>JACKBI010000001.1 GCA_020634615.1 Anaerolineales bacterium
AATAAGCGGCGCTGCCAGCAGAAAAATGGTGGTGTGGAGGCGGGTTGCCCAGGGTTGCCAGCGGAACGCGGCAGCGTAAAGCAGAATCGCCAGCAGCACCACGGACGCGTACAGATAGACCTTTCGTTTCCCGGGAAGATTGCTGACCAGCAACACCAAGAATGCCAGACATATCAGAACCAGGTGGACCAGATTCCCTGAACTGTCTTCATCGATAGCGTGCGTTACCAGGAATACGGTGCCTGCCAGTGTGCTGCGCGGGTCGTTGATTCGATCGCCGAGCACACCCTGCAACACGCGCAACACCTGCGCGTTGATGGGCTCGGACGGTGTATCCAGATGCAGGGCGGCGTTGCGCAGCAGGTTAGCAGCAAGGATGTCAGCGGTAAGCTTCTCATTGGTGTAATGCGCATTGTTGCCACCCAGAACGTTGCCGTAGAGCTGATAGTTGCGCCAGAAAAAACCAGCGTTGAGAACCAGACCAACCGCGCACAACAGGACGAATCTGCGCAGCATGAGGCTGGCAGTTGCTCGACGTTCAGAAAACAGCAGGCTGCCCACGCCGATCCCCAAACCGATGGCGGCGCAGTAGATATATGCCGTCCCCTTGGTCAGTAGAGCGAGGCCGAGAGCTATGCCCGCCAACAGTGCGTCTTGCAGCGTCAGACTGCGCACGAGCCTGAGCAGGAAATATGCAAACGCCAGGCAAAAACTTGCCGCGACAAGATCGTTTTGTGTGCTTGACGCCTGCAGAATCGCCATGGGGATGGTCGCGGCAAGCAATGCGGCCAGCAGTTGGGCGCGTCCTGGCTGTCCAAGTTCCCGCACGATCAAAGAAGCCAGAAGGATGGCTACGAAGAAGCTCCACCACTGCACCATATTGGCAAAATGATCTGAACCGCTGAGCAACTGAAGGTGCAGAATCTGGTACTCCGCCAAAGGCATCAGAAAATTCTGTCGCTCGATGGCCGTCGGATAGAAGGCGACGCTCTGGCGAGAAATCCACTCAGCCACCCTGGCCATGTGGTAGGTCATGGAGTCCCAGTTGTTCGGCGGAGCTGCCAGCGCAATCAACAGCGTGACAGCAAGGATCACGGCAACGATTGCTGCCATCAGGCGGTCGAGGCCGGTCAACCGAGACCAGCCGCGCAGCGAGTCTGCTGCACGGCCAGCCAGCCCCCAGGGCCTTTGAATCGCGAGCGCCCCAACCAGCACAAGGGCGAAACCGGCCCAGACAAAAGTCAGGACGCCCCTGGCAACCGCATCCAACGCCGAGGCTGCCTCGGTAGTAACAGCAATGAAGAGAGCGATCAGCAGGAACGACGTGGCCAGTGCAGTGCGCGCGTCGTATCCTCGTCGAACAAACAGGAGTACAACCAGCAGGATCAGTGATATTGGGATCAGGGCAACCGGGTACATACCCAACAGGGGATCAATCCGTTCCGGACTCACCTTGGTCAAATCCAAAGCGCCAGGGTTCATTGTCCATGGGCAGATCTTCCAGGCGTGCCTGGCGCAACGCAGCGAAGCGCGGACGCATCTCTGCGAGGCTGTCGCCGCCCAGTTTTTCCAGCAGCGCGTCGGCCAGCACGTACGCGACCATCGCCTCACCCACGACACCGGCGCGCGGCACCGCGTTGAAGTCGCTGCGTTCGTAGGTGGTCCGGTCCGGCTGGCCCGTCGCCAGATCGACGCTGCGCAGCGGGTTCAGCGTCGTGGAGATCGGCTTCATGGCAGCCCGCAGCACCAGCGGCTCGCCGGTCGTGATGCCGCCTTCCAGGCCACCTGCCCGGTTCGTCCGCCGTATCAGCCGCCCTATTCCGCTCCCCTCATTTTCCTCCGTTCCGGCTTCCGTCCTTTCCCTCATTTCCCTTCTTTCCGTCTCCTCTTCCTCCACAAAGATCTCATCGTGCACCTCCGTCCCATACTTGGCCGCATTTTCGAAGGCACGACCAAGCTCCACACCCTTGATGGCGTGGATCGACGCCAGCGCGCCGATCAGCCGGCCGCTGAGCCGCCGGTCGAAATGCACATGGCTGCCCAACCCAGGCGGCAGGCCCAGCGCCACGACCTCGAAGACGCCACCCACGGTATCCCTGGCCTGCATGCATTCCCAGACGCGCGCGCGCATGGCTTCCACGATCGCCAGATCGGGACAACGCAGATCGTTGCTCTCGGCCAGCTCGAAACGTCGCGCGTAGGTCAGCGCCTCAAGCCGGTCGCGGTCCGCCTCCACGCCGCCGATCATGGTGACGTAGCTGCCGATGCGCACACCGAACTGGGCCAGCAGCGTCTTGCAGACCGCGCCGACCGCGACACGCGCAGCGGTCTCGCGGGCGCTGGCCCGTTCAAGCGAGAGACGCAGGTCACGGTAGCCGTATTTCACCGCGCCGGTCAGATCAGCGTGGCCGGGCCGTGGCGTGGTCATCGGGTCGATGTCCCGCTCGCGCCACTTGGCGTAGTCCTTGTTTTCGATCAGCAGCGCGATGGGCGCGCCGGTGGTCTGGCCGGCCATAACGCCGCTGAGAATGCGAGCCTGGTCGCTCTCGATTTTCATGCGTCCTCCGGCGCCATAGGCAGTCTGCCGGCGCGCCAGGTCCTGGGCAAGATCGTGGGGAGACAGAGGCAGCCCGGCCGGCATGCCTTCCAGTATTGCAGTCAGTGCCGGGCCATGCGACTCGCCGGCGGTAAGGAAACGTAACATAGCCCTCCTAACGCAAGGCCGCCTCAACGGCCCGGCGAGCGATAATCGGCGCCATGGCCTGGCGGTACTCGGCGCTGCCGCGAAAATCGGCAATCGGCTGCGCCGCGGCAAGTTGAACGGCAACCGCTTCAGCAAGATCGACCGCTGAGGAGACTGTTACGACCAACTCCTGCTGCGCAACACCGCCCAGAACGACGCGCACACCTGATGTGTTGACCACTGCCGCGGCGGCGACGATCGGTTGATCCGCAGGCGTCCGCGCCACACGCGCCAGGCCACCGCGCACGTCACCAGCCGGCCAGGGCACAACAATCTCTGTAATCAGCAGATCCGAGCGCGAGGTACGTAGAGTGCTGTCAGCCGAGCCGTCACTGAAGACCACGCTGCCATTCAGCGCTGCCAGCACCAGCGTCAGTTCCAGCACAGGGCCGCGGGCCGCCACACAACCGCCAATGGTCGCGCTGTTGCGCAGGTTCAGCGGCCCGGCCCGGCGTGCGGCTTCGGCCAGAATCCCGCCGGCCAGCGCCTGGCAGAGCGGATCGTCCATGATGACCGACAGACGAGTGGTCGCGCCGATCCGCAGCGCGCCGCTGCCCGCTTCGCCTTCGCTGACAACATAGCTCAACGGCAGGTCGGCCAGATCAACGACCACGTCCACCTCACCCGCCAGCGAGCCAGGGATATCGACATCGGTGCGCAGCCGCGGCGTCAGCCACGTACCGCCGGCCAGTGGAACGGCGCGCCGGCCGGGCTGCTGTAGCAGTTCCGCGGCTTCGGCAACGGTCTGGGGACGGTTGTATTGCAATGACATGAGTGAATTCTCCTGCGAAATGTCTGTTTGCGATGAAGTTCAGCTTCTTCGTTCGGGTAATGCCACATCTTCGACGACCAGATAGGCCGGGTCGCGATAGAGCTTGTTGATCTGGCTGGCGAAGACGAGCGACCCGGTCATCACCTCACGGGTTGCGCCGGCGACAACCACCTCGCCGTCGCCCATCAGGACGACGCGATCCGCGCAGCGAGCAACCAGTTCCACGTCGTGGGTCACCAGCAACACAGCGCAGCCCTGCCGGCGTAAATCAAGCAGGATCGCGACCAGCGCCTCTTTTTGCTCGTAGTCGAGGCCGCGGGTTGGCTCGTCCAGCAGCAGCACCTGCGGGTTGGCCACCAAAATCGCCGCCAGCGCCGCCCGCTGGCGTTGCCCGGTGCTAAGGTCGCGCGGATAGCGTTCCGCCTCCTCGGCCAGTCCCAGGCGTGCCAGCAAACGCCGGTCGGCTGCCTCGTCGAGCGGCATGCCATGGCCGCGGCGGGTGAAGGCCAGCTCCTCCAGCAGGGTATCTTTGAACAGCAGCACGCCCGGGTTCTGTGGCACGTAACCGACGACTTGCACGACCGCGTTCGTCGACGCGTTGCGTGTATCCAAACGGCCGAGGCCATCCACTCCAGTCCCCTTCCGCTCACTGATCATCACCCGCCCATCAGCCGGCTTGAGCAGCCCGGCCAGCAGCTTGATCAGGGTCGTCTTGCCGGAGCCGTTGCGGCCCATCAGCGCAGCGATCTCGCCGCCGCGCAGCGATAAACTGACCTCGCTGACGGCCTCGCTGCCGTCATCATAGCGATAGCTGACCGCTTCCGCAACAATAGCCGCGGATGCGCCTGCCTGCTGCCTGCTGCCTGTCACCAGAGTTGCGACCTCGGCGGCTGCACTGCGCGCCGGGGACCGCTGGCTGCGCGGCACGAAACGGCGCGCTTCCTTGACGGTCAGCGGCAACGGTTGCCAGCGCTGCCGCTTGGCCAGTTCAACCAGCGGCGGGGCGAGCGGAACCTGTGCCAGGATGTCGCGCGGCCGGTCGAGCATGGGCTGGCTGTCCGGGCCCGGCAGCCAGAGCACCCGATCCACGAACTGCACGACGCGCTCCAGCCGGTGCTCGGCCAGGATGACGGTCAATCCCAGGTCCTCGTTGAGGCGGCGGATGGCGACGAGCACCTCCTCGGCCGATTGCGGATCGAGCTGCGAGGTCGGCTCGTCCAGCACCAGCACTTCGGGGTTCAGCGTCAGCACGGACGCGATGGCGACCCGCTGCTTCTCGCCGCCGGAAAGGGTGCTGATGTGGCGGTCACGCAGATGCGAGATCGTCAATTGGTCCAGCACTTCCTCGACACGCTTGCGCATCAGCGCCGGCGGCAGGGCCTGGTTTTCCATGCCGAAGGCCAGTTCGTCCTCGACCCGCTCGGTGACAAACTGTGACTCGGGATCCTGGAAGACCATGCCGACCACGAACGCCATGCCTTGCGGACTTTCAGCCACCGGGTCATGGCCAGCCACATCGACCCGCCCGCTGAGCTTGCCGCCGTAGAAGTGCGGCACCAGCCCGTTGAGCGTGCGCAGAAACGTGGACTTGCCCGACCCGGAGGGACCA
Organism: Anaerolineales bacterium; assembly: GCA_020634615.1. Lineage (GTDB taxonomy): Bacteria > Chloroflexota > Anaerolineae > JAAEKA01 > JAAEKA01 > JACKBK01. The sequence continues at coordinate 5,125 of JACKBI010000001.1, forward strand.
ACCACCAAGACCAGCTCGCCTTCGTCGATGGACAGAGAGAGGTCGCGCAGCGCAGGCCGGTCTGCGCCGTCGCCGGGATAGGTGTAGCTGACGTGGTCGAGGGTGATCATGAGAGCGAGCGACGGTGCGTAATGATGACTGTCGGGTGCTTGGACCGTGAAACGTAAGGCGTGATGTGGCAGTTGACGCCAGTATAGCACCGGAGCGGCGCGCGGCAAAGCGGAACAAGACACGTTGGCGTAGATTCACCCTCACCCTAGCCCTCTCCCTGAGGGAGTGGGAACTCCCATACACGCCCCTCTCCCCGCGGGAGAGGGGCCGGGGGTGAGGGGAAGTCTTCACTTGCACATGCCTCTCGCCGTTCAGCCAAGATTCACTCTCACCCGGCCCCTCTCCCTGAGGGAGAGGGGCCGGGGGGTGAGGGGAAGTCTTCGCTTGCACATGCCTCTCGTCGTTCAGCGAAGATTCACCCTCACCCTAGCCCTCTCCCTGAGGGAGAGGGAAGTTTCCACTCCGGTAACCATCACACTTGAACCATCGGCTTGCATCGGTTACAATCGAGGCGCCATGAACCGCAGCCAACTGATCGACCGCAAGCACGAGGTGATCGCTGAACTCCAGCGCACACGGCGGGAGTTGGAACGGGAGCGCGGCAAGGCTGGCCGCGAGGGTCGCGTACGTGAGCTGCAAGCGCGGCTGGATTGGTTGATGGCCGAGGAAGGCCGGTTGCGACGAGAGATCGACCGGGCGCGAGACTGAAGGAGAGACCGAATGCACAGCGGAGGATGGTGGAGTTACATCGCCAGTGACCCGTCCAAGGGAAAACCCAAGATGGACCGGGCGCTGCTACTGCGCGTGGCAGGCTACGCGCGCCCTTACAAATGGCAGATTCTAGTCGTGCTGACGACCATCGTGGCCGTCTCGCTGCTGGAGTTGATCCCGCCACTGATCCTGCGCCAGCTTATCGACGTCACGCTGCCGGACGGAAACATGCAGCAGTTGACTTATCTCGCCCTGGCGCTGATCGCGATCCCGGTCATCACCGGTCTGATCGACGTGGCGGAACGCTACTACAGCTCGCGCGCCGGCGAAGGCATCATCTTCGACCTGCGCCAGCAGATGTATGGCCACCTGAGCAGCCTGGCGCTGCGCTTCTTCACCTACACCAAATCAGGCGAGGTGGTCTCACGCTTCAATAGCGACGTGGTGGGCGCGCAGAACGCGATCACCGGCACGATTCCCAACATCGTCGTCAACATCGTGACGCTGGTGTCCACGCTGTTTATCATGTTTTCCATCGAATGGCGGCTGACGCTGCTGGCGGTGATCGTGGTGCCGCTGTTCATCCTGCCGGCCCGCCGCGTGGCCCGGCTGCTGCGCACCATCCGCCGCCAGGCCATGGAATACAACGCCGACATGAGCAACATCATCTCGGAGACGCTGGGCATCAACGGCGTGCTGCTGGTCAAGACCTTTGGCCGGGCGCGCCAGGAAAAGAAACGGTTCAGCGACGTCAACACCAACGTGCGCGACATCGGCATCCGCCGGGCGATGGTGGGGCGCTGGTTTTTCATGGGGCTGGGGCTGGTGGCCGCGCTGGGCACCGCGCTGATCTACTGGGTCGGCGGCGCGATGGTGATCAACAGCACGTTGACCATCGGCACCATCGTCGCGTTCGCGGCCTATCTCAGCCGGCTGTACGGCCCCGTCTCGTCCCTGTCCAACGTCCAGGTCGAGTTTGCCCAGTCGATGGTGAGCTTCGAGCGGGTCTTCGAGTATCTTGACCTGCCGGTTGAGATCGAGGACAAGCCCGACGCGGTCGTTCTGTCCGATGTGTCAGGCCGCCTGCAGTTCGATAACGTCTCGTTCACCTATCTAACAGCCGAGCAATGGGCGCAAGTGGATCTGGCTGAGGCAGCCCCGGCAGCCAACGGCCAGGGTCCGGCAACGCCGGCAGCCGCAGTATCCAGCAACGGCAAGCAGGGCGGGCAGGAGCAGGCAGGCGCTGCGCCGTGGACAACCCCGGTCGCGGCCCGCCGCTGGGCGCTGCGCCATTTCAGCAGCGAGATCGAGCCAGGCCAGTTGATCGCACTGGTGGGTCGCAGCGGCGCGGGTAAGACCACCATCACCTACCTGCTGCCGCGGCTCTACGATGTGACCGAAGGCGCGATCCGCGTGGACGGCCACGACCTGCGCGACGTGACCCAGGAATCGCTGGCCGAGCAGATCGGCATCGTTCCGCAGGAAACCTACCTCTTCCACGACACGATCCGCAACAACCTGCTCTACGCCCGGCCTGATGCCGTGGACGCCGAGCTGGTGGCAGCGTGCAAGGCGGCCAACATCCACGACTTCATCGCCCGTATGCCCGACGGCTACGACACAGTGGTCGGCGAACGCGGCTACCGGCTCAGCGGCGGCGAGAAGCAGCGGCTGGCCATCGCCCGCGTGATTCTCAAGGATCCGCGCATTCTCATCCTCGACGAGGCCACGTCGCACCTGGATTCGGAGAACGAGGCGCTGATCCAGAGCGCGCTGGAGCCGCTCTTCCATGGCCGCACCAGCCTGGTGATCGCCCACCGTCTCTCGACGATCCTGGCAGCGGACAAGATCCTGGTGCTGGACGAGGGCGAGTTGGTGGAGCAGGGAACGCACGACGAACTGCTGGTCAAGAACGGGCTGTACAAGGCGCTGTACGAGACCCAGTTCCGCCCGGAACCGGCCGCGGAAGCGGAGTTCACCGCAGCACCTTCCGGGACAAACCCGCTGGCGTCTTCGACGGCACAGAAGACATAGAGGCTGGAACAGAATCCAGCTACCTGACAGGTTGCTTTTCAGCCGGCTCCTTTGGATCGAGCTCCCATTTTCCGCCCGGTCGCAGATGGAGTATCATAGATGACAGCCACTCAACACGACAGCGACTCCTGGTCAAGCGGCAGCGCGTATGACAGATTCATGGGCCGCTGGAGCAGCCTCGTCGGGCGCGAATTCCTCGCCTGGCTGGCTGCACCGCCAGACCAGGTTTGGCTCGATGTGGGCTGTGGCACGGGCACGCTGACCCGGCTGATCCTTGAGACAAGCCGCGCGTTGCGGATCGTCGCCATCGACTCGTCGGACGATTTGGTTGTCTTTGCAGAGGAGACGACTGCCAATCCGCTGGCCCGCTTCCAGGTCGGACTGGCCCAATCGCTGGACCTGGAGACCGACTCTGTCGATGTTGCCGTCTCCGGCCTGGCTCTCAACTTTGTTCCGCAGCCAGAGCGGGCCGTATCAGAAATGCTGCGGGTGGTGCGTCCCGGCGGCATCGTCGGACTCTACCTGTGGGACTACGCCGATGGCATGGAAATGTTGCGCTATTTCTGGGACGCAGCCGTGGCGCTTGACAGCAAGGCGACAGCGTACGATGAAGGGGCGAGATTTCCGCTTTGCCGCCCGCAGCCGCTGGTCTCGCTGGTTGAAACGGCTGGTTTGAAGCAGGCTGTGCTGGCGCCGATTGAAGTCGCCACACGCTTCCAGAGCTTCGACGACTACTGGACGCCATTGCTGGGCGCTGTCGGTCCCGCACCTTCACATACAATGAGCCTGAGCGAGAACGATCGACAAAGGCTGGCAGACGAACTGCGGCAAACGTTGCCTCGCCAGGCTGACGGGTCGATTTCACTGAAGGCAAGGTCTTGGGCTGTCAAGGGCATTGCCTGATGAAAGTTAAGAAAATAAACCGGCAATTGCATCGTGACGCTCGCCGGAGGCTGAAAGCCGTCCGGCTACAACGTGGAAGGCCCTGCGGGCCTGGATTCCAGCCCTGGAAGAAGCTTGTTTGAAAAGTCGCCCGTTCCTTCGGATCCGTCAACACGGTAGCCTGCGGTCGTAGGCCAGGCGATCAGTCGGCGACTTTGAAGTCATTTCTTAACAGCTTCATAAGGCATCTTACCTGGCAACGCCGCATGCTCGCCAACCATATCCCTGTTTTTTCCAATCACCTGAGAGCACTCCTATGACCCCACAGTTAACCACCTTGCCCGCCTGGCAAGCTCTCCAGACACATTACGACAGCATCCGCGACACCCACCTGCGTGACCTGTTCGCCGACGATCCCGAACGCGGCCGGCTGATGGTCGTGGAGGCTGCCGGGCTGTACTTCGACTACTCCAAGCACCGCGTCACCCGCGAGACCATCAACCTGCTGCTGGCGCTGGCCGAGGCGCGCGGCTTGCAGGACCACATCGACGCCATGTTCCGCGGCGACAAGATCAACATCACCGAGGACCGGGCTGTCCTGCACGTGGCCCTGCGCGCGCCGCTGAACGCCGAAATCTTCGTGGACGGCGAGAACGTGGTGCCGGAGGTGCACGATGTCTTGCAGCGCATGGCCGCGTTCTCGGTACAGGTGCGCAGCGGGCGCTGGACCGGCCACACCGGCAAGCCGATCCGCAACGTGGTCAACATCGGCATCGGCGGCTCCGATCTGGGGCCGGTCATGGCCTACGAGGCGTTGCGCCACTACAGCCGACGCGACATGACCTTTCGCTTCGTCAGCAACGTGGACGCCACCGATTTCGCCGAGGCAACCCACGACCTGGACCCGGCCGAGACGCTGTTCATCATCGCCAGCAAAACCTTCACCACACTGGAGACCATGACCAACGCGCATACAGCGCGGGCCTGGATGCTCCGTGCGCTGGGCGATGAAACGGCGGTTGCCAGGCATTTCGTGGCGCTTTCGACCAACGCCGAAGGAGTTGCAGCGTTCGGCATCGACACCGCCAATATGTTCGGCTTCTGGGACTGGGTAGGCGGCCGCTACAGCATGGACTCGGCCATCGGCCTGTCCACCATGCTGGCCATCGGCCCCGACAACTTCTACGAGCTGCTGGCCGGCTTCCATACCATGGACGACCACTTCCACAGCGCGCCGCTGCGCCGCAACATCCCGGCGCTGATGGGCCTGCTCAACGTGTGGTACAGCGACTTCTTCGGTGCGGAGACGGTGGCGGTGCTGCCCTACGACCAGTACCTGAAGCGCTTCCCGGCCTACCTGCAACAGCTGACCATGGAAAGCAACGGCAAGCGGGTCACGCTGGCCGGCGAGCCGGTAGACTACGAGACCGGCCCGATTTACTGGGGCGAGCCGGGCACCAACGGCCAGCACTCGTTCTACCAGTTGATTCACCAGGGCACCAAGCTGATCCCGTGCGACTTCATCGGCTTCAACCGGTCGCTTAACCCGCTGGGCAGCCACCACGACCTGCTGATGGCCAATGTCTTTGCCCAAAGCCAGGCGCTGGCCTTTGGCAAGACCGAGGAAGAGGTGCTGGCCGAGGGTGTCCCCGCCTGGCTGGCGCCGCACCGCACCTTCCCTGGCAACCGGCCCAGCAGCACCATTCTGGCCAACGAGTTGACGCCGCGGCTGCTGGGCACGCTGGTGGCGCTCTACGAGCACAGCGTCTTCACCCAGGGCGTGATCTGGGACATCAATCCCTTCGACCAGTGGGGCGTCGAGTTGGGCAAGGTGCTGGCCAAGCGCATCGCTCCCGAACTGAGCAGCGCCGTTGAGCCGGATCTGGCCCACGACAGCTCGACCAACGAATTGATTCGCCGCTACCGCAGCCGGCGGGCATAGTGAACACCGAAAGGAACCGACCATGGTTATCGCCGTTGCAGCCGACCACGCCGGCTACGAAGTCAAGGAAGTAGTCGCGGACCATTTGCGTTCGGAAGGCTACGAGGTGCTGGACCTCGGCGTTGATACAGCAGATGTGCCCAGCGATTACCCGGACGCGGCCGCCGCAGTTGCGCAGGCGATTCGCACTGGCGAAGCTGAGCGCGGCGTGCTGGTCTGCGGCAGCGGCGTCGGCGTCTCGGTAGCCGCCAACAAGTTCCCCGGCATCCGCGCCGCGATCTGCCACGACACGTACTCGGCGCATCAGGGCGTCGAGCACGACCAGATGAACGTGCTGGTGCTGGGCGGGCGCATCATCGGCGCGGCGCTGGCGCGCGAGTTGGTGGACGCCTTCATGGCGGCGGAGTTCAGCGGCGAGGAACGGCATGTGCGCCGTGTGGACAAGGTGCTGGCCATCGAGCGTGAGCAGATGACAGGGTGACAGGGTGACAAGGTGACAGAGCATGACTACTGATGACTGATCACCGATTACCGATTACCGATCACCTGCAACAGGAAGCAACCCATGAAACAAGGTAAGATAGCCCCTTCGATCCTGGCCGCTGACTTTTTGCGGCTGGGCGAGGAGATCGCCGCGGCCGAGGCGGGCGGCGCGGACCGGATTCAACTGGACGTGATGGACGGCGTCTTTGTGCCTAACATCAGCTTCGGCATCCCCATCGTGCAGGCGACGCGGCGAGCCACAACGCTGCCGCTGGAGGCGCACTTGATGATCGTGCAGCCGGAGCGCTACCTGGCCGACTTCGCCAACGCCGGCGCCGACACCATCATCGTTCACCAGGAGGTCTCGCCGCACCTGGACCGGACGTTGCACGCCATCAAAGAACTGGGCAAGAAGGCCGGCGTCGCCATCAACCCGTCGACGCCGGTGGCGATGCTGAGCGAGGTCATCGAACTGCTGGACCTGGCGCTGGTGATGACCGTCAACCCTGGCTTTGGCGGCCAACGTTTCATCCCCGGCACGCTGCATAAGATCCGCCAACTGCGCCAGATCCTGGACGAGCGCAACCCAGCCTGTGAGATCGAGGTGGACGGCGGCATCGACGAGGCCACCATCCGCGCGGCCTACGATGCGGGCGCGACGGTATTCGTGGCTGGCACTGCCGTGTTTGGACATCCCGAAGGCGCGGCCGAAGGGGTACGCGGTTTGCTCGAAATCCTTCACCGGTAACGAGCGTCATATTCTGGCAACAAGCGGCGGGCAGCATTTCTATGCTGCCCGTTTTCGCGTCCATCTGTCGCTTGACGAAACACCAGGAATGAATATAATTTAGAATAGTTCTAAACAAGTAATCATTCTACGAAACAAGACGTTAGGTGACAGTGACTTTCGCTCCTTCCGTTGCACTACAGGAGTCTGCGATAAAGTGACTGTCACCTGAGAACAACCAATATGAACCGCTCAGAAAAACTACAACATGCCCTGCGCGTCGCTGGCCACCGGATGACGCCGCAGCGGCTGGCCATCTGCGACGTGCTGGCAGCCAGCGACGACCATCCGACGCCCTATGTCGTCTACGAGCGGGTGCGCGTCCAGGTGCCGACGGTCAGCGTCGCGACGGTGTACAACACGCTGGGCGCGCTGCGCGATCTGGGCGCGATCGTCGAGATCGGCCTGGGGCGCAGCGAGGCGCACTACGAGCCGAACCTGGCGCCACACGCCAACCTGATCTGCCTGCAATGCGGCCGCATCAGCGACTTCGAAGGCCTGCCGATGCTGCAGATGGCATCGCAGATCGAGGCGTCCAGCGGCTTCGACATCAAGAACACCCGCATCGACGTGTACGGGGTGTGCCGCGAATGCCAGGGCGCGGATGACAGGGTGAGCGGGTGACAAGGCGCTATAGTTCGTTAGTGAGTTAGTGCGATAGGTTCGTTGGCTACGAAAGTTGGATGCATATACTCAGCACCTGCTTCACCAATGATCGCACTGACGAACTGCTGAACTATCACACTATCGAACTAACACACCATCAAACTACCGAACTACCCAATGACAACACTCGATCTACAACAGCAACACACACACCACGAACCGGGAGCGCTGAACCGCTGTGCGGCAATGCTGTACAACGCGTTGGCGCGCACGGCCGGCCTGTTCAGCGCGGAGGTGGACACGGCGCGCGGCGAGCTGATCCTGGAATATGACCCCAACACGTTGCTGGAGAGCGAGCTGCAAGCGGTCGCCTCGTCGCTGGCGACTGACCTGGACTCGCCCTTTCAGCAGTGCATCAATCGCGCCGGCGGCTACGCCTGCACCGCCTGCGCCGACGCGTTGAAGCTGGAACTGGAACGCCGCGGCCGGCTGGATGACTTCACCGTGCATCCTGGCCGCATGGCGGTGTCGCGCACCACTGCACCGGCTGAACGCGCAAGGCTGATCCGCTCGCTGGCCGCGCCGCCGGAAGAGGTGCAGGAAAAGAGCCGCTGGCCGTGGGACCGCTGGGATCCGCTGCACAAGCAGGCGGTTCTCACAGCTATCACCGCGCTGGGGATCGCGGTCGGCTGGATCGGCGGCGCGGCCGGCCTGCCGCAGCCGTGGCCGCAGGTCGCGTACGTCGTCGCCTACCTGGCCGGCGGCTTCTACGGCGTGCGCAAGGGTCTGGCCGAACTGCGCCACGGGATCATCAACATCGACCTGCTGATGGTGCTGGCGGCCATCGGCGCGGCCATCATCGGCGACTGGCGCGAGGGCGCGATCCTGCTCTTCCTCTTCTCGCTGAGCAACACCCTGCAGGACTACGCGATGGGCCGCAGCCGCCGCGCCATCGAGTCGCTGATCAAGCTGCGCCCCGAGGAAGCGCTGGTGCGGCGCGGCGAGCTGGAGATGCTGATCAAGGTCGAAAACCTGCGGCTGGGCGACGTGGTAATCGTCAAACCGGGCGAGCGGCTGCCCATCGACGGCGTGGTCGCGCGTGGCCAGTCCAGCGTAGACCAGTCCACCATCACCGGCGAGTCGGTACCGGTGGATGTCGCGCCCGGCAGCCCGGTCTTCGAGGGGACGCTCAACCAGTCGGGCGCGCTGGACATCGAGGTTACTCGCTTGCCCAGCGAGAGCACGCTGGCGCGCATCATCCAGTTGGTGGAAAACGCCCAGGAGCAGAAGGCCCCGACGCAGCGCTTCCTGGACGAGTTCGAGCAGAAGTACGCGCTGGGCGTCATCATCGTGACCGCGCTGGCCATCGTCGTGCCGGTGTTCGTCTTCAACCAACCCTTCGAGGCGACTTTCTACCGCGCCATGACGCTGTTGGTGGTCGCCAGCCCGTGCGCGCTGATCATCTCCGTGCCGGCGGCGATCCTGAGCGCGATCGCCAACGCGGCCCGGCGCGGCATCCTCTTCAAGGGCGGCGCGCATCTGGAGAACATGGCGGCGGTCAAGGCAATTGCCTTCGACAAGACCGGCACGCTGACCCGCGGCAAGCCGGTGGTGACCGATGTGATCCCGCTGGGCTGTTGTAGCGAAACGGAACTGCTGACGCTGGCCGCGTCGGTGGAGTCGCGTTCCGAGCACCCCGTCGCGCAGGCGATGGTCAACGCTGCGCGCCAGCAGGGATTGTCCTTTGCGCCCTGTGAAGACCTGCAGGCCATCAGCGGCCGCGGCGCGTGCGCAACGGCTGCCGACGGGCGCGTCTATCTGATCGGCAACAAGGAACTGTTCGACGGCAAGCTCGAACTGGGCGACGATGTACTGGCGCAGTTGGATGCGCTGGAGATGCAGGGTCGCACCGCGATGCTGCTGGCTGAGCAGACAGAGGAAGGCGTTACGCTGTTCGGCCTCATCGCGGTGGCCGACGAAATCCGACCCGAGGCGCGCGACGCGTTGCAGGCGCTGCGAGCCAAAGGCGTCGAGCACATCATCATGCTCACCGGCGACAACGAGCGCGTGGCGCGCGCCATTGCCGAACAGGCGGGTGTGGACGAGTTCCGGGCCAGCCTGTTGCCCGAGGAAAAGGTGATCGCCGTCCGCGAGCTGCAGAAAACCTATGGCTCTGTGGGAATGGTGGGCGATGGAGTCAACGATGCGCCGGCGCTCGCGCTGGCCGATGTCGGCATCGCGATGGGCGCCGCCGGCACTGACGTCGCGCTGGAAGTGGCCGACGTGGTGCTGATGTCCGACGACCTGGAGAAGCTGGCCTACGTGCGCGACCTCAGCCGCCGGGCCAATCGCATCATCTGGGAGAACATCACCTTCGCGCTGGGCGTCATCGTGGTGCTGGTGACGGCTAACTTCCTGGTAGGCGTGCCGCTGCCGCTGGGCGTGGTGGCGCACGAAGGCAGCACGCTGATCGTGGTCTTCAACGGGCTGCGGCTGCTGCGCTAGACAAGATGTAACGTTTACAGCCAGCCGGCCATCCAATCCGTGACAGTTCATCGCGGACTGCCCCATAGTTATCAAGGAGAACAAAGATGGCCGGTTTTCTCGACTTCATGCGAAGTGGTGTTGGGCGCATCTTGCGCATCGTGCTCGGTTTGGTGCTGATCTGGTTGGGCCTGATGGGACCATTGGCCGGCTCAACCGGCGGCGCCATCGTTGCTGTGATCGGCGTTGTGCCGATCGTAATGGGTGTTTGGGGACCCTGTCTTGTGCAATTCCTGCCGTTCGGCGCCAAGGCATAGACTATTCGCAACACAATCTGTAGAAAAACGACGGCCCGGGCTCAACGTCCGGGCCGTCGTTTTTCAGTTGCCCATCTTCAACATCGGCAGCCAGACATGTAATCCGGCGTTATCAGCGAGTCTGTTTCTGAAGAATGTCGTGCAGTTTGCCGACAGACAGATTGCCGCCGCTCATGACCAGGACGACCTTCTTGCCCGCCAGCCGATCCTTGATCTGCAAGGCCGCGGCCAGCGATGCTGCACCAGCGCCTTCGGCCAGGTTGTGGGTGTGCTGTAGCAGGGTGACGACCGCGGCGTCGATGTCGGCGTCGTCCACCAGCACGAAATCGTCCAGCATCTCACACATGATGCGCTGCGTGTTCTCGAAGGGGACGCGGGTTGCCAACCCCTCAGCGGTCGTGCGCATCTCGGCGCTGACCAGTTGGCCGCTGGCCCAGCTATGCTGCATGGCGGGCGCCTGCGCGGACTGGCAGCCGATGACCTGGATGGCCGGGTTGACAGCCTTGGCGACGATGCCAGTGCCGCACGCGCCGCTGCCCGCGCCCACCGGCACCACGATCACGTCCACGTCAGGCAAATCCTCCACGATCTCCAGCGCGTAGGTGCCGACGCCACAGATCAGTCGTTCGTCGGTGGGACCCACGAACAGGCCGCCGCGCTCGGCTGCGATCTGCGCCATCCACTCGCGCGCCGCGTCGAAGTCGGGGCCGTGCAACACGACCTCCGCGCCGAGGCCGCGCATGGCCGCCACCTTGTCAGGATTGGCTGCCTCCGGCGCAGCGATGGTAACACGAACACCGTAGGCGCGGCCGGCAAAGGCGATGCTCTGGCCGTGGTTACCGGTGGACGCGGTGAAGATGCCGGCGGCCCGCTCAGCTTCGCTCAACCCGGCGACGAGGTTCAGCCCGCCGCGCACTTTGAACGCGCCGACCGGCTGGTGGTTCTCATGTTTCACCCAGACATGTGCGCCGAGAAGCTGGCTCAAGCCGGGGTAGTGATGCAGTGGCGTGGGTCGCAGGAAGCGATAGACGTTGGGACGGGCCGCGATGATGTCGTTTAGTGTTGGCATAGGAGGAGGGAGCGAAAAGAGGGAGAGGCAGGAAGCGAGACTCTGCGCGAAGCATCCTCCCGGAGGTTTTGGAAACCTCCGGGAGGATGGCAATTACAGACCGAGAGTCTGGACCAGCGTTCGGATGCTGTCGATGGTTGTGTCAGTCGACACGCCCGTGAACAGTTCCCAGGTCTCGACATGGGTAGTCGTGGCGCCCGGCTCCAGCCTGACCAGCGGCGCGAGCGTCTCCAGTTCCAGGAAGCGATCCCAGACGTAGACCTCACAGTTGCTGTTCTGATCGGGGTGAGGCTGGCCAGTCTGCGGGTCGAAGCGCTTGACAAAGAAGACGTCGCCCGTCAGGTAGCCCAGCCAGCCGGCGTGGTTGAAGTAGCCGATCTTGAAGGGCTGCTTGCGCGACTTGCCCTCCACCAGCGCCAGATCGTCGTCGAGCCGCAGACGGGTATCGCGGATGCGGGTGTACGACCAGAGGTTGAGCTGGCGAGTGGGCAGGTATTGCGACGGCACAGGCGCCTGCATCGGCAGTACGGCGACGCCGCCCAGCGGCACCTGGGTGATGGCCCACGGCGCCAGTTCTACCGCCCACGATCCGGCGTTGTGCAACGCGTGCTGCACGGTCAACGCTGGCCGGTCAGGGTGTAGCGTCAGTTCCATCACCTTCTGGATGCCGGTCGGCGCTTCCACCGGCTGGCGCAGCCGCACGCCACCCTCGAACGGCTCGACCTCCAAGCCGTCGTTGTCGGGCACGTAGGTGCGCGGCATGGCTTCCGGCGCGTGCCAGAGCCGGTGACCGCCGCGGATGTGGAACGTGCCGTAGGTGGTCTCCCAGTTGACGTCAGGGATCTCGGCCAGGAGATTGTCGTCCCGCCCGGCCAGCGCCAGACGCACGATGCGCGGGCCGGCCTCAGCCAGGAACTCGACCGTCAATAATTGATTCGCGATGACAAAAGTGGGAAGACCGTGGAAATTGTTGCCTGATTGCATACAAAACGCTCCTGTTGCCGTCGTCAGATAGCGAACGGCGCATTGGCACCCGGTTGTGCTGAAGATCGATTATACCCACATGCAGCAACAAAGAGAAGCTCCCGGCATACGCCAGGAGCCTCTCGCTCCTTCCCCTACCAGCGGGGAACCTCCAGAATTGGGACCAAAGAGTCCACTGAAGATAAAGGTCTAGCTTAGCTGTCGAAATAGGGCAGCAATATCGCCATAGTCGTAGGGCGGGCGCTTGCGCACAGCCAATACCCACACCCATGAAACATCATCGTCCACAACGTAGACAATACGCCAATTGCGGAGCTTCAAACGACGTGGCTCAAAGTGTTCCGGCGGCCACTCCAAAGGCTTGCTGTCGGGCGGGCGAGGATCGGTTCCCAATGCCAACATCGCTCGTTTGAGACGCTGGCGCACATGCCCTGGCGTCCCTTTCAACTCAGCGATCGCTGACGGATCTATCCAAACCCTATAGCTCATCCAACACTGTCTCCAACGGCACAGCGCCGGATGCCTCGGGCCCCGCTCGCAAACGCGCCAAATTGGCGCGCACGATTTGACGATCTTCGACTTCCTCGAGCCATTCAACGAGACTGATCCAATCGTCGGCGTCCATGACTACCAGACGCTGGCCCGTGGGAGCCTCAACAAACTGTACGGTGCCCAACACATTCGACAAAGCTACATCATTCATTTCAACCTCACAGAGGCGCTTGTCGGCGTTTCTCATCAGAGTGCTGTCGTGCCACAAGCGCCAGCAGCAGTATATGCAAACCGTGACACCGAGTCAACATCAGGCACAAAAACCGCTAACCTACGCACTCAACTTCCCCCATATCTCTCTCGCTGCTGCGACGGTCTCCGGCGCGATGTCATAGACAGCCTGTCCGGTCAGATCGGCCTCGATGACCTGTGGATCGTAGGGCAGGAAGCCGATCACAGGCAGGTCTTCGGCGATCTGGCGAATGAACGCCTGGTCCGACTCGCCGCGAACCTTGTTGCCCACCAGGTAGAGGCGCCGCAGGCCGATGTCGTTGGCGAGACGGCGAATCTCTTCCATGACGCCCACGCTGCGCCGCCCCGGTTCCACGACGATGATCATCGCGTCGACCGACTGCGCGGTGGCCCGACCCAGATGCTCCACGCCAGCCTCCATGTCGAGGATCAACACCTCGTTGCGGCGCATGAAGAGATGCGTTGTCAGCGCCTTGAGCAGCGCGTTTTCGGGGCACAGGCAGCCGGTGCCGCCGATCTTGATGGTGCCCATGCGTAGCAATCGAATGTCACGGTAGGTGGCGCTGAAGCGGTCGGGGATGTCGTCTACCTTGGGATTGAGCTTGAAGAAGCCGCCCACGGTGCCAGGCTGCGCGCCGGTGCGCTCGAAGATCAGCTCATCCATCTCGGACACCGGCTCGATTGCGGCGACCAGTTCCGGCGGGAACCCCAAGGCATTGCTGAGCCCGGAAGCGGGATCAGCATCGACGGCCAGCACGTTATAGCCAGCCTCCTGGTACAAATATGCCAGCAGCGAGGACAGGGTCGTCTTGCCAACGCCGCCTTTGCCGGTGATTGCGATTTTGTTCATTCGCCTTATGCCACCACAGCCTTCAACTCGGCCAGGTCCTTGATCACCGGACGCGGCACGCCGGACTCATCGATCAGCCGCGGGACGATCTCTTCCCAGTGGACGGCCATGACGTGCATACCGTTGATGCCGGCGGTGTTCTTGAGCTTCTCGATGATCTCCAGAGCGATGGCGACACCGGTCTCCTGCTGAGCCACCTTGTCGTCGCCCGCATCGTCCATGCGCTTGACGATCTCAGGCGGGATGTAGACGCCCGCCACTTCCTCCGCCATGAAGTGCGCAGCCCGCGCGCTTTTCAGCGGGATGATGCCGGCCAGGATGTAGACCTTGTCAAGCAGGTCGCGCTTGTCCAGCGCCTCCAGCCACTCCAGGAAGCGGTCGTGGTCGAAGACCGGCTGGGTCTGCACGAACTGCGCGCCGGCGTTGACCTTCTTGTGCATGCGGATCGCCTCGTACTTGGGCGGCGCACCGAAGGGCGAGGCGGCTGTGCCCAGGAACCACTGCGGCCGCGCCTTGATCTTGCGGCCGTCCAGGTAGATGCCCTCGTCGCGCATTCGGCGCAGTATCCACAGCATCTGCACGGCGTCCAGGTCAAACTGATCCGGCTTGGCCATCGGTCCAATCCCGGCGCTGTGATGGTCGCCGCTGAGGCAGAGGAGGTTGTGGATGCCCAGCCCGGCCGCGCCCATGGCCTCAGAAGCGATGGCTACACGGGTCCGATCGCGCGCCTGGAGTTGCATGACCGGCTCCAGCCCCTCTTGCAGTGAGTGGACGCTGGCCGCCATGCTGCTCATGCGCGGCGTGGCAGAAGCGCTGTCAGTAAAGTTGGCAGCCACCACATAGTCCTGCAGGCAGCACACCTTGCGATCCTCGATCGCGAAGGAGGCATCCAGCGGCGGTGCAATCTCGGCAGTCGTGGTGAAGACTCCCGTGCGTAGATTGGCCTCCAACAGCGAAAGCGGCTCGGTGTAGGCCGGTGGGTGATACTCGCTGTCGCCCTGCCACCAGTCAGGCTGGCGGGCGTTCAGGAACAGCTCATCCCAGGACCGGCTGAACTTCTCCTTGTCGCGTACGAAGTCCAGCGGATTGAGCCGCTCCTCCTGCGCCCGCCACAGCCGCCCGACGTCCAGCCAGGTCTCGTTGCCGACCCGCGAGCCATCCAGCGGCGCGTTGATCTCCAGCAGCCTGTCCTCCCGCCCCAGCTTTTCGGCCCGTTCGTAGATCATGTACCACGTACACGGCCGCGTCGGATCGACCTCGCAGGCCTCCGGTGTCGCGCCGCCGCACAGGCCATTGCGTAACCCCTTGGGGCAGGTCATGGGACAGACGAACGCGGTCTCCTGCAAGATGCAGTTGCCACACATGCGGCAGCCGAACAGCGCGCTTTTCGTGACCTGTTCGAAGCTGGTGAACAGCCGGATGGGAGCCGACTCCTCGCGTCGGTAGGGCTTGAAAGGCGCCTGATAGCGGCGGGGGGAAAAGAGGGACATGGGTTACCTCCGGGAGGGAAAAGGTTGCAGGTTGCAGGTTGCAAGTTGCAGGTCAGACGTTGCTGTCAGCCATCTGCCATTCGCTACTTGCCACCTGCCATTTGCCACCTGGTACTTATCAGACTTCGAGATACGAGTCGGTGTAGATGACGTCATTGTACAACACTTGGGCAGTCTTGAAAATAGCGACCTGCTCCGGATCGCTCCAATCGACATCGCCGCGTTCGATCTTCTCCATGGCTGCGGTGCGGTCGAACAGGGTGATCAGCAGGCGGCCTTTGCCGGTGCTGTCGTCGCGGTTGTCGACAGTGTTCATGAACTCCCAGAGCTGCGCGTCCATCGGATTGGCGATGGCGTAGTCAACGCCAGCCGCCATCAGCATGATGAGATAGGTGTTGTTGATCAGCGGGCGCATGTGGTGCGGGACCTGGTTGGAGACGTTGCTCAGGCCGACGTTGACCATGGGCGGCGGGTCGCCGGCGAACTTGAGCATGCGCACCGCCTCGACGCACTCGGGTACATACTGCTGGCAGCCGCTGACCGTCAGCACCAGCGGATCGATCAGCAGGTCGGGCAGGTCCATCTCCAGCTCCATCGCCCGCGGGATCAGCGACTCCAGAGCAATGTTGACCCGCTCATCCGCGCTGACGGGGATGCCGCCCACGCCCATGGTCAGGGCGATGAGCCGCGCGCCGAACTTCTTGGCCACCAACGGCACGTTTTGCAGGCGCTCCTCCTCAGCCGAGGTGGAGTTGATGATGCACGGCACCTTGGCGACTTCCAGCGCGGCCTCGATGGCGGCCAGGTTGGTGGTGTCCAGGCTGAGCGGCACGGGCGCGACTTCCTGCACGGTTTCTACCAGCCAGGGCAGGATCTCATGGCCCATCTTCTTCTGAGGGCCGATGTTCAGGTCCAGCGCAACCGCGCCATGGCGCACCTGCTCCACAGCCAACTCCTGGAAATACGCGCCATCGCGGTTGGCAATCGCTTCCTTGACTTTGGGCGAAATGATATGGATGTTCTCGCCGATGATCTTGACGGGCATGGGATGCTCCTTTTTCAGGGACTGTAATCGACCGAAGCAGTGATCAGACGCCTGCTTCAGCCAGCAGTGGTCGCGGGTTGATAAGCGGCCTGTGTCATGTCGCCCACGAACTGTGGCAGGCTTGCACTGAGCGACGTCGAAGGGTCGGGATGGCCCAGCATCTGCCGGACGGCGTGGGCTTCGCCGGTGTGAAACCAGTAGTGATAGGTGTTGCGCAGCAGCAGCGTGCCGACGCTTTCTTTCATAGGCTCGCCCTGCCACTGAAAGTGGGTCAGTAAAGTCTCGGCGGTCAGCGTGTCCAGATACGCGTCAGCGGCCGCGGTGACCTCACGCCACGCCGTCCACATCTCCGCTAACGGCGGTGTGCTAGCAGGCTTGCCGGTGCCCACCAGTTCCCACAATTCCGGGTGGACACGCTTGCCTAGCGCCAGGAAACCCCAGTACGCATCCTCCTGGTTAGCCATATGGCCGATCATCCAGGAGATGCTGTTCATCGGCAGCAGCCGCTGGCGCGCGTCCTCGTCGGAGACGCCATCGAGGCAGCGCACGAACTCGCTGCGGGCGAAACGTAGTTGGGTGACTAAGGGGTGGATCATTGAGCGACCTGTTTTGATCGTATCTCAAATGCCAGTTCAGAGCGAAAGAAACAGACATCAAAGGCCTGAAAAAAGTTGACTTGGCCGAGTATCAGCGGAACATCCGTGCTCTTTGTCCATGCAAAAGCTTGCAGCACGGGTGCAAACGGTTCAACTGTGGCCGACACAAGCAGCGCCCGCGCTTCCAGATTGGCCAGGTTGCCGGCCAAATGAACGACTACCTGCTGCTGCTCCCAAGAAGCACCCAAGGCCAACCCCAGGCGATAGGGCATCACATTGACCATGGAGCCAGAGTCGAGAAGCCCATCCGCCACGACGGACTGGTCCCGGCGTGCGAGCCTAACCGACAACATAGGGCGGAAACTTGTGTCACCCAGACTCGGATCTATCGTCGTGAACGCGAAACGCTTAGCCTGACTCATAGGATGGTCCTTCTTCGTGAAGTACCTTCATCAAGGTGGCAGCTGCTTCATAGGAGTCATAGGGTGACCAAATCGGGTACGTTGCGCCGTGTGCGAACGGAATACCCTCCTCCTGGGAGAGTTCCGCAATCAAGAAATGCACGGTGTGCCACTTATCTGATCGGTTCAACTCCTGAAGCTTTGGAAGGAGTTCAGCTAGACTCATCTCGGTGTTTCTCCTATTCTTAGAATGCCTGAATCCACCTCGATAGTATCACGGAATGCAACTCGCCACAACTACGCAAACAGAATCCAGTCCGCCAGAGTCGCCACTGCTTGTCGCGCCGGGCTGTCAGGCGGAAGCTGGGCCAGCGGCTTGCCCTCGGCGTCGTACTGGTTCACCAGCAGGTCGGCCGGGATGACGCCCACCAGCGGCGCGGCGTACTGGTCCAGCATGGCCTGGATGGCAGGTGGCACGACAGTCCTGCCGTTGCCCGACGGCGGCACGCGGTTGATCACGATCCCCTTGTTCCTGACATTGATGCCCAGATCGTCGGCCATCCTCAGCATGTGGCCGATAGCCGTCACGCCGCGCACGGTGGGATCGCTGACCAGCAGCATCCAGTCCACGTCACGCGTCGTGCGCCGGCTGAGATGCTCCATGCCGGCCTCGTTGTCCATCACGACGTAGGCGTAGCTCTCGCTCATCAGGTCTACGATCTGGCGCAGCGAGTGGTTGACCGGACAGTAGCAACCGGGGCCTTCGGGCCGGCCCATGGCCAG
Organism: Anaerolineales bacterium; assembly: GCA_020634615.1. GTDB lineage: Bacteria > Chloroflexota > Anaerolineae > JAAEKA01 > JAAEKA01 > JACKBK01. The sequence continues at coordinate 23,384 of JACKBI010000001.1, forward strand.
CAGATCGAAATCTTCCGCCTCCTCGACGGCCTGCCGGATCTGCACGTCCAGCATCTCGCGCTGCGACACGCCCAGCCCCATCTGCGTCCGTTGCACGTCGGCCAGCAGATCCTCGCGCAGGTCGCCCACGGTGCGGGTCAGCGGCACGCCCAACGCCAGGTTGAGGTTGCTGCTGGGGTCCGCGTCAATGGCCAGCACGGGATACGCGCCCCGCTTCACCAGAATATCGACCAGCAGCGCCGCCACGGTCGTCTTGCCCGTGCCGCCCTTGCCGGCCAGTGCGATAGTTGTGGTCAAAGGATTTCTCCTGTACTTGTCCTTAGCTGATCTCGGTAATGCGTAACGAGTGATGCGTAATCGGAAATCATACCGCTGTTCGGAACTACGAATTACGCATCACGTTTCACGCTCCAGCAGCGCCGCGACCGAAGGAAACAGCGTGATATCCGTGTGCGGCAGGAACAGCGCCGACGTGAACTGGTCGTAGAAGCTGTTGTCGGCCGACAACTCCAGGTAGGTCATGCTGCGGGCGATTTCAGCGATGCGCTGGCGCGCTTCACGATCCAGCAGCGCCATGTACGCGCCGCGCACCGATGTGTTGCCCAGGAACTGGAAATTCTCCCACGGCACGTCGGGCAACAGGCCAAGCTGCACCGATTTCTCGACATTGATGTGCTTGCCAAAGCTGCCGCCGACCAGCACCGTGCTGATCATGTCCATGCTCATGCCAACACTTTGCGCCAGCACCGCGCAGCCGGCATAGATGGCCGCCTTGGCGCGCAGCAGGTTGTCGATGTCCACCGCAGTGATGACGATGTCCTCGCCGGTCGCGCTGTCCTCGGCCCACACAACCACGTATTCGCCGCCGTGCTCACCCTGACGGACGCGCGGCCCGCGGAAAGTTGGCAACTCTGCGAGAGTTGCCAACTTTGCCTGGTCGTACAACTCAAAGTTCAGGTTGCCGCTCTTGTCGATCACACCCGTGATGAACATCTCGGCCAGCAGCGAGATCAGCCCGGAGCCGCACAGGCCGCGCGGCCGTTCGCCCTGCTCCTGGCCGATGGTGCTGATGGTCGGCTCGAAGGTCTGCGCGTTGATCCACACTTCCTCGATCGCACCCAGCGTTGCCCTCATGCCGTGGTAAACGCCGGCGCCCTCGAAGGCCGGCCCGGCCGAGCAGGCACAGGTCACCAGCCAATCGCAGTCGCCCAGCACCATCTCGCCGTTGGTGCCGATGTCCAGGAACAGCACCGGCAGGCCGTCGCCGTTGGTCTCCACCACACTGCACAGCCCCGACCCCAGCACCCCCGACGAGATGTCCGCGCCCACGTAGCTGGCGACGCCCGGCAGACAGTCCACGGTGGCCTGCGGGTTGAGGTCGATGCCCAACTCGCCGGCGCGCGTCGTCGGATACTGGTTCGCGGCCGGCACGTAAGGCGCCAGACGGATGCTGGCCGGCGGCAGCGCCAGGAACAGGTGCTGCATCGTCGGGTTGCCGGCCACCACCATTTTGACGATCTGCTGCGGCTCGATCTTGCGGAATTCGCAGACCTGGGCGATCAAGCCGTTGATCGTGTCTAGGACGAGGCGTTGCAGTTCCGCCAGACCGTTGTTCTTGCTGGCGTAGATGATCCGGCTGATCACGTCCTCGCCGCGACGGATCTGCCCGTTGTAATCCGCGGCCTGCGCGACGACCCGCCCGCTGACCAGATCGACCAGATACAACGTGACCGTGGTGGTGCCGATGTCCAGCGCGGCTGCCCACAGATGACTCGTCTGATCGCCCGGCTGCACATCCACCACCCGCGGCGGGCCGGCGGGCCGGTCCCACGTGTCCCACTCCACCACCGCCGTCACCTGCCATTCCGCAGCACGCAGCACAGTTCCCAGCCTGCGCAGGGTCGGCAGATCGATGGCAAAGCCGTTCTCCCAACCGGTAGCGCGGCGCAGGGCCGCCTGCACCCGGCTCCAGTCGTCGGTTTGATCGTCGAGACTGGGCGGGGTCATGGACAGCAGATAGCTGCGCAGCGGCTGTCGGTCCCGATCAAACTCGAACGGAAGCTCGATGGCGCGCGCCGTCTTGTCGCTGGTCAGGATGCGGGCGATGCTTTCCTGCGGCGGGATGGTGATCTCGACATCGCCGGTGATCGTTGTCTGGCAGGCCAGCGCATAACCCGCAGCGATGTCATCTGCAGAGAGGCGCAGTGTCGAGCGCCGCTTGATCGCATCGGTTCCATTGGCGGCACGCGCGACGACCGCGCAGCGGCCGCAGCGACCCTGCCCACCACACGGGATGTTCAGGTCGATGCCGGCTTGCCGCGCCGCGTCGATGATCAACGTGCCGGCTGGCGCATCAACAATCGCGCCGCCGGGCTGAAACTGCACCATGCAAACGTCGTTGTCAGCCATGATTTCGGGAGGCGAGTAAATTGGTAGATTGGTAAACTGGTAAATTGGTAGATTGGTTGACCAGTCTACCAATCTACTAATCTACCAATCTACCAGCTCACATCTTCAGGAACGCCGGCAGGTCCACCGCCTCGCGCGGGCCGACCTTGATTTCCCAGCCGGGCAACTCTTCCTCCAGCTCGCCCATCAGCACAGCGACGTGGCCGGGCAGAATGACCTGCTTGTGGCTGATCTTGCCCGACGCGCCCGATTCCTTGACTGCCTTGGCGATGCGCTCAGCGTCGAACTTGCCGGCCGCCCAGGCCGTCAACACGCTCATCCCCTCGGCGTCGGCCACCAGCAGCCAGCCGGGCAGCCCGCTGCTTTCGACTTCGTTGGCAACGCTGAAGTAGGTGATGCTGAAGTTGGTGGTCACCATCAGCGGGCTGTCGGGACCAGGGTTGTTGATCGGGTAGACGCCCGGCTCGACCTGGATCGGCTTCTGCGGGTCGGTGTAGATGTTAGCCCGCAGCACCAGCAACGCGTAGGCGCTGGCCTCGGTGAAGTGATCCAGCACCACAAAACCGGCGTACTTGGCGATTTGCTGGCCGGCCAGCGTCACCTCGTCAAGCTGACTGGTCGCGCCTTCGCCGGGGAAGGTGATGACCGGATAACCCAGCGCGCGGAAGTTCTCTTTCAGCGCCAGCCGGCGGATGTGAGTGATGGTGGCCAGCGACTCGTTGAAGCCGCGCACGCCGGGGTCCAGCACCAGGTCGTCGACCCCGAATTTGGCGATATCTTCGGTCAGCTTCGCCAGCCCGTCCAGGCGCTGCTCTGAGCTGGTCGAAGGGTCGCTGTCATCGACGCGCACCACCAGCGGTGCCTTGGCGTTCTTGGCTGCCAGCGCGACCCGCCGCCAGTTCTCAGCGTTGGCCGCGCACAACAGCGGCGTCCGGCCGTCCGCCGCGGCCAGCCCGGCTTTCAGCGCAGCCGGGTCGTCGGCGATCAGGATCAGCAGCTTGTGGGTCGTGTCGCAGACAGCCTTGACCGCGTCGCCGAACTGCTCCGGATTGCCGGACGCGTAGGCGATGGCAAGCCCGTCGTAACTCAGCGGCATGCCGACGTAATCGACGACATAGCCGTCCACTTCAGCCGTCCTGGCCTTGATCTCGTCCAGCGGCAGATCATCGCTGACACGCACGAAGATGCCGGGCTGGTGGAAGAAGGTTTTCTCGTGGCGGTAGAGGACGGTCTCGTTGCCGACCTCCAGCTTGTTGCCGTTGCTGCTCAGGGTGATCAAACGGATGGGCGGCGCGGCGGCATCAGACAGCGCGGCCTGGGCGGCTTCACTGACGTGCGGACACGCGGCCAGCTCAACCTGCTTCTGCGCCAGTTTCATGGCGAAAGCGAGACACGTGGGAAATCCACAGTCTTTGCAATTGGTCTTGGGAAGTAGCTTATAGATTTCGAGACCGGATAGAGCCATTTGGAACTCCTTGAATTGGCATTTGCCACCTGACAATTACGGCACCGCTTGCACGTACTCCAGTTCGGGGAAGTACTGCTTGACCGTCTGGCCGATGCCCATGGCCAGCGTGTATTGTGACATGGGACAACCGACGCACGCGCCCTGAAGCCGTACCTGCAGCGTCTTGCCGTCGTATTCCACAAACTCCACCCAGCCGCCATGGGACACCTCGATCTGGTGGCTGATCAAGTCCACAAGCTGTTCAACAGTGAGATCGGGTATGGGGGTGGTTTGATCGTTCATGATCGGCGCCGTCGATTCCTACGAATGGCCGTTGTGCGCCGGCGCCATCAACCGTTGGATCACCGATTTGATCTCGGTGATGCTGTCCGGGTGGCGCAGGACAACGATATCGGCGCCCGACTGGAGCAGTGTCGAGGAGGTCAGCACCTCCCAGGTCACCGCGCGCTCGTTCCAGTTGCCCCAACTGGCCGGCACGCCCTCGCCCACCTTGGACTCCTTGAGCTTCCAGCCTTCTTCGCCTGGGGTGACCAGCATGGGCTGCTGGGTCATGGAGTCGCCGTTGAGGGCCGCCAGCCGCAGCCGTTCCATGACGCTGTAGCCGTATTCGATGCCGTAGCCCAGAGCGCCGGTGCTGGGGTCCATCAGAATGCGGTCCATGGGCAGCCCCACGTCGCGGGTCAGGATGATGAGCTGCTTGGCCAGGTTGACGTCCATGGGCGTGCGGCTGTCCACCAGGTGGCCGTGGGCCATTGCTGCGGCGACGATGGTGCGGTAGTTCTTGTCCTCGCAGACGCCCAGTACCAGTCGCTCGCCAGCCGCTTCCTCGGCCACAGCCACCAGCAACTCGTTGTCCAGATCGGCGATGCCGGGGCCGAAGACCATCAGCGGCAGGCCGGTCGCGCCAAGAACGGCACGTACTACCTTGCGCGCCTCGGCAGCGGTTGGTTTGCTGCCATCGCCGCGCTGAACGGGACCGGTCAGGCGCAGCAGAATCAGGTCGGCGCCGCTGGCCTCGGCCGCTTTGGCCCAGGCAACCGGATCGTCCACCGCGTCGCCCCACGCCTCCCGCAGCAGCGGCGACCAGTCAGCCGGCCAGCGGTCGGCGATCTCCACCGCGATGCGCGGCGGATGGGGCATCGCGCCTTCGTGGAACAGGAACGGCAGAGTCGACTCGCCACCGACAGTCACGGTCGTCGTACGCGTCCCGCCCTCGGCCTTGGTCGCGCCAATAGTCACCTCGCGCACGGCGCCGGAGTATTTGTTCTTGGGAATTGTTACTGGCATCTGGGATTCTCGCTCCTTTGGGAGAATGATGCGTGACACGTAATGCGTAATGCGTAACCTGGACGACCGAGCATGAACGCCGGATTACGTATTACTCGTTACGCATCACGTCAAACCATAGCGGTGCTTGAACAGGTCAATCGCCGACGGCCGTTCGGCGCCGACGCCCACACCGGGCGCCCGTTCCATACCGGCCACGATGCGACAGACATCCTGCAAGGTGATCATCGCCGCCGGATATTTGACGCCGCCGGCGTGGTGAGTAACGAACATCTGGCGCAGCCCCTGATCTAGCATAAGCTGCGCAGCGGCCGCGGCCGGCACATCGGGTAGAATCACCGGCACCTGTTCGTTCAGCACGTCGCCGGCCACCAGGAAAGATGTGTCTTCACCGGCCACCCGCGCCATGTGGTGTTCACCGATCCAACCGGTCATGTTTGCGTCCTCGTCCAGCACGATCAACGCGCCGACGTTGCGCTCCACCAGCAAGCGCGCGGCCTCTTTGAGCGGCGTATCCTCACGACAAGTGGGCACGCCGACCTGCATCACGTCACGGACAAGGGTAGTAGGCATAGTGAATAAGGAATGAACCACAGAGACACAGAGTACGCAGAGGTTTGACGTATGCCTTCGCACCCTCTGCGCCTCTGTGGTGGATTTCCGCTAGAAGATCGGATCCATGAACAGCGCCGGGTGCTCGTGCTCCTCCATCCAGGCCAGCAGGCCATCGACGTCGGTGCAGGCAGTCTCGTCGGCGATGCGGTCCATCAGGTCAGGCTCGCCCTCGCGCTCGGCTACGGCCTTCCACTCTTCGGCCATGGACTTCTTGAGCACGCTGGACATCCAGACTACCCGCTTGAACCCGCCGTCGGCGGAGATGAACTTGGGGCTGGTCAGGTAATACTTGCCGACGCCCATGACGCCCGGCGTTTGCAGGCCGCCGCCGGCCATGCCGGCCAGCGTGCTGAACGTCATGCCGGCCGGCGTCATGCTGGTGTCCTCGCGGCTGACCACCATCACGCCGTTGGCCTCGGGGATGAGCATCACGATGCACTCGAAGCAGCCGCAGGCCGTCATGGGGTTCTCCATGATCGAGTACATTGCCACCTCGTGGACCGTCCCCTGGCTGTTCTTGACCGCCACGTCATTGGTGCCGGTCCAGTAGCCCTTGACCGGGTCCACAGTGTCACCCAGCATGATCGGCTGGTTGGGTCCGGTGGGGTTGATCTCGTAGCTGGCCTTGCAGTCCAGCCAGTTGTATGCGCCGCACAGGCCCAGCCGCTCCGGGCTGACGATGCAGACGTGGGTCGGGGCAAAGCTCTGGCACAACGTGCAGGTGTAAAACTCCGGCACCGCGTCGTCCTTCAGGGTACCCATGCGCTCGTTGCGCTCGTTGTAGGCATCGCGCGCCTTCTCCAGCCATTCCTCGTGCAGCGCCGGGTCGGTGATGACCTTGACCTGTACCTTGTCCACGATCGCGCCGAACTCGCCGTGGAAGCGGGCGTGGAGGATTTTGCCGAAGTGCTCCAGCGTAAATCCTTTGTCGGCCGCCGCCTTGCTGATGCGGATCCAGGCGATGTCGCGCTGGCCGATGTGCTGCACGCCGCTGGCGCCGTTGACGAAGTAATGCACCTGGCGCTCCAGCACCGGCTCGAAGTCGGTCTGCATCTTGCGTCCGGCCACCTCGATCAGGATGCCCAGATCCATCGCGCCGCCCTCTTCGACCTCGTCGAAGTTGGGGCCGATGACCTCGATCTTGCCGTCCTCGACCTCTTCCATGGGCAGCAAGCGCAGATACTCGAAGGCCCGGCTGTACTTGCCGCCGAACTCGACGCGCATATCCTTCTTGCGCACCACCTCGCCCTCGAACGCCGAGCCGTAAGGCACCGGCACCGGCACCTCGGTCAACTTGATCTTGACGCCGCGCGTCTCGATGGCCTTCTGCACCAGCTTCTCGGCCCGCTCCAGGTCGTCCTTGCCGGGGATCGCGTTGAAGGGCAGCGACACCACGTGCTCATGCTGTGTGACGCCCGTGGGCAGGATCTGCGGGATGACCGTGTCTGCGATGACCGGGAAGCCGTAGTTGATCGCGCCTGCGGCCGCCGCGTACTTCAGGTCGTCGATCTCGCCCAGCGCCAGCACGAACGCAAAGACGCGCGCCCGGTTGTAGAGCAGGATCTCGCGCGCCTGGCCGGCTTTGAGGCCGCCGAACGTCAACGCCGAACGGGTGGCAAAGCCCAGCGCATAGATCGCACTCAACGTGTCCAGGCCGAAGGGCACGATGTAGGTATCGTAGCCCATCTCCACGCCCTCTTCCTGGAGCTGATGGATGATGCTGCGACCGTTGACGTTGCCGCTGAGGAAGATCAGGATATTGCGCCGCTGTAGCTCGCGCACGATCTTGACCGCCACCTCGTTGCTCTTGGCCGCGCCGACGATGGCGGCGAAGCCAGGCATGCGGCCGTCCACCAGCGCGATGCCCCAGGAGCGGAGCTGCACGTCGTCGATGGGGCCGTTCAGGTAACCATTTGCACTGTTGCCGTTCGCGCTCGTGCCAGCATCGGGACTGGTGAAGCTGCCGCCGGTCATGTGGAAGCCGGGGATCCGTTGGGGTTCGTCCCCACGGACGAAACGTACGGCCTCGATGGCTTCCGCTGCGAAGAGGGTCGCCATGCCGCTGTCCAGCGTTTCGCCCAGGTAGGGCATCCAGCGGCTGTCGGACGGCATGGGATGGAGTAGATCGCGGGCGTGCTTCAGGACCGGCTCAAGCTGGCCCAGCGTCTCGACCTGCAGGCCCATCATGCCGTTGATGGTGGGCAGGTAGTAGGCGGTGTTGGGAAACGCGACCGGCGCATCCGGCCCCAACTCGGCGATGGTCTGGCTCAGCATCTCATCGGCCTCGTTGACCAGCAGGTGCGCGCCGCGGATTGCTCGACTTGCGATATATCGTGACATTGGTAGTTCTCCTGTGTCCAGTGATCAGTAGTCAGTGATCAGTGATCAGTTGGTTCAGAACTGATTACTGCTTACTGAATACTGAAAACTGCCTCACGCCGGTACGCCGTACAGCATAGCCTGCTGTTCTTCGATCGGTAGCTCAAAGTAGTCGCGCAACGGGTAGTCGCCGCTCTTGCCGTATTTGGCCGGATCGTAGACCGGCAGCTTCAACTCGGCGCGCTTCTTGTCGATGTGCTCCAGGCTGCGGCGGACGATCTCCTTCGGGTCGGCCAGGAACTCCATCTTGCCGCCCATCATGTCCTCCCAGCCCTCGGAAATCAGGTCTGACACCTCTTCGCTGAACTCGTAGGGCGACTCGACGCCGAACAGGACGTAGGCGCCCGACGCCGCGGCGTAGGTGCCGATGGCCAGCGCCTTCTCGCTCATCCACTCCGGCGCGATGCCGACCGCCGGCAGGTCGCTGACATCGTCGCCCAGCCCGCCTTCGGTGGCCATCTGGGTCAGCACGGTCAGGATGCGGCTGTTGTCCACGCACGAGCCCATGTGCAGCACCGGCGGGATGCCGACGGCCTCGCACACCTCGCGCAGGCCCGGCCCGGCCATCTCCATCGCAGCCTCGCCCAGCAACATGCCGAATTTGCCAGCCGCAATCGCGCCGCAACCCGTCTGGACCACCAACACGTCGTTCTTCAGCAGTTCGGCAGTGATGTCGATGTGGTCCTTGTCCTGCGTCACCTTGGGATTGTTGCAACCCACCACCGCCGCCGCGCCGCGAATGCGGCCCGACATGATCGCGTCGTTCAAGGGCCGGAAGGAGCCGCGGTAGTTGCCGCCCAGCATGTAGTTCAGGTACTCGTGGCTGAAACCGGGCACCACATCCTGCTTGACGTCGGGGATCATGACCTCGCCGCGGTTTTCGTAGTTGTCGATGGCCATGCGCACGATGTCCTTGGCGATCTCCAGCGCATGGTGCTCGTCGAACTCCATGTGCAGCGCGCCCGGCATCTTGACCTTGGGTGAGGTGGTAATGACCTTGGTGTGGAAGTTATCGGCCACGTTTGGCAGCGCCTGCATGATGCACTGCACGTCCACCACCATCGCCTCGATGGCGCCGGTCAGGATGGCCAGTTCCTGGTGCAGGAAGTTGCCGGCGCTGGGGATACCCTGGCGCATCATCACCTCGTTGGAGGTGCAGCAGATGCCGGCCAGGCAGATGCCGGCAGCGCCCTTGCTTTTGGCGTATTCGATCAGTTCGGGATCCTGCACCGCGGCCACGATCATCTCGCTCAGCGTCGGCTCGTGGCCGTGGACCAGGATGTTGACCTCGTCAGTTTTGAGGACGCCGAGGTTGACCTGGCTGACCTTGGGGCTGGGCGTGCCGAATAGAATATCGCTGATGTCGGTGGCCCACATGCTGCCGCCCCACCCATCGGCGATTGCGGTGCGGATCGCTCCTTTAAGGATATGCGCCGGGTCCTGGTCGTCGCCCATGTGGGTGCGGTGCAGCGTGTCCACGATCTCGCGGTCGATGCCGCGCGGCGACAGGTCCAACTTCTTCCACAGTTCATAACGCTTCTTGGGCGCGTTCTTGAGATAGCTCAGCTCGCCGCGCTGCTGGCCGAACTCAGCCAACGATTTGTGAGCAACATCCAGCGCCACGTCGTTGACCGCGCGCCCCTCCGTGGGAATGCCAACGCGGGCCGCCACGTCCCATAGCTTGGCCACATCGCGGATTGCATAGCCGGGCGCTTCGCCCTTGGCGACCGCTTCCAGTGTAAACGCCAGGTCGCGGCCGTGGTCGGAATGGGCCGCCGCGCCGGAAGCAATCGATCTTGCCAGGTTGCGGGCGGCGATCGTCTCCAGGGTTGCACCGCAAACACCCACCTGTCCGTCCTTAGTGATGCGGCACGGTCCCATAAAGCAGTTCTTGCAGCACATGCCGCTCTTGCCGCTGCCGATGTTACACGGAACCATCTGCTCAGCGCGGGTAAATGCCGTCCCGATGCCCAGCGCGTCGGCACGAATCAGGATCGCCTGCGCAGCCGGGTCCATGGAACGTTCGCTGATCTCACGTCCTTTTCTCGCCATGGTTGGTCTCCTTAGTGGACAGTTCGGTAGTGAGACAGTTCGATAGTTCGATAGTTTTCAAGAAAACCGCACTATCGCACCAAGAAACTATCGCACTATCGCACTAATACTTTCTGAACTCGCCCGACATCGCCATGTCCGCCGGGTTGGTTTGAATCGCGCGCGTGGCCAGCACGGTCCAGCCAGGATCGGCTTTGCCGTTGGACACAGGCACATTGATCACACTGCCGTTGAAACCTGCCGGTGCATAGCCGGCATCCAGCAGCGCCATGACGATAATCTGTGAAGAAACGCGGCTCGAATCGAAAGTTACCTTCACGGTTTTGAACGCAGAGCTGGCCTGGACATCCTCAATGCCGTCCAGGGCAAGCAATGTGTTGCGAACCGTGAGCACGTGGTGGTCCGCCCACATAGTGGGCAAACCCAGAATCAGATCCTCCATAATGATGGTCTCCTCGCGAAATTGGTGCATCAGTTCGTTGATGACCGTGGCGTCGTAGCGGCGATGTCCGCCCAGGGTCTTGGTAGTAGGAATCAAACCAGCATCGGCCCACCGGGTGACCGTGCTTGGGGATACGCCGAAAAGTTCGGCGACTTCGGCGCGACTCAGGAGACGGTTGCCAGGACTGTTTTTGTTCATAAGGTGACTCCTGAAAATGGCTACGGGACCAGGCTTCTGAAAAACGAGGAAAGGGATGGATTGTGGGACAAAGGTTTTCTCAACAGCGAGGACAGTTGTGGATGGAGAAGAAACCTGGTACCGGTAGCCTTTTAACCGATCTGTAACAAAAAACGCACACCCTGCCTGACAACATTGGCAGGAAGGGTGCGCCGCAACGACCACGATCGTCAGTGATCGCTTTTGGCGTTTTGAACGTTTTGCACGTTTTAGTCCGTTGCACTGTCAGTGTACCGCGAGACCAGCCCTGGTGGGAAGATGCAACTGACCTATTTCGTCTAGTGCAAATGCACTATTTCGTGATGTTTCCCCCATCACATACTTAGGCTATTGATGGGATACCAAACCATGCTCGAACGCATAGGCCACCGCCTGCGCTCGGCTGTGGACCTGGAGCTTTTGAAAGATGTTCTGGATGTGGTTTCGGGTCGTCGATACCGAAATGGAGAGCGACTCGGCCACGGCAGTGGTATTCATGCCGCGGGCCAGGAGATCCAACACTTGCAGCTCGCGATGCGTCAGCATTACATCGTGCTGGCTGGCAGCTACAACAGGCGGGACCGGGTTTCCAGCCACCGGCAACTGGAGGGTTTGCACTGCCATCAGTATCTGGTTTGACAACGCCTCCTGCTGTTTCTGCACCGTGCCATCGCGGAACAGATGCACCACCAGGCGCGCCCCGCTTTCGGTGGTGACGGGAAAAGGAAGAATGCTGACGTTGATCCAGCGCGGCGTGCCCTGGCTTGACTGCGCACACACGGTGAACGTGTCGACGGCGTCGCCCTTGCTCGACCGCACTGCCACCTTGCAACGCAACCGGCACCAGACGTTATTGTTGTCGTCTCGCCCCTGTAACACTTCGTGGCACGGACGCCCTATCACTTCCGCGCTGCCGTAGCCCAACATCCGCTCGGCAGCCGCGTTCCAAAAGACGATGCGCTGGTCAGCATCGATCACATATGCACCATCGGCGCTGCGATTCAAAGCATCGAAAAGTAGGTCCATTTCGCCCATTTCAGCAAGGACAGCCGGAGCTGTGTTGCCTGTACCAGTGTACTCGTTGATTCGCCCACAAGACATGCAGATTGTACCATCTCTGCTTTAGCCTGTCCACCAGCCGCGCCTGACTTAGACAGACCTTCGAAAATCAGCTATAATCGGGCGCTGACATGACGTTTGGCTGTGTCGAAAAATCAGGCCCTTCGTGACGGCCCACAACCGGCATGTTTGCCATTTTCGAGAAAGCTGAACTTCCAAAAGACGCGCGTTTTCGCTGAGAGGCACATCTTGTTATACCAGGCACCCCGAGGAACCAACGACATCCTGCCGGAGGATTGGCCCTACTGGCGGCACATCACATCCACCATTGAGCGGCTGGCCGGCCTGTATGGATTCGAACGCATCGACCCGCCCATTTTCGAGGACACAGATCTGTTCGAGCGCGGCGCCGGCGCCGGCGCGGATGTGATGGTGCAGAAGGAGATGTACACCTTCGAAGATAACGGCGAGAACAGCCTGACGCTGCGTCCGGAGTTCACTGCCGGCATCATGCGCGCCTACCTGGAACACGGCATGAAGGTCAAGCCGTCGCCGGTAAAACTCTACTCCATCGGGCCGATCTTCCGCCAGGAACGCCCGCAGGCTGGCCGCTACCGTCAACACACGCAGTGGAACGTCGAAGCGCTTGGCGAACTGGACCCGGCGGTCGATTTCGAGGTGATGTCCATCGCCTACAACCTGTTCGCCGACCTGGGTTTTCAGGGCCTTGCGTTCCAGGTCAATTCCATCGGCTGCCCGAACTGCCGGCCATCCCACATCGCTGCGCTGGTCGAATATTTCTCTGCGCACCGCGACAAGCTCAATGAAATCGACCAACAGCGGCTGGCGCTCAATCCGCTGCGCCTGCTCGATTCCAAAGAAGAGGCCATGCAAGGGCTGATCGAGGACGCGCCGCGCAGCATCGATTACCTGTGTGATGAGTGCCGCGAGCACTTCGCCGCGCTGCGCGGCTACCTGGACGACGCTGGCGTCGCCTACACCGTCAACACCCGCCTGGTGCGCGGCTTCGACTATTACACCAAGACCGTCTTCGAAGTCTGGGCCGAGGGCATCGGCGCGCAAGCGGCCGTCTGTGGCGGCGGTCGCTACGACGGGCTGATCGAGCTGTTAGGCGGACCGCCAACGCCGGGCATTGGCTTCGGCAGCGGCATCGAGCGCCAGATACTCACGCTTAAGGCGCAGGGAATCATTCCGCCACCGGTGCCCGCGCCCCAGGTGCAAGTTTCCTACACCGGGCGCGATGAGATCGGCCGGCAGGCAAAGCAGGCGGCCGTGTCCCTGGTCAGCGAGTTGCGCAGGGCGGGCATCGGCGCAGTGCTGCCCTTCGGTGACCGCAGCCTCAAGAGCCAGCTCAAGTCGGCTAATCGTGCCAATGTCGCCTTCGTCGTCATTATTGGCGAGGGTGAGCTGGCCAGCGGGCAACTGACCGTGCGCAGCCTGGCGGACGGCCAGCAGCAGCCCGTGGACCGTGGCGCGGTAGTCGCCTGGCTGCAAGAACGGCTGAGTTAACGGCTGGAGCCATCACACGCCATGGAAAACAATCAACGGCCGCCGGAACTGCGCCCCGTGCGCAGCGTCGGCATTCTGCACCACCCGCGCAAGCCAGACTCGCTTCCACTGGCCGAGCAAATGGCGCAGTACATCCACGAGAACGGCGGAACGGCCTGGTTGGACTCGGCCTGGAACGAGGATGGCATTACGGCTCGCCTGGAGACAGCGCCGCGGCTGGACATGCTGATTACGCTGGGCGGCGACGGCACCATCCTTCGCGCCGCGCGCACAGGCGCCCAGCACGAAGTGCCGATTCTAGGCGTCAAGATGGGCCGGCTGGGTTTCCTGGCCGAGGTCGAGCCGGACAACTGGCGCGAGCCGTTGACCAGCATCATGGCCGGCGATTATTGGTTGGAACGGCGTATGATGCTGGATGCCTGCCTGCGACGCGATGGAGCACAGGATGGCGCACACGATGAGCATTTCCAGGCTCTCAACGAGGTCGTGGTCGCGCGTGGCCGGCTGGCGCGTATCGTGCGGGTCGCGACCTGGATCGACGGCGACTACCTGACCAGCTACGCCGCTGACGGCGTCATCGTCTCCACGCCGACCGGCTCTACGGGCTACGGGCTGGCGGCCGGTGGGCCGATCCTGCCGCCTGAGCTGCGCAATATCGTGGTCGTTCCCATCGCCGCTCACCTGAGTCTGGATCGTGCCGTCGTTCTGGCCGAAGGCTCGACTGTCCGTCTGGAGGTGTCGGCCGACCACCAGGTGATTCTCAGTGTCGATGGCCAGTTCGACGTCGAAGTGCACACCGGCGACACGGTTGAAGTCAATGCCAGCACCTCATCGGCCCGCTTTGTGCGCGTCCGCTCGCCAGCTTATTTCTACCGGACGCTGATGCAACGTTTGAAGTGGAACCTGTGACCAGTTTACCCGTCACTCCCGCCTTCGCGGGAGTCGACAACATCCTTTCGCGAGCATACGCTCCGTCCTGAGTGCGGCCTGGATGCCCGCCCCTACGGGCATGACGTTGACATCGTTATCAAAGAAACGACGGAAGTAACCATTGGACGAACAAGCCTTAACACTGCGTGAACTGCTGGATCAAGCCGGCGCAGCCGCCAGCCTGGGCGACCGCGAAGATGCCGAACGCGACTACCGGCGCGCGACGGAGCGCTCTCCCGGCAACAGCGAAGCGTGGCTCGGCCTGGCCGCGGCCACCCAGTCGCTGGATGAAAAGCAACGCGCCTACGAGCACGTCTTGGCCATCAATCCCAACAACGGCGAAGCCCGCATTGCCTTGCAGCGGCTGGCGAAACAGGTGGACGGCCAGCAAGCGCTGGCGATCCAGGAGACCCTGAACCGGCCCGTGGCGCAAGACGTTCCCAAACCTGCCAGCAGCGCGGCCAAGCCAGCACCGATCGGCGACGACCACCTCCACACGCCGGTGGACACGGGCGAGGTGACCTTTTGCGTCAACCACCCGGACACTGAGACGACCCTGCGCTGCAACCGCTGCGGCCGGCCGGTCTGCTTCAAGTGTGTCGAACTAACCGAAGTAGGCTATCGTTGCAAGGACTGCATCCGCGAGCAACAAAACAGCTACTTCAACGCGGAAGCCACCGACTACCTGATCGTGGCCGTGGTCAGCTTCTTCCTGGCGGCGATTGCCGGCCCCGTCATCAGTGTGCTCTTTGGCATCTTCGGTCTCTTCATTGGCGTCATCATTGCGTTCTTCCTCGGTCCGGCTGTGGGCGGCGTCGCTGCCACCATCATTCGCCGCTCCGTTGGCCGGCGCCGTGGCCGTTACCTGGGCATCGTGGCGGTGATCGCTATCATTCTGGGCGTCGCCATCGGCGCGTTATTCACCCTGTTCTTGTTCAGCGTCGCTCCCAGCCTCATCCCGCTGGGTGTCTTCCTGTTCATGTCACTCAGCACCATCTACGCGACACTGCGCTAGTCGGTAATCAGTGAACGGTAATCGGTAAACCGTGCCTGGGACTTGTCACCCGCCGCTTGCCGCTTGCCGCTTGCCACTTCCAACCTGCCACTCCCATGCTCTCCGAACTTCACGTCTCTAATTTCGCCATTATCGATGACCTGCGCCTGACCTTCGATCCCGGCTTCAACGTGCTGACCGGCGAGACGGGCGCGGGCAAGTCAATTATCATCGATGCCGTAGATATGCTCCTGGGCGGCAAGGCTGGCCAGGAGGTCATCCGCGCTGACGAGGATCTGACACAGATCGAGGGCGTCTTTGTGCTGGAACCGCATCTGGCAGCCAGCCTGACACCGCTCCTCGAACAAGAAGGGCTGGACGGCGACGATCCGGCGCAGTTGATCCTCTCGCGCGAGCTGCGCCGCGGCGGGCGCACCGTGGCCCGTGTCAACGGGCGTGCGGTTGCGCTGTCGGTGCTCAACGAAATCGGCGACCGGCTGGTGGACATCCACGGTCAAACCGATCACCTGTCGCTGATGCGTCCGCGCGAGCACGTCAACCTGTTGGATCGCTACGCCGGTCTGCTGGCCCAGCGTGAGCGACTCACCGGCGAAGTGCGCCATCTGAGCACCGTGCGCAAAGAACTGGCTTCCCTCCGGCGCGACCAGCGCGAGCTGGCCCGGCGCATCGACCTGCTGACCTTCCAGGTCGATGAAATCAGCGCGGCCGCGCTGGAACCCGGCGAAGACGAGGCGCTGGAAGGTGAGCGCCGCCGTCTGTCCAACGCTGAACAGCTCACCCGCCTGGCTGAAAACGCCCGCAGCTACCTGGATCAGGGCAGCGACGAACAGGCGGGCGCAATGGATCTGCTGAGCGACGTGGCCGGCAAACTGGCGCGGCTGGTGGCCATCGATCCCGACGCAAGCGACATGCTGGACGTGGCCGAGGCCCTCAACGACCAGCTTTCCGACCTGGCCCGCTCGCTGGAAGCCTACGTCGAGGGGATTGAATTCAACCCGGAGCGGCTGGCCGAAGTCGAAGAGCGGCTGAACCTGATCTTCAACCTGCGTCGCAAATATGGCGACACCCTCCCCGATATCATCAGCTTCGGTGAGCGCGCGCTGGCCGAGTTGGACCGACTCACCAATGCCGAGGTTCGCACCGGCGAGTTGGAAACCGAGGAAGCGCGGCTGCTGGAAACGATTGGCGCGCAAGGCGCGGCGCTATCCATCGCTCGCCGCGCAGCGGCAATCCGTATGGCCGCTGAGGTCGAGCGAGAGCTGGCCGATCTGCGCATGGAACGGGCGCGCTTCGACGTCGATTTTCGCTGGAAGGAAGTGGACGACGGCGCTGTGGTCGTAGCCTCCGACGCGCCAGACGGCGTGGCGGCCGGGCGCTACAGCTTTGACACCAGCGGACTGGACCAGGTGGAGTTTTTCGTATCAGCCAACCCTGGTGAGCCGCTCAAGCCGTTGGTCAAGGTCGCCTCGGGCGGCGAGACCTCACGGCTCATGCTGGCACTGAAGACGGTGCTGGGCCGGGCCGACGAAACGCCGACGCTGATCTTCGACGAGATCGATGTCGGCATCGGTGGGCGCGTGGGATCGGTGGTGGGGCGCAAGCTGTGGGAGTTGACAGCACGCAGGCAATCGCACGGTGCCGGTCACCAGGTATTGTGCATCACCCACCTGCCACAGTTGGCCGGCTACGGCGACAGCCATTTCGTGGTCCGCAAGCTCGTCATCGACCAACGAACGCGCACCGACGTGGTCGACCTGCGGGATGAGAATCGGGTGGAAGAGCTTGCTGCCATGCTGGGAAGTAACAGCAATGCCGGTCGCGAGTCGGTGGAAGAAATGCTGGCGGAGGTAGACAGCGCCAAACAGGCGTACCTCCGGTCCTGATCTGGCGGTTGCGGCCTGAAAAACAATGGGCAGCCTGGTTGAACCAGGCTGCCCATTGTTTTTTTGGGTCAGTCGCGGGGAGAATCTGCCGACACCCCGTTTGATGAAAACAGGACTCGGTCGGAGACCGGTCCGAGCGGTGAGAAATAGCGTCACTGGCTGCAAAGTGAAACGTACGGGCAGGCAACAAAAGGACTGGCAGTCCTCGGAAGGACTGCCAGTCCTGATGGTCACACGAAGCAGAGAATATTAGTTGGCCGGAGCAAACTTCATGGTGCCGCTGTCGGCGAAGAGGTCGATGAACAGGTTGTCGCCGTCCATGAACCAGACCGCGGCCCCGTCGAGGTAGCGGACAAAGTCGTCACTCTGGGAGCCGTCAGGACACTGGGCGCGGGTCATGGCGCCGATCTCGATGGAGATGGATGAGCCGTCGATAGTGTAGCCGCCGGCGCCGCGGTTGCAGTCAGCCTGGATGCGAGCGACACCACTGGACTGGAACTGCACCGTGTAGTTGGCCGGGTTGGCCACATCCTGCGTGCCGTTCACCGCATCGGTGAAAGCGACCCACTGCCAGGGCTTGTTGAGGATGTCAGCCGCAACGGCCGGCTGCGTCACGGTCGGCGTGACAACGCCTTGCGTGGCAGGGGGCTCAACAGCCTCTACAGCGGCCGGCTGGTCCGGACTCGGCTGGAAGTACATGTTGCCGGCGTCGGCGAACAAGTTGATCACCAGGTTGTCGCCGTCGATCACGTAGGTCGCTGCCCCATTCAGGTCGCGCAGGAACACGTCTGAAAGGGTATCATCAGCGCAAGCCACGCGGGTCATTGTGGCGACCTCGATCGTCAGGCTGCTGCCGTCCAGTGTATAGGCGCCGCCGCCGAGGTTGCAGTCAACCTGCAGGTTGACTGTGCCGTCGGGGTTGAGCAGCAGCGTATACTTCGAGGGATCGTCAACCGTTGTTGACGTATCATCGCCATAAAGGGACTCGGTCCACTGCCACAGCACACCGACGATCGTATCCGAGGGCGATGAGGAAGTCACGTCCTCTACCGGTGTGCTGGAAACTTGCACCAGCCCGCTGTCCTGCAACTCATAGGCGTTGACGACTTCCAGCGTGCCGCAGCACATCGGCTCGTCGGGCCCCTGGGTGATCATGTCAACGATGACCAGGTTGTCAGCGATGGACAGATCGATGATGGAGACACGGTCGCCCAGCAACGTGGTTGCCACGTTGGTTGGCGTACCATCGACATCCTGCACAATGGCCAAATCGTAGAAAACGCCACTGCCGCCGCCATTGCTGACCAGGATCGTGGCCACCGACGGCACGCCGTTCAGGTCGCCGCCAGCGGCATAGTCAGTGCTCTCGACGTAGATCTCAACCGGCACGTCGGGTGAAACTGTAGTGGTGTAAACGCCGTTGGTCAGCGTCACCGTATCCGTGACGGCGATGCCGGTGTAGGTCATATTGCGCAGAACCTGCATGGCAGCCTCGTCAACAGGAGCCGCTTCCGGCGTATGGGTCTGATCGCCCGTGTCGGCGGGCGCTGCAACGACAGCTTCGCCAGCAGCAGCATAGCTTACAGCCAGCGCGCCGTCAGCCGTGCGCAGTTCCAGCTTGTCGCCTGTGATGGTGTAGGTGGCAGCGGTTTCCAGGGCAGCCAGATACTGCGCTTCCTGGTCCATAACGCCTTCCGGCTCGGCGCAGAACATCATCGTCGAGGCGCCCATACCGATGGTGATGTTATCGCCATCGACCGTGTAGGTGGTCGTGTAGTTGTTACAGCCGGCCGAACCACTCAGGGTGCCATCTTCGGCGAAGACCGCTGTGATCTCAGTACCTGCCACCAGAGAGACTACTGCCTGCTTGCCGTTGTTAACGCCGGTAGCCGACCAGACGGTGCCAGTGAGGCCCGTCGACTGCTGCGGCTCGAAGGCCATGATGATTTCGCCGTCAGCATTGAGGAAGTGCAGCTGGTTTCCGACGACAACGTAGCTGGCGACATTGGCCAACCCGGCCAGATAAGCCTGCTCCTGCGCCGACTGCGGCTCGGGGCACGCCATCATGGTTGCGCCCATGGGACCGAAGGTCAGGCTGTCGCCGTCCAGCGTATAGCTGCCGAAGTAGTTGTTGCAGCCCGTGTTACCGGTGGCCTGTCCATCTACCATCGTCAGGGTAGCCGGCGCCTCGCGGTAGGGCAGCGTCAGGTTGCCGGCGCCGTCAAGATAGGCGATGAGCTGCCAGGTGGTACCTTCCAGCGTTGCCGTGGTCGCTGCGGGCGTCTTGCTTACGACTTCCACCAGCGAGTATTGCAAAGAAGATGCATCGGCGGGCGGATTGGGGATCGTGGTCTTCTCGACGAGAAGCTCGTACTCGTAGCCAGGCTCGAACTCAAACCCCTGGATGTCGCCGTAGAACAGCGTGTAATCGCCCTCGGGGGTTTCCTTGACCTGGAAACAGACCTGCGGTGCGACACCGACGCAAGGCTCGCGGTTGGGGCCGACGAAGAGTGTCATCGTTTCTCCGCCATTTTCGGAGGACGGAGCAATTTCGGTTGCTTGTGCTTGTTCAGGGACAGGCGCCGGCGCTGGGGCAGGCATCACGCATGCCGCCATCAATCCGGCAACGGCCAGGACCAACACAGCCAATGAGGCTTTCGACAGGTAATTTCTTTTCATGAGTAATCTTCTCCTGAGAGGGGTCGCGGCCACTCTGGCCGCTGCGATGTGATAGTTGCTATTGGTTAAGACGCTCTGGTCTGGCCATACGGTACGGCCAGACCAGAGTTTTCATGCACACACCGGCTGATTTGTTCAGCGGCGTTCTGAAACCGGACAGGGTTAGCCAGGGAACCAGCCCGCCTCGGTCTTGGAGCACTTGAACGACTGCTGGGGCACCGACGGATCACAACTTACTGTGAACGTAGTCCACGAGTCAGCCGTGCACTGGCCCCAGACGGTGATCTGCGGCTCGGTCTCAATGGACCCGCGATTGGGTGAGTTCCAGGCGCCATCCGACTGGAAGCAGTTCACCTGATGGATGCCCTGTTGAATGCAGGGGGTGTAGTCGCCGAATCTGGTCTGCACACTGGTCGCTGAGGCGGGACCGCAGTTGTTCGGCGGCGGCGGTGGGGGCGGTGGCGGTGTCGGATTTGTACCCGGCTTGACAAGCTGCCAGTTCACAAAGACAAATGCTGCCTGAGTAAACTCGCGATACAGCACCTGCACCTGTTGCCATCCCTGATTGAGGGGAACATCGACAGTGAGGCTCTTGCCTGACTGGCCTGCGCCGCGCGTGTCGAGAAAAGTGACGCCGTTGATGATCAGCGCTACTTCGTCGTCAGCCTGCAA
Source organism: Anaerolineales bacterium (assembly GCA_020634615.1). Taxonomy (GTDB): domain Bacteria; phylum Chloroflexota; class Anaerolineae; order JAAEKA01; family JAAEKA01; genus JACKBK01. Next base: position 44,020 of record JACKBI010000001.1, read on the forward strand.
TGTAAAGCGGGTTGTGCCGGCGTTGAAAAACACCTGAGAATCGAAGCGCGCTGTGAAGTTGTCAACCGGTACGCCGGCTCCGGGTGAGCCGAATCCCCAGTTGAATGCGATAAAGGGCACGGTCTGTATCAGCACCGGATTTCCGGCCCAGTTTGGGTTGTTGAAGTAGGAAGCTGTCCAGGTGTTGCCGCTCTGGGCGTTCACCGTAGCCGGCGAAGCCGTGCCAACCAGAGGCAGCAACAGCACGGCGGCCAGGATCGCTGTAACAAGTAGTCGTTTCATGGGTTGCACTCCTCGGAAAGCAGGGCTATTGGCCGGCATCCAGCATCGCCGGAACGGCGCTGGCATCGTCGGTGATGTAGAGCGTGCCCGTGACAGGCGATTCAGGATGGACCCGACCGACCCAGACAGCGTATGTTCCAGCGACCGCGTTGTTTACGATGACCTGCGGATTCATGTTGCCGGTCTCGGCAGAGTCATCGCTGCATGCGATTGACTCATCGGGACCAAGAACAAGCAGGGTCGCATCGCTGTCGCCCTCGAAGTAGACGTTCAACGCATCCTTTGCACCCGACCAGTCGAAGACGTGATCCGGGCTTTCGTTGACCAGGCCGTTGCACGTCGGATTGTCCAATCCCAGTTGGAACAGCGGGATCATACCTTCGGCCGTGATCTGCACGGTACCAACCGGTGCGCCGAGCTTCTGAAGCTGCGCCTGGCCGCTTTCCGCCTGTATGTCAGCCTGGATTGCCTCCATGTCCACCACTGGGGTCGGTTCTTCCAGCACTTCAGGTACAGCGGGACGCTGAATGAAGCTGCCAAGATCGAAGGTTCCGATATTGACATCGGGGTTGGTCGTCAGCACCAGAACTCCGGGGATCAGCTGATTGCGTGCATAGCTGCCCACCCAGATACGGTATTGCCCCTCGATCGGATTGTCTATGGAAACCACCGGATCCTGCAGATGATCGTTGGCGTCGTCGTTGCAATAGACGTTCCCATCAGGTCCAACAACCACCAGTGTCGGATCATCGTCGCTCACGAAAAACGCCTCGACGAAGTCCGCCGTACCGCTCCAGTTGACGGTTACCACGGGCTGCTGATTGACATAGCCAGGGCACTCGGGGTCGATTGCCGCCGCGTTCAGATCGCCGCCGCCGTTGACGCTGACAAAGGTCGGATCAAGCGGGAAGCCGGCCTGCAGGTCAACGGTGATCAGCGCCGCGGTCTCGTCGCCCACCACGTTAGCGGCCAGCCGCATGGTCAGGCCATCGGAACCGTAGATCGACGCATCGTAGTCGACGGCCGTAAGTGCGTCGCCATCGACGGTAAACGTGATCACCGTCGGCAACAGGTACAACTGACCGCTTTCCTGGCCCGTCAACGTGACCTTTACCATTCCATCGTCGGTGATTTCCCACGTTCCGTTCTCGATGACCACGGGCTCGTCGTTGTAATAGTCGCTGGTCAATGTCACGGTCCCATCGTCGTTGAACGTCAGCGCGCGCAACAGGGAGGAGCCGTCGGCAGCACGATCGAACGACAGGAACGTCCTGTTGAGAATCGGCTCGTTCTGCTGTGAAGGCTCGACCATAGCAGCAGCCGGCGGTTCAGCCGACGGCTCGGTCGATGGCTCGGCCAGGGGTTCTGTCTCTGCTGCCGGGGTCGGTTCGGCGGCCGGCGCTGCCGCCAGCATACCCGGCGAGAAGCGCAGAGTTGAACCGGTCACCGAATCTGTCGCCACGAGTCCATCACCTTCGACGGCCAGACGAATCGTGCGCGGCTCGACGATTGACTGTCCTTCGGTGGTTCCCAGCGTCACGACGACATCGCCCTGTCCGCTAAGCAACCACGTACCGGATTCCATCAACTGGGTCGCGTCGGCTAACTCTGTCACCAGTTCGACGTTGCCGTCGGGCGTCAGCTTCAAGCTCAGCTCGCGGGTATTGCCCGCCCCGTCGGAAGCTGCAACGGAGTAGGTGCCTGCCAGTTGGGGTGCAATCTGAGACACCATATCGACAACGGTTGGAGCGACCGCTGCCATTTGTTCGGGGCTGACCGGCTGGCCGGCAACACAACCGGACGCTGCCAGCGCGATCAGTAGAATCGCAATCAGGATGGGATGCTTCAGCATCGAGTGAACTCCTTTCGAATTCGCAGCGTATCCACGCTGTCAGGATGGATGATCATCTATGCGACAAGGGAGCAATGTGGAGTTTCCGAAAACCTCCTGGCGTGAATGTTGAGAGCGATGCTACCAGGGGCAAGTCCCGGAAAGGGCGGAAATGCTACTGGTGGGCGCCCAATACTGCACCGATGGATTGTTTGGATCGAGCGTGAAGCGGTACCAGTACTGATTGCCATTCCATGCCCTGTCTGATGCCGGGAACGTACCACCCGCCGGGCTGAAGTTGCCCATCAGTGCTCCGCCAGGAAACTGGTAATAGGGGGCACTGGGTATGGACACAATGGAACACTGGGCTGGCTGGCCCGAACCGTAGGTGACGTTGACCTGATCCTGCACGCCATACTGAGACGAAAAGGCGTGTATATGCCCGGTCGTGCCAGCCGTGACATTGACGCTCATCGACACGCTCCAGGTTCCCTGTCCGCCGCTGCCAACCTGGGATCCCTGTAAAGTCGTCGTCTGCTGCCCGAGAAACTGGTTCGCGCTGTTGAAAGCCTGCACCACGATAGTCGAGTTGAAGAGACCCGCTCCGATGCCGCTGACCGTAAACGGCAAGGGCACGGTCGCGTTGTTGGCCGGAGCCTGGATATCGAGGAAGGGCGTCGTCTGGCCAGAGCCGTACGTGACAGAAACCTGAGCCGGCGCCACATTGGATTGCGGCGATGTGGCCTGGATGTAGCCAGCCGTGCCGGGAGCTACGTTGACTGTCAGAGTCGCCTGCCACGTGCCAGGGCCGCCCGTTCCCACGTTCGGACCTTGAAGCGTGGTCGGCACCTGCGCCAGCAGTTGCCCGCCGTTTGTGAACGCGCTGACGACCACATTGCCTTCGAACAAGCCAGCGCCGGTGCCCGTGGCCGTGAAGACCAACGGTACAACCTGTCCCGCTGTCGGAGTTGAGATCGTCACATATCTCGTCGGCGAGGGCGGTGTCGGCGAGGGAGTCGGATTGGGTGGCGGCTGACCGCCAGGAATCGTCAGCCGCTGACCGACAAAGATGAGCCACGGATTGCTGATGCCGTTGGCGGCCGAAAGCTGCGACACGGTGGTGCAGAAACGGCGCGAGATGGAAAACATCGTGTCGCCAAAAGTCACCGTATAGACGTTGCCGTTGATCGGCCCCTTGGCATGCGCCGTTGGCCCCGTGTCACAGGGCACCGTGCCGCCACCGGGCGGAGGCGTCGGCGGCGGGTTGCCTCCGCCGCAGTTGTTCGGCACAACCAGAACCGTGCCAGGGCGCAACACGTTGGGATTCGGGCCGATCACCGCCTTGTTCATGTGGTAGATCTGCTGCCAGGTAGTACAGAACTGGCGCGCGATACTTGCCAACGTATCGCCTGGCTGTACGACATAAGTCGTCGTGCCCTGAGCCGCAGCGGGGACGACCAGCGCGGCACTCAGCACCAGCAGAAGAAGCAGCACCAGTAGGATTTTGCGCATCGATCCACCTCCGGGTCACCCTGTCAAGTCAGTCGTTCATAACACATGAATAGCTGGCCTACGCCGGCAGCGTCATACGTCAGGCTGTGCAAGCGCATGTCCACTGGTCTCTCAAGCAGACCACCCTCCACGATACTGGAAAACGAAGCGCCGCCCAGCAACCGTCCAACCTGCGTCAGATACAGCCGGTCGAGCACCTGATCTGCCAGCAGCATATGCAGCACCTGTGGACCGGCAGCCGAGTAGACCGTCCTGTAACCAAGCGAAGCAATCGCGTCAACCAGCCCACGGCCCGTGACCTGTTGCGCACCTGCAATGATAACACGACCCGTCTGTCGCTCAAGTTCGCAGATGCGCGCCGGATCACTCTCTTCGGTGGTAAAAATCACCACGTCGCGGTCACCGTCTGCCAACACAGCCGGGATTGGAAAGTCCAGACTGCCACTGATAATGGCCAGCGCCGGCTGCGCCGGCAGGCCGCGATCGGCGCGCCAGATACGCAGATCCTTGAATTGCGGGTCATCGTAGACTCGCAGGATTTCCTGCGCACGCCCGGCCGCGTAGTCCCGCAGATAACGTCCGCTGCTGATGATGAGATCGGCCTGAACAGCCAGTTCCTGAAACAGACGCCAGTCGCGATCGTTGGCGATGTTCGACGGAACCGTCAAACCCGTCCCATCCGTGCGCGCCACCGCGATCCGGCCATCGAGGCTGGTCACGAAATTGGCAACGACATAGGGACGCCCGGCCGCTTCGGCCAGCCTCCGCAGATCATGCTCCAAATACAGGCCACGCAGTGGCACCGTAGCCGCGGGCTGTGGAACCAGCCTGGTTACAGGCCCGGCGTCACTCATGAAGCAGGAGCGAAGCCAAGCGTGGTGAGAATCGAGTTGAATGTCAGCGTCAATGCGCCCAGTATTGCACCCAACGCAATGATGCTGGCGAGAAGGACGCCAACTGCCACCAATGGCAAGAGAACCGTTCGCCAGCCGCGCGTTTCGTGCGCCTGCGCCGCCGCTATCCAGATGGCAATGAAATGCAGCAGCGTGGTCACCGGACGCACCACTGGTGCAATGACCGGGATAAGCGCAAACAGCTCAAGCAGCAGAGTTGCCTGAGCAAAGCCCATCGTGCGCATGGTGCGGGTGTAGGTCCCCTTGCGAGATAACAGCCTGCCGGCAGCGTAAACAGCCAGGACACTGAGCAGCCAAATCGCTGCGCTGCCCAGGCCAACTTCCAGGCCCTTTGCGTCGCTGCGCATCAATCCCAGAACAAACGCCCCCAACAGACCCAGCAACAGGCCAGGTCCGGTCATCAGCTTGCTGGCCGCAACCTCCTCAAAGCTGGTCCGGTCCAGCACGAAAGAACGCAACGCGTGCGGCACCCAAATCGAGACCGCCTTGATGCCATTCCAAAGGTTGGCGGGCGACCAGGCATCGACCTCCTGCTTCACCGGTGCGACGGGTGTGTCAGCCACGGGCTGGCCCCGGCGGTTGTTCAGGATGTGGAAGACGTCGATGGAGTTGCGCGTATCGGGCACTTCCAGCGCCGGCGGATGGAAGATGAACGCGTCGGTTTGCTCGCCGCCAATGCCGCCATGGTTGCCAATCAGTTCCTCCAGTGCGGCCACGGTGCCATCGGGATAGACAGTGCTGATGACCATCAGGTCGCCGGCGTGCGGGAAATCCATGACTCGCCGCACCTGCCAGGCACGCTTCTCGATGGATGCAGCGCCATGACCTGTGGCCGGCGCATAGGGGATCAGCGGATCGTCGCCGATGACCTCGCCAGTATGCAGATTACGGCGGCCGGTCTTGCCGATAGCAACCGGGGTACCGTCGTCCTCGTAGCCGCAGATCAGACCGAGCCCCTCGTGCTGCACCAAGGCATCGACCATGCCAGGGTAGGCATTGTTGAGTTCGCTGAGCAGAATTTTGCGCGGGTACAGATCAAAGTAGACCTGCGCCAGGTTGCCGCTACCGTAGGCCGTGACTTGGGTAGGAACGGCGTTGACCTTGACTTCCTGCTGCTCGATTCCTTTACCCAGCAGCTTCTGCCCCTGTTTGGCAACCGATCGCGATGTCGCACTGCCCTGCTGTTGCTGCACCGTGCCCAGTTCGCTGGAAAGGGCCGACAGCGAGGTGACGCCTGTGTCGCCACTGCCCGACTGGCTGACAGTCATGCCGACCGGCAGATGCTGCTCGATGAACTCCTTGAGCGTCACGCCGTAGCGCATCAAGAAGGTGGGACCAAAGGACTGGCCGTGGTCAGACAAGATCACCAGCTCGTAGTTGCGGGGTGCTTTCTCCTTGATGACCCGACGCACGCGTGCAATCACCGGGTCATAGCGCTTGAGCTCGCCGAATGCGTCCGAGGTCCACGGGCCAGAGTGATGCGCCACCTCGTCATAACCCGGCCAGGTGACGTAGATCGCCGGCGAGCCGCGTACGATATCGAGAATGGTCAGGTTGGCGGACAAGTCGCGCACCAGCACAGATGTAGCCGCGCGCACAAAAGGATAGAAGTGTTTTCGGCGGTCGAGTCGCGGGTAGACATTGTTGCGCCGCTGTTTCCGGCCCTCCCAAAGCTCCCGCCCGACAGATCCAAAGAAGAGAGCAATGGTGCGCATGAAGAAATAGGGATGCATCATCAACAGACTGATGTCGCCGGCGCGCTGTTTGTCCACCGCTTTGTCGTCCGTCCGCAGATCGGCCAGGGTCAGGAGCGACTTCTGGGCGTCACCGTTGAGCATGTTGTCGATGCTGGAGCCGCCGCGCATCAGGCCATTGCCCGAATAACGTGCATTGAGCTTGCCAGCGTCGCTGCCCGAAACGTACAGTTTCTGCTCGTCCTTGTCGTACCAGCGAAAGGCGGGAATATCGCTGTTATCGCCGAACATGATGCCTGCCTGGCAGGCCGATGTCTGGGATGGAATGCCGCAGTCCACCAGACTGAGGGAGTAGCCTTCCTCGTCGATCATCTTTTGCAAAGTCGGCATGATGCCGTCATCGAGCGCCTTGCGAATGTGATGAAAGCTCAAGCCATCGATCTCCATCATTACGAGACCGACACCAGGCTCATCGAGCGTGGAAAATGGTTCTTTGGCGGCACGCTTCTCAATAAGTCCCTGATAATAGGACCCTTCCTCGTCAACCTCGATGATCCCTGTCAGCACAACATTCACTGCTGCGAAGATGATGCCACCAACAATCGCAGGCAACCATCCGACAACTTCAAACTCGGGGAGCATCGCCGAAGTCAACAACAGCGCCAGGGCGTTGACAAGAAAGCCAATGACAAACATGGCGAAAAAGCCCAGCGGGCGGGAAACAATCAGGATGACCGGCCGGACCAGGAAATTCACCAGCCCTAACACAAAAGCTGCTGCGAATGCTTCAATCAACAGGCCGGAGTCTGTTGCATTTGTAAAATTAATGCCCGGCACTAAGGCTGCCGTCAGGATGAGGGAGACGGCATCAACACCCCAGACCAGCAAGAAACGTAACAGTGACTGAATAAATCTGCGGATTGGTTTCATATGACAACTACCAACACCTTTTGTTGGGGGAACGTGGCCTAAAGGAGCAAATGGGTTCGCGCGGCGCAATGATAACAATCCTGAGACGTTTCGCAGGACCTGGCGCCCGCCGGGTACCAAAACGCGCATCGGCATTTTACCAGATACAGGCCAGTTATGCCAATGCTTTCACGCTGCTCTGGCTTTCACAGGGCGCCAGTCTATGCCACTGTCGGGCAGTGAACTTGCGCTGCGGCAGCCGTTGCTAGTTGCCATCAAAGCAGCAATGCAGACGGCAGGCAACACCTATGGCCAGCTCAACGCCTGCAAAGATCCTTACGCTGATGATCTCCCCCGAGACTCGTCAGAGTCGCGCCCGACACACCCGGTTCCTGCTTCAGTTATCGTGCCTCCCGAAGAATCCTCCCCAGATAGAAAAGACAGCGCCCGTGTCGTCCTGTTGAAACAGACGATACGGGCGCTGTGGATCGTAAGTTATCGAAGCGCCTCAATCAACGATCGAGACCAAGGCGCACGGCTATTGCTTACCGTGCCGTACTGAACATCATGGACACGGTCCCGTTGGTATCGGTAAGAGTCAGTGACTCGGTCGTCGCCTGGAAACGCGTCATCTGCGGAAGCAATGCAAAGTAAGCGTTCTCCTGATCCATGATTGCCTGATCACAGGCAACCTGGGTGCTGGACACGGGATTGATCAACAAACGGAAGCCGTCGGCCACCTGATAGGTTGAGTTGTACGTGTTACACCCACCGTTGCCATTCAACTGCCCGCTGACGAAGTTGGCGGTCACGTTGATGCCCTGCAGCACGCCGTTGCCGTTCATCTGCTGCAGAATCCAGCTACCCTCGATTGACGCCGGCGGTGGCACAGGTGTGTCAGTCGGCGGCGGGACCGGTGTATTGGTCGGCGGCGGCGGCACCGGCGTATTGGTCGGCGGCGGCGCAGGCGTGTTGGTCGGCGGCGGGACTGGTGTGTTCGTCGGTGACGCGCCGGTCACGGTAGCGTACTGAACCGCCTGGCTGGTGCCGCCCGGGCCGGTTGCGACCAGCGTGTAAGTCATCTGTCCTGTACCTGGCGGGCAATCCTGCAGACTACCCTGGATCGGCGCGCCATCCCAGATAGAAGCGTTGTTGCGCAGAAGCTGCACAGTGGTGACACTGCCCTGAACGTTCCACTGGGCAACCAGGCACTGGCTGACCTGCAAGGTCGAAGGATCCAGCGAGAAGCGTACAATCTGGGGAGCGTTGGCCACGGGCGTGACATAGATCGTAATCGACCGGGTCTCCACATCGCCGTTGTTCTGCACGACTCTCAGATAATACGTGGTAGTTTGCGTCGGACACTGGGTACTGCTGCCCTGCCCCGCGACGCCGTTGTTCTGCCAGTTCTGGCCATCGGCATAGAAGTAGACAGCCTGAACGTTGGTTACGCTCCACTGGAAGGTCACGCACTGGCCTTGATTGATGTTGGTCGAGTTCACCGTGAAGCTGATGTTGGGAACCGGTGTCTGCGTGGGCGCTGCGGTTGGCTGCGGCGGCGCAGGTACGCGGATGCCGACCCAGATCGTCTCGCCGAACGGCGTGCCGGCCGGGTTGCGCATCTGCCAGAAACCCTGATAGACGCCAGGAGCCGTGGGTGCGGTCAGATTGACGCTGAAGTCATAGGTCTGGCCGGGGGCGACGGTGCCCCTGACAGCCACCGGCTGGCCACCCATCTGCGCGGCGGCCACGTTGCCGTGATCGTAGGCCAGCGTGTAGTTGGAATCCCAGGTGCAGGTGCCGCTGTTGCGCACGCGCCATGACTTGGTGAACGGCTGGCCAGGCGGGATCACCGGCGGGCTGGTCATGTTCTTGTCATCGAAGGTCAGGTCGGCGACCCAGGCCATGCCGTCAACGCAGGTCGTCACCGGGGGCAGCGGCGTCGCCGTGGGCGCATTCGGCACCGCGGTTGGCTCAGGCGTCGGCGTGGGAATGGGGATGATGTCCTCAGGATCCAGGTTCAGATACTGCTTGGCAAGATCCTTTATGACGCCATCGTTGTCAAGGGTGTCGAGCGCCTGATTGATCGCCCGGCGCAGCACTGTCTGACGCAGAGGCAGGGCAATCGCGTAGTTCTGCGGGTTGAGCCCTTCGCCGTCGATCTTGACGCCGCCTTCAGACTGGAAAGTCTCAGCCGGCTGACGATCCAGCATGACAGCGTCGATCAGACCGCGCCGCAAGTCGCGGACAGCCTGGGAGACGTCGGTATAGACATGCAGGTTTTCCTCCGGAAGAACACCCGCATCGACCAGATTGGTCTGCAGGTAGTTCTGGTAAACCGTGCCGGACTGGACACCGATGCGCAGCGGCGACAGCTCCTCGGCCGTGTCAATGGTGCTGAAGTCTGAGGAGGAATTGACCAGAACCGCGTCCGAGCCAATATAGTAGGTGTCTGAGAAGTCCATCTGCTGCTGACGTTCGGGTGTCACGCTGATGGCTGAGATAGCGATGTCGGCCTGGCCAAGCTGGATCGCGCTGCCAAGGCCTTCAAAGGCAAAGTCGTTGAATTCAACTTTGACGCCCAGTTCCTGCCCAATTGCCTTCATCAGGGCAATGTCAAAGCCATCAAGCTGGAAGTCGCTGTCATAGAATTCAAACGGGGGGTAGTCAGCCGATACGCCGACCCGTATCACGCCGTCCTTCTGGATCTGGCTCCACAGATCCACCGTTTCGGGCGTTACCGTGGTCGCCGGCGGTACGGGGGTTGCCGTGGGCGACGCAGCGCCGCCGCAAGCAGCGATGAGCAGAGCCATCAGCATCAGAACTGCCAACGGCAGGTATTTTGTAGGTGAACGCTTTGTCATGATACTCCTTTGTGATACGCGTCATGCGATGTGTAGAACTGTGGTCCCGGTCCTGCGCCGCGCCAACATCCTGTTGACACAACAGGGGACAAGTTTTCGAAACGCAGGCACGAGTATACCGACATTTGGGAAGTGAGGCAAACTTGCTCCGCGCAAGGCAGAGCGACTATAACACGGCGCAAACAGCACCGGTGTTCACGAAATTGTGGCGAACCTCCCTGCTTCCTGGCCCGTGCAGCATGTTTCTCAACACGTTGTGGGCGGCCTCCGCCCGTGTTTCCCGATAGGCTCCGGCTGGTCTCCGACCGAGCCGGTTGTCTTGCTTCCCGACGCGCTTTGGCCGGTCTTCGCTTGCACCCCGGAGGGGCCGACCGAGCCACTCCGCAAGGTACGCTGGCACGGTCGGAGACCGGCCAGAACAGAGGGACTAGAAAACCGGCCAGACTGTGCGAGGTTACTGCGCCGCCGGTCTCTGGCGCAGACGAACAACCCACTTCCAGATCTCAGCCAGTGCAAACACCAACAGCGCCAGAGCAATGGGAAGCGCCAGCTCAACCGGCGACAGAGCAACAGTGGAAAAGACCCGCTGAGCCAATGGGAGGTATATGACCACCAGTTGCAGGATCACCGTTCCGACCACAGCCATAATCATATAGCGGTTGGCGAAAAACCCGATTCTGAATACCGAGTTGACTTCGGAGCGGGCCGCGATGGCAATCGCCAACTGCGAGAACACCAGCGTCGTAAACAGCACTGTCTGCCACTTCGGGTCACCGACGCTCCACAGGCCATAGCTGGAGACAATCGCGATAATGCTCATCAGGACGCCGATGCCCAGGATGAACTGAACGATACCACGTCCGAAGACGCTTTCAGTGGCTGAATAGGGCGGTCGCCGCATAACATTCTTTTCGGCCGGTTCGACTCCCAACGCCAGCGCTGGCAGGCCATCGGTCACCAGGTTCATCCACAGGATCTGCAGCGGCACCAGTGGCAGCGGCATGCCCAACAGCGGCGCCACCAGCATCACAGCAATCTCGCTGGTATTGCAGGTCAGCAGATACTTGATGAAGCGCCGGATGTTGTCATAGATGACACGCCCCTCCTCGACGGCGGCAACAATGGTCGCAAAGTTGTCGTCCAGCAACACCATGCTGGCCGCGCCCTTGGCCACATCGGTGCCTGTGATTCCCATTGCGACGCCGATGTCAGCCTTCTTCAACGCCGGCGCATCGTTCACCCCATCGCCGGTCATCGCCACGATCTGGTCCTGGCGCTTGAACGCGTCGATCAGTTGCAACTTGTGTTCAGGCGACACGCGTGCGAAGACCGAAACATCCCTCGTCGCCTGCAACAGTTCCGTATCCGACAGGTGATCCAGTTCCTGGCCGGTCAGGAAGCGATCATTGTCGGTAATGCCGATCTGCTGGGCGATATGGCGAGCAGTCAACGGGTGGTCACCGGTGATCATCACCGCACGAATGCCGGCCGTGCGGCAATCTGCCACTGCGTCTGTCACCTCAGGCCGCGGCGGATCGATCATGCCGAACAGCCCGACCAGAGTCAGCTCGCTCTCCAGCGCCGCATCGGTTGTCTCCACCGGCTGGCGATCCCAGCCACGCACGCCGACACCCAGAACACGCATCCCCTTGGCGGCCATCTGGTCGTGAGCAGTCAGCAGGCGCGTCCGCCAAGCGTCGTCGAAGGGTTGTAGCTCTCCATCCACCCAAACATTGGCTGCAATATCCAACAGGCCGTCGATGGCGCCTTTCGTAAACGCCAAATAAGGCGGCGGGTTTGCGACCGTCCGCCGCTGCCAGACTGGCAGCAAGCTGGCCGGCATGTCGCTCTCGTTTTTGGGGACGCTGTGGAGCGTTGTCATCCGTTTGCGCACCGAGTCGAACGGCGCCTCGGCAACACGCGGAAATGCGCTGTCCAGCGCGTTCTTGTCGAGGCCGATCTGCGCCGCTGCCAGCACCAGCGCTCCTTCCGTCGGATCGCCAACAACGCGATACCCATCGCCGGTTTCTGGCTCCACCAGCGAAGCGTCGTTACAAAGCGCGCCAGCAATCAACAGCAGGTCGATAGTCGGCATGGTGCCCGGCGTCACATCCGTGTTTTCCACCGGTTCCAGCACCAGGCTGGTTTCATCGGGCGTTTGCACGAAGTTGAAGGCGTGGTTGGCAATGTCAACCGCAGTCACGGTCATGCGATTCAGAGTCAGGGTGCCGGTCTTGTCGGAGCAGATCACCGTCACCGACCCGAGGGTCTCCACTGCCGGCAGCTCGCGGATCAAGGCCTGACGTTTGAGCATCCGTTGCGCGCCCAGTGACAGCGAAATGGTGACCACCGCCGTCAGTGCCTCAGGCACAGCCGCCACAGCCAGGCTGACGGCGGTCAGCAACAGCTCTTCGATATCGGCTTCGCCGCGCAGCAACCCAAGCACCACGACAACCGCGACCAACCCCAGCGCCGCATAGGCCAGCACCTTGCCCAGCCGGTCCAGGCGCTGCTGAAGCGGAGTCTTCTCCTCTTCGACGTTCTGGATCAACGTCGCGATGTTGCCCAGTTCGGTCTCCATCCCGGTTTCGGTGACCATGAATTCGCCGCGGCCGTAGTTGACGATGGTGCCGGAGTAGACCATATTGCGCCGGTCACCCAACGGACGGTCAGTCTCGAATACCAGCTTGTCATCCTTGTCGACCGGCTCCGACTCGCCGGTCAACGCGGCCTCATCAACCCGCATGTTGATGCTTTGCAACACCCGCCCGTCGGCAGGCACGATGTTGCCAGTTTCCAGAATGACGACATCGCCCGGAACCAGTTCGGTGGCCAGCACCTCCTGAACGGCGCCGCTACGCCGCACACGCACCTTGGGCACCGACATACGTTTCAGCGCAGCCATGGACTGCTCAGCCTGATATTCCTGCGTATACCCCAGGATCGCGTTCAACACGACGATGATGAGAATCACCACCGCCTCGACCCAGTCCCCCAGAACCGCCGAGATGATCGCAGCAGCCAGCAGCAGCAAGGTCAGGACACCCGACATCTGCTCCAAGATGATGTCCCGGCGCGATCGCCCGGCCTTTTCGACCAGTTCGTTGGTTCCGAACTTTGCAAGGCGCGCTTGCGCCTCGGCCGCGCTCAATCCAGTCTGGACATCGCTCTCCAGCACCTCGACGACCGCCGCGGCCGTCTCCTGGTACCACTTTGGTTTCATAGGAGCCACTGTAACCTTTAGGGAAAGATTGAAGCTGCCAGCGATAGATCCTGAATCGTCAATGACGACCAGAATGCCGCGTGCTCAAGCTGCCAGGCAATCTACTGCTGGGCCGTGTAAAACAGCTCGACCGACTGATCGCCAACGACGCCGAAAATCCGCAGACTGGCTCCTGTTATCTCGTAACCGAGCGCACCTTGCAGATCGGCAAGATAGACCGCTTCCTGCGCCATGACAGCATCATCACAAAGCAGTCCGGTGGTCGCCAGCGAATCGACGGTCAATGCCTGACCAGCCACCTGATAGCCGCCGGTGTAATCGTTGCACCCACCGTTGCCGCTGATAACGCCGTTGCTGAACAGTGCGCTCACCGGTGCGCCCGGCAGCGCATCATTCCACTGCCAATCGGTCCCTTCCAGCGAGAGCACCGGAACAGTCGGTACGGGGCTCGGCGTCGGTGTCGCCGCCGGCAAGATCTGAATTTGCTCTCTGCTGTTGCCGGTCAATCCGTTGCTGTCGGTAACGGTAAGGGAAACGGTGTAAACTCCCTGCTGGTCGTAGACGTGCTGCACGACCTGGCCAGTAGCTGCCACACCGTCGCCGAAACTCCACAGATACCCCGTCAGCGGGGTCTGTCCGCTGGATTGACTGCCGTCAAACGTCAGCGGTTGGCCCGCTACACCTTGCGCTGGCGATTCGATGACGGCCGCGGGCGGCTGTTGCGCAGGGCCAATCACAATCTGCTGGGTTGCTGTGCCTGCCAGCCCGTTGCCCGCTGTCACCACCAGCGTGATCTCGTAGGTGGCGGCCTGGGCATAAACCTTGTCAACCTGAACGCCGGTGGCCGTGGTGCCATCGCCAAAGCGCCACTCATAGCGCGCAATGCTGCCGCCAGGCGGCGGGACAGAGTTGACGGCGCTGAAGCGAAGCTGCTCACCTGCCTTGCCGGCGGTTGGACCTGAGATGACGGCCACGGGCGGCTCCTCAGGAATCAGTTGCCAGGTGAGGGCAATCTGGCCATTGCCGCTTCGCTTGCGGAACTCCACGCGCACGGGATGCGAGCCCTGAGTCAAAGGACTGCTGTCAGCCTGCTCGAGGCGGAGCCCCTGATCGCGCCAGCTATCGATGAGTAGCTGGCCATCCAGCCAAAGTCGAACGCCCCCCTCAACGTTGAGCGAGAAACGATAGGCGCCCTGTTCGAAGAATTGATCGCGGGTCCATCGCACCGAGTAATCGTTGGGTGGAACGCCCGGCGCGGGCGCACCCGCGCCCCAGTTGAAGTTGATCTGGGGGTCGTCCTGAACGACGACAGGCTGGCCCTGCACATCAGCGTTGGCGAAATATTCGCCCTTCCAGCCGTTGAAAGTCTGAAGCGGCGTAGGCGTTGGTGTGGGCACCGGCGGCGGTGTGACTACCGGGACTGTGGACGTATTGCTGGTCTTGACCTGTTCGTCGGGCACCCAGCCCTGGTTGCCCTGGACGTTGGGCGCGCTGATCTGCCACCAGGTGCCGGCAGCGTTCTTGCCAGTCACCTGAGCAGATGTGCCTGCAGGCAGCACGCCGATCACCGGATACTGCTCAGCAGGACCGCTGCGCACACTGACGTTGGAAAGAGCGATCACGCTGGCCGGTCCCGGCGTGACGGTTACGGTTATCGTGGTACTCACGGTGGGCGTCTCAGTTGGCGAAGACCCGGACGGACCGCTGAAAAAGCGGCTGAGCAGAAGGATGGCAACAACCAGCACCACGCCAAGCCCGATGATCACGCCCACCAGCCCCCAACGCAGCCCGGTGGACTCGTCCTCGCCGGGTGGCGGATCGCCGACGCCGGCAGGGACAGTCTTTGGTTGTGGCGAAGTGGCGGCCGGCGGCGTGGTTGCGCCTGGCGGCGGCGCAACCAGCCCTACCAACAAAGCGCGGTCCGCATCATCCAATGGCAGCCTCTGAATGGCGAGGCTGTCGATGTAGCTGACCAGTTCCTGCTGCGTCAGAAAATCGATGGAAGTGTCAGCCGCCTGCTCGATCCGTGACCCGTCGCGCTGGCTGAGCTTGAAGACGGCGCGCGACGGCGTATCGTAAACGGCCAGAATGTTTTGTGGTCGGCGAAATACTTTGGGTGTGTTTTGCATAGTTTTTTCTCAGAGTGAAACAACAAACCGGAGCCACTCCGCCAGCGCATGAAACATGCATAGCCCGGAATGGCCCCGGCAATAACGTACACAAACCGGTGGATCTCAGATCATAGGTACGTAGCGAACTTACCGCACCCAGATTGTAACGGGAAGGCAGCCTCAGAACTGTCAGCCGCCGTCCAAACCGGCGGCGCGCCGGCAGTCAAAAGCGTGCGGCCGGTCTCAGCGCTGTGGACAGTTATGTCGCCAATCTCAATTGGTGTAATCACTCATACGCTCGCGTTCGCCGAGGGCCTGATGCTGAGCAATGTAGGAGCCCGGCTTTGCATCGCGCGTTGCGCCCCAGAACCAGAACACGGGAAGGACGAAACCTATTATTCCAAACCATTTGTAGCCCTTGCGAAACGTCACTGGAGCTACGGTAAACAGACAGAAGATGTAGAGGAAGAAAATACATGCCGCCATGCCGCCATGAATGGCATCAAACCGGTATCCAAGAATCAACATTTGACCTTACTCCTTCGCAATAATGAATGATGGGTCGATTATGGATTGTCAGTCCCGCGTCGGGTCTTTGTGCCGCAACCAGCGCCACATGAGACGCAATACGACGAACAGAGCCAGTACCGTGGCAATGAAGTAGCTGAGGTAGGCAAGTTGCGTTAGTACTCCCACCAGTTGCCCGGTCAAATCAGTTAATGCTGCAACGCCAACGGCAATGGCGGAGCCGATGATGATACCGACCAGCACGATCGCGATCACGATCAGCCGCCCCAAGCCGCTGAGCTTGGTGACCTCCTTTGACAGCTCGGAGGTATCGACAAAAACTTCGAAGCGTCCCTTGCGGTACTGGTTCAGCCAGCCCAGCGTCGCCTCCTGGAAGGTTGGCAGTTGCTTGACAGCCTCGCGGGCGGTCATAACAAGCTGGCGCTTGGCCTCGTCCAGGATCGCGTCTGCGTCAAAGCTCTTCATCAACAGATCGCGTACCATCCCCACCCCATCGGCAATGATGCCTCCTTCGGGGAAGAGCACTGTGGCAATCGCTTCAGCCTGCATCATCGCCTTGACTGCCATGGTGAGGTTGGGATCCAACCGCAACCCATACTGACGCAGCAAGCCGAGCCCTTCGTTGACCAACTGACCGAAATCCACCGTCTGGGCCGTGTAGGTGTAACGTCCGACCTGCCGCTCGAAGGCTTTGTAGTAGCCCTTTTCGTCCACTACATCGACAAAGGGCGTGCTCATGTTCTTGAGAATCTGCGCCATGCCCAGAACGTCGTTCTGCTGCACCGCGATCAGCAGTTGGATGAGGTTCATGCGCTGGTTGCGGTCCAGCTCGCCAACCATACCGCAGTCGATGAACGTGATAACCCCGGTGTCCAGGTTGACCATCAGGTTGCCGGGGTGCGGATCGGCGTGGAAAAAGCCGTCGATTAGCAGTTGCTTGACAACAGCCCGCAAGGCATTTTTAGCCAACGTGGGTCGATCGAGGCCGGCTTCGTCGATCCTGGCGAGATCCGTGGCCTTGACACCTCGGATAAACTCCATGGTCAGGACGGTGGAGGTGCTGTACGCCGGGAAGATGGCCGGCACAGCCACGCCGGGAAGCTGCTCCATGCTCTTGCCGAGCCGGTAGGCGTTATAGGCCTCGTTGCCGTAGTCCAACTCGGCCAGCACGCTGGTGCTGAACTGTTCCAGCATCCCTACTAGGTCGATGGCCCTGATCTGCTCGGAGCGGTTGCTCACTACACGAGCAGCGTTCTGCATGATGCCCAGATCGGCCCGCATCTGGCGCTGGATGTGCGGCCGCTGCACCTTGACCGCGACCGCGGTGCCGTCGTGCAGCGTGGCGCGATGCACCTGGGCCGTGGATGCCGCAGCGAAGGGCAGCGGCTCAAAGGTCGCGAATACCTCCTCCGGCGGCGCGCCAAGCTGCTCGATGATGATCTCGCGCACGACAGCCGTTTCAAAGGGGGGGACATCACTTTGCAGCTTTTCCAGCTCGATTTCCCAGTCTCGCGGGATGGTCGATGCCTGGCTGGAGACGATCTGGCCCATCTTGACGTAGGTGGGGCCAAGCTCCTCGAGCATCATGCGCATCTTCACCGGCAGAGGGATAGGCTCAACCTCGCGCGGCAGGTGCCAGGCCCATTTCTGCATCGCCAGCCGGAAGTCGCGTACCGTCTCCCAGCGGTCGAATACCGTATCCCAGCCATAGCGCAGGAGCACGTTGTAGACCTGCTGCAAGCGCAAGTTTTCCCGCATCTTGTCAAGAGTGCTGCGTTTCATAGGGCGTTGTCTTCGCGAGTCGATGGATCTGTTGACACTGGCTCGGCAGATGTTGCCTCAACATCGCCGCCAGGGAGAGAGGGTACGTAGCCGACGGCCGCCTCAACTGCGGCAGCAGTCGGGGCTGCGCCACCTGTTTCAGGATCGGAGTTTGCCAGGGCCGCTTGGGAGTCGGCGCCATCGGGCGACTCGACCGGAGGCGTATCTGCGACCGACATCGGATCGATATCGACATCGGCTTCCAGAACACCCTCCTTTTCTTCCAGAATTTTGTTCAGCGCGTCACGGCCCTTGCCCTGCTTGATCAAAGAGCGCAGCTCAACGTCCTCGGCCGGTACAATGGGGATGCTGAGGCCAAACAGGGCTTCCAGAAAACTGGTAACAACGCCCAAGAGAGCGCCGCCAACAAGGGCCCAGAGTATGCTGCTGACATGAAACCACTCAGGGAACAAGACGGACAGGAGCCAGAGGAGCAGGGCGTTGATAAAAACGATGACGATACCGTAGGATGCGAAGATGATCTGAAATGTCAGGAACTGAATCAATGGCTTCACGATCGCGCTGAGGATCCCCAACGCGATGGATGCAATCAGCAGTATCGAGATCGACTTCTCTGCAAAGTAGATATTTGGAGTCAGAATCGCGATGACGATAAGAGAGATCGCGTAGATGGCGATGCGCATCAACATGATACGCCAGTTGAAATGGGTCAGCCAGGAAAAGCGTTTTTGCATCTTATTTCGCGTGGGAACAAAAGAACGTCTCGACGACGCGGGGGATGTTGTTGATGTCATGGACGATGCTACGAACAGTCGCTATTGTAACGCCAATGCGATTAGTTGTCAACGGAAGATGCAGGCTCACGGCCCACAGCAGCCAGGATCTGATCCATGGCTGCTTCAGCCGCCGCCTCACCGGCAGCGATAGCCTCCCGCTGCCGATTGAACCCGATCAACACATCAATATCCGATGCCAGAGCGGGGCGCAGCAAAATATCGGGCGGACACTCATACAATCGCGCTTCAGTGGCCGCCGAGATCATGATCATGACAACGTGCCACAGATCGCGATAGACGCGCAAGGCGCGTTTTGGTTGCAGTGGTTCCACCACAGGCGGCTGGCCGGGCGTATTTTGGACGAAACTTGGCAGAACGTCCACGGCGATCACCACATCGGCGCCCATCTGCCGCACCACATCGACCGGAACGTTGTTGAGCATGCCACCATCCACCAACCGCAGCTTGCCCATCTCCACCGGCTGAAAGACGCCGGGAACGGAGATCGTAGCGCGCACCGCGTCGGCCACACGTCCGCTGTTGAGGACCACCTCGCGACCGGTGTTGAGGTCAACCGATACCAGCGAGAGTGGCCGGCGCAAATCAGAGAACTTCGTCTCCAGGCCGATGACACCTGCAATGTAATCGTAGATGCGCGCACCGCGCACCAATCCCGTCTGCGACAGGGTGACGTCAACAGACCTGAGCATGTCACCGACCCGGCTGGTGGCCTTGATCGCCTCGTCCTCCATCTGCTCGGCTGAGAGACCGACGGCGTACATCGCGCCGACCACGCCGCCCATACTGGTTCCGGCCACCAGGCGCGGGAAGATGCCCTGCCGCTCCAGCGCCTTCAGCACACCGATGTGAGCAAAGCCGCGCGCGCCGCCGCCGCCCAGTGCGATTCCAAGGACCGGGTTCTTATTCACAAGACGCCTTCCTGCTCTTAATTGACGGTTGAAACAATACGATCGCTCAAACGCAATGATGCCAAGAAAAAGGAGAGAGCTACCATAGGTAAGCCCTCTCCTCACACTTTCGTTGACTTCCGTTTCAGACCGGCGCGTTACCGCATCCGGAAAGCAACCACCAACATGAAGATGCCGCCAAAGATGAACAGAATGCCCAAGGCGATGGGCAGTGAGGCCGCAGCAATCAACGTGTTGCCAAGGATCAGCAGACCGAACAGAATGCCAAGGACACCCATGATCGCGGCGCCCCAGCCACCGCCACGGAATGCAGCGATCAGCGCCACGATGCCATAGATGACAGCCATAAAGCCGATCACCCAGGCGAAAGCAACGCCGACGGCAGCCGTCGTCGCCAAGGCTTCCGCCAGTGGCCTGTCATTGCCAATGAAGCCGCTTACGATCACAAGGCCGGCCAACAGGGCGATGATGCCGATGAAGAGCCGCCATCCCCAGGCTGTACGATCACGGAACAGACTTACGAGGTCAAGGATTCCGATGATGATCCAGTAGATACCCAATGCCAGCGTCAGGGCCGCCGCGGTCTTTACTGGACTCGCCAGCAGGAAGAGACCGAGGATGATGGCAAGGATACCTTCTACCAGTATGATCCACCACCGGGTGGTCTTGGCTGGTGCAGCAGTCGCAGTCATTGCAAAACTCCTTTTCGATGTATGATATGAACTTTGTTCGGTGACATGAGTTCCTCCAACAGGTGCGATTGAGGATGTGTCACCGAGAGACGTTGTGCGCATTATAACGCACGATCCCGGTTTTTGGCAATTCGCTTGAAAATGCTGAAACCGCTGAGAGGTCAGACTGTGAAGCGGGTTTGAATGTAGCGCGTTGCCTTGCTGACTGACAAGGGCTGGCTCGAATTCCCGGTGCGAATGTAGAACTCTTCCTTGCCCTTGAAATTCAGATAACAGGGGATTTGCGACGGCTGCACCAGCGCAACACAGACGACCGCGCCATCGATCTCTTCAAACTCCAGTTCGACATTGTGATGCATCTCGGCGCCGATCATCTGATTGAAGGCCATGTTGAAGGCGTTCTCCCAACCATCGACATTCTTCTTTGGCAGCCCTGCGTAGTCGCGCTCGATGCCCAACACCTGACCGTCGTCGCTGACGCCGATCAGCAGCGCGCCACCGGCTGTGTTCATGAACGCGGCAATGTTCTTCATCACCGGCTCATACAGATCCTTGTTGACCGCCTCGCGCCGATAGTCCCACAGCAAGCTGGCCTTGAATTCGGCCTGGTTGTTCTCACCCTGGGCAATCAGTTCGCGCGCCGGCAACCGTTGCAACATAGAGGGCGCGGAATCAGACGCCGCCAAACTGAGCAGCGTCTGAGCAACCTTGTCTGGCGAGTGGATATCCTTGATCGTCACCGAATCGCCGGCAGCGCTCAACACCAGACTCCCGTAATCGAAGCGGCGCGCCAGCGCTCCCTGCCTGGTGTCAACCCCGGTAATTTGCGGTGTTTCTACCAGACGTCTGTCAGGTGAAATCAAGCCGGGCCGGTACATCACCACATCCCTGTTGACCAGATAAGTCGGGAAGTACCACGTCGCGAACGAGATGACGACAATCAGAAACTGGAGCAGGCCAAGGATGAGGAGAATAAACAGGCTGAACGAGGGAACCGCTGTCGCAAGCGGACTGGCTGCATATTCCGTCCGCAGATCGATCCACAACACAGCCACCAGCGGCAGCACTGCAAAGAAGAAGGTGATGTACGCGACCCGCTTCAGGAAGACGAACGGAGTCTTGCGTACTATGAACTCTCGTTGAGTCATGTAACCACAGGCAGAGGCTGCCAGCAATCTGACAGCCTCTTGTAAATCAAAGGGGTGTATCGCGGCATTCGCGAGGCGCAGCAAATCACCCGGTGAACGCCAGAGCTTGTCACGATCAAAAGCAATCGCCGACGCCAGCAAATCGACGACTGCCGGCCGCCGACCGCATCAAAAACTTCCGAAATCGGTCGGGGCCGGTCTCTTAATCGTTGGTTGCGGCTTCGATAGTCGCCCGCTCAGCTGGGCTCATGCCGCTGTCTTCACCTTCGACACGGGCACGCAGCGCGGCTTCAACATTCGAGGGCAGCGACGTCTGGTAAACCTCGCCCTTGTACTGGCCCAGCGTGCTCATGACCGCGGTCGCATTGGCATCCTGGATCACCACGAAGAGCGCCGACTGTCCGACCTCCAGCGAATCGCCAACTTCCTTGACGAACTTCTTCTCGATACCGTGGTCGGTCGCAGCGCCGATAGCGGCGCCAGCCAGCGCACCGATGATAATGCCGCCAATCGGGAACATGATGCCAGCGATAAGCAGGCCCAAACCACCGCCAATCGCCGCGCCCCACTTCACACCTTTGTCGAGCTCGTTGTGGACGTTCAGCTTGCCGTCCTCGCCGCGGCTCACCATGGCGGCGTCCTCGATTCTGATCAAGCCCTGATCGGACAGTTGCTTGATGGCCTTGCGAACTTCTGCAGCCTCGGCTGCGTCACCATATTTGATTACGACCAGATACGACATCTTTTGCCTCCTGATTGGTGTTGGAAACGCTGGATAGTGCCGGCTGCAGACGTCCGAGTTGGCCTGTGTACAGCCGCGGAAATCATACCACAGAGCTGGCTACATGCCAATCCCCGCCGACCAGCGCTTGCTCGATTCTGTGGGCCGCGGCAACCGCAACATGTTCCTGCCACGGTCTGCCGACAATCTGTACACCGATGGGCAGGCCGTCGGGCGATGTCCCAGCGCGCACAACAGCGCACGGCCAGCCGGTGAGGCTGAACGGGATGGTATAGTTGAACTTCATTGGGTCGCCGTCTTCGCTGAGGAGATGAGCCGGACTGGCATCCACCGGACAGAGAATCAGATCGCGGCTGCGCATGAATTGCAGCATCGCCGTGCGAAACGCGTCCCACCGGGTCAGCAATTGCTCAACCTCGTCGCCGGTCAGGTCCGACATGCCCCAATAGCCGCGCGTGACCGCCCACGCATCGGGCAGACAGTCCGGCAGCGCATGCGCGACGGTCGCGCCCAGCCCATTCAACACTGCGGCGGCCGCACGAACTGCCGCGACCGTCGCGGGCGTCGAAGGCGCCTGCCCGTCATCCTCGTAGACGGCAATGCGCAGCCCCTCCATCGACACGCTGTCAGGGTCTCCGAACGGCATATCGACGACGCCTGAATCGCACCAGTCGCTGCCAGCGATGAGCGTGAACGCCAACCACGCGTCAGTGATGCTGCGCGCCAGCGGACCGATCTGCGTACGCGTATCGCTCAGGCCGCCGGGATGGTTGAACACGCCGGTGTTGGGCACCCGGCCCGATGTCGGCTTGAGTGTCGCCACGCCACAGTAATGGGCAGGCAACCGCAGGCTGCCACCGGAGTCGCTGCCGATACTCAGGGGCGACAGCCCGGCAGCCACAGCCGCCGCGCAGCCGCCGCTACTGCCGCCCGGCGAGTACGCCTGATTGTACGGATTGAGCGTTGGACCATAGACCGGATTGTCGGTCAGGCCGCCGCCGCCGCCCGGTGGACAGTTGGTCTTGCCCAGCAGGATCGCCCCGGCCGCCTTCATGCGCGCCACAACGACAGCGTCGAGCTGTGGCACAAAATCCTGTCGTTCCTCCAGTCCGGCTGCCGACACGATCCCGGCCGTCTCGATGACATCCTTAGCTGTAAACGGCACACCGTGTAGCGGCCCCCAGATTTCACCGCGTGCCAGCGCTTCGTCCGCCTCCCGCGCCCGGATCAGCGCTGGACCGGCAGCAAGCTGGACCACGGCGTTGATCGCGCGATTGACAGATTCGATCCGCCGTAAATACGCCTCGACCACTTCTGCAGAGGACACGGCGCGCGTGCGGATCAAAGAAGCCAGCACGTGGGCCGGCATGGCGGTCAGTTCAGGCATGGTCATCCCCAATCGTCAGCACCATGTGATGGCGCGAGGTGTGGAAGCCGCAACGCCGGTAGAACTCGATCGCGCCGGCGTTGAATGCCTGCACGTCCAGTTTGATGTCGTCCGCTTCGTTGACGCGGGCGATCTCGACCAACACATCCAGCAGCGCCCGTCCATAGCCCTTGCCGCGCTGCGTCTCGGTTACGCCGAACTGGTCGACGTACAGCGCGCAGTGCTTCGGAGCATAGATGCCATCCTCGCGGTAGGTCAGTTGCGCGGAGGCATAGGCCACCGGATCGCCGTTCACAGTTGCGAGGATGACAAAGTGGTCGAAATTGGGCAGAAGGCTGGAAAACCACTTGGCCGTCTCGGTAACAAATCTACGACCGGGACGTTTGTAGCGATGTGGTTCAGCAGCAGCATGCAGCGCCTGCACTTCCGCGCACAGCCGCGCGACCGGCGTTGTGTCGTCGCCCGGAATCAATCGTTGGATTACCAACTTGTCCTGCTGAGTTGCCAAGCGACTGTCACCGTCCTTTCGCCCATGCGATGCGCTGGTCGATACGCCGCACCAGGCGATAGGCGACCGGCCGATAGCCCTGGTTCTGCCAGAAGTTGGCCGCCAGCAGGTTGGCGCTGCGCCAGTCCGTCTCCATAATGGTGTATCCCTCGGCGCGCGCCGCTGCCAGGACTGTGCGCGACAGTGCCGTGCTGATACCTCGTCCGCGGAACCGCGGCAGCGTGCCGGCCACGCTCATGCTTGCGCTGCCGCGCGGCGTGAGCATGTCGTCGGCGCCAACCTCTGCCGGCCAATAGCCTTGCGAGCCGGCGATTTGGCCATCGACGAACGCCAGAAACACTGTGACGCCTTCTTCGTCCACCAGATCGGCCCAGCCGTCCTCTTGTTCGGACACCTGTTCCGGCAGCATGATCGCCCAGACCGGGGGGCTGATGTGCTGGCGCCAAATGACGCTGGACATCGCCCGCAGCGCGTCTTTGTCATCAGGCCCGGCGCGGCGAATCTCGACACCGGCGGGAACATTCGGCGGCGCGGGATCGACCGACGCCAGCGATTGCAGCGCCTGCACCTGCTCGATCCCGTAGCTCAGCGAGTACAAGGCGTCCAGCAAGGCGCGGTCGGCCAGCGGCATCAGCGCGAAGTGGAAGAAGATGCCCTGCTCGACCCACGGCGTGGCCAGCGCCGCATACAGCGACCGCACCAGGTCGTGAGTCTCCTCGGGATCGGTAGCGCAGCCGGCTGGCCGGACCCAGGCGCTGCGTCCCCAGAGCGCGTCGATGGTCGGGCGGCCCATCATGTAGCCCAGCAACTGGCTGTCGCGCACCGCCGCCACACCGGTTGTACCTGCCAGTTCCAGCGTCGCCGAAACCGCGGCCGCGGCCGCGGCTGGCGTCTCGAAGCCGGCCGGCAGGTCGGGCAGAGTCGCGCGGTCGCGCCGGTGGCGCTGCGCCAGCAGCCGGCTGGCGTCAGCAACCAATTCTTCATCGAATGGGACAATCTCGAAGCGGTTCACGTCACCTCCGGCGCGCGGTCGTATTTCTTGTAAAGCTTGTTTGTCACAACCTCAGCCAAGCGGCGTATTGTCTCGTGGATGTCGGCGAAAGAGGTATAGAGCGGCGCAATGCCCAGCCGAATGTTGTCGGGTGCGCGGAAGTCGGGCAGGACGTTCATCTCATTGATCAGCGCCAGGTCGATGCGCAGTCCTTCCGCGTGGCCGAGGCTGATGTGGGAACCGCGGCGGGACGGATCGCGCGGCGAGTTGAGCGTGAATCCCAGCGGCGCGAGCAGCGCTTCCCACAGGGCGACCAGATACGCCGTCTGGCGCTGTGACTTGGCGCGCAGGGCGTCGATGCCCGCCTGGAGCAGCATGTCCACCGCCGGTTCGATCAGCGCGGTGGAAAGCAGCGGCTGCGTGCCGCTCAGAAAGCGCCGCATCCCGCTCACCGGCTGATAGTCGAGGCCAAAGTCGAAGGGCCGTCCCTGGCTCCACCAACCGCTGATAGGATTGAAAAGCTGCTCCTGCAAGTCACGGCGAACGTACAGAAACGCTGGCGACCCCGGCCCGCCATTGAGATATTTGTAGGTGCAGCCAATCGCGAGATCCGCACCGGCGCCGTTCAGGTCCACCGGCACCGAACCAACCGAATGGCTCAGATCCCACAGAGTCAACGCGCCAGCCTGGTGGGCAGCAGCTGTTATTGCAGCCATGTCGTACAGGAAACCACTCTTAAAGACGACGTGGGACAGCGTCAACAACGCAGTGTCGCCGCTCAGCCGCGCCTTGATGGTTTCCTCGGGACCATGGATTCCGTCGGGCGAGGGAACGACCTCGATCCTGTGCCGGCTACCCAGCAGATCAGCAATGCCCTGTAGAATGTAGAGGTCGGACGGAAAGTTCAGGTCGTCGGTGATGATCGCGGTCCGATCCGGTCGGGCGCGCAGGGCAGCTACGGCCAGCTTGAACAGATTGACCGAAGTCGAGTCGGCAACGATCACCTCGTCCGGCTGCGCGCCGATGAGCCGAGCAATCTTGGCGCCGATGCGTTCCGAAGCGGCCCACCAGCCCTCGTTCCAGCCGCGGATCAGCCGCTCGCCCCACTGGCGCTGCACCAGATCGGCGGCGACGTCGATGCTGGCGCGCGGCAGCCGCCCCAGCGAGTTGCCGTCCATGTAGATCAGGTCGGGGTCGGCGATGACGAAGCGTTCCCGGAAGTGCGCCAGCGGATCGGCGGCATCCAGTTCGTAGGCGTAGTCGATGTCGGTTCTCATGAGTGGTGAAGCCTTGCCGGGCGAAGAAGCAGATACTTTCTACTCGTACTCATACTCCTCCTCGAAATAACTCGCTCCGTGACCAAGACGGGCATGTGAGACTCGGACGAGTACGAGGAAGAGTACGAGTAGGAGTAGGAAAGGAGCAAGTAACCCTTCTTTCCCTTCTTTCCTCGGTTTCCCTGCTTTCCTTCTCCACTCCTACCGATTGCGCCCATACTTCTCATGGCTCGACACCCAGTCCGACGACGAGATGGCCGACGCCAGACTGATCTCACCGGCCAGCGCAACCGCGCCCACGATCTCCGCGAAACGGTTGACGGTGCCGCGGCCATAGCAGCCCATCAGTTCCAGGCATTCGCGCTGCGTCGCCAGACTGGTCCCACCGCCGTACGTTGCCACGATCAGCGACGGGATCGTCAGCGCCATGTAGAGGTCGCCATCGGGCGTCAGCTCGGTGTAGAGGATGGCCGCGGACGACTCAGAGACGTTGGCCACGTCCTGGCCGGTGGCGATGAACATCGCGGTGATACCGTTGGCCGAGTGCAGGCCGTTGTTGTTGGCGCCTGAGAGGATCGCGCCGACATTGGCGACATTGTAATGATAGAACAGCCCTTCCGGCTCAACGCGCATGTGTTGGATGAGGACATCCTTCTTGACGGTCGCCTCGGCCACGACACGCTTGCCGCGCGTGTGCATCACGTTGACCTGCGAGGCTTTCTTGTCGGTGGCCAGGTTTGACTCGAGATAGAAATGGCGGATCGGGCTCACGTCGTAGTTGTCGATGATCCAGCTACAGGCGGCAAAGGTGGCGCGGCCCACCATGTTCTGCCCGGCTGCGTCGCCCGTGGTATAGTTGAAGCGCAGGAAAGCGAACTTGCTGGCCAGGTAAGGATCGACGTATTGCAGCTTGGCAACGCTGGAGCTCGCCTCGGCCTCTTCGCGGATAGAGTCGATATTGGCCTGCACCCAGACCACAAAGTCACGCGCCTGGCGCGCGTCGTCGAAAACGAAAACCGGCGCGCGCTGCATCGCGTCGCCGATAACCGACACCTTGACACCACCCGACAGGTTCATGATCTTCATGCCGCGGTTGTAGGACGCTACCAGCGTGCCCTCCGCGGTCGCCATCGGCACCACGAACTCGCCCTGCGCATGCTCACCGTTGATCGTCAACGGACCGGCGAAGCCGATAGGCACCTGCGCCACTCCGGTGAAATTCTCGATATTGCCGGCGGTGATGTGCGGATCGAAGGAATAGTTGGGAATGTGCTCCAGCTTCTTGCCGGTGAACTCCTCGATGAACTGCTGGCGCGCCTTGATGATCTGCGGCGAGTAGTTGTCGGCATTGTCGCGCGGAATCTTGATGCGCTTTTCCTCTTCCTTGACGATCGACCCATCGACCTTGAGTGTCAGGCTGCCGAAGGGTTGGGCGTCGAACTTCACCTCAATTCGGTGCTTGCCATCGGCCAGCGGTTCGATGTCAGCCACGATGTCCAGGGTCTTGCGCAGCGGAAATTCGATCGGTCTCGCTCGAAGGTCCGCGGGCAAGAGAACCTCGCCGGTGTCCAGAACCAGGGAAAGCTTGCCGGCAGGCACCTGCTGCCCGTCGAACGAAACGCCGTTGAGCGCAGTGACCGTCGCGTCGCTCAAGCGGTTCTTCAATGAAAAACGCACGCCGTCGGCGCTGTTGCGCAAGCTGCCAAAGGTGTAAAGCTGCTTCAGCACCATGCTGGGAATCAATGCCATGAGAAAGTATCCTCCTCGTCGAGAAAAGTGATCATTTTGTCGTCGTGTCCGGGAAATCCGGCGGAATTATAGCACAAATCGCGCCAAGCGACCCAGCCGCGCTGCTATGTTGGCTTGTCTGGCTGCCTGTGATAAAATAGCAGCATCGACCGTTCACCACAGTAACGTGCTAGAAGAGGGTTCAATTGACCAACGGTAATACAAGCGCCTATCGCGCCGCGCAAGCCGCCGACGCCATTTCCGGCTGGCGCAGCCAAGCCAGGCAGGAACAAGCCTGGCATCCTGAACCAGCGCCCCTGCCGCCCGAGTTGCATCCTGGAGAAGAGCCGGTTTTTGGCTATCTGGCTCTGAATGCAAAAGGTTGGGGAAATCTCCGTCACCAGGCTGCAGCTGGCCGGAATGATCCGTTCGTGTCGGCAGCGATCGTGCGTGAGATGGGATTGCGCGACGGGGATTATGTCGATGCGCTGGCAAGATGGGGCAACCGCGGACCGGCAGTCACCATGATCTGGCGTGTCAACGGCCATGGCATCGGCAATTTGCAGCGGCGTCCCATCTTTGAAAACCTGACAGCCATCCACCCGGAACATCAGATCACGCTGGGCTATCATCCTGAGGCGATCACCGGCCGAGTGCTGGACTTGATCGCGCCCATCGGCCGCGGCCAGCGCGGGCTGATCGTGGCGCCGCCGCAGGCGGGCAAGACCACGGTGCTGGAACACATCGCCCAGGCAGTGGTCGTGGACCCTGATCTGGAACTGCTTGTTTGTCTGGTGGGTGAACGGCCCGAGGAAGCGACCATGCTGCGCCGCTCGATCCAGGCTGAGGTTGTCGTGGCCGATCTGGATGCGCCGCAAGCCGAGCAGGCCGCGGTGGTCGATCTGGTGATGGCCAACGCGCGCCGGCTGGTGGAAGCGGGCCGTCACGTGGTGGTGCTGCTGGACAGCCTGACGCGGCTGGCCCGCGTGCACAACATGGCTACCAGCGGTCGCGGCCGGACGCTGTCAGGAGGTATGGAAGCCTCCGCTCTGGTGCCTGTGCGGCGCATCTTTGGCGCAGCACGCGCGGTGGAAGAAGGCGGCAGCCTGACGCTCATCGCCACTTGCCTGGTAGACACCAACAGCCGGCTGGACGATCTGGTCTACGAGGAGTTCAAGGGCACCGGCAACATGGAGGTCCACCTGGACCGGCAACTGGCGCAGCTTGGCCTCTTCCCGGCGGTCAACATCCGCCGTTCCAGCACGCGCCGCGAGGGTCTGCTGTTGGACGAGACAACCATGGAACTGGTAGTCAACGCTCGCCGGCAACTGGTGCGTATGAAAGACGAGGACGCACTGGCCGATCTGCTGGCCGCGCTCAAGACCTACCCTGACAACCTGCAAGCGCTGGAGGAAGTGGCGTTTAGCTGACGCAGCCCGGCGTCATATCCACACATCCGCGGGCGCGGTCATGTCACCGCCCGCGTCGCCGGTGTTGACTGTACCGGCCGGCTCGATCAACAGGATGCTGCACTCCGCGGCGGCAACCGGTCTGTGCTCCACTCCTTGCGGCACAACAAACATTTCCCCGCTGTTCAAATTGATCGCACCATCGCGGAACTCAATCTCCATGCTGCCGTCGATGACGATGAAGACCTCGTCCGTCTCCGGGTGGCTGTGCCAGACGAACTCGCCCTGGATCTTGACGAGTTTGAGGCGATAGTCGTTCATCCCGGCGATGATTTTGGGGGACCAACGCTCGGAGAACTGATGCAGCTTCTGCTGGAAGTTAATGGCTTGATAGTTCATCTGATTGGGCACGAACCAGCATACAGTTTATAGAGGCAGGTAGACAACCAAACAGTCCCATTCATTCTGTTCGGTATATTCATCAAGAAAGCAGATCTCATCGATCACCTGTCGTAGTGAAATCCGGTCGTTCACCACAAAAACACCAGGCATTTGCTGTCCGGAGACAACTCGTTGGTAAGCATAGTCTGGAACGGTTGCCCGATCATGTGTCAACAAAATATGGCCGTGTGCAGCAGCCCATTCCAAAATCACTGGATCGTCAGCCTCCCCTAGTCCAACATCTTGCACACGCACCAACATCAACTCTGGACGACGGTGCAGTAGCCCCCGCACGATGTGGCCGCTAAAGTTCTCATCCGCTAGCAAACGCAACATGCTCAAGAGCCTGCCACTGCCTTGCGTGCCAACAAGCGCTTGCGCAGTTCAGCCAAATCCCCCTGTCGTCTCTCGATCCGCTCGCGCACTGCTTCTGCCTGATACTCGCGTGCAGCCAGGTAGGAGTTTACCTCGGTACGGTGGCGCAGGTAGTAAGCAATGACGCCATAGACATCGACAAGGGTGGTTGTTGAATATTGTTGCGCAATCGTCTCTGGTGTTGCGCCATCTTCAAAGGCACGAATCACCAATTCCAATAAGACTCGAGAGTTGCCGACGCGTAGCGCTCCGGAAGAATCTCGATATATCGGCGGCGCTTCTGTTTGTAAAACCATCTCCATTTTGTTTCTCCTGAGATTGACCTTTAGCCTCCAGGACACACTAACTCTGCCGCGAAATATAGCACACGTAAGACAGGAACGCAATCAACCTGCAAAACTTGGACACAGTCAAAAAGCGGCGTCACGTACAGCAGATTGCTTGCGTCCCACCACCACCAGCCGCTGCGCATCCTGATCGTAGTCGGTGCCTTCGAGACTCCCGTAAATACGGACATGAGCGAAACCAGCCGCGGTCAACAGCAACGCCAGTTCGACCGCCGAGTATAGATGAATCGAGGTGCGATATTCGAACCGTTCAACACCCCTGATTGCGATCCAGCGCGTCTCGACGCGGCCCCAGTCCTGAGTGACTTGCTTCTCTGACAGCATCAGGAGGTCACCATCTTCGTCCCAGTCTCTCGCACGGAAATCTCTTGCCAGTATCTCTTTGCCGTTGGTTTCAATCAACAAGTGTCCACCGGGACGCAAGGAGTCATACATGTTGCCGACAACCCTGCGGTCCTCAGAAGAATCATCGAAGTATCCAAAGGAACCGAACAGGTTTAGGATGACATCGTAGCTGTTGGATGAACGATACTCGCGCATATCGCCGACCGCAAACCGGGCGCTGAGGCTGCGTTCCTCTGCCTGCTGCCGTGCAACTTTGATGTAGCGCGCTGTGCGATCAACGCCGGTGACGTCGTATCCACGCTCCGCCAGTTCCAGACTATGGCGACCAACGCCGCAACAGAGATCGAGAATCCGCGCGCGCTTATCGATTTGCAACAGTTTCTCAATTTGGCTGACCTGTTCTTTGGCAAGCAACACCCGCCGCGGATTGAACAGCAGCGGCTCAAAAAGCTCCCAAAACGCATCCTGGCTATGCCATGGCTCTTTATCGCTCATCGCGTTCCTTCCACTTTCCGCGTTGTCAGCCCAGCAACGAATCCGAATCTTGCAACGCCAGACTCACCGCTTCATCCAGACTCATTTGCCCGCCGGCACGCACCGCCCAATCTCGCTCGGCTTTTCCCATCTCTGTTTCGAGACAGGCCAGCGCCTCGTCGAACTCGATCTGCTCCTGCGGGAATCGGTTGACTTGAATCGAGGCGCGTAGGGCCTGCGCGGCTCCCAGAATCCTGGCTGCTCGGGAATACTGCCCCTGATGTAGCGCGATGAACCCCATGCATTCCAGTTGGTGAGCCACTGCCGGGATGTGCCCCTGCTCCTGATAGGCGAGGATCGTCTTGCGGTAGACCTGCTCTGCTCCAACCCAATCGCCCATTTTGCGTTTCATGTGTCCCGCTTCGCTCCGGGCAGTCATGGCCAGTCCGAAATCCCTCACGGCTTCAAACAGGTCAGCCGCCAGTGCTGCATACACCTCAGCTTGTTCCCAGTTGTTTCGTCGAATTTCAACGCGGCTCTGCTGCAGTGCCGTAAAGGCGGTCAGCCAGGGATTGTCAACTTTGTGCGCTAATTGGATCGCCTCCGCCAGGCAAGCATCCGCGCTCTCGTGCTCGCCCTGCGTGACAAGAATAGGAACCAGGTACCCCAACGTCATCAGACGCCAGAAATCCATGCCGTACTGCTGACTGAGGACCAGCGACTCTTCTGCGAGGTTCTTCGCAGCTTCCAGCTCTCTCATCTGAAACAGGGTAACAAGCAGTACGTTGAGGCCAACCACGCGTTGCTCGACGACTCCAGCTTCGAGCGCCAGTGCGATGCCTTCCTCGAGAGTATGACGGCCCCTGCCGAAGTCCCCGGCGATTATGGTGGCAGAACCTAAAGCGATCACTGCCTTTGGCAATCCCTCACGGAATTTAAGGTCTTGTTCCGCGTCAGGGTGCGCACGCACGCGTGTCACAACCTGTTCGATCCAGTGGATATCCTCCGAGGAGAAGAACCAGTAACGAGCGACCAACATCGATGCCCCTGCCATGCGCAGCGCCAGGTCCAGGCGCCTGTCGAGCGTCCATTCGCGGGCAGCCTTGGCGTTGTCGGTTTCCGGCAAGAGACGGTCCAGCCAGACCAGCATATCTCGCCCCTGCAACGCTTGCGATACCCGTTCGCCAAACGCGGCGAAATACTCCGCGTGATGATCGCGCAGCGTTTCCCCCTCATCTGCTACGAGCAGCTTGTCCTGGGCGTACTGGCGGATGCTTTCCAGCATGTTGTAGCGCACGTCGCCGTGTGGAAGATGATTCACCGTGACAAGCGACTTGTTGATCAACTGGTCCAGCAGGTCCATTACGTCGAATTCATCCAGTCGATCGTCGCTGGCAACTGCCTGCGCTGCTTCCAGGGTCCAACCTCCGGAGAAGACGGATAAGCGGCGCAGAAGCACTTGCTCCCGTTCATCCAGAAGATTCCAGCTCCAGTCGATGAGCGCTTGCAAGGTCTGCTGACGCGGCAGCGCTGTGCGACGACCGCCGGTCAGCAGACGAAACCGGTCGTTGAGATGGGCGGCGATCTGCTCCACAGACATCATCCGCAACCGCGCGGCAGCCAGTTCCAGAGCGAGGGGAATTCCATCCAGGCGACGAACGACTTCAGCCAGGGCAGGCGCGTTGTCCGCTGTCAGGACAAAATCTGGCCGGACAGCCTGCGCGCGGGCGATGAAAAGCTGAACCGCCTCCGAACCGGCGACCGCATCCGGAGTTGACATCCCCTTGCCCGGCAGCGAGAGGGAAGGAATCTGCAGGGTGGTCTCGCCACTGATGAACAACGCCTCGCGGCTGGTGACTAGGATCTTGACGGCGGGACAGTTCATCAACAGGTGCTCAACAAGCTCTGCGCTTGGACGAACGAGGTGTTCCGCGTTGTCCAGCAGGAGGAGGAGTTCCTTGCGGCGCAGATAATTGGTGAGCGTATCCAGCAATGGACGGCCAGGCTGTTCCTGCACATTCAACGTGGCCGCCACGCGCTCGACGATGCGATCGGGATCGGTCAAGGGAGCCAGTTCGACAAACCAGACGCCATCCGGGAACTGGTCCACGAGATCAGCCGCTGCCTGGAGGGAGAGACGGGTCTTGCCTGTACCGCCGGGACCGAGCAGGGTCAGAAGACGGGTTTGCGTCAGCAGTTGTCTGACGCTTGCCAGCTCTGTTTCGCGACCGACAAATCCGGTTAGCTGGACGGGTAGGTTATGTTTGTACAGCTCCAGAGACGTAAGAGGCGGGAACTCAACGGGAAGGTCGGGGTGGCAGAGCTGGAAGATCTGCTCCGGGGCGGTGAGGCCTTTGAGCCGATGCTGCCCCAGACTGCTGAGCGTAACATCACGCGGCAGCGATGCACGCACCAGTGCGGCGGTGACTTCCGAAACGAGAATCTGCCCGCCATGCCCGATGCTCATTACACGCGCGGCGCGGTTGACCTCCGCGCCGTAGTAATCACCTTCCCGCTGCTGGCTTTCGCCGGTGTGCAACCCCATCCGCACTTTGAACGAGCCGGCCGCGCCGAGCCAGGCCTCACGCGCAAGCGCCTGCTGTCCCGCCAGCGCCGCGGCAACCCCGTCCGCGGGCGATTCGAACACCGCGTGGAACCCATCGCCCGTAGTTTTGACCACTCGTCCGCTGTGACCTTCGATACTTGCGCGCATCAACGCATCATGGCGGGCAGCGGCCTGTTGCATCTCGTCGGGAAACTGCGCCCAAAGCAACGTGCTGTTTTCAAGGTCGGTGAAGAGGAACGTGAGGGGGACTGTCACGGTTCCATACTCTCCTATCGTTGTGACGGGCTGGCTGCTTCTGGTGACAAGCGTTCTGCTTGAAAAGTGTCAGGGCGCCATCCACCACCAATGCGACGCTGCCAGCAGAGACAAGGCGAGTGGCGGGCCGCTGATGCGGCATATCAGGGATGACCTCAGTCGTTATCGGCAATAATATCATAGCTGAAGTCAAACCACAATCAATACACGAAACCCTGGACAATACCCATCCCGCCGGGCGCGAGCAGCGATTGGCAACCTCCCAGGGATACCGGCCAAAACAGAACCCCAACATACCTCGCAAGCTGGATGCTGGAAGCGTCATCGATTACGGCTGACTGCCCATGTGACAGGTTAGTTTCGCGCGGTTGCTGTTCGTCGGCACCTCGCATATAATTAGTTCATTGTTTTTTTCCGCTGTCGGTGATTTCCTTTCAAGGAGGCAATAGCAATGTTCCCAATCTTGGTGATTCTGATCGGTGTTGCAGTTCTTATACTCGGCAAACGGCTTGCAGTGTTGGGTGCTGCGGTCGGCGCCCTGCTGGGCGTGGGCATTCTGAGCCTGTTCTCGGTGTCAGGCAACCCGCTGATGCAGATCGCGATCGTCGGCCTGCTTGCCGTGCTGGGGTTCTTCTTTGGCGGGTTTGCGAAGGGCCTGGTCGACATCGTCATCCTGGTGCTGGGTGTGCTGGCAGGCGCAGCCATCGTACTGGGTTTCATCGATCTTTTCAACGTCGATCTTGGATTGATGCGGTGGATACTGGCAGCCATTGGCGGCGTCGCCGGTTTCATCCTGATCAGACGGGCGCGCAAAGGATCCCAGGACTGGGGGATCATCATTCTCGCCAGCCTGGTTGGCGCGCTGCTGGTGGTGCGCGGGCTGACGATCATGCTGCCAAGCCTGCAGGGCATAGTCGGCACGCTGATCGTCGTGGTGCTGGCCGGCGTCAGCATGGCGTATCAGGGCGGCTATCTCGGCAAACGCAAATCTGCATCTGACACCCCGGCTCAGTAACTATTAGTAGACCACACTTCGTGAGCTTGTCGATAGGCGTTTCGACAAGCTCACGAAGCGTTCCAGCATAGATTCTTTGCAGTTCGTATTTGACACTCAGACCTTGCAAGGAGGCAAAGTCATGGGCAAGAAAAAAGACCACAAGGGGAAGCACGAAGCGGAGCTTGAGGAGCAACATAGTGCCGCGGCAACCGAACCCAAGCCGAAGATGAAGCGCAAGGAGTTCGATGCCGAGCTCGAGAAGCTGCAGGTCGAGCTCGTCAAGATGCAGGAGTGGGTCAAAGTCAGCGGCGCCAAGGTATGCGTGTTGTTCGAGGGGCGCGACGCCGCCGGCAAGGGAGGCATCATCAAGCGCATCACCGAGCGCACCAGCCCGCGCGTCTTCCGCGTCGTGGCGCTGGGCACACCGACCGAGCGCGAGAAATCGCAGATGTACTTCCAACGCTACATGCCGCATCTGCCGGCGGGCGGCGAGGTGGTGCTTTTCGACCGCAGTTGGTACAACCGCGCCGGCGTCGAACGGGTGATGGGCTTTGCCACCGAAGAACAGGTCGAATATTTCCTCAAGTATGCGCCGGCCGTGGAGCAGGCGATCATCAATTCGGGCGTCATCCTGGTCAAATACTGGCTGGAAGAGACGATGGAGGACCAGACCGCCCGGTTCGAGGAGCGGATCAACGACTACCGCAAGATCTGGAAGCTCAGCCCCATGGACCTGGAGAGCCACCGCCGCTGGTACGACTACTCGCGCGCCCGCGACGCCATGTTTGCCGCGACCGACACGGAAACTTCGCCGTGGTACGTCGTGGACTCGCACGACCAGCGGCGCGGACGCCTGAACTGCATCACGCATCTGTTGAGCTTGATTCCCTACGAAGAAGTGCCGTACGAGAAGGTGAAGCTGCCCAAACGCCAGCCCAAGGGAGACTATGTGGAACCGGACCATCCATTCCGGTGGATTCCAGAACTTTACTAGGAGGAGCTTGTTATGCCAGAACCAAACGGGCAGCAAACAGCGTGGTACACCCTGGCCCCCGATGCGGTTGCGCAGCAACTGAACGTCGATCCAGCCAAGGGTCTCAGTTCGTCGGAGGCGCAGCAGCGCCTGCAAAAATACGGCCCTAACCAACTGGCGGGCAAGGCCAAGGAGCCGGGTTGGAAGACCTTCCTGGGCCAATACCGCGATTTCATGCAGATCATCCTGGTCGGCGCCGCTGTCATCAACCAGCTCTTCACCGGCGAGTGGAACACGACCCTGGTGCTCCTCGGACTGACTGTCTTCAACGCCGTCATGGGCCTGCGCCAGGAATCCAAGGCCGAAGCCAGCCTGGCGGCGTTGGAAAAGATGATGAAGAACATCGCCCGCGTGCGCCGCGATGGCCAGGCGGTGGAGATCGATGCGGAAGGTATCGTACCGGGCGACATCGTGTTGATGGAAGCCGGCAACCGCGTGCCGGCCGATGGCCGGTTGTTCGTGACGGCGACGCTGGAGATCGAGGAAGCAGCGTTGACCGGCGAAAGCGTCGCCTCTCCCAAGGACACCGACACCATCGCCAAGGCTGACGCACCGCTGGGTGACCGCCACTGCATGGCGTACATGAACACCGCCGTCACCCGCGGCCGCGCCGAGATGATCGTCACCACCACCGGCATGGGCACCGAGATGGGCCACATTGCCAACCTTCTGAACGAGACCGAAGCGGACAAGACACCTTTGCAAAAGCAGCTCGACCGGCTGACCATCATCATTGCCAGCCTGGCCGGTCTGACGTTCATCCTCATGATCCTGCTGGGGATTCGCAACGGCGAGTCGCTCGACTCGGTATTCATCGCCGGCGTGGCGCTGGCCATCTCGGCCATCCCGACCGGCATGCCGGCGGTCGTGACCGCGCTGTATTCCATGGGCACCCGCGTGCTGGCCGGCCAGGGCGCCATCGTCAAACGGCTGCCCTCGGTCGAAACCCTGGGATCGGTGTCGGCCATCTGCTCCGACAAGACCGGCACGCTGACGCTGAACAAGATGACGGCGCGCGAGTTCACAGTCCCCGGCCAGAACCGCTACCGCGTCACTGGAGAAGGTTACAGCACCAGCGGCGAGCTGCAGCTCACCCGCGGCGTCGCACCCGGCCAGCCCTGGCAGAAGGGCACGGCGCCCTACAGCACGGGCGGTCAGATCCTCAGCGCCGGCGGCGCCAAGATCGATCTGGAGCCGATCCTGATGCCCATGGCGTTGTGCGCCGACGCCCGACTGGACGGCGAGGCGCTGATCGGCGACCCTACCGAGGGGGCGCTGATCGTGCTGGCCGAGAAGGGCGGCATCAGCGTGGACGCAGCGAGAGAGATGTACCCGCGGGTCGCCGAGGTGCCCTTCGACTCCGACTACAAGTTCATGGCGACCTTCCACAACATGACCGACGAACAGGGCAAGCCGGTGGTGCGCTGCTTCGTCAAAGGCGCGCCGGACGTGTTGATCGCCCGCAGCAACTCGTACTGGATGCCCGACACACAGGTTGTTACTGCGGGCGGCCACGACGCGGGTGAGCTGGCGCTGAAGGAAAACGATCGCATGGCCGAGGCCGGCCTGCGCGTCATGGTGGTGGGACGAAAAGACTTCGACCCGGCCACCTTCGATCCGAAGTCAAACCTCATCGACCAAGTCAACAACCTGACGCTAATGGCCATGGTCGGCATCGTCGATCCGCCGCGCGCCGAGGCCAAAGATGCCATCGCCAAATGCCACAGCGCAGGCATCCAGGTGCGCATGATCACCGGCGACCACGCGGTGACCGCGGCAGCCATCGGCAAGGAGCTTGGCATCACCGGCCGCGCGCTGACCGGCGCCCAGTTTGCCGCCATCCCTGACGACGAGTTGAAGAAGCAGTTGAACGAGATCGGCGTCGTGGCCCGGGTCGCTCCGGAGGACAAGATCCGCCTGGTGCGCCTCTTGCAGGAAGAGCAGAACATCGTGGCCATGACCGGCGACGGCGTCAACGACGCCCCGGCGCTGAAGAAGGCCGACATCGGTGTGGCCATGGGCATCACCGGCACCGAGGTCTCCAAGGGCGCGGCGGTGATGATCCTGACCGACGACAACTTCGCCACCATCGTCAAGGCGGTGGAGTACGGTCGGGCGCTGTACGACAACCTCTCCAAGTACATCCGCTTCCAGATGACGGCGCTGGTGGCGTTCATCGTCAGCTACCTGGGCGCGGCGTTCTTCCTCATCGCCGGCGGGGTGCCGTTCGCGCCGATGGTCGTCCTCTGGATCAACTTCCTGGTCCAGGTGCCTATCGCCATCGCCCTGGGCTACGACGAACCGTCGCCCGGTCTGATGGATCGCAAGCCGCGGCCGCTTAGCCAGCCGGTGCTGACCCGCAACCAGTGGGTGCGTCTCGCCTTCATCGGCATCCTGATGGCCATCGGCACGCTGCTGCTCGAGACCATGTATAAATCACAGGGAGCCATGATCGCCAACACCATGGGGTTTGTCGTCTTCTCGCTGTTCAACATCGTGATAGGCCTCAGCTCCCGCAGCGAGACCGAAACCGTGTTCAACCGCGAGATCATCAGCGACCGCCGCCAGTTGGGCCTGTTTGGACTGGCCCTGCTGCTGACGATTCTGCCGACCGAGCTGGGCTTCCTGTCCAATCGGATGCAACTGACATCGCTGGCTGGCGACTACAAGTGGCTGATCTGCATCGGCTTTGCGGTCGCCCTTCTGCTGGTCATGGAGGTGATGAAGGTCTTCCTCCGAAGAAGCCAGGGCAGCAGCGAGAGCAAGGCGCCGGCCGCGCCAGCGACGCCGGCCGCATCTGTCACCAGCGGATGACAACAGCATTCCTGTAGTCGAACAAGAAACCGGGTTTTGTCGCTGATTGAGACGAGACCCGGTTTCTCGTTGTGGCCGGTACTGTGGCGCGAAATGCCAATTTACTCTTGGAATTGAGACCGTGGAGGTCTTCATGATCGACGAAAGTCTGCCCAAACTGTCCACCGCACCAATCCCGGTGCAAACACACATCCTGCGCCAGGAAGACCGCCTGGCCAGGGGCAAAGCATTGCGGAATATTGCCGCCCGCAAAGCCCACAAGGGTTGGACACCGCCCACCAACCGTCCTGATCCCGTCGAACTGCTGATGGAGAACAGCAGAGGGCGCGTGGCAGAACTGCTCCCGATTCGCTACGGCAGGATGCTCGCCAGCCCGTTTGCATTCTACCGCGGTGCGGCCGCGATCATGGCCTGTGACCTGGCGCAGACGCCGGCCACCGGCCTGACCGTGCTGGCCGACGGTGACTGCCACCTGATGAACTTCGGCGGCTTTGCGACCGCCGAGCGGCATGTGATCTTCGACCTCAACGACTTCGACGAAGCCACGTTCGCGCCATGGGAGTGGGATGTCAAGCGGTTAGCCGCCAGCTTTGTCATCGCCGGCCGCTCGAACGGCTTTGCGGCAGCCGATTGCCAGGAAGCTGGCTGGCTGGCCGCGCAGAGCTACCGCCAGCGCATGGCAGAGTATTCTGAAATGCCCGTGTTGCAGGTCTGGAACGATGCCTTCGACGTGGACGCCATCGTCGAAAATATGACCGACAAAGACATGAAGCGCTTCTATTCCAAGAAGCTGAGCGGCGCAGTGGAACGGAGCACCCACGAAAAGGAGTTCGCCAAGCTGACCTTCTCAGCCGGCGATGTGCCGCGCATTGTCGACCAGCCTCCGCTGATCTTCCACTACGGCGACGGGCGTGACGCAACCATGCGCGAGTATGCCGCGAAAGCGCTGGAGACGTACAAAGCATCGCTGATCCCCGCACGGCGACTGTTGCTGAACCGCTTCGAGGTCGTAGACTACGCCATCAAGGTGGTGGGCGTGGGCAGCGTGGGCACGTTCTGCGGCATCCTGCTGCTGATGTCCGGCAACGGCGATCCGCTTTTCCTGCAATTCAAGGAAGCGCGCCGGTCGGTATTGGAGCCCTACTGCGGCGCCAGTCCCTTTGGCCACGCGGGCGAGCGCGTCGTGGCCGGCCAGCGCGCGATGCAGGCGGCCAGCGATATCTTCCTTGGCTGGACCACGGGGCCGGGCGAGCAACACCGGCACTTCTTCATTCGCCAGCTCAGCGACGCCAAGATAAAGCCGGTGGTGGAGATCATGAAGGCTGCAAACCTGAAGGGATATGCCCGACTGTGCGGCATGGCGCTGGCGCGGGCACACGCGCGCACGGGCGACGATGCCGTGTTAACAGGCTACATGGGCACGAGCAGCGCCTTCGAGGACGCCCTGGCCGATTTCAGCGTCGCGTACGCCGACCAGAACGAGCGCGACTACGACGCACTGGTGGCCGCGGTGCGCAGCGGGAAGATCGAGGCGCATGTCGAGTAAACGCATATCAGCCGCCGATGTTCCTGTTCTCGATCCTGCTCATCCTGGCCTGGAAGGTGGCGGGCTGGTACGGGCTGGATCGCTGGCTGTTGCCGCGCCTGGGAACGCCTTGGACAAGAGATACCGGCCAAGCGGCCGAGCCGGCTCTCCAACCGGTAACATCCACATGAAGCCACATCAGTCCGGCCCGGCAGTTGCTGTCCCCCATTACAGCTATCGCCGCCAGCCCTACGCCGCGCTCCTTAGTTGACTCGTCCATCAGCCATGCTTCCTTCAGACACGCCCGCGCAACGGACCGACGCCAACCCGTTCGTGCGCGTTGCGCAGCCGCGCGGACCTGGACGGTGGATACCGGGGATCGCCGCAGTGCGGACCTACCAGCGCCCCTGGCTGGTAAAAGACCTGACGGCCGGGCTGGTGCTGACGGCCATTCTCGTGCCGGTCGGCATGGGCTACGCCGAGGCCGCGGGCCTGCCTGCGATCTACGGCCTCTATGCCACCATCTTCCCGCTGATCGCCTACGCCATCTTCGGCCCCAGCCGCATCCTTGTGCTGGGGCCGGATTCGTCGCTGGCGGCCATCATCGCCGCGACCATCGTGCCGCTGGCCGCCGGCGATTCTGATCTACTGGTGGCGCTGGCCGGAATGCTCGCCCTGCTGACCGGCATCCTGTGCATCCTGGCCGGCTTGGCGCGCTTCGGTTTCATCACAGACCTGCTTTCCAAGCCGATCCGCCTGGGCTATCTGAACGGCATTGCGCTCACGGTCATCGTCGGCCAGTTGCCCAAGATCCTGGGGTTCTCCTCCAGCGGAGAGAATCTGATCCGGGAAACGATCAGCCTGGTGCAGGGGGTGATGGACGGCATGACCAACTGGGTGACGGTAGCCATCGGCGTGTCGTGCCTGGCCATCGTCCTGATCTTCAAACGTCGCTGGCCCCGGATACCCGGCGTGCTGATCGCGGTGGTCGGCGCGACGGTAGTTGTCGGCGCGCTCAACCTGGCATCAGCGGCCGGCGTCTCGGTGGTAGGTCCGTTGCCGCAGGGCCTGCCCTCCTTTCAGGTCCCGCTCGCACCGCTCAGCGACCTGCCTGCGCTCCTGGCAGGCGCGGTGGCGATCACGCTGGTGGCCTTCGCTGATACCAGCGTGCTGTCGCGCACCTTCGCGCTGCGGGGCGGCTACACAGTCGACCAGAACCAGGAGATCATCGCGCTCGGTGCAGCGAACGTGGCGGCCGGGTTCTTCCAGGGTTTCTCCATCAGCAGCAGCTCGTCGCGCACACCAGTGGCCGAACAAGCGGGCGCCAAAACGCAGCTTACCGGCGTGGTCGGCGCGCTGTGCATCGCGCTGCTGTTGCTGTTCGCACCGACGCTGCTGCAAAACCTGCCCAACGCTGCGCTGGGCGCGGTGGTGATCGCGGCATGTCTGTCGCTGGTGGACATCGAGACCGTCGTCCGGCTGTATCATGTGCGCCGCGGCGAGTTTGCGCTGTCGATCGTCTGTTTTCTGGGCGTGGCGCTGCTGGGTGTGATCCAGGGCATCTTCCTGGCCGTCGCGCTGGCGTTGCTGGGCTTTGTCTGGCGCGCGTGGCGGCCCTACGATGCCGTGCTAGGCCGCGTCGACGGGCTGAAAGGCTATCACGACGTTACCCGCTACCCGGAGGCAAAGCGCATACCAGGGCTGGTGCTCTTCCGCTGGGACGCTCCCCTGTTCTTTGCCAACGCCGAGATTTTCGGCGAGCACGTGCGCCAGGCGGTTGCAAATGCGCCGACGCGGACCCGATGGGTTGTCGTGACGGCTGAACCGGTGACCGACATCGACACAACGGCCGCCGACGCGCTGTCAGCTCTGGACGACGACCTGCAGAAAGCCGG
Source organism: Anaerolineales bacterium (assembly GCA_020634615.1). Classification (GTDB taxonomy): domain Bacteria; phylum Chloroflexota; class Anaerolineae; order JAAEKA01; family JAAEKA01; genus JACKBK01. The sequence continues at coordinate 86,324 of JACKBI010000001.1, forward strand.
CATCGAGCTGTGCTTTGCTGAGATGAAAGATCCGGTGAAAGACCGGCTCAAGGTGTACGGTCTGTTCACCAAGCTAGGCAGCGAACACTTCTTCCCGACAATCGGACGCGCGGTTGACAGCTACATATCCACCCACCAATTGGAGTGGGAAGACTGGGAGGAGACACCCGTACAGGAACCAGAGGGTCACGACAAGCCCGGCACGCCGTGAAGCGCAACGGAGGTTCCAACAGCATCGATCCCTCTGGCTGAACAGAGAGCGGGTCGATGGGCAACAGGCCGATGCGGGTGGCCCGGTCGCGCGCGGCCCAACCCTCCTGCAAGATCCAGTCCACAGTCATGCTCCGCGGCGGGCGGGTTCCGTGTTGGGATTGCAGGCCAGAAGCAGGTCCATCCGACTCGGGAGAAACCTCCCCCGGAAACGAGCCTGCCAGAGCCGGAGATTGGGTGACAGGGATCGGGCCAGGATCAACGGGTGATCAGGCCGAACCAGGATCGGCGTTACTGCACATCATATCGCTCCCACGTGGCGCGAGTTAAGTGCTCGCATGGTACAATTGTCGGAGCGATAAAACCCTATCTGGAACACGGGGGCAAACGAGCAGATACTGTGTCCGGTTTTCGGATAAGCGCACTGCTCAGCGCTAAGATTGCTCGCCCAGCAGTTAGCATCCTGTCGTAGACCAGTTGCTTCTTGTCATTCATAGCGCAAAGCCTCGGCCGGGTAGATGCGCGAGGCCTGATACGCGGGCAGCAAGGTCGTCAGCAGCGAGAAGCCATAGGCGGCCAGCACGATGACGCCGATCTGTCGCCAGGGCAGGGCGAAGACCTGGTCGGGCGACACGGTCTCGAAGAAGATGGACACGATCTCCCGACCCAACACCACGCCTGCAATCACGCCGATGACGATACCGGTCAGGGCGATGAGGCTGGATTCGAGCAGGAAGCTCACCGCCACCATGCGGGACTGGTAACCGATGGCGCGCAGCATGCCCACCTGCTGGCGGCGTTCCACCACACTGCGGGTGCTGATGACGCCCAGAGCGGCGATCCCCACCAGCAGGCCCAGCGCCAGAAAGCCTTGGAAAAGGCGCAGAATGCCCCGTGTCACCGACTGGGTGATGGCGTTGTCTTCGGCCAGGATCGACGTCTCCAGGGCGTTGCCCAGGAAAGTTCGCTCCAGGGTGGCCGCTACTTCGTGCACATCGGCTCCCTGGTTGACCTTGATGTAATACTCATCGAACGAGACAGGCTCGCCACTCAGGGCGGCCAGCAGGGCTGCGTTGCCCTGGATCGAGCCGCCGGCCAGCATGTCTTTATCTTCCAGGACAGCGATGACTTGCACAACTCGCTCCGCGCCAGCGCCTGTGCCCGTGCCGTCGGGCTGACGCAGCTTCAGTCTGATTTCCGGCAACACGGCATCGTCGGGGCTGACACCTGCCAGGCGCAGCCCGTTGCGAAAGTTGCGGTCGAAGCCCGGCCCGGGGGGATGGTTCTGTCTGAAAACATCGTTGGGGTCATAGATCAGGTTGGCCGTTGCCACCACCACATCGTCTCGCTCGCGCAGGGCCTGCCACACGTCAGCGTCGCTGGCGAAGCCGGGCGCGCGGGCGCTGAAGGCATAGTATTGTTCGGCCTGATCCAGGTAGCCGGCGTTGACGCCGCTGATCTGGACGTAGCGCCAGTCGCTGCCCGGCGTTGCTTGTTCATCGATTTGCTGCGCCTCGGCGGAGAAATCGGCGATGCCGCCCACAGCCGCTATCTCTTCCTGCGGGAAGTCGGGATTCGCCGCGATCGCCGCCTGCAAATCTTTCATGGGGTCGAAGAAACTGAGCAGGGAGAAGCTGGCCTTGATCTCGAAGCCGGCGTTCTTGCCCTCGTCCGCTGTCACCAACGTCTCGGTGGCAGCAATCACCACCGACATGATGGTCACGGTGGTGATGACCATGGCGAAGAGCAGCATGGTCGTGCCGGTGCGGAAGCGGGAGCTCAAGGGGTAGGCAATGGCCGTCTTCAGCACGGGAGCCAGCGAACCGATGCCGCCCAGGAGACGCTGCACGGCCCAGGTCCAGGCGTCGGCGTTGAACATCACCACCAGGATTGCGCCCAGGATTACCAGCGGTGCGGTCAGCCCAAACGACAACAGGGCCAGGTTCGGGTTCTGGTCGAAGAGATCGGTCGAGACGCCCAGCCATTTGGTCCAGGGTGTGCCCCACAAGACGATCAGGCCCAGGCCGATGACGGTGTAGACCAGGCGCTGGATCCGTTCTTTGCGCCAGCGGGAGCCTTGCAGCACTTGCCCGATCAGCAGGCTGGCCCCTACCAAAACCAATGTGGCGACCAGCGTGATGCCGTTCTGCTCCAGATTGTCGGCAGCGACGACCAGGAGGATGCCCGCAACGATCAGCAGCAGCGGTCCGAGAACCACTCGCAGCACGCCCAGGATCGTTGACCCACCGTTGGTCATGGCGTTATCTGGCAGGTCTTTGATGGCAGCCACCACATTCATGCGGCTGACCCGCCACGCCGCTACAGTCACGACCAGGAAGGTGAAGAGCACACCTGCGGCATAGGCGATGACGACCGATGTCGGCGCCACCCGGAAGTGGAAGGTGAAGATGCTGGTCTGGACGCCCAACTGGCCGGCCACGTTGTTGAACAGGCCGCCGATGAAGCCGATCATCGCGTAGGAGACGGCCAAACCCAGGGCGATACCGACGGCGGCGGCAGCCAGGTCATAGATCACACCCTCGGCCACGAACATCTGGATCACGTGGCTGCGCTGCATGCCGATGGCCCTGGCCACGCCGATCTCGCTGCGGCGCTCGGCAGCCAACATGACGAAGATCAGGAAGATCAGCAAGATCGCGGCCACGATTGACAGCAGGCCGAAGAGGGAGAAAACCGAGGTGAAAATGGTCCCCCCTACTTTTGCCGCGCTGACGATGGTGGACTTGCTCAGCGGCTCCAACAGGTCGAACTCGTTGAGCTGCCGCAACGCCCGGTCGAGATCTGTGGCGTCCTGCGGGGCGAGATCCAGCCCCGTCAGCCAGTCGCGCACGTTATTTTCGGCCAGCAGGCCGCGCAATTCGTCGCTCACGTCGGGCTTGTCCAGCTCAGCCGGCAAGGTCTCGACCTGCGCGGCCAGCGCGTCCAGCCCGGCTGCATTGCGAATGAGGCCGGCGATCAAGGGGGGCGGGCCTTGCACGGAATCGGCCACTCTGGCAATCGCCTGTCCGGCTCGCCTGTCCAAAACCGTTCTGACCGCCGGCCGGCGCAGGATGGCCACGACCCGTTCCACCGCGGCCGGGTCCATGGCCAGCACCCGCAGGCGCTGGCTCACCGCGTCGGTGTGCACCAGTCCCGACTGATCGTCCCCCAGGTTGGAGACCAGCACGTTGTTGACTTTGCCGCCCATGAAAAGCAGCTTCTGCGCTTCGTCCAGGGGCAGCATGACGACCGGCAGCAACGCGCCCATCGGTCCGGCCTCCTCCACGATTGCCTTGACCCGGTAGCGCACCGGCAGCGGGCCGATGAAGATCTCCACCACGTCGCCGGCCTGCGCGTTCAACTGCTCGGCTCCCAGGCGGTTGAGGTAGAGGTCGCCCTGACGCAATTGCAGGCCAGCTTGTGCCAACACGCTGTCGATGTCCTCGCCAACGGTGTTGAGGTTGACGGCGCCCAGCAGGTTGGTGGTTGTGCTTTGGATAGCAGACGCATTGATTCCCAGCGCGTCCAGGCTGACGGTCGTGGTTGTGACCCCCAGGGCGTTCAGTCGCTCTTGATTCAGACCCAGCGCGTCCAAACTCAGGGTCTCGATGCCGGCCTCCTGCAGGGGCGTGGTGTCGATGCCCATGCTTTGCAGGGTTTGCAAATCGAGGTTCACGTCGGCCAGATCGAAGCTACCGGCCTCGCCGACAGCCGTCAGCGCTGCGCCGCCGGCCACGATCGCGGTGACCGCGTCGGTCAGGCTGAAATCCTGTAACCCCAGCCCGGCGCCGGTCTGTTCCACCGAATCGATGAGACTGCCCGCCTGCGCGAACAAGTTGCCGATGCCCGGCTGCAGGCTTTCGATCTCCACCGGCCGCCCATCGACCGCAGTCAGCCCGAAGTTTTGATCGTAGTCGCTGTCCACGGCAAAGATGAAACCCAGCGGCTCGCCCTGGCCGCTGTTGACGTCGCGAATAATGGTGGGAAAGATGATGGAGCCGGCCACTGCGTCGATCAACGGCTCGTCGGCGGCTTCGGTCTTCAGCTGCTCAAAGCGCGCTTCGCTGATGCCGAACAGATTTCCTTCCAGAACGGTGAGTACCGTACTCACGCCGCCTGCCAGCAGGCTGTTCAGGTTCTCCTCGGCCGCGGTGGCAGGGTCAGCCACCGCGACGTCGCCACCTTCAAAGCCGGTCAGCAGCGACAGAATGGGGGGCGCGACGATCTCGTCCACCGCGCCGTAGGCGTCGATGGCGTTGCGCTGCACTGAGTAGTTGAGGGTGTCGCCCAGGCTGAGTGAGCTGATGAAGATCACCGTGCTCAGGGTCAGGCCCAGAATGATCAGCAGCGACTGGGCGGGCCGGCGCGGAATATTGCGCAGGCCCAGCTTGATCAGCACGGGATTGCGCAGGGCCGCGATGAACAGCCACAGCAGGATCAGGCCGACGCCAACCGAAAGAACAATGGCGAGAATTTCGCTGGCTGTCACAGGATCAGCCCATCACGCATGCGTACGATGCGGTCGCACAGCTCGCCAACCTCGCGGTTGTGGGTGACGATGACCAGGGTTTGCTCGAGTTCCTGGTTGAGGCCGCGCAATAAAGCCAGCACATCGGCGGCAGTTTCGCTGTCCAGGTTGCCGGTGGGCTCGTCGGCCCAGACGATGGCGGGGTTGTTGATGAGGGCGCGGGCGATGGTTACACGCTGGCGCTGGCCCGCCGAAAGCTCGGCCGGGCGGTGATTGGCGCGGTCGGAGAGATCGACCTGGGCCAGGGCTTCGAGGGCCTTCTGCCGCGCCACCCTGGGCTTGACCCCGCTGACCAGCAATGGCAACTCGACGTTTTCAACCGCGGTGATCACCGGTAACAGATTGAAGCTCTGAAAGACGAAGCCCATGCGCTCGGCGCGGTAAGCGGTGCGTTTGCGATCGCCCATCTTTTGTATATCCACACCCTCGATCAGCACCTGGCCGGAATCGAATTCATCCAGCCCCGACAGGCAGTTGAGCATAGTCGTCTTGCCGCAGCCCGATGGCCCCATGATCGCGACCATCTCGCCCTGGTTGACGTTGAGATCGATTCCGCGCAGGGCGTGTACTTCGAGAATCCCGGTGCGAAACGATTTTTGCACCTGGCTGGCGACGATAATGGGTTGTGGCATTGGGATTAGACCTCAAATCGATTTATTCTCAATTATCGCTGATGAGGAGATGCGCAGTCCGTACGGGGCATTCCGCATCGGCATTTAGCCAACATGCAGAAAGAGAGCGTTGGCCGTGTGAAATGGGCTCGCTCTCTCTACGTACGCAACCTGGTTACCGTTTCTCCCTATCCCCGCTGTTTAGCCATGCGTGCTACGGTCATTCTCCCAGCAACTCCAGCATGCGGTCGTAGACCAGTTGCTTCTTGGCAGGGTCAGCCGCCGGATCCACCGAGTTGTGGGGGATGTCGAGTTCCGGTCCAAACTCGTAGGTAACCACGTCCGCGCCGAGCTTGTGCCATTGATCAACCAACCCGGCGGTGGACGCGTTGTTAGCCGTGTCATCTTTGGCCGTGGTCAGGACAATGACCTGGCCTGCCGGCGCGGCGCCATTGCGCGCGCCGCGGCTCACCGAGTGTCCCAGCTCCAGAAACGCCGCCACGCCGCGCGTCGATTCGCCACGGTAAACCCAACCGCGCTGTGGCTCCAGCGGGTTGTCCAGGACGATGTTGGGTAGCCGTGAGAAGGCGTTGGCCAGCAAAGTGTTGGCGAAACCAGGGACGCCGTGGATCCCGAAGAAAGGCGCCAGCAACAGGGCGCGATCAACCTCGGTCCGGTTCTGCGCCATCCACGACCCGACCGCGCCGCCGCCGGATATTCCAACGACGACAACCTCATCCCCCAGACCTGCGGCGATGTCGATTGCCTGGTCTGCGTATGCCCGCAGATCCTGCGGCTTGAGGGCTTTCAGTTCGCTGACCTGGTGGCTCTGCATGCCGTGGTAAGACATGCGCGGAATCAGCACGTTGTGTCCCTGATCGTAGAGCGTTTGACCCAGCTCCTGCCATTGCTCGGGCGAGTTCGTAGTGCCGTGAACCATGACGTAGACGCGCGGCGTCCTGTCGCCATGGGTCAGCAGACGCGAGTGGCCAAGGTCATTGACGACGCCCTGCTCGGCCTGTTCGATCTGCTCAAAGCGCGCCACTGCGTCGTCATACGTGGCAGCCGGGTTTGGCTGCGACGCCATGCCGCGGGATGCAACTGGAATCAGGCCCAGCAGCAGGACAGCGGCCAGAACGCCCAGAACGATCACGCCAAGGAGGACAAGGACACGCATGAGGCGCGACCGGGAGGGTTGGTGAGATTGAGTCGATGGGGTATCCATGGTATGTAACCCTTGCTGTTGGGCAGAACCGGTAAAGATACCCGCCCTGCAAAATGCCGTTACTACTCACTCGTCATTCCCGCGGAGGCGGGAATCCACTCTTCACCAACGCCAGACTCCCGCCTCCGCGGGAGTGACACAACAGCGAAGGCTAAGTAATGGCAAACGGCGGGAGTCTTCCGCGCTTCGCTCGCCATAATGACAAACCAACTTTACGAAGCACTAATCGAGCAGGAACACCAGGAACTTGGCCTTGTCGCCGTGCCGGCCGGCTATCAGCAGACCCGACATGGCCTCGCCGTCGCCCAGGGTGTACACCCGCAACTCGGTCACCGCGGGGTCGTCGTACACCGCTGCCAGGGCGGCGCGCGCCGCCTCGGCGTTGTCGACATTGTCGAGGATCATCTCCGTGGACAGCGCGGCATCCTCCTCCTTGATGCCGCGCAGCTCGCCCACGATGTCAGCCGTAGCGCCGGCTGGCCGGGCGTAGACTTCCTTCCACGGCCCCATCCAGGCGTCCTCGCCGTAGCGCTCCCAGAGGTCGCCGACGAAGTATTTGTACTTGGCCAGCGCGGCCTGTTCCAGGCTGGCGCCTGCGTCCAGCGATTGGTTGAAAACAGCGCTGCCAAAACCGGCCTGGCTGGGCTGCCCGTAGACAGTTTCCAGATCGGCCACAGCAGCATGGTTCGGTCGTTCAGTTTGTGTCATTGAGTTGCCTCCAGATCGGGCACATGGCGCGCTTGGGTCGCCTGTTCCAGGGCATAGCCCACGGCGATCAACTCTGGCTCGTCCAGGTAGTCGCTGATCATGACAATTCCCGTGGGCTGGCCTGCTTCGGACAGCAACACGTCGTTGTCGTAGTCGGCAGAAAGATCGTTCATTGATGCCCTCAATCTTGTGTTATTGAGCGAGAGCCTGCGCGTCCGCGACCCGGGGCTGGCTCCGCGGTTCGAGACGGCAGGCTCTCAACTTTCCGGGGTTCGTCAGTTATTCCCTGCTGTTAGTGCCATCGGGCAAGACAAATCCCAGCAGCGGGCTCGTCTCCGTGCAACTCGTGTCCAGCGACGCTGTTGGATCGAGAACAAACTGCGTCATGACCTGCGCAGCGCAGACGTTGATAGCCGCGATCTGCACGTGAGTTCGGCCCGGAAAGACCACCAGGGTGGAATCCGGCAACGCATCGGCAACTTCCTGGCTGCGGAACGTGGGGGTCGCGACATCAAGATCCCCGCTCAACAGCAGTGCGGGAACGTCGGTGGTCACAGTCTCATCGGTGGCGTCTGGCAGTTCCTGCACGTCGATAAACGAACAGAGCTGCGTGTATTCCTCCGCGGCTGCCTCTCCAAAGAGCTGAGCATATTTGCCAACCCCTTGCATGTTTACCTCGTCGACCGAATGTACAGGATCGTCGGAACATACCATGGCCATGTGCATCAACAACGCTATCGAACTAGCCGTGATGTTGCGGCTGGCAAGGAGCTTGCTCCCCTTGATCGAACCCAGTATCTGCGCAGTGGCCTCCGCGCCGCTTTCGGTCAACTCCACCAGGGTTTCCGGCAGGCTCATGGCGCCGATGCGATCACCCTGCTGACCATAGATAAGGTCAACCATGTCTTGTACGGTGACCTCGCCTTCTACGGTCAGCGAGGCGTCGGTGGGATCGGTATAGGTATACGGCAGAGGTCCGTTGTCGAACAACGCCAGCGCAGCATCCACCAGAGCCGGGATGTCGAAAGTGGCGACACACTTCTCATCCGCTTCGCACAAAGCCGTCAGGTGGTCGATACCCCACTGGGCGTCCAGCGCCCGATTTTCGACCCAGCTCTTGCGTGACAGGCCTTCGGCGCCGTCCAGCACCACGGCCTCCAGGATATCTGGAAAGCCGCGCATAATGTGCTGTCCAAGCTGGGAGCCATAGGAAGCGCCGTAATAGATGATTTTGTCGTAGCCCAGCGCCTCGCGCACGGCGTTCACGTCGGCGGCGTTCTCCACGCTGTTGTAGGCGTCGAAGTTGACACCTTGCGACTTGAAGTCATCGATACAGTTCTGCAAGGTCTCAGTTCCCAGCGCATCGGCCTCGTCGTCGGTCAGTCCCTGGTCGTAGACGGTCCAGGGAGCGGTGTTAAAAGCGGGGCAATCGAGCCAGGTGTCGGTGTACTCAGTGCCGCGCTGCTCGACGAGCACGATGTCACGCTCCTTCAGTACGCCGCCCAGCAGTTCAGGATTGAAGACACGCAGAAAGCCGGAGCTGACCTGCGTCTGGCCCGGACCGCCGGCCAGCATGAACAGGGGCGAATTGGCGGTTCCCTGGCCCGAGTTGAGGCGGGTGATGCCCAGCTTCACCTCGCGGCTGCTCTCGTCGCTATGCAGTTCCGGCACCACCACGTAGCCGCAGTCCATGTCAAGCGTGAAATCAACGTCCTCTGGCAGTTGGGCAAAGCACTCATCCAACGGCTCAAAGCGCGGCAGGGCCGCTTGCCCAGCTTGTTCCGCCTGTTCAGCCCCCGCCACAAGGGCGGCGATCGCGGGCACGATCAGGCGGCTGACGTTGCTCTCGGCCGCGTTGCTCCACAGCACGATGGTCACATCCTTGTCCGGGATGATGCCACCATCGCTCTGAAAGCCCAGCGTCTGGCCGCCGTGGCCCAGCACGCCGTTGTTGTCCAGCATGCCGTGCGCATAAACGGCGCCTGGTCCGAGAGCATCCACGCCCGCCGCGGTATGCTCCTTCATCAGATCAAGGGTTGCGGGATCGGTGAACAGCTTGCCGGTGAATAGCGCCTTGAGGAAGGTGGCGAAGTCATCGGGGGTGGACACCACGGCGCCGGCCGACCACCCCTGGCTGGCGTTCCATTCGCCGGTGGTGAAGTCAAAGGGTGACCTGTAATACGCCTGCGGCAGCGCGCCCGGCTCCGGTTCGCCGGTCTGCAGATAGGTCTGCTCCAGGCCGAGAGGCTCTATGATGCGTTCATTCAGATTTTCTTCGTACGACTTGCCGGTAGCCTTTTCGATGATGAGGCCCAGCAGGATATACCCGGTGTTGCTGTAGTTCCACCGTCCTTCCGCGCCGGGTTCGAAGTCGCTAAGACCGGAGTCGGCAACCACTTGCACCAGCTCTTCCGGTGTGAAGGCGCGGGTGAGCATAGCCTTGTCGGTGGCGCCATCTTCGATTATTGTGCCATCCTCAGTCGGCAGATCCAAGTAGTCATGCAGGCCGCTGGTGTGGGTCAGCAGCATATCGATCGTGATGATGTCGCCGTTGGGCAGTTGCGCCGCCAGATCGGGAAGCCACTTGCTCAGCAGATCGGCAGTAGACAGCACCCCTTCCTCCTGAAGCTGGAAGAGGATGGCGGAGGTCATCATCTTGGTGTTGCTGCCGATCTGGTAGGGCGAGTCGGCCGGCAGCGGCTGGCAGGTGGTCACGTCCGCGACCCCGGTGGACTTGAGGTAGCGACCTTCGGGCGTGATGATCAGCATCGAAGCGCCGGGCCCCGGTCGCGGGACGGCCTGCACCAGGCTCGTCAAGACCTGGTCGAGCTGAGCGCTGATCGCGGGATCGAGCGTGTCATCGATCGTGTTGATGGCCAGCGCCTGCTCGCCGCACAGATCAACGACCGTGGTGAGCACGGCGTCGAGGAGCATGGTGCTGCCATCGGTTTTCAAGGTAACGTAAAGCTTGCCACCCACGGGGAACATCTGGGTCGCATCGCCTAAAAGTTGCAGGAACTGTTCGCTGCGAGAGTCGCCCGGACAGGCGGCCAGCGTCGAGGGACCGACCTCGATGGCGACATTGGCGCCGTCGAGGGTGTAGGTGCCTGTGGCATCGTTGCAGTCGGCCTTGATTTCAACCGTGCCGTCGTCGTTAAAGGTAACCATGTAGCTGGCCGGCGTCTCGACCGTGACGTTATCGGTATCTGTTGTCAGCGAGGTCCATTTCCACGGATTGGCCTTGACCTCAGCGACCATGGCCTGCAACTGGGCTGCCTCGGCTGCTTCGGCGGCGGCGGCATCCTGGCTGGCGGTCGTCGAACCGGCCGGATCAAGCCGCATGACGCCGCCGTCGGCCATCAGGTTGATAAAGAGGCTGTCATCGACGATGAAGTAGCTAGCAGCGCCGGCCAACAGCGTCGCAAACTGCTCGCTGCGCGACCCTTCCGGGCACGCGGCGGCGGTCATGGGTCCCAGCGCGACTGTAAGCGCGCCATCCTCGTCAGTGTAGGTGCCGGCCGCGTTGTTGCAGTCGGCGATTATTGCCACCGTGCCGTCCTCGTTGAAGGTGACCTGGTAGCTCTCAGGCGTTTCCACCGTGAACTGGTCCTCTGCGCCGCCGGAGAGGGCGGTCCACTGCCAGGGCTGGGCGGTCAGCGAAACTTCGGCAGCGGGCGAACCGGTGTCCTCAGCGGCCGGGGCCGTTTCGGTGGGCGCCGATACTGCGGCAGTCGGGGTCGAGGCCGCGGGGGTGGTGAGCGGCTGTGGCATTGCGCCGCCGCAGGCAGCCAGCAGCAACGAGGCGAGAATAGCGATCACTAGCAGATTGGTCTTCATCTGGGTCATTCCTTTCGACATACTGTTTTCACTTACTCTTGTTCCGGAAGCTCAAGCCGGATGTCAGACGATAATTGCAATTCCATCATGGGGACAAAGTGCCTGTTCCGGTTGCCCGGCCGCGGCCTCGGTGGGGGAACCGTGGTGATCCAGCGCTGTCTTCGTGACGAACGCTACAGTAGCTAAAGTGGTGGGACTGCGGGATGGCTCCATCTCCCGCAGCCCCGTTTATAGAAGTGGCCGGAATGCCACGTCTAGCAAGATTTCAGAGAATGGACGTCTCTGAAGTTGTTTAAGAAGTCTCGTTGGAAGACTTCGGAAGTCGACGACTACGCGTCGTAAAAGGTCTCCAACCGCTGGAATACCCTCTGGCACCAGGTTCGTCGACTTCCGAAGTCTGAGTGAACCCCTTTTCAAACAGCCTCTCAGGACTGGCAGCCCTCGCTCACTCCTTTGCGAGGCGCTGCGCCAAGAACTGCGAGTCCTTGTTGTATATTGCGGCGGCTATGCCTTGCTACGGCGCTGCCGCGCCAGAGCGAGCGCTGCGGCAAGAGCCGCGGCCAGCGCTGCCAGCAGCCAAGGCCAGGCGACCAGAGTCGCCGGCTGGCCGGCCTCGGCCTCCAGCCCGTTCAGCGTTACCGCCGTCGGACTGGTGAAGACCACGCTCACCGGTCCGTGCATGGTCGTCACGCCGTTGAAGTCCACGTCCTCCAGCCAGTACCAGTAGGCCTGGCCGGCGGTAACATCGTAGTCGTCGTGGCTGTAGGCAAAGCCCTGAGCGCTGCCCGGTCCCTGCGACGGCACGAAGGCCAACAGGTTGGCAGCAGTGGGCGCCTGCGCCGTCTCGGTGCGGTACAGGTTGAACCCGCTGTTCTGCAGCTCGCTGACCGTTTCCCACGTCACCAGCACGTGGTCGGCCTGGGCGACAGCGTCGAAGCTGGCCAGCGTCACGCCCAGCGGTTGGTTGCTGTTGGTGAAGGTACAGGTGACCGTCTCGTTTCGATCCACGTTGATGGTCGCCGTCCGCGTGTTCACGTCACCGGTCGAGGAGGTGCCGGTTGAGTCCCCGTCTACGCAGCTCAGGAGTCTCAGTTGGAACGCTCCGGTGTTCGGTTCCTCCGTGACCGTATACGTTCCTGGAGGCACGCTGACGAAGGTCTGCTGCTGGCCGTTGCTCAGCGTGAAGGCGTTGGGCGCTTGGATAGTGTCAGTAAAATCGAAGCTGGTGCTGTTACCCGGTATGGTCACCTTCTTGATGACAATACCGCCGATGTCAGCGCCACTTTGGTTGCCCGAATCGATCAGCTCGGTGCAGATGGTATGGTTGTCACTCTCAAACCCGCCGCCTGCTGCGAGGAAGCGGACCGAGACGATCTTGCTGGCCTCACTCTCAGCATAGATGTTAACGAAGGCATAGACTTCGCTGGCGTTCTGGCCAAGGAACGCGGTAGTCGGATTGCCGAAATGGCACGCTGCGGTGCCCGCGTCAGGACAATTGGGGCTGCCCTGCAACGTCGGCGAATTGATGATCGATTGGGTAGTGAAGGTATCGACGCTGCCGTCGGCCTTGGTGACCTCGAACACATTGTTGCCGTCGCCTGCGCTCCACCAGAAGCCGAAGTAGCCCACCGGGCCAGGACCGCCTGATGCCGTGAAATCGAGCGTGGCCCAAATCGTATCACCGCCGGCGGCTTCAAGCTCCAGGTACTTCTTGACCGGATTATTGGGGAAGTCTGCACCGCCGAATTCGTCCTGTCCGAAGACTGTCAAGTAGGGACCTGACGCCTGATAGTCGCCCAGGGCACCTCCCGTGATTTGGGTCGCCCCCGCGCCGCTCAGGCTGTCGAACGGTTCCACCAGCGATGTCCCCGGAGCGGGGCAGGCTACCTGCGACGTCTGGATTGTCGGCGCCTCGATGGTGAAGCGCAGAGGAGCAGACACTTCGAACGCACCGATGTCGTCAGCCGCGCCCTGAGGACGGGCAACGCCGCGCTGGTCGGTGGTCAGCGTCGTGTCGCCGGCGTCGATGGCCGGGCTGCCTGCCAACAGCGCGCGCGTCTGCGTCGGGCCGCCGTTGTCCGCCAATGGTCCCAGCATCGGGTCCTGGTTGAGGATGGTGCCGGGTCCTGTGAAGGCACTGATACAGGGCCCTGGAGTCTGGACCAGGTTATGCCCGTCATCTTGAATGGCGCCTCCAAAGGCGTTACATGATAACAAGATGCTGTTACGGAAGGTCGTCGTATTGTCAGAGAAACCGTAGAAGCTGGCCATCGTCACGCTATCGAGGGTTGATGTACCGACGTCAAAGAGATCAGACGGGTGATCCCCGCCGCTGTTGCCGAAGAAGGTGCTGTTGCTGACAGTGAGTTGACCGGAGAAGTGGTTCCTGAGCGTCCCGCCGGTGAACCCCGCTACATTGCCATTGAAAGTGCTGCCGGTGACAGTCAGGACGCCAAAGTTGGAAATGGCGCTGCCGTCACCCCCCGATACGTTATTGGCTAGGGTGCTGTCAGTCAGCGTCAGGTTGCCACGGTTCTCGATGCCGCCGCCATTCTCTGAACCAGTCACATTGCCGCCCATGATGGTCAGTTCGTTAATCGTCACGGTCGTGTTGACGGCGATGTCAAACGGCCGCACGCCAGCCGTCCCCTGACCGTCCACCGTGAAGCCTGCGCCCTCGATCACCAAATCGATGCCGGCGGTGGCATTGTTGATGGTGGTCGTGCTGGCAGTCAGGTCGATATCCTGCGTCACCTCGATGGTGTACGTGTCAGGCGTAGTCGCAGCGTTGAAGCAGCCGATGGCCGCGTTCAACTCTGTCTCGTTGCTCACCATCCAACTGGTGTCGCTGCAAGGTGCTTCGAACGCCCCTATGTCCACCGTCCCGTCCAGGATGCGCGGGTAGCCCGCGCCGCGCTGGTCAGTCTGCAACGGATTGCTGTTCTGGTCCACGGCCAGGGCGTTGTTGCCGGCGTCGATCGCGTTGCTGCTCGCCAGCAGCGCATAGGTCAGCGTTGAACCGCCATTGTTCTGGAGAGGCCCCAGGCTGGGATCGCCGGTCAGGTTGTTGCTGTTGGCGCCGTTGACGCAGGTCAGGCCGTCCTCGATGAGGCTGTTCTCGGCGTTGACGGTGCCGTCGGCACGGAGACAATCATTGCTCGTGTTGTTGGCGACGATCGTGTTGTGCAATGTCAGCGTGGAGTCGACCGTATTCACGACACCGCCGCCGCCGGCGGGCGCCGTGTTGTCGCTCAGGGTGCTGTTGATGACAGTCATCACACTATCGGGGGCGTTGTAGATGCCCCCGCCTCGGCCTGCCGACTGATTGCCGCTCAGGGTGCTGTTGACCACAAACGTCGTCGCAGGCTGGCCTGGGCCGCCGATGGCATAGATACCGGCGCCGAAGCTGACAATCGAACCAACGGCTTGATTGCCACTCAAGGTGCTGTCGATCACGGTCAGCGTGCCCTGGGCGTTGCTGATGGCGCCACCCAAGCCGCCCTGGTTGCCGCTCAACGTGCTGCCTCTCACCGTCAGCGTACCACCCGCTATAGCGATAGCGCCGCCCGATTCATCACCGATACCGCCGGAGGCGCTGAAGCCGGAGATGGTGATGTTCTGAATCGTCACTACGGTATTGGCCTGAATGTCAAATGCCCGTACAGGAGCCGATCCCGACCCATCAATCGTATGGCCGTTGCCTTCGACCACCAGTGCCACACCGCTGGTCGCGTTGTTTATACCAGGCGTGCTGGCCATCAGGCTGATGTCCTGGGTAACGTTGATGGTGTACGTGCCGGCAGTAGTCAGAGCGTTGTAACAGCCGATGGCTATGGCCAACTCACCCTCCGTGCCGACGCTGGCAGGGAAAGTGGGGCAGGCTACTTCGTACGCGCCGATGTCGTCGGCTGCGCCCTGAGGCCGGGCGACGCCCCGCTGGTCGGTTGTGAGAGTCGTGTCCCCGGCGTCGATGGCCGGGCTCCCGGCCAGCAGGGCGTGGGTCTGCGTCGGACCGCCGTTGTCCGCCAGCGGGCCGAGGAGCGGGTTCTGGCCGGTGATGTCGTGCGCCTGCGGCGTAAACGTCGCGCCGGAGGTATCCCCGATCAGGTTGTAGTCCGCCGAAGTGATCGTTCCCAACAGGTCCGGCGACCCGGAGGCAGCGGTGTTGCCGGCGACGATTGTGTTGCTCAGACTGAGGACCGCTGTGTTTTGTTGGTTGACACCGCCACCCAGATCGGCTGAGTGGTTGCCCGTGACGGTGCTGTTGAGCAGCGTCGTCGTGCCGCTACCCGCGGCGACCAGCCCACCGCCATCAGAGGTCACCGTCATATTTCCCGAAATGGTGGAATTGGTGACCGTCAGCGTGCCAAAGTTTATCACTCCGCCGGCCGAATCAGCGGAGTTGCCGGCAATCGTGCTGCCCTGGATCGTTGCCGTCCCTGCGAGGACATAGACGCCGCCGCCGTCGGACTGGGCCGAGTTGAGGGAGATGGTGCTGTCAGTGATGTCAAGTGTGCTTCGTGAAACTATCCCGCCGCCGAAGTTTCCAGTCGAGTGGTTGTCGGTGATGGTGCTGCCGGTAATGGTCAGTGTGCCGTCGTTGAAGATCGCACCACCCGGATTGGTGCTCGAGTTGCCGCTGAAGGTGCTGTCCTCCACAATCAGCGAGTTCCCTGGCGTGACCAGTGCGCCGGCGCCCGCGCTAGGGGTGCTGCCGTCGGCGATGGTGAGATGACGCACGGTCAGGCTCGCCCCGCCATTGACAAACAGCACCCGGTTGGCGTTGTTGCCACTCAGGGTGACGTCGTGGCCGGTGGCATCCAGCACGGTGTTGATGCCGATGGCAATCTCGGGCACGACGATGGTCCCGTCACAGTCAAAGGTGACGGTGCCGCCGCCTGCCAATGCGGCCTGCAGGCCGCCGGCTCCGGCATAGACACAGTTGGTCACCGTGCCCGCGGCATGGGCTGGCTGGGCCGGGCTGGCGACAACCAGAAAGACGCCGAGCAGCAGCACGGCCAGAACGAGTATCAGAGATCTTGGTGATGCTGATCGAATTGAAGAAGCTGTCATGGTGTAATCCTCCAGATTTTTCTGGTTGCCTGCCTCTCGTGACAGACAGCCTGGCATGATCTTGATCTATCCAATACCGCGCCTTGAACTTGTCACCGCGCCTTGAACTTGTCGAAAGGCGCTTCTGTCGGCGCTTCGACAAGCTCAGCGCCCGTGGTGGTGGTGGAAATCTGGCCGCACGGACGATGGGCAGTGATGAGTCAGCGATGACGCCCATGCGGCCAGGATTTCCCAAGGATTAGGTGGCGGTTCAGAAGCCGGTTTTTTCGATTTGCAGGCAAGTCATGCTTGCGCACGAAAAACCCGGTTTCTGTCCGCGCTATCCAGCAGCAAACACGACAGTCGTCTGCTGGCTGGTGGAGCCGGAGAACTCTGAATCAACCGTCAGGGTGTAGATCAGAGTCTGGCCGGCCAGGCTCGCATCGACGCAGTCCTGGAAAGGCGACGCGGCGTCACCCTCCGAAAGCGCAGTCGTGCCGTTGTTGTCGCTGCGCGACAGGGTCACGCTGGCAATGCTGGTGCCATCGATCGACCAGGACAACGTCGTGCACGAGTTGTTCAGACCGATCTCCGCCGGATCGGCGAAGAAGCTGGTGATCTGCGGCGGCTGCTCGGGCTCAGCCGTCGGCGGCTGGGGCTCCAGCACGTTGACCTGAGCGGACTGAGCGGTGGAACCTACCTCGGAGTCGACCTTCAAGGTGTAGGTGACCGAGCCTGCGTTGGGCGGACAATCCTGCTGCGAGCCGTTCTGCGAGATGTCCGAGGCGACCGGCTGGCCGTCGCGTGTGATCACGGCGGTCACCAGGCTCTGCCCCGAGAAACTCCAGGACAGCGTCACGCACTCGCCCAGGTTGATCTGGTCGGGGATGGCCGAGAAGTTGCTGATGGCAGGCGGCTGCGGCACAGGCGTACTGGTCGGCGGCACCGGCGTGTTGGTCGGTGGCGGCTGCGGCGTGTTGGTCGGCTGCGGCACCGGCGTATTGGTCGGTTGCGTTGACACCACCGTGATCGTCTGCGTGGCCTGGTTGCTGCCGCCGGGACCGGTGGCCTTGAGCAGGTAGGTCATCTGGCCACCGCCGGGCGGGCAGTCCTGGTAATTGCCCTGGTACGGCGCACCGTCCCACAGCGGCTGGTTGTCGCGGCTCAGGAAGATGTCGCTGATGCTGCCGCCTACGTTCCACTGCAAGGTTACGCATTGGCCAGCCTGGATCTGGCCCTGCGGATTGATGGTGAACGAGTTGATCTGCGGCGCGTTGCTCACCGGCGTCACGTTGACCGTCAGCTCGCGCGTCTGCACGGAGTTGTCCTGCATCACCACCCGCAGGTAATAGGTAGTCGTTTGCTGCGGGCATTCCTGGCGGCTGCCCTGGCCGGCCACGCCGTTGTTCTGCCAGTTCTGTCCCTGCTGATAGAAGTAAACTTCCCTGACGTTGACCGCGTTCCAGCTGATGGTCACGCACTGGCCCTGCTGAATGCTGGTGCTGGTGGATGTAAAGGTGATGCCGGCGACAGGTGTCTGCGTCGGCGCAGGCGTTGCCGGAGCGGACGCAGGCACGCGGATGCCGACCCAGACCGTCTCGCCGAATGCCCGACCCTGGCCATTGCGCATCTGCCAGAAGCCCTGATAGGCGCCGGGCGCCGTGGGGGCTACCAGATTGGCGTTGAAATCATAGGTCGCGCCGGGAGCCACGGTCCCCTGCACGGCGATCGGTTGACCGCCCATCTGGGCCGCCGGCACGTTGCCGTGGTCGTAGCCCAAAACGTAGGAACTATTCCAGGTGCAGGTGCCGCTGTTGCGCACGCGCCAGGATTTGACGAAGGGCTGGCCTGGCGGGACGACCGGCGGCGTGGTCATGTTGCTGTCGTCGAAGCTCAGGTCGGCCACCCAGGCCATGCCGTCGATACAGCCGGCGGGCGGCGGTGCGACGGTGGGAACCGCGGTTGGCGGCTGGTTGGGCGCCGCAGTGGGCGTTGGCGGTTCGGCCGTCGGCAGGGGTACCGGCACGATGTCAGCCGGCGAGACATCCAGATACTGCTCCGCCAGGCTGAAGATCAACTTCTCGCCCTGAAGCTGGCTGAGAGCCTGATTGATCGCGCGCCGCAGCAGATCCTGCCCCTTGGGAATGGCGATGGCGAAGCGCTGGACGGTCACATCCTCGGCCAGGATCGCGACGCCACCCTGTTGCACGAACGCCTGGGCCGGCTGCAAGTCCATCAACACCACGTCGACGAGGCCGCGCTGCACGTCCTTGACGGCCTGCTCAACATCGCTGTAGACCAGCAGGTTGGTCTCCGGCAGCAGGCCCTGGTCGATCAGGTCGCTGTGCGCCCACGATTCGTAGACCGTGCCGCCTTCCACCGCAACACGCAGACCCTGCAAGTTGTCGGCGGTCGGCGTAACGTCCAGTTGGCGCTGGTCGCTGCCAAGCGCCACGCCCTGGCTGATGAAGTAGACGTCGCTGAAATCGACCTGCTCGCGTCGCTCCTGCGTCTCCGAGATGGCCGAAATCGCTACGTCGGCCTGGCCGAGTTGCATAGCGCCGAACAGACCGTCGAACGCGAAGTCGTTGAACTCCACCTCGACGCCGAGCCGTTGGCCGATGGCTTTCATCAGTGCGATATCGAAGCCGTCGAGCTTGAAGTTTTCGTCGTAGGATTCGAAGGGCGGGTAGTCGGCCGAGACGCCGGCTACCAACGTCCCCGCCGCCTGGATGCGCGCCCAGGCATCCTCGGGCGCCGCTGGCTGGTCGGACACAGGTGTGTCGGTCGGTGGGATAGGTGTGGCTGTTGGCTCTGCACCGGTGTTACAACCAACAAGCAGCAGGCCCATCAAGGCAATGGCCAACAGACTGAACATGGCATGTCGTTTCATCGAAGGTTTCTCCATTCACGCAGGTTGTCCGTCACTACTCACCCGTCACGGCAATGACGAGGTCGGTAGGCTGTCACCCTTCATGAGTGTCAGCCCCCGCCCCACAGGAATACACCACTGGTGAAGACTGAGCAGCTACGGTTTTTCTGGCTTGTTTGAGTATGTGGATTGGTCAAGTACTACTCTGAGCTCGTCGCTCAGGCTGGCTCGCGGTATCGCGGCATGGGCGCCCCAGGCCAGGACTTGAGACCGCTGCCGCGACGTTCTGGTCATGACTATCGATTGCAGCCAGGGATAGTTCTCCCGGCTCCAGTACAACAGTGCTTCAACTTCGTCGTCTGGCAGATTGGCATCTACCAGCAACAAATCGGGCTGCAATTGCGAAATCATTGCGGTGGCTGACAGAGCCCCTGAAGCCGTGGCAACGACGACGACATCTGGAATCGACCCCAGCATCGCGCGCGTAGCCTGCTGGATCAGACCAGGCTCTGACACAAGACAGACTCGTTTGGATTTTGGACTCGACATGTACTGCCTTGTACCTGATTGATTTCCTGCGGTCCTGTAAGGCGAAGTTGCTCCAGGAGCAGGCTTATTTAATGGTCGGTCGAACAATCCGACGGCCACGGCCGGAGTTCGCATACGCAAGATTTGAAATTGGCTAGTTGAGTGTAACTTGGCTAACTCAATCTGCTGTTGCGTGCTATAATCTCTATCGATCTGGCCGGGATTAAACCAGAACCGCGTAACCGACTCGTGACACAGTCGTGACAAGGGTACGAACAGACAGATATGGCGCACTTGCAAAAGGTATCGCCCTTACATTTGAATGTGCTCGGTCCGCCCCTCCTTTTGCGTGCAGGGGAACCGGTGACAGCCCTGCGCAGAACCAAAAGCCAGGCCCTGCTGTTCTATCTTGCCGTGAAGGGTGGTCCGCACCGTCGCGCCACCCTGTCAACGCTGTTGTGGCCTGAAAGCACCGACCAGCAGGCGGCTACCAGCCTGCGCACCGCCCTCTCCGATCTGCGCAAGCTATTTGACGACAAACTGGAGGTGATCGGCCAGACGGTGTCACTGTCACGGGCAGCGTTCTGGCTCGACACAGCGCAGTTTGACACCTTGCTCCAGCGAACGGGGGACGAGGCGACGGATATCCTGCAACTGCAAGCCGCCGTTTCGCTCTACAACGGGGACTTGCTGGCGGGATTCCATGTGCCCGGTGCGCCGGACTACGAACAGTGGATGGCCGGCGAGCGCGAGCGGCTGCGGCATGCGATGCTCAGCGCGCTGCTGTCTCTGGCTGCCTGGCACATACAGCAACATGACATGGTCGCCAGTCTGGAACAGTTGACCCGCCTGCTGGCCATCGACCCGGCCAGCGAGGTCGGTCACCGCCAGAAAATGGTGGTGCTGGCGCGCATGGGATTGCGCAGCACCGCGCTGCAACAGTACGAAACGTGCCGGCGCGTTCTGGCCGAAGAGCTTGACGTGGCGCCTTCGCCGGAGACCATGGCGGTCTACGAGTTGATTCTGTCCGGCGCCATGGGACCACAAACAGCCGCAGGGACGGAGACGGTGCACGACAGTGGGACAACCACGCCCGCACGGCCTCATCCGGTGCGTGCTGAGTCGCCGCTCGCGGCACAGCAGCCGTTCATCGACTGGCGCGACGCGCCGGACCATGCCGCGTTCTATGGCCGGCAGAAGGATGTTGCGCAGCTCAGTCACTGGCTCACCGGTGACGGTGCGAGCCTGGTGGCGCTTTCGGGCATGGGGGGCGTCGGCAAGACAACCCTGGCAGTCGAACTGATCGACCACCTGCCCGGCGGATCATACGATCTGGTCTTCTGGCGCACATTGGTCAATGCCCCGTCGCTGCGGAGCGTTCTCGACAGCTGGTTGCAGGCCATGGCCGGACAACAGTTGGATCAACTGCCCGCAGGCCTCGACGAGAAAATGGCGGTTCTGTTCGCTGAACTCCAGCGCCAGCGCTGTCTGCTTGTCCTGGACAATCTCGAAAGCGTCATGCAGTCCGGCGTTCGTACCGGCACGTTTCGCTCTGGTTACGAAGACTATGGGCAGTTCATTGAGCGAATGGCCCGCAGCCGCCACCATAGCTCCCTGCTGCTGACCACCAGGGATTTGCCGGCGGGTCTGTTGCGCATGGAGGAAGATGATTCGCGCGTCAGAATCTTGACGGTGGGAGGATTGCCGGCTGCTGCCGGGCTGGAACTGCTGCGCCAGCGCGGCGTCGTTGCGCCAGACCACGAGCTGAGAACGCTGGTCGAACGTTATTCCGGCAACCCACTGGCGCTGAAACTGGTTGCCGATACCGTGCGCGATCTGTTCGGCAGCGACATCAACGCGTTCTTTGGAGACGAGACCCCGATCTTCGACGACATCCGCACTGTGCTGGACGAACAATTCAGCCGTCTCACTCCCCTGGAGCGTGAAGTTGTAACCTGGCTTGCCGTCGAGCGGTCACCGGTGGCGGTTCAGGTTTTGTGGAACGATCTTGCGCGACCGGCGGGACGGCGTGAATTCATCGAGACCATGCGTTCCTTGCAGTACAACTCGCTGGTTGAGGACGCCGTCCACGACAGCGCGGACAGTCCGCCCCGCCTGACACTGCAAAACGTTGTCATGGAATACGTGACCGATCGTTTGGTGACTGCCATCAGCAGCGAAATTGAGAGCGGTCAATTCGATTGGTTGCACCGCTTTGCGCTGGTCAAGGCGCAAAGTGAGGAATACGTGCAGGAAAGCCAGCGACGCTTGCTGTTGCAACCCATAGCCCAGTGGCTGGTGGATCGCTGGGGACGAACGGCTGCCATCGATCGCCTGCACACATCATTGCAGCAACTGCGCTCGCAAGATGCTTCCAGTGCCAGCTATGCCGGCGCGAATCTGCTGCATCTGCTGCTCTACCTGGAGGCGGACCTGAACGGTCTGGACCTTTCCAACCTCCCTGTCTGGCAGGCGGACCTGCGGACGGTTTCGGTGGCCACGGTCGATTTCCGCGGCGCCAACCTGAAGGGATCAAGGTTTTTCGACACCTTCGGCACGTTGCGCACGATGAGCATCAGCCCTGACGGCCAGTATCTGGCAACCGGCGGCTCGGACGGCCGCGTCTTCATGTGGCAGATGACCGATTACCAGCCCTACTATATTTTTACGGGCCACACGCAGGGCATCAGCTGTGTGGCGTGGTCCCCGGACGGTGCGCTGTTGGCCAGCGGCAGCCTGGACAGGCAGGTGCGTCTATGGGATGCCAGGACCGGCCAGTTGGTTGATACCTTTCAGGAACACATCCAAACAGTGGCTGCCGTTGCCTGGAGCCCGGATGGCGCTTTCCTGGCCAGCGCAGGCGCAGATCAAACGATCTTCGTGCGCAACTGGCAAACCAGGGAGATGTATCGCCAGCTGTTTGAACCGGCCTGGATCAATGGTATCGCATTCAGCCCCGATGGCCGGATTCTGGCCAGCGTCAACAACGAACGGCAAGTGACCCTGTGGGACTGGCGATCGGGCGAACGGCTCCAGACGCTGCATGGCCATACGGGCAAGGTTCATGCCGTTGCCTTTGCACCGGACAGTGAGGTTCTCGCCACCAGCGGCGAGGATGCCCGCATCTGCCTGTGGCGGCCGGCTGACCTATCCGCGCCAGTCGTTCTGGAGGGACATTCCGGCTGGGTTCTTTCGCTGGCTTTCAGCCCTGATGGCAGCAAGCTGGCCAGCGCCAGCACCGACCGCACCGCTCGTGTCTGGGATGTAGCGACCGGCCAACTGCTGCGCTCACTGTTGGGACACACCAGTTGGGCAACCGCCGTGACTTTTTCGACCGATGGCGCCACCGTTATCAGCGGCGGCTACGACCAGTCGATACGGCTGTGGGATATCGAAACCGGCCAGACGACGCACCGGCTGCACGGCACCTTGCGCTGGGTCGGGTCGGCCATCTTCAGTCGTGACGGAACCCTGCTGGCAAGCAGCGGTCTTGACGGTCCCCTGCGACTGTGGAAACTCGACCAAGAGAATCTTCCTGGCCCAGGCGTCGCGCCTACCTACACCGACAAAGGTGGGCGTCTTGTGCACACTATGGAGGGACATCGCGGGGCGATCCGAGCTGTCAGTTTTGCACGGTCAAACGGCATGATCGCCGCCGGTTGCGACGACCATCATGCCTATTTGTGGGATGCCGCCAGCGGGGAGCTGAAGCACATCCTGAGCGGGCATCGTGGCATGGTGCGCAGCATCGCGTTCTGTGACGACGACGACACGTTGATCACTGGCAGCTACGACCAGACATTGCGCGTGTGGTCGGCAGCTACCGGCCAGTTGCTGCGAGTCCTGCCTGATACCGATGGGACCTCCGAGTACGCAATGTCGCTCAGCCCCGACGGGACATTGCTGGCGCATACCACCGTAGACCACGCCGTCAACCTGATCGACATGCAGTCCTGGCAGGATGTAGAACGGTTGTCGCTGGGTCATGAGCAGGCGATGGCGGTCGCCTTTTCCACAAAGACGAATCTGTTGGCATGTGGTGCACAAGAGGGTTCGATCTGGATCTGGGACGTGCGCCCCCTGGCCAGCGGTGGGCGGGCGCGACTGCGCTGCAAGTTGCTGCCAACCGGCCAGAGAATCCTGCGACTTCTGTTCAGCCCGGATGACCGATGGCTGGCGGGATATGATGAGGACGACAAGGTTCACATCATCGACCTGGACCTTGAACAGGTTGCATTTACCATCACCAACGCGCCTGGGGTACATTGTCTGGCATTCAGCAGGGACAGCGACGCCCTCATCACGGGCGACCTTGCCCGCAACCTGGTGATTCACGACACGGCAACGGGATCCGTGATCAGACGCTTGCAGGGACACATTGGACAGGTAACATCGATTGCTGCAAGCCCCAGCAAAGACCTGCTGGCCAGCAGCAGCGCTGATGGCAGCGTCAGACTGTGGGACCTGCACGACAGTCACTGCCTGGCGGCGCTTGAACCGGCCGGTCCTTACGCCGGGATGAAGATCGCCGGCGTTGAAGGGATCACCAACGCTCAGGTCGCGACGCTGGTGGCGCTGGGTGCGGTTGCCGGTTGACGACGACGGGTGCCTTCCTTGCACTTCCGTCGTGGCAGCATGATCCGCTTTGACGCCCGCTTGTGCTGGGGCTATAATCCCCCCGACAGCATTCTTCAGGGAGTACCCGCATGGCCACACCACTTCACCCCGATATCGACCGTGTTCTGATCAGTTCGGCGCAGATCCAGGAACGGATTGTCGAACTTGCCGCCCAGATCGACCGCGACTACGCGGACGAGCGGCCATTGCTGCTGGTGGGCGTGCTGAAAGGCGCTTTCATTTTCCTGGCTGACCTGGCGCGCGCGCTGACGATTCCCCACGCGGTCGATTTCATGGCGGTGTCGAGCTACGGCATGACAGCCACCAGCGGCGCGGTGCGCATCATCCTCGACTTGCGCGAGCCCATCGACAACAAACACGTGCTGCTGGTGGAAGACATCGTCGACTCGGGCAACACGCTGGCCTATCTGCGCGAGGTGCTGACAAGCCGCCGGCCGGCCTCGCTGCGCACCTGCGCGCTTTCGACCAAACAGCGACCCGACGCCATGCATGTGCCGATCGATTACCTCGGGTTCACCATTCCTGATGTCTGGGTTGTTGGCTACGGACTTGACTATGCCGACAGGCACCGCACGCTGCCGTACATCGGCGCGCTGAAACCAGAGGTTTACCGATGACCCACCACGACGATCCCGACGGCCAGTTGCCGAAGGTGATGGAAATCTACCTGCAACTGGCCAACTACCCGATTCTGGGCGAACGCGTCCGGGGGAAAATGCGCCGGGAAATTTTTGCCCGCGGCATCGTGACCCGCGAGGTGTTCGAAGCGGAGGTCGAAGAGCGGGCCATTGCATCACAGCAGCGCGAAGGAATTGACGACCCGTACAGTGCGGAGAATATCGAGACCTGGGAACGGCGCAAACAGTTGGTGCGCGATTACCTGACCGACTTCTATTTTGGCTACAACCTGCCGGCGCGCCTGCTGCAAGACCTGATCCAGGCCGAGTTGGGTCAGCACAACGGCGATGAACTGGGACTGACCTTCAACCCGGAGCTTGCTCCGTGGGACGCCCTCTTCGCGAAGGGACTGCAATACGAGGCGCTGCCACTGGAAGAACAGGCGAAGTACGCGCATCACCTGGCCGAAATCAAGGCCGTCCTGATCAAGGCGATGATCAGCGACCAACTGGGGTTCGTGGGCATCGCACGCAAATACTTCAGCGTCGCCGACCTCAACGAGATCCGCCGCCACCGCGTCGGACGCGGCAAGATTGGCGGCAAGGCGGCCGGCCTGATGCTGGCATGGAAAATCCTGCGAACCGACCCGCAGATCGCCCTCGACGGCTTTCAGGATAAGATCGCCATACCGGAGTCCTATTTCGTCGGCTCAGACGTTTTCTATGAGTTTCTGGACATCAACGACCTGTTGCCGGAGATCAACCAGAAATACAAGACACCCGAGCAGATGATCGAGGACTATGCCAGCCTGCCGCAGCGTTTCGCTCAGGGCGTTTTTCCGGAACGCGTGGTGCAGCAACTGATGCAGCTTCTGGCTGCTGTTGGCGACGCGCCGCTCATCGTCCGCTCCTCCAGCCTGCTGGAAGACAACGTCAACACCTCCTTTGCAGGCAAATATGACAGCATCTTCTCGTGCAACCAGGGGACGCCCGAAGAGAACCTGAGCGCGCTGCTCTGGTCGATCTCGCAGGTCTACGTCAGCGCGTTGAACCCCGACGCGCTGCTCTATCGCCGGCAGATGGGGCTGATCGACTACGATGAGCGGATGGCGGTCATCATCCAGAAGGTCGAAGGCCAGCAAGTCGATAACCTGTTCTTCCCCACGGTGTCAGGCGTCGGCTTCAGCCGCAACCCCTTCCTGTGGACGCCGCGCCTGCGTCGTGATGAAGGCTTCGTGCGCCTGGTGACCGGCCTGGGCACGCGCGCCGTGGACCGGGTGCCCGACGACTACCCGCGCATGATCGGCCTCAGCCATCCCACGCTGCGCCCCGCCCAGACCGCACGCGAGATCCAGCACTATTCGCAACGTTATATGGATGTGGTCGATCTGGAGGCCAACGAAATACGCACTGTTTCGGTGCGCTACGGAATCAACAAAGACTATCCCTGGCTGCGGATGCTGGGCGCGGCTTTCCGCGACGGCCAGATCCAGCCGATCCGCTCCTCCGTCGACGTCATCGAGTCGCACGAGCTGGTGCTGACGCTCGACGGTCTGGTGGAGAGCACGCCATTCGTTGAGCGCATGAAGGTGATACTGCGGACGCTGGAAAGCGCCTACGCGGTGCCGGTGGATGTCGAGTTCACACTGGAGTTCAAAGGCTCAGCGCGCAAGCCGGAGCTGATCATCCACCTCTTGCAGTGCCGCCCGCAGAGCAGCCATGAACAGGGCCAACGGGTCGAAATCCCGGCGCAAGTACACGAACAGGACGTGCTGTTCACAGCCAACAACCTCATTCCCAACGGCGTGGTCGAGCGTCTGCGCTACATCGTCTACGTCGATCCGCACCAGTATTCGCGGCTGGCGCCACCCTCGGAAAAGCTGGAGGTCGCCCGGGCCGTAGGCCGGCTGAACCGTGCGCTGGAAGGTGAACGCTTCATCCTCGTTGGACCGGGCCGCTGGGGCAGTTCCAACCTCGATCTGGGCGTCAAGGTGACCTACGCCGACGTCTTCAACACCAAGATGATGGTCGAGCTGGGCTATGACCACGGGACTGGCGCGCCCGAAGTCAGCTACGGCACGCACTTCTTCCAGGACCTGGTGGAGGCGCGCATTTTCCCGCTGGCGGTCTTCCCCGAGCAGGCTGACAACGCGTTCAACCGTCGCTTCCTGGCCGAGGCAGCCAACAAGCTCGCCGAGCGGTCACCAGGAGACGCCGCGCTGGAAGGCGTCATCAAAGTCATCGATGTCTTCGAAGCACGCGGCGGCCAACTGCTGGAGGTCGTCATGAGCGGCGAGCAGGAACAGGCGCTGGCCTGGTTCCGCCGCTACGACTGACAGCAACCGCTCTGGCCGGTCTTCGCTGGCACCCCGGAGGGGCCGACCGAGCCAACACCGAAATTACCCAACCACATAAGCCAACGCTCCCTGGCCGGCTGCGCGGCCGGTGGCGAAACAGGCGGTCAGCAAATAGCCGCCGGTCGGCGCCTCCCAGTCCAGCATCTCGCCCGCGCAGAAAACTCCGGGCAGCGAGCGAATCATCAGGTGCTCATCCAGAGCCTCAAAGGGGACGCCGCCGGCGCTGCTGATCGCTTCAGCCAACGGCCGCGGCGCAACCAGCGGCACCGGCAGCCCTTTGATGGCTGTTGCCAGGCGATGATGGTCGGCAAACTGCTCCTTCGGCACAAATTCCCACAGCAGTCCCGCCTTCACTCCCTTGATACCCACCGTACGCTGCAAGTGACTTGCCATTGACCGGGATCCCCGCGGGCGAGACAGTGCATCCATCAGACGTTCAAGCGACCAATCGGGCGCCAGATCAAGCTGGATCAGCGCGCGGCCGCGCGCCTCGATCTCGTCGCGTAATGCCGGGCGGAGAACGCATAGATCAGGCCGCCCTCCAGGCCGGTCTCTGTCACCACCAGTTCGCCCTGCTGGCGAAACATCTCACCAGTAGCGTCATCAGTAAAGGCTGAGTGCAACCGATTTCAGCGGCTGGCCGGCGAAGCGGGTACGAAAATGTTCGCTCCAGCCGACATCGAAGCCACAGTTGGCCGGTCTGAGGGTGCGACCGGGACGCCACGCTGTTCCAGCAGTTGAACCCAGGCGCCGGTAGAGCCCAGTTGCGGCCAGCTGCCACCTCCCAGCGCCAGCACGACAGCCGGCGCGCGCACCGTTTTCTCACCTTCAGGCGTTGCGAAGCGCAACGCCCTCTCTTCGCGCCAGCCCTGCCAGCGGTGGCGCACGTGAAACATGACACCGTCGCGCGCAGACGCTGCCGCCAGGCGTACAGGATCGGCCCGGCGTGCATAACTGTGGGAAACACCCGCCCGGATGAACCGACAAACGTATCGAAACCCAGCTCCGCCATCCACGCCCGCAACGCTTCAGGTCCGAAGGCTGCCAGCAACGGTTCCAACTGCGGGCCACGTGCGCCATAGCGCGCCAAAAACGCCTCACGTCCTTCGGAATGCGTAAGGTTCAAGCCGCCCTTACCGGCGACCAAAAACTTGCGCCCCACCGAGGGCATGGCCTCGTAGAGGTCGACGGGCACGCCAGCCCGGGCCAGCACCTCAGCGGCCATCAAGCCGGCCGGCCCGCCGCCGATGACGGCAACTGATTGTGGGTGGGTATTTTCGCAAGACATCGATGGCTGCATAGTCCTTTGCGCCATTATACACCGAAGGCCACGGTCTTTGGATACTGCTCAGTCCACTGCGTCCCGTTGCGCTCGCTGCGCGGCGGGCGATTCTTGGCAGGATTAACAGGATTTACAGAATTTGGGAGGCCTTCATCCTGTAAATCCTGTCGATTTTGGTTCTCACGATGTCGAGTCAACTCCAATTTGGAGGCGAACAACCGAACTGACGCTCAAGAACGAGATGCCGGTCAGGATGTAATCTCACTGGCCGAGCGCCAGACTCGTGCTATGGTGGATGCATGAAACGAGTAAACATGACCCTTCCGCGGACGCGCAAAATGGCAGTGCAGTTGGCATTGACCGTCGCAACGCTGCTTCTGCTGGCAGCCTGCTCGTCGGACAGCGCTGCTCCCGTGCCGGAAACCAGCCAGCCCTTACCTGTGGCCACGCCGGCAGCAGCCACCGCAACCGCGCTTCCTGCCACGCCAACGCCGACAGCTACCGACACGGCGACAACCGCGCCGCCGCCGTCGGACACGCCGACTGCAACACCAAGCGCGACCGACACGCCTGCCCCAACGCCGACTGATACACCCACGCCGGCGCCCGATCTGTCAGCCCTGAACGTGGAACTGGCACAGCTGGTCGACGGACTGGATCAGCCGGTCTTGGCCACGCATGCCGACGACGGCAGCGGCCGGCTTTTCATCGTCGAGAAGGGCGGGACGATCCTGACGCTTGGCGGAGATGGCGCGCAGCCGCAGCCTTTCCTGGACATCACCGGCCGCGTCGGCAGCAGCTCCAGCGAGCAGGGTTTGCTGGGCCTCGCGTTTGATCCTGACTTCGCCGCCAATGGCCGCTTCTTCGTCTACTACACCGACCGCAACGGCGACACCGTGATCGCCCGCTTCCAGGCCAGCGACGACCGCGCGACAGGCGAACCTGACAGCGAGGTCGTGCTGCTGACACAGGACCAGCCGGCCGGTAACCACAACGGCGGCATGCTCGCCTTCGGTCCCGACGGCTACCTCTACGCCGGGCTCGGTGATGGCGGCGGCGCGGGCGACCGCTACGACAACGGCCAGAACCTGGGGACCATCCTGGGAACGATCATCCGTCTCGACGTCAGTGGCGACCAGGCCGTTGTGCCGGTCGACAACCCGTTGGTCAGTCAGGACAGCGCGCGCCCTGAGATCTGGGCCTACGGCCTGCGCAACCCCTGGCGTTTCAGCTTCGACCGCGCGACAGGTGATCTGTGGATCGCCGATGTCGGCCAGAATCAATGGGAGGAAATTAACTTCCAGCCGGCCGGCGATCCGGGCGGAGAAAACTACGGCTGGCCGATCACCGAAGGGACTCACTGTTACGGATCGGACACCTGCGACACCGCCGGGCTGACCATGCCAGTGGCCGAATATGAACACGGGCCAGGCTGCTCAGTCAGCGGTGGGTATGTTTACCGCGGCGCGCAGCAGCCAGCGATGCAGGGAATCTACTTCTACGGCGATTATTGCTCAGGACAGATCTGGGGACTGGCGGCAGGCGCTGATGGCCAGTGGCAGGATGCCCAACTGCTGGACAGCGACGCGCAGATCAGCGCCTTCGGGGAAACCGAAAGCGGCGAGCTGCTGGTGGTGGATTACGGCGGAACGATCTACCGGCTGGTGAATCGGTAAGCGCGTCCTAATCAAGCGCCAACGGCGGCCCCAGCAACTCCATGCCGTGGGCGCGCCACAAGGCCGGATCCTGTGGCGGCATCGCGTCTGCTCTGGTCACCTCGCGAAAGAACGCCTCCATCTGGCCGGCGGGCATGAATGCAATCAGCATCCGGCCGCGCGCGTCGCCGATGTGCGCCCAGACGTGCGGCACGCGGCGAGGCGCCATCAGCGAGTCGCCCGGGTTCATTCTGATCCGCTCCTGTCCAACCTCGATAATGAATTCGCCTTCAACCGCATAGAACCACTCGTCCTGCTCGAAATGCAAGTGCCGCGCAGGACCGCCCTTGGCATGGAACGTATTCTCGATGATGAGCAGACCGCTGCTGTCCTGCGGCACAACTTTGAAAGCGATGACGCTGATGCCGAGTCCGCGATGTTCGCCGAAGCGATCTTCGCCGGCGGCAACTACCAGGACGGGTGACTCTCCACCGGGTGACCGTGTAATCGTGTTCATTTCATTCCTCAATAGGTGGGATGCTATTTCCCGCCGGCCAGGTCAATAAACGTTCCCGTGGCGTACGAGGCTTCGTCCGAAAGCAGCCACAGGATTGCCTGCGCCACTTCGATCGGGTGCCCGCCGCGCTGCATCGGGACCACTGCTTTCACCCGATCCACCCGGCCAGGCTCGCCGCCGAGGGCGTGGATGTCGGTGTAGATGAAGCCCGGCCTGACGGCGTTGACCCGGATGCCTTCCGTCGCTACTTCCCGCGACAATCCGATGGTCAACGTATCGACTGCGCCTTTGGACGCGGCGTAATCGACATACTCACCGGCAGAGCCAAGACGCGATGCCACGGAAGAGACATTCACGATCGCGCCCCCGCTGCCTCCGTATCTGGTTGACATGCGTCGCACCGCCTCCCTGGCGCACAGGAAATAGCTGGTAACGTTGGTGGTCAATATCCGGTTGATGCGCGCGGCATCCATTTCGTCGACCCGCATCTGGGTTTCCAGGGTGCCGGCATTGTTGACCAGCGCCGAGAGCGCGCCCAGTTGCCTGTCGACAGCCGCAAACAAACCAACCACGTCCGCTTCTTGGCTGACATCGGCCTGCACGGCGATGGCCGAGCCGCCATTGGCTGTGATCTCTGCGACGACAGCCTGGGCGGCCGGCTGGTTGGCCAGGTAGTTGACACAGACAGCGTAGCCGCGTTCAGCCGCCAGCAGCGCGGTTGCCGCGCCAATGCCGCGGCTGCTCCCGGTGATGAGGATCACTTTGTTCATCACCGCACCTACTCTACCAGCCCGCGCTCCGCCACCTCGACTGCCACCGCCAGCGCGCGCGCCTTGTTGAGCGTCTCGTTCCATTCGTAGACCGGGTCGCTGTCGGCCACGTTGCCGCCGCCGGCCTGCAAGGTGCAGGTCTTGCCGCGCATGACTACGGTGCGGATGGTGATGCAGGTGTCCATTGCGCCGTCGTAGCCGATGTAGCCGACGCAGCCGGCGTACGGCCCGCGCCGCGTCCCTTCCAACTCCTCGATGATCTCCATCGCGCGCACCTTGGGCGCGCCGCTGACGGTGCCGGCCGGGAAGGTGGCGCGCAGCAGGTCGAATGCATCGAACTCCGGTCGCACTGTGGACTGCACGTCGCTGACGATGTGCATGACGTGGCTGTAGCGCTCGACGGTCATCAGCGCCGGCACGCGCACGCTGCCGTACTCCGACACCCGCCCCAGGTCGTTGCGCCCCAGGTCCACCAGCATGACATGTTCCGCCCGCTCCTTGGGATCGTCCATCAAGTCCTCGGCCAGGCGAGCGTCCTCTTCCGGCGAGTCGCCGCGCCAGCGCGTGCCGGCGATGGGATGAAGCTGCGCCTTGCCGTCCTCCAACCGCACGTGCATCTCCGGGCTGGAGCCGACCACTCGTATCGGCTCGCCGTCCGCGCCGTCGCCCGGCAGTTCCAGGAAGTACATGTAGGGGCTGGGGTTGGTCATGCGCAGCGCCCGGTAGATGGTGAACGGGTCGGCCTCGGTCTGGCGGGTCAGGCGCTGGCTGAGCACCACCTGGAAGATGTCGCCGGCCGCGATGTGCTCCTTGGCCTCGAGGACCATGGCTTCGAAGCGCTGCTCGTCAAAGTTGCTCTGCCACGTCGCGTCGCTGAGGACGTTGGGCGTCTCGGGGACCACCAGCGGCTTGCGCAGCCGCGCCACGATCTGGTCGATGCGGGCGATGGCATCGGCGTAGGCCGCGGTCAGGTCGCCCTCCAGCCGGCAGTTGGCCAGAACAATCAGCCGGTGGCGCACGTGGTCGAAGATCACCAGGTTGTCGGCCAGCAGGAAGATGAAGGTTGGCAGGTCCAGGTCGTCGCTGGCGGTCTCCGGCAACTTCTCCACGAAGCGCACCCAGTCGTAGCCTAAGTAGCCCACTGCGCCGCCGGTGAAACGGGGCAGCCCGGGGACGTCGATGGGCGCGCGGCGGGCCAGTGCCTCCTTCACCGCATCCAGTGGGTCGCCGTACTCGTGCGACTCCAGCACTGCGCCGCCCGCGCCTTTGGTGATAACGCGACCGCCGCGCGCCGTCAGCGACATGGGCGCCTGCACGCCGATAAACGAATAGCGGCCCAACTGCTCGCCCTTCTCCACCGATTCCAGCAGGAAGGACGGGCTGCCATCGCGCAGCTTGAGATACACCGACACCGGCGTCTCCAGGTCGGCGGGCAGCTCGCGGGTAACGGGGATCAGGTTGCCGCGGTCAGCGAGGGAACGGACTTGGTCGAGAGTTGGTTTGTACATCGTTGGTCCTTTAGTTCGGTAGTGTGATAGTGCGGTAGTGTGGTGGTGTGAGAGTGCGGTAGTGTGGTAGTGCGGTAGTGTGATAGTATGATTGAAGAGCGGTGGTTGTGTGACTGTGGGGAATCAGGATTTGCGATTGCGCAGGTGGGTGATGAGACCGTTGATGAGTTTCTTGGTTTCGCTGGCTAATCCATAGGCGGCATCAAGTTCGCCCTGCGAAAT
This sequence comes from Anaerolineales bacterium, assembly GCA_020634615.1. GTDB lineage: Bacteria > Chloroflexota > Anaerolineae > JAAEKA01 > JAAEKA01 > JACKBK01. The sequence continues at coordinate 119,461 of JACKBI010000001.1, forward strand.
GTACTCACGGTCGAGTGCAAGGTACAGTTCTGACTGTACTTCGCTGGCCGAGCGACGCGCGAACTTGAGGAAGCGAATGAATTCGGCTGTGGTGCCAGAGTCGTAGCCCTCGGCAATGTTATGCATGGACGAGCCGGCCGCATCGCGAATCTGGTTTCTCAGCTGGAAGTCCTTCGCGAAGCGTGCGCCGTCGGTCAGATCATAGATCATGTTCGCCATGATCCTTGCTTTCTGCCACGCCAACAAATCCTCAAATCGTCGTATCAGCGGCATGATCCTCGCTCCTTTCCGGACAAATGCACTATCGAACTATCGAACTAACGCACAAGAAACGCCTCTTGTCCCGCGCGCGCAGTCGTGCGCTTGCAGGGACGAGAGGCGTGCTCGCGGTGCCACCCTGGTTAGGCTGGGAAAACAAAACCCTGCGATGCGGCGCAGGGAACGTCATGCCAGCCTCACTCTGCGGAGACGGTTTTCGGTGATCAGTAATCAGTAATCAGTAATCGGAAATCAGTTATCAGACACTGATAACTGTCTACTGATGACTGTTCACTGACTAGCGGAAACGATCTCCAGCGCCCTGATAACGGTGGCGTCTCCGGAGGAAGCTACTTGATGGTTGACCATTGTTCACTTCTCGACTCCCCGGTCCACGTTTTCCCGTGCTGTGGGCACGGTTCTGTCGGCGCTGATGCCGGCTTTTCAGCAGCCGCCGGCTCTCTGGAACCCGCTTCGACAGACACTCTTCCGGTTCGTAGTCTTTTGTGTGTTCGGTTGTGGCGGCGATTATGCCACAGCAGTGCTGGCGAGTCAAGGCGACTCAGCGCTCCAATCTCCGCTAGGGAACGAACGGAGTGCTGGTGGGCAGCGCGACAGGCGCGGTGGTGGCCGGTGTTGCCTTGATGGATATCTCAAAGACATAAGGATCGTCGTACATCTGGTCAAGCGGCACTTGGTCTCCCAGCGGCGGCGCTGTCGATGCATCGGTGAAAGCGCCGCTGGCTGTGCCTGCTCCCTGCTCATTGAAGATCATGTGGAAGTTATCGTAGTAGAACGGTTCTTGCGCCTCGTCTGTTGCATCCTGGTCCCAGTCGCGCGGATTCGCGCCGAACATCCTTGGCGGCTGGTGGCTGATGCCGCGGATGTCAACGAACCAGACCATTGGGTCTCCAGCGAGTTCAGGGCCAGACTGAATGCCGGCTTGCTGCCATTCCGCTACGATCTCATCGACTGGACGCCCCTCAATCTGCGCCGCAGTCCGCGCCTCGGAGTCCCGCAACCAGGCATTCAGCTCGTGCAGCGGAACATGTGCGACATAGACTTGTGTCTCTTCACTGTGCATGGCGTTTTCATCCCCGCTGCCGCGCAGCGTCATCTCGATGATCGAGACTCGTATCGTATCGGCGTCTGTGGCCGGCTGCAACAGTGGTTGCGAAGCGCAGCCGGCAAGCATGATCGCCAGCAAGCTCACAAGCAACAGATAGGTTCGCATCGCTCCGTTCCTCCCTTCGCGATTCTCGCCAAGCCTAACCGCCGAAATAGCGGTGTATTCTGCTGAAATTATACCACGGGGGGGGGGGATTGGCAAGGGGTTTGTCGACTTGCAGACGGTTCGGTTTACCGTGAGGTTGCCACAATCCGTCATTGATGGCGCGAAATCTCCTGGGGCGCGGACACTAACGAACTATCGCACTATGGCACTTCAGACAGCAAACCGGTCGTTGCCAGGATCACATCGTCAACTGCGATGTCGCGCACACAGCCATGCTCTGGCAACGCAGCCTCAGGCCAGTCCAGCTTGTTGCAGGCGATGCATGGCCAGTCCGACGTGACGACTACGTGCCGCGCCGGATCGCCCCACGGGCCAAAGGTGCGCCGGTCCACCGGGCCGTAGAGGTGGACGGTTGGCGTTCCCACGGCCACAGCCAGGTGCAGCGGCCCGCTGTCGGGGCCGACCACCAGCGCGCAGCGGCGATACACCGCTGCCAGTGTTGCCAGATCGGTGCGTCCTGCCAGTGAGCGGACAGAGCCGGCCAGTTCGCCGTCCACACCCAGCCCCGCCAGCACCGGGTCGATCAACGCCGCCTCGCTGGCTGAACCGGTGAAGACAACCTGCACACCGTGCCGTTCGATCAGGACTTGCACCAGCGCGACCCAACCCTCCGTTCGCCAGCGCTTGACCGCCGCCCCGCTGCCGGGATGGATCGCCGCAAGCGGTCGGCTGTCGTCCAGTCCAGCCAACAACTTCCCCGCCGCCCGCTCATCTTCCGCCGTCACCTCAAACCGCATCCGTCCCAATCCCCGGCTTTCGGTCTCAAGTCCGACGCCCCGATCCCCAGCCCCCAGTCCCCACGCCCCACACCCCACGCCCCATCCCCCACCAGCCCCAGATTCTGCACCACCTCGTGCCGGCCGCTGATGTAAGGGGTAGCCGACGTCAGAAACGGTCGCGTGGACGGCATGTCGTAGCCAATGCGCCACGGGATGCCGGCTTCAGCCGCCAGCCATGCGCCCCACCAGTGATCGAACCGCAGGATGCAGGCCAGGTCGAAGCGTCCGCCGGCCAGCCGGCGCGCCTCGCTGCGCAGAAGCATGTAGGGCGCGATCGGGTTGCCCTTCCGCCGGCGCGTAAAGCCGGGGAAAGCGCAGGTCAGCAGTTCGTCGATGTCGGGGTTGTCTGAGAGGACGGGAACGCCCCACGGCCCCACCAGCGCGGCGATGTGTGCGTCGGGGAAACGTTCACGCACCAGGCGCAGCGCGGGCGTAGCAAACAGCAGGTCGCCCAGGTGATCGGGGCGGATGAGCAGGATGCGCTGCGGCGGAGTGTCGGGGAGCGGCGCAGCAGCGCGGTAGCGCCGTCCTGCCAGCCGCAACAACGCCAGGCGAGTCTGCTCGCGGCGCGTGCCGCCGGCCGAAGCTGCCAGATCATGGCGGTGTTTCTCAGCCAGCGCGGCTCGCTGTGTGTGTGGGGAGATTGGTGTCATTCCGGGGCGAAGTTTCCGGCTTGTACTCGTACTCTTACTCGTACTCCTACTCGTCCGGATTCGAGTACGAGTAAGAGTAAGAGTAAGAGTAAGAGTAAGAGTAAGAGATCAACCGTTGCTGCTCAACGTATCGTACACCGCCCGCAGCCGGGGCACGATGGCCTGCCAGCCGTAGTTGGCTTCCACGAACTGCCGGCCGGCCTCGCCTTGGCTGGCCCGGCGCACCGGATCGCGCAGCAGCGCAACCGTGGCCGCCGCGAACGCGTCCGCATCGTCGGCAAACGCGACGATTTGCTGGTCGTTGAGCGGGAAGCCCTCGCAGCCCAGCCGGGTCGAGACCATTGCGCTGTGCATTGCCATCGCTTCCAGCACCTTGAGCCGCGTGCCGCCGCCGATACGCAGCGGCACCACGTAAACCGCCGCCGAGGCAATGTGGGCGCGGATGTCGGGCACCCAGCCGGTCACAGTGATCCCCGGCCGCCCGGCCAGCGCCTGCACGCGTGGGTGCGGCTCCTTGCCGACGATCACGAAGCGGGCTTCCGGCTCCTCGCGCTGGATCAGCGGCAGCACCTCGTCGGCGAACCAGACCACCGCGTCGATGTTGGGACGGAAGTCCATCTTGCCGGTGAAAACCAGCGCCTTGGGACCGTAATCGGGCGCCTGCGAATCGCGCTCGCGGCTGTAGGCAGCATAGTAGTCGAGATCGACCCCGTTGGGCACGACGGTAATATCAAGCGTCATGTCCAACGTGCGCAGCGCGTCCCGGTCAGCGTCTGAAACGACGATCACCCGATCGGCCTGCTGGCAGATCTGCCGCTCGTAACGGCGCAGCTTGTTGACCTGAATGGCGGAATAGGCGGCGGCATGCCAGCGCGCCGGACGACGCACGTCGGTCTCCCAGGCGCGCTGTTGCAGAACATATTCGGCGTTGTGGTCGTCAAAAACCAGCGCCGGCCGGCCGATGGGAATCCCGGGCAGGTTCTCCTTGACACGCGCCGAGCGCCACAGTGGATGGTTCGCCAACCACAGGCCGTAGGGCGCCATCTCGATCCCCTCGATCTGGACGATGTCGTAGCGGTACTTTTCCAGCAGCGCGCCCAGGCGGGTTTGGAAGGTATCTGAGGCCAGCCGCAATGCCATGTCAGGCAGCGGAGACGTCAATGTGGTGACCACACGCCGCGACGTGGAGCGGACGGGAGCCGGCGCCGAGTCGACCACCGGCAGCAGGCGCGGCAGCGGCGTGTTGCCTACCGGGTCGTCGCCCTCCTGCTGAAAGCAGAGCAGATGAACTTCAAAGTCATCAGCCAGATTGATGAGGAGGTTGTAGTTGCGAATCGTGGTGCCCTGGTGCGGGGGATAAGGCACCTGCGGGGCGAGAAAAAGAATACGACGCGGCATGGCTGGACCGGCGCTCAGTTTGTACTCAGGGCGCGCTGGTAGATTGCCATGGTTTCCTGCGCAGCCCGCTGCCAGGAGAAGACCGATGCGCGCGCCAGCCCTTTCTCGCGCAGCGTCGCGTGCAGGGCGTCATCCGTCAGTACCCGCTGCAATGCAACCGCCAGATCCTCGACGTCGTTGGGATCGACCAGCAGACCGGCATCGCCCACTACTTCAGGCAGGCTGGAAACGTTGGAAACCACCACTGGCGTGCCGCTGGCCATAGCTTCCAGCGGTGTCAGACCAAACCCCTCATACAGCGCAGGATGGGCCAGACAGCGCGCCAGGTTATAGAGATACAGCAGGTCGCCGTTGTTGACGCGCCCCAGAAAGGTCACATGGTCGGTCAGGTCAAGCTGTTCGACCTCTTCGAAGATCTGCTCGCTCTGCCAGCCGACGCCACCCGCCAGCACCAGGCCGGTGGTCACCCGGTAGCGCTCGCGCAGAAGCGCATAGGCACGCAGCAGGGCAGTGATGTTCTTGCGCGGTTCGATGGTACTGACGAAGAGGATGAACTCCTCCGGCAGCAGGTGCTTGTCTTTGTAGGACGCCAACGCTTCTTCCCTGGGAATGGGACGATAGACGGGATCAGCAGCCTCGTAAACCACGGTAATCTTCTCCGGCGGCGCGCCCAGCATGCCGATCAGGTCGTCGCGGGTGCTCTGCGAGACGGCGATAATATGATCGGCGCGATCGACGGCCTGATCCACCTGGCCGTAATAGCGCGCGCTGTCCTCGGTCAGAAAATGGGGCCAGCGCAGAAAGGCCAGGTCGTGGACAGTAATGACAGATTTGAAGCTGTTGAGGTGTAGCGGCGGGATGAAGTCGGTGCTGTGCAACAGGTCAAGACCCAAATGGCGCGCGGACAGTTCCACCTGCAGCCACTGCTGCTCGAAGCGGTTGTGGCTGGGTGTCCACATGCTGACGCGGCGCACATGCGGGCCGTGAACAAGGTGACGGCGGTCCTTGCGGCTTTGCAGCAGCACGAATTCGTCGTCCTGGCTCAGTTCGGCCAGCGCCTTGGCAAGGTGGATGGTGTACTGGCTGATGCCCCCGCCCGTGTAGTGGGCGATGCGGGCGTCGATCCCGATACGCATTGTTTTGGGAGTTCCTTGGTATTGGTTACTGCGCCAAAAATAAAAAGCCTCCATTGCTGGCCAATCTGGCTTGCAAGGGGGCAGCGGCGCCTAACACCAACCGCACTATACCATGGGTGCAATTGCCGGTCAAGTTCAGCCCAACGGCAAGAGTGCGCCTTCCATTTCCAGCATCCGCCGTTTGGTTTCGATGCCGCCGCCAAAGCCGGTCAAGCTGCCGTCCTTGCCCAGCACCCGGTGGCAGGGCACGATGGGCGGCCACGGGTTGGTAGCCATACACCGTCCCACTGCCCGCGCCGAGGCCGGCCCCGCGCCGACAGCGGCCGCCAGCGCGCCATAGGTCGTCATGACGCCGCGCGGCACCTGGCGCGTCGCGAGCCAGACCTGCTGCTGAAACTCGCTGCCGCGGCTCATGTCCAGCGTCTCGTCGAATTCCACAACCTCACCGGCATAGTAGCGGCGCAGCTTTTCAGCAGTCCCAAGCAGCCGGTCCCCTGCGTCCGCTTCGGTGTCACCGGTCAACGACTGGAGCAGCGCCAACGCGTCAAACTCGGTCGGCTGAGGCAGCGTCACGGCAGTCAGTCCGACCGCATTTTCTGCCAGAGCGATCCACCCAAAGCTAGTTTCGACAGTGATGCGTGTTTGTGTGCTCATGGTGCGATTATAGCTGAAACGATGGAGATTGAAAAGGCAAATCCCGTTCGTAGTAGGCGCTTTAGCGCCGTCGACGGCGCTAAAGCGCCTACTACGAACCAGCGCGGCTGGAAAAACCCTTGGATTCGCGGGCAAGCCATGCTATAATCCACCCGCCGGCAATTGTAACCCCAGTGGAGTCGACTATGAACCTGCAACAACAGATTGATGCTGACCTCAAAGCTGCCATGCTGGCGCGGGATGAACCGCGCAAGCTGGCATTGCGTTCAGTGAAGACGGCGATGCAAAATGCAGTGGTTGAAAAACGAAGCAGCGCCGGGCTGGACGCGACCTTGACCGACGAGGAAGTGCTGCAGGTCATCAACCAGCAAGCCAAGCAGCGCCGCGAGTCGATCAGCGAATTCAGCCGCGCCGGCCGAGACGACCTTGTACCCAACGAGGAATCGCAACTGGCCGTCCTCGAGGAATACCTCCCGCAGCAGCTCAGCCGGGAAGAGATCGCGGTCGTCGTCCAGTCAGTCATCGACGAGAGCGGTGCGCAGAGCCCCAAGGACCTGGGTATCGTCATGCGCGGCAGTATGGCGCAACTTCAGGGCAAGGCCGACGGCAAACTGGTCAACGAGGTCGCGCGCGAGCTGCTGACGGCGGCTTGATGGCAGTCCTTTCCCTATGACGTCCCCCTCCAAACCAGCCGGGCCACTCTCCACCTCCGGAGTCGCGGAACCGCGCCGGGTCTCGTTAGCGACACGGTTCAAGGCGCTGGCCTACGGCGCCGTGTTTGTCGTGCTGACGACCCTCGTGCTGGCTATTCAATGGCCAACCGCGGGACGCTATGCCCTGACTGTGGGCGAAGTCAGTCCGGCGGATATTCGCGCGCCGCAGTCCATCGAGTATATCAGCGACATCGCAACCGAGGAGGCGCGCCAGCAGGCAGAGCGACGCATCGCAGATGTCTACGAGCCGGTGCGGCGGGTGCGCAGCGAGCAGGTTGACCGGGCACGCGACATCTTCGCGTTAATCGACGCGCTGCGGACCGACGCCACGATGCCAGCCGAGCAGAAGATCAAAGCGATTCAGGAGTTGCCCGACATCCAGTTGGATATCGCCGATATCGCGACCATCCTTTCGCTGGACGACGAAGCCTGGGCGCGGGTCAAGACGGAGACGCCCAGCGCGCTGAACGTCATCCTACTGGGCGAGATCCGCGACACGACGCTGGCCCAGGCCCGCCGGCGGGTGCCAAGCTACATCGACCTGCGCGATGACGAAGAAGCCGCGGCGACAATCGCTCTGGTGCGGGCGCTGTTGAAACCCAACATGCTCCCCAACCAGGAGCGCACGCAGGCTGCTCGCGATGACGCCCGCAATGCCATTGCGCCACAGACCAGCCAGTATGCTGCCGGCGAGATCATCGTCCGCGCCGGCGACCTGCTCACCGCGCGCCACATCGAGGCGCTGGACAAGCTCGACCTTTACCAGCCCGGCCTGGACTGGTGGAAGCTTGGCTCGGCGTTTCTGATTTCAATCGTCCTGGCGTCCATCTTTGGTCTCTACATCTTCCGTCCCGGGTCGGAGGAGCTAGCCAGTCCGCGGCGGCTCAGTCTCCTGCTGGCGTTGATGGTCGGTTTCCTGCTGCTGGCCAAGCTGATGGTGCCCGACAGCACAGTGCTGCAATATTTCTTCCCGCTGGGCGCATTGACCATGTTGATCGCGGCACTGCTGGGCCTGCCGTGGATGCTGCTGGTGACGATCTACTTCGGCGTGGTGATGGGGGCGCTGGCCAGCAATCCGCTGCCGGTGATCACCTATGCGATGGTCGGCGCCGTGGTGGGCGCATTGGTGGTAGGTCGTGGCGAACGCACCAGCGCTTTCGTGCGCGCCGGTGTAGCCATTGCATTGGCCAATGTGCTGGTCGTTGCCGCTTTCGAAATGCCCTTCAACACGCTGGACCTGACGGGCCACGTGCAATTGTTCTCAGCCGCGGTGGTGAACGGGGCGCTGGCAGCCAGCCTGACGCTGATCGGGTTCTATTTCTTCGGTGCGATTTTCGACATCGCCACGCCACTGCGGCTGATGGAACTGTCGCGCCCGAACCATCCGTTGCTGCGTGATCTGGTGACCAAGGCGCCAGGCACCTATCACCACTCGCTGCTGGTGAGCAACCTGGCAGAACAGGCCGCGGAAGCCATCGGCGCCGATCCTTTTCTGACCCGCGTCGGGGCGTATTATCACGATGTTGGCAAGATAGTTCGACCGCATTTCTTTGTCGAAAATCGGGCCGAAGGCGTGGATCCACACAGCCAGCTCGATCCCTGGTCCAGCGCGCAGATCATCATCACGCACATCAAGGATGGGATGGAACTGGCCAGGAAATACAAGCTGCCGCACCGCATCCGCGACTTTATCGCCGAACACCAGGGCACCGGGCTGGTGCGTTACTTCTACCACGAGGCGCAAAAGATCGCCGGCCCGGAAGGAGTGGATGAGAAGGACTTCCGCTACCCCGGACCCAAGCCTAGCAGCAAGGAGACGGCGCTACTGATGCTGGCAGACAGCTGCGAAAGTGCCGTACGGGCAAGCCGTCCGCAATCGCGCGAAGAAGTCGATGAAATCGTGCGCAAGATCATCAACCAGAAGCTGATCGAGGGTGAGCTGTCGGAGAGTCCCATGACGTTGCAAGACCTTGAGATGGTCCGGCAGGTTTTCGTGCGCTCGCTAAAGGGCGTCCACCATCCGCGCGTCGTCTATCCCGAAGCTGCCCGCCAGCCACAGATTCCGTCGCCCAACGCGAGCGGCGAAAGCCCCTCCCTGCCGCCACCTGCCGATGAAGCGCCTCTGCCGGCGCCCGTGGAGACTCCCCATGCCGCTTGAGATCGATGTGCAGATCGACGAGGAATTGGCGGATCAGGTGGCTGCCGAGGGCTTGCAGGCAGCCGTCGAAGCGACCCTGCTGCGGGAGGGCGTCACATCAGCCGGCGTATCGCTGATGGTCGCGGGCGACGAACTGCTGCATGAACTCAACCTCGAGTACCGCGGCATCGATGGGCCGACCGACGTATTGTCGTTTTCGGCCCGCGAGGAGGCAGAAGGGTCAGTTGGCACTTTTGTCGTCGCGCCCGATGCGCTCGATTTCCTGGGCGACATCGTGATTTCGCTGCCATACGCCGCGCGCCAGGCTGTCATCGCCGGCCATTCCACGGCGCGCGAGCTGCATTTGCTGGCCATCCATGGCACCCTGCACCTGCTGGGCTACGACCACGCAACCGAAGAAGAGGAAGCGGTGATGTGGGCGAAGCAGGACGAGATTCTCGCATCGCTGTAGTTCCGGGCATGAAGAGCAGAAGCCGCTGGCATTCCTTCACCTGTGCCGTGCACGGCATGGTCTACACCCTCCGCACGCAACGCAATACCTGGATCGAGCTGGCCGCGGCCGCAGTCGTGGTGGTGGCCGGTATCTGGCTGCACATCGAACCCTTGGAGTGGGCAGTCTTGGGACTGACGGTGTGCGTCATTCTGGCGCTGGAAGCGGTCAACAGCGCCATCGAGGCAGTGGTGGATCTGGTGTCTCCCGACTATCACGAGCTAGCGCGCATCGCAAAGGATGCAGCTGCCGGCGCGATGCTGTTCGCGGTCATCGGATCGCTGATTGTGGCCGCAGCGATCTTTGGACCGAGGGTTTGGGCGCTGGTGATCGGATAGCGGCGTGCCGTCTGCGAATGAATTCGCAGCCTGACACGGTCGAAGCATGCTGAAGCAAGCTGGAGAAGATGCGGCGTTGTGACTGGCGTCTCGCCAACCGTGATGTCAGGAGATCGCATGCACACATGCGATCTCCTCAACTAACTGGCGGATATTGACCGGTCAGTGCAGCAATGGCTTTCTCAATAGAAACTGCTTCGTCGTCGCTAATCGGTTCGTGCTGGAAGCGGTAGTCCCGTTTGCGAATGAACTCACCCAGATGACCGACCAGTTCTTCCCACACCGCCGACTGGACTTCGACCAGCCGGGCCTGGGCCTTGGGGTCGCTGCAACGCTGCAAAGCCAGCCCCAGATGCTCCCAACACAGCCCGCCCGCATCGCGCAGCGGCCCGTCCAGGTCATCCACCAGATTTTCTACCAGCGCATCCAGCGCGCGCGCTTCGATCTCCACCTGCTTGGCACAAACGGGACACTGCCCGGCCGGCTCCAGCACCGGCGGACTGTCACTGCCGTCGCCCGATTTGCGCAGACCGAGCCGTGCTGACAGCGAACGGGACGGCGGCGCGCCTGCCCGCTGCACGCGGCGCAGCGCCTCCTTGAGCATCGCGTGGTGCACTATCGCCACGCCCAGCCGTTCTCCCTGAAACGTCATCATCTGCCGGCTGTGCTGGCCGCAAAAGCCCAGCAGCTTGTCGAGTTCAGCGCGCAGCTCCGGGTCGTTGACACTACCCCAAAGCAGGTTGTCCAGATAACTGCGGGCCGTTTTCTGGCCGATGTGACACAATGGGCAGCCGTGCTGCTCGCTGGCTCGCAGGATGTCCTGATAGGCGGCGCTTCGTGTTGACAAGGTAATCTCCTGGCTGGTTCATCCGGCTGAGACGCCGGCATGGTGCAAAGTTCTGCCGTTGAGTGTACCCAATCTGACGCACCTTGCCAATACGGCGTTTTTTCTTGCACGCAGGCGAAGGAGTCGGTATAATCGAGGCGCTGCGATTTTGCAGTGAGTATGTCTGTTTTTTCCGATGGCCTGATGTCCCCCTGGCCGCTATCACCCAAACGTCCTGCTTCTGACTTCCCTACGCAAACCTTAATTTCGATGCGTTGCCGGGAGTCCATCTTTCAATCTGCTCAAGGAGGAGCACCATGAAACGACGAATTTTCATCCTGGCCGGCTTGCTGCTGATGCTGGCTCTGGTCATCACCGCTTGCCAGCCGCCTGCAGCGCCGCCGCAACAGGCCGCCAGCAACGAGCTGAACGTGCTTTGCACGCCGCAGGTGGAGTGGTGTGAAGGCATGAAGGCAGAGTTCGAGGCCACCCATCCAGGCATCACCGTCAACTGGGTGCGCATGTCCAGCGGCGAAAGCCTGACCCGCCTGCGCAATGAAAAGGACAATCCGCAGTTCGACATCTGGTGGGGTGGTCCCATCGACAGTTTCATTGCTGCCACCTCCGAAGGTCTGTTGGAGCAATATGATTCCCCCAATCATGCCAATATCATCGACAAGGATCTGATGCTCGATCCGGACAACCACTGGGCAGGCATCTACGTCGGGTCGCTGGGTTTCGCCACCAACACCGAGTGGCTGGCACAAAATCCGGACGCTAAGGCCCCAACCTCGTGGGACGACTTGCTGGCCGATCAGTTGGCTGGCCAGATCATGGTTGCTCACCCGTCCAGCTCCGGCACGTCCTACACGGCTCTGTGCACCATCCTCCAGCTCAAGGGCGAGGAAGCGGGCTGGGAATATCTGCGCAAGTATGCCAGCCAGGTGAACCAGTTCACCAAGAGCGGCGCTGCGCCGGCCCGCTTTGTTGGCGGCGGTGAAGCGGCTGTGGGCATCGTCTTCTCGCACGACATCGTCGCCCAGATCCAGGCCGGCATGCCGCTGGAACTGACCTTCCCTGAGGAAGGCACGGGGTACGAGATCGGCGGCGAGGGCATCATCAAGGGCGCCAAGAACCTGGAGAACGCCAAGCTCTGGTACGACTGGGCGCTTGAGCCTTCGACGCAGGAACTGGGACCGAAGTACAACGCGTTCCAGGCGCCGACCGTCAAGGGCGCAACGGCATCCATGCCCGAGCTGTTGGACGTCAAGTTGATCGACTACGACTTCGACTGGTGTGGCCAGAACAAGACGGCTTTCATCGACCGCTTCACCAACGAGTTGGCGGGAGCCGATAACCTCAAAGAATAAAGTCATCACCGAGAGGCTGACGGGGCGTGCGTGCCACCCCCGTCAGCTTCCACCTGCTCGTAGTAGGCGCTTCAGCGCCGCTCCGAGGCGCTGAAGCGCCTACTACGAGCCAAGTTGCCTTATGATCTCCTCTCCGCGCGTTTCACTGCGACGACGTATCCAGGAATTCCAATTGATCGGTCGGGACCCCGTGTTGATGGTGGGGTTGCTGGTCAGCGCGTCCTTTGTCTTTCTGTTTGTCGTCTGGCCGTTGATGCGGGTGGTGGTACAAGGTTTCATCAACTTCGAAAGCGGCGCGCTGTCCACGGAATATTTCGGGCGGTACTTCGATCCATACTTCTCGCGCCACAACTGGAACACGCTGCGCGATACGATGATCATGGGGCTGTCCACGGCCACCGGCGGCACGATTGTCGGCTTCATCGTCGCCTTCACGCTGGTGCGCTGCCGCTATCCGTTTCAGCGCGTCTCCCACGCGCTGTCGCTGATCCCGACCATCTCGCCGCCCTTTGCCATCGCCATTGCGGTGATTTTGTTGTTTGGCCGTGCCGGTCTGGTGACACACGACTGGCTGGGCATCAACTTCAGTCGCGGCATGAACGACATCTACGGGCTGGACGGATTGGTGCTTGTCCAGATCATCACCTTTTTCCCGGTGTCCTATTTGATCATCCGCGCCATGCTGGAGCGGCTCGATCCCTCCATGGAAGAGGCGGCGCAAAGCCTGGGCGCCAGCCGGTTCCACATCCTGCGCACCGTCACGTTGCCGCTGCTGGTGCCGGGATTCGCCGCTTCATTTTTGCTGCTCTTCGTCGAGTCGCTGGCAGACCTGGGCAATCCACTGCTGCTGACGGGGACGCGCAACGTTCTTTCGACCGAGATCTACCTCGCTGTGGCGGGTGAGTACAACCAGCAGAAGGCGGCAGCCCTGTCGTTGGTCTTGCTGATACCGACGTTGACCGTGTTTGTGGTCCAGCGTTACTGGGTCAGCCGGCGCTCCTACGTCTCCGTCACCGGCAAACCCACCGGCGGCCAGATGCAGATCGACGCCTGGTACGTGCGCTGGCCCTTCGTCGTCCTGACCACGTTATGTCTCGCGTTAGTCAGCGTCCTCTACCTCTCCATCGCGATCGGGTCGTTTACGCGACTGTGGGGCATCGACTACACACTGACGCTGGCCAACTACCGCATCGCGCTGGAACGCGGCATGGAAGCGATTCTGGACACGACGTTTCTATCGGCCGTCACGACACCGATCGCCGGTGTGCTGGGAATGGTCGTCGCGTATCTGGTGGTGCGGCGCAAGTTCTCTGGCAAAGAGAGCCTGGATTTCGTGTCGAACCTCGGTGCGGCCGTGCCGGGCACCATTCTGGGCATTGGCTTTATCATCGCCTTCATCACGCCACCGCTCATCGCCCTGGTCATCATCTACGCGCTGTTCCTCTACTACCTGATGAGCAACACCCGATTGGCCCGACCGCGGGCAGCGCTCTACCTCGCGCTGGGGCTGGTTCCGGGACTGGCGCTGGCCAGATTTGTCACCGATTGGGGCGGCATCTGGTACGTCGCCATCTTTGCGTTGCTGCTGACTCTGGCGCTGGCTGTCGTGGTGCGATTCAGCGTCGCGGCGGAGCAACGGCGATCGGTGGTCGTCCTGTTCATGATTGCAGCGGGCGGGCTGCTGCTGTTCATCGTCGGTCCCTATTTCACCAATGCGCTGGCATCATGGGGACGTTCGCTGGGCGGCACGCCTGCCAAAGTGATCACCAGCATGGCCGACTGGATCGATGTGTTCACCCAGATTCCATTGCCGGTGTACGGCTTGCTGCTGGTGGCAATTGGTGGCTACATCATGAGCCGGCTCTTGCCGGGCCGCCGTGCGCCTGCCGTCATTCTGCTGTTGCTTATCAGCAGCATGTTGACGTTTGCCGGCAAGCCGCTGGCGCTGGTGGGGACGTCTTACATCATCATCGCCGCGTATGCGGTGCGCAGCCTGCCCGCCTCATTGCGCGCCGGCGTGGCTTCCCTGCAACAGATCGATCCCTCCATCGAGGAGGCGTCGGCATCGCTGGGCGCCGATGCGCAGCGTACCTTCCGCCAGGTCACCCTGCCGTTGATTGCGCCGGCGTTTCTGGCCGGTCTGATCTTCGCCTTCGCCCGCCACATGACTTCCCTGAGCGCGATCATCTTTCTGACCACGCCCAAATGGCGCATTCTGACCGTGCAGATCCTGAGCGAGGTCGAGCAGGGCGGCGTGAACGTGGCGACGGCGTACGCGATGATCGTCATCTACATCGTGCTCGCAGCAATCGGGCTGTTCTATCTGGTTGTCGGCCGAGCCTACCGTTCGGATACCAACGTCGATCTGGGATTGTCCGAGCTGGGCGGACAGCTTTCGTCCGAATGAGCACCTACGAACCAGACCTATGAGCTACCTTTCACTGCGACATTTGGAAAAACGCTTCCCGGCCCGCGGCGGCAGCGGCGAAGTCACCGCCGTGGATCGCATCGAGCTGGAAATCGAGCGCGGCGAGTTTGTGACCTTGTTAGGCCCCAGCGGCTGCGGCAAGACCACCACGCTGCGCCTGATCGCCGGCTTTGAATTTCCCACCAGCGGCGAGATCATCCTGGATGGCTCTGACGTGGCTCCCCTGCCGCCCGACAAGCGCGAGATGTCGATGGTCTTCCAAAGCTATGCAATCTTCCCGCATCTCAGCGTCTTTGAAAACATTGCCTATGGGCTGAAGCTGCGCAAGCTGTCCAGGGATGACATCAAGCGGCGGGTGGCCGGCGTGCTGGTGCTGACCGAACTGGACGGTCTGGAAAACCGGGCGCCGAACCAGCTTTCCGGCGGCCAGCAGCAGCGAGTTGCCCTGGCGCGCGCGCTGGTCATGGAGCCAAAAGTACTGCTGCTGGATGAGCCGCTGAGCAACCTGGATGCCAAGCTGCGCGAGCAGATGCGCACCGAGATCCGCGAGATCCAGCAGCGGCTGGGCATCACCAGCGTTTACGTCACCCACGATCAGGTCGAGGCGATGAGCCTTTCTGACCGCATTGTCGTCATGAATCAGGGCAAGATCGAGCAGGCAGGCAGTCCGCAGGAGATCTACCGGCGGCCGCGGACCGCGTTTGTGGCTAACTTCATCGGACGCACCAACTTCGTGGATGCCACGGTCGCCGGTCCGGCCGACGAGTGGTTGCACGTTGACACGCTGGGCGGAATCATGGCGGTTCCCCTGCCGGACGAGGCGCGTCAGCCTGGCGAGCAAGTCACCATGGTCGTGCGGCCCGATTCGATCAAGTTGAGCCTGGATCTGGTAGACAGCCCGTTCCAGGGAGTCGTCAAACGCTCCACCTATCTCGGCAGCCAGGTGGAGTACGACATCGAAATCGCCGGCCAGACGCTGATCGCGGTGGAGAGCGACCCCCGCCACGTGATCGTGATCCCCTCCGGCACCTCCGTCGCCGTGCGCTTCCTCACCGAAGCGCTCTACGTGCTTCCTTGATAGATTGCTGAGAAGACTTCGGAAGTCACCGATGGCTCGTGTCGAGCGACGCGCAACGGCCAGGCAAGTCCGTGCGCTGACACGGCGACTTCCGAAGTCTGGTCGCGTCCAAAGACCGATACGTTCCAGCCCGCCACTGCCGATTGTGAATTGTACAATAATGCCTAAAGCCGTTACAATGTTGTCACTAACCTGTCTGCAGCGACACGCTGCATGCATAACAAAGATATAAGGATCTACAGTGTAAAGTTGCTTGCCAGGCCACATTTTGCAGGCCATGATGCGTAGCATTCAAACGGTACGCATCGCGCAACGCCGGCAGACCTTGCTAAGATCCACACATTTATTCGCTTCAGGAGGTTTCTCAATGACAACCAACATTCAGTCGCTCTTGGGCAGCGACGCCGACGCCCTGCTTGGCTTCGACAGCCCCAAGATTCCCAAGTCGTCGCTTCACCTTCCCGGTCCTGATTACATCGACCGCGTGTTCTCACAATCGGACCGCTCGCCGGTCGTCATGCGCAACATGCAGACCATGTTCAACACGGGCCGGCTGGGCGGCACCGGCTACCTGTCGATTTTGCCGGTGGATCAGGGCATCGAGCACTCGGCCGGCGCGTCTTTCGCTCCCAATCCCGCCTATTTCGACCCCGAGAACATCGTCAAGCTGGCCATCGAGGGCGGCTGCAACGCGGTGGCGTCGACTCTGGGCGTGCTAGGATCGGTGGCGCGCAAGTATGCCCACAAGATTCCCTTCCTGCTGAAGATCAACCACAACGAGACGCTGACGCTGCCCACCATGTACGATCAGACGATGTTCGCCAGCGTCGATCAGGCGTTTGACATGGGAGCCGTGGCAGTCGGTGCGACGATCTACTTCGGCTCCGAAGAATCGCGCCGCCAGATCATCGAGGTCAGCGAAGCCTTCGCGCGCGCCCACGAGCTGGGCATGGTGACGGTGTTGTGGGCCTACATCCGCAACAAGGCGTTCAAGAAGGACGGCGTCGACTACCACGTGTCCGCCGACCTGACCGGCCAGGGCAACCATCTCGCCGTGACACTGGAAGCCGACATCGTGAAGCAGAAGATGGCCGAGAACAACGGCGGCTACACTGCGATCGGCTTCGGGCACACCAATCCCAAGGTCTACAGCGAACTGACCAGCGATCATCCCATCGATCTGGTGCGCTACCAGCTTGCCAACTGCTACATGGGCCGCATGGGTCTGATCAACTCCGGCGGCGCGTCGGGCGCCAACGACTTCGCCGACGCCGTCAAGACCGCGGTCATCAACAAGCGCGCCGGCGGCATGGGTCTGATCTCCGGCCGCAAGGCCTTCCAGCGCCCCATGTCCGAGGGCGTCGAACTACTCAACGCCATTCAGGACGTGTATCTCGACTCCAGCGTGGCGGTCGCCTGATCGGTGAGCCAGACTCGCCGGTTCTGAGGACAGGTGAGCGGTAAGCGGTGATCGGTAAAAAGTAAACAGACGGGGCCCTGCGTAACAGCATGGCTCCGTCTTCTATTGTCCTCCCTTCAGAAAGAAAAGAAGCACAGATTCCCGAAACGAGAGATCTGTGCTTCTTTTCTTTTAGTGAGTCGCTAGCGAGGCTATCCGATACCGCTTAGCAACCGCCAGACCTGTGCCACGACAAACGTTACCGCGAACCCCAGCGCCAGCGGCATCAGCGCAGAGAGGGTGGTCCAGCGCTTGCTGCCCGTTTCCTTGTAGATGGTGTAGAGGGTCGTGCTGCACGGGTTGTGCAGCAGACTGAACAACATCACGCTGATGGCGGTCAGCAGCGTCCAGCCACCGGCAACCAGCACCCCCTTGGTGGCGACGGCTGAGTCCATTTGGAACAACACGCCCGCGCCCTGCCCTGTGCCACTGATCCCGTTCAGCAGCACTGTCAGCATCAGGATCGTCGGGATCACGATCTCGTTGGCCGGGATGGCCACGATGTAGGCCACCAGGATCACGCCGTTCAAACCGAACAGAATGCCAACCGGGTTCAGGAAGTTCACCATGTACGCCGCCACGCTGGTGCCTTGGATGGTGACATTGGCGATCAGCCAGATGACCGCGCCGGCTGGGGCCGCAAAGACAACGGCTCGCCACAGCACATACAGCGTCCGGTCGATGAGCGATGTATAGATGGTCTGCCAGACGCGCGGCGGGCGGAAGGGCGGCAACTCCAGGCTAAAGGTCGATACCTCGCCTTTCAGCACCGATCGTGACAGCATGCCTGACATCAGAAAGCTGATTATGATGCCCAGCATCGCGATGCCCACCACTGCCAGCGCTGACACCAGGCCGGCGATGTAGATCGGCGCCAGCGCGCCGATGAAGATCGTCGCCAGCAGGATCTGCGTTGGCCAGCGGCCGTTGCACAGCGCAAAGTTGTTGGTCAGGATGGCGATCAGCCGCTCGCGCGGACTGTCGATGATGCGTGTCGAGACGACGCCGGCTGCGTTGCAGCCAAAGCCCATCATCATGCTCAGCGACTGCTTGCCGTGCGCGCCCGACTTCTTGTAGATGTTATCCAGGTTGAACGCCACCCGCGGCAGGTAGCCAAAGTCCTCCAGCAGCGTGAACAGCGGGAAGAAAATCGCCATGGGCGGCAGCATGACAGCAACAACCCAGGCGGTTGCCAGATACATGCCGTCGATCAGGATGCCGCTGAGCCACCATGGCATTCCGATGGCCGCTGCGATTGAGTTCAACAAGGGATAGATCTTGCCGATCAGCAGATCTGAAAGCATCTGTGACGGGATGTTGGCGCCGGTGATCGTGATCCAGAACACCAGGGTGAACATCAGGATCATGATCGGGATGCCCCAGCGACGACTGGTCACCAGGTGGTCGATAGTGCGGTCCAGGTCGAAGCGCTGCTTCTCGCCGCTGCGGGTCACCGCCCGGTCGGCGATGCGCGCCGCGTCGGTGTAGATCGTCTCCATCAGCGTCTGGTGGAAGTCGCCGCCGATCTCCCAGCGCAGCGTGCGCGCCAGTGCCAGCACGTCCTCGGGGGTGGGTGTCGCGTCATCGCCGTGCCGGGTCTGCGGCGGCGACTTCAGCGGGATCGATGTTGCGGTTGTCATACAATATCTCCTCGTGCCTCTATAACTGCGCTGCTACCAGGCTGCCAGCGGGTTGCGATGTGTTGGCGCTGGCGAGCGTGCCCAGCCTGCCTTCGCTCAACGCGTCGGCGATGGTCTGATCGCCATCCAGCAGGCGCAGCGCGACCCAGCGTGCGTTGGGCAGGCCGGGCGCCAGCTTCTCAAGTTGCGCCATCAACTGGTTGACAGCGTTCTTCAATACCGGCGGCGTACCCTGGATACGATGTGGTTTCGGTTCGTAGGTGCCGGTCGCGACCTCGTCCACTGCCTGTAGCAGCTCGGTGATGCCGCGCTTGTGGCGCGCTTCGGTGGGAATCACCGGCACGCCCAGATCAAGGGCCAGGCGCCGCGCGTCGACTTGCAAGCCGTGGCGGCGCGCCTCGTCCATCAGGTTCAGACACACCACGACGCGGTCGGTGATCTCCAGCACCTGCAACACCAGGTTCAGGTTGCGCTCCAGCCGGGTTGCATCGACGACCACGATAGTGACATCGGGCTGTCCGAAGAGAATGAAATCGCGCGCGATCTCTTCGTCCATGCTGGTCGCCAGCAGCGAATAGGTGCCGGGCAGGTCGACCAGCTTATAGCGGCTTTCACCGAACTCGAACCCGCCTTCCGCTCGGCTGACGGTCTTGCCGGGCCAGTTGCCGGTGTGTTGCTTGAGTCCCGTGATCGTGTTGAAAACAGTGCTTTTGCCGACGTTGGGATTGCCAGCCAGCGCGACCACGAAATCCCACTCGGCCATGTCCACGCCCAGCGAACGCAGGTTGGCGGCGTTATGCACCGCGCACGTGGTGCAGGCGGCCGAGACGGCCGGGAGCGGCTCGATGTTGATAGTAAACTTCTGGTCGCCGTCGTCCTCTTCCAAGAGTTGGATCATTTGCTGATCAAAGCCAGCGGGCGCCATTGGCGGCTGCCCGCCGTTGCCGTTGGCTGTTTTTTCATTCAACGTATTCATGTACTATGTCCTCTTCCTCGTCACGCTGCCGTTTCGGTGTGGCGTGTAATCTGTATCATGCGGGCCTGCTCGCTGCGCAGGGCGATCAATGCCTCGCGGATGCGGTAGGCTGTCGGGTCACCGCCGGCGCTGATCATCTCGGCGGCAATGACGGTGCCGGGCAGAATACCCAGATCCATGAAGCGCCGGCGTTCTGCACCGCGGCAACGCGGCAGGATGGCTTTCACCTCGCCGCGTTCGCCCAGCTTGAGGTCGGCCAGCGTCTCGCTGTCGTCTTCCACCGCGACCGCCACCGTCTGCGGCAACGGAACTACCGAGATGTTGGTCGCCAGAATGGGCGCCAGCACATGTTCATCGCCATTGGCCCAGAAGCGCACCCGCTTTGGTGTGGCCTCGATGAGCCGCACTGTCATGCCCGGATACAACCCCAGGGCGACCAGCTGGGCGTAGATCGTTTCCGGCTCATCCTCGATGTGTACGATCTGTGCCGGATGATCCAGCGCAATGGCTGTCAAGGGCTGCCCACCATGGGCCACAAACTGGCCCGTGGCATCGGGAATCGGGTCGCCGTGTGGATCGTGCGTTGGATTGCCAAGGCTGGCAGCCAGGGCGTCAGCATCGGCCGGTTGCAGGCTGTGTTCGATGCGATCAGCCTGGCCGTGCCATTGAGCCTCGTCATAGCCGGTCTGGTCGGCGAGATAGCGCTCCCAGAGCCGGTGCGCACGGATGATGTGCAGCGCGGCATTGCGCCCATCCGGCGTCAAATGCAGCATCCCCGCATCCATGGATACGAGGCCGTTTTCCTCGGCCCGCTCCAGCAACTGGGCCGCCTGGTCGCGCGAGATGTGCAGCGTGCCGGCCACACTTTCCAGCGTCGCCGGCTGGCCCTTCATCTCATGCTCGTGGATATGCTTCAACGCATCCTCAGCCAGCACGCGTTCGCTGATCTGGCGCGAACGACGCCAGCGGATCACCAACCCGCGCTCAGGCCAGAACAGCAACGCTGTGATTCCGGCCAGCAAGCCGGCGACTAATAGGGCAATCAATGGATCGATCATAAAGTTCTCCTGCGTTCGGTGATCAGACTGCTGCCTCTGATCTCTTACCTCTCAGGACGCGTCTATCAACAACATCTCGGTGTTGGCTCGGTCAGGAGACCGGCCAAAGCGGTAACCAAGCTATAGACGCGTCCTCACAGTCCGCCGCCCGCCGTCACGCCGACGGACTTGGCCAGCGCATGTGCCAGTATTCGCTGCTGCCCGTTGATCTCGATCAGCAGCGGCCCGTCGAACGGTGACTGCTCAATTACTGTAACCTTTGTGCCGGGATACAGTCCGATGCTGCCAAAATAGCGCAGGCGCTCGCTGTCCTGCGTCAGCACGCGTGCAACCGCGGCCGTCTCGCCAATCACCAGATCTGACAGAGGACGCTGCGCCGCACGCACCTCCAGCGCGCCGTCGCGGCTGGGGATCGGGTCACCGTGCGGATCGAAGTGGGGATCGCCCAGCTTGCGTGCGATGGCCTCTTCGACCGCGTCGCTTATGGCGTGCTCGATACGTTCGGCTTCGCCGTGTACGCTGTCCCAGGGCATCTCAAGAATCTCGTGCAACAGCAGTTCCACCAACCGGTGACGGCGCACTACCTTTAGCGCGATATGCAAGCCGTCCGGCGTGAGATCCACTCCCTGATAAGGCGAATAGGCAATAAGGCCCGCTTCGGAAAGTCGCTTGACCATGTTGGTGGCCGACGCCGGCGACACGCCCAACGCTTGCGCGATGGCCGAGTTGCTGGCCGTCTCGCCGCGGCTGCGCAACAAGTAGATGGCCTTGAGATAGTCCTGATGTGCTTGAGTAAGTCCGGGTATTTGCATTAGCTAAATCCTGTTTTTGATTAGACTAAATTTTATCGTAATCCTATTCTTTTGTCAAGTACAGAGTTAGTGTCGCGCTCAAACCCGCCCGCTGCTACACGCTGGCGAGCTTCGAAGCAGAACGATCTCCCGACAGCAGAACGCCAACATGCCGCATTTTGACCGCCAAATACGTTGAATAAGGTGCAGTGGTTTCCATGCTGCATGACAACCAATCATAGGAGGAACGTGTGATGGAACGAACGAAACGAACGCTGCCCATGGTGGCAATCCTAATGCTGGCGCTGGTCCTGACAGGAACAGTTGCGTCAGCCAGGCCGCCAGCGCAGGAAGACGTCAGCGAGGATCTGGAGCTGTATCTGAATGGGCCCGTTGCCGGTCCACAGGTCAACGCGGTGATCGGCGACGATGCAGACGAAAACGGCTACACCGGTGTGGTCCGCGTCGCGGACCAACAGGCGGAAGCATCTGAGACAACCGTCCAGCAGTCGGCAACCTTAACTGACGCCGGCACAGCGCCGCAGGCTGACGAGAACGGATATGCCGGTCCCGCATTCCGCGCCGGCGAAGTATCCGCCGAACAATCGGAAGCACAACCGGTCGACGCACCAAACTGGGACCAGTTCTTTGTCGAGCCACAGGCTGACCAGGATGGCTACGGCGCGCCCCAGGGAATCGGCGACCGCAGCCCCGATGCCTGGTCTGATTTCCATTACATCTATGTCGCCGGCGCGGCGTTGCGGCCACGCGATAGCTCCAGTGGCTGGGACTACAGCGGTGTTGGCTGTGTTTCGCGCGCCAGCGGATCGGAGTTGCTGAACATTCACCTCCCCATCCCCGACGGCAGCCGCATTGACTACCTGCGCATTTACTACTACGACACCAGCGGCAGCAACAGCACCGCCTGGGTGACCAACTACGACAGCGGGGGCAACTTCACTGACGTCACCACCGTTGCGTCTTCAGGCAGCGGGGGATACGGCACCCAGTTGAGCGCATACTCCGGCCATGTGGCCAACACCGCTTCCCGGTCTTATGTTCTCAACTGGTCTGCCGGTACCAACGGCAGCAGCATGCGGTTGTGTGGCCTGCGCGTCGCCTACCGTGTGCCGGTTTAGCGTTTACGATGCCGATTATCCAACCCATCACCAAAGGAGAAGCATCATGAACGTAACAGATAAGAAGCGGTCATTTACGGCCATAACGCTCGTCTTGCTGGCGCTCTTGACTATTACCGGAGCAGCGGGCGCAAGCGGCAACGCTGATCTGCTGCCGCCAAGCGGCGCCACCGACTCGCCCGTGGCCAGCAGTCGCGGCTTCTCAACCAACTTTCACTACGAGTATGTTGCCGGCGCTGCCCTGCGTCCCCGTGACAGCAGCAGCGGTTGGGACTACAGCGGTACTGGTTGTGTGTCGCGATCCAGCGGATCGGAGCTGTTCAATATCTACCTCGGTCTGCCCGACGGCAGTCGTATCGACTATCTGCGCATCTACTACTACGACACCAGCGGCAGCGACAGCACCGCCTGGGTCACCTCGTACAACAGCACGGGTGGCTACACGGATATCACAACCGTGCAATCCGCCGGGACCGGTGGATACGGCACGAAGTTGAGTTCCTATGTGGGCCACGTTGTGGACAACTCGAGCCGTTCCTACGTTCTCAACTGGTCAGCCGCCCAGAACGGCAGCAGCATGCGACTGTGTGGCCTGCGAGTCGCCTACCGCGTACCGACCCTTGACCTGTTCATGCCACTGATTACCAAGGGCTAGCAGCGTGACACGCATCGATTGATCGTTGCACAACCCAAATCTCAAATCGCCACCTACAGCGCCTTCTGGCATCCTTGCCAGAGGGCGCTGTTTCTGTTTGCAGTCCAACCGCGATCCACCAGTTTCCCGCCCAGCAATCGGGGCGGTATAATCAGCCCATGGTTACACTCGAACTGCCAGTCACAGAGCAAGAAGACACGAGCGAGTTAGCTGCCTGCCTTGCCATTCTAGACGATGTCACAACTGCGATGAACGCCATCTCGGCCACGGACGGCTCGGGCATCCAGGCTGTTTTGCAGCAGATCGCGGATGGCGCGCGGCTGATTGCCGCCGCTCCGGCGATGCTGCTGGCCTGGGGCGACGGAGATCAGAACGGCGCCCCGGCATGGCAGGCGGTTTCCGGCGACTGGCGGCTTTCCGAAAGCGCCACGCAAGTCCAGCCAAACTCACCCATATGGACAGCCCTGCACGAGCGGCGACCGGTCATAGCTGCCACAGCCGACGGCACGCCGTGCTGGTGGCCAGTTCTGATGGCCGGCCAACCCGCGGGCGTGCTGGGAGTGGCTCCTGCCCGCCCGCTGTCCGGCCCAGCAGTGACCACACTGGGCATTCTGGCAAACCAGGCAGCTACATCCCTCGCGCTGGCTCAAAACGCGGGCCGCGTCAATAAGGATCTGGCCCGCACCGCGGAGGAACTGCAAAGGCTGCGCCGGGCCGACCTGCTGATCTCGTCGCGGCTCAAGCTGGAGGACACGCTGGAAGCAATCCTGGAGATGGCGCTGGAGGTGACCGGCGCGCACTATGGCATCTTTCGCCTGGCGGACGCAAGCGGCCAGAAACTGGTGACGGCAGCCGTGGCTGGCGATGATCTCGGCCAGCCGGCCGTCGAGACGCTTCCCATCAACACCACCAGCATCATGGGCTGGGCCGCCAAGGTGCGCCAACCGCTGCTGATCAGCGACCTGCGGGACAATCCCTGGTCACGCGTCTACTACCCGCTGGACCGGGGGATTGAGATGCGTTCCGAGCTGGCCGTGCCGCTCATCGGCGCCAGCGGGCGGCTGGAGGGGGTGCTCAACCTCGAAAGCCCCGTTGTTGGCGCGTTCAGCCAACAGGACAGCGAACTGCTGCAATCGCTGGCAACCCAGGCCGTCATCGCGATCCAGGAGCAGCGGCTGCTGAACGCTTTGCAGGAAATCGCCGAGCGGCTGCTGTCTGACCCGCCGCAGCAGGTCTTCGACCGCCTGGTGCAGATGGCCTGCGAGCTGCTCAACGTGCCGATCGCCAGCATCTGGGTCATTTCAGGGGACGAGCTTGAGCTGCGGGCCACCAATGCCGCGCTGCAACGCGGCTCGCGACTGCCGCTGCACGACAGCCTCACCGGCGCGTGTGTCATGACAGGAGAACCGCTGGTAGTGAACGACCTGCGCCGGGAGGCTCGTTTCCATTTGCATGACCTGGCAGTGAAGCGCAACTGGGCAGGCGCGCTGATGGTGCCGCTGCGGGCAGGCGTCACGGGCCTGGCCACAGGCGCGTTCAGTGTCTATTGCACGGCATCGGATCGCAGCTTCGCCACAGCTGACTGGGACAAGAAAGTGCTGATGGTCCTGGCACACCACGCCGCACTGGCCGTTGTAGAGGCCGAGCGGCGTGACGCACTGCGAGCCGCCGAAGAACAGCGCGCATTGGCCGAAACTTTCGCTGCTGTCGGCGATATTGCCGCCAACCTGCTGCACCGCATCAACAACAAGATCGGCACGATCCCGGTACGAGTCGAGGGCATCCAGGACAAATGCCTGCCGGCGCTGCAGGACGACCCATATCTGGCGCACAATCTGGTCGAAATCGAACGCAGCGCGGCCGAGGCGATGGCCATCATGCGCGAGAATCTGTATCTGCTGAGGCCCATCAACGCGCAAGCCATCGAGTTGGCAGAGGGCATCGCCGAAGCGCTGGCAAGCTGCGAATTGCCGCCGGGGGTTGAAGTGCGCGTCGAAGACATCGACGGACTGCCCACGGTCACTGCCGGGCCGCGGCGGCTGGCGCTGGTATTCGCCAACCTGATCGAGAACGCAGCCATAGCCATGGATGGGCAGGGGCTGATCACGATTCAAGGCCGAAGGATGGGCCGTTGGGTGGAGGTCCGGGTTGCAGACAACGGGCCGGGTGTGCCGCCGGAACTGCACGAACGCATCTTCGACTTCAACTTTTCCGGGCGCAAGGCCCATTCCGGCAAGCTCGGCTTCGGTCTGTGGTGGGTCAAGACGTTGATGGCGCGTTTCGGCGGCTCCGTCACCGTGGACAGCGATGGCCAACACGGTGCAACTTTCATCCTGCGGTTGCCGCTGGCGGCTGCCAAGGAAAGCTGAGCCGGCAATGAAATTCGCTGCGTCACCGCAACTCCCCCGGGCGCTGGTCGTCGAGGATGACCCCTCCTGGCAGCAGATACTGGTCGAAATCCTGACCGATGAAGGACTGGAAGTTGATCTGGCGGACAGCCTGGCAACGACTGCGGCTTGCATCGGCTTCCAACCGTATCGACTGGCGGTAATCGATTTGTCGCTGGGGCGGGAGGACCACCGTAACCAGGATGGACTGCGCGTGCTGGAGACGATCAGGCGGCAAGACCCCGCCTGCACCGCCTTGCTATTGACCGGCTACGCGACTGTGGAATTGGCTGTGCAGGTGTTGACGGTGTATGGCGCGCTGACGTGTCTGCGCAAAGAGACGTTTCGCCGGTCTGAGTTCCGCCGGATCGTGCGCGAGACACTGACCGGCGCGCGTGCGGGGCTGGCCAGCATTCAGCCGTCTGCTGCCGAGACCGTATTGGCGACGAAACCCGACGGCGCGTTGGACGACGATTCGTTGCTCGCGGATGACAGCCGCCGGCTGGCGTTGCTGGTCGAGGACGATGCTGGCTGGCGCAGCGTTCTGGCAGAGTTGCTGAGCGAGCGAAACCTGGAGATACACACCAGCCGCAGCTATGGCGAGGCACTGGGAATGTTGCGCCACCATGTCTACGCATTGGCCGTGGTCGATCTGACACTGGCCAGCTCGGTCGCGCCCTTTGACAACACCGACGGCCTGCGTCTGCTGGAAAGCACCGACCGCGCCGGCATACCAGCGATCGTCGTCAGCGGGTCTGCCTGGCCGGCCGACGTGGACAAGGCGTTCGAGCGGCGCGCTATCGTAGGCTATCTGGAGAAGCGCGCGTTCGACCGCCAGGCGTTTCTGCGGCTAGTGGACCGCGCTCTGGTTGCTGTAATGCATTTCGGCCCGCTGGGCGATCTGACCGACCGCGAGCGCGAGGTGCTGGAGTTACTAGGCCAGGGACTGAGCAACCGGGAAATTGCCGAAACGCTGGTGATCTCCGAGAACACGGTCAAGCGCCACCTGAAGGCCATTTTCGCCAAGCTGGAAGTAAACAACCGGGCTGCGGCCGTCGCGCGGCTACTTGGCTAGCCGGGGTGAACGTACCGCTTCATATCATTCTCCAATCGGCCGCATGTCCTTTGCGATTGCCGCGAGAGCTTCAAATGTCGCGTCGCCGGTGATCGAATGAAAGATGCCCTTGCTTTCCCACCAGACAGTGCCTTTGTACGGAATCTGCTCACCTGTGATCACCGATTTTGTGAAACCAGCTCCAATGCCGCTGACCGTCACGCCGTTCATGTCAAACATTTGAATATCGACAGCGTCACTGATTGCCATCTGGTCAGACATGTTGACGCCTGGAGCAACAATATACTGACCGAGGCTTATGCCGTCCGAGTAGGTAAGAACCACCGCGTCGTCGGATTGCGCAAGCGTGTGCATGACGATCTTTTCCAGGTGAACGTCGCTGTCAAGGCCGGTTCTTTGCCAGATCGCTACGGGTGAGCGAGCTACTGCTTCGTCGATAGTCAACTCTTCGGAAGGTGCATCATCCGCCAGATCCGGCAGGGATTCTCCGATTGATTGATCGCCAGGAGGACCGGCCAGAGCTGGGCTGTTGACGGCGAAAGCCGTGTCAACAGACACCGTACCATCGTGGCCGATCTCGATCTTTGCCGAGCGTCGATCCTGGGTTGCAGGATTGATGCCTTGAACGATCAGTGTTTGCAGCAAGTCATTGCCGGTCGCGATGATTGGAGGCGTTGATGTTGGTAGAGGTTTCGGGGTTTCGCCAGCAATCGCTTCGCCGACAGCGTTCGAGTTGTCGAATTCAGCATTGAACTGGGGATAAACCAATGAGGTCACGATGTCGAACGGGTTTTGCGTGACCGGTCCGCTCGGGGTCCACAGCGGCATCAGGGTATACGCATCGCTTTCCGGCGCGGTGTCATAGATCATTTCCATATCCCAGCGTCCGTCCAACACGACATCTTTCGCGCGAACACCTGCTAGCTCGAGCTGCACGATCGCCGCGTTCTCCGGCGGGCCGGGGAATCGAAGAACCCCGATGCTGACATCATCCCAGTGGTCTACATTTGTAGCTTCGATCAAAGGAACCACAAAGTCAGGCTTGTAGCGTAGGTACGCATGGATGGGAACGAGGGGCGTGTCACCGACGCTGGCGTTCTGGGAAGCCAAGGAATAGACCACATACGTATCCTTCGATATCACCAGCGCGTGCCAGGCAAGCGATACCCCGTCGGATTCGATTTGATAGGGCGACCGTTCGCGCCAGGTTGGAACAACGATCTGCGAAATCTCCGCTGGTCTGTCTGCCGCACAGGACGTCATGGCAATGGCGATCATGACAAGAACCGCGAAAGCTAATCTTCGGATGTCAGACGCTGAGGTTCTCATACTGCTATCCTCCTTTGTTATCCACAGAAACTAACCGCTGCTGGTTCGAACGAAACGCGCTGTTCGAGTTTCATTGCAGAATTACTGGCAGTAGTAGCCAAGCTGACCCTGACCGCCCCATACAACCCAGTTGTAGTCTGCGCCGGCATTCGCCACACGATACGGTGTTCCCGACGTAGGATCTACGGTTGCATATGGGCTAACCCACGTGAACCATCCGTTTCCAGGTTGTTTGCGAAACTTAAGGTTCGTCAGATAGGAAACCCCCATATCATTGGTTGTATGGGGGCCAACCTCGCCGTTGGCCTGTAATTGGTGCCCTCGAGAAAAAGAAGGTACGGTAGCAATTGGTTGTAAATACAACAACTCTTGATTAGTGTCGTCGTAGTAGGCTTTCAAAAGCCACCATCCCATATCTTCGTCAACGAGCGCAATTGTCAAGCGGATCTTATGTCCTGAAGAGAGGTATCCACTGAACTGTGGGTTGCCAGGGTTTCTTGCCCAGTAAAGCCATGGATCACAATTGTGATTGCTGGCTTGTTTTGTCCACCCAAGTTCAAGCCACCCGCCTGATTCGGTCACAATCGAGACATGCGCGCCAGAAGTCGCGGTCGATTCTCGAAGAATCGGGTCGGCTACTCCAATAGTGCCATGCACACCGGAATAGATGGGCTCGAAATACGTAAGCCAAACATGACTATAACATCTGTTAGCGCCCCCCCTCCAAGGACAAAGTGAATCTGGAGTCGAAACGCCTTGCGAGTAGGCTGCTTCTGACATGATCGAAGCCATGACTATTGTCAACGCTACAATCGCGAGCTTGGGCAACGATTTCTCAGGTTGCATTTAGTAACCCTCCATGACTAAGTTTCTTCCACATCCAAGGATTTGATTATTGGTGACGTACGAGGTGATCAATCTAATTATACCCCCCCCCGAATGTCAAGATGCAATTCGCGAACACCACTGATTTGGATTGTAAACTTTCAAGAGCACAGTTCGCCAGATCGGCCCGATGCTTTTGCGCCGGATTCTTTCTTTGTGCCTGGCGTTGGCCTGTGCTATAATCTCTCCATTGTTTGCGCTGGCATTGTTCAGCGTTTCCTCGCCCGGCTTTCATGCCGGCCTGCTTCAATCGAAAGGAGGTGTGACCACCAGGTTTGGACAGCTCACGACCGCTCGGCGGGAGCGGCTCCTTCATCCACCACCCCGGATGGCTCCAGACCGCTCGCAACCTCACCCTTTTATCCCGCCACCTATCTAACCTCCACGCACGCTGAGGATCAACGGTTTTGGCGATATGCCCGGGCCCATCGCTGGCCTGACCGAAAAGTTCTGTGTTCCCAGCAGTGCCCACTCCACCAAGAAGGAGTCTGCCACAATGGCAAGTGTAAGTTATCAGAACGTGTACAAGCGTTGGGGCGATGTAGTCGCCGTCAACGATCTCACCTTAGAGGTCGCGGACAAGGAGTTCATGGTGTTCGTCGGCCCGTCCGGCTGTGGCAAGTCCACCAGTCTGCGCTTGCTGGCCGGTCTGGAAGAGATCAGCGACGGCCAGATTCTGATCGGCGACCGGGTCGTCAACGACGTTCCGCCCAAGGATCGCGACATCGCGATGGTGTTCCAGAGCTACGCGCTCTATCCCCACATGTCGGTGTTCGACAACATGGCCTTCGGCCTCAAGCTGCGCAAGATGCCCAAGGACGAGATCAACCGCCGGGTCAAGGAAGCGGCGGACATCCTCGGCATCTCGCAGTTCCTCGATCGCAAGCCCAAGGCGCTCTCCGGCGGCCAGCGCCAGCGCGTCGCCGTCGGCCGCGCCATCGTACGCGACCCGGCCGTGTTCCTCTTCGACGAGCCGTTGTCGAACCTCGACGCCAAGCTGCGCGTCCAGACCCGCGCCGAGATCACCAAGCTGTGGCAGCGGCTGGGCACAACCTTCATCTACGTGACCCACGACCAGGTCGAGGCCATGACGATGGCGACCCGTATCGCGGTCATGAAAGATGGCATTCTGCAGCAGGTCGATACCCCGCAGCACCTGTACGACCATCCCAACAACGTCTTCGTGGCCGGCTTCATCGGCAGCCCGTCGATGAACTTCTTTGACGCCACGCTGGTGGAAGCGGACGGCAAGGTCTGGGTGGACGGCGGCACCTTCCGCCTGGAAATGCCGGCAGTGCACAATGAGATCGCGCAGAAGCACAAGGGCAAGGAAATCATCTTCGGTGTGCGCCCCGAAGACATCCAGACCCGCATCTATGCGCCGCCTGGCATCCAGCCGGCTTACATGGACGCCACGATCGACGTCACCGAGTTGATGGGCAACGAAATCTTTGCCTACCTGCTCACCGGCAAGAAGACCTTCGTCGCCCGTCTCGATCCGCGCACGCAGGCTCATGTCGGCGAAAACCTCGATCTTGTGGTTGCCATGGACAAGATCCACATGTTCGATCCCAAGACAGAGGCGCGGCTCGTCTAGCAGCCAGCTCTGCTCATTGCATCGCCCTGTTTTTGCAGAAAGATGCTCAAAGGGACAAGGAAGCCGGTGTAAACCAGCCGCCTTGTCCCTTTCATTTTGGCAGCAACTGAGCACGCATTCTCGCGTCACTCCCGCGGAGGCGGGAGTCCAGTGCCGGTGAAGCATGGACTCCCGCCTTCGCGGGAGTGACGATTGACCAGCTATTATCTATGGACACCATCTCATGCTCGCACTCGTGACCGGCGCGACCGGATTTGTCGGAGCTAACGTCGTCGAGGCGCTCAACCGGGCCGGCTGGCAGGTGCGCGCATTACATCGCCGCTCGTCTTCTCTGGCTGCTCTGCAAGGGCTGGCATACCAGCCCGTTCTCGGAGATGTTACGGATGCCGGTTCACTTTTGCCGGCCATGGCCGGCTGCGACGCGGTCTTCCACGTGGCAGGGGTAACAGCCGACTACTGGGATCAAAACGTGGAGCGGTTGCACGCGGTCAACGTTCAGGGGACGAGGAATGTGGTCGAGGCGGCACTGGCCACCAGTGTGCCGCGGCTGGTGCACACCAGCTCGCAGGCTGCGCTGGGTTTCACTGAAGACGACCGGCCGATCGACGAAACCCACCGCTATAATCTGCCCCCCGAAACGTATCCCTACGGCTACAGCAAACATCTGGCGGAACTGGAAATACAGCGAGCTGTCGGGCTGGGGCTGCACGCAGTCATCGTCAACCCAACCGTGGTGCTGGGACCGCGCGATGCCACGCTGACCAACAGCCAGATTATCATCGAGGTGCAACGCGGCCGCGTGCCACTCGTTCCACCAGGCGGCATCAATGTCGTGGACGCGATCGATCTGGCTCGCGGCCATCTGCTGGCATTGCAAAACGGCCGGCCCGGAGAGCGTTATCTCCTTGCCGGCCACAACATTAGCAACCTCGATTTGACCCGTCGCATCGCCGCGGCTCTCGCCGTGCGCCCCCCCAGCGGAAACATTCCCCGCGCACTGATTCGTCCCGTAGGAGCGCTTCTGGATGGCGCCAACCGCCTCTCACCGCGGCGGCTGCCCCTGTCAGGTGACGTGATCCGCTTCGGATCGCGCTTTATCTACGCCGCTAACAGCAAAGCAGTTGAAGAACTGGGATTCACCGTGACGCCGCTGGAGACGACCATCCAGCGGGCGGTCTCGTGGCTGCAGGCGGAGGGTGCGATTCTCTGATCAACCGCCGTTCAGCTCGTTCAACCGAAACGCGGCATGAATACGACGAACTGCCTCGTCGGCGTCGCCGCGTGCCACCACCAGTGAGATATTACACTCGCTGCTGCCCTGCGCGATGGCGATGACGTTGATGAGCGCTTCGCCCAGTGCACCGAAAATGCGGGCTGAAATGCCGGGGGTGCCCTTCATCGAGGCGCCAACCACGGCGACAATCACAATCCCCTCCAGCGCGTTGACCCGGTCGATGTGGTGACTGGCGATCTCGCGTGCCATCTCACCCTCCAGCGCCTCGACCACCGCGGGCTGATCCAGCTCGCGGATCACGAAGCTGATACTTTGTTCCGACGACGACTGGCTGATCATCAGCACGTTCGCGCCGGCGCGGGCAACCGCGGCGAAGGTGCGCGCGGCGATGCCTGGCACGCCCAGCATTCCCCGGCCCTCGACCGTCACCATGGTCAGCCCCTTGATGGCTGAGATGGCTTTGGCGACATCCGCAGTGGGCTTCGGTTCCTTGACCACTAACGTGCCGGGATGATCTGGCTCGAAGGTGTTGAGAACGCGAATGGCAATGCCGCGTTCCACCGCCGGCAGGATGGTTTTGGGATGCAGCACCTTCGCGCCGTAGAACGCCAGTTCAGCCGCTTCGATGTAGGAGATCTCCCGGATGGTGCGCGCGTCAGGGACAATTCGCGGATCGGCGGTCAGGATGCCGCTGACGTCGGTCCAGATCTGCACCTCGTCGGCGTTGAGCGCCGCACCCAGAATGGCAGCGGAATAGTCGGAGCCGCCGCGCCCCAGCGTGGTACTGATGCCGGCTTCCGTCGCGCCGACGAAGCCAGTCACCACCGGCACGATGCCGCCGCTGAGCAGCGGCATCAATCGCGCCTGAGCATGACGCGCCGTTGGTTCCTCCAACGGGTTCGCCGACCCGAAGTTGTTGTCGGTCACGATGAGTTCGGCCGCGTCAACCCACTCGGCCGCGACGCCGTGGGTGCGCAACACGGCGGCCAGCAGCGGCGCAGCCAACCGTTCACCCAAACCGGAGATCACATCCAGACCGCGCGGCGTCAGTTCGCCCAGCACATCGACGCTGCGGCAAAGACGTTCGAAGCTGTTGAGCCGCGACTCGAAGAGACGGCCCAACGCGGCGCGCTCAACGCCGTCGTTGATGAGCTGCCCGGCCACCATCTGGTGTTTGGCAAGCAGATCCTCCTGCGCCTCGCGGTAGGGCTTGCGGTCACCGGCAGCCGCGGCTTTGGCGGCGTTGATCAGCGTGTCGGTGACGCCGCTCATGGCCGAGGTGACCACGATGACCTGCGAATCTTCCTCGCGCGCCCGCGCGACGATCTTTGCGACTTGCCCAAATGCCTCAACGCTGCCGACCGATGTGCCACCAAATTTCAATACACGCATGATGATCTTGCGACTCCTTGTCTCCAGGAAATCGCTCTTGCCAGAGGTAGAACCGGGGTACAGCAAACAAAAAACCCGCATTCGGCGGGCGGGGTAAACGAGCAGGGGATGCGTCATCGTCATCGCCTCTCATCTCCCAGCTTTCGCTGCCGGAGTTGGCACCGTGGTCAGTGAACAGTGAACAGTGATCAGTGAACAGTTGTCAGTGGCGATCCACTGTTTACTGTTTACTGATTACTGCCTGCTGCTCACTACTCTGGTTGCCGAGGTTTCATAGGGCCGGTCCCTCAACCTCTCTGGATAAGAGCGCAGATAGTATTCAGTTATGGCTACGATGGTAACACAGCCGCTGCTGTTTGTCAAAACGATTCGCGCATCTCAAGGCAGAAGGCACTTTCGGCTTCTTTCGCTTCGTTTCAGGAGCCTTTGAAACGTACCTTTCGCCCGGGAGAGACTCGTCACGTCACATCACTCACCAGCGAGATACAGGCTAAACGGCCGGCCGGCAGCGCGGGCCTCCAGGGCCAGCCGCAGCAGGCGCGGGTCGCCGTCCACCCAGTCCAGTCCGTCCACGTCAGACAACGGCACCCAGATCAGCTCGCCTTCCTCAGATGCACGCACATCGCGCTGCGGCGCGCTGCCAACGGTGACGAATACCACCACACCGGGCATCGTACCGTCAGCCAGCGCGGCTGCCTGGCCCAGCCTGCCGTCCACATGCACCACGCCGGCCAACCAGAAGTCAGCGACGTCGAGGCCGCTTTCTTCCAACGTCTCGCGGCGGGCGGATTGCAGCACATCCTCGCCCGCTTCGACGTGGCCGCCCAGTCCGTTGACCTTGCCGGGAAACAGCCGCTTGTGCAGCGAACGCTGGATCAGAAGGACGTCGTCGCCGTCGAGGATAAAGCAGAGCGTACGGGGAATGACCGGATAGCGTTGGACAGAGGGCATCGCTGGCTAATCTCGTGTTCATTAGAAACCGGGTGTATGAATGCACCGAATCGAGCGTGTTGGCGACACCAAAACACCCGGTTTCTATGTGCGCTGGCTAGCTGGCAAGAATGGTTTCGATGGCAGCCAGTTCCTCATCGCTGAAGGCGAGATTGTCCAGCGCGGCGACTGCCTCTTCGATCTGGTAAACCTTGCTGGCGCCGATGAGCGCCGAGGTCATCCCCGGATGGCGCAGCACCCAGGCGATAGCCAGTTGCGCCATGGTTTGGCCGCGCGCCGCAGCGATTTCGTTCAACTGACGAACCCTGGCGATGCGATCTTCGGTTACCTTGTCGCCCCAGTGGAACGCGCCGGCCAGCTTGACTGCCCGCGAGTCGCCGGGCAAGTCCTTGAGGTACTTGTCGGTGAGTATCCCCTGGCAGAGCGGCGAAAAGGCGATGCAGCCAATGCCCTCTTCGGCCAGCACGTCCAGCAGGCCATTCTCGATCCAGCGGTCGAACATGTTGTAGCGCGGCTGGTGAATGAGACAGGGCGTGCCCAGATCGCGCAGGATCGCGGCTGCTTGCCGCGTTTGTTCCGGGCTGTAGGTCGAGATGCCGGCGTAGATCGCCTTGCCGCTGCGCACGATGTGGTCCAGCGCGCCCAGCGTCTCTTCCATCGGCGTGTTGGGGTCAGGGCGGTGGCTATAGAAAATGTCCACGTAGTCCAATCCCATGCGCTTGAGGCTCTGGTCAAGGCTGGCGATCAGGTACTTGCGCGATCCCCATTCGCCGTACGGGCCGGGCCACATGTAGTATCCAGCCTTGCTGGAGATCACCAGCTCGTCGCGGTAGCGGTGCAGATCCTTGGCCAGGATGCGGCCGAATGTCTCCTCCGCTGAGCCGGGCGGCGGGCCGTAGTTGTTAGCCAGGTCGAAGTGGGTGATGCCGAGATCGAACGCGCGGTGAACCATGGCGCGCCCGTTCTCGAACGAGTCGATGCCGCCGAAGTTGTACCACAGCCCCAGCGTGATGGCGGGCAGCTTCAGGCCGCTGCGGCCCGAGCGGCGGTAGGTCATGGAGTCGTAGCGTGAGTCGGATGGTAGATAAGTCATGACGTTGTATTGTCCTTGCTTGCAATGTCAACAGTTGACGTAGATAGTTGGGCTTTGATTGCCTCGCTTCAAATACTGCTGAACTGAACGCCCACGATACTTGCCACGGACATCGTCTGCCGCGACGCGGCCGTCGAACTCCCAACGACTGGTCGTATCGCGCTGTGACAGATCGCGTGTGGAGTACGGGAGGGTACGGGCTGGATGCCACTCCTGAATCTCGTAGACTTCGCGCACGACGCCCTCGAAAGTCGCCAGTGCATATTCTGCGCCGGTTCTCCGCGGCCCAACTCGCCAGATGCCTCGGGTTGCCTCCTGTAGCTCCAGCGGCGTCATGTTGTGTCGATAGAGCTTGTTGACACGAATCAACAGGACGGGATCCACGATGGACACGGGCTCTGCGGCGTAGTATCCGATGAGGTGATCAAGAGTCATTCGTCCCAACTGGAGGCTTTTCCAGCCACGTACAGCATTGGAAAGCGCACCAATACCCAACAGATCGATGGCTGCGGCTTCGATGCGGAAGGCTGCTTCTTCCTCTTTGAGACCATGCGCTAGGATGTCCAGCCGAGGTTTCATCCCGGCGGTCTCAATCTCTGAGATGATGCGCACCTTGTCCGAGTCTTTTTGATCATCGAAGTGAGCGAAAACACGATCCCCCTTGCCCTTTCCAACGTAGAATGGCCGATTGTCTCGTGGATCAACGTAGAGGTAAACGTACCAACCCAAACGTTCCGCAACACCAGGTGGTAGATGGTCGAAAAGTACAGGGGAGCTAGTCACGATCAGGTATCCTGAGTTCAGTAACGGCAAGCAACTCTTGGCCCATCGCATCCTCAGCAATCTTCAGGTCGCAAGCCGTCTGAAGGTTGAGCCAGTACTGCGGCGGTTGTCCCAGAGCGCGGCTAAAACGCAAGGCCAACTCGGCTGTGACGGGGCGCGCACTGTTGATCAGATGCGACACGCGCATAAGCTACGACACCAGGTGCTGAACTGCCTGTTCTACGCCTCACGCATTACCTTCCTCTCCACCGCCCTGAGCTCTGTCTCCAACTGCTCCACCGTTGGCAGGCTGCCTTTCAGATATTCGGGCAACACCTGCGCCAGACGATACTCTGCAACGCCAAGCGGTTTGGCTACGTCGCGCAGAGCATATTCGACGATGACGTTGTTCTTGCTCTTGCACAACAGGATGCCAATTGTCGGATTGTCTTGTGCGTGGCCCAAAAGATCATCTACCGCTGAACAGTAGAAATTGAGTTTGCCCGCGTATTCAGGTTTGAACGCGCCCATCTTCAGATCAACAACTACATAGCAGCGCAGCTTGAGATGGTAGAACAGCAAGTCGATATAGAAGTCCTCACCGCCGACATCGAGCCGATGCTGGCTGCCCACGAAGGCGAAGCCGGCGCCAAGTTCCAGCATGAAACCCTGCAGATGGTCCAGCAGCCCGCGCTCCAGGTCGCGTTCGACCGCCTCGTCGTGCAGGGTGAGGAAGTCGAAGTTGTAGGGATCCTTGAGCAGTTGCTGGGCCAACTCGGACGCCGGTGCAGGCAAGGTGCGTGCAAAATTGGTGATAGCCTTCCCTTGCCGTTCGTGCAGGCTGGTCTCGATCTGTGCCTCTAACACGGCCCGGCTCCAGCCATGCTCAAGGCAAGCACGGATATACCACTCGCGCAGTTCGGGGTCCTTGAGTCGGGTAAAGATCACTACATTGTGGTACCAGGGCAATTGTCCAGCAGCTTGCTGGACAAATTGCTCATCCTGATACGCTCCAGCGAATGCGCGCATGTAGAAAAGATTGGCTCGAGACAGCCCGCGCATGTCAGGGAACTCATGGCGCAGGTCCGCCGCCAGCCGTTCGATGACCTTGGCGCCCCAACCCTCGCGCTCCTGTCGCTCCAAAATCGTCCGCCCGATCTCCCAGTAGAGCTGGATGAGATCGCGATTCACTGCCAGTATAGCCTGCAAGCGCGCCGAGCGAATGCGCGTCTTGAGTTGTTCGAGCAGTTCCACGTAGCCTGGAGAGAACTCAAGTGAACTTGTCATGGCTTGCCTCCGCGCCGGTATCAGGTATCAACCGAATACGGATCGCCGAATGCCGAGTTGGTCCATCAAGACATCTACGGAGATGTTGCGCGATTGCGCCAGGGCAACCAGGTTCACCAAACGTTCGGCATCGGCTGCTTCGACCAGTACTGCGGCGACTGGCCGAATGCACGTCCGAAACGCAGAGCAAGCTTAGCCGTTACAGGACGCGACCCGTTGACGACGTGGGATATCCGCATAGGAGATACGCCAATCGCGCGTGCAAACTGCGCTTGAGAGATCCCCCAGTCAGTCAGGATCTCGGCCAGAAGCTCGCCTGGATGAATTGGAGATAGACCACTATCAATCGGCATGGTTCACACAATTCCTTATCCTCAACCTGGTTGAATTATAGTTAATCCCGCCAAACCTGCCAAGCCCATCAGCTTTGTCCGATTGCCGACATCACCGTGTCCAGATCCTTGTCCCCGCGCCCGCTTAGGTTGACCAGGATAATGGCGTCCTTGCCCAGCTCCGGCGCCAGCTTGACCAGATGCGCGACGGCGTGCGCGCTTTCCAGGGCGGGGATGATGCCCTCGGTCTCGCACAGCAGCTTGAAGCCGGCCAGCGCCTCGTCGTCGGTGGCATAGGTGTATTCGCTGCGCCCCAGGTCGCGCAGCAGAGCGTGCTCCGGTCCCACCGACGCGTAGTCCAGCCCGGCGCTGACGGAGTGGGTCAGCGCGATCTGGCCGTCGGCGTCCTGCATCACGAAGCTCTTGGTGCCGTGCAGCACGCCCAGGCGCGCCAGCGCCGGATCAGCGAAGCGGGCGGCGTGCTCGCCCGATTCGATGCCGCGCCCGCCTGCCTCGACGCCGATCAGACGCACCTGTGTGTCGGCCAGGAAGGGGTGGAAGATGCCGATGGCGTTGCTGCCGCCGCCGACGCAGGCCACAATCGCGTCGGGTAAACGTCCCGGCCCGCCGGCCGCCGGGTCCAGCATTTGTCGCCTGGCCTCACGACCGATGACGCTCTGGAAATCGCGCACAATCGTCGGGTAGGGGTGCGGCCCCAGCGCCGAGCCCAGCAGGTAATGGGTGTCGCCGACATTGGTCACCCAGTCGCGGATTGCCTCATTGATGGCGTCCTTGAGCGTCCGGCTGCCGCTGTCCACGCCGCGCACCTCGGCGCCCAGCAGCTTCATGCGGAAGACGTTTGGCGCCTGGCGCGCCATGTCCACCGTACCCATGTAGACGACGCACTCGATGCCCAGCAGCGCGCAAACGGTGGCGGTAGCAACGCCGTGCTGGCCCGCGCCGGTCTCGGCCACGATGCGCCGCTTGCCCATCCGTTTGACCAGCAGCGCCTGGCCCAGCGCGTTGTTGATCTTGTGGGCGCCGCTGTGGGCCAGGTCCTCGCGCTTGAGGTAGATCTGCGCGCCGCCCAACTGTTCGCTCAGCCGCCGGGCGTGAGTGATCGGAGTCGGCCGGCCAACGTAGGTCAGGAACAATCGCTGCAGCTCAGCCTGGAAGGTCGAGTCGTTGCGCGCTTGCAAATAGGCCTGCTCCAGCTCCTCCAGCGCAGGCATCAGCGTTTCCGGCACGAAGCGGCCGCCGTAGGGACCGAAACGACCGTTCTCATCCGGGTAGCGATAGGTCAGAAAATCCACACTGTCAGACATTCAATCGGGCCTCTTTTTCTTGTTGTGCGATATCACGTGTCGCAACGATGAAATCAGTCTTGCCATCGGTGTAGCTGTCAATCTTGTCAGCGTAGCGCAGCACAAGGTCGCGCTTCAGCGCGCCGTAGGCCGCCGCCTCGTCAGGATGCGCCCGCAGGTATTCCACAAAGTCCAGATGGTTGGCGATTTCCGGGTTGTCAACCTGGTAGACATGCACGTTGAACATGCGCCGCTCACCGTCGCAGAGGTTGAAAAAGCGCCGGCCGGCAATGCCATATTCGCCCTTGGGGATGTAGCCCAGCGCACTCATCAGGTCGTTCAGGTTGTCCACCGCCTCGATGTCGTACACGACCGGCATGATGTCGATCACCGGTTTCGCCCAGATGCCGGGCACGGATGTGCTGCCCATGTGGTGGATCGCGGCCAGTTGCTCGCCAAAGATGACGGCCAGCCGCGCCGCCTCAGCCTCGAACAGCAGCGGCCAGGTCGGGTCGTACGCCACCACCTCCAGATTGTGCTGCTTGCCCAGCAGCATCGGCTCGCAGCGCAGCAGAGCCAGCGCGCTGTCGCCGTCGCTGATCCGTCCGTCGCGCGCCATCTGCATCGCCTGCGCGACAGGCACAAGATGTACCTCGCTGAGTTCGGTCGCTTCCAGGTCGGTCGCACCGTTGATGTGCGCTCCCTGGGCGATGAATACTGTGCAACGGGCGTCGGATGTGCCGTTCATCGCGTAAAACCAGCCGATCATATTCAACGAGCGGCACACGGCGCCGGTCTCCTCGGCCAGTTCCTGGCGCGCCACCTCTTCCGTCGAGACGTCCGGCTTGTCGCCCAGCCCGCCGGCCGGCAGTTCCCAGCACCAATCGTCCACGGCGTAGCGGTAGGACCGCAGCAGGATAATCTGGCCGTCATCGGTGACCGGCACGACGGTGACGAAGCCCGGGTGCTCCTGGTAGGTGAAGGTGATTTCCTGGCCGGCCGGCAGCACGACCTGGTCCTGGCGCAGATTGTGCCAGTGGCTCTGGTAGAGCCGGCTGGTAGCGATGCGCTGCCAGCCCAGGCTTTCCCCCAGCGGCTTGTCGTCATTCAAAGGATAAGTCATACGTTCCTTCCCTCGCACTCGTCAATCGCGCGCCACGTTTCACGCCTCACGCTCGACGTTCCCAAACCACTCGCGTTGCAACTCCTGCCAGCGCTCCGGCAGCGGCACGATGGACGCCTGCAGGCTGCCGCCGTTGATCTCCAGCATGCCCACCGACACGTATTGCCCCGGCTGCGTGCGCCGGTCGAGGATGTTGATGTACGCGCTGCCGGGATTGGCCACGAGGGTGCCGTTGACGTCACCGATGAATGGCCGGTGGACGTGGCCGCAGACGATGCAGTCCACGTTCTCGCCCTCGAAGCGACGCACCACGCTGACGTAGAAGCGCGGCGCGAGAAACCAGCGTTGGCCGAAGAACATGTTCCAGGTGAAGCCGGGCCATTCCAGCCAGCGCGGCCGGTTGCCATGCACCAGCCCGATGCGCTTGCCGCCCAACTCCAGCACCTGCTGCACCGGCAGGTGATCCAATCCCTGATCCTGGTCACCGCGCACCGCAATCACCGGCGCGATCTGCTCCAGAATCGAGATCACATCCGGCCCGGTCAGGTCGCCGGCGTGCAGAATCAGGTCAACCCCCTCGAACACCTGAAAGATGGCCGGATGCAGACGGGTTGCCACGGTGGGGAAATGGGTGTCGCTGATCAGTCCAACGCGCATTGGGTTGCCTCGCTTGTGTCAGTGACCGGGTAGCCAGTGATCAGTGATCAGTCACCAGTAATCAGTGCTCGGCGATCGGCAATCAGTGATCGGAAATATCGCATAAGTGGCCGTTGCCTCAATGGCGATTGAACTGCGTTAGGGTGCTGTTCACTGACAACTGACTACAGTCCTCACGAACTCGCGCACACGATCGTGGTCCTTGCGTCCGGGAGCAGCCTCGACGCCGCTGGCGACATCGACGCCCCAGGGAGCGACCTGGCGGATGGCGTCGGCCACGTTGCCAGGTGTCAATCCGCCGGCCAGCAGCACGCGGTACTGGCCGGCCAGCCCGGCGGCGAGGTGCCAGTCGCCGGTTTCACCGCTGCCGCCTCGCAGCGCCGGGTGCCAGGCGTCCAGCAGAATGTCAGGGCCGGCGGGCGGGCTGTACGGCGAGAAACGGATGGCCGCATCTTCGGCTTCAACCACGGTACGAGGACGCAGCGCCTTAAACGATCGGCCGGCCAGCGCCGCCAGGGTTGCCGGGTCTTCCTCGCCGTGCAACTGGGCCAGATCCAGCGCGCAGTACGCCAATGTTTCCAAGATTTGCTCCGGCCCGGCGTTGACGAAAACGCCGACGCAAAGCGGCACTGCGGCAGCACGCTTGATGGCGCTCACGATGTCAGCCACAACTCGTGGATCGACGTAGCGGGGCGACTTCTCGTAGAAAATGAATCCCAGCAGATCAGCGCCCGCCTCCACCGCCACCTGCGCGTCCTCCAGGTTGGTCAGCCCGCAGATCTTGACCTTGACACGGTTGTCCGGCGCGCTGTTCATACTCTCCAATGAATCCATGCTTCGGTCCGTCGTGGGACGATTTTCCAAATCGTCTCTCCGCACTCACAAAGCCAGCGGACGATTTGGAAAATCGTCCTACAAGGCGGCGGCCGCTTGCTGGATGCGCTGCCAGGCGCGCTGGACGTGTCCGGCTTCGGTCCACGTCTGCCCAACGCACAGGCGCAACGTGTAGCGGCCCGACAACACGGTGTGAGTCAGGTAGAGGTCGCCGCTATTGTTCAGTTGCGCAAGCAAGGCGCGATTGGTTTCATCGCCGCCGCGATGGCGAAAA
Organism: Anaerolineales bacterium; assembly: GCA_020634615.1. Taxonomy (GTDB): domain Bacteria; phylum Chloroflexota; class Anaerolineae; order JAAEKA01; family JAAEKA01; genus JACKBK01. Next base: position 161,268 of record JACKBI010000001.1, read on the forward strand.
CAGACCAGGTTCAGCGGCGCGGGCGCGGCAAGCTGGAAGTCCGGGTCAGCCTCCACCCAGCCGGCAAACTCCTGGGCCAGCTCCACGTGGCGGCGGACGTGATACTGCAAGCCCTCGACGCCGTAGTGGCGAATGACGAACCACAGCTTCAGCGAGCGGAAGCGCCGGCCAAGCTGCACGTGCCAGTCGCGGTAGTCGAAGACCGCGCCCGACTCGGTGGCCTGGTTCTTCAGATACTCCGGCAGGATGCTCAGCGTCCTGATCAGCGCGGCCCGGTCGGCCACCCAGAAGCAGTCGCAGTCGAAGTTGGTGAACATCCACTTGTGCGGGTTGAACGCGTAGCTGTCGGCCAGTTCCAGCCCGTCCTGGAAATGACGAAACTCGGGGCAGAGCGCGGCCGTGCCGCTCATCGCGGCATCGACGTGGAACCACACGCCCTCCGCCCGGCAGATCTCGCCGATGGCGCGCACCGGGTCCATCGCGTTGGACGAGGTGGTGCCGACCGTCGCACAGACGAAACAGGGGATCAGCCCGGCTGCGCGATCCGCTTCGATCTGCCGCGCCAGCGCTTCCGGCTTCATCGCGTACGCCTCGTCGACCTCGATCAGCCGCAGGTTTTCGCTGCCCAGCCCGGCGACCATCATCGCTTTTTCGACCGACGAGTGCGCCTCCCTGGACGTGTAGGCGACCAGCCGGCCGTCGCCGCCGGTCGCGTTGCTCTGATAGCCGGTGGCCCGCTCACGTCCAGCCAGCAGCGCTGCCAACACCGCACTGCTGGCCGTGTCCTGGATCACTCCGCCGCCAGCCGCGCTGGACTTGAACTTGCCCGGCAGCCCCAACATGTCCACCAGCCAGTCGAGGACATGCGTCTCCAATTCCGTGCAGGCCGGGCTGGTGGCCCACAACATGCCCTGCACGCCCAGCCCCGACGACAGCATGTCGCCCAGCATGGCGGGAAACGACGCGTTGGCCGGGAAGAAGGCGAAGAAGTTGGGCGACTGCCAGTGGGTGATGCCGGGCATGATCAGCGGCTCGATGTCTGCCAGCAGCGCCGAAAATGGCTCGCCCTGCGGCGGCGCCTGGGCCGGCAGTCCGGCGCGCACCTCGCCCGGCTGCACCTGCGACAACACCGGATACGACTCAATGCGCTCGTAGTAGTCGGCGATCCAGTCGACGACCTCGCGGCCATAGCGCCGGAACTCGTCGGGGGTCATGTGGTAGGAAGGGAATTGGGAGGAACTCATGGGAACTCGCTTTCAGCCGTGGAAACGCGACAGCATTATAGCCCAGCATCAAGCGTGATTGATTACCTGGCGGCCCAAGGAAGCCACGAATGTCACATCGACCTGGCGGGCGGCGCAGGGTTGCGAGCTGCCGCGAAGCAATCTCTTCGGTGGTTCAGAGGGATTGACTTCGCCGCAGCGGCTCGCAATGACGAGCGCCTTATTCCTGCTCATTGGCCATTATCCGATGACCGTTAACTACTGGTTTGTCCCGCCCGCACCAGCTCGCGCCTTACCCTGCCGGTCCTCCCGGTCTGGCTGTCACCAGGCTCTCGCCCACCAGCATGGCGTTGACGCCGATGTCGCCAGACGGCGCACGTCGTCCGGGCCGTATGGATGCCGCTTTCGCTGACCAGCACCCGGTCCGCCGGGATCAGGGGACGCAGCCGCTCGGTGGTGGCGAGATCGACGTCGAAGGTGCGCAGGTCGCGGTTGTTGACGCCGATGACCTGCGCGCGCCGGCTTGCAGCGCGCGCTCGACCTCCTCCTCGTCGTGCACCTCCACCAGCGCCTCCATGCCGTAGCGGCGCGTCTCGGCCAGCAGGCTGCGCAGCTCGTTGTCGCCCAGCACCGCCACGATCAGCAGCAGCGCATCGCCCCCGCCACCGCGCCTCAACGATCTGGTATGGGTCGTATATGAAATCCTTACGCAAGACCGGAGGAATGGTAGATTGGGACACTGGCAGATTGGTCGACTGCGTTTCATTTCTTACCCTCTTTTCCTTCTTTTCCATTTCGCCAGCCACCGTCTCTTTCACCGTCGTCAGGTATTCCAACTGGCCCTGAAGAAGCGCGCATCGGTGAGGACTGAGATGGCTGCTGCGCCGCCGCAGGCATACACGCTGGCCAGCAACGCCGGGTCGAAGTCACGGCAGAGCAAGCCACGGCTGGGGCTGGCCTTCTTGACCTCCGCGATCAGGCTGACGCCCGGCTGACGCAGCGCGGCGGCGAAGTCCAGCGCATCGGGCACGGTCTCTGCCAGCGCGCGCAGGCCGGTGATGGACACGATCGCCATGCGTTTTGGCACTTCCTCACGCTTGTGGCGCATGATCTCGTCGAGCATCTTGCCCTGGTGGCGCAGGCGAACTTCTCGGGCGGGCAGCGGTTTCTTGGATGGCATGGGAACTCCGGGATGGGCGGAAGGGAAACAAGGGAAATCAGGGAAATGGCGGATTGCTCCGACTGACTACTGACTACTGATCACTGATTACTGGTTGCTGACCTCGATCATTCGGTCCAACGCGCGCACAGCCGCGCCGCTGTCGATGCTTGCGCGGGCGCGGGCGAGACCGCCGGGCCAGTCGCCGTCGGGCACGGCCAAGCCCATCGCGGCGTTGAGCAGGACGGCGTCGCGCTTGGGGCCGCGCTCTTCACTGCTGAGCACGCGGCGGGTGATCAAGGCGTTGTCGGCCGCGTCGCCCCCTTTCAGATCAGCCAGGCTGGCGCGCGGCAGGCCCAGTTCCTGCGCGTCCAGGAAATAGGTGCGGAGGTTTCCGTCGCGCAGTTCGCTGACCTGGTTTGGGCCGCTGAGGCTCAATTCGTCCAGCCCGCCGTGGCCGTGGACGGCGATGGCTGCCAGCGTGCCCAGCCGGCCCAGCACGCCCGCCATGGATTCGGTCAGGTCAGGGCTGAACACGCCGATCGCCATGTATTCGGCGCTGGCCGGATTGGTCAGCGGGCCGAGGATGTTGAACACGGTGCGGGCGGCCAGTTCGCGCCGCGGACCAATGGCGTAGCGCATGGCCGGGTGGTGGTTGACGGCGTAACAGAAACCGATGCCGGCCTCGTCGATGCAGTGCGCCACCTGCTCGGCGTCGATGTCCAGCCGGACGCCCAGCGCGCCCAGCACGTCTGCGCTGCCCGCCTTGCTCGTGATGGAGCGGTTGCCATGCTTGGCGACGGGCACGCCGGCGCCGGCGATGACGAAAGCCGCGGTGGTGGAGATGTTGAAGGTGCCGCTGTGGTCGCCGCCGGTGCCGACGATATCGGTCAGCGGGCGGTGATGTGGCGTCACCGCGATCGCGTTGGCGCGCATGGCGCGTGCACAGCCGGCGATCTCCGGCACCGTCTCGCCCTTCATGCGCAGCGCGACCAGGAAGCCGCCGACCTGCGCCTGCGTCGCTTCGCCGGTCATGATCTCCATCATGGTCGCGTAGGCTTCGTCCTCGGTCAAGTCGCGCCGGTCGAGCAGCGCAGCAATGGCTTGTTGGATCATGGGGTCTCCTTGGGAGGTACACAGGTACACAGGTAAACAGGTAAACAAGGAGACAAGGCAACCCGGCGCGCCCTCCTGCCTACTTGTCTACCTGTTTACTTTTCTACTTGCATACCTGTCTACTTACCAAGCGTCAGAAAATTGCGCAGGATGTCCTTGCCGTGCTCGGTCAGGATGCTCTCCGGATGGAACTGGACACCGACACACGAATGATATTCGCGGTGGCGCACACCCATCACTTCGCCTTCCATGGTGAACGCGGTGAGCTCCAACTCCGGCGGCAGCGGCTCCTGAACAATCAGCGAGTGGTAGCGAGTCGCCTGGAACGGGCTTGGCAGGTTGGCGAACACGCCCTTGCCGGTGTGGTAGACCGGCGACACCTTGCCGTGCATCAGCCGCGGCGCGCGGGTGACCACGCCGCCGAAGACGTGACCCATGCATTGCTGGCCCAGGCAAACGCCCAGAATCGGCGTCGTCTTGTAGAAGTGGCGGATGACGTCGTTGCTGACGCCGCTGTCCTGTTGCGGTGTGCCAGGTCCCGGCGAGATGATGATGCGCGCCGGGTTGAGCTCGGCCAGTTCCTCGACGTCGATCTGGTCGTTGCGCCAGACGCGCAGGTCGGTCAGCGGATCGCCCAGCCGGTCCTCCAGCATCACCTCGCCGATGTACTGCACCAGATTATACGTAAACGAGTCGTAGTTGTCGATGAATGCGATCATGGGAGTTGTCCTTTGCGGAACCAAGCACGTAGGGTATTGAGTAATGCGTGATGCGTATTGCGCAATCGGCAACGTGTGTCATGAGAGAGGCGCATCTTCCAGCGGGTCGAAGGGATGGATTTCGTAGGTCGCGCTTTCCTCCTTGAGTTCCCGGTCGGTCAGTTCAGCATGACGCTGTTTGGGAATCATCGTCAGGAGCAGCCGGATAATCTGTGAATACAGACGAAGGCGGTGTTCAACAGCGACAGGGTCGAGCAGGTGACGACCCTTGTAGTACCAATCTCTTGCTTCGCGCGCCGAACCTAGAGCGTACTCGTAGAAGCGGGCGCGATCACGGCCCGATCGGCGGGAATAGCCCTCGGCGATGTTCGCGCTCACGGATCCTACAGCCCGATACAACTGGTCCGATAAAGCGCGCGTGCGCGGATCACCCATCAATTTGGTGACATCGGGCCAGGCAATATCCGCTGCGAATAACGCCATCTGGTATGCCTTCACTGTCCACAGCACATCGTTTCGGATTGCTGCCGACACGGTCTCACTCCATTCTACGAAGTTCATGGTTACCATATCCTTACGTATTACGCATCACTCGTTACGGCAAGTTTTTTGCGCCGCTTCTCGGCCGCTCTGCTGATGCGGTTCCATACGCCGGTCAGGCCCATGGCTTTCTTGACTTCCATCAGCGTCGCCCGGCCTTCGGCAGCCGCTCGCTGCGTGCCTTCGTAGAGCAGCTCGTCCACGTAGCCGGTCTGCGCTTCGTAGTACGCGCGCCGCTCACGCATCGGATCCAGGAAGTTGTTGAGCGCGATCACCAGCTTCTCCTTGACTTCGACGTCACCAACGCGGCCGGCGCGGTAGCGGGTTTTCAGATCCTCGACCTCTTCCTTGTTCGGATTGAAGAAGTCGTGGTACTCGAAGACCGGATTTCCTTCGACCGTGCCGGGGATGTCAGCGCTGATGCGGTTGGGGTCGGTGTACATGCTGAAGACTCGCCGTCGCACCGTAGCCGCGTCGTCGCTGAGCAGGATGGCGTTGTCCAGGCTCTTGCTCATCTTGGCTTGCCCGTCGGTGCCCACCAGCGTGCCGCCGATGACATACGGCTCCGGCAAGGGAAAGACCTCGCCATAGGCATTGTTGAAACGGCGAGCGATCTGCCGGCTCAACTCGACGTGGCTCTCGTTGTCCTTGCCGACCGGCACCAGATGCGCCCGCGGCATCAGGATGTCAGCCGACTGGAGAACAGGATAGCCCAGCAGGTTGTAGGGTATCTGGTCCAGCCCGGCCGCGTCGGCCATGTCCTTGATGGTCGGCAACTGCTGCAGGCGCTCCACCGTCACCAGCCCGCTGAGCAGCAACTGCAACTCGTAGATCTCGTGCACGGCTGATTGCAGGTAGAACGTTACCTTGGCGGGATCGATGCCGATGGCCAGTTGGTCCAGGACGATGGCACGAGCGTTGTCAGCAATGGCCAGAATGTCATCCTTGGTGTTCTTGGTGGTCAGCATGTGCAGGTCAGCGATCAGGAAGAAGCACTCGTACTGATCCTGCAACGCCAGCCGGTGGCGGTGGCTGCCGATGTAGTGGCCCAGGTGCAGCTTGCCCGTGGGCCGGTCGCCGGTGAGAATTCGTTTTCGTGTCATGATAGGCTCTCCTGCTCGGTCTTTTGCTCGTACTCGTCCTCGCACTCTTACTCATACTCGAAATTTGGCAGAGTAGGAGTAAGAGGATGAGTACGAGAATAAGAAAAACGCCCATCGTCCCGCGCACGGTCGTGCGCTTGCAGGGACGAGAGGCGTTCTCGCGGTGCCACCCTGGTTAGGCTGGGAAAACAAAACCCTGCGATGCGGCGCAGGGAACGTCATGCCAGCCTCACTCTGCGGAGACGGTTTTCGGTGATCAGTAATCAGTGATCGGTAATCAGTTATCAGACACTGATAACTGCCTACTGATGACTGTTCACTGACTAGCGGAAACGATCTCCAGCGCCCTGATAACGGTGGCGTCTCCGGAGGAAGCTAGTTAATGGAGAATTGTGAATTCGTGAATGGGTGAGTTGCTAATCGCCGGAACGGACGGCGCTCTGGCGTGAACCATTTTCCAATTCACTATTCACCAATCAACCATTGTTCACTTCTCGACTCCCCGGTCCACGTTTGCCCGTGCGTTGTGCACGATCCTGTCGGCGCTGTTGCCGGCTTTTCAGCAGCCGCCGGCTCTCTGGAACCCGCTTCGACAGACACTCTTCCGGTTCGTAGTCTTTGGTGTTTTCAGTTGTGCGGGCGATTATGCCACAGCATGCTCAGGATGTCAAACGATTTTGTTGGAGGCAGTCGCAGCCAGTTGCTGCGCGAACGCGGCGTGTTCTTCCGTGGCAAGCCCTTGCTGCAACGCTGCCAGCACACCCGCCACATCGCCCTGCCAGAAGCGCTCCGCGTTCAGCCATAGTCCAGGAAAAAGCTGGTTGCGCATGATGCCGTCGTCGTCGGCAACGATCACCCGGTCCTCGCCCGTTTGCCAGTTGTACCAACGCACTTCCCGCTCCAACGCCAGCAGCACCAGGTATTCCTGCACGCCATTGCGGTGGTAGACCCGCAGCTTGTCGTGCAGGTCAACAGCCACTGACGCTTTGATCATACGCTACGGGCGGTGTACAATGGCGCTGCTCCACGTCGTGCGCCACGTTCGTATCACAACCCAGCCATGTGAACTATGCCCACAAAACCCTTCCAGGTCACGCTCAACTTCACCGTTCGCACCTACGACATCGACTTCGTCGGCATCGTCAGCAACATCGTCTACGTGCGCTGGCTGGAGGATCTGCGCTTGCAAGCTCTGGCCAAGTTCTTCCCGCTGGATACAGCGATGCAGGAACTGGGCATCGCGCCGGTGCTGCTGCGGACGGAGATCGACTACAAGCAGCCGGTGCGCCTGTTCGACCCGCTGATCGGTACCCTGTGGGCCGCGGAGATCGGCCGGGTTCGCCAGGTGCTGCAGGCCGAGTTTACGGTCAACGGCGAGCTGCGAGCTGCGGCCCGGCAGACCACTTGCTTCATCGATCTCGCGACCGGCAGACCGCAACCCACACCTGCCGTGCTGCGTGAGCAGGCCGTCGGCCAGCCCGAATCTTGATCACGATCCGTCGCCAGCTTGACCGATCAATCCATCGACAAGTCCCTTGGGCGGCGGGTTGGGGTGGCCGGCGCTGTTCAGAAAGCCGGCGCTGACGAGCGCCGTGGCCGCCGGCGCACCGTTGCACGTCAGTTCGTGCCGCCAGGTGCCTCGGACCCTACGCGCCTCGTAGATGCAGCTGGCAACCTCTACTATGTCACCCGCGCGCGGCATTCGCACGAACTCAAACTCGTGGCGAGTGACCACGCCCACGAAGTCCTCCTCACCCATCCGCTGATAGCTCCAACCGATCTCCTGAGCTGCGCTGGCACGCGCTTCTTCCGTCCAGCGCAGCACCTGCGTAGCTGACACCGCGCCGTCGCTGCTGACCTCGTAACCGCGCACCTTGTGTTGCAAGAGAAACTGCCGCCCGTTGGGAATCTCTGTGGCCTGACGCGCCGGCTTGAGCAGGTAATCTCTGGGCAGGTCAGCAGCGGGTTGGACGGTAGGTTGCCCGGGCGCAGTGTCCTGGCTCTTTGCTGTTTTCCAGACCAACCGGGCGCGCAGAATCACCACTAGATCGGCGATTCGTTCGATGGCGTAACCCAGCGAAAGACCGTCTGCGGTGACATCTTCCGGCCAGACGTGTACAGCCAGTTCAGTGCCGTGCAGCGCCGGGATGACGTACTCCATCGAAAGTTTTGCCAGTTCCCAGTTGGTGGCCTGGGGCCATGCTTCTTCTGTGGCCTGCTGCAAGAAGGGAAAGTAGTTGGCATTGTTGACATGGCCCAGCGAATCCAGTTCATAGATCTGGACGCGTGTTCGCCATGTTGATACGCCTAAGTTGTCAGAGACATTCATTGTGCGGCCTTTCACGTTGCGTGTATACTGAGAAATGGTTCGCGTCTATCACTGAAGCGCTTGCAAAACCTGACACAGTCCATGACTCAGTTTGAACGATTTGGCTATTTCTTTCATCCGTCCTCCTATTCGCCGCCGCTGGGCCATGCTGCGGTCGATGTGTTCCTGGCAAGCAGTGAAAACGGTTGGTACTTTCCTACCCAGACCGCGGTTTTTCCGGTTGTCCAGGACAAGGGCGTGGGGCACGTCTACCTGACCCATTCCTGGACCATGCCCCATCGCGATTACAGCCTGGCTCCCGGCCTCTTTTATATCGTTGCACAGGACGGCGACCTTGTCGAAGGATTTTCCTTCGGGGGTAATCTGACAGTGGACCAAAACGAGAACGAAATCAGTTGCAACCTCAGTTCTCCCGCCCCATTCTTCGATCTCGCCGACACCACCGGCCTGGTGGAAATCCTCGTACCGGAATTCGAAGCAGAACTGGCACGTTTGCGGGCTGAATGGACGGGCAGTGACGATGAGTTTGACCTGCGGGTTGCCATGACGGATCCGGTTGCGCTGCTGGTTGCCAGCCTCCGCCTGAGCAATGCCTACGTCCACCGCCTGCCTGCTATGGACGTCGACGACACTGTGCTGCCCGGGCGGCAAGTGGTCAGTCACGCCATCCATATCCTTCAGCACGCCGGCCAGTGGCCGGAACAGCCGGACACGCTACACAAATTGATCTTCGATCACTGACGCAAGCAGTTGGGCACGGCGGTCAGCATAGATCGGATCAGCCAGCGGCCGGCAGTCTGCCACAGTCACCTGACCCGCTCCCAGCTTCAACGCGAAGTTCCAACAGGTTGCCTGGCCACATTCGCGGCAGTTCGTACCCGGCAACAGCTTGTAGAGCATCATCGGCGTCGGACGCTGGCGCACAGCATAGCTCGGCTCGATCTGTCCCCGCTCCTGCCACGTCTCGTTCACCAGCCGCACCAGGCGCTCCACCTGTTCCACGGCCGCGTTGCGATCCTCCAGATTGCTGACAGCCAGATGGTCGGCGTGAAACACCACGTGGCGACGGCCGTCCTTCCAGACCAGCGCCGGCGCGCCTGGATTGTAGACGGCGTTGGGCAATACTGCATTCAGGTAGGGCAACGCGGGCGCGATGTTGCCTTGCAGCCGCGCAATCGCGCTGAAGGTCAGTGCGCCGGGGGAACAGGGCGGTGTGAAAACTTCCAGATCGTAAGAAATGACCAGCATTTGGACCTCCTGTGTTCGCTCACCACGCGCGCCGGTATTGGGTTGGGACGGGCGGCTCGCTGCCCAGAATTCTGGCAGCATGCAGCGGAAAGTAGGCATCGCGCAAGGACTGGCGCGCTATAAACACCGCGTCGGCTCTGCCATCGCGCACGATGGCATCTGCCTGGCGTGCGTCGGTGATCAATCCAACCGCGGCAGTGGCGATTCCGGCTTCGCGGCGGATGCGTTCGGCGAACGGGGTCTGGTAGGCTGGCCCAGGCTTGATTTGTTGGTCCGGCGTCAACCCACCCGACGAAACATCGACCAGATCAACACCTTCGACCGTTAATCGCCGCGCCAGCTCGACACTCTGATCGATGTCCCAACCACCGTCGGCCCAATCGGTCGCGCTGATCCGCACGAACAATGGCAGTCTCTCCGGCCACACCGCCCTGACCGCCCGCACCACCTCCAGATGGAGCCGGATGCGGTTTTCGAAGCTGCCGCCATAGTTGTCATCGCGCTGGTTGGCCAATGGGGACAGGAACTGGTGCAGCAGATAGCCGTGAGCCGAGTGGATCTCCAGGGCGCGAAAGCCGGCATCCCTGGCCCGCAATGTTGCAAGATGGAACGCGTCGATCACGTGTTGAATGTCGTCCTTGCTCATCTCGGCTGGCGTCTGGTAGTGCTCAGAGAATGCCAGCGCGCTGGGCGCGATGGCGCCGGGAACGGCAGCCTTACGGCCCGCGTGCGCCAGTTGAATGCCCGGCAGCGCGCCGTGCTCAGCCATGAAACGAACGATGGGCTTGTAGGCATCGATCTGGTCGTCCTGCCACAGGCCAAGATCCTGGGCGCTGATGCGGCCGCGCGCTTCCACGGCGGTCGCTTCAACAAGAATCAGGCCAGCGCCGCCGACCGCCCGGCTGCCGTAGTGAACCAGATGCCAGTCCGTTGGAACGCCGTCCTCCGCGAAGACTGAGTACTGGCACATGGGCGAAATCCACAGCCGGTTGCGCACGGTCACGCCGCGCAGTTCAAGCGGTGAGAAAAGGCCGGGGCTGTCGTTTGCTTTGTCCATGATGATCCTTTCAGGTCGCGCTGCGTCATGCGTAGCATGATGATCTCACAACTCACAGCTCTTGGCAATGATCGGGGTCATGTTTTGTGAGTTCACGCCCAGACTTCGGAAGTCGCCGGTCAACAAGCGAGAGTGCCCATCGTCGCAGCCTGCTGATCAAGGACGCTCGGCGATTTCCGAAGTCTTTCCACGGCGTCTCAAATCCCCAAAATCATCTTGGCGACCTGCAGATAGATCAGCAGACCGGTGGCGTCCACCAGCGTGCTCATGAACGGACCGGAAACGATGGCGGGATCGACGCGCAGCTTGCTGGCCAGCAGCGGCAGCAGCGAGCCGACGACGTTGGCCCAGACGACGATGGACAACAGCGCCAGCGAAACTGCCTGGGCAACGGTGAACGGGGTGTGCCACATCAGCGCGCGCGCAAAACCGACCGCGCCCATCACCAGACCCAGCATTAATCCGACGCGCAGCTCGTGCCACAGCACCGGCCAGGCATCACCCAGGTTGATCTCGCCCAGCGCCAGCGCGCGGATGATGGTGCTGGTGGTCTGTGAGCCGGCGTTGCCGCCCGTGCCGATCAGCAGCGGAATGAAGAAGGAGAGCGATACGACAGCTGCCAGCTCAGTCTCGTAATGGCGCAATACACTGCCGGTCAGGGTTTCGGTCAGGAACAGCAACAGCAGCCAGCCAACGCGCTTGCGCGCGACGGTGACAACCGATGTATCCAGGTAGTTGCGATCCAGCGGCTGTGTCGCGCCCAGCTTCTGGATGTCCTCAGTCGCCTCCTGCTCCATTACATCCACCATATCATCGTGAGTGATAACGCCCAGCAGCACCCGGTCAGGCGTGACCACGGGCACCGACAGCAGGCCGTAGCGAGTCATCAGCCGGGCCACCTCTTCCTGGTCCCGATCCGGCTCAACAAAGATGACATCGGGGGACATGACATCACCCACCAGCGCCTGGCCGTCCGCACGCAACAGATCATAGAGGCAGGTCACCCCCACCAGTCGGTTGTCACGGTCCACGACGTAGAGAAAGTAGAGCGTTTCAGCCGAGGAAACCGGGGCGCCGATGCGCACAGCGTCCAACGCATCAGCCACGGTCATGCGGCGGCGCAGCGCTAACAGGTCGCTGGTCATCCGCCCGCCGGCTGTCTTGTCGTGGTAGATCAGCAGCGGGCTGATCTCGTCGGGGTCTTCCAGCTTGGCCAGGATTGCGCGGCTGCGGGCGGGGCCCAGGTCGCCTAGCAGGTCAGCCGCTTCGTCCGGCTCCATCTCGTCGACGATGCGCGCCAGGTCGGTGTCCGACAGCTCGCCGGCCAGATCGGCCGCTTCGAGGTCGTCCAGATATTCCAGTACGTCGGCCGAGTCCTCCGTCTCCAGACGAGGCAGCAGATCGACCTGCTCGTCCTCCTCCAGTTCCGAGAACACGTCAACCATGTCGGCCGGGCGCTGGTCGCTGAGGACGCGCACTGCCTCTTCGACTTGGCCAGCCTCCAGCGCGCGGCGCACCTCGGCCAGCACCAAATCCAAATCAAAAACCCGCTCCATATGAGCCTCCTTTGCTGATGTGAGGAGGCCCATGGAACGGGTTTGTCAGCGGCTTTCGCGCCCAGAATCAGACGGAACTGGTTCTCCGGCAATGTGCGAACATCCCGGCCAGCGCCTCCTCACACCCCGTATTGAGTTGTGGGTGCCAGTCAAGCACAGCGGCATGCGCAGCGGCTGTTGTGGTGCCGTTGCGCTGATGTTTGTGCTTACTGGCAGGGTTGTCGTCGTTCATAACCGTCCTGTGATTATCTCTCTGTCCGCCTGCCACCAGATCGGTCGCTTCTGAAATTGCATTGTTTGCTGGCAGCTGCTGGCAGGTTTCGTACGCGATTGTAGGACGAACCGGCGACTGTGTCAATTCTTCGCGCCCGCTGGCAAACAGAGCCGTGACAGGGGCCGGTTTGGCGGCCCGTAGTGTATAATGTGTGGCAACCATGATACAACGAATCGCCATTATCGACCTGGGATCCAACACCACCCGGCTGGTGGTCTACGAATACGAACCGGGCTACCGTTTCCACCTGACCGACGAAGTGCGCGAGGTCGTGCGCCTGCGCGAGGGGATGGGCAATGGCATGGTGCTGCGTGCGGCTGCCGTCAACCGCGCCACGCAGGCCATGCGCATGTTCGCCAGCTTCTGCCGCTCGCAGGGCGTGGACGACGTGATCATGACCGCCACCAGCGCCGTGCGTGATGCGCAAAACGGCGCGTCCTTCCTGGCGCGCATCCGCGCCGAAACAGGCTGGGAGCCGCGGCTGCTGTCGGGCGAACAGGAAGGATATTACGGTGCGTTGGGTGCAGTCAATGCTACCGGGCTGCGGGAAGGCTACGTCATCGACCTTGGCGGCGGCAGTGCACAGATCGTCGAAATCCGCGGCGGCCTGCCGGGCCGCGCCGTCAGCCTGCCGCTGGGCGCTTTGCGGCTCAGCGATCTGTTTCTCGGCTTCGAGGAGTCCAAGCCATCCGCGGTAACCAGGCTAAACCACTTCCTGCAGGAGCATCTGGAGCCGATAGAATGGTTCAGAACGCGGCCCGGCGACCGGCTGGTGGCCCTGGGCGGTACCGTGCGCAACCTGGCCCGCATCGAGCAGGCCAGCCTTGGCTTCCCGCTGGACATGGTCAACGGCTACGAGTTGGCAGCCGGCAGCGTTCAGGAAATGGCCGGCCGATTCTGGCGTATGAGCCAAAAAGAGCGCGGCAAGCTGTCCGGCCTGGACCCCGATCGCGCCGACATCATTCAGAGCGGCGCGCTGGCCTATGCGGCGCTGCTGGACCACAGCGGCTTCGACAGCATCACCATCAGCCAGCAAGGGCTGCGCGAGGGCATTTTCTACGAGCGCTTTCTGGCCGGCCAACCGCATCCCGTTTTCGCGAACCTGCGCGAGTTCAGCGTTCTCAACCTGGCGCGCAACTTCGAGTACAACGTCGTCCACAGCGAACACGTGACGCGACTGAGCCTGCGGCTTTTCGATCAGCTGCAAGCGGCGCACGGGCTGGACCCAATCTACCGCGAGCTGCTCTGGGCGGCCGGCATCTTGCACGACATCGGCAACCACATCGACTACTACTACCACCACCACCATTCGGCTTACATCATCAGCAGCAGCGGACTGCCCGGCTACACGCCGCGCGAAGTCGGGCTGGTGGCGCTGCTGACGCGTTACCATCGCAAAGGGTCACCGAAAGCCGGCGAGTTGGAGCCGCTGCTCAGCGAGGAGGATCAAACCGCGTTGCCGGTTCTTTCGGGGATGCTGCGCCTCGCTGAGTTTCTGGAGCGTGGCCGCAGCCAGGTTGTGCGCGACGTGCGCTGCCATCTCGACCAGGCCAACGGCTGGCTCCAGATCGAGGCCATGGCCGACGGCGACGCCAGCATGGAAATCTGGGACGCCAGCCGCAACGCCGACATACTCAGCCGCGCGCTGGGGTTGGACGTAGAACTGGTAGCTGGCGTGTGGCTGGACGACACCATCGAATTGAGTGTGTAGCTGGACTCGGTCGGAGACCGGCCAGAGCATCACGCCAAAGCGGCAACTAATTTTGGGCCGCGTCTTCACCACGGTGCTCCGAACGAGCGAACCTCCGGGAACCAAATGTCGTGCAACTGGCAGCTATGAAAACACTCCTGCGAACCTTTGCACTGATCCTCCTGTTTCTGGCCACAGCCGCAGTAAAGCCACTGGCGCACGCCCAGATCTTTCCGCCCAGTCAAGACCCCGGTGTGCTGCGCATTGCCGTGGTGGGCGACTATGGCGATGGCAGCCAGACCGAGGCGGATGTCGCAGCGCTGATCCACAGTTGGCAACCCGACTATGTGCTAACCGTCGGCGACAACAACTACCCGGTCGGCGCGGCCGAGGACATCGACGCGGTCATCGGCCGCTTCTTCAACGACTATATCGCGCCGTACCGCGGCGACTACGGCGACGGCGCGGCTGCCAACCAATTCTTTCCCGCGCTGGGCAACCACGATTGGGGAACGACCGCCGGCGAACCACCCGTGCCGCAGCCGTATTTGGACTACTTCTCGCTGCCTGACGGTCCGGGGCAGGAGCGCTACTACGATATGCGTCTCGGCCCGGTGCACATCTTCACGCTGGACAGCGACCCGCACGAGCCGGACGGCGTCGCGGCGACATCGCCCCAGGCGCGCTGGCTGCAAGACGCGCTGGCAGCCTCCGACGCGCCCTGGAAACTGGTGGTGTTGCATCACGCACCCTACTCGTCGGGTTTGCACGGCTCCACGACTTACATGCGCTGGCCATTCGGCGAGTGGGGCGCGGACGCGGTGCTGGCGGGCCACGACCACGACTACGAACGACTGGACGTAGATGGCCTGCCCTATTTTGTCAACGGTCTGGGCGGCGACAGCCGCTATTGGTTTTTGATCCCGCTGCCGGGCAGCCAGGCACGCTACAACAAGGACGCCGGTGCGATGCTGATCGAGGCCACGCCCGACCAGATGACATTTCAGTTCATCACCCGCTCCGGGGAACTGATCGACAGCTACACCATCGATTCCGCGGCTTCCAACGGCGCACCGTTGGCCACCCAGCCGCCAACGCAGGTCAAGGCGCCACGGCCAAATCCATTTCTTCGTCCCAGTCAACGTCAGGTGGAATGAATTGCGCCCCCGGCCGCTTGTCGCTGCCTCCCGGATCAAGTACAATCCATCCCACCATGACCCTCTTGGCCGTCTCCATCGCCGCTCCTGACACCGATTCCGCGCTGGCTGCGCTGCAGCGCGCCGCAGACGGTGCCGATCTGGCCGAGCTGCGCCTCGACCTGATGCACGAGTTTGACCTGCCCCGGCTGTTGCAGACCAGCCCGCTGCCGCTGGTAGTCACCTGCCGGCCGCCGCGCGAGGGTGGTCGCTGGCAAGGCAGCGAGGAAGACCGATTGGACGTGCTGCGCGCCGCGGCCGACCTGGGCGCGGCGTATGTCGATCTGGAATGGGATGCGCGGGCCCAGCTTGCCAGCCTGAACAGGCAGCGCAGTCGCGTCATTGTTTCCCGTCACGATTTCACGCGGATGCCCGCTGCGCTGTCCGGTCAGGCGGAGGTGCTGTGGACCGCCGGTGCAGATATCGTCAAACTCGTGGGTTATGCTAACTGGCTGGCGGATGTCGTTCCTGTGCTCGAACTGTTGCGCAACGCACCCGGCCCAACCGTTGCCATCGCCATGGGCGCCTGTGGTTTGGCGACCCGGCTGCTGGCGTTTTGCTATCCGGGCGCGCTGCTCAGCTTTGCCGCCCTCGACGACACCGCCAACCGTACCGCCCCCGGTCAGATCAGCATTGCGACCATGAACGATGTCTACCGCGTTCGCAGCATCACTACCAGCACCAGAATCATCGGCTGGCTGGCTGAAGACGCCAACGACGCGCCCGCAGTTGTGACTGGCAATGCCTGGCTGGCAGCACGCGGCCTCGACGCGCGCTTGATCCCTTTGCAAAACGCAGCAGAGGAAGAAACCGGTGCAACGCTGGCGCGGCTGGCGCAGTTGCTGCCGCTGGCCGGCTGTCTGATGCCGGTCGCAGCCGGGCTGCACCGCTGGACACCGTCTGCGCCGCAGTGGTCGCTCGCCCCGCCAGAGATCGCCAGCGCGCTGGCCGAGCTATTGGCGGTTCAACTGGAGCCGATCCATGGGACGTGAAACCGCGCTGCCGCTGACGTTTCTGGCGCGCATGGCGGCGCTGCTGGACGAGGAATTCGTGCCATTCATGGCGGCACTGAACCAGACGCCGGTGCCCGCGATCCGCATCAACACGCTCAAGATCAGCGTTGCAGACTTTGCCGCCTGCAGCCCGTGGCCGCTGACACCGATCCCCTGGTGTGAGCAGGGCTTCTTTCTGGACCGCAAGGCCAACGCCGGCACGCACCCGTTCCACGACGCCGGCCTCTATTACATTCAGGATCCCAGCACCATGGCGGTCGCCACGCTGCTCGCGCCGCAGCCAGGACAGCGGGTGCTGGATCTGTGCGCCTCGCCTGGCGGCAAAACGACCCACATGGCTAATTTCCTGGCGGGTCAGGGAGTCTTGGTGGCCAACGACATCGACCGCAGCCGGGCCGAAGTGTTACGCCGCACCCTGGAACGCTGGGGCACCCGCAACGCGGTGGTGTTGAACGAGTCGCCTGAGCGGCTGGCGGCCCGCTGGCCGGGCGCCTTCGACAGGGTGCTGGTCGACGCACCCTGTTCAGGCGAGGGAATGTTTCGCAAAAACGACGACGCCCGCACCTACTGGAGCGAAGCGCATGTGCAAGGCTGCGCGCTGCGCCAGACGGGCATCCTCGACTCCGCAGCGCAGCTTGTCCGACCGGGTGGGCGACTGGCCTACGCGACCTGCACCTTTGCGCCGGAGGAAAACGAAGGGGTGATCTGGCGCTTTCTCCAGTCGCACCCCGACTTTGAGTTGGTGGAACCGCGCTGGCTGTCTGGCTTTGCTGCTGGCCGACCCGACTGGGTTGCGTGGCCGGCGGCAGGCGAACCCAGCGACGCGCCCGCCCTTAGCCCACCTGCCGAACTGGCATCGACGGTCCGGCTGTGGCCGCACCTGGCGCAAGCCGAGGGACACTTCATCGCGATCCTCCAGCGAACCGGGGACGAAACGCCGTTCCTCTGGCAGCCGGCCAGCGCGACAGATCTTTCTAAGGCTGACCGGCAGGCCGTCGACACGTTCTGGGAGCCGCTGATCGATTTGCCACTGCCGCAGCGGCTGACGCTGCACACGCGCGACGAGCACACCGCCGAATTGCTGGCGCTAACCGACGACGCGCCCGACACATCCGGGCTGCGCACAGTGCGGCCGGGCTGGCACCTGGGCACGTTGCGTAAGGGACGTTTCGAGCCGAGTCATGCGCTGGCTGTTGCACTCACCAGTGATCAGGTGGCCAACCGGCTGGATGAACCGGCCGGCAGCGAACTTGTGGCGAGGTATCTGCGGGGAGAAACGTTGCCAGTGGATGGCCCCGCCGGCTGGCTGCTGGTGACGGTAGCGGGCTTTCCGCTGGGCTGGGGCAAGCGCGTTGGCTCGACGATCAAGAACCACTATCCGCGGGGATTGCGCTGGGGGTAGGCCAGAGAGATGGGTCTTCTGGCGCTAGTCCTTGTCTTTATGAGATTCCCAGGTTTCACGTCCGGCGTCGATACTGGCGCGCAGGCGGCCGCGGAAGGTTTGTGCCTCGGCCGGTCCAAGCGTGCCGGCGTAGACGCGTCGCGCGGCTCGGCGCCAGCTTGAGCGCGCGCCGGCGAGCTGCAAACCGGCTTCCTGCTGCGCCACCGTCCACCAGGGGTATGGCGGTTTCTTGACCGGCGCACACCACTTGATAGCGGTAGCGGCCCAGGTCAGTCCGGCGCCGAATCCCACGAAAACGATGTTCTGGCCGGGACGTACACGTCCGGCCTCGATAGCCTCACATAGCGCGATGGGGATCGACGCGGTGGACGTGTTGCCGTAGCGCTCGACGTTGACGAATACCTTCTCGGCCGGTATCTTCAACTGTTTGACCACCGACGACTGGATAATGCGGGAATTGGCCTGGTGCGGGATCACCAGATCGATCTCGTCCAGCGTCAACCCGGCGCGCGCGACTGCGTCGCGTGTGCCGTCGGCCATGGCTTGTGTGGCAAAGCGAAAGACTGCCTTGCCGTCCATCTTCATGGTGTGCTGACCGGTTGCCACGGTCTCGAGAGTGGCCGGGTTGGCGCTGCCGCCCGCCGGCACGATCAGCAGATCGCCGCCAGAGCCGTCCGATCCAAGCACGACGCTCAGGATGCCGCCCGGTTCGTCGCTGGCAGCCAACAACACCGCTCCCGCACCGTCGCCGAACAAGATGCAGGTACCGCGATCAGTCCAGTCGACGAACCGCGACAACGTCTCCGCGCCGACTACCATCACATAGTCGGCATCACCCGCGGCAATCATGCCGCGCGCCATTGCCAGCGCGTAGACAAACCCAGAACATGCCGCACTGAGGTCGAACGCGCCGGCATGCGGCGCACCCAGCGCGTCCTGCACGAGACTTGCCGTCGCGGGGAAAACATATTCCGGCGAGGACGTGGCGCAGATCACCATGTCCAGCGCGCTGGGCGGCAGCCCGGTGACCCGCAACGCTTCGCGCGCCGCCTGGGTGGCCAGGGTTGCCGTCGTCTCGTTGGGGTCGGACACGATGTGACGCTCGGCAATGCCGGTGCGGCTACGGATCCACTCGTCGGTGGTGTCGACAATACGCGAAAGATCATCGTTGGTGACGATGCGATCAGGCACTGCCATACCCCAGCCAATGATTTGGGCGTATCGCTGCGAGCCGGCGGTCCCGTTGCGCGTCCCGTGCGATTGTCCGGCAGATTTCGGGTTGTTGCTCATCTTACTAATCCTTACACAATCCGTTGGAGCTTGTTGATACGTTCAACCTCCGCTTTGTCTATGCTCCATCCATGTAGCGACTGATGACCAGAGATGCGTTGTGGCCGCCAAATCCGAATGAGTTGGTCAATGTAATGTTGACGGGCACCTGGCGAGCCACATTGGGCACACAGTCCAGGTCCAGCTCGGGATCAGGCGTTTCGTAGTTGATGGTCGGTGGGATCACGCCCTCCTCGATGGCCATGAGGCAGACAATGGCCTCGACCGCGCCCGCGGCGCCCAGCAGGTGGCCCATCATCGACTTGGTGGAACTGATCGGTGTGGTGTAGGAGTGCTCGCCCAACAGACGCTTGAGGGCGCGCGTTTCGCCAAGATCACCGAGAACGGTGCTGGTAGCGTGGGCGTTGACATAGTCGATGTCGCCTGGGTCGATGCCCGCTTCCCGGACAGCCTGCTCCATCGCCTCGAACGCGCCCAGGCCATCCTCGCGCGGCGCGGTAGCATGGTAGGCATCCGCCGTCAGGCCGTAGCCCATGATCTCGCCGAGAATTCGCGCGCCGCGCGCCAGGGCGTGTTCTTCGCTCTCCAAAACCAGGATGCCGCTGCCCTCACCCATCACGAACCCGTCGCGTGACGCGTCGAAAGGCCGGCAGGCCCGCTCAGGATCATCGTTGTAGCGCGAGAGGGCGCCCATGACATCGAAGCCGGCCAGCGAAAAATCGACGATGCCGGCCTCCGTGCCGCCCGCGATCACTACATCGGCCACGCCGCGGCGGATAAGTGCAAATCCTTCGCCGATGGATGCCGTGCCGGTTGCACAGGCCAGAACCGGACACAGATTGGGTCCGCGTGCACCGATGCTGATGGCCACCTGCCCGGTGGCCGAGTTTGCCAGCATGGCCGGCACGGCGAACGCACTGATGCGCCGCTGACCGCGCGTCTGCAGGGTGTTGTACCCGTCCAGCAGAGTTCGGATGCCGCCAATGCCTGTGCCGATAACCATCCCGACGCGCCGCGGATCTTCTTCTTCCATTTGCAGGTTCGCCTGCCGCATAGCCTGCACGGTCGCGGCCGTAGCGAAATGGGTGTACCGGTCCGATCTGCGGATCTCGCGGTGTTCCATGTAGTCCTGAGGATTGAAATCCTTTACTTCGCCAGCGAAGCGCACGTTGAAGTTGCTGGCATCGAACAATGTGATTGGGCCGATACCACTTTTCCCGGCGATCAGATTGCCCCACATCGTGTCCGGGTCATTGCCAACCGGTGTGATTGCGCCCATGCCGGTGACAACCACCCGTCTTTGTTCATAAACCATAATTGCCTGCCTCCAATAGAAAATGCGCTGTAGCCCACCATGGTAGCATCATTGCCAGCAGCGCTGGTGCATTATACGACAACACAAGGTGTGCACAAAAGATACGGATGCACCCAAAACAGCCTGGTTCGCAGTAGGCGCTTTAGCGCCGTGCCGGGGTGCTAAAGCGCCTACTACGAACCAGGCAGCGCCGCCGATTGGCCGGTGCGCTTTTGGCCCGCTTCTTGCTTTCAGGTACAATGGCAGGCGCGCAGTTACCCAATTGACCGGAGCACCACGCCATGAAAGCAATTCGTGTCCACCAATGCGGCGGGCCAGAAGCCCTTGTCTACGAAGAAGTCGCGCTGCCAGAACCAGGACCGGGCGAAGTCCTTGTCAAAGTCGAAGCGGCCGGCGTCAACTACATCGACACCTATCACCGGACAGGACTCTATCCACTGCCGGCTCCCTTTAGCCTGGGCATGGAAGGCGCGGGCGTGGTTGCGCAGAACGGTTCCGGCGTCACCCTCGTCAAGCCGGGCGACCGCGTTGCCTGGTGCATGGCACGCGGCGCGTATGCTGAGTATGCGGTAGTGCCCGCCGAAAAGCTTGTCCCGATCCCGGCCAATGTCACCACCCAGGTCGCTGCCGCGCTGATCCTTCAGGGGATGACGGCCCACTATCTGGCGATTAGCACTTTTCCTCTCAAGCCGGGCGACAGGGCGCTGGTTCACGCGGCCGCCGGCGGCGTCGGATTGCTGCTGGTACAGGTCGCCAAACGATGCGGCGCGACAGTGTACGGCACGGTAGGTACGGAAGCTAAGGCGGAGCTGGCCCGCGCCGCGGGCGCAGATGAGGTCATCCTGTATGAAGAGGTTGACTTTGAGACAGAAGTGAAGCGGCTGACCGAGGGACGCGGCGTCGATGTGGTCTACGACTCTGTAGGCGCAACGACCTTCGATAAGAGCTTGAACTGCCTGCGGCCGCGCGGGCTGATGGCCCTGTTTGGCCAGTCCAGTGGGCCGGTCCCGCCGTTCAACCTGCAGGTACTGAACCAGAAGGGTTCGCTCTTCGTCACCCGTCCTACGCTCGGCCATTACATGCGGGATCGCCGCGAGCTGATCAGCCGGGCCGGTGACGTTTTCATCTGGGCCGCGGGTGGCGAGCTTTCGGTGCGAATCGACCGTGCGTTGCCGCTCAGCGAGGCAGCCGAGGCGCACCGGCTGTTGGAAGGCCGCCAGACAGCGGGCAAGCTGATCCTGCTGCCGGACGCCTGAGAAAGGTAACCATCCGATGGAAAACGAAACCTATCCTGCCAGCACTGCTGAGTTGCTGGACCTGATCCAGCGCAGTTGGGACGACCTGTGGGCCACCATCGACGGCCTGACGCCGGCGCAGATGGAGATACCCGATACAGGCGGCTGGTCGATCAAGGACAATCTGGCGCATCTGACGGTCTGGGAACGCTACATGGTGCTGCACTATTTGCAGGGACGGCCAGCAGGCGAGGCCATGGGTCTTGACGAAGCCACCGTGCAGAGCCACTACGATGAGATAAATGCGGCGATTTATGAGCGCAACCGCGATCGCTCGCTGGACGAAGTGACGCGGATGGCGCGCGCGATCCACCAGGAAGTGGTCGATTACCTCGCCGCCGTTTCCTTCGAGACGCTGATGCGCCAGAAGGACGACGACGACCCGGAGAAGCGGCCATTGCTGGCATGGGTTGCCGGTAACACATACGAGCACTACGATGAGCACTTGGACGCGATTCGTGCGCTGGTTGGGAGGGCGTCCTGACTTTGAGCAGCGTGCTGGCAGGACTCAACGAACAGCAGATCGCCGCTGTGACCGCACCGGATGGCCCGTTGCTGGTGCTGGCGGGGCCGGGCTCCGGCAAAACGCGTGTCCTGACCCAGCGAATCGCCTTTTTGGTGCAGGAGCGCCGCGTCGCTCCCTGGCGCATCATGGCGGTCACATTCACTAACAAGGCGGCGCGAGAGATGCGCAGCCGCACGGAAACGCTGCTGGGCGGCGAACTGCGCGGGCTGACCATCGGCACGTTTCACTCGATCAGCGCCCAGATGCTGCGCCGTGAGCACGCTGCTGCCGGTCTGCCGAGTAATTTTGTCATCTTCGACAGCGACGACCAGCAGCGGGTGGTCAAGGCGGTGATCAAGGAGCTGAACCTCAACGACAAGCTCTATCGCCCGGCAGCCATTCACAACCATATCAGCCGCTGCAAGAACGAACTGGTGACCCCGGATGTCTATGAGTCGCATACCTACTGGGAGGAGGTAGCGGGTCGCATCTATGCCCGCTATCAGGTCTTGTTGCGCGAAAACAATGCCCTGGATTTCGACGACCTGCTGATGGAAACAGCCCTGCTCCTTGGCAATAACGCCGAAGTGCGCAGCCGCTATCAGGAGCGCTATCTGCACCTGCTGGTCGACGAATTCCAGGACACCAATATCGCGCAGTATGATTTGGTCAAGCTGTTGGTGGGCCCGCAAAGGAACCTGTTCTGTGTGGCCGATGAAGACCAGTGTCTGCCGGGCGAGACGGTGGTTTCGACAGCGGACGGTCCGCGAGCCATTGCTGATTTGCCGGCCGGCGCTGAGTTGCGTGTCGCAGCCGGCCGCGGCGCGACGCTCGACACGACTGCATGGGAGCAGCGCCAGCGGATTTACGACGGCGAAATGGTCAGGATCACGACCGGGCGCGGCAACTCGCTGGATGCGACGCCAAATCACATGCTGTTTGCCCGCATGAGCGATCGCACCGATCTGCACTACGTCTACCTGATGTACAAGCGCGGCGTCGGCTATCGCATCGGACTGGTTCAAAGCGCGCGCTACGACGGCATATACGGCATCCCGGCGTCGGGGTTGTCGATTCGCGGCAACCAGGAGAAGGCTGACAAGGTCTGGATTTTGAAAGTCTGCGATGCCAAGCCCGAAGCGACGTTCTGGGAACAGCACTTCGCGTTCAAATACGGTATCCCCACTACGGTCTTCCACACAGCCGGCCGCAAGATGGCGCTGGATCAAAGCTATGTTGACCGCCTTTTTGCCGGGATCGACACCGCGGAGCGCGCGGGACGGCTGATGGCCGACCTGCTGATCTCGCCCGATCATCCACATCACCGGCCCAAGGGAATCGCCGGCGACCGCGAATTCGACCGCATCGCCGTTCAGGTGCGCATGTTCGGCGACAACCGGCGCACCAGCACAAGTCCGTGGCACGCGCACCGGGTGTATTTGAACACCAGCGACCCCGAACTGGAAGAACACATGAAGCGCCGAGGCTACAATCCGCGGCCGGGGCGGCGCGGCACGTGGAAGCTGGGCTGGAGTAACCTGGATTATGGTGCGGCGCTGCGACTGGCTGAAGAAGTAAGCCGCGCTGGCGACGATCTGGATGTCGCTCTCTCTGCGTTCATAACCGATACGCAATCCCCCGGAGGCGTGACGCGCAAGTTTGATCTGCATCCCGCCAGCCACCTGCATCCCGGGATGATCGTGCCTGTCGAGGCGGAGGGCCAGATCGTGGACGATGAGGTGACGGCCGTGCAATGGCTGCGGCACAGCGGTCCGGTCTACGACCTGAATGTGGACAAAGTCCACACCTATATCGCCAACGGAATCGTGGTCCACAACTCAATTTACGGCTGGCGAGGCGCTGACCCACGCAACATTACCCGGCTGCGCGACGATTTTCCGGAGATGCGCCAGATCCTGCTGGAACGTAACTATCGCTCGACGCAAATCATCCTCGACGCGGCCAATGAGGTGATCAAACACAACTGGGCGCGGACGCCGAAGAAGCTCTTCACCGAACACGAAGGCGGTCCGCTGGTCACGGTCTATCAGGCTTACGACGAAATCGAAGAGGCCAACTTCGTGGTGGAGGAGATTGTGCGGCTGCGGCTGGAAGGGCGGGCCACGCCGGGCGAATGCGTCATCCTTTACCGTACCAACGCCCAGTCGCGCGCGCTGGAAGATTCGTTTGTGCGTCGCAACCTGCCCTACCGGCTGGTCGGTGCGACCCGCTTCTACCAGCGCATGGAGATCAAGGATGCGATCGCCTATCTGCGCGTCGTGCACAATCCCGACGACAGCCTGAGCCTGAGCCGCATTATCAACGTGCCGCCGCGCCGCATCGGCAAGGCCAGCGAAGCCGCGCTGGCGCAGTGGGCGCAGCAGCTTGGCCTGTCACAGACCGAGGCGCTGCGCGTGATGGCCGGCGAGCGCGGCGAGCTGGCGCTGAAAGCCGGCGGTTCGCCGCTGCTGGACCAGTCACCTGTGGGTCGTTCAGCACATACTGCCTTGCTCGCCTTCTGGCGCATGGTCGCCGGCTGGATTGCCGCCAAGGATAGTCTGACCGTGGGCCAGCTTCTGGACCGCATCCTCGAAGAGTCCGGCTATGCGGCCTATGTCCGCGATGGCACCGAGGAGGGTGAGGGGCGTTGGGAAAACCTGCAGGAGCTGCGCACGGTGGCTGCCAGCTATGCCGATCTGCCGAACGACGCTCCCACTTACGCGGAGATGGAAGGGTTCGGTGATGGTCCAGGGCTGAACGCATTAGGCACCTTTCTGGAGGAAGTAGCGTTGGTGAGCGATCTCGATGAGCTGCCCGAAACGGCGCAGCAGGAGGCGCCAACCCTGATGACGCTGCACACCGCCAAGGGGCTGGAGTTTCCCGTGGTTTTCATCGTAGGCATGGAGGAGGGCGTCTTTCCACACAGCCGCAGCAAGGACGATCCCGACGGTTTGCAGGAGGAGCGGCGGTTGGCCTACGTCGGCATCACGCGTGCCAAGCGGTTGCTGTATCTGGTGCATGCGTTCCGGCGCACGCTCTACGGCAACACCGAGATGAACCCGCCCAGCCAGTTTCTGGACGACATCCCCGCGGAGTTGGTCAACGGGCGCGGCATGAAAGAGCGCAAACAGCAGGCGCGCGGCACCGTGCGCGATCAGCGTACCGCCCGCGCCACCGCATGGAGTCCTCCCGCGGCCAACCGGTCGAATACGGGGCGCGCCGGCGCCGCTCAACCATCATCCCGCCAGCCGAAGTTCAAACCCGGCCAGCGTGTCACCCATGGCGTCTTCGGGCAGGGCGTGGTGATCAAGACCGAGCTGGCCGACGATGACGAATACGTCAGCGTGGCATTTCCCGGTCTCGGTATCAAGAAGCTAATGGCCAGCTTCGCCAAGCTGGAGATTGTACGCGGCTAAGTCAGCATGGTTCGCGCCGCCCGGCCAGCTCGGCAACGGGATGAACTGGATAGCAGCGGACAGCAAAAACGATATGAGAAACAATGACTAAAAACAACCGACTGTTGATTATCGGCCTTGACGGGGCCACCTTTGACTTGATTCGCCCTTGGGCGACCGCCGGCAAGCTGCCCAACATCGCACGCCTGATGCGCGGCGGGTCCAGCGCGCCGCTGCGCTCGGTGCCAAACCAGAACAGCGCCCCTGCGTGGAGCAGCTTCGCGACCGGCAAAAATCCCGGCAAGCACGGGATCTTCTATTTCGATGAGCGTATCGAAGGTACCTACAACAAACGCTACCTGAACGGTGGCTTCCGCCAGGGTGAAAGCTGGTGGAGCCTTGCCTCGCAGGCCGGCAAGGTGGTGGGCGTTGTCAATGTGCCCATGAGCTACCCGGCCGAAAAGGTCAACGGTGTCATGCTGGCTGGTCTGGATGCACCTGGCGTGGACAGCCCCGGCTTCAGCCACCCGCCTGAGCTGATCGACGAACTGCAACAGAACGTCGGCGACTACATCATCGAACCGGGCATTCCCAGCTACATGAAGATGCGACGCCGTGATCTGGCCGAGCAGGCGATCTTCGACGCGGCCGACAAGCGCGCTGCCTACACCCGTTACCTGATGAGCAGCCGAGCCTGGGACGTCTTCCACGTCACCTTCACCGCGCCCGATGCGTCGCATCACTTCTTCTGGCGCGACATGGACTTGGCCCACCCGGAGTACAATCCCGTGGAGGCGGTGCGCTACGGCGATACCGTCGAGCGGGTTTACGAGCGCATGGACCAGATCGTCGGCGAGTTGACTGCCCTTGCGCCCGATGCGACCGTGATGCTGATGAGCGATCACGGCGGCGGGTTCAACCAGCGCGGTGCAGAGTATCTCAACGACTGGCTGGCAAGCATTGGCTTGCTGCACTACCTGGACAGCGGCGGGCAGCGGCCCAGCCTGCCGGCGCGCGGCAAGAAGCTCGCCATGGCGCCGCTCAAGTGGGGCTACAATCAGGTCGATCGCCGGCTGCCACGTGACGCCAAGCTGAAGCTGGTCAGGTTGTTGCCCGGCGTGCGCGAGCGAATGGAGATGGCGCTGACCTTTGGCAACATCGACTGGACTCGCACCAAGGCCTATGCCTACGGTGCACGCGACGACTTGTGGATCAACCTGCAAGGCCGCGAGCCGGGCGGCATTGTGCCGCCCGAAGAGTATGAGGCGCTGCGCGACGAGATCATCGAAAAGCTGCACGCCAGCCGTGATGTTCTCGACCACGAGCCGGTGCTGGAAGAAGCCATCAAGCGCGAGGACGTCTATCACGGTCCCAACCTGCACAAGTCGCCCGACATCATCATTCGCTGGAAGACCACCCGCGTCATCCGCGGCATCTACCTGCCGCAGCCGGGTAAAGAGCCGCCGCCGGTGCCGCCGCTCTCGCCCAATCTCAACAACGGCGGCCACCGGTTGCACGGCATCTTTGTGATGGCCGGCGACGGCGTGCGTGAAGGCCACCGCTTCGACGAGGGTATCCTCTGGGATCTGGCGCCCACGATCCTCCACTACCTGGGTGTGCCCGTCCCCGACGACATGGATGGTCGGGTGCTGGCCGAGAGCTTTGATGCCGACTGGCTGGCGGAGCATCCCGTGACGTTCAGCGCGGGCACGGGCGAGTCGGGTCAAGGCGCCGACTACGACAGCGAGGCGCAGGCGCTGATCGACGAACGGCTGCGCGGGCTGGGTTACGTCGGCTAACCTCATACTCGTACTCCTACTCGTACTCTTCGGTGTATCACTGGAATTCGAGTACGAGGACGAGTAGGAGTACGAGGACGAAATCAAGCTATGACAACGCAGGCCACCGCACCAGCACCGCATAGTTGGCACGTCGCGCCGCGCTGGGTCATCCTGATCCTGCTGGCGCTGGCGGGTCTTGCCGTGCTGGCCTATTTCCAGGCTGTGCTGGCAGCGCTGCTGGTGGTCGTGGCGGTCGTCGTAGTGGTTGCCTGGGTGCGTCCCTTTTGGGTGTTCGCCGGGCTGCTGGCGCTGTTGCCCTTCCACGAACAGGTGGTTCGGATTGTCACATGGCAGCTTGGCTGGCCCGCGAGCCGCATCACACTGCTGTCGCTGTGGAAGGAAGGAATCATTGTTCTGCTGGCCGCAGTGATCCTCGTTCAGCATTTCAGCGGGCGGCGCAGGATCCGGGCCAAGGCCTACCGTTTCGACCTGTGGCTGGCGGCACTGGTGCTGCTGGCGGCGGCGTACATTCTCGTCGCGGCCACGATCAGTATCGGCGTCTACGGCTTTCGCAACTACTTCGAGCCGCTGGCCGTGTTCTTCCTGGTGCGCCTGATGCCGTTCTCGCGCCGCGAGATGACGCGTTTGTTGGTGCTCCTGACCGCGGTAGCCGTGGTGGTCGCACTGTTTGGCATCTACCAGGCGCGCTTCATCGACTTTCCCACCATGGTCAGCATGGGCTACCTGGACGAGTTCGGCAACCTGCCGTTTGCGTTCAAGACGGCGCTGCAGGACGGCGTGCCGCGGCCGCGCGCCATCTCGACCGTCACCGGCCCCAACCAGCTCGCGATCTACCTCAACATCTTCATTCTGCTGACCGGTTATGCGCTGGTGCGATTGCGCAGTGGCGCTTTTCGATCGCTGGCACGTCAGGCTGTGCTGGTCGTGCTGCTGGCGATCTACGTGCTGTGCCTGCTGCTGACCTACAGCCGCGGCGGCCTGCTGGCGCTGGCCGTCTCGCTGCTGGGCACAGGATTGATTGTCATCTACGAACGCGGCGTCAAACGCACCTGGCATGAACTGATCCACAATCGCTGGCTGTGGCTGGCAATGGCCGCCGCCGCGGTTGCGGCCGTTGGCGGTCTGGTAGTCACCGGGTTCGCCCGCCGCATCTGGCGCGGCCTGACCGGCCAGGATCCGGCTGCACTGGGCCATCTGACCTCGTTGAACGACGCGCTGGGATTCTTGACCTACAACCCACTGGGCATCGGCATGGGCATGGCCGGACCGCGGGCGCTGCGATTCACGCTCGATGCCCAGATCCAGCACACCGAAAGCACCTATCTCCAGTTTGGCATGGAACTGGGACTGATCGGCATGGCGCTGCTGTTGGTGGTGCTGCTCTCGCTGGTGGCAACCCTGTGGCGAATCCGGCAGCGGCAGAAGGCATCCGGCGATACAGGCGGCACCGTGCTGGCGGAAGTTGCCCTGGTGACGTGGCTGGGCGCGCTGGCTGTCTTCGCCGTCACGCCGCTGATGCAGAATTTTCTGGTGGCGGCCTATCTGTGGCTGGTCGCCGGGCTGGCGTTTCACCTCGACGCGTATCGGGGGGCAGTGGGCAGTGACCAGTAATCAACATTCAGTTTGGCTGGCAGGTGACGCAGCGCCTTTGGCGAGCGGCGTTAGCGCACCAGTCGTCGAGGAAACGCGGCCGGACATCTCTGTGATCGTCGTCAACTGGAACACGCACGATTATCTGGCGCTGTGCCTGGCGTCGATTGTGTCGGATCGCGGTGTCGTGCTCACAGGTGACAGCAGCGCGGCAGTCCAGCCCGGCGAGATCCGTGCCGAAGTGATCGTGGTGGACAACGCGTCGGACGACGGCAGCGCCGCGATGGTGGCCGCGAACTTCCCGCAGGTTCATCTGCTGGTCAATGGGCGCAATCTGGGTTTCGCGGCGGCCAACAACCAGGCAATCGCGCAGGCGCGCGGGCGGGTGCTGTTCCTGCTGAACCCTGACGCCTATCTTCGCCCAGGCGCGCTGCAAAGTCTGGTCAACTTCCTCGACATGAATCCACAGGCGGCCGCGGTGGGTCCCAATGTGTTAAACCCGGATGGCAGCTGGCAGGCCGCGGTGTTTCGTTTCCCCAGCCTGTGGGACCTGGCGTGTGAGGCGGTGTTTCTCAGCGTGCTGTTGCCGCACAGCCGGCTGTTTGCCCGAAAGGAGATCGGTGGTTTCCAACGCAATCACGTGCGCGAGGTAGACTGGATTCAAGGCTGTGCGCTGGCCATCCGCCGCGAGGTCTGGGACGCGGTCGGTCCGTTCGACGAAGGGTACTGGATGTATGTCGAGGAACTGGACTGGTGCCGCCGCGCCAGTCAACAGGGCTACCGGCTCTACTTCACACCCGCCGCGCAGGTGGTGCACTATGGCAAGCGGGCGACAGCCAAGGCGCGGTCTAGCGTGCTGCCACTGGGATTCCGCTCGCACTTCCGTTATTTTCGCAAGTTCGACGGCCCCGCAATCGAGCTGGCCGTGCGCGCCATCACGCTGTTGCAGATGGGTTTGCGCGCTGGCGCCAGCGTAGCGATGATTCTGCGCGGCAAGGACCGGGATCGCTGGCGAGAAAACCTGCGCGCCTACACTGCCGTGATGCGCGAGGCGCTGGCGTTTCGTGGCTGATAGCTGATGGCTGATGGCGTGAAACGTGAGGCGTGAAACGTGCCGCCTGAGAACCGCGGATCAGCAGGACGACGCGGATCGACCCGCCACCCGCCATCCGCCACCTGCAACCTGCCACCCGCCACCTGCAACTCCTCTCATGCATATCGCTATCGACGCTCACATGGTGGGCGAACGGGAAACCGGCAACGAAACTTACACCGTCAACCTGATCCGCGGGCTGCTGCGGGTGGCGGGACGCGATCCCAAGGGATTCTCGTGGGATGCGGGCGAGCCGGCTGCGGCTGATGGCTTGCAGCGCGCCGAGGCGCGTCGCTGGGGTGCGACGCCCCGTTTCTCGCTGCTGACGCCCCATCCCGAGCGACTGCGCGCGGCGCTGCCGGAACTGCGCGACTTCCCGCACGCAGAGGTGGTCCGGCTGCGTCCCAGCAACTCACTGCTGCGCATTCCCTTTGGCCTGCCGGCTGTCGCGCTGCGCCGCTCGGTGGATGTCCTGCACGTGACCTACAACGCGCCGCCGGTCGCGTCCTGTCCAGTGGTGGTGACCATCCACGACATCTCATTCGAGCACTACCCCGAGTTCTTCTCGCCGCGCGACTACGCGATTCTCAAAACGCTGGTGCCGTTCAGCGCGCGCCGCGCCGCGCGGGTTATCACCGTCAGCCAGCACGCCAAGCGCGAGATCGTCCAGCGCTACGGCATCGATCCACAGCGGGTCGCGGTCACCTACGAGGCTGCGGCCGAGCAGTTTCGTCCTGTCACCGACCCGGCGGCGCTGCAAGCCGTGCGCGCCAGGTACGGCATCGGCGACGGTCCCTTCCTGCTCGCCCTGGGCAACCTCCAGCCGAGGAAGAACATCGGACGGCTGGTGGAGGCGTTTGGAAAAGTAGTGAACAGTGAACAGTTTTCAGTAATCAGTGGACTTTCCGAGACCGTTTCCGAAGACCGATCACCGATCACTGATCACTCCACTTCACTTCGCTACGGGACTGCGTGTTCACTGGTTATAGCCGGCAAGGCACTATGGCGGGAGAGCGAGATATTTGCGACCGTGCAGCAGGCCGGTCTCGAGGAGCGGGTCGTGTTTCCCGGTTATGTGGACGACGCAGACTTGCCGGCGCTGTACAGCGCGGCGACGGCGTATGTCTACCCGTCGTTGTACGAGGGGTTTGGCCTGCCGCCACTGGAGGCCATGGCCTGCGGCACACCGGTGGTCTGCTCCACGGCCGCCTCGCTGCCTGAAGTCGTGGGTGACGCCGCGGTCAGCATCGATCCGCTGCGGGTCGACTCGCTGGCGCAAGGGCTGCGCGAGGTGCTGGGCAACGCCGGTCTGCGCGACGACCTGCGTGCACGCGGGCTGCGCCGGGCCGCACAGTTTTCCTGGGATCGCTGCGCTGCCGAAACACTGGCCGTTTACGCTGCGGCGCGGCCGGCGCGGTTGAAATCATGACCGCATCAGACACGACCGCGCGTTCATCGTCCACCGCTGACCGTCTTTGGCGTCTTGTACCCTGGCTCTTGGTCGTGCTGTTGACGGCGCTCAACCTGCTGCACATCGGGCGGCTTGGCCCCAACGACGACGCCTACATCACATTCCGGGTGGCGCGCAACCTGGCGCAGGGGCTGGGGCCAGTATACAACCCGGGCGAGCAAGTGCTGACTGTCACAACGCCCGGCTACGCGCTATTGTTGGCCGCTGTTTCGCCGTTGAGCAAAGATTTCGTGCTGCTGGGACTGGCGCTCAACGGGCTGGCGTTGCTGCTCGTGGGCGCGCTGCTGATCGACCTCAGCCGGACGACACTGGCAGCGCTGGTGGCGGTGACTTTGACGCTGACCTTCCCGCTGCTGAGCGAGGCGCTGGGCATGGAGACGCCGCTTTACGTTGCCAGCATCCTGGCGGCGTTCAGCGCTTACCGGCGGGCGACCGCGCCCGCCGTTGATCCGCGTCGTGCTGAGCGCTGGCTGATGGCAACCGCCGCGGCTGCCGCGGTGGCTTTTCTGCTGCGCCCCGACGGGCTGCTGGTCGCGCTGGCGATAGGCGTGCATTGGCAGGCGACAGCGTCATCCCGTCCCAAAACGCGCGCTATGTCGTTGAGCACGGCAGAACGCAAGGCGCTCATCGTCTTCTTCGCGCTGGTCGTGCCCTGGCTGCTCTTTGCCACGCTCTACTACGGCTCGCCCGTCCCCAACACGCTGGCGGCCAAGGCGACCCAGGCGCTGGCGCAGACCATCCCGCGCTGGGGCCAAGGACTGCTGGACGCGGCAGGCGACTGGGCGCAGCAGTTTTCCGTCGCGGCCGCGTTGGCTGTGGTCGGTCTGGCGCTGGCGCTTTGGCGGCGCGCACCGGACCGACTGCCGCTGCTGCTGTGGGCGGCGCTGTTCGTGGCCGGGCACGTGCTGCTGGGTGTACGCAGCTATTTCTGGTACTACGTGCCGCTGGCGCCGGTGGTTGCTCTGCTGGCGGGCGACGCTGTGGCAGCCGCGGCTGACTGGCTGGCGACCCGACTGGCCGGCCGCGAGCGCGCCCGTTTGATCCGCACGCTGCTGCTGGCCGGTCTGGTCGCGCTGTCGTTGCTGCCGGCGTTTCCCGCCGCGACGACACTGGCGCAGCAGCCTGAAATGCGGAGGCGCGAGCAAGCGTATCTCCAGACCGCCGAGATGCTGCGGACGCTCTGCGCGGACGGCGATCCGGCGGTGGGCATCGCCGAGATCGGGCTGATCGGCTACATCAGCGACTGTCGCATTGTCGACCTCGCCGGCCTCTTGCAGCGCGATGTGGCGCACCTGAAACTGGACCCGGCTGACAAGATGGCCTGGGCAATCCAGCGCTACCACCCGGAGTTGGTGGTGCTGACCGGCGGCGTCAACTACCCGTTCCAGGTCGCCGACGCGGCCTGGTTCCGTGGACGCTACGAGACCGTGGACATCGACGATCAGGCGGGCTTCCGCAGCGTCATGTACCGCAAGGCGCCCGGCCCGGCCAACCAGCGCGACCTGCCACCGGCGACCTGGCAGGGCGACAACGGCGCGGCACAGATCGACGAGACGCTGTACTTCGAGCCGGGCGCAACGGCCGTTATCACGCTGCACGTTTTCATGCCGGCCGGCAGCACGCTGGATACGTCGGTCAACGGCGCTCAGGCAAGCCAGGTGTTTTCAGCAGAGCCAGCCTGGCAGGACAGCTTCTTGCAGCCCTCGGAGCCTGACGGCGCCGTCAACCTGTCACTCGCACTGGAGTCGCGTGACCGCCTGCCAGTTGTGGGCTGGATCGAAAGCAACGCCGTGCCATCGGTGCACTACTTCGCGCCGCGCCTCGATGCCAGCCAGCGGCCGCGGCCAACCGTACAATTCGATCCCGGCCAGACGACCACGATCCGGCTGGCGGCTGTGGATGCTGGCCCGGCCGCGCTGGAACTGCTGCACCGCGACCGGCCCGGCGTAGCGCTGGCGATCAGCGTCGATGGCCAGCCGTTGGCCGTAGTCGGCGGGACGGATGGCTGGCGCACCGAGCGGATCGCGCTGCCAGATGACCTGCTGGCCGGCCAGCAACCGCTCACCGTCGAAATCACCAACCAGGGCGACCAGTTCGCCCGCCTCGGCTACCTGATGCTGACGCTGGGCACTGAGAAGCTGCCTGAAAAGACTTCGGAAGTCGCCGACTGCTTGTCGCGGCTGGCCTGCAATGATTGGGACAAGCCCCGCTTGTTGAGCCGGCGACTTCCGAAGTCTGAACCGGTGACTTTCCAAACAGCCTCTGAGGCGGCGACGCCGTGACCAACGCCATCGCTCCGCCCGTCATCATCGACGTGACGCCGACTCGCGAGATTACCCCGCGCAGCCGCCGGTTGCCGCGGCTGGCAATGATCGCGATTCTGCTGGGCGGGTTCGCGCTGCGCGTCGAGCGGCTGGGCGTGCCCAGTCTCTGGCTGGACGAGATGGGGCAGACGACGCCGGCGCTCCGCGGGCTGGGCGCGGTGATCGACGCGGCCCGGCGGCATCACGGCGCGGCCCCGCTGGACTACCTGCTGACCTGGCTGGCGCTGCACGTCGCGCACGAGGATTTCGTAGCCCGCATGCCGGCTGCGCTGCTGGGGACGCTGACCATCGCGCTGGTCTATCTGCTGGCACGGGAGGCGTTCGCCGAACTGGAGGGCGTACTCGCGGCGCTGTTGCTGGCCGTCGCGCCGTTGCATCTGCGCTATTCGCAGGAGGCGCGTTTCTATGCCCTGTTCACTTGCGTCGCCGTCGCCAGCACCGCTGCGCTGGTCATTGCGCTGCGTCGCGGCGACCGCCGCAGTTGGATTGCGTATGCGCTGCTGTTGATCGCGGGGTTGTATAGCCATTACTACATGCCGCTGGTCGTGGCAGCGCAAGGAGCAGGCGTCCTGGCAGCGCGGCTGCTGCCAAGTCGGTTTCCGCTACCGCGCCGCACTTCAGCGGCGCATGCCTTGCGCGGCTTTCTGGTGAGCTGTGCAGCGGCCGCGCTGGCTTTCCTGCCGTGGCTGTTCTTTGCCGTGCTGCAGGAGCGCCGGGTGCCACGGGGAGTCGCTCCCGAGCTGTCTTTGGACCTGATGCGCCAGATCGTCACCGGCTTGTTGTTGTCAAACCCGCCGGAGACGGTGCGCATCGAAAGCTGGCTGCCGTGGCTCTATGTGATTCTGCTTCTGGGCGGCATCGTAGCGGGGTTGGCGCGGCGGCGAACGCGGGTGGTCACGCTGTCGCTGACACTGCTTGTCCTGCTCAGTCCGCTGATGATCGTGCTGGCGCTGCGCTGGATCGAGTACTTCTTCGAGGTGCGCCAGGTCCTTTTCCTGCTGCCTTTCATGCTGATCCTGACGGCGCTCGGTGTGACCGGCGTGGCGGAAGGCGTGGGCCGGATGACGAAATCGACGCGCTGGGAAGGACGACTGTTTGCCGGAATCAGCGCGTTTCTGGCGCTGTTGCTCATCGGTCCCCTGTGGCCGGCCAGCCAGGCCGCGATCGGCATGGCGCGCGAGGACTGGCGGGGCGCGCTGCGTTTCGTGGCTGCCAGCGCCTCGCCGGACGAGGTGATCATCATCCCTGGTCTGGGCGAGGATCGCTATCTGGGGTACTATACATTTGGCTGGCCACAGCGGCCGCGGGTGCCAGCCACGCCCGACCAGGCGTTGGCCATGGCCGCGGACGGCCGGGCTGCCTGGGTTGTCACCAACCCGCAGACGACCGTGATCACTGATCCGCTGAACACGGCTGCCAGCCTGCGGCTGAACTTCGATCCGCGGGTGACAGTGTACTATGTCCCCGGCGCTGACCTGGCGGCTGACGAGTTTGCCGGTCGCCTGGCAACCTGGGAACCGCCGGACAACGCCGTTGCGGCGCACGAGCTTTCAGATGCGTTGCTTGCCGCCGGCCGTCCAGACGCGGCCGAGCGTGTTCTCGTGAAAGGCACAGCCGACGCGACCGATCCACGCGCGGCGTCGCTGATGAGCACGCATCTGGGCAATCTGCGCAATGGGCAGGGCGACCAACTCGGCGCGCTGGCGGCCTGGCGCGAAGCCGTGACGCTATGGCGTGATAACAGCGAAGCACGGGTGCGGCTTGGCGAGGCGCTGCTGCTGTCCGGCGATGCAGAGTCCGCAGCGAAGGAGCTGACCGCGGCCGTGTCACTGGCGCCCGACCACTTCTGGGCCAGACGATTCCTGGGCCAGGCATATAGTCAGCTTGACCAGCCGCGCCTGGCGGTTCAGGAGTTTGCCGCCGCGGCGGCCATCGACCCCACAGTAGCTGACACATATCTGCTGCTGGGTGACGCACGCGCGGCTGACGGTGACCGCAAGGGTGCGGCCGAAGCGTATCGCCAGTTCCTGGCGATGGCGCCCGATTCGCCGCTGGCGGCCGAAGCGCAGAGACGTCTCGATCAACTGGGACAGAGATGAACGAAGCCCTATGAAGATTGCCATGTTAGGCACGCGCGGCGTGCCCGCCAGTTACAGCGGATTTGAGACGTGCGTCGAGGAACTCGGCAGCCGGCTGGTCGAGCGCGGCCACGACGTGACGGTCTACTGCCGCTCGCACCACATCACCTATGACCAGCCAACCTACCGCGGCATGCGACTGGTCAAGCTGCCGACTGTGGCCAACAAGTATCTGGACACCATCGTCCACAGCTTCATCTCCAGTCTGCACGCGCTGCCTCGGAGCTACGATATCAGTCTCTATTTCATTGCCGGCAACAGTCTGGTGACGTGGATGCCGCGGCTGGTCGGCCAGAAGTCGCTGCTCAACGTGGACGGGCTGGATTGGAAACGCGAAAAGTGGCCGCCGCTGGCCAAGCGCTACATCCAGTTCGCCGAGCGCATGTCCACCGTGCTGCCGGACGCCATCATCACCGACAGCCGGGTGGTGCAGCGTTACTACGAACAGGCATACGGCGCGCGGTCAACCTACATCGCCTACGGCGCAGAACTGCCGCGCCGCGCGCCGGGCGAGACGCTGGCGCGCTTTGGACTGGAGCCGCAGCGCTACGTGCTGTTTGTCGGGCGGCTGGTGCCGGAGAACTGCGCCCACCATCTGGTCGAAGCGTGGCGGATGCTGGACAGCGACATGAAATGCGTCGTAGTAGGCGACTCGGCCTATGCTGAGGACTACAAGGCGGAGCTGCGCGAGCTGGCAGGCGATGACCCGCGCATCGTCTTCACCGGCTATGTCTTTGGCGAGGGGTATCAGGAGTTGGGCAGCAACGCGTATGCGTATGTCCTGACCAGCGGCGTAGGTGGGACGCATCCCGCACTGGTGGAAGAAATGGCCTTCGGCAACTGCGTGGTGGTGCACAACACGCCGGAGAACCTGGAGACGATCGGCGACGCGGGCCTGTGGTATGACGGGAAGGCCGGCGCATCGTCGCTGGCGCCGGTGCTGGAGACGTTGGTGTCGGCGCCGCCGTTGGTTGAAGCGTATCGCCAGCGCGCTGCCCAGCACGCGGCTGATGTCTACAGCTGGGACGCCGTGACCGATGCGTATGAGGCGTTGTTCTGGCAGGTTCTGGATGGCGGCGCGGGCTAGGTTTCGGCTTCTAACAAAGAGTTGAGGAACAAGAGGAACGCATCGACGCTGGAGAGGAAAGACTCAAGAACGGGCGGCAATTCGACTAGCAACGGCTCGATACGTTCCCAATCCAGGTCGAATCCATAGATGTTGCGGAAGAGATGTCGAAAACGCAGGTACTCGTGCAGTGTGTGCGCCAGCTCCTGATCTAAGAAAGCAGGGCGGCGTCCCGGTATCGCTACAGACATCCGCTGCAAGAGTTGATAATGCCACGCGTCACCAGAAGGTAGACTGCCGTCGATTTCAACAGCAATTTGCTCGAACGACTTCTCGACAGTGTTGTAGAAGTCCTGAAGGACGACGCTTGCTGCACTGTTCAAGAAGAATTCAGGCTCGCTCCCGACCGACGCGATCACTTCCTCGTGATTTCTGGCAACCCGTCTTAGGTTTGACCGTACGAGTTCGAGGTCAGCAATCAGACCTGGAAGTTTGCTAGGCTGCATAAAGGGTCAATCCTTTGGACAAGATATGCTGTCGAAGCGGGATCTGGGCTGTTTCCATGGCGACCAGATCGATCTCAATTCCCGGCTCGACGAGGTCATAAATTGCGGCCAACGCAGCGAAATAGTCCGCGGGAGCGAGACCTTCAACAGCCAGGTCCATGTCTGATCGGTCGTGTGCTTCCTGCGGCTGTAAGAGCGATCCAAACAGCCACACCTTGCGTACGTGATACGTTTCAGCCAGAAGATCTGCGCACAATTCGCAGGCTTGCCTTGCCTTCGTGGCGCGGTCCACTACGTGGCGATGGGATATCGCCTCCCGCTCCCGCCACGCCGCAACATATTCAGCGTAGTGATCTGTTGATTTCGTTTGCATAAGCCACCTGTATGACGATTATATCATGCAGGACAGCGGTCGCCAAGCAGACCGCAGAAAACCACAAGGTGATACCGTATGTTTTTCGACCTACCGCTGGAACAACTCTACGAATACCGCCCGGCGCGCGTTGAGCCAGACGACTTCGACGCATTCTGGGACGCAACGCTGGCCGAGGCGCGCCAGTTTCCGCTGGATTCACAGTTCGTACCCTTCGACGCCGGGCTGACACTGGTCGATGTGTTCGACGTCACGTTCAACGGCTTCGCCGGCCAGCCGATCAAAGGCTGGTTGTTGCTGCCCAGAGAGCGTTCCGGCCCGCTGCCCTGCGTCGTCGAGTTCATAGGCTACGGCGGCGGCCGCGGCCATCCGCTGGACTGGCTGACGTTCAGCGTGGCCGGCTACGCGCATCTGATCATGGACACACGCGGCCAGGGAAGTGCCTGGCGCAAGGGCGACACACCTGACATCGAGACTGACTTCAGCAACCCCCAGTATCCCGGCTTCATGACACGCGGCGTGCTGGACCCGCGCAGTTACTACTATCGGCGCGTTTTTGTGGACGGAGTGCGCGCGGTGGAGGCGGCGCGGTCGCACCCGGCTGTCGACGCGAACCGGATCGCACTGACCGGCGGCAGCCAGGGCGGCGGGATCACGCTGGCGGTGGGCGCGCTGGCTGACGAGGTGGCCGCGGTGATGCCCGACGTGCCATTCTTGTGCCACTACCGCGTCGCGACCGAACTGGTGGACAGCGCGCCCTACAACGAGATTGTCCACTTCTGCAAGATTCACCGCGACAAGATTGAGACTGTCTTTGAAACGTTGAGCTATTTTGACGGCGTCAACTTCGCGGCTCGCATCAAGGCGCCGGCACTCTTTTCCACCGGACTGATGGATGAGACTTGCCCGCCGCGCACCGTGTTTGCCGCGTACAATCAGATTGAAGGCCCCAAGGAAATCAAGGTCTATCCGTACAACCAACACGAAGGCGGGCAGACCGACCAGACCATCGAAAAGCTGGCTTTCCTGGCGAATCTCTGGCAATAGCACGCCAGCAGCACGCTTTCCACAGGTTCTCCACAGTGCTCTGGTATACTGAGGAATATCGGTACTTGGTTCCGGCACAGATCTACTCTGGAGACCTCACAATGACCAAAAATACTTTGTTTGCTTTGTTGACCGTTTTGGCGGTTATACTGGCTGTCGCAGCATGTGTGGCGCCGCCACCGATGACTGGCGACACTG
Organism: Anaerolineales bacterium; assembly: GCA_020634615.1. Taxonomy (GTDB): domain Bacteria; phylum Chloroflexota; class Anaerolineae; order JAAEKA01; family JAAEKA01; genus JACKBK01. The sequence goes on from JACKBI010000001.1 coordinate 200,301, forward strand.
GCGCAACCTCCGCCGCGACCCAACCTGCCAGTGTTGATGCTCAGCCGGCTGAGACAACACCGGCCGCGACCCAGACCGGCGAACGGATGGGCATGGGAATGGGCAGGGGCGGGATGATGGCGATGCACCACGCGCCGATACCGGCCGAGTATGCCAGCCTGCAAAACCCGACTCCCGTTGACGCCGACTCGCTGGCGCGCGGCGCGGCGCTGTACGAAACCAACTGTGTGACCTGCCACGGCAACACGGGTATGGGCGACGGGCCGACCGGCGCGAGTCTTGACCCGTTGCCCGCGCCGATTGCGCACACCAGCCAGATGCTCAGCGACGGCTACCTGTTCTGGCGCATCACCGAGGGCGGCGCAGAATTCGGCACGGCGATGCCGGTCTGGGGCGGGGCGCTGGAGCCTGAGGCGCGCTGGGATCTGATCAACTACGTGCGCAATATAGCCACTGTGTCAACCAGAGGCGGCGGGCGCGGCCCGGGGCCGATGGCTGGCGAGAGCGAGAACAGAGGCGAGATGCTGGCTGCAGCGGTTGCGCAAGGCGCCATCACTGCTGAGGACGCCGCTCTGTTCGAGCAGGTTCACGCTGTGTTGGACGAGCATTACATGCAGGTAGGGTCAGAAATGCAGGGGATGGGTTCCGGCGGCATGATGACCATGCAGCGCGCCATGACGGGACAGGCGGTGCGCGATGGCTACATTACGCAGGCCGATTCTGACCGTTTCACCGAGATTCACGACACGCTGATCAAGGCAGGGTTGATGCAGTAGTGAGCTGGTTGGCCAGCACCAGCGCGCCGTAGAGCACGCTGTCGTCGCCCAGCATGGCCGGCACGACGTCGATGCGCGCTCGCGACCACCATGTGATGGTGCGTCGTAGTTCGGCGCGTAGCGGCTCGAATAGCCGGTCGCCAGCTTTGCTGATCCCGCCGCCGATGACAATACGCGCCGGGTTGAGCAGCATGATGCACGCCTTCAACCCCAGCGCCAGGTCAACGACATAACGACTCACGAACTCCGGGTCCTGCATCAGTTCGCGGGCTGGCTTGCCGTGGTCACGCTCCAGCCACAGCCCGCAGCACATGCGCTCGAAGCAGCCGTACCAGCCGCACAGGCACTCCGGCCCGCCGGGCCGGATCGTCAGGTGGCCGATCTCGCCACCGTAAGAATCAGCGCCGCGCACGACCTCGCCGTTGACCAAAATGCCGCCGCCGATTCCGGTGGACAGCGTCATGTAGAAAAGCGGATTCATGCCGACGCCCGCGCCGTGAAACCCCTCGCCCAACGCGCCGACGTTGGCATCGTTGTCCATGACTACCGGCAAGCCAAGCTCACGCTGCAAACTTGGCGCCAGTGGAAAATCCAGCCAGCCGGCGACGTGGGTGGAGAAGATTACCTGTTGTGTGGGGAAGTTTACCGGGCCGCCGAAGCCAATGCCGCAGCGGTCGAAGGATAGCTCGCGCTGCCAATCGCTGGCGACCTCAATGATCCGCGGTACCATCCAATCCGGCCCGCCTGCGGTCGGTTCGGAGTGACGGTGAACCATGGTCGATCCATCAAAAGCTGCCAGAGAAAACTTCGTGCCGCCGATGTCGATGGCGAGGACCGCTGTCATCGGCTGCACTCCAGCGACGTGAGCCGCGCGTCGTCCCAGATCTGACGCAGGCGACGAACGCGACGGATAACGTCAGCTTGCGGCTGTAACGCCGCCGTCATCTCGGCCAGGGCGGCTCCGGCTCGGGCGGCTATAGCCAGGTCGTCGTCGGTCGTCCAGCCGGCTGCCAGCAGTTGTGGACGGTCTCTGTCCGCTGTGCCGGCAAACACATCGCCGGCTATGATCTCCTGCACGGGAACGCGGCAGATCGGAGCGTGGAAGCGCAGCGCAAAACGCAGATCAGCGGCGCTGATAACCGTTGGAATGGCCAGAACGTCGTGCCGCGCGCAGAGTTGCAGAACCTCGCCGTCGCAGGTTGGACTGATGACAAAGGATGCGCCGGCCGCGATCAATCGCTCTGCCGCGTCTCCGTCCGCGACATCCCAGGCTCCCGCAACGAGATTGGATCCGTGGCGGCGCCGGACGGCAGCGATTGCGTCGGCGCTGTCCAGACCGGCAAACGCGACCGCCAGTACAGGCGCGGCCAACAAGGCATCGCTGATTTCGACTGCCTGTCGCACGTCGGCGCGTGTATCGACGCAGGCGACGAACGTGCTGCGGATAATCTGCGCCATGACAGCGAAGATTTGGTCAGTCATCTGCGTCCAGGTCAGGAGGCTGTCAGGCGGTGGTCGCTCAATATCCCGCCGAGAGGTCAAAGCGGTTGGGGATTGGTTCGCCGCGGAGGGCGGCGTTGAGCAGGCGCGCCAGATCGTCAACGCGGTGCTGCTCGGTGAATGCTACGCCGTACGCGCCGCCGTGGTGCGGGCTCATCACGACGTTGTCCAGTTCGTGAAAGGGAAATTGGGAGGGAAAGGTTGCCGAGCGATCGTCAGCGTCTTGCGGGTAGTTGTACCAGACGTCGATGCCGGCAGCGGCCAACTGACGGCTGCGCAAAGCCTCATACAGCGCTTGTTCGTCCACCACAGCGCCGCGGCCGATGTTGACCAGCAGGGCGTGCGCGGGCAGCAATGCCAGCTCGCGCGCCCCGATCAGCCCGCGGGTGTCCTCGCTGAGTGGCAGCGTGACGATGAGAACATCGGCGCGCGGCAGCAGGGCGTGCAGTTCATCAGCCGCGAACACGTCCACAACGAGACCGGCGGGTAGCGGTGCAGCAGGATTGCGCCGTATGGCCATCACATTCATGCCGAAGCCCTGGCAGAGGCGGGCCACGTGCTGGCCGATGGCGCCGAAGCCGAGGATCAGCGCGGTCTGGCCGTGCAGGACCACCTCGGTCGGCTTGTCGTAGCGGGCTGCCCAGTCGCCCTGGCGCAGCAGCCGGTCTCCCAGCGGGATGAAGCGCGCCGCGGCCAGCAGCAACGCCAGCGCCATCTCGGCTGTCGGGATCGCGTTGTGATGCAGGTTGTGCAGAGTAATGTTTGGATACTCTGCCAGCAGCGAGCGGGTCTCTTCCGATGGTCCGGCAAATGGGACGATGATTGCCCGGAGATTGGGGCTGGCTTCGATCTGGGCGCGGCTGGGCCGGCCGGCGATCAGGATGTCGTACGCAGCCGGGTCCGGCAGCTTGTCGCCGACAGTGATTTCGATAGGTTGATCCAACCTGCTTTGCAGGTCTGCCAGCGTTTCGTCTGACCAGCCGCCGGGCATGTGCAACAGGTGTACTTTGAGGGTCACGGGAGAGAGGTCTGCTTTCTGCGGTTGTATCGCGGCGCGTCAGGTGACAGTCACTTTGAGTATCGTATGCCTGGCAATTGCAGGATGCCCGAAGTGACTGTCACCTCCCTGGCTGGTCGCGGCGCGGCGGTTTAGCGCACGCTGATACGATACGAGCAAGACGCGTCGCCGTTCATCATGTAGTGTTCGCGCTGCACGTCGGCTTCCGGCAGCAGCGTACGGATCAGTTCCAGCTCGCTGCCGCAGGCCTGGCGAAATCGATGTGCAATCTCATACAGCGCGCAGTTGAAAAGGTGGATGTAGTAGGTGGTCGGGTTGGTCTGCTCTGCCTCGGCCAGGTAGCCTTCCTCATCCAGCATGCGGGCCAGCTCGGTAACTTTCTCGCCGGTATCGAGGCCGGACAGTCGGGCGCGCCCGACGCGGATGCGCCGCTGGCTGCGCCGTTCGAAAATCCTCGCCAGTTCGTCTTCATCCAGATAGCCCAACAGTTCGTTGGCAAGGATGTGATAGGTTTTGGGGAACAGGTTCTCAGCTTGCGGCGTCAGCTCGAAGAGGTAGGAGGGCCGGCCAAAGCCGCGCTGCTGCGAGTCGAACATAACCAGACCGTCGCGCTCCAGCGTTGTCAGGTGGCGGCGGATGCCCATCGCGGTCATGCCCAATAGCTCGCTCAACTCGCCCGCGGTCATGCCGCCTGACTTCTTGAGAGCCAGGAGTATCTTGCGCCGCGTGGGCTGAAGCTGGAGCGTCAAGCTCGATTGTTGCGTGGCCATCGTGACTGCATCCTTGCCCAACAGAACCCGAAATGTTTTTTGTCATGTGCAGTGAACGCGCACTAATTATACCCGACCGCCTGCCAGCTTGCAAACATTTGTAAACACAAATGTTGCATAACTATCCGAGGAAGTTTGGCGCAGCATAGCCAATTGACAAGAGTGTGCCAACTCTGGTATATTTCGTCACACGCACTCAATGTGCATCTGCAGCCAACGACACTGCACAACGCCGTTTCCCTCTTGCAGACAGCGACGACCATCTCACTTGCCCGTTAGTACTCCAAAGGAGGAGCGCCACAATGGACATGAAGCCCTGGTTGAAAAACTATGACTCCGGTCTGCCGCGCACGCTGCAGCCCTATCCTTCCAAGACCTTGATCGACGTCATGCAAGAAACCGTCAAGGTGCGTCCCTATCAGACCGCCTTGATCTACAAAGGAACGGCGATCTCATACAATCGGCTGGACGAGCTGAGCAACTCATTCGCCAATGCACTGATCTCCGCAGGCGTCAAGAAGGGCGATCGGGTCGCGCTGGTGATGCCCAACATCCCCCAGTTTGTCATCGCGGAGTTCGGCGCGTGGAAAGCCGGCGCAATCGCGGCTTGTATCAACCCGCTCTACACGGAATACGAGCTGACTCACGCCCTCAACGAATGCGGCGCCGAGACGGCCGTGGTCATGACCCGTTTCTATGACAAGGTCAAAAAGGTGCAAAAGCAGACCAAGGTCAAGCGGGTGGTCGCGGCCAATGTCAAGGAGTATCTGCCTGCACTGATGCGCCTCCTCTTCACGTTGCTGAAGGAGAAAAAGGAAGGGGACCGTATCGAGCTGCAAGCGGGCGACGTCTGGTTCCAGGACATGCTCAAGCAGGGCGGCATGGGCGGCATACCCGCAGTGGAAGTCTTGCCTGAGGACAAGGCGCTGATCCTGTTCACCGGCGGCACCACTGGTCTTTCCAAGGCCGCGGTGGGTACGCACCAGACGCTGGTCACCTCAGGGATGCAGATCTTTGCCTGGTTCGGCAACATTCTCAAGGAGTATGAGGACAACTTCCTGACCGCGCTGCCGCTTTTCCACGTCTTCGCCAACGCTGGCATCCAGCCGGCGGCCTTTGTTTCCCGCGGCACGATGACGCTCGTTCCTAACGCGCGCGACATTCCCGACGTGATGAAAACCATCGAGAAAACCAAGGCGACATTCTTCCCTTCGGTCCCGACCATGTTCAACGCGATGCTGACCCATCCCATGGTGACTGACAACAAGGTCGATCTCTCCTCCATCAAGCTATGTATCTCCGGCGCGTCGGCGCTCTTGCAGGATACCAAAGAGCGGTTCGAAGCGCTGACCAACAGCCGCATCGTGGAGGGCTACGCGCTGACCGAGTCGATGATGGCCATTTGCTGCACGCCGGTCGAAGGAGCGTACAAAGTTGGCTCGATCGGTATGCCGGTGGCTGACGTGTCGGTGCGCATTGCCGACGTGGAGGATGGCTCGAAGTCGCTGCCGCTTGGTGCGGACCACGTCGGCGAAATTGTCATCAGCGCGCCGCAGCTCATGGAAGGCTACTGGCAGCGACCCGACGACACCGCCGATATGCTCAAGGCCGGCGAGTTATATACCGGTGACCTGGGATACATGGACGAGGACGGCTACATCTTCATCGTTGACCGCAAGAAGGATGTGATCAAGGTCAGCGGCTTCCAGGTCTGGCCGCGCGAGGTCGAGGAAGTGCTGGCGACGCATCCCGCGGTGATGGAGTGCAGCGTGGCCGGCATCCCCGACGAGAAAACGACCGAGGCGGTCAAGGCCTGGGTGGTTCTCAACGAGGGCCAGTCCGCAACTGCGCAAGATCTACAGACCTTCTGCCGCGAAAAGCTGACCGGCTACAAAGTGCCGCGCTATATCGAATTCCGCTCGACGCTGCCCAAGAGCACCGTCGGCAAGGTGCTGCGCCGCGAGCTGGTCAAAGAAGAGGCTGAGAAGCAAAAGTAATGCAAACGCAGGCATGACCGGACTTGCTGACGGCTGTCGGCGACCCGGAGTACAACGTGAAACGTGAAACGTGACCGGAAGACACCTCCGGTCACGTTTCACGTTTCACGTATCTTTTGCTGGTTAACCCATGATTACGAATCAATTCAAGAACGCTGTGCGCCGGCTGGTGAAAGCCGATGTGCCCGCACCTGACACAACCGACACCGAGTTCAACGCCGAAGTCGAACGCAATTACCGCTGGAACTTCACCTTCAACCTGCTGGACGTGGCCAGCTTCTGGATTGGAATGAGCTTCCTCTCCAGCGCTACCATCGTGCCGCTCTACGTCAGCAAGCTGACCGGCAGCGCGCTGGCCATTGGGCTGGTGGCCGTCATTGCCAACAGTGGTTGGTTTCTTCCGCAGATTTTCACTGCCAATGGCGTGCAGGGACTGGCGCGCAAGAAGCCGGTGGTGGTGAATCTGGGGTTCTTTACTGAACGCCTGCCACTCTGGCTGTTGCCGATTTCGGCGTTGCTGGCGGTGCATTCGCCCACACTGGCGCTGATCCTCTTTTTCATCGGCTATGCTGGCCACGGCCTGGGAGCCGGCATCATCGCGACCGCCTGGCAGGACATGATCGCCCGCTGCTTTCCAGTCGACCGGCGCGGCCGCTTCTTTGGCATCAGTTCGTTTGTCGGCAGCAGCGTGGGCATCGCAGCCGCCACTTTCAGCGCCTGGCTGCTGGCGATGCTCGTCTTCCCCACCAACTTCGCCGTCAGCTTTGCGCTGGCCGCGCTGTTCGTCACCATCAGTTGGGCCTTCCTCTCGTTCACCCGCGAGCCGGTGCAGCCCGGCGCACAGCAGAAGCAGAGCAATCGCCAGTTCTGGTCGAGCTTGCCCGACATATTGCGCAGCGACCGCAACTTCCGCAATTTCCTGATCGGGCGTCTGTTGATCATGGCCGGCGGGATCGGCACCGGCTTTGTCACCGTCGCGGCGGTGCAAACCTGGGGGATCGGCGACGGCATCGTGGGACTTTACACCACGTCGATGCTGATCGGACAGACCATCGGCACGCTGGGTTTCGGCTTCCTGGCCGACCGCCGCGGCCACAAGATCAGCGTCGAGCTGGGCGCGCTGGCCTCGCTGCTCGCATTTCTGATCGCCTGGCTGGCTGTTTCGCCGGTCTGGTATTACGTCGTTTTTCTCCTGCTGGGCATCGTCAGCGGCGCGATGCTGGTGTCGGGGCTGATGATCGTGATGGAATTTTCGACGCCCGGACTGCGCCCGACCTACGCCGGGCTGACCAACACCTCGCTGGGCGTGCTGGGCATCATCACGCCGCTGATCGGCGCGTGGCTGGCCAGCCAGAACTACGACTGGCTCTTCGCTGTCGGTGCGGCGTGCAGCCTGGCCGGGTGGGTGGTGATCCGCTGGTTCGTGCGCGAGCCGCGCTATGCCCAGCCGGTTGTAATCGTGCCAGAGGCAGCCGCTACCATGTAGGACGATTTTCCAGATCATCCGGCAGTCCGGCAATGACAGCCCGCCGAATGAACCCGTGCACCGGGCAGGTGTTCAGCGTCTGATACAGGAAAGTCTGCTGGAAGCAGGCTGCGGAAGATAGGCCCACATGAATGACATCCTTTTCGACCAGCAGATCACGTTTCTCTATACTCGCGACCTGACGGCGACGGCGCGCTTCTACGAGGATGTGCTGGGTCTGCCGCTGGCTGTCGATCAGGGCGACTGCCGCATCTACCGCGCCAGCCGCGACGGCTTGGTTGGGTTTTGCCAGCGTGCGGCTGCGCCCGACGAGCCCGCGGGCATCATAATCACCCTGGTGACCGACGACGTGGAGGGTTGGTACGCCCGCTTGCTGGCGCGCGGCGTCCAGTTTGACAAGCCGCCCGAACGCAACCCAAAATACGCCATCACTCACTGCTTTCTGCGCGATCCCAACGGCTACCTGCTGGAGATCCAACGCTTCGAAAAAGGATTTGGCTGATGCCACTGGTTCACGAACAGAGCTTTCGCGTCCGTTTCCACGACAGCGACATGCACAAAATGGTACGCGACGCATCCTACCTGCGCTACATGCAGGAGGCAGCCTTTGCAGCTTCGGCCGCGGCCGGCTACCCGGAAGAGCGCTACCAGATCATTCGCCGCCTCTGGCTGATCCGCGAGACCTTGCTGGAGATACGCAGTCCGCTGCGCTATGGCGACAGCGTGCGGATCAAGACCTGGGTCGCGAGCTTCGGCAAGGTACGCTCGCGGCGCGCCTACGAGCTGCGGCTGGATGGCGCGGATGAACCAATCGCTGTTGCGCACACCGACTGGGTGCTGATCGACCTGGACACGGAATGGCCGGCTGTCATTCCCGACGAAATGATCGCCGGCTTCAGCCCGGAAGGCGCCGTCCGAGACACTTCGAGCCGCCAGCGGTTCCCTGTCACACCGCCCGCGCCGCAAAACGCCTGGCAGCAGCGGCAGGTCGTCCAGTGGCGCGATCTGGACAGCGTCGGCCATGTCAACAACGCCGTCTACGCCGACTACATCCAGGACGCCGCGCATCGTGAGCTGACAGCGCGCGGCTGGCCGGCCGCGCGCATGGCGCAGACTGGCATCGACGTTGCCACGCAAACGCTGCGCATCGAATATCTTCGACCCGCGCTGCCGGGCGACGAACTGGTTATCACCACCTGGTCAGCCGACGTCTCGCCCGCCGGTGCGTTGCGCTACACTACCGTGACGTGCGGCGATGATCTGCTGGCTCAGGCGCACATCCGCTGGGGATGCGTCGAGGCCGCGACGCGTGAGTTTGTCGCGTTACCCGCCGCGCTGGCGGCTGATCTGACGCGCCAGGACTGGCGGTCCTGATCCCATATCCAGCCAGTCTCAACGCGTTGCCGTGTCGTCTGTGACAGGCAGGACCGTCAGTCCTCCCGCGGACACCCTTGCCGCCAGCCCGCTTCTGGTGTAAACTCGCGGGCATGAATGATCCCATCAATGAAACAACGGCTTCTCCCGCCCGCCCCGCGGTTCTGGCGCTGATCCGCGACCTGATGTTCGGCACGCGCATCGCTGACGTGATCCGCGCGCAGGGTGGTCAGCCGCTGCTGGCCGCGTCCGCCGAAGAGTTCCGCACCGGGCTGGAGCGCTGGCCGGTGCTGATCCTGATCGACGTCCATGCGCTGCCGGCCGAGCAGTGGCATCCCTGAGGTGCAGCGCGCCAAGCTGTCGCCGCAGTCGAAGCTGATCCCCATCTACGGCTTCGGCAGCCACGTAGACACCGCCGCGCTCAAGGCGGCCCGCCAGGCCGGCTGCGACCACGTCTGGGCGCGCTTTCGCGCTTCATGGAGGAACTGCCAGACCTCATCGCCCGCCACATCGACCCGCCGCCGGTCTATCTCGAAGGGTGGGATGACCAGCCCTCCGCCGCCTTTCTCGAAGGTGTCGCTCTCTTCAACGCTGGCCAGTTCTACAAGCAGCACGACGTCTTCGAGGCGCTGTGGATGGCCGACCAGCGTCCGATCCGCGACCTGTATCAGGGCGTCCTGCAGATCGGCGTCTCCTTTCACCAGGTCGAGGAAGGCAACTACCGCGGCGCGGTCAAGATGCTGCGCCGCGGCCTGCTGCATCTGCGCACCATGCCGCCGGTCTGCCAGACGCTGGACGTAGCCCGGTTGCGTCTGGAAGCGCGCGCCGTCCACGACGACATCATCGCCCTCGGCCCCGACCGGCTGGGGAGTACGATCTGGAGAAGTTGCGACAGGTGAAGCTGGTGCTGATGACAGGGTGAGGTGACAAGGTGACAAGGTGACATATCCGGCCCACGTCGCGTTCCCGTTTCCCCCTTTCCTTGTTTCCCTCAGTTCCCTTTCTTCCTCTTCTTCCCGGAGTTCCCATGCACGCGATTGTCATGCACCGCCGCGGCGGCCCTGAGGTGCTCTCCTTCGAAACCGATTTTCCTCAGCCCGCGATCGGTCCGGACGACGTATTAGTGCGCATGCGCATGCGGGCTGAACCGGGTTGGACATCTTCACCCGCGAGGGCCAGCAGGGCGTCCGCCCGCCGCTGCCGCATATCCTGGGGATGGAGGTGGCCGGCGACGTGGCGGCTGTGGGCGCAAACGTCACGGGTGTCGCAGTCGGTGACCGCGTTCTGCCGCCGCCCAGCGTGCCCTGCGGCCGCTGTGTGAGTGGTGCCGGCGCGGCGTTGCCAACATCTGCCCCAATCAGCAGGTGCTGGGACGCACACGCCACGGCGGCTACGCTGAGTTCGTGGCTCGTGCCAAACGTCAACCTGTTGCCCATCCCGCCGGGATTGAGCTATGAGCAGGCGGCTGCGATCATCGTCGCGTTCGGCACCGCCTGGCACATGCTGGTGACCCGCGGCCAGGCGCGCCCGGGCGAGACAGTGCTGATCCTGGCGGCCGGCTCAGTGGTAGGCACCGCCGCGATCCAGGTCGCAAAGTACCTGGGCTGCCGGGTAATCGCCACCGCCAGCAGCGACGCGAAGCTGGAGAAAGCCACGGAACTGGGCGCGGACGCAATAATCAACTACGCCAGCGAACGCTTCGACCGGCGCGCTCGGCGGCTAACCGATGGCCGCGGCGTCGATCTGGTGATCGAGCACGTCGGCACGGATACCTGGCAGCACAGCGTCGCCGCGCTGGCGCCCATGGGGCGGGTCGTGACCTGCGGTTCCACCACCGGCCGCTGGGGCAACACCGATCTCTGGTCGCTGTTTGGCAAGCAGATCAGCCTCCTCGGCTCCTTCGGCGCGACCCACGAGGAGTTGATGACGCTGCTGCCGCTGGTGGTCGATGGCACGCTTAAGCCGGTGATCGATCGCACCTTCCCGCTGGAGCAAGCCGCCGATGCCCATCGTTACATGGCCGACCGCCAGCAGTTCGGCAAGCTGGTGCTAACCTGCTAGCAGGCTTCGCAAAACTTGCTCCGCCACTGCGATCTGCGCGTTGCTGGCGCGCGCTGGATGCACCAGACACAGTAGCGTCACATCACCGGCGCGCCACGTCTGCCCGTGCAGTGCACGGACCCCGGCCGGTGGCTCCTGTCCCAACAACTCCCCGAACGCCCAGCGGGCTGCGAAGTTCCCCAGCGTTGCCACAACCTTTGGCTTGATCGCTTCCATTTCGGCGCACAGAAAGAGAGCACAGTTGGCTACCTCGGCGGGGGTTGGGTTGCGGTTGCCGGGTGGATTACAGCGCACTACGTTGGTCAGCCAGACGCCGCGCAGGCGCGGTGTCTCGACTGCCGGATCGGTCTCCTCTGACATTCCCAGCGCGATCAACAGCTTTTGAACGCGGCGCCCGGAACGGTCGCCGGTGAAGGCACGCCCGTCCGGTCGCGCTTCCAGATAGCCCGGCGCTTCGCCCACGATCATCAGCCGCGCCTGTGGGTCGCCGTAGCCGCGCACGATACGCTGCCGGTTGGCCGCCAGCGCCGGGCAACGAGTGCATTCGCCGTCGGGAAACAGGGGCACGTGTCACACCTCAATTCGTACTGTTGAGGACCAGTGGAAAGTAGCAGGGATGACCGGTTACGGGTGACGCCGGATCTGCGCCCGGCTTGTAGATCGTGAACGAGTCGACCACTTCGCCCCGTTCGTCCAGCAGCTTTGTAGTCAGCCAGTCGCCAGCCACGTTCACAACCAACGATCCGAAGCTGAGAAGCGAGACGGCCATCGCCGGATGATCCAATGAGCCGCCTGAAAGATTGGCGGAACTGCCGGCCGTGACGTAAACGGTTCCATGGTGCGGACCAGGCAGCTTGGTATAGGCGCCATCACTGCCGAGCCGCCCATCGCCGCGATCGAGGATCATGCCGGCGGTCAATGTTGACGACATGCCGTAATGCCCATCCAGCAGATAGGACCGCTCATAGGCGTGGCTGTGACCGGCCAGCACCAGATCGACACCATAGGCTTCGAGGATCGGCACCACACGGTTACGCATCTGGACCATCCTGTTCTCGCTGTCGGAGTCGTGGCTGCCCTTGCTATAGGGCGCATGGTGCCACAGCGCGATGCTCCACCCTGCCCTGGTGTCCTCCAGATCGGCTGTCAGCCAGTTGAGCATCGTTGTCAGGTTGTCGACAATTGCGTCTTCCGAGTCCAGCACCACGAAATGGATGTTGCCGTAGTCGAAGGAGTAGTAGGCTTCGCTGCCTGAAGCGACGCCGCCGGCCTCGCCGTCAGCCGATAGTGTAAACATGTCGAAGTAGGGACCGGTCTGGGTCGTGCCGTTGGCGCTGATGCCGTCGTGGTTGCCGAATGCCGGCCACAGGACGGACCGTCTCAACAGGTCTGAATGTTTCTCGAACACGGCGCTCTGGTACTCGCTGTCCGTGCCGGAGGAGTACGCGTTGTCGCCCAGCATCAGCCATAGATCGGTGGCGCGGTCGTCCGTCCAGGCGTGATACACATCGCGTATCTGCAAGGCGGGATCGCTGGTGCGGCCCTGATCGCCCAGTACCCAGATACGGGTGGCCTTGTCTGTGCCCGGTGGTGGGGATGTTGTGAAGAAAAAGCTTGAGTCGCCGCCGGCCAGATGCTGCGTCCCTGTTCCAACCGCGTAAAAATACGTGGTGTCAGGCGTCAACCCGGAGACCAGCACTTCATGCTCGGTGCTCAGTGTGCTGTCCGCGATGCTGTTGACCAGATCCGTCGGTGAGTCGCCAAAGACAACCCAGCTGTCACTTGCTTGATCGGTGCGCCAACGAACGACGACACTCTCCGGCGTACCCAGTTGCAGATAGGGGCCGCGCACAATACTGATAGCTGACGGTTCAGGATGAGAATCAAGGGGAGAAGGTTGTGACTGGTGTGGAAAAACTGCAAGGAGCAATGCCAATAGAACCAATAAACTGCGGATCATGCCCGCCTCCGGTCTTTTTTCTTTGTCATTCAGTCTGCCGTTGCGCCAACCACGATCGCGCTGCCGCCACGCCGCGGGTCACCCACGGCTGCGAACTGCCCGTCGTCCTGGACGGCAACTGCATGCACACCCCCAAAAAACATATGTTGGTCAGGCCAGGCGTTGACTTCGTAGCCGGCCGCGGTCAGGGCCGGGACAAGAGCGGGGTCATTGCCACCCTCGACTTGTAACACACCGTGCTCGAAATGCACGCGGCTGGCACGCACCGAGTTGACCAGCGGCAAATCCGCGGCCAGCGTATTGACCAGCACCTGCATGATCGCGCTGCGGATACGATTCGCACCGCCGCTGCCCAGCGCCAACACCGGCTGGCCGTCGCGCAGGATCACCGTCGGCGCCATCATCGACGGGATGCGCTGGCCAGGTGTCATGCGGAACCAGCCCAGCGGGTGCAGGTCCGCCTCGCCCATCATGTTATTGAGAATGACGCCGGTCCCCGGCACCACGAAACCGGTACCCTCGCCCGCCGTAGTTGTCAGGCTTACCAGCAGGCCGTCCTCGTCCATCACTGAAATCTGCGTTGTGCTGGCCGCGGCTGCAATTGGCCAGTCCAGCGGCCGCTGGCCGACCGGCATTTCAAGCAGACGTCGCAGTTCCTCTGTCCAGCGAGCTACCGACTGTGAGCTGAACAGCCAGGCTTCCTGCGCCTCAGGCGCAATATGGGCGCGTTCCATCGCCCGCCGTGCCAGGGTGGTCACGCGCATGACTTCGGTGATCACTTCGACATGTTCCGCAGAAGCGATGCTCCGTGGCGTGTAAGCCAGACTGTCAAACATTTGCAGCGCGAAGCTGATCAACAAACCACCGCGGCTGGGCGGCGGATTGGTCACCACGGAGTAGCCGCGGAACGTGGAAGCCAGCGGTCGCCGCCGCGCCACTTCGTAATCCGCCAGATCGGCAGCCGTCAGCACACCGCCCTGGTCGCGCTGGTCGGCCAGGATCGCCTGCGCGATGTCGCCGCGGTAAAAAAGGTCCGGACCTTCCCGTCCCAGCGCTTCCAGCGTGTCCGCCAGTTCCGGCATCCGCAGCAGGTCGCCTGGTCGCAGCAGGCCGCCTGCCGATCGTCCGAAGACCGCCTGGCTGCCGGGTGTCATCAGGAAAATCGGCTCGATCAGCGTGCTGATGGCGTGCTGCATGCCGCTGACGGGACAGCCCTCGCGCATCAGGCGAATCGCCGGTTCCAGCAGCGCCGGCAGCGGCAGCCGGCCCGCTTCGCGCGCCATCGCGCACAGCCCCGCCACGTTGCCCGGCACAGCCACCGCGCCTCGCCCGACGTAGAAATGCTGCTGAGACACCCCGTAATCGACTGTGATCTGGCGAAAGTCGATGTCGTCCACCGACGCAACCGGCGGACCATCCAGCCCGGGCGCGGCGCTGAAGAAGTCGTAGAGGTCGCTGGCGCCGCTGGCCGCGTCGTAGACCAGGGCGAACCCGCTGCCGCCTATCGCCGACAGGGTGTATTCGCTGACGGCCGACACGAACGCGGCCGCGACAGCGGCGTCCACCGCGTTGCCGCCCTGCTGCAACATCTGTGCGCCGGCTGCGGCTGTCAACGGGTGACCGGCCGCGATCGCGCCGGTTCGAGGATGGTAGCGCCTGCTCATGCCGGAACGGTGCTCAACTCGACCGGTGTCTTGGCGTAGAACGTGACACCGACACGCTCAATGTGCTTGACGAGGTCGGGGTCGCGGATGTGGTCAAGGATGGAAAGATCGACCGTATAGGGCATCATCAGGTCGTCGATCTCCTGGAGAAGCTTGTACAGGATGTCCCAGGTGAGGCTTTGGCCGCGCAGAGTCAAGTCAATGTCCGATCCATGTTTGTAGTTGCCCTTGGCACGCGAGCCGTACAGTACCGCTTCCTCCACCTGCGGATGCCTGGCAAAAACACCACAGATCTTCTGGATCGTGGCCTCTTTCAATCCGAATTTCTGGATCATCCCTGTTTCTGTTTCAGCGCTGCAAGCTTCGCGTGCAAGGCGACTATTCACTGAATTCTTGGGGCATTTGTATGGGTGCATGACAAAATGCGCCCTGTTCGATAATCAAGCTCACAGCGGAAGCCGAGCCAAGTGGTTGCGACAATTCGATCTGGTTCTGGTCTGACGTCAACATACTTGTCGCGACCTGTATCGTTCAACTCAGCCCACCACAGCGCCCGGCCATCGTCGGCGACTCGGATGAGATTGCCCTCGGTCTTATAACCAAATGGCGAGGGACTGAGAAGCAACAACATATCCTCCGATCCGGGCACTTTCCATCCGTTGGCAACTTCAAGGTCTTGAAGGGATTCGAAATTGGGGTGACTGTATCTCGCGTCGCGCAGCCGATAGGTTGTGGATCGTCTTTCGATGATGAAACTCAGCAGAATAACCGTACCAAGGACCAACCAAGGAATCAGCCAGAAGGACTGAGAGATATCCAGAAAGTAGTCGAGCGCCGTGAATGCCAGCATGGTGACGATGGCGAAGATTCCAATCAGTCTGAGTGATCTGCGTGTTTCTTTGGCCTCGATCAGCGCGATGAGAACGATGATTGATAGGATCGAGAAGAAGATCACACCGGCGGTCTCTAGGTAGGAATCGCCCATGGTTTATCGCTGCGCCAGCCGCAGCGCCAGCGCGCCTGTGAGCGCAGCGGTCCAGCGCAGGTCGGTGTAGTCCAGCCGGTCGGCGGTGTCGAAGGGGGTGTGGTAGTACGGGTCCGGCCCTTTGCTGATGACCAGCGCCGGCAGCTTGATCTGAGCATACGGCCAGTGGTCAGCATAGTCCGGGCCGGCGGGGGCAGCCGTTTCGTAACCGGTCGCGGCCGTGTAGCCCATATCCTGCGCGACTTTTGCGCCCAGCTCGGCCAGCAACGGAGGAAAGCCATTGAAGGCCAGTTTACCGGATGGCACACCGACCACATCAGGCGTCACCACGCCGCGGCAGCGGGCCTTGACCAGGGGAGCTCGCAGGAAGACGTCGAACAACGAGCCGATCAACCCTTCTTCCTCGGCAGCGTAGGAGACGAAACGAATGGTGCGCTTGGGGCGCAAGCCGGTCCGTTTCCAGTGAGCTGCCAGCTCCAGCAGGCAAGCCACACCGGCTGCGTTGTCGGCCGCGCCGCTGTACCACGAGTCGTAGTGCGCCGCCAGGACGACAAACTGGGCGCTCAGTCCTGGAATCTCACCGACGACATTGGCCGTCCCACCCAGCTTGTAGCCGACGTTGATGTACAACAAGGCGCGTACCGCAGTGTCTGCGAGCTTCTGACGCAGATACTGGCCCGTCTCATAGCTGACAGCCAGCGCTGGAATGTTGCCGGGAAACGGTGTGGCTGTGCCGTTTTCGATCAACTGCTGGCTGGGCGCGCTGGCAACGTCGTGGGCCAGCACCACCGCGGTCGCGCCGTGGCTGGCCGCTCGCAGCACCAGATCACGCCGCGATTCACGGCTGCCGGTGATCAAATGTACCGCGCCGGCAAGCCCGCGCCCGTTGCGAACCAGGTAATCAGTCTCGCCGCCGCTGCCGACGTCGATGAGCGGGTACTCGCTGCCAGCGCGCGGCGTGGGGGTGGAGCCGTTCAGAACGACAAAATCGGGGTCATAGGGGGCCGGGGTGAAGAAAGTAACCTCGGAGCGTTGCCGCCGCCGCCAACGGGGATAGACCACCGGGTTGACGTGGACATCGTGCAGGCCGGCGCGCTCGAAGTGTTCGCGCACCCATTCGCGCGCTGCCGCCTCACCCGGCGTGCCGCCCCGCCGCGCACCGATGGCAGCCAATCCGTGGGTGTGGCTCCGCAATTGCTCTTCGATGAGCTGGCCAGGCAGGTCGGTTTCACCCGGCGCAGGCAGTTTCAGGCGTTGATAATCGGCCGGTCGCAGCGGTTCAAAGCGCGCCAACCACCAGGCCATGCTGGCGCTGCCAGCCATGCCTGCTCCCAGCCATAACAGTTTCTTGCGGAGATCTGTGGTCATCGGCGCGATCCGGGTAACGGCATCGACGTCAGCGAGGACGCCGTAGGGGCCAGTATAGCATCTTGTCGCGCGGCCAGCAAACCATCGGTCTGCTCGTCGCGTCGCGTCATAGCTCGGCAATCACCTCCCCAATGCCCTGCGTATCGTAGCCGCCCAGCGCCTGCACAGTAGCCGCAAACTCGGGCGAACGAGCCACCTTCAGCAGCGGCGCCAACAGTTCGCCGTTGTAATAGTCCTGTGGGATCACCAGATCATAGCGCTCATTGAACAGCGGCACGAAGTCCAGGTCCAGCGCGCGCGCGGCTGCCAGAATGCCCAGCCCGCAGTCAGCTGCGCCCGACTTGACAGCCGCAGCCACCGCCAGATGAGTGTACTCCTGGCGCTCATAGCCCTGCACCTGCCGTCGGGCAATGCCCAGCTTCTTGAGTTCGTAGTCCAGCAGCACGCGCGTGCCTGCGCCCCGCTGCCGGTTGACGAAATAGACGTCGGGCCGCGTCAGGTCTTGCAGGCCGTGCAGCGCTTTCGGGTTGCCGGCCGGCGTCATCAGCCCCTGCACCCGGCCCACAAAGCGCAGCAGAATCATGCGCCGGTCGGGCAGCAGCTCGCGGATGAAGCGCACGTTGTAGTCGCCCGTCTCTTCGTCCAGCAGATGCGACCCGGCCAGGTGCGAATCGCCGCGCTGCAGGGCCAGGAGGCCACCGTAGCTGCCGACGTTGGCCGACGCCATGGACAGGTCGGGCCGCAGGCGGCGCAGTTGATCGGCCAGTACGTCAAGCGTCAGGTCGTGGCTGCCGATGCAGACGATGGTGTTGCGGATGCTCTCCGGCCGTCGTAATAAATGCACCGTGACGGCCGCGCCCGCGTGCTCGCCTTCGCTGAAACGCGGGATGCGCACGATGCCGTCGGCCTGCACCAGTGACATGATGACGCCGGCGCCGCGCTGCAAGGGCGTGGTCACCAGGCGGTCGCCAACCTGTCCGACGGTGACGCGCAGGAACTCGTCCTCACCCATGTCGGAGTGAACCTTCTGGGTCAGCGTGGCTTGCACGGTCGGCGCCTGTGGCGGGACCAACCCCAGCCAGCGGTAGATCACCGGCTTGACCAGCAAATCGAAGGTCATCGCCGCCGACACGGGATAGCCAGGGATGCCGGCGATGGCTTTGCCTTTCGCAACGCCGAGAATCACGGGGTGGCCGGGGCGGATGGCAATACCGTGGACGACGACTTGTCCCAGACTGTCCACTACGCGCGCAGTGAAGTCCTCCGAGCCGGCGGACGAGCCGGCATTGACTACCACCAAATCGTGCTCGGCCAGCGCAGAGACGACGGCGCTGCGGATCATGTCGAAGTCATCGGGCAGCGGCGCAAAGCGGCTGACCACGCAGCCCCACTCCTCGGCCATCGCGCCCAACACGATCGAGTTGTACTCGATGATGTCGCCCGGCTGCAGGCGTTCCTGGCTGTCCGGGTCATTGAGGCTCACCAGTTCGGTGCCGGTGGGGATGATGGCGACGCGCGGCTGGCGACGCACAGCCAGATGGGTATGGCCGCAGCCGACCGCTGCGCCAAGGTCCTGCGGGCGCAGTTGGTGGTTGGATGGCAGCACCAGTTGAGTCGCCACGATGTCCTCGCCCATGGGCCGCACGTGCCGCCAGGGCGGCGTGGCGGCCATGATCTCAACTACCGTCTCGTCGCCCTCGCCAACAAGTTGCGTGTCCTCGATCATAATCACCGCGTTGGCGAAGGCGGGCAACGGGTCGCCGGTATCAACATATGTTGCTTCGACGCCCAGGACCAGCCGTTTTGGCATGGTCTCGGTAGCGCCAGCGGTGTCCTCGGCGCACACCGCGTAGCCGTCCATCGCGGACGCGTGGTAGTGCGGCGATGAAATGCGCGCCCAGACCGGCGCGGCGGTCACGCGGCCCAGGCATTCAGCCACGGGCAGCATCTCGCTGGATATCGTGCCCGATGCATGCGCCGCGTCCAGCGCGACGTTCCACGCCTGGATGGCTTCTTCCAGGCCGATGTCGTGAAGATAGGGAGTTTCTCGTTGCATGTTGGCGTTTCGGTCTCGTACTCCTACTCGTACTCGTTCTCTTCCTCGTACTCGTACTCTTCCGGGATCATGGGTGTTTCGAAGGAGTAGCAGGACGAGTAGGAGTAGGAGAGAAGGATCAGTGCAGTTCCACCGTCACCCACGAACCCTGGGCGACGCCATTGCTGTCCTGCGGGATACGGATGACGCCGTCAGATCGGATCAACGTGTAGATCAGGTTGCTTTTGCCGAAAACAGGCACGGCCCACTGTTCGCCCTCGCGCGTTTCCAGCCGCACCTGCACGTAATCCTCGCGGCCGGTGGCGCTGGCCACGTTGCGCGCCAGACGTGCCGGCACCTGGGTTTTCGCGGCCGCTTGCGCGCCCAGCAGCAATCGGATGGCCGGCGCCACGAACAGGTCGAAGATCACCATCGCGCTGACCGGGTTTCCTGGCAACCCGCAAACCGGCTTGTCGCCGCACAGCGCAAGGATCGTCGGCTTGCCCGGCTTGACACTGACGCCGTGTACCAGTATCCCCGGCTCACCCAGCCCCTGGATGACCTGCGCCGTCATGTCCCGGTAGCTCACCGAGCTGCCTGCTGAGATCACCAGCATGTCGTTTTCGTCCAGCGCCTGGCGAGCGGCAGCTTCCAAAGCTTCCAGCCGGTCGGGCACGATGGGGTAGAGCACAGGAACGCCGCCTGCGCGGCGGGTCAACGCGGCCAGCGTGTAGGAATTGATATCGCGCACCTGGCCGGGACCGGGTGTTTCCTCCGGTGCCACCACCTCGTCACCCTGAGACAGGATGCCGACCCGCGGCGCGATGGCGGCATCGATCTCGATGATGCCCAATGCCAGCAGCCCGCCGATATCCTGTGGGCGAATCTGATGGCCGGCCGGCAGCACCAGATCACCCCGGCGCACATCCTCGCCGATCTGGATGACGTTCTGGCCGACGGCGACGGGGCGGTAGATCTCGATGGAAAAAGGGGAAAAGAGGGGAACAACGGAAACCGAGACTTCGTCCTCATGCCCATCTTTCCCTTGTTTCCCTCCTTTCCCTTCTGTTCCTCCCACGCGCTGCGTATGCTCGACCATCACAACCGCGTCGGCGTCGGCCGGGATCATGCCGCCGGTATGCACCAACGCGCACTGCGCCTCGTCCAACCGCACGCTGGCGGCTTCGCCCATCGCCACCTCCCCGACAACCTCCAGCAGCGCGGGCAGGCCCGCGGACGCCCCGTACGTGTCCAGCGCAGCCACCGCGTAGCCGTCCACCGTTGAACGCGGAAAGCCGGGTAAATCGTGCGGCGCGTTCAGCGGCGCGGCCAACACCCGGTCCAGTGCATCGGCCACGGCGACACGCTCGGCTCGCGGCACAGACCGAAACAACGCCATAAACTTGCGCCAGGCGTCAGACGGTGTGTGAACATCGAAAAGCTCAGGCATGAAAATCCTCTCGCAGGAAGCAGACAGGGATCGCAGGACGGGAACACATTCGTGTATTCGTGTGCGCCAGCATTCGTGGACGGCAGCCGGTTACAACGCCTCACGTCCACATGCGTGGCGCACGCCACAGGCCGCGCAGCGGGCGGCATCATCGTGGCTGCGAGCCACGTCGCGCCGCGCCAGGTCATCGCGCATGTCGTCCAGCGTCTCCAACAGCAAGCTGCGCAACGCATCGGTCCAGTCGATCTGTACCGTCGCGTCGGCGTAGCGAATGAAGCCGTGCGGCGGCGCTTCGTCGTGTGCCTCTTCCACCAGCAGGCAATACGCCGCCAATTGCATAACATGCGAGTCGTAGGCGCGCCCGCCGGGCGGCGCCGGACTGCGTTTGACCTCCACCGGCACGATCCCGTCGTCCGTCTCAACCAGATAATCAGGTTTGCCGGTCAGTCGATAGCGCTGCGAAAAATAGGGTTTGGCCACTTCCGACCAGCGACCCGTGTCCGCGTAGACCAGCTTGCCCTCGGGCAGCCCGCTGCGCTGCTGATTGCGCGACGCGCGACGCATCAACCACAGGGCAAGATAGAGCAGCAGGCCGGCCAGCAGCAGCGGAACAATCCACATCGCGTCAGATTTCTCCGTCTACTCGGCCCACAGCAGGTCTTTGCGGCGGAACAGCCAGGCTGCCAGCGCAAACAGACCTGCTGCAAACACCAAAACGCCGGCAATCGACAAGAGGTAGCCCGAGCCAGAAACAGGAATGGCCGGCTCGCGCAGCGCCGTGGTGACCGGACTGGCAACGGCGGCTATCGCTTCCGCAAGCCAGGCAAAGCTGCCTCGCTCCATCACACCGCGCAGTTCGGTCGCTGACGCAAACAGCGCCAGCGCGACAAATGTGACGATATACGACCCGCCGCGGCTGGTCAGCCGCGTCAGCAACAGCCCCAGGCTGGCGGCAAACAGCACCAGCGCCAGCCAACGCGGCGCAATCAGCAGCAGTTCCACAGGCTGCATAGCGACCTTCGCCTGAACCAGCGCCAACACGGTATACAGCGCTGCCAGCAGACCGCCAAGCACCACAACGCACAACACCATTGCGGCCAGCAATTCGCTGCGGCGCGCCAGACGCAAGAGAGTAACAGCGGACGAGCTGCGGTTAAGCTGGCCGGCCAGCGTCAGCACGGTCACCAGAGTCGCTACAATCAGGGTAAACCCACCTGTCGCGGCGAAATAATCCACGTCGCCCGGCCACTCGAAGAAGATCCAGTAGAGCGCCAGCGTCAACGCCAGCGGCGCGATGATCAACAAGGAACGGGCCAGTTCCTTCAGCAGAAACCAGGCCATGGCAGCGGTGCGGCTCATGGTCGCATCGCCTCCAGGTAGATCTCCTCCAGGGTCAGCCGTTGTTGTGCCAGACCACGCACGTCTACGCCAGCGTCAAGCATCTTGCGCAGGACGTCGTGCTTGCGGGCCACTGCCTGCCCTTCCAGTAAGACATGTCCTCCCTGCACCGTGATGCCAGGTCCAAGCACCGCCATGCTGGCAGCCAGCGCTTCAGGCATCTGATCGACGTCGATGACGACCCGCTCCCTCAACGGCAGCACGTCGACCAGCGCGCCGGCCCGCTTGAGCCGGCCGCCAGCCAGAATGGCGACGTGATCGCAGACCTCGGCTACGTCGCTGAGGCGATGGGTGCTCAACAACACCGTCTTGCCGTCACGTCGTAGCTGCATGATCAGCTCGCGCACGGATTTCTGCCACGCTGGATCAAGGCCTTCCATCGGCTCATCCAGTACCAACAGCGGCGGGTCACCGATCAACGCGGCGGCCAGTCCCAGCCGCTGCAACATGCCTTTGGAGCACGATCCAATACGATTGCGGGCGACCTGATCCAGCCCCACCTGGCGCAGACGAGTATCGACCGCGCTTGCCAGCGCAGCCCCGCGCAGCCCGTCCAGATACGCACACAACCGCAAGTACTCATCGATACGGCTGCGCGTTGGAAGCGTGATCCGTTCCGGCAGGTAGCCGATCCGGTGCGCCGCGACAGCATCCGACTCGACCGAGCCGGTGTCGGGAAACACCAGCCCCAGAAGGAGTTTGATGAATGTCGTTTTGCCCGATCCATTGGGACCAAGGAGGCCAAAAACCGCGCCGGGAGGCACATTGAGATCCAGGCGGTCGAGAGCGAGAGTGGCGCCGTAGTGTTTGCTGAGATGGGTGGCCCGGATCATGCGAATCCTGAGTCTTCTATGCAGCGGCGGTGCTGCGGTGCCGCAGCCAGCCAGGGGTCCGTCCGAACGTCCACGAGAGAGCGAAATAGCGAACTTCGAATGCTGTCTCAGCCTTCGCGGCCGGTGCCGCCGTCCCAGGGGAGGATCACGATCGGCACGTCGTAGGGACCCCAGTCAGTGAACCAGCGCGCGTCGTCCGGTGAGATGCGAATGCAGCCGCGCGAGGCTGGAAAAACGCCCAACTCGTCCATGCCCTGATACTGTTTGGAACCATCCTCTGCCTGTGTGTACGGTGCGCTGTGGATCAGGATCGACCCGCCGGCCTTGAAGAGATACCAGGCGTTGTCAGCCGACACACCGTTGGCGCTGAACGTTCCCCAATATTCGCCGATGCGGCCGGTCCAGGAAGGTGTGTACCAGCCCTTGTCCGGGTCGCCGGTGCTGATGGCCAGTTCACGCGCCACAGCGCCGTCTTTGACAACAGTCATCCGCTGCGCGTTCTGGTTCACCAGCACATAAGTGCCGGCTGGGTCGATGCCAGCCTCCCGCACCACCTGCTCGACGAAGGAATCGGGCGTCGGAACCAACACAACGGTAGCCGCTGCTTCAAGCGGCGTGATCACGGCTGTCGCCTCTGGCATGGTAGTCGGCAGCGGCGTGACCGTCGCCGCGGGCGTGGCAGTGGGCGACGGACCCGCAGTTGGCGATGGAGTGGCCATCCAACTCGTGCCAACATAATATTGGCCGGTGACCGGCGCCAGCGCCTGGCTGTTGACCAGCAGGCTGGCTATCTGCCAGACGGCGAGAGCAGCGACCAGCGCAATTGCAAACAGCGCGGCAGATCGCAAAATGACGCGCGGCCACTTGCCCATCAGCCGGCGCCTCCCACCAACGCCAGCACCACGGCAACCAAAGCAAGCAGTGCCGCAGCCGCCAGCAGGATGGTCACCCAGCGGCGCTGTGTCTGCACGGTGGCAACGCCTCGGCCATGGCGATCGTGCGCGGCCGTGCCGCTGCGCAGGGCTTCCACGTTGTGCGACTGGACACCCTGCGCCCGTTTGAGCCACCACGAGCGTGCACAGTAGACGTACTCGCCCAGTTCGCTGGCGCGGATGACCGGCTGGTTGCTCTCGTTATTCATCGTCCGTTTCAAGGGGAGCCATGACCGCTTCCACCAGCATGCCGGTGGTGCCCATCACCCGCTCCTCGAAAGCCGCCAGCGCCTGGCGCATCTGCTCCTGGCGCATGGCCATGGTGACATCGCCGCGCGTCCGTTCCAGCGTAGCACGCAGCACGTCCGTTTGCCGGCGCAGCCCGCCAGTGATCGCATCGGGAAAATCGATAGTGATGTTCTGGCTGTAGACTTCATCCATGATGGCCAGGAACGGCTCGGCTTCCTCGACCCGCCCGCGCCGGATCATGTCCAGTGCGAACCGGCGCATCTCGGTCCCCGCTTCTGACATGCCGTTGAGAAATGTGTGCGAGGGTACTCCCAACGCTTGCGGCGTTGGCAGATCGCCGCCGTTGACAAAGGCATAAACCAGGTGCGCCTCGGTCAGCTCCTTCAACGCGTCCTGGGTGTAGCCGGTATAGAACAAGTCGGGCAGATCCTCGATGGCCGCCAGCATTTGTGCAGCGGCGTCGCGCGCCTCATCCAGCAGCCCGGCCGCCTCTTCGAACTCGTGGCGATGCACCGCGCGGATGCTCTGGGCACACAGACGGATCAGGTCGCGCGACCGACGCAAGGTGGCGTCACGTACGTCGTTGCGCGCGGTCAGGTCGGCGCGAATGTCCTCGATGATCTGGGGCAGGTTGTTCACGAAGTCTCCTTTTCGGGCGCATCGGTGTCCGGTTCAGGCTCGTCGCCCGGATCATCGCCGCCGACAGTCCACTGCATGCCGCCAAGAATGCCCGATTTCGGATCAAACCCGCCCGCCTGTTGGGCGCCGATCTTGCCGAAGCGGCGTTCGTACTTGGCAATGTTCTGCCCCAACGCCTGCCAGAGCATCTTGGCGTTGGCCGGCGTCAGCAGCACGCGCGTCTGCACTTTTGCCTTGGGCATGCCGGGCAACATCTGTGCAAAATCCACCACAACCTCGTGCGGCGAATGGCTTATGATGGCAAAATTAGCGTAGGTCGCGGTCAGGTCGTTGGGTAGCTCGACATTGAGTTGACGGGGAGTGGGTTGCTCTGCCACCATTATCCTCCGGGTGTTGGTCCGTGCAGGCCGGTCACAGACCGTGCCCTCGCAAGACAGAAAATGCGCGGCTTACGTCCCGCGCCGCTGGCATTGTAGCACAATCGCCATTCGTTTGGCGAATGATCTGACTTGGGTACGCTGGCAGCAAAGCGGTCCTGAGCGGAGGTCGCAGGCGAGGTGCAGTTGAGCAGTCTTGCGTCGCGGACACGAGATTGGGGCAGCGGGTTTGGCAGAGGTCGTCGCAAATGCTATAATCGCCCGGCCTCGGCCCGAGGTGCATACCATTCACGCCCAATTCCCCGGGCAAATCAGTTTCGAGGAGAACAACCACATGACTCGACGACTCCCAACTCTTTTTGTGCTGGTAGCTGTTCTGTTATCATTGGCACTTCCTGCCCTTGCAACGAGCGCCGCACCTGCTGCCAATCCGACGCCACCACAGAGCGGCATCGAGATACGGGTTCCCAATTTCGTCTTCGACCCGGTTCTTGATGGCGAGCCGAAGCTGGCCAACGCCGAACGGTTCGATGGTCAGAGCGCCGGATTCCGGCTAGTCCAGTTTTATGGAGCTACCGAAGATGCCTGGCTGGCAAGCTTGAAAAGCGCCGGCCTGAAGGTACTCCAATACTATCCCAATTACACCTATCTGGTGTGGGGAACGGCTTCTGCGACCCAGTCAGTTGAAGCAATGGATTTTGTCCGCTGGTCTGGCAATTTCCACCCCGCATACAAAATGAACAGCGATCTGGCCGGCCGCAGCGGCACAGTCAAGAACGTCGAAGTGTTCTTCTACAACGATGGCGACACCGATGGCACGGTTGCAGCACTGGAAGCACTGGGCGCGAAGATCAACCAGGTCTATGCGGCCCAGCCTGACAAGGCGTTCATGATCGCTAACGCGGAGATGAACGCATCCGCGTTCGACGCCGTCTCGCAGCTAAACACAGTCCTTTGGTTTGGCTACTCGCATCCCGAGCCGGTGCTGGACGACGAAATGTCCAGCCAGATCGTGGCCGGCAATTATTCCGGCGCGGGCGTGCCGTCCACTGGCTACTTCTCTCACCTGGCAAGCCTTGGGTACGATGGCGCCGGCGTCCGCTGGGCCACCATCGACACGGGTGTGGATTACGATCACCCTGACCTTGGCCCGCGGATCGTCGCCGGCTACAGCTTCCCCGGCACCTGCGCCGGACCGGCCGGCACCGACTGCCCCGGCGGCGGCCACGGCACCCACGTCACCGGCATCATCGGCGGCGATGCGACGGCCGGCTACAGCGACGCCAACGGTTTCCTCTACGGCCTGGGCATTGCGCCCGGCTACGACATCGTCGCGCTTAACTCGCTGTCAGCCGCTGCATGGCCACCGGCCGGCGGTTGGCAGGAACACAGCAAGCAGGCGGTCCTGCTGAATGCAATCGGTGGAAACAACTCGTGGACCACCGGCGAAGGCACCAACCACGGTTATCAAGCCTCCGAACGCACCCACGACATCATGGTGTTGGATGGCAATTTCGACACACCTGCTGTCGCTGAACCGTTCATCGAAGTCTTCTCAGCCGGCAACAGCGGGCCGGGAACCAACACCCTGACTGCCCCGAAAGAGGCCAAGAACCTGATCATCACGGCGTCCAGCGTCAACTATCGCGTCGGCAACATCAACTCTATTTCAAGCTTCAGCAGCCGCGGCCCCGCCGTTGATGGCCGCTGGGTGCCGACCATTGCCGCACCGGGCGAACAAATTGCTTCCAGCCGCAACGACACCGGAGGCTCCTGCTCGAGCGCCATTGCCGGCACCAACAACCTCTACGCCTTCTGCTCGGGCACCAGCATGGCATCACCGCATGCCGCAGGCACGGTGACCCTGTTGACCGAGTGGTGGCGCACGTTCAACGCCGGCGCCAACCCCAGCCCCGGCATGGCCAAGGCGCTGCTGGTCAACGGCGCGATCGACATGGGCGCGGCCGACATCCCCAACATCAACGAAGGTTGGGGCCGCATCAACAGCACCAACATCATCAGCCCCAGCGCCCCCACCGAGTACTGGGACCAGCCGGTGGACTTCGACAACAGCGGCGATAGCTGGTCGATCCAGGTTGGCGTGGCCGATCCTTCCAAGCCGCTCAAGGTAACGCTTGCCTGGGCCGATGCTCCGGGCGCGGTGGGCGCCAATCCTGCGCTGGTCAACAACCTCGATCTGACAGTGGATAATGGCGGCGACACCTACCTGGGCAACGTCTTCAGCAGCGGCTGGTCGCAGACCGGCGGCACGGCTGACAGCAAGAACAACCTGGAAAACGTCTTCATCCAGAACCCGGCCGGCGGCGCAACGATCACGGTCGATGCCACCAACATCGCCGGTGACGCCATTCTGTACAGCGGCGACACCACGGACCAGAGCTTTGCGCTGGTTTGCTACAACTGCGCCCTGTTCCCCGACTTCACGTTGGATACCACGCCGGCAAGCCTGAACATCTGCACGCCCAGCGATGCTGTCTATAACATCGCCGTCGGCAGCGTTCTGGGCTACAACGACCTGGTAACGCTGAGCGCCAGCGGCCAGCCGGCTGGCACGACCGCCGGATTCAGCACCAACCCGGTAACCCCGCCCGGCGCCAGCACGCTGACCATCGGCAACACAGCCGCGGCTGCTCCCGGCAGCTACAGCATCGACGTGGTCGGTGTAGCGGCTACCAGCACCCACACCTCCACCGTCGGGCTGAACGTGTTCACTGCTTCACCGTCAGCGCCTGCGTTGGTAAGCCCGGCTAACGGCGCCATCAACATCGGTGTGACCCCCACGTTAACATGGAACGCCACGCCACAGGCCGGCAGCTACAGCATCCAGATCGCCACCGACGCCGGGTTCAGCAACATCGTCGACTCGGCCAGCGGCATCGCCGGCACCAGCTATACCACCGGCGTTTCTCTGAACACCAGCACGACGTACTATTGGCGCGTGTGGGCGGAGAACTCTTGTGGCATCGGTGCATACTCCGCGACCTGGAGCTTCACCACCGTGGCCGGACCGGGCGACTGCTCTCCTGGCAGCACGCCGTACATCGTCTATCAGACCGGCTTCGAGAGCGGCGCCGGCGGCTGGACCAGCAGCGGCACGGGCAACACCTGGGCCATTGCTACCTCCAACCCCAACAGCGGCGCGCAGCACTTCCACGCCAGCGACCCGGCCTCGGTCTCCGACCAACGGCTGGTCTCGCCGGTCATCACTTTGCCTTCCGGCCAGGATCCTGTGGTCCTCAAGTTCTGGCACGAGCCGAACACAGAACCCAGCGGCTCCACCGCCTGTTACGACGGCGGTATCCTGGAGGTCTCCACCGACGGCGGCAGCAGCTGGACCCAGGTACCCAACGCGGACCTGCTGGTCGGTTCGTATCGCGGCTCAGTCTCCGGCTCCTTCGGCAACCCGCTGGCCGGTCTGCAAGCCTGGTGCGGCGAAACCGCCTACATCCAGACCATCGCCGACGTCAGCAGCTATGCCGGTCAGACAGTGGAGTTCCGCATGCGGCTGGGTACGGACACCTCCGTCAGCGCCCCCGGCTGGGACGTGGACGACGTGATGGTTCAAAGCTGCCAGACGCCGACCGCAGTGACGCTGAGCAGCATCGCCACCGGCACGGCTCAGTCGCCTGCGCCGATGGTCGGCCTGCCGCTGGGCGCAATCGCGGCCGCAGGCATCAGCATGGCAGCCGCTGCCGGCTACGCCCTGAAACGGCGAACCAGCTAACGCTTCAACCCAAGACGACCATCACTTTTCAAGACTCCTCTGGCAAACGTCAGGGGCCAAAAAGTGACGGTTACCCTCCGCAAATAACTCCCGGCAGGCAGGTACTCTGCCGGGAGTTATTTGTTACGGCTCTCGGTGTGGGAGATCGTTTTTGATTTGACGCCCATAGATGTTATAATCGTGCCGTCCCCTCTTCAGCCTTGGTGGACTTGATCCACCCCTCGTTTCCGTAACGCCCATTTCGGGCAACAACCTATTTTCAGAAGGAGTACATCGCATGTCTCGACGAGGATTTCTCAAGACCGCGCCGCTGATCGTCGTGCTGGCTATGGTTTTCGTAACCATGGCGCCCGCGTTCGCAGCGCCAGCCCCGCCGACCGCGGCTTCAACACCGGAGGCCCAGCCCGCCGGTATCTTCCGCGGCGTCAGCAGTGCCGTAAAGTTCGACGTCTCTCCCCCGTTGCGCTCGATCGCACCGATTGCACCGGACACTGTCAAAGAAATCCGGGAGATTCCTGAGCTTGGCTCCATCATGGAAGGCGCGCTGGGACCCCAGGACGCGGACGCAGCCCTACAGACCACCTATGGTCCTTCGCTTATCCCGGCCCCCAGCGTCAGCTTCGATGGGCCCGGCAACATCTCCGGCGTGTCGCCGCCCGACCCCAACGGCGATGTCGGCCCGAACCACGTGGTGGTCATGAGCAACCTGTCCTTCGCGATCTACTCCAAGACAGGCACACTGCTCTACGGCCCGGCGCTGAACAACACACTCTGGGCCGGCTTCGGCGGCGACTGCCAGACCAACAACTCGGGCGACCCCGTCGTCCTTTACGACCAGTTCTCCGACCGGTGGATGCTCTCACAGTTCACATCCTCCGGGCCAACCTACTACAACTGCGTAGCCATCTCGCAGACGCCCGATCCAACCGGTGCATACTATCGCTACGCGTTCAGCACCGGCAACAACTTCCCCGACTATCCCAAGTACGGCTGGTGGTCGGATGCGCTGTACATCAGCACGCGTGAATTCGCGGGCGGTTCGACGTTTGTCGGTGTGGGTGCATATGCCATCAAGCGGTCGGAACTCATCGCCGGCAACCCTGCCGCGCAGGTGATTTCGTTCCTGGTACCGCCCGGTGCAGCCGCATACAACATCGGCGACGGCCTGCTGCCGGCCGACATCGACGGCTTTACGCTGCCGCCGGGCGGCAGCCCTGAGTACTACATGGGCAGCATGGACGACGGCGGATCGTATGGCGCGCCGCAGGACGCGCTGACGCTGTGGAAGTTCACGGCTGACTTCAACACGCCGGCGAACTCGAGCTTCGTCCTGGCCAACACCATCCCGATTGCGCCCTACGATACGCAGCCAGCTTTCTGCTCCGGCCGCTCCTGCGTGCCGCAACCGGGAACTGCTAACAGGCTTGACCATCTGGGCTATCGCGGGCGCCCCATGTTCCGCCTGGCCTACCGCAACTTCGGCAGCCACGAGTCGCTGGTGACCAACCAGTCGGTCGAGGCCTCGGCCACCATGTCCGGCATCCGCTGGTGGGAAGTACGCAGCCCCAACAGCTCGCCGGTCCTCTACCAGGACAGCACCTATGCGCCGGGCCTGCAGGACGGCATCCATCGTTGGATGGGATCGATCGCGATGGACGGCGCCGGCAACATGGCGCTGGGCTACAGCGCCTCCAGCGCCAGCAGCACGTTCCCGAGTTCCTGGTACACCGGACGTCTTTCCAGCGACCCGTTGAACAGCATGCCGCAGGGTGAGGGTGCAATCATCAACGGCACCGGCTCACAAACCGGCAGCCAGCGCTGGGGCGACTATACCTCGATGGTTGTCGATCCCGTGGACGACTGCACCTTCTGGTATGTCAACGAATACGTTCCCACCACCAGCTCTGTCGGCTGGCAACTGCGCATCGGCGCCTTCAAGTTCAACGAATGCGGATCGCCTGACTTCACCTTGTCCGCGACGCCTGCTTCTCAGGACATCTGCGCCGGTACCGACGCGGATTACGCAATCAGCGTCGGCCAGGTCTCCGGCTTCACCGACCCGGTGACGTTGAGCGCCAGCGGCAACCCGGCCGGCACCACGACCGGCTTCAGCACGAATCCGGTCATTCCGCCCGGCAGCAGCACGCTGACCATCGGCAACACCGGAGCGGCTGCGGCCGGCAGCTACAACATCGACGTAGTCGGCGTCGCGGCCACCAGCACCCACACCACCACCGTGGGTCTGAACGTCTACGACGTGGCACCGGCTGCACCCGCCCTGATTAGCCCGGCCAACAACGCCAACAACGTATCCACCACGCCAACCTATTCGTGGAACGATACCGGCGCGTCAAGCTACACCATCGAAATCGCCACCGATTCCGCTTTCAGCAACATCGTCGACACAGCCACGGTGGCAGGCACCAGCTATCCGAGCGGCATTACGCTGAACAGCAGCACCACCTACTACTGGCGGGTGGGCGCGGGCAACGCCTGCGGCTACACAGCCAGCTCGACCTACTTTACCTTCACCACCGAAGCTGCACCTGGCGACTGTGGTCCCGGCACCACGCCCAACATCCTCTACGAAACCGGCTTCGAGGGCGGCGCGGGCGGCTGGACCAGCAGCGGCACGGGCAACACCTGGGCCATTGCTTCCACCAACCCGCACAGCGGCGCCCAGCACTTCCACGCCAATGACCCGGCCACGGTCTCCGACCAGCGGCTGGTCTCGCCTGGTGTGGCCCTGCCCACGGGTCAGGATCCCGTGATCCTCAAGTTCTGGCACGAGCCGAACACGGAACCCAGCGGCTCCACCGCCTGTTTCGACGGCGGCATCCTGGAGGTCTCAACCGACGGCGGCAGCAACTGGACCCAGGTACCCAACGCAGACCTGCTGGTCGGTTCCTATCGCGGCACAGTCTCCGGTTCCTTCGGCAACCCGCTGGCCGGTCTGCAGGCCTGGTGTGGCGAAACTGCCTACATCCAGACCATCGCGGACGTCAGCAGCTATGCCGGCCAGACAGCAGAGTTCCGCATGCGGCTGGGCACGGACACCTCCGTCAGCGCCCCCGGCTGGGACGTGGATGACGTGACGGTCCAGAGCTGCCAGCCGTCCGGCGGCGATCCCAACATCGACGTCAGCCCGCTGAGCATGGCGAGCACGCAGGCGACCAACACGACCACCCAGCAGAACCTGGCGGTCGGCAACACGGGCCAGGCGGACCTGACCTGGAACATCTTCGAGGATGTCACCGGCGCGCCCGAACTGGTGGACTGGAGCGACAACTTCGACAGCTACGCCACCGGCAGCCAGCTCATCGGCCAGGGCGGCTGGGAAGGCTGGGATGGCAGCGCAGCAGCCGGCGCACTGACAAGCAATGCCCAGGCGTTGAGCGCTCCCAACTCGGCCGACATCCTCGGCGCCACCGACCTGGTGCACCAGTACAGCGGCTACACCAGCGGCAAGTGGGTCTACACGGCCATGCAGTACATCCCCAACGACTTCGTTGGCCAGACGTACTTCATCCTGCTCAATACCTACGTCTCCGGCAACGTCAATGCAGACAACTGGTCAACCCAGCTCTGTTTCGACTCGGCGACGGGGCAGGTCAACGACGACGTACCAGGCTCGTGCTCGGGAACGAACACGCTGCCGTTGGTCACCGGCCAGTGGGTGGAGATCCGGGTTGAGATCGACCTGGATGCCGACACGCAGGCCATCTACTACAACAACCAACTGCTGGTCCAGGACACGTGGACGGGCCATGTCAGCGGCGGCGGTGCGCTCAACATCGGCGCAGTGGACCTCTTCGCCAACGGCGCAAGCTCGGTCTTCTACGACGACATGAGCCTCGCCGCACCTGGCCAGGCGGTAGCCTGCGATGCGCCGGCCGACATCCCGTGGGCCAGTGTGAGCCCGGACAACGGAACAACCACGCCCGGCAACTCGACCAACGTCCAGGTCACCTTCGACTCGACCGGTCTCGCCGATGGCGTGTACACAGGCAACCTGTGCGTAACCAGCAACGATCCCGATCCCGGTCCCGGCAACGGAACCGACCTGGTGATCGTGCCGCTGACCCTGACCGTGCAGCCACCGACCGCCGTGACCCTCAGCAGCATCGACGCTGATGCGGCTCAGTCGCCCGTCCCGATGGCGGGTCTGCCGCTGGGAGCAGTCGCCGCCGCCGGCCTGAGCATGGCAGCAGCAGCCGGATACGCGCTGAAACGACGAAACGGCTAGCGCTTCAACCCAGACTAACGGTCCCGCTCGGCTCCTTGCGCTAGCTTAGAGGAGCCCTCGAAGGGGCGACCGTTGCCTGTCACAAAAACTCCCGGCGGGTACTTCGCCTGCCGGGAGTTTTTTTGTGTCAGGGACGGCTGCTTTGAAAATAGCTACTCACCGCTCGGACCGGTCTATGCGAAGCCTCCCGGAGGGACAGACCGAGTCCCGCTGATCTTAATTGATCGGAGTGCCGGATGTGCCCGGCCGGGCGCCTGTCTTGAAAAGTAACCGCCGTTTTGTGCTATTACGCAAGGATGATATAATCGCACCGTTCCTCTGTCGGCCCTGGTGGACTCGGTCCGCCCCTCGTTTCCCAATCGCCCATTCCGGGCACCAAGCAACCCCATAAGGAGTGCATCGCATGACTCGACGAAGGTTTCTCAAAGTCGCGCCCGTGATCGTTGTGCTGTCCATGGTACTCGTGACCGTGGCGCCAGCATTCGCGGCCCCAGCCCCACCGACCTCAGCTTCAACCCCGGAGGCGCAGCCTGCTGCCATCTTCCGCGGTGTCAGCAGCGCCGTCAAATTCGACGTTTCCCCACCCCTGCGTGAGATCACACCGCTTGCTCCGCAGGCCAGCTCGCCTTTCGAAATCCCTGACCGCAACAGCGGGTTTGAAGGCGCTCCAGGACCGCAGGACGCAGATGCGGCCCTGCAGACCAGCTACGGGCCGTCGGTGATTCCTGGTCCGGTGGTCAGCTTTGATGGCCCAGGCAACATCTCTGGCGTCTCACCGCCCGACCCGGTAGGTGATGTCGGTCCCAACCACTATGTAGCCATGAGCAACCTGAGCTTTGCTGTCTACAGCAAGACAGGCACGCTGCTCTACGGCCCGGCCTTGAACAATACCCTCTGGGCCGGATTTGGCGGCGACTGCCAGACTGACAACTCGGGCGATCCCATTGTCCTCTACGACCAGTTCTCTGACCGTTGGATGCTCTCGCAGTTCACGGCGTCCGGCCCCACTTACTTCAACTGTGTGGCCGTCTCAACCACGCCTGATCCTACCGGCACGTACTATCGCTACGCTTTCAGCACTGGATCCAACTTCCCCGACTATCCCAAGTACGGCTGGTGGTCGGATGCGCTGTATATCAGCACACGTGAATTCGCCGGCAGTAACTTCGCCGGTGTAGGCGCCTACGCCGTCAATCGGGCGGAACTGATCGCCGGTAATCCCGCGCCCACAGTGATCTCCTTCCTGGTCCCGCCCGGCGCGGCGCCTTACAACGTCGGCGATGGCCTGCTGCCGGCGGATATCGACGGCTCCACACTGCCGCCGGCCGGTAGCCCTGAGTACTACATGGGCGCCATGGATAACGGCGGTTCATACGGTGCGCCGCAGGACGCCCTGACGCTCTGGAAATTCGTTGCCGACTTCGCCACCCCGGCGAACTCGAGCTTCACGTTAGCCAACACAATCCCGATCGCGGCCTACGACACGTTCTTCCCCTGCACGCCGACCTCACGCAGCTGCATCGCGCAGCCTGGCACCTCGAACAAGCTGGACCATCAGGGCTATCGCCAGCGTCCCTTGTTCCGTCTGGCCTACCGCAACTTCGGCTCCCACGAATCTTTGGTGACCAACCAATCAGTTGAAGCCGCCACCAACGTGTCCGGCATCCGCTGGTGGGAAGTACGCAGCCCCAACAGCTCGCCGGTCCTTTATCAGGATAGCACCTACGCGCCGGGCGTCGCCGACGGTATCCAGCGATGGATGGGATCGATCGCCATGGACGGCAGTGGCAACATGGCATTGGGTTACAGCGCCTCGGACGGCACCAACACCTACCCCAGCGTCTGGTATACCGGCCGCCTGGCCAGCGACCCGTTGAACACTATGCCTCAAGGCGAGGGATCGATCATCAATGGCACCGGCTCACAGACCGGCAGCCAGCGTTGGGGCGACTATACCGCTATGACGGTTGACCCGGTGGACGACTGCACCTTCTGGTACGTCAACGAATACGTCCCCACCACCAGCTCCGTCGGCTGGCAACTGCGCATCGGCGCCTTCAAGTTCAACGAGTGCGGCCAGGTTGTCGAAGATCCCAACATCGACGTCAGCCCGCTGAGCATGGCGAGCACGCAGGCGACCAACACGACCACCCAGCAGAACCTGGCGGTCGGCAACACGGGCCAGGCGGACCTGACCTGGAACATCTTCGAGGATGTCACCGGCGCGCCCGAACTGGTGGACTGGAGCGACAACTTCGACAGCTACGCCACCGGCAGCCAGCTCATCGGCCAGGGCGGCTGGGAAGGCTGGGATGGCAGCGCAGCAGCCGGCGCACTGACAAGCAATGCCCAGGCGTTGAGCGCTCCCAACTCGGCCGACATCCTCGGCGCCACCGACCTGGTGCACCAGTACAGCGGCTACACCAGCGGCAAGTGGGTCTACACGGCCATGCAGTACATCCCCAACGACTTCGTTGGCCAGACGTACTTCATCCTGCTCAATACCTACGTCTCCGGCAACGTCAATGCAGACAACTGGTCAACCCAGCTCTGTTTCGACTCGGCGACGGGGCAGGTCAACGACGACGTACCAGGCTCGTGCTCGGGAACGAACACGCTGCCGTTGGTCACCGGCCAGTGGGTGGAGATCCGGGTTGAGATCGACCTGGATGCCGACACGCAGGCCATCTACTACAACAACCAACTGCTGGTCCAGGACACGTGGACGGGCCATGTCAGCGGCGGCGGTGCGCTCAACATCGGCGCAGTGGACCTCTTCGCCAACGGCGCAAGCTCGGTCTTCTACGACGACATGAGCCTCGCCGCACCTGGCCAGGCGGTAGCCTGCGATGCGCCGGCCGACATCCCGTGGGCCAGTGTGAGCCCGGACAACGGAACAACCACGCCCGGCAACTCGACCAACGTCCAGGTCACCTTCGACTCGACCGGTCTCGCCGATGGCGTGTACACAGGCAACCTGTGCGTAACCAGCAACGATCCCGACCCCGGTCCCGGCAACGGAACCGACCTGGTGATCGTGCCGCTGACCCTGACCGTGCAGCCACCGACCGCCGTGACCCTCAGCAACATCGACGCTGATGCGGCTCAGTCGCCCGTCCCGATGGCGGGTCTGCCGCTGGGAGCAGTCGCCGCCGCCGGCCTGAGCATGGCAGCAGCAGCCGGATACGCACTGCGCCGCCGCAAGTAGTTTTTCTTGTATGCACAAGAAAACAATCCTGAAGGGCTACTGAAAGTCTACGGGGTTGTGACGCCCCTGGCAGGATAATCCTGCCAGGGGCGTTCGTTTTTCATGTTATCAACTGCTTGATGTAGACTGGGGCTACCATGTCGATTGTTTTAGGCGCCCTGCTTGGATATGTCCTCGGACGAGTCGTTTGCCTCGCTTCACGGCACTTGCCTCTGGTCTATCAAACCACGAGAACTACAAAAGATATGCCCTCTCCGTGGAAGGCGCTAGACAGCACCAGCACGCCCCTTGCAGTATTGGTTCAACTGCTAATGGCGTTTTGGGGCGCTTATGTGGGATGGCGCGTGGGAAGCCTGGCAGCGATCTTCCTCATCATCGTGGTCACCGCCATCCTGTTGGCCGTCACAGTAGTCGACTTCCAAACTCGCCGCATTCCAGATGTCTTAATCCTGACTTTGCTCGTCTGTGCGGTGTTGCAGGTTCTGTTGCTGACTGAGCCCGGGCTGCTTGCAGCGGGCTTGGGACTCTTGATCTGTGGCGGCATTTTCTATGTGATAGCAACCCTTAGGCATGGAGCGATTGGCATGGGAGATGTCAAGCTGGCAGCAGCCATCGGCGCACTGTTGGGTTTTCCAGTTGCGCTGGAAGGGCTGTTTCTCGGCATTGTCTTCGGAGGCTTGACCGCGGCGGTGCTGCTTCTCACCAAGCGCGTTGGCCGCAAGGATCCCATTGCCTATGGACCATATCTCGCCCTCGGCGCGTGGATCGTGCTGGTGCAGGTGTGGGGGCTGTGGCCTTTCTAACGGTTAAGGGTGAATGGTGATTTCATGAATGGTTAATGACCGGAAAGCTCGCATCAGCGGCTCTGTTACCGGCATTAACCGGTTCACCGTTCACCAATTCACGACTAACCATTCTCTCCTTCTAACTATGGCAAACAACCCTCCCGTCGAACTACGCAACGCCACCCGCGGCGCGACGCTCGCGTCCCGCTGCCGGGTCGCGGACAGCTACTTTCCCCGCTTGATCGGGCTGATGGGCGCGAAGACTCTGGAGGCGGGCGAAGGACTACTGATCCTGCCCTGCAACTCCATCCACACCCACTTTATGCGCTTCCCCATCGATGTGGTCTATGTCAGCCGGGAGAACATAGTCGTCGCGCTGGATGAAGCCATGGCGCCGTGGCGTTTTGGTCGCATCCGCCGCGGCTCGCGCTACGTGGTCGAGCTACCGGCCGGCACAATCGCGGCAACAGGGACGGAGGTGGGCGACACGCTGGTACGGTGACATGGTCGGCGCTGGTGCTGGCCCGCGTGCTTCAGGCGTCACGCGGCGCGCTTCACACCTTTGCGCAGTTCGCCGCGCAGGCGTCCCCAACTGAGAGCCGTGTCCGAAAGGAGTGTGTCAGCGCGGAAGAAGCGCGCTGACAAGCGGACGAAGAACCAGGCCGCGGCCGCCAGCAGGATCAGACCTACCACTGGCTGCCAGGCGGGGACGCTGGCCGAAGCCAGCCGCGTCACCATGGCTGTCGGCGCGGTCAGCGGAAAGAGACTAAGAACCGTTGCCAACGTGCCGTTGGGGTCGTTGAGAAAAATCGAGTTGAACCAGAGGGGAATCAGCAGGGGCAGGATGATGACGAAGGTGAACTGCGATCCTTCGCGCGCGCTGGGCGCCAACGCGCCGATCGCGCCCAGCTCTGACGAGTAGACCAGATAGCCGAACAGGAAGTAGAGCAGCAGATAGATCCAGAAGCCGGCAGGTAAGGTGACGCCGCCGAGACTGGCCAGCAGCGTC
The DNA here is from genome assembly GCA_020634615.1 of Anaerolineales bacterium. Classification (GTDB taxonomy): domain Bacteria; phylum Chloroflexota; class Anaerolineae; order JAAEKA01; family JAAEKA01; genus JACKBK01. Next base: position 238,166 of record JACKBI010000001.1, read on the forward strand.
GCTCCCCGGTTGAACAGCAACATGCCGCCGCCCAGCCAGATCGCCATCTGCATCAGCGCAACACAGCCCAGTCCGATGACCTTGCCAATCATCAATTGCTGGGAATCGAGGCTGGTCAGCAGCACCTCGGCCGTGCGGTTCTCCTTCTCCTTGGTCACGCTTTGCAGCATGTAGCCGCTGCTCATGGTGATGGAGAAGAAGAGGATGAACATCAACGCGAAGGAGACACCGAATCCGGCGACGCTGGAGCGGTTGTCGACCTCGGCCGGCGCAAGCACCGTTTCCTGGACCGCACCCAGGGGCGACAGCACCAGACTCGCCTGCTGCTCATTGCCCAGCAGGTTGTACGCGACCAGCCACCGCAGGAGATCCTGGCTCTGTTCACCGGCCAGAGGGGAGAGGCTCGGCGCGACCGCGACAACGTCACCGGTCTGCATGAAGCTCGCCGGCAATTCGTAGAACTGGCTGATCGCGCCCGCTTGCAGCGCTTGCATGGCTGCCGCACGGTCCGGGTACGCTTGCAGCAAGCCAGCCAGATCGGCCGGCAGCGATGTGATAATCCCCGCCTCGTCTACGTAGCCGATCTGCTGCGTCCCGCCGGCCGGTCCGGTAAGCAGATTGACAGGGTCGTCGCCCACAAACTGGTCGGTGAGCAACTGCGGCACCAGAGAAACGACCATGATCAGCAAAGGAAAGATGAACGTGGTGAACCAGAACGACCGCTTGCGCAGCGTCGTGGCTATTTCGTGTCGCAGTACCAGAGAGATGTTGTGCATGATTATCACCGATCCAGACTTCGCCAGTCGCCAACTCCAGAATCAGCGTTGGCTTGCGCGCTGGCGAATGGTTGCCATCAACTGGCGACTTCCGAAGTCTTGCTGCCGGCGTTGTTGCGGCCACTCAGGGCGGCGCGCACCGTACGCCAGTCCAGCCGCTGGCCGTAGCTCAACATGCCGATGCGGAAGACACGCGCCGCCACCCAAACCGCTATCACCGCGCAGATCACCAGCCCCACGAGGCCCACGGCCATCTGCCAGGCTGGCACGATGGTCACGCCCCAGCGCATGGCCACCGTCAGGAATGCCGTGGTCGGGAAGAGCGTCATCGCCACCGCCAACGGGCTGTCGGGCCGGGCAAGAATGGCAGCGAACAGGAAGAACGGCATAACGAAAAACAGGTTGACGATGCCGGCGATCTGCTGCCCTTGCTGCGAGTCAGCCACCACGCCGCCAAGGGCGATCATGATGCCGGCCACCAGGGCGAAGGAAGGCACGAAGTAGATCACCACCACAGCCATCAGCGACCAGGGAATCTGGAAACCGCGGAACAGATCGGTGGCAACTCCGGCAATCGCCAACGCCACAACGGCCGCTGTGCCCCAGATCGTCAGCTGAGTCATGGCAACGCCAAACAACCCGGCTGCCTTGCCGGTGATCAACTGCAAGGGCGAGAGCGACGTGGCCATGACTTCTACGGTCCGGTTTTCCTTTTCCGTCGTCACCGCCTGCAGCATATAGCCGGCTGAGGTGAGGACGGCAAACACGTAGAACATCCCGGCAAACAAGGGAACCAGGAACGACAGAAAATCATCGCTGCCCAGCTCGCGGCCATCGTCCGCCGACTGCATCGTCACGCTGAGGCCGTTTTGCAAGCGGTTGCTGACCTCAGGTGACACATCGGCCAGCAACGCGGCCCGCACCAGGCGGGAAAAGGCCTGTTTTGCATCATCTGCGGGCGGTTCAGTCAAATATACCAGGCGCGGCTGCTGGCCGGTCAAATAGCCGGCGGGCAACACGTAGTAACCCTGCACGTTGCCGGCATCCAGCGCAGCACGCGCAGCGGTCTCGTTATCAAAGGGTTGCAGGGGCGGACTGTCAGCGGCAGACTGGCTGGCAACCAGAAGCCCGGTTTCATCGACGTATCCCAGCGGCCGGTCGTCGCCGCTATTGGTTGCCAGCAGGACGCTGAAACCGATGATCGCTGCAAACAGCAGCGGAAACCCCAGTGTTGTCAGGATGAAGGAGCGACGACGTACGGCCTTGACGTACTCATGTTTCGCGACTTGCCATTGCTTAATCATCAGGCGTCTCTCCCTGAACCACCATGACGAAGATGTCGTCAAGCGACGCCTCAGCAACCTCAAAACGTTCGATCTGAACGTCTTGGCGGGCCGCCAGCGTACGCAGCACCTCCTGTGGGGCGACGCCGGCCGCTAACGGCAGGTGCCAGGTGCCGTTGCGTTGATAGACATCCAGCACGCCATCGACGCCGTTGAAATTGCCTTCGCCCTGGATCACCACTGCGTTGCCCGCGAAGCGCCGCTTGATTTCATCCACCGCGCCATAGAGCACTGACTTGCCTTTGTTGATGAGTACGATGCGGTTACACAGCGCCTCGACCTGATACATCTGGTGGGTGGACATGATGACGGTGCGGCCTGCCTGACGCTGCTCCTCAATGATGTCTTTGACCAGCCGGGTGTTGACCGGGTCCAGGCCAGAAAATGGCTCGTCGATGACAATCAGGTCAGGCTCATGCACAAGCGTGGCGATGATCTGTGCCTTTTGTTGCATGCCCTTGCTGAGGTCCTGAATGCGCTTCTGGCGATGGTCATAGAGGTCGAGTCGTTGCAGCCAGCCAGTCAGCCTGCTGCGCGCCTCGGCCTCGGACAGCCCCTTCAGCCGGGCAAAGTAGATCAGCGTCGACTCGAGCTTCTGGTCCCGATACATGCCACGCTCCTCGGGCATGTAGCCGATGCGATCCTTCTTTTCTTCGTCCATCGCGCCGCCGAACACAGCCACCTTGCCTGCGTCGGGACGAAAAATGTCCAGCATCAGCCGGATCGTGGTGGTTTTGCCGGCGCCATTGGGACCCAGCATCCCAAAGATCTCGCCCGGATAGACGTCGAACGAGACGTCATCCACGGCACGTACGGCGCCGAAGGACTTGCGTACTCCGGTAATCTGGACGGTGGGCGAACCAATCTGAGCAGTCATGTAATGTGCTTCTTCCTTGACAACGTGACGCGCTATCTTGTAGCCTGCTATAGCAATCAGTATACTTGATTCTGTGGGAAGCCGGAAAATTGAGGCTTTGCGCCCCTGATCCACCATGCAATTGCAGTTTGATCCCTACGCTCTTCCGTTGCTTGTCAGCGCCAGCCTGGCCATCGTGCTGGTTGTATTGGCGTGGCGACGACGTCCGACAACCGGCGCGAGTGCCATCGCCTTGTTGATGGCGGCCATGGTGCTCTGGTGTATCACCTATGCGTTGGAGCTGCTGAGCGCAGATATCGCCTCCAAGCAGTTATGGATCAAAGGCGAATACATCGCCATCGTCTCCATCCCGGTGCTGTGGATTGTTTTCGTGTTGCAATACACAGGGCGCGAGCATCTGCTGACCCGCCGCAACCTGCTGCTCCTCTGCATCATGCCGGTCATGACAGTCCTGTTGGTCTGGACCAACGCCTGGCATGGGTTGATTCACCGCAACGTAGCCATTGACACCAGCCTTGGCTACGCCCTGCTAACGATCACCTACGGACCATTCTTCTGGCTGCACGGGTGCTACACCTACGCGCTGATCCTCGTTGCGGCGCTGTTGCTGTTGCGCAACACGTTGTCCGGCACGCGCCTGCAACGCGCGCAATCGAGCCTTCTTCTCATCGCCGTGCTGATCCCGGTTGTTGGCAATGTTATCTACGTTCTGCGTGTCGGTCCCACACCGCTGATCGACCTGACACCGATCCTGTTTACCGTGGCGGGCATGCTGGCTGTTGTGAGCCTGTTCAGGTTCCGCTTGCTCGATATCACGCCGGTCGCCCGCGACATGCTGATCGAGGGGATGACCGATGGCGTGGTTGTCATCGACAGCCAGTATCGTGCGATCGATCTGAACCCGGCGGCCAAAGAGATGCTCGGCGTTACGGCAAGGGAGACTATTGGGCTTCCTGTCGATGCGATCTTGCCGCTACAGCCGCAAAGCTTCAACGGTTCCAGGGCCAACTCCTCCGCACACATTGAGGCCGTTCTTGGCAGATCAGGCCGGTTCGTTGACCTACAGGTCTCGCCGCTGAAGCCGGACAGCCGGCGGTCGCGCGGCTGGCTGGTGGTCATGCGCGACATCAGCGACCGCAAGCGGGCTGAGCAGGCTGAACGCAATCAGCGTAACTTCGTGGACGCGCTGCGACATGCTTCAGCTGCGCTGACCAATACGCTCAGCCTGGACGAAGTGCTTGATCACATCATGGACGAGATCAAGCTGGTGATCCCGCACGACGCCTGCCGGGTGTTGCTGGTTGAAGGTGATGTTGCCACAGTGGCACGCAGCCACGATTACGCGGAACACGACCCCAGCGGCTGGCATGCCAACCACCGTTTCACCATTAGCGACACGGAAAATCTGCGGCTGATGTTTCAGACCAGACAGCCGCTGGCAATTCCTGATACGCGCACATTTCCAGGCTGGGTGCGAACACCTGAGGCCGAATGGCTGCGCTCCTTCGCCGGCGCGCCGATGGTTGTTAAGGGGCAGGTTATCGGCTTTCTGAACCTTGACAGCGCCGTGCCCGGTTTCTACACACAGGAACAGGCACAACGTTTGCAGGCCTTCGCTGACCAGGCCAGCATCGCGCTGGAAAACGCACGCCTCTATTCCTCGTTGCAGGAAACCAACGCCGAGCTTGAATTCGCACTGCAATCGCGCGAGGAGATGATTCAAAACGTCTCGCACGAGCTGCGCACACCGCTGACGCTGGTCATGGGCTACATCGAACTCTTGATGGGCCAGCAGATCGGCGATCTAAACACCGACCAGGTATCAGCACTGGGCGTCATGCTGCAACAAAGCCAGCGCCTGCATTTCATGGTCAACAGCCTGCTTGCCTTGCAGAGTTTCAATCCGGACAAACTGGCGCTGGAACCTGTGTTTCTTGATCGCTGGTTGCCGCAAGTGGTCGGCCCGTGGCAGCGAATCGCCCAGGAAACCGGTCACCCTATCCATGCCGTCTATGAGGAGCCGCTGGGTCCGGCGAATGTCGCCACCAGTTTCCTCGAGCTGGTGATTGGCAATCTGCTGGACAACGCCATCAAGTTCAGCCCTCACGGCGGCGCCATCGAGGTTACGGCTCACCGCTCTGACGACAGCGCGGTGATTGCAATCGCCGACCACGGCATCGGCATCGCGCCGGACAAACTGGATCGCATTTTCGACCGCTTCTTTCAGGTGGACGGCACATCAACGCGGCGCTTCGGCGGCATCGGCATTGGTCTTGCGCTGTGTCAGGCCATTGTGCAGGCACATGGCGGCCACATCCAGGCCGAGAGCGCGGGTGTCGGCCACGGTGCGACGTTCCGTGTCACGCTGCCGCTGCCGCACACAATCGAAATCGCAGATTAGCAGGGTAGTTTCAGCAACTGTTTTGTCGAAGACCGGCGCGCGCAGTATAATGCCTTCCCGGCCACGCGCCGGGCAATCTTTGTAAAGACCATGGTGTGAATTCAGTGTCAAGTTTGAGCCAACGATTCAACGATCTGTCTCCTGTCAGCAGAGTAGCCCTGATTGCGGCGATTCTGATCCCTGTTATCATTGTGATTGCGCTGCTTGTGCTGGCCGACCCGGCTCCGCCCGCTGCGGTTGAAGTGGACACAGTGGCGTTCAACCGGGCGCTGGCAGAAGGGGATGCCTTCTTCGCGCAAAACAATTTGGCGGAGGCGCTGGTCAGCTACGACAAGGCCGCGCAGGCCAATCCAGTCTCGCCTGCCCCGGCCGTCAAACGCGGCACTGTGTATCTCGCACAGGGCGATCCCGATCGTGCGCTGGCAGAGTACAACGCAGCCATCGAAATGGATGGCACCTACGCGCTGGCTTACTTCCAGATCGGTGAGCTTCTCAAATCACAGGGTGACATCAACGGGGCGCTGGAGCAGTATCGCCGCACCTTGCGCGTCGACCCGGCCTATGCGGACGCATACATCCAGATCGGCGGAACCTACCAGGACAGCGGCGACATCGCCAGCGCCGAAGAGAATTTCAACCTGGCGCTGACAGCCGCGGTCAACGACCCGCGCGCCCGCGCCTCGGCCATCACCCGGCTGGGCAACCTCGAATCGCTGCAAGGCAATACCGACCGCGCGATTGCCCGTTATCAGGAGGCGCAGCAGGAGGATCCCCAGTTCGTTGGTTCGTATCTGCAATTGGGCCAGGTCTACCTTGCCGAGGAGCAGATGGACCAGGCGCTGGAGCAGTTCAGCGCCGCTGTTGACCTGAGTCCTGTCAACGCTGAGGCCCAGTTCTTCCTGGGTCAGGTCCAGTCCCGGCTCGGCCAACTGGACGAGGCGGAAACGCACCTGCAAGAGGCAATCCGCCTGGCTCCCTCGAATCCGCGCGCCTATCTCTGGCTGGGGCAGCTCTATGAGACACGCTCGCAGTTCGATCAGGCAACGACGATTTACCAGCAGGGTCTGGCCCAGGCCAGCGACACCCGCGACATCCGTCTCGCTCTGGCAGCCGCTTTCCGCAGCCAGCAAAGCTACGATCAGGCGCTGGAACAGTTCAACGCTGTGCTGGAAGAGACGCCCGACGATGCCGACGTTTTTGCGGAGCTTGGTGTTACCTATCAGGCCATGGGCGACCAGACTCAGGCCGAAGAGGCGTTCAACCAGATCGCTCAGCAAGCCGCCGCTGATCCTCGCAAGATCGCCCAGGCGCTTACTAAACTGGGCAACACCTATCGCGACCGGGGCGAGTTGGCGGCTGCCGAGGAGCGCTACCAGGAGGCGCTGACCACCGATCCCTCGTATTTGGGAACGTATCTGCAACTGGCATTCCTTTACCAGCAGCAGGAGAAGCCGGATGAAGCGTTGGCGATCTATCAACGGGCGGTGGAGGCCGATCCGACCAGCGCTGAGGCCCGCTTCAAACTTGGCCAGGCCTATCGGATCGCAGGCGACCTTGATCTGGCCGCCGAGCAGTTCACACAAGCTGTAACACTGGATCCGACGCGTTACAATGCGCTGTTGGAACTGGGGCGTATTTTGGAGAGCCAGGGCAAGACTGCTGACGCGATCGAAAAATATGCGGCAGCAGTGGCCGTCAATAGTTTTGACCAGAACGCGCGCTTGCTGCTGGGAACGGCCTATCGCAAGGCAGGCAATCTGGACGCGGCCGTCGAGCAACTCAGCAAGGTGCTGGAGTTGAACCCTGAGAACGTCGAAGGTGCGGTCCAACTGGGCCAGGTATACATCAGCCAGAATCGAACCGACGATGCTCGTCAGATTCTTGAGCAGGCGTTGTCGGTGGCGGCGCGGCCCGGTCCCGTTTTCTTCCTGCTGGGTGAGGTTGCCCGGTTGCAGGGCGACCTGCCTGCGGCTGAGCAGCGCTACCAGGAGGCACTGGCGGCAGACCCGACGCTGGTGGACGCCTTACTACAACTGAGCGATGTCTATCAGGCGCAGGGCAATCAGGAGGCTGCGACACAAGCGCTCGATCAGGCCTTGCAAGGCTCCAGCGATGATCCGACTGCGGTTGCCGGCGCATTGACCAAGCTGGGCAACACCCTGGCTGCAGCCGGCGAAACCGACCAGGCCGTGGAGCGCTATCGCGAGGCGCTGACGGCTAATCCTGCCTACGCCGGCGCGTATCTGCAGCTTGCCGCGCTGTATGATTCCCAGAGCGACCCTGACGCTGCGCTGGCTGTTTATCAGGACGGCGTCGATGCCCTGCCGGACAATGCTGAGTTGCATTTCCGCCTTGGGCAGGCTCTCCGCCGCACCGGCGACGCCGAGGCGGCCACGACTGAGATCGAACAGGCCGTTGCATTGACGCCAAACTACTGGCAAGCGCGCCTCAACCTGGGCTCGCTCTACGAAGATGCCAACCTGTTGGTGCAAGCGTTAGACCAGTATTCACAGACGGTGCAGTTGGCTCCTGACAGCGCCGACGCGCAGTTCCGTTTCGCCCAGGCGTTGCGCAAGAGTGGCCAGTCGCAGGAGGCCATCGCTGCTTTTGCCGATCTGCTGGAAATGCCCGGTGGCGACGCGTTTCCGGGCGCGTACTTGCAAATGGGATTGGCATACGAAGCGCTGGGGCAGGATGACGCTGCCGAACGGCGTTATCTGCGGGCCATCGAACTTGATCCGCAATCAGCCACAGCCATGTACTATCTCGGCGATCTGTACCGCCGTCAAGGCAAGCTGGACGATGCGATCAGCAATTTTGAGCAGGCGCTGGCCATCGACCCCAGTCTGGCAGAGGCCAGTTTGCAGCTCAGCGCTGCTTATCGCGATTCTGGCGACGCTGAGCGCGCCCAAGAGATCATCAACCAGTTGACCAACGATGCTGCTGCCAGTCCGGCCGTGGTCGCCCAGGCGCATATCCAGCTTGGCGTCATGGCATTGGAAGCGAGCGATACGGCTACTGCTCTGGCACAGTTCCGGGCTGCCAAGAAAGCTGATCCAACCGTAGTCGGCTCCTACTTCCAACTGGCGCAGATTCTGTTGCAGCAAGGGAAGCCAGCTGACGCTTTGAAGCAGTATACTGCCGCTGTTGAGGCCAATCCCGCCAGCGCCGAAGCGCACTTTGAACTGGGTAAGGCGCTGCTGCGCAACTCAGACGACCCGCGTTCGGCCATCGATGAACTGGAGAAGGCGGTCGAGATCAACCCCGGCTACGTCGAGGCGTACCTGCAACTCAGTCAGGCACTGGTGTTGGCCGGTCAGGAGAACCGCGCTGAAGTGTTGCTGAATCGGGCGTTGAAGCTGGCGCAACGACCGGAATTGGCGGCACGGGTTTTGGTCCAGCGCGGTGAGTTGCTGCGTCAGGCTGGCGAGACGGGCGCAGCCGTTTCCGATTTCGAGGCCGCCATCGATAAAGATCCGCGCAATCTGGCGGGCTATATCGGCCTGGGTGAGACATTCCGCGACCGAGACGACCTGGAACAGGCTATCAGCCAGTACAAGCGCGCGTTGTTGCTGGACGAGAACTACGCCGATGCCCATGTCAAGCTCGGCAACGCCTATCGCGATGCTGGCCAGTACGATGACGCTGTGGCGTCCCTGCAAACGGCTGTGGAGCTTCAGCCCGACAACGCATGGTATCAGCTGCTTCTGGGTGATGCCTTGCTGGCTGCCGACCAACCGGCTGATGCGCTGGCGGCATATCAGCAAGCGGGCGAGATCGAACCGGCATACAACCAGGATCCGTCGTACTTCATTCGGTTGGCGGGTGCATATCGGGCGTCGGATGATGTCGAGCAAGCGATGGAAGCCGCCAAGGAAGCAGAACGTCTCGCTGTCGCAACGGGCGACACAGGTGAAGGTGCGCTGCTGGTTCAGGCTGAATTACAGCGCAGCCAGGAGTTGTGGCAGGCGGCAATCGATCTTTATCAAACCGTGCTGGAGTTGAATCCTGAACGCAGCCAGGCGGTGCGCGGTCTGGCTCTGGCGCTGGAAGGCCAGGAGCGCAACCAGGAAGCGGTTGTGCAATGGCGCGCCTATCTCAAGCTGGCGCCGCGGGGTGAATATATCGACGAAGCACGCGAGCATTTGCGCAGACTGGTAAACTCCACCGGATGACAACCTTTCGAGCGATCAGTTAGTCCATTGATGAAACTTACTTTTCTGGGAGTTGGTGGCGCGATGGCGTCCCATCCCGCCGACAATCACACAGCGCTGGTGATGCAACACGCTGGGCTGACCTTGCTGCTGGATTGCGGCCCGACGATCATGCGACAGCTTGAGCGAGTTGGCATGAGCGCAGGCGATCCCACACATGTGTATTTGTCGCATCAGCATGGCGACCATCTGTTGGGCTTGCCCATGCTGTTGCTCAACCGAGTGCTCTTTTGGTCTGATCGACCGCTCTATGTTGTCGCTGAGAGGAGGGTGCTGGCGTTCGCACAGCAATTGGTTCAGACAGTGTACCCCGATTTGCCGATGTCGCCGACGATTCAATATGTTGCCCTGGAAACAAACGGAGGAGGCGATCTGCCGTTAGCTCCTGGCGTGCGTTACACCCTGGCGGCAGGAAGGCATTCGGTGCCAACTTGGGCGGTGCGGTTCGATCTTGCTGGCGGCAGCATGGTGTATTCATCGGACACGGGGCGTTCCGAGGAGATTGCCCAACTGGCTGTCGGGGCCGATTTGCTGGTACATGAGGCCTATTTTGCCAGGCAGCCTGAGAAAAGCTTTGACACGCACTCGGTTGCGGCGGACGTGGCGATGTTGGCTGCCAGAGCTGGCGTGAAAACACTGGCGCTGGTTCACCGGCAGGAGCCAGACGTTGTTGCCGCTTTGTCATACCATGCCGCAGCGGCCCACTATTTCGATGGTGAGATTCTTGTGCCGCAGGCTGGTGACACCTATCAAGTTCAGGAAGCAGTAACAGAGATATGTTAGCGAGCGGCCGTCGATTGAATAGCATCCGAACAAAGGTGATGCATATTGCCGAGATCCCAGCCGCGTAACTCCTACCCTGAAACAGAAAGCCCGCCTTGCGGCGGGCTCTTTTTATTTCATTGGGAGGCAGCGTCTTGCTTGAAAGCAGCGTTACTCCTTGGGAATGATGGTGACCTTTCGATGGTCTCCCTCTCCCACACTCTCAGTAGTGACCAGCGGGTTATCACGCAACGTGATATGGACAATGCGCCTTTCGTTGGGAGGCATGGCTTCCAACATCACCGGCTTTCCCGTACTGACGGCTCGATCCGCCATCCGGTTGGCGAGGCGAGCAAGCTGCTCTTCGCGCCGTGCACGGTATCCCTCCACATCCACGATTACGTTCACCCAGCGGTGTAACCGGTGATTGACCATCAGGCGGGTCAGGTATTGGATGGAAGAGAGAGTTTCCGCTCGCCGGCCGATGAGAATGCCCAGGTCCTCGCCTTCGATGTTCAGAACCAGAGGCGCGTCCTGTCCCTCATCCAGCACACCACGATACTCAGTCGTCTGGACGGATGCCTTGACTCCCATTCGGTCCAGCAATCCTTGTAAAAGCTCCGCCGCGACATCTTTGGGGTCCGCCCCATCACCTGGTGCTGCTGATGGCTTCGGCTCGACCGGTTTTTCTGGCTTGGGCGGCGCCTTGGGTGCTTCAGGCTGCTGAACAGTTGCCTCAGGCTGAGTCTTGACTGCCGGCCGCGGGGGCGGCGCTGCAGTCTTTTCGGGCGGCGGTGGCGACGCGGGCTTGGAGGTCTTCTTGCCAATGGGCGTGATCCTCACCCGCGCGTCTTCGGCGCCAAAACCAAGCAAGCCCCGGCTTCCCTTGCTCAATACCTCGATTTCGACTTGCTCCTCAGTGAGCTTCAGTATTGCCAGCCCTGTTTCGGTGGCTTCCTCGGGGGTTCTGCCACGGAACTCGTTGCCTTCCGATGACGTCATATCCTACCTCTTCTTTTTGCGCATCTTGCGCCGCCGGCCAGCCGACGTTTCATCGGTAGCTCCGTTTATGCTGGTCGTCGTTCCAGTAGTTGTGATTACCGCTCCCTTTGCAGACGACGCACCGCCCGTGCTAACCGCCGGAGCGGTCTTCTTAGCAGGAAGCAGTCCAGACCAGCCAGTTGCCAGGCCTTGCTGGATGATTTGCAGAATGTTTGACGTTACCCAGTACAGCGACAGACCTGAAGGTACGATGAGGGTGATGTAACCGAACATCACGGGCATCAGCATCATTACCGTGTTGGCCGACCCGCCGCCAACCGACGGATTTGAAGCCTGGCTCATCCGCTGCATGATGAACTGCGTAACAATGTAAACGATGGGCAGTATCAGGAAGGGTAATACGGCGGGCGACAGAAGATGTGCAGGCGTAATAGGTTGCAGCCACGCCATGCCTTGCCCGTACTCTGGATACGCCAGATTCGGTATCCACAGAAATGGCTCGTCCAGTTTAGGGCCGAGTAGAAGCAGTGCGTAATAGAACGCAAATAGGAAGGGCATCTGAATCACCAACGGCAGACATCCGCCAGCCGGATTCACTCCCTCTTCCTTGTACAGCTCCATTTGTTTCTGCGCCAGCTTCTCGCGATCCTTGCCGTACTTCTCCTGAATCTCCTTCATCTTCGGCTGGATCGACTGCATCTTCTTCATGGACTGCATTTGCTTCCGCGTGAGCGGATATAGTGCAGCACGAATCAGGATCGTCACCAGGATAATGGCCAAGCCATAGGACGCCAAACCAAGAGGCGTAAGAATGTAATTGTAGACACCCTCAATCAGCAACTCAAGCGGCTTCGCCAACCAAGCAATCCAGGTTGGCGCCGTCACAGAACCATCAGTTCCTATCTGAGGAGCACAACCGCTGGCTATCAACATCACGACAACCAGCAGCAGTAACAGGCTCAAGACCCGTTTTCGAGGCATCAAACTAACTTCTTTCATCACAAGGATTCTAGGGGACCGGATCGTATCCGCCTGGGTTAAAGGGGTGGCAGCGGCTAATCCTGCGCGCCCCCATCCAAAGACCCTTCAGTGCGCCGTAACGATCAACGGCCTCCAGCGTGTATTGCGAACACGTTGGCTCGAAGCGACAGTTGCTCCCGAGACCCGCTGATATGTAATGCTGATAGAAGGTTATGATCGCGATGACAATTCGCTTCATGGGTTTCGTCCAGTCATTGCGCCCCATACGCGCCGACTCATCAACTATACATTCTCGGACGCGGCCGTGATTAGGTTGGCCAAGTGCAGCAGTCTTTCGATACTGCTTTCAATCTGGGTGTAAGCTGCCTGCGCGATGGGCACCTTGGCGATAAACACCACGTCGTAGCCGGGAACAATATCCAGCAAACGCAACCGGACTACCTCGCTTGCGCGCCTGCGAACCCGGTTGCGAACCACGGCTCGGCCTACTCGCTTGCTGACCGAGAACCCAAAGCGACTGATCGGCAATCCGTTTGGCAACACACAGATCACCAAAAGGCGATCCGACCAACAGTTGCCGTTTCGTCGGATCTGCTGAAACTGGGAGCGTTCGGTCAGTCGATGGTCCCGCTTCAACGGCTAGTAGTCGCGCTTACGGTAGGTCAGCGCCGGCGCAAGGCGTTTCCGTCCGCGTTGGCGGCGGCGCTTGATCACATTTTGGCCGTCAGAAGTGCTCATGCGGCTGCGGAAACCATGTACACGCAGGCGTCTGCGTACCTTTGGCTGAAAAGTTCTCTTTGGCATTTCTAAGCTGCGCTCCTATTGTTCTTTTCCAGTTTTCTGTATCGCAGTCACAAGCGACACAAAGGACTGCGTTCCTGCAATAAACAGCAAAAAACGGGTGAGGTTTTGTCGGCGCCTCGCCCGCTTTCGCTTGCTGTCAGCCCGGGATTGCCGGTTACCCCGGCGCCCCGATATTATACCGCCCGGACAATGTCCCGTCAAATCGTTAGTTCTTCGGTAGGTGTGTCGCGGCCCGGATTATTTTGGGTTGGTACGATAAGTCCGACGATGCGCTCGATCAGATCCAGGACGACCGTCTGGCGGAAGCCTGCAATGACCGCTATTACCGCCGGAACAAGTCGGGCACCCATCGATCCAACGCCCACTGTCGGCGTAGCATCGACGACCAGGAAACCGGCGCCCATGATGAGGAATACGATTCCACCTAGCACCATTCCGATCAAAGGCTGGGTGTAATACCACAGATTCTCGATCGGTTCATAGTCCCGCTGCACTGAGATGTGGTAGTACAGAGACCACATGGCGCTGGTCGCTCCACCGATTCCACCCCAGGCGAGGGTGCTAATAAACAGCACAGCCCACCCCACTGATTCGCTGGCACTGGGAACACCCAGAAGGTAGGCAATCCAGCCCTCGAAATTCGCACCATTTACGGTCGTGATCAACGCAATAATTGACAAGACAACCAGCCAGCCCGTCTGGTAAATCAGCAGCCTGGGCCAGTAACGGCTCCCCTCTTCGATGCTTTGCCGGACCTGATGCACGCGGGCTTGAACCTGGCGAACATAGAATTCCGCTTCTGCGTATTGTTCAGGATCCTTGAGCAAGATAATACGTGCTTTACGCAGGATTTCGAAAGCAACGGTGATCTCACGTCGTTTGCCGCTGAAAAGCGCCGTGACGTCCTCGTAAAGCTGGTCGATCTGCTTATCAAGCGCGCGCAGGTCGCTCTTGGGAAGCCGATTGAGTATTTCTTCGACTTCTTTGCGGGACATCGCAGGCAATTCGCGATCTACCAGCGTTGCAGACAGCTCACCATCTTCAGGGTCGGAGTGGCTTCCGCTCAACGTCGTGACAGGTCCGCTGACAGTCACGCCCGGAGGGGCCACCTTTCGGGGTTGTCCGTTTTCACTGACAACCGGTGTTTCAGTCGACTCGGATCCGATAGGTTGGTCGGACATAATTTCTTCCTCCGAAACTTCTACGGAGTCTGTGATAAATGGAGGTGATGGATGGTCGTTGATAACGAGCACCGGTTGGACAGGTTGCTCAGTCAAGGGTACCCCGGCGTCAGCCTGTTGTCCAGGCACCGGAGGCACATCGAGTTCGAGTTCCAAATCGATCTCGGCATCGCTGGTGCCAACGGCAAGGGTGTGGTCGGTGTGAGCCTGAGAATCAAACTCATTCTTTGCCGGTTCATCGACAGGTGCATCGCCCGAAAATGGCTCATCAGGCAGTGGAGGAACATCGAGTTCAATTTCTGGCAAGTTGTCATTGCGGGTGGCTTCCGGCGGCACCGCGATTGTGTCCCATTGGCTGGTGCTACGCGACGGTTGCGTCATCAATGTCTGTTGTCGCTTTTGAAGTTGAACGCGCAGGAACGCTTCGGCGGCCATGCGCAGGAATTGATCGACATCGGCTTCAGTAACAGTGGCTGCATCTGGATCACCGTTCGCGTGCAAACTGGCGGTCATCGCGTCAGGCTGGCGACCAGGTGTTTCTGTCGCGCTGGCCTGAGATGCCGCAACGTGTTTCGCGCTTTTGGAGCTGGCAACAGGCGATTCTGGCTTACTACGAGAGATCGCCTCATCGTTGCCGAAAAGCAAATCGATGCCTCTTCCAAATAGCTCTGGGCCGCTGCCCTTCACTGTTGCCTTTGTCGGTGTCATAACTTGCTAGCCTGACGATGTCCAGTCATCTTTCACCTGACCGATTTGCCTGGCGCAATATCGGTTTTTGCTGAAACATGCACCATTATAAACGCATGTTTTCGGACGTTTTCACCGACCCCATTATATTACGGTAAATTGTATATGTCAAGTAGTTGCAGAATCGACCACCGCGCCTCCATGTGTTCTGGATCGAGATCGTCTCTGGTTTTCAGATGGCATGCACTGAAAGAATTGCGTTGGCTGGGTGGTTTCGAAAGTTCGAATATGTAGATTGATGCGGCGTGTCGAGGTCGGCGGTGGCTATGAAGCGTAGAGTCCAGCGATGTCAGCTGCAGTCCAGCGTCCATCCCCGTGCTTTCCCCAGGCGAGCACTTTGTTCACCCTGATTTCGATCAGCGTTGAATAGTCGGTATCGTTCGCAGGATCCCAATCGTACTTGACCTTGAAAAAACCTGCCACCTCAGGCGAAATCGTCTGCTTCAGCAGCGCCACGCCTTCGATGATGAACGGATCAAACGGGTCAGGCAGAGCGACGACCACATTCGGGTTGCTGGCAATGTTTCCAACTTTGACAGCGTTGTCCTTGGTGACGATGTACGCCCGTCCGTTCGTCCAAACATGCCAAACAGGCACTGAGTGCACGCGGCCATCAGGGCGCACGCTGCTGATCCAACTGCATTCTGCAGCGGCAAAGCGTGCAAGCAAGCTCTCCAGCGTTGTCAATGATGCCATGGTAGTTTCCAAGCACAGTCACATTAGCGTCGGTTTGTCAGGTAAACCGGGTGAAGCACGGTGATCATTCTGGCCAATTGACGTGCCACGACTTGAAGATAATCAGGAGAATAGGTCTCCAGCGGCACGGTTTCATAGACCTTGGTCCAGCCCTTATCCCACAGCTCCGCTTCGACCTCGTCTCCCAGTTCCGCCTTGATTTCGATCATCCGTGCCGCGAATATGCTCAGCAAGCGGTGATTGTCGTCTGCGTTTTTGCTTTCGAAGTGAAAGCCGATCTCCAGTCGATCTCCTAGACGAATCGGTACGCGGGCGACTTCGTAGTGAAAGCGCGGGTCGTCGTCGTACAACTGCACACCGACACTCCACAGCCGTCCACGCCGTAGGTGGAAGGAGTTTTCCAGATAGCGGATTACAGCATCTGGCATCGCTGCCATGAACTCACTGCTGCGCATGGTTCCACATCAGCCAGTCGTCTTAGCCAACGAGCCATCCAGACCAAGAACAGTTGCGTTGTCCTGCAGGGCAGACAAAACCAGTGCGATATGTTCATCGAGTTCCTCGCCCAACTCCGCGGTAAACTCCTCGATCTCGTGCCGGTTGATGGCTGCTGCGAACGCTTTGTCCTTCCACTTTTTGCGTACCGACTTGACAGTCACATCCCGCAGATCTTTGGAGGGACGCACGTAGCCGACCGCCATGATGAGACCAGTCAACTCGTCCACTGCCACCAGAGCGCTGTCCATTCGCCCGGCACGCGGAATGCCGAGATACGGGGCGTGCCCCTCCACGGCATGGATCAGTGCTTCGGGATAATCCAGTTCATGAAACAACCGTAGCTCGGTACGAGGGTGTCCGTTTACCGGGTCGTCCATGTCAGGGTAGCGCTCAAAGTCCAGGTCATGAACCAGCCCGGTGATGCCCCAGAGCTCTTCGTCCTCGTCGTATTTGCGTGCATACGCTCGCATGGCTGCTTCCACCGCAAGCATGTGTTTTCGCAGGCTGTCCGACACGACCCACTCACATACCAGATCCCAGGCCGTTTCACGAGTTGGTAAGGACATATTACAAACCTCCAGATAAGTTTCGAGAGCGACGCAATTCTATCACCACTCAGCAGATCAATCAAGCGACACGAATTGACACACCGAACGCATGTTCGTATAATATCGATGTCGTTCGCATTACGCATACCAGCGCCTGAGTTTCTACAACACCAGCGACTTTTGAATTCCGTCAGAACGAGGCAAAACTACACCTCATGCACGTTCAGACTTCTCTTGATCTCTATGACAAGGTGAGCCTGCTTGGCCAGCAAGCGCAGTATGACTTGTGCGAAGCGCAAGGCCAACCAGTCCCTGTGACCAGTCCTAGCGCGTTGCCTGCCAACATTCCCGATGTCACGCAGTCAGTGTCCACCGTGGTCGGCGCTGGAGGCAGACCGGTACCGCTGCTGAAAATATTGCAAACCAGTGCGTGCGAGAAGAATTGTTATTACTGTCCGTTTCGTGCCGGACGGCGAATGCGGAGAGCGACATTAACATCGGATGACCTGGCGGCAGCCTTTAGTCAAATGGTGCAGAAGCGGCTGGTAGACGGCCTGTTCCTCAGTTCCGGCATCATCGGCACTGTTCGTACCATGGACCGGATGCTGGAGACGGTCGAACTGGTGCGACACAAATATGGCTGGCGCGGCTACGTTCACCTCAAGATTTTGCCTAACGCCGAGGAGGCACAGATCGAACGCGCCGCTCAACTCGCCGACCGGCTTTCGGTAAACCTGGAAGCACCTAACGAGGAACGCCTTGCCAGACTTGCGCCTAAGAAAGATTTCGATCACGGGCTGGTGGAACCGTTGGAGCGCGCCTGGAAAATCGTACGCCGGCTGCGCAACGCAGGCCAGCGAGTAGCCAACGCTGGGGCTACTACTCAATATGTCGTCGGTCCGGCCGGTGAAAGCGACCAGGAACTCCTCTTCACAAGCCAGCGCCTTTACCGCCAGGTCGGACTGCGACGCGCCTATTATTCAGCCTTCAGTCCGATAGATGATACGCCGCTGGAAGGGGAGAAACCCACGGCGCCGCTTCGGGAACACCGGTTGTATCAGGCCGATTATTTGCTGCGCCAATATGGATTCGACGCCACGGAACTGCCGTTCGACCAGGAAGGCAATTTGCCGCTTGAACAGAACCCCAAAGAATCGTGGGCCGCTGCGCACCCCGAGTTCTTTCCGCTGGAAGTCAACCGTGCTTCGCAATCTGCCCTGTTGCGCGTGCCTGGCATTGGCCCCCGCGGTGCAGCCGCGATTATGCAAGCACGCCGCGGCGCTAACCTACGCACTCTGGATGATCTGCGCAAACTGGGTATTCGTGCCGACCATGCCGCGCCATATGTGCTAATCAGCGGACGGGCGCCCCAGTATCAATTGCGGCTATTTACATGAGTACTGGGTGTCCAGGCCA
Source organism: Anaerolineales bacterium (assembly GCA_020634615.1). Taxonomy (GTDB): domain Bacteria; phylum Chloroflexota; class Anaerolineae; order JAAEKA01; family JAAEKA01; genus JACKBK01. Next base: position 256,412 of record JACKBI010000001.1, read on the forward strand.
GACGAAGATTCAAAAGACGGACCCGCTGGTCCGTCTTTTGAATCTTCCGGTTGTATTAGTTCCCCGATGAAGTGCGTGGCAGCCAGCGACGTTTGCTGTGTGACGAACGCTTGCGCGAGCGCCGGCCATCATTGTTGTTTTCGTCGCCGTAGGTGTAATCCCGATTGTAGTAATAATAGTAGTACCCACCGGCTTGCGGCCGCAGGCGATTGAGCGCCACGCCCAGAATGTGTGCGCCGACCTTATCCAGCGACTCCTTCGCGTTGATAGCCCAATCCCGACGTGTCGCTCCCGCATCAATTACCAGGACCACACCATCCATCTGGCGCGCTAGTATCGCGGCATCGGTGACAGCCATCACGGGAGGACTGTCGAACATCAGCACATCCACCTGGTCTTGCAAGGATTCGATCAGCGCCGCAAACTTGGCAGAACTCAGCAATTCAGCGGGGTTTGGGGGCAAAGGGCCGGTTGTCAGAATCTGAAGGTTGTCGATCTTGGTCTGCTGCAAGAACCCGCCATGTGAGGGATGCTCTTGAAGCAGTGCGTTCGTGAGACCGGCATTGTTTGGTACCTGGAAGATGCGGTGCAGGGTGGGACGGCGCAGATCTGTGTCCAACACCACAACCCGCTGGCCCTGTTGCGCAATTACGACTGCCAAATTGGCCAATGTAGTACTCTTGCCCTCTGAGGGACTGGAACTTGTCACCATCAGTCTTCGCGGTGGATTATCCAGCGACGAAAACTGGATGTTGGTGCGCAGGACACGGAACGCTTCTGCAGCCGGAGACTTGGGATACAGCGCAGTTACCAGTCTTTCATCGGGATTATCGCCTTCAATGCGGGCGATAGCGCCCAGCGTCGTCACATCCAGCGCATCCTTGATGTCGTCAGGAGTCTTGAGGGTGTCGTCCAGGTAGTCCAGCAGGAATGCTGCGCCGGCGGCCAGCAGGAAGCCAATCGCAGCCGCTAACAGGATGGTCATACCCTTGTTCGGGCCAATCGGGGTAGTTGGCAACGTGGCTGGCTCGACTACATTGATCGTGTTGACGCCGCCCTCCAGAAAGGACAGCAGCGACGCATAGTTTCCCTGGTAGCTGTTCAGTTTTTGCTCCAGAGCGTTGATCTGCGTCTGTGTGTCCGCGATCTGGCGAGCGCTGAACATACCGGCCAACTGCTGCTGGAGATCGTCGATACGCGCCTTGGTTTCATCGATATTGGTCTCGAGTTCCTGCAGTTGGCGAGTAACGAATTCACGTCTATCCTGGCGCGTGCGGTCGGAAGCGGACGGACTCTGCAAAATCAACTGATTGGCTAACTCTGCCGCAACCGCCTGTGCGCGCACCGGATTTGTGTCTACGACCCGAATCTCCAGCAACTGCGTGTTCGGCACCAGTTGCACCGTGTACTCCGGCAGCCAACTCAGGCCAAGAGCCTCCATGGTTGTTCCACGCACCAGGTCGCGTTTGGCGATCTCCGCGTAGGTCTGGGCCAGTTGTTGGCCCAGCCAAACATCATTGCCCGTTGGATTTGGATTCTCAAGTGTCTGGCCAACCATCAAGCTAGTCTTTGCAGCGTAGATGGGAGCCTGCTGACGGGTTGCCAGAAAACTTGCCGCGGTGGCGACCAGCGTTGCCAGAACAATCAGCCAAAGCCACTTACGAAAGGTGTTGAAATACTGCCGAAGTTCCATTTGCTACCTCACCCAGATTGGATCCCAATCATTAGTCGCACTGTTGAGCAGTCGCCGCTGGTTGCTGCCATCAGCATTCATGATCCAGAGCTGGTTTCGTCCATCGCGATTGGTATAGAAAATGATCTGCCTGCCATCTGGCGACCATGTCGGGTGTTTCTCCCAGGCCGACGTGTCTGTGAGTCGATTGGTATTCGTGCCGTCGATGTCTATCGTATACAACTCATCGTTACCCGACTCGTTCGACACAAAAATCAACTTGTTGCCAGCTGGCGACCACGCCGGATCGTACGACACACCGGTCAGGGTCGTAACCTGCTTGATTGTATCATAGATGAGATCTTGCAGGTATATTTGCGGTGTTCCCTGGTCGTTTGGCTGCACGAAGATTTTCGCATTGCCGTTGGGAGCCAATGCAGCTTCATCTGTAGCCTGCTGATAAACAGCCGCATCCGCCAGAGGAGTCACATCTGCCTCGGTGCATCCATCCGGACGGGTGATGCACTGGGTGTCGATGCCAAAATAGCGCGGCTCACCAAGCCGGTCAGATACGAACAGAAGCTGTCCGGCAGACGACTGTACAGGCGAACCGTTCGCCTGGGTCACCGCAACGGTTGATGATACTGTGCCGGTGGCCGTGAGATTGTCTGTTGATGAAACCTCACCAAGCTCTGGCGTGGCCGACGGGGTGGCCGTTGGTCTCGGTGTCGGTGTCCAGGTGCCGGTGGTCAAGGCCTGTATGGTCACCAACACGATCTGCGCCTGGGCAGTCTCTGCGTTGAGCGGTGCGGGCGTCGGCGACCATGTAGGCGTCGCGGTGACAACACCCGGCGGGAAAGGAGTCGGTGGGCCGGCAGTCGCAGTACGCGTCGCTTCCGCGATGACCTGCGCCAACAGCGCAAAGATATCTGCCGGGGTTGGCGTGTTGGTCACAACCACAAATGTCGCTGTGGGCGTCGCTGTGATGTAGTCACGCGGCAACGGGGTGAATGTGCCGGTGGTGATGGCCACTGCGGTCGCGTAGACGGCGTTCGCCGTGGCGGTTGCCCGGTTGGCCGGCATCGGCGTCGCGGTGACCACAAATGGCAACCCTTGCAGCAGCCGCTCAGCCTGGGCAGTTGTCTCGTTCTCCGGCGTCGGTGTCGCCGTGACCTGATTGCGCGGGATCGGTGTCGCCGTGCCGATGCGCAGGCTGACCGCTACCTCCGTGCGACGAATCGCTGCTGCCGTCAGGACGCTGGCTGGCGTGGGCGTGCTTGTGACGACCACAAACTCCTGCGTCGGCACTGGCGGTGGGGTTGCCGGCGCCGGACCTGTCACGAGACGCAAGACCGGCGGATTGCCGCGCGAGGCCGGACCATAGCCGCTATCCCAGGCAAATACGTCGTTTGCACCGGTCTCCGGGCCATCCAAGCGAAAGGCAACTTGATACTGTTCATCCACAATCGCCTGCTGTAGCAGCGCAATCTGTGTCGCGTCCAGCACGAACTCGTTTACAGCGTAAGGGGCCAACTCGGTAGAATTCACCACTGGCAGGATCGTTTGCGCTACATCGGCATTATGGATCGACTGGAATGTCATCCGGCTCCAGTCTTCGTTGATCACCGAATCCAGCCAGCGCACCTGCCAGCTTGCCTGGCTCTGCGCGGCAAGTCGATCGTCCTCCAGGCCGGTCAATACCAGCGAAGCAGCATGGATTGGCGCGCCGCGCGGCACGCGTGACAGGTCAAACTGCATCACTCCGTGATACAGCTCGTCGGTGTAGATTCCTGTGTACAGATAGGAATCGCCCAAATGGTTGCCGCGCGCCTCGCCGCTGGTCACCCATCCCACTGCTTCTGCCTGCGGCGTGACGGCCAGGAATACTTCGCCGGCGACCAGCGTTGGCGTTGGAAGATCCTCAATACGCCGTTGCGCCACGAGGGCGGCGGCCGGTGTCACCGTCGCTTCGGCGACCGCCTGCGCAAACTGCGGGTCGGGCGTCGGAAAGGCGGGCGACTCGGCTGGTGTTGGTGTGGCCGTCTGCGCCAGGGCAGCCGGCGCCGCTGGCGATCCCACGTCTGTCACAATTGCAATCAATCGCCACCCGACCACCAGCGCAACGATGGCGAGCGATATCCAGAGTGCGGTTCGCAAAGGAGACCGGCCTGCACGGACCGGTTGATTCTGTGGTGTTTGCACGCTCGTTTCCACTCCAGCTTCCCGCTGCCGATAGCGTGAGCAGCCAGTGTGACCCGATGCCAGACAATAGAGAAGTTGTTGTTCGGAATCGGGGGTGAAGGCCTTGTCTTCAGGTAGCGCGTAGCAGCGGTGACGGCCATCCGCGTAGCTCAGTCGAATAGACGGGTCGTCATTCAGCCCCAAATATGGGCACAGGGTGATGGTTTGTGGCATGTAAGCGTGTCAGATCATGTGAGCGCAACGGGGAAGTAAAGGATGTTGCTACGCGCCCACCAAAGATATCCAGTCCCGTCTCGGAAGCAGAATTATACACTATCGGCGCTGTGGTAAACAAAATCAGGCCATGAAACCCATACGTCGCATAGTCTGGCTTCTTTTGCACGGGTAGAGTCTGTATGATCCCTGCGCGGGAGTTCGAACTGTGGATTGGCCGAGGCATCCCGGACTATGCGATGGACAGTTTTCCTTCGCGCCGATCTGTGATACAATGCCCAAATCGAATCAGGCTTTCGCTACTATCCATCGGTCACCCTGTACTTCCATGAAATCTGGCGCACTTCGAGATCTCAATTGGCCAGGCCTGCTCCTGAACACCGCGTATGTTTGGGCGCTGGGGCTGGCTTTTGCGTTCTTTGGTCGCCTATTTGGCCTGGATAAGATCGACATCTTCGCACCGATACTGACGATCATCGTGGCGCTGGTTACCATGTGGGTTGGGTACAGGGTCGCGCTGCGTGCCGGTCGCCGGCCGACTCTTCACGGTCTTGTGCTGGGGCTGATGGTAGCTATTTCAGGCTTGGTTTTCAGTTACCTGACCGCTCCAATTTCCTCTGTTGATCTGGCTGCTTTCTTTTTGCTGCTGCTGGGTGGAACAATCGGCGGCCGCTCTGCTCAGCGGGTGCTGACAAGGTCTGCCGTATGAACCAACTCGCGGGCGTATTCGCCGCCAACGTCACCCCTTTTCAACCGTCCTCCCTGGCCATTGACGTCCCATGGATGAAGCGTCATCTGGCCTATCTGCGCAACCATGGTTGCGATGGTATCGTGCCGCTGGGCACCAACGGTGAAGGACCGTCCATGAGCGTGGACGAGCGCAAGCTGGTCATTGACACGGCGATGGAAGCGGCAGATGGTCTCGTAGTGGTGCCTGGCACCGGATGTGCCAGCTTACCCGATACGGCGGAACTGACCCGTCATGCCTTGCAGGCAGGGGCTGCCTCTGTACTGATCGTCCCACCATTTTTCTTCAAGAATGTTTCTTCAGCCGGTGTATTGACCTATTACCGCCGCCTCTTCGACATGGCATTACAGCCCGGCCAGCAGGCGTTGCTGTATCATTTCCCGCGCATGAGCGCAGTGCCTATTACTGACGATGTGGTGAATGGCTTGGCCGAATCGCATCCCGGTTGTGTGGCGGGCATCAAGGACTCCAGTGGCGACCTGCAGAGCATCCTTCATTGGACGCAGATCGACCCTGGCTTGCGCATCTTCGCCGGCAGCGACACACTGGCGACCGACGCTTATGAGGGCGGTGTGGCCGGGACGATCACAGCGGCCGGCAATGTTGTGCCGCATCTGATCCAGAGCGTTCGGCAGGCGGTAATCAGCGGCAACGACCCGACAGCTCCGCAGGCCAATTTGAACATCGTGCGCGGCTGGCTGGAGCGTTCACCCTCGATGCACGCTGCAACCAAGTTTTTGCTGACCCTTTTCGCCGATCTGCCGCCAACCGCTGTGCGCCCGCCTTTGATTGGGCTGGACGAGGCGCAAAGGAGCGTACTGGCGGCCGCGGCCCGACCGTTCTTGGCTGCGCAGGACTGACCATCGCGCCAGCCCAGCAATGCGGCTTCGACCCAACGGCCACACTACTGAACATAGAGGACCGTAGCCCTCTGGAAGGAATGTCATGGTACGCAAGGAAGTCTTGTCCTGGACCGACGTTGACCGACTGATCGAGGAACTGTTGCCCCAGTTTAGCACCTCCTACGACGCGCTGATGATGGTCACCCGCGGCGGCATCGTCCCCGGCGGCATTCTGAGCGAGGCGCTGGGCATCAAATACATCCTGACCGCGGCGGTGGAATTTCACACCGGTGTGCAGAAGCGGCTGGCCTGGCCGACCTTCCTGCAATTTCCCGGCGACTCGTTGTTGCGCGACCGCAGCATTCTGGTGATCGACGATGTCTGGGGCAGCGGACGGACCATTATGACTGTCAAGTCGCGCATTGAAGCAGCCGGCGCCACGCCCGAGTTGGCCGTGCTGCACTACAAGCCGGGTGAGAGCATGTTCCGCGACGCTGCTCCCGACTACTATGCCGCCGTCACCAACAACTGGATCATCTATCCCTGGGAGATCGACCGGGGCGCAAACCGTGAACTTGCGGCTGCCGGCGTCGGATGACACAGACTGACGACTCACGTCAAGGGATCCCATGACATCAAGCGACACTGAATTCGACGTTATTTGTTACGGCACCATCAGCGCGGACAACATCGTCTATGTGCCCTACGTCCCGACCCCGCGACGCGACAGCCAGGTGCAGGCTGAGTTCAGCCGCCTGGGCGGCGAGGCGGCCACAGTCGCTCGGGTGCTGAGCACCTGGGGACTGCGGGTCGCTGTCGTCGGCAACATCCTGGGTGACGACCGTTGGGGCAATTTTATTCGCCAGGAGCTGGCCTCGTACAGCGGAATCGATACCCGCTACGTCACCAGCCGGCCCGATGTGCGCACGCCGTTCTGTCGCATCATGGTGACGCCCGATGGCGAGCGCAGCATCCTCGGCTATTGGTTCGACGACACACCCAAGAGCCGGCTCGACGAGGAGCTGATGAGCAAGGCGCGTTTGTTGAGCGTTGATGTCTATGGCCAGAGCGAGCGCGACGACGCTGCCCGCCTGGCGCGTTCGTTGGGACGCACCGTTGTTTCGGCCGACGCCATCTGGCCCAACTATCCCCTGGCCGGATTGAGCGATATCATCGTTATCTCGCGAGATTTCCTTACCGGCTATTTCCCTGGCGTCTATATCTACGACCACGCTTTGGAGTTGCAAGCGGCGGGCGCCGGCAGTGTCGTCGTCACGCATGGGCAGAAGCCGGTGCTTGTGGTGGATGAACACGGCCGCCCCAGCACCGTCGAACCGTTCCCCGTGCGCGCTGTGGACACCACCGGCGCGGGCGATGTTTTCAAGGCGGCGGTGATCTACGGTCACCTGCAGGGGTGGGACCTCGTACGCGCGACCCGCTTTGCCTGCGCCGCTTCTGCGCTCTACGTTGGTCAGCCGCGTGGCCAGGACGCCGTGCCGCAGTTGGATCGGATCCGGCGGCTGGCGGGAAGCTGACCCCCCTCCGAGATGCCGACCGAGCCATACCAATCTACCGATAGCTGGTTTTGGGGGCTAATCGAAGGACGTCGTTCGGTGCGTCGCTACGCCGACCGGCCTGTCGCCGCGTCGGTGGTGGACAGCCTGCTACGTGCTGCGCACTGGGCGCCGTCGGCGCACAACCGTCAGTCGTGGCGTTTTGTGGTGCTGGAAACATCTGCACTGCGCAGAGAACTGGCCGAGCGGATGGCAACTCGCTGGCAAGCGGAGTTGATCCAGGACAGCAGCGATCGCTCCGAAGCAACCCGCCGCGCACGCATTTCCGTGCTACGCATCACCGGCGCACCGGTGGTGATCCTCCCCTGCCTCGACCTGGCAACGCTGGATACCTACCCTGACCCGGCGCGCCAGCTGGCTGAGTGGCAAATGGGTGTGCAGTCGGTCGCACTGGCTTGTCAAAACTTGTTGCTGGCAGCGCATCAGCACGGTCTGCAGGGCTGCTGGATGTGTGCGCCGATCTTCTGTACTGAGCTGGTGGTGGAAACATTGGCGCTGCCGGAAACTTGGCAGCCGCAGGCGCTGCTAACGGTGGGATATCCACGCGACGATGCACCGATTAGCAAAGCGCGCAACCCGCTGGAACAACACGTGCTGCGGAAATAGTACCCATTCAGGAGAACATCGATGTTCCAAACCTTCAACGACGCACAAGAGTTTGTCGCTCAGTCGAGTGTGCAGATGATCGACCTCAAGTTTTGCGATCTGTGGGGACGCTGGCACCATCTGACGATACCGGCCAGCCAGTTCAAGCCAACCCTGATGACCCAGGGGATCGGCTTTGACGGTTCATCGGTTGGCCTGAAAAGCGTCAAGTCGGGCGACATGGTGCTAATCCCAGACCTGGCGACCGGCGTCATCGACCCGTTCTGGGACGCGCCAACTCTTAGCTTCATCTGCAACACCCACGAGGCCGGCACGCTGGCAGTCTTTCCCAACGATCCGCGCAACATTGCCCGCCGCGCCGAGCAGTTCCTGGCCGAGACCGGCGTCGCTGACGAGAGCCACTGGGGACCAGAGTTCGAGTTTTACGTCTTCGACGAGGTAGCATGGGAGAACCAGGCCAACCGCGCCGGTTATCATCTCGAGTCGCAGGAGGCCGACTGGAATAGCCCGCAGGGCGGCCATGGACACTACATCCCGCTGCACGGCGGCTACCACGCCATCCCACCCAAGGACCAACTCTACAACCTGCGCGCTGAGATGTCGATCCACCTGGAGGCGTTGGGCGTCGAGGTGAAATATCACCACCACGAGGTCGGCGGGCCGGGCCAGTGCGAGATCGAGACACCGCTGGTCGGTCTGCTGGCGGCCGGCGATATGACGATGTGGGTCAAGTACGTCAGCAAGATGACCGCCAACAGTCACGGCAAGACCGTCACATTCATGCCCAAGCCGCTCTACGGTGAGGCCGGCAGCGGCATGCACTTTCACCAGATGTTGCGCAAGGCGGGTCAGAACGTCTTCTACGACGCGGCCGGCTACGGCTGCATGAGCCAGCATGCCCTCTGGTACATCGGCGGGCTCCTGGCGCACGGCCCAGCGCTGCTGGCGTTGACCAACCCCAGTACCAATTCGTATCGTCGTCTGGTGCCGGGCTACGAAGCGCCGGTCAACGCCTTCTTCTCGCTGGGAAACCGCAGCGCGGCAGTGCGCATTCCCAAGTATGCCGACCAGCCGGAGACCGCGCGCATGGAATTCCGCCCGCCCGACGCGACCTGTAACCCGTATCTGGCGCTGGCGGCGCAGCTTCTGGCCGGGCTGGACGGCATCCGCCAGCAGATCGACCCGACCGCGGCCGGCTTCGGTCCCATCGACGCCGATATTTTCGCCTGGAGCAGCGATCAGCGTGGCGCTATCAAACACCTGCCTGGCTCGCTTCACGAGGCGCTGGCGGCGCTGGAAGCCGACCATGAATTCCTGCTGGCCGGCGATGTGTTCGCAGAGGAGATGCTGGAGCAGTGGATCGCCCACAAGCGTGACGTCGAATACTACCCGGTGCGCAATCGCCCGCATCCGTACGAGATGCAGCTTTACTTTGACGTGTGATGGACGCGCGCGCGATGCGACTCACGGCGCTGATCTTCGATCTTGACGGCGTCATCGCCGACACCTCGGACTTGCACTTTCAGTCGTGGCTCCAGGTCACGCCTGAGTACGGCCTGCTGGTTGACCACGCTCTGAACGACCGGTTGCGCAGCCGGTCGCGCCGGGCGTCGCTGGAGATCATCCTGGCGGAGAACGGCCGCGAGCTGTCAGAGTCGGTGTGCGAAGATCTGATGGCGCGCAAGAACCAGGTTTACTTGCAACTGCTGCAGGGGATGGATGCCAGCGCGTTGCTGCCAGGCGTCGTGCCGTTGATCGAAGAAGCGTCGGCCGCGGGGCTACGGCTAGCCGTCGGCTCAGCGAGTCGCAACGCTGAGGCGGTGCTGCGGCGCACCGGGATCCGCGACCGCTTTGATCTTGTGGTGGATGGCAATCGTGACTTGCCCAGCAAGCCGGCCCCCGATCTGTTCCTTGAGGTTGCCCGGCAACTTGCCACCTTGCCTGACCGCTGCCTTGTGATCGAAGATGCCGACGTGGGCATCCGCGCCGCACAGGCCGCGGGAATGTGGTCGGTGGGCGTCGGGCCGGTCGAACAAACCGGTCAGGCGCACGTTCGTTTCGACAGTTTGGAACATGTGACGCTGGCCGACGTGTTGGCTGCTCTCGCTGAGGCTGCATAGTACTACAAACGATACTTCGGGTGCCAGCCTCGGACAAACAAAAGACTAGCGGAAACGGGGAGCTTGTGCGATAATCACGGCACAAAGGTTCATCAGCTTTTTCGTCCCTATCTGAAGGCAGTCGCGCCGACGCGTGCTGTCGCAGTACATCTTTCGCGCTAGAACGTCTTTTTGGAGGCGAGAGTCGGCCTGCCCCGGCCTGACTCGGGAGTGTCAGCCTATGCTATCGGCCCTTGCGCGGTTCAGCCGGCCACATACGATCATCGCAACCACAATCCAGGTGGTGGCGCTGTTCCTGATCGCGGGCGGTAGCCAGGTGATGTCGCTCGCCAGCCTGGGGCCAGTGCTACTTACACTGGTCACCTGCCTGGCGCTCAATATCTACATCGTCGGGCTGAACCAGATCACCGATGTCGAGATCGACCGGATCAACAAACCGCGCCTTCCACTGGCGTCGCTCGAGATGTCGATGCGCGAGGGGCGGTTCGTCGTGGCGTTGACCGCGGTGGTCGCGCTGGTCGGCGCCTGGATCGCCGGCGCGTACCTGCTGGGTACCGTGGTCATCATCATGGTGATCGGTACAGTTTACTCCGTGCCGCCGTTACGTTTGAAACGCTACTCATTCTGGGCGGCTGTCAGCATTGCGCTGGCGCGGGGAGTGATTGCCAACGTCGGCGTTGCCCTGCATTACAACGACGTCTATGGTGGCCTGGCAGCGTTCTCGCCGGCCACCCTGGCGGTGATGGCGGCGTTCTTCTTCGGCTTCGGCCTCGTGATCGCCATCTACAAGGACATCCCCGATCTGATGGGGGATCGCGCCTACGGGATTGAAACGTTTACCGTCAAGCTGGGGCCGCAGCGGGCCTTCAACCTGGGACGGATCATCCTGACCGTTGGCTACGCGGGCGTGATGGCGGTTGCGATCTCCCGTCTGCCACAGCCCGACAGCTTGATGCTGCTGGTGGCGCAGGGGGTGGCGCTGGGTCTGTTCTGGTATGCCAGCGCGCGGGTGGATCCCAGCCAGAAAGCCTCCATCGCCCGTTTCTACATGTTTCTGTGGGGCCTCTTCTACGCCCAGTACATCATTTTGAGCGTCTATCAGGTGACGCGGGGGATCGCCTGACGTGAGCTTGCCAAATCAGCCGCCGGCCCGACCGTCGGCAGGTCAGCGAGCGGTCTATTTCCTGCGTCTGGGGCGACCGCTACATCTGCTGGGCGGGTTTGTCTTCAACGGACTGGGCATCGCGATTGCGATGTATGTGGGGGTGCCTGTCGACTGGAAGGTTGCGGTGTGGTGTCAGATTGCTATCACAGCCACCCAGCTGATGACGCATTACAGCAACGACTATTTCGACCAGGACGCCGACGCCGCGGCTCTCACGCCGACCCGCTGGGCGGGTGGCAGCCGGGTGTTGCCCGACGGACTGATAGCGCCGCGCGCCGCGTTGATTGCCGCGCTGGTGTGTGGAGGCGTTGCGCTGGTTGCGACCATTGTGCTGGTGGCAACCGGAAGCGCGCCGTTGTTGACCCTGACGCTGCTCTTACTGGCGATCACGCTGGCATGGAGCTACAGTTCGCCGCCCTTATGGCTCAACCGCCGCGGCCTGGGCGAGATCAGCGGAGCAGTGCTCGTTCCGGGACTCACGACTGTGATCGGTTTTCAGGTGCAGGCCGGCGCGCTGAGCCTGCTGCCGGTGCTGGCCGCAGTACCGCTGTGTTGCTTCCAGTTTGCCATGCTTTCCAGCGTCAACTTCCCTGATGCCGCTGGCGATGTTCTTGTCAACAAGCGAACCCTGGTGGTGATCTTCGGGCCGCGCCGGGCTGCGCAGTTCTTCGTCCTTGCGCTGGCGCTGGCCTATCTGTTGCTGCCGGTGCTGGTGCTGGTGGGTCTACCCCTTCAGGTGGCGCTGGGCGTGACGCTGACCTTGCCGATTGCGATCTGGCAGGTGCTGCGGATCCGCCGTGGCGCGGCCACCGATCCCGCCGCCTGGGATGTGCTGGGCTTCTGGAGCATCGGTCTGCTGATGGCCGCATCACTGCTTGAAATGGGAGCATTTGTTGCGCTGAACCTGACAGCTTGATGTTCTGGTATGTTCTGGCTCTGACTCCGACCGCTCGCGTTGTTTCCCTCCAAGATCGCATCTTATGGATGGAAGCCAGAAGCGCCTTCATTTCGCTCCTGTGTTAATACGCTTGAATCAGCAGGGCCTGGCGACCGAGATGATCGCCAGGCCCTGACGCCGCTATGATACAGCGCATTTGTCAGATTCTAGCCGCGCCCCTGCATCATATCCAGCGCCACCGTAGCAGCCAGGATGACGACATCGTTTTGGCCGGGGTCGATCTCGACTCCGTAGGTGTCGCGGATGCGGAACCACTTCTTGGAAACCTCGGCAATCCGGTCCCGTCCGATTTCGAACTTGTACTCGTGGTCGAGGATATTGCCCTGGATGTCGATGTCCGGGCCGTTGCCGATCTTGACCGTGTAGCGCTCGCGGACGGGTGTAATCAGGGCCTTCTTGACGACGCCAAGCGTCTCGCCGTTGGGTCCCTCGATCTCCATCGTATCCTTGATACGCACAACTTTAGTCTGGATCTTGGCGAGTTCCTGGCCGCTGCGATCCTCCAGGATCAACGTATTGCGGAGCCGCAATGCCTTGCCATCCACTTTGTAGACCTTTTCACCGCGGTCGTTCTCGATCCACGAATCGTCGCCGATCGACACAAGCTTCTCGCGCATTTGATAGCGGGTTGGCCCAGCTGCAGGACCATCGCCGCGGCGGTCTTCTTTTCTTTCTTCTCTGCGTAACATGGTATTCTCCTTTATGAACTTGCTGTAAACGCAACATCAAGTGTAATCAGCTTGCGCACGTTTGTCCAATTGAGCCAGGTGGTCGGGTTGCGATCGGATATGCTTGCCAACGTCCCAACGAGGGGCAGTCGGATGGTGCTGCACCTGGCTGATGGTGGTGCAAACCAGGCGTAAGCCAGCTCAGAAAGCGTCCACGTGCAGTTGGCTCAGGCGGGCTCGTCTTCGGAGGCAGCCGCCTCGCTAGCGTCTTGCGCGCCTGCCTGTAGTTCTTCATGGGGCACGCTGAAGCTGATCACCCGTCCGCCGGACTCGCTCATGTTGGTTGCTGCGCCGGCCATCTCGTACTCGTCGCAGGCAACGACCACAGCAACTTTGCCAGCGTCAAGGTCTTTGTCAAGTTCGGCAGCCTCTTCATCCGTAAGTTTCATGTGCTCGGTGAAGACTGCGCCGGCCGCGCCACCCACCGCTGCACCGGCGATCAGGCCGCCGATCAAGCCGACGGGGCCGAGCAGTGCGCCGGCCACGCCGATCAACGCGCCTACTGTGGCGCCCTTGGTGGTCTTGCGCCCCATGTTGGTCTTGATCTTGCCGTTCTTCTTGTAGATCGTGCCAATGTTGCCCAGCATTACTTCCTGGCTGGCCAGATCCCAGCCCTCGAGATTGGTCATTGCCTGTTCCGCGGCAGCCTGGTTGTCGAACACTGCCATGACGAAAAACTGGTTGTTCTTGTCTTTGCTCATGATGTCGCTCCTTGTTGATTCGATGGGAGACAGGGCATCGGCCTGCCTTCTCAGTAATAGTTACAGTGTGGCGGGATAATACAACAGGTGTGGCCGGGACGCCAAGCGCGACGACCGTTAGGCTGCCTGCGTTGCTTTGCGCTGTTCGGTCAGTCTCTGAAAACCCATGCCCACTATCATAGCGGCGACCACCGCAACAACGATCAGGCCCATCAGGTTAGGATCTGCACGCGCGAGCACCGTCATCAGCAGTATGCTGGTCAACGGCGCCTTCAATACCAGCGCGATAACTCCTGCTCCGGCGCAGGCGACAAGGATTTGATGCGGGATGGTGGGGAACAACAGACCGAGGGCAAGAGCCAGCATCGTTGCGCTGAACAGGGATGGGAAGATAGGACCGCCCAGAAAGCCACCTTTGAACGATATGCCCATCAGCAGCGGCTTGAGGATCGCCATTAGCAACAACATCGGAATGCCGACCTGCGCCGCATTGTCGATAACGGTATGGATCGTGTCTTCACCGGAAAACATGAGGTCAGGAATAAAGTAGCAGACCACGCTGACGATCGCACCCGTTACCAGCACGCGCAAGATAAACTTGCCTTCGAAGCGTGCCATCAGCGTTCCCGCGCCGCGCATCGCGGCGCCAATATAGACGGCCACCGCCCCGCCGATGATACCGAGAATGATCGCCCAGAACACCATGTACAAGTTCAGTGTCACCGGCTCGCCCTCGAACAGAAAGCCGGCGAAGGGTGGGACGTTCAACAGGGTGAACAGCAGGTAGCCGACGGCGCCCGCAGCCAGGTTGGCTGCCACCATTGGCAAGCCGCCTTTGCCTCCGCTAATCTCGCTGGCGAACAGCGCAGCGAACAGCGGGTTACCAATGAGGCCGTTGTAGGCGGAACTCATGCCTGCCATGCTCGCCGGGACGAATGCCTGTTTGGCCAGCTTGAGCTTGACCGACAGCCACTCAGAGATGTAAACAGCCAGCACGCCCAGCGGCCCCTCGGGACCGACGCTGGCGCCGGAGAACAGAGAGAAATACGAGCTGAGCAGCGCGCCCCAGAAGGATTTGTAGCCCGTGGTGTCACCTGCTGCCATGGCTTCGACGGGGCTGCCTTCGATCATGTTTGGCGCGTGCATGTACCTTCCAACCAGACCCACCAGCAGCGAGAAGGACATCACGCCCACCGGGATCATCCAGCGGTTGTCGGCAACAAAGGTATTGTTCCAGATCAGTTTGTTAAGCTGCGAGTAGGTGCCAAGCCACGCGACGGCAAACAGTCCAACGACAAGTGCGATAAAGAGGATGCGTCCGATGGTCAGCCTGGATGCTGGTTGCTCAGGTGTTTCGGGCTGTTCAGGTAGTTGCGCGGTGGGCGCGGAATCGGCCATGCTTGAATTTCCTGCTTGGAGTGGATAACTTAGAAGTTGTTTAAAAAGTCTCGTTGGAAGACTTCGGAAGTCGACGACTACGCGTCACAAAAGGTCTCCAACCGCTGGAATGCCCTTTGGCACCAGGTTCGTCGACTTCCGAAGTCTGAGTGAACCCCTTTTCAAACAGCCTCTTAGGTGCTTCCCGGCCACGCGGCAGGAGAAAATTCCGCGTGTCGAAATGCCAGACAGCGTTGTTGGGACGACGATTTATTGCGATCAATTATGCACACAACCGGTGGAGAAGCAAAGGATTATGCCCCGCCAGACCGACTCTTCCGCCATGCCAAGGTCAACGCCAGGCGTCACTCTGGAACTTGCTGGTCGCCTGAAATGACCGGTCGCTCCCCATTAAGCATATTCGAGACGATTGGTCATCTCGGTTGCGTTCATCACTTCAGCTAAAAACGCGAGGAAGGCGATCACTTGATCAATAGAACGTGACTGGGGCTGGTAGAACACGATACCGGGATGCTCCTCCCCGGCTATATGGCGAGCGACAAAACCTGCATCGCTGGTGACAAGAATGCGTCCAGTTCGGCGCACATAGGCGAGTTGAGATTCATCGCCTAACGTGCATAGACCGGCGTCCACGGTGGTGGTCACATCAACGCCGCGACGCCGCAATCCTTGGGTTAACTTGCTCGTCAAGGTGGAATCGCAGTTCAGTGGTCACGTAGCTGGCTTAGCCTGGCCTGTAAAACCGACTCCTGCTCGCGTTGATGAGACGTGACCAGCGACTGGTCGGTGGCGATCGCCTCGTCGATCGAGGCTTTGTGGTCAAAGTAGTAGGAGAGAGCGGCGTAGATCTCAGCAAGTGACAAGTCATAGTCCGTGCCGATCTCATCGACGCCCAACCCAAGTCTTTCGCGCCAGATGGCGATATCTTGAACTTTGATACGCCGGCCAGCAATGTGCGGCCGCCCGTGACAAACAGCTTGATCAATGACGATATATCTATCCAGAATCTGTTGCACACACTCCTCCATTCACACCCCAACACTACAGTCTGAGTGGCAATCTATCGTTCCCAATTATGCACAAAACTGGCCGACCGGCAATGGATTGGCCACCTCCCTGCTATGGTTCCCCGCTCGTTCAACGTTCTGTGGCACCTGCCCTTCCAGAATCGTCTCCTCACTCAAGTTAGCTGGTCCGGCGTCTGGTTCTCCGGCTCAAAGATGTCCTCGATGGGCAACTCAAAGACCGCTGCGATTTTGAAGGCCAGCGGCAGGCCGGGATCGTAGCGTCCTGTCTCGATGGAGCTGATCGTTTGACGGGAGACCTCAAGCTGCTCGGCCAGCTGCTCCTGCGACCAACCGTGGGTCGCGCGTAGCACGCGTAGGTGGTTTTTCATCGGTAGCGTCACCTCGTTGTCGATGAACCAGATGCTTTCGAGCCAAACCGGTCGGGGCTGAATACCATGAACCGCTGATCTGTTCTGGATAGCTCAATTGTAAATTGCAGTTGAGCATACGTCAAGCTTGATTTACACATATTTTGTGGAGAACCCACCCCATTACGGAACTCAAGATGAGAGCGACGCCGGCGAAGTTTCTCCCAGACGCACGTTGCAGTACGACCTGAAGAACTCGCAATGTCTATGGCATCGGCGGTTCTGAATGCGCCTAATAGATATGCCTGCTTTTGAATATAAAAGTAAAACACGATTGACTTTGTATCAATCATGTTTTACATAGGGTCTTGCCTTATGAAACGGGATGGCAACTTGTGACGGGGGAAAGGACTGGCAGTCCTTGGAGGACTGCCGGTCCTGGGAAAGCTACTGTCGTGCCATGATGCGGCGCATCTCGGCTTCGTCGTCGGTGATCACGTCGCCGCTCAGGTCGAAGGTCACGCTGTGGATTTTTCCGGGGAACTCGAAAGGCGATTGATAGAACGGCGCGGCCGGCGCACCAGGATCAGCGCCAACAGTGATGCCGCCCGTCAAACCAAGGCTCAACGGCGTGGTGTGCGGGAAATCAGCCTGGCCGGCCAGCTCGCCATCGATGTAAAGCTGCGCCCGGCCGGGCGTGCCCTTTCCGGTGGCGATGTCAGGCGGCCCGGTCACTTCAAACTCAAAACGCAGTTCATGGCGGCCGGCCGGCACCGGGTCGCTGGCTCTGACATGCAGGTAGTCGCGCGCCACGTAGTTGTGCACGTATTGAAGCTTGTTGTCCTGGATGTACAGCGAGTAGCCGCCATCGGTGCCGCCGAAGGACACCAGGGCGCCGTCTGCCCGTCCTTCAGGGATTTCCACGTCGGCGGTGATGCTGTGGGTGCGGTTCAGCAGCCGCGGCCCGGCGTTGAACGGTACCGCCTGTGTGTGCGGGTAGAAGGTGTAGCTGGTGCGGTCGGCGGTGATCTGTGGGCGTTCATCGGCGAACCGTGTAACACCGCGGCCGTCAACCGGAAGCACATTGTACTTGCCGGCCTCCACATACCACATGCCGATCAACTCAATCAGCTTGGCCCGGTTGTCAGCCGCCACGTTGTGGTTCTCCGCCCAATCCTCGTCAACGTGATACAACTCCCAGGCCGTGGCGTCCAGCTCTGTCAGTTTGTCTGCTGAGATCGGTGCGCCGAAGAACAAGCCTGCCTCAGCGAAAGACGGTCCCGGCCAAGGGCAAACCGCTCGCCAGCCGTCGTGATAGACCGAACGATGGCCCATCATCTCGAAGTACTGCGTGATGTGTTTCGACGCCACCTGCGGATCGTCGAAGGTGTGCGCCAGACTGACACCCTCGACGGGTGACTGTGTGACTCCCTTGATGCTGGTCGGCGGCTCGATTCCCAGCGCGTCCAGCACGGTCGGCACCATGTCGATGGCGTGCGCGTACTGCGTGCGCACCTGCCCTGAGGCTGTGATCCCTTTGGGCCAGTGAACCAGGAACGGGTCGCTGATGCCGCCGCGGTAGGTCTCGCGCTTCCAGCGACGGAACGGGGTGTTGCCAGCCCACGTCCAACCCCAGGCGTAGTGGTTGAAGTTGTCCGGTCCGCCCAACTTATCGATGGCAGCCAGGTTGGCTTCCAGCGATTCGGGCACGTTGTTGAAGAACAGGTTTTCGTTGACCGACCCCGTGGGCCCACCCTCCGAACTTGCGCCGTTGTCCGAAAGCACCATGATCAGCGTGTTGTCGAACTGGCCCGTTTCCTTGAGGAATTCCAGCAACCGGCCGATCTGGTGGTCGGTGTGGGTCAGGAACCCGGCGAAGACCTCCATCATGCGCGCGTAGAGCTTCTTTTCGTCCGCCGAACATTGGTCCCACGGCTTGACGTCGGGATCGTGACGTGACAGCTCGGCGTCCGCAGGGATAATGCCCAACCGCTTCTGGCGGGCAAAGGTCTTCTCGCGGTAGGCCTCCCAGCCGTCGTCGAACTGCCCCTTGTAGGCGTCAGCCCACTGCTTGGGCACGTGGTGCGGCGCATGCATTGCGCCGGTGCAGAAATACATGAAGAACGGTTTCGTCGGCGCGACCTGCTTTGCATCCGCGATGAAACTGATGGCATGGTCGACCAGATCTTCGGTCAGGTGATAACCTTCCTCTGGCGTCCTGGGCGGCTCCACCTGGTGGTTGTCGTAGACCAGCTCCGGGTAGTACTGGTGTGTCTCACCGCCCAGGAAGCCGTAGAAGCGCTCAAAGCCCCGCCCCAGCGGCCAGCGGTCATAAGGCCCCGCCGCCGAGATCTGGTCGGCCGGCGTCAGATGCCACTTGCCGATCGCGTAGGTGCTGTAGCCGTGCTGCAAGAGCATCTCGGAGAGGAAGCCGTTTTCGAAGGGGATGTTGCCGTTGCTGCCGGGATAGCCGGTGGACCCCTCGGTGATGCAAGCCATTGCGTTGGAGTGATGGTTGCGGCCGGTCAGAATGCACGTGCGCGTCGGTGAACAGAGCGCCGTGGTGTGCATGTTGGTATAGGACAGGCCGTTCTGCGCCAGGCTGTCCAGGTTTGGCGTGTTGATTGGACTGCCGTAGCAGCCAAGCTGGCCGAAGCCGGTGTCGTCCAGGATGATGAACAACACATTCGGCGCGCCTTCATTTGCCCGAAGCGGCTTTGGCCACGCGGGTGTTGAGACGTCGAACGTGCGCCCGATAACGCCGGGAAAGGCAGAACCAGGCGGGTATTCTGTCAGTGACATCGAGTTCTTCTCCTAACAAGCTGTTTGAAAAGTCGGCCGTTCAGACTTCGGAAGTCGCCGAGTCAAAATAAGGGGTCTGTCAAAACCGTGGAAGGCCAGTCGTGACAGTCGTTCGGCGACTTCCGAAGACTTCTCAAACAGCCTCTAAGAAAGGGGTAGCGACTGTTGGGATGAGCCATGCCCGGGCTGTGTTTGCTAGGCGTCGCTGGTGATCCAGGCCCAGGCTTCGTCGAGCTGGTCAAGGGCGAATGTGCGCTCGTCGGTATTGCGGGTGAATGGATCCATGATCTTGACAATGCGCGCCATCCACTTGCCATCGCCTACAAAGGCCGCTTTTTCGACCTGCCGGTACTCATTGGTGCCGAAGTGAAGGTCGGCTTTGGCAGCGTCGAGACCGTCATATCCGTCGAAATCTTCCACGACGACCAGCAAGTTGATCTTTCCGTGGCTCGCGATGGCTTCGTCCAGGCGCGGCATTAGCTGCTGGTAGTCTTGTGCGGACACTTTGCCGCTGACTCTGAAGCCGATACTCGTGTCGGTGCTCTGTGGCAATACTTCAAACATCAGATCCTCCTTAAGTTGTTGCTGAAAACCAAGTTATGTGGCAACTGTTCAGCCTTCGACTTCGGAAGTCGCCGATTCTACGTAACAACTGGCCCAACGCTGTGAGAGAGGCTTCCAGTTTGCCTCGGTGACTTCCGAAGTCTGTCGCTCCGTGAGAGCCTGAATAGTTACGTTATGTGACCATGATATTCTTTTTCAGTCGGTGGTCAAGCGCACTCGATTCCATTCGGGACTTTCCTGACAGCAGCGGCCCGCGAACGGCCGGCACGCGGCCACGATGTCGCCCATTTCCACGACGCCCACTGTCCGCAGCACCTTGGTCACTTCCGCCAATGGAAACCCCATCACACCACTGTAGCAGCCCTCGATGCGGGCGACCGGCGCAAACTCGCGGTGCTGGATGGCGTACGCGCCCGCTTTGTCCATCGGATCGCCGCTGACGACGTATGCGGCGATTTCGTCGTCCGTGTAGGCGCGCATAGTCACCAGCGTCTCATTCAGCGCGCCTCCTTCCAGCCCACCGGATACGTCACATGCGTAGACCGCGCTCAGCACCCGATGCGCTCGGCCACGCAGGTCGCGCAGCATTGCGGTGGCCTCGGCAGCGTCCACCGGCTTGCCCAGCACCACGCCGTCCAGGACGACGACCGTGTCAGCGCCCAACACGACGCGATCGGGCCAGTGTACTGCAACCGCGTGCGCTTTTTGCCGAGCCAGACGTTGCACCAGCGTTTCAGGCAACTCGCCTGGCCGCTGCGACTCGTCGATGTCGGCGGTGTCAATCGTGAATTCGACACCCAGGCGCGCCAGCAGCTCCTTGCGCCGCGGCGAACCGGAAGCCAGGATCAGTTGGTGGGGGTAAGTTTCCGTCATCGCAATAGACTCGTTACAAAGGACCAAGCGTTGCAAACAGTGACGGCCAGCCGCCGGTGTGCAGGAAGACGACGTGCTGGTCGGCTGTAAACTGTCCGGTGCGAATGAGATCGATCAGGCCGGCCATCGCCTTGCCGGAGTAGACCGGATCGAGCAGCAGGCCCTCGGCCCGCGCCGCCAGCGCGATGGCAGCAAGGGCCGGTTCGTATGGCCGTGCGTAGCCAGGACCGTAGCCGGGAAACAGGGTCACGTCTGTTGGAGCAAATGGTTGTGGTGCGCCCAGCAGCGTGGTCACGTCGCCTGCCATGGCCGCGATGTCTTGCTCGAAGTCGCGCCACAGCTTGCCGACATCAATGCCGATGAGTTGCACCTGCGAGCCCAGCAAACGGAAGCCGGCCAGCAGACCGGCCAGCGTGCCACCGGTGCCCGCGGCTGTCACCACCGCGTCGGGCTGAAAGCCAGTTTGCGCCGCCTGCTCGAGAATCTCCCGGGCCGCGGGGACGTAGCCTGCACAGCCCAGCGCGCTGTGCCCGCCCACCGGGATGAAGGCGACGCCGCGCCGTCCAATCCCCGGCAGGAACGGTGACGCCAGCCGCACCAGCTGGCAAGTTCGGTGCAGATCGCGCGGACCGGTATCGCCGCCCAGCGGCACGAAATGGAGCCGCGCGCCCAGTTGCTGGCAGAGCAGCAGGTTTCCGGTCAAGCGGGCCGGGCGCCGCTCGAAATAGAGGCAGTGCGCTTCCATGCCCAGCCGTGCGCAGCCGGATGCCAGCGCGCGTAGGAAGTTGGACTGCAATCCGCCGAAGCTGACCACTTTACGTGCGCCTCGGGCTTGCGCATCGGCCAGCAGATAGGCCAGTTTGCGCACCTTGTTGCCGCCCACCGCCAGCCCGATGGCGTCGTCACGCTTGACCCACAGATGCGGCACGCCCCCAGCGTCGCCGCCCAGTGCCATGCGCAGCCGCGGCAATGCCTCCAACGGAGTGGGCAGGTGCGCGATGGGCAGCGATGGCAGCGCGGCAAGGCGCGTCTGCCAGGCCAGGTTGACGGTAGTCATAAACGGTTCATTCGTACTCGTGCTCCTTCTCGTACTCCTCTGACTCTTGACCGGATTTCGAGTACGAGTACGAGTAGGAGTACGAGAAGTGGCGGCTAGACCTCGTTGGATTCGACCACGAAATACCCCATCGCCAGGAACGCCAGGATGTAGCCCAGATAATTCTCATTCAGGAAGCGCGAGACGAAGAGGAACGCCAGCAGCAGCAGGCCATAGTGCCAGCTTGCCGCGCCGATGGTGTTGCCGCGCGTCTGGCGCCAGCCCAGCCAGATCAGCAACGGCAGTGTGACGATCAACTCCGGTATCCAGAACGGCCAGTAGTCGAAGCGGCTGGTCAGCCCGCCGAAGGCGAGCACAAAATTGCTCGCTCCCCAGCCCCAGATCTGGTAATGCGTCGCAGCGGTGCCAGCCGCCCAGCGCCAAACGTCGTCGATGAACGCGTTCGCGTCCCAGACCAGATATGGCACGATCAGCACGGCGAAAACTGCCAGCGCCGGCCAGCCGCGCTTCAACATCAACGGGATCGAACGCACGATGTCACGCCACGAGCCAAGTTGGTCGCGCACCAGCAGCAGCGCAAAGAAAGGCGCCAGGAACCAGGCGGTTGGCTTGCTGGCACAGGCAAGGCCGAATGCGGCGGAGGCCAGCAGGATTGGGAATGGGGAGTTGGGTGTAGGGTGTGGGGACTGGGCACCGGGGACTGATGAGCGTGAGCGGGCCAGGAGCCAGAAGGCGAGGACGATCCAGAACCAGACGAAGAGGTCGTTCTGGCCGAAGATCAGGTCGAGGCCCATGATCGGGTTCAGGCCCAGCAGCATCAGCAGACCAAGCCGCCAGCGCGTGCGCTCGCGCGCCACCAACCGTGTCGCCAGAATCAGTCCAAGGACGAAGGCGATCAGATAAACGAAACGCTGGTCGTACCAACCCAGCAGCGCGTCGCTGAGCAGCTTGACCGGCGCGGAGGCGACGAAGGTCCACGGCAGGTAGGGGTAGTGGTCCAGCGCTGTACGGAATTCTTCAAGGCCCCACTCAGCCATGGGCGTGTTGCGGTAGTCCTCGACGTACGGGTTCTTGCCGCTGAGGAAGTAGTCGATGGTGGCTTCGGTCTGGATCACACCGCCGTCGTGGCTGTAGCTCTGCGGCAGGTTTTCGTGGCGCAACAACGTTATCTTGACCGTCGGTAGCAGCACCGTAAACGCAATAATCGCCCACACCAGCCCCGCCTTCACCCACCCGCGCCACCGCCCTTCCTCAGTCCCCGGTCCCCAGTCCTTGGTCCCCATCAGATCGACCACCAGATAGACAATCAGCGCGCCGATGCTCAGCGCGGCCAGCAGCAGCGCGATGGGGTCGCCAAACCAGGGACCGAACGCAGCCTCAGCCCGGTCGGTTAGCAGCCGGCCCAGCAGCGAATGCGTGGTGACGTTCTGGAAGTGCTCGAACAGCGTGGCCTCGGCGAAGCTGTTGATGCGCAGCCGGGCGATCACCAGCACGGCTAGCAGCAGCGCATCCCAGCCGGGCCGGCGAGCAGCAGTGGAGGGTTGTTCGGAGTCCATGGCGGCATGATACCACAGGTGCGAAGTGTGACCAACGTGATGTGAAACGAGTTGTGTGAAACCTGGTGTTCGCCGGTCACGTATCCCGATGATGCATCGCGGCCCGGACCTCAGCAAGCGGCAGGTCGCTTTGACCCGCTCCCCCCACTGTGCTAGAATGGCGCCATGGATTTCCTGACCATTGGCAACCTGACCAAAGACCTTGTCGCGGGCGGCCACACCGTGGGCGGCGCGGTCACCTATGCGTCGGTGGCCGCGTTGCGGCAGGGGTGGCGTCCCGGCATACTTTCTCGCATTGGGCCAGACGTGGCGTTGCCGGCTGTTTTTCAGGAGTTCGAAGTGATTGCCCTGCCCGCCAGCCATACGCTGACCTTCGAAAACACCTACACCGACGAGGGCCGCGAACAGATCATCCACGCGGTAGCGGAGTCCATCGAGGCGGACGATGTCCCTGCCCTGCTGGTAGAGCAGAATCCGGCGGTGGTGCTGCTTGGTCCGGTGGCCAACGAAGTGGCGCGCGAGATCACCGGGATGTTTCCAAATTCGCTGCTGGGTGTCGTGCCGCAAGGCTGGATGCGCCGCTGGGACGACGGGGGACGCGTTTATCACATTCCGCTCGATTGCGGCGATGACTGGCTGGCGCAGGCCGATGTGTTGGTGGTCAGCACCGAGGATGTCGGCAATAACCTTGATCTGGTGCGCTGTTTCAGCGAGATCGTCGAGGTCACGGTGTTGACCCGCGGCACCCACGGCTGCGACCTGTATTATCGCGGCCATGTAACGCACGTGCCCGCCCGGCGCGTGCGCGAGGTGGACCCCACCGGCGCCGGCGACACGTTTACGGCTGCCTTCCTGATCCGCTACTGCGAGACGGGTGATCCGCTGCAGGCTGCCCGCTATGCTAATGTGGCCGCGTCATTTTGTGTCGAAGGCATCAGCTACAGCACGATCCCATCCCGCCCGCAGGTCAAGGCGTATCTGGCTCAACATGGCCTCGAAGGTTAGTTCCCGATCCAACCCATGACTCACGTTTACGCACTAGTCAACCAAAAGGGCGGCGTCGGCAAGACCACGACCGCGGTCAACCTGGCGGCATTTTTGGCTGCGGCCGGCCACCGGGTCCTGCTTGTCGACTGTGATCCGCAAGCCAACGCCACCAGCAGCCTGGGCGTCGACGCCGATGAGGTCGAATACTCGTTGTACGATGCGCTGATCAACCGCGTGCCGCTCGATCGGGTGATCATCCTCAGCAGCCTGCTCCGACTCGATCTCGTCGCGTCAGCGCCGAAGCTGGCCGGCGCAGATGTGGAAATGGTCAGCATGTTGACCCGCGAGCGCCTGTTGCAGCGCGCACTGGAGCCGGTCCTGCACCGCTACGACCATGTGATCATGGATTGCCCGCCCAGCCTCAGTCTGCTGACGGTCAACGCGCTGACCTGTGCGCGCAGCGGCGTCATTATTCCGATCCAGTGCGAATACCTGCCGCTGGAGGGTCTGGGTCGCCTGACGCACACCGTCAGTCTGGTGCGCGAGCATCTCAACCCGGATCTGCGCATCTTCGGCATCGTCATGACCATGTTCGACACGCGCACAAACCTGGCCCACGACGTGGTGGCCGATGTGCGCCAGCATTTTCCCAACGAGGTCTTCGAAAGCATTATTCCGCGCAACGTCCGCCTCAGCGAGGCTCCCAGCTACGGTCAACCGGTTTCGGTCTACGCGCCGGGCTCGCCAGGCGCGCTGGCCTATCAGGCGCTGGCCAACGAGGTACTGGCGCGCGAAGCACGATCCAACGGAACAGCGAGGTGACTTCATGACGACGCGCAGAGGACTTGGAAAAGGGCTGGGCGCTCTGATCCCGGCAGGCGACAGCGAAACTGGCCGTCCGCCCGCCGGCGTGGCCGAGGTATCACTGGCCGATATCGCCCCCAATCCGCGCCAGCCGCGCGACAACATGGAACCGGCTGCGCTGGAGGAACTGGCCGAGTCGATCCGCACCCACGGGCTGATCCAGCCGCTGGTGTTGACCCTGGCGCCGGACGGGAGTGCATCGCGCTACTATCTGGTAGCCGGCGAACGCCGCTGGCGCGCCTCGGGTATGGCCGGGCTGACCAGCGTGCCCGCTATCGTCAAGGACGTCTCGCCGCAGGGGATGCTGGAATTGGCGCTGGTGGAAAACGTCCAGCGCGCCGACCTCAACCCGTTGGAAGAGGCGGCCGCCTACTATTCGCTGGTCGAGGAGTTTGGGTTGACGCAGGAGGTGGTAGCAGCGCGGGTCGGCAAGAGCCGCGTTGCAGTCGCCAACTCATTGCGGCTCCTGCGACTGCCCGATGCTGCCAAGGAAGCGGTGGTCCGCGGGCAGATCAGAGAGGGGCACGCACGTGCGCTGCTGGGTCTGGCCGACGATGCGCTGATCGAGCAGGCGCTGGTCATCGTCGTCGACAACGAGATGACGGTGCGCCAGACCGAGGAGTTGGTGCGCCGGATGCAGCAGGCAGCCAGCGAGCCGGCGGTCAACGACACGGCCAGCGACGAAGATGACAGCCCCGAGACCCGGGAGTTGGAGACCCGCCTGCGTGACGCGCTGGGCACCAAAGTCAACCTCTTCCGCAGCCGCCGCGGCGGACGCATCGTGATCCACTTCTACTCGGAAGAGGAGCTGGGGGCGATCTACGACATGCTGGTGGGGCCGAGCGATTTGTAGCGTTCGAGACGCGAGAACCGCGGACTGGGAGAACACGCGGATCAAGTTCCGGAATCTGTGGTTTCCTCTCAATCCGCGGTTCTTTCGTTCTGCTATTTCGACGCAGTTGCATGGACGAAGCTGAGAAACCGTTCCTCGAACGCCTCACGCAGCCGCAACGTAACCGGACCCGGGACGCCGGCACCGATGGGCTGGCCGTCCAGCCGGACCAGCGGCAGGACGTGGCGGCTGGTGCTGGTCAGGAAGGCTTCGTCCCAGCGCTGCCTGTCTGCCAGCGGCAGCTTCTCCCGCAACACCGGAATACCTTGCTGCTCCGCCAGCGCCAACACCTCGATCTGCGTCACGCCGGCCAGCACATCCTCCTCAGGCGCGGTCAACAGCGCACCTCCCCGTACCACAAAAAGATTGCTCGAGGATCCCTCGGTCACGTTGCCGTCGCGATCTACCAGGACGCCTTCGTGCTCGCCCGCGTTCAGCGCACGCGCCTTGGCCATGTGGTTGACCAGCGTGTTGAGCGACTTGGCCTGCGGCAGCGCCCGCTCGCCGGAGTAGGTGACTGCGCCCGCGCCTTGCTCATACAAGAAAGCCGGCAACGCCCGCGGCGCCTCTGGCCAGATGAAAATCTCCGGGCCGTTGTTGGGGCTTGCGCCTAACGCAAAGATGCGGATCAGCGCGTCGCGGCACTCGTTCGCGGCCACAATCGCACGCGTCCAGTCGGCGATGGTGTCGAGATCGGCCGGCAGCGCCAGATCAATGGCGGTCGCCGAAGCTGCCAGCCGCTGCATGTGGTCCTCAAGCAGAAAGATCGCGCCGGCATAGAGCTGGATCGACTCGTAGACGCCGAATGCGCCGAAGATCACCGGGTTGAAGATCGAGATATGCGCGTCGCTGGGAGACATGAAGTGGCCGTTGCGGCTGACCACTCGTGGCAATGACATGATGTAGGTGCTTCCTGGAGCGCGTGAAAAGTTGTCATTCCCGCGGAGGCGGGAATCCAGCGCCCACGAGAGTGGATTCCCGCCTCCGCGGGAATGACGGAAAAACATAGTCCCTGGGATTCTAGCACGGGAGCCATGGCGGGGCAACTATCGGTCTGCGATTGGTGACCGCGGCATCCTCCGGTTTTGGGGATGCCGTGCTTGCGGCTAGAATGACAGAATGATCGTCGTCAACATTCTTGCACCAATCTTTCTTCTCATCGGCCTCGGCCTGTTTCTCCGTCGGCAGGGCTTTGCGTCCGAAGAGTTCTTCCGCAATCTTAACCGCCTGATCTACTGGATTGCCCTGCCGGCGCTGCTGTTTACCAAGACGGCCAGTGCGCTGCCCCAACTCAACACAGCACTGGGCATCATCGCTGTCGTGCTGGCCGGGATGGTGGTCTGCATCGGAGTGGGCTACCTGCTGGCGTGGCGACTACGGCTCGACAAGCGTGCAACTGCCAGCTTTGTACAGGGCGCCTATCGCGGTAACATCGCCTTCGTCGGGTTGCCGGTGGTTCTTTACGCGCTGGCGGCCGTCGGGCAGGGAACGCCGGAAGTTGAGGCGCTGGTGCTGCTGGCGCTGGCGCCGGTGATCCCCGTCTACAACGTGGCCGCAGTGATCGTGCTGGCCGGGGCAACTCCTGCTGAAAATCGGAACGGCCGGCAGCAGGTAGGCGCCGTGATGCGCAGCATCGCCACCAATCCGCTGATCATTGCCTGTCTGGCCGGACTGGCTATTGCCTACAGCGGGCTCGCGCTGCCCGAGGCGCTGACGCGCACGCTGGATTTGCTGGGAGAGCTCGCATTGCCCGGTGCGCTGCTGGCCATGGGCGCCGGTCTGCGGCTGCGTGCCATCCGCACCGGAGGCGGGACCGCCACAGCAGCGTCGCTGGTCAAGGTGCTGGTCGCACCGCTGGCAGGCTACCTGGCAGCGCGCATGATCGGACTGACCGGCCCCTCGCTGCTGATCGCCATGCTGCTGCTGGCCATGCCGACCGCCGTTGCTTCCTACGTCATGGCGCAGGCGATGGGAGCGGACGATACGCTGGCCAGCAGCATTGTCATGATCTCGACGCTGCTGGCGATCCCCGTCTTGTCGGTGATCTTGCTGGCGGCAGTGTAAGAGACTTCGGAAGTCGCCGACTCGTGTGGACCGGTCTGTAGCGGCTGGGGCAAACCCGCTTTTTGGAACCGGCAACTTCCGCAGTCTGGAATCTCAGCCGCGGCGGTCGCGTCGTTGCCGGTCGCGTGTGCGCCGGCCGGTGTTGCTGATCTTATAGCGCTCCAGCAGCTCGTCCCAGTCGCCGACCGGCTGGCCGGGCTGTGGAGGCTGCCAGGCTTCAGCCACCGCGAGCATCGCGTCGATGCTGGCTGCAGGGGTGTCAGGGGAAACACCGCCCCCGACCGAAAGGATCATGCCCCCGCCAGGGCCGCCGCGGTCGAGGCTGGCTTGCGCGAATTCTGCTACCACCTCCGGCGGCTGGCGCACGGCAATGTGCAACGGCGGCACATTGCCCATCAGCGCGACGCGGTGGCCCATGGCCGCCTTGGTCTGTGCGATGTCCACTTCGTGGGTGAAATTGAAGATGTCGAAGCCCGCCTCCGCCAGCGACGGGTAGAGGTGCGGACAAGGGGTGTCGTTGTGATAGATGCGCACCAGCCCGTCGAACTCGGCGAAGATGCGCTGCAAATGCGGCGCCACGAATTCGTCGTAGTGCTCTACCGACACCATGCCGACGATATCGTCCAGCAGCAGGATACCCTCCGGGTTGGTCAACATGTCAAGTTGCGCGTGCAGCCAGGCGATCAGCGTGGTGGTGATATTCTCCAGACAGCGCTGGATCACGGCAGGCTGCTCCACCAGGCCGGTCATCAGGCTGGTAAGTCCCATGATCCAGCCGGCGGTGACCATCGGCCCGCGCGCTGCGACCATGTTGATACCTAACCCCTCCGCATTGAGACGCGCTTCCGCTCTCCCGGTCAGCCGCAAGACCAGCGGCATCAGGCCATCCTCCAGGACATTGGGCAGTGGCGCGTCAGCCCAATGACGGGGGTCTTCCACCACCGGTTCGACCGAGGGCGGGCGATCGTCGTGCCAGTGGATGCGCGCACCGAAAGCCGACGGCTCGCTTGCCATGCCGTACTCGACCCAGAAACCGGGTATCCACGCCACATTGGGCCAGCGATCCAGCAGTTCGCGGTGGATTTTGTACCACAGGTCAGGGTCCAGGAAGAAGTCCAGCGTGTTGATGCCGGCATAACCGGGCAGCCAGGGACTGTCGACGATCAATGCGAGGGGAACCTGATCTGGCTCCTGAAGAGCCGCGGCCTGCTTGAGTCGTTGCCAGGGGGTAGTCATGTAGGGCTCCTTAAGGTGTTCTGGTCCAGACCCGGGAAGTCGCAGCTCTGGATGTGCAAAATCATTGCAGCGAAACGGACTGGTGGCAAAAATGGCGACTTCAACAGTCACCGATGACAGTCACTCGGAGGTTTCGCGTCTTTCAGTGTAAATTGTCGCAAGCCCATTGACAAATCTCGTGCCATCCCATATAATCATGTTAGCGCTAACGGTAGCGTTAACGGCTCCTCTCTTCGTTCCCGAGGTATTCCCGTCTTGAATCGTGTGACCATGGCCGATGTTGCCCGTGAAGCTGGCGTCTCATTGATGACCGTTTCCAGAGTCATCAACGAAAAAGGTGACGTCAGCGATGACACGCGCCAGCGTGTGCTGACAGTGGTCGAGCGAATGGACTACCGCCCCAGCGGTATTGCACGTAGTCTGGCAACCCATCGTACCGGCACCATCGGCCTGGTCGTGCCCGACATTTCCAATCCCTTCTTTGCGGACGTTGCGCGCGGTGTGGCTGATGCTGCATACCTTGAGAATTACAGCGTTTTTCTTTGCAGCAGCGACGAAGAACCAGAGCGTGAACTGGAGTTTGTGGCTTCGCTGGAAGAAAAGCGGGTTGACGGCCTGATCGTATGCAGTTCCCGACTCCCCCGACAGGATCTGACTGTCGCTCTGACACGTCACACCAATGTCGTCCTGATCAATCGACGCGCAAACGACTTGGGCGCCGGCGCCGTGTTGGCGGATGACGAGGCCGGCGCCCGCATGATCGTTGAACATTTCGTGCGTCGCGGCCACAAGAACATCGCACTCTTAGCAGGCCCGTCAGCCTCATACAGCGGCAAAGCCCGTCTCAGCGGTTATCGCTCGGTATTGGAAACCTCGGGGATAGCCTGGCAACCCGATCTGGTCAGGCATTGCGCGCCGACTGCTGACGGCGGCGCCGAAGCTGCCGAGGCTCTGCTAACCGAACGACCCGACATCACCGCTCTGTTCTGCTACAACGATTTGGTTGCCGTTGGCGCTCTGCGAACTTGCACCAGTCGCTCTCTGGAAGTTCCCGCCCGGATCGCGATTGCCGGCTTCGACGATATTGCTATTGCAGCGCTGGTTAATCCACCGCTGACTACCTGCCGCGTGCCGCGCTACGACATCGGCGTGCAGGCCAACCGTCTGCTTTTGAACCAGATCAACAGTGAACCATGCAACGGTTGTGAAACGATTTTGCCGGTTGAGTTTGTGGTGCGCGCCAGCGCACCGTAACAGACCACGGAGAAGAAGAGAGGAGGTTTGCCCACCACAAGTTAATTTCCAGCGAACGGTTGTAAGTTTGCTAGCCCATGAACGATGAACGTTCAATTTCACCATGACCAAAGGAGGTCACTACATGTTTCGCACCCTAGTCGTACTTCTTGTTTTGATTGCGCTTGTGCTGGCTGGTTGCGGCGGCGCACCGGCTCCCACAGCCGCTCCACCCGCAGAGCAACCGGCGGCAACCGAGCCGGCTGCTGCTGCAACTGAGCCGCCTGCCGCAACGGAAGCGCCTGCTGCTGTTGAACCCACTGCAGCACCTGCTGAGCCGGCCGCAATGGATTCCAAGTACCACGAAGCACCCATGCTGGCCGAACTGGTCGCAACGGGCGAGCTGCCTACCGTGGATGAGCGACTGCCTGCTGAGCCGCTGGTGGAAGAAGCTGCACAGGTCGGTACCTATGGCGGTCTGCTGCGCCGTGGCTTCCTCGGACCTTCGGACCACAACAACTACACCCGCCTGGTCTACGATGCGCTGGTGCGCTTCTCGCCTGACGGAGGCGACGTGATCCCCCATATCGCCAAGGGCTGGGAATCCAACGACGACTTCACGCAGTGGACAGTCAACCTGCGCGAGGGCATGAAATGGTCTGACGGCGAACCGTTTACCGCCGACGACATCATGTTCTGGTACAACGACATCGCCCTCAACACCGACCTGTCGCCTACCCCTCCCGGCTGGCTGATGAACGCCGACGGGACCGTTGCTACCGTGGAGAAGGTGAACGATTACGCTGCCAAGTGGACATTTGCCCAGCCTAACACGGCGTTTCTGCTCGATTTGGCCAACAAAGACGGCGCCGACAAATCCATCACCAATCTGGCATTTGCCCCCGCCCATTATCTGAAGGACTTTCACCCCAACTACACGGACGCTGCTGCGCTGGACGCTGTGGTCAAGGAGCGCGGTTTCGAGACCTGGACCGAGCTGTTCGCTGTCGAGGCCCTGCCGCATCTGAGAGGCAGTGGGCCCAGCACCGCCGCTTGGGTACCGGACAACTCGAGCGTTTCCGACCCCGTGTTCACGCTCAAGCGCAATCCGTACTACTTCGCCGTCGACCAGGACGGCAACCAACTTCCTTACATCGACGAAGCACGCTTCACCTTCTTCGCCGATGCTGAGGCGCTCAATCTGGCAGCCATCGGCGGCGAGATCGACATGCAGGGCCGCCACATCAAGATGAGCAACTACCCGGTGCTGGTCGAGAACGCCGACAAGGGCGGCTACAACGTGCTGACGTGGCCGACCTTCGGCGGCTCCGACGCGGTGCTGATGTTCAACCAGACCTACAACGCGCAGCCTGGCGTCGCCGAGTTGTTGCAGAACAAGGACTTCCGCATCGCACTTTCCTACGCCATCGATCGCGAGTCAATCAAGGAACTGGCATTCCTGGGCCTTGGCCAGGCGCGTCAGGGTGTGCCAGCGCCCAACCATCCCTACTACCCCGGCGATGAATGGGCCTTCAAGTACACCGAGTTGAATCCGGAACTGGCCAACCAGATGCTCGACGCCATCGGCCTGACCGAGCGCGACGATGAGGGTTTCCGTACCCTGCCCGACGGCAGCCGGCTGGACATCGAGATTCAGGTGATCGCCGCCTTCGCCAACTGGCCTGACATCGCACAGATTATCGTGCAGAACTGGGCCGATGTGGGTGTGCGCGCCCACGTGGAGATTCGCGAGCGTGCTCTGGGCTTCCAGATGCGCGACACCAACGACCTAATGGTCGAGATGTGGAACGAAGATACGACTGCTTTCCCCTTCAGCGGACAGCCCAAGATGGACCCGCGCAGCAATCCGGCGCTGACATTCGCGCCGTTGGTGCGCCAGTGGTATCTGACTGATGGCGCTGAGGGTGTGGCGCCAACCCCCGAGATCGCCAAGCTGGTCGAGATCATCGACGAAGCCAAGGTCTCCGGCCGCGACCGCCAGATCGAGCTGGCTCACGAGCTGTTCCAGATATGGGCTGACAACGTCTGGGAGATCGGCACCGTCGGTCTGACGCCGATGGTTCAGGGCGTCGTCGTGGTCAACAAGGACCTGATGAACGTACCTGAAACAGCCGGCAATGACTGGCCGCTGCGAACGCCTGGCAACACCCGGCCGGAACAGTTCTTCTTCCAGTAACCGCAAAGTCTTGAAAGAAACCGGGTTTCTTCGGAAGAAACCCGGTTTCTAGACCCACGACCGGGCAACTCCCATGACACAACTAATTGTCAAGCGGCTGCTGCTGCTGCCGGTGCTGCTTTTCATCTTCTCGGTATTTTCCTTCATCATCATCCAGGCGCCGCCGGGCGACTTTGTGACCAGTTACATCGCTGAGCTGGCATCGTCAGGATCATCGATGGATCAGGCGCAGATCGACGCGCTGCGCTCTACGTACGGTCTGGATCAGCCGCTGACAGGCCAGTATCTCAAATGGATTGGCCGTATTCTGCGGGGCGACCTGGGTGTCTCGCTGGACTGGCAGAAACCGATCGGCGAGCTGATCGGCGAGCGTCTGGGTCTGACGGTGATGCTGGGGTTGTTGACGTTCTTCCTGAGTTGGGCCCTGGCAGTTCCTATCGGCATTATCTCAGCGGTGAAGAAATATACACTGGTGGACTATTTCTTTACCATCTTCAACTACATCGGTATCGCCACACCGACCTTCATGGTCGCTCTGATCGCAATGTGGCTGGCCTTCTCGTGGTTCGGTGTCAGCGTCACCGGCCTCTTTTCGTCGGAGTATGTGGACGCTCCCTGGAGTCTTGCCAGGTTCGGCGACCTTATGACCCACATGTGGCTGCCGGTGCTGATCCTGACCCTCAGCGGCACGGCACGCCTGGCCCGCATCATGCGCGCCAATCTGCTGGACGAACTCAACAAGCCATACGTCGAGATGGCTCGTGCTAAAGGCATGTCGGAGTGGCATCTGATCATCAAGTATCCCGTGCGGCTGGCCCTCAATCCGCTGGTCAGCACCATCGGCTGGTACTTGCCGCTGATCTTCTCCGGCAGCCTGGTGGTCGCCACGGTGCTGAATCTGCCGACCATCGGTCCGATGCTGCTGCGCTCGCTGACCAACCAGGATATGTTCCTGGCCGGCGCGATCGTGTTGATCTACTGCTTGCTGGCCATTATCGGTACACTTGTCTCGGACATCCTGCTGGCCTGGCTGGATCCACGCATTCGGATGGAGTCCTGACCCATGACTGAACAGAAACCCTCGGATCCATCTTTTGGCCGGCAGGTGATGGGCAACCTCACCGAAGCCTCCGCTGTTTCGTACCAACCCATGGTTTCGATGGATGAGGACGCCTCGCTGGCGCCGCCCGGAGCAGATGTCCACTCAGAGGATTTCTACCTCGCGCCGAATTGGAAGCTGGTTTGGTGGCGTTTCAAGAAACACCGGCTGGCGGTTATCAGCAGCGTCATCATGATCATCATCGCGATCGTAGCGATCGTGCCCGGGTTTTTCTCTACTCAGGACCCGCATGTCACTGACGCCTTGCAATCGTTCATTCCGGTGCAGATGATTCATTTCATCGACGACGGCGCGATCAGGCCTTTCGTCTATGGTGCGGTCGGCCAGCGCAATCCCACGACTCTGCGTGTTGAGTGGCAGATCGATGAGAACGTCAAGGTGCCGGTCAAGTTCTTTACCAGGGGCTATCCCTACGAAATTTTGGGTCTGTTCACGCTGGACATCCATCTCGTGGGCGTGGACGAGACCGCGCCGGTGGAGGTTGACCCGGCGGCCAAGGAAGCCTCGGCTGGACCGAATCGCGTCAGCACCAGCCTGCACATCCTGGGCTCTGACCGGCTGGGACGTGACCAGTGGTCGCGGCTGATGTACGGGACGCGCGTGTCACTGTCGATCGGTCTGGTGGCCGTGGCCATCAGCACGGTTCTTGGCATCGTTCTGGGCGGCATCTCGGGCTATTTTGGCGGCACCATCGATATGGTCATCCAGCGCCTGATCGAGATTCTGCAATCGCTGCCGGCCATTCCCATCTGGCTGGCGCTGTCGGCTGCGCTGCCGCGGACGTGGTCGGTGGAACAGACCTATTTCGCGATCACCATCATTCTGGCACTGTTGGCGTGGACGACGCTCGCGCGCGAGGTGCGCAGCCGGTTCATCACCTTACGCGAAGAGGATTTCGTGGTGGCGGCCAAACTGTCGGGCTGTGGGCAGCCGCGCATCATCTTTCGCCACATGGTGCCTACGTTCTCAAGCCACATCATCGCTGCCGTCACGCTGGCAATTCCGGTGATGATTATCAACGAGACCTTCCTAAGCTTCCTGGGCCTCGGTTTGCGTCCACCGGCCATCAGCTGGGGTGTGTTACTGCAGGAGGCGCAAAACTTGCAATCCATCGCCCTGGCGCCGTGGTTACTCCTGCCTGGCCTGCTGGTGATTGTCACCGTGCTGGCGCTCAACATCCTGGGCGACGGCCTGCGTGACGCCGCGGATCCGTATACGAGCTAGTGATCGGAGGTCAGTGATCAGAAGTCAGAGGTCAGCG
Source organism: Anaerolineales bacterium (assembly GCA_020634615.1). Lineage (GTDB taxonomy): Bacteria > Chloroflexota > Anaerolineae > JAAEKA01 > JAAEKA01 > JACKBK01. The sequence goes on from JACKBI010000001.1 coordinate 291,420, forward strand.
GTCACTGGATACTAGTGTGTCTACACCTCGCCGATTACTGATTACTGATGACAGATTACCGGCTTCTGATCACGACCACCATATCCAACATGAATCCAGACAACCAATCCCCGCTACTGGCGGTGAACAACCTGAAGACCTATTTCCAGCTCGACGAGGGCGTCGTAAAGGCCGTGGATGGCGTCAGCTTTGACGTGCATCCCGGCCAGGTGGTGGGGATCGTCGGCGAGAGCGGCTGCGGCAAGAGTGTCACCATCAAGTCGATCCTGCGCATCGTCCCCCCGCCCGGCAAAGTTGTCGAGGGCGAAATCCGTTACTGGCCGCAAAAACAGGCGACCTACGAGGCCAGCGGTTTCGACGGCTCGGTAGATCTGGCAAAGCTCGACCCGCGCGGCAAGGAGATGCGTTCCATGCGCGGCTCCGAGATCGCGCTGATCCCGCAGGAGCCAATGGCATCGTTCAGTCCCGTCCACACCATCGGCAACCAGCTCATCGAGGCGATCCGGCTGCACCAGAAGGTCAGCAAGAAGGAAGCGGCCGAGATGGCCATCGAGCGCATGCACGAGGTGGGCGTGCCCAGCCCGGAACAGCGCATGAACGCCTATTCGTGGGAAATGAGCGGGGGGTTGCGCCAGCGAGCCATGATCGCGATGGCGCTTTCGTGCAATCCCAGCCTGCTGATCGCCGACGAACCGACGACTGCCATCGATGTCACCACCCAGGCGCAGGTACTCAGCCTGCTGAAGCGGCTGCAGGAATCGCACAACATGGCGATCATCTTCATCACGCATGATCTGGGCGTCATCGCGCAGATGGCTGATTACGTGGTTGTGATGTACCTGGGGCGGGTGATGGAGACCGGGCCGGCGGACGAGATCTTCCACTCGCCGCAGCATCCCTACACCAAGGCGCTGCTGGAGTCGATACCGACGGTTCATTCCGCCTCGCGCACCTTCCTGCCGACAATCGCCGGCTCGATTCCCCATCCATTCAACCGACCGCCTGGCTGTCCCTATTTCCCGCGCTGCGTCGACTACATGCCGGGCGTCTGCGACCAGTTGACACCGATCATCCAGCCGGTCAATCCTAAGCAGGCAGCCAGCTGCTTCCTGTTCAGCGATGCAGCGGAAGACGTGGAACCAGCAACAGTGAAGAGCAAACGATGAAAGATGAACAGGTGACGGGCGTGAGTGCCCTGCAGTTGCCGCCAGCCAGCGCTCCTACCCGTATCGTGGCGCCGATCGCCAACGCCATCGATGATCCATCCGTCTTGATGGAGGTCAGGTCGCTCAAGAAGTATTTCCCGATCAAGGAAGGGTTTGTCAAGAAGGTCGTCGGTTACGTTCGCGCCGTCGATGACGTGAGTTTTTTCATCAGGGAAGGCGAGACGCTGGGACTGGTGGGTGAGAGCGGTTGCGGCAAGACCACCACAGCTCGCTGCATCCTGCGCGCACACAATCCCACGTCAGGCAAGATACTTTTCCGTACCAAGGCTGGCGAAGTAGTAGACGTCGCGCAGTTCTCCGACGGTGAGATGAGGCCGCTGCGAGCCGAGATGCAGATGGTCTTTCAGGACCCGTACGCATCGCTCAATCCGCGCATGACCTTGCTGGATCTGGTAGGCGAGCCGCTTCTGGTCGTAGGCGGCATGAAGAATCATCAGGAGCGGCAGGCCCGGGTGGCCGAACTTCTGCAACTGGTGGGGCTGCGCCAGGAATACATGCAGCGCTATCCGCATGCTTTCAGTGGCGGCCAGCGCCAACGGATCGTCATCGCCCGCGCGCTGGCGCTCAACCCGCGCTTCATCGTCGCCGACGAGCCGGTGTCCGCGCTGGATGTCTCTGTACAGGCCCAGGTGCTCAACCTGCTGCTCAAGCTGCAAAACGAGTTGAACCTGACCTACCTCTTCGTCGCCCACGATCTGAGCGTCGTCAAGCACATCTGCGATCGGGTGGTGGTGATGTATGTCGGCAAGATCGTCGAGACCGCACCGACCCACAACCTCTTCTTCACACCGAAGCATCCCTACACCGCAGCATTGATGTCGGCTGTGCCGGTGGCCAATCCGCGCATCCGTGCCCGCATGACGCCGCTGGAAGGGGATGTGCCCAGCCCGGCCAATCCACCCTCTGGCTGCTACTTCCACCCCCGTTGCCCCTACGCCGTCGATAAGTGCTCGACCGACTTGCCACTGCTGGAGGAACTGGAGCCGGGCCATTTTGTGGCCTGCCACCGAGCCAGCGAGCTACAACTGGTCGGCATCGGCGACGCCAAGACCATTGAAATACCAGGGTTGGAGGTGGACCGATGAGCCTGATTCGCTGGGGCATCATCGGTTGTGGTGATGTGACCGAAGTAAAGAGTGGGCCAGCCCTGCAAAAAGCGCGCGGCTCGGCGTTGATAAACGTCATGCGCCGCAACGGCGACTTGGCGGCCGATTACGCGCGCCGCCACGGTGTGCCGCGCTGGACGGATGATGCTCAGACACTGATCGACGACCCGGAGGTGGATGCCGTCTACGTCGCGACGCCGCCTTCCACCCACAAACAGTACACGTTGATGGCCGCCGCGGCCGGCAAGCCGGTCTATGTTGAAAAGCCGATGGCGATGAACTACGGCGAGTGCCTGGCGATGGTCGACGCGTGCCGTGCAGCCGATGTACCGCTGTTCGTCGCCTATTACCGGCGTTCGCTGCCGCGCTTCGTCAAAGTTGGCGAGCTGTTGGCGGACGATGCTATCGGCGAGGTGCGCTTTGTGACGGTTACACTGGCCCAGCGGGCAGCGAGCATAACTGGCGACGCCCTGCCGTGGCGCATCATTCCCGAAATCGCCGGCGGCGGGCTGTTCGTCGATCTCGCGTCGCACACCCTCGATCTGCTGGACCACTTGCTCGGCCCCATTGACACAGCCCAGGGCATGGCCGGCAACCAGGCCGAGCTCTATCCCGCCGAGGACATCGTCAGTGGGAGCTTCGTGTTTCAGTCAGGCGTACAGGGCGCGGGCGTCTGGTGTTTCACTGCGTTCGATGAACAAGACCGCGTCGAGATCAGCGGCAGCCGCGGCCGCATCAGTTTTTCGACCTTTGGCGCGAACGATCCGGTACGCCTCGTCACCGCCGCCGGCGAGACCGACTTCCACATCGAGCATCCACCCCACGTCCAACAGCCATTGATCCAGACCATCGTGGACGAACTGCAGGGCATCGGCGTCTGTCCCAGCACCGGAGAGAGCGGTGCGCGCACATCGCGGGTGATGGATGCGTTGTTGGGACGACTCTCACCCTCACTTACCGAAAGCTTCGCTTCCCACCAATTGCTCACAAACCAGCAACCCATGAACTACATCTTCAACACCAGTCATCCCACACGCTATCGCTTTCCTACCCACATCAACGACCTCGTCATGGACCGGGCCGACGCTGCTACCAGCGAGGTGTTCATCGTCGAGATGGCGCCCGGTGAGGCGCCTCCCCTGCATCAGCACGACGACACCGAGCAAGTCTTCTACGTCCTGCAAGGCCGCGGCCGTCTGACCATCGGTGCGCAGCAAGTGACCTTCGCGGTCGCGCCTGGCGATGTCGTGCGCGTTCCACCCGCTACACTGCACAGCATCGAATGCCAGGGCGACGAGACCTTGCGCTACCTGGCAGTGGATTGCTTCCTCAATGGCCGTCCCACAGCGGAACCAACCTGGGACGATCACGTCCGCGTCGTTTGCGGGCAGCAAGGCTGGCGTTTCGAAGATGTCGTCGAGGACCAGGTCTAGAAACCGGGTTTCTGAGAACTACTATGCAGATTTCACCCCGATTCGTCGATCTTCTCGCGATCTACCGCGCCGAGCTGCTGGAACGCGTCGTGCCTTTCTGGCTGCAACACGCCGTTGACTGGCAACACGGCGGGCTGTTGACCTGCATCGCCGACGACGGGACGGTGCTCAGCACCGACAAGTATCTCTGGTCACAGCTGCGCGCCATCTGGACCTTCTCCGCACTCTATAACCGCATCGAACCGCGGCAGGAATGGCTGGACGTCGCGCTGCACATCTACGACTTCGTGCGCCGGCACGGCCGTGATGACCAGGGCCGCTGGGTCTTTGCCGTAGACCAGGATGGCCGTGTGCTGCAAGGCGCCGACAGCATCTTCGCCGACGGATTCGCCATCTACGGCCTAACTGAGCTGGCGCGCGCCACCGGCGACGCCTCGGTGGCCGAACTGGCACTGGAGACGTATCACAACGTGCAGGAACGGCTGGCCCGGCCCGGCTCCTACGGCATCGGCCCGTTCACGCTGCCCGAAAACGGCAAAGCCCACGCGGTGTCGATGATCTTCTCGCTGGTCTTTGACGAACTGGGGCACCTGCTGAACGACCCGGCTATCATCGCCGCTGGCCGTGCCCACGCGGACGAGGTGATGGACGTCTACCGCCGTCCCGAGCGTCAATTGCTCTACGAGTACGTCCACACCGACGGCACGCTGATCGACTCGCCGCAGGGCCGCTCCATCGTCCCCGGCCACGCCATCGAGTCGATGTGGTTCATGATGCACATCTACCGGCGGACGGGCGATGCCGCACGCATCCAGCAGGCCACAGAGTGCATACGCTGGCATCTGGACGTTGGCTGGGACGACGAGTACGGCGGGCTGGTGCATGCACGCGACGCCGAAGGCGGCGAGCCCTGGTGGCGGTTCGCCGATGCCAAGCTTTGGTGGCCACAGACCGAGTCTCTGTATGCGTTGCTACTGGCATGGGAGCACACCCGTGAGCCATGGTGTCTCGACTGGTTCGCCCGCTTCCACGACTACGCCTTCGATCATTACCCGGTGGCCGAATATGGCGAGTGGACGCAACGGCTCGACCGCGCTGGCCGCCCGTTCAACCAAACCGTCGCGCTGCCGGTCAAGGACCCGTTTCATCTGCCGCGCGCGCTGATCCTCTGTATCGACGTGCTGCAGAGGCTGGCACAAGCATGACCTCTCCGACTCGTACTCGTACTCTTACTCCTACTCGTCCTCTTTCCGGGCAGGATTCGAGTACGAGTACGAGGAGGAGTACGAGAGAGGACGCAAGCAAAGCATGACCGTGCCCAACCTCCTCTTCATCATCACCGACCAGCAGCAGGCTGCTACGGTCGATCCGACCAGTCCCTGCCTGACGCCGAATCTCGACGCGCTGGCGGCGCGCGGCACGCGCTTCACCCGTTGCTACGCTGCTAACCCCATCTGCTCGCCCAGCCGGGCCAGCCTGTTCACCGGCCTGTTGCCCCACAGCCACGGCATGGTGGACGTCACCCACGCGGTGCCGGCCTACCGGGCGGAGCTGCAAGCCGGGCTGGCTATGTGGCCAGAACTGCTGCACGAGGCAGGCTACCAGACCGGCTACTTCGGCAAGTGGCACGTCGAGCGCAGCAACCGGCTGGAGAACTTCGGCTTCGACGACTACGAGGTCGAGGCGTACCACCAATTGCAGGGGCTGGTGGAACGGGATGACGCAGACGTGCGCGGCGTGGTTCGACAGCCAGGCTACAAGGATTTCCTGCTCTACGGTGTGACCGATCAGCCGGTGGAAGAGACGCCGGAATATCAGTTGTACTCGCAAGGCATCGACTTTCTGCGCAACGCTGTTCGTGACCCCGACCGGCCGTGGGCGCTGTTTCTCAGCAGCGAGGCGCCGCACGATCCGTACGTCGCCCCGCGCAGCTATTTCCAGCGCTACGATCCGGCTGTGTTGCCGCGGCCGGTCAGTTTCGACGATCCACTGGCCGATCGGCCGGCCATCTACTGCCGCATCCAGCGCGTCTGGCAAGACCTGGATTGGGACGACTACGCCCGCGCCACGGCCTGTTACTACGCGCTGTGCACGCTGATCGATGACCAGATCGGTCGCGTGCTGGCGGTGCTGGAGGAACTGGGCCAGCTTGACAACACGGTCATCGTCTTCACCTCCGACCACGGCGACTACATGGGCGCGCACCGGCTGATGCTGAAGGGTGTACCAGCCTTCGAGGAGGTCTACCGCGTGCCGCTGATCGTGGCTGGGCCGGGCGTGCCAATGTCAAATTCGATTGACAAAACGACAAGCGTGATTGACATTGGCCCTACATTGATCGAGCTGCTGACCGGCAGGCGGTTTGATTGTCAGGGGCGCTCGTTCGCGCCGTTGCTGCGCGGAGATGTGGCCGGCTGGACCGACGAGGCATACGCAGAGATGCAGGGCCAGCGATTCGCCTACCAGCAGCGTGTGCTGTGGCGCGACCAGTGGAAGTACGTCTTCAACACCTTCGACGAAGACGAACTGTACGATCTGGCCGCCGACCCGCATGAACTGCACAACCGGGCCGGCGATCCCGCTTGCCGGCCGCTGTTGGAAAGCATGGCCGGTCGGATGTGGCAAATAATCGAGGAAACGGATGACTGGAACATGCGCCAGGCTCAATACGGCATGTTTCGCTTTGCGCCGGTTGGACCTGAGCTGACCTTGTGATGCTGAATCGCATGTGTCATGCTGAACGGCTTGAGCGACCATGGTTGTGAGAACAAACAAACTGGCTGACACTCGACGATCTTCAATGCACCCAACGCCAGTGAAGCATCTCGCGCTGCAGGGGACGCGAGACACTTCACTGGATGTTCGCCGATCTGGTGGTTGTGCGCTAGACCCGTTCAGTGTGACAATTCGCTGATCATTACAATCGATGGATTACCCGATGAAAACTTCACCGTCCGACACACCAGAAGCTCCCTTCGCCATCGTTGATGGTCGCTTCGTGCTGCCCGACAAGATTGTGACCGGGCAGGCGCTGCTGATAACCGGCGGCCATATTGCCGGTTTCGTGGCTGAAGCGGACCTGGCAGCGCATGTCGAACGACTGGACGCGGGCGGCAGACTGGTGACACCCGGCTTGATCGACATACATACCCATGGAGCGTTAAGCCACACGTTCAACGAACCGACTACCGGGGCGTTCGGTGCCATTACGGCCGAGAACGCCCGTCGCGGCGTCACCTCGCTGCTGGCGACCACAGCCACTGCGCCGATCCCCGATCTGGTGGCCTGCCTGGAGTTTGCACGCCAGTGGATGGCCGGTCCGCAGGCCGGAGCGCAGGTACTGGGCGTTCACCTGGAAGGGCCGTATTTTGAGCGTGTGCAAGCCGGCGCGCAGGATCCGGCTGCGATCCGCAACCCTGACGACGGCACGGTTGATGCACTGCTGGCGCACGCCGACGTGGTTCGCATGATGAGCTACGCACCGGAGTTGCCCGGCGCGCTGACCCTTACCCGCCGGCTGGCGAGGCTGGGTATCGTCGCCGCGGCTGGCCACAGCATGGCGCGCGATAAGGACGTGCTGGCTGCCATGGACGCCGGACTGTCGCACATCATCCACGTCTGGAGCGCTCAGAGCACCACCGTGCGCGAGGGACCTTGGCGCAAACCCGGCCTGCTGGAGGCATCGCTAACCTTCGACGGCCTGACGGTGGAGATGATCGCCGACAACCGCCACCTGCCGCCGACGCTGATGAAGCTGGCCGTCAAGTGCATCGGTCCCGACCGGCTGTGCATCGTCTCCGACGCCACCAGCGGCGCGGGCCTGCCCGATGGCAGCCGCTTTCGCATGGGCGGCCTGGAATACGAGGTCAGCAACGGCGTTGGCATGATGCTGGATCGGTCGTCGTTCGCGGGCAGCAGCACGCTGCTCAACCAGATGCTGCCGGTGTTGGTGGATGTGGTCGGCGTGCCGCTGGTCGAGGCGGTGCGAATGGCGACCCTCAACCCGGCGCGCGCCATCGGCGTCGACGATCGCAAGGGCAGCCTCCTGCCCGGCATGGACGCCGACATCGCTATCTTCAACGACGATTTTACCGCCTGGCGCGTCATGATCAGCGGCAGGACGGTGACCAGTAACCAGTAATCGGTAAACGGTCAGTCCCGGACTTCCGATCACAGATCACCGATTACCACAAAGGAGCTATCGTGATTGTACCAATCCGCGAGACACAGGTCGAGCAACTTCCAGTTACAGTTTATTCGAGCAACGAAGCCATGGGTCAGGCGGCCGCGGCTGACGCGGCTGTGGTGATCAGCCAGGCCATTGCTGCGGGCGGCGAGGCCAATGTCATTCTGGCCACAGGCAACTCGCAGTTGACCTTCCTGCGCGCGCTGCGCGAAATGCCCGGCATCGACTGGTCGCAGGTGCGGGTCTTTCACATGGACGAGTACGTCGGTCTCGATCCGCAGCACCCGGCCAGTTTTCCGCTGTTCTTGCAGCGCCACTTCCTGGATTACGTGGATGTCGCGGCATTCTATCCGGTGGCTGCGCCGGCCAAAGGCACTGAGGCAGCGTGCAGCGAGTATGAAGCGTTGTTGCGCCAGTATCCCGCCGACCTGTGTGCCTGTGGCATCGGCGAGAACGGCCACCTGGCATTCAACGACCCGCCCTATGCCGACTTCGACGATCCGGTCTGGGTCAAGGTCGTCAGGCTGGATGACCGCTCGCGGCATCAGCAGGTCGGCGAGGGCCACTTTTCCAGTCTGGACGAGGTGCCCACCCACGCGGTGACACTGACCATACCCGCGCTGCTGGCCGCCGGCCGAGTCCTGTGCATCGTGCCCGAAGCGCGCAAGGCTGACGCGGTGCTGGCATCCCTGCGCGGCCCCATCACCGAGGACTGCCCGGCGTCGCTCCTGCGTACCCAGCCGCACGCACGCCTCTATCTCGATCCCGACTCGAGTAGACTGGTAGATTGGTAGATTGGTAGATTGGTCGGCCTGTTGCCGTGCAAACTCCGCAATCCATCCACCGATCTGCTGCTCGACCACCCGTGATCAGCCGTGATACCGACTCACCAAACTACCAATCTACCAACTTCCCAATCTACCAACGCCCAATCTACCAACGCCCAATCTACCAACCAATGAACTCCCGAACCCGATTGCTCACCGCCCTCGACCACCGCGAGCCGGATCGCATTCCCTTCGACCTCGGCAGCACGCAGGTTACTGGCATCCACGTCGTCGCTTATCGCGCGCTGCGCGACGCGCTGGGCCTGCCGCTGGTGGAGCCGACCCTCTGCGACACCATCCAGCAGCTTGCCTTGCCTGACGACGATGTCATCAAGGCGCTGGGCGTGGACACCCGTGGCCTCTTTCCACTCAACAGCCACAACCACGGCATCGTCACGGAGGACGGCGGCGACTACTGGCTGTACCGCGACGAGTGGGGCATCACGCACCGCCAGCCCAAGGACGAGGGGCTGTATTTCAGCATCTGGCAGGTGCCCTTGCCGCAGGATGACGTCAGCGTGCAGGACATTGAGCGCCTGCCATGGCCGGACACGGGCGCCGCTTGGCGGCTGGCCGGGCTGCGCGAGCAGGCGGAGCAGTACCGAGCGGCCGGCTACGCGGTAGTGCTCAAGGATTCCTTCGCCGGCATCTTCGAGTTCGCGCAGCGGGTCGTCGGCATGGAAAATCTGCTGGTGCTGATGGCGCTGAAGCCGGAGGTAGCCGGCGCGCTGTTCGACAAGCTGCTGGAGTTGAAGCTGGCCTACTGGCAGACCGCGCTGACGGAACTGGGCGATCCTTCGGCAGGCTCAGGACAAAGCCTGGTGGATGTGGTGACCTACGCCGACGACTACGGCTCGCAGGTGTCGCAGATCATCTCGCCGCGCATGTTCCGCCAGCAGCTCAAGCCGCGCGTTCAGCAGGTTTTCGAGCTTCAGGCCCGCCTCGCGCCGCACGCCAAGCGCTTTTTCCACTCCGACGGCAACGTGCGCCCGCTGATCCCCGACTTCATCGAGATCGGCGTGCAGATTCTGAACCCGATTCACATCCGCGCCACAGGCATGGAGCCGGCCGCGCTGAAGCGTGACTTCGGGCGCGATCTCGTCTTCTGGGGCGGCGGGGTGGACACGCAAGGTGTGCTGCCCACCGCCACGCCGCAGGAAGTTAAGGACGACGTGCGCCGCAATGTCGAAGCGCTGGCGGCAGGCGGCGGCTACGTTTTCAACACCATTCACAACATTCAAGCCGACGTGCCGCCGGAGAACATTCTGGCGATGGTCGCGGCATTGCGAGAGGTATCTCTATGAAAGTATTGTTTATCGGCGGTACGGGCATTATCAGCTCGGCCTGCAGCGAACTGGCAGCGCGCGAGGGCATCGATCTCTACCTGCTGAACCGCGGCCAGACGGTCGACCGGCCCGCGCCCATTGGCGCGACGGTGTTGTTCGGTGACATCCGCGACCGCGCCAGTAGCGAGGCGGCGCTGGCCGGTCACAACTTTGACGCGGTGGTGGATTGGATCGCCTTCACGCCAGATCACGTTCAAGCTGACATCGATCTGTTCCGCAGCCGCACCGGCCAATATGTGTTCATCAGCTCCGCGTCGGTCTACCAGACACCGCCTGCCAGCTTGCCAGTGACCGAGTCGACGTTGTTGGACAACCCCTACTGGGATTACTCGCGCAACAAGATCGCCTGCGAGGAGCTGCTGGTACGCGCCTATCGCGATGAGAAGTTCCCGATGACCATCGTGCGGCCGTCGCATACCTACGACGCGACCAAGATACCGTTGATGGGCGGCTACACCTCCTTACAGCGCATGAAGGACGGCAAACCATTGGTGGTCCACGGCGATGGTACGTCGCTCTGGACGCTGACGCACCACCGCGACTTTGCCAAAGGTTTTGTGCCGTTGCTGGGCAACCAGCGCGCGTTGGGCGAGGCGATCCATATCACCTCCGACGAGTGGCTGACATGGAATCAGATCTACGAGATCATGGCGAGTGCGTTGGGCACGCCCGCCGAACTGGTCCACGTGCCCAGCGAGCTGATCAACGCGTTTGATCCACTGCACGGCGCCGGACTGCTGGGCGACAAGAGCCACAGCATGATTTTCGACAACAGCAAGATCAAACGCCTGGCGCCCGGCTTCGCCTGCACCATTCCCTTTAGCTGGGGCGCTCACGAGATCGTTGCCTGGCACGAAGCCGACCCGGCCCGCCAGAAGGTAGACCCATACGTCGACGCGCTGATGGATCGCGCTCTCGCGGCCTACCGGTCGATCTGGCCGTGACGAGCCGGTAATCAGTAAACGGTAATCAGTAATCAGTTCGGAACCGATTACCGATCATCGATCACCTTATCGACGAAACATGACAAGTCAACTGATTCCTATCGAGCTGGTCTTCAACCCCAACTGGTGGTATGAAACTGCCGGCATCAGCTTCGACCAGGCGTTTTACATGGACCCGGCGACGCGCATTCGCGACGATGTGACGATGCGGCGGGTGCTGTGGCAGCGCTACCGCGACCTGGGACTGGGTGAGGAAGGTCCGCAGCCGCGGCCGGTTATTGGATCGCTGCACGTCGCCGGCGGCTTTGTCATCCCGGCGTTGCTGGGTTCGCAGATTCGCTTCGCGGCAGACGCCGCGCCGCAGCCGTTGCCACATGCGATCTCAGCGGCCGAAATCGACGCTATCAAGAAGCCCGACTGGCGCAACTTATGGCCGATGCGCGAGCTGCTGGCACAGATGGATGACCTTCAGGCTGAATATGGCTACGTGCTGGGCGATCTCAATACGGATGGTGTGCTCAACGCAGCCTATCACTTCTACGGCCAGGACCTGTTCGCCGATTTCTACCTGGCGCCGGAGCGCGTGCGGCGCTTTCTGGACATCATCGGCGAGTTGATCGTGGATGTAGCGCTGGCTGTGCGCGCACGGACCGGCAGTTGCTCGATCAGCGTCAACCGCATGGTGGAGCGGGTCGATCCGCGCATGTTCTACCATGCCAACTGCTCGGTGCAGATGATCTCGCCGACCAGCTACCGCCAATTGCACCTGCCGGTGGAGCAGGCAATGGCGCGGCGCATCCAGCCCTTCGGTATCCACCACTGCGGAGCCAATCTGCACAAAGTGGCTGACGCCTATGCCGAGCTCCATCCAGTCATGGTGGATGTGGGCTGGGGTTCGGACGTGAGGGCGGTGGCTGCCGCGCTGCCGGAGACATTTCTCAACCTGCGGCTCAGCCCGATTCGTATGCTGCGCTGCACGCCGCAGGAAATCAAACTGGACACAGAGATGCTATTGCAGGCTGCCGGCGCGCCGGAACGCTGCGGCATCTGCTGCATCAACATGGATTACGGCACACCCGATGACAACATCTTCGCGATGTTCGAGGTTGTGGACGGGTACCGGCGGGCTGGCGGCTAGCCGGACATGAGTTACGGCTTTGCCACGAACGAACGAATTTGGCGAATTCCTTCTGCTCCTGTTCGTGGTATTCGTCCAATTTGTGGCTGATTCTGGCTGAACTTCGTAACTCCCAGCAGAATTGCCTACGATAAAGGAAGGAAGTGCGGTGAGGTCACCCACCATGATAGAGAAATCCTGGACACTTGACGCGAATCGATTCTTCGATCCAGACCCGGCGCAACGGCGCGCCGCGCGGGCGCTGTACGACAGCGTGGCCGGCCTGCCGTTGGTCTGTCCACACGGCCACGTGGACCCGCGGCTGTTCAGCGACCCGGACTACCAATTCGGCAGCCCAAGCGAACTGCTGATTATTCCCGACCACTACGTGACGAGAATGCTCTACTCGCAGGGCATTCCGATGGAGGCGCTGGGCGTGCCACGGCTCGACGGCGGCGCAGTAGAAACCGATCACCGCAAGATCTGGCAGGTTTTCGCCGACAACTTCCAGCTTTTCCGCGGCACACCCAGCGGCGTATGGCTGGCAACCGAGCTGGTCGAACTGTTCGGAGTACGGGAAAAGCTGAATGGCGATACGGCGCAAGCCATCTATGACCAGATCGCGGCGTGTCTGGCGCAGCCCGAGTTTCGGCCGCGCGCACTGTTCGACCGCTTCAACATCGAGGTGCTGTGTACTACCGATGCGGCCACGGACACGCTGGAACATCATCAGGCGATCCGCGCGTCGGGCTGGCATGGCGTGGTGCGTCCCACCTTCCGCCCGGACGCGGTGGTCAACCTGGATGCGGCTGGCTGGCGGGCCAACATCGACCGGCTGAGCGAGGTAAGCGGGGTCGATGTCGTGTCCTATTCGACGTTCATCGAGGCGTTGCAGCAGCGGCGCGATTTTTTCAAGGAAATGGGAGCAACTGCCACCGATCACGCATCCGTGACGGCTTTTGCTGCACATCTCACCGATGCGGAAGCCAAGGCTCTGTTTGCGCGTGCTTTGACTGGTGACGCGACCGCGTATGATGCCCGCCGCTTTACCGCCCACATGCTGATGGAAATGGCCCGCATGAGTATTGACGACGGGTTGGTGATGCAGTTGCACGTCGGCTCGGTGCGCAATCACAACGAAGTGATCTACACGCGCTTCGGCCCCGACAAGGGCTGTGACATTCCCCAGAGCAGCGATTTCGTGCATGGCCTCCATTCACTGTTGGGCGCCTTCGGCAATGATCCGCGACTGACATTGATTCTCTTCACACTGGACGAGACGACCTACGCCCGTGAACTGGCTCCGCTGGCCGGCCATTATCCCGCGCTGCGGCTCGGCCCGCCCTGGTGGTTCCACGACAGCCTCAACGGCATTGCACGCTACCTGGATCAAGTAACCGAGACGGCGGGTCTCCAGAACATGTCAGGCTTCAACGACGACACCCGCGCCTACCCGTCGATCCCGGCCCGCCATGATCTGTGGCGACGGACGTGCGCAAACTGGGTCGCTGGGCTACAGGTGCGCGGCGTTGTGGATGAAGAAGACGCACAGGCGATGATCTTCGATCTGGCCTACGGGCTGGCGAAGCGCGCGTATCGGTTGGTATGAGAGGTGTGTGTTCTAGTGCACGCACCCCTCACCCCAGCCCTCTCCCAAGGGGAGAGGGAGCTTCAGACTCCGGAGTCCCCTCTCCCTGAGGGAGAGGGCTAGGGTGAGGGTGAGACTCACACCGACGCAAACCCTCACCACAAACGCGCAAGCATCGGCCTACGTGTTGGCAAAGCCGGCGTATCGTTTGGAGTGAGAAGCAGCGTGGTTGAGTACGCAGCCCCCTCTCCCCTTGGGAGAGGGAGCTTCGCAGTCCGAGTTCCCTCTCCCTGAGGGAGAGGGCTAGGGTGAGGGTGAGACTCGCACTTACCCCCGACTCTCCCACGAGAAACGATAATCACAAAGGAAACATCCATGAACATGACAGACCTCTTTACTCAATCGATCTATCCAGACTCCACGGCAACGGTGGGTGACGTCACCTATTTGCTGCTGCGCGCTGAAGGTTCTGACGACAAGCGCCTCGGCATCCTCGGCGATTCCGCCGGGTTCGAAGGCGAGCGACAGGGCGATCTGCTGCTCTGCCCGCTGACGGCCGGCAATGCGGCTGCCTTGCGGGCTGTGCTACCCTGGCTGCAGGCCCGGCCGCTGGGCTTGCAGGTTTCAGCGGGCTGTGGCGACCGGCTCGGCCTGGCTACACCGGGACACATTCGCTCGATTCGCAAAGCCAGGGGGGTCGCACCGATCCTTGCGCAGCAGAGCATCCGCGAGAATGCCCGCACCGGCCGCACGCCTCAGGAAGTGATGGATGACGCGATGTGGGGCGTCTTCCAGGAGGGCTGGCGGGACGGCTTCGGCGCCGATGCCGATCATCTGAAGACTACCGCCGATGCCGATGTAACCGCAGCCGCCGGCTACACCTTCTTCACCGTGGACCCCGGCGACCATGTCGACGATGAAGCTCACACTGCGTCGCTGCCCGATCTGGAGCGCAAGTTCGCCGCTCTGCCCTGGGCCGATCTGGACAGTTCGCCAGCAGATTTGCGAGCCCGGTTTCTGGGATCGACCTTCGAGCTGGAGGATCGCCAGTTGCAGTTTGACGAGGAAAGTCTGCTGCGGGCTGCTGCGAAATACAGCCGGGCAGTCACGCACGCGGCGCGCATGTATCGCCATCTGGACAGCATGCTCGATCGGCCCTGGGAACTGGAGGTGTCGGTCGACGAGACTGCCACGCCAACGTCGCATCTGGAGCACTTCTATATCGTCAGCGAGATGCGCCGGTTGGGCGTGCGCTGGGTCAGCCTGGCGCCGCGCTATGTCGGCAGCTTCGAAAAGGGCGTCGATTACATCGGCGACCTCGACGAGTTGCGGGCAGACCTGGCCGGCCACGCGGCCATCGCGCGCGCCTTTGGCCCGTACAAGCTCAGCCTGCACAGCGGCTCGGACAAGTTCAGCGTCTACCCCATCGCCGTGGAGGAAACACGCCACGTGGTTCATCTGAAGACGGCCGGCACCAGCTATCTGGAAGCGCTGCGGGCGATCGCCCAGGTTGATCCAGCGCTGTTCCGCGAGATCTATGGGCTGGCCTTCGAGCGCTATGACGAGGATCGCCGCACCTATCACGTTTCCGCCATCCCGGCGCGTGCGCCACGACCTGATACTCTAGCCGATGATCAGTTGCCCGATGTGCTGGACCAGTTCGACGCGCGCGAAATGCTGCACGTCACCTTTGGCTCGGCGCTGGCGCGCTACGGGACAGAGATCAAGTCAACGCTGCGCGCCAATGAAGACGCTCACTACGCCGCCATCGAGGCGCACTTCGACCGCCATCTGGCGGCGTTTGCAGAGGGAGCGGAAGGGAAATGAGGGAAAGAAGGGAAAAGAGAGAAACCAGGGAACTCAAGCCCCCTCCGGTTACCCTCCTTTCCTTCCTTTCCTTCTTTTCCCTCTCCTGAGGAAACACACCATGGACCTACAAGAACTAACCAAATCATACGACATGACCGGAAAGACGGTCGTCATCACCGGCGGCGCGGGCGTGCTGGGCGGCGAGCTGTCCTGCGCGCTGGTGGGCTGCAACGCCAACGTGGTCATCCTCGACCGCGACGTGCGCCTGGCCGAGCAGGTCATCCACCGCATCGAGATGATGGAAGATGTCACAGCACGCGCCGTCGTAGTCTACGGCGACGTCTTGCAGCGTGACACCTTGCTGCAGGCCGAAGAGACGATCCGCAGCGAGTTCGGCGCCATCGACGCGTTGATCAATGGCGCCGGTGGCAACAAGCCGCAGGCCACCACCGGCGTCGACCGCTCTTTCTTCGACCTGCCTGACGACGCTTTGCGCTTCGTCTTCGATCTGAATATTCTGGGGACGATTCTGCCCAGCCAGATCTTCGGCAAGACCATGGCAGAGCAGAAAGATGGCGCGATCCTCAACATCTCGTCGATGAATGCCTTCCGGCCGCTGACGCGCATTCCGGCCTACTCAGCCGCGAAGGCCGGCGTCAGCAATTTCACGCAGTGGCTGGCGGTCCATATGGCGCAGGAGTATTCGCCCTACATACGCGTCAACGCGCTCGCGCCCGGCTTCTTCCTCACCGAGCAGAACCGCTTCCTGCTCACCGACCGCGAAACCGGCGACCTGACGGCGCGCGGGCAGAGCATCCTCGACCACACGCCCATGGGACGATTCGGCGACCCCATTGACCTGCTGGGCGCGGCGCTGTGGCTGCTCTCGCCGATGTCAGCCTTCGTAACCGGCATCGTGCTGCCGGTAGATGGCGGGTTCTCGGCGTTCAGCGGCGTGTAGGTGCAATGCAATTGCTTGACACCATATATGGTGCTATAATGATGCCATGAAGGTGGTTATTGACACCAACGTTGTCTTCGAAGGCCTAACCAAGAAGGGTGGCGCCAGCAGGCTAGTCATTGAGGCGTGGTTATCCGAGCTATTCGTCCCCTGTGTGTCGACGGCGTTAATTTACGAATACTGGAGCGTAATTACGCGAAAGCTCTCCGCAGCGCGGGTAAGCCGGTTGGATCCCGTTCTTTCAGAGATGCTGGATCATGCCAGGCATGTCGAAATCTACTTCACCTGGCGTCCATCATCCCCAGATCCCGGAGATGATTTTGTGATCGACTGTGCTGTGAACGCAAACGCGGTTGTGGTGACCTAGAACTGGAAGGACTTTCGACTGGTGGAACCTCAATTCGGGTTAGCTGTTTGGTCACCCGTCGAATTGTTGAGATACCTTGATGACGCTAAGAATGGGAGGTTTTCATGAGCAGACTCACACTTAGACTTCCGGAGACCCTGCATCGCCAACTTGAGGATCAGGCCAGGCAGGAAAATGTCTCGTTAAATCAGTATCTGGTTTATGCTCTTACCAGATATGCGTCGTCCCCCTATATTGTTACGCCTGTTTCTGAGCAGGATGTGCAGCAGCAGCGTGTTGATTACCAGCTTTTCAGAAACAGCTTGCGCCGCGGAACGCCCGAAGAAATTCGCGCTGCTCTGGATGAAGCGGAACCTATCGCACCGGAGCCGGATCTGGACCCCGAGTTGGTCGAGCGCCTTCGTTATCGCATCAACGAGGCCAAAGAATCTTATCAGGTCGCCAACACTGACAAGTAGATTGAACTGGAGCAACCACATGGTCACAGGAAAAGGCTATACCGATCGCACCCTGACGGACGCAGAAGCGCGCACGATTCTCGCTGACGCGTTGGCCGCGCAACTGCTGGACGGCCAGCGCGTGCTGCTGATCGTCCCCGACGGCACGCGCAGCGGCCCCATCGACCTGATGTTTCGCCTGCTGCACGACCTGCTGGCGGAGCGCGTCGCTGCGCTGGACGTGCTGATCGCGCTGGGAACGCACCAGCCGATGTCTGATGAGGCGATCCAGCGGCGGCTGGGAACGACGGCTGAGGAGATGGCTGGCCGCTATGCCGCTGTGCGCGTTTTCAACCATCACTGGGAAGACCCGGCCACCTTCCGCACGCTGGGCGTCATCCCGTCCGCCGAGATCGAGCATCTCAGCCGCGGCCTGCTGAGCATGGACGTGCCGGTGACGGTCAACAAACTGGTTTTCGATTACGACCAGCTTATCGTCTGTGGGCCGGTCTTTCCGCACGAGGTGGTCGGCTTCTCGGGCGGTAACAAGTACTTCTTCCCCGGCATCAGCGGACCAGAGGTGATCAACTTCACCCACTGGCTGGGCGCGCTGATCACCAGCTATGAGATCATCGGCGCCGGCTACACGCCGGTCCGGGCCGTCATCGACCGGGCGGCGGCCATGATCGACGTGCCCAAGCTGTGCGTCAGCCCGGTGGTCAAGGGGCACGATCTGGCCGGGCTGTACGTCGGCACACCTCAGGAGTCGTGGGAGGCGGCATCAGCCCTCTCTGCCCAGGTGCATGTGATCTACGTTGAGAAGCCGTTCCGTCAGGTGCTGTCGGTGATGCCGGAGATGTACGACGATATCTGGACCGCGGCCAAGGGGATGTACAAGCTGGAGCCGGTGGTTGCCGACGGCGGCGAAGTGATCATCTACGCGCCGCACATCGACGAGATCAGCTACACCCACGGCGCGATCATCGATGAAGTGGGCTACCACGTGCGCGACTACTTCGTCAAGCAGTGGGACCGGTTTGGGAGATATCCGTGGGGCGTGCTGGCACACTCGACTCACCTGCGCGGCATCGGCGAATACGATGCCACGACGGCCATCGAGCGCCCGCGCATCCAGGTGACGCTGGCAACCGGAATCCCGCGTGAGCGCTGCGAACTGGTCAACCTGGGCTACCGCGACCCGGCCACCATCGACCCGGCCCAATTCGCAGATCGCGAGGATGAGGGCGTGCTACTGGTTCCGCACGCCGGCGAGATGCTATACCGGCTGCGCGGGTCAGTAAACGGTAACCAGTGATCAGTAAACAGTGACCGGAAGTCGGTGAACGACCGGTTGGTAGTCGCCGTTTTCCCTCCTTTCCTTTCTTTCCCTTGTTTCCTACGTTTCCCTTTCTCATGCACCCCCTCGTCTCCCCGCAACAAGCCGATCCGCCGCTGATCCTCGCTCTGGACATTGGCAGCTCCTCCGTGCGCGCCTCGCTGTTCGATGCGGCCGGCAGAACAGTTGATGGCCTTCACGCCCGACGCGCGCACGCTCTACACACCGATTCATCCGGGGCGGCCGTGGTGGACGCTGATGCGGTGATCGGGTTGATCTTTCAGTGCGTCGACGAGACCCTGGCGCTGGCCGGTCCGCTGGCCGGCAGCATCGCCGCTGTGGCCGGCTGCTCGTTCGTCGGCAACATGCTCGGCGTGGACCAAGACGGGCTGGCCATGACACCGCTGATCACCTATGCCGACACGCGTTCGGCCGGTGACGCGGAACTGCTCAAGCAGGAGTTGGACGAAGAGACCTTCCATCAGCGCACCGGTGTTCGCTTTCATCCCAGCTACGGAACGGCGCAGCTACACTGGCTGCGTCGCGCACGCTCCGAGGAATTCCGGCGCGTCGCGCGCTGGGTGTCGCTGGGGGAGTACATGGAGACGATGCTCTTCGCAGCGGGCGGCACCAGCCACTCGGTTGCTTCATGGAGCGGCTTGCTGGATCGGCAGCGCCTGGATTGGGACGTCGAGTTGTTGAGAGCGCTGGGCTTGACGTCGGACCGCCTGCCGCGGTTGACCAGCTTTGCCTCGCCGCAACAGGGCCTGATCGACGCGTTTGCGAATCGTTGGCCTGCTCTCTCTGCCCTTCCCTGGTTCCCGTTGATCGGCGATGGCGCGGCGGCCAACATCGGCAGCGGCTGTGCGTCACCGGGCCGGGTCGCGCTGACAATGGGCACCTCCACCGCGTTGCGGGCAGTGACTGACCAGCATGTCGCGTACCTGCCTGCGGGCCTGTGGAGTTATCGAGTCGATGAGCGGCGCTCACTGCCCGGGGGTGCGCTGACCGAGGGCGGTAACGTCTACGCCTGGCTGCGGGAAACCCTGCTGCTGGCCGCGCCGGAGCAGGTCGAGGCGGCGTTGGCAGACAGTGCACCCGACGGGCACGGCTTGACCGTGCTGCCCTTCCTGGCCGGTGAGCGAGCTCCCGGTTGGGCCGGCCACGCACGCGCGACGATCCATGGCATCTCACTGGCCACGCGGCCTGAAGACATCGTGCGCGCCAGCCTGGAGGCAGTGGCCTACCGCATCGCGCTGGTCTACGACGACCTGCGCAGCCTGTTGCCCGGCCAGCCGCAGATCGTGGTCAGCGGCGGCGCGCTGGCCAGCTCACCTGCCTGGCTGCAAATCGTGGCCGACGCGCTGGGCCGGCCGCTGACCCATTCAGCCGTGCCGGAAGCCTCGGCCAGGGGCGCGGCACTGTTGGCGCTGGAAGCGCTGGGCGTGCTGCCCAGCATCGAGCATGCTCCCGATTTCCTGGGCGACACGATCCAGCCTGACCGCACGCGCTTTGAGGTCTACCGCCGTGCCATAGCCCGCCAGCAGGCGTTGTATCGCAAGCTAGTGGGTTGAAACGTCGGCGCACAACCCAGACTCGAAGAGGCTCACGTTTCACGCAACACGTTTCACGCCATCTGTGCTACAATGGCGCTATCATGCAACCCTGGAAAACCCTCGCTCGCCGCACTATTCTCAACCACAGCAAGTACCTCTCGGTCGAGGAGCACGAAGTCCTCTTGCCCGACGGCCGGATCATTCCTGACTGGCCCTGGATCGTCACACCTGACTACGCCAACGTCGTGGCGGTGACCGAAGCGGGCCAGTTCCTGGTTTTTCGCCAGAACAAATACGCCGTCGATGGCACGTCGCTGGCGCCGGTGGGCGGCTATCTGGAACCGGGCGAGGATCCGTTCGCGGCCGCGCAGCGCGAGCTGCTGGAGGAAACCGGTTTCACCGCGAACGAGTGGATCGACCTCGGCCATTACGTAGTAGGCGGCAACCGCGGCATCGCCACCGGCTACCTCTACCTGGCGCTCGACGCCGTCCCTGTGGCCGCGCCGGACGCCGACGACCTGGAGGAGCAGGAACTGTTGCTCCTCAGCCGGGCAGAGGTCGAAGCCGCGCTGAAGGCAGGCGAGTTCAAAGTGATGTCGTGGGCGACCGCCATGGCACTCGCGTTGCTGTGGATGTGAATCTTACGGCCCGGAACATTTTGACAGGATTTACAGGATTTACAGGATTGATCAGAATCACCTTCAGGGACAATCAGGCACGGTGGGCCAACAAAACCAATCCTGTTAATCTTGTAAATCCTGTCAAGAACCCTGCGTTTACATGATCGAACATCATCGCCAGCGATAGGCATCTCTGGTAGTGGCAAGGAGGCGATTTATTATGACTGACAGCCTGCTGATTCACAACGCGACGGTTTGCACGTTCGGCGACGCGAATCGCGTGATCGAGGACGGCGCGATCATCATCGAGGGTGGCAAGATCACGGCGGTGGGGGCGGCTGCCGAACTGCTGGCAGCGCATCCAACCACGCCACGCGAGGACGCTGGCGGCAAGCTGCTGATGCCGGGCAACATCTGCTCGCACACCCATTTCTACGGCGCGTTTGCGCGCGGCCTCTACATTCCCGGCCCGGCACCGAGAGACTTTCCCGAGATCCTGCACCGGCTGTGGTGGACGCTGGATCGGGCGCTGGATGACGACGCCGTGCTCTACAGCGCGCTGGTCTGTCTGGTAGATGCGATCCGCAACGGCACCACGACCCTGTTCGATCACCATGCAAGCCCGATGGAGATCGACGGCAGCCTGGATATCATCGCCGGCGCGGTCGAAGCGGCCGGGCTGCGCGCCTGCCTGTGCTACGAGGTGACGGACCGCAACGGGTCGGAAGGCGCGGCCGCCAGCATTGCGGAGAACGTCCGATTCATCCAGCGGACACGCCAGCCAGGTGCATCACCACTGCTGGCCGGCACATTTGGGCTGCACGCGTCGCTGAGTCTGAGCGACGAGACGCTGGCGCTGTGTGTGGCCGAAGCCGAGGCGCTGGGCGATGTCGGTTTCCATATCCACGCCGCCGAAGGGCCGGCTGATGAAGAGGACAGCCTGGCAAAATACGGTCTGCGCACCATCGACCGCCTGCAAGCTCGTGGCATTCTGGGGCCGCGCACCATCGTCGCGCACGTGACGGCCATCGACGCATGGGAGATGGAAACGCTGCGCGACAGCGGGGCGTGGGTGACCCACCAGCCGAGGAGCAACATGAACAACGCGGTGGGCGTGGCTGACGTGCCTGCCATGCTCCGGGCCGGGATGCCGGTGCTGCTGGGCAACGACGGCTTCTCCAACGACATGTTCACCGAGATGAAGACCGCCTATCTGCTGCACAAGGCATGGCGCAACGATCCGCGTGCCATGCCCGGCAACCAGGTGATCGACATGGCCTATCGTCACAATGCGGCGCTGGCCCGCCAGTATTTTCCGCAGCCGTTGGGCGAACTCAATCCTGGCGCCGCGGCGGACCTGATTCTGCTGGACTACCACGCGACCACGCCCCTGTCCGCCGACAACCTGCCCTGGCATATCCTGTTCGGCGTCAGCGGCAGTCACGTGACACACACCATGGTCGCGGGCAAGTGGCTGATGTGCGATCGCCAGCTGTTGACGCTGGACGAGGCGGCCATTGCCGCCGCCAGCCGCCGCAGCGCCGCCGCAACCTGGGAGCGGTTTTGGGAGTTAAGCGGCTAACATGCTTGAACGGAAGCGTGCGAACGCTTGCTGAGAGTAGTCATGTCCGTTTACGAAACATCACCTCGTCCCGGCCCGATTGTACTGTTCGGTTCTGGCGAGACCTCCACTACCGGCCGCAGGGTGTTCGATTGGCTTTTTTCGACCATGCGCGAGCCGCCACGGGTTGCCATCCTTGAAACGCCGGCCGGCTTCGAGCCGAACTCGGCGCGGGTAGCAGGTCGAATCGCTGATTTTCTGTGCGAGCGGTTGCAGAACTACGAGCCGGTTGTGCAGGTGGTTCCAGCGCGCCGGCGCGGCACCACACACAGCCCCGACGACATGGAGCTGGCTCGCGCCGTGTTGCGGGCTAACGTCATCTTTCTCGGCCCAGGCAGCCCTTCCTACACGGCGCGGCAGCTTCAGGATAGCACCGTCTGGCACGCGCTGCGGGCGCGCCATTGGCTGGGCGCATCGCTGGTGCTGGCAAGCGCCGCCGCCATCGCCGTCGGCCAGCAAGTCTTGCCGGTCTACGAGATCTACAAGGCCGGCGCCGATCTGCACTGGATCCACGGCCTCGATCTGCTGGCAGCGTTCGGGCTTTCGCTCACGGTTGTGCCACACTGGGATAACACGGACGGCGGTAGCGAGCTTGATACCAGCCGCTGTTTCATGGGACATGATCGCTTCCAGTATTTGCGCCGGCTGCTGCCTTCGGACGCCACGGTCGTGGGTATCGACGAGCACACCGCCCTGGTTCTGGACGTTGCGGCAGGGCGGGGGCACGTTCTGGGACGCGGCGGCGTGACGGTTCAGCGTGCTGGCCGACAGCAACAGCTCGCGAGCGGCGCCAGTTGTGATCTGGCAGTGTTTGGCGACTTCCATATGCCTGGCCAGCTCGATGATGTCCCACCTGTGTTGTGGACTGAGGCCTTTGAAACTACCAGTTCGTCGGGGTCGGCGGAAGCTCCGGCGTTGGTCGAAGCGTTGAGCCGGCAGCGCCAGCAAGCCCGGCTGCAACACGACTGGGCCGAAGCAGACGTGTTGCGCAGTGAGATTGAAGCGCTGGGCTGGCACGTCCAAGACACATCTGATGGTCCGGTGCTGACAAGAACGGAGCAACTCCCATGACCCCAAAACGCATACCGCCCGGACCCGGCCAGGAGTCGGTTTGGGATTATCCGCGACCGCCGCGTGTCGAGCCGACAAGCAAACACCTACAGGTCGTGTTCAACGGCGTGCTCATCGCCGATACCAGCCGCGCGCTGCGGCTGTTGGAAACCAGCCACCCGCCGGTTTACTACATTCCGCCGGCCGATATCCAGATGCAATATCTGGAGCGGACGACCGGTCGCAGCATGTGTGAGTGGAAAGGACTGGCGTGGTATTACAGCGTGACGGTCGGCGACGCGCGCGAACTGAGTGCTGCCTGGTTCTATCCGCAACCAACGCCGGCGTTTGCCAGCATCGCCGGCTATGTGGCGTTCTATGCGCAGCGGATGGATGCGTGTTACGTGGACGGTGAACGGGTGACGCCGCAGCCAGGCGATTTCTACGGAGGCTGGATCACACGTGATATCGTTGGCCCGTTCAAAGGTGAACCGGGCACGCAAGGCTGGTGAGTCACACCAGCGCTAAAATCAAGAAAGACCCCTCATTTGCTATGGTAAAAGCGGCTTACGAAAAGAAAAACTACCTGATAGACATGGACGGCGTGCTGGTGCATGGCCGAGCGCCGATCCCCGGCGCAGACCAGTTCATTCAGCGTCTGCGGACACGTGGCGTGAATTACCTGGTGCTGACCAACAACCCGTTGTACACGCCGGGCGATCTGGCACATCGCTTGAATCTAGCCGGCCTGGAGATCCCGGCCGAACGCATCTTTACATCGTCGATGGCAACCGCCCAGTTTCTGCTGGCACAAAAGCCGGGCGCGACCGCTTTTGTGATCGGTGAGAGCGGGCTGACATCGGTGTTGCATAGCAGTGGCTTTGTCATCACCGACGTAGACCCGGACTACGTGATTCTGGGTGAAACACACAGCTATAATCTGGAACACATCACGCGCGCGATTCGCCTGGTGGCGGCCGGCGCGCACTTTTTCGCCACCAATCCTGATCCGTCAGGACCGGGCGACGGCGGTCTGGTGCCGGCCTGTGGCGCGATGGCTGCGCTGATCGAAAAGGCGACTGGCGTCAGCCCCTTCTTCGTGGGCAAACCCAACCCGTTGATGATGCGCATGGCGCTGAATTATCTGGACATCCACTCCGAGGATACGATCATGGTCGGCGACCGCATGGACACCGACATCATCGGCGGCGTGCAGGCCGGTTTGGGAACCATCCTGGTCCTGACCGGTGTTACCAAACGTGAGGATGTAAGCCGCTTCCCCTATCAGCCGTCGCTGATCGTCGAGTCGGTGGCTGAAATCGAACCGTGATATAGGACCACTTGAGCCAGGACTGGCGGTCCTTCGGAGGACTGCCAGTCCTATGTCCTATGACGTGTGTGGCGGTTTATTTCGGGAGGACAGGCGTTTCTGCCTTCGGATTCTTCTTGAGCAGACCTTGTTTCGGGGAGCGAGAAGCGGGTGTGATTGACGAAGGAGCGGCCGTGTTGGGATCGGCGTCGCCGCCGTTCTCAGCTTCCAGCTCGATGATCTTTTGTGCGACCTGCTCGATGGCAACGCGCTGCTTGCGGTACAGGTCGGATTCGCTCATTGCCAGCCGGCTGGCGATCTCGCGCACCGGCTTGCCCTGGATGAATTTCAGCTCCAGGATGTTGTAGAGCAACCATTCCGAGGCGGTCATCTGACGCTGGCCTTCCGGCCGCAAATCCTCAATGGCCTGCGCGAGGACGGAACGCAGTCCTTTGGTCGGGTTACCGCCTTCCTGCTCGATAGCACGGTTGACGACCTGCAAGCGCAGCAGCGGGCTGTCGGTGAGCTTTGGCCCGCCCCAGTAGTGGCTCAAGGCGTCTTTCACCCACTTGCTGAACTCCGGCTGGTAGATGATCGAGTCGGATTCAGGCGGCTGGTCCAGCGGCGATGTACCGACGTAAGGTACGACGCTGCGCCAGCGCTGCACGCGCTCGATGTCGGGCATGATCTCCATGACGGCCATGAAGACGCCCTGCTGCAAGAGGCGATCCTCCAACGCGGTCTCGGCGCGTTGCACCAGTTCGGCGACGACCGGCTGTTCGCTTTCATCGGGACCGTCTTCGCCCGGCCGGCGCACGACTCCCAGCAACCCCAGTGCGTTATCCTTGCCGCGGGTTCGCAGCGGCCATACCCAATAGCCGTCGTAGCTGACGCTTTCCGGGCCTTCCGCGGCGTCGTTGCGCACACTGGCCTCCAGCAGCAGATCCCGCCAATCACGCTGGCGCAACTCGTGGATCAGCTCGTTGGGGCCGGCAGCAGCTTCGACCAGAATCTCCGATCCGGCGACCACTGCCACGAATCCACCGGGCACGCCCAGATAATCACACAGCGCGACCAGCGCGTTTTCGAGATACTGGCGCAAGTCGCTGGAGGTCAGCAGTCGCCGGTCCAACTCGCGAATCGCCATCAGTTCCTGCTGGTCGCTGCTGTAGATCAACTTGTCCACAGTGGGCTTGACCAGCTCGACGAGCAGTTGTAACAGCACGATCAGCGCCACGACGGTCAGCAGTACGAAAGATTCGCGCGGCAGCCCGAGGATGTTCTCGACTTTGGGGACGACGAGCAACGCGCCGACCACCAGAATGCCCAGCAGCGGGCCGCGGATCAGAAAGACGACCAGGCTGCGCTTGACAACCCGATCCGGGCTGAGCACGCCATAGTAGGCGATGCTGTAGGTCATGACCACCAACATACACGCCACGCCGATGTTGCCAATCAAGGTCAACAGCGAAACGAATGTGCGCGATGGATCGACGGTGAACGCGGAGAGGATCAGGTAAGGAAACACGCCCAGACCCGGCGCCAAAAATGCCACGATCAGATAGGTGACGCGGCGGCGCGACGCGGGTGTCAGACAACGCTGCCGCACGCGATAGGTGTTGTAGAGGCCGTAGCCCGAGGCGATGAAGAAGTAGACGACGAAGACAGGGAAGAGCGGGCCTGGCTCGAGATAATAGAGATTCTCGCCGCCGCCGCCGCTCTGGACGATCAGGTTGGTGGCCAACGCCAGAACGCTGATAAGCGCGCTGATGCCGTAGCTCAGATTGACCAGCCGGGTGCGCCGGCGCGAGATCGAATTGGTCGTCTGTAACAGCGCGTCGGAGAGGTCGAAATAAGCAGCCGGGACGAAGGGGATGCCCAGCCATTGCAGCCGCAGCCACAACTCAGTCTGTTCGGGGGCAACCAGGTAGAGAAGAACGTCGCCGGTGTAAACGATCAGTACGCAGGCCAGCAGCGCTGCAAAGGCTCGCCCCACCCGGTTGCCTACGTTGTAGGCGAGCACATAGGCCAGCAGCGAGAACGCGACGATCGCGACGGCTGCCGACAGGATGAGGTTGGCCAGGTCGAGGACGGCTGACCATGGGGGAAGCTCAATGCCGAACATGGATTTTGGGCGGGGCCGGGAGGGAAAGGAGGGAACAGAGGGAAACGTGGGAAGGGAGGGCGCTGCAGTCCGGCCAAAACAAACGCAACTCTGCTATTCCAATCTTCTGACCTTTGGCTTCTGGCCTCTACTCCTCTGACCTCCCTTGTCTCAGCGCAACTCGCGCCCGAAGAACAGCGCTACGCTGCCTGTCCTGTAATAGCGATCGTGAAAACCGCAGAACGCGAACCCGTGGCGCTGGAAGAAACGCACGGCCGGGTCGTTTTGGGTCGGCATGGGCGCCATCAGGCGATGCAACTGGTGGTCGCTGCCCCACTGGACTGCGGCGCGCAGCAGCGTTGTGCCGATGCCCTGCCGCCGCCGCCGCCGATCGATCACCAAATGCCAGATCCAGCCGGTCTGCATGTCAGGCTCAGGACCGATGTCCACGTAGCCGACAACGCCGTCGCCAGCCCAGTCTTCGGCGACCATGATGCAATAGCCGCGCTGCCAGTGCAGCAACAGGGCGTCTTCGGGTGATGGGTAGTCCAGACGCAGCTCGCGCGGCAAGGTGGCCGAGCGCAAATGTGCCGAAACCTGATCCCGGCTCTCGCGCAGGTCAAGCTGCCAGACCCGGCGGGTCTCGGAAGATGCATCAAGTTGGAGGCAGTGGGCGATGTCGTTGGGCGTTGCGAAGCGGATCTGCATGGTAGACAGGATTTTAACACCGGGGATATGAATCGGCAACTGAACGGCGGGGCAACGAACGACAGAGCGGACGGTTCCCCTGTTCAGCTTCCCTGTCCGACCAGATACACCACCGTGACACCATCTCCGCCTTCGCCTGGCTCGCCCTCACGGAAGTTTTTTACCAGCGGGTGCTTGCGCAGTTCGTTGCGCACAGCCGTTCGCAGCGCGCCGGTCCCCTTACCGTGAATGACGCGCACCCAGGGCATCATGCCCAGATAGGCGTCGTCCAGGTATTTTTCCAGCCGCGGCAGCATCTCTTCGACGGTTGCGCCGCGGATGTCCAGCTCCAGTCCGACCTGCGGCAGCGGGGCGGAAACGTGTGAGGACGATTCGGCCACCGGCAGCCGGCCGGGGCGCTCCATACCCACCGGCAGCGCGTCGCCCACATCACGCCGCTCCACCCGGCTGAGGGGCAGCCGCATACGATAGACGCCAAGTTGGAGCTCCGCTTCCTTCTCCGCCGGATTGAGCGATACGATCTGGGCCGAGCTTTGCAGGCTGGGAACCCAAACCGTGTCGCCGACGCGGATCGGTGTGGCAGATGGCGGTGCAACAGGCTTGTCCGGCGGCGGCAGCGGCGCGTTGGTTTCGCGCCGTGTTTCGATAACCTGCTGCGCCTGGTGCAAGGCCTGACGCTGTTCCTCACGCGCGTCGCTGGACGCCACCAGCCCAAGAAGCTGTTTACGCACACGCTGCAACTCGTCTTCCAGGTCGTCCAGTTCAGACTGCGCCTGCTCACGCGCCTGGTTGAGCATGTCGCGGCGGGTCTGCTCGATGTTGTCGAGTTGCTGCTTGAGCGCTTTTTCGTGGGCGTCTGCCTTGCGCCGCATGGTCTCTGCTGCTGCCCGCTCTTCCTGCAGCCGCGTGCGCGTATCCTTGATCTCTTGCAGCAACTGGTCGGCCTCCAGCGCCTCCGGACGCACCAGAGACTGGGCTGCGTCGATGATGTTCTTCGGCAACCCCAGCCGCGTCGCAATAGCCAGCGCGTTGGAGCGACCCGGCAGGCCGATGCTCAGGTCGTAGGTCGGGGCCAGCGACTCGACGTCGAACTCGACGCTGGCGTTGCGCACGCCGGGTGTTCCATGGGCGTAGATCTTCAACTCGGAGTAATGGGTCGTCGCCAGCGTGGTGATGCGCCGCCGCACCAGGTGATCCAACAGCGCCCGCGCCAGCGCCGACCCTTCCTCAGGATCCGTGCCCGCGCCCAGTTCGTCCAGCAAAAGCAGACTGCGGTCATCCGCCTCTTCCAGGATGCTGATGATATTTGTCAGATGGCTGGAGAAGGTCGAAAGGCTTTGTTCGATGCTCTGCTCGTCGCCGATGTCGGCGTAGATGCCCTCGAAACAGGAAAGTTGGCTGCCGTCGCCGGCCGGAATGTGCATACCCGCCTGGGCCATCAGTGTCAACAGACCGACGGTTTTAAGCGTCACCGTCTTGCCGCCGGTGTTGGGGCCGGTCACCAACAACACAAAATAGCTATCTTCCAGGTAAACGTCGATGGGCACCACCGTTTCCGGGTTCAGCAGCGGATGGCGCGCCCGCTTGAGGTCGATGGTGGATCCGGGGTGTTGCGGAGAGGGGGAGGAGGTGACTGAGTGACCGGGTGACAAGGTGACATCAGTAGTCACGGTCCCGCCGCGCGTCACTTCTAGCTTTCCCTGATTTCCCTTCTTTCCCTCTTTCCCTCCCGGTCCCTCCTTTCCGACCTTCTTCCACTCCACCAGCTCCGGCTCCGTCGCACGCAAGTCGTCGGCATAGCGCGCCCGCGCGAAAATCAGGTCCAGTATGGCCAGCGCCTCCACCGTCTGGCGGATGTAAGGCGCTTCGTCGGCCACCAGATCGCTCAGCTCTGCCAGCAGCCGGCGCACTTCCTCTTCCTCGTCCATCTGCAATTTGCGCCAGTCGTTGTTCAACTCCACCGCACCGAACGGCTCGATGAACAGCGTCGCGCCGCTGGAAGACTGGTCGTGGATCAGACCGCGGATACGGCCCTTGAACTCCGCTTTGAGCGGGACGACGTAACGCCCCTGCCGCTGCGTGACAATCGGCTCCTGGAGATACTGCGCCGTGTCGGGCGAGTTGATGACGCGACTCAACCGGTCCATCAGCCGGCTCTGCACTACTTTGATCTCGGAGCGCAGGCGGGCCAGTTTGGGACTCGCGCTGTCCATCACCTCGCCGCGGTCGTTGAGCACCTGGCCGATCTGGTCGGCGACATGCAGCACCGGCTCAATGCGGTAGGCGATGTCGGCCATCACCGGATAGCGGCCTTCGACGCGCACCAGGATGTTGCGCAGCGTGCGGGCGCGCTGCAACGTGCTGCGGATTTCCAGCAGCTCGTGGGGTAACAACACCGCGCCGCGCTCCGCTTGCGGCAGATAAACGCGCACGTCGAACACACCGCCCAGGTGAACGTCGCTGTGTTCACTCAGCAGCCGGCGCGCTTCAGCGGTCTCGGAAAGCCAGTGGCGGGCCAGCGTCAGATCGTCGGTCGGCAGCATGTCACGGGCAAGCTGCGCGCCCGCCGAAAAGCTGGTCCGTTGGGCCAGTCGTTGCAGGATCTTGTCGAATTCGAGGGTGTGGAGAGATTTCGCGTTCATACGGCGCTGAGTATATCATCAGCCCGCCTCTGTCCGCAACTACCGGAGTAATCTCATCACTGTTTTCTATTACACCGAAAGCGTGACCGCAGATTCCCCTTGCGCCGAGCCATCCGGAGTTGGCTGGCCGACGGGCGCCAGGACCGCTTCCAGCAGCGGCCGAATCTGCGTCAACTGTTTGACCCGGATCACGAAGTCCCAGGCCGGTTCGAACTTCTTCCAGCCGGCGCTATAGAAGAAGTGTTTCAGGGAGTGTTTGGCGGAGCTGTGCGCAGACGCGGCGCGCGCGATCGATCCCCAGCGGTAGAATGCCTCGTAGGACCAGTCATAGCCGCGCTTCAGCTCGTCCGGCGTCAGCTGGTTCGGGCGGTAGACGACGTGACGGGTGTCGTACAGGTCCCAGTCGTGGGTAACGATCCGTCCCTGTGCGGCCATGTCCGCATAGAGTGCGGTGCCGGGATAGGGTGTCAGAATGTGGAAGGTGGCCGTGGTAATGCCGTTTTCGACCGCCCAGTCCACGGTGCGCGCAAAGACATCGCGGTCGTCGCCGTCCAGCCCGAAGACGAAGCTGCCATTGATCATGATTCCCAAATCGTCCAGCTTTCGCACGACCGCGGCGTAGCTGCGGCCCAGGTTCTGGCGTTTGTGCGCGCTGGCCAGACTGCTCTGGGATAGCGTTTCAAATCCGACGAACAGGCTGCGCAGCCCGGCCGCGGCGGCCTCAACAATCACGTCGTCGCGCAGAATCGAATCGACCGTTGCCGCGGCCTGAAACACGCGTCCCATGCCGCGCATGCCGCGGAAAAGGTCGCGTGCGAAGCGCGGGTTGCCCAAAAGGTGATCGTCGAGGAAATAGAGATGGCGGCCAGGAAGACGCGCGATCTCGCGCAAGGCCGCATCGACCGTCTGAGTGTAGAAGGTCCGTCCCCCGGTGAAGAACGCATCTTTGTAACAGAACGAGCAGTGATGGGGACAGCCGCGCGTGACGACGATCGAGTTGGGGACGAGGTAGAGCCGCCGCTTGATGAGATCCCGTCGAATCGGCGGCAGATTTGCCAGCGTACGGGTCGTGGAGTCGTAGCGCGGCAACGGCCGGCCGGCAGCGAAATCCTCCAGAAAGCGCGGAAACGTGTCTTCTCCCGGTCCCGTGAAGATCGTGTCAGCGTGAGGCGCTGCCTCATCGGGTAGGGATGTGACGTGCAGCCCGCCAAGGATGACATAAACGCCGCGGGCTCGGTAGTGGTCAGCGATCTGATAGGCGCGCCGAGCGTTGGTGATGTAGACCTGAATCGCCACCAGATCGGGATGGTCGTCGAGATCAAGAGTCTCGACGTGTTCATCCTGCAGGGTGACCGCGATATCCGGGTCGAGATGGCCGGCCAGTGTAGCCAGACCCAGCGGCGGAAAAAGCGAGTACTTGATCGGTCGCCAATAGGGGCTTGTCGCCTCTGTCAACGCAGGAAGGATGAACTTCACATGTCTGAGTCGCGGCTTGGCGTTCATGGGTGTTGCCTTTCCGGGTCGTCGGAGTGCGGCGATCCCTTCCCAATCCAGAATAACCGTGCTGCCTGTCAAAACTTGCTATTTCTTGATGATCTTGCCCCCCGGCGCATTACAAACGACCATATCGCCCCGCGAATCAAACACGCGGCAGGGCCTGTCTATTTCAAGGCCTCGCCGCGTATTTCGTCGTTCAAACCGACCCGAGCTGCTACGATTCGGCAGGGGTCACAAAATCATACGCTTCCTGAAGCAGGGCAGCCCAGCGCGCTTCCTCCACCTGATCGACCAGCGCCCATTCGCGGAACACGCGGCCGTTGGGTGCGAAATTGTGTGCCTGCTCGCTGGCTACCAGCTCGTTGACGCGACTGGCCGGCACCTTGACGATCAAGTTGTTGGTGCCCCGTTCCAGCGACGCGAAAAACTGGCCTCGGCTGCGCAGACAGGCGAAGCCCATCATCGTGCCCCGTTCGGCCCGGCCGGTGGCCAGTAGTGGCTCCGCGAGAGTCCAGAAAAGTTCACCTTTTTCGGTTTCGTTCATGTCTTGCTCCTTTGCACCGGACCAGAAAACCCGGTGGCTGACAAAACGCGGACCGGTTCTTCGCCAGGCAAACGCACCTGATGAAAAACCGGCCCGCAAAACCCCGCCCAGGACAGGTCGTTGGCTAACCCATGGAATGCAGGCCGACCCGGTTGCCTTCGGTGTCCAGGAATATGGCGATGAAGCCATTCTCGCCGATGTCCTGCTTGGGACCCAGCACCTTGCCGCCAGCGTCCTCCACCCGATCCAGCACGACCGACAGGTCCTCGCCACCGTTGAGGTAGACCAGCGTGCCGTCGGTGCTGGGTGTGTAGAATTCACCGGTCACTATCGCGCCGCCAACCCCTTTGCCAGACTCGTAGGGAAGCGTCGCCATCTTGAAACCAGGATGCATCTCGAACACCTCGATTGTCGCATCGAAGATCGCGCCATAAAATGCCGCCGCCCGGTCGATATCGGTGCTGGGGATCTCGAACCAATTCAGTGCGTTGTCCATCGTACCTTTCTCCTTTAGACTGTACAGAAGCCCCGTTAGCATATGCTGTTGACAGGTACAATTATAGAACATGCGTGCGAAAAAGTCAAATTCCGGACCGCTTCACCCGCCCGCTGAGCTGTTTTGCGGGAAGCGGCAGCAGCGGCTACAATCGGGGACGGCGCTTGTTGCACCGCTCCTGTCCGCGAGCTATGCGGCCTGAAAACCATGACCGGATCACCTCCCCAATTCATCCATCAACGGATCGTTCTGAAGCTGGGCACCAGCGTACTGACCGCCGGCTCGCCGCGCATCAACCGGCCGCGGCTGTTGGACATCGTGCGCCAATGTGCGCGCTTGCAGGCTGCGGGAATCGAGGTGGTCGTGGTCAGCTCGGGAGCCATCGGCGCGGGCCGCGAGCGACTGGGATTTCGCCAGTTGCCGCGCGCCATGCCTGCCAAGCAAATGCTGGCCGCCGTTGGCCAGAGCCGGCTGCTGGGGCTGTACGAGGAATACTTCGCCATCTACGACATCGTGGTTGGCCAGGTGTTGCTGACACGCGCCGACCTGGACAACCGCAGCCGCTACCTCAACGCGCGTGACACGTTGCAGGCGCTGCTGGCCGAGCGCATCGTGCCGATCATCAACGAAAACGACGCAGTCGCCACCGAGGAGATCAAGCTGGGCGACAACGACACGCTGTCTGCGCTGGTGTCCAACCTGGTGGAGGCCGACCTGTTGCTGATCCTCACCGACCAGCCGGGGCTGTTCACTGCCGATCCGCGCAGCGACCCGGGCGCGCAACTCATCAGCGAGGTGGCGGTCATCGACGATGACTTGCGCGCCATTGCCGGCGGCTCCCATAGCGGGCTGGGCGTCGGCGGCATGACCACCAAGCTGACCGCGGCCGACCTTGCCCGGCGGGGCGGCGCACAGGTCGTCATCGCGGCCGGCAGCGTCGAGGACGTGCTGCTGAGGGTCGCGGCGGGCGAGCGCATCGGCACCCGTTTCGCACCGTTGGCGGGCCGATTGGAAAGCCGCAAGCGCTGGCTGCTGGGTGGCCTGGCGCCCACCGGGCGCATCTGGGTCGATGCGGGCGCCGAGCGGGCGCTGCTGGCCAACGGCCGCAGCCTGCTGCCGGTCGGCGTGACGCGCGTCGATGGCCAGTTTCAACGCGGCGACACCGTGCGCATCTGCAACGCGGCCGGCCGCGAGGTGGCGCGCGGGCTGTCACGCTACGGCGCCGAGTCGCTGGAACGGATCATGGGCCGGCGTTCGGACGAGATCGAGACGATCCTGGGCTACGAATACGGCGAGACGGTGGTACACCGGGATGACCTGGTGGTGCTGTAGCGCGACGGGTCGATTGACGTGATTGGCGAGGTGGCTATAATGGACGAACTAGAAAACGTTCCCAAGGCCCCAGATGCTGCGCAATCAGAAGACAGCATTGAATTGCTTGTGCGTCAGCCGTGCGCGGCTGTTATGGAGCGCTTGGCAACAATCGCAGAACCGTTCAGTCTATACGCCGCAATGATACCGGGTGAGCGCAACCGCCGCGTTGATTTCTGGATCAAAATTACCGGCAACCGGTTTGAGGCATGGCCGAAGGCAAGGATTACGAGTCTGGTGACAACCGGGAGCGGATCGCCTTACTACCGATCCAAGGTGCGCGGCGAAGTGATACTGCAGCCGGAAGGTTGTTTGCTCAAGGCATCGATCAACGATGGCGGTCTGTTGCCCACAGCAAGGTTGGCCCGGTCGGTACTCCCGGTGATAGTAACCCTAGCCCTGATTGTCAGTCTGGCAAAACTGCTGATGAGCGGTCTCTCGCCAGACAGTTTGAAAGCTGTTGGTGCAGTGGCAGCATTCGCGATCTTCGTGTGGGGCTTGTTTCGGCTCACGTTGAGGCAAAACAAGCTGGCTGTTGCGAACGATAGACACCACCACCGGCGTTTCATCGAACTGCTACGCACAACCGTGTTGGACACTGCACACGCCGCTATCGAAAGCAAAAACCAGTCGGTTGTAAACACCACGGAGTAACCTAATGAGTGAGTTTAGTTTGCCTGCCCTCGGCCAACGCGCCAAAACTGCCAGCCGGCAACTGGGACGGGCGTCGACGGCGCAGAAGAATGCGGCGTTGTACGCCATCGCGGACGGGCTGGAGCGCAACGCGGCCCAGATTCTGGTCGCCAACGGGCTGGACGTGGCGGACGCGCAAGCGGCGGGTCTGTCACCGGCGTTGGTGGACCGCCTGCTGCTGACCGAGAAACGGCTGGCCGGCATGGCTGCCGACACGCGCAGCGTCGCCGCGCTGCCTGATCCGGTGGGCGAGGAATACGACGGGCAACTGCGACCCAACGGGCTGCGCATCGCGCGCCGGCGGACGCCGCTGGGCGTGCTGGGCGTGATCTACGAGGCGCGGCCCAACGTCACCATCGACATCGCCGCGCTGAGCCTCAAGACCGGCAACGCGGCGATCCTGCGCGGCGGCAAGGAAACGCTGCGCAGCAACCTGGCGCTGGTGGATGTGATCCAGGCGGCGCTGGAGGAAGCGGGACTGCCGGGCGACAGCATCCTCTACATCGACAGCCCCGACCGCGCGCTGGTCACCGAACTACTGCGAATGGACCAATTCGTGGACATGATCATCCCGCGTGGCGGCAATGCGCTGCACAGGCTCTGCCGTGAGCAAGCCACGATCCCGGTGATGACCGGCGGTATCGGCATCTGCCACCTGTTCGTCGACGCATCGGCCGACCAGACCAAGGCGGTCGAGATCATCCACAACGCCAAGACGCAGCGCCCGACGGTCTGCAATTCGCTGGACACCGTGCTGGTACACCGCGACGTGGCTGCCGATTTCCTGCCGCGCATGGCGGCGCGGCTGGCCGGTGACGCCGTGGAACTGCGCGCCGATCCGATGTCCTACCTCATTCTCGAACGGTCAGCCAACGGCAGCGCCGCAAACCTCAAGCCGGCCGGTCCGGAGGATTTCGACCAGGAGTGGCTGAACCTGACGCTGGGCGTCAAGGTGGTGGGTGGACTGGACGAGGCCATTGATCACATCGCTGCCCACAGCACCGCACATTCCGATGGCATCCTGACCGAGAGCTACAGCAACGCCCAGCGCTTCGTCAACGAGGTCGACTCGGCGGCGGTTTTTGTCAATGCCAGCACCCGCTTCAACGACGGCGGCCAGCTTGGCCTGGGCGCAGAAGTGGCTGTCAGCACGCAAAAGCTGCACGCCCGCGGACCGATGGGTTTGCAGGAACTGACGACATACAAATGGGTGGTGTTCGGCGAAGGACAGGTGCGTGCGTGAAACCCACGGAATTTGCAGCGTATCCGATCTGCGGTGCCGCACACATCACTGTCCGGGCCGTTGGCCGGGTCACCCGGCAATTACACATCCGCAAAACTCGATAAGACCATGAGATCATCCACAAAAATCGCCGCCGCGCTGGTTGGCATCGGCGCAACGGCGGCGGCGGGAACCCTGACCTATGCCCGTTGGGTCGAGCGGCTGCGAATCGACGTTCGACGCATGAGCGCGGAGGTCGATGCGCCTGGATTGCCATCGGCCGGCCTGCGCATCCTGCACCTGTCAGACATGCACTTCACCGGCAGCGGGCAGATCGAGCGCTGGAAAATCGAGCGTACGGTGTCACTGGTGGCGGGCGAGGAGATCGACCTGTTGCTGGTGACCGGCGATCTGATCCACGATGACGGCGGGCTGCCGGCCGCGCTGGAATTGCTGAAGCGCCTGCCACAGCCGCGGCTTGGGGCGTTCGCCTGCCTGGGCAACCACGACTACGCGACCTATAGCTGGCTTGGGCCGGCGCGTGTTGCCTGGCGAGAGGCTGAACCGGGACGGGAACTGCTCGATGCCTCCATGCGCACGTTCGAGATGGTGACGCGCATTTTCCGCAACGACAAGCTGTATCTGGGACAGGAACATAACGACGTTGAGGCGCTGAAACACGCGTTGGCAGGCCAGGGGATCACCGTGCTGGACAACAGCAGCATCCGGCTGAGGAGCGACGACGCCGACATCTGGCTGGCCGGGGTAGACGATCTGATGGAGGGCACGCCCGATATCGACGCGGCGCTGGCCGGCGCGCCGGAGGATGACAGCAACGCGCTGCGCATGCTTCTGTTCCATAATCCCGACCACATGCTGGATACGCGGTTGCAGAGTTTCGACCTGGCCTTCGGCGGCCACGTCCACGGCGGGCAGGTGCTGATTCCCTTGCTAGGCGCGCTGCACACGCAGGGCACCCACGTCTCACGCCGGCGCACCCATGGTTGGTTCCAATACGGCGAGACACAGACCTACATTGGGCGAGGGCTGGGCGAAGGTGTACGGCTACGCTTTCGCTGCCGGCCCGAGATTGCGATAGTTCAAGTAGTTGCCGCTCCACTTCTATGGCTGCATGAGGACCAGGTTGAGATTAGCCATGAACATTGAGAATGCGCTGGCAGAGTTTCGTTTGGCGATACAAGGCATCTATGGCAGCCGGCTGCAAGATGTGGTTCTATTCGGTTCGTGGGCACGCGGTGAAGCGACTCCAGATTCCGACATTGACCTGGCGGTGATTCTGTCGGGATCCATTTCGCCAGGTGAAGAGATCGACCGGATGATTGACGTCATTACTGACCTCAATTTAAAATATGGCGTTCTGATCTCGGTGTACCCCGTGTCAAACAAAGACTACCTGGGTCTTGACAGCCCGCTATTGATGAACGTGCGCCGCGAGGGAGTTCGCGTATGACTGAAATCGAGTCGCTGATCAACCGAGCATATCGGTACCTCAGAAGCGCATCAAGGCTGCTGGAAGACAACGACTACGAGTCGTCTGTTTCGCGAACTTACTACGCTATGTTCTTCTCTGCCCAGGCGTTGCTGCTTTCGTTAGGTTTGTCCTATTCGTCTCACAAAGGCGTGATTTCAGGATATGGCGAGCAGTTCGTCAAGCCCGGTGTCTTTGCAAGAGAATCAGGTCGCGATTTGAACCTGGCGTTTCAGAAACGTCAACTGGGAGACTACGAGTCCCGGTTCGTCATTTCGAGAGAAGAAGCAGCGGATTTGTTGCAACGTGGACAGGCTTTTGTGGCTCGGGCTGCCGAATATCTGGAGCACGCGCCTGACAGCGAAAGCTGATAGAGGCTGTTCACGCGGTCAGAGTGGAATCGCCTACTTCCGGCGGCTGTGACGACTCGTCCCCTGGTTGCCAGGAATGGCACAGCCGCTCAGCAGGCGCGGGCCGGTTGAAATGCGGCGAGAGCGGCGCGCGGCAAAAGGTGTGCAGCCGGGTGACCTGACCGTCGCCGTTGCTGCGAAATGTATCGGCAAAGGCGCAGTTGTCACACGAGCTGCCGCGCAATCGCAGCCAGACAATGCGTAGTTGAGACATAGTTCTGTAGCGATCATTGAGTCAACCGCTTCGACAGGAATTATATCTGCCGTCCCAGGTTTGTCCAGCCATCCAGCCAGAAGGAGTTACTCATGGCGATCCACAACCTCCAGATCACGCAGCTTGACCCCAACAAAGCCTCGGACCGCAGTCGTCTTGTCAAGTTCGTATTCAAGCTCTACAAGAACGATCCCTACTGGGTTGCACCGCTGATCGGCGACCGCAAGAAGTTCCTTGACCCACAGAAGAACCCCTCGTTCGAGTATCTCAAGGTGGCCTATTTCGTGGCCGAGGCGATAGTCATCCCGGAAAACTCGCCCAAGGGAACGATAACCGGTGGGATGGAACAGGACGTAGGCATTATCGCTGCAGTGATCAATCCGCGCCACAACGAGACGCACAACGACAAGCTTGGTTTCTTCGGCTTGTTCGAATGCATCAACAATCACGAAGTGGCCGATGCTTTGCTGGACGCTGCGGCCGGCTGGCTGCGCGGCCAGGGCTACAACGCGATGCGCGGCCCCGTAACTTTTACCATGACCGACGAGATCGGCCTGCTGGTGGACGGCTTCAACGATGAGCCGCGCATCCTGATGCCCTACAACCCGCCCTACTACCCAGAACTGTTGGAAGCGCACGGTTTGAAAGGGGCGATGGATCTGTACGCCTGGAAATGGGACATGATCGCCCAGTATGGCGGCAAGGCTGAGAACCTGCCACCGAAACTGGTACGCGTCATGGAGAAGATGAAGCAACGCGGCAACCTGACGCTGCGCAAGATGGACATGAAGGATTGGGATAACGAGGTCGAAAAGGTCAAGGTCATCTACCGCGCCGCGTGGGAAGCCAACTGGGGAGCGGTGCCAATCACCGACCACGAGCTGGACCATTATGCGGCCGACATGAAGCAGATTCTCGATCCGAATCTGGTCTTCTTCGTCGAGCGCGACGGGGAGACCATCGGCATGTCGCTAACTCTGCCCGACGCCAACTTCGTGCTCAAGAAGATGAAGGGGCACCTCTTCCCCTTTGGCATCATTCAAGCGCTGCGCTACCAGAACAAGATCAACTGGGCCAGGGTGTGGGCGCTTGGTGTGCTGCCGGAATACCGCCATCTGGGCGCCGACGGCTTGTTGATCTACGAGACTGCCAAATCAGCGATGGAAAACGGCTATCGTTTCATGGAAGCAAGCTGGATCCTGGCCAACAACATCGACATGAACCGCATCATCGAGAATCTGGGCGCGCAGCTCTACAAGACGTATCGGGTGTATGAGATGGAACTGTAGGGGAAAGGAAGGAAAAGAGGGAAAGGCGCGAAACAGCGGGAGACTTGCGCCGGCCTATGGATTGTCGTCCAGCCATCGCAAGGTAATCTCGACCGCCTCTGCGGCGGACGCGGCGCGGCGGATGGGGAGAGTTTCACCGCTGCCGTCAACTGCTTGCCACGTCTGGATGCCAACCACCGGACGCCCGAATTTCAGCGCGAACGCGATCTCCGATAACGTGCCAAATTCGCCGCCGACGGCGATGACGGCCTGTGCGGTGCGTATCAACACGGTATTGCGCGCCTCACCCAGACCGGTAACGATCGGCAGCGTCACCCACGCATTGGCCCGGTGCGCGTCCTCGCCGGGCAGGATACCGACCACCAGCCCACCAGCTTGAGCCGCGCCGCGGCTGGCAGCTTCCATCACTCCGCCGCGGCCACCCGTCAGCAGCACCACGCCGGCCCGCGCCAGCAGCCGGCCTACCTCTTCCGCGAGGACTGCCTCCGCTTCGCTGCACGTCCCGCCACCGATAACGGCCACCCGTGGCCCGATTGTGACCTTCATTGGTCAGTCTCCCTCAGCTTTGCCCGCGCCAGCGCCGTGTGGATTGCGCCGCCAGGCCGCAGATCGCTTTGAAACAGTACCGTCTCAAGAACTGGTACCGTTCCCAACACGCCGACCTGTGCTTGAGCAACCACGCCGACCAGCTTTTCCCGATCTGCTCTCGAAATGTCCTTGTTGACTCGCCCCAGCGTCAAGTGCGGTGAGAAGGAACGGGTCTCCTTGTCGAAACCCAGGCGCGTCAAATGCAGATCGGTGGCGCGCTGCAACCCGGCCAGCGCCTTGGGCATTTCGGGCAGGCCAACCCACAGGACTTTGGCGCGTCGCAGGTTGGGGAAACAACCGAAACCGGCGACCGTGAAGCTAAACGGCGCGAAGCTGACCGCAGCCGCTTCCATCGCCCGCGCAATCGCCTCGACCCGATCAGCCGGTGTGTCCCCCAGGAACTTGAGCGTCAGGTGGATGCCGTCAGGGTTCGTCCAGCGGACAACCCTCGGTGACAATTGACGTTTCAGGTCATTCTGCAAAGCAGCAAGCGATGTTCGCAGCGCTTCCGTCAGTTCGATTGCGATGAACAAGCGCAGTTGGCTGGCCATAGGTTACAGATACTCGCTCACGTCCGCCTTGGGGAACGGCACCCGCTGAAACTCGTGCAGCCGCGTGCAGCCGTCGGGCCGATCCCACGGAATAGTCGCGTCCAGGGCCATCTTGGCGCTGCGGCTTTTCTGGCCGGGCACATGGGTGGCCGACGGGTCCAGCGACGATGAGGGCTGGTCTTCCCAGACCATCAGATCGCGGTCAGCCTGGAAGCGGGTCGCAATCGCCCACTCCACGTCGTGCGGGTCGTAGAGGTCGATGTCGCCGTCCACCACCACGACGTGCTTCAGCGACCCATGGCCGCGGAAAGCCGCTTCGGCTGCCTTGCGGCCGTCGTCCGCATGCTGCTTGTCGATCTGGACCACGGCGTGCAGCCACGACGCGCCGCCCGGTGTGATGCTGACGTTGCGGCAGGTGCAGACGGCGTTGACCGCGGCGTAGATGCTCGGCTCGCGTGGCATGCCCATCAGCAGCTTGTGTTCCAGCATTCCCGGCAGCAGGGCATGATAGATGGCGTCGCGGCGATGGGTGATGCAGTCGATCTCGATCACCGGCTGCTGGCGCACGATGTCCCAGGTCTCGGTCAGATCGACGAACGGCCCTTCGGCCACGGTGCGATGGGTGATCCGCCCTTCCAGCACGAATTCGGCCTCGGCCGGCACGTGCAGGTCATTGGTCAG
This sequence comes from Anaerolineales bacterium, assembly GCA_020634615.1. Lineage (GTDB taxonomy): Bacteria > Chloroflexota > Anaerolineae > JAAEKA01 > JAAEKA01 > JACKBK01. Next base: position 332,758 of record JACKBI010000001.1, read on the forward strand.
GCAGCGGACGACTGACGTCGGGGCCAACGCGTTGGCGATGGCCAGTTCATCCACACCGGGCGGCGGCGCCATGCTGGCCGCCAGCAGCACATGCAGCGGCAGACCAATGCAGATGGCAACCGGCAGATCGCCTGGCGTCTTTTTGAGGGCGCTGTCGGTGCCGCGCCGCTCGACGATTCTTGCGGCAAGGTGGGTCGCATCCAGCCGCAGACAGCGATGGAAGCTGACGTTGGGGCCGCTGTCGGGGTCGTTGACGATAGCAATTGCAGCGGTCGCATACGGTCCGGCGTCGTCGGGATAGTGGGTCAGAAAGGGGATGCGTTGCAGGTCGGGCGGCGACATGACCACCTGCTGGCAGGGCGCGTCAGATCGGGACACCAGTGGCGGCGTCTGCGGTGACGAATAGGCGTCGGCCAGGCGAAACACCAGGTCATCGATTGCACATCCCAGCGCCAGCGCGAAATGACGCCGGTCCGAGCACTGACCCGACAACACCCGGAACTCGCTGCCGGCCACGTCGTTGAACATCACCGGCCGCCCATCCAGCGCGGCAATAACCGGCGCCATCTCCAGGTTGGGATCGACGCGCTTGTTGATGTCTATCAGCAAGCCCAGTTTCTGAGCTTCAGCTATGAAGTCGCGTAGTGTCATGTCATACCTCGGTCGTAGCTGTTCAGCCTACCAAGTTCAAGATGCGTAGCTGCAATTGATGTATACCCTTGTTGACCATTTTGGGCAAGCCAGTCTGATCATAGGTGACGCGAGGCGATACAGCCGATCTTGCGCTGCCTGTGTCACCGCTTGCCCGTTCTGACCATGGACGTATAATTCAAGCGGACGCGTCGCAGCCAACTGGTATCGTTCTCTGCCATCTTCAAGACCAATCGGGCGACGCGCGCCGGTATTGCGTTCTATTGGCGTCTCCTATGTCCCCAAATGTTCTGTTCCTCAATCCACCCAGCCCGCCCGGCGCCAGCGCCAACCGCGAGGGTTCTGCCGGCATGGGCGTGCTGGTCGAGGCGGCCGGCGCCTTTACCTATCCGCCACATCTGCTGGCATCCTGCGCGGCTGTAATGCGCGGCCAGGGCTGGCATGTGAGTGGACTGGACGCGGTCGGGCTGGGTCTCGACGCGGCGCACACCCTTGACACCCTGCCGGCCACCGATCTGCTGGTGCTGCCGGTGAGCTATGGCACGCTGGCAGCCGACCGCGCGTTCCTCAACGAACTGCGCCTGCGCAAGCCGCTGCTCAAAGTGCTGGCGATCGGTCCATCGCTCAGCTATCGGCAGGTGGACCACGTTTTCAGTGATCTCGTGGATCTGATGGTGGCGGGCGAACCGGATCTGGCGCTGCCGGCCGCGGCGCGCCGTCTGCTGGCCGGTGAAGAGAAGCCGGGCCGGGTGATCAATCCCTATGAGCTGGCGCCCGCAGCTTACTGGCCGGCCGGCCTGCTGGCCGATCTGGACTCGCTGCCAGTTCCAGCCTGGGATATCTTTGCCGGGACGTCCTACCCCTTCCTGACGGTTCTCAGCAGCCGTGGCTGTCCCGCCGGCTGCGGATTTTGCCCCTATGTCGCCGCGCAGGGCATGGAGCATCGCATCCAATCCCCCGCGCGTACGGCCAAGGAAATGGCTTTTCTGGCGCGTGATAGGCACGCGCGACGGGTGATGTTTCGCGATCCGGTCTTTGCACGCGACCGCAGCCGCGTGCTGGCGCTCTGCTCGGAACTGGTGCGGCTGGAGCTTCCGATGGCGTGGGAGTGCGAAAGCCGGCCCGAGCATTTCGACGCGTCGCTGCTGGACGCGTTGCGCGCGGCCGGCTGTGACACGATCAAAATTGGCATCGAAAGCGGCGACCCGGAACTGCTGGCAGCGATTGGCCGTGTCCGGGACGAAGCAGCGGGGCAGGCCTATCTCGACCATGTCATTGAGGTGGTCAACGCCAGCCGGCGGGCCGGGATCGTGTGCCGGGTGTTCGTGATGGTTGGCTTGCCGGACCAGTCGTCGCAGTCGCTGGAGCGCAGCGAGGCTTTTCTGCGCCGCTTGCAACCTGCCCGGTTGCACGTCAAGCGCTATAGCTGGTATCCCGGCATCGATCTGCCCCGCGGCGGCGACGGCGACTGGTCGAATGCTTCAGCCCGTCTGGTCGCGGCAGCCAATCCGCCGGAGGCGCGCTGGCGGCAGGCAGCGCGTCGCCTGCTGCGCCCCGCGGCAAGGTCTGCCCATGGCTGAGTTGCGCTGCGCGTTTGTGACCGGCGGCGACGGGTTTGTCGGCAGCCATCTGCTGCGGCAATTGCTGATTCGCGGCGTGCAGGTGCGCGCGCTGACCCGCCGCGGCGCAGCAGCCGGCCGCGAGGATCTGCCAGGCGATGTCGAATGGGTGACGGGCGATTTGCTCGAACCGGACCCGTGGCGCGGCCGGCTGACCGGCTGCGACGCACTCTTCCATGTGGCAGCGTTCTATAGTCCGCGGCCCGAGGATGCCCGGCAAATGCACGCTGTTAACGTCACCGGCACGCGCAACGTCTTGGAAGCTGCCGCGGCTGCCGGCGTGAGCCGGGTCGTGCACACCAGCACGATAGGTGTGGTCGGGAGACCGGTCGACGGGTCGCTGCCGGACGAAAACACGCCGTTCAATCTGTGGCACACGGGCAGCGAATACGTGCGTTCCAAGTGGCTGGGCGAAGCGGCAGCGCTGCTGTGGGCCAGCCGCGGGCTGGATGTGGTGGTGGTGCAGCCGACGGCGCCGGTGGGCGCAGGCGACACAAAACCGACGGCTACCGGGCAGCGTTTCGCTGACTTCATGGCCGGCCAGCGGCCTGATTACCCGACCGGCGGCATGAACCTCTGCCCGGTGCAGGACATCGCCGTCGGGCATATCCTGGCAGCCGAACTAGGGCAATCTGGTCAACGCTATATACTAGGCCATCACGCGGGAAATCTGAGCGAGGAAGCGTTTCTGGCGCTGCTGTCGGACGTGTCAGGCCTGCCCGTGCCGCCTGCTGCCCAACGTTCCGGCGGCAGACGCCCGTCGAGCCTGACGGCTGATCCGGGCCGCGCCATTGAGGAATTGGGCCTGCCGCAGAGCAGCCTGCATGAGGCGTTCGCCGCGGCTGTGGCAACCTACCAGTGAAAGGACTGACGGTCCTGGCCGCGTACTTACCCGTCGGAGGATTGCATGACCAGTCGTTGGAGCGTGATTTGGATGCGCCGCAGCAACCTGAGCCGTTGGGGACGGTTCTGTATGCGGCTGGCTGCGCTGGGTCAGCCGCCCTACAAAGCCCGCCGCCCGCTGGCCCGACTGGGACGCAACGGCTACGTCGCTCCGTCGGCAACGATCTACGGCGACGATATTGCGCTGGCTGCCGGCTGCTTCGTGGACGAGCGGGTGACGATCTTTCAACATCCGGGCGGCGGGCCGGTGACGCTGGCCGAGCGGGTTCACCTCTACCGCGACTGCATCGTCGAGACTGGCCCGGGCGGCAGCCTGTCCATCGGCGAGGACACACACGTTCAGCCGCGCTGCCAGTTCACTGCGTTTGCCGGGCCGATCCGCATCGGCGCACGGGTCCAGATCGCGCCCAACTGTTCGTTCTACCCCTACGACCACAGCTTCGCGGCCGGTGAGGAGATCGCGGCCCAGCCGCTACGCAGCAAAGGCGGTATCGTAGTCGGCGACGGCGCGTGGCTGGGGGTTGGCGTTACGGTGCTGGACGGTGTGACCATCGGCGACGGCGCAGTTATTGGCGCGGGCGCGGTGGTAACGGAAAGCGTGCCGGCCAACGCGATTGCGGTAGGTGTGCCCGCACAGGTAGTGGGTTTCCGTAGGTAATTGGTAAACCGTGAGCGGTGAGCGGTGCTATCGACCGTGACCAATCTGTGCGAATACGAAGATGTTGGATAAAATAGGAGTGACTATTCAGTCTGCCTCCGCCCAGGGATTGAAATCCCCCGGCTGAAAGCACGAAGCGGCCTCAGCCGCTGGGAGTCGGTCGGCCAGGCCCTGAGGGGCCTTCGTACTTTCAGCCAGTGAATTTCATTCACTGGTTTGGTGTAGGCTGAATAGTTACAAATAGGAGCCGATCTCCATATCTCTGGTGGTTCTCGGCCGAGATAAGCCCCAATTCTATGCTTTGTGGCGAAGCGAACAGGCTTGAGCTCTGACTCACATGCAAATTATCTTCACACGTCACGCTTTGCAACGTATCAGACAGCGCAAGGTTTCCGAGGAACAGATTACTGAGACGATCGAATTGCCCGACGAGATCTTGCCTGGAGATGGCGATGAGGAAACTGCTGTTAAGTCGTACGACGACCGAGAAGTGAGAGTCGTGTATCGGGAAATTGAACCTGATACCTATCTGATCTTGACGGTGATCAACCCAAAAATCGTCAACAGGTAACAAAGTATGAGAATAGATTACGATCCAGAAGCAGATGCCATGTATATTCGGCTCCGTGAAGGCGAGATAGACGATACGTTAGAAGCAGGCAAGAATGTGTTTGTGGACGTTGACGCTGCAGGCATTCCACTGGGACTTGAGCTGCTCTTCGCAGGTCGAGCGTTGTCGGAAGACAATATGACCAGCGTAACGGTCAACATCATTCGCTCAGCGCAACCCGCTTTATGATACCACTGAAGGTCCGCTACGAACCTTGATATTCCCCTCGACGTAACCGGTCTTCAACCGTGTCAATCAATAACCAGCCTCATCCCCTGCGCCAGATGTAGACGCCGGAGATCGCTCGTGCGCCGGCAGCGATGAAGAGCGCTGCGGTGATCCCCACCACGTCAGCCAGCAACGGGCCGCCCAGCGCGCCCAGCAGGATCGCCCCGTTCAGCGCCAGGTTGTACCACGCCAGATGGGCGGGACGGTCGTCATGCGGTGTGCGATCGAGGATATAGTTGGCGATGCCGCCGCCGACCAGCGACCATGCCGCGCCGCCCAACAACGAAACTACCATGAACAGGAAGGGACCGCGCATCACCGCCGAGATTGCCGGGTACAGGGCCAACAGCAGCACACCGGCCGCCGTGACGCGCTGATTGCCGAAGCGCTTGACCAGTCGGCTGAGCTGTGTAGACCCCACGAACACCGCGACATAGAACAGCGCCTGGCTGAAACTGATCAGGTCGTCTGAGAAGTTCAGATCATTGACCCAAACCAGCGGAAACAACGGAATTGCCAGGTATTGGGCGAGGTGAAATGCGAACAAGCCAAGCAGCACGATGCCAAAGGGACCGGACAATATCTCGAAGCGCAGCAGGCTCCGCACCCGTTGTTTGCTGACCAGAAAGCGTAGCCCAACGCTGGTGCGAACACCGCTGACCGCGCCGCGCAAGCGGCCAGGTGACGCCAGATCGCCCAGATTGCGCCAACTGGAGGGATCTTCGCTGTGGCCGCCGACAGGGCGAACGAAGTAGACGTGGACACTGCTCATCGCTGCGCCCAGCAGGCCGATGGCGAACACGATCTGGTAGTTGAGTGGAAAGGCCACCCGCGCCAGGATCTGCCCAGACACCAGCGTGGCAGCCACGAAGGCGACCGACAGCACGGCGTTGCGGATGCCGGTGACATGGCCGCGCCATTCGGTGGGCACGGCCTCGGCAAAGAGTGCGTTGAAGCCCACCGAGAGCGCCGTGCCAGGGATGCTCATCAGCAGCGTCACCAGCACAAACGCCCATAGCTGGCCCTGTGGCAGGAACAGCCAGGGAATCACCACCCAGATCAGATAGAAAAAGCGATTGAACACCGACGACCAGAAGACCGCCGGGCCGATGGGGCGACTCTCCAGCCAGCGCCCGGTGGGCAGCGTGAACATCAGGTTGATCACCGCCGGGCCGGCCGTCAGCAGACCGACCATGAACGGGCTGGCGCCCAGGCGCGTCGCGTAGACGGTCAGAAACGCGATCGCGCTGCCGCTGAGCACGCCGTACCAGGCGATGTCCCAGTACAGGTGGCGAAAAACCGAGCGATATTCAACCGGTACGGGCTGCGACCGGCGCAGGAATGCATAGGTAGACATGGACAAAAAGAAGCGGCCGCCTGGAGGTCGTCGTCCGGGCGGCCGTTAGAATTGCAGGTTGCAGGTGACAAGTTGCAGACTGATCCGTGATTTCCTCTGAATCCGCGGTTCTCAGGGTGCAGGTCGCAAGTTTTTTGTCACCCTATCATTCGGTTACGTCTCCGGCAGGCTGCGGCGCATTACGGCGTAGTTCTCCAGCGCCTTGCCGGCGCCGATGGCCACGCACGCCATGGGGTTCTCGGCCACGTAGCAGGGCACGCCGGTCTCCCTGGTCATCAGGTCGTCGATGTAGCGCAGTTGCGACCCGCCGCCGGTGATCACCATGCCACGATCGATGATATCCGCGGCCAGCTCGGGCGGCGTCTTCTCCAGCGTCTGTTTGACGGTGGTGACGATGGCGGAAAGCGGCTCGGCGATGGCTTCGGTCACCTCTTCGGAGCTGATCACGATAGTGCGCGGCAGGCCGGCCACCTGGTCGCGGCCGCGCACCTCCAGCGTCAGGTCTTCTTCCAGCGGCAGTGCGGAGCCGATCTTGATCTTGATCTCCTCGGCCGTCTGCTCGCCGATCAGCAGGTTGTACTTCTTGCGCACGTAGTTGATGATCGAATCGTCGATGCGGTTGCCGCCGACGCGCACGCTGCTCCAGACGACGATGTCGTACATGGACACCACGGCCGCTTCGGTGGTGCCGCCGCCGATGTCTACGATCATGTTGCCGGTGGGCGTGCCGATGGGCATGCCGGCGCCGTAGGCAGCCGCCAGCGGCTCGGGGATCAGGTAGGCTTCCTTGGCGCCCGCCTGCTCGGCCGCGTCCTTGACCGCACGACTCTCGACGCTGGTAACGCCGCGGGGCGTGCTGATCATCACCCGCGGCCGCAGCAGCGGGTTGCGCCCGACGGCCTTGCGAATGAAGTAACGCAGCATGGCTTCGGTGACCACGTAGTCGGCCACCACGCCGGCCCGCAGCGGCCGCGCCACTTCGATACTTTCAGGCGTACGCCCGAGCATATCGCGTGCTTCGTGGCCGACGGCGACGATTTTACTATCGCGTTCAGATATTGCGACGACCGACGGTTCTTGTAATACGATGCCCTTGCCGCTGACGTAAACGAGGACGTTGACAGTGCCGAGGTCGATGCCAATTAGCTTTTCAAACAAAGTTATCTCCGTGGTACAAATGCTCTTGCCAGTATAACGAAAACGGGGCCAGAGGCAAAATACGCCACCTGGCCCCGCCTTGAGTCAGTTGTGAACGCGCAGCCGCTACTCTTCCATATCTCGCGGGATCGGGCCACGAGCGGGCGCCTTGCGGCGGCGCTCGGCGACCTTGAGACGAACCCTGGAGCGGCGCAAGGCTTGTTCCATCGACCGGCGGCGTTCCTCGCTGTCGGCAACGCCCTCGGCCAACAGTTCCTCGGCCCGTTGGCGGGCCTCGCGAGCCCGCTCGATGTCGATCTCCTCTGCCTCTTCACCGGAGCGCGCCAGCAGGATCACCTTGTTGGGACGCACTTCCATGAAGCCACCACCGACGGCGTAGAAGCGATCCGGCTGGCCCTCTTTCTTGACGACCAACTCGCCGGGGACAATCACGGTCATCAGCGGCGCGTGGCGCGGCAGGATGCCGAGGATGCCCGATGCGCCGGGTGCGAGAACCATGTTGACATCATCCTGGTAGATGATGCGTTCCTGCGCAATAAACTCAAAGTGCATGGTTTCAGCCATGACGTGCCTCCGGTGAGCGGTTATCAGTAATCAGTGTTCGGTGATCAGTTGGCGGTAAACGTCAGACTGTTCTATTCCGACGACTGATTACTGACCACTGGTCACTGATCACTCTCGGCCGCTACTTGCCAGCTCGCAGCGTTTCTGCCTTGGCGCGGGCGTCTTCGATGGTGCCAACCATGTAGAACGCCTGCTCGGGCAGGTCGTCGTGCTTGCCTTCCAGGATCTCCTTGAAGCCGCGCACGTTGTCTTCCAGCTTGACGTAGGCGCCGGGAGTGCCGGTGAAGACTTCGGCCACAAACATCGGCTGGGTGAGGAAACGCTGCACGCGGCGGGCACGAGCGACGACCAGCTTGTCGTCTTCGCTCAGTTCCTCGACGCCCAGAATGGCGATGATGTCCTGCAGGTCCTTGTAGCGCTGCAACGTACGCTGCACGCCGCGGGCCACCTCGTAATGCTCATCGCCGACGATCAGCGGGTCGAGGATGCGGCTGGAAGATGCCAGCGGGTCAACGGCCGGGAAGAGCGCCTGTTCGGCCAGGGCGCGCTCCAGCGAAATGGTGGCGTCCAGGTGGGCGAAGGTCGTTGCCGGGGCCGGGTCGGTGTAGTCGTCGGCCGGCACGTAGATGGCCTGCATCGAGGTGATCGATCCACGGGTTGTGGAAGTGATGCGCTCCTGCAGCTCGCCCATCTCGGTGCCCAGCGTCGGCTGGTAGCCCACGGCCGATGGCATACGTCCCAGCAGCGCCGAAACCTCAGAACCGGCCTGCACGAAGCGGAAGATGTTGTCGATGAAGAGCAACACATCACGGCCCTGGTCACGGAAATACTCGGCCATGGTCACGCCGGTCAGGCCGACCCGCAGACGTGCGCCGGGCGGCTCGTTCATCTGGCCGAAGACCAGCACGGTGTTATCGATAACGCCGCTGTCACGCATCTCGTGCCAGAGGTCATTGCCCTCGCGGCTGCGTTCGCCTACGCCGGCGAAGACGGAGTAGCCTTCGTGGAACTTGGCGATGCTGTGAATCAACTCCTGGATGATGACCGTCTTGCCGACACCCGCGCCGCCGAAGACGCCGGTCTTACCACCCTTGGTAAAGGGAGCTACCAGGTCAATGACCTTCATGCCGGTCTCGAAGACCTCAGCACGCGTCGATTGCTCGGCGAAAGTCGGGGCAAGGCGGTGGATCGGATAGCGCGTTTCAGTTACGATCTCAGGGCCTTCGTCCAGGGGGACACCGAGGACATTGAAAAGACGTCCCAGCGTTGCCGGTCCCACGGGCACCGTGATCGGCGCACCTGTGTTGATCACATCCATGCCGCGGCGGAGGCCGTCGGTGGAGGACATCGCGATCGTGCGCACCTGGCTGTTGCCAAGCTGTGCCTGTACCTCACAGACCAATACGCCGCCCTCGTCCAGCGGTATCTCGACAGCGCCGTAGATCTCAGGCAGGTGTCCTTCGGGGAACTCAGCGTCCACCACCGGGCCGAGAATGGAGATGATTTTTCCGAGCGAGCGACCGTTACTTCCGTTCGTGGCCATAAAAGTGCGTCCTCCGCATTTCAGTAATCAGTAATCGGTAATCAGTGACCAGTAATCAGCAGGCGCTGAAGCGTTAGCAATGACCAAAACGTAGCTTCCGATACTGTTTACCGATAACTGTTTCCTGAATACTGGTTAAGCGGCCAGCGCATTGGCGCCGGCTGCAATGTCGAGCAGTTCTTTGGTAATTTTTTCCTGGCGAGCCTTGTTGTAGCTCAGCGTCAGGTCGGCGATCAAATCGTTGGCGGCGTCGGTTGCGTTGCGCATTGCCACCATGCGTGCGGCGTGCTCGCTGGCGATGGATTCGTACAGACCTTGCAGGATCTGCAGCTCGGTCACGTTGTAGAGCACCATGTTGAGCACCGTCTGTGCGTCCGGCTCGAAGATGTAGTCGGGCGCCATGGGAGCGGTGGGCGTGCCAGGTACAATCGGCAACAACTGGCGGATCACCGGCTCCTGGTTGAGCACAGTGTGGAAATCGGTGTAACCGAGGTAGACAGCGTCGCAGAAATGATCGGTGAAATCTTCGATGACTACGCGTGCAATCGGCGCTACAGACTGGATGTCGGCCCCGGTTGCCTTGGCCGCGCGCACATCCAGCGCATCGCTCACCGGCCGGTCGCCGATGTTGATGAATGTGGCGCGCATGGGCGGGCCGTAGCGGGCCATCCAGTCGCGGCCCTTCTTGCCCACCGTCACCACGGTAACTTCCTTGCCTTCGTTTTCCCACTGTCGGATATGGCGGGCGGCGTGCGAGATGATCGCGCTGTTCAGCCCGCCTGCCAGGCCGCGGTCTGCTGTGATCAGCACCAGGCTGACTTTATTGACCTCGCGCGACTGGAGCAGCGGTTGCAGGTCCGCCTGGCTCTGGCGCAGCCGGGCCAGGAAGGTGAGCACCTCCCACGCCCGGTCCGCGTAGGGACGGGTTGCCTCAACCTGCGCCTGTGCACGGCGCATCTTGGAAGCTGAAACGGCCTCCATTGCACGCGTGACTTTGGCGATGTTCTTGACGCTGCGAATGCGTCGCCTGATTTCACGATCGGCTGCCATGGATCAAATTCTTTCGTGACGTATGTCAGTCGGGTAACCGGCACCTAATCTTGGTCAAGACCGGCCCGTGCCGCGCTCGGGAGTCCTGGCGATATTGGCAACAAGCCGGGCGCTAGTCGTCATGCGGCTACTGGGACTGCGGCTTCAAGATGACCTCACGCACTTCGCTCGGTGGGCTGACCGGGGTGAACTGGCCAATCCCCGCATCTTGCACCACCTGAACTGACCAGTCGAGGCGGGCTTCGACGCCATCCAGGAAGAATGGTCTCATGAACCGCTCGTCGGCGATCAGCTGCCGGCATGGCACACTGTACTGTCCGGAACAGACGTCGCCCTTGCCCTGGATCGAGCCACCGTTGTAGACGTTTCCTTGCTGGTCGGTCGCGGTCATGTTCAACTGGTAATACTCGTCGAATGCCAACTCTTCCGCGACCGGCTGGAACTCGACGATCAGGGCCGAGTTGTACTCACGCGACGTCAACGGCTCGGGCCACAACAGGATCGGCGCACCGTATGCCGTGCTGGGCGCCGGTGTATCGGTCGGCGGCGCCTGGGTTGGCGGCACGGCAGGCGGCTGCGTTGGTTGAACGACAACCGGACGTGGCGTCGCAGTTGGTGGTTCGGTTGGCGCTGCGGTGGGCTCGGGCGCAACGGCGAACGTGATGCCGGCGTTGCGGCCAGAGTCGCGCAGGGCCTGCACCCACCAGATCCAGTTGCCGGCTTCCAGGCCGGCGATCACCGATCCGTCATAGGTCGTTTCAAAAGTACCGTCGGCGTCGGAAACTCCGAATACCGGGTCAAGCGTAACGCCATCGGGAAGCTCCAGCCAGGCCAGGATCGTTTCACCGCCCTGGAACCCACTGGCCCGAACGCTCAGCGGTTGTCCCACTGTAGGCGTCTGGGTGAGGACGTCAGCCCGCGGCAGGGACGGCGGGATCGGTGTCGCTGCCGGTTCGAACGTTCCCAGTTCGATGTCGTCCACCAGGAAGGTGTCGTCCTGACGGGCCAGCAACACGCTGGCCTGCTGGTCGCCAACATCGCCCTGGCCGTCATAGGTTTCACGCCACACAACATCGACGCTGATGCGATCTCCCTGCGGTTCCGCGCCCAGCAACTCAAAGAAGCTGATATGCGGGTTGCTGAGAGCCAGCCGTCCAAGGATTAGCTCGGAAAGCCGTTCCTGACCGGCAGTAGTCAGCCGCGAGCCGTAGGCCTCGCGATAGGCGCCGGTGGAGAGTTGGCCGAGGAAATCGCGCACGACGGTCAGCGCGCGGTCCACATCAGCGTCTGTAACAGGCAGCGATGTGGGCGTGTCCGATGGAGACAAGGTCGGCGTGTCAGCAGGCGTCGGCGGTGGCGCATCTGTAGCTTCGACCGGCGCGACGGTGGCTGGAACGGGTGACGGCTCGCCTTCAGGTTGCCGATTGCACGCCGCTGCCAATACTAGCAACGCAGCCAGCAAGCCCAAAACAAGCAACTTTCGATAGTTGGACATCACCCTGTCATACACCTCCGAAACATACAACTCAACTCATCTGCAAACCGGGCGACCAACCAGCCACACAGGCCGGTCAGAAGCACGGGAGCCTCCCTGCGGAGGCGAGAAACATTCTGGAATATCGCCCTGCAATGGTCGACGCTAGCCCAGGAATTCCTTGTTAAAGTCGTCGATGGCGACTCGCAGGCCCTCGATCGTGCTGTCGTCCAGCTTCTGCTCGCGCAAAATTGCCTGGCCAATCGATGGGTGGCTGGAGTCCATGAACTGGTAGAACGCCTGCTCCCACTCAGCTATCCGGCCCACCGGCACCTGATCAAGTAAGCCGTTGGTGCCGGCGTAGATCGACATGACTTGCTTGTCGAGTGCGACCGGCTGGTACTGCGGCTGCTTGAGCAGCTCGGTCAGCCGCTGACCGCGATCAAGCTGGCGTTGAGTCGACTCGTCGAGGTCTGATCCGAACTGGGCAAAGGCTGCCAGCTCGCGGAACTGGGCCAGTTCCAGCTTCAGACGGCCTGCGACCTGCTTCATGGCCTTGGTCTGGGCGGCCGAACCGACGCGGCTGACGCTGATGCCCACGTTGAGGGCCGGGCGCACGCCAGCGTAGAACAGGTCCGACTCGAGGTAAATCTGACCGTCGGTGATGGAGATCACGTTGGTCGGGATATAGGCCGACACGTCGTTGGCCTGGGTCTCGATGACGGGCAGGGCTGTCAAGCTGCCACCGCCAAACTCGGAGTCGAGCTTGGCCGCACGCTCCAGCAGCCGGCTGTGCAGGTAGAACACGTCGCCGGGATACGCCTCACGGCCGGGCGGGCGGCGCATCAGCAACGATACCTGGCGGTATGCCTGGGCGTGCTTGCTGAGGTCGTCGTAGACAATCAGCGCATCCTTGCCCTGCTCCATGAACTCTTCGCCCATGGCGCAACCTGCGTAAGGTGCAATGTATTGCAGCGCAGCCGGTTCAGATGCGGTGGCCGAGACGACAATGGTGTGTTCCATTGCGCCGTACTGTTCCAGCGTGGCAACCACCTGGGCCACCTGCGCGCGCTTCTGGCCGATGGCGACGTAGATGCAGGTCAGGTCCTTGCCCTTTTGGTTGATGATGGTGTCGATGGCAATGGCCGTCTTGCCGGTCTGCCGGTCACCAATGATCAACTCGCGCTGGCCGCGGCCGATGGGAATCATCGAGTCGACCGCTTTGATGCCTGTCTGCACGGGCGTGTCCACAGCCTTGCGCACGACCACGTTGGGCGCGATACGCTCGACGGGGCGGAACTTGCTGGTTTCAATGGGGCCTTTGCCGTCGATGGGCTGGCCGACCGCGTTGACGACGCGTCCAACCAGGGCGTCACCGACAGGCACAGAGACGATCCGCCCGGTGGCTCGCACCAGGTCGCCTTCCTGGATGTCGCTGTACTCACCCATGATGATGATGCCAACGGAGTCCTGGCGCAGGTTGAACACGATGCCCAACGTGCCGCTGGGGAACTCCACCAGCTCGCTGGCAGCTGCGTTGGTCAAGCCGACGACCTGGGCAATGCCGTCGCCGACTTCCACCACCGTGCCGACGTTCACCATCCGCTGTGGCGCTTCGAAGCTTTCGATTTGCTGGCGAATCAGCATCGCCAGATCCTGAGAGCGTACTGCCATCTAATTGTCCTCCAGAGACCTAACCTGAGAGTCCCAGGCTTTGGCGCATCGAAGCCAGGCGGCTGGCGACGCTGGTATCCAGCAGTTTGTCGCCGACGCGAATGAGAAGACCGCCCAGAATCTCCGGGTCAACGAGGAACCGGAATTCCAGGCCAAGACCAAACTGGTCGATCAGGCGCTTCTCGATGGCTGTGCGCTCTTCGCCTGTCAACTCGACAGCGCTGGTCACCTCAGCAAGCACCGCTTTCGGCCCGCCGATCACGGCGCCAAGGCTGTGTAACTCCGCCACGACATCGTTGAGAACGGCGATATCGCCGTTGGCCAACATGCCAAAGACGAAGTTTCGTACTGGCGCCGGAATGTTCTCACGCATGAGCGGCGTCAGAACTGCCTGCCTGACCTCAAAGCTGCTGGCGTCGTCGGCCAGTCGCTTGAGCAGGTCGGGGCTGCGATCGATGGCGCCAGCAATGTGCTCCAGGTTGGTAAGCCAGTCCTTGATTGCAGTCTCGAAGGCAGCTCTTGCGTAAACCTGTACCTCGCTGCTTGCGCTCACGTTAGTTCCTCGCTGTCCCATTGGCTGTTGAGGCGGTCAAGAACTCGTTAACATAGGTGCGCTGTGCCTCGCGATTGCTCAGCTCGCGGCCGATGACCTTCTCGGCTGCCAGCAATGCCAGCTCTGCGATTTCGTTCTGCGCGTCGGCGAGAATGCGTTCGCGCTCACGAAGGGCTTCTTCGCGCGCCTGATCCAGGATTCGTTGCGCGTCCTGGCGGGCGCTGGCTTCGATCTCATCGGCCAGAGTCTCGCCGCGCTTGGAAGCGGCTGCAATACGCTCCATAGCGCCGCGCCGTTCCGAATCCATCTGTGACTGCAATTGGGCCCGTTCAGCTTCTGCTTCGCGCCGCGCCATCTCCGCTGCTTGCAATCCCTCGGCGATTCGCTGCTTACGGCTATCAAGCATCTTTACCAGAGGCTTGAAGAGAAAGCGCTGCAAGAGAAACAGCAAGACAAAGAAGTTTACAATCTGCGCCAGCAGGAATGGGCCGTTGATGCCAAGGCTACTTAGTGCGTCCAATCCGGCACCTCCTTCTTGCCTGATGCGTGGGGTTGTCCTTCACGGAAACAACGTCACCCAGTAAGGCCGGGCGCGCCGACGAAGAGGAGCAACAGCGCGATAACCAGCGCATAGATCGCGATAGCCTCTGCGAAGACGATGCCCAGAATCATGTTGGTGCGGATCTCGCCAGCGGCCTCGGGATTGCGACCGATGGCCTCCATTGCCCCTGCGACCAGAAGACCAACGCCGATACCTGGGCCAATAGCGCCCAAACCAATGGCCAATGCTGGAGCGAGGATTTCTACTCCCATGTGTGATGTCCTCCTTGGGATGAGTTTATGCGCCGAAAACTCGAATTAGCGCAAGGTTCTGCATTACGTATTGCGTAGTACATAGTGCGTGTCGGGAACCGTAATCGCTTCCGGCTGACGGCAGATACCTGTCTGCTGTTCACCGAACGCGGATTACAGATCTAGTGATGATCACCGTCAGGGCCGTGACCGACAACGGCCATGGACATGAAGATGAGAGTCAGAATCGCGAACACGAAGGCTTGCATGAAGCCGACGAACACCTCAAGGCCATAGAAAGGCAGCGGGACAAAGAACGGCACCAGGAATGTCATGACGAACAACAGCACCGCGCCCGCGAACACATTGCCGAAAAGACGGAAGGTGAAGGAGATGATCTTGGCGAACTCGCTGACCAACTCGAGGATACCCACGAACAGGTCGATTACCTTCATGCCGGTCATGTTTGGCAGGAAGAACTTGCGGAAATACGAGCCGCCAAGCGCCTGCACGCCGATGATCTGTGTCCAGACGACCGAGATCAACGCAATGGCCAGCGGCACATTCAGGTCCGTGGCCGGTGGACGGACGAACGGTGACAGAACGTAGTAGCCGATCTCGCTTTCATGATGCACCGCGGTCTCGCCTTCACCGCTGTGTTCTGCTTCCGCTTCCTTCTCCGCATCGAGGACGTCCTTCTCGGCCCGACTCAGGGTGTACGCCCCATCGTCGACAACCAGAGTCTTCATACCGAGCGGCAATTCCTTCACTTTGTATCCGGTAGTCACACCGGCGATCTTGTAGGCTTCCTCCAGCGGCTCGAGCTTGCCGATGCTGTCAACGCCCGGAACGAGTCCCAACCAGTTGGCAGCCAGGATGAACAACAGGATGGTCATGAAGATCGGGAAGAGTTTCTTCACCATCTTCTTGCCGGCGATATCCTCGTTGAGGTTGTAGAAGATCTCGACAAACCATTCCATCAGGTTCTGCAGCCCGCCGGGCACATCCTTCAGCTTGCGCGAAGTAAGCAAGGCCAGCACAACAAGGATGACATCGACGATCAGCGTCGCAATAAGCGTGTTGGTCAGCGTGATCGGCCCGAAATGGAAAATCGGTTCGGCGGGAAGGATGATCGCGGGAAGGGGAACCTTGAGCAGGACGGCACTGCCGATCATAGCGACCAGCACAACTACCATGACAATTGTGTTGCGGGGCGTAAAGAACTTGCGCACGTCTTCGTGTCCTCCTTGGCTCAGACTTAACGGGAAAAACCAAGTGTTGTGGGAATAATGCGCCCCGGAAAAAGGCCTCCCGGGACGATTGGCAGGATTATAGCAGCTTGTGACAAATCAGCCAAATCACAGTCAGACGAATCTCATCGCGGGGCACGCCCACGCCGGAGGTCATCAGGTGCAGCCACGCGCGCCGTCGGACGCATAGCCGCAGGCCACACAGTAAATGACCTCACTGATGACCAGTAACGCGTCGCTCCGTCCACAGGTGGGACAGTAGTCGACCGCCTGGCCATCTGGCTGTGCAACAGCATCCCCACCGGGCAGGCAAGCAATTCCTTCGCTGGTCACCGCATTGGGTTCAGGCAATCGCAAAGAGTTCACGGTGAGTCTTTCCTCATCGGAGTTGCGCCTTCCGGTGGGACATTTCGCCAGTGGCGTGTCCGTTCCAACCCGCTCAAGCCGCATACCCGCAATTTTGGATCAGGAGATTTCGACCAGCAGATCGCCCAGCTTGACGCTGGTGCCTTCAGACACATTGAGTTCAGTCACCTTGCCGCTGCGCGGCGCGAGAATCTCGTTTTCCATTTTCATTGCTTCAAGCACCAGCAGCGGCTCGCCCACTGCTACCTCGTCGCCCAGTTCCACGCAGAGACGCACAACCAACCCGGGAATCGGCGCCTTGACACGACCGTCGCCGCTGACCGGTCGCGCCAAGCTGATGCTTCTGTCCTGGACCTCGATCTGGTGCAATCCGTCGAACACCTTGATCCAGCGCAGGTTGGGATCGACGACGACCTCATACGGTCGGCCATCGATGACAACCCATTCGATCTGCTCAACGCTTTCGATACTCGACACGGAGACATGTCGCAGCTGTCCCTTACAAATGACGGTCAGGTCATCGTTGTGCGTCAATGATGAGGTCACGTCAACTTGAAACTGTTGTCCATCAACGGTAACAGTTACCATCGTCATAGTATCTCCTCGCCAGATTAACCCGGCAACTGGCGGCCTGAGCGATGCCAGCCTTGCAGCAAGCGCTCGGGGGTCACAGGCTGTTGCGATTGCAACCGCACTTGATAGGCAACAGCGGCGATAACAGCCAGGTCGTGCAACGTCCCGTCTGATACTTCCTGCTGAGCGCGTATCAATGGCCGTTGCAGAAATCCGGTGTCGTACTCGCCAGCGATGAAATCCGGGTCGTCCAGAATGCGCTGAAACAGCGGCAGGTTTGTCTGGATGCCTGAAATGGCAAAGTCCTGGAGCGCACGGCGCATCCGCTGCATACAATCTTCCCGCGTTTCTCCCCACACATTGAGCTTGGCAAGCATCGGGTCATAGCGCGCCGACACATTGCAGCCACTGTAGGCATAGGTGTCCACCCGCACGTAGGGACCACCCGGCAAACGGAAGCGACGCAGAAAGCCCGGACTGGGGAGGAAATTGTTCCACGGATCCTCCGCGTTGATCCGACAAGCCATCGACGTTCCACGAATGCGGATGTCTTCCTGACTGATGCCAAGCCGCTCACCGGCCGCAATGCGAATCTGTTCGCGCACAAGGTCACGCCGCGTTGCCAATTCGGTGACAGGATGTTCGACCTGAATACGGCACTTGACCTCTGTGAAGTAGAACTGGCCGGCGGAATCCATGAGAAACTCGATGGTGCCAGCGTTGACATAGCCAAAGAGCCGCGCGATTTGCAGGGCCATCTCGTGCAGCCGCGCCCGCTGCGCCGGTGTGAGACCGGGAGCCGGCGCCTCTGACAGCAATTTCTGATTATTGCGTTGAATCGACCCGTCCCGTTCGCCCAGATGAATCAAGGTGCCGTACTGGTCACCCAGTATCTGGACATCAAGGAACGTGGCCGGTCGAATCATCTTCTCGAAGTAAAGTTGATTGGTGCCGAAAACCATCTGGCCTTCGGCGGCTGCCTCGCGAACTGCCCGCTGCAACTCGTCAGCTCGGTAGACGATTCGACTGGCGCGTCCACGGCCACCACTGCATGATTTCACGACAATGGGGAAGCCGAGCTTTTTAGCCTGGGCCATATACACGTCTTCTTCATCTGCCTGGAAAGAGACCGAAGAGTGCAACGGCGTGGTCAACCCGGCGGCCGCTGCCGCCTTCAGCATATGGATCTTGTTGCTGAATGCTGCCATGACGTCGCTGGGCGGACCGATGAACACGATGCCCGCAGCTTCGCAGGCGGCTGAGAAATCCTCACGCTCGGCCAGGAAACCATAGCCGGGGTGGATTGCCTCAGCGCCGGTTGCCAGCGCCAGTTCCACCGTCTGTTGCACGTCAAGGTAGCCCAGCGGCGAGGTGATCTCCACGCACTCATCGGCGAGGCGAACATGTAACGAATCACGGTCACTGGCGTCGAACAGCGCCACAGTCCAGATACCCAGGTCACGACAGGCGCGCACCACTCGAACGGCGATCTCACCGCGGTTGGCAATCAGAATTTTCTTAAACATTCACGTCTCCGCAAGGTGGAGGAGGTTGTTAGTTGTCTGGTGCGACAGTTCGTTAGTACATACACTACCACACTACCGCACTACCACACTAAAACACTATCGAACAAAAACACTACGCCGGCGACAACCCGTGTTTCTTGGGAACATGCCGCTCGCGCTTGAGCAGGCTGACTTCCAGGCCGGCGATCAATATGCGGCGAGTGTCGCGCGGTTCGATGACATCGTCGATCAGGCCGCGGGACGCCGCCACGTAGGGATTGTTGAACTTGCGCTCATAATCATCCACCAGTTCCTGGCGGCGGGCATCCGGATCGTCCGCTGACATGACCTCGCGGCGGAAAAGGACATTGACCGCGCCGGCTGCGCCCATCACCGCGATTTCCGCGTTGGGCCACGCGTAAATCAGGTCGCCGCGCAGTCCCTTGCTGCTCATGACGCAGTACGCGCCGCCATAGCTCTTGCGCAAGATGATCATCAGCTTGGGCACCGTCGCCTCGCTGTAAGCATAGATCATACGCGCACCATTGCGGATGATGCCGCCATATTCCTGCGCTGTGCCTGGCAGGAAGCCCGGAACGTCCTGCAGCGTGACGATGGGGATGTTGAACGCATCGCACATGCGAATGAAGTGGGCCGCCTTGATCGATGCCTTGATATCGATGGTCCCTGCCAGCACCCGCGGCTGGTTAGCCACGATGCCGACTACCCACCCGTTCAGCCGCGCAAACCCGACTACCATGTTCTCAGCCCACAGTTGATGGACTTCGAAGAATCGCCCATCGTCAAAGATGCTGGCAATCACCTCGCGCACTTCGTATGGTTTGTTGGGGTCGGTGGGGACGATCCTCTCCAACTCGGGACAGCGGCGGTCGCGGTCATCCAGCGGCGGCACATAGGGCGGGTCGTTCTGGTTGTTGGAGGGAATGTAGCGCAGCAGCTCCCGCACCAAGGACAGGCACTCGCGGTCATCCTTGGCCAGAAAATGGCTGACGCCGCTTGCCTGACTATGGACAAGCCCGCCACCCAGCTCCTCCTGGCTGACGTCCTCTTGCATGACTGCCTTTACGACGTCCGGTCCGGTGATGAACATGTAACTGTTCTCGGTCATGAACACGAAATCGGTCAACGCCGGTGAGTAGACGGCGCCGCCCGCGCATGGCCCCATGATCACCGAGATCTGCGGGATGACGCCGGAAGCTTCGCAGTTTGCATCGAACAGACGCGCATAGCCGCCGAGACTGTCGACGCCTTCCTGAATACGAGCGCCGCCCGAGTCGTTGATGGCAATGAAAGGGCAGCCATAGGTCAGCGCCATCTTCATCGCCTTGACGATCTTGTTGGCGTGCATCTCACCCAACGACCCGCCCATCACAGTCGCATCTTGCGCGGCAACAAACACGTGGCGACCGTTGATCAGTCCAAACCCGGTCACCACACCGTCGCCGTGACGCGAACTCTTGCCACCCATGTATGACTCGAAGCGCGGCAGCACCAGCGTGTCGATTTCGGTAAAGGTGTTAGGATCGAAGAGGATGTCGATCCGCTCGCGAGCCGTCAGACGGCCCTTGCGATGCTGCGTTTCGATATCCTTGGCCGACCCATAGGCGTCAGCCCGCAGGCTGCGCAGTTGTTCAATATACTCATCCATGGATCTTGCCATGGTTTGGCTCCTTCTGAAGACAAATCCAACGCTAACGCGGTACTGCCATCTCCAACGCTGCCATTGACAGCACATAGGCATCCGCCGTCCGCCACCAGCCGGTCAACTGATGCGCGACAGGAGTCGTAACACCGTCATTGACGTTCCGGCGCGGAATCAGGAGAGAATCACACTCAATCTGTACCGGCGTCCACTGGGTCAGGTCGCCGTCGAACCGGCACAGAGCGGTGACACGTCGCGTATCGACGGTCAAACCAAGTTGCAACGCTTTGAGAACCGCTTCCTTGACGCTCCAGGTTGCCGTGACCAGCATATCGGCCAGATCAGCCGTCGCGCTGCTGATCCACGCGTTCTCGGTCGCGGTCAGGAAAGTTGTCCGGAATTGCTGACTTCTCGTGTCGATCCGTTCGATGTCAGCGCCAAGCTGCAGATGCGCGGTTGCGCCGTTGGTCCGTAACAGCGCGCAGAACGCAGCGCCGTTGGAGTGGCTGATGGACAGGCTGACCGGCAAGCGCACACCGACCACCGTCAACGCTGGCCCGGCAGGCTGCTCGCCCGCCGCGCCGATCAGCGGCAATGTCTCCACCGCATCCATAGGCCAGCCGGCGTTCAACGCTTGCTGGCTGTCGAGGATGGCAACCGGCGCGCCGCCCGGCTCACGGCCCACAAGGAGCGCGTCCAGCGGCGCATCGAATGCATACTGGTCGCGCAGGTGGCTGCGCAGAAGCTGTTTGGCCGTCCAGCGGCCCAACAGCCACTCGCGCCGTCGTTTGTCAAAGCGAAACTGTTCCAGGCGTAGCAGTTCCGCCGAACTGAACACCCCTGGCGAGGGAACGCCCCTCGCCAGATCAGGATGTTCAGCGGCAGACTGCAGGAGCCAATCGATCATGTTCAGCCAGGGAAGCGAAAAGGTTCGCAGTAGCGACTTCAGTCGCCGCCGGCGTCCGGAGCGACTGAAGGCGCTACTACAAACCCAGGCACGTTAGACAGGCCGGCTGACGGTCACGTAGCCGGCCAGCTCCACGAACACGTTGCCGGCCTCGTCGGCTACGACACAGTCAAAGGTCTCGCCATCGTCTGCGGTTTGGCAGACGCAGAAGAGCCGGCTGTCGGCGTCTGCTTCCTGGCGATAGGCAGTAACCC
Organism: Anaerolineales bacterium; assembly: GCA_020634615.1. GTDB lineage: Bacteria > Chloroflexota > Anaerolineae > JAAEKA01 > JAAEKA01 > JACKBK01. The sequence continues at coordinate 354,110 of JACKBI010000001.1, forward strand.
GGCTGAAGCCCAACGGGAAGCCCATCGCGCCCTTGACCTTCTCGTGCCAGAGGGCAGCCGATTGGAAGCAAAGCTCCAGCAGCCGCGGCGCTACCAGCGACTCGACGTCGGCAGGCGATGTGTTGGGCGGCAGGCTGTCGGAGAAGACCGCTACCACGCCCTTGTCGCTGACCTGCGCGCGCTCGATGACTTGATAGGCCGGACCGTGGAAGAATGACTTGTACACTTCTTCAGTCGTGATGTCAAGACTCTCAAGCGCCGGCGGCGTAAACTCGACGTTTTGGCCCTCCACTGGCGCGGATGTCAGCCGAACGTCGGCAGAGAAGTGCTCCTTGATCTGCGGCGGCAGGCCCTCGCGCTTCGGTACGGTCACCGACTGCAAGGTCGTATGCGCCACCAGATCGTCGCCATCCGGCGTGATGGTCGCGTTGAGGTAGAGGGTGCGCGCTTCCATGCGGAAGAACTTGAATGCCCCGCTCATCTGCTCGTTTTCGACGGCAGCCACATGCCAACTGCTGTGGCCGGTCTCCGACCGAGCCACGAGCACTGTCGCCAGTTCCGCCAGCGTTTCGGTCGCCATCACGCCGGGCAGCCAGGGCGTGCCCTCGTCCGGCGCGTGGTCGAACAGGAAGGGCTGCTCGGCTGGAACCAACGTCGTCTCGATTTCAAGACCACCGTACAGCCGGGCCGATTTGACCTCGCCGACCATCAGCAGCTTCGGTTCGCGGTTTGCCAGAGCCGCGTTGAGTTTGCCAGTGTCCAGCCCGCCTGCCGGATCGGTTTCTTCCAGCCAGGCGCCCAGCCGGCCTGCCACCAGCACTTCGCCGCGCGTGCCGCCGTAGGTCAGCTCACGGCGAATGGTCGGCACGCCCGCCTCGGGCGGCAACATGTCGATGCCCAGCGCTTCCAGGATCTGCTGCACCGAGCCGCGCGACGCCATGCCGATCTCGCCCCAGGCTGTCCAGTCGATGGCGATGCCGCGCGTTTCGGGCCGCCACGACCGCATGCTGCTGCTGATCTTGCACAGCAGGTCGTTGGCCGAGGAATAGTCGCTCTGGCCGTTGTTGCCGAAGCGGCCGGCCACCGAGCTAAAGCTAACCGTGGCGCCGATGGGCATTCCCCTGGCGGCCTTGATCAGGCTGAAGAACCCGTCTGCTTTGACGTCGAAGACCAGGTTGAATTGGTTCGGCTCCTTGTTAGGCAGCGTGCGGTCGATCAGCAGCCCGCCGGCGTGCAGCAGGACGTCGATCTTGCCGTAGCGACTGCGGATGTCTTCGACTACCGCGGCCACCGCGTCGCCTTCCATCAGGTTAACGGCGTGGTAGTGAGCCGTGCCGCCGGCCGCTTCCACCGCTTCCACAGCTCGCAGAGCTGCTTCGCTGCGCTCGATCCCCATGATCTGCTTGTCGATGACGACTGGCGTCGGCTTCTCGCCCCTGGCCCGCGCGTCTTCGATCAGCTTGCGCTTGAGGGCCTCACGGTCACTGCGGAAGAGCAGCACGTTCTCATCATCGCGTGCGGGGCAGGGCACCAGATCAAGCAGGTAGAAGATGCCGCCACTGTTGACAGCCAGGTCGCTGGTGATGGCGCTGGTGATGCCGCCGGCCGCGCCGGTGACGACGAAGACGGTGTCCTTGCCCAGCGTCATGCCCGGTTGGCCGTCCCTCGCCGGTTTCTCCAGCAGAGTGACGGTATAGCGCAGCCCCTTGTGATAGCCGACCTCGACAATGGCGGGATCGGTCAGTGTCTCGGCAATGAGCAGGTCGGCAGGCTCGGCGGTCTTGCGGCTGACCTCGAAGTCGACTGCTTTGACCAACACGCCCTTACCCTCAGGCCGCATCCCTTGTTCGACGTTGTAAGCTTTGGTGAAGCCGGTAACGGCGCCGCCCAGCGGGGCTGATGCACCGGCATCGCCGTAGCTGTGCAGGCCACCCAGCCGCGTCGCTGACACCAGGAAACGTCCCGGCCCGGCCACGCTCTCATACAACGCGCGCATAGCGGTGTAGAGGTTCTTGACGCGGATGCGATTTTCCTCGCGCCAGCCATTCAGATCCATCTCTTCGATACCCGGTTCCACATCCAGCGCGGCCAGCCAGTAGACGCCCTGCACCGGTCCCTCAGCCTGATAATCAGCCAGCAACTGGTCCAACGCCTCGGTTTCGATGCCCGGCTCGACGACCAGCAGGCTGGCGCCCAACTTCTCCAGCCGGTTGACCAGCGACTTGCCAACGCCGCCGCGATCCATCATCACCACGATGCGACTGGCGCCATCCAGTGTGACACCGGTGGGCTTGCAGAACTCCAGGGCGGGTCGCAGCGAAGGCGTCGGCACCCGTCGCGGCATCCTGTCCGCATCCGCCAGCGTGCCGATGGTGGTGACAGGTGTCGGTGATCGGTGATCGGTAATCGGTTCGGAGGTCGATCGGGACTGATCACTGATTACTGATAACTGATCACCTGTCTTCGCCAGATCCGGTCGCATAGTGTAGACAAAACCGATCACGCTCTGCAAGGTCGGGTAGTCGCGCAGGCTCAGGTTCTCCTGCAACGGGATGCCGTAGGTCTCGCGGATGGCAGCCAGTGTTTCGGCTTGCTTCACCGTGTCGATGCCCAGATCCGCTTCCAGATCGAGATCAAGGTCCAGCATGTCCTCGGGGTAGCCGGTCTTCTCAGCCACGATGCCGAGGACGGTGGCGGCAACGGAATCGGTGATCGGTATTCGGTATTCGGTAATCGGTTCGGAGGTCGGTCGGGACTGATCACCGATTACTGATGACTGATTACCTGCCTTGAGATCCGGCCGCATGGTGTAGACAAAGCCGATCACGCTCTGCAACGTCGGGTAGTCGCGCAGGCTCAGGTTCTCCTGCAACGGGATGCCGTAGGTCTCGCGGATGGCAGCCAGTGTTTCGGCTTGCTTCACCGTGTCGATGCCCAGATCCGCTTCCAGATCGAGATCAAGGTCCAGCATATCCTGTGGATAGCCGGTCTTTTCGGCGACGATGCCGAGGACGGTGGCGGCTACGCCGTCGGCATCAGATGACACGGTGACCGGGTGACCGGGTGACGTGATAACTGGTTCGATCACCTTGTCACCTTGTCCCTTTGTCCCCTTGTCATCCGCCAGATCCGGTCGCATGGTGTAGACAAAGCCGATCACGCTCTGCAACGTCGGGTAGTCGCGCAGGCTCAGGTTCTCCTGCAACGGGATGCCGTAGGTCTCGCGGATGGCAGCCAGTGTCTCGGCTTGTTTCACCGTGTCGATGCCCAGATCCGCTTCCAGGTCGAGATCGAGGTCCAGCATATCCTGTGGATAGCCGGTCTTCTCTGCCACGATACCGAGGACGGTCACGGTCACCGCGTCGCCGGCCGGTTGGTCAGTGATCGGTGATCGATAATCCGTAATCGGTGCGGAAGGAGCTGAAGGGGTCTGTTCACCGATTACCGATGACCGTTTACCTTCCGCCAAATCCGGCCGCTGCGAATGCACGAAGCCGATCACGCTTTCCAGCGTCGGGTAGTCGCGCAGGCTCAGACCTTCCACCTGCGGGATGCTGAACGCCTCACGCACCGCAGCAAACGTCTCAGCTTGCTTGACCGTGTCGATGCCCAGATCCGCTTCCAGGTCGAGATCGAGGTCCAGCATGTCCTGCGGATAGCCGGTCTTCTCTGCCACGATACCGAGGACGGTCACGGTCACCGCGTCGCCGGCCGGTTGGTCAGTGATCGGTGATCGGTAATCCGTAATCGGTGCGGAAGGAGCTGAAGGGGTCTGTTCAGCGATTACCGATGACCGTTTACCTTCCGCCAGATCCGGCCGCTGCGAATGCACGAAGCCGATCACACTTTCCAGCGTCGGGTAGTCGCGCAGGCTCAGACCCTCCACCTGCGGGATGCTGAACGCCTCACGCACCGCAGCAAACGTCTCGGCCTGCTTGACCGTGTCGATGCCGAGATCCGCTTCCAGGTCGAGGTCAAGGTCCAGCATGTCCTGCGGATAGCCGGTCTTTTCGGCGACAATCGACAGGACGCTGGTGACGACCGGATCGACGGCCGGCGCTGCGGGCATGACCGGAGCCACTGGCGTCGGGGGAGCCTTGACCGGTTCGATTGCCGGCGCGATTTCCACCGGTTGTGGCGCCGGCGCAACGGGCGCAGGTGCAGGAGCAACGGGCAGCGGTCGAGATTCCGGCGGCGCAACCGGTGCTGGCGTTGGCGCTACAACGCTCTTCAAAGGCGCTGGTGCGACTGGAGCCGGACCTCGCTCAAGCATCTCGCGCACTTCGGCCATCGGGATCGGGTGATAGGCCGCGCCGGCGCCGTCGCCAGGGGCCGCGCTGCGCACGCTGGGCCCGGTGCCATGACGCCATGAGCTGGGCGTTGGGCTATGCGGCGGGGCGGCGTCCGATGTCACACGCAGGGTGCGCTTGACGACTTCGGTTTCGGCCCGATCGTAGCCGCTGACCTGATCCAGCCAGTGCTGGTAGCGCGCCTTGTCATCGACGCGGTCCAGTCCACCGGGGATGCGGCGGGTCAGGGTGAAGCTGATCTGCGAGCCGAAGCCGGCTGCCAGATGCAGCGCATACTGCACCGGATAGCGCCCGCCGCGGCTGAGGTTCAACACACCCAGATCGGGATCGACTTCCTTGAAATTGGGAACCGGCGGAACGATACCGTATTCCAGAATTTTGACGGCGATCACGTCCTCGACGCCGACGCCCATGGGGTGGCCGGTGAAGCCCTTGGTGTTGGCCACTACGATGTCGTTGGCGGCTTCGCCGAAGGTGTTGCGCAGAGCGATGACTTCGGCCGAAGCGCTGCCGCCGCGGGCGGGGGTGTACGTCTCGTGCGACATGAAGACGGTCTGCGCGGCCATCGCGTAGCGGTTGATGCCGAAGCGACGTTCGGCGGCCGTCACCAGGTTCTCCATGATCATCTGGATGTGGTTGACATCCAGACGCGAGCCGTGGTAGGCGCTGTTGCTGGTTTCGCTGCTCAGCAATTCGACGATGCCGCGCATACCGCGCTCGCGCACCGCGTCTTCGCTCTCGATCACCAGCGCGCAGGCGCCCATGCCCAGGATCGTGCCGTGGCGGCGACGATCAAAGGGCAGCGCGGCCTCGTCAACGCGGTTGTCGGTAGCGGCTGCTCCCAGCGCCAGGAATCCCGCGCCAACCCACTCCAGCAGATGATCACCGGTGACGTTGTCTGCGCCCAGGACCAGCACCCGGCGGCAACGGCCGGAGCGTATCCAGTCTTCGGCGATGGCAACGCCCTGGGCTGTGCTGGCACAGGCCGCGTTGACGTGGGTATTGGGGCCGCGGGCGCCGACGTACTCGGCGAACTGGCTGTGGCCCATGGCCAGGATGCGGAAGATAAAGCGGCGGTCAAACTCGTATGGCTCACGCTCCAACGTTTCGCGCAGGTCGGCGATGCGCCGGCCGATCTCTTGCAGCGTAGCTGTGTCGGTGGTGTAGCGGCGCAGATCCTCCAGCGCGGCAAGCTGCGCGCGCCGGTTTTCCCAGGTGTAGTAGCGGCTCAGTTCCTCGGCGAAGCGGTCGCCGCCGGGGAAGGCGCTGGCGAAGATGACGCCGGTTTCATCGCGCATGGCGTCCGGCAGCATCCAGCGATCGGGCAGCAGACGTCCGGTGCTGGTCTTGCGCCATGTCTGCACCAGCGGAATGCCTGCCTCGCGCAGCGCATCGATGCCGGCTGCAAAGGCAAGCTGAGTGGTGATATCCAACGCTTCCACCAACTTGGCCGGCACGCCGTATTCCTCGCTCAGATCGAACGACCCGCCGCGGCCTGCCAGCTTGATCACCTCATCCGGGTCGGTGATGACCTGGAAGCTGCCGCCGCCGTCTTCTGCCTTGACCAGGCGGGTGATGCGCTTGTCCAGCATCTTGCGGCGGAAACGTTCCGGAATCAGGTCCACGAACTGCTCGCCGCGCAGGATGCGCAGCGCGTTGTCAGGATCCATGACGGCTTTATTCGGGCCAGGCAGGCCCAGGCCGGTGCCGCTGATGACTACTGAGCCCAGCGGCGTCTGGTTGCGATCAAACGGAGTGGGCAGGTGAGAGGTTGCAGGTTGCATATTCGATATAGCCTGCTGCAAGACCTGGGCCAGTTGACCCAAAGCATCGGCGGGCAGGGAGGGTTGGGGCATGGCTGGCTCCTTGGCAGCGGCCGGGGTAGATTGGTAAGCTGGTAGATTGGTTGCCGGGGTTGGCGCGGAGGCAGTTACCACAAGCGCGGGCTGCGCGGCGACTGCGGCCGCTCTGTTACCTGCAACCTGCAACTTGCCACCTGCAACCTCCACCGGCGCCTCCGCCCGCGCGCCGTGGCCCGCCGCATACAGGCCGCACAGCGCCTGGTTGAAGGTCGGCAGTTCGCCCTGTTTGGGGTGGTTGGTGAACAACGAGACGACATCGGGCTGCTTGCCCAGCACATCGTCCACAAAGCCCTTGAGGGCCTTCTTGGGACCGACCTCGACAAAGGTGCGGCAGCCGTTGGCGTAGAGCGTTTCCAGCCCCTTGATCCACTGGACGGGCGAGGCAACCTGGAGTTCCAGAATGTCTTTGATGCCCTCGACTGTGGTCGGGTAGAGTTCGCCGGTAACGTTGGCGACCAGCGGAAGCCGCGGCTCGCTGATTCTCAGCCGATCCAGCACCTTGCGCAGCGGCTTGCTGGCCGGTGCGACAATACGGGTGTGGAAGGCATGGCTGACGGGGATGCGCACCGCCTGGAAGCCCTTCTGATTGAAGATGGCAATGGCCTGCTCGACGGCCTTGCTTTCACCGCCAACCACACATTGGTTGTAGGAGTTGATGTTGGCGGCCACCGCATAGCCATCGACCTCATCCAGCGTTTGCATGATGACGTCGTAGGGCGCCATGACCGCGGCCATCCAGCCGTTGTCTTCCCAGCTGACCTTGGTCATCTCGGAGCCGCGGGCTGCTGACGCTTCCAGCGCATCGGCGAAGGGCATGATGCCCGCGGCGATCAACGCGCCGTATTCACCCAACGAATGGCCCATTACCATGTCAGGATTGAAGCCGTACTGGCCCAACAGCTTGTAGAGTGCGGTATCGACCGTCAGCATGGCCGGCTGGGTGATGGCGGTCTGCATCAGGTCGCGCTCGGCCTGCTTCATGGCGGCCGGATCGTCGCTGTCTACAAAGATGTAGCTGGTCAGCGAACGTCCCAGAATCGGCGTCATCACCTTGTCGGCCTCGGCGAAGGTCTCGGCGACGACCGGCTCCAGCGCGGCCAGTTCGCGGCCCATGTTGGTATACTGGCTGCCCTGGCCGGGGAAGAGGAAGGCGATCTTGCCAGGGCCGGAAGACCCCGTCCCTACGGCGCTGCTGCCGCGGAAGATCCCCTGCGCGCTCAGCGCCTTCCATGCGGCGGGATTGTCGAAGCCGGCTGCTTTGCGTGCCTTGGACAGCCTGTCGTGCAGTTCGGCATGGTCGCCGAAGTCGATGACCAGCCGCTCGCGGGCGTTCAGGTCGGCCTGGGCCGGTGCTTCCACCGGAGGCGTCCAGCCACCCTCCACCTGCTGCCAGGCTGCGTCCAGTCGATCCTTCAGCGCCACCGGCGAGTCCGCGCCCAGCGCCAGAATGCCGCGGATTGGTTTCTTGGAGGTAGACAAGTCAGGAGTAGACAAGGAAACAAGTCCCGGAGCGCCGTTGCCGCCTGCCCCAGTGTCCACTTGTCTACTTGTTTCCCTGTCTGGGTATCTGCTTGTTTCTCTTTCCACATCTACACCGGTATACGTTGTGCGTTCTGCCTTCAACATGCCCGGCACGTGCTCCTCCAGCACGACGTGGAAATTGGTGCCGCCAAAACCGTACGCGCTGACGCCGGCACGGCGGGGGATCGAAGCGTCTCGCTGAGGCCACTCCCGAAGTTCGTGGTTGACAGTGAAGGGGGTGTGGGGGAAATCAATGTTCGGGTTTGGTTTCTCAGCATGAAGCGTGGGAGGAAGTAGCTTATCAGAAACAGCGTAGACTGCCTTCAACAGCCCCGCCGCGCCAGCGCCTGCTTTGAGGTGGCCAATATTGCTCTTGGCCGATCCCAGGGCAATGCTGCCCAGGGGCGCACCAGCGAAGACTTCGGCGAGGCTTTCGACCTCGACGACGTCGCCGACCTTGGTGCTTGTGCCGTGGGCTTCGACCATGGTAGCCGTGGCCGGATCGAGTCCGGCGTTTTCCCAGGCACGTCGTGTGGCCAGTATCTGGCCGATGGGATTGGGGGCGGTGATGCCCTTACCCTTGCCATCGCTGGCGCCGCCTACACCGCGGATCACGGCGTAGATCTTGTCGCCGTCGCGCTCGGCGTCAGCCAGACGCTTGAGCAGAAAGGCTCCGGAGCCTTCGCCCATGACGAAGCCGTCGGCGCCGTCGCCAAAGGGCCGGCTGCCGGTTGCGCTGAGAGCGCCGATCTTGCAGAACTTAACGAAGACGCCTGCGCCCATGTTGCGGTCCACGCCGCCGGTAATCACCGCGTCGACTCGCCGCTCGATCAACAGCTCCATCGCGGCGTTGATGGCCGCAAAGCTGGAAGCGCAGGCGGCATCGGTGATGAAGCTGGGGCCGCGCAGGTTGAGCACGTTGGCGACCCGGCCCGAAACGATGTTGGGCAACTCACCGGGCATGGTATCCTCGGTGATTTCCGGCAGTTTCCCTTTGAAGCGTTCTTCAACCTGCGCCATGATGGCGGATCGCACCGCAGCGGGCAACTGTGAAAACTCAGTGGCCCCTTCCAGCGCATGGGCAAACTCAGGGAACGCGATGCGCAGGCTGGTAATGTAATGCAACTCGCCGCCCATGGCCGTGCCGAGGATCACGCCGGTGCGATCGGTGTCCAATGGTCGGTCGGGATAGCCGTAGTCCGCCAGCGCCTCAGCGGCGATAGTGACTGCCCATTGCTGACTCTGGTCCATGGCAGCGGCCACCCGCGGCGGAATGCGAAAGCGCTTCCAGTCGAATTCGAAGCCCTGCACCCAGCCGCCGATCTTGCTGTACGACTTGTCCGGCGCAGCGGGATCAGGATCGTAATAGTCGTCCAGTCTCCAGCGGTCCGATGGAACGTCGTAGATGCTGTAGCGTTTGTTCTTGATATTGTTCCAAAAAGCCGGCGCGTTGGGGGCATCTGGCAAGACGGCTCCTACACCAACGATGGCAACGGCTCGGTGGGCTGTGTCATTCATGTTTCAAACTCCTTGGGCGGAAGGAAGGGAAATGAAGGAAACGAGGGAAACGAAGTAAAGAAGGTGGGTTCCTTCTTTTCCCTCATTTCCTTCTTTTCCTTCTTCCTCACTCCGCCGGAAACGCCTCATTCAGCTTTTGCGCCACAAAGTCCATGTCTTCGATCAAACCGGCTTGCGCCTGGTAGATGCCGGGCAGGTTAAGCGACTGCGCCAGATTCGGATCCGTCTGGCCCGCGCCGATGGACCAGCGCAGGCCATCGGTAGCAACCTTGAGCGCCGCTTCGCGGGCGTGGATACGCGCCATGGCCTGGTGCGTGGGTACGTCCATGTTGATGGCGCTGGTGGGATGGCTGGTGACGAACTCAGAGAAGATGGCGGCCGTCTCAGCGTAGGCAATCAGTTCGCCCAGCCGGAACAGGATGTGCTGGTTGCGGGTCAGGCGGTCGACGCGGCAGCGTTCCAGCAATACTGTCAGTGCACGCATGGCCATCGCAGCCACGTTGGCGCCGTTGTTCGGCTCGGCGCGATGCGCCTGGTCCAGCCTTGCTGCCCAGTCAGCGTAATAGGCGCCGCGCGTCTTGAGATGCAACTGCCAGCGATCGCGGGCAATGGTCCATTCCATGATCTCCGATGTGCCCTCGTAGATCGTGGTGATCTTGACGTCGCGCTTGACCTTTTCCACCATGTATTCCTTGGTGTAGCCGTAGCCGCCCAACGCCTGGATGGAGTCTTCAGCGGCCTTGTTGCCAGCTTCCGTGGCCAGATACTTGGCCACCGCGCCTTCGGTCTGCAGATCCTCTTCACCACCGTCGATGCGCCGCGCCGTCCACTCGATGTAGGCACGGGCGGCTTCCAGGCGTACGGCGTTGGGAACGATGAGCTTGTGGGTGTAACCCTGCTTCTGGCTCAGCGGCGCGCCGGCCTGGATGCGGACCTGGGAATAGGGGATGGCACGTTTGAGCGCCGACCAACCACCGCCCAGACCAAACGCGGCCACCATCAGCCGGGTGTAGCCGAAGACAGCCTGAGCTTGCTGCAAGCCTTGCCCTTCAACCAGGCCGACGAGATCGCCGGCCGGCACATAGACATCTTCCAGGAATAAGGCTGCGGTGTTGCTGGCGCGGATGCCATGCTTGTCCTCCGGCTTGCCCTGGCTGAAGCCTTCTGCGCCCCGCTCCACCACGAACCAGGTGGGACCGCCGGGAGCCAGCGCCAGGATGGTGTATAGCGTGGCGACGCCGCCGTTGCTGATCCACTGCTTGCGGCCGGTGATACGGTAGCCGACGACTGCCCCATCTTCCTCGACGGGTACGGCCCGTGTTTTGAGCGATGCCAGGTCGCTGCCTGCCTGCGGTTCGGTCGCGCCGTAAGCCACCAGCAACCCTTCATCGGCGATGCGACCCATCCAGCGCTCCTGCTGTTCTGGCGTGCCGCCGACGGTGATCGGATCGGTGCCCAGGAACGTGGCCAGCACACCGGTGGCAATGCCGAGGTCGATGGCTGCCATCACCTCGGAGACACGATAGATGTCCATTGCGCCGCCGCCCATGCCACCCAACTCTTCAGGGATAAAAAGCAGATGCAGCCCGATGTTCTGATAGAGTTCATCCAGGACATCCTGGGGAAACTCATCATTGTGGTCAAGGTCGAGCAGGCGGGCAACTGTCAACTCCTTGTCGGCATAGCGCTGCAAAGTTGCAATCACCTGGCTCAGTTCTTTGGGATCCAATCCAGCCATCGTATCAACCTCCTGGGACGTTCAATTGATTGCTAACAAGATGCAAACCGCGTCACAAAAAATGCCGCGGTGCGTCAACTGTTACTAATAAGTCCAAAGGCAGACTCGCCGGACCAAAGTTCCGGATCGTCTGCCTTCGTTTCAATACTCCAAGATGTGGGAGCGAAACCAACCTTACTTAATCACAAACTTGTGAAAGATAGTATGAGCAAGATCATATAACGCCACAAATATTTGTCGAGACACGATTTTCATGCAGTTGCACAACTCGCGGCTCACTGTACGTCCAATGACAAGGAAAGATTGTCAACTGCACTGGAATCAGCGCTGGCCATCGCAGCGCGCACGCCAACTGACGCGACACAACGATGCGATTCCTGCGCCGCATAGCCCGAGCACACTCACCGGCAATTGAAAAAGCCCGACTCTTCAACGACGTCAGGCTTCTCAACTACAGGTAACTGTCTCACCAGGTTCGCCACCTACGATCCCCAATCGACGGTGCGATCCGAGTTGAAATCGTAACGGAAGTTCACGCCGGCCAGTGCATCTGGAGCAAGCGGCCGCTGATTGCTTCCATCGGTGTTCATCACCCACATCTCCCAGGCGCCGGTGCGGTCGGTCAGGAACACCACCGACTTACCATCGGGGCTGATCGAAGGTGCGACATTATTGGATGTTGTGACACCCAGCGGATCCGGCACGGTCAGCGGCGTTGGTTGGCTGCCATCGATCCGCCAGCGCCAGATCTGCCAGTGATCGTGTTGATGGCGGGTTGCGTACAGGTACTGGTCATCTGGGCTGTACGAAACTGGCCCCAGTGGGACTTTCTCTTGCACTACCGGCCAGGGAGGATCGTTGCCTTCAATGTGATTGGCGGAGAATCCGCCCGAGTCCAGAAAAATGAACTCACCGTTGCCAGGCGCAACCTGCGGTGCAGTTGCCTTGCTGTCGGTTGGCAGGTCGCGGTTGCTTCCATCGGCCAGGTTGTAGCGCGTGATGCCCGTGGTCCAGATTGAAATCAGCCGGTAGTCATTGACGCAAAAGGTGCCGAACTGCGTGACAATGCACGGTTCACCGCCAAACACCTGCTGAACCAGATCCTCCGGTAAACATCCAAACGGTGTGTCACGACACTCCTTGCTGCCGGTGGATCGTTCGAAGACGACCGATTGGCCATCGGGCGTCCAGGAAGGTGATCGCACACGGTTTGCCCCATAAACCAGCCGTTCGTTGCTGCCATCGGTGTTGATCAGCCACAGCCCGCGCGGTTCATCCCAGCGCGCGAAGGCTACCTGGCTGCCATCCGGGCTGAGGGCCGGCTCCAGCCCGGTGGTCAGCGCCCGCAGACCGCTGCCATCCGCATTCATCAGGTAGATCGTCCCACCCAACGAATCTTGAAACACCAGCAAGCCATCAAGCGCGCTGTTCTGGGTGGGTGCCGGAACCGCAGTAGCTGGCGCAGCGACCACGGCCGGGGCAGCAGTTGGCTCCGGCGTTGCTGTTGCAGCCGGCGTTGCCGTGGGACTGGTCAGCTCAAACGTGATCGCTGATTTCGGCAGCCAGGCATGGCCGTCATTCGCCAGCCCTGATACGATTTCATACCAGTCGCCGCTGGCCCCGGTTACGACCACGATAGAGTCCGCTGGCTTCTCGCCAAGTATTTGCGCTGCGGCGTCAGCCCTGGCGCGCAGTTCAGCCGCAGCCAGCAGCTTGCCGCTGCGGATGTCGAACTCCTGGGTTGCCACCGGCGTGGGCGGCACGTCGGTGGCAGCCGGCTGTCCGGCATCACCCGTCACGCTGATGGCGGCTGGCGATGGTGTGGCCGTCGGTCCGGTCGGCGTGGCGGCTGGTGAGGTGGGCGTGGCTACACTGATTGGCGATTCAGTCACACCCGGCGCAGGCGGGCGGATGCCGGCGCAGGCCGAAACAGCCAGCGTCGCCACCAGAAAGATACCCAGCATGGAAAATCGTTTCATGGTCTTACTCAGTTGCAATGGGTTGGGCCTCAGTTCGTAGTAGGCGCTTATGAAAGTTAAGAAAATAAACCGGCAATTGCATCGTGACGCTCGCCGGAGGCTACCCACTCCGCTCCGCTACGGGGTGCTACGCAAAGCCGTCCGGCTACAACGTGGAAGGCCCTGCGGGCCTGGATTCCAGCCCTGGAAGGGCTTCCACCTTGCTGCTCGCGCCCCGGAGTGGGTAGCCCGATCCGTTTTACGGTCGGGCGGGCCTGACTGGACGATTACCGGGTGATATTCTTAAGGTTCCTCAGCGCCGTTCAGAACGGCGCTGAGGCGCCTACTACGAACCTGTCTTATTCGTATCTCAGTGCGTCGATGGGATTCAGGCTCGCGGCCCGCGTCGCCGGGTAAATACCGAAGAACAGGCCAACGGCGGCAGAGAATCCAACTGCCAGCGCGATGCTCTGAATGGTGACGACGGCGGTCAAGTCACTCTGAAGTTGCGAAATCAACATTGCGCCTGCCCAGCCCAGCAAGATTCCGCACAATCCGCCGATTAACGAGAGCACAACTGCTTCGATCAGGAACTGTGAAAGGATGTCCTTGCGACGGGCTCCAACCGCCTTGCGAATGCCGATCTCGCGCGTGCGCTCGGTGACCGACACCAACATGATGTTCATGATGCCGATGCCACCGACCAGCAGTGAGATCGCCGCGATGGCGCCCAGGAAAATCGTGAGAACCCCGGTAATCTGGCCGAAAATCGCGATCAGGTCGGCCTGATTGATGACCGAAAAATCGTCATCGTCGCGGAACTGAATATTGTGGCGGACACGCAGCAGATCCTCGATCTGCGTCCGCGCCTCGCTCATCCGGTCTTCTGAGACCACCTGCGCGTAGACCACCGACAACAGCGGCTCGCCGCGCGAGTTGCGCAGGTTGGGCGCCAACCGTTCCTGCACCGTGGACAGCGGCGCGTAGATGATATCGTCCTCGCTGCCGAAGGCGCCGCCGCCCTTTTCTTCCAGCACGCCGATCACCGTGAAGGGAATGCGGTCGATCTTGATGGTCCGGCCGATTGGGTAATCGCCCGGCTCAAACAGCCGTTCCATGGCGCGCACACCAAGGACGACGACCCGCGCCCGGGTATCTACATCCTGCTGCGAAATGAACGCGCCGATGTCGGCCCGCGAGTTGCGCACAGTTTCATATTCAGGCGTCACGCCGGAGATCTGCAGGCTGGCCGAATTCTTCTGATACGACACTGTGCTGCGGGTGTCAACCTCAGGCGCAGCAGCCACAACGTCCGGCACATTGAACGGATCACGCACGGCCTGCAGGTCACTCAGGGTCAGTGACGGCTCAAACGAGCGGGTCTGGAACTGCCCGCCCTGGCCGGCGCTGTCGTCGATGTTGACCGGCAGCACGATCAGCAGGTTGGTGCCGGCGCTCTGCAGCTGCGAGGTAATCAGATTCTGCACGCCCTCGCCCACCGAGAGCAGCGTGATGACCGCCCCGACGCCGATAATAATGCCCAACATGGTCAGCGCGGACCGCAGCTTGTTCGCCGACAGACCGCGCATTGCGATTCTGAGTGATTCTACCAGGTTCATGTTACTATTTCATAGCCGCCATTGTGACGTCACTCCCACGAAGACGGGAGCCTGGCGCTCGTGAAGCGTGGATTCCTGCCTCCACGGCGCGAAGAGTGGCGAACCATTAGTTCTACTTTACCCCGTGATTTCGGGCCAGTCTGCGATCATTGTTCCGGTTTGCGCAAGACCCGCGCATCGCCCACCCGACGGGTCACCCGCGCCGTGTCCAAATATTCCAACAGGGCCAGCGCGTATTTGCGGCTGGTATCGAAGAGATCGCGCACCTGCGCCACCGTGATCGTGCCCTCGCGGTTCAGATGTTCCACGATGCGCGCCACCATAGCCTCATAGCCGGCCGGGCTGAAAACCACGTCGTCGCTGACACGTACCATCTGGCCGCTGTCCGCCAACCAGAGGAAGACATCCTCGCCGACGGCAGCGATGCAATCGGCAACACTGGGCGGCGAAAAGGGTGCGGCATCGAACTGGCGCAGGAGACTGTCCACGCTGCTCTGCTGCGCGGATGTGAGACGCACTGCGTGGTCGGGCAGGCGAATCAGCGCTCCCTGGTCAACGATTAGCCCGTCGGCTACTGCCTGGCCCAGCATGTCGTTGAAGCTGCGCGGCGCCAGCGGGCGGCGCTTGCTCTGCAGGCGACTCTTGATCTCCTCGCGCGGCATCCCCTGACGCAGCGGATACTGCTGGTGATAGCCGGCGATGGCGCGCTGGATTCGTTGACCCAGTTCCTGCCAGCTTTCGGTAGTCATCAGCGTCTGCAGGGACTGCAACTGCGCATCGCTCAAGGCCCCTGTGTCATCAATGCCTCTGTCCAGCGCCACGATACGACGGTCAGCCAATAGATCGCGCACGGCGGCCAGCGTTTCTGCCAGTTCCAGACCTGCGGCCTGCAAAATCGTGGCAAAGCTGGCGGGGCCGGCCCGCCGCGTGCTGTGGAAGACGATCTCAGTCGGGTCGCCGCTCTCCAGCGCCTCCAGCATTTCGATCACTTCGGGACGAAAACGCCGCCAGCGCCGCCCCGGGAAGGGGTTGACAACCACGCCGCCGCCGATCGTTTGACTGGGCGACGGCTGGCGCAGGATGAAGCGGTCGCCGCGCTGGACGACCACCGGCTCGGCCAGACGCAACTGGACCCAACCTGACTCGCCGGGCCGGATCGCTTCGCTGTCCAGCAGCCGGGTGATCGCGGTCACCTCTGCCGCGCCGCTGAAAAAATCCACCGGCTGGTTGTGGCCCAGATCTTTGGGCGCGTCGGCCACAGTACGCAGCCGCACATCGACCAGCACCGTTGGTGTCAGCACGCCCGGCAGCCCAACCACATCGCCCCGGTTCACCTGTTCCTTGCTGACGCCGCTGAGGTTGACGGCGACGCGGCTGCCCGGCACAGCCAGCTCGATTTTGCGCTTGTGGGTTTGCAGGCCGCGCACGCGCGCTTTGACGCCGGCTGGCACGAT
Organism: Anaerolineales bacterium; assembly: GCA_020634615.1. Classification (GTDB taxonomy): domain Bacteria; phylum Chloroflexota; class Anaerolineae; order JAAEKA01; family JAAEKA01; genus JACKBK01. The sequence goes on from JACKBI010000001.1 coordinate 370,090, forward strand.
TTCGACCTCCTGGCCCAGCATCAGCGGGCCGTCGCTCAACGTGCCGGTGACGACAGTGCCAAAACCCGCCACCGAAAATGAGCGGTCTATTGACAGCCGTGGCCGGCCTACGTCGCGCCGCTCAGGCGTCCCGGCCAGGGTCGCCGCGATGACGCGTTTGAGTTCCTCGATCCCTTCCCCGGTGCGGGCTGATACCGGCACGATGGGTGCGTTGCCCAACACCGTGCCGTCCAACGCGTCTGAGATATCCGCCTGCACCAGTTCCAGCCAGTCGGGGTCGTAGGCGACCATGTCGATCTTGGTCAGCGCTACAACGCCGGCGCGCACGTCCAGCAGATCGAGTATGGCCAGATGCTCGCGGGTTTGCGGCATGACGCCTTCGTCGGCGGCGATGACGAACAGCGCGGCGTCGATTCCGCCCACGCCGGCCAGCATGTTCTTGATAAAGTCGATGTGGCCGGGCACGTCGATGATGCCGACCGCCTGACCGTCAGGCAAGGTGAGCCAGGCAAACCCGAGATCGATAGTCATCTCGCGCGCCTTCTCCTCGGCCAGCCGGTCGGGGTCGATGCCCGTCAGCGCCAGCACGAGCGTGGATTTGCCGTGATCAACGTGACCTGCGGTGCCGATTACTTTCAAGTAAACATCCTATTACCACTGCTTGAAGAGACTTCGGAAGTCGTCGCTCAACAACATGCCAGGTCCGCGACGCATGACGACGCTTCTACTGTTTTCCAGCGACTTCCGAAGTCTGCGCATCGTCGTAGCACTAACTGTAGTTGATTTTTCTGCGCAGCAGCGCGCTGGCTGCCAGCTCGAACAGGACCAGCGCCAACGCCAGTACCGCGTCGATCACCAGCGCAAATCCGAAGGCCCAGGTCAACAGGCGCAGGCCGGCATCAAGCTGCTGCACCAGCGCGTCAGATGGGGTCGGCAGCCAGCCAAAGATCAGCAACACCACAACAACTGCGCCGACATAGATCAACACCAGCCGCCACGACTCACGATCCGACGGGCTGGGCATCATCGCATTGCTGATGGCAAAGACAAGATAGAGCCACAACCAGGCGTCATTGACACGCAGCGTGCCGGCCAGCAGATCGGCCATACGCTGCCAGGCGTTGTTTTCCCAGGCACGCCCCATCTCGCCCACATCGAAGATCGCATACCCGATGACCAGCAGCGCCAGCGTGCCCGCCAGGAACGGCGCCAGACCGACCAGGCTGTCCTTGAAGGCATTGGAACGCTGAACCTCGACCGATCCCAGGACGATCTGGCCTTTGCTGGTGCTTGGCGTGAAGCGGAACTTGCCCGTCTTGAGCCCCAGAAGCCTGGCAGTGATCCAATGGCTGGCCTCGTGCAGCAGGATACCCGGCAGCAGCACCAGCCAGAGCAGCGTCATGCCATAGTCCGAGTTGTTGAACAGCAATATGCCGATGCCTTGCAGGTGTTGCGTGATCCAGCGCTGTAGCCAGTACAACAGGATCGCGCACAGCGCAAAGGTGAACAGCGTCGGCAGGATCTGCGCCATCGTCTCACACTCGTACTTGTACTCGTACTCCTCCTCATGCTCGTCCTCGAATGGGCGAACCGAACGAGTAATGAGGAAGAGTAGGAGTACGAGCCGGAGGGGAGGCCCGACCAGGCTACCCGCGAACGCGGGCGGTCGCGGTCACCATGCCGACAAAGGACTCGGCCTTGAGGCTTGCGCCGCCGACCAGTGCGCCATCGATGTCGGGCATGTTCATGAAGCCCGCGATGTTCTTGTCGTTGGTGCTGCCGCCGTACTGGATGCGCACTGCCTGGGCAACGGTTTCTCCATACAGTTCCGCCACCGCGCCGCGGATCGAGACGGCGATGACACGGTTGGCATCGGCCGGCTCGGCGTTGCGCCCGGTGCCGATAGCCCAGATCGGCTCATAGGCGATGACCAGCGAGCTGACCTGCGCTGCGTCCAGACCGACCAGCGCGCCGGTGACCTGACCGCGGACGATCTTGTCGGTTTCGCCGGCCTCGTTCTGCGCCAGATCCTCGCCGACGCAAATGATGGGCGTCAGGCTGTGAGCGAAGGCGACATGGGCCTTCTTGTTGACACCCTCGTCGGTCTCGCCGAAGTACTGGCGGCGCTCGGAGTGGCCAAGGATCACATACTGGCACCAGCCTTCGAGCATCCCCGGCGCAATCTCACCTGTGTAAGCGCCCTGCTCAGCCCAAAACATGTTTTGCGCGCCGACGCCGACGCGCGTGCCACTGAGGGCGTCAGCCACCGCGGGCAGCGCGATGTATGGGGGGCAGACCACAGATTCGACAGTCTCGACAGCATTCAGGCCGCGGCGCATCTCGCGGACGAGATCAACCGCCTCGGCAATCGTCTTGTGCATTTTCCAGTTACCGGCAATGATGGGCTTACGCATAGTTTTCTCCTGTTGGGCGCGCGCCGCGCGCCGCGATAATGACGGAATGGCATGGCGTGCTACTCTGCCGCTTCCGGTTCGTCCACAAATTCACCGTCCGCTATCCAACGCTCAATGAGCTGGCGATTCTTGTTGAACGTGAGTCGCACCTCGATCGCCTGGAAGCAACGGTTGGCGCCGCTGCCGACGATCAGCTTGCGCACGGTGTAAACATCGCGCTCGTAATCGATGCTCAAGTCGTTCAGCAGATTGACCTGCGCGGTCAGTTCCTCACCACAGCGGCGGCAGCGCACCCGCGTCTCGTAGACCTTGCGCAGGGTTGCGCCACGGCTGAAACCTAACATTTCGCGCGCTTTCGTGATAATACTCATAAGCAGCCATATTATAGTCGCGATGACAGCAATCGACCAAGGTTGTCCCCCTGGCAACTGGTCGGGCAGCCTTGCCGGGCGGTGTCCCGTGTGGTAGAATTCTGGTTCGCCGGATTCGCCACTATGAACCATTTGCTCCTTTCCCCCGTGGGACCTGCGCTGTTGCTGCTGCTTGCCAGCATCCTGCTGCGGATCATCGCAAGCCCGCGACGGTCATCCACCCTGGCCCTGTTGACATTGCTGCCGCTGATAGTGACGCTGGCATTGTTGCTGGTGCTACGCAACGCGCCGGGCGGCCAGGTCCTGCAAACAACCTGGTGGCCGGCGGTTGTACAGCCACTGCCGGTGCTTTGGGCGCTGGATGGATGGAACTGGATCAGCCTCGTGCTGCTGACGCTGTTGACGGGCACGGCGGTGCTGCTAACCTGGCGCTCGCCGGGCAAGCGGGCAGGCGCCGTTCATGGTCTCAGTTTTCTCTTTGCCGCTGCTGCCGCGCTGACCATCGTGTCCGACAATTTGCTGGCGTTGAGCGGCGCCTGGGTCGCCACCGACATCACCCTGCTGGCGGTTGGTCGCGCCCGCGGTCGCGACCCGCGACCAAACATTGCACCCATCTGGCTGGAAGTGACAAGCAGCATGCTGGTCATGGTCGCGATTGGCATCACCAGTTTCCGCCAGGCGTCTGCCAGCCTGGCAGCTGCGCCCTTGCCGCCTGAGACCATTGCGCTGCTCTTGCTGGCCGCCGCGATTCGTATGGCCGCCTATCCCTGGCAGCTTTGGCTGGCGCCCAATGCCGTGGAGCGCGACCGGGGCCTGCAACTGCTCATCAGCGGCGGTGGGTTGATCACCGGGGCGTGGCTGCTGGGACGGCTGGCATCGCTGGGCGCCACATCTCTGCTGGCCGATCCGGTGTGGATTCCGGTGCTGACGGCGTTGATGTTGGCCGCCGGACTGGCCGCCTGGCTGAGCAGCGGCCGCGACCGGTTTCCCATGCTTGGATCGGCACGCGGTGCGTGGATGTGGCTGGTGGTTGCGGCGGCCCCGGCGGCAATGAGCCGGGACGCGCTGGGCTGGGCGCTGGTTGGCACCGTGTTAAGCCTGATGCTTCTGGCGGTTGGCAGTGCGATCCGGGAGCACTGGGGCTGGCGTTTGCCGTTGCTGCTGGCGGCGTTTGCCATGGCCGGCATTCCCCTGACGGCCGGGATGGTCGCCTACGCTCTGGTCAAACCGGCCAACCTGGCCATCTACCTGCTGTGGCTGGTAGCCAACGGGCTGGCGGTAGCGTGTATATTTTTGGCAAGCCAGCGCAGCAATCGACCAGACCCACGGGGGAGCGCCCACGCGGCTGAGCCGGCCAGACTCAACTGGCCGGTGATCAGGCTGCTTAGCGCACTGGCTATCTGTCTGGTTCCGATAGCGTTGTGGGGAATTCAACCGGCCGCTTTTGCACGTTCGGCCGGTTTCGGCGTCACGCCATCGTTGTTCGAATCGCTGCGCTTGCTAGGCTTTTTCAGCCTGCTGGCGACGGTGATTGTCGTGGTGCTGGGGTGGGGATTTGCCCAGGTGCTGCGATTGGGATCGACATCGACGCTGACATGGCAAAAGCGGAGCGGCTATGTGTTTGGTCTGGCCTGGTTGTTGCACGCCGGCCGCTGGCTCTGGACGTGGATTGAAATCGGCGGACGCACAGCCTTCCATATCGTCGAGGGCGAAGGGTATTTGGGCTGGGTTATCCTGGTAGCTGTGGCTGCCTGGTTGATCTTCCTGCGTTGACGTCCGGCCTGATGTTGATGACACATGTTGAGATGCTGGTTCGGTCGGAGAATGGCCAGCGTCAGGCTCAATTAGCCCGACACGATACCCTGTCAGCCAATGGCGAGCAGGCAAGGACCAGGCACGGCGTGACGCGGTCATGATGCGCCGGACAGTCTGAACTGAACTATGCAACCAATTCCTCCTTTGCCAACCCCACCCGACGTACTGGCCCAGATCTCTGGCGCGCTCGGTGTTCCGGTGACCCTGGTCATTGGCCTCTGTGCCATTGTGCTGGTTTCGGCGCGCGACTGGCGGTTGGTGCTGACGGCGTTGATGGCGATGTACATCGGGCTGGCGCTGATCGCGGCCAGCTACCTGCCGCCGGAATGGGCGTTGTTGCGGGTAGTGGTGGGTGGGTTGATAGCCATCATGTGGTATCTGTCGGCACAGCGAGCCGGCTGGGGCGGCCGTTTCCTGCCGTTTCAGCAACAGGGCGGCGTGCAGGCTCGTCCGCTCGCATCAACGACGCTCTTTCGCACCGTGCTCGCAGTGGTTGTCGCGATGACCCTCCTGATCGCCCGACCGCGGCTGCCGATCCCCTTGGTAGATCCTGACATTCGGCTGGTGTTCACCTGGCTGGCAGCTTTTGGCTTGCTGGGGCTGGCACTGGGCGAAGAGGCAATGCAAAGCGGTGTGGCATTGCTGATGTGGATTGCAGCGACCCAATTGCTCCTTTCCAGCCTCACCCGTGACCCGTGGCTGATCTGGTTCCTTAGCAGCACCGAGATTCTGATCGGGCTGGCCATTGCCTATCTGATCGTCGCGCGCGGCAGCCAGACGCGGCCAGTCCCGACTGAAGGCAACCCACACTGATGTCAGGCGCCATACTCGTCCTTACATTGCCGTTGCTGGCAGCCGTTCTGGTCTACCTGTTGCGACGGTGGCCGCTGCCTTCGACGTTGCTGGCCGGGGTAGCCGCGTTGAGCGTAGGCGTGCTGATGTGGCGCTGGCCCAACGACGATCTGGTGCTGTTCCTTGGCCGCGTCGTTCGCCCCAATGTCCCCTTTGAGCTGCTGGGGCAGACGCTGGTGATGTCTCCTGCGGCACAGTGGGCCATTGGCTTCATGGCGATCTCACTGGCCGGCGCCTATCTGGGCGCGTGGCGGGTATCACAGGGACGCAGTTTCTTCCCGTTCGGCCTGGTATTGTTGGCGCTCTTCAGCGCGGTGCTGATGCTGGAGCCGATCTGGCTCCAGCCGTTGCTCCTGGTCGGTGTGCTGTGCCTGGCGGTTTTTGTCATTCAGGCTGGCCGGGAGGGTTCGACGCGCGGCGCGCTGCGGGTGCTTTGGCTGCCGACGATCGCCGTGCCGCTCTTCCTGATCGCAGCCTGGTACTTTGGGCAGGCCGCCCTCGACACAAGCGATTCATTCCTGCTGCAGCGCGCCGCACGCCTGACCAGTTGGGGGCTGTTGTTGCTGCTGGCGCCATGGCCGCTGCATGGACCGGCCCACAGCCTGGGTGAGGAGGCGCCGCCGCTGGTAGGGGCGTGGCTGCTGACCGTGCTGGCTGTCATCAATATCACGATGCTCCAGGAATTCCTGGTGCGCTTCGAGTCGCTGCAAGGGATCAGCCTGTTTCCCAACCTTCCTTTCCTGCGACTGGCGGAGTTGCTGGTGATTGGAGGCATTATTCTCTGCCTGTGGAGCGGGGTGGCTGGCGCGCTGGAAAACGACCTGAGCCGGCTCTGGAGCTACGCGGCGCTTTTCGCCTATGGCGCGATTCTGGTGGCGTTGGGACTGGGCGCAGAAAGCAGTTGGGCGCTGGTCTGGCTGCTGATGATCACCCGCACCGCCGGGCTGATGGTGTCAGGCTATGGACGGGCGGTCATCCGACAGCGGGCTGGCAGCGTCACCGACTTCGACCACGTACAGGGCCACGGCACGCGGCTTCCATGGATCACAGCGGCATTTCTGTTGGGTGTGCTCAGTCTGGCCGGGTTGCCGCTGACCATCGGTTTCGCCAGCCAGTGGGCGCTGTTGCAGGTTCTGGGCAATCGCGACTGGCTGCAAGCAGTGGTCATCCTGGCAGGCGCCGTCGGGCTGGTCGTTGGCGTTATGCGCAGTGTGCGGGTGTTGCTGGGGCCGCTCAAGAACCGGCTGCTGGAGCGCGAAGATCGCTTGCTGATCGTCCTGGCCGTTATCGGTGTGCTGGTGGTACTGCTGCCGGCCATCCGCCCGCAGATCTGGCGACCGCTTCTCAGCGCTGTAGTGACCGCGTTTGCGTCGACGCCCGGCGGATAGCGCAACGCACGAGCCGGCATCTGACAAGACACAAGAATTGCGCTGGTTCTGACGCCACCGAAAATTCCATCAGAGTCGTGAAATTGGCGGCAGAAGCCCTTGCTGCCAGCGTCAAAGACTGTCGCCTCGCGGCCTGCCTGAAACCTGGTAGCTTTTGGTAGTAGCGCCAGTCTATAGTGTGCATCTTAACAAGTAGCAATCTGCTGTGTGACGCACCTGCTTTCTTCGGATGGTGGGTGCGTTTCGATTGACAGTCTATTCTTTGGTGAGTGATTTGATGCCTGAAAAGAAAACTTCGCGCCTGAGCGGTTTCTATGCAAAACCGCTCACGGAGCGAATCGCCGCCGTGAGCGAATGGGCGGAATTGAGTGTCGTGGAAACCGCTACGCTATCCGGCGGTTTGACGCCTGCGTTGGCCAACCAGATGGTTGAAAACGCCATCGGGATGTTCGCACTGCCCTTTGGAATAGGCGTCAACCTGTTGATCAACGGCCGCGACTACCTCGCGCCGATGGCGGTCGAGGAACCATCGGTGATTGCGGCCGTTGGCAACGCGGCACGGCTGGCGCGCGCCGGTGGCGGCTTCCAGACAGGCAGCACGCCATCGGTCATGATTGGTCAGGTGCAACTGCTGGACGTGCCCGATCTGGCCGTTGCGGCGCAAGCGGTGCTGGCAGCGGACCCGGTGCTAGGCAAGCTGGTCGATTCGCAGATGCCGTCGATGGTCGCACGCGGCGGTGGGTTCCGCGGCATCGAGGTTCGCCCGCTGCACGACACGCCCGTTGGCCCGATGCTGATCGTGCATCTGCTGATCGATTGCATGGATGCGATGGGGGCGAACGTGATCAACACCGCCGTGGAGGCCGTCGCGCCGCTGCTGGAATCGCTCACGGGAGGGCGCGCCAATCTGCGCATCCTCAGCAACCTGACCGATCGACGACGGGCCTGGGCGGAATGCACAATCCCCGTGAGCGCTTTCGCGACGGACCCGGTCGAGGGCTTTTCAGTGGCAAAAGGCATCGCTGACGCCAACGCGTTCGCGTGGGCTGACCCTTACCGTGCCGCCACGCACAACAAGGGTATAATGAATGGTATCGATCCGATTGCTATCGCGACCGGCAACGACTGGCGGGCCATCGAGGCCGGCGCACACGCCTATGCCGCTCGCGACGGCCAGTATCGGTCATTGACCGACTGGCGGCTGGTCGATGGCTCTGGCGGACCCGCTTTGTTTGGGCGCATTGAGTTGCCGCTGGCGGTCGGCATCGTCGGCGGCGCGACCCGTGTGCATCCGACTGCCCAGACGGCGCTGAAGATTCTGGGCGTGACGACCGCCCGCGAGCTGGCCGAGGTGATGGCGGCGGTCGGGTTGGCGCAGAACCTGGGTGCGCTGCGAGCGCTGGCCGCCGAAGGTATCCAGCACGGCCACATGGCGTTGCACGCGCGCCAGGCTGCCCTGGCTGCCGGTGTGCCGGCGGACCAGGTGGATCGGGTCGCAGCCCAGTTGGTGGCCGAAGAAAACGTGAAAGCATCGCGCGCTGCCGAGATTTGGGCGGCGCAGCGAGGAGAAGACAATGAGCAGTAACAATGGATCCGCATTGATGAAGCCGCTGCGCGACGTCGGCATCGTCGGCTATGGCGCCTACGTGCCTCGGTACCGGCTGCCGGCGCGCGAGGTTGCCCGCGTCTGGAGCGGCCGCGACGCCGAGTTGCCCATCAAGGAAAAGGCAGTGGCCGGGCTGGACGAGGACACGGCGACGATGTCCATCGAAGCCGCGCGCAACGCGCTGGCCCGGGCCGGCATCGACCCGAAACGCATCCGCGCAGTCTGGGTCGGCAGCGAGTCCCACCCCTACGCCGTCAAGCCCACCTCAACCATTGTGGCCGAGGCGCTGGACATCGTGCCGCTGACACAGGCGGCTGATTGGGAGTTCGCCTGCAAGGCCGGTACCGAGGCGATGCAGGCCGCCATCGCCTTTGTTGGCTCAGGCATGGCGGATTATGCGCTGAGCATCGGAATGGACACCGCGCAGGGCCGGCCGGGCGATGCACTGGAGTACACTGCGGCCGCCGGCGGCGCGGCGATCCTGCTCGGTCCGGCCGAGGAGAGCCTGGCGCGCATCGAGGCGTCGCTCTCCTATGTCACCGACACGCCGGATTTCTGGCGGCGCGCCCACGCGCATTATCCCAGCCACGGCCAGCGCTTCACCGGCGAGCCGGCCTATTTCCACCACGTCACCAGCGCGGCAGAGATGATGCTGGAAGGCATGCAACGCGACCCGGCCGACTATCGCTACGTGGTGCTCCATCAGCCCAACACCAAGTTTCCACAAAGAGCCGCAAAGCAGCTCGGCTTTCGCAAGGAACAGTTCGAAACCGGCCTGCTGGTGCCGGTCATCGGCAACACCTACGCCGGGTCATCGCTGATCGGGCTGACTGCTGTGTTGGACGAGGCGCAGCCGGGCGACCGCGTGTTGGTGGTTTCGTTTGGCTCTGGTGCGGGCAGCGATGCCTTTTCGCTGGAGATCACCGACGCCATCGTAGATGCACGCCGACGAGCGCTGACCACCAGAGATTACATCGCGCGGCGCGTCGAGATCGACTATGCGACTTACGCCCGTTTTCGCGGAAAAATGTTGATGAAGTAGGGAGTTGCAGGTGGCAGGTGGCAGAGGGCAGAGGGCCATTAGCTATCAGCCATTTGCAACCTGCAACCTGCAACTTGCAACTCCTTACAAAAGGACCCAAAGGAATTATGCGACCAGTCTACATCGTTGGAATCGGACAGACGCCGGTGGGCGAGCAGTGGGAGCGGTCGTTGCGGCACATCGCGCACGACGCGGTGATCCCTGCCTTGCGCGATGCGGGCGTCGAGCGGGTGGATGCCCTTTATGTCGGCAACATGCTGTCGGGCGAGTTGGTGGGCCAGGAACACGTCGGCGCACTGGTGGCTGATTTCGTCGGTCTGCGCGGCATCGAGGCATACAAGATCGAAGCAGCGTGCGGCTCCGGCGGCGCGGCCCTGCGCACCGGTTACATGGCCGTCGCTGGCGGACTGCACGATGTGGTCGTCGTGGCCGGCGTCGAGAAGATGACCGACACCATCGGCAAGGACACGACCGCCGGGCTGGCCATGGCCGCCGACCAGGAGTTCGAGGCTGCTGAGGGCGTCTCGTTCGTGGCGCTCAACGCGTTGTTAATGCGCCGTTACATGTATGAGTTCGACGTGCCGCACGCGGCCTTCGGCCACTTTGCGGTCAATGCGCATCACAACGCGGCCGGCAACCCCAATGCCATGTTTAAGTCGCCCATTAGCCTGGAAACCTACCGCAAGGCAACCATGATCGCCGATCCCATCAACCTGATGGACAGCTCACCCATTTGTGACGGCGCGGCCGCGGTGGTGCTGGCATCGGAGCCGGTGGCGCGCGCATTGCGCAATGGCCGGCGGCCGGTCCGCATCGCCGCTTCCTCAGTCGGCACGGACAGTCTGGCCGTCCACGACCGCCGCGATCCCATGAAGCTGGAAGCAGCCTGGATCAGCAGCCATAAGGCCTACCAGCAGGCCGGCGTCACCATCGACGATATCGACCTGTTCGAGCTTCACGACGCGTTCACCATCATGGCGGCGCTGTCGCTGGAGGCGTGCGGCTACGCCGAGCGCGGCCGGGGCGTCTGGCTGGCCGAGGAAGGCGAGATCACCATCGAGGGGCGGGTGCCCGTGGCGACCATGGGTGGGCTGAAGGCACGCGGGCATCCTGTGGGCGCGACAGGAGTCTATCAGGTTGTCGAAGCAACCTTGCAGTTGCAAGGGCTGGCCGGCCGTAACCAGGTGCGCGACGCCAATATCGCGATGACGCAAAATATCGGCGGCAGCGGCGCAACCGTCGCGACGCACATTTTGGTCGGCGAATAGCGCGCGCAGCGTCAGCGCCGTCCGCGAATGGACACGAATACACGAATAGATAGCGAGTGCGGACTGTCAAAAGCTATCAGACTGCCTGTGTGAGAACTTTTCGTAGCCAGCTTGACAGCTTTTGGCGTGAGAAACATGGTACAATCCCTCCTGTGATCGGACCTGCAAGGCCCGTGGCCACGAAAAAATGACGCTGCCGGAGTTCGAGTCCGGCTGAAGGAGAAACCAAAACAATGTCAGTAGCCAGATCATGGAGAACCCGCCGCCAACGATACAGCCTGGTAGGCGAACGCTGCGAATACTGCCAAAACGCGATCTTTCCGCCGCGGGATGTTTGCCCGCACTGCGCCGAGCCTGCTCAAAAAGAATACACCATGAGCGGCCGCGGCACGGTCTATTCCTACACCACCGTCTACGATCCGCCGGCCGGCTTTGAGGCCTATGCACCCTACCCCGTGGCGCTGGTCAAGCTGGACGAAGGCCCCATGGTCACTGCACAGTTGACCGATGTCGGCGCGGACGATGTGCGCATCGGTATGCCGGTTGAGATGGTGACCCGCAAGCTCAGCGAGCAGGGCGACGAGGGGATCATCCAGTACAGCTACAAGTTCCGGCCGCGCTGGGAACAGCAGGCAGTGGCCGCATAGCAGCAGCACACTGATCAGTGAGATTTGCAACGGGCAGCACCCTTGAGGTGTTGCCCGTTTTTGTGTGCATTGACCCGGATCGGCTGGGTCTGTCGTCAGTGCAGAACCATCGGCAGATAGACCCGCGGCGTTAAACCCGCCGGTGGTGGCGGTGTCTGGTTCATGTCGATTTTCACGACAAACGCATCCTGGCTGCCATTGCGCTGAGTCTGCAACGCGCCTGGGGTAACGGGAAAGTTGCCGGACTCTGTGCGACCTGCCACGTAGACGCGCCCGGTTCCGTCCACACCAACGCCGCCTGCTACGTCATCATTCGTGCCTCCCAGGAAAGTGCTGAAAGGCACGGTCCCATTGGCCGCGAACTGGGTCAGGAAAGCATCCAGGCAGTTGCGGCTGGTGCCGCCGAAGCAGACGCCCGGACCGATCTGCGGCTGGATTGCTGCCTGGACGGGATAGTCAGCCGAGTCGGTCCACCCGGTCACCATCAGACTGCCGCCGGCGGCCAGCGCAAGGTCGCTGACCGCGTCGGTCCACTGGCCGCCCAGATAGCTGCTGTAGGCCAGCCGGTAGCCCGCGCCCTGGCGGTCCAGCCTGGCTACGAACCCGTCGCTGAAGTTGTTCTGGCCGCGCTTCTGATTTTGGAAGGCGTTGACCACCGGAAAGTCACCGGCGAAGGTCTCGCCGCCCACGAAGATCGTGCCGCTGCTGTCCACTGCGATGGCGCGGCCAATATCTGTGCCGCTGCCGCCATTGGCCGCGCTGCCGCCCAGATAAGTGCTGAAGAGCAGATCATCGCCCGCCGGCGGCAGCTTGACGACAAAAGCGTCCGTGCTGCACGTCCAGTTGTCGAAGCGGCCGCAGGTCGCCTGCACCGGGCTAACGGTGGGCCAGGAGTCGGAACGCACCTCGCCGGTGATGTAGATGTTGTTCTGCGCATCCAGGGCGATGGCATTGCCGGCCGCCTCCTGTCCCGGGATCATGCGAGTGTAGAGCAGTTGGTAGGTGCTGCCGTCCACCTTGCCGAAGAAGCCGCCGATCAGAGAACCGGCCAGGTGTACATCGCCGTTGCTGTCCAGAGCGATGGCGCGGCCGTCGTCCATCAAGTAGCTGCCCAGATAGCTGCTGAAGGCCAGCGCGCCATTGCCGCCAAGCTGAGCCACAAAGGCATCATAGCCGCCGCCGAGTTGCGACTGAAACGCGTTGCGGGTCGGGAAGTTAGCTGAGCTGGTCTCACCGGTGATCCACACCCGGTCCCCCGCTGCATTGACGGCGATCCCTTTGGCCTGTTCGCCGTCCAGCCCGCCAAGAATGGTGGTGTAGAGCACGGCCGTGCCGGCCGGGTTGATCTTCGTTACGAACACATCGTCCCGTCCCGCGTTGCCGCCGGTTGCGCCGGGGAAGCTGCTGGAGTAGGTGTGGCCCGCGAGGTAGAGATTGCCCGCGGCATCCAGCGCAACGTCGTTGGCCAGATCAGCTGAGCCGCCTCCCAGATAACTACTGTAGACCAGCGTCGGATCGATCACCAGCGGCAGCGTCCGGTCATACTCACCCAGTGCGAAGCCGATGGTGTCACCGCTCAGGTCATAGTGAACTGTCACGGGCGTTCGGCGGCCATCCTCCTCTTGCCACGCCACCGGCGCCTTTTCGACAAGTCTCCCTGCGCCATCCAACGGAATGTGCAGGTCGCCGCTGGCGATGTCCAGGAGCGGGGCTCCACCCCCTGAATAGCGCCAGCGAATCAGAGATGGGTCCGCGCCGGGTGCAAGCATCCAGGTTCCTTTCAACAAGCCTTCGCTGCCGTCATACACCAGGTCGATACCGTCGTATATGCCGCGATAGGCCAGCGACTCGTAGGTCGGGATCGCATCGCGCCACCCAGACTGATCGCGGCCGTGGTAGATGTTGACGACACCCGGAAGCTGCGACGTTCCCTGGACTGTCGCCGACTGACTGGCGTTCTGGAATTCAACAGCCAGCGGAACTGCCGCGCCCGGCACCACCACCGTCACGCCGGCCGCGGTGAAAAACAACGACCCGGCCTGCCCGTGAGCCTCAAGCACGACGGGAGACGCCGATTGGCCCCGATTTGGTATGAAGGCCAATGGCAGCCGCAACGGCTGGCTGGATGCGTCCGCCTCAGACGCATCCCAGGAAATGTTGGTACTGACATCGCCTGCCACGACAGTGTATTGGCCCGCCGGCAGACCGGCCATGTCCAGGTCCACGGTTTGCACAAATGGTGTCGGTTGCGGCGCACAGCGGGCGTTGGGCAGGCGCGAGATGGTCATCTGCACGGCGAAGGTGGCATCCGCCTGCCGGACCTGCACGTCGTCGATCTGGCTGCATGCGTCGGGGAAATTGCCGTACAGTGCCACAGTTATGAACGGCGGCGCGGCGCTGACCGATACCAGTTCCACGCGGTCGATGGCAGCTTCGACGGTGTTGCTGGCCGCGCCCGCATTGGCGTCGGGTACTGCCGCTGGCGTTACGGCCGGCTGGGCGCAGCCAGTCAGCGCCACGGCTGCGATCATGACCGTTGCAGCCACGATTCGCCGGACCGCTCGCCCCGGTCGGCGGCCGGCATGGCCGCTGGCGGCGGCAGGTCGATGCAAACTCGCGCTCAGTACTTCAAGAAATGTCATGGTTTTGCTCCTCTTTGGAAACTTCAGCACCTTGCCGGAGATGACGCACCTGTATCGATCCGTGGACCACCGGAGCGCCAACGCTGACTACATCCGCAGTATAAGCAAAACGAGCCGACCTTTCATCGGGGAAACTACGCAGACCGTGCCCGCTGAGTACCCATATCGCAAAGACGTGTGGCCGTACCGCTACGGCCCAGCGACGACCAGACGGCGCTGGGCTCAGACAACGGCCACTCAGCCCAGCACCTGCAGTCGCGATCGCCGCACCTACGCTTCATCTTCAGAGCGCGGCAAAGCCCCGGCCATGGAAGATCCTTGACCAGGGCTTCGCCGTTTACAAGACGGTTACTCAGTCGGCTGAACGTTGGGTCCTTCGCCGCCAGATCAGGCCGGCAGCCAGCAGAACCGCGACCAACCAGAACCAGGCCGGCCATGCCGGACCGCCGGGAGTTGCTGCCTGGAACCGGACAACCTGGACAGCCAACGGTGTCACGACCGTGACGCTGACAGGGCCGTGCATGGTGGCAACGCCGCTGACGTCCACATCCTCCAGCCAGTACCAGTAGGTTTCACCCGGCGCAACCGTATCGTCCTGATAGAGGTAATCGAACCCCTGTGGGCTGCCCGGCGCCTGGGAGGGAACGAAGGCCAGCAGGGTGTCTGGCGCGGCCGGCGACTGGCTGCGATAGAGGTTGAAGCCGGTGTTGTCGAGTTCGCTGACTGTTTGCCAGGTGACTGCCACCACGCTGCCGTCGGATGTAGCGGCGAAGTCGGCCAGCGTCACCGCGGTGGGGATTTCCTCCGGGCCGATATGACCTGCCCAGCGTTCGTTTCCCTGGCTGCCGGTACTTCGATTCCCTAACAGGTCGGTGGAACGCAGCTGTATCTGGTAAGAGCCGTCCAACTCGTCGGGCACATCGTATGCCCAATCGGACGCAGTGGCGGGGCTGTGCGTCGGATTGCTCAGCGTTGTCCGCTTCCAGCCCTGCCCGTACAGCGCCGCTATCTCCTGGGCGGAGAGAGTCTGGCGGTAGATCGCAACCTCGTCCAGGTTGCCGAACAGGTGTGACGAGTTGAACGGTGTGCCGGCGATGGTGAAGTGGCCGATGTCGAACTCGGTGGACGCTGCCGGAGTCACCCCGGCGAACGCATCGGTCGACTCCATCATCACGCCGTTGATGTAGAAGCGATAGTCTGTGCCGTCGAATGTGGTGGCCACGAAGTTCCACGCGTTCGGCGTCAGCAGATTGCCGGTGACGTAGTCGTAGGAGTTGACACCGTCGCCCATGATCACCTGCAATTGGGTTGTGTTGGTGATGGCCAACGACGGATAGATCTGGTCTGCCAGCGTCACCGGATCAAGAATGCCTCCGATGATGGGGCTGGCGCTGGTCGGCGGCTGCGCCTGCGGGTAAACCCACGCCGTCTGCGTGAACTCGCCGTCGCTCAGGTCGAAGTAGGGCCGCGGCTCCACATGGAGATAGGCCGTGTTCATGTCGTGCGCGCCGGCGCCAACTGCACCGGGCAGCGCGTACTGTATCTTGTCCGGGTCGGTCAGTTGGGTCATGGTGATCGTGTTGCTGTAGCCCGACAGATCTTGAACAGGGTCGCCGTTGACCAGGATATCCTCGTCCAGCGGCAGCCGCAACACCGGCGCGAAGCCGCGATAGAGGCGCTTGATCTCAGCTGCGTCCAGTTGGTGGTCGTATACCGCCACGTCGTCCAGCAGCCCGGTGAAGGGGCGGTTGGTGCTGCCGTCCCAGGCGCTGCCCAGCAGCAGGTCGTCGCCGGCGGCCGGCCGCGCGCTGGTCGAGAAGGTTGCCTCGAGGCCGCCGTTGACGTACAGTGTCGCCGAGTTGTCCGCGCCAATGGTCACCCACACGTGGTACCATTCGTCCGGCGTCACCGCGCTGCTGCTGTGCTCGCCGCTGACGCTGTCCCAATAGACGAACTGGCCGGTGCTTTGGCGATACAGCAGCAGGCTGCTGGGCAGCGCGCCATCGGCGCCGAAGGCCAGCAGCGCATCGTCGCCGCTGCCCGCTTCCGGCTTGACCCACGCGCCGAACGAGTACGCGTTGCCGGCGAGGTTGAGCGCCACGTCGAACACGGTGAGGCTGTCGTCCACGCCGTCGAACAGGATCGCGTTGCCCAGCCGGCCGCGCTCGGCCGTGGCGGGACAACCGGTTCCGGTGCAAACGGCCGGCGTACCCGACCCTGACAGGTCGACAAAGCTCAACGTCTCGTTGGTGCTTTCTGCGTGGCGCATCACCGGCGTGGGGTTGTCGTCCAGCGGCAGGTGCAGGATGTCGCCGAGGGCCAGCGCGCGGACGGCGGAGCGGTCGTTGACGTCCGCCGGTTGGAAGCTGATCTCGACCGAGGAGATCTCAGATGCCACCCCTTCGTCGGTCACCGTGCCGGTCAGCACCGTGCTGGTGTTGATGGTCGTGGTGGACGGACCGGTGAACCGGATATCCGCAATGGGCGGCGTGCCGTCAACGGAGATCGACAGGTCGGCGCTGGCTGCATTGCCGACACCGTCTACCGCCGTGACATGGGCCGTGAACACGCCGTTGGGACGCACGTCAAACGGGTAGTCCAGCTCCCAGATGTATGGGAAGCTGCCGGAAGGTGTGGGAACTGTGGAAAGCTGTCCGCTGATAGGCAGGCCATCCTGGTCGGTGAGGGAGACAAACACCCGCTCCGGCAGGCTGGTGGGAGTGGCCTGAAGATCGGCCGGAAGCAAAGCGCCGGCCAGATGCAGATTCCAGGTGTTGGTTCCTGTCTCGTGCGTTACAGGGTGGGGCAAACTGCCGAACGTGTAGAAGATAACAGGCGGCGTGCCGTCTACGTTGAGCACCTGCGAATGGGTGGTCACGTTGCCGGCCCGGTCGGTGGCCCGCGTCTGCACGGTGTACGTGCCGTTGCCGCTGGGGCTGAAGGTGAACAGCCATGCGTCCACGTCGCGGGTGGCCGGCAGCCAGCTTCCGGCGTCCACCTTGTACTCCACACTTTCGACGCCGGAGGTTTCGTCGAAGGCGTTGATCGCCAGGACGAGGTCGTGGTCGGGCAGGAAGGGCGCCGTGGTCGAGATGGCGACCGTGGGCAGGTCGGTGTCGATGGTGATCTTGTGGTCGTAGCTGGCGTCATACCAGTTGTCCTGATAGGCCACCAGGTCAGCGATCTCGGCCGGCGTCAGTTCGGAGCCGTAATAGACTAGCTCGTCCATGTCGCCGGCAAACGGCGTGCCGGCCCGGCTGCCGATGCGGATGATGCCGGTGCTCTGGCAGATGCCGCCGCTGACAGGCTGGCTGGCGCTCAACGAGCCGTTGATGTACAGCCGTTGCTCGCCGTCGGCGTAGGTCAGCATGATGTGGTTCCAGGCGTTCTCGATCATCGGGGTTGCGCTGGTCATCTCGCGCGCCGGGTTGAAGAGGCAGTCCGCGCCGCTCGTCTGGGCGTACACGTCCAGCGAATTGGCGGGGATTTCGAGGTAGTAGCGCACGCCGCCCGCCGGGTCGGTGTAGAACATGGTCTGGTTGTGCGGACGGCGTTCCGGGCGGACCCACATGCCCGCGCTGAAGCTGTCGGTGTCAAACGCGCTGACGTGCGACATCGACACCAAGTCGTCCACACCGTCGAAGTGTACTGCCGTGCCGACCTGGCCCTTGGTGCCGGCGACCGGGCAGGCGTTGGGAGCGCAGACCCCGTGCGGCGAGCCGGCCGAGTTGACGAACGCCAGCGAATCCGCGGGGTCGTTGAAGTGCAGGTTAATCAGCGGCGCTTGCAGCTTCAGCGCGGCAATCTCGGCGTCGCTCAACGCCTGGCGGAAGATCTGGAAGTGGTCGACCATGCCGTCGAGATACAGCCCGTTGTAGCGCCCCACGTAGGCCGGCACGCTGCCTTCAAGCTGGAGCGGCAGCGTCTCACTGAGCACCTGGCTGCCGTTCAGGAAGATCCCCAGGTGGCTGAGGCCCGTCGATGGCTCGAACCGGTTGCGCCACACCAGGTGGTTCCACGATCCCGTCGAAACCGGAGTGCTGCCCCACTGGCTCGTGCCATCCATCAGGATGTAGGGCAGGTTCGACTCGACGCCCAGCATGAGCAGTTGCGCCGGGTCCGCACCGACAGTGCCCAGCACCGGTTCGCCGTCCAGTGAGTCGAGGTTGACCCAGGCTGATACGGTGAAGCTGCGCCCGCTGAGGCCCAGCGTCGCGGTGTCGGCCAGCGCCACGGCATCGTCCACGCCGTCCAGCAGGATCGCCTGGTTGACGCGGCCCTGGACGCCGCCTATCGGGCAGGTTGCCCCGCTGCACGTGCCGGGATGCGGCACCAGCGCGTGGTCGTTGAAGGAGGTGCGCGCCGGCGCGTCGTCGAACCGCAGTTCCATAACCGGCGCCGTGTCCCAGTACAGATCGGCGATCGCGTCCTTGTCCAGCGCGTAGGTGTAGATGCGCAGCTCGTCCAGGCTACCCTGGAAGCCCTGGCCGTCCCGCGAGTTGTCGCGGCCGCCGACGAAGAAGGTATCGACGTCGCTGGGCTTCTTGCCGGCGCAGTTCTGCGAGCCGATGGGTGTGTTGTCCAGGTAGATGGTCAGCGTCGCGCCGTCGAACGTGGCCGCGACGTGATGCCACGTGACGTAGGCATCCTCGGCGTTTAGCACGCCGTCGCCAGAGCTGGTTAGGGTGCAGACGTTGGGCGAGAGGCCAAACTGCACGGTCACGGTGTTGGCGCCGACCCATAGCGCAGGATAGCCGGACTCGCCGTCACCGCTGGAAGCCAGATCGAAGTTGCCCATGATCCAGCCGCCTTCATCGGGCAGCTTGTTGAGCCAGGTGGAGATGGTGAACGCGCCGGCGCCGCGGCTGAGATCGAGGTTGGGCGAGGAAGCGACCTCCAGCACGTCAGAGAACTCGTCGCCGCTGCCAAAGAGATATGCCTCGCCGACGAAGCCGTCGACGCCGGTCAGCGGCGCCAGGTAGTAGTAGTCGCTGGGATGGCTGTCCGCGATGGCCACCTCGATGTTGTTGCGGTACTCGCTGTCATCCACGATGGGCGTCCATTCGGGCAACGGGCTTACCTCGAAGCCGTTGTAGAACACCAGCGCGCTGTGGTTGCCGATGGAGTCGCGGATCGCTTCGTCGGACAGGGCGAAGGGGAACACCGACAGCTCGTCGATCTGGCCGCCAAAGTAATCCGTTGCGCCTGAAGCTCCGATGCGCAGGCCGTCGCCTTCGAGCGCGCCGTAGCCGAAGTTGAACCCGGTCTGGTCCAGCACCTGCTGGCCGTCGACGAAGATGGCGTAGTTCAGGCTCTCCCGGTCGACGCGCCAGGTGACGCGCTGCCAGCGGAAAGGAATCAATGTCGCGCCGCTTTCCAGGGAGGGATCCATACCGAAGACTGGATGTCCGTCTCTCAGGCCGACAGAGAACCCGGCCGAGCCATCCTGCGTGCCCAGCAGCGCGCGGTAGCCCGTCGCGCCGATGGAATACACCCATGCCTGGATCGTGTAGCTGTCGTTGACGAATCCCATATCCTGCGCCGTGCCGGTGATGTCAATGAAGTCGCTGCCGAGGAAACCGGGCCCCAGGCCCTGATATCCCGTATAGCCAAGGTCCGGGCAGGATGCGCCGGCGCATGATCCGTCGTGTCCGTTCAGCGAGCTGTCCAGGAAGGTCTGGGAGCCGGTGTTTTCGTTCAGGTGCATCCACAACGTGCGGCCGGCGATCTCGGCGTCGAGGTCGATGGCCAGCGCGCCCGCCCGGTTGGTCAGGCTGACGACCTGCGATTCGGTGATGGCCGGATCGACCGTCACATGGTCGGTCGTCGTCACGGTGTTTTGCGGCGCCAGCGCAAAGGTCTGGGGCGGAATGTCGCCCTGCACCGCCACCGGCAGGTCCACGTCCAGCAGGCCGAAGAGGTAGGGCAGATCGAGCTCGTTCTTCAGCGTGACCTGGTAGTGGATGTCATCTCCCGGGCGATAGGCGCTGTTGGTGTCGAGGAGTTCGGAGTTCAGCGTCAGCACCGCGCCCGAGCTGGCCACGCCCGGGTTGAAGCCGTATTGCTTCTCCTGGCTGTCCGGGAAGCTGTCGCCGTCGCGGTTGGGCAGCAACGGGTCTGACCAAACCCAGGTTGTCAGCGGCGAGCCGGCGCCGGCGTAGTCGTACACGAAGGCCCAGCCGGCGATCTCCTCGGCGTCGGTCAGGCCGTCGCCGTCGGTGTCTGCCCGATAGGGATCGGTGCCATAGCGCAGCTCGGCCGCGTCGGTCAGCGTGTCGCCGTCGGCATCGGCTCGCAGCGGGTCGGTGCCGTTGGAGATCTCGTAGAAGTCGGACAGGGTGTCGAAGTCGGTGTCCGGCAGGCTGTCGTTGGGGTCGTTGCCGCCAAAGGCCGCGCTGCGCAGGCCGTCGCCGTCGGCGTCCACCTGGGTCGGCGCAGCGACGTTGGTCCACCATTGCAGGGTATAGCCGCCATCCGGCCGCGCGGTCAGGTCCATGAAGCCGTCCACCGTGGCCGGCAGCACGTCGAAGGCCAGCCCTTGCCCCAGGTTGATGTGGTTGTTGCCGATGTCCTCGCGCAGGTAGCAGACCGGCACCGGCACGACCACTGGGAAGACCGGTGGGATCGTGAAGCATTCCTGCACGTTGATGGCGTAGCCTTCGGCCAGGAACGTGTCGGGCAGCGGCTGGTTGATGCCGGCGGTGTCCAGCACGATGGGCTGGCTGGTCACCGTTTTCGACACGACGAAGTTGCTGTCGGGCGCCCAACTGTCGGCAGCCGGCGGCTGCCAGTCCCCGGTCATCTGGCTCAACCCGATGCCCTCGGTGATGGCAGACTGGCTGCGCAGCATTTCGTAGGTAAAGGTCGATTGCAGCAGGTATTCGTCGTCGAACTGGTAGCGGTAAGGTAGGAAGAGCGACACATCGGTGAAGTCGAACGGATCGACATACAGGGCCGTTTGCACGTCCAGCGTGACGTTGATCGCGTTGCCGGCGGTAACGCCGGAAGCCGGATCGGACAGAGGCATTTGGAAGTTGGTCAGATTGAGCCGGTTGGGGTTGCTCAGATCGACGACCGGTGTTTGGTCGTAGATCAGGAACTGCACCGCCTTGGTCAGCAGGCCGGAGATCCCGGGACAGACATAGTCTTGCACGAAGGTCCCGGCAGTTCCCTGGGTTGCACCGGTGGCCAGACAGATCACGTTGATCACCGAGTCGATCAGGCCGATTATGGCCGTCACGATCTGCCCGATGACCGGCACGCTGCCCAGCGCGATGAAGATGACTGCTACGACCAGACTGGCCACCAACCCGGAGAAGGCCAGGTTGAACGGCAGCGAGCCGACGGCCAGGTGTTGTGTCGCAACCTGCGATATGAAGAATCCAATGGCGATGGAGGCGGAGATGAGCAAGGCGAACAGGAATCCGTAGACATTGGCGCCCAACCCGCGGACATAGGACTGGGCAATGCGCGAGGCGGAGGCCCCGGCCGCGCCGAACGTGGCCGCGATGGATGCCGCCGCCGTGATCACTCCCACGAAACTGACAGCCGCCTGGATGGAGGCAAAGACCAGCGCGACCTCGATGGTGTTGATGTCCCCTGTTGCCGTAGCGATCAACTGCCCCACCGTAGCCAGCGTGCCGATGATGGCCGCTGCCTGTGACAGCGCGCCCCCTTGCCGCAGCACCTTGGCTAACTTCGTTCGCAGCGATCCAGGTGTGGTGGGCGCGGTGGAATCCAAAGAATGGACACCCGAGCTGGGGTTGCGCTTCAGAGCGTCCTTGATCTGGGAGGGCCGCCAGGTGCGCGGCGCCTTGCGCAGCTCGCGTTGCAGATATCCATCGCTGATGGTCTGGGTTTCGCCTGTTGGCCCACCGTTGTAGTTGCGCATTGCCAGCGAGGAACTGCCGTTGACGGCGATATTCCCCGTAAACTGAAGGTCCAGCAATACCAATGGGTTGAGCGCCGCCGCAGTAAACGAGGCAAAGCTCGTTTGGATGAAGTTCATGAAGCCGGTGAAGTTGGCGGCGAGGCTGTTGACCGCATAGCCTATCTGAACCACCTGGCCTGGTCCCAACACGTAGTCGTGCAGCCCGGCGTCGGTCAGTTGCGACGCCAGGTTGGCCGGCGTACCGGCGACTTCGATGATCTTGTCGATGCCGGCGTGCATGGTCAGGTAGTAGGACTGGGCCAGCAGGCGCGCACCGGTCACGTCGTCGGCGTCGTCCCAGAACGGGTCAAGCGCCGTCTCGAGATCGGCCAGCTTGTCGTTCAGGTACTCCTCGATGGGGTAGGATGCCCAGACACCGGCCCCCTGATACTGGAATGGTCCCCAGCTCATGCCTGCCACCACCATCTCCGGGACGCCGGTCGGGTCCAGCGAAAGCGACAGCCCGTTGCTGCCGAGGGGTGTGACGTAGTCCGCCTGCTCGATGCTCAGGATGCGCAGAGTCTCCTCGCGCACGACCATCATCGTCGGGTCCTGGATGCCGCCCGCGTCGGCCTGGGCGGTGAAGTGGTCGTCCAGGATCTGCTTCGTGGCGGTCATGGGGATGGTCATCATGCCGGCTTGGTGGTCGAAGCTGAAGGTGTCCACGAACAGGGCGTCCTGCGGGATTCCCCAGCGGTCGGTGTCGGAGACGGCGCCGTTTTGGGTCTTGTCCCAGCGCGCGGCGATCTCGCCGATGGTCAGATCGATGCCGGAAGTGCCGCGGCCGGCCATCAGGCTGCGGTCCAGCCCCTGGGAGAGCGCCCAAAGGTTGTCATCGTGGAAACCGCCGGGCGTGTAGCCGGGTTGCGCCGACGTGAACGCCGGGTCCTCGTAGATGACAGCAGCGTCCACGCCGTGGTCCTCGCGCACGGACATGCCTGTCAACACCCACGGATCCTCGTAGACGTGAACCACGGTGGAGCCGTTTTCCTGCCAGTTGGCTTCGTCCTCGCACCAGACCAGCCGGCGTTGCTGTTCCGGCACGTCGGGCGGCTGGAAGCTGTCCGGCACCGGCGTGCAGGTGTTGGTCAGCATCGACACCATCCAGACCAGCCGCGCTTGCTGGGTTGGACCGAAGTCCGGTGTGGTGGGGCGGTAGAACATCCGGCCCGTAAAGGCGACCGGACCCGCGCCCTCGCCGTCCTCGACCAGCGTCAAGGGCACGGTGGCCAGTAGCGTGCCGCTGGTCTCGTCCAGCTTGCGCACGTTGATGCCGAACGCCTGAGTTTCCTGGGTGTCCAGCCAGGCTGTGATGGGCGTGGACGCCTGAATCGGCGGCGCGCCGGGGAGGACAGGCAGGTTGCCGTAGTGTTCGTCCTGAAACGGTATCTCGATCTCCAGCATCGGTACCAGCCGCAGATCGCCATCCTGAAGCTGTGGATCGCTCCCGCCCGCCTGCTGCTGCTCCGGCGAAAGCTGGTCGTAAAAGGTGGTGTCGGGCACACGCTGGATCTGTCCCTGGCGGTCGTTGGACGGCCAGTCCAGCACGTTGAGCGTGTACCACAGGTGGTCGGGGTTGGTGGGACGCAACTGGAAATCGACGTAGACCGGCTCGCCGGCGGCCAGGTTGTTGATCTCGAACTGGAACCGGTTGTTGTCCAGCCCGTTGACCGGGTCGCCCACGACCGTGTCCAGGGCCGCGTCCAGCTTATCCGGCACGCCGTCTCCGTCATTGTCGTCGTCGAACACGTCCGGTGTCCCGTCCCCGTCGGTGTCGGGGCACGCCAGCCCGTTGGTCTCGTCGTAGGTGCATTCGGCGCTGTCCAGCGCGCCGTCCTGGTTCGTATCCGGGTCATTGGGATTCAGGTACCATTGCTGGCCGTTGTAGGAGAACCCAACAACCTCCGGTCCGTCGGGGATGCCGTCGCTGTCGCTGTCGGCGACGCTGGGGTCCGTGCCCAGTTTGAACTGCTCGACGCCGTCAGCCAGGCCGTCGTCGTCGCTGTCGCTGTCGAGGGGGTCGGTGTGGGTGAGAATCTCATCGACATCGGTCAGGCGGTCGCCGTCGCTGTCGGCGCCGTCGTCGTAGGCCGGCAGTTGGTCGTACAGCAGCTCCAGCGGTGTCGGCGTCGCATCGACGCTGGGAGCGCTGGCAGCGCTGGCCGGACTGTCGCCCAGCGGGTTCTGGTGCGGGTCGGCCATTGGGGCGCGTTGCTCCGCCTGCCACTGGGCCTGGCGCTGGCGCGCTTGCTGCCGTTCGTCGTAGCTTGCCTCTTGCGTCTTCTGGTCGGCGATGAACGCCTGGGCGCGGTCGGCCTCCAGCATCGGGCCGATCACCATGATGGCGATCAAGGCGAGGGCCAGCGCGCCGTAGAACTTGCGCGACTTTCGGTACTGCATCAGGACGGCGAGGAAGACCAGCCCGCCCAGCACGGCGGCCAACAATCCCTGCGCGCGGGCGATCGCAGCCGGGCTGAACTGGGCGCCGGTTACCGCGCCCAGCATGCCGCCGGCGGTGGCCGGACGCGACCAGTTCGCGAAGTCGGTCGTGATCTGGGCATCCACCTGCTCGTACTTGTCGGGTGGGAACTGGACGTCGATGATCTGGCGCAACGGCAGACCGGTGGCGTCATCCACCCAGAGCTCGCCGCTGCCTGTCATGTTGACAAAATGGGGCGACAACTCCAGTTCGTAGCTCTGAGGCAGCTTGCCGCTCCGTTCAAGCTCCGCGGTGGCACCATCGCGCATGTAGGAGGCAAACGCGACGCCGTCGAGGTCGAAGCGGTAGATCGTGTAAGGGCGGGACGCTTGCTGATCGGCAACGACGTTGGCGGCGGCGTTGAGAAAGCCGAAGGCGTCCTGTCCCGGCGCGAACAGGCCGGTGACGTCGTCCATCTCGCGCCAGGGATCCTGGGCCGTGCGGCCGTAAGCCTTGCCGTCTTCGACCTTGATCTCCAGCGCGCCGCTGCCAAGCACCGCGCTGCCGCCGTTCGACCACAGCTTCATCTGCATGGAGCCGGCGCGGCGGTCGGTCTTGCCTTCGATGTAGATGTGGTCGGTCTTGCTTCCCAGGCCGACGTTGACCAGCTTGGGCAGCGGGCGGGCCGTCTGCTGGATGGTTGTGGTGAACTCGTAGCCGCCGCGGGCGACGGCGGCCCGCCACGCCTCTTGCAGCGACCCGTCCTCGCCAGGAGCGGCGTGCAGCAACTGGCTTCCGGCCAGCAGAAGAATTCCTAACAGGACAATAGCAATCTTGAAAGTTCGCGAAATCTTCATCTCGTCCTCCTGAAGTAACCTTACAAGTTGTTTGAAAAGTCGCCCGTTCAGACTTCGGAAGTCGCCGAGTCAAAATAAGTGGTCTGTCAAAACCGTTGAAGGCCAGTCGTGACAGTCGTTCGGCGACTTCCGAAGACTTCTCAAACAGTCTCTTACAATGTCTGCATCCGCTGACGAATGGCCTGACCGATCGACGCGGCAGAAGCGCGTGCCCGGGCGAACAGCGCCGACGGCTGTCCAAAATCCTGTTCTGTTGTCGAATTGGCGATGAAAAGGCCCGGCAGACTGGTCCGGAAACGTTCGTCCAGTCGCACGGAACCGTCGTGAACGCTCATGCGAGCGAGGATGTCGTCGCCGAGCAGCGTCTTGAATGGCTCGCTCGCCCGGCAACCTGCATGACCACAGGCATGAAAGCATGTCGCCACCACGACATTGGGCGTCGCGATCTGCTCACCGTTCTGCATGGTCGCGACAAATCTCTCGTGCTGTGGCGCGACTCGTTCCACGTTCCACGGAAGGATCTCCAACTGTTTCCGCTTCTGAAACCAGCGAACGTAGTGCGGAAAGGAATCGCACGCTCTTGACTCGGGGCGATTGGAAGCCGTGTTCTGGGCCTGCCGATACGCATCGACCGTATCGACACCGTGCGGGTCCAGATGCCAATCGCTGGCAAGGGCTAGCAGCGCGCCGTGGGAGCACACCTTCCAAAACAGCGCCGGCTTGCCGATCATCAGGTAGCCGATGTGACAGCGGCCCAGATAGGCGGCCAGCGACAGGCCAAAAGGACCGGCGCCGATGATCAGTACGGGGAATGTAGACATCTTGCGGCTGGATAGAAACTGGTTGAGCAGCCTGCCCAGACTTCGGAAGTGGTCGGGTGGCAGGGTGAAGCGAGTCCTTACGGCAAAAGCGAGTCTTAGCGAAGTTCGACCACTTCCGAAGTCTCTTGGGCGCGTCGTCGGTAACAAGGTACCTTCTCAATTTTCCTGATTCTATCGGATTCTGTGGGTGTGCGACCGCCCGACCGTAAAACGGATCGGGCTACGAACTGAAAGGCCCTCCGGGCCTGCGGATTCCGTAGCCCAGCGGGCTTGCATCTCGTAGCCGGATGGCTTGTAGCCTCCGGCGGGCGCCCTATGCAACGACAACTTCCTGCATCCACAGAATCCGTTAGAACCAGCAATTTTCCGTGGCTGTGGCCGGTCTCTGACCGAGTCCACCGGTGGCTCGGTCGGAGACCGGCCACAGCAGCCCCAGTTTATTGAAAAGATACGTAACAAGAAGCGAACACCAGGGCATAACTGCCCTGGTGTTACTATACCGAGGTGGAGGGTTGGAGGGGAAGTGAAGAATCTAATTCAACTGCTGCACAAATCTCATGCTAGTCGTCATCAAGGGTCGCCCAGCCCTGGCGCAGCGCGTAGATGGCGGCTTCGGTGCGGTTCCTGACGCCCAACTTATCGTAGATGACCCGCAGGCGGTTGGCAACCGTGCCACTGGAAACGTGCATCAGGTCGGCGATGGTCTGGTTGTCGGCGCCCTGAACGACGTAGCGCAACGTCTCGATCTCCTGCTCGGAAAGGCGAAACGGTGTCGTGGTCTCGGTCTGCGCCAACTGCGCCATCACCCGCGGCGCCACGGCCGAGTCCAGCCACCCTTCTCCCCGGTGCAGCGCCTGGATCGCGCTAAACAGCGTCTCCTCTTCGCAGGTCTTCAGCAGGTATCCTCGGGCGCCCGCCTTGATGGCCGCCTGAACGTAGTGGTCTTGCTGGTACATCGTCAAAACGAGAATCCTGGCTGCCGGATCTTCGTCCAGGATGATGCGGGTAGCCTCGACGCCGGTCAGGTCCGGCATACGGATGTCGAGCAGGATCACGTCCGGCCTGTGTTGCCGCGCCAGGGCAACAGCCTCCTGGCCCGTTTGCGCCTCGGCTAGCACCGAGAATCCACCGTTGATTTCGCACAACTGCCGCAGCCCGCGGCGGAAGAGGGCGTGGTCGTCAGCGATGAGCAAGGTGATCATTGGCAAACCCTCGACAGTTCAAAATAGCTGTTTGGAAAGATTTCGGAAGTCGCCGCGATAGAGCAGAGTACCAGATTTTAATGCAACAAGCTACGTCTTTGCCACAACCGGCGACTTCAGAAATCTCACACAACGGGTTTCAAACAGGTTCCAAGAGACTGTTTGAAGAGTGTCGTGGATAGACTTCGGAAGTCGACGGCTACACGTCACAACCGCCCTCAGCCGCTGGGATGCTCCTTGGCTGTTGGTTCGTCGACTTCCGAAGTCTGATTGGATGATTATTCAAACAGGTTCTAAGGCGCATCGGATGCGGGAATCTCGATCGACACAGTGGTGCCCTGGTCCGGCGCGCTGGCCAGCGTCATGACGCCTTTCAGTAGATGCACGCGCTCGCGCACCTGCTTGAGGCCATAATGGCCCTCGCCCTCCCGGATCGAGATGGAATCGGGGTCGAACCCGACGCCGTTGTCTTTGACCTGCACGGAAACCAGGGTGTCGGTGACGCGGATCGCCACGCGGGTCAGGCTCGGCCGGCCGTGCTGCACCGCGTTGTACACCAGCTCCTGAACGATCCGAAACAGGTCGTGTTCCAGGCTGTCGGGCGCCGCGGCCAGAGTCTGAAAGTCGGTCTCAATGCTGACCTGGTACAACTGCGCCAGGTCGGCGGTGAAGCGCAACAGGGCAGCCTCCAGCCCCAGTTGCTCCAGCGAAAGCGGCTGCAAGGCGTAGATCGAGCGGCGGACGTCCTGGATGCTCGTGTCAAGAATCAGGCCAAGATCGTCCAGCTCAGGCAGCAACTGGGCAGGATCGCGCCGCACCAGCGTCTTCCAGGTCTGCGCCCGAAAACGGATGCCGGCCAGCGTCTGCGCCAGACCGTCGTGCAGCTCGCCGGCAATGCGCGCCCGCTCCTGCTCGCGCAGACGATCCATCTGCTCCAGGTTCTCGCGCAGGCGCCGCTCCCACATCAGCTCCTGACGCTGGATGGCCAGTTGCCGTTGCTGCGCTTTGGTGCGACTGCGTGCAAAGCCACCGACGACAAGCAGAATCATGGCGCCGTAGACGAAGTAGGCAGCCGTTGTGCGCCACCAGGGAGGTCTGACGACGATGCGCAGGCTGACGCCCTCCTCGTTCCAGACCCCGTCGTTGTTGGAACCGCGCACGTGCAGCGTATATTGTCCCGGATCGAGGCTGGTGTAGGTGACAAACCGGCGGTCGCCGGCCAGATTCCAGTCCGGGTCCACGCCGTCCATCTTGTAGGCGTACTGGTTTCTCTCCGGGTTGATGAAGTTCAGCGCGGCGAACTCGAAGGAAAGCACCGACTGATCGTGGGCAAGCTCGATCTCAGCGGTGTGATTGATGTTCTGCGCCAGCGGCGAGTCTGGACCGACCGGCACCGACTGGTTGAAGATCTGAAAGTCGGTCAGGTAAACCGGGGGAACCTGCGGATTGTCCTGAAGTTCCTGCGGAACGAAACGAACGATGCCGTTGTCGATGCCCAGGAATATCTCGCCCTGTTCGCTCTGCCAGTAAGCGCCCTGGGCAAAGTCATCGGCGGCGAGGCCATCCTCGGTGTCGTAGGTGCGAAACTGGCCGCTGGCCGGGTCGAAACGCGTGAGGCCGTTGTTGGTGCTGAGCCAGAGGTTGCCGGCGGCGTCGCTGAGGATTCCCAGGACAATGGTCCCGGGCAGCCCATCGACGCTCTGGTAATGGGTGCTGGTCTGGCTGGCGGGGTCGAAGCGGATCAATCCCTGTCCCCAGGTGCCCAGCCACAGGATGCCGTCTGCGTCCTGGTGGATGACAGTGACCGCGGTATCCGTTGTCCCGGACCGGCTGCTGAGGTTCTGGAACTCGCCTGTTGCCGGCGTCAGGCGAAACAGTCCGTTGGTTGCACCGATCCAAAGCGTGTCCGGGCCGCTTCCAACGATGCTCCAGATCTCGTTGCTCTGCGGACCGGCTGGGTCGCGATTGAAAGCCGCAACGGTTCCACTCTCAGTGTCAAGGTGAAACAAACCTGTGTTTGTGCCAACCCACAACTTTGCCGGGGTGTTCGAGAACAGCGAGCGGATTTCGGCGCCCGCGGCGTCGACAGCCCCGGTATCGCCCGATGGATAGCGAGAAAAAGTCTCCTCGTCAGGATCGAACAGGCTCAAGCCGTCGAGTGTTCCAACCCATAGTTTTCCCTGCTCGTCCGGCTGAAGCGCAAACACGATATCGTTGTGCAGGCTGGCGGGGTCGGACGGATCGCGCCGGTAATAGCTGGTTTCGCCGGTTGCAGGATCGACGTGCGCCAGTCCCTGGCCAAACGTTCCCACCCACAGGGTGCCGGCCGAATCGCCGAGAATCGCGAGAGGCGTCGACGCGATGGCGAGAGGCGCCGGGAATTTGGAACTGTAGGGAGAAAGCAGGTTCAGTCCGGCGGCCCACGAGCTTGCCCACAAGGTTCCTGCGCTGTCCTCGGCAATCGCCACGACGAAATCGTTGAGCAACGAACCGGGGTTGTCGGGATCATGCCGGAAGTTGGTGAATGTCTCGGTGGCGGGATCGAACAGCGTCAAGCCTCCGCCCTGCGTGCCCAGCCACAGACGGCCGCGACTGTCATCGAACAGCGCCCGGATCGGGCCTGGCGCCAGCCCGGTTGCATTGGCAGGATCGTGGTGATATTCGGCAATGACATGTTTTTCGTTGTCCAGCTTGTACAGACCGCCTTCAGTGCCTGCCCATACGCTGCCGTTCTGGTCGGCAAGCACCTGGAATACGTTGATACCAGGCAATCCAGCCCGGTCATCGCTGACCCTCAGACCACCTGACCCAGCCGCGAGCCATGCCAACCCGCCATCGGTAGCGATCCAGACCGTCTGATCCGGCCCAACGGCGGCGTCGTGAACGGCAAGGTAGCCAGGGTCGGGTGACGTCTGTGCCTCAGCGGGATAGCGCACCACAAGTCCTGTGCCGGGGTCGAACGAATTCAACCCGTTGTTGGTGCTGATCCACAAGGTCCCCGAGTCATCAGCTTCTATCGCGTTGATCTGGTTGCTGCTTAACGTCTGCGGGTTGGCTGGATCGTGCTGAAACACGGTCCACCGGTCCGTCTTGAGGTCGAGCCGGCTGAGCCCGCCGCCCCGCGTGCCCACCCACAGAGCACCCTCGTCGTCCGGGTAGATCGATGTCACAAGGTTGTGACTCAAACTGTTCTGATCGTCGGGATCATGGGTGTAGACGACGAAATCACTGCCGTCATAGCGGTTCAGGCCGTTCTGCGTGCCGAGCCAAATGAACCCCTGGTCGTCCTGGGCGATGGCTAACGTCGTGCTGTCAGACAGGCCATCCTCCGGCAAGAGGTGGTCGAAGACGGCTGGCGGCGGAGCCTGGGACTGCAAGAAAGCCGGGTGCGCGCCCCAAAAGAGCAGCACCCAAATGCTGCCCAGCGCGGCGA
Organism: Anaerolineales bacterium; assembly: GCA_020634615.1. Taxonomy (GTDB): domain Bacteria; phylum Chloroflexota; class Anaerolineae; order JAAEKA01; family JAAEKA01; genus JACKBK01. Next base: position 400,797 of record JACKBI010000001.1, read on the forward strand.
CAAGCCTTGCTCCGACAGAGATGTTTGTAGGTTTCCGAAAATAACGCAGACAGTTTTGAGCGACCATCTATTCAAACAGATTCTCAGATCCCGTCGTTTGATCCCGCAGTTCTTCCAGCCGCATGGTGTAATCAAACTTCGGGATACGCCGGCACAACTTCGCGTATAGGTCTTCGGCCGCGGTCCGATCGTCGTCCTCCCCACCCAGTCGCCATCGCCAGTAAAGCACAGTCGCCTGCTGTTGCGGCTCGGTGGCTTGACGGTCCATCTCGCGCAGTCGCTCCAAAGCACACTGGGTGTCGCCGGCCGCATGATCCAGCCTGGCCTCCAGAATATGATACTGAAGCAGCCGGTCAGCAAGCCCCAGTTCAGCAGCGATCGCACCAGCCTCATTCAAGAACTCCCGAGCGGCAGCAAGGTCTCCCAGGTCAATCAGAAGATTCGCTGCTCCAAGCAAGGGATCAATCAGATAGAAGACTGCGCCGTGATCACGCAGCACCGGTATGGCACGCTGGAACTCGCTCAGCGCGTGTCGGGGTTCGTGGCGTCTGACCCAGATTTCGGCGATGCTCGCCCGGTGGCGGGCAACCTCCCACTTGTTCCCTAACGCTTCCTGGATATCTACCGCGTGCTGATAACAATCGAGCGCCTCATCCAGCCGGCCGGAGTCCAGCAGAATCCATCCCCGGTTGCCCAGGGCGACCGACTCACCATGGCGGTTGCCGGTCTCCAGATCGTAGTCCAGGTCCTGCTGGTTATAGGCCAGCGCCGATGCGAAGTCGCCCTGGGCCTGGCTCAACAGTGCCATGTTGCCGGCCAGGGTAGCCGTGCCCCAGAGATCGCCGATAGCTTCGTAGATAGCGCCAGCTTCCTGCGCGTAAGTCAGCGCTTCGGCGTACCGGTGCTGTTCGAACGCAATGCCTCCCATGGACCACAAGACCCGTGCTGTCCCCAACCGGTTATTCAACTCTTGCTGCAGCGCCAGAGCCTCGCGAAAAGCGACCATAGCATCGCCATAGTTGCCACGACGCCACCGGGTTACGCCGAGCCTCGTCAGCGCGGCAGCCAGGCGGCGGTCGTCAGCCACCGAGCGGAAGAACTCGATTGCCTCATTCTGATATTGCTGTGCAAGGTCGAAATCACCGCGATGCGGCAGCATCTCACCAAGCAAGCTGCGGACATCAGCCTGAATGCGCGGCTCGGTGGATTCTTGCGCATAGGTTAGCGCCCGAAAAAGGAGCTCGATAGCCTCACCCGCCCGCCCGATGCGATTGAGAAAATAAGCTTGCCAGGCAAGCAGCCGGCCCAATAGTCCCGCCAACTGGTGGCTGGAGAGCGTTTCCCCCGTAAGTTCTTGCAGTTGCGTTGCCGTCCGGTCCAGCAACAGGAGACCTTCCGCAAACAAACCGCTCAATTCATAGAAAAGCCCCAGGCCGTCAAGACTTTGCTCGAGGATCGGCAGCCATCCCTGGTCGGTGGCCCACTGCCATGCCCCACGGATGTTGTCCATGTGGCGACGAAGCTGAGCCACGGTTACGTGAGGCTCCGGCCCCAGAAGGGCGGACTCAGTGGCAGCCACATAGGCGAGGTAATAATCGCAATGCCGCCGCTCAGCTTGAGCGGCAAACGATTCGCGGGCGGAAGGTATCTGAAACTGGTGAACCGCAAACTTGCGCAGCAACTCGTGCACTTCGTACCAGCCGTTAGCTCTGCGCTGCACCAGCGATGCATCCAACAGCGCTGCCATGTCCACGATGGAGATGTCGGCGACCGTCAGTCCCGCCTCCAACCTGAACGGGCCGCGAAACACTGCCAGCGAAGCTAGCGCCCGCTGCTGAGTCTCAGAAAGCAAGTCCCAGGTATGGTTGAACACCGTTCGTACACTGCGATGGCGGACAGGAACATCTCGCAGTTCCGTGGCCAGGAACTCCAGACTGCGTTCGATCTCGCGCTTGATCTCTGAACAGTCGTAGATCCGCAGCCAGCTTGCCGCAATCTCAAGCGCTAACGGTCTGCCGTCAACCAGTTCACAGATGCGGATCACGGCCGGCACGTCAGCCGATACCAGCCGAAACCCTTGTTGTACCCGCCGGCCAGCCTGAACGAAGAGGCGTACGGCCGGATAGGCCATTGCCTCATCTGCGTCCGTCCCGACTGATGGATATCCCAGGCCGCCCACCATGAGACGTTCCTCGGCCCGCAGCTCGAGGGGAAAGCGCGAGGTAACCAGCATCTCGATACCAGGCGCCGCCTCAAGAATCGACAGCAGCCAGACCGCATCCTCCCTTAGATGCTCGAAATTGTCCAGCACAAGCAACATGTGTTTATGGCGCAGGAAGTCGATTACCTGATCAGCAACGGTTGTCCCCTGGTGAGGAGTCAATCCTAGATCGCCGGCCAACGTTGCCGGCACGAATTCGGGCGAGTCAACACTGGCCAAAGAGATAAAAAAAACGCCGTCAAAAAAGCGCGCGCTGGTCCATTCAGACTCTGCGGCGATGTGTCTGGCTGCTTCGACTGCCAGGCGCGTCTTGCCCACACCTCCCAAACCGATCAATGTCAGCAGTCGACAACCCGGATCACTCAGCCGTTCGCTGATCGCGTGCAGCTCTGCTTCTCTTCCCACCAATGGCGTGAACATGGTCGGGAAATTGACCAGACGGACGGGCGAATGCTGCGACGGCGCCACGTCCCCGGAGCGAATTCGATTGACCAGGGCAATGGTTTCTTCGTCCGGTTCGATCCCCAGTTCATCACCCAGAACCCGCTGACAGTCCAAATAGCAGGCAATCGCCTCGCTGCGGCGGCCGCTCAACGTAAGGAGACGCATCACCCGGCGATACGACTCTTCGCGGTAAGGATCCAGCGCCAGCTCACGATGGGCAAACTCAAGCGCTTTGGTCAGATCTTTCTGGTGTTCGTAAACGGATGCCAGCGAACTTACCGTCCAGAGGCACAGACGCTGCAGACGTTCCTTCTCCACCACCAGCCATTCTTCGAAGAGCGGGGCATTAGCCAGATCAAAGCCTGCCAGCAGGTCACCGCGATACAATGATGCCGCCTGCCGCAGCCGTTCAATGCAAACCCGACAAAGGTTCGGCGATGTGTGTCCATGAGCGCTGACCGCATCCAAGAGGTTCCTGAATTCAGCCACGTCCAGAGTCAACGCACTGTGATCTATCTGGACGTGGCCGCCACCGATCTGAAGTATTTCGTCGCCGGCGTCAGGTGCAATGTCATCCAGCGCCCGCCGCAGACGATGCAATGTGACGCGCAAATTCCTGTAGGCATCCTGCTCGGAGCTCTCGGGCCACAAAAGCGTAGCCAGCGATGAACGAGAGTGAGCCCTGTTGGCTTCCACCGCCAGGTACGCCAGCAAGGCGCGCGCCTTGCTGCTGCGAAAACGGCTGACGGCATGTCCGTCGAAGGTCGCCGCGAACGTGCCCAGAAGCTCAAGGGAAAGGCGAGTCATACGTCAGTAGCTCTGAGGCAGGCGATCAAGCGATGGCGTTTATCTCGCCTGCCAGGTCGATGTCCTTCTGTGTCAGGCCACCCGCAGAGTGAGTTGACAGCGTCAGAGTTACCTTGCGATACTGGATGAGAATGTCGGGATGGTGGTCGGCGCGCTCAGCCAGATGGCCAGCGGCGCACGTGAACGCCAGCGCGGCCGGGAAGCCAGGCAGCACAAACGTCCGCGCGATCTCGTTGCCAGACTGGCTCCAGCCGTCCAGTCTCGTCAACGCGTCGTCGATCTCTTGTTGTGTCAGCAAAGCAGTCATTGCGTTGGTCCTTTCGATCCCCGTTGATCACTCGATGGTCTTGCGCAGGAAGTATTTGGCAATCGCCTCGGGGTAGCCTTCGATTATTCCGAATAGGTCGTAACCATGCTTGCGATAGAACTCCGGCGCCTGGAAACTGAAGGTGTCGGTGATAACGGTCTTGCAGCCCATGCCTGCGCCGTGCTGTTCAATCTGCTCCAGAAGCTTGCTGCCGATGCCGCAGCCGTGCAACGTCTCGTGGACCCACAGAAAACGAAGCTCCAGCACTGCGCCCCAGACCCGGCCAACCGCGCCGCCCATCAGGTCGCCCGCTCCGTCGCGCACCAACGCTGCCAGCCAGCGCTCACCGGCGATGCCAGATGCGGAGATGTTCCACGCGGCCAGGCGGTCGCGCACCTCCGCGATGACGTCGTTGCTTGGTTCCTCGCTGAACGTCCAGACGAGTTGGTTCATGGGTTGGTCCGTGGGCAGGTCTTGCTGCGGATTGCGACCTGTGTGTTGCTTGCCCAACGTCGCGCACCGCGCAACAGGTCACTCAAATCGCATCGCGTCTGACGTCGCCATGCGGGTCATGCGATACGCCGGATAGATGCCGGCCAGCAGCGCAGCCACTACGGCGACGATCAGCGCCTGGATGAACGGCTCGGGCGACAACTGAAGTTGCAGCGTCCAGCCGAAGCTGCGCCGGTTGATGATGTAAATCAGAATCAGCGCCAGCACGAGGCCGGTCGGCATGGCCAGCAAGCCGGCCACCGCGCCCATCAGCCCCGTCTCCAGCGAAACCAGCCGCCAGAGCTGCCGGCCAGTTAACCCAACAGCACGCAGGATACCCAATTCTCGCTGTTTGTCCAGCATCAGTGACAGAAGGGCGCTGAGAACACCGATAAACGCAACCAGTGTTGCCAATAGTTGCAAGGCGCCGGTAATCGCGAACGTTCGGTCGAATACCACCAGCGCCTCGTCGCGCAGCGCCTGGTTGGGCTGGACGATCAGGCTTTGCACGTTCGCCAGCGCGTCTTGCAGTTGCCGCGTGATCTGATCCGCATCAACGCCAGGCGCCAGTCGCAGCGCCAGCGCCGTGATGGCATCGTCGTTCCACAGCGATTGGTAGAGCGGCAGCGCCATCATCACCGTTCCCTGACTGGAGGCATAGTCGTAATAGATGGCCGCCACCGGAAAAGTGCGCGGCCCCCCTGGTGTGTCCAGCGTCACTTCGCCGCCACTCTTTGGCAGATTGAAACGATTGGCGAACGGTTCTGACACCATGACCGCGCCTGCCTGCATCGCCTCCCACACAGCCTCCGGCGGGCCGTCTGACGCGACGAACAGCCGTTCATCGCCGGTGCTGGGGTTGTCCACGGCAGCCACCTGCAAGGGGCCGTCGGGCGAGTCGACGGTTACCGAGCGCAGCGAATCGACCCGTTCAACGCCCGGCCAGCCGCGGACGATTGTGCTGGCAGCCGGATCGATGATCCCCGTATTGCTGCTGGCGGTTGCGCTGGGCGGTGAGATGTACACGTCGCCCTGCACGGTCTGCGACAGCCAGGCCACCACCGTGTAGCGGAAGCTGCCGACCATCAGGCTGACGCCGATCGTTACCGAGACTGCGATCATCAGCGCCGCGATTGCGATGGCCGTGCGGCTCAGCGAGTTCACCACACTGCGCGGCGCCATGCGTCCCAACACCCCGCCCAGCCGGCTGCTGACAGGCGTGGTCGCGTCCATCAACAGCTTCGTGACCAGGGGCGTTTGCATCCCGATACCGATGATGATGGCGAAGGTGCCGGCGAAACTGGTCACCAGCCCTCTAACGGGCAGCGCCAGCAGGACCACGCCGGTTGCCATCAGCATCAGGCTGGCCAGCGCAGCCGCTTTGACCGCCTGCCCGGCTTTGCTTTCCAGGCCGGAGCGCGAAAGAGCCGTGCGCGGCGGCACGGAGGCTGCTTCCCAGGCTGGCGGCGCTGCCGCGAGCACGGTCGCTACCACGCCCAGCACGGCTCCCTTGACCAGGCTGCTGACCGGCGCGGCCACGCCTTGCACCGTCACCACGAAGTACAGGTCGTTGATGGTCTGCGTCACGGCGCGCACGGCGCCCTGTCCCATGAAAACACCCAGAACGACGCCCAGCACCGCGCCGATCACACCGATGACCAGCGCTTCGGCCAGCACCAGAATGAACACCTCGTTGCCGGTGACGCCCAGACAGCGCAGCGTGCCAAAAAGGGGCCGGCGTTGCACCACCGAGAAGGTCATTGTGTTGTAGATCAGAAACAGACCGACCACCAGGGCCAGCAGGCTCAGAGCGGTCAGGTTGGTGCGAAATGCTGCGGTCATCTGCTCGATGGTGCCGCTGCGAGCCGCCACCGGCTGAACGGTGACGGTTTCAGGCAGTATGGCCTGCAAGCGGGCCAGCAAGGCATCGCCGCCTTCCGGCACGAGGAGGTCGATGCGGTCCAGTTTGCCAATGCGTCCGGTCAACTCCTGCGCGGTGGAGATGTCGGCCAGGAGCATCCCGTCCAGCGCACGCCGGCTCAGATTGTCAGTTGGCTGGACCATGCCGGCAACGAATGCCGCCCGCTGGTAGCCGCCGACGGTCAGCTCCAGCGGCGCGCCGATCTCCAGTCCATAGCGGTCGGCGACGTCACGCGAGAGCAGCACAGCACCGGGCTGCGTCAGGAATGCGGTGAGTTGCGCCACGGGCACGTTCTGCCCGTCAGTGACGTAGTTGCGGAACGGCGCCTCGGCAAAGGGATCGATACCCAGCAGTTGCACCGGCCGGTTGCCAAGCTGCGGCGAGGAGACGTAGTCGCTGATGATCGGCGCCGAGGCGATGCCATCGTTCGCCAGTCCGGCCCGCCGCAGCGCGACATACACGCTTTCATCCAGTCCCTGCGGCCCGCCGACGATCTGATGGGTTGCCCGGCCGGCCACCGCCTCGGTGCTCAGGTCGAACGCCTGGCTGGCGCTGACGTTAGCCAGGTCGATGGCAACCATGACCGCCACGCCCAGCGTGATGCCGACGATCATGAGAACGCTTTGCCAGGGGTGGCGCAAGAGATAGCGCCAGCCGACGTTGAGAAGGGTACGCGACAGCATGGCTACACCAGATTACCGTCTTTGAGTTGTAGAATGCGATCGGCGTACGACGCAGCCTCGACCGAGTGGGTTACCATGATCAGGTTCTTGCCTGCCTGGCGAGTGAGCCGGTCGAGCAGTGCCAGGATTTGCTGGCCGGTTTCCTCGTCCAGGTTGCCAGTCGGTTCATCGGCCAGCACCAGCAACGGGTCGTGAACCAGCGCGCGTGCGATGGCGACCCGCTGCTGCTCGCCGCCCGACAGCCGGTCGGGGAAGGTGGCCGTCCGATCCAGCAAACCCACGGCATCCAGCAACGGTTCTGCCCGACCGCGCGCTTCCCGCTGCTTGACGCCGTTCAGCTCCAGCGGCAAGGTGACGTTTTCCAACACTGTCAGCGTCGGGATCAGATTGAAGAACTGGAAAATGAAACCGATGTTGCGTCGTCGGAAGAGCGTTCGCTGACGGTCGTCCAGCGCTGTCAGGTCCTGGTCGTCCAGCCAGATACGCCCGGCGTCGATCCGGTCGATGCCGCTGATCAGATTGAGCAGGGTGCTCTTGCCACTGCCGCTGCGGCCCAAAATCGCCACGAACTCGCCGTGACCAAACTCGGCGTGGGCATTTTGGAGGACGACGCGCGTGCGATCCCCTTCCTGGTAGCTCTTCGACAGGTTTTCGAAGCGCAGAAACGCTGGTTTGGCGGCGCTTTGCGGCAATGGTCTGGCCGTTTCAGCGTCATTGCCGGGTAGTTGAGTCGAGCCGGCGGTTGCCGGCGGATTATGGCTCAGTGTCACGCGAGAGTCCTCACAAATTGTTTGAAAAACCACCCAAACAGACTTCGGAAGTCGATGAATCGACAGCCAGAGGGCATTCCAGTGATTGGAGTGCGGTCGTGACGAGCAGCCGTCGACGTCCGAAGTCTACGCACGGCACGATTCAGACAGTCTCCCAGAGCAAGTTTGAAACAACAAGGGTCAGGGCGAGTTCTTCACACCCTGACCCTTGTGTCTGGTCGAACATCCTGGTTATTGTATTTCACGCCTGCCCGCTCGCCTAGCAGCGTCCTTACAGGCCCTGACGATACCTGCTCAATTGGGCGCTAGCTCACCAGTTCGATCCCCGCTTCCGCCAGCCGATCCTGCACCAGGGCAAGCAGCCGGGGCCGCATCTCCGCGGCTTTGCCGAAACGCGCCTTAGCCAGCAACGTCAGATCGGTGGCGTGACCGATGGTGCCCGACTCGCTGATCACCTTCCATGGCTCCAGCAGGTTGGGCAGCACATCCACCGCCTCCACGCCCAGCGTCTCCAGCAGCGGCACGGCATCTGCCAGATCCGCTGCCGCGAGTTTGATCGTGATCGGCGCCATGGAAAACCGGCCGCGGCTGAAATTGCGAATCAGCCGAACGTCGCCGTTGGGGACGACATACAGCTCACCCGTCGGGGCGCGCAGCAGCGTCGTGCGCACGTTGACAGCCTCGACCACGCCCTCGACGCCCATCACTTCCAGCTTCTCACCGACGTCGTAGGTGTCCTCGAAGATCAAACTCAGCCCGCTGAGAAAATCGTTGACCAGAGGACGTGCGCCCAGGCCGAACGCAGCACTGAACAGGCCGATCACCCAGATCAGCGTGTTGGCGCTGACGAACAGGCTCAGGCTGAAGAATGTCGCCAGAGCAAAAGCCGCCATGGTGATTGCACTGGCAATCAGCCCGTTGAGAGTTGTCTGTCGTTCCTGCCGGAACTGGCGCGCGGGCCGCGCAAATCGGTTCAGACGGACCATGCGACGCGCCAGCCGCGGCGCCAGCCGGTGAACAATCCACGCGATCACATAGAACACGACGATCAGGAATATCCTGAACGCCGTTACGCCTTTCCAAAGGTCAAAGAGTTGTACGATCTGATCTGGTGAAGTCATTGATTGAAATTCAGGTTCAAAACAGCGGCCTCAGACGTGTCTGGCTGTGGACCGCCGAGCGACCCTGTTCCGGTAGTCTGCATCAGCTGCAAGCGGCATCGCGGCATCGCTGCCGCTGGACGGTCAATAATACGTCGTTCGCAGCACCGGCTGGAACAATGCCTTGCGGTGTGCACAGACCGGATCGACGGCGCAGCGGCTGCATTCCGGCTCGCTCATCTCCGGACAGCGGCGGCGCGCGTTGAAGAAGAACCAGTCGACTGCTCCCATGGTCCGGCCAGAGCGGGCAACCAGGTGTTCAACTGCCTCGTAAGCGGCCAGACGCACCGCCCACTCATCAGCCGGTTCCAGCAACCTTCGTTCCAGCAGAGCACGTTCCAGCGTCTCGTCAGTCACGTCGATCAGACCGACCCGTAAGCAGGATCGCATCAAGTGGTAGTCGATGACAGGCGGAAACGCCTCATCGGGCATCGGTTCCAGCCATCGTTCCGGCCGCTGTTGCAGAATGAGCGCCAACAGGCCGGCCTTCTTGCGCAGCGGATCCTCCTTGTAACCACCAACGTGGTCCAGGGAGGACAACAGCGTCATCAGCGGCTGCACGGTCGAATTGGCCAGGGCAACCAGCCCGGCCGGCGACCAGCTCAGCGCCGACAAGTCGCGGCCATAAGCGCGCGCCATGTCCAGATGCAAATCAAAGCCCGGCATCGGCTGCTGGCCCGTGTCATCGCGAAACAGCACGGCCAGTTCGGATCCGCTCAGCGCTGCCTGCCGCAGCGGCAGATAGAAATCAGGGTCGGTCCACAGCGGGCGCAGCCAGGCACGCCAGAGATAGTCCGATCCCTTGCGCGTCTGTCCTTCCAGGGGAGCCAGCAACGGGCCACCATAGCGGCCATCGGCGATGTTCCAGAAACTGAACTGCTGCAAGGTGGACGTGAAAAAATAGTCCAGCGCCGCGGGATGGCCGGCAGGTGGAAAATCAGGCCCGATGAAGTCGAAAGGCTGAACCTCCGGCAGCGCAGCGATTAGGTCGGCCACCTGTTCGATCTGCCGCTGGTTGAGTGCCACCCGCTGATCGTGCGCCGGCTGCGGCAACGGCCCCGTCTCCCACAGCGCGGCCGGTCCGACCGCACCGATCATCTGCCCCGCCAGCGCGATGGCCTGGCGCGCGGCCATGACCGGATGCTGGCCACGCGCCAGGCCGGCCAGCGTTGCGCCGCAGAAGGTGTCGCCCGCGCCGGTGGGATCAAGCTCTGTGGCTGCCATACCCGGCACATGCGTAACATGGTCACCCTGGATCACCAGCGCGCCGCGGCTGCCCAGTGTCACGAAAAGCAGTTTGCCGGGCGCGGAACGCGCGGCATCCACAGCTCCGAAAAGCCCAGCAGCCTCGTTCTCGTTCATGAAGAACAGATCGGCCAGCGCCAGCAGTTCCTGGACGGCTGCGGTTTCGCCGTGGACGGCTCTGCCATAGGTGCCGGCTGAGATACGTTTTGCACCACGCGCACGGGCGGAGCGCACGAATTCAATCTGGCGCGCGGTCGTTCCCAGCGCTGCCACATGGACGAAGGCGACAGGCGACAGGTCGGCCGGCAGGCCGGCGCTGCTGAGTTGCGCTTCGGCGCCCCAGCGCGCATTGACCAACTCCGCCCGTCCGTTGCCGTAGTGAGCGATCTCGAAGTGGGGAAGCTGGTCGGGCGGCACGGTCGGGCCAAGCCACTCGATGCGCGACAGCGCCGGTTGGAGGACGTCCGGCGTCGGTTCCGGTCGCGGCGCGAACATGGCTGCATGGACGCCGGCGCGTGCGGCGGCCGCGCTGGTGTAAAGGCCGGCTCCGCCCGCCGAATGGACGGTCTTGCCACCGAAGTGCAACACGTCCAGCGACGCGCCGCCGATAACAAGGATGTCGATCATGTGTGCCGCTCCCGTTCTCGTAGCCATGTGTACATCAGCACGCCGCCGGCGACGGCCACGTTCAGCGACTCGGCCCGGCCAGCGATGGGCAGGCGCGCCCAAGCGTCAACCAAAGGCCGCAAGTCTGGAGAAATACCGCGCGCTTCGTTGCCTAGGATCAACGCAACGCCGCGTTGCCACAGTCCCGCGCCCCAGTCAACGCCGATTTGAGCGTCTGTGCCGACCACCCGCAACCCGCCCGCCCGCAAACCCGCCAACAGCGCTGGACCGTCCGCGCTGCGTACCAGCGGTACGTGGAAGAGCGATCCCATGCTGCCGCGCACCGTCTTGGGGTCGAAGGGGTCAACACATGGCTCCACCAGTGCGACGGCTGCGGCGCCGACCGCGTCGGCGGTGCGAATCAGCGTACCCAGGTTGCCCGGATCCTGCAGCCGGTCCACTACCAGCACCAACTCGCTGCCTGACAACCGTAGCTCTTCGGGCGACCGCTCAAAGAGGGCGAAAGTGGCGACAATCCCTTCTGCCGCGTCGCGTTCAGCCAGCGCGTCCATTACCTCGGGTGTGACCTCCAGCAACTCAGCACCGGCGGCTTGCAGATCTCGCGCGATGCGGGTTGCGGCCGGCCCGGCCTGTTTCGGGCAGTAGAACGCTTCGATGGGTGACGCACCGGCCTGCAAACCCATTGCCAGCAGTTTGACGCCTTCAACCAGAAAGCGACCGCTGCGCTGGCGGTTCTTGCGCTCAGCCAGCTTGCGCACCTCGACAATGCGTCGGTTCTGGCGGCTGGTGATCAAGGGCGTATCAGCCATACGCGGCCACCGCCGTATCTTGCCGGATGCGCTCGTGCATCTCGCCCGCCAGTCGCACCGTGTTGAAGTGGATGTCAACGATGTCTTCGACCTGCTTTGCGTAGCCACCTGCCATGACCACGGCGACGGGCAGACCCGCATCTGCGCAGGCAGCAAACACCAGGCTATCGCGCGCGGCCAGCCCTTCCTTGCTCAACGCCAGACGGCCCAGCGTGTCACCGACGAACGGGTCTGCCCCAGCCAGATAGATTGCCAGGTCAAAGGTCGGCAGCGCCAGACTCATGACGCTGTCATGCAAAGCATCGAGATAGGCCACGTCATTGGTCTCATCAGGCAGCGCCACGTCGAGGTCGCCGGATTCCTTACGAAACGGGAAATTGTTCGCACCGTGGATCGAAAACGTGAACACCGACGGGTCGTCGGCGAAGATTGCAGCCGTGCCATTGCCCTGATGGACATCACAGTCGATGACCACGATCCGGCGGGCCAGGCCGTCAGCCTGCATGGCACGCGCCGCTACGGCCGCATCGTTGAAGACGCAGAACCCCTGGCCGTGGTCAGGGTAGGCGTGATGGGTGCCGCCAGCCAGGTTGACGCTCATACCGTCACGCAGCGCTGCCCGGCAGGCAGCAACGGTCGCGCCGGCTGACTGACAGGAACGCTCGACCAGCGCCGGCGACCAGGGAAAGCCAATGCGGCGTTGCTCACGGTCGGTCAGTTCGCCTGCGAAGACACGTTGCACGTAGACGGGATCGTGGACCCGGACGAGATCGTCTTTGCCGGCGACCGGCGGGACCAGCAGATCGCGCGGCGGGACCAGCCCGGCCGCCGCAACGCGCTCATGCAGCAGCGAGTACTTGCGCATGGGGAAACGATGGCCATCGGGCAGCGGCAGGACGAAAACGTCCGAATAGAAGATCTGCATTCACTACTCCACCGCAGCCAGGTGATCGACCCGGTTGTGGAAGTGTAGCCGCCAGGTCTCCCGGCGCGGGATCTCGACGTACTCGAAATGGCTGACGCCGGTGTTGTGGTTCCAGATTTCGCAACGCCGCCATGGGCCGATATTGAAGATGTGATCGAACGCGGCCTCGACCACACCGCCGTGGCAAACGGCGACAATGGTCTTGTCGCGACAGCATTCCACCAACTCTTCGATGAAGAGGCCGACCCGGGTGCGAAAATGCATGAATGTCTCACCGCCTTCAACCATCGGTGTGGTGGTTGCAAAGGGGCGCTCGCTGGCCCAGTAGTCGGAATAGGCTTTTGGCAGCGCCTCGGGCGGCCACGGCGTATGATCGGAGCGGTTGTTGCCGATCTCGCGCAGGCGGTCGTCCCACTGCACCTCGACGCCGTACGCATCGCACAGCGGTTGGACGGTCTCGCGGGCGCGTTGCATGGTGCTGGCATACAGTCCGTCAATTTGCAGTAGCTGCTGCGGCAACCAGCCTGCCAGTGCTGCCGCCTGCCGTTTTCCCAGATCAGTCAGGCCGGCGTCCAGATTGCCGTCGGTCCAGTCCTTCAGATTCACGAAACTTTGTCCGTGCCGAATCAAATACAGATGCATAGGTGCTCGCTTTCGAGTGTTGCCGGTGAATGATAGCGTGGCCCGCGTGGCCGGTCAAGAGCCATGGTTCGCAAGAAGACAACGGATCAGGGACCACGAGTTGCGAATTTCTTGTGGTGGGCGGTTGCTGGCGGCGTGCCACGGCTGTCGCCATTATACCCCAGGTTGCAGACGCCTGAGACTTTTCAGAAGTCCCAGGCATTGCCGCGTGTGAAATCTCTCTCACAATTGGCCATCAAATCTCTTGACAAATGGCCGTACCTTGCTATACTAACTATAGTTAGTAACTTGCATAGTTAGCAGGACGAATTGCCCATACAAACATCGCAATTCGTCAGGTAAACACCCAGGGCGTGTCCCGACGGATATGGCCTGGTCGTGACGAACAATCGACGACTCCCGAAGCTTCTTAAACAGCCCCAAGCTATCATGAGCATCAAGCACGCCTTTCTGGCACTCCTGGCAGAGGAGCCGAGCTACGGCTACGAGCTGAAGAAACGGTACGATGACGCCATCGGCTTGCTGTGGCCGCTGCAGCAGGCGCAGGTCTACAACAACCTGCGCGCTTTGCAGGATGCAGGTCTTGTCGAGCTGGAGGCGCGCATCATGCAGGAAAGCCTGCCCGATCAGAAACGTTTCCGGCTGACTGACGCGGGCGAGCAGGAGTTGGCGGCCTGGACGGGCGAGCCGGTGCACAGCAATCGCAAGCTCAAGGATGATTTCTACCTCAAACTGGCCGTGTTGGCGTCGGTGCTGCGCGAGCCGGACCGGCTGGCCGAGCTGCTCTGGCAACAACGTGAGATACACCTGCAATATCTGCGAGACCTGGAGCGCGCCCTGGCCGAGGCCGAGGCAACCGGCGATGGCGTGGCGGCCAGCCTTCTGGAAGGGGCAATTCTGCATGCCGAGGCGGATCTGACCTGGCTCGATCGCTGCGAGGATCGGCTGCTGGGCCCCAGTGGCGTCTTCGCCGGAGGCGTGGCGTGAACCAGATGCGCAGACTGCTGCGACTGGCGCCCGGCTTCCTGGCCGCCAGCGTGCGCCGGGATTGGCCGCTGGCGGCGCTGGCGCTGCTCTGCCTGGCGCCCGGCGTCGCGGCTTTGGTGGCCTGGCTGCAAATTGCCTGGCGGGTGCGCGACTTGAGTTACTCGGCAGCGCAGTTTGGGTGGATATTGCCGCCGGCGCTGTTGTCCGCCGTAACGCCGGCCGGCGTGCTGGTCGGCACCGGGCTGGTGACGTTGCTGGTCGGTTGCCTGGGGCTGAGCAACGCCTACCTGGCCAGCGTCGAGCGCCGATTGGACGATCTGGCGCTGTTGCTGAACCTGGGGCTGAGCCGGTTGGAGTTGACGGCCCTGCTGCTGTTGGAAGCCATGGGGCTGGCGCTGTTGGGTACGGCCGTGGGCATCCTTCTCGGCTTGGGGCTCAGTGTGGTGAGTTGGCTGCCGGCGCGCGACTACCTGGGCCTGGAGCCAGGGTTTCGCCTTTCGCTGGAACCGTTCATCATCGCGGCTCTGACGGCGCTGCTGGCCACGCTGCTTTTCGTCGGTGTTACGGGGATCAGCACGGGGCTGCGTCCACTGACAGTGATGGGGCATCAGCCGCGCAAGCATTGGATGCGCGACTGGGGCCAGTGGCGCTTTTCCACGCTGGGCATCCTGTTTACGGCGGCGTTGACCGCGCTGTTGGGCATTTTGGCTGTCGGGTGGCGGGCGGGAATTGCGTTGACGCTGCTCGCGCTGGCGTTGGCGCTGGCGTTGAATGCTGGCAGCGGGCTGTTGACCCGGTTCTATTGGCGGCTGCCGGCGTCCGACAGCAGGCCACTGTGGGCGTTGGCAGTGCAAGGGCTGGCGCGCCATCGTCGCCAGACGACCGGCCTGACGCTGGCGATGACGGCCGGTGCCATGGGAGTCGGGCTGGCCGCGCTGGGCTGGGTGGGCGGCGATGTGCCTGCTACATTTCCACTTTGGGTGGCAGCGATGCTGCTGGTTGCCTGCGCCAGCCTGGTGCTGACGGCGTCGGCGTTGGCAGCGCTGGAACGTCGGCAGGAACTCGGTCTGCTGGCGGCGCTGGGCGCACGGCGCGGCCGTGTGCGCCGCCTGATCTTGTTGGAGAACGGTATTGTGGCAGTGGCCGGCGGTGCGCTGGGCGCGGCCCTGGCGGTTGTGTTGTGGTGGCTTGTCGGGTCTGGCGCGGCCCAGATTACCGGGCTGGCCGTGGTTGTCATTGCGTTGCTGGACGTGTTGGCCGCGCTGGCGTCTGCCTGGATCGGGGCGCTGCCGGTGCTGTGGTTGATCTCGCGCCAGCCGCCAGCCGCCTCGCTGCGCGACCAACCCTGGTTAACGGGATGAGCGTGAGTTCATTGATTAGTTGCGGTCTGGCCGCTCTTATGAAGGTTGAGAAAATTTACCGGCAATTGTATCGGGACGCCCGCCGGAGGCTACCCACTCCGCTCCGCTCGTAGCCCGATCCGTTTTACGGTCGGGCGGGCTTCGCCAGGCTATTGCCGGAATAAAATCTTAGCTTTCATCAGACCGGGCCAGCATCGAGGCAAGAATAAGGGCGAATCCTGAAAGAGCGTTGATGAACACTGTCGCAGGTTGGCACGGTGGCTTCGCACAGACCAGCCAAAACAGCTTCAGGGATGCGCTCCAATCTATCGGACGATGAGGAAATTATGAAAAAGCAAGACGTGCTGGTACAGGCAAGCAAGCTGAATAAGTCATATCAAACACAGACTGGCGCAGTTCACGCGTTGGATGGGGTGGATGTGGCGGTGCGCGCCGGGGAGTTCGTGGCGCTCGTTGGTCCAACCGGCAGCGGCAAGACGACTCTGCTGGGGATACTGGCGGGAATTGAGCCGGCTGACAACGGCTCAGTGATCCTGCTGGGCGAGTCGTTGCAGGATCTGGACGACGACGACGTGGCCGATCTGCGGCTGCGGGCTGTCGGCATGGTCTACCAGAGCTACAACCTCTTCAGCGGGTTTACCGTGCGGCAAAACGTGCGGCTGCCGCTGCAACTCATGACCCGCCGCCCGCCCTTTGATGCCAGCCAGCGCACTGACTATCTGCTGGCCGACTTCGGGCTGCCCGATCTGGCTGAGCGCTATCCGTCGGAGCTGTCAGGCGGCCAGCAGCAGTTGGCTGCCATCGCCCGCGCGCTGGCGACTAACCCGCCGCTGATCCTGGCCGATGAGCCGACCGCCAACCTGGATACAGCTACCGCAAGACACATCGTAGGCCGCCTGCGAGCGCTGGCTGACAGCGGCGAGCACGGCGTGATTCTCGCAACCCATGACCTGCGGGTCGCCAGTCAGGCTGATCGCGTGCTCAGCCTGCGCGACGGGCGGATCGTCAAAGAGACGGCGATGCAGCCCGGCCGCTCCGGGCGTGAAGTGCTGGCAGAGCTGGCCTGACGGAAAGGCAGGACGCCGTTATGACTGGTGAGTCGATCGTAATCCTGATGCTGGTGTCCTTCATCGTCGGACTGATGCTGGGTATCTCGCTGATGCGACCCAGCCGGTCGCGTTGAAGCGGCAAGAGCGCGCTGCCTGGTTCGTAGCAGACGCTTCGGCGCCTGCTACGAACCATTTCGGGTGCTCAGGCGACGCGTTTGCGTCCAACGAGGAAATACGCAATGGGGCCGACGTAATTGAAGAAGGCCACCAGCGTCCAGATGCGTTTGTTGCCTCTGATTTGCTCGGCAGGCCGGCGGCGCAGGTCGAACAGAGCCGCCAACAGCAACAGAACCTCAACGATTCCTGCCACCACCAACACCGCCTTTTGCAGTGGACTCAGTTCACGCCAGTTTCTTTTTTTCTTTGTCATGAGATTTTCTCCTGTCTGGCTGCCGAAGCAGCGTACCTTCGAACGCGTCTGTGGAGACCTATCCGGTCGTGACTTGGGACGCGTCTCGAAATAACTCCTGTGTTGGCTCGGTCAGGAGACCGGCCAAAGCGGTAACTAATTGTTAGACGCGTCCTTGGTGCAAACCGGCCAGAGTAGTAACCATTGGCGGACGTGTCCTAATTTGCGAGCGCGCTGACGAACGCATTGACATTGTAGCGCATATAGTCCAGATAGGTAGCAGCGGGACCATCGGCTTCGCTCAGTGAGCCGGTATAGACCGGCACGATCCTGACGCCGGTGTCATCGGCGACACGCTGCGACAGTGCGTTGTTGACCGTGTTGCCGACAAAAATTGCATTGACAGCCAGCGAGCGCAATGTATCCTCAAGGCCGGCTATTTCCTGGGCGGAAGGTTCAGATAATGTGCTGTAACCCGGAATCACGGCGCCTGTCTGCTGAAAGCCGTAGCGGTTGGCGAAGTAGCCAAATACCGCGTGATCTGTCACCAGCTTGCGGTTGGCTTCTGGAATAGTGGCAACTTCCTCGCGAATCCACTTGTCCAGCGCTTGCAGTTCAGCCTTGTAGGCGGCAGCGTTGGCCGCGAACGTCCCGGCGTCGGCCGGATCGAGCTCGCTCAATGTCCTCTCGATGTTGTCTACCCAGACAATCACGTTGTTGGGGTCGGTCCAGGTGTGCGGATCGCTGCTGCCGTGCGCTTCTTGTTCATCGTGATTGGCCTCGTCTGCGTGTTCCTCCGTGCCTTCGATGGGTGTGATCCCGTCGGAGACAGCAACGATTTTGGCGTCACCTCCGGCGTTTTCCACCATCGCGGTCAGGAACGACTCGAGTTGCAGGCCGTTGATAAACACGGCGTTGGCCCTGTTGACGGAGGCGATATCCGTCGGCGCCGGCTCAAATCCGTGGGGATCGGCGCCGGCCGGCAACATGACCGTCAGGTCGATGGCGTCGCCGCCGATGTTGCGCACAACGTCACCGACGATGGTGGTAGTAGCTACCACCTTGAGCCGATTTCCGGCTACAGGCGTCGATTGGCTGGACGCCGGCGCGCTGGAGCTCGCACAGGCCGATATCGCCAGGGTCAGCAGAGCAACCAGCAGCAGGCCAGCGACACGCCGCTTCCGGGAGGCCGGAGCCCTCCGAAACGCCCTGATGGGGTTTGAAACCGATGGAGCGGCTGTAGTGCGCGCTGTCATGAAAGGAAGTCCTTGTACAGAATAAATTGAGACCCAATCTCATTGAGATTGGGTCTCAATTATCACCCTCGTTCAATTCTTTGTCAAATCGCTGCGACTGAAACTTGTCAGCAACAGCGACATATTCGCCGCATCGTCTAGCGCGGCGGGTGGACAGCGAGATACTGTTTGAGTATGTCGGCGGGCAATCCCAGGATTTCGTAGGTTCCCCAGCCGGTCGGTACGGCCAACGCGTAGATTGCTGCGCCGCGCACGTAATCATCCTGCGCCAGGTTGCTGTCATACCATGCCAGCTGCTCGACGTAAAAGCCCTCGGGCAGCGTGCTGACCAGCCCTTGCGAGCGCCAGTAATCGGCGAAGTCTTTCCAGCCGTTGCCGGCCGGTCCGGGACGTCCACTCACCAGTCCATCGACGCCGGTTTCGGTGATCACCAGCGGCACGGCCAGGCCGGCCGGCTCCAGGATATCACGGTAGACCTTGCGGTAGCGCAGTGTCAACCAGCCCTCGTCGCCTTCATCGCTGCCCGACTCTAGCTGGTTTGCCCCGGCCGCGAACCACATCTCAGGCGCCGAGTACTCGTGCAGACCGAGAAAGCCGTTGTATTGTTTCACCGCTTCAAGCGCGGGAAAGAACGCCGGCCACAATTCCAGCGGCGGCTGGCCGGTGCCGAAGTTGCCGACGCATGAGCGGACGCCTGCCTCGGCCAACAGCCGCGTGCGTTCGGCTTCGAACACCGCCAGGCTGGCCATCTGTTCGACAGTGGTCACGGTGGGCTCGTTGTAGGCTTCCCAGCAATCGATGCTGGCCAGCCGGCGCGGCTCGGTCGCAATGGGCAGCAACAGGTCCGCGAACTGGCGCGCCGCCGCGATCGGGTCCCAATTGTTGAGATCAGGCAAGGGCAGCGGTGTGTAGCGCGAGACGATCAAAGTGTCGGGCGACACTTTCTTGATCTCCACGACGAAGTTCGGATCGTACTCCAGCGTCTTGACAACGGCGACGTTGCCGGTTGCCAACAGGTCAAAAAGTTGCGGATGGTTGTAGCCGACGACCAGGCCCAGCTTGCTGGGTGGGCCCGGTGGGAAGGGCGTCGCCGAGGGTGTGGGCGTCGGCGTGGGCACTGGCGTGTCAGTAGACGGGACCTGCGCGACGCTGGCGGTCTCGGTGGCCGCGGGAGACGGCGTGGCTGTGGCCGCCGGTGTGGCAGTCGCGGTGCTGGTAGCGCTGGCGGTAAGCGTGGGCGTGGCTTTGGGCGTGCGCGTGGGGGTGGGCGTTGGTGTCGGCTGGTCGCATGCGCTCAACAGGATGAGCGCCACAACGACAGCCGCGACCGCGGTAATGTATCGGTTGATAGGGTTCATAGTGTGTAACGGCTCGTGCGAGCCAGGCAGAAGTATAGCACAGCTTTTCTGAATTGAACAGAGCATGTCCAAAACGACACGCCAGTCCGGCGTCTGCCGCCACCCGCTTGCGCGCGCTGGGCGCTCATGCGGAGACCTGGCAAAAAATTGCTGTGGGCCTTGCAACAAGCGAAAAAATGTGGTAAACCGGCAGTAATGCACATGATCGGACATGCTATGTCTCTCTGGAACACTCTCCTGCAATATCTACGGCGCAACCTGATCTGGCTGGTGATCACGCCTCCTACCGGTAGCCGGAGCGGGATACCGATCCCTTCCGGCCCGGCGCAATTGACCGTGCGCGCGCCCGATTTGGTGTATGGATGGGGTGGGCGCGCGGTGGTGTTGGATCTGACGGCCGCGGGCCGCCCGAACTGCAAAGTGCAACGATGAACACGCTTCCCAACGGTGTTGTCACCTTTCTCTTCACCGACGTCGAAGGGAGTACCAGGCTGTTTCAGCGCTATCCCGATGCCATGCCGGCGGCGTTGGCGCGCCATGACGCCATCATCAGGGCTTCTGTAACGGCGCACCACGGTAAGGTGTTTCTCAACGCTGGCGACGGTTTCTGCACTGTGTTCCCCAGCGCGGCAGAGGCTGTGTTGGCCGCTCTCGATGCACAAATTGCGTTGATCACGAATGACTGGGGTGAGACCGGACCGCTGCGGGTCCGGATGGGTTTGCACACCGGTGTGGCTGAGACACGCGGTGCGAAATACCTCGCCAGTCTGACGCTGGCCCGCGTGCAGCGCATCATGGCTGCCGGTCATGGCGGGCAAACATTGCTGTCCTCGGCAACCGCTGAGGCAGCATCCGCTTATCTGCCTGCCGGGACTCATCTACAGTCGCTGGGTGAGTTTCGGCTGCGCGGCCTGACGCAGCCAGAACTGGTCTTCCAGTTGCTTGATCCTGACCTGCCGGCTAACTTCCCGCCGTTGCGTGCTGTTAGCGCTGAACATGGACTGCACGGGGCGACGCCGCTGAGCCAGTTGGTGCGCGATCGGCTGGTGGGTCGTAGAAACGAGCTTCAGCAACTTGAGCAGCAATGGCAGGCGGCGATTGCCGGCCAATGCTTGCTGGTCACCATTTCCGGCGAGCCAGGCGTTGGCAAGACTCGCCTGGCCGAAGAGTTCATCCGCGGTGTGCAGAACAGCGGCGCAACCGTACTGCGCGGCGGCTCCTATGAATACGAGGCAACGACGCCCTATCTGCCGTTCGTGGAAGCGTTGCGCGACTGGGCGCGACAGCAACCAGTAGACACACTTCGCCGTTTACCGCCTGCCACGGCTGCCGAGCTGTCCAAGCTGGCGCCGGAGTTGGAACTGAAGCTGGGATCGCTGCCGCCCAATCCACCCCTGTCAGCCAGCGAGGAGCGGCTGCGTTTGTTCGACCATGTCGCCCGGTTCCTGCAAGACCTGGCAGAACCAGGCGGACTGTTGCTGTTTCTCGACGACCTCCACTGGGCCGATCAGGGAACCCTGTCATTGCTGCGTTATCTGTTGCGCTCGATGCGCGGCGACCGGGTGCTGGTGCTGGCAGCCTATCGCGAGGTCGAATTGAGCCGGACGCATCCGCTGGCCGCGGCGATGGTGGACTGGAACCGCGAGCGGTTGGTGACGCGCTTGCCGCTCGGCCGGTTGACGCGCGCCGATACGCGTGAGCTGCTTAGTTCTTTACTCGGTGAAGGCCAGGTCTCGACCGATTTCGCGGATCTGGTCTACAGCGAGACCGATGGCAATCCGTTCTTTGTCGAGGAGGTCATCAAGGCGCTCATCGAACAGCAGGAGATCTTTCGCGCTGGTGACCACTGGGAGCGTCGCCAGGTTCACGAACTGACCGTGCCGCAAAGCATCAAGGAGGCCATCGGTCGGCGGCTCAGTCGCTTAAGTGACGAAAGCGCTGACACGTTGGTCACCGCGGCGGCTCTGGGCAAGCAGTTCAACTTTACCGAACTGGTCGTCACCAGCGACGCGGATGAAGATAGCCTGCTGGACGCGCTGGATGAAGCAGTGTCAGCACAGTTGATTGTGCCTGCCGGAGAAGAGAGCTTCGTCTTCACCCACGACAAGATCCGTGAAGTGCTGGTCGAGGAGCAGAACCCGATTCGCCGCCGCCGGCTGCATCGACGTATCGCCGGCGCCCTGGAGGGTTTGTACGCCGATAAACCGTTGGAATGCCCGGCCGATCTTGCCTACCACTACAGCCTGGCCGGCATTCTGGACCGGGCGCTACACTACTACCTGATAGCCGCTGACTGCGCCCGGCGGGTGTTTGCGCATGAGGAAGCGCTGGCCTATTTACGGCGGGCACGCGACGCGGCTGAGGATCTGGACCGCGACGAACAGGTAGTTGCCATTGACATCGCCATTGGGCAGGTGCATCGCGAGCACGGCATGTGGTTGCTGGCGGCAGAGGCCTATCAGCGGGCACTGGACCAGACCATTGAAGCTCCAGAACGAGCGCGCTTGAAGGCTCTGGTCGGCGAGGCGTACATGCACGTAGGCGACCAGCGCGGCCTGCCGTATCTTGAGGCAGCGGTGCTCGAACTCAACCCCGATGAACAACCAGCTCAGTTGGCTATGGCTTGGGCCAGCCTGGGCCGATATCAACACTACGCAGCCGCCCACAGACAGGCTATCGAATACCTGGACCGCGCCCGCGAGCTGGCTGAAGCAGCCGGAAACGACGAGGTGCTGGTATTGGTGCAAAGCTTCCTCGCCGGCGCCTACCAGCATATGGGCCGATTCGACGAAGCCGACCGTTGGGCGATTGCTACTGTCGAACTGGGCAAAAGACGCGGTTTGCCGTCGGCCGAGTCGCTGGGCTACGAGTTTCTGTCAGAGAATGCTATGAACCGCGGCTACTGGGATGAGTGCATTCGCTACGCCCGGTTGAACCACGACATTGGGCAGCGGATCGGTGCGTTGGACCGGGTCGCGTGGGCGGGTTATCCCCAGAGCGCTGCCTGGTACGCAAAGGGAGACCTCAGGAGAGCGCGAGGGCTGGCCGTCGAAACGCTGGAAATGGCGGAACGGATCGGCGAAGCGCGGCTGAGCACGTGGCTCGACGCACATCTGGTGCGTGTTTGTATCGACCTGGACGAGTGGGCTGTCGCCGAACAGTATGCGCGCAGCGGGGTTGAACGGGCTGATGCACTGGGACAACTGGCGCTCCAGGTGTTCAACCTCAGTTCTGGGGCATACATGCACATGCTTCGCGGGGAGTGGACGGAAGCTGCCGCCATCTTCGGTCGGTTGTACGAGTTGTCGCGACCCACAGACAACCGTATGGGCGCGCTGGACAACGGTTCCTACCATGTGTTGTCGCTGCTGCGCACCGGGCGCCTGGCCGAGGCCGAAACCTTGCTCGACGAGTTCGAGACTTTGGCCGTCAACGCCGGGGCTGTGCATCCGCTGGCTGAGGCGCGACATATGCGCGGTCTGGTCCTGGCTGAGCGCGGCCAGGTGGAGGAAGGGATCGCCGTGTTGGGAGAGGCGATTGCCGAGTTGGAGCGTCTGGGCAGCCAGCCCGCCCAGGCCTGGACGTTGCTGCACCGCGCCGAACTTCACCGGCAGCTTGGCCGGCCAGACGATGCGTCAACCGACGCCAACCAGTCGCGCCAGATATTTGAACGCTGCGGCGCAGTAGGCCACGCCCGGCGCGCCGCAGCGTTAGCCTAGCGTGTATACGTGTCTTACAACCCGCCGCAGTTCAGGTTCTGATTAACGTCCGGAGGGCAAATATCGGTAGAGGTCTCCGTCTTGATAGTCAGTATATATCGCGAGACCTCGCTGACGACCGTGCGCCAACGCAGATGCAGCCATTGACGCCTTGTCTTTGCCGATGACACGGATTGCCAGATTGGCGAGGCCGACCGGCGGGCCGAGGTCGCTGACTTGCGATCTACTCCTGCCCCGATTCCTTCGGCCTGATTTGAGGTTCCTGGACTGGTGGCAACGGGCAAAGGATCGGCTCTCGTTTTATGAATCTGTCGAATTTTGTTGTATCTTGTGTTTAACACATGCAATCCGTCTTGCTTGAATGGGTCTGGTGGTATTTGCTCGTATTCTGTGATCAACTGGCTGGAGGCAATTCATGAATAGAATCCGTGTTCTGCACAGTCAAGGTTCACTGGTGGCATCAACCTGAGCCATGTCAACCCTACCCACCGGCACCGTTACGTTTCTGTATACCGACATCGAAGGCAGCACGCTCCTCTGGGAACAGCAACCTGAGGCGATGCATACGGCCATTGCGCGCCATGATGCGATCCTGCGCGCGGCCATCGATGACAACAGCGGCCAGGTGTTTCGCACGGCCGGCGACGCCTTCTGTGCCGCCTTTGCCATGGCCGCGCCGGCAGTGGCGGCTGCGGCGAGCGCACAGCAGGCACTTTTCGCCGAGCGCTGGCCACTGGACCGCCCCTTGCGAGTGCGCTGTGCGCTGCACACTGCTGAGGCCGTGCCGCGCGACGGCGACTACTTCAGCATTGGGCTGAACCGGCTGGGCCGGTTGCTGTCCGTCTGCCACGGCGGGCAAACGTTGCTCAGCCAGGCGACGGAGCAACTGGTGCGCGACCACCTGCCGGCCGAAACCAGCCTGCTGGATCTGGGTCAGCACCGCTTCCGCGACCTGACTTTGCCCGACCGCGTCTTTCAACTGTGCATCGACGGCTTGCCTGCCGACTTTCCCCCGCTTCGCTCGCTGGATACGATCCGCAACAACCTGCCTGCGCAGGTGACCAGTTTCGTAGGCCGTGAGCGCGAGCTGCGATATGTGGTTGAGACGCTTTCTCAGAGCGGTCAAGACGTTCGGCTGCTGACTCTGACCGGACCCGGGGGCACCGGCAAGACTCGTCTCTCGTTGCAGGCCGCCGCGGCATTGCTGGACCAGTTTTCCGACGGCGTCTGGTTCGTCGAGCTGGCGCCTGTGTCCGATCCGGCGCTGGTGGCGCAAACGATTGCATCGGCGCTGCAGTTACGCGAGGCGGCCGGTCGACCGCTGGATGCCATGCTGGCAGACTACCTGCACGACCAACGCCTGCTGCTGGTGCTCGACAACTGCGAGCACCTGATCGACGAGTGCGCCCGCATCGCCGACAAGTTGCTGCGCGCCTGCCCCGCGGTGCACATCCTGACCAGCAGCCGCGAGTCGCTGGGCATCGCCGGCGAGGCGGTCTTCAAGGTGCCTTCACTGGACATTCCTGACCTGCAGGCGCTGCCGCCGCTCGACGAACTGGCGCACTTCGGCGCTGTGCAGCTTTTCGCCGAACGCGCCGCCAGCGTGCAGCCCGGATTCCACCTCACGGCACAGAACGCAGCCGCTGTCGCGCAGATCAGTTGCCGGTTGGATGGAATCCCACTGGCACTGGAGTTGGCTGCGGCGCGGGTGCGATCGTTGTCGCCGGAGCAGATTGCGGCCCGGCTGGACGACCGCTTCCGTCTGTTGACCGGCGGTAGCCGCGCCGCCGTGCAGCGTCAGCAGACGTTACAAGCCCTGATCGACTGGAGCTACGACCTGCTTTCGCCGCAGGAGTGTACGCTCCTGCGGCGGTTGGCGGTCTTTGCCGGCGGCTGGACGTTGGAGGCTGCTGAAAACATCTGTGCCTGGGGAGAGGTGGATGAGTTGGCTGTGCTCGATCTGCTGGATCAATTGGTCAACAAGTCACTGGTTAGCATGGAAAGCACGAGCGCGCAGCCGCGATACCGCATGCAGGAGACGATCCGCCAGTACTCGCAAGACAAGCTGCTGGCAGCCGGTGAGGCAATCGAGGCGCGCAACCGGCATCTCGCATACTTCGAAGCGAAACTGGCAGAAGCGGGGCCGCTGTGGAGGACGGCACAGCGTTCCCGCTGGCTGACCTGGGTCGGGCAGGAACAGGACAATTTGCGTCATGCCGTGGAGTGGGCGCTGGAGAACGACCTGGAGGCAGCTCTGGTGCTGGTCGGCAACCTGGGTTTCTACTGGCCGCAAGTAGCCTCGTCGCTGGAAGGCCGGCGCATGATCGCCAGGGCGCTCGCGCAGACTGAGGCGCATCCCGATGGCTGGTCGGGTGACAACGTCGAGCCGCGGCGCCAACTGCTCCTGGCG
Source organism: Anaerolineales bacterium (assembly GCA_020634615.1). Taxonomy (GTDB): domain Bacteria; phylum Chloroflexota; class Anaerolineae; order JAAEKA01; family JAAEKA01; genus JACKBK01. Next base: position 426,399 of record JACKBI010000001.1, read on the forward strand.
GGCGCATGGTTCACCGATGGATTCATGGCCAATACGGGCGGGGTTAACCCCGATATTCGCACGTCCATGGAGAAGGCGATTGCACTGCTCCGCCCGCTGGGTGAGATAAAGCAACTGGCCATGGCGTACGGATTTGCCGGCCTCGGGGCACTCTTTACCGGCGATTATCAGACTGGGTTGGCCTACGGGCGGGAGGCGCTCGCGTTGGCGCGCCAATCGGGCGACCGCTGGGGCGTGGCGATGCAGCTGATCACGTTCAGCATGATCGGCGCGATGTCCGGACCTGAGGGAGTCGATGCCCTGGCGCAATGGGAAGAAGGCATGGCAATCATGCGCGAGTTGCACGATTCCTGGGGCGAGGCCATGGGCCACATGGTTGCCGGCAACGCATATCTGCTACGCCGTGATCTTTCGACGGCTCGCCAGCACCTTGAGCAGTCATCTCGGCTGTTCAGCGAAACCAGTTACGAATTCCTGGCCAACATTGGCCGCAGCGGTCTGGCCGAGATCGCCTGGCGGCAAGGCGACTACCCTCGCGCCCGCGTCCTGTATCCGCAGGTTATCAACCTGTGGCGCCTGGCCGATCAGCGTGGCGGCATCGCGCGCTGTCTGGAATGCCTCGGCTTCATCGCCGGCATGCAGGCGCGCGACGCAGCCGAGCAGGTGCCCCTGCTGCGTCGTGCTGCAACGCTCTACGGCGCCGCCGAGTCGATCCGCCGGACCAACAACAGCCCGATGCATCCGTGGGAACAGGCTGAGTACGACGGATATTTGGCCACTCTGCGCGACATGCTTGACCAGGATGAGTTCGCGTCTGCCTGGCGAACCGGCCAGCAGATGGACCTGGATCAGGCGATATCCTTCGCGACGAGGTGATTTGCACCTCCTTCAGCCGGCAGGTGATTCCTCCAGTATCTGACGCGCTGCGGAACTAATCTTCTGATCGCGGTCAACTACCAGCCTGGTCGCCAGCCACTCAGGCGCGAACTCGGCTCGCAGCTCTTCCAGACGCGCGTTCAGGCGACCGCGGACATCGACTGCCAGCGCATCCGATGCCAGCGCCAGGCCGGCCAGCGCGATCCCCTCCTCCAGCCGGCCCGCGTCCATCCACACCAGCGAGATGCCGGCCAGCGCATCCACCGTCCAACCCTCCATTCCTTTTTCCATGCCGGCGCGCGCGGCGTGCTGGAACTGCGTCAGCGCAGCATCAAAGCTTCCCCCAGCCTCCAGCGCGAAACCAAGGTTGAGCCGCGTGATGACCACTCCCCGCGGCGTCCCCGCTCGCTCCCGCTGCGCCAGGCTTTGTTGCAACCAACTCACGGCTTGCCCCAAGTCACCGGTCTTCTCCGCCAGCACGCCCCGGTTGTTCTGAACCAGAGCGACGCCATCCGGGTTGTTGAGTTGAACAAATTCAGCCTCAGCCTGCTCGAACCATGCGGCTGCGTCCGCAAAGCGTCCCTGGGTTTCAGCGATGACCCCCAGGTTGTTGAGATTGTTGGCCACCCGGACGTGGTTGCCCAGGTAGCGGGCCAGCTCCAGGCTCTCGCTGAAGTGGGCCGCCGCCTCGTCCAGCCGCCCCTGCTGGAAAGCCACCAGCCCCAGCGTGGTCTGGCTGTGGAGGACGCCCCGCTGGTCGCCCAACTCCGTGTGCAAGGTCAGACTCTCCCCGGCCAGCGCACCGGCCTCATCGAAGGCGTCGGCCAGGAAGGCCATGCGCGCGTGCCTGAAAAGGACGAAAGCCAGCCGCTGCCGGTCACCACGGCGCCGCAACGCCTCGGCAGCTAACTGGTACCAGCGGCGACTCTCGCTATGATTTGCCTGTTGCTGCTCCAGAAAGCCAAATAGAATCGCGATCTCAGTCAATCCTTCGTCGTCCTGAAGCTCCGCGAAAAGCGCTTGTCCCGCCAGCAGCAATTCCCGCTCGATGTCGCCGGCGCTGTGTGCCTGGTAGGTGACACAGCGGCCAGCCAGCAGGGACGCCATGGCAAGGGAGTGTCTGTCGCCAGCTTCGTGCACGGTCGCCAGATCGCGCAGCGCTTGCTCCGCGTGATCCTGCCCGTATCCTTCCCAGTGAATGCAGCCCAGGGCGCGCAGCCGCAGGCTGGCGGCCAGCGCTGGTTCCGTAGCCGCCAGCGCTTTGGCCGCAATGTCGAAAAACTCGACTCCGGCCCGGAAATCGCTTTGGCGCGTCCAATAGCGAAAGAGAGCGTTCATGGCGGAGCGGATACGGACGGTGTCGCGCTGGTTGATCGCGGTCTGCCAGGCGGCCAGGAGATTGGCCTGCTCGCAGTGAAGTTGGGCCAGCGCATCCGCCTGCCCTTCACCCAGCAGCCGCGGCGACTCGGCTTCGGCAAAGGCCAGAATGTGGTGGCAGTGGCGGGTGCGCGCCGCAGCGTGCTCGCCTGCGTCCAACAGCTCCCGCAGGTACTGGGCGATCAGCGGGTGGAGGTCAAAGCGGTCTGCGGCCACGGCCTGCACCAGCGACTTCTGTACCAGCGCCCGCAGCGTCGGCTCGTCTGCACGACTAACAGCGCAGAAGGCCGGGAGGGTGAATCCCTCCCGGAACACCACCAGCGACGCCAGCACCCGTTGCTCCTCGCCGGTCAGCAGCCGCCACGAGTGCAGGAAGACAGCCTTCAGGCTCAGATGGCGCGGGGGCAGGTCGTGCATATCGCTTCGCAGGGCGTCGAGGCTGGTCGCAACCTGCGCCGCCAACTCACTAAGCGACTCGTTTGCCAATAGCGCGGCTGACAGCTCCAGCGCCAGGGGATAGCCGGCCAACATTTGGCACAGCGAGACCGCCAGCGGCACATCGCTGGGCGGCAGCTCGTAGTCGTAGCGTTGGCGTATGGCGCGGTCGACCAACAATCGGACTGCCGGATACTCGTCGGCGCCAGCTTCGTTCCCAGACGACGGAAATGGCAGGCCGGCCAGATCCAGCAGCGTCTCAGCCTGTACGTTCAAGTGGTGACGGGAGGTGACCAGCAGCTTGACCAGCGGCGAACGCGCCAGCAAACGCAGCAGGAGATCGCGGCCGTCGGTCAGGTGCTCGAAGTTGTCCAGCACCAGCAGCACCTGCCTATTCGCCAGCCACCCCAACAACTGTTCCTCGGCGGAAAGCGCGCCCGGTCGTCCGTCGAAAGGGAACCGTAGCGCCTCAGCGATGGCCGGCGCGATCTGATCGACAGTGGACACTGCGGCCAGCGGCACGAAGATGACGCCGTCGGCGAAGCGGCCAAGCTGCGCTGCGGCGGCTGCCAGCGCCAGCCGCGTTTTGCCAACACCGCCCGGTCCGGTCAGCGTGATCAGGCTGGTCTCCGGTTCCGCCAAGCGAGCCGCAATGGCTGCCAGTTCCCGCTCCCGGCCGATGAACGAGGTAAACTGGCGCGGCAGGTTGTGGGCCGGTGCGACCGGGCGCGCGGTCGGGCGGGGCGCAGCCAGTCCTGCGGGCGACGTCTCAACACCGCTGGACCAGCTTGCCAGCCGCGGCTGGTCGTCTTCTCGGATGGCAGTCAGCAGCGCGTTGGTTTCGTCGGAGGGTGCGACGCCCAACTCCTCGGCCAGCAGGCGGCGGCAGGTCTCGTACTGTGCCAGGGCCGCGCTGCGCCGTCCGCTGAGGGCCAGCAACAGCATCAGGTGGCGGTGGGCCGACTCCTGCCAGGGGATGTAGGCCAGCAGGCGGCGGGCGTGGGTGACGGCGGCGTCGTAGTTGCCGTTGAAGCGGTGGTGGGCAATGAGCGCTGACCAGGCGTCGGCTGCCAGCCGCTGCCAGCGTTCCCGTTCGCGCACCAGCCACAGCTCGAAGTCGGGGCAGCCGTCCAGCGCAAAGCCGTCCAGCAGGTCCCCCTGCACAAGCGCCACGGCCTCCTCCAGCGCCTCGACAGTGTTGCGCACTTTCAAGCGGCTGAACTGGATGGTGTCAAGGCTGATGTGCGCGTCGTCATGCACGAAATGCAGCGCGTGGCGGTCGGCGGCCAGGCAGCCGGCCAGCAGGCTGTTGACGTGGTTCAGCGCCCAGCTCAGATTAGCGCGGCCGCGCGCCTCGTCGCTGTCAGGCCAGAGCATTTCCGCCAGGGTCGCACGCACGACGGGCCGGTCGTGCAACGCGAGATAGGCCAGCAGTGCCAGCGCCTTGCGCGAACGCCAGCCCGCCAGCGGCCGGCCGCCGCGCAGCAACTGAGGTGGTCCCAGGAAGCGGATCTCGATCTGGTCGCCGGTCATTGGTGGTGGTGCAGTCCTTAGGTGACAGCCACATTTCGAGAGTGCTTGTCACCTGAGTTCGTACGCTGCTGTCAAAGAGTTGTCAAAGGGGCAATGGTTATGCTGGACCGGAGTTTATTGCATGTTGACGCGTACGTCAAACAGATTTGTTGCAAGGAGGATACCTGTGAACACCCACTCTGGGCTGATACCCGATTCAATGTTGTATCACAACATAGCCACTATCCGCCGGCGGTTGTTGACGCTTCTCCTGGCGCTTTCATTGATGATCGTTTTGCAACCAACGCGGTCTGCCGGCGCCGGTGCGGGGGAATGGACATGGATGAGCGGATCAGATCTTGGAAACCAGCCGGGCAGCTATGGCGTTCAGGGAGTTCCTGATTCGGCAAACACGCCGGGTGAACGCTACGAAACTGTTGCCTGGACCGATCTGTCGGGGAATCTATGGCTCTTTGGTGGCAACAGTTCCATCAACGGTCCAATGAACGATCTCTGGCGCTATCAACCGACCAATGGGATGTGGACGTGGGTGGGCGGTTCAAGCACTGCCTACCAGCGCGGTGTTTACGGGGTTCTGGGCACGCCGGCTCCAGGCAACGTTCCCGGCGCGCGCTGGGGCGCTGTTTCCTGGATCGATGGATCGGGCAATCTGTGGCTGTTTGGCGGATATGGCGGGGCTGTTTCGGGTCTGTTCAGCTACTTGAACGACCTGTGGCGTTACGACATAGCCAGCGGCCAGTGGACCTGGATGAGCGGCGCAAACACGACGGAACAATCGGGCAACTATGGCGTTCTGGGCACGCCGGCTGCCTCCAACGTGCCCGGCGCCCGGCGCGAGTCCGTTTCCTGGGTTGATAGCTCAGGCAATCTTTGGCTGTTTGGCGGCATTGGATTTGCCGCGTCAGGCGGTGCGGCCCGTTTGAACGATCTGTGGCGTTACGATCCAACTACAGGCCAATGGACCTGGATGAGCGGCGCAAACACAACCAATCAGGCTGGCGCCTACGGTGTACAGGGCACAGCGGCCGCCGGGAACGTCCCGGGCGCGCGCTATGCCAGTGTCTCCTGGACAGACGGTGATGGCAACCTTTGGCTGCATGGCGGCACCGGCATTGACAGCGTCGCCGCCACGGGAATGCTCAACGACCTGTGGCGCTACGATCCGAACAGCGAGGAATGGACCTGGGTCAACGGTGCGAATACGGTCAACCAGCCGGGCGTCTATGGTGTTCAGGGGGTTCCGTCCGCAACCAACGTGCCAGGCGCGCGCAGCGACGGCGTCTCGTGGTTGGATAGCTCTGACGGTCTATGGCTGTTTGGGGGATATTGTCGTGACAGCGCCAACAGCTACCGCTTCTGCAATGACCTGTGGCGCCATGACCCGAATACGGGCCAGTGGACCTGGATGAGCGGCGCAGCGAACGGCGACCAGCCAGGCGTCTACGGCATCCAAGGCACGCCCGGTGCAGCCAATGTGCCCGGCGGCCGTCGCTACAGCGCTTCGTGGACAGACAGCGCGGGCAATCTATGGCTGTTTGGCGGTCGCGGCAAGGATGGCAGCGGCGCGGCCGGCTACCAGTACATGAACGACCTGTGGCGGTACGAACCGGGCGCGCCGCTGGCCGTTGTCCTGGCGTCGTTCGACGCAACCACGCAGCCCGATCACATCCTGGTCACCTGGGAGACGGTCAGCGAGCTCAGCAATAGCGGCTTCAACCTCTATCGTGGCGAAAGTGACGACTGGGACAGCGCGACGATGCTGTCCCACGTGCCCTCGCAGACGCCCGGCAGTGCGCAGGGTTTCGCATACAGCTTTGCGGACGCCAACGTGCAGCCTGAGCAGACGGTCTGGTATTGGTTGGAGGACATCGATCTGAGCGGGACTGCGACGCTGCACGGGCCGGTCAGCGCGACGATGCAGACGCCGACCGCTGTCACGCTGACAGCTCTGGATGCCGGATCGCCGCCGGTGCTACCGCCGGTTGCAGCAGGAATTCTGGCGTTGGCAGTAGCAGCCGGATTCTTCTTGCGGCGAAACCTCCAGTCATGCCCGATTGATCGCTTGGACTAAACGCCGGCATTCGTGTGACGTCGAGGGAGGGATACGACCTACGCAGGTGACAGTCACTTTTTCGGGCCTACTTTGCCGCGTTCACTTTCAAACCGACCGCCAGCGCCTCGTCAAGCGTCTTGATCGCGTCCGGACCAGAGTCCGCGGCGGGTAGGCTGGTCAGCGATTGGGTCGCGCGAATAGCCGCTTCCTGGCTGGCGGTCGGGTGATCGACAACGAGACGATACAGCGCGGCCGCTTCAGCCGTCCAGCCCATGGCCGCAACGCGGTCGGCCAATCCGGCGATGATATCCACCAGCAGGCTCTCGGCGCGGATCTCCTGCGCCACAGCCGCCGCTTCCTGATAGGCTGCCAGCCCGGCGGCAAAGCTGCAACGGGCCGTGGCAATCGCTCCGAGTTGCAACAGCGACTGCACCAGATCCAACTGGTTGCCTGTCTCGCGTGCCACCCGTAACGATCGCTCGACGTATGTTTCTGCCGCGTCTAAATCCCCGGCCTGCATCGCGATTCGACTCAGGGAGAGGGACAGGCTGGCCACGATGTATGGCCGGTCCAGTTCATCCAGCACGGCGCGGCAGCGTTCGACATATGAAAGCGCCTCGGCGAATCGCCCCTGCGCACTCATCAACGCGGCCAGGTGGTCATAGACGCCGGTCAGGAGATAGCGGGTGCCCGACTGCGAGGCCACCTCAAGGCTGCGTTTGAGATGGGTTTCTGCCGCATCCATGTTGCCGCGCAGGAGTTCAAGAAAACCAGCGTTGTCGAGAGCAGCGCCGATTCCCCACGCATGACCCGCCTCTTCGTAAGCTGCAGCCGCAGCCAAAAACCATGTCAGCGCTCTATCCAGGTCGCCCAGGCCGTACCAGGCCGCGCCAAGATAGAGACGGGCGTGACCGAAATCGCGATACGGCCGGTTTGGCTCCAGAAGGTCGACCGCCCGCTCCGCTTCACGCCGTGTCCCTTCAAACTCGCCCAGACGGAAGCGAAAGGCCGCGTGCAGTCCCAGCAGGCGGCCCAACGCGCGCTTCGCAGAACCCGGGTTTCTGGACTGTAGCGCCTCCAGCGCCTGGCCGGTCAACTCCACGCATTCCCGATATCGTCCCTGAATATCGAAGAAAAACAGGAAGCTCTCGAGAAAATCTTCCAGCAGGTCGCTGTCAGCCTGTTGCACGCCCCACTCCCAGGCAGCGCGGATGTTGTCCGCCTCGGTCAGCATCCATTGCAGCGCGTCCCGGTCGCGCGCGCCATGAAACTCGTGTTCCCGCCCCGCGGTTTGAGTGGCAAAATAGCGGGCATGACGACGGGGCGCATCCGCGGCATCGACGGGACGGCCCGCCAGCTTGCCGGCGGCGAACTCACGGATCATCGGGTGCATGTCATAGCGGCCGGCGCCGTCGGCGCGCAGCAGCGAACGATCGACCAAGGTCTGCAACGTGACCATGCCGGCGCCCGCCACGGCTTGCGCTGCCGCACGGTTGAAGCCACCGCAGCAGACAGACAGCTGGGCCAGGGCAGACTGACACGATTCGTCGAGCAACACCCACGAATGTTCGAACACCGCCGCCATGCTGCGGTGGCGCGCCGGCACGTCATAGGCTGTGCTGGCCAGCAGCGCGATGTCACCCGCAAGCTCTGTCGCGATCTCAGCCGGCGTCATCGTCCTCGTCCAGGCGGCCGCAAGTTCGATAGCCAGCGGCAGCCCTTCGGTCATCTGGCAGATACGCGTCACCGGCGCGAGGGTTTCCATAGAGAGATCGAAATCGGGCCGGACGCGACGGCTGCGTTGCGCAAAAAGCTGCACGGCCGGAAAGTCACCCTGAGCAGATCCACCTTGATCGACGGGAAATGGCAGCCCGGCGAGATCAACCAGTCGTTCCGCCGACAGGTTCAGCCGGGCGCGTGAGGTCACCAATAGAGTCACGTCCGGCGCTTGTCGCAGGATGTCTGCCAGCAGGTCAAGCACACGCGGCTCGATCAGGTGCTCGACGTTGTCCAGGACCAGCAGCAGTTCTTTCTGGCGCAGGAAGTTCAGCAACTGCGGTTCAGGCGGTTCGGCGCCCGCGGGAACGAAACCCACTGCGTCTGCCATGGCCCAGGGGACTCCTTCTGCGGTGTCCACACTGGCCAGTTGCACCAGCCGCACACCGTTGAGAAACATGGGCGCGCACTGCGCGGCCGCTTCCAGTGCCAGCCGCGTCTTGCCCGAGCCGCCAGAGCCAAGAATGGTCACCAGACGCGTGTCGGGCGATGCCAGGAAGCGCCGCAGGTTGGCCAGTTCAGTCTCGCGGCCGACAAAACCGGTGGTGGCGGCCGGCAGGTTGTGGCGCGGCCCGCGCATCGCGGCGCGGATGCGCTCGAAGAGGGCGGTCGTCTCGCCGGATGGCTCGGCATCGAACTCGCGGCGCAGGATGTCACGGCACGTCTGATATTGCGCCATGGCAGCGCTGAACTGGCCGCTGCGCGCCAGGGCCAGCATGCGCTGGCGGTGCGCCTCCTCCCGCCACGGATCCATAGCCAGCAGGCGTCCCGCGGCATCGACCGCACCGCTGAAGTCTCCGCTGTCCAGCAGAAGCGTCGTCAGTGCATCCCAGCTCTGCAAGGCCAACTCACGCAGCCGCACCCGCTGGACCAGCACCCAGTCCTCGAACTCCGGTGCGTCGCGCACGTAGAAACCCTCCAGAAATTCTCCCTCGTAGAGCGTTAACGCCCGGCGCAGCAATTCCGCGCGTTGGTTCGACGGCTGACCGCCGCTCAATCGTAGCAGGTCGCGAAAGGTCTCGACATCCAGCGAATAGGGGGCTGAGTAGTCGAACGCGACGCTGTCGCGGGTGATGTTGACGTGTGGTCCGGCCAGCTTGCGCAGGTTGGTCAGCGCCTGGCGCAGGTTGTTGGCCGCAGACGCGTCTGGCATCTCGCCCCAAAGCAAACCAGCCAGCGCCTCGCGCTGATGCGGCCGGCCGGTGACTGCCAGATACGCCAGCAGGGCAGGCACTTTGCTGGAGATGAAACCGGCCACCGGCGCGCCGGCGCGGTTGACTTGCAGGCCGCCTAACAGATGAATTTCCAGATTCGACACGGTTGTCGGCTCCGATAAATGATTTCTAAACGATGACAGTGTAGAGTCGGCGTGAGTATAACACAGGCGCGATGAGATGCAAGCACAAATGTCTTCCACCAGCGATCAGCCGTCACGGCGTTACCACTTTTTCATACTGGGCTTGTCGAGACAGCCCGGCAACCGGCCGGGCGAACCGGAGTCCTGGCGCATCAGCCTGGAGAACTCGCAGACCGCTGAGCGCAAAGGCTTCACCGACCTGGCTGAGTTGTATGGATTTCTCAGCGCCTGGCTGGAAGGCAGCGGTCAGGTGACCGCCCGCCATGACGACTGACGAGACTTTGGAAGCTGTGCAGCAACCGTAACGGACAGGAGAGAACAATCCCATGAACCACAACTTTGACCGAAACCATACGTACCGCTTTTTCACGCCGCTGCTGCGGCTTTTACTTTGCGCCGCCCTGCTCGGCAGCCTGGCGACAGCTCTGACCGGCCGGGTGTCGGCCGGTCCGGATGTGCCGAACGTTGTCACGATCGTCGAACCCGGCTGGGTGATGAGCAGCGCCACGGCCGCAGCGGATCCGGTGGGCGCACACTATAACCCCATCGATGGTCTGCTGTACTACGGACGCCGGCCAGCTAGCGGCGGCGGGGGCAATCTGAACCGCATCAACGCCGACGGATCGATCACGGTGATCACGACGGCCGATCGGCCATCCACTGTGTTTGTGGACCCGACCGACGGCGATATCTTTGTCTCCGAAGACTATGGCGGTGGTGTCTACCGCACCGCGTTCGGCGCGACGACGCGCACAACCTGGCTCAGCGGCCTGGGCAGCGGCGACGACGATCCGGTCGGCATGGCAGTTGCGCCAGCCGGCTACTCAGGACCGATTCTCAGCGCCGGCCAGGCGTTGCTGGTTGACCGCGGCGCCAACAGCGGCGGGGACTACATCTGGCGCTGGTCGCCAGATACAGCCGAAGGCGAGGTGTTGATCTACACCGACGCCCAGAGCGTTGGACCCTTGGGCGATCCGGTGGACGTAGCCATTGGGCCCTCGGCGATCTACATCGTCGACCCTCTGGGCGCGGCCAATGATGGCACGATCTTCCGCCTGGACGAAGGGCCAACCCTCACGCCTGTCGCCACGCAAACGCCGATTGCCGAGCCGCGCGGCATCACCATCGACCCAATCACGGGCGACCTGTGGGTGGTCGACGCGACGCCTCCTCGCCTGCTGCGGGTCAACCCGACCAGCGGCGCGGTCAGCGAGATGGTCACCGGTTTCACCGGCTTGCTGTGGGCGGGAGTGGATACAACTCCTGACGGCAACCATATCTTCGTCACCGACTGGGTGGGCGATATGATCTACACGTTCAGCCGCGTGCCGGAAAACCAGTTCCACTTCGACAAGAACGCGCTGGCGCCACACTGGGAGGTGACAACCGACCCGCAGACCGGCGCGCTGGCTAACAGCGTCAGCCAACGCTACTTCCTGTCGTACTACTATGGCAGCCCGGATGCCAACGCTACGCCGCTGGACATGACAGTCAGCGACCATTTGCCGGCTGGCATGACCTTTGCCAGCGAGACGCACACACCGGCGATGACCTTCGGCCAGACGGGCCAGGCGTTGAGCTGGCAGCCGCAGGGACAGGTTGCCCGCGGCGAGTCGGGCCTGATCAGCCTGTCAGCCAGCTACGACAATCCGCAGCCCGGCGATGTGTACACTAACACGGCCACGCTGCACGCCGGCGCCTACGATCTGGAGGCAGAGGCAGTGACACAGATCCCGGCCTTCGCGCCGCTGCTGGTGACGCCGGACAGCGGGGAACTTTGCCCCGGCGATGTCAGTGTGAGCGGTGTCGCCCAGCCGCTGATGTCGGTGCTGCTCAAGATCGACGGCGCCGAGGTGATGCAGACTCAGGCCAACGCGGCAGGAGAGTGGGCCATGACCTACAGCTATGGCGGCGGCGCGACCGAGGTGTTGACGGTGCAAGCCTGCACGGCCGGCGGCCTGTGTGGTGAAGACAGCCAGGCCAGAACCCTTCGCCCGCCGCTGAGTTTCTGGTGCCCGCAGCGCTCGCAGTGGGAAGGCACGCCCACGGTGGGTCCAAAGGCAGGCCAGCACCTGGTGTTCGGTTTCCGCGACAACAGCGGCGAGTACTCCAGCCAGAACTGGCGCATTCCGGGCGTCTACGGTTTCTGGAACACGACTCTGCACTTGCATGGCTGCAATTGCCCGCCGGAGTCAGGCACGACCGGCCAGCCCAGCAGCATCTGGGTAATCGCCGACGGCGTGCGCTACGATCCGACCGGCGTGCATCCCGACTACACCTTTGCCATCACCGGCGGCGCACACAACGTGGAGTTCTGGGCGGACTGTGGCGGCAACTACGTGTCGTCCAGCGGGCGCATCCTGATCGACCCCGACGGCTACGTGTTCGACGTAACCCAGGGCTTCGATCCGCTCGATCCGACGGCGAATGCCATTCCGGGTGTTACCGTGACACTTTACGAGTACCTGCCGGAATGGGGCGGCTGGACGCCGTGGCCGGCTGCGCTGTACAACAACCAGCTCAACCCGCAGGTGACGGGCAGCGACGGCTACTTCGCCTTCTTCACGCCGCCCGGCCAATATTACCTGCAAGTCGATGGCAAACCGGGCTACCAGCCTTGGCGCAGCCCGGTGATCACCGTGGTCAACGAGATCGTTCACGTCAACGTGCCCTACACGCCGTGGACTGAGCCGCCGGCCATCGAGTCGCTGACGGAAATCCTGCTGACTGCCAGCGGGCCGCAGCCGGCCAGTGTTACCGTACCCTTCGGCACGACGGTGCAATGGCGGGCCGAGGTCGCAGGTCTCGCGCCGGACATGCTGGCGCAGCAAGCCGACAATCCGGCGCTGCAACCGCTGAGCGTCCTCAATCCGATCAGCAACACACTGGGCTGGGACGGCGGCATGTTGCAGCCGGGCCAGGTCTACCAGCGACAACTGACCGAACCAGGAACTTATCTTTACTCCGACGGTCTGGGCAACCAGGCGCAGGTCTGTGTCGATGCCTGTGCGCCGCTGGCGATCGGGCTGGCGTCCTTCGACGCAACTGCCCAGCCGGGTGCGATCCAGATCAATTGGGAGACGGTTAGCGAGATCGACAATGCCGGATTCAACCTTTACCGTGCGGCCAACGATGACTTCGAGAGCGCCGGGCTGGTGACCTACATGCCATCGCAGGCGCCGGGCAGCGCACAGGGTTTCGCCTACAGCTACGACGATACGACCGGGCAGCCAGGAGAGACGTTCTGGTACTGGTTGGAGGACGTGGAACTGAACGGCGCCGCAACGCTGCACGGTCCGGTCAGCGCAACGATGCAGACGCCAACCGCGGTGACGCTGGCTACCTTTGGCGCGGCAAGCGGTGGGCTATCAACCGCAGCGCTGGCCTGGATCGTTCTGCTGGCGTTACTGGTTGCCTCCAGGCTGCTCATGAGTTGGCGACGCAGCCGCCAGCCGGCAGATCGCGAGGTCGATTAATGGTCTGCAACGCAATGTGAGCCGTGAAACTCACCGATCCGCGGCGTCAGAAATCGGGTTTTTGTACGGTTATCACACCTTTGTGGACGTGTATGCCGGCCGAAACGTTCGTTGTCGAAAAATCCGATTTCTGCCGTTCCGGCCGGGCAATCATCCCCGGTGGTTTAAGTTTCACGATTGCTAGCTCATTCATGCATTAAACCGAGTTGCTTATCGTTGAACCGTTGTGGCAACGATTTTCGGACAATGCGCAAATTAGGAACTTGGCACGAAGGCGCAGGGATGAAACCTGCTGCCATAAATCTATCTGTCGGTAGGAGGAAGTTTGTATGATCGCCAATTTGCTCGTGTTGCTTCTGTTCGTTGGTCTCATCGTCCTGTTTGGATGGCTCTGTTATCGCAGCATCCGATCCGGCAAGATGTGGGTCAAGATCGTCGGGGGGATCGGTTTTGCCCTGCTGACGCTGGTATTCGTTGGGATTGCATTCATGGGCGGGAAAGGTGTGGCTGCGGTGTACTTCCCGGGCGCACCTGACGCACCGGATCTGACGGTGGCCGCCACGCCGGAGCAAGTCGCGCGCGGCCAATATCTGGTCAACCTGTCGTGCATCGGCTGCCACAGCGCGGTCGGGCCGGACGGTGCGCCCTCGATGCAACATCCGTTGAGCGGCGGCACCAATATGTCGGCATCCGAAGGCTTCGGGTTCATCGGCGCCATGGTTGCGGAGAACCTGACACCGGGTGGCAAGCTGGCAGGCTACAGCGACGGCGAGATTTTCCGCGCCATTCGCAACGCGGTCAACCAGGACGGCCATAACCTGGGATTCATGTCGTTCCTGCCCTACGGCCAACTGAGTGACGCCGACACCGAGGCGATCATCGCCTATCTTCGTTCCCTGCCGCCGGCCGAGTCAAGCACCCAGACCGGAGACAAGTTTAACTTCATCGGCGCAGTCATGACAGGCGCGGGCATGTTCGGTCCTGCGCCGGACCGCGGAACGGGCGTGATCACCGGGCCGCCAGAAGGCGCGACAGCCGAGTACGGCAAATACGTGGCCACCTACGGCGACTGCCGCGGCTGTCACGGGCCGGACATGACCGGTGCGCCGGCCTCCGCCGTTGGCCCGGCCGTTCCCAACCCGCGGCCGCTGGTCAGCACGATGGACCAAGCGCAGTTCATGGAGATGCTGCGCACCGGCGTGCGGCCTGGCAACCGGCCCTTCCCAGACACCATGCCGTGGCAAAATGCCGCCAATATGACCGACACCGATCTGGCTGCGCTGTACGCATATCTGACCGCGCCGGTGCAGTGAAAGGATAAGGACTGGCAGTCCTTTACGGAGCACCCCGTAGCGGTGCAGAGTGGGCTAGGACTGCCAGTCCTGACGGAGGAACCGATGACCTCTCGAACGGCCGGCATTGCGCTGTTGGCGGTGTGCATCTTGTTCATGATCGGTGCGTCGGTGGCGGCCTACTTTCGCCGCTTTCCCATCCCCACCGATCCGCTGGAACAGTTGACGTTGATCGCCAACGACCGGGCCGGTTGGACGGCGCAGGCAGTTATCTTCCCTGTGTGCTTCCTGGCGTTTACGATCATCTTCGGATGGATGGCGGCGCAGCTGCCGGCTGGATCAGCGCGCTGGCTGGCCATCGCTGCTGCGCTGGCGGCGGGCGCCGCGCTGCTGTTATGGCTGCCCATCAGCGCCGACCGGCTGCGGCTGGCCGCGCGCGCCGCTGAGATGATCGCTGCTTATGACCCGACTGCGCCATCGGAGGTGTTCAGGGACACGGGCACCTTTTGGCCATACACGTTCTGCGCTCTGGCAAGCGTCGCGCTGCTGGGTGCAGCGCTGGCGCTGGCCGGCGTGTTGCCCGTCTTGGGCTGGATCGTGGCTGCGTTGGCGCTGGTCGGCGCCCTGACCGGCGCCTTCGTGATGCACGACTGGCCGCCGTTCCTCAGCTACGTCATCCTGATGGTGTTGTCCATCGGGCTGATCCGAGCGGGCTGATGTGGGCTGTTTGCTCAATTTGCAACGCGCGGCGATTTTCGTAACGATTCCGAGACAATTCGGGAGTATAATGAACGCCGACAACTCATGACATCTTCCACGGTTTCGAACGCTCATTCCGAGACCCATCTGCGCGGCTGGAAGCTGGCCGCAGCGCGCACCGGCTGGCTGGTATTCTTCGCGGCCGCGGTTGTGACGCTGCTGGTGGCGCTGCCGCAGCGGTGGTCCGAGTTGACGGAACAATTCTCCGCGGTGCGGGCTGATCCAGCGGTGTTGGGTGAATCGGGGACAGCGCTGGTGGCGTTTGCAGTTGCCTCCGAGTTGATCTTCATCGGGGTGTATCTGGGCGTTGGGCTGTTGATCTTCTTGCGCCGCTCCGATGACCCCATGGCGCTTTTCACGTCTCTGATGCTGGTCGCTTTCGGCATCGGCAATCAGACGATCACGCCCACAATCGGCGCGCTGCGCCCGCAGCCGGGCGGCACGTTCATCTTCGCCACCTTTGGCTTCGCTGCCTGGGCAACATTCAGCACCTTCTGGTTTCTCTTTCCAAGTGGCCACTTCGTGCCGAGGTGGACACGCCTGGCTGCGCTGGTCTGGCTGCTGCTCTGCATTCCCTGGAATTACGGCGTCGGCACCCGCTTTGACATCATGAACTGGCCGGAGGCGATCTTCTATCCGCTGATCCTGGTGATGTGGGCGACGTGGCCGGTCAGCCAGGTGATCCGTTACCGCCGCGTCTCGACAGGCATCGAACGCCAGCAGACCAAATGGGTGGTCTATGCACTGGCCATGGTCGCGGTGGGCCTGGCCGCCTTCTACGCAGTCGGAACCGCTGTCGATTCCAACCTGCCGCTGTACATGATGGCCGGCAGCGGGCCGGCGACCGCATGGTCGATGGTTGTATACTTCGGCTGGCAGACAGCGATGCGTCTCCTGTTCCTGTTGGTGCCGGTGGCCTTTGCCCTCTCCATTCTGCGCTACGGGCTGTACGACATCGATCTGGTGATCCGGCGCACGCTGCAGTATGGCGTGTTGACGCTGCTGCTGGCGCTGGTCTTCTTCGGCGCGGTGACGCTGCTGACCAGTCTGCTGGCTGCCGTGACCGGGCAGCAATCGGCGCTGGCGCTGGTGATCGCGACGCTGTTGATCGCAGCGCTCTTCAATCCGCTGCGGCGGCGGATTCAGAACGGTATCGACCGCCGTTTTTTCCGCCGCAAATACGACGCGCAACAGGTGCTGGCTCGGTTCGCGATGACAGCCCGCAACGAAACCGACCTCGACGCGCTGACATCAGAACTGGTGCGGGTGGTGCAAGAGACTATGGAACCGGCAACGGTCAGCATCTGGTTGCGAAAATAGGTCAAACATGACAACACACGCTGACACCTCAACCCAACTGCACCCGCCATGGCTGAACATAGCCCGCGGGCTGTGGGTCGTCCTCACAGCCGCGGCGCTGCTTGTGTCTCTTGCCAGCACCGTGATTTCCCTGCGCGAGCCGTTGCCAAGCTGCGTGAACCCGTCGACCGCTTGCGGCCCATGGTCCCTGACACGCGAAGACCTCCTGTTGGCGCAGCAGTCGGGTTTTCCGGCGTCCTTGCTGCTGATCGCCTACTTTGCCAGTTCTCTCATACCGAAGGTAGCGTTCGTCGCTGTCGGTCTGGTGATCTTCATCCGGCGATCGGATGACTGGATTGCTCTCTTGCTGTCGCTGATGCTGACCACATTCCTTCTGGAGGGCATACAAAACCTGGGACCGCTGATGCCCCTCGTCAACGCACTTTACGCAGTGCCGACGGTGATCTTCATCGCGCTGCCTTTCATCTTCCCAAACGGACGGTTCGTGCCGCGCTGGATGACCTGGCCGGCCGCAGCAATCCTCGTCCTTACACTGATAGCCACGTTCCTGCCGCAACTCAGTCAAGGTGTGAGCAACACGCTTTACTCTGGATTTCTGCTTTCGGCGTTTCTTCTTTGGTTTGTGGCGGCCGGCTACTCGGCCGTCTATCGCTACCGGCGCGTGTCCAGCGCTGCCGAACGGCAGCAGACCAAGTGGGTGGTCGCCGGAATCCTGGGCTTTTTCTTGCTCTTTGTTCCATTCACCATCATCACGATCTGGTTTCCACCGGAAACGCCCACGGTGGGACGGATGGCGTTTATGCTGCTGGTGTTCATGCCAGTTTACATGGTCAGCTACCTGGCACTGCCGGCCGGTGTGGCCTTTGCCATTCTGCGCTACCGGCTGTGGGACATCGACGTGCTGGTGCGCAAGACGCTGGTCTACGCCTCGTTGACGGTGCTGCTGGCGCTGGTCTTCTTTGGCGTGGTGACCTTGATGAGCAGCCTGTTCTCGGCGGTCAGCGGCCAGCAATCTGCGCTTGCCATCGTGGTCTCGACGCTGGTGATCGCCGCCCTGTTCAACCCGCTGCGCCGCCGCCTGCAGGAGGGTATCGACCGCCGTTTCTTCCGCAGGAAATACGATGCCCAGCAGGTGCTGGCCCGCTTCGCACTCACCGCACGCGACGAGACCGACCTGGACGCGCTGACGGCCGAGCTGGTAGGTGTGGTGCAGGAGACGATGCAGCCATCGCATGTTTCCATCTGGCTGAGGAAATAGGGGGGGAATCCCTCGATGTTTTCTTGTTTGCCCTTTGCGCAAATGCTATAATTGCGCATCGACCGTGACAAAACCAACACAATCGGAGGATCGAACCTATGGCAGGTAAAAGTAAGAAAAAGACCGAGACCGCTCAGGCAGCCGAAGCTGTGGTCGCGTTGAGTGACATGACCGCGTCCGCCGGCGTCGCTGAGATCGACGAAGGACTGGAGACCATGGCCGCGGCGGCGGAAACCGGCAAGGTTGGCCGTCAGGTGATGCGTGACGCCACCCGCAAGCTGGTCGAGGGCGAAAGCGCCCAGCGGTCGGCGCAGAACCTGGCGGCGATCAGCGCGGTGATGGCCGAAGCCGGTGTGGAAGACATGGCGCAGGGCGTGGCTCTGCTGACGGCTTCTGACGACATCGCTATCCAGAGCGCGGTCATCGGCGGGCTGAGCGAGGATGATCTGGCGCTGGGCATGGAACTGGCGGCTATCGGCGGGCAGTTGCAGGCCGTCGGCGACGTCGTGCTGGATCTGGACATGCCGCTGCTGGCAGCTTTCCTCGGGTCGCTGGGCGACCGCATGCGCCAACTGTCCGCGGATACGATTCACCGCTTTGGCGCGACCCGTGCACTGGCGCGGGCGCTGGCCGAAACTGGTGAGGCGGTAGGCGACCTGGGTAGCAATGAGGTTGGTGAGGGCCTGATGCGGATGGAGGCAGCCGAAGAAGCGGCCGTGCTGAGCGACGTAGCGGACGAAGTGGGGCGCGACCTGCGCAGCGAGGGCCGGGCCGAGATGGCGGCGGCGCGCGATATCCGCGACCTCACCGAGAGTCTGGTCGAAGATGCCGCGACCGAGATCGCCGGCGGGGCCGCACAGATCGGCGCGGCCGAAGCGATGACTGGCCTGGCCGAGTCGGTCCTCGAAGAACAGGCTACTGCATCGAAGAAAAAGAGCAAGAAGAAGGCATGACCCCGGCCAACGTCACCTTCCGGCCTGGCACGCTGGACGATGCCTACGCCGCCTTTCTTCTCTTCGAGGAGTCGTTGGCGGATCTGGCGCGCCGCATGGGTCAGACCGATCCGATGAGTTTCGACGACCCCGAGACGATGGCCATGATGTGGGTCCGTCGCCGGTCGCTCTATGAGCATCTGGCGCGCACGGCGGACCAGTTCTGGCTGGCTGAGCAGGACGGCCAGGCTGTCGGGTTTTCCCGCTCCATTGTCCGTGACGGCCACTGGGAACTGACCGAACTGTTCGTCAAGCCAGGTGTCCAGTCGGCCGGGCTGGGGCGGGAGCTTTTGCGCCGCGCCGCGCCGTCTGGGCCGGTGACCAGCAAGCTGATCGTGGCGTCACCCGACCTGCGCGCCCAGGCGCTGTACATGAAACTGGGAACGTATCCGCGCTTTCCGATCTACTACTGGTGGCGCGAGCCGGAAGCGGTTGAGTTCACGACTGACCTGGTGTTCGAGCCAATCGCAGCAGGCGACAACGTCATGGAGACGCTGGCGAGCATCGACCGGCAGGTGCTGGGCTACCGGCGTGACGCGGAACATGACTGGCTTTTGAGCGACCGGCAAGGTTACCTGGTCCGCCGCAACGGCGAAGTTGTTGGCTATGGCTACGAAGGCCGGAGCAACGGTCCCTTTGCCCTGCTGGACCCGGCTGACTTTCCCGCGGTCCTGGCGCACGCCGAAACCTCGGCCGCGCGCACCGAAAGCAAGCCCGGCCGCGGCCACTTCGGCGTCGAGATCCCGATGGTCAACACCACGGCCGTGGCATTTCTCCTCGACCGCGGCTACCGGATGGACCGCTTCATCGCGCACGCGATGATCGACCACAGCGTCGGACAGTTCGACCGCTATGCGCTGACCAGCCCGCCGTTCTTCGTTTGAAGTGAGAAACCCTCCGGATCACGAACGGGCGAAGTGCCGCGAAGTCACGAAACGCGAATAACGCGAAGGCGGAGGGTGCGCATGTGATATCGTGCCTCTCGACCTTCGCGTCCTTCGTGGGACTTCGTGTTTTCGTGGTCCAAACGCTTCCCGGCTACGGCTGCGGCGGCGGACCGGCCTCCAGTGGAATCGGCACACCATCCGGCACCGCTGCCAGATCGTCGCAGTTGACGTAGATCACGTCGTTCCAGCGAAATCCCTGTGTTTCGAAGGTGGGAATATCCTTGATCCAGCGCTTCTCGCCGTTGTCCAGCAGATAGATGTGCGGGCTGGTGCCGCATTTCAGGAGCACCGGATACGGCTCATCGTACGCGATCTGCTGAATCCTGGCCGGCAGACCGGCCACCTGCGCCGGGTCGCCGCGGAACAGCCATGGCAGCGCCACGACGCCGAACAGCGACCAGACCACGTAGAGCACGGTGGCGACGGCAAAGGTGCGGTGCATGGCCGGCAGCCAGCGCGCTCGCCCTCCCTGTATCTGTTTGACCAACAGCAGCAGCAAGATGCCGATGTTGATAATGTCCCAGCCGATGAACGTCAGCCGATTGGGTGTCAGCCGGTCGATAGTAGTGCGATAGACAATCGCTGCCAGCGCGTAGACGCTGACAAGGATCGCCAGCAGCGCCAGCGCGATGATGCCGCGCCGCAGCCACGTTTGCCCGGGTGCGCTGACATCCAAGCCGCGCACCGGCGTCGCACCGATCATCAGCGCCAGCACGGCAAATAGCATCACGTTGAAGACGACCAGCACATCGCGGTTCTCGAACGGCTCGCGGAAGTTGAAGGGAATGACGGCGAGGTAGATCAGCAGCACGCCGACAGTTAGCGGCAACAGAAGGCGCAACAGCAGCGCGATCAGCTTGCTCAGCCCTTCGTCGAACGACTGCTCAGCCGGCTGGGCGGCCGGATCGTAGACCAGCGCAACGGCCACCACGATGATCAAGCCTGCGCCGCCGGCGATGAACAGACGGGCGACCGCGTCCGGCAGATTGATGCCCAGCGCGCCGAACAGCCCGAAGGTGATGGCCATGAAGATGCCGCCGGCAATCGCGAACAGGCCCGCCACTACCAGCGCTTCCAGCGACTTGAACAGGAACGCAAAGCGTTGATCCGCTCCAAACCGCTTGGCCAACGCGACGATGCCAACTCCTGCCCATGCCAGAAGCGCCAGATTCATCACCATCAGGCTGAGATACTGCTCCTGGAAGAAACGCGGCCACATCATCTGAAATAGAAGCAGCACATAGACAACCGCTGCCGCCAGGCCCAGCGCGACAGCAGCCAGGCGGCCCCAGCGCCGGCTGCCGGCCAGCGTCAGAAACAGCGTGATCACCGCGGCGCTGATGGGCGCGGCCAGCAGCGCCACCACGGGCAGGATGTCGTACCCGACGTTTGTCAGCGGATTGGTGACCCGCACTGTGAAGGTGTTGTCGGACAACAGCCACAGCAGCAGGCCGTTGAGGACCGCCAGCGGGATCGCCCACTCCCACGCAATTACGCGCCGGGCTGCAGTTGCTGCCATGTGCGCCAGCCGGTAATGCCAGGCCGCGTAGAGCAGATTGGCCGAGTCGGCGCTGTAGGCCGACTCCACGGCCTCGGAGAATGCGTCGGCCTCGCCGGCCACGAGGGCTTGTTGATAGGTCAGTTCCAGTTGCTCAGGATCGGCAGCCAGTTGGCGGGTCAGTTCGAGGTAAGACATGACACGGCTTCCTTTGTGAAACGAGCATGACCACGGGTGAATGGGGTGTGGTCAGGTGACGGCGCTCCCAAGACTCGGACGGATGGCGGGTCGTGTTCGTTCCCGGTTGACACCTACTTGCCGCAAGTGACAGGGAAGCGCCGCCAAAGGGGTGTCGCATCGCGCCGCACTTTGCTGAAATCTTGACGCGGGTGGTATGATCGGCTTCATGCGTGGCAGTTGTGCGCGCTGACCTTGTATCATCCCGAGGAGACCCATGAAGATCTTCGTCCCCGGCCGCATCTGCCTGTTCGGTGAGCACTCCGACTGGGACGGCGGCTACCGGCGCATCAACGCCGATATCGAATGCGGCTACACTCCAATCTGTCGGCCGAATGATCGCGTTGCTCATCTCTCCGTACGT
This sequence comes from Anaerolineales bacterium, assembly GCA_020634615.1. Taxonomy (GTDB): domain Bacteria; phylum Chloroflexota; class Anaerolineae; order JAAEKA01; family JAAEKA01; genus JACKBK01. The sequence goes on from JACKBI010000001.1 coordinate 447,949, forward strand.
AGGCGATAGCCGACGCCTGGCTCGGTGATGATGTAGGTGGGACGCGAGGGATCAGGTTCGATTTTGCGGCGTAGGTTGCTGATATTAACGCGCAACAGGTGGGCTTCGTTGTCGTAGCCAACTCCCCAGACCTGGCGCAGCAAGAGACGGTGGGTCAACACCCGGCCCGCATGGGTCACCAGGACGCGCAGTAGATCGAACTCGGTCGGCGTGAGCTGTATTTCCTGCCCGCTGACGGTGACTGTCCGCCGCGCCAGGTCTACCACCAGATCGCCGGTAGAAAAGACGGGTTCGCCGGCCGGCGTGTTGACGCGGCGCAGCGCGACCCGCATACGCGCCAGCAGTTCGCCGATGCCAAAGGGCTTGGTCAGGTAATCGTCGGCGCCGGCGTCCAGCGCCGCGATCTTGTCCTGTTCCTGGTCGCGCACCGACAGAATGATGATGGGAATCTGGCTCCATTCGCGCAGCCGCACTGTTACTTCGGCGCCATCGAAATCTGGCAGTCCCAGGTCAAGGATCACCAGATCGGGCCGGTAGTTGACCACCGCGGCCAGGCCTGTCTGGCCGTCAGCAGCCTCGAATACCTGGTAGCCATGGACGCCCAACGATGTCGTTAGGAAGCGGCGGATGGGCTGTTCATCGTCGATCACCAGCACGCGTACCTTAGTGTCACTCATGAGGTTGAGCTTTCCGGGGAATCGTGAAAACGAAGCTGGCTCCGCCGCCAGCGCGATTCTGCGCCCGAATGGTGCCGCCATGCGCCTCGACAATGCCGCCGCAGATGGACAGACCAAGCCCGGTTCCACCGACACTGCCTGAACGATGCAGCCGGTAGAAGCGGTCAAACACATGCTCCAGGTCCTCCGGTGGAATGCCAGGACCTCTGTCGGCCACCTCGATTTCCACATACGGGCCCGCAGTTCGGACGGTGATGTCAATGGGTTGGTCGCGCGGGGCGTATTTCAGCGCATTGTCCAACAGGTTCACCAGGACCTGGACGATAAGTACGAAGTCCAGCGGCACCAGCGGCAGATCCGGAGGCACACTCACGCGAATGGTGCGATCTTGCAGGCGTGTCCCCAGGTGGTCCAGGGCAGATCCGATCACGTCCTGGATATCGCCCGGTTCCAGACGAACGGTTAGCGCGCCCGCTTCCATGCGCGTCATGTCGAGCAGGTTACCGACGAGCTGGTTCAACCGCTTCGCCTCATCGAGCGCATTCTCGACCAGTGACCGTTCGGTGACAGGGTCAATCTGACCGGCGCTGTCCAGCAGTGTGCTCAAGGCGCCGGTGATGGATACCAGCGGCGTGCGCAGTTCGTGCGAAACGGAGTTAAGCAGCGCCGACTGTAGTTTCTCGGTCACCTGCAGGACTTCCGCCTGGCGCGCCTGCATGGCCAGTTCTGACCGCTCCAGCGCGAGCGCAGACTGGCTGGCGAATGCATCCATCAGTCTGCGTTGTTCTGGCGAGAGGTTGCGCTGTGGCTCATTCGGCGCGGCGACACCCAACACACCGATGACGCCCCGTATCGTCTTCAGTGGAAGATAGCGCAGGTTGGCCGCCGGAAGCGTGGTCGTATTGCGGCCGGCCGGCTCGCCGCGGCGGTACACCCAATCAGCCACGGCTAACTCATCTTCCGGCAATTCGAGGCGGTCGCTGGCGGCGGCGATGTGCAGCCGATCCTCGCCGATTTCGAGCGGCAACAGGATTGCAGCGTCCCGTCCGAACGTGTGCTCGACGTGTTGGGTCACGGTGTGCAGGATGTTGTCGCGGCCGAGCGCGCTGGCCAGATCGCGACTTAACTCGTAAAGCGCTGCTGTCTCCGACTCCCGCTGCATGGCCGCATCGGCCTGGTCATGGGCGCGTGCGGTGAGGGTGCTGATTACCACGCCAACGATCAACAGACCAGCGAAGGTCAGGAGGTACTGTGTGTCCTCGACGGCAAACGTGAAGCGAGGTTCGGTGAAGAAGAAATCGAAGGCTAGCACGCTCAACACCGATGCCAGGATGGCCGGACCCCTTCCCAGATACACAGCGGCAACCACCACTGCAACCAGAAAAATCATGACCAAATTGGTCGGAGCCAGTGCAAAGGAGAGGGGCTGGCCCAGAAATGTGGCGCCGGCTACCAGTGCGGCGGCTGCCACATAACGCATCCATGGTTGCTGGCGCGCCAGGGGTTTCCTTTCGCGAACCACCGTTTCATCGGAACTACTGATGACGAATACGTCGATTGACCCGCTTTTTCTGATCAACTGGTCAACCACTGAGCCTTTGATTATCTCCCGCCAGCGCGGATGAAGCGGCTTGCCGGCAATTATCTTGGTAACATTGTGCGAGCGAGCGTAGTCGATGACCACATCCACAACCGATTCGCCCGGCAGCGAGATCACCTTCGCGCCCAGCGTCTCGGCCAGCAATAGATTGTCCGCCAACTGATCACGTTCGACCATCGACAACCTGGCTGACGCCAGCGTCTCCACGTTGAGGGCGAACCATTCGGCCCTCAACTCGTCAGCCAGCCGCCGAGCGGCCCTGATCAGCTTTTCGCTCAACGGACTGGAACTGATGCAGACGAGCAGGCGCTCACTGGCCGCCCATGGGCCGGGGATTGCCATTGTCTGCATGTAGGAGCGCATCTGGTCATCGACCCGCTCGGCCGTCCGGCGGAGCGATATCTCGCGCAGCGCTGTCAGGTTGCCAAGGCGGAAGAACCGCTCAGTCGCGCGCTTGGCCTGCTCTGGCACATAAACCTTGCCGTCGTGCAAGCGTTGGACCAACTCGGCCGGGGGCAGGTCCACCAGCCGGATCTCGGCTGCCTGGTCGAACACGCTGTCGGGGACTGTCTCGCGCACTACTACCGATGTGATCTGTGCGACGATGTCATTCAGGCTTTCAAGGTGCTGAATGTTAAGCGTGGTGTAGACGTCAATGCCGACCGCGAGCAGCTCTTCGACGTCCTGAAAACGCTTGAGATGCCGCGAACCGGGCGCATTGGTATGCGCCAGTTCGTCCACCAGCGCCAGCGTGGGTGCCCGCGCCAAAACGGCGCCCATATCCATTTCGGTGAGAACCACGCCGTGGTACAAAATCTCTTGGCGCGGAATGACTTCCAACCCTGCCAGCAGCGCGTCGGTTTCCTCGCGGCCGTGGGTCTCTACGTAGGCTGCAACCACGTCCACGCCCTCTGCCTGCCGCTGTTGCGCTGCCAGAAGCATGGCATAGGTCTTGCCAACACCGGCGGCGTAGCCCAAAAAGATCAGCAGTTTGCCGCGCGCGGCTTGCTGTTCTTGGTCCTGAATAGCAGCTAACAGATGGTCAGGGCTGGGACGGGTGCGTGACTCTGGCATGGCAGTATCATTGTAACGCATCCAGCGCCATATTCAACTCCAACACGTTGACCCGCGGCTCGCCGAGGAAGCCCAACTGTCGATCCTGGGTGTTCTGGGCAACCAAAGAGCGCACTTGACCCTCTGAAAGGTTGCGGGCGCGAGCAACACGCGCGACCTGCCACTCTGCCGCCGCGGGGCTGATGTGAGGGTCCAATCCGCTGCCAGAAGCGGTCACCAGATCGACCGGAACAGGCGCGGAGTTGTCAACACCCACGGATGCGTTGGCGGCGTGCAGCGCATCGACGCGCGTTTGCACGGCGAGGGTCAAGGCATCGTTGCTGGGACCCAGGTTGGAACCGGCGGAGGCAGCCGCGTTGTAAGGTAATGGCGTTGTGGCGGACGGCCGGCCCCAAAAATAGCGCGGGTCATCGAACGCCTGTCCGATCAGCTCTGAGCCGACGACCTGACCATCGACGCGGATGAGACTGCCGCCGGCCTGATGGGGGAAAGCCACGCGGCCAATGGCGGTGACCGCCAGCGGGTAGACCAGACCGGTCACCAGGATCAGCAGGGCCAGCATCACAAGGGCTGGGCGAAGTTGTTCTCGCATGTCAGTTCGCACTTTCAGGTAACCGGCGTCGGGCTGTTTCTCTCGTGTCGGGCAAACTGATCGGCGCCAGGTTTTGCGGCACGGCGGACGGAGTATCCAGGGGGTTGACCCCGTCCGTCCGGTGGGCTCTGGACGCCTGGTCGTTACCTGGTAAACTGCTGACGGGTTGGGCGGGCGCGGCTGTTTGGCTCGCCGACAGTGAACCGCTTTTGTACACAGTGATGCGTCTGGAGGCGATCCGGTCCGCTCTTCTAGTCTGTTGCCATTGCTCGTGGCCGAGGGCTGAAGCGTTGGCATGCAGCCAAAAGTATATCAAGACCACCCACACACCCACAATGGCGACCTCCGTGAACTCGTGCCCAAGGCTCGAAAGATGAGTCCTAGCCTCCAGCAGCAGAAGCCCAATCACGAAGATCATGATCAGGTCCAGCATCCACCAGCTGGGTCGCGCTGAGTTACCGTTCATGAAAACCTCCTTGCAAGCTTCCGCTTGCCAACTATGCAAGGTTCAGGGCAACCAGAATCATGTCGATGACCTTGATGCCGATAAACGGCGCGATCAGGCCGCCAAATCCATAGATCAGCAGGTTGTCGCGCAGCAGTTGCGCCGCGCCCACGGCCCGATACGGCACGCCGCGCAGCGCCAGCGGGATCAGCGCGATAATCACCAACGCATTGAAGATCACGGCTGAGAGAATGGCGCTCTGCGGTGTGGCCAGGTGCATAAAGTTGAGCGCGCCCAGGGCCGGGTAGACCGAGACGAAAGCCGCCGGGATGATCGCGAAGTACTTGGCCACGTCGTTGGAGATGCTGAACGTGGTCAGCGAACCGCGTGTCATCAACAACTGCTTGCCGATCTCCACGATCTCGATCAGCTTGGTCGGGTTGCTGTCCAGGTCGATCATGTTGGCGGCCTCGCGCGCCGGCTGGGTGCCGGTGTTCATGGCCACCGCCACATCCGCTTGCGCCAGGGCTGGAGCGTCGTTGGTCCCGTCGCCGGTCATTGCCACCAACCGTCCACCGGCCTGATACTCACGGATCAGCTTGAGCTTGGCCTCGGGCGTCGCTTGCGCGAGGAAGTCGTCCACGCCCGCTTCGGCCGCGATGGCAGCCGCTGTCAGCGGGTTGTCACCTGTGATCATCACGGTCTTGATGCCCATCTTGCGCAGGTGGGCAAAGCGCTCGTTGATGCCGCCCTTGACGATGTCCTTCAGGTGGATAACGCCCAGGGCAGCGCCGTTGCGGGTCACCACCAGCGGCGTACCGCCGGTGCGGGCAATCGCGTCGACGCTCGTGCGTAACTCCGGCGGGATGACGTTGCCGGCGTTCTGGATCAGTGCCGTCATCGTGTCGGGTGCGCCTTTTCGGATACTCGTGCCGTTCAGGTCCACGCCGCTGATGCGTGTCTGCGCCGTGAAAGGCACGAAATGCATACCGTCGTGCATGTCATCCCCGGCCCCAACCGTCCGGCCGCGCAGGCCAAATTGCTCCTTGGCCAGCACAACGATGCTGCGACCTTCGGGCGTTTCGTCGGCCAGCGAGGCCAGTTGGGCCGCCTCGGCCAGATCCCTCACGTCGACGCTGCGCACCGGCACGAACTCCACTGCCTGGCGGTTGCCCAGGGTGATGGTGCCAGTCTTGTCCAGCAGCAGCACGTCCACGTCGCCGGCCGCCTCAACCGCACGGCCCGACATCGCGATCACGTTGCGCTGAATCATGCGGTCCATGCCAGCGATGCCGATCGCCGACAGCAGCCCGCCGATGGTGGTCGGGATCAGGCAGACCAGCAGCGCGATCAACACCGTGATGGTGACCGGCGTACCTTGCCCGGCGGCCTCCACGGCGTAGATCGAGTAGGGTAGCAGGGTCATGCATACCACCAGAAAGATGATGGTGAAGGCCGCCAGCAGGATGTTGAGGGCGATCTCATTGGGTGTTTTTTGGCGTTTGGCGCCCTCGATCAGGCTGATCATGCGGTCGAGAAAGCCTTCGCCAGGGTTGGCGGTCACCCGGATGATCAACCAGTCGGACAGCAAACGCGTGCCGCCAGTGACGGCGCTGCGATCGCCGCCCGACTCGCGGATCACAGGGGCGCTCTCACCGGTGACTGCGCTCTCGTCCACCGAGGCAATGCCTTGGATCACCTCGCCGTCGGCGGGGATGGTGTCGCCGCCCTCCACCAGGAAGACGTCTCCCTGGTGGAGGGCGCTGGACAAGACCATGTCGAACGCTGCGTCACGGTGCGGCTGGCGCAGTTTCCTGGCCTGCGTCTCTTTGCGCGTACGGCGCAACGCTTCGGCTTGCGCCTTGCCGCGGCCTTCGGCCAACGCCTCGGAGAAGTTGGCAAAGAGCACGGTAAACCACAGCCAGAGGGACACTGTGCCGATAAACCCGGCCGGCGCTTCGCCCGGGCCGAGCAGGGCCTGGATCCACAGCGCCGTGGTCAGCAAGCTGCCCACCTCGACCACGAACATGACCGGGTTGCGGACCATCCAGCGCGGGTTGAGCTTGCGAAACGAGTCGGCCACGGCACGCTGCATCATTTGACGGCGCATCCCGGTGGGTTTTCTTGCTTGCGGTAAGACTGGTTGAGTAGTCATGTGTTACAGCCCCAGATGTTCGACAATCGGCCCGAGCGCCAGTGCTGGCAGGAAGTTCAGCGCGCCAACGATCAGGACGATGACAATCAGCCAGCCGATAAACAACGGCGTGTGCGTCGGAAGGGTACCGGCCGTGGTTGGGACGCGTTTCTTGCGAACCAGCGAGCCGGCCAGGGCCAGGGTAGGGACGATCAGCCAGAAGCGGGCGATGAGCATGGCCAGGGCGCCGAACAGGTTGTAGAATGGCGTATTGGCTCCCAGCCCGGTAAAGGCGCTGCCGTTGTTGTTGCCCATCGATGTGAAGCCATACAACACTTCGCTGAACCCGTGCGGGCCCGGATTGAACACCGATGCCTTGCCCGGGCCGGTGACAACTGCCAGCGCCGTCAGTCCGAGCACTGTCACTGGCATGATCAGGATCAGCAGGGCTGCCATCTTGATCTCATAGCTTTCGATCTTCTTGCCCAGGTATTCGGGCGTGCGGCCCACCATCAGACCGGCCACGAAGACGGCTACGATCACGAAGGCCAGCATGCCGTACAGACCAGAGCCGACTCCGCCGAACACAACTTCGCCGAACTGCATCATCACCAGCGGCACCAGGCCACCCAGCGGGGTAAACGAGTCGTGCATCGAGTTGACGGAACCGTTGGATGCGGCCGTGGTGATCGTGGCCCAGAGCGCCGAGTTGGGGATGCCAAAACGCAGTTCTTTGCCCTCCATATTACCGCCTGGAAGCAGATTGGTTGCCGCTTGATCGATGCCCAGCGCTGTCAAACGCGGGTTGCCGGCTCCCTCCGCGGCGTAGGCCGCTACTCCAAAGACAACCAGCATGATCAACATCGCCGCCAGCAGCGCCCAGCCCTGGCGGGTGTCGTTGACCATCTTGCCAAAGGTGTAGCAGAGGGCAGCCGGGATGAGCAGGATGGACAGCATCTCCAGGAAGTTAGTCAGCGGTGTGGGATTCTCAAACGGATGGGCGGAGTTGGTATTAAAGAAACCTCCCCCGTTGGTACCCAACTGTTTGATAGCGATCTGCGAAGCCGCCGGCCCGATTGCCAGAGTCTGTTCGGTGACCTGGTTGCCAGTTGCGTCCACGGTTGGCTGGACCAGGGTCGCAGTCTGGTAGGGCGAAAAGCTCTGAACCACGCCCAGCCCGACCAACATCACCGCGACAACGAGCGCGAGCGGCAGCAGAATATACAGCACGCTGCGGGTCAGGTCCACCCAGAAGTTGCCAACCGTGCTGGTCGAATGGCGAACCAATCCGCGAATGAAGGCGATCAGAATAGCCATGCCGGCAGCAGCCGAGGCAAAGTTCTGCACCGTCATGCCCAGCATTTGGGTGAGATAGCTCATGGTGGTTTCGCCGCCATATCCCTGCCAGTTGGTGTTGGAAACGAAGCTGATCGCCGTGTTCAGCGCCGAGTCCGCCGACACGTCGCCAAGCCCCTCGGGATTGAGCGGCAGAATTCCCTGGAGGCGCTGGAGGGCGTACAAAAACAGCATCCCGAAGACACTGAACACCAGCACGGCCACCGCGTAGGTTTTCCAGCCCATCTCCTGCTCGGGGTTGACGCCGATCAGCCGGTAGGTTAGCCGTTCGATCGGCCCCAGAGCCCGCCCAAGCGCCGTGCGTTCGCCCTGGTACACCCGCGCCATGTAGCCACCCAGCGGCTTGACCAGGAGCAGGAGGACGATCAAATAGATCGCGATTTGAAGAATACCGTTGACGGTCATTGGAATTGCTCCCTGGTCTGGCGGATTAACCGAACCACTCCGGCTTCAACAGCGCCAAGACGAGATAGGCGAGCAGAGCCAACGCTATCAAACCGGTGATGACATAGAGAGGCGTCATGCATCCTCCATCAGTCGTTGGCAGACGATTATCAAGCCATAAGTGATGGCGAAAAAGACCAGCGCTAGAACGAGATACAGCAAATCGAACATAGCATTACCTCCAGCATGTTTTGTTCTGGAACGCCCCCTAGTCTATTCGATTTGGCATTAATCAGGGGACAAGAAAGCACACCCTGGTATCAAGACCGCGTCAAGATGGACCTTGCGGCGTTCGCAATCTGCGGGATTCTCTGGTCTGCCCTTTGCCAAATCTCTCCCGCGGGTGGTATGATCCCGAAAGCGCGCAGAAATGCCGCGTGCTGAACTTGTATCTTCCCGAGGAGACCCATGAAGATCTTCGTCCCCGGCCGCATTTGCCTGTTCGGTGAGCACTCCGACTGGGCGGGCGGCTACCGGCGCATCAACGCCGACATCGAACAGGGCTACACCCTGATCTCCGGCACCGACCAGGGCATCTACGCCGAGGTGGAGGCGCACCCGACTTCCCTCGTATTGTCTGCAACCCGCCCCGACGGCCAGCGCGTCGGGCCCACCGAGATTCCCATGCAGCCGCAGGCGCTGCTGGAGGCCGCCCAGGCCGGCGGCTTCTGGAGCTATGTCGCGGGCGTCGCTTACCAGGTGCTGACCAACTACCACGTGCGCGGGCTGACCATCGACAACTTCAAGACTGATCTGCCCATGAAAAAGGGACTGTCCTCCAGCGCGGCCATCAGCGTGCTGGCGGCAAGGGCCTTCAACCGCGTCTACGATCTGAAGCTGACGGTGCGCGGCGAGATGGAACTGGCCTACATGGGCGAGATCACGACGCCGTCGCGCTGCGGGCGCATGGACCAGGGCTGCGCGTTCGGCAACCGGCCCGTGGTGATGGCCTTCGACGGCGACCGGCTGGACACGCAGGAATTGCAGGTCAAAGGTGAGTTGCACTTCGTCATCGTCGATCTGGCGGCGCAGAAGGACACGGTGGAGATCCTGAACCGGCTCAACCGATGCTATCCGTTCGCCGAGAACCAGGTTGAGGCCGGTGTGCAGGAGCTGCTGGGCCCCATCAACAAGCGTATCGTGCATCAGGCCATGGATGCGTTGGTCAAGTCCGATGCGCAACGGCTGGGTAGCCTGATGACCGAGGCGCAGGCCTTTTTCGACCGCTACGCCACGCCGGCTTGCCCGGAGGAGCTGACCGCGCCGGTGCTGCACCGCGTGCTGGCCTACCCGCCGTTGCAGGCGCACATCTGGGGCGGCAAGGGTGTCGGGTCACAGGGCGACGGCACGGCCCAGTTCATGGCGCGCAGCGCGGACGACCAGCAGGCGGTCATCGAGATCATCCGCCGCGATCTGGGGATGGAGGCGTTGCCGCTGACCATGAAGCCGGGCCAGAAGGTGCGCAAGGCGGTGATCCCCGCGGCCGGCTATGGCACGCGCCTCTTCCCGGCTACCAAGGCAGCCAAGAAGGAGCTGTTCCCCATCATCGACCGCGACGGCATTGCCAAGCCGGCCATTTTGTTGATCGTCGAGGAGGCGCTGGAGGCCGGCATTGAGCAGGTGATCATCATCGTTCAGGAAGATGACCTCGACTCGTTTCGCGACTTCTTTACCCAGCAGGTCAGCATCGAGAACTACAACAAACTGCCGCGGCCATTTCAGGAATATGCCCGCCGCATTCTGGAGATGGGGCGACGTGTCACGTTCGTGACCCAGACGACCCAGCAAGGCTTTGGCCACGCAGTCTGGTGCGTCAAGGATGCCGTGGGCGACGAGCCTTTCCTGCTGATGCTGGGCGACCACATCTACCGCGCGCCGGGCGACACGTCCTGCGCCCGCCAGCTCATCGATGAATACCAGCAGCACGGCACCAGCATCCTGGGACTGCGGCGCACGCCCGAAGCGGACATCGCCAACTTCGGCACGGTGGTCGGGGTTTGGCTGGACGACGACCGCCTGCTGAGCGTCACCGAGTTCGCCGAGAAGCCGACGGTGGACTATGCCCGCCACAGCCTGCGCGTGACCGGCCTGCCCGACGACGAGTACCTGACCGTCTTTGGTCAGTACATCATCAAGCCGCAGATATTCGACTATCTGGAGGAGCACATCGAGCACAACGTGCGCGAGCGGGGCGAATTCCAGTTGACATCTGCGCTGGACCGGCTGCGCCAGGAGGACGGCTTCATGGGGCTGATCATGGAAGGCCGCCGTTACGACATCGGCCTGCCGCAGTATTACCTGGACACGCTGGCAGCGTTTTCCAGGGAATAGCAGTACGAAATCAAGTGCCGGGGACTTTCGCAGGTCCCCGGCACTTCGCGTTTGTTGCCGTGTCGCGAGTTTACTTGACCCGCGGGGTAAGCCATACTACAATGGGCTTGGTTTGCCGGCAAGTCACCTACAAAGGAGTACGCGATGAAGCTTTACGACCTCTCCCAACCCCTCAACCAGGACTGTTCGTTCTGGCCGTTCTATCCACCCTTCGAAGTCAAGTACATCAAACGCAAGTCTGAACAGGGCGTCAATGCCCAATATATCCAGACCTCCAACCACATGGGCACGCATCTGGACGCGCCCCGCCATTTCGTCACCAAGGGCAAGACCATCGACCAGATCCCGCTGGAATGGCTCTACGGCCCGGGCGTGATCGTCGATCTCAGCGACGTGCTGGACGAGTTGGATGTGTTCACGCCGGAGATGATCGAGGAGCGCGTCGAAGTGCGCGACGGCGACATCCTTTTCATCCACACCGGCTGGCATCGGCACGGCGAGTTCGGCGAGGACCCCGACGAGAAGTATATCCACCGCCACCCCGGCCCGCACTACAGCATCTGCGACTGGCTGCTGAAGAAAAAGATCCACGTCTGGGGCGTCGATATGATCTCGACCGACCACCCCATGAACCTGCCCATCGGACGCTTTCTGGGCCGCGGCGGTCTGGAACACTGGCAAAAGGTGCGCCGGCAGTGCGAGGACAAGTTCGGCGCCGACCAGATCGACGTGCTGTTCCCCGACTCTGCCTACCAGCTGACCCACAACGCGTTCTTCCCCAAGGACTGCATCCACGTCGAGAACCTGGGCGGCAGGATCGGCGCGCCGGAGTTGCAGAACCGGCGGCTGACGCTGGGCGTTCCCGTGGCTCTTCAAGGGCGGCGAGGCAGCATTCTGCCGCGCGGTCGGGTTCGTAGAAGACTGATGTCCAGCGTACACGAAATCCGCCGCGGCGTCTATTACGACTCCGTCGTGTTGATGCAGTTGCAGCGCGCGTTGGCGGCCCTGCCCGAGGTGGAGGACGCGGCGGTGGTCATGGCGACGCCTTCCAACCGCGACGTGCTGGCATCCACCGGTTTCGATGTTACGGGTATCGAAGCCAAGCCAGAGGACCTGCTGATCGTGGTTAAGGCCAGCAGCCAGCAGGCCGCCGAAGCAGCCCTGGCGCAGGTCGACGCCTTGCTGATCCGCAAGCAGTCCAGCGCCGGCAGCGATTATCGGCCGCGCAGTCTGCGCGCCGCGGCATCGGCGCTGCCCGACGCCAACTGGGTGCTGATCTCCGTGCCGGGCCGCTACGCCGCCGGCGTGGCGCAGGAAGCGCTGAACCTTGGCAAGCACGTCTTCCTTTATAGCGACAACGTCACACTGGCCGACGAAATCAAGCTCAAGCAGCAGGCGCGCGCCAGAGGGCTGCTGGTTATGGGGCCAGACTGCGGCACCGCGATCGTCAACGGCGTCGGGCTGGGCTTCGCCAATCGCGTGCGCCGCGGCAAGGTCGGCATCGTCGCAGCGTCGGGTACCGGCCTTCAGGCCGTCAGCAGCGCCGTCCACGAGCTGGGTGCGGGCGTCTCGCAGGCCTTTGGCACCGGCGGCCGCGACCTGAAGGCTGACGTGGGCGGCATCACCGCCTTGCAAGGGCTGGACCTGCTGGCCCGTGACCCGCAGACCAAAGTCATTGTGCTGGTCTCCAAGCCGCCGGCCGCGGGCGTCGCCACGACGCTGCTGAACGCCGCCCAATCGACGGGCAAGCCGGTGGTCGTCAACTTCATCGGCTATCCGCCGCCCGCGCGCCGCCTGGACAATCTGCACTTCGCCGTCAACCTCGATGAAGCAGCTCAACTTGCAGTGGCGCTAAGCGCAGATTTGCCAAGCATTTCGCCAAGTGCCCAATCTACCAATCTACCAACCTACCAATCTCCCTCCTACCTGCGCGGCCTCTTCTCCGGCGGTACGCTGGCCGTTGAGGCGTTGCTGGGCTTGCAGGCGACCCTATCGCCGCTTTACTCCAATGTGCCCTTGCACCCGGAGCAGCGGCTGGCCGACAGCTTCCACAGCCAGGCGCACACGATCCTGGATCTGGGCGAGGACGAGTTCACCCAGGGCCGGCTGCACCCGATGATGGACAACGATCTGCGGCTGCGGCGTATGCGCCAGGAGGCCGCTGATCCAGAGGTCGGTCTGATCCTGCTGGACGTGGTGCTGGGCGAAGGTTCGCATCCCGACCCGGCCGGCGAGCTCGCCCCGGCCATCGCGCAGATCAAGGAGAACCGGCCGGAGTTGGAAATCGTAGCGACCGTTGTCGGCACCGACCTGGATCCGCAGGACACTGACGGGCAGGTTGGCAGGCTGGCCGAGGCCGGTGCGACTGTTTTCCGCACCACCAGCGACGCAGTGGCCTTCATCAGCCAACGGCTGCGCCAGCCGTACAGTTACGACTACCCGGCCCTGCCGCTGGCCCATTTTGGCGACAGTCTGGCAGCCATCAACGTCGGGCTGGAAAGCTTCCGCGACAGCCTGGTTGCGCAGAACGCGTCGACCATCCAGGTCGACTGGCGACCGCCGGCCGGCGGGAACGAATCGATGATGGCCATTCTCGCCAGGATGAAGGGCGGGAAATCACCCGAAGGGAAAGCATCATGATTGACATCGAACGAGCCAACGAAATAGCGGTCGAGCGCATGACCTCGGCGCGGCCGATACTGACCGGCGTTGCCTCGGCGCGCGACGTAATTCCCGGCATGCGCGACAACCTGCTGCTGCACGCCGGCCCGCCCATCACCTGGGACCGGGCGTCCGGTCCGCTGCGCGGCGCAATCATCGGCGCACTGATTTTCGAAGGACTGGCCACCGACGAGGCCAGCGCCGAGGCGCTGGTGCGTTCTGGCGAGGTGACGCTGGAGCCGTGCCACGAGCACGACTCGGTTGGTCCCATGGCCGGCGTGACCTCGGCGTCGATGATGGTCAACGTGGTCGAGAATGTCTCCGGCGGCAACCGCGCCTTCTGCAACCTCAACGAGGGTTACGGCAAGGTGCTGCGCTACGGCGCCTACAGCCCCGAGGTGATCGCCAAGCTGCGCTGGATGAACGATGTGCTGGGATCGGTGCTGGCCGAGGCGCTGGCGCTGACCGGCGAGGGCGTGGACATGCGTGCCCTGCTGGCCGAGTCGCTGCAGATGGGCGACGAGGGCCACAACCGCAACAAGGCCGGCTCGATCCTGTTCACCGCCAAGCTGGCGCCCTCCATCGTGCGCACCCGTGCCAGCAAGGAGGAGATCGGCCAGGTCTTGCAGTTCATGGTCGACAACGCGCTGATCGTGCTCAACCCGGTGATGGCGGCGTGCAAGGCGATGGCCGACGCCGGCCACGGCGTCGAGGGCAGCACCATCATGACCGCGATGGCCAGGAACGGCACCGACCTGGGCATTCGCGTCAGCGGGCTGGGGAACCGTTGGTTCACCGGCCCGTCGCAGGTGCCCGACGGCCTCTACTTCCCCGGTTTCACCAGCGCCGACGCTAACCCCGACATCGGCGACAGCACCATCACCGAGACGGCCGGGATCGGCGCGTTCGCGATGGCCGGCGCGCCCGCGATTGTCTCCTTCGTCAGCGGCACGCCGCAGGACGCGGTCAACACGACGCTGGAGATGTACGAGATCACCACCGCCGAGCATCCTTTCTTCAAGATGCCCGCGCTGGACTTCCGCGGCACGCCGGTGGGCGTGGACATCCGCAAGGTGATCGAACTTGGCATCTTGCCGCGCATCAACACCGGCATCGCCCACCGCGAGGCGGGCGTCGGCCAGGTCGGCGCCGGACTCGCGCTGCCGCCGGTGGAGGCGTTCGAGAAGGCGCTGATGGCGTACGCGGAGATGTATCTGGCGTGACTCGTGAACCTGGAAGCGTGCGCTGAGTTCTGCGTACGCCTCCAGGTTTCGATGGTCTCGGTTCACCTCAAAGGGTGGGGTCTTGGCGTCGCGCATCGGAAGCGAAGAAAGAGAGCTGCCATGAAACGACAACGGATAGCCAGTCTTGCCAGCTTGAGACCAACTGCAACGGTTCTCGGACTCTTGATTGCCGGCGTGGCAGTTGCTGCTTGCTTTGCGCCGTCAGAAGTCACATCACGACCTACGGCTGTTGTTGCTGTTGCAACAGACACAGATGACTCGCATGCTGATGCAGCGACTGTAGTACCGGTTGCCGACGCAGACCCTGTAAGAGCCGTGATGCCGACCTCGGTCATCACGGCCAACGCTTCAACAGACTTCAACATCCTTGCGGGAACCTGGGGGTCAGAGGACTACTTCACGCCGATTATCGAGATCGATGCAACCGGCGCCTTCACATCCACTTAGGCCAACGCAGGAAAATGTTTATACGGGTGTGAACACGAATAGAAGGATTTACCAGTGTGACAACACTCGTCGAATGTGTTCTTGTATACTTAGATTCGTGCATTGGCCTTACAACTTTGATAAAATAGTTGATCCTGATGTGGAGTATCCAAGCTTGGTGTTCACGGGCGTAATATGGATTGAAGACGGCCAGTATCTCGTGAACGCTCCTTTCACCACATCGTTGATCCCTCAGGCAAACCTGCTGCTGGTCGACGGCTACTTCGACTATGTCATGCACAAAGGTGAGGCTGACGGCGGCTTTCAGCCCTATGACCCCGCCAACGCGACAAGACTGCCTCCTGTTGAATCCAGTACCGTCATCTCGGCTTCCATCGTCGACTTCTGGACTGGCCTATCGCCGCTCGCGCCAGTTGAGTCGCAGTACGAGTTGCACGCCGCGGAAGAAGGGCTCGTGGGAATGGCATTCTTCTCGGTAGCCGGATATGAAAACCCAATTACGGCAACCACAGCTATCAGTGTGCCGCCGGCAGTTTGGCAAGAAGCTCTCGCAGTCGTTGCTGACATGCCTCTTGAAACCGGCCCTTATCTGCCGGCCTTCTACGTTACTGACGACTATCCTTCGGTCGCGCTAGTCATCAAGACCGCTGACAACGAGTTTCGTTTCGAGTCACAATCTCAGGGTCAGGATTACGTGCCATGGAAGGTGTTAGTCAATGACCAGGAATTCGTGACCTATTCAGACTATCCCGCCAAGGCATTGCAGGTGCTCGAACCCTATCTGGCACGCCAGGTCTTGGAAGGACTCAAGGAACAAGCCTGGCCGTAGATCTGTCGATGTCGTGATTCAGTGACTGCCAATCCGCCACTTCCACGAAAGCGGAAATCCAGATCTATGGCCTGTGTTTCTTGCTTCGGCGCATGCCGTCGCTAGGCATGGGGAACTTGGCGGGAATGACAGGTGGGCGTTGTCAAACACAAATAGTCGTGAGGATGTAGTGATGGAAACAATGACGTTAGATCAGGTGCCCGACGCCGCGATGGAACTGTCGTTTGACCAGCGGGAGATGCTGCTGGAGATTATCCTCAGCCGGCAGATCGATACACGCCGCAGCGAAATCGTGACTGATGCCGAGACGTCCCTGGCCGAGTACCGTGCCGGCAAGCTTAAGCCCCAGATGGCGGAAGAGGTCATCAACAAGTTGCGTCGGGAGCTTGAAGACTCTGAATGAGAGGACCCAACATGCCAAGAGTAGCCCCTGTATTGGACCACACCCTCCACATGATCGAAGACCTGCGCGGGCAGGTGCGTGACCTGATTGCTGACCTGCCGGCGGAGGCGTTGAACTGGCTGCCGCTGCCGGAGGCGGAGGACCACTCGATGAACTCGCTGGCCGTCATGGCCGCGCACGTAGCCGGCGCGGAGCATTTCTGGATCGCCGAGGTGATCGGCGGCTACCCGGCCACGCGCGACCGGCCCGCCGAGTTCGTCACCGAGGTGGACGGGCCGGACAGCCTGCTGGCCCGGCTGGACGAAGTTGGCGCGGAGACGCGCGAGGTCTTCGCGCGCCTGACCGCCGCGGATCTGGACGAGATCCGCCAGGCGCACGAGCGGGCGGTGACGACGCGCTGGGCCATTCTGCACGTCATCGACCACACGGCGCTGCATCTGGGCCACATGCAGATCACCTACCAACTGTGGATGGGCGGCGGCAGCAAGCCCTCGCCGCGCTGGTACGAGCGTTTGCCGTAATCAATAAGGAGACCCTGCCGGCATGACCCAACACATCTATTGGCACGCTCCAGTCTGGGAAGTGCTGCTCTTGGGGTTGACCGGCTTGGCGCTTCTGGCGTGGCTGGTGTGGCGTGCTGTGCGTCGTCCTCATCCGTCAGCGGCACTCTCGGCCATCGATCCCGCGCTGAACGACCAACCCCTTTTCTTCTTCGACCGGGTACATGGCATCGTGGCTCTCAACGATGGCGCCCAACAGGTGTTGAATACACTGTCTGCATCTCAAGATTCGCACTCTCTGGACATTCTAACTGATGCACTGCTGGAGGCGCAGGAAGAATCGCGCCTTGTCCAGCAGGCAGGATGGCCGAAGCCGGGCTATAGTCTGATAGCAGCTCCCGTTGCCGGCCAGGCGGGGAGCGTCACCGGCGTCTTCGCGTTGGTCGCGCCGGAACCGCCCCTTCTGCCGGCAGAGCGCCGTATCGATGAGCCGGCCATGCCGGCGACGGACTGGATCGAGATCGGCGCGACGTTGCGACTGCACCGGCAGCGGCCTGCGGTGCGCGTCGAGCGGATCGATCCCACGACGACGGGGCAAGCAGCCATGGCCTGGCAGGAAAACCAGATCAGCCCCACGGAAGAGGCGCTATTGCGGCACTTGCTAACGCATTCCAATGAAGTGCAGGCTGCGGAAGCGTTGTTTAGCGCTGTATGGCCCGACGATGAAGTGGGCACGTTCGGCTTGCGTCCTGACCAGAAGGACCGCCTACGCCGTCTGGTCTTTCAACTGCGCCAGCACGTGGAACCCGACCCGCGCGCGCCACGCTACGTGCGAACGGCTCACGGCGCGGGCTACGTGCTGTATTCGAATGGGGAGCTGGCTCTCCCATGAAACGCTCCAGACGTTGGCTCTCGCTGGCCGGATCGCGCCGGCTGATCGTTAGTCTCACGCTGGTTTGGCTGATGCTCATGCTGGGCTGGCTGGCGGCGCGCAGCGATGGGGTGGGCGGGCGACCGCTGGTCATCGTGTGGGGTGCCGATCCGGGCAGCTACGACCCGCAGCAGACGTCGAATCCGGTGGCTCAGGACGTTTTTCGCCACGTCTGCCAGCCCTTGTTCTATGAGGACGAGGGCGGGGCGGTGCGCGGGTTGCTGGCGGAGGATGGGTTTCAATACAGCGATGACGGGCGGCGGCTGAGCATTCAACTACGGCCGGACATCACCTTTCACGACGGCGCCGCGCTGACCGCCGAAGTGGTGCAGTCCAGCTTTGAACGCTTGCAGCGATTGAGCGTTTCACCCCTGCTCGCCGATCTGCGCGGTGTCGCGGTGACGGCGCAGCCCGACGGACGCACCGTGTTGTTTGACCTGCCGTCGCCCGACTTCGATTTCGTACGACTGGTGCTGGCCAATCCCTACGCAGCTATCGTGTCGCCGCTGACTCAGGAAACAAATGGACCAGGCTTCGTCGCTTGCACTGGTCCGTACCAGTTTGCAGCCAGCCTCTATCGTCCCGGCCATTCGTTGACGCTGGTGCGCTTCGCCGATTATCGTTGGCCGCCGGCGCTGTTCGCGAACCGGAGCGCGCCGCGCATCGCCCGTATTCGCTTTGACTTCATTGCCGATCGCGCTGAACGCCTCGATGCGCTGGTCGACGGCCAAGGCTGTGTCTTAAGTCTGAGCGCAGAGGATGTGAAGCAGGTAGCGGATATCCCCCGGTTTCGACTCTACGAGGCCACGGGAGGCGTCACCTATCTGGGCTTCAACTTCCAACGGGGCCGCTGGCAGGATGTGCGGGCGCGTCAAGCTGTCGCCATGGCATTGGATAAAGCCAGCCTGGCGGGTGACGGCCCTTTCCTGGTAGCTGACACGCCGCTGACGCCCAACACCGTCGGCTACGACCCCAGTGTAGCAGTTGCCGGCTATGGCTATGCTCCAGAGCGAAGTCGGAAGCTGCTGGCTGAGGCCGGTTTCGACAGCGACGCCGAGGTGGTGCTGCTGATCCCCGAAAGCAGCACCTATCGCCAACTGGCCGCCGCCGTGCAGCAGCAGTTGCAGGCTATTGGGTTGAGCCAGATCCGGCTGCGTGAGGTTGCGCGCTCCGATATCTTGACACAGCGCCAGGATTTCGATCTGCTGTTGTTCGATTACGCCTGGGGAGACTATACAGCGTTGGGCATCTTCCTCGGCCCGGGGCCGCGCAACCTGCTCAACTACTCCGGCGGTGACGTGGCTCACCTGGTGAACCAGGCGCGCCTGACAGCGGATCTCAACCTGCGCCAGCAATACGTGAACGAGGCGCAACGGGCTGTGCTGGAACAGGCCGTCTGGCAGCCATTGCTGGTGCGGCAGATCACCTTCGCCGTGGATGGCGAGTGCGTGCAGGGCGAGCGCCAGTCTCCTTATGGAGAACTCCTCTTCTACGATGCTGACACTGCTCCCTGACACCATGGATCGATTGGCCATAGATCAACAGCAGGCCTATATCTTGTGGTGTTGGCGAAAAGAACTCTGTATATCGCGTAATACCTTTGGGGTAGCCGCCGGAAATCACAAACAATCATGAAAAATCACAAAGTATCATGAAATCTGGGGCGGTTTTGTAGTATGGTGGAGAAGCCACCGAGGCGTTCGGTGAACGGAGCTTGGAAATAGAGGAGGTTTCACTATGTTGAAGCGAGGCATTGGGTTGGTCGTCGTGTTTGCGCTGTTGGGCGTGTTGTTCGTGGCTGCCATAGCGTCTGCCCAGGACGGTGAAGAAGGCCCCATCCAGCCATGGGAGATTGCACAGAAGGGCGGATACAACGTCATCGCGATTCACGAGGAAGTAGGCATAGACACATTGGACCGTGTTCATGCCTTGTTGACACAGGAATATGGCGACAAGGTGCTGTACTGGACGGTTCAAGAAATTGATGGTGTCCAACATGTTTATGCCTACCCATACAGAGAGGGGGAAGACGCCAAGACATTCGTTGAGCTAATCGAGAGAACTGTGAATGACGATTTGGCTGTGACGTACTGGAAGCGACTACACCTTCCTGCTTGCACCAGGAGTTCTATGCGCTGCTAAACAATCGTTTCGGCGAGAAGTTGTTGACATGGAGCGTCCAGGAATTGGATGCTCTACACTATGTCTATGCATTTCCCCCCTATCCTGATCGTGATCAGAACATGGCGTTCGCGGAGGAACTGGAGAGTTTCGTGGAGGGCTACGCCGAAGATACAACTTGCAGCAGGATAGAGGACTTCGACGCTCACTTTCCGATGATCGACAACACGCAGGGATCACTTGGGCAGTAGCCGCCGAAAATCACAAACAATCATGAAAAATCACAAAGTCTCATGAAATCTGAGGTGGTTTTGTAGTATGATGAATGTGTCGCCGAGGAGTTCGGTGGATGTTGAATGCCTTACGCAGGAGGTAATGAAATGAGACGAACAAAATTGGAAGCCGCGTTAGCCATCTTGCTGGCGCTAACTGTGCTTCTTCAAGGTGTACAGCAAGCGTCGGCGAGCGATACGAAGCCGGGGTCTTCCTTGACACAGTATACGGTTGAAACCATAACAACCGAGTTCAGGAGACTGGATCCCTTTGTTTCCTCCGGGGATGGGAAACAGGTGTTAGATATAGAAGAAGCTAAGAAAGCTGGTTTTTCTGACACCATTCTTGCTCTCGCAGGTGAGGTGATTGATTATCAGAATGAGGTGCGTGAAATTGCCCAACAAGGCGAAAAAGCAGATGTGCGGCAAATTGATATTCCAGTGACAGGCTATCCGTTACTTACGGAGTTTGAAGCTATGTTGAGCCGCTATCAGCCCGTCGACCAGGGAGCAACTAGAGCCCCTGACACTCACGCTTGCGGGACGTATGCCCATCCAGTTCCAAATTATACCCCTCCTCGCTCTCCCATGGGATGGTATCCTAATGCGCACAACACTTTGTTGAGCTGGGGCTTTCATCAAACGGCAGGGTATGCATGTGGAGGCGATCCCTTCGTCCCATGCGAGCGAGATTACACACGAGGACGGGGATACTCTAGCCAATACGGTTATTGCGATTCCCCCCGTTTTCGCGATCACGGAACTCGGGATGCGGCAAATCATGACATATGGATTCAATATGGAGAACCAAATCCTGAGATATTTTCCTATGGGTGGCCCTATTGGGACTGGGGATGGTATGCAGAGTGGTGGCATGACACTTACTAGTACAGCCGGGCGTAAGCAAGGTGAGGGTTGCCCGCACGATGTTATGCCTTCGACTGGCTCAGGCCAGGACTGAACGGGTCTAACACGAAAACTCGCTAGGAAACGAGGGTTATTGCTGTCAATCCAGCATCCATTCGAGCATCCAACATCAGTGAAGCATCTCGCCTCACATGCGCAGCGAGATGCTTCACTGACGTATCTTGTCGTAAGGGTTGTGTACTCTCGACCCGTTTAGCATGGCAACTGTCTGGGTATTTACGCCCACAAGTCGCTGACCAAGTTTACTGGCTTCAAGTGAATCATACGACTATGAATCGCAGAAAAAATGCTATCATCCTTATCGTTGTTTTCTTGATGATAGGTTGCGCCAGCGGTTTGATACTGGCAAACAGCAGAGTTGTCAAGAGACTGTTCGTAAATAACGTTTACGATAATAGGGAGCACTTTCTCAGTTGCGAAGAACTACCTTCTCAGACCGAAGTAATGAAAATAGTAGAGGAGCACAAAGATGTAATCCGCGCAATCGAGCAAGTCCATCCAGGATTTGTCGATATAGAAATTGACACCGCGAGTTGTCCAGGAAAAGCAGATATTGGAATCTGGTATCCGTCTCATCGAGATAGACTGGCTATTGAAGAACTCATTGACGGCGATACTTTCTTTGGAATACCGTACAGGTTACGAAATTACTAACGACGTAACCGATTTTGTCCTGTCAAGCATGATTTGATAGAAATAAATCCCCTTTCGCTTTGCCGTTTCTCCTGCTTGGCGGTTTGCTTTTCCGTGCTGCCCGACTAAAGAGAGGGTAGGCGAATTGCTACTACTGGTGTTCGCCGAGACATGAACATTATCTTTGGAATAACACTTCTGCCGAAGTTCTTCCAGCAACTTGTACGTAATGAGGACGGCCAAAAGGGAGAAATGACCATGAGAAGAAAGATCATCGTCCTATGTACAGTATTGTCAGTGGCCATAGGAAGCACGCTGATTGTCAAAGGTCTAGAGGAAATTGCTGGTGCGGCATCCACAGCCTCGGTGTCACCTAACGAGTGGCCTTCATTTACGATGGTGTACGAGGATTGGAGGCTTGGTTCCAACGACGAGCAGCCCCAAGTGCAAGCCGTCAAGCTGATCTACCACGACAAACGGCATTGGAAGACTGAGCTACTAGCTCACAACGATGCCGTGGACGTCGTTGGGACATGGGCAGAATATCATGGCGCGGAAATGCGTAGCTTTGACCCGCGTACCGGAGAGCTGCGTGTGGATCAACAGGATATTCCTGAAGATGCTGTGTATGTTCCCGAGCAGTGGCTCATTCCGGGTACCATTCCCAGGTTGCTCACGCAACAAAATGCTGAGCAACTCTCCGGATCGAGTGGAGGGCTGGCTGTATTGGTGCTTGAGGAGAATTTGCCGTGTCAGGCGCCTACAGAGGCAATGTTCCGCGCTGGTATACAGCCTTGTGATAGCGAATATCGAGTATCTCGACGCGAGATCACCTATCGCGAATCTGATTTCTTGCCGGTTGGGATTGTCGATAGCCTTGATGGCGTAGAGGTTCATAGGGTAACTGTAACCGAGTTGGTCATGAAGAACGGGGAGGAGTAATGCTTAATGTCTATGCTTACCCATACAGAAAGAGGGACACTACTGTGCGATTGCGAAAGCGAAGCTGCACAATTGGATAACAATAACGTGGCTTACAGCTTCAACCGTTGGTGGCTATTGCTGATCGGCATCGGCTTGGCTGCCATCCTGTTGCTTGCATTGCCCGCTTCCCAGATGCCTGAGGTGGATGCATGGTCGTTGGTCAACAAAACGCCAGACGGGTCCGCCTTTCTAGTGGATGCTGACCATGTGGGCTATGCACGAGCTACTGTCTATCGACGTGCGAATCCCGATCAACAGGAGCCTGCCGATTCATATCACAGTCCCGTTCTTCCTCTCTCTTCCGACACCTTTCTTTCTGAAACCTGGGCTCGCGGCGGCAACACTGGCCAAACACGAGCTACCTTTCGGGATAAAGAATCGGGGCGTTTGATTTCAATGATGATCGACACTGGGGAGAGTGTGTTCCTTTTTGATGAAACGACTGAAAACGGGATGTGGATACCGTCGTCAGGCGCCGCTGGAGCGGACGGGCAGCGGGGGCCATCGTCTGAAGTGCCGTTGGCTGAAGGAGAAAGGGAAGGATATGCGGTGACGGACGTGGTTATCTCTTCCTGGGGGCGGCCAGCCTGGGTGGTACAACACCGCTTTGATCCTGCCTCAATGGAGGCGGACCGGCCAGGACCCAATTTCCCTTCCGACCTGGATATTCAGGCCCTCGAAACCAGGTGGGTAGTAGACAAGGAGACCGGGCAGTTTGTTCGAACAGAACAATGGGCCAATACGCCCGCCGGCTCCGTGCTTCTCGAACGTGTCGAAACCGAGCCGTTGGAGATCTTGCCGCTGGATAGCCTGCCCGCTACATGGCTTGAAGCGCCTGAAGATGTGCCCCAGGCCACACTGCCGGCGCTGGTGGCGCCCACCATACGCAGCGCAAACTGAATCAACCTCAAGTTGGTGATTGTATGCAGACCTATCTGAGGAGCAACGATGCAAGAATCAACCAGACATATACGTGATTCGATAAATATAGAACAGCATTGGGCGTCTCTGACCAGGCGCGAGCGTGAGGTGTTGGCGCTGGTAGCGCAAGGCAAGAGCAATCGAGAAATTGCTCAGAAACTTAGCATTACTGACAAGACGGCGGGGCATCATGTTGGTCATATCTTGAGGAAGTTGGAAGTGTCGTCCAGAACCCAAGCCGCCTTATGGGCGATCTGGACAGGTACAGCAGAAATGGGATAGGGACAAGTCCCTATAGAAATAGGGAATTCTCCCGATGACAGCCCAAAGCAGAAGTGCTACAATATTGGCATCGGTGGAAAGTCCTACGAGTAAATCACCAAATATGGTCGTAAAAGGAGCATATACGATGAAATCCACAAAGTTCGTTTCCCTCTTGGTCCTTCTGGCATTGCTGACCATGGGGATCCAACCAACGTTCGCCCACGTAATCGGTCCTAACTCGCCAATTTCGCACATCCCCCTTGCAGACGAACCAATAGTCGATGAGCCCGTAATCAGCACCGTAGAAACCCAAGAGTGGGTGCAAGGACCAGGTGAACTGGGAGGCAGATACGTAACAGTTACAAAGGTGCTGTTGTCTCAGACCGCGACTGTGCGTGTGCCTCAACCAGGATTGCCTGCAATCCAAACTAACGTACAACCTGATTGGGTTGTTTATTCCGGGGACTACGTTATGACAATGGAGAGGTGGCTGCGAAATTCCCCTGATTGGCTAGGTAGACCTTGGGTAGATGCAGGTGGCTCCACGGCCACCAACGTCACTGCACAGGAGATACGCGTCTCTGGAACCCACTGGTATGGCGGAAGTGGTTGCAATAGCCAAGGCCCCAACTTTAGTGGGACCAATTACAACACTACCTCAGTTTCGGCACAGACGGCTCAGAATTTGTTTGGTGGCAATCAGTATCACTGCGTTAAATCAGGTACACACCAGGCAAAGATCAACGGTTCTTGGCCATTCTGGGTAACAGGTCAAGAAGGGCCCACTGCTTATTGGTAGCCTGAATTCACGAAAGACAAGTCTCGGCACGATGCAGTAGATAAAGTAGAGACGCTACCAGGGTATCGAAACTCAGGTCGAATGGTTGTGCAACGTATTAGAAATCGCTGGACTTGCTTGCTCAAAGTTCTTACGTGAGTTTGGCAATGTGTCTTCGAGAATGTACCAGGCAGTTGCACCGCCTGGTACATTCATTTGGTAGGCTACTATCCGCAGAGTTTTGGCCGAGTGAACCTATTGTTGTGACAAAACTTCCTCAAGGTGTATATCAATGGCGCTACTGTCACCTGACAAACTCTCTGGCAAGGTAGTTATCTTGTTTATCCTGATAGCTTCTTCATTGGGGGTCGTATTGTTGGATGATTTGGTTCTCTCGAAAAACTGTACTGGCCCCTATGTTCTTTCTCGCAGAGATTGCATGTTACTGCGTTCTCCGTTGATATGGCTCGCGCCCGACCGTACAGTTGTATTCGCAGAGCCCGAAATTCTGCCGACGCCGGTCATTCCTATAGGGGTCAATCCAACAGAGATTAAGGAGAATAGCCCTGAGGAGCAAATGGAAGTTGTAGGAATAGCGCAAACGAATGAAGGAGGCTATGTCAGTCTTCAAGGAACCTGGTTGGAGCAAGGAAGCGGTGATAACGCACTCTACGTCGTCGAAAACGGAGCACCGTTTATCGGGCAGCTAGAACTTGGATCTTTTGAGTCCAAACCTCGCTCTTATATCATCAATTGCTTGATCGACTTCATCCAGTTGCCATGCGGCCCGGCGGCGCCGCTCCTACAGTTCATCACACTAGATTATGGCCAAGTCGTCAAGATACCCATCCATATCACTGGACTAGAACCTGGGCTGCACGACCTCACGGTGGTCTTTGATCAAGATTTGGGTGTAGATCGCGACAATCCGCAGGCCGAGGCACGTTTGCTTTCCAAAGTAATGGCAATTCGTGCAAGCATAGCTGTTGGTCGTGATACAACCCCTATCGCCCGATCGTTCCAAAGCTTGCCCATACCGCTTCATACAACTGGTCTGGATGGGCTGGCGGTGAGTACGAAGATAATGCCGTGGGATCGGTACGGTGGGATACAGCAGAAGACGTTTCTTCAAGCTGACCCTGGGCAGAAGATCACCCTGTATCTCCACCTCTCGAATAGTCAGCCCGTCCAGGTTGATTATGCACTGTCTGCGTTTTTGGATCATCAGCAGATCCCTCTGGTCCGTCGCGGCCAAGGCCATGTACCGCTGTATGTCTCCGCCAAGTCGCAAGCGCTGTATGTGATTCCTATTGAGTTTACGTCTCCTTCCCAGCCTGGTCATTACGAATTCGTCGTTTACGGCGAGCCATTTCCCCAGGCGCGAATGGATCTGACGAGGCAAACGTTTGAAGGACAATTAGACTACGGCCTGGGGATCGACATGTGGTCATCGTCTAAGATCTATCTCGATGTGAACGACCACAAATTGCCGCGTGAGTAAGAGGTTTTGACGCTCACTTTCCTATGATCGACAGCACGCGGGGATCACATGGGCAGCAACCGCCGAAAATCACAAACAATCATGAAAAATCACAAAGTCTCATGAAATCTGGGGCGGTTTTGTGGTATGGTGGATGTGTCGCTGAGGAGTTTGGCGATGAATCTATCAGCCTAATTTGCGAGGAGGATCAAGATGGCAAAACGCGCGATTTCTGGACTGTTATTGGTCTTAATTGTAGTTGCCTCGGCCCGCTCGGTCGCGGCTTCTCCCGCAGCTCAACCGATACCACCACATTGGCAATTGTCCGGTTGGTATTCTCCTGGGTTCTGGGACAACACGGTTCCAAATGGCCAGTACGCTCCTACAGGGTATCGCCACGGCCATTGGTTCTACGATGGAGGTGGCCCTCCCGAGTACGTCTTTGGCAGCATTATGGACTGGACTCAAGCCAGAGCAGATAACGTCAGATACTACAGCAACAATCTGCGGTTCTGGTGGTGTGATTTGGTCTACATGTATTACACCCATGACCACACTGACATGAGCGGGAAACTGAATGGAGTGGGAGCCGGGACCAATATGCCCAATCCTACGTTTGATCGAGATGATGACGCACCGGCGGATGGCAGATATGAGGAATACGAGGTCGTTAGTGTCAACCAATCGTTCCCTCAGAGTAGTCCATTCTTCTATTCGTTTGTCTCATATTACGAGAAGCAAGTTTCTGGACCCGGCTACCTTTTGGAGACTCCTGCGCTTTCTGCAAAGCCGTGGTGTATGAGCGAATACAACACCTGGCGCTATGATGATCATCCTCAAAGGCTGGACTACAATGACGTAGAACTGGGAATGGTATTGGACAGAGATACTGATAGTGTTGCTCAAACACAAAGCAATTTGTATCCGATCAGTCCTGTTAGTGGGACTATCTCTGCTGGTCCAATACAGTTGCATACAGTAACCGATTATAGAGTACCACGTATTCTGATTGGAGCCGCATATCCTGTGAGCACCAGAAGCGATCTCGATGCCTATGTCGACTTTGTGAAGTCTGGCTTGATGACACCGTTGCGTCACGAAGATGTAAACAACGTGCTGACAATTGTGACTTTCAATGAGCCCGTGTCTCGAAAAGTTCTTGAAGAAATACTCGGCCTATCAGACGCATCTCAAATCGAGATGATCAAGGCAGTGTATTCTGACGTGAATGATCCAAACTCGGCCACTAATACCTGGACCTTGGAAGCTCATCCCGAAGGAAATTCAAACTACACTGACGGCTTAAGTACACTGGCATCAAGCATCAGTTCTATGGAATTGATGCCAAACCGAGAGGAAGCTGCCGATACTCTTGGTGAGGTTCCATTGTCACCTCGCCTGGAGATGATTGGCTTTGTCGCGATCGAACTCTGGCTTCCCATCGAACAAATTGATTATCTTAATGAACACGAGATGATCTTCCTGGCTGATCCCCTACCAACCTATGCTCGCATGCTCGTATCTCATACAGATGAGGCTGTTCGCATCCGATCGATGAATGATGACCTATATCAGCTGCCAGACGGCATCGAAGCATTCATCATTGCTGATTTCACCGATCTCTATTCAGAGATGCAATTCCTTTCACAAGAAAGGTAGATACTGCTTCAAATCGGCCTCGGCAGCTATACAGCCCGATACATATACAAGGAGCGAGGCCACAATGTGTGGCCTCGCTCGCGATCTTAAGGTAACAACTCCTAAGCCAGAGACTGCATACACCTATGAGAGAACCAAATGCAACTCTCGACATCATCGCAGTAACCGGCAAACTCCCCCTGATTCTGAGAACCTCGAACTACTTACCTGGGCATTTGCCAGGCAAGACCGAGGCACAAAACTGGCGCGAATGATCTTCTTTGTCTTCCATGATCGCAACATCCTTGGTCTGGGAAAGGCGATTTGATCGGACCAACAGGTCTTAGGAGTTCCACAGTGAGCAAACGACGTTCCGTTGCACTAACGCTTGCATTGGTCACGATTGCGGCCGGCTATCTGGCAGTGCTCTTTATTGTCTCCCAGATCTACTACAGCTCGTCCATCGGAATCGATCCTCGCAGCGCTGCTTCCTTCGCGGTTTCCCTCGTCATCTTGCCCTACGTGGTTGGGGGCGTCTTTCTGGGTCTGTTCAGCAAGAGCTATGATCCCAAACTGGCGCTGGCCGCCGGCCTGATCGCCACCATCGGCGAACGGCTGCTGATTCTGGGGTTGGCGGCCTGGACGCTGGGCGGTTTTCGCCAGCTGAACTCCGCCGGAGAGGTCTACTACGTGGAGGGCGGGCCGGACCTGCTGGGAGCCATCCAATCTGAAGCCCTCCCCTACTTTACCTGGGTCTACATCCTGCTGGGCATCCTCGTGAGCATTCTGGCCCTGCTGGTTGCTTACAAGGCCGTGGCGTGGTTGAGGCAGCGACAGCGGGGATAGCAAGGTAACCAGACGATTGCCCTACCGTTGTACTCATGCTACAATGCCCCCATGAAGCCGATACCGATCAACGAGAAGCTGGTCTGGGATTACGACATCCCGGAGGATGCGCAGGAGAACGAGGCGTTTCGCCGGTGGTACCTGGCGCGGGTGTTGTCACATGGCGGTGACGCTGATCTGCGAGCGATCGGCTTCCAGACCATCCATGATTATCTTCCCGAACTCAACCTGCCCCGCGAGATCAGGGAATTCTGGTATTGGTACTTCGGCCAGCCGCACGCCAGGGAACGCTATGGCGAGCTTGACTCCACTCAAGTTGACTATGGTTATCGAACCAGCGAGTTGATGCAAGACGTGACCCATCCTAGAACGTAGCGAGGGCAAGCAACGCGACGGAGAGTCAAAACGGCCGGGAACTGTACGACAGTTCCTGGCCGTTACGCGTAGCGGCCCCATGTAAGGCGGCTTGGGAAAGCCGCCGGCTCCTCACCGGCAGACAGCGCGCCGGCAACCACTGCCTGTTGGCCCCAATTGCGTTGCCAGCTTCGACGCCGGTTCGCATCGGAGGATGCGAACTCCGCGGGGTCGTCTTTGCAGGTCTTCGACATCGCAGCCGGTTCGCATCGGAGGATGCGAACTCCGCGGGGCGCTACCACACTATCGAACTACCGCACTAACTCACCCCTTCACATACGGCTCGCCCAGCGCTTCCGGTTTGGCTGATCCCCATTTGGCGCGGAACCACTTGGTTGACATCACCAGCAGCACCAGCAACGTGATGACGAAGGGGACGGTGCGCCAGATGTAGCGCGAGAAGACGCCCGGCAGGAAGAGCTGCGGGTTGAGCGAAAGCTGCCAGAGGAAGCCGAAGAGCAGCGATCCGCCCAGCAAAATCCAGGGGTTCCACAGCGAGAAGAAGACCAGCGCCAGCGCGATGAAGCCCCAGCCCATCAGGAAGTTGTAGTTCCAGACCGGGTTGTAGTCCAGTGAGTAGACCGCGCCAGCGAAGCCCATCAACATGCCGCCGACCACCACGCACATGTAGCGCGTCCGGGCGACGTTGATGCCCGACACCTCGGCTACCGATGGATTCTCGCCGACTGAGCGGATGCGCAGCCCGAGGCTCGTCTTCGCCAGCACGAACCACATCACTGCCACCAGGACGACGCTCAGGATGAAGAAGGGGGAAAAACCGGCGATCGTCGGTATCCGGTCCATTCCCAGCGGCCCGGTGTAGGGGTTGCCGATGAAGGTGGTCAGGCCAAAGCCCAGAATCCAGATGCCCATGCCGCTGACCACCTGATCGACGCCCAGCGTGATGGAGAAGAAGCCGTGCAATGATCCCAGCAGCGCGCCGACCAGGATGGCGACCGCGAAGCCGACCGCGTAGCTGTCGCTGTTCTGCGCGGCCATGAAGCCAAAGGTCGCGCCGAACAGCATGATCCCCTCGATGCCGACGTTGAGGATGCCTGACCGCTGGCCCAGCAGCTCACCCAGGGCAGCCAGGGTGAAAATCGTCGAAGCCTCAAGACTCCGGGCTATGAACTCCCACATCTAAGCTCTCCTCCTTGGACGACTCCCGGTTGCTCTTCAGCACGATCTGGTTGTTATAGAAATACTGGAACCCCACCAGGGTGATCATCAGCACGCCCAGCAGCGCGTAGTCCACGCCAAAACTCATGTGCAGCTTGCCCTGGATGTAGCGGCCGCCGATGGACAGCCCGCCAAACAGCAGCGCCACCGGGATCGAAGCGATGGGATTGCCCATGGCGATCAGGCCGCAGATGATGCCGTAGAAGGCCAGATCGCCGTAATAGCCGTAGTTGCCCGTGATCTTGTAGACGCCCGGCACCGCGGCGAAGTAGTGATAGCCAGCCAGGCCGGCCATGATGCCGCCCAGCGCGAACACCAGGATTGGCAGCCGCACCGGGTTGATGCCGGCATAGCGGGCCGCCGCCGGACTCTTGCCGTAGGCCCTGATCTGAAAGCCGAGCTTGGTGCGTGCGAACATGAAGTTAAGCAGCAACGCCAGACCCAGCGCCACGAAGAGCGTGAAGGGAACGCCGGCAATCAGCGGCGCATTGATGTTCGCAGGCAACTGGAAGCTCTCGCCCTCGCCGCCGCGCCCCATAAACGCGCCGCCTTCCTTGATCATGAACGACACCAGCCAGAAGGCGATGAAGTTCATGATCATGGTGATCACGATCTCGTTGATGTTGTACTTGCCCTTCAGCCCGCCGGCAATGGCTGCGTAGGCCGCGCCGCCCGCGGCGGCTACCACCAGCAGGATGGGAATGACAACCAGCGGCGGCACGGCCACCGCGCCGTTGCGTCTCGCGCCCAGCAGCGCCAGCACACCGAACACAGCCAGCGCGCCCATGTAAAGCTGGCCGGTCATGCCGATGTTCCACAGGCCGGCGCGGTAGGGAATGATGAACGCGTTGGTGCACAGCAACAGAAAGATGAAGCGGTTGATCGTCAGCGGCAGGCCGAACTGGTTGAGGAACGCGTAGGAGATGATGCCTTTATAGGCTTCCAGCGGATCGACCCCGGACACGATGAACAGGATGCTGAACAGCAGCAGGGCCACCAGCAGCGCGGCGATGGAGATCAGCGCCGCATGCCAGCCGGAGAGCGACGGGCGTTTTTCTACCTTGAGTTCGCGTGCGCCGATCTTCATTGCTCTTGCCTCTCAAGCCGCAAGCCGGCCATCATCGCGCCGATCTGCTCGCGGTCAGCGTTGTCCGCCGACACGATTGCCATGAACTCGCCTTCGTACATCGGCGCGATCCAGTCGCTGATCGCCATGATCTCATCCAGGTCTTCGGAGATCAGCAGCACAGCCGCCTTGTTTTTCTTGGCTTCAATCAGCTTGTTCTGGACGAACTCGGTCGCGCCCACGTCCAGCCCCTGCGTCGGCAGGTTGGCAATCACCAGCCGCGGGTTGCGGTTCAGCACCCGGGCCAGGATAATCTTCTGCAGATTGCCGCCTGACAGATTCTTGCCTTTCACGTCGGCATTGGGGGTCGCCACGCCGTAGTCAGCGATCAGATCCTCCGTCAGCTTGCGGATGCTGCCGTAGTCCATGATTCCCCGATGCGTGAAGGTGTCATCGAAGTAGTAGTTCATCGCCACGTTTTCCACCAGCGTGAAGTCGCCAATCGATCCAACCTCGTTGCGCTCGGAGGGGATGTAGCCCAGGCCCGCCTGCCAGCGTTTGATCGGCAGCGCGTCGGTGATCTCGGTGCCGTCCAGTGTGACCTTGCCGGCTTCCGCCTTGCGCAGGCCGGCCAGCACCTCAGCCAGCTCATGCTGCCCGTTGCCCGACACGCCGGCGATGCCGAAGATCTCCCCTTCGCGGACCGTGAACGACACGTCTTTGACCGCCATGAAGCCGCGGCTGCTCAACGCCGACAGCTTCTCGACTTGCAGGACCGGCTTGCCGGTCTCGACTACCGGTCGTTCCACCTGGAACATCACCTCGCGGCCCACCATCTCGCGCGCCAGGCTTTGTTCGGTGGCGCGGGCTGTATCGACACGGGCGATGACGCGGCCGCGCCGCAGCACGGTGATCCGGTGGCTGGTCGAGAGCACGATGGGCAGTTTGTGAGTGATAAAGGGGATGATGGCCAGCTCGTCGTCGGCCATTGCCTCCACGGAGGTCAGCAGTTTCTTCGTCTCCGGCGGCGCCAGCGCCGATGTCGGTTCGTCCAGAATGAGGATCTTGGCGCCGCGGTGGAGCGCCTTGAGGATCTCCACGACCTGCTTCTCGCCCTCCGAAAGTTGCCAGACCGAAGCCTTGAGATCGACGCTGAACCCGTAGCGCCGGCAAAGCTCGTCGATCTCCTCTTCGGCCCGCTTGAGGTTCAACACGCGGCCAGCGTTGGGGTGCCCCAGGATGATGTTCTCCATCACCGTGTGGGCGTTCACCAGCTTGCGGTTCTGGTGTACCATGCCGATCCCCAGTTGGATGGCATCCAGCGGCGATTGCAGCTTGACTTTCTGGCCGCCGACGTAGATCTCGCCTTCGTCCGGCTGCATGAGCCCGTAGACGATCTTCATCAGCGTGGTCTTGCCCGCGCCGTTTTCGCCCAGAATGGCATGGATCTCGCCGGCGCGCATCTCAAAGTCGATCGCGTCGTTGGCGACGACACCGGGATACCGCTTGGTTATCCCCCGCAACTCCAGGACTGTGCTGCCGCGGACTCTGCCTGCAAGGAGTTCCTCGTGCATGAGTGCTTCTTTTCCGGGATAGTTCGCCCGTCACGGGCGTTGGAGCGATGAACGTGGAAAAATGAGGCTCTCACCAAGGGAAACATATTCCGGTCGGTGAGAGCCTCGCTAACAGGATCCAGACTTCGGAAGTCGCCGGGTTCAGAACCAGGGCTGGTTCGTTTGCTGCCAGCTAATTGTGACCGCCAACTGGCGACTTCCGAAGTCTTTTCAAATCAACCTACTCGAGGACGGTGGTGCCTTGCAGGTCGAAGCCGAACAGCGACAGCAGGAATGCGTCGGTCGGCACTTCACCAGCCGGCTTGACCTCGGTGCCAGCCGGGGGCACCGCCATGTCCGGCAGATCCAGACCAGTGCCGTTGCTGATGAATGCGTGCTCGGTGAAGGGGTCCCACTCGCCCGCCATCATCTGCTCGCGGCGCTGCTTGACCAGATCGACGATCTCCTGCGGGATCAACGGCAGCGCCTTGGGGCTGATGGCATCCACGCCGATCTTGCCGTCGTTCATGATGTCCACGGTGGCTTCTTCGGTGCCGTCGGCCAGCGTCATCGACTTGTCCATGCCGTAGTACAGCACAGGGTCAGTGGCCTTGCCGGCCATGCGATCCTGAATGATCTGGTCGTACAACACTTCCCAGCGAGTGTCGAAGGAGACGGCGACCGTGTCGGTGCTCGACCAGCCGTACTCGCCGACCACGTCCATGTCCTTGCCGACGTACCAGATGCCTTTCTCGGTCGCCACGTCCAGCGGCGAGCCAGAGTCGGTCTGCTGGGTCAGCACATCGACGTTGTACTGGTCGACCAAGGTCGTGGCAATTTCCCGCTCCTCGGGCGGCAGGAACCAGTCGCCGGCGTACTTGACGTAGACGTTGATGTCCTTGCCCAGGATCTCAGCGGCATCCTGCACACCCAGCACGAAGCCGGCGGTGCGCCGGATCACCTGTACCGTGGGGAAGGCCGACACGACGCCGATGTTGCCTGTCTCAGTCAACGCGCCGGCGATCAAGCCCTCCAGGTAGAGCGCCTGATACTGGCGCGGGAAGAGGCGGATGAAGTTTTCCTTGGTGCTCAGGTCGCTGGCGACGATGGACACGAAGTCAACATCGGGGTATTTGTCGGCGATGTCCTTGAGGGGCAGGCCCATGAACTCGGCGTTGCCGACTACGATATCAGCGCCTTCGGAGATCATCTCTTCGGCATAGGGGACCGAAAGATCGGGGCTGACCTGCTCGCGATAGACGTAATCGACGTTGGGGTACTTCTCAGCCAGCCGCTTGCCGGCCCGGTCATGCGCGCCGGACCAGGTGGTGCCTTCGATAATGCTGAAATGCTCGATGGCCAGTGTGATGCTGTCATCGGCCGGCGCGGCATCAGCCGGCGCCTCGGCGGTTGGTTCTGCTGCCGGCTCGCTGTCAGCAGCGGCAGGCGCAGCGGTCGGTTCCGCGGCCGGGGCAGGCGCGGCGGCTGGCTGGCATGCCGTTGCCAGCATACTCGCAAGGATCAGCAGCACCAGCAGCAGACTGAGCTTCTTGTTCATGGGGTCCTTCTCCTTTTCGTGGCGTGCAAATGGGTAGATCAACAACCGAACGATTATACCAAACTGCCGCGGAACGGGCTATCTCGCCGGGCACATTGAGAAAAGACCGTTTCGCTGCAATCGAGCCGAGGACAGGACGGGCCTTCGAAGCGTTCAGCGACAAGTGGCGGGGGACAGAGCGTGTGCAAGCCGACATTGACGCTGACGATAAGCCCCGAAGAAGGCAATGTGATTATAAGCAATCGCATAGAGGTTGTCAATCACGTTTCACAATGAATGAAGCAACCGTATAACCTCAGACTTCCGAAGTCTGCGGGAATGCAAACGCCCGCACACGTTGCAGTGTATGCGGGCGTTGTATGGCAACAACGTGTCGCAGCCAGGGCTAGCGTTCGCTGCTGGCGACCACTTCGAACATCTCGAACTGGTTGCGGCCGCTGTAAGCCTCCGGCGGCAAGCTGCCCGATCGGGCGTGGCCTTGCTTGAACGCGTCCGAACTGACCCAGGCGTCGAAATGTTCCCTGGACTCCCAGTAGGTCAGGACGACGTAGGGCGTATCAGGCGTGGCCGGGCGCAGCACATCGTTCGAGATGAAGCCGGGCATGGTGTCCACAAGGCCGGCGCGGTTGGCGAAACGGGCCTCAAAGGCCTCGGCGTATTCAGGGTTTACGGGAATGCGGTTGGCAGTAACTATCATGTGGTCTCCTTCATTCAATTCGACAATTACCGCTGCGGCCGGTCTTCGACCGCAGCGTGAGGGTGGCTAGTTCAACGCGCCGACTTCCTGCAGCAGCGTCAGCGTGCCTTGCAGGTCATCGAGATTGGTCAGGTCGATTCCCGGCGCGTTGATCTCGCTCAACGGCTTGACCGCCGGGTTCAGCGGGATGTCCTTGCCGGCCAGCGGATATTCATAGGTCGTGCTGGCAAAGTAGTTCTGTGCCTCGTCCGACAGCAGGAAGGTCACGAATTGCTCGGCTGCAGCCTGGTTGTCGCTGGTATTGATGACGCCCGCGCCGGCGACGTTGACCAGATTGCCCGCGCCGCCCGCCGGGAAGTAGTAGTTCTGTGCGGGAAAATCATCGCCTTTTTCAGCTTTGAACTCCAACAGGTAGTAATGATTGACCAGTCCTGCGGGTATTTCACCGCTGCCAACGGCCGTCACGATAGAGTCGTTGTTGGGATAGGCTTTCACGTCATTGGCGAGCATCGCTGTCAGCCACTCGCGCGCCCGATCTTCACCTTCGATACGTCGCAGTGCGGTGACAAACGCCTGGAAGCTGCCATTGGTGGGCGCCCAGCCGATCTTGCCGCGCCACTGCTCTTCGGTCAGGCCCCAGATGTCAGCCGGCAGGTCTGCCTCGCTCAACTCATCGGTGTTGTACACCAACACACGCGCCCGCCCGCTAGAGCCGACCCACAGGTCATCGTCGCTGCGAAACCGGCTGTCGACGCGGTTGAGGATGTCGGCCGGCAGCTTGGCCAGCCGGCCTTCCTTGGCCAGTGCGCCCAGCGCGCCGGCATCCTGCCCGTAAAACACGTCGGCAGGCGAGTTGGCGCCCTCCTCAAGAATCGTCGACGCCATCTCAGCGGTCTCGCCGTAGCGCACTTGTACGTCCTGGCCGGTGGACTCCCGGTACTGCTCGATCAGCGGCCCGACCAGATTCTCGTTGCGGCCGGAATATATCACCAGCGGCTTCGCGGCCGTGTCGCCGGATTGCTGGTTGTCAACCAGAACGGGGTCGCCTGCGCAGCCTGCCAGCGCGGCGAGAAAGAGAACTGAAACACTAAGCGTTAAGCGTTTCTTCAAGGTCACTGTGTGCGTCTCCTTAGTAGTGATGATGTGAGTTTGGTCTGTTAGCGCCGGTCGAGTGCAGGGTAACCCGGAGTGGCTTTGCAGGTTCGGGCGCCCCAGGTCTCATGCAGCAATCGACCACCAACGTAACGAATCGGTTTCAGTCAGGCCCTCATGAACTGAGATCGTCAGGTTCCGCTGGCTCAACCGGCGAATCTCCCGGTTCAGGCGGGCGGACACGGGTCACCTCGATCAGTTGCACCAGCTCGGCAGCCAGCGCGATCTGCCCGGTCGCCGCGTGCAACAACATCGAGCCGTCAGAGGCGGTTGCCAGCGTGCGCAAAATCACGCCGATGCTGATCCCTTGCATGCGCAGAAATGTGCGTGTCGTCTCGTCGCCGCCGATGCTGACGACCTGGCCGCAGTGGCCAGCCGGAATCTGCATCAACGCCATGCGCGGCCGGCGGACTGCTGACCCGACACTGGCCGGGATCGGCTCGCCTTGTGGACTGAGCGCCGGGTTGCCAAGATAGCCGGCCAGCCGCTCAGCCAGCAAATCGGGCGTGACATGTTCAAAGCGGCAGGCCATTTCCTCGGCCAGGTGCGGCTCCATGCCGAGCTTTTCTGCCAGGAAGACCTCCCATAGACGACGCTTGCGCAGGACCCGCAATGCGACCGCCTCGCCTTGCAGCGTCAACGTGACGCCGCGGTAGGGTTCGTAGGTCACAACGCCCCGGTCTGCCAGCTTACGGCACATCTGATTGGCAGAAACCGGCGATACAGCCAGTTCTTCGGCCAACGTGGAGATAGGAACTGGCTTATCGTCCTCCTGCAACAGAGCGATACGCAGCAAATACATCTCCACGCTCTCGCTCAACGGCTCAGATGTGTTATGGTCATCCATAAAATAAGCACCTCAAGTGTTTAGGCTGGCCTTCATGTTACTGTCTTGTGCATTGTGTGTCAAATCTTGAGCGGATGAAACGAATGGCGGCGCTGATTGATTAGTCTGTAAGGTGTCCTTCGCCGCAGGATTTGCGGCCGGTGGCATGTCCATGGCCGGCCGGTGAACATTTGCGGCGCGGCAGGCATGTAAGAATCGGATGCACAACCGGCCGGTCCGCGCTGCCTTCAACGCAGCAAAAGTCGTCCCACACGCGCCCGGGCCACCGTTTGAGCAGCCGCATTTATTGAAACCGTTTGTTCGGGGCATTTGAACCCTGCGAAGCCGGGCAAGCCGGCAACGCCCATAGGATTGGTGAACGATGACAACCAACAGACCATTGTTCTATGTTCTGCTGATCGCCGCTTTCACTGTACTCATCATCGCTGTCGCACTGGTCGGCTACAATCTGCTTTCGCTGGCGTTCGGCCAACCGCCGACGCCGACGCCCATCGCCACAGCGGCGCCCGGAGCGACGCTGACTGCGACAGCTTCTATAACCGCTGTTCCCTCGACGACCGCGTTACCGGCGACTGTCACCCCTACCGCGTCGCCACTGCCTGGCACGCCCGATGTGCCGGCGGTGACGGTAGTCGCTGATCTGCTCAATGTGCGCTCGGGACCGGGCCTGACCTTCGACATCATCGCCACTGTGCCGGCTGGCACAGCTTTTCGCGCCGAGGGCCGGACGGAAGACGGTCTCTGGCTGCTGATCTGCTGCGTCGGCGAGCAATGGGGATGGGTGGCCAACACGGCAGAGACAGTTTCGATCAATTTCAATCTGCTAAACCTGCCGGTGGTCACGTTCCCCGCGCCGATTGCCACCAATACGCCGCTGCCCATCTGGACCCCCGTCCCGCCGCCCTTGCCGACCTGGACGCCCATCCCGACGTGGACGCCGTGGCCGACTCCGACGCCGGTTCCACCACCTCAACCGACTGCGACGCCGGTTCCTGGCGGCGCATGGCTGGGCGAATATTACAACAACAGCGACCTGCTCGGCGCGCCGGTGATGGTGCGCTACGATGCGGCGATTCGCTTCAACTGGGGTTTTGGCAGTCCCGCGCCCAACATCAATCCTGACTTCTTCAGCGTTCGCTGGACCACCAATCAGTGGTTCGACGCGGGCGATTACCTCTTCACGGCGCGCGTTGACGACGGCGTACGCGTTTTTGTGGACAACGTGCAGATCATCAACGCCTGGCAGGACGGCGGCGTCCGCAACGTTTCCGGGACACGCACCCTGGCTGCCGGCTGGCATGCCGTGCGTGTCGAGTACTACGAGCGAACCGGCGAGGCGCTGATCGACTTCTCCTGGCAGCGCCAGCAATATTTCCCTGAATGGAAGGGCGAGTATTACAGCAATCCTGATCTGGCCGGTGCGCCGACCGTGGTGCGCAACGATCTCGTGATTGCGTTCGATTGGGGCCTGGGCAGCCCGGCGCCCGGCATTCCAGTGGACAACTTCAGTGTGCGCTGGACGCGCAACTTCTACTTCCTGGAGTCCGCGACCTACCGCTTTGTGGTGCGCGTCGACGACGGCGCGCGTGTGCTGGTGGACGATGTCGTCGTTATGAACGGCTGGACCGACGGGCCGGCGCGCGACTATGTTGTGGAGCGCTGGTACAACGCCGGCTGGCACAAGATCGAGGTGCAGTATTACGAACGTGTTGGCACCGCGCTGATCTTCTTCAACTGGGCGTCGGTTCCGCCCACCGTCATGCCGGTGACTGCCACACCGACGGCGACCGCTGTGCGCACGGCGACGCCTGTGCCGACGTGGACTCCGACGCGGACGCCAACTCGCACACCGACACGCACTCCAACGGCTACACCGACCAGCACGGCAACCAGTACCGCCGTTGTTACTGCTACCGCAACGCCAACCGCTACCGGAGGCGGCAGCGAGCCAACCGCGACACCAACGCCATCGGTAACCGCGACTGCAACAGCAACCAGTACCGCGACGCCAACCAACGTTCCCGGTGAGACAGCCACGCCGACGCCCACCGATGCTGGCAGCGAGCCCAGCGCGACGCCTACCGCCACTGCTACCGACGAACCAACCGGCACGCCAACCCCGACGCGCACCGCGACCGCAACCGTCACCGAGGAAGCGACGGCCACGGCTTCGCCAACGCTCACCACGACGGCAACCGCCACGGATGAGCCCACCGCTACTGCGACGCCAACGCGCACGGCAACCGCAACTGCTACTGATGAACCCACCGCTACCGCGACGCGCACGGCGACTGCAACTGCCACGGAAGAGCCCACTGCTACTGCGACGCCAACGCGCACGGCAACCGCAACTGCGACTGATGAACCCACCGCTACCGCGACGCGCACGGCGACTGCTACCTACGAGCCAACCGAGACGTCCACGCCGACACCGACGCGCACCCCAACTTCGACGCCCTTCATCACGACCCGACCAACCCGAACGCCGACGCCGGTCGTCAAGCCAACACAGCCCGCCATTCGCGCCAGCATAGCAATCTCACCGACCGCCGGCACTGTCGGCACATCGATCGTAGTGACCGGCACCAACTGGACGCCGCGTGACCGTATCGTCATCACGATGGTGGCGGCAGATGCTGATACCACTGAACAACCGCCGGTCCTGGCTCGTGTAAGAAGTGATCGATCTGGCCGGTTCAGCGTGACCATCGTGGTGCCCAGAGACCGCAATCTGTTGAGCCAACGGCTGGTGTGGGTGGTGGCGACCAGCAGCACGGACCGCATGACCGCCACAGCGCCTTTTGCTATCCGTCAGGCCGGCGGCGGCGACGTGGCGCCGGTGGATACGCCGCCACCTGACAGCGGAATTCCGCCCGACAGCGAGCCGCCGACCTCGAGTGATGGCTAGATCGGCAGGAAAGACAGGCCTGCCAGCGATTGTGATCAGTGAACAATTTCAAGCGAGAACTGACTGTCCTCGCTGAGCGAATTCGGCAAGAGTGAAATCGACAGAGTGAGTGCTATGCGACCAGCGAATATTGTACAACGAATTGGACTTGGTATTGCGGCAGCCAGCCTGCTGCTGATTGGCTTGAGCGCGGCCCCGGCCCGAGCGCAGGAACTAACGCCGCCCGCGGCCGCGGACATCGTGGCGGTTTCCCCTTCACAGCCTGAGGTTGCCTTTGCGGCCGCCGGTACAATGATCTATCGCACCGATGACGGCGGCATGACGTGGCAGGATGCCGGGCAGTTGGCCAGCCCGGCTCGCTCGCTGACGGTTACAGCCGGCGACGCACCTGCACTGCTGGCAGGAACGGCCACCGCCGGTCTCTTTCGCAGTTTCGACGGCGGTGCTACCTGGCAGGCGGTGAACGATGGGCTGGGCATGACACCCGGCACGATCCTGGAGGTCAACGCGTTGGGCGCGGACCCGCAAGACCCGCGCATCGTCTATGCAGCAACGGGCTACAGGCTGGGCACGTCCACGGTGCATTTCACACCCGTGGCGCTGCTGGTCAGTGTGGACAGCGGCGCATCCTGGCTCCCGCTGACCTCGCTGCCGCTCAACAGTCCGCGTTTCACCGATCTGCAAGCCGTGTCAGGCCAGCCGCTCACTGTCGCGGCAACCAGCCAGGACGGCAACTCGTTGACCTATTCTGTTGATGGCGCTGTCCTGGCTACCATGCTGGAAACCACTGACACTTCCGCCGCACGGCAGGCTGCAGCCGCGCGCGCGTTGGGAATGTTGGGTGACACGAACGCTGTCCCGGCGTTGCTGACGGCGGCCCAGGGCAACGATCCACAGGTGGCGACTGCGGCTGTTGAGGCGCTGGGCGTCATGCGTGCGGACAGCGCGGTCCCGACCCTGGCCGGCTTGCTGATGGAGCCGCAGGCGGCTTCTCTGGCTACGGTCGCCGACGCGCTGGCGGCCATCGGCACGCCTGATGCGTTTGTTGCGCTGCATGTTGCTCTGGCCAGCGATGATCTGACTCCCGCCCGCCACGCGGCCATGGGCGCACTGGAACAACTGGGCAGCGCTGCTGTGCCTGGTCTGCTGGAGCAGGCCGGCAGCGAAAGCGCCGTGGTCCAGCGCAACGCCATCGAGATGCTGGGCTGGATCGCCGACCCGGCCGCGACCGACACGTTGGCGCTGGCCTTGCAGGCATCCGATCCGGCCGTGCGCTCACAGGCAGCCTGGGCGCTGGGTGAGACCCTGGCAACGATAACCGAGCCGGACGCGGTTCAGATCGCAGCCCAGCAGGCGCTGGCGGCTGCCGCTGTTGGCGACCTGAGCCCGGACGTGCGGCTGCACGCCACGCAGTCGCTGGCCCGCCTGCCGCAGCAGCCGGTAGTTGGAGTTGATACAGCAAACGTTGGTGCGGTAGCGACCGCCAATTACGCGCCGGTCGGACAGGAATCGGGTTTGCAGTTGCCAGGCTGGCTGGCCGCTGCCATGCCAGCGTTGCGATGGCTGGTGCTGGGCTTGGCGCTGGCGGCAATTGGTGCGCTGCCCTGGTTGCAGAACGTCCGCGACCACAGACGGCGCCGACGACAGAATTAACGGCGTTCACGCGAAAAACGAGGCTCCTGG
The DNA here is from genome assembly GCA_020634615.1 of Anaerolineales bacterium. Taxonomy (GTDB): domain Bacteria; phylum Chloroflexota; class Anaerolineae; order JAAEKA01; family JAAEKA01; genus JACKBK01. The sequence goes on from JACKBI010000001.1 coordinate 489,538, forward strand.
CACATGCGAGGAGCCTCGTTTTATTGTGAAACCGTTGTCAACTGTCCAGCTGGCCGTTGGGCAGACGAACACTGGGGGCAGCCAGACGCCTGCGCACCCGGGTGGTGAAGAGAATAAGTCCAACCATGACCAGCAGGACCAATATGCCCAGACTGGCAGCGTAGGCAGGGAATGCCACGGCAAAGTCGCGCAGGATGCCCACTTCGGCGTTGATCGATGCCACGATCTGGAAGTCGTGGTCGTGCAGATAATCATAGAGCAGCGCGATCCCGATCCCGATTAGCACCAGCCGGGCAATGCTGAAGAGCACGCTGAGGAAATAAGCAACCTTGGTTTGAGCACCCTGGAACATGATTGCCTGCCGGCGCAGACTGTCGGAGACGTAGGAGGCCGACTCGGTGATCTCGCTGGCTGAGTTGTAGATCGTTCTGAACGCCTGTTTGCGCAACTGCGCCACTTTGCGCCGGGCGGCCTCACGGAAGTATCTGCGAGCGATCTTGTTGGGATTGGCGTTGCCCAACAGCGCGCTCACGTTGGCATCCATGGTGTTCAGCGAACGTGCAACCCGCAGGAATTGCCAGTTAGGGTTGACTTTGTATTTGCGGGCAATGTCGGAAAGCTGAACGGCAGCGCCGCCGGTAAACGAGCGTTCGTAGTAACTCAGTCCTTCCAGATGGCTGCGTGCTTCCCATTCGCGCATCACTTCCACCATTTCGACCCGGTATTCCGTCAGATCGAAGACGGGGATGGAGTCTGACAGTTGCAGATATGCATCCACCGCTTTGGTATATTCTCCCTGGGAGAAGAAGCGAACCAGCGTACCATAGGTTCTGACAAAACGTGCTTCCAGATTGCCGATGGTGCCAAAGTCGATCAGACAAAAGCGGCTGTTGCGCAGCAAGATAATGTTGCCCGGATGGAGATCGCCGTGGAACAGATTGTCCTCGAACAGTTGCCGGTAAAACGAGCGCATCAGGCGCGACCCAACGCGAAACGGCTTGACGTTGTTCTCTTTGCACCAGGCCTTCAGGCGAGCGGGATCGTCGCGATGGGCGCGTAGATAGTCGGTCATCAGGACGCCCGTGATGTATTCCATCGTCAGGATCCGCCGCGTGCTCGCCTTGCGGTAGATCTTTGGTACGTAGACCTTGTGATCTTTCAGCAGCTTGCGCATCCGCCGCAGGTTGGCCGTCTCGTAGCGGTAATCGACCTCTTCGGTCATCATGCGTTCCAGCTCGCGGATCATGCCGTCCCAGGTGATGAAACCCAGGCCCGGCATTCGTTTCATCATGCGCAGGATCCGCGATATCAGCTTCAGGTCGCGCGCGAAGACCTGTTTGATCCCTGGCCGCTGCACTTTGACGGCTACCCAGACGCCGTTACTGCGCAGCCGGGCGCGATGGACCTGCGAAATCGACGCAGCTGCAAACGGATGCGCATCCCAGACGTCGAACACGTCTTCGATCGGCCGGCCGAGCTCGTCCTCGACGACCTGGCGCGCAATGTCGGGCTCAAACCCGTTCGTCAGGTAGGTAAGCTGGGAAAGTTCGTTGGCCATCTCGCGCGACAACAGGTCGGTGCGCAACGAGATAAGCTGGCCGGCTTTGATCCACATCCCGCCCAGGCTTTCCAGAAACTCGCGGGTTTGTACCGCCCGTTCAGCCGGTGTCCCGCGTCGCAGCAGATTGCCCCAGAACATTCCCATGGCAAAACCAAGCAGGCGCGCGACCAGGGTCAAGGACGAAAAACGCCCCAGCTTTTTGGTTGGAACGATGGTGATGGGGGAAACGCTGGCAGAGTCGACCAGCGGTGTTGGGATCAGTCGCGATTTCAGCATAGTGCAAAGAGGCGCGTGACAAGGGACGAGATGCAACCCGCGGCAACGATGCGCGACCAGCGCAGCAAAAGCCGCTCAACCAACAAGGTGCTCGGTTACAGGAGGAAAACAAAGCGGCGAACACAGAATCGCCGCTTGCAAATCAATCCAGATCGTTGCCGCCGCCCGGCTCACCACACACTGATCTTCATGCGCTTGATCCCCTTGCGCTGAGCGCGCATCACGTTCTTGCCCAGATCGCGCACGGCGCCGTTCTTCTTGCGCCGGTTGGATCGTTCGTGGCGCTTGCGGTACTCAGTGGCGGCCGTTTCCTGCGCCTTGCTCATGCGAAAGAGCGCTTTGTCGAATTTGCGCCACTTCTTGGACACACGTCGCTTGCGTTTCGAGCCGCCAAGGACGGTTCGCGTGACGCTGCCATCGTCGGCAGTCTCGATTTTGGTCACCGAGCGGACCGGGAAACGCTTCTGGCCGCCGCTGGAATAAACGGTTCGTACTTCCATAAGTCTGTCTCCTTCAGCTATTCACTAACCTCTGGCGAAACGATTACCACCAGCCGCGCTTGCGGTCCCGCTGCTTGACAACTACCACCACCACCTGGCTGTTTTCGTCGATCTCGCCGTCAGCTTTGAGGTCTTCGATGGTGCTGTTGATCCGGTTCAACAACTTGCCGCGGCCCTTGCGCAGGCGGCGGACGTTCTTCTTGCTTTTGGTGCCGAGGTCGAGAAGCAGCATGCTCTTCTGCTCAACAACCGCAGTGCCATTTCCATTCTTGGTAGCTTCCGCCATGGTAAAACCTCCTGGAGAATAGGGCCGTTGCTTGACATTGTGATTGGCCCACGGGAGTTAAGATTACACGACAAAGTATAATTGCTTTTGTAACGAAATGCAATCAAGAATCACGAATTTGACCGACCAACTGCAAAATTTGTACGATCAGCGGCTTTGATGCAAGCCGTGAGCGCCTGCTATCGATTCTTGTATGCGGCGATCCGAAGTGATATACTCGCCAAGCTAGTTTTTCCATTTTGCTGCAGATGTGGGGACACAAGGACAGCACAGTGACATCAACCGTATGTGACGTGCCGTCCTACGGGTTCTGCAAAATCGAAGAGGGTTGGTCATCGCTCGCTCAACAGCCCGAACCGTTGAGCAATTCTTTCGGTCGCGCAAGGAGAGTTTTTTTGTGAGAAAACACCTGTTTTTGGTAGTTCTGGGAGCCGCATTCGCTCTTCTCTCAGGGTTGTTCGTGTTGATGAGCCATGGCAGTGTGCTACCAGTGCATGCCGCTTCTGGTCCCGCCACCACGTTCACCATCGCACCTGGCGATGCTGAGCGTGTGCCGCTTGACCGCAACGACGGAGTCTGCACTTTGGCCGAAGCGGTGGAAGCCGCCAATGACCAGGGCGTCTCGAACCCGCCGCTCAATGACTGTGGCAGCGGCAGCCCGGGATTGAACATCATCGAGTTGCAGGCTGGCGACTACAACTTGACCGCTCAGGTTGCTGTCATCAACGGCGGCAATACGGCAACGTTCAATGTCGTCACGCCAATCATCGTGCGCGGCGTTACCTCTGACACGACCACGATACGCCGCGATCCATCTTCGCAAGATCAGTTCCGTTTCTTCCATGTGGGATCGAACGGCTTCCTGACCCTTGAGAACCTGGGGCTGGCTGGCGGCTACGCTAACGGTGGCACAGGCGGCGGCGCGGCCTACGTATCACCCAACGGTACGATGCTGGTGACACGCACGCAGATGCTGTCCAACACGGCCCGCTACGGCGGCGCGTTGTACAACGGCGGTTCGACCACCGTCATCGACAGCGCTTTCCTGGGCAACAGCGCCAGCGAGGACGACGCCAGCCAGGGTGGCGCCATCTACGCCACCAACAATATGACCGTTACCGCTTCGTCGATTACGGCCAATGAAAGCACCGACAGCGGTGGCGGAATCTACGTCAGCGGCACCGGCAGCGGCGCTTTCTGGATTTCCCTGAGCAACATATCGACCAACGTTGCCAACTCCGATGTGGCCAACGGCGGCAGCGGCGGCGGCATCTATCACAGCAGCGGCGTTGTCACCAGCACGCTAAACAGCATCACGCTGAATGCTGCGCTGCCCTCGGCGCCGATCGGCCACGGCTCGGCAGTGGCTGAAGGCGGCGGCGTCTATGCGGCTGACAAAATGAACCTTTTCTTCACGCTGGTCGATGGCAACGCGGCGGAAAGCGGCGCGGGACTGTTCAACAGTCCTGCCGCCAGTACAACCGTTACTTCGACGCTGTTCATCGGCAACCTCGCTTCGGCGACCGGCGCCGGCATCGCAAACCGAGGTGCGCTCGATTTGTACAACGCGATCCTCTGGGCCAATGTGGCAGAAGGCAACGGCGGCGGTCTGTACAACGAGACGCTCAGCGGCGCATCCGCCAACGTCCGCAACAGCACGATCGTCCAGAACCAGTCACTGGCAGGCGACGGCGGCGGCGTCTTCAACCTGACCGGCTCCAGTGCCTGGACGGCGCTGAGCAATGTCACGGTAGCCAGCAACAATGCCAACGGTGACGGCGGCGGCATCGCCAACGGCAACGACGGCCAGATTGTCGTCGCCAGTTCGACGCTCGCCAACAACACCGCAGGCGGCAACGGCGGCGGCATTGCCAGCTCTGATCCGATCACCAATCATGTCCGAATCCGCAACACGATCCTGACGGAGAACAACGGCGGCAACGTCGAGACCACAGAAAACTGTAGCGGCGCGCTGACGTCCCAGGGGTACAACCTGGACAGCGGCACGGGCTGCGCGTTCGTTGAGCCGGGCGACATCAGCGGCGGCAACGCGGCGCTGGACTCGCTGGCGCCGGCCGATCCGCTCCAGGTGCTGCAAGGCAACATCACGCCGGCCTATGACCTGCTGCCCGACAGCCAGGCCATCAACGCCGCCAATCCAACCGCTTGCTACGACGCCCGCAACGTCAACAACAACGGGATGCCGCTGGAAACTGACCAGTGGGGCGAGGCGCGCGTCAAGCAACTGCGCTGTGACATCGGCGCCATCGAGACCGACAACACACCGACCGCAGTGACGCTGACCGGTCTCGTCGCATCGTCACCAACCCATACTGCGCTTCCGGCCGGATTGGTCGCTGCGTTTGCGCTGCTTGCACTGCTGGCAGCAATAGCCGGAGCGCGGCGTCTCGTCAGTCCGATGAAGTAATACCGGTCCATCGAAACCTGAACTGAAAACGGGCCGCTGTGCAGGTGCACAACGGCCCGTTTTTCATTTTCGAATTGGAACGCGGCGTGGATTAGCTGCCGCGATGGATAGATTGCGCCGCAGACGCACAGCTGATTGTGTCGATCAGGCGGTCTGCGCGGTGGCGTTTGATTCTGTGGAGGCTACGTCGGTTCGGGCAACCGCCAGAGCCGGGTGGTAGTAGGTTGCAGCCAGAGCCAGGAGCGCACCGAAGGCCAGAATGCCGGGCGCCAGCATCGGACTGGCGCCCTTGAGGGCATCCAGTAAGACATCCGCAGCAACGGCGTTCGGCCGGATATCCAGCTCGAAGGCCATGTTGTTGGCCAGGTGCTCGTAGATGCCCAGCAGACTGCCCAGTATGATCACGACCGCCGCGCCGCGCAGGCCGATTATCGTTCCCCGCCGCGGCGCCAGCAAGACCAACACCACAGCGATCAAGCCCAGCGCACAGAGAACAAAGGGTATGAACTGGACCGGCGTGTCGAAATGTTCGGTCAGCCATAGCTCTACCGGCGTGACGAGGAAGACCAGGCCGGCCAGCGCCAACAGGAACAGGCGCAAGCGTCGAAGTATCGTGCTGTCGTTCATGATGCGTTTCCGGTGGCGGGCACTGCCGGGCCCGCATTCTGCCGGCAGTGCCATCGCTATTTCAACGCCCTATTGCGCCTGCAAGTAGCCGGCAGCTGCCGCAGCGTCATCGGCGGAGACCAGTTGCGTCAACTGCGCCAGGAACGCTTCGTTGGAGTCGTACGGCCGGCCGGCGATCAGATCGGCAGCGACGGCATCGTCTACTCCCGACAACTGCATCAGCGAGTCGGCGTCAGACTGATTGACGTCCACCGGCACGTAGACATACTGCTCGTAGCCAGCGACGGTCGCATCGTCCACATATTTGCCGATCTCGCGGCGGAACTGCTGGATGCTGACGTAAGGGCGGTATTCCTGAAATTCGCGCACCATGCGGCTGCTGAAGCCGGGGATCATGCTGGTGAGTTCATCGGCGGTCACGGTGTTCAGGTTGAGCTTCGTGTTGGCAACCGCGACCGGCGCTGCTGCATTCGTATCGCTCACGGTTGGTTCTGTCGCCGTCGCTTCTGTTGGTGCAGACGTCGGCTGTTCGACGACCTCTGTCGGCTGCGCAGGCTCAGCGGTTGGCTGGACGTTAGCCTCGGCGGCCGGTGCGGTCGTCGCAGTCGGTTGCGCAACCGGCACACTGGTTGCCTGAGCGGCTGTCGCCTGCGGTGCTGCCGATTGGGTCGCACCCCCGCACGCGGCTACTATCAGCGCGGAAACAAGGACTGTGGCGAATAATACAAATCTCTTCATATTCAATGGTCATTCCTTCTCGTTTGGTTTCGTCAAGACAGCGTTAGTGTAAATCATTGATGTTCAGAAGATGTTAAGATACGCTTTGGATTTGGTTGGGGGAGAAGGGTGAAACCCGACCCGGATGGTCGTGCTGATGGGCATCGCGATTGCAAGGGCTGACCCGACCATGTCGTCCCCCGGCGATAAACGAGATGTAGACGGCGATGCCGGCTGTTCGATCAAACAAAACGGCGCCGGTTCAGGTGCTGAACCGACGCCGTTCATCCAAATCAACGCACTCTACTTGTCGTCCAGCGCTGCCACGCCGGGCAGTTCCTTGCCTTCCAGGTATTCCAGGCTCGCGCCGCCGCCGGTGCTGATGTGGCTCATCTTGTCGGCCAGACCGGACTGGTGCACCGCGGCTGCCGAATCGCCGCCGCCGATGATGGTGATGGCATCGAGGCCGGCCAGAATGTCGGCCACGGCAAAGGTGCCCTTGGCGAACGCCGGGAACTCGAAGACGCCCATCGGACCGTTCCACACCACGGTTTTTGCGGCTGCCAGGCGGTTGGCGAAGTGGGCTACGGTGGCCGGCCCGATGTCCAGCACCCGCCAGCCTGGCTCCACTTCATCCGCACCGACGACCTTGCTGGGCGCGTCGGCTCCGAATGTGTTGGCCACCACCACATCTACCGGCAGGACCAACTTGTCGCTGCCCTGCGCCAACAGTTCCCTGGCGGTGTCCACGCTGCTCTCTTCCACCAGCGAGTCGCCCATTTCGTAGCCCTGCGCCTTGAAGAAGGTATTGGCCATGCCGCCGCCGATGAGCAGACTGTCCACCTTGGTCAGCAGGTTCTGAATGACGCCGATCTTGTCGGAGACCTTCGCGCCGCCCAGGATCGCGACGAAGGGTCGCTCGGGGTTCTCGACTGCGCCGCCCAGGAACTGGATCTCTTTTTCCATCAGGAAGCCGGCGACCGAAGGCCGCCCATGCGAGCGCATCACCGCGGGCACACCGGCCACGCTGGCATCGGCCCGGTGCGCGGTGCCGAAAGCGTCATCGACGTAAACATCCATCCAGTGGGCCAGTTGCACGGCGAACGCGTGATCGCCCTTTTTCTCGGCGTCATGGAAACGCAGATTCTCCAGCACCAGCACCTGGCCAGGCTTCATTTCCGTCTTCATGTCGTTGACGGCTTCACCTACACAGTCGAACGCCATGAAAACCATGTTGCTGTCCAGCAGCTCTTGCAGGCGATTGGCGACCGGCTCCAGGCTGAACTTCGGATCGCGCCCGCCCTTCGGCCGGCCGAGATGCGACGCCAGAACCACTGCCGCGCCTTCGTCCAACAAATGCTGGATCGTGGGCAAAGCCGCCTGGATGCGGGTGTCGTCGGTGATCTGCTGATTTTCATCCAGCGGCACGTTGAAATCGACGCGCACAAAGACGCGCTTGCCTTCCACGTTGATGTCGTGCAGGGTTTTCTTGTTCATCGAATGCTCCTCAAAAAACGTGATGCGTGATGCGCAAAACGTGACCGGAAATCAGAAGTGATCTTGGTCACGTTTCACGTTTCACGCATCACGAAGCGATGCTCGCCGGGAGGCAAGAGTCGGTGCGGTTACAGACCCTTTTCCGCCATCAGGTTGCACAGGTCAGCGACACGGGAGGAATAGCCCCACTCGTTGTCGTACCAGGTCATGATCTTGGCCATGTTGCCGCCCAGGACCTGGCAGAACGCCAAATCGACGATGCTGGAGCGGTCGTCGCCCTTGAAGTCCATGCTGACCATGGGATCGGTAGCGACACCGAGAATTCCCTTCATCGGACCGTCGGCAGCGGCAGCGGTAAACGCGGCGCGCAGTTCTTCGGTGGTGATATCGGTCTTCAGCTCGCAGACGAAGTCCACGATGGAGACGGTGGGCGTCGGAACGCGCATCGACATGCCGTCGAATTTGCCCTTCAGCTCGGGGATCACCAGCGCCAGCGCCTTGGCAGCGCCGGTGGTGGTCGGGATCATGTTCAGGGCAGCAGCGCGAGCACGGCGCGGATCCTTGTGCGGCAGGTCGAGGATGCGCTGGTCGTTGGTGTACGAGTGAATCGTCGTCATCAGACCCTTGACGATGCCGAAGTTGTCGTTCACAACCTTGGCCGCCGGCGCCAGACAGTTGGTGGTGCAGGATGCGTTGGAAACGATGTGATGGACCGCAGGGTCATACATGTTGTCGTTGACGCCCAGCACGATGGTGATGTCTTCGTTCTTGGCCGGAGCCGAGATGATGACCTTCTTGGCGCCGGCAGTGCGATGCGCGGCGGCCTTGGTAGCGTCAGTGAACACACCGGTGGACTCGACGACGATATCGACTCCCAGGTCGCCCCAGGGCAGATTAGCGGGATCGCGCTCGGCGAACACCTTCACCGTATTGCCGTTAACAACGATGTTGCCATCCACAACTTCGACGATGCCCGGGAAGCGCCCGTAGTTGCTGTCGTATTTGAGGAGCTGGGCGTTGGTCTCAGCGTCAAACAGGTCGTTGATCGCCACCACCTGCAACGTGCCGCTGTACTTGTCGTTGAACGCCTTAAGCACCTGGCGACCGATACGGCCAAAGCCGTTAATACCAATACGAACTGTCATGTTTTCCTCCTGGAAAATTAAGTTTTGGTCCGACTGTCTGTCGATATTGCCGGCGCGGTCGCCGGCTGCAAGTTACTTGTTACCACAAGCTCAAGTATATCATAAATGCCGCCGAATCGCATATGATGCAGCGCATGTTATACAACCGGTTCAGCGTAGATGTCCAGTATGACCTTGGCCAGCTTGGCCGAGTCGTGGCGCCATGGTCGCGCCTCGTCGATCACATCCGCAGTAAGCAGCGTGTAATCGGTGGGAGACTGGGGCGGCAGGGCAACCGGCTTGAGGTGCGCTTGTTCACCGGTGCTGGCGATGATCCGGTCGTTGGCCAGCACTTCGGGGAAGAGATTGCCGACGTGCCGCTGCAGCGCCCGGACATGGTCTTCGACATCGAAGTCCTCGGTTTCTCCCGGCTGTGTCGCCACGTTGCAGATATAGAGCTTGCGTGCAGTTGAGGCACGAATGGCAGCCGCAACGCTGGGCACCAGCACGTTGGGCAGCACACTGGTGAACAGGCTGCCCGGACCGGCGACAATGAAGTCAGCCTGCAAGATCGCTTTGATCGCCTCCGGGTAGGCTGGCACCGACTCCGGTTCCAGATAGACCCGCTCGATGCGGCTGCGGGCGGCCGGTATCGCCGACTCACCCACTACCCGCTGCCAGCCATAGCCGTTGGTTTCCGACTCGACCCGCACATCGGCTGCCAGCGTGACATCTTTCAGCGTGGAAGGAATCACGCGGCCGCGCACGGCCAGAACCCGGCTGGACTCGACGACACCCTGCTCGAAACTGCCGGTGATTTCAGCCATGGCGGCGATGAACAGGTTGCCAAAGTTGTGGCCCGCCAGCCCGTACTCATCGGAGAAGCGATACTGAAACAGGTGTCCCGTGAGGTTTTCAGCCTCGGACAGAGCGACCAGGCATTGGCGGATATCGCCCGGCGGCGGCATGCCAGTTGCCTGTCGCAGCCTGCCCGAACTGCCGCCGTCATCGGCAACCGATACGATGGCGGTGATGTTATCGGAATGAACTTTGAGCCCTCGCAGCAGGGTGGACAACCCGGTGCCGCCGCCCATCACCACGATCCGCGGCCCGCGCCGCCGCTGGTGATGGCGAAAAACCCGCTCGCCGACGTTCTCCTGATTGGGCGCGAGAAAGGGGCGCAGCAGCGACTGGTTGATCTTCAGCATGGCCAGCACGATCAATCCGATGCCGAAGCTGCCCAACAACACCGCGCGCGCGGGCCGGCTGATGAACTGCAACGTCAGCCAATAAGAGATCGTGGGAAAAGTCAGGTCGCTGTAGAGATGCCGCAGCAGGTATGCCAGCCCCAAGCTGACCAGCACGATGCCGAGAATCAGGACAAACAGCCACCGTTTGACGTGCATACCTGGCCGCAGCCAGATGAGTGGGGAATTCTGTCCGGGATTGCTCATTGACGCCTCCCACTCGAATGTCGAGGGTTCTGGCAGGATTATAGCCGATGCCAGAGGGCAAGTCAAAGACAATTGTGAGAACCGGTACGGGCCAGCTATAATGAGCGAATGGCGACCGCCAAGGCAACGATTGATGAAAGTTCAGAGTCAATTTCGGAATTCCGTCGTTCCCGCGCAGACGGGAACCCAGGACGGTGAAGAGTAGATTCCCGCCTACGCGGCGCAAAGCGTGACGAACCACGCCTCCTATCCGAGTTAAATGCTTAAGGTGTAAGCAGCGTACTTTGAGTGCCATACACCGACACTTGCACATGCGGCGCACGTGCAAGTGTTTCAATCGGTGGATACGGCCAGAGACCATCCGAACACGAACCTATGCTCCCCACCGGACACGTTGAATTTACCTGGGCTGCGCTGAACGCGATGCAACGCAGCGCCGGGCTTTTCGAAGATGTTGACTATCGCCTGATGGCACTCTGCGCAGTGCTACCCGACGCGATCGACAAACCGCTGGCGACCTTTGTGATGACCGACTCTGAAGCCGCGCTGCTATTCGGCCACACGGCGCTGCTGCATGGTGGTGTCTGGCTGGCCGTGGCGGCTACCGGTCAGTTGCCGCGTGCTCTGCCCTATCTGCTGGCTTTCTCCGGCCATCTGCTGGCCGACCGGATGTGGAGTTTCTCGCAGACGCTGCTGTGGCCGCTGCGTGGCCGCCGGTTTCACCACTGGAAGCATGTCGGATCGCCGTCAGCGATCCTGAACGCGTATCTGAAGGTCATCCGCGACGAACCGCTGCTGGTGACGTTCGAAGTTATCGGCGCGGGCTTGCTGGCCTGGTTTGTCATCGACCGCCAGCTTTGGCAAGCAGAGCAGGTGGCGGAACTGGTGAAAAGCGGGCGCGTGAACGGAAGGAAATGAGAGAAATGAGAGAAAGAAGGGGAACTTCGGCAAGCGAGAGTTCGTTGGATGGTTGGCTATGCGGGTGATTGCCGGCACGGCTAAGGGGCGGTCGCTGCTGAGTGTGCCGGGCGACTCGACTCGCCCCATCACCGACCGAGTCAAGACGGCGGTGTTCAGCATCCTCGTGTCACAGGGTGTCGTTGTTGGCACGCGCTGGCTGGATCTGTTCGGCGGCACCGGCGCAGTGGGCATCGAGGCGCTCAGCCGCGGCGCGGCCGAGGTTGTCTTTGTGGAACGCAGCAACCAGGCCATTCGCGTCCTTGGGCAGAACCTGAGCCAAACCGGCGTCTCCGACCGCTCCCATGTCGTCCGTGGCGACGCATTCGACTACCTGCGCAAACCCGCCCTCGCGCCCTTCGACCTGATCTACGTTGCGCCACCCCAGTATCAATCACTTTGGCAAAAGGCCTTGCTGCTGATCGACAGCCGGCCCGACCTGCTGACGGCAGGCGGGCAGGTGGTGGTGCAGATCCACCCCAAAGAAGATGACCCTGAGCTGTCGCTGATCAATCTGGTGCGCTACGATGAGCGGCAGTACGGCTCGACCCGACTGATGTTTTACGAACCGGCACAGGAAGGCAGCCAACTACCAGATTGACCCACATTTGGTAGACTGAGAATTGCTTCTGCTTCCCTTGTGCGCGGCAGTCAGGCTATTTATGGCCTGGCTGCCGTGTGTTTTGTTGGCCAGCAACCTCGCTGCGCCGCTCCAGCAAGACCACATCACGCCAGACACCGGCTATTTGCCCCAGGCGCGCGCGAACGCCGCCTGACCGCTGGCAACTCCCTCCGAATGTATTACCCTGACCGCAGGCCGGTCCTCTGGACAGTGAATACGCGTGACGATCACGGGGTGAAATCGGTGCGTGACTATGCAGGCGCCTCGGACTCAACAGCCTGATCATCGAATGGGTTGATGACATCAAGATTTTGTATCCACGCGAAATCAGAAATATTGCGAGTTAGCAACGGCACGGCCTGCTTCAGCGCCGTTGCTGCAATCAGAGAATCAGCTAGTCCCATCTTGCGCTGCTGGCGAAGTGCAATGGCAAGCTCAATTATGGGCGGCGTCACAGGAATCTGATGTATGACGTCGAAGACACCCTGGAACATGTCCTGTTCAGCGGACGTAAGCCTGTGGTATCCCAACACTTCCAGCTTGGTGATGACAGAGACAGATACAGAGCGATCCAGCATCATATCGCGAATAAACGCATTCTCTGGTTGAGCGGCATAGATCACGATGTTGGAGTCGAGAAGCATCATGTGTCTTCGCGCCCCGGCAGCGGTCTGTCGCTCCGCTGACCACGCTGCCAGGCTACAGGATCTTCAATGCTCGCAATGCCACCAGCCTCCGCCATTTGCTGAAGCAACCTGGCTAACTCTGTGCCGTTGGACGCCACGTCTCGCCAATTCCCATTCTCTTCGATAGGCACTATGGTAACCTCGACCTGTCGATCCATGAATTCGACCGGCACTGGAATCGTAACCGTATCACCGGTCACCGTAGTGAAAGTTGTTAGTGCTACCATCTATTGCCTCCATCAAGATCTCACGAAGTGTCGATGACAACCAGGCAGAATCTTACCGTAATTGGCCGAAAATGCCAAGCATTGCGGCTTTCGTACCGCTGGTTGTTGGTCACACAAGTTATCGCCCGCGCCACCAATCTTTGCGTGAGCGGGGATCCATGAATGTGCCCGAGTCGCGGATGGCTACGCCAATGGCTGTCGAGGCTGCACGGGCGAAGGGCTGTCCCGGCCGCAAAGCTGGCAGGCGACTGCGCCCCGCGGCATCCATCGTCTCGTAAAGCGTCAACAGCTCCGGGTCAACACAGATGTCTTCCAGGTGCAGCGTAAATCCGTGAACCACGTTGTCATTGCGCGTGTACTTGAGCGTTATGCGCTCCGGCGTCGCGTAGAGAACCAGCACTTCGTAGCCGCTGCCGATGGTATAGCCAGAGTCAGGGACACGGATCAACTCGCCGGGCACGGTTGCCAGCTCGGCCAGCGTTACCGGCGGGTAGGCCAGCAGATCGCCGCGGCAGTTGCATGCCCAGTTCCAGTCGTAGACGCGGTGCAGGCTGGTGAATTCCCCCGTGCGCTGGTCGCTGAACAGGCCGTAAAGCTGCGGCGCGAGCGGGTCTGTGGCTCCGCCGTAGTCCACCAGACCCAGCGCGCCGCTGGTCGGCGCGTAGCTGCGCAGCGCCAGGTTGAGGTCGGCGTGCTCGGCGGCCGGCCGGTCGGTCGGCGGCGGCTCAACGGTGATGGCGGCATAGCTTTCGCCCGTGTCAGCCGGGCAGCGAGTCGAAGTGGTGATCAGCGGCAGGAAAAGCTGTGGTGGGAGGACTTCCTGCGCACGAATGCTGCCGGGACTTGGGATGATAAGCAGCAGGAAGACAGCCAGAGCAGCTCGCCGGCGTGTCACCCTCAATCGTCCCACTCCTCGTCGCCCTCGTCCTCGTCGTCTTCGTCGTCCTCCCAGTCCGCGTATTGCGGTGGTGCTTCGCCGATCGCTTCCACGATACGCGGATATTCGACGCCTGGCTCACCCTCGTCGTTGATCTTGTGTACTTTCACCTCGAACCGCCACTCATCGCCGTAATCGAACAGATACATGAATGACTGGCCAGGAACAAGTTCCAGCGAAGCCACAGTGGCTTCACGCGCATCGCCCTGGATGTCCTCATCGTCATCGAACATGCCTTCCAGCATGCCTTCGGGCAGCATTCCCATCAACGAGTCGGCGTTCTTGAGCATCATGTCGGCCATCAATGCAGGGATGCCGGTCTGCTCGGACATCAGTTTCACCATCTGCCCGCGCAGCTCAGCGTTGGTGCTGATCATGCTGAGCATCTCCTCAAACGACTGCGGAGGTGGTGTGTCGCCCAGCGACTTGCGCAGGGCTTCAGCAGCCTCAGCATCGATCTCAGCTTCGAAGTCGTCATACTCTTCGTCGGGATCGATGGTCTCGGTCTCATCAGGGGAATCGACTTCGAAGGCATCTTCCGGCAGTGAATATTCGCTGGAGCGATCCCAGGCTTTGCCACTCATAAAGAACGAGTAGAGGTGGTCCCCGTCAAAGTCGAACGCTTCCTGGATCGCCCAGTGCAGGTCATCGAGGGTCTGGCCCTCGGCGACCTCGATCTTGCGCCATACGCGTCCGGTGCCGGGAATGCTGACGTGGAAGGTGTAGGTTTTCATCGCGTTCCTCGTGTATGTGAATCAAAGAGACGAGACACGTCTCCCATGAGATGTCTCGCCTCCTGTTATACTGAATTTGACGCGCTGGTCAAACTTACCGCTCGATGGGAACTCCCACCAGATTGCCCCACTCGGTCCAGCTCCCGTCGTAGTTGCGCACGTTGGGGTAGCCCAGCAGGTAGGTCAACACGAACCAGGTGTGGCTGGAGCGCTCGCCAATGCGGCAGTAGGCCACGACGTTGTCATCGTGATGCAAGCCCTGCTCCTCTTCATAGATCGCGCGCAGCTCGTCGGCCGACTTGAAGGTGCCATCGGCGTTGGCAGCCCGACTCCAGGGAACGCTCTTCGCGCCGGGGATGTGCCCGCCGCGCATCGCGCCTTCCTGCGGATAGTTGGGCATGTGCAGCATCTCGCCGCTGTACTCGCCCGGCGAACGGACATCCACCAGCGGCTGGCCGGCCAGCACGTGCGCCATGACCTGATCACGGAAGGCGCGGATCTTGTAATCGGCGCGCGCCTGGGCATGGTAGGAAGCAGCGGGGTAGCTGGGCACGTCCTTGACCATGGGACGCCCTTCGGCTTCCCATTTGGCGCGCCCACCGTCCATCACCTTGGCGTTGACATGGCCGAAGAGGTTGAACACCCAGAACGCATAGCAAGCCCACCAGTTGTTTTTATCGCCGTAGAACACGACCGTGGTGTCGTTGCCGATGCCGTTTGCCGACAACAGCGCTTCGAACTTCTCGCGTGTCAGGTAGTCTCGTCGGACGGCGTCGTTGAGATCCTTCTGCCAGTCGATCTGCACCGCGCCGGGGATGTGCCCAATGTCATACAGTAAGATGTCTTCGTTGGACTCAACGATACGAACCGACGGATCCTTCAGGTGTTCGGCGACCCAATCGGTCGTCACCAGCACCTCGGGATGAACGTAACCCTTCATTCTTACACTCCCTTTTCTCGGAAAGTAATCGGTAATCAGTGATCAGTAACAAGCAATCTGTGATCAGCAACCGGACATCCACAATCTCCGTCAGCTTGCCGCTAATCACTGGCTACTGGTTACTGATCACCGATCACTGATTACCGATCACCGGTCTACATGTGGATCTTGCGCGCGATGACTTGTTCGAGCTTGCGCCGCACGCCTTCGACCGGCACGCGGTTGAGCACTTCCTCGAAGAAGCCGGTGACGATCATCTGCTCGGCCTGGAACTTGCTCAGCCCGCGCGCCATAAGATAGAAAAGGTACTCCGGTTCGATCTTGCTGATAGTCGCGCCGTGCGTACAGCGCACGTCGTCAGCTTCGATCTCCAAACCGGGGATGCTGTCGGCGCGCGCACGCCGGTCCAAAACCAGATTGTTGTTCTTCTGGTATGCATCGGTCTTCTGGGCATGCGGCCAGACCTTGATGCTCCCTGAGTAAACCGAGCGAGCACGGTCGCGCAGCGCGCCCTTGAAGAGCAGGTCGCTGGTGCAGTGGTCGGCGAAGTGGTTCTGCATGGTGTGGTGGTCGATGTGCTGGCGCCCGCTGGGGAAGTAAAGTCCCAGCAACTCGCCGTGCCCCCCGCGCTCCAGCATCTGCATCTCCAGGTTGATCTTGCTGAGCTTGCTGCCCCAGGAGCTGAGAATCCAGGTCAACTGGGCGTCGCGCAACATCTGCGCCTGCTGGGTGCTGAAGTGCCACGTGTTGGTATTCCAGTCCTGACCGTGCATGTAGCGCACGACTGCACCGGGGCGGGCGAAGATCTCGACCACGCCGCTGTGGAAAGCTGCGCCGTTGTCCTTGCTGATCAGGTCATCGACGTAGGTGACCTGGCTGTTTTCTTCGGCGATGATGAGCGTGTGCGCAAAGTCTGCCACACCGCTGCTGATCGAGGTGACGCCATGAAATGGCAGTTCGATCTGCACATTGCGCGGCACGTAGAGCACCGTCCGCCGGTGACCGGCGCGGCATGCAGTGCAGTGAACTTGTTCACGTCCACCGCGACATTGTCAGTCATGAAATGCTTCTGGATCAGCTCAGGATGCTGACGAATGGCGGTGTCGAGGTCGGTGAAGATGACACCCTTGGCCGTCAGCTCGTTGTCGATACCGTGGTAGCGCACGGCGCCGTCTTCGGTCACCAGCGCCGCGGCAGCGTTGATCGACTCAAGCTCTTCCCGCAGCGCAGGCGTCAGATCAGCGACATCACCGCGCATGTCGTCAGCGGTGGCTGCCAGCTTGAATTTGGCGATGTCCAGCCCGGTCAGCCGGGTGCGCCGCCATTCCTCTTCCTCGCCGGTCGGCCACGGAATCTCTTCAAAGAAACGCCAGGCGCGATGACGAAGGTCAGTGAACCAGATCGGTTCCTGTTTCTGCTGCGAGAGCGAGCCAACGGCCGCCGCGCTGTCCAGTCCGATCTCACTCTTAGTTAGCACTTGTAGCAGTCATATCTGTATCTCAAATGGGCAAGGAATGGAAGTGGACGGGTAGACAGGTGAACAAGTAAACAGGTTTACAGGTCGCTTCTCGGTTTCCCTGTCTACCTGTTTACTTCCGTTTCCTTGTTTCCTTTTTCCAATACTACCTTCCATCTGCTGGCTGGATCAGCCGGTTCATCTCGACCGCGTATTCCATGGGCAGTTCCTTGACCATCGGCTCGATGAAGCCGCTGACGATCATGGTGGCCGCCTCTTCCTCGTTCAGGCCGCAGCTCATCAGGTAGAAGATCTGCTCTTCGTTGACCTTGCTGACGCTGGCCTCGTGGCCGACTTGCACGTCCTGCTCGTCGATCTCGATATACGGGTAGGTGTCGGAGCGGCTGTGGTCATCCAGCAGCAGCGCGTCGCAGACGACCGTCGACTTGGAGCCGGTGGCGCCCTTGGCGACCTTCAGCAGGCCGCGATAGCTGGCCCGCCCGCCGTTCTTGCTGATCGACTTGGAATGATCTTGGACGAGGTGTCCAGGCGCGCCGTGCACCACCTTGCCGCCGGCGTCCGGGTCTGGCCCTGGCCGGCGAACGCGATGGACAGGATCTCACCATGGGCGCGGCCCCATCATGTAGACTGCCGGGTACTTCATGGTCACCTTGGGCCCAGATTGGCATCGATCCACTCCATGGTCGCGTCCTCATAGGCCATGGCGCGCGGTCACCAGATTGTTGTAAACGTTGTTGGACCAGTTCTGAATGGTCGAGTAGCAGCAGCGCAACCGCCTTTTTGACCACGATCTCGACGACGGCGCTGTGCAGCGAGTCGCTGGCGTAGATCGGCGCGGTGCAGCCTTCGACGTAGTGGACGTTGGCGCCCTCTTCGACGATGATCAGCGTGCGCTCGAACTGGCCCATGTTTCTGGGCGTTGATGCGGAAGTAGGCCTGCAAGGGGGAATGTCAACCGTCACGCTTTCGGCACGTAGACAGAAGCTGCCACCCGACCAGACGGCCGAATTCAGCGCTGCAAACTTGTTGTCTGACGGCGGGATGATCGAGCCAAAGTACTCGCGGAAGATGTCTTCATGTTCGCGCAGGCCACTGTCGGTGTCCAGGAAGATGACGCCCAGATTGGTCCACACTTCCTGCAGCGAGTGGTAAACCACTTCGGACTCGTACTGCGCCAACGCCGGCCAGGAAGTTGCGCTCCGCTTCGGGAATGCCCAGACGCTCAAAGGTGTTCTTCATGCTGTCTGGCATGTCATCCCAGCTCGTGCCAGCCTTTTCGGTGGGCTTGAGGTAATAGTAGATGTCGTCGAACTGGATCTCGCTCAGGTCAGCGCCCCACGTGGGCATTGGCTTGGACAAGAAGATGTCCAGCGAGCGGTGGCGAAGTCACGCATCCACTCCGGTTCATTCTTCATGACCGAAATCTGATCCACGATCTCGTGATCGAGACCCCTGCGCGACTTGAAGACGTACTCCTCCGGCATGCTGAAGCCGTACATGTACTCGTCTTTTACGCCAGCCAGTGCTTCGCGGTCACTTGTTGTTGCCATGGTGTTCTCCTATGGAATCAGGCCCGGTTTGTGCGGCGCCTGGATTACTCGTCGTGTGTCGCCAGTAAACAGTGAACAGTGTCCAGTAAACAGTTTTCAGAAGATCTCTTGCAAAACAGTGACCTCTGGTTCCGGTCACCGATTACTGATCACTGGTTACCGATTACCGTCCTACGCCGCCACCAGCTCCGGCTCGCCAAACTCATCGCGCACCGACTGGTAGCCCTGGGCTTCCAGTTCGTGAGCAACTTCGATACCGCCGCTCTTGACGATGCGGCCGTTGTAGAAGACGTGGACGAAGTGCGGCTGCACATAGTTCAGGATCTGCTGATAATGGGTGATCAGCAGAATGCCGAGGTTCGGTCCGGCCAGCTTGTTGACCCCCATCAGAGACAACACGCAGCGCGTCGGATGTCCAGCCCGCTGTCGGTCTCGTCCATGATGGCGATCTTGGCTGAAGCATGGCCATCTGCGGGGATCTCGACCCGTTTCTTCTCCGCCGCCGCTGAACCCTTCGTTCAGGTAGCGCTTGGCGAAGTCGCGATCGACGTGGAACTCGTCCATCTTGTCCAGCAGCTCGCGGCGAAAATCGCGCATCGGCATCAAATTGGAACCGATGACACCCTGGCGGCCATCGCCGTCGGCAGGCTTGTCGGTGAAACCGCGCATGTTGCTGACAGCAGTGCGCAGGAAGTTGGCCATGCTGACGCCAGGGACGGCGACAGGGTACTGGAACGCCAGAAACAGGCCCTTGCGCGCCCGCTCGTTAGGCTCCATATCCAGAACGCTTTCACCGTCCAGCAGAATATCGCCCTCGGTCACTGTGTAATGGGGTGACCCATGATAGCGTAGGACAGGGTACTCTTGCCGGAACCATTGGGACCCATCAATGCGTGGATCTCGCCCTGGCGGACGGTCAGATTGACGCCCTTCAACACTTCCTTCCGCCGTCGTTGACCGCCACGTGAAGGTTCTGAATAACTAGCTCACTCGTCATGGAAACGTATCTCCTTGAAAAAATTTTGTCTTGCTTACCTGGTAGATTGAAATTTGGTAGATCGGTTACGTGGCAGGCTGGAAGCTCGTCGCGTGGCGATTGCCGCCTGCCGCAGGAATTGCGTTGACCACGAACTGACAACTGTTGTGGCCGTCGTGGATGCAGTTGCCCAATGTCACATCCGCTCCCAACACCTGGGAGAACGTGTCACGCTCCATCTCGCATACGTCACGGTGCACAGAAGACAGGTCGTGATACGGGCAGTTGTACTCGTGCAGGATCATGACCCCGTTGGCATCCTCGATGTCGGCGCGGATGCCGCGGCGATCCAGCAGGACCGAAAGTTCGGGAATCCTGTCGCCCAGAGCAACGCCCTTGATCTGACGGCTGTACTGCATCGCCAGTTTGTCGCCCACCCGGCTCAGCAGGTAGCGCAGCTTGGCCGTGCCCTCGGTCTCCAGCAGCTCGTGGATCAGGTCCAGCGCCAGCTCATCGGAATAGCAGGCAAACAGGCTCTGCGACCGTTCGGTGAGCTTGTAGACGTTGCGTGGGCGGCCAACGCCCTGTCGCTCTCTGGTCATGATAACCAGGCCTTCGGCCGACAGGCTGGCCAGTTGCTGGCACAGCGGTCGCGGTGACGCCCAACATGTCTTCCAGGTCTTTGATGCCAGCGGTTGTGTTGCGCAGGAGGTATTCGAGAATTTGCCCAGCGGGGGTTGAACTGTTTTGAATGCCCTGAGTCGCCATGGTCACTTACTCTTTCAATAAATCGTCGTTCCGGCTAACAAGTGGAAGTATATGCCAGCAAAGTAATTTTGTCAAATTAATCTGCGAAAATTACCAATATGCCAACCACCCCAACGAAGTCCGGCTTTGCAGCAAAGCCGGACTTCTGGCTGTTACGCGTGCCGTTCATGAAAACAGAAGCTCACCTTTGCCGAAAAAGTCGAGCTTCTTATAAAACGTTGCCGGACACGTCCAACTCAAAGCGCCGAACCTGTGGGCAGATCCGGCGTTTCTTCAGTCAATCTCGTGTGACGTTAGCTGATGCGCATCCGCTTCACATCCACGAAGCCGGCCAGCACATTTCGCCCAGAGCTTTTCAAAAGTCGAGATCAAGC
This sequence comes from Anaerolineales bacterium, assembly GCA_020634615.1. GTDB lineage: Bacteria > Chloroflexota > Anaerolineae > JAAEKA01 > JAAEKA01 > JACKBK01. The sequence goes on from JACKBI010000001.1 coordinate 510,256, forward strand.
TCATCTCGGTCACCCGGAACGGGTCTGACGAACAACCTGCGCAGGCATTCGAGGCAGGTGAAGGGTCTCTCATGGAGTACGCGAGATGTCTCGCTGCGCAATGTGAACGTGCTTGTTGCCTTATCGAGCCGCTCAACATGACACATGCGGGACTTATGAGAAGCCCTGCATTTCGCCTTGCTGAGATTGACCGCGTCTATCTCCGGTGGTATAGTAGTTCTTCGCACTACCATACCGTCTGGAGTCAACATGCCCGAAAACACCGCGATGGACACAATGCGTGATGAATACGAAATTGACACCTTGATCGAGCAGGCGACGCCGATATTGCGCCGCTACATCCTGACGCTGGAACAGGAAAACGCGCGCCTGCGGCAGGAACTGATGGATGCGCAAGGCACGGCGGCACGGCGGGAGCGCGCCGCGTTGGCCCGCGAAAGCCGCGAGCCGTCGGCCAACACCAGTGTGCCCACGCCGCGTTACGGCGACGATGTGATGGTGATCACCGTCACTGCTCAGGGGCTGTGCAAGCGCACACCAGTCAACGAATACTCGGCACAGCGGCGGGGCGGCGTGGGCGTCTTCGACATCCAGACCAGCCGTGATGACCAGGTGGCGCATGTGCTGGTCGCGCGCGAGGCCGCTGCCCTGCTGGTATTGAGCAGCCGCGGGCGCGCGTTTCGCGTCCCGGTCGAGACGTTGCCGCTGACAGAGATCCGCGGCCGTGGCGCCTCATTGCCCGAGCGTCTGATGTTCACCGGCGGTGAGACCATTGGCGCGCTGTTGGCGCTGGACGAGGAGCAGGATGATCGCCCCAACGTACTGATCGCCACAGCCAGCGGCTTGCTGCGCTCGTTCCATCGCAACTACGTCGGTCCCCGCCTGCAACCCGGCACGTTGTTGGTTGAACCGGCCCGGGGCGGCTCACCGGCCGCGGCAACCCTGTCCCATGGCGGCGGCGACGTGCTGGTCGCGCTGCGCAGCGGCGTCGCCTACCGCTTCGCCGAGCAGCTGATTCGCCGGGAGGGGGTGCGCGGCATCCAGGTCCGCCCGGACGACGCAGTGGTCGGTCTGGCCGTCCTCGCGGCCGATGGCAGCGATGCCATCTTCCTGGCCAGCGGCGAAGGACTGGGCACCCGCCGCGGCGATGATACTTTCTCCGCCAACAAATCGCCGGGCGGGCAAGGCAAGGTCATCATGAAGACCGACGCACTGGCCGGACTTGCTGCCGTCACAGAGCAGAGTGAAGTGTTCTGCGTCAGCGGCCTTGGCAAGATCATCCGTTTTGCCGTGGCTGAAGTGCCGCCCAAGGCCGGCAATGTTCAAGGTGTCAACATCATGGATTGCCGCGGCGACCAACTGACCGCCATCACTGTCAGCACGCCACCTGCCCAGGATTGATGCCCATGTCTGCTACACCACACAGCGCGTTGGTACGTCCACCTGACCTCTCGTTTGTCGATGCGTTGGGACAGGTCGAGGGCGCACCCGCGATCGATTTCGAATTGGCGTTGGCGCAACACCGCCTGTATGTGGCGGCGCTGGAGGCAGCGGGTCTTTCGGTTACGGTATTGCCGCCCGCAGAGGGCTTGCCCGATGCTTGCTTTGTGCAGGATGTCGCGCTGGTGCTGCCGGAACTGGTCTTGCTGGCCCGTCCGGCCATGCCGTCGCGGCAGGCGGAGATTGCCGCGATTCGAGCGTATTTGCCTCCCGACCGGCCGGTGGCAGCGGTCGAGGAGCCGGGCACGCTGGAGTGGGGCGACGTGTTGCGCATCGGCAACACGCTGTATGTTGGTCTGTCGGAGCGCACCAATGCGGCCGGTGCAGAGCAAGTGCGCGCTGCCGTGACGCCGCTGGGGATGGACGTTGAAACGGTTCCCGTGCCGGCCGGCTTGCATCTGCTCAGCGGGCTAAACTACCTGGGACGCTCGCCGCGCAACGCCGACGGCCCCGGGGTCGTTCTGGCGTGGCCGGCATACCGCGACCTGCCGATACTGGCCGGGCTGGATGTGATCGTCGTGCCGGAGAGCGAAGGCCCGGCCGCCAACGTACTGGCCCTTGGTGAAACGGTGCTCGTTCCTGCAGTGTACCCGCGCACCGCGGCCGAGCTTTGGCATCGCGGCTGGCGCGTGTTGTCGGTGCCCATCAGCGAGTTTGCCAAAGCGGATGGCGGCCTGACCTGTCTCAGCCTGCTGATGTGAAAGGCTGATTGGCCGTTTGAAGTCGGTTGTTCCTTCGCACTCGACCTGCTCTGACCAACCAGCTTTCGACACACCGACCTGAAACCTTGATACCATTGGAGGAGCTATGCCGCGCGATCCATTGATCGATCGCAGCCAGGCCGCGCGTCTGGCCTTTTTTGAACAGGAACGGGATCTGTTTCACGATCTGGTGACCCACGGGCAGTCGCCAGAGGCGCTGCTGATCGCGTGCAGCGATTCGCGCATCGTCGGCGCCGGGCTGCTGGGGACACTGCCAGGTGAGGTCTTCGTGGTGCGGACGGTAGGCGCTGTTGTGCCGCCCTATGGCATCGGCCAACGATCGGTAGGCGCGGCGCTGGAGTTTGCGCTCGACAAACTGCGCGTGCGTCATGTGATCGTCTGCGGCCACACCGACTGCGGCGCGATCGAGGCGCTGGACGCGACCGTGGACATGCAGAAAACGCCGAACCTGGCACTGTGGCTGGAGAATCTGCGGCCGGCCAAGACCTCGGTCGACGCGCACCAGACATTTGCTGACCCCTATGCGCGCCAGCTTGCCATCCTCCAACAGAGCGTGCTGCTGCAGATGCGCAATCTCGAAACTTATCCGGTCGTACAATACGCCCTGAAGAATCAGACTGTCAGCCTCCACGGCTGGGTATACAGCCTGGAAAGCGGGCGCTTGAGCTACTACGATTCGGACGCAGGACGGTTCGTCGTGGAAGACGCTCAAGACAGGCAACCGTAAGCAAGCGCAAGACGCATCCGGGCGCCCTGCGCCTGCCGGACGGACGGAATGGGGTGGCGTAGCCAGCGGGCCGACTTTCCGGTAAGGGAAGCGTCGGCGCGCTGGCTTGCAGACTGGGAAAATCGTATTGAGGAAATGCGGCCTGCTCGCTGGATACCCTGTCTGCGGGGGCTATGACAGTGTAGTGCGTACGCGCAGAAGTGCGCACCGACGCACTGGCATTTCCTCATTTGACCGTTTTTCTGACCCTCTTTTCACCAAATTCTCCAATTTATCGCGTAGTCTTCGTGAAATTTCTATCAGGGGTACCAAAGTACTATTGACCGCGCCTGTTCTTCCCCACTAAAATAGGTTTGTTAGACCTTCGAATCGCCATCAACGCAGCCAGATTGTTTCCAATTTCAAATCGTTTTTCGTCCAGCAACCGGATCAGGTTTTCGATCAGGGGTGCAGTAAAAGGACAGGCTTTTATGGATCGCTTGGGATCAGCGCACCTTTTTCCTACCACGTCCCGCCGCCAGATGGCGCAGAACGAGGTGCTGCTGGCTGCCCGGGTGACATGTTGGGCTGGCGCGCGCTGCCAGTGTCGGGGCGGCGCCATTGGCGGACGGACGTTTAGTCGCAATGCAGTCGTCTATGGGAACGGCGAGGCCAAGGCAATCAGCTCCTGGCCTCGCTTTTTCGATGCCAGGGAGCAAGAGGAGTTTTCATGAACCGCGTTAAACAGGCAATCTTCAAGACATGTCCGAAATCGGGTAAGGTCGTGGGCCTGCGCCGGCCAGAAGGTTGGCGCCGGATATTCATTCCGCTGATTGGTTTTGCGGCGCTGGTGTGGTTTCTCGTGCGAGTGGTTCCCAAACCGAGCCGGGCTGCCTATCCCTGCCAGCGGGTTGCGATGCCACTGGCGTCCGGGTTCGTTCTCTGGCTTGCAGGCATGGCCGGGGCAACCGTTGCGTTTGGAAAGGCGCGCAATCGCTTCCAGCAGGCGCGGTTCGCGACCGGCGCTCTGGCAGTGGTGGTCGCTGTCGTGGGTGTTGGTTGGGGCGTATTGACGTTGCAGGCGCCGGCAGCGGCTGAAACGGTTGCGTATACGGCCCATCCGGCCAACCAACCCATCGGTGTTGCCAAGGGATTGGCGCCCGGTCGTGTGGTCTGGGTCCATGACCCTGATCTGACCGACTGGGCCGGACCGGGAACCGGCGAGCGGTGGTGGCAGCACGTCAGCCAGTCGGTTGCGAATCAGGTGATGTCGCAGGCGCTGCGCAGCTATGCCAACACTACGTCCGACGCCGCGGCCTGGGATGCAATCTTCCGCAGTTACAACGGCGGCGCTCCCTACCAATCCAACCAGAAAATCGCCATCAAGATCAATCTGACGACTTCGAACGCTGGCTCAGGCACTGCCAACATCGACAGCAACTACAACTGGGTTCCAGGCGGCGGTCTGAACTACGACGCGATCGGTGAGTCGCCGCAGTTGATGCACGCGCTGCTGGATCAACTCGTGAACAAGGCCGGTGTGCCACAGGCCAACATCACTATCGGTGATCCGACCGGTCTGTGGATCAACGAGTTGTACGTGCCGCTGCACAACGATTTCCCCAACGTGGTTTACCTGGACAACTATGGTCAGCAGGGGCGAACTCGGGCCTCGTTCAGCTCAGTTCCGATGTACTGGAGCACTTCTGAGGCCAACGGCAAGACGCAGGACTATGTGCCGAACTATTTTGCCCAGGCTGACTATATGATCAATCTGGCGATCCTGAAGACCCACGATCGCAACGGCATTACTCTGACCGCCAAGAATCACTTCGGCTCGATGCTGCGAACGCCGGTGGCGCAACTGCGCGGCGTGAGCGGCAACTGGCTGGAGTTGCACCACTTGCTGCCCAGCGCGCCCTCGGCCAGTGAACCCAAGGTGCCGACCATGGGCAACTACCGGCCTCTGGTGGATCTCAACGGCAACCGAAACCTGGGCGGCAAGACTCTTCTCTATATGGTAGATGGCATCTTTGGCGGCAAGAACTGGAACTCCACGCCGTACACCTGGGCGATGACTCCGTTCAACGGCGACTGGCCGTCCAGCCTCTTCCTTTCCATGGACCAGGTGGCCATCGACTCGGTGGGTTTCGACTTCCTGAGCCAGCAATGGCCTGATCAGGCGCTGGTCAATGAGGGTGTGCAGGACTATCTGCACGAGATGGCGCTGGCCAATAACCCACCTTCGGGCACATGTTACGATCCGGAACACGATCAGACGTGCCAGCAGAGCATGGGCGTCCACGAACACTGGAACAACCCGATTGACAAGCAGTATACCCGCAATCTCGGCACGGGCAACGGCATCGAATTGATGTACATCAATCCGTTGACACCGACGCCTACACCAACGGCAGTGCCGCCGACTGCCACCAATACACCGGTGCCACCCACGGCCACCAACACAGCAGTGCCGCCGACCAACACGCCAGTGCCACCGACGGCCACCAACACAGCCGTGCCGCCAACCAATACACCGGTGCCGCCGACGGCCACCAACACAGCGGTGCCGCCGACCAACACGCCAGTGCCACCGACAGCTACCAACACAGCAGTGCCGCCGACCAACACGCCAGTGCCACCAACGGCTACCAACACAGCAGTGCCGCCAACCAATACACCGGTGCCACCGACGGCCACCAACACAGCAGTGCCGCCGACCAATACGCCGGTGCCGCCGACGAGCACACCGGTGCCACCCACCGCGACGCCGACACAATCGGTCTGCGGCGTACAGACCGTGCTGTTCGTTGGTTCCACCAATCCGCTGCCGGCCCGCGATCAGGTCCTGGTGAATCGTCTTACCGGGCAGGGCTACGCGGTGGTTGTGCGCAGTGAGAGCCAGGCGGTGTCGTCCGATGCCAGCGGCAAGGCGCTGGTGATCATCTCGGATTCGGTCACTTCTGGCAATGTCAACATCAAGTTCCGCGATGTGGCGGTGCCTGTGATGACCTGGGAACCCGCTTTGCTGGACGACATGATGATGACCGGGACAGCCTACGGAACCAACAGCGGCGATGCATCGAACCAGACGCAACTGGTCGTTAACAGCGGCCATCCGCTGGCAGCCGGCCTCAGTGGAACGGTGACGACCAGCAACGCCGCGCAGATGTACTTCTGGGGCGTACCCTCGGCCAGCGCTGATATCATCGCGACGATCGTCGGTCAGTCGGGACATGCGGCAATCTTTGCCTACGAGCCGGGCGACGCGATGATCGGCTTGACGGCGCCGGCCCGCCGGCTTGGCTATTACAATGGCTACGGCGCCGACTTTACCGCCGCCGGCTGGGGGCTGTGGGACGCCGCGGTGACATGGATGGTTAACTGCCAGGCGCCGACCGCTACTCCGATCCCGACTAATACACCTGTGCCGCCGACAGCGACTCCGACCTACACGCCGACGCGGACACCAACCGCCACGCCGGTGCCGCCCACTGCGACGCCGATCCCGACCAATACACCGGTGCCGCCGACAGCCACTCCGACCTACACGCCAACGCGGACACCAACCAATACGCCGGTGCCGCCCACTGCGACGCCGATCCCGACCAATACGCCAGTGCCACCGACAGCGACTCCGACCTACACGCCGACGCGGACACCAACCGCCACGCCGGTGCCGCCAACTGCCACGCCGCTTCCAACTAACACCCCGGTGCCGCCAACAGCGACTCCGCTTCCAACCAACACACCAGTTCCGCCAACAGCGACTCCGGTGACCGTTGATGGTGTCGTGCTGCGCACCGATCTTGCGCCGGTAATCGACGGAACAATCGACCCGGTCTGGAGCGGCGCCAACCAGTATCCCATCCAGAACGTGATCATCGGCAGTGCTGTGCCGGCGGCTGATCTTTCAGCTTCCTACCGGGCGCTATACGACGCCACCAACCTCTACCTGCTGGTGACCGTCAGCGATGAGACACTGATCAACGACAGCGGAACTTCCTGGTATTTCGATGACGGCGTCGAGCTATTCGTGGACGGCGATCACAGCCAGGGCGCCAGCTATGATGCCAACGACTTCCAGTTTGGTGTGCGCTGGAGCGATGGCAACACGATCATTGCCGGCGCGAACTCAGCGCCGGTGCCCACTGGCGCGGTGGCCAGCCTGGCTTCTGCGCCCGGCGGTTACCGGCTCGAGATGCGGCTGCCTCTGTCGGGGCTGTCCATCAACCCGACGGCTGGCTACCAGTTTGGACTGGAAGTGCAGGTCAACGATGACGATGACGGTGGAGATCGGGACACCAAGATCTCCTGGCACAGCCTGGATGACAACACCTGGATGTATCCAAGCCAGTTCGGAAGCGTAGCGCTCAGCAGCAGTACGGTACCAACACCGGTGCCGCCAACTGCCACCAACACACCAGTGCCGCCGACAGCAACACCTGTGCCGCCGACAGCGACGCCAGTCCCGCCGACAGCGACGCCAGTGCCGCCGACACCCACACCGACTACACCTCCTCCCACAACCAACATGATGTACGTCAGTTCGACCACGGCTGGCAATGTTGGCGGGGTGGCGTTCAACGACGAGGATATCCTGGCATACAACAAGACGACCGGAGCATGGAGCATGCTGTGGGACGGCTCAGACGTTGGCATCACTGCCGATGTGATCGCTTACTCGGTGCGGACTGACAACTCCATTCTGATGAGCTTCGCCAGCGCCATCACTGTATCCGGCCTCGGTACCGTGGATGACTCCGACATCGTGCGCTTCGTGCCCACGTCGTTGGGAACAAACACGGCTGGCAGCTTTGAGTTCTACTTCGACGGTTCCGACGTTGGACTGTCCAACAGCAGTGAGGACATCGACGCCATCACCTTCACGGCTGACGGTAAGCTGGTCATCAGCACGGCCGGATCGTACAGCGTGCCGGGTGTGTCCGGCGCCGATGAGGACTTGCTGGTCTTCACTGCTTCCCAGCTTGGCCAGACTACCAGCGGAACCTGGGCGATGTACTTCGACGGATCTGACGTTGGCCTGAGCCAGTCATCGTCTGAGGATGTCAACGGCGCCTGGTTGGACGTGACCACTGGCAAGCTCTATCTGACGACCGTCGGAGCTTTTTCGGTGACCGGCGTGAGCGGTGACGGCGCAGATATCTTCATCTGCACGCCGACATCCCTGGGATCGAACACCGCCTGCACGTACGGCCCTGGTCTCTATTGGGACGGTTCGGCCAACGGCTTCGCCGGCGAGATAGTTGATGGGTTTACCATCGTCCCATAAGCGACAATTTCCCGGTCCCGGATGGCCGATATGGCCATCCGGGACCGGCTAACTGGCGATGAAGATCGCCTTGGAAGGTGAACGATGAACGAGATCAAGAACAAGGTGTTCAAGGTCTGTCCCAAGACGGGAAGGGTTATTGCTGTGCGCCGGCCAGAGGGTTGGCGCCGGGTTTTTCTGCCGCTTGTGGGATTTCTGGCGCTGGTATGGTTTCTGATCCGCGTCGTGCCAAAGCCTGCCCGCGCGGCCTATCCCTGCCAGCGCGTTGCAGCGCCACTGGCGTCAGGGTTCGTCCTGTGGCTGGCAGGCATGGCCGGTGCGTCAGTTGCCTTCAGGCACGCACGTGGCCGCTTCCAGCAAGCCCGCTACCTGACCGGCGCGCTGGCGGTGTTGATCGCACTGATCGGTGTTGGCTGGGCAGCCGCAACCCTGCCACAAGGCGCGCAGGCCGGGCAGGCCCCCGAACATATCGAGTATACGCCACATCCAGCCAACCAGCCCATCGGCGTCGCCAAAGGCCTGTCACCGGGCCGCGTAGCCTGGTCCTATGATCCTCCTGTCACCGTTTGGAACGGTACCAGCACGACAGCCGGCCAGCGCTGGTATGACCAGATCAGCCAGCCGAAGGCCAATGAAATGATGGAGTGGGCGCTGACCGGTTACGCTGGCGCGGGTACCAGCAGCTCAGCCTGGGATGCGATCTTCCGCTATTTCAACGGCGGCGCGCCCTACCAGGCCGGCGAAAAGGTGTTCATCAAGATCAACCTGACCACGTCCTATTCCAACAGTTGTGCCGACAGCAACTACAACTGGACCATCAGCTGCATTGGCTCATCGCCGACAAGCTGGACCTACATCGGGCAATCGCCGCAACTGATGATCGCCTTATTGAATCAGCTGGTCAACGTCGCGGGGGTCGCCCAGGCCAACATCACTATCGGCGACTCGACCGGCCTGTGGGTCAACGAGCTGTACAACCCGGTCCATACTGCATTTCCCAACGTTCACTACATGGACGCGCGCGGCACGCTGGGTCGCACAGCGGCCGCCAGAAGCAACGTGCCGCTTTACTGGAGCACCAGCGAGGCCAACGGCAAAAACCAGGACTACATCCTGCAAGCCATTGCCGACGCGAAGTACGTGATCGACTTTGCCATCCTCAAGGTGCATGAACGCAACGGCATTACAGTCACTGCCAAGAACCACTTCGGCTCGCTCAGCGGCGGCAACTCCGATGAGCGCAAACCGCCCACGACCAACTACTACAATATTCATCTGCGGCTGCCGCTGGAGACCGATTCCAACGCCTGGCCGCAGCGCGGCCAGATGGCGCAATACCGGCCGCTGGTAGACCTCAACGGCCACCAGCAGATGGGCGGCAAAACGCTGCTGTACATGATAGACGGCATCTATGGCGGCAAGGGATGGAATGGTGTGCCGTCCAAGTGGGCCATGGCGCCATTCAACGGCCAGTGGCCGGCCAGCCTGTTCCTGTCCATGGACCAGGTGGCCATCGACTCGGTGGCCTTCGACTTCCTCAGCCAGCAGTGGCCCGATCTGGCCCTGGCCAACGAAGGCGTGCAGGACTACATGCACGAAATGGCGCTGGCCGACAACCCGCCATCTGGAACATTCTATGACCCAGAGCACGATGGTGTGCGTATGACCAGCCAGGGCGTGCATGAACACTGGAACAACCCGGTAGACAAGCAGTACACGCGCAATCTGGGGACCGGCAACGGCATCGAGTTGGTCAGAGTTCAGCAGTCTGAAGCATGCGGCCAACAGACGGTGCTCTTCATCGGCAGTACAAACCCGCTGGAGAATCGCGATCAGATCCTTGTCAACCACCTTGCCACATCCGGTTACGGGATTACTGTGCGCAGCCAAACCCAGGCCACTGCTGCCGATGCCCTCGACGCTGACCTGATCATCATCTCAGATTCGGTCGATTCTACCAATGTCAACACGAAGTTTCGCGACTTAAGTATCCCCGTGATGGTTTGGGAGTCCTCGCTATTTGATGACATGAACATGACGGGCACTGTGAGCAATACGGACTACGGTAGCCAGGCCAGCCAGACACAGGTCAATATCGTGAGTTCCGGGCATCCACTGGCGGCTGGTCTGCCAGCCGGGCTGGTGACGACAACCGCCGCATCCCAGTCCTACCTGTGGGGCAAGCCGTCCGCCACGGCAGCCGTCGCCGCCCGCATCGCCGGCTCCCCCGACCACGCCGCAATCTTCGGATATGACGCAGGCGATTCTATGGTAGGCATGAAAGCGCCGGCACGCCGGGTAGGCTTCTTCAACGGCTACGGTTCCGACTTCACAGCAAACGGCTGGGCGCTCTACGACGCGGCTGTCAAATGGGCGCTGGAATGCGGATCGGTCAGCGGCGGCTTCTCGGTGGTCAACGCCGACACCGGTGAGGTCGTACGATCCCTCAACAACGGCGACACGCTGGAACTGACGACGTTGCCGGCCAACATCGCTTTCCGGGCCAACACCGATCCGGCGGTCACCGGCAGTGTCGTCTTCAACTTCGACGGAAGCTCGTCCACCGACAACAGCGCGCCTTACCAGTACGGCGCGGTGCCGCTAGAATGGACTCCGGACGTTGGACAACATACGATCAGCGCCCAACCCTTCTCAGCAGCTGACGGCGGCGGAACGGGAGGCGAGGCCCTGAGCCTCAGCTTCACTGTCACTAACACGCCGCTGGCCGTCGCGTTGGCTGGCTTCGATGCAACACCGGCCGGGGATCACGTGCTTGTCACGTGGGAAACCGTGTCGGAGATCGACAATGCCGGCTTCAACCTCTATCGCAGCGCGACTGATGTCGCACCAGAGGAACTTCTGGTCAACATGCCCAGCCAGGCGCCCGGCAGTGCTCAGGGTGCGCACTACACCTATCAAGACTTCGCCGTTCAGAACGGCCAGAGTTGGTACTACTGGCTGGAAGCCGTCGACCTGCAAGGCGGCACGTCGTTGCACGGTCCGGTGAACGCGACCGTACAAACGCCGACGGCCGTCACGATCCGTGACCTGCAGGCCGGCGTTGAGCCGCAACCCACTGGCGGACTCTGGCTCGCGGCGCTGGCCGCACTGGTAGTGCTGGCTGGCGCAGTATGGCAAGGCCGACGCAAGCTCACTTGAGCCTGCCGATTCAGCCCATCGGTGTCGGGTGAGCAGCAGTCGCCGGAGCATGACTCCGGCGACTGCGCGCCTCGTGCGACCTGGAAATTGATCTTGTGTTTGACGACGTCTGTGCGCGATAATCCCGACAATCGCCAGCCGGTTTCCTGACATTGATTTTCGGACAGGATAACAATTGATATTTACTGTGGAGGACTCATGAGAGCGTTGAAGTGGTCGGTTTTGTTGGCAGTTCTGTTTGTTCTGATTGCTGTTTCCATGGCCAGAATCGCGGGAGCCAGCGGCGGCGGGCGAGTTGGTTTTTCGGGCAACCCGGCCACCAACGCCGGGCAAAACTGCACGTCATGTCACACTGCGGGCGCCGCCACGCCCGCAGTCGTTATCGCGGGACCGGCGGTAGTGAATGCCGGCGCCACCAACAGCTACGTCGTGACCATCACCGGCGGGCCGGGCGTGACCGGCGGGTTCAATGCGTCAACCAGCGGATTTCTGGGCCAGTTCAGCACGGTCGATGCTGAGACCGAGGTGCTGGCAGGCGAGATCACGCACAACGATCCCAAGTTCTTCAGCGGTGGGCAGGTGCAGTTCACCTTTGACTGGACCGCGCCAGCCAGCGATAGCGTCGTGACCATGTACGCGGCCGGCAACTCGACCAACGGCGGGGGCAACACGGCCGGCGATGGCGTCAACACCACGTCCATGGCGATCACGGTGCAGAACGGCAACCCCAACCCGACCCCCACACCGCCGCCGCCGCCCTCGTCCATCTCTTTGCAGCAAGTGGCCAGCGGTCTGTCGCAGCCGGTAGTGATCACCAACGCCTTCGACAAGCGGCTTTTCGTCGTCGAGCGCGCCGGGCGGATCCGTATCATCGACGCCAATGGAACGCTGCTGGGGACGCCGTTCCTGAATATCACCGGCCAGGTCGATAGCACTGAAGGCGAGCAAGGGCTGCTGGGGCTGGCTTTTCATCCCAACTACGTCAACAACGGCTACTTCTACGTCTATTACACCTACGATCCGCCGGGGACTAATCTGGATCGCACGCGTATCTCGCGCTTTACCCGCAGCGCCGGCAACGCGAACCTGGCCAACGCTGCCAGCGAGCTGATCCTGATGGAATACGAGCAGCCCTTTGGCAACCACAACGCGGGTGACATGCACTTTGGCGAAGACGGCTACCTCTACATCGCCTCCGGCGACGGCGGCGGGTCCTACTGGGCCAGCGTCGGCCAGGTGCCGCCGATGATGTTTAGCCAGGGACCGGGCGATCTGCTGGGCAAGATATTGCGCATCGATGTCAATACGCCGGCCGGTCCTGATACCGGTCCCGACTGCACCATCGCCGGCGGGACGAATTACAGTATCCCGCCCGGCAACGCATTCAGCAACGGGACGGGCAACGGCTGCGACGAGATCTGGGCCTTTGGCGTGCGCAACCCCTGGCGTTTCAGCTTCGACCGCGCCGACGGTTCCGGCTGGATCGCAGACGTGGGGCAGAGCCAGTGGGAGGAGGTGAATCGCTTCGCCGCCGGCACGGTGGGCGGACTGAACTACGGCTGGTCATGTTTCGAAGGCACGCACGCCACTGCCGAATACTACAACTATTTCGATAACACGGCCTGCCAGCCGGCCAGCGCCTACGACCCGCCGGTCCATGAGCTGTCCCATTCGACCAGCGATTGTTCCATCACCGGCGGTTACGTCTATCGCGGCACCAGTTATCTCGACCTGCCCGGCGCATACTTCTTCAGTGACTACTGCCGGCCTTCGATTCGCACGCTGACCGGCGATCCGGGCGCGCTGACCGAAACGACGGTGCTGCCTACCGGCGCCATCGCCAGCCCATCGGCCTTTGGCGAGGACGTGTTGGGCGAACTGTACGTGGCCAGCCTCAGTTCTGGCACGGTCAGCCGCATCATCGGTTCCGAGCCGCGGCCGACTACAGCGGTCGTCACCAAGACCAACACTGCGCCGGCCATCGATGGCGTTGTGGACGCGGCCTGGGACGACGCCAACCAGTACACGATGAACAACAATCTGGTGATCGGTACCGGCGTGTTGTTCCAAAGCGACCTGTGGGCCACCTGGCGGATCATGTACGACGACAGCAACCTCTATTTCCTGGTTGAAGTGCGCGACGATACGCTGATCAAGGACGGTCCGAACTGGTACGATGACGACATTGTCGAGATCATGATCGACGGCGACCACAGCGCCGGGCCGAGCTATGACGGGGTCAACGACTTCGAGCTGGGCTTCCGCTGGAACGACCCCGCGATCATCCGGGGCGCCAACTCGGCGCCTGTGCCGCCCAACGCGCAGTTCAGCATGGTGGGCACGAGCGACGGCTACCGGCTGGAGATCAGTCTGCCGCTGGCAGAGATCGACGTGCAGCCGGTTGACGACTACGTTTTCGGCCTCGACATCCACGTCAACGACGACGACAACGGCGGCCCGCGCGACGCCAAGATGACCTGGTATGGCATCGCCGACAACGCCTGGCAGGCGCCGGCCAACCTGTCCTACGCAACCCTCGACGACGGCACGCCGCCCGCCGAGCCAAATGCGGCTGTCTGCGGCACGCAGTCGATTCTGTTCGTTGCGGGATCGCCGGAAGCAACGCTCATAGCCGACGATGCCGCGGTTGTCAGTCACTTACGGTCGGCCGGCTACACCGTTGTCGTGGTGGATGACGATGTGGTGCAGACCGCGAACGCGGCGGGCAAACAGTTAGTCATCATCTCCAGTTCGGTCGCCTCGTCGTCGGTCACGACCAAGTTCCGTGACGTGACCGTCGGTGTCATCACTTGGGAGGATGCCTTGTTCAACGACATGGGCTTCACCGGAGACGCGCCCGAGGATCACGGTATTCAAAACAGCCAGACGACGCTTGCCATTTTGGACAGCACCCACCCGCTGGCTGCGGGCTTGTCTGTATCAGTCGCCGCGAACGCAAGCGCAGCTACGTATTCATGGGGTGCTCCCGCTCCCAGCGCAGTTCGGGTTGGCTCGATTATGGGCGACAGCAGCCGGGTGGCGATCTTCGGTTTTGAAGCCGGCTCAACAATGCTCTTGGCGCCGAACGCGCCGGCCCGCCGGGTAGGTTTCTTCGGCGGGCATGCCAGCCTGACATCGGATGGCTGGAAGCTTTCCGACGCGGCGACGAAATGGGCGCTGTTGTGTGGTTCGGTGACTGGCTTCTCTCTTGTGAATGGCGATACCAACCAGGTCATAGGTCCGCTCAACAACGGCGACACGGTGGAACTGACCGTCTTGCCGCCGAACTTGAAAATCCGTGCCAACATCGATCCGGCTGTCATCGGCAGCGTCGGGTTTACCTATGATGGCAGTCCGGCCATCGACAGCACCGCACCATACGAATACCTTGGCGGTCCGCTGGAGTGGGTGCCAAACCTCGGCTCGCATACGCTACAAGCGCGGGCATTCACGCAGTCCGGCGGGGCTGGACTGGGCACGCAAAGTGTCACGATCAACTTCACCGTCACCAACACGCCGCTGGCGGTTTCGTTGGCGGACTTCGTGGCTGCCAGCCAGGGTGACCATGTGGCGGTGAGCTGGGAGACCGTGTCGGAGATCGACAACACCGGCTTCAACCTCTACCGCGGCATCTCGCCCGCAGCGCCCGATGAGATGCTGGCCTTTGTGCCCAGCGCGGCTCCGGGCAGCCAGCAGGGCGCCAGCTATTCCTTTGACGACAATGGCGTCCAGGCCGGTGTGACCTACTGGTACTGGCTGGAAGCGCTGGACTTGGCCGGCACTTCATCGTTGCATGGCCCGGTCAGTGTGCTCTTCGGCACCCCGACGGCTGTGGCAGCGACCGGTCTGGGCGCGTCTCCGGCTGCTGCAATGCCAGCCGGCTGGTTGCTGCCGTTGCTGGCCGCTTCCGCCGCGGCCGCGATTGTCTACCGTCGTCACCGCTGATCCACCGCCGGCGTAAATCGAGAGACCAAGCGGCTCCGGGAAGCACCGACTTCCCGGAGCCGTTTTTCTGGTCACAGACTCGCTCGGCCTTTGCGCTGATAACAAATTCCTCGCGCAACCAGTACTTTTTTCCCATTGATTATTGTCTGTTTATCCCCTTATAATTCTGGGGCCTTGCAGCCCGATCGTACTCATCCCATTTTCGCCCAAACCTGGGGCGGCCACAGCTGAATAGACCGGAGGTTTCATGAGACCAGCCAGGGTTCTCGCATTGATTGCACTTGTCCTTGTCGTTGCAGTTTTCATCGCCATCAGATCGGATGACGCGCGCGCCAGCGCAGGTGGACGGGTCGGATTCTCCGGTAATCCGGCCACCAACGCCGGACAGAACTGCACGGCATGTCACTCGCCGGGCGCGTCCACCCCATCCGTCACTATCAGCGGGCCGGCTGTGGTCAACGCCGGCAGCACCAACAGCTACGTGGTGACCCTCACCGGCGGACCAGGTGTCACCGGCGGCTTCAACGTCTCCACCAGCGGCTTCGTGGGGACCTTCGCACCTGTCAACAGCGAAACCGAGTTGCTGGCGGGCGAGATCACCCACAACGACCCCAAGTTTTTCAGCGGCGGCCAGGTGCAGTTCACCTACAACTGGACCGCGCCGGCCAGCAATGGCGTCGTGACCATGTACGCGGCCGGCAACTCGACCAACGGTCAGGGCAACACCAGCGGCGACGGCGTCAATAACACCAGCATGGCGATCACCGTGCAGAATGGCAGTAACAACCCGACTCCTACGCCGGTGCCGCCGCCTTCAGCCATCACGTTGCAGCAGGTTGCCAGCGGGCTGGCACAACCGGTCGTGATCACCAACGCCGGCGACAAGCGTCTCTTTGTCGTTGAGCGGGCCGGGCGCATTCGTATCATTGACGAAAACGGGGCGTTGCTGAGCACACCTTTCCTCGACATCTCCGGTCCGGTGGATGACAGCGAAGGCGAGCAGGGACTGCTGGGTCTCGCGTTCCATCCCAACTACGCGGTCAACGGCTATTTCTACGTTTATTACACCTACGACCCGCCGGGGACTAACAACGACCGGACGCGCATCTCGCGCTTTACCCGCAGCGGCAGCAACGCCAATCTGGCCACGGTCGCGAGCGAGCAGATTCTCATGGAGTTCGAGCAACCCTACGGCAACCACAACGCCGGCGACATTCACTTCGGCCAGGACGGCTACCTCTACATCGCCTCCGGCGACGGCGGGGGGTCCTACTGGGCCAGCGTCGGCCAGGCGCCGGTGCAGATGTTCAGCCAGGGAGCGAACGATCTGCTGGGCAAGATTCTGCGCATCGACGTTGACACGCCAGCCACCGGCTCCACCGGCCCCGACTGCACCATCGCCGG
This sequence comes from Anaerolineales bacterium, assembly GCA_020634615.1. Lineage (GTDB taxonomy): Bacteria > Chloroflexota > Anaerolineae > JAAEKA01 > JAAEKA01 > JACKBK01. The sequence goes on from JACKBI010000001.1 coordinate 526,985, forward strand.
CGGAACCAATTACAGCATCCCGGCCGGCAATGCCTTTACCAACGGCAGCGGCAACGGCTGTGACGAAATCTGGGCTTTTGGCGTGCGCAACCCCTGGCGCTTCAGCTTCGACCGTGCCAACGGCGCCGGCTGGATCGCTGATGTGGGCCAGAGCCAGTGGGAAGAGATCGACTACATCGCACCTGGCACTGTGGGCGGTCTCAATTTCGGCTGGTCCTGTTTTGAGGGCACCCACGCGGCCAGTGAGTACTATAACTTCTACGACTACACCCAGTGCCAGCCGGCCAGCGCCTACAACATGCCGGTGTACCAGCTCACGCACAGCACCAGTGACTGCTCCATCACTGGCGGTTACGTCTATCGCGGCACCAAATATCTCGACCTGCCCGGCGCATACTTCTACAGCGACTACTGCCGGCCCTCCATCCGCACGTTGACCGGCAACCCTGGCAGCCTGACCAACACAACCGTCCTGCCGACCGGCTCGATTGCATCTCCCTCGACCTTCGGCGAGGATGTCAGCGGTGAGCTATACGTTGCGAGCATTTCCGGCGGACAGATCTATCGCATCCGCGGCGCGGCGCCTGCACCCACGGCGGCGGTGGTCAACCAGGCAACTGCGCCGGTGGTGATCGATGGCGCAGTTGACGCCGCCTGGAGCGCTGCTAACCGCTATCCGATCAATAACCTGGTGCTGGGGACGCAGCCCAACTTCCACAAGGATCTAAACGCCAGCTACCGCACTCTGTACGACGGCAGCAACCTTTACATCCTGGTGGATGTCCGTGACCAGACGCTGGTCAAGGACAGCGCGACCTGGTATCAGGACGATGTTGTGGAGATCTACCTCGATGGCGACAACAGCCGCGGCGGCAGCTACGACGGCGTCAACGACTACGAGCTGGGCTTCCGCTGGAACGACCCGGTCATCGTGCGCGGCGCGAACTCGGCGCCCGTGCCGGCCGGCGCGCAGTTCAGCATGGTCGCAACCGCGGACGGCTACCGGCTGGAGGTGGCGCTGCCCGTCAGCCAGGTCGGTATGAACCCGGTCAACGGCTACGCCTTCGGGCTGGATGTGCATGTCATCGACGACGACGATGGCGGCGACCGCGACGGCAAGCTGGCCTGGACTGCCACCAGCGACAACTCCTGGCAGTTTCCCAACGTCTTTGGCCCGGCGACGCTGAACCAGTTGGTGGCGTCGACGGCGACCCCGACCAACACGCCCGCATCACCCACCGTAACCCCGTCACCCACCAGCACGCCAGTTATTCCACCGACAGCGACTCCATCACCGACCAACACGCCGGTCGTCCCGCCGACAGCGACCGCAACGGCCACGCCAGTTGCAGGCGCAGCGACGATCTATCGCACCAACCTTGCGCCGGTCATCGACGGCGTGGTGGATGCCGTCTGGACAGGCGCCGGCCAATACAATGAAGCCAATGTCATCGTCGGCACTGCTGTGCCGGCCAGCGATCTCTCGGCCAGCTACCGCGCACTCTACGACGCGACCAATCTGTATCTGATGATGCAGGTGACCGATGAGACGCTTGTCAACGACAGCGGGACCAGTTGGTACAACGACGACGGCATCGAAATCTTTATCGACGGCGACTACAGCCACAGTGCGAGCGGCTATGATGGGGTCAATGACTTCCAGTTGGCGGTGCGCTGGAATGACGGCAACGTCGTGCTCGCCGGCGCCAACTCGGCAGCCGTGCCTGCCGGCGCCACGGCCGCGGTCGCAGCTGTGCCGGGTGGTTACGTCGTCGAACTGCGGCTGCCGCTGGCACAGATCGGCGTCAGTCCGGTCAACGGCTACCGACTCGGCCTGGAGATGCAGGTCAACGACGACGACGATGGCGGCAACCGCGATACCAAACTGGCGTGGTGGGCCACGACGGACGATGCCTGGCAGTACCCAAGCCTGTTCGGTACCGCCATCCTGAACGATCAGGCTGTGGCAACGCCGCAGCCGACGGCGACCAGCACGCCAGTGACACCCACAGCGACGGCCGCGCCACCGACGGCCACCGCAACCAACACGCCGGTGCCGCCGACTGCAACGGCGACCAATACGCCAGTGCCACCCACCAATACACCCGTGCCGCCACCCACGGCAACGCCAACGCAAGCGGTCTGTGGTCTGCAAACCGTGCTGTTTGTCGGCGCCACCAACCCGCTGGAAGCTCGCGACCAGGCCCTGGTGAACCACCTGACCGGCCAGGGCTATGCGGTGGTGATCCGCAGCGAAAGCCAGGCGCTGTCCTCTGACGCGGCCGGCAAGGCGCTGGTGATCATCTCCGATTCGGTGCTTTCCGGCAACATCAACATCAAATTCCGTGATGTGGCCGTCCCGGTGATCACCTGGGAGCCTGCCTTGCTGGATGACATGCAGATGACAGGCACGACCTACGGGACGAACATGGGCGACCAGTCAGGGCAGACGCAGCTTGTAGTGGCTGGCGGGCATCCACTGGCAGCCGGTCTCAACGGCGCGGTGACGACCAGCACGTCGTCGCAGACCTACTTCTGGGGCGCGCCGGCGGCCAGCGCCGATCTGATCGCCTCGATCGTGGGGCAGAGCACCCATGCTGCGATCTTCGCCTACGAGACCGGCGACAGCATGGTGGGGCTGACTGCGCCGGCCCGCCGGTTGGGCTTCTTCAACGGCTACGGCGCTAACTACACCACAGCCGGCTGGGCGCTGTGGGATGCCGCGGTGACCTGGATGGTTGACTGCCAGGCGCCGACACCGACACCGGTTCCACCAACGTCCACACCGGCCCCGCCAACCGCGACCGCGACCACCACGCCAGTCCCGCCAACGGCAACAGCAACCAATACACCGGTGCCGCCAACTGCGACTGCAACCAAAACACCGATACCCCCGACCGCGACGGCGACCAACACGCCAGTGCCGCCAACCGCGACCGCGACCAACACACCGATCCCACCAACTGCGACGGCGACCAACACGCCGGTCCCGCCGACGCCGACTGCAACAGCCACCCCCGTGTCGGATGTTTGTGTCGCGGGCAGCACCTTCAACGCGACCGGCGGCGCAGTGGTTGTGGAAGCTGAGCACTACACCAGCCTGCTGGCGGGCAGCGGCAACGCCGCCAGCAAGACATGGTCAGCTGTCGCCAGCCCGTCCGGCTACATCGGCGACGGCGCAATGCAAGCGTTGACCGACAGCGGTGTCAACACGGCGTTGAGCACCAACGGGCCGCAGATGCAGTATCGCATCAACTTCCAGGCGGCAGGCACCTACTACGTCTACGTCCGCGGCTATGCCCCGGCCAGCGCGGGCGACAACGACTCGATCCACGTCGGGCTGGACGGCGTGGCTGTGACCACCGACAGCGGCCTCGGTCTGACCGGCTTCAACAGCAATGGCTACACCTGGCAACGCAACAGCAACGGCAGCCAGCAGACTGCGGTCACCGTTCCCTCGGCCGGCGAACACGTTCTCTCACTCTGGATGCGCGAGGACGGCATGGTGGTCGACCGGATCTGGCTGAGCACCTCATCCAGCGCGGTGGCCAACGGCAACAGCGGCAGCGGCCCGGCTGAAAGCGCCTGCGGTCCGGCGCCTACGCCGACACCATCGCCCTGGGTCAGCCAGGACATCGGCTCGGTCGCGATCGCCGGTAGCTCCACTTTGAGCAGCGGCGTCCACACAGTCACCGGCTCGGGTGCGGACATCTGGGGCACGGCTGACGGGTTCCGCTTCGTCTATCTGCCGCTGACCGGCAACGGCACGGTGACAGCGCGGGTCACGTCGCAGACCAAGCCTGACGTCTGGTCCAAGGCTGGCGTCATGATCCGCGAAAGCCTGGCGGCTAACGCCCGTCACGTGATGGCGGTTGTGTCCGGCTCCAACGGGGTGCGTATGCAATATCGCAGCACGGCCGGCAGCTCGTCCAGCGACATCAGCGGCGGCAGCGGCGACGTGCCGGTCTGGGTGCGGGTGACCCGTTCGGGCAACACCTTCACCACCTACCGGTCTGCCGACGGCGTGACGTGGACGCAGATGGGCAGCACGAGCATCGCCATGGGATCGGCAACCTACGTCGGCCTCGCGGTGACCTCGCACACCAATTCGGCTACGTCAACTGCGACCTTCAGCAATGTGACTGTTACGCCATAGGCGCCTGTCTGCCAGATAGCTGGAAGCTCCGTTGGTGCGTTTGAGCTGAGCTTCCGGCTATCTGATGTTCGCTGGTTTGCATGACGAAGCTCAACTTCTTGATAGAAGTTGAGCTTCGTGCTAAATGCGGAGCGAGAGCTGCACAGACTGCCGGTCGGGCGACCCTTCGAGCTGTCGCGACCTTTTGTGGCAGCTTCTTAGAAGCTGTTTGAAAAGACTTCGGAAGTCGCCGACTGACTGTCACGACTGGCCTACAACGGTTTTGACAGGCTACTCTTGTTGACTCGGCGACTTCCGAAGTCTGAACAGGCGACTTTTCAAACAGTCTCTTACAGAGTCAGTCGAACTTCTTGTAAGCAGATTGTAAGACCTGCCAACATTAAACCATGTTATTATTTCTATGGTGGAAAGTCGCTAATTTGCCGCCCGGATTGAACTAGTTATACTTGGTCACGAACACTCCACAGCCTGTCTCCAGTTTTGGTTCCAAATCCGGGACGCCCGAAATTGTGAGAAAATGAGTAGCCAGTGACTTTTCGATCACTTGTTTTCAAGCTAAATACCTTGCGCTGACCACTGCCGGCCGGCGCGCGACAGAATCTCCGGCGCCGGCGTATTGTTCAGTCGCGGCCGACGACAGCGATCTAGCCACAACCTAAATGTGTTTGACCCACATCAGTTTCAAGTAGATTCCACCATCTGAGGAGGAAAGCAATGTCTCAAGCTCACACCCGTCGAGCCGTCTCCCGTCAGGGAAGACGACTCACCCGCATCGGCCTGCCGTTGCTGATCATGCTGGCAATGATCTTGCCCAGCGTCGTCATGGCAGCGCCGGTTTCTCCCGCGCCGGCCCCTGCGCCGGCGGAGGCACTCCCCGCGGTCGCGTCGGTCGCGCCCGCCCAACAGCCTGAAGCGCCTGAAACAGGCACGATCAGCGGCACGGTCTTTCGTGACTACAATGCAGATGGAACGCGGCAGACCAGCTATGCCGTCGCTCCAAACATCGTAGAGCCCGGTATTGCCGGTGTGATCATCACGGCTTACGATGTCAACGGCAATGTCGCCGGTTCAACTACAAGTGGCGCCGGTGGCGTTTACTCGTTCACTGCTACCGGTACGAGCGGCTTCCGTGTCGAATTCACGTTGCCGGCAGACAACAGCCTGAGCTATCTGCAAGCTGGCGCAGCGGGCCCCACCACTGTGGTTTTCGTACCCACCGGTGGCCAGACGGGACTCAACGTCGGTTTCAACAACCCCATCGACTATTCCCAAACCAACCCCGACCTTATCACTCCGCGGACTGCTTTCGGTCCTCGTTCGGGGTTGCCGGCTTTCGTGCCTGGCTTGACCTCAGAGCAGCCCAATGAGTCGATCATTGGCATCGGCTTCAACGATAACGGCAACCTGGCTGCCACCGACCAGCACGACACGTACGCAACGCTGGCGCAGACGGGCACGCTGTATGGTATGATCTACCAGCGTCGTTCCAAGCTGATCCTGGCCGGAACCTACTTCAAGTCCTATGCTGACACCGGGCCAAAGCAGACCAGCGGATGGTTGAATGGAATCGACCCACTGGGCGCTATATACGGCGTAAAGGTCTTGAGCGGCACACCTAATCCCAACACCAACCCGGCCACTGTCTATGCCAACCTGAACAAGATCATCGACCCAGGCACTGGTGTTGTGGTACCGAGCAACCCGGCCGGCGTCGATCCGCGACGTACTGGCGGCACTAACTACGACTCAGGTTCGCTGGGTAGCTGCGGTGGTTCCGGCACGGGTGGCGCGCCGTCGGATGGCCAGAGCTGTTGGCGACATGACCCGGTGGGTTGGGCCAATGTCGGCGCCATTGGACTGGGCGATCTGGAAGAGGACGATACGGAACAGACTCTATACGTCGTCAATCTGGCTGACAAGAGACTCTATCAGCTTCCCATTGATCCGACCCCGGCCAACTGGCCGATCACGACCCTGGCAGCATCGCCGGTGGCGATCCCCAACACCTGCGCGGTTTCCTCGGACGCCGTGCCTGGAGCCTTGGGCTTCAGCGACGGCAAGCTCTATGTTGGCGTCACCTGCACGGCCAAGTCGACGCAGAATGCCAGCCAGCTCAAGGCCGAGGTGTGGCGTTTTGACCCGGCCACGCAGGCATTTGGCGCCAGCCCTGTGTTCTCGGTGGCCCTGGGCTATCCGCGCGGCTGCATCTTTGCAAGCAACTCCAGCGCAAATGGCCCCAAGAACGTCGGCGGAACACCGCTCCAAAACTGTCAGGAGCTGATAAGTGGCGCCTCGAACACTATCGACAACGCCAACTGGCTTCCCTGGCCCCAGAACTGGAACTGGCACTTTGAGCACAACGCCGGTCGCAACAGTCCGGGAAGACCCGGATGGACCGTGTCCTCCAACGGCAATCAGGTACAGCTTGAATATCCGCATCCCTGGTTGAGCGATATCTCGTTCGTCGGCAACGACTTGGTGCTGGGCTTCCGCGACATCAACGGCGACCGCACCGGCAATCGGGTGCGCAGCCCGAATGTTAACCCGACCGTCGGCGCTGGCACCAACAACTTCCCGAACAGCGGCACCCCCGTTGCGAGTTGGATGTCCACCTATGCCTACGACTACGACGGCGCCGGCCTGGGCGACCTGTTGCGCGCCTGTTGGAATGGCAGCGGTTGGACGCTGGAAAACAACGGCACATGTGGTGGCGTGACTTCAGCCGGCGCGGATAATGGCCAGGGTCCCAGCACTGCGGGAACTTACCCTGGTTCCATTGGCAGCCCCTTCACCGGTTACGGCGAGTTCTACTGGGACGACTCCGGTCCCGGCAGCCGAAATCCGGCTGTCAACGCCGGTATCAGTAGCTTGAACTATATCGGCCACGAACAGACGATGATGGGTGGTACCTTCCAACAGGCTGGTTGGTCCGACATCGCCGTGTCCATTGCTGACCAGTTCGGCTACGGCGACGGCGGCCTGTCGCGCTTCAGCAACGTTGCCGACAGCCCCTTTATCACCTTGCAGGGCAACGGCGATCTCAATACAACATGGGGTGTTCTGACCTATCCCTCAGTGCTCAGTGACGGCAACATCAACACCGGCAATGAGGCGGGCCTCGGCCTGAGGCATACCCGGCTATATGGCGTCAACGCCACCAATTGTCTTACCACAAATAGCTGCTACTGGTTCGGCAAAGCTAACGGCTTGGGCGACATCGAGGCGCTAGTTGACACAGCGCCGCTGGAGCTCGGCAACCGGCTGTGGTGCGACAACGGCGTCGGCGGCGTCGGCGCCTACAACGGCATCCAGGATCCGGGCGAGGCCGGGGTCAATGGCGTGACAGTGCGACTGACCTGCGGCGCGGAGTATGCCGAGGTCACGACCAGTGGCAGTGGTCTGGCTGCTGGCGGCTATCTGTTCACCGATGCCATCTGGGATGCCAGCGCCAACGCGGCCGGACTTATTCCCCGCAACTCCAACTGCACCATCAGCGTGTCAACCACTGGTAGCAACGCATCGGCTCTTCAAACCGCCTGCGGCGGAACGGGTCTCAAAGTACCGACCGTCCCCAATGCGCAGGGCAACACCAGCAACAACCCGCTGACCGACATCCGCGACTCGGATGCGACTGAGGTGCTCACCGGCGGCGCGGTCACTTCGGCGCAGATCAGCGTTCTGACCGGCGGTCCTGGCGTCAACAACCACGGGCTTGACTTCGGCTTCGCGCTGGAGCGGGACTACGGCGATGCGCCTGATCCCACCTACCCGACCCTGGCAGCCAGCAACGGCGCCAACCACGTCATCGTGGCCGGCATCCGCATGGGACCGACCATTGACAGCGAGCCAAACGGCCAGCCGAACGCGGCCGCTACCGGCGACGACATCGCCAAGCTGGACGACGAGGACGGTGTGACCTTCGGTGCGCTGGTCGCCGGCCTGCCCGCGGTAGCCTCGGTCGACATGACTGGACTGACCGGCACACCGGTTTGTTACCTCAATGCCTGGATCGACTTCAACGGCAATGGCAGTTGGCTGGACACAGGTGAACAGATCGCAACCAATCTGGCGCTCAACGGCGGCGGTTCGGTGCCGGTACCCTTCAACGTGCCGGTGGCGGTCACAACCAGCCCAACTTATGCACGCTTCCGTTGCAGCACGACCCAAAACCTGACGCCAACCGGCTCAGCGCCTAACGGCGAGGTCGAAGACTACCGCGTGACCATCCAGCAGGATGCGAACCTGGACTATGGCGACGCGCCTGATCCGACCTACCCGACCCTCTCCGGCAGCGGCGGCGCCAGCCACGTGCTGGGCGCAGCCGGGCCACGGATGGGCGTCTGCGTGGACGCTGAAACCAACGGCCAGCCAAACGCTGCGGCTACCGGCGACGACGTCGCTGTAGGTTCGCCAGTGTTCGGCACGTGCGCCGGCAACGACGACGAGGATGGTGTGACCTTCCCGACGCTCACCGAGCAACAACTGAGCAACCTGACTGTTACCGTCAGCAATGCTGCCTGCTTGCTCAACGCCTGGATCGACTTCAACGGCGATGGCGACTGGAACGACACCGGCGAGCAGATCGCGACCAACCTGGCGATGGCCATTGGATCTAACAATGTGCCTGTGACCCCGCCAGCGGCCTCAACGCAGGCCACGACGTTTGCACGCTTCCGTTGCAGCACGCAGTCAGGCCTGGGCACGACAGGCGCCGCGCCCGACGGCGAAGTGGAGGACTACACGGTCTCGATCCTGGCTGGCAATACTACCAACGACTGGGGCGATGCGCCGGATACCGGCGCGGGCACGAGCACCGGGAACTACCAGACTCAGGGCAGCGACAACGGCGCGCATCACGTCATGAATAGCAACGTCTACCTTGGCGCCTGTGTCGACAGCGAGGCCAACGGACAGCCGAACGCTGCCGCGACCGGCGATGACACCGGGGCTGCCAGTGGGTTTGGCGCAACAACCTATGGCTCCTGTGCTGTGGCCAACGACGACGAGGACGGCATGACCATCCCGACGCTGCTGGCCGGCCAAACCGCACAACTCGTGGCCTCGCGCTTAGCGCCGACGGCATGTTACCTCAACGGCTGGATCGACTTCAACGCTGACGGCGACTGGAACGACACCGGCGAACAGGTGGCAACTAACCTCCTGCTGGCTGCCGGCGCCAACAACCTGGCGGTCAGCGTGCCAGGCAGCGCAACCAACGGCACGACCTATGCCCGTTTCCGCTGTAGCACACAGCAGAATCTGGCTCCGGTCGGCGCGGCGTCTGACGGCGAGGTTGAGGACTACATGGTGACCGTCACCGGAGCAGCCGTGGACTGGGGTGACCTGCCGGACGGGCCGTATCCGACCCTGCTGGCCAACAACGGCGCTGCACACGTGCTCTCAGGCGCTGCCTATATGGGCAAGTGCGTGGACGCTGAAAACAATGGTCAGCCCAATGCGACCGCTCAAGGCGATGATACCAATGTCACGACACCGCGGCTGGGCTTGTGCGCAGCCGGCAACGATGACGAAGACGGCGTGACCTTCGGTGCGCTGGCGGCCGGCTCGGCAGCCACAGCCAGCGTTGACATGTCGGCCTTCAACACCGGAGCCCAGGTCTGCTTCCTCAATGCCTGGATCGACTTCAACGGCAACGGCAGTCTGACCGATGCCGGCGAGCAGATCGCTTCCAACGTTCAGATGATCGGCGGCGCTGCGCTCAACGTGGTCAACTTCAACATCCCGAGCGTTGTGACGGCATCGTCCACCGGTGCACGCTTCCGCTGTAGCACGCAGTCCAACCTGACGCCCACGGGCCAGGCGCCCAACGGCGAGGTCGAGGACTACATGGTGACCATTACCCCGCAGCAGCGTGACTTCGGCGATGCGCCGGATGCGTCTGCCGGCACCGGTGTAGGCAACTACAACACCACTGTGGCCGACAACGGGCCGAGCCACCTGATCGTGTCTAATCTGCGCCTGGGCGCAGTAGCGCCGGATGCCGACAGCGGCACGCTGCAGAATACAGCGGCGACTGCTGATGACTTGAACAACACCGACGACGAAGACGGTGTGACGACGCTGCCGGTGGTCTCGACTGGATCAACCAGCGTGCCCATGAACGTGTCGGTGTTCAACAACAGGGGATCTGCCGCTACCGTGGCCTGCTGGATCGACTTCAACCGCGACGGCGTGTTCGGCGCCAACGAAAGCGCTTCAGCGTCGGTGCCCAACAGCGGATCAGCGCAGACCATCGGGTTGACGTTCAGTGGGTTCGGCACGCCGGTGGCCGGTGTTAGCTACCTGCGCTGCCGTCTGGCAACCGCCGCGAGTGAGGTTGCGAACCCGACTGGTCCAGCAGCCACCGGTGAGGTAGAAGACTACCAGATCCAGATCAGCCCAACGGACTTCGGCGATGCGCCGGACACCGGGGCAGGCACGAGCACAGGCAACTACAACACAGTGGGCACGGACAATGGACCGTACCACGTGATTGTCACTGGCCTGAGCCTGGGTAACGTCGCCCCGGACGCTGATCCTGCTACTCTACAGGATGTCCCGGCGACCTCGGACGATCTGTCCAATATCGACGACGAGGATAGTATCGCGACGTTGCCGGTGATCACCACTGGCTTCACCAGCTTGCCGATGACCGTGCGAGCCACCAACAATACGGGCACTGCAGCCACGCTGGTCTGCTACATCGACTTCAACCGGGATGGTGATTTCCTGGACACAGGTGAGAAATCAGCAAACGTGGCTGTGCCGGCTGGCAGCGGTGGAGTGGACTACGCGGTTAACTTCAGCGGCTTCGCCAATCCCACGCTGGGAATCAGCTACATTCGCTGCCGTATCGCTTTTGTCGCAGGTGAGGTCACTGTCCCGACGGGTGGGGCTGCCTCGGGCGAGGTTGAGGACTTCCAGGTCCAGATCCAACCCCCACTGGCAGTCGTCCTGGCCGACTTCGGCGCTGCGGCCCAGACTGACCACATCCTGGTCACCTGGGAGACGGTGTCGGAGATCGACAACGCCGGCTTCAATCTCTATCGCAGCACCTCGGACGCTGCGCCGGGCGAGCAGTTGGCCAGCGTGGCCAGCCAGGCTCCCGGCAGCGCCCAGGGCTTCAGCTACTCCTACCAGGACTTCGCCGTCGAAGCCGGCCAGACGTACTACTACTGGCTGGAAGCGGTGGACCTGAACGGCAGTACGTCGCTGAACGGTCCGATCAACGCGACCATGCTGACGCCGACTGCGGTGACGCTGTCTAACGTGGACGCCGACAGCGGCGCGACCAACCTGCTATGGCTGGTGGTCGTGGCCGCCGGGCTCGCCCTGGCAGCTGTCTACGGCCTGCGCCGCAGCGCCGTCCGCCAGTAATCTGACAGGCAGGACGCCGTCCTGCCCCTGAAACAACAAAGACGCCGGGTTCCGCATGGAACCCGGCGTTCTCGCTGTAGGACGGTTTTCCAAACCGTTCCTCTGCGCTGCGTGGCCCTGTATCGCCGCCACTGGTTGAAATCGGCGTCTGACACGCGCAAAGTTTGCTGAAGCAAACTGGTGGATATGTGCGAGCTTGCTTCAGTTGAGTTGTGTGAGTCCCTACAGTGAACGGTGCGGCTGGCGCGGTGCTTGCGTTCTGCCGCATCTTTCAAGATGCGGAGCCTGCACGAGCACGTATCGTCGCACCCGGCGAGGCTTGCCGGGTCTTGCGAATCCCCACAGTGAACTGTGCGGCTGGTGCGGCGCTCGCGTCCTGCCGCATCTTTCAAGATGTGGGGCCTTCAAGAGCGCAGATCGCCTCGTTTGGCGAGGCGTGCTCGGTCGTTCTGGTCTACGACCACCGGGTACGCCACCCTGTCACCTTGCGATGCATGCCGGTTCGTGCGAGTCTTTGACAACCCCTCCGGCACATGTTATAGTCGGCACAAGTCTACACGTTTCTACGTGTCCTCAGTGCTTTTGCAATCTCCTTATGAGCGCTTCCCGGGACGACCTCCACGGCGCGACAGCTGCCGATAGCAACCCACGAGTCTTGCGTCTGATCGACGGCTTTGTGGCTCGCATTACCACCGGTCTGACCCTGCGCGATCTGCGCGGGTTGGCGCGCGGCGACGCGCCGTCGCGGCCAAATCCGCGGCTGCGCGTCCACGACGAATCGTTTCTCTTCCACATCAAACCCGCGTATTACCACGATGCGGTCACTAAGTTTCGTTACACCTTTCGCCTCGGCCTGCTGAGCACCTATCTCTTCTTCATCGAGATCGTCACCGGTGTGCTGCTGATGATCTACTACGCGCCGACGCCTGAGCGAGCCTACGGCGATATGCAGCACATCGTCAGCGCCGTGCCCTTCGGCAGTCTGGCGCGCGACATTCACAGGCTGGCGGCTGAAGCAATGCTGATCGTCGTCGTGCTGCACATGGCGCGCACTTTTCTGACCGGTTCCTACAAGCGGCCGCGCCAGTTCACCTGGCTGACGGGCGTCGTGCTGCTGCTGGCGACCCTGTTCATGAGCTTCAGCGGCTATCTGTTGCCGTGGGATCAGTTATCGCTGTGGGCGGTAACCATCGGCGCCAGCATCGTCGACCAGATCCCACCGGCGGCGGTCGGCAGCCTGGCGCGGCAGACATTGCTGGGCGGCCTGGAGATCGGCGCGGCCGGGTTGCTGCGCTTCTATTTGCTGCATGTGCTGTTCGTGCCGCTGGCGCTGACGTTCATCTTTTTTGTCCATTACTACAAGGTGGTGCGGGTCGGCATCTCACTGCCGGCGTCGGAGGAACAGATCGGCCAGGACACAGCCAAACGGGTGCCGGCCGCGCGTCGACGCGCCTACCTGCCCAATGTGCTGGCCAGCGAACTGGCCACCCTGGCAGTCATCACAGCCGCACTGCTGGCAGTCATCGCGCTGGGACTCTATGCCGGCGCGCCGCTGGAGCATCATGCCAACCCGCTCAAGACTCCCCTGCACACCGAGGCGCCCTGGTATTTTTTGTGGATCCAGGGATTGCTCAAACTTGGCAACGCCACCCTGCTGGGGGTGATATTGCCCGCGTTATTGCTGCTGTTGTTGCTCCTCCTGCCCTACGTCGATCCCAATCCCAGCCGCCGGGCGCGCGACCGTCGGGTCGCGATCTATCTCTTCCTGGTGAGCTGCGGCGCGCTGGTGGTGCTGAGCTGGATGGGCACGGCGCAATACGCGGTCGCGCTGCCACCGGCCGAGGAGGCGGTACAGGCGATTTTACCGGAGGAGGGCGCCGGTCCGCTGCGTGCTCTGCCGTGGGACGCGGTCAAGATCGGCGACTGGGATACCCGCACCTACGCGGCCAGCACGGCCAACCCTGAGATGCGCGCCGTGCTGGCCCGCTATGCCGGCGCCATTGAACAGGCCAACCGCCGCGCGCTGGAGCAGGGAGAGGAGGGGCTGCCGGGCGGCTATGGCAAGCTGGTGGTGGAGCGTTGGCAACCACGCTTGAAGAAGGTCACGCTGCGCGTCTTCTGGCAGCCGGCTGGCCGGGCTGAGCAGGTCTTTGAGCAGTCTTTTTTCCTGCACCAGGGTTCCAACTACGGCGGTTGATGTCATGATGCGAACGGCCGTCATCGGACTCGTGGCTGTGCTGGTGGTGGCGGCCAGTCTGCTTTTGCTGGCGCTGCGCGAGACGAATCGAATGGCAGTGGCTGAGATCAGCTTTGCCAGCCGTTCGGTTGAGAACGGTGCAGCCATCTATCTCGACGCCTGCGCCGGTTGCCATGGCGTCGCCGGACAGGGCGTCGCCGGCGTTGCGCCCGCGCTGAACAGCGTCGATTTCTTTACCCGCCGGCTGGCCGAAATCGGCTATGGGGGCTCGCTGATCAGCTACGTCGAATCGACGGTGGCTGCCGGGCGACCGGTTACTGCCGGGCAGTACAGCACGACCATGCCGGCCTGGGCGCGCCAGTACGGCGGCTATCTGCGACCCGATCAGGTGCATGATGTGGCCGCCTTCGTGCTCAACTGGGAGGACGAGGCGCTGGGTCTTGACCCGGCGCTGGCAGTGGCAACGCCAACGCCGCTGCCAGGTCTGGCCGAGGGTGCGTCGCCGGTGGACCTTGGTCGTGCGGTCTACACAGCGGCCGGCTGCGGCGGCTGTCACGGACAGGACGGTAACCCGGCCATCTCCGGTCCCGATCTGGCCGGCATCGCCGAGTCCGGCGCTGACCGGATGCCCGATCTGACGGCAGAGGAGTACATTCGTCTCTCCATCATAGCGCCCAGCGCGTTCCTGGCGCCCGAGTGCCCTACCGGCGCCTGCCCCGACATCATGCCACGCGACTATGGCGACCGGCTGACTCAGGAACAACTGGACGCGCTGGTGCGCTATCTTTTGAGTTTGTGATGAACGTAGTTTCTCGTATTCCTACTCGTCCTCGTGCTCGTCCTCGTACTCGTACTCGAAAGCTCCCAGAAAGAGTACGAGGACGAGTAGGAGCCGGAGTTGCATGCGTGCTGCTGTTGCTGGTCACGGGGGTTCAGGTGGCCCGTGCTCAGGGCGGCGACATTCTGCGTGGCGCACAGATCTACGACGCCAACTGCGCGGTCTGCCACGGCGCGGACGGTCAGGGTCGCGTCGGGGTCAACCTGTCGCAGGATTTCCCGGCTATCGACCTGACAGCTTTCATACGCCAGGCGGTGGTCGGCGGCGTGCCGGGCACACGGATGCCAGCCTGGAGCCTGTCCGGCGGCGGGCCGCTGAATGACCGTGAGATCGATGATGTGGTCGCCTTCGTAGAGACTCTGGGCGGTGGACGCAGCCTGGCAGCACCGACTGCGACGCCGTATCCGGTGACCCCGGTGCCGACTGCCATTGGCGCGGTGGGTGATCCCGGCCGCGGTGAGGCGCTCTATGCAGAGAACTGCGCGGTTTGTCACGGCGATCAGGGCCAGGGACGGATGGGAGCGACGTTGACCACTGTCTTCGCGGCCATCAATCCGCAAGCCTATGCGCGCGCTGCAGTGCAGCAGGGCGTTCCCGGCACCATGATGCCCGCGTGGAGCCAGGAGTTCGGTGGTCCGTTGACGTCCGCTGACCTCGACGACATCTCTGCTTATGTGATCGGACTGAGCGGCCGCAGCAGTGGTCAGCCGACCGCCAGCGCGCCAGGAGCGGATCGTCGCGGTCTGCTGGCCGGCGGGCTGGTACTACTGGCGCTGCTCCTCGCCGGACCAACGCTGTTGATCGTCGCCGACCGGCGAAAACGAGGCGCTGACTGACCGGATGGCTTCGTGAATTGTCCTGCGCGATGAGGACTGCTAAAATGAGACCCATGAAACACCACTTTCCCCGTCGTTGGTTTCTCCTGTTCATATTGGCGTTGCTGTTGTTGGCCGGCTGCGGCTCCAGAACGCCAGAGGATGTGCACCCAACTGTCACTGCTGACAACGCGCACGTTCAACCGCTCACTGAGGATCTGGACAGCGACCAGGCCACTGCGCAGAACATCGCGCTGGCCTCTGATCAGGTGCTGCTATTCACACGGGACATCAGCAGCGGCGCGCCGTTGCGCAGTGCCGTTTTTGGTGTATACCCCGTCCTGCCGGGTGACGTAACAGAAAACACCGCCGCATGTGCGAACGACACCTGCTATCGGGTAGATCTCTACAACTTCGCAACCAACACCACCTACCACGCCTGGGTCGACATGAAGCAGGGCAAGGTGTTGCATGTCAACAGCCAGGAGGGGACACAACCGGACCTCCCGCCATATCTTGTCAAACGGGCCATCGAGATCGCGAGCACCGCGCCCGAGGTTATCGATGCATTGGGCTTCAATCCAGCACCGGACGATCCAACGATGCCCAATGTCAAGACCGCGTTGAACCAGACGACTTGTGAGCGCTCCCGGCACCTCTGCGTCGCGCCGACGTTTCTCATCGACAACAGCGCGCTGTGGGCTATCGTCGATCTGACCGACGAGAAGCTGGTGGGCGTCCGCTGGACCTATCTGGGCGAGTCCGCGCCGGCCGGCATCACCCAATTGGCGGTGGAGAGCGAGGATGTCTTCGAGAAATACTGCCAGCAGACGACCTCGCTGGAGCGCAACGGCTGGTCGATGGACTATGACCTGACCAGTTCCGATGGTCTGCGTCTCAGCGACGTCAGCTTTGATGGCAAACCGGTATTGCAGAGCGCCAAGAACGTGGACTGGCACGTCAGCTATTCTGGCACCGATGGGTTCGGCTACAGCGACGCGATCGGCTGCCCGATCTTCAGCCAGGCCGCGGTGGGCGCGTACTCGGGACCGGTGGTGGACGACCTTGTGCAGGATGGCGAGGTGGTGGGGTTCACGTTGACGCAGGATTTCTATCATCCCGACTGGCCGCAGCCGTGCAACTATCGCTACCAGCAGCGCTACGAGTTCTACAATGACGGGCGGTTCCGCGTCGTGGCGATCAACCTTGGACGGGGGTGCGGCGACAACGGCACCTATCGTCCGGTGTTGCGAATCCACCTGACGCCGCCGGAGGGCGGGTTCACCTTTGCTGAGTGGGATGGAGTCGCCTGGCAGGATTGGACGGTCGAAGGCTGGCAGCTTCAGGATGAATCGACGAAATTCACGCCTGAGGGTTATCAGTATCGCCTGCTCGGCGCCGATGGTTCGGGCTTCTATCTCGAACCGGGCCAGGGCCAGTTCCCGGACAACCGCGGCGACAATGCGCTGGTCTATGTCACGACCTACAACCCCGATGAAGGCGACGCGGACATGGTCACCATCGGTCCTTGCTGCAACGAGGATTACCAGCAAGGCCCGGAGAAGTTCATCAACGACCCGCCTGAGAGTTTGGCCGAGGGCGACATCGTGATCTGGTACGTCGGCCAGATGCACAACGATGCCACGCCGGGCAGTGAGTTTTGCTGGGCCGACTCAGTTGTGGAGAACGGCGAGTACGTCAATCGTGTATTTCCCTGTGCGGCAGGCCCGATGTTTGTACCGCTTCCATGACGAGCTGCGCGTCATCCCCTCGAAGACCCGGACAACCGGGTGAACGCGGCGGGAATGACGAAGATTTGGACAACGACCCGAAACGTATTTTTGAAAAGAGTGAGGACCGGCAACATGGCACCGTACAGGACGGGCAAGAAGTTGGGCGACGACAGGTCGCTTCTCGGCATAGTCGCAGCGCTGTTGATCGTCGCGGCAGTTGCCGGCGCATGCACGAGCGCAGCGGGCAACGTTCCCACTGCCCAGGCCACGGCAACGACTGCCAAACCGTCCCAGCCAACGCTGCGCGGCACAATGGCCTGCCGAAGGCTGCCCGCGTTCACCAGTCAACTCGATCTGTCCGACAGCGCGTTCTTCGGCACCAACGTGGCCGGCCACACCGGGCTGGCCATCGCCGATCCACCGGCCAACAGTGTCCTGCAGGACGATACCTGGGATGACGCCGGCAACCTGGGACCGTATGTACTGGACGGTCTGGGCAATGTCTGGACGGCGCCTGTGCCGCTTACCAGCCTGGAAATGAACCCGGCGGAACAGCAGAACAAGATCTATCGGGTGGACACGAACACAGCCAAGATGGTCGAGTATGTCGAATTGTTGCCTGCTCGTCCCCCCAGCGAGTTCAACCCGTTCGGGATTGTCGGGCTGACATACGATTGCGAAACCAACAGCCTGTATGCTGCGTCGCTGATGGGGTCAACACCAACCGAGGAGGTCGGGCGCATCTTTCGCGTTGATCTGGACGACAACACCGCCACCCTTGTCATGGAAGGCAAAGATGCAATGGGCCTTGGTGTAGCCGAAGGGCCGGATGGCAAGCGGCTTTATTATGGCCTGGCTCGGTCGGGAGACGTGTGGTCGTTGCCGCTGGATGCGGCTGGGGACGCAGCCGGCGACTCGCGGTTGGAGTTTTCGCTGGCAGCTTTGTCAGGAACTGCTACCAGTGACCGGGCGCAGCGTATCTCGGTGGACGACGATGGCAATCTCGAGATCAAAGGGGTTGAGTTTACCTACAGCCTGCGCATCTCCGGCCAGACCGTACCGACCATCTATGTCGTGCATCTGGACGGGGAAACGGGTAAATGGACGTTCGTGTCGGCGGAGAAACAGCCTGACCTGTCGCAGGAGGCTCAGCAATAGCAGAATCGGTGCCATGTCAGACGGCAAAGCAATGGTGACGCCTACCGAGAGCAGAGATCGCAGAAGATTACATCCAAATTTAAGGGTATCGTAATCCCCAATACTGCAAAGCGATGTATAATAGTGCGCAGGGAAATCTTAACACATTTTGCGAGCAAATAACCTCTCCATCGCTGCATTCAACGTTCCCTGAGAGGTTTGCTTTGGCGCCAAGGCCAGCATCGTTCCCTACATCGCACAACACTGACCTTGGCGCATTTCCCCAAACGCAGGCCCCGGCTCGAGAACGGGGCCTGTGTCCTTTGTTCGGTCAAGAAGCAGTCTTACCAGCCTACTACTGAACCGAAAAAAGACAGGCGGCCAGAAAGCGCGCTGCCTGTCGCTCTGCCCAGCGACGATGGGCAAAGGGACGTCCTTCCACCCAACCGACATGACCACCGCGCTGTGTGATGCCGCTGGTCAATGCCGGGTTGAGCGCAATCAAGTCGTACGGAATATCAGCTGCGGGGATGAGTGGGTCGTCTTCGGCCCGCAACACCAGTGTCGGCGTGCGAACGCCGGCCAGGAAACGCCGCGAGCTGCAACGAGCGTAGTAATCATCGGCGTCGGCAAACCCGAACAGCGGAGCCGTGCAGGCTTCATCGAACTCGCGCATGGTCTGCGCGGCCAGCGTCCGCGGGATGTCGATCTGGCCGTCGAGTAAGGCTTCTCTGGCCTGCACCTTGGCCTTGAGACTTCGCATGAATCCAGGCAGATAACGACGGGCGGAACCTACATCTGCGCTGGCCGATCCCATGGCCAGATCGAAGGGCGGCGAAATGGCCACTGCTGCCCGTAGACGAATTCCAAGTTCCTCGCGCCGTTCACCCAGATATTTCAACAGCACATTGCCGCCCAGTGACACACCAATCATCCCCTTGGGCACGCCGGGAAAACGCCGGTCCAGCCAATCGTGCGCTATAGCTACATCTTCTGTCTCGCCGGCGTGGTAGAGACGCGCCGTCCGGTTCATCTCACCGCTGCACGAGCGATAGTTCATGCCGACGGCGCGAATACCCTGTCTGGCCAGATGGCGATACGCCTCCAGCGCATATGGTCGGCGCGCTGATCCCTCCAGCCCGTGCAGCAGCATCACCACCGGCGAATCATCGCCCAGGTCAAAGCCGCGCACGCGGGCAATATCCATGTCAAGAAAATCGCCGTCCGGGGTGTCGATCCGCTCGCGCTGGAACTGCACACCGCGGCCGTCGGGCCGCACCGCGTCCCACAACGTCTGCGCGTGGGGATTGGCCAGGCCGAAGGCAGGCTGGAAGGTTTCCAGTTCAAACCACCCCGCGCGCGGCGCAGGGGAAGGATCGATCCAGGGGAAGAGGAGGTCGGACATCGTCAAGGTTCGTAGTAGGCGCTTCAGCGCCGTCCAGCACGTACCGAACGGCGGTGAAGCGCCTACTACGAGCAAAGGAGAGGCTCAACCCAGTTGGCGGATGATGGCGATGACCTTGCCCTGGACTTCGACCTTGTCGGCCGGTACGATGATAGGATCGTAGTTGGCGTTGGCCGGCTGCAGCCGCACTTGATTGCCCTCCAGGAAGAAATATTTGAGCGTTGTCTCTTCGCGGTCGGTCAGCCAGGCCGCTACCATGTCGCCGTTGTTAGCGGTCTTCTGGTAATTGAGGATAACCAGATCGCCGCTGTCCACCAGAGCGTCGATCATCGAGTCGCCCTGGACACGCAGCGCATAGACTTCCTGCGCCCGGCCCACGACATCCGAGGCCAGGTCCAGCGTGTCTGCCGAGTCGCGTTCGTCGGGGAAGACGGTGATCGGCTGGCCGGCGGCGATGTGGCCAAGGATCGGGACGCTGCGGCTGAACAGGCCGCCCAGCGAGAACCCGGGCGTTTCGGACAGGCGGATGCCGCGCGAGACCTCTTTGTTGCGTTCGATGAGACCGGCTTCAACCAGCTTGTTGAGGTTGTAGTTGACCACTGAGGTCGAACTGATATCCACCGCCTCGCCAATCTCGCGAATGGTGGGCGGGTATTGGTTCTCCTGGAAGAAGTCGCGAATGAAGTCGTACATGCGCTGCTGGCGGTCTGAAAGTTTCATGGGGTGCCTCCGCGGAAACGGTTATCAGTGATCGGTAAACAGTGAACAGTAGCCGCTGATCAATGGATCGTTTTGGTTGTCGGCTGTTGCTCGTAGAATATCTGTTCGGGATTGTATCACGAACGAGTGTTCTAGTCAAATCCCAAGTTATCGCAATTGGCCGCGGGGAAATATCGCAAGTGGGGAGTGGGGTGCAGGGTGTAGGGTGTGGGGTGTGAGGGATGGTGACTGATTACCGATCACGCGTCACTGCCCCGCGCGCAGACGGCGCGTCAGGTGATAAATGCGGTGACCGACGGGCGAAACAGGCAGATCCCATGCGCCGGTGTAGCGCATGATCTGACCGCCAAAGCCCTGCTTGAAGCGGTAAACGCCCCACAGACCGCCCTGTTGCTCGACAAAGTCGTCCCTGTAGCGTGCCGGGTCCGTGCCCACTTCATCGGGAATTCCCCACAGGTCGTAGCTGTGGCTGCCGCGCTCAACCGCCCATTGCATGGCGGCCCACTGGAGCGCGTGGTTCGGCATTCGCTGCCGCTCCCGGCTGGAGCTGGCGCCCCACATGTACCATGCCTTGCCGGCCAGTGCGAACGCGGCAATGGCAGCCAGCGGCTGCCCTTCGAATTCAGCCAGCAGCCAGCGTGACTGGTCAGGTGGAAACAGCTCGAACGCGCGCTCATAATAGGCCGGGACATGGACGCCGAAACCGTCGCGCTGGCCGGTCTCCATGTTCATGGCATGCCACGCCGGCAGGTCCGCGCTGGACATCGTTCGTACGACCACATCCTTGCGCCCGGCCAGGCGAACGTTGTAGCGCCACTTCTGCTTCATACCGGCCAGTGCGGCATCCGCTCCTTCCGCCAGTGACACCAGAATTGTGCTGCGCGGCTGCACCGGATGGCCGCGCTGCAAGCCATAGCTGGCAAATATCAAATCCAGCAGCGGCGAATCGGGTAAATCAGGTTCGATTTTCAGCAGGGCAGGGCGGTAGGGGGCACAGACGGTGCGCAGCGCATCCAGCAGCGGCTGCACAAGTCGCGGGTTGCGCCAGTCAACCAGCGGCCCCTTGGGCACGTATGCCAGCGTCTGTCGCCAGGGAAGCTTGCGAAACAGCACCTGGGCGCCGGCCACGATGCGGTTATCTCTCGCCAGCGCGACTCGTTCAGCCTGCCAGCCGAACTGACATTTCAGCGTGGCCCACTGACTGGTTTGCAAAAGATGCCCGTCAGGGTGTGCGGCGACAAAGGTGTTCCAGTCGGATTCGGGCAGCGTAGCCGTGTGGCTGGAGAGGAGTGCGAGGCCAGACATATGGCGAATAATAGCACAAAGGCGCGCGTTCGGCCTAGTCTCGCAGGCTGCATTGTTCCGAGGTATAATTGGCTCGTGATCCTCTCGTCCACTTCGTTTCCGTTCATTGCCATCTTCGCGCTGTCCTTCCTGCTGGCGTTGATTCTGACCCCACTGGCGGGCTGGTTGGGCCGGCGCTGGGGTCTGGTGGATCGACCCGGCGGCCGGCGCGCGCATCGCGGCGAGATACCGCGTACCGGCGGGATTGCGCTGTTCGGTGCGTTCACTATCACCCTGCTGCTGGCGTTCCTGCTCTTTCGCCGCTGGCTGCCTGCCTCCACCGACCCGAATGAGACAACCCGGCTGGCCGGCCTGCTGGTGGGCAGCACGTTTGCGTTCATTTTTGGCCTGGTGGACGACAAGCACGAGCTGAGTTGGCGCGGTCAGATCACTGTGCAGCTTGTCTGCTCCGCCATCGCGATCGTTGCGCTGATCTTCATTGAACGGGTCAACAACCCTTTCTCCGCCAATCAGATTGTCTTCCCCGATCTGATCGTGTGGGCATTGACGGCCTTCTGGTTCCTGGGCGCTATGAACACCGTTAACTGGCTGGACGGACTGGACGGGCTGGCAGCGGGGGTTGCAGCCATCCTTTCGGCTGTGCTGGTGGCGCACATGCTCTTCCGCGCTGATCCACCGCAGCTTTCGGTGGCAGTGCTGCCGCTGGCGCTGCTAGGTGCCACGCTGGGCTTCCTGCCGTTCAACTTCAACCCGGCGCGTATCTTCATGGGCAGCAGTGGTTCGTACTTCCTGGGATTCGCCGTAGCAGCGCTGGGAATCATCGGCGGCGCGCGCATGGCCACCGTGCTGATGGTGCTGGGTCTGCCCATCATCGACGTGGCCTGGCTGATCTGGCGACGACGCCGGCGTGGCTTGTCCGCGGGCCAGGGCGGTCGCGACCATCTGCACTTCCGCCTGCTGGATCTGGGGTTGGGCCAACGCCAGATCGTGTTGGGGTACTACGCCTTCTGCGCGGCCTTTGGCCTGCTGGCGCTCAGCATCGGACCAAGGATCTACAAGTTGTTGGCCTTGCTCACTTTAGGCGGAATCGTACTGGCTGTGCTATGGTGGGCTGAAAGACAGGAAAGTTAGGGCGCGTCCGATTGTCCCACCAAACGTGGCGTGCTATAATCAACCCTGTTATCGTCTCCAGCCATAATCACGAACAATCCACATAAGGACAATGGACGAAGAAATTCAACTCCCGCTGACTGAACCAGGCGATCGGCCTCTATCGGTCAGGCAGCGGGTCGCTTCGATTCTCAATCGCCTCCTTGATCGTTACCAGCCAGGGGAAGGCGTTGTATTGATCGCCACCGCGCTGGTAGTTGGCATTTTTGCAGGCCTTGGGGCAATTCTCTTCCGCTGGATACTTGCGCAAGCCGGGATCGTCTTTTTCGTCTGGTTCCCGGCCGCGCTGGCCCATCTTCCGGCCACCTTTACATGGCTCAGCAGCAGCGGCTATATCCTGTTGGCGCCAATTCTAGGCGCGCTGCCGGCCGGTTGGATGATCGCACGCTACGCCGGCGAAGCAAAAGGCCACGGTGTGCCCGAAGTCATGGAGGCGGTGGCGCTGCGCGGCGGTCGCATTCGTCCCGTTGTCCCTGTCATCAAATACTTCGCGTCTGCGCTGACCATCGGCAGTGGCGGCTCGGCCGGCGCCGAAGGTCCCATCGTGCAGATCGGTGCGGGCATCGGGTCGGGTCTCGGCCAGTTGCTGCGCCTCTCTGATGACCGCATCCAGAGTCTGGTGGCCTGTGGCGCCGCTGGCGGTATCGCTGCTGTCTTCAATGCACCTATCGCCGGCGTGATCTTCGCGGTCGAGATTATTCTTGGCGAGTTCAGCGTCGGCAACCTGACCGCGGTCGTCCTGGCGTCGGTGACATCGAGCATCATTGGCCGCATCGCCTTCGGTGAGTCGCCGGCATTTGCTGCCTCCTCCTACAGCGTCCAAAGCCTGTGGGAGTTCCCGATCTACGCAGTACTGGGTATTCTGGCGGGATTGGTGTCGGTTCTGTTCGTTCGGGTTCTCTACTGGACCGAGGACCGCTTTGATGAATCGCGACGCCTGCCAGGTTGGGTCCAGCCGGCCGTCGGCGCTGCGATGCTGGGCCTGATGGCTCTGATCTACGGGCGCATTCCCGGCCTCGCCTATGACCGGATCCCGCAGGTCTTCGGTGTTGGCTACGACACGATCACCATGGCGCTGCACGGAGGTGGCACGGTCAGCTTGCTGCTGGCTCTGATGCTGCTGAAGATTCTCGCCACCTCGTTTACGCTTGGTTCGGGGGGTTCGGGCGGCGTGTTCGCACCGGCGCTCTTCGTCGGCTCCACTCTGGGAGCGGCCTGTGGCCTGGTCGTCAACCAGCTCTGGCCCAACATCACCGCGCCCGTGGGCGCCTACGCGCTGGTAGGCATGGCTGCCGCGTTTGCCGGTTCCACTCACGCGTCGGTGACGGCAATTGTGATGATTTTCGAACTGACCGGGGACTATCGACTAGTCCTGCCACTGATGTTGTCGGTCGTTATCAGCACCCTGCTGGCGCGCCGCATGCTGCATGGCGAGTCGATCTACACGCTGAAGCTGTCGCGGCGCGGCATCCGGATCGCCAAGGGGCGCGATGTGGACGTGATGCAGGGAGTGCTGGTGCGAGAGGCGATGACCACGCGGGTGGATACTGTGCCGACCACGATGACCCTCGACCGGGTGCGGTCCGAATTCGCCCGTACCCAGCACCACGGCTTTCCGGTGGTCGACGAGGCTGGCAAGCTGTACGGCATAGTCACGGTGCAGGACTCGGCGCGTGCGCTGGAGGCCGGCATGTCACCCGAGACGCCGGTTGCCAAATTCGCTGAGCGCAATCTGGTGGTAGCCTACCCGGATGAGCCGATGGCCGACGCATTACACCGGTTGAGCGTGCGCGGCATTGGCCGGCTACCGGTGGTCTCACGTAAGGACCATAACATGCTGCTGGGCGCAGTCCGTCGCAGTGACATCCTGCGCGCCTACAACATTGCGCTGACCCGCCGCGCCGATGTCCAGCACCGGACCGCGCGCATGCGCCTGCGCAATGTGGACCACACCGAGTTCATCGAACTGGAGGTCGCGTCCGACTCACGCTGTGTCGGCAGCCGCATCCAGGACCTGGCTGACAGCTTGCCGCACGACGCTGTACTGGTTTCGGTGCGGCGCGCCAACGGCGAGGTCATCATCCCCCACGGTGACACGATTCTTGAAAGCGGTGACCAGGTCGTGGCCTTCGCCGACGAGGACGCTGCCCGACAGTTGGCCGATCGCTTGTTGGGCAACGACGATACAGCCTGACGCCACTACTCACCAAACCGCGACTTTGGAAATCGACGGACCTGTCGTCATAGACATCCCAGCAGTTGAAGGCCTATCGTGACGAGTAACCATCGACCACCGAAGCCTTCCCACAAAACTTACCATACAGCTTCCCTAACAGTCTCGTAGAAGGCTGATTGCAAAGCGTGGAGGGCGGACCCCGAAAATCGATGGCTTACAGACCGACCCGAGCCGCAGCAGCAAGACCTATCTTCAAAGGAGGAAACAGGAGGATTGGTTGCTTCAGCCAATGGTTCCGAAACTCGCCGGACGCAGGCTGGGCGCGCTTGTTTCGAAAGGTTCCAACGAGACCGAAAATCTCATGTGATAGGCGGTCCTGACAGCCAGTCGTAGCCGATCTCCGGGTCGTCGTAGGGCAGCCGGCCTTCATCATCCGGATCATAGGTGCGGCTGGTGATGTAAAACAGATGCGCCTCGGCGCTCAAAACGCGATAGCCGTGAGCCACGCCGGGGGGAACGCGCAGAACGGAGGGTTCCATCTCATCACCCAGCATGATCTCCTGCAGATGACCGTGGGTGGACGAGTCGGTCCGGGTGTCGTAGAGCGCGACTTTGACCCGCCCGCTGGCCACATACCACCAATCCACCTGTCGTTGATGAATGTGCCATGCCTTGACCACGCCCTGAAATGATTTCGTGTGGCTCCACTGACCAAATCCCTCGCCAAAGAAATCGTCGGAGACTCGAATGATCTCGCGAAAGAAGCCGCGCTGGTCGGGGAAAGTAATGAGTTTCTTGATAACGACGCCGTCGATTTCGGCCATGGAATGAAGCGCCCTTCGTCAATGGAATGAATACACGAGGAATGATACCACGGCAGCAGGGCATTACCAAACCGATCGAGGAACAAGAGGCCAGGTTAAGAAAAGCTCCGGGCATTGTACCCGGAGCTTTCACTAGACCATCATCCCGTTGCGTGACTGGTGAACGGACAGTCGACTAGGGGATACACAGCTTCTCGCCGGTGTAGAGCCAGTAGTTGGGCGGGCGAACCTTGCCGGGATTACAGGCCTGCAGGGCAGACACCGAAACGCCCGTTGCCGCGGAGACGCTGTACCAACCCTGTCCTGCCTGGACGGTGTACCAGTAGCTGCAACTGGATGGTGGTGGCGGAGGAGGAGGAGGCGGGGGCGCGCCACACGGGATCCACAGCTTCTCGCCGGCATACAGCCAGTTGTTGGGTGGGCGAACCTTGCCGGGATTGGCAGCCTGCAAGGACCACACCGAAACACCTGTTACTGCGGACACACTGTACCAGCCCTGGCCCGGCTGCACGGTGTACCAATAACCGCAGCTTGGCGGCGGCGGTGGCGGTGGGGCGCCGCACGGAATCCATAGGCTCTCACCCACATACAGCCAGTTGTTGGGTGGACGCACCTTGCCTGGGTTGGCGGCCTGCAACGCTGGCACCGAGACGCCTGTGGCAGCCGACACACTGTACCAGCCCTGGCCCGACTGGACAGTGTACCAATAGCCGCACGACGCCGCCGGAGCAGTTTCCGGCGCCGCCTGGGCAGCTGGTACAACAGCCATTAGCAGCAGCGCAGCCAATAGAAGCGCCACCGCAATGGTCGATCGCCGAGTTGTTCGCATGACAGTTTCCTCCTTTGTGAAACTCTTAGACCCGCTTATTAAATTCGTGCTCAATTGCACTGATCATGACGATGTAACTTGAGGAAAGTTACGGCCAATTTGTTGGGCGCCAAACATCGTATCAGAGACGGGTGAGCCTGCCGGGGAGCCTCCAGTGCCAACCTCGGCAACGAGCTTGCGACGCTGGATTGCACGGCTTTTGCTGCACCCGGCCTGCCCGGGACTCTGTGCGAATTACGCGCTATGAGTATAATTGAATATGCGTAAGCGCGCAACTGGAAATAACTTTTTCGGGCGCTATTCGTCTTTGGTAATAGTGCAGCCCACACTTTTGCCGCAATCGTTGCGTTGAAAATAGACGCCGGTGCGGCCGGTCAGCGACCGTACCGAAGATAGTGCCATCCATGGATTCGCCAATAGCGCACGGAGGTCTCAAGTGAACAGGAGCGACGCAGTTAGCGGGTCGCGTGGCATTCAGGGTTTTGCTACGCCGGGCTCTTGCCATAGGCAGATTGCGCGCAAGTAATGTCCGTTTCTACTCCCATCATTGCAACCAAACTCCTGGTCCCATCACGGCGAGGCGGGCTGTTGCATCGACCGCGGGTGGTCGATTTCCTTTATGCAAACGTCGATCGCAAGCTGATTGTCGTCTCAGCGCCGGCGGGCTATGGCAAGACCAGCGTACTCACCGATCTGGCATCCCAGTTGGATGTGCCGGTTTGCTGGTACGCGCTGGACGAATATGATGCCGATCCTCGCGTCTTCCTCGGTCACCTGGTTGCGGCGATTGATGCGCGGTTTCCCGGTTTTGGCCGGCGGATGGAGGCCGCACTGGACAATACCACTGATGTAGGGTCGAACATCTATTCACTGGCAGCTGTGCTGGCCAACGCGATTTATGCAGTCGAGGACTTTTTCGTGGTGGTGCTGGATGATTTTCATCATTTGGAGTCCAGCGAACCGATCAACGATTTTCTGTCGCTTCTGTTGCGGTATACGGATGACAATTTTCACCTGGTGCTTGCCAGCCGCACCCTGCCAGCCATACCCGACCAGTCGCTGATGGCTGCCCGCGGCCAGATGATCGGGTTGAGCCAGGACGAGCTTAAGTTCACCCCAGTCGAGATTCAGCAACTGGTCCTGCAGAATTTCGATCTGGTTATGCCGGATGAGCGGGCGGTCGAACTGGCGCAACACAGCGACGGCTGGATTACCGGCATCTTGCTGACAGCGCATCAGGCAACCTGGAAGGAGCTTGTCAAAGGGGTTGTCAACCTGCCAGAGGTGAGCGGGCGGGTGTATGACTATTTGGCCGAGCAGGTTCTCAGTATGCAGACCGATCCAGTGCGCCATTTTATGTTGGAGGCGTCAGTGCTGGACAACATGACCCCCGGTGACTGTGACACCCTGATGGACCGCAGCGACTCGGCTGCAATGCTGCATCGCATGGCGCATAGCAACGTCTTTCTCAGCCACGCCGGCAACCAGGTGTACTCGTTTCATCACCTGTATCGTAACTTTTTGCGTCATCGCTTGCGGCTGGACGATCCCCAGCGCTATCGTGAATTGATGGTGACCAGCGCACAGTTGCACGCCGCGCGCGGGGAATGGCAGCGAGCCGTTGCCATCTATCTGGAGCTGGGGATGGTTGGCGAAGCGGCGGACACGCTGGAGCGAACCGGACGCATCCTGCTTGACGCGCGCCGCTGGGACTCTCTGGCCCAGTGGCTGGATGCGCTGCCTGAACCCGTCTTGCACGCCCACCCGCGGCTACTGGCTTTGCGGGCAACATTGCACGTCGAGCGTGGTGAATACGAGCCTGCCCTGCGGCTCTTCGAGATGGCTTTGGACGCCTTTCGCCAGAACGGCCAGACCGCTGATGAGGTGGATGCGACCTGGCGGCTCGCGTTGGCGTTGCAGCGCCGAGGTCACAACAAACAGTCATTGGAACAGGTTCGAACCGCATTGGGCCTATTGGAGTCTATCCCGAGCGATCCGGTACGGATGAGGCTGTACGGCCGCCTGCTTGACTGTCAGGGCCTGTGCAATTACGGGTTGGGTAATTTGCCGGATGCAATCCGCGACCTCATTCAGGCGGCCGAAGTTTTCGGCAACGTCGGGGATCTCCAGAGCGCCGCCGGTGCGCACCACAATCTCGGCATTTCGTACCGCGCGGCCGGCAATGTAAACGAGGCGGTTCATCACTACCGTCAAGCGCTGAGTTACTGGGCACAGCTTGGCAATCCCGGCTGGCTGGCCAATACGCTAAACAGTCTGGGGATCGTATATTTTCTGCAGGGCGAACTGGGCGAGGCAGAGCGCATTTTGACAACGGCGCTGGAAACGGCCGATCAAAGCGGCCTGTTGCGTTTGCAGAGTGTCATTCTTGCCAGCCAGGCTGACCTGCAGCGCGACCTGGGCGCCAGCGACTCGGCGCTCAAGCTGTTTAGTCAGAGTCGAATGCTGGCCGAACAGGTTCGCGATGAGTTCTTTGCCATCTACAGTCTTTGCGGCGAGGGGGAGACGCTGCGTCAGATGAACGACGTTGCCGCGTCTGAAATCAAACTGACGCAGGCCGAGGCACGCGCGCGGAAGATCGGTTCTGGGTATCTGTTGGGACTTTGCCAGTTTCGCCAGGGGGCGCTGGCCCTTGATCTGGCTGATTTTGAACGGGCGCAAGTCTGCCTGCTGGCAGCACACGAGGTCATGAACTCCGGCGGTTACACCCATGAACTGGCGCAGGTCGAACTCTTGCTGGGATTCCGCTCGTTCCTGGCAGGTCAGGAAGAGGACGCCCTGCATCATCTGGCGCTGGTCGACAGTCTGGCCGGCCAACTTGGTTATGATTATTTCCTGTCAGCTGATGGGCGGCAGATGCCTGGTCTGCTGCAACTGGGCGCCCAGCGACTTTCACACCCGCGCCGTTTCGAGCAGGCGCTCAAGCGGATGGGCCAGACGCGACCGGTCAGACAACCCGAACCGGCAGCGACTATTGCAGCAGACGGTTATCCCCTGCGCATCTGCGGGCTGGGACGGGGCCGGGTCATGTTCGGAGATGAGGAACTGCTGGCGCAACGCGAGCAGGTCAAGGAGCTGTTCTTCTATTTGTTGCTCCACCATCCGCAACGTGTTCGCAAAGAGGCAGTCATCGAGCAGTTCTGGCCCGATTGGCCCCTACATAAGGCCGACGGGTCGTTGCGCGTGACGCTCTATCGCCTTCGTCGCGGGATCTGTCCCGTTGAAACCGAGGCTGGCTGGCTGTCACTGGAGCTTCCTCCCGGCACATGGTACGACGTTTGGGAGTTTCGCCGCCTGCTGCTTGAAGCGGACCGCGCGCGCGACGACCCATTCGCGCGTGCCCAGTGCCTGCAACAGGCCATTGACCTGTACTCAGGCGATCTTATGGAGCAAGTGACCGCTGCCTGGGTAGCTGCAGAACGTGAGGCCCTGTCGCTGGAGTACCAGTCTGCCCTGCTTGCTCTGGCGCAACTGCGTAGTCAGCTTGGCAGAAACGAGCTTGCGATCGATCTTTTCCGCCGGGTCTTGAAGCGACAACCATATCATGAGCAAGCGTGGCAAGGGCTGATGTCGGCGCAGGCCAACAACGGCAACCGGGCCGCCGCCATGGAGTCGTTCCGACAGCTCAGAACACTGTTGCGCGATGATCTGGGGGTCGATCCCAGCCCGGGTACGCAGATGGTCTATCGACAGCTCCTGGAAACGGCTCGCTAGACATCCCCGGCAAATTCTGAAATACCGGCCGGCGGAAACCGTCGGGGCGACGCATGGCGCGCAGCGCAACCACTGTCAGCCCGTCATGACGACCAATCGGCGATTCCCACTGCGGTTTCGGATGTCGCTCTGCGATGTTTTGTGATTTGTTCGGGCTGTCCTTGCCGGGGGCAGCCTCTGTCATGTCAAGAGCCGAATGGCCCGGTAACGCGGCAGTAACAGGGTAGTAACATGGCTGCGGTACGATGGTGTCAATGCTAACTGGTTTCACCAGATGGCATTCACGATTAATCAATTCCTGAAGGAGAAACATGATGAAAAGCTGGATCAACAAGGCATACATCCGTGCCAGTGAACCGAAGAAGGCAAGCGCTGCACTTCTGGTGATCACCATTGTCGTATTGGCAATCGCCGGCGCCGCGCCGGATGCACCGCATTACAACTTCGTCTTGCCCTGGTAATCTGACCAACTGATGTTGCTGTTTGCGCTGCTGCTTCTGGCAGTCCTTGCGGTGGTCGGTCTTGCGCTTCGTCGCAGGTCAACTGGCCCCGTTGAGATCGAGTTGCGTGCCCTGTGGTTAGCGCCCGGCGCGTTGCTCTTGCAACTTCCCTTGGTACAGGCGTGGGGCGGAGCAGAATGGCGCAGTATTCTGTTCCTTGCATCATATTCTTTGCTGTTTGTGTTTTGTGCTTTGAATTGGCGCTATGTTGGTGTACGCCTGCTGCTGGCTGGTTTCCTGCTGAATTTCGTCGTCGTTGCAGCCAACGGTGGGTTTATGCCGATCTCTCAAGACGCTGTGGCGAGAATGCACCCCGGCACAACCGCATCAGACTGGCCTGCCGGCACCTTGCGGCAGGGATCTAAGGACGTTATCCTTCCGGCCGACGAGATACGACTGAGGTTACTTTCAGACGCTATCACGGTTCCACCGCCCTTTCCCCTGCCAACAACTTTTAGTGCAGGCGATCTGGTGATACTGGCTGGTCTTGCAGCTCTGTTCTGGCAAGCTCTGGCGACCTCATCCGCCAAAGGTGACGCAGGACAATCACAAGTGGAGATGAATCATGCGACACAGTGAATTGGAACGCTTGGTATGTGCGGGTGCGATCAACAGCCAGTTTCGTGCCCAGCTTTTGCGCGATCCGCGTCGAGCCGCTGAGATCGGTTTTTTTGGGCAAGGTTTTGCGCTCAACCAGGATGAATGGGAGCTTCTCAGCACCATTCGCGCCCAGGATTTCAGCCAGTTTGCACGGCAGATTGGCCAATGGATTGACTTCCGTCAGCATGGCCGCAATGTGACCGAATCGACGCTCAAGCAGTTGGCATTGGCCGACGGTGGATACCCGCCTGCCGTCCAGGCATCGATGTAGTCCGCAAGTGTTTCCGTGGAGTACCCCCCATGGTATTACAATCCTACTCGGTCACAGGTTCTTCACCGCCGGTTGACACACGCAAGGCGACTCTCATCAAAGCACCGGTGAAAAGTGAGATCAATGGTGCCCAAGATCCAGAAGTGCTGCGGTTGGCGCTGTCCGATGTGACGGTGCAGTTGGCGCGTGCATTGCGTTCCAAGGACGAGATCCTGCAGAACGTCTCACACGAGTTCCGGTCGCCGTTGACGTTGATCATCGGATACGCGGAGACGTTAAGCAGTCAATATTGGGGTGACTTGACAGAGGAACAATCGAAAGCCGCTGCGGTCATTCTGGAACAGAGCAGACGTCTGCACTCATTGGTTGAGCGTATGCTCAGGCTACAGACCGTCGATCTAGGGATAATCAACAAGATTCCCATACCCTTCGAAGCGTTGATTGAAC
The DNA here is from genome assembly GCA_020634615.1 of Anaerolineales bacterium. GTDB lineage: Bacteria > Chloroflexota > Anaerolineae > JAAEKA01 > JAAEKA01 > JACKBK01. The sequence continues at coordinate 559,217 of JACKBI010000001.1, forward strand.
AGGTTGCCGAAAAGTGGCAGCCGCAGATTGCGCAGGCTGGAGGCTCACTGGTGGTGGAAACTGCGCCGACCGTGTCGATGGTTATGTGCGACCCCGCCATGCTGGTCCAGGTCTTTGACGATCTATTGGATAACGCCGTAAAATATGGACTGCGTGGCTGTAGCAAGTCGGTTGCACGCAACGATGACAATCGACCTGCGAGTTCGTCCGGTGTGATTCGCCTCCGCACTTCGGTGCGCGATGGCTACGTCCATGTTTCCGTCACCGATCACGGCATTGGTATCTCTCAGGACGAGATCGAGCAAATCTTTGATCGCTTCTACCAGGTTGAAAGCGGCCTGACACGATCCAGCGAGGGCGTGGGCATTGGGTTAGCGTTGGTGAAGAGCATCGTCCATGCACACGGTGGTACGGTGCGTGTGCGCAGCAGGGGGTTGAACGAAGGCAGCACCTTTACCGTCAGTTTGCCGGTGTCGACCGGGTGCCCTGCCGCGCTGGAAGGACAGGTCACCCCCTATCATCCGCCCGCTTGACATTTCCTGAAATAGCCAGGCCTCCCGAATCTGAAGGCCGCGCTCATGGCATGAGCGCGGCCTTCAGATTCGGGAAAGTTTTGGAAAGCGGCAGAACTCGGACGAGGTCTGACCGCAACGGGCAGCCGTTAGCCTGATGTCTTCGCTGTGTCTACGCGAACAGCGGTTCGAACTGATCGGCAGTGTCGATCAATGCCTGCCGTTCCGCTACGTCCATCGGCTGAAATTCCTGGCAGGCGCGCAGCATGACAGGCAGTACCTTCGGATCGCCCGCCGTACACAGTCCGGTCACATCCAGCGAAAGAGCGAAGTTCACGGCCCGCTGAATGCTGGTGGGGTCGGTGAAAGGGCGATACCACGTCAGGTGGGTCTTCGGCAGGTTGCCCCACGGGCTGCGCGTGACAGACTTGATGATCATAGTACCCACATCTTTGGAGCGGCAGGTGCCCAACAGCGCTTCTGCGTGACGCCGGTACTCCGGGTTGGCGAACTGCACGAAGTTGATGGGGAACAGTACGCTGTCGAAATCGAAGCGGCGCAATGCCTCGCGGAACACAGCCGGCGACTCGACGCCGTGCCCGGTGATGCCGATGTACTTCGTCAGCCCTTCCTCGCGCGCCTTGACCATCGCATCCAGCGCGCCGCCGCTGCGGGTGGCCGCATCCAGATCAGCCATGGTCTCCACCGCGTGAATCTGGTACAGGTCGAACGTGTCGACCTGGAGCCGCTCCAGCGAACGGCGCAGTTCCGCAGCTGCCCCGTCAGCACTCCGTTCGGTGGTCTTGCAGCCGAGGAAAATCTTCTCGCGGATCTGCGGCATCCACGGGCCGAGCCGCTCCTCAGCCACCCCATAGGAGGGGGCAACGTCGAAGTGGTTGACCCCCGCGGCCAGTACCTGTTGCACCACAGCGTCGGCCTCGGCCTGGCTGGCGGCCCAGAGGGCTGCGCCGCCGAAAATTGCTACGGTGCTCATGTGGCCTGTGCGGCCAAAACGACGAGTTTGCATCAGTCTCTCCTCAATATTGAATTAGGTCACGCAATCCTTGGGCGTCGACGACTGTCACGGTTTGACCGTCGATGGAAACCAGTCCCTGGTCGCGCAAGGTTCCGAGCGCCTTGTTGACGCTCTCGCGTGTCGCTGCTACGTAGCTTGCCAGGTCGCCTTGTGTCAGCCGCAGGTCGATTTCGATACCGTGCTTCTGGATGCCGTGGCGATCAGCCAGTGCCAGCAACGTCGCTGCGATGCGGCTCTGGACGTCAAGAAAGGCAAGGCTTTCGGCATACGCGGTGGCGTGGCGGACGCGACCGCTGAGCAACGCCAGAATGGACCGCACCATCACGGGGTGAGTCTCGAGGATGGTCAGAAAATCCCCACGTTCCAGCACCCGGCACGTGGTCCGCTCCAGGCTGACCGCGCTGGCGGACCGCGGCAGGCCATCCAGCAAAGCAAGCTCGCCGAAACACTCCTGCGGCCCGTGGGTGTTAAGCGTGATTTCCTGACCCGAGTCGCTGAGAACAGAGATGCGCACTTTGCCCGACTCGATAAGGTAGAGTGAGTTGCCGGGACTGCCCTTGTGGAAGATCACGACACCGCGCGCAAACGTCCGTTCCTTCAAGCTGGCAGCCAGCGCTTCCAGTTCAAGATCGTTGAGACTTTCGAATATAGGGGCCTTGCGAAGCAGGTCAACTTGGGACATACAGCCTCGTGTAGATGGCTGACGATACTGTCCTCGAATAGCGGGCACCGTCGAGGCTACCATGACAGTAGCACTGACGAGTATAGCTCACTTGAGCCAGAACCGCAATTGAACTCTCAGTTGTCCGTGCGATGACCGAGATCGATGTTATCCCGCCTTGATCTCCCCGTTTGAGTGGTATTCGTCAAGTAACGTGAGCGCGATTGACATTCCCGGACTGCGAGCAAAGTATTCCAGTGATTCGGCATCGATAGCCTTTACCGCATGAATCTCCGCCCTGGTCAAGGCAAAGCCTGCCAGTGTCGCGTCAGGATCAGCGAACAACGCGTAGCGAAACGTTTCGTCCAGGGCAGCCCTGCCAATGATGTTTTCTACAGCGCGCCTCGTCATGACCCTGCTCTCCTCGTGAGGATTGAAATTACCACCAGCATGCCTCAATTGTCGCACATTTTTGCCCGCGGCGCTATGAAGCAGTTCACAACTGGAGGAGGAAAATGATGGGAGATTCATGATTGACGTTTCTCAGTGCGGCTCGATAATGATGTCAATTGGACCACCAGCGTTTGCCGCGCCGTTCGGGAATTTGATCCACGGTTTTGCCAGCCAATGATTTCGCCCATAGGTGAGGGGCACGATGGCAGCGCTCTCCATCAGGAGCCTATCAGCCTCCTCATAGAGTTGCAGACGTTGCAAGTGGTTGCTGATTTGCCTGCCCCGTTCCACCAATCGGTCATAAACAGGTTCTTTCCAGTGGGTGCAGAAGAAGGGCAATGCCATACGCAGGAAGTCGTCGGGATCGAGCACTTCGGCGATGTAGCCGTTTACCATCGCATGAGATGTGCCAAAGCGCGTCGGTCTTTCGTGTGACGGTGTAAGTGTCACGTTACAGCTAATGCCCAGAACCGAGCGCCACTGGGCAATCGCCGAGGCTGCCAGTGCCAGAAGTGAATGGTGTACATTTAGCCGCAGACAGGGTAACTCCTCAATAGTACCATAGCCAGCCTCTTTCAGCAGCTTGCGTGCCAGGTCGGGATCGTAGGGCAGGCCGATGCCAGGTGAATGACCAGGGATGCCGGGAGACACAAATCCACCTGTAGCGGGAAGATGCAAATCCTTGATGGACTCGACGACTTGAAGCTTGTCGATGGCGTGCGCCAGCGCACGACGGAATCGCAAATCGTCAAGCGGTGGCCGGTTCACATCGAATGCCACAAACCAGGTGGCGTTTCCAGTGGTTTCGTGGTATTCACCCTGGTGGCTTGCCGCCGCAATCCGAAATAACTCGGCATTGGACAGCGATGTGCCCACGACATCTATGCGGTTCTCTTCATACATCTGCCAGGCAGTGGCCCAATTCTCGATGCCGTGGATGAGTTCTAATCGCTCAACATTTCCCCAAAATGGTCCACAGCCCCGGCCATGACGAACCAACACCGTCTTTGCGCCAGGACGGCAGGACTCTAGCTGAAACGGACCATTGCCGACCACATGCTCTGGACTCGCCCAACTTGTACCCCAAGTTTCAACCTGGTGCTTTGGAACAGGATAAGTCACATGGCAGCGAACAAGCTTCAGAAAATAGGCAACTGGGGTAGCAAGCTGCACAATCAACGTATGATCGTTCTCAGCCTTGACACCCACCCGATTGGGATCGCTCGATTGTCCCCGATGAAATTCTTCTGCACCGGCGACAACATATAGTTGTCTGGCTGTGGGCGCCTTGGTCTCAGGGTTCAACACGCGCTTCCAGGCGAACTCGAAGTCGTGAGCCGTCACAGGGACCCCATCGCTCCAGCAAACGTCCTCTCGCAGATAGAACACATAGGTCCACCCGTTGTCCAGGATTTCCCACCGACGAGCCATGGCAGGTACCGCTTCTCCGTCAGGATCGACCCTCGTCAATCCTCGGAACAAGGCAAACATATACACATCATCAGAGGCTATGCAAGCGAGCGCCGGATCCAGGGTTGTCGGCTCGTCATTCAGCAGACGAAGAGCGTGCGGGGCTGGCGGCGCCACAGTTCGATCCTGCTGTTCCCATAGCGCAAAAGCCTGTTGGTAAGTCAACTGAGCACGCTCGAAATCGAAGGCATCGTGATAGACCTGTCCCATCTTCAACAGGGTACGAGCGGTTCGGTTGTTATCACCCGCCTGCTTGAGCAGTGCAAGGGCACGCTCATAGAAATCGACCACTTCCTGGTGAGCATAGGCCATACGCGCAAGATCACCTGCTCGCAACAAGTACTTTACCGCCCGGGCGCTGTCCTCGGCCTCTTCCCAGTGGTGAGCTAACGTGCTAGCCATCTCATCCACGCGATCAGGAAATAGGTGTTCCAGCGTCTCGGCCACCTGACAGTGGAGCACCGATCGCTGGCGTTTGAGAATGCCGTTGTACGCTGCCTCGCGCGTCAGCTCGTGTTTGAAGATGTACTCCAGCTCGGGGATGCGTGCCCGTTCGCGGATCAGTTCCTGGCGCTGCAAATCCAGCAGCACTGCATCCAGATCGATATCCTCTTCCACAATGGATTTCAGAACACGGTGAGCAAAAATGCGCCCGATGACAGACGCCAGTTGCAAGACGTGACGTGTATCGGGTTGCAAACGATCAATGCGGGCCGTGATAATGCCCTGCAACGTGTCGGGGATCGGAATTTCTGCCAGATCGCGAGCCGGGAGCCAGCAGTCGTTAGTTTCATCGCGGACGATGGCTTGCAGGTCGATCAGGGTGCGAATGACTTCCTCAACGAAGAAGGGGTTGCCTTCGGCGCGGCTGAGAATGCGCCAGCGCAGCGACTCGGGCAGGGCATCCCCGTGCAACAGGTTACCGACCAGACTCTCGCTGTGGGCGGCCGACAGCGGCTGGAGCCAGAGGTCGGTGTAACGATGGCGGTAATCGCGGCCGGCGATCTCGCGCACGGTCCACGAGCCGTAGTCGGCGTGCGGACGAAAGACGAGAATCAGCAACAGCGAGGCGTGATCGACCAACGGGAGCAGGTACTGCAGCAGTTCCAGTGAACTGGGATCGGCCCAATGCAGATCCTCGCAGACCATCACTAACGGCTGGCGATCGGCCGTGCAGCTTAGGGCGATCTCGGCAGCACGAAAGATGCGCTGCTTGAGCGTCGCCCCGTCCAATTCAGCTATATCAGCCAGGGTTACTGCGTCAATCGGCAAGGACATCAAGCGCGCCAGATAGGGATAGAGTGCCGCGAAGCGCTCCGGGCAGAGGTCCTGAACCCATATCCGCAAGCGTTCAGCTACAATGTCCGAAGAATCTTCCAGTGTCACTCTCAGAGTGCTGCGTAACAGATCCAACCAGAGCAGGAAAGGGGCTGTGGCGCCGTAGGAGAGGCAGCGGCCTTCGATCCACGTGACGGTGACCGGTGATCGAGGATCAGTTGACCGCTGTGACTTGCGCAGTTCGGCCACCAGCCGCGACTTGCCGATGCCCGCCTCGCCGACCACAGTGACGATGCCGCCGACGCCGCGCTCAAGACGCTCCAGCGCCGCGCGTAGGGCTGCCATCTCGGCCTGACGACCGACCAGCGGCGAATCCAGGCCGACGATGCCGCGCAGCTTAGCAGGAACGGGCGACGGACCGGCTACGCTGAAGCCCCGGACAGGTTCGGCTCTGCCTTTGAGCGCGATGGCTCCCAGGTCTGTTGTTTCGAACACATGGCAAACCAGCTTGTACACATCCGCGCTGATCAACACCATACCCGGCTCGGCCGCGCTCTGCAGGCGGCTCGCCAGGTTGACGGTGTCGCCCGTGATGACGAAGTCGCCGTCCTCATCCACTCGACTGACCACGAGACCGGTGTGGATGCCGATGCGCAGTCGCAAGGGTGATGTCTCCTCACCCTCGCTCGCCCGACGCCGGTTGAGATTGTCCAACGCTCCCTGCATCGCCAGCGCAGCGTGGACCGCGCGCTCGGCGTCGTCCTCATGGGTTTCAGGCACGCCGAAGACTGCCAACACAGCGTCGCCGATGTACTTTTCCACGCTGCCGCCATAGTCCTCGATGGGTTTCGCAATCGCGGCGAAGTACGCGTCTTGCAGCTCGCGCATCTCTTCCGGGTCCATGCGTTCGCTCAACGCAGTGAAGCCGGCCAGATCGGCGAACAGCACGGTAACCAGCTTGCGCTGCTCGTCCGGCGGCGACGCTTCCAACTCTGCCAGTTGTTTGCGCAAGGCAGCGATAGACGCATCGACTACCGTATCGCCCAGAGACGAACGTTGAGCCTCCAGGACGGCAATGATCTGGAGCAGGTCTGAAGAATCAGGCGTATTGGTCATAGGTCGCGCTTCCTTGTCAGAACGACTTTTCTCTTCTATAATTGGCTTGATGGCTGCTCACAAGACACTTCCGGAGATCAAGCGAATACTAAGGAGCGAAAAACCCGCCTTGGCGCGCATTTATGGCGTTACCGAGCTTGGTATTTTTGGCTCCTACGTTCACGGGAATGAACGCAGTGACAGTGATCTCGATGTTCTGATTGACCTGGAGCGACCGCCACGCATCACCTTGCTTGGTCTGGTCGAGTTGCAGGATCACCTTAGTTCCGTACTAGGCATAGAAGTTGACGTAGCTGTCAAGAGCAATCTGCGCAAGCGCATCGGGAAACGTATCCTGGATGAGGTTGTTCTGGTATGAGCAACGAGTTTCTGGATTACGTCGAAGACATGCTCGATGCCATTGACAAAGCTGAACTTCTGGTGCGAGATGTGACCTACGACCAGTTCGCGGATGACTTCGCATTAACTTCGCTGTGGTCCGGACGCTTGAAATCATCGGCGAAGCTGCCAGGCGACTGCCTCAGCATTTGCGCGACGACTATCCGTTGATTCCCTGGAAAAGCATGATCGGTATGCGGGACCGCGTCATTCATGGCTACGATATCGTGGATCTTGAGATCGTATGGGACACGGTCAAACGTGATCTTCCAGGTATCAGACCTCAATTGCAACAGATACTCGTGGCTTACGGGGAAGCACAGGACTCTGACGAACAGCTTGGATAATTCTAGCGCTGCTCCAATAGTCAGCCTCATTGTTTGGCCGGCGGCAATCCAAACTGCTGCCGCTCCTCCGGCGTCAGTTCGCGGAAGACGCAGCACTCCTTGGCCAGTTCGATAAGTTCGTCCAGGTTCTGCCAGACATCGACGATGACCATCGGGCCATCGGGCCACACGCCCACGACAAACTGGCGGCCATCGTGGGACAGAAGGCCTGCCAAGCTGTTGGGAAAGGAAAAGCTGGCAACCTCTGTTCCTTTCGCGATGTCCCATATTTTGATATTGCCGCCCCAGTCGGACGTCAGGATGCGATCCTGTTCTGGAAACCAACTGACTAACGCGATTGCAGCTCCGCTGGCGGGAAGTGTGTTGAGAGGTTGTCCCGTGGCAGCATCCCAGATAGTGATCTTTCCGTCCGCGCTATAGAGGGCCAAACGCGTGCCATCCGGGGACCAGGATGGTTGACCGAGATCAAATTCGAAGTCCTCTGGATACAGACTAGCCAATACGTCGCCGGTTGAGGATTTCCAGATGATGGCCTGACCCTCGCTGGTAGACGCGATACGTTGCCCATCCGGTGACCATAGCAACCAGGAAACGGTGGCCCGATGTTCATTGAAGGTCAAGCGCAAGTCCCCGGTTTCTGCATTCCATATTTGGACGCTGCCGTCCCAGGATCCGGTCGCAAATTCGGTTCCATTGGGCGACCAGTCAGCATCGTTGAAACCCCAAGTTATCTCCTGTCCAACCTGTGTGCGCTTCTCACCGGTATTGGCGTCATAGACTATCGCTAGTCCGCCAATCGCAGCGGTCATTATTCGGTCTCCCGTGGGTGAGAACTCGACATTTACAATCGCCGTGTTGCGTCCAGTTTGAGCCTCCGTGACCGCCAATTCCTTGCCAGTCACAGCGTCGAATATGTGCACTGAACCATCCATGTAGTTCCGGGCCACACACTTATCAGATGGGGACCAGTCAAGCGCCCAGGCGCCACCCGGGTCCCCGGGAATCTCCAAAGCCGTCATTTGGGCTGCTAGGCTCCATATCTTGGCCGTGCCGTCGTCGCTTGCTGTGACAATCTGATCGTTGGTTGGCGACCATCTGACGAAATTGACATCCTTGGCATGGCCTGCGAATTCGTACAATACCTCACCGGTGGCGCTGTCCCAGATCAAGGCTTTGCCGTCTTGTCCTCCGGAAACAATGCGTGAGCCGTCGGCAGACCAATCGGCCCACAAAACCTTGTTCTCGTGACCGCGAAAGTTGACGATCTCCTCGCCGTTACTGGCGTCCCAAACTACCAACAGATCGTTCATGCTGTAGATCAGCAACACTCGATCGCCTTGTGGCGACCATCTGGCGTATGCCTCTCCGCCATCTCCAACGTAGCTGCGCAACTCTTGGCCCGTGGTAGCATCCCAGATTCTCGACGTATTGTCATCGCTGCTGGTAGCAATTAGCTGCCCGTCCGGCGACCAGATCGCGCTGTCAACCCACGCTGTGTGCCCTGACAATTCGAGCAGTTCCTCCCCGGTCTCGGGATCCCAGATAAACACCTCGCCAGCTTCGTCCATGGTAACAACACGCTCGCCGTTGGGTGACCAGGCCGAGGTTTCTGGTGTGCAATGGCTAACGCAGGAAGAGGAAGCGGCACCATGACCTGAGAATAGGACCAATTCCTCCCCAGTAGTAGCATCCCATATCCGGGCTGTCGTATCCTGGCCGGTAGAGAGAATTCGTTTGCCATCTGGTGACCAGCTCAACATACTTAACCAGCCTTCGTGGCTGCTTAGTGTAAACAAGTACTCACCAGTCATCGCGTCCCAAAGCGAGGCAAAACCATTCCCGTTGATCCAGGCGCGACTCCCATCGGGCGACCAACCAGCACCGTACATCGAACTGTCTGGCTGAAGAACGAACAGCAGCGCGCCCGTTTCGGCATCCCAAATGCGAGCCTCTTTGTCGGTGGCCGTCACGATCCGAGCGCCGTCGGGTGACCAAAGGGCTGTATTCACGCCGCCGTCGTTAACAAGAACTTGTCGTAGATGGTTTCCGAACACAGCCTGGCTCAAAGCCCGTTCAGCTTGCCAGGTATATGGATAGTTCTCTACAGCCTCAAGAGCCAAGGGGACGGCACGCTCTGGAACCCCACGTTGGAGTTCCAGAACCGATTGAGATGCCAAACCTATGCTGGCTTGGGTCAAGGCGTCCAGCTCAGAGGCCTCGGCGTTCGCCTGTGCCGTGGATCGAGCCACTACCTCGATTTCTGTCTTCGAGCGTTCGGCCTCGGCCGTGGCAGCGCTTTGGGCCGCCTGCTCCGCGCTCTCGCTAGCGGCAATGCCTTGGCTGATAGCCACTGCCAGCAGGATCAGCGCGATGGCAAGACCGCCCGCTAACCCGCCGACGATCAGGCGCCGCCGCCGTTCCCGTCTCGCCTGCTCGCTGGCGCGGAAGGCGACGCTGTCGTCGATGAAGCCGCGCTCGGCCGGGCTGAGTTCGCTGCCCCGTTCGGCCAGCCACGTCTCGGCGGTGATCAGCGGTGCGCCGCGCAGCAGGCCGCCCTGGTCGCGATCGTTGGCCTGCCACTGGCGCATGGCGGCGCGCAGCCCCTCTTGCCAGACGCGGAAGGCGCGGTCGGCCTCAATCCAGCCGCGCAGCCGCTGCCAACTGCGGATCAGCGCCTCGTGGACGACCTCGACCGTTTCCTGACCCGCCTCATCCCGCCCGGTGACGATCAGCCGCCGGTCGGCCAGATGCTGCACCAGTGGCCAATTCTCGTCGCCCAGTTCGGCGCGGTGGGCAACCCGCCGCGTGTCCTCAGTGCCCTCGCCCGGTTGCACCAGTTGGATAAAGATCCGCTGGGCAGCCACTTGTTGGGGTTCCGGCAATGCCTCGTAGACCTCCTCGGCGTAGCGCGCCAGTGCGCCGTCCACCCGGCCGATCGCGTCATAGGCGTCGTGGGTCAACCAGCCGTCGTCCATGTTCTCCCACAGCAGCGACAGGGCGAACTCCAGCAGCGGCAGATTGCCCGGCTCGTCGCCCACATCGTCCAGGATGCGCGCCACCAGACCGGCCTCGAAGGCCGCCCCTTGCAGCTCGGCCGGCTTCTCGACAACCGCCTGCAGCTCGGCGTGGTTCATGGGGCCCAGCAGCAACGATCCCTCCTGCAACGCGTCAGCGAAGGGTCGATGGGCCAAAGCCTGGCCCATAAAGTCGGCGCGCATGGTCAACAGCACCACCAGCGGCGAGGTCCAGCGGGCCGACCCGGCCTGGCTGGCCGTCAGCAATTCGTCCAGAAACTGGCGCTGTTCGTCGGGGTCGGGCCGCTGGGTGAACAGCTCCTCGAACTGATCCACCACCAGCAGCAGACGCCGTGCGTCCGGGTGCCGCTCCAGCACGCGCTCGACGATCTGGAAGAGCGGCAACTCGCCCAATGCCATGGCGGCCGCCAGCTTCTGGATCTCGATCAGGCGGTCGGTTTCGCTGAGTGTGTCCTCCAGCAGCGGCAGTAATGCACCGGCCAACGCGTGGAAGGGACGCCCGCCGGGACGCAGCGAGACGATCAGCCAGTCCCCCTCGCGCTGCAACTCTGGCAGCAGACCGGCGAAGACCACCGACGACTTGCCCGACCCCGACGGCCCGACGATCACCGCCACCAGGTCCTGCTGGTGGACCGCGCCGGCCAGTTGTTCAGTGAACGCTTCGCGGCCAAAGAAGACCGCCTCATCGACCTCGCGGAAGGCTGCCAGACCGCGATAGGGCGAGGGTCCAACCTCGCGCGGCTCGCGTGCACCGTTGCCGCCGGGGGACTGAGCCAGGGCGCCGGGAAGACTGGCCAGCGAGTTGAGCGGCGGGAAGTCGGCAGGCAAGCCATCGATCACCAACTGCTGAATGTGTTCGAGCCGGCGCATGTCGCGCAGTTGGTGGCAGCCCAGGTCGAGCAGCGCAACGCCGTCCGGTAAGTCGTCCAGCACCAGAGCGGCGGTGGTCTCCGAGAGCAGCACCTGGCCGCCGTGACCGGCGTGTGCGATGCGGGCCGCGCGGTGGACATCCATGCCGACGTAACCTTCGGCGACGACCCAAGGTTCGCCAGTGTGCAGCCCCATGCGCACTCGGACTTCCACGCCGTCCGGCCACGAATGATCGGCCAGCGCGCGCTGAGCATCGACCACCGCGTTGATGGCGTCGCCGGCGCGCGGGAAAGCGACGAAGAAGGCGTCCCCCTGAGTATCGACCTCGCGTCCGTTCCAGCGTGCGAACACTTCCCGCAGCAGGCGGTGGTGCTCCGCCAGCAGGTCGGCGTACCGGTCACGCAGATGCGCCAGCAGTTGCGTCGATCCCTCGATGTCGGTGAACAGGAAGGTGACGGTGCCGACCGGAATGTCGTGCATCGTGGCCATATCTGATTGAATTGTCGCCATGCTTCTACCCCTGGTTCTCGGCAGTCTTACCGCTTGTCGCCAAGGACGCGCAATCAGACGCCGGGCTTCCTGTGGAAGTTGGCGCCTGCTTGACTGACTCCTTCATGTTGACTCACGTTGCCAACACTTTCCGGATTCGTCACCTTGCGCTGAAGGGCGGGTTCCCGCACGGCTTCTAGAACTGCACTGGACCCTGCCGTGCGCGCGACGAATTGCGCAATGTAGTTCGGACCCCAACTACCATATGACTACTTCAACAACGATCAGGTTCTATTTGTACTATATCAGACAAACCATCGCGCGTCAATGGATTGGTCGAATGGATTAGTCGAACCGAACAACGGGAGCGTCGAGCCCATGGGCCTACGCCTTGCACAGCGGTTCCACGCCGTACTGCGCGCGCTCGTCACATGTCAATTCGCGAACGTAGCGATTTTCGTCGATCCAGGCACGCAGCGCGGGCAGGGAGGGATCGCCGACCTGCCAGGCTACCAGCGTTTCATCGGACGAGACGGAGTAGACGGTCTGGCTATCGGGGCTGAAGGTGGCTTGAAAGGAGAGCGCGTTGTGGGCGCTGTGGCGGCGCAACTCCGCGCCGCTGGCGGCGTCCCAAAGGATGATCATACCCGTGTCGTCGCTGGAGACCAGCCGCTGCTCGTCCGGGCTGACTTCCAGGCTCCACACGCCGCCGTCGTGGCCGGAGAAGCGGCGTAGCTCCTCGCCGGTCTCCCGGTTCCACTCGAATATCACGCCGCTGATGGCCCCGGCCAGCACAGTCTCGTCGCCGGGGCCAAAGGCGGCGTCCAGGAACACTTCGCCGGGCGCAGGAAAGACGCGCACGGGCTGGCCCGTCTCCACATCCCACAACGTCACGTTGGCCGAAAAAGCGGAGGAGGTGACCGCGTAGCGGCCATCCGCGTTGAAATCGATGCCGGTAGTGTCCTGCTCGGTGGCGAAGCGGCGCACCAGGCTGCAATTTTCCACGTTCCAAAGAATGAGATCGCCCGCGTCGTCTGTTCCTTGACTGCCGGAGAGCGCAGTGCGGCCATCCGGGCTGAACGCCACAGTGCGTGTTCGCCTTGCATGCCCTTGCAGGTCACAGTGAATGTCGCCGGTGACGGCATCCCATACCAGCAGGCTGGCAGCTTCGGTGTCCTCATCATAGTCGCCGCTGCTGGCAGCCACCCAGCGGCCGTCCGGGCTAAAGGCCATGCCGCCAGGCGCGACGATGCCCTTGCAGCCACCGAGTGCAATCGTTGATTTTGCAGCCGTCAGGTCCCAGAGCACGCCGCAAGTCCCCCAGCCGCCGATAGCTACTCGCTGGCCGGTGGGATCGATCGCCATTCCTGTGGCAGGAAATCCGATATTCGTCTGAAGCAGATCATCTGCTCCGTTCAGGTTCCAGATTCGCACCGTGCCGTCATCGCCCGTAGTAAGCGCCAACCTTCCATCGTCACTTGTCTCGATATCTCGTATGTTGCCAACATGCCCGAACAACTTGCGGTGGGGTGCGTTCCACTGATTCAGATCCCAGGTGTAGATGACATGACTCACCAGGTGGAGCACCGTGCGGCCGTCGGGGCTAAGGACCAGGCCGTCAGGCGTGTCACCCGATTCGCGCTTTCGCAATTCCTGACCGGTCGCGACATCCCACAGACGCAACGAGAGGTCGCCGCTGGAGAGAATGGCGCTGCCATCGGGCACAAAGGCCACGCCGTGAACCTCTGAGGCGTGGCCGATGAAAGTGCGCAGCAGATCGCCGCTGGCCGCGTCCCACAGGATCATGCGGGCGTCGGCGGAAGAGGACAGTATCTGACTGTCATCGGGGCTGAAAGCCACGTCGAGCACCGCGTCGCTGTGGCCTGCCAGCCGCCGGACGATCTGGCGGGCCGGCACATCCAGCACCGCGACGACACCGTCCGCGCCCGCCGTGGCCGCCAGCGTGCCATCGGCGTTGAACGCAACGGCGTGGATCGGGCCGTCATGCACGTCCAAACGCGCCAGCGCCGCGTGGCTGGCTGCGTCCCACAGGATCAAATCGCCGGCCTCGCCGCCGGAGAGGATAACGTCGCCCAGCGGACTCCACGCCAGCGCGCTGACGGCGGAGTCGTGGCCGGGCCAACGGGCTGTTTCAGCCATGGTCGCCAGATCCCAGACGATCAACTCACCGGTGGGACAGTCTCCCGCCGCGCCGGGCTGCGTGCAGCCGCCGCTGATGGCACGCTGGCTGTCGGGGCTGAAGGCGCCAGCCGTCACCGGGCCGTTGTGGCCGGTCAGCACCGCGCGCGTGCCCATCTCGCTGGCGACGCTGGCCAACTTGCGCACCGCGTCGGGCGGCGGGTCGTCGATATCAACCGCCGCCAGCGCGAGCGCCAGCGCCCGATCGACCTCGCCCGCTTCATCGGCTTCGACGGCTTGCTCCGCCAGCACCAGGCTGCGGTTGACACTCGCTTCGCGCTGAGCGGTCGCGCTGGCATTGAAGGCAAAGAAGGCCAGCAGCACGGCGACCAGCGAGACGCCCGCCAGGATCAGCGCGCCGCTGCGCAAGCGGCGCGCTGAACGAGCCTGCTCGACAGCGCGCTGCCGTTCGGCCTCGGCCACCATCTGCGCGGCCTCCAGCTCGCGTTGGCGTTGCGCCTCGCGCTGCCGTTCGGCCTGCTGCGCCCGCGCCTGCGACGCGGCCAGGAAGTCGCGCTCCAGCAGGTTGAGTTGATCCGGGTGCGCGTCGGCCCATTCCTGTGCGGCCGCCAGCCGCGCGCCGTGGTACAGCTCGCCCGGCTCGCTATCCAGACGCTGCCACTCCTGGGCTGCCTCGGTCAGGTGGCGCTGGATGCGCAGCCCCTCGGCGTCTTCTTCCAGCCACTCCTGCAGGGTCGGCCACTGGCGAATCAGCGCTTCGTGGGCTACCTCGGCGCTGTCGTCGCTGGTGACCACCAGCCGGGCGTCGACCAGAGTCTTGAGAACCTGCTCAACGGCGGTAGCCTGCTCCGGGCGCGGCGTGAGCTCGGCCAGGCTGGCGCGGCGGCGGGTCTCCTGCGTCGCCGCGCCCAGTTCCGTCAAGCGCAGGAAAATGTTGCGTGCAATGATCTGTCCTTGTGGCGCCAGCCCTTGCAGAACCCGCTCAGCCGTGCGCGCGATGGCGCCGCGCACGCCGCCCGTTTCGCTGTAGCCGGCCAGGGTCATCATCCGGCCACGGCGATGCTGCCAGGTTTCCAGCAGCGCGTGGGAAAGCAGCGGCAGAGCGCCTGGCTCGTTGCCCACCTCTTGCAGGAGAAAATCGACCAGACCGGGTTCGAAGGTCCAGCCGCCCAGCCGGGCCGGCTCGCTGATGGCCAGCCGCAGTTCTTCCTCGTTCATCGGGCCGATGTAGACCTGGCGGCTTTCCAGCAGGTCGCGCAGACCGGCATACTCGCCGCAATGGGCGTAGAAGTCGGCGCGCAGGGCGATGACCACCACGGCCGGCCCTCCGGCGCTGACCGCGGCGACGAGGTTGTCCACAAACGCCTGGCGCTCCGACTGGCTGCGGCACTGGGTGAACAGTTCCTCGAACTGGTCGACTACCAGCAGGACATGGTCTGCGCCGGCGGGCAGGGAGCGGGTCAGATGCAGGTGCAGGCTGCGCGGCTCGCCCGCCAGGTCATCCAGCAACGCTGCGGTGCCGGCCAGCGACTGGTCGTCGCGGCTGATGCTCAGCGCCAGTTGTTCCAGCGGGTGGGTTCCGGGGGTGAGAACGATGACCGGCCAGGTGGTCGAGCAGGGCGGCGGGGAATTGCCGTCGGCCAGCGGCTGGCCGCGCTGCAAGGCGGGGATCAACCCGGCGCGCACGATGGAGGATTTGCCGCTACCTGAGGCGCCCACGACGGCCAGGAAACGACCGTCGTCGTTGGGGTGCAGCCGGGAAACCAGCCGGGCGGTCAGCAGCGAGCGGCCGAAGAAGAGATCGGCGTCGGCCTCGCCGAAATATTGCAGGCCGCGGTAGGGCGGCGGACCGTCTACGACTGGGCTGACGGTTACGCCCACAGCGACCGGCGGCGCTATCTCGCCGTCGCGGATCTGCTCGTACAGGCGGGTGGTTTCCGGCGCCGGCTCGACGCCCAGTTCCAGAGCGAGCTGGCGGCGGCAGGTTTCGTATTGCGCCAGAGCCGCGCTGCGCTGGCCGCTGAGCGCCAGCAGCCGCATCAACTGACGGTGACCCTCCTCCAGCCACGGTTCCAGTTCGACCTGTCGCCAGGCGTACTGGCTGGCCTGCTCAACCTGTCCGCTGGCTTCGTAGTATTGTGCCAGACGGCGCAGCGCGCTGATGGCCTGGCGCTGTAGCCGTTCGCCGGTCAGCAGTCGCCAGTCCTCGAAGGAGTCGCTGTCTTTGAGGGAGAAGCCTTGCAGAAACGGACCGCTATAGAGATCAGCGGCCGCTTGTAACGCCTGGATGTCTTCGGTTGTCAGCGCCTGCTCCAGCACGGCGACGTCCAGCCAATGCTCGCTGGCCGGGTTGAACTGGATTGTCTCGCGGCTGATGAGGAGAAAGGGGGGATCGGCTTCGCGGTCGCCAATAGCGCTGCGCAAGCTGGCCAGTGCGTTGCGCAGGTTGGTGCGCGCCGAGCGGTCAGGCCAGTCGGGCCACAGCAGGCCGGCCAGCGAATCGCGCTGATGGGGCCGATCGCTCTCGACGGCCAGGAAGGCCAGCAAGGCGCGTATGCGATCCGACTCGAATTCTCCCACCGATCTGTCGTCGATGAAAACCTGGAAACCACCGAAGAATGCCAGAGTCAACCTGGTCATGGCGTGCAACCTCCCTGCCGGCGCCATTGCAAAGCCTGCAACTCTGCTCGGCTGCTCCTATTATACCAGAATTCACAGCTCTTGGGGAGATTCCGTGCGTTTTCCGTGCGTTGCCGGTGCGAGTTCGTGGCGGACGGGTGCTACGCTAGGTCACAACCAAAAAGCGAAAGGAGGCAGCGATGAACGAAGAACAACGACCCTACACATCGTATCTGCTGCGGTTGTGGCAGACGCAGAGCGACCGTGAGCTGGTCTGGCGAGCCTCGCTGGAGAGTCCCAAATCGGGGGATCGCCAGGGGTTCGCCAGCATGAAAGCGCTCTTTGCCTTTCTTGAGGAACAGACCAGCCACGCCACATTTTCACCCAATCCTGAAGGAGAAGCCTGATGACTACCCGATTTCGCACGATGACCCTGTTGTTGATTGTTGTCCTGGCGTTGGCGGCGTGCCAGGCGCCGGCCGCTGCGCCGGCAGAACCCGCCGCGGCGCCGAACGCTGAGGCGGTTGTCCAGGCCCTGGCCGATGCGCTGAACGCTGGCGACGTGGATGCGGCCATGGCGCTGATGTCAGACAACCCCAGTTTCACCACCGATGAGACCATCACCGGGGTTGATGCGGTGCGTGGATTGTACGAAGAGCTGGTGGCGGGCGATTTTCGCATCCAGCCTAACGTCCAGTCGGTCGAAGGTGACACGATCAAGAGCAAGACGCTGACCTGGGGCGCCGGGATGCCGCCGGCGGTCGAACCGCTGGAAGCTGATGAAGTCTACATCGTCCAGGATGGCAAGATCAGCAGCATCTCGTGGACGCCGACCGAGGAATCGGCCAAGAAGCTGGCCGCGTTCATGACTGGGATGGAAGCGGAAGCCACCGTGCAAGCCCTGGCCGATGCGTTGAACGCCGGCGACGTGGATGCAGCCGTGGCGTTGATTGCCGACAATGCGATCTTCGACATGGCTGACGGTGAGCCACTGAATGGCGCCGATCAGTTCCGAGAGCTGTTCGATTATCTGGTGGCGGGCCACTTCCGCATCGAAGCAACCCCGAAAAACACAGACGGCGGCACGGTGACCACCGATACCAAGACCTGGGGCGACGGCATCCCCGGCGGCGGGCCCAACATCGCTACCGAGGTCTACGTTGTTGAGGGCGGCAAGATCACCAGCATTACCTGGACGCCGACCGAGGAAACCATGGCCAATATGGAGGCGGCTGCGGAACAACCCGCCACGCCTGAGCCTGTCAAAGTAGCCGTCAATGGAGTCGAGGATATCGTTGGTGTATGGGAGGGCGGCGATATGGGGGCGCTCCAATTCAATGCGGATGGAACTTTTCTAGTAGCCGAGAGTCTGGCGGGGTTGCCTGACCAGGCGAATCGTGGAAAATACTGGTTTGAGGGATCGCGGCTCGTATTCGCCGATGAAGAGGGCAATGACGGCGGATCGTACGCGGTAGAGCTGTGGACAACCGAGGAAGGCACCCCGGTGTCCCTCAGGCTCCGTACCGTCAAGGAACCCTACACCGAGCGGGGCGAAGTCCTTGCAAGAACCTGGTACTGGTCAGAAACCCAGGCTGCAGGCGAGACCCAGGTCACCGGGCCGATGTTCACCATCATCTTCGATGGATCGAAATGCGCCTATGATGGGCCAGACGAATTGCCGGCAGGGCAGCCCATCATCATGCGTGTCGATGTCGAGAATCAAACCAAGTTCGAAAGATATGGTGCATCGGTCATTACGTTGGAAGAGGGCAAAGGACTCAGCGACCTGAAGGCATTGCCTGCCACGGCCGAGCCGCCCTATGTTGAAATGTACGGTGGAATGAGCGACATTCTGGCTGGAAGCAGTCGCCAATCGACGATTGAGGTGCTTGATGGCCCTGTCTTTATTGAGTGCCTAACCCAGCCGCCATGGAAGAGAGTTGATGCTCTCGGCCCGATTGCGGTTGACAAAGCCGAGCCTGAACAACCTACTTTCACCATCACCTTCGACGGCGACCAGTGTGCCTACGACGGCCCGGACACCTTGCCTTCCGGCCAACGCATCACGACCGTTTTGGATGTGACGGATCAGGACGCTTATGAAAATTACGGATTTGCCGTGGTCACCCTGTACGGGGACAAGACCATGGCCGATCTGGAAGCCTGGCCCAGTTCAGATCAACCGCCGTGGACGAAACTATATTCTATCACATTCTCTGATGATGTTTCTCCTCAAAGTACACGCGTCGAAGATGACGCCTGGCTGGTGGATGGACCGGTCTATCTGGTCTGTTTCACCGCCACCGATCAGGAGGTCTTCAAATCGGATGTGATTGGACCGATTGAGGTTGCGGCGGCGGAGTAACCGTTGGGAGGAATGATACGGGGGAGCGGTTGGTCCAGGTACGACGCCGTAGCCGCTGATTGACCTGTGGTCAGGTCAGCAACAAACCACCCATCGCCGGTGTTTGCAGCCGACGATGGGTGCGTCTGCTGTGCCATCGGCTATCACGCGCTGCTGCGCTCGCAAAGCGGCGAGAGACTTACAGGGTCGGCGGTCGGCTCGACCTGCGGAGAAACCCGCCGGCTGATCCGTTGCCCGATGATGGTAGCGCTACAATAGCAAACGATCCCGCGCACACAGCGTTGCGCTATCTGCAGTGGATACGTTCCCAACGTCGCAATGAACATCAGGCTGATCAGCACGCCAGCCAGCGCCAGTGCAACGTCAGGCGCCTCGCCACCGGCTTGCAGCAGGTTGGTCAGCGAGCCGGCCAGCCGCTCCTGCCAGAACTTGATACCGAACAGCACCGCGTACACTGTCCACAGCGCGGAAAGCAGCCCGAACACGCTGTAGATGCCTTCGTCGCGTGAGAGGTTGCGCGGACCGCTGCGCAGCCGCGTCCACAGCCCGCTGCGCAGGAAGGCCAGCGATTTGCGCCGCAACATCGGTATCTCCAGCCAGTCCATCAGCAGGTAGTAGCCGTCCAGCTCCAGCAGCGGGTTGAGGTTGATAAAGACTGTCAGCAGCGCGAGAAAGGCGAACTGGTACAGCAGTCCGTTGATCACCAGCCCAGGCCACAACGTGAGAACGATGCCGCAGATGCCCGCCAGGATCAGTCCAGAGTAGGGGCCGGCCCAACTGACCGCGAGCCGGGCGCGCTTGCCCTCCAGCCAGATGTCGGTGGTGTCGACGAAGAAGGCCGGCAGGCCAAAGTAGATCATGAACCCGGCCCGCCGCACCTCCCGCCGGTAGTGTTTGACGGTCAGGCCATGCGACAGCTCGTGCAGCAGGATGGAGACCAGATTGAGCAGCAGCAGCCACAGCAGGCTGCTGGCGAAGCTGCGCTGCGCTCCGGTGACGCTGAAAGCGCCCGATGCAAACAGGCGGACGTACAAGACGACGCCGACCAACGACACCACGGCGAAGATCGCCTGCGCGGGCCAGGTGAACAGCAGCCAGCCGCCGCGGTTGTAAATGTCCGCCAGGTAGCGATCCATGCCGCTGATGGCAAACTGCTTCTGCAGGAACGTCTGCCACAACGCGGCGACGCGCCGGGTAGCATTGCGGGACTGCAACGACTGGTCAGTCAGAAACTGATTGTCTCGCAACCCTGCCACCAAGGCTGTGACACGTTCGAATGCGAAAGATCCGTAGGCACTGAAAAAGGCGACCACCAGATCGCTGATGGTACGTGTGCCGTCCATCCGTTGCCACAGGAAATGGTCGCGCTCGCTGAGGCGGTAGTAGGTACTCGCGGCGGGGTTTTTGATGATGAAGTAGACGCCGTTGCGGTCGCTCAGGCGGCTGATCACTACGCCTGGCGCGGCCTGCGGGCAATACTGGGCGCTGCCAGGCTGTGCCGTCACGTGCGCCGCCATGGTATGCTCAGGGCCAGCCCCTGATTGCTGCCCGGTTATAGCTGATGAGCCTGCTAAGGTGTTCATGAGAGCCGTCCTTATCGCCGTCTGTTTGCTGGCTGGCGGCTGCGTCGTTGCGGGTCAGCCGTGCGTGCAGGCTGAGTATGAATGCCCTCGAGATGCGGTCGTCCAGCGTGCGGGCGCAGCATTCCATGGTCTCGAAATCAATAGCGCGCAGAGCGGCCACCTCGCCGTCGGTCAGATCAAAGTCCGCCAGCGCTACTTCCGGATCAGCAAACATGTGCTGACGAAATGCCGTGTCGATGATTGCTTTGCCGATGATTGCTTGCATGGATTGCTGGGACATCGCGATGGTCTCCCGGAGTCGGCTGAGATGGTTTCTGTTGTGGCCGGTCTGTGGACCGGACCAGGTTTGGCGCCAGGGGGCCGTCCGTACAAAATGCAAACGGCGGGCTGCTGAGTGGTCAACAGCCCGCCGCAGCTTCAGGTCAGGCGCCCTCGGGAACGTGCCGCAACAGATAGAAGTTGCTCACGCCGCCGCCCGACGCATTGCGAATCGGGTCAACCGGGTCGACCCAGACGCCATCCCGCCACATGACGCCGAAGGGGATCGACTTGGAGATCCGCTGATCCAGAGCGCCGGCCAGATTCTCCAGCGCCTCGACATCCATCCCCTTCAACGCCGCGCTCTCGGCTGCGGTCAATTCGTACCCGGCCAGGGCCGAGTCCGCGTCGCTCAACAGGGTGCTGCGGAACTCGTCTTCCAGAACTGCCTTGCCCAAAATGGTCTCGATCGCTTGCTGTGACATGGTGTTGCCCTCCTGTGTGCTTACCATACGGGACCGATCAGTGTCTACAGAATAACACGATGGGCAGCCGGGCGCTATGAAACCGGTCACAGCCAGGTGGTGACTTTGGTCACACTTTGGCAAAGAATGGACGGACAGTCCTGCCGCTGCATCTGTATGGCCACTGACGCGCGTGAGTTGCCTGTCACGCGACAAGAACTGTCGGTCCTTCCCCCGGTCGGCGCCGCAGTGTATGCGAAGCGGGCTATTCAGCGTTGAATCTGACGGCGCAGACCGTCCAGATCGAGGATGATGATGGACTTGCCATCCAGGTTGATGAGGCCGCGGTCGCGTAATAGTCCCAGCACCTTGTTGACCCGCTCCCTGCTGGCGACCACCCAGGTCGCTAACTCGCCCTGTGTCAACGACAGATCGATGCGGATGCCGCCATCCTGCACACCGTAGCGCAGTGCCAGGTCCAGCAGCTTGGACGCCACGCGGTCGTAGACATCCAGAAAGGCGAGATTCTCTGTGTAATCGGTCAGTTGGCGCAGCCGGCGACTGAGAACCTCCAGGATGCTTTCGGCGATGTGAGGATGCGCATGTAGATGGCGCAGGAAGTCATCGCGATGCAGGCTGTGGACGACGGTCTGCTCCATGGTGATGGCGCCGGCGGAGCGCGGCAGACCATCCAGCAAGGCCAGCTCGCCGAAGCAGTCGCCCGCCCCATGGAAGTTGAGCGTGATCTCCTGGCCCGTTTCGCTGAGCAGGAAGATGCGCACTCGGCCCGACTCCACAAGATACAACGCGTTGCCCGGTGCGTCGCGATGAAAAATTATGACGCCGGGGGCGAAGGAGTGCCGGCGCAGGTCAAGAGCCAGCGCGTCCAGCTCGACGTCGGTCAGTCCGGCGAAGAGAGTCGTCTGGCGTAAGAGGTCGAGTCGGGTCATGAGTTTGTACTCAGCCAATAAAGATCGCGATCCGTGATTTGCATCATATGCTCTCGTGACTTGGATTGCGCGACCAACTGGAGGCGAGAGGTCTTCCCTTCGCCTCCAGTCGGCAGTTCGTCGCTACCAGCTCAATCGATCATGGCCAGCCGTTGTGGACCCGCCAAACACCAGAGGCGCCCGTGTAATACGTACCGCCAATAACCTGAAGTGCGCTGGTTTGCACAGAAAATGTGCTTACGATCCCAGGTATTGCTGCGACTGCAGCATTGATCCTGGCCATCACATCTATCAGATAGTTAGCGGTTCCGGTCTGTGGTTGTGCATGATCCAC
The DNA here is from genome assembly GCA_020634615.1 of Anaerolineales bacterium. Taxonomy (GTDB): domain Bacteria; phylum Chloroflexota; class Anaerolineae; order JAAEKA01; family JAAEKA01; genus JACKBK01. The sequence continues at coordinate 581,595 of JACKBI010000001.1, forward strand.
TTGTCCAGGCCGTACCACCGCCGCGATCACACTCTGGCCGGATCCGGAAACCTCCGCTGTCCATCGTACATCCGATAAAGCACCGACCGCCTCAGCCACAGACTGGCTATTATCAGTCTTGATGAGTATGAAATACACCGCCGGGTAGTCACCGGCTATGCTATCTGCGGTCGTGCTCCCGCTTGTAACTTTATTTGCCATTGATTCATAGCCTCACTTACTGCAATTCATATCGCCAAATGGGACAGGAAACTGTTGCTCCCTGCATTGAGTCAGAGCGAAACGCGTATCACGCCGTTCGCAGTCTTGTCGAGCAGCACGAGATGCGCTGTAGCTCCGATTCGTCGATAGGCTGCCCTTGCAGCCTTCAGATGCGGGCGGGCCAGCGCCAGATCGCCTTCCTCTTGGCGACCGGCATAAGCTTGTGCCAGCAGATGGTGGGCGTGCGCCCGTTGCGGAACTGGCTCGCGAGTGTCAGCCGGCAGCAGGCTCTCTTCCAGCAAGTCCACTGCGTCATGCCACTGTTGTCTGCACAAGGCCAGATAACCACGCACTCGTAATGATTCCAGGCCAATGCTGGGAGGTGGTTCTGGTCCGGCAACCTCCAATGCCTGGTCGATGTAGTTCGCGCTGCCGCCAAAGTCGCCGCTCGTCGCCGCGAGATGGGCTAGCGCCAATAGGATGTCAGCGATGAACCGGCCATGGTGCGTCTCCATACACAGAGCGCGCGCTGTTTCCAGGTGCTTTTGTGCGTCTTCCAGCCGACCCTGGTGCTCGAACGCCTCGCCAAGAATGTGGTGAGTCTGAATGATGCGCGCCAGCACGCCCGAGGTTTGCGCCAGCGGTAATGCTTCAAGCAGCCTGCCAATGGCTTCATCAGATCTGCCCTGATCAAGCAGCAGCTCTGCCTGAGTTACCATCAGGAGTGCTTGATCCCGCGTATCACCGATTCGTTGGGCAATCTCAAGTCCAGTCTGCAGGTAGTTACTGGCGCGATTCAACTGGCCGAGCTGGCGGCAACTGTCGGCCGCGTTGTTGTTGGCTTGCACAAGCCGCGGCAGGTCCTTAAGATCACCGTACAACCAAATACAGCGGCGCGCATAGGCCAATGCAAGGCGCGGGTTGCCTTCTCGGTCTGCGATGATATCGCGAATGCGGTAGGCGTCGGCCATGCCGCGGGTATCATCGATGCTGCGCGCCAGACGAATACTCTGGCGCGCCAGAAGGCAAGCCCGGAGAAGGTCGCCACGCGAGACGCACAGGTAAGCCAGCGCACAACGCACCCGGTTGAGTTCCGGGTCGGTCTGCAAATCAGACAGGGTCGCTAATGCGCGTTCGAGCGTGGCTTCCGCTTCTAGCAGGTCTCCCTGCAGCATGTCGATCGATGCCAGCTTGCGCGCGCCCCGGGCGCGGTCCAACGGTGCGCTGGCTGCGGCCAGAAAGGCTGTATAGTGGATGCGCGCCTGGTCCTGGTCGGACAGGTTCTCGAGATACACGTCGCCCAGCCGCTCGTGCAACAGATATGGCCTGATTGGTGCAGACGAATCTTCTGCGCCGCCGATGAGTTCCATGGCCTTGTGGAAGTGCGTAGTCGCTTCAACGCTTGCGCCTAGCCGTCGCGCCCGATCACCTGATTGCACGAGATATCCGGCAGCCCGCATCGGCTCGCCGCTCTCCTGCCAGTGAAAGGCCAGCATCTCAACGTTGCGGTCACTCGCTTGCGACAGAGCCTCGAAAGCCTCGGCAACCTGGCGGTGGTAGCGTCGACGCTCCGTGCGCAGCAACCCGTTGTATGCAACCTCGCGCACCAACGCGTGGGTGAAGCGGTATTCCTGCTCCGCGGCGCCGTCAAGCTCGGCGATGAAATCCTGGTCGAGGAGCAGCTGAATGTGCTGATCCAGCGCTGTTTCTTCCGGCAGGATCATCGCCAATACGGCAGGTGAGAAGTCCCGTCCGATCACCGCAGCCACCTGGAGGGTGCGCCGCACCAGAATCTGGAGGCTGTCGATTCGAGCACCCAACACAGATTGGATGGTCTCCGGGATCGACAGGTTTTCGTCGGTTGGCCGCAGGCGCACCTGTCCCGACACAGTGTCAATTGTCAGCGCGCCGGACTGGAACAACGCGCGAACTGCTTCTTCCAGAAAGAAGGGGTTGCCCTCGGCCCGGCCGAGAATACGCCACAGCAGCTTCTGCGAGCGTGCTGTCCTGCCGCGCGCTGCCGGACTGTCCGCAGGCAATTCTCCACCCAGCAGGTTTGCCACCAATTGTTCGCTGTGCGCGGCCGAGAGCGGTTGCAGCCAAAGGCAGGTCTGCTGCTGCTGATAGGCAGCCGTAAGCTTGCCAACCAGCTTCCAGATCGGCTGTGACGTCTCCGGCCGCAAGATGCAGATCAACATGAGCGGTATTTCGTCTGTCAGCCAGGCCAGGTGCTCCAGAAGTTCAACTGACGATGGATCGGCCCATTCCAGTTCCTCGCAGATGATCGCCAGCGGCTTGCGGGCGGTATGGTTCCTGACCAGGGTTTCGATGGCACGAAACATCCCTGATTTGAAGAGTTGGCTGTCAATGGTCGCAGGCTCGCCCAACTCCCATGAAGTCGCCCGCGTGAGCGCCAGCAGGCGAGCCAGCGCCTGGTAGATCTCGTCGCAGTCGTCGGGACAATACTGGTTGATCCAGGCGCGCAGCCGGGCGTCAACGATCTCATTGGGCGCGTCGACGGGGATTTTGGCTGTGCCGCGCAGCAGTTCAAGCCACAGGTGATAGGGAATCGCTTTGCCGTAGGAGAGGCAGCGTCCCCAAAGAAGATCGATGGTCTGCTTGGCCGGCTCTCTGAAAGCCTCCTCGACCAGCCGGGACTTGCCGATACCGGCATCACCGATGATCATGGCCACGGAGCCGCTGCCAGTCTCCAGGCGCGCAATCGCCTGCTGCAGTACGGCAAGCTCGGACTGTCTGCCTACAATCGTGTCGCTCCGGCCGCCGATCTTGCGAGGTGTGGCGGAAGGTTCTACGACACCGAGGACGCGGTACGCCGCCACGGGTTCACTGACACCTTTGACATGCAGCGGCAGCAGCTCCTCCAACATGAACTCATCGGCAATCAGACTCTGAGTCTCCCGGCTGATAATCACCGTGCCATGAACCGCGGCCGATTGCAGCCGCGCCGCCAGATTGACAGCGTCACCGGTTACCAGGAAATCGTGCGCCGTGCTGCCAATGGTTGCCATGACCAAACCGGTGTGGATTCCGACGCGCAGCCGAAGCGGATTTTCAATGAGTGAAGCATGCTGGGGCTTTTCAGGCGTGTTCGCCGGTGTTTTGTTCAGTGCTGCCACCGCCTGTTGAATGGCCAGGCCGGCCAGGACAGCTCGCCTGGCATCGTCCTCGTGAGCTATGGGAACGCCAAAAACTGCCACCACGGCGTCGCCGATGTATTTCTCAACCGCACCACCATAGCCGGTGATGACCGGGGTAACGGCATCGAAGTACATTCTTTGGATCTGACGCAGGTCCTCGGGATCGAGTTGTTCGCCGATCTCCGTCCAACCCTCGATATCGGCGAAGAGAACGGTGACCAGCTTGCGTTGTTCTGCCGGACGCGCTGAACTGATCGCTGCCATTGTGTCACGCATGACGGCGATCGAGGCATCCACCACAGCGCTGCCCAAGCTCTCTCGTTGAGCTTCCAGCACCGCTATTGCATGTTCCAACGCTCCACGTTCTGTCACCCACCGACCTCCCAGAACTACCACTATTGACCACACCGGATGCGGTCATCATCGTGTGTGCGATTGATTGCGATGTTTGCACCGTTGTGGCGCACATCCCCGGCGACTCGCACCCCGTATCTAAATTCAACGAAGTAAAACGCGTTTTACTGCAAGAATCCCCGTACTATTCTTTCAAGAGTCACGGATAACCGGTCCGCTTCGTGCCATGGCGGAATGCGAGCCCGGCACTTCATCATTGATTTTCACCATCCCCTTTTCGACTGCAAAGCATGTCGCGTTGTGAGAACGGAACATTCAGTTCGGGTCGCCGGCCGCGGCCCGTCTCGCGCATTACCAGGACCGACAGTCGTTTCAGAAGCTGCCGGTCCTGGCAATGCCGGCTGTTTACCAGGCGCCGACGGCCTCTTCAGGCGTCGCGAAGGTCCTGAACATCTCTGACAGGCCGGCCAGCTTCAGGACATCCTGGATGCGCTGTGACGGCGACGCCAGGAAGACATCACCGCGGTTGAATCGTTTGACTTCTTTTTGCGTTCCGACGAGCACCCGCAGGAAGCCGCTGCTGATGTACTCGACGTCGGTCATGTCCAGGACGAGGTGATAATGGTTGAGGTCCATGGAGTACCTCAGCGCGTCGCCTACTTCCTGGGAGCGGCTGCTGTCGAAACGACCCGAAAGCTTGTACAGGTCACAGCGCTTCAACTCGGTGCGGACGATTTGGTGGTCGGACATGAGCTCTCTCCTGATTGGTGATGCACAAAGATAGCTGGCTCAGCGCGCTGGCTACAGCGCGCCGATTCTATCACTGATAATGCAGTTGGAGTCTCGATATGACCGGCCAACTGCGCAATTTCAGCTTGTTCCGGATCGCGTATGTGCGCGTCCCGCAGAACGTCCATAGCATAACGCATTTTCGCCGCGATTACAATGAGCTATGTCACAGGTTCGCTGTGACCTGTTTCACAGTTTTGTATTGTTCGCGCTAGCCGGTTGAGTTGACGATGACCAGCGTGAAATCGTCGAACTGGGGCGTGGAGTCCTCGTAGACTTTGACTGCATTGAACACAGCGTGACAGAGCTTTTGAGCATCACTGTCGCGCAGATTGGGCACGAGGTTGTGCAGTCGCTCAACGCCAAACGGCTGTTCCTGGCGGTTGATGGCATCGGTAACGCCGTCGCTGTTGAGCACCAGCCGGCCGCCCGGCGGGATCGCGATGCATTGCTCGTCCAGCGCAGGATCGGGCAGCAATGCCAGCGGCTGGCCGCGGCTGACCGGCACAGCGACCGTCGCTCCGGACCGGTCGTACACCAGTGGCAGTTCGTGGCCGGCGCGCGCGTACAGAAAATCACCGCTGGTCGTGTCCAGAATGCCGTAGAGCACCGTGACGAACATACCGCTTTCGTTCATGTCCAGCAGGTGGTAATTCACGCGTCGCAGCGCCTCGGGCGGTGACACGCCGCGGCTGGCCTCCGCGCGAATCAGGCTGCGGGTCAGGGCCATGAACAGTGCCGCCGACATTCCCTTGTCGGAGACATCAGCCACCACAATGCCGATCCTGCCCGCCCCAAGATCCATGAAGTCGTAGAAGTCGCCGCCCACGGCCTGCGCGGGCGTCATCATCGCGCCAAAGTCATAGCCCGCTGCGACAGGCAGTTCCCGCGGCAGCATGCTCTGCTGCAAATCATGGGCCAGTTGCAACTCCCGTTCCAGCCGCTCTTTCTCGATGATCTGCGCTTGCGCCTCCTGCAATGCGCGGTAGGCAGTCTCCAGCTCGCTGTTCTTCTGGCGCAGGTCACGGATGGTAGAGTCGTTTGCCTCACGCAGCCGCCGGCTGAGGGTTTCCATGAGCTCCGCGGCAACGTGGGGCTGGTGCGCCAGCAGCGCATCGAACTCAGCACGCCCCAGGGAAGCGATCTCGACATCGGTCAAAGCCCGCACAGTGGCAGACCGGATGCTGCCAGGCTCCAGCAACACCAACTCACCCACGAAGTTGCCCGGCCCCATCCGTCGCACCAGCCATTCCTCAGCGGTGTTCAGCGCCTTGATCACCTCGATGGTGCCTTCCCGGACGATGCACAAGGAGTCGCCCGGCTCGCCTTCCTGGTAGATCACCGACCCGGCAGGCCAGCGTGATATCGGCATGGCCGCCGTGATCTCATCCAGTGCGCCATCAGAAAGCGCTGCAAACAATGCCACGTCGCGCATGTTGATTGCACTCATGTTACCCTGCCTGGTCCGTTGGCTCGATCAGAAGTGCTGTGATTCGTTGCATGGGTACCGACCTTGCTGCCTGGATGCGTTGGCGGCTCTTGCGTTCAGCGGGCAGGCGGATCAACCCGGTAAGCTGGCCGCGCAGTCTGGCGCGCGCCGCGGCGCCGCGCCAGTTACGCAGGGCATCGACCGCGATGCGCACCTGCGCGGCGACAAGGGCTCGCCAGTGCCGGCGCAACAACGCGCCCGGCCAGTTGCGCGCGATGACCAGAATCGTGTTGCGGCCCACGTAGTAGCTGGCCAGTCCGCCGCCGCCGGTCGCGCTCACCTTGTGGTAGACGCGTGCCTCAGGGATGTAAACCGCTTCCCATCCCAGCAGTTGCAGTCGCCACGCCAGATCCACGTCCTCCATGTACATGAACAGCGATGGGTCAAAGCCGCCGGCCTGCTGCCAGGCTTCACGACGGTAGGCGGCCGCACCGCCACAGGCGCCGAACACTTGCTGCTGGCTGTCGTACTGTCCGTCGTCTCGTTCCCACACGCCGCGATTGCGCGGAATGCCATCGACGCCCATCATATCGCCGGTGGTGTGCAAGTGGTCGCGCTGGTCGAACAGCAGCATCTTGCTGGCCGCGGAGCCGGCTGCCGGATGGGCCAGCAGCCCCTCAACCAGCGCTTGCAGCCAGCCAGGTTCCGCCTCCGTATCGTTGTTCAGCAGCACCAGCACCTGCCCGCGGGCCGCTTCGACGCCCGCGTTGCAGGCGGCGATGAAACCGCTGTTGCGCGCCAGTTGAACAACCCGCACGTCTGGGAAATTCTCAGCCACGAATGATGCCGAGCCGTCGCTCGATGCGTCATCGACCACGATGGTTTCGAAACGTTCAGCCGGCCACGTTTGCCGTTGCAGTGCAGGCAGACACCCGGCCAGCAGATGCTTGCCATTGTAGTTGGGAATGATGACGGAGGCGACAGGTGCGGGCATCGGTGATCGATAGGCAGTAATCAGTGATCAGTGATCGGGAGACAGTGACTCTGGTTCCGGCTACTGACCACTGATGACTGATTACTACGAAGACCGCTCCTGCTCGAAATACGCCGCCAGTGCGGCCTGCCACGAGCGAAGCTGTATTCCGAGGACGGCTGCAGCGGTGTTGAGGATGATGGCGTGGGGCGGTGGTGTGGTGCGGCGATACCACTCGGCAGAGCTGATGGGCGTCACCGGGACGTCACTTCTGCCCGCCTGGTGCAGCAGCTCGACTGCCCATTGATGGCGGGTGCAGTAGCCGCTGTTGGTCAGGTGATAGATGCCAAAATGGCCGCTGTCGATCAGTTGCACGATGGCGGCTGCCAGGTCGGGGGCGTAGGTCGGGCTGCCAAATTCATCGGCCACGACCCGCAACTCGCCGTGTTTGTCGGCCGCGGCAATGATCTTGCTGATGAAGTTATTGCCGCCGTTGTTGTACAGCCAGGCTGTGCGTGCGATGTAGAAGCGGCCGCCCAGCATGGTGGTCACCAGTTTCTCGGCGGCTTCCTTGCTGCGGGCGTAGACGCCGCTGCGCGCACCGGTCGTGTCCCACTCGCGGTAGAACCGGCCCGGCTGTCCGGGGAACACTTCGTTGGTGCTGACATGCAGCAACGCGGCGCCACTGCGCTGGCAGGCTGTAGCCAGATGCTTGACGCCCAGCACGTTGACCGCATAGCAGGCGTCTTGTTTCTCTTCCGCGCCGTCCACGTCGGTCCAGGCGGCCGCGTTGATGACGACCTGCGGCCTGAAGTCGCACACCTGCTCGATGATCGCCGGCCGAGTCATGTCGATCTCGGGGTAATCCAGCGCCAGCACACTGCGTTGGTCGCCCAGACTGGCCAGCAAGGCGCTGCCAAGCTGCCCGCGATATCCGATCAGCACAACACGGTCGATGGTGTGCTGGCCCGCTGTATTTGTTTCGCTCATATACCTCAATCCCGCTGCCGCGCCAGTGCTCGCTGAAAGAGTCCCGGCACCGTTTTACCGTGTCGAATGACGGCGCCATTGTAACACTTTCGCCTTGAGCGGGCAACTGTCTTTGCCAAACTGCCGGGTGCGGCTATACTACTTGAAAGAGCGGCAAGAGCAGCTGCCGTGCTGCGCCGAATGCGCAGTTGTAACGTTGTGTTCAGGAGAAATGCATGCCATCAAAGACGATGAAGGCTGTAGTGAAACCGGAACAAGCGCCGGGGATGACCCTGCGCGAGGTTCCGGTTCCGTCGTTTGGGCCGCGGGACGCGCTGATCAAAGTGCGCGCTACCTCTATCTGCGGCACCGACCTGCACATCTACAAATGGGACGAATGGGCGCGCAAGCGCATCAACCCGCCCATCGTGGTGGGCCATGAATTCTGCGGCCATGTGGTGGCCATCGGACGTGACGTGACCCAGGTGCGCGAGGGCGATTTTGTTTCCGCCGAGAGCCACATTGTCTGCGGCGATTGCGCCCAGTGCCGCACCGGCAACGGACACATTTGCCAGAACACAAAGATCATCGGTGTCGATCGCGACGGCTGCTGGGCTGAATACATCGCCATGCCGGCCCACAATCTGTGGGTCAACGCGCCCGACATGCCGGCCGAGATCGCGTGCATGCTGGAAAACTTCGGCAACGCGGTTCACACCGCCTTCTCCACCGACCTGACCGCACGCAAGGTACTGATCACCGGCTGCGGCCCGGTGGGCCTCATGACTGTCGCGGTGGCCAAGGCAGCCGGGGCGCGCTCCATCTATGCCACCGACATCAGCCCGTACCGCCTGAACCTGGCATCAAGGATGGGCGCGACCCACGCGCTCAACGTCGGCGAGGTCAAGGTCGTTGATTTCATCCGCGAGGACACCGACGGGGAAGGCGTTGACGTGTTGCTGGAGATGAGCGGCGCTTCATCGGCCATCGACCAGGGCTTTTCCGCGCTGCGCGATGGCGGCGAGGCCTCCCTGCTCGGCGTCGCGCCCGGTGTGATCGGCTTCGACATCAACAGCCACATCATCTTCAAGGGCGCGACGGTGCGCGGCATCTTCGGGCGCAAGTTGTGGGACACCTGGTACCGCATGCGCGGCCTGCTTAACTCGGGCGCGGTCGATCTCAGCCCGCTAGTCACCCATCGCTTCACGCTGGATCAGTGGAAGGATGCCGTCCAGGTCATGAACAGCGGCGCCAGCGGCAAGGTCGTGATGTTTGTGGATGGAGAGGAAGGGAACGAGGGGAAATGAGGCAACTCGTGGAAATCGGACCTGACACGGTACGGCATGGCGGCGATCAGGCTGTGTTCCGACTGGCCATCTGACCAGCTCCGGAGCGTTCTTGGGCGGTGGCCGCAGGCGGCAGCACACACAGGAGAAAGCAATGACAACCAAAAGAAACAATCAGCGGCTTGGCTGGCTGGCCGACGAGTTAGCACAGCTTCAGGAACAGGGACGCTATACCAACATTCGAACGCTGGGATCACCACAGGGCGCGTGGCTTGAGGTGGACGGCAAGAAGGTGCTCAACTTCTGCTCCAACAACTATCTGGGGCTGGCGAACCACCCGCGGGTGACGACAGCCGCCAGGGATGCCATTGACCGCTTCGGCGTCGGACCGGGCGCGGTGCGTACCATCGCCGGTACCATGACGTTGCACGAGGAGCTGGAGCGCAAGCTGGCCGAATTCAAACGCGCCGAAGCGGTGGTTACCTTCCAGAGCGGTTTCAGCGCCAACGTCGGCGTTATCCCGGCGCTGGTTGGCGATGGCGATCTGGTCATCAGCGACCAACTCAACCACGCCAGCATCATCGACGGCGTGCGGCTGACCAAGGCGGACCGCACGATCTACGAGCACTGCAATCCGGCCTCTCTGGAGGAAGTGCTGGAGGAGAACTACGGCCAGTACACGCGGATGTTCGTCATCACCGACGGTGTGTTCAGCATGGACGGCGACATCGCGCCGCTGCCGGAAATCGTCAAACTGGCCGAGCGCTTCGGTGCAATCACAGTGGTGGATGACGCGCACGGCGAGGGCGTTCTGGGCAAGGGCGGCCGCGGCATTGTCGATCACTTCGATCTGCACGGGCGAGTGGATGTCGAGATCGGCACGCTGAGCAAGGCATTCGGTGCCGTTGGCGGGCTGGCGGCCGGTTCCCAGGTTCTGACGGACTGGCTCAAGCAGCGCGGCCGGCCCTTCCTCTTCTCCAGCGCAATGACCGTGCCCGACGTGGCCGCCTGCATCGCGGCAGTCGATCTGCTGAGCGAGTCAACCGAACTGGTGGATCGTCTCTGGCAGAACGCGCGCCTGTTCCAGGGCGAGATGCGACGCCTGGGTTTCGACACCGGCAAGACGCAGACGCCGATCACGCCGGTGATGCTGGGCGACGAGCTGCTGGCGCAGCAGTTCAGCCGACGGCTCTACGAAGAAGGGGTTTTTGGCACCGCCATTACCTTCCCGACGGTGCCGCGCGGCAAGGCCCGCATCCGTGTCATGCTGTCGGCTGCTCACAGCAACGACGACCTGGAGGCCGGCCTGCAAATATTCGCCCGCGTCGGCAAGGAACTGGGCGTGATTTAGCATCGTTGCGCTGGATCTTATGTCCAGTAAACCAGAAGACTAGCCACGAATTACCCGAAGGGCACCAATCCACCTGCGAGATGCGTCGCATTCGTGTAATTCGTGGCATTGTCTGGATTGACTGTCACCCGGCGTGCGCAGCGACGAACGCCGCGCACAACTCCCATACCTGCTCGCGCTGGGCGTCGTCGGTGAGGATGTGGTTGCTGCCGTCGATCCAGACCATGCGCTTGTCCTCGCTTCCCAGCATGTCATAGATCAACGGCATGTTGGACGGCGGTACGCGCCGGTCCTGGTAGCTGTGGATCAGCAGTGCGGGCACTCGCACGTCCGCCAAATCGTCGCGCAGGTGACGCAGGAAGTTGGCCAGTTGCGCAGCCGCCAGCAAGGGATAACGGTCGTAGGCCACCCGCCGCCCGGCCGCCTCGGGATCAAACCAGTCAGATTTGCTCGACTTGGGGAGAGTCGGCATCACACGGCCGATGGTCGATGCCAGGGGCAACAACGGCTCACCGACTTCCAGCGGCGCAGCCATGGCCACCACGCCGGCGACCGGCCGGTGCGCGGCCAGATGCAACGATAGCGCGCCGCCCAGTGACAGTCCCAGGACGAACACGCTGCGACAATGCGCCGCCAGCCGCCAGTAGCCGGTCTCCACGCTGGCGTACCAGTCACGCCAGGTGGTCTCGTTGAGGTCGGAAGGAGTGGTGCCGTGGCCCGCCAGCAGCACGCCGTTGACAGTCAACCCGGCCGCGGCCAGCCAACGCCCCAGCCCACTCACCTCCTGCGGTGAAGCTGTGAATCCGTGAATGAGGAGACACCCCACATCGCTACCGGGATAGAAAAACGGCTCAGCGCCGTTCTTGATGTTGATCATGCATGACTCCTGTCCCGCCGAAGCGCCCCTGGTGACCGCGTTCTGTGGCGTGCGTACCCTGCTCTGAGAATCGCTGCTCACCGCTCGGACCGGTCTCTCACCGTGCCCCGCTGTTTTCATCCATCGGGGTGCTGGCAGGACGGCGAGGTGGCTGCCCTGAGAGTCGTTGCTCGCCGCTCGGGCCGGTCTCAGACCGTGCCCCAATGTTTTTATCGACGGAAGTGCCGGACCCGACCGACCGGGCGCCTGACATGAAACGCGCACGTCGGGTCATTGCCAGTTTCCAGGCAGGCCCGGCGAAGCAATCTCTCCACCACTTCAGAGCGATTGCTTCACCGGTGACCGTCTTCCAGCAGTGACGGGCGCTGGCTAGCAGCCGACCTGCCAGCGTTCGGCTACAGCCTGGATGTCCAGCACGTCCACGATGTTGTCGTGGTTGAAGTCATAGATGGGATTACTGGTGCCGAAGGCGCCGGCCACCAGCTGTACGTCGAGAATATCCACTCCGCCGCTGCCGTTGACGTCATAGGCGCACGGGACTTCGCACGACTGTACAACCACATCGTCGATGGTCCAGCCCTCGCGACCGACGCCGGTATCAGTGCCGAGGCGGAAGCGGAACTGCACGGTCTGGCCGGCATAGTCGCTGACATCCACCAGACTGTTAAGCCAGTCCTGCGGATCGCCGCACCAGGCGCGCAGCCCACCCAGCGGGTTGCTGTAGCTGGTCGAGACCAGTCCATTGTAGGGGTCAGTCAGCAGGTCGGCATCCAGAATCTGCGTCCACGTGCTGCCGCCGTTGGTCGAAACCTCCAGGATACCGCCGTCGAAACAATTGCTGCCGTTCGATTCCATGACCTGGCGGTTCCAGAACTTCAGCGTGATCGGGTTCTGGCCGGCCGGCAGATTGATAGGCGGCGAGACCAGTCGCTGGTCGCTGACGGTGGTCGGGTCGTTGGCGTGGAAGGCGTAGCTGCCGCTGTGGACGTTGCTGCCCCATAGCGCCCAGGTATTGCCCGTGCCGGAGGATGTCCAGCCGTTGACGCCGCCTTCGAAGCCCTCGTTCAAGATCGCATTGGGCAGGCTGCCGGGACTGCAATCGCCCGGCGCTGCCAGGGTGGTAAAGTGGAAGGTGGTCGACGCGCCGGCCGATCCGCAGGCGTTTTCAGCGAAGACTCGCCAGTAGTAGGTGACGCTGGTGTTGAGCGTGATGGCCGGCGTGTAGCTGGTGCCGGTCAAGCCGCTGGCCGTGTGGACGATATTGCTGAAGCCGGCGTCGGTGGCAAGGTCGAAGCGATAGCTGGCTGCCTGCGCGCCTGCGTTCCAGGTGAACGTCGGCATCGGCGCGACGTTGACGGCGTTGTTGGCCGGTGCAACGAGCGACGGTACGCCGGCCGCCTGGTTGGCGACATTCAACTGCACTGTGTTGGTTTGTGAGCCAGAGTTGTAAGTGCCGGTGATGTCGATGGCGTAGTTGCCCGGGGCCACTGCAGCGGTGTTGCCGACGGTCAGCGTGCTGACGCCGGGGCCGTTCACCGGGTTCGGGTTGAAGACCGCGGTCGTGCCAGCCGGGTTGCCCAGCGCGCTCATGGTCATCGACCCGCTGTAGCCGACGTTGACCGTGAACAGTGCGTTGGCCGGAGCGCAAACCGCACTGCTGACTGGGTTGACGCTGAGTACTTCGACGTCCAGGAACGCAGCGCTGAACGCGCCCCAGTTGTTGGCCGCATCCTTGCCGCGCACGAAGATGAGATGGCGGCCGGTAGTCAGGCTGCTGGTGTTGACAGTCGCGGTCACCGATTCGATCGAACTGTTGAAGTTGCCGTCGGCCGCGGCCATGGGATGGGCCACTGCGCCTGCCTGCCAGGGCGGCGTGTCGATGTAATACTCCGCGGCGGCGATATTCTGGGTCGGCTCGGCGCCGTTGGAGTTGTTGTAGCGCGTATCGTTGACGGTCGCCGTCAGGTTGACCGGGTCGCCGACGGTGATGGTGTCCGGGGTAGCCGCGACATTGAGCGCGTCCGGGCCGGCCGGCGTCAGGTAAGGCGTGCGAACGACCTTGGCGGCGTAGATCAGCGCCTGCATGTTGTCGGGCAGGATGGTGTTCTCGAAGGTCGAGCAAGACTGGAAGAACGAGGTGCCCAACTCGAAGGTCATCCCGGCAACGCCCAGATCGCCGTATGCGAAGTCATCGGTGGTGCCGTCGGTGGGATAAAGGCCGATCGCTTGCTCAGGCGTGTAGTTGTTGAAGTAGGCATACTTGCGGCCGAGCGTCTGCAGGGCCGTGCCATTGGGCGCGACAGTACTGGTGAAGCCCCACGGCCAGAGCACCAGTTCGCTGTAGCTATGGATGTCCAGGTAGACACCGGTCGCGTCGGCCGGCGCCGGGGAGGGCAGCGGATCGGGACGCTGGTCGGGGAAGATCGCGCGCATGTAGTCCTGAATGGCCTGCACCTCTGGTTCCGAGGCCGGATTAGGACCGCGATAGGTTTCGCTGCACTGGCTGCTGCTGGAGCCGCCACAGCATCCCCATTGAAACTGGAAGTTGCGGTTCAGGTCGGCCCCGCGCGAGGTGCTGGTGGGACCACAGTAGTTTTGGTCGGTGTTCTTGCGCCACGAAAGACCGGTTTCAGCCTGCTTGCGGCCATCAGGATTGGCCTGCAGCATCAGATGGATCTCATGGTTGTCAAGAATCCACGTCGCGTCGGGATCGATGCCGTAGTTGGTCACCAGGTATTCGGCGAAACGGGTGGTCAATTCTGCGGGCGTGTACTCACGCGCGTGAATGGATGCGGTGATGAACAACTTCGGTTTGGGTCCAGGCACGGCAGAGTTGGTCAGTACCAGCACGTTCATGTCGTAGCCAGCCGCTCCGCCCGGCGTCACCTTGTCCCAGGTGTCGCCGACGTCGTTCCATGACGCCAGTGTCGGATAGTTGGCCACGATGTCCTGTGCCGTCTGGTAGCTTTCTTCAACCGTGCGGTAACAGGGGTAACCGGGAATGCCGGCGCGCTGGCCAGGCGGTGGACTGGCGTGCAGCAGGTTGGCTGTCTCCTCGGCATCGATCTCAGCGTTGAAGCCCAGACCTTTGATGGCGGCGAACCCGACTGCATCGACGATCGCCAGGACATACTGCTCCTTGGTGTTGTTGTACTCCACCAGATCGAAATTCTTAAGCATGGTAATATCAGCCGGATCGTCGTAGTAGACGCGGACGACGAAATGGCCTTCGCTGGAACCGCCTGTTTCCTGGGCCGGCGGTGCGGCGACCGTGGTAGTCGCACCGGCTACCGGCGTCAGAACCAGCATAATGAGCAGAACAAGGCTGAGAACCAGCCAGCTACGTTGTTTCATGAGGAGCCTCCGTGGAAATGTGGGATGCAATGGGTGGGAACTACAAACCATGCACTTATGTCAGAGTGCAAAACGCACGTGTAAAATGTCGCCGTCCTGGACCAGATACTCTTTGCCTTCAAGTCGGGCCTTGCCGGCCTTGCGCGCTTCGGCCATGCTGCCGGTGGTCATCAAGTCGTCATATGTCACCACTTCGGCGCGAATGAAACCGCGTGCCAGGTCGGTGTGGATGGCGCCGGCTGCTTCGACGGCAGTTGCGCCCTTGCGCACAGTCCAGGCGCGCACCTCATCCTCGCCGACGGTGAAGAAGCTTTGCAGACCCACCAGGTCATAGCTGGCGCGAATCATGCGGTCCAATGCCTGCTCGGTGATGCCGAACTCTTCCATGAAGACGGCGGCTTCGTCCGGGTCGAGTTGGGCGATTTCCATCTCCAGCTTGCCTTGCACCGCCATGACGACCGTGTGACGGTGGTCGTAGCTCACCAGAGTCTCCGGCGGGACCACATCGTCGCCGGTGTTGAGCAAAACCAGCACCGGCTTCAGTGTAAGGAAGGTGAAGCTGCGGATGCTGTGGAGCTCGTCTTCGCTGAGATCCATGTCACGCAGCGGCGCGCCGGTTTCCAGATGGTCGCTGAGGCGCGTCATCAGCGCCTCCTCGATTTCCAGCGCGATCTGTTCCTCGCTGCCCTTCTTGGCGCGGCGCAGACTCTCGCCGATACGCTCGATGCGTGTCTGGATGGCCAGCAGATCGACCAGCACCATTTCCTCGTCAAGGATCGAGAGGTCGCGCTGCGGATTGATGCCGGTTAGCGGGTGCGGCACGCTTTCATCTGCAAAGGCGCGCACTACGTGGACGAAAGCGTCCATCCGCGCAATGCGGTTGCGCAACTCGCCGCTGAACCCCTTCTTGGCCATGCCCTGATCGAGTCCGGCGATGTCGGTGTAGGTCACCTTGGCGTAGACGGTCTTGCGCGGCTTGAACATGTCGCTCAGGCGGTCGACGCGCACATCGGGTACGTCCACCACCGCGGTGTTGAATTCCAGCTTGCCGCTGGAGCCGCTGGACGTGGGCGCTTCGCCGCGGGTCAATGCATTGAAAATAGTGGTCTTACTGCTGTTTGGGAGGCCGATAATACCAAGTTCCATGGGTGCAAAGGGGACTTTCTGATTGAGTTTTTTTGTCGAGACACACTATACAACAGCGCGGCGCTTCCGGGGAAATATGACTGCGGCGAAGCACGGTCGGCGGGTCTTTGTGTGCCAAAGCGGTAGCGGCCAATATGATACGTTGCCAGGTGGTCAGGATAACCCATTCTGTGGTATCATCATTTTTGCTAAGACCGTGTGAGTTCAAAGGAGCGCGTCATGAACACTGTGCAAGTAACCATGGAACTACCGCGTACCGTCCTGTCTGCGTTGCGCAAGGAACCCGCCTCATTCGTTGCCGACATGCGAATCGCAGCAGCAGTAAAATGGTACGAATTGGAGATGGTATCGCAAGCGAAAGCGGCGGAAATCGCTGGTCTCTCCCGCGCCGACTTTCTACTGGCGCTGGATCGCTTCGCAGTCACTCCTTTCCAGAGCACTCTTGACGAATTGATTCACGAGGCAGGCGATGGTTGAGCGTTGGATTCTCAACGCGTCTCCGCTGATTGTCCTCGCCAATACGGGTTACGAAGGACTGATTCGGCAGTTAGCCTCTGAGTTTGTGGTTCCACGCGCAGTCGCCATTGAAATCTTGGCTGGCCCGGTCGACGATCGGGCTCGGCTGCAAATCGCTGGCGGCGAATGGCCCGTTGATGAAGCACCGCGCGCCTCAGAAGAACTTCAGACTTGGGATTTGGGTGCTGGTGAAACCGCCGTGCTTTCTTATGCGATCGCACATCCAGGCTGGACGGCCATTCTGGATGATGGCGCTGCCCGTCGCTGTGCACGCACATTCTCAGTTCAGGTCAAGGGCTCGCTGGGGATAGTCCTTATGGCAAAGAAACAGGGGCTGATCGATTCAGCAGCCTCTGTCCTCGAGACGTTGCGCCAGCGGGGATTTCGGCTAGATGAAAAACTGATATCCGCCGCTCTCAAAGAGATTGGAGAAGCGGGCTAGTCCAGTTGGGAGGCAAGCAGGGGCGGAGACTCGTCAGCGTGGCTACCGATCTCCATCTCTATGGCCCTTATACGCGCCATTTGCCTTAGGTTCCACTCGTCGTCGCTGTAAGGCGTGCTGAACCAGGCATCCAGAATCTCGCGCGCGACCGGCAGCGGCGTGGCGCGCAGGCTGAGGGCAAGCACGTTGGCGCGATTCCAGACGCGTGCGCCGCGGGCCGTCTCGGCGTCGTGACAAAGCGCGGCGCGGATACCGCGCACCTTGTTGGCGGCCAGACTCGCGCCCGTGCCCGTCCAGCACATGACGACCGCTTCATCGGCCGCGCCGCTGGCTACCTGCGACACCGCCTCGACGGTCACCAGCGGCCAATCGTTGGCGTCGCTGGCAGGCTCGCCGGCCCGCGGCCCGAAATACTCTACCGAGTGGCCGCGCTTCTCGATCTCCTCAATCACCGCCTCCACCAGCGGCGCATACTCGTCGCTCGACACCGTAATCTTCATGGCGTTTCCTCACGCTTCACCATCCGATTTCCCTTCTTTCCCCTCTTCCGTGTACGACGACACCGCCGTAATCACAATCCCGCCGCGCGCCTTCTGCACCAGCGTCACCGTACAAGCGCTCGGATGGATGGTCGCTACTACCTTGTCGCGGATGTCCACGGCCAGTTGCTCGCAAAAGACGCCCTGTTCGCGGAAGTGCCAAAGGTAGAGCTTGAGGCTTTTGCTCTCGATGCACAGCGGGCCGGGAACGTATTCAATCGTGACGGTGTAGAAGTCGGGCTGACCGGTGACGGGACAGAGCGCTGTCAGTTCGTCGGAGGTCATCGTCACCGTATCCAAACCTGCCGGTGCAGGAAAGGTATCCAGCTCATCAATAGGCTGTGTGCTGCGTTTGCCCAGGTATTTTGGTTCCATTGGTTACACGTTCCGTTGAGATGTTGGCTGGCACGCCGCATGGTGAACTCACTTGCGGGTTTCAGACGTCCAGCTTCCGTCTAGTTCAGGGCTTCAGCGACGCACTGCACAGTCTTCCCGCCTGTCGTCGGCTGGCAAGCGTAGCGCGCCAGCAGCAGGCGGTCACCACTGCCCGACACCGGCAGCCGCTCCAACGTTTGCGGGTCGTACATGCCGATCTCGATCAGATAATCACCGGGCGGCATGTCGGCGGGCAGCGTCAGCCGGTGCTCGTCCCGGATCACCTCGCCCGGTCGCCAGGTCGACGCCGGACAGGTACCCTGGCACGGCTGGCTGTCCTGGCCGGCCAGCACGACCTCATCTTTGTCCAACAAATGGACAAACACAGTCGCATCCTTGGGCTGCGACGCGCCCGACACAGGTTGCCAGTACAGGGCCAGCGTCAGCGGCTCTCCCGGTCGCAACGACTGGCTCCCCGGTTCGTAGCCGGCCAGCCGGATCGCGTCGCCAAAGCGTTGGTCCAACACCGTCGCACTGTCCGGCAGCACCCCCTGCGGCGGCAGGTAGATGTGCAGATCATTGTGGAATGGATCGAAGCCGGGCACGGAATACGCCAGCCGATACTTGCCATAGATCGCCGCGAACAACGCATCGCGGTCGCCGTAGAGCAGATCCTCATCGAACTGTGTCAGCGCCACCGCATCGACGCCGCGTTCCAGATCGCTGAGCAACAGCTCGTTGTTGATCACCCGGTACTGCTGTGCCTGCTCGGTGGTCCAGGACGGGCGATACGAGAAGATCGACATCTCGTAGCCTGATGGCATGTCCAGTCCGGCTTCCAGCGCCAGATGCGTGTCGAAAGTCAGCACCTCCCCGCCCGGCGGCACGACCTGTCGCAGCGTCTCGGCAGCCGCCCGCACGACATCCACCTGGCTGGTAGGCGGCCATGTCGTCAACCCGTAGTAGCGCACAATGCGCGCCTGGGTGACAAGCTGAACCAGCAGCAACACCGCCAGCAGCGCCGCGGCCAGTCTGGGGCGGTTTCCCCTCAGCCAGCGGACGGCCAGCGCGCCAAACAGGATCGCAATCAGCGGCACCTGGAGCGCACTGTAGTAGCTCATTGCGGTGCGCGGCACAAGATGCGCCAAAAAGAGCAACGCAATGCTGGCCGCCAGCGTGATCTCCAGTGCGTAAGGGCGCAGTGCAGCGCGCCAATCGGCCCGATGCTGCAAAACACGAAAACACAGATCGACCACCACAGCCAGATACACCAGGACCGGCACCGAAAAGTCGCGCAGCGTCTCCCACAAGGTGGTGAGCAGCCGCTCCCTGCGCCATTCTGCCAGCATCCGGTCCATGTGGAAGCCAAAGATATCGTAGGTCATCTGCTGCCCGCTGGCAAGGGCAAACGGCCCCAGCAGCAGCACCAGCAGCAAAACGGCAGCGATGCTCAGTTCCACAGCGGTGCGCAGCCGCCGGCTGCGCGGGCTGGTGAAAATCAGAAACACCGCGATGGGCAGGAACACCACTACCACCGCCAGCCGCCCGGCCGTTGCCAGCGCCAGACAACCGATCACCAGCCACGTCCGCCGGCTGCCCGGCTGTAAGCGCGCCGCCAGGTAGAACGCCGCGGCCAGCAACAGCGACGTGAGGCCATAGGTCGCCGTGTAGCCGAAGGCCGTGATCGCCAGAAAGGTCGTCAGGAGCAACGCCAGCGCGAAGACGCCCGCCCAGGGTCCGGCAATCCGGCGCGCCGTTGCCATGCCTAACACACCAGCCGCGAAGCCAAACCCGGCCGTCAACGCCCGCCCGGCATACAAGCTTTGCCCGAGAACCAGTTGCGCCAGACCGTAGACGTAGGGCAGCAGTGGCGTCTGGGTGTAGGCGAAGTCGCCGTAGAGCTGCCGGCCCGCGAAAACTTCCTTGGCCGCCCACAGATACCACCCCTCGTCAAGGTTCACCAGCCGGAACAGCACCCAGAAGACCAATTCCGCGGCGAAAAGCAGCAGCAGTATCCCGGTCACCTGGTTGGGCGAGACGCGCGACGACAGGCTCCTGCGGGGCGCGACGGCGATCGGTGTGGCCTGCATGATATCCAGTTCACAAAACCGTGTTGATGACCAGCCCGGCTGGCAGCTTGGGATAGAAGTAGGTCGCCTTGGGCGGCATGATCTGGCCGGCGTCGGAGACTTCCTTCAACTGCGCCAGCGGCGTCGGGTTGACCAGAAAAGCGGCCTGGTAGCGCCCGGCGCGGGTCTCGCGGATCGCCTCGCCCGCGTTCGGTGTGAAGGCGACGAAACGCTTCAACTCCGTGGGATCGGCGGGGATGCCCAGCAACGGACCGAGGATCAGGCTCTGCAAGGCCGCCACATCCACCGCCGCGACCGCCGGGTGATGGTCGGCCAGCAGCCGCGCCGTGGTCGCATCGTCGTCTCGCTGCCGCAGCAGGAAACTGCCTCCATCGCCCGGCAAGACGAGGGCGAAGACACTCCCAGAAACCGGGTTTCTTCGGAAGAAACCCGGTTTCTCCCGCACAGCGTCTGCCAAGCCCGCCAGCAGCGCCGCGTCGTCCGCCACAGCGGTCACCTCGAAATGCTCGTCAAGGCCAGCCAGCAGCAGCGCCGCGTCGAAGTCAGGCAGATCGTGGATGCAGCGATGCGCGGCCAGGATCGCGACGCCCGGGTCGTCCATACACGCGGCGTAGACCCAGGCGGTGTCGAAGGGCAAGGGCGCTTCCGGCGGGGCGGGTGGAACCGGTGCATAGTTTGGCACACCGTCCCAGCTTGCCAACGGCGGCGGCGCAGCCACACCCGGCAGGCCGCCGCCCCGTCGCCAGCGCTGGTAGGCAAGCGCGGTCTCGTAGCGGTGATGCCCGTCGGCGATGTAGAAGGTCTTGGGTTCCAGCGCAGCGGTGACGGCGGCCAACGCCTGCGGATCGGTGACCGCCCACAGCATGTGCGTCACGTTGTCCTCGTCGGTGTAGAACGCATCGGGCGGGCGCTCGGCGTCAGCATGAAGCGGCGCCTGTGCGACTCCCTGTGGGTCGGAATAGAGCACGAAAATCGGGCTGCACTGCGTCCCGGTCGCGATGGTCAACGCCAGCCGGTCAGCCTTGGCCGCGGGGAAGGTGTGCTCATGCGGCAGAATGCCCTCTCCCCAGGGCGCCAGGCGCAGGCGAAAGATCATGCCGGAGCGGGTGGCCGAGCGGCCGTCGGGCAGGGTGTAGCTTTCGCGCAGCAGGTAGATGGCGGGCGCTACCTCCTGGCGCAAGATGCCGGTGTGCTGCCAGCCGGCCAGCGTGGCCGCGGCGCGCGTGAAGCGGTTGTGCAAATCGTTGTCGCCCGGCTCGTCGCGCGCCAGCTCGATGCGCACCACGTTGTCGGGGTGGCGGTTGTAGTAGCCAGCCTGCTGCGCCGGGCTGATCACGTCGTAGGGCGGCGTCAGCAGCTCGTTCAGGCTGTCCGCGCCGGCAGCCGGCACATTGTAGCGCCAGCCGCGGAAGGATTGGATTCGGGTCATCGGGTCGTCCTCAGTCCAGTGGACATATTTGTTCGATCTGCAGTCGCTCGCTGCCAAACTGGACCAGCTCGGTGTCGCCCCACAGACGAACGACCTGTTCCATCGCGTGGCAAGCAGCCAAGGCGTCGTCCGTGGCAGAATAGGTTTCCCAGAGTGCCTGGGCTGCCGGCAGGTAGGGATTGTCGGGTTGGTTATCGATTGTCTCGACCTGTTGCAACAGAGGCTCCATGGCATCGATTTCGCCACGCAGGGCGTGGACCAGCATTGCTTCGGCCGCAGCGTAGGCGGTGATGCGATCCTCGTAACGCTGCACATCCACGCGGCCACCATCAGAACTCATGCCGGTCTCGGGATCTTTCAACGCCTGCGTCGCCAGCTCCAGCGCACTGTCCAGGTCGCCGTACGCCAGCGCGCGGTTGGCGTCGATGACCTTGTAATAGCCCAAATGGCTGGGGGCACCTACCTCATCGATTTGTTGGTAGCGGCCATCGCGGAAAGCAAAGATCAATGTTTGTGGCCGGGTCACCGATTGATGAGAAGGGGTATAATTGGCAACGGCTTCCAGACAACCGTCGCCATTGGTGTCGACAAAATCGATGTTTGGCTCCTCTCCTCGTACTGAGGCGGTTCCAGAGCTGGGGACGATGCCCAAATCGCGCCAGGTGCTGCCGTCCCATTGGTAGACATACGCGTTGATGAAATCACCCCAGGTGCCAGAACCGCGCCACTGCACCACGGTCTCCACTAGGCCGTCGCAGTTGATGTCGTCCGCCAGCACGAACTCCGGGGTTGCACCGAGGTAGTTAGGATTCGGCTCGCTAGCGTAGACAATATAGGTCTGTTGTCCCTTGTTTTCCAGCACCGCCCAGGTTTTCAACCGCACGCCAAAGGCTATGATGTCCTCTTGGTTTCCATCGTTGTCCAGATCTGCATTGTGCACCCAGGAAACGTAGTCGGGTGGGAAGGCGAAGGTTCCTTCGCCGGCATACGGGCGCGAGGGCCACTGGCTGACCTGGCGGTTGAACTCCTCATAGTCGCCCGGATGCAGGTTCAGCCATGTGAGCAACTGGTCTCGCATCTCTCGTTCGACACGGGGAATCTCACTCGTATTCGACGGATCCCACTGAACCGGTTCCGGCGTCCAGTCGGCTGGGACCGGGGTTCCGCTGGGCGTGGGCGCGACTGTCGGCGCAGGCATCTGTAGAGCGCTGTCGGGCACGAAAGTAGGGGTTGGCCACGGGGCGGGGGACGCGCCGCGACGCAGTCCGGCCACGGCGTCGCCATCTGCCAGGCTAATCCAGACCAGAATCATGTCGCCCCCGACGCCCAACGGCGTCACCGGTCGCCACGGCAGGCCAAGCTGGCCGGACAAATCTCCCATCCACAGCAGGTCGCCGGTTTGCCAGTCAAACACGTAAAGGAACCCGCTGTCGCTGCCAATCAACAGGTTCTCGCCATCCCGCACGGTGTGGTTCAGCCGCAGGCCGTGATCGTCAACCGGCAACGTCGTGATCCACTGAGACTTGCCATCGCTGATCGACAGACGCTGTAATTGGTTGCCGGCGTTGATCAGAATGTCATCGCTTTCGAGTTTTATGGCATTTGGGCCGGCCAAGTAGATTTGCCACAGCGGTTGTCCGCTCGACCAGTCCAGCGCATTAACCTGATACGCGTTGTCCGACAACTCGAAATTTGAACGGCTCCCGAATGCCGGAGCGCCGACGAAAAGAATACCCTGCTTGAAGCCCAACAGGTCCAGACCTGGATCCTGCCCAGACAGCTCGCGCAGCAGTTCTCCGGTCTGCGCCGCATGCTGAACGATGGTCGCCCGACCATCGACGTCCTGACAAACGACAAACACCGATTCTGGCGTTGCGAGGATTTCATCGTAGAAGTCACTGCGGCACTCATAATGCCAACGGTCCGGATGGTACCGCGGATTTACGGCAACAAGCTCAGGCGGGTCGGGGACGAAATCGCGTAGATAGATTGTATCGTCGCTTGCCGCCGCCAAACCCTGGCGGCCACGCGTCTCCATGTACCAGACCATCTGCCCATCGACCGCGCTGATGGCGACAATCCGTTGGGTCGTGTCCAGAATCACCAGGTCGTTGGTCATCACGATTTTTGCAACCGACCCGGATATCTGATATGGCGAACTTGGCTCAAGATCGGTGGGATAGCGCCACAATACTTGTCCATCTTCTGAAGAAAACGCCATGACCGGCTGGCGGCCGATCCCGCCGACAACCAGGATTCCATCGCGCTGCAAAGCCACCGGCTCCCGTCCCCTGCCCCAGTTGTCATGCCAATAGCCCACCGGCTGTATCCAGTCGACACCCAGCGGCGGCAGCCCGACCAGCACTGGCGTTGCTGGCGACGCGGCCGGCAGAGGCGTTAGGGTTGGCCATGGCGTGGGTGAAGGTGTGAACGTGGGCGTCGGGATGGGCGTTGGCAGCACGGACACGAAAGCGGCCTCCGTCACCGTGACGGTCGGCGTCAGCGGGCGGATGGGCGTGAAGCTGGGGGTCGGCGGTTCCGAGGGCGCGGTGGTCGGTGTCGAGGGCGCGGTGACCTGGGCGACCGGCGGCGCGACGGGCGTTTCCCGGTCAGCGCGCGCACACGCCACCGGCCCTACGGTAATCACAAGAAAGATCAGCCAGAATGGTCGTTTCATACAGCACGCTCACCCCTTGGAAACATCACTGGAACGGCGATAAATCGCCTGCTACGAACGGATGTTACAAGCTGGCCAGTTCCGCGGCGATGCTTTCGCCCACGGCGGCGGTCGACAGGCGGTGGATCGGCAGGTAGCCCTGCGCGGCCAGTTGGGGCGTGGGAATCGTCGCTTCGTCCGGCTTGTCGGACATGGTAAGCAGCAGGCAGCCGCGCGCCTTCAACCACAGCGCCGCCTCGCGCACCTCCTGCGTGATGCAGACCTGCTCGGCCAGCATCTGCGCCACCGGCGCATCGACTGGCAGGCTGCCGAAGCGCGCCGCAGTGCAGAGGTACTCGTTGCGGCGGAACGCCTTGAACGGCGTCGGGTCGCCGGCCAACACGAGTGTGTAGACGTCGCGGTGGATAGCTTGCAGACCGGCCGGCGGCTCCGAGAAACCCGGTTTTTTCGGAAAAACCGGGTTTCTATCTCCGGCACTCCCCAACTGCCCGTCGGACCAGTCGATGAACTGGCGGAAGCTGCTCATGCGCCCGGCCTGCACGTCGGCCACCAGCGCATCCAACTCCACCAGCCCCGCGCCCAGCACCAGACAGATGTAGGCCAGGTAATCCTGGTTGTCGGCGGTGAAGGGATGAAAGACCGGGTCGTTGAGCGTGTTGTAGGCTGTCAGGAACAGGTCGCGGTTGTAGGCGTCGCCCAGCGAGCTTGCCACGGTGCGTTCCACACCCTCGATGCGCGCCGCGTCCATCACCGGGGCGTTGCGGCCGCGCGCGGCCACGGCAGTCTTGTCCATGTCGATGACGACGGCCGTCCCGGCGTCCATGCGCGCGCCGGCCGCCTTTGCGCTGGCCAGCCACTCGCCCAACCCGGCCCAGCGGTTCGACAGGGTGACATTGTCAGCCTGCCGGACAAATTCAGCCGGCTGGCTCAGCTTTTCGCTGCCGATGAAACACCAGCCGGGCCAGCCGCCGGCGCGCGCCAGGCTGCGAAAGGCGTTGCCATCGGCCATCGCGGTGTCGCCGATGAAGAGCAGCTCGCGCACCGGCGTGCCGGACAGATCCAGCGCGCGCGCCTGGCGTACGAACCAGACCGACGCGCGCGCGTACTCCGGCTCGTGTTTGCGCGGTGTGCGGGCGCTGTCGAGACCCATCTCCCGCCACGCGTCGGCCAGACCGGGCAGCCGCGTGTCAAAGGGCGTCAGGTTGCGCAGAATCACCAGATCCCCGAACAGTTCGTGAAGGGTGGTTGTGGCGTGGTATTGCATCGCAGTAATCGGTGATCGGTAATCAGTGATCGGATGTCGGCAGCCCCAAACGCGTGCGTCCGGCAAATTCGGCAACAGGCACCGGTCGTTCCACGGCAAAGAAATCACGCTGGAGCTTGATGCGCTCGATTCCGTGCAGTGTCTCAGCAGTCAGATAGCTTTCGCCGCAGTGAGGGCAGCTTACTACAGGGACTTTCTCGATCACCAGCAGGTTGATCCCCTGGCCGTAGCTGCGTGAAACAAACTTGACTTTGACGCCGGGCTTTCCACAGATGTCACAGACTTGGATTTCTTGATCGCTGTAGTTCATGTTCGTCTGCTTTTATCGCGGGCAACAGGCTCATGTCACGCTGAACGGGTATGGCGGACAACCGGCATTGGGACGAATCGCCAGTGAAGCGTCTCGCGTTTCGTGCGAAGTGAGATTCTTCACTGGTGTTGGCTGCGACTGATGGATGGCTGCTCGACTCGTTCAGAATGACGAAACCGGGCCGTGTGACAACGAGGGATCGCGAGGTAACCGACAGACGGTACCAATCTACCAATCTCCAATCTACCGAATATACCCCTGCTGGAACAGCAGTTCGGCGTTCAGCACTGAACCGCCGGCCGCGCCGCGGATGGTGTTGTGGCCCAACGCGACGAACTTCAGGTCCAGGATCGGGTCGCGGCGGATGCGTCCGACCACGGTGGCCATGCCGTTGCCGGCCATGCGGTCCAGGCGGGTCTGCGGGCGGTCCGGCTCGTCGCGCACCACGATGCACGGGTCGGGCGCGCTGGGCAGTCCCATCTCCTGCGGCAGGCTGCGGTAGGAGCGAAAGACCTCAACGGCTTCTTCAGGCGTGGCCTTGCGGCGTAGCGCCACCGAGACGCACTCCATGTGTCCGTCAAGGACGTGGACGCGGTTGCAGTGCGCGCTCATGATGAAGTCGGCGTGCTCGATGCCGTCGCCGTTCAGCCGGCCCAGCATCTTGCGCGGCTCCTCCTCCAGCTTCGGCTCCTCGTTGCCGATGTAGGGAATGACGTTGTCGGTGATGTCCATGGTGGACACGCCCGGATAGCCCGCGCCGCTGACCGCCTGCATGGAGACCACGAAGACCTTCTCCAGCCCGAACGCGTCATGGAGCGGCTTCAGCGCCGAGGTGAGGTGCGTCGCGGTGCAGTTGGCGTTGGCGACGATGAAGCCGGACCAGCCGCGCTGCCGCTGCTGCACACGGATCAACGGCGCATGCTCCGGGTTGACATCGGTGATCATCAGCGGCACGTCGGCGTCCATGCGGTGCGGACCGGCGTTGGTGAAGACGTAGTAGCCGGCTGCGGCGAACTCGGATTCGACCCGCGCTGCCACGTCGTTGGGCGTCGCCGAGAAGATGACCTGGCAGTCGCGGAAGTTGTCCGGCTCGCCCAGCCGCAGCTCCATGTCGCGCACGGCGACCGGCATGTCGGGCTGAAGCACCCAGCGGCGCTCGCGGTACCTGACGCCGGCCGAGCGATCGGATGCGCCCAGCGCCGCGACCTCGAACCAGGGATGGTCGGCCAGCAGTTGCACGAAACGCTGGCCAACAGCGCCGGTTGCTCCGAGTATGCCTACTTTGACTTTGACCATAAGAGAGGTGACTTCTTGTGAGGTGGTGCGTGAAGCGTGAAGCGTGATCGGATTCCGGTTCACGCTTTACGTTTTACGCTTCACTCAAACTCAATATCGATATTTTGCAGCCGGTCCGTGGTCTCACGGCTGCTGCGTTCCAGCCGTTCCAGTCGGGTGTCGATCAGGACACGCGCGGCCAGCAGCACTTCGCGTTCGGCGGCGTGGATGTGGCCCCAGAATTCGTCGTTGACGCCCATGCCGCGCAGGCCGGCTCGCAGACCGCGCACGCCCTCGGCCAGCCAGTCGTTGAGAGCGAAATCGTCAGCGCCGGGTCCTTCGAACGCGCCGAAAAGCGACTCCCACGACAGGTCGTTGAGGTCGTCTTCGTTGTGGCTTCTGCCGTTGCTGTTTGCCTGGCGCTCGGCCTCGGCTTCCAGCTCGGCGATTCGGGCGCGAATGTCTTCACTGTTCATGTAACTGATGCCTTCACCAAGACCGATCCAGCCGTTCACACTGGACCCATCCATCTTGGAGTCGTGTCACGCGACAGGCCAGATTGTAGCCGAAGACAGGCGCGTTGGCAAGGCAAGCGGGCTGGAGCTTCGAAGTGACGCAGCATGACGCGCAACCGGAGTCAGGAATGTCTGACTCCGGTTGCTTCCACGTGTTCGGTTTATCAGGTAACGGGTTTTGGCCGATGGCCAGCGGGAAGACGAATCGACCTCAGCCGTCAGTTCTGCGCTGGCGCCTCGCCAACCAGATGATCGGACATGAACTTTAGTGAGGCGCCGTCCCAATCGAAGCTACAGTGTCCGGCATCAACTTCCACATACTCGTGGTCGATTCCCAGATCGGTGAATTTTGCCTCGGAGCTGCGGACAAGGTCAGTCGGATTGTAGGGATCCTGAAGCGCATGTAGGATCAGCAGGCCGTTCAGACGAATAGGCTGATCGACGTAGCGTTGAGCTTCGTGAAGGCTATCTCCTTCCTCAATGCGAGCAAAGACCTCCGGTACTGCTTCGGCATGATCTCCCACGATGCGAAACGGCATATCCAGGAAGAAGGGCGGATTGTCTGGGTTCGAGGAGGCGCCTGCGGCTTCTTCGAGAAAACCCGTCGCCATAGGATAGTTTAGGCTCCAATTTCCCAGGGCAGACAGATCCTCCGGCAACGTTGTCATTCGGCCCAGTTCCTCCTGCAAGCTGGCGTTTCCGGCCGGCTCACAGCTGTAGGCTCCGCCCGAAGCCGCTACTACGCTAAAGACATCGGGATAGCGCAGCGCTATGCGCATTGAGATCTCACCGCCGTTGGAGCAGCCAGTTATTCCGCGACTGTCTCTGCTGGCCAAGGTGCGATAGTTGCTGTCTATGTAGTCGACCATTTCCTGGGTCAGGTAGGTTTCATAGTCGCCGACCGTCGGCGATGTCTTGAACAGGCTGGCCAAGAGTTGGTTGCTGCCGTCGGGGTAGACAAGGATCATCTCTTGAGCCTCGCCGCTTTGCAGGAGTTCGTTCATGGTCACGCTGACTCCGTAGGCATTGTTGCTTGACTTGCCATTACCCCAGGACATCACATAGACCACTGGATAGCGCTGGGTGCTGGTCTCGTAGCCAGGAGGCAGGTAGATGTAAGTCTTGCGGGTTGCGGGATCGCCAAGAAGGTTGCCTTCCAGGGCTTTGCTGGAGAACTGAAAGTTCTTGACCTTGTAGGACGCAATGTCGATGGTCGCCGCCGGTAGCGCCTCAACGGTTGCAGTGGGAACTTCCACAACTGTCGGCTCAGTTGTCGCTGGCGGCGGAATGAGCGTCGCCGACGGCGCGGCGGCCGGGCCTGCACATCCGGCCAGCAACACCGCCAAGGCCAGAATCGAAAGACCGCGATTGAGACGTAGCATGGTTGTCACTCCTTCCGGTTCGTGTTGACCGGGAGATCGCGATCGGTTGGATACCGACGCGCTGGTCACCCAACCGATCGCCTGATCATTTATTGGTTGATGCCCAGCAAGGCATAAGTCACATCGGCCGCCGCCATCCAGGCCGGGAGGGCAATGGTCTCATTCCCCCCGTTGACCAGCCTGACGACGCTATGGTTGTCGACAGTGTCGTCGTCTACGGCGTATCACCTGCTTCGGCGAGGAACTTCGTGACCTGCTCCACGACCAGGCCCGTTTGCATATAGGCCGTCGTGTGATTGTAGCCTCTCAGCGATGTGAATGTGGCATTGGGCAGCTTGTCGGCCGCAGCCATCAACGCGGCTTTGTCCCCGTCTTGCGAGCCGACCAGCAATAGGATGGGCATCGACATGTCCGGTAAATCAGAGGCGAAGTTCTCGGTGCTAAAGGTTTGCAGGTCGGCGATGACGGCCTCAAAATCGATGGTGCTGTAAATGGCGTAGATTTCGTCCTCCGGGAAACCATACTGACCCAAATAGCTCGCTGCTCCGCGCCCACGTTCTTCCGCGCTGCTCCCGCGTAGATCCGCAATATCGCCGCTGGCATCGAAGTCTTCAGGAGTTTGGCCGAAGATGATCAGTGACGAAACCCGCTCGGGAGCATACTTGGCTAGAGCCCAACCCAGCGTGCCGCCCATCGAGTAGCCAAAGTAATGCGCCTTGTCGACGCCCAGCTCGTCGAGCACAGCGACGATGTCGGCGGCCTGTTTTTCCAGGACATAGGCGGCTGGATCATGAGGTTTATCGCTCTGGCCATGGCCGCGCGCATCGATGAGAATAAGGCGATAGTCCTGTTTCAATGCGTCGACGTAACCGAAAACCCGCCACATTTCGAGGTTACCGGTAAACGAGTGCAGCAAGACGAGGGGCGGACCTTCTCCCTCGACCTCATAGTGAATCCGGACGCCGTCGTTTTCCACGAAACCGGAGAGTACATCAGACGCGTTTGCCTCTGAACTTGGCGACTCCGGAGTCGCAGATGACGTCTGAACGGTTGCCGTAGGAACCATGCCGACGGTCGGCGCAGGCGTTGCCGTCGGCGGCATGGTAATAGGTGTCGGCGGCACAGGTGTCGCCGTCGGCGCGGCGGCCGGGCTGGCACAGCCTGCCAGCAACGCCGCCAGCGCTAGAATCGATAGACCGCGATTGAGACGTAGCATGGTATCACTCCTTCCGGTTCATTTTCAGCAGGAGATCGCGATCGGTTGGATGCCCGACGCACTGGTCACCCAACCGATCGCCTGATAATTTATTGGTCGATGCCCAGCAAGGCATAGATCACATCGGCCGCTGCCATCCAGGCTGGGTAGTTTGAGTCGGTGCCCCAGTTGGCCAGCACCGTCACACCCAGGCTGTCGTCGGGCGCAAGCTGGAAGCCGGTGGTCTGGCCCGCACCCCCGCCGGGATGGCCGGCCAGGAAGTGGCCGCCGTCTTCCGCCACACTCCAGCCTAACCCATACTCCCCAGCCCACGCACCGAAGAACTCGTCGAGACCGGTCGGCGCCTCCACCTTCCAAAGGGTATCGTAGGTCTCAGGCTTGAGGATGCGTAAACCGTCCAGTTCACCCCGGTTCAGGTTAACCTGCATCCAACGCGTCATGTCCTCGCAGGTGGAATAGAGGCCGCCTGCCGGTAGCCCAATACGGCTGGTCGGGGACACCGGCATTGCGTTCACGACCGCGTCTTCGCCGGTTGTATATTCGCCGACCAAGGCATCGGGCGGGATCGCCGCCGCATCGAAGGTCGAGTGCGTCATCTTGAGTGGCTCCAGGATGTTTTGGACGACGTACTGGTCATATGGCATGCCTGACATCTTGCCGATGAGATCGCCCAAGATGCTGAAGTTGACCGAGGCATACTGCCACGTTTCGCCGGGCGCCGCTGTCAGCGTGTCGTCGCTTAGGGACCGCACGTACCACTCGATCGCTTCGTCCACTGCGGTTGGCTCCGCACTTTCCGGCAGAGTTGCCATGACTGCTTCATCAGTCAACCCCGATGTGTGCGAGGCGAGCATACGCACAGTAATGTCCTTGTAGCGCGGGTCGGCCATCTCGAAGTAGGGAAGATAGGCCGTGACCGGCTGGTCCAGATCTACCTTGCCTTGCTCGACGAGTTGCATCAACGCAACGCCGGTGAAGGATTTCGTGGTCGAGTAAATGGCGAAGACCGATTGGGGTGTCACCGGCTGATCTCCGCCCAACTCGGTGACGCCAAAGCCCTTGCTGTAGACCTCACTGCCGTCCTTGGCCACGCACATCGCGTAACCGGGAACAGCGTTGGGCTGCATTTGGTCATTCAGCAGGCCCTCGATCTTGGCCACCGTGATGTCGTCCAGTGCGGTTGTCGGTGGTTGCGTGGCCGACTCCGTTGTGCCATCCAGCAGGATGTCTGCTATGCCGTTGCCGATGTCGTATGCATAGAATGTGCCCGCCTCAGGGTCGAACAGGTTGACCAGGGCGATCACGGCCATGCCGTCGTCCGGGAACAGCGCCAGGTGGGACTGGAAGCCGAATTCGGTGCCGTAGTTGCCGATGATGCGGTGTCCATTGAACTCGCCTACCCACCAGCCCAATCCATAGTTCGTAACCTGTGGGCCGAAATTCTCCGCCCATGGGCTAGCAGCCTGGGGTGTCCACATCTCGTCGTAAGCAGCAGTTGGCAGCACTCGAGTTGCATCCAATTCACCCTGGTTCATGTTGGCCATTGCAAAGCGGGCCATGTCATGGACGTTGGAATAGAGCGCCCCAGATGGCGCATGGGCGCGGGTGTAGGGGTAGAAGTCCAGCGTCTTGGCGTTGCCATCCTCGTCGTACATGTGAGGCGCCGCCAATTTGGCGGGGTCCACCTCGTTCAGCAGGTACGATGAACTCGCCATGCCCAACGGCGTCAGTACGTTGGCCTGGAGATAATCCTCGAACGACTGGCCGGAGACTGTGGCGACCACATCCCCCAGGACATCGAAGCCGGTATTGCTGTAGGACCAGTCCTCGCCGGGCTGGAATGTCAGGGATTGATCGCCGAGACTATGAACGTAGTCATTCAGAGCAGCCTCGTCGCTGCGCAGGTTCGGATCCTCGTACTCCGCCAGCCAGTCGATGGGGTCGGGCATGCCGGATGTGTGTGAAAGCAGCCGCCGGATGGTGACCCCACTCAAGTCTGGGTCGGTCAGGGTGAAGTCGGGCAGGTACTGTGTGACCGGCGCATCCAGCTCGATTTTGCCTTCCTCAACCAACTGCATGATCGCCATGGCCGTTGGCGTTTTGCCAACCGATCCCATGGCGAAGACCGAGTCCGGCGTCACCGGCTCGTCGTTGCCCAGTTCGGTGACGCCGAAGCCATTGGCGTACACCAACTCACCATCCTTGACGATGCCGACTGCCGCGCCTGGCACTTGGCCCCCCGCCATGATCTCTTCAACCAGCGTCTCGATCTTGGCCACGGTGGCGTCGTCAAGTGTAGCGGCTGGCTCCTCCTCCGGCTGAAGGCCCAGTAGTAGATCCATCACGTCGAAGGCCGCAAACCCTGCCGGATACCAATCCGGGTCTGGTTTGAGCCAGTTGTCAATGGCGATCACGGCCAGTCCGTCATCGGGAGCAATCTGGATGTGGGTGTTGACACCGTCGCCGGCGCCTGCATGGCCGGCTAGCCGGTGGCCGGCTTTTTCACCGACGTACCAGCCCAGGCCATACTCTCCAACATAGGGTCCATACCATGGGCCGACAACGTCAGGCCAGAATGTGCCCGCCTCTGATGTCCACATGGCGTCGATGCTCTCCGGCTGCAGTATGCGCGTGCCGTTCAGTTCACCCTTGTTCAGCATGAACCGGGCCCACTTGATCATGTCCTCGCAGTTTGACCAGAGGCCGGAGTTCGGAACATCTCTGGGGTCGACGAAATGTTCCATCGCGGCGGCGCTGCCATCTTCGGCGGAGATGTACCCGGTCACATACAGGTCGGGATCGACCTCGTCCATCACAAAGGTGGAGTTCACCATGCCCATGGGCTCCAGCAGGTGCTGTTGCATGTAGCTCGCGAACGGTTCGCCGCTCACCTTGGCGATGATGTCGCCCAGCACTGAATAACCCCAGTTACTGTAGTTCCATGCTTCGCCGGGCGCGGAGATCAACTGCTGATCGCTCAGGCTGCGTACGGCTTGTTCCAGCGGATCAATCGCCGGGTCGAGGGGAACGTTCCAGGGGTATGGCGTGTCAGGCACGCCGGACAGATGGCTGAGCAGCATGCGCACAGTGATCTCCTCGTAGCGCGGGTCAGCCATGGTGAAGTAAGGGAGATAGGCCGTGACCGGGGTGTCCAGGTCGACCTTGCCTTGCTCCACCAACTGCATGACGGCCATCGCGGTCAGCGACTTGGAGATGGAAGCCTGGGTGGAAACGGACTGGGGGGTCATCGGCCGGTCGCTTGCCACGTTGGCAAGCCCAAACCCCTTGTTGTAAACCACCTGGTCATCTTTGACGATGCACATTTCGAACCCAGGAGTCGGGTAGTCGGTCATGGCCGCTTGCACGATGGCGTCGATTTTCGCCGTGGTGTCGTCGTTCAGTGCGGTGGTCGCTGCTGCACCATAGCCCATCGACTCGTACTCGATGCCCGGGAAGTCGACGTTTTCCGGCGCCAGGGCCGTGGCTGCCGCGCTGTCTCCCTTGAGTTCGGCCAGCAGAAAAGCAGTCGCGAAGTGGTTGATCAGGTCGTGGGCGCGGTCCATGTCCCAGACCGGATCGGTGCAGAACATCGGAAAGCCCAATTCGACGATGCTGGGCGAGTCAGCGCAACTGCTGAAGAAGAACAGATACTCGCCATTGTCAAAGACCACCTTGGCCTTGTGCCCGGTGTTCAGGGCATCGTAAGGCGCCTCCACATCCCAGACCGCAGATGCGGCCATTGCGCCCGATCCGGCCATGAACATGACCGGTACGTCGACAGACTCCATGCCGTTGCTTCCGAAGGCAAGCGTGTAGCCTGACAAGGGGACGACCGCTCGGACACGTTCATCGATCATGGAAGGCCAAAGTCCCTGTGGCGTTTCCTTCAAGCCTGCCAGGGTCGTGAACTTTTCGACACAGGCATCCACGCTTAGTTCGGGGTCCTCCGGGCTATCCGCACACCAGGCGCGCAGGCCATCCAGATCCCACCGTGCGCCGGCGACGACAAGTGCCGTCTCGCCGCCCATGGACCAACCAGCAACACCGACACCAGTCGTGTCGATCATGCCCGCCAGATCGCCACCTGCGGACGTAAGGCTTTCGGCATAGTCGATCTGGCGTGTGATCTCTCCAGGCCGCCGAATCATGGCCTGCACAGTCGCCTGGTTGAATGCCGTACTCCAGTTGTCCTCGTGGTCGGCTGATATGACCACAAACCCGTGGGATGCCAAATGTTCCGTGAAGTAGGGAATCTCCTGAGCGAAGGACCAGGTCGCATGGCTGTAAACGACCAGTGGATAAGGTGCGCCGCTGGCGTCAGGAAGCGCATCCAGTTGAGCGTTGCCAAGAACCGTGAACGCGGGAAGCTCGCCCGGCGTAAAGTGTTGCTCGTAAACTATCTCGCCCGGCGCGCTGTCTGTTTGTTGCGCCGGATACCAGACAGTGACCGTGAGATCGCGGTCGCTCTCCGCTGCGGCTGGTATGGTGAAATAGCGGACGCCGACGGCATAGGGACCGTCGATGGCATATTCCGGCGCATCGAAGCGAATGCCGTGCGCAGCTTCCGGCT
Organism: Anaerolineales bacterium; assembly: GCA_020634615.1. Taxonomy (GTDB): domain Bacteria; phylum Chloroflexota; class Anaerolineae; order JAAEKA01; family JAAEKA01; genus JACKBK01. The sequence goes on from JACKBI010000001.1 coordinate 616,082, forward strand.
CAGCGGCCGCGGCTGCTGGCTCCTCGGCGACGGGCGGCGGCTCGGGCGTGGGCGGGACGGGTGTTGCAGTTGGCGGGATTGACGTGGGTGTGGGCGGCACAGATGTCGCCGTCGGCGCGGCGGCCGGGCTGCCACAGGCAACGAGCAGAGCGGCGATCACCAGCAAGCTGAACGCCTTCAGATAAACCTTCTTCGGTTGCATGATACTCCTCCTGGTATTGTCAGTTGACCTTCCCGCGGTCGCCAGGCTCTCCCCCTGGCAAAGGGTGTTCTTCGATCTGTGTCAGCAGAAACGCGATCAGGGCTTCCAGATCGCTGAAGCCGGTGCGCTCGCCTGTCAACGGGTCTTCCAGCGAAGCCCGCCAGAGGTGCGAGTCCCCGCCAGACGCCCGCCACAGACGCAGGAGATAGGAAAGATATGCTAGTTGCCCCGTAGCCATCGGTTAGCCTCCCTTCCACCAACTTATTATGGCACACAGCCGTCAACAATCCGTCAAAGAATCGTCAAGAACCTATTGAAAGTACCCCCTGATTGTTGTATAATGAACTTACATCGTGCGGAATGTGGCTGGTTCACCGGTTTGGGCGAGAGGACGGGGATGGCACATCTGGTGTTGACGCTCATGGGGCCGTTTGAGGCCCTGCTGGACGGGCAAGTGGCAACGGGCTTTCAGTCCGTCAAAGTGCGTGCACTGTTGGCGTTCCTGGCGGTCGAAATGGGGCGTCCTCATGCGCGCGAAAAGCTGGCCGGCTTGCTCTGGCCGAACGTGCCGGACGACTGCGCCCATCACAGCCTCAATCAGGCGCTGTCCAGCCTGCGCCGCGCCATCCACGATGACGCGGCGATTCCTCCCTTTCTGATCGTCTCCCGGCAATGTGTTCAGTTTAACAGATCCAGCAGCTATTGGCTGGATGTGGAAGCCTTCGAAGGGTTGGTGGGGTGGCGCGGTGACAGACTGGCGGGGTGGGAAGGCAACGGATCGCTAAACGGGGAGTGCGCGGGACAGGCTGTTGCGATGTACCGCGGTTCATTTCTCGAAGGTCTTTCGGTGGTCGATTCCCCGGCATTCGAAGAATGGGCGCTGGTGCAGCAGGAACGGCTGCATCGGCTGGCTTTGGAGGCGATGCAGCAACTGGCCGAGGCATGTGCTGTCCGCGGCGATGTGGCACAGGCGCTATACTATGCCCGGCGTCAGTTGGAACTGGACCCCTGGCTTGAGGAAGCGCATGTACAAGTGATGCACCTGCTGGCGCTGGCGGGCCGGCGCAGCGAAGCTCTCGCACAGTACAGCATCTGCCGCCAGTTGCTGGCCAGAGAGCTGGCCGTCGAACCAGCAGCAAGTACAACCCGGTTGTTTCAGCTCATCAGGGATGGCAACACTACCGATTGGTGGCAACCGGTCAGCGGGCGCCCATACGCGCCAACTCCTCCTCAACAACCCCTTCATCCAGTTTGATAAACAGCGCCTTTGGCTCGCGCAGCGACTGGCCGGGGATCAGCTTGCCAGCCTGCCAGGTGCCCGTCGCGCCGCTGCCATCATAGCGCAGCGTCAGATGTTCGCCGCGCGCGTCGCTGACCATCTCGGTGTATTGGCGGCCGAAGAGCAGGCCGTCGTGGCCCAGATAATCGTGGATCGCTTGCGCGCTGAGAGGCAGCACCGGTGCAAAAAGCAGCTTGAGCCAGTCAATGGCCTGCAAGCAAACGTAAACGGTTGTCGCAGCCGCGGCCGGATCGGTCTTGACTTGCTGCCAGGGGGCCTTGTCATTGACGTAGCGGTTGACCTCCTGACTGAGTCGCAGCGCCGCGTCGACGGCCGCCTTGAACTTGCGCGCCGCGTACAGCGCGCCGACCGATTCGAACCCGCCACGGACCGTCTCCAAAATTGCACGGTCGATCTCGTCCAGATCACCCGGCTCAGGCACACGGCCATCGAAGCGCTTGTAGGCAAATCCCAGCACCCGATTGACCAGGTTGCCCCAGTTGGCAACCAGTTCGGTATTGACCCGGCGCACGAACTCCTGCCAGGTGAATTCGCTGTCCTGTGTCTCCGGGGCCATCGCCGTCAGTGCGTAGCGCCAGGCATCCACCTGGTAGCGCTCGGCCGCCTCGTTGATGCTGATGACGTTGCCGAAGCTGCTGCTGAACTTGAAATCACCCAGGGTCAGGTACTCGTTGGCCGGGACATCGGTCGGCTGCTTCAGCCACCAACCGTCATCATCCACCGGCCCGTAGCCGTGTAACATCGCCGGCCAGATGATCGCGTGGAAAGGGATGTTGTCCTTGCCGATGAAGTAGAACGACTCTGCACTCGCATCGCCCTCGCGCCACCAGGCGCGCCACGCGTCGGGCGAGCCGGTCAGCGCCGCCCATTCCTTGGTCGCCGACAGGTAACCGATCACGGCGTCGTACCAGACGTAGATGCGCTTGTCGGCGTAGCCGGCCACGGGAATCGTGATGCCCCAGTCCAGATCGCGGGTGATGGGCCGGCCACGCAGCTCGCGGCTTTCAGCCTGGGCGCGCGCAAAATTGATGACATTTGGCCGCCAGTCAGCCTTGTCAGGGGCGTTGAGCCACTCGATCAGAAAATCGGTCGCCTTGCCGAGGTCCAGAAAGAAATGTTCGGTAGGACGGGCCTCGATATTGGTGCTGCCGCTGATCTTGCTGCGCGGATTGATCAACTCGATAGCGTCATACGTGCGGCCGCAATTGTCGCACTGGTCGCCCCGCGCACTCTCGAACTTGCAGAACGGACAGGTTCCCTCGACGTAGCGGTCGGGCAGCCAGCGGTCATCGTCGATGGAATACAGCTGCTGCTGCACCGCCCGGTAGATGTACTCGCGCTCCAGGTGACGCAGGAAAAGATCGTGTGTCACGTCCCAATGAGTCTGCGTGTCCGTGTGCGTGTAGAGGTCGAAGGTCAGCCCGAAGCGCAGGAAACCCTCGACGAAGCGACCATGATAATATTCGACCACCCCGGCCGGGGTGATGTTGTCCTGCTCGGCGCGTACAGTGATTGGCGTGCCATGCGTGTCGGAACCCGACACCATCAACACCTCGTTGCCGACCAGCCGGTGATAGCGGGCAAAGATGTCGGGTGGCAAATAAGCGCCGGCCAGATGGCCGATATGGCGGTCACCGGCTGCATACGGCCAGGCGACGCAAACATGTATTTTTTTGGTCATGGTAACTGTACCTGGAATAGCTGGACCGACCACAACAATGTACTGCAATAACGGGCCTGGCCGGTCATGTTGCGTTCCAACTGGATGTCGTGCGATAATCTCTGCGCAGTACGACTCAATCGCGAATAGCCATAGGGCGACTTGCAGCACTGGCAGCGTATCCAAAGTGTAGCCATTCCCAACGAAAGGTCAAACGCAACCGCCATCAAAACGGGCATGAAAAGCTCCATGATGCGGTTTGCCTATTTGCAATTTTGCGAGTATACGCGATCATGTATTGTATTCCGATATCAATTTCACCTGGGTGTGTTCCAGACTGGCCGCAGAGCGGTTGTACGAAGTCATCCACGGCTTCCGCGATATGCGCCAGACAAGCGACCTCGGCGTTGCGTCTGGCGCCTGTCACTTGGAGGCCGATCCAGGCTGTCTTGCATGGCAAGCTGGCTGCAACTGCTGCCAGAAGGCGATTTTTTAGTGGTGTTGCTCAAGGAGCAATCAAGCAGTATGCCAACGACGAATGACGACGAGCGCAGAACGACTGTCCTGTACCGTCCCGCAACTTACACCCCACCACGCACGTGGCGCAGCTGGCTTCTGGGTCGTCCGCTGGCGACCGCTGACGCGCCACACCAGACCATCAGCAAGCGCGTCGGGCTGGCCGTTTTTGCCTCCGATGCCCTGTCGTCCACGGCCTACGCGACCCAGGAGATTCTGGTCATCCTTGCCGCAGCCGGCATCGGAGCGTTTGCGCTGGCGTTTCCAATCTCAATCGCCATCGTCGCGCTGCTGATAATCGTCACTGTCTCCTACGAACAGACCATCCACGCCTACCCCAGCGGCGGCGGTGCGTACATCGTTTCACGCGACAACCTGGGCGACCTGTCAGCCCAGATCGCCGGCGCTGCGCTGCTGACTGACTACATTCTGACGGTCTCCGTCTCGATGTCCGCCGGTGTTGCGCAGATCACATCAGCCTTTCCGGGCATCTATCCCTTCCGTGTGCTTCTGGCTGTCGGTCTGGTCATCCTGGTGATGCTGATCAATCTGCGCGGCGTAAAGGAGTCGGGAGCAGCCTTTGCCATTCCAACGTACTATTTCATCGTCGTAATGTTCATCACGGTTGGCATCGGGATGGTGCGCTACGCGACCGGCACCTTGGGCACAGTAACCAACGCGCCGCCCATCGCGGATGTCAAGGCTCTGCAATCGATCAGCCTGTTTCTGATCCTGCACGCGTTTGCCAGCGGCACCGCTGCCCTGACCGGCGTCGAGGCCATCTCCAATGGCATCACCGCGTTCAAGGAACCGCGCAGCCGCAATGCCGGCGTCACCTTGATCTGGATGTCAGCCGTTCTGGGCACGCTGTTCCTCTGCATCTCGTTCCTCAGTGTCAAGATCGGAGCGGTGCCCTCGGAATTCGAAACGGTGATCTCGCAACTGGCGCGCACCATCTTCGGCGGCACAAACATCCTCTATCTGGCGGTCATCGCAGGCACAACGGTCATCCTGATCATGGCCACCAACACCTCGTTTGCCGATTTTCCCCGGCTGAGCGCACTGCTGGCCGCCGACGGGTTCCTGCCGCGCTATTTGGCTTTCCGCGGCAGCCGGCTTGTGTTCTCGCGTGGCATCGTTGCGCTGACGGCCATCGCTTGCCTGCTCATCATTGTGTTTCAAGCCAGCGTTACCGCATTGATACCGTTGTACGCAATCGGCGTATTCCTGTCGTTTACACTCTCGCAGAGCGGCATGGCGCGGCGTTGGCACAAGATCGGCCGCCTGCAGCCCGATGAAGAACTCGTCGAACGGGGATCAACGCTGCACCACGACCCGCGCTGGCAGATCAAAATGGTCATCAACGGATTCGGCGCCATCTGCACCGCCATCGTGATGTTGATCTTTGTCGTCACCAAGTTCTGGGACGGCGCCTGGGTTGTGCTTGTGCTGATTCCACTGCTGGTGCTGATGCTGGCCAATGTGCATCGCTACTACAAGCAGCTCGCCACCCAACTCTCGCTGGAAACCTACGGTGCGCCGCCGGTGATCGCGCGCAAGCGGGTCATCCTGCCGGTCAGCGGTGTGCATCAGGGCACGGTGCAGGCGCTGCGTTTCGCCCGATCGCTGTCCAGTGACGTCACCGCGGTGCATGTCTCCGTGGACCCGGAACAGGTTGCGCGGATCGAAGCGAAATGGGAGATCTGGGGCGAGGGTGTGCGGCTGGTAATCCTTGACTCGCCCTACCGGTTGCTGCATGAGCCGCTGATGGATTACATTGCCGAACTGGCGCGAAATCGTCAGTCCAACGAAACGATCACGGTGGTCGTGCCGGAGTTTGTGCCGGCGCGCCGCTGGCAAAACCTTATGCACACCCAGGCAGCGCTGACACTTCGCTTCGCTTTCCGCACAGTGCCCGGCGTCGTCATCATGGATGTGCCGTACCAGGTCAATCCAACCCATCTCGAGGAAGACAGTGTCTAGCATGAACGTAATCATCGTCGGCAGCGGCCGGTTGGGCAGCGAACTGGCGTATCGACTTTTCCTACGCGGCGATCATGTGACCGTCCTTGACCGGACGGCGACAGCCTTCAACAGCCTTGCCCCCGACTTCCGGGGGCGCACGCTGGAAGGTGATGTCCTTTCCGCAGCATTGCTGCACCGCGCCGGCATCGAAAAAGCCGACGCACTGGCAGCAGTCACCAGTTCCGACTCGCTGAATGCAGTCGTCGGGCGGGTGGCAGTCACGGTCTATGGCGTCCGCCATGTGGTGATCCGCAACTACGATCCCCGCTGGCGGCCGCTGCTGGAGGCGTTTGGTTTGCAGGTAGTCAGTTCCAGCACATGGGGCGCACAGCGAATCGAGGAAATGCTCACGCCTGGCGTCATCCAACCGCTTCTGTCGGCCGGAAACGGCGAGGTCGAGATCTGCGAATTGGTCGTGCCGGAAAGCTGGCATGGACGGCCTGTCCAGGATCTGGCAACCGTGAGCAGCGGCGTGGTCGCGGCGCTCACCCGCGCCGGCTTCGGGCAGATACCGGCGCTTGACACGCTGCTGGAAACCGGCGACGTGGTGCATATCAGCGCAACGCCGCTGGGGCTGGCCGCACTGCGCCAATCCGTCAGCGGCTAAGAGACTGTTTGAAACGCTGTCCAGTCAGATTTCGGAAGTCGACAGCCACTCGTTACGACCGCACGCCGACCGCCGGACTGCCTTCTGGCTGTAGATTCGTCGACTTCCGAAGTCCACCCACGACACTTTTCCAACGGTCCTTGTAACCAGTCGTCCTGTGCAAATCAATTCTTTCTCCCGATCAAACCGTATCGAAAGGTACTCACCATGCTAATCATAGTCGCCGGCGGCGGCCGCACCGGAACACAACTGGCCTCGCAACTGCTTGCTCAGGATCACGAGGTCCACATCGTGGAAAATCGTGCGGAAATCCTCGCTCATATGCACTTCGAGGTTCCCACGGAAGCGATCTTCGAAGGTTTTCCCACCGAGCCACGTATTTTGGAGGCGGCCGGCATCGCCCACGCCGACGTCGTGGCCGCGACGACCGACAACGACGCCGACAACCTTGCCATCTGCTTCCTGGCACGCGCCAAATACAATGTGGGACGCACCGTCGCGCGCATCAACAACCCGCGCGATGCCTGGCTATTCGATGATACATTTCACGTCGATGTTGCGATCAACCAGGCCGACCTGATGGCCAGCCTGATCGCGGAGCAGATGTCGCTGGGAGATATGATGACGCTGCTCAAGCTGCGCCGCGGACGCTATTCGCTGGTGGAGGAGAAGATACCGCCGGGTGCGTTGGCTATTGGACAGGCGATCAGGGATGTGAAGTTTCCCGAGCAATGCGTGATCGCCGCCATCATACGCAACGGCGAAATCGTCGTCCCCAGCGGGGCCACAACGTTTGAGGTAGCCGACGAAGTTTTGGCTGTGACCGACCCACCCGGTGCGCAGCAACTGGCAGCAATGTTTGCGCCACGAAAGTAGCTCATGCGACGGGGCGTTGCTTGCGCCACGACCGACTCTGCGCTATACTGGTGCAGAAAGTTCACCAGATTTCAGCCCTGCGCCAATGGACGAGCCCCCTCAGCCCCTGCTCGCCATGACGCCTTGCTTGCACCCGGAGGTGATACCACTAATACGCAAGACCGTCGTCCTTGAGTCAGCCCCCTGCTGGATCCATCCATGTCTTGACCTCACAGGAGAAAACCATGAAAACCCGTAATACCTTACACATCATCGTGCTGCTTGCGATGGTGCTTGGCCTGACCGCCGCGGCTGTCCAGGCAGCGCCTGCACAGCCACAGCCTGAAAATCCATCGTCCGCAATCCTCGGACCTTTCACCAGCGACCCGATTCCTGCCACTGTCTGGAACGGCGACCTGCGCGATCTGCCGCAGGTTGGCGAACCTGGCAGTCTCGAAGGCGACACACCGGACCTGGTGCCGGCCCGCCTCACACCGGCTGAGATGAAAGCCATCGACGCCAAGGCAGCCCAGCGCGCCGGAACCGTGCAAAGCCAGTGGGCTGGCAGAGATCCTGCCCCGGCGCCCATCCAGAACTTCGCCGGCATGGCGTTCAGCCCTAATGGCGCCGGCTGGCCACCCGACACCAACGGCGACGTTGGCCCCAACCATTACATTCAGACCGTCAACACATCGGTCGGCATCTACAGCAAGACCGGCACGCCGCTGTCCGTGGTAACTTTCAACACGTTCTTCCAGGGTCCTGCCGGCAGTCCCTGTGACACCAGCAACGACGGCGACCCGGTGGTTCTCTACGACGCCTCGGTCGATCGCTGGATCGTCACTGACTTCGCCTGGTTCAACTTCAACACCGGGCCCTACTACCAGTGTATCGCCGTCTCGCAGACCGGCGACCCGGTAGCCGGCGGCTGGTACTTCTATGCAATGCAAGCCAACACCGGCACGTTTGCCGGCAATTACTTCAACGACTATCCGAAACTGGGCGTGTGGCCGAACGGGTATTTCATGTCGGCCAACATGTTCCAGGCCGTCGGCGATGGCTTCGGCGTGCGCCTGTGGGGCATCAACAAGACTCCACTCTTGACCGGCAGCCCGTTGCAAGAAGTACACTTCGACCTCTGTCTTGACGGCTCTTGCGGCAGCTTCCTGCCCAGCAACCTGCGCGGACCGGTGCCGCCGGCCGGCGCTCCCAACTACTTTGCGACTATCGCCGCGCCAGACGGTCTTGACCTCTTTGAGTTCGACGCCGACTTCGTCACACCGGCCAACTCGACCCTTACCGGTCCCGTGACGGTCCCGATCGCATCGTTCGATGGTTACAACGATGACATTCCCCAACAGGGCACGGCGACCGGACTGGACTCGCTCAGCTTCCGCCCGATGATGCAACTCCAGTACCGCAACATGGGCAGCCACGAATCGCTCTGGGCGACCCACACAGTCGACGAGGGCGGGCTGGCCGTAGCGCGCTGGTACGAGGTGCGCGACCCCGGTGGCTCGCCGACGCTGTTCCAGCAGGGCAGCCTCAACCCCGGCGACGGCGTCAACCGCTGGATGGCCAGCATCGCCGCCGACCAGGACGGCAACGCCGCTATCGGCTACAGTGCCTCCAACAGCAGCATGTACCCCGGCATCCGCTACCAGGGCCGCCTGAACGGCGAGTTCCCCGGCCAGATGCCGCAGACCGAGCAGGTGCTCATCAACGGCACCGGTTCCCAGAACGGGATCAATCGCTGGGGCGACTACAGCGCGATGACCGTCGACCCAACCGACGACTGCACCTTCTGGTACACCACTGAATACTACACGACCACCGGCAGCAACTGGCAGACCCGCATCGGCTCGTTCAAGTTCCCCTCATGCGGCCAGCCCAAGGGCACCATCACCGGCCGGGTCGTCAACGCCGTGACGAACGACGGCGTGCCCGAGGCACCGGTAACTATCAACAGCGTGGTCGAGTCCGTCGAATCTTCAGTAACAGCTCAGACCGACGCCAACGGATACTACAGCATCGACGTGGTCCCCGGGACATACAACGTTACTGCCGGCCCGTTGCTGCCAGGCTATCCTACGCAAAACTCGGCCAACGGCCAGGTCGTCGTCGCGGCCAGCACAACGACCGTCCCCGATATTCCGCTGACGCCTGTGCCATACCTTGTCTATGACGCTAATGCTGTCGACGACAGCGGTCCGGGCGGCAACGGCAACGGCGCTCCGGAGCCAGGCGAAACCGGTGTCCAACTGTACGTGAACCTGCTGAACAGCGGCGCTGACACTTCGACCGGCGTCAGCGCGGTACTCAGTTCACCGACGCCGGGCCTGTCGATCACGCAGAACACCTCCGCCTACCCGGATATCCCGGCGGGTCAGGTACGGGACAACAATACCGCCTACCTGATCTCGCTCGATCCGCAGATGCCGTGCGGCACGATCCTGGACTTCCAACTGGATGTAACGACCAACGAGGGCAACTACACCTTCTACTTCTCGATCCAGGCCAGCCTACCGCAGTCGCCGCAGTCGGTCTTCTTCGACGACTTCGAAAACGGCATCAACGGCTGGACGACAGGCGGGACCAACAACCTTTGGGCGCAGACGACCGATGAGTCCTACAGCCCGACCCACTCGTGGACTGACAGCCCGGGAGCCAGCTACCCCAACGACATGAACTCGTGGCTGCAGGCGCCCGTGGTCAACCTGGCAGGCAAGTCATCGGTGACCGTGTCGGCGTTCTGGAAATACGCTCTCGAACCCGGCTTCGACTATGCCTACCTCGAATACTCGACCGACGGCGGTAGCACCTACAACGCGACTCCGCTGGCCCAGTTCAACGGCACCCAGGACACCTGGGCGCAGACAATCACCGACGCTTCACCGCTGGACAATCAGGCCAATGCGCGCCTGCGCATCCGCGCTTTCAGCGACGCCGGTGTAGTTTTCGACGGTGTCTACGTTGATAACTTCGACGTGAGCTACGTGCCGATTGTCTGCGAAGGCCCGCCCACCGCAGTGACGTTGAGCGACATGAACGCCGCCAGCGACTCGACTCCGGCCACCGGCAGCACATTGCTGGTTATCCTGGCAGCCGGTCTGGCAGTCGCCCTGGTGGTGATGGTTCAGCGGCGCTCGGCAACCGAACAATAAGCCAATCCGCTGCTCGCTCTGGCGAGCGATGACAAGATGAAAAACAGCCCACGACCGGTTGGTCGTGGGCTGTTTCTTGCCAGCGGTTCGAGTGATGTCTATTCTTTATCCCAGCGGATATCCATCTCGTCCAGTTCGCCGAGAGCATCACGCAGCAGCGCGATCAGTTCATGGTCTGCACCCTGCGATTCCATCCAGTCCACCGTCACCTGGTTGATGTAATAGTCCTGATCCTCGATGGACTCCTCCTCCAGATCGGCCTGGATGAACTCGAACTGGTCCTCAGAGATGGCGCCGATATACTCATCGGTGGCGGAATTGTAAAGATGTATCATAGCGGATGCTCCTTAAACATCCCAAGTTGTACAATAGCTGCGCTACGCGCTAGGGCAGCTCGCTCAATGCGACCGGCGCGCCCATTTGCGCGGACCGATACAGCGCCAACACGGTACGGACGTGGTTGCGCGTCTCCTCCAGCGTGACGTACGGCGGCTGTCCGTCCAGTATCGCGGCGTTCATGTCCTCGATTTCGCCCAGATATAGTTCCTTCTGCGGCACGGAGAGAATTTCAATCTCATCGTCGGGACGATGGAATTCGACAAAATAGGACTTGCCATCGACACCGATGCGGAACGGGTCGTTGATCACCAGCCTGCCAGCCGTTCCGATCACCTCGACCTGCGTCTGGTATGGGTTGCGGAAAGAGGCTGAAATCTGCGCTACACGCCGGCCGGAATAATGCATCTGCCCCTGCAGGCTGACATCGACGCCGCTGTCGCCGGTGTACCGGTCGCCAATCACCCACTCCGGCGGCCCGCCCATGACATACTGGGCGAAACTGACGGGGTATACGCCCACATCCCACAATGCGCCGCCGCCCGTCTCCGGCTTCAGCCGCACGTTATTCGCGCTGCCAGGCGTCCCGACGAGACTGAAGCTGAACACGGCGCGCACCAGCGTCACATCGCCCAAAAGCCCGCTGTTGACCCACTCGCCCACCAGCTTCGTCTGGGGATGATGGCGATACATGAACGCCTCGGCCAGCACCTTGCCGGTCCGGTTGGCCGCCGCGATCATCGCGTCCACCTCGTCCATGGTGATGGCAAAGGGCTTCTCGCAGAGAACGTTGACGCCCGCTTCCAGCGCGCGGATGGTCCATTCGGCGTGCAGTTGATTTGGCAGGCTGATGTAGACGGCGTCGATCTCGCCCGAATCCAGCATCGCCTGGTAGCTGCCGAAGGCGCGGGGGATGTCCCACCTGGCGGCGTACGCATCGGCCGACGCCTGGCTGCGGCTGGCAACGGCGACCAATTCAGCGCGCTCAGCGACACGGATCGGCGGGATCACCTGGCGGTTGATATTGGCTGTGGAAAGCAATCCCCAGCGAACCTTGTTCATGACCAACTCCTTAACTGTATTCCGGCCGCGCCGGGTGGAAGACATCGACCAGGCGGCACTCGGTCACCGCCCTGCCCGAGTGGATCGTGTTGCCGGGCACTGTGGCAACCGAACCAGGCAGCAAGCGCAGCGTCTCCCCGGCTACTGTCAACTCAAACTCACCAGCCAGCACGCTGGTGACCTGTTCATGGATGTGGTTGTGTTCAGGCAGAATCGCACCGGCCTCCACGTCCCAAAACGCCACCGTGACGTTGTCGGTGTGAACGAACTGGCCGTGAAAGCCGGGGATCAGTTCACGCGTTGGCTGGTCCTTCAGATTGTAGACAGACATGCGGGCTGGCTCTCCTGTGCCGTACAGGCAGCGTTTGATCGTAACACAGCGATTATACCCGCGTCTGCGCCTGCCAGCCAAGCGACCTGCACAGACTTCAATTGACAGCATTCATGCGCACCGCTACAATAGCCAGACATCCCTCTCACCAGCTTTTCATCAGCCAGGACACGACCATGCACACAGAACTTGCCACCCGACTCGCCCAAATGGAAACCGATTTGCGAAATGGTACACTGGATCGAGCCGCGCTGTTCTGGCTGACTGTCTTTGCTGACGCTACGGCCAGCGCGGACTCCGTGCGCTCCGATCATTGGGTGGAGCAAGGGCTGGCAGCAGCTGCAGACATTCCCGGTCTGGACGCAGCTAACCTCGCGCCGCGCCGCGATCTGGTCACGCGCTACAACCTGTTTCGTTTCGTTCGCCTCAAAGACGACGCCGAGTTCAGTGGCGCCTCGCTGGCCGACCTCGACTGGCAGCGCAAATACCGCGTCAGCCTGCGGCCTGAATTCGCCTGGGATCTGCCCGAGTTGCGCAGTTGGGCAGAGGCACGCTGGTCCGAGCTGGGCGGGGTTGATCCACAGTTCGCCGCGCTGGAGGCCGTGCTGGAGAAGTATGTTGGCGGCAAGAGTGCAGCTCACCCTCACCCCCAACCCCTCTCCCATGAGGGAGAGGGGAGTCAGAGTCAGACTCCCGCCCCCTCTCCCTCGGAGGGAGAGGGCTGGGGTGAGGGTGAGTCTTCGCAAGCACCCGACTCCCTCCCTCCGCGCTCCTACCTCCTGGAGATCCTCCACGACGCGCAGGCCATCTTCGGCGGCTGGCTGCCGCGGCCGGCAGTTGAGCGCATCGCGGCCGCGCTGGCCGTGCCACAGGCCGAGGTCTACGGCGTCACCGAGTTCTACGAGATGTTCTACACCGAGCCGGTGGGGCGCAAGGTCGTGCGCGTCTGTCAGGACGCGCCCTGCGGCGTGGCCGGCGCGGATGCGCTGCTGGCCGGCCTGTGCCAGCACCTCAACATCCAGTCCGGCGAGACCACCGCTGACGGTCGCACCACCGTGGAAGCCGTGCGCTGTCTGGGATTGTGCGACCGCGCGCCGGCTGTGCTGGTCAACCATGCCCGCTATGCACCCAGCGACCCGGCCGCGCCGCAGATGCTGCTGGACGGTCCGCCGGTCGTCCCCAAGCTGCGGGTCGGCGGCCTGGTCAAGCTGGCCCTCTCCAACGTCGGCATCGTCGACCCAATCAGCCTGGAAGAGTATCGAGCGCAGGGCGGTCTGGCGGCGCTGCGCAAGGCGCTGCACGGCATGACTCCCGCGCAGGTCATGCAGGACGTCAAGGACAGCAAGCTGGTGGGTCGCGGCGGCGCAGCCTTTTCCACCGGCCTGAAGTGGCAGTTCGCCGCGGACAACCCCAAGCCGCGCTACGTCATCTGCAACGCGGACGAAAGCGAGCCGGGCGCATTCAAAGACCGGGTGCTGATGGACGGCGACCCCTTCCGCATCGTCGAGGGGCTGATGCTGGCCTGCTACGCCGTCGAGGCTGAGCGCGGCTTCATCTACGTGCGCGGCGAGCACCGCCGCGGCTACGAACGCTTCAGCAACGCGGTCCATTGCCTGGAAGAGGCCGGCTGGCTGGGCGACGACATCCAGGGCAGCGGCTGGAGCCTGCACATCGAAGTGCGGCGCGGCGCCGGCGCCTACGTCTGCGGCGAAGAGACCGCGCTGATGGAGAGCATCGAAGGCAAGCGCGGCTTTCCGCGCCTGCGACCGCCCTTCCCGACCACCGCCGGTCTGTGGGAACGCCCCACCGTCATTAACAACGTCGAGACGCTGGCCAAGGTGCCGTCGATCATCATGCACGGGCCGCGCTGGTACAGTGCGCTGGGCACCCCTGAATCGGCCGGCACCAAGCTGTTCGCCGTCAGCGGGTCGGTGACGCGGCCGGGTGTCTACGAAGTGCCCTTCGGCGTTCCGCTGCGCCATTTGATCTACGACATGGCCGGTGGGCTGCGTGAGGGACGGCGCGTGCAGGCCATCCTGACCGGCGGCGCGGCCGGCACCTTCCTGACCGCCGAACACCTGGACACCCCGCTGACTTTCGAGGACTTCAAGAAGGTCGGCGGCACCGTCGGCGCGGGCACGGTGATGGTCTTCGACGACAGCGTGGACCTGCGCGACGTGCTGGCGCGCATCGGCGCGTTCTTCGCCCACGAGAGCTGCGGCAAGTGCTACCCTTGCCAGATGGGCACCCAGCGCCAGGCCGAGATCCTGCGCCGCATCGCCGCCGGGGATACCCGCGAAACCGACGCCGCTACGCTGATTGAGCTGGGTCAGGTCATGACCGACACCAGCATCTGCGGGCTGGGGCAGGCCGCCTCGTGGGCGATCATCGACGCGCACCGGCGCTGGCCGGCGCTGCTCACGCAGGACTGACAGTCCTTGTCTTGCAGCAGAGATGCAACTGACGTTTCAACAGCTTCGTGTGTACGCCAGGACTGTCAGTCCTCTGCACGGTTCCAACGAGAAACAACCATGCGAACCAAATCCCTGATCGGCAACCCGCTGCTGTTGTTTGCCTTGCTGGCGGCCGCGCTGCTGGCCGCCGAGGCCTGGATCACCGGCACGGCCGACTTCGCGGCGCATCCCGAAGTGCTGTCGCTGGCGGTGACCGCGGACATCGTTGTCGCTATCCCGCTGCTGTACTACCTGCTGGTGGTGCGGCGCAAGAGACTGCCAGTTATCACCGTCGCGCCGGTGTTCGTCCTGTCGCTGATCGTGGCCGGGAAAATCCTGCCGGCGGCGCAGCACACCTATCTCGACTACGCCGAGCTGGTGGCGCCGCTGGTGGAGCTGTCGGTGTTGGTGGTCATCGCCCTGAAGCTGCGCACCGTGGCGGGGCACTACCGCCGACTGCGTCCCAGCCACGCGTACTTTCCCGAAACGCTGGAAGCCAGCCTGCGGGCTGCCGTGCCAACCTTCCCGCCGCTGGTTGCCAGCCTGTTGACTACAGAGGTGTCGCTGATTAGCTTCGGCGTCACCGGCTGGGTGCGGCGTACGCGCCACGCGGACGACGGTCGGCCGCGCTTCAGCTATCACCGGCAGGGCGGTTACGCGTTTGTGCTGGGATTCCTCGCGTTTCTTGTGCTGCTTGAAACCGGCGTGGCACATCTGCTGCTGGCGCGCTGGAACACGACGGTCGCCTGGATCCTGACGATCGCCAGCATCTACACGCTGATCTGGTTCTTCGGCGATTTCCATGCCAGCCGCTTCCAACCCATGGTGGCAGGCGATGACCGGCTGCACGTGCGCTCAGGAATGCGTTGGCGGGCCGACATTCCCTGGCAGCAGATCGAGGTCGTGCGCAGGGCGACCTCGGCCGACAGGAAACAACCCGATTTTCTCAACGCGGCCATCATGGGCGAGGCGCGGCTGGTGATCGTGCTGCGCGAGCCGGCCACCGTCCACGGGCTGTTGGGCCGCACGAAAGAGACCGCCCACATCGGCGTCAGCGTGGATGACGAGGCAGCGTTTCTGGCCGCGGTAAACGGCAAGCTTGCCGCCGCCGATTGCCTCACAGGATTGAGTGCATTACAATGACGAGCAGAAGCTGTCTCGCCTCCGGCCGAGCAAGAACGGCCAGGAGTCACATATGACACATGACCCAATCGAGATCAATCCGGGAATTATGTGTGGCAAACCGGTGATCAAAGGAACCCGTATCACTGTAGAACAGATTCTGCGCAAACCGTCAGGCGGCATGACAGTCAACGAGATCATTGCGGATCATCCTCATCTGATACGAGACGACATCCACGCAACTTTGACCTTTGCTGCACACAACCCGGGGGTTGGAAGACACAGTTCATTGACTCAATACTTTCCTGCCGTCGTCATCTTCGACATGGACGGCCTGATGTTCGACAGCGAGCGGCTGGTACTCCACACCTGGACACGCGCGATGGCTGATTTCGGATATCAAGCGTCCGAGGAGGTATTCCAGCGTTCGGTCGGCCAGACCATGGAACGCACCAACCAGGTGTTGCGCGAGGAGTACGGCGCCGATTTCCTGCTGGACGAGACCAACCAGCGCACCAGCGAGTACTACTGGCAAGCGATCGACCAGCAGGGCGCGCCGCTCAAGCCCGGCCTGCTGGCGCTACTGGATTTCCTCGACGAACAGGATATGAAACGCGCGGTCGCCAGTTCGTCCGACCGGCGCAACATCGACCGGATGCTCGCGTCCGCGGGACTAACGGGCCGATTCGCAGCCACGATGGCCGGGGACGAGGTGCAGCGCGGCAAGCCCGCGCCTGACATTTTCCTGCGCGCCGCCGGTCTGCTGAACGTGGCGCCTGACCGCTGTCTCGTGCTCGAAGACTCGGAAGCGGGGACACGCGCCGCAGCCGCCGCAGGCATGACCTGCATCATTGTGCCCGACCTGATAGAACCCAACCCTGAGGTGGCCGCTCTGGCCGCGGCGGTGCTGCCCGATCTGTATGCTGTCCGCGAGTGGCTGAAGGCAGGACTGGCAGTCCTGGATTCACAAGAAAGTCGCGCATGACGTTGCAACAGGTCTGCTGCAAGACCAGGACTGCCAGTCCTACGCGCTGACAACCACGATGAATACACGCAATCCGCAGATTCGCATATTGACGCCGGGCTACGAGGCGCTGCTGGAGCGCTTCCTGCTGCCCCGCAAGGAGTCCTCGCTGTTCCTGTTGAGCAACCTGCGCAGGGCCGGGCTATCTGACCACGGTCAACGAGGGCAGGGGACCTATTTCGCAGCGCTGGAGGATGGCGAGGTCGTGGCGGTTGTCGGCCACTTCTGGAACGGCAACATCATCGTTCAGGCGCCGGAGTACGCAGCGGCGTTGACAGCCGCGGCACGGCGCGCGACGGGCCGACCGCTGGCGCGTCTGCTGGGGCCGGCCGATCAGGTTGAAAGCGCGCTGCGAGCGTTGCCAGTCCAATCGCTTGAGTTTGACGCGAGGGAGATCCTGTACGGGCTGTATCTGGAAAACATGGCCGTGCCCGTTCCGTTGCAGGCCGGCCAGGTGCGCGCCCGTGTCGTCCAGCGTCGCGACGCCGCGACGGTTGCCGACTGGCGAGCCGCGATGAGCATCGAGCAGTTCCATGAGGAGGACACGCCGGAACTGCGGGCTAATGCGGCCGAGTCAGTTGAGAACAGCCTGAGATCGGGCCGCCGCTGGGTGCTGGAGGACGCCAACGGGCAGCTTGTGTCGATGTGTGACTTCAACGCTGAGCTGGCGGAGGTGGTGCAGGTCGGTGGAGTTTTCACGCCGCCGGAAAGGCGGCGGCGCGGCTACGCACGGGCCGTGGTGGCCGCAGCGCTGATGGACGCCCGCGCCGAGGGCGTGACAGACGCCATCCTGTTTACCGAAGAGACCAACACACCGGCGCGCAAGGCATACGAGGCGCTGGGGTTCCAGGCTATCGGCGACTACCGCATCACCCGAGCCGACCTGCCGCCCGTCGGGGACATGCCATGAGACGCGGCGCATTGATGGCCGGCGGCGCGTATGTGATCTGGGGGCTGCTGCCGATCTACTGGAAGGCGCTGGCCACCGTCTCGCCGGGCGAGATTCTGGTGCATCGCATCCTCTGGTCGGTGGTGGTCTGCCTGGCGCTGCTCGCGCTGCGCAGGAACTGGGGATGGCTACGCGATGGGCTGCGCCACCCGGCCGCGTTTCGCGTATCACTGGTCACCGCGCTGCTGCTGGCGGTCAACTGGCTGGTCTACATCTGGGCTGCCAACAGTGGCCATCTGGTGGAGGCCAGCCTGGGCTACTTCATCACCCCGCTGATCAACGTCCTGCTGGGCACGGTAATCCTGCACGAGCGGCTGCGCGCCGGCCAACTGGCTGCAATTTTGGTAGCGACGCTGGGTGTGATCTACCTGATCGTCAACGCCGGCGGCCTGCTGTGGATTTCGTTCACGCTGGCGCTGACCTTTGGCATCTACGGCCTGCTGCGCAAGACTTCCAAGCTGGGGTCGCTGGAGGGCCTCAGCATCGAGATGATGATCCTTACCCTGCCGGCTGCGGCGTTTCTGCTGTTTTTAGCCGGCCAGGGCCAGTCGGCTTTTGCCACACAAAGCTTGAGCGTGACGTTGTTGCTGGCGCTGACCGGCGTGGTAACCGCCGGGCCGCTGCTGCTGTTCGCCGCCGGCGCGCGGTTGGTGCCGCTGACAACGCTGGGCGTGCTGCAATACCTTGCGCCGACCTTGCAGTTCCTGATCGGCGTGCTGATCTACGGCGAGGCATTTTCCCACACGCGGCTGATCGGCTTCGGCATCATCTGGATCGCGCTGGCAATCTACACAGCCGAGGGGTTCGCCATGCGCCGGCGGCAGCGACAATTGTTGGCAACTGTCAGTTGAAAGCACGGTCGAAAGGTCGCGCCCAGACTTCGGAAGTCGCCGGTCAACACTGGGCATCTTGTGACCGTTGAAGACCTGTTCTTGCATCAGCTGGCGACTTCCGAAGTCCAAATGACAGCCTCTTCGAGAGTAGAAAGGAACAACCACATGGACGACTCAAGTCGCTCAGACATTCGCAGCCTGCTGAAAGCCTTTGGAATCCAGGCTGACGAGGCCATCGTTGCACACATCGCGCGCAATCCCGGCGCCACACCGCTGCAAATCGCGTTGCAGTTGACAGACCTCACCGACTACGGCGACACGCAGCCCGATCAGCCGCTGGAACTAAGGGTCGAGGGCGCCGTTCGCAGGTCATGAGCCGGGTGCGTTTCGATGACAGGAAGACTTCCCTGTCCGAAGGAGAAGGAAAGATGAACCTATCCGCAGATGGCGCGTCCGCCGCCCGGAGATTTCTCGTTCAGCACGGCCGGCCGCTGGAGCAGGCGCTCTACGCCTTTCACTTCGAGCGTGGGCCGGCGGATGCCGTTCTTGATGCCTTGACCCCGTATCAAAACTCGGACGGCGGCTTCGGCCACGGCCTGGAACCGGACCTGCAACTGGCCGACTCCTCAGCCATCGTCACCACAGTGGGCTTGCAGCACCTGCGCGACGTCAAGGCCGGCGCAGACAACCCGTTGGTGCAGCGTGCCATCGCCTACCTGCTGACGACCTACGACCCATCGATCCAGACGTGGCAGATCATCCCCGCCAACGTGGACGATGCGCCGCACGCGCCCTGGTGGGCTTATGACGACGAGCTGTCGCACCGCTGGCATGGCTTCCTGGCCAATCCACGCGCCGAGATCGTCGGTTACCTGGTCGAATACGCGGCGCTGGTACCACCTGAGTTGCTGACGGAACTGGGCGCTGCGGTAGTTGCTCACCTGGAGGCCAATCCGCAGCCGGAGATGCACGACCTGCTCTGCTACATCAGACTGGTTGAGACTGAAGCATTGCCGGGCGCGCTGCGCGAGCGGATGCTGCCCCTGCTGTCAGCCGTGATCGACGAGACCGTTGCGCGCGACGCGAGCGCGTGGGCCGAATACGGCCTGCAACCGCTGACTGTGGTCAGTTCCCCTGAATCGCCCTTTGCCGGCCTGCTGGCCGATGCGCTGCCTGCCAACCTGGACTATCTGGTGCAGCAGCAGGGCGAAGATGGCGCGTGGGCGCCGAACTGGTCATGGTTTGGATTGTATGACGAGGCGTGGCCGGCTTCTGAACGAGCCTGGAAAGGCGTGCTGACAGTCAAGGCGCTGCGGCAATTGCGCGCCTTTGGCAGGCTCTAGCTCCGCTTCCTCCGCTTACTCGTACTTGTCCTCGTACTCGTACTCGTTTGGTGCTGAGCCTCGGAAGAGTACGAGTAGGAGTAGGAGTACGAGTACGAAGTGGCTGTGACGTTAGAGGCGACGGGCGAGGAACTGCGCCAGCATACTCACGAGGAAGAGCGCGACACTGGCTGCGATCAACGGCAAGTTGTGATTGACTGCGCTGGAAGCGATGAGCATTACTGCCAATATGCGTACAAAGGGGGATTGCAGAGCTGTCAACACCCTCTCGAGCAGGGACGCCGGACCAACCTCGTAGCCCAAGGCGTTGAGCTTTTGCCGCAACTCCTGGTCAGACGGTTCAGTCAGTGTGCTGCCGTCGGGAAACACCAGAGTCGGTACGCTCGCGTTGCCGTTGTTGATCTCCATAACCCGATGGCGGGAGGTCGCATCAAACGAGATGTTGACGTACTCGAACGGCGCGCGGGCGCGTTGCAACGTCTGGCGCACGGGCGGCACCATGGGACAGACGGTACTGCCGTAGAAAATGATTGGTTCGGTCATGATGGCTTTCTGCGATGTGTCACGCATCAAGGACGCGTTCGAAGCATCCGTTCATACGAACTATGCCACAACATCTTGTCAGATCGCAAAAACAGCCACCGCTCGGTCCACAAGAGCGGTGGCTGTTAGATTCGAAGCGAGCGGCGGGCTCTCCGGCTGATAGAATGCAACCGACGTCTTCCCGGCGTTTCGTCACGCTTCACGCTGCGAAGGCGAAAATCCACGATTGTGAAGAGTGGATTCCCGCCTTCGCGGGAATGACAAGCAACGTTGGCCTACCGATCTGATTTCTTTACGAACCTCTAGCCGGAACTACGTGAGCGCCAGCGACTTGAAATCGCGCGCTTGCTGGGTCAGCGCAGTCTCAACGGGCAACCGTTCCATGCTGCTGGCGCCGAAGAAACCGGCAATGCCGGTGGTGTGCTCGAAGATGAATCTGGCATCCTCTGGCATCGCGATCGGTCCGCCGTGACACAGCACCAGAATGTCGGGGTTGACGGCCTTGGCCGCGTCGTGCATCGCCTGCACCCGTCGGGCCGCTTCTTCCAGCGTCAGCGCGGTCGAAGCGCCGATAGAGCCTTTGGTGGTCAGACCCATGTGCGGTACCAGGACATCAGCGCCGGCCTTGGCCATGGCCACCGCTTCCTCTTCGTTGAAGACATAGGGGCAGGTCAGCAGGTCCAGCTCGTGGGCCATGCGGATCATGTCGACCTCGAGACCGTAGCCCATGCCCGTTTCCTCCAGGTTGGCGCGGAACACGCCGTCGAACAGGCCGACAGTCGGGAAGTTCTGCACGCCGTCGAAGCCCATCTCCTTGATCTGGCGCAGGAAGACCGGCATCAGACGGAACGGGTCGGTGCCGCAAACGCCTGCCAGCACCGGCGTGTTCTTGACCACTGGCAGCACCTCGCTGGCCATCTCGACGACGATCGCGTTGGCATCGCCGTAGGGCAGCAGGCCGGCCAACGAGCCGCGCCCGGCCATGCGGTAGCGGCCCGAGTTGTAGATGATGATGATGTCGACGCCGCCGGCCTCGACGAACTTGGCCGAGATACCGGTGCCGGCGCCGGCGCCGATGATTGGCCGGCCCGCGTTGACTTGCGCGCGCAGCCGGGCCAGCGACTCTGAACGGGGAATGAATGGCATGGTGTGGTTTCCTTTCGGTCTATTGCTCCTACTCGTCCTCGTCCTCGTACTCTTCCAGCATCAGACGAGGAAGAGTACGAGGACGAGTTGGGGGAGTGATTCTATGCTCAGCCCAGCATCTCTTGCAGCAGTTCCGTCGCTTTGTCAGCAAAGGCCGGATCGTTGATATTGCAGTCGATTTCATGAACGGGGATGCCCGATTTGAGATTCGCCTTGATCGCGTCAAAGCACGCCGCGTCCGCTGCGGGATCCCAGAACTGGCCGCCTGGGCTATCCAGTTGCGACACGCCCCGCAGCGGCAGCAGAATCGCCACCGGCCCGCTGGATGCGTTGGCAGCCGCGGCAATCATCTCGCCCATCTGACGGTTTTCGTCGACATTCGTGCGCATCAGCGTCACGTTGGGGTTCCACTCGTAGAGGTTGCGGCTCTGATACTTGTCCGGCACCGTGGTGCGCGCCCAGAAGTTGGCCATGTCCACGCAGCCAGGCGCCAGCACCGCGGGAACGCCGGCCCGCGCCGCCGCCATCATCCGCTCCGGCCCGGCCGACAGCGCGCCGCCGCAGACATGGTCGGCCAGCTCCGTGGTGGTGATATCCAACACCCCGGTGATGAACCCGCCGCTGATCAGCGATTCCATGGTGCGTCCTCCGGTGCCGGTGGCATGAAAGACCAGCACCTCATAGCCGGCCTGTTCCATGGTCGCCTGAGCGCGGTTGACGGCTTCGGTGGTGTTGCCGAACATGCTGGCGGCGATCAACGGCCGGTCAGCGGCCACAGCCGGCGCTTCAGCTTCCACCATGCCGCAGATCGCGCCGGCCGCGTTGGCATAGATGCGCCGGCTGAGCCGGTTCAGCCCAGACACGTCCACCACCGACGGCATCATGGTGATGTCTACGGTGCCGACGTAGGGCGCCACATCACCTGCGGCGACTGTGGAAACCATTAGCTTGGGCACACCTACCGGCAGCGCGCGCATGGCAGCGGTGGCGATGGCCGTCCCGCCGCTGCCCGCCATGGCCAGGATACCGTCCAGCCGCCCCTCGTCGTACAACCGGCGGATGACGACTTGCAGCCCTGCGGTCATGACCCGCATTGCCTCGGTTTTGTCCCTGGCCGCGCGCAAGCTGGCAATGCTGCTGCCGCCGGCTCTGGCAACCTCGTCGTTGGAAATGGTGGGAGAAAAAGCCGCATCGCCGAGAATGCCGAAGTCCACGAGGACGGTCTCATGCCCGCGAGCCTCGATCAGATCCTTGACGAACCGGTAATCGGCGCTCTTGGTGTCCAGAGCGCCAGCCAGTACAATCGTCTTTGACATACTGCCTCCTTGCTGATTTCGATATCCGGCCTCGTTGCCGGAAGAAATGACCAACAGCCTTACCCACCCAGTGTCCATCTTTACGTCGCTCCAGTGATGGCGCAAGCCCAATACTGGTGAAGAATGGATCCCGCCTTCGCGGGAATGACACTGAGCAGCAACGAACAGACTCAGTTTAGCGGATGCGCGAGCCGCGGTCAAGGATGCAGATCATATTGCACCGGGTTCGTCTGGTATGAAATCTGCGATCACGGTATAATTGCCCTCGGTGCGGCGACCGCCAACAGACTGGCCGCAGCGATTGAGGAGTGTGACCATGCGTCGTTGGACTGTTATTTTGCTGGCAGCGATTCTAATAGGACTGGTTTGGGTAGGCCTGGCAGCCGGACAAGGTGGTCCGCCCGTCTTCATGCCGCTGATCATCGACAGCGGCCCGGATCAGGCGACGCCGACGCCGACGCGCACCACGGCCGCCACTGCGACTCCCACTGCCACCGCAACCCGAACCCCAACACCCACGCCAACCGCCACACCCGGCGGAGGTCTTGCCGTCGAAAACTACCAAACCTACGTGGACGGCGTCGCCGGCGGCCTGCATGTCGCCGGCGAGATCTTCAACGGCGAGCAGACCAACATGAGCCTGCTGCGCGCGAACATCACACTGCTGCAAGACGGCCAGCCGGTCTACAACCAAACCCAGCCCTCGCTGGTGTTCTCCCTGCGACCGGGCGAACGAGCGCCTTTCGACGCCTCGCTGGGAACGCCGCCCAACTACACCACGTACACGGTCGATGCCAGCGGCCAGGCTACGGCCACCGATCCCATCGACCAGTTTGCGATCCTCAGCCAGCGCACGTTCACCGAAACGACCAACACCCTGTCACTGGTCGGCGAACTGCGCAACGACACCGGCAGCAACGTCATCTTTGTCACCGTCACCGGCACCTTTTACCAGGCTGACGGACTGGTCTGGCGCGCCGGACAGACCTACACGATGCTGAACAAGCTCGCGCCCGGCCAGCGCAGTCCCTTCAAGCTGACAGCCTACGGCCCGCAGCAGATCGCATCCGAGGCGTTGCTGGTACGCGGGCTTAACGCCCCCACACCACCGCGCAGCGATCTGACAGTCGTCTCCAGCAATGTGGCCGTGCAGGGCACCATACTGCTGATCACCGGTCAGATGCGCAACGATGGCGCCACCTCGGCCAGCAACGTGCAGGTTGTGGCAAGCCTCTATGACGGCGCGAACCAGATCGTCAACGCGGCAACGTCGGGGACATCGACCCTGGCAGCCGGCGCGACCGGGCCGTTTTCCATCACCTTCCCGGCCAACTGGCAGGGCTACACCACCATCGACCTCCAGGTTCAGGGAAGTTGATGCCAGACACGCGCGGCGCGGCACCCAAGAAACCGGGTTTCTCGGAAGAAACCCGGTTTCTGAGCGCAGTCGCTCCCGGCGACGGCTGGTGGGCGCTGGCGCTGGGTGTCGCCGTGCTGATCCTGTACGCCGTCACCCTCGCGCCAACGGTCGCCACGGTCTTCGACGACAGCCTGGAATTTCAGATCGTCCTGCCGGCCCTCGGCATCGCCCACCCCACCGGTTACCCTCTCTACACGCTGCTGGGCTGGCTGTTCAGCCTGTTGCCCGTGGGCGACGACGCCTTTCGCGTCAATCTGCTTTCGACGGTAGCCGGAGCAGCTGCGCTCAGCGTGATGTTTCTGGCTGCGCGCCAACTGGGCAGCAGCCGGCTGGCAGCCGCAGCCATGAGCGTGACGTTTGCGGTCAGCAGCATCTGGTGGTCACAGGCCACTATCGCCGAGGTCTACACGCTGCACGGACTGTTCGTGGCGTTGATCCTGCTGCTGACGCTGCTGGGCAACGGCACCCGCTCGCCCTGGCTGGCGCTGGTCTTCGGCCTGTCGCTGGCGCATCACCGCATGACGCTTCTGCTGGCGCCGGGCGTGCTTGTTTACCTGTTGTGGAACGACCCCGGCGTGCTGCGCCGGCCGCGCGATCTGGGGATGCTGGCCGGGGCGTTTCTGTTGCCGTTGCTGCTCTATGCCTGGCTGCCGCTGCGCGGTCTGACCACCAGCTCGCTGGACGGGACCTACATCAATACCGTGCAGGGGTTTCTGCGCCACGTGCTGGCCAGCGACTACGGCTCCTTTCTCAGCAGCAACCCGCTGGCCGTGGAGCGCCCCGCGGGCTATCCCCTGAACCTGCTGACCAGCCAGGTTGGGCTGCTGGGGCTATTGCTGGGACTGGCCGGCTGGCTGCGCTTTCCCCAGCAGCCGCGACGGATGACGCTGCTCGCGCTGGTCTTCGCCGTCAACATGATCTTCGCCGCGGCCTACAAGACCGCCGACGTCGATGTCTTTTACATTCCTGTGATCATGGTCTGGCTGCTGGTGGCGTCCGTGGGGCTGACCATCCTGCTGGACAGCCTGGGCGCGATGCTGGCCAGCACGGGACGGCAGATGCGGTTGCCGGGGCCGTACAAAGCCTGGCTGGCCGGGCTGTCGCTGATTGTCCTGGCGGTGGTCCTGGCGCGACCGGCACAGGAAGCTCTGGCGACAATGCAAACCAGCACGCGGCTACAAGCATGCAACGAAGTACTGGCCGTAGGCGAAACCCCAGCGCTGACGCCCAACCGCCGCGGCGACTGGAACGTGTTCAACTGCGGGCAGGCCATCCTCGACCAGCCGCTGCCCGAGAACGCTGTGATCATCGGTCTGCTGGGCGAAACGAGTCTGGTACGCTTCATGCAGCAGGCCCACGATCTGCGCCCGGACATTACAACGGTCACTGCGGACGACCAGACGGCGCGCTTGCAGGCAGTCGCTGAAGCGCTGGCCG
The DNA here is from genome assembly GCA_020634615.1 of Anaerolineales bacterium. Lineage (GTDB taxonomy): Bacteria > Chloroflexota > Anaerolineae > JAAEKA01 > JAAEKA01 > JACKBK01. The sequence goes on from JACKBI010000001.1 coordinate 641,726, forward strand.
GCGGCAAGGCAACCTACGTCACGCGTGAGATGCCAGGTCTGGCCGAGACCTACTCGTTGACCGCGCAGGGTCCGCTGATCCGCGTCTGGCCGGCCGGCGAGGCGATGCCCGATCCGCTGGCGCATGCTGTCGATGTTCCCTTCGGCGACCAAGTGCGGCTGGTGGGTTACGACTACGGGCCGCTTGCGGCGCACGACGCGGCACTGCTGCGCCTGCAACTGGCGTGGCAGGTCGATGCGCCGGTGGGCGAGGAGCTAAAGGTCTCGGCTCGCCTGCTGGACGCCAGCGGTGAGATCGTGGCCAGCCAGGACGCCGTCCCCGTGCACTGGGCCTACCCCACCACCGCCTGGCGGCCGGGCGAGACCGTGATCGACGCATATGACTTTGTCCTGCCAGCGGACATAGATCCCAGCACTCTCACACCGCTGGTGATCCTCTACCGCTCGGCCAACGGGGAAGAAGTCGGGCGGTTTTCGCTCCAGTAATTTCCTCAGTGACGATTCAGCCATAGACTTCGGAAGTCGCCGGTTCTATGTAACAACTAGCCTAACGCGGTGAGAGATGCTTCCACTTTGCTGCGGCGACTTCCGAAGTCTGGCGCTCCGTGATAGCCTGAATGGTTACTTTCCTCAAACAGGTGTTTTGGATTGAGCAACGCGGGAAATGACAGGTCCGCGGCCGATTTAGCGATCTTTGACTGCCTGCATGACCGAATTGGCATCCAGCAACGACAGCAGTTCATCGATCATGTCCAGATGCCCGCGGGATCGTCCCCGTGCGCGGGCCGCTTCCACGTCTGCACCAGGCAGCGCGGCCGCAGCGTCTTCCACCGGACGGCCGTAGACCTCGGCGAAGAACTGCGAATTGGCGACGAAGGGATGTCCGCGGAGCAGCGCCCAGATCTCCGTAGCCAACAACACGTCGCCGCGCCCGGCCAACAGCACCGCTAAGGCGGAGAAAGTAAAAAACAACGGATTGAGAGCATTCCACTGAGGCAGCATCCGCAGAGCCTGCTCAGCGAAGTTCCATGCCGACGCGCTGTCTCCACGTGCATGCTCGACCCGCGCCAGGCAGGCCAGGCTGACGCAAACCTCAAACTGCCAGTTGTCGGACGATGCAATTCCGGCTGCTCGCTGGAAAACCTCCCACGCCTCGTCGTAGCGTCCCAGTGCCAACAACGGCATACCAAGAAAGCGGGTACTCATAGCCAGCGCCCAGCCAAAGCCGGTTTCGGCGCTCAGCGCGCGTGCATTGCGGCCGTGCAACTCCGCTTCCTCATACTGGCCCAGCATGGTCAACGTCTCGCACAACCCCCAGGAGGCCAGCGCCCGGCCGTAGCGCACACCCAACTGCTCCGCGGTGGCCAACTGCTGCCGGCGAAGCTGAAGCACCTCCTCAAAGCGCCCCTGGATGACGTAGATGTAGTCCCGGCACTCCAGCGCCAGTTGGATGCTGGCCGGGTCTCCGATCTGCCGCAGGATTGTCTCTGCTTCGGAGAAATACTGCTCGGCTTTGGCAATGTCCAGTTCATGAAACGCGGCCTGGTCGCCCAGCAGCTTGAGCGTCGCAGCTGTGCCGCGAATGTCTCCCAGCGCGCGCCGGATCTCAAGACTGCGAGAGACGTAGCCGGCCAATCGATCCATTTTACGCCCAAAATCTAGCCAGCCCAACTGCTCCAGGCTGAGCGCCATCCACCAAAGCTCCCCTGCGGCTTCAAAGAGATCCACGCTCTCAAGATAGTCCAGGCGGGCCTGTTCGTGACCGCCGTGATACCATCGCACCATGCCGCGCACCAACAACAGCAGCCCACGCTCCCAACGCACCTCGTCCGCGTCGATGCTCTGGTCTTGCAGGAGTGTCAACCCTTCCTCGACAAGTCGGGCCGAGACTGCGCCGCTCTCCAGCCCCGGGCTGAAACTGGACTGAAAGGCCAGCAGCATCGCCAGCGTGCGCCGCTGCTGCACATCGGCAGGCGGTCGTAGCGCGGCGGCAGCCAGGCGAAAAGCCGCCTCTCCCTCATCCTCGCGGCTCTGCAGTTCCAGATACCGTGCCAGTCCCTGGGACGCAGCCGTCAAGCGTTGGCAGTGGCGCTGGCCCGCGGCCCATTCCCAGCCCGTCCGAATGTTCTGCATCTCTGCGTCTATGGCATCCAGCGCCATCCGGCAACGCAGCCCGCGCAGCTCCCCGCCCCACTGCGCGATCCAGGCGCAGAAATAGCTGCTGTGTCTGTCGTGAGTAGCCTCTGCTGCAAGCGCGTCCTGTGCCAGTTTCTCGGCTGCGAACTGGCGCAACAACTCGTGCAGGTCGAAGCGGCCTGGCGCTGCGCGCCGTATCAGCGACTTGTTGGACAACACCAGCAGCTCGTGCAAAGACACGTCGGCCACGGCCTGCGCCGACTCGCGAGTGAAACCGCCGCTGAACACAGACAGCCGGGCGAACGCGCCCTGCTCGCGCGGGCTGAGGAGCGCCCAGGAGTGATCGATGGCCGCCCGGATGCTGCGCTGTCGCTGCGGCACGTCGCGTCGCGCCGCCTCCAGGAAATCCAGGTCCGCGGCAATCTCGTCGGCGATCTCGGCCAGTGGCAGCATGCCTGCCCAGGCCGCGGCCAGTTCCAGCGCCAGCGGCATCCCGTCGACCAGGCGAGCGATGCGCGCCACGTCGGCATAGTCCGCACCGGCCACACGCACGCCGGCACGCTGGGCGGCCCGCACGAAGAGACGCACCGCGCTGAAATCCTCCACCGGCTCGGTCAGCCTGTCCCACGGGACGTTGACCGGCGGCACCCGCATCCCGGCGATCTCCAGCGTCCACTCGCCGCTCAGCCGCAGAGTCTCGCGTGATGTCACCAGTATCTTGAGATCCGGCGCCGCCAGCAGCATATCGGACACCAGCCCCGCGCCATCCACCAGATGTTCGAAGTTGTCCAGGACCAACAACGCCTGGCGGTCGCGCAGGAAGGACAACAACTGTTCCCTGCTTCCTTCGTTGTCCTGGTGGAACGTTATCCCAATGGCTTCGGCAATCGTGGGCACAATATGTTGCGAGGAAGCCAGCGGCGCCAGCGATGCGAAGTAACTGCCGTCCGCAAACTGCTCGCCCAGCTCGGCCGCGGTCTGGATCGCCAAACGCGTCTTGCCAACGCCTCCTGTCCCGGTCAGCGTCAGCAGCCGGCAGGTCGGGTCCAGCAACAGACCGGCGATCTCTTCCAGCTCCGGACGGCGACCGATGAACGGCGTCGGAGGAACTGGAAGCGGCCGGCGCTGGGCAGCCAGCGGCTCAGGCGACGCAGAGCGAACCGACTCGTCGAAGGCGGGCTGGCGGGCGTCATCGGAGCGCACAGTGAGCTCGCCAGCCTGGATTCGTACATGCAGCGCGGTAGTCCGCGGATCGGGCGATGCGCCCAGTTCCTCGCGCAGGATACGAACGCATTCCTGGTATTGGCGCAAGGCCGCGTTACGCTGCCCGCTGAGAGCGCAGAGCGCCATCACCTGACGATGAGCGCCTTCGTCCAGTTGATCCAGCGCCAGCCAACGGCGCGCGCTGCCCAGCGCATCATCCAGATTCCCGTGCGCAGCCAATGAGCGCACCAGCCTTTGCAGGCCAGCGGCCACCTCCCGCCGCAACTCCTCGGCTTCGAAAAACTGCCACTCGTCGAAGGCTGAGCTATCGCGCAGGTTGAAGCCGGCCAGAAAGTCACCTTGATACAGGTCAACAGCTTCCTGAAGCGCAGTGATGCACGCGGCACATGGCTCGTCCGGGCGGTGGCTGTGGCCGCGCCAGGCCGCCAGCCCAGCGCGCATGGCCGTCACGTCAAGCCAGCTGTCCGCGGTGCCACTGAGACCGGCCACGTCACGCTCGACCACCAACCAGCCGGCGCCCAGCGCCGCGTTGATCTCCCACAATGCACGGCGCAGGTGTCCCAGCGCCTTGTCCTGCCGATAGTCGGGCCAGAGCAGGCCGGCCAGAAAACTGCGCTGGTGCTGACCACCGGCAACTGCCAGATAGACCAGCAGGGCAGCGGTCTTCCGGCGTTCCAGCGTCACCGGCGCGCCGTTGACTTCGAGACGCAGCGAACCCAGGGTAGAGATTCGAAGAGAGGACATGCGGGAGAAGGTAGATGCGCTGTTGAATGGTAGCAAGTTCGTGCGCTACGCGTTATGCAACGATTTGCGCTACGAAGCCGCAACGCACGCTTGCTATAGTGATGGTGACGTTAGAAACGGTCGATTGATGCGGAAAGGAACCCTATCATGCCAGGCAACAGCGCGTTTCGTAGTAAACCCACTATCGGTAATGCAAGCCCGAACACAGGTGATGCACAGGCTGAAGTAGCTCGCTCGCGGTCCGGCAGGGTGCGGCTCCTGGCGAAAATCATGCCGAAATCCCGGTCAGGGATACTGCTCGCAATCCCGTTCTGCAGTGCGACGATAACATAGGTCCCCACAACTTGCAAGCGAGTCCGGGGAGCGGTTGTTGATTAGCACGGTCGAATTCCTGCGTGGTAAAATTCAGCAAATTCGCCCATTTGCTGAGCCTCCAGGAAAGGACCCGGGTACAGCGTGCGACACGTGTTATCGGCTGGTTTTGTCTGTGGTGATCTGATCCTGTCGCCGGTGGAGGATTTGCCTCCGCTGGGCGGCAACCGCTTTGTAGAGAATGCAAAACTGGTCATCGGCGGCTGCGCTGCCAACGCGGCGGTCGCCTTTGCCCGCCTGCTGGCTGATACAGGCGGGCAATCCGCGGTCGCCGGCCGGGTTGGCCGGGACGACCTTGGCTGGCTGCTGCGCCACGCACTCGAGACTGAAGGGGTCGATACAAGTCTGCTGATAGCGACAGAAAGGGCCGCCACAGCGATCAACACGGCGCTGGTTTCCGCCGATGGTGAGCGCAGCTTCTACGTCTTCGGCGGGGCGTGCAACTTCCTGGCACCGGATGACCTTCCCGACAATTTGCTGCGGCGGTTCGATCACCTGCACCTGGCGGCCATGGGAGCGCTGCCGGGTCTGGCGGGCGAACAGGGCGCAGAGGTCGCCTGCCGCGCCCGTGCATTGGGACTGACCGTCAGCCTGGACATCACCCTCAACCCGCCGCGCGACAGCCGCGCAGACATTCTGCCGCTGCTCCGGCACGTCGATCTGTTCCTGCCGAATCTCGGCGAGGCGCAGGCTGTGTTGGGTGAAGGATCCGTTGACGACCTGCTGACGCGCGGCCTGGCAGCCGGCGCTGGCCTGATGGCAATCAAGCTGGGCGAGACAGGTTGTGCACTGGCAACATCGGTTGAACGCATCATCCTGCCGGCGTTTACGGTGCCTGTAGTGGACACCTGCGGCGCGGGTGACGCCTGGGCAGCAGCGCTGGTCTATGGCTGGCGGCAGGGCTGGCCGCTGGGTGAGATCGGCCGTTTTGCCAATGCAGCCGGGGCGCTATGTATCCAATCCGTCGGCGCGACCGAGGGGCTGGGCAATGCCGCTGAGATTGATCGATTGCTGGCTTCCCAATGACGCTTGTGGAGCAAAAAAAGAGGCGGCGTGGGTGTGAACCACGCCGGCCCGCTGCTCCTCACGCCGCCTCATGGGGTTAGATGGCTCGCCCATCAACCATCGGTCAGTAGGTCACATCGTCACCGGCCACCATGAGCTTGCAATAACTCGTGCCAGGTCCTGCATGATCGATGCGCACGTAGTAAGTACCCGGACTGGCGAAATTACCGGACCAGGACTTGTCGCCCTGCGCAAACTTGTTTGCCGCACCGCGACCCACCGGCTCAATCTTCTCGCCCAAACCGTACAAACGCGCCTGCTCGGGAGTCCAGACACTGAAGTTGACAGCCTGGCTCGGCTCAGCGTCGAGATAGATCTCAACCTGTGAGCCCTTGCCGTCGTACAAGAACGACTCCCAGTGACTTTGCGTGCCGTCCATCGCCATCCAGTCGTGCGCGGATACTGGCGCAGGCGCAGCAGCAGGCGCCGTAGTGGCGACTGACGACGTCATGGCAGCCGTCGCTGTCCGCACTGCGGACGCGGCCGGCACGGAGACGCCATCGCCTTGGACACTCAACATGTAGCTGGTTGGGGTCGAACGGGAGCCTGCGTGCTTCACCAACACGTAATACGTGCCAGGCGCATTGAAGGAGCCGGACCATGACAGGTCGGCCTTGACGAATCTGTCAGTTCCTCCACATCCGCAGGCTTCGAAATCGCCCGAATCCTCCCAGATGCGTGCCTGTTCAGGTGTAAGCACGGCAAACGATGCCCCGTCACCCGGCATAGCGTCCATCAATACCGAGATCTGACCACCTTCACCGTCATACATGAACTTGTACCAGTGAGACTGGCCGGGATCGAGAGTCTGCCAGGCATCATACGTTGTGTAGGCATCCCCGGGACCGGTTCCCCCTTCCGCAGCCACAGCAATACCGGGAACAATCAACAGGCTGGCGATCATGATCACAACCACCAACCGAAGCGTTCGTGCTAACATCGCAATCCCTCCTTTGTGACAACTGGCAGCCAAAGCGCCGCCAGCCGCCAGCACAATTCTGCTGGTTTCCGTGTTCTTACCCCGTTGAACGCCATCGCCTGGCGCCCTTGTCAAGGCTGCCTGCAACACATCCACCACGTTTCACCGCCGCCCCGGACAGCGCAGGCCGGAACGCTGCCGGAAGACCGACTCGAATACGAGCACATTCACATGTGCCCGTCCACGGGGTGCGCTCTGGATCCAATTTCCTCCAGGATCCCCATTAACCGCCGCGAACGGCGACCTCCTCTGTTATCCTGCCAGCTGCGCGCCAGCAGAAAATCTGATCGTTGCAATATCAAGTATACTCCTGCGAAGACCAATTGTACATCCGTCAATTGGCCTATTTTTGCGTTTGCCGGCTGGGTAAAGTGCACGATGCAGGGAAGCAATACCGCCAGCAGCCGGCAATTGCCGGCACGCATCGCGGGGAGCGACTACCGGCTTCAAATTGTCGCTTGTGGCTGGCTGCTTTACAATGTGCGCAAAGAAATAGACGAAAGGAAAGTGACATGTCTGACAAGTTTGCTGCTCAAAAACAGGCCTACGCCCGGCTGATCATCCATGCAGGTGTTAACCTGCAACCGGGCCAGGGCGTGTTCATCCAGGCTGAACTGGGTCACCGCGACTTTGTAAGGCTACTGGCCGAAGAAGCCTACGCGGCTGGCGCCAAGCTGGTCGCGCCCGACTGGCGTGACCCGATGCTGGACCAGGTGCGCTATCAAAAAGTCGAGGATCAATACGTGGAATTCATCCCCGACTTCATAGAAGCCCGGGCGCGTGAGGCGATCGAGGGCGGCTGGGCGCGCATTGCGCTGACCGGCGATGAATATCCCGACGCGTACGAGCACGTCGATCCGAACCGCATGCGCCGCTACCGGTCCGCGTACATGCGACGAATGGCGACTTACCAGCAGCGGATCATGAACAATGAGATCCCCTGGTGTGTGGCTGGTGTCCCGGTGATTCCTTGGGCGCAAAAGGTGTTTCCCACCCTTGATGCCGAGACCGCGCTCGAACGCCTGTGGGAGCTGGTGCTGCAGGTGGTACGCGCCGACCAGCCCGACCCCATCGCGGCCTGGCAGCAACACGACGCCAACCTGAAGAAGGTTTCGACCTTCATGGACCGTAACCAGATCCGCAGCATCCGCTACCTGGATGAAAAGCCCGGCCCCGACGGCAAGGCGTCCACCGACCTGACCGTGGGCCTGACCGACCGGCCGTCCTGGAGTTGCGGATCGAGCGACACGACCGGTGGCGTGCCGTTCTTTGCCAACATCCCCACCGAAGAAATCTTCTCGACGCCGCACCGCGAGCGGGTCAACGGCTGGGTGCGAACTTCCAAGCCCGGCTTCCCGTTCGAGCGCGAGGTACTGGACGCCTGGTTTCGCTTCGAGAACGGCGAGCTGGTGGCATGGGATGCCGCCAAAGGCAAGGATGTGCTGGACCAGTTGTTCGAGATGAAGGGCGCGCGCTGGCTGGGTGAACTGTCGCTGGTAGATGTGCGCTCACCCATCAACCAGGCAGGGATGCTGTTCCACGACACCCTGTTCGATGAAAACGCCGCCTGCCACATCGCGTTCGGCCGCGGCTATCCCGAGGGCATCGAGGGCGGCAACCAGATGAGCCAGGACGAGGTCGAGGCGTTGGGGCTGAACAGCTCCGATGCGCACGAGGACCTGATGATCGGCACCGACACCATGGACGTCATCGGTACCCGGGCCGACGGCAGCGAAGTGACGATCATGGCCAAGGGCCAGTTCACAGACGAAGTATTGGCGTAACCGATGCCGAATCAAAAAAGCCCCCGCGAGCGATGCTCCCGGGGGCTTTTTTCGTCAAGCCGTTATGAGCGAGCGCTCCGCCGCCTCGCAGCGGCCGCTGTCATCAGCACAGCACAGGTCGCCAGCAAGACCAGCAACGCGGGAAGCGCCGTTGGCGTATCACTTGAGCTCGCTTGCATGTCTGTCAACGCAACCGCTGTCGGCGTCTGGAAGGTAACGCTGACCGGACCGTGCAGGGTCGTCGCCCCGTTCAACGCGATGTCCTCCAGCCAGTACCAGTAAGTCTGACCGTCAACCACGTCGCCGTCCTGCCACGCGTAGCTGTGGCCCTGTGCGCTGCCAGGCGCTTGCGATGGCACGAAGGCCAGCAGGCTCTGGGGAGCCGTTGCACTGTCAGCCCGGTAGAGGTTGAAGCCGGCGTTGCCCGTCTCGCTGACCGTTTCCCATGACACCAGCACGTGGTTGGGCTGCGACTGGGCGTCGAAGGAGGCCAGGGTGACTGCCAGCGGGCCAGCATTGAAGGTGTAGTCCTCCACCTCGCCGCCGTCAGCGCGACCGGTGGTCTGGGCGCCGCCAGCAGGCTGGTGGGCCGCGGTCACATCGCCACAGTTGGTGTCGTTGTTGGGATCAGGCACCAGGCGGACCCGCATATTGTAGTCCGACCCGCCGTTCATGACGCCACCCGGCAGCTGGAACGTGACAAGCTGGTTGGCGCCAGCCTGCATAGACAGGTTGTCTACCACGTGTTCGTTGCCGTCGAAGGCGCCGTTGGGCGTATCGGGTGTGCCGGGCACCGTGACACCATCGCTGTAGTCCAGCCAGGCGTTCAGACAGGCATATTGGCCAGCCGGCCCGGTGACGGTCACATAGATTTCTCCCTGACCATCGTTCCAACTGTCAGAATAGTTGCGGGTGACGCCGTCGTCAGTGTCCGTTCCCAAGCCGCTGCTGGCGTCACCGGTCCACGTGGTTCCCAGCCGCCACGGCGTCCCCTGCCCTGTGTGCCAGGCAACGCCGTAGGCCGGCAGGTCGCTCTGGTCCGCGTACAGGCCCAGCCCAACCAGCACCGGGTCGTGATCCGATGCACGGTACTGATTGGGGACGTAGTAACCGTTGACTTGGTTGAACTCCAGGTTGTAGTCGATCACCGGCGGCTCATCGACGTTGTTGTGCCATTCAGTCGTGCCCAGCACCTGGGGATGTAGGGTTGCGTTCGCCAATGCGTGATCGAGGTAGCCCGACAGTCCGTCGAAGATGTAGGAATAGGCCGTCGAGCCGACATAGCGGTTGATCTGGTCGGTGTAACCACTGTTGCTAAAGGCGATGATCGGATCTTCCTGCGCATACGCGTTCATGTCGCCTGTCAGAAGGTAGTCCGGGTCACCTGATGCGGTCGGATCGGTGGGCAACCACGTGTTTACCAGATACGCAGCGCCTTTCTTGCGGGTATCGTTCCAGCAGCCCTGGCCGTCGCCCTGATCCACGTCAAGACCGGTCTCGCTGCTGCAGCCTTTGGACTTCAGATGGTTGGCGACGACGGTGAAACGCTCGCCCCAGGTGTTCTCTTCAAAGGTAGCTGCAATCGCGGGGCGGCTCTTCTGTGTTCCCGTGCTATTGGGATCGGTGTAACCAACAGCGGTCAGCGCCTGCGGTGTTCCAACCAGCGTTACTTTGCCGGGCTTGTAGATGACGCCAACCGTGATCTCATCCGTTCCGACGGCGCCGCCCATGTTGACGAAGGCATACGTGCCGGCGCCCATCCCGCTGCTGGAATAGCCCAACGCTGCACACTCAGTCGCACTGTTCCAACAGGGTCCGTCGTTCAGTATCTTGACCATCTCAGCGATGGCGCTGTTCGCTCCGAAGCCGTCGTTCTCCAACTCCATCAGCGTGACGATGTCGGCGTTGAGACGAGAAATCTCCTCGTAGAGCTTGATCCGTTGGCGCACAAACTCCGTGAAGGTGTTGGCGCCGCGGGAGGTCGGGAAGCCACCCTTGTTGCCATCGCCGTTGAAGAAGTTGAGCACGTTGGCCGCCGCCACCTTGACGTTGCCAGGAACGCTGTCGGGAGCAGCGGGCCGCGGGTTTGCCGGTGTGAAGACAGGCGCCTGTGTTGGATGGATGCGGTAGTCGCCGCCGAAGGTTGTGGTGCCAACGCTGCACGAAGCACCGGTAGCGGTGGAGTCAACCTGGCCGTAGTCTAACACGCCTACGACCTCGACGGTATCGCCTGAGCGGATCACGTTGAGCGGAGGCGGGCCAAGATACGGCACCGGATTGGGATTGTCGCCGCAGCGCACACCTGCCTTGCCGTCATCCAGAATTACCTGGCTGCGCGCGTTGAGACTGGCGAGCGCGATTGCTCCAGCGCTGTTCGGGAGATACTGGTTCGTTGGCTGATACAGCCGGCCGCTGCCCGAGAGGGTCATCTGCCCGTAGCGGCCCAGCCAGTAGTTTTGTGCCACGGTCGCCGAAGCGAGATGGATGAGCATGCCCTCGTATCTTTCGAGATCGCCGTCGGTGGCTTCGGGCAGCGTCACATCCACCGGAGTCACGGCGTTGCCGGTGCTGCAGACGGCAACGATCGTGGGCGACGTCAGTTGCGTCAATGTTCCGCCACCCACCGTACGATCGGCGTACTCGGAGATTGTGCCGGTCAGGCGCACTTTGTCGCCCACATTGAGATCGGTGATCGACGAGCTGCCCTGGTAGACAAATATCCCCTCGGACGTCAGCGGATTGGCATCCTGATCCGCGATTTCTTCCTGCACGAAGAAACCGCCCAGTTGAGCAACAGGCTGGAAGTCGCCAACGACAATGCCCTCAATCGTCTTCACTCCGGACAGCGGGCTGGCAGCGCCGCTTCCCTGGATATCATGGATAAGCGTTGCTGCGCCGCCACAGACGGCGCCACCTTGCGTGGAGAAGCTCCAGACGTAGTCGGCCGCCATGTTGTCGGGCGGATCGTTGCTGTCCTGATCGGTCACCTGCGCCGCGTAGATGGTCCCTGTGCAGGTCTCACCGGCCGAGAAATCGGTGTCTGGGTTGAGCGTGAAGACGATCGGGCCACCTGAGACGGCGGCGGTGTGGTTGCCGCTGCCAGTGCAGGTGATGTCAAACCAGGTGCCGGTCACATCGACCGGCTCGCTGAACGTCACGGTAACATCAGCATTGAGAGCCACAGCGGGGGCGTTGTTGGCCGGAACGGTGCTGGTGACTGAAGGCGCAGCATCACCGCCGTCTTGATCACCCTCAAGCAAAACGTCATCAATACGAAACTGGGTTGCAGTACCTGTGTTTGTGAATCGGATGAAAAGGGTCGAGGTCGCCGGTATCGTGCCACTGGTTGTTCGATAGTGCCAGATAGCGGTACCTGTGCCTGTCGGCAAGGCAGGAATCGTTAGGCTTGTCCAGTTGGAACCATTGCTGCTGACGGCAACATCGAAGGTGGAACCGTTTTCGACAGTCGTACTCTTGTAGACACCAAAGGAAAGTGTCAGATTTGTGTATCCAGTCGTGTTGATATCGGCGATTTGGAAGTATCTTCCTGCGGTAGTATTGGTCAAGAATACATTCCACGTACCTGATGCAGATGTGTAGCCGGATGATGGCGTAGTCGTGCGCATATCGCCGGTACCGCTCATTGTCAATGCATCATTTTGAAAGTAATTGTTGGACTCAAACGTAGCGATTGGCGTGGTGCCGCTCGGACTACCGGTTCCATCGTACATACTCTCGCTGAAAACGGTTGTGGCGAGTGGTACTGTCGGCGCGGCAGCCGCCGGAGCGATCGATACCAGCATGAGAATCAGCAGAGTCAGGGTCAGGAGGGTGCGTTGTCGAGCGCTGTGTTTCATTGGGTTGAACCTCAGGTGGTGGGAGGGGATGGCGCCACCCTACGGGAGCCGGCCTGTTAGCCGCCAGATGGCGCATGCAGGGAGAGCAGTGTCTCCGTGTAGTCATTTCTTGATCGACCAGCACATTATATCCTGACATTTTCGGAACTCCCAGTTTGCGAGTGGCCGTCGCGCGGTCCACAGCATCTTCTGCCAAAGAGATTTGTCCAGTCATGTGTTTACGTGATTTAATGGAGCACACAGTCTGTTTCGGTTGATCCCGCCCTATTAGCAGAAGCGAGAACCTCCTATGTCGATCCAAGTTTCCATCAACGGCGATGACCGTGACCTCGAAACCAACGCCAACGAACCGCTGCTGACCGCGCTGCGACGCGCCGGGCTGTACAGCGTCAAACATGGCTGCGAGACCGGCGACTGCGGCGCGTGCGCCGTGCTGCTGGACGGCGTGCTGGTCAACTCCTGCACACTTCTGGCCAGGCAGGCCGACGGCCGGCGCATCGAGACGCTGGAAGGCCTGGCGCCAGAGCTGCCCGGCCAACGCGGCGAGCTGCATCCGCTGCAACGGGCGTTCATCGAGACCGGCGCGATCCAGTGTGGCTACTGCTCGCCGGCCCAGATGCTCGCCGCCAAATCGCTGCTCGAGCGGCAACCTGATCCAACCGAGGACGAGGTGCGCGACGCGCTGGCCGGCGTGCTGTGCCGCTGCACGGGCTATGTCCGGCCGGTGGAAGCGGTCCTGCGCGCGGCAGCCGTGCTGCGCGGCGAGGAGGTCCCGCCGCCGCCCATGCCGCCGACCGTCAACACCTTCGACTGGCTCTTCGAGCCGCCCGATACGCCGGAGGAGCTGGCGCCGGGCGATCCATCCGGCGGCCACGACGGCGCGACCGACATTCAGACGCTCACCCAGACGCCGGTCATGGTCTTGGCGCCGCCGCAGACCAAGGTGGTCAACAAGGCCGAGGCCAAGGTCGATGCCGTCAAGCTGGCCAAGGGTCGCGCCGTTTTCACCGATGACATGGAGCTGCCGGGGATGCTCTACGGCGCACTGCTGACCAGCCCGCACGCCCACGCGCGCATCCTGGACATCGACGCCAGCGCGGCCGAGCGGCTGCCCGGCGTCCACGCCGTGCTGACATACAAAAACACCGCGCGGGTCATGTATGCCTCCGGCGGCCAGTCCTACCCGCAGCCGCCGCCCTTCGACCAGGTCAGCCTGGACAACAAGGTGCGCCACTTCGGTGACCGGGTCGCAGTGGTGGCAGCCGAGACGACCGAGATCGCGCTGGCAGCGTTGCGGCTGATCGAGGTGGACTACGAAGTGCTGCCGGCTGTGCTGGACCCCGAAGCGGCCATGCAGCCGGGCGCGCCGGTCATCCACGACGAGCCGGACGCCATCGACATCCACGACGCGGCCCGCAACCTCGTCCACCACCTGCACGCCGATTACGGTGACGTCGAGGCTGGCTTCGCTGCCGCCGATTATGTGTTCGAGGGCGAGTACCGCACGCATCAGGTCCAGCAGGCCAGCATCGAGCCGCATGTCTGCATCACCTGGTGGGACGAGGACGACCGGCTGGTGGTGCGCACCTCGACTCAGGTGCCCTTCCATGTCCGGCGCATTATTGCCCCGCTGGTGGGGCTGCCCATCCGCCGCATCCGCGTCGTCAAGCCGCGCATCGGCGGCGGCTTCGGCGGCAAGCAGGAGATGCTGCTGGAGGACCTGTGCGCGCACCTGACGGTCGTCACCGGGCGGCCGGTGCGCATGGAGTACACGCGCGAGCAGGAATTCGCCAGCGCGCGCAGCCGCCACCCCGAGATCATGCGCTACAAGACCGGCGTGCGCAAGGACGGCACGCTGACAGCGATGGAGCTGCGCATGGTGGCCGACTGCGGCGCCTATGGCACCCACGGATTGACCGTGCCCACCGTCTCCGGCTTCCGCGGGCTAACCACCTACAAGGCCGACGCCCTGAAATGGGACTGTCTGGTGGCCTACACCAACAAGCCGACGCCCGGCGCCTATCGTGGCTACGGCGCGCCGCAGGCTCTTTTCGCGCTGGAACTGCACATGGAGGAGATCGCCGAAGCCATCGGCTGGGATCCGGTGGAGTTCAAGCGTCTGAACTGGGTCAAGGAGGGCGATGAACTGGTGCTGGCGCGGGCCATGGGCGAGGGACGTGAGGGATTCGAGCAGTGGGTGCATAGCTCCGGGCTGGAGGAATGTGTGCAGGAAGGCATGAAAGCTATCGACTGGCAGCGCCGGACGGATCCTGACTGGCACGTCGTGCCCGGCCAGCCGCATCTGCGCCGCGGGCTGGGATTCGCAGTCTGCATGCACGGCACCGGCATCGCCGGTCTGGACATGGGCGCGGCCAGCATCAAACTCAACGACGACGGATCGTTCAATCTACTGGTAGGCGCGACCGATCTGGGCACCGGCTCCGACACGGTGCTGGCGCAGATCGCCGCCGAAACGTTGGGCGTGCCGCTGGACGAAGTGGTGATCTACTCATCCGACACCGATTTTACGCCCTTCGACACCGGCGCCTACGCCAGCAGCACGACCTTCATTTCCGGCGGCGCAGTGCTCAAGGCCGCCGAAGAGGTATCGGAGCAGATCCGCGACCACGCGGCCAAGCACTTCTTCGGCGGCGTCGATCGCGACCGGCTCTGGCTGGAGGATCGGCACGTCTGCGGACCCAGCGGCGCGCGCGTGTCCCTGGAGACGGTCGCGCTGCACTCGACTCACCAGGCGGACCAGCACCAGATCATGGCCACTGCCAGCCACATGAGCTACCTCAGCCCGGCCCCGTTTGCTGCCCAGTTCGCTGAAATTGAGGTGGACATGGAAACCGGCCAGATCGAGGTCAAGAAGCTGGTGATGGCCGTGGACTGCGGCGTCGCGATCAACCCGCAGACCGCCGCCGGGCAGGTCGAAGGCGGCATGGTGCAGGCTCTCGGATTCGCCCACAGCGAGGAGATGGCCTACGACGAAGCCGGCAAGCTGGTGACCACCGATTTCGTCAGCTACCCCATCTACCGCGCCGACGAGATGCCGGAACTGGGCGCGATCCTGGTGCAGACCTACGAGCCCAGCGGCCCCTACGGCGCGAAAGCCATCGCCGAGATTCCCAAGGACGGCGTCGCTCCTGCCCTGAGCAGCGCGATCCGCGACGCAACCGGCGTCCGCATCCGTGAGCTGCCCTTCACCCCGGAGCGTGTCTGGCGCGCTTTGCGGACCAGTACATCACATGAGTGACCGGAATGTTGGAAACTACAAAGGAGAACCGATGAAGCGTATTGTAATTGGAGCCCTGCTGGGCGCTATGTTGATCATCCTCGCGGCCTGCGGTGGTAAGGACGCTGAACCGACCCCGGAGAAGACGCCCGCACCGACGGCAACCTTCACGGCCGCGCCCACAACGGAAGTCTCGTTGCCGCTGGTCGAAAACGGCGCTGCAGCAACCGACACGCCGGCCCCGGAGGCCCAGTCGCCGA
Source organism: Anaerolineales bacterium (assembly GCA_020634615.1). GTDB lineage: Bacteria > Chloroflexota > Anaerolineae > JAAEKA01 > JAAEKA01 > JACKBK01. The sequence goes on from JACKBI010000001.1 coordinate 657,384, forward strand.
TTGCAACGCCCACGTCGCCGCCCTCGCCAGTAGAAGAGCCAACGGCAACCGGCGAGCCGGCGGCTGTGCCAACGCCCGGCTTCGAGAGCCAGGCGCCGGTGCCCGTGTTGGCTGCCAATCTGGCCTGCGGCGCCCAGTGCAACACCCCGGAAGCAGACGCCGCAGGATCGGTGATCTTCGACCTGTCGACCGGTGAGTTCCGTACCTGGGTCGCCAAGCTCGACCCGCTGGATGGCCAGGTCTACGAAGGCTGGCTGGTGCAGGGGGCGCGCGCCGAAAGCACGGGACGCTTCAACACCGACGCAGGCGGCAGCGCGGCCGAGTCAATCGACCTGTCGGCGCTCAAGAGCGACCCGTGGAGCACCTTCGTCTTCACCATTGAGCCGGAACCGGACGACAATCCCGCCCCGGCAGCGGCCCACTCCATCGACGGGGTGTTGCGCGAGACGGTAATGGGTGAAGCGCTGTTCACACGCTTCGACTCATCGTGCCAGACGTGTCACGGCCCGACGGCGGAGGGTGAAATCGGTCCGGCTCTGCTGGGCACGTCGCTGCCCTTTGGCGATTTCGTGGACAAGGTCCGCGGACATGCGGGCAACACATTCACCGAGGAAATCGTGCCGGTCGTCGATTTGCAGCATGTCTACGCCTGGCTGGTAGCCCAATAACAGCGAGAAGCCCGGCTCTTTCAATCAAGCCGGGCTTCTGAAATCGTGGTACCAAGACGGCCGACTTTCCGAAAGAGTCGGCCGTCTGCCTGTCAGGGGCGGATGTCGCTTTCGCGCTGCTTCTCTTCACGGCGTTGTTCCTCCTGACGCCGCTCGGCCATCCGCCCGAACCCCATCATCGTCATCAACATGCTTGGCTTGGTCGGCGCCGCATCGGCGTCTTCCCAACGCCCCGTCTCGCGGCCGCGCAGCCAGATGTCGCGCAACGTCATCGCGGTCGAAAACGCTTTATCGATGGCCTCACTGTCGCCCTGCACAATCAAGTTGCGCCACGCTGTCAGGTTGTCCATGTAGGTGTCAATCCAGCGCAACACCTGCTCCTGGTTCTCGATGATGGTGTTGCTGAACACCGTAGGATCGGTCGCCAGCAGTTGTGTGGTGGCCTCGAACTGGCCGCCGGCCAGCCGGCGCGACTCCTGCCAGGAGGGGGCGCCGACCGCGTTGGAAAAGACAGCCATGCCAGCCAGCGCGGGCAGGTGCTCCACCGCCGCCAGCATGCTGTCGTGTTCGATGGAGTCGAGGAACAATGGGGTCGCGCCCAAGCGTTCAGCCAGATCCGCCGCGGTCTTGACCGCGCTTTCAGCCGTAGTCGGAGCCGGGCAGATGGCCCAGGTTGCCTTCTGGAACATGTCGGCGCGCGCTGCGTCGCCGCCAGCCTCATAGACCGCAACGATGGGATTGGTGCCAATGAAGGGATTCTGGTCGGTCAGGAACTCATCGGCCCAACGCTGCACCGGCGCTTTGACCGAGGCGGTATCCATCACGACACAGCCCGGCTTCAGTTCGCTGGCCAGGGCAATCATGGTGTCGCGGATGGCGATAGCCGGCAACGCCAGGATGACCAGATCCGCACCCTCGCACGCGCTTATCAGGTTCCACTCGGTCTTGTCCACCGCCTTGATCTTGCGCGACTGCCCGGCCGCCTTGTTGTCCTTGTCGTGGCCGACGACCTCGTAGTTGCGCTTGCCCTGCGTCAGCGCCAGCCCGATGGAGTTGCCGATCAATCCGAGTCCGACAATAGTGATGCGTGGTTTTGCCATGATTTCCTCGTTTCTTGGGAGCTTGGTCGACTCGGTCAGGAGACCGGCCGGAGCAGCGCCCTGAATCCTCAGTTTGCGTCGTCGGCCGACTGCAAGAGCAGCAACAGTTCCTCAACTTGCCCGACCGGCGGGGCTGTCAGTTTTACCTGGTGACGGCGCACCAGCTCCGTGGTCAACGGTGAGCAGCCGGCTTCCTCAACCAACACCGCGCCCATAGCAGGATGGTTCAGATACACGTAGAACGGGTAGCGCCAGCTACCGGGGTTCTCGCCGGCCAGCCGCTTGACCCACTGCGGATTGGCCGCGTTCAGCAGGACGATGACGACCCGGTGGCGCAGCCGCAGACGTTTACCTGGTTGCACGCTCTTGGCAACATCGTGCAACAGCGCGGCTGCCAGCAGGTCAGGCTGGTCATGCCCGCCGGCGACCAGCGTCTCGGCAACGTTCAGGCTGTGGCGCTGGTCGCGGGGCGACATACGTTCAAACAACTGGCCTGCGCTCGGCGTCAACCAACCCGCCACCGTGTGCCATTCCTCCGCAGTGATAACCGGACGCAGCGAGGCCAGGAACTGCCTGACGCGATAGACTGGCCGCGGTCGAGCCGCATCGCGGGTCATTGATCCAGATGCCTCGGCCCCGATCACACCCCGAGCAGCGCCTTGACCAGCGCTTCAGTTGGCGCGACCACGATCGTTCCCAGGATGTCAAAGCCGGGGAGAAACTGGCCAACGAGGATCAACCCGAACAGCAGCATGGGACCAACCTGACCGATCCTGGAAAACTGGATCGCCGCGCTCTCCGGCAGAATGCCAAGCACTGCCCGGTAACCATCCAGCGGTGGAACGGGGATCAGGTTGAAGAACAGCAGCGCGCAGTTGAGCCAGACGCTGGTCGCCAGGACGTAATTCAAAAACTGTGAATCCACCAGGCCCGTGAAGCGAAATCCGAAACCCAGCAGCCCTGCCAGCGCCAGATTGGTCAATGGCCCCGCAACGGCCACCACGGTCATGCTGCGCCGGCCGTTGCGCAAATTGGCCGGATTGACCGGCACCGGTTTCGCCCAGCCAAAACCGACGACAAACACCATGATCGTGCCGAGCACGTCCAGATGCTTGAGCGGGTTAAGCGTCAATCGCCCCAGGTTCTTTGCAGTCGGATCCCCCAGGTAATTGGCGACCCAGGCATGGGCGAACTCGTGAAATGTGAACGCCGGGATCAGCGCAATGGCAAACGCAATAATCTCTTCAGTTGAACGATTTAGCATAGATTCTTTCTACCGACCGTCAGTCGATTGAGCCGATTATAACCGTGGACCAGAGAAATGCCCAACCTCCCGTCCGGTTTGACGGTCCCCGTGGTTGCCAGCATAATGGAACGCATGACGCCAGACAATTCTTCAACGATCCGTGTCATCGACCTCAGCGCGCTGGACTGGCAGTTCGGCAGCGTGGCGCAGCGACCGTGGCGCACTGAACCAGATCGCGACGCCCACGATATCGACCGGGTCAACGAATGGCTGCCGGCGACGGTGCCCGGCAACGTGCGCAGCGACCTGTTGGCGCTGGGCCGCATCCCTGACCCGTATGTGGGAGGCGGTCTGCGGGCCAGCCGTTGGGTCGAGGGATTGGACTGGTGGTACCGCGCCCGCCTGCCGCTGGGAGTTGACCCCGGTCAGCGAATGGTCGTCGAGTTGGACGGTGTGGACACGCTCTCGGCGGTGTTCGTCGAAAGACGCGAACTGGGCCGTCACAGTGGCATGTTCAGCCGCCAAAGACTGGAGATTCCCCGCGAGTTCGCCAACCGCGCCTCTGTTGAGCTTGCGGTGCGGATCTGGGGCAGCGACGCGTTGCCAGCTTTTCCAACCGATCGGCGCGAACGGCTCTGGGGCCGTCTGGTCACAGCCCTGGGACAGGACAGCTTTCCACCTTTCGATGACCGGCTGGCGACGCTGAAGCGGCCGATGAGCTTCGGCTGGGATTTCGCGCCGCGATTGCGCACTATGGGAATCTGGGACGCGGGTCGGGTCGAAATCTGCGGCAGCGCCTGCATCGCCGGCATGACCGTGCACGCCCACCCGGTAATACCGAAAACGGATGGCGGCCCGGCCCGCGTCGACGTACGACTTGAGCTTGACAGCACACAGCCGCAGCCCGTGATCGTCGAGTTGCAGATCGAGCTGGCTACCGTCGCCGATGACGGGTCGCAGCAATTCGAGTTTTCGCTGCGCCTGCCGGGTGGCACGAGCGAGCATCGTCTGACCTGCGAGCTGCCCGCGGCCCGGCTCTGGCAACCGTGGGAGCGCGGCACACCACATCTCTACCACGCTCGCGTTCGGCTATGGGCCGAAGAGCGAGTTTCGCGTAACCGCGAGCTGCTGGCTGAGCGCGCAACGCGTTTTGGCGTCTGCAACATCGAGCTTCACGACGACTGGCAGGTATGGGTCAACGGCGAGCCGCAGTTCCTGCGCGGGGTCAACTGGGTGCCGGTGGATGCGTTGCCGGGCAGGGCAGGGCGGGAACGCTACGAGCCGCTGTTGCGCCAGGCAGTCGCGGCCGGCGTCAACTTCGTGCGCGTCTGGGGCGGCGGTGGCCGCGAAAAGCAAGCCTTCTACGACCTGTGCGACGAGTTGGGATTGCTGGTCTGGCAGGAGTTTCCGATCGCTTGCGTGTTTCTCGACCACCTGCCGCGCGTCGCTGAGTACCAGCAGGTGCTGAGCCAGGAGACGGCCGGTATCGTACGGGCTCTGCGCAACCACCCCAGCATCTTCCTGTGGTGCGGCGGCAACGAATTCAGCGTCGGCCGCAACCGCCGCGCGGTCGAGGTCATGGCCGCTGCAGCAGCCGCTGAGGATGGTCGCCGGCCCTTCGTGCCTGCTTCGCCCGGTGCGAGCGACTCGCACAACTGGCAGATCTGGCACGGTCTCGCCCCGCTGGCAGCCTACCGGCACGAAATGGCGGCGATGGTCAGCGAGTTTGGTCTGCAGGCAACGCCCGCCGCAGAATCGCTGCGCCAGTTTCTGACCGATGAAGAGTTGTGGCCGCCAGGAGGAGGCTGGCAGCGACACAACGCCGACGTCGAGAAGCTGGACCGCTACGCGAATTGGTTTCTGGAGACCGGAGAAGACGGTCTTGAGGCGTTCATCCAGGCCAGCCAGCGCGCCCAGGCCGCCGGCTTGCAGATACTGATCGAGCATGTCCGCCGCCGCAAAGGGCTGACCGGCGGGCTGGCGGTGTGGCAATGGAACGAGCCGTGGCCGTCGATCTGCTGGAGCGTGATCGACTACTTTGGCCGCCAGAAACTCGCCTATGAGACGCTGCGGTGCATCATGCAACCGGCGCTGGTCAGCCTGGACTATCCGCTGCGCCAGTATCACGCCGGCGACCGGCTGGCGGGCCGGCTGTGGCTGGTAAACGACCGGACCGACGGGCTGGCAGACTGCACGCTGACCGTCTCGCTGGACGGCGTTGCCGCGCAGGGGGTGCGCTGCGACCTGCCGTGCAACGCGGCCCGTGATGTCGGGCCGCTGGTGCTGAATCTGCCGGTCGCCTTTCAGCATCTGCGGTTAGAACTCCATCACGGGAACAACCTGGTAGCTGAGAATGTCTATGACCTGTGCTTTCACGACGGCGGCCCTGCACCGGTTTCCGCTCGCATAAACCGTCGGGCCGTGGATGTGCTCCTTCGCTAGACGGGAAACTGTCACAGGCTGCGAGCGTGCCGCTTTCATTTGACGGGCCGCGAACTTTGAAGTAATCTGGCACGATACCTACCCACACGAAAGGGATTTTCTCATGCGCGTTCTTGTTACCGGCGGCGCCGGGTTCATCGGATCACACGTCGTCGATGCCTATGTGGCCGCAGGCCACGAGGTGTCCGTTCTGGACAACCTCAGCACCGGCAAGCTGGCCAACCTCAACCCAGCTGCGACGCTCTATCAGGCCGACATCCGCGACCCAGAGGGGGTAGCGCGCGCTTTTGGGGCGGCGCAGCCAGAGGTCGTCTGTCACCAGGCGGCCCTGGCCGACGTGCGCGCTTCGATGCGCGAGCCTACCCTCTACGCCGAGGTCAATATCATCGGTTCGATCAATCTGCTGGAAGCGGCGCGCCGCCAAGGCGTGAAGAAGTTCATCTATGCCTCCACCGGCGGCGCGGCCTACGGCGAACCGGAGTTCCTGCCGGTCGACGAGTCGCACCCGGTCAATCCGCTGGATTGCTACGGCGCCAGCAAGCACACAGTCGAACACTACCTGTTCATCTACCGCCACGCCTACGGCCTGGACAACGTCACGCTGCGCTATGCCAATGTCTACGGACCGCGCCAGGATCCGCATGGCGAGGCGGGCGTCGTGGCGATCTTCACCGGCCGCATGCTGGCAGACCAGCCATGCACCATCTACGGCACGGGCGAGCAAGAGCGCGATTTCGTCTATGTCGGCGATGTAGCGCGGGCCAACCTGGCAGCGGCCACTCTGGGAAGCGGCATCTACAACATCGGCAGCGGCAAAGCGACCGAAATAAACACGATCTTTGCATTGCTCAAGCAGGCATCCGGCTACGACCAGGATGCCAACTACGGGCCTGCCAAGCTGGGCGAGGTCTACCGCATCGTCCTGGACACCAGCAAAGCCCGGGAAGGGCTGGGTTGGCAGCCGACTGTGTCAGTGGAGGACGGACTGCGGCGAACGATTGAGTATTTCCAAACAGCGCTATAACTTACGGCGCCACCCGGTTCAAATCGCGCGGAAAGAGCGTCGCCAGCCGCAGGTTGGGCAGGTCGAGCAGTTGCATCAGCAGCCGCTCCATGCCGATGGCGAACCCGCCGTGGGGCGGCATCCCGTAGCGGAAAGCCTCCAGGTAGGTCTCGAATGGCTCCACCGGATAGCCAGCCCGCGCCAGCGCGTCCAGGTAGTCCCCGTACAGGTGCAGTCGCTGGCCGCCGGTGATCAGCTCCACGCCGCGGAAGAGCAGGTCGAAGGAGTTGCTGTAGCCGGGCCGGCTTGTGTCGGGATGGGTGTAGAAGGGCCGCTTGCTCATGGGGTAGCCGGTGACGAACAGGAAGTCGCTGCCGTGTTCTTCCTGCGCCCAGGCGCCCAGCCAGCGCTCGTCCTGCGGCGACAGGTCTGGCTCGCCGCGCACGTCCACGCCGTGACGTTGCAGGATCAACTCCTGGGCCTCGGCAAAGTGGATGTGCGGGATCGCGGCGGGGACAGCCGGCAGCCGCGCGCTCAGCAGTTCCAGTTCCGCCGCGTAGCTGCCCTGCAACGTATCGATGATCCCCGCGATCACGTCGCGCGCCGTCGCCATCACCGTGAAGTGGTTCTGGATGAAGCCGAACTCGACGTCAAGACTGACGTACTCGTTGACGTGACGGGTGGTGTCGTGCGGTTCTGCCCTGAACACCGGCCCGACCTCGAAGACCCGCTCGAAGACACCTACCATGATCTGTTTGTAGAACTGGGGACTCTGCGCCAGGTAGGCGGGACGGCCAAAGTAGTCGATCTTGAAGACGTTGGAGCCACTCTCGGTGGCCGAGGCGACGATCTTGGGCGTCTGGATCTCGGTGAAGCCACGCGCGTTGAGCGTGGCGCGGAAGCCGGCCATCACGCCGGCCGCCAGCCGGAACACGGCTCGCCGCGCCGGATGGCGATTCGCCACCACCGCGTGGTCCAGCAACGTCGGCAGCGCCGCCTTGATCTGCTTCTTGTTAATGGGGATCGGCGGTGGCTCGCTCACCGGCGTCACCACCGTGACGGTCAGGTCATGCAGCTCGACTCCGCCGGGCGCCTGCGGCTCGGCCACCACCAGCCCCTCCAGCGCAATCACCGACTCCTGTCCCAGGCCGGCCTGCGTTAACGGCGCCAGCGCCGCCTCGTCCTGTGTGACAGCCTGAGCGGTCCCCCAGCCGTCGCGCAGCACCAGGAAGTTGACCCCGCCCAACAGCCGCAGGTTATGTACCCAGCCGCGCAGTTGCACGCGCTGTCCGACGTGTTGTCCAATCTCGGTCGTTCGTATTGTTTCCATGGTTAACCTCTCCTGCTCCTACTCGTACTCATCCCCGTACTCGTCTGCCTTCTCCAAGGAAATCGAGTACGAGTAAGAGTAGGAGTACGAGTACGAAAAAGCCCTCGTCCGTTTGGAGGACGAGGGCTCAAGAAAAACCTTCGTGGTGCCACCACCATTCGCTCCGCTGACGCGAAGCCTTGTTCATGCGCAGTAACGGGCGCATCCCGGAGACGGCTAGTTTCGGTAATCAGTGATCGGTGATCGGTAAACAGTGATCGGAACTGATTACTGATTACCGTTTACTGATTACCGATTTCGCCGTTCGGCTCAGGGGTGTCATCGGGGAGGGCCGGCGGCGGCGCTTGCAGCCTGGGCGTCGCTCTCTGGTCGCCCGCGGGTCTCCTCGACATGTCCCCGTCACAGCCGGTGTGCTGTGTTCGGTTGAGGCGGGATTGTAGCACGCAAGCCCGACACTGTCAACCGCGGGTCACCGCGTCTGGCTTGCCTACACCAAAGCAACCCGGTTATAATAATGTAACCCAGTCGCCACGCCTTGCCCCCAATTTTCAGGAATAACATGGCACAATTAACGTCAGATTTGTCCGCCGATTTCGTGCAGAACGTCCATGACGCGCTGTCTTTGTGGCAAAAGGACGCGTCCTATGGCAGCCCGCTGGATGGGTTAACCCTTGTCAAACATGAGATGGCTGGCGCTGGCAACGATGTCCGGTTAGCAACCAATCGGGTGCTGCTGACGGCCCTGGATGCATTGGAGGCTGCTCGGGAGCCCGATGCGACTCTGCTGCGCCGGCGCTTTCTCGACGACAAGTCCGTTTTCAGTGTTGCAAATGAACTGAACATCGCCGAGCCAACTCTCTACAGACGGCAGAAGGCGGCCATCAGGCATCTGGCTGAAATTATCTACGCGACCGAGGTGGCAACGCGCGACCAGCGCTCGGTTGATCTGGATCGGTACGCACCTGCTGCCGGCCAGATGCAGTTAGTTGGCGTTGCAGAACACGTCGAACTGCTGAGTCGCGTGTTGCTGACGCCCGATGCGCCCTGGATTGTTTCGGCTGAGGGAATCGGAGGCATCGGCAAGACCTCCCTCGCCTACCGGTTGGCTTACCACCTGGTGGTCGAACTGGCCGCGTTTACAGGGTTTGCCTGGGTCAGCGCACAGCAGCAGTCCTTCCACCCCGGCGGCTACATCCAGCCGGTCGATGGACCCGCGTTGACCGTCGCCAACCTGGTCGAGGCGTTGATCATGCAGCTCCTGCCGGCCGGCGCGCTGCCGATCCCCTTCTCCATCGAACAGGCCACCGACCGGCTGGCAGTCCGGCTGCACCAGTCGCCCTGTCTGGTGATCATCGACAACCTGGAGACCCTGGTGGACGTCGAAGCGCTCTTACCCACGCTGCGCGCGCTGGCAGGTCCGACCAAGTTCCTGCTGACCTCGCGTCACAGCCTGCACGACGAGCCGGATGTCTATTCGTACCAGGTGCCTGGGCTTGTCGAGCCGGACGCTCTGCAAATGGTGCGCAACGAGGCGCGGCTGCGCCGTCTCGATCAAGTGACGGATGCCGGCGACGACGAACTGCACCCCATTTTCGAGACGGTGGGCGGCAATCCGTTGGCGCTGAAGCTGGTCGTCGGACAGCTTTTCGTCCTCGATCTGGATCAGGTGCTGGATAACCTGCGCGCCGCCCGCGGCCGCAAAGCTGGAGACCTCTACCGTTACATCTTTCAGGACGCCTGGCGCAAGCTGGACGAGGACGCCCAGGAGGTGCTGATCAACATGCCGCTCTTTGCGCAGAACGGCGCCGATTTTGCCAGCATCGAACGGGTGAGTGACGTTAAAGGCGCCGCGCTGTTGGACGCGCTCGATCGGCTGGTGATGCTGTCGCTGGTCAACGTGGGCGGCGGCTTGCAGGCGCGCCGCTACAGCATTCACCGGTTGACCGAGACCTTCCTGCTTACCGACATCATCGGCTGGCAGGGCGGCGGATGGGGCGACCAATGACCAACGGCCTGATGGACCGCAACGGGCCGGCGACGACCGACTACCTGGCGCGCTTTCGCCGCAAGATCGGTGTCAACGCATCCAGTTGGCTGGAGTTCATGCAGCAGCACGCACATGACACCGCTGCGCTGGACCGTGAGATGGATAACCTCAGCCGAGCGATCAAGCAGGCGCTGGCTGAGCCGACGGCCTGGGAACCAGGTCTCGCGCTGACCGGCGAAACGTGGCGGCACGTAGAAACGCGCGGCTACTGGCTGGCGTGGCAGGAGGTGCTCGATCAAGCAGTAGAAGTCAGCCGCCAGGCAGGGAGGCAGGCTGACGAGGCATTCCTGCTGGATCAACTGGGCGAGCTGGCGCGCATTCTGGGCGACAACCGGCGCGCGCAGGAACATTTCGACGCCGCACTGTCGCTCAGCCGGATGATCGGTGACCGCGCGGGCGAGGGACACGTGATAGTGCACCAAAGCCAGATCTACCTGGCGCTGGGCGACCTCGCCGCGGCCCTTACTTGCTGCGAACAAGCCGCTTCTATCTTCGAGGCGTTCAACGACGCAGACAACCTGGCCATTGCCCACAACAACTGGGGAATCGTGCTGCTGGAGCAGGGCGCGCCGGAGGATGCCATGGCCCATTTCGAACTGGCAGCGACTGGCTTCGAAAGGTCGGGCAACCGGCGCGGCCTGGCAAAAGCCCTTGGCAGTCAGGGCGAAGCATATCGCCACATGATCCGTTGGGACGAAGCAATGACCTGCTACCAGCAGGCCATCGCCATCGACGAGGAGATCGGCCACGAAGTTCAGGCAGCGCGCACCCGGATGAACCTGGGCATCCTCTGCCACGAGCAGGGTCGGCACGAGGAAGCGCTCGCGCTGCACATGGCGGTCGAGCCGCTCTTCCGCCGGCTGGGGGACCGCCCGCATCTCGCTCGGGTCTATAACAACGTTGGGGTTTTTCTGGCCGCCCTGGGCAGGTGGGATGAGTTCCAGGCTGCTTTTGACAGCGCAGTGAGTTTGCATTTGGAAGCAGACGATCTTCCTCGAGCCGCTCATACACTGACCAACTCTGCTGAGCACCTACTGGACCAGAAACTGATTAACGAGGCATCCGACTATCTTGATCGCGCATACACATTGCTAGATACCCTGCCAAGCCCGCCGGACTATCTGCTGCGCGATTGGGAGCTACAGTCGCAGCGTCTGGAAACGATGCTTGCAGCGCAGCCGGCCAATTAGCCGGCTGCGCTGAGTGATGCGGTGGGGATCAGCCGCCGCAGGTGGAGCCGCCCTGACAGCCACTGTACTGCGGCGTCGGTGTGGGCGTGGGATCGTCATCGGCGTAGACGACGCCCGGCGATCCGGCGGTGCTGCTGCCAGCCGGCAACAGCGACGATAGTGCGGGGGCTGCCGCCAGTGTCAGAACTGCGACAGCCAGGATGATGAGCAGGCGCTCTTTCATGGTCCACTACCTTTCTTGAAAGGTGAGCGACCAGTCATCAGGGCCCTACGGGGACCGGTATCGACTGACCCCGTCTGTACAGAACGCCTGGTTTGCTCCTTTACTGTCACACCACCGGCCGGCCGGCGTGACAACGTTCTATAGGGAAGAAGTCCGGCTCGCTGGAAAATCTTTCACCGCACGCTATCAAAATCCGCACCGATTCCAAAAATCGTCTTTTAGCTTCGGGGTTCCGACGCCCGAGCAGATATCCGCTGACCACGCAGCGGTCGCACAGTTACAGGGGAGATTTCAGCAATCCCGATTTTTGCATCCAGAACGAACGAGCGTAGAATGCCATCGTTGTGACCCTTCGAATCGCCTGCGTCAACGTTAGCGCAGGCAGACTCGAAGGGTTTGTGCTTTCACGAAACCGAGGAACCTCGGTCAATCTTGTCCGGGAAAATTCGAGGAACCATGAACCTGGTCAAAGAATGGCGGCTGCTGATACGGCGTGAGTTTTCCAACTATGGAATTGGAATCTTTCAGAGGGATCTGCTGGCGGCACTGACAGTTGCGGCGGTTGCCCTGCCGCTGGCGCTGGCTTTTGGCGTCGCCTCCGGGGTGGATGCCGCGGCCGGCCTTGTAACTGCCGTGGTCGCCGGTATCCTGATCGGTGCGTTGAGCGGCGCTCCCTATCAGATCTCCGGACCAACGGGCGCGATGGCAGCAGTACTGGTCGTGCTGGCGTCGCGCTATGGCCTCCAGGGAATGTGGGTTGCGGGGTTGATCGCCGGCGCGATACTGGTTGTGCTAGGTATCTTTCGTCTGGGGCGAGTCGTCGCACTGATTCCTGCACCCGTCATCTCCGGTTTCACCAGCGGCATTGCCCTCATCATCGCCTTTGGACAGATCGACAACGCGCTGGGCATTTCCACGCCGCCTGCCGAAAACGTCGTCGCCAAGCTGACCTACTATGCCACCAACGGCATCGACCCCAATCTCAACGCGCTGGCGCTGACGCTGCTGGTCATTGTGATCATGCTGCTCTGGCCTCGACTGCGTTTCTCGCAACGCATTCCCGGCTCACTGGTGAGCATCCTGGTCGCTACCGCAATCGTCCTCCTTGCCGGTCTGGACGTGCCGTCCATCGGGGCGATTCCCCGCAGCATCATCCTGAACAACCGTCTTTCACCCAGCGGCATTCCGTGGTCCGAACTGCGCAACCTGGTGATTCCAGCGATGTCCATCGCCGCGCTGGGCGCCATCGAAAGCCTGCTGTGTGGTGCAGTGGGCGGCAATATGACCGGCATTCGCCTGCACAACAGCGTCGAACTGGTGGCACAGGGAATCGGCAATATGGTGATACCCTTCTTCGGAGGCGTGCCGGCCACGGCAGCCATCGCCCGCACCAGTGTCAACATCAAAAGCGGCGGCGTCACCCGCCTGACTTCAATACTGCACGGCGTGATATTGCTGCTGGTGGCGTTGTTGTTCGCGCCGGCCATCGGGCGGATTCCGCTGGCTGCGCTGGCGGGCGTGCTGATGGTCACCGCCTGGCGCATGAATGAGTGGAGCGCCATCCATTTCTACTTCGGCAAGCGGCTCAAGCACGCCATGGCCGCCTTCCTGATCACGTTGGCGGCTACGGTGTTTCTTGACCTTACCCAGGCGATTATCATCGGATTTGGCATCAGCACGTTGATCTTCATGTCGCAGATCAGCGACCTCAACATCTCGCGGCAGCCGGTAGATGTGGAACGGCTGGAGAAAAAGGGGCAGCCCTTCATACATCCTGAGCACACTATCGGCGTCTATTACCTCAGCGGCCCGCTCTTTTTTGCCGCATCCCGCAAGCTGTTGGATGAAGTCGAAGCGCAAGACCAGCCCGGTGCACGGTTGATTCTCTCCATGCGTGGTGTGCCGATGATCGACGCCACCGGCATCGAGGTGCTGCGCGAGATGTGGCACCGCCAACAAAAGGGCGGCGGTGATCTGCTCCTGGCAGGATTGCAGCCGCGGGTGGAGAATCTGCTGCAGCGCAGCGGGTTCCTGGACGAAATTAGCGCACAGCACGTTTTCTGGAGCGCCGACGAAGCAATCCGTTCCTTGGGAGCAGTCCTGACACCGATCGATAACGCGCCGATTGCTGAAGACAGCATCGACTCGACGCTGGTCATCATGCCGCATGAAGATCGTGCCAACCAGCAGATTTAGCACGCGTCTGTCAATCGGTGTCCGGTTTGGACAGCATTGGAGGGAGCGGGCTATAATCGACACAATGCTGACGATTCCGCCTGGACCCTTGCCGTGACACGAACCTTTCCGCTACACGTATTGCTATTACCCGTCGCACTTGCGTTGCTGGCCGGCTGTGCCCGCACAATACCAACGCCCGAACCGACGGCCACGCCCAGCCCAGCCGCTGCCTCAGTGGCCGTCGCGGCTGCCACGCCGGCTGCTTCCGACACACCCACTGCAACGCCGTCGCCGACAGCCACAGCGACCGCCAGTCCCGTCCCGACCACCGCCACAGTGACAGCGACCGATACGCCAACCCTCGAACCCAGCGCGACAGCTACCCCGACCGCTCCGGCCGCCTTCGCCGTCATCGTGCGCAACCCGGTCAACCTGCGCGACGGGCCGGGCGAAGGCTTCGATGTGGTCGGGCAGGTGATCAGCGGGCAGCGCTATCCCGTGCTGGCACGCAATGCGTCCGGCACCTGGTGGCAGATCGAGGTCGATGGGCTGGCGGGCTGGGTGTTCAGCGATCTGGTCACCATCGAGGGCGACCTGGATGGGCCGGCTGTCGCCGAAGCCCCTGTCGAGCCGACTGCCCTGCCGCCGGTGCAGGTCTACGAGACGACCATCGACATTCCCACCTATCCCTACGCCGCTTTCACTGAGGATGCCGTCAACGAGGAGTACGGTTGGACCTACCGGCGCTTCAACCGCGCCGACTACGAGGCCAGCAGCGCGCGGGCCTATCCCTGGTCGTACCGGGCCGTGGTGCTGGAGAACGAGTACCTGCGCATCACCCTGCTGCCCGATCTGGGCGGACGCATCTACAGCGTGGTCTTCAAACCCACCGGCAACAACGAACTGTACCAGAACGCGGTGATCAAGCCTTCGCCCTGGGGACCGGACGAGCAGGGTGGCTGGCTGGCGGCCGGCGGCATCGAGTGGGATCTGCCGGTGGCGGAACATGGCTACGCCTGGGGCGATCCGTGGGGCTACATCACCAACCGCACCGACCCGGCAACGGCCAGCGTCACCGTTTTCATGCCTTTCGAAGATCACCTGCGCGCCGAGGTGGATGTCACGCTGCGCAGCGGCGAAGCTGCGTTCACGATCCAGCCGCGCATCGTCAACCCGACTGACAAGCCGGTCGATTACCAGTTCTGGATCAACGCGATGCTGGCTCCCGGGCCGGCTGGCACCGTCGGACCGGAATTACGCTTTCTTTTCCCCACCGATCAGGTGACTGTTCACAGCCGCGGCGACGAGACCTTGCCGGAGCAGCAAAGCGCGCTACCGTGGCCTGTAGACAACGGCGTCGACTATAGCCGGCTGGGCAACTGGGGTGAATGGCTGGGTTTCTTCGAGCGTCCCGCGGCTCACGGCCCATTCACCGGCGTCTACGATGGCGCCGCGGACGAAGGCATGGTGCGTGTCTTCTCACCGGCGGCTGCGCCCGGCAGCAAGGGATTCGGTCTCGGCTGGTCGGATCCCCTCGATCCCGCGCTGTACACCGACGACCGCTCGGCCTATGTTGAACTGCACGCGGGCGTCTCCCCCACCTTCTGGGATCAGGCGCATCTGGAGGCGGGCGAAACCTATACTTGGCAGGAAACCTGGTTCCCGGTGGCCGGCATCGGCGGCGTGAGCACGGCCGACGGCAACGGTGCGGTCTATCTGACACCCGCCGCGGGCGGTCTGGCCGTCGGTCTGTTCCCGCGCCAACCCGTCAACGGCCGGATGGTGCTGACCGTCGACGACGGGGAACTGCTGGCTGAGGATGTGACTCTCGACCCGGCGCAGCCGTTCTACCAGGTTGTCGAAGCTGCCGGGCTGGCAGCCGGGCAGCGCGCGAGTGTCACGTTGTTTGACCAGGACGGAAGCACAGTGCTACACTACGACCTGATCTTGCCGTAGACAAGCTTGTTATGCCAGACTCGCCAGTTTCCCCATCCCCTTCGACTTCCGATACCCCGCGACGCGCGGCGCGTTTCCGTTGGGTGTTGCTCATCGTGCTTGCCCTGTTGCTGGCATTGTGCGCCATTGGGCTTGCCTTCAAAACGGGGACGGATCGCGGTCTGACCGAGCGGCAGGCCGCCATCGACGCGCAGGTAGCCGCATTCATCGCTCAGGGGCTGGACCACATTGCAACCGACCAGCCAGAGCTGGCGATGAGTGAATTGCAGCAAGCGCTGGCGCTGGACCCGCAAAACGAGCAGGCTCGCCAGGCATTGGCGGGACTGGAAACCACTGCGACGGCCACCGTGACACCCGCGCCATCGGTTCCTCCGCTGCTGCTGGTCCCGCCTGACAGCGAACAGCCAACGCCCGCGCCCGACTTGATCGTGCTGCCGACCGAGAAGCTTTTTGAACAGGCGCAAGCTGCCACCGATGCGGGCAACTGGGACGAGGCGCTGACTACTTTGGATCAGTTGCAGGCCCTGGACCCGTCCTATCAGCCCGGCACGGTGGCCGACCTCCAGTTCACGATACTGTCGGGCCAGGCCAAGGCATTGCTGGCCGATGACCGCTATGAGGAGGCGCTGCGCGTTTACGACCGCGCGTTGGAGTTGCGTTCGGACGACGCGCTCTCGGCCGAGCGTGATCTGGTGTCGCTCTACATCGATGCGCTGAGTCGCTGGCGGCTGGATTGGGAGCAGACCGTCCAGTTCCTGGACCAGATCTATGAAACGCGACCCGACTTTCTGGACGTACGCGAACGGCTGGCTGTGGCGCAAGAGTCATGGGCCGATTTGTTGGGCCGCGATGGGCTGTGGTGCGATGCCGTCGATCATTACAAGGCGGCGGTCAACTTCGGCGCGGCGACCGACGTCGCTTCGAAGCAGACAACCGCGACCGAGTTCTGCTCCAACCCGCCGACGCCGACCGTCTCGGCTGAGACCGAACTCGAGGGAACACCGGCGGCAGTTGAGGGAGCAGGCGCCGGCCAGCTTACCTTTGCGACCTATTCGCCACAGTTCGATCGCTGGTCGGTCTACACCCTGGCGATGCGCGGCAGCCAGCAGCCGGTGGTGATTATGCAGGACGCCAGCCAGCCGGTCTGGTCTGCCGACGGCCGGCAATTGGCAGCGCGTTCCGAGCTCAACGACCAGACTGGCCTGACGTCGTTCACGGCCAGCGGCGCCAACCGCCAACGACTCACCACCTTTTTCGAAGACTCTCATCCCAGTTGGGCGCCAGATGGCAGCCAGATCGTGTTCGAATCGAACCGTGAAGGCGACCGCCGCTGGCGCGTCTATCGCATCGCAGCCAGCGGCGCCAACGAAATCTTCATGGGGTACGGACGCTGGCCGGCCTGGTCGCCCGACGGCAGCGCCATCGCCTACCAGACATGCGACGACAACAGCGGCCGGTGCGGCCTGTTCATGGTCAATGCTGACGGCTCCAACCCGCGGCAGCTCACCTCCGTTCCAGGCGACGCTATGCCGGCCTGGTCGCCCGATGGCGGCAGGATCGCCTTCGCGTCGGCCGACCGCGGCGGCGGTTGGGATGTCTACCTGTTGGACGTGCGCACCGGCAATGTGTCAACGCTGGCTGCCAGTACCGGCGTCGACGCCCACCCTGCCTGGTCGCCGGATGGCCGCCAGGTGGCCTACATCTCGAATCGCGATGGAGTGTGGGCGGTCTACGTGGCGGACGTCAGCAGCGGTCAATCGCGGCTGGCAGCCGTGTTGCCTGACACGCTGCCGAACTGGTATGAGGCACGCCTGAGTTGGGGACGCTAGCCGGCTGACGGTTGTTTTGACGCGGTAGTGGGATTGCGGTACAATGCTGGACATCACGGGGCGTAGCGCAGGTTGGCAGCGCGCTTGGTTTGGGACCAAGAGGTCGGAGGTTCAAATCCTCTCGCCCCGACTGTGATGCGGGCGTAGCTCAATGGTAGAGCCCCAGCCTTCCAAGCTGGTCGTGAGGGTTCGATCCCCTTCGCCCGCTCTTTTTCGTTTATGGGCCTCTAGCTCAGCGGTTAGAGCGGCCGGCTTAACACAACAGATCTAAATCGAGATGCGGGTTGTGTAATTCAGCGTGACAGTTCAAGCACACCAGAATACACTTGTCGATTTCGGCCTCGATCAGCATCAATTTGCGGTCGATCCCCCGTCTTTTCTGTGCTTCGTAGCTCTGGTGATGTTTGTTCTTGCAGCTTGTTGAGCAGAACCTCGTTTGTCTGCCAGCTAGTAGTTTACCACAAATGCGGCAGACTAAAGGCTTCGTCATCTGAATCATCTTCGCTCCGACATGATCTGTTGTATCGGGCTTCCTGGGGAGTAATCTCCTGGAGACACCTGTCAAATTCGGGGAAGCCTGCGTCACCGTGGTGATATGGTAATCCCGAGCCAAGCCCCGAGTCAAGTCGGGGAAGGTGTAGAGACCAGACGGCAGGTACCCTTGTTTCAAGGGTAAAGGGATGGTCCAGCCCACAAACCCGAAAGGGGCAGCGAAAGCTGTAGTGGGATGCATAACCGGTTGGTCCTCGGTTCGAATCCGGGGGGGCCCACAAGGTCGATGACGGCTCCAGCCACGGACTGGGGCCGTTATTCTGTAATCAACAACTATTGAAGGATGCTTCCATGAACGTTGCCGATATCATGACCAAAGAGGTCATCAGTGTTCGAGCCGACACCAAGGTTGGTGAGATAGCCCGTCTCTTCCGCGAATATCAATTGAGCGGTCTGCCCGTGGTCAACGATGCCAACGAACCAATCGGCGTCGTGACCGAGCTGGACATGATCTCGCGTCACGCGCAGCCACAGTTGCCAACCTATCTGCCGCTGCTGGGCGCGTACATCCCGTTGCGCCGCAAGGAATACCGGGAAAGCCTGCGCCGCATCACCGGCGTCGTGGCTCAGGATATCATGACCTCTCCGGTCAATACCATTGGCCCCGATGTCTCCATTGAAGAGCTGGCGACGCAGATGATCAGCAACCGCTCCAATCCTCTGCCAGTAGTTGACGAGTCGGGCCGGATGATCGGTGTCGTGTCACGCACCGACGTTTTGGGAGTCTTCGAAGAGCTTGATATGCGGCTCGAAGAGGAACTGGAAGAGGGCGACGTCGAACGCAAGACCGAATAGTTCAACAACTTCCGCTTCATAAATGCAAACGACCGGGCCTGTGACCCGGTCGTTTTGCATTTATGCGGTCAGCCGGTTCTCCAGCACCTGATCCGGCTTGAATCCATCAAGCTGCAAGTACCAGGTCGCGGCGTCGAGCAAGGCCTGCTGCGGAATCAGTCCCACCAGCTCGCTGTGGCTGATCAACGCACCGTAGCGAGCCGCCTCGCGGCGCACCAGCTCGACGACCACGTGCAACGCGGTCTTGTTGAAGTCGGTCAGGTTCATCGACACCTGCGCCTGTCCGTCAACCAGCACACCCATGGCTTGCACAAAACGCAGGCCGCCGCTGGAATGGCGTACGGTCTTGGCGATCTTCCTGGCAATTTCCACGTTGTCGCTGTTCAGGTAGACGTTGAAGGCGATCAGAAAGGCACGCGCGCCTACCGCCGTTGCCCCGGCCGAGCCAAGCCGCCGCGGCCCGAAGTCGGGATCGCGCGCCGGGTCGCTGCCGATGCTGTCGCGAATGCCCTCGAACTCGCCGCGGCGCACATCGGGCAGATTGGTGCGTTCCGGCCGGCTGGCAGCCTGACCGTAGAGATAGACCGGGATATCCAGTTCCTGTCCCATCCGCTGGCCCAGACGACCGGCAAGCTGCACGCAGTCGTCCATGGTCACGCCGCGCACCGGTATGAACGGGATCACGTCGGTGGCGCCCATGCGCGGATGTTCGCCGCTGTGCTGGGCCATGTCGATCAACCGTGCGGCAATGCGCGCACCCTCGAAAGCTGCTTCCAGCACCGGTTCCGGCTGGCCCACGAATGTGACAACCGTGCGGTTGTGGTCCGCGTCCGACTGCACATCCAGCAGATGCGCGCCCGGCACGGACAAGATACCGGCGACGATCGCGTCGATCACCTCGGGGCGGCGTCCTTCGCTGAAGTTGGGAACACATTCTACAATTTGTTGCATGGTGGATGTTCTCCGTTTTTGCGTGGTGTGATAGACTGCTGCTCAGCGCACCTGAGTGTGATCTGAACAGCGCCGGCAGTGAACGTGATCCAGCGAGGTTTCATTCGCATCCCACGCTTCACGCCCGATAAAGAGGCGTCTACAACTGACTTGCCTGCACTGGCTCGGTCAGGAGACCGGCCAAAGCGGCAACCGATTGATGGACGCGCCTTAAACAGAACCTGATCAACCCTACGAGGTAGCTATGTCGCTTGAACCGAAACGGGCATCCGAGTCGTCCGTTGAAATGACGCAGATCATTCTGCCGTCGCACGCCAACGGGCTGAATACTATCTTCGGCGGCCAGGTGGCTGCCTGGATCGACATCTGCGCGGGCGTTGCCGCCATGCGTCACGCCCGTCATGTGGCAGTCACGGCGTCCATGGACGACCTGCATTTTCTGGCGCCCGCGCATGTCGGCGAGGTGCTGATCCTGCGAGCGCACGTCAACCGCGCATTCGGCACGTCCATGGAGATCGGTGTGCGCGTCGACGCCGAGAACCCGCTGACCGGCGAACAGCGCCACACTGCCACTGCGTACCTGACCTTTGTCGCCCTGGACGAAGACGGACACCGCACTCCTGTGCCGCCGCTGCTACCGGAGACAGAGGCTGAAAAGCGCCGCTTCCAGCAGGCTGAACAGCGCCGCATCTGGCGTCTCGAGCGGCGGCGCATCCATCTGCAAACCGACGACGCAGACTGAGATCGCCCACCGACAACGGCTGTCATTCCCGCGCAGGCGGGAATCCACTCGTCACGGCCCTGGGTTCCCGCCTGCGCGGGAACGACGGAGCGTACGCCGCCGGCCGGATATTTCGTTACGACCCAACCTCGAAACGCTGCAACGCAACGCCTGCCTGGGCCAGAAATGCCACGGAGTTGGCGTCGGGATACATGCCTGCATAGACGACCCGCTTCAGGCCCGCGTTGATGATCATCTTGGCGCAGGTCAGACAGGGCTGGTGCGTCACATAGATCGAGCCGCCGGCCACACTGACGCCGTGTTGCGCCGCCTGGATGATCGCGTTCTGCTCCGCGTGCAGCGTGCGCACACAGTGACCTTCCACCATCAGATGGCCGATCTCATCGCAGTGCGGCAGACCGGCCGGCGAACCGTTGTAGCCCGTGGTCAGGATACGCCGGTCCTTGACGATGATCGCGCCGACCCGCGCCCGGTCGCAGGTGCTGCGCGTGGCGACCTGCAGCGTGATGCCCATGAAGTAGTCGTCCCACGAGGGGCGTTTGTGTGGCTGATCTGCCATTATGCCTGTTACCTCTCCTCGACTCGTACCTGTCCCAGCAGCACCCGGTCGGCCCCTTCAGCGCCCTCGGAACGGGCCAGCGACAGCCGGTCCAGATCGGGCCAGGTGTACAGGCTCGCTTCGACCTGATAGGCGCCGGGCGGCGCGTCTTCTGCCACCGTGAACGTGTGAGCGTCGCTGACCACCTCGCCCGGCTGCCAGTCGCGCGTCGCCGGCTGAGGTGCGCCGTCGTGGCCGCCGCGCGTCTGGCCGGTCGCATCCAGCAAATGGGCAAATGTCGTGTAGTCGCCACTGACAGGACCGCGCGCCTGCCAGTAAAGTGTCACCGTCAGCGGATCGCCGGGACGCACACTGCGGTCGCTCAGACTATATCCCAACAGGGTAACGTTGTCCAGAAACTCGATTCCCAGGGGGTTTGGAACGTCACCAGGCGCGGCTTCCAGCATCACATTGCCGAAAAGCAACTGGTCTGCGGTTGCGTCGATCCCGGAAGCGGCGGATGCCAATGTCAGCGGCAGTCGCTGGCCGGTGCGGTGATCGTAGAGACCCACCGCCCAGCGCCCGTGATCCGGCGCGTAGGCCGTGGGCGGGATATCGACGCGGTATTGCTCGGTGCGCGTGTCGCCTGGCAGCCACTGGCTGGTGGGACGCAATCCGCCGCCCGGCATCGTATCCTCCTGCGCGACCGTCAGCCCATCATCGTTGACCAGATGGACGAACACGGAATAGTCGCTGGCGGCCGGTGACAGCGACTGCCAGCTCACAGTCACGGTCAGCGGCTGGCCGGGCGCGGCAACAGCAGCTTCATCGCTGACGCCCAACAGCGCGAACTGGCCGCCCAGCGTTGCCCGGACCGGGACGAGGCCAGACACCAATTCAGCGGCTGAAGCCGGCGGCCGGTAGGCGGGCGCGATGATCCATGCCGGTGTCGCGATGCTGATCAACGCCAGCAGTCCCGCCATAGCCCAACCCAGCGGAGAGGCGCGGTCGTGCCTACCGGCGCGTTTGATCAGGCCCGGTATCCACGCGCCGAAGGCGATCACGGCCAGCAACGCCAGTGCCGGCGCGGCCGGGAAGAAGTAGCGTCCCTGCGCGGCCGGCGCGATGCGCATGAACCGCAGCCATGACACCAGCAGCGCGGCCAGCCACAGCATCAACAGGCCGCCGCCTGCCCAGCGCCAGTCGACGCGCCGCGAACGGACCAGCCATTGCCCACCTGCCAGGACCAGTCCCGCCGCGATGATGACCTCAATGGCGCGGAACAGCAGGTAGACCCAGTCGGGATAGGGTACGTTCAGCCAGCCGAACAGCCCCCAGAACGAACGCTCCAGACTCACCAGTTCGGCGACGATGGTCTGCCATGTGGCCGGGACAACCCGCAGCAGAATGTTGGCCTGCCAGACGTTCCAGGCCAGCGGGTCCCCGTAGAGCATCTGGTTGCGGACGAACCACCAGCCGGCGATCAGCAACGCGGGCAGGAAGATAGCCAGGCCGCCTAGCAGCAGCGTCCGCCAGGAGTGTGCGCGCCAGGCCGCTGCCAACAAGGCTAGCCCGGCCAATCCCGCCAGCGCCAGCCCGCTGAGTTTGGAGAGCAGCGCCAGCCCCAGCAGCACGCCGATGGCGGCAAAGCGCAGCAGACCGCGTCCACCGGTCCAGCGCGGCCGCTGTTCATCGGAGTCGGTGACCAGGGTCACCAGTAGCCAGAGTGTCAGGGTAGCGGTAGCGTTGATGGCATTGTCGTTGCTGGCAGCCGCGCTGATGAAAATGAACTGCGGCAGGAAGGCGAAAAGCGCCGCGCCCAGTGTCGCCCGTCCGTCGCCCAGCAGCGGACGCAGCGCGCGGTAGATGGCCCACAGGGTTACTGCGCCGAGGAAGATCGAGAAGAAGCGCGCGATGTGCAGCGCCAGGATCGATTTACGCCACGGCCAGGCCTCGTCCGCGTGGTGCACGAGGTAGTTGGTGTTGTCAGGCGAGTCGGGACGGCCGATGGCGGCGTGGGGATTGGCGCGGGCGTAGATGGCGGGAAAGTCGCTCTGGTCGATCCAACTGGTCAACGCGGCCGCAGCCAGGTAATAACCGGGCGACTGGACCCCCTGTTGCCGCCACAGCGCCTGCGTGTTTGCCTCTGAGACCGGCAGACCCTGCCCGCTGGCAAGATGCTGCACGAACGCGAAATGCCAGATCTCGTCGGGCGTTTCGAAGGGCGGGATGACGACGCTGTAGATGGCGGCCAACAGCACGAACGCGCCGATGATCCACGCCAGCGGCCGGCGGACGATGGTCTGCATGATCGGCGTCAGGGGCGGTGCGGAGGTTTCCAGAACAACAGGTAGTAGAGCCAACTGCGCACGTAGCGAAACCATACATCCTTGACGCGAAAGTTGGATTCGCCGTTGGCGCGCACATACTCGTGGGTGGGCGCCTCGGCCAGCCGGTAGCCGCTGCGCACCGACTTGATGACCATCTCCTGCTCGATGGTGGTGATGTCTTCTTGCAGGTCGAGGGCCAGCGCCACATCGCGACGGATGGCACGCAGGCCGTTCTGGCAGTCGGTCAGGCGGATGTTCTGTGTGTAGTTGACGCTGAGGGTGATGATCTGGCTGCCAAACAGGCGCACGAACTGGTGAAACGTGGCGTGCAATTCGTCGCTGCCGCCCAGCATACGCGAGCCGCTGACGTGGTCAGCCTCGCCGGCCACGATGGGAGCGACCAGCGCGGGAATATCGGCCGGGTCGTGCGAGCCGTCGGCGTCTACGAAAACCAAAATGTCGCCGCTGGCCTCGCGCATGCCCAGCCGCAGCGCAGCGCCTTTGCCTTTGCCCTCATCGAGGATGACACGTGCGCCGCACTGCTCGGCCAGCTCGCGCGTGCCATCGGTGCTGTGGCCATCGACCACCAGCAGCTCGTCGGCAAAGGGCGCAGCCAGTTCCAGCACCGGGCGCAGGTTATTCACTTCGTTGCGGGTCGGCACGACGACGGTGATGCGGTGCGTCGCGCCGTCCGGCCCGACCCGGTTCAGTTCCCGAACGCGTGGCAAGGAAGGGTACCAGGCGGGAAGGTTCTTGGTCAATCAGCCTCCAGTGCGCGCAGCCGCGCGCCTCGCCCCCAGCGTGTGACAGGTGAGATCATCCCGTGCCAAACTGCCGGTCGCCGGCGTCACCCAGACCGGGTACGATGTAACCGATGTTGTTCAGCCGTTCGTCGACCGCCGCCAGATGGATGGCAACGTCCGGGTGTGCGCTGGAGAGGCGTTCGATCCCCTCTGGCGCGGCGATCAGCCCGACGTATTTGATACGCTGGGCGCCCCATCGTTTCAGGACGTCCACGGTAGCAACTGCCGAGCCGCCGGTGGCCAGCATCGGATCAAGGATCAGACAGACCTGGACGGTGGGCGCGACCGGCAACTTGTTGTAGTACTCGACCGGACGCAGCGTGCGCTCGTCACGGTATAGCCCAATGTGCCACACCTCTGCCGAGGGCATCATCTCCCAGATACCCTCGACCATACCGAGGCCGGCCCGCAGGATGGGCACGAGCCCAATATGCTCCTTCAACTCGAAGCCGTCGGACGGCCCCATGGGCGTCTCGACTGCTTTCGGGCCGACATCCAGGTCCTGAGTCGCTTCATACGCCAGCATGATGGCGATCTCGCGCACCAGCTCGCGGAACTTCTTGGGTTCGGTGCGTTTGTCCCGCAGCAGCGTCAGCTTGTGCCGGATCAGCGGATGGTTCGAAACATGCACGTCAGCCACAGCGCTACTCCTGACCTATTCTTCTTCCATCATCATGCTGCGCAGCGCTGCCTTCTTGGTCAGCCGTTCGACCTGAAGCTGGCAGTCGAGGCACAACACAGCGTCCGGCTTGGCCGACAGACGCGCCGGGTCGATCTGCTCGCCGCAGCGTTCACAGGTGCCGTAGCGTCCCCGTTCAATCGCGCGCAGTGCAGCATTGACCGACTCAAGTTTCTTTTCCAGGGTTGTCAACAATGCCCGGTACATCTCCCGGTCGAACAAGCCAGGATCGCCTTCATCTGCTTCAGCCTTGACTTCTTCCTGGAGCAAAATCTTGGTCTTCTCGATGTCGTCCATCAGTTCGATTCGTTCAGTTTCCAGGACGGCGCGTTCAGCGTTGGTGTTAGGTGGTCTCATGGTCGTGATCCATGTCCTTTCTATCGATTCTGATCGCAGGCTCGGGGGCCGGCGGATGGCTGGCCCAGCACCTGTGCCAGATTGGTGCTAGGTTATACCATGACTTTGTGTGGGAGTCAATGATCTATGTCATATTTCGTTCGAGGGGACGCAACGTTGCCCGATTACCGCGGGTCGGCTATAATCCCGTGCATGACCGGCTCCGCAACCCAGCAAAAACAATGGATCGTCCAACCGCAAGCGCCTGACAGCCACCTGGCGCGCTTCAGCCACGTTTCGCCCCTCATCGTGCAGCTATTGTGGAGCCGCGGCGTGCAAGCGCCCGACGAGGTCGAGGCGTTCCTGGCCGGCGTCGCCCGGGTGGACAACCCGTTTCGCATCGCGGGCATGAATGAGGCGGTCGAACGCATCCGGCGCGCCATTCGCAACGGCGAGCGCATCGCTGTCTATGGCGACTTCGACGCCGACGGCGTGACCGCAACCGCTTTGATGGTGCAAACGTTGAGCGCGCTGGGCGCATTCGTGCGTCCTTACATTCCCCATCGCGTCGACGAGGGCTACGGCCTCAACAACAGCGCCCTCAGCGAGCTGGCGCGCGAGGGACAGCAGCTGATCATCACCGTCGATTGCGGCATCCGCGCTGTGGACGAGGTCGCGTTTGCCAACCGGCTGGGGCTGGACGTCATCGTCACCGACCATCACTCGGTGGGCGCGGAGTTGCCGCCTGCGCTGGCCGTCATCAATCCCAAGCGTGCCGACTGCGACTACCTGTTCAAGGGGCTGGCGGGCGTCGGCCTGGCCTTCAAACTGGCTCAGGGGCTGTTGCGCACCCAGCAGAAGTCGCCCATACGCCGCGATCTTACCGTCGATCTGGACGAAGCTGATTTGCTGGACCTGGTGGCGCTGGGCACGGTGGCCGACCTTGCGCCGCTGCTGGATGAAAACCGGGCGCTGGTGCAGCGCGGCCTGGAGCGCATCAACCAGCCGCAGCGGCCCGGCCTGCAGGCGCTGATTGCCAAGACTGGTCTGTCGCTGGGCCAGATCACGGCCACCTCCATCGGTTTCGTCCTCGGGCCGCGGCTGAACGCTGCCGGCCGGCTGGAAAGCGCAATGCTCGCCTACGAGTTGCTCCAGACCGACGATGTTTTCAAGGCCGCCAGTCTGGCCACGGAACTGGATCATCTGAACGCCCGCCGCCAGCAGCTTACCGCCCAGTCGGTAGAAATCGCCCAGGCGCAGATCGCGGCGGATGGGGCAGATGGCTACCTCTACATGGTCGCCGGCAATGAGTTTCTTTCCGGCATCGTCGGGTTGGTCGCTGGCAGGCTGGTCGAGCAGTACTACCGCCCATCGCTGGTGGTGGAACTGGGCGAACGGCAGAGCCGCGGCAGTGCGCGCAGCATCGCCGAGTTCGACATCACCAAGGCGCTGGATCGCTGTGCGGCGGCCGGTCTGCTGGTCAGACACGGCGGACACGCGGCCGCCGCCGGTTTCACGGTCGAGAACAGGAAGCTGCCGGCGCTGAAGACCACTCTGCAGGAGATCGCCGCCGAACAGCTCAGTGGCAAGAACCTCCAGCCCAGCCTGGCTATCGACGCCGAGATCGCGTTGGGCGACGTGGACTGGGCGACCTGGGGTCTGTTGCAGCAGATGGAACCGACCGGCTACGCCAATCCGCAGCCGCTTTTCCTGAGCCGCCGCTTGCAGGTGCGCGACGCGCGCAAAGTCGGCTCGGACGGCGCTCACCTGAAGCTGGTGGTCAGCGATCCCGAAGCTGGCCCGCGCCGCGAGGTTGCCTGGGATGCCATCGCCTTTCGCCAGGGCCACTGGTATGGCAAGCTGCCGCGGGTCGTCGATCTGGCCTACAAGCTGGAAGAGAACAACTGGAACGGCAACCGGCGGCTGCAACTGGTGGTCGAAGACCTGCGCCCGGCTGAACGCTGATGAACTGCGGCGCGCTCAGCCGCCCAAGTCTCGTTACTCCCGCCTCCGCGGGAGTCCAGCAATGTGCCAGCCTGGATTGCTGCTTCCGCTGGTAATGTCAGGTGAGCAAATTACCGGTTTACTCACTCGTTGGAGGTCACCGATGATAATCCGTGTCGCAAAAGTTGGAACCCGCAACCGGGTCGTACTGCCCGTGGAAGTGCTGGATGTGTTGGGAGTCGACTCGGGCGACGCCCTGTTTTTCGTCATTCGCGACCACACGGTGCAGCTCAGCCGCAGCCCGGAGAATTTCAGCGAGTATCTGGCGCTGCACAACGAGACCTTGCCGGCGCCGGTGGACCCGGACGACATCGACCCGCGCCAGATGCGTTTTGGCTGGGGCGAGGAAGCGTGGTAATCTGAAACCATGAGCACGTCAAACGACCAACCAACACGCCGGCGACTGTCCGGCCCCTTGAAGATCGGCCTCGTTGCGGCCGCGCTGGGCATTGCGCTGGCGCTGGTCGGCATCGCTCGTGGCAACGTGCCACTCAACCCGACCAGTGTGCTGCTGGCGCTGCTGATCTCCGGCGGAAGCTGGGGACTGGTTGCCTGGGCGGTAGCCACTGCCGCGTACGATGTCGAGGCGGATCTGGCCGAGGCTGAAAGCGCCGATGCAGGGAGCGCAACCGAATGAGCAGAAGCGGCATGGACACCGTTAACGCCTTCCTGCTCGACCTGGACGGCGTATTGCTGCGCGGCATGGAACCGCTGCCCGGCGCGGCCGAGTTCATCGATACGTTACACGCGACCGGCACACCGTTCCTGGTGATGACCAACAATGCCACCAGCACGCCCGATCAGGTGGCCGGACGGCTTAATAAAATGGGTGTCGCGGTCACGCCGGATGACGTCTATTCTTCCGCGCTGGCCACCGTTGGCTGGCTGCAGCACCGCTATCCGGCCGGCAGCCGCGTGTTGTATGTCGGCGAGACGGGATTGCGGGTCGCGCTGGCAGGCGGCGGGTTCGAACTGGTTGACAGCCACCGCGACGCCGACGTCGTCGTGACTGCGCTGGATCGCACGATCACCTACGCGCGGTTGGCCGAGGCAGCGCTGGCCATCAACGCCGGCTGCCGGTTTGTCGCCACTAACCCCGACCGCTCCATCCCCACCGAACGCGGCATCGAGCCGGGAGCCGGGGCGATCCAGGCATTTCTGCAGGCCACGACGGGCGTCGCGCCGACCGTCATTGGCAAGCCGGAGACGGCGTTTTTCACTCTGGCCATCGAACGATTGGGCTGCTCCGCAGACGAAACTGTGATGGTCGGCGATCGTTACGACACCGACATTCTGGGCGGCGCGCGGGCCGGCGTCCGCACCATGGCCGTGCTGACGGGTATCTCCACTGCCGAGGAACTGACCACAGCCGAGTTCCCACCGACGTGGCTCTTTGCGGATCTTGTCGAATTGTTGGCGGCGTGGTCTGGCGAACGCAGCTCTTTTCTGGTGCAGCGATGAGTGAAGCTGCTATCCTCACACATCTTCTTGATCTGACCCGCGCCGAAACGATTGACTATTTGCGTGCATTGGGGCAGCCTGCCTACCGCGCCGATCAGGTGCGCCAGTGGCTGTACAAGCAGCTGGTGACGGATCCGGCAGAGATGACCAGCCTGCCACTGACTCTGCGCACAACGCTGGCCAGCGAGACCGATGCTCCCTTGCTGACCCCGGTCGTCGAAACCCACTCACGCGACGGCCGGACCACCAAGACGCTGTTCCGGCTGCACGACGGCCAGTTGATCGAGACGGTGTTGATGCGCTACCATCGGCGCAACACGGTCTGCATCAGCAGCCAGGCCGGCTGCGCCATGGGCTGTACGTTCTGCGCGACAGCGCTGATGGGCTTGCAGCGCAACTTGACGCCGGGCGAGATTGTGGCACAGGTATTGCATTTTCAGCGCTGGCTGGATGAGGAAGGGAACGGAGGGAAAAGAGGGAAAGAAGGGCAAGAGGCCGAAAACGAAGAGTTCGTGCAGGATGATCCTGAAGCGCACGATACCGATTACGAACCACCGATCACTGATCACCGACCACTGATTACCGATCATGCGCAGCGGGTGACCAACGTGGTGGTGATGGGCATGGGCGAGCCGCTGGCGAACTATGGCAACCTGTGGAAGGCGCTGCATAACATGATCGACGCGGACGGATTCGGGCTGGGCGCACGCCACGTCACTGTCAGCACGGTAGGGCTGGTGCCGGGCATCGACCGGTTTGCCGAGGAACCGTTGCAGGTCAACCTGGCGGTCAGCCTGCATGCGCCCAACGATGACCTGCGGGCGCAGCTTGTCCCGATCAACCATCGGTACCCCATCGCCGAGCTGATGGACGCCTGCCGCCGCTACGTGGCACGCACCAATCGCCGTATCAGCTTCGAATACGCCATG
Organism: Anaerolineales bacterium; assembly: GCA_020634615.1. GTDB lineage: Bacteria > Chloroflexota > Anaerolineae > JAAEKA01 > JAAEKA01 > JACKBK01. Next base: position 686,716 of record JACKBI010000001.1, read on the forward strand.
ATGCGCGGCATCAACGACAGCCAGGCCCTGGCGCAGGACCTGGCCGACCTGCTGCGCGGCCTGCTGTGCCACGTCAATCTGATCCCCCTCAACCCGGTCAAGGGTTCCCCCTATCAGCCGTCAACTCGTGAAGATGTGGATGTGTTTGTGGAGACGCTGCGCGCTGCGGGCATTTCAGCGACGCTGCGAGTCAGACGCGGCATCGATATCGATGCCGGCTGCGGGCAACTGCGAGCGCGTGTCGCGGAACAAAAATGACCGTCACCCTTCGAAAGTGACGGTCATTTGATACGTTATCGCGAGATTCATGCGGTTGTTTACCATAAATCCTTGCCAAAACCCGTGCAAACACGTACAATACATCGACCCGCTTTTCGCGGCTTTACCGAGCAGTCAGGCAAAAATGCAAGAGCCGATAGCTCTTGGCTATCGGCTCTTGTCTAGCGGGTCTTGTTGAGGGTCTTGATACAGCTCGTGCAAACGGCTTTGCTCTGCTGCTTGCCGTCAACCATCACCTTGGTTCGCTGTACGTTGACGTTCCAGCGGCGCTTGGTGTGGCGCATCGAGTGGCTAACGTTATGGCCGAACTGTGGACCACGACCGCAAACTTGACACTTTGCCATAAGACTATCACCTCGTTACGCAAATGAAAACCCCGAGGCAATCACCACGGGGCAGAATTCCCTGCACGACCGTTCGGATCATAGCATAAGTGCTGCGCTCGCGCAAATGCGACGTGGATAAGACAAGTATGAGTGTGCAAGAAGAAGAACTGGGCCGCATCAAGGTCTCCCCATCCGTCATCGCATCCCTGGCAGCCGAGGCAGTCAAGGAATGCTATGGCGTGGTGGGCATGAGCAGGCGCAACTTGCTGGACGAGTTGGCCGGCTCGTTACAACGCGGCGCACGTCGCGGCATCGATGTCACCATCGGCGACCAAGGTGTCATTGTCGATGTGTTCGTCGTGGTCGAATATGGCATTCGCATCACTGAGGTTGCCAACAGTGTGATGCGGCGCGTCTATTTTACGCTGACGAGCAAGGCTGGCGTGCCAGTCGCCGCAGTCAACGTCCACGTCCAGGAACTGCGCGTCGGTGATGACGCCGCCAGAAAATCATCCTAACCTCCCGCGAGGAAGCATTTGACCAGTAGTAGTGTAGCAGCCCCAGAACGAACGGTCCCGCGCCAGGGCGCAACAACCGTCGCACATACAATTCCAGAGATCGATGGTCAGGACCTCAAGGTTCTGGTTGAGGCCGGCTACCGCTGGCTGGAGCGCCACCGCGACATCGTCAACGCACTGAACGTGTTTCCTGTTCCTGATGGCGACACCGGCATCAATATGGTGCTGACCATGCGCGCGGCCTGGGCAGAGATCGAACACAGCAGCGAAACGCACATCGGTCGCGTGGCGCAGGCCGTGGCACAAGGTGCGCTGATGGGCGCCCGCGGCAACTCCGGCGTCATCCTCTCGCAGATCCTGCGCGGCATGGCACACAGTTTCCGCGACAAGGCCAGCATCGGCCCGCGTGACCTGGCTGCCAGCCTGCGGGCAGGCAGTGAAACCGCCTACAAGGGTGTTGTCAAGCCGGTGGAGGGCACGATCCTGACAGTTGTCCGGGAGGCCTCCGACAACGCGGTGCGCGCCGCGGCAGTAACGCAGGACTTCGATTTTGTGATGGCCCACATGCTCGAGTCGGCTGGCGAAGCGGTAGAGAAGACACCGTTGCTGCTGCCGGTTCTGGCTGCTGCCGGCGTCGTCGATTCGGGCGGCAAGGGCCTCTTCTATATTTTGGAAGGGATGCTGCGCGGGCTGCGCGGCGAGGCAGTTCAGCTCGCCGGACAACCGTTGCTGGATGAACCAAAGTTTGCTTCGATAAGTGTTGATCCACTCAACTTGCCACCGATCCGCTACGGCTTTGACGTGCAGTTTCTTGTGTGGGGCAACAACCTGGATGTAGAAGCGATCCGCGCGCAGATCAGCGCCATGGGCGATTGCCCGTTGGTCGAGGGCAGTTCGACCCTTGTCAAAGTGCATGTACACCACTTCGACCCAAGCGTACCGCTGGCCTATGGCATCAGCCAGGGATTTATCACGGACGTGGTGGTAGAGAATATGGATGCGATGGCTGCGGCAGGCATGGCGCCCGATGACGTCAAGGATGAGTTGGCATGGGGCAGCGGGCGCGCCGTTCAAATGACAGCCCACGCAGTGCACAACGTCGGTGTCGTCGTGGTTGCACCGGGTCCCGGCCTTGAAAAGGTGTTTCTCAGCCTGGCCATGGGACCGATGGCCGTCGTGGCCGGCGGCCAAACCATGAATCCCAGCACACAGGATCTACTGGAAGCCATCGAATCGCTGGACACCGACGAAGTCATCCTGCTGCCCAACAACAGCAACGTCATCCTGGCGGCTCAGCAAGCCCATCGGCTAGCCGCCGACTTGATGCCCCAGAAACGGGTGGAAGTCGTTCCCAGCCGCACCATCCCCCAGGGCATCAACGCCGTGCTGGCCATCACGGTGCAGGATGACCTTGACAAAAACGTGAACAACATGACCGGCGCCCTCACCGATGTCATCACTGGCGAAGTGACGATTGCGGTGCGTGACGCGAGTTTCGACGGAGTCGATGTCAAGAAGGGCGATGCCATTGGCTTGCTGGACGACCGGCTGTCCGCCCGCGGTGACAATCCCGCGGCGGTGTTGTTCACGCTTCTTGAGCAAATGGACGCCGGCGACGCCGAGAACATCACCGTCTACCACGGCGATCAGATAGACAGCACGGCTGCGGAAACGTTGGAGCAACAACTCATCGCTGCTTACCCCGATCAGCGGATCGAGATCATCTACGGGGGACAACCTCATTATCATTTTATCATTTCGACTGAATAGCCCGGTTCGCCGGTGGTTGTTCAGTTGACCTGTCCCAGGAGCGTGGTGTGGCCCGCGTCATCGTTGTAACCGATAGCAATGCTTATTTGTCCCCCCGGCTGGCCGAACGCCTGGGAATCCATGTGCTGCCGCACAGTATTCACTTGCCGCAGGGCACGTTTAAGGAAGGCGCCGATCTGCCCCCTTCCGAATACTTTCGTCTCCTGCGCCAGGGCAAACCAGGCTTCATGCCCACGGTGTCCGGTCCTTCGCTGGAAGAATTCATCGATCTCTACGGCAAGCTCTACAAGCAGACCGACCAGATTCTGTCGCTGCATGTGTCCAGCCACCTCAGCAACGCGGTGGAGACGGCACGAATGGCGCGCCGGCTTTTCATGGGCAGGTGCCGCATCGAAGTGATCGACAGCTTCTCGACGACGGTCGGGCTTGGCTATCTGGCCCAGGCGGCCGCAGTGGCAGCGCAGCGCGGTCATGACCTGGACGACTGCATCCGGCTGATCCGCGGCCTTGTCCCGCACATCTACGTGTTCTTCCTCGTCAAGCACCTGCCCTATCTGGAACGGGAGGGTCGCATCAGTCCGGCCCAGTCCTTGCTTGGCACCATGCTCGACATCATGCCGTTGTTGCAGATCGAGGAAGGCGAAATCATCCCGCTTGAGAAGGTGCGTAACGGGCAGCAGGGCGTCGACAAGCTCGTGGATTACGTTTCCGAGTTTGGCCAGCTTCAGCGAGCCACCATTCTCCAGCAAGGATTTCCTGCGGAGACCACAGCGCTGCTGGAGCGGCTGGAGGCGGTCTATCCGGGGCAGGAGTTCAATGTCCTGAGCTGCAACCCATCTCTGGCGGTGCGCCTTGGACCCGAAGCGCTTGGCGTCGTGGTGCTGGAAGCCGTCAGCTAAGGGGTGATTTCAGCTCCTGCTTTGGTCAGTCACCTGACCAAGCCAACCTGTGACCTAGTTTGGAGAGGCGCCCTAAGGGGTAATCGTGAATAGTGCAATCGAACGATTGAACAAAATCCTGGCTCTGGAACGCAAGCAGGGCTATCGCAACAAGGCCGTCATCGGCGGCTTTGCACGACTGGTCGAGCGCTGGCAGCAGGATGCTGCCGGCGAGGCGACCAGTGATTACCAGCGCGCATTGCTGGATCAAATCGTCGCGCAACTGCTGACCTACGGCGATCTGAGCGAAGAGGCTGATCGGCGGCGCGCGGTCGATGAAATCCAGAGCCTGGCCTCCCTCTGGAACAGTCCGCCACCGGCTAATTTCCAGCCACAGAGTGACAGCGCCGCCCTTACAGAGTCATTGCCGGCGCCTGCCGCGGAGGCGCCAATCCGTTCTGACATTGAACCTGTCAGGCCAGCGCCGGTGGCTCCGGCTGCTTCCGTTCCATCTGCGACCCGGGCAACACCTGTTGGCAGCGCCAGTCTGGGTGCATCCATCAACCGGCTGCCGGGCATCGGGCCGCGCAACGCAGAACTGCTGGGCAAGCTGGGCATCCGTACCGTCGGCGACATGCTGTGGCTCCTGCCGCATCGCTACGACGACTACAGCCACATGAAGCCAGTCTACAAGCTCAATCCGGGCGACGAGATCACGATTCTGGCCAACCTGTGGGACATCAAGAGTCGCCGCCTGCCCGGCCGCAACGCATCGCTGATCACCGGCGTTATCAGCGACTCCACGGCGACCATCGAGGCGACCTGGTTCAATCCCTACATCGTCAAACAGTTGCGCACCGGCGAGACATACGTCTTCAGCGGCAAGGTGGAAAGCTACAAGGGTAAGCTGGTGTTGCGCAACCCGGAGTTTGAGCCGCCCGACCAGGAGCTGATCCACACCGGCCGGCTGGTGCCGGTTTACCCGCTCACCAAGGGGCTGAGCGCCAAGAAAATGCGCTCGCTGCAAAAACACGTCGTCGAAGAGTGGGGCCGGCGCGTGTTCGACTACCTGCCTGAGAGCGTGCGCCGACGGGCCGACCTGCTGGCCCTGGGCGATGCGCTGGAGCAGGTCCACTTTCCTGCCAGCCAGGAGATGCTGGAGGCGGCCCGCCGGCGGCTGGCCTTCGATGAGTTCTTCCTGATCCAGATCGGCGTCCTGCGCCAGCGGCAAACCTACCGCAAGCTGCCGGCGCAGCGTTTCGCAGTCGACAGCGCCGCCGAAGCCGCCTTTGCCGGGGCGCTGCCCTTCCAGTTTACCAATGCACAGCAGCGGGCTGTGCGGGCTATCCTCAATGACCTCGACGGCGACCAGCCCATGAGCCGGCTCCTGCAGGGCGACGTCGGGTCGGGCAAGACGGCGGTGGCAGCCAACGCGATGTGGGCTGTGGTAGCCAACGGCGCGCAGGCCGCGATGATGGCGCCCACTGAGATCCTGGCGGAGCAGCATTATCGCAGCCTGACAAGGCTGTTCGAACAGCTTACGGCTGGCGACCGGCCGGCGCGCGTAGCGCTGCTGACCGGCAATGTCAAAGGCACTGAACGCGCCGAAACGCTTGACGGCCTGGCCAGCGGCGAAATCGATATCGCCGTCGGCACCCATGCGCTGATCCAGGAAGGTGTCGCTTTCCACAACCTGGGTCTGGCAATCATCGACGAGCAGCACCGGTTTGGCGTTCGCCAGCGCGCGATGCTGCGCGGCAAAGGGCCCGAGACCGAGAACAGCGACGCGGAAGCGCCGGTGCCGCACATGCTGGTCATGACCGCGACGCCGATCCCGCGCACCCTCTCGCTGACGGTTTTCGGCGACCTGGATGCGTCCGTGATCGACGAAATGCCGCCGGGTCGCCAGCCCGTCAAAACGCGCTGGTTGCTGCCGCGCGAGCGCGAGCGTGCCTACACGTTTATCCGCCGGCAAGTCGAGGCGGGTCACCAGGCGTTCATTATCTACCCGCTGGTCGAAGAGTCGGAGAGCATCAGCGCCAAGGCGGCCGTGCCCGAATACGAGTCGCTACGCAAGGAGGTCTTTCCCCGGATGCGACTGGGGCTTCTGCACGGGCGGATGAAGAGCGACGAAAAGGACGCGGTCATGCGCGCCATGCAGAAGGGCGAGATCGACATCCTGGTCGCCACTTCAGTCGTAGAGGTTGGGATCGACATTCCCAACGCGACTATGATCCTGATCGAGGATGCCCAGCGGTTTGGTCTGGCGCAATTGCATCAGTTCCGGGGCCGGGTCGGTCGCGGCGACGCTGCCTCGTACTGTGTCCTGATTTCGGACGCCACCACCAGCGACGCGTCGGAGCGCTTACAGGCGCTGGAGAAGTCACAGGACGGCTTTGCGCTGGCCGAGAAGGATCTGGAATTGCGCGGGCCAGGCGACTTCTTCGGCACTCGCCAGAGCGGTCTGCCAGATCTGAAGCTGGCCAAGCTGAGCGACCTGCGCACGCTGGAGCTGGCCCGCGCTGAAGCAACCGAACTGCTAAGCCAGGACCCGGAGCTTGCGCTGCCGGAGCACGCCGCGCTGGCGCGCAAGGCACGCCAGTTCTGGCAGGGCGAAGGAGATGTCAGCTGATGGCTAACGCGCTCTATCCAGGATCCTTTGACCCGATTCACAACGGCCATGTGGACATCGTCGAGCGGGCAGCGCGCCTTTTCGATGAACTTGTGGTCGCGGTGTATGATAATCCGTCGTCCAAGCGGCTGCTGTTCAGCACGGAAGAGCGGCTGGCTCTGACACAATCGTCGCTGAGCCATCTGCCCAACGTGCGCGTCATCAGCTACAGCAGCCTGACGGTGGATATCGCCAAAGAAGTGGGCGCGGCGACCATCGTGCGCGGGCTGCGGGCCACATCGGACTACGAATACGAGTCGCAACTGGCGCTGACCAACCGGGCGCTGGCGCCCGATATCGACGTTGTCTGCTTCATCACCAGTTTGAGGTACGCGTATCTGAGCGCATCGATCCTGAAAGAGGTGGCTGCGCTGGGTGGCGACGTCACCCGCTGGGCGCCGCCGGCTGTGCTGGCCGCGCTGGCCAGCCGATTTTCCGAGGCAAGGAGGTGATCACCATAGAACTCCAACAGCTTATCAACCAATTGGAAAACGTCGTCAGCCAGGGAAAGCGCGTGCCGCTGTCCCAGAGCATCATGGTTGACGAGGAGTCGATGCGCCGCATCATCGACCAGATGCGTGTCTCTGTGCCGGACATCATCAAGCAGGCCGAGCGCACCCTGGGCGAACGGGACCGCATCATTGCCCAGGCCAACGAGGAAGCCAGCCGCATTGTGCAGTTGGCACGCGAGCAGGCAACCGACTTGATGGAACATCATGAACTGGCCGAAGCCGCACGCCAGCGCGCCAACGAAATCATCACCGAAGCCGAGCGCGATGCCGGCGCGGTGCGGGCTGACGCGGATCGCTATGTCATCAACACGCTGGCCGGGCTGGGCGAACAACTGGCCAGGGTTCAGCACGAGGTGGAAAACGGCATCAAGGCGCTCCATGCCAGCGCCGAGGCCGGCTGATTTTGACATTCCATGGTCGGTGTCCTATAATTTTGTGTCTGGCGCAGCAGCGTGAACAGACGCGCGCCGCAAGTCACGTCATCAGAGGACTGACAGTCCTGGTCCTGTGACAAAGTGACCTATGCGTCAGGTGCATCGTTTAGTGCAGGAGAAGGACTGTCAGTCCTGCCGGCCACTTGCGTCTGCGTTAAGAAAACCATGAAGACAAGTCACGGGACAGAGTTCAACGTCGCGCAGCTCCTCAAAGAGCCGGTCGGCGGGCGGCGCTCCTTCGAAATGGAAATCCCAATGGATTTCGAGGAAGAGGAGTTGAACCAATCGGACCCATTGACCGGGACGGTTAACATGTTGCGCACCAATCGCGGTGTGCTTTTGGAGGCTGCGCTGGATGGCACGGTGACTGTGCAGTGCAGCCGCTGCCTCACCGATGTAGTCTGCCCGGTCAGCCTTGAGATCGTCGAGGAGTTCCAGCCAACCGTCGATGTTGTCCGCGGGACGTTTGTCGCCGTAGACGAAGAAGATGCTGCGCTGCTGATCAACGAGCATCATATCCTCGACATCGCTGAAGTGGTGCGCCAGGCGCTGCTGCTGGAAGTCCCGCTGCAAGCGCTCTGCCGCGAAGAGTGTGCCGGACTGTGCCCGATCTGTGGACAGGATTTGAACGTCGGTCCATGTGACTGTTCACGAGAAACGACTGACCCGCGCTGGGATGCGCTGGCGGCCCTGCTGAAAGAGGCCGAGTAGCTGCGAGCAACCTTCGCAGCTCGGCCAGCAGCAGTGCAAATCAACTTTGTACAACCAACCATACCCAAGTCCTGGCAGGCGACTTCCAACGACTTGAGCGTACAATATGCAAAAGGAAAGTCGGCGGCCCCAGGTCGTCCGCAAAATACAAGGAGATAGTAAATAATGGGACCGTTGCCAAAACGCAAGATTTCCAAAGGCCGTCGTGATCGCCGTCGGGCGCACGATTCGATCAACAAGCCCACCCTGGTGGAGTGCCCCCAGTGCCACGCCAAGCACCAGGCGCACCGGGTCTGCGCGAACTGCGGGACCTATCGCAACCGGGCTATCCTGGCCTCCGACGAAAACCAGTAGACCGCGTTTACTGGCGATTTCCGCTTCGCTTGATCTGATCCATTGTCTTGCTCTTCGAGCGGGGGATCTGGTGTCGCTGACGACCAGTTCCCCCGCCTTGCTGCTACCCAGATGAGCCAATCGCTACTGCAATTCGCATTGCTGTTTCCCGGCCAGGGTTCCCAGGCTGTGGGCATGGCGCGCGAGCTGGCTGACAGCTATACCAGTGCGCGTGATGTCATGGCCGAAGCCGACGACACGCTGGGATTTTCGCTTTCCACACTCTGTTTCGACGGCCCTGAAGAGGTGCTGACCGACACCATTAACGCCCAACCGGCGCTGATGGCGGCCAGTGTGGCTGCATTGCGAGCGATTCACGAGGCGATTCCTGATCTGCCGGCGCCCGCGGCTCTGGCCGGTCACAGCATGGGTGAATACTCGGCGCTGGTGGCCGCAGGTTCGTTGAGCTATGCCGATGGCTTGCGCCTGGTACGCGAGCGCGGCCGGCTGATGAAAGAAGCAGGCGAACGCAGCCCTGGCGGCATGGCGGCCGTGCTGGGCATGGAGATCGACGGCGTCGACGCGATCTGTGCCGAGGCGCGTACCAGCACGGGCGGTGTGGTGCAGGTCGCCAACGACAACTGCCCCGGCCAGGTCGTGATCTCAGGCGACGACAGGGCGCTGGAAGATGCCATGCAGCGGCTGTCTGGCGCGGGCGCTCGCAAGGTCGTGCGATTGGCAGTCAGCATCGCCGCCCATTCGCCGCTGATGGCGCCAGCCGCTGCCGAGCTACAACGCGCCATCGAGGCTACCGACCTCCAACCGCCTGCGATACCGGTGATCGGCAACGTCCACGCCATGCCCCTGCAAACGGTCGAAGATGTGCGCGCTGATCTGGTGGCGCAATTGACGGCGTCGGTACGCTGGACCGGGTCCATGCGCTTGCTGGCCGGTCAAGGAATCAACACGGTCGTCGAAGTTGGTTCGGGCGACGTGCTGAGCAACCTCATGAAGCGGATCGAGCGCGATGTGCGCCGGCTGGCGGTTGGCGACCCATCAGGAATTGAGCGCCTGCGGGCCTTGATGACAGAGTAACCCTATGCAACGTTTTGAAGGAAAAGTAGCCATTGTCACCGGCGCCAGCCGCGGTATCGGCCGCGGCATTGCTCTGCGTTTGGCGCAGGAGGGCGCACGCGTGGTGATCAACCACCGCAGCAGCCCCGAAGAAGCCGCCGAGACGGCCCAGTTGATCCAGGCCATCGGCAACGGCGAAGCGCTGGTTATCCAGGCCGACGTCAGCCAGTTCGACGAAGCTCAGCGGCTGGCCAAGGAAACCGTCGAAGCATTTGGACAGATCGACATCCTGGTCAACAACGCCGGCACCACCCGCGACACCCTCATCATGATGATGAAGGAGGAGCAGTGGGACACCGTAATGGACACCAATTTGAAGAGCGTGTTCAACTGCTGCAAGGCTGTCGCGCGTCCCATGGTGAAGCGCAAGTACGGACGGATCATCAACATCAGCAGCGTGTCCGGTCTTGCCGGCCAGGCAGGCCAGACCAACTATGCCGCCAGCAAGGCAGCGGTCATCGGCTTTAGCAAGTCACTGGCCAAAGAACTGGGCAGCCGCAACATCACCGTCAACGTCGTCGCCCCCGGATTTGTACACACGACGCTGACGGCCGATATCCTGACCGAGGACAACACGCGCATGGCGATCGAGGCGACGCCAGTCGGCCGCCTGGGAACGCCCGAGGATGTCGGTGCGGCAGTCGCATTCCTGGCATCGGACGAGGCCAGCTTCGTCACCGGGCAAGTATTGAGCGTAGATGGCGGCCTGGTGATGCAATAGGGCGACTCCTCCGCGGAGCGCTGCACTGGAAGCTTAACAATGGACGAACAATACGAGATGCCGCCGGGCGAGGTGATCATTGCCCCCGGTGTGCTGGTCACGATTGTCGCGATGACGGCACAGGCTCAGCGCGGCGTGCTGCGATTGTCACCGCGCACCCCATCACCCGGCCTGGGACGAATTCGCCCGCGCGGCGCAACAGCCGAAGGGCTGCGCATCGACCTGCTGGACGATGGCTCGGTCGCTGTGGAAGTCCACGTTATCGCCGACCCCAGCGCACGCCTGCAAGACCTGGGCAAGGTGCTGCAATCTGAGATAGCGCGCGCGCTGGAACATATGGCGGGCACGCCGGTTGAGGCAGTCAATGTGTTCATCGATGAAGTTGAGTTCGATGGCAGCGAGCTGAAGAGCTGAGGCCGGTAAATGAAGCTGCGAACCAGAGCGCGCATCGCCGTGCTGCAGGCCCTCTATGAGGTCGATGTAACCGGCCATCCGGCGGGCGACGTATTGCGCCGGCGGCTGGGCGACGTTCAGTTGTCACCGGCGGGAGAAGCATTTGCACGCCAGCTGGCAACCGGTGTGATCATGCACCGCACGCGCATCAATGGACTGATCACCGAACACGCGCCCGAATGGCCACTGGACCAGATGGCCGTGGTCGATCGCAATATCCTGCGCATGGCCATCTACGAACTGGGCGAACCTGCCATCGACACCCCGGCCAAGGTTGCCATCAACGAAGCGGTTGAAATGGCCAAGCATTTTGGCAGCGACAGCAGTCCCCGGTTTGTCAACGGCGTTCTTGGGTCGCTGATGGCCGACTCGCCCCAGCCAGAGATGGGCGAGATCGAACCTCTTGACGGCGACTGGACACTGACGCCCAAGCCCGTAACGGAGCAGGAAGAGGTACCAGTGGCATGAGCGGCGGCCTGTTCGGGGTCGGCTCGGGTGAGATCATTCTCATCCTGTTGATTATCCTGCTGGTCATGGGGCCCGACCGGTTGCCGCAGATCGCCCGTGCCTGGGGCAAGGCCATTCGCTTTGTTGGCAAGTTTTCCAACACCTGGAACCAGATGAATGCCCAGTTGATGCGGCAGATAGAGGAAGAGGGCAAGCCGATCCAGGACGCGCTACGCGTAGATGACAAGGCGCAACCAGCACCCCCCGCTGAAGCCACGCCGCCAGATCCAGACGACGCCTCTGACCCACTTTCGAACACCATTGCTCCGCCTGAGCTTACCGGGCAGGCTCCTACCCCCCCAGAACCAGTCACCCCAGAGTCCGCGCCGGCAGCAACATCTGACGCGACGGAGTCTCCCGATGTCTGATGACTGGAGCGCCGATCTGCAAGGGCTGATCGCCGGACTTGCGCCGCACCTGTATGAGCTGCGCCGGCGACTGTTCATTATTCTTATTGCATTGACGGTCGGGGTGGTGATCGGATTTGTCTTCGCCGAGCCGATCCTGAACGTGCTCGCTCAGCCGGTTGGCGGATTGCAGAATCTCCAGGCCATCGAGTTAACCGAGTCTGTCGGGGTCTATGTGCGAGTGGCGGTGATGGTGGGCGGCATCCTGGCGATGCCAATCATCGTCTATGAACTGGTAGCGTTTGTCGTGCCCGGCCTGCTGCCACACGAGAAACGGATGCTCTTCATCGCGCTGCCGTTCATCTTTCTCTCCTTCATCGTCGGCGCGGCCTTCGCCTATTTTGTCATGCTGCCGGTCGCCATCCCGTTCCTGGCAAACTTCGGTGGCATCCCCGGCAACTTCCGCATCAGCAGCTATGTTGGCTTCATCACCCGGGTGGTGTTCTGGATCGGCGTCGCATTCGAAACGCCGCTGGTCATCGCCCTGCTGGCGCGCATCGGCGTCGTCACGCCGCAGCAGTTGATCAAGGCCTGGCGGTTCGCTGTGGTCGGCATCGCCATCGCCGCCGCGCTGATCACCCCAACCCCCGACCCGGTCAACATGGCGATTGTGATGGTCCCCTTGCTGGGACTGTACGGTTTGAGTATCATCCTGGCCCGATTCATGTACCGCCGGCGGCAGGCGGCCAGCGAGGCCGAACCGGCTGTTGATGCCAGCTCGGGTTTGTAGCTCGTGCGCCGTGCGATTGATCAGTGGATTTGATCCACTGACTGAACAAACTTAGGTCCCATGGGCCTTTCGATTCAGCGGCTGAGGCTGCTTCGTGTCTTCACCAGGGACTTCGAATCCCTGCCATATCCCGAACAAAGGAGTTCATTTCAATGGCGAACGAGTCTTCTGTACAACGCGTGCTCATCATGGGAGCCGCCGGCCGCGATTTCCACAACTTCAACGTCGTGTTCCGCGGCAATCCCCGTTACAAGGTCGTGGCCTTCACGGCAACCCAGATACCCGACATCGAGGGGAGGCAATATCCGGCCCAGCTTGCCGGCCCGCTCTACCCAACCGGCATCCCGATCTACGCCGAAAGCGAGTTGAACCGGCTGATCGCCGAGCTTGCGGTCGATCAGGTCGTGTTCGCCTACAGCGACGTCAGCCACCAGACAGTGATGCACAAGGCGTCGCAGGTGCTGGCAGCCGGTCCCGACTTTCTGCTGATGGGTGCGCGCGACACCATGCTGGCGTCCAGCAAGCCGGTGGTGGCCGTGTGTGCGGTGCGCACCGGCTCCGGCAAGAGCCAGACCACGCGACGGGTGTGCGACGTGTTGCGGGCGATGGGCAAGCAGGTGGTAGCCGTGCGCCATCCCATGCCCTACGGCAACATCGCCGAGCAGGCTGTGCAGCGCTTTGCCAGCTACGATGACCTGGACCGCCACCAGTGCACCATCGAGGAACGGGAGGAATACGAGCCACACCTCGACCGCGGCGTCATCGTCTATGCCGGAGTTGACTACGAGGCAATTCTGCGTCAGGCCGAACAGGAGGCCGATATCGTCGTTTGGGACGGCGGCAACAACGACCTGCCCTTCTACAAGCCCGACCTGCACATCGTGGTCGCCGATCCGCACCGGCCCGGCCACGAGGTCAGCTATCATCCCGGCGAGGCCAACCTGCGCATGGCCGACGTGGTGGTGATCAACAAGGTGGACACCGCCGACCTGGACAAGGTGGCTATCGTCCGAGACAACATCTACCGCACCAACCCCGCCGCGATCGTCGTCGAAGCTGCCAGCCCGATCTTTGTGGAGAATCCGGGCATGATCCGCGGCAAGGATGTGCTGGTGGTCGAGGATGGCCCGACGCTGACCCACGGCGAGATGGCCTACGGCGCGGGCGTGGTGGCGGCGCGGCGCTTTGGCGCAGCCGCCATCCTCGATCCGCGGCCCTGGGCGGTGCGTTCCATCGCCGACACCTATGCCAAGTATCCTGGCACCGGCGCCGTCCTGCCCGCCATGGGCTACGGCGATCAGCAAATGGCTGACCTGCAGGAAACGATCAACAATGTGCCCTGCGATCTGGTGATCATCGCCACGCCCATCGACCTGACGCGCATCATCGACATTCACCGTCCGACCCAGCGCGTCCGCTACGAACTGCAGGAGATCGGCCAGCCGACGCTGGAGGGCCTATTGAGGCAACAGTTCGCCTGATGAAGGCGAGGATAGCACAACGAATGTAGACAGCGCATGGATGCCCGCCTCCACGAGAGTGACGATCCCCACAACCGTCATGCCGCGCAGGCGGGCATTCACGCGTCGTTGTACAGAGGTTTCCCTGCGCGTCAAGGACGTTCTGGACTCCCGCGGCGGCGGGAGTGACGATCCCCACCACCCGTCATGCCCGCGCAGGCGGGCATCCACGCGTCGTTGTACAGAGTTTTCCTTATGCGTAAAGGACGCTCTGGACTCCCGCCGCCGCGGGAGTGACGAAGACCCACAGAGAGCAGGCCGAGAATCGTCCGGCGGCGAACGCTGTGCTACAATAGGCCCCTGCGCAAGGCGATGCCTTGCGCCTGATATCGCCTTGAGGAGGCACGCATATGTTCAACAGGAAACACCTGCGGACGCTGCTTGGCATCACAATCCTGCTCGCCATTACGCTCAGTGCGTGCGGACCAGCAGCCACTCCGACGCCTGAACCGACCGCCACCCGCCCAGTGCGGCCAACCTTTACACCGACGGTCATCCCGACTGACACGCCGGTTCCCACCGACACGCCAGTCCCGACCGACACACCAACGCCGCTGCCTACTGACACGCCGACGCCCGAAGCGTCCATGGCCGTCGTCATCGGCGACGAGGAAAGCAACCTGCGCGCCGGGCCGGGCACCAACTATCCCACCGTGGGACAGGTGGCGCGCGGCGCCGAGCTGGAGATCATCTCGCGCAACGCTGCTGGCGACTGGTACGAAGTCTGCTGCGTCGATGGCCAGCAAGCCTGGATCGTCGCCCGGCTGGTCGAGGTCACCGGCGACCCCAACGCAGTGGCGATTGCAGCCAACATCCCCGCGCCGCCGACCGACACGCCCGTGCCGACCCGTCCACCTGCGCAGCCGACTACGCCGCCGCAGCCCACCGCGCCGCCCGCACCGACCAACACGCCCGTGCCGACCTTCCCATTTGCCAAGGAAGATAGCCGGCCCGGCGAGATCAATACCAACCCGATTGTTACCTTCTTCGGCGCACTCTACAACCCGGCCAAGGATTTGACCAAGGCGGTAGGCGAACCCTACAAGCTGGTTGTGACAGGCCCGCAAAACGGCGAGGCGCCTTTCCACGACGGACTGTTTGAGGTTGGACCATTCGGACAGTTTATCTATAACGTCAAGGTCGAGCTTCCGTTGGCAGAGGGCACCTATCAAGCCTACGTCGCCGACGGCGCCGGCAATCGCGTCTCCGAATCCTGGGAGTACACGGTAGCTGGTGAACTGCGCACATTCTTTCCGAGGTGGAAGCAGCGCTAGCCCACAGGGGATCTCGAATGCAGACCCTTGAAGGCGTCCTCGAGCGTCTCACCTTTCACAACGAGGAAACCGGCTATACCGTCGCCCGGCTGGTTCCCGACGACAAGGATTACGAAGTTACTGTCGTCGGGAACATGCTCGGCGTCAGTGTCGGCGAGCATGTCCGCATTGAAGGGGAATGGACGGTTCATGTCCAGCATGGCCGCCAGTTCAAAGTAGAACGCTACACCTCCGTACTGCCGGCCACAGCCGCCGGTATCGAGAAATACCTGGGCAGCGGCCTGGTCAAGGGGGTTGGACCGGTAACCGCCAAACGCATCGTGCGTAAGTTCGGCGCCGATACGCTGACGGTTATCGACGAAAACCCGGATCAACTGCACCAGGTGCTTGGGGTGGGACCAAAACGCGTCAGGCAAATCAAGGCTGCCTGGCACGAACAGCGCCAGATCCGCGAGGTGATGGTTTTTCTCCAAAGCAACGGCGTCAGCCCGGCGCTGGCTGTGCGCATCTACAAACAATACGGCGACGGTTCGGCCGCGGTAGTCACCAACGACCCCTACCGCTTGGCGAGGGACGTACATGGTATCGGCTTCATCACCGCCGACAAGATCGCCCGCAACCAGGGGATCGCCCTCGACGCGCCAGAACGGGTTGCAGCCGGCGTGGCCTACACGTTGGGCAAGAAGGCGGACGACGGTCACGTCTACGTGCCGCAGGGTGAACTGGTGCAGGCCAGCGCGACATTGCTGGAGGTACCCCAGGCGCTGGTGATCGAGGCCATCGACACACTCAGCCGCGATGATCAGGTCCACGTCGACGCGACCGTGCGCAGCAGCCAGGGAATAGGGCTGGCCGAAGAACGAGCCGTCTATCTGACCCCCTTTTACTACGGTGAGATCGGCGTGGCCGGCCGCTTGCAGCGCCTGATGCACGCCACCGAGGATCGCCTCTACACCTTTCACAGCTTCGACTGGCCGCAGGCATTCGCCGTCGTCCAACGCGACATCGGGCTGGCGTTGACGCCGAAGCAGCAGGAGGCTGTGCGCACGGCCCTTACCCAACGTGTCGCGGTGCTGACCGGCGGACCGGGAACCGGAAAAACCACGACCATGAAGACGCTGATCCGGCTGCTGGACGCGACAGGATTGAACTACATGCTGGCGTCGCCCACCGGCCGGGCGGCCAAGCGGCTGAGCGAGGCAACCGGCAAGCAGGCAAAAACCATCCACCGCCTGCTGGAGTTCAGTCCTGGCGGGGAAGGTGGATTTGGTTTCGGGCGCAACGAGGACAATCCGCTGACTGCTGACATGGTGATCGTAGACGAGGCGTCGATGCTGGACCTGCTGCTCACCAACAGCCTGCTGAAGGCGATCCCGGCCGGCGCCCATCTGCTGCTGATCGGCGACATCGACCAGTTGCCGCCGGTGGGCGCGGGCAACGTGCTGCGCGATGTCATCGACTCCGGCGCGGCGGCGGTGGTGCGACTGGACGTGGTGTTTCGCCAGGCGGCTGGCAGCTACATCATCGAGAACGCGCATCGGATCAATCGCGGCCAAATGCCGGAGTGGAATCCACAGGAGTCGAAGGACTTCTTCTTGTTTCAAACCGACGAACCAGAACGTGCGGCTGAATTGATCGGGGAGATCGTGCAGGAACGTGTGCCGCGGCGTTTCGGCGTTCCGTCACAGGACATTCAGGTACTCAGTCCCATGCACCGCGGCGAGGTTGGGGTTGGCGCACTGAACGAACGCTTGCAGGCGTTGCTGAACCCGCCGTCGCCCAGCCGGCCGGAGCGGCGTCTGGGTGGACGTATCTTCCGACTGGGCGACCGCGTGATGCAGATCCGCAACAACTATGACAAGGATGTTTACAACGGGGATTTGGGGATGATTGCCAGCCTTGATCCGGTGGAGCAGATGCTGACTGTGCGCATCGACGACCGGATCGTGGCCTACGATTTTCTGGAACTTGACGAACTGACGCACGCCTACGCGGTCTCGGTGCACAAGTCCCAGGGGAGCGAGTTTCCTGCGGTGGTTATGCCGGTGATGACGCAGCACTACATGATGTTGCAGCGCAACCTGCTGTACACCGGTGTGACGCGGGCCAAGCGGCTGGTGGTGCTGGTCGGCACGCCGCGAGCGGTCGCGATTGCAGTCAACAACAACCGCATCGCCGACCGCTACAGCGGCTTGAGCGACCGATTGCGACCGATCAACTGAAGGTCGCCATGAGATGAATTGCCGCCTCCATGGTGGTGATACTGGCCTGTGATCCCTTGAGTGCAGCCAGCAGCTCCCCACTTGAAGCGCGCACCTGGGAACTTGAGTTTTCCGTCAAGACCCGGTGAGCGCCATCGCGCAGCATCTTGCTGTTGTCAGGTTTCGCCAACGCGTCCAGCAGGGGCGGCATCGCCTGGCTGCCAAGATAGGCCAGCGCCGAACTTGCAGCATAGCGAATGCCATGGTCGTCGTCTTCCAGTGCAGCCACCAGTGCCGTGTTGCCCTCTACGGAGGGATTATCGCGCAGGTAGTGGACGCCGTCGGCGCGCTCGTTTTCGGGAAGTTTTGCGTTGTTCATGGCGGCAATCGCCTGGGTCGTTGACTCGATCATGGATGTTCCTTTCTGGAATAGTGCTGCGCCAATTATACCAGCAAACCTGTCCAGAGGGGAGTCCCAGATTTCACACGCGTTGAATCCACCGATCGACATCAAGCGCGTGCGGCCAGAATGCCCCCGGCTACGATGAGAACAGCGGCCACGGCCAGCTTGCGCGGATCGACCGTTCGCCATTCCGCCAGAACCACCAGGCCGATCAGCACCGCCACCAACGTGTTCATGTTGTACAAGGGGACAAGCTGGCTGATCTGGCCGTCGAAGCGACGCAGTGCAATCGCGATGCATCCGATGGCTGTCGCCCAGACCAGACCAAATAGGATCGTATACAGGACGCTCTTCTGGCCGACCGTCACGTCGCGTTCCAGCAGCATGAAAGCGCCGCCAACCACCGCCGTCGTGATGCCCACGCCGATCAGAAACGGGCCGGTACCGATACGGGCGTTGGTGCTGAGCTTCTGGAAAACGCCGGTTAACCCCAGCAACAAGGCCGGCAATACGCCTCCCAGCAGAATGGCAATGACTCGCGCGCTCATCTCAGCTCTTCCACAGAGGCGCCGTTCGAGGCAACACTGATATAGATGGCCGGCGTGAGGCCGGTGGCGGCCTCGTAGTCTGCAGAGACGCGGGCGGCAAATTCATCTGCCCGGTCGGCCTGCACCAGTGCGACTGCGCAGCCGGCAAACCCGCCGCCAGTCATGCGGGCGCCAAAGCAGCCAGGCGCTTGTCGCGCACAATCCACCATGACATTCAACTCCGGGCCTGAGATTTCGAAATCGTCGCGCATGCTGGCATGGCTGGCATCCATCAAGCGCCCCATCTCAGACGCGTCGCCGCGTGCCATCGCGTCGGCGGCAGCCACCGTGCGCGCGTTTTCGGTGATGATGTGGCGGGCGCGGCGCAAGGTGACCTCGTCCAGCCCACCAGCTTCCGCCTCGAATCGCTCCAGCGACACGTCGCGCAGCGCAGGCACGCCGAAATAGCGCGCCGCAGCCTCGCACTGTGCGCGCCGCTCGTTGTAGGCCGAATCCACCAGGCCGCGGCGCGTGGACGTGTCCAGAATGACCGCCACGGTGCCATGCGGTAGCGGCACGGACGTCGTCTGGAGGCTGCGGCAGTCGATCAGCAATGCATGGTCAGCCTCGCCCGCGGCCGAGATCATCTGATCCATGATGCCGCAGTTCATGCCGACCCACTGGTTTTCGGCTTTCTGACTCAGCAATGCCATGGCAGGCGGGTCCCAGGCAAAGCCCGAAACAGCCTGAAACGCGCGCGCTGTGGCCAGTTCGACGGCGGCCGATGACGACAACCCGGCGCCGCGCGGCACGTCGCCGGTCAGTACCCCCTCCCAGCCGGTAAGCTGGTAACCCGCACCCAGCAGCGCCCAGGCCACGCCTTTGACATACTCGATCCAACTGGCGCCTTCGTGGCGCAAATCGGCCAACCCAAAACTTGCCGACCGGTCAAGATCCAGCGACACGACGTTGACCTGCTGGTCAGTTCGCGGTCGTAAGGCAATCCAGATCGCACGGTCGATGGCCATGGGCAGGACAAAGCCGTCGTTATAATCGGTGTGCTCGCCGATCAGGTTGACGCGGCCGGGCGCGCGCACGACGAAGTCCGGATCGGCGGCGAAGCGCTGCTGGAAGGCGTTAATCGCATCATGGGAAGAGGTCATGGTGGCTCCGGGGAGAGGAAATCAGGGAGAGGAGGGGAATGATGGAAACGGGAAATCGATCTGTTGTCACGGTTACCGGTACGTGGGCAGCCAGTCGCCGTGGGCTTCGATCAGATCGTCGACAAGCGCATGGATCTGGTCCAAATCCAGCTCGGCGGCGGTGTGCGGATCCAGCATGGCGGCGTGGTAGATGTGCTCGCGCTTGCCGGTCAGCGCCGCTTCGACGGTCAGCGCCTGGACGTTGATGTTGGTCTGCATCAGCGCAGCCAGTTGCGGCGGCAACGCACCGATCGCGGTCGGCTGGATGCCGTTCTTGTCGACCAAACAGGGCACTTCGACGCAACAGCCCGCCGGCAGGTTGTCGATCAACCCGCGGTTCGGTACATTGCCGTAGACGACACGCGGCTGGCCGGTCTCCATACTGTGGATGATGCCTGACCCATACTCGTGGCTGCGCTGGATGGTCAGCATCTCATCCACGATGCGATCCATGTCGCTCTGGCTGCCGTCAGGGGGCAGGTGGTCGGCTTCGTCGCCGGCGCGCCGGACGCGGAAGCGCGTCTCCGGGTTCTCGAAACGCCCGCGCATAGCTTCCCAGCCGGCGATCTGGAACTCGCAGCGGCTGATGTACTCGTCCAGCGGGATGTTGAACCGGTCGATCAGGTCGGGCCGGTCGCGCTTGATGAACCAGGGCACGTATTCGCTGAAGTGCTCGCTGGACTCGGTGACGAAGTAGCCCAGCCGCTGCAGCATCTCGTAGCGCACCCGGTTCCAGTCTGGCACGCGGCCCTCAGCGGCAACCTGGCGGATGAGGGGGTACAGGTCTTCCCCGGCGCGCTCGAAGCGCAGGTAGAATGCCATGTGGTTGATGCCGGCGCAGAGGTAGTTGATCTCCTCCAGTGGAACACCGATGTCATTGGCAAGCTGGCCAGCCGTTCCCTGGACGCTGTGGCAGAGACCCACAGTTTTGATCGTGCTGGCGCGGCTGATGGCCCAGCAATTCATGGCCATGGGGTTGACGTATTGCAGAAACGTCACGTCGGGGCACAGCGCTTCCATGTCGCGGCACATCTCCAGCAGCACGGGGATGGTGCGCAGGCCGCGCATGATGCCGCCGATGCCCAGCGTGTCGGCGATGGTCTGGCGCAGCCCGTAGCGCTTGGGTATTTCGAAGTCGACCACGGTGGCCGGCTTGTAGCCGCCGACCTGGATCATGCAGATGGCGTAGTCTGCGCCGTCCAGTGCCGCGCGCCGGTCGGTGGTCGCCTCGATGGTAGGGGTTGCCTCCAGCGCCTCGGCGATCTTGCGCGCCACGATCTCGGAGGTGTGCAGCCGCTGCGGGTCGATGTCGAACAGGCTGACCGTGGAGCCGGCCAGTTCGGGGAAGCTGAGGATGTCGCCCAGCAGGTTCTTGGCAAACACCGTACTGCCGGCGCCGATGAAGGTGATTTTTGGCATGGGTAAGAAGCTCCAAAAACGATGGTTAAGGCGGACGGCGGAATCAGAGCTATGAGTGCAACAATTCCAGAATCTCGAAGATCAGGAACGGAAGGTTGGGCTGAGAGAATGCCAGATTCGGAGCGGGAACGCGATGGTGCTTGATATCAGGGGGGATGTGTTTGTGGTGAGGATCTGTGCTCGCCAGCGCGGGATCGTCGGGGTGAGGTTGGGAATCGTACCAATACAATTGCTTTTCATGTTGCCAGACTTCGTAGCCATAACCGTGAATCCACCCAGGAGATTCGGCAAAGGTAAGCCTCTCTCGGACGACCAACCGTATTCCTTTCCCAAACTCAAGTTCCCCACTGAGAACCGCAACGGTCGCTCCTCGTCTGACCACCACCAGTGTTGATCGGAGGATCTCGGGGTATTGCTGCCGTAGGGCGTAGATGAAGCGTTCGTAGTCAGGCAGGGACTGCAATGGGTTCATGGCGCGCCGTGCGTTCCATCAGTTGTGAGAGACTGTTGATCTGGTTGCCCTCCAACACCCGGTTTACGCCGGCGCTATACTGCGCAAGCCGCTCCTGGAGCAATTCGTACGTTGCTGCCCAATCACTCCAGTCCAACACCCACGACGAATCGGCGGGTTCTTCACCGTGGCGATAGGCGTCAACAAAGACCTCAGTCGGCGTGTTGTACTTGCGTTCAAATACCATCAAGTCTTCGCGCAGTGCGTGCAAGTCTCGAAGCATGTCATCCAGTGTCATAATCGAATCTCCTGAAAACCTTAGTCTACCGCCTCGTCCAGCTTTGTGACGTCAGATCCCTATTCTTCAATTGCAATAGACGCCTTCGAACGTATTGAGTGCGGCCATGGCAGGTTCTCCTGATGTTGACAGTATCTTACCATGCCGGGAACGCGAGAGCAAACAGTATGCCATCGCGATCCGTGCGCTGGTGTCCTGAATCTGGTATACGAGCAACGGTTTTCCACAGGTCCTCAGCGCTTTCGCGCCTATCATGATACTCCAGACAACAACGACCGATAGCGGTCTTCGATGTCGCTGGCGGCGTGCTGCCAGGTGTAGCGTTCGATGACCCGGGCGCGCAGCAGCCAGCCGCGGCGTGCCTTCTCGTCCGCGCCGGCTGACAGGGCGCGTTCCAGCGTGCCGGCCAGCGACTTGGCATCACCCAGCCGGGCGTAAAACCCCAGGTCGCCCAGATACTCGCCGTGAACCGGCGTATCGAAAGCGGCAATCGGCAGGCCGGCGGCCATGTAGGGCAGCAGCTTGCCGCTCCCCTCCGTGGCTGACACCTTGGGCGCAACCGCCACATCACCCAGCGCCAGGTGCAACGGCGCTTCCTCGTAGGAGACTGCGCCGGTGAACGTCACATGCTGGTCCAGTCCCATCTCATGCGCGAGCTTCCGGTAGTGATCCACGTCGGGGAAGCCCATGATCAGGCAGTGCGGTGCGGGATCGCGGCGGGCCAGCCGTTGCATGGCTTGCAACAGCAGTTCTGTGCCCTGATACGGCGCCAGCAAGCCAAGGTAGACGAGCAATGGCCGGCCAGTGGGCAAATCGAGCCGGTGACGGAGCGCAGCCAGTTGCTCCGCCGGCCATTCAGCGCGCGGCCGAAACTGTGCCGGATCAACGGTGTCGGGCAGGGTGGAGACGCGTTGCGGGGACACCTTGGATCCATCGATCAGTTGGCGGGTCGCCTGGGCTGAGCTGGCCAGAATCGCCTGCGGCTGGCGGTTGATCCACCTTTCCAAACGGCGCAGCGACGGCAGAAGGGGTGAACTGGCACTGAGGAAGCGGTGATCCATCATCTCTTCGCTGAGGCTGCCCTGGTAGTCGAAGACCAGCGGCACGCGCCAGGCACGGCTGACCAGCGCGCCCAACAGCGCACCTTCGTGCAGATAGGCATGGATGATGTCTGGCCGACCGGCGGGAAATCGGCGCGCCGCAACCGGCAACAACGCCGCCAGCCATGCGTCCAGCAACAGCTTACGCCGCGACGAGCCGACTGGCATGGTTCGTCCGCGCGGCCAGAAAGGCGGACGAAGGGTAGTAAGCTCGTCAACGTCCCGCCCGCTGGGATAGGTGACTATGCGTATGTGGTGGCCGCGTGCTGCCAGCGCGCCCATCTGCCCGCGAATGCGTACATGACAGCCATAATCAGCGAAGAATCCGGTGGGTGCGATGGCCAGGATGCGCAGCGAACGCGTGGCGTGTTGCCTCATCTCACGGCGCACCGTGGCTCGAGACTTCGGAAGTCGCCGGTTCCAACAGTGGATTTCCCGTCAGTTGTCGACCACTGATCACTGTCAAGCGGCGACTTCCGAAGTCTCTCCAAGCCGGGTTCCACTGGCGATCTGCTGCAAATCAACATGCTTTGTTCCATAGGATATGGCGCCAGTTGGACTGGCAAATGCACATGACGGCTACGGTCAGGAGACTGGCCGAATTCATGGCATTAGCAAGGCAATAAAGACCGGCGCTGGCTGGCGAATTGCCAGCCAGCGCCGGTGTATGTTAGTGATTGGTCGTTACGTGCTGGTGATGGCTATTGATTCGCTGACCAGATCAAGTCGCACGATCCCCAGTCGCTGTCGTCGCTGTACCAGCGGTAGATCGCATCTGCTTCAACCTCGCAGGTCGAATCATAGGGGTCAAACCTGGGATCGGTCGCGGTGTAATCATACGTGCCGGGATCCAGGGTGATAACCAGTTGGTCCAGGCTGGCGATTGCGTACTCCTGGTCCGCGATGGCGACTGTGATGTCCTCGGTGGCGTCGTTGATAAGAACAACGCTGGCCTGACCGGTCGGCGGAAACCAGGATGGGTCGATGTCCTCCTCGGCTACCGCTGGCGTGGGCACGGCCGTGCTGCCATTGGCTGACGGCAGGTCGCCAATCACCTCGAAACTGTTGAGCAGGTGATCCAGCGCGTCCAGATCGTTGTCATCGACTATCTGGATGTTGAGCCACATCAGGAAGGACTGGTCTTCCGGCTCGGCCACCAGATCGATGATGGTGCTGCCGATGTCGCCGCAGTCGCTGTAGTAGTCGTATTGACCGGTGTAGAGCGCGTCTTCGTAGCTGTCGCGCCCTTCGTAGGTGCAGTCCAATCCGTCGTTGTTGCCCTTGAAGCGATCAAGCAGGCTGTCGACGGTGAAACGCTCCGTCAGCACCTCGGATGCGCCAAAGAAGACGCCGGGCGTGTCATAAGTGTTCAAGAAGTCGTCGTAGTTGGGAGAAGCAGACAAGGCCGAACCAACGACTTCGTCATCAAACACCCAAGTGCTGCCATCGGTATCATCCCATGTAGTCGGCACTTCGAGTTGGATCGCATTTTCGACGTCCGTCAGGGTCGTGTACTCGTAGGCAGGCGCTGCGGTTCCACCTGCGCCTGACGTTGACGGAGCAACATCTCCTCCCAGCGTTTGGGCGAAGGAGAACGATGGTTCCAGCGGGCGGCCGTTCACCTGGCCTTCCAGGTATTCCTCAGTGGAGGCTCGGACGACTTCCAGACTCAAGGTGTCGCCAGGGGAATGGGTGCGCAAAACGTCGCAGTAGTCGGCCATGGTGCCATCGGTGGCCAGGGTCAGTCCTTCCATGGCAACGATCAGATCGCCAGCTTTGAGGCCGGCTTTGTCGGCGGGCGAACCAGACTGCACAGAAGATACCCAGATACCGGATGAATCGTTGGTTACCAGAGCAGTACCGTTGATGCCAATCGAGTCGACATCCTGATCCTGCAGCAACCGGGCGATGACCGGCAGCGCCTCAGCGCGGGCGATGGCGAAGTATTGATTGCTGTCAGATCCCGCATAGTTGATGCCGACGACCTTGCCATCAGCCGTCACCAGCGGGCCACCGGAGTTGCCGGGATTGATCGTCGCGTCGTGCTCGATCACCGAATCGATCGAGGCCCAGTCGGTCTCGCCATCGGCGCGCGCCTTGGAGACGATGCCGCGGGTCAGGGTGAACTCAGGATCGCCCAACGGGTAGCCGGCAGCGTAGACGTCCAGTCCGGGGCGGACGGCGCCGCCAAACCATTCGAGGTAAGGATAGCCAGTGCCCTCGATGTCAATCACCGCCATGTCGGAGCATTCAGACACGCCGAGGATCTTGGCATTGCGCGGTTTGCTTTCGCCGCCCACCCAGACTTTGAGCAGTGCGGCGCCGGTCACGACGTGGTTGTTGGTCACGGCGTGTCCTTCCTCGTCGATGATGAAACCGGTACCCCTGCCGGCGGAGTCATACTGGATGCCCTCCTCGGGATCGATAAACGTCCCCTGCGCTTCGATCTGGACTACCGCCTTCTCCAGGTCGTCCAGCGAGGTAATCGCCATGGAAACCGGCTCCGGCGTGGCGGTCGGGGCGGGCGTGTCCGTGGGAACAGGCGTATTGGTGGGTTGAGCAGCAGCCGGCTGGGCCGCGGCTGTCTGGGCCACTGCCGCGGCCACGGTAGCATCGACATCCGGGGTCGCTTGCTGGCCGCCACAACCGGCCAACAAGGCAAGCAGCAACGCAAGACCGGTCAACACTTTCATTCTACGTGAGACCATCATTCTCAGCATGTCTTCCTCCAAGCAATATAGATCTGGGCGCAACGAGAGCATCGATTGCGGGAAATGTGTTCGGCCAATAATAACACCGCTAGGACATTGCTGTCAATACATTTTGTACCATTGCGAGTGAATGCGCGCCAAACCGGTTCTGAAAGCCAAATCTGTGTGAAGCTTTTGACAAGGCCATTTGTTAACCTTATAATCCCTTGGTGGTTCTCGACCGTCCCAGGCAGGAGACCAGCTCAGACACCGGAGAGGAAGAAGCAGTCATGGAGTATACGCAGACAAACAATCGTAGCAGGTATATCAATGGTCCCCAGGTTTCAAATCAAGAAGACGATGGTTATTGGGAGGCATTGCTCACCTACGGAGAAGTAGTTTCGCAAGAGGCGCCGCCGCCATGGATCAGCAGCCTGTCGGGCAATGGTGGTGATAGCTGTGGACGAACAGACGAAGAATTGAGTTCGGAGGAAAAAGATTGGCAGCGCGCCGAACAACTGATGGCAGATCAATCGCCCTGCTGCCTGGTTGTATCCGGCTACAACCGCGGCGGTTTGCTGGTCAATCTGGGTTGTCTGTCGGGGTTTGTGCCCGGATCGCACCTGCTGGATTTCCCGGTCAATCTCGACTATGAAGAGCGAGAGGCCGTGCTTGCCAAACGTATCGGCGAAGAATTGAAGCTACAAGTGATCGAAATCGACCGGCCGCGCAGCCGGCTGGTGCTGTCAGAGCGGGTCGCCTGCGTCGAAGAACGCAGCGAGGGTCTTTTTGCCCGCCTGCGGGTAGGTGACGTCGTGCGCGGCCAGGTGAGCAACTTGCGGCGCTTTGGCGCTTTCGTCGACCTGGGCGGCTATGAGGGCTTGTTGCACATTTCCGAGCTTTCGTGGGGGCGCGTCAATGATCCGGGCGATGTCGTAAGCGTCGGACAGGAAGTTCAGGTCTACGTCCTTGACATCAATTACGAAGAGCGCAAGATCCAGCTCAGCCTCAAGCACCTGCAATCCGATCCCTGGCAAGGCGTCAGCCAGCGCTACACTATCGGCGATTTCGTCTGGGGCGAAGTGACCAACGTCGTCAATTTCGGCGCGTTCACCCGGTTGGAAGATGGCGTCGAGGGTCTGATCCACATTTCTGAGCTGGCTGAGGGGACCTTTCTCCACCCGCGCAACGTCGTTAATGAGGGCCAGCGGGTGTATGTCCGTGTGCTGGCAGTGGACCCCAGAAACCGTCGTATTGGCCTTAGCTTGCGCCAGGCACGCGAGGAACGACACACCGACGCCTTTAGTGCATGGTCCTGATCGTGGCCGGGGCCACAACGGGCGCCCGCATCATCTGATTTGCCCACAACGGCGCCAGCGCCTGCCACTCCCGCGGCAGGCGAACCACTGGCGCCGTTGTTTGTTCTTGATTGAGCGCCAGTCACTCGCACCTTCTCTATGAGCAAGCGCACCACCTCACGCAAATCCAAGCCAAAGTCAAAGGGCAAGCCGGCTCAGCGCGCCGGCGACGGCTGGCAAAAGGTCCTGGCGGCCAACGCTGAGACCATCGCGTTGATCGCGCTGGTGGTTGTTGGCCTGCTTTTCGTGGACTTTGTTCGCCGCGGCGAGGATGCGACGGCGGGACCGGTGCGCCAGTTGTTTGGCTGGGCCAGCCTGCCGATCCTGATCGCAATGACACTGGTGGTTCTGGGCATATTGGCACGTCAAGCCTCCGGACGGCTGGGCCTTGGACTCGACATCCCGTGGCGGATGGTAGGCGAGGTGGTGCTGGGCGGCGGATTGGTGCTGCTGGCGGCGCTGGGCCTGAGCCACATCCTCAGTGACGCCGAGGATCCCCTGCAGCTTGCCCTGGACGGCGGCGGCGGTGGGCTGGTGGGCTGGGTCATGGGGTCGTTGACAGCGTCGCTGCTGGGCGACTTGCTGGTTTCTGTGCTGCTGCTTGCGCTGGCCGGTCTGGGACTGTGGCTGGCGGTGCGTGCATTGGGGATCGCACGGTTCGATTGGCACAGCCTGCCCGATCGGTTGGGCGACTTCTGGCAGTCGCTGCTGCCTGACGCCCCGGAGGAACCGGAGATCGAGGAGGAGAAACCGGTGCGTGTGGCGAAGTCTTCCCGCTCGCGCGCCGCCGCGGCCAAATCAGCAGACGACGACTACGATCGACCATCCATTGCCGCCACCGAGCCGGTCAAAGTCCATCGTGTCGCCCGCACCAAGGCACGCCCGCAGCCGATCAAGGCGCAGCCGCGACCTGATTTCCTGCCGCCGTTGTCCCTCCTGGCTGAAGAACCGGCTGACCTGGACACAAGTATCGACGTCAAGGAAAAGATCCAGGTCATCGAGACGACGCTGGCCAGCTTCAGCGTACCTGTCAAGGTGGTGGAAGTCAACGTCGGCCCGGCGGTGACGCAGTTCGGTGTCGTGCCAGGAACGCTGCCGCGCCGCGGCCCTGACGGCACGACCGTCGACCGGCGCGTGCGGGTCAGCCGCATCAAGGCGCTGACCGACGATCTGGCGCTGGCGCTGGAGGCGCCGACTCTGCGCATCGAGGCGCCGGTGCCCGGCAAGGGTTTTGTCGGCATCGAGGTGCCCAACCGCGACACCGATGTGGTGCCGCTGCGCTCCGTGCTCGAGTCGCCGGCAATGACGGGCCACAAATCGCCGCTGGTGATCGGGATGGGCCGCGATGTCGGCGGCAACCCGGTGGCATCCGATCTGTCGGTCATGCCCCACCTGCTGATCGCCGGCGCGACCGGATCGGGCAAGTCGGTATGCATCAACGCGATCGTGGCCAGCCTGCTGTTCAACAACGGCCCGGACGTGCTGCGGCTGCTGCTGGTGGACCCGAAGCGGGTCGAGCTGGTGGCGTTCAACGGCGTACCACACCTGATCTCGCCGGTGGTGACGGACATCGAGCAGGTGATCGGCGCGCTGACCTGGATGACCTTACAGATGGACGAGCGCTACCGCAACTTCGCCCGCGTCGGCGCGCGCCAGCTCAAAGATTACAACCGCAAGGTGGATCGCAAGAACAAGCCGCCCGAGTGGGCTGATCTGGAACCGTATCCCTATTTCGTGCTGGTCATCGACGAACTGGCGGACCTGATGTCAGCCGCGCCGGAGAAGGTGGAGTTCTACGTCTGCCGGCTTGCGCAGATGGCGCGAGCGACCGGCATCCATCTGGTGGTCGCCACCCAGCGCCCCAGCGTGGACGTGGTCACCGGACTAATCAAGGCCAATTTCCCTTCGCGCATCGCTTTCTCGGTGACCAGCCAGATGGACAGCCGGGTGATTCTCGACACGCCCGGCGCGGACAAGCTGCTGGGCCGCGGCGACATGCTCTTCATGCGCCCCGACAGCAGCAAGCTGGAGCGCATCCAGGGGTCCTTCATCTCGGACAAGGAGATCGAGGCGCTGGTGCGTTTCTGGAAAACAGCCATGCCGGCTGAGGCACTGGCTCCGAACCAGCCGCGCTATCCCTGGACCGGGCTGATGGCTGAGATGGAGGATCAGGACGATCTCTACGAGCGGGCGCTGGATCTGGTGGAAAAGGAAGAGCGGGTCAGCACATCCTGGCTGCAGCGGCGGCTGCGGGTCAGCTACAACCGGGCGGCCGAGTTGATGGCGCGTATGGAAGAGGATGGCTATGTCGGCTACGACGAGGGCGCGGGACGCGGCCGTGAAGTGCTGCTGGTCGCCGGCGAGGACGATGACGGCGACGATTGGCTGGAGTGATCTAATCCGTCATCTGCGGCGGTACGCATCCAGCCTCAGCCAGGTTGAGAGCCGCTAGCCGCGGCGCAGGGCAATTGTTGTTTGCCGTCGCTTGCGGTATAATGCCGCCGTGGTGCGGCGCCTCTGGCGTCGCTCGCCGCGAATAGGACCGAGAGAGGATCGTTGTTTTAGATGGATATCAGCGGAATTTCCAACGCAATTGGAACTGTCTTGCAGGTGCTGGTAGCGACCTGCGGCGCGTTCCTGCTGGCGTTTTGGCTGGCGATAGTGATCTGGACGTGGCGTGACATCCGCTCGCGCTCGCGCGATATCTTCGCCGCGATTCTGGCCATCGTGCTGGTCGCCGTCTTCCCGGTGATCGGCCTGCTGCTCTACATCCTGCTGCGGCCCAAGGAAACATTGGCCGAGGCGTACGACCGGGCGCTGGAAGAAGAGGCGCTGCTGCGCAGCATGGAAGAGCAACTAGTTTGCCCCAACTGCCAGCGAGCGGTGGACAAGCACTGGCGGTTCTGCGCCTACTGCCACACGCCCATCAAGAAGGACTGCGCGCACTGCGGCGAACTGCTGGAGCTGGGCTGGAGCATGTGCCCCTACTGCGGCAACGACGCCAACGTGCCGGCCGTTCAGGTCCAAGTAGCGCGCCCCCGCCGGCGCCGCGCATCACAGCGCCGACCACTGTGGCGGAACTGCCCGTGGCCGACCTGCCGCCCAGCGACTGAACGAACGAAGTATCAGAAATTGAAACAGCCCCCGACTCACATCGAGGGCTGTTTTAGTGTACCTTGTGACAGGGTGTTATGGTGGGCCGCTGGATCACGAAGACGCGAAGCTGAGATTCTTGAAAGCGCAAGGTGACTCTGCCGCAGTGTCTATGCCGTTTCCAGCACTCGTCTGGCCTCTATCGGCAGATCGATTGCAACGAACATCGACGCGGGTACAGGTAGCCGTCGGCCTCCGATGTGTCCTCATCGATAACGCAGCATATTGTGCGCATCTGCTTCGGTGTCTGGTCTTTGTGATACACCTGCCCATGCGATCAGGCTCGCCGGGTTGGAGGATCGATTGTCGATACAGATGACATACTCATTCATGAAAAACAGCTCCAACTCTTGATCTTTGAAATCTTTGCGCATCAATGCCTTGGGCCTCGAACCTGTGTATTTTCAGATTCATCAGATTGTTCCGTCGTTCAACTCGACGGTACCGATGAAACGAATATAGACGATTCCAGTGTTAAAGTGATCTTCACGATCAACCGATAGTGATTGCCCTTGATGTTTGCGCCAACGATGTTGAATACAACACGATTACACGGTCAAGATAACGCAGTTGATAGCGTCACACCTTGGCCCGCCGCTATTGTCTCAACGTGTCTTATTTCGCCGAGAATCTCGAACTCGTTCATTGGTCATCGCCTATGCAATTGTACGTCAAGCAACATCTGCCTCCAAACGTGGAAGGAAACGCCTTGTTGAAAAAGTCTTTGCTTGGGGGTAACCTCAAAACGGCAACACCCCCAGAAACCGCAGCGCGGCCAGCGACACCACCACGATCAGGATGCGGCGCACCCAGACCGCTCCCTGGTTGACGGCGAAGTTGGCGCCCAGCCACGCGCCGCCCATCTGGCCGACGGCGACAATCAGCCCCAGTTGCCAGTTGACCTGGCCGTTGATGATGAACACCACCAGTGAGCTGACGGTAAAGAAGAGCACGATCAGTCCCTTGATGGGATTCGCCTTGGTCAGGTTGAAGCCCGCGCCCAGCACCAGCGCCGACAGCAGAAAGATACCGACCCCAATCTGGATGAACCCGCCGTAGATGCCGATCAGGAAGAAGATGACGATTTCCTTGACGCCCGGCCGGTGCATGGTCATGTCTTTGCTGCCCAGCAGCCAGCGTTCCGGCCGCGCGACGATGATCGCCAGCATGATCAGCATCACCACGCCGATGATCCGTTCGAACAGCGCCTCGTTGATCTGCACCGCGATCTGCGCGCCCAGCAGCGAACCGACGACGGCCGGGATCGCGAGCGCGATACCGGAACGCCAGTCCATCACCCCCTTGCGGTGAAACTGGGTCGTACCGACCGCGGACTGGAACAGCACGCCGACGCGATTGGTGCCGTTGGCCACGCTGGGCGGCAGCCCCAGCCAGATCAGCAGCGGCAGGGTGATGGCCGAACCGTTGCCGGCCACGGTGTTGATGAACCCGGCAGCCAGGCCGCCGAGGATCGCGATGGGGTAAACGTACCATTCCATGCTGTATCTGCCCAGGTTGCGCAGGACTGACAGTCCTGGTCTACAACGAATGTCGCTGAAGCGCTTGTGGCGTCATCGTAACATTACAAGGACTGTCAGTTCTGTCTCAAGAGTGGCTCGACCCTCAATCTACGGCTGCAAGGTCAGCACGTCCACGGCTGACTGCTCGATCTCGGTTCGGTCGAAACGCATCGGGTGGTAACCGACCGACTGCCAGAGATCGATCATGTCGCCGTAGTGCGGGCTGAAAAGCTGGCCGCTCTGGCCGGTGGTGTTGACGATGCGGCTGCTGGCCAGGTCACCCAGATCCACGATCTCGCGCATGCTGGCGCCGTGGTTCATCGTCAGCGTCTGGTAATCGGCCTTGCCGGCATCGATGGTGAAAGCGTCGCCGCGGGCTGGCGTGCTCTTGTTGAACAGTGTGTTCAACGGCGCGACGCCGCCAAAGACCAGATGATCGAAATTGGCGAAATGCGCATCGCCATAACGCCAGCGCGCCGGATCGTCGCCATTGCTGGCTTGCAGGCTGGCTACTGCGCGACTGAAAGCAGCCGGCACGATGTCAGCCTGGGTTTCGACCGCAGGCGTGCTTACGTCGTCCCACCAGATATTGTCCGGCTGGCCGGCCAGCGTGACCATGGTCTGGGCGTAGGAGTTGCCAAAGCCCCCCAGATAACTGTCCACCAGTTCCTGCCCGCCAGCGGCTTCCAGCTCGTCGCCCAGCGTGCTGCGCGCCAGTTCCTGGAAAAACTGCTCGTAGATCAGCGGCTCGGCGCGGTTCGCGTCCATGCTGCGGTCCCAGGTCAGCAGCATGTCCAGCGCGGTCTGGGCCGCGCCGTCCAGCGTGACGCCGTCCAGCAGCGGGACGATGCTGTCGCTAGGGATCGGATGCGCATCGGCCTGCATGGCCGCGATGTCGTCCATGCTCAACTTGTCCTTGCTGGCCAGCAGAGTGGTGATGCGTTCGGCACGGTAAGGAGCGGCATAGTCAGTGCCGAACAGGTACGGGTAATCGGGGGGCACGACGCTGTTGTTGGCCGACGCCAGATAGCCGATATCCGGGTTGACGGCGAAGGGCATCTCGTCGTAGGGGATCGTGCCGATCCACTCGTACTCGCCGGTCCAGCCTGGCACGGGCGTCCGGCCGTCGCCGGCAGCGCGGATGGGCGTGCGTCCGGTGCCCTGCATGGCGATGTTGCCCGCCGTATCGGCGATGACAAAATTCTGCGACCCTGAATCCCAGAGGCTCAGCGCCTGGCGAAACTCATCGACGCTGCCGGCCCGATCGGCCAGCAACAGCGAGTCGACCAGGTGATCCTCGTCCAACGCCGTCCAGCGCAACGCGACGGGCTCAGCCTTGCCTTCCAGATCGCCCACCACCGCGTTCATGATCGGCCCGTGGCGAGTGATGCGGACGGTCTCGACCAGCGGCTCGGCGCGACCCTTGACCGGAATCGTCTCCTCGACCACCTGCACGTCTTCCCAATTGCCCTGGTATTCAACCTGGTTCGGGTTGTCCGGGTTCTGGTTCTCGATGAACAGATCCTGCTGGTCGGAGTAGATGGTGGTCATGCCCCACGCCACGTGATCGTTGTGGCCGATGAGCACGCCGGGCGTGCCGGGCAGGCCCAGCCCGACCACGTCATACCCGCCGCCGTGCAGCCCGATTTCGTAGAACACGGAGGGCATTTGCAGGCCCAGGTGCGGGTCGTTGGCCAGCAGCGGCATACCGGTGGTCGTGTGACTGCCGGCCACCACCCAGTTGTTGCTGCCGATGTCGCCGCCGTCGGTTTTCAGCAGCCGGCGCAGCGCGGTGGCGTCACTGTAGCTTAACTCTCCCAGCCCGCTGTAGCTCTTGACTTCGGGCGGGATGACGTAGGGGCCTGCTTCAGGATAGGTCGGCAGCAGGTCGGCGGCGGCGTCCTCGCCTACCGCGTCGATCAGTTGGGCGCGCATCAGTTCCGTATCCCAGTTGGACGCCAGGTTGTAGGACATCACCTTGGCCCAGGCGATGGTGTCCAGCGGCTGCCAGTGCTCTGGCTGGTAGCCCAGAATGCGAAACTCCAGCGGCAGATCGCCCTTATGCTCGTCGATGTACGCGTTGACGCCGTCGCTGTAGGCTTGCAAGGCAGCCACCGTCTCAGGCGCCAGCTGCTCCAGGTCCTGCTGCGCGGCGCGGTTGGTGCCTAGCGTGCGCAGGAAGCGGTCGGTGTCCAGCGTCGCCTCGCCAAGCACCTCGGACAATCTGCCCAGCCCCACGCGTCGCTGGAAATCAAGCTGGAACAGCCTGTCCTGGGCATGGACGTAGCCCTGCGCGAAGAAGAGATCGTGGCTGTTGTCGGCGTAGATCTGCGGCACACCCCACTCGTCGCGGTAGATCGTCACCGTGGCCTGCAGGCCGGGCGCGCTGATGGTCCCGTTTGTCTTGGGAAGGGGAGAAAGAGCGAAATAGCCAACCGCGCCGGCCAGCAAGACCAGCACCACCACCAG
Organism: Anaerolineales bacterium; assembly: GCA_020634615.1. GTDB lineage: Bacteria > Chloroflexota > Anaerolineae > JAAEKA01 > JAAEKA01 > JACKBK01. The sequence continues at coordinate 720,685 of JACKBI010000001.1, forward strand.
CACACCAAGCACAATCAGCAGAACTCGACGAGCCATAGGGTTAGATTCCTCTCAGAACGCGAGATTGAAGCGGCCAACGGGCCGCGAATTGCACGAATTTCAGAGCCAGGAGCTGCGTCCGGCCAGTATTCTTCGAGGAGTCGGCATTCTCAAATGCCGGTCCGGCACGCTACGGCACGGTCTGAGACCGGCCGCAGCGTCAGCCTTCAATGTTGTCCGCGTAGTAATCGCACAGGTCGCGCAGCACGCAAATCTCGCAGCGCGGCGCCCGCGCGATGCAGACCTCGCGGCCGTGACGGATCAGGTTGAGGTGCAGCGCGTAGAACCAGTCGCCCGGCGCCAGCGATTCCCAAAGCGCCTTGATCTTCGCGGGGTCGTCTTTCGGTCCTGCCAGACCGAGCCGCTGACTGACTCGCTGGACATGAGTATCAACCGGGAAGGCCGGCTTGTTGAAACAAAAAAGCAGCACGATCGATGCCGTCTTGTGGCCGACGCCATCGAGGCTGGCCAGCCAGGCCAGCCCGTCATCCACCGGCAGCTCGGCCAGGAAGGAGATGTCGAACGCGCCGCGCTCGTCGAGGATGCGTCGCAACGCGGCCTGGATGCGCGGCGCCTTGGTCGGCCCCATCCCGGCGGAGCGAATGACCTCGGTCAGCTCGTCCAGCGGTGCGTCCAGCACTGCCTGCCAGTCGCCACCGTAGGTCGCCTTGAGTTGCTCGAAGGCGCGTCCGCTGTTGATGTCCGAAGTGTTGGCGCTGAGCATTGTCAGCACCAGTTCGTCCATCGGCTCGAAATCAGGTCGCCAGTCGGGATGTCCGTACTCCTCTTGCAGAAGGTGGTAGACAGCGGCTGCTTTTTCTTTGAGAGGCTGGGTCATATCAGACAATCCTTGTTCGTAGTAGGCGCTTCAGCGCCGTTCCGAGATCGGAACGGCGCTGAAGCGCCTACTACGAACTGTCAAACCAGGAACCCTGCAGCGATCAGCAGCCCGCCGGCGATCTCGACGCCGACTTCGGTGAAGCCAAAGCGTTTGACGTTTGGCACGGGCCGCGACGCGGTGTAGAGCCAACCTGCGCGTAGCAGAAAACCTGCGAACGGGATGACCGCCAACCACGACCACCAGCTCAGGGCAGCGCCGGCTGTCACAGCGAGCAGCGCAGCAACGTGCCCGCCCAGCAGCAACCGTCGGCTGGCCAGTCGTCCGTGGGTATCCGCCAGCCGCACGCGCACGTAGAGCACACCCAGCGCGTTTTGCATGGCGAGCAGCGCCCACAGCTTCCAGGTAGTAGCGTCTACCGCACCGGTCGCGGCAATGTAGGCGGCCGGCGCCATCAGCGCCAGGCCGACTGCGCCGGTCAGTTCCATGGACAGCGCGCGCATGGCTGCCCGCCCGCTGCGCGCTGCCAGCAGATACATCACCAACACCGCGGCAAATGGCAGGATCAACGCAACCAGCGCAATGCGGTTCAGTGCCAGCAGGCCAAGCAGACAAAGCCCGGCGACGATGCCAAATCCCAGCGTCCACGCCAGGGCCAGCGACTCATCGGCCTTGCGACCGCGGCCACGGCGAATGCGCAAAAGTGCGGTCGCCGGTTGGCGGCTCATATACGCGCTCAGTCCGCCGATCAGTGTAAATACCAGTGCCATGCCGCTGAAGGGCGCCGGATTGCCGGCCAGGCTGCCGACCAGCGCGCCTGTGAGAAAGGGGACCAGAAGCCAGGACCAGGCGCCATGTTCGGTAGGAACGACGAGGGTTTTGCGAAACCAGGTTCGACGCTGTACGGCTGTCTCAGCCATGCGGGTAATCTCCTGTGAATTGCCTGAGGCGGGTCAGAAAAACCGGGTTGGTGGAAGAACGGATAGTGAAGAAGTTTCGGTGGGCTGCGATCAGAAGCGAGGGAGCCGAAGCTGGAAACAGTCACGATAATGCCGTTCGGAACAAGTGGCATTCTACCCGAACGCCCGCCAAACGTCAATGCCAACGGCTTGCATCGCGTGGATGTGCTGTGTAGAATCGACGTGGTCCCGGGTTGAGGGAGACTGTGTATCCCGCATTGATATGTCTGCCCTCAGCCTGCACAGTTTGCTTAGCCTTCACCCCAAGGCTGGCCAGCCTTGGGCACTCAGTTACAGGAGAACAAGATGAGCAATCCCCGCCCGTTTACCGAGTTTACATTGGAGAAGGTCCACGATGAAGGTGCGGTCAATGCCAGCATCCGTTGGGTGATCACGGAGAAGGACGGTTCCGAAAACTATGCGCTGCGCGTCATTGAACTGGCGGCGCACGGCAACACGCCCCATCATACCCACTGGTTCGAGCACCAGAACTATGTCATCGAGGGTGAGGGCACGGTCACAATCGGCGACGACACCTTTGCCGTCAAGGCGGGCGATGTCATCTTCGTCCCCGGTGATGTGCAACATCAATACCGCAACACCGGCGATGGCCCCCTGAAATTCTTGTGTGGTATACCGCAGCCGTGGATCAAAGAGGCCCGGGCTGAACTTGGCGAGGATTAGCTATCGGAGGAGTGGTTGTTTTTGCACGGCAGCCATAAGGCAACGGTGTTGCCGTGTTCTGCCTGCTGATGAAAACAGAGCTGGCCACCCACCAGGCTGGCATAGGCTTCCAGGTCGTCAATCTCATTGTGCTCAGCTTCCTGGCAGCGACAGAGACCATCGTCGTGCACTGTCAGGGCCACTACCTGATCCACCGTTGACAGTCGCACCGCTACCTGGCTGACGCCTCGGTGGTTGACCATATGATTGAGCGCCTGGTCAGCGACATGATAAAGTGACAGTTCCTGGATCGGCGTCAGGTCGCCGGGCAAATCGCCCACCTGCACATCGACAGACACGCCCGTGCGGTGTGACATGGCGCTGGCGCAGGCCTTAAGCGCCGCCTCCAGTTCCGAGCTTTCCAGCGGCGAAGCCTGAAGTTCGTCCACCCACTCGCTGACGGACTGGATATCCGCCCGAACCGCTTTCTGGACATCGTGGACGGCGTCGCTTTCGTCCTGTGGTCGACCTGCCAAAACGCCTGTCAGGCTGTCCAGTTGAGCGGCGAGGATGGCGAGCGTCTCGACCACGCCGGTGCGCAATTGCTGTGCCAGCCGTTTGCGCTCGCGCTGGACTGCCAGTACCTCCGCAGTGGCTGCATATTCCCGCCAGCGCATGTGCGCCGCCTCCTCCTGGCGTTGCTGTCTGCGCAACAGTCCGCCCAGATAGGCTACCAGCAGCGGCAGAAAGTAGAGCAGGTCGGGTCGCAAAATGGGCACCACTTCCGCCACCTGGGGATCGCTGGGCATCCATTGATGCATGGCCAGACCGATCAGCATGTGCAGCGTGCCGGCGGTCGCCGACGCCAGCAGCGCGCCTTTCCAGCCGAACTGCCAGGCAATCAGCAGCAGCGGGATCATCACAAGCACGCCCGGTTCCACCACGTTGATCGACCCAACCGACATCATGTCGAAGCGCGCCATCCCCAGATTTTGCAACAGCGAGGTCAGCGTCGTCTGGCAGACGAGGTACAACGACAGGGTGACCGGAACGAACCACCTGCCCAGCCGGCGCTCGATACCGGGCAGAAAGACCAGCAGCGCAGGCAAGATGGCGATCACAACAAGGATCGCAACCTTCGGGTCAGGCATGGCCGCGTCGTGCCAGATACTGGTCAGTCCCAGCATGAATACGCTGGCAATAGGCAGCAGGACAGACACCCGTATCAACAGGCGCATTTCGTGGGTGGTAGTTTCGGTTGAGGAGTTCATGTCGGTTTCGGGCTGGCTCCGCGGTGGGGCGCTCAGACGGCCTTAGCTTCCCACACTTGACGGAAGTTGTCTGTATATGGCATACCAGTTAAGATGTTGCGTCTGATTGCGACTCTGTCACGTAAGAGCTGCACCGGTTGGCGCTTCAGGTGAGTGATCGGTGATTCCTGCTACGAACCCATGGCTTGTTATCCTATGAATCAAAAACGTTGGTACACATTGACTGCGATTGTGCTGGCATTCGGTATAGGCGCGCTGATTTGGGGACGGGTTCCCGCGGGCGTTGCCACGGGTGCGCTCCCGCCAGCGCCGGCCATCGGACACCCTGCGCCCGACTTCACCCTGGCAGCGATGGAAGGCGAGTCGGTCACGCTCAGCGACCTGCGCGGCCAGCCGGTGGTCATGAACTTCTGGGCGTCCTGGTGTGGACCATGCCGCTCGGAGATGCCGGAATTGCAGCGCCTGCACGATCGTCTGGCAGATGCCGGTGTAGTGATGCTGGGCGTCAACCAGGGCGAAACGCCAGAGGTGGTGGCGCGCTACCGTGACGAGATCGGCGTCGATTTTCCCACGGCGCTTGACCAGCGAACCGGCGTCAGCCAGCAATATCTGGTCAACTCACTGCCGACCACCTTCTTCATCGACCGCGACGGCGTCATCCAGACCTTGTTCATCGGCCCTATGACCGACGCCGTGCTGGCCGAGAACCTGCGGACCATTTATCCGTAAGCAAGTGGCAAGTGGAGGCGAAATTCCCGCGAAGGCAGGAATCCACACCTCACAGCCATGGATTCCCGCCTTCGCGGGAATGACATACACCCTTGACCGGACAGCCACTATCGGCTAAACCATAACCGCTTCTTATGTTCCCAACCATTCCTATCGGCCCGCTCCGCATTCAAACGTTTGGCCTTGCACTGCTTCTTGCCTACATGGCCGGCCTTTGGCTGGCGGCGCGGCGCGGGCCGCGCCACGGCATCGCCGGCGACCACATCTACAACGCGGGGTTCTACGCGCTGCTGGTCGGGTTGGTCGCCGCGCGGCTGGGGCACGCAGTGGCCTATTTCGAGGTCTACCAGACCGACCCAATGCAGATTTTGTCCCTCAGCCCGGGCGCATTTCTTGCCTTGCCGGGATTGCTGGGTGGGCTGGCAATGGTGGCGATCTACCTCCGCCGCCATCATTTGTCCGCGGTGGCCTTTGCTGATGCAGCCGCGCCGGGCATCCTGCTGGCGCTGACAGTGGCGGCGTTGGGTGATTTTCTGGCGGGACGCAGCCTGGGATCCCTCAGCGATGCGCCGTGGGCGATGGAGATGTTCGGCGTACAGCGCCAACCGGTAGCGCTCATCGAGGCCGTCGCACTGGGCGGGCTGCTGGCCATTCTGCTGCTTGTCGACAGCAGGCGACCGCTCCGGCCGGGCCAACTGGCCCTGCTGGCTCTTTTCGGCTATGCCACGATTCGTCTGTTAACGGAGCCGTTGCGTGCCGACAGCGCGCTCGTCGGTGATGGCTGGCGCGTCGTTCAGATCGTGGCGTTGGCTGTGATCGCCTTCAGCGGCTGGCTGCTGGGCCGCGGTGCTACCCGGCCGGATGAACCGGAAGCGGAAGCGCCGCCAGCCGCTGTTTGACGCGCGCCAGCAGGCATGTTATCCTGCGCTTTCCGTTCGCACTTACTTCTCAAGATGCACCTGCGAACGAACGAAACGTCACATGCGAATCTACCTTGAAACCCTGGGCTGTCGCCTGAACTACAGCGAGATGGAAACCCTTGGCCGCGAGCTGGTGGACGTAGGGCATTACGTTGTGCCATCGCCCGAAGAAGCCGACATCTGTGTGCTGAACACGTGTGCGGTTACGGGCGAGGCAGCGCGCAAATCGCGCCAGTTGGCGCGCAAGCTGGCGCGCAGCAATCCCGACGCGCGCCTCGCAGTCACTGGTTGCTACGCGACACTGGAACCGGAGACCGTCGCAGCGTTGCCCAATGTCAGTTTGGTGGTGGAGAACCGGCGCAAGGAACTGCTGGCTGAGCTGTTGCAGCCCTGGTCGGCCGAGTTAAACGGCCAGCAATGGCTGCGGCTGGAACCGGAAGCGCCAGCGCAGTCGAGTCACCGCACGCGGGCTTTCGTCAAGGTGCAGGACGGCTGCAACAACCATTGCACCTTCTGCATCGTCACCGTAGCGCGCGGCGAGGAACGCAGCCGGCGTGTGGCTGACATCGTGGACGAGGTGCGCCAGCTGGCAGCCGGCGGTTATCAGGAAGCAGTCTTGACCGGCGTCCATCTCGGCGGCTACGGCAGTGATCTGGACAGCAACCTGTACGAACTGGTCGGGACGATCCTGCGCCACACCGATCTGCCGCGTTTGCGGCTCAGTTCATTGGAACCGTGGGACCTCAAGCCGGAGTTCTTCGATCTGTGGCGCGCCAGCGACGGCCGGCTCTGTCCACATCTCCACTTGCCGCTACAGGCCGGCTGTGACCGGACACTGAGGCGCATGGCGCGCCGCACGCGCACCGATGACTTCCGCGCCCTGGTTGCAGCGGCGCGGGACCGCATTCCTGATCTGGTCCTTACGACCGACATGATTGTTGGCTTCCCCGGTGAGAGCGAGTCCGATTTCCAGGAAAGTCTGCACTTCGCTGAGGAAATGGCCTTCGCGCACGTCCACGTCTTCCCGTATTCGGCGCGCGCTGGCACAGCCGCGGCCAGCTTCAGCGGCCAGGTACCGGTGGAGACGCGCCGCCAGCGGGCAGCCGCAATGGAGGCCATGGCTCGCCGAACAGGTGACGCCGTGCGGCAAAGTTTCGTCGGCTCGCTGCGGCAGGTGCTGTGGGAGAGCTGTGAGCAGCCTGCTAACGGACACGGCGCCGTTTGGACCGGCCTGACTGACAACTACCTGCGGGTGCGCGCGGTCGCTCCGTCCGGCATCGACCTGGACAACCGCATCACCGCAACGCGGCTGCTGGGCGTCAGCGGCGATTGCCTTGACGGCGAAGTGCTGAGCGCATGATGGTTCGTCCTTCCCGCGAAGGCGGGAATCCACTCTTCACAGCGCTGGATTCCCGCCTTCGCGGGAAGGACGGTGTGTTGCTTAGTCGCAAAGGAGCACCATTGTGACCACAGATTGCATCTTTTGTAAGATCATCGCTGGAGAGATACCGGCCAGCAAGGTCTATGACGACGACCGGGTGCTGGCGTTTAACGATATCAATCCGCAAGCGCCGACCCACGTGCTGGTCATCCCCAAACGCCATATCGAGTCGCTGGCTACAGTGAATCCTGAAGACGGCGACCTGCTCGGTCATCTGTTAACGACCGCCTCACGTCTGGCGACGGATCTCGGCCTTGCCGAGCGCGGCTACCGGGTCGTGTTCAACATCGGCGAGGACGGCGGTATGGCCGTGTATCATTTGCATGCCCACATTCTTGGCGGCCGCCGCATGGCGTGGCCGCCCGGTTGAGGTTCGAGGTAATTCATGACGTCACCTGTTTCCTGGTACCGCCTGCCGCTCAGCGCTATTCTGCCTGAGCAGCCAACCTATTTCACCGGTTCCGTGTTGGGACCTTCGGCCGAACGTGCGCTGCGGGCGGCGTACGAGCAATTTGGTGCGCCGCTGGCCACCGGTCCACTGGTTTGGGACGCTCAATCGCGCCGCGCCGCGCTGAACGACGCCCTGTTGCAGCCGGCGGACGATGCGTTGCGCCGTTCACTGGCCGACAGCGGCGGCGGTTTGAGCCGGCTGCTGGGCGGTGGTTCCCCCAAGCGCGCGACAGCCTACATCGCTCAGACATTGCAGGATGCCCCTGAGGTAATCGCACGCATCGAGCGCTGGTGGACCCGGGTGCGGGCGATGGAATGGCGTCAGGCCACCGTCCTGCAGATCATGGAAGAACTGGAGCCGCGTGCCGAGGATGCGCTGTTGGCGCAGGCACGGGTCGCGTTGAGTCTGGCAGCGGCGCTGCATTTGCAGGCCGGCCAGATCAGCACGGCGCCGGCGGAAATGACTGCCGGGATCGACGACGGTCTGCCACAGGCAAGTTATGCGACTGCGTTGCACAGCCTGGCGGCCAGCTTGCAAAAAGCGGACACGTCCGCCGCCGCTGACTGGCAGCAATGGCCGGCTTCGCTGCGGGATCCGCTGGACACGTTTCTGGCCAGCTACGGGCGCTGGGCGGACTTGCCGCTGGAGACAGCGCGGCCGCGTTGGGTTGATGACCCGTCAGCTTTGCTGGCTGCGCTGCCAGAACTCACAAGATCAGCCGCGCCGATCGATCCGGCGGAAGCCAGCCGTCGCCGCGGCGCTGCGGCCGCCGGCGTTTCACAGCAGCTAAAGAGCGGCCAGCGCAAGCAGTTCGACGCCGCCGCTGCGCAAGTTGAGCAACTGACGGCGTTGTTGCCCCAGGTTCACACCGCCGTGGTGATTGTGGCCGCTGCCGCCCGCTATTGGGTGTCCGGCGCGGCCAACGAGGCGCTGGCCGATGGCCGGCTGCAAAGCGCCGACGAGGTATTCCTGCTGGAGCTTGAGGAGTTGAAGCAGATGATGACCGGGGAGTGGAGCAACGTCGAGCAGGTGCGCCCGCTGGTCGAAGCTCGCAGGTAGTAGCCAACTCCCCCGCTGGCGTCAAGAAGTCCGACTTTTTCCGCAAAGTCGGACTTCTCGCGTGTGACGCGACCGCCGCGCAAAACCAAGACGTTGGACTTTGCTGCAAAAGTCGAACGTCGCGAACGTACCTCTTCTGCAGCTTGCTTATGAATCTTAAGAAATGGATTCGGCAATAGCGCAGGCCCGCCCGACCGTAAAACGGATCGGGCTACAAGGTGAAAGCCCTTTCAGGGCTAGGATCCAGGCCCGAAGGGCCTTCCACGTTGTAGCCGGACGGCCTTTGGCCTCCGGCGAGCGTGCCGAGCCTATTACCGACTTCTTTTCTTGACTTTCATCAACCGCTGGTGTCATCTGCCAGCCGTTGCGCCTGCTCGATCCAGTCTTGATAATCGGGATGCCGCCAGTCTGGCGCGGCGATGATCGCTTGCAGCGCTTCAGGGGATGAGGTTGCCACGTCAGCAAAGCTGATAACATCCGCCTCCGCCAGCCGCGACGCAAAGGCCGGTCCGATACCGCGGATGAGCGTCAGATCGTCGCCTCCTTCCGGCGCCACCCAGACGGCCTGGCTCGGCGCGTCGGAAGCCGCCTGCTGCGAGGCGGAGACAATGCGGGCCAGTGCAATATCCAGATCTTCTGGCTCGGCGGCGGGCGTTTCAGCCTCCTGATCGCTTGCTGCTACAACATCGAACTGGGCGGCGGTTGCGATCAGGCGGGCGCGGGTTTCGTCGCGCAGGGCGGCCAGTTCCTCGTGAAAGCTGGCAATCACGGCTTCAGGTTCAGGTATCAGCCGGGCATCGGTTGCCACTCCGATCATGACCTTGCCGTTGTAACTCATAATACTGATGCCGATGCCAAGACGCCCTGACTGAGGCACCCAGAACATCATGTTGTCGATGCCAGCGCCGGCAAAATAGAGTTGCTCGCGCGGCCCGGGCACATTGGTCAACACAACGGTGCCCTTGGTCCCGAAGATGTCAACCACCACGTCCTCAATCCGGTTCGGCATCATACCGATCAACCCAAGAATACCGAACGCAACAATAGGCTCCGAGGTGTTTTTCAGCCCATCCATGCGCCGCTTCAGCTCGCGCAATCGATCCACCGGGTCTTCGATGCCCAATGGCAACGACAGAAAAACCAGCCCGAACTTGTTGCCCATGGTCAGTCGCGCGCCCGGCGGCCGCAGATTGACAGGGATCAGGGCGCGCACGTTAAGTTCGTCCACGGTGCTGCCCCGGCTGGCCAGGTAGCGCCCCATCGCGCCGGCCACTGCCGACATCAGCACATCGTTGACCGTTCCACCCACCGCGCGCCCGATCAGCTTGACGTCTTCCAGCGATATCGGTTCGGACCATGCGGCACGCTTGGCAACGCCGAGCTTGCCCTTGTAGGCCGTCTTTGGATCCGGGCCCATCAACAGCAGGCGGGCCGTGGTAAGAGCCACATCGGAGCCACTGCGGGCCAGATCCACCAGGTACTCCGGGTTGCGCGCGACGCGGGCTGAAGTGTTGACTGTGGTGTTCAGGGCCTTGGTGGAGAGATTGATGGCGGCCGCAGCAGGTCGCGTCACCGGCGCGAGTGGGTTCCATGCCTTGCGCCGGCGCGTCGCGGGCGGCGGGGTGACGATCGGTGCATCGCGGTCGGGATCTGTCAACGACAGCATCACCTGGACCAGAGCGATGCCGTCGGCGATGCAATGATGCAGACGCAGCAGCAGCGCCGAGCGTTCGCCGTAGCCTTCGACCAGGTGAAACTGCCAGAGCGGCTTGCTGAAATCCAGCGGCTGGCTCATCAGATCGCTGACCAGCGTCTGCAATGCGTCGTGGTCGCCCGGCTCGGGAATTCCAATGCGGTGCAGATGTGACGAGATGTCGAAGTGGGGGTCTTCTTCCCAGTAGGGCCTGCCAAAACGCGTGGTCTTCTGGATGACCCGCTGGCGAAAGCGCCGAAACTGACCAACCAGTCTGGTTTCCAGCGTCGCCCGCAAGCGTTCGTAGTCAATTGGCTCATCGAAGACGATCAACCCGGTGATCATCATCAGGTTGGTCGGATCTTCCATCTGATACCATGCTACATCGACACTGGAAAGGGACTCGGTGCGCTTGCGTGCAAATGCCATAGGATTACCTCCAGGAGCGTGTGGGAGGACGGGTTCTTGATAGTATTTCGAGAGAATTTACTCCCATAGTTTACCACAGATTGCACAGATCGCTAACATGGTTTGTCTGAATCTAACACGACAGCACAAATGCGCGGAACCGTCTCCCCAGGCATTTATCTGCACACAGTCAGCAAGCCTCGCACGAACGGTGTTTGCAAAGATAGGGAACGGTCGCGCTTGCATTGCATCATGCCGGGTATTATAATGTGCACCGCTACACAGCAGGCCGCGATGGCCCTCCCCTCGACGACGAGTTGCAACCTAATCGCCCACCGTTTATTGTTTACAGGAGCAGTCCATGCCTGCCACTTCCCCTGTTGCGACTCCCGATCTGCTGGAACATTACGATGCCGGACCGGCCTTCGATGAATTCCTTGGCAAGGACCGCCAGCCGCGCGACCATTACCAGGCGCTGTATCAGCATCTGCGCTCTCTGCCAGCCAACGAGCTGAACCGCCGCCAGAGCGCCGCTGATCTGTCCTTCCTCAACCAGGGCATCACATTTACTGTCTACAGCAACGACCAGGGAACCGAACGTATCTTCCCCTACGACCTGCTGCCGCGCATCCTGACCGGAGAGGAGTGGTCGACCATCGACCGCGGGCTGCGCCAGCGGATGGCCGCACTGAACCTGTTTCTGTACGACATCTACCACGAAGGCAGGATACTCCAGGACAAGGTGGTGCCGCTGGATCTGGTCTACAGTGCGCCGCACTACCGCCGCGAGATGCGCGACGTGGACGTGCCGCGCGGTGTCTATGTCGCCGTCGATGGAACCGACCTGGTGCGGGTCGACAACGGCCGCTTCCTGGTGCTGGAGGACAACTTGCGCGTGCCCAGTGGCGTATCCTACATGCTGGCCAATCGTCAGGTGATGAAACGCGTTTTCCCGGGGCAGTTCAGCCACTACGGCGTGCAGCCGATCCTGAACTATGGCCAGGCGCTGCTCAACACGCTGGCGTCGCTGGCGCCACAACACGCAGACAACCCGATCATCGTGCTGCTGACGCCCGGCGTTTTCAACTCGGCCTATTTCGAACACACATTTCTGGCGCGGCAGATGGGCATCCCGCTGGTGGAAGGGCGCGACCTGCTGGTGCACGACAACTACGTCTACATGCGCACCACAGCCGGCCTGCAGCGGGTTGACGTGGTCTACCGCCGGGTCGACGATGACTTTCTGGACCCGTTGACGTTCCGCCGCGACTCGATCCTGGGTGTGCCTGGCCTGTTCAACGCTTACCGGGCCGGCAATGTCACACTGGCCAACGCGGTCGGCACGGGCGTAGCTGACGACAAGGCAGTCTACGCTTACGTGCCAGCCATCATTCGCTACTACCTGGACGAGGATGCGATCCTGGACAACGTGGAGACGTTCCTGCTAACCGACGACAAGGCGCGCCAGCACGTCCTGGCCAACCTCGACAAGCTGGTAGTGAAAGCGGTCGGCGAGTCGGGCGGCTACGACATGCTCATCGGACCGCACAGCACCGCCGAGCAGCGCGAGCAATTCCGTGAGCGCATCGTTGCGAATCCGCGCAACTACATCGCCCAGCCGACCCTCAATCTGTCGTGCGCGCCTTGCTTCATCGACGGCCAGATCGAGGCGCGCCACATCGACCTGCGTCCCTTCGTGCTGACGGGCCGGGAAATCACCATCGCACCGGGCGGCCTGACGCGGGTGGCGCTGCGGCGCGGCTCGCTGGTCGTCAACTCGTCGCAGGGCGGGGGCAGCAAGGACACTTGGGTGCTGACCGGGGAGGAGGCGTAGCATGGCCATGTTATCGCGCGTCGCCGATCACCTCTACTGGATGAGTCGTTACCTGGAGCGGGCGCAACACACTGCGCGCTTGCTGGATGTGGCGCTGGACATGATCCCCGACCGCTCACCGGCCGCCGTGGCCCGCTCGTGGGAAACGCTTTTCGCCAGCCTGAACGTCACCCCGCCGGAAGACCTGCCGCGCAAGCCGCGCCACATCACCAACTTCCTGGCCTTCGACGAAGAAAACGGCCCCTCCATCGCCCACCATATGACCGTGGCGCGTGAAAATGCCCGCCAGGTGCGCGAGCTGATCAGCAGCGAGATGTGGGAACAGGTCAACCGGCTGTATCTTGACGTGCAGACCACCAACATCAACCGGATTTGGGGCCAGTCCAGCGAGTTCCTCTCGTCGGTGAAGCAGGGCGCGCACCTGTTTCAGGGCATTACCGACTCGACCATGAACCGCGGCGAAGGCTGGCACTTCATCCAGCTTGGGCAATACACCGAGCGCGCGGGCAATGTCGCCGCCCTTCTCAACGCCCACATCGACGATCAGCTGGCGTCTACACAGCAAGGCGCCGACCAGTACCTGGAATTGTTGGGGCTGCTGCGCAGTTGCACCGCGTTCGAAGCCTACTGTAAGGTCTACAGCGCCGAGTTGCATTTCGAAGAGGTCGCCGAATTTTTACTGCTCAACGATACCTTCCCGTTCTCAGTCAATTTCGCCGCCAGCCAGATGCGCGCCGGATTGGAGTCCATCGCTGACCTGACTGACACACGCCGCAACAACCTGTTGATCCGCCGCGCGGGCCGTCTCAAGGCGATGCTGGACTACGAGCAGATCGACGAGCTGATCGCCGGCGGCCTGCGACGCCACCTTGACACCGTCCAAAGCCTGAGCGCCCAAATCCACAGCGGCGTTCACGACAACTACATCGCCTATTCGGTCGAAGACAAACTGACAACTCTGGTATGATCTATCTCACCCGGCACATCACCCGCTACGGCTACAGTGCGCCGATCCGGGAAAGCATCATGGAAGTACACATGCAGCCGCGTTCGGATGGCAACCAGCGCTGCATCGAGTTCAACCTGACGGTCCGGCCGCACACCCGGCCGACCTCCTATCATGACTATCAGGGCAATGTCGTCCACCATTTCGACATCCCAGGCCAGCACGACCAGCTTTTCCTCCTGGCAGAGTCGACGGTCGAGGTCAACCCACTGACACCCCTGCCAGAGAGCCTGCCGCAGACTGCCTGGGACGACCTGGATGGTCTGACGAAGAGCGGTGAATTCTGGGACTACATCCAGCCCAGCGTCTTCGCCCGTCCAACACCGTTGCTGGAGGAGCTGGCTGCCGAACTGCGCGTCGATCGCAGCCGTGATCCGCTGTCAACACTGCTGGCGCTGAACAGCGCGCTCTATGGCGTCTTCAGCTATGTGCCGCAGAGCACCACCGTCGACTCAGCCATCGACGACGCCATCGCCCATCGCAGTGGCGTTTGCCAGGACTTCAGTCACATCATGATCACGCTGGTGCGCGGGCTGGGGATTCCCTGCCGGTACGTCAGCGGCTATCTCTACCACCAGCGCAACGACAAACACCACGACCGTTCCGAAGAGGATGCCAGTCACGCCTGGATCGAGGCCTTCCTGCCCGGGTTAGGCTGGCGCGGCTTCGATCCCACCAACAATCTGGTGGCGGGCGAGCGGCATATTCGGGTCGCCGAAGGACGGGATTACGCCGACGTGCCGCCGACCCGCGGCGTGTTCAAAGGCCAGGCATCCAGCGAACTGGGGGTCAGCGTACGCATTGCACAGTCTTACATTCCGCTGGACGCTGAAGAGAAAGTGCTGATGACCACCGTTGCCGCCCCGCCTGCACCGATGAAACGGATCGATCAGCAGCAACAGCAACAACAGTAATCCGCAAGCAAGCTGCCACTAAGTTTGGCGGAGAAACAAACCACTTTGGTTCCCGCTGGCTGGCGACGCCGCAGCATCTGAACAGACTGCCAACTCGACTTTTTTTGACCATCGGTCACATCGATCCCGTGAATCCAGCCGAGGAGCAAATGCATGATTGACCTCAATACTGAGTTTGGCCAGCGCGTTGCGCGACGGCTGGCAGAGGAACGCATCGGCTGGCTGACGACCGTCGATGCCACCGGGACGCCGCAGCCGCGGCCGGTCTGGTTTCTGTGGCAAGAGGACATCTTACTGATCTACAGCCGGCCTGGCACGCGCAAGCTGGAGCATATCGCACGCAACCCGCGCGTTTCCTTCAATCTCGACGGCGACGGCCTGGGCGGCGACATCGTCGTGTTGACCGGCGTCGCAGCCATCAACGACAGCGCGCCGCCGGCCGACCAGATGCTCTGAGAAAGAAGCACTGCAAGCAGTGGCAAGTATGCAACAAGGACGCATCGTGGCACTCGATGCATCGCTTGCCATACACTCGGCCAAGCTCTCCTCGGATTTGAAACTGCCAATGGCTGACAGTATCATTCTGGCCACAGCGCAAGCACACAACGCAGTAATCTGGACGCAGGATGCTGACTTCAATGACATCAAAGGCGTCCGCTTCATTGCAAAGGCCACCGACGTACGATAACTCGCGACTCCGCATTCACCGCGGACGTCGCGATCAGCGACGCGGCGGCGGACTTCTTCCTCAGCCGCACCGGGCTGAAACCGGTGATCATAGAGCGGCTGCCGCGCTGGCCAACCTGACTACCTCCCGATCTTGTGAAGGTGCCCGTTGCGACCCGCTCGCTAGCCGACCTGGCGACCGGTAAGTTAGGCGACAGAACAAATCCCTTTAGCTTTCGCCGGCTGGTGGTCCTGGATCGCAGCGCACTATCTGAATCGACGGAGGAGTAACGTGATCGATCTCAACAGCGAGTTTGGGCAGCGCGTTGAGCGGCGGCTGGCGGAGGAGCGCATCGGCTGGCTGACGACTGTCGACAGCACCGGAACGCCGCAGCCGCGGCCGGTTTGGTTTCTGTGGCACGCGGGCAGCTTCCTCCTCTACAGCCGTCCCGACACGCGCAAGCTGGAGCATATCCAACGCAACCCGCGGGTTGCGCTGCACCTGGACGGCGACGGCCTGGGCGGCAACATCGTCGTCTTCACCGGCACTGCGGCGATCGATGATACGCCGCCGCCGGTTGACCAGTTTGCTGCTTACGTTGAAAAATACACCGCCGGAATGCAGCGTATCGGCATGACGGCCGCGCAGTTTGCCGGCGTGTACTCAGTCGTCATCCGCGTGACCGTGGACCATCTGCGCGGTCATTGATCGCCTTAATCCACTTTGTAAACTATTCGATTTACAAAGTCATCTATGCTTTATTTGCAACTCTGGTGGTGAACCATGTGTCGAAGCATCGTACAATTGCGGCGGCCTGACGATCAGGCGCCGACCGAAGAAGAGGTCCGTGCCGCGGCCTTGCAGTTCGTGCGCAAGGTCAGCGGCTATCGCAAACCGTCGAAAGCCAACCAGGAGGCCTTCGATCAGGCCGTTGCCGAGATCGCCGGCAGCACCGACAAGTTGCTGGCGAGTCTGGCAGGCCGTTGACGCAAGGCCGTTCGGCCAGTCACCCTTCCCCAATGTAGGGTTTGTTCCATTACACACAGGATTTCGACCTTCTTTGCTGCCAGGCCGGTGTTGGGCTATACTGATCTGTGACGTTCAGGCGATTGCTTTGCCACAACAAAAACGGAGCAGGCGATGAGTAAAACTACGACCTCCACGAGAACCACAAACCGGCTGGCCCCCGGCCCCCAACAGAACCTTTTGCTGAACACGCTCTTCGGTTCCAAAGAAGGTGGCGCCATTGCGTGGTACATGGACCTGTGGCGGCAGTACGGCGATCTGGTACGGGTAAAAATGGGACCGATGGTGATGCACCAGATCGTGCATCCCGACCATGTCAGGCACGTACTGGTGGAAAACGTTGACAATTATCCCAAAGGCTTTAGCCACGACAAACTGCGCATCGCTCTGGGCAATGGATTGCTGACCAGCGGCGGCCAGCTTTGGAAGTATCAGCGCAAGTTGATGCAGCCCACCTATACACCGAAAGGGGTTGCCCAGTTCGCCGATATCATGGTGGACTCCGCCGACCAGATGTTGGCGCGCTGGCGGTTGCTCAAGGGTCGCGAGACGACGCTCGTCGTCAACCAGGAGATGATGCGCCTGGCCATGAGCGTGATCTCCCGCTCGATGTTCGGCATTGACATCAGCGAGGATTTCCGGGACGCCGGCCAGGCGTTGATGGACATCCTGGAGTTCGCCTCCGCCCGCAGCACGTCGTTCATCGACCCGCCTTTGTACGTTCCTACCCCCATGAACCGGCGCTTCAAGCATGCCCTCGAGACCATCGACACCTTCCTGTACGGCATCATTCGTGAACGGCAGCATCAAGGGCCGGGCGACGACCTGCTGTCGCTGCTGATGACCGCCAGAGACGAGGAAACCGGCGCGGTGATGGACGAAAAGCAACTGCGCGACGAGGTGCTGATCACCTTTTTCGCCGGTCACGAGACTACAGCCCAACTGCTGACCTGGACATGGTACCTGTTGTCCAAGTCGCCGCACGTGGAGGAAAAACTGCACGCCGAGGTTGACACGGTGCTCAACGGCCGCAAGCCAACTCTCGACGACATGCCAAGTCTGGTCTACACCCGCCAGATTCTGGATGAGACGCTGCGCCTCTATTCGCCGGTAGCGATTACGGCCCGCGACCCGCTGGCGGACGATGAGATTGCCGGCCGCCTGATACCGGCCGGGTCAATGATCACGATCACGCCGTTCATCACCCATCGCCATCCGGAGTTCTGGGACAACCCCGAGGGCTTCATGCCTGAGCGCTTCGATCCGGTTGAGGTCAAGAAGCGGCCGCGCTACGCGTATTACCCCTTCGGCGCCGGCCCGCGCATCTGCATCGGCCAGCACTTCGCGCTGATGGAGGCGGTGCTCGTCCTGGCCGAGGTGTCGCAGTACTATCGCCTGAAGCTGATTCCCGGCCTGTGGGTCGAACCGCAGTTCATGGGCACGCTGCGCCCGTCACGCGACGTGCTGATGACGCTGGAAGAGCGGCACGCATAGCGCAGCCAACACCCGCCCTCGCCCGTTGATTTCTCAACAAAGCACCAGCGCGGTAAAATGCACTGGTGCTTTTTCGTTCGTCCCTTTGACTGTCTCACTACGGAGGTGCCTGATGGCGCTTGATCCCCTGGCCGGCCAGCCCGCGCCGCGCAACGTCCTGACCAACATTCCTCGCCTGATCGCCGCATATTACGTCAACAAGCCTGATCCCGGGACGCCTGCCCACGCAGTTGCCTTTGGCACGTCGGGCCACCGCGGCTCATCGCTCAGGCATAGCTTCAACGAAGATCACATCCTGGCCATCAGCCAGGCGCTGGCTGAATACCGCCACGCCCAGGGAATCGACGGCCCGCTGTACGTGGGGATGGACACGCACGCGCTCTCCGAGCCGGCCATGATGTCAGCCGTGGAGGTCTTCGCAGCCAACGGAGTGACCACGGTCTTGCAGTCCGGTCTGGGCTACACGCCGACGCCGGTGATCTCGCATGCGATCCTGACATATAACCGCGGCCGGACCGGCGGGCTGGCGGACGGGGTTGTCATTACGCCCAGCCACAACCCGCCTGACGACGGCGGCTTCAAGTATAACCCACCCGAAGGCGGACCGGCGGACACATCGACAACCCGCGCGATCCAGGACCGCGCCAATGCAATCTTGCGCGACAGGCTGAAAGACGTCAAGCGCATCCCATTCGAGCGCGCCCTCAAGACTGATACCGTCCAAATGCGCGACTACGTGATGCCCTACGTGGAAGATCTGGACGCCGTCGTTGACCTGGAAGCCGTGGCCGCAGCCGGCTTGCGGATCGGGGTCGACCCTATGGGCGGCGCAGCCGTGGCCTACTGGGAGCCGCTCGCCACACACTACGGACTGAACATCACGGTTGTCAACCCTGTGGTAGATCCAACGTTTTCGTTCATGACCCTGGACAGGGACGGCAAGATCCGCATGGACTGCTCGTCCCCTTATGCCATGGCGAGCCTGATCGGATTAAAGGACCAGTTTGACATCGCCTTTGGCAACGACCCTGACGTCGATCGTCACGGCATTGTCGCCCCTTCCAGCGGCTTGCTCAACCCCAATCATTTCCTGGCAGTGGCGGTGTGGTATCTGTTCCAGAACCGGCCTGGCTGGCGTGCTGATGCCGCGGTGGGAAAGACGTTGGTGTCCAGCTCCATGATCGACCGGGTGGCTGCCAGCCTGGGACGCCGCCTGTCCGAGGTGCCGGTCGGCTTCAAGTACTTCGTGGACGGGCTGGTAGACGGGTCCTTTGGCTTTGGCGGCGAAGAAAGCGCGGGCGCGTCCTTCCTACGCAAGGACGGTACGGTGTGGACCACCGACAAGGACGGCATTATCATGGATCTGCTGGCAGCGGAGATAACTGCGAAGACCGACCGCGATCCCGGCCAGCATTACCAGGAGTTGGAGGCACGCTTCGGGCGTTCCTTCTACGAGCGGATGGACGCGCCTGCCAATGCCGCGCAGCGCAAGGCGTTGACCAACCTGTCGCCGGACCTGGTGGCAGCAACCGAGATGGCCGGGGAGCCCATCGAGGCCAAGCTGACGCGTGCGCCGGGCAACGATGCGCCCATCGGCGGGCTGAAGGTGGTAACACAGTCCGGCTGGTTCGCGGCCCGCCCCTCGGGCACCGAGGAAATCTACAAGATCTACGCCGAGAGCTTTGCAGGCGAGGAGCACCTCCAGCAGATCCAGAGCGAGGCACAGACGATTGTCAGCGCAGCGTTCAAAGCAGCCGGGCTGTAATTCCCACACTTGCTCTGGCCGGTCTGTGCGAAGCCTCCCGGAGGGGCCGACCGAGCCGAGTCGGGAAATCTTGCAGAACCGCGAACCAGATTTGCCAAACAAGAAGGCTCGTGCTATTATCACGCCAATCAAACCCTCAGAAAGGAGGCGCAAGTCATATGGCTAAAGTTCAATACCCCGTCCAGTTAGCTCAGTTGAACGCGTGCGCCTCTGGCCTGCGGTGGTGTTGATGCACTTCGCAGTCTAGTCTAGCATCTCCACGGCCACGGACGCACGTTCCTGTGGCCGTTTGTTTTTCCAGACACTGCTGCTTGGCTACCCGTTGATGCGGGGTCAAGGCTGGCAGTGCACTCTCGAACAACGAAGGCCACGGTATTTCCGTGGCCGTTTTGATTCCCAGACTCACAGTAGCTACTCAGACTTCACCGTTGCGTCACTCCCGCAGAGGCGGGAGTTCACCGCTCGTGAAGCGTGGATTCCCGCCTGCGCGGGAATGACAGGTGACAGGTGAGTAGTTACGACTCACAGACAGCGGAGATTTCCACCACCGATGCATTACGAAAGTTACGACGAATACGACGCATACACCCATCTGCCCGGCATGAAACAGCGCGTCATGCGCGAAGTCCGGGCCACGGGCAAGCAATCCACACGCAGCAAGGACGAGCCTTCGGAATGGCTGACCAGCCAGGTCGAGGGCGAGGATGAGCTGCCAATTACCTACGGGGCCGGCGCCAGTGAAGAGCGGCTGCTGCGCGAGGCGTTGACGATCTTCTACCGCGACAACGTGATCACTGAAGTCGTGGCGCGGGTCAAGGGCGGCAAAGAAGCCAACGTCTACTGCTGCCGCGCACATCCCAAAACTGGCATGGACCTGATCGCCGCCAAGGTCTACCGGCCGCGCATCCATCGAACCCTGCGCAACGACGCGATGTACAGGGAAGGACGGATGATCCTGGACGAGGAAGGCAAGGGCATCACGCGCAACGAGCGCACCAAGCGGGCCATTGCCAAAAAGACCGATTTTGGCCAGGAGATTGTGACTTTCTCCTGGATCGAGCACGAGAACGACATGCTGCAAAAGCTGCACGCGGCCGGCGCCGACGTGCCGCGCCCCATCGCACATGAAGGCAGTGCGATCCTGATGGCGTACTACGGCGACGTCAACCAGCCCGCGCCGACTCTCAACGGCGTGGACATCGAGCGCCACCAGGCCGCCGCGATGTTCGACCGCCTGATGTGGCACGTCGAGCTGATGCTGGCGCACAACTGCGTTCACGGCGACCTGTCGCCCTATAACGTGTTGTACTGGGAAGGCAAAGCTGTAGTGATCGACTTCCCCCAGGCCGTGGTAGCGCTGAAAAACCCGCACGCGCGCCGGCTGCTGCAGCGCGACATCGACCGCCTGGCGCAATACTTCGCGCGCTACGGCGTGGAAAAAGACACTGCTGCCCTGGGCAACACCCTCTGGCAGCAGTTCATGGATAGCGAGCTGTAGCTGTTCAGACTTCGGAAGTCGCCGGGTCAACACCATAGGCTGGCCCAAACGTGGAAGGCAGGTCGTGATGAGCGATCGGCGACTTCCGAAGTCTTTTGAACACCGTTCACTTCACGCCCGCGAACAAATCACTGATCATCGCCGCGCCGGGCTGCGGCTCGGGAATTCCCTGCATGAACGTATCGTGGCCCATCCAGCGCCTGCGCAGCGGACCGGGGATAAGGCGAAACGGGCCGCCGCCGCCACCGCCCTGGCTGGCGTGACAGGCAGAAGCGGCGTCCTTGGTGTCCATGTAACGGCGCACATCGACGCGTGCGTGGACAGGCGTCTCCCACGTCATGATCTCCACCAAGTCGATGTCGTGGTTGCGTCCGAAGTGATGCGGATCGCGCCCGATCAGTGGCAACAAGCGAACCAGGAATTTGAAAGCTCCGGCGGAAAAAGCAGTGTAGTAAAGGCGCTGCGGCTGATAGGGGGCATCTTCGCCGGGAAACTTGTCGGGGTCGCCGGCCGCGTTGAACGCCTGAACCGTGGCCTGGTGCAGCTTGATGTGGTCGGGGTGGCCGTAGCCGCCAAACTGGTTGTCGCAGACGATGACCTGTGGGCGATGCCGGCGAATCGACGCCACGATCTTGCCGACGACCTCTTCCATCGGCGCCTGATAGAGACTGTTCGGGTGCTGATTGTCGGACGAGCCGGCCATGCCGCTGTCGCGATATCCCAACCAATCCACCCCCTTCAGGCCCAGCGTCTGCGCGGCGCAGCAAAGCTCCGCAGCCCGCAGTTGCGACGTGCTGGCATAGTTAGCCAGCATTTCCGCATCCACCGTGCCTGCGTCTCCATCGGTACCACAAACCAGCCACACATCTGCGCCCTCGGCTGCATAGCGCGCCAGCGTGCCACCTGGGCCAAAAGACTCGTCATCGGGATGGGCAAACACGGCCAAAAGGACGCGCCCGCCATCAGTTGGTGCTGAGTTTGCTGACACAATTTACTCCTGAAAGCATGCTGCACCCCGACCCCGGAGTGCAGCGCGCGTTATTGAGGTATCAAGCCAAACCGTTTCCTACAGGGCGAGCAGGCTTTGCCACTCGGTGCTGAGATCATCCCAGCGCGCGCCGTAGTAGACATGATCGACGCCTTCTACATCGCGGTAGACCAGATCAGCGGCTGTGTAGGAACGGCGCAGGTAGCCGATGTTGCCCAGCCAGGTCGTCTCTTCTTCGTCCAGCACCTGATCCTGGTCGAGGTGCATCCGCAGCGCGTAGTGACGCAGGCTGCCTTCCTTGAGCATGTCGGGCGACCAGAGGCGGCTTTCGACATGCCGGTTGCCCAGATTATGAAACTTGTACATCGGGCCTGAGCCGTTTTCATGCACTACGACCACTTCCAACCCGGAACGCGGCAGTTCAACTTCCAGCAAGCTGCGCCATTCCGCCGGCAGCCCATCACAGGCTACGTGCCGGTAGTACAGATCGCGTCCCTGGCGGTTACGGAAGACCAGATTGCAGAACAGTCCGTCGGGTGTCCGATACAATGCTTCGACACCCATGTTGCCGCGCCAACGGACCGTTGCGCCCTCGGGCAGCGTTTCTGGCGTATCGGCTGTCGGCGGTTCCACCTCGAACAGTCCGTTCCACGACGGCCCCAGCCAGCTCACCGCCGCGGCATAGAAGACCCGCTTGACCTTGCCGTCCTCAGAGGAGAAGACGAGGTCGCACTTGGCGCGGCCGTGCTGATCGTAATGTTCGTTGTCACGGTAGATGCGAAGCAGCCCGATGGGACCGCGCCAACGCACCTGCCCGTGGAAGTCACTGCTGGAGGAACGGGCAGCCTGAAACGCCTTGATCGCATAGAGCCAGACTGACGTTGCGGTGAACTCCGATACCTGGCTTTCGCGATTGGTGCGCAGATCGACGACGCGGAAGTACTCCATGTCGCCGCGCAGCGTCACACCTACCACTTCGACGCCCGACTTGGGCTGCTCGATGCCGGGGCAAAGCAGATGCACTTGGTCGTCGAAATCGCCTTCACTGTGGCTTTCTTCCACATCCTCGTGCACCAGATCGATGATGTCGCCGTGGTTTGCCACCACTGTCTCACCGTTGCGCCGGACGTAGATAACTCGCTCGTCCAGTTCGTGCATGAAACAAGGCTTGCGGCGCGCCGATTGAACCTCGATTTGGGCCAGCTCATGGCCCTCGTAGTTGACCACATCCACCGACCACTCGACCTGGGGAACGACCCGCTCGCTGATGGCGGCCTGAAAGGCGCGCATGTCAGCCTGCATATCAACTAACCCAACCACCGGCGCCGCCGGATCCGGCTCCAACCCGAAGACGATGGCGCCGCCGCCGGAGTTGGCCAGTGCGACCACATGGCGGCACACCTGCGAGGCGTCGTCCACACAGCTCGGACACATTACCCATTGATCGGTCTGGCCGTTGGCGCGCAGGTCCGAGATGCGATTGCGCCGCGCCACGTCCGATATGAAGGGCACGCGCAACCGGTCGAAATCCTGGCTGGTGAACAAGGTCAACAGGGCCGCAAAGGTCGGCTCCGGCAACATCACCTCGGTGGGGCGGTCGCCGATGCCCCAGCGATGCATGTCGTCTTCCATGGCCTGGGTAGTTCGGTGCGCGTCGGAACCTTGCAGGCAGAACATGCGCCGTTCGTAACCAAGATTGGTGCCGTCGTACCAGTGCGGACTCGAAAACCCCTGCAACTGCGGGCTGTGAAAGCCGGTGAACTCCAGCGCGTGGAGATACGCGCTCTGGGTCGCGCTGATACGCAAAGCACCCGTGGGCAGGTTGCTGGCAATTGACAGCACCCCGGTGGGCGCGTTGATATGGGCCGCAATGGTGATGCCGCCCGCATCGTGGATAATCTTGTAGGCTTCGAGGAAAGCCTGTGTACCGGGCACGGAGGTCGTGCCCTTGTTCATCTTTTCGTAGGAAACGCCAAGCTGATACAGCACCGCTTTGATCTTGGGGATGCTGGCCTGACCTTCTGCCGGAAAGATACCTAGCGTGTGCGAACCAAAACGTGACGTGAACTCAAATCCAGGGAATACGGTGATTTTTTTGAGAAGCTGGCGATACTCTTCCAGTTCTTCTCGTTCATGCTCCTGCAATCGTCCACGCTGCTCGAGCCGCTCCAAAAAATCTACTTCATCAAAAAGCGCTTCGTAGCCCGCGACGGTGTTGTGATCTGTAAAGGCGATAATGTCCAGGCCCTTGCGGTCTGCTTCCCTCAGGATGTCCAGATACGTGATCTCTTTTTCTGCATAGTCCTCCGAAGCCGGAGTGTGTATGTGGAGATCCATTCGGTACCAGCGCATGGACTTTTGCAACGAATCTGCGTCTGCCATCGGTACTATCTCCTATATTTTTGTTTATTCAATTTTGCAGCAAAGCGGGTCTCAAGTCAGTGGCTGTACCTCCTATGTACGGGATTCCTTCTTTTCCTTGCTTTGTTTGTGCAACAGACTACTGAGACGGTCATAGGTTTGGTCCAGCGTCTCAGGGATGTTGCGTGTCTCTGAGACCGTTGTCATGAAATTGGTGTCGCCGCCCCAGCGGGGGACGACGTGGATGTGAACGTGGCTCTCGATGCCTGCGCCGGCGGCCCGGCCCAGATTAACGCCGACGTTAAACCCGTGGGGAGCCATCGACTCGCGCACGGCCGCGAGGCCGCGGTTTACCAGCAGCATCATCTCGGTCAACGTCTCGGGTGGCAGATCTTCCAGGCTGGCAACGTGGGCATAGGGCAGGATCAAGAGATGGCCGTTGTTGTACGGGTAGCGATTCAGGACCATGAATGCCAGCTCGCCGCGCCACAACACGTGTTCTGCCCGGTCGTCACCCGGAGCGATCTTGCTGCAAAATACACATGCTCCGTCTTTCGGGCCCAAAATGTACTCCAAACGCCATGGTGACCACAAATGATCCACCGGTGATCTTCTCCGTCGGCGCGGTGCGCAGGTAGGATGTTGTCCAGGCTAGTGGGCGAGTAGTGTACCAGAAACGCCCACCTGCGTCAAATGCTTTCGGAACTCCGAGCGATTGTTTAGCGGGTACGCCAGTAAGGTAGCATGATCGAGACATCTATCCGGAGGTATATCAAGATGGCAAACTATGACAGCGATACTGAGACCAAGAAGATCACGGTTGCCCTGCCAACATTTCTAAATGACTCCCCTTACGGGCCGTAACACACGCGCGATTTCAGGAACTGCAACTTGCAGATTCAGGTGGTGGAGGATTTGCTTGCCAAACACGACGACGAAGGCGCCGACGAGAACAAGGCAGTTGTTCCGCGTTGGACTGTGCCAGAGTCGGGACGGTTTGTGCCCCGACTCTCTCGCGTACCAGGCGTCTGGCGTCCTCGCGCCGGGTCGCTGACACGTCGAACCCGGTTACCTGGGAGCGGCGCTTGAGCAACGCAACAGTGGTTCCGCCGGCGCCACAACCGTAGGCCAGCACGTCCTGCCCTCTAGCGTTCTCCAGCGCCCCAAGGTGGTAAGTTTCTGCTTGAGAAAAGACTCCCGAAGCGTATACGCCAATGATCAGCAAACTGTCATTGCGTGCAAATTCTTCCGACTCGTGTCAGGCGCGCTCCAGTTCGATTCGACTGGTTGTTTCCACTACAAACCTCGCCTTTTTGTGCTAACTGGGCCAGGCCGTAGATTCAAGTTCTGCTGTGTACCGGCTACTCCTCGAGTGGTCCGTAGCGCGCAACATTCCTGGTCTCTGGCTCAGGACGAAGTCATTGCACGCTTGTTGAAGAGCAAGCCGAGCCAGAACTGCTTGGTCAGACAATGCCAGCCCATGAGCCGAAGACTACACGTGAAGCGACTGCCTGCAAGCCAAACCTTGCCTGACCGGAGATTGAGTACACCAGAGTTCAAGTAGCTTCGACAGACACGTCCCCTTAACACAACATCCGTTTCCACCGAGTCCTGTACCCGGCATAAGGCGTCAGGCGCATCGAAAGCACGCTCGCGGATCA
The DNA here is from genome assembly GCA_020634615.1 of Anaerolineales bacterium. Lineage (GTDB taxonomy): Bacteria > Chloroflexota > Anaerolineae > JAAEKA01 > JAAEKA01 > JACKBK01. The sequence continues at coordinate 746,370 of JACKBI010000001.1, forward strand.
GTCGCCAGTAGTGTGCAATATTGGCGAAATCGAAAGCGCTGCCATCGCTGCCCGCGACACGTATGCATGCCACCACACGATCGGTCCCGGCCACTTCATAGTGCAGCGCCAAACGGCATTCCAGGTCGCGATCCTCGGCTATTTTTATGGCGGGATCGAATCCGCCGACCTGAATGAATGCCTGGCGGGATATCAAACACTCATCTATATGCACGACTTCATCGGCGATCCAGAGAGCGAACGAGTTTCCTGGTATGACCCGGTCGCCATGCTCAGCCAATACTCGCCCCAATTCATCGACTACGCGGCTTCCGCCAATGGCCCAAACGCACCCTGAGTTTTCTGCTACTTCCAGAAGCTTGGCCAGACCGCCAGTTAATAAATAGTCATCGTCGTGGAGGAACTTGAGGTATTTTCCCCTGGCAATTGCTGCTCCGGCGTTGCAAGCCATGCAAACGCCGCTACGGCTGGTCGCAATCACCCGTATTCCGTGGTCGATTAGCCAGGCCTGTTGAGCCAACGGTTTGCCTGAATCGTTGACGACGATTATCTCGAAGTCTGTTGCATCATGGCCATCTTCGAGTACGCTACGGACAGCGCGTTCCAGGCTCGCGCGGCCAATGGTCGGTATGATGATAGAGCATCGCATGGCTGTTGCACCCTGTGACTAGTTCGACACCTGCCGAAATACATCTTCGTATACTTCACGCGTTTTGCTAGCTGTTGCTTCCCAAGAGTACTTCTGACTTTGAGCCAGGCCGCTTTTAATTAGCTCGCTGGCAGTAGTGGGGTCGGTAAGCACCGCCGCTATTCCGTCGCTGATCGCTCTGATGTCAGTCGGCGATACGAGAATCGCGGCATCTCCCAGAACCTCGGGCAGCGAGCTGGTGTTCGACGCAATGACAGGCGCGCCGCAGGCCATCGCTTCCAACGGCGGCAGACCGAACCCCTCTTCCAGAGAAGGGAAAACAAAGACTGAAGCCGCGCTGTAGAGCAACGCCAGATCGGCGTCGCTTACTCCTTCCAGCAGCCGTATCTGGTCACGCACGCCGCTTCTGTCTGCCAATGTCAGCATTTTAGATTTGACGGCGGCGTGCGTGCATATTAACACGAGAGGATGTTGGCGTCGCAAGCTGTTCGGCAAGAGAGCATAGGCCTCTACCAATGCGCGAATGTTTTTGCGCCTGGCGGCCGATGCAATGCCCAGAACATGACCAGTGATGGACCATCGTCCTGCTGCTTCCTCTCTGGCATGGTTTGGATTGCGGGCAGAGAACACCGGTGAAGGCGCAAGATGAGCGACGGAGATACGTTCTCGCGGAATAAAAAACAGGCTGGCAATCTGATCTTTTGAGTAGTGCGATATGGTCAGGATGTGCCGCGCCTGTCGGGCAGCGCGGCGCTGGGCAAAACGGCTGTAGAGACGCATGCTCCAACGTTTCGTCTGTTTGGGTGAAGGCAACGGTTCAGAGAACTCGATCGTATCGTAGAGAGTCACGATCAGCGGCGGCGCCGCCCGCAGCGGCGCCGTTGCGGCAGGCGAGTGGATGAGATCAACTCCTTCCCCGGCCGCAAGCCTCGGGATGGCAGCCTGTTCGCGCCAGATTACCCCTATGCTGCCACGCCGCTCTACGATGCGCACCTGCCAGCCCGGTCTCGGAGTCCATGGGATTGGCCGGTCTACAGCCACAACATATTGGTTGTGCCTATCGACAAGCTGCAGATTCTGTACCAGGTTGGTAACATAAGTTCGGTAGCCACCTGGCTGAGGATGCGACATGGCGATCGCGTCGATCAGGATCAACATGATTTAGGCTGTCTCTGACTTGACGACCACTAACTCGTAGTAGATAAGATGGCGAGGCAAAATGAATGCAAGATGATGTTCGTAGAAATCGAGATTGCCGTTGATCAGCCGAAACATAAGCTGTTTGCCAATTCCGGCGCCTGGAGTGACCGGGAACTCCACTTTGCGCAACATGAACTGTACAGAGGAATAACGAAATTCAAAAACTGGTGTTCCGGGTATGAAATAATCGAACGTATGGGCGCTGAAAAAGATGCGATGGGTCGGGTCCCGGAACTGATGAATGCTCGTAAAATACGGGGCATAGATGCGGATCAAACCTCCGGGCTTCACCACACGATGCAACTCTTCCATGACCTTGATGAGGTCGTTCAAGTGCTCGAGCACGTGTTCGCAAATGACTTCATCAAACTGATCATCGGCCAAAGGATAAGGAAACTCATTGAGGTCATGAATGATATCTGCGGCCGAAGCGGGGTTGACATCCATAGCAATAACGCCCGGACGCTTTCTGGGGCCGCAGCCTAATTCAAGTATCCTTGGCGTTGGTGGGTGTTTTGCTCTCTCATACTGCATGCTCATATGTTTGTTCTTAGCAGGGCCATGTTCAGGTTGGCGCGACTTGTGGCCAGCAAGAGATCGCGTTGACCAGGCCACAGTAATGCCAGAGAGGCAAAAAATAATGTGCGCGTCACACCCAATACGCCGACTCCGGCGCGTATCAACAGAGCCTCTGCCATACCGTGATGCTTCCGCATGAAGCGGAGCTGTGACTTCCACTGACGCGCCAGGACCCATGGACGGACCACGCCGCTGCTTGCGCCGCCGAGATGGACCACAGCAACATCGGGACAATAGCCCACCTGCCAGCCGGCGCGGCCGAGGCGGTAACACCAATCCATCTCCTCAGCGTACATGAACATGTTCTCGTCGAGCAGCCCGACATCTTCGATCGCACTCCTGCGGATCATGAAACAGGCGCCGCCTATCCAATCTGCTGGCTGCAACCCTGCGAGGTCCTGAGGAGATGCGCTCGGGAAGTATGGGCCATAAATTCTTCTGGCCAGGCCCAGCAGTTGCACAAAACAGGATGTGACTGATGGGAACCTGCTGTATGAAGCCTGGAAAGTCCGGTCTGCATTGAGCAGTGTTGGACCGACAGCACCAACATGGCCTGCTTCATCGATACAATTCAACAAACCAGTCAGCGAGCCGGGCAAAAGGATGGCGTCGCTGTTTAGCAACAGAAGGCTGTCACCACCTGCCAGGATTATCGCCTGGTTGTTAGCTCTGGCGAATCCCAGATTGCTTTCATTTTCAACTACTCGAACCCACGGAAAGCGCTCGCGAACCATCGCTACGCTGTCATCGGCTGATGCGTTGTCCACGACGATGGTCTCGACAGTTGCCCCTTCAAGCGTCTCTACATCGTGCGCAACCGCTTCCAGGCACTGCGCCAGTAGATCACGCGTGTTCCAATTGACAACAATGATCGATAGGTCGGGGTTCAGTGGTTGGCTACGCACAGTCATCGACCAGGACAGCAAATCGCGCGCCGATCTGGCTCCACTCGTAGGTCTCTTCAACCAACTGACGGGCGTTGCGCGCCAACCGGCCGCGTAGTTCGTCGTCACGCAACAAGCGCAGCACACAGCTTGCAAACTCCGTCTCAGTATCGCCGATCAGCAGATGTTCTCCGGCGTTGACATTCAGACCTTCGGCGGCTTTGGATGTGGCGACCACTGGTGTCCCCAGAGCCATGGCTTCCAGTATCTTGAGCCGGGTGCCGCCGCCCTGCCGGATCGGGGCCACGCATACCGCAGCGCCGGCCACCAGCGGGCGCACGTCCTCCACAAAACCGCTGAGACTCACCCCACTGTCCAACGCCAGCCCTGTCAGATCGACGTCGGCAACGGAGCCGGTGATCGTCAGACTGATCGAGGGTATCTCCTGGCGCAACTGCGGCCAGACGCTCGACAGAAAAACCTGCATGGCATCGTAGTTGGCGTCGTAGGTCAGCGAGCCATTGAAGACCAGCGAGCCGGGTGTCACAGGCGCGATCCCCGGCCGGTTGTAGGCGCAGTCTACGCCGTTGGGCACGGTTTCCACGCGCGTCGCGGCATCCTTGAGCACTGACAGCGTCGCCGCCCGATCGGCCTCAGAGACCATGGTGCAGAGCGCGAACTGGCGGTAGAGCGTTGCCTCGTAGCGCCTTGTCTTCTGCCAGCTCAGCCAGCGCCGTATCCGGGTCGTAGGTCGCGCTGGCTGAAGACAGCGTTCATGCGCCCATCGCCCCGGCGAATTATGTTCTTCCAGCACCCTTGGCGTCTGCTGAACCATCAGAGCATAGGCAGCCGTTCCGGTCGTGGACGCGATCACCCTGTCAAACCGGGTTTCTTGCGCCAATTGAGTGGTCAGAGCAGCCATCTCCGGTACCGGCTGGTTGACCACCGGAGTCAATGAGGCGAAGCGGGACGCCCTTGCGGCCCTGGCGCGCTCAAAAGGGTTTCGGTGGACGATCTCCACTCGCTCGCAACAGGTATCCAGCAGGTGCTTTGGATCTGGCGCAGCTTCGCCGAACGAAAACGACGCCAACGTCACCTGGTGCGTTCGGGCCAGGGAGCGCAGCAACTGGTAGACACGCAACTTGGAACCGTTGTCGGCCGGGTACGGAAACCAGGTGGAGAAGAACAGTATCTTCATGACGATGGCTGTATTTCGCCTGCCCCGGTTTCCCTGACCAAACGTGTGGCCACCGCCATCAAGCCGCCCATGAATATCCAGCCAAACACACTTGCTCTGAAACCAACAAAGCCGATGTTGTAGACAAAGGGCAGGAACCAGTCGCCCAACATGCCGCTGACCAACATGCCGAGGAAGCCGGCAAAAACGCCGCTGGTGTAGGCGGCATCGAAATCCCACCGCTGCCGTATCCGCTGCACCACGCGCCACGCCATCCGGGCATAGGCGACGATGAACCAGACGAAAGTGCCCAGACCAACGACGCCCATAAACGCGAAGATATCGTAGTAGTTGTTGTGGGTCGAGACACCTACACCCCGATAGAGATAGTAGGCCACCAGGTCGGGTCGTGACCAGGTGTAGTGGCGATAAGCAGCCAATCCCAGGCCAAACACCGGGTGACGTCTGGCAAACTCCCAGACAATGGTCCAGTGTCCCAACCGCCCGCCCCCGCTGTCCTGGATCTCCCGGTCCAATCCCAGCGATTGCAGCAGGGCGGTTCGATTGGCCAGGATCACGACCGTCATCGCTGCGAACAGCGGAATAGCACGCCGCGGATAGCGCATCACCAACAACGTAGTTATGACGACAGTCATCGGCAAGAATCCCGACACCCAGCCGAGGCCAGTCTTGATCAGGGTCAGATAGAGCAAAGTAGCCAAAATGACAATCAGCCCGCCCTTGCCCCACGGGCCGATGCGCCGGTTAAACAATAGCTGGCTGGCTGCCATTGCTGTCAGCCAGACCCAGTACGGGCTATAGGCCGCTCCGGGGGCAACCATTGCCTCTGCAATTTCATTCAAGAACGCAGGCACGAACAGCAGTGCTGCAATGCCGCCGAACAATATATAGGAATAGGTCATCCACTGAAGCCAGCGCTGTTCCACAAGCAAGCTGGCTGCCACCCACATAGCAAGAAACGAGAAGGCATAGAGCGCGAACTGGCCAAATTGAACCAGGATAATATTGTGCGGTCGCGGCACAAATACGTCCCAATAGACGTTGCCCAGAATCCAGGAAAGCACGGCCGAACCCAGGAAAGCCAGCGCAGGCAGGTTGACTTCCGAGCGCACAATCTCGAATCTGCGCTCACGCATCGCATGCAACACCCACACCACAACGATCGCAGGAATCACAATCACAGCGATGTTGATCTCGACATCGGCACTGGCCTTGACGGCAAATGGGACAAAGATCGCCAGCAGAGGCAGGGCGACCAGGCCAAGGGCAGGGGTTTGGACCAGCAGCAGCACGCCGATCAAGCCTGCAATGGCAAGCAGGACAAGCGGCGATGCCACCAGCCCCCCGATTGCCGCCCCAAGGAGCACAGCGACGACCAGCAGGATGGCAAACGCACGATTTCCCCGGCCGCGCCACATGGCGTCAAGCTGGCGCCTTCGTGATAGCCCTGGCGCGCTGGCAGAGTACTCTTTCGACGATGTCACGCTGAGGCCTCATTTATCCTGTCAGTCATGGCCTTCGTATTGCCACCAAGAATGGTGAATTCTCCAGTTGTGGTAATCGACCAGTTACAGTTCATGATCGTTATCGACCTGCATTCGGACCAAATCTCAGTGCAAAGCTTCGAACGTAGTTCAGGAAGCGCGCTTTTTCCTCGGCGGTCAGACAGAAGCCCCAGACGAGCAGCAGATAGACCAGACCTGCGCTGCAGGCCTCCAATGCCAGCGACAGGAAATTGTCTGGATAATGCCATTCACGCAACGCTAGCAACCCCAAACATGCTACCACAAGGGCCAGGAATGGTCGAATAAACGCGGTTGTCAGCACGCTCGCAACTCTCACCTGCGCAATCCTGGCGGTATAGGGAATGGTGACCAGCAACACGAGGCTCCACGCCAGAAGGCTTGCCATGGCAACACCGGCATCTCCCCAGCGGGGGGCTGCAAAGATACCCAGGGTTACACTGGCCACCAGCGCCATGGCATGCAGCGCTGAATAGAGCTTGAGATCGCCGGTTCCCAGCAACAAGCTGCTGGAGGTCATCATCAATTGCAGCACCAGCGCTTCCAGCACCATGATGCGGGCAACAACGGCGCTGCTGGCATATTCCGGCCCGATCCAGACCGAGATCAAGGGGGCTGCCAACACGAACGTGATACCCACCGCCGGCAAGGTCACGATAACAGAGGCGCGCAAGCTCTGCGTGAGCAACAGGCTCAGGCGCTGGCTGTCTTTCAGAGCATACAGCGCTGAGAACGCGGGAAACAGCGCCGTAGCCATGGGAAAGGTAAACTGGCGAACCAGCGAACCGACCTTGACACCGATAGAATAGCTGGTGACAGCGTCGATGCTGACCATTCGCCCGACGATAATGGGGCCTGCGCTGCTTTCGAGCTGAGCCGACAACATCGTGATGAACATGAATGTGCTATAGCTCAACATGATGGCCAGCAAGGCGCGGTTTGCGCTGGATGGTCTAATATGAACGGCGATATTCGCCTGGCGTTTCAACATCCACCGCAGCCACACCGGCTGCGTAATTGCAGTTACCAGTTGCGCCACTGCCAATCCCACGATTCCCCAGCCCGCCGTCAGAAGGACGACCGTGAGAACCAGGGTTATGATTTGATTGATCGCAACGCCGGTGTTCAGCAACAGGTAGCGCTGATGGCCAACCGTGATAGCATTGTAGACGCTCAACGGCAGCGACAACCCGATGCGAACTGCAAAGATAACGATTGCTATTTGAGCTTCTACCGCATACTGGGGAGAAACATCAAAGAACTGGGCGAATCGAAACGAAAATGCAGTGATCCCCAGAAAAACGATGGCACCAATACCGGCGAACACGAAGAACAGCGTGCTCGTCATGCTGTCAACGGTTTGTTGATCGTTGCGCGTGTTGTATTCCGCTGTATACTTGGCCAGCGCGTTTGCCAGGCCAAAGTCGATCAGCCCCAGGAACCCGAATGTGGAGAGGATCAGCGCCCAGATGCCGTATTCCGTCGTCCCAAGCGTGTTGATCGTAAACGGAACCAAAAACAGGCTGGTTACGAAGACGACAATCGTGCCCAGGTAGTTGGCCAGGGTGTTGCCCGCAAGTCGCTTCGTGAGACTCATCTGTACATCGGACCAGAAGCGAGCTGCGCTTGCGATACCAGCGAGCTGCTCGCGTCAATGGCAGCCCGGGGTTTGCGAACACGATACACCTGAATCCTCGGCTCGGCATCGTTATCATAGACCAGCTCGAAATTCGCGGGATGTCGAGCCAGTTCTTCAGCCAGGCCGGGGATCAGGTCTTTGTGGCTGAAGCGCACGACGTAGTCGAATTCCTGATAGACATCAGCAACAACAGCCTGCGGATCCAGCGTCGAAATCTGCACCGGGTCGTTGGAGGCCAGCAATTCAGTTGTCTGGCGCCCTGTGTACAGATAAAGGAGTTGAGGCTGAATGTGCAGCACCAGATCTTCTGGCCTGGTGTTGTCAACGATCCATGCCGATGCCTCGGCCAGGACGCGCTCCTCGATGGGCCAGGGAACGCCATATTGCCGGAACTCCTGGCCGCGGCGCACATGTCCAACGTCGCGGATCAGATTCGACAAAAGGAGGATGACCAGGACCGCCGCTACCCAGGTGGGCCGCTGAAAACTGCGCGCCTCAAAACGCCCTGCCAACCATCTGGAAACGGCAACCAGCCCCAGCGCGAACCACAGATATAGGAATGGGATAACGGGCACCCAATTGCGAATGGTGACCCATGGCGGCAGCAGGATCAGGGCGACGTAGAGCGGCAGATAGAGATGGAGCACGGTGAATCTGCGCCGCCATGAATAGACGAACCCGATCAGGATCACCAACGCGATGATAACTCCCGCCAGCGGCAGAATCCAGGTAAGACCAGCGGCTGTCAGTCGTGCGGTCAAGGTTGGATGGGTCAGCCAGGGCACAAAGAGAGATGGCATGGAATCGGAGATATGCGCCCACGTATTGCTCAACACACGACTGACCAGTTCCAGAGGGCCGCTGATGGTTTCCGATACGGGCAACCAGTAGCTCTTGCGCCAGAGCAGGTTGGTGTACCGTCCGCCAAGAGGTTCCGCGCCCAGTTGAGCGTTTCTATACCACCAGGGCGCGACAGTCAAAGCGACCACCAGCGCCGTTACAGCCGTCTTGCGGACGTTGCGTCGCGCCAGCAGCAAGTACAACATGCTTGCAACAATCAGAGTCGCCCCCACAGCGCGCGCGTAATAAGACAGACCGAGCGCAACCCCTGTCAGAAGTCCTGACCATGCCACAGCCGAGCCTGCACGCTCATATCTCATTAGCAATAAAATGGCTGCCAATGAGATCATCATGTAGAGAGTCTCGGTCATAACATACTGAACGACGTAGGGTATCAACACGAAGCTGGTGGCTGCCAGGAGCCAGACCAACCAGCGTTGAGTTTCCGTCAACAGACTTTCCGACCGCAGCAGCCAATAGAACAGCGCCAGCGAGATGAGCCCAAACAGAAGCGAGGATCCGGCGGTCAACGGGATGAGATTGCCAGGAAAAGAAGGAAACCAGCGCAGGATCGGGCTGATCATGATCGACAGCAGCGGCTGGTAGGTGAGCGGTGGCTGACCGACGACCTGCGGAGCAGCCAGCCGCCCCTGCTCGACCAGCGACTTGGCCAGCGTAATATAGATGGTGTCGTCATCCTGAATATGCGGCGCAAAGCTAAGCGCCCACAACAGCAGGACCCCCAGAATAGACAGTGCGACGATGAGCCGCTTCAGATTGATTCGACTGAACATGATGTTTTCACGCCAAACAGAGACTTCACCACCCGGTCCGCGGTTTGGAAACGGCAGGGCTGGCAGGCTGAATGCAAGGTTCCGCTGTTCGGGTGACTTAACGAGGGAACGGCGGCTCTCCAAATCGATTGCGCAGAAAATCGGTCACTCCCCGCAGTTTGTATTCGGCCATCGGGCGACGATCACGGTAACGTGGCAGTATGGCCCACAGCGCTGCCTGGCGCAAATCGTTGGCGGCCCATTCCCAGATTATGCGCCACGCCGGCGCGCGCCGGTTGCGCAGATAGAGCAGCCGGTTGCGTGTCATCAGATAGATGTAACGCCGTGACACGCCGCGCACTTGCATGCTAATCTTGTGCCAGACTTTGGCGGTCGGTACAAACCAGATGTCGTATCCGGCCTCACGTGTTCTGGCGCACCAGTCGGCTTCCTCGTAGTAGATGAACATGCGATCATCGATGAGGCCGATCTTTTCCACGACCTCACGCTTGATCAACAAGGCGCAGCCGCTGATGTAGTCTACTTTAGCAGCGCTGCGGCTGCCGTCATCCACTTCCCCGTCGCCCAAGGCCCTGGCAGCAGCCGAGTCTGGATCAACGAGTCCGCCTGCAAACCATATGTGATCCGGGGCGTCATAGTAATAGATCAACGGCCCGACAATGCCGATACGCGAATCGGCCTCTGCAAAATCGACTAGCAGTCGCAACATGTCCGGCGCGACTTCCGTGTCGTTGTTGAGCAACATCACATAGTCGGCGCCGTCGGCCAGAGCGCGTTCGATGGCCTGGTTGTTACCGCCGGTGAAGCCGATATTGTGCTGATTGCGAATGAGCGTAATGTCAGGAAACTCATCGGCGATCGGCTTGAGCGACTCGGGGTCAGATCCATTGTCGACCAACACAACGCGATGGTTGCGATAATCCTGGCGCGCCAGCGAGCGCAAACATGCCAACGTGAAATCGGTTTGATTCCAGTTCAGGAGGCTGAACGTAACGATTGGTCCACTCATGGATACTGGAGATGTGGGCTAAGGCTGACCTGCCGGCCGCCAACTAGAAGGTAGGTTTCGGGTGATTTCCACCTCGCTGAAGTCACTGCTGTGGCGGGCGCCGCTCGCTTGCGCCCAGGTTGCCATCTTGGCAATCCCTTCCTCGATGTCAGTCATGGACGACTGGTCGAAGAGTCGGCGCGCTTTTTCGTGATCGGAGTAAGCGTGAACCACTTCGTTGCGCGCCGGCAAGAACTCGATCTCCGGCTCGACAGCGAAAGCCTGCGCCACAATCTGGGCCAGATACTTTACACTGTAGGGCGTGTCGGCGCCGATGTTGATCACCTGGTTATAGGCGGCAGGCACTGTCACGCTTTGGGCAATGTGAGGCGCTACGTCATCGATGTAGCTGAACGCGCGCGTCTGCGAACCATCCCCGAAGATTGTCATTGGCTTGCCCTGCATAATCTGGTTCATGAAGATGCCAATGACGTTGCGATAGCGATCGCCGATATTCTGGTTGGGACCGTAGACGTTGTGCGGACGAAAGACGATGTAGTTCAACCCGAACATCTCGTGCGCCGCTGCCAGGTCTAACTCAACCGCGTATTTTGCGATGCCGTAGGGATCCTCTGGCTGTGGCGTCAAATCCTCACGCATCGGCAGTTGGTTGGCGCCGTAGACCGCAATCGATGATGTGAAAACGAAACACCTGATGTCGTGCTTGACCGACTCGTTGATCAGGTTGATGCTGCCGATCAGGTTGTTGCTGTAGTTGAACCGTCTGATAAAGTGCGACAGCCCTTCGGCGGCATAGGCCGCCAGATGGTACACGTAGTCGAAGTCGTGCGCGGCGAACAGGTCCTGAATCAGCGCCTGGTCGGTTACACTGCCACAGACAAAGATGGCATCGGCCGGTACCTGATCTTCGAATCCACCGCTCAAATCGTCCAGCGCCACGACTTGCTGGCCCAGCGCCAGGCAATGGCGGACAACATGTGATCCGATAAAACCAGCGCCGCCGGTAACGAGAGTTTTCATCTGTCCTCGGAAAAAAGGTCAATTCAGATCCGTTGAGATCAAGCGTATCCGTCCCGCTTGCCTCATCGTCGCTTCAGCGAAATACCCACGACAATTGCGACCACGCCCAAGGAGGCAAGAGCGCCAAGTATCAGCGGTGTCTGGGTTCCCTGAGATTCGGTGCCCGGTTCACGGGAAAACTCCAGAGGGGCCGGGGAGGTCGCACTGGGGCTGGCTTGCGTCAGCGAGTTACTATCGCCAGCGGGCGTACTCGTAACTACTGCCGCTGGCATGGTCGTCGGATAGGGGGAAGTCGCCAGCGCCGGCGCGTCGAGCTCAAGTTGCGAATAGCGAACTTCGTACTCCCCCTGGTCCAGTCGCTTGAGTACATCGTACAGCGGCAGTTCCTGGTAGCCGCTGTACCAAACCAGGTGAGCCTGATTGCCCTCAGATATCACCATGCGCGGCCAGAAGTCGAGTTGTTGCGGACTCTGGGACACGTTAACCGGAGTTGACCACTGGAATCCGTCCCACAACCGCGTCCAGATGTCGCCCTCCTCAGGATAGGCGATGAGCAACCGTCCCAGACTGTCATGGGCAACCGCAATGCCGCCATACAGCCAGGGTAGGTAGGTGTCAGCAACCTTCACACTGGGTGACCACGAGTCGCCGCCGTCCAGCGAATAGCGATGCGTAATGACTTGCGCATTCTCGGAGACGAACACGTGCAGTTCATTGCCAACGACGGCGATCCACGCGGCTTCAACGTCTTCGGCGTTGAGTGGCAGCGGATCAGACCAGGAAATGCCCTGGTCTTTGGAGACGATGAGTGCCGCCAGGTTTTTGCCGCCGAAAAACTGATGCACAATCGCGTAGATGTGGTCTTGATCATCCAGAATCCAGTTCGATCCGAAGGCGCGCACTTCAAACAAAGCCGTTTCACCGACATTTCCGATTTCGGCAGGTGGTGTCCAGCTATAGCCCGAGTCATCGGTGCTGGTGTAATAGATACCCGAGTCGTGCACCTGGGGGCCTTCAGACTGGGTTGCAAACCGAACATGCATGGTACCATTGGTATCGATCAGCATGTCTCCGAAGCGCTCGACCGCCGGACTGCCCCACAACTGGCTGACATTGAGCGGCAGCCGCCAGTTGCGCGCCGATGTCGGATCTTGGCCCGCTAGCGAAGAAAGAAGCCAATGCCCACTGCCGCGCAAATACATGATTTGGACCGCCCCCGAATGGTCTACGGCAATTCGGGGCAAGATCAGCCCAAAGGGACTAACGTCAAATGTGACATCAACAGGAGGCGACCAGACATCGTCCACTAACGATGTATACATCACGGTGCTCTCGCTGGAGCTGTAAACCGGTCCTCGATCGGGATCGAAACCAGCCTCCGTTAGATCGTCTTGTTCCACCCATACTACATGCACGCGCCCCGATGGATCAGCAACAATGTCAGGATATCGCGAGACAGTCGTGGGCGAATTCGAAAGATTGATCGGCGCAGACCATACCAGGGGTGGAGCATCCTGAAGCAGCCGTCTCGCGGCGGCGCTGTCGTTTTCACCCAAAGTGTTGCTGGCAGCTACGGGCGCTGCGAACAGGCTCAAAAGAGCCGATAGCAGTGTCAGAACTTCCAGACAAATCAGACTCTTACGCATAAGTTCAGGACATCTCAGTAGCTTGCTGGAAAACAACGCTCGCAAACTGTAGGCGCACGCAAATGTGCTTATCGGCATAAGCCAGCTGCGCAATGGATTCGGCGATCAGTTGTACAAAGTGTCACTGGGTATTCCGGCTTGGTTTAGCATGATGGTACACAGATACTGCGAATTGGGCAAGATGTTGTCTGCGGTTGTCGCTGCTATCGCAGCGCGCGCGTCAGCACCTGGCCCAGCGCGGTGCGCGGCAGTTCGCTGCGTAACTCGATCTCGTCTGGCACTGCTTCGTCGTCCAGACGGCGGCGGCAGTGCTCGCGCAGTTCGTCAACACCGACTGTCGTGCCGACCCGCAGGACAACGAACGCCTTGACCCGCTGGTTGCCCGCACCGCCTTCGACACCGACCACCGCGACTTCCTGCACCTTGTTGTGCTCGTAGAGCACTTCCTCCACGTCGCGCGGGTAGATGTCGCGGCCAGCCTTCTCGATCACGTCGCCGGTGCGGCCGATGAACTGGAAAAACCCGTCGGCGTCCATGATTGCCAGATCGCCGGTCCGCAGCCAGCCGGCGGCGTCGACACCCACGCCATCGCCGGCATACCCTGCCATCACCTGCGGCCCTTTGACCAGCAGTTCGCCCACGCTGCCTGGCGGCAGATCCTGGCCGGTGCGACGATCGACCACGCGCGCGTCGGTGTTGGGCAGCGGCACACCGATGGAACCGGCGCGATGGCCGCGCTCCGGCGGATCGGCATGGGTCACCGGCCCAGCTTCGCTCAGGCCATAGCCTTCCAGCAGGCGCGCCTGCGTCAGCTTCTCGAACGCTTCCTGCACTTCGACCGGCAGCGGGGCTGCGCCGGAAATGCAAGCGCGGATCGATGACAGGCCATAGCTGCGGATGTTGGAGGCGCGCGTGATGGCCGCAAACATATCGGGGGTACCCGGAAAGAAGGTCGGTTTGAACGAAAAGATGTTGTGCAAGATTTCCGGCACATCCGACTGCGGCAGCAGCAGCATGGTCGCCCCAACTGCGATGGGCAGCAGCATGGCGACCGTCATCCCGTAGGCATGGCAGAGCGGCAGCACGGTGATGAATGTCTCCTGGCCGTAGCGCAGATCAGGTATCCAGTGGCGCACCTGCAATGTGTTGGCCGCCAGATTGGCATGTGTCAGCCGCACCGCTTTGGCCGGCCCGGTGACCCCGCTGGTGTAGATGATCACTGCCAGTTCGTCGCCGTCCACATCGGACCGCGGCGCATCGAAGGGAGCGTCGCGCAGCAAGACCCGAAGCGAGCGGCCTACGGCTGCGCCGGCTGGCTGGCTGGCATCGGGCATATCGGACGGCCCGGTCGGACGGCCCAGCCGGTCCAGCATCGCGCGCTCGGCCGCGGCTGCGTCGCGGGTCAAATCGACCAGCAGCACGTCACGCATAGCGCTGCCCTTGCGCAGATCGGCCGCCAGATCGGCCAGAGAATGCAACGTGATCAGCGCCACCACATTGTTGGCCCGTGCCTGCGCGCTGACATCCTGGGCAGTCGCGTCGGCATGCGGCAATACCACGACGCCACCGATCTTGAGGATGCCAAAGAAGGCCGCGACATGCTCCGGCATATTGGGCAGCAGAATCATCACCCGGTCGCCCGGCTGCACGCCCTGGCCGTGCAGGATCTGCCCGATCTGATTGGCCAGTTGGTTGAGGCGGGAATAGGTCAGCCGCTGGCCGTAAAACACCGTGGCGGCCCGCCGCGGCAGCGCCTCGGCTGCGCTTTCAAGAAACTCATGCAGCGGGCGGCGCGGAATGGGAACGGTCGGCGGCGTGCCCTTACTGTACAGCTTGAGCCAGGGGCGGCCGGCCTCGGAATCGGGTGGCTTGTCCACCTCGCGCCACGCGGCTCGCCGTTCCGTGTCCTCGACGAAGCGCTCGATGGCGCGGTTGACGGCCTGATGGCGCTCAAGCTGCACTTTATGGCGCGACGCGCCGACATCCACCACCTGCGCGCCGGGAATGATGCGGCCAACGTCCTCAAAGACGTAACGCGGGAAGTAGGTGTCGCGCTCGCCGGTGATGATCAGCGTCGG
The DNA here is from genome assembly GCA_020634615.1 of Anaerolineales bacterium. GTDB lineage: Bacteria > Chloroflexota > Anaerolineae > JAAEKA01 > JAAEKA01 > JACKBK01. The sequence continues at coordinate 761,429 of JACKBI010000001.1, forward strand.
CGCCTGGATGGCGCGCATCAGCGACCAACCCTGCCACTGGGCCATGTTGTTGACCGCCATGCGTTTGACGACATGCAGCTCAGCGTTCCAGCGCGGCCGGTAGTTCCAGATCGGCCGCAGCATGGCAGTCGGAATGTGGTAGGCCAGCGACGCAGTGCGGCGCAACGGATACTCACCGGCGGTGGCGATCAACACCAGCCGCTCGATCTGCTCCGGGTGGACGTTGGCATACTCGACGCAGATCGAGCCGCCGAAGGAATGCCCCACCAGCACGAACTGATCGGGCAGTTCCAGAAATTGCGAGATGGCAAACAGATCGGCCACCAGTTCGCGCATGGTGTAACGGGTAAAGGGGGCGTCGCTCTGGCCGTGGCCGCGCAGATCGGGCGCGACGACCCGGAAGTCGCGCGAGAAGTGGTTGATCTGGTGTTCCCAGGTCTCGGCGCAGCCGGCGTAGCCATGCACGAAGACGATGGTGCGATCCACGCCGGGCGGGTGGATATCGACCACGCTCAACTCGTCGCCGGCCACGCCAGGGATCGGGACGCTGACGCGATAGAGATCGAAGTCAAGTTGGATGTCGGTGCGCTTCAGGCCGCGCAGCTTGCGCTTCATCGGCGCATCGTAACACAGTCTGGCATGGGTCGCAAACTGTTTTTTTGCAGCCCGGCCCGCTCCGGTTATACTTGCTACGATCAACGTATGCGCTCTGGCAAAGAGCCACCCCTTCGGTCTGGCCGGTATGTGTGAAGCCACCGCGCCAGCGCGTTACGTCAAGGAGCAGACCGTTGCTGACGAAAACCTACAGCGGCGCAGGCCGCACCTGTCGTGTCACTTTCGAACTCCCCAACCAGGGCGGAGCCACCAGCGCGATGCTGTGCGGTGATTTCAACAACTGGAACCCCAGCGCCTATCCCATGGAGCGACGCCCGGATTCCACCTTTGCCCTGACCATCCCGCTCCAGGTCGGACGCACTTACCGCTTCAAGTATCTGATCGATGGCCACCGTTGGGAAAACGACTGGGCAGCCGACGGCTACGAGGCCAACGAATACGGCAGCGACGACTCGCTGGTGGTCGTCTGAGAAGCTCTCCGCACGGACTTCCAGAGTCGACGATGAATGGCCACCCCGGAAGTCGCAATCGACGGCAACCGCAATCCCGCGAAAGATGAGTGCAAGATGTTGTTAGCAGGCGATATCGGCGGCACCAAGACCCAGTTGGCGGTATTTTCTCAGGAAAAAGGCCCGCGCGAGGCGCTGGCCGAGAAACAGTACGCCAGCAGCGCCTATCCTAATCTCGAGTCCATTGTCCAGGCGTTCACCGCGGAATTTCAGTTTCCGGTCGAGCGCGCCGTGTTTGGCGTCGCCGGCCCTGTAGTTGGCGGCCAGGCCAGCATCACCAACCTCCCCTGGTTGATCCGCGAGACCCGTCTGCGCGAGCTGCTGGGGATCGAAAACGTGACGCTGCTCAACGACCTCCAGTCGATTGCCTACGCGGTTCCCTATCTCAGTCCGCAGGATCTGCACACCCTCAACCACGCCGAGCCGGTGACCCACGGCCCCATCGCGGTCATCGCACCCGGCACCGGCCTGGGCGAGGCCTATCTGACCTGGGACGGCAGCCGCTATCAGGCATTCGCATCCGAAGGTGGTCACGCCGACTTCGGTCCCACCGATGCCCTGGAACTGGGTCTGCTGCGCTACATGTTGCAGCGTTTCGATCACGTCAGCTACGAGAAGGTCTGCTCTGGTCTGGGGATTGCCAACCTCTATGGCTACCTTAAGGACTCCGGTTATGCGCCCGAGCCGCCCTGGCTGGCGGCGCAGCTTGTGGAGGCTGACGATCCGACGCCAGTGGTGGTCAACGCTGCGCTGCGCCACCTGGAGCAGCCTTGCGAGCTGGCTGTCGAGACGCTACGCCTGTTCGTGTCGATCCTGGGCGCCGAGGCCGGTAATCTTGCCCTCAAGCTGATGTCTACCGGTGGCATCTATCTGGGCGGGGGCATTCCTCCCCGTATCCTGCCCTGGCTGGAGCATACCTACTTCATGCAGGCCTTCCTCAACAAAGGACGCTTCTCCACGGTACTGATTCGCTTCCCCGTGCACGTCATCCTGCATCGCAACGCAGCGCTCTACGGCGCGACCTGCTACGGCCTCGACGCCGGCTGATTCAGGCGGTCTCCCCCTGCCATTTCTGCACCAGCCGTTTGTTGGCGAATTTGCCGCGAAATTCGCGCGCAGATGCCGTAAATCCAACATGGCTGCCGTTTAATACATCAGACCAATGGATGATTACACGGTCGCCGGTTTTGAAGGAAGCGTGCATTGAATGTTTGGCGGGGTGTGGGGAGCGGCGACAGACAAGGCCCTGGCATATTGCCGGGGCCTTGTTGTATGTGGCCGACATGCCGGGGACTGTGTCAGACCCGGCACTTTGAGTTGGCAGCGACGTCGTTCTGGTGTACAATCAGAACATCGGTGCGACTGTGGATACCCTGGAGGTGTGCGATGTGTGGACGATTTTCGATCTTTGCTGACCCGGAACGACTGGCGGAACGCTTCGATGCCAGCTTGCCGGAACAAGGGCTTCAACCGCGCTACAACGCCGCACCGACGCAGGACCTGCCGGTGATTCTCAACGAGGACGAACGTCACATCCAATTGCTGCGCTGGGGATTGGTGCCGTTCTGGGCTGAGGATCCCGCCATCGGCAGCCGCATGATTAACGCCCGCAGCGAGACGCTGGCCGAGAAACCCTCCTTTCGCACGGCGCTCAAGAAACGCCGCTGCCTGGTGCTGGCAGACGGGTTCTACGAATGGCAGAAAACCGCGGATGGCAAGGTTCCCATGCGCATCACGCTGAAGACGGGCGAACCGTTTGCGATGGCCGGCCTGTGGGAAACGTGGAAAGAGCCGACGGGCGATCTGCTGCGCACTTTTACGATCATCACTACGTCCCCCAATGACCTGCTGGAACCGATCCACAACCGCATGCCGGTGATCCTGCCTCGCGAGCATGAGGCGATCTGGCTGGACAACGCCGCCGATCAGGCGATCTGGCTGGACATGCTGCGCCCCTTCCCCGCCGACCTGCTGACCGCCTTCCCCGTCTCGAAACGAGTCAACTACGTCGGCAACGACGACCCCGAAATCGTGCAACCGGCAACGTAGGTCAAGTTCTTCAAAGAACCACAGATCTTTCCCTCATTCCCCTCTTTTCCTTCCCCTCTTTGCCCGCTTTCCTTCCTACTCTCCTCCCGCGCTCGACGTATACCGCGCCTCCGTCTTCTCCCGCAGCGCGCGCACGCCGTCCATCATGTCCTCATCGAAGAACCCCAGCATCTCCAGCGCCAGCGAGTGATCGAAGATCGGCGCGGCCTGCAACAGCCACTGGTTCAGCGCGCGCTTGGTATACTTGATGGCATGGCGCGGCCCGGTGGCCAACCTGGTCGCCACTTCCATCGCCTTGTCGGGCAACTGGTCGTGTGGCACGCACAGGCTCACCAGCCCGATCCGCTCGGCCTCCTCACCGCTGACAAACTCACTGGTCATCAGGTAATACTTCGCCTTGGCCATGCCGCACAGCAGCGGCCAGATGATCGCGGCGTGATCCCCGGCCGCGACACCCATGCGCACGTGTCCGTCAGCCAGCCGCGCCCGGTCCGACGCGATGCTGATGTCGGCTAGCAGCGCCACCACCAGCCCCGCGCCCACCGCCGCGCCGTTGATGGCCGACACTACCGGCTTGCTGCAGTGCAGAATGTTGTAGACCAGATCGCGCGCCTCGTCGAGGATGCGCGTCACCTCCTCGATGTTGCGGTAGGCGTTCTCCACCAGCGCCAGATCTCCCCCGGCGGAAAACGCGCGGCCTGCGCCTGTCACCACCACCACGTGTACCCACGGGTCGCGGTCGACGGTTTTCCACACCTCCACCAGTTCGGTGTGCAGCCGCGCGTCGGCCGCATTCAACTGGGCGGGCCGGTTGAGGGTCATCCACAGGATATGCGGCCCGCGCCGCTCAAACAGAATGTGTTGGTAGTCTTCGTAGTTCATAGATTCCTGTTCGCGGCGGGACTTGTAGGGCGATTTTCCAAATCGTTCCGCTTCACCACACAGCAGCCCACGCCTCCGAATGTACGACGATCTTCCAGATCGTCACTCTTCACATGCCTACCATACCGCCCGCGGCGGCGGTCGATCTGGAAAATCGACATACGTTCCTAGAACGCCAACAACTCCTCCATCGCCGCGCGGATGCGGTCCACCGACGGCACCACGCCTGCCATCAGGTGCTGGCTGAATGGCACCGGCACGCCTGGAGTCGCGATACGGGTCACTGGCGCGTCCAGATCCAGAAACGCCTGCTGGCTGATGGTGGCCGCGATCTCCGCGCCAAAGCCGCCCAGTTCGATATCTTCGTGGACGATCAACACTTTGGACGTCCGGCGCACCGATTCCAGCACCATGTCTGCGTCCCACGGCACCAGCGTGCGCAGATCGATGATTTCCGCGCTGGCGCCGCATTGCCGGGCCGCCGTTTCGCACAGCTCCACCATCGCGCCCCAGGTGACCACCGTCAGGTCCTCGCCGGCAACGGTGATTCGGGCCGACCCGAAGGGCAGCGCATAGTCGTCGCCCGGATAGGGACGGCGCGCCCAGGCTGCGTCGAGCATCGCGCGGTGTTCGAAGAAGATCACCGGGTCGTTGCCGCGCAGCGCCGTGCGCAGCAGCCCCACAGTGTCCTCCGCGTTGGACGGAACTGCCACGCGCCAGCCCACCGCGTGCGCATAGGTCACCTCGCTGGTGACGCTGTGCCACGGGTCGCCGATCTTGCGGTAGCCGCCAGGGATGCGTACCACAATGGGCGCAGCAAAGTTGTTGGCGGTGCGCCAGCGAATCGTGCCGCAGTTGTTGATCTGCTCGGTGGCCGGGTCGGCGTACTTGCGGAACTGGATCTCGGGCACCGGCATCAATCCGGCCAGCGCCATCCCGACCGCCCGGCCGATGATCCCCTCCTCCGACAGGCTGGTATCGAAAACGCGGCCGTCGCCATGGTGCCGTTGCAGGTCCTGGGTGGCGGTGTGGACACCCCCTTTCACGCCGACGTCCTCGCCGAAGACCAGCAGCCGGTCATTCTGCGCCAACTCGATATCGAGCGTCCGGCGGATAGCTTCGATCATGGTGATGCGGGTCGGGTCGGGCGGTCTGCGCACAGGGTTGCCTGCCGGCAGCGTGATTCCTTCTGCTGCCAGCCCGCCAGCTTTGGCCGGAGTGCGTGGATCGTGCCAGACAAAACGGGTGACCCGGGTCACGTCTGCCTCGGGGGTTGCCAGCGCTTGCTCGCGGGCCGCCGCCAGCTCAGTCTGCACGTCTTCCTCCAGCGCCTGCCACTCGGCGGCTGTCATCAAGCTGCGGGTCAGCGCGCGCTGCAAAGCCGGCAGCGGATCACGCGCCTGGTCACTGGCCCGCTCTTCGGCTGACTTGTAAGCCGCCGAATCGACGCTGGAGTGGCCGGCCAGCCGCGGCGCGGTCACCCGCAACAACGCGGCGCCGCGGCCGGCGCGCACGTGTGCCACGGCCTGCAAAGCCAGCTCAGCCGCCTCGTGCGGGTTGGTCCCGTCGCCATCCCAGACAGCCAGGTTGCTGAAGGACGCCAGGTTGGCGGCGATGTTGGAACCGGGCGTTTGCAGCGGGCTGCGCACTGAGATCGCGTAGCCATTGTCCTCGATGACGAACAGCAGCGGCAATTCCAGCGTCGTGGCCATGGTCAACGCCGACCAGAAGCCGTTGGCGGCCACCGAACCATCGCCGCCAAACGCAACAGCGATGCTTCCGTTCAGCTGCTTCTGCCGCAGCACGTCTACGCGATATCGGATCGCCTGCGCATAGCCGGCAGCCGGTGTGTACTGCGATCCGACATCGGCAGCGTTGGGCAACACCAGCGCGCCGCTTCGCCGCGGCATGTTGAAGACCACCCCCACATCCCGCCCGTCGCTGATCCCGCCCGCCCGCGCCAGATCGGATGTCAGCGCCTCAACCGCGGTCAGCCCCGATCCAAGCATGAAGGGTCGGCAGCGGTAATAGACGCTGGCGGCATCGAACGGCGCGGTCAGTAGCTGGCTGAGCAGCAGTTGGGTCAACTCGTGGCCGCGGGCTGAAAACTGGTATTTGACCAGCCCCTTGGGCGCGAGTTCCTGCTCCTCCATCTCGTCCAGCCGGCGGGAGAGAATCGCAGTACGGGCCAGTTTTCGCCAGTCGAATGCGGGATTGAGTTGTCTGGTCTGGCCGGAATCCGGTCGCGCACCCGATGCGGCCAGACCGTTGCCGGCCGGTGTTGTTTCGTCAGTCGTGATTGGCACGTCGGCGTGCCGATTGTGCGCTGCCTTGCGCTGCATGGTGTTGTTCATTTTGCTGTCATCCTGTCTGTCTCATGCCTGGTTCAATGGTTCGTCTCACTCCAGCCAACTGAACGGATACCCGTCATCCTCCAGATCCTGCGCCGCGGCGGTGATCTGGAGCGGTCGAAACGTGTCCACCATCACCGCCAGCTCGCGTGTCTCCTTCTTGCCGATGGACCCTTCGTAGGTGCCGGGATGCGGGCCGTGGGGAATCCCGTTGGGATGCACGGTGATGCTGGCGCGCTCGATCCCCTTGCGCGACATGAAGTCGCCTTCAACGTAGTACAGCACCTCGTCCGAGTCGACGTTGGAGTGGTTGTAGGGCGCCGGAATCGCCTCAGGATGGAAGTCGAACAGCCGCGGCACAAAGGAACAGACCACGAAGCCCGGCCCATCGAACGTCTGGTGCACCGGCGGCGGCTGGTGGACGCGACCCACGATCGGTTCGAAGTCCTCGATATTGAAGGCGTACGGCCAGAGGTGGCCGTCCCAGCCGACCACGTCCAGCGGGTGGTGGCTGTAGAAGAAGCGGTTGATCTGGCCGCGCGCCTTGACGCGCACCTCATACTCGCCCGGCTCGTCGACCGTGACCAGCTCGTCGGGCGGGCGGATGTCACGCTCGCAGTAAGGCGAGTGCTCCAGGAACTGGCCATAGCGATTCAGATAACGTTTCGGCGGCTCGATATGCCCGACAGCCTCGATGACCAAGTGACGTTGCGGTGACCCGGCGTCCGGGACAACCCGCCACAGCACGCCGGTAGGGATCACCAGGTAGTCGCCGGGCCGGTAGCGCAGCAGGCCGAACTGCGTTTCCAGCACCCCTTCGCCGTCGTGGATGAAGAGCACGTCGTCGCCGGCGCTGTGTTTGTACCAGTAATCCATGGCCCGGTCAGGCCGCGCCACGTAGAGCATCACATCGCCGTTGCCCGCCACCGGAACACGCGCCTCAAGTGCGTCGCCGCCGGCGGCCGCGCCTTCCGTGCGAAAATGGCGGTGACGGAGTGGCCCCTGTTCTTCGTATTCGACGTGATCACGCCGCAGCACCTCCATACGCTGCACGCGGGTTGGCGGATACAGGTGGTACAAAATCGACTGGATGCCCGCGAACCCGTGGATGCCCATCACTTCCTCGTGATGCAGCGATCCGTCGGATTTGCGGAACTGCGTGTGGCGTTTGTGAGGCAGGTCGCCCAAACGATAGTAGTACGTCATCGCATTCTTCTCTTTCAGATTTTCAGCGTCTCAGCGGTTAACGTCTGATGTCGGCAGCACCGTCCCACGCGCCTCGCCGAAGCCGACCCGATAGCTGTCGCCCTGGCACCAGCCGGTCAGGATCACCGTGTCACCGTCTTCGAGGAACGTGCGCTGCGTGCCGTCTGGCAGGTCAAGCGGCTGCGTGCCGTTCCATGCCAGTTCCAGCAACGACCCATACGAGTCGGGTGCCGGGCCGCTGATCGTCCCGGACGCCAGCAGATCGCCCGGTCGCATGTTGCAGCCGTTGACGGTGTGATGCGCCAGTTGCTGGCAGACGTTCCAGTACAGGTGGCGAAAACTAGAGCGGCTTATGGTGGCCGGCACGCCCATTGCGGCGCTCTGGATCTGCGCCTCCAGGTGAATGTCGTATGTCCAGTGGTTCTTGCTGGACAGATAGGGCAGCGGCGGCGGATCCTGGGCCGGTCCGTCGCAGAGAAACGGCTCCAGCGCGTCCAGCGTCACCACCCAAGGCGACACGGTCGTGGCGAAATTCTTGCCCAGAAACGGACCCAGCGGCTGATATTCCCAACGCTGGATGTCGCGTGCGCTCCAGTCGTTGATCAGCGCGAAGCCGAAGATGTGGCGATAGGCCTGGCTCACTGGTATCGGCTCGCCCAACTCGTTGCCCGGCCCGACGAAGAACCCCAGCTCCAGCTCAAAATCCAGCGCGCGGCTGGGGCCGAACAGCGGCGCTTTCGCGTTGCCCAGCCGGGTTTGCCCGCAGGGCCGGCGCACCGGCGTCCCGCTGACCACCAGCGAACTGGCACGTCCATGATAAGCCAGCGGCAGATGCAGCCAGTTGGGCGGCAGCGCGTTCGCCGCGCCGCGAAACATGCGCCCCACGTTCTCGGCGTGGTGGCGCGACGAATAGAAATCGGTGTAATCGCCCACCTGCGCCGGCAGGTGCATGGTCACGGTGTCAACTGGAAGCAGCGCGCGCGCCAGCAATGCCGAGTAGTCGCGCAGATCGGGCGTCTCTGCGTCTAGCAGCCACTGCAACCGCTGCCGCGTCGCCGTCCACACCTCGCGACCGGCGGCCATAAACGCGTTCAGCGCCGGTTGGTTGAAGCAGCGCGTCGCCAGCAGCCCCGCCTCCTCCACCGCCGCCAGGTCCAGCACGAAGTCGCCGATACGCACTGCACAGCGCGCCCGCTGCTCATCCGCCGTGCTGAACACACCGTAGGGCAAGTTCTGCAACGGAAAGTGCGACTCAGCCGCCACCTCAACAAACGATCTCATCATTTCCACTCATCCACCAATCTACCAATCCACCAATCTACCAATCTACCAATCTACCAATTCACCATTACTTGCCCTGCCAGTTCGCCGGCCGCTTCTCGACAAAGGCCGCCATGCCTTCCTGCTGGTCCTGGCTGGCAAAGAGCATATAGAAAAGGTATCGCTCGTCCATCAGTCCCTCGGTCAGCGAGGTCTCGAAGGCCTGGTTGACCGCCTGCTTGGCAAGCTGGACGGCCAGCGGCGCACGCGCGGCGATCTCGCCGGCCAGGGTCAACGCCTCGTCCAGAAAATGCTCCACCGGCACCACCCGGTTGACCAGCCCGTGGACCAGCGCCTCCTGCGCGCTGATGAAGCGCGCGTTGAGCACCATCTCCATAGCCAGCGCCTTGCCGACCGCGCGTGTCAGCCGCTGCGTGCCGCCCGCGCCGGGCATGATGCCGAGGTTGATCTCGGGCTGGCCGAAGGTCGCCGTCTCCGACGCCACGATCATGTCGCACATCATGGCCAGCTCGCAGCCGCCGCCGAGGCAGAAACCTGACACCGCGGCGATGATCGGCTTCTTCGCGCTGCGCACCCGCTGCCACATGGCGATGCGCCCGCTCTGGATGTGGTCAACCACGCCCATGCCGGCCATTTCCTTGATGTCTGCCCCGGCGGCAAAGGCCCGTTCGTTGCCGGCCAGCACCATCGCGCCGATATCGGGATCAGCGTCGAACGCTTCGACCGCCGCCAGAATCTGCGCCATTACCTCGCTGTTCAGCGCGTTCATCTGCCGCGGCCGGTTGATGCGCATCAATCCAACCCGCCCGCGTGTTTCGACGATCACTGTTGAGTCTGTCATGGTTCACCTCGTTTGCAGAAGCCAGTCACCAGTGATCAGTAGTCAGTAGCCAGTGATCGGAACGTGATCCGCTGATCTGCCGCATTCTGTTCACTGATCACTGAAAACTGATGACTGGTCACTTCTCTTCATATCGGTAGAATCCAACGCCGGTCTTCCGTCCCAGCCGCCCGCTCTGCACCATCCGCTGTTGAATGGGATGTGGACGGTAGCGCGGCTCACCGAAGTACGCGTCGTACACCGACTGCGTCACCGCAAAGTTGATGTCGCAGCCGATCAGATCGATCAGGCGGAAGGGGCCCATGCGGAAACCCAGCGATTCGACCAGCCGGTCGATGGTTTCCACGTCTGCCGCGTCCTCGCCCAGCAGCCGGAAGGCTTCGCCGTAGAAGGGGCGCGCGACGCGATTGACGATGAACGCCGGGGTGTCCTTGCAACGGACGCTCGTCTTGCCAAGAGACGCCACGAACGCCTCGGCGGCCGCCAGGGTCGCGTCGCTGGTGTCGTCGCCGCTGATCACCTCCACCAGCTTCATCAGATGCGCCGGATTGAAGAAGTGCAGCCCCAGGAAGCAGTCGCCCCGTTGCGTCGCACCGGCCAGCGCGTTGATGCTCAAGCTGGACGTGTTACTGGCGAAGATCGTCGCGGACGGTGCGGCTGCGTCGAGCTGGCGAAAAATCGACTGCTTAAGGTCCAGGGTCTCCGGCGCGGCCTCGATGACCAGCCCGGCTTGCGCGGCTTCTGCCAGCGAGGTGGTAAGGGTGAATGCAGCTTTCGCATCGGCCGCGACCGCTTCGCTGGTCTTGCCGCGGCGCACGCCGTCGTCGATGGACACGCTGATCTGCTCCAGCGCCGCAGTCAGCAAGTCGCGGGCGATGTCACAGAGCGTGACCTGATAGCCTGCCAGCGCAGCGGCCTGGGCAATGCCGCGGCCCATGGTGCCGCTGCCGATGACGGCAACTGTCGTAAAGGATAAATTCGGTCTGTTCATGCCGCTCTGCGGGTCTTGTGGCGCAGCCATTCCCGTTCCTCAGGAGCAAGATGCGGCGCCAGGGTGTCGAAAACGCACTGGTGATAGCTGTTCAGCCAGGCAAGCTCGTCGCGGCTGAGGAGCGAGAAATCCACCAGGCTCAGGTCGATGGGGCAGAGTGTGACCGTCTCGAAGCCGTGGAAGTTGCCGAACTCGGTGGCGTCGCGGGCGGCGACGATGACCATGTTCTCGATGCGGATGCCGAAGCGGCCCTCGAAATAGACGCCCGGCTCGATGCTCATCACCATGCCTGGCTCGATGGGCGCGGTCCCGGTAGGGCTGAAGCGCGGTGGGCCTTCGTGAACGTTGAGGAAGTGGCCGACGCCGTGGCCGATTCCGTGACGGCATTCCCAGCCCTCTGCCCACAACGGGGCACGCGCCAGAGCGTCGAGCTGCACCCCGGTTGTGCCCTGCGGAAACTGCGCCGTTGCCAGGCCGATGAGGCTTTGCAGCACCCGGGTGAAGGCCCGCCTTTGCTCCGCGGTCGGCGATCCGAGACTGACCGTGCGGGTGACATCGGTTGTGCCATCAAGGTACTGCGAGCCCGAATCGACGACCAGCACGCTCTGCGGGTGGAGTGTCGCCGCCGTCGCCGCTTCCGGTTTGTAATGGCCGATGGCCCCATTCGCAGCGTAGCCGGCGATGATGCTGAAACTCAGACCCTGGTAGTGCTCCGCCTCACTTCTGATCTGTTCCAGTTTTGCAGCCGCCGTGACTTCGGTGTGAACACCGCTGGCCACCTCGGTTTCCAGCCATCGCAGCCACTTCACCATGGCAATGCCGTCGCGTACATGGGCCTGGCGGATGCCATCCAACTCGGTGGCGTTCTTGACGACCTTCATGGCGCGCGCGAGGCTGGTCTGCTGCTTGACCTCGCAGTCCGGCGCAATCGATTGGGCCAGCCTGTAGCTGGTTTTGTCGGGATCGATCAGAACGGTGGCGCCGGCCGGCAACTCCTGCAGATAATCCTCGATTGCCTCATACGGCGCCAGCGTAACGCCGTCGGCAGTCAGCGCCGTGCTTACATCGGCCGGCACCTTGCCCGCATCTACGAAAAGGCGCGCCACGCTGTCGGTGATCACCGCGTAGCTGACCGCGACCGGATTGCAGGTCACGTCGCTGCCGCGGATGTTCAGCGTCCACGCGATGTCGTCCAGCGCGGCCAGGACGAGAACCTGAGCGTCCTGTTGCAGCATCTTGTCGCGGATCCTTGCCAGCTTGCCGGCGCGCGACTCGCCGCTGAAGCGGATGTCGTGCAGAAACAGTGGGCCGGCCGGTCGGTCGGGCCGGTCGGCCCAGATCTGACCGATCAGATCGTGTTCGAAGTTGAGCGCGATTTTCTTGTCTGCCAGCGCCTGCGAGAGCTTTGCCACGTCGCTGACGGAAAACACGTTGCCGTCGAACCCGACCGTCGCGCCGGACGGCAACTGGCCTGCCAGCCATTCCGTGTAGGACGGCACGCCAGGCAACCGATCCTTGAACAGCTCGATCGATGTACCTGCAAGATCTTGCTCGGCGCGCAGATGGTAACGCGAGTCGGTCCACAGCCCGGCGCGATCGTTCGTGACGACCAGCGTGCCCGCGGAGCCGCTGAAACCGGTCATCCAGGCGCGCGCCTGCCAGCGCTCAGCCACGTATTCGCTTTGGTGGGGATCAGCGCTGGGCACGATCCATGCGTCGATGGCGTGGCTGCTCATCAGCGCCCGCAGCGCCGCTATCTTTTCGTCCGATGTCATGTCAGTTACCTGATGGTTTACTTTCCTGTGTAGTGCGGCGCTCGCTTTTCAAGGAACGCCGCAACGCCTTCTTTGTTGTCGGCGGTGCGGGCGGCGGTGTCTTGCAGGTACGCCTCGTAGTCCAGCGCCTCTTCAAGGGTCTGCGACCAGGCGCGGTTCATGGCGCGTTTGGTGAGCCCGAAGGAGATGCTGGGCCCGCTGGCCAGCCGCTGCGCCCAGGCATCCACCTGCGCGGCGAGCTGCTCGGCCGGGACGACCTCGTTGAACAGCCCCCACGCCAGCGCCTGCTCTGCGCCCAGCCGCTCGGCAGTGACCGCAAGCTGGTAGGCGCGCGCCTGCCCGATCATCCGCGGCAGCAGCCAGTTCAACCCACTGTCCGGCACCAGCCCGATCTTGCTGAAGGCCAGCACAAGGCTGGCCTTCTCAGAGGCGATGCGAATGTCGGCGGCCAGGACGATTCCGACGCCTGCGCCGGCCGCCACACCATTGACCGCCGCAACGACCGGTTTCTCCAGACCAACGATGCCCTTAATGATGCGGTGGTAGCCGGCGCGCAGGTGCGGTCCGATGGAAAACTCGTCGCCGCGGCCCTGCACCTCCGCCAGATCCTGGCCCGCGGTAAAGCCGCGCCCGGCGCCGGTGATGACCACGCAACGCACGGCGGCGTCACGTCCGCACTGCTTGAGGGCGTCGGCCGTCTCTGCGATCATGGCTGTGGTGAAGGCGTTCAGACTGTCAGGCCGGTTGAGCGTGATGGTCGCCACGCCGTCGGTTACGTCGAATTGGATGTTTTCGTAGGTCATGGTTGGGGAGTGGGGGCTAGGGAATGGGGCCTGGGACGGGACTGCAAGAGTCGATCCTTGTTCGTAGTAGGCGCTTCAGCGCCCCAAACGGCGCTGAAGCGCCTACTACGAGCGGGACTCACCTGCACAGCTATCTACTGCTCGCTACCGAGGGCCATGCTGATGGTTTGCGGTCCGAACTGCTGGGCATCCTTGCCGAGCGCGGCCATCTCAGGACTGTTCATGGCCGCTTTCATGGCGTCGCGGTCGGCAAAGTGCAGCTCGAACATCAGGTAAAGCGTCTCGCCGGACAGCGAGCGGTTGAAACGGGTGAGGGTGTAGCCAGTGGTGTGCGGCACCGCATCCGCCAGCTTGAGGTGCTCAGCGTAGGCGGCATCGAACGCTGCCGGATCCTCGGGCTGTCGATAGAGAGCGACAAACTTCATGGTGAATCTCCTTTTTCGGTGATCTCTTTCCAGCGAAAGAAGCCGTGGTGGGTCTTTTTGCCAAGCCGGCCGGCCAGCACCATGCGGCGCAGCAGCGGCGCGGGGCGGTAGCGGTCCTCGCCCCACTCCTCGTACAGGCCGGTCATGATCGCCAGCACCACGTCCAGCCCCAAATGGTCGGCCCATGCCAGCGGGCCGTGCGGATAGTTGGTGCCGAGTTGCATGGCGGTGTCGATGTCCGCGGCTGAAGCGACCCGGTCCTGCAAGGCGCCGGCCGCTTCGTTGATGATGCAAGCAATCAGCCGGCCGCGCACCAGCCCTGGCCCGTCGGCGACGACCGCCGCTTCGTATCCGACCGTGCGCCAGAAGGCAGCGGCCTGCTGCAACGCGTCCTTGCCGCTGTTCAGCCCGGCTGCCAGCTCGACCATGCCCGTATCGGCCAGCGGCGGCAGTAACCCGTAGCCAACAATCCGTTGCGGCGCGCTGGTCGATGAGGCAATCGCTGTGGTGCTGGCAGTCAATGCCGAAACCAGCAGCAACGTATCGGGTGGATAAACGGTCTCGACGAAAGACACCATCTGGCGTCGGGTGCGTCGCGAACGATGACACGCCTCGATAACTACGTCGGCGTTGAGAAGATCGGTGGCATATTCCAGGTCGGACCAATCGCCCAGGATCGTGTCGACGGTCAAGGCGCGCACGACATGACCGGCACGGACGCAAAGACCCGCGATCTCTTCAAGAAACGGCGTGTCGCCGATGATCACAACGTTCATAGCGGTTTGAACTGCTCGAAGGCATCCTGGCAGCGGTTGCAATAATAGATTGCCCGGCAGAGCGTTGAACCAAACGTGTTCCTGACCGTCACGTCGTCCGAGTCGCAGCGCGGGCAGGTGACCGTGTCGAAAAGCATGATCTGGACATCGCCGCCGTGCACAGGTGGCGGCGCCAATCCGAAGGCCTTGAGCTTGCGTCGCCCTTCGGCGTTAATCCAGTCACTGGACCAAGGGGGAGCCAGCACGACGTTCACCGTTGCCTCGCTCGCGCCCAGCGCTTGCAGTCGCTCTTTGATCAGCCGTTGCATCTCGACCAGCGCCGGACAGCCAGAGAACGTTGGCGTCATGGTCACTGTGACCTGGTCTCCGGCGAGATAGACCGCGCGTATGACGCCCAGATCTACCAGCGACAGGACGGGAATTTCGGGGTCCATGACTTCGGCAAGCGCAGCCCAGACGATGTCGTCGGTGAGGTGAGCGTCTCCCTCACCCCAAGAACGAGTCGAGACGGGTGAGACTGTACGCCCCTCTCCCGCGGGGAGAGGGAGAGGGGGTGACTGGTATGGCGGGATCTGACTCCCCTCTCCCTGAGGGAGAGGGGCTGGGGGTGAGGGCGAGATCTTCACTACCACACCGCCTCCCGATCCGCCCGCGCCACCATCTGCATGTCTGCCAGCAGCCCATTCAGATGGCCCGAATGCTCGCTCCGGTCAACCGGCCCATCAACGAGGTCTGACACGACAAGCTCGCCCTGCTCCAAGAACGGCATGACCACACTCATCCACGACTGCTTCATCTCGTCAAAGTCTGGCCAGTAGCCCGCAGCCATCAGGATTTCATCGCCTGGCTGCGCGCTGAACAATTGTCCAGTCAGCGGCCAAAGCTCATTCAGCGCCCGCTGCATCCGCCGGTGGCTTTCCTCGGTGCCCAGCGCCAGTCGCCGCACCCAAACGCTGCTGTGACGGTAATGGTAGATTTCCTCGTTGCGCATCCGCACGGCTGCGTCAGCCGCCGGTTGATATGCGCTACCTGCCAACCGCGCCAGCAACGTCAACTCGTAGGCATCAAAAAGGTACTGCCGCAGCATGGTGAATGCCCAATCGCCGCGCGGCTGCTCTACAAGCTGCGCGCTGCAAAACTGGCTGGCGTCGCGAAAGAACGCCAACCGGTCGGGGTCGTCGCCGGTCAGCGCCTCCACCAGCCCGTACCAGATGGTGCCGTGACCTAACTCGTCCTGTGCGATATTGGCCAGCGCGATGTCCTCTTCCAGGATCGGGGCGTGACCGGTCCACTCGGCGTTGCGGTGCGCCAGGATTAGTTCGTCGTCGGCCGACGCGAGCAGGCGATTAGTCAGGGCAGTGTGCAGTGCGTCGTTCACGAGCCGGGAACCTCCTTGACCGTGCCGCCGCGCCGCCGGCCTTCGAAGATGCGGCCGCGGTACGTGCTCTGGTCGCGGTAGGTCTTCTCCAGCGCCGGCTCGAACATGCTGGCGATGTCGTCATCGTTGCTGCGGGTCAACGCGCTGTCTGCCACGACCCACCACAGCACCGTATCGTCCGCGTGCTGTCGCTGCACGGCCTGGCGCATGGCGTCGGCCGGCGAAGCTGCAACGACCTGACCAACGTACGTCACCGCCACCATGGAGCGCCGGAAGTTATTGCGACAGAAGAGGTGATAGATCTCGTCCGCCGCGGCGTTGCCGGGCGACTCGTCAAGCCAGGCTGGCTGCGCCGCCAGTTCCTCAGCCGTCAGCCGCACGACCGCGGCTTCCGGCGTCACCCACAGACTGTGGCACTCTGGCCGGCGCACGAACACATCGCGCGCGTTCAACAACGCCACCTCGGCGTCGGGCGCATGCACGGTGCCAACAGCTTCATACGGTTTGTCGGGCCGGTCTTGCTTGAAGACCTCCCAACGGGGCCATTGTGTATCCATGAGTTCAGTAATCCGTACTTAGTGATCGGGAAGCAGTAGACAGACAACAGAGATCAGAGGTGATAGGTTCACATCGAATATGAAACATGCAGTGCTGGTGACTGGTGACTGATCACTGATCACTGGTCACTGCCAACCGGCTCGCATAGGCTGCCATCGCCTCACGGACCCAGAGGCCGTCGTCGTGAGCCTCGCGTCGGGCGCGCAGACGCTCGCGATTCATGGGGCCGCCACCCTGGATGACCCGCCAGAACTCGTCCCAGTCAATGGGTCCCGTTCGCCAGTGGCCGCTGTCCGTATCATAACGCAGGTCAGTGTCGGGAATGCGCAGACCGGCTGCGTGCAGCTCGGGCACAATCTCGTCGATGAACTCCTGGCGCAAGGTGTCGTTGGAACGCAGCTTGATTCCCCAACGCATCAGCACGGCAGAGTTGGGCGAGTCATCATCGGGCGGGCCGAACATCATCAGCGAGGGCCACCACCAGCGGTCCAGCGCGTCCTGTGCCATCTTGCGCTGGCGCGGCGTGCCCTGTGCATACAGGCTCACCATTTCCTTGCCTTGTTTATAGTGGAAAGTCTCTTCGGCACAGATGCGCACCATGGCTCGCGAGTACGGGCCGTAGGAAGCACCGGTCAGCATAGTCTGGTTCTTGATGGCCGCCCCGTCCACCAGCCAGCCGATCATGCCGACGTCCGCCCAGGTCAGCGTCGGGTAGTTGAAAATGTTGGAATACTTGGCTTTGCCGCTCAGCAGGGCGTCGATCAAATCCTGCCGCTCAGCGCCCAACGATTCGGCCGCGTGATATAGATACTGCCCGTGGCCTGCTTCATCCTGCACCTTGGCGATCAGAATCAGCTTGCGGCGCAGGCTGGGCGCGTGCCCAATCCACGCACCTTCAGGAAGCATGCCGACGATTTCGCTGTGGGCGTGCTGCGAAATCATGCGGATAAGCTGCTGGCGATAACGGTCCGGCATCCAGTCCCCCGGCTCGATCTTTTCGCCGCGTGCGATCCTCGCCTCAAACTCGGCCAGTCGCTCGTCATGCGTCGGCTCAGGTGGCATGGCATCGTCTCCTGTAGCAATGCGGCTGCTTTGCCGCCTCCGGCGCTGTTCAGGCAGTCCGCCGGGAATTTTCTCATTCGTCATGTCCATTTCAGGGCGCAGCAATTATACATCAACCGTTTCTGATGACGAAACTCAGGCGCAAGCACGGCACATTTATGTCAGGTCGGCGGAAAAGTTGTGGTATCGGCTGCGAAACGTCCGCCATTCCGTAAATGTTCCTGCGAACGGCGGGACCCACCTGTTTGGGTTTCCCCGAACCCAGTCGGCTCGTGATTTGAACCAACGGTCGATCTTGCCTGTGAAACGTCTGACTCACGAACTACAGCGAGGCAACTACCCATGACCTACCGAACGATCGTCGCATTAACTGGCCTACTTGCCGCCGCCGCCCTCGTTGCCGCCTGCGGCGCGGCGGAGCCTGCGGCGACTAACACACCGCAGCCAACCAACACCACGATGCCTGAACCAACCGCAACCAGCACACCCGAGCCGACTGCAATCCCATTGCCAGCAGCCGGTACGTCCCGCGTCGACGCCAGCGGCATCGAGCAAGTCTACGTGCCCGCCGGCACGTTCGTCATGGGAACCGGCGACGACACCGCCGGTCTGCCAGCGCCTGCCTGGGCACGACGCGAACTGGCCAGCGAGCAGCCGGCGCACGAAGTTCGGATAACAACAGAGTACTGGATCGACAAAACCGAGGTCAGTAACGCTGCTTTTCGCGCCTTTGTCGATGACGGCGGCTATCGGAAGCAGGAACTTTGGTCCGAGGAAGGCTGGCAGTGGCTTGGCCAGCAGGACGTGGAGAGCCTGCCGGTGCAGTGTGAAGGGGAAGACCTGCCCGACCATCCGCGCGTCTGTGTGACCTGGTATGAGGCCGAGGCATACGCGAGCTGGCGCGGCGGGCGACTGCCCACGGAGGCAGAATGGGAATACGCGGCGCGCGGCCCCGAGTCCAACATTTTCCCCTGGGGCAACGAATGGGACAGCAGCCGGGCCAACGTGGTGGACAGCACCGGCACGCAACCAGTGGACAGCTACCCAAACGGCGCGAGCTGGGTCGGCGCCTTGAACATGGCAGGCAACGCCATGGAATGGGTGCAGGACTGGCTGGGGCTGCGCTATTACCGCGAGAACGTAAACGTCGATCCGCAGGGGCCGGCGACCGGTTCGCTCAAAGTGGAGAAAGGCGGCTGGTGGGGGAGCGACCCGTTCGTTGCCCGCTCAGCCTATCGTCACTTCGAAGATCGCCCCACCTATCAAGATCACCACATCGGCTTCCGCATCGTCACACCGATCGACGTTCCGTAGGGGCATGAATGAATGCCGGCCGCTGGCATTCATTCATGCCCCTACCCACCCACAACCGACAGGGGAACCGGCGTGAACACCAGGAAGAAGAGGACCAGCATCGCCGCGGCGAATATCTTCTGCGCTGTCGTCAGTTCGGTGATCTCGTCCAGCGGCGCCAGCCGCGTGCGTCCGAACAGGAAAATCAGCACCATCCACAGCAGCCAGCCCTGCCAGAAAATCGCCAGCACCGCTAACGCTGCCAGCACCGCATACAGCACGTAGCGGGCGTACCGTGCGCCGACCAGCGCGTAGACAATATGACCGCCGTCGAGCTGGCCGGCCGGGATCAGGTTCAGGCCTGTGATCAGGATGCCGGCCCAGCCCGCGAAGGCGATGGGGCTGACCACCACGTCCAGCCCGCCGGATGGCAGAAGTTGGCCGAAGGTGATGAATTTGAGCGCGAGATAGAGCAGTGAATTGCCTTCCGCCATAAACTGGCCGGTGGTTGGCAGCGGCTGTACCTCGCTCATACTCAGCCCGATCAGCAGCACGGGGATGGCGACCACCAGCCCAGCCAGCGGGCCGGCTGCGGCGATTGCCAGCAAGTGACGCCGGTTGCGCACCGGTCCACTCATGGTGATCACTGCGCCAAGCGTGCCCAGCGGTGGCACCGGCAGCGGCAGGAAATAGGGAAGGCTAAGCGGCGCACGCAGGCGGCGGCCGACCACATAGTGACCCATCTCGTGCGCCATCAGAATCGCCAGCAGGCTGACCGCGTACGGGATGCCGTCCAGCAGATTCAGGCCAGTGGCATAGACATCCGCCGAAAGCTGCGCGCCAACGTAGACGACCGACAACACGGTCAGTGCAAACAAGACGGCGGCCACACCAATCCGCTGGCTGGCCCCGGCAAACTGACCAGACATCGCCACTACCACATCGTGCTCGCCGTCCGCATCCTTGCGCAGTACGGGAGTAAAGCCCAGCGGCGCAAACTGATCAGACAGCCAGTCGAAGGCTTGCGTCGAGGCAACCGACAGCCGACCGCGCAGTCGCACAGAATCTCCGCGCGCCACTGCCAACGGATCGTCGTTGCGCGCCGGCCGCGCATAGGGGCTGGGGATGCCCTGCGTCACGTCTTCGACGGTCATCACCGGTTGCGCGGCAGAGCGAAGTTGGGCGGTCGGGACATACGGGATTGGTTCCATAGGTCGCTCATTATACCACCATCCAATGCCTTGGCGATTCCCAGACGGTGCAGACCATCCTCGACTACCGATCTGTTGAGAACGACGGCGTTTACGGACTGATTGCTTCGACTTCTGCCAGCAACACCGCGTCCAGGCCGTCGGAGGTTTGAACTCGCGGCGCACCGGGGGCGTCCGGGTTGTACAGCCCGACCAACAGCCGATAGCTCCCCGGCGCGATCGAGTCGGGCAGGACGATCGCATAGCTGGTCACCGGCGCACTGAGATCGGCTGCAGTCAATAGCTGGTCACGCTGGGCGATAGGCTGGCCGGCTTCGTTTGTCAGGTGCAGGAAGACCTTAGTAGGGCTTGCCAGCGCTTCGGGTGGACCTTGCCAGCCCAGATGTACGACCACGACACCGCCCGGTGTGATGGACTCCCGGCCGCCGGCCGGTTCCACCAGATATCCGGTCACCCCCAGGCCATTGGCAAAGGCAATCGATGCAGGTGTCAAAGCCGCCGGTTCAGCCCGACCGTAGACTGTCAGCGGCCACTGGCCAACATCCACCTGCGCCAGCGCTGTGAAGTCCTGCGCCAGCGCGCTGGCTGCGATGCCATCATCGTCCCACGCGGGCGATGGCTGTTCCACCAGCACGACACGGCTCACCCCCTCGGCCAGCATCCGTTCGACCTCGCTGCCCGCGCCGGTGCTGTCCTGGGGAGCAGGCGGGAGAACAGTGTGTGCCACCGGGCCGCGGTAGTAATACCATAACGTCGGGTCAGGATAGTTCTGCACCAGGCGCACCTGCGCCGCTGGCATTCCCTGGGCCAGCCGATCCAGCGCCACGGCCAGATCTCGCCAACCACGCGACTTGCTGTAGGCAGGGTTTGTCAGATAGTTCTGCAACGACAGAAGCATGGCCGCAAGCAGCAACGCCAGCATAGCCAGCCTGGCGACCCCGCCCGGCGTCAGGCGTCGCGTTGTCCTGGCGGGATCGCCGCTCAGCCCTGCTGCTACCAGCAATAGAAAAGGCGCCGACGCCGTGATCAAGTAGCGCTCGTCGAAGATTGGGCGGCGCAGCGCACTGATCCAACTGGCAGCCAGCGGCAGCAACAGATAGAGCAACAACAATGCCAGCGTCCAGCGCGGCGACCAGGGTTCCGATGGGGACGCAGACGAACGACGCGCCAGCGTGACGGCGCCGACAGCAACCAGGACAATCGCCAGCAGTGCCATAGCCACATGTTGTGACGATGGAACCGACACCGCCACCGTGAGAGCGCTCAAGGAACGGACTACCATGGCAACGATGCCAGGCGAGTCGCCGGCGCCCTTGTAGCCGGACAGAATGCTACTGGCGAACACAAGCCAGGGCAGATACAGCAGCGCGATGGCGGCCATCGCAACCAGCCAACGCAGGCAGGCAGCGCGCTTGCGGGGCGCTGCAATCATCATGCCCACGACAAAGACCCCCTGTGCCGCCAGCACAAACGCCGCGAAATAGTGTGTGTACAGCGCCAGCAAACTCACTGCGCCGTAGGCGACCCAGAGTGTCCAACGCTCCTTTTGCAGCCCTTCCACCAGCAGCCACATACTGGCAATCGTCAGCGCCAGGCTCATGGAGTACATGCGCGCGTCCTGGCTGTGCCAGACCGCGTAGGGACTGATCGCAAGCAGAAGAGCAGCCAGAGCTGCAGCGGACCGCGGCAGGGCAAGGCTGCGTCCCAGCCGATAGAGCAAGGCCACAGCCAGTGTACCAAACCATGCGCTGACAAAGCGCAACGCAAACTCGCTATCACCGGCAACGCCCGACCACAGTTTCTGCAGGAAGTAACTGGCGACCGGATGAGGCTCGCCCAGCCGCAGCGTTTCGGTTACAATCTGGCTGTAGCTCTGCTGGCTGAAAAAGTAGCCAAATGCCTCGTCGCCGCGCAACTCCTGCAAGCCCAGAGTGGACACTCGCAAAGCAAAGGCGACGGCAAGGATCGCCAACAGAGGTAGGAATCTCGAGA
Organism: Anaerolineales bacterium; assembly: GCA_020634615.1. Classification (GTDB taxonomy): domain Bacteria; phylum Chloroflexota; class Anaerolineae; order JAAEKA01; family JAAEKA01; genus JACKBK01. Next base: position 783,427 of record JACKBI010000001.1, read on the forward strand.
AGTTTCGGTTACGCATGGTCTCAATGGTGCCCGAAAGGCCGCGTCATTGTACCATCCCCCGCCGCGGCCAGCTAAACTCCTGCGCATATGGTTTGTGCAGGTCAGCCATCCTCAGTGTGCCCTGCCCAGTCACACACTGGCGCGTCGGATCGCCTGTGATCAGGTCAATTGCCGGGGCGCGGCGGGTGGCGTATAATTCGCCCGTGGCTCGCATCCTCCTCCTGACCCAGGTTCTTCCCTATCCCCTCGACGCCGGCCCCAAGGTACGAGCGTATTACATGCTGCGCTATCTGGCCGCGCAGCATGATGTCACCCTGGTTTCTTTTGTTCGGCCCGATGACCGGCCGGAATACACGGAGCACCTGCGCTCTATCGCGAGTGCAGTCCACACCGTGCCCATTCAGCGCTCGCTGGCCCGCAACATCAGGGCCAGCATCAAGGGCCTGATGACCGGCCTGCCCATCGTCATCGCGCGCGACGAAATGGACGAGATGACAGCGCTCCTGCAGCGGCTGGTCCACGAGACATCCTACGACGTGGTGCATGCCGATCAGCTCAGCATGGCCTGGTGGGGACGACTTGCGGCGACCAGTGGGCGAGAAGAGAGAGGGAAAGCGAGAGCGGCATCGGGTACATTCGATCACCCTGTCACCCCCTCACCTTGTCACCTTGTCACCGTTCTCGACGAACACAACGCCATCTACGCGCTCACCGACCGGATGGCGGCGGAAACCAGCGGGCTGCGCCGCATGGTTGCCCAGCGCGAAGCGGGTGCATTCCGCCGCTACGAGGCGGACATGGTCCGCTTCTACGACGCGGTGCTGACCGTCACCGATGAAGACCGCAGCCTCCTTCTCGACCTGTTCGCCCCGCCCGACCGCAATCTGCAAGCTGCCAAGTTCACCACAGTCCCTATCTGCGTCGATCCCGCGCAGGTGCGGCCAGTTATGCAGCCTCCAGTCCCCAGTCCCCAGTCTCCACCCACCATTCTCCACCTCGGCACCATGTTCTGGCCGCCCAATGTGGCTGGCGTCCTCTGGTTCGCGCGTGAGGTGTTGCCTCTCATCTGGCAACAGGTTCCCGATGCCCGCTTTGTGATCGCCGGCAAGAAGCCGCCGGCGGACGTCTGTGCACTGACCACTGATCCGCGCATTCAGGTAACGGGCTATGTGGCCGATCCAATGCCGCATTTGCAAACCGCTGATGCCTTCGTTGTGCCGCTCTTCTCCGGCGGCGGGATGCGCGTCAAGATTCTCGACGCCTGGCTGTGGGGCTTGCCCATCGTGTCCACCCCCATCGGCGCCGAGGGCATCACGCTGCACGACGGTGAGAACATCCTCATTGCCGGCGATGCCCACAGCTTTGCCAACGCTACCGTGCGCGTGCTGACTGACGTCGAGTTCAATCGCCAGCTACGCATTGCGGGCCGGCGTTGGGTCGAGCAGAACTACGCCTGGCAGGTGGTGTATCGGCGGGTGGACGCGGTGTATACGCGGCTGCTTGAAGGCGAGATGGTGACACGGTGACCGGGTGACATGGTGACATGGTGACGCTCGACCGGGCGAGCTACACTGTTTGCAAAGTCTAGTTCAAAGTACTCACCGGCAACGCGACTTAAAAATGCACGTCATCGTCACACCTGCCTTGGTGGGCGACGCCAGGGTTGTGAGCCGTCTGCAGCAAAGCAATCTCTCTGTTCAGCCGGAGAGACTGCTTCGCCGGCCGCCGCCTCGCAGTGACATATTCATGCATGGACGTGTGAACAGCGCATGGATGTCTCGAATGCATTTGATTGAAACACAGGCAACGAAGCCGCCACCCCTCACCTTGTCACCGTGTCACCATGTCATCCCGCTCCCGCCTCATCCCGCTGATCGTCACAGGCATCGTTGCAACTCTCTACCTTGCGACTCTCTCGCGTCACTACACCGGCGACAGCATCGAGTACGCGTTGGCCATCGAACTGGGTAACCGGGCCTATCTGCTGGATCCGAGCCATCCGCTGCTGCATCCGCTTGGCCTGGCCTTTTTTCGCCTCTGGCAGACACTTGGCTGGACAGGCCAGTCGCTGGTACCGCTGCAAGTCCTGAACGCTCTGGCCGGCGCGGTATGTGCCGGGTTGGTCGCAGATATCGTGCGCCGTCTCAGCGGCTTGGCCAGACTGGCGCTGGTGACCGGTCTGGGGTTCGCGGTCTCGGGCGGTCTGTGGATGCTCAGCGTAGAGGCGGAGTTCGTCAGCCTGCCGCTGGCGGCTGCACTGCTGGTCCTGTGGACTCTCTTTGTTGCGTCGCCGGAGCAAGCGGGCAGCGCAAAGTACGTGATCCTGCTGGCGCTGGTAACGGCTGTGGCGTTCTGGAGCTACGCGAGCGGCGCGCTCCTCTATTTCGTTGTACTGACAGGGTTGCTGGTGGACCAACGATTGCCGCGGAGCGTTCGTCGCCGGCAAGCGTTGATTTACAGCGGCGCGCTCCTGTTCGTTTTCATCCCGGCGACGACGCTGTTCCTGTCGCAGTGGTCGCGCGGCGACTGGGCGCGTGTGCCAGCGTATTTCCTCGGCCGCGGTGGCTATAGCAGCTTCGCGCTCCGTGACCTGCCCCACGGCGTCTACGCGTTTTTGCGCTCGCTGGCACTCTACCCGCACCTGAGTCTGGTCGGTACCACCAGGCAGTTTCTTGTTCAGGCATCGCCGGCCGGGCGCGGACTGTTTGTTGCATACTATGCCCTGGCGCTGCTGGTTGTCTGCACGCCGCTGGCATTGACGGTCCGTCACAGGCAGAGTCTGCTGGCGGCCTACCGGCGGCCGATGGCAGTTCTGGCCGTCTGGTCAGCAGGCTTTGCCGTCTTCGCCTTCTTCTGGGTGCCGGGCGATGTCTCATTCTGGCTGCCGTTGCTGGCGGCCTGGTGGCTGCTGCTGGCGCTGGCGATTTCTGCGGTAACCAGTGACGCAACCCGGACGGCAAAAACTGGTCGCTGGCTGACCGGACTGACCGTCGCAGTCATCGCGCTGGCGATCGCCAACGCCACATTCGAAGTCCTGCCTCGCCGCGACCTGGCTACCAATCTCCCATACCAGGTTGCAATGGATGTGGCTGCCCAAACCGGCGATGATGTGATCTTCCTGACACGCGGCGACGACATCAGCGGCCTGTATCTGGCGTATTTTGCCGGGCGTCAGGTGTTCTATGCTACGCCTGAAACGTTGGTCAGCCTGCACAGCATGTTGCCACCATCTGCCGAAAACGCTGCGCCTCGCGTGGTCACCCTGGACGTTGACAGCAACCGTAGCGACTGGTGGCAGGCGCTGCTGGCAACCAGCCCGTGGCAAGCGGTCGAGCCGCACTCCCAGCTGCGCGCCGGTATGTTGATCGAACTGGCGCCGCGGTGATTTGCTCGTCGATGCAAAAAGCCGCCGGACCATAGGTCCAGCGGCCGGGCGGCAACGATGGTAAGAATGTTTTGCGTAGCAGATGACGCGGTTTAGTACTCCAAAACCCGCGGCAGCGCCTTGGCCTGGCTGACCCAGTCGCTGACATTAGCCTGAGTAGGGAGACGCTGCACAAAATGTTCGGCAGCCGACTCGGTGATCTTGGCCAGCAGGTTCTCGGGGTTTCGCTGCGCCAGCTCAGCCACAGTGTCCACACCGGACCATTCCAGCAGGTCGGAGTAGACCTTGCCAACGCCCTTAATGCGCGCCAGGTCGGCCCGGTTGGCCAGTTCCAGCACTTCCTTCGTGTCAACGCCGAGCTTGCTAGCGACTTCAGCGCGCTGGTGCGGCGTGGCGGTGGCGGCCAGCAGTTTGTCCGAATCGGTCAATCCGGCCTCGCGCAACTTCGCCGCCAGATCCTCTCGTACACCGAAAAGTTCATCGATCCTAAGAGCCATTGGTATTCTCCTTGCATGATAGTTTTGCGCCACAGAAAGGTGACAATGTCGCAATCGGGGGTGTCATACGAAAAATTATACTGCCCTTCCCGTCAACATACAATTACAAGTTGTTTACAACATGCCGTCAACCGGCCCTGCTTTGCCTTCCATCCGCGACTGTTGTATACTTGCCCGCGGTGTCTTCCATTCTGAATTACATTGGGTGACTGTTTCAAACCGGCTCAAGGAGGAGCTATGCCTGCGCTGTCGCCACAAGAGTTTATTTCACGCGACTATGTATCTGACCTGTCTGCCGCCGATCTGTTGCGAGCCTACCGGCTTATGGTGCTGTCGCGCAAGTTAGATGAGCGCTGCTGGATTCTGCACCGCCAGGGCAAGATCGCGTTTCACATCTCGGGCATCGGCCAGGAGGCCTGCCAGCTTGCCGCGGGCCTGGCATTGAAGCCGGGCAAGGACTACTACTTTCCACATTACCGCGACATGGTGACGGTGCTGGCGCTGGGCATGCGGCCCGTGGACATCCTCATGGGCACCTACGGCAAGGCCGGCGATCCGGGCAGCGGCGGCCGGCAGATGCCGAATCACTACAACTTTCAACCGGCGAACATCGTCAGCGTCTCCAGCCCGGTGACTACCCAGGTACCGCAGTGCGCGGGAGTCGCCTTCGCGATCAAGCTGCGCGGCGAAGACATGGTTGCGATGTGCGCGCTGGGCGAAGGCGCCACCAGTCAGGGCGACTGGCACGAGGGATTGAACTGGGCCGGCATTCACAAGCTGCCGTTCATCTGCATGGTAGAGAACAATAACTACGCCATTTCGGTCCCCATGGGCATGCAAATGCCTGTTGCCAACGTGGCTGATCGCGGCTACGCCTACGGCATGCCCGGCGTCGCCTATGACGGCAACGACTTCTTCGAGTGCTACAATGTCACGTGCGAGGCGGTGGAGCGGGCGCGCCGCGGCGACGGTCCGACGTTGCTGGAAGCCAGAACTACCCGGCTCACCGCCCATTCCAGCGACGACGACGACCGCACCTATCGCGACCGCGCCGAACTGGAAGCGCAGAAACGCCGCGACCCGTTGCCCCTGCTGGCTGGGCGGCTGCAAACGATGGGCGTACTCAAGGCCGAAGCAATCGCCGGGGTCGAAGCCGAGGTGATGCGCGAGATCGACAAGGCCCTGGACGACGCCCTGCGTGCACCCTACCCTGAACCGAAAGCTGCCCTGGAGCACGTCTTTGCCACCGGTAGCGCTGGCGACCGCTATGTCAAAAGCTGGCAAGTGGCAGGTAGTGACGAGTGATGGGTACAGGGTAATTCCCCTTCTTTCCGTCTTTTCCTTCCTTTCCCGTCTGCCGCTGCGAGGATTCCATGTCAGTCAAGAACATCGTCGAAACGATACGCGACACCATTGCTGAAGAAATGCGCCGGGACGAGCGCATCGTCATTACCGGCGAAGATGTAGGACCGCGCGGCGGCGTCTTCCGCGCGACCCAGGGATTGCACAACGAGTTCGGCCCGGAACGGGTCATCGACTCGCCGCTGTCGGAGTCATCCATCATTGCCGTGGGCATCGGCATGGCGCTGCACGGGCTGCGTCCCATCTGTGAGATCCAGTTCGCCGACTTCATTTACCCCGCCATGAATCAGATCGTCAGCGAGGCGGCGCTGATGCGCTATCGCACCGCCAGCACCTGGACCTGCCCCATGGTGATCCGCGCACCCTACGGCGGCGGCATCGGCGGTGGACTTTATCACAGCCAGTCCATCGAAGCGACCTTCGCTCACTTCCCCGGACTCTACGTGGTAGCGCCGGCCACGCCCTACGACGTGAAGGGGTTGTTGCGCGCCGCGCTGCAGGCCGAGGATCCGGTGCTCTTTTTGGAAAACAAGAAATCCTATCGGCTGGTCAAAGGGGACGTGCCCGACAGCGATTACGTCGTGCCTATTGGCCGGGCAGACATCAAGCGGGCCGGCAGCGACCTGAGTGTTTTCTGCTACGGGCTGATGCTGCACGAATGCCTGAAAGCCGCTGAAAGCCTGGCCGGCGACGGGATCGACGTCGAAGTGGTGGATCTCAGAACGATCCAGCCACTGGACAAAGTCACCATACTGGAGTCGGTGCGCAAGACAAGCAAGGCGCTGATCGTCCACGAAGACAACCTGACATTCGGTGTTGGCGCAGAAGTAGCGGCGCTGATTGCTGCCGAGGCATTCCACGATTTGGATGCGCCGGTGATGCGCTATGGCGCGCCGGATATCCCGGCGACCCCTTTCAGCCTGCCGATGCAAAGCTTCTTCATGCCGGATGCTAAGCGGATCGGTGAGGCCATGCGCTGGCTGGCAGACTATTGAGTCGGCGTGTGATGCGTAACACGCAATGCGTGACGGACAGCGTGGAGACATGTGCTGCCTCCGGTTACGTATCACGGATGACGTTCTTACATAGCTATCACTTACGAGGATAACCCATGGCAACAAAAGTCATCATGCCCCAACTGGGCGAATCGGTCGTTGAAGGAACCATCAGCCGCTGGCTGGTGAAAGAAGGTGATGCGGTTGAGAAATACGACGTGTTAATGGAAGTGTCCACCGATAAAGTAGACACAGAAGTACCAGCCCCTGCTGAAGGCGTGGTGCTCAAGCTGTATTACCCTGAGGGGGAAACGCTGCACGCCGGCACGGTCATCGCAGTCATCGGCCAGCCGGGCGAGATCGCGCCAGAGCAGCCGGGCAAGGTCGATTTGCATGCCCCAGCCGCACACGAAACCGAGGCGCCGCCGCCCGTCGCACCAACGCAACCCGCCCGCGCCGCTGTGCAGCCCCTGGAAACCACCGGAGGCGATATCGGCCGGATCTCACCGGTGGTCAGCCGCATTGCCCGTGAGCACAGCGTGGATCTGCGCCAGGTGACCGGCACGGGCCGTGATGGCCGTATCACCAAGAAGGACGTGCTGGCCTATGTAGACGCGCGTTCTGCACAGCCCGCCGCACCGGCTGTTGAAGAGCTGCCTGCCTGGGAACGACCCGGCACCGGCGATCTTTTCAAGCCGACCGATGACCTTCCCCTGACGACCGGGGAGACGAGACCCGCCCCTGTTGCGCCCGCGCCGGTTGGCGCTGAGGACCAGTTGGTTCCCCATCCCCGCCTGCGCAAGCTGATCGCCGAGCACATGGTTGCCAGCATCCGCACCTCGCCCCACGTCACCACGGTCATGGAGGCCGACCTGACCGCGGTGGTTGCGCATCGCGCTGCTCAGCGCGCTGAGTTCGCTGCCAAGGGCGTTAGCCTGACCTTCACCCCCTATTTCATCCAGGCAGTGGTCGCGGCGCTGAAGGCTGTGCCGCAGGTCAACGCGGTCTACCGCGACGACGGTCTGCTGCTCAAGCGCCGCTACCACATCGGCATGGCAACGGCCGTGCCCGACGGCCTGGTGGTGCCGGTGATCCACGACGCCGACGACTTCAGCCTGCTGGGGCTGGCGCGCAAGGTCAACGATCTGGCTAGCCGCGCCCGTGCCGGCAAGCTCGCTCCCGACGAGATCCAGGGATCTACATTCGCCGTCACCAACCACGGCACCGGCGGCAGTCTCTTCGCCACGCCGATCATCAACCAGCCCAACGTCGGCATCCTTGGCGTCGGCGCGATCCAGAAGCGCGCGGTGGTGATCAGCCGCGGCCACCCTGTGGAACCCAGCGGGGAGGATTACATCGCCGTGCGACCAATGGCGTACCTCAGCTTCACCTTCGACCACCGCGTGCTGGATGGCGCCGGCGGCGATGGATTCTTAATGGCTGTCAAGCGGGCGCTGGAGGAGTGGAAGTAAGGCGCTGCAAGTGGCAGCGGGGGGCAGTTGATGGTATACTGCGTTGCGGAAAGCCAGGAAGAACCAGAGTACACTGGTATTGATGTTGAACGAGGTAAGACGCATGAATGCCGTGACGGTCGCGGACGCCAACTGAATCTTGAGATACTGCTGGAACGGGTCATTGCCGACGTTGAGCCGGTCATAATTATCGGTGAAAGTGGTGATCAGACCGTGCTCGTTTCGCTCAATGAGTTCAATGCATGGCAGGAAACCCTTTATTTGCTGGCAAGTCCTGTAAACGCTGATCGGCTGCGCCGTTCGATCAATCAGATTCACGTAAGGTAGAGTTTGAAGGTTCCGCGGCCCAAAGACAAGGTCGCGGAACAACGCAACGAAAGAAAAGGAAACAGCAGTGAGTACACAATTTGACGTACTTATCATCGGCGGCGGACCGGGCGGTTACGTAGCTGCCATCCGCGCCGCACAGCTTGGGTTGAAGACCGCCGTGGTCGAGCGTGAAGCGCTGGGCGGGGTCTGTCTGAACTGGGGCTGCATCCCCAGCAAGGCGCTGCTGCGCAACGCTGAGCTGGTCCACATCATCCAGGAGCAGAGCAAAGACTTCGGCTTCACCTTCGATAACTTCAGCGCCGACTTCGAGAAGGCCTACAAGCGCAGCCGCCAGGTCTCCAACCGGCTGGTCAAAGGCGTCGGTTCGCTGATGCGCAAGAACCAGATCGAGGTGATCGAAGGCACGGCTACGCTGACCTCGCCCACCACCGTCACCGTGGAACCGGGCGGACAGACGATCACAGCAAAGAACATCATCCTGGCCACCGGCGCACGCAACCGCACCTTCCCCGGCATGGAAACCGACGGCGAACGGGTGCTGGGCTACCGCGAGGCCATCGTGCTGGAGGAGTCGCCCAAGCGCTTCGCGATCATCGGCACCGGCGCCATCGGCATGGAGTTCGCCTACGTCCACCACGCCTACGGCGCGCAGGTGACGCTGATCGAAATGCTGCCGCGTATCCTCCCGCTGGAAGATGAAGAGGTCAGCCAGGAGCTGGAAAAGACCTATCGCAAGACGGGCATCGACGTACGCACCAGCACCCAGGTTCAGCGAATCGAACGCACGGACGACGGCGTCCGGGTGCATGCCCTGAACAAGGCGACCGGCGAAGAAGTCTCTTTCGATGCTGACAAAGCTCTGGTGGCCGTCGGCGTACAGCCGAACAGCGAAAACCTCGGTCTGGAAGCCGTCGGTGTCAGCAAGGGCCGCGGCGGTTTCGTGGAGATCGACGACTTCATGCGCACCAGCGTGCCCAACATCTACGCAATCGGTGATCTGACCGGCAAGCTGAATCTGGCCCACGTGGCCAGCGCAATGGGCATCGTGGCCGCTGAACACATCGCCGCGCATCCCACCGTTGGGATCACGCCCGACGACTACCTGTTCATGCCGCGCTGCACCTACTGCCAGCCGCAGGTAGCCTCCATGGGCCTGACGGAGGCGCAGGCGAAGGAGCGCGGCTACGAGATCAACGTTGGTCGCTTCCCCTTCCTGGCCAACGGCAAGGCACTGGGTCTAAACGAGCGCACCGGCTGGGTGAAGGTGATCGGCGATGCCCGCTACGGCGAGATTCTGGGCGTACACATGGTTGGCGCAGAGGTCACAGAACTGCTGCCGGAATTCGTACTGGCAAGAAACAACGAGCTGACCGCCGCCGAGATCGCCCGCAGCGTCCACGCGCACCCGACTCTCTCCGAAGCGATGATGGAAGCCGCGCACGCGGTTGAAGGCGCCGCGATTCATATATGAGATCGGATACCGGGAACTGGGTCGATCTTGCCGAATATGACCTGGAAACGGCCAGACATCTTCTAAAGACTGGTCGTTATCTCTATGTTGTCTTCATGTGCCACTTGGCCCTTGAGAAGATGCTAAAGGCTCACGTAACCGAAACGACTCAAGCTGTGGCTCCGAAGAGCCATGACCTGATCTATCTGGTTAAGAAGAGTGAGGTTCAGCTGCCGCAGCCGTTTCTGGAGTTCATCGGCAAGATCAACAACGCGAGTATCCCAACCCGGTATCCCGAGGACCTGCAGCGGGCGCTGGCGGATTACCCCAAACCTATTGCTCGTAGCTATCTTGAGCAGACAACGGAAGTGATCGGATGGTTAAAGCAGATACTGGTGTGAAGGCAATCGTTGAACGTTATTGCAATGAGCTTGACCGCATGGGCATCCATTGCGAGCGAGTTCTATTGTTCGGTTCTCAAGCTGAAGGAAGGGCCAAGGAAGGCAGCGATATCGACCTGATCGTCATCTCACCAATGTTGGCTACGTTAAGCAATCGGGAACGATTGGAACTGCTTGGCGTTGCCGCTGCGCGGATTCTGGAACCGATCCAGGCGTTTGGTGTAACCCCAGATGAGGCCGCAGCGCGTCGCGTTTCACCGTTTGTTCAAGATCTGCTTGACAAGCAGGCCGTAGTCATCCTATAGATTGCAAACACAGGACAGTGAAGGACAACACGTTGAACACGCTTGAATTGAAACCGTATCACCCCGGCAGCGAGCCGGCGGAACAACTCACCCGCGGGCGGCGACCGGACTGGCTGCGCGTGCGCATGCCGGACAGCCCCGGCTACCGCGAGATCAAGGGGTTGATGCGCGGCCACAGCCTGCACACGGTCTGCGAGGAAGCCATGTGCCCCAACATCGGCGAGTGCTGGGGGCGCGGCACGGCCACCTTCCTGCTGATGGGCGACACCTGCACCCGCTCGTGCGGCTTCTGCAAGATCAAGACCGGCCGCCCGCCCACGCTGGACGAGGACGAGCCGCGCCGCGTCGCCGAGACTGTGGCGATGATGGGGCTGAAGCACGCCGTGCTGACCAGCGTCAACCGCGATGAGCTGCCCGACGGCGGCGCCCACATCTTCGCCGAGGTGATCCGCTTGATCCACGAAATGACACCTGGTTGCAGCGTCGAAGTGCTCATCCCCGACTTTCAAGGCAATTGGGATGCGCTGCAGGCAGTCATGGACGCCCGCCCGGAAATCCTCAACCACAACACCGAGACCGTGCCGCGGCTCTACAAGCGCGTGCGGCCGCAGGCCAAATATCCGCGCTCGCTGGAACTGCTGCGCCAGGCGCGTCAGATGGTGCCTACCGGCGTCACCAAGACCGGCATCATGGTCGGGCTGGGCGAGAGCACGGATGAGATTCTGGCGGTGATGGACGACCTGCGCGCGGTGGATGTAGATATCCTGACCATCGGCCAGTACCTGCAGCCCAGCCGCTTCCACCTGCCCATCGAGCGCTATTACACGCCCTACGAGTTCGACCAACTGCGCGAGGCGGGTATGGCGCGGGGCTTCCGCTGGGTGGAGTCTGGGCCGCTGGTGCGCTCTTCCTACCATGCTGACGGCCAGGCCGATCAGCTGATTTTCCGCGAAGCGGTCGCCGGGTAAGAAAGCTGACAGCCAGCGCGACCAAAGAATGCAACTATAAGTTGAAACCTATTCCCGGTTTTCTGCATCAAAACCAGGAAACCGCAGATAAAACAGTTCAAGGAGCAAAGAACAATCATGGTTAACATTTTCAAGAAGTCTTCCCCCACCGTGGAAGCAACAGCTACTACACCGTCCAGCAACGGCACAAGCGCGCCTGTCGCCGAGCCGATCCACGTCACCGACGCCGATTTCGCGGCGGTTGTTTTGAACGCCGACATGCCGGCCGTGGTAGATTTGTGGGCCGAATGGTGTGGTCCCTGCCACATGATCGCTCCCGCGGTGCAGCAGTTGGCACAGGCCTATGAAGGCCGCGCGGTTATCACCAAGCTGAACGTCGACGAAAATCCGAACACGCCCGGCCGCTACGGCATCATGGGCATTCCCACCCTGCTCTACTTCAAGGACGGTAAAGAAGTCGATCGGCAGGTCGGCGTGACCAATTTCGCGAGCCTGGCCAACAAGCTGGAGAAATTGCTGGACTGACACCCTGTCGTACCAGCTTGAAGACGCAGTCGAGACCCATCGACTGCGTCTTTTTTTGCGCGTCGCTTGATTTGCAGGCAAATTCTGGCGCGAACTGCCCAAATCATGACCTGTGTCATGGTTCCTGCCGCGAAAGATGGTACAATAGGGCACAGCTTTCGTGTGAACCGGTTGCCAGCTTCGCAGCCGGCAAGCATCAACGACCTATCATCACCATTTGGACTGCAAAGAAGGAGTCCCGCAAAATGCCGCAGTTTACCTATCTCGAACCCGTTCCCAGCGATATCGATATCGCGCAGGCCGCCACGTTGCGACCCATCGTGGAAGTTGCCGCGCAGGTTGGTCTGACCGAAGACGATCTCGACCTCTACGGTAAATACAAAGCCAAGGTCCATCTCGACGTTATCGAAAAGTTCAAGGACCGCCCGCAGGGCAAGTATATCGATGTGACTGCAATCACGCCGACGCCGCTGGGCGAAGGCAAAACGACCACGACGGTCGGCCTCAGCCAGGCGTTGGGCGCACACCTGGGCAAGCGCGTCTTTACCTGCATTCGCCAGCCCTCGCAGGGACCGACCTTCAGCATCAAGGGCGGCGCTGCCGGCGGCGGCTATAGCCAGGCCGTGCCGATGGAAGATTTCAACCTGCATCTGACGGGCGACATCCATGCCGTGACTGCCGCCAACAACCTGCTGGCCGCCGCGATCGACGCCCGTATCATGCACGAGCGTAACTATGGCGAGCGTTTCGAGAAAGTAACCGGCCTCAAGCCGCTGAACATCGACCCGTATACGATCACCTGGCACCGGGTTGTGGATGTCAACGACCGCGCGCTGCGCCAGATCGTTGTCGGCCTGGGACCCAAGGAGGATGGTGTGCCGCGCGAGACCGGCTACGACATCGCCGTAGCCAGCGAAGTGATGGCGATCCTGGCGCTCACCACCAGCCTCAAGGACATGCGCCAGCGGCTGGGCCGTATCGTCATCGGCCGCAGCTATGCCGGCGACCCGGTGACAGCCGAGGACCTGGGCGTCGCCGGCGCGATGACCGTCCTGATGAAGGACGCCATCATGCCGACGCTGATGCAGACGCTGGAAGGCACACCGGCGCTGGTGCACGCCGGGCCGTTCGCCAACATCGCACATGGCAACAGCAGCATCGTCGCCGACCAGATCGCGCTGCGGCTGGCCGACTATGTGGTGACAGAATCCGGGTTTGGCGCGGACATCGGCATGGAAAAATTCATGGACATCAAGTGCCGTTACTCGCAGCTCAAGCCCAGCGCCGTGGTGCTGGTGGCAACGATCCGCGCGCTGAAGATGCACGGCGGCGGCCCCAAGGTCGTTGCCGGCCGCGACCTGGATCGCGCCTACACCGAGGAAAACCTGCCGCTGCTGGAAGCTGGCTTTGCCAATCTCGGCAAGCATATCGAGATCGCCCGCCAGTTCGGTGTGCCGGTGGTGGTGGCCATCAACCAGTTCAAGTACGACACACCCAACGAGATCGCCCTGGTGCAGCGGCTGGCTGAAGAGACCGGTGCGTTTGCCACCGTGCCCACTAACCACTGGGCCAAGGGCGGCGAGGGCGCCGTGGCGCTGGCCGAAGCTGTGGTGGCCGCCTGCGAGCAGCCCAGCGACTTCCAGTTCCTCTACCCGCTGGACATCACCATCAAGGAAAAGATCGAGATCATCGCTCGCAAGGTCTACGGCGCTGACGGAGTCGAGTACACCCCCGAGGCCAACGCGCAGATCGCGGCCTACGAGAAGGCCGGCTATGGCGGCCTCCCCATCTGCATGGCCAAGACGCATCTGAGCATCAGCCACGACCCGGCGCTCAAGGGTGTGCCGACCGGCTTTACGCTGCCGGTGCGCGAGGTGCGCGCCAGCGTCGGCGCCGGCTTCATTTACCCGTTGTGCGGTGAGATGCGCACCATGCCCGGCCTGCCGAGCAAGCCGGTCTTCTTCAACGTAGACCTGGACGAGAACGGCAAGGTCGTCGGACTGTTCTAGCAACGTAGCCCGAGTTGCCAACTTTCGGAAAAGTTGGCAACTCCCTCCCGCTCACCAGAAGTCCAACTTCTCGAAGAAGTCGGACTTCTCCGCGTCCGCGCAGGTTGCTGGAAAGCCGTCAATCAGGTAGAATGGCGCGGCGCTGACGTTAGGGTTGCCAACTTTTCCGAAAAGTTTTGGCAACTCTAAGCCCGATAGGACCCTGGAATGACCACCGACCTGCTGACACTGCCTCCAAACGCCCCGCCCGCTTTTCATCTGCTCGCCAAGCCCACCGGCGCGGTTTGCAACCTGGATTGCAGCTACTGCTTCTTCCTGTCGAAGGAGATGCTCTATCCCGGCAGCCGCTTTCGCATGGCTGACGATCTGCTGGAGTTGTACATCAAACAGCTGCTGGAGGCACACCAGGTCCCGGAGGTCAACGTGGCCTGGCAAGGTGGTGAGCCGACGTTGATGGGACTGGACTTCTTTCGCCGCTCGGTGGAACTGGTTGAGAAGCACCGCCGGCCAGATCAGCAAGTCTTGCATACGATTCAGACTAACGGCACGCAGATCGACGACGAGTGGGCGGCGTTCTTCAAACAGCACAACTTCCTGGTGGGGCTGAGCGTCGATGGCCCGCGGGAGATGCACGACGCCTATCGAGTCAACAAGGGCGGCAGCGGCACCTTCGACCAGGTGATGCGCGGTCTCCATGCGCTGCGGCGTCACGAAGTCGACTTCAACATCCTTTGCACGCTGAACGCCGCCAACGCCGACCATCCGGTGGAGGTTTACCGCTTCTTCCGCGACGAGTTGGGCGCGCAGTTCATCCAGTTCATCCCCATCATCGAGCGGGTGGAGCCGGAGCAGGTCGACGCAGCGCTGGCAACCGGCGCAAAGCTGTACGCTGGCGAGCCAGGGCCGATTGCCCCTGCGCCGTGGTCATCCTGGCACGACCGGCCGCTCTACACGCAGACCGGCACGGTGGTCACCGACCGCTCGATCCAGCCCGAGCAGTTCGGGCGGTTTCTGATGGGCGTCTTCGACGAGTGGGTGCGGCGCGATGTGGGAACGGTTTACGTGCAGATGTTCGATGTGACGCTGGGCGCGCATGTCGGCCAGTACACTCTGTGTATTCACTCGCCCACCTGCGGCAACGCGCTGGCGCTGGAACACAACGGCGATCTCTATTCCTGTGACCACTTTGTTGAGCCGGACTACTTACTGGGCAACATTCAGGATCGCCACATGATCGAGCTGATCGCCTCGCCTCAGCAGCGCCAGTTTGGCCAGGACAAGATGGACACGCTGCCACGCTACTGCCGCGAATGTGACGTCCGCTTTGCCTGCCACGGCGGTTGCCCAAAGGACCGCTTCATCTCAACGCCGGACGGCGAGCCGGGCCTGAACTACCTCTGCGCCGGCTTCAAGCTGTTTTTCCATCACGTCGACGCACCGATGCGGGAGATGGCTAACCTGTTGCGCCAGGGCCGCTACGCCGATGAAATCATGGGGGTGCTGGCGCAACAGGAGAAAGCACTGTTCGCCCATGCCGGCCGCAACGACCCCTGTCCCTGCGGCAGCGGCAGGAAGTTCAAACATTGCCACGGTCGCAAGTAGCGACCAGCCAAAGGGTAACCTATCCCGCAGTGGCCTCCACCGGCGCCAGGTTTTCAAGCTCGCGCCGATCCAGCTTCAGAATCACCTCGTCCTCCTCGATTTCGCTGATTTCCGACACCGGCACCACGATCTCCTTGTGTCGCCACCAATGGGTCTCGCGCACCACCAGGTGGGTGATGACGCCCGTCTGTGCATCGATCACGAACTCGTCCACTTTGCCTGCTCGCCCATCGCGCGCCATGACGGCCGCGCCGTCTGTGAGCGGGTTGCGAGGAACGTTCAGGCCGTTTCAGCCGACATTTCCGGCCACATGAGATAGGAGCCAACGAAGAAGCAGACCGCTCCGATCAGCGTGAAAATCGTCGACCATGTCGCCAGGTGACCAAAGATCGCGACTGGCAGGTAGTAGGCCAGGATCGCGGAAAGCATGAACGCGACGCAGCCGGCGAAATTGATGACCACTATCCACCAGGTCAGGTCGCGCCGTTTCCAACAGAACAGCCTGTGACAGAACTCGACCACCGCGGCGACGCCGGAGACAAGAAACAGGATCGACCCGACATAGTCGGGAACCCAGACGATCACCTCATAGCCCAGCCAGCCTACGCTGGCAAACGCCGCGAAAGTGGTCACGTTAAACGCCAATGTGCCGAGAAACTGGGGAAACGTTGCCCAAAAGTCAATGCGTCGCGGTTGCCATCCGAGGTAGCGCCGCACCACCTGCGCCTGCGTGCGTCCCTCGCTGTCGATGGCCGTCGGTGCATTGATCGACTGGAAGTACTGGCTGTATCCGGCTGCGGTGAAGAAGATGGAACCGACGAAGAAGATGAGGTCGATCAAGTAAACGTTTGGCAGGCCCACCAGCACCAGCACGCTGCCGCTGACGAAATGCCAGGAGCCGATCATGAACAGAACGGCAATCCACCAGTTGAGAGATGAGGGGCGCCAAAGCAACCAACGCAGCCGGCCTGCTGCGGCAGGTTCGGGACCTAAGTTCTTGCGATGCCGCCGCGAGGTTCTGACGTCCTCAGCACCATCGCCGCGGCGATGGACAACCCGGGTAACAAAAGGGCCAACCGAGTGCGATTCAACGTGCTCCCACTCGGATGGAAAGTCGATGTATCCATGTCTTATCTGTGTTGCCATGCAGTACCTTTCGAGAAATCCCGACTGCGGCCGCATTCCTGCCCGCATGAATTCGATGCAGGAGCACGCTTACACGACACGCGGTCAGGAGCGACACTACCTTCAGGTTGGTAAAACCGTCATTGCGCGGCCGCGGCCAAGCCAAACCCTGGCACACAATCGTCCAGAAACTTGTCCACCAGCCCCCTGTACGCATCGTAGTTGTCGTCCACAGAGTTGGCGTGTGGGGATCCCCAGTCGGTCAGATCGAGCTGCTTACACGTCGTATCGGGCAGGTGCGCGAAGATATCCTGCGAGTGATGCGGCAAGATGTAATCGTCGCTGGTAGAATGGATGAGAAGGACCGGCTCTGTGAGCGACTCGGCGCTGATCATCGGCGACACCTGTGACGGTGCAAAGTCGGCCCGCAGGCCCGAGACAGCCAGAGCGCCCGGAACGAGCACTTTCATCCACGGCCCGTATTGCGCCACCGCCTGCTCGTTGATGATGGTTGTCAGATCGCGATAGGAGGAGTCGGCGGCCACAAACGCCAGACTCGTGTCCAGCGCGCCGGTCTGCAAGGCGGTGGCAGCCCCGTAGCTCTCCCCTTGCAGCCCGATCTGGTCGTGCGACAGCCCCGTGCGCGCGGCAAACCAATCCACGGCTGCCAGACCGTCCTCTTTCTCGTAGAAGCCATAGGTGCCGTATTTGCCTGTGCTTGCGCCGTGATGGCGGTGATCGTAGAGCATCAGGTCGCAGCCGCGCTCCCAAAACAGCGGCGTGTACTTCAGCTCGCGATAGCGGTTGCCGTTGATGCCGTGCATCAGGATAACGCCGCAGTTGCCGTCGACAGGGTTATCGAAGTACCAGCCGGCCAGCGTTTCGCCGTCGCCCTGAAATGTTATCTCCTCCGGCGCGGGCAGTCCATAGTCCTGCGGATCGCCGTCTTTCAACCTCTCCTCGGCCAGCGAGTTAGGTGTAAACGCCACGATGAGGCCGGAGAAATACCAGCTCGCGCCCAGATACACCACGGCCAGCACGGCCAGGATCACAGCGACAACGATCAGTGCTTTTTTCATTTTGAGGCTCCGACGGCTACGTATGCTGCACAGAGGGTGGATGGACTGCCGATGCTTACCGGCACATGTGGATCACTCGACGGCGGGTTTTTGCTCGTAAGCGATATTAACTATATACCGCCGAATGTCAAACCGCCGGGCAACCCCAAGGGTACCGGGTAAACCGGGCCGATGCAGCACGCAGCAGCTTGCCGACCACCCGTGGATCGCGTATACTGAACACACGATCGTTTCCATCTCCGCGTTATCCAGGATCTCCCCGTGCAACCTCTGCGCAGCGCCGCGTTCCTGTTCACCGATATCGAAGGCAGCACCCATTTGTGGGAGGACGCGCCTGACTCTATGCGCGCCGCGCTGGAGCAGCACGACAATCTCCTGCGCGCATCTGTCGAAAACCAGGGAGGCCTGATCTTCAAGACCACCGGCGATGGCCTGCACGCCGTATTCGATTCCTGTCCTCAGGCGATCAACGCAGCTGTCGCCGGGCAGCAGGCACTGCTTGCTGGCTCCTGGCCGCTGGAAACGGGATCGCTGCACGTGCGCATGGGTGTTCACTTCGGCGAGGTGCAGCCGCGCGCCGGCGACTTTTTCGGCGCGACGCTCAATCGCACAGCGCGCATCATGGCCGCAGCCCACGGTGGGCAGATCCTCGTGTCAGCCGAGGTAGCTAGCCAGATCGCCGATGCGTTGCCGACCGGCGCTGCTCTGCGTGACATGGGTAAACACCGCATGAAAGGCCTGGCCCACCTGGAACACCTCTACCAAGTGGTAGTTCCCGGCTTGCCTGCTGACTTTCCGCGCCTGAACACGCTTGATGTCACGCCGACAAACCTTCCGGTCCAGTTGACGAGTTTCATTGGCCGCGCCGAAGCGTTGCTGGCGGTCGAATCGCTTCTGAACGACCATCGGTTGGTGACCTTGACCGGACCGGGCGGCTGCGGCAAGACTCGACTCGCGCTCAAGGTGGCCGAAGAAGTGCAGGACTCCTTTCCACACGGCGTCTGGCTGACGGAGCTGGCCTTGCTGAGCGATCCGGCGCTGGTTCCGCAGGCGGTTGCCCAGGCTCTGGGACTGCGCCCCGACGGTGCCCGGCCGTTGACCGACGTGCTGGCGGACTACTTGCGGCCACGCTGCGTCCTGCTGGTGCTGGACAACTGCGAGCATCTGGTCGACTCGTGCGCTCAGTTGGCGGAGTGGCTGCTGCACGCGTGCCCCGAACTGCGCATCCTGGCCAGCAGCCGCGAGTCGTTGAACATCGCCGGGGAAGCGTGCTTTGTCGTGCCGTCCATGGCAACCCCTGATCCGCGCCGCCTGCCACCGCTAAAATCGCTGAACGAAGTCGAGGCCGTCCGTCTTTTCGTCGAGCGGGCAAGCGCCATCCAGCCTACATTCCTGCTGAACGAGCAGAACGCGCCCGCGGTTGCCCGTATCTGCCAGCAACTCGACGGCATCCCGCTGGCTCTGGAGCTGGCAGCAGCGCGCGTCAGGGTGTTGACTCCGGAACAAATCGCTGCCCGCCTGGACGACCGCTTCCACCTGTTGACCAGCGGCAGCCGGACGGCTCTGCCGCGGCAGCAAACGCTGCGCGCCCTCATCGACTGGAGTTACGACCTGCTGAGCGAGCCGGAACGCACGCTGTTTCGCCGCATGTCGATCTTCGCAGGCGGGTGTACGCTGGACGCCGCCGAAACCGTCTGCGCAGGTGGTGACATCTCCGCGGACGATGTTTTGGAACTGCTCACCAGCCTGACCGACAAGTCGCTGGTGTTCGTCGAGGAGGCGGCAGGCGAGGCGAACTTTCAGCGCCTTGAGACAATCCGCCAGTACGCGCTGGAGAAGTTCCTGGAAACTGGCGAGGTTGAGGCTGTACGCGATCGGCACCTTGATTTCTTCGTCGCCCTGGCGGAACAGGCCGAGCCGGAGCTAACCGGTCCCGCGCAACAAATGTGGACGGCGCGGCTGGAGCGCGAACAGGAGAACATCCGCGCCGCGCTGCGGTGGGCAGAGGCGCGCGATCCTCTGGCCGGCGTGCGCATCGTCAGTGCCCTGCGCTGGTTCTGGGACGCGCACGAGCATTACGTGGATGCCTGCGACTGGCTGGCACGGGTTGTGGAACGCGAGGAAATCGGGCTGCCGCCCCGAGCCCGTGCCCGTGCGCTCAGCGTGCTGGCGTTCCTCAGTATCGCGCGCTACGATATAGCGCACACCGAAGCGCTGGCAGATGAGGCCGTCCGCGCTTGCCGTAAAGTGGACGATAAGCGCGGGTTGGCGCTCAGCCTGCTGACCCAGGGAATCACGGCTAACATTCAGGGGGAACGGGCTGCCAGTGAAGCGCTGCTGCTGGACTGCCTGGACATGTACCGCGCGCTGTGCGATCGGGCCGGTCAGGTCGATGTGCTCCTCGGCCTGGGAGCAAATGTGATCGGTCACCGCGATTTTGTCCGGGCACGCGGCTATCTGGAGGCAGCGCTGGCCCTGTGCCGTGAACTTGGTCACCTGGCGGGCATCGCACAATGTTTGCAAGGACTGGGCAGCCTTGCCCTGCGGCACGGCGACCTGACGTTGGCGGAAGAATGGTTGAACCAAAGCAGCGCCGCCCTGCGCGTCATCACTGCGCAGGATATCAGCTCCAGCAGCGAGCTACTGGGTGAACTCGCCTACTGGCAAGGCAACTACACCGAAGCCAGGGCGTATTTTCAAGAGTCGCTGCGCCTCAGCGAGGAGTTGGGGCATCAGCTGACTGCGACATGGGCAACCATCCGCCTCGGCTATGTTGAAATGCAACAGGGAAACATCCAGGCAGCGCGTGCTGTTTTTCGCCAGAGCATGATCGAGCTGCGAGAGAGAAATGTCCCGGTCGGCGTCGTCTTCGCGGTCGAAGGCATGGCCGCGCTGGCGGAGATCGAGGGACAACCCGAGCGGGCAGCGCAGCTGCTGGCGTGGGCTGACACCATGCGCGCCGAAATCGACGATCCCAGACCACCGGTGGAGCAGGACGCCGTCAATCGCATGGTGACGCGCCTCGCCAACTCCCTCGGCGAGCGCTCCTTTGCCGAGGCGCAGGCAACCAGTCGAGCCATGGCTGCCGAGGAGGCGATTCGACTGGCTTTCCTCCACGCCGTCGCCGACAACAGCACCATGGACGCCCTCGCGTTGGATTAAATCTGAGTGCGTCTGTCCGGGATGATTTCCCAACATTTGCGCGCCAGACCGTATAACCGTATACTATAGCTCGGTTCTTCTGGCTCCGTCTGCCAGAGCCACGAACAATTCTCCGTATTTTTGCACTTCTTTTTTCAACCTCTGGATCGGCTGTGGCAGCCGAGACCACGGCGCAGGCTGTGACGCTTGCCTGCATCATCAAGTTAATCGTTCCGTCGCCAGGAAGTCCTTGCCGGTCCGTTGCTTGCTCCCTGGCTAGTTCAATCGATGTAGTATCTCAAGACATACGAGGAGGTATGCAGCATGAGCATTACAGGGTTCAACAACCGGGTTGCCAGGGTTGATCTCAGCTCAGGCAAAGTTGAGTATGAGAAACTCAACAAGGATGATGTCCGTAAGTACGTCGGCGCGCGCGGTCTGGGCGTCAAATATGTGTTGGACAACGGTCCCGAGGTCGAGCCGTTCTCGCCGGACAACTTGCTCTGTTTCATGACCGGCCCGCTGTCGGGCACGGAAGTAAAGATGAGCGGCCGCATGGCAGTGGTCACCAAATCGCCGCTGACCGGCACGGTTACCGACAGCCACATCGGCGGCTGGACGGCGGCCAAACTCAAGTGGGCCGGGTTGGACGGCATCCTCTTTGCGGGAGCCAGCGATTCGCCGGTCTATGCCTATGCCGAGGAAGGCAAGGTGACGATCTACGATGCTTCAGCGATCTGGGGAATGGAAACGGGCGACGCGGTCAAGTATCTGCAATCCGAACATGGCGACGACTGCACTGTGATGGCCATCGGCCCGGCGGGCGAAAATCTGGTGCGCTTTGCCGGCTTCATCAATGAGCACGAGCGGGCAGCAGGCCGCGGCGGCACAGGCGCAGTGGCCGGCTCCAAGAATCTCAAAGCGCTGGTCATCAAGGGCAACAAGAAGAACCAGCCGAAGCCCAAGGATCGCGCGGCCTTCAAAGAAGCGGACCGCAAGGCGCTGGCGGCGATCATGAACGAGGACGTGGTGACTGCGCCCCGCAAGGGCGGTTTGAGCGTCTACGGCACAAACGTGCTGATGAACATGGTCAACGTCATCGGCGCGCTGCCAGCCCGCAACTCCCTCAGCACTTCCTTCGCCGATGCCGAGATGATTTCCGGTGAGTACGTGCGCGAGAACATCCTGACCGACGACCCGACATGCCACGCATGTCCGGTGGCCTGCAAGAAGGAGTTCGAAATCCACGAGGGCAAGTACAAGTCCAAGGGCGAGAGCTACGAATACGAGTCGGCGTGGGCGCTGGGCGCCAACTGCGACACCGGCAACACGGCCGCCGTCGGCTACATGATCATCGCCTGCAACCGCTTTGGCATGGATACCATCGAGATGGGCAACGTCCTGTCGATGACTATGGAAGCCACTGAAAAGGGCTACACCAACGGCAACGGGCTGGCATGGGGCGACGAAGATGCGATGATCGACTTGATCGAAAGAATCGCCCACCGCAGCGATGACTTTGCACGCTCACTGGGCGAAGGTACCTACCGCGCCGCTGTCGCTTTCGGCGATCCCGACATCGCGATGACGGTCAAGGGCCAGGCGATCCCGGCCTACGACCCGCGCGGCATCAAGGGCATGGGCATCGGCTACGCCACCAGCAACCGCGGCGCCTGCCACCTGCGCGCCTACACGCCTGCTGCGGAGGTCATCGGCAACGTGCTGGGGCCGGCCGACCTGACCGACCACCTGGCGTGGGAAGGCAAGGGCAAGCTGACGGTGATCTTCCAGAACGTCCACACCATGACCGACTGTCTGGATGTCTGCAAGTTCTCCACCTTCGCCGAAAGCCTGGACGACTTCGCCGCGCAGTACAGCACCTTCACCGGCGAGGAAGTGACCGCTGGCGATCTGCTGAAAGTGGGCGAGCGGGTTTACAACCTGGAGCGCTACTACAACAACCAGGCTGGCATCGCCGAAGGCAGCGACACTTTGCCCAAGCGCTTCCTCGAACTTCCGGCCGACGGCCAGGGCTCCCAGGGTCAGATCTGCGAGCTTGACCTGATGTTGGACGAGTATTACACCGAACGCGGCTGGGTCAACGGCGTCGTGCCGGAAAGCAAGCTGCGCGAGTTGGAGATCATCTAGCCGTCCAACAGTTCACATCTGTGCTTGGATCTGTATAAGAAAGGCCCGGAACAGGTTGATTTCCTGCCCGGGCCTTTTACTTGAGCAGATCGGCGTTGGCATGATACAATCAGCTGGACCAACAATGAAAACCATCGACAGCATCCGGACGATACTAAGCGAACATCTTCCTGAATTGCGCGACCAATACGGTGTGACATCAATTGCCGTATTTGGTTCAGCCGCGCGCGGAGACTTCGATGAGACCAGCGACGTAGATATTTTGGTGGATTTCGGTCGGCCCATTGGCTGGGAAATCGTGCACTTGCAGCTACGCCTGGAGGAACTGATTGGTTCTGAAGTCGATCTGGTTACCCGCAACGCTGCACTTCGCAAACCACTTCTTTGGACATCGATCCAGGAGGACCTGGTCTATGTCTAAGCGGAGTGCTCTGCTATTCTTGGCGGACATCCTCGAATCCATCGATAAGGTTCAACGCTACACAGCAGACATGTCGTTTGAGGAGTTCGCTTACGATGACATGACGGTGGATGCCGTGGTGCGCAACCTGGAGATCATCGGTGAGGCCGCACGTCAAGTCTCGCCTGAATTGCGTGAACTGTACCCATCGATAGATTGGGTCGCCGTGGTTGGGTTTCGCAACGTCGTCATACATGAATATTTCGATGTAGATCTGGAAATCGTTTGGACCATTGCAACCCAGAGACTTTCCCAACTACAATTTACCGTGCAGGAAATGATCGAATCAGTTACGCCGGAATGACGGACTTTCCGTCTAACCAAGTCATCGCCTACCACGCGCTGTGTTGTTCGCCCGTCAAGATGTGCGACCTGTTCGCTAATTCTCATCCCTCAAATCGACCACCTCTACCTGCAACCGCAGCGCTTCTACCGCAGCGCGACTGCCAACGCTGACCCCCTCGCGCATGGCTGAGGCGGTTCCGGTGGCCACGCCCCAGGACGCGACCTCCGCCAGGGGCAGCCCTTGCTGCAATGCCCAGACGATGCCGGCCAGCAGGCTATCCCCGGCTCCCGTTGGATTGGTGACCGATACGCCAGGCGGCCTGGCCCACACCGCCTGGCTTGCCGAAGCCAGCACCAGCCCCTGGGCACCCATGGACAGCGCCACCATCTCGACTCCCTGATCCAGGAAATGGCCGGCTGCGCGCGACGCATCATGCGGCGAGTCGATCACCTGACCGGTGAGTTCCTCCGCTTCAGCAACGTTTGGCTTGACAAGCGCAGGTTGAGCAACGCAGCCCAGCCGCAGTGGCTCACCGCTCGTGTCCAGAAAGGCCTGGGCGCCACTCGCCTGCAGCAGGTCGATTACCTCAGCATAGAAACCAATCGGTAGACCTGGAGGCAGGCTGCCAGCCAGGACCCAGAGATCGTCCGGCTGCACGCGCTCGCGGATCCGCTGCAAGAGCTCGTCGTGCTCCTGCGCTGAAATCGTTGGCCCGGCCTCGTTGACTTTGATGTGGCGGCCCGTGGCCTGATCAACAACCACGACGTTGGTGCGTGTCTCGCCGGCAATTTCGACGAAATCGGTGGTGATTCCCAGCGCGTCTAGGCCCTGTCTCAGCATCTGGCCGGTGCCGCCGCCGGCGAACGCCATGGCCACGCTGTCTCTGCCCAGGGCTTTCAACGCCCGCGAGACGTTGAAGCCCTTGCCGCCCCAGTCAAGACGGGTCGAGCTGGCGCGCAGAACGTCGTCGAACTCAATGCGGGGCACCGACAACGTGCGGTCGAGGACGGGGTTGGGTGTCAGCGTGACGATCACGGCAGTATCCTTCGGCCTAAACCTGTCAATTGCTCGTCAGTTCAGACAGCGCAAGCGGAGGGACGGGAGCTCAACTGCCAAAGACGCGGTAGGCGCCGATCTTGGGGAATAGGTCCAGCGTTTGGTCGGAGGAAACGCGGGTTTCGAGGTTGTCCAGCAGGCGAATGTTGCGGCCGTTGCGAAAGATGGCGATGTTGCTGCGCAGATTGCCGTCGTCGCCCAACATTTCAGGAACGAGCACCGGCAAGTTGGCCACCAGAAGTGCGAGAATGTCAGCGACTGTGGCGTCGGGCGCGCCGTCCACCTCGACCACCTTCAAGCCGGCTGCGCCGCGCAGCGTGCCGTTCAGGTGTACCGTGGCCATCTAGCCGCCTCCCACCGGCGGGAAAATGTCGATCTTCGCGCCTTCAGGAATGACAGTCTCCAGCCGGTCGAGATAGATGATGTTTCGGCCGTTGAGCATGATGGAAATCCGACGCAGCAGATTGCCGTCGCCATCCAGCATCTCCGCGCGCAGATCGGGCCAGTGGGCGACCATCTCGTTCACGAGGTCACGCACTGTCTGGCCGGCCTGCGTTTCCACGGCCGGCTCCGCCCCGCCAACTATTGGTCGCAAGGTCGCATACACACGTACTCGCACGTTAATCTCTCCTACGGTCCACCATCTGAGAACCGCGGATCAAGAGAAAGCCGCGGATCGGAGTTGCAACTTGCCACCTGCAACTTGCAACATCTCACGGGCACTGCACAACCCCCTGCGCCCACAGACATGCGCCGCAAACCGGGTACTCGTTGCCGATGCAATCTTCCTGGTTGGCCACCGACACCTCACAGCCGCCGCAAAACGTGCATGGTGGGAAGGCAAAGCTCTGAACTCGCTCGCGGTAGGCCACATACTCCGGGTCCCGCCACAGGTCGCCCAGGCTCCGCTCGCGCACGTTGCCGACCACGTGGCGATGCGAGAGACGCGGCTTGCCGTGCAGATAGCTCTGGTGCGAGTGCATCAGCGGCCAGCAGGGGCTGACGTCCCCGCTCCACGCGATGGACATCGAGCCGCTCTCGACGAAATTGCACACGTCGTTGGTACCGCCCCAGTTGGCGCCGGCATAGCTGACGTTGTAGCCGCTGTTGAACGCCTGGAAAAGCGCGTCGCGCGTCAACTCGTTGAAGTCCATCTTCGGCAACGACAGATCGGGCACGAAGCTGGACGGGATGTAAGCCAGGCTCTTGAGCGTCTTGTTGTAGAGCGTCTCGGCTTGCAGGTCCTCGGTCACCGGCAGGACGTTGCTCACCGAGAAATGGCTGGCGCCCAGCCGGCGGGCCAGTTTCAGCACCTCGGGCAGATCGTCGATGTTGCGCTTCATGGCGACGAATGCAATCCCCAGTTCCGTCTTGGGCACCAATTTCCAGGGGCTGGTGGCGCGCATTTTGCGGAAACGCGTCAGGTTTTCAATGACGGTGGGCAACTCCGCGCCCAGCCGCACATCCGCATAGCTATCCGGTGTGGACCCGTCGATGGAAACCCAGAGAACGTCCAATCCGGCGTCGATCAACTGCCGGCCGCGCTTCTCATTGAGCAACGTGCCGTTGGTGATCATCTCCACCCGGGCACCCAGCGCCTTGGTCTGCGCCACCCACTCCACGGTACGCCGGTGGAACAACGGCTCGCCGATGCCGCCGAAATAGACCGTTGGGATGGTGTCCAGCGCGCGCAGGCCGTCAAGAATCGCCTCGAAGGTGGCGTCGGTCATGCGTCCCAGCGGCTCATCCCAGGCGTTGCGGAAACAGGTCACACAGTCCAGGTTGCAGCCGTCGGTCGGCTCGATGTAGACCTTGGCCAGATGGGTTACCGGGCGGTGCAGCCGCAAACCGTTGGTGACATCATCGATGCGCACCTGCGCGCCCGGCGTCAGACCCAGCCGCGCGGCGGCTTCCGGCGGCAGCACCAGCCGTCCCTGGTCATCGACAGTCGCCCACTCCGTTGTCTTCATCCCGGCCACCGGTGCCGGCGTCAAGGGAATTGTCTCGACAGCTTGCATAGCTGATACCTCCGTATGAAACAACGACGATGCTTGTACGGTACTTCAAAGGTATGATACTTCAGATTGCACGCCCGGCAAAATGCACCCGCAGAAGCCTGATTTCGGTGACGACCCGTCGACGCCGGGGAGTAAAGAAGCTGTTTAGAAAGTTTCGTGGAAGACTTCGGAAGTCGACAACTGTTTGTCACGACAGCCTTCCAACTGCAGGAATGCCCTCTGGCTACAAGTTCGTCGACTTCCGAAGTCTTAGTGAACCCCATTTCAGGATGGCGCCACAGGAGAAAGAAGCGATTGAATTGATCAATCGACTGACCGCAAGTATAATCATCCCCTCGGTGTACGAGTGAATCATGCTGTCACGCTCCAGCCAGTTACGAACCTATCTTATCGACGGCCTTGCGCTGTTGGCGCTTTGTCTGTTGTTTTTTTGGCGCGACCTGACGCCATCGCCAGCGGACCATCTGAGCTTCGCGGCGGGCGACTTTGCAAACCAGTTTGTCGCGTTCGCACGCTACGAGGCCAGCCGGCTGGCCAGTTGGCAGTTACCCCTTTGGAACCCCTACGCTTTTGCGGGCCATCCCTTCCTGGCTGATCCGCAGGCGGCCGTCTTCTATCCGATCAGTCTGTTGACGATGCTGGTAACCGCCGGCCGTCAGGGCTTGCTGTATCATGGGCTGGAGTTGGAGGCGCTGCTGCACTATCCGCTGGTGGCGCTGTTTACCTACTTGCTGGCGCGCCGGTTGACCGGCAGCCGCACCGGTGGGTTGGTGGCCGCGGTGGTCTTCACTTTCAGCGGCTATCTCACCAGCTATCCGCCGTTGCAGCTTGCCATCCTGGAAGTTCAGACATGGCTGCCACTGATTCTGCTGGCGCTCGAACTGGCAGCCTGTGCATTGGCTGCCGGCGTCACCCGTCGCGCGCGCGCGTGGACGATCGTCGCTGGTGTGGTGCTGGGTATCTCCACGCTGGCGGGCCATCCGCAGTCCAGTCTGCTGGTGCTGTACGGGACGGCTGCATTTGCGCTGTTTCGTTTGTTCGCACCCAAGATCGCCGAGGATGCAGAAGTGTCGGCATGGCGACGCCTGGGGATGGTGGCGCTGTTCCTTGCCATCGGCCTCGCCATCGCGGCGGTGCAACTGCTGCCGAGCCTGGAGTTCATGCGCCTGTCAACACGCGCCGCGACCAGCTTCGAAGAGATGGGCCAGGGCTTCACGCCCTATGACCTGATCCAGCTTGTCTTGCCGGCCGTGGGCGCACCGTTTCCCGCGCTTTATGTCGGTATCTTGCCGTTGGGCCTGGCCGCCATGGCGCTGGTTCGCTATCTGGCCATGGACCGCCCCGACACGCGGCCCGTACGGACACACCTGGCCTCCCTGCAAGTGGCATTCTGGGGCGCGCTGGGCGGGCTGGCGCTGCTACTTTCGTTTGGAAAGCACCTGCCGGTTTACCAGCTCTTCTACTGGCTGGCGCCCGGCTGGCGACTGTTTCGTCATCAGGAGCGCACGGTTGTGTGGACCGTGCTGGCGCTGGCCCTGCTGGCAGGGTTCGGCGCAGCTTGGTTGAGCCGGCTGCACGCGGCCCGATCAGCCGGCGACCCGCAGATTGCCGGCGACACGCGGCTGCCACGCTCAGTTAGCTCGATCTACGCCGGTGCGACCGTGCTGGCGTTGGCGGCGGCCTTCGTCTTTTTTGTCAATTTCAAGGCTGGCGATGATGCGTTTTGGGGCTTCACGGCCGCGACGCTCTTTCTGGCCGGGCTGTTGTTCCTGTCAGCATTGGCCATCCGCAGCGGACGGTCGGTGTTCATTCTGGGCGTCATTCTGCTCGACCTGTTCACGCTCAACGTTGCCAGCCATCGCGGGCCATACGTGGCCGATCCGTTTCCGCCGCTCCCGGTTCTGCAGCAGGTCCTTGACGGCGCCGAGCCGATGCGCGTCGCCAACGAGGCCGGGCTGCCAGAAAACTATGGCGTGGCCTACCAGGTTGAAGAAATCGGCGGGGCCAGCCCGCTACGGCTCGCCAGTCTTCAGACGGCCATCGATAGCCTGTCCAGCGAACGGCTGTGGGAGATTCTGAACGTCGGCTATGTCCTCTCAAGGGACCAGGCGCTGGCCATACCGTCTGAGCAGGTGGATGGCATGACAGACGAAAACGGCCAGCCGCTTTATCTGCACCGCCTGGCCGAGACACAGCCGCGGGCCTGGCTGGCCAGCGAAGTAGTTGTCGAACCCGATGCCGAGCGCCTCTGGCAACGCCTGGCGGACGAGAGCTTCGACCTGTCTCAGCAGGTGCTGCTGCCGGCCGCGCCTCCTGAGATGGACGATCCAGTTGACCAAACAGGCAGCGGCAACTCGATCAGTTGGCGCACACGTGATCCCGAGCACCTGGCGCTGGACGTGACCAGCCAGATGCCGGCGGTGCTGGTGCTCAGTGAACTTAGCTATCCCGGTTGGCGTGCCACGGTTGACGGCAGGGCCGCGCCGCTGCTGAACGCCGATGGCATGTTGCGCGCAGTGGCGCTGGAAGCCGGATCCCACCAGGTGGAGATGCGCTTCCGACCGGCCAGTGTTTCCATTGGCCTGGCGATCTCCGCCATCACGTTGCTTTTGGTGCTGGTTGGGCTGATCCTGACCAGGCGACACAGATGAGTAACCTATGGTTTCGAACCTGATAACCCGCTATCAGCGGCTGATTTTCAATCCTGACCGGCGCATTGCCCAGGCGGCTTTGGTGACCACGCTGCTGTTGGCCGCGCTGGCCGTCGCGCTGCTCGTTGCGGTCGCGGGTCCGGTGTATGCTATCGGCGCGGGACTGGGACTGGCCGCTGGCTATCTCGCTCTGCGCAGCCCGCGCTGGGGGCTGGTCTTCGTGATTCTGGTGGCGACGTTGTTGCCATTTGCCACCTTCCCAATTCGCATCGGCTTCAAACCGACCTTTCTCGACGCCGCGCTGGCTGCGTTTGTGCTGGTCTGGGGCGTCAGTCTGGTGACCGGCCGCGAGCGGCGTTTCACCGGCTCGCCCATGGGACTGCCGGTGGCAGTCTTTCTGTTTCTTGCGCTGTTCGCATTTGCGCTCGGCGCCGCCAACGCCCGCCCCAGCGTCACCACCATCCGCCGCTTCGCCGAGATCATCGGCGGGGTGCTGCTCTTTTTCGTGGTCATCAACGTCGTGCGCCAACAGGAGGATCTGGAGTGGACAGGCAAGGTGCTGATCCTGGCCGGGGCCGGGTCGGCGCTGATCGGCGTCGTGTTCTATGTCATCCCTGAGGAATGGACCGTGGCCGTCCTGAATGGGCTGGCGCGCTTCGACTATCCGGGCGGCTTCGGGGCGCTGCGTTACATCGAAGACGATCCGGCCAACGCGATGCGCGCCATCGGCACTGCCATCGATCCCAACACTTTCGGCGGCATGCTGATCATGTTCTCGGCGCTCGCGTTGCCACAACTCTTCGCCCGCCGGCCCATTTTACCCCGCTGGCTGGTAGCGGGGATCGTCGGGCTGACCGTGTTATGCCTCTATCTGACCTATTCGCGCAGCGCGATGGTCGGTCTGGCGGCTGCGATATTGTTGATTGCGCTGCTGCGCTATCGCAAGCTGCTGCTGTGGGGGCTGGTAGGGCTGGTGTTGCTCCTGCTGTTGCCGCAGACGCAGGACTACGTGGCGCGCTTCGTGGAAGGTATCCAGGGGCAGGACCTGGCAACCCAGATGCGTTTCGGCGAATACCGCGATGCGCTGCGACTGATCGCGCGCTATCCGGTGTTCGGCGTCGGCTTCAGCGGCACGCCCGATATTGACTTGTATATCGGCGTCAGCAGCGTCTATCTGCTGATGGCCGAGACCATGGGGGTGGTTGGCCTGCTGTCGTTCCTGGCAGCCATGCTGGTCTATTTCGTGACATTTTTCGG
This sequence comes from Anaerolineales bacterium, assembly GCA_020634615.1. Lineage (GTDB taxonomy): Bacteria > Chloroflexota > Anaerolineae > JAAEKA01 > JAAEKA01 > JACKBK01. The sequence goes on from JACKBI010000001.1 coordinate 813,949, forward strand.
CACGATGCGCCGCGGTCTGAGCGATGACCGGCGCGAGGCGTTGCTGCTGGGGCTGAGCGCGGCCGTGGCCGGCGTGCTGGTCAGCGGCGTGCTGGACCACTATCTTTTCAACCTGGCGTACCCGCACATGGTGAGCCTGTTCTGGATCTATGTCGGCCTGGGCATGGCAGCGATTCTGATCGAGCGCAACGGCCAGAAAGTGCGCGGCAGCTTGTGAGTCGTTTGTCGCTGTGGTATACTCCGCGCTCTCAGGCAACACAATGAAAATCACCACTGCCAAAGTTCAGTCACCGCCGTGCATGGTCCTTGCGATCGATGGCAAGGTCGTCGGCACCGGCGCAACTGAACTGGAAAATGCCTTGCAGCAAGTCATGGCAGAAGGCGAGACACGGCTGGTGCTCGACCTGACGGCTGCGCCAATCATCTCCAGCGCCGGCCTGCGGGTGATCATCGTCACAACCAAGCGAGCACGCGCCTTGCCATCCGGCGACCTGCGGCTGGCCGGCCTTTCGCAGCAGATGCTTGATGTGTTGGAACTGGCCGGCTTGCTGACGGTTCTCAAAGTTTACCCATCGCAACAGGCAGCCATCGAGAGTTTTCAAACCGCGAACCGATCACCGGTGGCAAGCGGTTAACGCCCAAGCCCAGTTCGTGCTCGCAGCATCGTGGCCCGCACGTTGCTCATTATGGTCTCGACCAAGAAACCCTACAGTCTCTTTCCACAGGAGGATACCCCATGACCGACCCCGTCCCGACCATCGAAGTGAAGCGACTGGAGCGCTGCGATCTTTTCATTCTGCATGGCAGAATAGATAGCAGCAAGGCGCCCGAAGTGGAAGCCGCCTTCAAGAGCGTCACCGATCAGGGTCGTTTCCGCTTCGTACTCGACATGAGCGACGTTGCTTTCGTCAGCAGTGCCTTCCTGCGCGTGTTGATGACCAATCACAAGCTGGCCAAGCGCTTCAACCGCGGCAACGTTTACCTGGCCGCCATGTCGCCCAAGATCGTCGATGTGCTGGAACTTGCAGGCATTCTGGAGATGTTCCAGATCTTCGACAGCGCGACTGATGCCGTTGGTGCCTGCTAACCACAGGCCAGCTCCTCATGGCAGAACTGCTCGTCACCAGCGATCTTGACCAGTTGCCGCTCGTGCTGGATTTCGTTCGCGCGGCCTGCGCAGATGCCGGCATGAATGAAGACGAGGTCTTCGCATGCGAACTGGCAACTGACGAGGCATGCGCGAATATCATGCAGCACGCCTACGAAGGTCGCCCGGACGGCGAGATTCTCGTGCGGTGCTGGACAGCCAGCGAGCAGATGTTCATTCGCTTTCACGACTCAGGACAACCTTTTGAGCCGCGCGACATCGAACCGCCGATGTTTACCGACGATCTGCAGGAGCGGCAAGTCGGCGGCCTGGGCCTGCATTTCATGCGTACGCTCATGGACGAAATTGCCTTCGAATTCGACGAGACGGGCAATACCGTGACCATGAGCAAGCGCATTGGCGGCTAGCCGGCTGACCTGCGCATGAGCACCCCGCGCAGTCGCAAAGCTGGCATTAACTTGCCAAAAAGCCAGGGCGTCCGGCGTCGTCGAACCCAGCTCAGCCAGGTCGATCTGGCCGCGTTGACCGAAGCCGGGCTGGCCATCGTCCGGTCACAGCTCGACGTGGACGGGCTGTGTGAGTTGGTCTATCAACAGGTCGTGCGCATCGTCGACGCCGACCATTTTCACCTCGGTCTCTTCGAGGGGGACAGTTTCAACCTCAAGGTGTGGGTGCAGGACGGCAATCGCCTGCCCGTCACCTCGTTCCCCGGCGCGCAGGACGCCGGCATCATCGGCTGGATGCGGGCCACCCAGCGGCCGCTGCTGGTGCGCGACTTCTCGGCTGAGATGCCGGACCTGCCGGCGCGACCCAGCTACGACTCCGATGACCCGCCGCGCTCGGCGATTTTCGTGCCACTGGTAGCCGGCGACGAGGTCGTCGGGTCGATGTCGGTCCAGCACCACCGGCCCAACGCGTTCGACGAAGATGACCTGCGCACACTGGGCATCATCGGGCACCACGCAGCCAGCGCCATAGTCAACGAGCGCCTGTTCCGCACGGTTCAGAGGCGCGCCGAGCAACTGGCCGCCGTCGCCGAGGTCAGCCAGGCGCTGACGGCTGAACTGGACTTTGACCAGTTGCTGACTAAAGTTGTCGAACTCATCCGTGAACACTTCGGCTACTACCACGCCCAGATATTTCTGGTAGAGGACGAGAGTCACCGCGCCGTATTTCGCGCCAGCAGCGGCCACCAGCTCAACCAGCTCTGGCTGCAGCAAGGCCGGACGCAGTCGTTTGGCGAGGGCATCATCGGCTGGGTTGCAGCAACCGGTAAGCCCCTGCTGGTCGGGGATGTCGCAGAGGAGCCGCGCTACATCCCCGATGACCCGCGCCTTCTGCCAGATACGCAGTCGGAGCTGGCCGTACCGCTGGTGGTGGAGGGTGTGGTGCTTGGCGTGCTGGATGTGCAGAGCCGCGAACCAGGCGGTCTGGGCGACGAAGACCTGTTCGTGCTGACGACCCTGGCCAACCAGGTTGCGGTCGCGGTCGACTCCACGTGGTCGTACTGGGCCAAGCAGGAGGAGGCCTGGATCACCACCGTGCTCCTGCAGATGGCTGAAGCCGCCAACCAGGCTGAGAATCTGGACGAGGTGGTGGGCGCAGTCACTCGCTTGACCACCATGCTGGTCGGCGCGGTGACGTGCAGCGTATGGCTGCGCGAACAAGAGGGAGACGGGTTTGAGTTAGCAGACGCAGTCGGCCTGGACGACCTGCCGCCCGCCGCGGGCAGGCTTACTGCGGGCACGTCCACCGCCCTGGCCCAGCTTATGGTGCGGCCCGCGCCGCTTCTCCTGCGACGGGACGAGCCGGCTGCGTTACCCGATGCGCTCTGGCGCGCGCTCGCCGGCGACGAGGTGATGCTGCTGCCGCTGCTGACCCAGAATCGTCTCATCGGCTGCCTGCTGGTGAGCCTGGACAGCGAGAGCGTGCCCGTACGCCTGCACGACAAGCGGATGGGAATGCTGAACGGCATTGCGCAGCAGGTGGCAGCCTCCATCGAAAGCGTGCGCCAGGCCGGCTATCGTGACGAGGAGGCATGGATCTCGTGGGCGCTCCTGGAGGTGTCGCAGGCGATTTCCAACGCACAGACCATCGACGAGATGCTGGAACACGTGGTGCGGCTGACGCCTCTTCTGGCGGGTGTCGATCGCTGCGCGGTGTTACTGCGCGAAAAAGAAAGCAATACGCTGGTAGTTGCACAACTTCACCTGGGTCGGGGACAGTCGGAGGAGGCACTCGACGGGCTGCGGTTGTCGGAAGGTGATGTGCCGCTGCTGGATCTGGTGCGGGTCACCCGGCGCACGCAGTATGTGGCCGACGCGCATGACAGCGATTTGGTGCCTGCTATGTGGCGCGAGGCTGTCGGAAGTAAAAGCCTGGTGGCTGCACCGCTGGTCATGCAGGATGAGGTGGCCGGCATCCTGCTGGTGGACGCGCTGGAGTCGGACCACGATATCAGCCAGCGGCGCCAGGACATCGTGGCCGGGATCGCTCGCCAGGTCAGCCTGAGTCTGGAGAACTTCCAGCTTCAGGTGCAGGAGCAGCAGCGCATTCGCCTGCTGCAGGAACTGGAAGTGGCGCACCGCATCCAGACCAGCCTGCTGCCCGATGTCGTGCCGGATGTCGCCGGCTACGAACTGGCGCACGCCTGGGAAGCGGCGCGCGAGGTGGGCGGCGACTTCTACGACTTCATCCCGCTGCCGCGCGGCAAGCTGGGCCTGGTCATGGCCGATGTGGCCGACAAGGGGGTGCCGGCCGCGATCTTCATGGCGCGCACCTCGACGCTGCTGCGGCTGTCAGTGCAGGACTATGAGTCTCCCGACCGCGCGTTGGTACACGCCAACCGCTGGCTCAACGCCAGCAATCGCGAGGACATGTTCGTCACCGTCTGGTATGGCATGCTGGATCCGGCGACACACGGTATCCAGTACGCCAACGCCGGCCACGGTTTGGCGCTGCACGTCAGCGCAACCGACGGAGCTGTCCAACTGCTGCGCACCCGCGGCGTCGCGCTGGGAATTGTGGATGACCCCGTCATCGAGACCGGCACGGTGGCGCTGGCGCCAGGCGATCTGCTGGTGCTCTACACCGACGGCGTGGTGGACATCCTGAACGAGCAGGTCGAGGAATTTGGTCAACAGCGGCTGTACGATCTGTTGTTAGCGCAGCGTCACAGAAGTGCACAGGAAATCGTGGACGCCGTGATCACGGCTGTCTGGGCGCACGCCGGTCAGGCGACTGTGTTGGATGACGTGACGCTGGTGGTGCTGAGGCGGCTGGACTGACGCCAGGGTGTTGGTGCTTCGCTGACGCTGGCTGGCGCCAGCGTTTGTCAATCGGCTGGCGTAGCGTGACCGACTACTGGCAGGTTTCAAACCTGGCTTGGGCTGTGATAGCTATCTCGTCTTCGAGTGTTTTGACGCGGCGATTGAACTCGGCAATCTCGCTGGCGCTGGCAGGAAGTATGGCGGGCCAGATGCGTTGAGGGAAGATCGTTCTGATCTCCTGGTCATAGTTCGGATTGTTCTGGGGCGCGGTATGGTCAAGAGACCAGAGACCGTTGCCTTGCCGCTCTGCCCGAACAGCCACCGGCAGGCTGACGCCAGATCCTTGAGAGAGTTGGCGCTGCTCGCAATAGATCTCCTCACACAGGGTCCAGAGATAGAAAACAGTGGCGTCATTTGAACCTTCGGTGGTAAGCACATCATAGGCGCAGAAGACCTGGCCGCCGAACGAGGCATCAAGTAGATGTGACGCCAGGTAGCTTTCCATCGCCTCGCGGGGAATAACCAGGTCCGGTGAGTTTGACGAGACGTTCTGTTCGACACCCCGGCACGCCGCCAAGGATATCGTCAGCACAGCTATACCAACAAGAATTGCTTTTCTCACGTTGATTCTCCGGAAGGTGGCAATAGGCTCTGTCATGTTGGCCGTAACGAACTTGTTTCGGGCCACCAATTGGGCCGGTAGCTGACAGATATTTTTCAGGTTGCGCGATTAGTGTAGGTTGCCTGTCATTGAATGCCAGACTAGACCAAACGGCGCAGCTAACAATTGTTAGCTGCGCCGTTTGGTCTAGTGGTGTCTTCCAGTTGACCTGCGCCTGATGCAGACTGAAAGGGTTAACACACCGAACCACAGACTCCTCGAAGCTATCCTGGCCTTACGGGAACCTGATCAACACGTATCGCTGGGTTGATCCTGTAGGTATCTGGCCAAGAGGCTTGTCCTTGGTGTCGGTCGAATGGTAAGTCATCAAGAGGTCGCTCGAGGTTTCTTTCGTGACCAGCATATTGTGATAGCTAACCCAGTTACCTCCCTGAAGCTGTTGGAGTTGCACAATGTCGCCAGGCGATAACAAACTCTTGGCCGTAGAGGCACTCGTTGTCCATCCAAGCTCACTGGCATAGGCATTGTAATAGGTGTAGTACCGCTTGAAGTCGTATACAACGCTCCATGCTGTTGACCACACCCAGTCCCGATTGCTTCCAATACACCATAGCGGAGGCGAGTTTCGGTTCACATACCATTCTGTCTGCGTGCTTTCATCCCGGCACCCATCGCCACTGCCGCGAAAGCTGAACCCGCCAGCCTTCATTGATTGGCTGATGAAGTTGGTGCAATCGTTGCTGCCAAAATCTGGATAGCTCGAATTTTGGCCATTCCACCACGCATAAGCGTAGTTGATCGCATTTGTTCGACTGTATGCCAACACCGCCTCACCTTGCTCTGAGCCAACGGTGCCTTCTGACGCTGCAAACGCTTCTTGCGATGGCGACTCGATTGGGAAGTCCTTGAATATCGGCCCCATTTGTTCAGTGGCGTATTCCAGGATCTGATCCAAGTCATCCTGTCCACCAACATACTTTGACCCCACGGTCGTCAACTCAGGGTACTCACCGAGCAGAATGTCTTTCATGAACTGAAGATACTGTTCGGTGCCTTTCTCAATCGCTACACCCTTCTCCATCATGAATGCATCTATCTTGGCGGCTGCTGTTGGCGCCTCGTTTGCCAACAAGACAGATCGATTCACAAGAAGCACCCCAACGAGCATGGCCAACATCACCACGAGTTTAGCAATCTTCATTTGAAGAACCTCCTGAGTATCTTGTTCGCCGGACTCTCCGGAGACTACATTCACTTTACCACGGATAGCCCTCTCTTGTCATCCGTGATAACACTGATCTTTTCTCCGTGAAGTTGCGGAGAACCCACTGGCTAGCGCCACCAGGACTCCGGCAGATGATCGCGCACCCACAACGCAGCCTGGAGCCGCGAGTCGACACAAAGCTTGTCCAGGATCTTGCTTACATGGGTTTCCGTCGTCCTCAGGTTCACCACCATCGCTGTGGCAATCGCCTTGTTCTCCAGGCCGTTGGCCAGGGCTTTTGCCGCAGTACGTTCACGCTCTGTCAGGTTTAGCCAGAGCTTTTCGACTTCTTCACTCCAACGACGCGCCCGCGACAGTTGTTCCGCCATGAAAAGTGTCTCACCCCGCGCTGCCCGCCGCAGGCATTCGACCAACACTTCTGGCGTGATGGTCTTGGGAAGAAAGCCGGCCACGCCGCTGCTCACCATCGCACCCAGATAGCTGTCTGTCTCGATGGTTGCCAGCGCCACCACCGCCGTATCTGGGCAGTTTTTGCGCACGCAGGCCACGATGTCTACCGCGCGCGGACCCGGTATGCGCGTGTCCAACAGTAAGACGCTGGGCTGGATGCTCGCTATCGCTGCACAGAGCGCATCACCATGCTCGAACTCCGCCACCAATTGCATGCCCGCTTCTGTCTCTAGCCACCCACGCACAGCGGCGCGCACCAGGGTTCCATGGTCTGCTATCGCTACACGGATAATCGAAGGTTGATTCATCGGATCCCTCCAGATGAATTCTCACCATTGTTGACTTGCAGAAAGACACCATGTCCATTATCTCACGGATCGTTGCTGCCGAAAAATCTCCGCGAAGCCTTGTCTGGGATGAACATGCACGTAGATATTTCACGGAACGACAGCCCGCAGTGTTCAGGCCATGGTGCACATTGCCGAAGGCCGCGCTGCCAAAGAGTCATGGCGCGAACTTGTGTTCTTAAGGTTATGGTGCTATAATCCCGCAAGTTGTGCTGGGTTACACGCCTTGGTATTCCAGCGGTACCCCGGCTCTTTTTATGCAGTGAACTAAGGAGACTAAAGCGTGCCTCTCAGTAAGACGGAAAAAGACACAATCACGAAGGAATACCAGGTACACACTACCGATACCGGTTCACCGGAAGTGCAGATCGCACTTCTCACCGTGCGCATCAACCAGCTCATTGAGCATCTCAAGGAGCACAAACACGATGAGGCGTCACGACGAGGATTGTTGAAGCTGGTCGGCCAGAGACGCCGACACCTGGCTTACCTGAGTCGCAAAGATCAGCTGCGCTACAAGCAGCTTATCGAGCGCCTCGGACTGCGGAAGTAAGAGTTGTCGGGTAGAAAGGCTGGGCCTTCCTACCCGACGTATTTTGTAAGACCTACCAAACCTGATCAATTTCTGGAGCCGGCTGATCTGGCGCAGTTGATGGTTCAGGTATTGGGGAGTGGCGCTGAGACTGACGGTAATCAGTAAACAGTGATCGGTAAACAGTCTTGGACTGCCGCCAACCGATTACAGATCACGGATTACTGCTCACCGATCGCCTGAGCGATACTCCCCAGTCCCTGACCTCCCTGCCAGTCCGGCGCCCGTGGCGACCTTCGTGTTGCCGCGGGTGCTGTCGCGTTGGCCCGCTGTGCAGGAACGAGCAGGTTTGGCAATAAAAACCAAACCCGAAAGGACTGACATGCAAATTCAAAAGCATCAGTACACCTGCCAGATTGGCAGCCACGAGATCATCGTGGAAAGCGGCACCCTGGCCCTTCTGGCCGGCGGCGCTGTCACCCTTAGCTGCGGCGACGCCGTGCTGTTGGCTACGGCCACCGGCTCGAAGTCGGTGCGCGAGGGAATCGATTTCTTCCCCCTGAGCGTCGATTTCGAAGAAAAGATGTACGCCGCGGGCCGTATCCCCGGCTCGTTCTTCCGTCGCGAGGGCAGGCCCTCCGAACAGGCGATCCTGACGGCGCGCCTGACCGACCGTCCGCTGCGCCCGCTCTTTAACAAGACCATGCGCAACGAAGTGCAGGTAATCATCACCGCCTTGAGCTCGGATGGTGAGAACCAGCTCGACGTGTTGGCCATCAACGCGGCCTCGTGCGCACTGACCATCAGCGACGTTCCCTGGGACGGCCCGGTGGGCGCTGTGCGTGTCGGCTACATCGACGGCGAGTTCGTCCTCAACCCGACTGCCTCGGAAATGGCAAACAGCACGCTGGATCTGCGTGTGGCCGGCACCGAAGACGCCATTCTGATGGTGGAAGCGGGCGCCGACGAAGTACCTGAAGACGTCATGCTTGAGGCACTGCGCGTTGCCCACGAGGGCTTCCAGGGCATCATTCAGATGCAGAAGCAGATGCGCGAAGACATCGGCAAGCCGAAGTTTGACTTCCTGGCCCCCGGCGACAAGGACGACGTCAAAGCCGCAGTTCAGTCCCTGATCGGCGAGCGCATGGACGAGATCCTGCAGCAGGGCTTCATGAAGGAAGAGCGCGGCGCAGCGCTGGATGAACTGAGCATCGAAGCGCGCGACGAACTTGACGAGACCTTCGATCCCCGTGACGTTCGCTCGGCCTTCGACAGTGTGCTCAAGAACAGCGTCCGCGAGCAGATTCTCAATCAGGGTATCCGCCCCGATGGCCGCAAGACCACCGAGATTCGCCCGATCAGCTGTATGGTGGGCCTCCTGCCGCGGACACACGGCACCGGCCTCTTCACCCGTGGTGAGACCCAGGTGCTGACGGTAGCAACTCTGGGCACGCCGCGCGAGGCGCAGGAACTGGACACGCTGGCTCCCGAATCGAGCAAGCGCTACATGCACCACTACAACTTCCCGGCGTTCTCCACCGGCGAGACCTATCCGAACCGTGGCCCCAAACGCCGCGAGATCGGTCACGGCGCACTGGCCGAGCGCGCCCTTCTGCCAATGATCCCGCCCAAAGAGGAGTTCCCCTACACGCTGCGGCTGGTTTCCGAAGCGCTGGCCTCCAACGGCTCCACCTCCATGGCCTCCGTCTGCGGCAGCACGCTGGCGCTGATGGACGCCGGTGTGCCGATCCAGGCGCCTGTCGCAGGCATCGCGATGGGTCTGGTGACTGATATGCCCACGGGCCGCTACGCCATCCTATCCGACATCCAGGGCATGGAAGATCACCTGGGCGACATGGACTTCAAGGTTGCCGGCACGCAGCACGGCATCACCGCGCTGCAGATGGACATCAAAATCAAGGGCCTTAGCCTGGAGATGATGTCTGAGGCACTGGAGCAGGCCCATGCAGGCCGGCTCTTCATCCTGGGCAAGATGCTGGAAGTCCTGCCTGAACCGCGCAAGGAGATGTCACCCTACGCCCCACGGATTATCACCGTCAAGATCGATCCCGAGAAGATCGGCAAGGTGATCGGACCCGGTGGCAAGATGATCCGGGCGATCCAGGAAGAGTACGACGTCAAGATCGACATCGATGACGACGGTTCGGTCTTCGTGGCCGCCGCCGATGGCACCAAGATCTACGGCGCCATCGCCCAGATCGAGGCGCTTACCGAAGAAGCCACTATCGGCAAGATCTACACCGGCAAGGTCGTACGTACCGAGAGCTACGGCGCCTTCGTCGAAATCATGCCGGGCGTGGACGGCATGGTTCACATCTCGCAGTTGGCTGACTACCGTGTTCCCTCGGTCGAGGAAGTCGTCCAGGTTGGCGACGAGATCATGGTAATGGTCATCGACATCGATCCCCAGAGCGGCAAGATCCGACTCAGCCGGCAAGCCGTGCTGGAAGGCTGGACCGCCGAAGAAGCACGCGAGCGCGACCGCAAGGGCAGTGGCAGTAGCAGCGGCGGCGGCAACCGCGGCTCGTCACGCGACGGCGGCGACCGCGGTGATCGACGACCGCGCCGAAACCGGTAGCAACGGGTTTCGCACAGACTTGGGATGTTGCCGAGTCAACGTGATGAGTTGATCCTGGACTTCGGATGTTGGTCGTTTTGAACAAATGGCGACATCCGAAGTCTGGTCAACAGGTTTTGAGGGTTGAGTTGAAATGGATGAGTATCGTGATGACGACGTAGCCGTTGCACAGGCTGCACAGAACGAGAGTTACGATCTGCCCGAGGACGCCATGCCAACGGCGCCTGCCGAAGGACAATCTGTGACGTCAGGCTCAGGAAGGCGGCGAGGTGGTTTGTGGCGCGAGATCGGTGAGACCATCATACCTGCGATCATCATCGCGCTGCTGATCCACGTGTTTCTGGCCCAGGCGACCCGTGTCTATGGCCAGAGCATGGAGCCAAACCTGCACACCGACATGCGACTGGTCGTGGAAAAGGTATCCTACCGGCTCCACTCGCCGGAGCGCGGCGACATCGTCGTCCTGCGGGTACGTCCCGATGACGAGTTGCTGATCAAACGGGTTGTCGGTCTGCCCGGCGACGAAGTTGCCATCCACGATGGGCGCGTCTATATCAACGGCGAACCGCTGGATGAGAGCTATCTGAACCAGGAAACACGCGGCAATCTCGCGCCGCGGGTTGTGCCGCCCTTACACGTTTTCGTGATGGGTGACAACCGGCGGGCGAGCAATGACAGCCGCTCCTTTGGTCCGGTACACATAGATAACATCCTGGGAAAAGCCTGGTTCAGCTACTGGCCGCCGGAGGCAGTCGGATCGCTGGAATAGGCCGGAAAGTTTGAAACCACCCAAATGCGCCAGTCACATCTGTGACTGGCGCATTTTCTTGCTGGCCCGCTGTGGGCATCCCGTGGAAATGACCCGCATCCCACCGGGTGCCCCCCGCAACGGCTTCAGTTCGAATGGGTTGCGCGCTGCTGCCAGAGCTGCACATTGAGCACACCGGTCAGTAGCGCACTGTGGTTCGCCGGACCATTCTTATGGTGCAAGCGCGCTTGCGCGACCGTCTCAAACGAGAACAGTCCACTGCGGCGCAGCGCAACCTCCGACAGAGCCTCCTCGACAAAATCCGGCATCCTCGGCTGACGCCACCAGTCGGCGTGCGGAGTGGCAAGACCCTGTTTGCGCCGTTCACGGATGGCCGGCGGCAGATAGGGTCTGCCGCTCGTTGCCGGCCGGCCAAACACATCGCGCAGCAGCCATTTCTCTGGCCGGCGCAAATCCAGCTTCAGCCGCGGCGGCCAGCGAGCCAGCAACTCCCATAGCCGGTGGTCGAGAAATGGCACGCGCGCCTCAACGGAGTGCGCCATGCTCATGGCGTCCACCTCGTGGTTGATGAAATCGGGCAGGCGGATGTGCCGCTCCAGCGTCATGTCGCGGTGCAATGACGCCAGCGGAGCGACCGCGTCGGCGTACTCGTCCTGCCAACGCACCGCCAGCGGCGGACGCGCCGATCGTGCCAGCTCGTGACGGAAGTCAGCGCTGAACAACTCACTGCGCTGGCCTGCCGTGCTAACCTGCTGCCAGGCAAGGTAGCGGCTCACTGCGGACCGGTCAGCCACCGCCAGCGCTTGCCGCGCAGCCGGTGACATGGGAAATGGAAGCCGGGACGAGAAAAATGGCCTGCGCAGGCCGGCCGGCAGCCGCAACAGCGCTTCGGCCTGCTGGTTGCCGCGGAACCAGCCATAGCCGGCGAACAGTTCGTCGCTTCCCTCGCCGGTCAGGATGACCTTGAATCCCGCGGCCCGGCAAGCCTCGTAAAGCATCGAAATCGGCACCGCGGTCGCAAAGCACTGCGGCTGGTCAAGGGAAGCCATCACGGCGGGCAGCCGGTTAAACGCCTCCCAGCCGAAGCGCAGCTCGTGGTGTTCCGTGCCAAGGTACGACGACGCGAGGCGGGCATACTGGCTCTCGTCGTGGCTGGCGCGGTCGAAGCCGATGCTGAACGTATGGGCGCGGCCGCCGGTCAGCTCTTGCATCAGCGCCACCAGCCCGCTGCTGTCCAGCCCGCCGCTGAGCAGCGCACCCACCGGCACGTCAGCCTGCAAGCGCAGCCGCACGGCGTCCTGCAGCAATGCCAGCACCTCCTCGGCCGCATCCTCCGGGTCAACAGCGTCCTCCTGACCGCCAGGCAGATAGGGCGCGTCCCAGTAGCAACTCATCGCCGCCGTCCCGCGGGCAACTTCTGCGATCAACAGGTGAGCCGGCGGCAGCTTGCTGATCTCACGCCAGATCGTTGCCGGGCCAGGTACGTAACCGACCGTGAACATCTCGTCCAGGCTGCGGGCGTCAAGTGTCGGTTGACATAGCGCCGGATGCCGCAATAGCGCCTTGATCTCCGAGGCAAAGAGCAACAGCCCGTTGACCTGCGCCAGAAATAGCGGCTTCTTGCCCAGACGATCACGGGCCAGTAGCAGGCGCTGGCGCGGCTCGTCCCACACCGCCAGCGCAAACATTCCCCACAGCCGCTCGACACACGCCGCGCCCCACTGTTCGTAGGCGTGAGCGATCACTTCGGTGTCAGATTCGCTGCGAAAGACATGACCACACGCTTCCAATTCGGCGCGCAATGGCTTATAGTTGTAGATTTCCCCGTTCTGCACCACCCAGACGTCACCAGCTTCATTGCAGATCGGCTGGTGACCGCCGGCCAGATCGATGATGGACAGCCGCCGCGCACCCAGCCCGCAGACGGCGGTTGGAGAAACGAAAAGGCCCTCGTCGTCAGGGCCTCGGTGGGTCAGTGCGCCGGTCATGCGGGCCAGAACGGCTGCATCAACCGGCATATCAGTGGAAAGGCGCAGAACGCCGGCAATCCCGCACATAGCTGTTGCAGCTATCCCGCAACAATCAGTTTTTCGGCCAGAAGATCGTTCAGCAGCTCGACCAGATCACCCTGCACCGTATCAGTTTGGTCAGGGATGCTACAAACCACAGCCAATTCGCGCGCCAGTTGACCCACGCTTCGCTGGCCGTCCAGGTTCTCCCACAGCCAGGTACCGGTCTCGTTGAGCGAATAGTAGCTGCCCGTGTTGAGGTCAATGACAATAGCCTCGCCGACCACGGACTGGTGCGTGGCGTTGGGAGAACGCTGAAAAACAGTGTCTGTTGTGATGTTCATCGTTTTCCTCCTACTCGTACTCCTACTTCTACTCGAACTCGTTCTCTATGCCGTCCCAGACAAGTAGGAGTACGAGGAAGAGTACGAGTAGGAGCGCGTGATTTATCCTGACTGTGCGTAACGAAAACAGTCCACGGTGTGGTCGTTGACCATGCCGACTGCCTGCATGAACGCGTAGCAGATGGTCGGGCCAACGAAGGTGAATCCGCGACGTTTCAAATCCTTGCTCATCGCGCGCGACTCGTCGGTTTTAGCAGGGATCTCGGACAGGCTGCGCCAGGCGTTCTGTCGCGGCTGGCCGCCGACAAACTGCCAGATGTACGCAGCAAAACTGCCATATTTGGCCTGCACAGCCAGAAAGGAGCGAGCATTTTTGACTGCCGCGTTGACCTTGAGGCGGTTGCGCACGATGCCAGGATTTCCCAGCAGGTCTGCGATCTTGGCGTCATCGTAGACCGCGACCAGCTGCGGATCGAAGTTGTCGAACGCGGCCCGGTAGCTTTCCCGTTTGTTGAGGATCGTGGACCAGCTCAGCCCGGCCTGCGCGCCTTCCAGAATGAGGAACTCGAACAGCAGCCGGTCGTCGTCGAGCACCGGCACACCCCATTCCAGGTCGTGATAAGCGACGTACAGCGGGTCACTGCCCGCCCATTGGCATCGTGTCGTCATGGTTGTGGCATAATAGCGCGCGACCCGACTGGTGTCAAGCTGACTGTCTGTCCGCACTTCAGCCAGGCGATGCGGCGGAAGCAGGCAACAGCCGCCGCCCGACGGTAAGATACATTCCCGGTTTGGCAAAAACACCTCGCCAGACCACAGAACGCGCCGGCCGCGCGTGTTAGAATTGAGATTATGCGTTCCAACAAATCCAGCCGAACCGGCCTTTACCTGCTGCTTGCCGCATTGCTGATCGGCGTTGGACTGCTGCTGACTGCATTCGCACTGCGCCCCAGCCTGGCGATCGGCGTCGATCGCCTCGCCCGGCTGCGCGCCTGGTTTGCGAATCCAGCCGCCAACAGCGAATGGACGGTGCTGGGCGGCAAGCGCTGTACACCCGACGCGCCGATGCTGATGCCCACGGACGGCTACATCGGTTTCGGCCGCGGCGACAGCTTCCGTCCCGGGCACAGGCACAGCGGCTACGATATCTTTACCCCGGACGGTGCGGTCAACACCACACCGGTCATCGCCGCCTACGACGGCTATCTGACCCGCGAGGGCGACTGGCGCAGTTCGGTCATCATTCGTCACCCGGATTTTCAACCCGTAGTGGGCGGCGAACAGATTTGGACCTATTACACCCACATGGCATCAGCCGACGGCGCCCAGTCTTTCATCGCTTCCCAGTTTCCGCCGGGCACCCATGACCTGTTCGTTCCCGCCGGCACGCTGCTGGGCTATCAGGGCAACTGGTCTGGCACGGCAGGCAACCCGACCGGCATCCACCTGCATTTCTCGGTCGTCAAATCAACGCCATCCGGCGGCTACGAAAACGAAACTGACATCGACAACACCTACGATCCGGCCCCGTTTCTTGGGGTAACCCGCAACGCGGCCGGCGTGCTGATCTGCGAAGGAGGGAGTGATCAATGACAACACCCATGAACGGCTCCAGCGGCCCGCTGCGCGTCGTGGCCATCTGTGGCAGCCTGCGGCCCGGCAGCTTCACTCGCAAGGCGCTCACAATCGCGCTGGAAGGCGCACGCGAACAGGGCGCGGAAACCTACTTGCTGGACCTGGCGGACTACGACCTGCCGCTGTGCAACGGAAGCAAAGACGCGGCCAGCTACGGTCCCGACGTTGCCCGCCTGCGACAGGAGATCGGCGCAGCTACCGGCATCATCCTGGGTACGCCGGAGTATCACAGCAGCTTCAGCGGCGTCCTGAAGAACGCGCTGGATCTGACCGGGTTTGAGCAGTTCGAGGGCAAAATGGTCGGGTTGCTGGCGGTTTCCGGTGGATCCATGGGCGCCACCAACGCGCTTACGGCCCTGCGCGCAGTGGGCCGGTCGCTGCACGCCTGGGTCGTGCCGCACGAGGCGTCGATCCCGCAGGCCTGGAAACAGTTTGACGAAGACGGCAATCTGAAAGACGAGGCCATAGCCGAGCGCGTGCGCGAGCTGGGTCGCCAGGTGATGCGTTTTGCCTGCCTGCACAACGCTGAGCAAGCGCTGGATTTCCTGCGCGCCTGGGAAGATGCCCCCTTCAACCCCGGCGGCGAGTAGTCACTGAATGTTGCGCAAAATAGCTTTGCTGGCAATTCTACTGGTAATCGTTGCTGCGGCGGCATTCATGCTGTCGCAGCGCCGCGAGCCGGCTGTGTCTGCCAGCGGAATCCTCGGCAGTTCCCCGGCTGTCGAAAGCGCGGGCTTTGCGCGCGCCACCGGCCCGCAGCCGCTGACATTCCCTGCCGACTATGGCCCGCATCCCGACTATCAGACTGAGTGGTGGTACTACACCGGCAATCTGGACGACGCCGATGGCCACCACTTCGGCTACCAGTTCACCATTTTCCGGCGGGCCGCGCTGCCACCGGGCCAACGCATTGATCGCGCCTCCGACTGGACAGCCGATCAGATCTACATGGGCCACTTCGCGTTGACAGATGTCGCGGGCCAGAACTACCAGGCTTTTGAACATTTGGCGCGCGGCGGAGCCGGGCTGGCTGGCGCGCAAGCGGAACCGTACAAAGTCTGGCTGGAAGACTGGCAGGTGGAAGAGATCAGCCCGGGCGTGACCCGGCTACAGGCAGCCGCAGGCGATGTCGCCATCGATCTGACGCTGACCGACCTCAAAGGTCCGGTGTTGCACGGCGACCACGGCTACAGCCAGAAGGGGCCGGACCCGGGCAATGCATCCTACTATTACAGCCTGACGCGGCTCGCCAGCGAGGGTACCGTGACTGTCGGGGATCGCGCCGTTCCCGTGCAAGGGCTGAGCTGGCAGGACCACGAGTTCAGCACCAGCGCGCTGGCCGCCGATCAGGTTGGCTGGGACTGGTTCGCCTTGCAGCTCGACGATGACAGCGAGTTGAAAGTGTTTCACATTCGCAAAGATGATGGCAGCGTCGATCCATTCTCCGCCGGCAGCTTCATTGCGCCCGATGGCACGTTGACACCGCTGTCGCATGACGACTTCACTATCACGGTCAATGACACCTGGCGCAGCCCGCGCACCGGCGCTGAATATCCGGCAAGCTGGACCGTCACCGTACCGTCGCAAGGCATCCGGCTGGACATTGAGCCGTATCTGGCCGACCAGGAGCTGAACGTGTCCTACTCCTACTGGGAGGGCGCGGTCAGGTTCAGCGGTGAACACAACGGGGTGCCTGTCACCGGCGACGGCTACGTGGAGTTGACCGGCTACGCCGGTAGTATGCAGGGGCAGTTTTAGAAACGCGTCTTGAGGCTATTTTCAAATGTTGGCTTGGTCGGCCCCTTCGGAGTACAAGCGAAGACCGGCCCAGCGGCACCTGTTCGATAGCCGTATTCCAAGGAGGAGTGTGTCATGTCGAAAATCGTTGGTATTTCTGAGATCGTGCTTTGGACGGCCGATCTGCCGGCCGCGCTGCGGTTCTACCGCGACCTGCTAGGGCTGGCGCAGATCTCACCGTCCACTATGCCTAACGTATTTCTCAAGGTGGCCGACGGCCACGCCGGCATCCCGCAAATGATCGTGCTGGTGCCAAAACCAGAGGCCATCAAGGCGCAGCCAGCCGGCAATCAACTCCACCATCTGGCCTTCGAGCTGCCGGAAGACGAGTTCGATAGCCAGCATGCCGCGTTGACTGCGTCGGGATTGCAGCCGCGCGGCGGCAAGCATCCAGTCCTCGCCAGCCGCACCATGTATGTCGACGACCCGGACGGCAACGAGGTAGAGTTCATCTGCCGCGCCCCGGCGGAATAGTACAAGCGCAACCAGTTTGGACCAGCTTGCTTCTTTCTTGTAAGACTCCGGTTTCAAACGATAGCGTCACTATGCTATAATCTGTCGAGCCTGTCCCAGTTGATGCGCCACTACGAAAAGACCATGTCAAACAGATTGAACCGGATGATCGGAGCATCAGCTTTTGTCTTGCCAGACGCCGGTTTCAACCGGTAACATAGCCGCGAGCGGTGCCAGCCAGACTGGTTGCCGCCATTCAGTGTGAAGGGAGAACGCACCATGAAATCCGTCTCTTGGCGTTTGAAAATCATTCTGTTCGTAGCGCTGGTAGCTGCGGCAGCCTTCTCATTGTTGGTCCTGACTCCTGGTGCAACTGCTGCAACGGGATTCGGTCCGCAGCGGTCGGTCGATTCACCTGCTTTGCAAACTACACCGCAGCCTCCCGACGATGCCAGTTCGTGGAGCCGGATCCGCGCCGCGAATGTCATGCGCTTCGGCACGTCAGCCGATTATCCGCCCTTTGCCTATTACGACAACAACTTCCGCCTGGATGGATTGGATGTTGCTCTGGCGAAGAAGCTGGCTGAAAAGCTGGGCGTCCCGGTGGAAATCAAGGATATCGCGTTCGAAGGGCTGCCCGGCGCGCTGGAAATCGGCCAGATCGATGCCGCCATCGCGGCCATGGCGATCACACCTGAGCGGCAGCAAACCATGGACTTCAGCGATGTGTACTACATCAGCGAGGATGCGGTTCTCAGCCGCGTCGGATCGGGCATCGATGAAGTGACGAAGGTCGAGGATCTGGCCGGCAAGCGGATCGGCGTGCAACGCGGCACGATCTTTGAAAGCTGGCTGACTTCCTCGCTGGTTGACACCGGCCTGACCGATGCCACCAACCTGTTTGCATACACCGGCGCTGACCTGGCAGTGAACGACCTGAAGCGCGGCCGGGTCGACGCGGTAGTTATGGATCTGGAGCCCGCGAAAACATTCATCGGCAGTAGCGGTCTGCGGCTGGTGGCCGAGGGACTTAACCGCGAGATGTTCGCAATTGCCGTTCCCAAGGGACAGCGCGAACTGTTAGGGTTGATCAACCGCTCGCTCGACGAGCTCAAGACTGAAAATGTCATTGCAGATCTGGTGCAGCAGTATGTCGGCCAGGACACCGCCGACCAGGCCCCTCTGCCGACGCCCTCACCGCCGCCATGCGTCGACGCGATGGCATATGTCAGTGACCTCACGTTCGACGACAGCGTGCGCGTTCCCGTCGTGCCGCGCGGCCAGCCGTTCCAGAAGGGCTGGCGGGTGCGCAACGCCGGTACCTGCCCGTGGACACCCGGCTACGCGCTGACTTTCGCCGGTGGCGATCAGATGGGCGGGGTGTCAGCACAGATCGTGCGGGAAGTAGCTCCTGGCGCGGCAGTCGATCTGTACGTCAACCTGACGGCGCCGACAACGCCCGGCAAGTTTCGCGGCTTCTGGCAGATGAAGAACGACCAGGCGGTCCCCTTTGGCGAGCGAATCTGGGTCAGCATCGAAACGCCTGCGCCTGCGCCGCCGCCGACCGCCACACCTGTCCCTTCGCGGGGCACGTTCATCGACTTCCGCGCCGGTCGCACCAACATTCGCCAGGGCGAGTGCGTCGACATCGGATGGAATGTCCAGAACGCTTCGGCCGTTTATTTCTACCGCGAAGGCACCAACTGGCAGGATAATCCGGCCATTGGACAGGAGAAGCGCAACGTCTGCCCGCAATTCACCACCAAGTACTACTTGCGAGTGGTGCGACCCGATGGAGGCGTGGAGATGCGGGAGATCGTTATCAATGTCCAGCCGGTAGCCAACCCACCGGTCATCGCTATGTTGGATACCGTGCCGCCGGGCACCATGCCCGCCGACCAGTGCACAACGGTGCGCTGGGACGTACAAGGCGACGCTCGCAGCGTCATCGTGACGCGCAACGGTGTCACCATATGGAACGCGGCGCCGCTGCGTGCCAGCCTGCAAGACTGTCCCCCGCCGGGCCGCGCAACCTATCAGGTCGAAGCCCAGGGACCGGGCGGCACAACGCGCAGAAGCGTCGATCTGACCGTCAATTCAAGGTAGCGTCCAATCGACCGGTGATAGTCGCTTGCAGCAAAGAACAGTCTGCCGGCCCATCGACCCAGGCGATTCTCACCGGTCGAACAAATATCAAACATCGAGTAAGGAGGTATTGACCCGGATGAAGGAGCTTCGAAATTTCTTGCTGCGGGGCAACGTGCTGGATCTGGCCGTTGCCGTCGTCATCGGCGGCGCGTTTGGAGCGATCGTGACCTCATTGGTCAATGACATCATAATGCCGTTGGTCGGCGTTCTTTTGGGCGGGTTGGATTTTTCCGCCATGGCTGTGCAAGTGGGTGAAGCGACAGTCGCGTACGGACTCTTTATTCAGGCGATTGTCAATTTCATCGTCATCGGCACATCGATCTTCTTCGTGGTCAAGGGGGCCAACCACCTCTTCCAGGAGAAGGAAGCTGCCGCTGCTCCGCCGCCCGGACCGACGGCTGAAGAGACACTGCTCACCGAGATTCGTGACCTGTTGAAAGAGCGAGCGTAGAACAGCAAGGAGTTCAACTTCTTCAGAGAAGTTGAACTCCTTGCTGTAACCATGTCTGATCAACTCGTAGGTCCTGTAGTGTTGGTAACCGGCGCAACCGGGTATGTCGGTGGCCGGCTTGTGCCGCGCCTGTTGGAGGCTGGTTACCGCGTGCGCGTGCTGGTGCGCGATCCAAGTCGCCTGCAAGGACGTCCCTGGATCGATCAAGTGGCCGTCTTTCAGGGCGACGTGTTCGACGCGACGACGCTGCTGCCAGCCATGGCCGGCGTGGCTGCGGCGTATTACATGATCCACAGCATGCAGAAGGTGGACAGCGACGCCGACGCGTTCCACCAGCGTGATCTGCGCGCGGCGCGCACCTTCGGTCAGGTAGCAGCCGCAGCGCAGGTTGGCCGCATCATCTACCTGGGTGGGCTGGGCGACCCGGAGGCGGATCTGTCGCGTCACCTGCGTTCTCGTCAGGAGACGGGCGACGCGCTGCGCGAGTCCGGCGTGCCGGTCACCGAGTTCCGCGCCGCCATCGTCGTTGGGTCGGGCAGCGCATCCTTCGAGATGATCCGCACCCTGACCGAGCGCCTGCCGGCCATGATCTGCCCGACCTGGGTCTATACCCGCGTGCAACCCATCGGTATCCGTAACGTACTCGACTATTTGGTAGCCGCTTTGGAAGTACCCGAAAGCAGCGGTCGCATCGTCGAGATCGGCGGTGCTGAGGTGTTGACCTACGGGGAAATGATGTTGGGCTATGCCCGCGTCCGCGGCCTTAGACGGGCCTTGATCCCCGTGCCGGTGCTGACGCCTCGCCTGTCCTCCTATTGGGTACACTGGGTGACGCCGATCCCGGCCGAGATCGCCCGCCCACTCATCGAGGGATTGCGCAACGAGGTCGTGGTGCGCGACGACACCGCTCGTCGCCTGTTCCCCGACATCGAGCTGTTGGACTATCAGACAGCCGTCGCGCGGGCGTTGAAGCGGCTGGACGCGGGTCACATCGAGAGCGCCTGGAGCGATGCCCTGGTCACCAGCCTGGGCGACGTCCCGCCGGTGACGTTCACCGTCGAGGATGGGATGATGATCGAGCGGCGCCAGCGACTAGTGAACGCGTCACCTGCGGCTACGTTTGCTGCGTTCACCGGTGTTGGCGGTGAGCGCGGTTGGCCAACCTTCAACTGGGCCTGGCAACTGCGCGGCATAGCCGACCGGATGGTGGGCGGTGTGGGTTTCCGCCGCGGCCGGCGCGATCCTGACGAGTTGCGCGTGGGCGATGCACTCGACTTCTGGCGCGTGGAAAGGGTGGACACAGACCAGCTTCTGCTGCTGCGGGCCGAAATGAAGGTGCCGGGCGACGCCTGGTTGCAGTTCGAAGCTAAAGCGCAAGACGACCGCAGCACGCATCTCGTCCAGACCGCCTTCTTTGCGCCGAAAGGGCTATTTGGTCTGCTGTACTGGTACGCGCTCTACCCGGTTCACGGGCCAATCTTCAGCAGCATGATCGACGCGATCAGCCGCCAGGCAGAAACAGTGGCGAACCCAAGCGATGGCGGCGGGGAGCCCGCATGACTCGCTACTGGATCAATACCGTCAACCGTGACCATGTACTCGTGGGTCGCGCGGGAGGTTTCTTTCAGGCGAACCACGGCAAGCGCACGTCGCTCGATCGCATGCGACCGGGCGATGTTGTCGTGTTCTACTCGCCGCGTGAGAGTTTCGAAAGCAAGACGTCGCTGCAATGCTTCACCGCGGCTGCTGTCGTCGCCGATGAACCGGTTTACCAGACCGAGATGTCGCCCGACTTCAAGCCTTTCCGACGCAACGCACATTTTCTCGAATGCAACGAGGCAGCGATCCGGCCGCTGATCGACCAACTGATCTTTATCGATGACAAGACGCACTGGGGCTACAAGTTCCGCTTCGGCGTCTTCGAGATCCCGCGTGGCGACTTCGAGCTGATCGCGGCTGCCATGGGTCTCGGCCTGCCCAACAGTTAATGCTTTCAAGGCGTTCAATGACCAATACGTCCGCATCCGCTGAACTACCCAGCCTGACCCGCCGCCAGGCCTGGTGGCTTGCCATTCGACCCAAGACGCTGCCCGCGGCCGTGGGTCCAGTGCTGGTCGGCATCGGGCTGGCTGTAGGCGACAACGTATTCAACTTGCTGCCGGCGCTGGCGGCGCTGGCGGGCGCGCTGCTCTTGCAGATCGCCAGCAACCTGGCCAACGACTACTACGATTTTGTCAAGGGCTACGATCAGGCCGACCGCAAGGGACCGACGCGCGTCGCCGCCAGCGGCCTGATCTCCCTGCGTGAATTGCGGCTGGGTCTGCTGGTGGTGTTGGCGCTGGCGGCAGTCGTCGGTGCGTATTTGATCTGGGTCGGTGGTCCGCCGATCCTGATCATCGGTGTCGCCGGTATGATCTCGGCGATCATCTACAGCGGCGGTCCTTTCCCGCTGTCGGCCAACGGGCTGGGTGACCTGTTCGTGTTCGTCTTCTTCGGCCTGGCGGCGGTGGTCGGCACGTACTATGTCCAGGCGTTGACCGTGACGCCGGAGGCCTGGATCGCTGCTATCGCGCCGGGCACGCTCATCACCGCGATTCTGGTGGTCAACAACCTGCGCGACATCGATACCGACGCGCGCGCCGGCAAGCACACCCTGGCGGTACGTTTTGGCGCAGCCGGCGCGCGCGCTGAGTACACGCTGCTGCTGGCGCTGGCCTTCGCGACGCCGCTGGTGATGCTGGCCGCGCTGGCGTTGCAAGCCAGCCTGCAAGCCGCTGATTTGCTGGCGCTGCTGCCCTGGCTGACGCTGCCCAAGGCGCTGCGATTGCGGAGCGTCGTCTACTCAGCGGCTGAAGGCCCCACCCTGAACAAAACGCTGGCCGGAACGGCGCAGTTGAGCCTGTGGTTCAGTGCATTGTTTGCCGCCGGTTTGGCTGCGTCTGGTTTGCTATAACGATAAGGAGTACCTTGTGTCTGAGACAACCAATAGCTTGCCTGCCAAGCTGCAAGAGATCGTGGACGAGTTTGAGTGGGCCGAAGGGCGCGACAAGCTGGAACTACTGCTGGACTACGCCGCGCAGATGCCGCCGCTGCCCGAATGGCTGGCCGGGCAGCACGACAGCATGGAGCAGGTCCACGAATGCATGTCGCCAGTCTTCGTCCATGGCGAGCTGGTGGATGGGCGTTTGCAATGGTACTTCGATGTGCCACCGGAATCGCCGACAGTGCGTGGCTACGCGGCGCTGATGGCTGCCGGACTGAGCGGCGCGACGCCTGATGAAGTACTTTCTGTGCCGGCCGACTTCTGGCAAGCCATGGGATTGCAGGAAGTCGTGACCTACCAGCGCATCCGAGGGATCGCAGCCATCCTGGCGCACATGAAGCGGCTGGCGCTGGAAGCTGAGCAGTCAGCGGCCTGACAGCAACACAGGAACACCCTATGCCAATTTTCGAACCGGTTGCCAATTTCGCCCTTGCGCGATCCACCCGCAACCAGCCCCTCGACCAAATCGCCGATTCGATGGCCGCGGCGGGCCAGACGCTGGAGCTGATCTTCGGCGCCGCGGCTGACAGCGATCACAACCGGCGGCTGATCAACCACATCGTCGGCATCGAGCGCTGGGGCCAACAGCGCCTGCGCGCCGCGCTGGGCGAGCCGCTGGTCATCGATGAATACGACGGCTACCGCCCGCCGCGCGCTGCCACGCTGCCAGAGCTGCAAGCTGACTTCGCCGCGACCCGCCGTGACACTGTGGCGCTGACGTGCGAACTGGGCGCGGCTGGCGCGGAGGCAGTCAGGCTTCCCCACAACCAGATCGGCAACCTCTCCGTGCGCAGTTGGCTGGGCTACCTCAATATCCACGCCAACTGGGAAGCGAAGAAGCTGAAGTAGGCGATCGCTTTCCCTTGTACGGTCGCGTCTCCGTTGATTACGCCAGCGAGTTGTGATATCATGAACACAACACTGGATTCGTAGCCCGCCACCTGGGGCTAGCGCCATCACCCTCGCCGGGAGGCCAAGGAGCACCGCCATGGGACATCTCGCCACTCAGGACCGCACCTACCAGCTCTTGCAGCAGCGGCTCGATCGCAATGTGACCGGCGCACCGGAGTCGCCGGTGTTCACACAGATTCTCAAGTTGCTCTTCTCGCCGGGGGAAGCTGACATCGCCCGCCAGATGCCAACCACGTTTATCTCGCTGAATCGCCTGGCGGGCAAGCTGGAGATTCCACCTGACCGGCTGGATGACCAGTTGACGGCGATGGCTGAGCGCGGGCTCGTGCTGGACGTGATGCGCAACGGCAAGCGCTATTTCACCCTCTCGCCGGTCGTCATCGGTTTCTTCGAGTACACCTTCATGCGCACGCGTGACAACGTGCCGATGGCAGAACTGGCGCGACTGTTCGACGAGTATTTCTTCCAGGACGACCGCTTCGCGCGCGCGATCTTCACCGGCGAGACGCAGGTCGGGCGCTCGCTGGTGCGGGAGGAAGCGCTGCCTGGCGGCGACCACGTGGAGATTCTGGACTGGGAGCGGGCCAGCCATATTGTCGAGACGGCCACGGCGCATGCGGTCTCGCTCTGCGCGTGCCGCCACCACCACAGCCACCTGGGCACGGCCTGCGACCAGCCGATGCGCACCTGCATGACCTTCAACTACGGTGCGGAGATGCTGGTGCGCAACGGCGTCGCTGAGCCGTTGACAACCTCCGAAGCGATGCAACTGCTGGCCGATTGCAAAGAGACCGGGCTGGCCCAGACCGCTGACAACGTCCAGAACGGCGTTAGCTACATCTGCAACTGCTGCGGCTGCTGTTGTGGCATGATGAGCAGCATCCGCACCTTCAACATCCGCAACGCGATCGTCAGCAGCAACTGGATCAGCGACATCGACCCGGAGGTGTGCAATGGCTGTGGCAAGTGCGTCAAAGCCTGTCCCGTCGACGCGATCGAGATCGCAACCGGCGAGATGGTCGGCCGGCATCGCAAACGCTGGGCGGTGCGTGACGCCGACCTGTGTCTGGGCTGCGGCGTCTGCTACGACTCGTGCAAATTCGGCGCCTTACGCATGGCGCCGCGCGAGCAGCGCGTCTTTACGCCGGAAACGACCTTCGACCGCATCGTCGCCATGGCTGTCGAACGCGGCAAGCTGGCCGACCTGATCATGGACAACAGCGATGGCCTGGGGTTCATGGCGCTGGGCCGCGTCGTGCAGGTGCTTGAAAAGTTGCCGCCCTACAAGGCAGCCATGGCCGTACGCCCGCTCAAATCGGTCTTCCTGAACGCTGTTGTCAGCGGCGTCAAGGCTGGCGCAGGCAATGCGGCGAAAGTCGTGTAGCGTGGCCAACAACGGCCCTGCCTGTGGCCCGGCCGTTGTTGGCTGGGCTACCTCGATATCCATGCCAACTCGGAAACAAGGATGCTGCGGTAGCCGTCGGGTCCTTCTGGCTACACCACGACATTTACCAGCCGGCCGGCCACGACGATCATCCGTTTGGTCTGCCGGCCGGCCAGCAAGCCCGCAACGGTCCCGTCGGCCAGCGCCAGCGCGGCGGTTTCATCCTCACCGCTGGCTGCCGGCACTGCCACACGTGCCCGCACCTTGCCATTGATCTGCACCACAACCGTCGCCGTCTCGTCCGCGGCCAGTTCCTCCTGCCATTCCGGCCACGGCTGACTGTGGATCGATCCCAGCCCGCCCAGAGCCAGCCACAGTTCCTCGGCCAGATCGGGTGTGAACGGGGCCAGCATGCGCACCAACCCGTCGCAACATTCCTGCCACACGGCGGGTCCAACATTCGCCTGAGCCTCCAGCATCTGCGAGGTGAAGCTCATCAGCGCGGCAATCGCCGTGTTGAACTTGAACGCCTCGATGTCGCCGCTCACCTTGCGCACCGTGCGATGCAGCCCGCGCACCAACGCCTCATCACCCTCTCTCCCGCTTTCCCACTCATTTCCCTTTCCTCCCCTTTCTCCGACCACCTTCCGCACCCGCTCCATCCAACGCACAACGCCACTGATTGCGCTGTCATCCCAGATCACGTTGGCCTCGAAAGGCGCAATGAACAGCACGTGCGCGCGCAGCGCGTCCGCGCCGTGGCGAGCAACCACATCGTCGGGCGTCACCACCGTCTCCGGTCGCGACTTGGACATGCGTCGTCCGTCGCTGGCATGCACCACGCCCTGCGACCGCAACAGCGGGAACGGCTCGCGGAAGTCAATCAGACCTGCGTCTGCCAGCACCCGGGTGAAGAAGCGCGCGTACAGCAGATGTCCCGTGGCATGTTCCGCACCGCCAGCATACAGATCTACCGGCAACCAGCGCTGTACCGCCTCGCGGTCGAAGGCAAAGTCGTCGGCGTGCGGGCTGGCAAAACGCAGGAAGTACCACGATGAGCAGACGGAGCCGGCCATGGTGTCGGTCTCGCGCTGCGCCGGTCCGCCGCACTGCGGGCAGGTCGTGTGGACGAACTCCGCGATGTTGGCCAGCGGACTGCGGCCATCGCCCCGCGGCTCGAATGCACCGGTGGGCAGCGGCGGCAGGCGCACCGGCAGTTGCTCCTCTGGGACCGGCACGATTCCGCAGATCGGACAATGAACGATGGGAATCGGCGCGCCCCAGTAGCGTTGCCGGCTGACCAGCCAGTCGCGCAGGTTGGCAATCCAACGACGCTGCATCGCGGCAATGTGCGGCGGCCAGTCTACGTCGTCCAGACCGGCAGCGAGTTGATCCCGATAGGCAGTCGTCCTGAACCACCACTGCGGCAGGCTGCGTTCGACCACCGCACTGCCACAGCGCCAGCACACACCGTCCTCGACCTCCTCATGGGCCAGCACCGTCTGACAGCCGGTACACCAGTTGACCGGCGCCGCCGCGCGATAGGCCAGGCCGCGGCGGTACAGCAGCAGAAAGAACCACTGAGTCCAGCGATAGTAGGCCGGATCGCTGGAGTTGATCTCCCGGTCCCAGTCGTAGGAACAGCGGATCAACTGCATCTGCCGCTTGTAGTTAGCAGCATAGCGGGCCGTGCTGTCGGCAGGATGCACGCCGTGGCGAATCGCCTCGTTCTCGGCGGGCAGTCCGAACGCGTCCCAGCCCATGGGATGCAGCACATCGTAGCCGCGCATTCGGTAATAGCGGCTGACGACATCGGTCGGCACATAGTTGCGGCAGTGACCCACCGTCAACCCCGCGCCTGATGGATAAGGGAAGAAATCCAGGCAGTAATAGGTCATTCGAGCCCCATGAGATGTGCACTCCTTTCGTGCGTGTGATCGCTCACCAGTCATTCCCTCGGAGGCGGGAATCCACGCTCCACTTGTACCAGACTCCCGCCTCCGCGGGAGTGACGGCACTGCGAGGTATAACAAAAAGACCTCCACTCGGGAGGCCTTTGATTGAAAAAGGCGGCCACTGGGGCCGCCTGTCGAACTTTGTCAGATCGATGAACCAGGCAACTCAGCAGCTCACTCCCGCGCACAAGCGACTCCCGTGAGGGAGGCCAGGAGGAGGAGTGTCAAGCTGAAAGGTTGCTGGTTCATGAGTTGATCACCTTGTAATGTAGACGAACTCTATCACAATTCTGAACGTTTGTCAACGACGAATTCTGGCGCAAGCGCCAGCCGTTATTGCAACTGGATCGCCTCCCAGATACCATCGGAAAGATGTATCACGGACATACACGACGCGCAGGTCGCGTCGTCAGCGGAGGTACGGCTGGCAGAGTGGCCGCAGTTGGGACACACCACCATCGCGCGCTGCGAAGCCTGTCGCAGCAACAGATGCATTACCTCAGCGGGGTCGTCCAGTTTCAACTCTTGTTGCAAGGCTTGCACGGCGGCCTGCTCCTCGTCGGTCAGATTAACAACAACTTTTTGCGGTTGTGAAGACATTGCGATACTCCTGTTGGTTGAAATACGATGTTATGGCGACGCCGGCGATGAACTGTCCGGCCGCACCAGCAGCTTGAACCCGTGGCGCTCTACGACAACGACGCGGGCGCCAGGCTGGACCGTCGCGCTGCCGTCTTGCAACTCCGCCTGCCAGCGCTCGCCTTGCACGACGACTGTGCCGCTGGGGTTCAACTCCGTGCGCACGAAAGCCAATTGGCCAATCAGACTCTCCGCGCCCCAGGCAGGCTTCAGACGCTGCGCGCCGATCGCTTTGGCTACGATGAAGGTGAAGAACAGCAGGGTGGCACCGGCCAGGCCAAGGATCGCGGCCCATGGAACGCCTGCTTCGGTGCCACTAAAGAGCACGTAGGCGCCAAATACGAAAGTTACGACGCCGGCAACCGTCAACGCGCCGTGGGTTGGCGCTTTGATCTCCAGAAAGAACAGGATGAAGCTGAGCAGCATGAAGCCCAGCCCGACCCAGTTGGCGTTGAGGATGCCCAGAGCATACATACCCAGCAGCAGCGCGACAAAGCCTGCTGTCCCGGCCATGTAGCCGCCCGGCTGGGAGAACTCGCTGATGATACCCTGCACGCCCAGCACTATCAGCAGCACGGCGATCCCCGGCACGGCGATCGCGTTGATCAGCGTGTTGAGTGTGTTCTCCGGGCTGGTCATCGGCAACTCGATCACGTTGGCGCCGGCCAGCGCCAGCGGACGCAGTTCGCCGTTGACCTCGACTTCAAACCCATCCAGTTGTTGCAGGAGATCGGGCACATCCTCGGCCACCGCATCGACCACACCCAGTGACAGCGCTTCTTGAGCGGTCGCAGCCCGAGCGTTTGTCACTGCGCTTCGTGCCCACTCGACCGCCTTGTCGCCCCGGCGGCGGGCCAGATTCTCGATGTCGGCCGCCAGAATGTTGGTGATCTTCTGCTGGATGGTGTCACCCAACTCCGCGCCGCCCTCGGCCACCGGGCTGGCCGCGCCGATGGTGCTGCCGGAAACCATGCCCGCGGCATGGCCGGCCAGGGTGATAAACGTCCCGGCAGAGCCTGCCATCGCGCCGGTCGGCCAGACGTAGACGATGATCGGCACCGACGACGAGCGCATGGCCTTCACGATGTCCTGGGTCAGATCGACCTGCCCACCAGGCGTGTCCAACCGCAGAACGATGGCTTCTGCACTTTCGGCCTCGGCCTGGGTGATTGCCCGTTCGATATAGGAGCTCAGAATCGGATTGACTGGACCGTCAAACGTCAGCACGTAGACACGGTTGCTGTCCTGCGCGCCGGACGGCGTCGCCAACAACAGCGCTGTCAGCAACGTCAGGATGACCACGAGTCCAATGCGTCTGCGAGACGCGCGCTCAACCACGGTTCGTATCATGCGAGAAGCTCCACTGGCTTGATTATACCCGATTCTCGAAAGCCCATCAAGAGGTTTGCGATACGTTTGCTCGCCCTTGCGCCGAATGCTACAATGTCCGCCTTAAGCATCCGCTCACAAGGAGTCGTTCATGCGTTCGAAACAGTGGGTTCTTTTTGCCTTGCTCAGCCTGGCCTGGGGCGCTTCGTTCCTCTTCATCAAACTGGCATTGGTAGAGCTATCGCCGCTGATGATCGGGTTCGTGCGGCTGGTCATCGCTTCCGCCACCATGTGGATCATCGCCGTCGCGACGGGACGGCGTCCTCGTTTTGGGCGCAAGACGTGGCTGACGCTGGCCGCGATGGGGTTGTTCAACAACAGCCTGGCCTTTGTGCTGATCCCCTGGGGCGAGCAATACATCCCCAGCAGCCTGGCTGCCATTCTCAACAGCACCGTGCCGCTGTTCACCATCGTGCTGGCCCACTTCTTTGTCTCCGACGAGCGGCTGACCAACCGGCGTGTCGGCGGCCTGGTGATCGGTTTCTCCGGTGTCGTGGTGCTGATGGCGCCGCAGACCGCTGGCAAAACGAGCGATCTGGGCAATCTCGACAGCCTGCTGGGCAGTCTGGCCATCGTCGTCGCGTCAGTCTGCTACGCCATTGCAACAGTGATTGGGCGGCGTAACCTGCGCGGCGAGCAGCCGGTGCTGACATCTGCCACGCAGGTCAGCTTTGGCGCGCTCTGGCTCTTGCCGCTGGTGTTGTTATCAGGCGGCCTGCCCACGCTGGCCGGTGTTTCACCTTTCATCTGGGCGTCGATGCTTTGGCTTGGCGCGGTGGGTTCCGGGCTGGCGTATCTGTTGTATTTCATGCTGCTGCGCGAGGTGGGTGCGACCCAGGTGGTCGTAGTCACCTACGTGCTGCCGTTTATCGGGGTTACCTTGGGCGTGTTGCTGCTCAACGAACCGCTGACATGGAGCATGATCGCCGGCCTGGGACTGATTCTGGCTGGCCTGATTGCCATCAATGGGGTGCCCGGCCGGCGGGTCAAACCGCAGCCAGCCGCCAGCTAGCGCGAAAAACGGCCCCGGATTGCTCCGGGGCCGTTTTGTATTACGAGACTGGTCAGACCGGCAAGACGACTAGCGGTTGATGCTGTAGCCGTTGTAGGCCGACATGTCCGAACCACCGACCAGGGTTTCCGAGACGGCAACCAGGTCAACGTTCGAATGGATGTAGACGCTGCCCGTCCAGTTGCCGCCCAGATTGATGGAACTGCAATTGACACGGGTGTTGCGGTTGAGCGACTTCCCAGCCGGGATGGACAGGTTCAGTTCCTGGTAGGCCGTTGAGCCGTCCAGATTGTAGAAGTAGATATCGACATCAGTCGCGTTGTTGTTGGTCGGGTTCTGAATGCGGATCAGTGAGTACTGGATCCAATCATTGTTAGGATCGTTGGGGCACGACACGTTGTCGGTGTTGCGCTGGTAGATAGCGGGCAGGAAGCTTTCCTTGCCGCCGTCAGCAGAGTTGGCAGCCGTCGTTGAACCGGCGACGTTGTTGCCGGGGCGAATGCTGTACGAGATCACCGAGATCTCAGTACCGTTGGTCGTATCAACAACCACTGAGCCAGCCCACGCGTTGCCCAACACGTTGTATTGAGAGGCGTTGAAGTCGCCGCCAGTACGCGTGTTGGCAGCGATCGCCGCGCCGGAGTTGACATTCTTTGTCAGCGTGAGGTCGAGATTGCCATTGGTCGCGTTGTAGAAGCGGAACCGGGAATTGCAGGTCGAGTTGGAAACACACTGCAAAGTGATGACCGAGAAACCACGCCAACCGAGGCCTTGGGCTGTGGAGTCACGTCGCTCGGCCGAAGGCACGTAGTTGGTCTGCGCGCCGCCAGGGGCGCCATTGTAGGCAACCGACCAGTAGTTCCAGTGATTGCTGGCAACCGCCGCGACCTTCTTGCTGTTCTGCACTACGACCTTGACCGCGCCGTTCCAGTAGCCGTTCTGCGACCAGAAGCTGGTCTGGGTCAGGTTCGGCACACCGTTCTGGCCGGGCGTATTCATGGCGAACGACTTGGAGCCAAGCGCCGGGATGTTGGTGCTTACATTGGCGAAGTCCACAGTGCCATCGCGGTTGGTATAGGTCATCTGAACCGTCACAGCGGTATCTTCAGTGTTCTGAATGGTGAGGACCGTATACTGATTGGATGCATAGGCGACGAAGGGGAAGTACATCTGCGAAGCGCCGACTGCATAGCCGGTGTAGGCATCGGTTTCCTTGCCATCGTCGAACGATCCGCCCGTGTACTTCACTTCAGCCACAGCCGCCAGCTCGTTGTCTGACTGCAGGACCATGGAGCCGTTCCAGTTGTCACCCAACTGAGCATCGGCTGCCTTGAAGTTGTAGGATCCGCGTGAGTTTACGGTCCGGTTGCGGTTGTACTCAGCTGAGCCGCCGGTGTTGTAGTAAATGGCGGTAACTTGAGCAGCGGCCGCGCCCGTGTTCTGGTTGGTGTTGGTGACGATGACATCGGTGTTGCCCTCGCCCGGATTGGGATCAGCGAATGCGGGCAGTGCTGCCATCAACATCACCAACGCCATCCCTACCAAAATAAACAGTCGTGTCTTCTTCATTGTGTCCGTCTCCTGTTGAAATTACTGCGCCGCCCAGCCCATGGCCGCACGAGCACATCGATTGCGCTTCTGTCATCCTAATCTACCACGCTACCCCCGTAATTTCAATAACCCTTATGAGGTATTATGGCCTGAAATGCCGGATTAGTAGGCTCCGCGCCCTCTGACGACCACGCCAATGGTGCGCCAGAGGATCTGAACATCGAGCAAGGGGGAGTAGTTCTGGATGTAGTAAAGATCGTCCTCGGTGTGCTGGTGCATCTTGCGGTCACTGCGCCCATTGACCTGCCACCAGCCAGTGATTCCCGGCGGCACCGCGAAGCGCCGTCGCTGCCAGTTCTCGTAATGTTCAACCAGCCGCGGCAGTTCGGGACGCGGACCCACCAGACTCATATCACCGCGCAGGACGTTGAACAACTGCGGAAGTTCGTCCAGACTGGTGCGGCGGATAAAGCGGCCGACATGGGTCACGCGCGGATCGTCAGGTGATTTGCGATAGGGCAACGATTGGTCGGTCGCTTCTTCAACAGCATCAGCATCCAGCACCATGGAGCGGAACTTGATCATTCTGAACGGACGACCGTTCTCGCCGACGCGTTCCTGGATGAACAACGCCGGTCCCGGGCTGTCCAGCTTGATGGCCAACGCGACCAGCAGCATAACAGGCCAGAGAATCAGCAGAGTAAGCAATGAGAGCACGAGATCGAAGACCCGCTTGACCACCCGATCGAAGCCATCGATGGCCGGGTCGCGCAGTCCCACCAACGGCAAACCGTTGAAGTCTTCGATGGTCGCCCGACTCATGGCGAGATCGATAAAATCGGGTACCACCCGCACACTGACCGGCTGTTCCTGCAAGGCCAGCACGAGGCTTTCGATGGTGCCCTGAGAGCGCAACGGCAGCGCAAACACTACCTCGTTGACGGCATGCGCCTTGACGAGCGCCGGTGTGTCAGCAATGGTCCCCAGCACGGGTCCGGCAAGATGCGCTCCAGACTCACTCGTCAGGTCGTCATCCACCATGCCAATCAGAACCAACCCGGTGCTGCTCCGGGCAAGGACACCCTCGGCCACCCGTTGGGCCAGCCGCCCAGTTCCCACGACCAGCACGCGGCGGGTATCAGGTTCCGCCCGCCCGGCAAACCGCAGCGCGCCGCGCAATGCAAAGCGAAATCCAATGATCAATGCCAGATCGGTCAACACGAAGTAGAAAAACAGGCGGCGGGGCACTTCGCGGTACGTCAGGTAGAGCACGCCGGCGAAGACCAGACACGCGACCGCGACGGCGAAAGTGATCGCCTGCGCCTCATCCCACGCGCCCATCGAGCGGTGTGCGTTGTACACATTGGCAACTACAAACGTCGTTCCCCAGATCAGCGCTACCAGGAAATAGATCGTCCACGGCTGCGCGACCTCATTCCATACCAACTGAACACCGAAAGGCAGCCAGAAGCGGGCCTGAATTGCGATGAACAGTGAAAGGAGGGTGATTGCGAGATCAGCGAAGATCAGGAAGATGGTTGTGTTCGTATCGAGCTTTCGCATACCCGAAAACCTCAAGGCATCAGAACGCATGGGATGGCAGGCTGAGTTACCGGCCTGGCCGGGTGGCGCTCCGGCCGGTCTCCGACCGAGCCGCCACCGGGTGTTGCAATGCGTTCTTGAAGTGCAGCCCTTTTCGTCAAACCGAACGCAATTATACCACGGACGGTGCTCGCACCAAAAGCACTGCCTGTGGTGCAGCCTGCGCGCCCGCGATCAGACTTCGCGAAATCTTCCACTGCATCACGACGCGGCGCGGACATATGCGTCGAGGGTGGGCAGATCGACCCCGCTGACGGTGAGAGGCACTGTGCTGTCCAATGCCACATCCTCGCGCAGGTGAATGCGCGCCTCCCAGGCCAGCTCTGGCACGACAGCTACCGCACGCGTGCCGAAGCGATCGACAACGACACCTTCGCCGCGCCAAGGCATGTGCTGAAGAAAATAGACCAACAACCAGTGTTGACGCGACAACCACTCCGCCTGACGCACGCTGCCGGTGACCGCATCCGACGCGCTGATGCGGTCAGCCACCTCCTGCGCCGACAGGACTTGGTGTCCAAGCAAACAGGCGCGCAGTTGCTGATGGGTCACCAGGTCAAGATAACGACGCAACGGGCTGGTGGCGCGCACGTACGCGTCAAGCCCCAGACCAGAATGACGCGCCGGCTCGATCGCCTGGCGGCTGGGCCGCATAGTCTTGCGTTTCGCAAACATTCCGGCCAGCGTATCGGAAGTTTCCAGCGGATCGGGCGGCTCTTGAAAGGCAAAAGGTATTGGCAGGTCACGGGCAAGGGCAAACTGGGCGACGGCCGCCCCGACCATCATCATGGCCTCGGCCACAGTGTCCCGGCTGCGCAGGCTGGCCAGCGGTGTAATCTCGACGCGCCCGTCCACAACCCGCATCTTGGTCTCAGGCAGGTCCAGGTTAACCGAACCATCGCGCCGCCGTCGTTCGGAAAAACGGTTGGCGGCGCGGTAGAATGAGGCTAACGGTTCCTCGTCCAGCAGACCTTCCGCTTCTTCATAAGAGAGCCGTGTAACACTTACCCAACTGGGCACGATCTCCAGGTCGTTCAGCGAGCCGTCCTCGCCGACACGCAGCCCGAACGAAAGCGCAGGTGACACAGCCTGCAAACCCAGGCCAAGCTGCTCGGTGGCCGCGCGCGGCAGCATAGGCAGGGTCATCTCGGGCAGATAGAGAGTAGCGCCGCGGTCGCGCGCCTCGCGGTCGGCCGGACTGTCAGGCGGAACCAACGCGGCGACATCGGCAATATGCACCCAGATGCGATCACCGTCTACGCTCAGCGCGTCGTCCGGGTCCTGGTTGCCGGCGTCGTCGATAGCGAAAGCAGCCAAATGGGTGAGATCGAGCCGCTGCTCCGGCGGAAGAGACGGCAGCGGGACCACCGGATCACCGCTCGGCATATTCAGCCGCCGCGGGTGCGGATTGACCATCTCGTCCCAGTAATTGACATCCAAAAGGAAAGCGTGGGCCGCTTCAGGAGTCTGCGCAATGCCGAGATCATCGAGGACGCGACTACGGGTGCGCTGGCCATAGGCCATTTCTTCCACCTCAGTCAGGTACCGCTCGTCATGCGGATTGGTCTGCTTGTTGCGCGCCCGCTCCATGAACTGCGCCCATGCCAGCGCCTCGGCAGCTCTGGCAGCCCGCGCGGCTTCGTTGCGCGCCACTTGTTGCGCCGAATGAACCGTCACGTCATCGGGCACACCAGAAAAGTATAGCCCATCGGCCACCAACTCCCAGGCTGCCAGCGCAGTCGCCGGTGTGAGTTCGCCGTAGGCCAACTCCGCCAACTCATCGACCGTCGTCGGGCTGTCGATGCTTTGCAGCAGCTCCCAGGCCGCCTCGATGTCGCCAGCGGGCGCTTTCAGAGCGGAAAAACTGGCCGGGCCGCGGTGCAGCAACGCGACATCCTTGGGACGCACACTGACGGTCTGGCCATCCTGCAGCAGCAGTTCCAGCTTCTGGCCTGTCCTGGCGACAATGGCTGGCTTGCCCTTGAATAACACCAGGCTGTCGCGTCCAATCTGGCTTTGGGTCATTGAAGTCGGCTCCTTTGTGCACAGTGTACCACACTCGCCAGCTTGCCGGGGAACTGCGCCCGCGGCGGACAGCCTTGGCGCACCGCTGGTTTTGCGTTACAATCCTGGCACCGATGCCGAACCTGACACCCAAAACCCCTGACGACCTGGCCCGGTTCATGCAGCAGCATGGAATCGCTGCTGAGCTGGTCTTTCCGCGCGAAGCGACGCCGACCGTGCCGCTGGCCGCGCAGGCCATGGGGTGCCAACCGGATCAGATCATCAAATCGGTGCTGTTCATGGTCAAGGGAGATGCACCGTTCGCAACCGCACTGGTGATTGCCAACGGCGTGACGCCCATCGACTTCCGCAAGCTGGCAACGATTTTTCAAGTCGGACGCAAGCGGATTCGACTGGCAACGGCTCAAGATGTGCTGGCTGTGACCGGTTTCGCGGCCGGCGGCGTGCCGCCGTTCGGCTTCGACCAACCGCTGACGACGTTCATCGACCGCGGCGTGTTGGGATGGCCGGAGGTATTCGGTGGCGGCGGCGATGATCGCACACTGCTGCGCATCACGCCAGACGAGCTAGTTCGGGTAACCGGCGGCCAATTGATCGAAGCGCGCTAGCTGCCGCGCAGCCTGTCAAGGAGACCACTTTATGGAATGTTACAACTGCGGACTCAAGCTGCCCGCCGATGCCGACCGCTGCCCTCGCTGCGGCCAGCGCTTCAAGCCACGCGAACAAGGTCCGGCGCCGGCCGAGAAGACCTCCCTGTCCGACCGCATCAAGGGACTGTTCGGCAAGCCGCAGTAACGTGGACCGCGAACTGACTGTTCAACTGGCGCGCATCACCGACGCTGATCCACTGATGCGCGCCGATGCGGCCAGGCGTCTGTCGGCATCGCAAGACCCCATCGCAGTGACAGCGCTTCTGAACGCGTTGGACGACGGCGAGTGGCGGGTGCGCGCCGCGGCTGTGGCCAGCCTGGGTGTGCTGGGCGACCGGCGTGCCGTGTTTCCTCTGTGCCAGCGACTGGAGGACCCGCGCGGCGATGTGCGGCGCGCGGCAGCCGAGGCACTGGCTGCGCTGGGCGATTCTAATGCGACTGTGCCACTCATCATGGCGCTGGACGGGGAACGTGACAGCGAGACCTGCCGTCTTATGGTGCGAGCGCTGGGCACAGTAGGCGATGATCGGGCGTTGCGGTCGCTGCAACGATTGAGCGGGTCGGGTCACTGGGCACTGCGCCGCGAAGCGGCAGACTCAACAAAAAAGATCCTCGCGCGTGGGTCACAAAACCAGGAAGGACATACATGAGACATACATTGAAGAGTTCGCACAGGCGAGCAGCGGGAATCGGACTGGCGGTGATTATGTTGGCGGCAACCACTGTCGCGGCGCTGGCCAGCGTCGGACTGACATCTTTCGAAGCGACACCAGGCCCGCTCGCAGCCGAGATCACCGTCAGTTGGACCACCGAGACCGAGGTTGACACGATTGCCTTCCAGGTTGTACGCAGCACGCAGCCGCTGGTACAAACGGCCACCATAGTGGCTACTCTTCCGGCTCTCGGTTCTGGAATCGGCGGCGCCAGCTACGATCATGTCGATTCGGGCCTTATCCCTGGACACCGTTAC
The DNA here is from genome assembly GCA_020634615.1 of Anaerolineales bacterium. Lineage (GTDB taxonomy): Bacteria > Chloroflexota > Anaerolineae > JAAEKA01 > JAAEKA01 > JACKBK01. The sequence continues at coordinate 850,839 of JACKBI010000001.1, forward strand.
TACTACTGGCTGTACGTCATTACCACCTCCGGGGAAAGGGAACTCCTGACGCAGGCGGTCACCGCAGTGGCGCCGGAGCAATCCATGCTTTCGCTCCGCACCTTCTTCCCCCTGGCGTTTCGCTCCAATTGAAGTAATACGCTTCTGGCGGCGGTAGCCACCATACCAAATACAACATGTTGTAGGACAGCAATCTTGCTGTCCTACATTTTGTATCCACCGACGGCAGTTTCGTTTACAGCACCGCTAACAAAACCTTAAACTTTCCCAAGTTTCGCAAGCTGACAAGGTGACGATAATTGGGATATTATGCCGAGTCGGCCAACACGCTAGTGTTTTCATGACGCGCCTTGCACTAGATACCGCGTGAAACAAGCGTTCGATTTGGCAAATCTGCACGCAAATACGCCCGAAAATGGCCTGTGCACGACTCCGCCGCGGTTGACCAAAAAGGCCACCCCACGTAAAATTCAGACCAGATCGATGGACCCAACGGGCAGAGCGCCCTGCCTGGTTTTTCGGATCGGCCCCGTCCCACATCAACGGACCTTCCGAGTGACCATGTCGTTTTCGCTCTTCTACAACCTAAAAGCTGGCCCACTTTTCGACCAGAGAACCGAGCCATCGCTGTCATCGTCGCTGCCAAAACCCGGAGCTGGTTGACCTTCAAAGCAGCCTCCGTTTTGCACTCCACAGGCGCCATCAGGTCCTCGATCTAGTATGACATCGTCCCGAACGGGACGGACTACCTTCGGAAAAACCAATTGTCTCTAACTGGGTGAGAACAAATTCTCGTCCGTGCGTATCCACGCGACTGTTTCGCACCACGATATTTAGGTGACCAACTATGGCTACCATGTCACAATCCACATCCGATTTCAGCGCGACTGACTTCGACCCCCGCCGCGCCTGGCAGGCTGCCCTGGGCGAGTTGCAGTTGCAGGTCACGCCTGACATCTTCGAAATGTATTTGCAGCCCACCCGCTTTCTGGCCTACGAGGATGGCACATTTCTCATCAACGTTCCCAACGGCTTCGTCAAGGACTGGCTGGATCTGCGTCTCAATCGCGCGGTCAAAAAGACGTTGCGGCACATTGTCAACCGCGAGATCGAGGTGCGCTATTCCGTCCAGCCGCCGGCCCGGCGCGACAGCGACACACCGGCTCCCGCGCCGCTTTTGGATCTCTCCCACAGCAACGGCCGGACAGATGAGACAGCCGCGGCTTCAGCCAACCGGCTTTCAGACGACTACACATTCCAGACATTCATCATCGGCTCCAACAACCGCATGGCCCATGCCGCCGCTGTGGCCGTCGCTGATCAGCCCGGTGGCCATTACAACCCACTCTTCATTTACAGCGGCGTCGGGCTTGGCAAGACTCACCTGATGCACGCCATCTGCCACAAGGCAAGGCAACGCGGCCGCCAGGCAGTCTACGTGTCCTGCGAATCGTTCACCAACGACCTGGTGAGCGCCATCCGCACCAACACACAAGATCAGTTCCGGGCCAAGTACCGCACCAGCGACCTGTTGCTGGTGGACGACATCCAGTTCCTGGCAGGCAAGCCAAGCACGCAGGAAGAGCTGTTCCACACCTTCAACACCCTCTACGAGTCTGGCAAGCAGATCGTGCTGGCCTGCGACCGTCCGCCAAAGGCAATGTCAACGCTGGAAAGCCGCCTGCGCTCGCGGTTTGAATGGGGCCTGATCACCGACATCCAGACACCTGACCTGGAGATGCGCATGGCGATCCTGCAAAGCAAAGCGGCCAGCCATCGCGCAGTGATCTCGAACGAAGTGCTGGAGCGTATCGCATTCCTGGTACCCACCAACATTCGCGAGTTGGAAGGCGCGCTGACCAAGGTGTTGGCCCACGCGAGCCTCACGCATATCGAGCTCACGCCGGAAGCGGTGGACCACATCTTGGTCGACATGGTACCGCCCCGAGCACTGGTCGAACCGGAGACCCTGATTGCCATGGTCGCCCGTGAGTTCAACATCCCGCTGGAACAAATCACCAGCCCCAGCCGCCGGCGCGAGATCGTCCAGGCGCGCCAGATCGCCATGTTCTTGCTGCGCAACGAGCTAGATGTCGCGTTCACGCAGATCGGTGCTCTCTTCGGCGGCCGCGATCACGCCACCGCCATGCACAGCGTCACCCGCGCCGAAGCGCTTCTGCAAACAGACGATGATATTCAGCGCAAGGTCGAGCGTCTCAAGACGCAAATGGGGGTTCCGCAGCTCGCCTACGAGCGCGTGCTGGTCAGACCGTAGATTTGCCCCACAACCCCAAAACTGTGGAAAACCCGCCTCATTTTGTGGAAAACATGCGCCGGGTGTGGAAAACCCGGCGCATTTGCGCGCCTGTCATCCATCGCCCGACAGCCAGATAGGGCGCGCCCGCGAGGTATCCACAACATCTAGGGGCGGGTGCGATTCGCACCGGAGAGAGTTTTCAACAACGGTGGCAGGCACGCGTCTGATCGGATGGCGTTTCAAACAATTTCTCGCAAGCACTGGCCAATCTGAATGACCGGCATGGGATCGTTTCCGATGCGCGTCATGACGTGTGGTATAATGCCCGCGGAGCACAAGCAGAGCCATGCAGATTCTCGCAGTTGACGTCGGCACCGGAACGCAGGACATTCTCCTGTTCGACAGCACGCGCACGCCGGAAAACTGTCTCAAGCTCGTGATGCCGTCCCCCACGATGTTGGTTGCCAGCGCAATCCGGCGGGCTACCGGAGCGGGCAACTCGCTGCTGCTGACCGGCGTGACCATGGGCGGCGGACCCAGCAGTTGGGCCACCGAGGACCATCACCGTGCTGGGTTGCCAATCTACGCGACGGCCGACGCCGCGCGCAGCTTCAACGATGACCTGGACGCGGTGCGGCGCGATCTCGGCATCGAGATCATCAGCGACGACGAGGCCGCGCGGCTGGCCAGCCAGGCGGATATCACCACCGTCGAACTGCGCGACTTCAGCTTTGCGGCCATCAGTCAAGCTTTCCATGCTTTCGGTCTTGACCTGCGCCCAGACGCGGTCATGGTGGCCGTCTTCGATCATGGCAACGCTCCACCCGATGTAAGTGACCGCCAGTTCCGCCTGGACTATCTGGCCGACCGGTTGCGCAGTGAGACCCGTCTCAGCACATTCGCATTTCCCGCCCATCAGACTCCCACAATCATGACCCGGCTGCAGGCTGTGGTGGATTCGGCCAGCGACGTGACTGCTCCGCTGCTGGTGATGGATACCGCACCGGCCGCAGTGCTGGGCGCGCTGTGCGATCCGGCCGTTGCGGCACAGCCGGACGCGATGATCGTCAACGTCGGCAACTTCCACTGCCTCGCGTTCCAGTATCGCCACGGCCAGTTCATGCGGCTGTTCGAGCACCACACCGGTCTGCTGACCGCTGCGGAACTCGAAATCTGGCTGAGGCAGCTTGCCAGCGGCGAGATCACGCATCAGGAAGTCTTCGCCGAGCACGGCCACGGCGCGCTGGTGCTCGATCGGACACCTGTTCCGCCGCAGTTTGTCGCCGTCACCGGTCCGCGACGCGCCATGTTGGCTGCGAGCACGCTGCCCACCTATTTCGCCGTACCCTACGGCGACCAGATGCTGGCCGGCTGCTGGGGCATGATCCGCGCCGCGGCTGACCACTTGCCTGACCAGCGCGACGAGATACTGGCAGCGCTGGCTGGCGACGAAGCCAAGCCACTGTGGTAGCCGGTTGGCACATTGCAGATCACGTATCGAACTGCGACATCCTCCCGATCCGCGGTTCTGATCCACCGATAACACCATTACCCCGGACGTCCCGATCTATGCAAGAACACGAGAAGACCGCACGCATTCGCCAGGCAATTCGCACGTTTCAGTATGGCCTGTGCGTCCTGACGTGTGGCGCAGATGAGCAGGCGCGTGCAGCGTCAGTCACCTGGGTAACCCAGGTGAGTATGCGACCGCGACGGGTTGCGGTCGCCATCCGGCGCGAAAGCCACATCTACGCGGCGCTGCGTGAGACCGGCATGTTCGCCCTGAACGTGGTCGGAGAGGGCGACAAAGGGCTGGCCAGCGCATTTTTCAGGTACGTCGAACCGACCGGCAACGCGTTCAGGGACTACCCTTTTGAAGTTGGCCAGTATAGCGGAGCGCCGCTGCTGCTGGATGCAGTTGCGTGGCTGGAGTGTCGGGTGGTGGAAGAAGCCAACGAAGGCGGCGACCACGGCCTGTTCATCGCCGATGTACTGGCCGGCGATGTGCGCCATCCGGATGTTCGTTCGATGAATCTGGCCGCCACCGGCTGGTCATACGGTGGATAGAGCGAGGCAATACTATGTTGAGCAAGCTGGCAGGACCGTTTCAGGTCAAGGAATATTTTCACTGGATTTCCAACGCGTTGGATTTCGGCAGCGATCTTTTCGAGGATATGTCTTTTCTTCGTACCATGCAGCGAACGCTCCTGCCGCTGCCCTGGCGTGGCGAGTGGCAGCCGCCGCTGGAGAAATTGCTGCCGCCGAAACGCCCGTTCCGGGTCGAGTCGCTGGCCGGCAAGAAGATCGGCATCGTCGCGACCGGCGGCAGCGGCGCGATGATCTCGACGCTGGGCGTCATCCGTGCGTGCGAAGAGGCTGGTCTCGAGATCGCCGCCATCTCAGCATGTTCCGGTTCCGTGCTGTTTCTGGCGCCGATCGCAGCCGGCCTGTCGGCCGAGGAGACCATCGACTTCGTGTTCGACTGGCACAGCGAGGACTACATTGACCCGCGCTGGAGCGAGCTGCTCAAGATCCCGCTGCACCTTGGCAAAGGATTCACAGGCGTCCTGGACATGGAAATCATCGAGCGCCTCTACCACGAGCGGCTCGGTGGGGTGCTGCTGGGCGATCTGCCGATCCCCTTCTACGCCAACATCTGGGACGTGGATCACAACAACATTGTCCACATGGGCACGCGCTCGACGCCCGACATTCGCCTGGCGCGGCTGGTGCGTGCCGCGGTTTCATTGCCGATCTACGCGCGTCCGCTGGAAATGGACGGCACCCTGTACGGCGACGGCGGAGTCATCAACATCTTCCCCGCCGAGCCGCTGGTAGATCTGCATCCCGAGATCGACTTCTTCATCGGGATCAACTGCTTCTACCCGGAGAACTTCGAAGGGGAGGACCTGAGTGGATGGGATCGACTGACATTCAGCCCAATCCGTGTCAGCCCGCAGCCGCGGCATGGCCAGCATCTGGAGTTGGCACGCATGAATCTGAGGCTTATCGAAGATCGCTGTCTGATGCTGCATCCCGTCGCCTACCAGGACATCAAAGGGATCAAATTTTACGAGCAGTTCGCCGACCGCAGCCGCTGGCCAGAGTTTGTCATCCGCGGCTACTACAACGCGCGCCGCAATCTGGCGTTGATGGACCGGCAGAAGGTGAGCAAGACGACCCCATGACCTCCTCCTTTGACCCAGCCTTGGCGGTTGCCGCTCAGGAGATGATGGGCCAGCTTGTGGCGTGGCGACGTGATCTGCACCGTCACCCGGAACTGGCGTTTCAGGAACATCGCACCGCGGGACTGGTGGCCGGCTCGCTGGCCCAGCTTGGCCTGGAAGTGCAGACGGGCGTCGGGCAGACCGGCGTGGTGGGCATTCTGGAAGGCGCGCGGCCCGGACCGACAGTGCTGCTGCGCTTTGACATGGACGCACTGCCGATCAACGAGGAAACCGGCCTGACGTACAAGTCGGAAGTTGCCGGCAAGATGCATGCCTGCGGGCACGATGCGCACACTGCCATCGGGTTGGGTGTTGCCACGTTGCTGGCCAGCCGGCAGGACGATTTGCCGGGGCGGGTCAAGTTTATGTTCCAGCCCGCGGAAGAAATCGCCGGCGGCGCGCGTGCGATGATCGCCGACGGCGTCCTGGAAACTCCCGTACCCGATGCTGCTTTCGGCCTGCACGTCTGGAGCATGACTGCGGTCGGGCAGGCAGTTGTCAAGGGCGGCCCGCTGTGGGCGTCGGCTGACAAGTTCGATGTCGAGATCACCGGGCGGGGCGCGCACGGGGCGCTGCCGCACCAGGGCGTGGATGCGATTGTGGTCGCAGCCCATGCGATTACCCAGTTGCAGACCGTGGTCAGTCGCAGCATCGATCCACTGGAGCCGGCCGTGCTGTCCATCGGCGAGATCAGCGGCGGCAGCGCGTTCAACGTGATCGCCGAACGGGTTATGTTCAGCGGCACGCTGCGCACCTTCGATCAGGCCGTGCGTGAACTGATCATCCAGCGAATGCACAAAGTCTTTGGCGGCGTCTGCGCGGCATTCGGCGCGAGCTACGCGCTGGACATCTCGTTCCACGCGCCGCCGCTGGTCAACGATCCAGACGCGGCCGAACACGTGCGACGGATTGCGGCAGAGATACTTGGCGCCGACGCTGTGGCGGACGGACCGATGTTGACAGTCGCCGAGGATATGGCGGAGATACTGAATCGCGTGCCTGGTTGTTTCTTTGTACTGGGCGCCATGCCTGACCGCAACGGACTGCCTGCCGAGCCACACCACAGCCCGCGCTTTGAAATCGATGAGCAGGTGATGCCGTTGGGTGTGGCGATTCTGGCTGGCGTGGCAGAGGAGTATTTGCGCCGCCGGAGATGGTGATGGATCTGGATTTCCTGGCCCATTTGCCCGCGCAGCGTGATCTGCTGGAGCGTGTGCTGGCCTGTTACACGGCAGATGAGCGCGTGTTGGGATTGATGCTGTATGGTTCGCTGGCGCAAGGTGAGGGCGATGAGTTTTCGGACATTGACCTCAACGTCGTAACGGACCCGCCCCATCACGCTGACCTGCTGGCTGAGGCGCCGGTGACCGCCGGCAGCTTTGGACGGTTACTGTACAATTTCCGCGGCGCCAGCGACGAACCAACCCAGTTCTACGCCTACTTTGACAACCACGTGAAGCTGGATCTGGATTTCATCCTGCCGGGCCAGCTAAATGTGTACATCGAACGGCGCAGCCACAGGGTGTTCAAGGACGTAACCGGCGAGCTGGGTCAAGCGGTTGAACAATCGGAGCGGCTGCCAGAGCGTTTCGTCCCTGATCCCGCAGATCTGGCAGCGTTGGATGCGATGTTCTGGATCCGCGGTACCGATGCTGCCACCAAAACTGCGCGCGGCGAGCTATGGCGTGCACATGCGGTTGTGGAGTACCTGCGTAAAGAGACGCTGGCCAGCCTGGCAGCTTGTCTCGACGGTCTGCGTCCGACCGGCTACCGCCGCATAGAGACGCGGGTGTCGCCTGAATGGTTGAGGGGCTGGGAGGCAACGGTCGCACAGCCAACGCGCGAAAGCCTGCTTGCCGCCCTGGCTGCGCTGATCGATTGCTATTCGCGGTTGCGCGATGCGCTGGCTGAGCAGATCGACACGTCGTTTGACCTTACCAGCGAAGACCTGCTGCGACGTCGCCTGAGAGACTTGGGTGTACCGCTGGCGCTGCCAGCCTGAATGGACTCCTGCCATGGCTGACCTACCAACCGTACCCACAGAAGAAAACAAACAGATACTGATTGAACGCCTGGGCGACGCGCGCAATGTGCTGTTGAGCGTTGTGCGCGACCTGTCTGCCGAGCAGCGACTGGTTCCAATTTTAGACGAGGGCTGGTCGGCGCGCGACATCATTGGCCATATTGCCAGTTGGGAAGACCGGCTGCTTACCCTGGCGCAGATGTTGATCAACCGCGAGGAACAGAAGATCGAATGGCTCGACGGTCAGGCCGGTGTCGATGCATGGAATCGCAAGGAATATCTGCGCAAGCGCAACTGGACCTGGGAAGAGACGATCCGCAGCCTTGCGCTGATTCGCGAGGAGCTGCTGTGGAATATGGGCTGGGCGACACCGGAGGACCTATTCGTGCTGCACGACGCCGCCGGTGCGACTGTTTCTGCTGCGGACATGATGGAAGAAGTCATCACACACGACATGGAACACACTGCGCAACTGCTGGCCTGGTTGGAGCAGCCATGAGCTACTTTGACCCGCCAGAAGAGCCGGTGGCCGCTCCGGTCACTCACATCGTGCCTGACCGCGAATTCACCGAGATGGAGCTTCGCCAGTACAACGGTGAGCGCGGCCGCCGGGCCTACATTGCCTACGACGGCGTCGTTTATGACGTGACCGATGCGCCCAACTGGCGCGGCGGTATGCACCGTGACTTGCACTACTCCGGTCTGGACCTGACTCGCTCGCTGCGCAAAGCGCCGCACAGCGAGTCCGTATTCCAGCGGGTGCCGCCTGTCGGACGGCTGATCAGTGACGATCGTTGAGCGACCTGCCTCACCCCGCGAAGGAGGAACGCCATGCTAATCACCAACGTTGAAGTGATCCCGGTTGAATTGACCCTCAGCGTGCCCTACCGCGTGCTCTATGAAGAAAAGGTCGAGCGGGCCTGCATCGTCTTCGTCAGGATCGACCTGCAAGACGGCCGCTCAGCCTGGGGCTGCGCCGCGTTCGATCCCGCGCTGACGGGCGAGACACGCGAAAGCGTGACGCGCGCCTGCCGCCGTTGCGCCGAACGAGCCCGCGACCTGAACCCGTTGAACACTGAGTACGCGCTGGCTGAGCTGGCCAAATTGACGGCCGGCACGCCATCCGCGCAATGCGCGTTCGACATCGCCTTCCACGATCTGTTGGGGCTGGCAGCCGGCCTGCCGTTGCACCGGCTGATGGGCGGATACCGCTATCGCATTCGCACTTCCGTGGCCGTCGGTCTGGGAAACGTGGCTGAAACCGTCGAACTGGCACAGATGCGCGCGAAACAAGGGTTTCGCATCCTCAAGATCAAGGGCGGTCAGGACCCCGAAGAGGACGTGCGACGCGTGCGTGCTGTCTGCGACGCGCTGCCCGAACTGACGATCCGCCTGGATGCCGACCAGGGTTACAGCGTTCGTCAGGCGCTGGACGTGGCGCGCGCGCTGCGCGACAAAATCGAGATGCTTGAACAGCCGACACCGGCGCGCGACCTGGATGCCCTGCGCCAGGTGTCTGTGCTGAGCCGGGTGCCGATCCTGGCCAGCCAGAGCGTCCTGGGGCCAGAGTCGGCACTGGAGATCGTTTCGCAACGGGCAGCCGGTGGAATCAGCATCAAGCTGACAACCTGCGGCGGCCTGTTGCAAGCGCGCCAGATCGACGCCATTGCGCGCGCCGGCCGGCTGGCCACTATGGTTGGCTGTCTCAACGAACCGGCGCTGCTGATCGCGGCCGGGCTGGCTTTTGCCCTGAGCAGCGCCAATGTGCAGTATGGCGACCTCGACGGCCACTTCGATCTGGTGGATGACCCGACGACTGCCGGCTTCCGCTTCGAAGAGGGCTGGCTGATTGCCAGCGATGTGCCGGGCCTGGGCTGCCGCGTCGAACTATAGAATCCACGTTCACCTTGACTACGAACAACTCAATTCCTAATGATGGACCGGTCGTTGCTCTGGCTGGCGGAGTCGGCGGCGCGAAGCTGGCCTACGGGCTGTATCAACTTCTGGGCGACCGGCTCACGGTGGTCGTCAACACCGGCGACGATTTCGAGCACTGGGGGTTGACGATCTGCCCCGATCTGGACACGGTCACGTACAACCTGGCCGGGATCAATAATCTGGAGCAAGGCTGGGGGCTGGCCGACGAGAGTTACCGCGCGCTGGAGCAAGTTACACGCTACGGCGGCGAGAGCTGGTTCCGCCTGGGCGACCGCGACCTCGGCACGCATCTGGTGCGCACTCAGACTCTTAAATCTGGCGCCACACTGACCGAGGTCACATTTAGGCTAAAAACAGAGGTAGGTATCCGAGCCAGTATCCTGCCGATGTCCGATCAACCGGTGCGCACGCTGGTCCATACAGACGAGGGCGTACTCGCGTTTCAGGACTACTTCGTGCGCCGGCGCTGCGAACCGCGGCTGATCCGGCTGGAATTCGCCGGAATCGGCGCAGCGCGCCCCTCGCCGGCGGTCATGAGCGCACTGAACGACGCAGCCGCAGTGGTCCTCTGCCCCAGCAACCCGTATCTCAGCCTTGATCCGATCCTGCACCTGCCCGGCATGGCCGACAAGCTGCGCGGCCTCCATGCTCCGGTCGTCGCCGTTTCACCCATCGTCGGTGGACTGGCTCTGAAGGGACCGGCCGCCAAGATCATGGCCGAACTGGGCGTGGAGGTGTCACCGGTGGCCGTCGCGCGCCATCTGACTGGACAGATCCGCCTCGACGGCTTCGTGCTGGATCAGACTGACGCCGCCAGCGCCTCCGACGTGGCCGCACTGCAGGGTGTGACCCCGCTGGTGACCGACACGATCATGGGCGATCATGCCAGCAAGATGCGGCTGGCGCAGAACGTGCTGCAATTCGCCGCAGCGCTGGCGCAGACGACAGCAGCAGCTTGAGGATCAGCCAATGCCATCGTTCTCCATACAGGAAGACTATCCGTCGATCAACGCTGCCGCCAACATATTTCTGGGCAAATTGCCGGGCAAGCACATTGAGACTGACATCGCCGGTGCGGCCAGCGTTGCCGGTCTGATGTTACTGCGCGCCGCCGGCGTCGATCTCTCGTCGCTGGAGCCGGGAAGCACGGTGCTGGTCGATTGGGTAAACGATTCCGGCATCGAGCTGAGCAACTTCATGGTGCAAGTGGCTGCGAACACGGGTCTGGACCCACGCACCGGGTGGACAGAGCCGGTGCCTGCGGACCATCAGCCGCAGATGAGCGTCCTGGAGCTGACACGCGCGCTGGAAACGCACTTTTTGGCCGCTTGCGAGGAAGCAGCAAGCCTGCCTGAGTGGAAACCGTACATCGCTGCCCTGGCAGCCATGAAGATTGTCTCAGCCGGCGCCACATCGAAGTTCCTTGATCCCGAGATTGGGAAGGCGTTGGCCATGACTTATGTGGTGGCCGGCAGCAAGACCGTGCCCTGGCCGGTTCTCAGCGGCGTTTCAGCGTGACGCTCCACATCGTCGTCCCCGTCAAGCGTCTTTCTGAAGCGAAGCGTCGTCTGTCGCCGGTGCTGGGGGCCGAGGACAGGCTTGCATTAACCTGGTCGTTGCTGCGCCATGCGTTGGCAGTGGTGCAGGAAGCACAGCAAACGCTGGGCGCGCAAGGCGCGGTGATTTCCGCTGACCCGGCCGCGCTGGAAGCGGCCCGCGAGTTCGGGCTGACAGGTCTGGTCGAAGAGGCGACAGAGGATCTGCATGCTGCCGGTCCCGAGGCGACGCTGAACGCGGCTTTGGAGCAAGCCGCCCGCTGGGCATCCCGGCATAACGCCGGTGCGTTGCTGATTTTGCCGGCCGATCTACCGTTGGTGACGCCGGCCGATATCAATGCACTCTGGCAAGCCAGCCAGCAGCTCTACGCAACGCGCGCGATGGTGATTGCGCCAGACGGACACAACTCAGGCACCAACGCGCTGCTCGTGCGTCCGCCCGTTGCGTTGCAATTTGAATTCGGGCCGGACAGCTTTCATCGGCACTGCCAGCAAGCGCAACGTCTCGGCATTGCCTATCATGTTCAGCGATCGCCACGGCTGGGGCTGGACGTGGACCTCCCTGCTGATCTGGCCCAGTTTCTCGCGGTCGAACAGGCCGACCCGCAGGACGACGTTACGCAAAACGTCGCCCGCGGTCCTCAGATCGACGCCGCGGCTGAGGCGTTCCTCGACCAGCCCGGTCTGCTGATGCGGCTGGGCACAGTGGGTCGCGACGGGTTTCCCCACGTCACGCCGGTATGGTACATCTATGAAGCAGGGGCGTTTCTGATCACCACCGCGGCTGATCGGGTCAAAGCGCGCAACATGCTGCACAACCCGCGGGTTGGGTTCGCCATCGACAGCGACCAGCGGCCCTACCGCGGCCTGACAGCGACCGGTACGGCGCGACTCCTGGCCGAAGGTGAGGCATCCCGGGAACTGACGCGCCGAATCGCAGCACGCTACGTGCCCGCGGCGCGGCTGGATTCGATGGTTGACAGCTTGATGCAAGCGCCGCGGGTGGTGTTCGCCATCGACCCGCGGCATGTGACACGCATGGGAAGTTGGGGTGAAGAGGAAGCGCTGTCCGGCTAGAACGGGTACCCTCTGGCGCCCTGAACGCCCTTCAGCGCGGAGATCTCTCCGGCCATATTGTTGATGTGACCGGTGACCAGCGCGCTCAGGCACCAGTCGAGGCTGCGCATACCCAGACCAACGCTGCTTAAATCCAGCTCGCGTTCAAGGTCGGCCTCCGACAGCGACGCAATAAACCTGTCCACCGACGCGCAGACTGCTTCGGCATATTGCCGGACCACGGCCAGATCGACGGCCACCGTGCGCGCCCACTCCAACGTCTGATCCATGCGCGGGTCCGAGATGCCGGTTTTATGCGCCCATTCGCCCGCGTAGAGCGGTGTGCCGGCCTGCAACATGCCATGAACGATTCCGTCGGCCCCGCAAATCGCGTGGGCGTAGGTCGCTGCGATGGAATTGGCTATCCCCGGCGGCGTCCAGCCTGCCAGTTCTGCACTGGAGTCGGCCATGGTCATCTCCAGTATCTCATTAGCCCATTTGAACGCCGTGCGATGGGTGGTGATTGCATTCATGCGATGACTCCTCTTGATGTGCTTGATTGAACGGACCAACGGGGTGTGGCCGCCGCAAAAGCTGCCGAATTGTCTGCCAGACGACACGCAAGCTGCCGGCGCTGGCGCAGCGAGTTTGGACTTACCCGTACCATGGCAACAGTATAGCCTGATCCGATAATCAGGCGCCAGACCAATTGTTGCTCATTTGCTGTTCAATGCTGCACGGCCGCCATCTTGCGAAGCAGACTTGGTCGCAACGCTGGCTCGGTCGTGTGGTCAAGGATGAACTGGATCAGCTCGTTCGTCCGGCGGCGCGACTGCTGAGCATCGTCTCTGCGGCCCTGGGCAGCTTGCAGGTCAGCCAGCTCGACCAGCATTAACCACGTCGGATGACGTGCGCCGGCAGAATCGGCGATCTCGATGCCTGCTGTCAGGGCTGAAATCGCTTCTAGTTCCTCTCCCATTGCCCGCAGCACCCTGGACCGTAGCCAGTACGCTTCCGGCAGATAATAGCTCACCCCGATTCTTGCAAGCCACGCAAGCAAGGCATCGACATTGGCAGTTGCCTGAACAAAGTCACCCTGCGCCATCGCCAGCTCGCTTTGCAGAAACGCGTTGGTTATCTCGAAGACGATCAACGTTTGCGACCCGCGGTACCTGGCAGACTCGTTCCCGACCGTTACCGCTTCATCCAGTCGCCCCATATCCAACAAGTTGCGGGCAAGATTTGCGATCGTCATGGAACGGAATGGGAGAAAATGCAAGGCCTTCTCATCGGCCACCTGTGCGACGGCAAGCGCGCCCTGATTGTCGCCAACGGCAGCCAGAAGCTGCGACTGCCAGACGCGACAGAGGGCATAGGCAGGATGGCCGACCGCATCGCCGAGAGCCAGGCCCTGACTGGAGATCCGCCAGGCCGCGTCGAAGTCCCCTGTTACCAGGTAGACCATCGGGACAAACACCCGACTGTTGACCTGCCCCCAACGGTTGTCGATCTGCTCCGAAATCTGAAGCGACTCGTGCGCGAGATCAATTGCTTCATCGAATTTGGCGGTCAAAACCCGGTCCAATGTCGTATTGGCCCGGTTTTCAGCCAGCATCGGCAGGTTGCCTAAATCGCGCCACAGGCCCTCGGCATCAGCCAGCGTTTGGCGCGCCTCGGCCAAGCGCCCCGATCCCATATAGACAAGCCCCATGTCCTGAGCTGCGTGCGCCTGAAGTTCGCGCAGTCCCAGTTTGCGCGCCAGCGCCACCGCCCGCTCTCCGGCTGGTATGCCCTGCGCTGCCGTCCCGGTATACAGGTTCAGAAGCAGTGTGTTCCACAGGGCATGCGCTTCGGTAGCTTCATCGCCCAACGTGCGGGCAAGTTGGATCGCCTCATCCAGCAGATGTGCGCCTGCGACCGTGTCCTGCGCCAGCGAAGGAACGATGGTCGCAGTGGCGCGCGCCAGCAACGCAGCCAGTGCCATAGCTTGATCGCCCAGGCTCAATGCCACATCCTGCATCGCCTGGTAGGTTGCCTGCGCCGCCCGGTAGTCGTTTCGCAGCTCCAGGCACCGTCCTCGGCGCAGGTAGAGGTGCTGTAACTGCGCAGGTCGGGAATCGTTGGCGGTCGATGCGAGTTCCAGCGCGTGGCTGTAATGGGTCAGGGCTTCGGCAATCGCATATAGACCGAAAGCTGTATCACCGGCCAGCGTGAAGTAATGCAGCGCGCGCGGGTCGCCGGCGCGGTGAAAGTGGTGCGCCAGCACCGGATAGAACTCCTCCAGCCGCTCGCCAAAGAGAGTTTCGATAGCCTCACCCACGCGTCGATGGAACTCGCGCCGCCGGCGCAGCAGGATCGTGTTGTAGGCTGCCTCTTGCGTCATCGAGTGGCGGAAAACATACTCCATTTCGGGCTGGCGGGCCGCCTCCAGAATTAGCTCGGCACGCTGCAAGACCAGCACCTGCTGATCCAACTGCTCGGCAGCTTCGGCCACCAGTGCCAGCACCCGATGAAAGAATCGGCGGCCGATCACTGCTGCCAGTTGCAGCGTCTGGCGGACCTCCTCCTCGAGGCGGTCGATGCGCGCCGTCAGCAACGACTGGAGGCTATCTGGCACGGCCAACTGGTCAAGATCCATAGCGTCGGCAACCTGCCAGCCACCGTCGTCAGTCCGCACCAGCACCTTGTTGTCCACCAGGCTGCGCACCATCTCTTCGACAAAGAAGGGATTGCCATCTGCTTTGTCCACGATGACCTTGCGCAACGCTTCAGGGAGCGTCGCCGCGGCAGAATCGGCGCGTCCCAGAGTTTGCCCCAGCAAGCTCTGCACGAGGGCATCACTTTGCGAGGCATCCAGCGGCTGCAAAGCGATCTCGCTGTAGCGATGGGCCAGACTTGTCTCGCAGAAGGCCTTGACCTGCCAGCCGGGCGCGTGACGATCAGGCCGGAACACGCACAGAAAGAGCAGCGGCAGGGTCTCGGTCAATGGCAACAAGTGCAGCAGCAGATCGACCGAAGCCGCGTCGGCCCAGTGTAGATCGTCGAACACGCAAATCGCCGGTCCCTCTTGCCCCCAGGTTTGCCAGATGTGGCGTACGGCCTGGTACAATTCGCCCCTGAACGTCTCGCCGTCAGCAAGCAATGGCCCGGCTTGGCCGGACGAGAGCGCCAGCAGCCGGCCTAAGACTGCCCGCGCGCCAGACTGCTGGTCAGGCGGCAACCTGTCCACTATGCGCTCAAGCGAGCGCTGATTTTCTCCGACTCCTTCCTGTCCGGCTCCGCCACTGAGACAGCGGAGCTGCTGCTGAAACTGGACATAGGGATTGCTGGTGTCATAGGAAATGCCCTGGCTTTCGCACCAGCGCGGCCACGGATTCTGCGGGACATCGGGGATTGCCTGGCCAGCCTCCCACATTGCCTTCACTTCGGCTACCAGCCGGCTCTTTCCCAGTCCAGCCTCGCCGATCAGGGTTATCACCTGGCCCCGGCCCGCTCGCAGATCAGCCACAGCCTGTGTCAGCAAGCCGATCTCGCGCTGCCGCCCCACAACGGGCGCGCTCAGACCGTCGAAGCCGCGCAGCCGGCCCGGCTGGAGCTTGCTGCCCAGCACACGCCAGGCGCGTACCGGCTCCAATCGTCCCTTGACCTCAATGCCACCCAGCGCCTCCATTTCGAACAGCGGAGCTACCAGCCGGTAAGTTTCCTCGGCAACCTGGACGGTGCCAGGCAGGGCGGTTTGCTCCATGCGCGCGGCCAGATTGATGGCATCACCCATGGCGGTGTATTCCATGCGCAGATCGGAACCGACGGCGCCTACGACCACCAGCCCGGTGTTGATGCCAATACGGGGCACGACAGGTGTTCCGTGCTGCGCGCCAAAGCTTTGAAAGCCTTTAAGGATGTCAAGACCTGCCAGCACTGCCCGCTGCGGGTCATCTTCGTGCGCGAGCGGCGCCCCAAAAAAGGCGAGAATGCCGTCGCCCATCAAGCGCGCCACCGTCCCCTCGTAATCGTAGACGGGCCGAATCATCTGCTCGAACGCGGCGTTGATCAGTTCAGTCCAAACTTCGGGATCCAAATGTTGCGCCGCTTCCGTGCTGCCTTTGATGTCGCAAAAAAGCATGGTCACGATGCGACGTTCACCCTCCATGGCGCCGCTGCGGCGCGATTGCTCCAGCTTCGCGAGCAGATCTGACGGGATGAATTGGTGAAGCGCAGGGAATGGCGCCTGAGGAGACGGGGGACGAGACCGGAGATCGGACACTCCGGTCTGTGATGCAACAAGGCGCTGGGTTGGCGGGATGGCGAACGCGTTAATGGGGCGGCCGCACTGGTCGCAGAAGAGCGCGGCTTCTGGCAGCGGCGTGTTGCAGAACGGACAGTCGGGCAGCAGCCAGAAACCGCAGCGCTTGCAAAAGCGAGCAGAGTCGCGGTTATCAGTCTGGCAGTTGGAACAGGTCACATCAAATACCCGACCTCACTTTCAAGGTGCTCTCAAAGTTCCAGCAACTCCCCCTGTCTTGTATTAACCCGAATTGAGCTCGGTCAGTTGTTCTCCTGCGCTGCCAGTATTTCTCCTGCCGTGACCAGCTTGTAGCCATCGGCCTGGAAGGCCTCGATGACCCGCGGCAGGGCGTCAACGATGATCTGGCGGTCGGTGTGGGTGTAATAGAGCGCGCCGGGCGCCTTGTTACCGTAGACATTGTCGAAGATCGTCTGTGCGGTTGCGCCATCGCGCCATTCGTCCGCGCCGTAGGTCCAGATGATGGTCGTATAGCCCAGATCGTAAGCCGTTTGCAGGCTGACAGTGCTACGCGAGCCGAAGGGCGGCCGAAAGTAAGGCTTGGTGGTCTGGCCGGTGACTTCCTTGACGATGGCCTCGGTGTCATTCAATTCTTTGGTCACTTCTTCGGCAGTCATCTCGCTGAAGTTGAAGTGAGTCCATGAGTGGTTGCCCAGTTCGTGGCCGCGGTTGGCGATTTCCTTGGCAGCATCAGGATATTGCTCCACCCATTCGCCCTGCATAAAGAAGGTCGTGCGCACGCCGTACTGATCCAGAATGTCCAGGATCTGATAGAGCGTCGCTGGGTCGCCCTGCACGTCAAAGCTGATATTGACTTGCGGGTCGCCGTCGGGCGTCGTTGGGTTGCCGATGTAGACGATGTCAGGGCTGGCCGGCGGGCGTCCCGTGGCCGGCTCAGGTGTCGGCGTTGGCGTATCGGTCGGGACTGGTGTCACAGTCGGTGTATCGGTCGGGACAGGCGTTGCCGTCGGCGTGTCGGTCGGCGCCGGGGTCGGCGTGTCGGTGGGCGCTGCGGTTGGCGTGCTGGTAGGTTCCGGGACGGCAGTCGGTTCGGCCGCCTGCCCGCCGCACGCTGCCAGTGAAACCACCAGCCCCATCAGTGCCAGTACCTGTGCTCCCCTGGCAAGAAGTTTCCGATTGTCTGTTTGCTTGCTCATTCGTTGAAAAGAACTCCTACTGAACGTCCTTCGTGGATGCGGCGAATCACGTCGCCCAGCAACGGTGCGACGCTGATGACATGCAACCGGTCGCCGATGCGGTTGCGCTTCTTCTCTGAGATGGACACCGTATCAGTCACAACCAACTGGCTGATATCGCTTTTGCTGATCCGCTTGGCCGCCGGCCTGGAAAGAATGGGATGGGTAGCGGCCGCAATCAGCTTCTCTGCCCCGGCCTGACGCAGGAAACGCGCCGCGTCGGTCAACGTGCCGGCCGTGTCGATCTCGTCATCGGTGATGATCACATCCATGCCCTTGACGTTGCCGATGACATTGTACATGGTCGTCTTGTCGCCATCTTTGGACCGCCGCTTTTCGATGATCGCCAGGGGCAGTCCCAGCCGCTCCGCCAGATCGCGCGAGCGGCGCACGCTGCCGATGTCGGGAGATGCCACCACCGTCTTCTCCCGGTCGAATCGCTGCGCAGCAAAATAGTCAAAAAACAGATGCCGGGCCGGCAGTTCATCGGTCGGGATGCTGAAGAATCCTTGAAGCTGGCCGGCATGCAGGTCGATGGTGAGGAAGCGGTCGGCGCCGGCAGTTGCGACCATGTCCGCCACCAGCCGAGCGGTGATCGGCACCCGCGGTTGGTCCTTCTTGTCGGTACGCCCATAGCCGTAATAGGGCACCACCGCGGTGATGCGGCCCGCCGAGTCGCGTCGCAACGTGTCGATGAAAATCAGCAGCTCCATCAGATTGTCGTTAGTGGGCGGCGAGGTGGGCTGGATCAGAAAGACATCCTTGCCGCGCACACTCTCATGCAATCGAACAAAGGTGTTGGTGTTGGCGAAGCGGAACACGTCGGCGCCACCCAACGGCACGCCCAGATACCTGGCAATATTCTGCGCCAGTTTCGGGTGCGCCGTACCGCTGTAGATCGCCAGGTCGCCATACAGTTTGTACACCGTGGACACCGGCTCAAGTGCCGGCTCACGCACCGCATGGCGGGAACCGTTCTCATTGATGATTCCCGAAGTTTCCGGCTCTGTCACGACCGTGCTAACCGGCTCGCTGGCCGCGGTTTGTCGCTTGGCCATTGATAGTTTCCCTTCATTGCGCTGACAGGACAGCCGGCAACAACTGGTCGGCTGCACTGTACGGATCCAACTCGCGGTTGGCCACCTCAGCTACTAACTGGTGGAGGTGATCGCCGGAAACCCGACTGTTAAGCCGTCGCAATACGCTGGCCTGCAAAATGTGAATGAGGCTGGTATGTGCCCGATCTTCTTCCCGCTGTTGCATTTCACCGCTTTCAAGAAGATAGGTCCGGTGTGCTTCCACCGCCTCCAGCAGTTCATCAACTCCGGTGTCGCGCAGGGCAACTGTCTTGATAATGGGCGTGGTCCAGCCGGCAGGCTCAACCGCCGCGACGCCATCCACCGCCATCGTGCGCCCGTGATGATTGGCATAGCGCATGCCCATGCCCAGCATCATGTGCAGCGCAGTCATGGTCTTGTCTGCGCCTTCCCGATCCGCCTTGTTGACCACAAGGATGTCAGCGATCTCCAGCACACCAGCCTTGATGGCCTGGACCTCGTCGCCCAAGCCAGGCGCTTCAACGACCACGGTGGTGTGCGTCGTGCTGGCAATGTCCACTTCGGCCTGGCCGACGCCGACGGTCTCGACGATAACGCGCTGAAATCCAGCCGCGTCCAGTGCCAGAATCACGTCGGCAGTGGCTTGCGCCAATCCGCCAAGACTGCCGCGGGTGGCCATGGAGCGGATGAAAATGCCCGGATCGCCGCTCAAATCGCGCATCCGCACCCTGTCGCCCAGCAGCGCGCCGCCGGTAAAGGGGCTGGTGGGATCAACGGCGACGATACCGACCGTGAAACCGCGCCGGCGATAGGCTTTGGCCAACGCGTTGACCAGCGTCGACTTGCCGGTGCCCGGCGCGCCGGTGACGCCCAGAATATGCGCCTGGCCCGTGCGCGGGTAAAGCGCGGCCAGCGCGGCGTGCGCGTCAGGCCCATCGTTTTCCACCAGGGTGATGGTGCGCGCCAGTGCCCGCCGGTTACCGGCCAGGAGGTCGTCAGTAAGAGTCATGGGGTGGTGTTTGGTGATCGGTAGCCAGTGATCGGATCGGTGATCGGTCGGATTACCGATTACTGATCACCGATTACTCTCTCGGCGGCCATCCGCAAATCGGCCACGAGCTCGTGCCAGCCGGCCACAGCCTTGGGGCGATCCCACTGGCTAAGCCGCACGAGGTAGGTCGGTTGATAGGTCGCCAGGATTGGAATACCGCCAGGGCCATCGTACCATTGCCCGCGTTGCTCGGTCAAATTGAAGCCGGGGTTGATGAGGGACTGGGCGGCCGGTCCGCCGATAGCAACAATCACGGCCGGACGGATCAGCAGCAACTCGTCCTCCAGCCAGGGGCGGCAGGCGTCCAGTTCAGCTTTGCGCGGCGTGCGCAGTTCGGCTCGTCCGTCTTTCCCCTCTTTGGCGGCCAGGCATTTGGTCACATTGGTGATCCAGACCTCTTCGCGGCTCAGTCCGGCAGCTTGCAGCGCTTTGTCAAGATACTCACCCGCCGGGCCTGAGTAGGGCAGGCCGGTGCGGTCATCGGTCTGGCTCGCGCCCTGCCCGATCAGCATCAGTCGAGCGCTTGGGTCGCCCGCGCCGAAGACTACATTGCGTCGTGTCTGGCTCAGGTTGCAGCGGGTGCAGACCAAACAGGCAGCCTGCAAAGCCGGCAGGTCGGAATACTGCGCGAAAAGTGGCAACATGTGGTTGTTACCGCGGCCCGATGCGCTCCGTCGTAATCGGGTGATGCACCCACACGTTTGGTTCGACGTAGCGGCCGACGTTCATTTCGCGGTCGATCTGCACTGGCGCCAGGGTTTTGGGAACCACGTAATCGCCGCTTTCGGGGAACTGCATCCCCGTCCATGTCTCCCAGTCGTCGACGCTGCCCTCAACGACCATCGACGGATGTGCGACCTTGAGTATCTCGCCGCCGCTGCGCCAGTGGGCTCGCAGCCAGGGATCGAAGGGCGCGCCGTCGGCCCGTGTCCAGCGGGCATAGCGCTCCATTGGGGTGATGGGGTAGCGGTCCTTCAGCGAGGGACGCACGGCAACGATGACCGCCTGGTATCCCCTGGTTTCGGCCAGCGCACGCACGGCCCGGATCATGGTATAGCTGACGCCCTGGCCGGTGTACTCCGGCTGGATCGAGATCTCCAGCGCGACGAGGGTGTTTGGCGTCCGCCCCGCTTCGTAGTCATCGACGGCTCGCACCAGCGAGTCGGCCCAGCCCACCGGCAGTCCGGCCATGGTGCCGTCCCACACACAGGGGATGGTCTGGGCAACCGCGATGGGCTCGCCGGCCTCGTTCAGCAGGTATTGCTGGCAGTCGTCGTACGGGTCGCGCAAATAACGCCAGCGCGGCCCGGCGTAGACGTCCTCGAACATGAATGGCGCCCAAATGCGCTGCTTCTGCGGCCAGAAGGCATCAGACAGGTCAGGGCGCTCGCGCAGGGTGGCGATCGTGAAGCTGCTGGACTGAGGTGTCATCGTCAAAGCTGCCTGTCGTTGGGTAGAACTGTCACGGTTTACGTTTGACGCTACACGTCCAGATTCTTCACTTGCTTGGCATGCGTCTGGATGAAGCGTTTGCGCGGCGGGACAGCAGAGCCCATCAGCATGTCGAAGGTGCGGTCAGCCGCCGCGGCGTCCTCGATGTTGACCTGCAACAGCGTGCGGTTTTCCGGGTTCATGGTGGTCACCCAGAGTTGCTCCGGGTTCATCTCGCCCAGACCCTTGTAGCGCTGCAGGTTGACCTTCTTGCCGTCCAGCCGCTTGATCACTCGATCCTTTTCGTCCTCCGTGTAGACGTAGTGCTCATCTTTGCCGCTCTTGATCTGGTAAAGGGGCGGCTGGGCGATATAAAGATGCCCGCCGGCGATCAACGGTTCCAGGTAGCGGAAGAAGAAGGTCAACAACAGGGTGCGAATATGGGCGCCGTCCACGTCAGCGTCGGTCATGATCGCGATGCGACTGTAGCGCAGCCCTTCCAGGTTGAAGCTGTCGCCGACGCCGGTGCCCAGCGCGGTGATCAGCGCCTGGATCTCGCGGTTGGCCAGCGCCTTGTCCAGCCGGGCCTTCTCGACGTTCAGGATCTTGCCGCGCAGCGGCAGGATCGCCTGGAAGCGACGATCGCGCCCCTGCTTGGCCGAGCCACCGGCGCTGTCACCCTCGACGATGAACAGTTCACTCTTGGCCGGGTCGCGCTCGGAGCAGTCGGCCAGCTTGCCGGGCAGCGTTGCACTTTCCAGCGCGCTCTTGCGAATCACCAGATCGCGCGCCTTGCGCATGGCGTCGCGGGCGCGGCTGCTGGTCTGGCATTTCTCGACGATCTTGCGAGCGTCGCGCGGGTTCTGCTCCATCCACTCCGTCAGCGCCTCGCCCACCACCGACTGGACATTGCTCTTGACATCAGCGTTGAGCAGCTTGACCTTGGTCTGGCTTTCGAACTGCGGATCGGGCAGCTTAACCGACACGATGGCGGTCAGGCCCTCGCGGGTGTCGTCAGCAGTGAAGCCGGCCTCGTTCTCCTTCAGGCTGCCCTGCTTGCGCGCATAATCGTTGACCGTGCGCGTCAGGGCCGCGCGCAGGCCGGTCAGGTGCGTGCCGCCATCGGGTGTGTTGATGGTGTTGGCGAAGGTGTAGGTCGACTCGTTGTAGCTGTCGGTGTATTGCAGCGCTGCTTCGATCAGCATCCCGTCCACCTCGCGCTCGACGTAGATCGGGTCGTGCAGAACGACGCGGTTTTTGTTCAGGTAGCGAACAAAGCTGCGCACGCCGCCTTCGAAGTAGAAAGTCGTCTCGCGCTTCGGATCGACGCGCAGATCGGTGAACTTGATGGTCACGCCGCGTGTCAGGAAAGCCATCTCGCGGAAGCGCTGCAGGAGAGTCTCGTAGCGGTACTCCAGCACCTCGAAGATCTGCGGATCGCGCAGGAAGGTGATGGTGGTGCCGGTCTCGTCGCCCGGTTTCAGCTTGCCAACCACCTCGACCCCGGTCATCGGAACGCCGCGCTCGAAACGCTGCTGCCAGACCTTGCCCTCGCGGCGCACCTCGGCGATGAGCACCTCACTCAGTGCGTTGACCGCCGAGACACCAACGCCATGCAGACCGCCGGAGACTTTGTAGCCACCGCCGCCGAACTTGCCGCCGGCGTGCAGTTTGGTCATAACCACTGTCAGGGCCGAAATGCCCATCTGTTCGTGAATGCCGACGGGGATGCCGCGGCCATTGTCGGCCACGCTGACCGATTCGTCGGGGTGGATGGTGATCCCGATCTGATCGCAGGCGCCTGCCATGGCCTCGTCGATGGCGTTGTCCACCACCTCGTTGACCATGTGATGGAGCGCCTTGCCGTCGGTGCCGCCGATGTACATGCCTGGCCGGCGGCGTACAGCCTCGAGTCCTTCGAGAACGGTGATATCTTTTGCGTCGTACTGTGCGGGCTGCACGTTGCTGTTCACTGCCACGTATCCAACTCCTTACACTGTGAAAACTGCGTCTTAAGGACTGACTGTCCTCGCCGCATTGCAGAGCAACCAACGTCGCGTCAGCGACTCTGCCGAATGACCAGGACTCGCAGCCCTGATCATGATATTCGAAATCCTATTGCGGCAAGCCGACTGTGGCTGGCTTGCCCAGAGCGGCGTGCCGGTCACGATAAAACGCCAGCCGGGCAGCTGTCAGCCCGGTCAACAAAACCGCGTTGCCGCCAATCGCCACCGCGATACCCACCGGACTGAGCACAGCCACGCGCTGCCAGATCAAACCAAAGCCGGTCAGAATCACTGCGGTGAGTATCACAAGCCCCAGCGAAGACCAGAAATTGCGCGTCACCACGCGAAAGCTGCGCCGCAGCGAGTCAACCAACCCGGAGCCATCGAGCACCAGCGCAGCGACCACGAAATAGAGGATCAGATAGATCCACAGGCCGGCCCAGATGATCACCAGCGCCAGCAGCGCCGCCAGCGCCGAAGCAAGCTGTGGCGTGATCAGCATAATGGGCGTCAGCGCCAACGACATCACAAATACCACCACGGTGATCAACGCCAACAGGATCACGCCATAGACCAACACCACGCCCCAGGTTCGCAGGCCGCGCCGCAACCAGAACGACCAGGACTTCTTGTCCTGCGAGTTCTGTTCGTCCGCGGAAGAGTCGGTCGTGCCAGCCTGCATCTGCGAGGCGATGGTAGTCAGGAACGCACTGCCGAGGCCAAGTCCCAGCACCAGGATCAGCGGCGTCCAGAACAGCAATGCAAGCCATGAGACGTCCCGGGTGGCCAGGATACCGACATCCAGCAACGGCGAGAGGCGCGGCGCCACGGTTTGCAGCCACGTCAAGCTGTTGTCCAGCAGCCACCAGAGGTTGAAGCTGGAACCGGCCTGTTCAAGTAGTTGGCGGTACGGCTCAGCACTCAGCGCCAGGTTCGCAGGCAGTGTGTCGGGAGACCACAGGCGCAGCATGTCGTTCACCACCGTTTGGATCGAAAGGCGCGGCCCGAACAGCAACCATAGATCAACCAACACAGGCAACACTAGCAGCCATGCTCGTCGCCCAACGACTCGAAAGCCGGTAGTCAGAATATCAATAAGTCCCAACAGCGATCTCCATGCTGGCCCGTCGCGGGCAACAAATCGGGCGCAACCTGACGCCGAACCTCAGGTAGCGCCCGCAGGCAATCCAGTCCTCGCGTGATGCAATATTATACCACGCCAGACCGATATCCGCCAGAAAACGTGCTGCGAATTCGCCAAAAACCAAACATCTGTTCGCCGCCCGTTTGGGTCCGGGTAATTGACACTTTCAGCAGTGTCGGGCGGTCGCATGGCGACCGTTCGACCTGGCAATCGCGTGCGATAGCCTATTTTCGCCATGATCGTGGGGTAAATGGCGGTAAACCGTACACCTGGGGTCTTGACGCCGCGCGCGGCCTGAGTTACAATTTTCTCAAGACCGCGCGCTGCGCAAAGCATTCGCGGCTGACCGGCCTGATACCACCCATGACGCTCATCACACTGACCACCGACTTTGGCGTTGACGACAGCTATGTGGCCGTCATGAAGGGCGTGATCCTCACGATCACCCCCCATGCCCAGATCGTTGACATTACCCACCAGATCGAGCCGCAGAACGTGCACGAGGCAGCCTACGTTCTCAGCAGCGCCGCGCCCTACTTCCCGCCCGACACAGTTCATGTCGTCGTGGTCGATCCCGGCGTTGGTAGTTCCCGCCGGCCCATTGCCATCCAAACCGGCTCAGCGCGCTTGGTTGGCCCGGACAACGGCGTTTTCACTCACCTGCTGGCAGCGGCAGAGCAGGCCACGGTCGTTCACCTGCAAAACCGGGCCTACTGGCGCTCCGCCGTCAGCCACACCTTCCACGGCCGCGACATCTTCGCGCCGGTTGCGGCTCATCTGGCGGCCGGCGTGCCGCTTGACGCGCTCGGCCCGTCCATTGACGACCCGATACTGCTGGACCTCACACAGCCGGTTCGGCTCGCGGATGGCAGCCTGCGCGGCGAGATCGTCCACGTCGACCGGTTCGGAAACCTGATCAGTAACATCCCCGCAAGCTGGCTGGCTGGCGCTGACTGGACGATCCGTATCGCCGGCCACACGCTGGACGGGTTGCAACAGTCCTATGCCGGCGTCGCCGCGGGCCAGCTTGTTGCACTGGTCAGTAGTGGCGACACACTGGAGATCGCCGTGCGCGAGGGCAGCGCGGCGCAGTTGCTGACCGTCGCCGCCGGTGAACCTGTGGTGGCCTGGCCGCGTGCAACGGGCGGTGATCGGTAAACAGCAACCGGTAGCTGACTACCTGGATCAGAAACGCGGATCAAGAGGAACTCGCGGATCGGACCTGCAACTCGCAACCTATAACCTGAAATCTGCCACCTGCCACGACAACGGAGACAACCATGGAACAGTTCATCATCCAGGGCGGATACCCTCTCAACGGTGAGATCACGCCCAGCGGCAACAAGAACGCTGCGCTGCCGCTGCTGGCCGCCTGCCTGCTTACCGACGAACCGCTGACCCTGCACAACGTACCGCGCATCGGCGACATCGACACACAATTGGAGCTGCTGGGCGATCTGGGCGTGCATATCAGCGAGCACAACGCGCATTCGATCACCCTCCACGCGCACAACCTGCGCCACAGCGCACCCGATCCCGCCCTGTTTCAACGCACGCGCGGTTCTATCACCCTGATCGGACCGATGCTGGCGCGCGCCGGCGAGATCCAGCTTCCTCTGCCCGGGGGCGACAAGATCGGCCGGCGGCGCATCGACACGCACCTGCTCGCGCTGGAAGAAATGGGCGCGGAGGTGGCGCACAACGGCGCGTTCAGCCTGCACACGCCCGGTCTGCACGGCGCCGACATCCTGCTGGACGAGATGAGTGTCACCGCGACCGAGAATGCTGTCATGGCCGCGGCGCTGGCCGATGGCGTGACAATCATCCGCAACGCCGCCTCGGAGCCGCACGTCCAGGATCTCTGCCTGTGCATCAACCAGATGGGCGGCAAGATCAGCGGCGTCGGCAGCAACATCCTGGTCATCGAGGGCGTGCCGCGGCTGCACGGCGGCGAGTTCACTGTCTGCCCGGATCACATCGAGGTTGGCAGCTTCATCGGCCTGGGCGCGGTGACGCGCGGCGAACTGCGCATCCGCGGCGTCAACCGCCAGCACATGCGCATGGTGGACATGGTCTTCAGCAAACGGCTGGGCGTGAGGATGCACTACGAGGATGACACGCTGGTGGTGGAGGACAACCAGGATCTGGAGATCCTGCCCGACGCCGGCGGCGCGGTGCCGAAGATCGAGAATGCGCCCTGGCCGGCCTTCCCAGCCGACGTCCTCAGCATCGCCTTGGTGGTGGCGACGCAGGCGCGTGGCACCGTGCTGATCCACGACAAGATGTTCGAGAGCCGGCTGTATTTCACTGACAAACTGATCACCCTGGGAGCGCAGATCATCCTGTGCGACCCGCACCGCGCGGTGGTGGTTGGTCCCTCCACGCTGCGGGGCAGCACGGTGGTCAGCCCGGACATCCGCGCCGGTATGGCCCTGGTGATCGCCGCGCTGGCGGCCGAGGGAACCAGCGAGATCGGCAACATTGGCCAGATCGACCGCGGCTACGAGCGGTTGGAGGACAAGCTGCTGGCGCTGGGGGCGCACGTCGAGCGCCATTCTTCATAAATATCACTCTTCAACCTCCCGGAGGCTTGGCGGCTGACAGTGCAACATCCGCCTACAGACAGCCTCCGGGAGGTTTTTCGCGAAATGTTTTCCTGCCGTTAACATCCGTCAATTGACCCGCGGTAGACCCCATGCTATAATTCGGGACGTCGGTCTTTCAGTCCAATTTTACCCCCCAACCAAGTATCGTATTCGCGCGCTGTCCCGTCGCGGCTGGCGCATTCCCCAGGAGGAAATCAATGTTGCAGGACATCGTACCGTCCAAACAAACGCTAGTAGCGCTGGCCGTGCTGGCTTGCCTGCTGATGGCGCTTGTTCTTCCCGCGTCTTCGATAGCCGCGCCTGTCGAAGCGCCACTGGCTGCCCCGCTGGCCAACGATCTGCGACTCAGTCAGGTCTACGGCGGCGGCGGCAACACTGGCGCTACCTATACCAACGACTTCATTGAGATTTTCAACGCCGGCGCCGGCAGCATCAATCTGAACGGCTATTCGGTGCAGTATGCATCGGCAACTGGAGCTACCTGGCAGGTCACCAATCTCGGAGGCTCAATTGGTCCGGGCCAGTATTACTTGATTCAGGAAGCGCAAGGCTCTGGCGGCACCACACCTCTACCCACACCGGACGCCATCGGCACCATACCGATGAGCGGCACCAACGGCAAGGTAGCGCTGGTTAACACGACAACCGCGCAATCGGGTACATGCCCAGCAGGCGCTCAGATCATTGATTTCGTAGGCTTCGGCACAGCCAACTGCTATGAAGGCACTGGCGCGACGCCTGCGCTAACTAACACCACCGCCGCTATTCGCAACAGCGCCGGTTGCACCGACACAGACGACAACGCAGCCGATTTCACGACAGGTGCGCCGACCCCTCGCAATACGGCCTCCCCTACCAATAGCTGCGGCGTTGACGTGCCTCCGACGGTAATCGACACCACCCCGGCCGACGGCGAAGCGAACGTTCCGACCGACACCGTTGTCGATGTCACCTTCAGCGAGCCGGTGGTTATCAGCGGCACGATCAGCATCGATTGCACCAGTAGCGGCCTGCAGAACGTGACGCCCACGGGCGGTCCGACGACCTTCGACCTGCCCCACAGCGACTTCCAACTGGGCGAGACATGCACAGTTAGCATCGATGCCGACCAGGTCACCGACCAGGACGGCGATCCCAACAACATGGCCCAGGACTACACCTGGTCCTTTGATATCACCAACGGCTGTTTTGGCGGCGGCACCACACCCATCCATGACATCCAGGGCAGCGGCCTCGTCAGCCCCATCGTTGGCCAACAGGTCGTCGTCGAGGCGCTGGTGAATGCCGACTACCAGAGCGTGTCCAGCATCCGCGGCTTCTTCATGGAGGAGCCGGACGGCGAACAGGACGCTAACCCCGCCACCTCCGAGGGCATCTTCATCTACGACAACAACTTCGGCGTGGATGTGGCCGTCGGCGACTACGTGCGGGTGTCTGGCACGGTCGGCGAATTCCAGGAGCAAACGCAGCTTACCTCTATCACCTCGGTCACACTCTGCGAAAACGATCCGGTATCGGCTACGCCGGTGAGTGTAACATTGCCCTTCTCGGAAACAGTGTATCCTGAGCGTTTCGAGGGGATGTCAGTCACGCTGCCGCAGACGTTGACGGTCAGCGAGAACTACAACCTCGGGCGCGGCGGCATCCTGACCCTCTCTAACGGGCGATTGCAGCAGCCGACCAATGTGGTCGATCCCGGCACTCCGGCCAACGACATGCAGGCTGCCAACGACCGCAACCAGATCACACTGGACGACGGCAACTTGGCCCAGAACCCTGATCCCATCGTCTACCCGCCGCCGGAACTGACCGCGCTCAACACCGTGCGCAGCGGCGACGAAGTGAGTGAGATACTGGGAGTCATGACCCAGGGCACGCCTGGCTGGTCCAGCGCCGGCATTCTGTATCGCGTCTATCCCTACGAGATGCCGACATTCACGGCAGCGAACCCGCGGCCCGTCGCACCCGACCCGGTGCGCGCCGGCGGTTCGCTGCGCGTCAGCTCGTTCAACGTACTGAACTACTTCCTGACCCTCGCCGAAAACGGTCCCATCTGCGGACCGACGCAGGACGAGGACTGCCGCGGCGCATACAACTCTTCTGAGTTCACCCGCCAGCGCGACAAGTTGCTCCAGGCGCTCTACATCCTGGACGCCGACGTGCTGGGCCTGATGGAACTGGAGAACACCCCCGGCGTCGAGCCGCTGGCCGATCTGGTCGACGGGCTGAACGGGCTGACTGCGCCTGGCACCTATGCCTTTATCGACACCGGTACGATGGTTCCCGGCGACGTGATCAAAGTCGGCATCATCTACAAGCCGGCCGTCGTTCAGCCGGTGGGCGGCTTCGCCATCCTGAACAGCCTGGTGGATCCTGCTTTCGACACCTCTCTCAACCGTCCCGCACTGGCGCAGACGTTCGATGAGATTGCGAACCATGGCCGCTTCACCGTCGTTGTCAACCATCTCAAGTCCAAGGGCTGCGCCGGCGCGACCGGCCTTAACGCCGATCAGGGCGACGGCCAGAGCTGCTGGAACCTCACCCGCACCGAGGCCGTGGAAGCTGAGTTGAACTGGATTTCCGGCGATCCCACCAACAGCGGCGATCCTGACTTCATCATCCTGGGCGACCTCAATTCCTACGCCAAGGAAGATCCGATCGCTGCGCTGGAAGCGGCCGGCTACACCAATCTGGAGAGCGCGTTCGTAGGTCCCGATGCCTACTCCTACGTCTACTTCGCCCAGGCCGGCTCGCTGGACCACAGCATGGCCAGCCCCAGCATGGCTCCGCAGGTCAACAACGCCACCACCTGGCACATCAACGCCGACGAGCCCAGCGTGCTGGACTACAACGAAGACTTCAAGTCGGCCAACCAGTTGATAATCCTGTACAACGCGGACGAGTATCGCACCTCCGACCACGACCCGCTGCTGATCGGGTTGAACCTGGAGTCTAGCGAGGCTGACCTGTTCGTCAGCAAGATCGCCAATCCCGACCCCGTGATGATCGGCGAGACGCTGTACTACACCATCACCACCCAGAACGTCAGCACACCTACCGTGGCCACCGATGTGGTAATCACCGATGTGCTGCCGGCTGGCGTGTCCTTCAACGGCGCCGCGGCCTACACGGGCACCTGCAACGAAAGCGGCGGCACGGTGGTCTGCGACATGGGCGACATCGCCCCCGAAGTCATCGAGTCGGTGCTGATCTCGGTGACCGTGGACAGCGCCCAGTGTCCTGGCGTCCTCAGCAACACTGTCGAGGTAGCCAGCAACGTCTACGATCCGAACCCACAGAACAACAGCTTTACGCTGGAAACGGACGTGGAATGCGTCCCGCCCAACATCGAGGTCGATCCGGCCAGCCTGGACAGCACCCAGTTGCCTGACACGCAGGTGGTGCAGACGCTGACCATCAGCAACACCGGCGGCTCGCTGCTGGACTGGACCATCGATGAGGAACCAGTCGCCGGACCGCCAGAGGCTGTCCAGACGGTTACTCGCATCGACTCGCAGGCTATGCTGCAAGCTGAGCTGTCCGGCGAAGAAAATACAGCGCCGACAGCCAGCGGCCCGCGTGACCTGGCAGCCGCTGCCCGCGCGCAGCGTATGCTGCTGACCACCGGCCTGTTACTGGTGCCCGACTCGACCAACGACCGCGTCATGGCCTTCGACCCGACCACCGGCAATCTGGTGGACGCCGACTTCATCCCGGCTGATCCGGACAATCTATCCACGCCCAAGAGTGCGATCCTCAGCGCCGGCGGCAACAGCATCCTGGTTTCCGACCAGCTCGACGACGTGGTGCAGGAGTACGACCTGGACGGCAATTACATTGGCGTCTTTGCTCCGGCCAGCGGCTTGAACAATGCCATCCTGGACAACATCACGGGCATCGACCTGCGGCCCAACGGCAACCTGCTGGTGACCGTCAACAGCGGGACGAACCAGGACTCGGTGGCCGAGTTCGACACCAGCGGCAACTACCTGGGTAACTTCATCGCCATCGGTTCTGGCGGGCTGGACGGGCCCTTCGACGTCTACCCGCGGACGGCTGACTGGCTGGTGTCCAGCATCAACAGTGACAACGCGCTGCGCTATGACCTGACAGGCGCGTTCATCGCCAGCCTGGCCGGCATCAACAACTTCCCGCAGCAGGTGACCGAGGCCGCCAACACGAACGTGCTGATCGGCAACTTCGGCGGCACGCAGGAAGGCGTAGTTGAGCTGACTGCCGCGGGCGCACTGGTCGGCATCTATGACCCGGCGAGCCTGGGCGGCTACCGCGGCGCCTACGAATTGCCCAACGGCAACATCCTGACCACCAACGGCAGCGGCGTGCACGAAATCGACCGCTCCGGCAACCTGGTGCAGACCAAGATCAGCGGCGTAAGCGCCCAGTACATCGAGTACGTTGCGCCACAGGTTGACTGCACCAGTCTGGCCGATGTGCCATGGCTGAGCACCGACCCCATCACCGGGACGACGGCGGCCGGCCTGGGAACTGACATCGATGTGACTTTCGACTCGACCGGCCTGGCAGGCGGTACCTACTTCGCGAACCTCTGCGTGACCAGCAACGACCCCGATCCCGGCCCCGGCAACGGAACCGATCTCGTGGTCGTGCCGGTGACGCTGACCGTGGAAACACTGCCGGAGCCGCCCAACATCGACGTCAGCCCGCTGAGTCTGGCGAGCACGCAGGCGACCAACACGTCGACCAACCAGCCGCTGACCGTTGCCAACACCGGCGGCGGGACGCTGAACTGGGTGATCGACGAGGACGTCACCAGTGGACCGCAGCTGGTGGACTGGAGCGACAACTTCGACAGCTACGCCACCGGCAGCCAGCTCATCGGCCAGGGCGGCTGGGAAGGCTGGGATGGCAGCGCAGCAGCCGGCGCACTGACAAGCAGCGCCCAGGCGTTGAGCGCTCCCAACTCGGCCGACATCCTCGGCGCCACCGACCTGGTGCACCAGTACAGCGGCTACACCAGCGGCAAGTGGGTCTACACGGCCATGCAGTACATCCCCAACGACTTCGTTGGCCAGACGTACTTCATCCTGCTCAATACCTACGTCTCCGGCAACGTCAATGCAGACAACTGGTCAACCCAGCTCTGTTTCGACTCGGCGACGGGGCAGGTCAACGACGACGTACCAGGCTCGTGCTCGGGAACGAACACGCTGCCGTTGGTCACCGGCCAGTGGGTGGAGATCCGGGTTGAGATCGACCTGGATGCCGACACGCAGGCCATCTACTACAACAACCAACTGCTGGTCCAGGACACGTGGACGGGCCATGTCAGCGGCGGCGGTGCGCTCAACATCGGCGCAGTGGACCTCTTCGCCAACGGCGCAAGCTCGGTCTTCTACGACGACATGAGCCTGGCCGCACCTGGCCAGGCGGTAGCCTGCGATGTGCCCAGTGACATCCCGTGGCTGTCGCTGGACGCCTACAACGGGTCGAATGGCGGCGGCACCAACACGGGTTTGACCGTAACCTTCGACTCCACCGGTCTGGCGCCTGATGTCTACACCGGCAGTCTGTGCGTGACCAGCAACGATCCCGATCCCGGCCCCGGCAACGGGACCGACCTGGTGATCGTGCCGGTGACGTTGACTGTGAGCCCGCCGACCGCCGTGGCGCTGACCGATTTGGCTGCCGACAACGGTGACCAGCCATTCGCTGCGACAACTGCCGCGGTGAGCGCCTTCCTGGCGGCTGCGTTGACGGCTGTGTTTGTGACCAGCCGGCGGCGTCGCCACCAGCGTTAGTTCAACCATCGGGACTGGCAGTCCTTGCCCACTCCGTTCCGCTCGGGGTGTAGCACAAAGGACTGCCAGTCCTTTACCTTACTCCAACAGAAAACGGCTACCTATGACTCGACTTGCAGGCGTTCTTCTACAACCGACCAGCTTTCCCGGCCGCTACGGCATCGGCGACCTGGGCGAAGCGGCCTATCGATTCGTTGACTTCCTCAACGCGGCCGGCCAATCCTTGTGGCAGGTGCTGCCGCTGGGCCCAACCGGCTACGGTGACTCGCCTTACCAATGCTTCTCTGCATTTGCCGGCAATCCTCTGCTCATCGACCCGGAACAGTTGGTAGGCGATGGGCTGCTGGCCTGGGACGAGTTGAACAACGTCCCCGCCTTCCCGCAGGACAAGGTGGACTACGGTCCGGTGATCAACTGGAAGCTGCCGCTGCTGAAGAAGTCCTATGGACGCTTCCGCGACCACGCCAGCCCGGAGCTCGACCTGGACTTTCAGGTGTTCTGCGCCGAGAACGCCGGCTGGCTGGACGACTACGCGCTGTTCATGGCTATCAAAGACGCGCAGGGCGGTGGCGCCTGGGGCGGCTGGGATTTGGACATCCGCACCCGCCAACCGGAAGCCCTCAAGCGCTGGGCTGCCGAGCTGGCCGAGCCGGTCAAAATGCAGAAATACCTGCAATGGCAGTTTTTCCGCCAATGGTTGGCACTCAAGCACTACGCCAACGCGCGCGGCGTGCGCATCGTCGGCGACATTCCCATCTTCGTGGCCTACGACAGCGCCGACGCCTGGGCCAACCGCGAGTTGTTCTATATCGACGAAGATGGCCAGCCGACCGTGGTGGCCGGTGTGCCGCCGGACTACTTCAGCGAAACCGGCCAGCTCTGGGGCAACCCGCTCTACCGCTGGGACAAGATGGCTGCGCGCGGCTACAGCTGGTGGATCGCCCGATTCCGCGCTATGCTGACCATGGTGGACATCATCCGCGTCGACCACTTCCGCGCCTTCTACGACTACTGGGAGATTCCGGCCGGCGAGGAGACCGCCATCAACGGCCAGTGGGTGCCGGGACCCGGCCCTGACCTGTTCCGCATCGTCGAAAAGGAACTGGGAAAGGTGCTGATCGTTGCTGAAGACTTGGGCGACTTCACTCCTAAAGCGCGCGCCGGGATCGACGCCCTGATGACCGAGTTCGGCTTCCCCGGCATGAAGATCCTGCAGTTCGGCTTCGGCAGCGGCCCAACCGACAAATTCCTGCCCCACAACTTCAATTCACCCAACTGGGTAGTCTACCCCGGTACCCATGACAACGACACCATCATGGGCTGGTACGCCGGCTCGTCGCAAGCCTACGAGCGCGAATTCGCGCTCAAATATCTCGGCAAGTCCGACGCCAGCGACCTGGCCTGGGACATCATCCGGCTGGGCTGGGCGTCAGTAGCCGACACTGCCATCACCTCAGTGCAGGACCTGCTGAGCCTGGGCAGCGAGGCGCGCATGAACGTGCCCAGCCGC
This sequence comes from Anaerolineales bacterium, assembly GCA_020634615.1. Classification (GTDB taxonomy): domain Bacteria; phylum Chloroflexota; class Anaerolineae; order JAAEKA01; family JAAEKA01; genus JACKBK01. The sequence goes on from JACKBI010000001.1 coordinate 884,981, forward strand.
GCCGGTGGCAACTGGCAGTGGCGATACCAATATGGCGACCTGAGCGAAGCGCTGCGGGAACGCTTGCTGGAGCTGACGCTGATCTACGGCCGCGCGCCGCGCATCGCGGTGGAAGAGCCATCTGCTGACGAGTGACAACAGCCTTGAACTGAGTTCGACAGTGGACTCGAGTCTCCTGCAGCCTTCTTGCCGCAGGAGACTTTTTCTTGCCTGGCGCTCGCGATCTTCGCGCCTTCGTGATCCAGATGGTAGGCGCTGCCCACACAACAAACCAGCCGCTGCCGACCCTCCGCCGGTTGCCTTCCCCCGCGAACCTGATATAATCAAGGCATGAGTCAAAGCACTCTCGACCAGTTGCTGGGAGCCGTTGCCGGCGCGGACCAGGTGCTGATCCTGCCGCACAACGATCCCGACCCCGATGCGATTGCCAGCGCGTTCGGCCTGAAAAAGCTATTGAACCAGCGCACGACCCTCCCGGTGGAGATCGCCTATCAGGGAATCATCGGGCGCGCCGAGAATAAGGCGCTGGTGCGCTATCTGGGGCGACCGCTGCGACCGCTGACCAAGGCGACCCTGCAACGAGCGGCCTGTATTGCCCTGGTTGACACGCAGCCGGGGACCGGCAACAACCCCTTGCCCACCGATGTAACACCCCACATCGTCATTGACCACCATGTCTGGCGAGACGAAACCGCGGCCGCGGCCTTCTACGATGTCCGGCCGGACTTTGGATCCACCTCCACCATCGTGGCCGAATACCTGCAAACGGCGGGCGTTGTGCCCGACCGGATGCTGGCGACGGCGCTGTTCTACGGCATCAAGACCGACACCATGGGGCTGGTGCGCGGCGCGACACCGGCCGACGTTGACGCATTCCATACCTTGCAAGCGCTGACGGATCTGAACGCCCTGGACGAAATCCAACGTGCGCAGGTGCCGGCCAGCTACTTCAAGGGGCTGGTGACCGCGTTCCAGTCAGCGCGCATCCGCGGCCCACTCCTAACTAGCTATCTGGGGCCGATGAGTTACCCCGACCAGGCGGCAGAGATCGCCGACACGCTGCTGCGGCTGCAAGGCACGACCTGGGTCATCTGCGCCGGCTACTACGAGGACGAATTGGTCATCTCGGTGCGCAGTCGGGCGCGCAGCGGCGGAGCCGGGCAACTGGTGCGCGCCATCGTCGGCGAGTTGGGCATGGCCGGCGGCCACGGGACCATGGCGGCCGGCCACATCCCGCTGAACGGCGCCGATCCGGCCGCGCTGGCTGAGGAGTTGGAGCGCCGTGCGCTGGACTTGTTGAAGCTCGATGCGAAGGTTCCCGAGTCGCCGTTGATTTGAGGCGGCCGCTCCAAACTTCGGAAGTCGCCGGGATACTACAAGAGCGCCATGTTTACACTCGGAACCAGACAATTCGCGAAAGCGGCGACTTCCGAAGTCTGGGTGTAAGCAACGACGCTCTCAAAACAAAAGGAAGCATACCATGTTTCGCCTGTTATCTGTTGCGTTAGGATTGTTCGCGGCCCTGTTGCCGGCCAGGCTGGTGGGTCGCACGTCGGGTATCGTTCTCTGGGCGCTCAAGCTGGCGGCCGGCGCGCTGGCGCCGTGGATCGCGCTGGCTGGCGTTCTGCTGGCCGCCTTAGGTGTTCGCCGGCGCGATCCAATCACTGCCGGCGCGGGGCTGGCTGCGGCTGTGCTGGCGGGACGCTATACTGCGCGCGCCATCGAGCCGCACAACGGGTTCGACACTGCCTTTGGCCCGGGCTGGCAGGCGCGCATCCCGCCAGAGCTGGAGGGCCGTATGTTGCGCCGCCGCTGGACACCGGTTACCATTCCGCCGAAGGTCCGGGCTACCGCCAACGTCGTCTATTCCAGCGTCCCGGCCACCGGCGCGCCGCTGCGCTGCGATCTGTGGAGTCCACCAACGGGCGTGCAACCGACCGGCCTGGGTGTGATCTACGTCCACGGCGGCGCGTGGCGGCTGATGAAGAAAGACATGTTCACCCGCCCCATGTTCCGGCGGCTGGCAGGCGAGGGACACGTGGTGATGGACATCGAGTACCGGCTGGCGCCGGCCGCGAGTGTGCCAGAAATGGTCAGCGACGTCAAGCGGGCCATTCTCTGGCTGAAGCGCCACGCAGGTGAATACGGTGTCAACCCGGAACGCATCGTCCTGATGGGCGGCTCAGCCGGCGGGCATCTGGCGATGATGGCCGCCTACACCACTGATGATCCGCTCTTCCAGCTCGACGGCGCAGATGGCGACACCCGCGTGCGCGGCGTGGTGAGCTACTACGGGCCGGCTGACCTGATGGCAGTCTACGACGATGTGGAAGTTGCCAGCGAACGCCTGCGACGGCGCAAGCGGATCTGGCCCTATGGCTACACGGTGGAGATTCTTCTGCAACTGGTTGGTCTCCTCCCGTCGCACACGTCCATCGAGCGGGCCGGCAATCTGGTCGGTGAATTGGTGGGTGCGCAACGCGATGAGGATCCTGACCGCTTCCTGAGCCTTTCGCCCATTGGTCACGTCGGCCCGCACTGCCCGCCGACGCTGCTGCTGCAAGGGACTGACGACATCTTCGGGCTGGCGCCCTCGACCTGGCAACTGCACAGCAAGCTGCGCGATGCCGGTGTGACATCGATTCTGGTGGAGTTCCCCCAGACCGACCACGCCTTCGATCTGGCTCTGCCGTGGATATCGCCGGCCGCGCAGGCTGCGCTGTACGATGTCGAGCGGTTTCTGGCGTTGATGTTGTAGATTGGCCCGCTCGTCCTCCTACTCGTCCTCGTCCTCCTACTCGTTGGTTCGCGCAACGCTTGCGGAAGAGTACGAGTAGGAGGACGAGGACAAGTCTAACCCCCGAAAGAGGAATTCCATGACCGATACGATGCTTGTTTGTCTGAACTGCCAGCGGCCGGAGAGTCTGGTCCCGCTGGTTTCACTTCGCTACCAGGGCAGCAGCGCGTGGATCTGCTCGCAATGCCTGCCTGTTCTGATCCACGATCCCCAGCGGCTGGCCGGCAGGCTGGCCGACGCCGAATCGATGACGCCAGCCGACCACCACGACTGACCTGCCATCCACGAATGCCTGCGGCGACGCGAATACCGGAGATGGAGCGTGTGCTATTCGGGCATTTGTGTCGCTGCAGCCGCTCGTGGACGGTCTCCGGGCAGCCACACCACCAGCAGGATTACCGCCAGCAGCGCCATGAACGCGCCGAAGAGGAAGGGGGCGGCCGGGCCGAAGCCGGCCCAGCCGGCGACGCCCTGCCAGAGGATGCCTGCGATCAGGCTGGCCGGAAAGGCCGCCAGCCCGATGGCCGCGTTGTAGAGGCCATAGGCTGTGCCGCGCTGCTCCGACTCCACCACGTCCGCCACCAGCGCCTTGCCGGCGCCTTCAGCCATCCCGTAGTAGATGCCATAGAGCGCAAACAGCGCCCATATCTGCCACGTGGCATCCGTCAGTGCAAACCCGAGATAGATCACTGCGTACGCCAGCCATCCACCGATGATCACCTTGCGCCGCCCGATCCGGTCTGACAGCGCGCCGGCCGGCGTCGATACCAGGGTGTAAACCAGGGTAAACGTCACCAGCATCGCCAGCACGCCCGTCACGCTCAACCCGAGGTTCTGCGCCCGCAACACCAGGAAGGCATCGGACGAGTTGCCCAGCGTGAACAGGACCATCACCACCAGGAAGCGCTGAAAGCGCGGATCCAGCCCGCGCAACGAGAGTTTGGGGCGCTCGCGCACACCGGCGATGGGGACATCCTTGGCGCCAACGGCCAGTACCAGTACGGCCAGCACAGCAGGGGGAATGCTGAACAACACGACCATTTGAAAGGCGGAGCGAGTCAGCTCCAGGTCCTGGCCCTGGATAAACCAGACCACCACCAGCGCGATGGCGATGCCGATCAGCGCGCCGGCTGTGTCGCCCGCCCGGTGCAGCCCGAAGGCAAGTCCGCGGCGCTTCTCGTCGATGCTGTCGGCAATCAGCGCGTCACGCGGCGCGGTGCGGATGCCCTTGCCGACGCGGTCGGTGAAGCGCACGGCCAGCACAGCTTGCCAGGTCGTGGCGAAAAAGAGGAACGGCTTGGCCAGTGTCGATAGTCCGTAGCCCGCGACCGTCAGCCACTTGCGCTGGCCCATGCGGTCGCTCAACCAGCCGGAGAAGACCTTCAACAGACTGGCAGTCGTCTCGGCGACGCCTTCGATCAACCCGATGACGTTGGTGCGCACGCCCAGTACATTGGCCAGGAACAGCGGCAGCAGGTGTACCAGCATCTCGCTGGAGACGTCCGTCAGCAGGCTGGTAGCGGTCACCACCCACACGTTGCGCGGCAGACTGTGCAGGCCGCGGCCGGTTTCGGGTGTGTCGTTGGGTAGAGGTGTGTCTGTCAATGGACTGTCTCGCAGTTCGGTGTGGCCAGGCAAACAGGGACGCCGAGGAACATATTGGAGGCTTTGCGGCAATCAGGAGATGCTTCGCTAACCAAGGTGTCTCGCCATGACAACGAGGAACCCGGTCTACGTTGCAGGAAACTGACCGCCACGAAGTTCCATCGAGTTCCTCGCTTACAGCTTGGGCAGCGTGATCCCAACCTGCTTTTGATACTTGCCCTTCTTGTCGGCGTAGGATTGCAGCGGTGGGTCGCCCTCGAAGAAGAGCACCTGTGCGATGCCCTCGTTAGCGTAGATGCGGGCCGGCAGCGGCGTCGTGTTGCTGATCTCCAGCGTGGCGTAGCCCTCCCACTCCGGCTCGAAGGGGGTCACGTTGACGATGACGCCGCAACGCGCATAGGTCGATTTGCCCAAGCAGATGGTGAGGATGTTGCGCGGGATGCGGAAGTACTCCACCGTCCGCGCCAGGACGAAGGAGTTGGGCGGCACAACGCAGACCGGCCCCTTGAACGGCACCATGGAGCGCTCGTCAAAGTGCTTGGGATCGACGATCGTCAGGTCGCCCAGCCCGGCGGTGAACACCAGAAACTCGTCGGCGACGCGGATGTCGTAGCCGTAGCTGCTGAGGCCGTAGGAGACGACTCCTTCCCTCACTTGTTTGTCGACGAACGGCTCCAACATGCCGTGCTCGGTCGCCATCTTGCGAATCCAGTGGTCGGGCTTAATGGACATAGGTTACTCCTGAATGAAATGGGTGGCGGGTTGCGAGTTGCAGGTTGCAAGTTGCGGGAAACGTGATGCGTGACTGGCCTCTGACCTCTGTTCACCGATCACCGCCCCAGATGCGCGTACGCTGGCAGCGTCCGCAGGCGCGAATCCTCCACCGGGCCGCCGACCGTGAAGTGGTAGACGGTCTGGTAGCGCAGGCTGGGCTGGCCCGCAGTGCGATAGCCGGGCAGCCCCAGCACCTGGTGCATCGAGTCGTCGAAAAAGCAGCCGATGCCGGTGGCGCGCAGGCCGGCCGCTTCCGCCTCCAGGTAGAGCATCTGGCCAATGGCTCCGGCTTCCCAGTGCAGCCGGCGATAGAACCATGGACCATAGCGGCGCAGCGACGCTTCGTACTCGGCAAGCATGCCCACTGCAAACGCACCGTCGGACGCGATCTCCTGGCCGCACGACACGGCCTGGGCAGTCTGGCGCATGTCGCCAGTTTGCAGCAGGTAGAGCGGCAACGTTTCGGGGCACGAAGCGGGCTGCTGCCAGAGGAACTGTGGATTCATAGTCGCCTGCAACGCGCCCTTCTCTTCCGGGTCGCGCAACAGGAAGTACAGGCCACTGGCAAGATTGTCAACCCGATGGACAAACAACGCGAGGTGGATCGCCGGCTTCCACGGCAGCGCGTCGAAGGGTGTCAGGCCGGGCAGGACGCGGCTCATAGCGGTGTAGAACGCCTCGCTGCTCATACCGGTCACGCCGTCCATGTCCACCGCGCTGCGTCGCTGACGAATGATCTGACGCGCGGGCGGGGAGCTAGAGGTGACAGGGTGACTCGCACTGTCGACAGCGTGATGCCAGTATGACGCTTCGGGGGAAATTTCGCGTGCGGTCGCTTCGGCGACGACTTCGATGATAGGCCAGGGATGGTGATCGCTGCTGAGGCGATTGGGCGTGCCGGCCGCGGGCGAGCCTGTCAACTCTGCCAGCAGGCTGGCAGGCAGGACAAGGTTCGTAGTAGCGACTTCAGTCGCTTCCGAATCGTTAATCCCTGCCAGTTTGTTGCTGTGAGCGGGGTCAGTGGCCGGATAGAGCACCAGCAGGCAGTCCGGGTGTTCAGCTTCGATACGCAGATGTTCGTCTTCCTCGTCAGCCTGGCCAGTGATGCCCAGCAGTGTAGCCAGGTGCGCGTCGGGCGCCGTTTCCAGCAGCCTGACCTGCCAGCCCATCACCGCCGCGGCGATGGCGACGGCCGCGATGGCGTGGCCGATGTCATGGTTGCAGTAGCGAAATGCCCGCTCGCCATATTTCCACGCCTCGCGCCAGTGGATGGAGGTCAGTGCGAGGAGCAGCGCGCCGGGCGGCAGTTGTTCAGCCAGCGACTGCCATTGCGCAGCGATCAGCGTTCTGCGCACTTCCAGGCCGTGCTCGTGCGGCGCGTAATGGCAGACCGCGGCCGAGTCCAGCAGCCCAGCCACCGGCCCGCTGATCAGATAGCCCTCGGTGGGATGCAGATTGCCGCTGGACGGGTTGACGCGCAGCGCCCATTTACTGTCCCCGTATTCCTTCCAGGCTGACAACGCCAGCGAATCGTAGAAAAGCTGCGAAACGAAGCGGCGATCCAGCGGCCGGGGTGTGATCGCGCCGAGCTGAAAGATGGCATCCCAGGATGGCTCAGCGCCGGGCGCTATCTCATCGAGTGTCACCAACCGTGCGCCGGCGTAGCGACGAAACGGATTCGGCTGCGTGTCCCAGTCCATGTAGCCCAGTGAACGGGCGTAGCGATACGGCGCGTGTTTAGTAGTCTGGTGGTAGGCGAGGACAACATCCAGCGGCGATGGCGCGGGACGAGGTGGAGCCGGCGGCGGCTCAGGCTGGCGGCGTTTTTGCGTCAGTCGAAACGGCATGGTTGGCCGGGTTCGGGAACGGGATAACAGAACATAGATCTATGAGAACAAACCGACGTCATACAACAGACGCCGTTCCACTACCCGGTCGTCGTCGTTCAAACGAAAAATGAGAACGGTCACTCGCCCCTCTGGTGTCAGTGGAATTATTTCTCCACTAAGATCGAACTGAAAGTGACCTTCCCACCCGTCAGTACGAGGATTGAAAAACCGGACCAACTCGCCAGTCTGTGGGTCGAAGGATCCAACGTTAGGACCTTTGAAGCGGTTGCAGCGTATACAGGCCAACGCAAGATTGGCAGCTTCGGTTTTGCCTCCGTGCTGCACCGGCACGATGTGATCCGGTTCATGTTTGTGTAAGACTACTGATTGGGGCAAATGGCAATACTCGCAGCGATATCCGGCTCGTTCTGCTACAACGCGACGCAATTCGAGCGATATGTCACTCACTGTTACGCGCTCTGGATTTGTGAACTAGCGAGTTGCGCCTTCAACATGATCACGAAGTGTTCGATCTGTTGAAGCTCGTCCAGTTCAAGTTGTTCAATTTCCGCCAGCAGTCCGGCTTGATTGAGAGTCAGCAGCCTTTGCAACCTGGCCTGAGCGCGGTCAGATACATGATACTGCAACACGGCCTGGTCTGAAGGACCGTGCAAAAGGAATTCGATGAACTCCGCGGCTGTGGCGCTGGCAGGCGTCCGAAAGTGAGCAAGGCTCAACTCAAGAATTGTTGGCATCCAGCGGCGGATCGGCAGGATTCGCCGGGCCAGTTCCTCAGAGACTTGCATTGTAACTTGAACCATAGGTCACTCCTCGTAGCATCGGTTGGCCGATTATAGCACGATGAGAGCGTCACACCAAGAGACCTGGATGCGCCTGGTGCTGTTCAGGCAAGCTGTGATAGCTCATCCAGCCGCTCCATATCGTCACCGGTCAGGCGGAAGGCCATCGCGCCGGCGTTCTGCTGTGCCTGATGCACCTTGGTGGCGCCGGGGATGGTGACCACAGTGTCGCCGCTGTAGTTGATCAGCCAGTTCAACGCGACCTGGGCTACTGTGGCGTCGTAGCGTTGTCCGATAATCTCCATGGCCTCGACCAGCGGGCGCGTCCGTTCCAGATTGCGGCGGATCATCCACTTGCGCCAGGCCAGCGCGCCGCTCTGCGGGTCGGCAGCCCTGTGATACTTGCCTGTCAACAGGCCCGACTCCAGCGGCGTGTAGGCGATGATGGTGACGCCCAGCTCGCGCGCCGTTTCCAACGTGCCGTCGCGCTCGATCTTGCGGTCCAGCAGGCTGTACTTGACCTGGTTGGAGGCCAGGACCAGGCCGCGCTGGCGTAGCGCGCGCGAGGCGCGTCGCATCTGCTGCGGGCTGAAGTTGCTGACGCCAACCGCGCGTATCTTGCCCGCTTCCGCCAGATCGGCCATCGCGTTCATCTCCGCCTCGGGCGGGGAGAAGCTCCACGGCTGATGCACCATGTAGAGGTCGATGCTGTAGCCGTCCAGCGCGCGCAGCCGGTTGTCGATGGTCTTGGGGATGTTGGCGGCGGTGCGCGGGAAGGGCATCCATTTGGTCGCCACAACCACGTCGTCGTCGGACTTGCCAGCCGCGTGCAGCGCTGCTGCCAGCGAGCGCTCCGATTCACCCATGCCGTACATCTCGGCTGTGTCGAACCAGTTGATGCCGCCGTCCAGCGCTGCCTGGACGATGGCGTTCTTCGTATCCTGGGGGATGACCGGGAAGGCGCGTCCCAGCAGCGGGCCGCCGCCTGAGAACTCCATGACGCCGAGACCGATGGCTGAGACGCGGATATCTGTCTGGCCGAGGGGTCGCAGATCGGCGCTCGTAATCGTTGTTTGCATGGTTAGTCCTTCTGCTCAGTTGATACAGTGAGCCATCCACGAAGGCTTCGCAACACGAATGCACGAATACCGGAAACGGGCGCCTTCGGTATTCGTGTATTTGTGAGCCGAAGGCATTCGCGGATGGTCCGCGCCCACAATTGTACTCCCGTTCGCAGGGGCGCGCAATGTCGCAGACAGGTTGCCGGGCGGTGGTGGGCGTGGTATCATACGCGCCGCGCTGAGAACCGCGGATGAAGAGGAAGACGCGGATTCTGATCCGCGCGGCTCGGCAAATCCGCGGTTCTTTGGCCCTGAAAACCATGACACACCAACCTGAACTACCCTTCGTCACCCATCGCAACCACTACCTCTTCTCCGATTACTACCTGGACAACCGGGTCGCGGAGCGGCGGGAGTGGCGGGACAGCGACGCGCAGCCGGCGTTCGATGCTGTCAGCCAGCTCTGGCAGGCGCGCCGCTCAGCCCTGCTCAACGCCAACGAGGCGCAGACCGAAAGCGACTGGATTCGACCGGTGCTCGACCTGCTGGGCCACTTCTACACCACCCAGGTTTCACTGATCACGCCGCAAGGAAACAAGATACCCGACTATATCCTTTGCCCCGATGACACGACGCGTATCGCTGTGCAGACCATTCAGGGCGCGGTCGGCGAGGCCGATCTGCACGCCGCGCTGGCCGTGGCCGACGCCAAGGCGTGGGAACAGCCGCTGGACCGCAGCCTGCCCGGCGGTGGCGTCAAGACGCTACACCAGCACCCGGCTTTGCAGATCGACTTCTACATCCGCCACAGTGGGCTGGCCTGGGGTGTGCTGACCAACGGCCGGCTTTGGCAGCTTTACCACAAAGACACCTCCAAGAAGCTCGACGTCTACTACGAGGTAGACCTGCCGGCGCTGATCGAGGCCGGCGATGTCGCCGCCTTCAAGTATTTCTGGCTCTTCTTTCGCCGCGAGGCGTTTGTTGCCGGCAGCGCCGCGCCGGGCGCGCCTGCCTGGCTCGATCTGGTGCTGGCTGAAAGCGCGGCCTACGAGCAGGGCGTCAGCGACAGTCTGAAGGAACAGGTCTACGAGGCGCTGCGTTCGCTGGCCCAGGGTTTCCTCGACTTCCCCGGCAACGGGCTGACGGCGGATGCGGCCAGCTTGCAGGCGATCCACGACAACAGCCTGATCGTGCTCTACCGGCTGCTGTTCATCCTCTACGCCGAGGACCGCGATCTGTTACCGGTGCGCGAGAACACCACCTATCGCGAGAGCTACAGCTTGCAGGCGCTCAAGCGGCGCATCGCGATGGAGATCGACCGCGGCCAGCCGGCCGCACCGACCATGTCGAGCCTCTGGCAGCGGCTGACCGAGCTGTGGCGGGTCATCGACAGCGGCGACCCGTTCCTGGGCGTGCCGGCCTACAACGGCGGGCTGTTCAAGCCGGCCAACCACCCCTTCCTGGAGACCACCCGCGTCGGCGACCTGCACCTGCGCAGCGCGATCGACCTGCTGGCACGCGCGCGCGACCCGAAGACCGGCACGCGCGAGGTCGTAGACTACCGCGACCTGGAGATCCGGCATCTGGGCAGCATCTACGAGGGGCTGCTGGAGTATCAGGTGCGCGTCGCCAGCGAGCCGCTGGCCGTGCGCAAGGTCAAGGGCAAGGAAGTGTATGAGGCAATCTCCGAATCCCCCTCCCTGGGGAGGGGTAAGGGGAGGGTGGAATCGTCGCTGAGTGAGGATTCTCCCCTCACCCCATCCCTCTCCCCGCTGGGGCGAGGGGGCCGGAACGGAGCGGAAATTTTGCCTGGGCAGGTCTATCTTGTCACCGACAAGGGCGAGCGCAAGGCGACGGGCAGTTACTACACGCCCGACTACATCGTGCAGTACATCGTCGAGCACACGGTCGGCCCGGTGCTGGAGGAGGCGGCCGCGCCCTTTGTGAGTGAGGACGGCGCGGTGAGCGATCCCGGCGGGCTGGCGCGGGCCGTGCTGGATGTTAACATCCTCGACCCGGCCATGGGATCGGGGCATTTTCTGGTGGCAGCGGTGGACTACGTCGCGCGCTTTCTGGTGGAGAAGGGGGCGGAGGAGGATGGAAAGGAAGGAAAGGAGGGAAACGGCGAGAGCCAGTTGGCGTATTGGCGGCGGCGGGTGGCGCAGGCTTGCATCTACGGCGTCGATCTGAACCCGCTGGCGGTGGAGCTGGCCAAGCTGAGCCTGTGGCTGGCGACGGTCAGCAAGAACAAGCCGCTGAGCTTTCTCGACCATCACCTGCGCTGCGGCAACTCGCTGATCGGCGCACGGGTGGCCGACCTGCCGCTGGACGCAGCCGGGCCGACCAGCGCGCAGCAGCGCAAGTCGCGCAAGGCACAGGCTGAGGAGGCCGCGGCGCGCGCCGCCGGCCAGACCTCGATGCTGGACGACAGCGCCTTTGCCGGGTCGATGCGCACCGCCAGCCGCTTCATGGGCGACATCGAGCGGCTAGGCAGCGAGACCCTGGCCGACGTTCACGAGTCGGAGCGCATCTACGTCGAGACGGTGCGCAAGACCACCGAGCGGGCGCGGCGGCTGGCCGACCTGTGGACCGCGCAGCACTTCGGACTGTCCATCGCGGCCGACCAGTGGCCGGCGCTGGCCAGACACGTGCTGCACGGCGGCGGCATCGTCCTGCCCGGCTGGGCGGAGATCATCGAGGAGGGCCAGCAGATCGCGGCCGAGCGGCGCTTCCTGCACTGGGAACTGGAATTCCCTGAGGTCTTTTTCGACCAGCACGGCCGGCTGCAGGGCGACGCGGCAGGGTTCGACGCGGTGATTGGGAATCCGCCGTATGTGCGACAGGAATTCATGCAGGAGTCAAAGGAATATTTGTCATCTGCTTTCACTGAAGTCTACAGCGGTACCGCTGACCTTTATGTGTACTTCTACCGTCAAGGGTTT
>JACKBI010000010.1 GCA_020634615.1 Anaerolineales bacterium
TTTTCCAACTTCAGCCGCTGTGAATGACGCATTGCGGAGCTTGATTCGGATAACGCAAGAGATCAGCAGCGCAACATAACGTTGCCAGTAAGGCAAATCTCCTTACTCTTAACGAAGATAGAGGCGCACATCGGTTTCGCTACCCCTGAGTTGTTGTGGCAGGTTCTCACTAGCAAACGATGGCAACTGCTCAAGGCCATGTGTGGTGCGGGACCTTTGTCGATTCGTGAAGCAGCTCGCCGTGTTGGGCGCGACGTGGAGGCAGTTCACGGTGATGTTACAGCATTGCTCAATGCGGGTTTGCTCGAGCGCACTGTGGATGGTCGCGTCGAATTCCCATTCGAGGCTGTCAAAGTAGAGTTCATGTTGCAGGCCGCGCAGCACCAACAGCCTGCACGACTGAACAAGCCTGTGTGAACAGCCATGGAGTGGAAGCAAGATCAGGAGGCAAACGATGAAACTGGCGGAAGCATTGATTCTACGGGCGGACAGCAACCGGCGCGTGGAGCAATTGAAGCAGCGGCTGCTGAGAAATGCCAAGGTTCAGGAAGGCAATCAGCCCGCCGAGGACCCGCAGGAGCTGATTGTCGAGCTGGAGCGGGTTGCAGGCGAGCTTGAGAAGCTCATCCAGCGCATCAATCGGACCAACAGCAACACGTTGTTTGATGGGGCTGTGACGCTGTCGGATGCACTCGCGACGCGCGACGTTCTCAAGCTGAAGATTAGCGCCTATCAAAGCCTGGCGCATGCGGCCGTGGTGGTCCAGGATCGCTACAGCAAGTCAGAGGTGAAATTCACCAGCGTGGTAGACGTGGCAAGCTTGCAGCGACGCGCAGACAATCTGGCCAGGGAATATCGCGAACTGGACACCAAGATCCAGGAGGCGAACTGGCGCACAGATTTGCAGGAATGAGTGAAGCAGGTAGCCGCTGAAGCAGGAGTGTGCAGAACCTGGCAACATGGATATGTTGCACCATCGAATCGTGCGGAGGGCCGCACGCCGGGTTCAAATCCCGTAGCATTACAAGGTACGCCCAGCACAGTAACAAACGTACAGGGCACCGTAAATGTCAGAACCAACTGCAAACCTGTAACAGCGGTGAGGGTGGGTCAGGGGCAATGCTTCACCACCGGCATCGTAGAATCAGACGAAATCACTTGTGAAGTCGAGATTCTGTGAGTGTCACAACAAGCCGTCCATCTGGGCGGCTTGTTGGCTTCATGCGGAGCCCAGGTGGCCAGATGCTTGATGTCGCAACAGACGCTGGCGCTTTGCCCGACGTCAACCAGCCGTGACCAAGAAACAGAGGAACACCAATGATCAACCCCACCGCCATCCCATTCCTGATGAATGCGGGCAATCGCGACCGAGCGCGTGTCGCACCGGGTATGTTGATGCACTTCCTGGCCACGTCCGCGGACGCCACCGGCGCGTTTGCCATGCTCGAAGCGCGCGGCCGCCAGGGCATGGAGCCGCGGCGGTATGTTCACAATTTGTAACTGCTCAGCCTACAGAGTGTCGTCATTCCCGTGAAGGCGGGAATCCACACCTCGCAGACCTGGATTCCCGCCTTCGCGGGAATGACGGGTGCGTAGTTACCACAATTAATCATTGCTATGACCCGCCGAGTCCATTCCATGTGACTCCACCTGATTCCGAATTGGCGGATTCTCTGTTGCGGATCGTCAGTTTCACGACACGCCTGGCTGATGCCCCTGTTAATTAGCTGATCAACTCACTCGCTGCGGAAACTTCCTCTTTTTCACTTGCAACGATCAACAAACCTGTTCAGTCATTGCTCCTATCCATGAACCGCGATTTCCACTTTACACATCACCAGCACTGGCTGGTCGCCGGTGTCAGAACACCCGCCTTTGTGCTGTTGGCTGTCTTGCTGTTGTCCACCGGCTGTCAGCCAGTGCTGGTGCCGGCGCCAGCGACCAGCAATCCATTGACCGTCCGCATCCTTTTCCCTGGCGACTCCGCCGCGTTGCAGATGGGACAGCAGACGCGCTTGATCGCGCAGGTGATGGACGCTCAGGGCGCGCCGGTCGAAGGTGCAACCGTCAGCATCATTGTGGCCGGGCCGGACGGGCAGCAGCTTGCGCATTTGCAAGCCAGCGGTGACGCCCAGGGCACCTACCGCAGCGACACCTGGACCGTGCCGCACCACGTGACCGAGGGCGTCTGGACGTTGCTTGTTGAGGCCGACAGCGCCGGTTCACATGGCCAGCAGGCAGGCGAGTTCCGCGTCAACAACTCGACCAGCGAGACACTGCTGGCAAAATATGGCTTCTGGCTCGATCCGCCCAACCTGCGCGACATCCACCCGAGTATCTGCGCCGAACAGGGTGACGCGCAAAACGGGCGGTTGTGCTGGGGTGGCATTATCCCGGCGTTGCACATCCTGCCGGCCAACTGGGTGGAACTGGAATGGCGCGCCGGCCAGTTCGATCTCAGCAGCGCTGACGCGGTGCGCCGCTTCATGCTGGAGGAGATCGGCATTCTCGGTTTCTCGCCGGTGCGGGAGTTGGGGCCATTCGAGCGTACTACGTTCAAGCAGTGGGATGCCTGGCGGGTCGGCGGGCGCGGCCAGTTCAGCTACGAGGACGTCGAGTGGCTGATCTTCTATGCGCCGGAGGTGGACAAGACCTATTTCATCGGGACCACGGTGGTGCTGCCCCCGGCCGGTATCGATGCCCATGCGGCGCTGCGCGCCAGCTTCGATGTCGATCCGGCAGTTGCGGCAAACGGTGTTGCATCCATGCCCTTGGCGCGGCTGCTGCCGGCTCCGGAGCTGCTTGATCCACCGATGGGCGAATCGTTTAGCGGTCTGGACGAACCGGTGATGTTGCGCTGGCAGCCGGTCAAGGAACTGGCGCCGGACGAATACTACGAAGTCACCGTCGAGTATGATTACATTGAAGGGATGTATACGGAGAAGCTGGCGACCCGCGAAACGCAGCTTGCGCTGCCGGAGACGTTCTACCGCACGCCCAACTGCCAGGCCTTCGACTGGCATGTCACGCTCAACCGTCAGACTGGCGTTTCAGGGGAAGGCCAACCGATCGGCGAGCCGGTCAGCTACGACAGCCTCATGCGGTATCTGATCTGGGATTACCCCGCTGGTCAGCGGCCGGTCGATTGGAAAAGCTGTCCTAATGCCCAGTTCTGATCCAATTGAATGACGATGGTCGTCAGCCACGGAAACGTCGTCGAAGGAACGGATCGATGGAAACGGTTGTTCGGAGTTCATCTGCGAAACCGCAATGGGCATGGTCGCCTCGCTGGCATGTCTGCGGAGCACCAGTGGGCAGAGCCAAGCGCGCAACGATCGCTGCCCAAACAGCGTCAGGTCAAAACCGCCTATAGCGCCTTCTTCAACTTTTCTTGACGTCGGTGTGGGTCAATGGTAATATCTGCACATCGTCCCACTTTGGGCAGAAACGCCAGACTGTCATTAACTTGGTGAAGCGGTTGTTTGGCGACGTCCATTCCAGTCGGCCAGAACTGAAACTGTCAGTTCATCGGTCAATTGCATTCCCCTTGTAGGTACAACTCATCAGGTAGTTGCGTAGCGTCGCGCGAGTGGTCTTCGACGAGGAAGGAGCCATCAAATGAACCAAGGAACAGAACCAAGCAATTCAAGTACGCCCCGGATACTGATTTTTGGACTTGTCGCCGTGATCATTGTCCTGGGTCTGGGACTGATTGCCATCGTGATTGCCCAGGCGGTCTCTCCCACGGGTACCGAGCAGGTAGAGCGGGTTGACGCGCTGGCCAACAGCAACAACGATTGCGTGGTATGCCATCGCAACACGACCCCCGGCATCGTCGACCAATACGGCCACAGCACCATGGCCGGTGCAGGAGTCAAGTGCCAGGACTGCCACGAGGTAGCTGCCGACTATCCTGACGCGGTGGAACATCATGGCACCTACGTCATCGGCTCGCCGACTACAGCTATGTGCGAGACGTGCCATCAACAGGAGGTTGCGCAATATTACCAGAGCCGCCATAGCCTGCCTGCTTATGTAGCGGTGGCCGGCTCCACCGAGCTGTCATCGGACCATCTGGCAATGTACGAAGCGATCCCCGAAGGTAGCTTTGCGCCTGATAAGTCGCGCAACGCCATCGCCGCGATGGAAGGACCCGACATGACGCCTTTCACCTGCGAGAGCTGTCATGACATCGGCGCGCCGGCGGCTGACGGTTCCGTCGGCCAGTGCCAGAAGTGCCACCTGCGCCACGAGTTCAGCCTGGAGCAGGCGCGCAAGCCGGAGACCTGCAACGCCTGCCATATCGGCCCCGACCACCCACAGTGGGAGATCTACCAGGAGTCGCCGCACGGCATCGCATACGCGACCATGGGGCACACCTGGAATTGGGAGGCTGAGGCGGGGACGCTGGAGGTGTCCGACTTTCCCGCGCCGACCTGCGCCCTGTGCCACATGAGCGGTTTTGGCGCCCAAGGGACAACCCACGACGTAGGCGACCGGTTGACCTGGTATCTGTTCGCTCCTATCAGCGAACGGCGGCCCGTTTGGCAGGATAACATGGTGCGGATGCAGGGCGTCTGTCTGGAATGCCACAACAGCGAGTTCGTGGACGATTTCTATACCGCGGCTGACAAGGCCACCGAGCGCGTGAACGAGTGGGTTGTCCAGAGCGACGAGATGATGGCGCCCTTGAAGGAGCAAGGTCTGCTCACTCCTGCGCCGTTCGACGAGCCAATCGACTTCACCTACTTCGAGCTGTGGCATCACTGGGGGCGAACGGCCAAATTCGGCGTCTGGATGCAGGGGCCGGACTACTCCCAGTGGCATGGCGCCTACGAGGTACTGAGCGATCTGGCCGACCTGCAGGAGATGGTTGATCAAAAGCTCGACGCCGCAGCCGAAAGCACCGGGCAATAGCCATGTACTATCTCGCTGAAGCCGTTCCGGCGGCGCGACGGCTGCCTTTGCCGTTCTCGCGCGACCAGGCCGTCCTGTTGCTGGTTGCTTTCAACGAGCTGATGCTGGGCGTCGAGACCTTTCTTGCCCATCAGGTCAGCGGCACTATCGTGCCCAACGAGTGGATCCCGATCATCTTCGGTCCACTGGCCGGCGCGCTGCTGTTGTTGGCGGGTATCCTGGCAACCCGGCGCCGCATGCTGGCTACTGCGTTGGCAAGCGTGGTGTTTGTCGCCAGCATCGTTGTCGGACTGGCAGGCGCTGCCTTCCACCTCTATCGAGCCATTCTGCCCTTCGCTCCGGCCGGCCAGCAGATCACAGTGCCGTTGCTGGTCTGGGCCCCGCCTATTCTGGGGCCGCTGACCTTCTCCCTGGCCGGGCTGATGGGGCTGAGCGCGGCGTGGCTCGAGGATCCGCCAGACAGCGGCACCCTGGTCTTCCTGCGCGGCCGCCGGCTGCACCTGCCCTACAGCAAGACGCGTGCCTACTTCTTCATGGTCAGCATGGGGTCGTTGGCGACCGTTCTCAGCAGCGTCTTCGACCACGCCCGGACCGACTTCTCCAACCCGTGGCTGTGGGCGCCGACCGGCGTTGGCATTTTCGCCACGGTGGTCGCTGCCTTCATGGGGGCATCGGAACGGCCCAGCCGCGCCGATCTGTGGACCTACATCGCCGCGATGGTATTGATGGTGCTGGTGGGCGTCACTGGCTTGCTCTTGCACATCAGCACCGACCTGACGCCGAACATGGCCGTCGTGACCGAGCGGTTCATTCGCGGCGCGCCGCCCCTGGCGCCGCTGCTGTTCGCCGACATCGGAATGATCGGCCTGGTTGTCCTGCTGGACCCGCGTGAGCGCGCCGGCGCTCTGGTGCGCCGTGGAAAAGGTCAGCAAGAGGGTACACAGGAAGCGATTGCCGCTTCATAGATCAGTTGCTGAGGTCCGGTCACACGCGCCAGGCAGCGCTCGGCATAAAGAAACGTGAGAACCTCCGCGGCGAAGTTCTCACGTTTTCCATTTCACGTTCGATGGTACAGTCGCGCCAGCGGGCGCTGCTCAGAACCTCAATCAACTCAACTCGCCAGTCGGGCGAACTTGCGCTTGCCGACTTGCAAGACGCGCGGCTCGGCGGCCGGTTCAAGCTCCAATCGCAAATCTGACACCGTCTCGCCGTCCAGCTTGACGCCGCCCTGCTGGATCAGCCGGCGCGCCTCGCTGTTGCTGCTGACCATACCCAATTCGTTGAGCAGCGCGATCAGCCCGACACGCTCGGTCAGCCTGTGTTCAGGCATGTCGTCCGGCAGCTCGCGCTGCTGGAACACCGTGACGAAGTGCTCCTCGGCGGCTTGCGCATCTTGCTCGCTGTGGAAGATGGCGACGATCTCCCTCGCCAGCTCCATCTTGACGTCGCGCGGGTGGCGGCTGCCATCGGCCAGCGCCGCCTCGATCTCAGCGACCTGGTCGGGCAGGTAGCGGGTCGCCAGCTTGAAGTAGATCGGCATTGCACTGTCGGGGATGGACATCACCTTGCCGTACATGTCGTTGGGCTCGTCCAGGATACCGATCGCGTTGCCGATGCTCTTGCTCATTCGTATCTCGCCGTCGGTGCCGGGCAGGATGTCCGTCAGGATGGCGATCTGCGGCTTTTGGTCCATGGCGACTTGCAGCTTGCGGCCGGCAACGAGAATGTTGAAAAGTTGGTCGGTGCCGCCGACCTGCACGTCGGTGTTCATGGCCACGGCGTCGTAAGCCTGCATCAACGCGTAGAAGGTCTCGTGCAGGAAGATCGGGTCGCCCTTCTCGTAGCGCAATGCGAAGTTCTCCCTGCTGAGAAACTGCTGCACGGTGAAGTTCTGGGCGATGCGGATCAGATCCACCAGGCTTAGCCCGGCCAGCCATTCGCCGTTGTGGCGGATGATGGTCTTATCCCGGTCGAGGATCTTGAAGGCCTGGTCGGTGTAGGTGCGGGCGTTCTCCTCGATCTCCTGCTGCGTCATCAGCGGCCGGGTCTTGTTCTTGTCGCTGGGGTCGCCCACCAGGCTGGTGTAGGAGCCGATGAGGAACGTTACCTCGTGGCCCAGGTCCTGGAACTGGCGCAGCTTGCGCATGGTGATGGTGTGGCCCACGTGCAGGTCGGGCTTGGTCGGGTCGTAGCCGCAGTAGACGCGCAGCGGCCGGCCTTCGCGCTGCGCCTCCATCAGCCGCCCGCGCAGCTCGGCAGCCATCTGGCGCTTGGTTTCTTCGTCGCCATAGCTGGTGCCCTGCATCAGGATGGCGACTTGTTCGTCGATGGGCATCTGGCCTGGGTCGGTGGACGTGGTCATGAGGACTCTCCTGGGTTGTCATAACAAAAAGCGTGGCCATACGCGCCACGCTTCGGGAATGATTGCGAGTAGAAGATGGATACTGGCGCGCTCAACAGGTCCGGGCAGGCGAATAGTCTCCCCAGGTACGAGCAAGTGGACAGTCAGGCGCACGGTATGGTATCATCATTGGCGGATGATATATGAGGGCCGTGGTGGCCAAATCGGTTACGCCGGCTGGCCTCAGTGGTATGAGAAGTTCGACCAGAAACATGATTTGTATCATGTTCAATGCTTGCGGATTCGTGCTAGAATACAGCCACAGTCACGTCGTTGACTGCCGGGCTGCAACGTGAGCGGCCTGGAATTTACGAACGTACTCATCGGCTGGGAAGCCATGGAGGGATAAGATGCAACGCTCACGACGGGTAGCTTCGCACAAACGTTCTTCGTCTCTCTCTCTCTCTCTCTCTCTTCTGCGCGCGCTGGCGGCGCTGACGATTGTTCTTTCCACGCTTAATCTGGTGCCGGCCAGCGCCGGCGCGGCAGCCGGCGCAAGCACGGCAGCCCTTGCCGTTCCGATGTCTGAGGGGATGCCCGATCTCGACGAGGCTCCGGTGACACTCCCGGCGGCCCTGCCGTTGTCGCCGGTGACTGTCGCTGCGCCGGCAGCGTCCGACCTTGCCCGTTGGTGGCCGGGTCAGGCCAACGCGCCCGACGTCGCGCAGTGGAGGCCGCCGGAGCCGCCGGATGCCTTCCGCGTCGCCAGCGAAGCCGTCGCCGACGACAATGGCGAGACTGTCTCCCTGGCCGGTGGCCGGGTGCAGTTGAGGTTGTCACAAGCCGCACCCGAAAGAACCGTTCGATACCAGCCGCTGGACGCGTCCGAGAGCGGCTCGCCGTTGGGGATCGCCTTCGAGCTGACGGCGGACAGCGCAGACCTCGACCTCGTGGCTTCTCCCATCACCCTGACGCTGGACTACCGCGACCTGGCGATCCCATACCGGGCCGCGGCCGAGAGCCGGCTGGCGCTGTTTATGCAGGAGCCGCTGGACGAACAGGGTACCCTCGCCTGGCGGCTGCTGCCGGGCCGGGTCGACCTGGCAGGCAAGACCCTCACGGCAACCGCACCCGGCCTGGGCCGCTTCATGCTGGGGACGACCTCGGCCAGCGACGACGGCGACTTCACCCTGGCCGGGCGGCGGGGTGGACGACTACCAGTCAGCCTGGCCATGTGGCAGCGCGACTGCCAGCTGCGGCTTCTCCGTCCCGCCAGCCAAGGCCGGCCCGATGCCCGACATTGCGCTGAACTACAACAGCCTGCGGGTCGACGGCATCAGTAACCTGCGCAAACAACCAGCCAGGGTGGGCCGGCATCGGCTGGAGCCTGGAGACTGGCTACGTGCTGGAACGCATGGACTAGACCGAGTCGGGCGACCTGACCGGCGGCAACTCGCAGTTCTTCCTGGTGCTCAACGGCGTCGTGACTCGGCTGGTCTTGGCTCGACGGCAGACCAACCAGTTCGTTCTGCAGACGATCCGCGCTGGCGGGTGGAGCGGCTCCAATCGGCCAACGCCAACCACCCCGACACCCAGCGCGAGTACTGGCGGGTGACTACGCCTGACGGCACTCAATACCGCTTCGGCGGTGAGTCGGGACGATTTTAGACCGGCGCCTAACCTCAAACTCGGCCTTCTATGTGCGCTGTTCGCGACCAGACGTTGTGACGCGGTGGTCTACAAGGTGTGCAACCAGGTCTGGCGCTGGAACCTGGACCGGGTGGAGGACGCC
Source organism: Anaerolineales bacterium (assembly GCA_020634615.1). Lineage (GTDB taxonomy): Bacteria > Chloroflexota > Anaerolineae > JAAEKA01 > JAAEKA01 > JACKBK01. The sequence goes on from JACKBI010000010.1 coordinate 9,051, forward strand.
AACGGCAACGTCGTGGTCTACACCTACGCGCAGGAGACCAACTGGTACTCCAGCGTCTACGTGCCGACCTACGTCCACCCTACAAGCTGGTGCAGTACGTGGCGGCGGCTATCCGCGCGCATCGAGTATACCAGCGGGCGGGCGACAGGGCGCGTTGCGCCCACGGCCAAGGTGGAGTTCAGCGTCGTCGCCGCGCTGCATCGACCCAACACACCCGGCCAGTGCGACTGGCCGGAGGATTACTACACGCCGGGCGACCTGGTGCAGCGGCAGCGGGCCGTGCGACAGCAGGAGCCGACCTTCTGGATCACGCAGAAGCTGAGCCAGGTCACGACCCATGTCTGAGACACCAACCTGGCGCGGCGTCGATCGCTGGGACCTGGCCTACGCCTTCCCCACGCCGCCGCCCTATGTCGATCCGACCTACGGCTTCCCATCCCTCGAAAGCCTGGTTCGACGACTGTACGGCCGCTACGCAAGCTGGAGCTGCAGAGCATCACCCGGCGTAGCCCGGTGGGGCTCAGAGCCTGCCGCCGGTGAGCTTCGACTACACCTTCCTGGAGAACCGGCGCAACTGATTTCGATCAGTACTACCACTTCCCGATGTACCTCAGCCGGTTGATCAGTGTGACCAACGAGCTGGGCGGGGAGGTCAGCTTCGAATTACGCCAGCAACTGCCCGGCATCCATCGGCAACGGCATCCGCTCGACCTGGGATTGTTTCAAGACCGACGCCTACGTGCCCAGCCAGGGTCTCGACTACGGCATCTGGAAACGCTACAAGGTGACGGCGCGCACGGCCAGCAGCAGCCTGGGCGGGCCGGCGCAGACCACGACCTACAGCTACGGGCCGCACATCTCGCACTATTTCGACGACAACCGCCTCCCCAGCTACGGCGATGCCTGTCCGCCGGGCGACCCCTACTGCGCCAAGGACTTCTGGTTCGAGATGCGGGGCTACAACACCGTGACCGTCACCGATCCGGGCGGCGGCGTGGTCGAATACCGCTACTACCGGGGCATGGACGGCGATGGGTCGGACAGCGCCGGCTGGGCGTGTATGTCGGTGGAGCGTTCCGACGGGACGCCGTTGAGCGACTACAACTGGTTGCGGGGACGGCCCTACGAGGTGAGCACCTGGGACAGCGGCAGCGTGCTGGCAAGCCGGCAGACCACCGTCTACACCGCTACACTGACCGCAGGCAGCGATCCGGTGCTCCCACCCCAGCCGCCGCCGCCAGCGCCGCCGGTCTGTGGGGCATATACCGACGCCGCCCACTTTGTGGCGGCCAGCGAAGCAAGGAGCTACATACCTACGACGCAAGCGGCGCCAACCCACGGGAAACGCGCACACGACTCCTCTACGACAGCTACGCCAACGCGATACACAGATTGTCGACCACGGCGACACGGCCGATCCCAACGACGACTACCTGGTGGACTGCGCCTTCTTCGCCAATACCACGGCGTGATCGGGACCGTCCCAGTGGGAGCGGGTCTTTGCCGGCAACGCACGCACCGCCGACGGAACGGAGAAGACCATGGCGGCCTTACGGCTACGACGGCAGTCCTGTTCACCGGCGTTCCGTTCAAGAGCAAACCTGACCACCAGGCCTACCACACCATCTCGGCCAACTTCCCGACCCGGCCAACTTCATCACCGCCACCGTCCGATAGACAGCCAAGGCGGCCGACGAGGCCACCGACGCCAACAACCGCGCACCGCCACCACGACCCATCACACGCGTTCTACGGCTACGCCGAACTGCCACCAATGCCCTGGGGCATGGCGACCAGCGTGGTGGATCCAGGACAGGCAACCTGTTGCAACTGACCGACCCCCAACGGCCAGGTCACCAGCTCTGAATACGACGTGTTCCAGGGCGTCCCGTGCGCACCTGGCTGCCAGGCGGGAAGGGCGTCCACCCGCCACTGTGGAGGCCAGCTACACCCTGGGCAGTGCAGGCACGCCCAGCCGCATCACGTTAAGCAGCGGCGGGATGCCAGCGGCGCCGCCGCCGGCCTACATCGAGCTGGCGCTACTTCGACGAACTGGGGCGGCCGGTCCAGAGCCAGAGCGCGACCCTGGCCGGGCAGGCAGTGTTGAGCAACACCCGCTATGACGGCAATGGTTGGCATGGTAGGCCAGCCTGCCCTACGAGGTGGCCGGCGCACTGGGACTACTTACGTCGCCGACTGGAACCAGCCAAGAGCGAGACCCCTTCGACGGCCTGGGTCCGGGTGACTCAGGTGATCGACCCGGCCGGCACGACCACCACCGGCTACGATGGCTGGACTACCACGGTGGTCGACGCCAACTCGCACCAGAGCGCCTACGACGCGGACGCCTTTGGCCGGACCGCGCAGGTGCGCGAGTACACCGGGACCGACCCTATACCCTCTACGCCACACCACCTACACCTACGATGCGCTGGGCGATCTGGTGCAGGTGACCGATGCCGCCAGCAACATCACCGGCATGGCCTATGACCCGCTGGGGCGCAAGATGGCCATGACCGACCCCGACATGGGATCATGGAGCTATGGCTACGATGCCGCCGGCAACCTGACGCCGCAGCGCGATGGCCGCAACCAGTGGCTGTACTTCGAGATGACGTCTCAACCGGCTGAGTCGCTGCCAGGACAGCGCCAACGGGACTGCTGGCCGGAGTACCAGTTCGACGCGATGGGCAGAAGGGAGTTTCTCGCGCAGCAAGGCATACACCGCCGAAGGCGTGGTTGAGATCATAACGTAACTTACGACGTCCGCGGACGTCTGACACAACAGAACTGGATTGTTCCTGGCACGTGGCGGCACCTTCCGCCTGGACCACAGCTTCAATGCGGCCGACCCGGCGACGCTGCGCTACCCCGGCGGAACCGCCGGCCAGCAGGGCGAGCTGGTGACCTACGGCTACAACGGCCTGGGCCAGTTGAACTCGGTGAGCGGCAGCGGCGTGTCTTACGTGTCCAGCACCACCTACAACGCCACTTCGACGGGCGCTCAGTGCGACGCCGCGGTCAGTTGACCGAACAGCGGCTGGACACCGGGGTCAACGGATTGACCCGGCAGTACGTCTACGACTAGAACACCATGCGCCTGACAACCCTGCGGGCCGGGGTGTCCAGCCCGTACACGAATTTGCAGAACCTGTCGTACACCTACGACGCGGTAGGCAATGTGGCCAGCATTGTGGACGGCGTGAACGCCAGCCAGCGCCAGTGCTTCGGCTACGACGCGCTGGACCGGCTGACCAATGCCTTCACCGGCAACAGCGGCTGCACCGCCTACACCACCGGCGGCACGGGACCCTACAACCACACCTACGTCTACGACGCCATCGGCAACCTGACCAGCTACGCCGGCGCTTCGTACACCTACGGCGACAGCGCCCACAAGCACGCCGTGACGGCCGCCTACGGCAACACCTACGCCTACGATGCGAACGGCAACCAGACCAGCAGGACCATCGCTGGCGTCACGTACTCCTTCACCTTCGACTACGAAAATCGCCTGACCGAGGTGAAGCAGGGAACCACCAGCCTCGCAACCTTCGTCTACGACGCCGATGGTAACCGCGTCAAAGGCACGGTGAGCGGCGTGACGACGGTGTATATCGCCGGCATCTACGAATACCAGGGCGGCGCGACGACCAAGAACTACGAGGGTGGTGGGTTGAGAAGGGCAGGCTACACGTCTAACAACGGCGTGTTTTACATGCTCAGCGACCACCTGAAAAGCACATCCGCGCTGGTGGCCAGGAACGGTGTCTTGAACGTCAAGTATTTCTACTACCCCTACGGTGCGCGACGCGGTGTGCCGTTCAACACAATTACCGCGAAACACTTCACGGGTCAGTATCACGAGACGAGTTTGCCCGGTGGTGAGGGATTGAGCTACTATGGCGCTCGCTGGTATGACCCTCGATTGGGACGGTTCCTGTCGGCAGACACGATTGTGCCGAACCCGTCGAATCCCCAGGATCTCAACCGGCTGGCCTACGTGCGGAATAACCCGTTGCGTTACGTTGATCCGTCGGGGCATGTCCTCGCCTGTGGCGCGACTGGCGAAGGGTGCGGCGGTAGAGGCAGTTCAGGTGGGACTGGTGGAGGTGGTGGTAGCGGTTCAGGTGGAAGCACTGGCAGCACATGGACGCCTGCGCAGCCAGTGTATGGTCCGGCTCCCAGGCCGGCGAGCACACAGACGCACAGGCCAACATCTGCTCCAGCGGTACAGCGACGTCCAGCAAGGGTCTTTTATCTCAATCAGATCGGAAACGTCGGGGGCTATGTCATTCCTCCCAGTTCAGATCCACGCGATGAGCAGGGATACACACTTCATGCCTTGAGCGAACGGTTTGGGCCGGAGAACGTTCGGCATATTCCGATCTTCCATGGCTCGGTTTGGAAGACGCGCTGGGAGATGATACGCGAGATGTTTGAATCAAGGGTGTGGTCGCCATTTGTCACTGAAACTATCGCTGCCGAGCTCGATAAGAGACCTCTGATACCTGGAGAGAAGTTAGTGATCGTAGGAAGCAGCGGTGGAGGTACAGTTGCAATCGAAGCACTTGACTTGCTTCACGAACGGGGAATCTTTGTCGACCAGGTTATTCTACGCGGTTCGCCCATTCACGAATTCACCCTACAGAACGTTGGACGAGTTGATTACATTTCTTCTAAATCGGATTACTGGTACAGCGTGGACATTAATCCCTTTGACGCCGTTAAGGTGAACTATCACTACCTAGACTACCGTGGACACGTTCCCGATGGTCCTGCGAGTATCAAGCAGATAGCTAACTTAACTGTTAAGCTTATCAGCGATTACTAGTCGAGGTCATCAATGCAACGTACTAGGATTGTCTCAATCACGATTCTGCTTGCGCTAAGCGGCATCTGCGCGCTACTGGTATTGTTCGTGGACGGAACATATCTGCCCAACAAACCCTGTAGGCCAATAACTTACCCCGATGGAAAGCAGACCAATAGATCTAACACGCTAGTGACTGAAGTACCCATCCAGACTGTGTTGTCATTCTATGACGCGAAGCTCAACGCCCAAACTGGATCGGTGGACTTTCGAGAGTGGGGTAAGGAACTTCGCAAGGATGGCGACTATCTTTACTCATGTTACGCCGTAGACATCAACCTGCTTACCACAGAAACAGGGTGCATCTGGGTGAGTGGTTCCCAGGAGTCTACACAAATCAAGGTAGCTCTATTGCGAGGTGACGGCGGAAGCTGGAGTTGTTTATGGGACACGGATTGAACCATGCAACGACCAAGTATTGGTAAATTCTCGTTTCTTCTCATTGCAGTGTGTGCTGCCGCTGCTTTGTTAGTCCTCACTGTTGTGTTATACGCGAAAGGTCGCGGGTATTATGAAGAGTTAACTCGCGTTCGCCTCGACCCATTGGGGTTGAATTCGGGTCTTATCTTGGATTCCGAGTGCGCAGTCAAACCAACGGAACATACCGTAGTCTTCATTGGCGACTCTAGGGCATCCAGCTGGTTCAGATCGTTTCATGGTTCTCAGACGTTGTACTGCAATGAAGGAATCGACGGTCAAACATCCGCTCAAGTACTTCTTCGTCTAGATCACGGTCGCATATCAAGAGCCGGTCAAATCGTCGTACTTCAGATAGGAATCAACGATCTCAAAGCGATTCCGATCTTTCCAGACCAAGCCGAAGTAATTGTGGCAAATCTCGAGAAGAATATCTCCGCGATCGTAGACTTGCTGGTGGAGGACGGTGCTACGGTTATTGTGACTACCGTTTTTCCGGTAGGCAAGATACCAATCGAGCGAATACCCTTTTGGTCGTCAGATGTTGCTGATGCCATCATTAACGTAAATGGTCACATAAGGTCGCTATCGAGTCAGCAGGTCATCGTTCTCGATGCAAACGCCATTCTAGTGGATCGCGGGGCTGAAGAGGGTGTGTTTATAGATGAATTGCACATCAACGAGGCAGGATACCGAGCTCTTAATCAAGAATTGTTGCCGCTTCTAAGGGGCCGATGGGAAATTGAGACTGACTTGTCTAAAGGGTGACAGCGCCCACAAGCATGTTGTGACAAGCGCCTACGGCAACACCTACGCCTACGACGGCAATGGCAACCAGACCAGCAGGACCATCGGCGGCGTGGCCTACACCTTCGTCTTCGACTACGAAAACCGCCTGACCGAAGTGAAGCAGGATACGACGACCCTGGCGACCTTCCTGTACGACGCTGACGGCAACCGGGTCAAGGGAACTGTCAGTGGAACCACGACCGTCTATATCGCCGGTGTCTACGAGCGGCAGGGCGCAGCGTACACCAGCTACTACGAGGGAGGCGGGCTGCGGCGGAGCGGCTACAGCAGCAACAACGGCGTCTTCTACATGTTGAGTGACCATCTCAAGAGCACCTCGGCACTTGTGGCCAGGAATGGTGTGTTGAACGTGAAGTACTTCTACTATCCGTACGGCGCACGCCGCGGCGTGCCATTCAACACGATTACGGCGAAGCATTTCACGGGCCAGTATCACGAGACGAGTTTGCCTGGTGGGGAGGGGTTGAGTTTCTACAACGCACGTTGGTATGACCCTCGATTGGGACGGTTCCTGTCGGCGGACACGATTGTGCCCAACCCGTCAAATCCCCAGGATCTCAACAGGTTCGCCTACGTACGGAATAACCCATTGCGTTACGTTGATCCGTCGGGGCATATGTTATGTGAAGGTGCGGTTAGTTGCAGCGGAGGTGGCTCGTCGTCAGGTGGCAGTTCGACTGGCGGCACAGGGACTTCGACGGCTTCATGGACGCCTCCGCCGCCAGTGTATGGTCCGGCTCCCAGGCCGGCAGGTGGAAGCCGAGGAGGAAGTGGAAGTTCTTTTGGAGGAAATAGCCAACAAAACAGCACCAGCATGTGGTCGTACTGGAATTCAACCCAAACAGGGATGGATCTATTTTCGGATTGGTTCCACGAACGTGGCAGTACCACGCGTATCTATGGACCCAATGCTGCAATGACTCGAGACCTCATCAATGATGAGGGTGTTCAGATTGCGCGTCTCCAATTCTACAGTGATCCTACAAAGGAGGTTTTCTATCCATATCACTTCACACAGGTGATTCAGCCGATTCGCGAAGAACTACAGCATGAACTCGGACTTGACAAAAGCGGTGTTGGACGTGTGCTTGGTGGATACACTGTATACGTTCAACCGATTCAAAACGGTCAGGACGTAGTAGGCGCATTGTTCGTGGTGTACAACGTCATGGGACGTGAATCCTTTACACGTCTTCTTGGCCATGGTCCAAGCATTGAGGGATACTTGCGAGGAGAACGACCAACTAATGCACAGGGGGCCCGAGATTACTGGCCTAAGAGCAGTCTTGACAACAAATCCAGGCAAGAACCGTCCTTGAGCGTGATTCCGCCGAGTCTCGACGGTTGGGGAGGCGACATTACTACCGTCTTTATTTGGAGCGAGCCTTTACAAATCAATACTCAATAGAACTTTTAGGAAGGTATTCAATGAAACGAGTGATGTTAACGTTCGGTGTATCCGCATGCATTACCTTGTTGTTGGCCGTAGCATGCTTCCCACCCATTGAACGACGGCCAGCCCTGATGCCAGAGGATGTGGTTGGAACTTGGCAAGCGGACTACTCGCAGTTTGCAGTTCCGGACATTGTCCTGCCTCTTGGCTTCAGCTTCGTCAAGGGCATTGAAACTGTAATCCTAGAATCAGACGGTACATTTCAACAGACATTCAGTGGCGACACAGAAGAAACAACTCATGGAGTGTGGACACTGGAGGATGGCGATATTCTGCACTTGAAAGGTGCAAAAGTCTATGTCTACGGGTTGCAGTTCGCAGAACGGTTGGCGAGCGGACAGGCACGAGCATCGGGCTATGACTGTCATGGACAGCCAATAGAGGTCAGTGGATCAGATTTAGTGCTATGCGTTAGGCCGAATCCGAATGTTCCCGGAGGGGCGACCTTGCAGCACCTGGAAGTAGGTGATCCTGATTCACCGGAGATCGTGAACTTCTACCGTATATCACAGTAGGCCGCTACAATGGAATCGCGTCAGGCTACCGAACAACGGCGTGCTGAACGTCAAGTACTTCTAGTGCGAAGCCTCCCGGCAGCGAAGCGAGAGGGACTACCCGTACGGCGCGCGGCGCGGGGTGCCGTTCAACACGATTACGGCCAAGCACTTCACGGGCCAATACCACGAGACCGCTCTGCCAGGTGGTGAGGGATTGAGCTACTATGGCGCTCGCTGGTATGATCCCAAGCTGGGACGGTTCCTGTCGGCCGACACCATCGTGCCGAATGCGAGTAACCCGCAGGATCTGAACCGCTTCGCCTATGTGCGGAATAATCCGCTGCGTTATGTGGATCCCAGTGGCCACATCTTGTGCGATGGCGCGACCAGTTGCGCCCAGGGCGGCTCAGCGCAGCCAGGTAGCGGCGCTGCCAAGAAACCGCCGGCACCACCTCCACCTCCAAACCCAAACCCGAATACATACCAAAAGACGTACGGTAACGATGTGAAACCGTCACGGCGGATCACGCCAGTCCGACCTCCATTGCCCCCGGCACCGCGGATCGTGTGGAAACCGGTCCAAACGCGCAGCGGTTCAACCAACATCCAGATCCGCCTTACATTACCGTTCTGGAAAGCGACCGAGATGCGTACTCTGGACCCATGGTGCCTATCCCCGGTTTGAGAGAGGACGCGCCTCATATTCCACAAGGAATGTTGGACGATCTATGGGAAGAGGGTTCGCTCAAGCTCGTGGATGGAAGATACATTCAGCGCGACTGGTATCGAACCAATGAACTGGGATATCCGGTCTACATGTACATAAGCCCCCGCCGTATGCGGCAAATGGGCGTGAGGGCATACTCTACAGGAGCCGCTGCCAAGGATTTGATTCCCTATCCGCAGCCCACTGTCGCATATATCGTTCAACTAAACCTTCAGATCACAGTAAACGATAGCGGCGGAGGCCTGGGGCTGATGGTCCCTTGGATGTTTATGTGGGTGAAGGATTGGCGGCAGAGAGCGACTTTGGGGTTCACTACTCTGAGGTCTATATCCTTGTTCCTCGGTAAGAAGACGCTTCGAAACCACCTGGAGGTATATCATATCATGACCAGGATTACTGTCCTCTATTGACCAAGTTGAATAAGCAGCACCAGAGCGCTTCGGTTGCCCAGCCAATTGCCTTGTTGGTCTTAGTGTTCTTTCTCGCTTCCTGCCAAGTGACTCCATTGGTTCGACAGGATGGAAATCCTGCAGCCAATCCATCCGGGAGTGGTACACTTGACCGGCTGCCGATGTTGTTTACTGAACCAGGAACTACAAAATCCTCGACCTTGGTTGCACCCCCAATTTGCCTGCGCAGGATACTCCGCGACCTGACGCTAATTCAACGTTGATGGCGCAGCGAGGTGAAGCTATTGCGTTTGTTTCTGAAAGACGTGAGGCTGGGAATCTCGATATTTGGCTGATCGATACTGCAACGAACCTGACAACAGAAGTCACCTCTGACGAAGCGCAAGATACTCAACCGCGGTGGTCACCCGACGGTCGTTACCTGGCATTTCGTTCTGCGTGGCCAGACTATCACTCGACGATTCGCATTTATGACTTTGGCACGGGCGAACTAAACGAATTAGACCCAGGTGACCACCCGTATGATTTCGACTGGCTCCGCGATGAACCGGGTTTGGTCTATTCAAATGGTGATTTCCAGATCCGGTATCTCTATCTTGATGGCAAGACGAGCGACGTGATAATCGAGCGGGGTCGGGCGCCAGTCGTGTCGCCTGATGGCGGCAAAATCGCGTACATTGCTTCAGGACCTGAGATCACCGGCGAGCGCCTTGCTGTGCTCTCTCGCGGGAGCGAATTGGTTGATTTTGCAATCGACGATCCTTCCAACTCTGAACGAGGTTATACTCTTGGTAGTTTCGATTGGTCGTTAAGTGGGCAGCGTATAGTGGAGGCACGTCAAGGAAGTCGGATATCAGTTCCCTTCATCGTTGTTTACGACGCGCAGCTTGAATCGTTGGCCTCACTTCCAATTGGCTACTTCCTTGAGTCGGGTGGATTGGGTTATGGAGCCAACTTGTGCTCACCATCGTGGTTAGATGACTCTGGTGGTGTGATCTTCGTGTTTCAATCCGACTATTCCGATGGTTTGTGTGTAGGTCAGATCTACACTGCAGATGGCGACTTGCAAGAAATACACAAGTTGGTGGAGGGAGATGACTTTGCATCACTTGCGGTATCACCCGATGGAAACGAGATTGTCGTAAATCGAGGGTATGGAGACGTTGGATTTGTTGAAAACTCCATTCATTTTTTGGGTGATTCTTCAATTTGGATTATGAACTGTGAAGGCGGAAACCTACGTTTGTTGACCGATGGCCCTGGCTACGACGGCGAAGCGGCTTGGCGGCCGCTTCCCCACAACTCGTAGAAGCACATGAATCGAGTTCCGAAAGCTCTTCGAAGTCAACAACGTAACCTATGACGTCCGCGGACGTCTGACACAACAGAACTGGATCGTGCCGGCGCCGGCGGCGGTGCCTTCCGCCTGGACTTCGCCTACAACGCGGCCGACCAGCCGGCGACGCTGCGCTACCCCGGTGGAACAGCCGGCCAGCAGGGCGAGCTGGTGACCACTGGCTACAACAACCTGGGCCAGCTGAACTCGGTGAGCGGCAGCGGCGTGTCATACGTGTCCAGCACGGTCTACAACGCGCGCGGTCAGGTGACCGAACAGCGGCTGGACACCGGCAGCAACGGATTGACCCGGCAGTACGTCTACGACCAGAACACCATGCGGCTAACGACGCTGCGGGCCGGCGTGGCCAGCCCGTACACCAACCTGCAAAACCTGAGCTACACCTACGACGCGGTGGGCAATGTGACCAGCATTGTCGACGGCGTCAACAGTTCACAGCGCCAGTGCTTCGGCTACGACGCGCTGGACCGGCTGACCAACGCCTTCACCGGCAACAGCGGCTGCACTGCCTACACCACCGGCGGCACGGGCCCCTACAACCACACCTACGTCTACGACGCGATCGGCAACCTGACCAGCTACGCCGGCACTTCGTACACCTACGGCGACGCGGCCCACAAGCACGCCGTGACCGCCGCCTACGGCAACACCTACGCCTACGACGGCAATCCACTCCGCTTCGCTGCGGGACTTTGCGGCAACCAGACCACTAGGACCATCGGCGGCGTGGCGTACACCTTCGTCTTCGACTACCAAAACCGCCTGACCGAGGTGAAGCAGGGAACCACCAGCCTCGCAACCTTCCTCTACGACGCCGATGGTAACCGCGTCAAAGGCACGGTGAGCGGCGTGACGACAAAAGCCGCACGACCGGAATAGCCAACGCATGAAATTACGCGAAGATCACGAAGCGCGAAGCCGGTCCGGCCTCGCGCTTCGTGATCTTCGCGGCTCCGCGGTCCACCGCTGCTCCCCCAACTTCCTTTGACATTTGACCTTGTCTGGCTTACAATCCCTGTGCTGCCCTGAATGGGCAGCATCTACTTTTGATTCGGACGAGGACCGCGCTGTCTTGCTGAGCAGGACTTCCAGTCCTTAAGATTGAACCCAGGAGCCGTATCCGGCATGAAACTCGACAGACCGCAGACCGCCGTTGATATCCGCCAGGCGTTCCTCGACTACTTTGAGGAGCACGGCCACACGCAAGTACCCAGCTCGCCGCTGGTGCCCATCGGTGACGATACCTTGTTGTTCGTGAACGCAGGCATGGTGCAGTTCAAAGACACCTTCCTGGGCGTCGAGAAGCGCCCCTATGCGCGCGCAACCACCAGCCAGAAGTGCATGCGCGTCAGCGGCAAGCACAACGATCTGGAGGAGGTTGGCCCGTCGCCCCGTCACCACACGTTCTTCGAGATGTTGGGCAACTTCTCCTTCGGCGACTATTTCAAGCGCGATGCGATCCACTTCGCCTGGAACTGTCTGACCGGCGTCTACGGCATCGACGGGGAGCGGCTGGTGGCGACCGTGTTCCGCGACGACGACGATGCCTTCGCGGTCTGGCGTGACGAGATCGGCCTGCCGGCTGAGCGCATCATGCGCATGGGCGAGAAGACCAACTTCTGGTCGATGGGCGACACCGGCCCCTGCGGCCCCACCAGCGAGCTGCACTACGACTGGGGCGCCGAAGCCTGCACCTGCGGCCGGCCCGATTGCAGCGTCTTCCTCGACAACGGCTGCGAGCGCTGGCTGGAAGTGTGGAACCTGGTGTTCATGCAGTACAACCAGGCGGCGGACGGCACGCGTACCCTGCTGCCCGCGCCCGGCGTGGACACCGGCATGGGACTCGAGCGGCTGGTTTCCGTGATCCAGGGCGCGCGCGCCAATTACGACACCGACCTCTTCCGCCCGATCATGGAGCGCGTCCAGCTTCTGCTGGATCACACCGACGCGCAGCGCGATGCTCAGATCACCGCCTACCGCGTCATCGCCGACCACGCGCGCGCGATCACCTTCCTGATCGGCGACGGCGTTCTGCCGGGCAACGAGGGGCGCAACTACATCCTGCGGCTGGTGCTGCGGCGAGCGGCCCGCTACGGCAAGCTGCTGGGCTTCGATGAGCCGTTCCTGGCCGATGTGGCGCAGGTCGTCATCGAGACCATGGGCCACGCCTACCCCGAGATCCGCGAGCGCTCCGACTTCATCCTCAACACCATCAACCACGAGGAGGAGCGCTTCCTGCGCACGCTGGACATCGGGCTGGCGATGCTGGAGGAACGGGTGGCCGAGCTGAAAGCTGAAGGCCGGCGCGAGCTGCCGGGTGACGAGGTCTTCCGGCTGTGGGACACCTACGGCTTCCCGCTGGATCTGACGCGCGATTTGGCCGTCGAGAAGGGCATGACCATCGACATGGCGGGCTACCGCCAGGCGCTGGCCCAGCAGCGCCAGCGGGCGCGCGCCGCAGCGCAGTTCGGCGCCACCAGCGAAGCACGCGATCTCAGCGCCTATCTGGCGTTGCTGGAACAGCTACCCGACGGCGGCGTCGACTACGTATATCTCGCCGATACCAAGGCGCATACCCGCGTCGTCGGTCTGATCGTTGACGGCAAGCTGACCGACCATGTTTCCTACGGCCAGGAAGTCGAGGTCGTTCTGGCAGCCACGCCGTTCTACGTCGAGTCGGGCGGGCAGGTCAGTGACACTGGCATCATCCTGGATGACGCCGAAGAGCCGGCCTGGCAGATCGACGTCAGCGACACTCGCCGCCCCGTGGCCGGGGTGATCGTCCACTACGGCAAAGTAGCGCGCGGCGAGGTCCGGCTTGGAGCGGCCGCGGTCGCCAGGGTGGACATGGAGCGGCGCATGGACATCGAGCGCAACCACACTGCGACCCATGTCCTGCACGCCGAGCTACGTTACATCCTGGGCAAGCACGTGCGTCAGGCCGGGTCGCTGGTCGCGCCCGACCGGCTGCGCTTCGATTTCACCCACCCGACCATGCTGACCGACGACGAGCTGCGCGGCGTTGAGCAGGCTGTCAACGACGCCGTGTTCGCCAACTACCCGGTGTCGTGGCGCTGGACGACCTACAAACAGGCGTTGGCCGAAGGCGCGATGGCGCTCTTCAGCGAGAAATACGGCGACGAGGTGCGCGTTGTGGAGATCGGCCCGCGCGGCAACGGCTGGAGCAAAGAGCTGTGCGGCGGCACCCACGTCGACAGCACCAGCGAGATCGGCATCTTCCGCATCGTCAGTGAGGGCAGTGTCGGCTCCGGCGCGCGTCGCATCGAGGCGCTGACCGGCCGCAAGGCGCAGGAACTGATGAGCGAGCGGCTTGACACCCTGCAGCGTGCCTCCTCGTTCCTGGGTGTACCCGAGACGGAACTGGACCGCAAGGTGCTGGCGCTGATGGACCAGATGTCGAGCCAGCAAAAGGAGATCGCCCGCCTGCGCGAGGACCTGGCGCGACTGGAGTTCGAAGGTCTGCTGGAGCGGGTCGTCGAGGTCGAGGGCGTGGACGTGCTGGCGGTGCAGGTGGCAGCGGCCGACAACAATGTCATGCGCCAGATGACCGACTGGTTCCGCGACCAGCTTGGCTCCGGCGTCGTGGTACTGGGCGCGGCCATCAACGGCAAGCCCGCTTTCGTGGCCGCGGTGACCGATGATCTGGTCAAACGCGGCGTTCACGCCGGCAAGCTGGTACAGGCCGTTGCCAAAAAGGTCGGCGGCGGCGGCGGCGGACGTCCAAACCTGGCGCAGGCCGGCGGAGTCGATCTGCTTGGTATGCGCGGCGCGCTGGCCGATGTACCGGCACTGGTCGCTGAGCAACTGGCAACCGGGAAATAGCACACCCGGCTCTACCTCAGCCGTTTTGATCTTCATGCAAACCAACGACAGCTACTCGACCATTGTCATCGAGACACCCGCCAACACATCTGCGCCCGCTTTGCAGCAGATGCTGCGCCAGCAGGCTGGTCAGCGCGTCATCCTGGTGCTGACGTCGGCCCAACGGCGCGCACAGAGCGGCCTTTCATCGCGCTGGCGGGTCGAGACGCGTGACAGCGGCCCATCGTCCGAATTGGGCCTGGTGCATTTCCAGGCGCTGCGACGCCAGGCTGACCAGTCCGGCATGGAAGTTGCGGTGGTGACCCGCAACAGCCAGCTGCGGCAACAGGCCGCTGAAGCCGGTCTGCCGGCATTCGGCAGCATCGAGGGTGCCCAGAGTCACAACTGGACCGCAGGCAAGTCGCAGCTTGGCGCCGTTCCTCCACCGCCGCCGCGCAGCAAACATGAGAGCGCGGTGGACGTTCGCTCTGGCCGTTTGCCCTCGCGCTTTCGCCGCGTTCGACTGGCAGACGGCGATACAAAACGGTTGCCGGCGTGGCTGGAAGCGATCTTGCTGCTGGTTGTTTTGGTTCTGAGTATCGTGGCGGTCACTGGATTGGTGGCGTTTATCGTTCCCGTGGCCACGGTGACGCTGGTGCCGGCTCAGGAGCCGCGCGCCGAGACGATCAGCGTCACGGCCCGCACCGACTCGGAAGCGCCCAATTATTCCGACAAAACCTTGCCGGCCAGGCGGATCGGGCAGCGCGTCGAGGTCGAAGGAACGATCCCGACTACCGGCTCTGGCACGGCCCCCGAAGGTTTCGCCGAGGGTTCGGTCGTGTTCACCAACCGCAATCCGGTGCCTCAGGAGATACCGCCTGGCACCCTGGTGTCAACGTCCACGGGCAGCAACGTCAGCTTCGCGACTCAGACGCCTGCCTCGGTGCCGGGCGGTCGAGGCGCACAGGTCACCGTGCCGATCCGGGCGGTTGAGCCGGGACCGGCGGGCAATGTGCGTGCTTTTTCGATCAACACCGTTGAGGGGTCGCTGGCCGTCAGCCTGAACGTCATCAACCCGTCGGCAACCGGTGGCGGAACGGTCAAAGAGGTCGCCGTGGTCGAACAGGCTGACAAGGAAAAGCTGCGGGCCGAGCTTGAGCAGCAGGCCAAGCAGAAGGCCTACCTCGCGCTGGGTGAATTGCTCAACGAGGGTGAGTTCGTGCCGCCGGAAACGGTCGGCACGCTGGTCGTCGATGAGACCTACGACCGCTTTACCGACGAAGCAGCCGACGAATTGACTTTGCGCCTGCGGCTGCTGGCTACTGCACTGGCGGTCGATGGCGGCGCAGCCGACGAAATGGCCGCCCGCGCGCTGGGCGAAGCCATCCCGCGCCGCAGCCAGTTGCTGGCCGATTCGATCACTACCAGCTATGGATCGACCTCGCTCATCGAGGACGGCGACGCGCTGGCGATTCCGTTCGATGTGACCGCCAGCGGTGTCGTGGTGTTGGATGTCGATCCGGCCGCTGTCCGTGCGTCGATCCGCGGCATGTCGCCGGCCGAGGCTGTGGCAGTGTTGCAGGAGAAGTGGCGGCTGCAATCGTCGCCGGAGCTAAGCCTGGGTCCGGATTGGTTGCTGCCGGTCTTGCAGCGCTTCGATTTCGAATGGCTGCCGATCCGCGTGTTTGATCGCGTTCCCTGGTTGCCGTTCCGCACCCATGTCAACGTGCGCTTCCAGGGTTGACGTGCTGTAGGGCATGAACGACGGCGCAACAGGTAGCCCGATGTGCGTAATTGACTCGCCGTCGTTCATGCCCCTACGAGTCATTATGCAAAACCAGTTTCCTGTTGAAGGCCGCCTGATGGCGCTGGATGTCGGCGACCGGCGCGTCGGAGTCGCCGTGTGCGATGACATGCAACTGCTCGCGACACCGGTCACCGTGCTGACACGCCGGTCACGCAGCGAGGATGCCGGGCGCCTGGGCAACATCGCCCGCGAGCGCTCGGTGGTCGGGCTGGTTGTCGGGCTGCCGCTGCACGCCGACGGCAGTGAAAGCACGCAGGCCCGACTGGCGGCGCGCTACGGTCACCGGATCGGCAACGATCTCGATCTGCCGGTCGTGCTGTGGAACGAGCACGGATCGACCCAGGAAGCGGCGGCGAGATTGGAACAGGCCGGACGGCGCGGCACGTCGCCAGGTCTGGACGCCGAAGCGGCGGCTGTGATCCTGCAGGATTATCTGGACGCGCAGCGGGCCGAAGCCGTGCGGGTCTGAGACGACCATGCGCTGCTACAGCCGGTCTTCGCGCAGCACCCTGAGGTCCTCCGAAGGGCTGACCGTGCCGCCCTGTGTTCGAGCGTATTTCCGAACTGGCAAACTTTCATGACGACACCGACCAAGAACCGTTTCAACCAACGTACTGTCGGCGCACCGCCCGAGAAGGCGCGCTGGAATCGGCGCGCCCGCCGGCCGCTCTACGCCGGTGAAAAACCGGATCCGGCGGGCCAGCAACGGCTGCCCTGGTACCTCAAGTTTTTGGACCTGCGCATCTACCTGCGCCTCGGCATTATGGTCGTGGCAATTGGCGCGGTGGTGTTGATGGGCGTTATCGCGCGCCAGCATCTCACCCAGCAGTGGGACGCGCGCACGGTGGCAGTCGAAGGAATGGTTCGTCCCGGCCAGACGGCAGCCGAGTCGTTGAGTTTGGACAACCTGGAGGACACGCTGATCGGGCTCTACCTGCGGATGCAGCAGCCGCTGTTGGCAGCCGCGCCCGGCGAAAGCGACCGGCCGGTGCCGTTCACCATCGAGTCGGGTGAGCTTGCCCGCAGCGTCGCCGACCGGTTGGCCGAGGCCGGACTGATCTCAGATCCGGCGCTGTTCAGCCTTTACATGCGCTACAACGGGCTCGATCAGGGCATCGAAGCTGGCGACTTCGAGTTGGCCTATAACATGAGCATGCCGGAGATCGCCCAGGCCTTGCAGAACGCCATTGTGCGCGAGGTGAACGTGACAATACCCGAGGGGTGGCGTGCCGAGCAGGTGGCCGAACTGCTGGATGAACAGGGCATCCTCGACAGCGACAGCTTTATGGCTGCCGTGCGGGTCGGCGATCCGGTGGCGCTTGGGCTGGGCCAGTACGCGTTCCTGGCTGGACGCACCGGCAAGCCGTCGCTGGAGGGTTATCTGTTCCCGGACACCTATCGCTTGCCTGCTCGCGCCAGTTCGGGCGAGGTGCTGGCCGCGATGCTGAACAATTTCGATGAGAAGGTCGGCCCCGGTATCCGCGCTGCTGCTGCCGACTCGGGCATGAGCCTGCAGGACGCCGTAACGCTGGCTTCCATCGTCGAGCGCGAGGCGGTGCAGGCCGATGAGCGTCCCCTCATTGCCAGCGTCTATCGCAACCGCCTGGCCAACGCCTGCCCGGATGTGGGCGGCCCGTACCTGCAGGCCGACCCGACTGTCCAGTATGCCCGCGGACGGCCCGGCGACTGGTGGTGGAAGCCGCAATCCATCGAAGAATACGCCTTCGTCCAGGATCCATACAACACTTACCTCAATCCAGGATTGCCACCGGGACCAATCGCCAGCCCCGGCCTTTCGGCATTGGAAGCAGCCGTCAATCCGGCCGAGACCGCGTATTGTTTCTTCGTAGCGACTGGCGAGGATGGCCGCCATGTGTTCGCGCGTACCCTGGCTGAACACGAGGCCAATGTTGCCATCTACGGCGGCCAGTAGCCCCGCCTCGATCGTTTCTGTCATCCAATCGTAAACTGCCACGATCCCCACGTGTGCTACACTACACGGAAATGAAACCGCTTTCAGTGCGCTGGCTGGCTGGACTGCTGCTTCTCGCAGTTGCCATCAGCGGCTGCTATGGCAGTACCCGGCCGGTTGTCAAGATCGGTTTGATTGCGCCATTCGAGGAATTGTACCGCGACGACGGCTACGAGGTGCTCAATGCCGTCAGGCTTGCTGTCAATCAGCGCAATCTGGCTGGCGGTGTGGCCGGTCGCGACGTAGCGCTGGTAGCACTCAACGACAACGGCCGGCCCGACGAGGCACGACGCCAGGCGGCCAACATGGCGATCGATGGCGACGTTCTCGGCGTCATTGGCCCGGTCAAGGCGGGCAGCGTTTCGGCAGGTCAGGCGCTCAGCCAGCGCGAGACGCCCTGGATCGCTTTGACCGAGCTGCAGCCCGCCGAGCTTGCAGGCGGTTTCAGTCTGGCGTTGACGCCGGAAACATTGGTTCGAACTGCCATCGATGACCTGCTGACGCAACCCGGCGTCAGCTCGGCGCTGCTGCTCAGCGACTGGCCGGAAGCACAGACCGCCGATGCCGCGGACAGCGTGCGCAGTTTGCCGCTGGCGTCGGCGGAATCGGTGACGACGAAACCCGGTGAAGGTGTGGTGTGGCTCGGCGATTCGGCGCAGGGCGCGCGGCTGGCGATGGACCTCGGATCGACGGTGGTCCTGGTTGGCGGCTCTGAAGTTGGGTCGCATATGTTTGCCGGACGCGCAGGAAGCGACGCTGCCAAGGCTATGTGGCTGAGCGCAGCACCCGGTATTGACCAGATGCCAACCGGTTTTGTCGAGGCGTATCGATCGCTGGCTGGCGCTGCTCCCGGGCCGCAGGCTGTTCTGGCCTATGACGCCGCCAATCTGTTGCTCGATGCAATCGAGCTGGCGGCTGCCAACGGCGCTGCGCCGGATCGTTCCGCTGTGCAGCAAGCTCTATTGAAGTTGGGTAACGACGGCTGGCATGGCTCCGTTGACACGGTACGTTGGGTTCCGGGTTGTGATATCGCCGCCGGCTGCGGTCGCTTATCGGATGGAGCGGTTTACCTGCACGCTGTCAAGTAGCGGTGCGGGGAAAGGAGTACCATGAAGGTACTTGTAGTAAGTTGGGAGTATCCGCCGTTTATCCATGGCGGGTTGGGACAGCATGTGAAGGAGCTCCTGCCGGCTCTCCTGGCGACAGATCCGCTGCTTGAACTGCACGTGGTCGCCCCTGCGTTTGAACAGCCAGATTCCATTGATAGTTACGGGAGGACAACTGTTCACTGGGTCTCAGTTTCCCAGCCCCATGCGCATTCGTATTTCGAGGATGTCGCACACGCCAATATTCCACTGGCTGCGACTGCTCGCAGCGTTGCGGAAACCTATGGACCGTTTGACGTGTTGCACGTCCACGATTGGTTGGCCAGTTGGGCCGCGTTCACCGTCCAGGATTTGCACGGCACGCCCCTGGTGGCCACGGTTCATGCAACGGAGCGGGGTCGCTATCGTGGCCAGATCCACAGTCACATGTCGGTGGAAATCGATCGCGCCGAAGCAGAGCTTTGCCGGCGCGCGGATCAAATCATTGTGTGTAGCAGCGCAATGATGCACGAGCTCGAACGCTATTTTGGCGTGGGCCCGGCCAAAATCACCGTGATCCCCAACGGCATCGACGGCAGTCGTTTCGTCCCGCTGCGCGCCGCCGATCTCACAGAGTTCCGCGCGCGCTATGCCCAGCCGCACGAACAGATCGTGTTCAACGTCGGACGGCTCGTGTACGAAAAGGGTGCAGATTTGCTGATCGAGGCAGTTCCGGCTGTCTTGCGGGAGGCGCCCGATACGAAGTTTGTGATTGCCGGCAAGGGACCGCTGCTACACCGGCTGGAGCGACGCGTGGCTGAACTGCAAGTCGAATCATGTGTAACGCTGGCCGGGTTTCTGGACGACGACGACCGGGACAGGCTGTATGTCGTCGCCGATTGCAGCGTCTTCCCCAGCCGCTACGAGCCATTTGGCATTGTCGCCCTGGAGTCGATGGCTGCCGGTACGCCGGTGATTGTCACCGATGTGGGTGGGTTGGGATCTGTGGTGCTGCAGGGCAAGACCGGGCTGAAAGCAGCGCCGGAAAATGTGGCTGACCTGGCCGAAAAGCTGACGCAAGTGCTTGTGGATCACACGCAAGCTACGCTTCTGGCCGACAATGCGCTGGGGCAAGTCGAAGAGTGCTTTTCGTGGCAGGTGATCGCCGCGCTGACCTTGCGCGTCTATGCCAGTGCCATTGCTGCGGCGGAGCCGCCGTAGCGGGGCAGGGTATTCCCCGTTCAGTAAAAAAACCGTGTGGAGCCCATCGGCTCCACACGGTTTTTGGTTGCAGACGTGTTGAGTAGCTGAAAGACTGCTTTGCAGCTTGGGCCGGTCTACCGACCGTGCCTACACCGGTGCCAGCAATGAGCCTAGAACTTACTGCGATTCTTCAGCGTTGAGCATCACGCCGGTGATCCCTGTCGAGGCGTCGACCTGGATGAGCACCGTGAGTTTGACGTTGTCTTTGCTGTAGCTTAGCGACACCATGTCGCCGAAGCTCATCGACCCGCTTTCGTCCTTGGTCCAGCCCAGCGCTTGCAACGCGTCGTCGTAAAACTGCTGCGCTTCTTCAACCGGCAGGTCGGTCTGGATGACAGCGAACTGCGCCGTGGAGGCCGCGACTGTCGCGCCCTCAGGCACTGGCAGCGGTGCATCGCCAAACCCGACCAGATTCGTGCCACTGATGGCATCTTCGGGCAAGTCGATGGTGATATCCTCGTTGGCCTCGGTCAACTCGAACCCCAGCTGCAGCGTGCCGCTGCTCAGCGACGGGTCAAGCTGGCCCGCGCCGCCGGAATCGACGTTGACGTTGACGATGTACTTGGTCACATAGTCACCGTCCTGGGCAATCCAGACTTCACCGTCGGCTGTGAGATTGCCCTGTCCTGCGTTCAGGAAGTCAAGCATGGCGCTCTGGTCGAAGGTGTAGTGGCTGCTGACGATGCCGGCGATCTCTTCGTCGGGCCGCTCGCGCTTCAGGTCGTTGAGGTTGGAAAAGACCACCGAACTGTCCAGCAAGAACTGGGTTGACGGGTCCTGGAATGGCGACTGGTCGTCGGAGATGCGTATCCAGCCCATTTCCTCGCCGGTGAACATGTACATGTCCTGCCCGATCTGGTAGAACTCGAAACCGCCGAATGCGGCTGCGTCCTCATTGTCCAGGCTGTTGAGTTGCATCGACATAAAGCGTTTGTCAACGCCGTCGTCGCTGACGTAGGCCGACTCAACCGAGACCGAATCCTGCACGGGTGTGCCATCATCGCGCGTGCCTTCGCTCTGGTAGAACGTGCGGGCGCGGTAGCTGGTCAGGTTATCCAGTTTCCCGAGCTGCGCTGGCGGCGCATCTGCCCCGTCAGGCACTGCGACGTCCGCGGTGGCTGCTGCGGGGGTGCTGGTTGCTGCTTCCGCCGCTGGGGTGTTGGTCGTTACTACCGCTGCTGATTCTGTCGGCGTTGCAGCCGGTTGGTCCTGGGTGGTCGTTTCGGCGGCGGTCGTAGGCGCTGAGGTGTCAGCGGGCGCTTCTTCTCCGCCGCCACATGCGGCAAGCAGCAGGGCGGAAATTAGCAAAAGCAACATAGCAAAACGTTTCATTGAGTCTTTCTCCTGTTGAATTCGTGCGACCTATATTCTGGTGCAATCTAAATCGGGTGACGGCTGGTCTGCCGGGAACCCGGGGATGCTACACCATCGCAATGGCTTTGTCAATTGAACGCAGTTGGCGATCAGGTTACGTCATTGCTGCCTGACGTCGACGGAGAACACCTGGGCTTCAGCGCCTGCGGGGCCATCGAATGCCAGCCGCAACGTGGCCGGATACTGGGATTGCTGCGGAAACTCAAAAGTCTGGCGGCCGGCTGACAGCGGCCAGGCTGCCAGTTCGCTTCCCGCCGCGTCCAGCAGGCGTAGCGCGCCTCCTGCCGCCGCCGCGGCGTCGATGGATAGCGTCACGGGTAAACCAGTCGGGTTGGACAGGTCAAAGCCGGCGCTGTCGCCGGCCGGCAGCGCGCGCCAGAACTCGCCGGTCTCGTCGGTTTGGCGTGGTTGCCAGTCCGTTCCCAGGACGATGAATGGGCCGCGCTGTGCCGGCTCGCCGACCTCGTAGACGGTGATGCGGTCGTCGCTGTACAGCGGTGGCTGCCCGGCGAAGATCTGGCCGGCCATGGCTTCGGTGATTTCCCGTTCCGGTCCGCCGGGCATCTTGTAGCGATCCAGCACTACCCAGCGCACGCCCATCAGGTCGTACAGCACCTGAATGCCCTGCTGGCCAAGGTCGAAGGTGCGGGTGTTGATGTCCTGGCCCAGAAACCAGAAGTGGCTAAAGACCGGCGCGCGCTCGCGCAGCGTCTTGGGGTCGTCGCGCGTCACGTAGCCGGTGGTGATGGGCTTGCCGTGCGTGATCTGGTAGAGCAGATAGCCGGGCCGCTCGAAGTTAGCCGGCAGGTTGAATACCACACCTGGCGCAGGGTCCTGCGCCAGGGTCGCGTACCAGGCCGGCGTATCGGGCGGGCTGACCGGAAATGGCGCGGGCAGGAACTCGAAGATGATCAGGCCGCCGATGATCAACGGTGTCGCGATGGCGATGGCCCGCTGCGCGCCTGCCTGCCTGCCTGCTTGCAGGCGATCGACCAGCCAGACCACCGCAAAGGCCGCAGCAACGCCCAGAAACAACATCACCATGACGTCCATGCGACTGACCGAGCGGCTGAGCTTGATAAACGGCACCGTCTCATAGAGCAAGCGGTAGGGCAGGGGAATCTCGCCGCCGCCCGGCAGCAGATCGGTGCGCCCGTTGATTTTGAGCACCGGTCCCAGCGCCAGCAGGGCGAAAAACGCCGCGCTGAGCAGGTAAAAACCGGGCCGTTGTGCGGAACTAACGCGTTTGCTGCGCCGGGTTCGCGTAGCCAGTAAGGCTATGCCTGCCAGGACCAGCACTGTGAAACCGGCGAAAACCGTGTATTCGCTGGGTGCAGCGGTAAATGAAGCGCCGCGTGCCAGGGCAGCTTTGCCCCATAGCGGGTGGAATACCTGCGGCGTCACGAACGCCAGCAGGTCAGCCGACAGCGCCAGCGTCTCAGTGTAATCGCGCACCAGGGAGGTGCCGCCCCAAGTCTGTGTGCCGCGCACCATGGAGACCAGCAGCGGCGAAAGCGCCACGATGAGAAAGATACCAACACCCGCGACCATCGCCACGCTGCGCCAGGTCAGCTGCCGCCGGGCTAACCATACCAGCAGCGCCAGCGCGGTAAAGAAGAGACTGTACATGACATAATACCAGTCGCACAGGCCGACCAGCGCCAGGAACAGCCCGGCCTTGGCGGCATCCGCCACCCACGAGTTGCGACTGACTGGGCGCGCGGCCCGATCCAGCCCGCGCACGAGATAAAGCACGTAAAACGGTATCCATTGCAGCGAGATGAGCTGCAAATGGCCCAGCGTATGCGAGAAGTGATAGGGCGAAAAGACGAAGATGATCCCGGCGATGAAAGCGGCTGCGTGGTGACTGCCGACGTTACCGGCCAGGCGTTTGGGCGCGGTCACGACGTTCACTGGCCGGTCACCGTCGTTCGGAAGTTTCTGCCAGCCTCGCAGCGCATAGAGCGTCAGCAGATACGTGCCGTAGCCGCCGACGACAAAGCTGAAGAGCACGGCCGCGTTGTAGGCGGGGATCAGACCAACGGTTGTCTGCACGTTCATGAACAGAAAGCCGTTGAAGGGCGCCATGGTCTGGAAGCGCAGATCGGCGCCTGTCGGCGCAAACAGCATGTCGCTGAAGTAGGGCGAGATGTGCCTCACAAGCCAGGCTTCCCGCATCCACCAAAGATTCCACAGGTTCTGCCAGCCGTCGAAATTGTCGCCGGGGATGGCCGAGCCAAGCTGGCGAGCCAGCGGCCAGGTCAGCGCCAGCGCGAGGAGGCCATATCCCAGCAGGACGGCGATATGATAGCGAGTGCGGGTACGCATGGGGAGCGGGGACGGTGATCAGTAATCGGTGTTCGGTGGACGGTTATGAGTTGGTGGCGGCAGGCGATGGAAATCAGGGCCAGGGAATGATGAGTTGACGGTAATCACCGATCAGCGGTCAGCGGTCACCGATCACGGGTCACCGATCACAACCAAACTTACCCGGCCAGTGCCGCGTGGATGCGTTCGAGGGTCGATTGGCCGGCCGCGAGCGCTTCGCTGGTCGCGGTATGCACCATGGCGATGAAGTGCGGGTCGTCGATGCTTTCCAGGTTGACTTCGACGTTCAAGGCTGCACCTTGCAGACCGGCATTGGCCAGCAGCGCGCCGACGCCGCCATCGGTCCGGGCGTTGACGTTGCCCTGTGCGACGACCTGCTCGGCGAGAGCGATGACCTCGGCGCAGGCCTGCGCGGTTTCCAACGGGGTGAGGCTGGCGGCCTGCATGGCAGCCTGGATGGCTGTCGCGCGGCTGGCCTGCTCCTGGTCGCTGGATTTTGGCAGCTTGTAGGCCGCGCTGACCTGGTTGTACGCGTCGGCATCTTCCTGGACCAGGGCGGTCAGGCGCGTGCGCAGCACCTCGGCGCGTTGCAGGACCGCTTCCATCTGTGGTTCAACCTCGGCGTAACGTTTTCTGCCGATGGTCAGGCGAGCAACCATCGCGACTAATGCCGCGCCGGCCGCACCGGCCATGGCTGCTGCGCTGCCGCCGCCAGGAGTGGGGTCGCCCGACGCCAGCCGGTCGATGAAGTTGTCGAGAGGTGCAAGTGTATCCATAGCGTTTCTGCCTCTGCTGCCAGGCATGTGGACAGCGATGATATCGCAGGTCGGCCCGGGCAGGCGATCGGCCGGGGCACGAGTCCAATGCGTTACAAAAAGTGATGCGGCTGATTGCTGGCCGCGGTCGTCATTGTAGATCAGGACGGGAGGATTACCAAGTTATGGCCGACGCGAGACCGTGTTACATTAGACTTGCGTTAGATGTGGCGCAATGGGAGTGATGCACCGTTCGCGGGAAAACACAGTTGTGGTATAATCGGCTCGCAGAACAAGACCGTCCGGTGGAAGCTACCAGACAGGTGGCCCGCTTGCGGGCGGAGCATGGTGATGCGTGGAGAATGTGAATGAGTGACAGGTTGTTGTATAGCCAGATACGGTACGATCGCATGCAAGTGCTGCAACAGCACTTTGCGACGATGGAAGGCGCCCGTTTTCGACCGCCAACCGACGTCTACGAAACCGAAGACGCTGTGGTGGTGATCATCGAAGTTGCTGGTTTGCAGGAAGATCAGTTCGAGATTTCGTTGTCCGAGGCTGACCGAGTGTTGACAGTGGTGGGCAGGCGGCAGTCGCATGGCGCGGATGCAGGCCGGGTTACCTTCCATCAGTTGGAGATACCCTACGGGGTTTTCGCGGTCGATGTGCCCGTGCCTTGGCCGCTGCAAGATGCACAGCATTCTACGGCAGCGTATAATGACGGCTTTCTGGTGATCACGCTGCCGAAGGCGCAGCCGCGCCATGTACCGGTACGGGTAGTCGGCGAGCAAGCGAGCGGGTAGCTGGCATCAGACTGTCGGCCGGGACGCGAGTTTCCCGATGAAAACTATCAAGTATAAGCAACGGTTGCAAACAATGGTTTTATACGCAATCAGATATGGAGCAGACCAGTGCCTCTATTCGGCAAAACAAGAAACCAAAACGAAGATGAAATGATGGATATCGAACAGTTCGATGTGGACGAGGCGACAGAAGATCAGGACGAGCAGGTCAACACCTTAAGCCTGCCGATCCTGCCTTTGCGCGGCGTGGTGGTCTACCCGATGATGTGGTTGCCGCTGACCGTTGGCCAGGAGCGCTCGATTCGCCTGATAGACGAAGCGCTGGTCGATGCCGAGCCGCGCATCATCGGGCTGTTTACCAGCAAAGACCCCGAGAAAGATGAACCGGGCCCGGACGAGATCTATGGCACCGGCACCATGGCGGTCGTGCATCGCATGTTGCGCGCGCCTGATGGCACCATCCGGCTGATCGTGCAGGGACTGGAGCGTATCCGTGCCGAGGAGTACACGCAAATCGATCCTTATCTGCGTGCCAACGTCCTCGAACACCCCGATCTGATCGAGGATACTGTCGAGACAGAGGCGCTGATGCGCAACGCGCAGGAGCAGTTTCGCCAGTTCA
The DNA here is from genome assembly GCA_020634615.1 of Anaerolineales bacterium. GTDB lineage: Bacteria > Chloroflexota > Anaerolineae > JAAEKA01 > JAAEKA01 > JACKBK01. Next base: position 35,426 of record JACKBI010000010.1, read on the forward strand.
TCAACCTGGTGCCACACCTGCCCGAGGAACTGGAGATGGCGGCGCTGAACGTTGAGGACGCTCGCCAACTGGTCTACCTCATCGCGTCCAGTCTGCGGCTGGAGATCGAGGTCGCGCAGGAGTTGCTGGAAATCGACAGCGTGACCGAAAAGCTGCGCAAGCTGAGCGCGCTGTTGACCAAGGAACTGGAGGTTCTGGAACTGGGCCGCAAGATCCAGTCCGAAGCGGTCGGCGAGATGGAGAAGATGCAGCGCGAGTTCTACTTGCGCGAGCAGATGAAAGCCATCCAGAAGGAACTGGGCGAGAGCGACGAGCAGGAAGCCGAGATCAAGGAACTGGAAGATCGCATCGCTGAGGCGGGAATGCCCGAGGAGGCCGACAAGGAAGCTCGCCGCGAGCTGGACAGGATGCGCAAAATGCCGGCGCAGGCCGCCGAGTACAGCGTCATCAAGACCTATCTCGACTGGATGGTCAGCTTGCCGTGGCAGAAGAAATCGGAGGACAACCTCGATATCGCCCACGCCCGTCAGGTACTGGATGAAGACCACTATGGCCTGGACGAGGTCAAGGATCGCATCCTGGAATACCTGGCGGTGCGCAAGTTGAAGCTGGAACGCAAGGGCGACGACCTGGAAGAGATTTCGGACGTTGACCAGATCCGGCGCGAGCGTGAGGGCGTCATCATCTGCTTCGTCGGACCGCCCGGCGTCGGCAAGACTTCGCTCGGTCTGAGCATCGCGCGGGCCATGAACCGCAAGTTTGTGCGCCTTGCACTGGGCGGCATTCGTGACGAGGCTGAGATCCGCGGTTTCCGCCGCACCTACATTGGCTCCATGCCGGGTCGGGTGATCCAAAGCCTGCGGCGCGTGGAGAGCAGCAACCCGGTATTCATGCTGGACGAGGTGGACAAGCTGGGCCGCGATTTCCGCGGCGATCCCAGCTCGGCGCTGCTGGAAGTGCTGGACCCCGAGCAGAACCGCGAATTCCGCGATCACTATCTGGACGTGCCCTTCGACCTGAGCCAGGTGATGTTCATCACGACGGCCAACATGCTGGATACCATCCCGGAGCCGCTGCTGGACCGGATGGAGATCATCGAGCTACACAGCTACACCACCGAGGAAAAGGTGAAGATCGCTCAGGGCTATCTGGTGCCGCGCCAGATCCGCGAAAACGCGTTGCGGCCGGACGAGATATCGTTCGAGGAGGAGGCGCTGCGCCGCATCGTCCGCGACTACACACGTGAGGCCGGCGTGCGCAGCCTGGAGCGCACCATCGGGACGATCTGCCGAAAGGTTGCCACCAAGGTCGCCGAAAACGGCGTTGAGGACCCAATCGTCATCACGCCCGACAACCTCGTTGGGTATCTCAAGAAGCCGCGGTTCTTCGATGAGGTGGCGGAGCGGACGGAGATACCGGGTGTGGCTACCGGGCTGGCCTGGACGATGACCGGAGGCGATATCCTCTTCATCGAGGCCACGCGTATGGCTGGCAAAAAGGAATTTCTCGTCACCGGCCAGTTGGGAGACGTGATGAAGGAAAGCTCGCGGGCTGCCCTTAGCTGGGTACGCGCCAACGCCGCCCGCCTGGGAATCGCCCCTGAGATCTTCGAGAACTCTGACATTCACATGCACATCCCGGCCGGCGCAGTGCCGAAAGACGGTCCCAGCGCTGGCGTCACCATGGCGACAGCACTGGTCTCGCTGTTGACTGGACGGCCCGTCAAGGCCAACGTTGGCATGACCGGTGAAATCACGCTGCGCGGCAAGGTGCTGCCGATCGGCGGTCTCAAGGAGAAAGTGCTGGCCGCGCGGCGCGCCGGGCTTGATACTGTGATCCTGCCTTATCGCAACGAGAAGGACCTGGATGAAGTGCCTGAGACCGTGCGTGAGAAGATGACCTTCGTCTACGCGGAGACGGTGGATGACGTTCTCAATGCAGCGCTGGAACCGGTCGTCGTGCCGGAGCCGAGTGCCAACGGTCATCAGCCTGGAGCGGTGGCCGTTTCGCCAGAGGCTGTTGAGGCGGAGCCGGCTTAGCCAGGCGCGGCAGTTAGCGACCGCGCCATCGAATTGAAAACGACCTCGGATCACTGATCCGGGGTCGTTGTGCGTCTGGCGCACCCGTCACACTACTGTCTCGTAGCGGGAGCGTTCATAGAAGTGCCGCGGTTCTGGATCCGAGTATTTGCCAAGCCAGAGTCGTTGGACATCCTGCATTGCCTGTGCTAGAATTTGCCTCATCGCTCCAGGCTCGTTGCTGGCCGCAAAGTCGCCCAATCGGAGTGCGTCATGCCCGGTCCCTCTCCAGCAACCAATTCAGATATCAACCTCAATACCACTTATGCGCCGGCTTTCATCGACCGGTTTGCCCGCCTGGTGGATCAGTTGCCGGTGCCGGTTTGGGTGTTCTACCTGCTGCTGCTGGTTGCCGGTTATCTGTTCTTTGGAGCCATCCGCCTGCTGACTGGCTACCAGCAGTCACAAACCCTTACGCCTGCGCCGGCGCTGATCTGGGACGTGTCGATCCTGGCGCTGCACCAGTATCTGGACGGCTACGCGCTGCGGGCGCTGGCCAGTTTCAACAAGACATTGGGTGCCAGCGACGAGCGATTGGCGCAACTTGGCCGCCGGCTGACCGTCTTGCCCTTGCGCCTGGAGGTCATTGGCGCGGTTTTCTGGGTCCTGCTGGCGCTGGTTCTGGTATGGGTGCAACTTGGCAGTTTCCTGGAATATTTTGCGCCGTGGGAAATCCTGATCAGCCTTACAAGCTTTGCCATCGGTGGCGCGTTCTTTGTGCATATCATTTACCAACTGCGGCTGGTAAGCCGCATCCACGCCAGCGCAGCGAACATCGACCTGTTCGACCCGGAACCGTTGTACAGCTTTTCCAGACTAACCATGCGCACCGCAATTGGTTTCGTTGTGCTGCAATATCTCGTGCTGCTGGTACTACCTGGCGAAATTCGTATCAGCACGGTCTTGATCCCGGTCGTGTCAGCCACCGGACTGGCGGTCGTGTTCTTCGTGTGGCCCTTGTGGGGCATGCATCGCCGGCTGGTGGCGAACAAGGAGCGCATAGAGGGTGGCATCAATGCGTTGCTCAAGCAATCGGTTGACGAGCTGGCCCCGGTTGTGCGATCAGGCGTGCCGGAAGACATCGAGCGTCTGGAAAAGTCACTCAGCGCGTTGCGGGCCGGCAAGCAAGCCGTTGGCGATTTGCCGACCTGGCCATGGCAGCCCCGCACTGTACGCGGTTTTGCGACTGCGCTGCTTCTGCCTATCTTCTTGTGGTTGATACAGGAATTGCTGGCGAGGGTGGCCGGATTCTGAACGAAAGGTCTGAACATGACGAAGACACTCATCCAACATGCCGACGTCGTCACGCTGGACGCGGCTGGCACGATCCTGCGCGACGCTGAAGTTGCGATCGATGGCGAGCGCATCGTGGCGGTCGGCCGCGCGCCGGCTGGCTTTCAGCCTGACGAGGCTCTAGACGCTACCAACCATGTGCTGATGCCCGGTTTTGTCAACGCACATACGCACGCGCCGATGACCTTTGAGCGCGGCTGGGCGGAGGACCTGCCGCTGGACCGCTGGTTCAACGAGCGGGTCTGGGTGGTCGAGTCGCAACTGACCGATGAGGACGTCTACTGGGGCGCGCTGCTGGCGGTGGCCGAAATGATCCGCGGCGGCACAGTGGCGTTCGCCGACCACTACTTCTACATGGATCGTGTCGCCGATGCGGTTGAAACGTCCGGGCTGCGCGCGCTGCTGGCGTGGTGCGTTTTCGGCGAGGAGAACAACATCGGCACCGACCTGCAAGGAACGGTCGATTTCGTGCAGCGCTGGCAGGGAGCGGCCGACGGCCGGATCCGCACCGTCCTCGGCCCGCATTCGCCGTACATGTGCGAGCCGCGCTTTCTGGCGCGCACGGCTGCGGTGGCGGCCCGCATTGGCGTCGGCATCCACATCCATCTGGCCGAGTCGCAGGAGCAGGTGGACAACTCGCTCAAGTTGCATGACCGCTCGCCGGTCGAGGTGTTGGAGACCAACGGCGTGTTCGACGTTCCGACCATCGCTGCCCATTGCATCAGCATCAACGAGATCGACCAGGAGATCCTGGCACGCCATGAAGTCACTGTGGTGCAGTGTCCCAATTGCCACATGAAGCTGGGAATGGGGGTGACCCCTGTGCCAGCTTTGCAAGCCAAAGGAGTCAACGTGGCGCTGGGCACGGATGGCACGGCCAGCAGCAACGATCTCAACATGCTTAAGGAGGCGCGCCTGGCGGCGTTGATCCAGAAACTGCATCACCGCGACCCGGAGGTGATGCCTGGCGACTTGCCGCTGCGCATGGCAACCCAGAACGGTGCACGTGCGCTGGGCTGGCCGGACAGCGGAACGATCACGCCCGGCGCGCTGGCGGATTTGATCCTGCTGGACTGTGACCAGCCACACTGGCGGCCGCGGCACGATCTGGTGGCCAATCTTCTGCACAGCGCGCAGGCGGGTGACGTCAGCCACACCATGGTTGCCGGCCGCTGGCTGATGAAGGATCGCCGCCTGCTGACGCTGGACGTGGAACGTATCCTCTGGGAGGCGGAGAAGCGCGCGCTGGCGCTGGTGGGCGGGGAGCTGAGCGTCGTTCGGATGTATGCGGCGTGACAGGGTGAGGGACGACTGGACTGCAACCCATCATTTGCAGCTTGCCCGATCTCACCTGCCACCCGCCACCTGCCATTCCCTCCCGCCTTTGACAGCCCACTAAAAATCGGATAAAATTAACCTACTGCCGCCGGCTGATCGCCTTGGGGTGATGCTGGCGGCCTTGCATGTCGGCTACCGGCATGTCAAGCAGAGCGCTGACCATCGCATCATGCAGGCCGCGAGGTTCTCGGCAACAAAGATCAACGCTCAGAGGCTACCCAGTCCCGCAGCGAAGCGGAGCGGAAAACAAAATACGCCGGAGGATTATCCCCAATGAAGTATTATCCTGCAGATCGTGTTCGCGTCATCGCCCTTGCTGGCCACAGCGGATCAGGCAAAACATCGCTGGCTGAAGCAATGCTTTTTGACTCGGGCGCATTGACGCGTCTGGGCCGCACCGAAGACGGCAACACGGTTTCAGACTCTGACCCCGAGGAGAAGCGGCGCGGCATCTCCATCAGCCTTGCCACCATGCCGGTTGAGTGGCAGGGCTACAAAATCACTGTGCTGGATACGCCCGGCTACGTCGATTTTATGGGCGAGGTCTACAGCGCTGTTTCGGCCGTTGATGCCGTGCTGCTGGTCATTGATGCAGTCAGTGGTGTTGAAGTCGGTACTGAGCTTGCCTGGCAGGTCGCGCGCGATGCCAACGTACCTGTGATTGTGTACGTCAACAAGATGGCGCGCGAGAATGCCAGCATGGAACTTGCCATGAACAGCCTGCGCGGCTCGCTGGATGGCACCTTCGTGCCGGTCCAGTTGCCCATCGGCAAGGAAGCCGGGTTCAACGGCGTCGTGGACCTGCTCAGCGGGCAGGCGTATCTCGGCGTCGAGGGCAAGAAGGCGCCGGTGCCGGCCGACATGGTCGACCAGGTCGAAGAGGCACACACGGAGTTGATGGATGTCGCGGCCGAGGGCGACGATGATCTGCTGGAGAAATACCTCGAGACGATGGAGCTGACGAGCGCGGAGATGAACCGCGGCTTCCGCGCCGCGGTGCGCAACGGGTCCGTCGTTCCCGTCTGTTTCGGCGACGCCACCCACAACATCGGCATTCGCGCCCTGATGACGCTGCTGACCGAGATTGTCCCGTCGTTCCAGAACGGCGCGGGCACCAAGGCGCTGGACGCTCACGGCGAGCCCATCGTGATCAAACCGGATGCCAGCGGTCCGACCATTCTGTTTGCCTTCAAGACTGTGGCGGACCCCTTCGTTGGCAAGCTGACCTATTTCCGCGTCGTCTCCGGCGAGGCGCACATGGACGAGAGTCGCCTCTATAATCCGCGTGCAGCCACGGAGGAGCGGCTGGGCCAGTTCTACGTCATGCGCGGCAAGGAGCAGATCAACGTCGACAGGCTCGCGCTGGGCGACGTAGGTGCGCTGGCCAAGCTGGGCGAAACCGTCACAGGCGACACCCTCTGTCCGCAGAAGTCCCAGGTCCAGGTTATTGGGCCGACCTATCCCAACCCGCTGTTCGAAGTCTCTGTGATGCCCAAAACGCAGCAGGACTCGGCCAAAATGGGGCCGGCCATGTCACGACTCCAGGAGCAGGATCCCACCGTGACCTGGCGTTTCGAAGGTGGTACCGGCCAGACGATTCTGTCAGGCATGGGCGACATCCACATCGAAGTCGCCGTGCACAATTTGCAGGAAAAGTTCGGTGTCGGTGTCGAGACCGCCGTGCCCAAGGTGCCTTTCAAGGAGACCATCTCCCGCTCGGCTACCGAGGTGTACCGTCACAAGAAGCAGACGGGCGGCGCAGGCCAGTTCGCCGAGGTACACATGGAAGTCAGGCCCATCGAAGGCGGGCAGGGTTTCGAATATGACACCAGCCGCATCTTCGGCGGGTCGATCTCAAACTCGTTCTTCCCCTCCATCGAGAAGGGCATCCGCTCGATCCTGGAGCAGGGCGTCGTCGCCGGCTATCCGGTCGAGGGCGTGCGCGCCGAGATCTACGACGGCAAGATGCACCCGGTCGACTCCAAGGACATCGCCTTCCAGATCGCCGGTCGCGAGGCGTTCCGGCGTGCCTTCGAGAAGGCCGGCCCGGTGCTGCTGGAGCCCATCTCGCTGGTCAAAGTCACTGTCCCCGACGAATACGTTGGCGACATCATCGGTGACCTGAACACCAAGCGCGCCATCGTGCTCGGCATGGGCCAGGAACGCGGCAAGAGCGTCATTGAAGCCAAGGTGCCGCAGGCCGAGCTGCAGCGCTACGCAGCCGAACTGCGTTCTCTCACCCAGGGACGTGGTATCTACACCGTGGAGCCGTCGCACTACGCGGCGGTGCCCAGCAACATAGCTCACGACATCATCGAGGCGGCCCGCAAGGAGCGCGAGGAAGAGAAATAGGCCTGGCAGTCGTCCACAATCCAACCAGGCTTGTTTCAAAGCAAAAGCCCCCGATCTCACCGGTCGGGGGCTTTTTCACATGTTTTGACCTTGGCCGCTCGGGCCGGTCTCCCGACCGTGCCCGCACCAGGATGCATCCCGATCGTGCTATGTGCCGATGTCGGCAAGCCGCGATGGCTGGTCGCGGGGCGGCGGCGCCAGCAGGCGGGCCAGGCTAATCCGTGCCCGCACCAGGGTGCCGCGTTGTTGTCCCGGTCGCGGCGAAAGGATCAGCAACTGTCCGCCCAGCCATTCGACCCGCTCGCGAATGCTCACCAGCCCCATTCCCGTGGGCGGCGTGTCATTGTTCTCCCATTCCCGCGAGATGCCACGACCGTCGTCCTCGACCTCCAGTATCAACCAATTCTCATCGATCCAGATTCGTAGCCACGTATACTCGGAGCGCGCATGGCGTCTGGCGTTTGACAACGCTTCCTGGGCGATGAGGTAGAGGGCCGTTTCCACGTGGCGGTTAGGAATTTCGGGCAGATCCCCGATTTCAGCCGTCACCGCGAAGCCCAGCCGCCGTTGCTGATTGACAAAACCGCGCAACGCGCCGGCAAGTCCCCGGCTTTCCAGCATCAGCGGGCGCAGCTCCAGCAGCGACTGGCGGATCGCAACATTGACCTGCTGCACGAGATCGCGCAGAAGGTCCAGTTCCGCCCCGACCTGCTCCGGATGGTTGGTCGCGACTCGCCGCGCGACTTCGAGGTTCATCAGCAGCGATCCGACCAGTTGCGCCGCGCTGTCGTGCAGATTGCCCGCCAACCGGCGGCGCAGATCTTCCTCGGCCTGGATGATACGGTCGCGTTCATCGCGCAAGCTGCTGTACAGTCGGGCGTTCTCGATGGCGATGGACGCCTGCGCAGCCAGCGCAGCCAGCCATTCCATGTCTTCGACTGCGAAATCGCGGCCATCCTCGGTGTTGGAGACCATCAGCACGCCGAGGACGTTGCCGCGTGCCTGCAACGGAGCGCATAGCGCATTGCGGGTCGCGTAACCGGTCTTGTGGTCCAGCAACGGTGAGAAGACCGGGTCGCGCTGCGGGTTGTTGACGATCATCGGAAGACCGGTTTGCGCCACCCAGCCGGCGATGCCGTCGTCGATGGGAATCTGTTTCAGCGCATAGGCGTTGGCGGCGGCACCATGGGCCACGGCCACGACGAATTCGCGCCACTCGGCCGCGATCAGCAACAGCGCAGAGTTTTCCGAACCCAGCGCATTGGCCGCCAGCGCGGTCGTGAACTGCAGCACGACGTCAATCTCGAGGCTGGACGTGAGCGTGCGACTGAGCTCATAGAGCAGCCCGCTGCGGGTCAGACGGCGCTGCAACTGGTGGTTTTCCGTGGCCTGGGTGGCCAGCCGGGCTACGACGGCCACCAGCGCACCGACTGAGCCTGCCAGCGGCCTGTCAGGACGGTCAGGCGCGGCAAAAACCAGACTGATTCCGCCGAGGACCCCTTGACGTTGGCGAATTGCGACGTGAACGATTGGCAGCGTCGGATGGACGGCTATGTCGGCCGGCGGAGCGGTGGAGGAGAGGGCGCCCTGCTCGGGCATCCATTCCTGAAGCTGGTCCAGCGTGCCTTCCCAGTCAGTGATTGCCTTCCCGACTGCCTCAGATATTTCTCCCGTGCTGTGGCGCATCGGTTTCGGCTGGAGCAAGAGGACGCTGCCGCCGACGGCAGACGTGTTCTGCACCAGCCACGGCAGGGCGTTCAGCCAAAACTCCGTCGATCCGGCTTCAATCGCCAGGCGCATCAACCGGTCCAACTGTGGATCGTTCATGGCCGTTATTGTAGCTGCTTGACGCTGCGCAGGCAAGCAAGTTGGTAAGCGCCATGGAGTCGCCGCCCGGCGCCTGGCGGCATGTCGCACCCAGAAGCGGTTGGACAGGCGCAAGTTGTTCGGCTATACTCTGGAGAGGCATTGACCCATGACTTCTTCCCCCACTCGCAAGCTGCGCAATCCTCTTCAGGGCGTACTGGTCGGTGGCGCTGATCCCGCCAGTTCGCCACTCTATTCGTTCAGTGCGATCCTCAAGATCGGCGTGGCGGGCGGTGCCGCTGAGATCGTGTTCGGCGTCAGCGCGTGGATGGCTGTGCTGGTCATGCTGGCAGCGGTGTTTGTCTACGGTCTGGTGATCCACTGGGTACACGGTGGGCGGGGCGTACAGGGGCTCAGCGAAGAGGAGTTTGGCGGCTGGGCCATCCAGGTCAACGGAGCGATCGGGGCGGTCATGGTTATCGCGGCTGCGCTGGTCAGTCTGGCCGCGGCTGCGTCGCTGCTAGGCGATCTATTTCCAGCCCTACGCTCGCCGCTGATCTGGCGCATCACCGGCCAGGATGCGCTGGCGGTCGTCGTGGTGATGCTGCTGACGTGGGCTGTCAACAACCGGCCGAGGTGGCTGCCGGTGGTCTATCGCCCGGCGACGTTGGGAATCCTGCTGGTACTCTGGGGAATGGCATTGGCGGCGGTGCTGGGCGGGCAGTTGCGCCTGCCGGCCTTCGATCCCGCCGCGTTGACATCGCCAGAGCTGCGCCGCGCCACGCTTATCAGCTTTGCCAGCTTGCTGGGACTGCTGACAGGCGCGGAGATATTCACGTCGATCGAGTTGATTTTCGAGGGGTTGGAGCCGCAGCGCAGCCGCAAGGCGCTGCTGAGCCTGCTCCTGGTCACCGCAACCAGTCTTGTGTTCCTGCTGCTGGCCGGACCGGCCATCGTCGCGCAGATCGATCCGGCTGATGGCGCCTCGGTCGTCTATCAGGGAATGACCGGTCTGCTGCCGGGATTGCTGGGCCCGGTCGCGGTGGCGATCGCAGTGCTGGTGCTGCTGGTGGTGACGGCCGCCGCGATGCTGGCCATGCAAAGTCTCGTACTGGGTCTGCGCGATCGACGCTACGCGCCGGCGTTTCTGGGCCAGCGCAACCGTTCCAACGTCGCCAACCGGCCCGTGCGTATTCTGGCCGGGGTCGCCGTCGTTTGCTTCCTCTTGCTCGGTTCCCAGCCGGCCATCTACCTGCCTGTTTACGTTGTGGGGACGCTGTTGCTGCTAGTCATCGTCAGCGCGGCTGCTGTGCGGCGGTCTCTGCGTTCGGGCGGCGACGGGCATCGCATCGGTCCACAGTCGCTGCTGGCCATGCTGGCCGCCGCAGTCATCTTCGTGGCGACCGTGCTGGTACTGGCTACAGGTCTGAGCAGCGGGGCCTGGGTCTATCTGGTGCTCATTCCCGTCCTGTATTTCATCTTCCGCTCGACCCGTCGCAAGATGGGAGCGCCGAACCCGTTGCAGGAGGAACTGGGGCGACGCGAGCAGGCCATGCACAATCTGGGCCAGCCGCAATCAGGGGACGGCCTGCGGGCGCGCATCCCCTCGCCCGCGTTGGTGCAGGCCGACGAAGCTGCCGACCGCGGTCGTGCGCCGCGCTGGACAGGCGACGCGGCCGTCATTCAGCAGGTCGCCGTGGCGCTGGACGGGTCTGCGTTTTCCGAGGCTGCTCTACCGGTCGCCGAACGCATCGCGCGCATGTTCGACGCCACGCTGGTGCTGCTGACAGTGTTGCCAGCCCGTGGCGCATTGCGCATTTTGCCCAAGGGCCGCAGCTCTGGCAATCCGCTGGAAGCCGGCCAGGTCGAGACGGAGCTGTATCTCAGCGAGCTGGCGGGCAAATACCGGACCGCTGGCATTCGCACCGACTATTACCTGGCGGCCGGGCCGGTGGCGCAAGCCATCGACACCATGGTGCGCGAGCTCGACGCCGACCTACTTGTGATGTCCACCCACGGCCGGTCGGGCATCGGCCGGTTCATGCTGGGCAGCAATGCCAGCGCGGCCATTCAGGTTTCCTCGCGGCCGGTGCTGCTCATGCGGCCGCAGGCGGCGGGCACAGCTACGCCACTGGTGCGTAAGGTTCTCGCGCCGCTGGACGGCTCCAGCGCTGCCGAGCGCGTTCTGCCGTGGATGCAGGCCGTGGCCGCAGTGGTCGAGTGTGAGTTTATTCTGCTGGTGGTGCCGGAGGTGCCGGAGCCTGCCATGTACGGGGCGATGGCCGAGGCTGTCGATGATCTGCGCCAGCGCGCCGAAGCCAACTCGCAGCGCTACCTGGCGCAGATGACCGCGCGGCTGACCGATCTTGGGTTGCAGGTTCGCCCGGTTGTCGGCGGGTCACGGCCTGCGACGGCCATTCTGGAGTTGGCTGAGCAGGAAGAAGTGGACCTGATTTTGCTGGCGACCCACGGCCGCGGCGGCGTGGACCGGCTGATTATCGGAAGCGTCGCCGACCGCGTCGTGCATCACAGCACGTGCCCGGTGTTCCTTCTCCCGGTCAGCGAGCGAAGCTGACACAAATCTCTACCCAGCTCCGCCCATCGGCGGCAACCTCCTCATCCGATCTCACGCGCCAGATATGCCTGCGTCAGTTCCTCCTTGGGTTGGCCGAAGAACTGGCCGGCCGGCGCACTTTCCACCACCTCGCCCAACCACATGAAAATGACATGGTCGGCCAGCCGCCGCGCCTGGTCGATGTCGTGGGTCACCAACACGACGGTGTATTTATCCTTGAGGGCGCACAAAAGACCCTCTATGCCGCGTGCTGAGATGGGATCGAGAGAGGCCGTCGACTCGTCGCACAGCACGATTTCCGGTTCCACCGAGAGGGTACGCGCCAGGCATAACCGCTGTTGCTGGCCCACGGAAAGGCTGGTGGCCGGCGCCTTAAGCCGGTCTGCCACCTCATCCCAGAGGCCGACAGCTTGCAGTTGCTCCTGCACCAGGGCGTGGATCTTGCCGTTGTGGCGGCCGTGGATGCGCGGGCCGTAGGCGACATTATCGAAGATCGACATCGGCAATGGGAACGGCTTTTGTGCCAGCAGGCCAACACGTGTGCGTACTTCCGTGACGTCAACGCCCGGATCATAGATGTTGATGTCGTCCAGCCGCACCTGGCCGCTGACCTTCACCTGGTCGTTGAGATCCAGGAGGCGGTTCAGCGCTTTCAACAACGTCGATTTGCCGCAACCCGATGGCCCGATGATGCAGGTGATCCTGCGCAAAGGAATTTCGACGGACACGTCGTTCAGGGTGTGCTTGTCGCCGTACCAGACGTTGAGATTGCGAACGGAGAGTGCAGTCATGCGTGTTGCCTTTACCGGATCACGTGTTTGCCGAGTCTGCGGGCTGAAAGCTGTGCCAGCAGACTGACCACAAGAATCAGTATCGTCAGGACCAGCGCCGAGGCATACGCGCGGGCCTGGACTTCGGGAAATGGCGTGCTGAGCTGATAGAAGATCGCCAGCGGCAGAGAAGCTACGGGGCGCGTCAGCGACTGGGGCAGGGCATCGGTGTAGCCGGCGGTGAAGAGCACCGAAGCAGCATCGCCGATGCCGCGGCCAAAGGCCAGCAACAGCGCTGTCATCAAACCGGGCAGCGCCTGGCGCAACAGGACTCCAAGGTATTCCAGCCGCGTGGCTCCCAGCGAGAGCGTTGCCTCACGCAGGTCCTTTGGCGACATCATCAAAACCTCGTCGAAGGTGCGCGCCAGGATCGGCAGCACCACCAGCGCCAGCGTGAGCACGCCCGCCAGGAGCGAGGCGCGCAGCCCCATGAAGACCATCAGCGCAAAGCCGAACGCGCCGTAGACGATGCTGGGAATGCCCCACATGACATCCAGCACCAGGCGGATGCCATTGGCGATGCGGCTGCTGCGCAGGTAGGTGTGCATGAAGAGCGCCAGCGGCACAGCCAGCGCCATGGCCAGCAAGGTGGCGCCGGTCGCCAGCGCCAGCGATCCAAGGATGGCGTTCAGAATACCGCCGCCGCCGCCCAGATAGAAGCCGCTCTCAGGCGGTTGGCTCACCATTTCCCAACTCAGCGCGCCGACGCCACGCACTGTGATGACCGCCAGGATCGTTCCCAACACCAGGCAGGCGCCGGCCAGCGATGTGCGCATGATGCCTACGAAGAACGCTTCCTGCAGTCGACGTCGTTGTTTGCGATTCACGGTCAACTCCTTGCGGTCAGCCGGTTGACCACCAGCCGCGCGGCGACATTGAACAGCAGCACGACGGCCAGCAGCAGCAGGGCGGCTGCCATCAGCGCCGATTCGTAGTTCGGCAGCGACATCATCTCGCCGTAGTTGTTGGCGATCAGCGCGGGCAGGGAATAGGCGCTGTCGAACAACGACCGCGGCACCTGGACGCTGTTGCCGATCAGCATCATGACGGCCAGGGTTTCGCCGAACGCGCGCGAGAAGCCCAACACGACCGCTGCCAGGATGCCCGCCATTCCCCGGCGGCGCACGACACAAAGCGTCGTCTCCCAGCGGGTTGCGCCGAGACACAGCACTGCCTCGCGCATTTCATGCGGCACGCTGCGCAGCACCTCCTCCGTCACCGCAACGATGAGCGGAAAGACCATGATTCCCAGCACCAGCCCGGCCGACAGCAAGCCGTAACCGCTGGGATTAGTTTGCCGAAACAACGGCGACACCTGTCCCAGCGTGCCGTCGATCCACGGTCCGACATGGTCGCGCACCAGCGGCACGACGAACAGGATACCCCACAGCCCATAGACCACCGACGGAATGCCGACCATCAGATCGAGCAGCGGTTTGAGCCGGGTGCGTGTGCGGGCTACCGTGTATTCCGACAGGTAGATGCCGGTGAAGATCGCCGGCGCCACTGCTACGATCATCGCCACTGCTGTAACGGCGATGCTGCCGGCGATGAACGGCGCAAAGCCGAAGGCGCCGTGCGAAGGCTGCCAGGTGCTGGAAGTCAGCAACTCTCCCAGTGATTGGGTACGCAGCAGCGGCAGCGAGCGGATCAGCAGCGCGCCGGCGATCAGCACTACCAGGAGGCAGGTCGCTGCGCTGATCACCACCATGCCGGTGCGAGCAAGGTGGTCTTTGATGACCCGGGCCGTTCCCGGCCGCCGGCCAGGGGCGGCGTCGTATCGAGGTGTCAGGACTGCGCCGTCGCGTCGGATTTCGGCTTCCACGTATGGCCTCCGGGGCAGTCTACTTGAGCAGTTCCAGAGCGGACTGGATGCGGGCATCGGTCAGCTTCACATAGCCGGCGCCTGGAACCAGTGCCTGTCCGTCGGTCAGGACCCAGCGCAGGAATTCGGTTACGGCCTGGCTGGGCGCGCCCTTGGTTACCAGATAGAGCTCGCGGGCAGGTGGAAACGGGTAGCGCCGGTCGGCAATCGCCTGCGTGATGTCAGTGCGTGTGGCGTAGAAATCTTCGTCGGGCGTGATCTGGCCGTCGCCGTTGAGATCGATGGGCACGACGCGCAGTCCGGTGATCTGTTGCCCACTGCCAGGATCGTAGGCGAACCCGATGTTGTTGAAGCCAATGCCCAGCGGGTCCTGGCGCACGGCTTCGGCCAGCCCGGGATCACCATTGACAGCCGTGCCGCGCAGGTCTTCCTGTGTTTCACCGCCGATGAAGCGTGCCCACATTTCGGCCGCGCCGGCCGCGTCGGCGCGCGTATAAACGTCGATGGCCTCGCCGCTGCCGCCCGCCAACCATTGATCCCAGCGGGTGACGGTGTTGTCCATCCAGATGCCAGCCGCCATCTGTGGCGTGATCCCGGTCTGGAGGATTTTCTCCAGGTCGGGGTTGTCAGCGTTGACTGTCGCCACCACAGCGTCGATCGCTACGGGCACGGGAAATGCGCTCTGATCCAGCTCTTCCTGACGTACCTCGCGCGATAGCATGGCGAGATCGACTGCGCCCGCAAGCACGTCGGTCATGCCCTTGCCAGCGCCGCCGGCCTGGACGTCGAAACGTATTTCCGGGTGTGACTTCTGGTATTCGCTGGTCCAGAGGGTAACCATGGGGAAGAGCGCGAACGCACCTGAGACGCTGATAGTTTCAGGCTGGCCCGCGGCGCCGGGTTGTCCACTGGAGCCGGCGCAACTCGCCAGCCCGCTGCTCAGCACAGCAAGGACGACGAGTATGACAAGCAACTTGCGAGGATTGGTCATTTAGCAGTTTCTCCTTGTGGGCAGGTCATGCAGGCTGTGACACCTGGACGCTGCTAAAACTCATGAACAGGCTTGAGGATGAACACCGGCCGGTCGGTGCAGACTGCCGCGCGGTCCGCGCCCTCCAGAATGTGTGCGACAAACTGGCCACTGGCCTCCGCTGCGATTGCCAGCAGGTCGTAGTCGCCCTGCCGTAGCTCAGCCACGATTTGCGCGGCCGGGTCGCCCGTGCGGACGTGTACCGAGACATCGACCTGTTGCTTTTCCAGGATCTGCAACAGACTTTCCAGGTGCTGGCGGGCAGGTCCATCGCCGCACAGCAGGTGATCCATAGGGCGCTCCGATCTGTCATTCACCGGCAGCAGCACGATCTGGGCACCGAGCTTGTGCAGCACGGGCGCCGCCATGTCCAGCAAGTGGCTGTCGGACGCAAATCCGCGCACGACAACCAGCACCCGTGCCAGTGGTCGATAGGAGCCGCGGATCAGCAGCAGCGGCGTGCTGGCATCTCGCAGCAGGTCCGTCATGGGGTGTGCCACTGGCGGCGCAATGATCGTCAGCGCTGGATGCGTTTCGCCGGCGACCGAGAGGACGGAAGGCATAGCAGCACAGCCCGCGTCGGATACCGGGACTGCGGTCGGCAGGCAGTTGCCAATCATCACCGCTGTCCGGCGCACGACCGGAGCCAGCTCTGGCCTCGCGCTCCATGTCAGGATGTGTGTTCGGGCAAGCGAGTCTGGTTGGTGGATTTGCTTGATCGCTGTGCAAATGGTGTCGGATCGCCCACGCAGTGGCACGATGTCGGCACACAGCAGGTCGTGCAGGGTCGCGCGTGCAGTCGCGTTCTCCGGATGCGCCATCGCCACGCTGATGGAGCCATTCTCCTGGGCCACCGGCACAGCGAGATAGTACATCGCCAGATCATAGGGCACCCGACGGGCCAACTCCGGGTCTGGTGGCACGCGTGTCAGGTCGAGTTCAGGAAAGCAGGTCATCGATTGCTACCATTGGTGGTTCAGCCGCTGCCGGCAGCGGCAGGACGTGTTTCTACAATCAGAATGATAGCAGCCCGCGGTTATGCTGCCGGTTACCGGCCGGTCACAAACAGGTAACAGTTTCAGGGATGAAGCGGAGGCGCGGTCAACTCGTCCGGGCGGCTTCGCCCAGACCGACATAAAGGTTGTGGGGATCGTTTGGGGAGGGGGATAATCGGCGCAGGCGGGCAGCAGCAAGCATCCGCCTGTGGGTCAGGTGGGCAGTGCGTATCCGATGCCGGGTACCGTTTCGATCAGTGAAGGCTGAGCGGGATCCGATTCGATTTTGGCGCGCAGGCGATAGACCAGTTGCTTCAGCATTGCTTTGTCACCACCTTCCAAGCCCCATACATTGGCAATAAGCGTATCGGCAGGCAGTACCTGGCCGGCATTGAGCATCAACGCTTCGAGCAACCGGACCTCGAGGGGCGTCAGGCGGACTGGCTCGCCTCCCGGCCGGCGCACTTCATTGCGCGATCTGTCCAGCGACAGACCAGCCGCCTCCAGCACCCCCGAAGTGGGAGCGACGCCGGTGCGGCGCATGACGGCCCGGGCACGCGCCACCAACTGGGTCGGGCTGAATGGTTTGACGATGTAGTCGTCGGCGCCCGTTTCGAGGCCCGCGACGACTGCTTCATCGCTGTCGCGCACCGTCAGCATGATGATAGGAGTGTCAGCCTCTTTGCGGATGCGCCGGCACACGCTCAACCCGTCCAGTTTCGGCAAGTTGAGGTCCAGCAGCACCAGGTCTGGCCGCTCTGCCAGCCACATGTCGAGCCCTGCCAGCCCATCGTAGGCCGCGACGACGTCGAAACCGGCCCGTCGCATGGTGAAAGCGATGACGTCAGAGAGCGCCAGATCGTCCTCAACTACCAGTACCTTCATGGAAACCCTCTCTGGATGGCGCAGTTGCGACCGGCAACTCGAACCAAAATACCGACCCGCCGCCCGGCCGATCATCGACACCGAGACGTCCCTGGTGGGCCTCGACAATGGTCTTCACGACGTAAAGTCCGAGGCCGATTCCGTATTGCTCGCCTGCCTGGGCATCCAGCCGGACGAAACGGCGGAAAAGCTGATCGCGTTCGCCCTCGGGAATACCGGGACCACGGTCAGCTACCGATACCCGCAGCGAGGACTGGTTTGTCGCCACGATCACCTCAACCGGTTGACCGATGGGGCTGTATTTGCTGGCATTGCTGAGCAGGTTGACCAGCACCTGGATCAGCCGCGTCGGATCGGCATGCAGCGGCGGCAGTTGAGCCGGTTCAGCGATGGACACGGACTGTCCGCGGCGCGTTAGGAGTGGGTTGACGATGTGCATTGCCTCGGAAATCACCTGGTTCAGGACGACGACGCGCTTGCGGATTGTAAACCGCCCGGCTTCGATGCTGCTGCTTTCCAGCAGGTTGTCGATCAGCGTCTGCAGGCTGACCAGACTGAGGTGCGTCGGTTGCAGGAGATTGCGCATCTCGACGGCGCTGAGGTTTTGCTCTTCGTCGAGCAGCAGTTCCATGGAGGCGTTTAGGGTGCTGAGCGGCGTGCGAAATTCGTGTGAGATGTTAGCCAGGAAGTTGGAACGCAGGCCGCGCAGGGCTTCTTCTTCGGTGACATCGCGCAACACCAGCGCGACTTGCGGCACCGGGCTGCTTGGCGGCGCAAGTCGCGCACCGGTGATCGCCAGCACCGTGGGTTTGCCTTGCGGTGAGATCACTTCGATCTGCCGCTTGCTGCCCGCCGGGGGGATCAGATCCAGAAACGTCGCCCCCGGTTCGGCCAGTTGAAACTGGTCAGCGACCGGTTGGCCAATCGCCGCATCGCCCGACCGGCCAAGGATGCGTTCCGCGCCATGGCTCATGAACGTCACCCGGCCGCGCGTGTCGAACGTGATGACCCCTTCGACGATAGATTGAATCAAGCTGTCGAGCCAGTCACGCGCTTCCGATCGTTCCTGCAGCGCGTTCAGCATGGTCGTCTGGCTTTGGCGCAGGGCAGTTGCCAGCGTGGTGACCTCAGTCGGGCCAGCAAGCACTGTCACCGGCGCCGCAAAATCGCCGCGGCTGATAAGTTCGGCGGTTTGGGTCAGTCGTTCCAGCGGCGCCGTCAACCTGCGGATTGCCCAGATGCCGGCACTCATGGCAATGAGGGCGACGAGCAGTGTGCTGGTGACAAGGATCGCGGTGGCTTGACGCTCGGCGGTCACCAGGCCGCTTACCGGCAAGGCTACTTCGGCCAACAGTGTCGCCTGGCCGTCGCCAGCGTCAAGCGGAACGGCAGCGGTCAGAAACTTGTGGCTTTGCGCGCTGTATGGCGCGGCTTGCGCCCCGGCGCTGGCCGCGGCCAGTGTGCCGGCTGGCAACAGATCTGGCCTGCTGCTGGCTACTCTCATGCCGTCCGCAAGCAACACAGTCTGTTCCGTGCCGGTGTTCGCTGCGATCTGCTTCAGGAACGCCTCATCCAGAAGGACGCCGGCCAGTACGCTGCCCAACGGGTGTTCCGGCTCGCCGGCCAGCACCAGAGTTTCAGCCGCCAGCGTCGCCACCCCGCCGGCAATGCCGTATCCCGGCGTGAATGGCAGGCTACAGCTATCGACCGGGCTTGCACCGGCGGTCACCTGCAACCGTTGGCTGCAGACAACCAGATAATCCAGACCGCTCTGGATGCGAAACGCTTCCAGGTATGCTGTCATATCGGTAGCGGTTCCCTCGGTAACCAGCCGTTGAAACGTGGGGCGTTCCGCCAGCAGGCGCGCCCGGTCATTGATTTCTCCCTGGTGTGTCGTATAGAGGGACGCGGTGGCGCGCTGCACGGCCAGCAGGTGTTCGCCGGCCTGACGCTCGAGCTGGCTGCGGGCAATCCAAAGCGCCGGCACGCCGGCGCTCAGCGTGGTGATCAGGACGAGGGCCGCCAATCCCGCCACCAGACGCACGGAGAAGCTCTGCCAATCGATCAGTGGCTGGCGATGTCGCCGGAGATCAGACTGTTGCGCGGTGTCGTCGATCGACATAACGGTGACCGCCGGCGCAGCGGTCAGGGGGCATTACGGGGGAGAAACGCCGTGATGAACATGAAAGGCAAGTGGACGACCTGTTCCCATGCGCCGGTCAGCGCTGCTGCGGCGCGCTCGATCCGATTGAGTTCCGGCGTGCTGGTCGTGTCCAGTGGCAGGCCGGCCAGCAGATCGAGGCGCTCCGGGGCAGGCGGCGAAAGCCTGTTCAGCAGCTCGACCTTGACCGTGAAGCCGTGTTGCGCAAGCAGCCCCGGAAGCTTGCGTCCCACCGTCGGGTCAGCGCCGGCCCGCCGCAACCCAGCCATCCACAAGTCCTGGCTGGCGATTTCGGGCGGGTACTCGATCATGCCGCCGTAGTCGGGTTCGATGGCGACCAGCGCGCCGCCGGGCATCAGCACCCGCCGTACCTCTGCCAGGGTCGCCTCCAGCGGCATCCAAAGGAGCGCAAGCTGGCAAAGCACGAGATCGAACGACGCATCGGCAAAGGGGAGGCGGCGGGCATCTGCGCACGAGGTGACGGCGCCGGTAAAGGGGGCCGGGTCGTGATGCAACGCTGCCCAATTGCGATCCAGCGCGACCACCGCGCCGATGGAGCCCGCCACCAGCTCCGGCGTGACGCTGCCGAAGCCGCAGCCCAGGTCAAGAACTGATCGTCGCCAGTTCAACTCGGCCTGTTCCAGCAGCCAGCGGCGCGCCGGCGCCAGCCATTCAGCCTGGCGGCGCGCCATTTCGGGTGGCGGCAGGTTGGGGCGGGCAGGATTCGTGGAGGTCATGTGTCAGTCAGGAAAGGTGACAGTCACTTTGCGGGAGTGTCTGTCACCTGGGTATGCACGATTATCGCCCGCCGCCCGCGCAAGCACAGGCGCAGGCACAGCCGGCGCAGGCGCAGGCGCAACTGCCACCACCACCGCCGCCACCGCCTCCTCCGCCGCCGGACGAGAGCACCTTGCTGACGCCGCGGTCAACGCCCGCCAGGTTGATGACGCCGCCCGTACCTGACGGCAGCGATCCGGGCGAAATGGCTGCGGCCAGGCTGCTGGCCGTGTTTTCGGCATAGCCGGCGAAGCCGCGTGACACGTCTCCGAAGCTCGGTGCGGAGGAGGGTTGCGAGCCGCCGCCCATCGATAGCCCACCGCCGCCGCCACTGCCCGCGGAGGGGCGCGCCCAGATCGGGCTGTAGTGCCAGGTCGGCGTGATCCAAACGTCAGGCGCGCCGTCGTCCATCAGGATCCACTCCATGTCCTTGTCCAGCGCCTGCTCACGCTGGCCGATGTCCTCGATGGCTTTGGCCTGCTCGACGGCCCGTTTGACGATGGCCTGGTAATATTCCACTGTGTCCGACAGGTCAAAGCCCTTCATGCGCGCCGCCACACCGGTCAGGAACGCCTTGATATCCTCGTCGAAATCGATGTCCTTCAGCGCCGTTTTGGGATGCTTCTCGATGGTGTCCAAAAAGCCCTGCTCATAGGTGTGCAGCGCGACGCCCAGAGTCTGCGCGGCGTCCTTGCGCTGCTTGGCCTTTGCGCTCTTGCCGGCATCCTTGCTGGCTGGCACAAAATCGGGCGCCAGTTCCACGGTGAGCGGCGACGCCACGACCTGGCGCAGCGCGCCTTTCTTCAGCAGGCCAAAGATGATCAGCGTCAGCACCTTGTTGATGGGCAGTTCCAGCAGCGCGGCTGCTTCCGGGGCTGTCAGGCCGCGCTTGATGCCGCCGCCTTCGACCTGCGCGATGGCGGGCAGGTACTTGCGCATCCGTCGCTTCTTGTAACGCGACTGCGCAAACCAGGCCAGCAGCGCCATGGGGATCAGCAGCAGCGGTCCCACCAGCGGGTTGTTGACCAGCAGCCAGGCGCCGCCGCCACAAAGCAGCAGCCACAGGAAGAACCCGGTTGCGCCGGTGGTGCGGAAATAGAAGATCGAGAAGGCTATCAGCAGCAGCACAGCGGTGATGGCCTGAGCAAAGCCGCTGCCTTCGTACCAGAGCGCCGTCAACTGGAACAGGTTCTGGTCGATGACGTTACTTACGGCGTCCTTGGGAAATGAGATGCCGACCTTTTCCGGACCGGTGAAGGAGGTGTCGTTGAACAGCCAGACCGCTACAGCCCGGTCGTCGACGATTCCGGTCTGGTCATAGGGCGTGCCCTGCCACTTTAATTCGTCGATGCTGACGCCCTCAGGCAGGTGGACGGCGATCTCCAGGTTGGTCGTGCCGCTGACGAACTGGCTGTCGAACCAGGTGGGCGTGATTTGCAGGGAGGCCAGGTCCTTGCTGGTCAGGTCCTGATAGACCAGGTCGGGCATGGTGAACTCGACGTGCAAGGTGCCCGACTGCCCGCTGGGGATGCTGCCGCTGCCCAGGTGAACTTCCACACCCGGCTTGACATATTCCGACGGGCGGATGTCGCTCAAGGATCGACCATCCACCGATGCGCTGAAGTTGCTGAGCTGGTAATTCTTGTTGGGTACGCCGATGTCCACGATGTCAATAGTCGATCCCAGGTTCTCGAACTCGATGTCGTACACCAGGCGCGCCGAGCCGTCG
Organism: Anaerolineales bacterium; assembly: GCA_020634615.1. GTDB lineage: Bacteria > Chloroflexota > Anaerolineae > JAAEKA01 > JAAEKA01 > JACKBK01. The sequence goes on from JACKBI010000010.1 coordinate 57,100, forward strand.
GGCTGGACAAATACCTGAAAGACCACACTGGGAACGGAGAACAGGTAGTTTTGCGCACGAGTTGTAATCGGCACCAACAGCAGCGCCGCAAGGATGACCGCAACGGTGGCAATGCGAAGCCAGCGTTCGTGGCGATTTGTTTGATCCAGAGGTGTGGTGGAGTTCATAGGTGTTCTCCAGATAGGCTTGTGGTTGGCGTCTGCCAAACTGGCGGTCAGTGCCGTCTGTGGTTGAAACCCACAGGCTAATGCGGGTGAAGCCTGCTAAGGCCAGGCTGCCGAGCCGGCTCCAGCTCGCTTATGAAAGTTAAAATTCTATTCCGGCAATAGCCTGGTGAAGCCCGCCCGACCGTAAAACGGATCGGGCTACCCACTCCGGGGCGCGAGCAGCAAGGTGGAAGCCCTTCCAGGGCTGGAATCCAGGCCCGCAGGGCCTTTCACGTCGTAGCCGGATGGCTTTGCGTAGCACCCCGTAGCGGAGCGGAGTGGGTAGCCTCCGGCGGGCGTCACGATACAATTGCTGGTTTATTTCCTTAACTTTCATCAGCATGCTTGGTTTGGCAGGCGTCGAATTCATTCGGTGTGGCCAGCGCGCGCCACGCCATCCGACCAGCCGGCCGGCTCCTTGGGACAGTCTGCGGCACAGATGGCGAGACCTGGGCAGGTGGCGCAATGGGTCGGTCGCTCGATGCGTGCGCGGTAGCTGTTGAAAACTTCGTGCTGCCAGATGCTGGACCAACTGTCGCGCACCACGTCACCGGCCGAACGGTACGGGCCGCGCGGCGGGATGACCGAGCCGTCAGAGTCGATGCGCACCGCCAGGTCGCTGGAGCAGCGCGCGCCGGCGCGTACCTGATCGGCCAACGAAACAGCCGGATCGCGCAGGACAGGCGGCTGCCACTGGAAGCGGACCTTTGCCCGGTCAGCAGCGCTTTCAACGTCATCAGCGATCTCGGCCAGCGCAGCGGCAGGCAGCGACCCGTCCTCTACGCTGCCGTCTGGCGATGCAATGGCGTAGAAGGCGGCGTTAGGGACACGAAGCTCTTGCAGCCGCTCAAGGGTAGCTGCGAACGTTGCGACTGTCGGGCGGATCAGCGGTATCTGGGCCACATCGGCCAGCTCGGCTGCTTCTGTTCGCCTGAAAAGTTCCTCGGCCGCCGCGTGATCACCCTCACCAAAGAACGAGTCGTGCAGTGCCGGGTCGGCGGACGCGTAGAACACAGAAATGTGATCAACGCCGACCGTGGCCAAGTCGCTGATGACCGACCCGACCAACAGATCGCTGGCGCGTCCGCTGACGCCACAGATCAGTCCCAGCCACTGGGCATGTTCGACCAGCGACACGATCTCCACCACATCCGGTGCAACGGGGACGTGAATGGTGATATGCGGCAGCCCGGCGCTCCACAGGTGGTCCATGATGGGCAACATGTGGACGGGCTGGGCCAGCTCCAGGTCAGCTTCGATGGGTGGAATCAAGCGCACGTCGTCCTGTTTCAGCAACGCCGGATCGCGCAGGTTGAATACCGGATAGGAATCACCCGGAGTGATGAGGCGATGGATCAACTGGTCGACGGCGGCGACATCTGCTGTCTGCTGAGCGACGCTGGTCGGTTCGAACTGGTTGTTCAGTTCTTTCAGAATGACATCGCGCGGGCGGCCTTCCAGCAGCCGGGCGGCGATGAGGACGCCGCTGGCCGAAAGCTGGGCGATGGCAGTGCCATTGCTGACCAGCAACCCGCTGCCGCCCGGATCGACGCGCAGATGAAACCGGTGGGTCTGACCGTGCTCCGCGAGGGTGTACTGGAGCATGCCCGGCTTGAGAGCCTTGGCTTCGCGGTCAATGGTAGGAACGAAGAGTCGCCGGAAAAGTGTTGGGGTCATGGCTGTGAACGTGTTGCGTGAATTCGTGACAGACTTCGGTTTGCTGTACGGTGTCTAATGGTCACCGATCACCATCACTCCGCTGCCGCGGCGCGGGCTGTCGATCTGGCCGCTGGGCGGGACGAAGCCGGTGGGCAGCAAGGTCAGCGCGATGTCGGCGGTGAACGGCAAGTCGGGGGCAGCGCTCTTGCCGGTGCCGCAACTGCCGCTGCATCCGGCGCATCCGCCGCCGTGTCCGCTGTCTGCGATGCGGTTGCCATCCCTTGCTTCGCGCTCGATGCGGCAGCCGCCGCCGCACAGCGGCAGGTCTGGGCATTCCCAGCACTTCTCAGGCAAGCCTGCCCAGCGCGGATCTTCCACCCGGTCGCGGAAGGAGCGGAAGAGCGCACCTTGCCAGATCTCCTCCCACGGGTCGCGCAGGATGTTGCCCGCGGCCACGTAGTACGACTGGCACGGCAGCACGTCGCCGTTGGGCTCGATGCACAGCGAGTACTCGCCCGCGTTGCAGCGCTTGGCGCCCAGCTCCAATTCGACCGGCGACATGCGGCAGTATTCGGTGGGCGTGTACCAGAGGAAGCGCATGCCCAGCTCTTCCGCCCGGTCGCGCACGCGGATCAGCAGCGCCGGCATTTCGGCCTCGGGAATGGCGGTGCCGTTGCCAAAGCCGCCGCCGGAGTAGATCATCCCGTTCATGGCGAAAGTGCGGATGCCGAGATCGTAGAGAAACTCGATGATCTCTTCGGCGTGGTCCTTGTTGGCCTGCATCAACGTGGTGTTGGTGATCGTATGCAGGGGGCTGGCAACAGCGTTACGAATCCCCTTGACGGTCTGGTCGAAGGAGCGCGCGCCCATCATCGCATCGTGGATGGCTGGCCGGCTGGAGCCGAGGGTGATCTGCACATGGTTCAGCCCGGCCGCGGCCAGCTCGGCCACGTAGGGGGCATGCGCCATGCGGCGGCCGTTGCTGTTCAGCCCGACAACGTGGCCCAGCCGGTCGGCGTGGTCTATGATCGCGCACAGATCGGGGTGCAACGTCGCTTCGCCGCCGGTGAAAATCAGGTGCGGCACGCCGAGTTCGTGTAGCCGGTCAATTACATCGAACCAGTGCTCCTTGCTCAACGAGGCCATGGGGTAGTGCGTCGGCTCGTTGTAGCAGTGGGGACACTCGTTGTTGCAGCCGTAGGTGATAGCGAGATCGACCTTGTAGGGCGCGTGCACTGGCGTGCTGAACAGATCAGCGCGCGGCAGCTCTGGCAGGGCGCAGGTTGGGCAGTCGTAGCCCGGATCGGTCATGGCTGCCACCAGCTCGTAGATACTGGCCAGGTCGGCATCAAGCTGCGCGCTCTTGCCATAGGTACGCTGCATTTGGCGGCGAGCGCGCTCCTGCGACAGGCCTTCCAGCGCCAGGTACGCAATTCCTGCGGCCGTGGCGTTGAGGTGGATTACGTCGGTGACGTCGCGGAAGAGCACGCCGGAGCCATCAGGATCGACACGCAAATGCACGCGTCGCTGGCCGCCGTAGAGATCGATGCGATAGGTATGGAGACCAGGGGATAGGGTTGGTTCGCTCGCTTCTTTTGTGCGCAACGAGGAGGGCAAGGAAGGAAACGAGGGAAAGGCGGAGGGCGCGCGGAGGCGTTGGCGCAGGTTGGTCCTTAGGTTTACCATTTTGGCTCCTCCTCGAACTGGTAGGTCGATCCGCAATGCGAGCAGTTGATGAAAATCGCGCCGGCCTTGACGTCGATCTCATCTTTGGTGAGGGGTGCGCCGCAGACCTTGCATTTCATGTTTTCCAGGCTGACGTCGCCGCTGAGGTCGATCTGCTGGACGACGGTTGTCTGCGAGGGCTGGGGCTTCGTACGCGCCAGATAGACTACTGCGCCGGCTGCGATGAGCAGCAGCACGCCGATAACAAGCCGCACCAGGCTGCCGGCAAAGCCGACAAGGAAGATGAGACCCAGAAGGGCCAGCGCTGCGGCGATGAGGGCATAGAGGTATTTCATAGATACTCCTCGCAAACAAATGGCTGTGTATCTGTGAGTGTACCGAAAAACGGGGGAACGGTCAAGGCGGATGCGAGGGTGCCGAGATCGAAAACAGCAGTGGATCAGCCAATTGCGCAACGTCCCTGCGAAATGTGATGGAAAAGCAACGTCCTTGCGTTGAATCGCTGTAAGACACAACGTTATCGGTTGCAAGGTGACGATATGCAAGAACAGTCCCTACCCACACCTGTTTCACCGCGCAAGCGGCGCACGAAAATCTATCTGATCGTCATGACGGTGCTGTATCTGCTGTCGCTTGCCCCGGCCGCGCTGGCGGTCATGATGACCCCGTTTGCTTTCGATCAGGGTTCCACGCCCGAGGCCTGGGCGCTGGTGACCAAGATCCTGGTCTATCCCCTGGTGGTCATAGTCACGATTGCAGGCGCCTGGATCTTCTACAAGCTGTCGCTCTTCTGGGTCGCCATAGCCTGGAGCCTGCTGCCGATTGTCAACATCCTACTTCTCTTCATTTGATCCGTTCTTTGAGAGGAAATCTGCCATGCATCGACCATTGCGCGCCTTATTGGTTGTTCTTGGTGTTGCCGGCTTGCTGGCGGCGGTCGTGTTTTTCCTGCAAATGCCGTGGATCGGCAGCATTTGGCCGTGGCCGACCAGCCGCTTGTCCAACATCTTCCTTTCCTCGATTTTGGCAGCCGCGTCAGCGCCGGTGCTGTGGATCGGGCTGTCAGGCGAGCTGGCGGCGATCACCGGCGGCGCGCTGAACTTCCTGGCAACCTACGGCGGCATGGCCATATATGCCGCGGGCGTCTATCTTTCAGATACAAGCCGCGGGCCTGTGCTGCTGTTTGCGGTGGTATGCGCGTTCTTTGCCGCGGTGTGTTTGACGCTGCTGCTCTGGGCGCGCCGCCTGGTCTTTCACGACAACCGCCCGACGCCGCGCGCCGTACGCATTTCGTTTGCGGTGTTCATTGTGGTGCTGCTGCTGGCAGGTGGTTCGTTGGTGCTGAAGCGGTCCAATATCTTCCCCTGGCCGCTCGGTCCAGAGCAGTCAGTGCTCTATGGTTGGATATTTCTGGGCGCTGCGCTGTATTTTACCTACGGCGTCGTCAAGCCTGTGTGGGGCAATGCGGTTGGCCAACTTCTCGGCTTCCTGGCGTACGATCTGGTGTTGATCATCCCCTTCCTGCGCCATTTCGCCACCGTCAAGCCGGAACTGCGCATCAACCTGACCGTCTACACAGCGGTGCTGATCTACAGCGGCTTGTTGGCGATCTGGTTCCTGTTTGTCAACCGGTCCACGCGCTTCACATCTGGCAAGAGCGAAGCCGTTTCAGATGCACCGTGATGCCGGTCACGCTTCGACTTTCGGGACGTAGCGCGCCCACAGCACCCAGTCGTAATCCTCGAACGCTTCCAGGATCTCCGGGTCTACCGGCTGGTCGGTTTCGATGACCATGATCGCCTTGCCGCCGCGCCGGTCACGTTCGATGCGCAGGAAGGCGATGTTAATCCCCTGGCGCAGCATCCAGCCCGTGACCGAGTTGACGGTGCCGGGCCGGTCCTCAGCCACCACCAGCAATGTGTCGTATTCGCACCCGAACTGGACCTGGTAGCCGTCAACCGAGTCGATCTTGACCATGCCGCCGCCGACCGAACTGCCGGTGACCTGCACGCGCCGCTGGCCGTCGGTCAACGTCAGTCGAGCGGTATTGGGGTGGACGTCCTCGCCCAGATCGACGGTCTCGAAACGGAAGGTCATTCCGGCTTGCTCGGCCAGCTCGAAGCTGTCGCGCAGGTTGGGATCATCGGCCGGCATGCCGAGCAGGCCCGCCATGATTCCCCTGTCAGTGCCGTGTCCCTTGCCGGTGTGAGCAAAGGAGCCGTGCAGTTCGATCAGAACCTCGGTCGGTTGGCTGCCGAGGATGGCGCGCGCCACCTGCCCCAATCGCACCGCGCCGGCGGTGTGCGAACTGGACGGGCCGACCATGATCGGGCCGATGATGTCGAAGGCGGAAATGTCGCGGGTCATCTGTTGATGCTGCCTCTCTCGTATGGGGTGCGCAGACCGCGATTCTATATCAACTACGGTCCCCACGCAATCCCGGCTGATACGCTGGCACTTGCGATGTTCTTGCTACGCTGATATGATATCATTGTCGAATGACCGCAACCAATCAACGGAGGTGAAAAGAACTGCTATGAAGACATGGATGATAGTCTGCCTTGTTCTCGTTCTGCTTTTGACGGCTGCCTGCACGACCCCGCCGGTAGCGCCGGCTACACAGGCAACCGCTACGACGATGCCGGCGACGGTGAGTGCGCCCACCGAGGCTGCCACAGCCGCGCCGGCGACCGATACTACCGTCGCCGCGACCGCCACGACGGAGCCGGTGACGACAACCGCAACTGCTGAGACCGCTGCAGCCTGGGAACCTCTCGACCCTGAAGCTTGCGCCGCGTTGGCGCAGGAAATGTCAAAGGCGCTGGGCGTCGAAGTGACGCAGGGCAATGCGCCGGTCGGCGACCCCACAACCGGGGAAAGCGGCATGGGCTGCCAGGCGACGGCTACCGGTACCGGCGAACAGTTTGCCAGTCCTGACGCGGTGGTGGCCAGTCTGGCAGACATGCTGTCAGCGCAAGGCTGGCAGGAGGATCCCATGCTCGCGGCCGGTGGACCTACCGGCATGGGCAAGGGGTTCCGCAAGGACAACGCGATGTGTGCGGCTGCTGCCCAATGGTCGCCGGACGCCTCGGCCAACTGCCCGACCGACCAGCCGATCTCGGCCTGCAACGTGACACCCGCCCAGCAGCAGTACACCGTGTCCCTGACCTGCGGTCAGCAGGTTTCTCAAGGTGCAGCTACCCCGACAGGCACCGCTGGGCTCGCCAATCCTGCGTCTGAAAACTGCGTCGCCCAAGGCGGCACAGTATCCATCCAGGAGCGCGGCGATGGCGGGCAGTACGGCGTCTGCCTCTTCGAGGACAACTTGCAGTGCGAGGAATGGGCGATGTTGCGCGGCGACTGCCCGGTAGGCGGGATCAAGGTCACGGGCTACGTGACGCCGGCCGCCCAGTATTGCGCAATCACCGGCGGGACCTATACCGTCACCAGTGAAAGCGGCGCTGAGAACGAGCAGGGCACATGCACGTTCAAGGATGGCAGCGAGTGCGACGTTTGGGCCTACTACAACGGCCAGTGCGCGCCGTCAACTCAGTCGTAGACTGGCCGCCGGCTTTCAGCTAGCTGCGTCTGTTTAGCGACTGAAAATGCGCGAGCACCGCACGGTGTCTCGCGCATTTCGCGTGCTACAACATCACGCTTGCCTGACAGGACCGACGCCATAGGCTGCCCTGGTTGGTCTATAAAGCAGCCAGGACAGGCCCAGCAATGGCTGGATCAGCGGAAAGAAGCCATAGTCCATGCCGAACCGGCTCCAGGCGGTGTGGCCCAGCAGGTCAGGCGCCAGGATGCTGAGAGTACCGACAGTCAGCACACCGATGGCCTCGATGCTGAGGGCCGTCACTGAGACACGCCAGGCGCGCGGGCTGCGCTTGAAGAATCCCACTGCGGCCACCAGGTAAAGCAGCGAGGAGAAGATCGACAACGCAGGCGCCAGCTTGGGCAGGTCGTCGCGGAAGAACAACTGATAGACGCCGCGCGCGCCGGTGGATAGCGCCAGCAAGGGGTAGGAAATGCCGAGCACGTAGCCGATCGCGCTCATGAAGCGCGAGATGGTGGTCTCCGTTTCCTCGGCGGATGGTGCAATCGGTGTTTCGGTAGACATAAATACGTCTCGTTATTTCTGCCGGTGTGGTCAGCCCTTTACGGGCTACAAGCAAAGTCCGGCTGGTGGGGCGTCATGTAACGGCTAAGGACCGGACACAGCTTGATTTTCGCTGACTTCGCCCGCCGCGTCAAGACTGCGAAGCGCTGCTCTCGCGGAACCGCTCCATCCAGTGTTCGGGGTGGGGCAGCTCGGTGAAATCAAACTTTCGGTACAGATCGTGGGCATCGCGGGTGGTCAGCAACAGCCGGCGGCAGCGGGAGATGTCTGGATGCTCCAGGCTGCTGCCCACCAGCCAGACGCCAAGCCCCTGGCCACGGTACTCCTCCAGCACATACACGTCCATCAGGTAGGCGAAGCGGGTTCGGTCGGTGGCGTAGCGCAGATAGCCGATCTGCCGCGTACCGTCGAACATGCCGAAACAGAGCGAGTGGCGCATGGCTCGTTGTACCGTTTCCTTGTCAATTCCCGGCGACCAGTAGGCGCGGGTCAACATCGCGTGGATTGCGTCCAGATCCATGGCCGTCGTGTCGGTGGTGATGCGAAAGTTGTCGCGCTGCCACTCGCGGACATCGGCAAGCTCAACCTGGCGTCTCCTATCGCGCTGCCGCCACCAGAGAACAATCGCTGCCGCGGCTGCCGCGTAGAAACCCACAAGGCAAACAACGATCAACCATTCCACGATGGAGATCCGTGGTTCCATAGGTTCACTCCGTTACAGAATCGACGACGGGCAGCACTCTGATCGTCCGCACGGGCGAGGCGAGCAGGATCGCTGTAGCAATCCAACTTCCCGTGGCTGCAATGAAGAGCGTCGGTCGCAGGCCGAGTCTTTCGCCCAACAGCCCGCCCAGCAAAAAGCCGATTGGTCCGACCACAGCAACGATCACCTGGAAACTGGCGTTGACCCGGCCCAGCAGCCGGTCTGGTGTTGCTGCCTGGCGCAGGCTGACTGCATTGATAAAGAAGATCATTAGCATCGTGTCGCCTGCGATCTGCGCGAACAGCAGGATGGCTGTCACTTGCGGGACTGATCCGAACGCCAGCGGCGTCAGCAGCGCCGTGACTGCGTGTACGGCCATGCCGCTGATCAGCGCCGGTCCAACGCCGATGCGCCGGGTTACACGGTCAGCACTGGCCGCTCCGATCAGCGCGCCGACGCCGCCGGCTGAGATGACTACACCCAGCAGCACCGGTGTCAATCCCAGACTGCGGATCACGTAAAGGCTATAGAGCGCTCCAAAGAAGCTGCCCAGCAGGTTGAAGACAGCCGTCGCGGCCAGCAACGCCAGCAACACCTGGCTACTGCGCACCGTTCTCATTCCCTCGACGATCTCGCTGGTCATGCTCGGCGTCTGGCCGTCTCCCTGAGACAGCGGCTCAGGCGTACGGATGCGCGCCAGCAGCAGCGCTGAGACGATGTAGCTCCCGGAGTCCACCAGGATGGCGAACGGCGCGGTGATCGCCTGCACCAGCACGCCGCCGATGGCGGGACCGCCGATTTCAGCCAGCGAGTCGCTGATACCCAGCTTGCTGTTGCCCTCCACCAGTTGATCGCGGCTGGTGACCGCCGGCAGAAAGGAGTTGTCGGCCACTTCGAAGAAGACGGTGAGTGCCTTGACGACCATGGAGACCAGCACAAGCTGCACGAAGCTGAGTATGCCAAACACGGCCGCGGCAGGAATGGTGACAAGCGCGGCTGCCCGCAACAGGTCGCTGGCGATCATGATCGGTTTGCGGCGCATCCGGTCCACCCAGACACCGGCCGGCAAGCCGATGATCAGCGCCGGAATGCCGGCCAGCGCCCCCAGCAGTCCCAGCTGCATCGGGGTTGCGTTGAGGGTGAGGATGGCTGCCAGCGAGATCGCGGTGCCTGAGATCTCCGAGCCGAATGCTGAGATAGTTTTACCGGACCACAGCTTCAGAAAGTCTCTGTTGCGCCAGAGGCTGCGCTTCTGCGGCAGTGTCTGTGCGGGTTGGTTGGCCTCGAACATGGTCGGCCCATTATACTTGAAACCTGCCGTGAAACCATTGCGCCGCACCATGGGATTACCCTTCGGCGACGCTTTGTTCAACGCAGTACCTGTGGTACACTCGCGATGACGCCCGACCAAGAATGTCGTTTCAGCCACACTCGCCGATGAGCACTGTCCTCTCAGTCCGTGACCTACGAGCACGGGTCCGCCAGATTCGCTATTTCCAGGTGTTGCCGCCGGCCGGCGAGCAGGAGTTACTGGCCGCGTTTTCAATGCGCAAGTACGCTGCCGGTGAAATCGTCATGCTCGAGGGGGAACAGCCTCCGTACCTCTACATCGTCGCCAGCGGCGTCATCAAGATCAGCCGGGTCTCACAGGAAGGTCGGGAGTACATCATGCGCCTGGCGCCGCCCGGCGAAACCTTCAACGAGGTAGGCGTCCTGGACGGCGCGCCCAATCCCGCCACTGCCACCGCTCACACGGATGCTGCGTTGTGGCAGGTCGCCCGTTTGGACCTGCAGCGCATCGCGGCCCGCTACCCGGAGCTAAGCTGGGCGCTGGCCGAACAGGTGGCCAGCATGGCGCGCCATCTGGTGAACCTGGTGGAAGACCTGTCGATGCGAACGGTCAAGGGGCGGGTGGCGCGTCTGCTGCTGGATGAAGCGCAGGCTAGCCACGAGGACGTGGTGCCGCGGCTGCTCACGCAGGAGGAGATGGCAGCGCGGCTGGGCACCGTGCGCGAGATGGTTGGGCGGGCGCTGCGCAGCCTGGCCGCCGAAGGCGTCATCGAGTTCGACCGCCACCGCATCGTCATCCTCGACCCCGAACGGCTGGCGCAGGAGGCAGAGGTCTAGCGAGTGCACAGGCAACCCTATCGGTTCTTTTGACCCACAGGACGCAAGACCCTGTGGGTTTTTTGATTCCCGGTGAGACTTTTGTCGCAGCGCGTCGGTGTGCAACTTGGTACAATGGCGAATGTGAAGGAAACGAGACTGGCCGCCGATACGATCTGGAGTACTACCCGAACCATGGACCCACTGCCAACCATCGACCAAGCACTGTGTACCGGCTGCCATCGCTGTGTGGAGATTTGTCCCACCAGGGCGCTGGATCAGCGCAAAGGCAAGGCGTTCATGCGCTTTCCTGATCTCTGCACCTACTGCACGGTATGTGAGGACATCTGCCCGGCCAATGCAATTGCCCTGCCGTTTCTGATCGTGCTTGCCCCTGGTCTTCCTTCGCCCCGCTCAATCGCCGGTGAACGGTGACCAGTCATCAGTCAACGGTAATCGGAAATAAGTAATCAGTCCGGGCGCTTATCAACGGCTTACCAGTCTACCAAGCTACCAATCTACCAACCCGCTACTCTACCTACCCCACCCACCTTTGGATCAGGAGGAGCTACTCATGAAACGCATTGTTGTTCTTGCTTTCGTCCTCGTCATGTTGGCATCGCTGATGTTGGGATGCTCGAAAGACGACAAGACGCCCACGCCCGCCCCAGACAGCCAGGGCGGCTTGCCGGCCGACTCGATGGCGATCGCTGCCGAGCGCGGCCTCACCCCCGACGATATCAACGCTGCCCTGATGACCTACACTCCCAGCGGAACATGGGATGAGTACATCACCTTCATGTCCGGTGGTCACTCAGGCAACCTGATAGCCGTCGGCGTGCCGTCGATGCGAATTCTCAAGAATATCGCAGTCTTCACCCCGGAGGCATGGCAGGGCTACGGCTTCGGGAACACAGAAATTGAGCAGATGCTGGACGCCGGCAATGTGGACGGCGAGACGATTCGCATGGGCGACTCGCACCATCCGGCCCTCAGCGAAACCGCCGGCGACTACGACGGTCAGTGGATCTTCATCAACGACAAGAACAGCGCCCGCGTCGCCGTCATCGATCTGCGCGACTTCGAAACCAAGCAGATCGTGAAAGATCCCAACATCATCAGCAACCACGGCGCGACCTTCGTGTCGCCCAACACCGACTATATCTTCCAGGGCGCACAGTACGCAACACCCTTCGGCTGGGAATATGCGCCTCTCTCCGAGTATCAGGAGAAGTACCGCGGCATGATGACCGCCTGGAAGTTCGACCGCGAGGCCGGACGTATCGACCCGTCGAAGTCGTTCAGCATCGAACTGCCGCCCTACTGGCAGGACCTGTGCGACGCCGGCAAGCTGGTCAGCGATGGCTGGGTGTTCTGCAACTCCTTCAACACCGAGATGGCCACGGGCGGCAACATGGAAGGCCAACCCAACTTCGAGGCCAGCGTCAGCCAGCGCGACATGGACTACATGCACATCATCGACTGGAAAAAGGCTGAGCAAGTCGTCGCAGCCGGTAAGACTGAGGAGATCAATGGCATGCCGGTGATTTCCATTCCTACAGCCATCGAGGAAGGCGTCCTGTATCTGGCGCCCGAGCCCAAGAGCCCGCACGGCATGGACGTCACCCCGGATGGCAAGTATCTTGTCGTGGCCGGCAAGCTCGACCCGCACGTCACCATCTACAGCTTCGACAAGATCCAGAAGGCCATCGCCAGCGGCAACTCGACCCCTGACGCCTTCGGCATCCCGATCCTCAACTTCGATGATGTCATGGTGGCGCAGTTGGAGGTCGGCCTGGGGCCGCTCCACACCCAGTTCGACGACAAGGGCAACGCCTACACCAGCCTCTTCCTGGACAGCATGGTGGCCAAATGGAAGCTGGGCGGCGACGATCCGGCCGCCTACGTCGTGCTCAACAAGGTGCCCGTGCAGTACAACATCGGCCACCTGGTGGCTGCTGAAGGCGACACCGTGTCGCCCGATGGTAAGTACCTGATTGCGCTCAACAAGTGGGCGGTGGATCGTTTCACGCCGGTTGGCCCGCTGCTGCCGCAAAACGAGCAGCTCATCGACATCAGCGGCGACGCCATGAAGGTGATCTACGATATGCCGATGGGCGTTGGCGAGCCGCACTACGCCCAGATGATCAAGGCCGACAAGATCCACGCCATCAACACCTATCCCGAGGTCGGCTGGGATCCCATCAGCTGGCAGAAGTCTGAGTTTGCCACGCTCCCCGGCGAGGAACGCATCGAGCGCAATGGCAACGAGGTTGAGGTTTTCATGACTTCCGTGCGATCGCATCTGACGCCCGACCGGGTCGAAGTCAAACAAGGCGATCACGTCATCTGGCACATCACCAACGTGGAAACCGCGCAGGACGCGACCCACGGCTTCCAACTCGACGGTCACAACATCAGCCTCAGCATTGAGCCTGGAGAGACTGCCAACTTCGAGTTCGATGCCACCAACAGCGGGACGTATCCGTACTACTGCACCGAGTTCTGCTCGGCCCTGCATCTGGAGATGATGGGTTACTTCCAGGTCGCACCGTGACGAGCCGGTAATCAGTAAACGGTAAGCAGCAAAGAAAAGGGGTGATCATCCGGCGGTAACACCGCCGGATGATCACCGATCACCGATCACCGACCAAAGGAAGCCAGCCATGAGCGAAAGCGTTGAAAAGATCATTGGGCCACGAGTTCCTGCAGAGGAAATGAAGGTGCATCGCGGCCGCTACCTGGCCCCGACGGTGCTGTTCCTGCTGGCCGCGCTGCTGCTGATCGTGTCGGTCTTTCTGCCATACTGGCAACTAACCCTGCACGCGCCGCAGTATCCCAAAGGACTGACGGTCGAGGCGTACGTCAACCGGCTGACCGGCGACGTGCATGAGATCGACGGGCTGAACCACTATATCGGCATGCGCCCGCTGGACGAGGCGGCACCTTTCGAGAAATCGGTCGCGGTGCTGGGAGTCGTCGTCGTTGCCTTGCTCGTCCTGGCAGCGGTGTTCGTCCACTCGCGCTGGGCAGCCTTGCTGGCCCTGCCGGCCCTGTTTTTCCCTGTCATCTTCTTGGTTGACTTGCAATACTGGCTGGCGAACTTCGGTCAGAACCTTGACCCGGCCGCGCCGCTGAGCAACAGCGTCAAGCCCTTTGTGCCGCCGGTGCTGTTCGAGGGCAAGATCGCCCAGTTTCGCACCGTGGCCAGCCCGGGCATCGGGCTGTGGCTGGCCATCGCCGCGTCGGTGATCATCCTGATCGGCCTGTATTTCCACCGCCGCGCCTATAAGCCGCTGGCGGATGCACAGGAAGCTATTCGCCAGGATGACGCCGTCCACGAATAGGACACGAATAGTCGAATTCGGATACATCGGACACCAACCATGTTGTCGTTTGCTCTGATCGCCGCCATTCTCGCCATTTTTCCGTTCGCCGCCGCCCAGCCTTTTGACTTGCAGGCTGCGCTGGCTGGCGCGCAGGCGGGTGACACCATCGTCGTGCCGGCTGGCAACTATGCCGGGCCGCTGGTCATCGACACGCCGGTGACGCTGATTGGCGCCCCGGGCGAGCGCCCGGTGATCGACGCCGGTGGACAGGGCCGCGTGATCACGATCAATGCACCTGATGTGACGATTCGCGGCTTCGACATTCGCGGCAGCGGCGCGTCGCTGGATCGCGAGGATTCCGGAATTACCAGCCTGGCAGCGCGGACGACCGTTGAGGACAACCATCTGGAGGACGTGCTATTTGGCATCTACCTCCAAAATGCGCCCGACAGCATCGTGCGCGGCAATACTGTAGTTGGCAAGCCGCTGGAGATGGGCGTGCGTGGCGATGGCCTGCGCCTGTGGTACTCGGCCGGCAGTCTGGTAGAGGGCAACCGCGTCCATGACAGCCGCGACATGATCGTCTGGTACTCACCTGACAGCGTGATTCGCGGCAACACCGTCGAGCGCAGCCGCTACGGCCTGCACTTCATGGTCAACGAGAACGTGCTCATCGAGGAAAACATTCTGCGTGACAACTCGGTCGGCATCTACCTGATGTACGGCGACGGCTACACCGTGCGCAACAACCTGCTGTTCAACAACCGCGGGCAGAGCGGCTACGGGCTGGGCATCAAGGACGTGGACAACGCGGTCGTGGAAGGCAACTACTTCGTTGCCAACCGCGTCGGCATCTACAACGACCACTCGCCGCTGGCGCCAGGCGCGACGACTCGCACCGAGGACAACCTGTTCGCCTACAACGATATTGCGCTCTGGATGCTGCCGCTGGTGGAACACAACACGATTGCCGGCAACGTCTTCCAGGAGAACGGCGAACAGGTTGCGCTGGCCGGCGAAGGTGTGTTGCACAACAATAGCTGGTCCGAAGCGGGCCGCGGCAACTATTGGAGCGACTATGCCGGCTACGACGCCAACGGCGACGCGGTGGGGGATGTGCCCTACGTGGCGCAGAGCCTGTACGAAGACCTGCTGGCCAAGAACCCGGAGCTGCGGTTGTTCCAGCTCAGCCCGGCCACCGATGCCATCGACCTGGCAGCGCGCGCCTTCCCGCTGTTCCAACCGCGGCCCAAGATGGCTGATGAGCACCCGTTGATGGCGCCGCCGGCGCTGCCGACCGTGCCGGGCTTAGCTCCGCCGCCGTTAGCAGCCAACCTGGCTGTCGCCGCTGGCATGCTGCTGCTGGCAGGCCTGTTGCTCGTCCTGGGCACACGCCGTAGCTGGCGTAATGGTATCTGACATCAGACGTCTCAAACGCTGCATAACCCGTCACGTTTCACGCAACACGGTTCAATCATGATCCAATTCGCTCACCTGACCAAACAATTCGGCAAGTTCACCGCCGTGGACGACCTCAGCTTTGACGTGTCGCCGCAGGCCGCGCTGGCGCTGTGGGGACCCAACGGCGCGGGCAAGACAACCGCCATCAAGTGCCTGCTGGGCCTGCTAAAATATAGCGGCCATATCCTGGTTGATACCCTGGACGCCAAAAAGCAGGGCAAGATGGTACGCCGGATGCTGGGCTATGTGCCGCAGGAGTTGGCCTTCTATGCCGACATGAGCGCACTGGACACCGCGCTGTTCTACGCCCGGCTGAAAAGCACATCGCCGCAGCGGGCAGCTGAGGTGCTGGATCAGGTTGGTCTGGCGGAGCATGGCGACAAACCGGTGGGCGCGTTGTCGGGCGGCATGAAGCAGCGGCTGGCGCTGGGGTTGGCATTGCTGGCCGATCCGCCGATCCTGGTGCTGGATGAGCCGACCTCGAATCTTGACGCGGCGGCGCGCGACCACTTCCTGCACCTGCTCAGCGATGTCAAGCGGGCGGGCAAGACAGTGGTTTTCACGTCACACCGGCTGGAGGAAATCGAAGCGCTGGCAGACAACGTGCTGGTCATGGATCAGGGACGGATGCTGATGACCTGCGCGCCCGGCGAACTGCCAAGGCGCCTCGGTCTGCGCACTCAGGTGAAGCTGCGCCTGCCCGACGGCCAGCTCGACAGCGCGTTGACGGTACTCCAGGCTGGCGGGTTCACCGTTTCGCGCAACGGCGTCGGCGTGCTGGTCGATGTGCTGGCCAGTGAAAAGGCCCGCCCCATCAACGCGCTGCACGACGCGGACATTGAGGTTATGGATTTCGAGGTGCAGTAGCCATGAGTTCACTTTCCATCATCTGGACGCTGGCGCAGAAAGAACTGCGCGACGCGCTGCGCAACCGCTGGTTCGTTCTGTACACAGTCGCGTTCGCTGCGTTGGCCCTGGCCTTTTCCTATCTTTCGCTGGCCGGGGCGGGCATTGCCGGCTTCGCCGGCTTTGGGCGCACGGCCGCCAGCCTGATCAACCTGGTGCTGCTGATCATCCCGCTGATGGCGCTGACCATCGGCGCGCAGAGCATCTCCAGCGAGTTGGAACGCGGCACCATGAGCTATTTGCTGGCGCAGCCCATCGGTCGCGTGGAGGTGTTCCTGGGCAAGTATCTGGGACTGGCGCTCAGCCTGCTGGCTTCGCTGGCGCTGGGCTTCGGCATCTCGGGCGTGGTGATGGTGTTGAGCGGCAGTGGCGCGGCCGATCCCAGTGCCTACATCACCCTTGTCGCCCTGGCATATCTGCTCAGCCTGGCGATGCTCAGTGTCGGTTTCCTGATTTCAGCGTTGACCCGTAAGGCCAGCGTTTCGGTTGGCATTGGCTTGTTTCTCTGGCTGGGCTTCGTATTTCTCGGAGACCTGGGCATGATGGGCACATCCATGGCGATGAAGATGCCCATTGGCAGTCTGTTCGCCATGTCGCTGACAAACCCGTCGCAGGTCTTTAAGATGGCAGCGATCCTGAACATCAATGCCACGCTGGATATCCTCGGCCCGGCCGGGGTCTACGCGGTACACCACTACGGACAAAGCCTCCTGGCGATCTTCCTCGCCACACTTGCGTTGTGGGCGGTCGTGCCGGCAGCTCTGGCATATGCCCGTTTTGCCAATCGGGGCGATCTGTAGGGTGGTATAGCGTATCCTGAGAATCGCAGATCGAGAGGAAGACGCGGATCCAACTTTCGTTCGCCAACAGCCATCTGTTATCTGCCACTTGCTACCTGCAACTTGTAACCCGTACCATGAAGAAACTACCACTACTCCTTCTGCTCCTGACTGCCGTGCTGGCTGCCTGTGCTCAGGGCGCCACCGAACTCGCGCCGCCCGTTATCCACTACGGCGAGGATGTTTGCGCTGAGTGCAACATGATCATCAGCGACGAGCGGTTCGCGTCGGCCATCGGATATGAGGTCCAGCCGGGCCGCTACGAGACTGCCAGTTTCGACGACATCGGCGACATGCTGGACTACACGGACAAGCACCCCGATCAGCCGCCGGTGGCCTGGTATGTCCACGACTACGAGAGCAAGGAATGGACCGACGCGACCGCGGCCAGCTATGTGGTCACCGACAAGGTTGCGACGCCCATGGCGTCCGGGATTCTGGCCTTCGCCAGTCGTGACCGCGCCGATGTGATGGCCTATTCGCTGGGCCTCGAAGTCATGGACTGGGAGACGCTGCTGGCACAACACGCTGCCGGGCAGATCGGTGTGGGGGGCATGGGTGGTGGAATGCCAGCCATCCCGGCCGAAATGGGTCACGACGCGATGGCAGCCGACGACCCCGCGGCCATGAGCAGCGAGGAAGTCATCCTTGGCGAGGCTGACATGGATGGTTACCGGCTGCAACTGGTGTCGCACGCGCCGCTGCACGCCGGCTACAACGTGGTGATGGTGCACCTGACCGACCCCGCTGGCCAACCTGTCAGCGGCGCAGAGATCACCTACGCGCCGACTATGTCCATGGTTGACGGCATGAACCACGCCGCGCCTGTCGAGCAGCCGGTGGAGGAAGCGCCCGGCATGTACCACGGCGCGGTTGCGTTCTCCATGCCTGGCGGGCCAGACCTGGGAAGCTGGGCGCTGGCGGTCAGCTTTAGCGATCCCGCCAGCGGCGCGGCCGGAGAGGCCAGCTTTGATCTCGACGTCGCGCCGTCGAAGCTGTCCGGCTCCTTCGAGGCGGCTGACGGCAGCAAGCTGTTCGTGATGGGTGTCGAGCCCAGCCAGCCTGTGGTTGGCCAGCAACCGTTCGAAGTCTTCGTGGCGCAGAAGAAGAGCATGGCCGACTGGCCGGCTCTGGACGGCCTCACGCTGGACATTGCGCCAAGTATGCCGACCATGGGCCACGGGTCGCCCGGCAACGAGAATCCCGTCGCGTCGGGCGACGGGCACTACACGGGGCTGGTCAACTTCACCATGGCTGGGCCATGGCAGGTGATCGTCACCGTCAGTCGCGAAGGTGGTACACTTGGCGAAGTGGTGCTAGAATATGCCGTGCGGTAACGGCATTCGTTTTCGACTGGTGCGGCCCGGTAACCGGGCGCTCTGAGTTGTAAGAAACATCAATTCATTTCCGAGAAAGGGAGACAACTCCAATCATGCGAAGAAACCTGCTTGTTCTAACCCTGTTGATCGTTGTTTTGTCGATGCTGGCAGCCTGTGGCGGCGGCGGCACGGACGCCGATGATGCGGCGGCGGCGCCAACCGTGGCTCCAACCACAGCGCCTGCGGCTACGGTCGGGGATGCTGCCAAGGGCAAGGAACTGTTTGCCACCACTTGCGCAGCCTGCCATGGTCCCAACGGCGAGGGCGTCACCGGCCTGGGTAAACCTTTCACCACCAGCGATTTCGTTCCCAGCCAGAGCGATGAGCAGTTGCTCGCGTTCATCAAGACGGGGCGACCGACCAGCGATCCGGCCAACACCACCGGCGTTGACATGCCTCCCAAGGGCGGCAATCCGGCGCTGACCGACGCGCAGCTTGTAGACATCATCGCCTATATTCGCTCGCTGCATCAGTAGGCAGGCCGCGTGGCGACTGGCTTGTGAAGCGGGGCCGCCCGGAACGATAGTTGAATCGTTCCGGGCGGCTCTCTTTTTCTGAGCAGTTGATGCCATCCAGATTTCGGAACTTGCCGGGGCAACACCAAGGCGTGTCGCGGTCGTTGCGGGCAGGTCATGATGATTAGTCGGCGACTTTCGAGGTCTTCTCCACTAGTCTCTCACAGGGATTCCCGTGCATCCCCGCCATCACTTGATTCTGTCCACTGTGGCCGCTGTTGCAGCGTATCCGCGTCTGGGGCGGCGCGTTCTGGTTCCGTGGGCCGCCAGCCTGTTGGCTGACCTGGACCATGTGCCGCCCTACATTGCGCGCAACGGCGTCGCGTCGCCCGCGACAATGTGGCGCTTCTTTCGCAGTGACCGGGGCGACGAGCATCAGCACCTGCTTCATCGCTGGCCGGTGATTCTGGTCGGTCTGGCGATGGCGCCGCTAACGCCATTCCTCGGTCTGGTTGCAGCGGGTCTTGCATTTCATCGCATACTGGATGACCTGCATGGCCTGCTGAAAACTCCGTGGCGACGCTTGCACTGGCGAATGAGCGCGCAGGGACGGCTTCACGCCCGTCTGCACCGACGTGATGGCCACGCCTGCCGGATCTGTGGCGCGATGGGCCAGAGACTGGAACTGCATCACCTTACCCCCGAGCGCACAACACGACCTGACGATCCGTCGGCCCTGATCAGTGTTTGTGTTTCGTGCCATCAGCAGTTGCACTCCCAGGCTCAAGAGATTCTGATCTTACCGCGATGAGACATTTGTCGTTGTGGAGGAAAGAGATCTGGGCTATCATGAAGCCAATAGAGGAGACTTTCATGACAACACCAACTGTGCAAGAACCACCTGCTGATGAAGCGATCGTCGACGTGCGCGAGATTGCGCCGCGTGACCGGCATCCGCTGATCTTCGACACGTTCGACGGCTTGAGCGCCGGCCAGGCGATGATCCTGGTCAACGACCACGACCCGAAGCCGCTCTACTACCAGTTTCTGCACGAGCGCGCCGGCCAGTTCGACTGGACCTATCTGCAAGAGGGGCCGGATGAGTGGCGGGTTCGCATCGCCTGCGTGAAGCCATAAGGGCGGGTAACGGGCTGGCTCGTAGTAGGCGCTTCAGCGCCCCGGAACGGCGCTGAAGCGCCTACTACGAGCCGATGACGGGCCTTCGGGCCGCGAAAGGAATGAGTTCGATGAAAACCGTAGCACTGCACGACAATCTGGTCTTCCACGACCGTGACCCCTATGCCGAGCCTTTGTTTGTCGACAAGACGGGGCGCATCTTGCGCTTCATGCTGCAACCGGGGCAGACGGTCAGCGAGCACACCGCGCCCAGCACGCCGGTCTATCTGGTGGTGCTGGAGGGCGCCGGCCTGTTCTCCGGCGGGGATGGCCAAGAGGAAAGACATGGCCCTGGCACGCTGCTGATCTTCGACGTCGGTGAGAAGCACGCGATTCGCGCCGAGAGCGAACCGCTGGTCTTCCTGACGTTTTTGCACGGCGCGCCGCAGGCGCAGTGACAGCGATCGTCCGCAAACTCAGACTTTGGAAGTCGCCGACCTGAAGACACAGCTTGTCTGCGCGCTAGAGGCTTCTTGTAGCCGCCGGGCGACGATTTCCGAAGTCTTTCCCATCTGGAGCAACGAATGACCACACCCTATTTTCATGTTGACGACGTACTGGCGCAACTGCCCGAGATCGCGCCGGACAGCATCGTCAGCCGCACCTTCTTTTCGGATCAGCACGTCAAGGTGATTCTGTTCGGCTTCGCCGCCGGGCAGGAGTTGTCAGAGCACACCGCTTCGAAACCGGCGATCCTGCACTTCCTGCAAGGCAGCGCGCGGCTGACACTGGGCGGCGACGAGACAACGGCCGCGCCCGGCGCGTGGGTGCACATGCCGCCCAACCTGTCGCACAGCGTCTACGCCGAGACGCCGGTCGTGATGTTGCTCTACCTCTTGTCGTGATGAAACTGAGAACCAGGCGTTGTAAGTCGCCGGGTCAGCCCAATGGCCTGCCCCATACGCAGCAGGCCGGTCTGCGCGAGCCATCGGCGACTTCCGAAGTCTTCGCAATCTGCATCTGAGGTACGACCTTTGAGCAACTCGACATCGGGTCAACCTTCTCGCCGCGCGGCTGCGCCATTGGTAGTGCTGGCCGTCGTGGCGTTGCTGGCTGCGATGTGGGCCGGTCTGGTGCGCATGGGCTGGCAGTTGCCGCTGTTGCGCCCGACCCTGCCCATGGCTCACGGGCCGCTGATGGTCTGCGGGTTCCTGGGCACGCTGGTCGGGCTGGAACGGGCGGTCGGGCTGAGCGGGCTGGACAGTCGCCAGCGCTGGACCTACATCGGCCCGGCAGCGACTGGCATCGGCTCGCTTCTGCTGGTTTTGGGCATTGCCTGGCCAGTTGGCACACTGCTCATCGTACTGGGCAGCGTTGTGCTGGTGCTGGCGATGGTGGTCATCCTGCGCATCCACGTCGCTCTCTACAGCGTAGTCATGCTGCTGGGCGCACTGTCATGGCTGGGCGGCAACCTGCTGTGGATGTTTGGACGCAGCATTCCTGAGGTCAGCATCTGGTGGGCGGGTTTCCTGGTGCTGACCATCGTCGGTGAGCGCCTCGAACTAAGCCGCCTGCTGCGGCTGTCGCGCGGTAAACAGGTCGCGTTTGGTGTTGCCGTCGCAGTACTGGTGGCCGGCGTCCTGCTGTCGTCGGTGGCATTTCAGGCCGGCGCGCGACTGACCGGCGCGGGGATGTTGCTGTTAGCAGTCTGGTTGCTGCTTTTCGACATCGCCCGGCGCACGGTGCGCAAGACCGGCCTGACGCGTTACATCGCCGTCGCGCTGCTGGCCGGCTACGTCTGGCTGGGGTTCTCAGGGCTGCAGCGCCTCCATCACGGCGGGCTGACCGCGGGCCCGCATTACGACGCGCTGATGCACACACTGTTTGTCGGCTTCGTGTTTTCGATGATCTTCGCGCACGCGCCGATCATTGTGCCGGCGCTGACCGGCTGGCCGCTGGCCTACAGCCCGGCCTTCTACGTGTCGCTGGCCTTGCTACAGCTTTCGCTGCTGCTGCGGATTGCCGGTGACGCCACGCTGCAAACGGCTGTCCGGCGCTGGGGCGGGCTGCTGAACGAGGTAGCGATCTTGCTCTTTCTCGTGCTGCTGGCGCTGGCCGTGCGCCGCGGCCGCAGACAGGTGGTCTAGCCGATGCCTGCGATCACCCGCTGGTACGTCAGAACCTCGATGGTTTACCTGATCGCCGCGCTTTCGCTGGCCGTGCTGCTGGCCCTGGCGCAGGTCGTGGAACTGCCGAAGCTGCTGCAAGCGGCCGGGCCGGTCTACTTTCACCTCTTTCTGGTGGGTTGGGTCACGCAGTTGATCATGGGGATCGTCTTCTGGATGTTTCCCAAGTATTCGAAGGAGCGGCCGCGCGGGCGGGAAGGGCTGGCAGTCGCCACTTACATATTGCTGAATGCTGGCTTGCTGCTGCGCATGTTGGGCGAACCAGGCGCGGCAGTCAGCGTGTCGCCCCTGTGGTCGTGGGTGTTGGTGCTGTCGGCTACCTTGCAGTGGCTGGCCGGCATGCTCTTCGTCGCCAACACCTGGGGCCGGGTCAAGGAGCGTTGACGTGCCGCGGCTGTCTACCTGGTTCATCAAGGCGTCGCTGATCTATCTGGCGACCGGTTTCACGCTGGGCGCGCTGATGTTGGCCAACAAGGGATTGCGGCTCGACCCGGCCTTCTGGCGGCTGCTACCGGTCCACATCGAACTGCTGCTTACGGGCTGGATCGTGCAGCTTGCCATGGGCGTGGCGTTCTGGATACTGCCGCGTTTTCAGTCGTCGCGTGGCGACGTGCGGCCCGCCTGGGCCGCGTTCGCGCTGCTGAACGGCGGGCTGCTGCTGGTGGCCGCTGGAACGTTGTTGGGCGCCCCTGGGTGGATTGCGCTGGCCGGCCGGCTGGCCGAGGTAGCTGCCGTGGCCGCGTTCGCCCTTAACGCCTGGCCGCGCGTCAAACCGATAGGAGTGTAAGCGATGCGAATTCTGGCTGTCATCACCGGGGACTATGGTCGCCGGCACGCGGGCAACGTCCGCCAGCACGCGCCGGCCGGCTGGTCGCTGGCCGAGTGGCTGGCGCCGACCACCCTGCCGTTGTTCATCGACTACCCGGAGGATTACGTGCCGGCCGATCTGCCGCCGGCCGATCTGGTGCTGGCCTTTCAGGAGCACAAGGGCGTGGCCGAGCTGATCCCCGACGTTTGCTCGGTCACCGGCGCGCAGGCGGTGATTGCACCGGTAGACAGCGAGGCATGGCTGCCGCGTGGCCTGGCGCGGCAACTGCGCGGCTGGCTGGCCGATGACGGCGTAGCCTGCGTAACACCCAAGCCGCTCTGCTCGCTGACCGAGCGCGACTATCTCGTCACCCGTCGCCAGCGGGAGCCTTACGACAATCCGTTGATCGCCGAGTTCGCGCGTTATTTCGGCCAGCCTGACCTGCGCATCGCGGTCGATCCCGACAGCCGCGCCATCGGCGACGTCGAGGTGCTGCGCGACGCGGTTTGCGGCTGCGCGCGCCACGTGGCTGCCGGGCTGGCAGGCGTCACAGCCGACGACGCCGAGTTCGAGGCGGGCATGCTGCACCACCATTACCCCTGCCTGGCATCAATGGGCATCGATCCCGACTTCTCCGACACGCTGATGCATGTTTCCGGCAACCTGCTGCGCGACAACGTGGCTGAACAGGTGAAGCCCTTCAAGCAGGTGACGCGCATCCGTCCGTCGAGCTAGACTTCGTACTCGTACTCCTCCTCGTACTCGTACTCGATCCCCCTCTTTCGACGAGGTCCGGCGGGGTGCGGGAATCCCCACACTGAACTGTGGGGCTGGCGTAAGGCTCAGTTACCGCCGCATCTTTCAAGATGTGGGGTCGCCAAGAGCGCAAATCTCCATGTCTGGCGAGACTTGTCGGTTCGTGGGAATCCCCACACTGAACTGTGGGGCTGGCGCGAGGCTTTGTTCCAGCCGCATCTTTCAAGATGTGGGGTCGCCAATAACGCAAATCTCCATGTCTGGCGAGGCCCGGTGGGTCGTGGGAATCCCCACACTGAACTGTGGGGCTGGTGTGAGGCTCTGTTACCGTCGCATCTTTCAAGATGTGGGGTCGCCAATCGTGCGAGTTTCCGCAACGAGGAGGAACATCGATAGGTTTGCCAGAATCGCGCCGTTGATTAGAATCAACAACGTGTGCTATCGTTCACGACCGGCGTGAAACTTCTGGAGAGTCTGGACATGCAAGCTTCGACACGATCCGAGCGAGCCGTCACCACCTGGTTGCTGGTGGTCTGCGGCCTGATTATCTTCCTGATTGCCTTTGGCGGCTTTGTCCGCCTGACCCGCTCCGGCCTTTCCATCGTCGAATGGAACCCGATCAGCGGCGTCGTCCCGCCCATTGGCCATGCGGCCTGGGAAGCGGAGTTCGCCAAGTACCAGTTGACCCCGGAATACCTCAAGGTCAACACCAGCATGACCCTGCCGGAGTATCAGGAGATCTTCCTGATCGAGTACATTCACCGGCTGATCGCTCGTTTTGCCGGGTTGCTGGTGGCGATTCCCCTGATCTACTTCCTGATTAAGGGGTGGATACCCAAGAGGCAGCGTTGGCTCTACATCCTGGTGGGTATTCTGTTCGCGTTTCAGGGCGTGCTGGGCTGGTACATGGTCAGCAGTGGCCTGGTGGACACGCCGGCGGTCAGCCACTTTCGCCTGACCGCGCACCTGCTGCTGGCGTTGACGCTGCTGGCCATCACTTTCCGGCTTGCGCTGGATCGCATCTACGGGCGACCAGAGAAGCAGCCTGGCGGCCGTCCCGCCGCCTACTGGCTGTCGCTGGTGGTCATTGGCGTCGTGGTGGTGCAGATCTCCTATGGCGGGCTGGTGGCAGGTCTGAAGGCGGGCTATGTCTCCAACACCTGGCCGCTGATGTTTGGTTACCTCGTGCCGCCGGGCATGTTGACGGCTGCCGGCGGCTGGCTGAGCAGCCTGCTGACCGCGCCGACCACGGTGCATTTCATCCATCGCTGGCTGGCATTCGGTGTGTTGCTGGCCGCGCTGGCCGTCTACTTCGCGGCTCGTCGTCACGATTATGCGCGGCAGGTGAAGCGTTCCAGCCTGCTGCTGGCCGCGCTGGTCGTCGTGCAGATCAGCCTCGGCATCAGTGTCGTCCTGCTGGGCGTGCCGATCGCCATCGCGCTGGCGCACCAGTTCACCGCGCTGCTGGTGTTCATGACTGCGTTGTATCTGAATCATCGACTGGCGGCGGAACCGGTCAATGTGGAGCAGCCGGCAGCGTCAGGTCAACCACTGACCGCCAAGCAAGCCGGGTAGTTCACTGAGCCCAGAAAACAAGACAACGGGCCGGTTCCGCAAGTTGGAACCGGCCCGTTGCTTTTGCCAGTGAAGGCCGGACGCTTTACCCGGCAACTTTAACGCTCTGGCAGGTCTCAGACCGAGCCAGTTTCCGCCTGCACTGGCTCTTTGCGCATAGCCACCAGCCAGAATACCAGCCGCCAGCCTAGCAGCATCAGCCCGCCGACCAGCAGTGTGACGATCAGGAAGGGAATGGGGATGCCGCCGCGATGTTGCAGTATGGCGCGTAGCAGCAGGCCCAGTGGCGCTGCGATCAGCCAGGCCAGTGCGGAACGGCCGAGAAACTGAGGGAGACGCATCGTCTTGCGAGGGAAGGCCCGCAGCAGAAAGGCGACGATAAACCAGGGAATGGCCAGCGCCACCAGGTTTGGCAGCGCGCCGAGAATCGGGTTGCTCTGGTTGAGTGTATTGTGGTCGGCCTGGCCGATGACGACGAAGATCAGCAGGGCGATCAGGTCGCCGGCGGCCAGGATCAGGGTGCGTGAACGGGACATTGATACCTCGTGGATGGGGTGCTTAATCGAGTTGGCCGGGGCGAACCGAGAGCAGGTAGGCGCCGGGGTTGCCGCTGAGATTCTGCACGACGATGACGTGGGTTCCGCTGGTCTCTGCTTCGAAAGTCAGCAGCGCATCGGTGCCGAATACGCCGCGGCCGCTGTCGTCGTCGGAAACCAGATCCGCTTCAGTCGCTGACTCGTCGCCCATCAGCACCATGGGATCGATGTGGATGGAATCGACTGCCACGTCCACCACGTCGCCGCGTGCCAGTTCGATCAGGAAGACGTCGTTGTCGCCGTAGTAGTCTATGGCTCCGGTGATGGTCTGGCCGACTGCCAGCGTCTGCATGTCGTCCGTGTCATCCAGGATCGTGCCGCGCTGACCCAGTCCGTCAGAATCTTCGCCGGCGATTATCTGCCTGACGCGCGGCAAGGCGTCGGCTGAACTCAACGCCAGCCCAAACGCACCTGGCGTGCCAAACCAGAAAGTCGGCACGCCGATGACCTCGCCGTTCCCTGACACCAGCACACCGCCACTTTGCCCGCCGACCGTGGACGCGTCGGTCTGGTAATAGGTCAGATCGGCGGCCGGCCAGCGACGAATGTTGGACAGCAGGCCGGTGGCCAGAGTCGGCTGGGGAAAGACCTCCGACTCGCCAGGGTAGCCGATCAGGTATACCGGCGAGCCGACCGCCGTCACCACGTCCTGCGACAATACTAATGGCGGCGCATCGGTCTCGACCGGGCCGATCACTGCCAGATCGGCCAGCATGTCGACGTCCACCACCGGCGCGTCGATCAGCTCATTGCCATCAGGCAGCGCGATGCGCACCACCCGGAACGGTGAGACGACATGGTTGTTGGTTACGATGTACTTCTCGCCGTTTACCTCGATCACGAAGCCGCTGCCTGTACCCCAGTCCGTTTCGATGTAGACGACCGACGGCGCGACCCGTTGATAGATGCTGGTCGGCGACTCGCCCTCCAGCGGCATGGGGACCGGCACTGGCAAGGACTGCACCGCTGCTGGTGCGGGTGTCTCAGCCGGCGTGCTGAACGGCCGCGGAATGGTCAACAGGTTGCAACCGGTCAGCATCGCTGCACCGGCCAGCGCTGCTGCTGCGATGACGATTCGCTGGTGTGCCATGTTTTCTCCTATTCGGCGATGTTGAAAATCTTTGATGCCCTGCGTATAATGCCACCCATGAACGAACTCGAATTGATTCTGGTCGAGGTGCTGCGGCGGCCTGCTCCGGCTGTGCTGGTCAGTTTGCAGGAAGCGCTGCTGGTTACTGCGCCCGCCGGTGCGGGTCGTTCCGAAACTCTGGCCACCGCGGCAGCGTTTTACGACTATCTGCTGGACTTGCAGGGCAAGCTGACGGCCCGCCAGTTCAGCGAGGTCGCGTCGTGGCTGGATATCGCCGGGATGGGACTGGTGGCGTTTGAAAATGTCATCAGTGGACATGCGACCGATCTCCGCAGCCTGCTGACCAGCCTGCTGGCCGAGAGCGCCATGGTTGCCGCCAGCCGTCAGCACATCAAAGCCTGGGAAGCCGAAGCGCGCTTGCCCCACAACCGGGCGGTCTGGTATCTGCGGGAAGCATACTGGCAGTTGTCGGAACGCACGCAGCCGGACCTGTCTGCTGCTGAACGGCTTGACCGCCTGCGGTCGCTGCTGGCGCCGGCCAACGCTACGACGGTTTCCAGCGAGCGGATCGTCTTGGTGGGCCAACTCTTCCAGTTGTTGCTGCTGATCCAGATTACTCCGTTCCTACCGGCTTCTCACGACTGATCGGCGGCGCCGGCAGCTTGTATGGCGGCCTGGATGCGCGCCCGCTCGGCGGCCCGTACGCTGTCGAGGCGTTTCTCGATCTGCTTGTACTCAGTCACCTCAGGCGGGTAACCGCTGGTGTCCTTGTTGTTGCCGGGTGGAAGGGGAAACAGCAGCCGCTGTACAGGGCGGTCGTGGAGCAAGTGCTCCTCGAACAACTCATCGGCGTCATCGATCTGGACGCCACAATACCAGACGTCGTCCGGGTAGACCACCACGTTGGGGCCATGGCCGCACTGGTTCAGACAACCGGCGCGATTGATTCTCACCTCGTCGCGCAGGCCCGCTTCCGCGACACGCTGTTTGAGCCGCTTCAGCAGCCCTTCGGTGTCTCCATCGAAACCACAGTACGGTCCGTAGGTGCAGATGAATACATGTTTGCGAAATTGGCTCAAGTTTACACCTCGAAAAGTTTATCACAAGCAGTATAGGCGGGAAGGATAGGTCTGTCAACCAGCGCAACGTGGCGGTCCGCATGTCCCAGAAGCCGCGCTGCCAGCCCAGTTGGCACAGTGCAGCGAGGCATCCCGCCAAAATGGGGCGCACCACTTGCGGTACAAGGATTGGACATGCCGCGACAAGTATGTTAGAATGACTACGGTTTTTGATATCGTATCAAAACATGGTGCAACGTCACAAAGAATTGATGCAGAGGGAGTTGGCAGACCAGACGTTTCGTCTGCAGGACAACTCATTGATTGTCAGAGCAAGCAGGAAGACATTGGCTGCGGGGCAACAGGCCGCTCAAGATTTCGTTTTGCCCTCAGTGCTTCCACTGGCTGGGTTCTCCTCTTTCAACCTCCCATTCAAGCAAAACCTATTGAATGACGTTGCTTCAAAGACCGTGATGGTCATGAGGCGCTGCCGCTTTGCGGTACCTGCCGGTGGCCGTCACGGATGTCGAGAGGAGTCAACGTAGAGAGAACGTGTCCAAATCACAACGGAATAGTGGTAGTAGTAAGGCCAAGCGCCAATGGTGGGTAATAGATTTACATCTGCACTCCATGGCGTCGGCCGATTGGAAAGAGCCAGGCGCCACCTGGCTGGATTGGTTATATAAATGCGAGCAGCGCGGGCTGGATGTGGTGGCGATCACCGACCACAATACGGTCGCTGGCATCGCAAGCTTGCGTGCTGAGATCGAAAGGCTGCAATGGCTTGAGATCGAGAACCGGCTTCGTCCCAACGAACGCCGCCAACTGGATGAGTATCGCCGTCTGGGCGAGAAGATACTCGTTCTGCCCGGTTTCGAGTTTACAGCGACTTTCGGATTTCACATCCTCGGAATCTTCCCCCCGGAGACGTCCGTTCGTCAACTCGAGCATATTTTGCTTGATCTGAATGTCCCGCCAGATCGACTGGACGGGGGCTCAACCGAAGTCGGGGCCAGCGCGGATGTATTGACCGCGTATCGCGTCATTCACGCGGCCGGGGGCATTGTCATCGCGGCGCACGCCAACTCGACACACGGCGTCGCCATGCGCGACTTCCCCTTTGGTGGGCAGACCAAGATCTCCTACACTCAGGACTCGCATTTGCACGCGTTGGAAGTCACCGATCTGGAGAGCCGCAGCACGCGCTCGACGGCCCGCTTTTTCAACGGGTCGAAGCCAGAGTATCCGCGTCGGATGCACTGCATTCAAGGATCAGACGCACATCTGATCAACCGTGACGGCAACGACAAGAATCGGCTCGGGATTGGCGAACGGGTCACCGAGATTCAGCTGACGGGCCCGGTGTCCTTCGCGGCGATCAAGAAAGTTTTCGAGTCCAATGATTTTGCGCAGACGCGGCCCTTTCGGCGTCGCAACGAACCCTTCGATCATGTAGCCGAAGCTCGCCAGCAGGGGCCGAGTATCGTCCAGTCATTCCACGAGCGGGCGACGCGCCAGGGTGGCCGGCTTTTCGCGGTCCTCAGTGACGTGGTTGCCTTTGCCAATACCCAGGGTGGCACGGTCTATGTCGGGGCAGGTACCCATGCCGGACCGCCGCTGGGTGTCGATGATCCCGACGAAACCATTGCAATGCTGCGCGAGGAGATCGAGAGCAAGGTGGTTCCGCCGTTGGAGGTGGAGATCGACACACTGGAGAGCCAGGGGCAGCATGTCCTGCGCATCCAGGTGCCACCGGGCATTGAGCGGCCCTACTGCCTCGACGACAGCCGCATCTACCTGCGCCAGGAAGCAGACAGCGTGCTGGCTGTTCGTGACGAGATCGTCCAATTGGTGCGCCGTTCGCTGTTGGAAAGCGGCGATATTCTCGAAGCGCCACCGCCGGAGCCGATTGCAGAAAAGCCGGCCAGCAAGCGCAAGCGCAGCAGCAAGCGCGGCGTAAGCGCTGAAAAGCCCGCAGAGCCTGCCGCAGTTGAGGCATCAACCGACGAGCCAGAAGTAGCGGATCAGCCGTCAGAGCCGACCGAAGAAGCACTCGAGGTGCACGCCAATGGCCTCGATGGTGTGGCGCCGCCCACCATCGGCGTGCAGGTGGTGGATGTCAAAGAGCGCGGCGGCACGCGCTATTACACTATACGCGATCTGCGCAATGGCAGCACCGTCCAGAATGTGACGCTCAAGTCGGCCCGCCGCCTGTGGCGCTACGCCATCAGTCAGCACGAGCAGAACCTGCCCGACCCCAAGAAGATCGATTGGCGCGACGATGTGGCGCTTCTGCGAGCTGAAAAACGGGCTGGCAAGCATCGCTACGACTTCGTGCAGCGTTTCCCTGACGGCGCCATGGCCGTCTATTACGGTGTCACTGAAGAGGGCTGCGATGAGCCGTGGCGCAGCTTCCTTCAGGGAACAGACGCTGAATAGTCGCTTAGTTTCGTAACAAGCACAGCGCCGCAGTTCATTTCGAACTGCGGCGCTGTTTGATTTTTGTGCGTTTTATATGAGGCGATGGACGTTGCCTCGCCTCAATTTCGTGGGTCTTGCGTGGCGTGTGGCGCGTCTTCGTCAGCCGAGGTACAAGACGGCCACTACCGCCAGAACCCACAGCACACCGGTGATAAACATCGGCTTGTCCTGGAAGACCAGCTCGTCGGGCGCGCCGCCCAGCTTCTTGACGTGGATCAGGTAGAGATAGCGAAACATGCCATACAAGACGAAGGGGATTGTCAACATCATGCCGTGGTTGGCCGGCAGGTTGACTGCGGAAAAGGTATAGAGCGAGTAGAAAACCACCAGGGTTGACGTGACCAGACCGATCATCTGGTCAAGAAAGGGCAGGGTGTACTCGGCCAGGATCGCCCGGTGCGAGTTCGCTCCGTCTTGCAACAGCACCAGTTCATGCCGCCGCTTTCCGAATCCCAGGAAGAGCGCACCCACGGCGATGCAGAGATAGAGCCAAGGCGAAAAACGCTCAACATGCACGACTGCCACGCCACCAGCTACCCGCAGCACAAAACCGGCTGCCAGCACCAGAACATCGATGATCACGATGTGTTTCAAGTAGAATGAGTAGGCGATCATCAACGCCAGATAGCCGTAGAGTATCAGGAAGAACTCAGTGTCCAGCCAGAGCGCCAATGGGATGCAGGCCACGATCAGCACTACCGCGGCCGCAACTGCAACACGCGGGGACAGCTCGCCAGCCGGTAACGGGCGATAGCGCTTCTTGGGATGCAGTCGGTCCTTTTCGATATCGGCCAGATCGTTGATCAAATAGACGACGCTGGAAATCAGGCAGAAAAGCACAAAAGCTACCGTGGTTCGCAGCAGCAACATCGGGTCGAACAGTTTGCCGTCGAACACCAGCGGTGCATAGACAACCACGTTCTTGACCCACTGTTTGGGTCGCATCGTCTTGAACAACGCCCGGGCCGTCCGTGCTGGCGACTGTGATTTTAGCGCAATGGCGGCTTGGGGAGTGCCTGCCGGCTGATTGAGATCCTCGTTCATGGTGGTTGATGATACCCAAAGGTTTAATGCCCGTCAATTCAGGTCAGGCGAGACGCGGTTGAGGGCATTTTACGGCGCGGTTGGTCGTAAGTCGGCAAATCATCTGGGCTAGCAACAGGCAAAAGCTCAGGTTATGCAAGCGTTGCCACTCGACCGACCGGCTGTGTAACTTCTGCCAGATATTGACGAACCTCGCGGCCGCGCATATGATGGCGGCATGACCTACACCCGTACAAAACCAGGGCGCCAGCGTCTTGACCTGTTGCTGGTCGAGCTCGGTCTGGCCGAAACGCGTGAAAAGGCGCGTGCACTGATCATGGCCGGGGCGGTGCTCGTCGATGACGAACCGGCTACCAAGCCTGGCAAGGAAGTTCCGGTCGGCAGCGATATCCGACTGCGCAGCGAGCTGGCGTATGTCAGCCGCGGCGGGCTGAAGCTGGAGGCTGCGCTCGATGCATTTGCTATACATACGGACGGTGTAAGCGCAGTGGATGTCGGCGCGTCCACCGGCGGATTCACTGACTGTCTTTTGCAGCGCGGTGCAGCTCACGTGGTTGCCATCGATGTCGGCTATGGCCAGTTCGCATGGAAGCTGCGCCAGGATGCGCGGGTGACGGTGCTGGAGCGGACCAACGTGCGCTACATGACCGACCTGCCTGATGGCCGGCTGGCCGACCTGGTGGTGGTGGATGTGTCATTCATCGGTCTTGAGCTTGTCTTGCCGGCAGTCGCGAGCTTTCTGGTCGACGGTGGCTCTGCAATCATCCTGATCAAGCCGCAGTTCGAGGCCGGTCGGGACCAGGTTGGCAAGGGCGGCGTGGTGCGGGATCCCACCGTGCATGACGCGGTGCTGCACCGTGTTCTGTCCTGGGCTGTGGCGCAAGGCTGGCACGTGGCCGGGTTGATCGCATCGCCGGTCATTGGCCCAAAAGGTAACGTCGAGTTCCTGGCCTGGCTGGTCAAGTCATCCCAGGCGGACACGACTGACCTGGATGCGCTGATCGCCGCTGTTTTGCCGTCAGCTGAAAATCAAGCGCCGCCTGAATGAGGCGGCGCGAGACCTGTGTTACTATTGAAAGACCCTGTTGCTACGCCGGGCGGATACCCAAATAGGTTGTGCGACCAGCGAGCGTTTGCAGAATCATCTCAGGCTGTTTCCAGGGCAGGTATTCGTGCAGCTCATTGGAAGACAGCGGCTGATTGTCGTTGATGAGGAAAACGCGAAACGCGGCTGTCGTCAGCGGGATGCGCTGGTCGATAAAATCTGGCTGGCTGGCGCACTCACGCTTCAGACACTGGATCAACGCGTCTGCCTCGGTTACTTCGCCCGTATCGGGATTTACCCAATCGACGGTCTCCGTTTCATCGAGGGAACTGAAGCGGCTGCGACATCCTTCGCAGAGCTGTTCAAGCAGCACGAGCCGGAAGTTGCGTCCGGCATTGTCCCACCATTGGTGGTCGATATGAAACTTAGTGTCCAGCGTTGGCTTGGACCAGATTGCCATAATCTATCCTCGTAGTGCGTTGATGGTTGCGCTAGCGGGCCATGCCAAACTCGCCGTCGCCCACTTCCTGGAAGCGCGGGTTTGACACGACAGCGGCAAACACCGGTCCGGGCGGCGTGCGGCGGACCAGATTGATCGCGCTGTAGATGGTCTTGACGTGGACAACACCACGCGTACTGAGGCCCATCAGCTGCGGAGCTGCCTCGTCGACCAGTTCGTCGATCGTCAACGCCGCGTGGTACAGGCTTCGTCGCAGTTCGTCCGTTGCGGCCGGATCTGCTTCTGCCACGATCATCGTCTCATCGTAATCGCACGAGATGAGCTGCTTTTGCAGCTGATAGCGAAGCTGATCGCCTTCGACCCGCGCCATACGTACCCACTCCCGCTTGCTGCGGTGCGGTTTGACATCGACCACTACTTCCAGCGGGTTCTCGGTACGTTCCAAGACGACGAAGCCGCCGACCGGAATGCCGTGTTCTTCATACCAGTCGCTCAGACCTGCCACATAGCGGCCTTCCGGTACAACCCAGCCGGTGAACCGTTTGCCCCATCGACCATCGACAAAGGTAATCATGCTGCGCTTGCCTTCGCGCACCGGGAAGAAGCTACTGGTGCGCGGCGTCAGGGGAAGCGTGCCTGACCGGCGGTGTGGGTAAGCCAGTGCCAGATCAACCCGCGGCAGGGCGTTGCTGCTGGCAGTGGCTGCCGCACCTTCCGACCATTCGTCGTCCAGTTCCCATTCGAGTTGCAAGTAGCGGACGCTCAACAGGCTGCGGTCATACGTCTCATGCACATACTGTAGCCGCCGCGGGATGATCATTGCCTCCTCGGGCAGCAACCGGCGCAGATACCACTCGCGGCCCTCGGTGCCGACGTCCACGAAGCGCGGATCGGCCGACATGGCGATGTCGATGGAAAAACCGGCCAGCGCAGGCGGTATCTCGCGCGGCAGCTCCAATTCCAGCACGATGGCGATCGTGGGGAGTGGCGCACCGCGCAGATCGATCGCAGCTTCGGCGATGTTCATATGACCGATGTGGATGTCGGCAAGCATGTCACGCAGCGACCAGTAGCGGCCGTGGTTGACAAACGGCGTATCCTCGATGCCCAGCATGTCATCAGCCAGGTTGACGCGCAACTCGCGTCCGTAGACCTCAACGATCTGGGCGGGATCTGGTGCGTCGCTTTGCGCGATGGAGTCGTCGCCTTCCTTACGGTTCAGTTTGTGTGGCGTGGCGAGTCCAGTAGCGAATTCGCGCCGGCTGCCGTCCTCAAAAGAAACAGTCACCACGGTAAACTCGCCATGCTCCGGATTGCGGCCGGGTCTTTCAGCCTCCACCGTCGCCAGTGCAAAGTCCAATGCAGGAAACACAACGTGTTCGCCGAGAGCGTAGCTGTCGCGCGGGTCGTAGATCTTGCCGCGAGCCACTTCTTTACGAATGCGTTGGTCCTCCCGTCGAATGCGTTCGGCCACAAACGCCTCGACCATGTCGCTCTCAATGACTGGTCGGTCGGGTTCGCTCAAATAAGCTTGCAGGAACTCGATGTCATCGGACAGAAGTTCAAATTCAGTTGTCCAATACGCCGGATTTTGGCTGGGACGTTGGATCACCCTAAGTACCTCATTTTCGTCGAAGAAATAATATCTTTACGCCGTCCCCACGGCCGCAAAGACCGCTGGCGAACTCAAATTATACCCGATTTGGGCCGGTAATGACAAAAACCGTGCCTGGTATCACAATTGCGGGTCAGTGGCGAACAGGGCAAACCTGTGCGCTGGTCCAATCGGCCTTTGGCATCTCGCAACAAGCCGCGTATAATCCTCATAGCTACACTGTAGCCGCCTGCACCTCGTCCGCGCCGCGATTCTCGATTGGAAACATGTCTGACCGACCAGAGAACAACCCCAACGAACCGCGTGAGAACTACTCCGGGAAGATGGAGTGGCTCTACGATACCATGGACCAGACGCCGCCCAAAGCTGGCAAACGCCCGCGGCGCGGTTTTCCCTGTGGCACGCTGATTCTCCTGTTTGTTGGTGTTGCGGTCATCGCTGCTGTGCTTTGGATGCTTATCGGCCCGCCGTTGCGCGCCAATGAGATGCCAACGCCGACTGCAACGGCCACCGCTACGCTGGCCATGCCAACGCCGCTGCCTTCCGCTACGCCGCGGCTCATTCCCAGTCCAACTGCTTCGCCCGCGGCCACCGCTGAGTCTGCCTTTGCTGTAGGCGATCGGGTGGTGATCAGCGGGACCAGCAGCCAGGGTGTCAGAATTCGCGCCGGCGCTGGCGTCGATTTCCTTACGCAGGGCATCTATTATGATGGCGACGCGTTTTTTGTCTTGCCCAACAGTGACCCACAGGCCAGCTATCCGGTGGAAAATGACGGCTACGTATGGTGGCGGCTGCGTGCTGCCGACGGGCTGATCGGCTGGACGGTCGAGGAATTCCTCGATCGCGCACCGCTGTTGGCCGAAACTCCGACGCCCGCATCGTAGGTGTTGCCACTTCTTCGCCACCAATGAACTCAGGGTACGGCAAGCGCACCCGTGCCATCAATCTCCGTGAATTGCGATTGACAGCTCTCGCGAGCAATCCAAATTCGTTCAACCACCCGTAATTGATTTACGAAAGCCAACTGCGGTGAACAGTCAGTTATCCGAACGAGCAGAACGGCTGCGGCAGGCGATCAACTACCACAGCTATCTTTATAATGTTCTCGATGCTCCCGAGATCAGTGACGCCGAATACGACGCGTTGTTCAACGAGTTGCGCCGGCTGGAGGAGGAGTTTCCTGCACTGCGTACGCCCGATTCACCAACCCAGCGCGTCGGTGGCGCCGTATTGGAGGGCTTCACCAAAGTTGCCCACCCGGAGCCGATGTTGAGCCTGGGCAACGCATTCAGCGGCGACGAGTTGCGGGCCTGGCGTGACCGGCTGGTGCGATTGTTACCCGACATAGATACCGAAACGCTGGCTTACGTCGTCGAGCCAAAGATCGACGGTCTGACGGTGGTGTTACACTATGAGGACGGCCTGTTCACTCTCGGTGCGACGCGTGGCGACGGCACCACCGGCGAGGACATCACGCCCAATCTGCGCACGTTGCGTGATCTGCCCCTCAGGGTGCCGGTAAGCAACACAGCCGCAGTCGTGATTGATGGGGCAACTACGCTCCTGACTGAACCGCCAACGCGGCTGGTTGTGCGCGGCGAGGCATACATGGCCCGGGCCGACTTTGAACGCTTCCAGGCTGAGCAAGCGGCCAGCAGCGGCAAGACCTACGCCAACCCACGGAACACCGCTGCCGGTGCGCTGCGCAATTTGGACACCGCTGTGGCTGCCAGCCGTCCGCTGAGAGTGTTGGTGTACAACGTGGTGGTTCTGGAAGGCAGCGACTGGGTGCCTCAGACCCAG
Organism: Anaerolineales bacterium; assembly: GCA_020634615.1. Classification (GTDB taxonomy): domain Bacteria; phylum Chloroflexota; class Anaerolineae; order JAAEKA01; family JAAEKA01; genus JACKBK01. Next base: position 93,585 of record JACKBI010000010.1, read on the forward strand.
TGGCAGGCGCTGGCTTATCTGCGAGCGCTGGGCTTTCCGGTCAGCCAGGAGAACCGCCGGTTCGAGGATTTCGAGGCGCTGGTGGCTTTCGTGGAAGGGTGGCAACCTCGCCGCAGCCAGCTTCCTTTCGAGGTCGATGGTCTGGTGATCAAGCTGGACGAGTTTGCTTTGCAGCGGCGGCTGGGTTTTGCAGGAAAAGATCCGCGCTGGGCCATAGCATTCAAGTATCCAGGTGAGGAGGCGCTGACCCGTCTGCTGGAGATCCGGGTCAACGTCGGACGCACCGGCACTATCAACCCGTACGCGGTGCTCGAGCCGGTGCAGGTTGGCGGTGTCACGGTGCAGCACGCCACGCTGCACAACTACGACTACGTGCGTGACAACGACATTCGCGTAGGCGACACCGTGGCGATCAAGCGGGCCGGTGACGTGATTCCGCAGGTGTTGCGTCCCATCGTTGAATTGCGTACAGGCAGCGAGCTCGTGTGGCAAATGCCTGATCGATGCCCCGTCTGCGGCGATCCGGTGGTTCAGCCGGAGGGCGAAGTAGCGTACTACTGCACCAACTCGTCCTGTCCGGCGCAACTGGTACGCGGCGTTGAGCATTTTGTCAGCCGCGGCGCGATGGACATCGAAGGGTTCGGCATCAAGCAGGCCGAGCTGTTTGTCGAGAAGAACTACATCACCGACCTGGCGGACATCTACAGCTTGCCGTGGGATGAGATCGCCGCACTGGATGGCTACGGCGAGAAACGGGTTGCCAATCTGCGCAGCGCCGTGGAGCAGTCAAAGGATCGACCGCTGGCCCGTCTGCTGACGGCACTGGGTATTCGCGGCGTCGGTGGCGTGGTGGCCGAATCGCTGGCCGACCACTTCGGCAGCCTCGATGCGCTGATGGCGTCAGCGCCGGAGGATCTGGAAAGCATTCCCGGTATCGGTCCCAAGCTCGCCGCAGGTGTTGCAAACTGGTTTTCGCATGAGGCCAACCGGCGGGTCGTAGAGAAACTGCGTGCCGCCGGCGTGCGCAGCGAGATTGAAAGACAGGAGGCCGCGGCGGGCAGCCAGCCACTGGCCGGGCAGACGTGGGTGATCACCGGCGTCCTTCCCACATTGAGCCGTGAAGCGGCATCCGCGTTGATCAAGGCTGCTGGAGGCAAGGTAACCGGTTCTGTCAGCGCCAAGACCACGTTTTTGCTTGCCGGTGACAATGCTGGCAGCAAACTCGACAAGGCTGGCAAGTTGGGCGTTTCTGTGGTCGACGAGGAAGAACTGCGGCGCATGATCGGTTGACAGCGAATCCGCATGGTTGGACAGGACGCTTTTCGGACGCTGATTTGATTTACTGAGTTCACTGAACCATATCTGGGTCCGGCACGCTCCAAACCGTGACGAACATGCGTTTATTGGTGTGAGCCGCGCTGTAAGAGTACGGCTACCTGCGTGACTCCTATCGGATTTGACAAATGGGATGCGGAGTGTTAGTATCGCCGCACGTGTGCAGAGCGCGATTGCGCACATCCCGGTGTCGTATCAGGCAGTCTCAGTGACTGTTTGACAGAGGGTTCGCTCAGACTTTAGAAGTCGACGAACCTAAAAGCCAGCGGGCATTCCAGCAGCCGCAGGGCTGTCGTGACGAGTAGTCGTCGATTTCCGAAGTCTTTCAACGAGATATTTTCAAACTGCTTCCCAGAATAGCACAAATCTTACGATGTCGGCCCACTGGCAGCGGCGTTTTTCGAACGCTGCGCAAAACCGATCTTAATCTTTACAATGGCCGGTCGTCGTGCTATAATCGGGCTGTCTGCAGAGACACCCCATATCGTTAACTCATTGCGAATTCAGCAACCACATACCAATTGTTTGGAGGCGAACGATGAAGAACAGACGTACCTTTGGAAAGCTTGCTGTTGTGTTAAGCATCGTGGCACTGATGTCAGTGGCCACTGCTGCGCCGGTCATCCCGGCAGCACCGGAGGCAGGCACTATCTCGACCGGTTCGGGCGTGCAGGTCTGGAATGGCCACAACTGCCCGGCCAGCGTTCCTGTTAACATTGCGGGACTGAGCACGGGCCTCGGGGGCTACGAGACCCGGATCACCTGGCCGGCCGGCCGGTTCAGTTCGGCTCCTGCCGATGTAACTGTGAATGTTGGAACCTATCTGACCAACGGCGGCACTCGCCAGCAAGCGGGCGACTCGGGAACCCCACCCCTGTTGGCAGTTGGCACCGACACCTTCAAGTTCGGCAACTACTCCTGGGGCGCCGGCAACCCGCCTGGCAACAGTGCGAACGGCCAGTTGGCGACCAGCGGTCTCAAGCCGACGGCCACCTGCGGCAACGCGGCCCTGACCATGAGCGAGACGCAGTTGGTTGACGTCGGCGGCACCTTGATCCCCTTGACCAATCAGACTGGCAGCAGTGTGGCGGTGTTCAGCCGCTATGACATCAATGGAGTTCAATCGTCAATCAACTCAGGTGATGTGAATGCTGTGGTGGCGAAACTGGGTCAAAGTGCGGACTCGCCCTGCGGACCAAATTATCGCTACAACGTGAACTTGGTGCAGTCGACAATCAACTCCGGCGACGTCAATGCCGTTGTTGCAAAGCTCGGCCAATCCACGTCGGCTGTGTGCGTGAATTAATTTGGAAGAATTTGGTCTGCTTTGACGGTCTAGTGGTTTCGGTTGTTGCAGTCCGCAATCGAGCCTAAGCCCTCGGCTATGACCCACTTTCTGTATCATACAACGCAAGGAGTACTTACATGCGAATTCGCTCGCTATCTGTGGTAATGGCAGTCCTCTGTTTAGTATTGGCTGCCACAATGGCTGGCGCGGCATCCAACGGTATCGGTAATCCGACGCTCCGTGTCGCCAACGGCGGGTCAACCTTGACCTCTGTGATTTACGCTGACGGAATTACCGACGGCGGTGCAGCTGGCAATGGTGCTATCTCGTGGGACGTCTTCTTCGTCGTTCCGTCGGGTGTGGCACTTGATAGCTTCACGATCACTCCTGGTCAGGTTTGGATTGATCAATGTCCAGGTGCTTTCGCCACAGCAAAGACTGCTCAGACCAGTCCTGTGCCTGGCCAGAATGCTTACTATATCAACGGATTCTGCACAACCACACGAACTGGTCCAGCGGTTACCGGTTCAAACGTGCCTGTTGCAACGTTGACGTTCAATGATGTTTGCTCGGTGACTGGTGGATTCAATGTCAATCTTCACACCGGAGGCGATCCCAATGGTGATTTGACCGATATGTTCGACACCAACAATGATCTCTATCTGTTCCCGGACAGTTCTCTCACTGATGGCGGGTCCCTGTGTGGTCCCACATCTGTTGAACTGACCAACGTCCAGGCTGAGTCTGCACCGACCTCCTCCGTACAGTACGGCGCGCTCCTGGCCGTGGCTGCTATCGCCGCCGTCGTGGCTGGCGCTGGCTTCGCAATGCGCCGCCGCAACTCAGTTAACAGCTAATAAACTTCGTTCGCCTTGACCCACAGGGGCAGCCACACTGGCTGCCCCTGTTTTGTGTCATAGTTTCATTCAGCAAGAGGTTGACATGCGCACTCCCCGTCTCGCACTTATTGCCGCCATTCTTTGCATCGGCTTGCTCGTTCCCCTGGCCGCACTTGCCCAAGGCGGCACCGTTGTCACTCTGCATCCGCCGGTCGCTGTCGAGGGCGCTGATACCTTGACGACCGAGGTGACGGTTGCCGGCGTCGAGGGTCTGCTCGGCTTCCAGTTCGACGTTAATTTCGATCCGGATATCCTGGCCGTCGACTCCATCGAACTGGGCCCGTTTCTGGCCAGCAGCGGGCGCGCGCCGCAGCCCCTCGGCCCGGATGAAAAGGAGGCCGCCGAGGGGCGCGTCGTGTTCGGCGGGTTCACTCTGGGCACACCTGATGTGGCCGGTGCATCAGGCGACGGCCTGCTGGCGACCATCACCTGGCGCGCCCTTCAGGACAGCGAAACCAAGGTCAACCTTAGTCGCATTCAACTGGCCGGCGCCAACGCTCAGCCGCTGACGGTTGATCCCGCGTCGGAGACGCCGGTGACGATCAACGGCGGTGGCAGTGTCGGCGGCTCCGGCAGCGCTCCCGGGTTTCTCGGTTTGCCATGGTACCTTTGGTTGCTGATCCTGCTGGTTGTTTTAGTGGTCGTCGTCCTGGTAATCATGCGACGCCGCCGTTCCAAGTAGTTCTTTCCCCACTTCTGCATCCTACTCGTACTCGTCCTCGTGCTAATCCTGGCCCGGAGTCGAGTACGAGTAGAAGTACGAGGACGAGATCATCCCGAATACACGTAGACCGCCGGGCTGTTGACGCCACCCGCAGCGCTCCACTGGAAGACCCACCACGCATCATAGGGGCTGAAATTGACGCATCCGTGGCTGCGCGGCCGTCCGAACGCGTCGTGCCAGTAGGCGGTATGCAGCGCGTAGCCGCTGTAGAAGTAACACGTCCAGGTCACTTCTTCAAGGTAGTAGTAGCCGCCGGTGGCTGCGCTGCCGCCGGACATTTTGCCACTTGCCAGCCGCTGCCAGGTTCGGAATATCCCTTGCACCGTCGGTGTGCCCGGCAGGCCCGTGGCGACCATGGCAGCGTACACGGGACGATCCCCTTCGTATGCGACCGCTGTCTGTTGGCTCAGGTTGACGGCTACCCAGCGTTCGTCGGGTCGAATGGCCGAAGGGCGAGGTTTCAGGCTGGCCGCGGCCAGCCCTTGCCCTGACACCCAGCGATCAAGCCCGATGCGATACCAGCGTGCGCCGTCAACCATCCGACTTTCCAGAATATCCAGCCGCTGGTTGTGCAGTACCTCATCGATGGGCGGGTTATCGGGCGAAACTCCTGGGCGGGCGCGCACGTTCAGTGTGGACGACACGACCCAGCCGACCGGCAGCACGGGCTGATCGCTTACTGTCAGCAGGCCCAGGCTGGTGCGTGGCGCTTCCACAGCCGCTACGATGCGCACCCAGCCGCTGTGCACCCAGCGATCCACGCCGATGCGGTACCATGCGGCGCCCGCGACCTGCGTTTCATCGTAGATCGTGACTTCGGCGCCATAATGCAATTGGTCCACCACCGGGTTGCCGGCCACGACCCCGGGCCTTGCGCGCACGTTGAGTGTGGTCGCGGTGACTACGCCATGGCGAGGGTCGCCGGGCGGCGGCGGCTCTTCCACGATGCGCACCCAGCCGCCATGCACCCAGCGGCTGTCGCCGATGCGATACCATGTCGCTCCGTCTGCCTGCTGCTCTTCGTAGATCGTTACCGCCGTTCCGTTGGACAACTGGCCGACCGGCGGATTGTCGGGCGAAACCCCTGGCCGGGCGCGCACGTTCAGTAGTCCGGCGGTGACAACCCCGTGACGCACATCACCTGGAGGCGGTGGTGGAGGCGGGGGAGGCGGCGGTGCCGTGCTGCCCAACTCGACGCCGCGCAGATTTGACGGCGTGACCACTGAGACCGAACTGGCCGGGATCCAGTCGCCGCGGGTGGACTGGTACCACAGGGTACCGCCAACCGTCGTTTGCACCGCGCTGGCCAGATAGGTGCCCAGTGCCAGTGTGCGTGACACTTGCGTGCCGCCCGCCCGCGTATAGGTTCGCGTTCCGGCCCACAGGGGCCTCAAATAGAGGAAGGGGAGCCAGGGAGGTCTGGAGTCGGCCGGAGGCAACGCATCGGGCTGCGGTTCGGCAGGCCAGTCCGGCTGTGTCTCATCTGGCAGATCTGGCGCGCCGACTTCTTCTGTCTGCTCGCCCACTTCCAACGCGCTCGTGCCCAGCGTGCTCAACCAATAGCCGTCGGCGTCCAGGACATCGACTGTGACGGCATAGTCGCCGGGTTTTGCGTAGATGGCAGTCCATTCGGCGTCCTGATCGGCCGACTTCGCACCATCCAGGACGAACACCTGGCTCGCGCCGGCATCAACGCGGACCAACTGATCGGCGGCCAGGCCGGCAACGTGGACGCGGATGCGCGCTTCCTGCCCTGCGCCGGGTGCAGGTTTCACCTCAAAGAGGGTCATCAACGGCACGTCAGGTTCCGGCGTGTCGGGTTCCCGGCCGAGGTCGATGGTGACGCTGTCTAGCGCATCTCCCCAGCGCAGGCTGGCTGTATGCGGACCCGGCGACGCGTAGGTGTAGCTGGCCAACTCGCGGCGCTGCTCGCCATGCCAGGTGACAGGGCTGGGCGCACAAAACGCGTCGATGCTGAGGATCTTGGTGCGTTCCTGCCCGGTGCCAGGATCGCCGGTAAAGAGGCCCAACGGCGCGCAGGTTGGAATGCCGTCTGGCAGCGGCGCGGGAAAGAGCGCAAAGAAACGAACTGTTCGTTGGTCAGTTTCCGGAACGGCCAGCAAGCGAATTGTGGTTGGCATGATGCGGCTCTCCTAGAAGTCAGGGCGTGGCGGGCGGAACTGCGTCTAAGGCGACGTATGCCATTGTTCAGTTGATGACTACTTCGTCGAGATCATCCTGGGGCTCGGGGAAATTCATCGCCAGGCCTTCCAGCGTCTCGACAATGACCGTGCTGATGATGAGATTGCGCAGCCATTTGCGGTTGGCGGGCACGATGAACCATGGCGCATGGTCGGTGCTGGTCTTGTTCAGGACGTCTTCGTATGCTGCCATGTAGTCCTGCCAGAGGGCGCGTTCCTTCAAGTCGCCGACGTTGAATTTCCAGTGCTTGCTGGGGTCATCCAGGCGCGCTTGCAGCCGGCCCTTTTGCTCGTCCAGGTCGATGTGCAGAAAGAACTTCAAGATCGTGGTGCCTTCGTCGGCCAGTAACTTCTCGAAGGCGTTAATATGCTCATAGCGTTTGCTCCATCGTTCCTCCGGCACCAGGTCGTGCACCCGCACCACCAGCACGTCCTCGTAGTGGCTGCGGTTGAAGATCACGATCTCGCCCAGTCCGGGCGTCTTCTGGTGGACGCGCCAGAGGTAGTCGTGGCCGAGTTCGATCGGTGTCGGAACCTTGAAGCTTGCGACTCGAACGCCCTGCGGGTTGACCCCCGTGAAAACGTGGCGGATCGTACCGTCCTTGCCGGCCGTGTCCATCCCCTGCACCACCACCAGCAGCTTGTGCTTCTGCTCCGCCCACATCACTTCCTGCAGCGCCTCCAGACGAGCCGTCAATGGTTTGAGTGCCTTCTTGCCCTGCGATTTACCCGCGGGAAAGGCTGATTTGTCGTTCGGATCCCATTCGATCAGCTTGATCTGGTCGTCGGGTTTGGCGCGGTATTGATCCACTGAAGTTATGGTCATGACGTTTCCTTGTTTCTGTGTTCCCGGTTGGCAATGTTGCAGCGATTATAGCACGCCGGTTGCTGCGCCGTCAACGAGGCTTGGCGGTCGTCAGGGCCAGTGGTAGAATGCCAACCTGGGCATGTTGCGTCTCGTCGAAAGGAGTCAATACGTGGATGGACATCAGGTGATTCGTGTGCTGCGTGGCAAGCACATTCTACTCGGCGTGACCGGCGGGATCGCCGCGTACAAGGCAGTGACAGTTGCCAGCCGGTTGACGCAGAGCGGCGCAGTCGTCGATGTATTGATGACCGAGGCGGCGCAGCGGTTTGTGGCGCCGCTGACCTTCTCTGCGCTGACAGGGCGGACGGTGCGTTCCGATCTGTGGTCGCTGGGCAACGGCCAGATCATGCACGTCACCATGGCCCACGAGGCCGACCTGTTTGTAGTTGCGCCGGCGACAGCGAATACCATTGCGAAACTGGCTCTTGGCCTGGCAGATGACCCGATCAGCGCGACGGCGTTGGCCAGCAAAGCGCCGCTGCTGTTGGCGCCGGCGATGGAAACGGGCATGTGGGAGAGTCCTGCCACGCAAGGACATGTGCAAACACTGGCCGACCGGGGTGCGTTCGTGGTCGGTCCGATGGCTGGCCGGCTGGCGTCCGGCGCCGTGGGCCTTGGTCGAATGGCCGAGCCGCCGCAGATCATTGAAATGGCGCGCAAGGTACTGGGACGCAATGGCTCGCTGGCAGGCGTTCACGTGGCCATCACTGCCGGCGGGACTCAGGAGCCGCTGGATCCAGTGCGTTTCCTGACCAATCGCTCATCCGGCAAGATGGGCATGGCCCTGGCTGCCTCGGCGCGCGATTTCGGCGCGCGGGTGACGGTGATCCATTCGCCGCTGCAAGTGCCGGTTCCTTTTGGCGTCGAAAGCATCCCTGTGCGCACTGCTGTTGAGATGCGTGACGCCGCCTTCGATATCCTGCCGGAGGTCGATGTCCTGATCGGCGCAGCAGCCGTGGCCGATTACCAGCCGGCTGAGGTTGCCCCGCAGAAGATCAAGAAGAAGCACGGCAGCCTGCCAATCGAACTGGTGCGCAACCCGGATATCCTGGGCGAGATCGGCGCGCAGCGCAAGGCTTCTGGGTATCCCAAAGTGATGGTCGGCTTTGCGGCTGAGACCGAGGATCTGCTGGCCAATGCCAAAGCCAAGCTGGAAAGCAAGAAACTCGACCTGATCTTGGTGAACGACGTGTCTGCGCCGCACAGCGGTTTCGGCGTCGACACCAATCAGGTGACGCTGCTCGACCGCTGGGGAGACGTGCGCCCCTGGCCGCTGCTGACCAAGGACGAGGTGGCCGACCGGTTGATGGTCTGGGTCGCCAGAAAGGTCCACGGCAAGGGGCTGGCGGACCTGGGAGATTGACACACCTCGGCAGTGTTCGCTGGGTTAATGGACAATGTCCAGAATCAGCGGCGGGGCGTCGACCGGTTCTGCGCTGATGCGAATCGCGTCACGTACCATAGCAGTCGCCTCGGCCAGCCGGTCTTCATCGTTGGCATGGATCCAGCAGAGTGGCTGGCCCGCCTCAACCTGATCGCCGACCTTAGCCGCCAGCACGATGCCCACAGCCGGGTCGATGGTGTCGTCCTTCTTCTGCCTGCCGCCGCCCAGCACAACTGCCGCGGCGCCAATGGTGTCGGCGTGTAGCTCGGCCAGCCAGCCGCTTTGCCCGGCATCCAAGGGCGACACCAGACTGGCGGCCGGCAGGTTGTCCGGGTTGTCGATCAGCCGCAGATCGCCCCCTTGTGCCTGGATGAACTGGCGGAACTTCAGCCACGCGTCGCCGCTTTCCAGTTGCCACATGATCATGCTGAAGGGGTCGCTCGTTTCGTCCACCACACCACCCAGTCGCAGCATCTCCGCGGCCAGCACCACGACCAACTGCGTGAAGTCGGCCGGGCCGTGACCGCGCAGCGTGGCAATCGCTTCCTTCAACTCCAGCGCGTTGCCAACCGCACGTCCCAGCGGCTGGTTCATGTCACTGAGCACCGCTGCCATGCCGCGGCCCGCGCCTTTGCCAATCTCCACCATGAGCCGCGCCAACTGTTGCGCTTCGTCCAGGGTGCCCATGAACGCGCCGCGTCCAACTTTGACGTCCAGCACGATGCCGTCCGCGCCCGTCGCCAGCTTCTTTGACATGATGGAGGAGGCGATCAACGGCCGTGACGGGACAGTGGCGGTTACATCGCGCAAGGCATATAACTTGCCGTCCGCCGGCGCCAGATCGGCCGTCTGTCCACCCAATACCAGCCCGATCTCGCGCAGTTGGCGCACGAACTGCTCGGTGCTGACATCCACACTGAAGCCGCTGATGCATTCCAGTTTGTCGATGGTGCCGCCAGAAAAGCCCAGCCCGCGGCCGCTCAGTTTGCCCACCGGCAGCCCCAGACTGGCGATCAAAGGGGTCAATACCAGCGACGTCTTGTCGCCCACGCCGCCCGTGGAGTGCTTGTCTACCACCAGCGTGCCGGCCGGCAGATCCTTGTGCGGGTCAAGCTGCTGGCCTGAGGCGGCCATGGCCAGCGTCAGTGCGGTGGCTTCGGCGTCGGTCATCCCTTGGAAGTAGATCGCCATCATCCAGGCCGCGGCCTGATAGTCGGGGATGCTGCCGTCGGTGTAACCCCGGATGAAGAACTCGATCTCATCGGCGGTCAGTTCATTGCCGTCGCGTTTTCTGCAAATAATGTCTACAGCGCGCATAGGACCTCCTTGTCCGGTGCGAAACAGGTAATGCGATGCTCGCTGCCATTTTACCACGCCGCCGCGCAACGTTCCAAGCGCTGGCAATCTCCATTGGGCAATCGCAGCTTTGCGTTCTTGCCGGTCACTGACCGTTTCAGCATACCACTCGATCAGCCAAATGCGTGACTCCTATCTCAATTGACCCGCCCAATTGGCGATGCTATAATCCGGCCATGCTCATCGGCATCGACGCCAGCCGTGCCTTGCGCGCCCGGCGCACCGGCACAGAGAACTACTCCCTGCAGCTTATTCGTCACCTCCTGCGCCTGGACAGCGGCCACGCCTTCCGGCTCTATTGCCATCAGCCGCCGCCGCCCGACCTGTTCGCTCCCAATGCTGGGGCGCGTCTGGCAGCGCCTGATGTGCGAGTGATTCGTTTGCCGCGTCTTTGGACCCATGCCCGCCTTAGCCTGGAACTACTGGCATCCCCGCCGGACGTCCTGTTTGTGCCCTCCCACGTCCTGCCGGCGATTCATCCGCGCCGCAGCGTCGTGACCATCCACGACCTGGGCTACCATTGGTTCCCTGAAGCGCACACGGCGTCCGGCCGCCGGCAGCTTGATCTCAGCACGCGCTTCAACGCAGCCACTGCGGCCCATGTTCTGGCCGACTCACAGGCAACTAAGGACGATATTTGTCGCGTCTACGGAACCGCGAGCGACAAGATCACGGTCGTCCATCTCGGGCGGGACGAGAGTCTGCGGCCGGTCAACGATCCGCAGCGACTGCGCGATGTGCGGTCCAAGTTGGGTATCGACCGTGACGGGCAAACACGGCCGTATCTGCTCTACGTCGGCACGCTACAGCCGCGCAAGAACCTCGTCCGGTTGATCGATGCCTTTGCGACGGTCGTTGACATTGTCCCGGACCTCGTGTTGGTGCTTGCTGGGCAGCGCGGCTGGCTGGCAGAACCGATCTTTCGCCGCGTGGATGAACTGGGCCTGGCGGGGCGGGTGATTTTCCCCGGTTTCGTCGCAGACGACGACCTGCCTGCACTGCTGAGCGGCGCGCTGGCGTTTGTGTTCCCGTCGCTGTATGAGGGTTTTGGTATCCCTGTGCTGGAAGCGCAGGCATGTGGCGCGCCTGTGCTGTCGTCGAACACCTCATCGCTGCCCGAAGTGGCCGGCGACAGTGCGCTGCTGGTCGATCCACTGGACACTGCGGCCATTGCTGCCGGGCTGGCGCGCCTGGTGACGGATCCTGAACTGCGCAACAGCTTGCGAACTGCGGGCTTTGCCAATGCGGCACAGTTCTCCTGGGACCGTTGCGCACGCGAAACGCTGTCGGTCCTGGAACGGGTGAGCGCGGCATGACTCTGCAACGAATACTGGTCGTCAAGCTGGCCGATATCGGCGACGTGCTGACGGCCACGCCAGCCATCCGCGCGCTGTGCGAGACGTTTCCTGAGGCGCGGATCGATGTGTTGACCACGCCAGCGGCCGCGGCTGCCATTGCAAAGAGCCTGCCGGTTGGTGTGTTGACCGCGCCGCGCAATCTGCTCAATGGTCGGGGTGATGTACGCGCTGTGATCAGCCTGTTGGTCGAATTGCGCTGTGGACAGTATGGCGCCGTGCTCTTCCTGCATCACCTGACGCTCCACAGCGGCGTTGCAAAGTATCGCCTGCTGGCGGCTGCAAGCGGCGCACCGGTCACCGTCGGGCTGGACAACGGCAACGGTGGCTGGTTGACCCACGCGGTGCCCGACGAAGGCTTCGGCGCACGTCATGAGGTCGACTATTGGTTGCGCGTTGTGGGATTGCTGGAGGCCAGCGTCAGCGACACGCGGCTGGTTGCGCCGGACGACGATCACGACCGCCGGCAGGCTGCCACGCTGTTGGCCGGTCTTGGACCGCGACCGTGGATTGCGATCCATCCCGGGTCAGGCGGCTACTCCATGGCGCGGCGCTGGGAGCCCGCCCGCTGGGCGGCGCTGGCCGATGCGCTGGCTTCCCGATACGGGGCACAGATCATTCTGGTTGGGACTCCAGCAGATGGCGCCGAAGTGGTCGAGGCAGCCATGACCAGGGCGTGCCGTAACCTGGCCGGGTTGACCAGTGTGCCTGAGCTGGCCGCGGTGCTGGCGCAGTGCGATCTGTTTCTCGGCGCGGATTCGGGTGTCATGCACCTGGCAGCAGCGGCAGGCATTCCCGTGGTCGCTCTCTTTGGACCCAGCAACCATCTGGCCTGGGGACCGTGGACGCCGGCGGGCGGGAGCCATGTGGTGCGTCTCGGTCTGCCGTGCTCGCCGTGCAGCTATGTTGGGCACAGCGTCGGCCAGCGAGACGGCTGCTGGCACCGCTCGTGCATGGCCGATCTGGATGTGCAACGGGTACTCGATGCCATCGCGGACAGCGGATTTCTGAAATGAGCGCCACCATAGAAATTCTCGGCGTGCGCGTCGATGCGGTCACCTATGTCAATGTGCTCGACATAATGGCGAGCTGGATCGAGCAGGGGGGACCGCACCAGATCGCCACTGTCAACCCTGAGTTCGTCATGGCCGCGCAGCATGATGCGCAATTCCGCCAGACGCTCAATAACGCTGATCTGTGCGTTGCCGATGGCGCTGGCTTGCTCTGGGCCGCACGCGTGCTGGGGCGGTCGCTGCCTGAACGGGTGACAGGCTCTGATCTGGTGCCGCTGGTAGCGCAAGAGGCGGCGGCGCGCGGCTGGCGTGTCTACCTGCTGGGTGCCGCGCCGGGTGTGGCCGACGCGACTGCGGTCATTTTGGCGCGTCGATACCCTGGTCTTCGCATAGCCGGTTCATTCAGCGGCTCGCCATCGGCGGCCGATGCGCCGGCGATCGTGGCCTGGGTTCGTCACGCGCGTCCCGACATTCTGTTCGTAGCCTACGGCGCGCCGGCGCAGGATGTGTGGATTGCAGAACACGGCCGCGCGCTGGGCGTGCCGGTAATGATGGGCGTCGGTGGGGCGTTCGATCACATCGCCGGCGTGCAGCGGCGTGCGCCGGACTGGATACAGCGATTGCAGCTTGAGTGGCTTTACCGGCTGGTGACGCAGCCGTGGCGCTGGCGACGTCAACTGGCGCTGCCGAAGTTCGCACTGGCAGTTGTCGCGAAGCGTGTGCTGGGCTGACAAGAAAGGGCAGACAATGGAAAACCGACAGGCATTCGATCTTGTCCACAAGTTCTCCGGCCAGCGCGTGCTGGTGGTGGGCGACATGTTTCTGGACCGCTACCTGCAAGGTCGCGCGACGCGGCTGAGCCGCGAGGCGCCGGTGCCGGTGCTGGAGCAGACAGACAGTTTCGCGGTTGCCGGTGGCGCCTGCAACCCTGCCAGAAACATCGCTGCATTGGGCGGGCAGGCAGTGATGCTGGGCGTCGTTGGGGAGGATCCTGCGGGCCGGGAGCTGATTCAGCTCATGGCCGACGCTGGAATCGATACCTCGGCTGTGGTTGTCGATCCCACGCGACCGACGACCACCAAAACGCGTCTGGTGGCAGAGAGTACACTGCGCGTGCCACAGCATCTGGCGCGCATCGACAATCTCGACCGCCGTCCGCTGGATCGTCACGTTGAGCAGCAACTGCTGGATCGGCTGGAACAGATGGCCGCGGGGTGTGACGCGATTCTGGTGTCGCACTATGCCACCGGTGTGGTTACAGCAGCTGTGGCCGATCGTGTGCGCCAGCTTGCTCGTCAGCACGGCGCTGCGACTACTGTGGATGCCCAGGCTGATCTGGGCCGTTTCGCCGGCTTTGATCTGATCAAGTGCAACCGGGCTGAGGCGGAAGGGGAGTTGGATCTTGCGCTGTCCAGCGACGCTGACTTCGAGCGTGCGCTGGTCCGGCTGATGCCGCGGCTGGGCGTCGACAGTCTGGCCATCACGCGTGGCGCCGACGGAATCTCGGCGTTGCAGCGCGGCCTGTCGGTCATTCACAGCCCTGCGCTGCGCACCAGTGACGTCTATGACGTGGTGGGCGCCGGCGATACGGTGATAGCGGTGCTGACGCTGGCGCTGGCCGCCCGCCTGCCGCTGGCGACAGGCGTCTACCTGGCCAATGCGGCGGCCGGGTTGGTGGTACGCAAGCTGGGCAACGTTGTCGTGTCCGGTCCGGAGCTGGTGGCTGTGGTGAGTGGAGATGGCGATGGCCGCTGATACGGGAATCATGCTGGCCGGCCGCGTGCTGACGCTGGTCGAGGCGGCCGCGCTGGCCGATGGCCTGCGCGCCAGCGGTCGGGTGGTCGTGTTCACCAACGGCTGCTTCGATCTGCTGCACCGCGGCCATGTGGACTATCTGCAGCGCGCCCGTGCACTGGGCGACTTCCTGTTTGTGGGGCTGAACGGCGACGAGTCGGTGCACCGGTTGAAGGGAGCTGGAAGGCCGATTTTGCCAGAGGCGGACCGCGCCGAGGTGCTTGCAGCGTTGCGGGCTGTGGATGCGGTAGTCATTTTTGCCGAGGATACTGCTGAGCGGCAGGTGGACGCAATTCGACCCGACATCTACGTCAAAGGAGGCGACTGGCAGTCAGGCGCCCGGCGGCCGCTTGAAGCAGCCGTGGTGGAAAGCTACGGCGGTCTCGTACGGTTCATGCCCTACCTGCCGGGTCGCTCCACCAGCGAGATCGTGGCGCAGATCAGGGATCTTTCTGCGTCTGCCGGGCCCGCCGGAGGCTGAAGCCATCCGGCTACAACGTGGAAGGCCCTCCGAGCCTGAACTTCCCAGCCCTGAAAGGGCTTCCACCTTGCTGCTTGCGCCCCGGAGTGGGTAGCCTGATCTGTTATACGGTCGGGCGAACTGGACTTCGCGGCGTGTTCCCGTTTGGCGGGGAGGGGGCAGGTGCGCTACAATCTTCACAACACCCCGCGTGCACTGAGCTCGTCCCGTCACCATGACTGATACACCGATAGTCGATCCGCCGGTTGCTGCAACACTGCCGGAAGCCGTTCAGCCTTCGCTGGCGCGCTCGGCCAGCATCATCGCGTTCGGCAACATCGTCAGCCGTGTGCTGGGGTTGGTGCGCGAGACGGTCATCGCTTATTTCTACGGGGCGTCGGGACTGGTGAGCGCCTTCCAAGCGGCCAGCACGATCCCCACTATGATCTTCGATCTGCTGATCGGCGGGATGCTCAGCGCCGCGCTGGTGCCGGTGCTGGCCGACTACACGCGGCGGGAGCGCAGGCGCGAACTGGGCCAGGTGATCGGCGCAGTGGTGTCGGTGGTCGCACTGGGTGTGGCCGTGCTGGTGCTGCTGGTGGAGCTGCTGGCCGCGCCAATCGCGCATCTGATTGCCGGCGGCTTCCCGCCGGAGCTGCTGGACGTCACCGTGACGCTGCTGCGGATTATGACGCCAGCCGTCTGGTTCCTGGCGCTTTCCGGTGTCGTCACGGGGGTGCTTTTCGCGCTGGAGCGGTTTACTTTTCCCGCGTTTGCCGCGGCCGTCTACAACATCGGCGTCATTGTGGCGGCGCTGGCGTTTCACAAGCAGTTGGGCATCTACGCGCTGGCGGTGGGTGTGTTGCTGGGCAGCGTCATGCAGCTTGGGATGCAACTGCCCGACCTGCGGCGGGCCAGGGTTGGGATCAGTCTCAGATTGCGCCACCCGGCATTGCGGCGCATATGGCTGCTTTACCTGCCGATCCTCTTTGGACTGGCTGTCAGTCAGGTGCAGGTGGTGATCGACCGGCGGCTGGCGTCCGGCACCGGTGAGCAAAGTCTGGCCTGGATGCGCGATGCGACAACGTTGATCCAACTGCCGCATGGCCTGGTGGCCGTGGCTATCAGCCTGGCTGCGTTGCCCGCGCTGTCACGCTTCTTCGCGGCCGGCGACGAAGCATCGTTCCGCGGCACGCTGGGACGCGGCTTGCGCACTGTGTTGGTGCTGATCGTGCCCGCGACCGTAGGGTTGTTTGTGCTGGCGCGGCCGATCGTCGAGCTGGTATTTCAGCGGGGCGCGTTTTTGCCGGCCGACACAGATGCTGTGGTGCGGGCGCTGCGAATCTACCTCTTCGGCCTGATACCTGCTTCGCTGGACTGGCTGCTGAACTATACGTTCTACGCCCGTAACGACACCAAGACGCCGGCGTTTGTTGGTGTGGCGTCGGTGGGTATCTACCTGTTGTTCGCGCTGCCACTGGTCGGACGGGTAGGCTATCTGGGGCTGGTGTTCGCTGACTCGGCCAAGCACACCGGGCATTTTATCATCATGTTGATCATGCTCCATCGCCGGTTGGGTGACCTGGGCGATCTGCGCGGCCAGAGCACCGCGTGGCGCACCTTCCTGGCGTCGCTGGGCATGACGCTGATGTTGCTGCTCGTCTTGCCGCTGCTGGATGCTGTACTGCCCGCCGGCTTTGAGGGGAACCTGTTGCTGGTGCTGGTGGCGATGATTCTGGGCGGAGCCGTCTATCTTGTGCTGATCAGGCTGCTCAAGGTCGAGGAAGCGCAACGTATCACCGACAGGATCATCGGTCGTCTGCGGCGCCGCTAAAGAATTGACCGACCTGGCAAGCTGGCGTATAATCTCCTTTGGAAATTTCCAGAAAGAGGATTGATCGATGGCCAAGAAAGTTCGCAAGCCAAGGGCTTCCAGCCCCCGCACTTATTCGCAAACACCCAGCACCCCGACCGCTCCGGCCGGTTCTGCTCCCACTACCACCAAGGCGGTATCAGCCAGCAAGAGCGCAGTGGGATCGCAGGCCGCTTCCGGTCCCAAGACCGTGGACCTGGCAGCTGAGTACGCCGTGGTCGGTGGCGACTTGCGCCGGTTGTTTATCACCGCCGGTATCATGTTTGGTGTATTGATTGCGCTCAACGTCATCATTACGCTTATCAGGTAATGTGGCGGCCCCAACACAAGGTGGACAAACGGCTGGCGCTGGACGGTCAGCCGTTTTTTGTTGCGTTCATTTCACGCTGTAAATCGGACGTAGCGCGCAGACGTGGCTCCAAAAGAATGGCTGCCGCGGCATGAAATGCCCAGGCCAGCCAGAAATTTCTACTGAGCAGGTAAATCTGAGTGGTGACGACCAGGATAGCAGCACGCAGCAGGCGGGGCGCAGCCAGGCCAGGTGTTCTCAGGTCCCGCCACAACAAAGGATTGAGCGCCCCCTGGATCGTCACCACTGCCACAGTCAGCCACGCACCCAGATAGACCGGGTTAGCAGCGCCCTGCTGAAGCAAGGCCGCCACGAGTACGGCGCGATAAAACGCCCATTGCCACTGCAGGCCACCAGATTCCAGAGCCAGTCGCGCGCTGACAGCCAGTCGGTCGGCATGGGAACCATAGACGGGACTCGCCGGCTGGCTACGCCGGTAGCCAACCACTGCCAGCGTCAGCAGCCCCAGTGCGACCAGCGCGAGCATCACACCCTGGCCAAGCCCCACATCGATCTCGATCTGTGACAGCCCCATCAATCGCGGCGATACGATGTCCAGCAACAGTGCTGCGTAGCCCGGAGCTATCAGCCAGACAAGCCGGGCAAGCCAGCCGAGCAAGGTCCCGCCGGGTGAACCGAGAAAGCTGGCCAGACTGCTGTGCAGATTGCCGCGTCGCTGGCCGAGCCACAAGACCAGACTCGACACAACGTAGATCGCGATCGATCCGGCAACCCAGGCCCAGGTGGGCAGGTCAGCCAGCGTTTCAGCTTGAAGGGACGGCGCAAATGCCTGGAACATGGCTACGAAGTGAAAAAGGAACGGCGACGGTGACTTGGTGGCGAACGGGGTCGAGGGTATAATCCCGTGTGAAAAACAAGACCGGCCTCCCAGAGGAGCCGGTCTGACTTGGTGGGCGAGAAGGGACTCGAACCCCTGACTTCTGCGATGTGAACGCAGCGCTCTAACCAGCTGAGCTACTCGCCCGAACGTTGAAAATTATAACATTTCTGGAGTAAACAGGCAAATCGTATGCGTCCACGCAGGTACTATGGAGCCGGCTTTCTGCTCGTGTTGATAGCGGCGATTTTCGGAGCATTTCTGGCGCGGCAGGCCGTCGGCACGGTGGAGGCGCCCAATCTCGATGGGCTGGCCTCCGTTCAGCAAACTCTGGAGGATCTGAACATTTGGGCGTTGCTTCCGTTGCCGCAAGTCGCACCGCGGTCCACGGCGACTCCTTCGTTCTCCGCGACAGAGGAAGCAGCCAGCGGACCCGGCGCTACCGCGACACCACAGCCCATCGCAGTGGCTCCCGTAGCCGGTCAGGAGCCGGACGCCACACAAGAGGCCTCAGCCACGCCAGAAGCCGCTGAGACACCCGTGGGCCAGCTTGAGGCGACTCCGGTCCCTACGCAGCCGCCTACGGCCCCAGCGCCATCCGGTGACGCCGGTTTCCCATTCGTGACTGCAGGCCCGGTACGCCAGTCTTCGGGCGACTGCGCTGGTGCATCGATTCGCGGGGTAGTGCGCGACAGTGGCGGCAATCCCCTGCCCGCGGTGCGCTTGTGGCGCTATGATCAGTGGGGTAATGAGCAGGTGGTCGAGACCAAATCGGGCGAAACAGACCGCGGCAACTACGATTTTCCCCTGGGCGACACCCCTAACGTTCACTATGTTCAGATCATCGACGCTGCCGGCATCATCATCAGCCCGGTGATCGAGATCGCTCATCGGCAAGGAGACGCGCCGGACGCAACTTGCCACTGGCTGGACTGGGTGCAGCAGTAAGCGGTGGATCGAGGGCGTCGAGCGTGAGGGCGCGAGCAACGTCATTAGATCATAGCTCGCCATAGCGGCGCTGCCGCAAGTGATCTCTGCAATACAAAGGCGGGTTCGCTTCCTGTTACCAGGCCAGCGAACCCGCCTTTTGAATCACGTGACGACAGCCTGGGGCTGAGTTATCAGTCCGGCGGCGCGTACTGGCAGCGCGGCTGACCAAGCTGTTCGTTGAAGTATACGCAAAGAACCACGATACTGTCCCTCAGGTTCAACTGGTCGATCTGGCTTGGCGACATGATCGCCCAGTAGTACTGCTCGTCGTTAGGCGTCCAGTCGATGTCAGGCATATAGATCAGGCTCATCAGCCCAATCCAGGGTTGCCAGTTGTTGGCGGCATATTCGTAGGCGCGGCGTAGGTAGGCGGCCTTGGTGGGCTCGTCGATACCGCCGCCGGCGCCGTGCCAGTAGTAAGGGCTATCCGGGCGATTGTCGTTGGTCCAGCCGAACTCCAGCACTACAACGCGTTTATCCGCGTCGCCGTTCTCGACCATGATCTGGCGGATGTCCTCGATGTGGCGGAAGGCGAAGAAACGCTCACCGCCGTACTGAGCCTCGTTGGCGGCTGTTTCGTCCGGTGAAGCCTCAGGCGGCGCGGCAAAGCCCGCTCCGTGAACCCCCAGCATATCAAAATAACCATCCGAATTGCCGCCCATGGCCTGGTACATCTCGCGGTAGAACTGGTCATCGGGCACCGCGATATCGCAGCAGGTTCCGGTGGGCGCCATGCCGGCGGTGATGACAATCATGTTGGGATCCGCCGCCTTGACGGCCTGGTAGCTGGCTTTCAGCATCTGGGTATACTGGGCCGCATTGGGCGGCCGGTCACCCCATTCACGTGCCAGATTAGGCTCGTTCCAGATCTGGATCGCGTCGATGCGACCCTTGTAGCGGGTTGCCAGCGCAGTCAGGAAGTCTACCAGGTGTTGCGTATTCTGCGGAGGGGCACCGGCCCAATCCGGCGCCCGGTCGACACGCACCAGCAGCTTCAAGCCATGATCCTCGGTTTGCTGCACGATTCGGTCAGGGATGCTCCAGTCGTACTGGCCCTTGCCGGCGCCCTCGATGTCATCCCAGGCGAACCACTGCTTGACCCACTGGAAACCGGAGTTTTTCATCAGCGTCAGGTCGCGGTCGGCGATCTCGCCGCGCCACCAGAGGAACGCCTGCGCGCCGAAGTCAGGTGATCGCATGGTCGCGACGCTGCCTGAGGGCGCCGGCGGCGGGGTGGTAGGCGCGGGGGCTGGTGTATCAGCCACGGGAGCTTGGGTGGCCTCGGTCTCCGGCGTAGACGTCGGGATGGCCGCGGCCTCGGTCGGCGTATCTTCGACGACGGGCACTTCAGTCGCGGTTGGCGGGACCGGTGTGTCGGTGGCTGCCTCTACGGGCTGCGCAAGCGGTGTTGGTGTTTTGGTTGGCGTCGGTGTGGCAGCCGGCGCCGCCGGGCCACAGGCTGAGAGCAGCAAAGCGGCGGTCAGCAGCCATACAAGTTTCTTGGACATAATTAGCTTTCTCAATCGGGTTGGTAGCTCCGGGATCACAACTTCGACCCGGCTCACAGCATAACACGAGCGGTCGCTCGCTTGTGTTCGCTACTTCGGCATCGCTTGCAGCATCCCGTAGGCCGATTTGCCTTGAATGCCGAAGGCCGCCAGCTCCGTGCCCGGCTGCGTGACGTTGTAGTTCAGGTTCCACAGGAAGGCCGGGCCAACGAAGCCCCAGTCGCGCATCATCTGATAGGCGCGGGTGATATACTCGCCTTGCTGCTGCTCGCTGTTATAGGTGGCATATTCGTAGCCGGGGAATGGATTGCTGCTGGACGCCCAGCCGAATTCGGTCGGCCAAAGACGCTTGTTGCCATCGCCGTATTTCAGCATGATGTTGCGGTATTGCTCCATGACGTTGCGGAAGTAGAACGACGGATGATCGAAATGCGATGGGCGTGAATAGGTGCCAGCCTGGGCGTCCTGCACCCGTACGTCGGGCGGGTTGCCGTAGCCGCTGGGGTGGACGCCGATGGCATCTGAGACGTTCTTGAGGCCGGCCTGATACATCTGCTCCAGGTAGGTGAAGTCGGGAACGGCAGCGGGTGGCTGTGCGCCGGTCGGCGTGGGTGCGCCGCTGACCACGATCATCGAGGGACAGGCCGCCTTGATGGCGCGATAGGCAGCCGACAGCAACTGGACGTAACGACTGGCGCTCAGTTGTTCGTTGCCCCACTCGTACCAAAGATTTTGCTCGTTCCAGACTTCAATTGCCTGAACTCGGCCACAATAGCGGCTGGCAAACTCGCCGACAAAGCTGGCGTAGGTGCCAGGATCGACCGGAGGACCTTCGACCGAGAAATCAGTGTTCCCAGGCCGCGCCCAGTCAGGCGACTTGACGATGCTGGCCAGAATGTTGAGGCCCGCGCCGTTCAGCACGCCGACCTTGTCATCGGGCCAGTTGCGCTGGCCAGGCTGTCCTTCGAAGCTCTTCCAGGGGAGTTGGAACTTGACCCAGTTGAATCCCAAGCCTTGCACGGCCCCTGCCGTTGCGCCCAAATCACCGTCAGGATCAATTTGAATGCCGTAGCCGAAGAAACCGGCGTTGGCGGGCGCGGGAGCCGGTCCGGATGCCGGCGCTACCGCTTCCGCGACAGCGCCTGGTGTGGGTGTTGGCGCCGGGGTTGGCAACTCGGGAATCTCTTCGGCCACCGGTACGATGTCGAGCGGTCCGGCCTGGCGGACATACTCGCTGCTGCCCGCGATCCATACCTCGTTTTCGTCCACGCAACAGACCAGCAGCCAGTCGCTGTCCGGTGCTTTGGCGACAATGTCGAACTGGTTGCCTTCGGCCACCTGACCAACGCGGTCGTAGGCGGTGCCTGGACCGCTGCGAACGTTTAGAATCGACGCGACGACCTCTGCCGCGGGCGTGTCAGGCGTCGGCTCGGGTGTGGGCGTTTCTGTCGCCTCAGGCGACGGCGTGGCCGTTGCAGTGGCGGTCGCTGTGGGCTCTGGCGTCTGTGTAGCCGTTGGCGTGGATGTTTCGGTGGGCGCGGTGGTGGGTGTGTCGGTTGGCTTCGGCGTTGCCGTCGGCGTGTTGGTCGGCGCCGTTGTGGGTGTCTCAGTCGCGACCTCGACGATGGCAACTTCGGCGGCTTTTTCCGACAGCGGCGTCGGGGCTCCAGCGTCATCGGATTGCCGGTTGCAGCCGGCCAGGATAAGCATCGCCAACACGGCGATCAGGGCAAGAGAGGCGAGGGATCTGGGGGAAAGGCGGTGCTCAGAAAGCATCGTGTTGGCTCCATGATGTTACAAACGGCAGGCGGATGAGGGCCGGTCCGCCTGCCGTTACTTCTGGTTGGTAAGTGTTGCAGGGTGCGAGTTGCGGTGTGGTGGACGGATGATCAGTCTTAATCTGTCGTCTGCCACCTGCAGCCCGCAGATTATTTCGGCATGTTGGCCAGCGCGCTGTAGACAGGGCGACCGACGATGCCCCATTGTGCCAGCTCGGTGCCGGGGTTGGTAACCCCGTAGTTCAGGTTCCAAAGGAACGCCGGCCCGACCCAGCCCCAGCTCTTCATCAACTCGTAGGCGCGTACGGTCCACTGCGCCTGTTCGTCTGGGGAGTTGTCGTTGGCGTATTCGTAGCCAGACGCGCCGACCCAGCCAGTTGCCCAGCCAAACTCAGTCGGCCAGATGCGTTTGTTGGTGTCGCCGTATTTCACCATGATGTTGCGGTAGCCTTCCATGGTGTTGCGGAAGCTCCATGAATGGTGCGGCGAGTTGCACGGGCCGGTGTAGGATGATCCCTGCGACGAGATGAAGTCACAGGCTGCCTGACCACCGCCCACGTCAGGCGAGACGTTGAACCCGCTGGGGTGAGCGCCGATGCCGTCGCTGTAGTCCTTGAGACCGTTCTGGTACATGGCTTCGAGATAGGCAAAGTCGTCCATCGCCCACGGCGCAGGCGCTCCGGTCGGTGTCGGCGCACCGCTGATGACGAAGGTCGAAGGGCAAGCCGCCTTGATGGCACGATAGGCCGGCTTGAGCATCGCCATGTAGCCTGCCGGGTCCAGAGGTTGGTTGCCCCACTCGTAGTGCAGGTTCTGTTCGTTCCAGACCTCGATGGCATTGACGGTGCCGCAGTAGCGACCGGCCAGTTGTCCAAGGAAGTTGGCAAAGGTGGCCGGGTCAGCGGGCGGGCCTTCAACGCTCAGGTCTGCTCCGGGCGGTCGTGCCCAGGTGGGCGCCTTGGGAATGGAGAGGAGCACGTTCAAACCGCCAGACTTAAACGTATTGACCATGCCGTCGATGCCGCCCCATCCAAAATTGCCCTGGTCGCCTTCGACATCCTTCCATGGCACCTGTACCTTGACCCAGTTGAATCCCAGTTCGTTGACCTGGCTGACTACTGCGCCCAGATCCCAAGGAGCAACCTGAATACCGTAACCGAAAGAGCCAGACCCGGATGTGCTGGCGGGCGCCGGGCCAGACGACGCTGGCGCCGACGCCGCACGTGACGTACTGGGTGCGCTGACGGCGGCCACCTGCTGCGGCGGTTCCGGGATGTCGCTGGCGATGGCGATCTGATCGGGCGAGCCCTGAATAGTTACCAGGCGAGAAATCACCCAGGCATCGTCGTTGGATCGTTCGATTTGAAGCCAGGAGCCGTCCTCGTTCTTGCCCAGAATGCGGGCCGACTCGCCGCCGCTCAGTTGGCCGACTGTACCGAAGGCTGTGCCCGGTCCACTGCGCAGATTCACAGTGCCGTCAGCGACGGCCAGCGCGAAGTCAGGTGTGGGCGACGGGGTAGGTGTGGGCGGCACTTCGGGTGTGGCCGTCGGTTGCGGAGTGGCTGTGGCGAGGACGGCCGCGATGGGTTTGCCGCTTGCCAGCGTCTTGCCATTGTCCACAATGCTGGCTTCGAAGGTCAGTTCGCCTTCGGCGGCAGGCGGGACGAAGCTGAAACCGGCGGCGTCCAGCGGGCGCTCCTCACGGTGGATCTGCTCGGCGCCGTTGGAGACAGTCCAGGCAACCGCGAAGTCGCTGCTGCGGCTGGCCATGTCGCCGGCCAGGAATTCGCGCACCAGGCTCCAGATGTCGGGGTCGTAGCTGCCTGCGAACAGGTGCTCCAGCGAGGCGCCCTTCAGGTTATATTTGGTGACAAACTCCAGCTTATGGCCAAGGCTGGCTGCGTTTTCGATCCAGACGGTGCGCTCCAGGCCGGCGTTGTCACGGTAGTTATAAGTAAACATACCGATCTGGTCGTCGTAGGTCAGGCTGCCGATCAGCCGCTCGTTGAACATGCTGACGTCGATCGGTTCGCCGGGTACGAGGACCGGCTGGCTGGTCTTGCCTTCGCCCAGCAAAGGCGCCATGGCATCGCTGTAGCCCAGCGAAATCAGGTATTCGCCGGCCTTTTCAACGCTGCTGGCGGGAAACACCAGATCAATCTTGTCGCGGGGCACTTCGCCAACCGCCCAGTCCAACAGGGCGTCCATCTTGCCGTCAGGTGCATAGGCAGTCGGGTCCAGCAGGGCGGGAATGCGGAACGTGTCGACGACCTGGCTCAGAGCACGCCAGTCGTAGCCGCCGGTGGTCCAGCGATCCTCGGCAATCTGGGTGGGCGCTTCAACTCGCACGGCCAGAGTCTTGTTGTTCTCATGAAGCATGTCGGCCAATTGGGTGATTACCGCGGTGAACTCAGGTCCCAGAGTCGGATCCAGGCCGCGATAGTCGATCTCGATGCCGGGGTAGTTGTTGCCGACCACCAGCGCGCGGATCGATTCCAGGTGATTGGCCTGATTGTCGGGACTGATCAACAGGTTGTCCAGCAGGTCCGTTCGGACCACACCGTCGTCGGTCCAGTTGCGCAGGACCGGTGCCACGCCGTAGGAGCCGCCGGCGCTGGCCTGCACCGCTATGCTGCCTTCGATACTACCGTCACCGCTGAGGTTGTAGCCATAGGGCGAAACCTCAGTCAATGCGTCGCGCCCGGCATCAGGCAGTTGCTCGCCAACCGGCAGAACAGCCGCAGCCGTAGGCGGCGACGCGTAGGTCTGCATCACCATAAATCCGGCGGGCACATAGGCCAACTCGGAATAGATCTTGTCGTCGTCCCGCGACTCGTGGTTTGGCATGAAGCGCCACTGGTCACCGGTCCACTCATAGAGGTCCAGTGTGCGGTAGGGCTCACTCTCGTTGGGAATCGGGATCGTCAGCAGCGATGCCAATGGCGGCCGCTGGCCCTCCACTGTCAGGTCGTACAATGGGCTGCGGGGCAGCAACGACTCGGGCAATGCCTCGGCCGCGGCGCGTGCATCGTCGCCGCCGGTGCCCTGGAGGAAACGCTCCTGAGGCACACTGCTCAGGCTGGCCTTGAATGAGCCGGGCACGCCGTACGCCGGGAATGCAACCTGTGTACCGTCGGGGTCAGTTACATCGCCGCTGGTCGCCTCGGCAATGGTCTCCATGCCGCTCTTGCTGATCCGACTGAACAGGTTGATAGGCGGCAGAACCAGGACCACAATCAGGATCACAGCCAGGGCGACACCGAGAAAGATGTTAAGGGATCGACCGTTGTTACTTGTGGAAGCTGTTGTACTCATACGTTTTTCAAAGACTCCTTAGCTCGCCGTCATCTGGGCTGGCAAGGCAATACACAGGTCCAGGGCTGCGCATTTGCAGCATCGGTGGCGATATTATTTGCAAGGTCACCCTTGCAGACGCAAAAAAGCCCAGGGGCCACGAGGGCAATTCCATTGGGCGAGACTGTCTTGGGTATTCTTGACTCTTTGGACCAGGTTCGAAGCTTGCGTCCATCCGGGGTGCGTGCAATCCAGGATAGCTTGTTGCCTGGCGGCAATCAGAGCAGGACCGGGGAACGAAACAGCCCTGAACCGTTTGCCTTTGGCTGCGTGATATTCAACTGTCAGCATACGATTGGCATTCTAGCATATCCGCTGGAAATCGCCAAAGCCAGCACCTTTGAAAGACAACGACGTTGAAGGTGTCGGAACAACAGTTGCCGTGGCGCACCATCGGTGAGGCGCTGGTGGGTTCTGGGCATCCTTGCGCCGGTGTGCTACTTGTTTGCCCAGCGTTCGATGGCCGTCAGTATGAACCAAAGCAACAGCAGCATGCCGGCGCCGAACAGCAAACAGGCCAGGCCGGTGATCAGCGCGCCAGCGCCGTAGATGGCATAGATCAGGCCGCCACCGACGATCAGCAGAAAAGCAATTACTGCCACCAACAAGCGCCGATCATCCTGGCGTCGTCGGGTGCGGTAGTCGGTTGGCGGCCGTTCAGGTGACGATCTCTGGGGCGGCGGCTCAGGTGGTTGGTTCACAGTCGCGATTCTACTTGATCGTCGCGCTTTTACAAAGAAGCGCGCTGTCGTGGTATACTCCGCCGACGCTGATAGACATACCACTGCTTTGGCCGGTCTCCCGAGTGAGCCTGCCTCGGACGTTGTTTGTAGACACGTTCTCCGGATGTGCCTGTCGACAACTTCACAGCGCTGGCTCGGTCAGGAAACCGGCCAAAGCGGGAACTGAATTGGAAACGAAATGACAAACTCGACTGCTCAGTCGGCGCAGCGGCGCAGCGGTGGCCGGCGCAACTGGCTGCTGATAGCGCTTGGCGCGCTCCTGATTCTGGCTTTAATTGTTGGCGTGTCCGCCATTGCGGGCTATTTCCTGCTGAGTAAACAGGCAGCGGGCGACTGGACGTGGCAGGACCCGCTGCTGGCGCTAGATGTGACCCGCGTCCGGCCGGATATCGCCGTGCTGACGCTGCTCGATGAGCCGGCTTCGTCATTGATACGGCAGGCCCTGGCGGCTGGCGAGCCAGATACTGCTTACGCGCTGCTGGTATATGACGCAGCGGTAGATGACACCGAACGAAGCGGTAACGCGTTGTTGGTGGGGAAGGCATTTGAGGGGGAGCTGGCCACTGATCTGGCTGCAACCGCTTACCAGCAAGTGCAAACGTTGGCAGCGCTCAGCCCCGTCATGCCAGATTTCACCCGGACGCAGTCAACGCTGGACGCCGCCGAGGGTTTCATTCGCCTTGGCATGCCCGAGTCGGCGCAGCCATTGCTGCGTCAGGTCGAGGCGTTGGCAAGGTACAGCCCGTTGCTGGCGCCGATCCAGCGACAGGAGGCTGCCACTCGACTGCGTGACATCTATCGCCAGCTTGGCGACGATGCCCAGGCGCGCGCCCTGGATCAGTTGGTGCGTGAGCCGCGCGGCCTGCCGACCAACAAATTCGTGCGCGGTCCCTTCCTCGAGACGTTTACGGCCCCCGCCGCACCGACGGACGAGGTCCTGCAGGCAGCCGCTGCCCGCCGTGAGGGTGTCTATCCATTTCTGGCGGCCTGGGATGACGGCGATCCGGCGCAGATCGAAGCTGCCCGGCAGTCGCTGGCCGCTGCATTGCTGAATGAAAACAGCGCACGCGAAGGCGCCATGCTGCTGGGTACCGCCGAGGCCACCGCGTTGCCGCAGCAAGCCGCGATTTTGCGCGAGTGGATCGACTGGTTGACCCTCAAATATTACATTGCTTCCGACGGATTTGGTATGACGTTGGTGCCGGAATGGCAGGCGCAGCGTGATGCAATCTGGGGGAAACTTGGTGAGGCCTACGGGGAGTTGCTGCAAAACTATCGCGACCAGGCGGCTGCTCTGCCCGATCCTGACGATGGCCTGGCGGCGCGGGTCGAGGTGTTGCGCTACCAGGCGCTGCTGGGCCGGCTGGGCTTGCTGCCCGGCTTCGATGAGAGCAGCATGGCAGCTGCGCTGCGGACGGCCCAGGAGGACGCGCTCCAGGTCCTGCCTTTGCTGGTGACCGACGAACCCTGGGGCAGCGGGCTGGTTTTTCGCATAACAGAAACGTTCGAATAGGTCATCTGTCAGGCTGATCCGAACGACCATTCTGGTATGGCTTCCAGTTCCACCTCGATGCGCGGCCGGGCGCGGTCAGTGCGCTTGATGAGATGAATGTCCACCACGCGACGGTCATCCATGCCCAGCCCGGCGCAGATGGCGTCCTGCGCGATCTTCAACCCGCCATCCAGGTCGCGGCGCAGCGGCGTCTCAAAGTAGAAGTCGATGAACATCGCCAGGTAACCGGCCTGGGCAGACTGCACAAACTCGTCGCTGATCAGTCCGCGATCGCGCCAGTTCTTGATCTGGCGGATCACCTTGCGTTTGTAGGTGCGCGAGGTCTGGCTCAGCACGCGCCGGCCGTTGACTGTGGCATATTGCTGGTTGATGCTGGGCGGCAAGGGCAGCCGCAGCGTGACGCGCAGAGTTGACATAGGGTTAGTTTAGCACGAATGTTCGTAATTCGCAAAGTTGGCAACGCAGAAAGTTGGCAACTCTCCGAAGAGTTGCCAACTTTGAAGGTATTCCATGAGCACACTCTACGTCGTCGGCACACCGATCGGTAACCTCGAAGACATGACCGATCGCGCGCGTCGTGTGCTGGCTGAGGTCGATTTGATCGCGGCGGAGGACACGCGGGTGACCCGGCAACTGCTGACGCGTTTCGACATCCACACCGAACTGACGACCTACACCGATGCCTACTTTCGCAAGAAGGCCGAGCGGCTGGGGGAGGTCCTGGGTGCGCTGGACCGCGGCCGCAGCGTGGCGCTCGTCTCAGACGCCGGAATGCCCGGGCTGTCCGATCCCGGTTTCGAACTGGTGGACGCTGTCATTGCTGGCGGGCACGAAGTGGTGGTCATTCCTGGGCCGTCTGCGATAACCGCAGCGCTGGTGGTATCGGGTCTGCCATCCGAACGTTTTCTTTTCCTGGGTTTCTTGCCGCGCAAAGCCGGCGAGCGGCGCAGCGCGCTGGCCGAGGTCGCGGACGAGCCGGCCACGCTGGTGCTGTTCGAGTCGCCACATCGGGTGGTCGACGCGCTGGAGGACATTCTGGCCGTGCTGGGTGACCGGCGTGTGGCCGCCGGCCGCGAGCTGACCAAGAAATTTGAGGAGGTCTGGCGTGGCTCCGCATCCGACGCCATCGCACACTTCCGCGACACACCGGTGCGCGGCGAGGTGACGCTGGTGGTGGCCGGCACCGGTCGTCGTCGGGCCGAGGGGCGCTGGCCGGAGGCCCAGGTTCGCGTAGCGGTCGAGTTGATGGCGCAGGAACGCGTCGGCGCGGCGGGCATTGCCAGGACCGTTTCCAGGCTCAGCGGCTGGACCCGCGGCGAGGTGTATGCCATGGCCGTTGCGGCGGGCGACGCGGCAGCAGACGAGCAGGTTGAGCAGTCATAATTCGGAGCGGCAACGTAGGTGAATCGTAAGATTGATTCGTTGACAAACTGTTAACACCGGGTTATACTTGGGGTGACTGGGAGCTGTCAGGATCCGGGCTCCCGGACGAGGAGTGCCAACCATGAATGTACCTGCCTCACATATAGCTAAGCCTGGAAGGGACACCATTCGCTCGCGCGTCGGTGTCCCCTTTTATTTGGCGGCCGGTGGGTACTGCACGTGCGGCGAATCACATTTCGGATCCCAAGCTACCTAAACGGAGGGCTGCATGGACACAGGGCTAGTCAGTCGAATCATCAAGGCCAGGCAGTATGCCCAAGAGCGTGGACGAGTTGAGTTCAAACAGTTTGAGGTAGAGTTTAAGGGTGACCATGATACGTATCTGGTCTCCTACGGACAGGAGCATTGGCATTGCACCTGCGAAGAGGCGGCGAGAATGGGCGTTTGTAGTCACATTATGGCGCTCGAGCGGATTTTGGGCGACGCAGTGATGCCCGTCCAGAACGTACAGCCTGTGCCTGTACTTGCAAACTGACAGGCATTTGTGCACAAGGGCAGAAACGGGCCGGCATTGCCGGCCCGTTTTTCATACCTTGCGCGGTTTGGGGCGCGGTCTCTGAACCCGTATAATGGACCTGAATACTCAGCGATCCGTAATTCTTTGCTGGGGCTTTGCATCTCTAAGCTGATGACTGTAGAACGCGGTTCCCAGTGGCGGATCGAATGCATCGTCTGGCGATGCAAGTCTGGTCCAATCCCTACGGATGTTTGGAATATCAACCGGGACATCAATCCCTGGACCTCCCTGAAAGATAGTTGATGAAGAAAAACCTGCGGTTGGTGTTTGGTGTAGCAGTAAGTGTGGTATTCCTGTACCTTGCGGTACGGGGTTTGGATCTGAAAGAGGTTGTCCACTGGCTGGCTGAAGCTGACTATTACTGGCTCTTTCCGGCGATTGCCATCTACTTCGTCGGCGTGTGGGGGCGGACGTGGCGGTGGCACTATATGCTGCGCCCCATCAAAGTGATTCCGCTTATTCGTTTGTTCCCGATCACCTGTATCGGCTACATGGGCAACAACGTCTTTCCGGCGCGGGCCGGCGAGGTCCTGCGGGCGTATGTCCTGAAGCGCTCGGAAGACGTGAGTATGAGCTCGAGCCTGGCGATGATCGTGGTCGAGCGAGTCTTTGATGGGCTGGTCATGTTGCTGTTTGTGTTCATTGCGCTACCATTTGCGCCGGTGCCATCTTCCCTGCGCGCGCTGGTGATTGCAGCCAGCGGGCTGTTCCTGGCGGCGCTGCTGGTCTTCATCACCCTGGCGTCCAAGCCTGGCCTGGCTGAGAAGATCTACGAAAGGACCATACGGCGCTTCCTTTCCGAGACCATGCAGGAGAAGGTAGACGGCTTCATCTACCGCTTCATGGAAGGACTGTATTTCTTCCGCAACGGCAGCGATGTGATCATGGTGTTCGTCACTTCGGTCTTCATTTGGCTGGCGGAGACATTCAAATACTGGTTTATCATGCAGGCTTTCGTACATATGGACGCCGGTTTCCCCGTGCCGTTCTTCGTGCTGATGCTGATGAACGGCATTGTCAACCTGGCGACTACCTTGCCGTCGGCGCCCGGCTACATTGGCACCTTTGACGCACCGGGCGTCGCTGTTCTGGAAGCGTACGGCGTGCGCGGCAGTGTAGCATTTGGCTACACCATTGTGCTGCATGCCGCTCTGTGGGTACCGATTACCCTTCTGGGTGTTTACTTCTTCCGCCGCGCCAGAATCGGCTGGAACGAGGTCGATACAGCCCGCGTGCAGGGCGCCCAGAGCACGAGCTCTGGATGAGAATCAACGGAGGAACCGCATGAAGAAAATCTGTGTTGTTGGAACGGGATACGTCGGCCTGGTCACCGGCACCTGTTTCGCCGATCTGGGCAATCGCGTCGTCTGTGTTGATATCAGCGACGAGAAGATTGCCATGTTGCAGGCCGGCGAAATGCCGATCTACGAGCCGGGCCTGGAGGAAATGGTCGAGCGCAATGTCAAGGCCGGTCGGTTGTCCTTCACGACCTCCTACGACGAGGGGCTGACGGGCGCAGAGTTCGTGTTTATCGCGGTGGGCACGCCTTCCGGTGTGGACGGCGAAGCTGATCTGCGTTACGTGCGCATGGCCGCCGAGACGATTGCTGCCACCATGTCCGCTCCGCTGATCATCATCAACAAGAGCACCGTCCCTGTTGGCACCGGCGACTGGGTGGCTGACATTGTCTCGCGTACGCAGCCGCAGCCCATCGAATTCGCAGTGGTTTCCAATCCCGAGTTTCTGCGCGAGGGGTCAGCAATCTCTGATTTTCTCAACCCGGACCGTGTAGTTCTGGGGTCGCTGGACAAGGACGCGGCCGAAAAGGTGGCGCAGTTGCATCTGGCTCTGCGTGCGCCGATCGTAGTCACCGACCTGCGTACTGCCGAGATGATCAAGTATGCCTCCAACGCGTTCCTGGCGACCCGTATCTCGTTCATCAACGAGATCGCCGCCATCTGCGAAAAGCTGGGCGCGGATGTCAAGGAAGTTGCCGCGGGCATGGGCTATGACAAGCGTATCGGGCGCTACTTCCTCGATGCCGGATTGGGTTACGGTGGCTCCTGCTTCCCCAAGGACGTGCTGGCGCTGGAGCACATGGCGCTGATCCACGGCACGCATCCGGCGCTGCTGCGGGCGGTGATGGACATCAACCGCGACCAGCGGCGACGGGTGATCCACCAGTTGCGCCAGGAGCTGGGCCGCCTGCAGGATCGCCATATCGGGCTGCTTGGGCTGGCCTTCAAAGCCAACACCGACGACATGCGCGAGGCGCCCGCCGTGGAGATCGCCCACCTGCTGCGCAACGAGGGCGTGAGAGTCAAGGGGTATGACCCGGTGGCCATGCGGGCTGCGGCGCGTGAGATGCCCGATATGCAACTGGCCGAGGATGCCTACGATCTGGCCGAGGGCTGCGACGCGATTGTGGTCTGCACAGAGTGGAACGAGTTTCGCCACCTGGACATGGGGCGAGTGCGCCGGGCCATGCGCACACCGGTCATCTTCGACGGGCGCAACCTGTATGACCCGGAGATCATGCGCGACCACGGGTTCATTTACCACGGCGTTGGGCGCGGCATCTGGCTGAACAGCGATTCAGACGATGCTGTCAACATCACCCCGGCGATCCCGTACAGCGTGTGACCAGGCTCTCGCCCGATAACAGCGTGCTGCGCTACCGCCTGGCCAATGGGCTGACGGTGCTGCTGCGCGCAACTGCGGGCCATGCGCCGGTGGCCAGCCTGTGGGTCTGGTATCGCGTCGGTAGCCGCGTCGAGCGTCGGCCACAGACCGGTCTGACCCACTGGGTGGAGCACATGCTTTTCCGCGGCACGGAGCGTTTCCCGGGCAGCAGCGTCCACAAGATGGTGGCGCGGTTGGGCGGCGTCCGCAATGGGATGACATCCAGCGACTACACCGTTTACTACGAGACCTTGCCGGCCGGCGAGCTGGATACGGCGTTGCAGATCGAGGCTGATCGCATGGTCAACGCGCGCTTTGACAGCGAGGATGTCGAGGCCGAGCGGACCATCATTTTGGCTGAGCGCGCCGGTCGCGAGAACTCAGCGGCCTACCGGCTGCGCGAGCAGGTTATGGCTGCCGCGTTTCCAGCGCATGGCTACGGGCACCCTGTCATCGGCTATGGCGACGATCTGCAGCGCATCACCCGCGATGAGCTGTGGCAGCACTACCAGCAGAACTACGGACCGGACAACGCGGTTGTCGTGGTGGCAGGCAGTTTCGCCCCCGACTGGTTGATGGCTCGCATCGAGCAGCTTTTTGGCGTTGTGCCGCCGCGACGAGCGATCAACGACACCGGCAGCGCGGCCGGTCGGCCATCCGGGCAAGCGCGCAACGGGCCTATTGTCGTGCAGTTGACTGGACCGGAGCCGACAGCCCACGTGCAGATTCTGTTTCCTGCTGTGGATGCGTTGGACGATGACTACTTCCCGCTGTTGGTGCTGGACAGCATCCTGGGCGGGGCAAGCAACCTCGGCGGCACGGGTGGCGCTGGTTTTCGTACCAGCCGGCTCTACCGTAACGTAGTGCAGACCGAGCTTGCTGCCAGCGCCGGCAGCTCCATGCGACCGACGGCTGATCCGTACCTTTTCACCGTGGGTGCGACTGTGCGCCACGGCGTCGAACCTGAGCGTGTGCTGGACGCGCTTTGGACTGAGATCGAGACTGCCCGCCAGTCGGTGCCCACAGATAGTGAGTTGATGCGCGCTGTCAAACAAACGCGCGCCCAGTTCATCTTCGGCTCCGAACGAGCAAGCAGCCAGGGCTACTGGTTGGGTTTCAGTGAAATCGTGGCCGACTTGCCATGGCTGCTGGAATTTCCCGATCGGGTCGCGGCAGTCACCGCCGCCGATGTTCAGCGTGTCGCTGACAGATATCTGCAGCGAGATATCGCTATTGTCGGTCAGTACGCACCTGCAGGGGCATGAATGGCCCCCTTGCTGACTCGCTTTGGCCGGTCTCCAACCGAGCCTGGCGCTGTTCATACGTACGCATCCATAGATAACCCTCAACGTGGCTCGATCAGGAGACCGGCCAGAGCGGCAATGAACGACACTGGCTCGGTCGGAGACTGGCCAGAGCAGTAACCCCTAAGCACACCACCAGGAGATCTCAATTGCTTGCAGACGGCGTCTTGAAAACCTATCTCGACAACGGCCTGGCCGTGATCCTGAAAGAAACCCACCGCGCGCCGGTGGCCTCGTTTTGGGTCTGGTACCGCGTCGGCAGCCGCAACGAACAGGTCGGGATCACCGGCATCTCGCACTGGGTGGAGCACATGATGTTCCGCGGCACGGAGCAGTTCCCGGCGGGCGTGGCCGACCGGCTCATCAGCCGCCGGGGCGGCGACCACAACGCGATGACCTACCTCGACTGGACCAGCTACTACGAGACACTGCCGGCCGAAGATATCGATCTGGCCATGGCTGTCGAGGCGGATCGTATGGTCAATGCGATCTTCCTTGAGGAGGGCGCAGAGCTGGAGCGAACGGTGATCATTTCCGAGCGCCAGGGCAGCGAGAACTACCCCGCATGGCTGCTGCACGAGGAGCTCGTTTCGATGGCATTCAAGGTTCATTCCTACGGCCACATGACCATCGGCTGGCAGAGCGACCTGGATGCAATGACACGCGACGACCTGGAGCGCCACTATCAGGAATACTACTCGCCCAGCAACGCGGTGGTGGTGGCGGTTGGCGACTTCAACGCCGAGCAGGTCTTGCGCCAGATCAAATCTTACTTCGGCAACTTGCCGGCCGGACCGCCACGGGAGGCCGTTCGCGGCCTCGAGCCGGTGCAGCGCGGCGAACGTCGCTGTGTCGTCGAAGGCCCTGGCGAGACCGCTTACCTGACCATCGGATTCCATGCGCCGCCCGCGCTGGATGAAGACTTCTTCCCGATGGCGGTCATTGATACGCTGTTGGGCGGCGCGCGCTCCATGTCGCTCTTCCATGACGGCGAGCCGAGCCGTTCTTCGCGGCTCTACAAAGCGCTGGTGGACAGCGGGCTGGCCAGCGAAGCGTCCTCGTATCTGTTGCCCACCATCGATCCCTATCTGTTCATCTGCTCCGCCACCCTGCAAGATGGCCAGTCGCTGGACGATCTGGAAGCTGCCCTGCTGGCTGAACTGGATCGGCTGACGCGCGAGCCGGTAACACCTGACGAGCTGCGCAAGGCCGTCCACCAGACCCGTGCCCAGTTCACCTACTCCGCTGAGAGCGTCACCGACCAGGCCTTTTGGCTCGGCTTTGCCGAGATCGTAGCCGATCTGGACTGGTTGAACCGTTTCCCCGACTCGTTGGCAGCCGTTACCGCGGAGGACGTCCAGCGAGTCGCTGCGAGCTATCTGGATGCCTGCAAGCGAACCGTGGCGCGCTACGTACCGACAGACGATGAATAGGTAGCAGGCATCAACGGTCAGAAGCCGGTGTCACGCATTGCACCCGACGCATCAATCCGCTCTCAAGGAAATTCCTTCATGAAATCAAACTCACTTCCCGGCCCCGACAACATCTACCAGGCGACGCTGGACAACGGTCTGCGCGTCTTTGTGCTGGAAAACCACGCCAGCCCGTCGGTGGTGATCAATGGCTACGTCGCCGGTGGGGCGGTGTACGAGGCGGCGGCGCAGGCCGGGCTGGCCAGCATGACGGCCGCGGTGATGCGCCGCGGCACCAAGACGCGGTCATTCGAGGCTATCAATGAACAGGTCGAGGCGGTCGGTGCGTCCTTCAGCATCTACAGCGGGCGACATGCTATCGGAATCGACGGCAAGGCGCTGGCTGAGGATTTCGCCCTGCTGGTCGATGTGGTCAGCGACGTGCTGGTCAATCCGGTCTTTCCGGCCGAGTATGTCGAACGCGTGCGCGGCCAGCGGCTGACACACTTACAGGAACGTGACAACGACACCCGCTCCGTTGCGTCGCTCCTGTTCCGCCAGGCGGTCTACGACGGCCATCCTTACAGTTGGCCGGTGGATGGGCTGCACGAAACGGTCGCCGCGTTGACGCGTGAGGATCTGACATCGTACTATCAGCGCAACATCAGCCCGGCCGGCGGCGCGATCGTGGTCGTCGGTGCGGTGACAGGTGATGCCGTGTTGCGCGCACTGGAGGCTGGTCTCGGCGGCTGGCAGGCTGGCAGCCTGCCAGCGGTTCAGTATCCACCTGTCAAACCGGTGCCCAGCGTACTGCGCCGGGAACAGGTTTTGCCGGGCAAGGTGCAGACCGATATCGTGCTGGGCGGGCCGGCGGTGCGCCGCAGCGATCCCGAAT
The DNA here is from genome assembly GCA_020634615.1 of Anaerolineales bacterium. GTDB lineage: Bacteria > Chloroflexota > Anaerolineae > JAAEKA01 > JAAEKA01 > JACKBK01. Next base: position 129,461 of record JACKBI010000010.1, read on the forward strand.
ACGATGCTGTGCGGCTTGCCAACACCGTGCTGGGCCGCTTCGGCATGATGGGGCGGCTGGGTGAGAACGTGCGCGAACAGCACGGGTTGGCCTATTATGCCTACAGCAGCGTGGCCGCCAGCAAAGAGCCGGGCGCGTGGGAGGTCATCGCCGGTGTCAACCCCGCCAACGTCGAGCGCTGTCTGGAAGCCGTCAACGAGGAACTGGCCCGTCTGGCAAACGAACTGGTGCCGGAGGAGGAGCTGGGCGACAGCAAGGCGCTGCTGACCGGCTCACTGCCGCTGCGGCTGGAGACCAACGAAGGCGTCGCGGATACGATCCTTGACATGGTGTGGTACGAGCTGGGTCTGGACTACCTGCACCGCTACGCCGATATGGTCAACAGCGTTACCGCGGAGCAGGTGCGCGCGGTAGCCAGCGATTACCTGCGTCCCGATGCCCACGTCGTCGCCATCGCCGGTCCTGAAGCGCAGATGTAACGCAGTTCGGCAAACCCGCGTCTGGCTGGCGCAACCGAGGGGATCGTCCCCGGACCACCGCGCAAAGCCGTCCGGCATGCAGATTGGAGCGTTAGACCAACCATGAAAACCTATCAGATTCCCGGAATTGACCTCCCGGTGTCGCGCCTGTCGTATGGCTGCATGAGACTGGGCGGAAGCTGGGGCGATGATCCCCTGACGACTGAGGATCGCAAGCGTGCGGTAAAGTCGGTTGCCGCGGCGTTGGAACGCGGCATCAACATCTTCGACCACGCCGACATTTACATGCGCGGCAAATCGGAGACGGTGTTTGCCGAAGCGCTGCAAGATCTCGCAGTCGACCGCGAGCAGATCGTGCTGCAGAGCAAGTGCGGCATACGCTTCCCGGGCGATCCGTCGCCGCACTCGCCCGGCCGCTACGATTTCAGCTACGAACACATCATCGCCAGCGTCGAGGGCATCCTGCGCCGCCTGGAAACTGACTACCTCGACATCCTGCTGCTGCACCGCCCTGATCCGTTGGTGGAGCCGGAGGAAGTGGCGCGCGCGTTTGACGAGTTGCACCGTAGCGGCAAGGTGCGCGCGTTTGGTGTCTCCAACCACACCGGCGCGCAGATTGCCCTGCTTCAGGCGTTCGTCGATCAGCCGCTGGTGGTCAACCAGTTGGAGGTGAACCTGCTGCATAGCTACCTCATCGACGACGGTGTGCTGGCCAACCAGCGTGAGGCGGTGTATGTCAACGCCAGCGGCACGCTGGACTACTGCCGGCTGCACGGTATCCTCGTCCAGGCCTGGTCGCCGGTCGCGCAAGGCGCGCTGACGAACCCACCTCATGATGCTCCGGACAACGTTTTGGCAGCGGCTGAGCTGGTTGCCCAATTTGCGGCAGAAAAGGAGACGACCGGCGCAGCCATCGTATTGGCGTGGTTGCTGCGCCATCCGGCTGGCATTCAGCCGGTGCTGGGCACAACAAACACGCAACGCATTGCGGATAGCTGCCTGGCTGATGATGTAACCCTGAGCCGGGAAGAGTGGTGCCGGCTGTTTATCGCCGCCCGCGGCGGCCGGCTGCCGTAGGTTTCCATGTATTCAATCGGCGTTGATATTGTTGAGGTTGAGCGTATCGCACAGGCTGTGGAGCGCTGGGGCGAACGCTTTCTGCGCCGTGTGTACACGGAGGGCGAGATCAGCTACTGCGGACAGCGGATGTCGTCGCTGGCCGCGCGTTGGGCAGCGAAGGAGGCGGTCAGCAAGGCGCTGGGAACCGGCTGGGCGCCCCAGCAGGAGCATGACGCCGGCTGGATAGACTGGACGGAGATCGAGGTCACGCGCCAGAACAGCGGACAGCCCGTGGTATTGCTGCACGGCAAGGCGCGGGCGCGAGCTGAGGCGCTGGGTATCACCGGCTGGCAACTCAGCATCTCCCACACCCGCGAACATGCCGTTGCCATGGTCCTGGGCTGGCGGATTCTTGCGCCGTGAGCGCTTGCATGCAATAGGGGCCGGGAGTATAATCGTTTCCTGTCTCACTTGCCTGACGTTCTCCAACGGACCAGGTAAACCCATCCAACCTTGCTATCGATTGACATTGAAAAGGAGAAACCTATGCACAAGCGACTCGTTGTCCTGATGGTGATTCTCGCCTTACTGGTTGCCGGATGTGGCGGAACATCTGCCCAGCCAACAGCCGCACCCGCGCAGGCAACCCAGGCGCCGGTCGTCGAGCCAACCGCGACCGCGGTCCCGGCCACTAATACGCCCGTTCCGCCCACAAATACACCGGTTCCTGCGACGGATACACCCGCTTCACCTACCGATACACCTGTTCCGCCCACGGACACGCCCGTTCCACCTACGGCGACCGTAGCGGCGACTGAAGCGCCAACAGAGGAGGCCGTCGAGCCGACCGAGGAAGCATCCAGTGGCATTCCCATGGTACCGCACTCGGTTGTCGGCATCGAAGACCAGTGTCTGACGTGTCACGGGCCGGCCGGTGTCAAGCCGGTTCCGGCAGATCACGAAGGCCGGACGGTTGACACGTGTCTGACCTGCCATCAGCTTGACGATAGCGGCGGATCAGCGGCGCCTGGAATTCCTCATTCCATCGTTGGAATGGAAACCCAGTGTCTCACCTGTCACGGCGAAGGCGGCGTCAAACCTTTCCCCGCGGACCACACCGACCGACCGGTGGACACCTGCACGACCTGCCATACGCCGCAGAGCTGATCGGGCACCCAGTGGGTGCGACGCGGCAGCGCTGGCTAGCACAGCGACCGTGCGGAAAAGCATACAAAGGCCGGCCCCCTCAGGGACCGGCCTTTTGCGTGGGGAAGCAAGAGTTGGCATCTTTTCGGCAAAGATGCCAACTCTTCGCGCGAGCAGGTCAGTCTTGAACCAGGAACGAGTCGATCATGTGCTCGATAATGGCGTCCATCCTACGGTGCTGCTGCTCGATCGACTGTCTGTAGCTGTCATCGGCGCCGGGTGGCACTGCCGGCATGATTATGGTTGCGTTGAACGCAACGCCCTTGTGAATGGTCATGAGGCGGACAGCGCGCAGCCGTCCGGTCGCTAACTCGTACTCAAGGACGTGCAAGGGAATGCCGCGGGTGTTGGTTATCACTTCTGATCGCGTCACCTCCGGCGATCCTGGCTGCGACTCGATGACCTCTTGCGTCAAAGCAGCGTAATCCTCCAGGGTGATGTCGCCCAGGTTGTAATCGGCCAGGCGTTCTTCGGCGATCAGAAGGACCACTTGTTCGTCGGTAGTTGCTCGGCAGTAGGTGACGAATCTGCAGAGCACGGCCGTCGCTGAAGATGGTGAGACTGCATACCAGTCGGTTGGATGGTCGATGCGGAACGTGGGCGTCCCCTCGCTCTCATAGCGCGTCATGTTGCCTTGTGCGCTGCGGATCGGCGTTGGCGTCGGCTCCGGCGCCATGGGCGTTGGGTCGCCTGCCTGCGCCTCGTTGACGGTGAGGAAGTAGCCGCCAGTTTCGGAGTTTGTGGCCGACTCCACCAGGATGTGGTAGATGCCATCAGCCGGCGCACGGTAGGACATTTCCGCGTCCATGCCGAAGAGTCCCTTGCCGCTGTCATCGTCGTACGGCGGCTCGTCGTCGTCCTCTTGAATGGCCTCCATGTCGACCATGACCAGTGGATCGATCATAACCGATTCGACACGGACGGTGATCTCCTGGTCCTGGTTCAAGAAGATGCGATAGGGATCGATGTCGTTGATGAAGTCAATGTTGCCGGGGATTGCCTCACCGATAACCGGGCGTTTGCGGTCGTCCCAGTCCATCAGCGGCGTCAGCTCGGCCGTGCTGGAGATCGACCCCGCGCTGGGATGGTTCTCGAACTGATATACGTCGACGACGTACATGCCATCATGTTCCGCGTCGAATCTCGCATGTTCGGTTCCGGTTTCAGTGTCGTCTGCATAGGCGACAATCTGACCAAGAGGATCGATTACCAGAAACGCGTAATCGTACACCGCGTCCACATCGATCTCGACTTCTTCGCCCTTGACGCCGTTGAAGGTGAAAGATTGGCTTGCCAGGTTGTCGCTCATGACCAGCATATGGTGTGTGTCGGCTTCCGCTTCATCTAGCACCGGACGCCGTCCCAGTCCATCGACATTCTCGCCCGCGATCAGTCCGTCAACCCGCTTCAGCACGTCCTGAGCCGACGCCACCAGCGCAAAACTGGTGTCAGGGAAGAAATTGCCAGAAATGCCGGCGACTTCCCCCCGGTCTGACACCAGCACGCCGCCGCTCTGGCCGCCCGCGATGGTTGCGTCGGTCTGGAGGTAGGTCATGTCGATGGCGGGCCAGTTGCGCAGGCGCGCCACCAGTCCGCGCGAGATGGTCGGCTGCGGGAACTTGTCCACCTCGCCGGGGTAGCCGATCAGGTAGACGTCCTTGCCAACCAGGAGCCGTTCGTCCGTCAGAAAAGTAACGGGGCTGATGTCCGTTTCAATCGGTCCCACGACTGCCAGGTCGCCGATCAGGTCCCAGGCCAGCACCGGCGCGTCGGTGAACTCGCTGCCGTCAGGAAACACGACTCGCACCTCGGTGAACGGCCAGACGACGTGCGCGTTGGTCACCACGTAGCCGTCGTCGATGAGGACGCCGCTGCCGCTGCCGCGCTCCGTCTCGATGAACGCGACCGAAGGTGACACCTTGTCGAACAGGTCGGACGGCGTCATCGGCGCCGTTGTGGGCGTGTCGCTGGGAACCTGCGTCGGCGACGGATTGGGTGTGGCGGTTGGGGCAGGGGTGGACGCGGCGGCTGCCGGCGCGGTATCAGTCGCGGCCGGCTCAGTGGGTGCGGCAGGCGAGGCAGCGCATCCCGCGAATGCCAGCAGGGCTAGCAGCAGTGCAGCAGTGGTTCGAAGTTTCATTGAGATCCCTCCGTCGTAAGGTTGGTGGCGCCGGGTGCAAACTTCGCACCCGACGCGCATAGCGGTCAGCCGCGTGCAACGTTGATGTCAAAGCCCGAATCACACTTCTCGAGTCGGCGGTCTTTGAACTGACCTTCCAATACTCCTGACGTGCAAGCATCGCCAGTGTGACGGCAAGTTCCATTGATCCCATGCGGCAATCGCGAATGAGACTTGCCTGTTTGGGCTCTTGTTATCGCTATTTGTTTCCTTCTGCGAAGCTGTTGAAGATGTAATCCACCAGCCGGTTGGATTCCTCGTGCAACTCGTCCACCAATGCTGCTTGCTCGGCGCTCTGATTTGGCAGTTGACCCGGGATCAAGGCGGTAACGTTGACTCCCTGCTCGTCAATCACATGGATCAACCGTCGGGCAAAAACCCGACCACCTTCTAACTGGTATTCAAGCTCTGTGATCTCGGTCCCCTGTTCGTTGATATAGGTTTCCTGCCTCAACAGTTCGGAGTTGGGGTCGATGGTTTCCAGCCCTGTGATGGTCAATTGCGTGTAGTCTTCTTGCGTCATAGCGGCGAAACCGAGGGCAGACAGGTCTTCCAGGGTGATTGCCAGCACCAAGGGTGGATCTGTGCTGAAAAGGCAGGCGTCGACTTGCGTACACATCCGGTTATACGCGGCGTTTGCGGAGCGATCAGACCAGCCTTCCGGGTATTGGAAGCTGAAGGCAGGTAAAGCGTGCGAGGTGTAGAGGTTCATGTTGCCAAGCGAGCTGGCAATCGGGGTTGGCGTGGGGGCGGGCGCCATGGGCGTGGGATCCCCTTCTTGCGAATTGGCGACAGTCAGAACGTAGCCGCCCGTCTGGTGGTTGGTAGCCTCAACTATCAGCAGATATGAGCCGGTTTCAGGCGCTTCGAGGGTCAGCTCCGCGTCCCGACCGAAGATACCCGCGCCGCTATCGTCATCTTTCATGGGATCATCGTCGTCGTTCGGTATCGCCACCATATCGATCATGACCACCGGGTCTATGATGAGCGACTCGACATGAATGTTTACCCTATCGCCCGCGTGCAGGTATAAACGAAAGACATCGCTGTCGCCTGGATAATCGATGTTGCCGGCAGTCGGTTCGCCCAGTTTTGGCTGTAGCCGGTCGTCGGGATCCCGCAAAGGCGCCAGTTTGACGTTGCTTCTCAGGTCTGCCACCGAATTGCGCTTGTCGTTCTGGTAGACGGTGATGAAATGGGGTCCCAGAACCTCAGTAACAAACTCCGCATGTTCCTTGTTGCCGTATGAGTTGTTTTCAAACGCAACCCAGAAACCGGCCGGGTCTTGCACGAAGAACCCGAAATCCGCTTCGCCATCAAGGTCCAGCGTGATGCTGGTCCCCAGCGGTTCCTGCATCACGAAGGTATCAGTGGTCCAGTCGTCTTCCAGAACTACCAGTTGGTGCTTGTTAGCCTTGGTGGGATCGTACGTCATCCGCTTGCCCAGGCCATCGATGTCCTCGCCGCGGATGAGTGCGTCCACTCGTGGTTCGATGTCTTTGGCCGACGCCACCAGGGCGTACTTGGCGCCGGCAAATGCCTGGCCGGAAATGCCAATCAGCTCTCCCAGTTCTGATGCCAGGATACCGCCGCTTTGCCCGCCCGCCACCGATGCATCTGTTTGAAAGAACGAAATGCCGGCTGTTGTCCACTCGCGCATTCGCGAGATTATCCCGCCCGAGATGGTAGGTTGAGGAAACTTGTCTACCTCACCGGGATAGCCGATCAGGTAGACCCGGCTGCCGACTGCCAGATCCTCCCGATCTTTCAACGCCAGTGGGGGGAGTTCCGTATCCAGTGGCCCAACTATTGCCAAATCTGCCAGCAGGTCTACGTTGGCAACAGGGGCATCAAGAAACTCGGCGCCATCAGGAAACACGACCCGTACCGTCTCGAAAGGTTCGACGACATGGGCGTTGGTGACGAGATAGCCACCCTCGATGAGAAAACCGCTGCCAGAGCCGATTTCCGTTTCGACATAAGCTATCGAGGGTGAAACCTGCTGAAAGATGGCAGCAGGCGTCAACGGGCTGGGTGTTGGGGTGTCGGTTGGGACGGGAGTGGCTGTCGCCGTGGGACGCGGCGTGGATGTGGCCACAGGTGTGCTGGGGGGAGTTGGCGCGGGCGTAGCTGCTGAACAACCTGCCGCCAGCATCGCCAAGAGCAACAAAGCTGCAAGACAATACGAACGTCTCATAGATTTCCTCCCGAAAGGGCTGGTCTTTCGCAAGCAACGGGTAGTCGCCCAAGCTTCACAGCAAAAGATCCTGCCAGGATTGTACCATAATCCACAGGTTCTGGAAAGGCGATGTGTCCCGCTCAGACGTCAGGGGCGCAGCATCATCCTGACGTCCTGTTATTATCCAGTCTGGCGAAATACCCTTGCAGCAGCGGATGCACGAAAATGTAACCGCCGCCGACACGACGCAGGAAGATCAGATCGACGCAGGCGTCCAGGAAATGGGGATAGCGCTGGGGGATGCTGCCTTCGCGCTGCAGCAACAGCCGCAGCGTGACGTGGTTGATCAGCGCGATGCCGCCGAAGCCCAGCCAGGCCGCGCCGCCCAGCGCTATCCCCACCTGCAGCGCGACCGCCGCGCTTTCCAGCAGTTCAGCGCCGCTGGCGAGGCGAAACACGACGGCCATCACGACGGCCGCGACCACGGCGAAGATGCTGCCTACCAACAGGCTGGTGCGCAGCGACAGCCGCATTCCCTGGTTCGGCGCCACATGCACCGGAATCACCCCGGAGCGCAGGCCGCCGATCAATCCGGTTATCAAGCCACCCACTGCCGCGAACATCACCACCACCGACGACTGGGCGTTGCTGCCGGTAACGTACTGATCCAGCAGGCCCGCTGCCGCGCCCAGCACCAGCCCCGGAATGCTGCCGCGCAGCCCGGCCGGCCACGACCACGTCAGCGTCTCCACCGGATGGATGTCGCGCAGCCCCTTGACCCGCCGGCTGTCCAGCCCGAAGAAGAGCACGAAGGCCAGCGCATTGCCGTAGCCCGCACTGGATGCCTGCTCGAAGCTTGCGCCGACGGCCTGAAAGAGCAGCATCGCGAGCGCGAAGGTGAACAGGCCCAGCGCGGCCAGCCAGACCAGCAGCCGCCAACCCCGCGGCTGCGAGACGTTGGCGCCCGGCCCGGCGCGCACCTGTCGTTCAAAGCCGACTGCGGTGAATACCCCCACTGCTGCGCCCACGATCAAGCCCAAAAGCAGGCAAGCCGCAATTACGCCGCCGTTCATAGTCCGCAACGCCAACTCGGCAAAGCCCACTAGGAAGATCAGGCCCATCACCAGACCCAATGTGGCGCGCGAGAGGATCGCGTAGAACCAGCGCTGGCCGCCGGCGCGTAGCCAGTCGGGCTGCAACTGCTCCAGCAGGAAGACTGCCTGACCGTGGCTGGTCAACGAGCGCGCCAGCCAGCTGAGGTGGTGCGTGGTCTCGGCTGGCGTTATATGGCCGCGACCAGCACGGTTGCCGCGACGGCGAAACATCTGCTGCACATAGGCGGCGAAGATGTGGTTACGCCGATCACTGGACGATTGCAGTTGCGCCAGATCGTCGGGGATCGCGTCCCGATAGGCCAGCGCAGCCACGCTGAGCATCAGCGGCGAGCGCATCAGGGCACGCAAGTCGCCGTCCTCGGCCAGCAGATCGGCTACAGCGTTCAGGCCCGCACCGCCTGCGCGGATATAGTCGCTGACCTGTTCATCCCCCAGTGGCTGCAAGAGCAGCGCATTGTTGAGCGCCAGCGGCTCTGGAAGCAGCTTATACTCCTCTGCACGGCAGCAGACTGCGATGGGGGTCAGGCCGTGATCCCGGCGAAACTGGTTGATGGCTGCGCCGCAGGCGGCCTGAGCGTCCTGCCGCATCTCGTCCAGCCCATCCAACAGCAGCAGGAGCTGGTCGGTGTCGATCCAGGTGCGTCCGATCTTGTGCGGGATCAGGTATTTGGCATTGAGTTCCTCAACCAGCCAGTCATCAAGGCTCGGCTGGCGCTCCGACCAGGAGGAAAGGTTGAAAACGACCGGGACAGGCGCGGATAGGTCAGCGGCAGCCCGTTCGAGCAGCAGCTGCGCCAGATCCAGCAGTGTGGTGGTTTTGCCTGCGCCGGGCGCGCCCAAGATCAGCAGCGCTTGCCCTGCACCGTCGAACGTGTCGAGAATCGACTGATCCGCGGGCAGCGGCCGCGGCGGCAGATCAGGACGTTGCACGACCGTCTCCCAAGGGTTGGCCAGCGCTCCCGGCTGCGCCTCCTTGCTCAGCTCGATCAGCGCCGCGCCGTGCAGCGACTGCTCCAGGACGCCCTCGATCCAGAAGGCGCGCACCTTGTCCAGCAAGATACGGCGCGCGGCTGCGTCGTCTGGTCGTGCAGTCCGCGGCTGTGGCTGTGGAGTCGGCGGCTCAGCGCGTCCGGCCAGTTTCCTGGCGCGGATGGCCTCGGCCAGCGCGGTTGTCTCGGGGTCTGGTTCGGCCGCCAGTTCTTCGGTCAGGAGTTGCGTCAATTCGCCGTAGTGCGCCAGGGCAGCGTTGCGTTGCCCGTTTAGCGCCAGGGCGGTCATCAACTGGCGGTGGGCAGGTTCATCGAGGTTGTCGATCTCGATCTGGCGGCGAGCGAAGGCCGCGGCTGCGTCGTAATCGCCGTTGTCCAGCGTCTGCCCGGCCAGTTGGCTCAGCGCGTCCTGAGCTTGCCGGCGAAAGCGCTGCCGCTGTGTCTGCGCCCACGTCTCGAAGCTCTCGCTGTCGGGCAAGAAGAAGCCGGCCAGCAGGTCGTCGCGGTAAAGCGCGGCTGCCGTGGCCAGCGTCTGCGCACTCGCTGGCGGCTGCTCCTGTTCAGCCTGGCTCAGCAGCGTCAGAAACTCGGCCACGTCGCAGCCATAGCCTGCGTCCGGGTTTATCTGCACCGCTTGCCGGTCGCTGAGCAGCAGCGTCGCGTCGTCGGGCAGCCCCTGACGCAGGCGGTAGAGGGTCTGGCGCAGGTTGAGCTGCGCCGACTCCAGCGGCATGTCAGGCCAGAGCAGCGCCATCAATCCCTCGCGGCGATGCGACGCGCCCGGCCGCTGCGCCTCTTCCACCAGCAGGTATGCCAGCAGCGCCTCGGCCTTGGCCGTCGCCAGGCGGGGCAGGATCTGGTCGGCTGCGATCAGTTCGATGGCGCCGAAGAGGTGAACGTGAAGGGGCATGGCGGACAAATGGTTAATGGTGAGTGGGCAGCGGTTGATGGTTATTGGCAGGGCGGGATGGTGACGGGGACAGTATCGTCATTTTGGCAGATTGCGCAAGCCGCTGCAAATTCGACCGGCGCTGGGGCTGTTTTTCGGGCAAAAACGCAGTTGTAACGCTCTTTGCTACTCTGATAGCGCCGTTGTAACGGTCAGATAACGGGGGCGTGAGAGACTGGGGCCAGCGAAAAGAAACACGCAACCCATCAACTCAAAAGGAGCATTCCCATGTCCGATTTCCTGCTACGAACCTTTGTATTTGTTGTTCTGCCGCTGCTGCTGGCGGCGCTGACAGTCGCTCTCGACAAGAGCGCCCGCAGCCATGAGCGGCGCATCGAAGTCTTCCTCGTCTACATGTTCGCCCTGGGCGCGGCCGCTGGCATCAGCAACTGGGCAGGCCATATCTTCGCCTCCGATCAGGTCGCTGAGGCCATCGGCTGGGCAGCAGGCAGCCCCTTCCAACTGGAAATGGGCTTCGCCAACCTCAGCTATGGCATCCTGGCCATCGTCGCCATGTCGCGGCGCGACGGCTTCCGCGAGGCAACGGTCATCGGCGCAGCCGTCATGAGCGTCGGCGCAACGGTCGTTCACTTCTGGGACATCGCCGCCACCGGCAATCTGGCGCCCGGCAACACCGTGCAGAACGTCATCAACCTGGTCCGGCCGGCACTGCTGATCGGCCTGCTGATGGCCAGCCGGCGAGCGGAACGCCTGCCCGGTTCCGAGGTCGCATCGCTGGCTTTCGCTCGCTGGCAAGGCACGATCGTCGCCGTCGCCGGACCCATCGCGACACTGGTCGGCATCGGCATCGGCGTCGGGCTGGCCTTCGGCCAGCCGCTGCTGGGCACGATGATCGGACTTGTCATTGGCGCAGCTTTCGGTGTCTTCCACCGCTCCCGCTTGCTCCGTGCAGAGGCAGTAGTCGCGCAGCAGTCGTCATCTGCGTAGGATGTTCTGCCGCTGATAGCAAAGTCCCCGGCCATACAGCCGGGGACTCTGCGCGTCGCGCGCCGGTAACGCTAGAGTTGCCATCTTTTCCGAAAAGATGGCAACTCTTTAGTGCCCGCTGCCCAGATACGCCGCCACGATGCGGGTGTCTTGCAACAGGGCTGCGCCCGTCCCCTCCTGGGTGATGACGCCGTGCTCCAGAACGTAGGCGTAGTCGGCGGCTCGCAGCGCTTTCTTGGCGTTCTGCTCCACCAGCAGGATAGTCGTACCCTGGGCCTGGATCTCGCTGATGATCTCGAACACGTCGCGCACCAGCACCGGCGCCAGGCCCATGCTGGGTTCGTCCAGCATCAGCAGCTTGGGACGCGCCATCAGCGCCCGGCCGATGGCCAGCATCTGCTGCTCGCCGCCGCTGAGAGAGCCGGCCTGCTGGTCGCGCCGCTCGGCCAGGCGCGGGAAGCGGTCCAGAATGCGCGCCATGTCCTGCGCCACTTCTTTGTCGCGGCGGGTGTAGGCCCCCAGTTCCAGGTTCTCGGCGACGGTCAGCGGCGCCAGCACCTCGCGGCCCTCCGGCACCTGCACCAGACCGGCGGCGGTGACCCGGTCGGCCCGCCAGCCGGTGATGTCCACGCCGTCGAACGTGACCGTCCCGCCGGCCGGCTTCAGTAGCCCGCTGATGGTGTTGAGCGTGGTGGACTTGCCCGCGCCGTTGGCGCCGATCAGGGTCACCGTCGCGCCCGCCTCGACCACGAACGAAATGCCCTTGACCGCCCGGATCGCGCCGTAGTTGGTTTGCAGGTTATCCACGGTCAGCAGCGCGCGCGCCATCAGTCCTCCTCCTGGCCGAGGTAGGCCTCGATGACCAGCGGATCGCTCTGCACCTGCTGCGGCGTGCCCTGGCTGATCACCTCCCCGAAGTTCAGCACCACCACCTGATCGCAAACCTGCGAGATCAGGTTCATGTCGTGCTCGATGATCAGGATCGTGACGCCCTGGTTGCGCACGTCGAGGATGAAGCGGCCAAGCTGCTCGGTCTCGCTCTCGTTCATACCTGCGCTGGGCTCGTCCAGCAGCAACAGCAACGGGTCAGCCGCCAGCGCGCGGATGATCTCGATGCGCCGCTGGTCGCCGTAGGCCAGCTCGCCGGCGATAGCGTCGCGTCGTGCAAGCATGTCCATCCGTTGCAGCAGCGCGGCCGTGTCGTCGCGCAGTTGCCGTTCCTCGCGTCGCTGGCGGGGCAACAACAGCAGCGAGCTGGCCATGCCGCTGCGGGTGCGCGTATGCCGGCCCAGCAGCAGGTTCTGCTCGACCGTCATCTCGTTGAAGAGGCGGATGTTCTGGTAGGTGCGGGCAATGCCGAGGCTGGCAATGCGGTGCGCGGGCAGGCTGGTGATGTCGCCGCCGTTGAACAGTACCGTACCGCTGGTTTCCTGTGCCAGCCCGCTGATGACGTTCAGCAGGGTGGTTTTGCCCGCGCCGTTGGGACCGATCAGACCCATAATATCGCCGCGCGCGATCTCGAAACTGACCTGGTTGAGGGCGGCCAGACCGCCGTAGTGCTTCGTCACGCTGCTGAGCTGCAAGAGCGGAGCGTCCGGTGTCATGGCGCCGCCTCGCTGCTGGTTTCCAGCGGCGGCGGCGACGGCGGCTTGCCGCGCTGCCGCCAGACTTTGCGCCAGAAAGTCGGATCAACCAGCCCGCGCGGCAGGTAGATGATGGCCAGGATCAACACGACGCCGTTGACGATGGGACGGTACGGACCCAGAAAACGCAGCAGTTCCGGCAAAAAGGTCAGGATGAACGCGCCGACGATGGGGCCGAGCCAGATCAGGTAGCCGCCCAGAATCGCGAAGGTCAGGATGCGCACGGCTCCGTTGAAACCGTATTCGTTGGGTGAGACAAAATAGGTCAGGTGCGCGCTGAACACACCGGCTGCGCCTGCGATCAGTGCGCTGAGCACGAACGCCAGGTTGCGGTACTGCACCACGTTGATACCCATCGACGCGGCCACGTGGTGGTCCTGACGGATCGCGTCAAATGCGCGGCCGGTGCGCGAGCGGTCGATGCGCACGAAGAGGTAGATCAGCAGTCCCACAAAGAGAACCAGATGCCATGTCTCCGTTTTGCGCGGGATGTTGTTCAACCCCAGGGCGCCGCCGGTGATGGTGCGGCCCGCCAGATTGTCGATGTTCAGCATGAAGACACGCACCACTTCACCGAAGCCGATGGTGGCAATGGCCAGATAGACGCCGCTGAGCCGCAGGACGGGCAGTCCCAGCAGCAGACCGATGACACCGGCCGCCAGCGCCCCCGCCAGCACGCTGACCAGCAGCGGCGTGTGCAGGTGGATCGTCAGCAGCGCGCCAACATAGGCGCCGATTGACATAAAACCGGCGCTGGCCAGCGACAGCAGGCCGGTGCGCAGCGTGATGTAGATGCTGAGGCCCAGCGCGCTGCCGATCAGCGCGAACTCGAAGACGCTGCGGTAGACCAGCCAGATGTCGGTCAGGAACTGTGTAAGCATTAGGTCTTCAGCGGTGCGTCACTCCCGCGGAGGCGGGAGTCCAGGGCTCGTGACGTGTGGATTCCCGCCTCCGCGGGAATGACGGTCTCAGGCGCGCCGTTCGACGGCGGTGCCCAGGATGCCGGAAGGACGAATGAGCAACACCAGGATCAGCACGGTAAAGGCGATGGCATCGCGGAAGTCGCTGGAAACGTAGGCCACGCCGAAGACCTCGGTGGCTGCCAGCAGGAAGCCGGCCAGGATCGCGCCCGGCACGTTGCCCAGCCCGCCGAGGATGATCACCGCCAACCCCTTCAACTCGATAGGCGCGCCCATGAACGGGCTGATCGCGCTGAAGGCCAGTCCCAGGAAGACCCCCGACGCGCCGGCCAGCGCGCTGGAGACAAAGAAGGTCGTAACGATGATGCGATCGACGTCGATGCCCAGCAGCGAGGAGATGCGTCCGCTGTAGGCGACGGCGCGCATGGCCTTGCCGGAGCGGCTGCGGCGCATGAAAAGCAGCAACGCCGCCATCAGCACCAGCGAGACGGCGAAGACGATCACCTGCACCAGCGTGACGCGCACCGGACCGGCTGTGAAGACCTGCGCCGGCAGGGTGTCAAAGGGGAAACGCGAGACCTGCGCGCCGAACGCGCCCTGTGCCAGGCTGACCAGGATGGTCGACGCGCCGATGCTGCTGATGATCGCGGCTAACTGCGGCGCGTTGCGCTTCCTCAGCGGACGAAACGCAACCCGGTCCAGCACGATGCCCAAAATCCCGGCGCCCAACATCGCCACCAGCAGCGCGGCCCAGATCGGCATGTTGAGCTTTGTGACTGCCAGCAGCCCGAAGAATGCGCCCCACATAAACACCGCGCCATGCGCCAGGTTGAGGATGTCCAGCACGCCGAACACCAGCGTATAGCCCAGCGCAAACAAGGCGTAGACGCTGCCCAGCCAGAGCGCGTTGACCAGTTGTTGCCAGAACATGGAGGGACCGGTGAGGCGTGAAGGCGTGATACGTGGACGTAATGCGTAATTCGTATTGCGTGGTTGGTGAAGGCGTCTTCAAAACCTGAACGTTGCGGTTAACGGTCCGGACAAACTGCAGCCTGAACACACCCACTCACTGCCTACGCATTACGCATTACGCATTACGCATCATGGCGCCTCCCTACTCAAACACCTGAAACTTCCCATCCTTGACGATCAGCACCACCGGCGTATGCACCGGGTTGCGGTTGGCGTCGAAGGAGTAGGTGCCCAGCGGGCTGGGGAAGTCGGTGATGGCGGCCAGCGCGTCGCGGATCGCTGCCGGATCGGCGCTGCCGGCGTTCTTGATGGCGGTCGCCATCAGCCAGGTTGCGGTGTACGCCTGGGCTGCGAACTGGTCCGGGTCGCCGCCGTAGGCAGCGCGGTAGGCGTCGACAAAGGCCTGGTTCTCCGGAGCGGGATTGCCGATGTTCCAGGCTGCGCCGCTGATGGCACCTTCGGCGGCCGGACCGGCGATCTCCGCCAGCTTGGGGCTGTTGAAGCCGTTGCCGCCGATGATGGGCACATCAAGTCCAAGCTGCCGGGCCTGGATCATGATGTTGGCGGCCTCTTCGGCCAGCGCCGACACGATCAGCGCCTCCGGCTCCAGCGCGGCGATCTTGGTCAGTTGCGCCGAAAAGTCGGTGTCGCCCTTGGCAAAGGTCTCGGTGGCCACCACCTCGGTGCCGCTGCCGGCCAGCGCCTCGGCGAAAACGTCGTACCCCGACTGAGTGAACTGGTCATCGTTGCCGTACATCACCGCCACTTTGCTGTAGCCCAGCTTGTCCTTGGTAACCAGGATGGTGTTGGGGATGACGTCCGACTCGGGCAGGCTGTCGCGGAAGACGTAATCGCCCATGTCGGTGATGCCGGCGGCCGTGTTGGAGGAACCCAGCACGGGAATTCCGGCTTCCTGCGCCACGGGATCAGCCGCGAACGCCGAGTTGGACAGCGTCGGGCCGAGGATGGCAACCACCTTGTCCTGGTTGATCAGCTTCTGGAAAGCGTTAATGGCCTGCGCCTTGTCGCCGGCCGTGTCCTCGCAGACGATGGCCAGCGTGGCGTCGCCGAGCAGCTTCTGGTCGTTGATCTGCTGCGCGGCCAACAGGATGCCGTTGTGGATCGGCTCGCCGTAGATCGCGATCGGTCCGCTGAGTGCGTGGGCGCAGCCGACAACGATCTCGCCTGACAGCGCGCCGCTTGCGGCCGCTGGTTCAGCAGCAGCTTCGGCTGTCGGCTCGGCGGCAGGTTCCTGAACAGGTGGTTGCGCCGCGGGCGCGGGTGTCGCTGGCGGCGCGCATGCGACCACCAGCAGCGAGAGGACTACGAGGAACAGAAGAGCGAAACGTCCTGGTTTCATGGTTTGATAATCCTCCTGTATGCAGTTGACAGACGTCGATGCGCTCGCCTGAGCGCCTACGGATTTGGGGTCACGAGTATAGCACAGCCGCGGCGGGCTGCCAAGCGCGCGAAATGGCACCCACCTGGCATCCGAGCATTGTTTTGACCTTTCATGCTGACAGGGGTAAACTACCAGAATTCCAAGATTAGATGCCCATGTGGAGGTATAAAATGCCGAGCGAGAACTCCGCCCAATCCGAAGACCTCGACGATTGGTTGAATGACTCGGAAGACGATCTACAAGCCGAGGACACAATTTGGGAGACGGTCTATGTGCGACATCGAGCTAGGTTTCTGGCATTGCGTGATTTGGCAACGGCCGAGACTGATGTAAGCATTACGCGGGCTCTATTTGAGAATCCGAGCTTGGCAGATGCGCAGTCGAGAATCGCAACAGAACTGGTGGATTCGTGCAATGGCCGACCGATGGCTAATGATCTAGAGGTTTGAACGCGTGGAAGTCTGCATGTTCTTAGTGCTACTGTCCCTGTTGGGGATTGGTCTTTATGCGTCCATCAGGGAGAGATCTAGAGTCGAGAGATCTAGAGTCTATGAGGCGCGACAGCGAGCGATACAGGTGGCGGATGTTGACAACATGGATGGCTTCACCTTCGAGCACTATGTGGCATGGCTTCTACGTCAGAAGGGGTATGAAGACGTACAAGTGACAAGTGGCTCTGGGGATTTCGGTGCAGACATCATTGCCAGGCGAGCTGGAGAAAAATACGCGATTCAGGTTAAACGTTGGGCATCGAATGTGTCTCGCCGAGCCATTAGCGATGCGGTCGCTTCAAAGGACTACTATGGTTGTACGTCAGCGATGGTAGTGACCAACAGTTATTTCTCGAAGAATGCAATTTTGTTCGCTCGGTCGCTACTGTGAACTTGTGATCGACGTCCAACATGGTATGATGCGTTGTCCGACATAGGTTTTAGCAGTCCATTTTCGAGAGGCATGTTCTAAAAGGATTAACGCTGTATTTCACAATGGGCACGACCATCGAACCAATGGATCAATGGCATTCCAAGGATGCCTCCTTCAGACGTCATTCAGTGATCGTGAACTGTGATCCTGCGCTGCGGCCCCACACTTCGGGGAAGTACATCTGCGAGGCGACGGCCGGCAGCACCTGGAACTGGCCCGGCAGGCTGGCGCGCATCTGGTAGGTATACTCGTAGGTCCCAGCGGGCAGGTCGGTGGCGAACATCACCACCTTCTCGTCGCGCAGCTCGGTCGAGGTCGGCGTCCACCACCAGATGCCGCGGCTGGTGTCGCTGGGTTGCAGGCCCGGCTCGTCATAGACGACGCTGGTGGTCAGCAGCGACGGGTCGATGGCCTCGGCACCCGCCGGCAGCGGGCTTTCGACGATCAGGTAGTTCAGGTTGGTCGGCGCGACCAGGGTCACGGTCACCAGCAGCGTGTCGCCGATTTGGGCCTGGCTGACGTTTTCCTTGAGCACCTTGCCGGTCAGCGGATTGACCAGCGAGACCTGGCGCGCGACCACGATGCCGCGATCCATCGGCTCCAGGCTGGCGGCCGGCAGGAAGTAGTTCAGGTACGCTGTGTAGTAGAGCTGGCCGTCGCCCGTCTGGTTTCCTTCGGCAAAGCGCGAGATGGTCAGCGCGTTGGCGTGCTCCAGCAGCATGTCGCGCACGGCGATGCTCAGCGCAACCGGCTCGTCCACGTTTTCCGGCGTCACCACGCCGCTGTCCAGCTCGTTGGCGTTCAGCGCCACGCTGTACGAGTAGTCGCCCTGTAGCTCGCCGGTGGCCAGCATCCAGTCGGTCAAGCCGATGATCGACCAGACGTTCTCCTGGGTGGTTGACCAGACGCCGTCCTTGCGATCGACCATCAACCAGCGCACCGCGTTCGGCGCGATACCAGTCAGCGCGTTCGGGTCCAGGCGCGCCAGCACGTCCAGTGCCAGCGCGGTCGAGCGGGTGTCGGTGTTCATTGTCTGGCGATTGGGCGTTGTTTCCTCCCAATGCGCGCCGGTCGCGCTGACGACGGCGCTGCCCAGCAGGTCGTCCACCAGCGTGTCGATGCGCTCCTGGGCGGTCGTTTCGCCCGCGTCGCGCAGTTGCTCGAACGCCAGCGCCAGCCACGCCTCGCCGTAGTGCGCCAGCCGCTCGCGCACGTCGTACAGCGCGACGGTGCGGCCGGTGTCGCCCTGGCCGCCCAACGCCAGCACGTAGAGGATGAACGCCTGCTGGTTCAGTTCCCAGCCCTGCGCGGACTGGACCGGCTTGAGCTGGCGCGTCAGGTAGTCCAGGCCGCGATCGACGGTCGTCTGATCGACGCCGAAGCCGGCGCTCTGGGCGCGCAGCAGGCCGTAGACGACGTAGGTGCTGGTGAATGGCGAGCTTTTCTCGTTGCCCCACCAGCCCCAGCCGCCGTCCGGGTTCTGGCGCCGTTGCAGCTTTTGCACCGCTTTGGCAACCTCATCCTGCAACTGGGCGGTCATATCGGGATTCTCCACGCCCAGCCCTTGCAGCGCCTGGTAGGTCACCAGGTTGCCCAGGAACTTGCTGATGATCTGCTCGTTGCAGTCGTAGGGGAAGGTCTGCAGCCAATCCAGACTGGCGATCATGCCGGCTGCGAGCGACGGGTCAAGCTGCACCCGCAGCTCGCCCTGGGTTGGATCGACGTCCGCTGGCAGCACGATGACCTCGGTACGCTCCTCGCCCAGCGCCACGGTGCCGGCGGTCGCGGTGGTCTCCGGCGAGCTGTAGCGCTGGATCGGCACCGTGATCTCGACCGCGTCGGCCAATGGTGTCGCGCCGCTGGTCTCCTGTGCGCTGAAGCGGATGACGCCGGGCGTCGTCGCCAGCCCGCCATCCGGCGCGGGCACGTCCACCGGCCAGCTCACTTTGGTCTGGCCCTTGGCCGGTACAGCTATGATCTGGCTCAGCGGCTTGTCGGTGGTGACCGCTTCGCTGGCCAGCGTGACTTCGACCGTGCGGTCCTCCTCGGTGTTGTTGTTGACGATCGCGCTGATCTGCGCCTGGTCGCCGGCGGTGAAGAAGCGCGGCAGCACCGGACGTACCAGCAGCGGCAGCGTCGTCTGCACCTCGATAGTGGCCTGGCCCACCTTGGTGTCCACAGTGACCGCCCGGCCGTCCAGCCGCCAGGTGGTCAGGTTGTCGGGCAGTGTGACAGTGACCTGGCCGCGGCCGTCCGCGTCGGTGACCAGCGTTGGCTCCCAGAGCGCGGCGTCCTGGAACTCGCTGCGGACCTCAGCGCCCGCCATCCCGTCGCCGCCACCGCCGCCGCCCTTGGCGCCTTCCTGCAGTTGCTGGTTGATGCGGTTCAGGTTGTAAACCAGCGTGCTGGCGGTCTGCACGCCCAGGCCGCGCTGGCGGTAGAAGGTGTCCATCAACGTCGATTGCTGCTCGCTGGCCAGCGACAGCAGCGCCTTGTCGATCAGCGCCAGCGAAAGCTCGGTCTCGACCGGGTTGCCGGCGTTGTCGGTCACTTCGACGTCGAAGGTGACGCTGTCGCCCGGTTTGAGCTGGCTCTGGCTGGCAGTCAGGGTGACGTTCAGTTCCTTGACCACCGGATCGACCGGCAGCATGGCGTAGCCGAGCTTGAAGCTGCCCAGCGCGTCGCTCCCTGGATCCTCGCCCTTGACCAGCGCCACCGACACGAATATGTTGGGCACGTGCTCCTCGGTAATCGGTATCTCCAGCGTTTCGCTGTTGCCGTCGATGGTGATGACCTGGGTCTCGATGATCTCGCCGCGCTCGATGGTCAGCAGCGCTTCCACCGGCCCGGAGAAGGGATGCGGCACCAGCACCTTGGCGGTGTCGCCGACCTGATAGAGCGGCTTGTCGGCCACCAGCTCGATGCGGTCGTTGTTGTCGATGGCCCACGGGATAGTGTCGCTGCCGCTCTCGCCGGCCCAGACGAAGGCGCTGCTGCGCACTTTGTTGCCCAGCTCGTCGGTCGCGATGGCTTTGATCTTGTACTGCCCGCCGGCCTCCGGCGTCCAGGTGAAGACCGCCTTGCCGTCGGCGCCGGTGGTGGCGCTGTCGCTCAGCACCGGCGTCTCCTTGACCTCGCTGGCCCAGTAGAACTGGCCGTCGCTGGCCTTTTTCTGGACGTTCTTCCACTCGGCCAGGCTGACCTCGATCGCCAAATCCACGTTGGGCACGGGGGTACCGTCCCAGTCCACGGTGATCAGGTCAGTCGCCAGTGGATCGCCGACGGCCGCGACGTAGCTGCGCGGCGCGACGCCGGGGTAGACCAGTCCCTTGTGGACGGTGACGCTGGTGTTCTGCGCCACTTCCTGGTTGTTGAGATCGGTCAGGCGCGCGTCGATGGTGAACTGCTGGCTGTTGACCTTGTCGCTGATGTCGGCCGGCACCTCGAACGTGTAGCTGCCGTCGGCGCCGGTCTTGCCCTCGCCGCTGGCCACCAGCCCGCCGTACATGTTGAGCGCGACGGGATCCCAGCCGGTGTAGTCGTTGAAGCTGTACCAGGTGCCGTCCTCGCTCTGGTAGTTGAACGAGGTATCTTGCGTGAACGTCGTCCAGCGCACTTCGGCGTCGCTGACTGCGCCGCCGAAAAAGAACTCAGCGGCCATGGTGGCGGTGATGGTGTCGCCGCCGAGAACCTCGCTCTTGGCGGTGGTCAGCGTCGCTTCGAACTCAGGCTTGCGGTACTCAGCCACCTGGAAATTGGTCCCGTAGGACGGAATGAAGTAGACATCGGTGGACGCATCGGCCGGCATGATCTCCAGGTAGTAGAAGCCGAGACCCGCTTCCTCGTCCAACGGCAGCGCGCCGTTGATGGTGCCGAAGGCGTTGGTTTCGTGGACGCCCTTGTAGACCTCTTCGCCCTGGAAGTTTCGAATCGTGGCGGTGTATTTCGTACCAACTGGCGGCGGCGTGTAGATCGCGTCGTCGTCGCTGCGCAGGATCGCTTTCCAGTAGACGGTCTGGCCGGGCCGGTAGATGGGCCGGTCGGTGTAAACGTAGCCCTGTGAGGAGGGTGGCGGGAACTCGCCCGGCAGGTTGTAGTCCCACGGGCCCAGGCCGGTCTGCCACTCCGTGCTCATCACGCCGTATTGCAGCGGCGCGCCGCCCGTGGCGCTTTCGTTCGCATTGCCCGCAAAGACCGTCAGCGGCTGCCACGGCTCCTTGTTGGTAGCAGCCAGGCGCACGATGCCGTCGGCGTCGGTGACGCCCGTCGCGTCAACGTCGCCGCTGGCGCGCACCGGCAGGCCAGCCACCGGCTGGCCGCTTTGCAGGTCAGTTGCCCAAACCAGCACCTCGGTCGCCGTACGTTTGGCGATCAGGTTAAGCGGTGAGACGATCAGCAGGTGGCGGGCCGGTTGCTGGCCGCCGTCCGGCGAGCCGTCGCCGTATTTTACCTCCGGTGCGCGCATCTCCAGCCAGTAGACGCCGGCCGGCAACGCGCCATCATTTTCTGCCAGCGGGACCTTGAGCAGGTTGTTGCTGTTTGCTTCCGGCGTCACCGGCACCGACCATTCGCGCACCAGCGCGTCGGCGGCCGGATTGAAGTTGTTCAAGGCCTCATAGCGGTTTGGTCCCAGCAACCGCTCGGTCTGTGTTTCGTTGACCTCGTACAGCTTGAAGTCCAGGCTGCTGACGTTGCGGTAGCTGGCCGCGATCTCGCTCGGCGCGTAGGCGTCGTAGGTGCCGATGTCGTTGGGCACGTTGAGGTGTGCAAACGGCTTGCGGTCGCCGGTCTGAAAGCGGATCGTCTGTTCGCCCAACTGGTTGCCGAAGATGTCGCTGATGTCGCCCGCCAGCGTCAGCGTGTAGTCGGTCTGCGGCTGGCGCGGCCAACTGATCTGCCAGCGGTTCTCGTAGGTGTTGAAATAGCTGTAGACGTCGGTCGGCTTGGGGATGATGGTGAAGGCGTCCTCGCCTAGCGTCTTCTCGTCCACGATCCCCTGGAAGGCGATCACGGCTTGCTGTTCGACCGGCACATTCTTGTCGCCGTTGGCCGGATCCGTACTCAGCAGCGCTAGCTTGGGCGCAGTGGCGAACTGGCCGCTGAACGGCGACCGCAACGTCCCGGAACCGGTGGCGGTTTTGGCGCTGTCGGCCACCTCGACCAGATAGTCGGTGGCGAAGTCGAGATCGGTCAGCGGCTCGAAGATCAGTACGCGGTCACCGTCCAGCCAGCGCGTCCGGCCCGCTACCGCGCGCTTGTCCGACGCGCGCCGCAGCACCGTGGCGTCCTTGGCGCTCTGTTGATCCATCGGTTGACTGAATGTCACGGTCACGACGGTGGTCGGCTTGACCATCGGCCCTTCCGGCAGGATGCTCTCCACAACCGGCAGCGCGGTGGTGAACGAAAACTCGTAATCCTCGGCCAGCAGGCTGCCCTTGACGTCGGTCAGTCCGGCCGGCACGGTGACGCGGTAGTCCGCTCCGCCCGCCAGCGGCTGGGCCGGGTGGAACATGTAGATGCTGGTGTTGAGCCATTCGCCCGTTCCTTCGGTCGCCGGGGAAATCTTCAGCGGCTGCGGCAGGCCGGCCTGGCCAGCCACACTGGTCAACGGCACCACCGGCCGGTTGAATACCACGGTGATGGGCGCATCTACTGCGACTTCTTCGTTGCCGTCGCCGGGCTGCGTGCTGGTCACCTGGAGGAAGCCGACGGTGCTGAAGTGAAGATCCACCGGGGCGGCCAGCATCTTGCCGCTGCTGCTCTGCGCGTCCTGGCTGACGGTCACTCGGTAGCTCTCGCCGCGTGCCAGCGCGTCGGCGTTCGGCTGGAAGGTCAGCGCCGCGCCGTCCAGCGACAGGTCACCGTCCACGGCAGGCTCGATGGCGAATGCTGCGACCGTGCTGGTTTCGTCCATCGGCTGGTCGAAGCGGACCACGATCGGCGCGTCCAATGGCTGTTCGGCGCCGCGCTGCGGCATGGTCTCGACGGCCACCGGCGGCAAGTCCAACGGCACGACGGTCGGCGTCGGCGGCACGGTGGGTGCGACGGTCGGCTTGACGGGCTGAGTCGCGGGCGTGTCCGTCGCGGCCACCGCCTCAGCCTGGCTGGTCGGCGCGGACGGCGCGGGGACAGGCGTCGCCTTGCCACAACTGGCAAGCAGCATGCTGGCGATCAGCAAAGTCGGAAGGATAAGATTGCGTAGGTTTGAACTGCGGATCATGGGTGTGATCTCCTGTGCTGTTTTTTCTTCGTACTCGTCCTCTTACTCCTACTCGTCCTCGTCCGGCTTTTGGCAGAACATCGAGTACGAGGATGAGTACGAGTAGGAGTAGGAGGGGAACGAGCTTACTTGCTCGTCGATGCGCTCACGTCGATCCAGATTTCGTCGCTGACGGCCACAGCGCCGTCGGCGTCAACGCTTTGGGCGCTGATGCTGTGTGCGCCCGGTTGCAAGGTCCACCACGTCTCGTAGGGCGCGCTGGTGGCGAGCGCCACTTCCTCGCCGTCGACGAGGAAGCTTACCTTGGCAGGCTGTCCGGACGGTCTGGCTGCCAGGCGAATCTGCTGCACGTCCGCCGACAACCCGTCCACCCACTGAAACTCGCTGTTGGGGTCGGGGCTGACCAGCGTCAGCGCGCTGGCCGGCCGGCCGACCGCCTGTGCGATTGCATCCGGTTGCGCCGCGACGGCCACGTCAGGCTGCTCGATGCCGTTGGCGCGCGCCCAGTCTCGCAGTTCCGGTGGATAGACCCGTACCACGCGCTGTTTGATGCACTGCGGATCGCTGGCGGCGCTGACGGGACCGCCGCGGCAGGCGTCGAATTCGACCGGCTGGTAGACTGTGTCGAATTCGGTGGGCTGCGTTCCGGCGATGAACAGTTCGCTGCGACGGCGCTGGCACCACTCCGTTGGCAGCAGGCCCGAGTCGATGCAGATGTCGGTGCGTGCCATGCCCGGCGGCTGGTGGAAAGCGGTTGCCGGCGTGTCGCCGGTCGCCATCTGCATGAAATCGTGCCAGATCGGACCGGCGCCTGTCACGCCGCTGATGCCCAGCATCGGCGAGTTGTCCGCGTTGCCGACCCACACGCCTGCCACCAGATCGGGCGTGTAGCCTACCGTCCAGTTGTCGCGCCAGTCGGTGGTGGTGCCGGTCTTGACCGCCGCGGGCCGGCTCAGCTTGAGCACGCTGTTGTGTCCGAATGACGGCGCACGCGCGTCGTCGTCGCTGAGAATGTCGGTGATGAGATAGGCCACGCGTTCGTCAAGAACCCGCGTTCCCGCGTTTATGTAGGGGCAGGGTTGCCCTGCCCCCGTGCATGTGGTGGCGGATGGTGGCGGAGGGCAGGGAGACCCTGCCCCTACACAGGTGGCGGTGGGCGGTGGCGGGCAGGGAGACCCTGCCCCTACGCAGGTGGTGGGTGAAGGGCAGGGAGACCCTGCCCCTACGCAGGTGGGTTGGTTGGCTTGAAACAGGATTTTGCCGTTCTTGTCCGCGATGCGTTCGATGGCGTATGGCTCGACGAACAGGCCGCCGTTGGCGAACGACGCGTAGGCGCTGGTCAGTTCCAGCAGGCTCACCTCGCCGCCGCCCAATGTCAGCGCCAGCCCGTACGGGTTGGGATCGTCCTGGCTCGCGGGCCGAAAAGAGGTGATCCCCTGGCGGCGCGCCTGGTTGATCAGCCCGCCGATACCCACCGATTGTAGCACCTTGACAGCCGGCAGGTTGTAGGAGCTGGCCAACGCGACCCGCGCGCTGACCGGTCCGTGCCAGGTCCGGTCGTAGTTTTCGGGCACATACGGCTCGTCCTCAGCCGTGAGAAATGCCGTGCGCACATCGTTGATCACCGTAGCGGCCGTAAGCGGTTGCCGGCCGGCTGCCGCGGCCGTGGCGGGATCCATGGCCAGCGCGTAGGTGATCGGTTTGATGGCCGAGCCGGGCTGGCGCAACGCCAGCGCGCCATTCATTGCGCCCTGAATCGAGGCGTCGAAGTAGTCCGGGCTGCCGACCATGGTGCGAATGGCGCCGGTTTGCGGATCGAGGGCGACAACCGCTGCGTTCTCGATGCGTCGCCCGGCCGGTGCGCCAGGTTCCTCCGCCAGACGCTGCAAGTGCCAGCGGGCCGTTCGTTCCGCCTGGTTCTGCCAGTTCAGGTCCAGGGTCGTGGTCACACGCAGACCGCCGCTGGCGACTGCGTCCACACCCAGCAGCCGGTCCAGTTGCGCCTCGACGTAGCTGACGAAATGAGGCGCTTCGACGGTGAAAGGCGACGCGGCGAACTGGAGTTGTTCGGCCAGCGCCAGTTCAGCATCGCGCCGGTCGATGTAACCGTTGACCACCATGAGTCCAAGCACGGTGGACTGGCGCAGCCGGGCAGCCTCGGGATGGTTCAACGGGTTGTAGGCGACCTGATTTTGCAACAGTCCTGCCAGCATGCTGCACTCGGAGAGATCCAGCTCGGCTGCGTGCTTGCCGAAGTAGGACTGTGCGGCCGCTTCCAGGCCGGTGGCGAAGTTGCCGTAATAGACCTGGTTGAGATAAAGCGCCAGGATCTCGCTTTTCGTGTAGCGCAGCTCGATCTGAACGGCCAGCCAGGCCTCGCGCAGCTTGCGCCGCAGCGACTGCTCGAAGCGCTCGTCTTCGCTCATCAACGTGTTGCGCGCCAGTTGCTGGGTCAGCGTCGATGCACCAGAAACGATGCCGCCGTCGCGCCAGTTCAGCCAGGCGGCGCGGCCAATGGCCAGAACATCGACGCCGGGGTGGTGGAAGAACCGACTGTCTTCGACTGCGACTGTAGCCTGCCAGCAGGCTGCCGGGATCTGGTCGAACGAGAGCGGCACGTTCTTGCTGGCGTCACCGATAGACTCGTAGAGCAGCCGGCCGTTGCGGTCGGTAATGAGGGTGCTGGGGCGGGACGCGTTCAGGTTTGCCAGGGACGGCGCGGGCAGATCTGCAAACAGCGCCCGGCCTGCAATCAGGCCGGCCACCGCAAGAATTAACAACGCCAGTAGTGCGGCGCGCAGCCGCGTCGTTTTCAACATGGGTCAATCATCGATCAGGAATTGGTACACCCGCTTGCGGAGTCAATCTCCGTTGTTGCTCAAGCGTGTCGGGACACTGAATACACGCTGGAAATCGCCGGCGGGTTCATTTCAGGCAAACGCAAACAGCCAAACTTACGATACCATGACAAGAGTTTCGTGCAAGTTCAAGATCGTCGCGGATCGGTCGCGGATCGGTTGTTGTGGGTCGCTGGTTATGCTTCGTCGCTGCTGTGGTTTGAACGGTCCTGTTCCCTGACACGACCAGTTGCAACCGCCTGTAGTATAACAGGTTTCCATCAACTCTTCAATACGTTGAAATCGCACAAACGGCGCCCGACTACGAAGCTTGTCGGGGGCGGATTTGACCATGCGGCCTCGAAAGCGGATAATCCTTGTGCCTGCGGGTGGCCCGCTGCCCGGCACCCAGGCGGAAACACTGCAATGGCGCACCACGAGAATCTCGTTTACCAGGGCGCTCTGCGCGACTTCAAGGATGCGAGGCGCAGAGCGGCGATTCAGGACCTCAAGGCTCGTTTGACTGGGGAATCGGACAACCTGCTCAACTACGACGAGGTAGCCCGGCTGTTACATGCCGAAGGGACTACCCGCCGTGGTTTGCAGGAAGTGCCTCTGGATGCGATCATCGGCAGTGTGGGTCGCTACGGCGATTTTACCCGCACCTTTCTGCCCCGCCGTGACAGCGACCAGGATCGGTGGGCGAAGATCAAGGTCCGGGCGCTTTACGAGGGTGGCTTCCCGCCCGTCGAACTCTACAAGATCGGCGACGCCTATTTCGTGTTGGACGGCAATCACCGGATCTCTGTGCTGCGCCAACATGGGGCGACCACGGTGCAGGCCTATGTCACGGAAGTGGCGACCAAGGTGTCGTTGTTGCCTGACGACAGCCCGGACGAGTTGATCATCAAGGCGCGCTATACCGAGTTTCTTGAACGAACAGGGCTCGACAGATCGCGGCCCGGTGCTGATTTTCCGGTCACCGCACCGGGTCAATACCGTGTGTTGGAGGAGCAGATCGGTATCTACCAGCGCACCATGGTCGACGAGGGCGCCGGCGATGTGACCTTTCAGCAAGCCGCTGCTGACTGGTATGACAAGACCTATCTCCCCACCGTGACCGCGATCAATAACTCCGGGCTGCTGGATGACTTTCCTGAACGAACCGCGGCCGATCTGGTAGCCTGGGTTGCACGCCGCCGTGAGGACGTGGCCGACGAGATCGGCTGGGACATCAGTCCGGCCGCAGCTGCGGGCGACCTGGCTGCGCGCTACAGCCGTCGACTGCCGCGGGTGCTGGACCGTTGGCGGGACCGGATGCAGGCCGCGCTGACGCCGGTGGAACTGCGCGGTGGCGCCCGTCCCGGCCAATGGCGTCAGCAGCAAGAATCGTTGCTAGAGCCTGACATGCTGTTTCCAGATATCCTGGTGCCGATCCCCGGCACCGAGCGTGGCTGGCAGGCGTTGCAGCAAGCACTGGTGATCGCCCGCCGCGAGGAATCGGAACTGCATGGCTTCCACGTGGTACGGTCCGAGTCTGAACGCGAGGACGACCGGATTGCCGGCCTGCAAGCTGAGTTTGCCAGACGCTGCGCCGAGGCGGGCGTCATTGGCAAGCTGGTCGTGGAGGTTGGCCCGGTGACCCGCACCATTTGCCAGCGGGCTCGCTGGACCGATCTGGTGGTGTCCAGTATCGCCGTCCCGCCGGGGCATGGATTGACTGGCAAGCTGGGGCCAGGCTTTCACTCGTTGGTGCGTCTATGTTCGCGCCCCGTCCTGGCAGTGCCAGCGGTCACCAGTCTGTCGCGTGCAGCGTTGGCCTACGACGGCAGCGCGAAATCGAACGAAGCGTTGTATGTGGCCACCTATCTGGCGGGCAAGTGGAAGCTGCCGCTGGCCGTTGTCACCGTGGCCGAACCGGGCCGCGTGCCGCTGGAGATCGCCGACGAAGCCCGCGAGTATCTGGCAGCGCACGGCGTCGTGTCGCAGGTCTTTCAGCTCACCGGTTCGGTCGGGTTGTCCATTCTGGGCGCAGCACGCGATTTTGAGGCTGACGTGATCATTCTGGGCGGCTACGGCTACCGTCCCATGCTTGAAGTGATGCTGGGCAGCGCTGTGGATACGCTGCTGCGAGCGAGCGAGGTACCGCTGTTGATTTGCCGCTGAGTGCTAGCAGTCGTTTGGGGTACGAACGCGCGAAGGGTCGCGAAGGCCGCGCCGTGAAATTCGCCTCCGCTCTCGCCGGTCTCTTGAGCGAGCCAGCACCGTGGTCTCCAGAACACATCCCGATGACGCGATCTTGGCAGCACCGGACTTCCAGCTTTGTGAACGTCGTGCTTCGCGATCTTCGCGCCTTCGTGGTCCAGGCCATCCATACACACAACCATCGAAAGGAACCACCCATGAAACACAATCCTGGCCGCATCCCGCGCGCCTTCTTCTGGATGCTGCTGACCGCAGTCGTTGCGCTGGCGTTACCGCTGGCCGCCATGGCGGCGCCTGCACCCGACGAGCCGCAGCCGCCTGCCGACACGATTGTACTGACCCGCATCGCCAGCGGACTGGCTCGCCCGGTCTTCGTCACCTATGCGCCGGGCGACCGCTCGCGGCTCTTCATCATCGAGAAGCCGGGCCGCATCCGTGTCGTCGAGAACGGCACGCTGCTGGCGACGCCGTTTCTGGATATCAGCGGACCGGTCAACGATAATGGCAACGAGCAGGGCCTGCTGAGCATGGCCTTCGATCCCGACTACCAACAGAACGGGATTTTCTATGTGGATTACACCGGCGGCAGCGGCGCAGGCTATTCGGTCATCGCACGTTATCATGTGACAGCAGATCCCAACGTGGCCGACGCCAACAGTGGACAGACTATCATGACGCTGACGCAGCCGTACACCAACCACAACGGTGGCCAGATCAATTTCGGCCCTGATGGCTATCTCTATATCGGGTTCGGCGACGGCGGGTTGGGAGACGATCCGTCCAACGCTGGCCAGCGCCTGAACACCTGGCTGGCAAAGCTGTTGCGTATCGATGTTTCATCCGCGCTGACATACACGGTGCCACCAGACAACCCGTTCGTTGGCAATCCTGACGCCCTGCCTGAGATCTGGGACCAGGGGCTGCGCAATCCATGGCGCTGGAGCTTCGATCGGCTGACGGGCGACCTGTGGATCGGCGACGTTGGTCAGAACCAATGGGAAGAGGTCGATCTGGAGCCGGCCGGCAGCAGCGGCGGGATCAACTATGGCTGGAAGTGCAAAGAGGGAACCCACAATTATCTCTGGTCGGCGCAGTGCGACGGTGTCACGTTCACCGATCCGGTCAACGAATATTCACACAGCGACGGTTGTGCGATTACCGGCGGTTACGCCTACCGCGGCTCACCCAACAGCCCGTGGTTCGGCACCTACTTCTACTGGGACTATTGCTGGTCCCAGCAGATCAGGACGCTAAATTACAACGGGCTGGCCTGGGTGCGTACCGACCAAATACCAGACACAGGACCATACACACTCAACTTACCGTCTTCACTGGGTGAGGATTTCTATGGCAACCTCTATGTCGCCGACGACAACCCCTCTACACCGAACACAGGTGAGGTTTACCGGCTGGAGCTGGCGCCGGCAAGCTGCGTCGCAGGCAATTACGACGTCAACGGCGACGGCGTGGTCTCGGCGCTGGACATCCAACTGGTGGCCGGCGACTGGTACCGCACCGACTACGACCCGGACTACGACGTGAACTGCGACGGCGTGGTGGACATCCTGGACATCCAGGCGACCGCGGCGGCCTGGGAGGCCTAGCTGTGCAGCAGCGCACGAACCCGGCTGGCTTTGGCGTCGGGTTCGCAGCGTGCTATAATCTTTCACAAGATCCGGCTGTGCAACGGGGCGCGGTCCGATTTCCAAACAGCCTTTCCCCGTCCCCTAAATGACCTCAAACGCTAGGAGGACACGTTGAACCTGCACGAGTATCAATCAAAGCGCGTCTTTGCGCGCTACGGGATTCCGATCCCCAACGGTGATGTCGCCAGCACGCCGGTCGAGGCGCGCGAAGTCGCCAAGGTGTTGGGCGGCCCGGTGGTCGTCAAGGCACAAGTCCTTGTCGGCGGCCGCGGCAAGGCCGGCGGCATCAAGGTTGCCCAGACGCCCGATGAAGCCGAGGAGAAGGCCGACGCCATCCTCGGCATGGACATCAAAGGGCTGACTGTCGGCAAGGTGCTGGTGGACCAGGCGGCCGACATCCGCGACGAGATCTACCTTGGTCTGACCATCGACCGCGCCAGGCGGCGGGTCGTCATGATGGGTTCCAGCGAGGGCGGTGTCGATATCGAAGAGGTGGCCGCCACGATGCCGGAGAAGATCATCAAGATCGCCATCGATCCGTTCATCGGCTTCCGCTCCTACCAGGCGCTGGAACTGGCGCTGGAGTTGGGTATTCCCACCGAGCTGACCCGCTCTTTCACACAGATTGCCTCGGGGTTGTACGACGCCTTCATGGCCAGCGATGCATCCTTGGCGGAGATCAACCCGCTGGTGGTGACCGGCGATGGCAAGCTACTGGCAGTCGATGGCAAGATGGTAATCGACGACAATGCGTTATTCCGTCAGTCTATGCTCGCTGAGATGCGCGACATCGTCGACGAGGACCCGTACGAAGCAGAAGCGCGCCGCTACGGCCTGAGCTACGTCAAGCTGGACGGCGAGATCGGCTGCATGGTCAACGGCGCCGGTCTGTCCATGGCGACCATGGACATGATCAAGCTGTTCGGTGGTTCGCCGGCCAACTTCCTGGATGTGGGCGGCGGCGCGACTTCGGACCGGGTTGCCGCAGCGTTGCGCATCATCCTGTCGGACAGCAACGTCAAGGCGGTGCTGTTCAACATCTTTGGCGGCATCACTCGCTGCGACGAAGTGGCGCGCGGCATTCTGGTCGCGCTGGACGAACTCAAGACGCCCGTGCCGATGGTGGTGCGGCTGGTCGGCACCAACGAGGAAGAGGGACGCGCGATCCTGGCCGACGCCAAGATGGAGACCGCCGCGACTCTGGCTGAAGCGGCCCGCAAGGCTGTCGCCGTAGCGAAGGCTGCCCGGGAAGGAAGTGCGCAATGAGCATTCTGGTCAACAAACACACTCGACTTCTGGTTCAGGGCATCACTGGCCGGGAGGGTCTCTTCCACACCGAGCAGATGGTGGCGTATGGCACCAACGTGGTCGGCGGCGTGACGCCCGGCAAGGGCGGTCAATGGGCAGCCGGCGTGCCGGTGTTCGATACGGTGACCAAGGCCGTCAGCGCGACGGAAGCCAACACATCGATCATCTACGTGCCGGCCCGCTTTGCGCCCGACGCGATTCTGGAAGCGGCTGACGCGGGCATCAAGCTGATCATCTGCATCACCGAAGGACTGCCGACGCTGGACATGGTCAAGGTGCGCGCCTACATCGATGGCATGGACGTTCGCCTGATCGGACCCAACTGCCCCGGCGCGATCACGCCTAACGAGGCCAAGGTCGGCATCATGCCCGGCCACATCCACATTCCCGGCAACGTCGGCATCGTCAGCCGCAGCGGCACGCTGACCTACGAGGTCGTCGCGGCGCTGACCGAGCGCGGCATCGGCCAGTCCACCGCGGTCGGCATCGGCGGCGATCCGATCATCGGCTCAACCTTCATCGACATCCTCAAGCTGTTCGAGAAGGACGGCGACACCGAGCAGGTGGTGATGATCGGCGAGATCGGCGGCACCGACGAAGAGCGGGCAGCCGAGTACATCCGCGATCACATGACCAAACCGGTGACCGCCTTCATCGCCGGCAAGACCGCCCCGCCCGGCAAACGCATGGGCCACGCCGGCGCGATCATCTCCGGCGGCACAGGCACCGCAGCCGAGAAGATGGCCGCGCTGGAAGCGGCCGGCGTGCGGGTAGTCAACCAGCCGGCCGAGATCGCCGAAATCGTGGCGACGCTGGCGGGCGAATAGCAGCCGGGCAAGCACGCCTTTCCTGCAGAATCAGGCCGTCCGGTCCTCAGCACCAGCGAGGATTGGACGGCCTTTTTTTTCCTTAGAAGCTGCTTGAAGAGACTTCGGAAGTCGCCGATTACTTGTCACGACTGACCTGTAACGATAGGGACTGGCCCCGTTTGTTGACCCGGCGACTTGCGAAGTTGGCTTTCGTGCTTGCGTGATCCAAACGCCTTCGTGGTCCGGTTTTTTTCCGCGCTTGACAGCCCACCGTGCCAGCGTAAAATCATAGAGACGATGCAACACGAGATCGAGCAGTCGCGTTCCTTCTTCTGTGTGATCCGTAGGTTCTCAGCCATGCCCGGCTGAGTTCCCACGGACTTGCTCGCTGACGCGAGAGAAGGGGTTGATCATGAGCGGAATCGTCTGTGCCGTGCGAGGTGGGCCAGCCAGCCAGCCCACTGTTTCCCGCTCCATTGCGCTGGCCGCCGAAACCGGTTTGCCGCTGTACTTCCTCTACGTGGTCAACCTCGAGTTTCTCGACCACACTGCCAGCAGCCGCACCCATACCATTTCCAAAGAGATGGCCGAAATGGGGGAATTCATCTTGATGGCCGCGCAGGCCAAAGCTGAAGCGCAGGGCGTTCAGGCGCAGGGTGTGGTCAGAAACGGCGTGGTGGCGGAAGAGATCGCCGCGCTCTGTCACCAGATCAACGCCGATTACCTGGTGATCGGACAGCCGCAGTATCAGAGCGACGACAACATCTTCACCGCGATCCTGCACGATGAGTTCATCCGGCGCATCGAGACGCAGACCGGCGCGCGCGTTGTTCTGCCAGAGGAGTAGCAGCCATGCACACCCAGGCGCGCTTCTATGTGTTGATCTCCACGCTGGTGCTGGCCGGGCTGGTCCTGGCCATGCCGCGGCAGAGCGCCAAGGGTCAGGGGACTGAAGCAACCGGTCTGCTCACCGGCACCGTCTACGACCACCAGGAGCAACTGGTGGCCGACGCGCGCGTCACCCTCCAGCCGCCGGGCGACACGGAACCGCTGGCAGAGACGCGCACGCAGGCCGATGGCCGCTACGCGTTGAGTGTACCGCAGTCGCTGCCTGACCAGTTGACCGTCCGCATCCTGCGCGAGCATTTCGAGCCAGTGGTGATGGTGCTGGATGCGGCGACCATCCAGAGCTTGCAGGCCGGCCAGCCCGTTGTCCTGCCCGACACCGTCCTGGCGCGCCAGATCACCGCATCGTTCTGGATCGCCACCCTGGTCTTCATCGGTATGTTGTTGCTGATCGCTTTTGGCAAGCTGCACAACACGCTGGCCGCACTGTTGGGCATGTCAGTCATCTTTGCCGTCAGCTACCTGGGCCGGCCAATTTCCGACGAACTGTTCATCTTTGACTTCCGCGGCGCGCTGCGCTACGTGGACTGGAACGTCATCTTCCTGATCATGGGGATGATGATCGTCATCGCCGTGGTCGAACGAACCGGCATGTTCCAGTGGTTGGCATTCGCGGCCTATCGTGTTTCACGCGGCCGCATCTGGCTGCTGATGTTGATCCTGATGATGGTGACGGGGGTGGCCTCAGCCGCGCTGGACAACGTGACGACGATGCTGCTGATGACGCCGATCACCGTCCAGATCGCGCTGGCGCTGGGCATCACGCCGCTGGCGCTGCTGATTCCCGAGGTGCTGGCGTCCAACGTGGCTGGCATCAGCACGTTGATCGGCACGCCCACCAACATCCTGATCGGCTCCTATGCCAAGCTATCGTTCACTGATTTTCTGACCAATCTGACGCCCGGCGTCCTGCTGGCGATGGTCGGCCTCATGATCTACACGCAGTTGGTCTACCGGAGCGATCTGCGAGCCAGCGACGCGGGCGGTGTATCGTCGCTGATGATGGAAAAACTGGCAGAGCGCGCGCGTATTACCGAGCCAGACCACCTCAAGAAGGCTGGCATTGTCGGGGCGTTCATGCTGATCCTGTTCATCGCCGGCGACGCGATCCACCTGATTCCAGCCGTGACGGCGCTGATGGGCGCGACTGCGCTGCTGGTCTGGATTCAGCCCGACATCGAGGAGATGATCGAGGCAGTGGA
The DNA here is from genome assembly GCA_020634615.1 of Anaerolineales bacterium. GTDB lineage: Bacteria > Chloroflexota > Anaerolineae > JAAEKA01 > JAAEKA01 > JACKBK01. The sequence continues at coordinate 163,558 of JACKBI010000010.1, forward strand.
CTGGACGACGCTGGTGTTCTTCATCGGGCTGTTTATCGTCGTCGGCGCGGTGCAGGAGGTGGGGCTGATCAGCGTCATCGCCGACGCGATCGGGCAGTTCGTCGGCAGCAACCTGTTGCTGGCGGTTATCGTGGTGACCTGGTTCAGCGCGCTGCTTTCGACCGTGATCGCCAACATCCCCTTTACGGCTGCGATGCTGCCCGTGGTCGGCTATCTAACGGTGACAGTGCCCGGAGCGCAGAGCAAGGTGCTGTTCTACTGCCTGTCGGTGGGTTCAGCCATGGGCGGCAACGGCTCACTGATCGGCGCGTCGGCCAACATGGTGACCTCCGGCATCTCTGAGCGGGCCGGCTATCCCATGAGCTACGCCTACTTCTTCAAGAAAGGGTTCCCCGCCCTGCTGATCACGGTCAGTCTGGCGACGCTGTGGCTGATTTTTCATTTTCTGATCCAGAACCCGGCGACGCCATAGTGCAGGCGAAAAGGAGAGCGGCATGACCGATAGCCAACCGAAGCAGATCATCTGCGCTGTGCGCGGCGGCGCCGAGAGCCGCGATACCGTCAGCCGGGCGATTCAACTCGCGCTGGAGACCGGTGCTCGCCTGACTTTCCTGCATGTGATGGACGCCGAGTTTCTGCAATACGCCACCATCGGGCCGCTGAGTGTGGTTTACAACGAGCTGTTGGAGATGGGCACCTTTGCGATGATGATTCTGCGCGATCGCGCCCAGCGCCGCGGCGTGACCGACGTGGATTACGTGGTGCGCGAGGGCAGCATCCGCAAGCAGTTGTTCCAGTTCGCCGTCGCCACGCACGCGGAAGTCTTGGTGGTCGGTTACCCAACACGCAGTTCGGGTCGCAACGTGTTTGAGGCAGACGAGATGGACGCGTTCGTGACCGAGCTCGAACGGGATGCACATATTCAGGTGATCCAGGTGAAATCTGCGAACGCTGCACGGCAGTGACGGTGCTGTTTGGGGAGAATCATGGATCAAAACACGCTGTTCAAGTACCGGCCCAATGCATATCATCACGTCGTTTTCTCTACCAAGCGGCGCAAGCAAGTGCTCGTGCCGCCGATCAGGGAACGCGTCCTGTTCTGGATCAAGCAGCAAGCCAGTGAGCACGACATCGATCTGCAAGAACTGAACCTATGGCTCGATCACGGACACGGGCTGATTTTCGTCCGGCCAGGCGAGAACCTGAGCACCCACATGCAATTCCTCAAGGGCGGCAGCGCCCGCCAGGTGTTCCTGGAGTTTCCTGATCTGAAATGGCAGATCGGTGAGGAACATCTGTGGGCTAAGCGCTTCCGATCCTTCGAGGTCGCCCCTGATGGATTGGAGAGGGTCCGCTGGTACATCCGCAACCAGGAGCAGATCCACCTGAATCGCCTGGGGTTCATACCCGTGCCGGAATGGGAGCGCTGGATCGATCTGGATTGATGGACTTCGCGCGCGGCGGCGGTAGTCGGTGCTGGTGTGAGTCCCCACACTGAACTGTGGGGCTGGTGCAGCGATCTGGTCTCGCCGCATCTTTCAAGATGTGGGGTTTCCAATAGCGCATATCTCCGCGTCCGACGATGATGGTCGATTTGTGGGAGTCCCCACACTGAACTGTGGGGCGGGTGCAGCGATCTGGTCTCGCCGCATCTTTCAAGATGTGGGGCTGCCAAGAGCACAAATCCCCACATCTGGCGGGTGGTCGATCGTGGGAGTTCCCACACTGAACTGTGGGGCTGGCGCAATAATCTGTTCCCGCCGCATCTTTCAAGATGTGGGGCTACCAATAGCACAAATCCCCGCATCTGGCGGGATTGGTCGATTCGTGGGAGTCCCCACACTGAACTGTGGGGCTGGCGCAATGCTCTGCTCCACCGCATCTTTCAAGATGTGGGGCCACCATTAGTGCATATCTCCGCATCCGGCGAGGCTTGTCGGGTTTTGGGAGTCCCCACACTGAACTGTGGGGCTGGCGTGATGCTCTGTTCCACCGCATCTTTCAAGATGTGGGGCCACCATTAGCGCATATCTCCGCATCCGGCGAGGCTTGTCGGGTTTTGGGAGTCCCCACACTGAACTGTGGGGCTGGCGCAACGCTCTGGTCCCGCCGCATCTTTCAAGATGTGGGGCTATCAATAGCGCATATCACCGCATTCGGCGGGGCTTGTCGATTCGTGTGATTCCCCACACTGAACTGTGGGGCTGGCGCGACAATCTGGGCCGCATCTTTCAAGATGTGGGGCTATCAATAGCGCATATCACCGCATTCGGCGGGGCTTGTCGATTCGTGTGATTCCCCACACTGAACTGTGGGGCCGGCGCGGCGTTCTGTTCCGGTCGCATCTTTCAAGATGTCGGGCTGGTAAAGCCAGCCCAACAAAAACCGGCCCACTTCGCGGCTGAAGTGGGCTGGTCCCGCCGCATCTTTTGTTATCATAGCGCATATCACCGCATTCGGCGGGACTTGGCTGATTCCCCACACTGAACTGTGGGGCCGGCGCGGCGTTCTGTTCCGGTCGACTTTCAAGATGTCGGGCTACATGCTTGGATTAGCTAGCCGTACGGAAGTAGACCCGGATGTAGCCGGACCTACATGAGCGTACGGAAGTAGACCCGGATCCCGACGGATCCCAGTATTCCTTGGTCGCCAGGCCGTAGTGGACGCCTGAGGCGTTGATCGAGCTGTTGATCAGGAAGCCCTGGTTCTCGCCGCTGCGCAGCATGTCCTCGACTGCCGCAGTGACGTCCAGCCGCAGCCAGGTGCCGATCTTGCCGGAGCCGAGGTGGTTGGGAACGCCGCCGGGACCGTAGTCACCGCCGGGCATCGTCCAGGGCATCCACCAGTTGACGGCGTACGGCATCCACTCGGTGGTGGCCGGATGGGCCGTCACGTTTTCCAGCACGGAGGTCGACCAGTTGCCGAACTTGCGGCCCTCGGTGACGTAGAGGTAGAGCCAGGCCTGGTCCACCGCCGAGTCGCGCGGGATGCCGTTGATCGGGGTGTGGACGACCGGACGCATCTGGTCGTAGAAGCCGACCCACATGGTCTGGTCGGAGCCGTAGTACATGTTGGGCTGCGTGCCGTTGATGTAGCTGTCACGGTCGACGTTGAAGCGCATGGAGCGATTGACCGGGTAGGTGCTGTTGTCGATGATGGTCAACACGTCACTGTCGAAGCTCGTGACGAAGGTGGCGCCGTCGAACAGCGCGACCGAGGTTTGAACTTCGCCGCTGCTGGTGGTTACCTGGACAGCGAAGCCGAAGTCGATAGTTTCGCCGGTCGGCAACTCACCGGACCATGCGACCGCGACGACGTCGTCAGGATTACGTCCTTCGGTTGCGTCGGCCAGCCCGGGCAGGTTCTTCTCCAGCGCCAGTTGCGCAGCATAGGCTGCAGTCAGCGGATAAGCGCCGCCGTAGGCGCTGCCGGGGACGTACTGGGTGTCGGGATCGATGGGTGCCATGAACAGCGCGTCGGCCAACGTATCACCGTAGTTGGTGACGTTGACATCGACGTCGATGTAGGTGCCGATGACTGTCGGGTTGGTGCTTGGCGTCTGTGTGACCGTGCCCACCAGGCCGAGGAAGTCATCGAAGACCACCGCCGTGCGGCCTGGTACCGTGAACGAACCGGTCGACGGGTCGAAGCTCGCGGTCTTCACCACATCGTCCGCGCCGTTGGCCTGGATTGGATCGAGCGCCAGGTCCATGCCGGCGAAGGATGCATCGGAGAAGGTCTGCGGCTCGTCGTTGGCGTTGATCAGCACCACGATCTGCTCGCGGCCCGCGTCGATGTCCGGTTCGGCCGCGTCTGACAGACCCATGACGATCAGGCCCGGCAGTTGGTCGGGGCCATTGTTGTAGAAGGTCAGCCGGTTCTCGACTTCCTCTGCGGTTTGCAGGCGGAAGAGCGGCGAGCTGTAGCGGATCTCGTACAACTCCTGCAGCATCGTCGTGCCCAGTTGGATGTCAGCAGGCAGCGGCGCGATGTCGGGGTTGGACAACAGCGGTGTCATCAGATACCAGTTGTCCTGGTTGACGCCCGCTACAGGCAGGCCCATGCCGAACTCGTTGCTCTGCATGGTCCAGTCGATGCGGTTGAACCAGTCGCCGGAGTTGTAGCTGTCGCGGTCCATGGACTTGGAACGCATGATGTCGGCGCCGGCGTGGACGAAGGGGATGCCCTGGCCCAGTACCACAGGCGCTTCGGCGATCACCTGCGCACGCACCCGCTCGGCCGGCGTGCGTTCGGTGGGGATCTTGTAGGTGTTGATGTCCCACAAGGTCTGGTTGTCGTGGGCCGACACGTAGTTGATGTCTTCCTGCGGATCTTCGGTGTAGCCAGCGGGCGAGCCGTTGTAGTCCACCTCGGAACCGGTCACCAGGTTGCCCTGGGCATCGATCAACTGGTAGGCGGCCAGGTTTCCGGTCATGCCGACCTTGATCAGGTCGATCTGGTGCAGCAGCGTTTGCAGGGCGTTGGGCAGGCCGGCGCTCAGCGCGTTGGGGTCGTAGTACTGGCCGTTGGCAAAGCCCTGGTTGCGCACCAGGTCGTCGCGGTTGTCGAAGGGGCCGCCGCCGCGCACGCCGTCGCGCAGGCGGTCGTTGAAGGTGCCAATGCCCGTGCCGGCCATGTTGAGCTGGGTCGCATTCTCGCCGCGGGCATTGTCAGCCACCTCGCCGAAGTTCCAGCCCTCGCCGTAGAGGTAGATCTCCTTGCCGTCCACGCCGGAGTTGGCTACCGTCAAGCTGTCCAGGTTGTCGCGCAGCTTGACCATGTTGCGCTTCATGTGGTGGCCCATCAGGTCGAAGCGGAAGCCGTCCACCTTGTAGGCCGTCGCCCACGTATCGACCGAGTCGATCATGAGCTTCTCCATCATGTTGTGCTCGCTGGCCGTGTTCTGGCAGCACGTGCTGGTCGCCACGGCGCCCTTGTCGTCCAGGCGGTGGTAGTAGCCGGGCACGATCTTGTCCAGCACCGATTTGGGCGCCTGGCCCGAGGAGTTGGTGTGGTTGTAGACCACGTCCATCACCACCCGCAAGCCGCTCTCGTTGAGCGCCTTGACCATCTCGCGGAACTCGAGGATGCGGGTTGCACCGTCGGGGTTCGTCGAGTAGCTGCCTTCTGGCGTGGTGTAGTGCCACGGATCGTAGCCCCAGTTGAAAGCGTCCTGGTCAGCCGTGGCCGACACCAACGCCTGCTGATCCTCGGCGGCTGGGCCATATTGCTGCAACTCAGCGAAGCTGGGCGACTGCCATTCGCTCTTGTTCTCGTTGATCGTGGCGATGTCGAAGACCGGCAGCAGGTGGACGTGGCTCAGGCCAGCTTGCTGAAGCGCCTTGAGATGTTGCATGCCGTAGCTGTCAGGCAGCGTGAACGCCATGAAGGTGCCCTTCAGATCGTCGGGGACGCTGGGGTCGTTGACGCTGAAGTCGCGCATGTGCAGCTCGTAGAGACTGATGTCCTCGGGCGCAGGCAGGGCGGGCTTTTCCAGCGCGGTCCAGCCGGCCGGCTCCAGCGTCGGATCGTTCAGGTCCACGATCTGGCTGCGGGTGCTGTTCATGGCCAGGCTGATCGAGTAGGGGTCGGTCACCATGTTGTGCTCGACCGCCTGGGTCGAGTTCACCCATACCTCGACGTCGAACAGGTAGTACTGCCAGGTCCAGCCCGGCTCGCCGGTGACGCTCCAGACGCCCGTCGCCGGGTCCAGCGTCATCGGATATGCGGTGGCTTCGGTGGCCGGGTCGCTGTCGGCGTAGAGCAGGAAGCTGACGTTCTTGGCGGTCGGCGCCCAGACGCTGATCGTCGGCACGCCGTCCTGCCAGGTCACGCCCAGCGAACCGTCGTAGGTGTACATGTCGTCCAGCACGCCCGGTATCTGCAGGCCGGTGGCGTCCTGCGAGACGCCCTGGGCGTTGATCGCAGACACGGCGAACTGGCCCTTGAGGATGTCGGGCACCATGCCGATGTCGTTGGGATCGATCTTCAGCGCCGGCAGGTCGGCCAGGTGCGGGAACTTGTCCTGGACTTCCTGCGGCAGGCCGTTGGGATCGCGCAGCAGCGTAATGCACTCGCCGCCGGTGATGCCCTCAGGCGTTGCTTCCAGCCCGCCGTCGGGCGCGTAGCACAGTTTGTAGCTGTTGGCCGCGCTGTCGCCGGCTTCCCAGGCGATGGTATCTTCCAGCACCCAGTAGGCCCGCTGCTCGTTGATGTTGCCTGCACTACCGCCGCCCACCTGTGGCACGGGCAGCACGTAGGGCAGTTCAGGATCGGCGCCCTGCAACTGCCACACCTCGTAGCCGTACTGGGCAAAGGGCAGGAACTGGTCAGGGCCGGGGTCCTTTACGTCGCCGCGGTGGAGGATATAGCCGATCTGCTGGGCGTTGTCGGTCAGATCGACCTGGAAGACGACGCCGAAGTTGTCCTGGTCCACCGGCTTCAGCGGCTCGGTCCAGGTGACGCTGTTGGTGGTGTCGCCCCAGACGTGCATGCCCCAGAAGTCATTGTAGTTAGTGCTGCTGTAGTCGCCGTAGTCGCCGGCCGGCCGGCGATAGTGCAGCAGCGCGAAGTTCTGGGCCGCGCCCTGCTGGTTGTAGATCTCCACGTCGTCCTGCATCAGCCAGATCGTCGCGTTGTCGGCTGGCAGGAAGCTGCGGTCGGGGCTGTTGGGCGGGTCTTTGACATCGCCCTTGTGCAGGATGAAGTTCAGCGGCAGCGACCAGTCGAGCACGTCCGGGTAGTCGGCCTTGCGGATCGTGAAGTACGCGCCGTAGTCGTCGATGCCGTCGGCCTTCTTGGGCGCGGTCCAGTCGGTCAGGCCGCCCAGCGAGGTCCAGAGGTGCAGTCCCCAGTAGTCGTTGTAGTCGTTGCTGGTGTAGTCGCCGTAGTCGCCGTCCGGCCGGTGGTAGCGGATGGTGACGAAGCCTTGCGCGTCGGCCTGCGACTCGTAGATCGTCACGTCGTTCTGGCGCAGCCAGATCTGCGGGTTCTGTTGGGCGTTGAAGCTGCGGTCCGGACTGTTGGGCGGGTCCTTCTCGTCGCCGCGATGGACGATGAAGTTGATCGGCTGCGTTGCATCTGCCAGTTCGATCCAGGCAAACACGCCGTACTCGTCCTCACCAAAGAACGGCCACGGTGAGGTCCAGTCAGTTTGGTAGTCAGGGGCAATTCCGTCGCCCCACAGATGCAGGCCCCAGAAGTCGTTGTAGTTGCTGCTGGTCGGGTCGCCGTAGTCGCCGTCATCGCGGTAGTAGTGGATGACTGCGTACTTCGGCCCCTCGTTGGTCGGCTCGCCGCCTACCACTGCGCTGCTGCTGGCGCCGTTCAGGTGGCCGTTCAGGTCGTTGGCGATGGCGCGGAAGACCAGCGGCGTGCCCGCATCCAGCCCGTCGGTGTTGAAGAAGACGCGGTAGGGCGGGTTGGTGTCGGTGCCGATCACCTCCCAGTCGCCGTCGCCGGCCTTGACTGCAAAGGTCACCTCGGCCAGTTGGTCGGTGCTGAGGTTCACGCCGATCTCGGCGCGGCCGGTGATGCCCGCGCCGGCTGCCGGCGTTGTGAAGGTGACTTCGGGCGCGGCGTCGCTGGCGGGCAGCGGCATGCTGGCCTTGTAGACCGCCACGCCGCCCGGCATCATGTGGATGGTGAACTCGGCGTTGGCGTCCGTGACGATGGCCGGCTCGCCGGCCGGGTAGACGGCGTTGTATTCGGTGTTGGCCAGATAGACGGGGAATGAGACGTGCTTTTCACTGGTCGCGCTGTTGAACACAACCACGTACTCGACCTGCTCGTCACGCTCGATGCGCGAGAAGGCAAACACGCCCGGCGCATCGGTGGCGTAGCGGGTGATCTGCGCACCGCGCCGCAGCGCCAGGTTGTCAGCACGCACGGCTGCCATCTCGGCCAGCGCCTGGTAGATCGGATGGCTGGGATCGAAGTTGTCATCGGCCGGCGTGGCGTCGGTGCCGAGGAGGTCCTCGTCCATGTAGTCGGGCACCTGGCTGGGCAGCATGTCCTCGCGGCACAGCTTATCGCTGCCGCCGCCGGTGAAGCCCTGCTCGTCGCCGTAGTAGACGATGGGGAAGCCGCGCGCAAAGTAGAGCATGGCGTAGCCCCATTCCACCCGGGCGACCAGCTCGTCGTCCGATGCGTTAGGCAGCGCCTGGTTCAGGTAATACGCCGCCCGGCACAGGTCGTGGTTGCTGATGAAGGTGCCGAGCTGATAGGCGTTGCTGTCGGCGTCGGTGAAGTAGTCGTCGCTGGCGAACAGGTTGGCCAGGTTGTCGGTCGGGCCATTGTTGATGCCCACCGATGCGATCGCGCCGTGCAGGCCGAAGTCCAGCACCGAGGGCAACATGCCGACGGTGGTGTAGTAGCTCTCGATCTGCGGGTTGCCGTCAAACACCTCGCCGAACATGGTGAAGTCCGGTTTGCCGTTGCTCTGGGCGTGCTCCAGGACGGCCGGGGCGACGCGCTGCCAGAACTCGATGTTGACGTGTTTGGCCGTGTCCAGCCGGTAGCCGTCGATGTCGAAGTTGTCAACCCAGAAGTTGAAGATGTCGATGAACCCATTGACCACATCCACCTGCTCGGTGAACAGGTCGTCGAGGCCGAAAAAGTCGCCGTACTGCGAGCTTTCGCCGACAAAGGTCGAGTTGCCGCGGTTGTGATAGTAGAGCGGATCGTTCAGCCAGGCCGGGTTCTTGGCGTCCTCGTCGCCGGCCGGGATGGTGGGCGTGTAGGGGAAGCTGACGTCCACGTCCAGCGGCGGGAAGGTGTTGCTCAGCGCGTAGTCGCGGTCGTTAAACGCCTGGCCGTTGGCATCGCGGTACGGATAGTCCGTCTTGTTGCGATAGGTGAACTCGTTCTGGACGTAGGTGATGATGTCGGCCGAGTGGTTGGCGACGATGTCGAAGAAGACCTTCATGCCGCGCGCGTGGGCCGCGTCGATGTAGGCTTGCAGCTCGGCGTTGGTTCCCAGGTGCGGGTCGGCGTTCTCCCAGTCCAGTGCCCAGTAGCCGTGATAGGAACCGGCGAAGCCATAGGGTGTACTGGAATCGGGGCCGGTGGGGATGTTCTCGAACACCGGCGTCAGCCAGATCGAGTTGATGCCCATTCCCTCGAGGTAGTCGAGCTGGTCGATCATACCCTGCAGGTCGCCGCCGTGGTAGAACGACTTGTCGGTGGGGAGGAAGCCGGTCTCGGCAAGCGTGCCGCCGGGCGCGGCGCCCTCGTCGTTGCTGGGGTCGGCGTTCCACATGCGGTCGGGCAGCGCGAAGTACATCACGTTGTCCTGGATCGGCTTCTGGATGGCCGGGCGCACCAGATCTTCGTCGGGCGGGGCAGCCGGCGAGACGACCTGGCTGACCTCGTGGGTCACGCCGTCGTAGCTGAAGGTCACGCTGGCGCCGCCGGCCGGCACGCTGAAGTGTATGTTTTCCTGGGGATAGGAAACGTCCCAAGACTCGTTGAGCGCGACCTTGTACTGCCAATCGCCCTCTGGCACATTCTCTGCAATGAAAGTGTAGACGCCGTCGCCGTCCGGGTCCTTCATCCAGGAGCGCAAGTTATCGGGTGACCAGTTGGCGCCACCGATGGCTTCCAGAAAGTCGCCCACTACCGCCGGGATGGTGTAGACAGGCCGGCTGGCGACGAAGTTGTCGCCGCTGTCGCGGTCGTAATAGAAGTTCACCATGCCGCCGTCGGTGGTGAAGGGGACGTTGGGGCTTCCCGGTGTACCGTCACCGTTGACGCCGTACGCCTCGTCCCAGGTGCCGCCGACCGTCGCCTTGAATTCGTAGGAGCCGGCGGGGATGGCGTCGGTGACGAACTTCCAGACACCGTCGTTGTTGCTGTCGTTGGCCTGGATATTCAGGTTGCCTGGGTCCCAGTCGCCGCCGAGACCGGCGGCTGACGGCCAGTTGCCGGGGAAGGTGACCAGCAACGGATCGTCCTCGCCCTGGGCTGCCGGCGATGCCAGCGGCGCGGCGTTGCTGACCATCGGCAAGATAGCCGACGCCAGCAGCGCGATGATCAGGATCAAGCTCATCCTGCTCTGTCTTCTCATCTTGGTATCTCCTCGTTGAAACATATTGTGCAGCCGGGCTGCTGATTGTGGATAAAAAACAGGCTTGGCCGGGCGCGCAGCTCGCGTGCGGGCCGGCCATTCATCAGGGAGAAGGTTGACGCGTCAAACAACAGCGGCGTTGTTCTCAGGGATCGGGCGTAAGTACAGACGGGGAAAACGAAAAGCCGGCCAGCCCCGTAACGGGACTCGAGCCGGCTCGATCATTAACCTGGCAGACGGATCGTTGGTGTCGATGGAAGTTTCGTCATGATCGGCGTCAAACGGAAATGCATTGTGCCAAGTTTACCACAGAACCCCCACCCTCGCAATCTTGGCACTCACATCTCGCGGTCCGCCGGCACGAAATGTTCCCTTGCTACTCCTTTTGCCCGTGGAAGTCTCGCTCGAACGCGAGCAACAAGACGCTGAGCGGCAGAGCGGTGAGGCGGTGCAGTTGGAACATTTGGATAACCCTCCATATCTTGTTGCGTCCTGGCCCACCTGTTAAGGTTCGTGTATACTCGTGGGCCGTCAGATGCTGAGAAACATCATACACTGTGCAGATATCTTACCATATCTCCCCCCGGGGCAAGTTCGGCTATAAAAGCGCAGTTCTTCTTGGGAGGGTAGCTCGTTTCGGTGATTTGACGAAGCCCATCGGTCATGCTATCATCGCTCCGTCGAACAAAAGTTCGCTTTTCAAACGAAAGTAGAGCAACCCATGCCCGAGTTCATTGCAAAACCCTTGGATGAGAACACCTGGCCGGACTTCGCGCGGCTGGTGGAGAAGCATAACGGCGTCTGGGGTGGCTGCTGGTGCATGGCCTTTCACGAGGAAGGCGTCGGACGCGGCAGGTCGGCCGCGCAGAACCGCAGCGACAAGGAATGCCGCGTGCGGGAGGGCCGGGCGCACGCCGCGCTGGTGTATGATGGCCCAACAGCCGTCGGCTGGTGCCAGTTCGGACCGACCGTCGAGCTGCCCCGCATCAAGCACAAGCGTGCCTATCAGGCCGGCGTTGATCAGTTGCCTGACTGGCGGATCACCTGCTTTTTCGTGGATCGCGGCTACCGCGGCCAGGGTGTCTCTTCTGTGGCGCTGGCCGGCGCGCTGAGCGAGATCGCCCGGCTGGGTGGCGGCACGGTTGAGAGCTATCCCGAGGACACGGAAGGGCGGTCGGTGTCGAAGTCCTTTCTGTACAACGGAACCGTCGCGCTCTTCGAACGTCATGGATTTCAGCGCACCCGCCAACTGGGTAAGAACCACTGGGTAGTGACCCAAGTTATCGACAACGTTGCCTGAGGAGGAGTAAACGATGTACGGTCTGATCGGAAAGATGATGGCGGCACAGGGCCGGCGCGAAGAACTCGCGGCGATTCTGCTCGAAGGCCTGCACGACATGCCCGGCTGCTACAGCTACATTGTTGCCAACGACCCGGCCGATCCCGACGCCCTCTGGATCACCGAGGTCTGGCAGGACAGGGACAGCCACACGAACTCGTTGTCGCTGCCATCGGTGCAAGCTGCCATCGCTCGCGGCCGGCCGCTGATCGCCGGCTTCGGAGAACGTTTCGAGACCGAGCCGCTGGGCGGCCACGGACTGGTCGCGGGGTGACATGGCACAGCAGGAGATCCAGAGCGCCATCGCTGCGCTCGCGGACACACCGGTACGCATTTCAAAGGCTACTGAGAATGCATCTCCTTCCAGCCTGCATCTCAGATCGGAAGAAGAAGCATGGTCGGTGAATGATGTCATTGCTCACCTGCGCGCCTGCGCCGATGTCTGGGGAAGCAGCATCGAAAAGATGATCTCACTTGATCATCCGACGATGCGCTATGTTTCGCCCCGGACCTGGATACGCAAGAAGACCTACCGGGACCTGCCATTCGCTGCTAATCTGGCAGCATTTGCTTCGCAAAGGTTGAAGTTGCTCGACCTGTTGCACGGATTGCCGGCTGACGGCTGGTCACGCGGCGCAATGTTCACCGCAACAACCCGTGGACGCCAGCAAACCGTCCACAGCTATGCCGTGCGTCTGGCGGAGCACGAAAACGGCCATTGCCAGCAAATCGAAAGGCTTGTGGAGCTGTACCCATGAAGATCGAATTCAGCGGCACGATCTGGTTCTGGCGTGGTCCCGCCCCGTGGTTTTTCGTAACCGTTCCGCCGGCCCAGAGCTACGACCTGCAACATATCTCCAGCATTGTAACCTACGGCTGGGGCATGATCCCCGTTACTGCGCGCATCGGCGGGAGCAAGTGGACGACTTCGCTCTTTCCCAAGGACGACCAGTACATTCTGCCCATCAAGGCGGACATCCGCAAGACAGAACGTCTGGAGGAAGGCGACACGGTGACAGTGCAGCTTGAAGTTCGGCTTTGAGCGAGCGACCGGCAGGTTGACGGCAATCAACAGGACGGAATTCCCGGCCTCTGGTATCTGGGCTACCGCGCATTGACGCGGCTGGACATATACTTTCATCATCTTTTCAAATCACAACGATGCACGGAGGTTTACAATGAGCGAATACATTCCCAGCCCGTCTGAATGGGTGGCCAACCAGGTTGAACTATACGAGAGCAGCGGCGGCACCAAGGGCAATACCTTGATGGCTACCGGCATGCCGGTCATCATCGTCACCAACCGCGGCCACAAGACCGGCGCCATCCGCAAGACACCACTGATGCGGGTGACCGACGGCGATAATTACATCCTCGTCGCTTCCAAAGGCGGCACGCCTGAGAATCCGGCGTGGTACTACAATTTGAAGGCTGATCCTGACGTCGAGATCCGCGACAAGACCGAGGTTACCAAGATGCGCGTGCGCGAGGTCGTCGATCCGGCTGAGCGAGAACGCGTGTGGAACATCGCGGTCAACACGTTCCCCAACTACCAGAAATATCAAGAAAACACCGACCGTCTTATTCCCGTTTTCCTGGCCGAACCGGTGGAGTAAAAAGTCTGACAATGGCAGGTGAGCCCGGTCCGCAAGACCACCAAACGGTTCTGACCGCTGAGGAAACTGGCGGACTGGGCGAGTTGCGCATCCAACACCCGCCGGGCACCTTTGCGCTGACCCCGGCCAGCCACATTGCACTTGAAGCCATTGGCGAGCATCAGCGTCTGCTGGCTGGCAATGGTATCGATTGGGGCACCGGGACCGGCTGTCTCGCCATCGTCGCTGCCAAAATCGGCGCCGTCAGGCGGGTTGTCGGCCTCGACATCTCCGTGCAGAACGTGGAGAGTGCCCGGCGCAACGCCGCGCTGAACGGCGCGGCAGAGAAGACAGCTTTCTTCGTGGCCGACTCCTATGTCCCAACAAGCGAACCGGGCCGTCAGGCCCTGCAGAGCCTGCGGGGCTGCACAGACTTCATCCTCGCCAATCCGCCATCCAGCGACGGCGACGACGGTTTTTCTTTTCGCCGGCTGGTCCTGGACGGCGCCCGCCAGTTCCTGACGCCGGGCGGCCTGATCTTCCTGAATATCTCGTACCAGTACGGGCAAGCGCGTATCGACCAGCTCAGCCGGCAGTTCGCCAAGTTTCAACATAACGGCGTCCTTGCCAGCACGGAATGGGTGCCGTTCGACCTTCAGCGGCCCGATCTGCTGGACTGCCTCGTGGCGTATGCCGCCGAGGAGGCGCGAGGTGGCGCAAGCTATGCCTTTATTGACCCCGGCGTTCCGGGCCGATCCATGGACGCACGCACGGCTCTGGCCGGTTTCCAGCGCACCGGACTGAGCCCGTTGACCCGTTGGCAGACACATCTGTTTCGTTTCACGGGCTGACGGCTGAGTTATCCAAGAGCGTGCCTTGAGCTTGTCGAAAGGCGCTTCGACAGGCTCAGCGCCCGCGGGCATTTTACAGGCGCTTACTAACACAGGAGAAACTCAGCAGTGACCGACACCGCCTATTCATTGATGACATGCTACCAGGGCTGGGCCATCTACCAGCGGATGCTCACCGGGGTTGTGGCTCCGTTGTCCACCGATCAGCTTGATCTGGCTGCGTTGCCGGGCAAATGGTCGGTGGGCCAAACCATCCAGCACATCGTTGCCAACCGCGTCTGGTGGTTCCAGTTATGGCTGGGCCAGGGGGAGCCGGCGCTGACGTCCTGCCTGCCTTGGGATCCCAGCGGCGCTGCGGATCCGCCGCAAATCGGGGTCGCGGAACTGGTGGAAGGGCTGGCAGCCACGTGGGCCATGGTGGAACGCGGGCTGGCCGGCTGGACACCCGCCGATCTGGCCGAGACCATCCCCGTTCCCGACACGTTAAGCCCGGAGGAGCAGGAGATATTCAGGGCTTCCTCGCGCGGCTGGATCATCTGGCACGTCCTGGAACATGAAATCCACCACGGTGGTGAGATCTCGCTGGTGCTGGGCATGAATGGCATACCGGGGATCTATGGTGAGTTCTGACAGACAAACAGACAACGTCACCAATCTGTTCGTCCACAGCTCAGCCGCGAAGCGCTATGCGTCGGCGCGGCCCTTCTTCCATCCGCTGATCGCCGCCAGAATCGCCGCGTTCACCGGCGTGCCGCTCTTTGCGCGTGCTTTGGATGTGGCCTGCGGGACGGGACAGTCCTCGCGTGCCCTGGCTGAGATCGCCGACCATGTCGATGGGGTAGATGTATCGCCGGAGATGATCGCCGAGGCGGAGCCGCACGACCGCGTCAGCTACCACACCGGCCGCGCTGAAGCGATCCCGTTCCCTGACGGGACCTTCGACCTCGCGACGGTGGGGCTGGCGTTTCACTGGTTCAACCAGGCGGAATTCCTGCGCGAGGCGCACCTGGTGTTGCGGGCCGATGCGTGGCTGGTGATCTACAACAGCGGCTTCACTGGGAGATGGCCGAAGTCCCGCGAGGTTCGAGTGGGATGCGGCGTCTATCCCATGGTTTCCGACGCCGCCGCGGATTCCTACGCAGTATCGCCAGACGCCGAGCCGTTGGGATTTGTCTGCGTGCAGCGAAACCTTTGTCCACGCGAGAGTATGCAGGCGAAGCAACTGGAGGCTATCTCCTGACGCAAACAAACGTCATCGCCGCCGTGGAAGGGGCGATGACAAACGGGGCGAAGCTGCAATTGGATCCAGCAAGGTGGCGCGCCATTCTTCGACGGCGAAGTTGGACCATGATATTCCGCGGTACAATGTCGTTCTTGCAACGCACACACGGTGGGTGAACGGGCACCGATGAGAACAGTCAAGGTCGTTTCGAAAAAGTACGACGGTTCCCTGCGCGACGAGTCACGTGACGGCTGGTTGCCGAAACGAACGAGACGATCGTCATCACCTGTCAGCACTGGGGGTGGCCGACTGTGACCATCGCAAAGGCCGCTGGTACGAGGCTCCCGATGGCCTGCTGGAGATCTATCTCAAACGACGCTGGTACAATGTGTGGCACATCGGCGAGCAAAACAGCAACACCAACCTGGTGTACATCAACATCGCCCTGCCGGCAACGCTGCACGGGGATGTCGTCCAGTGGACCGATCTGGACCTCGACTACCGGGTCCATTTGGACGGTTCCGTGGAAAAGCTGGACCAGCCGCAGTTCGAGCAAAATGCACTTCACATGAGTTATCCACCAGACCTGATCGAGCAGGTGGAGGCCGCCTGTCGCGAGGTCGAGGCTGGTCTCGCCGCCGGAACCTTTCCCTTCGACCACGCCCAGCAGGTCGCGCGTTATCACCGGATCAAGCAGCAATTTCCCGTTTGACTTTCCAGAATGAATGTTCTACAATGCTGCAACAAATTCAGACCAAGATCGATTATGTGGAGGCACCAATGAGTCCAAAGAATGACGCCAAGCAGTCCGAGGGTTTCACCGCCGAAGAAATGGCTGCAATGAAGGAACGCGCCAAGGAAGCCAAGGCCGAAGCGAAGGCCAAGGCGAACCGGGAGGCCGGGGAAAGCGATCTGCTGGCCAAGATCGCCGAAATGCCGGAACATGATCGCAGCCTGGCGACGCGGCTGCATGAGATCATCAGCGAGAACGCGCCCGATCTGTGGCCGAAAACCTGGTACGGGCAGCCGGCATATGCCATCGATGGCAAGTCAGTGGTCTGCTTCTTCCAGGCGGCCAGCAAGTTCAACACGCGCTATGCGACACTGGGCTTCCAGCACGATGCCAACCTCGACGATGGCAACATGTGGCCGACTGCGTTCGCGGTGATCGCGCTGACCCCCGCCGATGAGGAACGAATCGCCGCGCTGGTGAGGAAAGCAGTTAGCTGAGGCTGGCTCTCGCCATCGGCTCTTGCGGCAACGCCGCCAACTTTAGAGACAGGGTGAGAGATTCATCGCAGGACTTCGGAAGTGGCTGGTCGGGAGGACGAAGCAAGTTCTGCCGACAATGTGTGTTGTGCAAGAACTCGGCCACTTCCGAAGTCCCTTGGGCACAACCTCCCAGGAGAGCAAGATGGGAACAGTAACATCAAGTGACGGAACGCGTATCGCATTCGACCAGTCAGGAAGCGGGCCTGCGATCATTCTGGTTGTCGGTGCATTCAACGACCGGTCTGCCGGAGCGCCGCTGGCTCGTTTTCTCGAACAGCACTTCACTGTTTTCAACTATGACCGGCGGGGACGAGGCGAGAGCGGTGACACCGCACCTTACGCCATCGACCGAGAGATCGAGGATATTGAGGCCTTGATCACGCGCGCCGGCGGAACTGCGTGCATCTTCGGCTATTCGTCGGGTGCGACCCTGGCCCTGAGAGCAGCAGCTTACGGCCTTGCCATCCCGCGGCTGGCGTTATATGACCCGCCGCCTACGGGCGCCAGGGCAGGACAGCTTGCTCCCCAACTCGCGGATCTCGTCGCGGCGGATCGACGCGGCGACGCGGTCGAGCTTTTCCAGACGGAGGCGGTGGGCATTCCGGAATTCATCGTTGTCCAGATGCGCAACGCGCCGTTCCGGCCGGCTCTGGAGAAGATGGCGCATACGTTGGTCTACGAATCGCTGATTCTCCAGGCATTGCCGGACGGACTGGAGGGTTCCATTCAGATGCCCGTGCTGGTGATGGACGGCGAGGAAAGCCCCGAGGCGCTCCGGCAATCTGCGCTCTCATTGGCGACGACTCTGCCCGATGGTCACTATCGCACCTTGCCGGGCCACGGCCATGACATTGATCCCGCCGCCGTTGGTCCTGTGTTGAAGGAATTCTTTACGTTTACGAGCGCAGCTGAGTAGTCGAGCGAGAGACAATCCGCCGAGCCAACCGGCCAAACAGGGAGCAAAGTCGAATGGCAAGAGCACCTTTCAGGTTTTGGCCTATTCGTATCGCAGAACGAGGACAATTCGATGAGGATCGACGAGATCAAACTATTGTACGATTTCAACGACTGGGCCGACGAGCGCATCCTGGATGCCTGCGCCAGGGTAAGCCCGGAGCAGTACGCCGCTCCGGGCACCTATGGGCGCGGCGGGCTGCGCGCGACGATGGTTCACATCCTGGACAACCTCTGGCAGCAGCGGATCACGCTCCAGGGATTTTACCGGGAACCTCTGGCAGATGAGGCCGCCTATGACGCGACGGAATTGCACGAGGACGCCTTTCCGACGCTCGCCGGGCTGCAAGCGCGCTGGGCGGTGGAACAGCGCGAGATGCGGGCGTATATCGACGCGTTGAGCGAGGAAACACTGAACGACACGATCCGCTATGTGATCCCCGGCGCGGTGCGCGTGTTTCCCGTCTGGCTCATCCTGGTGGATGTCGTCATCCATGCCACGCAGCACCGCAGCGAGGCCGCCGCGCTGCTGACAAATTATGGTCAATCGCCGGGCGACTACGACTTCACCATGTTCATGAACGAGCTTGCCTGATATGAACAGTTTGATTGAAAGCGAATTTCCGCTGCGTCTCGCTCAGCGTGAGCGATACGAACTGATGGCTGTGTTGACAGACAGCGATCTCGCCTACAAGCTGCCGGGCGACAATCCGACATTTGGCGAGCTATGTTGCGAGATGGGCGACATCGAGGCCAGCTACATTCAATCGTTCAGAACTTTCAAGCTCGATTGGTCGATTCACAACAGCGAGCCAGGGCTGGCAACCAGCGTGGCACGCCTTGTAGCGTGGTATACAACGCTGGATGAGGAATTTGAGGCCGTTATGCGCGGGTTCACAGAGGATGATCTGCACAGCAAGCAGATCGATCGCGGCAACGGCTTCTCGCCTTCTCTGTACGTGCAGTTTGAGATCTACCGCGAGGCGCTTTTGATGTTCTACGCCAAGGCCAGCGTGTATCTCAAGGCGCTGCAAAAGTCTGTCAACCCTCAGTGGCATGCGGGCATTGGCTAAGCGTCGCGCGTAAGGCCCATTCAGCGTGACATAACCCGGCTCTTATTACATCAGACCTGTTGCGAGGAAGACATGACTTCATATCTGCTTGGATTTCGGGACATCGACCAAACAATGCTCAAGGAAGTGGGGGGTAAGGGCGCAAGCCTGGGCGAACTTTCCAGGATTGAAGGAATAAGCGTGCCAGATGGCTTTTGCATATCTACGGAAGCCTACAAAAGAACGGTTCGGGAAGCGGCTTCCATCGACGAGTTGCTCGATCAGCTATCGCTGCTAACGGTGGAGGACCGGGGCGCGATCCGTGAACTCAGCGCTGAGATCCGCAGGGGCATCGAGGGGCTAGCCATTCCTCAAGAGATCCGCGAAGAGATCACTGATTTCCTCGCCAGGCTTGGGGAGAAAAGCGCCTACGCGGTACGGTCCAGCGCAACTGCCGAGGATTTGCCAACGGCATCCTTTGCCGGCCAGCAAGATACGTATCTCAACATTATCGGAACAGAAGCGATCCTGACCCATATCAGCAAGTGCTGGGCATCGCTGTTCACCGAGAGAGCAGTCTTGTATCGCCTGCAGAACGGCTTCGACCATCGTGACGTCTACCTGGCTGTGGTCGTCCAGAAGATGATCTTCCCCCAGGCGGCAGGTATTTTGTTCACTGCCGATCCCGTCACTTCCAACAGAAAGGTGTCTTCCATTGATGCCAGCTTCGGGCTGGGTGAAGCCGTGGTTTCCGGCCTGGTGAATGCTGATGTCTACAAGGTGCGGGACGGCAAGGTCATCGACAAAAGGATATCCACCAAGAAACTGGCGATTGATGTCGCGATGGACGGCGGTACGAAAGAGCGGGCGATCGAGGCTGAGCTGCAGAACGAGCAAGTGCTGACGGATGCGCAGATCATGCAACTTGAGCGCATCGGCAGAAGGATCGAAGCGCATTTTGGCCGCTCCCAGGACATCGAATGGTGTCTGATTGGCGATACGTTCTATATTGTCCAGAGCCGGCCAATCACTACCCTGTACCCGATACCTGAGGCGCACGATCAGGAAAATCATGTCTATGTCTCTGTCGGCCATCAGCAGATGATGACCGATGCGATGAAACCATTGGGAATATCCTTTTGGCAGTTAACATCTGGCCGGCCCATGTTTACAGCGGGCGGACGGATGTTTGTTGATGTCGCACCGGATCTGGCGTCACCTGTCAGAAGAAATATGCTGGTCAATGTTTTGGGGAAATCCGATCCACTTATCAAAGACGCACTCACAACGATTCTGGAGCGGGGAGACTTCATCCAATCGCCGCCAGATGACCTACATGGACAGATCCCAGGCAGCAGCAGCAAAGGTCCGGCGCCTGCAAATTATCAAACACTGAAGGAGTACGATCCGTCAATCGTCGCTGAATTGATCGATCGCAGCCAGACATCCCTGGAAGTGCTAAAGCAGGACATTCAGACCAGATCAGGGCCGGATTTGTTTGATCTTATCCTGGAAGACATTCAGCAACTGAAGCGGCGCTTGGCTGATCCACAAAGCTTTGGTGTCATCATGACCGGCATGAATGCTTCATCGTGGCTCAACGAAAACATGCTGGCATGGTTAGGTGAAAAAAGCGTGGCCGATACGCTCACGCAATCTGCGCCCAACAATGTTACTTCCGAAATGGGGCTGGCGCTGGTGGATGTTGCAGATGTGATCCGTCCCTATCCGGAAGTAATTGCGTATTTGCAAGATGTCAAAGATGATACAGGGAACTTTTTGGATGAGCTGGTTCAATTCGATGGCGGACAGGAAACCCGGGACGCCATCAATGCATTCCTTGACCGATACGGCATGAGATGTGCCGGAGAAATCGATATTACGAAACCTCGTTGGAGTGAAAAACCGGCGATGCTTGTGCCCGTGCTGCTGAGCAACGTCAGGAATCTTGAGCCGGGCGCCAGCCGGCGAAGATTTGAGCAGGGGCGTCAGGAAGCCTTGGAAAAGGAACAAGAGCTATTGGTTCGATTGCAGCAGCTTCCTGATGGCGAACAAAAGGCCGAAGAAACAAAACGCATGATCGACCTGGTGCGGAATCTCATCGGCTACCGTGAATATCCCAAATACGAGATCGTCAGTCGCTACTACGTCTACAAGCAGGCTATGCTTAAAGAAGCCGGACAACTGGTACGGGCCGGCGTGATCGGTGAAAAAGAGGATATCTACTATCTCTCGTTTGAAGAACTTCATGAAGCGGCGCGCACCCATAAACTGGACTATCGGGTCGTCAGCCAACGAAAAGAGGAATACCAAACATACGAAAAACTCACTCCGCCACGCATCATCACGTCAGAAGGTGAAATCATTAGGGGTGCCTACAAACGCGGAAATCTTCCGGCCGATGCCATCCTGGGTCTGGCTGTTTCCTCCGGCGTCATAGAGGGACGGGCACGAGTCATCTTGAGCATGGAAGACGCTGATCTCGAAGATGGAGATATCCTGGTCACGGCCTTCACTGACCCCAGCTGGACACCACTCTTCCTGTCCATCAAAGGCCTGGTCACCGAAGTCGGCGGGTTGATGACCCACGGCGCCGTCATTGCGCGCGAATATGGGGTGCCAGCAGTTGTCGGCGTGGAAAATGCTACCAAACTGATCAGGGACGGGCAACCGATTCGCGTCAATGGAACGGATGGGTATGTCGAAATCCTGAGGAGGCAAAGCTGATGCCCCAACCAATCATAGCCAATGGCACTGAGGGCGGCCAGATAAATGCATCTGGAAACTCGTTTGCAATACATGAGTGGTCAGGTGGTGGCCCCGACTACCTTCATGTCCACTATGCTGATGATGAAGCATGGCATGTCCTGGAAGGAACCCTGACATTCCGATTCGCTGATGGAGAAGTCGAAGCTCCTCAGGGTTCGACTGTCTTCGTGCCCGCAGGCGTTGCGCATACCTACTATGAGGCCCACGGACCAACCCGCTACCTCCTCGTATTGACTCCCAGATTGCATCATATGATCGCAGAATTGCACGCGACTCCGTACAATGAGCACGGTCAGGTGCTAAGAAGGTTTGAGTCGGCAATCGTTGAGTAGAAGCGCAACTGACAGGGGCTTGCAGCCCTTGCGCTCCCTTCGGTCACGCGGTGACCAACATGCCAAAGCCATATTGGGAGATCATCAGCGGGTGTTGGGTCGTCTTCTGGGTCTATTGGAGTCTGAACCCGCGCCGGCTCCACGCGTCCAAGCGCCAAGCGTCTCTGATCTTCACCATCATCAACACCGCGCTGTTCTACATTGGCTTCGCACTCGTTCTTCTCGGTCGTGTCGTTATCGGGCCGCTGGCGCTACGCCTGACTTCTGATGCCATTCCCGTTGAGATCGTTGGAACAACGCTCGTGATTACCGGTGTTGCGCTCGCCATCTGGTCGCGGCGCGTGCTCGGAGTGAATTGGAGCGGCGCGGTGCGGATCACACAAGGTCAGCGGCTCGTCCGCGACGGACCCTACGCGATCGTGCGCAACCCCATCTACTCCGGCATGGTGCTCGCCATATTTGGAACGGCGCTTGTTGCTGGTACACTTGGTGCGCTGCTCGGTTTCATTCTCGCGTCGGCATCTCTGTGGCGCAAGGGCCGAATGGAGGAGCGCTTCTTGCTGGCGGAGTTCGGTGAGGAGTACGCTGTGTATCAGCGTGATGTGAAGTTCCTGATTCCGTTTGTTGTGTGAGGTCGGTCGAACTGGCGCATCAAGCAGTGTGTCCAGCCGTTCAGGACTGCGAAATGCAGCTACCGGCTATCGCACAAAGCGCCCCGCTGCGGGGCGAAAAGCGGCATAAAATTACCGCGGGATACATGACCGGCTGCCCCGCAACTCACTCGTCGGGCGAAAGTATGCGCGCGACCACGAACACGAGAAGGTTAATGAGCGAAGAACTTATCACTGCGATTATTGGCAGATTTGTCGACGCTGGCAGCCTTGCTGGCGCGGCAACATTGGTTTGGCAAGACGGCCAGGTACTGCAGGCAGCAGGCGTTGGCTGGAGGGACATGGAACTCAACATGCCGATGGAGAGGGATACACTCTTCCGTATCGCCTCAATGACAAAACCGGTTACCTCGACGGCGGCATTGATGCTGCTGGAGGAAGGCCGGTTCGCTTTGAACGATCCGATCACGCGTTGGGCGCCGGAGTTTTCGCAGATGCGTGTCCTGCGCTCGTCGACAAGCACGCTTGATCAGACTGATCCGGCAGAGCGACTGATCACCTTTGAAGACCTGCTGACGCACCGTTCGGGCCTGACTTATGCAGACTGGCATTCCGGTCCCATTGCAGAGGCATACCAAGAGGCATTGGGTGGCACTATCGACAGTGATGTGCTTCCGGATGATTGGATTGCCGGACTAGCCGCATTGCCTTTGATCGATCAACCGGGAGCGGCATTTCACTATGGTCACTCAACCGATCTCCTGGGCTTGCTCATTGCACGCATGGAAGATGCGCCACTGGGCGACGTGCTCAAACGCCGAATCTTCGACCCGTTGGGCATGAGCGACACCGGCTTCACCGTCCCGGCGGAGAAGCGGCAGCGGCAGGCCAAAACATACGGGTTCGACGATTCAGGCCGCCTCGTCGCGCGCCTTGCGGGCCCCGGCGGCTCATTCCTGCCTGAGCGGCCCGCGGGCATGACCTTTGTCTCGGGCGGCCAGGGGCTCTGGTCAACGCTGGACGATTATCTTGCCTTCGCGCGGATGTTCGTCGGCGCAGGCGCCGTGGATGGCGTGCGGCTGTTGCGGCCTGAGACTGTCAAGCTGATGACCACCAACCACCTGAGCGAAATCCAACTGAGAAACGCCAGGTCAATGCTCAATGCCGGTCATGGGTACGGGTTCGGTGTCGCTACGGTAATCGATCCGCAAAAAGCCGGGCCTATGCCTTGTGGCGGCGGGATGGGCGCTGTTGGCTGGCCCGGTGCGTTCGGAGGTTGGTGGCGGGCCGATCCCAGCAATAACTCCGTGCTGATCTTTCTGGCGCATAATCTTGTTGAGCTGGAGCAACTCTTTGAAGGCATCGGCGCCGGTGTCTACGAGGCAATCGCGCAGTTTCAAGCACATTCCCCGTCCTTGCTACGATCGCGCAAGGCGACATAATATGAGCCACATCATTTTCATCACCGGGATGGCTGGCGCGGGAAAAAGCACAATAGGGCGTCAGGTAGCCAGGCACTTTCCAAAATGCCTGTTCATCCAGGTTGATGAACTGCGCGAAATGATGGTGACAGGGTATGCTCGACCAGAGGGTGGCATCTTTTTGCAAGCAGCGATTCAACAATTCCAGATGGCGCGAACCACGGCAAGCTATATGGCCCGCCTGTACGCCAGTCACGGCGTGGACGTTGTCATCGATGACGTTTGTGTCCCCTCCAATTTCGTTGAGCAATATGCGGCGCTGTTTTCAGACCCGGATGTTTATCGCGTGTTGCTTTACCCCAAAGCATCGGTCGTGATCGACCGGATCAGACGGCGAGGCGGCCCTTTGGAGCACATTGAGTACGTGCCTGCAATCTACGCCTTTCTCGATTCGATGGCGAAAGATGACTGGATTGTCTTGGACTCCAGTGACTGGACGGTAGCGCAGACCGTCAGCGAGTTGCTGGCCAGCATCGCATCAGCACGCGGTGATGCCCGGAGCTGACCAGATCAGGCGGGCGATAGTTCTCACTGAAAAGAGAACAGGCCCCGCTCGTTTACCGAGCGGGGCCTGTTGCGTGATTGACTGAAATCTGGCTTTATGCCCTAAGGCACGCCGCTAGAACTGTAAGCGCTGGTGTGTGTTGGTGGCATAGAGGCGGCCATCGTCGCCGGAAACATAGTCGAAGGCGATCTGCGGCACGTGGCTGTCGATCTCGATGTAGCCGGCGTCCATGTACTCCCACATCACCTGGAACGGCTCCTTGCCGTCGATCCATTTTTCTCCGAAGATGACGCCGTGGCCCGGCAGAATGGTGAACGCCACCTGCCGTGCGTCATTCTCGTTGCGGAAGGCCTGTGAACGGGAAAATGCCTGGCGAGCGCCGCGCGCCTGGGCATCGGTGCCACACGTTACCGGATAGCCGAAATAGGGCGCGTCCAGCGGCACGTACTCCACGTAGCGCGGGTCGAAGGCCAGCACGCCACGGTGGCCGTGCAGTTTAGAGCGGATCACCGGAGCCAGCGAGCCGTCGTCCAGCCGCACTTGCGGCAGATCGGCGTCCATCTCGTACATCTCCACCGCCTCCGACGAGGGCGGATCGTTGACCTTGTCGTCCACGTTGCGCACCAGTGCGCCCATGCCATCCTCGCGCACGCCGGTGATGATGACCAGATCGGCCTCAGTGATGGCAGCCTTTTCCACCGGGCGGGCGCTGCCGGTGACGGTGGCTACCAGCGCGTCGATGTCAGTATCCCAGGTGCTAAAACAGCCTTCGCTGTATTGGCTGGCCACTGTGTGGCCCACGGCAGGCACAGCCGTCAAGCTGGAGACGTGGACGGTGTCGGTGAAGAAATTGCGCAGCCCCAGCTCGCGCGCCGCGAAACACATCGCGTCCGGCGTGGTCATCTCATCCCAGATGGCGCGCGGCAGCGGGTCGCCTACTGCCGTGTGGTGATGGATGTCGGTCGAGCTCATTGCCGTCACTACCCGCAGCGCGGCATCGCGATACATTTGGGTGGCGCCGCCGCCGTTGCGCATGCTGGCAGGAAATGCGCCGACCAGATCGAAATGGTAGATCGCCTCGGGGCGGTCGTCGCCGACCACCAGCAACACGCGGATCGACATCGCCTGGGTCTGCAAGACGCGCTCCATGGCCAGGATCGGACCGCCGCGGTGACCCTGCTCGTAGAGGGTTTTGTAGGCGGTCGGCGCCAGGCCGGGGAAGTCGAAATCGGCCGGGTCCGGCTCTGGCTTGCTGATCGCCACGTTCAGTTTGTCCACCATCTCGTGGAACTGGGCGGGCGTGCAGTGCAGCATGGTGATGAACGCCGGCGTGTGGTTCAGCTTGAAGCGCGAGCGGGCAGTGAAGATCATCGCCTGGCGCCACTTGATCGGCGTTCCAAATGGCGCGGTGGTGAAGATCACGTCTGTCTGGTCGCCCGGTGCCTGATCGATGACGTTGCCCAGTTCTTCAAACTGTCCCAGCAGGCCGTCGATGACGTCTTCGAGCACTGGCGAGGTGGGGCCGGGGACAAATGCGACATGAACCCGCTTCAGCCAGTCATGGATAGGCGTCTCTTCCCGGACGAGCGTAGGTGTGGTTGTAGACACGAAAACCTCCTGTAAGGGGAATGGCAGGCACTCGAAGGCTCTGCGGTTCAACCCGTTATTTGATTCGTGTGTTTGAATCTGGTTGACCGGCAGCTCTGCTTTCAGTACCTCATCAACCAGATTCAAACACACCATTTTGATTTCAACCTGATGAAACAAGGAGCCCCGCGATTTTTAGTGCAGGCTCCAAAACCTAGAACACCCGCAGGTGCTCAAAGCTACGTCGAAAGCCCTGCTTTTCGCAGGATTTCATCAACAACCTGATCGGGAGTGAGGCCGGTGCTATCGACGATGATCGAGTCATCGGCCGGCCGCAGCGGCGCGATAGGGCGGGTCGAGTCGATTTCGTCGCGGCGGCGAATCTCCGCCAGCACCTCGTCGAAGGTTCGACTGCCGTTTCGTGTTTGCTCTTCCAGCCAACGCCGTCGGGCACGCTCTTCGGCCGACGCAACCAGAAACACTTTTAGCCCGGCATCGGGCAGAACCACCGTGCCAATATCGCGTCCTACCATGACGATCTGGCCGCGCTCGGCGACCCGCCGTTGCTGGGTTACCATGGCCGCGCGTACGCCACCGTAGGCAGCCACCGGCGATACATTGGCATTGATCCGCGGCTCGCGCAGCGCCCAGGTGACATCCTGGCCGTTGACCAGCACGGTGGATTGGCGACCGTCCGCCACCGTCGGCGGCAGCACGTCGATGTCGACAGTTTCGGCCAGCGCGGTAACGGCCGCCTCGTCAGCGATGGGCGTTCCGCAGTCCAGCGCCAGCCATGTCACCGCCCGATACATCAGCCCGGTGTCGAAGTAAATATAGCCCAGCCGATTGGCCAGCAATTCGCCAATGGTGCTCTTTCCTGACGCAGCCGGACCGTCCACCGCCACGACTTCTGGCAGCATGCTCATCAGTCCCGTGGCCCTTTCTGTTTCTGCCTGGCTGGCGACTTCGATGAGGTTGTGCCGCCGGTGTTGGCGGTACGGCTGCGAGGCGGCCCGCCCTTGGTGTTGGGTGCAGGCCCGCGCGTCGGCCCGCGCTTGACGCTGGAGCGGTCTTTGGATGGCGCGGCGCCCTTTCTGGCGCGCGGATCTTCCTGTGTACGGCCGCGCGTTCCCGGTCGCGTGGTGCGCGGGCGGGTCGCCATGCGCAGCCGCTGGATCTCGCTGCGGTTCAGCGGGCGGCTTTGGCCAGGCTTCAATTTGCGGTCCAGCATCAGCGGCCCAATCTGCACGCGGATCAGCCGGCGCACGTTGAGGTGCTCGGCTGCCGCCATGCGTCTAATCTGGCGCTTCTTGCCTTCGCGCATAATGACCCGTATCCACGCGCCGTCAGGCTGCTCCGTGTCGGGCAGTGGATGCACCGACGGCGGCTTGTCGATCACTTTCCAGTCCGACGGCGCAGTGGTACCATCGCCCAGGTCGATGCCGCGCCGGACGCGCGCCAGCGTGTCGGTGCCAGGCGCGCGGTTCAGCAGCACATAGTAGGTCTTGACGTGTTCGTAGCGCGGGTGGCTCAGCCGCAGCGTCATTTCGCCATCGTCAGTGAGCAGCAGCAACCCCTCGCTGTCAGCATCAAGCCGGCCTACGGGATACAGCCGGTTGTTGGAGGTTATCAGCGTCTCCAGCCCTGGCCGGCCGCGTTCGTCATTGAAGACCGAAAGAATGCCCGGCGGCTTGTTGAGCATGAGGTAGGTGTAGCGCTTCTCCTGCTTCGATTTGACCCGCCGGCCGTCGACCTCGACCACGTCGCGCGCCAGGTCAACCTTGGTGCCGAGCTCGCGCACGACCTCGCCGTTGACTGTGACTCGCCCTTCGGTGATCAGTTCCTCACAGGCACGCCGCGACGCGATGCCGGAATTCGCCATTACTTTTTGTAGTCGTTCAGGCGGCATAGTTAGTACTCGCTCGCTAACGCCGGCGCGGAGGCCAGCAGTTGATTTCCCAAATACCAGCGAACCTCGCCGATAGATTGACCGGCCACCGGCGGCGCGCCATTGGACACGAACTGGCTGCGCAAGAGTGGCCACTGCCAGGCAGGCAGGAAGAGCCACGGACGCTCTGGCGCCGTGACTCGCAGCGGTTGACCGTCAGCCGCCCGAATCCAGGACGTCAGACCGGTGGGCTCCGGCGCCGGTTCGCGGCGATACTGCTCCTGGCTGAAATCGAACAGGGTCGCTGTGTCGCTGTAGCGATCCTGGCTGCCGAGCACCACGGCAATGGTACGGAACCCATCCTGCGAATAGGAGCCGACCAGGCATTGGCCCGCTGCATCGCTGGTACCGGTTTTGATGCCATCAGCGCCCGGATAGTAGCCCAGCAGCTCGTTGATGTTGAAAAGCTCACGACCGGCGGCCTCGTGGCTTTGTGTCGCCACCATGGTGCGGAACACAGGGTTGGCCATGGCCAGCTCGGCCAGCCGCCACAGGTCCTGCGCGCTGCTGTAATGGTTGTCCGCATCCAGGCCGTGCGGATTGGCGAAATGGGTATCTGTCAGGCCAAGCTCGGCGGCGCGCTGGTTCATCAGGTCCACGAACGCCTCTTCGCTGCCGGCCACATGTTCGGCCAGCGCGACCGCTGCATCATTGCCCGAACGCAGCAGCAGGCCCCACAGCAGATCTTCCACCGTCAGGCTTTCGCCCGCCTCCAGTCCCATGGAGGCCTCGCCCACCAGCGCCGTGGGCGATACTGTGACAATGTCGCTCAGGTTGGCCCGCTCAAGCACCAACAGGGCGGTCATGATCTTGGTGGTGCTTGCCATGGCCCGCGGCTGCGTGGCATTGATCGATCCCAGCACCCGGCCCGTGGCGCTATCAGCCAGCAATGCCTCCGGTGCAGAGATCGCCGGCAAGGTCTGGGCGGTCTGTTGCGCTGCGATCTGCTCCGGGAAGATGGCCGCAGCGCCCGGCTGACCACCGCGCAAAACAGGCGGACCGAGGGCGACGTTGAGCAGAGCAGTCAGGCTGAGCAGCGCCGTCCAGATTGCGGTGGAAAGTACGGATGCGGACATTGAAGCTTCGTTAAGTATCAGTTCAACTTCTTTGGAAAGGTCGAACTGTCTTTCGCTGTGCGATTGTTGGGGACACAGGTCAGCGTGACCAAAAGGGTTGAAATCTGCGCCGATACGCCATCTTATACCCAGGCGCCGGGGTGTGTCAAAAGGTCAGGGTTGCAACAGCACCTTGAGCACGCCAGATCGTGCGGCATAGTCAAGCGCCTCCAAACCCTGCGCCAGCGGGTAGGTCGCTTCGATCAGTGGCCGTGGATCGACCTGGCCGCTGGCCAGCGCTTCCAGGGCGGCATCGAAGGGACCACAGCGCGAGCCGATTACCTGAATCTCATCGACTACCACGCGGCTCATGTCCACCTCGGCGGCGCTGTGATAGGTGCTCTTCAGGACAATGGTGCCCTGGGAGCGCACCAGATCCAGTGCGTCGGCAAAGCCAGCCGGGCTGCCGGTACAATCTACCACCACGTCGGCCCAGCCGTGCGGCAGGCTGCCACGCGCCGCTGTAGCGATCCCGGCGCTGCGCAACAGTGTCAGGTTGCGTGACGTCATCTGGCGCCCGACGGCGACGAGCTCCGCTCCGGCGCCTGCCAGCGACCGCGCCACCAGTTGCCCCAGCCGGCCCGCGCCGATGACTGCGATCCGGTCAGCAGGCTGGATATCCACCTGTTCGAGTACTCGCAGCGCGGCCGCCAGTGGCTCGGTAAACACGGCTGACTCGTCGGGCACGTTCTCCGGCACAACGTGCAGGTTGGCGATGGGCAGCGCTACGAACTGCGCAAAGACGCCGTCGCGCGCGCGGATCCCGACCACCTGCCTGCGCAGACAATGCTCACGAATGCCGCGGACACAGAAGGCGCACTCGCCGCAGCCGATGTTGATCTCACCGGCGACGCGCTGGCCCACCAGGTCTGGTTGGTCGATGCACGTCACCACCACGCCGATGAACTCGTGGCCCAGAACGCCGCTGAACCCTGCGTAGCCGCGCAGTATCTCCAGGTCGGTGCTGCAGATGCCTGCCAGCAGCACTTGTACCAGCGCTTCGCCGGAGGCCGGCTTCGGCGTGGGATACTCCGGGTCAACGCGTGCGGTTGTACCGTCATAGGTCAGGGCGTACATGGTGGAATTCCCTCGTGTTGGAGAGTAACTGCCATCTGGGACAAAAAGTATCCCGGAAGCGACGATACATCGTTTCCGGGATACGAAGCTGCTTTGACTTTAGTGGTGCGGATCAGGCAGTTGCAGATGCGCGCTGTGTCTTTGCGCGCTTCTGAGCCGCCTTTTCCCAGGTCACCAGCAACGGAGTTGCGTTGAAGATCGATGAGTAGGTACCGCTGATCATGCCGATCAGCAGCACGGCGATGAACGGCTTGATGGTGTCGCCACCGAACATCAGGATAGCGACCATGATGAACATCGCGTTCAACTGGGTCGTCAGCGACCGGCCGACCGTCTCCAGCAGGCTGCGGTTGCAGATCGTCTCGAAGTCCTCGCCGCGGTGGCGGGCTGAGTTCTCGCGGACACGGTCGAAGACCACGATGGTGTCCTGAACGCTGAAGCCCAGCACGGTCAACAGCGCCGTCAGGAATAATGCGTCGACTTCCCAGCCGACGAGCACACCCATCAGTGCAGCGAACCCACAGGCAACGACGACGTCATGAACCATCGCGACCACCGCCGTCACTCCGTAGCGCACCGGGTGGGAGACGTTGCGGAAGGCGACAACCATGAAGAGGACGATGGCCATTGCAACGAAGAGCACCGCAATCAACGCCGAACGTGTAACCTCTCGCCCGACGGCCGGACCGACATTGCGGTACTGCAAGGTCTCGATGCCGCCGAAAGTTGCGCCCAGCTGCTCCTCGATGGCAGTCTTGGTGTCGGGATCGACCGCCTTAAGTCGTGCCTGGTATTCGTTGCCCTCAGCGCCGACGGTTGTCACGGACGTGTCGCTGAGGTCGAAGGCAACAAACACATCGCGCACATCGGTCGGTGCAGCGGCGTCGCCCAGCTTGAACTCCCAGTAGACGCCGCCCGTAAAGTCAATGCTGAGGCGGAACGGCTGGCCGGTGGTCACCATGGAATAGCCGATCAGCAGCAAGCTGATGCCAATGATGATGGCCGAGCCGATGTAATAGTACCTGCGGTTTTGTACAATATTATACATAGATCAAACTCCCAGGACCCAGTTCTTGCCGGACATGGATTTTTCAGCGCTGCGGCGTTGGAAAACCAGCCGCATCAGCACACGGGTGACGAAGACAGCAGTGAACATGCTGATTAGCACACCGATGATCAGCGTGACCGCAAAGCCGCGCACGGTGCTGGCGCCGAACGCGCCGCCGAAGTAGTAAAGGATACCGGCTGTGATCAGCGTTGAGAGGTTGGAGTCCAGAATCGACGTCCATGCTCGGTTAAAGCCAGCGTCCACAGCAGCCTTCACAGATTTGCCTGCGCGCACTTCTTCCTTCATGCGCTCGAAGATCAGCACGTTGGCGTCAACCGCCATGCCGATCGCAAGCAGGAAGCCGGCAATGCCTGCCAAAGTCAACGTGATGGGAATGAGCTTAAAGACGGCGAGGTTGATGAGGATGAAAGTTATCAGAGCGATATCAGCCAGCAGGCCAGGCAGCCTGTAGAACACCGCCATAAACAACAGCACGACGAAGACGCCGATCACGCCGGCCAGGATGCTCTTTTGCACCGAGTCGGCGCCCAGCGTTGCGCCCACCGACCGGCTATCCACGACATTCAGCGCCACCGGCAGCGCACCGTACTGCATCTGCACGGCCAGGCTGCGGGCCTCGTCGGTGGTATAGCTGCCCTCGATCTGGCCGCTGCCGTCGATGGTCGAACGGATCACCGGGGCTGAGAGGACGGTCTTGTCCATGACGATTGCCACGGCATCGCCGATGTGCGAGGCGGTGTAATCCCGGAAGATCTGCCGGCCTTCATCGTTCAACTCAAAGGTGATCAACGGCTGTGACGTCGTGTTGTTGAAACCAACCGCGGCCGACTTGAGCGCCGCACCGGTCATAATGGTGTGGAACGGCTGGTTGGTGACAGGGTTGAGTAGACCCAATGTGTCAGAAATAGCGCCTGTTGCGGATGCGCTGCTGGCTCCGCCCACATCGGTCTGGATGAGCGCACCCTGCCCGACCGGGTTCTGTCCCATCTCGACGAACTCGAGCAGGCCGGTGCCGCGCAGCGTGGAGATCGCCTGGTTGGGGTCATCGATGCCCGGCAGCTCCACAATAATGCGGTTCTCACCCTGGCGTTGCACCAGCGGCTCTGACACACCCAGTCCGTTGACGCGGTTGTCAACGATGACCTTGGCGGCATCCATCGCGGATGACAATTCTTCGCCGGTCAGCGGTGTGGACGGATCCGCCTCGAGCAACACCTGCAGGCCGCCCTGAAGGTCAAGGCCCTGCTTCAACTCAAGGTCACGGAACTCCTTGGGTTGCCAGAATGCCACGTTAGACATCCATTGCGGATGCTGAAAGGGCAGAGCGATCACCAGGGCAAACAATGCCACGACGACCACAATGATCACGGAAATCAAATGGCGACGATTCATTCGGTACTCCTGCTGCTGCGCTGTGGGGTCCGCCGGCGCCTATCAAAAGACGAACCAGCCATGCGGCTGGTTGCCATGAGACAGAAACTATCCATCTACCGGCCCGGATCTCTGCGTAGCGTTGCCTGATCTAACCTGTTGAGGTCATAAGAAAACCGGCGAAACAGCCTTCACCGGGTTGATGGAAAGATTATAGCGCAGCCACTTGGCGGTGTCAAATGAACGGGGTTTCACGAAGGGTTGCTGAAAGTGCCATTCATGTTGCAACTTCGGTGTTACGCCGTGCTTCCAGAAATGCCACAACCTGCCGCAGTACTTCGTCTGCTGGTATGCCGACCGTGTCGATAACCAGATCCGCGTGCTGGCGCGCGTGCTGCAGGCGTCGCCGCTGCTCAGCCAGAATCTCTTCGGTCCAGTCGTTGCGCCCGCTGCGCTCTTTCATGG
Source organism: Anaerolineales bacterium (assembly GCA_020634615.1). Classification (GTDB taxonomy): domain Bacteria; phylum Chloroflexota; class Anaerolineae; order JAAEKA01; family JAAEKA01; genus JACKBK01. The sequence goes on from JACKBI010000010.1 coordinate 196,239, forward strand.
CGGCCACATCGACATCGAGATAGACGAGGTGGCGGGCGGGCGCAAAACGTTGCCAGGTGTCAGGGACGCCCGAATGTTCCTGGGCGGCAGCGCGCGCCGGGATTCCCAGCGCGCGCAGGCGGGTGACCAGGGTTGTCTTGCCTGCCTTGCACGGACCAACGACCTTTACTGAACCAGCGGGTGCGGGTGCGTTCATCAGAAGGGCAGCGAAACGGTCATGCGACGCGCCTCGTCCTCGTTGTCGTTGCTGCGAATGCCGAGGATGACCAGACTCATGTCATCCGCCGGCCGTCGCTGGTCCAGCTCAACGGCGCGCGTCAAGAGGAAATCAGCCAGATCGTTCAGTTCGGTGACGCCGTTGTCGAAAGCTTCCTGCACTGTCCGGGGAATGCTGATACGCTGCCCGCTGCGCTCCCCGGCCGTCCAGATACCGTCGGTGAATATCAAAGCCGTCAAGTCCTGCTGCAGCGGCAACTCGGTGGCGATGGGACGAGTGCGCGCATGGACGCCGATGGCCTCGCTGGGCTCATCCAGATATTGCCAACCGTCCGGGGTGTTCACGCCGGTCCAGTGCGGGTTGTAGAGAAGGATGGGGCAGTGATTGTTGCGCAGCAGAACCAGGGTCCGGCTTGCCAGGTCCACCGACGCCAGGTTGAGTGTGGCGGATACCTTGCCGCCGCGCTGTGTGCGCAGATAGTCGTGAGCCGCGCGGGCCACAGCGCCATCGCGCACGCCATCTGCCAGCAATGCCATCGCCTTGCGGGCTACGATATTGCTGACAGCTTTGGCCGATTTGCCGCTGCGCTGACCATCTACCACGACGACCGACAGCCCGCCGTGGGGCCGCTCCACCACCTCGACGGTGTCACCGCTTTCGCTGGTCGCGTATTTGCCAACCTTGGCAACGGCTACTTCGAGGGTCAAACCGAGGCGTACGGCGGTTGTCATCAAGGCAATCGTCACTGCGCCTGGCTTGGAGACGTTGCCGTCGGCGTCGGTGAGGGTGTCGCGGTAGGCGTCGCCGTCGCCAACTGAGTGGGTGTCGCCGTCGCGGTTGGGAATGGTGTCGCCGTCGGCAGAGTGACCACTACCCGGAACTCATGGTTGTATTGGTTGAACGGCGGATTTTGACACGCGGGACAGTTGCCCTGCACGTTGATGGTTGCTTCCTGACCGTCGACGAGGTAAGCAGGCACGCGGAAGTTGATGGAGACCGTGTCGCGGGCTCCCACTGCCAGCGTCTTGGGCGGCGCGACCGAACCAAATTCGCAGTCCGATGACCAGCAGAAGAACACGCCCCAGCCGATGGGAATGTTCTCAGTTCGTGACATCACATAGTCAACCGGGCGGTTGCCGACGTTGCGCACCTGGATCTGGAAGAGCGTGCAGCCCTGGCCGGTGCGACATCCGGACTCGCTGCCGTCGATCGACGTGATGCTGAGGTCCTCAGCAAAGGTGATATTCACGAAGGGGGTCGAGGTTGGCGTTGGCGTCGCCGTCGGTGTGGACGACGGTGTCGGCTCCGCCACAGTTACCGTCTGTGTGAGCTCGGTCACCGAGTTGTCGCTCTTGACAATGCGCAACACGTAGGTAGTTGTTTGCGTCGGCCGTTCGGTTTGCGTGCCGCTGGGACCCGAGACACCGTTGCCATCGAGGTAGATCGCTTTGACGCCGGTGACCGTCCACGAGAGCGTCGTGGTTTGGCCGTACTGGATCGCTGTTGGGCTGGCCGTAAAGGAAGCCGAATATGCGGACGGCGTGTTGGTGACCGTCACGATAGGTGCCGGCGTCCAGGTCGGCGTGTTGGTGGCCGAGAAGTCCGGTGTGTTAGTAGGGAAGAAGGTCGGCGTGTCGCGCGGCGTCGGCGTCACAAACGCCTCGAAGGTCCAGGTCGGCGTTGCGGTCGCAAAATCGGGCGTCGCCGTCGGGAAAAAGAACTCGTCAGTTGGCGTCTCCGTTGGGAAGAGCGCGCCAGCCGTCGCGGTCTCGCCAGCCTGGACCGTAGAGGTCACCTGAGCAGGATCGGGCGTTGGAGTTGCGACGACCACCACGACGCCGCCGTTGGGAATCAACGTGCTGGTAATCACCGCAACGCCTGGCGGTGGCGTGATATTGGCGCCAGGCACCGGCGTGTCAGTTGGGTTGAGCGCGATCTCGGACGACAGCGTGCGCAGGCCGAGCCAGGTCATGCTCAGGAACGCACATACCATCAGCACGCCAACCAGCGTGCCTGCTGACAATAACAGCGGCCAGACGGGGCGCCGGTTGCGGCCGCCGGATGATGCGGCAGCAGGCCAGGCCAGCGGCGGCAGCGGCGGTGGGGGAGGCGTCGTTTCCGGTTCAAGGTCGTCCCAATCACCATCGGGCGCCTGTTCCTGCCATGTGAAATCGTCGGTCCGTACAGAATCGTCGTCGCCGCCTGCCATGGCAGCCGCCATGACCGCCGCCGCGTCCTCTGGCTCGAGCGCTTGCGGCGTCGACTGCAGCCGGGCGTGGCGTTCCTGATAGCGCGGGCAGCGTTCCCGATTGCCGCCTAGGCAGAAGAAGGTCTGCTCGTTGAGCGAAATCGTCTCGGCGACAGGAGGCGCGTAGCAACTGTTCTCGTAGCTGGGGTAGGTCAGATACGAGCCGCGGTCATCGGCCAGGCCAAGAAACGGGCACACGTCGTGGTCGTGGTCTTGTTCCATCAGCGTTTTCCGTAGGTGTCAATCAACTGGTTACTCATCCTTGCAGAGCTGCCGCTCGTTGTTGCGCCGAAAGTTGGCCGGCCAGCACCAGGGCCTGTTCGCGTGTCCTGACGTCGCCGCCAGCCTGCGCCTCAGCGATTGCTTCCAACAACTGGCCGATGTGTCTGCCGCCGGGCAGATCCAGAGCTGCCATCAGTTCATGTCCGTTGATCAGCGCAGGCGGCGCGATGACCTGATCACGGGCGTCGAAATAGCTGTCTAGCAGGGAAGCCACCGTGTCAAGGACGGGCTGCCAGTCATCGGGTGTCAGTGTCGAACCATAAGTGCCTTGCATATCGGCCAGGCTCAGCAGCGCCACGTCGACCCCGGCGTCGCCAAGGTCGCGGTAGAACCGATGCGTTGCCCGTCGTGAAGGCAATCCGGTGACCGCCAGCAGCAGTGGGCGCATGTGATGGCGGACAATCAATGAAACCCGGCGCGCTTCGGCTTCGTTGAACCGCAGCCGGCGCAGCGCCTCATAGGCCATATCAGCGCCGACGTCAGGGTGTCCGAAAAAGCGCCACCGGTCGGGCTTTTCGTCGTCGTGATCCAAGCGGGCGGTGGCTGGCTTGCCCCAATCGTGGGACAATGCGGCCCAGGCCAGCATCTGCCCATGGGTGCGCAACTGTGCGCCGGCGCCCTGGGCCAGGAGTGCTGCCAATTCAGCCCGCCAGCGGCCCAGCGTTTGTTCGATGCTGTCAGCGACCCAGGGCAGAGATGAGACAGCCAGCGCTGTGTCGTCACCTGAAATCCATGCCACCAGATCGTGTGCGTGGTTGATGACGTGCGTCGTGTGGTCAAATACGTCCCAAATGTGCGGTGGTGACTGGCTGACACCGTGCAATGCAGTCGCTTCGGGCAGCACGATGTCCAGAATCGACAGGTCGTCCAGTTTCGCAACCCAGTCGCCCGGCGCCGCCGCTGCCAGAATCTTGACCAGCTCGTCCCGCACCCGTTCGATGCTGACTTGCGCCAGCAGGGGCGCGAATTGAGCTGCCTGCCGCTCGCTGTCTTCTTCAAGACGGAAGCCAAGGGGAGCTAGTTCCGCCAGCATTCGGATCGCTCGCAACACGCGCAGTGGATCGTCACGAAACGCCGAGGGAGCAGCGGTCCGGATCAGCCCGTTTTTCAGGTCACGCACCCCATCCAGCGGATCGACGAACTCGTGTCCTGACTGGCGCAGAACGACGACCATCGCGTTGATGGTGAAATCGCGCAGATGCAGGTCTTCGGCCAGACTCGCGCCGCGCCAGGCCGCCACATCCACCACCAACGGCTCCTGGCCAGCCATAGGGAGAAGGGCCCGGCCGGTGTCGCGCTCGACGTCCATGGCGTAAAACGCGCCATCGAAACGGTTCGCCAGCGCACGCGCCAGATCAAGACCGCCGCGCTCAACCGTCAGATCCAGATCGTGGGTCGGCCGGTCCAGCATCAGGTCGCGCACGCAGCCGCCTACCAGCGCCACCGACGGTTCGCACGTTGCCAGGAACGCCAGTATTGGCCCGGCAGGTGAAGCCTCCAGGGGTCGCAAATCGAAGGGTAGGTGGGTCACGATTCGATGTCTTCTGGCACCAGGATGACGGCTGTGACGCGCTCGCGCGGGCGGCTGTGGCGGGCAGCCAGTCTGGCCGCATCCTCGTTGAGACCGACGCCTGCAATCTGGTCGCCGATTAGCGCCACCCAACAGCCGCGATAAGCGGCCAGGCCGGCCAGTTGCCCGCTGCCGCCGCCCTGAGAATCGCCAGCTTGCTGCAAAGTGGGATCAGTCACTGTGTCGCAGAATACGTGTTTTGCCCCGAACTGTCAAATCGCCCAAAATCAGGTCTATCCTCCGGCTGCGATATCGAGCGCGAGGATGCTGCCATCGGGTATGGCGAGGAAAACCCGATCTGTACCGTCGCTCCACGCCGTGGCCGGCCGGGAGGCGACCGGCCCACCGCCGGAGAAGATGCGCGTCAGGCTCTCGCCGGCGACATCAATGGTGTACAGGTCAACCCGTGTCCCGGCGCGTGTGGCATTCTGCATCAAAAGTAGCGGCTGATTGCCAGCCAGCAGGAGGCTGGGTGTTGCCGCGCCGAGGCTGGCGAAGGAACGATCCCAAATCAACGCGCCGTCGCTGTCCAGCAGCAGCAGGCGCCGGTCGCTGCGATCGCGATATGCCAGCAGCAAGCGCTCGTCGGGCAGCGGCAGGATCGCCTCGATCCCCGGGCTGGCAGCAGGCAGGCTGGCCACCTCGACCACGCTGCGAGTCCCCGGCTGCAACTGGTAGACGGTCCCAGCGTCGAAACCCCAAATCTGATCACCGTTTACCGTATACTGTTCACCTGCCGCCCTCGTCCACTGAGCCGGTCCCTCGCGGTCGATTGACCAGACGCGCGCGTCGTTGCCGGGGACTGCCAGCACAAGTTCGCTGCCGGCCAGCGTCCAGCGGTCGTCTTCCGGCTGCCAGTAGAGCGACGCCGGCCGCGTTCGCTCCCAGGTGATGTCGCCATTAGCTGCAATTGCCGTCATTTGCCGCTGGCCGGATAGCTCCCACTTCCCGTCCAGCTCATGGAAGACGATCTCCCAGGCCGACACCAGCACGCCGCCGTCCGCCAGCGGCATCAGCGCGACGTCCTCTTTCGCATCCAGGGCTATCTGCCAGCGCGTCACTGGTTGGCCGCCTTCAGCCGAAACCGGTAGATCGAGCGCGCTCAGCATACCGGTTTGGTCGAGCACGTAGAGCGCTGAACCGTCGGCAGACAGCACGGCTCCGGCCACGCCATCGGCGACCGCGACCCGCCAGCGGGCCGTTCCATCGGCTACGTCCAACGCCTGAATGCCATTGTTTTGAGTCACCAGGACGGCATCTGAAACGGCGCTCGCGGGCACTGACAGCAGCGCGCCATCCAGCCGCTGTGACCAGACAACGCCGGGCGAAGCGGCCATCCGGTTGTTCCATATGAACTGTGATGGCCCGGTCCAGCCTGCAGAGGCCGGATCTGGCCAATAACCAGGTCCCGGCTCGTCAGGCATGTGGCTGCGCATCTCGAAGTGCAGGTGCGGCGGTGTCCGCGGCCGGCCGATCCTGGCGATCTCCTCACCGCGCTCGACGCAGTCGCCCGCCCGCACCGTCACAGTCGAGGGTTCGAGATGACCGTAAAAGGAGAGAATGCGGCTGCCGTCCGCGAATCGGTGCTCGACGATGATGACACCCTTGTCACGGCCCCAGCCCAGCGGCTGGGCATAGGTGACGCGTCCGTGGCCGATGCTATAAACCGGCGCGCCCAGGTTTGGCCGGTCCAGCAGGCCCCAGTCCTCGCCCGCGTGCTGACCGGCTGGTCTGCCGCCACGCCCGAAGCCCTGGATGAGATAGGCCTCCTCGGCCAGCGGGGGATCGACCGGGAAGTCGAGCGTGTCCACCAGCCCGCATGGCGCGCCATCCTGCGGGCTGGGCGCGCTGGCTTCCGGCGGACGAACGGCGTCGGATATCTGGATTGGCTGGGCGGTAGCCGTGGGAGTAGGTGTTGGGCTGGGCGTCGCGGTGGGCGACGGGGTAATCGTGGCGGTGGCCGTGGCCGTATGCGTGGCCGTTGCGGTCTGTGTGGACTCGACGGCTGGCGGGCGATCTGGCGGCGTTGGCGCGGGGCGGTTGCAACCGGCCGCGGCAAGGAGCAGCAGCAGGATCAGTGGCAGCCAGCGGGTGCGCGGGCGTTGCATGGCGCTCAGCGCGCACCGTCGCCCTGTGCGCTTGACCCGGAGCGCGCCAGCACAGTCAACAGCCAGTAGGTGAAAACCAGCAGCGCGGCTAACAACCCAGTCATCGCCCAGGTATGCCAGTACAGGATCGGACTGGTCAGCCGCGCGAGCACGTCATTCAAGAGCAGTTGCGGCTGCGTCACCAAATCCCAGCTGTTCCAGCGCACGTAGCGGCCCAGGTAGATGCCAAAGCCGGCGGCGCCCAATGCGCCAAGCACAAAGCCCCAGCCCAGCCAGCGCCCCCAGCGGCGCGTCACCAGGGTCTGCATCCAGCGCAGCGACACCAGTCCCAACGCCAGCCCGTACAGCGCAAAGCTGAAGAGCATGACCGTGTCGAAAAGCAACGGCACGCGGCTGTTGGCAGCCAGATGCATCAAATCGGTGACGAGGTACGGCGCATTGGGCAGGAAAGCCAGCCAGGCGGCCGCCGGCAACAGGGCCAGCAGCAGGCCGCGTCGTTCCGCCCAGATCGTAATCGCGGCGAACAACAGCGGCAGCCAGGCCAGGAACAGGTTCCACATCAGGAATGTTCCGCTGAGTTCACCGACATAGGCGCTGCGGGCGATGATCAGCCCCAGCGGAAACGCTGCAGCCAGCGTCAAGCGGGTAAAGGTGCCAAACGTGCTTCTGGTTTCTGTCATGTGTGGTCCTCCGTACGTGGATTTCACTCGTGGCAGCCTGTAAAGGTTCAGCAGGGGAACAGGACTGACAAGCCTTGTATCGCAGCAGAGATGGACGCAACGCTCTAGACCACGACTGTCAGTGCTTGCTGCCGCGGCTGCTTGTACGGTGGTGAGGGCGATGATACAATCGGGGCAGTTCCTTGTCAAGGAGGCATCATGACCAAACCACGACTGCGCGATCTGGGAATCGTCATCGGCGACCTGCCGGCCGGGCCCCATAATGCTATCACCGACGTGCCGGGCATTCAGGTCGGCCACACCACTGTCGTCCGCGACGAGCCGCGCGTGATCCGCACCGGTGTCACGGTGATCCAGCCGCGCGGCGGAACGGTGCGCGATCAACCCGTCTTCGCTGGCTACCACGCGTTCAACGGCTGCGGCGAGATGACCGGTATGGCTTTCGTGGAGGAGTTTGGCTGGCTGTCCTCGCCGATTGCACTGACCGACACGACGCAGGTCGGTTTGGTGCACGACGCGCTGATCCAGTATGCTGTCGAGCGTTACGGCAAGGGGGCGCACTATCTCGGTGTGGTCGGTGAGACGTGGGGCGGCTGGCTCAACGACCGCAATGGATTTGCGCTGACCCGCGAGGATCTGTTTGCAGCCATGGACAACGCCGCCGCTGGGCCGGTGGCCGAAGGCAATGTCGGCGGCGGCACAGCCATGATCTGCTACGATTTCAAGGGCGGCATCGGCACGTCGTCGCGGCTGGTCGAACTGGCCGGCGAGGCTTTCACGGTCGGCGTCCTCGTGCAAGCCAACCACGGCGAGCGCAGTCAACTGCGGGTGGACGGCGTGCCGGTCGGCCGCGAGCTGACCGAGAAGATCGTGCCGTTGGCTTTCGCCACGCCGCCGACCGACGCGGCCGAGGGCGCGTGGAGCGGCCCATCGCAGACCAGTTCCATCATTACGGTGATCGCAACCGACGCGCCGCTGCTGCCGCTGCAATGCAAACGCGTCGCCCGGCGTGGCGTGATGGGCGTGGCGCGTACCGGTTCGGTGGCGCACACCGGCAGCGGTGACCTGTTTCTGGCCTTCGCGACCGGCAACGACTTGCGTGTCGAAGATGAGCAGCCGATCAATCTGCGTGCGCTGCCCGACTGGAGCCTGGACCCCCTGTTCGATGCGGTGGCCGAGGCGGTCGAGGAGGCGATCCTCAACGCGCTGGTTGCTGCCGATGACATGACCGGATTTGCGGGACACCGAGCGCCGGCGCTGCCGCACGACGCCTTGCAAGAGGTGATGGCGCGCTACCGGCCCGCTCGCGCCTGACCTTGACGCCACTCAGGTTCTGTGGCAAACTGCGGCTGTCGCTCGCTCGCTCTGGATCGACTTCGTGAAGAGGTCGGGCACGGTCTGAGACCGGCCCGAGCGAGAGAAGGCCACCGAGCACGGTCGGAGACCGGCCCGAGCGAAGAGTAAATCTACTGTCGGACGGAGACCGGCCCAAGCGAAAAGCAGGTAGTTCAGGAAAGGAGCCGCCTGGAAGACAAAACTTTACGAGAAGCACAGCGCCAGGACTGGGAACGCCGCAAGCTCCGCAGCTTGCTTCAGTCACGTTTCGCCGTGCCAGGCGACGGTTTCAACCGTTGCTGGCGCCGGCGGCCAGATGACATTTCCAGTTGACGAGGTGGAGGTTCCCCGGCGCAGGCCGGGGGAAAATCGAGAGATCGGCGGATGCCTCCAGGGCCATGCCACGGCCCTTCGCTTCTCCTCCAGACAAGCAGCACTTCAAAGCCGGCTGGCGACAGCCGGGACAACTGGTGTATGCAGTGGCTTCGGGTACATTGGCAATTTAGTAGATTGGTAGATTGGGAAACTGGTAGATTGGGATGCGATGTCGCGATCTCGCGTCACCAATCCACCAACATACCGATCTACCATTCTACCAATCCACCAGTCTACCCATCTACCAATCTACCTAGAGGAGGAACACCCATGTGTGGTATCGTAGGATACGTTGGTCCGCGCGCGGCGACACCAATCGTCGTCAACGGGCTACAGCGTCTGGAGTATCGCGGTTATGACTCGGCAGGCATCGCTGTTGTGCAGAACGGCAGCATCGAGGTGCGCCGTGAAGTCGGCAAACTCTCCAATCTTGTCAACCTGCTGGCCGAACAGCCGACCAATGGCCATCTGGCCGTCGGTCACACCCGCTGGGCGACCCACGGCAAACCCAGCCAGCAGAACGCCCACCCACACCGTGACGCCAGCGGCGAAATCGTCGTCGTGCAGAACGGCATCGTCGAAAACTTTCGCGAACTGCGTGAAAGCTTGCAGGCCGAGGGGTTCGAATTTCAGTCCGAAACCGACACCGAGGTCATCGTCTTTCTCATTGCGCTGCACTACGCGCCCGAAGGCGGGCTGGCCGAGGCGGTGCGCAAGGCGTTGGGCTACCTGAAGGGGCCCAGCGCGATCGTGGCGCTGACCAGTCGCGAGCCTGACAAGCTGGTGGCGGCCCGGCTCGGCAACGCAGGCGGGGTGGCCATTGGCCTCGGCGACGGCGAGTCATTCATCGCCTCCGATATTCCCGCGATTCTGGAGCACACCCGGCGCATGATCTTCCTGGAAGACCGGCAACTGGCGGTGGTGACCCGTGACGGTGCGATCGTGCAGACCTTGGATGGCCAGGCGGTGCGGCCCGAAGTCCACGAAATCTCGTGGGATCCCATCTCCGCCGCGAAGGGCGAGTATCGCCACTTCATGCAGAAGGAGATCTTCGAGCAGGCGCGCTCACTGACCGACACGATCCGCGGCCGGGTTGACTTCGCCGCTGGAGAGGTCTACCTGGAGGACATGCCACTGACTGCCGAACGTGCCCGCAGTTTCGACCGCGCGGTGATCGTGGCCTGCGGCACGTCGGCGTATTCCGGGCTGGTCGGCAAGTTCATGCTGGAGAAGATCGCCCGCATTCCGGTCGAGGTCGATTACGGTTCTGAGTTCCGTTACCGTGACCCGATCATCGACGAGCGGACGCTGATCGTGACCATCACCCAGTCGGGCGAGACCGTGGACACGCTGGCGGCCATGGAGGAAGGGCGGGCCAAAGGCGCGTATCTTTGCAGCATCGTCAACGTCATCGGCAGTCAGGCGGCGCGGATGAGCGATGGTGTGATCTACATGCACTGCGGGCCGGAGATCGGGGTCGCCAGCACTAAGGCGTTTACGTCGTCGCTGGTGGACCAGTACCTGCTGGCGCTCTTTCTGGCGCAACTGCGCGACAGCATCGGGCCGCTTGCGCGTCAGAAGCTGGTGGACGACCTGGCGCGGTTGCCTGAACTGGCCGGCCGGCTGCTGGACGCCGACGCGAACACAGTCTACGAAGACCTGGCCGAGCGCTTTCACCGCTACCGCAACTTCCTTTACCTGGGGCGCGGCATCAATTATCCCGTTGCACTGGAAGGCGCGCTGAAGCTAAAGGAGATCAGCTATATCCACGCTGAAGGCTACCCGGCGGGCGAGATGAAACACGGTCCCATCGCGCTGATCGACCGCGACATGCCCGTCGTGACCCTGGCGCCGCAGGACGAGGTCTACGACAAGATGGTCAGCCAGGTGGAGCAGGTCAAAGCGCGCAGCGGCATTGTGATCGCGATTGCCACCGAAGGCGACGAGTTCATCCGCAGCCGTGCCGACCACGTCATCACCATCCCGGCCGCGCCGCCGCTGCTGACGCCGGTCCTGTCGGTGATGCCGCTGCAGCGCCTGGCCTATGAAATGGCAGTCCGCCGCGGCGCAGATGTCGATCAACCGCGCAATCTGGCCAAGAGCGTGACGGTTGAGTAAGGTTTCGTAAAACGTGAAGCGTGAAACGTGATTGGGACTCTCATCGCTTCGTTGCAGAAGCGACGCTGGGAAACCTTTCACGTTTCACGCTTCACCCAACACCTATCATGACCCACATCCAGCTGCAAAACGTAACCGTCAAACTGTCCGGAGGGGCGCGCGAGACCAAAGCGCTGGACGACGTGACGCTCACCGTGCGCTCGGGCGAGGTCATGGGTGTGATCGGCCCCACCGGCTGCGGCAAGTCTACACTATTGCGGGTTTTGGCCGGGCTGACGGCGCTAACGTCTGGCCGGGTGCTGTTCGATGGGCAGGATCAGGCGCAGGTGCCAGCCCGTGACCGCGGCATCGGCATGGTTTTTCAGGATTACGCGCTCTATTCCCACTGGAAGGTGCGGGAGAATCTGACATTCTATTTCAAGTTGCGCAAGCGTGAGCCGGAAGCGCCGGAGCATATCCGCGAAGCCGCTGAAATTCTGGGTGTCGATTTGTCCTACCTGCTGGGCAAATTTCCCAGCACCCTGTCCGACGGCCAGCGACAACAGGTGGCTATCGCACGCTGCCTGGTGCGCGAGCCGCGGTTGTTCCTGATGGATGAGCCGTTTTCCAGCCTGGATGCCATGCAACGCCAGCATTCGCGTGTTCAACTCAAACGGCTGCTGACGCGTTTCCGCGTTACAACGCTCTATGTCACCCATGACCAGGAAGAGGCGGCGGCGCTCTGCGACAGGGTCGCCTTCATGGATTTGGGGCACATCTGGCAGGTGGATACATATCGCAACATGCTGGTATGGCCCAAGACTCTGCGGGTAGCCGATTTCGTCGCACAGCCGGGGACCCATTTCGTCGACGGCGCGGTGATGGACGGCCATTTCACGTGCCCGCAGTTCAGTTTGCCGCTGATGCCGGCCGTCCTGGTGCGCACCCATCCGGGGCAGGCGATCACAGCACGTATCCCAGCCGCCGCCGTGTCGCTGGCCGGCGACGACGATGCTATGGTTCGGTCTGTCGTCGACCGGATCGAACCGCTGCCGATGCACCGTGCTCAGCGAGTCACCTGTCGCGTGGGCGCTGTCGAGCTTTCGTTAGAGCTTGGCCAGCAGCAGGCTGTGCAGGTCGGCGACCGCATGCCGTTGGCTATCGATCCTGATATGGTGCAGATCTTCGATTCGCGCAGCGGGGCAAATCTGGCGACTGCATATCTATGATCCACGACCGGTCGCCGTCCATTGGCGCGAGCGGCTTGCGCATAGCCATGTTGGCGCCGTTTGCGGTTCATGGCCCGAAGGGCACGACGCGCTGGCGGGTCATGCCGCTTGCGCGCTCGCTGGCGGCGCTGGGACACACCGTGCGTGTCGTGGTTCCACCATACGATTCTCCTGCTGAAGCTGGCAAGAGTTGGCTGGATCAGGGCGTGGAGGTGCTGAATCTCAAGCTGCCGCGGGGCGGTGCGCAGTCCCGCGTGTTGCCGCTGGTGGCCGGTCTGGTGCGGGAAACGGCCGCCTGGCAGCCCGATGTCATCCACAGCTTCAAACCCAAAGGCTACACCGGTCTGGCTGCCGCCTGGCTGACGCGGCGCGGCTATGTAGTTGTGCAGGACAGCGACGACTGGGAGGCAGGGTGGAATGTTGCGGCCGGATATCCCCGAGCGTGGCAGCAGTTGTTTGCGCGACAGGAGCGATGCGGGCTGCGGGACGCGGTAGCCGTCACCGTTGCCAGTCGCTGGCTGGAGCGGTTCGCGATCCGGCTGCGCGGCGACGCCCGGGGCGTGTTCTATCTGCCAAACGGCATTGAAATGGGGCGATTTGGCTCTTTTTCGTGTAGCCAGGAGGCTATGGTTCCGCCCCTCACGTTGCCGCATTCCATCAAACGCGTCCTGCTCTACACGCGCTTCGGCGAGACGACCCCGGCCGCGATTTGGCGCGTGTGGTCCATGGTGCTGGCACAGCGTCCGGCTGCGCAGCTTGTTGTCGTCGGTGACGGGAGCACCGGAGAAGGGCAGGAGCTTGCCCGGCTGGCGGCGATGGCCTGCGCATCACACGCCATCGTTCTGTTGGGTTGGCAGCCGCCACAGGTGTTGCCCGGCTTGCTGGCTTCGATGGATGGGGCATTGTTCCCGGTGCTGGACAGCCCGCTAACTCGTGCCAAGTCGCCCATGCGCCTGTTGGATGTGCTGGCGGCTGGTGTTCCCGCGGCGACACAAGCTGTTGGCGAATACGGCAGTTACGTTGTGGACGGCGAAACAGGACTGCTGACCGCGCCCGGCGATGCAACCGCGCTGGCGGCGGCGGTGGTGCGCTTGCTGGACGACGTGCAACTGGCCCGCCGCCTGGGTGCTGAGGCTGCCCGCCGGACTGCGGTCGACCATGCATGGCCGCGGCTGGCAGAAGCAGCACTGGCAGCCTACGACACGGCGCTGCGATCCCGTGGAAGGAAACACCGATGACGGACATGCCGACTTCGCGCGCTGCTGACGGTTCGCGGCGGCTGGCGTGGCTCTGGTGGCTGTTGCCGCTGGGCTGGATGGTGCTGATCTGGACGCTTTCTGCCCAGTCGGAGCTGTTGGTGTCGGTCAGGTCCGGCCTGCGCGACATGCTGGCATGGGGGGCGCACTTCAGTGAATTTGCCGCACTGGCCGCGTTTCTCTGGCTGGCGCTGCGCAAGACAAGCCCACTCAGCCAGCAGAGGATGCTTGCGGCTACGTTCTTTGGCGCTGCGCTGTTTGCGGTGATCGATGAGCTGCATCAGGTGTTTGTGCCGGGTCGCATGCCCGATATTCGCGACTTGCTTGTGGACCTGGCTGGCATTCTGGTCGCGCTGACGGTTGTGCGCTGGCTCGCGACCCGCTCGATCGAGTGACAGTCCAACGCCTGCAAGCAGGGTCGCCGCAAGGGATGGTAGGAAGCACATCCTTAATGACTCATGTCACGATGCGGGCACGGTCGGGAGACCGGCCCGAGCAATTGTATATGCAGGCACGAGAGGGAGGCCGGGCCGCGCAGTTGTACACGTGGGCACGGTCGTGAGGCGGGGCCGGGCACTTGTACTGAACACGAGCATTCCAGAGGTACACTTCCCCAGAAACAGGGCCTTGCCTTATGTTCGCAGGCCGTGTACAATCCATTTCACCATCGCTCACGCTGACATTGCACAGGACACCATCACCGGAACGCATCAGGAAGGGTCGGCACTATGACTCCAAAAACCGAGACGAAGGCAGCAATTGCTCCACCCGAGCCCAAGAAACCGCGGGTCCATTCAATTGACCTGGATGACAGCTCGCTGTATCTGAACCGCGAGCTGAGCTGGCTGGAGTTCAACCGGCGTGTCCTGCAGGAAGCGTTGAACCAGGACGGCCATCCGCTGCTGGAGCGGGTCAAGTTTCTGGCGATATTCCATTCCAATCTCGACGAGTTCTTCATGATCCGCGTCTCGGGTCTCAAGCAGCAGGTGCAGGCAGGCGCAGTCAAGGCGCCGCCAGACGGCATGCTGCCTGGCGAGCAACTGGCCGCGATCCGTCGCCGCCTGCTGCCGATGCTCGACGAAGGGACGTCCACCTGGCAGGATGACCTCAAGCCAAAGCTGCGCGACGCGGGCATTCGCATCCATTCCCACGAAGACCTATCTTCGGCGCAGCGCACCTGGCTGACCGACTATTTTCTGCGTGAGGTCTTTCCAGTTCTGACGCCGCTGGTTTTCGACCCTGGCCACCCCTTTCCCCACATCTCGAATTTGAGCGTCAACCTGGCGGTCAAGCTCATCGATCCACAGTCTGGCGATGTTCACTACGGACGTATCAAGGTGCCGGCGACCCTACCGCGGCTGATCGAATTGCCGAGCGAGTTGTTTGCCAAGCCGGTTGTCTCAGCAAAGCGGCGGGCGAAAAGCAATGGCCGCGGGCCGGAAGAGGAACCGTCGTCGCCAGAGGAGCACAATTTCGTCTGGCTGGAGCAGGTGGTGGCAGCCAACATCGCAGCCCTCTATCAAGGCGTGGAGATCAAAGAGGTCTACAGTTTCCGGGTCACACGCGACGCCGATCTGGAAATTCAGGAAGACGAGGCGGACGACCTGCTGCGCACCATTGAGCAGGGAATTCGCCTGCGCCGCTTCGGTCCCGTCGTGCGGCTGGAGATCGAACGCGCGATGCCGGCGCATATGCGCTCGCTGCTGATGCACAACTTGCAGGTCGCGCCGGACGATGTCTACGAGATGGAGGTGCCGTTGGGCATGAGCAGCCTCATGGCGCTGCTGGATGTGGACCGCCACGACTTGAAGGATAAGCCTTTTGTGCCGCGGACGCTGCCGTCGCTCAGCTCGGGTGAAAGCATCTTCGCCGCCATCCGCCGCGGTGACATCCTGCTTCACCATCCGTACGACTCGTTTGCGCCGGTTGTGGATTTCATCAAGCGGGCGGCGGACGATCCGCAGGTGCTGGCCATTAAGCAGACGCTCTATCGGGTCGGGAGCAACTCGCCCATCGTGGAGGCGCTGATGCGGGCACGCGAAAACGGCAAACAGGTGGCCGTGCTGGTGGAGCTGAAGGCGCGTTTCGACGAGGAGAACAACATCGTTTGGGCCAGAGCCTTGGAGCGCGCGGGCGTTCACGTGGTCTACGGGCTGTTGGGCCTCAAGACCCACAGCAAGGTTGCACTGGTTGTCCGCCGTGAGCGTGACGGCGTGCGCCGCTACGTTCATCTTGGCACCGGCAACTACAACGCGGTGACCGCACGTATCTACACCGACCTGGGCATGTTTACCTGCCGGCCGGACATCGCCGCCGATGCGTCGGAGTTGTTCAACTACCTGACCGGTTACTCCCGGCAGCGCAACTATCGCAAGCTGCTTGTGGCGCCGGTCACTTTACGCAGCTCACTGTCATCGCTGCTGCGGCGCGAAATTGCCCACCAGAAGGCCGGGCGGCCGGCGCGCATAGTGATCAAGATGAACGCGCTGACCGACGAGGATCTGATCAAGCTGTTCTACGAGGCGTCGCAGGCCGGTGTCGAGATCGATTTGATGGTCCGCGGCATCTGCTGCCTGCGGCCGGGCGTGCCCGGTGTCAGCGAGAACATCAAGGTAACCAGCATCGTTGGCCGCTTCCTGGAGCACACCCGTATCTTCTATTTCGCCAACGGCGGCAACGACGAAATTTACTCCGGCAGTGCGGACATGATGGAGCGCAACCTGGATCGGCGGGTGGAGGTTCTCTTCCCGATCCTCGATCCCGCGCTGCGACAGCACATCTACGACAACATTCTGACGACCTATCTGGCCGACAACGTCAAGAACCGGCTGCTCAAGCCCGACGGCAGCTACGAAATGATCACACCCGACGGTGGGCCGCGGGTCAACAGCCAGCAATGGCTGCTGGAACACCACGACCGGCCGCCGCTCTAGTCCCTGATTGTCGAGCACTGCATGGGCCACTGTCTGCATCCAGGCGGGCCGAGCCGTGCGGCGCCACCCTTGTTGTGTGAGTATGACTGACACCCTGTATCAAACCGACAGCTATCTGCGCGAGTTCGCCGCTACTGTTGTGGAGGCCAGCGCTGACGACAGTTCGTTGGCGTTTGACCGGACTGCCTTCTATCCTGGCGGCGGCGGCCAGCCCAACGACCTGGGCGTGATCGTTTACGGTGGCGTCGAGTTTTCTGTCATGAAAGTCAAGCGGGCGGGGGAGCACATCTGGCACACGCTGGCTGAACCGGCCAGCTTGCCCGCGCCAGGCACAGCAGTCACGGGGCGTCTCGACTGGGAGCGGCGCTACGCGTTGATGCGCACCCACACCGCGCTGCACATCCTCTGCGGCGTGGTCTGGCGCGACTATGGCGCGCAGGTGACCGGCGGCAACATGGAGCCGCTGGCCGGGCGGATGGATTTCGAGTTCGCGACGATGAGCGGCGAACTGGTGGGGGAGATCGAGGCCAAGTGCAACGCGGAAGTAGCCGCGGCGCGTGACGTACGCGTCAAAATCCTGCCGCGCGAGGAGGCGTTCCAGATCCCCGACCTGATCCGCACCAAAATCAATCTGTTGCCACCTGGTATTCCCGAAGTGCGCACTGTGGAAATCGTCGGTCTCGACCTGCAAGCCGACGGCGGCACCCACGTCGCCAACACCCGCGAGGTCGGCCGCATCCGCGTGACTGACTACAAGTCGAAAGGCGCGATCAACAAGCGGATCTACATCAGTCTGGAGTGAGCGGCGCCAGATCCTTCCTCATCCAGTAGCTGGTATGTCCCGGCGGGCAGCCGGTCATGCTCCCCACAACCTGATAGCCGTTCTTCTGATAGAACCCGGGGGCCTGAAAGCTGTAAGAACTTACGATGCACAGCGTGCAGCCGCGGCGGCGCGCTTCGTCTTCCACCTCAGCCAGCAACTGCGCGCCGATCCCCTGGCCGCGCAGTTGGTCATGCACCCAGAGAAACTCCAGTTCCGCCATCCCCGCCCAGGTGTAGCCTGAGATGCCGGCGATGATCTCGCCCCGTTCGTCGTGCACGAAAGCTGCCAGCCCGCGGCCATCGGACGCGCCAACAGCCGCGTAGTTGTACTCGATAATGCGGTTTTCGAGGAAACTGATGTCTTCGTGTGTCGGGTGCTCTTCAACGGTGATATGTGGATACATGAGGGGCTCGTGATTCGATTGGTAATGCGTGATGCGTAATGCGTAGTGTTTGGTTGATTGTCTGCTTGGTGTCGGAAAACCAGCGTTCCGTCACTCCCGCGCAGGCGGGAGTCTAGGCAGTGCGCACACGTGGATGCTCGCCTGCGCGGGCATGACACCACGGTAGCGGAGATTTTACGTATTACGCATCACGTATTACTTATGGCCGCTCGCGTCCGGGTTCGTCGGGCGCCATGCCGGGTGGCGGGGTGGTGGGGCCAATCGAGCGGATGCTGTCGGGGATGATCACGTCGGCCGGGTTCATGAACGGGATCGGGTCGCAGTAGCCGCCCCACCCGTCGCCGCGCTTGTTGGGATAGATGCGGATACCGAAGTGTACGTGGGGACCGCTGCTGTTGCCGGTGTTGTTGGACAGGCCCAGCTTGTCGCCCTTCGCGACCGTGTCGCCTTGTTTGACGCTGACGCTTTTCATGTGGCCGTAGATGGAATCGCCCCAGACATGCTTGAGCTTGACGTAGTTGCCGAACCCTTTTTCCTCGTAGCCGACGGTATCGACCTCGCCATCGAACGTTGCCAGCAGATCGGTGCCGTTCGGTGTGCCGAAATCGACGCCGTTGTGACCACGCAACGGCACGCCATCATAGGAGAATTGCTTGTAGAACCACTCGCGGTCTGCCATCAATTGCGTGACGCGCCAGGACCCATCGAAGGGCTTGCCCAGGTGAATGACGTCTTTGAACTGCACGGGCACCATGAAGCGTTCGCCCTTGGTGCCGATTTCGGCCATCCAGCCGCGCACGGTCTGTCCATCCACGGTTCCGGCCACCTCCCACCACGACAACTTGTCGGCGGTCTTTGGTCCGGCGGTGATGGTCACCACAGCGCCAGGCGCCAGCTTGCCGACCACATCGCTGGCCGGTTTGTCGCTGAAACCGGCCGAGCTGCGGATGTTGACGGTGTCGTTGAACGCGTTGAAAACCACGTTACCGATGGCGAACGTCTTGGTCGGCACCGGGGTCGTGGGCTGCGGCGCAGGCGGGGGCGAGGTCAGCAAGTACGCCTTGCCGGAGCCATTGCTTTCGGCTGCCCAGCCGTCCAGCGCTCGCCCCTCGTGATCGACATAACGTACCTTCCACCACGTCAGGCTGTCGGCATCGGACGGGCCGCCCAGCACCACCAGTTCCGCACCGTGGGGCGCCTCAACCACCACATCCGACTCTTCCTTGTTGACATATCCGGGCGAGCGGCGCAGATTGAGGAAAGTTGCAGCATAGAGATGCTGGTCTTTCTGGAACTTGCCCGACGCAGGGGGTTGTGGCACTGGGTCAGGCTTCGGATCTGGCTGTGGTTCAGGAACAGGCGCGCCAGGTGTCAACAGCGCGACGCCTGCGCCGCTGGCTTCGGCCGCCCAACCGTCGAAGCGGTTGCCGGACGGGCTGACAAATCTGACGCCCCACCAGGTCAGCCCGTCTTTGCTCGTTGGGCCGTCGAGGATCGTCAGCGATGAACCGGCAGCAATCTCGTAGATGATGTCGCTGGCCGGTTTGCCCTGATAACCGGCCGACTTGCGCAGGTTGATCACGTCAGCCGCGTGGACGGTGTCACCCTTCTTGAAAGCGGCCGGTTGGGGCTGTGGTTCTGGCTCAGGCTGTGGCTGCGGCACGGGCTGCGGCTCTGGCTGTGGCTGCGGTTGTGGCACGGGCGCAGGCGCTTGCAGTGTCAGCAATGCATTGCCAGAATTGCCGGCCTCGGCGGTCCAACCGTCGAAGCGGTTGCCAGCCGGGCTGACGAAGCGCACATTCCACCAGGTCAGCCCGTCCCTGGCTGTCGGACCGCCAAGGATCGTCAATGATGACCCGCTGGCAATCTCGTAGATGATGTCGCTGGCCGGTTTGCCTTGATTGCCGGCCGATTTGCGCAGGATGAGCGTGTCGGTCGCGTAGACCGTGTCGCCCTTCTTGAACGCCGCCGGTTGTGGCTGTGGCTCTGGCTGGGGCTGAGGATCTGGTTGAGGTTGGGGCTGCGGCACGGGTTGCGGCTCTGGCTGTGGTGCTGGCTGGCCGGGTAGGGCGTACTGGCTTTCGCCGCTAGCGCTGGTCTCCGCAGCCCAGCCAATGAATGGATTGCCATATCTGCTGACATAGCGAACTCGCCACCAGCGCAGGTTGTCTGCCTGTGCCGGGCCTTCAACGAGAGTCAGCTGAGCCTTGGCCGGCGCTTCATAAAATGCGTCGCTGGCCGGCTTTCCCTGGTAGCCAGGCGAGAAGCGCAACGTCACCGCGCTGGAGGTTACAGCCACATCGCCGATTTTCAGTGGGCGTGCCGGCTGCGGCTGCGGTTCAGGGTCAGGCTGCGGTTGTGGGTCAGGCACCGGCTGCGGATCGGGTTGCGGTTCTGGCACCGGCTGCGGATCGGGCTTTGGCTTCGGCTTCGGGTCAGGAACTGGCTCGGGAGCCGGTGTTTCGCCCTGCTTGGCCAGCATCTGCGTGCCTGAGGCGGTGGCCTCCGCAACCCAGCCATCGAAGCGGTTGCCGGCCGGGCTGACGAAGCGAATACCCCACCAGGTCAGTCCATCGGCCGTCTGCGGGCCGTCGAGGATTGTCACCTTCGACCCGACTGGAATCTCGTAGATGACATCACTGGCCGGCTTGCCGGCAAAGCCTGCCGACTTGCGCAGGTTCAGCGCCTGCACGCCTATCACCACTTCGCCCTTGCTGAACTTACCGGTCACCGGCGGCTTGGGGTCCGGCTTTGGCGTTGGTTTCGCCGGCGCGGTCTTGGTCAACAGCGCGGTACCGGTCGGCGTCGTGTCGGCCATCCATCCATCCACGTCGGCGCCTGCTACTTTACACCGCACCTGCCACCAGCTGAGCCCGTCGGCCGCGGTGGGGCCGGCGACGATCTTGCAGGCGGTGTCTTTCGGTGCTTTGGCCTTGATGTCATCCTTTTGATAGCCGGGACTCTCGCGCACGTTCACTTCCTGCGTCGCGTAGACCGTGTCGCCCGTCTTGAAGTTGGCCGCTGGCAGTGGAATCGGCGTTTCGAGCCAGCGGTAGTTGTTGCCCAAAGCCTGCTTGAAGTCTTCGATGACTCCCTGCTTGCCTTCGATTACCCAGCGATCGAGATTTGGCCAGCGGTACAGGATGAGCGCCCGGATTTGCTGGTTGCCTGGCTGGTGGTTCCAGTGGTCGATCTCACCATAGGCCCGCTGCACCCAGCCGTTGTTGCGGTTCTCCCAGGGCACGTCCTGATCGGTCTCGGTGCAGTAGACTGGCAGATTGCGCATGTTGGTGGGGATGGCGTTCATGAAATCGCGGTAGGTGCGAAAATTGAACTGGTACTTCTGGAACGGCGCGTTCATGAAGGTGTCGGTGTGGATTTCATCCGGGTTCGACGAATGCGTGTAGGCATGGATCGAAATACCGTCGCAGTTGCCCGGTCCAATCAGCTTCAGAATGTCCTCGAAGTAGCGTATCCAGTCGCCGCTGGGATTGCCATCGTAGGGCGACAGGGTGTTCCAGGGCGCGACCCCGCCCACTAATACCTGGTCATCCGCGTGGCCGGGCATGCCGTGGATCGCGTCGCGGCACAGCCGGTAGCAACGCGCATAAAGCTGCGGCGTGATCACCTCGCCCGGGTTGGTGATTGCCATCCGCGAGCGGGTCGGCTCACCGCCGCTGCCGCTGTCGTCCAGCGCGTTGAAGCGCCACGAGACATAACGGCCCCACGAGACCGGGTCAGACGGGCGCACGGTGCGCGACCAGTCGATCTGCACGTTGGGTCGCTCCACCGGGTGGTTCATCTCGTTGCCGATGATCCAGATTTTGCAGCCCTTGCTGGCGGCCGCATAGTTGGCGCAGCGTTTGGCGAAGCTCTCGTAACGGCTGCTATGGGGAATGGTCCCGCCGGGATAGTAGCCATTGTTGAGCCGGCAGATGATCCCCAGATTCTGGTTGCTCCACTGGCTGAAGTCCTTGCCGCCTTTGTCGTTGGCTTCCGAGCCGATGCCTTCGGTGAAGACGATCCAGCCCGGCTTGCTGGCGTCCGTCATGTGACGTTCGCCGCCCGGTTCATGGATACCGAAGATAAAGGGTGAGTCGAATAGTTGTCGTGGCATGGCTGCGATGTCCTGTCGCTTACGAGGTGTGAACTCGGGTCGCGGGCTTCGGAGTTTCGGCGAATTGTTGCGTATGACGTCCGGCGCAAGCAGATACGGGCTACGCCGCTACTCAGTAAACGTTCCGCGGTGGCGCATTTTGGTCACCGCGTCTTTACCACTCCACCAGTTTCCAGATTTCCGGCTGCCAGCCGGCTGTTTGCGCTGGCTGCTCACCAATCGCTGCAAAGATAGTGACCGCCTGCTTCAGATGGGCCATTGCTTCATCCTGGTGACCCGCGCCGTGCAGCAGATCGGCCAGGTTGTTGTGCAAGGCCGCCTGCCGATGCAGGTCACCGATTTTATTGCAGAGCGCCAGTGCATCCTCAAGAAACTGGCGGGCCTGGGCATCGTCGCCGCAGTCGTGGGTTGCCAGCGCCAGGTTGTTCAGCGCCGCAACCTGGGCCGGCAGGTTGCCCAGCCGGCGCGCCGCGTCCAGGCTGACCTGAAGCTGCTGGCAAGCTGTGAGCAGATCGCCCTGGTTGCGGGCCAGCACGCCAAGCACGTTGGTCGCGCGCGCCAGCGAGTCGTCGTCGCCGATGGCTTCCGCCAATCGCAACGCTTGCCGCGCCAGCGCACCGGCCCGCTGGCTGTCATCCTGGCGATGTGCGCACAGGCTCCAGTCGGCGTACAGCAGCGCTTGTTCCGGCGTGGCTGCATCGCCGCCGGCATCAGCGGCAGCAGCAAAACGGGCGTCGGCGAGGTCCCACTGGCCCTGCCGCATGTGCACCAGACCCAGCTTGTGCTCCAGATTGGCCAGCCGCGCTTTGCCGTTGACTGCGGCCGCGGTCTCGTAGGCCATCATGGCCTGTGAATACGCGCCCTGCAAAGTCAGCAGATCGCCCGTGGCCTCATGCAACTCAGCTGCGTCGCTGGCGCCTGGAGCCAGCGCCAACGCTGCGGCAAAATAGCTCAACGCCTCGCGATTGGCAAATACGCTGCGGGCGTGTGCACCGGCCAGCCGGTAGTAGCGGGCGGCTTCAATGTCATTGCCGGCCATGCGCAGATGCCAGGCGATATTGCTGGCGTTCGCGCCCTGGCGTTGCGCCGCGCCAGAGTGGATCAGCGACTCGGCCGCACGGCGATGCAGCAATCGCCGGCGCGCCAGGCTCGTGTCCTCGTAGATGACCCGGCGAAGCTGTTCGTGCGAGAAGTCGTAGTGCGGCTCCGCAGCCGGTTCGTCGCTCAGCTCGCGGATCAAACCCGCAGCCGCCACGGCTTCCAGTCCGACCACCGTCTCTTCCTCGCTGCGCCCGCTGACATCGTGCAGCGAGTCGAAGGCGAAGGACCGGCCAATCACGGCTGCGGCGGCCAAAAGCTGCCGGCTCATGTCGCTGACAGCGTTGACGCGCGCTTCCAGCACCTGCCTGACGCTGCGCGGCAGTTGCCATGGTTCGTCGCCCGCAGGCATTCCGGCCGTGTCGACGCTTGCCAGATATTCCACCAGAAACAGCGGCAGGCCCTCCGTCTCCTCAAGCAGACGATCGACCGAGCCGGGCGGCAGGTTGTGGAGGTTAGCTTGCGCCACCAACTCGCCGACCGCGTCCGCACCGAGCCGGTCCAGGAAGATCGCGGTGCGGCTTTCGCTGCCCGTGTTCTCGACCAACAGACCTCTCACGCGATCGGCTGTGGCACTGTGCTCGCTGCGCATGGTGGCGAGAATCATCAACGGCTGGCCGCGCAGTCGTCGCACCAGAAATGCCAGCAGATCCAGTGTTGCCTCATCGGCCCATTGGACGTCATCCAGCAGCAGCACGCCGGGCGGCATGCCGGCGAGGGCAGCCAGGAATGCCTGCGCGATCCCTTCGAAGAAGCGCGCCGGCGCGCCAGGTCCGTCCAGGTCGCTCGAATCGACCCCGTTGGGATGCAGGTCAGCGATCTCAGGTGTCAGCCGGCGCACCTCGTTGAGCCAGATGTCGGGAAGGCCGGCCAGGCGGGATGCCAAATCTGGCACGGCCAGCGCGGCGCGCAGCGCATCCACCATCGGCGCGTAGGCCTGGCGCGCGTCGCCTTCGTAACAGCGGGCGACCATCGCCGCGCCCCCTTGACGCGCCACGTGGTACAGGAATTCCTGGGCCAGCCGGGTCTTGCCAATGCCCGCTTCACCTTCGATCACTGCGAACTGGCCACTGCCGGCCTGCGCATAGGAGCCGACCAGCGCCGCCAGTTGCGGCTCGCGACCGACGAGTGTAAATGTGCCGGGGGTGATGCGTGTTCTGGTTTCCGCTGCCAGCGCCAATTGTGGCGGAGGGGCTGGCTGGCTGTGGCCGCTCAGAAGTTCCCAAGTGTCGCTGCTGTCATGCGGCGCGGTGTCAGCGCCTTCGACGATGGCTTGATAGAGTGCGGTTGTCTCTGGCAGAGGCGGCACGCCCAGCTCCTCGTCCAGGATGCGCACACACGCACGATACTGGCGCAGCGCCGCCGAGCGTTGACCGCTCCACGCGTAGAGTTGCATCAGGCGGCGGTGGGCAGGCTCATGCAGCGAATCGAGACTGATCCAGCGGTGGCAGAAAGCGATGGCTTCCTGCCATTTTCCTTGAGCGCCCCCGGCGCGCACCAGGCGTTCCAGCACGCCGCTTAGTTCCCGGCGCAGGTTCTCCGACTCCATCAGTTGCCAGTCGTCGAAGGAGATGCTGTCGCGCAGACTGAAGCCGGTCATGAAGTCGCCGGTATAGAGCGCAGCGGCTTCTTCCAAGAGCGGCAGACAGGTGACACATACCTGATGGTAGCCGTGGTCGTGCTGTTTGCACTCGGCGGCCAACGCGATGAAGCGCCGCACGTCGCACCAGACGCGTTGATCCAACGCCAGGATGACGGTCTCGCGGTCGGTGACAAGGAGGTCGTGGCCGATGCCCGTCCGCAGCGAAGAGAGGGTACGGCGAAAAGCGGCGCGGGCACGGTCCTGCCGGTACTCGGGATACAGAAGCGCCGCCAACGCATCGCGCGTGCTGACACCGTCGGGGCAGCCAACGACAAGATATGCCAGTGCAGCTACCGCCTTGCGCGTGTCCAGTTCAACATGCACGCCGCTGCGTTCGATTCGTGGTGGGCCAAACAAATGTAGGTGCAGTTCTGTCACAAGGTTGGTCCCGGGTGATGGCGTCGGCCAAGGATTTCAAGGATCGATTGTATCACATGCAATGTCGATGCGCAACGAGGCGACCACTGCCAAGTCGCCTCGTAACGCAGCCTGGATCAGACATCGGCGCCGTTCAACCCAGCTGCCTTGCCAGATTCGACTTTGACGCAACGATTGGATAAAATCGGTGCCGCTGGTGTTGACCAACCACGCCTCAGGGCATAAAATCCAGGTCGGCCCATTACCGAGGAGTCTTCCAGTAACCTGACTCCTCGCTTATTTTTGTCGAAGGGATTCGCCGAAGCGTTATCAGCTTCAACCGGACATTCAATGGAAGTAACTCGAATCAAACGGGCGCTGATTGGAAAGCCTTTCCCCACCAGCCACGAGTCGCACGAGCGGCTTGATAAGATACGCGGGCTCGCTGTCTTCGCGTCCGACCCAATCAGCAGCAATGCCTACGCTACCGAGGCTATCATGGCGGTGTTGATCGTCATGGGCAGTGGTGCACTTTGGATCACCTTGCCGCTGGCCATCGGCGTCGCTGCGCTGGTGCTGCTGGTAATCTTCAGCTACATCCAGACGATTCTTCACTACCCGACCGGCGGCGGTTCCTACATTGTCGCTATGGATAATCTGGGCAGGTGGCCAGCGCTGGTGGCCGGCGCCGCCCTGTTGACCGATTATATTCTGACCGTGTCCGTGTCGTCGGCTGCCGGCGTGCGCGCCATTACCTCGGCGATTCCGGCGCTGAAGGAGTACAGTGTCCTGCTGGCTATCGGCGCCATTCTCTTCATCGCCTGGATTAACCTGCGTGGCATGCGCGAGAGCGGATCTGTGTTTGCCATTCCAACCTATGCGTTCGTCGCTGGCGTCCTGCTGGTGATCGTAATCGGCCTGGTG
Organism: Anaerolineales bacterium; assembly: GCA_020634615.1. Classification (GTDB taxonomy): domain Bacteria; phylum Chloroflexota; class Anaerolineae; order JAAEKA01; family JAAEKA01; genus JACKBK01. The sequence continues at coordinate 221,933 of JACKBI010000010.1, forward strand.
CGCTACCTGGGGCTGTTTGGCGCGTCGCCGCTGCCGGTCGAGAGCGTCGTGGTTGAGCCGCTGCATCCGGTCACCGGCGCGGCGCTCCTGTGGCTGCTATTGCGAGCGTTTGCGGGCGGCTGTACCGCGTTGACTGGTATCGAAGCCATCAGCGACGGTGTGCCAGCGTTCAAGCGGCCGGAATCGATCAACGCAGCCAAGACGATGATCGTGATGGGCATCATCGCGATGTCGCTCTTCCTGGGCATTACGTTTCTGGCAACGCACATGAGTCTCGTGCCTTCGGAACACCAAAGCCTGCTGTCGTTGATGACCAGAGAGATCACGGGCGACGGCCTGATCTACATCTGGGTGCAGCTCTTCACAGCGCTGATCCTGCTGCTGGCCGCCAATACCGGATTTCAGGACTTCCCGCGGCTCAGTTCGTTCCTGGCCCGCGACGGCTTCATGCCGCGCTGGATGCAGAGTCGCGGCGACCGGCTGGTCTTCAGCTCTGGTATCGTGATGCTCACGGCGCTGTCGATCGGTATGATCATCATCTTCCGTGCCAACGAAATCAAGATGTTGCCTCTGTATGCCTTGGGCGTAATGCTGGCCTTCACGCTTTCTCAGTCGGGCATGTTCAAGTTGTTTGGAAAGATCGCCACGCTCAAGCCGGACGAAATCGTCAAGACTTCATTCACGCAGATCCACGGCGAGACGGGCACGTCATGGAAACGGGCAGTTAGTCTGGTAGGTGCGACTGTCACGGGAATCGTCTTCGTGATCCTGGTGGCCACCAAGTTTGTCGAAGGCGCCTGGGCAGTGGCGCTGATCATTCCGCTGCTGGTGATTGTCTTTGACCAGATCAGCAAACACTACGACCGCGTCGCCGAGGCGCTCAGCACCAGAGGCCTGAGCGACAAAGACCTCATCACGCTGGCGAACGTGGTGCTGGTGCCGATTGCGGATGTTCACAAGGGCACGATTCAGGCGTTGCAGTACGCCAGCCGGCTGAGCAGCGACGTGCGTGCTGTGTGTATCGTTACTTCGCCTGAGATGCATGAACGGCTGCTGCGCCGCTGGAATCGTTTTCCGGAACTGACTGCGAACTTGCAGCTTGTCATGATCGATTACGACTTCCGTGACATTCTGGAGCCGCTGGTGGAGTACATCGAGCGGGTCAACACGGAAGAGTTCCCTCACCAGAAGATCACCATCGTCATACCGGAGTTCATCGCCACGTCAGCCATGGCGCGTGTGCTGCACAATCAGACGGCCGGGCTGTTGCGCAAGCGGCTGCGTAATCAGGAAGACCTGGTGATCATCGACGTGCCGTACCACATTCGCGAGGACGACGAGCCGGGTGCTGACGAATAGCAGGCCGCCTCAATTGGCTTTGAAAGAGCCGATCAACTGGTGCGGCTGAAGGGCGATCAGCCAAAGGCGCGGAGGACATGTCCCATGAATTCGATCAGTCTTGAACCGGACGCGCTGGGCTTTGTGCGAGTCGCGGTGGTTTCGCCGGAGCTGCGGGTGGCCGATGTTGACTTCAATGTCCACGCCATTGGCGATGCGCTGGACGCGGCCGTCGCGCAGGGCTGCCGGCTTGCTCTCTTCCCCGAGCTTTGTATCACCGGCTACTCGTGTGGTGACCTGTTCTACCAGGGCTTGCTGCTGGAGGCTGCTCGAGCCGCATTGGTTGAGCTGGCACGGCAGACACTCGACAACGCCATCGCCGCGGTGGTCGGTCTTCCGCTGGAGTTGGACGGCCGGCTCTACAACTGCGCGGCGCTGCTGGCCGGCGGCGAAGTGATCGGCATCGTGCCGAAAACATATCTACCCACCAGCAACGAGTTTTATGAGGCGCGCTGGTTCACCTCCGGCGCGCTGGCAAGCTGCCAGAGCGTCACACTGGCCCGGTACGAGCAACCGGTTCCCTTTGGCAGCGATCTGATCTTCCCGGCAGACAATCTGCCCGGTTGTGTGCTGGGCATCGAAGTGTGCGAGGACCTGTGGGCCGTGCAGCCGCCCAGCGGCGAGATGGCATTGGCCGGCGCGACGATCCTGCTCAACGGCTCGGCCAGCAACGAGCTGCTGGCCAAGGCCGACTACCGGCGCGATCTGGTGCGGCAGCAGTCGGCCCGTTGTCTGGCGGCTTATTGTTATGCCGGGGCGGGCGCCAACGAGTCGTCCACCGACACTATCTGGGCCGGCCACTCGCTGATTGCCGAGAACGGCGCGGTCCTGGCGCAGACCGAGCGCTTCCGGTTCGACACGCAGATGGCAATCGCTGACGTGGATGTCCAGCGGTTGCTGCACGAACGGCTGCGCAACAGCACCTTCTCCGCGTCGCAGCCAACGCGTCCGTTTCGCACGATTGCCTTCACACTGCCCGGCGAAGTCTGGTATGCCGACGAGTCACTTCCCGCACGTGAGCTGCTGCGGCCGCTCAGCCGCACGCCCTTTGTGCCCGCCGATGCGACCCGCCGCGCCGAACATTGCAGCGAGATCTTCAGCATCCAGTCCACCGGGCTGGCCAGGCGGCTGCGGCATGTCGGCGCGCAAACCGTGACCATCGGCGTCTCGGGCGGGCTTGATTCGACGCTGGCGCTGCTTGTGACTGTCAAAGCGTTCGACACGGTCGGTCTGCCGCGCACGGGGATCGTCGCCATCACCATGCCGGGCTTTGGCACCAGCGACCGGACCAGGGACAACGCGTCACAGTTGGCCGCGGCGCTGGGGGTCACGCTGCGCACCATTCCCATCACGGACGCCGTTCGCCAGCACTTCCGCGACATCGGCCATGACGAAAGTGTCCACGATGTGACCTACGAAAACGCGCAGGCACGCGAACGCACCCAGATTCTGATGGATGTGGCCAACCAGATCGGTGGCTTTGTGGTCGGTACGGGCGATCTGTCGGAGCTGGCTTTGGGCTGGCTGACCTACAACGGCGACCACATGAGCATGTATCACGTCAACGCCGGTGTGCCCAAAACGCTGGTGCGCTATCTCGTGGCGTGGGTCGCGGACGCTGAATACGGCGGCGAGGCAGCCGCGATCCTTCACGACATCTGCGCGACGCCGATCACGCCGGAGTTGCTGCCATTGGGAGAAGGGGGCGAACTGGCGCAGAAGACCGAGGACACCATCGGTCCCTACGAGCTGCACGATTTCTTCCTCTACCAGTCGTTGCGTTTCCAGTTCCCGCCGCGCAAGGTGTTTGCGCTGGCCCGCCAGGCGTTCGCCGCCAGCTACGACGACGCGACCATCCTGCGCTGGCTGGAGGTTTTCTACCGGCGCTTCTTCAGCCAGCAGTTCAAGCGCTCTGCCATGCCGGACGGGCCGAAGGTCGGTTCGGTAGCGTTGTCGCCGCGTGGCGATTGGCGCATGCCCAGCGACGCCAGCAGCGCGCTCTGGCTGGCCGAAGTGGCGGAACTACGGCGGGCCGCGGGATAAGCGATACAGCAAAACTTCGAACATCTGCTATATTTGCCGCAATTCCGGGGGAATTGAACTTTTCGTAACGTTTACAGGACGCTTGAGGGGTAGACTGTGGGTAGTTGGTCAACATGGACAACTACAGCACGCATCCAATTTGAAAAAGGAGCTATCTCATGGCATCCACAAATACTGTATCCACCAAATCAACCACCGCAGGTGACGCTGCGGTGGGCGGTTTGTTTCACGGGCTGGTCGCGGGCCTTGTCATGGCCGCGTACATCGCGCTGGCCGGTCTGCTGCAGGGCATCGGCCCGCTGGCGATCTGGACGCGCCTGGGCGGGGCGTTGGACAGCCCGGTGTCCGGCCTCTTAGCGCATCTCGCTGTCAGCGGCGTCTATGGCGTTGTCTGGGGACTGTTGTGGCGGCCGGTGCACAACATGGTGCCGCGCTTGCCGGCCTGGCTGGTCGGGTTGGTTTACGGCCTGATCCTGTTGGTGGTGGCCCAGTTGGCGGTGGCGGCACTCAACCCGTTGCTGATGGATATCGGTCTGGCACATCGCGCAGTGGCACATCTGCTCTACGGGCTTGTGCTGGGCCTGTTGACCGCCCGCAGCATTCGTGACCGGTCCTAGCGAGTGAGTTATGACGCCACCCAGTCAGGTGCGTCGCAAAGTATGCCGGGCAAGCGTTCAATATGAGTGAACTCCGAAATCACGACAGGTAGAGGAAACCCATTCCATGCGAAGATTTGTGTTGCCAGCCGGTGTCACGACAGACGAACGCCGCTTCGACCGCGGCGCCTGGCTGACGCTGGCGGTCGCTTGCGGCTGGAGCCTGGTCGTGATCGCGTTTTCGCTCTACGTCTATCGCTTCCCGGCCGACGCCTGGCAATACGGCTCGGCCGACACGCGCCAGGGCGCGTTCACTGCTGAGATCAATCTCAGCGGCGCTCCCTCTGTGCTGGAAGCCGGCGATCGGGTTGTCGCCATCGCCGGACAGCAACTTGCGCCAGATGGCATCCCACCCTTCCCGCCGGACCTGCAAGTCGGGCAGACGGTGCGCTACACCATCGAGCGCGGCCAGCAGACGCTGGATGTGGACGTGCCTTTGTTGCAGCTCGGCCCGTTGGCGCTGTGGCGCAGCCTCGTGGGACAACTCCGTCTTGATCCTCGCGATCTCATCGTGTCGCTGGCGGCGCTGCTGGCGGTTGCCTTTGCCTTCCTTCTGCGTCCCGGCAATCTCGGCGCCCGCTACCTGATGCTTATCTTTGGCTACTACTTCGCCTCCGCCTGGTTCAGTTTCACCGTCTCCTCCCTCTATCAATCCACCTTCCCGGTCGGCGTACAAACGATCACCCAAATGATCGGCCTCTCCTGGGGGTGGTTCTTCTTCGCAACGCTGATCTTGCTGCCGCTGGCGTTCCCGGTGATCAAGGCGCCGTTGCGGCGCTTCCCCCGCCTGCTGCCCGCGCTTTTGTACGGCATTGCCTTCGTTGTCTGCCTGGTGGGCAGCTATCAGGCCGTCGTGACCGGCACTGCGCTGTCGCCGGCTGTGTTCGTGTTGTTCATCCTCTACCTGCTCCTGACGGTGATCGCCATCTTCGGCTCGCTGATCCACAACTGGCGGACCCTGGTTGAGCCGGCGGCGCGGGCGCAGTTGCGCTGGCTGACCCTGGGGATGGGGATCGGGCTGGCGGTCCCCTTCTTGGTGATGATTGGGGTGTTGGTGAGCGGGGGCGATTTCGGCAGCGCCGACATAGATTGGGTGCTGTGGCTGATTCTCCTGTTGCCCGTGTGCATCGCCATCGCCATCACGCGCTATCGTCTGTTCGACATCGATGTCATCATCCGCAAGACGCTGGTCTACACGGCGCTGACCGTGTTATTGGCGCTGGTCTACTTTGGCAGCGTCGTGTTGTTGCAGCGGCTGTTCAGCACGCTGACGGGCGTACAACAGTCGCCGCTGGCGATCGTCGCCTCGACACTGGTCATCGTCGCGCTGTTTACGCCCCTGCGTCGCCGTGTACAGGACTGGATCGACCGGCGCTTCTTTCGCAAGAAGTACAATGCCCAGCAGGTGCTGGACGCCTTCGCACTCCACGCGCGTGACGAGACCGACCTGGACGCGCTGACGGCCGAGCTGGTGCGCGTGGTGCAGGAGACGATGCAGCCGGTGAGTGTGAGTGTTTGGCTGCGAAAGGACAGAAAATGAGGGATTACTGCAAATTCTCGAGGTCGGCCAGGTCTTGATATCGCCCAGAGGCTCGTTTGTTCTTCTTGAGGTTTTCTAAGTCGATGAAGTTGACGTCGGTGCCATCCAGCTCAACAACGACTCGATTTGCATAGCATTCCTCAAACTCAACGCCAGGTACCGTCGTCAGCATATCAATGCGATTAGGTGGATAACCGAGTTGGATGATCTGGTCCGCGACCATAAAGTCGTCTGGTTGCAAGCCAAGCGATCCAAAGCCGAACTGATCGAGCGCTGCCACAATCAGGGATGCGTTCCCTTGATCCAGCCAAAACCAGATATCCAGGTCCTTTGTGTAGCGCGGGTGACCATGAAGCGCTACCGCATAACCACCCACTACAAGGTAGCGCACATTGTTATCGTTTAACGATTGTATAAACTCTTTGAAGTCTGGGCTGAGTATCATGGCGCCAACCGTGGTATTCGCAACGAATCTCCTCCAGGGCAGCCAGTCGGGCCGCGGGAGATTGACTTTGCCAGAAAGCAAAATCGGTCGCCTGATCATGTAGTTCGACTTTGCGGTAAACCTTGGCAATGGTCCGATGTTCTTTGATTGCTTCCATAATGCAACTCCGTTCGTCCTGGTGGTTGTTCATTTTAGCTGAGAAACTGCCGTTGCGCAAGGACAAAGCCTGTGCGTTTGTTCTTGCGGAGATGGCCGCCTGGCGCTGGTGAGCAATTGCGTGGTTGTCACCGCCAAAACTGGTCACAACCGGTCTTGCTCTGCCAGCGCCGCACACCTGCTCGCGCGCCACCACTTGCATCTCACGCCAGATCAGGGTATTCTATCGCCGCCGGGTTCGTAACGTTTTCGGAACGGTTGGCTGCTATGATCACGGATAGTTTCGTGCCGCGCGTTTGAATATCCACTGGTCTGTCGTTATTACATGAATTCTCAGTCTACGGCGTCTCGTAATCGATCCACTCTCGCGCGTGCCGCGCTTGTTCTGGTGGTAGCGTTGAGCGTGGTTACTCTGGTCTTGTTCATTATTAACCGCAATACGCCGGTGCCGGCCTCCTGGGGGACGCCGGCAGGCACGCGCGCCAGCCTGGGCGCGCTGGTCAACATCCTGCTGTTGAGCCTTGTCATTCCGCTGGTGACCGCAACGCTAGGCGCCTTGATCGTCAGCCGGCAAGCGCGCAACCGCGTCGGCTGGCTGTTGATCGCGCTGGGTTTCTGTAATCTGATAGTTTCGCTGTGCGGTGAGTTGGCGGTGCGGATGAACCTCGCCGTGTCGCCGCCGCTGGCGGGCGGGCAACTCATCGCCTGGATATGCAACTGGGCATGGGTCGTTGTGTACGCCTTGCTGGTCCTTCTGCTGGCGATCTTCCCCAGCGGCCACTTTCTGTCGCGGCGCTGGACGTTGGCTATCGGCGTCCCCTGGCTGCTATTCTCCGGCTGTCTGTTGATTGCGGCCGCGATCGAGCAGCCGATGAGTTCGGCATACCAGGTCGCGAATCCTTTCGTCGAGTCTCATCCGAGCGCCGTCTACAATGCGTTGTTTGCTGTCGGCGTGCCGATGATGCCAGTGATGTTGCTGGTCGTGTTGGGCGAGGTTACGGCCCGCTATCGGCGTTCGGGCCAGGTTGAGAAACAACAGATCAAGTGGCTGCTGGTTGGTCTGGCAGCAACGGCGTTGATGGTGGCCGCGGGTTTGTTGCTGGTGTTCATACCGAGGATCGCGTTCGGCGGGTTGCTGGTCAACGCCGCGCCGATTCTGCCGGTGCTGGCGATTGGCTTTGCCATGCTGCGCTACCGGCTTTACGACGTGGATCTGGTCATTCGCCGCACGTTGGCCTACACGTTGATCACCGCGGTGCTGCTGCTGGTTTATTTCGGCAGCGTGACTCTGCTGACCAGCGTGTTCTCGCGGATCACCGGCCAGCAGTCGGCGCTGGCCATCGTGATCTCAACCCTGCTCATTGCCGCGCTCTTCAATCCACTGCGTCGCCGCGTGCAGGACTGGATCGACCGGCGCTTCTTTCGCAGCAAATACGACGCGCAGCAAGTGCTGGCGCAGTTTGCAGTTGTTGCGCGCGACGAGACCGATCTCGACGCGCTGACGGCCGAGCTGTTGCGGGTTGTGCAGGAGACGATGCAGCCGGAGCACGTCAGCATCTGGCTGCGCCAGAGAGAGTAACTTGAGTGATATGACTTATTCCACCGCAAGTGACAGCCAGATCCCTCGCCCTTGGGTGTATCTCGTGCGGGCGGCATGGGTTGTGATCGCCTTGGTGCTGTTTGCTGCGATGGTGGTTGGCGTTCCGCTGCGGTATGCGGAACTGCTGGAGGTGTGCGCCTCCGGCGACTGCGTGCTCCTCGCTCTGGCGCCGGCAGAACTGGCCCTGTTGCAGAACGTGGGGCTGTCGATCCAGTTCTACGCCAGCTTCCAGGTCGCACTGGAGATCTATCTGTTCGTCATCTTCGGCGGCCTTGCCCTGCTGCTCTTCTGGCGCATTTCCAATACCTGGATCGGGATCATCGTGTCGCTGGCCTTTCTCTTCCTGGGAACCACCTTCTTCCCGGAGGAGGTGCGCACAGTGACGCGCAGTTTCCCGGCCTTGCAGCGACCGGGCGAAATCCTCACTTCTGCGTCGGTGGTGCTGTTGCTTTTGCTGATCTTTCTCTTCCCCGATGGACGCTTTGCGCCGCGCTGGGCGATCTGGCCGGCGTTGCTGGCGATAGGCGCGGTCGTGATCGACACAGTATTGCCGCTCTCGGTCAGGCAGGCGGAGTCTGCCAGCATGTTGGTGATCGTAGCTGCTCTCGTGGGCGTGACATTTGGCGTCGTCGCCCAGGTGCAACGCTATCGCAGGATATCGACGCCCACACAGCGTCAACAGACGAAGTGGATCATGTTCGGGCTGCTCTGCATGTTCGTCATGATGGTATTTTGGACGATTTTCGTGGAGATGTTCCCGTTGCAGCCCGGCCGCCAGCGTCTTGCGCTCTATTTCAGCGGGCTGATCCAGGACATCTTCATCAGCGTGTTTCCACTGGCTGTCGCCTTTTCCATTTTGCGCTACCGGCTGTGGGACATCGACCTGATCATCCGGCGGACGCTGGTCTACGGCACGCTGACGTTGCTGCTGGCGCTGGTCTATTTTGGCAGCATTACGCTGCTAAGCAGCCTGTTCTCATCGATTACCGGCCAGCAGTCCGCGCTGGCCATCGTTGTCTCCACGCTGCTGATCGCCGCGCTGTTCACGCCGTTGCGCCGCCGGCTGCAGGACTGGATCGACCGGCGCTTCTTTCGCAGGAAGTACAACGCCGAGCAGGTGTTGGCGCAGTTTGCTGTGACCGCACGTGACGAAACTGACCTGGACGCGCTGACGACGGAACTGGTGCGTGTCGTTCAGGAGACGATGCAGCCGGAGCATGTCAGCGTCTGGCTGCGGGACGATTGACATCGCCTGCCAGCAGCGGGCAAAATTCGGTTCGTAACGATGGCGCAAATGCCCTCCCTTTCTCGTTGAAACAGATGTTGGTAGCCTGTCCGGCCACCGCCGCCTATGAGCACGATACTCTCCGATTCACAAACAGACACCGATCACCCGTACCCTCAGAGTTGGGTCGACCGCTTGCTGCGCTGGATGCAGGGCTTGCCTGTCCCGGTTCCGGCGCTGCTGGTCGGTATTTGGATTGTCCTGATCACAATAGTGCATCTGACGGTCTGGCAGGAGGGCATTCTGGAACCGGGGACAATCGATCGTCGCGTGCTGATGATCAACACCTGGATACCGTACAGTCTGGGGTTCATCTACTACCTGGAACGAACAGCCGCCGAGGCGTTGACCGCGTTTCGTCCGGCCCTTAACATGGACGAGAAGACCTACGCCGGCCTGCGTTACCAGTTCGCGGTCATGCCCAGACGCGGGGTGCTGATCAGCATGGTTCTGGGGGCGCTGTTGGCATATATATCGCTGCGCATGTATCCTGAGATCTCCAGCCCCTTCATGGATACGCGACTGGCAACCTTCGTCAACATGACGCTCAGCATCTTGGGCTCGGCATTCATCTTTGTGGCCATCTTCATGACTTACAGGCAACTGCGGCTGATCCGGCAGACCTATGCTCACGCAGACCGGCTGGACCTCTTTCGCTCCGGTGAACTCTACGCGTTTTCGGGGCTGACCCTGCGCATGGGTATCGGTTGGCTGATCGTCGTGTATGCCGGTGTGCTGTTCTATCCGGCATTGGTGCGCAACATTCCCTGGGCAGTGACGACCGGTCTGGTCATGGCCGGCATTGTTGTTTCGTTTATCACGACCCTGTTCGACATTCACAAGCGCATCAAGACCGTCAAGGAAGACCAACTGTTTGAGATCGACGGGCGGCTGCAGGCCGCGTTTTCCGATCTGCACCGGCGCATCGATTCCGGGGACGTGGAGAAGCTGGCGCCGCTGCGCGAGGTGATGGACGCATTGCTGGTCGAGCGCGGCGTTGTTGCCAAGATACCGACATGGCCGTGGCAACCGGGGACGCTGGCCGGATTCCTGGCAGCCGTCCTGTTGCCGTTGATCGGCTGGGGTGCGCAACTGCTGCTGCAGAGATTGCTTGGCCTGTAGGTTGGCCGTAACTACCCAGGCTATCACGGAGCGCCAGACTTCGGAAGTCGCCGCAGCAAAGTCGAAGCACCTCCCACCGCGTTAGGCTCGTTGTTAAGTAGAACCGGCGACTTCCGAAGTCCAAGGCTGTGCCGATGGGCGCTGGCACTCGCGAAGGAACACTATGGAACAATTCGATGAAGTAGACATGTACTCGGGGTTGGCCGCCATGCACTGGTCGGCCTACGACGACCCCTCGTGGGATCACGACTTCTACAAGCAGGTGGTCGAGCAGGCTGGCGGGCTGGCCCTTGACGTCGCGTGCGGCGCGGGCCGGCTGCTGCGCAGCTACCTGCATGCCGGGCTGACTGTCGAAGGCGTGGACAGCTCGGCCGACATGCTGGCGGTTTGCCGGCAGAAAGCAGAGGCGGACGGCCTGTCGCCGGTGCTCTACTGCCAGCCGATGCAGGAACTGAACCTGCCGAAGCGCTACGACTGCATCTATGTTCCCTGCGGCAGTTGGACGTGCGTCGTCGGTCGTGACAACGCGCTGCAGGCGTTGCGACGCTTCCACGAGCATCTGCGGCCGGGCGGCGTACTGGCATTCAATGTCTACTGGGGCGACTGGGGCGACTATGATTACAGCAACCCGCAGAAGGAGCGCGTCTACCCGACCGAGTGGGTCCCGCATGTTGTCAAGGAGTTCGACGGCGAGCGGCGGCTGGTGGTCGAACGGCGCATGACCGCGGTCGATCCGGTGGATCAGCTCAGCAGCGAAGAGCGTCGCTACCGGCTGATGGACGGCGAGACGTTGCTGCAAGAGGAGATCCACGCCGGGCAGAACCACTGGTACTTCAAGAACGAGGTCGTGTTCATGTTGCAGGTGGCCGGCTTTGTTGACATCCAGGTGACAGGTGACTACACTGGCGAGGAATTCGGTCCGCAGCATACCGGGACGATCGTTTTTGTCTGTCGCAAAGAATAGCCGTGTCGGGAAAGACTTCGGAAGTCGCCGGTTCGTGACGAAACCACCCCTAAACGCGCTGACAAGCTCCAAATGCACGTTCGGCGACTTCCGAAGTCTCGACCGGGATACATACGGAGGAGACCACAATGCTCAGAGGAACCCACGTCACATTGCGTGCGATGCGCCGAGGCGATCTGCCACGGCTGAACGCGTTCAACAACGATGTGGCGGTCGAGCTGGCCGGCGGCGGCGATCCGCCGCTGCCGCAATCGCTGGAACGCCTGGAGGCCGAGTTCGACTCGTCAACCGGCAGCGGCGGGCGCGATGGGACCAGCTTTGCCATCGAGGTGGACGGCGTCATGATCGGCCAGTGCGCGCTGTTCAATCTGCATCCCGTCGCGCACCGCATGGAACTCGGCATCACCATCGGCGACCAGAACTACTGGGGCAAGGGCTACGGCAGCGAAGCCGTGCAACTGCTGGTCGATTACGGGTTTCGCCACCACAACCTGCACCGCATTTTTCTGGAGGTCCATGCCCGCAACGAGCGCGCCATCCGCGCCTACCAGGCGTGCGGTTTTGTCGAAGAAGGCCGCCTGCGCCAGCACGTCTGGAGCGACGGATCGTATGACGATCTGGTGATTATGGGCGTTTTGCGCGCCTGAGTACGGACTGACAGTCCTCGTCTCGTGACAGGCCAGGTTTGCGCGTCAAGAGCAACTCTGCCGGCAGATCAGGACTGTCAGTCCTCCAATGAGAGGCAATAATGACCGAACTCACCACCCAGGAACGTTTCAAGCGCGGCGCGGCCGATGCGTGCCGCTATTTCGATTTCATGGCGCAGTTTGTGGACTTCAAACCGGAGCACGCTGAGGCTATCCGCGCCACTCGCTTCGTCGTCGAAAAGCACATCCCCGATATCGTGGCCGACTTTTACACGCATCTGCTCAGCTTTCCGGCGACGCGCAAACACTTCCAGAAGAAGGACGGCTCCATCGACCAGGAGTATTTGCAGTTGCGCATGCAGCACCAGGCGACCTTCTGGCGGCGCACGGCCACGGCGGTTTTCGACGAGGACTACGCCCGTTTTGTGGATTACGTCGGGCGCGCCCACACGTCTCAGGGCGCCGATCCCACCGTCTACATCCCTGAACGCTACGTCATGGGAATGGTCGGCTTTGTCCAGCAGCGCATCGGCGCCGCGCTGGACGCGGAACTGAGCGCAGTCGATCCTGAGCTGGCATTTCGCGCCATGCGCGGCTGGAACGCACTGCTGGTGGTGCTGTTGGAGCAGCTTTCGCGAGTCTATGGCGAAGGACGTGAGGCCGAGACCTACCAGCAGCCGCAGGAGATCGACGAGAGGCCGATCCACCAGCTTGCCGTGGAAACCTACGAACGCAGCCTGGGAATGGCGCGCTCGATCGACTACCGCGAGGTAATTGCCGGCAGTCTGGCCGAGTTCATCGCCGAGGGGTGCAAGATTATCAAGGCCGAGGGGCTTTCCATCGGCGTCTTCTTCGTCGATGGAAAGTGGCATGCGCTGCAGAACAGTTGCCTGCACCGCGGCGGGCCGGTCTGCGAAGGCCCGTTGGAGAACGGTGTGCTGACCTGTCCCTGGCACGGCTACCAGTACCGGATCGATACCGGCGAGTTGCTGCTGGATCCGGACGCCAGGCTGCCGCGCTATCCGGTCGAGGTACGCGGCGACCAGGTTGTCGTGCAAATTCCGGTGCTGATCCGCGACCATGTGGACATCTCGATGGCCGAGCTGTTCGCCAAGGCGGTGGCTGCGCCTGTTGCCGTCGAACCGGCCGCGCCGCGTCAACTGGCAGCCAATGAATTCCGTGTCGTCGATCTGCGGCCGGGCCACGCAGTGCAGCTTTACGTTGACGACGCCGCGGTTGCGGTCTACAACGTGGATGGCACATTCTACGCGACGCAGGATGAGTGCACCCACGCCGACGGCCCTCTGAGCGAAGGCGACCTGGAGGGCGCGACGATTGTCTGTCCCTGGCACGCATCCTGCTTTGATGTGACAACCGGCGCGGTGCTCAAAGGCCCGGCGCGCCAACCGCTGCAGACGTATCGCGTAGTGATTGACGGTGATGTGGGACGGGTGGAGTAGGAGCAAAGAAAGGAAACGAGGGAAAGCAGGGAAATGAGGCATTGGTCAAAGGTTGACCGCTTAAGCGGAGCGTAAGAAACCGGGTTTTTGCTCTCAAAAGCATGGGGCATAGACAGAACATGGCTTGTGAGGGCGCTGCATTCGTGATCGCAAGTGAAAAACCCGGTTTCAAAGCCGCTGGTTGAGTAGTTGTCTTGACACAGAGCACCAACCTACCAACGTCCCAATCTACCAATCTACCAATCTACCACCCCCCAATCTACCAACGTCCCAATCTACCAACTCCCTAATCTACGAATGAACCACCTACCTACTTTTGATCTGATCGTTATCGGCGGCGGGCCGGCGGGCGTGACCGCTGCACTGCGCGGCCGCGAGCTGGGCGCATCGGTTGCGCTGATCGAGCGGGGCAGCATGGGCGGCACCTGCACCAACGACGGCTGCGTGCCTACCCGTGTGCTGGCGCGCGCGGCCCGCCTGATGAGCAACGCCGGCCAGTACAGCGCTTACGGGATGACCGTGCCGCGCCCGGAGTTGGATTTTCCACAACTGCTGGCGCGCACCCAGGCCATCGTCTACGACATCCACGAGAAGAAGCAACTGATCGCCCATCTCGAATCGTCTGGGGCGCAGGTTTTCGCCGGTGTCGGCGAGGCGCAATTTGTCGATCCGCATACAGTCGAGATTCCCGACGGCCGCCGGTTTCACGGCGAGAAATTCATTCTGGCGGCGGGCGGACGGGCGCGGCGGCTGGATTTTTCCGGCGCGGAGCTGGCGCTGACCCACAGCGACATCTGGCGATTGCAGTCCTTGCCGCGTTCAGTGGCCATCGTCGGTGGGGCCGCGACCGGCTGTCAGCTCGCCACGATCTTCAACGCCTTTGGCGCGCAGGTCACCATGCTGGATATCGCGCCGCGCATTCTGACCGTGGAAGACAGCCTTGTCGCGCAGACGATGACTGCCGCGTTCCAGCGTCGCGGCGTCGATCTGCGCACCGGCATCAGCGGCATCGAACGCATCGAGCGCGCCGGCCGCGACCTGGCGCTGGTCTTCAAACAGGGCGACGAACTCGCAACACTGGAGGCAGAAGCGGTCGTGATGTCCACCGGCTGGCTGGGCAACCTGAGCGGGCTGAACCTGGCCGCGGCGGGCGTCGAAACCGATGGCCGCTACGTGGTAAGCGACCAAACTGGGCAGACAAGTGCGGCGCACATCTACGCGGCCGGCGACATCGATGGGCGCATGATGCTGGTGCAGAGCGCCAGCCACGAGGCGCGCATCGTTGTCGAAAACGCGCTGCTGGGCGGAACGGATCGCCACGAATACGCGATCGTGCCCCACGGTGGCTTTACCCATCCCGAGTATGCCAGCGTCGGCTTGACCGAGGAGCAGGCGCGCAGGGATCGCGATGTTGTCGTGGCCGTGGTGCCCTATGCCGACATGGATCGGGCGGTGATCGATGGCCGCACCGAGGGCTTCTGCAAGCTGGTCGTGGACGGCGAGACGCATCGCATGTTGGGAGCGCACGTGGTGGGTGAGCAGGCGCTGGAGATCGTCCACGTTGTCGCCGCGGGCATGGCCGCCGGCATGTGGGTCGAGCAACTGGCCGAGCTGCAGATCGCCTACCCGACCTTCACTGCGATTTTGGGGCTGGCCGCACGGCGCATCGTCGCGGAGTTGGGCGTCATGCCACTGACGCCGGAGTGGCGCACTTTGGGCCGCGCGCCGGGGGAATGGGAGCAAAGCCAGATTCAAACCGAGTGACAGAAAGCCGAAGGGGCGGACGTCCACCAAAATCAGATACACGCAATACGTTTACGGGCGCGGATATTGGGCACGATCTCACGTTCAATAGATTCGTAACGCATTTCGTAACGTTAAGCGGACGATGGCGCGGTATGATCGACGATATGAACACAGAGTCTCAACATAACGCCCCTGAAAAACGCAGGTGGGTAACCATTCTGGCTTGGGTGTGGTGTGGATTTGTCATCCTCGCCGCTGTGGCCGTCGGGCTGTCGGCATTGCTGAACCGACCTGTGGAAGAAAGCGTGCTCGATACGCTGGCGAATGCGACAACCCTCGCGGGTTTTGTTGCGTTTGCCATAACCGGGGCGCTGGTCATCTCGCGCCAGCCGCGCAATGTGGTCGGGTGGCTGTTGATGATCGAGGGCAGTCTGGCTATCATCTGGCCCGTGGACCTGTATTTCAATAACCTCGTGCAACCGCCAGCAAATCCGTCGCTCCTGTTCATAACTGGTCTCTGGTTCTGGGGGTGGTTGTGGCTGTGGCTCATCTTTCCCATCCTGTTTTTGCCGCTCTACTTCCCCACTGGCAGCCCACCGTCGCTCCGTTGGCGCTGGGTTTCGGTTCTCGGACTGGGGCTGTGCGCGTTCTTCATTCTGTACGTCTCATTTTCCCCGAACTGGGAATCGCAGGACGGAACATGGACCGTGGCAAACCCCGTTGGATTCCTGCAATTCGAGTTTCCGTTGGCTCCGTGGGTGATCCTGCTGCTTTCCTTTGCAGCGTTGAGCGTGGCCTCGCTGTTGGTCCGCTTTCGCCGCGCACAGCCGGTTGAGCGCGAGCAGATCAAGTGGTTACTGTACGCCGCTGGCCTGTTTTTCGTTATCTATTCCATCACGTTTGTCACCAGTAATGCGGCGGGACCAGTTGCCGACTTGGGTGGTGTTCTGCTGTTTCTTGGCATGCTGACGTTCCCGGTCGCCATTGCTATCTCTATCCTGCGCTACCGGCTGTATGACATCGACGTGATCATCCGCAAGACGCTGGTCTATGCGATGCTCACAGCGTTGCTGGCGCTGGTCTACTTTGGTGCAGTCGTGCTCTTGCAACAACTGTTCGGCGCTGTCACCGGCGTCGAGCAGTCGCCGCTGGCAATTGTGGTTTCGACATTGGTCATCGCCGCGCTCTTCACGCCGCTGCGCCGCCGCATCCAGGACTGGATCGACCGCCGCTTCTTCCGCAAGAAATACGACGCGCAGCAGGTGCTGGCCCGGTTCGCCCTCACCGCGCGCGACGAGACCGACCTGGATGCGCTGACGGCGGAACTGGTGCGCGTCGTCCAAGAGACGATGCAGCCGGAGCATGTCAGCGTGTGGCTTAGAAGCACAGGCGACCAGAGTAAATAGACAGCGCCATCATGCACGAAACAGCCAGGAGAATCATCACCCGCCCGGTTGACGAAGTCTATCGCTGACCGACTCATATTTAAGCCCTGTTTGAAGAAATTTGGGGGACTTGATTTACAATAGGCCGCATGACACTACCTGTTGATACCCCTCTGGTTTGCCCGGTGCTGGTCGGACGGTCAGTCCACATCGAGGCGATGCGCCGGCTGGCCGATCGGGCGCGGTCAGGCGCCGGTGGCGCCATCCTGCTGTCGGGCGAGGCGGGAACTGGCAAGTCGCGCCTCGCTGCCGATATGCGCGACTGGGCCATGGACGACGGCTGGCGGGTGCTGGTGGCTGCCTGCTACGAGGCGGACCGGGGACGGCCCTACGCACCGATCTACGATCTCTTGCAGAGAGTGCCGGCTACCGACGCGACCGGCGTTGCCGCAAAATTGCAAGAGGCCGGCCAGGAACGCAGCCAACTGCTGTACGCGACGGCCGGACTTTTCGAGCGCCTGGCAGCAGACCGCCCACTGTTGTTGATCGTCGAGGACCTGCACTGGTGCGACGATGCCAGTCTCGATCTGCTGTTCTACCTGGCCCGCCGGCTGGTTCGGGAGCGTGTCCTGCTGTTGTTGACCTATCGCAGCGACGAGACATTCGGCGATCTGGGCGACTTTCTGGCGAAACTGGACCAGCAACGCCTGGCGACGGAGATGTCGCTGGCGAAACTCAGCCGCACCGAGGTGGACCAGATGGTGCGGGCCATCTTCGATCAGCCCCGTCCGCTGCGCGCCGAGTTCCTGGAACAGCTTTACCAGTTGTCGGAAGGCAACCCCTTTTTCGTAGAAGAGATTCTGCGCGCCATGGTTCGTTCGGGCGATATCTACTTCGACCAGGGGATTTGGGATCGCAAGCCGCTGGCCGAGCTACACATCCCGCGCAGCGTGCAGGAACTCATGCGCCGCCGCCGTGAGGAACTCAGCCCCGTGGCACGGCAGGTGTTGACGACGGCCGCGGTAGCCGGGCGTCGGCCCGACTTTGCCCTCCTGCACCGGCTGGTCGATCTGGACGAAGCCCAATTGATCGGCGCGCTCAAGGAGCTGATCGGCGCCCAGTTGCTGGTGGAGGAGAGCGCCGATCGCTTCGCCTTCCGCCATGCGTTGATTCAGGAAGCGGCGCAGGCTAATCTGCTGGCTCGCGAGCGACGCGCCATGCACCGCGTCGTTGCCGGGGTGCTGGAGCAGCAGGCCATTGAAACCGGGGAGACGCCGCTGGCCGACCTGGCCTATCACGCCTTTCTGGGCGAGGACTGGGCCAAGGCGCTGGACTATTCGGAGCGGGCGGGCCGGCAGGCGCTGGCGTTGCACGCGCCGCACACCGCCGTCAGTCACTTCAATCATGCGCTGCAATCGGCCGATGCGCTGCGACAGCCGGCGCCTGTGTCTGTTCTGCTGGCGCGCGGCGACGCCTTCATGCGGCTGAGCGAGTACGATGCGGCCCTGACGGACTACAAGCGGGCGCTGGATGCGGCAAAACGGGATGGCGACGAAGAGCTGGCCTGGCGGGCGACCCTGGGGTTGGGGCATCTGTGGGCAACGCGCGACTATGAGCGCAGCGGCGACTATATCGCTGATGCGCTTAGCCAGGCGCGTCGGCATGGCGTCCCGCAGCGGCTTGCCAGCAGTCTCAACCAGATGGGCAACTGGCGCATGAACCGGGAACAGCCTTTTGCGGCTTTACGGGACCACGAGGAGGCGTTGGCGATCTTCGCGGGTCTCAAAGACCAGACCGGACTGGCCGAGACGCTGGACCTGTTGGCCATCACGCGCTTCAACTGTGGCGATCTGATCGGCGGCCGCAGCGATTGCCGGCGGGCTATCACGTTGTGGGAGGCGGTGGATGACCCGCGCGGCTTGCTGATGAGCCAGTCTGGCCTGGCGTTGGCAGCCGATTTCGAGCTAGAGTTCGACAATGAGGCGGTCGCCGACAACATGCCCGCGGGCCGGCAGGCGGTGGAAACGGCGCGCAGCATTACCTGGCGGTCCGGTGAAGCTCTGGCCACGATTTGTCTGGGATTGGCCGAGGGCCGGCGCGGGCAGTGGGGCGCGGCGCGGGAGATCCTGCAAGCTGCCCTGGACGCGGCCATCGACATCGAACACAAGGAGTGGATCGTAGACGCCCGGCGCGGGTTGGGCTGGTTGCACAGCGAGTTTCTCGACTTTGAGCGCGCCGAGCAGATATTGTTGCCGGCCCAGGACATGGCGTGCGAGATCAACTCCGAGATCTGGCAGCGGCAGACGGCCGCCGCGCTGGCTACGGCGCTGATGAGGCAGGACCGGCCGGATGAGGCGCAGGCAGCGTTGGACGCCGTCCTGGCGGTTGATGGCCCCGCGCGTACCCTGCAAGAGCGGCTGATCTGGGCGTCGCGGGCTGAGCTGGCGTTGGCCCGCGGCCAGGACGAGTTGGCCTTGGAAATCATCGAACGACTGATCGCGGCGGCGCAGAACCTGGCGGTCGCGGGACGAGTGGTGCCACGCCTGTGGTGGCTGCGAGGCGAAGCGTTGCTCGGTCTTGAGTGTTTTGGCGAAGCTGAGGCGGCGCTGCGCGATGCGCTGGTGGTTGCGCAGGCACAGGGGCGGCTGCCGCTGCAATGGCGCATCGAGCTGGCGCTGGGACGGACGCTGCTGGCCCAGCGGCGGCGAACCGACGCAGAGGAAGCGTTCAACGCGGCGCGCGCCAGCGTCGCAACGCTGGCCGCCACGTTGCCCGATGATGCCTGTGCCGATGGCGGCCCGACGCTGCGGGCGCAGTTTCTTGAGCGTTCAGCGACGCGGTTTCCGCCGTTGCCCGCAGCATCGCCGCGCCAGACTGCCAAGGAGCGGTACGGCGGCTTGACGTCCCGCGAGCGGGAGGTAGCGATTCTGGTGGCGCAGGGGCTGTCCAACCGTGACATCGCCGGCCGGCTGACCATCAGCGAGCGCACGGCCGAGCGCCACGTCGCCAACATCATGCTCAAGCTGGACTTCAACGCGCGCACGCAGATCGCAGCCTGGGCCGTTGAAAGCGGCTTGCTGGCAGAGTCTGGCTAGGCCTTATCAGGACTGCCACTGTGGGGCGGGCGCGATGCTTTCTTCCAGCCGCATCTTTCAAGATGTGGGATCACCAAAATCGCATATCATCGCAGCCGGCGAGGGTTGTCGGGTTATGGGAGTCCCCACACTGAACTGTGGGGCCGGCGTGATGCTTTGTTGCAGCCGCATCTTTCAAGATGTGGGCTACCAAAAGCGCATATCATCGCAGCCGGCGAGGGTGGTCGGGTCGTGGGAATCCCCACACTGAACTGTGGGGCCGGCGCGATGCTTTGTTCCAGCCGCATCTTTCAAGATGTGGGGCTACCAATAGCACATATCTTCGCATCCGGCGAGAGTGGTCGGGTCGTGGGAATCCCCACACTGAACTGTGGGGCCGGCGTGATGCTTTGTTACAGCCGCATCTTTCAAGATGTGGGATCACCAAAGCACAGATTTCCGCGTCTGGCATGGGTTGTCGGGTTATGGGAGTCCCCACACTGAACTGTGAGGCCGGCACGATGCTTTGTTGCAGCCGCATCTTTCAAGATGTGGGACTACCAATAGCGCATATCTTCGCAGCCGGCGAGGGTGGTCGGGTCGTGGGAATCCCCACACTGAACTGTGAGGCCGGCGCGATGCTTTGTTCCAGCCGCATCTTTCAAGATGCGGGGCTACCAATAGCGCATATCATCGCAGCCGGCGAGGGTGGTCGGGTCGCGGGAATCCCCACACTGAACTGTGAGACCGGCACGATGCTTTGTTCCAGCCGCATCTTTCAAGTTTTGGGATCACCAAAAGCACAGATTTTCGCATCTGGCATTGGTTGTCGGGTTATGGGAGTTCCCACCAGTCCGCTGTAGCCGGGTGGTTACTTAGAATCTACGTACTGCAATTTCATATCCTGCGTACTTTCCCCGATGACTGGGTGGGGCACATTTGATATGCTGTGGGCACGATAAGAAACAACGGACGGTCTTGCCGGCCGGCGATCACTTTGTGCAAGGAGCGTATCAAAATGACATCTGAAATTACTCTTGAAAAACCAGCAGCCAACGGTGTTGCCCGCGGGCAGTTCGAACAGCACTTTCGCGGCCAGTTGATTCGGCCCGGTGACGGCGCCTACGACCAGGTGCGCCAGGTCTGGAACGGCGCGGTGGACAAGCGTCCGGCGCTCATCGCCCGCTGCGCTGACGGTGACGACGTGGCGACGGCTGTGCGCATGGCCCGCGCCGAGGGCTGGCCTGTGGCAATCCGCAGCGGCGGCCACAGCGGCAATGGCCTCTCGCTGGTGGACGACGGCCTGGTAATTGACCTGTCGCAGATGAAGCGCGTCACGGTGGATGTGGAGCGTCAGGTAGCCCGTGTCGAGCCGGGTCTGACGCTGGGCGAACTGGTCCAGGCGCTGGAGCCGTTTGGCCTGATCACGCCCACCGGCACCTGCTCGGGCAACGGTCTGGGCGGCGCGACGCTGGGCGGCGGCATCGGTTGGCTGATGGGCAAATACGGTCTGATCATCGACAACCTGCTGGCCTGTGAGATGGTCACCGCCGAAGGCGAGCTGGTGCGGGCCAGCGCCACCGAGCGGCCCGATCTGTTCTGGGGACTACGAGGCGGTGGCGGCAACTTCGGCATCGTGACCGCCTTCGAGATGCGCCTCTACCCGCTGGAGGAAGTGTTGATGGGAACGTTCATCTATCCCTTCTCCCAGGCAGGCGAGGCGATGCGGCTCTACCGCGATGTGACTGCCCAGGCGCCCGACGAGCTGGCTGTGATGGCCGTGCTGACCACCATGCCCGAGATCGGGCCGGCTGTGGCGCTGTTTGCCTGCTACAGCGGCGATGACTTCGGCCAGGGCGAGCGGCAGTTGAACGTCTTTCGCCAGGCCCAGCCGCTGGTCGCGGTGGTGCAACCCATGTCCTACGCCAGCCTGCTGGCCATGATGGACCCCGCCGCTCCCGACGGACGGTTCTATCACGATGCAGCCTACACGGTGCGTGGGTTCAGCGACGAGGCCATCGACGCGCTGCTCGAGCAGGTTGAGCAACGGGTGTCGCCGCTGGCCGGCGTGATCATCCAGCACGTACACGGTGCAGCCAGCCGTGTGCCGGCCGGGGAAACGTCCTTTGCGCTGCGCTTCGACCACTATGCCGTGCTGCATTCCAGCGCCTGGGAGAGCGGTCCTGCCGAGCCTCACGTGCGCTGGGCCGAGGAGAGCCGAGCAGCCATGGCGCGATTCGCCAGCCAGGGTGTGTATGTCAACTTCCTGGGCGACGAGGGCGATGATGCCGTGCGTGCCAGCTATGGTAGCAACTACCGTCGCCTGGTGGAACTCAAGAACAAGTACGATCCCGCAAACTTCTTCAGCCGTAACCAGAACATCCGGCCCACGGTTGACGGCGACAGCGGGCTGTAACGAGGCAATAGATGAAAGAGAAACTGTTTCGCTATCTGTTCATTCTGGGGCTGCTGGCGGCCGCGCTGGGCGGTCCGGCGTCGTCTGCCCAGGCTCAGCCGCCTGGCCCGAAGCGCGTGTTCCTACCGGTCGTGAAATCAAGCGGGTCGCTGGTGTTGTTGCCCATCACGATCGTGCCGGCAGGATCGCCGGTCAGTTCGCAACAGCACTTCGAGCAACTGCGTCGCCGCAGCCTCTTCGCCACGTTCTATGCACCGAACACGGCCCAGGCCATGGCGACCATGGAAAACCGTGAGGGCCAGGTGCGGCAGTCGCTGCTGGATCTGTTGGGCGACGGGCCGGTGCGGGCGGCGGTGGACGGCGGCGGCAGCATCACGCTGCCGCCAGCCACGGCCAACGGCGTCACCTTCAACAACAGCGGCTCCATCGAGCAAACCAGCAGCAGCGGCAGCTATAGCTTACAACTCAATACCGGCACCACGCTGCCCAACGGTGACACCATCAGCTTCGAGGACGCCTACGCGGGCGAGTTCGGCACCTGTCCCGACGCGGCCGGTGTGTTCGAGGGCACGGTCAGCGGCGAGGCGCTGATGAGCGGCAGTCAGGTCGATGGCAACGTGCGCACGGTCTACCGCTACCAGGAGACCATCGAGGCGACTGTGACGGCTCACGTGGCCATGAGCGCCCGGATCACGCACTACGACATCGACGGTGTGATCGTCGTGGAGACCAGCATTCAGGAACGGCGGGCGGACACCGGCCAGTTGATCAGCAACGCGACCGAGGTGTTCCGCAGCCGCATGACCGGCAGTCACCTTGATCCGCACTCGGACAACCTGGGCGCGGCCCAGTTGTCGTGGCAGGTCTGGGGGCCAGGTGGTGCGGCGCCAGGCGGGCTGACCAGCAGCGTGCTGCGTGCTGAGGTGTCCGAGGCGATTCTGGAGCTGAGCGCCAAGGCGGTGGGTATCGCCGACGCCTACCTGCTGGAGGCGGAGACAGGCTGGTACGACGAGGGTAAATGCGTCGAGCTGGCCTTCGATCCGGGCCACATGAGCCTGGAGCCGGCATCCGGCGGGACGATGGCCGTGGCGCTGAAGGGCAAAGATGACCATAACGAATTGGCTGCCGACATGACTGTTTCGATCAACGGTGGCGCCAGCGTCAGTCCGGGCAATGCGAGCAGCGCGCCCGGATCACCTGCGCAGTTGTCGATCACAGCTCCCGGGCAGCCATGGAGCAGCGCCAACGACCCGGTGCTGACCGTCGATGCAACCTCCCGCCGCGGCCGGGCTGTCGATCATACCTGGGTTGAAATGGAGAAGGCGCTGCTGGAGGTCAATCTGCACGGCGGGCAACAAGCCGACCTGGCGGTGGACCACAACTTCACTTTCATCCTGTTCACCGACGACCACGTCCGCTCGGTCATCGTGACAAACCCGTATCCGGCCAACGTGGCGACGGTGTCTGCCTTCCTGCACTACATGCCAGCCCTTGGCAACGACATCTACGTCGATGAGAACTGGTCGGGCCGCACGGGTAAGCCCTTCTGTCGTGATATCCGCGACGAACGCATCGCAGACATCGAGCTGTGGGTGCAGTTCGCTCCTGGTGTCACCCCTGACCCCAACGTGCGGCCGCGGGTATACGCAACCAACATCGGCTGCTGGCGCTGGCAGGGCACGGCGACCGTCCAGTCGCTGGAGCATCCGTATCCCTGGATCGACCTCGCGGAGCAGACCAGCGCGACAGTGACGCTGGAACGAACGCGGCTGTACGATATCACCGCGCCCTATCAGGCGGAGTTCTACCGGCCCATCAGCGGTTCGGTGCATTGGCAGCAGTCGGGAACGCTGAACGACTGCACCTACAACGCCGGGCCGGCAACTGTGCCGATCCTGCCCGGGGATGGCGCGCTGGCCATCTACAACTACCTGACCCGGGGACCGGAACAACGGACCTACTCGGGCAGCGCAGAGACCGAGATACAAACCACGGAGATCCTGGTGTGTCCCACGGGAACCACGACCGGTCCCGCCGATGTGTTCCGTTCGTGGCTGTCACCGCCAGCCGAGGATCTGACCGAGGTCGAACCGTCGGGCGATGTGATCTACTACACTTACGAGGAGATCGGCGGCGGCATCTCCACAACCTACGAATGGGAGTTCGTGGCCCTGCGCCAGCCGTAGATCCGCCGGAATGGACCGTGTTGGGAAGTTAGAACCCTTCGGGTTTCCGCCGTTGGCCGCTGAGAGCGGTGAGCGTACGGAAACTCGAAGGGTTCGATGGTCTGTCAGGACGCGGCGGCCAACTACTGTGCTTGCGCCACGAACTCCACGCGGATCACCGTGTCATCGCCGACCGTAAACAGGTTCGCCATCCTGGGCGGGGATACACCGAAGCTGCTCATCTGGAATTCGCTGGTGGCGACGCCGGTGATTGTGTTGCCGTCCAGCGTCGCTGTCACGTCGAACACCACGGGGTTGGTCACCTCGCGGACAGTGAGATCACCTGCCACCTGGAAGGTCACTTCATCGCCCTCGCTGTAAGTAGCGGGAGCGCCCTGGATTTCGGTAGCGTTGAACGTTGCAGTGGGGAAGCGGCTCGATTCGAGCCACTCGCCTTGGATTCGCCGGTCACGCATGCGCTGATTGCTGGTCAGCGTGCTGATGTCTACTGTGAAACTGGCATCTTTCAATTGCGGGACGGCGCCGCCCATCTCCAGCGTCAACGATCCGTCTACGGTGCTGGTGCGGCCTATCGTCTTGGTCAGGCCAGCTGCCACGCCCAGGCGATTCAACGCGTCTGATCCGAATTCCTCGTCGACCTCATACGAAATCACGGTGTTGGCCGGGTCGATAGTAAAGGTGCGCTCTTCGCCAGCAGCCGCCGGAGCCTCTGTCGCAGGAACTTCAGCCGGTTCGGCCGCCACCGCTTCTTCTGTGGGGGCAACGGCGGCCGGTGCGGCAGTCGGTTCGACCACCGCCGGCGCTTCGGTTGGTTGCGCGGCAGCCGGCGCGCTGGTGGCCGCGGGCTGCGCACTGCTGGCGTCGGTGGCTGGAGCCGGATCACCGGCGGCGCAGGCTGATACTACTACCATTGCCAGCAAGACCAGTGCGATCAGTCGAATCATAGGGGGTTTGGATGTCATCGTGTCTCCTTGTGTCGTTTCGTTTTACGTCGCATCCCGGGCATTATTTCATACCTTTGTCGGTTCGTCGGTAGGACTTCTGCCAGAATTCTGCTTCTCAATTTACGCCGCTGGTTGTATAATCGGATTGCATTTCTGCAAAACATCCCCAGGAGACAACTCAATCCAGTCTAATGAGCGAATTTGACCGATCGCTGATCGAGGCATACTGGCAACGATTTCTCGACTCGTTGCCCGATACTATGGACAAGCCGACTGTGTACGATGCGGACGCGTTCGGCGACAACCCCGCGCTTGCAGATGAGCTGTCTGCGCTGGTTGTCGAAGGCGTCAAGACAGCGACCTGCGGCGATCTGTGGTATTACGAGGCCAAAGATCTGCCCCTTCCCTACGTTGGCGAGTGGTGGATCGTTCTTGACGGCAGCGGCCGGCCGGTGGCTGTGACCGAAACAACAGAAGTCGAAATACGCCGCTACGATGAGGTTGATGCAGCGTTTGCGTTCGAGGAAGGGGAGGGCGATCGTTCGCTCGCCTACTGGCGCGAGGCTCACAAGCGCTATTTCAGCCGCACCTTGCCGGCCATCGGGCGTGAGTTCTCCGAGGATATGCCGCTGGTCTGCGTGCGCTTTCAGGTAGCATACCGGTGAGCGAAACCGCCGCGTTGCCACGCAATGTCGCCAGCGCCACCGTTGACATGGCGCCGGCCGGCGCGGGCGAGCGCATCGACTCGGTAGACATCCTGCGCGGTATCGCGGTGCTGGGCATTCTGCTGGTTAACATGGGATCGTTTGCCGGCTGGCGCGCCCCCTTCGACAACATGGCGTGGGTGGACCGGTCAACCACGGTGGCGATCCGCTTCGTTGCCCAAGGGAAATTCTATCCACTCTTTTCGTTTCTTTTTGGCTGGGGACTGGCGATCCAGATAGCGCGCACGGCCAGCCGTGACGTCAACATCGTGCCGTTTTTTCTGCGGCGCATGACCGCGCTGTTGCTGATCGGGCTGGTCCATGCGGTGTTGGTCTGGCACGGCGACATTCTGGTCACCTACGCCTTGCTGGGCTTTCCACTGCTGTTATTCCGCAACGCGTCCGACCGCACACTTTGGATTACCTTCGCCGTCTGTCTGGCGATCCCGGTGGTGATCAGCTTGCCTGGTCCGGCGGAGGACTTCCGGCGCGCGTATTTTGAAGTCATCGGCGGTTTTCAGGATGCCATGGTTCAGGGCAAACAGGCCAACGTGTTTGTCACAGGATCCTACCTGCAAGCTGTGCAGCAGCGGCTTGTTTTTCTGCGCTACAACTATTCGGCGTCGCTCTACTGGATTACTCCGATCTTTGGCATGATGCTGCTGGGATTGCTGGTTGGCCGGCGCGGCATCTTGCGCGCACAGGCTGAACAGCAGGCGCTGCTGCGGCGCATTCTGATCGTCACCCTGGTGATTGGCCTGCCGCTGAACGTGCTGTGGGTGTGGCAGTCAGTGACCAACGGTGTGACCGGCCCCTGGCAGGATGAAGCGCTGCGCGGCGCTCGCACCATTGCCGGTGCGTCGCTCGCGATTGCCATGGTGGCCGGCTTAACGCTGTTGGTCCAGCGTCCGGCCTGGCGGGAACAGTTGAGCAGCTTTGGCGCGGTCGGTCGGACGGCTCTCAGCAACTACCTCTTGCAGTCCCTGGTTTTCACATTGCTCTTCTACGGCTACGGGCTGGGAATCTACGGCCAGGCAGGACCGCTGCTGACACTGTTGCTTACCCTGGGGTTCTTCCGGCTGCAAATCTGGCTGAGCAATTGGTGGCTGGCCCGCTATCGCTTCGGGCCGGTGGAATGGATCTGGCGCTGCATGACATACGGCAGGCTGCAGCCGCTGCGGGCGTAGTCTAATGACCGCGAGACTTCGAACAGCGTTGGGCGCTCCAGTCTTTGCTGACACGGCAAAGACGCGCACCGCGCGCACAGTACACCGGCTTATCATCGCGATGATGGTGATGATAGCTGTGGCTTTGCCGGCGGTCATCTTCACCAGTATGCCGGCTGCCGCGACGTTGCGGTTTGTCATCCTGCTTGGCGCCGCCCTGTTTACCCTGCTCGGGTCGATGGTATTGCTTCGCATGGGGCGTGTCGGGCTGGCATCGCTGGCTGTGTTGGTGTTGCTTGCCGTCGCCATGTTCTTGGTCACTACTGTCGTTGCAATGGGGGTGACGATTAATTCGCTGGTTGCACTGCTTCTGCTCGTTCCGCTGTCGGGATTGCTGTTCGGTACAAGAGGAGTCTGGTGCGCGCTTGCGTTTGTACTGCTGACATTGACCGTTGTGCTGACGTCGGGAGAGTTTCCACCGATGACAACGTTGCCGATGCAGCATAACGTCTTTACTTGGTTAGTACTTGTCACAGTCCTGATATTGTACGGCCTGGCCGAGTCGATGCACGCGACCGCATTCAGCGAACAACTGAATGACGCGACGCAACTGGCGGCAGCATTGGCGGCCAAAAACATCGAGCTGCAGACCATCCGTCAAAGCCTCGAATCGCGTGTGGCCGAGCGGATGGTTGAACTAACCAGCGCGAATGAAGCCCTGAGTTTGAGCGAGGCTCGCTATCGCTCATTGTTCGAAAGCGCACCTGAGAGCATTGTTGTGTTACGCGTTTCAGATCGGTGTCTGGTTGCTGCGAACCCGCCGGCTGCGTTGCTTCTTGGCTATCCGCTTGACGAACTGGTCGGCATGAGTGTTCCTGAGTTGTCCGCGCCAATTCAGCCTGATGGTTTGTCCCCGGTTGTCAATCGCGGCAAGCTGAGCGCCATTTTGCACGGCGAACGGTTGGTAACGGAATGGACGATACTTACTGCTGACGGGCGGGAAATAGAGGTCGAACTGCGCGGCATCGCTATTCCTTCGGAGGACGACGATCTGGTTCGACTGACCCTCATCGACATTTCAGAGCGCAAGGCCTTTGAGGAAGGGCTACGCCAGAGTGAGGTCACGGCACGCGAGTTTCAGGAGCGGCTGAAGGAGTTGCACCGCGCCAACATCGAGCTGTCGCAGATTTCGTCCCTCGACGTTCTGTGTCACCACGTGGTCGAACTGGGCCGGTCCCGCCTCGGGTTTGAGCGGCTGGGCCTGTTCCTGGTGGACAAAGAGATAGTCAACGTATCGGGTACGTTCGGGACCGACGTCGCGGGCAACACGCGCGACGAACGCACCTATGTCGCCTGTATGGCCGAACCGGTGCGAAGGCAGTTGGTGGATCTGTCACCGGAGACCATCGTGTGGCAGGACGTGCCGCTGTACGATTTCAATCAGGTCGTCGGCACTGGATGGAACTTGTACGCGTTGCTGCGCCACGAAAATCAACCGGTTGGATATCTGGTCGCCGACAACCTGATCACGGGCGGCCCGCTGCGCAGTTATCAGCCGGAACTGTTGGCGCTATACGGGGTTTCCGTCGCGCATCACGTCGAGCGGATCAGGTTGGTTGACGAGGTGAGCCAACGCGCGGCTGACCTGCAGGCTGCCAACACAGAATTGGAATCCTACCGCGCCGGTCTGGAGGATCTCGTATTTCAGCGCACCAGCGAGCTGGCTGAAGCAAAGGAAATGGCAGAGATCGCCGACCAGGCCAAAACCAGCTTTCTGGCGACCATGAGCCACGAAATGCGCACGCCGCTGAACGCAGTCATCGGTTTCATGCAATTGCTGCAAGCGAACACTGAGTTGACCCAGCCACAGGCGCGCTATGTGCACATCATGGAACGCAACGCACTGCACCTCGTCAGTTTGGTCAACGATGCGCTGCAGTGGGCCAAACTGGAGACCGGCCAGGAACTGCCGGACCAGCGCATCTTCGATCCGGCCAGCCTGCTGCATGAGGTGGTTGATATGTTTCGGCCCATCGCCGTGCAGAAGGGGCTGGAGCTACAAGTCGAGTGCCAGTCCATGCCGCTTGTGGAAGGGGATGAGCGCAAGCTGCGTCAGGTATTAACCAATCTCCTCAGCAACGGCGTTCGCTACACCGATGCGGGCTATGTCAGGGTGCTCAGCACGCTGGACACAGGCGACCGCGCGGCTGCCACTCTCACCATCGTCGTAGCCGACAGCGGCATTGGTATCGCACCGGAAGCCATGGAGGCTGTGTTCGAACCCTTCGTTCGCCTGGCAGATGCCGAGTCTGGCACGGAAGGCAGCGGGCTGGGTCTGGCGATTGTCAGACAGTTGCTCGATGTGATCGGTGGGGAGATCAGCGCAGATAGCACACCGGGACAGGGCACCACCTTCACCGTGCATCTGCCAGTGGCTGTGGTCTCCACAGAGAGTGCTCATGTCTCGTCGACGTTCGTGCCTGCCGCGCCGGCGCGTCCGGAGGAGTTGGCCGGCAAGCGAGTGTTGATCATCGAAGACGTGGCCATCAATCGGCTTTTGCTGCAGGACATGCTCGAACCGACTGGTCTGCTTATCCGGGAGGCAGCAAGCGGCCATGAGGCGATTGAGGCGTTGAAAAGGGAGTTGCCCGACCTGGTTTTGCTGGACATCAAGCTGCCCGACATGTCAGGTTTGGACATCATGGGCTGGCTACGTAGCCGACCGGGCGGCGACAGGGTGACGGTCATCGTGCTTTCGGCGCAGGCTTTCGCTTCCGACGCCGCCAGTGCGCTGGCTGCAGGTGGCGATGCTTTTCTACGCAAGCCGTTCCGACGCGACGAGTTGCTGGCAACTATCGCCAGCCAGCTTAGCCGGAGCCAGACTGGCAATTGATACGCGGACCTGCGGCTGGTTCCCCCAAAAGGGATGCTTCTACGATCTGTTATCAAGTAGGAATCGCCGGGGATCTGGCAGTAAGATGACCTGACTGTTTCTCACATGCAGCACCGATCCAGTGAAACGATCCTCGATTTGACGCCGCCTGCAGCCTCCTTGCGAATCGCCTACGGTGGGGAACCTGAGCAGTTTGGCGATCTTTGGTTGCCAGAGATTGCGGAAAGCCGCCGCCTGGTGGTGTTTATTCACGGCGGATACTGGCGCGCCCGCTACGAGCTTGCCCACGTGAATTTCGCGTGCCAGGCGCTGGCTGAACAGGGAATGGTTGTGTGGAACGTCGAATACCGGCGGGTGGGGAACCGCGGCGGCGGCTGGCCGGGCACGTTTGACGACGTGCTGTCAGCGCTCGACTGCCTGCCGCGGCTGGCACATGAGGCTGCATTCGACCTGCGGCGGGTCATTCTGTGTGGCCACTCGGCCGGCGGGCATCTGGCGCTGTGGGCAGCTGCCCAGGCGCTGCGCGG
Organism: Anaerolineales bacterium; assembly: GCA_020634615.1. Lineage (GTDB taxonomy): Bacteria > Chloroflexota > Anaerolineae > JAAEKA01 > JAAEKA01 > JACKBK01. The sequence goes on from JACKBI010000010.1 coordinate 252,290, forward strand.
GCGGGTCGTTCTGCCTGGCCTGCGGGGCGTGGTCGCGTTGGCGCCGGTAAGCGACTTGCACCAGGCCTGGGAGTGGCATCTCAGCCAGGATGCGGTGGTCGACCTGTTGGGAGGCACGCCCAACGAGGTGAGTGAACGCTATGATACTGCCTCACCGGCGCAGATGTTGCCGCTCCATGTGCCGCAAGTTCTGATCCATGGGACAGCCGACGACGCGGTGCCGTTCGCCATGAGCGAGCAGTATGCCAGCCGCGCGGTCGCAGCCGGAGACCGCGTTGTCCTGGTGCCACTGGAGGGGCAGGGGCATTTCGAGCTCATCGATCCGTGGTCGTCCGCGTGGCCGTTGGTGGTTGGCGCGTTGCGCAGTCTGTAGGCAAGATCGGCCAACGCTACCATTTTGGCCGGTCTCCTGACCGAGCCGGTTCAGCAAAGTTATCTGTAGACACGTCCAAAGGCAAGACCTGCCGACGCGATGGCTCTGTTTTTGTCAGGGGTTCAAATAGCGGCTCGCCCAGGCGGCGATCACATCACCGGCGTACCATGAGTCGCGCTGGTCGGACAGGAGGTGGTCGGCGTTTTCCAGCGAAACGAAGCTCTTGGGCTGTTGGGCGCAGGCAAAGATCTCCTCGGCGTTCCCGATATCAACGGTTGCATCGGCGGGGGAATGGAGCACCAGCAGCGCCCGTCCCAGTTCGTGGATGGCGCGGCTCATGTCGGTGTTTTCGAGGTCGTCGAACAACTGCTTTTTGAGGCGGAAGGTCTCTCCGCCGATGATCACCCGCGCCTCGCCCGTCACAGCCGCGGTGGCTCTGGCATCGGCCAGCACGCCCGGAAGATGATTGGTTTGGAAGGGAGCGGCGATCGTTACCACCGCACGGACCGACGGAATGAGCTGGGCGGCTTGCAACACAGCGGCGCCGCCCAGCGAGTGACCAATGAGCAGCTGCGGCGGCTCAAATTCCCTCGCCAGATAGCTGGCAACCACCTGCAAGTCGGCGATATTTGACGTGAAGTTGGTCTCTGCAAAGTCGCCCTCGCTGGCGCCGAGACCGGTGAAGTCAAACCGCAGGACTGCGATGCCTTGGCGCGTTAGTGAGCGGCTGATCTGGGCTGCGACCTTGAGGTTCTTCGTGCAGGTGAAGCAGTGCGCGAAGATGGCATAGGCCAACGGGCTGTATTCCGATGGCAGATCGAGCCGCGCCCCCAGCCGTTCGCCAGCGCTGTTGGTGATTGTCGGCATCAGGGTGGACATCAAGTCGATTGCTGCTCCTGGTCGAGGTTTTTGCGCCAGGGCCAGTGCCCTTCGATCTCAACTTCCAGCGACCAGCTCAGGAATGTCCGTATCAGCACCAGCATGCCGAGTACGGCGACGCTCTCTAGCGTGGCCTCAAGTGCTACGGTCCGTACTACGTCGGCCGCGACCAGAATCTCCAAACCCAGCAACAAAGACCTTCCCAGGCTGGCCTTGTAGATGCGGTAGCGAGATTCTCCATCGCGGCGCGTGATCAACAGATAGCCATAGTTTATCGTGTAGTACAAGATGGACCCGGCGATGATCACGACTGCCAGGAGCTCGATTCCTACGGCGGCGTACTCGATCCATCGCAAGAAGGTTGCGGTCTCGCTACCGTTGCCAATCAAGTGTGCCAGCATCGATCACCCTCCTAACCAGTCAAGTATGGGCAGTTCAGTCGGCAGCATGGCTCTGCACCATGTGCCGGACGGAAAGTGCGATCAGTTCGTTCAGCGCTGCCATGTCTACATCGGCCAGCCGTTTGATGTAGAGGCACGACTTGCCTGTGGAGTGCTTGCCGAGTTTGCCCAGCAACTCGTCGTATTCGTCGAAGCCAGCCATGATGTAGAGCGTCAGGTTCTGCTTGCGCGGTGCGAAGCCGGTCAGAAACCAGTCGCCGGCGCGGCCGCTGGCATAGGTGTAGTGATACTCGCCGAAGCCAACAATGCTGTCGCCCCACATCAACGGTTCAGCGCCGGTCGCCTCTTGCATCATTTCCAGCAGCGTGAAGCAATCGCGGCGCTTGCGCTCGTCGGCGACGGTGTTGAGAAATGCCTCAACGCTGGCGTCGTTCTTCTGGGTTTTCAGTTCGGCCATTGTTGCCTCCTCAGTGAACGGTCTCCATCTCCTCAAGCACTTCCGACGGTTGCCTGGCTTCCTTGCCGGCCAGCACGTGCTTCAGGAAGTGGCCGGTGTAGCTGCGTTCGGTGGCCATGACGGTCTCAGGCGTCCCCTCGACCAGGATTTGACCGCCCTTGTCACCGCCCTCGGGGCCGAGGTCGATCAGCCAGTCGGCTGACTTGATGACGTCCAGGTTGTGTTCGATGACCACGACCGTGTTGCCCTTGTCCACCAGGCTGTGCAGCACCTTCAGCAGTTTCTGGATGTCGGCAAAGTGCAGGCCGGTGGTCGGTTCGTCCAGGATGTACAGCGTGCGACCG
>JACKBI010000011.1 GCA_020634615.1 Anaerolineales bacterium
TAGAATGCCCCACAAGCGGCAGATTGGTGAGTCAACAGTTTGGATGTGATATCACCTAGCTTATTGCTTGTGCAGTATTCGGACAATACGACCATATATGATATTTGATATCCCCGTGGTCTTTCCGCCGATTACATTCGCTGCCCCCCAGGTGTCTCCGCCGGTTGTATTGACAAACTGAATGACAACGGTATCAATATCTTCGTGATAGCGTGCGATACTGAAATATCCTGGCACCCAGCCGGTATGTTCATATTCGTAAATTGAGGAATAGATCGCCTGCTCATCGTCATTCAGCAATGAGCCATCATTCAAGGCTCGCAAAAATACACCCACATCCTCCGCAGTTGCGATCATCGATCCACCCGGAATAGTGTGATCAATCTGCCTGAGGTCATCGTCATATTCATACCAGTACCCACTGACAACATCATCGTATTTCACCTGGCTGAGCAAACTGTACGTATTTGTTAGACCAAGAGGAGCCAATATTTCTTCAGCGATATATTGATGGTGGCTGTATCCCAACACTTTGTCAAGGATACGGCCGATCAGCAGATAGTTTGTATTGGAGTAACTGTAGCGCGCGTCAGGCTTAAAATCTGCCGGTTCATCCAAGACCAGCTCCAGGGCCTTGTCGATGTCTGTCTGCGAAGTGAACCAATCCCACGCTTCATCGTCCGTGAAATTTGGAATACCGCTGCGATGTTGCACCATCATTCTCAGGGTAATCTGATCAGCATATTCAATTCTTCCTGCAAGTTCTGGCAAGTACTCAGCGAGAGTTTGATCCAGAGACAAACTCCCGTTGTTGACCAACTTGGCGACTGCGGTGGCGATATACAGTTTGCTGATACTGGCAATTCTGAACAATGCGTGCGGATCGGCTGGTTCTTGGGTCAACTTATTCTTCCAGCCAGCAGCATAGAATTCTGGCGCCTTACCTGCTTGATCTACATAAACGATGATGCCATCCAGCCCCTGGTCAACCGCGTCATTGACCTGCTCCTGTACCGTATCTGGCAACGGTGCTATCAATGGCGGTACCAGGTCCCAGGGCGGGATTGCGATGACGCAGATCAGTGCCACAATAAGCATGATTATTCGAAGGACTCGTACCGTACGACTCTTATTGCGATTTTCCATGACTTTTCTGAGCCTCACTTTCATTTAGGCTCATGTCCAGTACAAGTGCTCGGGCCCGGTCTGTGCGAAGCCACCGTGCCCGCACAACCGAGCGCACTTGTTCCAGACATGAGCCGAGTAGTTACTATGTGTGAACGTTTACTTCTCGCGGCGTCTCAGTCCTCCGCACGCAGCAACGGGAGTACGGGATTCATCACATCTGCCAGACTCTGTTCGGGATCGGCGCCATCGTGGTTGTAGAGCATCACCACAACTGTATCGAGCTCAGGCGCATAGTTGAGCACCGATCGGAAACCGGCAATGTAGCCGGCATGCCCCATGTATTCATCCTGAAGCGCGACGCCCAGACCGTAGGAACTGCCCGGAGCAGGTGTCGTCATCGCGACCAGCGACTCCGGATCGTCGTACAGCGCCCCACCGAACAACCCGCGGGCGAAGGCGATCAGGTCCGGGGCGGTAGAGACTATGCCGCCCGCCGACCACCCGATGGACTCGTGCAGTTCAGTGAGATCGGCCAGGGTGTCTCCAGATCCGGTATAGCCGTGCACCACATCAATCACCGGGTCTTCGTAGCAATCCAGGAACGTTGACTCCATGCCCAGCGGTTCATAGATGCGCGTGCGATACGCCTCCGCCAGCGGCATATCCGCCGCCTTTTCGATCACCATGCCGAGCAGCGTGTAGTTGGTATTGCTGTAGTACCACTGTGTCCCGGGCTCAAACAGGGCATCTTTGCCGTAGACGTAGCGGGCGAGCGTGTCGTGGGGATCCCGCTGGACGCAGGGGATTGTCACGGCGCCTGTATTCTCATCAATTTGCATCTCAGCGAAGAGATCCGCCCAGTAAGATTCGTGTTCGACCACGTTAAACAGACCGGACGTGTGCGTGAGCAGGTGGCGCAGTGTGATCTGGTCGCCATTCGGCAGTTGATCGGCTACCTCCGGCAGCCAGCGCGCCAGCGGATCGTCCAGGGTCAGCGCGCCTTCCTCCGCAAGTTTGACGATCACTGCCGCGGTGAACATCTTGGTGATGCTGCCAATCCGGAACGCGCCCTCCGGCGGCATCGGGGTGTTGTCCGCGAGGTTCGCGAGACCACTTGCGCCTTCGAATCGGTACTTCGGGGCATCGATCCACACGACCATGCCGGGCGGGAGTTCGCCTGCGGTCAGATCGTCCAAGGTTGCTTGTACCTCCGCAACGACATCCGGCGGGAACGTCTGCGGGCTGTCCTGGGCGGTGGGGATGCAGCCGGAAAGCAGCAGTATCACCAACGTTAGGGGCACGATGAGTCGTTTGATCATGGGATTCTCCTTGTGGTACTGTAAACGTAACTATTCAGGCTATCACGGAGCGCCAGACTTCGGAAGTCGCCGCAGCAAAGTGGGAGCATCTCCCACCGCGTTAGGCTAACTGTTACGTAGAACCGGCGACTTCCGAAGTCTAGAGCTGAATGGTTACTGTAAACATAGTATGATGCTTCTGGAGTGAGGGTCAATGTGTACTGGGCCAGTCTCCAGAATTGGCCCGGTACAGGCCCTGTTCTTGAACGTCACCCTACGCAGTTTCCAAGATCAGGGCGCGATTTTGCCGGCGATCCGTGTTGACGCTTTTGACCAACAACCAGATGGGGAAGGCAATTTCAGCAAGGGCGATATCCATAGCTATCGTATTTGTATTGATTTATCGTCGGTTGGATGATTGATTTCTTGCTCTGGCGAGGTAGAGGAATGGGACTAACCATAGCGCGACCAGCAGCAGGATCACGGTCTGAGAAGTGCTCTTATCAACGATAGTGACCGACGCAATGAGCATGGCTGCCGCAAACACTACTGAGACTAAGACGATATTGCGAGTTGTTCTCTTTGTGCTCGCTGCCTTATCTTCCGGGTGGTCCTGTAAGTCGTTCATTGTGTACTCCTTTTCTCGAATATCGCTTATCGCTTATCTGAATATCGCAGCATGCTGCCTGAGTTGCCGCCCTAGCCAGGCTCAACGCGATTGACTGAGATCAAAAGCAAACCCAGGTCGCGCACCTTTTTCAGCAGCCCGTGCAGGGCCGCCTGGTCGGCAACCGGGCCGGCGAGGACGGTGTCGCCCTCTTCTGTCAGGATGATGGTCATGCCTTCAAACCAGCTCGCCCAGCGCGTATCCAGGTGCCCCTTCAAGCGGATCTCAAAATAGTCAGTTGGGCTGTGCCTGGTGTCCATCGCTGCCTCTGTTCTTTGTGGCTGTAATTTCACGGCCACATCACTACACTGTCTTCAGTAGCTAAAGCATACACCTTGATGTGGTGAGATGTCATCACCACATCTGGTGATTGATGTGGTGATTTGCGGCGTGACAGGATGCAAAGCCAACAAAAAAGCCCCGGCAGGATGACGAATCATCTGCCGGGACTTGATTATTGGTTGCTGCAAGCTGGCTTAGAGCAAATTGAGTTCTTCCGCGCGGCGCACGGCCGTTCTGCGACTGGTCACACCCAACTTCGAGTAAATGTTTTTCGTGTGCGTGCGCATCGTGTTCAGGGAAATCATCAGTTCGCGCGCAATCTCCGGGCCGGTGAGTTCGGTGGTGAGCAGCTTGAGCACCTCCAGCTCGCGCTCCGACAGGGGATCAGGGAGGCGTTGAAAGGTTTGCAGTTGGGGAACGTCCGCTTCCCCAAACGCAGCCAGCACCTGCTGTGCAAACAGCGGCGCTACGCCGTTCTTCACTCCCTCTCGCAGCAGCGTCGCCATCGGAGGGCCCTCATCCACAAACGGGCGCAGTAAGCCACCTGGCGCAGCCCGCGCCAGCGCCTCCCCGATTGTCTGTACCGCCCACTCATGTTCGTCTGCAGCCTGATAGGCCAATGCTTGCAGCAGCAACACCTGAAGCCGCATGTCGGCCCAATCTTTTGCTTCCGCTTGCTGTCGCAGCGGCTCCAGGTGTGCTAACGCTGCGTTTGGATCACCCTGCGCGATATGGATGCGAGCCTGACTGATGGGCAGGTCATGCGCCTGGGCTAACTGGGCGGCGGCGGCGAGATTGCCCTGGTGCAGCAACACTTGAATGCGAATATCTGTTATTTCCCCCGCCCAATGGCCAAACTGATGCTGCTGTACGAACTGGTCCGCTTCGGTCAACGTCGTTAACGCCTCCGCTGCATCCCCACACGCCAGCTGGACGCGTGCCAGCAGAACGTCACAGGCGACGGGCGTATCCACGTTTTCCAACTGCCGCGCCAACGCCAAACCCTGCCGCCCATACCGTTCCGCAGTTTCCAAATCGTTCCATTGATAATAGATGCGCGCCAGCCCCACACACGCTTCGCACGCTCCCGGCCACGGCGGGTCGCTCATCAACTGCAGGGTGCGCTGAAAGGTTTCCGCTGCCTGATAGGCCTGGTTGTCCATCTCTTGAATCTGAGCCAGACAAGTCGTTGCGGCTATCTCCGTCATGATATTGCCGGATTTTTGGCTTTGGGCAATGGTATCTGCATAGGCCTGTCTGGCGGCCGCCCGGTTTCCCTGTAACTGATAGGCATAGCCCAGCGTCCATGTGGTGGTGGTGCGCATCGGCGCATTGTCGGGACGCAAGTATTCGAGAGCGCGCTGGGACTGCGTGACAATCGTATCCACCTGATTTGTGAGAACTGCCAACATCGCTCGGTTCGCCGCAATCTGACCAATCAGATCGGTCGTTTTCTCATCATCGACTGTGTCCTGTAGCGCTGTTTCCGCCGCTTGCAGGATTTCCTCGATGCTATCGCGCACGCGGCCGGTCATGGTGAGCACGGAGGCATACGTCACCCACAATGCTGGCCTGGCCCTAAATTCGGTCTCGGGTAGAGATTCCAGCCAGTGCCGGACCGGAATCGCCTCACCCCGAAAATAAAGGGGCAGCCCTTCGCCCTCAATCAGACGGGCAGCACGCGCGACATCGTTGGCTGCAACCGCGTGATGGAATGCCTCCAGTTCCAAACTGTTGGCCTCGTACCACTGGCTGGCCCGGATATGAAGATCCCGCTCATGCGTTTCATCCGACGTGAAGGAAGTCTGCCGCAGCAGTTCCGCGAAAAGATGATGATAGCGATACCAGCGCCGCTCGTTGTCCAGCGGTACGATGAACAGGTTGGCGCGCTCCAGGGATTCCAAAATCTGCTGGCCATTGTTTTCGCCGGTCAGCGCATCACACAAAGAACCGGTCAACTGGTTAAGAACGGCCGTCTTTAGCAAAAACGTCTGTACATGCGCCGGCTGCTGATGCAGCACCTCTTCCAGCAGGTAATCCAGCACGAAGCGGTGGCTGCCGGTGAAGGATTGGATGAAACCGGATACATCTTTCTGGCCGCGCATGGAGAGTGCGGCCATTTGCAGCCCGGCAATCCAACCTTCGGTGCGCGCTTCCAGGGCAGCGATCTGATCGCTGGTAAGAGCCAGCCCCATTACCTGCTGCAGGAAAGCGGCCGTTTCCGCCACTGTAAAACGCAAATCAGCCGCGCGTACCTCCGTCAGCAGGCCGCGTACGCGCAGCCGCGCCAGCGGCAGGTTGGGATCCTCGCGCGTGGTGATCACCAGATGTAGCTGCGGCGGCAAATGATCCAGCAGAAATGCCAGCGCCTCGTCAATCTGCGGCGCATCGACGACGTGGTAATCGTCCAGCACGAGCACAAGTCGATCGGGCTGCGCTGTAATGTCGTTGAGCAGCGCGGTCAGTAAGGCTGGAATCGGCAGCGGCGATGCCTGCAGCATTGACCGGGCCGACACGCCGATGTGGGGGTCAATACGCTGCAAGGCAGCGATGACGTAGGACAGGAAACGAGCCGGCACGTGGTCGTTCCCGTCAAGTGACAGCCACGCGATTTGAGTGGGGGTTGGGGATAGGGACTTGGACAGTAGTGTGTCGCTCCCCGTTTGGAGGGTGTCGATCCAGGTGCTGACCAGCGTTGTTTTGCCAAAACCGGCGGGTGCGGAGATGAGTGTCAGTTTGCCGGCTAGCCCCTGGTTGAGCGCTTCGATAAGATGTGGGCGGGGAACGAGAAACGGCCGCAGCCGGGGCACATGAAATTTGGTTTGAAGCAAGTTGTCAGGCATGGGACTATTTTGGTGAAAAGGACTGAGACGGCGATGGCGAACAAGCCGCAAGCCGCACTCATCTTGTGAGTAGGCCAGCCTTCGTTATTGTGATTTCCTCAGCGGCTCGCTTCTCGCAAGCAGAATCCCTATCAATTCGTTACATAAATATCGAACTCTTCAGCCAATGATTGCATGAGCGGCGTATCCTGAAACTGCTCATCCGTCATGTACGACAAGCGCTCCAGATACAGGTCGAAACGACCTTGCTTGAAGATCGTCAGCATTTTGCCACCGTGCTCACATTTGGCAGAGTCAGACCCTTAGCCAGCCACGGAACCCCCTGCCGGCGTAGAAAGATGGTGCACTGTTGTGGCCCACGAAAACAGTATTGTAACGGCGATTGCCATAAATTGCACCGCCTAAATCTCGAATTTCAGCAGGTGTTTTTAACCAGCTTTCGGTTTTGGTATCAAATTCTCCCATCTGCTGCAATTCGCGGTATTGGTCTTCATTCAACAGCTCGATTCCCATAGCGGCAGCCAGGTCCACAGCGTTTCCGCCCGGGTGAACTCCTTTCTTAACTCTTGCTTGCTCTCCTTCTCCATCGTAGCAGATGCTTCTGCGCCCTGAGGGGCTTTGCTCTGAACAATCATACAGGATATATTCGTCCGTTTTTTCATCAAAGCCAACCACATCCGGTTCGCCCCCAGTGCTTTCCATGGCATTAAGCGACGAGAGTTTTCCAGGTTGAGCTTCGAGCTTTGCTTGCACTTTGGCCCATTCAAGACCTTTGTGACGTTCCGCGTTCTTCTCAAAGCGAAGCTTCAGCACTTCGAGAAGTTGTTGCTCTTGTTCTGGTGATATTTCCAGATTTATCTCAACTTGTGGAATAGGTTTGCCGCTACCTTTTGGCATGATTGACTCCTTTCAAGCAAAAAGCGTCTTTCGTAGAATCGGCGACTTCCGAAGCCTAAGACTGAACAGTTACGGCCAGACGGCTTATTGCCGCAGAATCTTCTCCATCTTCTTCCCTTTTGCGAGCTCATCGATCAGTTTGTCCAGATAGCGTACTTCTTGCACTAACGGATCTTCGATTTCTTCCACACGCACACCACACACCATGCCTTTGATCAACGCACGATTGGGATTCATGGCCGGCGCCTGCGCAAAAAAGGTCTCGAAATCATTGTCCTGCTGGATTTGCTGTTCCAGCCCGGCTTGGTCGAAGCCAGTCAACCAACAGACGATTTGGTCAACTTCTTCTTTCGTACGATTCTTGCGCTCAGCTTTCTGAATGTACAGCGGATATACACCTGCAAACTTCATGCCATAGATCCGACTATTCGACTTGTTGTTCATTGCCAAACACTCCTTAGAAACACTTTACAAAGACATCCAGTCTATGCCCAGTCCTCATTGCCCAAGGCCGCCCACGCATCGTCATTGCCCGGTATGCCACGTATCACGACCCTCCGCATTGACCGCCGAACACCTGCCAACCAATTTCCCAATGCTCGCCGCGAATGCAGCCGACAGAGGCTCCTTGCAGCGATGAACGAGTGACAGGCAATATGTAGGATGTATTCAATCAAGTAGCTGCTGTGCTGCGATAATACTATCGCGCGTGGTCTTCGTCAAGTGTACAAAACAGCCCTGCGATCAAGGCCCTGTAAGCAGTTCCATCCGTTCAGGCGTCCCGTTGATGATGCGCGCCTCCCTTGTCGTCGTCCTGAATGTGGTAACAGTGTAGCCGCCTCAGTCTGTGTAAGTGGGTAAGATAGCTCCGTAGGCCTATCTTACGCACCACCGTACCGATCCAGATGTGGCCCTCCTTCACAACGAAGTAGATCGGCGCAACGCTCGGTCGCTCGTTGCGCGAGAGGGTAGCCAACCAGACCGCCAGGGCATGGTGCATAACGTTCAGCCTGGCCGGAGATAGTAGCACCGGTCGAAGTGACCGTCAATCCGCGAACTTGATGTATTGCCAGGGATGCCGCAACGTCGTGGAAGAAGCCGGGATTTTCGTTCGTAGAAGCCGCTGACATAGACGGAAAGGTTGGTCGGGTAGCAGCTTGATCGTGCGCAACCGGTTGCGTACCGGGGGTGTTATCCTTCACTGCGCATTCGGCGCTTGATGTTCACGCAAGGGAGCGGATGGAGAATTCTTTCGGTCAACAATGCTCTTTTCAACAGGTATGCTATCGCGTGTATTCAGAAAGTGTTCCACGGTTGTCCAATGAAAGTCGCTGAGCAAAGTGCTTGGGATTTGAGACGAATGCGTCAAGCGATGATAGTGCGTAGTTCGCGCTAACCGCGGCAGCTCCTCCTTCAAGCGCGGATGTCCTGGATCGAACTCCCACGGATGGAAATAGACGATCGCCGGTTGCCCCAGGTCATTGAGACGCTGGATGGCCCAACGCACCCAGGCATAGGGCCAAAAGCGCGCATAGAATCCACCGCCAAATGGTACGTTTAGCCTTCCGACTGATACGGTGGAAAGAGGAAACTCCCACAGAAGCCTGGTAGGTAACCGATGCGGAAAGCGGCAAGCATTGGGTATCCCATAACGATAATTGTGAACTGGAAAGATGCTTGAATCGTAGCGAAGTCCAGAGGACGTCAATTCTTCCAGCGCCCAAAGCGTGCCGACATTGATCGAAAAGAAGGGCGCTCGATGCCCTCGGACCGCGCGGCCAGTTAAATCCTGCAAAGCTACCAATGAACGGCGGAGTTGAACGCTAAATTGCTCCGGCGTCTGGCGATACAGCGGTGTATGATCCCAACCGTGTGTCCCAATTTCGTGGCCGCCTGCCGCTAAGCTGCGTACCAAGTCAGGTTGTTCTTGAGCTACTCGGCCCAGGACGAAGAATGTGGCAATGGTAGCATAACTCGCAACCTCCGTCAATCCGTGCATCTGCTAAATTACGCGGGATGTTGCCACCCATGATAGAATGCCGCATTGCTTGCCCGTCGCTATCGCCAGAATGCACCTTTACCCCACGTTTCCGAGTAACTGATATCCATGTCCGATCTTTCATCCTGGCTCCGTCTGGAGTTTGCTTCCCTCAACCTGCAACTGATGCTGGTTTTGTTCGTGCTGGCGCTGGTCATCTCGTCGATCGGCTTCTATCGGGTCGTGTATTTCATCAGCATCGGTTATGCGTTTTCCATCGTCGCGATGGCGGCCACGGTGATGATCATGCTGCGCGAGAACCTGACCGTCGCGGCGGCGCTGCAAAACCTGCTGCTGGCGTTCTGGGGTCTGCGGCTGGGCATCTTTCTGGTGCGCCGTGAGTTACAGCCCTCGTTCGGCGTGCAGATGGCTGAAACAAATCAACGCACCGCCGGCATGTCACTGTTCGTCAAAGTGATGATCTGGATCACTGTGTCGCTGCTCTACGTGCTGATGTTCTCGCCCAGCCTGTTTGTCATGACGACGCCTGCTGCAGGCAGACCGGCCGCGCTGGGCAGCCTGATCCAGTGGCTTGGTCTGGCTATCATGGTCGGCGCATTGGTCATGGAGTCGCTGGCTGACCGCCAGAAGTCAGCCTTCAAAGCTCGCTTCCCCAAGCAGTTCTGCGACACAGGCCTGTACCGCTGGGTGCGCTGCCCCAATTATCTGGGCGAAATCCTCTTCTGGACGGGCAACTGGGTGGCAGCGCTGGCCTTCTATAGCTCTGTGCTGCGTTGGGTTGCCAGCCTGATCGGGTTGGTCTGCATCGTGCTGATCATGATGGGATCTACCAAGCGGCTGGAGGAACAGCAGGACCAGCGCTACGGCGAGCGGCCGGAGTATCAGGACTACGTGCGCGCCGTGCCGATCCTGATTCCCTATATTCCGGTCTACAGCTTCAAGACACTGCGCGTCTATCTGGGGTGATGATCACGGATGCAACTGGCCGCTGATGAAAGTTACGAATCAGATCCGGTACCCGCCGTCGTTCCGCGGAGGCGGGAATCCAGGACGTGAAGAGTAGATTCCCGCGAAGGCAGGAATGACGAGCCACATCTCGTTGCCGACTTTGATTCTGCAGATACAAAAGCGGCCAGAACCTGGCCCACACAGCGTCGGTGACCAGCGGCGATTGATCACGCGACGCACTGAAGGGTTGAATCAAACAGGCGGCGACTGAGAAGTCTTCTCAGATCGCCGCTTGTTTGATTCAACCGGACCGCCGATGCTGATAGTATCGCTTACTCGTAGCGCAGCGCGTCGATCGGATTGAGGCCGGCGGCGCGGTTGGCTGGATACAGGCCAAAGAATATTCCGATACCCAGCGACACCACCAGCGCCAGCACGACGCTTTGCGGCGTGACCACTGCCTGACTGCTGCCAAGCAGCGGCGTGATCACTTGCGCACCAAGGACGCCCAGTGCTACGCCGAGCAGGCCTCCCACGATGCTCAGCACGATGGCCTCGGTCAGGAACTGCAGCAGGATGTCGCCGCGTTTGGCGCCCACAGCTTTGCGCAACCCGACCTCGCGCGTGCGTTCGGTGACGCTGACCAGCATGATGTTCATGATGCCGATGCCGCCCACCAGCAGCGAGATCGCGGCGATGCTGCCCAGCAGCGTTGTAAAGGTCCCGGTAGTTTCCTGGACGGTGTCCAGAATGTCCGCCTGGTTCTGTACCGTGAAGTCATTCTCGGCTGTGCCGGTGAGTCCATGCAGGCTGCGCAGAATGGCTGTCACTTGAGCCTGCGCCAGGTCCATTTCCTCGGCCGCGCCGACCTGCAGGCTGATCTGGCTGACATCCTGGTTGCCGGCTCCGCCCAGCTTTAGCTGAGCGGTGCGCAACGGCATAAGGATCACCTCGTCCTGATTGTTGAAGCCGCTCTGCCCCTTGCTTTCAAGGACACCGATGACTTGATAGTTCTGGCGGTTGATGCGGATCGTTTCACCGACCGCGTTGACCTGCGTGCTTCCGAAAAGATCTTCGACAGCGGTTTGCCCCAGCACCACGACTGAGGCGAGGTTGTCGTTGTCCTCGTCGGTGAAGAACCGTCCGCTGGCCAGAGTCCAGTTGCGTACGGTGGGGTAAACCGCGGTGACGCCATCCACGCTGATGTTGGTGGTGTTGCCGCCATGTGTCGCCGTCACGCGCGAGTTGTACTGCGGCGCCACCAGGCTGACAGCCGTTGCCAGCCCGGTGATGGCATTGACATCGCTGTTGGTCAGGCTGTTGGTGTTTTCCTGCAAGCCACCCCGGGAGAAGCCGAAGTTCGTGCCGGCTGTAACGGTCAACAGGTTGGATCCCAGCGACTCGAACTGGCTGACTACTGACGCCTGTGCGCCGTTGCCGACCGCCACCAGAGCTATCACTGCCGCCACGCCGATCACCACGCCCAGCATCGTCAGGATGGAGCGCATTTTGTGGGCGGTGATTGCCCGCAACGCCACCCGAAAAACCATGAGTAATTTTCGCATTTGTGCAGTTACCCTTGTCTGGCTACCGTCCGCCGGTCAGAAATCGCACCGCGCCGCCCGCGCCGCCAACGCCGCCGCCAAAGTTTCGGAACGGATTGCTCGCTTGGGTCGATGACAGCTCGATGACGACCCGGTCGCCGGGGTTGAGGCCCTTGGTGATTTCTGTATAGGTGCCGTTGCTAAGGCCCGTTTCCACAGGCACTGAGACGCTCGCCCCGATTGGATCAGCTGTATTGGGAACAAGAACCTGGGTCAGGCCGCCGATGTTTTGCAGTGCGATCGTCGGCACCAGCAGCACGTCGGTGGCCTGGCCGGTCTGGATCTCAGCATTGGCAGTCATGCCAACCAGCAGCGACAGCTTTTCAGCGCCCTCCAGCGAGATCGGCACTTCGTACACCATGACGCCGCCTTGCAGCGCGCCTTGCAGCGGCACAGAGAGCACCTGGCCACGGAACGTCTGTCCGGGGAAGGCATCGAAGGTGATGCTGGCAGGTTGGCCGCTCTCGACCTGACGAATGGTGGTCTCGTCAACCGATGCGACCACCTGCAGGTTGTTCAGGTTGGCGATGGTGAGAATGGGCGAGCTGGCGGTAATCTGGTCGCCGGCTTCGGCGTTGGTTTGCAGGATCGTGCCATCGAACGGAGCGACCAGTTGTGTAGCATCCAGATCGGCCTGGGCATCACTGACGGCCAGTTGCTTTTTGTCTACATCCGCCTGCGCCGCTGCCAGAGTGGCCTCGTCAGCTCCCTCATCAAGCGTAGTTCGTGCGTCTTCAGCCGCCTGCAGCGCCACATTGGCCTGCTGGATGGTGAGTTGCGCCTTGGCCAGGTCTAGCTCGCTGGTGCCTGCTCGTGCTTCAACCAAAGCGTCCTGTGCATCGGCCAGTTCCGCTTCGGCAGCGGTCACCTGCGCCGCAGAGGATTGCAGGGCCAACCGGTGCTGTGCTTGCACCTGGGCGAGCTCAGCCTGCACCTCGGCCAGCGTGTCCTGCTCCTCAGCAAGCTGATCGGTCTGTTCCAGGTTGGCCTTGTGCTGGGCGACCAGGTCTTGCAGTTGCTGCACCAATCGCTGGTGATAGTTGACTGCGTATTGCAGATCGCGTTCGCTGGCAGCTATGCTGTCATGTTGGGCAAGGCTGTCCTGAAGTTTGGCCAGGTCCAGGTTGTCGCTGGCGCTCTGAACGGCGGTCTCCAGGTCGGTCAGGTCAGGCGCGGCTTGCAGGTCAGTCAGGGCAGCAGTCGCGGTTTCCACATCCAGCTTGGCCTTGGCGATGGCCAGATCTGCCTGGGCGATATCTGACTCGGTTGGCGGCGTCTGCAGGTCTTCCAGGTTCTGTTGTGCCTCCAGTAGCGCGCTTTGTGCCTGATCCAGGGCCTGTTGGTAGGGCGTGGGATCAACGGCGGCGAGGATCTGTCCCGCCTGAACCTTGTTGCCGGCTGCGACGGACAATGTCAACAGGGTTGATGAGTTGGCCAGCCGATCAAAGGCCATGTCCTGGCTCTGGGTCGCGTCCAACTCGCCAACGACACTGATGCTGGCATTGAGATCGCCCTGCTGCACGGCTACGGTTTGCGTAAACCCGCTGGTGTCAGTTGTGGTCTGGGCGGTTGTACGCGTCTGGAAGAACCACACCCCGGCTGCCAGCACAGCGCATACCACCACAATACCAATGATGATGCGAAAGATTTTTGTTTTCATTGTCTGATTTCCTGCATCTCAATCACCGGGTCTGACGCCGGGGGGAGGACCGCCACCGTCGAGTGCGCCCGGACCGAAACCGCGGAAGTTGTTGCTCGAATTGCTGGCAGCCAGCTCGATCACGACCTGATCGCCGATGTTGAGTCCCTTGGTGACCTGCGTGTAGGTTCCGTTGCTCAAGCCAACTTCGACCGGAACCGAGACGGGGTCGCCGGTCGGGTCGGAGTTAGGCACCAGGACCTGGGTCAGCCCACCGACGTTTTGCAGGGCGATGGTCGGCACCAGCAGAGCGTTCTCCGCCTGCCCGGTCTGAATGGCGACGTTGGCGGTCATGCCAACCAGCAAAGGCAGTGTGTCGGCGCCCTCCAGCGAGATCGGCACTTCGTAGACCATGACGCCGCCCTGCAACGTGCCTTGCAGCGGCACGGCAAGCACCTCACCGCGGAAGGTTTGTCCAGGGTAAGCGTCGAAGGTGATGCTGGCCGGCTGACCGGTTTGGACATCACGGATTGTGGTCTCGTCGATCAGTGCGGTGACTTCTAACTCGTTCAGGTTGGCCAGGGTCAGGATCGGCGAACTGGCGGTGATCCGGTCGCCGGTACTGGCGCTGGTGTCCAGAACCGTGCCGTCGAAAGATGCGACCAGCGTCGCGGCGTCCAGATCAGCCTGGGCTTCGCTGACGGCCAGTTGTTTCTTGTCCACGTCAGCCTGGGCGGCTGTCAGGTCAACCGTGTCGGGGCCTTTGTCCAGTTCGGCGCGTGCGTCCCTGGCGTCAGCCAGATCGGCTTCGGCCTGGGCGACCGCTTGCTCCGCCGTGGCGAGGTCCAGGGCGTCAACAGCCGCCTGACCGTCGGCCAGCGCTTCCTGTGCATTTGCCAGCTTCGTCTCGGCCTGGGTTACCTGCATATGGGCCTTCAGCAGGTTGATCTGCTGCTGCAATTCGGTGCTGATGCGCGTGTCTTGAGCCGCGAGAAAGGCATTGTTCGCCAGCGCCAGACGATCCTGGTAATAGGTGTCCGAATATGTTTCGCTGGCCAGCCGGCTGTATTCGGTGTAGAGGTCGCTCTCTTTATCCTGCAAGGCGGATAATTTGTCCTGAGAAGTCTGGTCGGGTTGTGCAGATGCCAGGTTGGACTGGGCTTGTACCAGAGCGAGCTGGGCGTCGCTGACAGCGGTCTTCAGCGCCGCGATGTCCGGATCCTGGAGAGACTCCAGATCGTCACGGGCTTGTTGCAGCGCATATTCCGCCTGTGCTATAGCCAGATCAGCCTGGGCGATGTCCAGCGATGTTGGCGGGGTTTCCAGGTCGGACAAGGTCTGCTGCGAGCTCTGCAGGTCGCTGGTTGCCTGATCCAGCGCCTGCTGATAGGGCGTTGGATCGATGGTTGCCAACACCTGGCCGGCGGTCACCACCGAGCCCGGTTCTACATCCAGCGATGCCAGCGTGGTGGTGCCGGAAACCCGTTCGAAGCTCATCGTTTCGTTTTGCGGCGCATATAACTCACCCACCACGCTGATGGAGGCGTTGAGGTTGCCTTGTTGAACGGCCACTACCTGCGTGAAGCCGCTGGATTGGTCCGTGGTTTGCGCTGCACTGCGCTGCTGGATGAACCAGTAGCTCCCGCCGGCGATCACGGCAACAAGCAGCAGCACCAGGCCAATTCGTACGATAGTTTTCATGGGGCTACTCGCTCACTACTGGCTCTGGCCGGCTGGTGCGCCATTGGGAGGCTGTCCGCCGCCACCGAAGAATCGCCCGGCCGGCGCCACCTGCACCGAACGTGCGGTGATGCTGCCATCGGTGTTGTCACTGCCGGAGATGATCACTGTGTCGCCGGCCGCCAGGTCCGACACGCTGACCGATGCGTTTTTCTCGATGAGGGTGGTGTCAGTGACCTGCACCGTCACAGGGTTGCCGTTGCGGTCGGTAATCGACAGTGTGTTGCCATCGATGGACTCGATCTGGCCGAACGTACTGCCGGGCTGCACACCGTCGGCCGCGCCATTTTGGCCTTGTCCACGGAAGCCCTGGAAGTCGCGGGGGGCGCCCTGTCCGTCAAAGCCCGGGAAGCCGGCTGGTGTTGCTGCGCTGGCCTGGCTCTTGCCGTAGGTCATGCCGCCGTAGAAGCTACCGGCAGCTACGACCAGCACTACAACGACAACCACAATAATTAGTATTGGCTTGCTCATGATTCTCTCTCACTCCTTTGCAGATGCAGGAGTTTCAGTTCTGCAACTGCGGCTGCAAATCCTTGGTCTCTAAACGGTGCTCTGGCCGGTCTCCTGACCGCTCAGACTGCGGAAGTCGACCAACGACGCTTTTTAAACAGTTTCCAGACGGTGCTCTGGCCGGTCTCCGACCGTGCCAGCGGGTGCCTTCCAGTTGAAGTGTCGTGGCTGGCAACCGTGCAGGCCGGTCACAGCTATGCGGCGACCGGCTCGTTTTCACTCATCAGATCGCGCGAACTGCGCGTATAGGCCCGTTCGCTGGCGAGCCGCGGGTTGCGCACCGGGCTGTCGCTGACGATCAGCCCGTCTGCCAGCCGAACGATGCGCCGGGTGTGCTCAGCGATGTCGGGTTCGTGGGTCACGAAAATGATAGTTATGCCCCGTTCCATATTTAGCTCCTGAAAGATACGCATCACCTCCGCACCCGCTTTGGAATCCAGGTTGCCGGTAGGCTCATCGGCCAGAATGATGCTGGGCTGGTTCACCAGCGCGCGGGCAATCGCAACGCGCTGTTGCTGGCCGCCCGACAACTCATTGGGCTTGTGATGTAGCCGGTCACCCAGGCCGACCATCTCCAACGCGTCGATGCAAAGCTGGCGGCCGTTGCTCATGCCGGAATAAACCAGCGGCAATTCGACATTGGCCAGGGCCGAAGTGCGTGGCAGAAGGTTGAAGCTCTGAAAGACGAAACCGATCTTCTTGTTGCGTATCTCCGCCAACTTGTCGGGCCGCATTTTGCTGACGTCCTGGCCATCCAGCCTGTAGCTGCCGCTGGTCGGGACGTCCAGCGCCCCGAGCACGTTCATCAGCGTCGACTTGCCGGAACCGGACGGCCCCATGATGGACATCAGCTCGCCCGGATAGACCCGCAAACTCACGCCGCGCAGCGCGTGGACCTGAACCTCGCCCATGGTATAGACCTTGGTGACGTTTTCGACTTCTATAACAGGTTGTTTTTCTTTTTCTTCCATGGGGTATCGCTTTCGCACCGACTGGAATTCACTGCTCTGTTTGCACCTGTACTCGCGATGTACGATCTCAGGTTACCAGAGAAATATTCAGAAAATATGAAGACATTGTTGGCTTCGTGTTGGAGGCGTCCAGGTGCGTGGGGAAATCTTTGCGCAACGAAAAACACCCGCTCGAACAAGCAGTTCGTGCAGGTGTTTCATGGGTTATTCGTGAGTGATTGACGCTAGCGCTCTGGCAGTTCGATCACCCAGATATTGCGGTCGCTGGCTTCGACGAAGGCAACCGTGTTGCCGTCAGGGGATACGCGCCAGTCGCCGTTGGCGATCTTGAAGGGGGTGATGGCAGGATCGGTGAGCGGCTGCGTCTCTCCGGTGACGGGGTTCAGTTCGACCAGTTGGTGCAACGCAGCGTCTGGCTGGAAGGGCACGATGAGCAGACGGTCTTCCTCCGGTGAGCAACCATCCGGGCAGCCGCGCCACTGGTAAGCGCCGAACAGGTTTTCGTCCAGCCGCGTGGTCTGGCTGCCGTCGGTCTTTACCAGCCAGAGACCATTCATGGCAGTGTCCTGTTCGAACGTGACATAATGGACCAGCCAGCCGCCACTGGGCGAGAGGGACTGGCCGCGCAGCCGTTCGCCGCGCGCCAGTTCAGTCCGCGACCCATCGGCCAACGACAGCGCGTACAGGATCTGCTCACGCGAGTCGAGGCTTTCGCGGCTGCTGATCAGCAGCACATCGTTGGCGATCCAGCCGCTCAGCCCGCCGCGCGGCAAGGTGGCGATCTGCTGCGCATCGGAACCGTCCAGGTTTGCCAGCCACAATGCGGTGACCTGCTGGCTGGAAGGCGCGTCGCTGTTGGTGACAGCCCAGGCGATCCGCGTTTCGTCGGGGGAGATGAGCACTGAGCGGCCGCCGGCGGGCACTGTCCAGCGCTGGCCGTCCGCGCGCCGTTCGATGACCGTCGTGTTATTGTCGGTGTCGATCAGGAAATCGGGCAGGGCGGTGCTTTCCTCCAGCCGGTCGGTGACGAATTCCGGCGCTGACTGCGGCGCTGACGTGGACACGCCCCAGATGCCGACCGGCTGATCCGCGGCCGGCTTGTCGATGAAGCGCACCTGCTGCGAGTCGGGCGACCAGAACGGCTGGGTGCAGCAACCGCCAGTGGTAAGCTGGACGGCCTGCGGCGCCGGAGTCGGCGTAGCGGTCGGGGTAGGGGTCGCGGTCGGTATGGCTGTCGACGTCGACGTAGCTGTCGCCGTCGGCACCGGCGTTTGCGTGGGCGTCTCTGTCGGGCTGGCTGTGGCAGTCGCCGCTGCTTGCGCCAGTTCGACCGCAGTTGTTGCAGTAACAGCAGCATCATTGCCCGCGGGCGCGCCATCATTCCCGCAGGCCGCCAGGGCCAGCAGTGCGAAAACTAACAGCGTGACGTATCGTGGTTTCATTCGTGCGTTACTTTCTCTGCAACCCAAGAACCGCGGATTAAGAGGGGGCTGCGGATCGGACGTGCCACTTGCCACCTGCAACTTGCCAGCTTCATCGTGACCTCGGCCAGGGATTGGCGAAGTTGTTGAGGATCGGACCGCCGGTCACCGCCGGCGGCTGGTCGTCCAGTTGCTGCCACTTGCGCGGCTCGTCCAGATCGCGCTCGAAGCCCGAGCGGAAGGATCCCACCAGTGCCAGGTTGTCCCAGTCCGCGTCGATCAGGTTGACAGGGTTGTACTTCCAGCCGCGCCCCGGGTAGTCGCGGATTTCCAGGTGCAGGTGCGGGCGGCCAAAGCAGGTTTCCTCGGGGTCGCCGCTCAGCGCCACGACCTCGCCCTGCTTGACCTCTTGCCCGGGCGTGAGGTTTGGTCGCTCCAACAGGTGCCCGTAGAGCGTGGCGTAGCCAAGCTGCGGGTGGTCGATGATCAGGTTGTGCGGCAGCGAGCCATAGGCAGTTGCGTCCACCAGCGCCACCACGCCGTCAGCGATTGCAACGATCTCCGTGCCGCATGGCGCCGACAGGTCGATGCCGAAGTGGATGCCGCCGCTGTAACGATAGGTCGTGTTGCGGTTGAAATAGGCGCCGACTGTGTTGCCGTAGGTCTGGCCGAGCAGCCAGGTGTCCGGGCCGGGCGGCTCAGCAAACGGCAGGATGAACGGGCGATCCTCGGCTTGCTGGGTGGATTGACCGGGCGTGGCGTCCTCAGCAGGCGCCGCCAGGGTGACACTGGTCTGTGCCAGCAGCAACGTCACAAGCAGACTTGATCGGATGAGAAGCGACGGGATTTTTTTCATGAAACGTGTCCTTGTCAGGGCACCGTGGCCAGATCGTTGTCGAAGTTGGCGACAACTACCACCGGATAGTATGGACCTTCGCCCTGCGCGGGCGTGGCTGTCAGGGAACCGGATCCACCGGTATTGATGACCAGATCGTTGGTCAGCACCGCCGGCGACGTACCGTTGACGTCGATGCTGTCTACGGGCTTCAAGATCAGCAGCTCGCCCAGATCGCCGGCCTGGGCAAACAAACCCTCGTTGGCGAGATCGGCCCGATCCTCGTCGAAATAGAACTGGGTGGTCAGTACTGTCGCGCCGTCCAGCTTGACCTTGACGTGAATGTGTTTGGGACGCGGCTCGTAGTAGCCTGGGCGCACCGTGCGAAAGGCATATACGCCATCGTCATCGGCGATCGACGTGCCGTAGAACTGAAAGCCTTGATCGCGGTTGGCCGTGGACGAGTCGCCGGGGTGATCGTAGACGCCGCTGGCATCCGTCTGCCAGATCTCAACCGCCGCCCCGGGCAGCGGGTTGCCATCCGTATCCAACACCCGGCCGGTAAGGAGGATCACCTCGCCGGCTGCGGTCGGTGCGGTCGTGAATTGCGTCGCCAGCTTTTCAGCAGCCGACATTTGAGCCAGTGGTTCAGCCTGGGCAGGTTCTTCGATTGGCGATGGTGCGGAAGTTGGCGATGGCTCAAGGGTCGGTTCAGGCGCTGCGGTTGGTTCAGGCGCGCTGGTGGGCACGGTCGTAGCGGTGGATGCAGGCTGGGGCGTGTCGGTTGCTGCGATTACTGGCGCGCTGGTGGGCTGCGCCGGGGCTGTCTCAGTGGCAACTGGCGTTGACGCGCTGTTGCAACCGGCCAGCGCCAGGGCTGCCACAAGTATAGTCAGGAAGAAAAGTTGTTTTGATTGCATAGGGTTGCTCTGTTTTCTGCCGGCCATGGTTGGTCTGGTGGATGCAAACATGCACTGTCGACAAGGTGGCGCGGCTTCTAAAAAGCTCTTTGAAAACTTACAGTGGAAGACTTCAGAAGTCGACGAACCTATAGCTTAAGAGGGCATTCCAGCAGTTGGAGGGCTGTCGTGGCGAGTGGTCGTCGAGTTCCGAAGTCTGAGCGAACGCCTTTTCAACAGTCTCCAGGTTTACGATCGAAACTGCCCGGATGGATTGGCCGACATAGCCGATCTGCGCAGTTCTTACGTACCGTGAGACTATCATAAAGCAAACTAACAGGTCTGTGATTAGTCTCCCAGTCAAGGCAGCCTGGTCCTTTCCCTGGGCCAGTTTGACCGTATTAAAACGAATGCTCCGGAGCGATAGATCGTCCGGAGCACTCCTAATTACCGGTGAGGTTAGCGCAGGGAAGGAGACTGCGACCTCGGAGGGAGAGTTCGTTTAGAGATTGGTGCCCGATGTGCTCGGGCTGACGCCGGGGCGTACCCGGATGCCGGAAGGCGCTGTGCTGTCGGGAGCCGGCCCGCGGAATTCGCGCATGCCGCCAAAACCGCGCCCATGGCCACGCATCTCACCGAAGCCGTGCATTCCGCCAAACCCGTGGTTGTTGCTCAGGATCGCGTCGGCTTGCTCTTGTGTGATCACGCCGGCCGTGACAGCCTGCTGTACCACAGCCTCGTACGCGCTGCGCAACGTTTGCTGAACGTCATCCTGGTTCAGATACTGTCTGAAGGCTGCATGGGCCTTCATCTGATCAGCCTGCTCCTGGGTGATTCGTCCATCGGTCACTGCCTGATCAAGCGCAGTGTCTTCAGCTTTCTGCTGAGCGGCCTGTAGATCGGCAACGCTGATGCCCAGCGCGTCGGCCAGCAGAGCCTGACCGTCGATGTTGCCGGCCATTCCGCGTCCAAACGCCTGGGCGTGCATCATGCCCAGCCCGCGCGCCTGCATTGCGTCAGCCTGCTCCTGAGTGAGCAATCCTTCAGCGACTGCCTGCTGTAAAGCTGCTTCGCCCGCTTTTTGCT
Source organism: Anaerolineales bacterium (assembly GCA_020634615.1). GTDB lineage: Bacteria > Chloroflexota > Anaerolineae > JAAEKA01 > JAAEKA01 > JACKBK01. The sequence continues at coordinate 20,768 of JACKBI010000011.1, forward strand.
GGGCTGCTTGCAGCTCTTCAGCGGTAATGCCAAGCGCGTCAGCCAGGTACGTCTGGCCGTTGACGCCCTCGTTCCAGCCGCGGCCGTGGGCGACTGGGGCTGCCACGTTGCTGGCGGCAGCTACCGGCAACGCGATGGCGACCAACATCATTACTGCCATCCCGATGCCTGCGATTGCAAGCCATTTCTTGGTTCTGCTCATACTCAACATCTCCTTTCAATTCAGCCATCGTGTGGCGATGGACTCTGACCGGCGCACTTTATCACCGATCAGCCAGATAATACCAGGAAAGTATTCAAAAGTTATGAAGATCATGTTGAGATGTCATTTAATTCCGAGGAATCAGCAGGAGCGCAGCCATTGACTGCGCTCCTGCATCGAACTCTACCGGGAGGGTTAGAGGCTGATGCCGCTCAAGGTTGCATCATTCTGGGATTGCTGCCTGGTGGGAGCGGTGCCGGGACCGCCGAGACCACGCGGTCCGCCGTGTCGCCCGCCCATGCCGGGCATGTCGCCGAAGTGGCCGAAGCCATTGTTGTTGCTGAGGATTGTGTCAGCCTGTTCCTGTGTGATCACGCCTGCGGTCACTGCACCCTGCACGACGCTGGAGTAAGCGCTCTGCAACTGCGCCTGGACGTCGTCCTGGCTGAGGTACTGGCGAAAGGCTTCCTGAGCCTTCATCTGATCGGCCTGTTCCTGGGTGATCTGACCTGCTTCGACGGCAGCCGCCAGCCTGGCGTCGTTGGCTGTCGTGCGCGCGGCCTGTAGTGCGTCGACCGTGATGCCGAGCTGCTCGGCAACCAGAGCGTCCTGCTCATCCTTGCTCTGCCCGATCGGGCCAAGCCCGCGGCCATCGGGGCGGCCGGTTCCGTTGTTCAGGCTGTCGGCCTGTTCCTGGGTCAGGAGGCCATCTGCGACCGCCTGGTCGATGGCCGCCAACCGTGCCGCGCTGTAGGCGCTGGTCAGTTCGTCAACCGTGACGCCCAGCGCGTCGGCGAGGTAGCTGTCGTTTTGTGCGCCAGGCCCGGCGCCGTGCTGTGCGGAAGCGGCGTTGACGGTGCTGACCGGCACCGCGACTGCGGTCATGGCGATCACCGCCAACCCTGCGCCGGCGGCTGCCAGCCATTTCTTGATATTCCTCATCGTTACTATCTCCAATCTGTGTTTAGAAGGTTTTCGGCACGCCGTTCGTGTCGATCTGTCCCCAGAATACCAGAGAGATATACAGAGGATGTTAAGGGAGGATTGGAAAGCTGTGTAGTTTACGCCGCCTGCTCACAAGCTGTTTGAAAAGTCGCCCGTTCAGTCTTCGGAAGTCGCCGAGTCAAAATAAGGGGTCTGTCAAAACCGTTGAAGGCCAGTCGTGACAGTCGTTCGGCGACTTCCGAAGACTTTTCAAACAGTCTCTCAGAAACGGTGTGCACAGCTCCATGAGCAGACTTGGAAGGTCGTCGGTTGCTCGTAACGGCCGGCCCCTAGCTGCTGGAATGCTTCCTGGCTGTTGGTTTGGAGGCTTTCGCAGTCTGATTGGGTGGTTCTTCAAACAGACTCATAGAGGGTTTCGCTGAATAGCCAGAGAATGGCTTTAGTGGTAAACTGCCCCGCGGTTGTCTGCATCAAGATCCCATAACCCTTCGACTGCATCCAGGCGTGACACATGGCCTGTTGCTACATCAAGTGAGCGTTTGCATGATACGAGTTCATCCCTCGGCTGAGGTTTCTCCCCTGGCCACAATCGGCGAGGGCACCCAGATCTGGCATCAGGCACAGGTCCGCGAGCGGGCCAGGATCGGCCAGCAGTGCATTCTTGGCAAGGGTGTCTACGTGGATTTCGATGTGGTTGTCGGCGATCGCTGCAAGCTGCAAAACGGCGCCATGCTCTATCACGGCGTCGAGCTTGACGGCGGAGTGTTTGTCGGGCCGGGCGCGATCCTGACCAACGATCTCTTGCCGCGCTCGATCACGGCCGACGGCGCGCTCAAGACCGATGACGACTGGCAGGTGGGCCGCATTGCCGTTGGTTATGGTGCATCGCTGGGCGCCGGCTGCGTGGTGTTGCCTGACGTCAGCATCGGACGTTTCGCGATGGTCGGTGCAGGCGCGGTTGTGACGCGAAGCGTACCGGATCATGGGCTTGTGAGAGGCAATCCTGCCCGGCTGGCCGGCTATGTCTGCGCCTGTGGACAACCTCTGATCGAAGACGGCCCAAACCGCGGCGAGTTTCGCTGTCCCGCCTGCCAGCGCAGCTATCAATTCACTCCTGAAGGAGATTTGGCGTGACGCAACCAGTCCGCACCGGCGTGATCGGCGTCGGCAACATGGGCCAACACCACGCCCGCATCTATGCATCCAGCCCGGGCAGCGTTTTGGTCGGCGTTGCCGACACCAATCAGGAGCGCGCCCGCGAGATCGCCAGCCGTTACGATGTGGAAGCGTTTACCGACTATCGCGACCTGCTGGCGCGCGTCGAGGCAGTCAGCATCGCTGCTCCGACCACCTTGCACCACCGCATCGGACTGGATTGCCTGGCGACTGGCATTCACTTGCTGATGGAGAAGCCGCTGGCTGCATCTGCGGCCGAGGCTACCGAACTGGCACTGGCAGCGCATTCGTCGGACCTGGTTTTGCAGGTCGGCCACGTCGAGCGTTTCAACCCCACGTTCGTCGAACTGGCGAACGTGCTGGTCGATCACACAATCCTGGCTGTGGAGGCCCGCCGGCTCAGTCCGTTTGCCACGCGTGCGGCCGACGTCAGCGTGGTCTACGATCTGATGGTCCACGATCTCGATCTGATCCTGACCCTGATCCGTGAGCCGCTGGCGAACGTCCAGGCCACCGGCAGCCGCATTCGCTCGCTGCAACCTGACCACGCGATGGCGCTGCTGACTTTCGTCAATGGACAGGTGGCCAGCCTGTCGGCCAGCAAGGTGACGCAACACAAGGTACGCCAGATGGCTGTCACCTGTGCCGATGCCTTTGTCGTTGCCGACTTTCTGACGCGCACCGTGATGATCCACCGCCAGTCCACCGCCGACTATTTTGCGCAGCACGGCGAAGTGCTTTATCGGCAGGAGGGGCTGATCGAGCAAGTCTACGTGCCGCAGATCGAACCGCTGCACGCCGAGCTGCACCACTTCCTGGCCTGCATCCGCGAGGGACGCCCGCCGCTGGTCGGCGCAGCCGATGCCATGCGCGTCATGGCTGTCGCCGATGCCATCGAAGGCAAGATCCTGAACGGTGCAGGCGGAAGCAGTGATCAGTAATCGGTAATCAGCAATCGGAACCGGTGAAGTTCCTCCATCTGGTTACTATTCACTACAAGTCACTTTACCGCTCACTGCTCACTGCTCACTGCTTGCTGCTCACTTTCCCATGATTCCGCTCAAACTTTCGCTGCATAACTTCCTTTGCTACAAGGACCCGGACCCGCTGGACTTCACCGGGCTGCACCTGGCCTGCCTGTCTGGCAACAACGGCCACGGCAAGTCGGCGCTGCTGGATGCCATGACGTGGGCGCTGTGGGGCAAGGCGCGCACGTCGTCCGCCGACGACCTCGTACACCTGGGCGAAACAGATATGTGGGTCGATTTCGAGTTCGCCCTTGGTCCCAATCGCTACCGGGTCGTGCGCAGCCGGTCGCGCAAAGGGCGCGGCAAGAGCGACCTGCAACTGCAAGTTAACGTACCGGGCGGCGACGACGCGTGGCAGCCTATCACTGAGCCGACGCTGCGTGACACCGAGGCGCGCATTGTGCAGCTCCTGCGCATGGACTACGACACCTTCGTCAACTCCGCCTATCTGGTGCAGGGCAAAGCCGACGAATTCACCGTCAAGCCGCCTGGCCAGCGCAAGCAGATTCTAGCCGACATCCTGGGTCTAGGGTTGTACGACGAGTTCGAGAGTCGCGCGAAGGAGCGCGCCCGCGAGCAGCGCCAGGTGGCCGGTCGTACCGAGGCGCTGATCGGCGAAATCGACGCGGAATTGGCCAACGAGCCGGCCTATCAACGCGAGTTGGAACTGGCGCAGCAGGCCATGATCGACCTGCAAGAGGAACTGCGGGTGGGCGACCAGGCGCTGCAAGCGTTGCGAAGCCAGCAGCAGGAGTTGAGCGCCCAGGAGCGCGCACTGGCAGATCTGGAACGTCGCATTGCACATGGCCAACGGGAACTGGCCGTGGCGCGGGATCAACTTGCCCAGACGAGCAGCGCGCTGGCGCGCACCGAAACGATCCTCGCGCAGCAGGACCAGATCAAGACCGGCTACGGAAAGCTGCAAGAAGCGCGCGCGGCCGACCAAGCCTGGAACGAGAAACTGGCGCGTCACGCGGCATTTCAGGCCCAGCAGGCGAAGCTGCAAGGCCAGATCGCCCAGGCCCGCAGCCAGCTCGAAACGGAGCGGCGCCTGGCCGACAGCCGGGTGACGCAACTGCGCGCCCAGGCCGAGCGAGCCGAGCAGTTGGCAGACCAGCTCGCCAACGCCGAGACCAAGCTGGCCTGGATCGCCGGCCTGGAGCAGCAGCACAGCGAGTTGCAGACTACTGTCGAGACCCTGCGCGCCGAGTGGGCCAGCCTCAACGGCGACGTGCAGCGTTGGGAGGCTGAGGCGGCTGACTTGCACGACAAGCTGGCGATGCTGGGCGAAGCTGATGCGCCCTGTCCCGTCTGCAACCGCCCGCTGGGCCACGAGGAGCGTGAGCGGGTGCGCGGCGACTATCTGGCGCGCGACGAGGCGCTGCGCGACGAGATGACGGTCGGCCGTGCTCGCCAGGCTGTGGTCAAACGCGATGGCGAGACAGCCAAGGACGCGCAGCGCAAACTTGAGCCGGCGCTGGCCGAGAAACCGCACTGGCAACGGCAGCACGGCCAGGCGGAGGACCGTCTCAAGGAAGCACGTGAGGCGCAAACTGCGCTGGCCGCAGCCGTTGCTGTGGTGGAACAACTGGACGAGCGGCTGGCGGCCGGTGACTATGCACCCGGGGCGCAGGCCGCGCTGGCCCAACTTGAGAGCGACATTTCAGTGCTGGGGTACGACGCTCTCGCGCACCAGCAGGCACGCGACGCCGTGGTCGAATTCGGCCCCTTTGAACAGCGCCATATCGAATTGTTGACGGCCCAGGAACGTGCCCAGGATCTGCAAGCGCGCGGCGTGGAACTCCAGGCAACTGCGCAGCGCTGGCTGGAGACGCTGGCAATCGACGAGCAGCAGCGCGATGAAATCGCAGCGGTGGTAGCCGGCTTGCCGCAGATCGTCCAACAAATCGCGCGGCAGAGCCAGGAGGTACGCCGTCTGGAAGAGGCCACCAACCAGGCCCGCCAGCGCTTCGGCGCAGCTCGCCAGCGGCTGGATACGTGCCGTGCCCAGACGGAGCGGCGCGTGCAGCTTGCTCAGGAACTGGAAGGCACGCTGGCGCGCCAGGCGATCTATGAAGATTTGCAAGCTGCTTTTGGCAAGAAGGGTCTCCAGGCGATGATCATCGAAGCCGCGATCCCCGAGATCGAGTCCGAGGCGAACCGTTTATTGAACCGCATGACCGACGGACGAATGGCCGTGCGCATCGAGACTCAGCGCGAGACCAAGAGCACCCAGGAAGTACGCGAAACCCTGGACATCATCATCAGCGACGAGTTGGGGAGTCGTGACTACAGCCTCTTTTCCGGCGGCGAAGCTTTTCGCGCTAACTTCGCCATCCGCATCGCGTTGAGCAAGCTGCTGGCTCGGCGCGCCGGTGCAGCTCTGCAAACTCTGATTATCGACGAGGGCTTTGGCACGCAGGACGCCCAGGGCCGTGAGCGGCTGGTGGAAGCCATCACGTCGATTCAGGATGACTTCGAGCGCGTGCTGGTCATCACCCACATCGACGAGCTGAAAGACCTGTTCCCGGCGCGTATCGAGGTGGTGAAGACCGCCGAGGGATCGCAGATCAGCGTCAACTGATGAGCACGCGCGCCTACCATTTGCACGAGCTGGAGATCGCCCGCTCGCTGGACGACAGCCGGCGGGTCATGCCCCAACTCACTTCGCAGCATCGTCGCGTGCTGGACCTGGGGTGCGGTGCAGGGCAAACCCTGATCGCCAGCGACTTGCCGGGCGAAATCTCGGCCGTCGGCGTGGACGTTGATTTCGATGCTTTGCTGCTGGGGCAGGAGTTGGCCGCGCCGCTGGCGTTGGTCAACGGCGCGGCTGAGGGACTGCCATTCGCCGCCGGTGCCTTCGATCTGGTGATCGCGCGGGTCGTGCTGCCTTTCGTGCCTATCCGGCCTGCGCTGGCGGAGATCGGCCGGGTCTTGCGATCTGGCGGCGAACTGTGGGCGCTGTTGCACCCGCCGCGACGGACCTGGCGCAGTCTGCGGGCAGCCACGCAGGCGCGCGACACCCGCCAGATGCTTCATCAGACCTATGTGCTGGCCAACGGGTCGCTGTTTCACCTCAGCGGTGCGGTGATCCCGTCGCCGGCCAGCGGCCGCTACGAGTCGTTCCAGACGGCGCACGGCATGATCCGCGAGCTGCAACGCGCGGGCTTGAGCAACGTGATCGTCCAGCGCGCCAGGCATCACACGGTGCTGACAGCAGTGAAACGGTAGTCTGAGAACTTGCTGAGGAAGACTTCGGAAGTCGCCGGGTCGTGTGAAGGAGCCTGTTTGGCGCGGCAGGCAACTATCCGCGCCAGGCGGCGACTTCCGAAGTCTGGTGTGGACACCAAGCCGTTTGTGGCCGTCGGTGTGCGGAGAGACGGTTTGGAAAACCGTCCTACGGGTTGAGCAGCGATGGCTGCGTGCAAAGGCGTGTGAGATCGGACCTTGAAGGCATTTCTGCGAACGCACGGCAAATACCTGGCTATCGTGATGATCGCGACGGCCATCATGCTGTACCTCTGGGGGCAAATCAACTGGCACATTTTGCCGTTCAGTGAGTGGGATGGCTGGCATTACCGCAAGATCGCCGAGGCCGCGCCCGGACTCTCAGCCGATGCAAGGGAACCGTTTCGCTTTCGCGTGTTGGGAAGCTGGACGGTCGGGGTTTTGTTCGACGACTACGTGCTGGGCTTCAAGCTGTTCAACTACGCCGCCGCGTTGGGTGTGGTGGTGGGGCTGTATTTTTTCCTCTGTTACGTCAGGATCAACCGGCCGCTTGCTGCTTTCACTGCGGTGCTGTTCACCTTCAACACCTACCTGTTCGGGGTCACGGTCTGGTACATTTTCCACCTCAACGACTTTCTGGCGCTGCTGCTGATCTTGTTGGGGGTGTGGGCGATGATGGAACGGCGCTGGGCGGTGTTTGCGGTCGCGCTGTTTCTGGGCGCTCTGGCCAGGGAGACATGGCTTTTGCTGCCGCCGACTGCTTTGGTGTTCCTCTGGGAACGGCGGACGCTGCGAGCCGACCTGGTGAAGATGCTACTGGCGACGCTGCCGGCGGTCGCCGTCACGGTGGCGCTGCGACTGTTTTTGTCGCTCGACCTGCCCGGCAACCTGGAGCCGATGCAGGCGTTTGTGCGATTCGCTCCCAAGGTGTTGACGCCGGAGTTCTGGGGACGGCAGTTTGGCAACGCACTCAAACCGGTGACGTTTCTGCCGCTGATTTTCCTGGGGACGACGCTGGCTTTCTTCCGCGCCAACATTTTTATGGCCGTTTTCATCCTGTTGACTTTGGTCAGCACGCTGTTTGGGTCAGGTAACGAGCGGCTGATGGCGCCGGCTTTTGTGGCGTTCTACTGGCTGCTGGCGCTGATCATCCAGCGTGACATCTGGCCCAGCAAGTGGCTGCTGGGCATCATCGCGGTCGGGTCATTTGTGGCGAGTCTGCATTACCAGCAGGCGCGCTTCCCGCTGCCCAGCCGCGAGCTAACCGTGATTCTGGGCGGTCTGGCGTGGCTGATGGTCACCGGCGCTGCGTTGGTGTTCCGGCTGCAGCAGTGGCGGCGAGGACCGTCACCAGTTTGAAACCGGTTCGTAGTAGGCGCTTCAGCGCCCCGAAAGGCGCTGAAGCGCCTACTACGAACTACGTTGAGGCACACTTGCAACACCCTCTTTCTCCCGTCATCTCAACCAACCTGGTCATGACGTTTCACAGTGTGCCGTCAGGCGCATGGTTTCGCCGCGCGCTGGAGGCGATTGGCCGCTGGTATCGTTTCGTGGGGGTGGAGGAAGTATGCGACTACTTCGAGGGGCGGCAGCGGTTCAACGACTGTTGTCTGGTGACGTTCGACGACGGGGAGCGCAGCTTCGCGACCGAGGCATTGCCGGTGCTGGAGACGCTGGGTGTGCCGGCGGTTCTGTTCGTATCGCCAGGCGTATTGTACAGCGGCGGCAACTACTGGTTTCAGGATCTGCGCACGCTGCGCACACGGGTTGGTGACGATGCAATCCGGCTGGCGGCAGCGTCTCGAATCGGTCTTGCGTCCGACGAAGCAGCTGACTTCAGTGTATCGGCGCTGCTGAAATCGCTGCGGCTGGCGCAGATCAGGCGCCTGCTGGATGAGCTGGCGGCGCAGCACGGCGTTCAGTTCGACCAGTCTTGGAACCTGACGCTGGACGAGGCAACGGCGTTGGACAGGCACCCGCTGGTGACGCTGGGCGCGCATTCGATGAGCCACCCAATCCTGGCCAACGAGGCGGACGATGTGGCCGGGCAGGAGATCGCCGGATCGGTGAGTGCGTTGCAGGCGCTGCTGAGCCGGCCGGTGGACATCTTCGCATATCCCAACGGCGCGCGCGGGCTGGATTATGGCGCGCGCGAACAGAGGCTGCTACGTGAATGGGGCGTTCGACTGGCATTTACAACCGACACCGGATTTTTCGGTGAGGACACGGACCCCGTTGGTATTCCACGCGCCGCACTGAGCGGCGACGAAAGTATGCGCGCGATTCAGGCGCGGCTGCTGGCCGTGCCGGTGTGGGACCGCTTGCGGGCGGGACGGGAAAGGCAGGAGCGGTTACATCTGCGCGGACGTGCTGCGCAGCACATCCGCGCTTGAATTTGCAGGCTGGCTGGCTCAAGCCGGCCGCTAGCGGTTGGACCGCTCACCCAAGAGGTTTGTGGTATTCGTCGAACTGGCGCGCGCGTTGCATTCCGGCCTGTTCGTAGAGCCGGTAGGCGCTTTCGTTGGCTGCATCGACGCCCAACGCGACGCGCATTTGCCCTCGCCGGTAAAACACGCCAAAGACATGCTGGAGCAGCGACGTGCCTATGCCTTGTCTGCGCAATCGCTGATCGACCGCCAGGTGGCGCACCCAGCCATAGGGTTGGTAGTCGTAGCACACGGCCGCTCCCACGATTTCCTCATCACAAGTCAGCAGAAACCACAGGTCGGGCAAGAAATGATCGGGCCGCATCATGAAGTTGCGCCATTCGTCGAAGGTCGGTGGCGTGCGTCCCGGTTGGTCGAATGCTTTCTGAATGAAGCGGAATATTGCCTGGTCGTCCTCGCCGGCGCGCAAGGTGCGCAACTGGCAGCCGGTTGGCCAAACTGGCTCGGGCGGCGGCTCGGTCTGGTCGATCTGCATGCGGAAGTGATATTTCTTCACGTGGTAACCGGCTGTGACAAACGCGTCGCCGGTGGCCGCGTCCCCATGGTTGACAAACGCACGTGCCACGGGCAGAACAGCCGCGGTGCCTGCCAGAAGCGCGCGTGCCCGTCGTTCTGCCTGATCAAGCAGATACGCCTGGAGTCCAATCTGTGGCACGTCGGGGTGTGCGTAGCATTCGATATCGATCCCGCCGCTCCAGGTTTGCACCAGTCCGTACGCCGCAAGCGAACTGTCCGGCCCCTCGATCAACCAGCCGTCATGCTGAAGATCGGCTTCCTCCCAGTCGTAGATGAAGTCCTCCAGCTCGCTGTCGGGTTCACCATAGTCGGCGATATCGCGGGCGTTCATCAGCGCGAGAACGGCCGGCGCGTCTGCCATCGTGGGCGGACGGGGACTAAAGCCAGCGGGCAGACCGGGAGCGTTTAGCATTTTAGCGATCCTTGGTGGGATTCCCAGCGCGGGGTTGACCCGCTTTCAGTCCGTTGCCAGCAGCGGGAGCAGATCCGACAGGCGTGCGACTTCGTAGCGAATCGGCAAGCCATCAGGTTGCGCCGCGCCCGCGGGATTGAACCAGCAAGCATCGATGCCGTAATTGACGGCCCCGCGGATATCGGAACTGAGACCGTCGCCGATCATCAGAACCTGGTCGCGCCGCGGGTTGCCCATTCTGGCGAAGGCAATGTCGAAAATGCGCGGGTCCGGTTTGGCCACGCCCACCTCGTCGGAGATGACGACCGCGGCGAAGAAGGATTGCAACCCGCAGCCTGCCATGCGCGCCTTCTGTACATCGCGAAGACCATTGGTGAGGACAATCATCTGATAGCGGTGGCTCAAGGTTTGGACGATCTCAGCAGCGCCGTCGATCAGATCAGCTTGCTGGCCCAGATTGTGAAGATATGAGGCGCTGAAACCTGCCGCGTCAATAGGCAAGTCCAGCCGCGCAAACAGGCGGGCAAAGCGTTCGACGCGCAGGGCATCTGCGGTGATCTCGCCGCGTTCGAACTCGCGCCAGATCTGGCCGTTGACCTCGCGGTAGACCTCCGCGTATTCATCGTGGAAGGAGTGGCCGTCCTGTTCGAACGTGCGCCGAAAAGCAGTTGCCTCGGCGCGATCGTAGTCGAATAACGTGCCGTCGGCGTCGAAAATCAACCAGGTGTAGGGCATGCTGTTAGCTCACCCGCCGGTATTGGGTTTCAACTGCCTTGTAGGCCTCGCCACCAGGCGGAATGTTGAACGCCGTGATTGTGATGTGGTCGTCGTCGATAAGGTCGATCTCCGTGCGCCAGCCCCACGGCGGACCGCCGTTCGGATCATCGTAGCTGCCCAGCGCGACGAACGCTCGTTCGCTCGGCTCAGCCTCTGAATACATGATGGCTGTGCCCATGTGGACGTTGTCGATCCAGGCAGCCTGGCATTTGCCGGTGGCGACGTCGAAACCGAAGATGGCGATGCCGCGCATCGGCTGGCCTTGCAAGGTTCCCTCGTACTCGTGCACCACGAAATAGCCGGCCAGCACAGGACGTATCGTACCGCGCTGAGACGACTCGTCAGCCAATTGGCCCGGTTCGAACCATGTGCGCGCAACGCCCTGCCACTGGCCGCAGATCCGCGCCAGTCCGCGGTGGACGTTGCTGGGCAGGTTGGACGGTTGTGTTTGTTCAGTCACAGTTGCCTCCGGGCTGATTGTATTCAGCGGCTGTTCAAAATGGAAATCACCCGCGACCTCAGAGGCGCGAAAACGCCGGAGTTGCTTCACGATGCAACTCCGGCGTCTCAGCCCGGCATTCATGTCCCAGGGCGGATGGATGGGCTGTCAACCCGTGGGATCCGATGTTCGTTGGCGCGGGGCGGCGTGGATCTAGCGAGCCGCCAGCACCGTGTCCGCGTAGATCGCCATGGCATCACGCATGAAGTCGGCGAGGCCGGGAGCGTACTTGTCGTAGTTGGCACGAAAGCGCTCGTCGTCGACATACATCTGGCCCAGCCCGGCGTACATTTCGGCCGGGGCGGTGTAGAAGTTCTCTATCCAGGCGTGATGCTTCGCGATGGCTGCCTGCACTTCGGGATCGGCGGGATCGCGACCCATCAGCCCGGCCATCAGGCGCGTTGCCTCGTCGCCTTGATCCTTGACGGCGCTCCACTGCGCCTTGGACATGTTGCCTACACGCTTCCGGGACTCTTTGTATGCATCAGTGGAACCCCAGCGCTCGCGAGCTTCGTTTTCGTAGCTCTCGATCTGCTCCTTGGAGAAGCCTTCGTACAGTTCTTCGTTAGTTAACGTCATGGTGTCCTCCGTTAGTTTCTGGATCGTCTTGTCGACGGTTTTCAGAAGCTGCGCCAGCCGCTCGGATTGCAGCTGCAGCAACCGCCTGTGTTGCTCCAGCGCCGCGATCTGGTCGAACTCAGGGTCGTCCAGAATGGCGCGGATCTCGCCCAGCGGCACATCCAGTTCCTTGAAGAAGAGGATCTGCTGCAAACGCATCAGGTCGTCGGCTCCATATTGCCGGTAGCCCGCCGCGGTTCGGGATGAGGGCGTCAGCAGCCCGATCTGATCGTAGTGGTGGAGCGTTCGTACGCTGACGCCAGCCAGCCTGGCCAACTCGCGAACGCTGTACACGGTTGCGTGCTTCGTCATGACGTCCACATTACACTATGACGTAACGTCAGAGTCAAGCGCGTGAACCTTAAAAACTGGGAAAGACGGAAAGGAAAGGAGGGAAACAAGGGAAATGAAGAAAGGAGGGGAAACGCGTTTACCGCCGCGCCTCGAGTTGTTGCAGGCTGGCAGCGGCGGTTTTGCGGACTTTGTTTTTGGGATCGTTGAGCGCGGCTTGCAGGGCCGGTTCAGCCCCTGCGCCGCCCAGCCGGCCCAACGCTTGCGCGGCGGCCTCTCTGACCAGACTCGACGCATCTTCGGCCAGCCGTTCGGCGATCTGCACCGCAGCGCGCCGGTCACCCAGGTCAGCCAGCGCCAGCAGTGCGGCGGCCCGCACCGTTGCCGAGCGATGTGTCAGTGCGTCCAGCAGCGGCTCCAAAGCGTCGACTCCACCGAAACGGCCCAGCCAATGCGCCGCCCGGCTGGCTTCCTGCACATCGCTGCCATACAGCCGCTCGATCCACGCATCGGCATCCAGACTGATGTCGCCCCCGAAGCGCAGGGCGTCCTTGTCCACCTCAGCAAAGCCAGCGTAGATATCTGCGAAGGCGGGATCCTTCGGATTCACGTCCGGCTCGTGGTCGCCAGTGGCCGGTCGCCGGGCCGGAGCCAGTTCGCGCGCAAACGCCCGCGCCGACCGCACTTGCCCGCCTTCTGCCCGGACCAGCCCTGCCAGCTTCCGGTCGTCGGTAACGACCGTGAACGTGGCCGGCTGCTTGCTGGATCGTAGCAACTGCAAGATCACCGCGTCCGCCTCGACGCCTGGCGGGGCGAACTGTGCCTGCACGCCGCTGCCGGAGAGATTCGAACTTGCCCCAGCCCCGCCGCCGCTGTCGAACACGACCGTCAGCGTCAGTTTTCTGGCGACCGTATAGGATCGCAGCCGCACGGCAAGCTGCCACTCGTCGTCCGCGTCGCCAAGCTGGACGCCCGGCACCAAACCGGTGCCGATCAGATTGTGTCCGTCGATAATCAGAGTCATGGGCGCCATTTAACCAGCCGCTCTGCAAATGGTCAAATGCGCTTGGCCTATCCTTGCCGTTGCGTATAATGTGCTTGAACAATTTGACCGACGAAGGAGAAGCCGATGCTGACAGAATACATCCAGGCCGCGCTTGATCGTGCTGAATACGAAATGATAGACGACACTGATCCCTTCTACGGAGAAGTGGCAGGGCTGGACGGCGTTTGGGCCAGTGGCAAGACATTGGAACAGTGTCGGAAGGAGTTGGCCGAAGCGGTCGAAGATTGGCTTCTATTCAGCCTTGCCAAAGGCTTGCCTATCCCCCCGCTCGGCGAGACGGAAATCCGCGTGCCCGAAAGGGTTGCGGCCTAGATGCCCGATCGACTATTGCCCGTCACGCGAACGGAGCTGATTCGCCGACTACGACGCCTAGGCTTTGATGGACCCTATTCTGGGGGACGCCATGAATTCATGCTGCACGACACGCGGCGTCTGATCCTGCCCAATCCGCATCGCCACGATATCAGTCCGAGTCTGCTCACTCGCCTTCTGAAACAGGCGGGCGTCACGCGCACTGATTGGGACGCGTCAGCATAGCACCGCTCTCTCCTCACTCTCAATTATGACCTACCAAAACATCGTTCTCACCGGATTCATGGGCACCGGCAAGACCGTGGTCGGCAAAGCCGTAGCCGAGCGGCTGGGGCGCATCTTCATCGACATGGATGAGGTGATCCAGCGCAAGACCGGCAAGGAGATCAGCGCGATCTTCGCCGAGGATGGCGAGCCGGCGTTCCGCACCATGGAGGCCGAGCTGTGCCTGGAGCTATCCCAGGAGCACAGCGTGATCATTGCGACCGGCGGCGGCGCGCTGGTTTCGCCGCGCAATCGCGAGCTGATGAGCCGCAGCGGTGTGGTCATCTGCCTGACTGCCAGCCCTGACGAAATTGCCCAGCGGCTGCTGATGGCCACCGACCGCCCCTTGTTGGCGACCGCCGACCGCACGCAGCGCATCACTGCGTTGATGGAACAACGGGCCGCGGCCTACAGCGCTCTGCCTCATCACGTTTCCACCAGCGGGCAGACGGTCGAAGAGGTCGCCGACGCGGTGATCCGGCTGGCGCGGCGGGTCGATCCACACCACACCTGCACCACGGTCACTCACCGGGAGGGCAGCTACGACATTCTTATCGGCGAGGGACTGATGGCAGAAGCCGGCGAGTTGATGCGCCGCGCTGGCCTGCGCCCCGGCCTGGCAGCCGTGGTTACCAACCCGCAGATCCGCGAGAGCCATGCCGCCAGGTTGGTCAGCGGTCTGCGCGATGCAGGTTTTCAGCCGGTCGTTGTCGAGGTTCCCGAAGGAGAAGCGTACAAGACGCTGGGGACCATGGCCAGCCTGTACGATGACTTTGTGGCAGCCGGGTTGGACCGGCGCAGCCCGGTGATTGCGTTGGGCGGCGGCGTGGTGGGCGATATGGCCGGCTTCGCCGCGGCCAGCTATCTGCGCGGCGTGCCCTTTGTGCAGATCCCCACCAGTCTCTTGTCCATGGTAGATGCCAGCGTGGGTGGCAAGACGGGCGTCGATCTGCCACAAGGCAAGAATTTGGTCGGCGCGTTCAAGCAGCCTGCGTTGGTAGTGATCGACCCGGAGACCCTGAGTACGTTGCCATCCGCCGAGTTTCGCAGTGGACTGGCTGAGGTGGTCAAGCACGGCATCATCGGCGACCCCGAGTTGTTCGAGGCGTTGGAGGCACCCGGCGGCGTGGCGACCGCGCCGCTGCCGCTGAGCACGATGATCCGGCGGGCGGTGCAGGTCAAGGTGCGGGTGGTGCAAGAGGATCCGTTCGAACAGGGCCGGCGGGCCGTGCTGAATCTGGGCCACACCTTCGGCCACGCGCTGGAGACGTTGTCCGATTTCAGCCTGCGTCACGGCGAAGGAGTCAGCATCGGCATCGCCGCGGCGACGCGACTGGCAGCGCGGCTGGAACTGTGTGATCCGGCGTTGGTCGACCGCGTCGAGGCGCTGCTGCTGCATCTCGCGCTGCCGATCCGCTACCCCCGCGTGACGCCCGAGCAGGTGCTGCGCGCGATGAGCACGGACAAGAAGCGGGTTGGCGCCCGGCTGCGTTTCGTCCTGCCGCGCGCCATTGGCGACGCGGACATGTTCGACGATGTGGAGGAAGATGCGGTGCTGGCAACCCTGGCAGAGATCGTCTCGCCAGATCTCCCGTGAACGACGACCTGTCAGGACTTTCCCCTGTTCGACCCACCGACTACCCACGGGTGGTCGAAGTGTGGGAAGCGTCGGTTCGGGCAACCCATGGCTTTGTGAGTGAAGCGGACATCCAGGTTTTCAAACCCATGCTGCGCGATGGGTTGCCATACGTAGAGCACTTGCTGTGCCAGCGCGACCACACCGGTCAGGTGGTCGGCTTTATCGGTGTGGTTGGCAACAAAGTAGAGATGCTGTTCATCCATCCCGACTGGCGGGGCCGGGGGATCGGCGGCCGGCTGCTGAGCCACGCAGTGAGCCAGTTTGATGCGACGCTGGTGGATGTCAACGAGCAGAACACCCAGGCGCTCGGATTTTATCTGCGTCAAGGGTTTGAGGTGATCGGTCGCTCAGACCTGGATAGCACGAACAAGCCGTACCCCTTGCTGCACATGCGTCTCAGCCAACCCCGCAACCGAAAGTAATCAAACCAGGACTATGGAAACGACGATAGTGCCTCCGCTCTGGGCCAAACCAGGCTGGATCGAGGAAGTCAGCGCCTGGATCGATGCAGAACTGGCGCGTCTTGGCTACACGATGATTGGACCGCTTCAACAGCCGCATCTGCGCCCATGGTCCACCGTGCTGCGCGTTCCCACGGCGGATGGCGCATTGTTTTTCAAGGCCAACACGCCGCTGATTGCATTCGAACCGGCGCTGGCGCAGATGCTGTACCGGCTGCGGCCTGACTTGACTCTACGCGTGCTGGCAGCCGATCCGGCGCGCGGCTGGATGCTGTTGGTCGACGGCGGCCCGCGGCTGCGCGAGGTGATCCGCGCTGACCGCGACCCGGGACACTGGGAGCGCCTGCTGCCGCGCTACGCTGAGCTGCAGATCGCGCTGGCTGGCATGTCGCCGGAGTTGCTGGCCCTCGGCGTGCCGGATCGACGGATGCATCGCTTTCCTGAGTTGATCGCTGAACTGCTCGACACGCCTGACAAGCTGCGGATCGGCCTGCCTGACGGGCTTTCAGTGGAAGCCTGGCGCGGCCTGCGCGACGAAGCGCCAGCGCTGGCCGATCTGTGCCAGCAACTGGCCAGCGCCGGCGTGCCGCAGTCGCTGCACCACGGCGATTTCCACGACGCGAACATTTTTGCAGGCGACAGAGGCTATCGGTTTTTCGATTGGGGAGACGCCAATCTGTCGCACCCATTCTTCTCACTGCGCACGGTCTTTGTCAGCGTTGAAAACAGCCTGCAACTGGAGGAAGGCGCGCCGCAGTTCGACCGGTTGCGCGATGCATATCTCGAACCGTGGACGACCTTCCTGCCCGCCTCGGAACTGCGATCGCTGTTCAAGATCGCTGCGCAGGTTGCCCCGCTTAGCTCGGTGCTCGGCTGGAACTATGGGCTATCAGCAGCCGACAGCGTAGCCGCCGCTGACTTTGCCCACGCCATCCCCGCGCTCTTTCAGGAGTACCTCGATCTACAGGCCGGCGCAGCTGGCTGAGCAGCTACCGGGAAGCTGAAAAGCGCAGCCGCACGTAATCCACAACCCACACACCTTCGGGGGTCAACAGCGCGGGACGCAGCGTTTCCCGCAGTTCATCGATGATCTGCGCGCGAGTGGCGGCATCCATTGGCGACAGAAATGTGCCGCCGAAGGTCTCCAGCCAGCCGCTGATGTCGCCGGGCAAGGTGGTCGGACGGGGGAAGAGCGTGATGCTCTTGACCACGAAGCCGCCAGCTTCCAGCCGCGCGTGGTATTCCTCAGCCGTCGGAAAGTACCAGGGATTGAACGCCGCGGCATCGATGCCGCGGCGGGCCAGCGTGTCCACCAGCGCGGCCCAGACGCTTGCGATGTTGCCAGCGCCGCCCATCTCACCCACGAAACGACCGCCTGGCTTGAGCGCCCGCGCCACGGCGGCGATCACCCGGTCCGGCTCGCGCATCCAGTGCAGGGCAGCGTTGCTGAATACCGCGTCGAACTCGCCGTCGAATGGCAGGTTGTGGCCATCAGCGACGCGCGCGTCCAGTCCTTTGGCCCGGGCCGCGGCGATCTGCTCCGGACTGCCGTCCACGCCGACGACGATACAGCCCGCGGTCGCCAGTTTTTCGGTCAGCACGCCGTCGCCACAACCCAGATCCAGCACCCGCTCGCCTGGCTGCGGAGCCAGCAGGTCGATGAGCGGTTCGCCCAGTTGGGCGACGAAACCGGCGTTGCGAGCATAGGCTTCAGGATTCCATGTTTGGTTGGTTGTCATAAAATCTCGCTTGTCACAAGGGCTATTTCTTCGAACGCGTCCGCGCTCAGTGGTGGCAACCAGGCGATTTGGAAGGAGGCCCTACTGTCGAATGGCGTCGATCAGGGCGCGCACAGCTTCTGTAGTGGTGACGCCGCCCTGCTGGGCACCGGAATACGCGTGCAGGGAAGTGCGTGCGGTCGCCGGGAGGGCGGCGGCCAGTGTCGCCACGTTGCGCAGGTTGACACCGCCGCCGATGACGACCTCGATGCGGTCTGCGGCCCGCTCGATGGTGCGCAATAACTGCGGCAACCCGTCTACGGCGCTGCCTGCTTGACCCCACGGCACGCCGCTGGTCAGCACCCGGTCGACGCCCAGATCGATCAACGTATCCAACGCCTCGTCCCGATCGGGCGCGGCGTCAAAGGCGCGGTGGCAGGTCACGGCCAGGCCGTGGTTGCGCGCCGCAGCCAGCAGGCGACGCATGGGTTCGTGCGCGACGCGATTGTCATCCGGTCGCAGCACACCCAGCACGACGCCATCCGCGCCGCATTGCCGGGCAAGCTCGATCCGGGTCATCATCTGCTCGACCTCGTCCCGCGAAAAGCAGAAGTCGCCCGCCCGCGGCCGGACCATGACCAGCAGCCCCGGCCGGTCACGAAACGCGTCGCGGGCGATGCTGATGTGCCGCGGGTCAGGAGTCAGCCCATCGAGGTGCATCGCGCTGCACAGTTCGATGCGCTGTGCGCCGCCGCTGTAAGCAGCTGCCACCGCAGCGCGCACGGTCGAGTCGTCGCGGGCGTCGATACAGATTTCCACCGGGAGCTCGTTCTGGCGCCCGGCGCGCGAAGAGACATTTTGGTGATTCACAGTGTTTGGAAGCTAATTTAAAAGTCTTGCTGGCAGACTTCGGAAGCCGACGACGACTCGTCACGACAGCCCTCCAGCGTCTGGAATGACCGCAAGGTTCAGGTTCGTCGACTTCCGAAGTCTGCCGGGATCAGCGAAAACATGACGGCGTCGCCGGGGGTGTCATGTACGGTCAGCCGGTTGCGCAGAACGCCTTCGCGCACGGCGCCGGCGCTTTCGGCAGCACGCAAGCTGGCGGTGTTCTCTGGCTGCACGACAATCTCGACGCGGGCCAGGCCGACCGCCTCCATCCCAAAGCGCGCCGCCAGTCGGATTGCACGGCGAGCCACGCCACGACGCGCGCTGCCGCAGCGCACCCAGTAGTAAAGGTTGGCGAAGTGGTGGTTGCGGTTGATCTGCGTCAGACCGCAGCCGCCCAGCACGCCGCCGGTCTGCGCGTCGGCGATGACGAAATCGTAGGCGACTCTTGTCTCGCGCCATTCGAGGGTCATCGCTATGTATTGGCGCACTTCGTTCACGTGGGTGACGCCGCCGGCTGCCGGAAGCCATTGCTGCAGCTCGGGGCGCGATTCCTCGATTGCCGCGAAGATTGCTTCGGCATCGGCGGGCTGCCAGGGGCGCAGCGTGACGATGCCGTCGGTCAACGACATATCTGTAGGAACATTATCGGTGCGAAGGGTCATTGCCTTCCCTCTC
Source organism: Anaerolineales bacterium (assembly GCA_020634615.1). Taxonomy (GTDB): domain Bacteria; phylum Chloroflexota; class Anaerolineae; order JAAEKA01; family JAAEKA01; genus JACKBK01. The sequence continues at coordinate 39,933 of JACKBI010000011.1, forward strand.
GGTCTCGACTGTCACCTGGCCAGCCTCGTCGATCTCGATCCAGTCGCCGCTTCGCAGACGGGCAAAGTCGGCTGGGCTTAGCGCGACGACCAGGACCGGCTTGCCGTACATCACATCCGCGACCACCGATGCAAGGGCGAAAAAGGAATCCACCCCGGTGGTAATGATGGCGGCCGGCGCCGCCCCGGTGCGCACCGCCTCCAGCAGGACGGCAGTAGTGGTCGATGAACCGCGGCTGAACGGCACGCAGAGCACGCATCCCGCGGCGATCTGGCCGGACAGCGGATGGCGCCTGTCGGTGATCTCACCGGTGCGGTAGTCATAGCCACCCCAGAACGAAAGCGGTTCATTGCTGACCAGCGCGCGGCCCGCGGCTGCGCCGGGGATGATGGGCGTAGCGATGAGCTGCATGGTCGCTTGCTGGTTGTTGCGCATTGTTTTGATGGCCGCAGTGACTCGATCAGCGCCAGAGCGAGTCATCGCGTACGATGCGGCCGGTGACGGCGGAGTCGATGCAATCTTGCAGACTGCCGAAAGCGACGGTGGTGCCCAGCAAGCCGGGCGAATAATAGGCGTATTTGGCGGAGTTGGTCATCAATACCTTGATATTGGGCGGCAGCATGGGTGTGGCAAGGATGCAGGTATCGACCGTGAGCCGGCCGCCGAAACGCTGCAACGGGTCGAGATGGCCGGCAGCTTTGGCAAGCTGCGCCATGCCGCGGCTGGTGGTGACGAGAAACTGGACGCCGGCATGCACGCGGCGGCCTTCCAGCAACGGCGCCAGCTGGCCGAACTCGGCCAGCGAAAAATGCGGACTGCCCAGCACCACCATGTCCAACTGCTGACCCTCGGAGGTGCTGAGTTCACGCCGCGCCTGGCGCAGGTCGTCCATCGTCACGTTCACGATTTGGCCAGGTGGCCGGCCCTGAAAGGCAGCTTGTATGGTTGGCGCCTCCGGTGTAACACCGACCATATGAAACAGGGCAACAGCGCCAGAAGAAGCGGTTGCTGCGCCGAAAGATTTGAGCTGATCTTCCGCAGGCGCAACTGTCAGGCCATCGATCACCGGGATACGATCTTGCGCGATCCTGCCGACCAGGTGGCCGAACACCGGGTAGAAGGTGTCATCCGCCTGGATCGCCTGCGGCACATCGATCAGGCGAAACAACACCTGACCCGCGCGGTTTTCGGTCAGGTGCAACCCCACGGCCGGCACGCGACCGGTGATTGCGCAGCAGATGTCCAGCAGGTCAGGGTAGCGCTCGGTGCGCGCGCCCAGCACCGAGTTGGCAAAGACGATCGCGTTAGACTCGCCCCAGGCGATCTGCTGGCCGAATGCGGGCCGCCACTCCGTCTGGTAGGGCGCGCAGGTCCAGGTCGGAATTGCACCCATGCTCTGGTAGGCAATCATCTGGCGATGTGCCTTGCCGGCCCAGTCACGCGGGACGGGCCATTCCTGCCAGTGCTGCTCATCCAGCCCGCTGACGTTGAGTGTGGTGGGCACGGCGACCTTGGCGCCCAGGCTGGCCAGCCGCTCGGCGTATTCCAGCCCCGCTTCACCGATGTAGATGGTGCTGTCGATATGCGCGCCGCTGATGTCCATCAACTCGGCAGCGCCATAGACGCGAGCCATACGCACCAGGATGGACATCGCCATCTGCGCAGCCGGGCCGCGGTCGCCGGCGAGCATGGATTGGTCAGTGGAGGAAAGGTGGAGAGGCATGGGAGGAAGCAAATAAGGGAAACAAAGGAAATAAGGGAAACTGGGGAGATGATAGCACGGAGCAGAGGATTCATCAAGCTTCTGAGAAGTCCTGACCGGAGGCGAACGTGGTGTGGAAAGAAGTCTGAGGTTTCGCAACTGGACACTTTTCGCTTTGTCACCCTGAGCAGGACTGACATGCAATTCACGCTGCAACGACTCGTTCTCGTCCTCATACTCGTCCTCCTCTGGCCGGAGACTCCGGCGCAGAGCGGCGCGAAGGCGTGCGAGTAGGAGCGAGGATCGGCAGTTGGAAGGGGTAATATTTGCTACTGGTTTAAGCTGTATGGTATACTCCAGCGACGAGCGCGCATGGCGCGCTCGTATTACGCACGCCGATTGCTTGCCTTCCAGGCATGTGCCAGGTTGCGTGCTCCGCCTACCACGGGCGGAGTGGGCCGGGTGTTAGCAATGGCGGACGAAACAACGCATACCCAGGAGGTAACAGAACAAACGTGGCAGTAGTAAAAATGAAGGACCTGCTAGAGGCAGGCGTCCACTTCGGTCATCGCACTCGCCGGTGGCACCCCAAGATGAAGCCGTACATCTTCACGGAGCGCAACGGCATTCACATCATCGACCTTCAGCAAACGATGGGCATGATCGAAACCGCCTATGGCCGAACCCGGTCGGTGGTTTCGTCGGGCGGCACCGTGTTGTTCGTGGGGACCAAGAAGCAAGCGCAGCAGAGCGTGCAGGAAGCCGCAGAAAGCTGCGGCATGCCGTACATCAACAACCGTTGGCTGGGCGGCACGCTGACCAACTTCCGCACCATCCGTCAGCGGGTGGACTACATGATCAAGCTCGAACAGCAGCGCGACCGGGGCGATTTCGAGCGTCTGACCAAGAAGGAAGCGCTGGAGCTCAATCGCCTGATCGCACGGCTGGAAACGCGGCTCGGTGGCCTGCGCGAGATGCGCCGCCTGCCTGATCTCGTGTTTATCACCGACGTCAACCGTGATGACATCGCCGTCCAGGAATGCAATAAGCTGGAAATCCCCATCGTTGCGATGGTGGACACCAACTGCGACCCGGATCCCATCGACATGATCATCCCGGCCAACGACGACGCCATTCGCGCCATCAAGCTGATCGCAGGCGTCATTGCCCAGGCGGCCAGCGACGGCGGCCACATGCGCGAGGTCATCGCGGCGGAAGAGGAAGAGGACTATAAGGGCCTGCCCTCCGAGGAAATTCGCGAGCCTGCGACCTTCCTGGGACCGTCGACCCTGGCCAAGATCGCCCGCGGTTTCGATACCGACGATGACGACGACATCGAAGAAATCGAAGCTGAAGCCGATGTTGACATCGACATCGAGGACTTCGAGATCGACGATGATGATGACGGCGACGAAGTCGTAGAAGAAGTCGTTGAAGAAGTGATCGAAGATTAAGACCGACGGATAATTCGCAATATCGCCTGGGGGCCGGAATGAATTCCTGCCCTCAGGCTGGCAGCAAACAAAAACATAGGAGATAGAACTTGGCTACTTCATCGGAACAGATCAAGCAACTGCGCGAACAAACGGGCGCAGGCGTGCTTGACTGCAAGCGTGCACTGGATGAGACCAACGGCAGTTTCGAAAAGGCCGTTGAAATTTTACGAAACAAGGGCTTGGCCGCGGCTGCCAAAAAGGCTGACCGCGATGCGTCCGAGGGCCTGATTGGCAACTACGTACACATGGGTTCCAAGGTGGCAGCCATCGTCGAAGTCAACTGCGAGTCTGACTTTGTGGCCCGCACCGAGCAATTCCAGACACTGACCCGCGACCTGGCGATGCAGATTGTCGCCACCAGCCCGCTGTACGTGCGGCGCGAGGAAGTTCCCGCCGAAATCGCAGACAAGCAGCGCGCTGTTTATCGCGAGGAACTGGTCGACTCTGACAAGCCGGCCGACATCATTGAGAAGATCGTCGAAGGCAAGCTGGACAAGTATTTCAAGGAAATTTGCTTGCTTGAGCAGCCTTTCATCAAGGACGGCGGTGTTTCGGTGGGCGATCTGGTCACCGACAGTATTGCCAAGCTTGGCGAGAACATCGTGGTTCGGCGCTTCGCACGGCTCGAAGTCGGCGAATAAACCAATTGGTCAATTAACCTGGTCGGGAGCACATGTTCCCGACCAGGTGGCATTTATCGCAGATTGTGAGGCCGGCAAAGCGGTTTCACGGCAGCCTGCGCAGGACACCTCAAACTGACGCATCCTCGTCCATATGGGCGCCACGTTGAACGGCAGTGTAATCGATGGCCCCGTACGTGCATCGTTAGAGGTTGTTGAAAGCCGTCGGAAATCGCCGGCTGACGACGTAAATCAGAACAAATCACCAAGCATTCCCCACGCCACCAACTTCAAGGAAAGATTCATGCCAGACCCGATATTCAAACGTATTCTACTCAAGGTCGGCGGCGAATCGATGGCCGGCCCACAGGGCTTTGGCATCGATCCCTTGCGGGCGGAGATCCTGGCGAAGAAGATCGGACAGATCAAGGATATGGGTGTCGAGGTTGCCGTGGTTCTCGGAGCAGGCAACATCTGGCGGGGAAAAATTGGCCTGGGACACGGCATGGAGCGCGCAACCGCCGATCACATGGGAATGCTGGCGACGGTGATGAACGCACTGGCCTTGCAAGACGCACTGGAACGCAACGGAACCGAAACGCGTGTCCAGACCTCCATTGAGATGCGCTCCCTGGCCGAACCCTACATTCGCCTGCGCGCCATCCGTCATCTGGAAAAGGGGCGGGTCGTTATCGTCGGCGCCGGCACCGGCAATCCCTACTTCACTACCGACACAGCGGCGGCCTTGCGGGCTATGGAGATCAATGCCAACGCGTTGATCAAGGCAACCAAAGTAGATGCGGTCTATGCCGATGATCCCAAGACCAATCCTGATGCCAGGCGCTTTGAGTTCCTGACCTACATCGATGCCCTCAACATGCGCGTCGGCGTGCTAGACAGCACCGCCATCACGTTGTGCATGGAGAACCACATGCCGATCTTCGTGGTTGACCTCTGGCAGCCGGGCATTCTCGAAGCCGTGGTCACCGGCCAGCGGGTCGGCACGATCATAGGCGACCCGGAGCATTGGCAGGCTGGCTGAGCAACTGTTTCAAGAGACCTTGGAAGTAGCCGTTAGAGCCACTCCCGAAGTCCGGCGCAACTCGCAACGGAGCGAAACATGGCAGATCAATTCGAAGACATAGACGACATTATCCTTGATGCTGATGAACGGATGGACGGGGCCATCGACGCCCTCAAGAACGATCTGATGGTCATTCGCACAGGACGCGCATCGCCGGGTCTGGTCGAACATCTTTCCGTGCCCTATTACGGTACACCAACATATCTGATCCAGTTAGCAGTCATCAGCGTACCAGAACCGCGGCTGATCACCGTCAAGCCCTTCAGTGCTGGCGACATCGGCGTGATCCAGAAGGCGATCCAGAACTCCGATCTGGGTATCACACCTACCAACGACGGTAAGGTCATCAGGTTGGCGGTGCCGCCGCTGACTGAGGATCGACGGCGCGAATTGGCGCGGCAGGTTAGTCACCGGACCGAAGAAGCGCGCGTTGCCGCCCGCAACGTTCGGCGCGACGCCAACGACTCCATCAAGAAGCTCGAAAAGGACAAGTTGATCTCCGAAGACGAGATGCACAGGGCGCTGGACGACGTCCAGGAGATGCTGAACAAAGTCGTTGAGCGCATCGACAAGATCGGTCACGACAAAGAAGTCGAATTGATGGAGGTCTAGCGCTGACGCGGAGCGTCAGCGTATAGGCAGTCCTGGTGAGACATCCATGTCTATCGACAACCCCAACGGCGTACAGCCTGACTACAGCGGCCTGCGGATTCCATATCATGTCGGCATCGTCATGGATGGCAATGGACGCTGGGCGCAACAGCGCGGCCAGCCGCGAGTGTTCGGCCACCGCGCCGGCACGGACAACATACGTCGCGTGCTCGAAGCGTCGATCAACGCCGGCATCAAGGTTCTTACGATCTACGCCTTCTCGACTGAAAACTGGAACCGGCCGCCTGCTGAAGTGCGCGCCCTGATGCAGCTTCTCAGCCGCACCATCCGTGATCAGTTGCAGGAACTGCACAAGAACGGGGTTCGAATTCGCCATAGTGGCAGTCTGATCGGCATCTCCGACACGCTCAAACGGCAGATCGCCGAAGCGCTGGAATTGACGCGCAACAACGACACCATCACCCTCAACGTAGCTTTCAATTACGGTGGGCGTGCCGAAATAATCGACGCAGTGCAGCGGATCATCGCCGACGGCCTGCCGCCGGAAGCCGTCACCGAGGACATGTTCAGTCATTACCTCTATACCCAGGAATTGCCTGATCCCGACCTCATTATTCGCACTGGCGGCGAGTATCGTCTCAGCAACTTCCTGATTTGGCAGGCCGCGTACGCCGAGTACTATGCGACGCCAACGTATTGGCCCGATTTCGACGAGACTGAGTTGCGCTATGCGCTGGTGGCCTACACTGAGCGCGACCGGCGGTTCGGCAAAGTAAAGGTTCCCTGATCCATGCTGCGCACCCGAGTGATCAGCGCCATCGTTCTGCTGGCAATTGTAGCAATCCCTCTGATCCTCGGCGGTTTGCCGTTCTTTCTCCTGGTAGCGGCCATCGGCCTGGTGGCCTCCTACGAGTTTGTCACCCTCTTCCGCAAGGGTGGACATGGCCCCATGCTCATCGTGGCCGGCCTGCTGGCGCTGGCATTCATTGCCCAGGCCCAGTGGCCGGCTCTCTTTCCCCTGGCTCCTCTGCTGACCGTTGCAGTGGTCGGCAGCCTGCTCGCCTCACTTTGGAACAAGTCACCCCATCCGGCCAGCGATTGGACGCTGACACTGGCAGGCGCGCTTTACGTTGGCTGGCTGCTTAACCACTTCGTCCGCCTGCGCGCTGAAGATCAAGGTCTCTACTGGCTTCTGCTGGGCGCAATCGCGATCTGGACCGCCGACGCGACCGCCTATTTTGCCGGCCGCGCCTTCGGCAAGCATCCCTGGTGGCCGCGCCACAGCCCGAAGAAAACCTGGGAAGGTTATCTCAGCGGCGCTGCTGCCGCGACCGTGGTGACTGCGATTCTTGGCGTGCTCCTCTTGCAACTCAGCCCGCTGGAGGGCGCAGCGCTTGGCTTGTTGATCGGCCTGTTCGCGCCATTGGGTGATCTGGCAGAATCCATGATCAAGCGCGAAGTCGGCGCCAAAGACTCCAGTAATCTAATTCCTGGCCACGGCGGATTTTTGGACCGTATCGACAGCCTGCTGATCACCATTCCGATTGTGTTTTATTGGGCGACCGTTCTACCCCGCTGGGGTTAGCGCCAGCCGTCTTCACGCGCCGGCTGCCTGGCGCATCCATCGTTTTCACGCCCAATTTCATAGGCAAGGAGGCAACATGTCGTCAATTACCACGCGCCCAATGGTCGACGATCGCCGCGAGATCCGCGGCTGGGCAATGTACGACTGGGCGAATTCGGCGTTCAGCACCACGGTGGGCACGGTGTTTCTTGGCCCGTATGTCACGGAACTGGCAAGGGCGGCGGCAGGGCCGGACGGCATGGCGCGCTTCCTGGGCCTCCCGGTCGCTCCGGCCTCCTTTCTACCATTCGCCATCTCGCTCTCGGTGTTGCTACAAGTGTTCTTCCTGCCGATGCTGGGAGCCATCGCCGACTATTCGCACATCCGCAAACAGATGCTGATTCTGTTTGCCACCATGGGTGCATCAGCCACCGTCGCCATGTTCTTCGTGACGGCTCCGGTCTGGTGGCTGGGCGGCGTACTGTTTGTCTTTGCCAATCTCTGCTTCGGCGCTTCCATCGTCTTCTACAACGCTTATCTGCCGGACATTGCCAGCCCGGAACAGCGGGACCGGGTCTCCTCCTTCGGCTGGGCGATGGGATATCTGGGCGGCGGCTTGCTGCTGCTGTTCAACCTGATCTTCTTTCAGTTTCATGACGCTCTGGGGATCAGTTCCGGCCTGGCAGTGCGCATCAATCTGGCGTCGGCCGGTCTGTGGTGGCTTGGCTTCTCCATGTTTACCTGGCGCCGGTTGCGCTCGCGTCAACCGCAGCGCGAACTTCCCTCCGACACCGGTTACTTCAGCGTCGGTGTGCGGCAATTGCGGCAAACGCTGAGGGATCTGCGCCACTTCCCGCAAACGGTGCAATTCCTGCTGGCTTATCTGATCTACAACGACGGCGTGCAGACGGTCATCGCCATCTCCGCGATCTTTGGCGCCGAGGAACTAGGGCTGGACGTAGGAACGCTGAGCATGGTGATCCTGGTGGTGCAGTTTGTGGCGTTCTTTGGAGCGCTGTTCTTCGGCTGGCTGGCAGGCAGGACGGGTACGAAACGTGCGCTGGTGATCAGTCTGATCATCTGGAGTGTTGTGGTGATCTACGCTTACGGCTTCCTGTACGATGCCGCCGGCTTCTTCATTCTGGGTGTGGCGGTCGGTGTGGTGTTGGGCGGCAGCCAGGCGCTGAGCCGCAGCCTTTTCTCACAGATGATCCCCGTTGGCCGCGAGGCGGAATACTTCTCGCTCTACGAGATCAGCGAGCGCGGCACGTCGTGGCTGGGACCGTTTGTATTTGCACTGGTCAACCAGTTCACGGGCAGCCTGCGGCTGGCGATTTTGTCGGTCATCCTGTTCTTCGTGGTTGGTCTGGTCTTGCTGGTTCTGACCAATACCGCGGAGGCGATCGCAGAAGCCCGCCGCGCAGAGTTGCCGCCCGATCCGCTGGCAGCGTAACGCCGCAGCCATGACAACCTCGACGACCGGCGCAGCGTCACCGCCGACGCGGCTGTCGATCATCTCGTGGGCGCTGTATGACCTGGCGAACACGACGTTTTCCATCAACATCGTCTCGCTCTATTTCAGCTTGTGGGTCGTCAATACCATGGGGGGCGCAGACAAAGACTACGGCTATGCCAACAGCTTTTCCATGGCGCTGCTCTTCTTCACGGCGCCGATCCTGGGGGCGTTCTCCGATCAGGCCGGCCGGCGCAAGCCGTTTCTGATCGCGACCACGTTGCTATGCGTTGCGATGACCGCACTGCTGGGCGCGGGCGGTCTGGCGCTCTCGCTGGCGCTGTTCATCGGCGCCAACTACATGTTCCAAGGCGGGCTGATCTTCTACGACTCGCTGCTGCCAGCCGTCAGTACCGAGGAGAACCGCGGCCGGGTCAGTGGCCTGGGTATCGGCCTGGGTTATCTCGGGTCGTTCATCGGCGTTGCCACCGGCCTGCTTTTCCTGGATCGCATCGGCTATACGGGCATCTTTCGCGCGACGGCGCTGCTGTTTCTGCTCTTTGCCCTGCCCTGTTTCCTGTTCGTGCGCGAGCCGCTGGTGCAGGGAGCCGGTTCGCTGGCCAGGGTCGTGCGTGGCGCGTTTTCGCAGACCTACGGACGCGGCTTTCGGACCATCAAGCACTGGCCGCGCTATTTCGCGCTCTGGGCGGGGATCGGCGTTGGCCAGGGCTTGCTGGCAGTGCTTCTGGTAGCGCTGGCGGGCGGCAAGCCGCAAGCATGGTTCATTGCTGCCGGCGCGCTGGTTGGGCTGGTGGAGTCGGTGGTGCTGCTGCCCGTGGTCGGTCCTGCCCTGCACGCGACCCGCTACCGCGGTTTGGCCCGCTTTCTGGTCGGCCGCGTTTTCTACACCGATCCGATCAACACGCTGATCGTCTTCATGGGCATCTACGCGGCCAACGAGGTGGGGTTCAGCCAGCAGGAGACGCAGGGCCTGCTGCTTGTCAGTATCGCTGTGGCCGTGGCAGGCGGCATTCTGTGGGGTGTGGTCGTCGATCGCATCGGACCCAAGCGGACGTTGAACATCGTGCTGGTCATGTGGATGGTTGCGCTGGCGGCTGTGGCTGCTATTGGGCTGCTGGATCTGTCGCGCTGGTTGTTCTGGGGCGTGGCAACGATGGCCGGCGTGGCGCTGGGTGGCACCTGGGCTGCCGACCGGCCATACCTGCTGCGTCTGGCGCCGCCGCAGTTCGTGGGCGAGTTCTACGGGCTGTACGCGATGGTGGGCCGCTTTGCCAGCATCATCGGGCCGTTTCTGTGGGGATACGTGGCCGACACGCTGGGGATGGGACGTCCCGCAGCGGTGCTGAGCCTGCTGGTATTCGTGGTGATCGCATTCGTGATCCTGCAAGGCGTCGATGACCGCCCGCGCAATTGGACCACTGGCAGCGCGTCTGGTGAGCCGTAGAACGGTTTTCCAAAATCGTTGGGTAGTCTCAGCGGACGCACACCGCCAGTCGAGCAGCCTCCGCACGTGGGCAGAAACGATTTTCCAAATCGTTCTACAACCCTAACCGCCCTCCAAAGCAGCAACTAACTGATAGACGCGTCCTTGACATTTCTTCAATGTGTCTTGGACCCATTTTGCCGGGCGCCTGTTCCCCGGCGAAACTGGCAATGAAAACGCTTCCGATCCGCGGATCGGAAGCGCTTTCATTGTGGCATATGTGCGCCATTCGCTGAGATTCGGACTACATGCGCATCATCACCGGCAGATACATCCGGTCCACGGTCGGCTGCAGGACGTACAGCCCGGTCTCCGTGTCGCTGATGGTCACGACGCCACCTGACCACAAGGGATAAGGTGCGAACGCGCCGGTGTGGCCCACGCTGTCGCTGTCCGGCACGGTGTCGAAGTAGCCCAGCTCGCGGAACGTCATGTCTGGCAGGCTGCGGATGTCCAGAATGCGCAGCCCGGCGCGCCAGTTGGCCTGATACATCTTGTTGCCGATGAGGATGATGTCGTGGTCGATGCTGGTGGTCGTGTTCTCGAAGTGTCCCAGCACCACCGGGTTGTCCAGATCGGTGATGTCGAAGGCGTAGGTGCGGGTGTTGTAGCCGTAGTGGTGCTCGTCCATCATGTCGCCCAGCAGCCAGTAGTGCAGGTCCGGGGTCAGGTCACCCTGGTGGGCGCGGGCGATGCCGGGGTAGTCGAAATCGGCCACAGTTACCGGCAGGCTCTTGTTCGTCACATCGACGATGGTCACGTTGTCATCGCTGCCGACAAAGCACATCTCATGGCCGTGATAATCATGGTCCGGCCCGTCATAGACCAGGCACTCGCCCGTGGAGAGGGGAGTCTGGTCCGCGCCGAAGCAGCCGGCAAAGGTGGGCTGCAACGGGTTCTGCACGTTCACGATCTGCACGCCGCTGCCACACGAGTCGCCGACGGTGCGATAGACGTACAGAAAGCCCGTTTCTTCGTCCATCCACAGACTGTGGCCGGCCACAAAACCGGCGTAATGCGCTGCTTCGCTGAACGTCACCGGGGGACTCTGCACGTTGCGCAGATCGGTCAGATCGAATACCTGCAAGCCGTGCTGGGTCGGGTTATCGGCCACAACGAACAGGTAGTTGCCGTAGACCGCGAAGTCACGGTACTGGGAGATGCCCTGGTGGCTGGGCAACTGGCCCAGGAAAATCGGATTGACCGGGTCACTGATGTCCACAAAAGACGTGGCGTTGGTCAGACCGAAGATGACGTACTCGCGCCCGGTATCCGGGTCGATCCAGCCCCAGTGTTTGTTGGCCTTGATCGTGTCATCCTGCGCGCCCAGCTCAGCCAGCGTGAGGTGCGACAGCAGGTTGACGTTGCGGCAGGGATACTCGCCGGCCATGCCGTCTACACAGGCGACTACGCCGGTCTCGGCTGCCTGCGATCCAGAAGCCCCAAACGCTGCGGCGAAGCCGACAGCGATTGCGGCGAAAACAATCAGAAGTTTTTGCATCAGGGGTTCTCCTCGTGGTATGCTCGCACAATCAGGCGATTGTAGCACACAGACCTGCACGAGCCAATTGAGTCATCTATGAAACAACTTACCGCACTCTTTTTCTCCGCTGCGCTGGCAGTTGCCTGTCTGAGCAGCGCAGCGGCTGGACCGGGTAGCGCCCTGCTGGTCTACAGCACATACCTCGGCAGCTTCGCCGACGAACAGGGCCGGAGCGTCGCGCTGGACAGGGACGGCCGCGCCTATGTCACCGGTTACACGTCTTCTGCTGTCTTCCCTGCCGATAGCGGCGGTGACTCTCCTCAGCACGGCGTGGATGTCTACGCGGCCCGCTTCGACCCCGATGGAACTGGCGTGGACTATCTCTACTGGTTCAACGCGTTGACGCTCTATGCCGAGGACGAAGGCTACGGGGTGGCCGCCGATGTCGAAGGCAACACCTACATCACCGGCTACACGCGCTCCGAGGACTTCTGCACCGTCTTCGGCGCAGTGCCCGGCTACCACCCAACCTACTACGGCGAGACCGACGCCTTTGTGTTGAAGATCAAGGCTGACGGCAGCGGGCTGGACTACTGCACTTTCCTGGGCGGCAACGACTGGGGACGCGGGCCGAGCGATCACCGTGGACACTCTGGGCAACGCCTATGTCGTGGGCGGCACCTGGTCGGAGGACTTCCCCACGACTCCTGGAGCCGTCCAGAGCGCCATCGGCGGTCAGCGCGATGTTTTCCTGGCCAAGCTGGACGCCAGCGGCACGAGGCTGCTGTACAGCACCTTTTTTGGCGGGAGTGGCCAGGAGGACGGGGTCGCACTGGGCGTCGCGTCTGAGAACGGCGTCAGCGATGACATCGTGGTCGCCACCGGATGGACCAACTCGGCCGATTTCCCGGTCACGACGGATGTGCTCGGCCCGACCTACAGTGGCAATACCGACGGCTTCGTGTTCAAGCTCGACCTGAGCACGAACACGCTGGACTACGCCACCTATCTGGGCGGATCGGACGACGACCGGCCAACAGGAGTGAGTGTCAACGGATCGCCCGGTGTGGTCGTGGCAGGTTATACGCAATCGCCCGATTTCCCGACCACACCGGATGCACTGGCTGCCGCTCCACTGGGCGGGGTCGATGGATTTGCCACGCAACTAGGTGCAGCAGGCGATGCGCTGATGTGGTCAACCTACCTCGGCGGCAGCGGCGATGACCACGCCTGGGGCATTGCGGGCGACGACACGGTGGTCATCGTCGGCGAAACGACATCGGCAGACTTCCCAGTGACACAGGACGCGCTCGCGTCAAATCTCAACGGGCTGTCCGACGCCTTTCTGCTACGGCTGACACCCAGCGGCCAGGATGTGATCTACGGTACATACCTGGGCGGCAGCAACACCGATCGTGCCTATGCGGTGGCCAGCAGCGGCGCTGCCGGCGACACAGTCGTCACCGGTATCACACTCTCCAGCGATTTCCCCACGACCCCCCTGGCATACGATACGGAATACAACGGATCAGGCGACGTGTTCGTCACCAAACTGCACCTCGGCGTCTTCGACCCGCCGCGGCCGCGGGTCTGGCTGCCGATGGTGCGCCACGGCGGATAGCGGGACCCGACGCGAGAAGTTCGACTTTTTCGTCAAAGTCGAACTTCTTCTTCCTGCCGGAGGCCGGAAGGGCCATCCGGCTACAACGTGGAAGCCCCTTCAGGGGCTGGAATCCAGGCCCGTAGGGCCCTTTCACCTCGTCGTCCATCAGCCAGACGGTCAGCCGGCCGGAACTCAAGGTTGATGCACGTGACCTACGAATGCGCGGCTGCCTCGTCCATCAGCCAGAACAGCCGGCCGGAACTCGGCTGAACGCGCTGCGCGGGCAGCAAGATGGGTCGGCCAGGGCGCGGCGCAGGATGTCGCGCTTCGACGACCCGGTGACGATGAACAGCACCGTCTCGCAGGCGTTGATGGCGGGCAAGGTGAGCGTCACGCGCTCGGGGAAACGATCTTCGTAGGCGGCGTAGTTGGGGACGACCAGCCGCTCCGTCTCGTCCAGTGGCGCGGTGCCGGGGAAGAGCGAGGCGGTGTGGCCGTCGGTGCCGAGACCCAGAATCGCCAAATCCAGCAGCGGTTCGCCCGGTTGGGCCTGTTTTCGCAGCAGTTGCTCATACTGCGCGGCGGCTTGGCTGACATCGCCCGCCACGTATGGAACCGGGTGGATCTGGCTTGCGGGCACGCCTGCGTCAGCCAGCAGCGGCAGCACTTCGCTGTCGTTGCGGCCCGGGTCGCCGGCCGGCAGATGGCGCTCGTCACCCCAGTAGACCTCGGTCAGCGACCACGGCACCCGGTCGCGGTAACTTGGACCAGCCAGCAGCCGGTAGAGCAGTCCCGGCGTGCCGCCGCCGCTGAGTGCGACCCGGAATCGCCCGCGCAAGCGAATCGATTCCTCGGCACAGTCGATCAGCAACTCGGCAGCCCGGCGAGCGAGGGCGTCAGGATCTGGCTGGACCAGCAGCGTGGCAGACACGGTGTCTATCCTGCGCAGCCGGCCGGCCAGGCAAAGCCATCGCGTGCCAGCATCATGTCGCTCTCACGCGGCCCCCACGTGCCCGGCTCGTAGAAGGTTAACGGCGCTGCGCCTCGGCTCCACGCATCAAGAATCGGATCGACCAGCCGCCACGAAAGTTCGATCTCGTCGCTGCGGGCAAAGAGCGAGGCATCGCCTTGCATCGCATCGATCAGCAGCCGCTCGTAGGCGTCAGGCAGGTTATCGCTGCCGAAACCACTGTCGTACTGAAACGACATGTCGACAGTCTGGGTGCGCATCCCCGCGCCCGGCACTTTCATGTTGAAGGTCATGCTGATGCCCTCGTCCGGCTGAATGCAGATGTTCAGGCTGTTGGGCGGGCGGATGCCCTGGTAGTCCTTGGGAAACATCAGGTGCGGCACGCGCTTGAAGAGAATAACGATGTCAGTGGTCTTGGTGGACAGCATCTTGCCGGAGCGGGTGTAGAACGGCACGCCCTGCCAGCGCCAGTTGTCAACGAAGAACTTGAGACCGGCATACGTCGCGGTCTCCGAATCGCTGCGGACTCCCTCCTCGCCGCGATAGCTCAGACCGGTGTTGCGGGCGCGGTACTGGGCGCGCACGCTGATCTGGCCGACATCTTCAGGGCGCACAGGGCGAATCGCCTCCAGCACCTTGACCTTTTCGTTGCGCAGCGCGGTCGCGTTGAAGGCCACCGGCGGCTCCATAGTAGTCAGCGTCAGCAATTGCAGCACGTGGTTCTGCACCATGTCGCGCATTACGCCTGCCTCATCGTAGTATCCGGCCCGCCGGCCAACCCCCACGCTCTCAGCCACCGTGATGAACACCGCGTCGATGTAGTTGCGGTTCCACAGCGGCTCGAAGATCGCGTTGGCGAAGCGAAACACCAACAGATTCTGCACCGTCTCCTTGCCCAGGTAGTGATCGATGCGATAGACCTGGTCTTCCTCGAACACCCGGTGGACCTCCTGGTTCAGTCGCTGCGCCGACTTCAGATCGTGGCCAAAGGGCTTCTCGACGACAATGCGTCGCCAGCCGTCTTCAGGGTGCGCCATGTTCGCTGCGCCCAACTGAGCGACAATGGGCTCGTAGAGCGAGGGTGGCGTGGCGAGATAGAACAGACAACTGGCCGAGCCTCTGTTGTCCCAGCACGATCCCAGCCACGCGGCGATCTTCTGGTAGCTTTCCGGGTCGTCGTAGTCGATGGGAATATAGTGAAACCGGCTGGCAAACTCGTCCCAGGGACCGCATTCATCCGGCTTGTTCTTGCAGTACGCCTGGACGCCGGTACGCAGGTGGTCGCGGAACTCGTCGTCGGTCATTTGACTGCGCGACACGCCAAGCACGGTAAACTGTTCCGGCATCAACCCCTTGCATTTCAAGGTGTGAAACGCCGGCACCAGTTTGCGATGTGTCAGGTCGCCTGACGCGCCGAATATGACGATCGCAACGTGTTCGAGCGTCGATACGTCGATCCTGTCCTGCTGGAGAGACGCGTTGGGCAAAGGCTTGGTGTTGTCAGGCATTGGATCACTTTCTGGCGCAGGCTGCACCGCGGACTGATTTCGCTGCGTTGAGACCTACCGGACCAACCGCTCAAGCGGTCGTCAAAGCGGCCTTTTTCTCTGCAATGGTTGTCATTAGCTTGTCAAAAGAGGTCGAGAACGCGGCAACGCCCTGTGCCAGCAGCTCATCGGTGACGTCGTCAATGCTGATACCAGCGGCCTCCAGCGCAGCAAAGTGAGCGCTCGCCTCGTCCAGCCCCTCCGTAACGGTCACGCCGGTCGGGTTGCCATGGTCACGATAGGCGTCCAGCGTGGTCTGCGGCACGGTGTTCACGGTGTCAGGTCCGATCAGCGGATCCACATACATCGTGTCGGGGTAGGCCGGGTTCTTCGTGCTGGTGCTTGCCCACAACATGCGCTGGACGCGTGCGCCCTGTGCGCGCAAGGTCTGGAAACGCGGCTCGGCGAAGATCTCGACGAAGCGTGCATAGGCCAGTTTGCTGTTGGCGACCGCAGTTTTGGCCAGCAGCCCGTGCAGCATTTCCTGGACATCCGGGTCGTCGGTCGCGGCGATGAGCGCCTCGATGCGCTTGTCGGCGTTGCCGTCGATGCGACTTACGAAGAAGCTTGCCACCGACGCTACTTTGCTCAAGTCGCCGCCGCTGGCAGCGAACCGCTCCAGACCGCGAATGTAGGCGCGGGCGGCCTGCTCGTAGGCGCTCTGGGCAAATAGCAACGTCACGTTAACGTTGATGCCGCTGCCGATCAGCTCTTCGATGGCCGGCACACCGGCCGGCGTGCCCGGCACCTTGATCATGACGTTGATCCGGTCGACAGCCGCGTGCAGGCGGCGTCCCTCGGCGATGGTTTCCTCGGTCTGGTGCGCCAGATGCGGCGACACTTCCAGACTGGCGTAGCCATCGACGCCGTTTGTGCGCTGGAAGACCGGCAACAGCAGATCGCAGGCCTGGCGAATGTCGTCGATGGCCAGGGTCTCGTAGATGTGATTTACCGATCTGCCCTGCGCGGCCAGCCGGCCGATTTCAGCGTCATAGTCTGTGCTGGAACCGATCGCCTTTTCGAAGATCGACGGGTTGGAGGTGAGGCCAAGCACGCCATCCTCGGCGATCATCCGTCCCAGTCCACCTGTCGCACCGCCGGCCAGCAGCCGCCGCTCGATGTTGTCGTACCAGATACTCTGACCATATTGTTGAAGTTGTACCAAAGGGTTCATGTTTCTTGTCCTCATGAAATCGTTGTGAAAAGCGATTCGTTCTGCGGTGGTTGCATCCCGAGTTGAAAATGGACGCTGCTGTGGCCGCTCTATACAGCTTTCAGCTGCCGCTGAACGCGTTTGGTTCGCCGACCCAATTTGTCATCAGGCTGGCTGCGAGTTGCCTTTCTTCCACAGCCGTAACTGCGTGCGCCACGATGTTGTCCGCTGTCAAACCGAGTTCCTTGTAGATCGTCTGGTACGGCGCCGATGCGCCAAAGCGGTTGATGCCGATGAACGTGGCTGCGTAGCGTTCCCAGCCCATCGACACACCGGCTTCGATGGCGATACGCGGCGTGCCGTCATGGGGCAGGACACTCTCCTGGTATGCTGATGGCTGCGCGTCGAACAGTTCCCAGCTCGGCAGGCTGACCACGCGGGCAGCAATACCGCGCGCCGTCAGTTGTTCGCGGGCTGCCACCGCCAGGTGTACCTCGGATCCGGTGCTGATCAGGATGACGCGCGGTCCATCCACATCCTCGGGCCAGTCCGCCAGCACGTAACCGCCCTGGCCAACGCCTTGCTCTGGATCTTCCGAAGTTCCTTCCAGCGTCGGCACGTTCTGTCGTGTCAGCGCCAGCACCAGTGGCCCGCCCTTGTGGGTCATCACCACTTGCCAGGCGGCCACGGTCTCTCTCGCGTCGGCCGGCCTCAGGACGGTCACATGCGGAATGGCGCGCAGGGCAGCCAGATGCTCCACCGGCTGGTGCGTCGGCCCATCCTCGCCCAGGCCGATGCTGTCGTGGGTAAAGATGAAGATGGTGGGAATCTCCATCAACGCGGCCAGGCGGATCGGCGGCCGCATATAATCGGAAAAGACCATGAAGGTCGCGCCGTAGGGGCGGACGCCGCCGTGCAGGTACATCCCATTCAAGATGCTTCCCATGCCATGCTCGCGCACGCCGAAGTGGAAATTGCGACCCTCGTAGGAGCCGGGCTGGAATGCGGGCGAACCCTTGATGATCGTCTTGGTCGACGGCGCCAGGTCGGCTGAGCCGCCGATCAGCTCGGGGACGCGGGCCGCCAATGCATTGATGATGGAGCCGGATACGTTGCGCGTGGCCTGACCCTTGGCGTCGGTCGCGTACGCAGGCAGATCGGCGTCCCAATCGGCCGGCAGTTCGCGGGCAAAGCGGCGCTGCCACTCGGCTGCCAGTTCAGGATATTCGGCCGCATAGGCGTCGAAGCGAGCCTGCCACTCGGCCTGACGCTGCTTGCCTGTTTCCAGCGCCTCGCGGAAGTGCTCAAGCACTTCGCCCGGGATGTAGAAAGTCGGCTCGGCGGGCCAGCCCAGGTTGGCTTTGGTCGCCAATACTTCGTCGGCTCCCAGCGGCTCGCCGTGGACGCCAGAGGTATTGGCCTTGTGCGGGCTGCCGTACCCGATGATGGTGCGCACGGCAATGATCGACGGGCGGGTGGTCTCGGCTTTGGCGGCGCTGATGGCGGCTGCGATGGCCTCCAGGTCGTTGCCGTCGGCGACGACCTGCGTGTGCCAGCCGTAGGCCTGAAAGCGCATCATACGGTCCTCAGTGAAGGCCAGATCCGTGCCGCCGTCGATGGAGATATGGTTGTCGTCGTACAGATAGACCAGCCGGCCAAGCTGCAGATGGCCGGCCAGCGAAGCAGCTTCCGATGAGACGCCCTCCATCAGGTCGCCATCAGAGACGACCGCAAAGATCGTATGGTCAACGATCTCGTGCCCGGGCTGGTTGAAGACTGCCGCCAGATGATGCGCGGCGATGGCCATGCCGACGCCGTTGGCGAACCCCTGGCCCAGCGGACCGGTGGTCGTTTCGATGCCAGAAGTCAACCCGTACTCCGGGTGGCCGGGTGTCAGGCTGCCCCACTGGCGAAACTGCTGAAGCTGTGCCAGCGGCAGGTCGTAGCCGGTCAAATGCAGCAGGCTGTAGAGCAGCATCGAGGCATGGCCGGCAGAGAGGACGAAGCGGTCCCGGTCTGGCCATGACGGATCGCCGGGATTGTGGCGCAGGAACTTGTTCCAGAGCACGTATGTCATAGGAGCAGCGCCCATCGGCGCGCCCGGGTGGCCGGAGTTGGCCTTCTGTACGCCATCGACGGCCAGGAAGCGTATGGTGTTGATTGCGCTGTTTGCAAGCACAGGATCGAAAGTCATGATCTGTTTCCTTAGGTGATTGTCTTTGCTGGATTTCCAGAAGCCGCGGAGGTTTCCATTTTGTCTGACGCGTCCGCGGACGCGATTCTTCCATCAGGTGTAGTTGGTGGCCGGGCGGCTGAAGGTTGCACGACATCATCAGCCGGATATGTGAACATCACCGCATAGTTCAGGTAGTGTTGCGGCATTTCGTAGTACGGTTGTCCGTCAAGAACCAGCCAGGCGTGGCCGCCGACGCCCTCGCCCAGACGACGCGCTCCGAAATAAACCACCACCGGCAAACCGGCCCGCCGCAGGAAATGATAACGGGTCAATGAGCGGCGCAGGCAGATGCCCAGCGGCCGGCCGGCGCCAAAGGCCGTCAATGCGTCGGCGATGGCGCGGATTGTGTCGTTGTCCAACCTTTGTGGAGTTGGCGCTGGTGTCATTGCCAGCAGCGCAGCCGGCAGCGGCTGATTGAGACGGAGCGGCAACGACCGGGCAAACGCCAGCGCCTCGCGTACGAAACGGCGCTGTTCGGTCTGGAACATCGCCCGTGTCAGCGTCACGCTGTGGCGTGCGCCGCGCTCAATACGCGTCATTTCTCGTCTCAATCGTTGCACCAGGTAATTATACCCCGTCTGGCAAAAGGGCCAAAACAGTTAGCTTTCGTCGAGTTTCTGCCTTGACAGACTGTTCACATTGTGTATAATATTGAATGACCGGTTAGCTTGCAAAAAGGTTAACATTTCATTAAGAAATTCGACAATTTCTTGACAGCATCGAGCGTTTCCGCTATAATGCTTGTGTAAATAAAAAGATTTTGAACCTTTGAGACAGGCTATGAGTGTAAGACTGAAGAACGAAAACGACGGGCTTCGATAGAGACGGCGAAAACGCAATAATGCGACGGATCAAATCTGGCGGGTCGCTTGAACACGTAAGATTGTTGAACCGCACCTACTCTATGGATTAGTAATGTTCGGGTCCGGTTAACATCCGGAAGATGTTACCAAAAGGTACTCAGGAGCCAAAAATGACCAAAACACAGAAGCGTAAGACACCACTGTCCCAGTTGATTGCAAACATGACCGACGGCGACAAAGATTTCCAAAATGCCGTCACTACCAGGACTGTGCGCGCCGGTGAGACGATTGCCAGCCCGGAAGATCTGGGCAGCAAGCTGTTCATCCTGATGAACGGCCGCGCGCAACTGGTGACCCAAAACAAAGAAGGCCGTCGCATGATGATGTCCAAGCTTGGTCCCGGTTCCATCTTTGGAGACGGCGCCATGTTCAACCAGGACGCTTCATCGCCGGTGTTTGCAGAAGCGATGGACGATTGTACGATCTGGGTGTTGCCGGAAACCTCGGCCCGCACCATGACCGAGCGCTACCCCATCATTGGCTGGGGTATGCTGCAAACCTTCGGTCGCCGTCTGCGCCAGGTCGAAGACCGGCTGGAAGATGTAGCCTACAAGAAGCTGCCGCAGCGGTTGGCCAAGCTGCTGCTGGACATGTCCAGCGGCAGCGAACAGGCCCCGATCCGCACCAGCCACCAATCGTTGGCCGACATGTTGGGCACCTACCGCGAGACCGTCAGTACGATCCTGCGCGGCTTCAAGGCGGATGGCATGGTGGAGTTGGGTTATCGTCGTATTTCGGTGACCGATCCGGCCGCGCTGCGGGCGCTGGCAACCACCAACGAGTAACTTGATTTGACACATCACAGGCAGCCGCGGGCGCGGGATGATTGCATGAGGTGGCTGCCTGTTTCCATGGACTGAGTGAGATTGTTTGAGCGGATGTGAGTGGGATTGTTTGAGTGACTGCGAATAACGATTTGGGTTGAGCAAGATTGTATGACGTGGGTGTGAGACGTGGGTAGAGTAATACTGCCGGGCCGATGAGGCCCGGCAGTATTGCGTCTTGGACCAAAATAGTACAGCGCCGCAGCAAAAGCTGGCTCGAGTCGATGCTTCGCTGGCTTGCCAAATCACATGCTGGTTCGTTCGCCGGCTGGCTGGCTCACTGTGGCTGACGCTGCACGATGCCCTCAACAGATTGCCACGCAGGGTCATCCTCGGTAAAATGGTCAGGTAGCGCAGATCCGGCAGGCTCTGCGTGTGACCGCCTGCCTAACCATTCACCACCACAAAACCAGGAGGCTTGCTCCGTGGAAACTATACTAAAATCTCCCACCAAAACCGTCGTCATTGGCCCCGGCCGTCCTTTTGTCATCATCGGCGAACGCATCAACCCCACAGGACGCAAGAAGCTGGCGGCTGAAATGGCCGCCGGTGACTTCAGTCGCGTGATCGCCGATGCGTTGGCACAGGTCGAGGCCGGCGCACAGGTGCTGGACGTCAACGCCGGAGTGCCGCTGGCCAACGAGCCGGAACTGATGGCTGAGGCCATCCGGCTGGTTCAACAGACCGTCGATACTCCCGTCTGCATCGACTCGTCGGTAGTTCAGGCGCTGGAATCGGGGCTGAAAGCCGCCCTGGGCAAGCCGCTGGTCAACTCCGTCACCGGCGAGGACGAGCGGCTCGATGCGATCTTGCCCCTGGTGGCCGAACGTGGCGCGGCAGTCATCGGCATCAGCAACGACGAAACAGGAATCTCTTACGATCCAATGGAGCGGTTCAAGATCGCGAAAAAGATCGTCGAGCGCGCTGAAAGCTACGGAATTCCACGCGCCGACGTATTGATCGATCCGCTGGCCATGCCGGTAGGCGCAGTTCAGGGCGCCGGCAAACATCTCTTCGATATTGTCCGCATGGTGCGCGAAGAACTGGGCTGCAACACGATCTGCGGCGCCAGCAACATCTCATTTGGCCTGCCCAACCGCCCAATCCTCAACGCCACCTTTGTCGCGATGGCCATCGCCGCGGGCATGCCTTGCACGATCACCAACCCACTGGACCACGAGATCAGGCAGGCCATCCGTGCTGCCGACGTGATGATGGGCACCGATGAGAACTGCTACGCCTGGATCATGGCGCAACGTCAGGCAGCGGCCGAAATCGCCGGGCCGGCAACGGGCGAGCCAAGCGAACGCGTTTCGCGGCGCGAGGCGCGCCGGCAGGCCCGCGAGCAGTAGCCATGACGCACGTCAAGCTGTTCATCCCCGGTCCCAGCGAGGTCCGCGACGACATTCTGCAAGCCCAGACAGCGCCGATGATGGGCCATCGCAGCGCCGAATGTGACGCGCTGGTCGGCAGCGTGGAAGGCAAGCTCAAGCAGCTTTTCATGACCGGCAACCGTGTGTTCATCCTGGCGTCCAGCGGTTCCGGCCTGCAGGAAGCGGCCATCCGCAACGGCGTGCGCGCCGACCGGCCGGTGATCAACTTCATCAACGGCGCGTTCGCGCAGCGCTGGCACGAGGTGACGCTGGGCTGTGGCAAGCAGGCGCTGCGGGTCGACGTCCCCTGGGGCGAGCCGGTGCTGCCTGAGACGGTGGACGCAGCTCTGGCCGCGCTGGATGGACGCTGCGACGCGATCACCGTGGTGCACAACGAGACCAGCACCGGCGTACGCAGCCCGGTCGGTGAGATCGCCGCGCTGGTACGTTCGAAGTATCCAGATACGCTGGTGTTTGTTGACGCGGTCAGCAGCCTGGCGGGCGACTGGATACCGGTGGACGAGTGGCAACTCGACATCTGCCTCACGTCGTCGCAAAAGGCGCTGGCGCTGCCGCCCGGTCTGGCGTTCGCCGCGGTCAGCGACAGGACGCTGGCGCGGGCGAAGGATGTGACCGGGCGCGGCTGGTATTTCGACTTCCTGGTGCTGGAAAAGTACCTGGTCAAGAACACCACGCCGGCCACACCGGCCATCAGCCTGCTGCGCGCCGCCGACCGTCAACTCGACCACATCCTGGCCGAAGGGCTGGACGCGCGGGTAGCGCGTCACCGCCGCCTGGCCGGGATGACGCAGACCTGGGCGCTGGAACGCGGGTTTGGCCTGCTGGCCGCCGAAGACTTCCGCTCGCTGACCGTGACCTGCGTTGAGAACAGCCGCGGCATCGACTTCGCCGGTCTCAACCGCCACCTCAAGCAGCGCGGCATGACCATCTCCAACGGGTACGGTGACCTGAAAGGTAAGACCTTCCGCATCGCCCACATGGGCGACGTGACGGACGCTGACATGGCAGAGTTGTTGGCGGTCATGGATGAGTTTCTGGCATAGCACTATCAATTGAAGTGTCATGCAAGGGCGACGGGACCACTTCCGTCGCCCTTTGTCGTTTCATCGTTTGAGCTGGTCGTGGGGTTGACTTCGGAAGTCGCCGATTACTTGCCACGACCGATCTCTTACTGTTCTGATTCTCTCTGGTACTCGGTTCGGCGACTTCCGAAGTTCCTGATCCGTCGGCGTTGCAGCAAGCCTTTTAGACAGCCACATTCTCCAACCAGCTTGCACCACGGCAGATTCGCGCTATACTCAGTGCTGGTTGCCGGACACTCGCTCACGGCGCACCGTTCACCGACACCGACTCATCGCTCACCCTCCCTCATGGCACTCCCTACCAGACAACAGATCGTCGAAAAGCCCGTCCGCATCGTGCGGATGATCGTGGCCGCGATGCTTATGCGCCTGACGGTCGATACCTCGGCGCGCATGTTCTACCCGTTCCTGCCGGAGATCAGCCGCGGGCTGGGCATTTCGCTGGCGCAGGGCGGGCTGCTGATGTCGCTGCGCTCGTCGATGATCTTCCTCAGCCCGCTCTTTGGCGCGTATACCGACCGGCGCGGCGCGCGCAACCTGCTGGCGGTGGCGCTGCTGGTGCAGGCCGGTGGGCTGGTCTGGCTCAGCACGGCCAGTGGTTTCGCAACCGCCGTACCGCCGATGATGATGCTGGGCCTCGCGTCGGCGGCGTTTATCCCTAACATGCAGGCCGCCATCAGCGAGCAGGTGCCGTTCGACCGTCGCGGCCGCGTGCTGGGCATCATCGAGTTCAGTTGGGCGATTACCGGACTGATCATCCTGCCCATCGTCGGCGTCGTGATGACGGTGCAAGGCTGGCAGGCGCCGCTGCGGGTCGTGGCCATATGCAGTCTGGCAGCTGCGCCGCTGGCCTTCTTGCTTCCCAGCCAGCGGCGGCCCCTGGCGCTGTTGCAGACAGGGATGCGCCGTTCCGCTGCCATCGTACTGCGCACCACCAGTGCTCGCGGTGGGATCATCGTCAACGGTCTGATGTTCGTGGCCGCGGAGACTTTCTTCGTTACCTACGGCGCGTGGATGGAGCAGTCCTTCGGAATGCGGCCCGACCAGGTAGGCAGGATCGCGGCGACGCTGGGAGTCGCCGAGCTGATCGCCTCAACCACCAGCAGCCTGTTCATCGACCGGATCGGCAAGCGCCGCGGCGTAGGGATCGGTCTGGTGGGTATGGCGGTCTTCATGGCGCTGCTGCCGCTGGCCGGATCGATTTTGCCGCTGGCCGTGGCGGCAATGTTCCTCTTCACTATCGCCTTTGAGTTTTCCATCGTCTCCAACATCGGGCTGATGTCGGAGCAGGTGCCGTCCATGCGCGGCACGGTGCTGTCGCTATCGGCCATGGCCGCCGGGCTTGTGCGCGCCGGCAGCGCGACGGCTGGCGCTGCGCTGTTCGAGTGGCGGGGCATTACCGCAGCGGCCGCGTTCGGCGTGGCAGGTGCTGCGCTGGCAGCCTTTGTGCTGTTCCGCTGGGTCAATGAGCGCGGCGACATGCCGCCGGTTGTGGAGGAAGCCCATGTCTGATGCGAACGTGTTGCGCACGCCGCGGGACAACGTACGTTTGGCGCTGGCGGGCAAGTGGCCGGGGCGCACCTTGCGCGGCGAGCTCGTTATCGACGACGGTTTCGTGCGCGATATGGTGGGTATCGCGGGCGAGGCAGTGCCGTGGTCGGCCCGCCAGGCCGTGTTGCGCCGGTTGCGTCACGATCTGGTGGTAGTGCAGTTCTCGGCCGGTTGGGGCAGCCCGGAGCAGCCTGACGCCGAAGAGGCGCTCTTTCTGTTGCGGCAATGGCGGGATGAGAGCGACCTGTTCGTCTTCGCGCTGATGGACGGGCCTTTCAGCGCGGCGGCCAAGGCGTGGGGCTGGGAGAGGGCGCTGACCCGCCTCAGTGCGCCCGGCCGCACCGAGCTGGAAATCATGGCCGAGGCGACGGTGGAACTGGCGGAGCAGGCGCGCTCTCTGGCGGCCCGCGGCGCAGATGGTATCCTCATCGGCGATGACATCGCCTACCGCCGCAGCGTTTACATCAATCCTGCCAGCCTGCGCAAGAGCTATTTCCCCTTTTTGACGCTGTTGGTGGAGAGCGTGCACGAAATCGGCCTGCCGGCCGTCTTTCACTCCGACGGCAACTTGTGGGAAGTGTTGGACGATCTGCTGGTGGCGGGCATCGATGGTCTGCAGGGGATGGAGCCGGGCGCGGGCATGAGTCTGGCCGGCGTGCGTGACAAAACGGGGCCGGACCTCTGTCTGTGGGGCAACGTGGATGTGGGCTGGCTGGCCCAGCCGCGGCCGGCCGATGAGATCGCCGGCCACGTGGCTCAGTTGCTGAAGCCGCTGGCTGGCACGCCGGTCATCCTGGGCACCAGCGGTGGGTTGATGGCGGGGTTGCCAGGAGCGGCAGTGGAGGCTATGTATCGCGCCGGATAGTCTATTCTTCCGGCAGTACGAACGGGAGCAAACCCAGGCTTATTGCGATGGCGCGATCCACCTTGCGCATCGTAGCGGCCCCCAGCTGACCGGCTCGCTGCCTGAGACGGGTTTGGTCGACTGAATACATGTGCCCAAGGTGCACAGCGGACGGCTTGGGCAACCCACTTTCGCCGGGCTCAACAAGAATTCCAACGGGCAGCCGGGCCACCCGCAGGTTACTGGTGATGGCTGCCACGATGGTCAGTGCACTGGCCTGGTTGCCAACATCGTTCTGGATCACCAGGGCTGGGTGTGGTTCGCGCATTTCAGCGCCGGTTGCCGGGCTGAAATCGAGCCAGTAGATCTCGCCCCGCTGTGGCATTGTCATCGTTCGATATCCTGCACCCGATACGGGGGCAAGCTCTCGGCGATCAGGGGTCGATAGCTATCGGCCAACAATAGGTCTTCAGCCTCGATCTCAGCGTACAGGGCTGAAGCGCGGGCCACCGTCGCTTGAGTTCTCTCCAGTTCCAGATAGGCACTTGTAGCTTTGCGGATTAGTTCGCTGCGAGGCATTTGTTGTTCACCGGCCACCCGGTCGATTTCGCTCAACAGAGCATCGGGCATACTGATTGCGATCTTGGCCACGGTATTACTCCTTATTCGATTCGGTAGGAATGTATTCGTACCATCTGAGCAAGAATAGCATACCGCAATGCATGTCCGATGACAAATCCAGGCACACCTAACGTGGCCCATGTTCCGTGATTGCATCGGTGTCGGTCGTCCGATGATTTTTGCTGAGAGAATGGGGGTTATGTTATAATCGCGTTTGTTGGGGGCGGTTAGCTCAGCTGGTTAGAGCGCCACGTTGACATCGTGGAGGCCACAAGTTCGAGTCTTGTACCGCCCACCTTTCTTTGCACAAAGCCCCTTACCTGGTTACCAGGAAGGGGCTTTGCGTTAAGGAGGAGACCGCCAGACGAAGAGACTGCCGGGATGAAATCAACTGGTTGGCGTGTCGGGGACGACCGCGCCATCCGACGTCGTTGCAACTGCGTCGGATCGCTTTCGGGTGGGCCGGATGCCGGCTTGTCGTCTCTGCCAAGACGTGAACGTGCTTTGAACCAGGATGAAGACTAGCGTCAACAGACCGATGACGATGCGCGTCCACCAGGAGCTAAGCTCGCCGTTGAAGATGATCAGCACCTGGATCAGGCCGTTGACCAGCACGCCGAACATGGTGCCGAAGACGTAGCCGACGCCGCCGGTTAGCAGCGTGCCACCGATGATCACCGCGGCGATGGCTTCCATTTCGAGGCCGTTGGCGTACAGGCCATGACCCGACAGCAGGTTGTTGCTGAAGACGAGGCCAGCCAAAGCTGAACAGAAGCCGCCCAGCGTGTACACCATCACCTTGGTGCGACCGACGTTCAGTCCCATCAGGCGCGCCGACTGTTCATTGCCGCCCATAGCGTAGACGGTCCGTCCAAAGCGCGTCAGGTGCGCCAGGTACATGAATACCGCCAGCACGACAAACGCCACGATGACATGGACCGAAACGAACGCTTTGCCGATCAGGTGGATGCGGGCCAGCGACAGCGAGCGATAAATCGGGTCGGTGATGGTAATGGCGTCCAGGCTGACGAAGAACGCCATTCCTCTGGCAAAAAACATGCCTGCCAGCGTCACGATAAAGGGCTGGACCTTGAAATAGTGGATAATGCCGCCCATCAACGCGCCAAAGGCGGCGCCCATGAGCAGCATCAGAGGCATCACAACCAGAGAACTGAGCCCGACGTTCTCCATCAAATCCGCTGCGACCACACTCGTCAGCGCGATCACCGCGCCGACGGAAAGGTCGATGCCGCCTGAGATAATCACCAGGGTCAGACCGGTGGCTGCAATCAGCAGGAAGGCGTTGTCGATGAACAGGTTGAAGAACGTCTGCGGTCGCGCCATGCCGGGATACTTGATCGCACCCAGGATATAGCCGATGGTAAACAGGCCAACAGTGGCCAGCAAAGGCACAAACTTGCGATCGATCTTGAACGACCGGTTCATGATTGCACCTCTTTCCGGGCAAACAGCCGGTTGATTACTGTGCGGAACTGCTCTGAGTAGAGCAGGATCACCACCATTACCACCACGGCTTTCACTGCCTGGGCTGCCATGGCCGGCACGCCGATGGCGTACATGGTCGTGGTCATGCTTTGGATCACCAGCGCGCCGATGATGCTGGCCAACAGCGAGAAACGTCCGCCTGTCATCAATGTGCCGCCGATGACAACGGCCAGGATGGCATCGAGCTCAAAGCCCAGGCCGGCATTGTTGGCGTCGGCGCTCTTGATGTTCGAACTGACGATCAAACCGGCGATGCCAGCACAGATGCCGGAGAAGGTGTAGACTAGCAGCTTGATGTTCTTCTCGTCGATGCCGCTGTAGAAACTCGATTTGACGTTGATGCCGATCGATTCGACGAACATGCCGATGGCGGTTTTTCTGGTGAGCAGCCAGGCGAACAGACCGACCGCCGCGACGATGAACAGGGTGAACGGCACACCGGCCAGGTATCCGTTGCCGACGAAGAAGTATGGCGTGTAATAGACGGTGATGATCTGGCCGCCGGTAATGAGCTGGGCAATGCCGCGGCCGGCTACCATCAGCACCAGAGTTGCCACCATCGGTTCGATCCGGCCGCGCGACACGAGCATGCCGTTCCACAAGCCGCACAGCGCCGCCGCGACCAACGCCGCCAGGATCACCACCGGCAGCGGCGTCGCAGTGACGTTCTCAACCAGCTTGTCGCTGGCGATCAACGTATTCCCCAGGGCCGGGTTGATCAGCACCGTTGCCACCGCCGCGGAGATGGCGACCACCGCTCCCACCGAAAGATCGACGCCGGCGGTCGCAATCACCATGGTCATGCCGATCGCCAGCACCATCAGCGGCGCGCCGCGGTTGATGATGTCGATCAGCGAGCCAAACAAGTGACCGTCTTTGATCTCCAGCTTGAAGAAGTTCGGCGTGAAGAATGCGTTGAAAAGCATGATCAGGCCCAGCGCCACCAGCGGCCAGAAGACCTGGCTAGTGGTGAAACGTCGCCACAATGAATTCGATTGAGCCATGGTTAGCTCCCTGCAATCGTCTGCATGATGAGGGTTTCGTTCATCTCGTCGCCCGCGAGCTCGGTGATCTTCTCCTGATCGCGCAGCACGACGACCCTGTCGCTACAGCGCAACACCTCGTCCAACTCGGAGGAAATGAAGATGCAGGCTTTGCCCTCTTCGGCCAGGGCGACCACGAGCTTTTGGATCTCGGCTTTGGCGCCGACGTCGATACCGCGCGTCGGTTCGTCCAGGATCAAGAGCTGTGGATTGGTTGCCAGCCAGCGCGCCAGAATCACCTTCTGCTGGTTGCCGCCGCTCAGGTTCTTGACAGGCTGCTCGGGCGAGGGAGTCACAATGTTGAGCAACTTGATGTACTTGTCGGCGATCTCGGTCTGCTTTGCGCTGCTGAGAAAACGGAACCAGCCGCGGCTGGCTTGCATCGCCAGGACGATGTTCTCGCGCACCGACAGGTCTTCGACGATGCCGGCGGCTTTGCGGTCCTCAGGACTCAGCGCCACGCCGCGCGCGATGGACGCCAGCGGCGAGTACTTCCTGACGACCGCACCGTCGTAGGTCAATGTGCCGTGGTCGGGTTTGTCTATCCCGAAAAGGAGACTGGCGATTTCTGTACGCCCCGATCCCAGCAGGCCGGCCAGTCCGACCACTTCGCCCGCGTAAAGATCCAGGTCAAACGGTTCAATCGCTCCGGTGCTGCCTAGTTCTCTGGCCTGCATCAATGGTTCAGATGAAAAGCTCTGCGCCCGTCGCGTTCTGGACTTGGAGACATTTTCCAGTTCCACGAGGTTGCGCCCCAGCATATTGGAAATCAACTCCAGATGTGTCAGCGCGGCTGTGTCGTACACCCCGACCAGCTTGCCGTTGCGCAGCACGGTGATGCGATCGGCGATCTCGTAGACCTGATCGATGAAGTGGGTGATGAAGATGACCGCCGTTCCCTGGCTCTTGAGTTTGCGCATCACCCCGAACAGTTGGCTGGTCTCATAAGCGTCGAGGCTGGAGGTCGGCTCGTCCAGGATCAGTATCTTGGCCGAGGCGATTTCCAGCGCACGAGCAATGGCTGCCATCTGCTGGATTGCGACCGAGTACGACCCAAGCGTTCGCGTCACGTCGATGTCTACATCGAGCCGCAGCAAGATCTCGCGCGCCTCGGCGTTCATGCGTTTCCAGTCGATGCGGCCGGCCCGGCGCGGCTCGCGGCCGATCAGGATGTTTTCGGCCACGGTCAGATTCGGGCACAGGTTGATCTCCTGATAGACGGTGCTGATGCCGAGATCCTGAGCATGTTGCGGTGACTTGACCTGGACTTCTTTGCCATCCAGGTTGATGACTCCCGTGTCCGGAGCTTCAACGCCGGTCAGCACCTTGATGAGGGTTGACTTGCCTGCGCCGTTTTCGCCCATCAGGGCATGAATCTCTCCCCGTCTGAGGTTGAAGTCAACATCTTGCAGAGCCTGCACACCGGGGAACGCTCTGGAGATTCCAGTCATCGTCAGAATGACTTGATCGGATTCAGCCATGACCTCGCATCACCTTTCAGAACATCGACCGCTGCAGAAGGGGTATCAAGACAAGAAGCGGTGCAACGTGAGCCACTGCACCGCTTCTTGTTCTTCATGTCACGTCTTGTTCAGGGAACAGCCAGTCAGAAGCAGCCTTGGGAGCCTAGTATTGACGTGTGGGCAGAACCTCTGCGGCGTTGTCGGGATAGTACACGCTCTCGGCGGAGGGCAGCCATTTCGGCACTTCCTCGCCATTCACGACCTTCAGCGCCAGATCGTAGAACTGCGGTCCCAGCAGCGGGTTGCATTCCACGGTCACGTTCAGCTTGCCGTCGATCATCGCCTGGAAGGCGCCGCGTACTGCGTCGATCGACACGATCTTGATGTCCTCGCCCGGCTTCAAGCCATATTCTTCGATGGCCTGGATAGCGCCCAACGCCATGTCGTCGTTGTGCGCATAGAGGGCTGTGATTTCGTTGCCGTACTTCTTCAGGAAGGCTTCCATCACTTCCTTGCCCTTGGCCCGGGTGAAGTCACCAGACTGCGAGTCGATGATCTCGATGTTGGGGTTCAACGTCTCGCGGAAGCCGCTGAAGCGGTCGTTGGCGGGCGCCGAACCGACGGTACCAACCAGTTCGACGATCTTGCCGCCGTCGGGCAGCAGCTTGTTCATCTCGTTGCCAGCCTTGCGGCCTTCCTCGACGAAGTCTGAGCCGAGGTAGCTGACATACATGTCTTCGGGGACGTCTGCGCGGCGGTCAACCAGGATGATCGGAATGCCGGCGTCCTGCGCCTCTTTGAAGACGGTTTCCCAGCCGGTTTCAACAACTGGCGGTACGCCGATGACGTCCACGCCCTGGGCGATGAAGGAGCGGATCGCCTTGATCTGGTTCTCCTGCTTCTGCTGCGCGTCGGAGAACTTGAGGGTCACGCCCAGTTCGTCGGCGGTTTCCTTGATGGATGCCGTGTTGGCTGTTCGCCATTCGCTCTCGGCTCCGAGTTGGGCATAGCCGACCACCAGGTCTTTGTAGGTCTTCTTGCCTTGCTCTGCGGGTGCGGCCTGATCGGCCGGCGCGGCTTGATCGCTGGTTGTGGCTTGATTACTGGTTGCGGGCGCCGCCGCAGGGGCTGCACAGCCTACCAGCGCAGCCAACGTGGCCAGGATGACAACTACCAGCAGTACTTTCGAGACTTTCATCGGTTCTCTCCTTGTGAGGGCGACTGTGCAGGTTTCAGCGCCGAGGGAGGCACCTTTGCCTGCGGATGGATGAGACTTACTCTTACATCATATTAGGCCAGATCAAGCCAAACATCCATGAGTTATCGTCGGAAAGGTGTTGGAAATAATCGCAAGCATTACGCAGCCGCGCTTGCAGCGACCGGCAAGGGACGATTTTTTCCGCTGTTGGTTGGATATTTTGCGATGACGGGCTCGGACTTGGCCGGTATCACCAGGGTCACGCATGTGCCGATCCCGGCTTCACTCGCGATCGACAGGCCGTATTGCCGCCCGTAGTACAAACGTATGCGCTTGTTCACGTTGTCGATGCCGAAGCCGGTTTCCAGGCGGATCTCCTCGGAGTCTTCGCTGATCTGTGCCCGCACGCGCTCCAGTTTGTCCTGAGTCATTCCCACGCCATTGTCTTCGACCTCAAGCACGATTTCACCATCGCCGTTTTGGCTGGCGCGTATGCTGATGATGCCGCCATTGCGCTTGTTTTTGATGCCGTGGTAGAGGGCGTTCTCAACCAGCGGCTGCAAAATCAACTTCAGGATGGTGTTGTTTGCCACAGCCGGGTCGACGTCGATGCGAAAGTCCAGAATGTCGCGGTAGCGCATCTTCTGAATCGTCAGGTAGTTGCGCGTGCGTTCGATTTCTTCCCCGATTGAGATCCAATCTCTTCCCTTGCTGAGACTGATGCGGAAGAAGCTGGACAAGGCGCTGACAAGCTGCACCACCTGTTCGGTCTGCTGTGTCTCAGCCATCCAGATGATCGTGTCGAGCGTGTTGTACAGGAAGTGCGGGTTGATCTGGGCTTGCAGCGCCCGCAGTTCAGCCTTCTTCAGGCTTTCCTGCTCCTTCATCTGCGAGTCCAGCAACTCCCTGATTCTCCCGATCATGATGTTGAAGCTCAGCCCCAGCTCGGTAATCTCGTCCGCGTTCTCGCGCGTGACCAGGACTTTCAGGTCGTCTTTGGTGATCGTGGAGGTGACATCATGCAGGCGCTTGATGGGGATATAGATGCTGCGCGAGATTGCCCAGGCAGCAGCGAACGAAAACCCGACGGCGGCGACCAGCAACACGACATAAAATATTTCCCAGCGTGTCAAACCGGCATGCATGACCTCGTACTGCCTGGCGGCCTGGTTGACCTCGAAGAGCACGTATTCCTGCGCTACCTCTTCGACGACGGCAGAGACGCCGCGAATGTTCTCCAGCACCGCTTCGTTTTCGGCGACCCGGCTCCCGTTTGCCATCTGCGCGCCCATGACATCGACGTAGTGGGTCAGTGTCTTCATGGTGCGTTTGATGATTTCGACCTGGATCCTGGCTTCGTCCGAAGCAGCGTGTTCGGACATCCAGCGCAGCTTGTCATCCACGTCGGCGATGATGTCGTATTGCCGGCCATCCACGAATTCCGTTTTGCCGGCCACGATGTTCCACATCTCGGTATCGATGGCCGGCTTGATGTAGCCGTTGATGCTGTTGGCCGTCATGATGTTGTTGATGATCGCATCGTAGCCGCGGCTATAGCTCATCATTTGCCACATCAGCAGGGCATTGGTGCTCGCGAGCATCAAAATGACGATGCCCAGCGATATCAGGATCTTGACGCGGATCGAGAAATTGAGCGCGGCAATAGCCGTACCCAGGCGCCGTATCAGGCGAAATGGCAGCCAGTTTGCGAGGTCTAGCCCGTTGAGTGGCCGTTGCTGGGGCCGAGTCTTGTTGCTTTCCAGGGTCTTGTCCAGCATGATCCTACTCCTGCGGTTCAGCCCGTGTCATGGGTGTACGCGTCTGTGACCGAAACGTGGTTGGTGAAACCCCTGTGTGTTTGCGGAAAACGTAGCTGAAGTAGTGCGGATCGCCATAGCCGATTTGATCGGCAATTTCGAAGGACTTCAGCGCGGTAGTTCGCAGCAGTTCCTGCGCTCTCTGGATTCGTATCTCCGTCAGGTATTCCTTGAAAGACTGGCCGGTTTCCTGGCTGAACACGGTGCAGAAGTGCGAGGGACTAAAATTGGCGTGGCTGGCCACTTCCGGCAGCGACAGGCTCGAATCGTCGAAATGAGTGTCAATGTAGGTGCGCGCCTGATGGATCACGCTGGTGTGCTGGCCGTTGACCTGGAGGTCACGAAATGTAAGCGCGGCCAGCAATATCGCCCGAACCTGCTGCCGGATCTCGTCGATGCCGCTGACCCTGGCAATGGCGTCAAGATCGGGGATGATCTGGTCGATGTCGCCGCCCAGGTTATGGAGAAATGTGGCCGTTGTCAGAACCACATGCATCAGGATGTAGTTCCTGACGATGGCGGACTCCAGTATTGTCACGCCCAGCGGCCGGATGAAGGTGTCGAAAAAGTCGTCTACGTCGGTTTTAACGCCGCACTTGAGAAAATTATCGACCGCCGAGCGGTTGATCTTGAGCAGTTCCGCCTTGCTGACGCCGTTCCGCTGGCCGTTGAGATAGGACGTTCCCTGCAGGCTGGCCAGGGCCTCGACAAACGAGGCGCAAATGTCAGTTATGCGCCGCTTGGGTGTACCGCTTCTAATCACCAGCTTGCAGCAAGGCAGACCTGCCTGCTGGTCAATCTGTGCGCGCAGTTCAGCATACCTGCGCACCACTGCGTCGCCATCTTCGCCTTTCAGGATCAGGACGAGTTCCTCCAGATCCTTCTGGATCAGGAACACGTCGGAGTTGCTTTCAACCACGCGCGCGACGTTGCTGCATGTCCGCGAGTAAGCCTGATAATCGAACTGAGCCGCGGGATCGATCGCCTCAATCTTGATCACCGCGACCAGATACGCTCTTGCCACCAGGTCGAGGTCAAGCTGCTCGGCCTTCTCGATGGCTTGCGCCGACGTCACTGCACCCACGACCAGGTCCAGCAACAGGCGTTCCCTGAGATTCGCCTGAGTCTGTAGCGCCTGCGAGCGCAGCCTGGTCAGGTCCTCACGCGACTGTCGCTCACGATCCAGTTCAGCGGCCACCTGGCGCAGCGAGCGGTGAATGTCCTGCACGGTGACCGGTTTCAGGAGATACTCGGTGACGCCCAACTTGATGGCAGCCTGCGCATATTCGAACTCATCATGACCGCTGAGAATGATGATCTTGGTGTCCGGCAACCGTTCCCGCACAATGCGCGACAGTTCCAGACCATCCATGAAGGGCATCCTGATGTCGGTGATCAGGACATCAGGATGGGTGGCTTGTAGCATTGGCAGCGCGATCTCACCATCGGGCGCCTCCCCGCACAAGTCGAATCCGTTATCGCGCCAATCGACCCGGTCACGAATCCCCTCGCGTGTGACTATCTCATCTTCGACAATAAATACCTTGTAGGCCATGGCGCTCTCCTGTTCAGTAAAGAAAACACACAAGCCGTCGTCCCGCGCGGTCGGATTTACCGCGGCGGTGACGACGGCTTGTAGATGTCAAGGTCTAGCGACCTCTATGCGTTCGTGCATGTTGTGCAGAGCCTTGCTCAGTCAGGCACGGTCGGCTGGTCGTTGTCGGTTTCCGGCGAACCGGCGACCGGTGTCGTCCACAGCTTGCCGTCCAGGTAGTCCTGCAGATTCTCCGGCGTCACCACCGAGGGAGTGCGGTGCTGACACAGTCCAGTGCAGTCAGGTCCATCGCTCGATTCGCCTCAATAGTTCCAACTCTTCAGCTTCGTTTTCGGTGGCGATCCACAGGAACAAGCCCTCGGGGCGCAGTTCTTGCATGAAATCGTTCAACTCGGCCTTGTTCAGGTCTACGATGACCGGTACGCCACGCGCTTGGATGCTGCGAATGAATGGCACCCACTGCATGATGGGCTGGTCGTCGCCGACGCCTTGCACCCATTGGATGGCATGTACGCCTGGGACGCTCAGGATGGCATCCAGGTGGCGGGCCACCCGTTTGCCATCGACGTGAAAGATGTTGTGCGTCATGGTACTGACCTCGCGCTGCAGGATCGGCAGGCCAAACTCGACGAAAAAGCGGGGCGAGATCAGGTTCGAGAAGTCGCAGCTTGGGATGTGCATCCGGCCAAAGGAGGGAATACCCATCCAGCTCACCGACGGCTGCCCGTGCGCCTTGAGCAGCGCATCATAATGGTCGTAGATCGTCTCGAAGTCAGCGATTGAAAGCTCGGCCAGGCGATGTACCTGCTGCGGGCTGTCGATCATGTCGAAGCAGAGCTGTTGCGGATCGCGCCAGGCGGCCACGCAGTCCAGCCCCGGATGCAGGTCGGTGTAGCCCACCAGACACTTGCCGGGGCAGCGCTCCAGCGCGTAGCGGGTCAGCTCGTCCAGGGTGCGCG
This sequence comes from Anaerolineales bacterium, assembly GCA_020634615.1. Taxonomy (GTDB): domain Bacteria; phylum Chloroflexota; class Anaerolineae; order JAAEKA01; family JAAEKA01; genus JACKBK01. The sequence goes on from JACKBI010000011.1 coordinate 75,680, forward strand.
CGTACTCGTTGCTCATGTCCAGCCGGATACGCGCCACTTCGTCCCAGTCACGCACCAGCGGCTCGGACCACGATGTCACCTCGCCGAAGTGCAGTTTCGCGCCATAAAGGGCCGCGTAAACGTCCGGCCCCAGGTTGGGCCAGTAGACGGGAAAGGTCTCGCCATGCCAGCGCCGCCCCTGGAGGGCATCCAGGTAGCGGTCGATCTGATATTCCGGGTCATACCAGCGCGCCTTGCACTCAGCTGGCGTCAATCCGACGAAATCGGCTGCCGTGTCGAGAAACGCGTTGTGCGCCATGAAGCGCACGGGAGGCCGGTCGATGATCTCGCAAGCAAACCATGCGTAGATACGGCGCATGGCCATGTCGGAGTCTGGCATGCCCTCGATATCGAGTCGCCACCACGGATCGGGCTGACTGGAATTGTGGGCGGTTGTCGTTTCAGGCATGGTCGGAGACAGTATCAGTTCGAGTTGCTGGCCGCGCCCTTCACGGTGTTAACCATCGCCCAGAAATTCTCCAGCGGCGTGTCCAGTTGCACGTGATGGGTCGGACCGATGATCAGACCGCCCTGCTTGCCCAGGGTTTCCAGACGGACGTGAACCTCAGCTTCCACCTCAGCCGGCGTGCCGTAGGGCAACGTATACTGTTCGTCGATGGAGCCCCAGAAACAAAGTTTGTCGCCGTAGAGTCGCGCGACCTCGGCCGGGTCCATGGACTGGGGCTGGATCGGGTTGAGCACGTCGAGGCCGATCTCGATCAGGTCCGGGATGATAGGCAGGATGTTGCCGTCGGAGTGATAAGCGACCTTGACGGCCGGGTTGATGCGCTTCAGCTCGGCGATGAAGGTTGCCATGCGCGGCTTCAGGAAGCGACGCCACGTCTTGGGCGCCATCAACATGCGGTTCTGCGCGCCGACATCGTCCCCTGTCCAGATCATGTCCACGCCCAGTTCGACCAGCCGTTTGGCCGCGCTGAGATGATAGCGGAAGGGAATCTCCATGATCCGGTCGATCAATTCCGGGTTCAGCAGCAGGTCGGTCAGGGCTTGCTCGTAGCCCCGCAGCGCCCAGGCTGTTTCCCAGATCGTAGTGACTGTGACGCCGACAATCCAGTACTCCTCGCCGAATTCGCGGATCGTCCGCACCGCATCGTCGTATAGCTCTGGGCGGTTCGGGTCAGGCGGCTGGTAGCTGTCGATGGCCGCGTCGTTGGCCAGTGGATGGCTCACCATTTCGGTGTAATGGCCGTCGCCGAACGGTGTGCTGTAGGGAACGTTGCGCCAGGTCACGCCCCACTCGTCGGTGTAGCCGACGCCGTCGGCGCTCAAGCTTTCGGTGGCGTAGTAGGAATTGGCCCAGCCCACTGATGTCAACAGCAGATCCTCGTCCAGCGCGCGCTCCAGCGCGTAGGTGTTGCCGCCGCCGTGCGGATTGTGAAGCTGATGATCCCGGATGCCCATCTGCTGTCTCAGCCGCGCGGCGAACTCAGGCGTGAAGCTGATCTGCATCGGGCAACGATCGGGCTTTTCGCGCTGTAGAGCAAGCTGGACACGTTCTCGGTGTTTCATGAGGCAGTAAATTGCTCAGGGAGACGAGCCGTCCCCGAATGGGTCACGAATACACGAATTCAGGAGGGCTAACGCGTAGCCATTCTGACCGTGAACGTAGGCAGTGAGCGTGAAGCAGGGCTGATATTCATGTATTCGTGTTGAATTCGTGGATGGCCGCTACGACAATCGCTTGCGCAGGATCACCTGGATTGACACCGAACCGACGATGATCAGGCCATAGATCAACTGGGTCCAGAAGCCGGCCATGCCGGCGGCGACGATGCCGGCGTTGATGGCGCCGATGATGAACGAGGCGACCAGTGTGCCGAAGATGGTGCCTGTGCCGCCGAAAACGGAGGTGCCGCCCAGAAAGACCGACGACAGAGCAGTCAGCAGGTAGCCTTCGCCCAGGGTTGGCCAGTAGTACAACAGCTCGAGAGATACCAGCATGCCGGCAAAGGCTGCCGCTAAACCCATCAGGACAAAGACCATGATCTTGGTGCGGCCAACGTTGATGCCCATCAGGCGGGCACTGTCCTCGTTGTCGCCCACCAGGTAGACGGCTGCGCCGCGCCTGGTGCGGTTCAGCAACACCCACAGCGCGCCGGCGATCACCAATGTCCAGACAAACTGCATGGGAATCTTGCCAAACAGCCGGCCCACCAGCAGTGGGTGCAAAAACGTCTGTGTCGTTGGCACCAGCGAACTGCCCCGCCCGCCCGTCACCACCAGCACGACGCCGCGCCAGAAAAAGCTGGTGCCGATGGTGGCTACCAGGGCCGGTATGCCGATGCGCACCACCAGCAGGCCGTTGATCAATCCTGCCAGCACGCCTGCCGCCAGCAGGGCGATGAATGCGAATGCCACATTGCCCGTGGCCGTCAGCGTCAACGAAAAAGCCAGCATGCCAAACGACATGACGGAAGGAAAGGAGAGGTCGATCTCTTTTGCGATGATCACCAGGGTCAGCGGCAACGCCATGACGGCGAAGAAGGGCGTCGTTGACATGAACGACTGGTAGATCGGAAAGGCGCTGAATGTCTGCGGCGACCCGATAAAGAAGAGTATCCAGATAAAAGCTGCTACGGCCAGAATGCCGATCTGAAAGGGGTGGGAACGAATGAAACGTCCCAGCCTGCTGCGCGTTGGCTGCGGTCGGCCGGGCGGCACTTGATTAGTGGCTTGAGTTTCCGTGCTTGTGGTCATGATCGCGTTCTCTGGTCGCCTCTAGTCCAGACTGCCGGTCTCGGCAACCCGATACATCTTCTCCATCAACTGATCGAGCGTAATGTCTTTGGTGTAAAACTCGCCGGAGACCGTGCCGCGGTCCAGAACGACGACCCGGTCGGCCACCGAATAGACGTGGAAGATGTTGTGATCGATGAAAATGCAGGATTTGCCCTGTCGCTTGATGTCCGCCACAAAGTCCATTAGTTTGCGTGTCTCCGAAAGCGACAGTCCCATAGTTGGCTCGTCCAGGATGATCAGTTCGGCCTTGAAATGCAGCGCCCGGGTGATTGCAACACCTTGCTTCTCCCCGCCGGAGAAGGTCTTGATGACCGAGTCGGCAGTGACTGCGGTTGAGGTGAACCCCATGGACTCCAGCATCAATCGATCGGTTTCCTGCTTCATGCGTTTGACGTCCATCAAACCATAGCGGTTGGTCAGCTCACGTCCCATGAAGATGTTGCGCCACAGCGGCTGCTGTTCGGCCAGCGCGCGCTCCTGATAGACGGTTTCGATGCCCAAAGCGCGCGCCTGGGCAACGGTCAGGTGGTCGATGCGTTGGTCGTCGAAGAAGATTTCACCGGTGTCCGGTTGGTGATATCCGGTGATCAGTTTGATGAGGGTTGATTTGCCTGCGCCATTGTCGCCCAGCAAGCCGACGATCTCGTTGCGACCGACGCGGAAGTTGATGTTGTGCACGGCAGCAACATCACCGAACGACTTATTGACGTCGTTCATCTCCAGCAGATTTTCGCCCATGAAGCAGAGTCTCCTTCAGTCCAGCAACGGAGGGACAAACGGGAGCCGTTTGCCCCTCCGTCAGTAGCGGTGAGCACCGACGCACTTGGGTTTCAGCCTGCTGCGGTCGTGCTACATGCAGGCAGTTCCCCGTAGCGCCGTCTAGCGGATTTCTTTCTCGATCAGGGGCGCCAGGAACTCGATGTTGTCCTTGGTGGCGAAACCCGCGCCCGTGTCGATCATCAGGCCTGAAAAGCCGTAGACCTTGGAGAGGCAGAGCTGCAGGATAGGAAGGTAGCCTTGCAGGTACGGCTGCTGGTCGATCACCAGGTCCGTCCAGCCGCCACGGATTGCTTCCAGCGTCGCCGGTGAGAGGTCGAAGCCGGCACCGTAGATGTCATCCGGGCCTTTGCCGGCTGCCTTGAGGTAAGTTTCCAGGGTTGCCGTCAGGGCGCCATGGTCTGTGACAACCAGCTTGACGTCCGGGTTAGCGGACACGTAGCCGGTGAAGGTCGGCGTGCCGGCTGCGGGATCGGCGTTGGTGGCCGCGTCGATTTCCAGATAATCAACGGTTACACCGGCCTCTTCCAGCGCGTCGATGACGCCCTTGGTGCGTTCGCCGCGCGAAGGCTGTGAAAGCAGCCCCCAAACCATGGCGCGGTCGCCGGACGTCAGTGCAAATCGTTTGACGGCTTCCTTGCCGAGGTTGTAGCCGGCCGTATAGTTGACAGCGCCCACATAGCCAAACCCGTTGCCCTGGTACTTGCCAAAGCTGGCAGGCAATTCGGTGTTCTGGCTGGTGACCAGGATGCCATCGGCCTCGGCCTTGTCGATCAACGGGCTAAAGGCGTCATCGCCAGGGTGTCCCATGACGGCGATGCCGTCTGGCTTGGTGGCCGCGGCTTCCTGGAACTGCTGGATCATTTTCTGCGGATCCCAGTCCGAGAAAACATATTGAACATCTGCTCCGAGGTCAGCTTGCGCCTGCTTGGCGCCGTTATAGACGTTGTTGGCAAAGACGCCGCCGGCTGGGCCGCCAGGGAAGAATACGAGCTTGACGTTGCTGCACCAGCCGGGGGTATCGGCGGCAGCCGCGCTGGCTTGATCGGCAGATGCTGCGGCTGTGGCCGGAACCGGCGTCGCCGGCACGGTGCAACCCGCAAGCATCGCGAGCACGAGGACAATCCCGATGAGAAGTGACAGTCTCTTCATGTGAAATGGCTCCTTCTTTGGAACATAGTGGGTCCTTCTCTGGACCCATAGATTAATCGCAAATGGCGGAGTAGTGAACGATGAAGCTTCTATGTCTAACAAGAGAAGAGGTTGCTGGTGGAAGGCGGGGAACATCACCTCCTCTGTGAGTCACCAGTCCGAAGTGCTCGCGAACTGGCATGGTAACGGATCAATTGTTATCGTTACCGGGATCGTTCACATGTAGGATAGCATACAATGTTTGCCTTGTCAAGAGCGTTTCGAAGTGGCTGGAACGAGCCTTGGATCGCCTCCGTGTGGTTGCCGAAATGGGCTGTGACCGAGGTACTGCTGATGCTGCTTGCCTGAATTTCCCGCACGCAGTTACTCACTCTTGACACCATAAATGTTGTATGATATTCTAGATGTGAACGATCCCGGTAACGATAACAGAGCACGAAAGGGTTCGCGCCATGGCGGCCACTCGAAAGAAGCGAGTTACCATCAAACAGGTCGCGGAGGAAGCCGAAGTCTCCATCCAGACTGTGTCTCGCGTTCTTAACGACATGCCGCATGTGGCGCCTGCGACGCGCGACCGCGTACTGGAGGTCATCGAACGCCTCCAGTACCGTCCCAGCGCGCTGGCTCGCAGCCTGATCCAGCAGCGCAGCCACATGGTGGGGGTTATCACAGCCGGCCTGACCTACATCGGTCCCTCGCGCACGCTCGACGGCATCGCCACACAGGCGGAAACCATGGGGTATTCGGTGCTGCTCAATGAGTTGCCCACCTTTGCAACCAACGATGCCAAGGCAATTCTGCACGGCAGCCTGGCGCGTCAGGTGGATGGCGTGATCTGGGCTGTACCCGAGGTAGACAACAACCGCGAGTGGGTCCTGGATCAACTGGCGGATTTCCACGTTCCTTTTGTTTTCCTGACGATGAATCCTCAGCCGGGTCTGCCCATTGTTTCCTATGACAATCATGCCGGCGCCCGGATGGCAGTGGAACATCTCCTGCAACAGGGCTTCCGGCGCATCGGCCATGTGGCCGGTCCGCTGGTCTGGTGGGAGGCGCGCGAGCGTTTCGCTGCCTGGTCTGAGGTCATGCAGTCCGCCGGTATACCCGTTGAGGACCGCATGTGGACGGAAGGCAACTGGTCCAGTCGCAGCGGTGAGGCCGCAGCCCGGCGGCTCCTTGACCAGTACCCTGAGATGGATGCTGTCTTTGTTGCCAACGACCAGATGGCGCTCAGCATGTTGTCGGTGGCGCGTTCACAGGGCCTGCATGTGCCGCTTGATCTGGCGGTCGTTGGATTTGACGGCATCGCAGAGTCCGATTACTTCAGCCCGCCCTTGACAACCGTTCACCAGGATCTGCATCAGCTTGGCTGCCGGGCTGTGCAGCAGCTGATCGCGATGCTGGAAGCTCCACAGGAATCCATCGAACTGGAACCGGCCACCGTGTGGTTAGAGCCAGAACTGATCGTGCGGGAAAGCTCGATTCGCCTGGCAGGCTAGTTCCCATCAACGTTCGTAGCGTCAGACCCTACTGTGTCTCTCTTCCTGCGCGCCGCGCACATCAGGAGAGGTTGCGGCACAGCACCCAGTGAGTTCCACGCCCCGGAAGGCTCCCGTTCGTAACATCTTTCCGTTTTTGCTTTACTCTCTCAATACTGCCTCGCAAAGCCAAGGATACCAAGGAGGTACCACTCAATGAAACCAGTTACTCTCGGCGTGATTGTCGGCAATCGCGGCTTTTTCCCCAGCCATCTGTGCGAAACAGGGCGAGCGACCGTGTTGGAAGTTCTTCAACAGGAAGGCTTCAATGTCGTCGCCGTATCACCGGAAGATACACCATACGGCAGCGTGGAAAGTCTGTCCGATGCCCAGAAATGCGCCGATCTGTTCAAGCAGCACCGCGATGAGATCGATGGCGTGTTGGTGACGCTGCCCAACTTCGGCGATGAACGCGCTATTGCCAACACGCTGCGCTGGGCCGGCCTGGATGTGCCGGTGCTGGTGCATGCCTTTGCCGACGACATGACCAAAATGGATCTGCACTGGCGCCGCGACTCCTTCTGCGGCAAGATGTCGGCCTGCAACAACCTGCACCAGTATGGTATCAAGTACTCGCTGACTTCGCTGCACACCATGGATCCTGAGAGCGACGCATTCCGGGCCGACCTGCAAGACTTCGCCAGGGTCTGCCGTGTGGTGCGCGGCCTGCGCAACGCTCGCATTGGCTTCCTCGGGGCCCGTCCGCCGGCTTTCAATACCGTACGCTTCAGCGAAAAGCTGCTGGAACGCACCGGCATTTCGGTTGAGACCCTGGACCTGTCCGACGTCTACGGCCGCGTCGAGCGGCTTGCCAGCGACGATCCGCGGGTGCGCGCCAAGCTCGACCAGATTCGCGAGTACGTTGCTACTGGCAGAGCACCTGATATATCTCTCGACCGCATGGCGCGCTTCGGCGTTGTGGTCGATGATTGGATGGTTGAGAGCAACCTGCAGGCGTCCGCGATCCAGTGCTGGACCTCCATGGAGGAATACTTTGGCGTCGTCCCCTGCACGCTGATGAGCATCATGAGCAACAACTTGATGTCGTCGGCCTGCGAGACGGATGTGGCGGGCACGGTGGCCATGCAAGCCCTTGCGCTGGCGTCAGGCAGACCCAGCGCGCTGGTAGACTGGAACAACAACTACGGCGACGACCCCGACAAGGGCGTTGTTTTCCACTGCTCCAACCTGCCGAAGAGCGTCTTCAAGGCCGAGTCCCTCATTTCCGAGGACATTCCGCTGATGAAGGACCACGATATTCTTTCCAACACCGTGCCGCGCGAGCAGACCTGGGGCACGATTCACGGCCGCGTGCAGGCCGAACCCTTCACCTATCTGCGCATTTCCACCGACGACTACAAGGGCGCCATCACCGGCTACGTGGGCGAAGGCGCGCTGACCGACGATCCGCTGATGACCTTCGGCGGTTATGGCGTGGTGCAGGTGCCCAACTACCAGAAGCTGTTGGCTTACATCTGCGAGAACGGGTACGAACACCACGTCTCCATCAACCTGTCGAAAACCGCCGCGGCTGTGCAAGAAGCGCTGGGCAAGTACATGGGTTGGGAGATGTATCATCATCGGTGAGAAGGGCGTGAAACGTAATGCGTGATGCGTATCGCGTCAGGTTCGGCGGCTTCCGCTCACCTTTCACGAGTCACGCTTCACACCTTCCCAACGGTTCCTGCAAATCATGAACGAACTCGACCTCAAACTTACGCGCGTGCGTGCGTTGCTAACCGAGCATCAACTGGACGCGCTGCTGCTGCGCCAGGTGAGCAGTTTTGCCTGGGCGACCTGCGGCGCGGCATCCTACGTCAATACGGCGACCAGCGCAGGCGCCGCCAGCTTGCTCATTACGCCCGACGAGCGGTACGTGATTACCACGAACATCGAAGCGCCGCGGCTGGAACGTGAGGAGCGGCTGGCTGAGCAGGGCTGGACCGTACGCGCAGCCGGCTGGCACGAAGCAAGTCCGCTGGCAACGCTCGCCGCCGGCCTGCGCCTGGGCGCCGATAGCCTGTATCCCGGCGCGGTCGATCTCTCCGCTGAGCTGAGCCGGCTGCGCACTGATCTGACAGCGGACGAAGTCCAGCGCTACCGCGCCCTGGGCCGACTGTGCGCCGAAACCATGGACGAAGCGATTCGCCGCGTCCAGCCCGGCATGACGGAATACCAGATCGCTGGCCTGCTGGCCGTGGCCAGCCAAAGCCGCGGCGTCCAACCCATCGTCAACCTGATCGCGACCGACGAGCGTATCTTCGCCTTTCGCCATCCGTTACCAACCGGCAAGACACTGGAACGCTACGCCATGCTGGTGCTGTGCGGGCGGGCCCACGGGCTGGTATGTTCGGTGACGCGGCTGGTGCACTTCGGTCCGCTGCCAGTTGAGCTGCAGCGCAAAGCCGCAGCCGTCGCCGAAGTCGATGCCGCGTTCATCGCTGCCACGCGACCGGGGCGAACCCTGGGCGAGATTCTGGCGCTGGCCCAGCAGGCGTATGCAGATCAAGGTTTCGCCGATGAGTGGCGACTGCACCACCAGGGCGGGCCGGCCGGCTACGAACCGCGCGAGTGGGTCGCCACGCCTGGCGATCCCTTCCAGGTGCGGCCCGGCCAGGTCTATGCCTGGAACCCGTCGATCACCGGCGTCAAGTCGGAAGACACAATCCTGGTCGGCGACGAAGCCAACGAAGTGATCACCAGCATCGACGGCTGGCCGTCGGTCTCCGTCGAGGTTGGCGGTGCCATCTGGCAGCGGCCAGCGATCCTGGTGATCGACTGACGGCGCCGCTGTGTCGCTGCTGCAAGCGTGACCCGAAGTCTCCATGCAGGCTTGCAGCAGCGATACAGGAATCTCGTTTCCTTTGCATCTCCCTGATCGGAGGACTAACCAGTAGACGATGAACAAACGTACGCGCGTCCTGGCGGCCATCGGCCACCAGGAGACCGATTTCGTGCCCTACAACTTCCACGCCGTGCCGACGGTGTGGAAACGGGTGTGCGAGTTGTATGGGCTGGCCGACAACCACGCTGCGGCAGCGTTCATCGGCAATCACATCGTCAAGATCGGTTCCGACTTCAACTACAACCCGTGGGCCAGCGAGGTCGGGCAGGTGCAACTGACTCTCAGCGGCGGGCCGGTGCAGACGGCTGTGGATGCGGCCGGTGGTCTGCACACCGACGAGTTCGGCTGTGTGTGGGACCGCTCCGGCGGGCTGCCCCACCCGGTCCGTTACCCGTTGGGCGAGGTCGAAGGTGGCGCGGCGCTGGCCAAAGCGCTGGCGAGCTACCAAATCCCCGATCCGTTCCACGCCGGCCGTTTCGACCAGGCGCAGCAACTGGCCGACCGCTACCGCGGCGATCTGTTCCTGTTTGGCAAGCTGGGCATGGTGCTCTTCGAGCGCGCCTGGAGCATCCGCGGTATGCAGCAGCTTTTCATCGATATGGCCACCGAGCCGCAGTTCGTCGAGGACTTGCTGGACCGCATCGTTCACGAGTGGAACCTGCCGATTATCGACCAGCAGTTGGCCCTGGGCATCGATGGCTTCTACTTCTCCGACGACTGGGGTTCGACCACCCAGTTGATGTTCAGCAAGAAGATGTGGCGGCGTTTCATCAAGCCGCGGCTGGCGCTGATCTATGACCACTGCCACCGGGCAGGCGCCGTGGTCGGCCAACACTCGGACGGCGCGGTCAGTTCGCTCTTCCCCGACCTGATCGAGATCGGGCTGGATGTGTTCAACCCGCTGCAGCCGCACATCATGGATCCCGAGGAGATGAAGCGGCAGTTCGGCGACAAGCTCTGTTTTTACGGCGGCATCGACGTCGAACAGACCCTGCCCTCCGGCACACCTGACGAGGTGCGTCGCGAGATCCGCAGCCGCGCTGAGGTCATGGGTAAAGGCGGCGGCTACATCCTGCAAAGTTCGCACACTATTCTGGAAGACACGCCTGACGCGAACCTGATGGCCTACATCGACGAGGTGCGGGCCATGGCGGGGATGGCGTGACGCAGGCTTCTTGCCACGAATTACACGAATTTCACGAAAACGATCCGAAGCAATTCGCAGAATTCGTGTAATTCGTGGCAGATTTCGGCACACGTTCACTTCAGCCGATACGCTGAACGGAAAGTATTCGATCCATGCCACTGATCACCGACCCCACCCAGGCACAAGAAATCTACCAACAGGCGGCAGAGTCCGGCATCTGTTTGGTCAACTTCTGCACCGAAAACCGGCGCACCACCGAGGCGATCTTCCGCGCCGCGTATGCCTTCGCGCAGCAGCATGGGCTGGACGGTATTCCGGTGATCATCTCGGCCACCGCCAATTATCCCATTGAGCCGCAGCTTCGGCACTACACAGCCAGCGGCGACGCGAAACTGGGCTTGCGCGCCTTGCTGGCCGATGTGGATCTCTACCTCTCTGAGGACAGCCCGTATCGTGACGTTCAGGCCATGCTGCATCTCGACCATGCGCTGCCGGACTATGAGCAGGAGATTATCCCGCGTTGCCTTGATAAGTTCGCCACTATCATGTATGACTGCTCGTACTATTCCTTCGACGAAAACATTCGCCGTACAGCCGAGTTCGTCGAGCAGCATGGGCATCAGGTGTTAGTGGAGGGCTGCGTGGATGAGATCATCCAGTCTGAAGATGCTGGCGTGGAAGAAGGTCACCTCACCGACCCGGTGCAGGCTGAGCGATTTCTGCGTGAGACCGGCGTCGCGCTGATCGTCCCGAACCTGGGCACGGAGCATCGCTCGACGGCCGCCGTTGCCCGTTACCATGGCGATCTGGCGGGTCAGATCCGCGACCGCGTCGGTTCAATCCAGGTGCTGCACGGTTCTTCCAGCCTTGCGGACGCCGACTTGCCGCGCCTGGCTGGAGACGGTATCGTTAAGTTCAACGTCTGGTCGATCTTCGAACGACTGGGCGGACAGGCGGTCGCACGGCATGTTTTCCACAACCTGGGCAACATGCTGCCCGAGCCAGCCTTGCGCGCCTGGCAAGCTGAAGGGCTGCTGGGCGATACGTGCTTCGACCCTTCCTACATCGACGACCATTGCCAGGGGACGCTTGGTCCCAAGGGCTGGGCGTTGGTCGAACGCGGCCGGCGCGATGTCTGGGAAGAGGCGGTCATGGCGCGGATGGTGTTCTATCTGGAGCAGCTTGGCTACGCCAATTGGCACTGAAAGCACTTGAGGCGACGTTATGAGTTTGCTCGGGCTGGATATCGGCATCAGCGGCTGCAAGGCAGTAGCGTTCAGCCTTGATGGCGCGACGTTGGCACAGGCCTATCGCGAGTACAGGCTGTACCAGCCACAGCCCGGCTGGATGGAGCTGGACCCCGCAGAGGTCTGGCAGGCAGTCTCGGAGGTCATCGGCAAGGTTGCAGCAGCCAGCAGCGGCGATCCCGTGACCGCGCTCAGTGTGGCGACCCATGGCGAGTCGGTGGTGCCCGTGGATACGGCTGGACGCCCGCTGTGTGGCTTTATCTCCGCAATCGACACGCGCGCCGCGGAACAGGCGCGCTGGTGGGAGGAACATTTCGGCCGCGAGCGGGTCTTTTCGATTACCGGGATGCCGCTCCACCCGATGTATACTGTCAACAAGCTGATGTGGCTGCGGGCGCACGATCCACAGATTTTCACTGCGGCCCGCCGCTTCTTGTGTATGCAAGATTTCGTGTTTCATCAGCTTGGCCTGCCGCCCGCCATGGACTACAGTCTGGCGGCACGCACCATGGCCTTCGACGTCACCCGGCTGGCGTGGTCGGATGAGATTCTGGACCTGGCGCAGATCGACGCAGAGCGGCTGTCACGCCTCTTGCCGTCCGGCACTGCTATCGGACAAGTACCGGCGCGCATGGCCGCCGTGCTGAACCTGCCCGCCGGCGTCATAGCCGTGACGGGTGGCCATGACCAGCCGGCTGGCGCGCTGGGCTGTGGCGCGCTGGCCGCGGGCATTTCCATGGACTCGACAGGGACGGTGGAGTGCGTCGGTGTTGCGTCGCCGGACCTGGTGCTCGACGCCCGATTGCTGGAGAGCAATCTGCCGGTTGCGCCGCACACCGCGCCTGGTATGACCATGGTGCTGGGTTACACCTCTACCGGCGGCGCGCTGCTCCGTTGGTACCGCGATACCTTCGGCCAGGCCGAGCTTCAGCAGGCCAGCGCCAGCGGCCAAAGCGTCTACGATGTGATCCTGGAACAGGCCATCGCCGGGCCATCGCCGGTGCTCATTCTGCCGCATTTTGTCGGCAGCGGCACGCCCTGGATGGACGCAGCGTCGCACGGAGCGATCCTGGGTCTGAACCTGAGCACCACGCGCGGCGAGATCATCAAGGCCATGCTGGACGGCGTCAGCTACGAGATCAAGCTGAGTCTCGATGCCATGGAAGCGGCCGGCATTGCGATTCGTGAACTGCGGGCGTTTGGCGGCGGCGCTCGCTCGCCACTTTGGTTGCAGACCAAGGCTGACATCTATGGCCGGCCGGTGTTGGCTATGGATGTGGCCGAAGCGCCGTGTCTGGGCGTTGCCATCCTGGCCGGCGCAGCAACCGGAGCGTTCGATGATGTCGCTCAGGGACATGCCAGGATGGTGCGGGTCGGCCGGCGATACGAACCGGACGCGGCCATGCACGTCCGATACATGGAGAAATACCGGTTATACGCCCAGGTTTACCCGGCGCTGTCCACCCTCAACCACCAATTGTAGGCAAACCGTATTTTCTCAGCCTTCACCGTTACGTCACTCCCGCGTAGGCGGGAGTCCAGTGCTGGCAAAGAGTGGATTCCCGCCTGCGCGGGAATGACGTTAGCAAGAGCGGCGCGACCAACACCGATGGCGTGGATTCCCGCCTGCGCGGGAATGACGCTGAGTGGTTACGTCGAACCCAGAAATCAGGTTCTTTGTTGCACGCACCATGACTGACCAGCAAACCCCGATAAACTTAGTGTTCGCCGTCCGATGAACAAAGCCCCGATTTCTTATCCCTTGGAGAATTGAAATATGAAACGTTCCGAGATCAACGCTATTATGCGCGATGCCGATTCCTTCATGCGTGGCCACGGCTTCCGACTGCCGCCATTCGCCTACTGGACGCCTGATGACTGGGCCAGCAAAGGGGAGGAAGTGCGCGAGATCGTCGATCGCCAACTTGGTTGGGACATCACCGACTTTGGCTCGGGCGACTACGAGCGCACTGGCCTGTTCATCTTCACGATACGCAACGGCGACCCGGCCAGGCTGGCCAGTGGCGGCGGCAAGCTCTACGCTGAGAAGATTCTCATCTCCGACGTGGACCAGGTGACGCCATTTCACTTCCACTGGCGCAAGGTCGAGGACATCATCAACCGCGGCGGCGGCAAGCTGGTGATCCAGCTCTACAACTCGACGTCCGAGGATGGGCTGGACGACAGCGATATCACTGTCAGCACCGACGGTGTCCAGCGGCGGATGCCGGCCGGCAGCAAGATCGTGCTGGAGCCGGGCGAAAGTATTACCCTGCCGACGCGTCTCTACCATTCCTTCTGGGCTGAAGAAGGCCGGGTACTGATCGGCGAGGTGTCGCTGGTCAACGACGACAACACCGACAATCGTTTCTACCAGCCGGTGGGCCGCTTTCCGCAGATCGAGGAGGATGAGCCGCCACTGCACCTGCTGACCACGGACTACGCAGTGTGGTATCGGCCAGATGGGACGGATGGTGGTCGCTGAATTGGGCGCGGATTTCGCGGATCGGGGGGAGTGCAACCTCGTTTGACAGTTTACACCATCCTGCCTATAATTCGCCACACAACTGTACACCCTAACGCGTCGACCGGGACGAGTAGGCGGGCAGCAAAGCGCCAGAGAGCGGAGACCGATGGCTGAAAGCCTCCGCAGCGAAGCGCCGTCGAAAACCACCCGGGAGCGGCCGGCAGAACGGTAATCAGTAACCGGTAATCGGTAAACAGTAGAATCTTTCCGTCACTGTTTACTGTTCACTGGGCACTGTTCACTCACTAAGCTGGCACGGCTGGCCCCGTTATCGGCTCCACAAGATGATACGCTCCTTGAGTGTGTCAAGTTGGGTGGAACCGCGTGCTAACCCTCTCGCCCCAACAGGCGAGGGGGTTTTTTGTACCGCGAAAGGACTGACAGTCCTGCTCACCATGCCGGGTTGTCCAAACGTCCTTGGCATCTCTGCTGCAAGACGAGGACTGTCAGTCCTGCCGGAATGGTTCACTCGCGGCGAACTCTCAGGAGGCACATCATGGCAAAGTCAAACGAGTTACCCAAGGACGATCTGTACAAGCTGCGCCACAGCGCAGCCCACGTTATGGCCGAGGCGGTGGTGGAGCGCTACCCCGAGGCGCGGGTCGCGATTGGCCCGCCCATCGAGGAGGGCTTCTACTACGATTTCGATCTGGGCAGGAATGCGGACGGTTCGGTGCGCACGTTCGCGCCCGATGACCTGGAGTGGATCGAAGGGCGCATGCGCCAGATCATTGGCGGCCGCTTCCCGTTCGAGTACCGCGAGGTCAGCGCAGCCGAGGCCAAGGCGCTGTTCGCCGATGAGCCGTACAAGCTGGAACTGATCGAGGGACTGGAACGTGGCAGCTTCGATGAGTACGGCGATCCGCTGGAAGAGGCGCCGGTCATCAGCACCTACAAACACGATACGTTCGAGGACCTCTGTCGCGGGCCACACGTCGAGAACACGGGCAAGATTCCCGCGGACGGATTCAAACTGCTTAGCGTGGCCGGCGCCTACTGGCGCGGCGACGAAAAGCGGCCCATGTTGCAGCGCATCTACGGCACGGCCTGGAAGAACAAGAAGGACCTCAATGCCTATCTGAACCGGCTAGAGGAGGCCAAGAAGCGCGACCACCGCAAGGTCGGCAAGGAGCTGGATCTGTACAGCTCCGACTCCGACGACGTGGGCGGCGGGCTGATCCTGTGGCATCCTAACGGCGCGCTGATGCGCCACCTGGCCGAGGAGTTCTGCAAGAACGAGCACCTGGCCCACGGCTATGTGCTGGCCTACACGCCGCACATCGGCCGCGCCAAGCTGTGGGAGACCAGCGGACATCTGGGGTTCTACGCCGACAGCATGTACTCGCCCATCGAGATCGAGGGGCAGGAGTACTACCTAAAGCCGATGAACTGCCCCTTCCACGTCAACATCTTCAAGAGCCGGCTGCGTTCTTACCGCGACCTACCGGTGCGCATGGCGGAGTGGGGCACGGTCTACCGCTTCGAGCGCAGCGGCGTGCTGCACGGGCTGGCACGCGTGCGCGGCTTCACGCAGGACGACGCGCACCTCTTCTGCCGGCCCGACCAGATGCCCACTGAAATCGATCGGGTGCTTAACTTCTGTCTGCACATCCTGCGCAGCTTCGGTTTCACGGAGTTCAACGCCTATCTCAGCACCAAGCCAGAGAAGTCGGTTGGTCCAGAAGATTCCTGGATCGCGGCGGAGCATGCGCTGGAGGAAGCGCTCAAACGAGCTGAGATTCCATACGAGATCGACCCCGGTGGCGGCGCGTTCTACGGTCCCAAGATCGATCTCAAGATGCTGGACGCGCTGGGCCGCGAATGGCAGCTCAGCACAATCCAGTTTGACTTCAACCTGCCGGAACGCTTCGACTTGCATTACATCGGCGAGGATGGCATGCAGCACCAGCCGTACATGATCCACCGCGCGCTGCTGGGCAGCATGGAGAGGTTCTTCGCGGTACTGATCGAACACTACGGTGGCAACTTCCCGGTGTGGCTGCAGCCGCAGCAGGTTGCCGTCATCCCGATCACCGACCGCAACAACGAGTACGCCTATCAGGTGCAAGGCACGCTGGAAAAAGCCGGGCTGCGGGTCGAGGTCTACGACAACAGTGACCGCATGCAGGCCAAGGTGCGCGATGCCCAGCTGTTGAAAATACCCTACATGCTGGTGTTGGGCGATCAGGAAGAGGAGCAGGGTCTCGTCAATCTGCGCCTGCGCACGGGCGAACGGAAGGGCAACATGACGTTGGACGACTTCATCGCGATGGCGCAGGGGGTCGTCGCGAGCAAAGCGCTGATCTGAGCCGCATCTATTGCTTGGTTGTCGCTCGGGCCGGTCTGCGACCGAGCCAGGGCAGTAGTGACAAAAAGCAGGGAATGGCCAACGAGGCTGTTTCCTGCTTTTGTTTGCGGCCGCCCCGTAACCTTACACCCAATTGCTGTACCGCACCGAGTTTTAAGGTGTATGTGAAATAAAAGCTGTTGATTATGGCTGGTGGGTGTGATATGATGGTTCGGTCAGCTTCCCCATCCATCCTTCGCAAACCAACCCAGCGCCTGGGCCGTTTTCTCTGGACCCAGGCCAATATCATGCTCGCCCGAATCCGCCATGGTTGACCATGGGTTCATTCGGGCAGCGTATCGACCAGGTGGCAAGCCACAGGCAGGCCACGCAGCTACAACAGAAGGAGTATTTCTTATGAGCGAACCGTTCCTTGCCGAGATCCGCATCGTCGGCTTCAACTTCGCGCCGCGCGGTTGGGCTACATGCGACGGGCAGATTCTGCCTATCAACCAAAACCAGGCGCTCTTTTCGCTGCTGGGCACCACCTACGGCGGCGACGGCCGCACCACGTTTGCATTGCCCGACCTGCGCGGCCGCACGCCTGCCCATGTTGGCGACTCTGGCGGCGGATGGGCGATCACACAAGGCCAGAAATCTGGCGAAGAAACCCACACCCTGAGCGTCGGCGAGATCGCCTCCCACACCCACCAAGCAATGGGGTCCAGCGCTCAGGCCAACAACAACGACCCCACCGGCCACGTCCTGGCGCAGTCTGGGACGATCTATGGTCCAGCCAGCAGCCTCACCCCGATGCGGGCCGGTTCCATCGGCAACGCCGGCGGCGGGCAAGCCCACGACAACATGCAGCCCTACCTTGCGCTGAACTTCGTCATCGCGCTACAGGGTCTCTTCCCCTCCAGGAACTAAGGAGTTATTCATGTCAGAACCATTTGTCGGCGAAATCAGAATGTTTGCCGGAAACTTCGCGCCGCAGGGCTGGGCATTCTGCGATGGCCAGTTGCTGGCCATCTCCCAGAACGATGCACTGTTCTCCTTGCTGGGGACGATCTACGGCGGCGACGGCCAGACCACCTTCGCCTTGCCCGATCTGCGCGGCCGCATCCCCGTTCATATGGGCAGCGGGCCTGGCCTGTCGCCGCGGCAGCTTGGCTCCAACGGTGGAAATGAAACCGTCACACTGACGGTCAACCAGCTTCCTCCCCACAGCCATGCACTGAACGGAACGGACGCGGCGGCCACCGCTAATAGCCCTGCCGGCAACGTGCCGGCCGCGTCCAACACCATTGATCTGTACGCGACGGCCGATCCCGTGGCCAGCGATGCGCTGGCGTCGTCGTCGTTAGGAAACAGCGGGGGAAGCCAGCCGCATAGCAATTTGATGCCCTTCCTTTGCGTCAACTTCATCATTGCGCTGTTTGGCATCTATCCGTCGCGCCAATAGCCGAAGGTAATCAGTGATCAGTAATCAGTAATCAGTAGGCAGAGGACGGCCTGTCAAGTTCCGCCAACCGCCAACCGATCACCGATTACTGATTACCGATTACTGTCCGCCGACCATTGATCAAGGAGTCAATATTCATGTCCGAACCTTTCATTGCGGAGATCCGCATCTTTGCCGGCAACTTTGCGCCGCGCGGCTGGGCCTTATGCGACGGGCAGTTGCTGCCTATTTCGCAGAACACGGCCCTCTTTTCCCTCATCGGAACCATCTATGGCGGCGACGGGCGCACCACAACCGCCCTGCCCAACCTGCAAGGGCGCGCGCCCATGCATCCGGGCCATGGGCCTGGCCTGACAACACGCCAGGTAGGCCAGCGGGGCGGCACTGAGACAGAGACCCTGACTGAGGCGCAGTTGCCCAGCCATAACCACGGACTGCAGGCCGCGCTGTCACGCGCCGGCGTCGGCAACCCGGCCGGCAACGCGCTCAACCGTTCCACGGGCGAGCAAGCCTATCAGACCGACGCCAGCAACAACCTGGTTCCCATGGCGTCGCAAATGGTGGGCAACAGCGGCGGCAGCCAGGCCCACAACAACATGCAGCCCTATCTGGGCTTGAACTTCATCATTGCGCTGGTGGGTCTCTATCCCAGCCGTAGCTAGATCCAGGTGACTGGCACTTCGACTCGCTTCGGTCGACGACCAACTGCGAGACAGAAAAACGCTCAGCGATTGAAGTGCCAGTCACCTTCAATGAGGTGGGTTTTGGGCCGGGATACACGAAATGAGACCCCTCTTGCGGGCTGCTACTGACACTATCTTGAATCCTGCCGCCGACCGGGCAGCCATCCGGTCGGCGGTGTTTGAACTTCACGAACTGTTCTCCACCATTGGCGGAGTTCGGGAAGACCATGGGCGCCCGGAGCTTGACCGCGACGCGTGGCTGGCCGGGGGAATGGCGGTCTCGCCGCTGCTGGCCGCGCGCTGCCTGACCGAGGTATACCGCACGGCGCAGTTTCTGCGCGGCGTCTACGCAGCCATCGGCGCAGCCATGCAGCGCTTTCCCGGCCAACGCCTGCAGATTCTCTACCCCGGCTGTGGCCCCTTTGCCACGCTGCTGCTCCCGCTGACCTCGCAGTTTGGACCGGAGCAGATCGAGATCACCCTGATCGAGGCTCAGCCGCAGTCCGTGCAGTCGGTTCGGCGGTTGATCGACGCGCTGGGGCTTGACGCCTGGTTCGCCGCTGTGGTCCAGGGCGACGCGCTGGATTACCGCCATCCGCCCGGCCAGCCGCTGCACATGCTGGTGCTGGAGGTCATGCAGGGCGCGCTGGCGCGCGAGCCCCAGGCTGCGCTGACATTGCATCTGCTGCCCCAGCTTGCCCCCGGCGGCATCCTCGTCCCGCAGAAAATCGTGGTCGATGCCTGCCTGACCAGCCAGGCCAGGGAGGATTTCGCCACCCTGGAGCGGCGGGACGCCACAGGGTTCCCCGTGGACCACAGCAATCTGGCGCGGCAACGGATACCGCTGGGCCGGCTTCTGGAGCTGTCCAGCGACAGCGCCGCTGGTTGCGGGAGCAATGGCCACGCCGGCCGGTGGCCGCCGGTGACCGTCGCCGTGCCGTCGCGTCCGGCAGAGGAAAACCAGTTCATGCTGCTGACGACGGTCCATATCTTCGGGGACGTGGTGATTCGCGACTACGAGTCCGAGGTCTCACACCCGGTCATCCTCTACGATCTGAACAGCGTTGCCAGCGGCGCAGAGATCGAGTTTACCTACGCGACCGGCAGCAAGCCCGGTTTTCGCTACACGGTGGCAGAGTCCCGGCCATGATCCAATCCACTACCCTCCGCCCGGCCAGCGACAACGACCTGGAGTTCCTCTACCGGGTCTACGCCAGCACGCGCACAGAGGAACTGGCTGTGGTTCCCTGGAGCGCGGCAGAGAAGGACGCCTTTCTCAGGATGCAGTTCGAGGCGCAGCATCGCTATTATCACCAACAGTTTGTCGCCGCCAGCTTTGACATTGTGCTGCGTCACGGGGAGCCGGCTGGCCGCCTTTATGTCGAAGAGCGTCCCGACGAGATCCGCATCATCGACATTGCCCTGTTGCCCCGCTACCGGGGCCGCGGCATCGGCTCCGCCCTGCTGCAAGACATTCTGGAGCGGGGCGCGGCGCTGGCGCTGCCGGTGCGCATTCACGTCGAGAAAAACAACCCGGCCCTGAGCCTCTACCACCGGCTGTGCTTCCGGCAAGTCGAGGATCAGGGCGTGTATTACCTGATGGAGTGGACGCCAGCAAGTCCACAACCTGGAAACGAAGGAACGAATGGACACCCTTGACCAGTTGGAGATGGCCGATTTCGCCGGACATCTCAATGAATCGTTTGCCGTCCAATTAACCGATGGTGACGCCTACGCCCTGGAGCTGATAGAAGTATCTGAACTGTCCAGGCCGCCGGATCAGCCGGGCCGGCAGCCCTTTGCGCTGATCTTTCGAAACGCGCGTACGGACGCGTATCTTGCCCAGGCTACCCACTTGTTGACGCATGAAGACTTGGGTTCGCTGTCGCTGTTCCTGGTGCCTCTCGGCCCACAGCAGGATGGCATGCACTACGAAGCATTGTTCACCTAGTAGCCGTTGTAGGACTGACAGTCCTGGTCAATCACCAGAGCTGCAAATGACGCGACAGTCAGTTTGTCGCAAGACCAGGACTGTCAGTCCTCCGCAGCCTTACGTAGTTACATTCTGTTGGAGAAGGAGATACCACCCATGAATCGTGTCGTTAGCATTAACCTGAAAGCGTTGACTTCGTTTCTTCGGCTGGCGCTAATCGCCGTCCTGATGCTGTCGCTGCTGCCGGCGCTGCCAGTTGCAGCAGCAAACGCCGCTGTCCCGGCATCTGTCGAACATCGCACGGAACTGGACGCCCCCGCAGCCGCGCCACTGCCAGCCTTCGGTGCAGCCGGGGCGCAGATATCGCTCGCCGCGGCCCGCGGCGCGAGCGTGCTGTCCCTGCCGGTTGCAGCGCCGGCGCGCGCGCCCGACGCGCCCGTTATCACGGCCACCAAGACGGACGCGTTGTTCAACGACCTGCCGCCGGCCGGCCCGACTGCCGGCGACACGATTCGTTACACCATCACCGTAGTCAACAGCGGCAGCACGGACGCTCTTAACACGGCCCTGGCGGACACGATCGATTCGCTCACCACGCTGGTAGGCGGCTCGCTGCGCACCACGCCCATCGCCCGCAACGACGGCGTCTATCAAGTGCTGGGTAACGTTGGGATCACGGTCCCGGCCGCAGGCGGTGTGCTGGTGAACGACAATGATCCCGACGGCCAGACTGTGTCCGTCGTTCCCGCTGCCGGGGGTACCGTCAACGGTGGCGCCTTTGCCATCGCCAGCGATGGCAGCTTCTCCTATTCGCCGCCGGCCGGCTATGAAGGCCCCGACAGCTTCAGCTACACAGCGCAAGACTTGGACGGCAACCAGGACTCCGCGACGGTGACGCTGAACGTCAGCAGCATGATCTGGTTCATCAACAACACGGCTGGCGCCGGCGACGGTCGCCTCAGCTCCCCGTTCAACAGCCTTGCGGCGTTCAACGCGGCCCAGGGCGCCACTCAGCCCAACGCCAAGCCGGGCGATTCGATCTTCATCTACAGCGGCAGCGGCGCCTACGCGAGCGGCATAGTCCTGCAAAACAGCCAGTTGCTCGTTGGCCAGGGCGCTACCGCCACGATCCAGGCGATCACCGGCATCACGCCGCCTGCCTTCAGCAACGCATTGCCCGCGACAGGCGGAAGCAAACCGACCATTCAGAACAGTGGCGGAGATGGCATAGCGCTGGCTGCCAACAATTTGGTGCGCGGCCTCACAGCCGGCAACGCCAGCGGCTCCGGCCTGGCCGGCAGCAACGTGGGCACGCTCACCGTCAGCGAGGTGATCGTCAACAACGCTACCGGCGGCGGCATCGAGGTGGCTACGGGCACGCTGGCTGTGACGTTGCAAAGCCTGACCACGACCAGCAGCAGCGACGAAGGGATCGACCTGACCGCCGTCGCCGGATCGTTCACCGTATCCGCCGGCAGCGTCAGCAACACGAACAGCCGGGCGATCAACATCGACGGCAACCCGTCGCTGGCGCTGAACGTTACCCTGACCAGTGTCTCATCCAGCAACACGACCAAAGGCGTTCAACTGCGGGACACCACCGGCAGCTTCACCGTCACCGGCACCGGCGTAACTGACGGCACCGGCGGCACGATCCAGACCATCACCCAGCGCGGTTTCGAGGCCATCAGCGCCCAGAACATCGCGCTGAGCAACATGAACTTCACCAACGCCACCACGGCCAACGGCGTCGCGCCGGGCACGGCGACCTGCAACATCGCCGAGCCGAGCGGCTTCACCAACACCGGCTGCAACGCGCCCATCTACCTGGAAACGGTCACCGGCGTCAGCCTGACCAATCTGACGATCAACGGCAGCGCGCAGAACGGCATCAACGGCAACTTGGTCACCAACTTCTCGCTGGTCAACTCCGACCTCAGCAACATCGGCAACGAGAACCTGGAGAACGGCGTCCAGTTCCTGAACCTGCTGGGAACCAACACCTTCAACAACGTGTCGATCGTCGGCTCGTTCACCCGCAACGCGTTGATCGAGAATGTCCAGGGCTCATCGACTATCAACCTGCTGAACTCGACCATCAACACGGCGCTGGGACAGGATGGCTTCTTCGTCAAGGGCGCCAGCCGCGACGGCAACAACGCCACCATCACCTTCAACGTCATCGACAGCAGCTTCACCCAGAACCAAGCGTCGCAGCTCAAGGCGCACGCCGAGGAAAACAGCCAGGTGACCGTTGACATCACTGGCAACTCGTTCACCGGCAACGCGGCCGTGGTCGGCAACTCGGGCATCGACCTGGCCGCGCGCGACTCGGCGACCCTCAACTTCGACGTCATCGGCACGGGGGGCAATCCGCAGACCTTCAACAATGGGCGCAGCCATGCGGTGAACGTCTTCATCTCCGGCGGCGGCACAGGCATCGGGACGGTCTCAGGCAACACCATCAACGGTTCGGTGGTCGGCGCCGGCGTGCGGGCAATCGCTGAGGTGAGCGACAGCGGCAATCCCGCCCTCACCATCAACATCAGCAACAACGACATCAACGCTGTCGCCGGAACAGGGCTGGCCGCCATCGATGTCCGGTCCCGGCAAGGCGTTGTGGCAGCTACCGGTGTTGCCAACGTGCAGGCCACCATCAGCAACAACGGGGTGGACGTCACCAACACCGCCGACGCCAACATCCAGTTCTACATCAACAGCGGCAACACCCTCTGCGGCAACGTCACGAACAACACCGCGACCGGCGTGCCTTTCTTCACCGACTCATTCTATGTGGGTAACCCGGTCTCCGGCGACTCCAACGGGCCGGGCATTGCCCAGTTGCAAGGCTGGACCGGCAACATCGACACCACCTGGAACAACAACGGCAACACGCCGGTCAACTCCGCCTTCAACGAGGGCACCGCGCCGGTGGCCGCGACGTGCGCGACGGTTCCGCCGGCGCCGGCGCACGAGCCCGAGGGTGGCACATCATCGGCGGAAGGTAATCAGTTATCAGTGATCAGTGATCAGTTGTCGCATGGGGCCGGAGTGGAGCAGCAGACGGACTTCCGGCTGGCGGCGGCGTTTAACTTGTCCATCGACCAGCCCGCCGCGCCCGTCTCCAAGCCAATCTACCAGGCTCCGTCCGACAGCCGCGCGCCCGAGTCAGGCGAGACTGTCAACGTCGCGCTGGGTACGCTCAACCCCGGCCAGCAGGTCGTCATCACCTTTGACGTGATCATCGACACGCCCACGACGCCGCAGCAAATCGTCAGCCAGGTCTGCAACCAGGGTACGGTGTCGGGCGTTGACTTCAGCCCCGTGGATACCGATGACCCAGACGTGGGCGGCGCGAGCGACCCAACCTGTACGACCATGCAGCCGGGCAACATCACCATCGTCAAGGACGAGATCCCCAACGGCAGCACCATCTTCGGCTTCACCAGCACGATTCCCGGCAACGCCAGCTTCAATGTTACCGGCGACACTTCGCTGCCGATCAACAACGTCGCGCCTGGCATATACACCGTAATCGAGGACGCTCCGACCTCGCCCTTCAATCTGATCGCTCTGTTCTGCAACGACGGCGGCAGCCATGTGGCCAGCACATATGACGTAGCGACACGCATCGCCGGCATCAACCTGGAAGCGGGCGAGACGATAGTCTGTACGTTCAGCAATTCATCCTCACCTACAGGAGTTACCCTGGCCAGCTTCGAGGCGACTGCTCAGGCCGACCATGTGCTGGTCACCTGGGAGACGGTCAGCGAACTGAACAACGCCGGCTTCAATCTCTATCGTACGGAGACGGCCGATCCGCCATCGGCGGCCGATCTGCTGACCTTCGTACCATCGCAGGGGCCGGGGAGCGCGCAAGGGTTCTCGTATAGCTACGAGGATTATTCAGTTGCGCCTGGTCAAACCTACTGGTATTGGCTGGAGGATGTGGACTTCAACGGT
The DNA here is from genome assembly GCA_020634615.1 of Anaerolineales bacterium. Taxonomy (GTDB): domain Bacteria; phylum Chloroflexota; class Anaerolineae; order JAAEKA01; family JAAEKA01; genus JACKBK01. The sequence continues at coordinate 100,043 of JACKBI010000011.1, forward strand.
GCAACGACGATGCACGCCCCTGTCAGTGTCGTCTTTGGCTCACCGACAGCAGTCCTTGTCAGCGGGCTGGAAGCGTCTTCCTCAACTGCGCCATCGGCGCTGCCGATGCTGCTGGCAGCGCTGCTGGCAGTTGGAAGCGCCTTCGCCTGGCGGCGTCGCAGGCGCCGTCTCGCGCCATAAGCTGAGAAGACCGATGCGCGCAACGCGTTCAGTCAGGTAAGGACGAACACGCTCCCCGCGGCAATCCCGCGGGGAGCGTGTCAAGTCAGTGGACGCCGTACACGAAGTGAAGGCAGGTGAGCAAAGTGTTCGAAAGCGTTCTTCTTGCGCCGCGCTGAAAACGGTGTTATACTCGCACTGACTGGTAAAAGTACTTAACCCGACGGGGCGCGCGCCGTGAAGAAGTTCATCCCACTCACTATCCTCCTCCTCACTCTGGCGTCTCTGACCAGCGCATGCGCCGGTGTCACGCTTCCTTGGGCCGCGGCGCCGGCAGCTGATCCCTTGGCCGACTTCCGTATTGCCATGGCGCCCGGCCAGCAAGACCTGCTGGACGACCTGCCTGCCATGCCCGTGTACCGCATCGAGACGCACATCGATCCCGCCGATCTCAGCCTGACAGGGCGGATGGAGGTTACCCTGCCCGCTGTGGAGGCCGATGCGCTGCCCGAGGATCTCTTCTTCCGACTCTATCCCAATCTCGCGCACTATGCCGGCAGTATGAGCGTCGATCTCGTGTCGGTCAATGATCACGGCGCACCCTTCAGCTACGAAGCCGCCAACACCGCAGTTCACGTGGTCGTGCCGCCCGATTCGGTCGTGGCGGGCAAGCCGATCCGCGTTGGCATGCAGTGGCGACTGGGCGTGTTGCCGTTCGACGAGGAGCGCTATACGCTGCTTGGTTCGGCAGGCGGCGTGCTCAGCCTGCCGCTTTTCTACCCGGTGCTGGCTGTGCAGGATGCGGGTGAGCAGGGCCAGTGGCATCTCGACATCGGGCTGGTGCAGGGCGACGCGGCCTACACGCAGGCAGCGCTCTACGACGTGACTGCGATTGTGCCCCCCAACTACGCGGTTGCCGGCAGCGGCTCGCTGATGACCGTCACCGATGCGCGCGGGCCAACGCCTGAGGCGGCCGACGCGACGGCGCCTGTCTGGAAAGCCTGGCACATGGTCAGCGGGCCGGCGCGGGAGTTCGCACTCTTCGTCAGCGACCAATATCAACAGGCTGAGACGGATGCCGGCGACGTGCGGGTTGTCTCTTGGTATCGTCCCGGCGAGGAAACGGCCGGCCGCGCGGCTGCTGAATATGCCGCGGCCGCGCTGCGCATTTACAGCGATCTCTTTGGGCCGTATCCTTACGCCGAGTTGGACGTGGTAGCCGGCCCTATCGAGTTCCGCGGCATGGAGTACCCCGGGCTGTTCGAACTGGGCTACAAGCTGTACAACGCGAACGCCGACGAGCTTGAGTTTCGCATCGCACACGAAGCAGCGCATCAATGGTGGTACAACCTGGTCGGCAACGATCCGGTCAACGAGCCCTGGCTGGACGAAGGTCTGGCCGAATACGCCACCTATTTCTATCGCGAGCGGACCAAGGGGCAGGTATCGGCGGAACGGCTGGCGGCGCGGCGCTGGCAAGCCGCCTGGGAGTTTACCCGCGACCGCGGGCTGGATGCTGTGGTAGACCAGCCGGTCGAAGCGTTTCAGGGCAACTACGAAACCATCGTTTACGGCAAGGCGGCGCTCTTCCACCACCTGTTGCAGCAGGCCATGGGCGAGGACGCCTATCTGACGCTGCTGCGCCGCTATGTTGAGCAATACCGGTTCCGCGAGGCGACGCCGGAGGATTTCATGGCGTTGGCGGAGGAGATCGGCGGTCCCCAGGTGCGTGAGCTGTACGACAAGTGGATCGAGCATGACGACGAGGGCCGGCCCGCCGTCGCACCGCAGCCGACGCCAACGCCCGCACCCGAATAGAATTGCACCGCCATACAGCGAGGACGGACCGTAGCACATGCCTTGCGCCGGTCCCGCCCGAACACCCACAAGAGGCTATCCTACCGCACTACCGCACAACCGCACTACCGCATTACCGAACTACCGCACTACAGCACTGAACCACTCCGGGAGCAACCATGGCAGACAACATCGAACCCACCAATATAGAAGAGCACCACACCTGGGCCGAGGTCGGCGGCCTGGAGGCCGACTATTTCACGGGCGACTACCCGGAGTCAACTGGCCATCGCGGCGTGTCAGCCGGGTTGGTCCCGGATCAGGCCGCGCCGGTGTACAATGCCAGCAGCCCGCAGGAGATGCGCGCGCTGTGGGTGACCCGCTGGGATTTTCGTACGGCCGAAGACATTCGCATCATCGCCGAGCGGGCCGCCGATGCCAACTTCAACGCGCTTTTCTTCCAGGTGCGCGGCAATGCCGATGCCCTGTACCGTTCGCAGATCGAGCCATGGTCGGCGCTGTTGAGCGGCGGCACGCTGGGCGAGGATCCCGGCTGGGACCCGCTGGAACTGGCCATCAATGAGGCGCATGCCCGCGGTCTCGAACTCCATGCCTGGGTCAACGTCTACCCGGCCTGGCTGGGTGAGACCGCGCCGCCATCGGTTACTCCGGAGCAAATGTATAACAGCTTCAACAGCCTCTACGACCAGGAATGGCTGATGTGGAATCGGCACCAGGAGCCGATGACCCTCAACAAGGAGTATCTCTGGTCCAACCCCGGCCATTTCGCGGTGCTGGAACAGATTGTCGCCGTCGGCCGTGACATCGTCCAGCGCTACTATGTGGACGGGCTGCATCTGGACAATGTGCGCTACGCCAGTTGGGAATACTCGCGCGACCCGATCACGCTGGCCGAGGTGGAGGATGCCCAGGCCGCCGATCCGTCGGTCGATCGCAAGGAATGGCAGCGACGGCAGGTCAACACGCTGGTCGCCCGGCTGCGGCAGGCCATCGACTCGACCAAGCCGGGCCTACTGCTCAGCGCGGCTGTCTGGCCGGTCTACAAGGATATCTGGGAGTGGTGGACAGCCGGCGACGGCTACGAGGGGTTCTGCCAGGACTCGGTGGGCTGGATCGGCCAACAGACCGCCGACATGATCTCGCCCATGCTCTACCTGTCGAGCATCACGCAGGACGACGCCCAGTTTGCGGCGCTGGTGCAGGACTTTGTGGAGCGGGCCAACGGCGAGCACGTCGTACCCGGCATCACCGCCACCTATGACACCTTTGCGCCCATCGGCCGGCGCATCGACATCGCCCGCCAGGCTGGCTGCGCAGGGCAGTCCATCTTCGCCTACGGCCACGTCAACCAGAAGCGTTTCTGGGAGGACTTCCGCAACGGGCCATACGCCACGCCGGCCGCGGTGCTTATCCCCCAATCCAGCCGGGAGCGCACGTCGGCGATGCTACAGGCGGCGTGATCATTCTGGCGTCTTACTCGTTCTGCGCTCCAGACTTCGGAAGTCGCTGGGTTGCGAAACGAGGCCGGTTACCGCAATTTGCGCCGGATTCATCGTCTGGCAGCGACTTCCGAAGTCCTTCCAGCGTCGCCAACTGGCGATGCTACTGTGCTATCGAACCAAGCCTCTCTTCCGTCACCCGTTCCACCACCAAATAACATCGCGCGCCATCGCGCGCGACACCAGTGATCAGGTACTTTCCCGGTTCACTGCCGACATAATGCGCCAGGACGGCATCGGTCGCGCTACGCCATGCCTCCGCCTCGTCCAGCGACCGCGCTTGCAGCGCGACCCAGTCGTTGGGAATCTCGACCGCGATCCGCGGCGCGTCGCACGCCAGATCGACTGCCGACCAGCCCTGGTTGACCACGACCGCGCCCGACGCGGCGAGGTCGCTCACTCCTGCCGGCGCGCGTAGGTGATCCCGCACCCGCTGGCTGTTGACCAGCCACGTCAATGCCAGTCGCGACGCCGGCACCCGGTTCATGGCGTTGCGAAAGGCGTACATACCGGGGACAAAGTCGAACGCCACTGCGCCCAGTCGCCCGAAGTTGAGCACTGCGTTGGGCCACAGCAGCGGGTCGGCCGTCCAGTTGACGATGTCGATGCCGGCCTGCCGTGCCAGCTCTGCCTGCTGTGTTTTGAGGATCGTCGCAACGCCCCGCCCGCGCAGGTCGGGATGCACCCCCAGCACCTGCGACTCCAGCCGCCAGTCGCTGTTGACCCCTTCGTGCCAGGCTGGCGGCAGCGGCCGGCCGCCGAATTTGTAAAAGCCAAACAGGAACGCAACGACTTGCTTCCCAGAACGGACCACCTCCGATTGCACACTGCCAAAGTCACCTGAGTGAATGTCGGTGGGGTAGAGGTTGTCCGCGCCGAGGCCCCAGATCTGCGCCTGCAACCCGCGGATCATCGCTGCTTCCTCCGGCGATGGGGCGCCGATGTCCCAGCCATCGACGATGGAAGAGGTGCGCCGAAAGGTGTGCGTCGCGGCCGGATCGTAGGGGATGACACGCGATTCGGGCAACATCTGCGAAGCTGCTTCGGCCAGCTCAGCCACAGAAACGCCGCCTTGCAACGGGTGACCGCGCAGCGTGTAGACTCCTTGCCCTGCTTCAATCGCGCGCGGAAAGAGAAGGCCGACGCCAGCGGTGTGATTGCCGCGCTGAAACAACACAGCGTGGCCACCGATGCGCGGCAGGACAACGCGTAGAAAATGGGAAGGAAAGACGTCGGAGTTGTGCGGCGCTCCCAGCAGCGTGCGGATCGTCTCGACGCGGTCGGGCCAGTCGGGATCGGCGGGGTTCAGCAGCCGACAGGCAAGGGGCGGGGGCATGACGACCATCTTGCCGTCAGACTTCGGAAGTGGCCGGGCAATCGGAAGGAGAGGGGTACATCTGCCAGCAACGAAGCATGTTACATAAGTCGGCCACTTCCGAAGTCTCCTCGCCGCGCGTCCACAATCTCAGGCGGTGGGCTGCCAGTCGTCAGGCATGCGTACCGCCACCACCTCGCCGCGTGCGGTGACTGCGCCATCGACCGTCACAGTGACGCTGACCACGGCCTTGCGCGCGGTCAGCTCGACGACCCGACCGCGCAGCTCCAGCAGCGGTCCGAGGGGCGTCGGGCGCAGGTAGTCCACCTTCAGGGAGGCGGTGACGAAACGCGGCGATTCGTCGTCGGCTGGCGCACCGGCCAGCGCGGCCGCGGCGGCCGTTCCCATCGCGTGGCAGTCGATCAGCGAGGCGATCAGCCCGCCGTAGACGAAGCCGGGGATGGCGATGTGGTAGGGGCGCGGCTGGAAATGGCAGACCGCTTCGTCGCCGTCGCGGAAGCTGCGGATGTGCAGCCCGTCGGGGTTCAGTCGGCCGCAGCCGTAGCAGTGGCTGACGGCGTCGGGGTAACGGTCCTGGACAGCGGTTTCAGTCATTGTTGGTCCTTGTCGCCGCGGCGCGGGCCCTGTTTCCACATCTCTTCAAGCGTCATCCGGCCGCGGGCTACGTTGGTGATCTGACCCCAGTCGTAGCCCATGTTGTGCAAATCGCGCACATCCTCGCCGACGCGCATCGAGAGGTCGCCGATGGTGCCCGCGGCAAACCCGGTCTCAGTGACCTCACGCCCCAGGCTGTCGAGCTTTGGCTCGAACAGCAGCGCCATGGAAATCACGTCATCGTAGCGCCCGTCCAGCTTGCGTGCCCGCCGGTGCAGACCCTCAACCGCGAAACCCAGCTTCTCGTAGAGTTTGATGGCCGGCTCGTTAGAGGCATACACAACCAGTTCCACACGTTCCAGCCCTGCCACACGAGCCTGTTGCAGCGCTGCCCGCGCCAGCCGCTCACCGATGCCCTGGCCGCGATATTCCTTCAGAACGCCCATCCCCAGCTCGCCACAGTGGCGAAAGCCTTCCAACTTGTTTCGGGTGATATCGCACCAACCGACCACGCGCTCGTCGTCCGTGGCAACAAAGTGAGGATTGCCGAGTTGTATGTTGGCGCGCACGAAGCTGCGCGACCGTTCCAGATCAGCCGGACCCACCAATCCCAGCCACAGCCGCTCCTGCGCCACGGCGCTCAGGCAGCCGTTGTAGCTGTCGATGGTCGCTTCGCTGATCGGCGCGATTATCGGGGCCATGGTGCGCGTGCAAACCTTAAGCGGTACTCAAAGTTCGGCCTGGGGCCGAGGTTCCAGTCTGGTTCTGCTTGAAGTGCCTCGCTCCGCCAGCCGCTCCAGAACGATGACCGCCAGGAAACCGGTGATCGCCAGCGCGATGACCGCCATCACCTCGGGAGACAGTCCGCCCGGCAGCACGTTTAGTTCGCTGACAGCCACCGCCTCGCCTTCCAGCAGCGCGTCGGGAATCGCCTTCCACGGCCAGATCTTGCGCAGCGAGCCCAGCATCAGCCCCATCAGCGCCGCAATGGTCAGGTCGTGGTAGCGGTGCAGCAGCCAGCGCAGCACGCGGCTGAACAGCAAGATGCCCACAACGGCTCCAGCGGCGATCAACGCCAGCGTGAAGAAATCGCGCGTGACGACCGCTTGCAGGACAAACTCGTACTTGCCCAGCAACACCAGGATGAATGCGCCCGAGATCCCGGGCAGGATCATCGCGCAGCTTGCCAGCGCGCCGCTCAACAGCAGATAGAGTGGGCTGTCAGGTGTGTCAGCCGGCACCGCGCCGACCAGCAGAAACATCAGCACGGCAAACAGCGCCAGCGTAGCGACTGCGCCCGCCGTCCAGCGCCTGACGCGGCGGCGCACCACGAACACTGAGGCCAGCACCAAACCGAAGAAAAAGCCCCAGACGTAGGTCGGAAAGTGCTCCAACGCGACTGACAGGAAATGCGCCATGGTCAGGATCGCCAGCAGGATGCCCGTTCCCAGCGCCAGCAGGAAGCGCCACGGAAACTCGGCAAACGCAGCGGAGAACTGGAAGCGCACCAGACGCCGCACAAACTGGGCGTTGACGCTGGCGATCGCGTCCAGCAGGGTTTCGTAGATGCCGAGGATGAACGCCATGGTGCCGCCGGAAACGCCCGGCACGACATCGGCCGATCCCATGGCAAAGCCGCGCGCCAGGATGCTCAGCAGCTCTTTCGGTGTTCTCGGGTTGCTATACGGGTCTTTGTTTTCCATATCTCTGTTTGTTCGGGGTCTATGACGGGTTCACATACAAGCCATGCAAATGCCACGCGGCACAATTCGTCGTAAATCGGTGAGTCAAAGGTCGGTCGAAGGCCCTATTCTAGCCAAGCCTGCTGTTCTCGCCAAACTCGGAAGGCCAGCCCTCTGCCGGGGCAAGGAAATCCGCGGGTATTGGGGCGCTGAATGTCCGCTCTGGAAACGCCTCTGCCGCCGGCAGCATGATGCGCAGGGCGTGCAACATGAGGCGCGTCGCTGGTCTGCGGTCGTCGCTGTACAGCCGGTCGCCCAGAATCGGCGCGTCCAGATGCGCCAGATGGACGCGCAGTTGGTGGGTGCGTCCGGTGTGCGGCTGGAGCTGCACCCATTGCAGCGCGTCAGTTTCGGCGAAGATCTGGTAATGAGTGGTGGCCGGCTTGCCGCCCGTCTCCACCGCTGCCATCATGTCGCGGCGGTCGGGGTGGTGGCCGATGGCGACGTCGATTACCCCGCTGGCTTCCAGGCGATTGGGCGCCTGTACCACCGCAATGTATTCTTTGGCCACGGTGCGTTGCTGAAAGGCGTGATCAAGATAGCGATTGGCCGTCTGGCTGCGCGTCAGCAGGATCACGCCCGAAGTGTCACGGTCCAGGCGATGGAAGAGTGTCACCTTGCCGAAGCGCGCTTCTGCCAGCTTCAACAGGCTGACCGCGTTGGTGTAGCGTGTCGGTTCCGCCAGCAGGCCGGCCGGCTTGTTGACGACGATGAAGTCGCCGTCGTCGGCGATCAACCAGCTCTCGTCGAATGCGGTAAAGGGGCGCGGCTTGGCACGCGGCGCGCTGGGCAGTTCCACCCGGTCGCCGTTGCGGACCTCCCAGGAACTGAGTCGCACCAACTTCCCGTTGATGCTGACGCGGCCGCCGGAGATCAGGCTCTGGAGCGATCGCCGGCCCGCGTCGGGAAACTGGTCGCGCAGAAAGCGGTCCAATCGCACCGGCGCGTGCAGATCGCGGGCCACAAGTCGGACAGCGGCAGGTTTCTCCGAAGCGCGGGGCGGGCGATGCTTGCTCATGCGCTGGCCGGGGCGGGCCGGCTGTGACTGACGACAGCCATCGTCAGGCGTGAGATACAGACCAGCCGCTCCTGCTCGTCTACGATGCGGATGTCCCAGACGTGGGTTGACTTGCCCAGGTGAAGCGGGCGGGCAGTGCCGATCACCCAGCCGTCGCGCACTGAGCGCACATGGTTGGCGTTGACCTCGACGCCGACGACGGCGAATTGCGCCGGGTCGATGCAGAGAAAGGATGCCGCGCTGCCGAGCGTTTCCGCCAGCGCTACCGATGCGCCGCCGTGCAGCAGACCGGCCGGCTGCACGGTGCGCCGGTCGACTGGCATGCGCGCCCGCAGGAAATCGTCGCCCAGCTCGATGAACTCGATTCCCAGGTGTTCGATCATTGTGTTGGCGGCGATGCTGCGGAGGCCAGCCTTGTCAGCCGATGAAAACCAGATTGCCACGATTACGCGCCTCGCTTCTGGGTCTGATGGGAGTAGGTGCTTTCGAAAATCTTGTCGGCATTCCCGACCTCGAACCCGTCACGGCGATGTTCGCGCTGCACCTCCTCGGCAGGCAGGCTGGCAAACTGGGGCAGGACCCGCCGCTCGGCGAACTCGACATAAGAGCCAGAGATGCGATGCGTATCTGTGCCGTTGTGCCCGTCGTCGAAATCTGCATCGACCATCTCAGCCACGGTGGAACTCTGGATCAGCAACCCGTCCGCGCTGATCTTGATCTTGCCGCCCGCGTCGTTGAGCCTGAAGCCGTGCGCTTCCAGAAACGTGTTGAACTCGGCGACGGTGTTGTAGCCCGCCGGCAGGTTGTGGACGCTGACGGTGAAATGGTTGAGGTAGTAGCGGTTGTAGATCACCCAGGCGGCGTATTCGCTTTCCGCAGCCAGCCGGCTGTAGTCGGCCCAGGTCGGCGTGCGCCACAACGGGCGATGCAGAAACGCATCCACCGCTGCGCCGTCGTCCAAATCCAGCGCGTCGACCGGGTCGGCTGTTACCTCATCGGTGTAGGAACGGATGGTGTTCGCGGCCTCAATTGACAGGTCATCTACCAGCAGCTGGCTGATGAAAATGCGCGGGTAGACGGGCTGGGGTGGTGAGTACCACCAGGCCGCCAGCTTCTTGCCGGGGAAGTGGAACGGGTCGCGACGCTGATAGCCGCAGTGCAGGAAGATCTTCTCCAGCGAGGCCACGCCCAGATGCTCGACACCCATGGTGCGAAAGGCGATGTGATCGTTCTCGATTGCGTCGCCGGATGGCACGATCCCCTCAGCCACCATCGCGTCGACGATGGCCTGCACATCGGGCACGCGCTCTTTGTAGCGGCGCATCAACCCGCCGAGGATGACGTCGAGCGGGTTGGCGTCTGTAGCAAGTGGGTGACTTTGGTCCATAGGTTGCAGCATTATCGTTGAATCCAACAGGGAGTACGTCAGTGGAAGTACGGCACGGCGTTGCTTGCCCTGGCGTCGCATAGTCCGGGCTGGTAGCCCAACTCGAGCGAATAGCGGTCCTCCGCCCGGAAGGTCATTCTACCATGCGCGCTATGCTTGAACAAGGCCGGGCCGCAGGCGATTGTGGAAAGTCAGATAGACAGCCGCGTTCAATGGTGGTAGAATGAAATCATCTGCATCGAGAACAGCGATACCCAGTAAGGAGACGTTCCACTTGCAGTCTGGCAGGCAGCAGACCCGAACAGCCAGCCGCGGCCGTAGCGCTATCTGGCGACTCGTCATTGCAGCAGCGTTGATGCTTCTCAGCGCTGCGCCAGTCTTCAGCGCGCCTGCGAGTCAGCCCGATCTGCCATGCCGCGATGTGGTCTGGAACGCCATCACCGACACACCCGCGAGCCTGCGCAATTGCGCGGCGCCCGACGCTGCCAGCGATGACCCCACCCAGACAGCCCTGGCCTTCCTCCAGGAAAACGCCGATCCGCTGGGCCTGAAGGTTATTGCGGACGATCTGGAGTTCATCAGCCTGCGCCACGGACTGGCCGGCAGCCACATCTTTTTCCAGCAACAACAGAACGCACGGCCGGTGCTGGGAGCATATGTCTCCGTTCACTTGCGCGACGATGGAAGCATCGCCGTGCTGAACAATGGTTATCTGCCGCAGTTGACGCTCCCGACGCGCACGGCCAGGATCACTGCAGTGCAAGCTGTGCAGTCAGCGCGCCAGGCTATCGAGTTCGCAGCGCCGCGCGGCAGCAGTCCGGCGCCGCAACTGGCTGTGCTGCCGCTCTCGCCCACCGAGGGTCGTCTTGTCTGGCAGGTCATGGTGGTGGCGGCGAATCCGGCCGGCGACTGGGAAGTTCTGGTCGATGCGACCACCGGCGAAGTGATCAAACGCACCAATCTGCTGGTTTTCGACCGCGGGACGCCGCAGCAAAGCGGCGCAATCGGCCAGGTGCTGCAACCGACTGTCCCTGGCTGGATCGCGGTCGCGAAGGAGCCGCTGACAATGGCGACCGTCCCGTTGGAGGGGTTGGACAACAGCGGTTGGCTGAGCGGCGACTATGTGAACCTGACGCAGCTTGCCGGGTCGCGCCCGGCAAAGGCCTATTCTCCGACACATGAATTCGTCTATGCTGCCGACGATCCCCGTTTCGAAGAGGTGATGGTCTATCACTATGTCGACTCCACCCAACGTTACGTCCAGAGCCTGGGTTACAGCGACTCCAACTCGCCGGCCAACGGCATTCGCGACCGGGTGACTCTGGCCAACGCACACTGGTTTGACCAGGACCAGTCCTTTTTCAGCGCCAGCGACGGCGCGCTGCATTTCGGTGATGGCGGGGTCGAGGATGCCGAGGACCCGGACATCATCGTTCACGAATACGCCCATGCCTTGCAGCAAGACCAGATTCCCTACTGGGGAGGCGGCGAGATGAATGCCATCGGCGAGGGGTTCTCGGACTACCTCGCTGCCAGCCGTTTCGCTGAGGAAAGCATCGATCCGGCCTGTATCGCCGAGCGCGACAGTCAGGCGTACGTCAGCAAGGCGCCATTCTGCCTGCGGCGCGTGGATCGCAACCGGCAGTATCCGGTCGATCTGTCGGGCGACGCCCACCAGGACGGTGAGATCTGGAGCCGCGTGCTGTGGGATTTGCGCACTGAATTGGGTGCGACTGCTGCCGACCGGCTGGCGCTGGAAAGCAACTACTACCTGCCGGCGGCGGCTACGCTGGTCGACGCTGGTCAGGCGCTGTTGGACGCTGACGCCATGCTGAATAATGGCGCACACAGCGACACCATTCGCCATGCGCTGATGCGGCGTGGCCTGCTGTCGCTGCCGGGCCCAGGCGCACCGGTCGTCAGCGGCGGCACGGCGGTCACACCAGCCAGCACGGTTGGCGTGGCATGGCCGGCGATCGACGACTTGCCGGTCGCCTACGAGGTTCAAGTCAGCCTCGACTCGAGTCTGGCCGGCCCGTTGGCGTATGATTTCAACCGTGGCAGCTTGCCTGCCGGCTTTGTGTCATACGGCAATCTGCCCTGGCAGGTGGAGGACGACGCGTTGCGCGCCGGCCCAATCAGCCACAACCAGTCCAGCGTGCTGCAACTGGATGTGGATCTGGTGGCGCCGGGACAGGTTGTCTTCGACTGGCAGGTCGATTCGGAAGCCGGCGCCGACCTATTCACGTTCGCGGTCGACGGCCAAACCGTTCTGGAGCAGTCGGGCAAGCACAACCAGTCGCGGTTTTCGCTGGATTTGCCGGCCGGCCAGCATCAGCTTGTCTGGCGCTACGGCAAAGATTCGACGCTCTCGCAGGGCGATGACACGGTTTTGATCGACAACCTGCGGATCGACAACGTCAGCCAGGCGCACTGGCGGCCGGCCGAGGTCACGTTCGATGGAGCAGGAGGTCGCTGGCGCGTGCCCGACGTTGGTTCCGACGGCGCTCGTCTGCGGGTTCGGACACGCCTGGGCGACGTGGTCAGCCCGTGGACGGATGGGCAGCAGGCGCTGGTGATCGAAGAGCCGACGGCGGTCGGGCTAGCCGGCTTCCAGGCAGGAGACGCGGCGAGTCTACCGTGGATTTCGTTGGGAGTCGCCGGACTGTTGATCGCTGCTGGGTTGATCAGCGCGCGCTGGTCGATGAGGCCGAGGGGATCGTCGCAGTGAGACCGGTGTCTCGTTTCTCGCTCTGGCCGGTCCCGTGACCGAGCCAGCCACCGGAATTGTAGGGCCGCTCGTCGTTTGAGCGCCTGCGCCTGAGGTTGAAACCGTCAGGCTGATACCACCGAAGCATGCTGAAGCAAGCTGGGGAGCGCGCCGCTGAAACGCCCTCCCGATCCGTGCCAATCAAGACGGCCGCGAATCGAAACGGCTGAGCAACGCGCTCAGCCGTTTCGATTCGCGGCAATTGAGTGAATTCAGGCGGGGACTGGCTCGGCTGTACGTTCATGGATGAACGCGACGATGTCCTGGGTGCTGGTGCCGGGTCCGAAAATGCCCTCGACACCCGCGGCGCGCAGTGGTGCGATGTCCTCGTCGGGGATGATGCCGCCGACCAGCACGATCACGTCGTCCATGCCCTCGGCGTGCAGCAGTTCGACGACGCGCGGGCAGAGGGCCATGTGTGCGCCGGAGAGAATGCTGAGGCCGACGACGTCCACGTCCTCCTGCAGGGCTGCTTCGGCGATCATCTCAGGGGTCTGGCGGATGCCGGTGTAGATCACTTCGAATCCGGCGTCGCGCAGGGCGCGGGCGACGACCTTGGCGCCGCGGTCATGGCCGTCCAGTCCGGGCTTGGCGACGAGAATGCGTATTTTACGGTCAGGCATAGGTGGGTGCTCCTCCTTGAAAGCGCATGCCTGAATTGTAGCAGAGCGCGCAAGTGCTGTCAAAGCGAATGGACGGCAAGATGAGCACGCCTCAACGCCCAGGAACCAGCCCATTTTCGTGATTGACTCACGACCAAAACGGTAGTAAGATTGCGGCGCTGTTGAGTGGCAGTGCAACCGTCGCCAACTTCGGCCCTTGCGACCCGGCCTTGATTGTCAATGTGCATTGAGACAAGAGCGTTGGGCGGCAAACCTGCTCAGACCTGTAGCGTAGGGAGCTGACCCGATGGCCTACGTGATTACCCAGCCGTACATCAATGTGAAGCATGCTGGTTGTGTGGAGGACTGTCCCGTCGATTGCATCTACGAAGGTGATGACATGTACTATATCAACCCTGATGAGTACGTAGACTACGGCGAGTGCGTGCCGGCATCTCTGGTTGAAGCGATCTTCTACCACTCCGATGTGCCAGAGCAGTGGGCAAGGTTTATCGAGAAGAACAAGGCCCTCTTTGGCGCACTACCTCCGCCAGAGGGACAAATGCGGAATGGTGAGCTGACGGAATAAACCGACCGGTGTGCCCGCGAATCAGTAGTCAAAAATATGGGAAGGGTTTGTGACTGAACATACGGGAAGAAGCTATGAAGGTAAGGCTCGCGAGTATGCCCGGAAAGTTGATACGAGCCCATACAACGCCTACTACGAACGTCCGGCAGTCGTATCGCTGCTCCCGGATGTGGAAAACGCAAATGTGCTCGATGCAGGCTGTGGGTCAGGATGGTACGCCGAGTACCTGCTAGATCATGGGGCTATCGTTACGGCAATCGATCTTAACGCGGATTTCGTAGCTCTGACAGAGGCACGTGTTGAGCAGCGTGCAAAAGTGCTGCAGGCTGATTTGTCTCAGCCACTGGATTTCGCAGCAGATGGTGAGTTTGATGTAGTGCTTTGCCCGCTGGTCATGCATTACCTCAAAGACTGGAAGCCACCGTTGCGGGAATTCCACCGGGTGCTAAAATCAAGAGGCGTGCTCCTATTTTCGACGCACCATCCCGCTATGGACTGGAAGCTGTTCAACAGAGAAGATTACTTCGCCGTGGAGCTGCTTGAGGATGATTGGAAAGATTTTGGGAAGGTAACCTATTACCGCCGTCCGCTCACAGCGATATCATCAGACCTTGCTTCCTCGGGTTTTCTGATCGAGCGCCTCCTGGAACCGCAGCCGACGGACGAGTTTCGCCAGGTGCATCCCAACGGATATGCGCGTCTCTCGAAGAACCCTTGGTTCATCGTGATTCGCGCTATCAAAGGGCCGAAGTAGACCAGTCTTCTGATATCCTTTTCTCTGTTTGTTTGGCGGAGGACTACCATTGAAAAACCGCATTCCAGCCTTCTTTCAACTCGAACGCTTCAACATTCAGCCGGCAGACATTATCCGCCTCGCCCTAGGTTGTGAACCGACGGACATTCAAGCTTCAGTAATTCTGATGCCGAACTGGAGGGCCGAGATTTTTGGCGTCCACGTCGATCAATTGGACGCTATCACCCCAGGCCGGCTGTATCAAGTGAAATACAAAGACCAACCGATCAGTGTCATTCGCTGTGGAATCGGCGCTCCATTAGCCGGGGACACAGTCTTAGCTTTAGGCTACACCCCCTGTCAACAACTGATTTTCGCTGGCTCAGTCGGTGGTTTGGACCCTGCCATGCAAGTCGGAGATCTGTTCCTGGCAAACCGTTCCCTCAGTGGCGATGGCTATTCCCGGTACCTCAATGCCCAGGTAATCCCCCCCGATGTCTATCTACAACCGGTTGAACCAGATGCTCAGCTCACCTCGCTGGTCGCCTCTGTTGCGGCAGACCTCAGCCGCCAGAAAGAAACCCCCTTCCATCGCGGCACAGTCATCTCAATCGACACCATTCTAGGTCAATTCCTGCGTCTGCCGCATTACGTTCAGGAACTTGGTTGCGCCGGCATTGAGATGGAAACTGCAGCTGTGTTCCGCGCCGCCCAACTGGTAGAAATTCAGGCTTGTGCTTTGCTCCAGGTTTCCGATGTCATTCCGCTGAACAAAACCCTTTTTACAGGACGCACTGCTGAGGACATGGCACGACGGCGGGCAATTCGGGCTGACCTGCTGGCGCCGATCATTTTAGAGAGCATTGACCAGAACCAACGAGGGGACACCTAAGCAGTTGTCGGCTGCAAGAGACAAGATTGACGCTATGATCAAGCCACAAAAACTTCAGCCAGGCGACAAAATTGCGACTGTTTCACTGTCCTGGGGTGGACCCGGAACCATACCTCATCGCTATCAAGCTGGTAAACAGCAGTTACAAGATGAATTTGGCCTGATCGTGGTGGAGATGCCCCACACCTTGAAGGATGAAGGCTGGCTGCATCGCAACCCCCAGGCCCGCGCCGAAGACCTCATGGCGGCGTTTGCCGATCCCACAATCAAGGGCATCATTTCCACCATTGGCGGCGATGACTCGATTCGGCTGCTGCCATACCTGGACCTTGATGTCATTCGAGCCAACCCCAAGATCTTTGTGGGGTATTCAGACACCACGATCAGCCATTTGGCCTGTTACAAAGCCGGGTTAGTCACGTTTTATGGCCCGGCAATCATGGCTGGTTTTGCCGAAAATGGCGGGATGTTCTCTTACATGGTTGAGTCGGTACGCAAAACCCTGTTTTCTTCAGAGCCGATAGGAGTTATCGCGCCGAATCCTGACGGATGGACAGTCGAAATGCTTGACTGGGCCGATCCTGCTAATCAAACACGACGACGCCAGCTGAATCCTTCGACGGGATGGCGATTTCTCCAGGGCCGTAGTGTGTCGCAGGGCCATTTGATCGGGGGCTGTTTCGAAGTGCTAGACTGGCTGCGCGGGACGGAGTTTTGGCCTGAGCGTGATGTTTGGCAGGATGGGATTCTGTTTCTGGAAACGTCTGAGGATGCGCCATCGCCCGAGGTGGTCAAGTATGGGTTACGCGCTTATGCAGCTTTAGGAATCTTGCATAGGCTGTCGGGGATTCTATTTGCCCGGCCCGGCGGGCAAACTCCACCCGAAGATTTTGCAGAATACGATAGAGTGTTGCTGCAAGTAGTGGTGGAAGAAGCAGGATTGAGCGATCTTCCGCTGATTACCGGCATGGATTTTGGACACACAGATCCGATGTTTGTATTGCCGTATGGTATTCAGGCCGAGATTGATTGCGACGGGCAGCGGTTTGAAATCGTGGAAAGTGCGGTAACTGATTGATGTTGTGGAGACTGCCAGCCTAACCAACAAAATCCAGGGGGTATTGCTTCCATGCACGGCGGTCGTGGCCGTCCAAGCCGGGATGGGCGACGAGAATACGGATCTTGCGCTCAGGCATAGGTGGATGCTCTTCCTTGAAAGCGCATCGCTGGATGCATAGCAGAGAGTGCGCGGGCGGTGCTAAAGCAAATGGATGTCCTGATGTGCTCCGAGCCGGTAACCCATCGGTTGCAGCTTGCCGGCTTGCAACGGCTCAATCCAGCGTTTGGCGGACATGCTGAACGGTAGTAAGATCGGCGCGTTAGTTGAACCAGTGATGCGAGGCCAGAGCGGCGGCATGTCCCGAAATATCTACGACAACCAGGAGTTCTTTGACGGGTATAGCCAGCTTCCTCGTTCCCAGGGTGGACTGGCGGAGGCTCCGGAGTGGCCGGCGGTCCGGGCGCTGCTGCCCGATCTGCGGGGCGCGCGCATCCTGGATCTGGGATGCGGCTTTGGCGCGTTCGATCGCTGGGCAATCGAGCAGGGAGCAACTTCCGTGGTCGCTATTGACCTTTCTCAGCGGATGCTGGCGCGGGCGCGCGATCTGACTGCCAGCGACAAGATACGCTATCTGCACGGTGACCTGGCCGACCTGGCAGCGTTTCCCGGCGAGTTCGACTTGATCTACAGCGCCCTGGCGTTTCATTACATTGCTGACTTTGCCGCCCTTTGTAGGAATATGCGCCAGCGGTTGCAGGACAGCGGCTGTCTGGTTGCGACTCTGGAGCATCCAATCTACACAGCGCCTGTAGATCCTCAGTGGCTGGAGTTGGAAGATGGGCGCACGGTCTGGCCGCTGGACGGCTACTTACAGGAGGGGCTGCGTGTGACAAACTGGATCGCGCCCGGTGTCGAGAAGTATCACCGAACCATGGGCAGCTATTTCCAGACGCTCCAGGAGAATGGTTTCGTCGTTCGCAGTCTCGTGGAGTGGGCGCCCGACGCGCAGCAACGCGCCGACCATCCCGAATGGGCCAGGGAGGTCCATCGCCCCATGTTTCTCCTGCTGAGAGCGGACGCCGTCTAGCGTGAAACGGATGTACCCGCGACTCTCGACGCGGTATAGTGACCTCCCATGTTCATCGATCAGGATACTGGAAGAATAGAGCTCCCCAACGGATTCGTGGTCACACCGGCCCTCGACAAGTCAGGGTTTAAGGGTTCGGCTTTCTTTCACCTGGCTACCCCCTACGACTACGGGACTCCGCCGTTTCAGTGGTATCGCCTCGAAGGTGGTCAACTGGACGGGCACATGCTGACCATCAGCCTGTGTTTCTATGGCAAGACCCTGGTATCCGTTCACGGAAGCATCAATTTGTATCCCACCACGCCGCCCCGCTGGGAGGACGGGACCATAGAAATCCAGAGCGAGGAGAAACGGTTCCTCGACACCCTATTGCTGGATGCGCTGGGCGACCCCCACGAGCGAGTGCCGACGCCGGGAGACAGTGACCTGGGTTTGGACTATGCGCTGAGTTACAGTTATCCCTGGGGAAACGCGTGGTCAGGCTATGACGGTCGAGCGGGTTTCGCTTCCATCGTGGTCACATACGGCTCCCGGCTGGAAGATGCGCAGCACGACTTCCGTAAACGCTCTCAGTCCACCTGGCGTCGATAGCACAATAATCTATCACACCACGCAGGGAGGAGATCTTCTCCCCGCTGCCTGTCAGGGCAGCAGCAATCTGATCAACGCATCGCCCAGCCAGCCAGCATATTGCTCCCTGGACCACCCCCGATCCACCGTGAGCAGGCTGTAAACCTCGGGGCTGGTGATTGTCCAGACAGTCTCCGCGCCCTGCGTCACGTCCATGCCGTCCCGCAGGCTGGTATGAGAGGATAGCTGCTGCACAAAACGTGTCAGATTGTGCAGCCGTTCCTGGAGGAGGGACGTCAACAGTTCAGCGATCTCCGGCTCGGTCTTGGCAGCCATCCGCATGGTTGCGAAGACCGGTGCAACGCGTTCGAGGATGCCCGAAATATCCTGGGCAAACAAGTGCAGTTGCTGAATGGGGTCGGATTCCCGCAACACTGCCTTCGGCCCCGCTCGTTGCATAAGTGGCACCGGCTGGTCATCTCCCCCGACCGAAACATCCACCACCCGCGCCAGAATGGTTCGCTTGTTTCCAAAGACGGCGAAAACAGTCTCCGGCGCTACGCCAGCCTCGCCGGCAATGGCTTCGATGGTCGTGCCGTTGTAACCATTCGCGTTGAACAGCTTGCCGGCAGCTTCGATGATCTGCCTGCGGGTTTCACGCGCTTGCGCCTGACGCCTGGTCGAGTTGTATTTTCTTCTTGGTTTCTTTGAATTCGTCATCAGCGTTACTTGACAAGTTGACGATATGGCTATACTATTACTGTATTCAATACAGTATAACTGTAGTAACGACTTCTGTCAATCTCACTCCAGTTCCAGCTGCCAGAAGCCGTCCAGTAACCAGGATCACCGCAACACATCGAAAGGAACCCTAACATGCCATCCGACCAGAATCAAGCTGCTTTTCAGCAGGTAATTTCCGAAGCGTACAACAAAGGCAACTACGCCGTTTTGAACGACCACTTCGACCCCGACTTCACAGAACACCAGTTTGGCATCCACGCAACCATCGAAGGTATGCAGGGCGATATTCACTATCTTCGCACGGCCTTTCCGGACTTCAACCTGACCATCGAGGACATGGTGGCAGCGGGGGACAAGGTGTGGGCACGCATGACAGCACGTGGGACAAATCGCGGTGGGTTCATGGGACCGCCCAATGGCAAGTCATTCGAGATCGCCGTATTCGACACTTGCCGGTTCCAGGATGGCAAGATCGTGGAGCACTGGGGATCACCCGATCGTTTTGCACTGCTGGCGCAACTGGGGCTGCTGCCTCGACAGCCCGACGCAGGCCAATAACCGCCCTGCGTATCGGGGGTCAGGTAATACCGCCACTCAAGTCACGGGGAAACGATCACGGGCCGGTGTTAGAAGTACACCGGCTCGTTGTATTCTCCGAACACCTCGCGGAAGACGTCGCTGATCTCCCCGAGCGTCGCGTAGGCTTCCACGCATTCCAGGATCGGGGGCATCAGGTTGATCGACTCGTCGCGCGCGGCGTCGGACAGGCGGTGGAGCGTCTGCTGCACGACTGAGTCGTCGCGCTCGGCCCGCACGCGGCGCAGCCGCGCCACTTGCCGGTCGTAGCCATCGGGATCCATGGCCAGGATCGGCACCTCCACCGGCTCGTTGGCCACGTAATCGTTGACGCCGACAATGGTGCGTCGCCGGTCATCGATCTCGCGCTGGTAGACGTAGGCCGCGTCGGCGATCTCACGCTGGAAGAAGCCGTGCTCGATGGCCGGAACCACGCCGCCCAGCCGCTGAATCTGATCGAAGTAGGCGTTGGCCTCAGCCTCCATGCGGTCGGTCAGCGCCTCGACGAAATATGAGCCGCCCAGCGGGTCGATGGTGTTGGCGACGCCGCTTTCCTCGGCGATGATCTGCTGGGTGCGCAGCGCGACCGTGACCGCCTTCTCGGAGGGCAGCGCCAGCGCCTCGTCCATGGAGTTCGTATGCAATGACTGGGTGCCGCCCAGCACGGCCGCCAGCGCCTGGATCGCGACGCGCACGATGTTGTTCTCCGGCTGCTGTGCTGTCAGGCTGACGCCGGCGGTCTGGGTGTGAAAGCGCATGAGCCAGCTGCGCGGCTGCCTGGCGCCGTATTTGTCGCGCATGGCCCGCGCCCAGATGCGGCGGGCAGCGCGGTACTTGGCGATCTCCTCGAAGAAGTCGTTGTGGGCGTTGAAGAAGAAGCTCAGCCGCGGGGCAAACTCATCCACGTCCAGCCCGCGCGCCAGGGCTGCTTCCACATAGGCGAACCCGTCGGCCAGCGTAAACGCCAGCTCCTGCGCCGCGGTGCTGCCTGCCTCGCGGATGTGGTAGCCGCTGATGCTGATGGTGTTCCACAGAGGCAGCTCGCGGGTGCCGAACTCCACCGTGTCGGTCACCAGCCGCATGGAGGGCTCGGGCGGGAAGATGAACTCCTTCTGGGCGATGTATTCCTTGAGGATGTCGTTCTGCAGGGTGCCGCCCAGCTGCGCCCGCCGGTAGCCCTGCTTCTCCGCTGCCGCGATGTACATGGCCCAGATGATCGCCGCGGGCGAGTTAATGGTCATCGAAGTGGTGACCTCGCCCAGGGGAATCTGGTCGAAGAGAACTTCCATGTCGGCCAGCGAGCTGACGGCCACGCCGCACTTGCCGAACTCGCCCAGCGCCTCGGGCGCGTCGCTGTCGTAGCCGTAGAGGGTCGGCATGTCGAAGGCGACGCTGAGGCCGGTCTGGCCCTGGCCGAGTAGATAGCGGAAACGGGCGTTGGTCTCCTCGGCCGTGCCGAAGCCGGCGAACATGCGCATGGTCCACAGCCGGCCGCGGTGCATGGTGGCGTGGACGCCGCGCGTGTAGGGGTATTCGCCCGGGAAGCCGATGTCGCGCAGGTAGTCGTTGTCCGCGAGATCGTCCGGTGTATACAGCCGCTCGACTGGCGCGGAGGAGACGGTGACGAACTCGTCCTGACGCTCAGGGAATCGATCCAGCGTTTTCTTCAAAGTCGTGTCGGTCCAGCGCTGCGCCTCTGCGGCGATCTGGTCCACGTCGTTGTGGGTAGTCATAGGTTGGTCCCTTACCTGTCTTGTTGGTCAAACCGCTGGACGCGCCGTTCGATATCGTGCAGAATCGCGCGTAACTCTCTCATATCGGAATTGCTCAGATGCTGTGTCAGTTCATTTAGCAGGGGCTCGACCGGCGGACGATAGGCTTGCAACAAGGTGGCAATGTCGTTTTCGTACAAGCCGACGCGTGCGAAATTGCCCTGCCTGTAAAGCGATGGCAGGGCGTAGAGCTTGAGCAGCAGCAACCCTTCCACCGTTGCAGTCGGGATCGCGCGCTCAACAAATTCGCGTTCGGTACTGAAACGCTGGCAAACCCGGTCGAACAAGCGATTGCTGGTGAGAAGGAAGTCGATCCGCAGATCACGAAACTGACCTCGAGGCCAATCGGCGTCTTGAGCGGTGATCACGATCTCTGGCAGCTTTTCCAACGATGAGAGGCTGACGATCAGATTAATGTCTTCGGTGTTTCGACCTTCGACATAGCTGAGCATGGCGATCCCGCCAACCAGCACGTAATCGACCTCGCGTGCCTCAAGCAACGCAAACAGGCGGCTTACGTCGTTCACTAACGATGCAAAATCCATGGGTAATTCCCGGACTGGCTTCGGCTCGAACAGGATCGCGTTGCCGATCACCGTGCTGATATGGGGCAGCCTGCCATCGGTTACATCAGGCATAAGTGGTGCTGTTCTTCCTTCACAACAGGTGGCTTGCGGCGCCAGTGTACCACAGGCAAGAATCAGCGACAAGCAACGCGAATCGCGTCGCCGCCAGGCTACAACCAAAGCCTGACGGTCTCTGGTAATCCCACCAGATGCTTTTTGTCATCATGCCTCGTACACATCTGGAGCCGCGTTGAGAATTGTCTGCATGTGAACCAACAATGTTTCCAGCGGCAGCAGCTCGCGCAGGCTGAAGTGGTAGTTGACGGTCACGCCCCGGTGCTCGCCGTCCACGTAGTCGCTCTCGGTGGAGGCGCGGCGCCAGGTGCGGGTCTCGCGGTAGTGGTTGCCGATCTCGATCAGCGCGTCGATGTGCTGGCCCCAGTATCCTTCGCCCAGACAGGGCCGGCGCACACGCCAGATGAGGTAGGTCGGTATCTGGTCCTCGCGGTACTGGGCAGCGTAGCGGCGGATGTCGCTCAGGTTCAACGCCACCGTCTCATGGGGGCGCAGGTCGGCGTCGGGCAGCAACCGTTCCACCGCCATGAAGGCGCGGCCCTGCGCCTTGACCTCGACACGTGCCAGCACCCGGTCGCCGCGGACCAGCGCCAGGTCGGGCAGGCCATGTCGTCGCGCCGGCGCCGTGTAGACGTCGACGTCCAGCGCCATCCACAGATGTTCGGCCAGCCAGCCTTCCGCTTCCTCGGACGCGGCTACATCGTCTTCGAAGACATATTCGCTCTTCGACCGTCCATCACAGCGCGTCGGACAGATCGCGCAGTCGAAGCGCTGGCTGTAGGTCAAATCAAGCAATGCTGTTGTCATTCCTCTGTTGGCTAAGGTGTCCTGCGATACCGTTCAGAGCCATCTCCAGCGAGTCTAGATGTTCTTCGCAGACAGTAAATACAGCCTCATGATCGAGATCGAAGTAATGATGACTGATCACATCGCGCATTCCCATGATCTTCTTCCATTCTACTTCAGGATAAACCGGCAGCAAGCTGTTGGCTGAAATCTTGTCAAGGTTCTTGACACTTTCGCCGATAGCGATGAGCTGCATACAGATCGCATCGAACTTTTCAAGGCCCGCATCCGTTTCATAGAAGTCAGCGGGGGACTCGATGGGTTCGAAGCGCTGCCTGATCGTGTGCACAGATCCTAGGATTTGTTGGACGATTTCTGCTGCCAGGTCGAGATCATACATAGACGACGTCACGATCGATTCGCTGCTTCAGGAACTGATTCATGTTGTCACGATAGCGAACCACATCAACGGGTCGGGCGAGAATGTCTTCGAGTTCCTGCTTGATTCCCACCAAAATCAACAGGTCCGGCTTGGCAAGTTCAACAACGATATCAACATCGCTTTGCGGTGCATCGTTCCCTTGGGCGGTCGAGCCAAAGACCCCAAGCTTTTCAATGCCATAGTCCGCAGCACGCAACTTTCGATATCGAGTAAGCTGTTCAAACATCGCTTCATTGGTCATTTCGAAGTCCTGTCTATTCTGCTTGCCACTCGCCCGTCAGCGCCGCGTCCATGCACTGCTCCAGGCTGCCGTAGCGCATCTTGACCTTGCTGTGCGCCGGTGCGTAACAGGCCATCTTGCCGGCATTGGTGGCCATGCTGGTGATGCCGATGCTGCGCACGGGCGCCACTACCGCGCACGTGTCGGCCACCACCTGCCCGCCGGCCGCTTCGATGGTCTGCACCCAGCCGGCCTCGCGGGCGCGGTCGCGGGTGATGCGTGCGGTGGTCACCCAGAGTTGCGTCGCCAGGTGTTGGCCGGCCAGCATGTCAGCGATCTGGCGAATCTCGTTCAGGCTGGCATGTGGGCAACCGACCGTCACCAGGTCGATCTGGTGTAGATCCGGGTCGGCGTCCATGATCGTGTAGGCCGGATCGAGACTGTCGACTACCAGACGGCGCGCGCCCGGCTTGATCAACGTCTCGCCCAGGTCGTTCGCTTCGGGCGTGTATCCGGCGACGTGATACAGCGTCACCGCACCGTAGGCTGCCAACCCGGCGCCCAACGTTTTTAGGCGGTCGCCCGCGTCGCCGCCCTCGGTAACATCGTCCGGCAGCGGCGGCAGGTAGTCGGCCAGATTTTCGAACCAAAGACAGGCGCTGCCGACTTGCTTGCCGACCACATAGCTCAACGCGCCGAAATCGGCGACCTCGCGCAGCGGACAACGGACTTCGATGACCACATCGGCGAGACGCTCGCCGTCCAGGTGATAGCCGTAACGTGGCGTACGGCCCACGATGGCAGCCGCCAGCGCGGACGGTCCACCCTCGCGGTTGGTGCGTGCACCCAGCACCGAGTTGGCAAAGGCGACAGCCGAGCTTTCGGCCCAGGCCAGATGATCACCGCGCTGCGGCACGTAGTCGGGAAACAGGTACGGCGTGCAACTCATGGTCGGCGTGACGCCCATCTTAACGAACGCGCCCACCGCGCTGAGCTGTGGTTCGGCGAAGCTAGGGCTGATGCCCATGGCCTGCCAGCGATCCATCTCCATGCCTGCCGGGTTGAGGGTCGTCGGCACCCGCACCCGCGCGCCCTCATCCGCCCACTCGTTGAGAAACTCGACTCCGGCGTCGCCCAGGTTCTTGTAGCTGACGCCGGCGATCTGCACGTGGGTTACCGGCACCAGATCGGGTGCGCCGTAGATACGTCCCAGCGTCGCGACGATCTCCATCGCGCGCTGGACACCGGGACCGGCATCGCCGTTGAGCATCGATTGTTCTTCTGCGGATAGCATTAGGTCCATTCTTCATTCAACCCGTTGTGAAATCTGACAGCCACCGAATCTGGTTGCACATATCATCTGCAGCAGTATTCTCCAAGAACACCCGAATCCTTCTCTGCAGTTCGCCTCGTGAAAGCTCTGGTGATAACAGTACTCCGGGATGTTCTCTTGCTTGCTCGAACCAACCAATTGCCAAGGGCACGTAATCGCGGCTGTTGAAGGTCAGAACCACGCGATTTTCCTGTTCCGCCAGCGCCATGACTTCGCTGTCAGACATTCCGCGTCCACCGAGATCGACAATGTGCACAACATCATAGCCTTCCACAGAGAAGATTTTGACCAGTCCCCGCCAGATATGCTCATCGAGGATCAGTCTCGGCGGCTCCCGATTCATGGCTCTTGCCCTGTAATTGCTTTGTAGCTTTCGTCGCTCAAGTGCTCGCGCAAATAAGCTCGACCATAGGTCTCTGAATTCTCAGCAATTTCTTGATCGATCTCTGCGCGGCGCTCAAAATAATAGCTCAGTGCGTCATATACTTCAGCCAGAGAGAGGTGGGGCATCACGTTTTCAACAATCGTCTCCGGCGTCTCACCGATGAGCACGTATCCGACGATGATGCTCACAGGAATGTTCGTTCCCTTGATCACTGCCCGTTGACCGGATGTTCGTTCCACAACTTCGACATATGCATGCTCCGGCAGAAGGTGCTGTCGAAGCAAGACCTCTGCCAGATGATCAGGAGTTGCCGACTGTTGCGATGCCTGGCGACGCAACAATTCATAAGTGGGTTCGGACAATTCTACGGTGTTCATTTCGGTCGGTCCTTGTCGATCAATACTCTGTTGACACGGCTGAAAAGGCTGAACAGTTACGACCGTCGTTGAATCATGCTGATAGCGCCGGTCCTTGCTCCAGCTTCACTCGCAGCACCGCCTCGGACGGCTCCGTCAATGTCGTGCCGTCAGGAAACAGGATGGTAGGCGAACTGCGGAAGCCATTGTTGACCTCCTGCACCCAGCGCGCCGCCTCCAGGTCCTGGCGGATGTCGACGAAGTCATAGTCGATACCCAGTTCGTCCAGCACACGGCGAGCGCGTCGAGTATCGCCGCAATAGGGCGTCGCATAGACAGTGATGCGCGCAGGCGCTGATCGGTCGCTGTTCATATCTGCCAGAGCCTCGTTTCAGATCTGCCTCGAATTGTATGGTAGAATTAGCAGCGAGGCAAACTGGATGGAAGTGGCAGGCTGCAGGTGGCCGGTTGCATTTTTCACCTGAGAACCGCGGATTAAGAGGAAGCCGCGGATCGATCTGCTACCCGCCACCTGCCACCTGCCACTTGCAACCTGCAACCCGCAATCTTTCACTCCCAAACAACGAGGTTTCCCATGCACGACGCAGTGATTATCGACGCAGTTCGCACACCCGTTGGACGCCACGGCGGCGCGCTGGCCGGTGTGCGCCCCGACGACATGGCCGCGCTGGTCATCCGTGAGGTCGTCCGCCGCACGGGCATCAACCCGGCGCTGGTGGAAGAGGTCTATCTGGGCTGCGCTAACCAGGCCGGCGAGGACAACCGCAACGTGGCCCGCATGGCGACGTTGCTGGCGGGACTGCCGCAGAGCGTGGCCGCTGTGACCTTCAACCGGCTCTGCGCGTCGGGACTGAATGCCATCAACCAGGCCGCGCGTGCCATCAAGGCAGGCGAGGGCGACGTCTTCATCGCCGGCGGCGTCGAGTCCATGAGTCGCTCGCCTTATGCGTTGCCCAAAGCCGAGCGCGGCTATCCATGGGGCAACCTCAACGCTTACGACACGACGCTGGGCTGGCGTTTTCCGAACCCGCGCATGGAAGCGATGTTCCCGCTGGAAGCCATGGGCGAGACCGCTGAGAACATCTACGAACTCAGTTGTGACGCAACCGGTCCGCTGACCGGCGGTCCCATCAGCCGCGAGGAACAGGATGCGTTCGCGCTGGAAAGCCAGCGCAAGGCGGTGGATGCGATCCGCAGCCGACGCTTTGACGACGAAATTGTGCCGGTGGAGATGCCCCAGCGCAAGGGACCGGCGGTGGTCGTCGATACCGATGAACATCCCCGCTACCGGCGCAACGCTACCGGTGAGGTTGAGCTTGATACTAACCTGGAGCAGCTGGCCAGGCTGCGGCCGGCATTTCGCAAGGACGGCACGGTCACGGCGGGCAATTCCAGCGGCATCAACGACGGTGCGGCGGCCTTGTTGCTGACCTCGTCAGGCACTGCGCGCGAGTTGGGGGTGCAACCGCTGGTGCGGGTGGTGGCCTCGGCCGCGGCGGGCGTCGATCCGCGCACCATGGGGCTGGGGCCGGTGCCTGCAACCCGCAAGGCGCTGGCGCGCGCCGGCCTGACCATGGAGGACATCGGCCTCGTCGAGATCAACGAGGCGTTTGCGGTGCAGTCGCTGGCCTGCATGCGCGAGCTGGGCATGGACCCGCTAATCACCAACGTCAACGGCGGCGCGATTGCGCTGGGACATCCGTTGGGCTGCTCCGGCGCGCGGCTGGTGACCACTCTGGTCCACGAGATGAAGCGCCGCAACGCAGCCGGCCAGCCGGTGCGCTATGGTCTGGCGACCCTGTGTGTCGGCGTCGGGCAGGGCGAGGCGACGATTGTGGAGTGGATCGGAAATTAGCGCGGTTGCACTGCACAACGACGTGTGCTAGAATCGAGCCGGGTCGAGGTTATCTGTCTGGATCAACATTCCGGAGGGTCCGATGAGCGTAATGACAAAACCAGCGCCGACGCAGGCCACGTTCGCTATGAGCGACCATGAGTTCCTGGAGTTCGCGCCGGAACGTAAGGCGGAGTTGATAGGAGGGGAGTTTATCTTGGCATCACCAGCGTCGCGCGGTCATGAGCGGCTGTTCATGTTCTTGGCAACTCTATTGAATACATATGTCCGGCATCACAACCTGGGTGAGGTGTTTGGCTCGCGCACCGCCGTCCGCCTGGGCGTGTCCGGCGAGGTATACGAACCTGACATCTGCTTTGTGCGCCGCGAGCGCAGCGGGCTGATCACGCCCACCTACATCGATGGCCCACCCG
The DNA here is from genome assembly GCA_020634615.1 of Anaerolineales bacterium. Lineage (GTDB taxonomy): Bacteria > Chloroflexota > Anaerolineae > JAAEKA01 > JAAEKA01 > JACKBK01. The sequence goes on from JACKBI010000011.1 coordinate 127,443, forward strand.
ATCTGGCGGTGGAAATCCTCTCCCGCTCCACCCAGCACGACGACCGGACCGTGAAAAAGGCCGGTTACGAGCAGGCCGGCGTCGCCGAATACTGGCTGATCCACCCCGAGCGTCCGCTGGCCGAGTTCTACCGGCTGACCGGCGTCAGCTATTCCCTGGTTCTGCCCGACGAGGAGGGCATCTTCCGCTCACAGGCCGTGCCAGGCTTCTGGCTGAAACCGGCCTGGTTCTGGCCGGATGTCGGCGATCCCAACCCGTTGCCGGCGCTGCGGGAGTTGGGCGTCATCTAACCCACGGGATCGATCTGAGAAGACTTCGGAAGTCGCCACTCCGCGACTTCTCAAACAGCTTCCAAGAGAGCGTCCCGGGCAGTTGCCTGGCGGCGCTCTCGCTTATTGTTGCGTGGAGGCAGCCGCTTCAGCCAGCGCAAGGGCGCCGAGCACGCCGGCCCGGCTGGCCAGCCCTGGCGGTACGATATAGCAGTCGATCTGGTCGAGGATTTCCGGCGCCTGGACATAGCCGTTGAGCAGGTCTTGCACCTCACGGCGTACCAGGGGGAAGAGCTGCGGCACGTTCATCACGCCACCGCCCAGGATGATCCGTTGGGGAGAAAGGGTGCAGATCAGGTTGGCCAGCGCCAGCGCCAGGTAGCGGGCCTGCAACGGCCAGGCAGGGTGGTCGTCGGGCAGCGTCTGCGCCGGCTGGCCCCAGCGAGCCTGGATGGCCGGGCCGGCTGCCATGCCTTCCAGGCAGTCGCCATGGTACGGACAGATGCCGGGGAACGGGTCGGCATCCCAGTCGTGGGGGAGACGCATGTGCCCCATCTCAGGGTGGATCAGCCCGTGCATCAGGTTGCCGCCCAGCATGCCGCCGCCGCCGATGCCGGTGCCGATGGTCAGGTAGAGGAAGGTGTCCAGCCCACGGGCCGCTCCCCAGCGGTGCTCGCCCAATGCTGCCCCGTTCACGTCGGTGTCGAAGCCAACCGGAACGCCCAGCGCGCGGCTGATCCTGCCTGCCAGATTCGCCTGTGTCCAGCCGGGCTTTGGCGTTGTGGTAATGTGACCATAGGTCGGCGATGCCGGATCGAGATCGACCGGTCCAAAAGCTGCGATGCCGATCGCAGCCAGCTCAATCGGCTGCGCTTTGAAGAAATCGACCGCGCGACCAATGGTTTCGTCGGGGCTGGTAGTTGGGAACTGTGTTTCTGCCTGCAGCTCGTCTGGACCGGTACCGACGGCACAGACGAACTTCGTGCCTCCGGCTTCGATCCCGCCGTAGATCGCCATGGTTGGTTTCTCCTGAAGGTGATATTGCCGATGCTGCCTCAGATTCTACCAGATAGATGCAAGCTGCCAAATGTCCAGCGACAGCAAGTGTGCGCTGCCGCCACGGCTGAACACGCCGATGCCCAGGCTGTCTGACAGCGACGGATAGATGCGGCTGACCTGGCTCGACATGCCGCTGTTGACAAACACCTCGACCACGGAACGGTCCAGAAAGATGTGCAACGTCAAGGCGCCGTTAGCCAGCGGAGGAATGGGAGCTGCGCCCAGGTCTCTGTCCTGATCTTCGTTCAGACTCGTGTGATCACGGTTGATCACTACCTGATGCTCGGCTGGTCGAACCATCAGTCGCGTGTATTCCCGCCCGTCTGGCGAAGCGCGCAGCTTCAGGCCAAATTCACCGCCCGAGGCCATCTCAAACCGGGCAACGATCTCCAGTGTATCGCCGATCACTCCGTCAAGGAGCATATCGGTTCCATCCGATAGCGCAATGTTTTCGAAGCGCCAGTGCTCCCTGCGTAGACTGGCTAGCTCTTCTACCGGTTCGACACACAGGCGACCGTCGAGTTCCATCGAAACCACGAGCGGCAGCGACATGACGCCTGCCCAGCCCGCCTCAATGCTGAGTTGTTCACTGCGCCCTTCTCTCAACCAGCCCCAGAGCAAATAGCGGCCGTCGTCAGCACACATCGCCTGGGGGGCATAAAAGTAGCAGGACGGTCCACCGTGGACAAGGACGCCCTGTATCTCGGGAGCAAAACGACTACCGTCAAAATGGCCGCTGGCATAGAAGGGATACAGGAATTCGGCATGGGTAGCTTGGGCCGAGACAATCAGCGCCTGCCGCCGTCCAAAGTCCAGCAAGTTGGGACACTCCCACATCGTCCCGGTCCAGAATGGATCGGTTTGGTTGACATCGCCTTGCAGCAATGGTCCGACGTACTGCCATTCAACGAGGTCATCGGACCTGTAAAGCAGCACCAGACCGCCGGCGCCATCCACCTTGCTGCCCATCAGCATATGCCACTGGCCGTTGACGCGCCACACGAACGGGTCCCTGAAGTGGCCGCCAGACGCGTCGCGTATCTCGGCAGGAGGGCCGGCGATGACTGGGTTGGTCGAAGGCTTCTCCCAAGCTATCAGATCTTTAGAACCGGTCGCCAGACAGACTGTCTGCGGGAAGACACCGCTGTAGATCAGTGTCGGCACCCCGCCGTTGTCCACGGCGCAGCCCGACCAACAGCCCTCAGCGTCGTGTCCGCCCGGAGTGGGCGCCAGCGCAATCGGCAGATCGGTCCAATGCACCAAATCGTCGCTGACCGCGTGACCCCAATGGATCGTGCCGTGGAACGCGCCACGAGGATTGTATTGATAGAACATATGGTAGCGGCCATTCCACTGGATCAACCCGTTGGGGTCGTTGAGCCAGTTGCCGGGCGCTATAAAGTGGTACTGTGGCCGATGAGGGTCGTGCGCCAGGTTTTGACGAAGCGCAAGCGCCTCGCGCGCCGCCTGTTGTACTGCGGGATCATTCATCAGATGAACAGCCTCTAGCCGAGCTCAGTCGGCGTGGTTTGTGAAAGTGGTGTATTCAAGGTTCTCACCGATTGATGAAAGCTCAGCCAATAAACCGGCAATTGCACCGCGACGCCCGCCGGAGGCTGAAAGCCATCCGGCTACAACGTGGAAGGCCCTTCGGGCCTGGATCCTAGCCCTGAAAGGGCTTCCACCTCGTAGCCCGATCCGTTTTACGGTCGGGCGGGCCTCGCTGGGCGATTACGCGGGTTAAATTCTTAAGTTTCATAAATCGGTGTCTGGCATCCAACGGCGTACAACTTGCTACCCTTTGATGCCCGACGACGCAATGCTCTGCACGAACGACCGTTGGAACAGCAGGAAGACCAGCAGAACCGGGATCGTGATCATCGCGGCGTAAGCCATCACTTCACCCCATTCGGTGTCCTGCTGGAAGAAGTACTGCATACCCACCATCACCGGGCGCAGTTCCTCGCTCTGGATCACCATGGTCGGCCACAGGAACGAGTTCCAGGCGCCGATGAAGGTCAGAATGGTCACGGTGGCAATGACCGGTCCTGAGTTCGGCAGGATGATCTTGTAGTAGATCTGGAAGCGGCTCGCGCCGTCTACCAGGGCTGCCTCGTCCAGTTCCTTGGGAATATCGCGGAAGAACTGGTAGAAAAGGAAGATCGAGAAGGCGCTGACGATGAAGGGAATGATCTGGACGTGATAGGTGTTCAGCCAGCCGGTGGTGATGCCTTCGGTCAGGCTCAATCCGGGGAGCTTGCTGACCAGCAGAAGCAGCGGCATGATCACCGTCTCACCGGGGATAATAAGCGTGGCAATGATGATCGCCAGCACCAGCTTTTGGCCTGCCCACTTGAGTCGCGACAGCGCGTAGGCCAACATGCTGTTGACGATCAGCGAGAGCAGGATCGTCGTCACCGAGATGAAGAGAGAGTTGAACAGGAAGCGGGGGAACTTGCTCTTCGCGAACACCGCCTGGTAGTTGGTCAACGACAGATCGCCTACCGGCAAGAACGCTCGCAGTGAGCGCAGATCGGCGAAGATCTGGTCGTTGGGCTTGAACGAGGCCATGATCATGAAGACCAGGGGAAAGATGAAGAAGATCACCAGTATCAGGTTGGTGGCGTACTGAACGACCTTCGACTTCCAGTCTTTGGGCAGTCTGCGTTTGGAAGATTTCGAAACGGCAACAGATTGTGTAGAAGCAGTCATGGGTGTCAAGCCTCCTGATCGCGCAAGATGAAGCGCTGAACCATCGAGATACCGAGAATGAACAGGAAGAAGAGGACGCCGATGGCCGACGCCACCGCGATATCCTGTTCGCGGAACCCTTTGCGCACCATGTGAAAGACGACCGTCGTCGTGGCGTCGTCGGGGCCGCCGTTGGTCATCACGTAGGGCTGTGTAAACAACTGGAAGGCGGCGATGGTGATCGTGATGATGATGAACACGAAGATGCCGCGCAGCCCGGGTAACGTGATGTTGCGAAACTTCTGCCAGGTGTTGGCGCCGTCGATGCTGGCCGCTTCATAGAGAAAGTCGGGAATGCCCTGCAAGCCGGCCAGGAACAAGATCATTTGGAAGCCGACGCCCTGCCAGACCGACATGACGATGATCGCCAACATCGCCGTGCTGGTCTGGCCCAGCCAGTTGACAGCCGGGAGTCCGAAGAGCCCGATGAACTGGTTGACCAATCCGTTGTCTTTGTCGTACAGGAAGACCCAGACGATCGAGATCACGACCATCGAGGTCACCACCGGGCTGAAGTAGATCGTGCGGAAGAAGTTGCGCCCCTTCAGTTTTTGGTTGACCAGAATGGCCAGCAGCAAGCCCAGCCCGGTTTGCAGGGGAATCACGATCAGCGCGAAGAAGATGACGTTGATGATCGACTTCATGAAGGTCGGGTCGCCTGCCAGCACATAATAGCGGGTGTCGCCGATGTTGAAGTCGAACCACTCGCGCGTGCCGGCGAACCGGGGATAGTTCTCCTCGTCGCGCGTGAAGTCACGCGAGCGCGGGTACACCAGATTGCCGTCTTCGTCTAGCGCCGGCTGGCCGGTGGCCGGATCCATGACCGGCTCCACCTTGAGCACAGCGACCTTGACAAGCCGCTGATAGTTGCGCAGACCGACCGACTCGACCGGGTTAGCCGAGATCAGCCGGATGTTGGTGAAACTGAAGCCGATGCCGGCGAAAAACGGACCAATCAGGAACATCAGGAGCAGAACGATTGCAGGAAGGCCCAGCAAGAGCGCGGGAACCATATCGTTCTCCCGGCTACCGCGGCGTTTACGGCCGCGTTTTGTTGAATCTGGCACTGAGGTGGGTACACTGGTCATTGCTGGATCTCCATGGTCTGCCAGGGGTGGGTAGGAGAGACGGCGGGTCTCTCCTACTCGAAGTGGCTGTTTGGGAAGACTTCGGAAGTCGCTGGCTGCTTGTCAGGAGCGAACTGGAACGGCTGGCCCAAGCCCCTCGTGTTGACTCGGCAACTTCCGAAGTCTGATAGGTGGCTTTTCAAACAGCTTCTAACAGTTTTAATGTGACGGAAACGCCTCGATATCAGGCTAGAAGCCGTAGTTGTTGTTGTCCTGGATGTCCTGGTTGATCGCGTCCACCGCGTCGTCCAATGTATCCTGAACGTTGTTGCCATCACGGATCTTGATGGCGGCCTGCTCGAACTCGCTGGAGAGGCGCAGGTAGCCAGGCGTCGGCGGACGCATTACAGTGTAGCGGTTGGACATGTCGTAGAAGATCTGGTACGGGCCGCCTTCAGCATACTTCTCGGTCAGGGCCGCGCCGGCGGCTGTCGTCGGAACGAGACCGGTCGTGTTGGACATCAACGCAACGTTCTCCGGCTTCATCACGCTTTCGATGAACTGCCAGGCGCCGTCGGGATTTTCGCAGGCCGTGCTGATGCCCCACTGCCAGGAACCGCCGCCGATCTTGGGACCGTTGCCGAAGTCTACCGCGGGCAGGAAGAGCGCATCATCGCCCAGAGCAGCGACCACATCGTTGGCCGACCAACTGCCGGTGTACCAGAGGGCGCAGTGACCCTGCAGGAAGCATTGATCGTCAGCCGGCGCCGGGTTGACGTAGCCGTCAGCGAACAAGCCCTGGAACCACTCGCCCCAAGCCTGTGCCTCAGGCCCGTTGAGGACGCCCTCAGCCGTCGTGAAGGTGGCGCGGTCGATCAGATCGCCGCCAAAGCTTTGCAGCATCGGTGAATAGGCATAGGGCCACCACTCACCGGTCCATTCAGCGTTGACATCCATCGCGTAATCGAATTCGCCCGAGTCCTTGAGGGTCTTAAGGATCGTGTTGAACTCGTCCAGCGTCCACGGCTCGTCCAGGGTCGGGATGCGGATGTCGTACTTTTCGAGCACCGACTTGCGGGCGTAGTTCAGCAAAGCCACGTCGAACTGGCCCATTGAGTACACCTTGTCGTTGTAGAGGCCAACACCACCCGTATTGATCCCGGCCAGCATGTCGGCAGGAACCGGCAGTTCCTGAACGTAGCCTGACCAGGCGAAGTTCGGCACAGTTGGCTGGTCAAGGTCGATAATGCAGGGCAGGCTGCCTGCTACCGAAGCCGCGGCGACGGAGTCGTTGTACGACGCCTGCGGGAAGGCTTCGATGACGACCTCAAACTGGTCCTGCGAAGCGTTAAAATCGTCGGCCATCTTGGTGATGACTTCCATTTCGCCTTCGTTGCCGGCCGAATGGGTCCAGAGTCCCAGTTTGGTCATGCTGCCGCTGGCAGCCGGCGCCGGCGCTGCCGTTGGTTCAGCAACAGCTTCGGGTGCCGCGGTCGGTTCTACAGCGGCGGGCGCCGCAGTCGGTTCGGCTGCACCGCCACAGGCGGCCAGCAGCACTGAAGCAATCAGCATCAGCGCGATCAGGGAAAATAGTCGGTGTCTCATCTTGGTCTCCTTGAGTTAGGTGGGTAAGGATTGGTTACTAATTCGTATTAGTTGTTAGCAAAAGTTGGCGGTCGTTCGTCTCACTAGGCGCCTCCGAAAGCTATGCTGAGGCCCGCTCGATCAGAGGGCACTCGATAACGTGCTGGATGGGAGGAGCATCAGCCCCGGCGTGCTCCTCGAGGAAGTTGACTGCCCACTGGCCCATTTCATAATGCGGCAGGCGGACGGTCGTCAAGGGGGGGTAGAGGTGGGCAGCAATGGGTTCTTCGTTGTCAAACCCAACCACTGCCACGTCGTCCGGAATGGACCGGCCCAGTTTGCGCAGCGCATCATATACGCCCATGGCCATCCGGTCGTTGAAGCAGAAGATAGCGGTCGGCGGGTCAGGCTGCAGCATGAGTTCCGTGGCCGCTTCGTAGCCGCCGCTGGAACCGCTGATAGCCCGTTTGACCAAGGTGGGATCGAAGGGCAGATCAGCCGCTTCCAGCGCTGCGCGATAGCCTGCCAGGCGACCGAAGGTGGCCGGGATTGGATCGACGTTGTTGAGAAACCCGATACGTTGACGTCCCTTTGCGAGCAGTGCCTCTGTTGCCGTCCGTCCGCCCTGTACTTCGTCAGGCACGACCGACGGAAAGGAGCGGTCCTCGGCGTAACAGTCGAGCAGAACACACGGCACGCCATGCAACGGCGCGGGCGGATTGGCACTCCGGTGGTACATCGTGGCATAGATGATGCTCTCCACCCGATGTTCCAGCATGGTGCGCACGGCTGCGTTCTTGATCTTTGGATTTCCGTCAGTGTTAACCACCAGTAACAGCTTGTCTTGTTCCCACGCAGCATCCTGTGCGCCGCGAACGATCTGAACGGCATGTTCAGTCGTGGTAATCTCGTCGGAAATGAGGCCAATCAACTGCGACTTGCTGGATCGCAGATTGCGGGCCATAGCGTTTGGCCGGTAGTCCAGGTCGTTGACTGCCTCCCAGACTCGCTCCTTGGTTTCGTCGGAGATGCTAATGTCGCTGCGGTCGTTGATGACAAACGACACCGTCGTCTGCGAAACACCGGCGCGCTGCGCAACATCGTTCATGGTGGGTGGTCGTCTCGTGCGGCTGTCGGCCATCGAATGGTTCTCGCTGAGAGTCTGAAGATGACATACTAATTGGTATTACTAAATCGTATTAGTAATTTATCATACAGTTGCTCGTTTGTCAAGGGTTTTGGGAGGGCAATTTTCGAATCTGGCTGTTTTGTCAATGTCCAGACACTCGCAGACTGAACACAAATGTGCTATACTAACGTCTCTGTCAGCAAAGCAAACGCCATAGCAGACCCTGGAGCGCAAATCCTTTCCTTTGGGACTATCGAAGCCCCTGATCGGGGTTTCACCGCAGAGTCCGGGCGAAGCCGGTTTTGTCGACACGCAGCCGGGTATCGTCAAGGAACAGGAAAATGGGTAATCTACAACAGATCAAGCTGATTCAGGGTGGCATGGGAGTCTACGTCTCCAACTGGCGGCTGGCCAGAGCGGTAGCTATGGAGCGGCCCGGCGAGACCGTAGGCACCGTATCGGGCACTGCACTGGACGTCGTGTTTGTGCGGCTGTTGCAACTGGGCGACCCGGGTGGACATGCCCGCCGCGCGTTTGCTGCACTGGATGCCAAGTTCGACACCGATGTGGGCCGCAAAATCTGCGACCACTATTTCATCGAAGGCGGCAAAGACCCCGACGCGCGCTTTCGCAGCGCGCCGATGCAGGTCGTGCGTTCAGAGGACGGCAAGACGACCTTCGCCGCGCCCAACGGCTCTAGCGCGCCGACTCCCCTCACGCTCGACAGCGGCATCATCGAACTGTTGATCGCCACCGGTTTCGCCGAAGTCTGGCTAGCCAAAGAGGGTCACGACGGCAACATTTTCATCAACTTCCTCAACAAGATCGACCTGCCGTTGATCTATATTCTATACGGCGCGATGCTCGCTGGCGTCGATGGTGTCATCGTCGGCGCAGGCAACCCTGATGGCCTGCCGGCGGTACGTTCCAGCCTGACGAGACACGAGAAAGTGATTCGTACTCTGCCGGTGCTGTACGCCGGCCCTGGTGAGCAGTTCACGATCTCCTTCGATCCCAAAGAGGTTGCCGGCGGTGCATTTGCACGAACGCCACTGCAGCGGCCGGCCTTCCTGGCTATCGCCTCGCTGGAGGATCTGGTCAGCGCGTTGGCCGGGAGCGACAGCGAAGCCCCTGACGGCTTCATCATCGAGCACCACACGGCGGGCGGCCACAACGCCAACCCGTCAGGGCCGCTGAAGCGCGACGACGAGGGCCAACCCATCTACAGCGAGCGTGACGAGCCAAACCTGGCCATCATCAGAGATCTTGGCATCCCCTTCTGGCTGGCAGGCGGCTATGGCAGCCACAGCGGCTTGCAGGAAGCCCTGGCCGCTGGCGCGTGCGGCGTCCAGGTTGGATCGGTGTTTGCGTTGACTGAAGAGTCGGGCATGAAACCTGAGTACCGCACGGCCGTTCTCAAAGAACTGCGCAACGGAACCGATGACGCGGCGCTGGTGAAGACCACCCTCTTCTCTCCCACCGGGTTTTCGTTCAAGGTCGTCCAGTTGAAGGACACGCTGTCGGATGACGAGGTCTACGAGTCCCGGCGGCGCATCTGTGACATCGGCCTGCTGCAACAGCGCGGCCTCAGCAAGCCAGACGAAGACGGGACGCGCACGCTCTTCCAGCGCTGCGCAGCCGCGCCGGTCGACAGCTACGTGGGCAACCGCGGCATCGAACGCAACACCGATGAGCGCCGCTGTCTCTGCAACGGCCTGCTGGCTTCGGTCGGCCTGGGCCAGGTCAAGAAGATCAGCGGCGAGTGGACGGAAGAACCGGCCATCATCACCCTTGGCAACCGGCTGGATGGCATTCGCCGCCTCTCGCGGCAGGGCCAGACTCCGTATCATGTGCAGGACGTAGTAAACGACATTCTGGCGTGATAAACCCCGTTCGTAGTAGGCGCTTCAGCGCCGTTCCGAGGCGCTGAAGCGCCTACTACGAACGGGGTACTTCTTCATGATGGCGCAATTCCCCATTCTTATCGTGTTCCTGGAAAACGCCGGCCGGGTGGCCGGCGTTGATTTGCCGCGCTGGGCATCGCAACTGCTGGACTGGAGCACTGAGGAATACGGCAAGCTGGCGGTGCGCTTGCAGGCCCGTCGCCATTACAGCCAGATTGTTTTTCTGGAAGACGAAAAGGCGACGGCCCGCCACTTGCTCCACGCCCTAATGGACGCGGACGACGCGGTGATCGATGTGCTGATGCTGGTTCATGGCCAAGCCGGCTATGCCTGCGGCTGCGGCGACCATCGAGTCACTGCGGACTTCTTCGCGGCGCTGCGACAGCTTCAGGCGGCCGGGCTGGCCGGCTTTCGTCTGCGTGCGGTCTATCAGATGAACTGCTACGGGCAGACGCTGGGCGAGGAGTGGTTATCGGTCGGCGCGCAGGCGGTCAACGGCGCGCTGGGTGTCAACTGGTTGCCGGAGCCGAGCCTGAGCGTCTTCCTGCACGGCTGGCTGGGCGGGCGGCCATTTGGGGACGCGGTGGAGCGCAGCAACCGCGCCGCCAGCCGTTTACTGGGCCAGGTCTGGCGCGGCCAGGGCAGTCCGCATCCCAAGATCGCCTCCAGCCAGATGCTGGTTTTCGGGGACAAAGAACTGCGCAGCCGTTGAAAGCCGCGCGGTCGGTTGATCGGAATGGGAAAGTCGCAGAGCGCGGCAACCCTGTCACTGGCTGCTGGCGCCGGCCATCCGTTCCTGCAGCCCGGCAACATATGCGGTGTGTTCGGGCGAAACCAGCCCCTGCTGCAAGACCCGCAGCATGGCCGCAATATCGCCAGCCCACAGGGCATCAACCGGCAGCCACAGTCCGGGGAACACCTCGCTGCGCATGATTCCTTCGGTGTCCGGCTGGAGCGACTCATAGACGCCCTCGCGCAGCACAAACCAATCCACCCGCTGTTCGTATGCCTGGGCCACCAGGTATTCCTGCACGCCGTTGCGGGCGTAGACGCGGCGCTTGTCATACATGTCGTAGGCGATGCTGCTGGCCGCAATCTCCGCGATCAACTCCGGCGGGCCGGAAATGTAGTCGTCCTCGGTGATGCCCGAACGACCGCCCAACGCTGTATCCAGTCGCAAGAGGACGTCCGGTTGCACTTCGTTTTCGTTGTCCAGCCGCACTGTGGCGTTGTCGCTACCCGTGACGCCCGGTGTTCCCGCGATGTAAACTCCCAGCCACGTGTTGAGAATCAGATGTGGCCGGCCGTGCTGAAGATTATGTACCGGTGATGGCATATGAACGATCCCCTCGATCAGTTCTGCTTTCTTAAGATCAGGACGCGCCTGATAGCGTCTCTCGAACTCGGCGCGCGACAACCGGTCGCCGGCATTCAGCGGCGGCGGGTCGGAGATCCTGACATTTTGGCGCGGCGTCGTCCAAACGGGCAGCTGTGAGAGGTCTGGAAGTTGAATAGTCATCGAAAGTTCCTCAGGCGTTTGCGACTTGCTGTCCGATTCTACCATTTGCCCTGTGCTACGTCAACCCTGCGTCAGGAACGCCACCAGCGCCTCGATCTCGTCGCCGTCCAGCCCAAGGTTCGGCATCGTCGTACCGGGGCGCATGGCGGCCGGATCGACCAGCCAGGTTCGTAGAAACTGCGGATCCTCCCGTCGGTCGGTCAGAATCGGCCCGATCATCGGTCCGCCAGCGCCGGTGGTGACGCCCGCGTGGATGTGGCACCCGCTGCATCCTTTCGCCACGAACAGCGCCTTTCCATAGGCTACCTGATCCACATTGGATGACGCAATGTCGCCTGCGCTGGACGCGATGGCATCCGCCGGCTGCGGGAGGGCAACTACCCCTGTGGCCAGCACGAAACACAGCGGCAGGTTGAGTTGCAACGCTGATGCCAACTGGGCAAACGCAGCAGATTGCGGCGCGACCGGCGGCAACACCGTCAGCGGTTCATACACGACCTTGGGGAACCAGCCAGGCTGCACGCCCCAATTCCAGTCGCCAGCGGCGGTAAACGTTACATCGACGAGGAAATGGCCCGTGTTACCGTCCTTCCTGGCGTCGAAGCGCAGCGTTTCACCGGTCGCGGGGTTGCTGGCAAACACAAAGACTTTGTTCACCGTCGTATCAAGATCGATTTCATGCAAACCGTGCTGGCGAATCGTAAAGCTCAGGGCCAGTGTTTCCCCCGCCCGCGGTTGCCGCGGCAACTGGTCCAGCGTCACGGTCGCCCAGCCGCCGGCCAGAGCCAGCGGCGCTGCCAGCGCCATCAGCATGACAGCCAGCAACGCTGCTGCTGCCGTCGTTTGTATCCTCTGCAACTTCATGGTCAGTTCTCCTTTCATCGCTCGCATTCACTTGCCTGGCCAGGCTGGTCCCCGACTGATTCTTCAACTCGAAAAAATGTAACGCCATGCCTGGTCGGTCGGCTGGATCCTTGCATCGTAGCCGCCTGTGATCAGGACTGAACCATCGTTCAGAAGAGTCACGACCGAAAAGAAATAGTCGTTATCGAGTTCCTCGCCCAGATTGAATCGTTGATTCGCGGCGTTATATATCTCGGTTTGCCGATTGCCACCTGCGACCAACACGTTTCCATTGCCCAACAGGACCACAGCGTCTGCCAGCTTGAACCGTTCTCTGTTCAGGTCAGTGATGCGCGAGAACGTGCCCGAACTGGCGTCATAGATCTCAGCACTGGCGTACTTGCCGGTCCAATCCCGCTGGTCTGACCCGCCGATCACCAGGACATCGCCGTCCTCCAACCTGACCGCGGCATGCTTGTAGCGGACCATGGTCAAGTCGCCTGCATACGTGAATTCGTCGTTCGCCGGATGATAGATTTCCGCGCTCTGCAATACCGTGTCGTTGCCTGACGTACCGCCAACAAACAGAACGTTGCCGTCGTTCAACAGCGTGGCGGTATGTGCTGAGCGGCCTTGATTGAGACTGGCGCTTTGGGCAAACCTGTCGGCGACCGGATCATAGATCTCGGCGATCAACTGCGGCGTGTTTCTGGCCGAATCTCCGCCCGCTATCAAGACCCGTCCATTGGGCAGCAGCGTCGCGGTCATGCTCGCTCGCGGCGCAACCATGCTCGCCGCATAGCGGAATCTGCGGCTCTGTGGATCGTAGAGCTCTGCGGTCGCGGTTCGACCGCCCACACTCCAACCACCGACGATCAGTACCTGTCCATTGGGCAGCAACGTCGCCGTATGCCCGGTGCGAGGCTCATTCATATCTCCAGTAGGAGTGAACACGCCCAGACCGGGGTCATATATCTCGGCAGTGGCAATCGGCACTTCCGATGTGCCCTCTGGCCGAAAGCCACCGGCAACCAGGACAGTTCCGTCGGACAGCAGGGTTGCAGTGTGCGCGGCTCGGCGGGCGTTCATTCTGAAAGCCGGCGACAGATAGCCTGTGGCAGCGGACTGTGGCAAGGCGGCGCTCTGGGGCGCTGCTTGTGCTGCCGGCTGAGCTACAGCAACAGGTGGCGATGTAACAGGCTCAGGGCGCCCTAGAGCTTCGTTCGGTCCGGGTACGCTGGTACACGCCATCAATGCCGCCAACGAAAACCCTATCGTGAGCAAACGGGTGACTGTTTTCACGTCATCTCTCCTGGATCTCAGCAACTTTACGAGGCTTGTTTCACTGGTCGCGTGTATCTGCCGACAACGATTTGGCGATGCGCAGCGCTTCGTCCATATCCAGCCAGGTTTCGAGGCGGAACGTGACCTGATCCTCTTCCCAGATCAGCACGTTGGCCTCGACGATGCGTGACATGCCGCCGCTTCTGGTCAGATCGTAGATCTCATGTGCGCCGGTGATCCATAGGGCTCGGTTTCCGTTGACGTCCGTCGTTTCAAAGGTCTGCGGCTCGCCCTTGGCGAAAAACGCACCCGGCGCAATTTCGAACAATGCAAACCGCAGTCGTTCGGGGGCGTCCGGCTCTTGCCAGTACAGAACCACGACCGGGCCGCTTGTGTTGGCCATGTAAACCTGATCGGGCGGGCCGGCGTCGGGCGGATAGGTAGGCAACCGTAGCGGGAAGCCGGCCTGTCCGGCGGCGTCCACCAGCGTCGTCGCCTCGCCCAGACCAGCCGTCCACGGCGTCGTTGCAGGTACAGCCGCCGGCATTTGCAGTTGCGGTGTGGCTGTCGCGGTTGCCTGCGGCATCGACGGAGCCGGTTCTTCCAGGAAGATGCGCACCGCACCAATGTGTAGTACTTCCAGCACGGCGGCGCGCACCTGCGGCACTGCCATCAAACCGGCCAACACGACCAGCAACGCGGCGGCCACCAACACCAGCCGCCGTGGGGTCACCGGTGGGCTGGCAGCGGGCGATTGCACCTGCTTCATCACCGCAGGCGTCAAGTCAGGCGTCGGCGGGTAGGGAAATCCGCTGGCGGCCTGTTCGAGCAGCGATTCCAACGAGATCATCGAGTTGTCCTTCATGCCAGCCGCCTTTCGCCCAACTCTGGAAAGTCAGCTTCGATTACAGTTCGCAGTCGGCCACTGGCCCGGCTCAGCCGGGACTTGACCGTGCCAGGCGCGATGCCCAGCGCATCCGCGGTGTCGTTGACAGAAAGCTCCGCAAAGTAGCGCAGGTAAATCACTTCCTGGTCATCACGGCGGAGGCGGCGGATGGCCTGCCACAGCGCAGCGGCTTCCTCTTGCTGCTCCAGGCGATTGCTGCCTGCGCCGGCAATCACCGGATCGGGTTCAGCCCGCGCCGAGCGGGTCAGCGCTCTGAGAAAGCGTGCCATGCCACGACGGCGATTGCTCGCCAGGTTCGATGTGATGCGCAACAACCAGGGCAGCAGCGGGCGGGCGGGATCGAAGCGGTCGATTGCCCGAAACGCCGCGACGAAGGCGTCCTGCGCCACGTCGCGGGCGTCGTCGGCATTGCCAATCAAAAGATAGGCGTGACGGAAGACCGCCTGCTGCTCGCGGCCGACGAGGGTTTCCCAGGCTGCGGCGTCGCCCTGCTGCGCCAGGCGTACAAGTTCTTGGTCTGTCACCAGTTACCCTTCCGGAAAGGTTCGTACACTTGTTAATACACCGTTCACCCGACGCCGGTTCCCCGTTTGGCGCACAAATACAAAAAAGGCGGCTGGCTGCGTGGATCGATCCACACACCAGCCGCCTTTGAAGGAAACTTAGGTTCAGCACCTTGGCCGTTGAGTGCTAATGTTCGCTTGTTACCCGCATCGGCAACTCCACGGCGATCGGCTCTGCTGCCTGGCGCTCGAAGCCCAGCACCTGCTGTCCGGGGTTGTCCGGGTCAGGCTCGACCACGATCAACACCGTGTCGCCGGTCTGGAATTCGCCGCGCAGCAGATTCTTGCTCAACGGCGACTCGACGAAGCGCTGCAAGGTGCGGCGCATCGGCCGCGCGCCATACTGCGCATCGTAGCCCTTCTCCACTACCCAGTCAGCCGCGGCGTCCGTCAACACGATCGACAGCCCGTGATCGGCCAGCCGATTGCTGATCTCGACCAACTGCAGATCGACGATCTGGCGCACGTCTTCTTTGGTGAGCGTGTGGAAGATGATGATCTCGTCGATACGATTCAGGAACTCGGGCCGGAAGGTGTCCTTCAGGCCGCGCTCGATCTGCTCGCGCAGATGGCGGTCCTCGGCGTCCAGGTTCTCGTCGGCCATGCCGCTGCGGAAGCCCAGCGCGCCGCCGCGCTTGGCGTAGGACGTGCCGATGTTGCTCGTCATGATGATGACCGAGTTGCGGAAGTCCACCGCGTGACCCTGGCCATCGGTCAGTCGTCCGTCTTCCATGATCTGCAAGAGCGTGTTCCAGACCTCGGGGTGCGCCTTCTCGACCTCATCGAAGAGGATTACCCGATACGGTCGCCGCCGCACAGCTTCGCTGAGCTGGCCGCCCTCGTCGTAGCCGACATATCCGGGCGGCGCGCCCATCAGGCGGCTGACGGTGTGGCGTTCGCGGTACTCGCTCATGTCGATGCGCAGCAGTGCGTCCTCGTCGTCGAAGAGGAACTCAGCCAGCGCCTTGGCCAGCTCGGTCTTGCCGACGCCGCTGGTGCCCAGGAACAGGAAGGAGCCGATGGGCCGGCGCGGGTTCTTCAACCCAGAGCGCGAGCGGCGCAGCGCGTCTGAAAGCACCGCGATGGCCTCTTTCTGGCCGATGACCCGCTTGCCCAGTTCCTCTTCCATGCGCAGCAGCTTCTGGGCCTCTTCCTCCAGCAGACTGGTCATGGGAATGCCGGTCCAGGTCGCCACGACCTCGGCGATGTCACTCTCGCTGACCACCTCGTCCAGACCGGTTTCGCTGCGCCACGAAGTGCGCGCGACGTCGAACTCCTGCTGCAACGTGATGCGTTCGACTTTAAAGCTGGCAGCGCGCTCGTAGTCGCGTGCCGCCCAGGCCGCCTCTTCCTCGGTGGTCAGCTTGGCAAGCTTGTCGCGCAATGCTTTCAGTGAATCGGGCATGGTGTACAGCGCCACGCGCAGCTTGGCGGCCGCCTCGTCCATCAGGTCGATGGCCTTGTCGGGCAGCTTGCGATCGGTGACGTAGCGCTGCCCCAAGCGAGCAGCCGCGACCAGCGCCAGATCGTCGATGGTCACCTTGTGGTGGGCCTCGTAGCGATCGCGAATGCCGCGCAGGATGTCGATGGTGTCTTCGACGGTCGGCTCTTCGACGTAGACAGGCGCAAAGCGGCGCTCCAGCGCCGAGTCTTTTTCGATGAAGCGGCGATATTCGTCCAGCGTGGTCGCGCCGACGCAGCGCAGCTCGCCGCGCGCCAGCGCGGGCTTGAGCATGTTGCTTGCATCCATCGCGCCGGCTGCCGAGCCTGCGCCGATCACAGTGTGCAACTCGTCGATGAAGAGGATGATCTCGCCGTCGGAGTGCTGCACTTCTTCCAGCGTGTTCTTGAGGCGTTCCTCGAACTCGCCGCGGAAGCGCGTCCCGGCGATCATCGCGCCCAGATCCAGCGCTATCACGCGCTTGCCCATCAGCGGCTCGGGCACGTCGTCGTCGGCAACCTGCTGCGCCAGTCCTTCGACGATGGCGGTCTTGCCAACGCCGGCCTCGCCGATCAGCACGGGGTTGTTCTTTGTCCGCCGGGCCAGTACTTGAATCACCCGCAGGATCTCAGCGTCGCGGCCGATGACCGGGTCGAGTTTGCCCTCGCGCGCCATCTGCGTCAGGTCGCGGCTGTAACGCTCCAACGTGCGGTACTTGGTTTCCGCGGCCGGATCGGTGACCCGCTGGCCGCCGCGGATCTCTTCCACCGCGTGCTGGATGCGCTCTTTGGTTACGCCCTGGTCGCGCAGCACATTGGCCGACGGGCTGTTGCGCTCGGCGGCGATGCCCAGAAACAGGTGCTCGGTGGAGATGTATTCGTCTTTGAGCTTGCTGGCTTCCTCGCTGGCGACGTCGATGACCCGCTTCAGCCGCGGTGTGATAAACACCTGAGCTACCTGCCCGCTGTAGTTTCCACCAGTCTTGGGGCTTTGCTCCAGGTGCTCTTCGATCTTGCCGCGGATCACCGGGGCGGATGCGTTCACCTTTTCGATGATCTGTGTGACGAGGCCATCGGGTTGCTCCAGCATGGCCAGAAAGAGGTGTTCGGTGTCCACCTGACTGTGCTGGTAGCGCTGCAATATCTCATATGCCCGCATCGCGGCATCTTGTGCTCGTTCTGTAAACCGATCAAATCGCATCATTTTGGTTTGTCCTTGGTCCAATGTTTTCGAAGAGTTACTACTCGTCGTTGTATGATTTTGCCATCTTATTCTACGTTCTTTGGTGGCTGCGGTTACGATATTCGCGCAGACTAACGCAAGTCTAACGCGGCGATAACATTTCGACCCGCAGACTGGCGGTATTTGGTGGCCGGCAGCCTGCGGGTCGGAGCGGTGATGATCAGTAGCGCAGGAAGGCGCCGATGTGGCCGGCTTCCTGTAAGGCGTTGTCGGCCAGGAAGGTAACTTCCAGATCCTGGGTCATGGCCCAGCGAACCAGACTGTCGGCGGCATCCGGCAGCACGCGCAATGCCGCCTCGCATAGCGGACAGATGTCGGCTTCTTCGATGCCGACATAGCCACAGTTGTCGCAGCGCACGGCCGGCGCCGCAAAGTTGTCATCCAGCAGCAGGTGGTGCACCCGGCCTGCAAAACCGGCTGCCAGTGTGTTGCCCAGTCCCAGCGCAGCCGGGCCGCCCTTGGACGCGGTGGTGACCAGCCGTTGAACCAGTTGTTGCTTGCGCGTCACATCGACCTCGCGGATCAGCATCAGGGAACGCTCGCCGATCTCACCGGCGCTGGTCGAGACGTCGGCGTTGAAAGTCGTAACGATTGCTTGCTGGGATTGCTTGGGCAGCAGCGTGGTGAACTGCGCGACATTGGCGTCGGTGCCAGCCAGAATCAGGCGGCGTATTTGTCCCGTTCGCACCAGCTCCGCAGAAATATCGGCGGCTTCCTTGAGATTGCGATAGGCTGCTTCGTCCTCGTGACGCTGGAAGCGCGACGAGGCCCAGCCTCCTTGCTTGTGCCGCTTGACATCTTCCCCGACGACATCGGTGATCCCTTCGACCCGGCCAAGATTGAACACGAAGATGCGAGCGCCCTCCTTGTCCACCAGGACCACGCCATAGCGCCCGTAGGTGTCCAGAATGCCGCCCAGCGGTTTGATATAGGGCCGCAATCCTGTAAACACCGTGTCGTTGACAGGGGTCATCAACGGAATTGCATACCAGAGGTCTTCGGCGCTGCAACTGAAGAAGACGAGGCCGCGGCCCTGGCGGTCGTATTCTTTTTCGACAAAACGCTCGATGCGGGCACGGTCCTGTTTGTTGGCCTGTCCGTCAACTGACTCCAGCAAGTGTCGCATGGCCAGCCGGTATTCCTCGACAGTGCGGCTGCGCGGATCGACGTCAAGGTATAAACTGAGTACGGTAACGTCCTTCCTGGGGGCATCAAAATCCACCAGTTTTTGTAGCTCAGACTGATCAATCATGGAGAGTACCTCCTCGTAGGGTAACGCTGCCAGGGTTGTTAGTTCTCCGAGAGGGACAGTGTGCTGTCAGGTCGTGCACCTTGATTCTAACATTGTCGCCGCGCCCTGTCAATCGATTTGTGTTTATTTGCCAGCGGTTCAAGCCTTTGCTCTCATTTTACGGCCTGTGGTAGAATGCGCGTCACCGAGGCTGTTCCGCAGATCAACCAACCTCGCTGTGTCAGGCTACCAACCCATGCGAGTATTAGTGCTTTTCAATGCTGCTGCCGGCGCGCGGAGTTCGCACCGTCGTCTGCCCGATGCGATTTCGCTGATCGAGGAGGCCGGTTGGCAGGTCGAGTCGGTCGCAACGCACAGCGTACGCCACACCGAAGATCTGGCCCGAACCGCCGGCGCGGCTGGTTTTGACGTCGTCGCTGCGGCCGGTGGCGACGGTACGATCAATGTGGTCGCCAACGGGCTTGCCGCTGCAGATCCCGATGCGCCCAGGGCAGCGCTTGCCGTTCTGCCGGCCGGCACCGGCAACGTGCTGGCTCGTGACCTGGGCTTGCCCGTGCCGGTCCCGGGCGTCATGGACACACTGCTAGAAACGGCGCGCTGGTTGACCCGATCGAGCGCGACGGCGGTTGACCTGGGGCGCGTCTCAAACGCGAACGGCCAGCGATACTTTGTTTGCTGGGGAGGCGTTGGGCTGGATGCGGCCGTCACTGCGCAGGTGGCCGCCAACCCTGCCGCCAAGCAATGGCTGGGCGCGCTGGCCTTCGTTGCCAGCGCCGTTGGTCAGGTGCGGGAAATCTACCGTGCGCCGCTCTACACCGTCCAGGTCGATGACCAGAAGTTTCAGGGTCGTGGCGCATTGGCCGTTGCCAGCAACATCCAGCGCTACGCGGTGGTGTTCGACATGGCGCCCAACGCGGCCATGAACGACGGCCTGCTGGACGTCACGTTCTTCCACGACATCACGGTGTTCAACGGCATGGACCGGCTGTGGAAGCTGACTACTGCGCAACATCTCGGAACCCCGGGTATCGGCTATGCCACCGGTCGGCGCGTGCTCATCGACGCCGATACGCCGCAGCCGGTACACGTTGACGCCGAGCCGTTTGGCGTGACGCCGGTCACCATCGAGGTACTGCCGGGCGCGATCAATCTGATGGTGCCGCCCACCGACGACGCCCGCCGCCTTGTGCGCGTTCCTGACAGACAATGATCACCGTTTCGCAACTGATCACCACCGTCAAAAACCTGCTGGAAGTTGACTCTGATCTCACCGACGTATGGGTTGAGGGAGAGGTGAGCAACTTCAAACAGGCCGCGTCCGGGCACTGCTATTTCACCCTGAAGGACTCGCGGGCTGTCGTGCCGTGCGTCATGTGGCGCAACGACGCCTTGCGGCTGCGCCGGCTGCCGGTCGATGGTGAGCAGGTAGCGATCCATGGCTACATATCTCTCTACGAACCGCAGGGCAAGTTGCAGTTCTATGCCGACCGGCTCGATCTGGCTGGCCTTGGCAAGCTCTACCAGGAATTCGAGCGGCTCAAGGCGCAACTGGCGGACGAGGGATTGTTCGACGCGGCGCGCAAGCAGCCATTGCCTGCCTGGCCAGCGCGAATCGGCGTCGTCACCTCTTCCAAAGCGGCCGCGTTGCGCGACATCTTGCGGACGCTGGCAGTTCGCTATCCGCTGGTCGATGTACTGCTGGCTCCAACCGCCGTGCAGGGCGCCGAAGCGCCGGCCCAGATCGCGGCCGCCATTGACCTGCTGAACGCCTGGAATCTGGGTGTCGAACCGATCGACGTGCTGATCGTTGCCCGTGGCGGCGGTTCCATCGAGGAACTGTGGGCGTTCAACGACGAGCAGGTGGTGCGCGCCATCGCGGCCAGCGTGATTCCCGTTATCAGCGGCGTTGGCCACGAGACCGATTTCACCCTTTCAGACCTGGCGGCTGACCAGCGGGCGCCGACGCCGACCGGCGCCGCGGCGCTGGCAGTGCCCGACAGGCTTGAACTGGCAGGGCAATTGCCGGGACTTCGCAGCCGTTTGCAGAGCGCCGCTGCGGGGCATATCGACCGCGAGCGTCGCCAGTTGGTGCAGACCCGCCGCCTGCTTGAGCGGCTATCCCCGGCCGTGCAACTTGCCACGCGCCGCCAGCAGGTCGATGAGTTGAGTCGCAGCATGACCCGGACAGCAGCGCATCGACTGGCCGTCCAGCGCGCCCAGGTAGACGGGATGCGGGCGCGGCTGGCCAGCCTGGACCCCAACGCAGTGCTGGCCCGCGGCTACGCCATCCTGCAGGAACCGGTCAGCGGCGCCGTAATCACCTCTGTCGCCCAGGCGGCGTCCGGCATGGCGATCCGGGCGCGGGTTGCCGACGGCGAATTCGACGTAACAGTGAGTTGAGATGACAGAATCATTGCAAGACCTGAGCTTTGAAGAGGCCTTCGAACAGTTACAAGAAACTGTGCAGGCGCTGGAGGCGGGAGACCTGACGTTGGCCCAATCGCTGGCCTTGTTTGAGCGCGGCGTGCGGCTGACCAACTTGTGTGACAGCCTGCTGGACAACGCAGAACTGCACGTCCGACAGGTCGTGGCAGACGGTGCGGGCGGCTTCGAGGCCGCGCCCTTCACAGCCTGGCAGCCAGGGGAGGAGCTATGACCGTCGAGTACCATCAACGCCAGGACCGGATGGAGATACTGACCACCCGTCAGGGTGTGGTTGCCGGTTTGCTTGGCACGCTGGCGCTGGCTACCGTGGTCATGTTGGGCAGCAGCGTGACGCACCAGGGCCTCTGGATGCCTGTCAACGCGGCCGGAGCGTTTTTCACCGGTGCGGATGTCGTACCAGGAGCTTTTAGCGGCGGGCTGAGCGTCGTCGGCATCGCTGCCATGCTGATTCTGGGCGGGCTGCTGGGTGCGCTCTACGCCACAGCGCAAGAACCGGTGGACTCGCCGTCGGTGATGATTATCGCGGTCTACTACGGCTTTTTCATCTGGTTCATCGCCACGTTCGTGGTGATACTGTTCCTGAACCCCCTGGTGCAGCAGATTTGGCGGCAATGGTTCATCTTCGCCGGGCACCTGGCCTATGGCGCCGTACTGGGCATCGCGGCTGTGTTGCGCAACCCGTGGAGGAAGCCGCGCTCGTTGTAGAATCCGCCTGGAACAGCTTCAGCGCAATTGTAAGAAAAACTTTACCGTAACTTCACCTAACAACCTATTGACTCTCGATTCCTTGGGTGCTATACTTCGGCACGGACAGCAAAATCATGCTGCCTAAGTAACTAGTTCAGGAGTAAGGAAAATGGCAATGTCCAGGGTAGCGGAGACCCAGGTGTTGGAAGGCGAGTGGGAGTGCATGGATTGCGGGTACATCGAGGAAGGCAGTTCCAACCGCCGTCCGAGAGCGTGCCCCGAATGCAACTCGTCGGGTGAAGCTTTCGAGTTCTTCGAGTTTGAGGAAGTCGATGACCTTGACGACGATCTCTACGACGATGAAGACGATAGCTGGGACAATGGCGACGATGACGACGATGACAATTGGGACGACTGAGTTCAAGTCGTCTGAATTGCCTGCGTGATCGCAAGGAGCCAGCTATAGTAAGATCTTCACCGGGGAACGACACGCTCAATTGAGATATCAAAAGACGGAGCAGGCCATCGCCTTGCTCCGTCTTTTTGTTGTGCTCCTTGAGCGACAATCAACCGCTTGCGAGCCAATCTGCGTTTGTTGTGACGCGCACAGGCGCCGTCACCCTGCCGGCTGCGGGACGTCGCCGGTTTATTTCGTTGGACCGGGCCTTTTCAGCCGGCGACCGAGCTTGGGTTCATCGCTGGTCGCGCTGGCCTTGAAGGGGAAATCCACTTCAGACGGTTCCAATCCCACCACCTGCAGCAAACAGTCGCAACGAGCACAGAAGAACGTGCTGTTCAATCGGGCGTTCTTGGGCAAAGTCAAGGTGCTCTCGCACAGGGGACAGATGATTTGGGGCATCAAACGGAATCTCTTATTTGGGACGACATAACGGACGGTCCTAACTGGCGACGGCGCGTAGTCTGGCGAGTTCCTTACCAGTCGGACCAACTCTTGCGGCCGCGCAAAACGACGTCGTCATCGTCATCATCGTCGTCTTCTTCGATCAGGTCTTCCTCTTCCTCTTCAAGTTCCGTGTCCCAATCTTCATCCAGATCTATCGCGGCCACGCTGTCATCGATAGTAGAATAGGTCAAGCAGACCCCCTCCTCATCGATATTGATGCGGGCTGCCGAACAATAGTCTTCGTCCCAATTAACGCAATCTGCCATTCGGCACCTTACAACCGGCATCCGTAACCTCCAGCTTAATCATCAAAATCAGGGTCCACTAAAGCGTACCCCTGTCCGCGTACTGTTTGTATATAATCCTTGAAATCGGGTCCCAAGGTCCGGCGCAACTGCATAATATGCACCTTCAGGAAATCCCGGCGGTCCTCATCATCGGCAGCCTCAGCGCCCCACGCCACGTCGATCAGCTCGCGATGCGGGATCACCGTACCGGGCGACAGCGCCAGGTGGTGCAAGATTCGAAACTGGATGGGCGGTAGTCGGACCCATTTCTCGCCCAAGGCTACCCTCATCCGGCCGCTGTGGATTCGTATCTGGCCAACCTGCGTAATCTGTTGCGTGCGCCGCTGGTCAGTCTGGCTGTGCAGATGCGCCATCAGGCCTGCAAGCCGGTTGACATCCTCACCGCTGCGGATACGATCGCTGTCTGCAGTGGTCAAAAAGACCACCGGCAGCCGCTGCGATCGACGAAACGCACCCGCCAACGACTCCGCACCTGCTAACAGACACTGATGCTCCAACACGATGAGATCCGGGAACTGCGCTTCCAGTTGCTGGCGTATCTCGCCCAATCCGGACAGATAGGCACCGGTCGCATCTTGTGCCAGGATGAGCTGTTTCAGCTCGCGAAAGAAACGCGGATCAGAGTGCACAACTAGCACGTGCATGGTTTAGTCTTCCGCCATCGCTGAGCATCGTACCTGGCAGGTCCAGACACGCCAGCATTTTATTCCATTTGATGGCATTGTCAATATACGCTCCGGCCTAGACAATGTCAAAATCATGGCATCTGCTTCTCACCTGTGTTATAATCTTTTCCCAGCCAGTAGTCTTATGAGTACGTGGCTGCCAACCTATGAAAACCTCCTCCGCACCTCAATCCCAACCGCGTACCAGTCGAGTACGGTTGGCCGTACTGGCAATCGCTGCTGTGGGTCTGTTGATCTTGGCTGCCATCGTCGTCGTGCTGATCGTCCGCGCCGGCCGGCCGGACATGGCAGCCACGGTCTATCTCTCTCCGGCTGCCGCGCCCGTGAACGAAGACAGTCAGATCAGCGTTAGCGGCCTGGGCTGGCGCGGTGGTGAACAGGTGGCGATCTGTCTGGTCAGCGACCCGGAGCAAGGCTGTGATGCAGACGCCGCCTTGCGTGTTGAAGGGACCGATGGGGAGGGGACCTTCCAGGCGACCATCGACGCGGGCACCTGGCTGCAACAGGGATACACCACTGTCGCGGTACAAGGTTTGGACTCTGGCAGTTTCGCGGCACGCACGTTTCGCGTGTTGGTCGCACCTGGAGAGGAGGGTTTTGACCAGCAGGATCTCAGCGACATTCCTCCTCTGGAGAGTACACCGGACGCTGCCGACGGAACCATCGATCTGCCGCTGATCGTCTCGGGCGAGGGCGGCTGGCAGGGCAATTACTTCGATAATCCTGACCTGGCGGGTGCGCCGGTCTTGCAGCAGGGTGTTGACAATCTGTCCATGAACTGGGGCAGCGACGCGCCCGACCCAAGCCTGCCGGCCGACGGCTTTTCAGCGCGCTGGACGACGCGTGCACCCTTCGCCGGCCGCCGTTACGACTTCACGGTCTCGACGGACGGCGGTGTTCGGCTGTATGTCGATGGGCAGATCGTCATCGACCGCTGGAGACCAGAGCCAGGGTTGGCCAACGGCAGCATCGATCTGTTGCCCGGCGACCACGATGTAGTTGTCGAGTATTTCAACGCCAGTGGACCGGCCTTCATCAGCGCAGGCTGGAAGGAGAGCAATGAGTTTCCCGATTGGCGCGGCGAGTACTTTGCGGCTACCGACCTGACCGGCGCGCCTGAATTGATCCGCAACGACCCGGCGGTCAATTTCGACTGGGGTCGCAGCGGACCGGCGCCCAATCTGCTGGCCGCGGACAGCTTCTCTGCCCGGTGGACCCGGTCGCTGGAGTTCGTGGAGGGTATGTATCGCTGGACAGTGACCGCTGATGACGGCGCGCGCTTGCTGGTCGATGGTGATGTGGTTCTCGATGCCTGGCAGGGCCCTACCGGCCAGGAAGTCACGGCTGAAACGCAGCTTGCTGCCGGTCAGCACATGATTGTGGTCGAACTGCGCAACAGCGAAGGAGCGGGCGCCATCTCGGCAAGCTGGAACGTGGTGATTGCTCAGGAACCTCTGCCATCGGCGACACCCGGCCCCACGGATTTTGCGCCGTCCGTTACCCCGGAACAGCCGACATTGACACCGCTGCCAGCGACCGACGTACCCGGCGAGCCCACGGAGACGCCCACCGAGATACCGACCGCCGTGCCGGGTTCCACTGCGACGCCAACCGCAACCAACGACCCCAACGTCACGGTGACACCGACGCCGACCGGTGGAACGCCTACGCCCACTGCCACCACCGGCACGGGTGGTTCGAGCACAGCGACAGCGACGCCGACGACCACTCACACGACAACTGTCACACCGGAAGCCCTTGTCCATCCTGTCGATGTGAACCCATCGATTGCAGTTCCCGGCGCGGAAATTACTCTGACGACCGGCAACTGGACGCCTGGAATTCGGGTCACCGTAGGTCTGGTCGAACCTGGACGGCCATGGAGCGAGGCTGTCGAAGTGCCTGGCACAGCGACGACGACACCTTCTAACGCTGCCCAAGGATTTTCCATCAGATTCACGTTTCCCACGGATTCGCGTTGGCAGCTCGGCAACGACGTGTGGATCATGGTGCACAACGCGGGCTGGACAGAGTGGGGCCAGGGTGTGCTTGAGTTGAACGAACAATAGAGGATCCCATGGTTATCGCTTGTAACGTTGCGAACATTTGCCGTGGGCCGGCCGTGAAACGGGCAGATGCGCGCAACTTACAGCGGGCTGTCGGCGTCATGGTTGATAGCCGTTGATATTGTCGATGGCATCCATGTCTTGTTGATGATTTCGTCTTCCTATGCTTGATTTCCTCCCGCTGGACCGGTTGCCCGAAAACCTGGCGTACCTGGTCTACAGCCTGCGCCAGATTGAAACTGTATTCGATCTGCTGCTTGTCTCGCTGACGTACTTCGGTATTCTGATCCTGGTGCGTCGCTCCCAGGCAGCGGTGTTGCTGCGCGGCATTTTGATATTGGCGTTGTTCGCCGTCGGCGTGTCGGCGCTGCTGCGGCTGCCCACCTTCACCTGGGTATTGCGGGCCGCGTTGGTTCTGGGCTTGATCGCCACGCCGTTGATTTTCCAGCCGGAGCTGCGCCGCGGGCTGGAGCGGCTTGGCCGTACTCTGGGTTTTCTGCAGATACGGCCAACCGAACTGGTCCATCGGGTCGTGCCGGTGCTGCTGCGTGTCACCAGCAACCTCAGCCAGCGGCGCGTCGGCGGGCTGATCGTGCTGGAGGGGACGACCGAGCTGAACGACGTCATCGGCACCGGCGTCACCATGCAAGCGGAGTTGTCCGCTGACTTGCTGGAGACGATCTTTCAGGACAAAACACCCTTGCATGACGGCGCGGTGGTGGTTCGTGAAGATCGAATTGCCGCGGCCGCCTGCGTCCTTCCGCTCAGCGAGCAAGCGCTGCCCGACGGTATGCACCAGGGGACGCGCCATCGCGCTGCGCTCGGGATCAGCGAAACGTCCAACTGTCTGGCTGTTGTCGTTTCGGAGGAAACCGGCGCCATTTCGGTAGCTGAGAACGGTCTGCTCCATCGCAATCTGGACGCCACCGAACTGCGCGAGTACCTCTATCGGTTCTACGATCCGTTGCAGGCCAGTTCCGGCGGCCTGAAGAGTATGATCGCGATCAAACGACGCAACCGGCCGCCGGCGCGCGTCCCACGCGCCCCACGCGCGGTCATGCTGGACTCGTTCGGGCTGGCGGCCACTTTTTTGACAGCGTGCCTGCTGGCTGTGGCGACCTGGCTGATCGTCGCCAACCAGGTGAACCCGCCCAGAACCTCCTCGATCAGCACGATTCCGCTGCGCGCAATCAATCAGCCAAAGGACTTGTTGGTTGTCAGCGAGCTTCCGCAGACCGTCACAGCGGTTATCCAGGCGCCCCAGGATGTGGTCGATGCGATCACGCCGCAGAGCTTCCGCGCGACGGCTGATCTGGCCAACCTGGGGCCTGACGTCCACCGCGTGCCGGTGTCGATCAGTTCCAGCGATGATCGAGTTCGTGTGATTTCAAAGGACCCCGATGCGCTGGACGTCGAACTGCAGCCCCGCGCCAGCCAGACGCTGACGGTCGCCGTCTCGATTGTGGACCGCGAGACACTGCCCTTCTCGTACGACATCGCCGGCGACGCCACCGCGTTACCAGCGCAACTGGTTGTGACCGGCCCCAGCGAAGTTGTGGATCAGGTAGCCCGCGCCGAGGCTACGGTGCAACTGCGTGGCGCCCGCAGCACAGTGCGCGAAGAGCGCCCCATTGTCCTCAAAGACGCCGCTGGCAACGTGCTGACCGGCCTCACCACTGATCCTGAAACCGTACAGGTCACCGTACCGATCAATCAGCGCTTCAACACGCGCGACGCCGCCGTCCATGTGGTGATCACCGGCACCGTCGCACCCGGCTACTGGATCAGCAACATCAACGTCGTTCCCAACACGGTCACCCTCCTGGGACCGCCGTCAACCCTGGACGAAATTGGCAGTTTTGTTGACACGATTCCCGTGGATGTCAGTGGCGTCGCGGGTGAGATCGTGCGCCGCGTGCCGCTTGCGCCGCCCGCCGGGGTAACGCCATTGAACGAGAGCGGCGTCACCGAGGGCAGCGTCGAAGTGACGGTTTCTGTCGTGCCGCAACAGGGCAACCTCCGTCTGACCGTGCCGGTGGAGGTCACGGGAATGCGCGACGGCGACACGGTAGGCAGGAGTCCTTCGTCGGTCGATGTCCTGCTGGCCGGGCCGTTGCCCATACTCAATCAGATCAATGCGGATAACAAACTGGTGCGCGTGGTGGTGGATGTTACGGACCTCGCTCCTGGCACGCACACGGTGACACCGACGCTGATCTTCCCTGAAGGGCTGCGTACTACCGTGGTGCCCAACTCGGTCCAGATTCGTATCGAGCGCCCAACTCCGACCCCTGGGCCGGTCGATCTACCCAATTCTTCAGGCTGAGGTTCGACCCGGTCGTCGTCGCTGGCTTGCCATGCGTATTCTGTTCGATGCTACGCCGCTACAGACTGGTCACCGTGCGCGCGGCATCGGCACGTACACGCGCGAGCTGTTGCGCGCGCTGCTGGCGTTGGACAGCGACAACGACTACCTGCTGGTCGTCCACGGCGGGGAAACGGAGCTCTGCCGCGATCTGGCGCTCAGCAGCTTGCCGGCGCGCGTCGCGTTGCTGTCACTGCCCAAGCCGCCGCTGGGGCGGTTCACCGGTTTTGCCAGCCACCAGGCAGCGCTGCCGCTGCTGCTGCGTCAACAAAAGGCTGATCTTTTCCACGTTCCCGGTTTTGTAGCGGCGTTTAGCGTGCCCGGCATTCCCTGGCGGGTCTCCCAGCCGTTGGTGGTGACTCTGCACGACTTTCTGCCGCTGCGGATGCCGGAGCTTTTCAACGACAAGGCCATCAATCGCATCTGGTACGCGCGCCAGATGGCTGCCGCGCGGCGGGCGGCCCGTTTGATCTGCGTCAGCCAGGCGACGCGCGCCGATGCCATTGAGATGCTGGCGGCGCCAGCCGATCGCTGCGTCGTGGTGCACGAAGGCGTTGATCGGGAAGTGTTCCATCCAGCCAGCGGGTCCAGTGTGACCGCGGCCGCTTGGCCCTTTATCCTGTTCGTCGGGGGCAGCTTTGCCAACAAGAATCGGCAGGGCGCATTGGCAGCGTTTGTGCGGCTGGCCAGCGCCTCGACGTTACCACATCACCTGGTGCTGGTCGGCCAGGATGATTTGCCCGACGCCGCGCTGGCAGCGGCATATCCCGGTCTGGATGTGCGCCGCGTGCATCGTCTGGCCGCTGTGTCGCAGGACGAACTGGCGCGGCTCTACCGCGACGCCGATCTGTTCCTGTTCCCGTCGCTCTCTGAGGGGTTTGGCCTGCCGGTTCTGGAGGCAATGGCCAGCGGCGTGCCCGTGGTCACCAGTTCGATCAGTTCGCTGCCGGAAGTAGCCGGTGACGCAGCCGTGCTGGTTGATCCGACTGACACCGATGCTCTGGCTGCGGCGATGGGCCAGGTGCTGGCTGATCGGGCGCAACACGACCGGTTGCGACTGGCCGGTCTGGCCCGTGTCGCCCGGTTCACCTGGCAAGCGGCCGCCCAGCAGACGTTGGCAGTCTATCGATCGGTGGTCCGCTGACGAAAAGGATGACCCGCCCGGTGAAGAACAACATCTTCGATGGCGCATGCTTTTGGCCGAACGTGCGCCAAATGCTATACTGCTCTCCCTGTGCATCGAAACACAATGCGGGCTGTGACACGAGCTTGCTTCGCAGAGCAGCGTAACGACGAATGAAATCCCAAGGAGTGAACGAGTGCTCGTTCTAACCCTGTTGCACGCCGCGGCGGCCATCTTGCTGGCCATCTACGGCGCGAACTCACTACTGTTGACGGTGTTTTACCTGCGCCGGCGCCCTGAAAATCAGACCGAACCATCGCCGCCGGCCAATTGGCCGGCGGTCACTGTGCAGTTGCCAGTGTTCAACGAGTTGCATGTGACCGAGCGGCTGCTGGCGGCCGTGACGCGCCTGGAGTATCCGCGTGACCGCCTGCAAATTCAGGTGCTGGACGATTCGACCGACGAAACGACAGCCATCGCGGCGGCCTGCGTCGAACGCTACCGCCAGCAAGGCGTGGATATCCAGCATCTGCACCGCACGCTGCGACCTGGCTTCAAGGCCGGCGCGTTGGCGGCTGCGCTGCCGGAGGCCACGGGCGATTTCATCGCCATTTTCGACGCTGATTTCGTGCCGCAACCGGATTTTCTGTTGCGCACTGTGCCCGCGCTGGCTGCCAACGTCAAGGCAGGCTACCTGCAAACCCGCTGGGCGCATCTCAACGAAGACTACTCCATGCTGACGCGCGCCCAGGCGCTGGCGCTGGACGGGCATTTCGTGGTCGAACAGACGGTGCGGCAGAGCCGCGGCTGGTTCTTTGGCTTCAACGGTACCGCCGGGTTGTGGCGGCGCACATGCATCGAAGACGCCGGCGGCTGGCAGGCCGACACGTTGTGTGAGGATCTGGACCTGAGCTACCGTGCACAGCTCAAGGGCTGGCAGGGGATGTATCTGGGCGATGTGGCCGCGCCGGCTGAGATTCCGCCGCAACTGGCCGCCCTCAAGCGCCAGCAGGCCCGTTGGGCGACCGGATCGATCCAGACCTTCCGCAAGCTGGCCGGCTCAGTAGCAGGAAGCGACAGGCCGTTGAGCCACCGTATCGAGGGGCTGATCCATCTTGGCGCGTATTTCTGCCACCCGCTGATGCTGCTGCTGTTACTGTTGACGCTGCCGCTGCTCTGGTTCGACGGGTTTGCCAACAGCCCGGTCCGCTGGATGATGGCGTATCTGGGGATCGCCAGCATTGGACCGCCGCTGCTTTACGCCGTTTCACAACAGGTGCTGCACGGACGTGAGGCCGGCCGCCAGGGATGGCTTTGGCGGTTGACGGCGCTGCCGCTGCTGGTGCTGATGGGCACCGGCCTGGCGCTCAACAACACGGTTGCGGTCTTTCATGGTCTGCGCAACCGGCCGACCGACTTCCGGCGTACGCCCAAGTTCCAGCTTGAGCAGCGCAGCGGCCAGTGGCGCAACAAACCCTACGCGCTGCCTTTGACCGGGATGGTACTGGGCGAGTTGGGGTTGACGCTGTACGCGCTGGCGACGGTGGCTGTGGCGCTGCTGCGCGGCCACGATTACGCCGTTCCGTTCCTGCTGCTCTATGTGTTTGGATTCGGAATGATGGTGGTGGTGGGCCTGGCGCAAGGACGAGCGGGCGGCTGGTCGCATACATTGCGACGACGCACCCGAGCATCGGGCACGCGTCCGCAGGTCGGCTACCGCGAGGTGTAAAGGTCTGCGACGACTTTCGGCAGTCGCCGATTCGAGTTACGATCGCACTGCAGCGATCTGGGCAAGCCGCATATTGAGCCGGCGACTTGCGAAGTTTGAACGTGACACCGGTTGGAGAAAAACGAACAGGCCGCTGACAGAGAAATGCGTCTGTCAGCGGCCTGTTTTCAATGCGCCGGAAGTGGGAGGACCAAACGTCTCAGACGCCCGGCCCCCTGGTTGGTGCCTATTTCGCCGGTGGATCCTGAACCGGTGGTGCGGCCTGGGCAGCCTGTGCCTGAGCGGCTTGAGCCGCCTGGGCAGCTTGTGCTTGCGCCGCCCGGGCGTCAGCTAAGGCTTTCGCCTGGGCTTCGCGCGATGGTTCGAACGCACGCCGGGTTCCGGGCAGCATGGCGTAGATCAGAATCAAGGCGTTGAGGATGATCGAGGCCGACAGCAGTTGGGTGGGGGTACCACCGATGATGGCCACGAGATTAACTATCAGGTTGAATATCGTGATCACAACTGCGAACACCCAGGCGCTGTAGTTGAGGCTCAACAGCATCTGGGTCACCCACAGCCACACCCAGGTCAGCAGACCATACATCAGTGCGTACCAAAGGTTAAACGTGCGAACGGTGGGACCAGGTCCAAGCCAGGGGAAAAGGCCCAGGAATTGCAGCGTCATGACTAACGCCAGCAAAGCCAGCAGGCCGGTAAAGACAGCAAGAATGGTCACGCCAATAGGTCGTTTCATGGAAATACTCCTTCCGAAAAGTAACCGAACGGGAAATGTCGAAGATCCAAACAAGATGCTTGCCCGGAAAGGCCCGGATGCCAGCCGGCGCAGACTGACATTCTACACGCCTTGGCAAGTTGCGTGAAATCGATAGCGATCGCTGACGGCATCCTATGCCGCGTCTGCACCTTGTTTGGCGAGAGCGGCCAGAACGGCCTCACCGGCAGCCCGGCCAGCGTTGATCGAACCAACCAAGCGCGAGTCGGCCGGCAAGACGTGCTCTGCGCCGACGGCCGTCAACGTGCCTGTGCGGGTCAACTGTTCGCGCACCTCGTCGCTGACGTCCGCCAGTCGTGCACGGCCGGCCACCGGGTTCACACCAGCCAACACTGCTGACGCCATGCCGTCAGGAATGGCAGCGACCGCCGCGACCAATCCAGCGACGATGTCCCGACCGAGAGATTTTGGATCCGGTTTGAGACCGCTGAATGGTTTGGCTTGGTTGGTCATGTTCTCTCAGCACATGCGGACACAAGGCCGTATTGCTGCCGGGCGGAGTCTGTGACCGTTTGTCCCAACTACAAGGCAAAGCGGCGCGAAGCTGGTGGAAATGGAAACGGGGGCTATCCAGTAGAAAAAATCGTCGGCAGCGTATCGAGACCCGGTGGGTTGCGTCCCGTACTGAAACGCCGTCCTTGAAAGGGGTAGAAAGCTGGGAAGCTCGCTCGATTTTGTCCTGGACACCGGGGACTTGTGCAAGCCCCCGGTGTCCAGGACTCGCAAGTGGTTAGGCAGCTTCTTCGGTTGAGGCGGCCTCATCGGCAGCCCCAGCTTCGTCCGCCGTCGCTTCGCTGTCGCCAGCTGTCTCGTCGGTCGCCGTCTCAGGCACAGCAACCGCTGCGGCGATCAATTCACCTTCGTCGGTGATCACGTCATCGACAACCACAGCGCCTTCGTCGGTGATGACGCCGGCTTCTACGACCGCGCCCTCTTCGGTAGCGACAGCGATTTCATAGGCCGCGCCATCAGCCGTCGCGATACCTGCTCCGACGGCGACGAGATCATCGGTGATAACTGCACCTGTTACCTCGACCTTGTCTTTGTTTGCAGCGACTTCCTTGATACCAAGGCCATCCTCGGTCAGGATCAGGCCAATCGCCATATTCATGTTTTCTGCCAGCCGGTCGGAGATTCGCTGCGACAGGTTCCTGATGACGGTGCGAATGTCTTCGATGCTGACTTGCTGCTGGACCGCCCGCAGGAATTCGTGGCTGGTGATGGCGGCAACAGCCGACGTGCCGGGCCTGAGAGCGACACCGATTGTGTTCAGGCTCTCGTCGCGGAATCCAGAGTCGCGGTGGGCAAGCGCCGCGCCAACAGCCGCGCCGGCGCCGGCGGCCAGCGCTATGCCTGCCGGCCCGCCCAGAATGCCGAGAACGCCGCCGACGATAGCGCCGTACCCCGCGCCCCTGCCAGTGCTCATGTCACCAGTTTCGTGGTAGTGAACCTTGCCGTTGGCGTCCTGGCGAATGACCGCTGCGTCTTCAAAGTAGAATTCATTTTGCTTCTTGGCCCTCTTCATCTCGTCAAGCGCTTCGTCGGCAGCGTTTTCATCGACAAACGCGACGACAAGAAAACCAACGGCAGGGATGGCCTCTTGCGGGGTTTCGGCCTGCGGTGCATCGCTCGGCTGAACCTCGGTGGTCTCGGTGGACTCAGAGTCGGTCGGTTGTACGTCCGTCTGCTGTTCTTCACTCATGATATGTTCTCCTTGTTGTGAAATTTGTCAATACGATCCCATTTGTGGATCTGGTGATACTGACGAACTGGCGCCGCTAAAAATAACGACGCCAGTTGCGTATAACCGTTTGCTTGATTGCCAGTCGCGATGCTCTGGCTACATTGGGTAGGCTTAGCCGCTGATAACCTTCGCCTTGGCCGCGGCATACTCCTCGTCAGTCAGGGCGCCGGAGGAATGCAAGTCGGCCAGATTCTGCAACTGGGTGCCCATATCCGGGGCGGGAGCGGCTGCCGGAGGCGGTGGCGCATAGACTACCTGGGGCGCAGCTTGCTGAGGTGCCGGCTCGGCATAATCCTGACCTTGGGCTTGTTGCGCCTCGTACTGTTGTGCCTCGTACGCCTGCTGATCCTGGGCGGCGTACTTCTGTTGCTGGTGGTGACTGACGGCGCCGGCAGTCCCGGCTACGACCGCAGTGCCAACTGCGACACGTCCGACGCGGCGCATTGCTCTTCTTAACATGCTGTATACTCCTGTTAACTACAAACTGGTGTCGGTTGATTGTTTTCAGTTTCGCGGCCGGCTAGAGACCGGACATATCTTCCCACGCTTGCTGCACTGTCTCGTCCGGAAGGCGGACGTGAATCAGCAACTGTCCGCCATTACGCAGGGCAGCTTCTCGCAGCTTGATGGGCCAAAGGTTCTCGAAGAGGATCATGACGACGCGCGTATCGTTTTCCAGCAAATCGCTGATCATCGCAATGTCTTCGAGCGAGACCATGCCAGTGAGGTCATCCGTCAATGGCTTGAGCATGGCGACTGTCTCCGCGTCCAGATCCTCCAGCTCCATGGCTTCAACCTCGCCATCTTCGTCCTTGATCACCACCACAGCATCGATGATGCGCACAATGCCGCTGTTGACCAGTTCCAGGAGATTGCCGACCAACTCCATGTTGAGACCGCCGCCTTTTAGGCCAACGGCTACGAAATCGACAGGTCCATTAATCATAGAAGTGTTCCTTTCCCTAATTCGCTCGTTTGATCTGTCGGAGCAGGGGCAGGAATGCCCCTGCCGACCATGCTTCTAATATCCCGAATAGCCAGGAAGTGATTGGCGTTTGGCGCTACTGCTGTACGATGCAATGTCAGCGAGCAGCCCCAGGCCAATCCACAGCCAGTCAAGCCCGGTGACGCCACCTGGCGCCACTATTACGTACATTAGCGTGGTCCAGGGCACCAAGACAATACCCGCGACCGGCCACAGCCACCAGCTGATAGGCCAACTAAGGAACGCCGCCTGCCAGCGCACCGGATCAACAAGCCACCAAATGGCGTTGAGAACACGAGGCCCCAGCGTGACCAGAACAAGAAACGCACAACACATTCGACGAACTCCTCTCTTCCAAACTACTGAACAGTCGGGCGACGGCGCTACCGTCCGGAATACAGTTGAGGATCCGCGGTATGGCGGAAACTATGCGGCAATCACAGTACCTATTCTACCATTGCTGTTTGCCTGGGCAAAACAGCCTGAATTTTCCTCGTTTATGGCAAATACCACCGGGCGACAGGACTTCACGGTGTTGAAAGCGCAACTGTTCCGTTGAGAGTATATCATCGTGTGCGGTGGACATCATCGTCAGAAAGGATGTAGAAAAGTAGTATTTCTGCCGGGTTAGCCCTCGTCAGGAGCTTCGGCGGTGGAAGCCGGCGCAGGTGTTTCGACAACTGGGATCGGTGCGGTGCCGCGCGGCAACACGAATGGTTCCGCCGGCGTCTCATCCTGCATCACCAGCTCGCCGCGCAGGTAGGCTCCCTCGTCCAGCAGGAAGGACGCAACCTTGATCTTGCCCCAGGCGCGGCCGCCTTCCAGCAACTCGACCCGCAGCGCGTCGATCTCGCCGTTGAAGGCGCCGGAGATGGACACCGTCCGTGCGTTGATGGTGGCCATCACTTTGGCGCCGGGACTGATGATCACGTTACCCAGCGTTTCCAGCCGGCCGCTTTCCATCACGCCATCGATTCGGATGCTGCCATCACAGCGCAGGTCGCCGCTGAAACTTGCCCGCGGGCCAATGGTTACGTCGATGACGTCGGGGTCGGGCTTGCGTTCCTTGCTAAACATCGTCATACCTTTCCATTGCTTGTTGCGACTGCTGAGCCACGCGCGCGCGCCAGCGCTTCCTGTTCTTCTTCGTTCAGCGTATGGGCGGAACCCCAGCCTGCCAGCGGCTTGGCATAGATTCGCGTGCCGTCGCGGGTGTGAAGGCTGTTGATCAACGCCCCGTCGCCGTTGTGGTCGGCCAGCGCCAACACGAAGGACTGGTCGCCGCCGGTATTGCTGAAGGGATTGTAGCGCAACACCGCCACGTGCTGGACATGGCTGCGGCCAAGCTCTTCAACCCGTTGAGCCGTCTCCTTGGCGGCCGCTGCCTCTATCAGCGCCGCGCGCACATTCTCCATATGCTGGTTGAGCACCGCATCCAGGTTGCCGCCATCGGCGCCTCTGGTCAGGGCGTCGTATTGGGCTTGCACAGTCTTCATCTGCCGCCACGCGTAGACGGCAACGACCAGCGCAGCAATGGCAACGGCCAGCGCTGCGAGCGCGAGCCAGGGCGACATCTGATCAATCCACGGTAACAAGCGACTCGTCTCCTTCGAAGATCTGGGAAATATCTACGCCCTGCGCGCTTTGCTGAGCCAGGCGCAGCAGCGGCGGATCGATGTCATCCTTGGGGCGTTGCAACAATGGGCTGACCGAGCGTCGCGTCCAGATGCGGAAGATCACCTCGGCCAGCAGCGGGGCTACCGACTTCACCACCAGCTTCGGGTGCATCTTCTCTGGCGGGACATGCACCGTGTTGGTCACCACCAGTTGCTTGATGTAATCCAGCTTGTCCAGCCGCTCCAGCGCCGTTGGCAGCAACACCGGGTGGGTAATCGCGAGGTAGATCTCCGGCCGCGCACCCGCCTCGATCAGGCCGTCAAGCTGCGTCAAGATGCTGCCGCCCGCGATCACGTCATCGATTACGATCGGAATTTTGTCGCGGATGTCGCCAACGACATGGGTGGTGCGCACCTGGTGAAAGCCTTCGCGCCGTTTGTGCATCAGCACCAGCGGCAACTGCAGCAGCTCGGCAAAGCGGCTGGCCAGCTTGGTCCGCCCCACATCCGGTGAGACGACAACCGCGTCGCGAAACTTGGGATCGTCCTTGAAATGCGCCGCCAGCACCTTGCGCGCCGACAGCGGATCGACCGGGATGTCGAAGAAACCCTGAGTCGCTTCAGCATGAATGTCCACATAGATGACGCGACTGGCGCCCAGCTCCTGCATCATCCGCGCCACCACACGCGCGCTGATCGCTTCACGGCCAACTGCCATGCGCTCCTGGCGTCCGTACGGGAAGTAGGGCATGACCACAGTGATGCTGTGTACCGAGGCGCGGTGAAACGCGTCCAGATAGAGCAGCAGTTCCATCAAGTGATCGTTGACGGGAGCGGAACAGGGCTGGATCAGGAAAACGTCGTCGCCGCGGACCAGTTCGTTGATTTGAACGTGGATTTCGCTGTCAGGCAGGTAGGTAGTTTTGCAGTAGCCAAGGCTTTCTTGCTTGAGGACGGCCGAAACTTCTTCGGCCAATGAACGATTAGCACTACCACTGAACAGGCGCAGTGGATACTCAGGCATGGCGGCGACTCCTCCATAGTGCAGCTGGCTGGCAATTCATCGCCTGTGGATTATATGTTATGATTGGCACACGGTCAATTTGCCATCCCAAATTGGAGGAACGCTGTCGTGTCGCCAACCAGACTTCTTATCGCCACTCACAATCCCGGCAAGGTGCGCGAATACCGCGAACTGCTGGCTGATCTGCCGTTGGAAGTAACCTACCTGGACGCCGAGGGGATCACCTTCGAAGTCGATGAAACGGGTTCCACCTTCGAAGAAAACGCCATCTTGAAAGCACGCGCCTATGCCGCCGCGACTGGCCTGCTGACCTGGGCCGACGACTCCGGGCTGGAAGTCGACGCGCTGAACGGCGAGCCGGGGGTCAGATCAGCGCGGTACGGGGCGCCGGACGCCCGCAGCGACAAGGAACGCACTCATTATCTGCTGGCAAAGCTGGCTGGCGTACCTGCGGCGGATCGCAGCGCGCGCTTCCGCTGTGTTGTGGCTCTGGTTGCGCCATCCGGCGAGGTGCAAACCGCGGAAGGCGCCTTCGATGGTCGCGTGGCCGATGCTGCGCGTGGCGACAATGGCTTTGGCTACGACCCGGTGTTTCTTGTCGCGGATTTCGACTACGCTTGCACGCTGGCAGAACTGGAACCGGCTGTCAAGAACCAGATCAGCCATCGCGGACGGGCGGCGCGCAACGCCAGAGTCAAACTGGCGCAGATGATGGAGACCAGGCAGCATGAGGAGTCGTCATGACCGATCAGACAGAGGAACTTGTTTCGATTGACAAGCAGTCCGCGTGGGCATCCGAACTCTGGCGGGCCTATTTGACCGGCGATCATTCGCGACTGGGTCTGAAGGTCCATGCTGTCAACAGAGTTTTCAGGTACCTGCCATCCGAGACGCGCTGTCGGGTCTGCAATGCGCCTTTTCAAGGCGTTGGCGGCGCAGTTGTGAGGTTGGCAGGATTTGGCGCCGGTCACTCCAGCTTCAACCCCAGTCTGTGTGATCGCTGCGAGAAGATCGTCAAGAAGTACCAGGTCGGGCTGGAAATGCAGCTCACGATGCTGTTTGCCGATGTACGCAGCTCAACCAGCCTGGCTGAGCAGATCGGCCCGGTGCAGTTTCATCGCCTTATCAACCGCTACTATATTGTTTGTGCTGAGCAGTTGGGCCAGTCTGATGCCCTGATCAACCGACTGATCGGTGACGCCCTCATTGGTCTCTATGTCCCGGGCATCGCCGGTCCGCAACACGGACGTAAGGCAGTTGAGGCGGCCCGCGGGCTTCTTCGTGCAACCGGTTACAACACCCCCGAAGGCCCCTGGATTCAGGTCGGGGTCGGCATACACACCGGCGTTGCCTATGTCGGCGCGGTGGGTTCCAGCACCAGCGTGAGCGACATCACTGTGCTGGGCGACCCGGCCAATGTCGCCGCGCGCCTGGCATCGGAAGCGCGGCCCGGCGAAATATTGGTAAGCGAAGCAACCTGCCAGATGGCCCGCATGCCCCTTTCCGATTGCGAGCAGCGCACACTGACTC
Organism: Anaerolineales bacterium; assembly: GCA_020634615.1. Lineage (GTDB taxonomy): Bacteria > Chloroflexota > Anaerolineae > JAAEKA01 > JAAEKA01 > JACKBK01. The sequence continues at coordinate 166,244 of JACKBI010000011.1, forward strand.
TGAAAGGACGCTCGGAAGCCATCGGAGTTCGCGTTATTCGGAGCTAGGTGATCGCCGCAACGTCACTCCCGCGAAGGCGGGAGTCCAGTGCTTACAACAGATGGATTCCCGCGAAGGCGGGAATGACGGGGACAGCGAGCAGTTTGTCAGAACTGCCATATCCGAGAACTTGATCTCAAGGAGAAACAAATGGAACAAGAAGGACAATCGACGCTCGACGTGATCTACGAGAACTGGCGCGGCTACAACGCGAAGCTGCAAAGCTGTGTCACCCCGCTGACCGATGAGCAACTCCTGCTGCAACCGGCGCCGGGCATGTGGCCGCTGGGGCAGGTTTTGCAGCACATCATATTGGTCCGGGCCGGCTGGTTCAGCGCGACTCTGCAGGACCCCGATGAGGCAATGGACGGTTATATGCTGTGGGGCCAGCGCGAGTCACCGCCCCGCAGCGCGGCGGAGCTGGTGCGTGGTCTCGAGGAAACGTGGGCGTTCATCGACTCCCGCTTGCAGCGCTGGACGCCCGCCGACTGCGCCAAGACATTTCCCGATGAATGGGAGGGCCAGGTATACCAGGTGTCGCGCAGCTGGGTGATTTACCATGTGCTGGAACACGACCTGCATCACGGCAGCGAAGCCTCGCTGATCCTCGGCATGAACGGCCTGCAAGGCCTCGATCTTTGATCGGTTTACGGGACGTTGCGCAGAAATTCTGCGATCGTTTCGACGAGGTCTTCCGGCGCTTCCAGCGTCACCATGTGTCCGGCATTCGGAACAAGATGCAGGCGTGCATCTGGCAGGTGCTGAGCCAGATACTCGCTGAACTTGGGCGGGGTCATGATGTCGGCGCTGCCGCAAATCGTCAACGCCGGGGTGTGGATCGACGGCAGGTCGGCGCGCAGATCGAACGCATCGCACGCTGCATAGTCGCCGTGAACCACAGTCGGCGACTCCTGCAGCAACTGCTTCAGATAGATGCGCTTCTGCTGTTCCGTGGCCAGCGGTCCGTGGCACCACTCGGTGATCTGGCGGGCAGTCGCATCGAAGTCGCTCAGCAACCCGTCGAGAATCGCTGGCGCGACCCGCAGCTTGCCACCGGTGCCCACCAGCACCATGCCGGCCAGCCTTCCGCCGTAGTGCAACGCAAAATCCTGGACCACCGCGCCGCCCATGGAATGGCCGGCCAGCACAACCCGCTCCAATCCCTGAGCCTCGCAGAACTCGAAAATCACCTCGCGATATGCTGCGACGGTGTTGCACCCTTCCCCCTCGGATCTGCCGTGTCCAGGCAGATCCAGCGCGTAGACCGTCCAGTCAGGCAGACGGCGCAGCACGGCCGGCCAGTGCTGATGCGTTCCGCCCGCGCCGTGAATCAGTACCAGCGGCGGCTTGCGGCGGGTGAGGTCATTTCGGCTGAGTTGGAAAAACATGAATTTGACCGGTAATCAGGAGCAGATGGGCGGGTAGCCACGAAAGCAATTCGTTATACAACCACTTCTGGTAGGAATTCCAATGTCACTTGACGCCCTATGCGACCTTCGAGAGTAATCAGCATCTCCAAACTGAACTTCTCCCACCTACCATGGACCAAATCGGAGACGCGTGCCTGTGAAACGCCCAGTCTTCTCGCTGCTTCGGCATGGCTCATGCCGGCGGTGTCGATGGACTGGCGCAGGTCATGCATCAACTTAGCGCGCATTTGTAAAATCGCTGCCTCTCCCGGCTCAAATCCGAGATCGGTAAAAACATTCCCAGTGGACTCAATGATCGTTTCACTCATCGACTACTCCTCGATCTGTCGGTAGCGTTGTCGTGCAAGTTCGATGTCCTCGCGTCGGGTCTTGCGAGTCTTCTTCTGAAACGCGTGAAGCACATAGACGGCGCTTTCGAATTTAGCGACATAAAGCACCCGCCACTCACCGAGAACGCGAATACGAATCTCTCTCACACCCGGTCCGACATTCGTCATCGGCTTCCAGTCTGACGGATCACGCCCGCGCTGTATGGTGAACAATTCAAATCCGACTTGTCTACGCGCTTCAGCCGGGAAATCGCGCAGATCTTCCAGGCTTGAACCAACGAATCTTAGCGGCTTCATTGGCCAGCATTATACAACTTCTTGACAGATCCGGCTAAGCGGTCCAGAAATAGCAACCTACGGGTTGAGCCGGTGGTAGTGTCGCGAGCATTGGAAATAAAGATCTTCCATCAGCCAGGTAACGCGCGCGGCCAGACTGCTCACCGGATCCGGTTGGTACAGAAACGAAAAAGCTCCAGAGAACATTCCCTGGAGCTTCAGTCTGGACAGAATTCAGATCACGCCAGCACGGGCACGGCCAGGCCATGTTCGGCCAGAATCTCGTGGTAGCTCTGCGCTTCCAACTCGCCGAGGAACTTCTCGGCTTCCATGGCTGCAGCCGCGCCCTGGCCGGCTGATGTCACGACCTGGCGGAACACCGAGTCCTGGATCTCGCCGCCGGCGAAGACGCCGTGGACGCTGGTGTGCATGCGCTTGTCGGTGATCACGTAGCCCGCTTCATCGATCTCAAGCTGACCGCGGAACAGTTCCGAGTTGGGCGTGTGGCCGATGAAGATAAACACGCCGTCCACCGGGAAATCGTAGACCTCGTTGGTTTTCAGATCGCGCAACGTCGCCGAAACGACCTTCGCCGGCGTACCGTTGCCATTGCCGCCCGATGCGTTGATCCGCTCGACGACGTGACTCCACTTGTAGTCCATCTTGGGATTGCTGGCAGCCCGGTCTTGCAGGATCTTGCTGGCGCGCAACTCGTCGCGGCGATGCACGACTGTCACTTTGTTGGCGAACTTGGTCAGGAACAACCCCTCTTCCAACGCGCTGTCGCCACCGCCGACCACAATGACGTCCTTGCCGCGGAAGAAGAAGCCGTCGCACGTGCCGCAGTAGCTGACGCCAAAACCGGTGTATTCCTTCTCACCCGGCACGCCCAGCTTGCGCGGCGTGGCGCCGGTGGAAATGATTACCGACTCTGCACGGTATTCCTTGCCGCTGGCCGTGCTGACAGTGAACGGATGCTGCGTGAAGTCCACGCTGCTTACATAGTCGTATTCGATGCGCGCGCCGAACTTCTCGGCCTGCTTCTGAAACTTCTCCACCATTTCGGGACCGGTCAGGCCCTCGGGGAATCCGGGATAGTTCTCCACCTCATAGGTGATGGCAACCTGTCCGCCGATCTCGTTGCCGGTGATCAGCAGCGGGTTCAAATTGGCGCGGGCGGTGTAAAGCGCGGCAGTGAAGCCGGCCGGGCCGCTGCCGACAATGATCATCTTCTCAACGTTGTTGTTGGTCATAAGAGTTACCTCAATTCATTCTCTTTCTGTAACTGCTCACCCGTCATTCCGCGGAGGCGGGAATCCACGTCTTCACAGGCGCTAGACTCCCGCGGAGGCGGGAGTGACGCAACAGTAAAGGCTGAGTAGTTATCTCTTTCTGTTTTATGGGACGCGTCCCGCTGCGTCGCTCTTACCTGCGGCGCGCTGGGCCGTTACCTGACTTTGGATGCGCGGCTAGCTGCTTTGGTTACGGCGGGCAGCCAGCGCCACCCAGTCACCCTCTTCGACCCGCTCGACCAGGCGCAGATCGTGGCGTTGCAGCGCGGCCAGCACGTCGTCCGCCCGCGGTTCGATGATCCCGCTCATGATCAGGACGCCATCCGCTGCCAGCAAGTCAGCCATGCCCTCGTCCAGCAATAAGACGATCACTTCGGCCAGTATGTTGGCGACGACTACCGGCCAGCCCTGCGGTCGCTCATCGAGCGATGGCAGCGATCCGGCGCGCGCCTGAACCAGATGTGTCAGGCCATTGCGCTGACAGTTCTCCACTGTGGCTTCCACCGCGATCGGGTCGATGTCGGTGGCCAGGATCGACACTGCGCCCAGCCGGCCGGCGGCGATGGAGAGCACGCCTGACCCGCAGCCCACGTCCAGCACGGCGTCGCCCGGCTGCACAGCCCGCTCCAGCGCCGCCATACACAGCCGCGTGCTGGGATGCAACCCCGTGCCGAAGGCCATGCCCGGATCGAGGATCACCGGCAGCCGCCCGCGGGCAGCCTCCAACACAGCTTCGTCGTCCGCCAGCCAGGCCGGCACGATGATCAGCCGCTCGCCCACCGGCAGCGGCGCGTAGCTGGCCTTCCACGCGTTGGCCCAGTCCTGCTCCTCCAGATCGCGGATCAACGGCTCAGGCAGCGGGTAGATGCGACTCAGGAACCACAGGCCTTCGCGAATCTGTTGCACGACTTCAGCGCGGTCATCGCCGTTGGCGGCCACGTAGGTGCGGACCGTGATCACAGGATCGACCAACTCACCCACCGGGTCGTAGCCGCCGACCTCGATCACCGCGGCGGTGTCGGCCTCGCCGGGCCGGCTGTTGAAGCGGTTGAACAGCTCAGCCACCGCCTCCGCACCCTCGCCGTCGCATTCGACACTGATTTCGGTCCACTTCACGGTCGCGTGCCTCTGCTCCCGATCGTACTCGTACTCCTACTCGTACTCGTTCTCTCTCGGTTCTTTTCAGACGAGTACGAGGACGAGTAGGAGTACGAGTACGAGGTTGAGTGCGAGGAAGAATTATCCATTGAACGCGTCGCCCAGTGCGCCCGCCAGCTTGTCGAAGAAGCCGCGCTCGTCGCCCAGCTTGGGGGTGCCCAGCGTCTCGCCCAGTTCCTCCAGCAGCTTCTTCTGCTTGGGGGTAAGCTGAGTTGGCACCACGATCTTGACGCCGATCAATTGATCGCCGCGGCGGTCACTCTTGCGCAGATGGGGCACGCCGCGCCCTTTGAGACGCAGGACGCGGCCATTCTGCGTCGCCGGTGGCACCGTGACGACAGCCGTGCCGTCCAGCGTCGGTACCTCGATCTCCGCGCCCAGCGCGGCCTGCGCGATGTTGATCGGTAGTTCCATGACGATGTCGTTGTCGCGCCGCTGGAAGACGGCGTGCTGCTGAACCGTCAGCACGACGTAGAGATTGCCGGGCGGGCCGCCTGACATACCCTGGTTGCCCTCGCCGGCCAGCCGGATCTGCGTGCCGTCATCGACCCCAGCCGGGACGTTGATGGTCAGCTTGCGCGTGCTCTGCAGCTGCTTGCGGCCGTTGCACTCGATGCAGGGAGTTGTCACGACTTCACCGCTGCCATTGCAGCGCGGGCAGGTCGATGAAGTCAAAATCGTGCCGAAGATGCTTTGCTGGCGGCGCTGAACCTCGCCCGCGCCGTTGCACTGCGGGCAACGCAACGGGTTGGTGCCTGGCTCCGCGCCGCTGCCGACGCAGCGGGTACACTGTTCCAGGCGCGTTACCTCGACCTCTTTGTCCACGCCGAACACCGCTTCCTCGAACGTCAGTGTCAGGTTGATGCGCAGGTCGGCGCCGCGGCGCGGGCCGCGCTGGGCCTGGCGGGTCTGGCTCGCGCCCATGCCCATGCCGGCGAAGAGGTCCTCGAAAATCGAGCTGAAATCGCCAAAGCCGCCGCCGAAACCACCGAAACCGCCCTGGGTGCCGGCGTGTCCAAAGCGGTCATACGCGGCCCGCTTTTCGGCGTTGCTCAACACCTCGTAGGCCTCGTTGATCTCCTTGAAGCGCGACTCGGCGTCCGCTTCCTTGTTGACATCAGGGTGGTATTGGCGAGCAAGCTGGCGATAGGCCCGCTTGATCTCGTCGTTGCTCGCGCCCTTGGGCACGCTCAACACTTCATAATAATCGCGCTTGTTGCTCATAACGTCTCTTTTTTGCTATTCGGTGTCATTGTCATCCTGAGATTCATAAGGCGCCACGACGCCCTTTGGATAGAGTGAGAAACTTGACGCAGTGTTGTCATGCTGAATGGGTCCAGCTGCCAATACGCACGAGCAGCCATCGCCAATGAAGCATCTCTCTGCCATTGCGAGTCGAGATTCTTCATTGGCGGCTCGCTGAAATGAGCGTTGTGCGTAAGACCCATTCAGAATGACATAACCCAGTTTCTTGGTAGCCGAAGGCGAAGGATCTAAGGTACGTGCAGGTCGAGATTCTTCCTCGCTGCGCTTGTCAGAATGACATTACCCAATCTTACGAAGCACTAGTCTTCCCAACCGATAATCCAGGCGCACAGGCCGGCCAGGCCGACCGTCGCGGCCACCAGCGCGAGCCACTGCGTCGTGGTGAAGCCCACGTCACGCGCCGCCAGCAGCAGAATGATGACCATGCCGATAGACAATACGGCCCACATCACCAGGTTTGGATGTTTATGATACATGCTTTGCAGGGTGTTCATATGGCCTCCGGCTTACTTTTGTGAATTGACCGCGGCGCGCCAGGCCCGTTCGACCGACTGGCGCAGCGCGTCGAGGTCACCGTCGTTGTCGATCACCACGTCGGCCTGGGCCACTTTCATTGCCTGCGACGGCTGGGCGTCGATCCGCAAAACAGCGTCATCGTGGCTCAGCCCGCGGCTCTCCATCAGTCGCTTGAGCTGGGCGTCACGCGGCGCAGTCACGACCCACACCTCGTCGCACAATCGCAGGCTCAGTCCCGACTCCAGCAGCTTGATCGCCTCGATGACAATGACAATGTTGGGAGACCTGACCACCAGTTCGGTGATCCGCCGGCCGACGGCCGGATGTACCAGGGCTTCCAGGCGCGCCAGTGCCTCCGGGTCGGCGAAGACGATCTCGCCCAGCCGGCGGCGATCGATGGGGCCGCCGTTCGGTGCGATGTCGCTGCCAAACTCGGCAACAACGCCTGGATACGCGGGCTGGCCCGGCTCCATCACCTGATGAGCGACCTGGTCGGCGTCGATGACAAACGCGCCGAGAGTCGCAAGCATCTGGGCGACTGCGCTCTTGCCCGTGGCGATGTTGCCGGTGAGGCCGATGACAAGTTGGGTAGTCACAGTGCGAACTCCGTCCACTCTTCCATGAGCTGATGCAGCCGGTCTGCCACGGCCTGATATTCGACGCCCAGCGCGCGGACACGCTCCAGTTCCTGAGCCTGGCTGGCGGCCGCGATTTGCTCGCCCAGCGTCTCCAGCCGGCGCTCCATGCTGTGGATCAACTCCTCCAGGCGGTCGGCCTCGGCCTGGCGCTGCTCGACAACTTTGCGCTGGCGGCGTTCTTCTCTTGAGCGTTCGCGGTGCAACCGGGCGTCGCTCAGCGCGCTATCGTCGACCTGGCTTTCGCTGGCCGTTTCTTCCTCAGCCGCTTTGGCAGCGAGATAGGCGCTGTAGTTGCCCTCGTAGGCGCGCATCTCGCCGCGCTGTGCATCCAGCGCCCAGACCTGCGTCGCCACTGCGTCCACCAGATAGCGGTCGTGGGTGACCAGCAGCACGGTGCCGCCGAACGCCTTGAGCATGTCTTCCAGCACTTCCTGCGAGTCGATGTCCAGATGGTTGGTCGGCTCGTCCAGCAACAGGAAATTCGCGCCCTGCAACGTCAGCAACGCCAGCGCGACCCGGCTGCGCTGCCCGCCGCTGAGCACCTCAATGGTCTTGTACGCATCGTCGCCCGAAAACAGGAAGCGGCCCAGAAAGCTGCGGGCCTGGCCGATCTCCATACGCGGCGACGCGTCCAGGATCGTGTCGAGTATTGTCTTCTCAGGAACCAGCATGTCGTGCGCCTGCGCCAGATAGCCGATGTGGACGCTGGCGCCGATGCGCAGCCGCCCGCCCAGCGGCTGAAGCTGGCCAAGCACCGTCTTGAGGAAGGTGCTCTTGCCGGCGCCGTTGGGACCGATCAGCGCGACCCGCTGGCCGCGCAGCAATTCGATGTCCTCGCTGCGAAAGAGGACGTTGTCGTCGGGCGTCGGCCCTGAATGGCGCGCTACGTACTCGTAGCCGCCGGAAACGTCCTCACGCCGCGGCTGGTTGCCGTTGCTGCTGCGATAGCCGACCACCAGATCGCGGGTGCGCATGACCAGATTGCCGCTGCGCAGGCGCGCGTCGAGGTTGAGCCGGATGGCCTGCCGCTCCTCAGGGCGCTCCACCAGGCCATCCTCAGCAGCCATGCGCTCAAGCCGGGTGCGGCGACCCTGGGCCTGGCGCGTGTTCTGGCCGGCGATGTTGCGGCGGATGTATTCCTGCTCCTTGGCGATGTACTGCTGCTGGCGCTTCCATTCCTCAAGCTGGCGCTCGCGGCGCATGGTGCGTTGCAGCGAAAAATGGCTGTAGTTGCCGCGGTAGGCATCCAGCCGCTGGTTGGCCAGTTCCCAGATGCGGTTGGCGACGCGGTCGAGGAAGTAGCGGTCGTGCGACACCACCACCATGCTGCCGCGCCATTGCAGCAGCACGCTTTCCAGCCATTCGGTGGCTTGCAGATCGAGATGGTTGGTCGGCTCGTCCATCAGCAGCAGGTCCGGTTCCTGCAAGAGCAAGCGAGCCAGCAAGCCGCGGGTGCGCTGCCCGCCGCTCAGGTACGCCAGCGGCAGGTGATGCTCGGCCGGGGGAAATCCCAGCCCGGTCAACACCTGGCGGACGCGCAGTTCCCAGTCGTAGCCGCCGGCCGCTTCGAAAGCTGCCTGCAGCGGTCCATACTCGGCCAGCGCCTGCTCATAGGCCAGCGGATCAGCCATCTGCTCTTCCAAGCGGCGCAGCTCGTCGGCGCGGCGCATGAGACCGGCAAACTGGGCTGAAACGTCGTCCCACAGTGTGCGGTCGCCGGCCGGCGGCGGGTCCTGCGGCAGGTAGCCGATGGTCATGCCGCGCATCCGTGTCACGACGCCGTCGGTCGGCGCGTCAAGGCCCGCCAGGATGCGCAACAGGGTCGTCTTGCCTTCGCCGTTGGGGCCGACCAGACCGATGCGGTCGCCCTTTTCGACGCGGATGTTGACGCCCTGGAACACGTCCAGCGGACCGAATCGCCGGCTGAGGTTGCTGCCTGTGATGACTGACATGGTTGCACTGCCGCCCAATCGCTGGGGACCGCGGCAATTATACCACCGGGGCAAGGTGAACCCAAAAGAGGGTGGGAGTTGCAAGTGGCAGGTTGCAGGTAGCAGGTTTCAAGTGGCAGGTGGGGAGCGGGAGAGAGGGAGAACGGGAGACGAATGCCAACGTGGTCTGGCACGGCCTCAGGAATTCGTGCATTCGTGTGCGCAGCATTCGTGGACGGCCCCGCACTTGACCGACGCGCGCTCGTAGGTACAATCGGGCTATGCAAGGCGCTCTGATCTACGGGCTTTCTCTCATCGCGGGGCTGGCGGCGGTCTACGGGCTGACGTCGCTGGTGCTCAACCTGCCGCCGACGCGCCAGAACCTGGCGACGTTCCTGCTGCTGCTGGTCATAGCCGCGACGGGACTGCTGGCGCCGGCGCTGGCGTGGCTGCACCGCCGCATCCCCTTCGGCGGGCGTCCGCCGACACGCCGCGCTGCCTTTCGCCAGGCGCTGTTGATCGGTCTGGCGCTGGCGCTGGCCGCCTGGCTGCAACTGGTCGGTCTGCTGGACGCCACGCTGGTTCTCGGCATCACCGCACTGGTGATTCTGGTCGAGGTGCTGGTGCAGAGCAGGCAGAAGCTGGCATGACCGGTTTCGGGGAAGACGCTGCTTATCCGGTGCGCTGGCAGACAACGGTCGAGGGCCGCTCGCTGCACGTCATGGTGCGCCGCCAGGCTATCAACCTGCTGCTCGACAACGATAGCCCTTCATTCACATTCGACCCGGCGGGGCGGCTGCATGGTGCGTTTGTCGAAGGACGCAACTACCGCCGCAGCCTGGACAATCGCATGCTGGCCAAATGGAGTGAGCAAGACGGAACGCGCTCCACCCGCCGCCGTCGCTGGCTGTCAGCCGATGAAGCGCGCGCGGTAGTCGATCTCGCCTACCAGATGGCCGCACGCGCGGCTGGGCTGGCCGGTGACGCGCCGGCCGCGATCCGGTCTGCCTTGGAGGCGGTGACAGGCTGGACATGGCCGCGGCTGGTTGCGGATCGCCGGTGGTTTGAGCGCATCTATACACCGGTCGGCATCCTTCCGCCCGACCAGTACCTGGCGCTGGTATTGCAGGCGACCCACGGCTGTTCGCACAACGCCTGCACGTTCTGCACGTTTTACCAGGACATCCCCTTTCGCATCAAGTCGCCCGACGAGTTCCGCAGCCACGTCGCCGGTGTGCTGGACTTCTTTGGTCCCGCGCTGGCCATGCGCCGCTCCATCTTCCTGGCCGATGCCAACGCGCTGGTGGTTCCCATGCCGCGCCTGCTGGCGTTGCTGGATGTGCTGGCGGATGGGTTGGAAAGCGAAATAAGGGAAACAGGAAAACCGGGAGCGGCGGCGACCATTTCAGAACCATCGCCACTCGGCCCTGATGCCCTGCCAGACCCAACATTCCCTCACCTGCCACCTGCCACCTGCTCCTTGCCACCTGCCACTCTGCCACTCTTCGCCTTCATCGACGCCTTTCACGTCGAACGCAAGTCGGTGGCCGACTGGCAAGAGCTGCGCGGGCGCGGACTGCAACGGGTCTACATTGGCATGGAAAGCGGGCACGATCCGCTGTTGCGCTGGCTGAATAAACCCGGCAACGCGGTCGATGTGCTGGACGCCGTGCAGACGCTCAAAACCGCGGGCGTCGCCGTCAGCGTCATCGTGATGTCCGGCGTGGGGGGCGCGGCATTTGCCGACGCGCACGTCCGCGACAGCGTGGCATTGCTGAATGCCATGCCGCTGGGCTGGGGCGACCTGATCTACATCTCAGAGTTTCGCGAGCAGCCAGGCTCCGATTACGTGCGCATGGCTGCGCAGAATGACGTGCGCGCCCTGGCCCCGGACGAACTGCACGCGCAGACCCGGATGCTGCGCAACGAATACCGCGCGCCGGATCCGAACCAGCCGCCGCAGTTCTCCGCCTACAACATTGACGAGTTCATCTACTGATTGCCGCAAGTTTTCAGTGCTCTTGACAAAACGTATGATGTTGCCTATAATCTGCCCACCAAAGCAGATTCCACATTGCCGTGACCTGTTCCAGTCATCATAGCCTCACGTCTCGTCCTCCAGGAGCTGTCGCTTCGTTAGCCTCTGGATTTTAGTTCCTCTGTTGTTTGATGTACTCGCTGTGCGAGGCAAATCCTGGCAAGGAGGTGATCGCTTCTTTCGACATCACCGAAATCTTGTCCCTTCTGAAATTCCCATCGGTCGGAAATGGGTACCCTTGGCTACCCAACAACCCATCACAATTCTCTTAGGAGGAGAACACCAATGAAGAAGTCTCAGTATTTCGTGATCGCAGTGTTGATGATTGCTGCGTTCGTATTGGCAGCTTGCCCGGCCGCGACACCCGCTCCAACGACGAGCAGTGGTGACACAGCCGCTACCTCTGGCGACACGACTACTAGCTCCGCCAGCGGCGACACCGCCACCTCATGTGAATGCACTGACCCCAAGGGCTGTGTCACCGTCGGCGCCAATGACCCCGTGCGCGTTGGCTGGATGATGGTCGTCTCGGGCGCGGATGCGACCCTGGGCCTCGACTCGAAGTTCGGCGCCGAAATCGCTGCTGACGACCGCGGCACCATCGCCGGCCATGCTATCGAACTGACAGGCGAGGACGACCTGTGTTCTGCGGAAGGCGGCCAGACCGCTGCCCAGAAGATGTCGGCCGACAACAAGCTGACCGCCGTCATCGGTACAAGCTGCTCCAGCGCAGCGCGCGCGGCCATTCCTGTGATGTGCGGCGCCGGCATCCCCATGATCTCCGCTTCCAACACAGCGCCTGACCTGACGGCTGATGACCGCCCGGCCGACTACTGGTGCTACATGCGAACGGCCCACAACGACAAGGTTCAAGGCGCTGCCATGGCCGAGTACGCCTATGGCGCTGGCTTCCGCAAGGCCGCCACCGTCCACGACGGCAGCCTCTATGCCGATCAGCTGCAGCAGGTTTTCGCCGACAAGTTCAAGGAACTGGGCGGCGAAATCGTGGCTCAGGAGGCAGTCGGTCCCCAGGATACCGACATGAAGCCGATGTTGACCCGTGTAGCCGCAGCCGGCCCCGATTTCTTCTATCTGCCGATCTTCGTGGCCGCTGGCGGCCAGGTGGTCAAGCAGGCTAAGGAAGTTCCGGGCATGGAGAACGTGCAGTTGGCCGGCGCCGACGGCATCTTCACGGCTGACTTCCTGCGAGCAGCCGGTGACGCTGCTATGGGCATGAACCACTCAAGCCCTGACTTCTCCCTGTTTGGTGAGGGATATCCTGCGCTGCTGGAGAAGTACAAGGCCAAGGAACCCGCTGCACCGCTATCGGCCTTCCACGCTCACGCCTATGATGCCTTCAACATCATCGCCAACGGCATCGAAGCAGTGGCACAGAAGTGCGATGACGGCTCGCTGGTGATCGGCAAGCAAGCGTTGCGCGATGCCATGATCAGCACCAAGGACTACTCTGGTATCACCGGCACGCTGACCTGCACCGCCACCGGCGACTGCGCGGATCCCAAGATCGCCGTGTACGAGGTCATGGACACCAATCCTGACAACTGGAACCCCGGCGCGAATGCCGACAGCAATCCCAAGAAGATCTGGCCATAAGGCCATAATTAACCGCCCTGCGGCATATGCCGCAGGGCGGTTTGTCAACTCCGCCGACACAGGGTTTGGCCAGGCGATCCCCCGTTTCATCTTGTGGCCCCTACCCATCAAGTGGACTCGTCGGAGTACACCACTGGTCGATTAACGAACGCTGCTCTCCCCAGTCATCAGTCATCGATCATTACCTCGCTTTGTACGGAGTAAACTCATGCTGAAAAACCTCAGAAGGCGTGTCTCCGGTACGACCATCGCAATGTGGATCATCGGCTTCATCTTGCTGGTGGTAGTTATCGTCGGCGTGGTACGCACGCTGATGATCGGAAAATACACCGGCGCCGACTGGACGGATCTCTTCGTCTATGGCATCTCGCAGGGAAGCGTCTATGCCTTGATCGCTCTGGGATACACCATGGTTTATGGTATCCTCAGAATGATCAACTTTGCCCATGGCGATATCTTTATGGCCGGTGCGTTTTTTGGTTATTTTACAGCCATCGTATTTGAAAAGAACGGCTTCTTCGACAGTCCCACGGTTGACGGAAAACTGGTCCTGGCATTGGTGGTCGTTACACTCGTCGCAGCTGCTGGAGCCGCCGGTCTGGCGATCTTGCTGGAACGAATTGCCTACCGCCCCCTGCGCCGCGCGCCGCGATTGGTGCCGTTAATCACTGCCATCGGTGCTTCCTTCTTCCTCGAGTATTCCTTCCTCGGTCTGTTTGGTTCGGGTATCAAGGGTTTTCCTGAGATCGATGCGCTCAAAGGACGAGTGTCGATCTTTGGAGTCGAGATTCTTAAGACTCAGGTCGTTGTAATCGTTGCTTCTTTTGTCATGTTAATCGCGCTTTGGCTTTTCGTTCAGCGCAGTAAGATGGGCAAGGCGATCCAGGCAGTCTCGGAAGACAAGGATGCGGCCGCGCTGATGGGCATCAACGTCGATCGCTCGATCATGATTACCTTCCTGGTCGGCGGCGCGCTGGCCGGAGCGGCCGGTGTGCTCTATGCGCTGCTGTTCAGACAGGTCTACTTCTTCATGGGTTTCTTCCCGGGCCTCAAAGCCTTTACGGCGGCGGTGCTGGGCGGCATCGGCAACATCGCCGGAGCCATGGTGGGTGGTCTCTTCCTGGGCATTGCCGAATCGCTGTTCCCCAACCTGGTGCTGGATGGCCTCGGTATCCCGGCGCCATACCAACTGAAAGACGCACTGGCGTTCCTGCTGCTGGTGCTGGTGCTGATCTTCCGCCCAACAGGTATTCTGGGCGAACGTCTCGCTACCAAGAAAGCATAAGGGTGTGCCATGAAACGAACGTCTCCCTTTAGTTGGATGACTCCGGTAACCACTGGGTTGATCGGCGGTGTCGTGGCGTTGTTCCTGTGTCTGGTTGGCATCGTCGAGGCCTCGCTGGGGCGCTACGTCATCACCGGCATCGTTACCATGGGCCAGGTCTTTGTGCTGGCCGTCTACGCTATCTTCGCCATGCAGGCGGCCCAGAAGGCGGCGCCGGGCCAGGACGAGAAACCGGCGCCGTTTCGCACTCTGGCCTCCGGCGCCATCTCCGGCTTGATGATCAGCGTCGTGCTGGCCATCTTCGTGCTGCTTGGCCAGCAGATCGATCTGCGCGCCGTGTTCATCCATGCCACGCCTGTCCTGTATGATCTGCTGACCTTTGGGCTAGGGGTGCCGCAAGGCATCTTCGTGCTGCTGGGCTTCGGCATCCTGATGGGCGTCCTGTTTGGCGCGATGGCGCTGCTCCCATCTGCGTTGCGCCGATCGCTGGGCGCCGGACTGATCGCGGTGCCATTGGTGGCTGTTATTTACAGCTCGCTCTTTTCGGGACGCGGGCTATCCGCCTTTCAGGCGCTGGCTGTGTTTGTGGTCGTTGGCCTGGCGCTCTTCCTCTGGGGAAGGTACCAACAACCCGTGCGCGCTCGGGCAAACGCGCTGCCAGCCCGCCAGCAACGCAGCATGAGACTCGGTCTCTGGGTTGTCGCCATCCTGTTCGTGCTGGCGCTGCCGGCGCTGGGAACCTATCCCAGCGAGGTGCTGGTGATCACCGGCATCTTTGTGCTGATGGGCCTGGGGTTGAACATCGTGGTCGGCTATGCTGGCCTGCTGGACCTTGGCTACGTTGCCTTCTTTGCCATCGGCGCGTACGTGATGGCGATTCTCACGTCGCCTGAAATCACCTGGTTCCCGTTCAGCGGCAACTTCTGGATCGCGCTGCCATTCGCCGTGCTGGCTGCAACGCTGGCGGGCGTGATTTTGGGCATTCCGGTGCTCAACATGCGCGGTGACTACCTGGCCATTGTGACGCTAGGCTTCGGCGAGATCATCCGCCTGGTTGCTCTGTCCGACTGGCTCAAACCACTGATCGGCGGTTCCAACGGTATCACCCAGATTCCGAAGCCGGTCGTCTTCGGTTTCTCGTTCGATAATCCGCAGAAGCTCTACTACATCGTGGTGATCGGATGTGTGATCGCAGCGTTCATCGCAACCCGGTTGAAATATTCGCGGCTGGGCCGCAACTGGATGGCCATTCGTGAGGACGAGGACGTGGCGCAGGCTATGGGTATCGATCTGGTGCGCAACAAGCTGATGGCCTTTGCCACGGGCGCTGCGCTGTCTGGCCTGGCCGGCGCGCTTTTCGCCACCAAACTGACGTCCATCTACCCGCACAGCTTCAACCTGCTGGTGTCGATCAACGTCCTGGCGGTCATCATCGTCGGCGGGCTGGGCAGCATACCGGGTGTCATCATCGGTGCGGTCGCGCTGGTGGGTCTGCCTGAGCTGCTACGCGAGTTCGCCGAATATCGCCTGCTGGTCTACGGTGCAGTGCTGGTATTCATGATGCTCAAGCGACCGGAGGGCTTGCTGCCTGAAGCAAGACGAAAGCTGGAGTTGCATGAGCTTTCACCGGACGTAGCGGAGTAACCCCATGCCACCACTACTAAACGCACGCGATGTTACCAAGCGCTTCGGCGGCCTGACAGCCGTCAACAAGCTCAACGTTGAGATCGAAGAAAACGCTATCCACAGCATCATCGGCCCCAACGGCGCCGGCAAGACGACGTTCTTCAATTGTGTGACCGGCTTCTATCGCCATGAAGAGGGCACTGTCTTGTTCAAGGGCGAGCCGCTGGACGGCATGCAGCCCGACCGCATCACGCGCGAGGGCATCGGACGCACCTACCAGAATATTCGCCTCTTTCAGAACATGACGGTGATCGAGAATGTCATGGTCGGCTACCAGTCGCATCTCCATAGCGGCTGGATCGGTGCGGTCTTTCACACCAGGGGACAGCGTGACGAAGAGAAGCGCGCTGTCGAAGAAGCCCGCAAGATGCTGGCCTTTGTCGGGCTGGCAGGTCGGGGCGACTGGATGTCCAAGAACTTGCCCTATGGCGACCAGCGGCGGCTGGAGATCGGCCGCGCGCTGGCCACCAAGCCCGATCTGCTGCTGCTGGACGAGCCGGCTGCCGGCATGAACCCATCCGAAACCGTCGACCTGATGGAGTTCATCAAACGGCTGCGCTCCGAGCTGGGCATCACGGTCCTGCTGATCGAGCATCATATGCAGGTGGTGATGAGCATCTCAGACAAAGTCACGGTGATGGACTTCGGCGAGAAGATCGCCGAAGGGACGCCGCAAGAGGTCCAGAACAATCCGATGGTCATTGAAGCTT
The DNA here is from genome assembly GCA_020634615.1 of Anaerolineales bacterium. Lineage (GTDB taxonomy): Bacteria > Chloroflexota > Anaerolineae > JAAEKA01 > JAAEKA01 > JACKBK01. The sequence goes on from JACKBI010000011.1 coordinate 182,452, forward strand.
ATCTGGGAAAGGGTGCAACAGAATATGGCACTGTTGGAAGCCACTGACATCCACACCTACTACGGCGCCATCCACGCGCTGAAGGGGATCACGGTCACGGTCGACAAGGGCGAGATCGTCACCCTGATCGGCGCGAACGGCGCGGGCAAGACGACAACGCTGAACACGATCTGCGGCATCTACCACCCGCGCCAGGGAACCATCGTGCTGGACGGCGAGCCGATCCACGACATGCCTGCCCATACAATCGTTACCCGCGGGTTGTCGCAATCGCCAGAAGGCAGGCGCGTGTTTGGCCGTCTGTCCGTGGCCGAGAACCTTGAGATGGGCGCGTTCACCCGCAAGGACAAAGCCGGTATCAAACGTGACCTGGAGCGCGTCTATGAGCTGTTCCCGCGCCTTCTGGAACGACGCAAGCAGTTGGCCGGCACGTTATCCGGCGGCGAGCAGCAAATGCTGGCCATGGGCCGCGCCTTGATGGCCAGTCCGCGCTTGCTGCTGCTGGACGAACCATCCATGGGCCTGGCGCCGATGCTGGTCGATCTGATTTTCGACACCATCAAGGAGATCAACGCGCAGGGCGTCACGGTGCTGCTGGTCGAGCAAAACGCGCTGGTGGCCCTGTCCATCGCCAACCGCGCCTATGTTCTGGAAACCGGCAGCATCGTCCTCAGCGGCACCGGCCAGGAGCTGCTGAACAATCCTGAAGTAATGAAGTCGTATCTGGGAATTGATTAGGCGGAGAGGGCGAGGAAGGGAAAGAAGGGAAAAGAGGGAACTGAAGGAAAAACAGGGACACGGAGGGCTTCGCGCAACTCCGCTTCCCATGATGGCTACCTTGAGACCCACTAACCGATCCGGTTTCCCTCGTTTCCTTCCTTTCCCTGTTTCCCCTCCTTTCCCTCTCCCGTTGCCATGGACCTCGTACAACTCACTGACAGTGCATACCACCTGCGGGCCGGCTCCAACGCCGGCCTTCTTGTGCAGGACGGGCGGGCGCTGCTGGTAGACACCGGGCTGGATCGCGATGCCGCTCGCCGCATCCTCAAACACGTGACGGCGCTGAACGTCGAATTGGCCGGTGTGCTGGTCACTCATGCCCACGCGGACCACTTTGGCGGCGCGGGCGAGATCAAGCGGCGAACTGGAGCGCCCGTGCTGGCGCCGGCGTTTGAGGCTGCCGTAGTTGAGAACCCCGCGCTGGAGCCGGTCTATCTCTTCAGCGGCGCGCAGCCGACGAAAGAATTGCAGGGCAAATTCATTCTCGCGCAACCCTGCCAACTGGACGGGCTGGTGTCGCCGGGCAGACAGGACGTGTTCGGTTTCGACATCGAGGTGATCCCAGCACCCGGCCACGCCCACAACCAGATGATGGTCGGCTGGCCCGAAGGCCGGGTCTGTTTCGCCGCCGATGCCTATTTTCCTCCCGAGGTATTGGACAAATACGGCGTCCCGTTTTACGTTGACATCGACCAGACGCTGGCGACGTTGGAGTTGCTGCCTGCCATGCCGTACAACGTCTTCGCCCAGGGCCATGGCGACGCATACGATCGCGGCGGTCTGGAGGAAGTCATCGAGTACAACATCCGGCGCGTCGAGACGATACGCGAGCTTGTCTATGAGGCGTTGGCCGCGCCGGCTGATGACGGCCAGATACTGAAAAATGTGGCCGACTCGCTCGACATTCGCATCGAGCAGCCGGCCATCTATTATCTGACGCGCACCACCATCCACGCCTGTCTCAACTCGCTGCGCCAGGCCGGCCGCGCCGATCTCACATTGGATGACAACCGACTGCTCTGGTGCAGTTAACCGCTCGTCCGAAACGCGAAGCCCGGCTTTTTCGGTAAAGCCGGGCTTCTGATCTGTGTGTAACGTGGCGGGAAGAAGTCGAGCCTTGCCGAAAAAGCTCGACTTCGTTGTGAGTCAACTTCTGAGCTTACGTGCCATCAGCGCGCCGGCCAGCAGCACGCCGGCCGCGCCGGCTGCTGCAATGGCCCACGGTGGCACATTGGGGCCGCGCGACGCGCTGACACCCTTGGCCATCACGGGGATTTCCTTCAGCTTCTCGGCCGCATCGGCGCGCACCTGATCGAACAGATAAGGGTCGGCGCGGTAGATGTCGGCCAGCGCGCGCTTCTCGGCGATGTCGGCGTCAGTGATGTACTCCTCGCCAAAACGCAAGCCGGCAAGTTTGAAGTCGTGCTTCAGCGACAGCTTGTAGATCTCCTTGACCCGCTCCATGGTAATGTTGCGGCCCAGCGTGTAGTCCTCGAAGCGGCCCTCCATGGCCAGCAGCGCGGTCTCGGCTAGGCAGGCATAGGAAGTCTTGGGCGGCAGGCCGATGTCGTAGCCGAAGTCGATGTCGCCGGGGATCAGCACCTCGCCGCTTTCGATCACCAGCACGTCGGGCCGCAGCGCCGCCTCGGCCGGGTTGATGTCGGCCGGTCGGGCGACATCGCAGATCACCGCGCCCGGCTTGCACCTGGTCAGGTCGATGACGCGCTGGCCAAAGGCCGACGTCGCGGTGATGATCAGGTCGCAGTCGCTGATCAGATCGCCGGCTTTGGTCGCGATAGTCACCTCGCAGCCGGGCGTCTCCTTCTGGATGGTGCGCTTCAGCTCGATCAGCTTCTCCGGCTCGATGCTGACCAGCACCACGTTGCCGATGGCCTGAGCGATCAGCCGCGAGCAGACGGAGGCGATGGAGCCGGTCGCGCCCACGATCATTACCTTGCCCTTGGTCAGGTCGGTGGCGCCCATCAGGATCACGGCTCGCTTGGCAGCTTCCAGCGTCATGGCGACGGTCAGGCTGTTGCCGCTGGTGATGGCGATGTCCGACTCGTGCGCCACGGTGATGCCGGCGTCGCCCACCACCGACGTGAACGCGCCCAGTCCCATGATGCGTGCGCCCTTGCGTTCGGCCATCTTGGCCGCCTTGTTGAGCCGGTCATAGGTGAAACGCTCGCCGTGGTCCATCATCTGGCGCGGCGTGGCGGCCAGGGTGTAGAGGTAGCCCTCGATTTGTTGGCCGGTGGTTGGCGACTGTCCGCCCGTGATGCGCGACAGGTACATCGGCGGCATATAAGCTGCCGTCGCCTCCACCAGCTTGTCAGGCAGATAGCGGGTCCAGCCGAACATGGGACTCTTGTGGATGAAGCCCACGTTCAGCGGGTGGATGACGAATGCGAAGCGGTTGACGCTGGCCTCGTCGGGTTGCAGGTAGCGCACGCAGGGCGTCCACTGGATGTCGGCCATCAGGTCGAGGTAGGTATCCTCGGTCAGCGGCGCGCCCGGATCGGCCCGCAGCGCCACCAGTACCGCCTCCAACGTGGCGGCCGACCACTGACCCAGGTTGCCGCGGCCATCCAGCGCCGGCATCATGGTGACGGCAATGGACGCGCCGCGCTGCCGCAGGTCGTCCAGATCGGCTTCGCTGGCGTGTTCGACGACCACCGTCTTGTGTTTCAACTCGGCGGGGGCGTAGCGGCGGATCGCGCCGATATCGCCGGCGATGACGTCGGCCCATTGGAAACGCGATGCCGAGCGGGGTTGGCCCGGCTTGCCAGCCTGTGGCGTGATGCGCCTGAACGGCGCGGTTTTCAGCTCGCCCAGCGTCGGACCGACGGCCTGATCCAGCGTCCGCTGGCTGCCGACGCCCGGAAAATCGGGCAGGGCGAAGTAGACCTCCGGGTCGGCGTAGCGGATCTGGGAGGTATGGCGGCTGAGGCCCTGGGCCAGCCCGCCATGGTTGAGGCCGGGAACCAGCAGGACCTGTTTCTCGGCGAAGATGCCCGGCTCGGCGCGGTCGGCCAGGATCACACCCCAGCGCTCGATGCCGGGGCGAATGCCGCCGCCATCGACCACCGGCGTCTGTCTGGCAGCTTCAGCCAGCGTTGAGCCGACCGTATGTGGGACAACCGTGCCGCCCAGCTCCAGTTCGGCAGGGTAGCCCTCCAGCGCGATCGCGTCGACCTGACCGTCGTAGGTTTCGATCAGCGTTCTGACCTGGTCTGCGTCGCCGCCGCAGCCGATGCGCCGGATGCTGATGTCCTCGTCGAGAAAACGAACGGTGGAGGTTTCGTCACCGTCGTTGAGATGCAAAACTAGAATGTTTTTCATGGTGGTATCCTTTTCTGCCCGCGGAACAAGATGCGCGCCAGCGGTGATTACCCTACAATACCCCCATCTGTTGTTTTTGTGTATGACGCAGGTCAGGAATCGGGGCAGGAATTCGGACGCGCACGGTTCGTAGTAGGCGCTTCAGCGCCGTGCGCGCCCGTAAGCGCTGATGAAAGCTCAGAAAATAAACCGGCAATTGCACCGCGACGCCCGCCGGAGGCTGAAAGCCATCCGGCTACAACGTGGAAGGTCCTTCGGGCCTGGATCCTAGCCCTGAAAGGGCTTCCACCTCGTAGCCCGATCCGTTATACGGTCGGGCGGGCCTCGCTGGGCGATTACCGGGTAAAATTCTCAAGTTTCATATGCGCCTACTACGAACCGCCGGATGATCAGCGCCGCTCCACCGGCGCACCCTGAACAGCTTCCACCGCGTCGAGGAAGTCCTGCGGCACTTCAGCTTTGCTGCCGGTGGCCGGGTCGATCATCACCTGTACGCTGCGGCCGGTTGCCACCAGGCGCCCGGTTGTCTGCTCGCTGACCTCGTATTCGAATACAAAGCTGGTGCGTCCTGCCGACGGCATGCGCACCGCGACCTCCAGCGTCTCCCCCAGGTAGGCCGGTGACTTGAAGCCAATCGTCAGTTCCACCAGGACAAACGGGACGTTGACGCCAAACTCGTGGCCCGACGTCGGCAGGCCGAGTCTTGCGACCACGGCGCGCAGGAACGCCACCCGGCCGATCTCGAGGTACGAGGCGTATACGGCGTTGTTGACGTGGCCCAGGGTGTCCAGGTCACGGTAGCGGACGGCAACCGGGGCGACTACCCCGGCTGTCGGATTTGCTGAGTCGGCCATCAGGCCCTCCCTTCAAGAATCAGTCGAACGCGGGCCATCAAGTCGTCCTTGAAGACCGCGCCCTGCAACCACTGTGCGCCCGGTGAGACGATGCCCGGCTCGACTTCGCTGCGGCCGAAGACGCGCTCCGCCGGCAGATTCAGGTCGTACAGCAGCCAGGCGATGACCTCGGCGGCTCCCTGTAACTGCGCGTCCGACGGCACAGTCTTGGAGAAGTTGCCGGCCAGCGCCAGCGCGACACCGGTAACGTTGATGGACTCTTCCTGTGTCTGCGGCAGCACAGCCTCCAGCGGCTCCATCCAGTAACTCGCGCCGTCGCCGTCTATCAGGAAGTGATAACGGACCCCCGGCAGCCCGCGGGCTGCCTCCATCTCCGCCAGGCGCTCCGGCGTCGTGTCGTCGCGGGTGTTGGTCTGGTGAACGATGATCTGGGTGATGTCGGACAGCGACCGCGTCGGGTAGCCGTTGCCGACGCCGACCGGCGGCGGGACGGGCAGATGATCGGTCAGCGCCGGCGGCAGCGGGCGGGCGGCCCGTCCGCTCGTCGGTTCGTCGCGCACGTCTTCCATGCCTTCCGGCTGGCGCACCGGCGCGGTCGCGTCGGCATCGCTGGCCAGACGGCGCGCCTCGGCCAGCAGCGAGTCGACCTGCGGCTTGAGCTGGCGCGCGACCGTGGCGCCGTTGCTCAGCGGCGGCATCTGGCTTTGCGCCTGGCGCACGGCGGTGTCAAGCTGCGCGGCTTGCTGTGCGGCCGGCTGGACGGCATCGACGCGGCTGCGCAGGTCGGCAATGCGGCTGCGCAACGCGTCGGCCTGCCCGGCGCTGATCTGGCCGCTGGCTTGCATGGCGTTGACGCGCAGCAACTGCTGGCCCAGCCGCGCCTGCAAGCCTGTCACCTGTTGCGGCAGCAGCGCGGCCTCCTGCGCCGCGACAGCCAGCGCGCTCAGGTCCGTTTGCAGGCCGGTCACCTTGGTCGTGTAGCCGGCAAGCTGGCGCTGGGCTGTCTCCAGCGCGGTCACCAGGATGCGTATCTGTCGCTGCAAGGTAGCCAGATCGGTGGTCGCTTGCGGCGGCGGCGGTGGCGGCGGCGGGGCTATCTGGTTGAGCGTCGCGATGTTCGAGATGATCGTGATCGGCTGCTGGTTGTTGTCCAGGCCCAGATGCCGGAAGGTCTCCCAGCGGCCGGCGTGCCCGACCTGAAACAGGCAGCAGCCCAGGACGTAGCTGTTATCGCGCAGCAGTTCGCTGTTGTACCACTGGAGCGAGTTCCAGTAGGACGCCTGCGACACGCTGTCGGGCGGGTAGAGCCAGCCCACGTCGCCGGCGCCGTCGTTGGGGTACTTGTACATGCGCGCCAGGCCCGCTTCGCTGATGATGGCGCGGTGACGGTCGCCGTATTGCTGGCGGATGCCGGTCATGCACGGGCGATAGAGCAGCGCGCCGGTGGCTGTGACCGGCGTCGGCTCCAGCGTCGGCCAGCCGTATTCGTGGAAGCCCAGGTAGACGTAGGTCGCCAGGGTGCGCGGGAACCAGCGGGTGTAGTCCTCCGGCCGGGCGAAATTGCCGGCCGCGAAGTTGAACGCCAGCGCTTCCACGCCGGAGCGCATGAGGGTCTCGCGAAAGGCAACCTGGAATTGGTCATACGCGGCGGCGCGGCGCTGCCATGCCGCGTCAGGCTGGCCACCGGGGAACGTGCCGGGGCCAGGCAAGGACTCGTTGAGGCTCATCCAGGCGTCGATGAGCAGCCGGCCGTTGGCCTTCTCCGTCGCCATGCCGAAGTCGTAGGCCAGAATCCGCTCTGCAAACGCGCGGCCGGCCGCGGCCGGATCGGGACTGTCCAGCCAGGCCGTCTGCTCTGCCAGGTCCACGAAGAGCCGGCCAACCACAAAGGAGTTGGGTGACAGCGTGGTGCGGATGTCGCGCAACAGGCCGCGGTCCTGGGCGTGGATCAGGATGGTGGGCGGCTTGACCTGGTTGATGGCGTCGCGCAGGAATTGTGTCGTTGTGTTTTCGATGTAAAAGCCGAGGCGGTTCATGCTACGACCTCCAATCCGACGTCTGCTGCGGTGGACAGGCTCGCGGTTGCTGTGGCCAGCGTCGACGCGTCGGTTGATGGCGGCTTGCTGTCGAGTATTCCATTCTCGTCGAAAGCCGGCTGGTTGGGCAACGTCACCGCGCGGCTGGGCGCCAGGCTGTCTACCATGACCCGTTGCGGCGGCGGTGGCTCTACCTCGCGAACATAACGCACGACCTCGGTCTGGTAGCTGTCGGGGACGGTCCATTCGTCGGGGCCAGCCTCGACAAGCTCGGCCGGCGGGTCGGTAGGCGGCAGGTTCTGGTCAGTTGGCCGTTCTGCGGCGCGCGTCGCGCCAGGCCAGGGGGTGTCCGCCGCGACCAGCGCATCCAGCATCGCTTTGGTCTGCGCCTCGTTGGCGCCGGCCAGCCGGTGGACGTCCACGCCAGCCGTTCGCAACCGGGCTTCGTCCTGGCCGCTGACGCCTGCGTCGCCGCCGACGATGACCACGTGGCGTGCCGCGAAGCCGTCGCTGGGCGTGAAGGTGGTGGCCGGCCTGAAGTGGGCGATGTAGGCCTGCGCGCTGCGCCAGTCCGCTTCGGCCCACTGGTCGCCGTGTTGCCAGAACATCAGCATGAGTTCGATGGGGCGGGTCGGCACCTGGCGGATCGCTTCGATCTTGCCGTGCAGCAACTGTTTCCAGTTGGCGCCGTCCAGCCACTGATCGCCGGGGCAGGAGGTGTCCGACACTTCCTTGTGGCCGACGATCTTGGTTATCGCCGTGATACCGTGCTCTTTCATCAGCCAGGCGATCAGGCGGGCGGTGCTGTCCAACTGTGGCGGCGCCGGCAGTTGCTGGTTGGCAGGGATCGGCGTGCCATCCCAGTTGCGGCGCATGAAACGTCCGATCAGGCTGACGCCGATGCTGTCGTTGTTGGCGTTGCCGGCGTGATAGGAGCGCGTTTCAGGGCGCTGGGTCTGGTTGATGGTCCCGTCGGGCAGGATGACATAGTGGTAGCCGATGCCGGGCCACTGCGCCTTGACCAGGTTGCCGTTGGCGTCGCGCCGCTCGCCGTTGACGTGGTAGTCGGCGATCTGGCGCACGGTGAAGTTGGGCGGCGTGTCGGTGTGGTGGACGACGACGCGCGCGATGCGGGCGGTGCGGTTCTGGTAGGGCGGCAGGGTGGGATGCTTGGGCAGGCTGTCCACCAGATCGACCATGGGCGGCTGGGTGACGCCGCCGCCGCCCGTGTTGTTTTGCAGCAACTCGGTCAGGCGGGCGTTCTCGCGGCGCAGTTGCGTGTTCTGCGCCGTCAGGTCCTGCACCTGCGCCTCCAGCCGGGCGACCTCAGCCCGCAGCGCCTGCACCTCGGCCGTCAGCGCGGGCACCTGAGCGGCCTGGGTTTGCAGGTCGGCGATCTGCTGTTCCAGCTCGCGGATGCGCCGCAGCAAGCGCTGGATCTCGGCGTCCTGATCCGGTGTCGCTTCGTCGATGATGGCCTGCACGCGGGCGACCAGCGGCTCCTTGTAGGCCGCGCCGGCCAGCCACTGGTTGCCGGGCGAGCCGGAGGGATCGGAGGCATCGACCTCGCTGCGGCCCACGATCGCAGCGGCGGTCAGTCCCAGGCCGTCCAGCAGCCAGGCGATGGTCTGCGCGGCGGCTTCCATCTGCACGTCACCGGGCGGGACGGCGGCGAAGTTGCCGGCCAGACAGACCGCCACGCCGTCGGCGTTGACCGCCTCGACGTTGGTCTGGGCGACCAGCGACTCCACCGGCTGCACCCAACTGATGGTCCCGTCGCCGTTGATGAAAAAGTGATATTTGATGCCCGCCAGCCCCTGGGTCACCTGGAACTGGGCGACCTGCTGCGGCGTGATGTCGGAGCGGGTGGCGGTGTGGTGGACGACGACGCGGCGGACGCTGCTCAGCGCGCGGGTCGGGTATTGTTTGCTGGACGACGCGGGAAGCTGGCCGCGCAGGTCAGTCATGGCCGGCTGTGCGACGCCGCCCGCGCCCAGTTGGTTGATCTCAACCTCCAGCCGGCTGACTTCCGCGTCCAGCGTTTCGATCTGGCTGCGGGTCGCGGCGGCCTGGGCTGCCTGGCCGTCGAGGCCGGTGACGGTGCGTGCAAGCTGGTCCGCCTGCCCGGCCAGCCGATCGATCTGCTGAATGGAGGGCAGCAAGGCGTCGTATTGCGTTTTGATGCCGTCGTAGCGGGCTTGCAGGGCTGCCACGTCCGGAACGATCTGCTCTTGCCACTGGTAGCGAAAGGGCAGCGCGGCGCGGAAGTCGGCGATGACACCGTTCTTGCCCTCGATCCACCAGCGGTCGTTGCCGACGCGCGGGTAGCGATAGAGGATCAGCGCGCGGATCTGCTGGGCGCCGCTGTCGTTCCAGCGGTCGATTTCCTTGTAGGCCTCGCGCACCCAGCCAGAGTTGCGATCGGCCCAGGCGTTGTCGCCCTGGTTGGACTCGGTGAGGTAGACCGGTAGGCGGCGCATGCTTTCCGGTATGGCGCGCATGAAATCCTGGTAGGCGCGGAAGTTCCAGAAGCGGGTGGCAAAGCGGCCATCGCCCACCTTGGCGTCGGAGGTGACCAGCGCGGGATCGTCGCCGTGGGTGTAGGAGTGGATGGTGATGCCGTCGCAGTTGCCCGCGCCGATCAGCCGCAGGATGTCGGCCAGATATTGCACCCAGTCGCCGTGCGGGTTTTCAGGGTAGTTGGTCAGGTTGTTCCAGGGCGCGGGCGCGGCCACCAGCACCTGGTCATCGGCGCGGCCGGGCAGCGCCTTGATGGCGTTGCGCACCTTGCGGTAGGCAGCGGCGTAGCGCTGGGGCGTGATCTTCTCGCCCTCTTTGTCGGGGCTGACGGGGCGCGGCGGCGCGACGTTCCAGTTCCATTCGGCGCCCGGCCATTCGATGGGATGGTTGGTCTCGTTGCCGATCTGCCAGAGGTGGCACCCCTGGGAGATGCGCACGAAATTGGCGCAGCGGCGGGCGAAGTTGTCGTATTCCTGCTCGAAGGGCAGGGTGCCGCCGGGCGAGTAGGCGTTGTTGAGGCGGACGATGACACCCAGGTCCCGGTCAGACAGCGGGCGGTAGTTGGCCCAGAAGCGGGCGTCGTCGCCGGGGCCGTTGTCGTTGGGGTTGTGGCCGATGGCGACGGTCACCAGCACCCAGCCGGGCGCGCCGCCTTCCAGCATGATCTGTTCGCCGCCGGGGTCGTGCAAGCCGTAGAGGTAGGGGGAGTCGTTGAGTGGTCGGGTCATTGTCGTCCTCGGCGGTTGGTATCACGGCGATGTGGATCGATGAAAGTCAAGATGCTAAACCAGCAACGGGCCGGCGAGACCGCCCGACCGTAAACGGATCGGGCTACAAGGTGAAAGGCCCTGCGGGCCTGGTCTTCGCAGCCCTGGAAGGGCTTCCACCTGGTAGCCGGGAGGTTTAGCTCCCGGCGGGTGTGTCGAACCGATTATCGACATACGTTCTTGACCTTCATCCTCCGACGTGTCGGGCAGTCATTACCTTCAACGCAATGGACCGGCATTTTGCGTTGGCGAACTCTGTGGATGCGGGAAACTGCGGTTCGCGAAGCTGACCCAGATCATACCACGAATCGGCGGAGTCGTGGTACATTGCAAGTATGGGAAAAAAGACGCGGTGCGATTCTCGCCTTGCGCGGGAAGATGACAGGATTGTCATGCAATTCACGCACTGGTGTAATCAAGATTCAATGTTCATCGCGTACATTGAGACTGTAGTAAATCACCGAGTTGTAGGACACGATGGCATGGGAAGATTACAGGACGGGAAGTGACGACCTACCGAATTTCACCTCTGGTGAGGAAACCCATGAAACCCAAACACAATCACAAACCCATAACCACGACATCAGCCACCTGGCGCATCCTGGCGATGCTGTTGCTGGCTGCGCTTCTGGTGGGACCGGCGCCGGCCACGGTGCGGGCCGGCGAGAGCCAGTTGACTTCCCAGTCAACATTGGCCACCGTCCGAATCGGAAGTCCTTTGGCGCACCCGGGATTCACTTGCTCGATCTACGATTTTGATTGCAACCAGATCATCGACTCGATGGATGTTGCCGCGGTGGCATCGCACTGGGGGTGCGCTCAAGGCAATGCTTGCTACGTTCCCGTCTACGATCTGAACAACAACGGCAAGATCGACATTCAGGATGTCGAACTGGATGCGGCGCAGTGGGGCTGCCAGTTCGGCGATGCTTGCTATAATGCAAATGTTTGGACAAGCAACGGACCCTGGGGAGGAAACGTTCCCTTCATCGCGGTTGATCCAGTGGTCCCGCAAACGGTCTACGCAGTAACAGATACAGGTCTGTTCAAGAGCCTGGACAACGGCGCAACATGGAGTTTGGTAAGCACCGTCATATTCACCGAAGGATTAAGGACGCTGGTGGTTGATCCGGCAATCCCAGATACGTTGTATGCCGCGAGGCCGCTAGCCGTATTGAAAAGCACGGACGGCGGCGAGACCTGGCGCCTTGCCAGTAATGGCCTGGGAGATGATGCCTGGATCTATACCCTCACAGTTGATCCCAGCGACTCACACACACTGTATGTTGGAACAGACCGAGGCGTGTATAAGAGTACGAATGGTGCTTGGTCGTGGAACGCCGTAAACCCTGGTCTGACAAGCGTTCATGCCCTAGTGGTGGATCCTATATCCTCGAGCACCCTTTATGCGGGAGCTTACGGCGACGGTGTGTTGAAGAGCACGGATGGTGGGGTTTCCTGGAGCGCGGCAAATACCGGGCTGTCCACACTCTATATTGATGGTTTGGTGATCGACCCAATCACACCTGACGTACTGTATGCTCGAACTAATGATTCTCTTGATGATGTTGGTGTGTTCAAGAGCACCAACGGCGGCGAAACCTGGAGCGCAGCAAACACCGGGCTGACTTACCACGATGTTTTTGAGCTGGTGATCAACCCGACGACCCCTACCACGCTCTACGCCGGTACATGGAATGGTGTGTTCAAGACCACCAGCGGCGGCGCAACCTGGGACTTGGTCGGCCAGACCGGAATCGGTGTCACAGCTCTGGCGATTGACCCATGGACCACCGACACCCTTTTTTCCGGGACATTTGGCAACGGCATATTGAGAAGCACAAATGGTGGGGGGTCCTGGCATGTGGTCAACAACGGACTTGCGGCTGTCCCTGTATATTCTCTAGCGATTGACCCGACAACTCCAGAGACCATTTATGCGGGAACTGATTATGGCGTCCATAAGAGTATCGATAGCGGCGGAAGCTGGAGTTTGGGAAACCTCGGGCAGCAGGAGCTCCGGGTCCGCGCATTGGTGATTAATCCGTGGATTCCAAGCACGCTCTACGCTGGAACATTCAACGGTGTGTTCAAAAGCGTAGACGCCGGTGGAAGTTGGACCATGCCCATGGTAAACATATATCGCTACATTCTCGGCCTGGCGATTGATGCAGTTTTCACGGAAACCGTCTATGCTGCGGGCTTGTATGGTGTGATCAAGAGCACGAACGGCGGAGTAAACTGGTTGCCCACAGGCACACTTTATACTCTGCCATACACCACTGTTAATGCTGTGGCGATAGATCCCACAAATTCAAGTATCCTCTATGCGGCGACAGCGTATGGCGGCATGTTTAAGAGTATGGATGGCGGCACACACTGGCAGTGGATCAAAACAGGGCTAACTAATTTGCAGATGAGCGCCGTAGCGATTGAACCGACGACCCCAAGCACAATCTATGTGGGCACTCATGGTAGTGGCGTGTTCAAGAGTACAGATGGCGGTGCGATGTGGTACCCTGCCAACATCGGTATGACAGATGGCGATGTTTCCAGCATAGTTATCGACCCATCAATGCCAAGCACAATCTACGCAGGGACTTGGGGCGGTGGTGTTTTCAAGAGCACGAGCAGTGGAGCGATGTGGAACCCGATCAACAACGGTCTGCCAGGCACAGATGTATCGGCTTTAGCAATCGATCCAGAGAATACGTCGATACTATATGCCGGAACTGATGGCGGTGTCTTTACCATGAAATCGGGCGGCGGGGATCCACCGCCGACCGAGACGCCGCCACCGATCCCGACGGAGACATCAACGCCGACGGCTACAGCGACGACCACTGCCACCGCCACCGCAACAGCCACTGCCACGCCTACGCACACCGCCACGGCAACGTCGACTGCGATACCAACCATCACACCGACTGCGACGGCCACTGAGACCGCCACGCCAACCGTCACACCCACTGCGACGGCGACCGAGACCGCCACGCCAACCGGCACCCCGACTGCGACGGCCACCGCCACCGCGACCCCGTCCCGGCTGTGGCTGCCTTTGATCCTGCATTGAAGGAGAACTACGAATGAACGTGGCCGCGCAGCATTCGCGGACGGCGGACGATGCGTAACCACTCCCACGGCTTGGAGGGGGGGCTGTGAAAAATCACCCGTTCGGGTACTAGAAATCGGGCGGCGGGGCTGTTATCATGGCGGCGACGCTGGCGAAAGGCGCCGGCGAGTCATGATCAACTCTGGAGGATACCCCGCATGTTCAAAGCAACTCGCCGCCTGAGCATCCCCGTATTGCTGCTGCTTCTGCTTCTGCTTCTGCTGACCACCACCATGGCCAGCGCACAGGGTGAGGAGCCGCCGACAGTCACCGACCTCATGGCCGCCATCAACACCGGCTGGGTACTAATGGCAGCTTTTCTCGTCTTCTTCATGCAGGCCGGCTTCGGCTTCCTGGAGGCCGGCTTTGTGCGCTCCAAGAACGTCGTCAACATCATGGCCGAGAACTTCATGGACACCACCATGACCACCATCGGCTACTTCATCGCCGGGTTTGCCATTATGTTCGGCGTCGGCAATGCATTCTTCGGCCAGGAATGGTTTTTCCTCAGGGGCATTCCGGCCGAAATCGCAGGCGTTTCTGCGCTGGCCTTCTTCTTCTTCCAGTTCTGCTTTTCAGCCGCCGCATCGACTATCGCCTCCGGTCTGATGGCAGAACGCACCAGCTTTCGTGCTGATCTCGTCTACAGCTTCATCGTCGGCCTGTTCATCTACCCGCTGATCGGGCACTGGATCTGGGGACCGGGTGGCTGGCTGGCCCAACTGGGCATGCTGGACTTCGCCGGCTCCACCGTGGTTCATCTGACCGGCGCGCTGATCGGCTTGGCCGGCACGCTGCTGATGGGACCGCGCAAGGACAAGGAGTTCGGCAACGCCCACAAACAGATCCGCGGCCACAACATACCACTGGCCGCGCTGGGCACCTTCGTCCTCTGGTTTGGCTGGTTCGGCTTCAACCCCGGCAGCGCGCTGGGCATCAGCGACTTCCAGCTTGTGTCGATGATCGTGGTCAACACCGACTTCGCCGCCACCACTGGCGCAATCACCGCCATGTTCCTGGCCTATCTGTACACCAAGAAGTGGGACGCCAGCATGGCGTTCAACGGCGCCCTGGGCGGCCTGGTGGCGATCACAGCCGGCTGCGCCTTTGTGACACCCTACGCCTCGCTGACCATCGGCGTGGTTGCCGGCGTTCTGACGTTCTACGGTGTGGAGCTGATGGAGCGGCTGCGCATCGATGACCCGGTGGGCGCGTTCCCGGTGCATGGCATCTGCGGCATCTTCGGCACGCTGGCCGTGGGCCTGTGGGCGGTCGAGGGCGGCCTGCTTCACGGCGGCGGTGTGACGTTGTTGGGCGCGCAGGCGGTCGGCGTGCTGGCTGCCATTGGTTTCGTCTTCCCCGTGTCACTGCTCATGTTCTTCATCATCAGCAAGACCATCGGCCTGCGAGTGCGTGAGGATGCCGAGGCCATTGGTCTGGACCTGACGTACCACGGCATCGAGAGCTATCCCGAGTTCGCCGGCGTGGAACTACACGGCGTTCGCATCGCCGAGTACACCGGCCCTGCGGGCATCAAGCCGGCGCCCGTTCCCAGCGCTTGACCGGCGTTCCAGTCAAGGAGGTAGACAATGTCTCGTTTTCCTATCAGCTACCGTGACAACCCCAACTACGACGCAGGCGGAGCGGATGCGCCACGGCTGCTGGCCAGCATCGATCTCTCGCCCTACGGCATCGATGGGCGGGTGACCGATCTGCCGGTCCACGTGCAGACGGCCGATGCCGGCGCGGCGCAAGATTTCTACACCGCGTGGATCGCCGGGCTTCCGCTAGAGAACGGCAGTCTCGATGGTCTGTCGGGCCTGGTGGATGTCTTCATGAAGGCACTGGCGCGTCAGGAGCGCTTGCCGCGCTACATGTTCCACGTGGGGGATCGCGCCTGGCCGATCTATCAGCTGCAGGGTGAACTGATCGCCCGCTATCCCGGCGGCCCCGTGTTTGCAGCGCCCAGCGTGGCCGAGCTGTGGATTGCGCTGGCAAACCACTTCAAGCACATCGGACGCATCGCCAGCCGGCGCGATCTGGAGATTTCCTTCTTCTCCCAGGCCGACCTCCAGATCTATGCGCCCGACTTCTCTCTGCGCTTTCCGACGGCGGATGATATTCCGGTCTTCGCCTTCACCAACGGTCACGGGCCTGAGGTGATGGCGCCGGTAGGCAGCCAGACGCTGCGCCTTCCCATCCAGCAGGGCAGCGAGGTGCTGGCCATGTATCGGCTGGTGGGCGACCTGCTGGTGCAGGGCGGCCGGCTCAAGAGCATGTACGACATGTCGATCCGCAAGCTGGCTACGGCGCGTTGGGACGAGGTGCGGGCGTTCCTGAGGCCAACCGATCAGTTCGTCACTTACACAGCGACGGATGGTGACACACCGGCTCGGCATGTGGTGCCGGTCTACACCGACGGCTCCGGCTTCATGGCGGCGCGCCAGACCCGGCCTGCGCGCGTCACCGTGTACGTGGGGCAGGATGTGCCGACGCTGCAGGAGCGCATGGCCGAGGAGATGGTCCAGCGCGGCGTGATCGACGACCCCGGCGCCGTACAGGCCAGCGCCGGCATGATGGCTTCCAGAGGATTGGCCGTCAGCCACTGAAACCTGATCGACCACGCGAGGACCCCGGAAGCACGTGCTTCCGGGGTCCTCGCGTGGGTGGTTCAGGCAGTGTCGCGGTACCGGGCTCGGTCAGAGACTGGCCAGAGCATCACGTTTCACGCATTACGCATTACGCAATACGCACCGTCCGTCATACTCGCGTAACCCTCGCCAACCAACCCCGCCCTAAATCACGTACCCCTGCTCCTGCATCACTTGCGGATAGATGGCCTCGATCTTGCGGAACAGGTCGGCCAGTTGCATGGCGCGGAAGACGTTGCCGGTCACTTTCATCCGCCCGTCCATGAACGCCGCCCTGAGGCTTTCCTGGTCGGTGAGGATGCGGTGCAACAGGTCTACGGAGATCAACAGACCCAGATCGGCCTTGCCAGGCTGCGGCCCCATGCTGGCCTGGATCGGGTTGGTCTTGCCGTTGAGCAGCAGTTCTACCTCCGGGTCGGTCCCTTTGATGCGCACGATCATTTTGCGGCTCTGGAAATCTTTGGTCGCGGCGGGATCGGCGATCAACCGGTCGAAGATAACTTGCATAACGGCATAGAAGTCGTCGCTGCTGGCGAATACAGCCATGAGGTCTCCTGTGGAATGTTTGATTGAGGGGAGCTGCTCAGCCACCGCCGTGTCGTCATTCCCGCGAAAGCGGGAATCTATCTGTGTGGGCGCTGGATTCCCGCCTGCGCGGGAATGACGGGTTGGGATGGTTGACAATCTCAGAAACGGCTTGAATCGCGCCATTGGCGGACTTCGGAAGTCGACGACTCCTCGTCATGATCGCCCTCCAGCCGTTGGAATGACCTCTGGTCAAGGTTCGTCGACTTCCGATGTCTGAGCGGTCTCTCAGCCCAGGAACACGGAACGGCGCTGGGCCAGGCGTTTCAACAGCATCTGCTGCACCGTGCTGCGCACCTGTTCGGTGAGCCGCGCGACGATGGCCGGGTTGGCAGCCGCGCGCGGCCCGTACTGTTCGACGTCAATCGGTTCGCCGAACTCGATCCACCACTTGCTGGGCAGCGGCAAGAATCCCAGCGGCCCGGTCCAGGGAAACAGCGGGGTGATGGGGAAGAAGGGCATGCCCAGCAAGTGCGCCAGCGGCGCAAGCTGGGCGATCATCGGGTAGATCTCTTCCGCGCCGGTGACAGCCACCGGGATGATGGGTGCGCCGGTGCGCAGCGCCACGCGGATGAACCCGCCGCGGCCAAAGCGTTGCAGTTGATAGCGGTCGCGGTACAGCTTGCCCACGCCTTTGATGCCCTCAGGGAAGACGGCTACCAACTCGTCCCGCTCAAGCAGCAGTTCGGCGTTGTGTGGACTGGCCTGCGCGCCGCCGATCTTTTGCAGGAAGATCGACACGAAGGGCAGCGTCGGGAACCACGAGGCCACCAGACCGCGCATCAGCCGGTTGGACGGCGTCTCGTTGTAGACGGCCAGCCCCAGCATGGCCCCATCGAAGGGCAGCACGCCGGAATGGTTGCTGACCAACAGTCCGCGGCCGCTGTCGGGGATGTTCTGCGCGCCAATGACCTCGACCCGCCAGTAGCTATCGTACAGCGCCTGCGCCAACGGCATCACGACGCCCAGAAACGCGGCGTCCCGTCCAAAGTCATCCAACTCATAGTCACCGACCATGCGCCGCCGCATCGAAGCGGTCTGTGAGCGCAGCAGATAGGCCGAAACGAGGAACAATCCCTTGACCACGTCTGGGTTGAGATAGTCGCCGAGACCGCCGCTGAACCGGTCGTAGAGCGGACCCAGCAGGCGGCGCAGAATACGCTCCATCTCTTCCGGCGAGGGCAGGGGTGTTCCGGCGGGCGCCAACAACTGGGCGGTGCGGGCGAAACGGGCAAACTCCTGCGCCATTCGGTCGGACTGCGCTGAAGAACCATCGACCCGGCCCGCCATCCGGTCGTTCACTGCGATTGCGTCATCCTCCGGCAACGGGGACGGCGCTTCCGTGGACGCCAGCCGGTCGTCCACGAACAGATCGGGCGTCTCGTCGTCGTTGTTGTCGCCGCTTGCGAGCGGTGGCGGTGTTGTCAGGTCGTCCACGGGCAACAGGTCGTCGTCAGCCTCGGCAACTTGCAGGTTACGGTGCGCCCAGCAGTAGGCGCTGCCGGCCATGGCAGTGTTGGGACACGGGATGGTGTTGTTGATCCTGGCGGCGCAACGCAGCGCAGATCGCTCCATAACCGGGATGTCTTCCATGCCTAGCCTTCCTGGCCTGTGGGCTGCGAGCGTCGCCGATCCTCGATGATCACGTCCAGATCGTCGTCGGCGAATGCTTGCTTCTCGCTGGAGGCCGTGTAGGGCGCGATCCGCTGCGCCTCGACGAAACGTTGCAGCGCCTGGCGCGCCGTCCACATTGGCTCGAAGCCGAGGTCGGCGCGCATCCGCTCCGTGCCGGCCGTCCAGGGATAGCGCAGGTAGTCCGGCTCCAACGGCCAGTAGCGGCGCGCCCGGCGGGTTACCGGCGTCATGCCGGCCGCGGGCAGTGTCCAGTAGACCGCCAGGTGCAGAATCGGCAGCACCGGCTTGCCGGCCATGCCGGCCGCCTGGCAGAGCGAGACAACCTCATCGGCAGCCACGTTGACAACGCCGCCGGCGCGCGTCAGGACGGTGTGAACCAGCGCCCTCACCGCGTCTTCGAAGTCGATCAGTTGCAGCAATGGGTCGAAGCCCAGCAGACTGGGGATCACCGGCAGGCGCAGCAGGCGGGTGAAGGGCGAATCTGCATCGGCCCCGACCACGTTGGCAAAGCGCAGCACAGCCAGGCGCAACTCCGGGAATTCCGCCGCAAACTCGGCCAGGAAACGCTCGACTTCGACCATGTCGCGCACCGATGCGTAGCTCGAGCGCGCGGCCACCGGAAACGACTCGTCGAGGTAGACGGGATTCTCCGGGCGCGCGCCGTAGACCGCGGTGCTGCTGCGCAGGACGATCTGTTCGACACCGGCCTCGACGCAGGCGCCCAGGAACTGCATGGTTCCCAGGACGTTGCTTTCGAAGTCTGCCTCGCGTCGCTGCTGCCGTTCGCGCCAGGCCAGATGGACCACCGTGTCCACCTGCTCGGCGCGCAGCAGATCCACCAGCAGCGGGTTTCGTATATCGGCCTTGATGAAATCGAGACCGTTGATGCGTCGCTGTGGCGGGCGGGCGTCGATGCCAAGGACATGGAGAGCGGGTTGCGCCAGCAGCGCCTCCGCAACTGCACGTCCCCAACGGCCGCTTACACCGGTGACAGCGATGACTCGTTGTGGGGTCAAAGTTGGATCCTGTTACTGGTCACGCAGGCAATCGTGTGCCGGGTCCGCATGTGACATGCCAATTCCACGGCAGCGAAGTGAAGGGGGCCGAACGTGACTGTCATCTGGTTGTTTGTGTTGCCAACGAGTGTCATTATACGCGCGCAGCGGGTTGCACGCCAAGCGGTAAGGCTGCCTACTGCCTGCCGGGTCCGCCTGTGCTATCCTACATAAGGTTGACAGCCCACAGTGGCTATGTTACACTCACGGCCATGGCGCAACAGCTTTGCGTCGTTCAGCCGATTCCTGAATTAGTGAGGCAACAATGGGACAAGGGTCCATGCGGAATGGATTTCTCTATCTGATCTTGCTGGCGGTGCTGGCGGTGTTTCTGTTTACCACGCTGCGCCAAAGCCGTGACACGGTCGATGTCGTATCGATCAGCCAGGTCGCGGCCGATGTCCAGGCCGGCAAGGTGAAGCAGCTATCTGAAAAAGACGGCGAGGTCGATGTGACCTATCGCGACGAAGCCACCGCTGCTGTCACGTCGCGCATCGAACAGGACAACTTCGACCTCGTGAAGACATTGCACAGCCTGGGTGTCACCGACGAGCAAATGGCCGGTGTTGTGGTCGAGTTCAAGCCTACCAGCCGCTGGGAGAACCTGGCGCCGGTGTTGTTCGCCTTCCTGCCAATTGTCCTGATTGCTCTCTTCTTTTTCTTCATCCTGCGGCAAGCCCAGGGTGCGGGCAACCAGGCGTTTTCCTTTGGCAAGAGCAAAGCCAGAGTGTTCACCGGCGACAAACCGACGGTCACCTTCGATGATGTGGCCGGCGCGGAAGAGTCGAAGGAAGAACTCAAGGAAGTGGTCGAGTTCCTCAAGGAGCCGCAAAAGTTCGCCGCTTTGGGTGCACGCATCCCCAAGGGTGTGCTGTTGGTGGGTCCGCCCGGCACCGGCAAGACGCTGATGGCCAAGGCGGTCTCTGGCGAAGCCGGCGTGCCATTCTTCTCCATCTCTGGCTCCGAGTTCGTCGAGATGTTCGTGGGCGTCGGCGCAAGCCGCGTGCGCGACCTCTTCGAGCAGGCCAAGCGCAACTCGCCCTGCATCATCTTCATCGACGAGATCGACGCCGTGGGACGGCACCGCGGCGCGGGTCTGGGTGGTTCGCACGACGAGCGCGAGCAGACGCTGAACCAGATCCTGGTCGAGATGGACGGCTTCGACACCGACACCAACGTGATCATCGTGGCCGCCACCAACAGGCCTGACATTCTTGACCCGGCGTTGCTGCGGCCCGGTCGTTTCGACCGCCGCGTGGTCATGGATCGCCCCGATGTCAGAGGCCGCGAGGCAATCCTCAAGGTCCACGTGCGCGGCAAGCCG
Source organism: Anaerolineales bacterium (assembly GCA_020634615.1). Classification (GTDB taxonomy): domain Bacteria; phylum Chloroflexota; class Anaerolineae; order JAAEKA01; family JAAEKA01; genus JACKBK01. Next base: position 203,113 of record JACKBI010000011.1, read on the forward strand.
CTGGGTGAGGATGTAGACCTGGAAGTGCTGGCCCGGGCGACACCCGGTTTCGTCGGCGCCGATCTGGAAAACATGGTCAACGAGGGCGCCATTCTGGCCGCCCGTCGCAACCGCCGTAATATCGCCATGACCGACTTGACGGAAGCGATCGAGCGGGTTGCCATCGGTCCCGAGCGCAGAAGCCGCGTGATTTCCCAGGAACAAAAGCGCGTTATCGCCTATCACGAGGCGGGCCACGCGCTGGTGCAGGAGAAACTGACGCATACCACACCGGTCCTGAAAGTGACGATCATCGGCCGCGGCATGGCCGGTGGCTACATGTGGCCGCTGGACAAGGACTCGATGTTGCGCAGTCGCAGCGAGATGGAAGAGGAGATCTCGGTCGCGCTGGCTGGCAGGGCCGCCGAAGAGATCGTGTTTGGCAAGATAACCACCGGCGCGTCCAACGACCTCGAGCAGGTGACGCAGATTGCCCGCCGCATGGTAACCGTGCTGGGTATGAGCGAACGCATGGGACCGCTGACCTACGGCCACAAAGAGGAAATGATGTTCCTCGGACGTGAGATCAACGAGCAGCGTAACTACAGCGAAGAGGTCGCAGAAGCCATCGACCGCGAGGTACAGCGGATCGTCGCTGAAGGCTACGAGCGCACCATGAACATCATCAACACCTATCGTGACCTGCTGAACACGATTGCCGAGCAGTTGATGGAAGTGGAGACGCTGGATCAGTCCTCCTTCAAGGCGTTGTTCGCATGAATTACGCCATGAAACTCAAGTAAGAACAGACAGCGCGCTGGCCATTTGGCTGGCGCGTTGTGCGTTTGGAGGCACGACACACATGGAAATGAAGACGGGCATTGAAACATTTGATGGCGTCAAGCGGCTGATCATCGTTGCCGCGCACCCCGATGACCTGGAAACACTGTGCGGTGGAACTGTGGTGCAGCTCGTACAGCGCGGCGTCAAAGTCTTCTCGGTCAACTGCACCCTGGGTGACATCGGCACGCAGGATGCGGCGACGACCCGGCCAGCCGTCGCGACGACGCGTCTGCTGGAGGCGGAAGAGGCGGCCCGCATTTTGGGCATCGAGCAAGTTGCCAGCCTGGGACATCACGACGGCGAACTGGTGGCAGACCTGGAGCTGCGGGCTCAGATCGCGCGTCTCTACCGCAGCACGCAGGCTGATACGCTTTTCACCTTCGATCCATATTGGCCCGGTCAGATTCACCCCGACCACCGCGCTGCCGGGCAGGCTGCGCTGGATGCCTATATGCCCTCGAAGATGCCTCTTTACCGGCCCGAACAGTTGCGCGAACCGGACGCTGGTCTGGGCCGCATCGAGCGGGTATTCCTGTTCTCAACCGCGCGCGAGCCAGACATCAGCATAGATGTCACGCCGGTCTACGACAGCAAGCTGGCTGCCTGCATGGCCCACCGTAGCCAGTTCCCCAAAGGGCTGGAAAACCTGGAGTGGTTGCAGAACATGGACGAAGAGAACGGCAAGGCGGCAGGCTTCAGGCGGGCCGAAACGTTCAAGCAGATGATCGTCTGGTAATCACTGTCAAAGGAGACACCATGAAACTGACATTCTGGGGCGCAGCGCGCACCGTCACCGGCTCCATGCATTTGCTTGAGGTAAACGATCAGCGAATCCTTCTGGACTGTGGACTGTTTCAGGGCAAGCGCGACCTGACGTATGAGCGCAACCTGAACTTTCCCTTCGATCCGTCGTCGCTGGATGCCGTCGTCCTGTCCCATGCCCACATCGACCACTCGGGCAACATACCGAATCTGGTCAAGCAAGGGTTCAAAAACTCAATCTGGAGCACGCCGGCCACGCGCGACCTGGCCGTCGCTATGCTGCAGGACAGCGGGCATATCCAGCAACAAGATGCGGAATACGTCAACCGCAAGCGGGCACGCGATGGCTTGCCTCCCATCGAACCGCTGTACACTCGCCGGGACGCCGTCGAGGCAGTGCGCCAGTTCATCACGGTCGGCTACCGCCGGCCCTTCCTGGTTGCGCCTGGTGTCAGCTGCCAGTTTCTGGATGCCGGCCACATTCTGGGTTCGGCCATCGTCGTGCTGGACATCACGGAAGGGGCGGAGACGCGGCGGCTGGTATTCTCCGGCGACCTGGGCCGGCCAGACATGGCGATCATCAATGACCCGGAGACAGTGGCAGAGGCCGACTTTCTGATCATGGAGTCGACCTATGGCAATCGCCGCCACGAAAGCCGCGATGAAGCCCGCCAAAGCCTGCGCCGGGTGGTGAACGAGACCTATCGCCGCCGTGGCAAAGTGATCATTCCGTCGTTCGCCGTGGGGCGTACTCAGGAATTGGTCTACAGCCTGAATATCCTGACCGAGGCGCAGAAGGTCCCGTCCATCGATATCTATGTTGACAGCCCGCTGGCGGTCAACGTAACCGACGTCTTCCGCGGTCACCCGGAATGTTATGACAGCGAAACGCTGGAGTTGCTGGACCAACGGCGCGACCCGTTTGGCTTCCGCCGCCTGCGCTATATCCGCGATGTCGAGGACTCCAAGGCGCTCAACTTCCTGCGCGACTCGGCGGTGATCATCAGCGCGTCCGGCATGTGCGAGTCAGGACGCATCCTGCATCATCTCAAGAACAATATCGAGGACAGCGACAACGCAATTCTCTTCTCCGGCTTTCAGGCTGAACATACACTGGGGCGCCGCATCCTGGACGGCAACAGGCGGGTGCGCATATTCGGGGAGCAGTATGATGTGCGCGCTCACGTCGAAGCTATCAACGGGTATAGCGCGCACGCCGACAGCGAAGAACTGCTGGCGTGGGTGCGTCCCATGAACCGGCAACGCTTACAGCAGGTCTTTCTTGTGCATGGCGAGCTGGACTCGGCGACCGCATTGAACGGCCAACTCCGCGGGTTGGGCATAGCCAATGTCGAGATCCCCGAACGCGGCCAGAGTTTCGATCTCTAGCGTTTCGTCAACCCTCATTTGAGGAGCAGGCATCCTCAGAGGCCGGGGTATTGGACTGGATCACACGGACGCTGGTTTCAGCGTCCGTGTCTCTTGTCCGCAAGTCGCGTTTTTTGTGGAGTTTGAAAAAACACCTGGTTTACACTTGAAACCCCCACGCCGATGTGATATACTGCCTTCGCAGTACCAGCATCGCCATAATACATCGCCCCACCTGGTATAACAACCGAAGATCGATGACGGGACAACTCCCCGCTTCACAACAAGCGGGGCTGGCTGGCTTGCGCGTGACCTCGGTGTCGCGCTGCACGGGTCTTTCGTCCATCGAATTGCGCGACCTTTCCGCGTTTTTTGCGTCGTAGATAAAGACAGAGAGAAACTCAAAAGGCTTATCTACTAAACCGGGCAGGCCAAACAACGGAAGCTTACAATGCAACATTTACCAGGTAAACGACAAGCAAACAAGCAACAACGCAAGGAAGATCTCTATTCTGTTGCCATGGATCTTTTCAGGCGGCAGGGATTTGATGATACACGGGTGGAAGAGATCACGCAGGCGGCCGGCGTGGCCAAAGGAACGTTCTTCAACTATTTTCCTACCAAGGAAGATGTCCTTCTCTATATCGGTGAGCGGCACATGAGCCGCCTCGGAGGCGCGCTCAACAACGGCGCCGGCAAACAGCTTTCGGAGGAACGGTCAGCCGTTGCAGCGCTAAAGATGCTGATGCGCACCCTGGCGTCGAGCCTGCATGACGACCGTGACCTTGTTCGCCTGGCGGTGGACAAAGCGATGAAGATCACCTACATGGCGCCGGGCACCGAGGGGCGGCGTTTCGGGTTTCAAGTGCTGGTCACTCTGCTCATTCGCCGCGGCCAGCGAACCGGCGAGATCCATCCCGCCGCCGATCCGGAACTTGTGGCGCAGATGCTGGAGGGACTGTACTATCAGCAGCTCGTCATCTGGTGCCAGGACAACTTCAGCTTTGACCTGGCAGAGCGGTTGGAGCAGGTTGTTGACCTCTTGATCGTCGGCATCGGCGTCAAGAACAACCATCTCGCCGCCGGCATGGTTGCCATCTGAACATACCTTCTCGCGTCGAAAAGGAGGAGTTCGACAGGGCAAGCCCCGTTCGTCTGTCAAGGACGTGCGGGGTTTGTCTTTCCCGAGGGCGGGCATGCCGGATGGTCGACGATCCCGACCCGTTAGGCCAATTGCTCGGCATACCGAAAAGGAAGAGCCGCCGGAATTCCCGGCGGCTCTCGTATTTCTGGCAGTCAGACAGGGTGACTACGGAATAATCAGTTCCTGCCCGGTATTGATCAGATTGGGATTGGTGATCTGGTTGGCCTGCATGATCGCTTCGACGGTGACGCCATATTGGACTGCGATGCTGGAAAGCGTGTCACCGGCGGTAATGACGTGCGTCCGCACTTCAGCCGTTGGGACAGGCGTGGCAGTGATGCCTGGGACGACCAACTTTTGGCCGCGGAAGATCGTGTAGTTCGGCCCTTCAATATTGTTGACGGTGGCAATGTCGCGCCAGTCAACGCCAAGCTCCGTGGCAATGCCCGTCAGGCTGTCGCCAGACTGAACGGTGTAGATGAAACCGGGCGTCGCCGTCGGCTCTGGCGCGGTCGTGTCGCCGCCGGTGCCTGCCGCTGAACCGCCCGTTCCTGGCACGACCAGAACCTGGCCAACCTGGATCGAATCGTCGGGCAGGTTATTGAGGGTGCGAATAATCTGAACCTCAGTATCGTAGGTCAGGGCGATGGAGGACAGTGTGTCACCGGCCTTGACGATGTAGCCGAAGGTCGGGCCAACCGGCACAGCGACCGTCTCGACGGTAGGTGTTGCCACCACGATGGCGCTCTCGGTCGTCGCCAGCGGCGTCGCGACCACGACTGCACCGGGCGTCGTCGACGTTGCGGCGACTACCACCGTTGTCGTTGCATTGGCCACCGGGCTGGCATCAGCCGTCACGCCGGCAGCAGGTGACGGCGTCACATTCCAGTCCGGCGCTTCAGCCGCGGGCCGATCCCGCTGGCAGGCAGACAACAGGCCAACGATCAAAATTAGGGACAAAAGCACGAATGGTGTGCGGCGTAAGCTGGATATCATGGAACCACTCCTCGCCCAAGATCAAGGGTGCACAACGCCGGGCGCGTTACGCTTCGTGTCGATCTTACCACAAGCCCCGCGCGCCGTCAAGCAAAACCAACGCGTTTTCATGCCAATTTGCAAAAATCACTGCGGCGAGCTGCGATTCGACCAATTTCGGTCCACGAGGCTGGGAATTTGGACATCACGGGCAGGCCAGCGGCCTTGTGGAGAGCCGTTTTCAGCCATCACGTGACAAAGCCCCGGATGGAACGGTTATTTCATCCGGGGCTTTGTCGTTTTTGTAAGTCTGATGCGATCTGCGGATTGGCCGGCGCAGCTTAGCAGTTGGCCTGCGCCTTGATCAGGGGTAGACGCCGCGCAGTTCCAGTGCCTCGGCAACGCGCGCGATGGCCAGCGTGTAGGCAGCCATGCGCGGCACCAGCTTCTTGCGTTCCGCTTCGTGCAGCACGGCGTCGAAGCCGTTGACCATCAGACGTTCCATCTGGCGGTTGACATCTTCCTCGCTCCAGAAAAAGCTCTGCAGGCTTTGCACCCACTCGAAGTATGACACGGTGACGCCGCCGGCGTTGCAGAGAATGTCCGGGATAATGAACACACCCTTGTCGGCCAGAACTTTGTCGGCGTTGGGCGTGGTTGGACCGTTGGCGCCCTCAGCAATAATTCGCGCCCGGATGCGGTCAGCGTTGTCCTTGGTGATCTGGCCCTCCAACGCGGCGGGAATGAGTACGGTGCATTCCAGCTCCAGCAGTTCGCTGTTGCTGACCCGTTCCGTGCCGGGAAAGTCCGTTACCGCGCCGTGCTGTGCCACGTAGCGCTGCAGCTCTGGAATATCAATGCCTTTGGGATTGAAAACCCCGCCGTAGACATCGCTGACGGCGACGATCTTGGAGCCTTGTCCGTGCATGTAGCGCGCTGCGGTTGCTCCCACGTTGCCAAACCCTTGTACCACCACGGTCGCCCCGTCGATGGGGATGTCGAGGTGCTTGAGCGCTTCCCTTGCCAGCAGCATGACGCCCATCCCCGTTGCGTCGTAGCGGCCCTCGGAGCCGCCGATCTGCACCGGTTTGCCGGTTACCACAGCCGGCACGGAATACCCGCGGTGCATGGAGAACGTGTCCATGATCCACGCCATGACCTGCGGATTGGTGCCAACATCGGGTGCGGGGATGTCACCCTCCGGGCTCATCAGCACCGAGATCTCGGTGGCGTAGCGGCGGGTCATCTTGCGCAACTCCACCTGGGAAAGCCGCTTCGGGTCGACGATGACACCGCCCTTGGCGCCGCCGTATGGCAGATTCATCAGCGAGCACTTCCAGGTCATCCACATCGCCAGCGCGCGTGTCTCGTCCAATGAAACGTCGGGGTGGTAACGAATTCCTCCCTTTGTCGGGCCTCTGACTGTGCTATGGTGGACGCGGAAGCCGGTGAAAACCTCGATCCGGCCATCGTCCATCTCCACGGGGAAATTGACCGTCAGCTCGCGCTTGGCCACGCGCATGATCGCAGCAGCATTCGGGTTCAGGTCGGGCATCAGAGATACCGCTTCGTCATACTGCGCCAGGGCGACGTCGTGGGCGCTGCGGCGCGGATGTTCATCCATCATTGTTGCAAACCTCCTCGGCATTGAGTTGCTATCTTCATCGATAGCATGTCGTAATCGCTTCGTGTGGGTGTGGGAGGACGGGAGATCAGATTGAGGCCGGCATTCGGCGTTGTCCGTCCTCCGGCATTTTATGCCCGACTTCATCGCCAGTCAAGTTGCTGTCAGCCATGACAGCCTGGCTTAGCCAGATGTTGTTCGAAATGACGGCGGCACAGGTGGAACGGTACGCTGACACTTGCGTCAGCCTGCTGATGCTGCCCGGCGCGCCAGCGCATAGAGACTCAGCCCCCAACCAAGGTTCTGCCGCCGCAACCATAGCGCCTCTCCACCGAGAACACGCGCCAGCAGGCTGTTCAACCGGCCAACGCCGGCCAGCCCGGCCGTCGCCGGCAGCCATTGGCGCCGCTGTGCCAGCCGGGCAACAACAGCCACCGGCAGCAGAAGGCTGTTGGCGAAGGTCATGCGCACCGGATCCAGCCCGCCGCGCACCAGCGTCGTGTCTAGCGCAACGCGGCTGTAACGCCGCGCTGTGCCAAAGGCGCGATCGTGTGGGCCCAGAAGCCAGGGATAGGCGCTGACCCGCAACAGCAGCCAGCCGCCCGGCTTGAGGACGCGCCTGATCTCCCTCAGCGCCAGCAAGGGGTCGATTCTGGCCTGGTCGAGAACATCCAGCGTAACCACCAGTGCGCAGCTTTCGTCTGGCAGTGGCAAGCGCTGGCCGTCGGACGCGGCAATATACAGGTGCTCTTGCTGCGCGCGCCGACCGCTTGCTACAGCCAGCGCGGCCGGGTGCAGATCGACTGCCAGCACGTCGCGGCCCGGATGGCGATGCGCTAACTCGGCGGCAAACGCCCCGGCGCCACAGCCGATTTCGGCGATCCAGCCGGGCTGCAGCACCACGCCGTCCAGCAATGCATGACTGACCCGCCGCATTCCGGCAGCCCACCAGTGTGTGTCCTCGACGGCAAAAAGGGCCGGCAGCAGCGCCGCTTCGTATGGAGAACCCCGGCGGACAGTCATTGCGACGGCACCACGTGAACCTCGTTCAGGATCAGACCGGTCTCTCCGTCAGGCAGCCTGGCGCCGGACGGTTGATACAGCCCGACCTCCAGCGCATAGTCGCCTGGCGCCAGGTCCGATGGAAGGCGGATCTGGTACTCATCAATGATTCGCCAGCCGGCCTGCCAGCGGTCGGTTGGCAGGCTGCCGCCGCCAGGTCGTCCATCGCCACCTGCCAACACGGTCCGGCCCGGATCGCTGGGATCAAGCAGGTGTGTGAACACTGTCCAGTCACCGGTCGGCGGCTCATCTACCAGCCATTGCAGACGCACGTACAGGATGTCTCCCGGAAAATGCGTTTCGGGGATCAAATCGTAGCCCAGCAGCCGGATGCCGTCGCCCACAGGTTCGTCGACCGTGATCTCTGGCAGCAACTGTGGCGTCGCGCCTGCCGGTCGCGTGTAGACCTGTGTGTACACTTCGCCGCTGCGGTCGAGGAACTGTTCGGTCACCTGAGCATCAGGAAACACGCCAGGCAGCAATAGTCGTGTCCGAAAGTCTTCATGCTCGATGGCAATGTACTGCTCCGCAGCGCCGCCGGCAGCGGCTGTCAATGGAAAGATGGAGCGGCCGTCGAAAGTCACCGGCGGCTTGGCTCGTTTGCGCCAGGCAAAGGCCAGCGTCGGATGATCGGCATCACGCGGCGTCAGGTAGATAGCCTCGTCCTCCGGCCGCGCAGCCACCCACTGGCCCACGTCCCACAGGCCCACGTCGAAGGCGTAATACAAATCCGGCAGCGCCGCCCAGCGCCCAAAATAGTCCCGCACCGTATTCATCAGCCCCAACCCCAGAACTAGCACAACAATCACAATTCCTGCCAATTGCCACAGCGGTCTCCGGTTTCCCTCATATCTTTCTTCCTTTCCCCTCCCCAACACCCAGTCCAGCGGCAGCGCAATCAGCAGGGCGACCGGTGCAGCGGCGCCCAGGATGCGGTGGAAATGCGGCGCGTATTCGCTGACCACGCCGGGGAGCAGCAAGCCCGCCAGTCCGATCACCAGCATCGCGTAGATGGGACGCCCCAGTCGCCACAGCGCCATGCCAACGCCGATCCAGAACGGAATCGCCAGCCACAGGCTCAGCGCAGGCGCGCCCGGCAGGTTGCGGCGCGGATCCATGTCGCCATTCCCCTGCAGCGGCACAAACATCTTGACGCTGGCCAGCGCGTTGTGCCAGAAGCCGCTTCCGGCAGCCTCCTGACCGGTAATGGCGATCTGGGCAGGGCGCAGCAGCAGCAAATCGGGGTTGCGCAGAAAGAAGATCGCCAGCGGCAGGACAAGCAGCGCGGCAACCGCGGCGGCGAGGAGGAGGCCGCGGAGTGGGGCGTGGGGAGTGGGGACTGGGGGCTGGGGACTGGGGGCTGGGGACGGAGCGCCGGAGTGGACGAGATCATCGACGCTTTCTCCCTTTTCCCTGTTTTCCCTTCTTTCCTCTGTTTCCCTTTCCGCCTCCCCATCACCACCCCTCAGCCAGAGCAACATCGCGGTAGCCGCTACCAGCGCGGGGATGATCCAGGCGGCCTGGTAAGTATAAAAGGACGCGGCCAGGACGGCGCCGCAGCCGGCGAAGCTCCATCTGCTGCCGGTACGCCAGCCGCGCAGCAATAGCCAACTGGCTGCTGCCCACTCCAGCGGCACGATCACCGGTTCGATGCCCATCCGGCTGAAATGTACGTGCCAGCGCATGACGGCCAGCGCAGCCGCGGCCAGCAGCGGAAATGCCCGCGTCAGACGCCGGTCGTAGCGCCGCATTTCGTCGCCCAGTGCGAACACTGCCAGAACGCCCAGCAGTCCGAACACTGCCGCGGTAACGCGCATCGCGGTCGGTCCCGCCTCGCCGCCCAGCAGCCCGAAGATGGCAAAGGTCAGTGCGTTGGCGTATGCGTTGAGGGGCGGTACACCGAAGTTGCCCGCCAGAAACACCGGTTTGTAGCCCGGTTCGGTAAGAATGCGCCACGATTCAAGCCCTTCGAACGACTCATCGAAGTGGAAGCCGGGCGGAATGGTGCCGATTTGCCAAAGGCGCAGACCAGCGGCGATCAGGAGTACCAGAACCAGCGCCAGAAGGACCCAAACGCGGTCAGAAGGACGTCGCATAGAAGACATTATACCGAAGGCCCGAAAAGATGACGTACGCTGACTCGGGGATCACACCGAAACCGCCATTGCGGAAGGCGAAGAGTGACAAAGTGAAGACGATGCCAACGCATTGGCTCGATGGGGCCACAGCCGTTCATGCAGAAGAAGCGGCTATGGCCTCCTGATGGACCTGGTTAGAAGCAAATTGAAGTCTCGTTGGAAGACTTCGGAAGTCGACAAACCTATGGCCAGAGGGTATTCCTGCAACTGGAGAGCCGTCTTGACAAGTTGTTGTCGACTTCCGAAGTCGGTGTGCCGATAGTTTAGGCAGAATCCGGGACCGTCTTGTCAAGCTCGGCCTGCATGGCTGCCAGCTCCGCCGCGACAGTTGCCACGATGTCGTCGACGGCGACCAGTTGCCGTTCGGCCTGGTCGCGCCGTTTCAGTTCCACACCACCCTGTTCCAACGAGCGTGCGCCGACCGTGATGCGCAGCGGCAGGCCGATCAGGTCAGCGTCGTTGAACTTGACGCCAGGGCTGGCATCCTCGCGGTCGTCGTACAGAACCTCGATCCCGGCGGCCTGCAGCTCAGCGTACAGCTTTTCGGCCACGTCCAGCGGGGCGGCACCACTCTTGCCGGGACGTGGCAGAACCACCAGACTGACATGGAACGGCGCGATACTGACCGGCCACATCAGCCCGCCATCGTCGTTGTAGATCTCAGCCGCGGTGGCCAGCAAACGGCCAACGCCGATGCCGTAGGACCCCATGACGATGGGACGCTTCACACCCGCGGGATCGTCGTAGAGCGCGCCCAGTGCCTCGGAATAGCGGGTTCCCAGCTTGAAGATGTTGCCGACCTCGACACCACGCGCGACATGCAGTGGATTGCCGCAGCGCGAGCATGCATCACCATCGGCCGCGGCCACGATGTCGGCCACAATATCGGGCTGGTAGTCGCGGCCACAGTTGACGTTGAGCAGGTGATAGCCTTCCTCGTTGGCGCCTGACACCAGATTCGGCGAACTTGCCACCAGGTCATCGACGACCACCAGCGCGCCGGCCACGCCCACCGGCGATCCGTAGCCCGGCTCCGCACCGACCGCGCGAATCTCCTCCTCGGTGGCCGGCCGCAGCTTGCCAATCTTGAGCGCCGCGCGCAGCTTGGTCTCATTGACCTCCATGTCGCCGCGCGTGACAGCAAAGACAAAGCGGCTGGAGGCGGCCTGAGAGGAGTCGACGGCTACGGCAGCATCATCTTTTCTTTCTTTGCCCGGTTTCACATCCGTTTCAGCCACGAAGAACACAGCTTTGGCTGTTCTGGATTCGGGCACCCCCAGAAACGCTGCCAGTTCGGCAATGGTCTTGCAATCCGGCGTCGCCACCTTTTCCAGCGGCAGCGCGCGTTCCTCGGCCGGCTGCGGCTTCTGCAACACGGCGACCTCGCGATTGGCCCGGTAGCCGCACGAGTCGCACAGCAGCAGGGTGTCTTCACCGGCCGGCGTCAGCGCCATGAACTCCACCGAGTCCTTGCCGCCCATGATACCGACGTCAGCCCTGACGGAGATGGCAGGCACGCCGCAGCGCAGGAAGATACGGTGATAGGCGATCCGATGCGCCTCGAACTGGCGATCCAGCCCGGCATCGTCCATGTCCAGCGAATACGAGTCCTTCATGGTGAACTCGCGCACGCGGATCAACCCGCCGCGCGAGCGCGGCTCGTCGCGGAACTTAGTTTGCAGGTGGTAGACAAGCTGCGGAAGCTGGCGGTAGGAGCTGATCTGGCGGCGCGCCAGGTCAGCCACCACCTCCTCGTGGGTCATGGCCAGGGTCATGTCGCGGCCGGAGCGGTCCTGCCAATGGACCAGTTCAGGGTAAGCGGCGTCCCAGCGGCCGGTCTGCTTCCACAGATCGCCCGGCTGCGCAACCGGCATGGTGATTTCTTGCCCGCCGATCGCGTTCATCTCCTCGCGGATGATGGCCTCGATCTTGTCCAGACTGCGGCGCGCCAGCGGCAGATACGAATAGATGCCCGCGCCGAGGGCTTGAATGAAGCCGGCGCGCGCAAGCAGCTTGTGGCTGGTCAGCTCCGCATCAGCCGGCGCGTCGCGCAGAGTCTGGAAAAATGCTTTGGATTGTCGCATGGATGGTTCTCCTCTTGAACGATAGATCCTTGACTGCGTCACGCTCACTCGTATCTGCACCCGGTTGACTGGTGCGCAACGGTCGAGGTGGCTGTCAAACGGTGGATTGTTGCGTCAACTGCCCGCAACGCGCCGTTGGTGACAGGCGGCAAGCCTGGTGCCGCTTCTATGAAACAGTGCAAGGTTGTGATGGTTGCGAAAAAACGGACTGGATGGGTCGCCAAACGCGCTGTGCGCGGCGGGACCGAAGGCGATAGATCGCCGGTGCGTAGCAAAGCCCCCCTGGCTGTGACGTGTATCGTCAGTGGGCCGGGGGGCCGGGAGGGGATGGGCAGGGTGAAAAATTGCGAGTCATGAGAAATCAGGTAGCCAATCGCTTGCCGCTATTGTACGCAAACTGGATTTGAACCACAAATCGTCACGTACCGGAACAGTTAGCGAGCGCCAAACGCTTCTCACTGAGAACCTTGTTGCGGACTGATGGCCAGGCATCACAGGCAGTCGCGGCGGGCTGCTTGCCGGTGCACCGGGGACGACAACCCGATCTGCCAGGCATGACACCGCAGCAACTAAGCAACAGGATCATCCAACGTGGATGACCCTGTACTATGCGGCCCGCCCGGTATTGGGCTGATTTTGAAAGTTCAGAGACGTTTCTGCCGGAGCATCTCGTCACAAACAGTCCTATTGCCCGTAATAGGCATTGGCACCGTGTTTTCTGAGATAGTGTCTGTCCAGCAGATCCTGCTGCATGGGCGGGATGTTCGGCTCAAGCATCATGGCATGGAAGTTCATGAAGGCGATTTCCTCCAGAACGACGGCATTGTGGACCGCGTTCATGGCGTCTGTGCCCCAGGTGAAGGGACCGTGGCTGTAAACCAGCACGGCGGGAACCGCATCGGGGTTCTTGTCCCGGAAGGTTTCTATGATGACCGTTCCCGTTTCCTTTTCGTATTCGCCTTCGATCTCGGCTTTGGTCATCCGGCGCGTACATGGTATCTCGCCGTAGAAATAGTCGCCGTGGGTCGTCCCCAGCGCCATGATGCCGCGGCCCGCCTGGGCAAAGGTAGTTGCCCAGCGGCTGTGGGTGTGCACGATTCCGCCGATGTTGGGAAAGGCTTTGTAGAGTTCGAGGTGCGTTGCCGTGTCGGAGGAGGGTTTCAGCTTTCCCTCCACAACTGTTCCGGTTTCCAGTGCCACGACCACCATATCATCCGCTTGCATCGCGTCGTATGACACGCCCGAGGGCTTGATGACCACAAGGCCCTTGCTCCTGTCGGTCCCCGAGACATTTCCCCAGGTGAAGGTCACGAGGCCGTGTTCGGGGAGCAAAAGATTTGCTCGATAGACTTGTTCCTTCAGCTCTTCCAGCATCATTCTTCTCTCAACGCATCGAGCGCGCTTCTTTCGATCACAAGCCCCTGCTGGTAACGCGCCATGAAGACGGCGAAGCCATCTACGTCCCTGGGATCGGGGGCGATGGTCGCACCAGTTTCTCCGGCAAAGACCTTGTTGGAGAGATAGCCTTCCAAAGGTTCGTTCTCATCCTTGTTGAGCATATAGGCAGCCAGCAAGGCGATGCCCCAGGCGCCGCCCTCGCCAGCGGTCTCCATCACCGTCACAGGGACATTCATCGCCGCTGCCATGATCTTTTGGCCCACTTCCGGGGTTTTGAAGAAGCCGCCGTGCCCCAGAATCTGATCGATCTCCACCTTCTCCTCCTCGAAGAGAATGTCGAGGCCGATCTTCAAGGCTCCCAGCGCCGAGAACAGATGCACGCGCATGAAGTTGGCCAGGGTGAAACGGCTATCGGGTGTGCGCACGAACAGCGGGCGTCCTCCCTCCATGTGGGTGAGGTGTTCGCCTGAGAGATAGTTGTAGGCCAGCAGACCGCCGCCGTCCGCTTCGCCCTTGAGCCCCGCCTGATACAGCAGTTCGAACAGTCTGGATTGATCGACTTTTACCCCCAGCGCCTTGGTGAACTCATCGAACAGGCCGACCCAGGCGTTGAGATCGGAGGTGCAGTTGTTGCTGTGCACCATGGCGACCGGCTTGCCGGTGGGTGTCGTCACCATGTCAATCTCGGGGTGCAGCCTGGACAACGCCTTCTCCAGCACGATCATGGCAAAGACCGAGGTGCCCGCGGAAACGTTGCCCGTTCGCTCGGCGACGCTGTTGGTGGCGACCATGCCCGTGCCCGCGTCTCCCTCGGGTGGGCACAGGGGAATGCCTGCTTGCAGCTCTCCGCTGGGATCGAGCAACAGCGCGCCTTCTTTTGTCAACAGGCCAGCGGCATCGCCTGCCACCAGGACACCAGGCAAAATATCCCGCAGTTTCCACGGGAGTTGCTCAGATTTGAGCAGTTCGTCGAACTGGTCGATCATGCGCTGATCGTAGTTGTTGGTTGTACTATCGATGGGGAACACGCCGGAGGCTTCACCGATTCCCAGCGCCTGGTGTCCTGTCAGTTTCCAGTGGACGTAGCCTGCCAGCGTGGTCAGGTGGTTGATATCCTTGATATGCGGTTCCTTGTTCAGGATTGCCTGGTAAAGGTGGGCGATGCTCCAGCGCTGGGGGATGTTGAACTGGAACAGTTCGGTGAGCTTCTCCGCTGCCTCTCCGGTGATGGTGTTACGCCATGTCCGAAACGGTGCGAGGAGGTTCCCGTCCTTGTCGAAAGCCATATAGCCGTGCATCATGCCGCTGAAGCCGATGGCGCCAATGGTCTGGAGGCGGACACCGTACTGTTCGAAGACCGCCTGACTTAGTTCCCGGTAGCTTGCCTGCAAGCCAGTCCAAACGTCATCCAGGCTGTAGGTCCAGATGCCGTGCTCGTACTGATTTTCCCAGGCATAACTCCCCGAAGCAAGCGACTTGTGGTCTTCGCCGATGAGCACCGCCTTGATGCGAGTGGAGCCAAATTCGATGCCAAGCACGGTCCTGCCGTTCTCAATGGTTTTGGTGATAGTGTTCATGTTTCCTCTGGTCAAGTCTTCTGAAAAGGGATTCTTAGTCAAGCAACTATGGGATACTATCATGGGAACCGAGAGTCAACAAGAGGTGACACACAGCTTGCAGCTATGCCTGGCGATTCCACTATCAAGTACCCAAAATCAGCTGCTCAATCCCGGTAAGTCAAGGTCGAACGAGCACCGCACAGGAAACACCCCTGTAATGGAATGAACACTGCACTGACACCTGAGTTTCGACTTTTTGGCTCGGGCCGTACTTAAACAATGGCGAGATTCAGTATACGAGGAAAACAAGCCGGTTTCCTCGCGTTTCTCCTGTTTCCACATCGCAATTGCCATGCACCAGCGGTTTTCCTATGACGAGCAAAACATACATTCAGCATTTAGGCAGACCTTGCGCAAAACCTGGAACTCGTCGGCCATGAGGGCAGGCGGTGTTGAGCGATAAAGCTCAGCTGCTTGACAATTCGTAACAAAACAAGGACTGCGCACAAAACAAAAGCCAACCGATTGCTCGATTGGCTTGATTAATGTGGCGGGCCCGACGGGGCTCGAACCCGCGATCTCTGGCTTGACAGGCCAGTATGTTAGCCGACTACACCACGGGCCCACGCTCGCCACAAGTTTGATTATACACAGGGAGTGGCATTCGTCAAATCATCGCGGCAGAAATCAACGCCCACACCACCGACGCGCAGACGATTTGCCGCCGAAAAACCGCTATGTTATACTCGTTGCAACGTCCATAATCGTCTGCGTCGCAGGTCGTTTTTGCGGCGCACCCACTCTTGTTTCAGGAGGGAATTGTGTTCCAACAACTCATTCTTGTCGGCAACCTCGGCGGCGATTCTGAGCTGCGCTACACCAGCGACGG
>JACKBI010000012.1 GCA_020634615.1 Anaerolineales bacterium
CAGATCAGAACAAGTCGATCGTCACACGTTGGGTCGAGCGCGGCTTCAATGGCCGAGACATGGCCGAGTTCGACATCTACTACAGCCCGGATCTGGTGGATCACGCCTTACCGCCCGGCCTGCCGCCGGGACGAGAGGGCCGCAAACTGTTCGCCGGCGCCTTCTTTAGCGCCTTTCCCGATGTGCATCTGCACGTCGAAGACCTGATCGCCGAGGGCGACACGGTGGTCGCGCGCTGGTCGGCTCACGGCACGCATCTGGGCGAGCTGATGGGCATCCCGGCCACCGGCAAGCCGGTCAACATTACCGGCGTCGCCATCGACCGTTTCGAGAACGGTCAGGCAGTCGAGCTTTGGGAGGTCATCGACCAACTCGGCTTGATGCAGCAGTTGGGCGTGATACCGTCGTAGAGCGTCTCTCATAAGGGCGTGAACAGCACGCAACAAGACCGGTGACCTCACAGAAAGGAATTCGCAATGCCTTTGTCAGAGAACAAATCTACTCTCGCGACCGCTCTGTCGCACTGGAACCCCGGAGATATGGAAACTTACCTGACGCTGTACGATGAAGACGCCGTGCTGCACTTCCTGCCGCCAGGGATGCCGCAAGGAGTCGTTGGCGCCAGGCTGTATTACCAGGCGTTCTTCGCCGCATTTTCCGATGCCACCATCGAGGTCAACCTCCTGGTAGAGGAAGGGGATCGCGTCGCCTGTTTGTTCACGATGACCGGCACGCACACTGGCGAGTTCAACGGCATTCCGCCGACCGGCAAGCCGATGCGCGTGTCCGGCATCTCGATATTGCGCTTTGACGGCGGCAAGTGCGTCGAGCGATGGAACGAGATGGATTCGATGGGCCTCCTGCAGCAGATCGGCGTCATTCCAGCGCCGCAGGCGGCGTAACATCTGCCAGGCATGCCAACCTAGTGTTCGATGGCAATGAGCGCCACGCTCTGAACACCGCAAGGCAAGCAATCAGGCTGATGAGTGTGATTGGGTTGGCAACGCGAACATGAGACCGCTGGACGGCGCTCTCATGTTCGCGTGCAGGATGAACGATCTGTCGTCTGGTGGAAGGCGTTCGGCGCAAAGTAGCTGTTCCCTTGGACTGCGGAAGTCGCCGGTTCTACCTAACAACTTGCCCAACGCGGTGAGAGATGTCTCTAGTTTGCTTCGGCGACTTCCGCAGTTTGTCGCTCCGTGATAGCCTGAATAGTTACGGCGCAAAGGTGTCTCGTCAGGACTATTTCACGATGAGCGGCAGGTAGCTCCAGTTCAGCAACGACTGGCAGGCCGGATGCTCGACGCGCCAGGCGACGTTTGAGTATGGCGCCGGCTGGCCGTCGTGGTTGACGGGGCGCACCTGAAACGCACAGGTGTCGTCTGACAGCCCTGCCAGCGCCACCGACGTTTCGAAGCCTGATCTTGGCACGGTGGTGATCATGGACATCTCCTGGCTGGTGGGGCCTGCATATACCTCGTAGGCGTCCACATCCGTTGCACCGTTCCAACTGGCGTACACGGTGACCTGGCCGAGGGTCCCGTTTCCAACGACAGCGGCGCGCGGCGACTCTGCCGGTACACCGTCCCACGGGAAACGGAACACACGGTAGGGGCTTCCACCGAGTTCAAGCTCTATGCCCTTCGAGTTGTCGGGACGAACTTCTGTAACTCCAGGCACCGCCCCCCAACCAATAACCGTGTTGCCATTGCCCAGTCGCTGGACATTCCCCATAAAGGGAGCGAAGTAGCTGTCGCCCTCGGGATATTGCCAGACGCGGGTGACTCTCCTGGCGGCCTCGTTCATTTCATACTCAACAGCGCGAGAGCGCGGGGGGAATTTGTCGTTCCCGTTGTCGAAGAGGGTGATGTTGCCATTAGCAAGCCTGCGGATGTCGTGCTGCCGGGAGAAACGCAAATCATTGGTGAAGACGAATTGGTTCCGGCGACCGCCAAGAATCCATATCACATTGCCAGTCTGCCTGTTAACTTTAACAACCGAGCTTGTATTTCGGTTAGAAACGAGCAGGTTTCCGTCCAGATCAACGTCGATTGCGTTCGTATGAACGTAGTCGACAGGTGAATTGGACAGATCATCATAGCTATCGGTGATCGGAAGATGCTGACTGGCATGCCACTCGAAGACAACGTTTTTGCCTGAGTCTTGCTCCTGAAGTACGGCATCGATGACAATTCCGTTTTTAGGACCGCCATATGGGCGAAGATCGTAAGGAATCGGTGTGTAACTGATCATCAATGCATGGCCGTTGTCCAACATCTGGAAATCATGTAAATCGGCGCCGTAGCCGTTGCCGATCGTCCAGGTATCAACCACGTTATACGATTGATCCATCACATGATAAACCCCATTTGACCAACCGGCGTTGGATGAGATGCCCTCGTGGTAGGAAAGATACGGTGTGCTCTGCACAATCTGCCGCTTGAAGTCGGTGACGGCATATCCTTCCGGAACCTGCTTGATGAAGTACGGTTCACCTGTGTTGTCCACCATCATCATGGCCTGGTATGTCAGCCCGGTCATGAACAGAAATCCATCGCCGGTGTTCTGCGCAGGCGATGTCACGGTGATGGGCATGACGCTGGTAAACTCGGGATGGGTGATGTAAGGGCTGGCCGTCTCCGTGATGGAGTAAGTCGCTGCAATCTCCCCGTCCTCGGACGGCAACACGACCCGCTCTAGCGGTCGCTGCAAGGTGTAAAACTGATAGGTGGTAGCGGGGATCGCAATCCCCGCTGCCGTCTTCAATCCGGGACGAATCGCCACTGTGACCGTCTCGTCGAAGGCAAAGGGCTTCTCCGGGTAAAAGAGCAAGGTTAGTCGATCATCCGACAGGCGCATTTCACCGCTGTAATAGCCGCCACGGCTGCCGGTGACCGTGAAGGCGTCTTCATCGGGCAAGTGGTCAAACGGATCGCCTTGACGAAGCGCCAGCGAGGTGGCAGGGCTGACGTTGGCAGCCCCTGGAGCCGGTAAAAGATACAGAGGGGATCCCTCAGGAGAGGATGCTTTCAGCGGAGCGGGCGCGATCAGCAAACAGATTGCACTAAGGAGCAGGATAATTTTTCGCACGTTGGACCTCCAAGAGTCTCTGGGGCCTGTCACCGGACCACACGAGTGTTCATTGGCCTGCAACCAAAGGCAGCCGAACTTCGGCAGATCGCTGCAATGCATCGTTTGCCGAGGCCACTCGTCGCGAAAAAAGGATGGCAGAGAATCACAAACATCACATTGCAGCATCGAAAAGAGAATGCCGAGAATGTCGTGATTGATCGCCGGTTTCGCGTGAGGATACGCGAGTCCCTCCCAACTGTCAGGCATCCTGAAGGAGTGGCCTCTGTGTCAGACAATGGCACCCGTCAGAGAACCTGCAACCCGTTCGACTACCCTGGTATTGCCGCGACGATTCTAGCACACCTGAGTGCGATTGCAAAGATAGAACTTTTTTCCGGTTCAGCTCGCAGCACCGCTGGAATTGATCAGAATCTGAACAGTAAATGGCCTGTTGTGCATCAATCGGTTCATGTTACAATCAGACTGTCACCGCCAGACGCGAATCATGTTCGCAAAGGATGTGCCACGATAGCGTTCCGTCTAGCAACCTCATCCCTTCGAACGAACACCTGTATCGAAGGAGAACCTGCTGGCAGTGCACCTTGTATGAAGATAAGCTTGTATCCAAAACAGTGCGCGCTACGTTGAACCTATTGGACGACTTCTACAAGGGCTGACATGAATACACAATTCATCCACACCATCATCATCGGCGGCGGGCAGGCAGGGCTGATCACCAGCTACTGGCTGACGCAGCACGGCCGCGAGCACCTGGTGCTGGAAAAGGCTGACCGGCCGGCCAGCGCGTGGAGCCAGCGCTGGGACTCGTTCACCCTGGTGACTCCCAACTGGGCGTTTCTCCCCTCCGGCGCCGAGTACGCCGGCGACAGCCCGGACGGCTTCATGCCGCGCGACGAGATCGTGGCAACCTTCGACCGCTACACGGCGACGCACGGCCTGCCCCTGCGCTGCGGCGTGACCGTGACAGCGGTGTGCCCGCTGGAGAATCGGCCTGGCTACCGCGTCGAGACACAGGATGGCGAGATGGAGGCGTTGAATGTCGTCGTGGCCACCGGACTCTTCCAGCGTCCCAAGATACCGGCCTTCGCTGCCAGCCTGCCGGCCGGCGTGCTGCAACTGCACTCGGAACAGTATCGCAACCCCCTCCCGTTGCCGCCTGGCGCGGTGCTGGTAGTTGGCAGCGGCCAGTCCGGCTGCCAGATCGCCGAGGAACTGTACCAGAGCGGGCGCCGCGTCTACATGTCCATCGGCAGCACCGGCCGCGGCCCGCGCACCTACCGCGGCAAGGACATCTTCCGCTGGCTGAAGATCATCGGCTACCTGGACCGCACGCCCGACAAGCTGCCTTCGCCCAGAGCGCGCTTCTCCGGCAATCCGCACGTCTCCGGCGCGCGGGGCGGGCACGACCTGAACCTGCACCAGTTCGCGAGCGACGGGGTGACGCTGCTGGGCCACGTGCAGGGCAGCTTCGACGGCACACTCAGCTTTGCGCCCGACCATAAGGATAGCCTGACGAAGTCGGACGCCTTCGCCGCCATGCTGCTGGACGCCATCGACGGGTACGTCGCGAAGACCGGTCTGGACGCGCCGGGCGAACGCCCGCCGGTGTTGCGCGATGGATATGACGCCGATGCAGTCACGGAGTTGGACCTGGCGCGCGCCGGCGTGACGACGCTGATCTGGGCGGCCGGCTACGATTTCGACTTCGATCTGGTGAAGCTGCCGGTGACCGACGAATATGGCTTCCCGCTCCAGCAGCGCGGCGTGACTGCTTATCCAGGGCTGTATTTCGTCGGCCTGCCGTGGCTGCACACGCAGCAGTCGGGGCTGCTGATGGGCGTCAGCGACGACGCGGCGCTCATCGCATCGCAGATCGTCAACGGTTAGGTCAACAATGAGTCAGGACTGATAACTGGGTGGCAGGCCAGGGCCACAGTAACTCCTGGCCAAAGCAGGGCGTGGAATTCGGTCACTGACCGGCACTGACGCTCAGTTCAGCAGTCAGCAGGTGGGATGGGTGATGCATCCTTCGCTCGACATTCGGCTGCTCGGCGAGTTCAGCGTGACTGTGGACGGGGAGGCTGTCAACGGTCTCAACAGCGCGCGCCTGCAATCCTTGCTGGCCTACCTGCTTCTTCACCGGGCATCACCTCAATCGCGCCAGCAACTGGCCTTCCTCTTCTGGCCCGACACTTCCGACAGCCAGGCGCAGACCAACCTGCGCCAACTCCTGCATAGCCTGCGCCGCCGCCTGCCTGCCGTGGCCGACGCGCTCCAATTGGACGAACGGACGATACGCTGGCGCTCCGAAACGACGCTGCGCCTGGACGTGGCTGATTTCGAAGCCGCGCTGGCGCGCGCCCAGCAGACCAACGGCTCAGAGCGGCTGGCGGCGCTACAAGCCGCGACTACTGTCTACCAGGGCACGCTGGCGCCCGACTGCTACGACGACTGGATCCAGAGCGAACGCGAGCGGCTGGCTCAACAATACCTTGCCGCGCTGGAACAGGGCATGTTGCTGCACGAAGAAAGGCGCAGCTACCGGGACGCCATCGACTGGGCGCGCCGCCTGCTGGCCGCCGATCCACTGCACGAAGCAACCTATCGCCGCCTGATGCGGCTGCACGCGCTCAACAACGACCGCGTGGCAGCCATGCGCGTCTATCACACCTGCGCTTCGACGCTGGAAAAGGAGCTGGGCGTTGCTCCCGGCGCCGCGACGCGTGAACTCTACGAACGTCTGGTCCACGTCACGGGCGATGGGGTAGCGCCCGGCCGGGCACGCGACAGCGGCGTCGGTCTGGTAGGCAGGCAGCACGAGTGGCAGACGCTGCAAGCTGCCTGGCGCACAGCCGCGCGCGGCGCAGTGCAGTGTGTCGTGCTCAGCGGCGAGGCCGGCATCGGCAAGACCCGTCTGGCCGAAGAGATGGCGCACTGGGCCGGCCAGCAGGGCATCTCCGCGGCGCTGACGCGGGCCTACGCGGCCGGCCGCGACCTGGCCTACGCGGCACTGGTCGAATGCCTGCGCAGCGAGCCGGTGATGCCGTTGGTCCGGCGGCTGGACCCGGTCTGGCGCACGGAACTGGCGCGGCTGCTGCCGGAGTTGAACGCCGAGGATCCCACCCTGGCGCAGCCGGAGCCGCTGACCGAGCGCTGGCAGCGCCAGCGGCTCTTCGAGGCGTTGGCGCGCGTCTTTGTCCACGGCAACCGGCCCTTCGTGCTGGCGCTGGACGACCTGCAGTGGCTCTCCAACGAAACGCTGGAGTGGCTCTCCTTCCTGCTGCGCTTCGAGCCACGCGCGCGCCTGCTGGTCATCGGCTGCCTGCGCAGCGACGAGATCGACGCCGGCCACCCGGTCTCGAATCTGCTGCTGGACCTGCGCGGGGCGGGCCTGCTGACCGAGCTGGTGCTGGCGCCGCTGTCTCCAGAGGAAACGCGCGCGCTGGCTGACCAACTGACCGAGCGCGCTATCGACAGTGCGGCGGCGCAGACGCTATATTCTTTCACCGAAGGCAACCCTCTGTTCGTGGTCGAGACCGTGCGCGCTGATCTGGGAGCGCATGAACTGGCGTCGCCGGCTGAGTTATCGGGCGCGCCGGCCGCGCTGCCGGCCCTGCCGCCTAAAATGCAGTCGGTGATCCAGGCCCGGCTGGCACAGTTGTCGCCGGACGCCCGCGATCTGGCAGCCCTGGCGGCGACCGTTGGCCGCTCGTTCAGCTACGATGTGCTGGCGCAGGCCTGGGCTCAGAGCGAGGACACGGTCGTGCGCAGCCTGGACGAGCTTTGGCAGCACCGCATCGTGCGCGAGCAGGGAACCACCGCCTACGACTTCAGCCACGACCGCATCCGTGATGTGGCCTATAGCGAGATCAGTCCGGCGCGCCGGCGTTTGCTGCACCGCCGGGTCGCCAACACGCTGGATCAATTGGTGGGCGATCGCGACGACTCGGCCAGCGCCCAGATTGCCAGCCATTTTGAGCAGGCCGGCGACATCCAGCAGGCGATGATCCACCTGCAGCGGGCTGCCGATGCGGCGCTGCGCCTCTTCGCCTACGAGGACGCCATCACCACCCTGGAGCATACGCTCTCGCTGATGAGAACGCTGCCGGCGGGACCCAGCGCGGTTGAAATCGAACTGGAGCTTCAGATGAAGCTGTGTACCGCCTGGGCGTCGTTGACCAGCTATCTCGGCGCTGAAGCAGCCAGGGCCTACAACAGGGCGCTGGAACTGTGCCGGCTGGTCGAGCACAAACCACACCTCTTCACGGTGCTGTGGGGCCTGCACGAGGTCGCGCTGTACCGGGTGGATTATCGCGAAAGTCTTGCACTGGCCCAACAATGCATGGAAATCGCGGCTGAATTGGGCGATCCCGGTCTGCTGCTGGAAGCGCACCACGCGATCTGGGGACCGCACTACTTCCTGGGCGAGTACGCCCAGGCATTCGAGCACATGCAGGCCGGGCTGGCCATCTACGACCGGGCGCAGCATGAGCACCTGAGCGTCCACTACGGCGTACACGACGCCGGCCAGTGTGCATTGTACGAGAGCGCGCTGGCGCTGTGGAACATGGGATTCCTGGAGCAGGCCAAAAACCGGCACACCCGCGCCCTCGATCTTGCCAGCGGGCTGACACTGCCGGCCAACATTGCCGACGCCTACAGCTATGCCGGCATGTTCTGCCAGTTGCTGCGCGACCCGCAACAGGCAGAGCGGTTTGCCCGCATCGCCCTGACGATCAGCAACGAAAAGGGATATCCCTACATGCGCATACTGAGCGCCGGGGCGCTGGGCTGGAGCCTGGCGCTGCAAGGCCAGACGGCCGAGGGTATCGCTCTGGCGCGTCAGGGCATCGACCTCGCCCAGGAAACCGGTCTGCATCTGCACTACAGCCAGCTTGCCGCGATGCTGGGCGAGATATTGATCCTGGCAGGCCGGCACGAGGAGGCCATCGACGTGTTGGAGGAAGGCATCCGTCGCTTCGAGATCTTTCGCGACCTGCTGTGCGCGGCCGATCTGTGGACGTTGAAGGGAGATGCCCTGCTCGCGCTGCGCGCGGGCGATGACGAAATCGAGGGATGCTACCGCCAGGGGTTGACGCAGGCGCGCGAGCTGGGCGCACAGGTATCGGCGCTGCGCGCAGCCACCCGCCTGACGCAGTTCGAGCTTCACCGCGGGCAGGCCGGTAGCAGCGCGGAGTTGCAGATGATCTATGCATCGTTCACCGAAGGCCTCGACACGCCCGACCTACGCGCGGCGGCCGATGTGCTGGCGACGGTGGCTGGATCACGAAGCAACGAAGCGCCGCGAAGCACAAAGATCACGAAGTCGGAGCGGCGGTGACGCTGCAGCGAGACTTGCGATTCATGGCAATATGACATATTTGCCGGGAGTAACCGCATCCTTGACTACCGGACACTCTTCACATTTGTCATTCTGAGCGGATCGAACAGTCTTCCGCTCAATCGAACATGCCCTAATCGGGCGGCCAGAGCCCATTTGAGCACGGATCGACAGCGAAGAATCTCGACGCGCCTGGAAGACTGAGACCCTTCGCTGGCGAACTTCCGCCATGGCAGTTGGGTGTCAGACCCGCTACTAAGAAACTGGGTTATGTCACTCTGAATGGGTCGAACGCACAACGTTCGTTTCAGCGAACCGCCAATGAAGAGTCTCGACTCTCATGGCCGAGAGATGCTTCATTAACGTTGGCTGCCAGTGCGTAATGGCCGTTGAACCCATTCAGCATGACAGGCTACGTCAAGTTTCTCACTCGGTCCGAAGGGCGTCGCGGCGCCTTATACATCTCAGGGTGACAATTAAAGAGTGTCCGGTAGCAAAACCGCTTCCATTACTTGTAAGACATGTCTGCCGAACGATTGATTCGGTTTCGCCTTGGTGTTCAGATCATCTGATCAGGAGACTCCAGCATGAAGTCCGTTCGCACCTTGTTCCTTGCCCTGTGTCTTGTCGCCGTTCTCAGCAGTTGCGCTGCGCCGCCGCCAGCCAGCGTGCAACCGCCAGCGACACCAGCGACACAGGACGCACCCGCCAGCAGCGCGAATATCGCCCGCGCCGCCGTCGAACCCAGCGCTTTTCTGGACCTCGATCCCAGCGCCGCCTGCACCGCCGAGCTGTGGATACTGAACAACGTCTACGAGACGCTGACACGCTACACGCCAACCGGCAGCGCCGAAGCGATCGAGCCGGGGCTGGCAACCTCGTGGTCCGCCTCCGACGACGGCCTGACCTGGACCTTTCACCTGCGCGAGGGGGTAACCTTTCACGACGGGGCCGCGTTCGACGCCAGCGCGGTCAAGCAGTCCGTCGAGCGCACCCAGCGACTCGGCCAATGCGCCGCCTACCTCTTCGAGCCGATCAGCGAAATCGAGACGCCCGACCCGTACACCGTCGTCTTCAAGCTGTCGCAGCCCGCGCCGCTGGACGCGATCATGGCCAGCCCCTACAGCGCCTGGATCACCAGCCCGCTGATCGCCGACAAGGACGCGGCCTGGTTCGCCGCCGGCAACGAAGCGGGCACGGGCCCCTATCGCTACGAACGCTACGAGCCGGGGCAGCGGCTGGTGGTGCAGCGCTACGAGGACTACTGGGGCGGCTGGGAACCGGGCCAGTTCGACACGATCATCTTCGAGTTGCTCGACGACAGCGTGGTGGCGGAACAGATGCTGCGCGCCGGCCAGCTCGATTTCGTCAACCAACTGATCATCACTCCCGACCAGATGGCGGGTCTCGACGGAGTCGAGGGTCTGCGACTGGACACTGCGCCCAGCGTCGCCAACTGGATCATCAACCTCAATCACCGCCGCGCGCCCACCAACGACGTGCGCGTGCGGCAGGCGCTGGCCTACAGTTTCCCCTACACGGCGGTGGTCGCCAACGCGGTGCTGGGCAAGGGAACGCTGGCCCACGGCGCCGTGCCGGCCGGGGTGTGGGGGCAGGATCCCGAACCACAACGCTACATCGAAGACCTGGACAAGGCGCGTAGTCTGCTGGAGGAGGCGGGCTATGGCGACGGAATGGAGATAACCTTCTCTTATGATCCGCCTGAAGAGCCAACGGCTGAGCTCTGGCAGGCCAATCTGGCCAAGATCGGCGTCACCCTCAACCTGGAGCCGGCCGATATCACGACTCGCTGGGAGCCAGCCAGGCGCTCGCCGGAACTGGCGCCCGAGGCGTTTATGCTCAGATGGGCGCCCGACATAGTCGATCCGTATTCGTATCTGTTCAACCTGTTTCACTCCGAGGAGGAGCCGCTGTGGAACATGGGGTTCTACAACGATCCGGCCTTCGACGCGTTGCTCGAGCAGGCCCGCCTGGAGACCGTCACCGACCCGGCCGCGGCCACCGCCGACTACATCGCCGCGCAACGGATGCTGGCCGACGACGCAGCCGCCATCTACGCGCTGGACGTTCCCGAACTCAACATCATCGCCGGCGACATCCAGGGGTATGTGACCAATCCCGCCTATTCGCACATGCCCTACTGGTACGATCTGCGCCGGGAGCAGTAAGCGATGCTGCGCGCGGGCTATCTGCTGCGCCGCATCGCCGCCGCGCTGGTGGTGATCGCCGGTGTGCTGACGCTGACATTCGTCATCACGCGTGTCCTGCCGTCGGACCCGGCGCGCCTGGTGGCGGGCCAGCGGGCGTCGCCCGAGCAGGTCGCGCTGATCCGCCAGGAGCTAGGCCTGGACCGGCCGCTGTCCGTGCAGTTTGTTCATTATCTGGACAATCTGGCGCACGGCGACCTGGGTACATCGCTGGCGACCGGGCGCAGCGTGCGCACCGATCTGGGCATCTTCCTGCCGGCCACGCTGGAGTTGGTGCTGTGCGGTATGGCGCTGGCACTGCTGATCGGCATCCCGGCCGGCGTGCTGGCGGCCGCGCGCGAGCGGGGCGTGTTCGACCGGGCCACCGGCCTCGCTGCCATCCTGGGCGCGGCGGCGCCGGTCTTCGCGCTGGCGCTGCTGGCGCAGCAGATCTTCTTCAACCAGCTCCACTGGCTGCCGCTCAACGGCCGGCTGGACAGCGACGTCAGCTTTGCGCACCCGGTGACCGCAATCACCGGCTTTCTGCTGCTGGACACAGCGCTTACCGGCAACTGGACAGCCTGGCGGGACGCGCTGGCGCACATCCTGTTGCCCGCGCTGGTGGTCGCCATCTACCCGCTCAGCATCGTCCTGCGCATGACGCGCAACACGACCGCCGAGGCGCTGCGCCAGCCGCACATCACCGTGGCGCACGCCAAGGGGCTGCACGGGCGCACGGTGGTGCTGCGGCACGCGCTGCGCAGCGCCATGCTGCCGGTGCTGACCATCGCCGGGCTGACCTTTGCCTATGCCATCACCGGCACCATCCTGGTGGAGCTGATCTTCCGCTGGCCGGGTATCGGCAAGTACGTCGCCGATGCCATCGTCGCCAAAGACTTTCCACCCATCCTGGCAGTAACGCTGGTGAGCACGGTGATCTTCGTCGCTGTGACGCTGGGCGTGGATCTGCTGCGCGTCGCGCTTGATCCGCGGACGCGGGATGACGGGGTGACACGATGAGTGGGAGAGTGGGTGACAGGGTGACAGGATGACAAGGTGACATGGTGACTGATTGATGGATGTACTGCGGCGATCGGGAGCGGTTGGTGATGCGGGGACGGCGGCTGGCGACGCGCGGCGCGTCACTGGCGCTGCAACTGGGCGCGGGCGGACGCGCCGGTGGCGGCGGGTGGCGGGCCGGCCCGCTCTGTGGCTGAGCGGGCTGTTCCTGGCGGCAGTGGTGGCGGGAGCGCTGCTGGCGCCGTGGGTCACGCCTTACGCTGACGAAGGAGCGGGCGCGCCCAACATAGCGCACAAGCTGCTGGCGCCGTCGTGGGAGCATCCGCTGGGCGCCGACGAGATGGGGCGCGACATGCTGGCGCGCGTCTTGTATGGCGCGCGTTCGTCGCTGGCGCTGGCATTGCTGGTGGTGAGCAGCAGCGTCGTGGTGGGCGTCATCGTCGGCCTGGCGGCCGGCTATGCCGGCGGCTGGGCCGACGAGGCGGC
This sequence comes from Anaerolineales bacterium, assembly GCA_020634615.1. Lineage (GTDB taxonomy): Bacteria > Chloroflexota > Anaerolineae > JAAEKA01 > JAAEKA01 > JACKBK01. The sequence continues at coordinate 12,148 of JACKBI010000012.1, forward strand.
CATGCGCACGACGGACGTCTTTCTGGCGTTTCCAAATCTACTGCTGGCAATCCTGCTGGTGACGGTGTTGGGCGGCGGGTTTGTGAGCACCGTGCTGGCGCTGGCGCTGGTCTGGTGGCCGATCTACGCGCTGCTGGTGCGCGGCCAGGTGGTGAGTCTGCGCAGCCAGCCCTTCATCGAAGCGGCGCGCGCGACCGGCGTGACGCCGCTGGGCATCATGCGCCGCCACTTATTACCCAACGCGCTCACGCCGCTGCTGGTCTACGCGACCATCGACCTGGGCGCGGTGATCCTGGTGGCGGCCGGGTTGAGTTTCATCGGCCTGGGACCGCAGCCGCCTGCCGCCGACTGGGGAGTGATGATCTACAGCGGCCGGCAGTACGTGCTGGGCGGAAGCTGGTGGGTGGCGGGCGTGCCCGGCCTGGCGATCATGCTGACCGCGCTGGCCTTCGCCGTGCTGGGGGACACCCTGCGCGACGCCGGCGATCCTCGACAGCGCGGGTAATGGGTGAGTGCATAGAACGCTGTTAGAACGCCTGCTTTGGTACTATTGATCCACATCTCAGATGCTTGATCCAATGACCGTCTTGATTGCATCTGTCTCAGTCATATTCAGGAGATTCAAAATGGCCGCGAATAGCAATGAAAGCAAGATTGGCAAAGCCTCCGACGTGGTAACTCCAGAAGCAATTATAGGCCTGGTGCATCGACTTGCCGAAGTTGACAAAGTTGACTTGATGCAGGTCACGGTGCCTGAAATAGTAGCTGAGGCAATTTCCGACCTGAATGAGATAGGTTCGCTTGGCAGGCGTGTCCTTGATGGCAATAATGACGCGAGTGCACAGTTCCGGTTTCAACTAACTGAAGGGGCCGATATCGGCAAGTACTGGGGCGGCATCGAGAACGCTTTGGGGCCTGAAGCTGTCAACCTCATTCGCGCGCCCAAAGACTGGGGCGAAATCTACCGAGGCGACCCTTGCGGAGCATCAGGATTTGAGTTAGCGCAGGTGTTGCGGGCGGCCGTGGTACTGGATACAGTGGAGCCGTCTACAAATCCAACATGGTTGACAAAGGCGCGTGAATACCTACAATCCAGGTTATGGACCGTAGACGGATATAGTGCAGCCGTTACATCAGCATTTTCGAACCAGGACGGGTCCTCGCTAGGCATATGGAAAGGCGCTAAGGTACCAGTTTCCGATTTCTTTCCAGTACCGCTGCCAGACCCCGTTGGGCCAACCATTGGGCCAACGATTGGTCCGCATATCGACTTCTGTGCTGACCTTGCTGACATGTGTGGTGCACAACTTGAGGTTGCTCTTATGGCTCAGGCAGTTGAAGCAGGCTCAAATCTGATTGGTTCAGTCGAGCCCAACTGCATCTGTTACGCTGATCTGCCTCATACGGTTTTTCTGGCTAAACCGCAATATGGATCCTTTCCGATACAACCAGGTGCACATATAGGATTTGGAGGTGGTATCGATATTGCGCCGATCAGCCTTACGAGCACAGAGATGCGCTTCAGGCTCCCGGCAGGCACCCATACAGGAAAGGTATATTATCTTGGCAATCCTACATCCTATAGTGGCCCCTCTGCTTATGAAGCCATTACGGAGTTCAACCGAATGTGTGGCACGTTCATGGGCGAGATTTCGCCCCTTACAGGCGTTTTCGCCCCTACGATCAGCGTAGTGTATCCGCCCATCATCGTCGAATTAAGTGGAAATGGCACGAACGGAGAGGTATGTGTAAATAGTGGTGAAGCCGTGACTCTGCGTTGGCGAGCCGAGTTCAGCGACGTCGGATTTCCCCGTCCGGCAGATGACTGTGCCCGAATTGAAGTCACCGTCTTCGATGAAATGGGGAATGCTGTAGCCTCAGGTGCCGCGGAAGGGTCTCAAACTATCACAATCAATAGTGACCAGACATACACTGCACGGGCGATTGCCTTTACCGGTCAAAGACAATGCGGTGAGGCTACTCCGGTCGCCTTAGTGGCTCGATGCATAATTAAACCGATCAGCTGGACACCCAACATATTAACACCGGTATTCTATGGCTTCCAGGACTTTGACAGGAGTTCGAGTGCGCCTGGATCGCTGCGTGTCTTCTACCCGAGCCTTGACGGAACCCCGGAGGGCGCTCCATTCGTGGAATCTTGTGGCAGATACCCGCTCGTTCTACTTATCCACGGACAATGCGATATCATTGAGCCAGAGCATTACAAAAAATGGCATGTGTTGCCAGCGCAGTTAGCGCGAAGTGGATACATCGTCGTCGTGCCAGAATTTGGTATCTCATCACCCTGGGACAACGAGCCAGCCTACAATTTGGCTGAGGAGGTATTAAAGTGGATGCGCGAGCGGTGGGCCTATCGAAATTCCTTAGTGCCTCCACCTGCGACCGGGATCGTTGGCCACTCATACGGAGCGCTCTTGGGAGCACGTCTTGCTGCGACGAACGCGGTATCGGCTTATGTGTCACTTAGTGGAGCATGGAACCAATGGCCCACAAGTCCCTTTCCGTACCCCCTCGGTACCCTAACCATGCCGTCATTATTTGCCATAGGCAATGCCAAATATGACTGGGAAGGTGACATTCTTTCTAGCGATATTTGGAACCGGGTTTCGCCGATCAAGCACAAGTTGATGTTGGTAGATGGCACACATTGGGGGTATGTGAGAGAGACGGGATGCGGATCAAGATCTTTCACCGCACAGGAGTTCAAACCTTGTCATCGGTATGAGTCGATTGCAGCCGATTTCACTACAACGTTCCTGTCCAAATACATGCCGCCAGAATCTGCGGCAAACGTGTCCAGTCGCATTGGGAATAATCTGATCCCTGAGAACGCTTCATATACACCGGAACAACAGGCCTTCCTGGGCGGTCATCTGGCGGGCATCACCTTCTTGCGGACGCCGAATATTGGTCCACTTTTCGGATCCATTGAATGTACTATCACGTCAGAGTGGGATTTAGGAAGTGGCTTAACCGGCTACGTTGAATTGCCGAGGATGTTCGGGATCTGAAATATGGTGATTCAAAAGGATAGTGCCACGTCGGGTCTAAGAATCTCATCCTGTACGGACGGTTCCACGGGGTTGGTGAGCTGGCCCAGATAGTCTCGGAGATCAAGTCTCGAAACGATCTAGTGCCGGTAAACCGACTGCAAAGTCACTAGTACACTTGGGCGTAAATGGCCAAATGGTTAGGCAGCCAATGCTTTGCCCAGGTAGGTCCATTTGAATGGCTTGGCCATGGTGCGATTGTAGTATTCGATAAAGGCCAAGATCTTGGTTTTCAGATCGGCCAAGGAGATGAAGTTACCTCGGCGAAGCAGCTTACGAGCCAGAATGCTGAACCAGATTTCGATTTGATTCATCCAGGAAGCATGTTTGGGTGTGTAGTAGAAGACAATGCGATGGGTCAGGTCGGACAAGAATGCGGCCCTAGTTGCCATGGATGCAAGCACGCCAGAGTCGCCCTTGATGCCCAAATCATCGTCAATATCAGACTCGTTGGCGACGAGACGCACCAGCGACTCCGACTTGTGGGTGTTGAGGTTGTCAACCACGAAATGCCACTTGGTGACCAAGGGATCGGAGGCAATGGTCTCTTCAATATGAGCAAGAAAATCAGCCTCGGTGCGCGTGCTGCCGCAGGAACAAATAGTGACTTGCCCCGATACCACATCAAAGTTAACGATCACCGATAAGGTGCCGTGGCGAGTATACTCAAATTCTCTCAGTTCAACTTGACCAGGCCGCATAGGCAATCCCGGATGCTTGCGTTCGACAGCTTGCACGCCAGTCATCTCATCGCAGCTGATTACTCGCTCACCCTGCTTGGCCAGTTCTGGCGCTTGACGGTAGAGTGCGTTAATCGCTTCTACCTTTTCGTCGAACTGCTCATCCGGTTCCGGCGTCAACCAATAGCGAATTTGGTGCGGCTTGAGATCGCCTACTTTTTAAAAGCCTGCTGGCGTGACGAGGTGAGATGCTCTCGACAATGCCTCGTTCCATCAGTTCGTCAGCGATCTCTCGACCCGTCCAATGACTGATTGGGCGCCCTGACTTCTCTGGCTGCTCACAGGCCAGCGCAACAATCTGACATATCTGGTCCGCTGTGATGCCTGCCGGCGCTCCGGGGCGAGGAAGATCCTCCAATCGCTCTTGTACACTAAGTTCTTCCAGTGGTATCGCTTGCAAGTCCATCCATCGCTGACGCCAGCAGCGGACAGTGCTCAACGACACTTCGCATTCTCTTGCTATCTCGGCGTTGTTCTTACCTGCACCAACCGCACGCATTATCCGTGCTCGCAGTGCAATCTGTTGCGGTGTGTTATGACCTTTGACGAGCCGATCGATTTCTCGTTCTTCCGCTTCAGTCATCGTGATCTCAGGTGGTTTTGGTCCTGGCATGATACCTCTCTCCATCTATCACAGGAAGGTCTCCTGTTTATGCCATATCCAGACCCCTTGAGCAAAACTGCCAACCATGTGCTTACTTACGCCAACCTGTACTAGAAAATCCAGGAGACACCATGTGGTCGAAACTAACAAGAGCCGATAGTGCTTTCGGCGTGACGTCCGTCGCCGGACAGATTGTCTTCAGTGAAACGGCAACTGGACAATTGGTGACCGCCGAGCCAAGGCGCGGGCCGTCGTTTACGACCGTTCTCGGTGAAGGCTGGTCTATGCCACAGGCCATTGCGTCACACCCCGACGGAACAATACTTGTCGCCGACGGCAACGACGCTATTTGGCGTGTCACCCTTACCGACGCGAGTCAAGTAAATGCCCTACCCGTCGCCTGTGGACTAGGGCACCTTGGGCAAATGTTCGTGCCTGCGTCTGGACAAGTTATCTACGTCCTCGCCGGCTCACGCCAATCCAGGGTACCCTTTGCTCGCCCTCCAGCGCCAGTGCCGAGTTCGGATACAGCAAGGACAACCCGACCACCGGTCGCTCCCTGGCTGGCCGATCGCAATCGCTTGGTTCGCATCAACCTGGCGACCGGATCTGCTAAGACTATCAGCCGTAATCATCCTGATGCTTCGGGCGTTGTAATCGACGCAAACGAAGCTACCGGCTACGTCGCCGAGAAAGGTTCCGGCTCGCTGGTCGCAATTGATTTCAACACAGGCAAACGCAGAATCATAGCAACCAACCTGGACCGTCCTGGATGCTGCTCCTGGCTCGACGAGACCCGGAATCTGCTCGTCGCTATTGAAGAAGGCAGCGGCGCCCTTGCTGTCGTAGATATTGTCACCGGCGCTGTGCGACGTATACCCGGTTGTCCAGGGCAGCCGAATACGCCGGCCCTTGTCGGCGACATGCTTGTCGTCGCGGCTGGACAAGCGGTGAGCGCCGTTGCCGTTGCGGATGTGCTACCTGGACAAATCGCGCTTGTCACACCCGTTGACCCAATCTACCGTGGTGGATATGCTCGCGTGCGTGTTGATCTGAGTAGTTCGAGTGTGCAATTTGATGACCTGAGCTTTGCGATTGCTGAGGGCCCCCATGTCGCGACTATCTCGCCGTCCAGAGACGAAACCTTCGACCTGGCCAAGCCAGAAATCATGTTGCTCGCCGGCCCGTTTCCCGGTGTGTTCTCGCTCGAAGCGAAAGATAGCTCTGGTGGAGTCGTTGCACGAGCACCTTTCGCTATCACTAACCAATGGCTTGAGCCAGATGGTCCGCCGATGGCCTTTACGGGTGCTAATCCGCTCTATGCCAGTGGCGGAAACTGGGGAGCTCTATTCAATGGTGTATGGCCTTTTGAGTTCAGCTACGGCCCGAAGGCAGTAACTGGCGCGCGCCGGGTCGCGCTAATCTTTGTCAATACCACCGACTCCATGCTTCCTGCTGGGACCGACACCCTGTACCGAGATGCCCTCGTTAATGGAGTTACCGGCGCGGATGGCGTAACTCGTAGCGTAAGCGCGTTCTATGACGAGGTGTCGCTTGGTCAACTGAACATCAGCCCGGCTGGAGAATCTATTGTTACCCTGCCTAAAGCGTGGAGCGCATACACGCAGCCCGTCAATACAGATCTGCGTGTTCGCTTTGACGCCAGGGATGAGCTAATCGCCGACGCTATGTGGCTGGCACAAAACGACATTGACTTCACGGATGTAGACATCGCCGTATTCGTCGTCGCATCGCCTTCAGGTGGTGCGCCCGTCATGCCCGGAGGTCCACAACAATTCACGTGGCCGATCGCCTCCGGCGGCACCTATCAATTGAATCAGCCGCAGCCTACATTTGCCCCGTGGTTTTGGTGGTGGAAATCGCTACCTTGGGTCGTAATGCCCGCCGAGTGGCAGACTCTCGACTCGAGGCGAGTATTCGCAACCCTCAGCCACGAAATCGGCCATACGATTGGCATGACCGATCTGTACAACGATCCGCGCGATATTGGCGGATGGGATTTGATGAGCCAAGAAGGCGGGTTGCCTGGCTTGTCTTTGCCGCACCGGCAAGTGCTTGGCTGGATCGAACCCGACTGGCTGCGCAAATACAACTTCCTCATCGAGAACCCCGTCGACGAGGAAGTTGTTCTCCGGGCTAGCGAACTGCTTGTGGGTGGTCCGACGCCGGGCCAGCTCGCGGGTTTAGTCATCGAGGTGGCCAACGGATGGCGTTACTACTTCGAATATAGATCCAGGCAAAATGCGGTACCTGGGTCAGATCCAGGGCCAACCCAGGTGGCCGACCAAAACATGCCCAACGACCGAAGGGTAGTGGGCACAGATGTCGTCGCCGGTTGGTACAGCCCTCCAGTGTCACGCAAACCCATCCGGCTGCTCGGAGATGATGGAGATGGTGAAGGCGCTGCTCTTGATTCAGGACAGGATTACGAGGAGCTCGACGCGACAGCAAACGCGACATTTCGACTTAAGGTGCTGTCCACCGACGATGATCAAGCTCGCGTCCGCGTGAGCTATCAACCGGTACCGGCACCGGAACCGCCGTGGCCAAACGCGCCGGACCCGTCAATCCGGCCGTGGCCTGGCGGAAACGACTGGCGGAGCCCTGACATTCGGGTCGAAAACGCCGCCTTCAAAAACATACCCTGGGCCGGACATGAAAATAGGGTCATCGCAACCGTAACGAACTCCGGTACCATGGACGCGCACAATGTGAAGGTTGGATTCTGGGTGAAAGACTTCACTGTATCAGATGCAGGCCCGGAAACATTGCTAGGCTGGGACTTCAACGATATTTCTGCCGGAGCAAGCCATGAATTTTCTGTTTCTTGGGTTCCACCAGCCCTTCCGTTCATTATATTTCCCTTTCGGGAGGTGCACTATTGTGTCGTTGTGCGCATAACTCCACACTCGGAGGGATCTCCACGACGTGGAGAAATGAACCCTTACAACAACCAAGCACAGTCGAACTATACATTGGTGTATACACTATCGGGTTCTCCTTTTTCGCGCAAGTTGCTTCCTGTGCAAGTCGCCAACCCATTTCCTGATCGATCAGTTGAAGTGCGTTTGCACGCTGAACAGAATCTTGATTGGTACCGCACTTATCTCAGCCACAAATGGGTCCGGCTTGCACCCGGTGAAACCAAGAATATAGAGTTGATGGTGGAGTGCGTCGCTGAGGAGGAGGGCTTCCGAGACCAGGTTTCAAATGAACTCCTCTATACCCAGCCCAATATCGTTTCTGCGGTGGCAATCATTACTGATGGGGACTCCAACGTGTCCCAGCTTATCGGCGGCGCTACCATAGAAGCACGTGCCGCTCGCGCGGCTGAGTTCATTGGACTCGACGTGAGTCGCGGAAGCATCTACGGGAATGTACGCTTGGTCTCAGATGGCTCTATTCCACCTGCCGGTGGAGAAATCGTGGTTGCCACGAGCGCAAACATTCCCGGTGGGGAAATCAGCTATCGGACAAGCCTTGACGAGGGAGGGGCTTTCGGCGTAGAGACACCAAAGTTCGCCACGCTCTCCGCTCCAATCGTTGTCGATTTGATCTATCTTGGAGGTGGCGGAACGGGTCCAGCAAGCGTTCGCATCAAACTCGACTAGACTCTGCCCTGAACTACTGCTCGGCTTGTGGAACCATGTCGATGAAAAAGATAGGCATTGAATCATGAGCGAGAGCGCTCCGGTCGCAATTTGCACCTTCGCGGAACTGTTCGTATGGCGAGCCCCTCGCTGTGTTGCACATTATCCAGTGTTTGCCTCATCTGTTGAATAACACCGGGCTGCCGAATTGACTGATTTCACACTCGATTCGTGCGCCAAATGATACGAATGGACACTCCATCCCACACCGACGCCCCATGGTCCCACTCACAGTTGTACACCGTGCGCGTCTGGTATGAGTTGCGGGATGCGGACGACTGGGAGGTGCGCATGCAGGCCATACACATCCTCAGCGGCGAGACGCGCTACTTTCGCGAGTGGTCGCGGCTGGCGGCTTACCTGGTCAGCAAGCTGGACGCGATAGGTGAAGACAACCCTGCCGCAGCCTGTTAGTCTGGTTCTCCATCAGTCGCTACCATGTGGCCGCGCAACCAGGCCGCAAGATCATCCTCTCCCATTTCCCCGGCCGCTACGGCAACCATGACTTGCACCACGTCCGGTTCGGACGCTTCGACGCTCCAGCCGTTGAGATCCAGAAAGATCGCCATTGCAACAAACCCGACGCGTTTGTTGCCGTCCAGGTAACCATGGCCGCGCGCCAGGCCATAGCAATAGGCGGCAGCCAGCGCAGCCAGGTCTGGCTGGTTCTGATAGACCCAGCGGTTGAGCGGTCGCGCCAGCGCCGAGTCGATGACGCCATCGTCACGCACGCCGTAGAGGCCGCCGAAGCGCTGCAACTGCTGGAAATGAATGGCGTCCACCCAAACGCGCTTCAGCCAAATCGGTTCGGTCACGTCGCTAACTCACGCAGCGCATTTTGATATTTCTTGCTGATGCGCGCCTCTGCCTCCATAACGCGCAGGAACTCGGGGTCGTAGGGCGTCAGCAGTATCCCGTACTCGGTCTCAATCGCATAGGCCTTGTCGCCGGCCGACAGGTTGAGCCGGTCGGTCATCGTCTTGGGCAAGGTCGTTCCCAGGGAACCACCGTAGGGGCGGATTGTAATTTCTTTGATCATGTCATGCGCCTTCGATCTCGGTCTTTGCGACCGGACAACGAGGATGCGCGGCTACAGGCAGGCCGCTAAAAGTTACAACAAAAGTGTATACACCGGGAGGGGTTTCGTCAATTACGGTGCGGCCAGCCATCATGCTGGCAATACATCGCCGCGCCGGGATCTGGCGCACGCCTAGAATCAAGTGTTGCACAAATCTGCGGCAATAGATAGGTGCATAGAACGCTCTTAGAACGTTCCTTGTGCTAGACTGTCCAACAAGTACAGTTCAACGATCACATCCGTCAGCAGGGGCGGGCGGGAACCAGTTCGTGCAAACACCAGATGGCGAGGCAGCCTATGCGGTGACAAGGGCGCAGGGCGCGCAACACACACGACAATCCAGGTTTTCGAAGACACACTGAAGGAGAATTCCATGTCAAGTCGATATGTCTACAAAGTAGTAATAGTTGTCAGTCTGGTTTCCCTGCTGCTGGCTGGCTGCCAGGCGCCGCCGCAGAGCGCCAGTACACCATCCGCGGCCGAGATCGAACAGTTGAAGGCCGAGGCAATCCAACAGGAACTTCTCACCTTCGACCTGATGATCAAACGCGATTGGGCTGCGTACGACGCGCTTACAGATCCCGACTTCTATCAGGTGGGCTCTGATGGCGCGTACGTCGAGCGTGACGCCGCGTTGGGCGGTCTCAATGACGACAAGCTGGTGGTGAAGAAGCCTGATCTGGGCGAGATGCGCGTCGAGATGATCTCGCCCGATGCCTACATGGTCACCTATCCGATGAACTTCAACGGCTCATACGACGGCAACGATTTCTCGAACCCGCGCACCGTCACCTCGCTATGGGTCAAACACGACGGCAAGTGGCAGAACCGCTTCCTTGTCGATCAGATCCGCGAAGCGGCGTTCACGCCGGTGAACAACTGAGCGCCTTCCCGGACACATTCCTGGCGTTGTCAGGGATGTGTCCGGGAAGGTGGATTTCCGGTTCGTGCAACCAGCGAATGCGAGGCTGCCTATGGGGGAGACAAGCGCACGACGCGCAACACACACGAGAACAATCCAGGTTTCACAACACATACTGAAGGAGAATTCCATGTCCAGTCGATTTGTCTACAGAGTATTGATCGTTGTCAGTCTGCTCTCCCTGTTGCTGGCCGGCTGCCAGGCGCCGCCACCCCAAAGCGCCAATCCACAGCCGGAGGCATCGGTCGAAACACCGAAGGCTGCGGAGCCCGAGGCCACGGAGGCCATGTCCACGATCGTGATGTTGCCCAACGGTTTCCAACCAGAAGGAGTCACCGTTGGCAGAGGTGACACCGCTTTTGTCGGCTCCGTTGGATCGGGGGCCATCTACAAGATCAACCTGCTCACAGGCGAAGGCAGCGTCTTTGTTGCGCCGCAGGAGACACAGAGAGTGGCGGGCTTGGCCTATGATCGGCGCACCGACCTGCTCTACGTAGCCGGCGCCGAATCCGGCAATGCGCTGGTCTATGATGGGTTGACCGGCCAACTGACGGCGAACGTCCAGTTCGCGACCGATCCCAAGGGGTTTGTCAACGATGTCGCTCTGGCCAATGATGTCGTCTACTTTACCAATTCCAGTCTGCCGCACGTGTATCAACTGCCTCTCGCGCCAGAGAGCCACTTGCCCGACCCGTCGGCCAGTCGGACCATTTCGCTGACCGGCGATTTCGAATATCTGCCCGAAGGACTCAATGGCAACGGCATCGTCGCTTCGGATGACGGTACGAAGCTGATCGTTGCACATACTGATCTCGGCAAACTCTATGTGGTCGATGCGGCCACAGGTGAGACTACGGAGTTGGTGCTGGATGGTGAGGTGGAGATCTATCATGATGGCTTGGTGTTGGCAGGCGACACGCTCTATGTCGTCAACTATAACGACAAGGTCTATGTTGTGGAACTCGATCCAGAGTGGACGTCAGGCAAACTCGTCCGAACCCTCACCGATCCCAAGCTGGAGGCCCCGTCCACGGCTGCGATCCATGGCGATGCGCTTTACGTGGTCAATGCGCGCTGGGACGCTGAGCAGACGCCTGAGACGGAGTTCTGGCTGACCCAGGTCAGACGTTAATCGTCCGCACTCATTGCCCTGGCCGCAACGACGACCATGCATCACCTTGTCTTGCGGTGAACTTATCGAGTTCAAACACAACCAAGTATCGTGCAACTTTGCGGCAAAGAACGGATGCATAGAACGCCCTTAGAACGCAGCATTTGCTAGACTGTCCAGCAAGTACAGTTCGACGAGACATCCGTCAGCAAGGGCGGGCAACCAGTTCGTGCAACCACCAAATACGAGGCTGCCTATGCGGGAGACAAGCGCACGACGCGCAACACACACGACGACAATCCAGGTTTTCAAACACACTACTGAAGGAGCGTTTCATGTCTAAGTCAAGCAAGTTCATCACCCTGATCATGGTCATCGTCCTGCTGCTGGTCGCCACGGCGCCGGCGTTCGCAGGTGGACCGCCCAACAATACCAACCAGATTATCAACGGTCCGATTGACCCGTGGGAGTTGCCAGTTGGCTTTTGCCCCGATGCCCCTAACGGACTGGCCGGCACCGGTGACCGGCATCAGGTCATCAACACCAGAACAAACGCCGATGGCACAGTAATAACCACCATCAACGATCTCGTCCGAGGCGACGCTGCCGACATCAACGGCAACGGCACCTATCACTACGTCTACACCAACCACAGCGTCGATGTACTGCCCGCTGGCAGCGACACGCATCAAGTCACGGTCGTGGACAGCTTCGTGCTCAATGGCCACGGCAGCGTCGGACACATGAATGTCGGCTTCAACTGGAGTTGGACGTATACCACCGAGTTCTGGCCGCCGATCGAGAACTGGGTCAGGACCAGCGAGCGCGGCGATCCGCTGTACTGCGATCCCATCTAGAGTCACATGCATCACCAGCCAGGCGACCGCGGCGCTTGATTGCGGTCGCCTGGCTGGCTTTTCAGCGGCTTTGCCCGCCAGATCACAAGAAGGAGGCTGCGGCATGTCAAAACGATACACGATTGGCAGAGACCTGCTAATCATCCTCGCTGCGAGTGCGTTACTGGCGCTGACATCCACCGCCTTTGCTCAAGATCGCGGCAACCCGCAAGGCGACACCCCGCTGGATCAGCAGCTGGAAGCGGTTCTCCTGGATGCCGGCTTCACCGGTCGCATCGAATCGACGCTGGAAAGCCGGCTCGGTCGCCACGTCGATCACCAGTTGGCCGACCTGGGGCGGCTGCTCTGGTTCGACACGCTGACCGGTCTCAACGACGACAACACCTGCGGCGGCTGCCACTCGCCGACCAACGGCTTCGGTGACACCCAGTCCATCGCCATCGGCATCGAGAACAACGGCGTGGTCGGCCCCAATCGTACCGGCCCGCGCAACATGCGCCGCACGCCGATGATCATCAACAGCGCGTTCTATCCCCGGCTGATGTGGAACTCGCGCTTTCTGTCGCTGTCGGGCGACCCCTTCGACAACGGCGCCGGCCTCCAGTTTCCAGCGCCGGAGGGGCTCTCGCTTTCCAGCCAGCCCCATTTGCTCACGGCACAGGCCTTCATCCCGCCGACCGAGCGCACGGAAGTTGCCGGTTTTGCGTTTCCCGGCGACAACGATGCGATCCGGGCCGAGGTGCTGAACCGGTTGAACGGCAGCCCGGCCTACCGCAGGCTCTTCGGCAAGAGCTTCCGGGAAGTCAAAGACGGCGGCCCCATCACCTTCGACATGTTTGGCCAGGCCATCGCTGAGTTCGAGTTCGAGTTGACCTTCGCCAACGCGCCCATCGACCGGTTTGCCCGCGGCAACCGCAACGCCCTGAGCGACGACGAGAAGCGCGGCGCGCTGCTCTTCTTCGGCGCGGCACGCTGCGTCCAGTGCCACAGCGTCGCCGGCCAGTCCAACGAGATGTTCAGCGATTTCCAGGACCACGTCATCGGCGTCCCCCAGATTGCGCCGCTGATAACCAACAACACCTTCGACGGGCCGGGCATGAACGAGGACTTCGGCCGCGAGCAGATCAGCGGCGACAGTGCCGACCGCTACAAGTTCCGCACCTCGCCGCTGCGCAACATCGCCCTTCAGCCTACGTTTATGCATAACGGCGCATTCACCAGCCTGGACGACGCTGTGCGCCACCATCTGAACGTGGTCGAGTCGGCGTTGACCTACAGCCCGGCCAGCCAGCACCTGGCGGCAGATCTCAGCGGCCCGCAAGGGCCCATCGCTCCCGTGCTGGCACGCCTTGATCCGATCCTGGCGGCACCGGTCACGCTCAGCGACATGGAGTTCGCCCAGCTCATGGCCTTCGTGCGCAACGGACTGCTCGACCCACGCGCCAGGCCCGAGATATTGCGTCGACTCGTGCCGCGCGCTGTGCCCAGCGGCAATCCTGTACTGGTGTTCGAGTTCCCCTAGAGGCAAGCGCCAATGGACACGCAAGTTCACGCCGACGACCCGTGGTCTCACTCGCAGTTGTTCACCGTGCGCGTCTGGTATGAACTGCTGGAGGCGGACGACTGGGAGGTGCGCATGCAGACCAGGCATATCCTGAGTGGGGAGACGCGCTACTTCCGCGAGTGGTCGCTGTTGGCAGCGTATCTGGTCAGCAAGCTGGACGCGCCGTTGCACATCGACGGTTAGTGACCAGACCAGCACAGTCGCACTTCGATCAGGTCTTTGCGCTTATCGATTCTGATTAGACGGCGACACGCCGCGAATGAACAGCAATCGGGCAGCGTTTGGACTGGAATCTGATCGGGAGGGGTAGTAGAATCATGCTGTCAATCGGAAGCGGGCAGCAGTCGCGCACCGGGTGGCGAGAACGAACCATTCTCGTCGTTTTTTCGTTCAACAGAAACAGACGAACCGACGTTGGCCAGATCGAGCCGGACACCTGAACCATGAGACTCCCCTGATGTCCAAACCCCAACAAGGCTATCTGCTGATCGCCGACATCAGCGGCTACACCATGTACCTCAGCCAGTCGGAACTGGAGCACGCCCAGGAGGTGCTGCAAGTGCTGCTGGAATTGCTGATCGACCACACCAAACCGCCGCTGGCTATCAGCCGCACGGCCGGCGACGCGGTCATCAGCTATGGCTTGCAGGACAGCTTTCTTCAGGGCCAGACTTTTGTCGAGCTGATTGAGGATACCTATGTCGCCTTTCGCCGGCGCATCGACCTGATGGTGCTCAACAACGCCTGCCAGTGCAACGCCTGCGCCAACATCGCGACCCTCGATCTGAAATTCTTCGTCCACTACGGCGCGTTCGCCATCCAGCAGTTGGGCGGCCACGACGAGCTCGTCGGCAGCGATGTCAACCTGATCCACCGGCTGCTGAAGAACAGCGTGACCGAGCAGACCGGCATCCGCGCCTACACGCTCTATACCGACGCAGCCATCCGCCAGCTTGCTCTGGATGGAATCTGCGAAAAGCTGGTCGCACATCAGGAAGCCTACGAACACCTGGGCGAGGTCACGGTCTGGGTGCAGGATATGCATCCGGTCTGGCAGACCAAGAAGGAAACGCTGCGCATCAGCATTCCTCCTGACCGCATTGCGCTGCAGGTCTCGGCCGAAATCGCTCTGCCGCCGCACCAGGTTTGGGACTATCTCGCCCAACCAGCCTACCGCTCGCTGATCATTGGCTCGGATCGCCAGGAAATCCTCGAACGCAAGGCCGGACGCATCGACGCCGGCAGCCAGTTTCAATGCTACCACGGCGACCAGATCATCATGCAGACCGTGATCCAGTGGCGGCCTTTCGAGCAGATGACCACCCGAGACCTGGTTCCTATCCCTGGCACGCACATCACCGTCGTCATGGACTACAGCCTCGAACCTTGTGAACACGGCACGCGGCTGGTGGAGACGTGGGAACGGGCAAACGGCAGCTTCTACGCTCGCACACTGACCGGGTTGGTCATGAAGGACAAACGCAAACAGGCGCAGATCAACATCGAGCGATTCCGCGCGGCCACTGAACGAGACGCCGCAGCGCATCGGGCATCCGCCGACTCGCCAGACGCCAATCGGTGAAAGACGCATGTCAAGACCGCGAGCTGATCGGGTGTTTATCCACTCAGCGTACAAACAGTGCTACCTTACCCACACCCAAGGACCACCATATGAACTGTCCCGCCTGCAACACGCTCAACCCGGACGGCGCCCGTTTCTGTTTCAACTGCGGCACGTCGATGCCCATCACATGCGCCAACTGCAGCACGAGCCTGCCGCCTAACGCCAGGTTCTGCTTCAACTGCGGCGCGGCGGTCGGAGCGCCAGCCGCTGCACCGCCGGCTCCTGAACCGGTCGGCGCCGAATCGGTTTCACCGGCCCAGACTACCACGCGTTTGCAGCAGTTCGTCCCGCGCGAGTTGATGACGAAACTGGAATCGGCCCGGGCCAGCGGCTCCATGGAGGGCGAACGGCGGATCGTCACGATGCTCTTCTGCGACGTCAAGGGATCGACCGCGGCCGCCAGTGGGCTCGATCCTGAAGACTGGGCCGAGATCATCAACGGCGCTTTTGAGCAGATGATCGCGCCGGTATATCGCTACGAAGGTACGGTTGCGCGGCTGATGGGCGACGGCATTCTGGCCTTCTTCGGCGCTCCCCTGGCGCACGAAGATGATCCGCAACGGGCTGCACTGGCCGGCCTGGAAATCGTCGCGGCCATCAAATCCTATCGCGAGCAGGTTTTGCAGCGCTGGAATATCGACCTGGACGTACGTGTCGGCATTAACACTGGCCTGGTGGTGGTCGGCGCGGTCGGCTCCGATCTGCGCATGGAGTACACGGCGCTGGGCGACGCGATCAACCTGGCGGCCCGCATGGAACAGACCGCCATGCCCGGCACCGTGCAGATCGCTGAACCGACCTACAGGCTCATCGCGCCGCTCTTTGATTTCGAGACGCTGGAGAGCCTGGCGATCAAGGGTAAGGCGGAGCCGGTGCGCGCCTTTCGTGTGCTGCGCGCCAAAGCGACGCCGGGGCCAGTGCGCGGTATCGCCGGGCTGCGCTCGCCGCTGGTGGGACGCGAACGGGAAGCGGACGCGCTCTGGTCGGCCGTCGAACAGGTCCGCCAGGGCAACGGACAAGTCGTCTCGGTGATGGGCGAGGCCGGGTTGGGCAAGTCGCGGCTGATTGCCGAAGTGCGCGATGCGGTTGAACTCGACACGACCTACCAGCTGCAATGGTTCGAGGGTCGATCGCTTTCATACGAGACCGCGACGCCGTTCGCGCCCTTCATCAGCTTGCTGGGCGGCTGGTTTGGTTTTGAACCGGGACAAACGGATGAGCAGCGATATGCACTGGTCCAGATCGGCCTGAACAAATTGCTTGGCGAGCAGGGCGCGGAGATGGCGCCGTTCCTGGCTTCCATGCTTGGCGTGGCCGTTCCCGCTCCCGACGCTGACAGGATACGCTTCATGGAACCGCCGATGCTGCGGGCCGGTATTTTCGATCGGGTACAGCGGCTGGTCGAGCGGCTTGCCGAGGCGCAACCGCTGGTTTTGGTCCTGGATGACGTGCACTGGATCGACCCGACCTCGCTGGATCTGCTGGAGTCGCTGCTGCCGCTGACAAATCGTGCGCCGCTGCTGATCGTTGTCGCCTTCCGGCCACGACAGGACGAACCATCGTGGCGCATCCACGAACTGGCGCTACGCTACTTTGCCCCCCGCTACACCAACATTACCCTGCAGCCGCTGGATCAGCAGCAGGCACGCACGATGGTCGCCAATCTCCTGCACGTGGAAGACCTGCCGGAAAGCGTGCGTCAACTGATCCTGGACAAAGCCGAGGGAAACCCGTTTTTCGTGGAAGAGGTCATCCGCTCGCTGCTGGACAATGGGCTGGTGGTGCGGGAAAACGACCACTGGCGCGCCACTGCCGACATCGTCAACATCTCCGTGCCCGACACGCTGATTGGAGTCATCACCGCCCGCCTGGACAAACTGGACGACCAGACCCGCCAGATCGCACAGGCGGCCTCAGTTGTCGGCCGGGAGTTTTCATACAACACCCTGGCCGACATAATCGAACTGCCCGACGGCCAGCTTGAAGCCGACGTGCAAGAGTTGGTTCGACGACAGTTGGTGCGCGAGAAAAGCCTGCACCCCGCTCGCAGTTACGCGTTCAAGCACGTGCTGACGCAGGAAGCCGCCTACAGTTCCGTCCTACTGAGCCGCCGCCGCGATCTCCATCGCAGAGCAGCCGAGTCGATGATCCGGCGCTCGCCACAACAGGCAGCCGAAATCGCCCGCCACTTGTTGGAGGCGCGCCAGCCCGCCAAAGCTATGCCCTATCTGATAATCGCGGGCAACGCCGCGGCTCGCAACTATGCCTCGCACGAGGCCATCGGCCATTTCCGCCAGGCTGTTGAGCTACAGGCTGCTGTCGAGGACGTGACGACCATTCGCCAGGCTTACGAGGGTCTGGGAAAAATGCTGACCCTGACAGGACAGGTCACGGAAGCTGTAACGGTGTACCGGCAAATGCTCAAGGTGGGCGAACAACGCGCCGACATTGGCATTCAGGTGTCCGCGCTGAACAAGCTGGCGGGCGTCTATGCGCTGCACATGGGCGAGTTCAGCGAAGCCGAGACAGCCCTGGCACAGGCAGATCGTTTGGTGAAAGAGTATGAGGAACATGCGGGCGCGGCTGAAAGTGCCCTCATCCGTTGCCAGATGTGCACCGCTCAAGCTGACTTTGACGGCGTGTTGCTCCATATGAACAACCTGGTAACCATCGGCGAGACGATCGGTTCCCGAGAGTTTCAGGCCATGGGGACAGAGCATGTCGCTTCAAGTCTGCTGTTCATGACCCGCTTCGATGAATCCTGGAAAAAGGCGCAGGAAGCGCTGGCTATTGTCCGCGAGGTAGGCGATCGACAACACGAGGCGTGGCTTCTCAGCATGACTTTCCCAATTCACATGATGCGAGATGGGAACCTGGAACAAGCGGTTACATACGCCGACGAGGGCGTGCAGATAGCAGCTCGCATTGGTGCGCTGGAACCACAAGTCTTTGGCAACTGGTGCATTGCCGAGGTGTACCGTGCCCGGGGTGAATATGAACGAGCGCTCCTTTACGGGCACCGATCGTTGGATGCAGCTCTCCCCCTGGAAGCTTACGAACCATTCATGACTGTCCAACCGCTGGGAACCCTCGGATCGATCTACCAGGAGATCAGCCCCAAGTTCCTTGACCAGATAGGGCAGTTTCACCTGCACGCGCTGCGCCTGCTGGAGAGTCAAATGGGTATGATGGGCGGCGGTTCGGCATGGGCTGACCTGGGGTGGTGCGCCTTGACGCTGGGAGACACGGAAATCGCCAGCGAAAGCTTTGAAAAGGGTCTGAACTATCCCACCATGTTCATGATGATCGAGAGGCCGCGCCATCTGGCCGGTGCTGCCTTGCTGGCCAGCCAGCGGGGCAAGCATGCGGAAGCGCTCAATCTGGCGGAAGAAGCCTGTGGCTACGCCGAAGAGCGCAGTATGCGCAATCTCGTCCCGCTGATGCGCCTGACTTTGGGCAAGGTCCAGGCCGCCGCTGGATACCACGAAGCTGCCTTGCAGCAGTTCGCCATCGGCGCCGAGCGCGCACGCGAGTTGTCGATGCGTCCCGTGCTCTGGCAGGCACAGCTGGCCGCAGCCAGATCGCTGGACGCCCTGGATCGCTCCGACGAGGCCAGAATCCAACAGGTCGCGGCCATCGCTACCATTGATGAGATTACGACAATGTTCAGGGACCAAACGCTGGCAACCGAATTCCGCACCGCCGCCCTGGCCAGAGTGTAGGAGCCGGACGCTCCTGGCACACATCGTAGGTCACATCGCTGACAAAGCCTACGGGGCAGGGATGTCAGAGTTTCCCAGAAGGGTCAGGGTTGGCTCCACGAAGACGGGCAACCGACCGGCCTGACGGTCTTGCGTGACTAATCGCTGAATGGCTGCCAGCCACTCACCGATGGTTTTCGCCGACAGCAATGCCTCGGTTGCGTAGAACGAGACGACCCCTCGTCTGACGCTGATTTCACTCTGGACGAAATCGTGTTCCTGAGCTCTGCACGCCAGCTCGGTTCCGGGGGCAGCTTGCTGCGCCAGAATCGTCACCCCAGCCGGCGCACGGCCGGCCAACAGATTGTTGTGTCAGCAATCGGGCAGGACAACCAGATCGACGCCAGGCGGCGCCGCGAGGGCGGCAAATACCTCGTCCCAGAACACCCAACGTTCCGGTAACATCAACGTGTCCGGTTCTGGCTGCCAGGCCGGTCGGGCATCGGCTGCTGCCGCGGCGTCCCACGGCCAGAACGCTCCATGCCCGCTGTAATGCAGAAAAATCTGCCCCTCCGTCCATCCGGCGATTCGATCGCGAGCCCTGCCCAGAAACGCCTGCAGCCCCTCTCGTGTCTGCGCTCCATCGAGACGCAGAAGCTCGTCTTCCCGATAGCCCCGCCGACGCAAAACTTCGTCCATCGCTACCAGATCGTGGTGCATCGCCGTGTCGCCGGGATGCGCGGCGGCAATCAGCAGGGCCAGCCGGTTCACGACGTACTACCCTCCGCTGTCGCTGGCGGAAGGCTCTGCTTCCAGTGGTGTATCAACCGTGGGCGGCTGGCCACCGTTGGCCACCAGGGTGAAGTAATCCCACGATGCTTTGCTGATGTCGGCCATCAGGCTGCTGCTCAGTGGCCATTCGACCCAGCCCGGCTTGTAAAGAAAGACGCTGACAATATACGGCCCGGCCGGCCCCCAGAAGACGCCAACATCGCCGTGGCTGTCATCCACGAAGCCGTGTTTGTGCGCGTAGCGCGTATCCTCCGGCACCCCAGGTTCAAGCAGGATATGCTTGCGGTTCAACTCGATGAATCCCAGCATCTCCTGACATTCCTCAGGAGTGATCTGACCCGGATAAGCTGCCAGCAGCGTGCCGCGGCCTTCACTGCACTCCACGATCCACTCAAGAATCAACGCCAGGTCCTTGGCAGTCGTTTGCATATGCGTATCGGGGTTGGTGGAGACGTCTGTACGGCTGTTGGCCGGCGTTGAATAGGTGCGTGGCAGACTCTCCGTATCATAGGGCGTCGCCATGAAGGTGTTCTTCAGCCCCAGTTCCCGCAGTGTTGCGGTCACCTTTTCGACACCCTGCCACTCGCTGCCAACCGCGCCGCCGCCGATCAGTCGCAGCAGCAGGTTGGCAGTGAAGTTGCCGCTCAGCCCCAGCGTTTCAGTCAGCAGCTTGGTGGTCTCGACATCCGGCGGCTCGTCGAGCACGCTGCGATACAATTCCAGCATGATCGGGATCTTCATGGTGCTCATGCCGGCAAAAGCGATCTCGGGGTCGCTGATCGCTTCGGTGTCCGCGCCCACCTGCTGAATGAATACGCTGACCCAGCCGGGGAAACGGTCAGCCCGCGCCTCGACCAGTTTCTGCAGCTCCTTGATGTCGGGGTCCGGCGGCGGCACCTCGACCAGCATCAAGTCGGCGCGCCGGTCAGTGGGGGAAGAGAGCGCCTGCAGGACACGTTCGCCCGACATGTTGAATTCCAGTTCCAGGCCGGGCTGGCCCGCTTGAAACATAAAGGTGCTGGTAAACGGCACTCCGGGCGCAAGCGCCACGCCGTAGGGCGGTCTGGCCTCCTTGTCATACTCATCGGCCACGCTCTGCAACCAGCCGGCCAGCTTTTCCTGGCTATAGCTGTATTTCAGCGGAATATCCACCGGTGTAACCGGGCGGTCGAACACTTCACCCAGGAAGGGACGCCAGTATCCCAGCCCTTCGCCATATGGCACGGCTTCCGCCACCATCGCGTTGACGTCCACCTCAAAATCGACATCATCGGGGCGCAGAATGATGCGCTGGTCGTCGTAGTTCACTGCGACCGGCTCCTGAAATGCGGCGTGCAGGTTGCGCGCGACTTCCTCCAGGTCCGCCCCGGCCGGCGTCATGCCGCTCAACGTGACGCCACCCGGCAACGGTCCTTGCGTGTTCACATACGCCAGCGCGCTGGGCCCCAGCAGCACGGCCAGGATGACCAGTGCAATGACAAGCAGTAAAAATACGCGTTTCATAATCTTCGCCGTTCCAACACAAACTCAAACAGTATCATTCCCACTCAATCGTGCCCGGCGGTTTGCTGGTCACGTCATACACTACCCGATTGACGCCAGGGACCTCATTGACGATGCGATTGCTGATGCGCGCCAGCAGGTCGTAGGGCAGGCGCGCCCAGTCGGCTGTCATGAAATCGTCAGTGGTCACGGCGCGCAGCGCAACCACATCAGCGTAGGTGCGATTGTCGCCCATGACACCTACTGATTTGACCGGCAGCAAGACAGCGAAGACCTGCGACGTTTGCCGATAGAGCCCGGCGGCCCGCAGCTCATCCAGCAGAATGAGATCGGCCTGGCGCAACGTCTCGAGACGCTCCCAGGTCACTTCGCCCAGACAGCGAATGGCGAGTCCGGGACCGGGGAACGGGTGGCGCCAGACGATTTCCTCCGGCAGCCCCAGCGCCTCGCCCACCGCCCGCGCTTCGTCCTTGAACAGCAGGCGCAACGGCTCGATCAGCTCAAAGGTCATGTCCTCCGGCAGGCCGCCGACGTTGTGGTGCGTCTTGATGGTGCGCGCAGCGCGCTCCGTGCTGCCGCTGGCGCTTTCGATGACATCCGGGTAGAGCGTTCCCTGGGCCAGGTACCCAAAACTGGAGGCGGGAGACCAGCCGGCAGCGATACGAGCAGACTCTTCTTCGAAGACGCGGATGAAGCGATGGCCGATCAGCTTGCGCTTCTGCTCAGGATCAGTAACGCCTTCCAGGTCGGCCAGAAACGACTCGGCTGCGTTAACGGCCACCAGCGGCACTTGCATGTGCCGAGCGAAGGTGTCGATGACTTGCCCCGCCTCACCGTGGCGCAACATGCCGTGGTCAACGAACAAACAGGTCAGTTGTGCGCCAACGGCCTTGTGCAGGAGTGCCGCGACTACCGAGGAATCGACCCCGCCCGACAGCCCGCACAACACATGCGCCCCGTCCACTCGCCGGCGGATGGCGTCCACGGTCTCGGCGATGAAGTTGGCCGGCGTCCAGTCAGCGGTTGCGCCG
Organism: Anaerolineales bacterium; assembly: GCA_020634615.1. Classification (GTDB taxonomy): domain Bacteria; phylum Chloroflexota; class Anaerolineae; order JAAEKA01; family JAAEKA01; genus JACKBK01. The sequence goes on from JACKBI010000012.1 coordinate 34,417, forward strand.
CAGATATCGGTGGCAAACGTGCGCAAGATTTCTGCGCCGTGCAGCGTGTGGGTCACTTCGGGGTGAAACTGAATGCCAAAGTACCCGTTGCCGGCATCTCCCATGGCAGCGTAAGGCGAGTTGGTCGAGCGGGCCAGCGCCTGCCAGCCGACCGGCAACGCGTCGATCCGGTCGCCGTGACTCATCCAGACCGGAAGCGCCGCCGCCGAATCAATCCCGGCAAACAACGGGGTATCGGCTGCCAAAATCTCGATCTCGGCGGGACCGTATTCGCGCGCCTGGGCAGGCGCAACCCGGCCACCCAGATTGTAAGCCAGCAACTGCATGCCGTAGCAGATGCCCAACACCGGCAGCCCGGAGTCCAGCACGTAGGACGGCAATGTGGGCGCGTCCGGCTCGTAAACGCTGGCCGGACCACCGCTCAGAATGAATCCCTTGACGGATCGGTTGTCCAGCACCCGCTCTGCCGGCTCGTCCCAATGAACCAGTTCGGAGTAGACATGCTGCTCCCGCACCCGGCGAGCGATCAACTGGGCATATTGCGAGCCGAAATCAAGGACAATGATTGTATCGTGAGGCATGAGAGAAACCAGATCAGTCCTGAAAGACGATGCGGCCATTGTCCATGTTGGCGATAACGGCCAGGGACTCGACGGGCACGTTCCAGTGAGCGAGAATTTCTCGCCCGCCCTCGAAGACTTTCTCCACCACCGCGCCTATGCCGACGAGGTGCGCACCGGCGTCCGCTACCAAACGCGCCAGTGCGTCTATGGTCAGGCCGCGCGCCAGAAAGTCGTCGATGATCAGGATTCGGTCGCGCGGTCCGAGAAACTCGGGCGACACGATCAGCTCCGTGACCTTGCCCTTGGTGTGGCTGGGCGCCGATTCGACGATCGCGTTGGGATGCATGGTGACCGGCTTGGCCTTGCGTGCGTAGAGCACCGGCACCCCCAGCGCCAGCGCCGTGGTGAACGCAGGTGCAATGCCGCTGATCTCAGCCGTAAACACCTTGTTGGGTTGCAAGTGGGCAAAGCGGGCAGCCAGCGCGCCGCCTGCGGCCAGCATCAGGGTCGGGTCAACCTGGTGGTTGATGAAACCATCAACTTTGAGGATGCCGTTGCCCATATTGACGCCATCGCGGCGGATGCGTTCCTTGAGAATCTCCACCGATCACCTCCGGGATGAAAATGCGGCGTCGGATCTTCTGACGCCGCGGCAAAACGTTGAAACCCATTGTAGCCCAGCAGGGCGGGGCAAGCAAGCCGGGCTTAACAGCTACAATTCCAGCTCGCGGTCGAGAAACGGCCACAGATCCACGGTGGGCAGTGAATACAGGCGATAGGTGGGCACAGTCGCAACCAGCCGCTGTGCCACTTCCAGCCACGCGACGGCGCTGCTGACCCGCTCCACGGCCAACTTCTCGGTGGTCAACAATGCCAGCACTGCATCGCCATCGCTCAATCGCTCGAGGCGAAAGTCAGGTCCATGCTCCAGAAGCAGCAGCGCCCGCAGCGGCGCCCGCACATTGACGCGCCGGATCATCTCCGGCGGCGTGCTGGCGCCCCAAAAGGGCGTGCTGTGCAGCATCGGCTGGCCACCGGCCAACGAGAGAATGAGGTTTTCATCGGTGAGAACCTGCGCATGGCCGGCAGCCACGCGTGACGCAGTGGTCTTGCCGGCGCCCGACCGTCCTGACAGGGCAAGCCCGTGCCCGCGCCGCACCATCGCAGCGCCGTGCAGCAACAGGGAATCATGCCGCCGCGGCAGGTCGTAGGTGCAAATGAACGCGAGCACACGATCCATTGCCGCTGGACCATACTGAGCCGCCGGTGCATACACCTCGGCAGTCCGGCTGGTCAGGTCGATGGTCCCGCGGGAGTAGGCGACGTGAAACGTGGTTGTTGTTTCTCCATGGCTGGCCCAGGGTGGGTCAGCACGCTCCATCCCTGACTCCGCCCGGAGCGTCACCTCCCACACCGGCGCATCTGTCGCTGTAAACAGTTGATAGCGGTCGCTCAGCATCGCCAGCCAATCGGCTGCCGGTGTGTGAACAGCGAAGGTGATGCCGCCAATTTCCAGTCGCAACGAATGGTCGTTCATGCCCGCTCCCCCTGATTTCTACCCGGCAAGAGCCGACGCATGCGCCGAACCCCTGCCAGTACATAGGCTCGCCCGATCCAGCGCCAGCGCAGTACTTTCTCGCCACGACCCGGCCAGATCACGCGACTGTCAAGCCAGGCTTTGTCTACCTGCCCCACTAACTGCGTTGGCTGCAACCAGCGATCCGGCTCGCGGCGCCCATCGCCCTGGGTTACCAGATAGCGACCACTGCGGTGCACCAGCCGGTGAGCGACCAACGCCGAGCCGCCGGCAAAAACGACCACATCCCCCAGCGATATGGCATCCCGAATCGGGACGATCTCGATCTGGCAACCGTCACGCAGTGTGGGTTCCATGCTCTTCCCGGCCAACTGCCAGCGAAACCTTCCCTCACGCGCCAGGCTCTCCTGCAACAACGGCAGCCAGCTCTGAAGCTGGGGAAGGCCGTCGCCTGGAACGCTCATCGCGCCTGAACCATGGGCAGGAACAGCATGTGCGGCTCCGTCTGGGGCAAGCGCAACACCAGCGCCGGATCGCCAAACAGGATCGAGGTGTCGATGACGTCGTGCCACGAGTAGCTGTTGGCATAGAAGTAGTCTTTCGCCTCGGTAACGGCATCACCGACGCGGGTGACGCGATCCTGAAAGACTGCCTTGACAAGCCCCTGGTTCAGGGTCTGCAGGGCGCTGCCGACGTGCAACCCGCTGGGAGAAAGATCGGCAATCGATCCTTTACCCGGCGTCAGCACGAGAACCTCTCCCAGCGACTGCTCGTTATTGCCATACTGTGGGCTGCCTTGAACGCCCAGGAAGTAACCCGACCAGCAGCCAAAATGGACACTGAAAGGATTCTGGGCACTGGTATTGAGACCAGCAGGGGCCAGGATGTCATAGACACTGGAAGATCCCCAGCGAAACTGCGAAGCATGGCCAAACCACTGCAAGTAGACACCACCTTCGTTGTAGGCAGACTGAATCGCCGCCCGCACCTGCGCGCCAGTCTGCAAACCCGCCATCCCGAAATACAACGAGCGGTCGTCATAGGACGCCGGCAGCCAGTTTAATCTGGCGTCATCGCTAAGCGCCCAGAAGTTACCGGCCGCGTCATCAGCCCTGTCGGCGACAAAAAAGGTTCTCGCTTGCCAGGCGCCGGCCGGCGCCTCTTCATACGCTCTCACCTTGTTGACGTAAGCGGTAACATCAGCCGCTGTTTTGGCCGGAATGCGTCCGACGCTCATTTCGGGCAAATAATCATCAGGCCCGTCCACCGAGACGTAACGGTTGTCCGCCCCGGTCTCGCCCAGCCAGGGATCGATGGTGAGCAGATAGGGCGGAATCAGGTTCGGCAGGTGCCGCCCGGTGGCGTCCTTGAAGTCGTAGTGACCATCACCCACCAGCAGCACGTATCGGGGAGGATCGCCGCCGCCGTTCCAGTGTTCGTAAGCGTAGGCCAGGAAGGTCCGAATGGCCTCCGGATCAACCCGTCCGCCGCTTACTTCGTCGTAGATATCCTGAACATCGACCTTGGCAATTCGCAGGCCCGCCGCGGCTCGCCTGTCCAGCAAGGGCTGCACAGCACTGCTCAGCGACGAGTGAACGATCGCGATGTAGTCAGCCTCGTGATTGGGCGACATCCACTTGGTGACCGAGTCCAGCTCCAATGTCAGCGGCGCACGGAAACCCTGCTCAGCAGCCAGGAGATAGCTCGGCGGCTGCCCCTGGGGCCACTGATCCCAAACATCGACCCGCTGCTGGCCACCGCTGGGGGTCGTTTGCACGGCGCCTATCTGCACCGGATGATGAGGATCGCGCACGTCGTAGACCGCCACATTCGCATGGTCAAACCCATCAGCGCGCAGGTGCGCCCGGCGCCCGCTGGCGACAACGATCCCTTCAGCATAAAGACGGTCATCGCGGGCAGCGGCAGGAGAGTTATAGGTTAACTCCACCCAGTCTGGCGACACCCAGTAGTAGGGCAGCGAGGGCAACTGTGAAATGGCGGCTTCAAGAACCACCTGGTTGGGAGCGCCGTTGAGCCAGGTCGGGGGGACCGATACGCTGGCCAGATATCGCTGGCTGTCATCCCACTGGACGGTGCCCGCGTTGTTGCCATTCACGCGGATCGCGACCGACTGATCAGGCTGCGCCGTCTGCGACGTCCCACCGTGCAGCATGACTCGCAGTGTTGCGTCGCCGGCAGCGACGGATAGCGGGCCGTCCGTGTCCAAATTGTAGGTGACAGATGCCGTCGGCACGGCAGAGTTAACATACAACGCGTTGTCGAACCAGTGATCGTCAGCCGACGGCAGAACGTAGGTACTGCGATAGTCACGATCAAACTCGACATGCACCGTGCGGGTCACGGTCGTAATCAGCGGGTCGCTGGCCTGCGGCGTCACCGTTCGCGTTGCCATACGTGAGCCATTGTCGAACCCACCGTAGGTGAGCCGGTAGACGTTGCGCGTCATGTAGCGCCCCTGATACGGCTCAGCATAGAAGATGATCAGGTCGCCGGGATCAAAAGAGCCGTCCGCTGCCCCGGTAACCTGGATATCAGCCGGCTGGTTGAGGTAGCTGAGCGCCAGTTTTGCCGGGTTCAGCTCGTCGACCGGAACCCCGGCATCCTGCAGATCGGCGTACGTGACACGGTAGATGCCGCGCTCGCCGGTGTAGATGCGCACAGCGCCGTCAACCTCGCCCGGCTGATCAGGCAGCGCAGAGAAATCGTCATCGGGACGCTTCGAGGCGTCCTGTCCGGCGACATGGATATCGATCTGAATATCCGGGTAGTAACGCAAGACGCCTGCTAATGGATTGTACTGGAAGGGATATGCCTGAACAGCCAGCAACCGCCGGCCGCGCTGCCATTGTTCCTGACCAGCCACCACGATGCGTTCAGGATAAAACGCATCGACTGTGTAGATCGCCGGGTCGGGACGATCGATCTCGCTGACTTCCTCGGGCAGCACATCCAGATCCTGCCACGCCCGTGGGCCAGCCAGGCTCAGATCAGGAGTTGGAACGGCAGGCAGCAGCGTGTCGACAGTCAGTTCCTGCCGCCCGGCTGCACGGAATGACAACGACCAATCGCCTGTCTGCGGCAGCTCGACAACTGTGCGCCATACCGGAAGCGCCGGCGCACCCGGTACATCGATTGCGTTGTATCCAGGAACTGTTACGTGGCCGGCAGCAAGGTCAAAATTGGGCGTACTAACCCGCAGTTGAATATCGCTGGCCTGATCTTCAGTGTGCGCAGCCGCAGGACTAGCGTTGCCGACCAGCAGCGATGCCAGCAGCAATGTCGTCCATACCCTGACCAGCATCAGCGACGAGCGCGGTTCATCTCTTACAGTCATACTCAAGCCTCTCAGCACTCAAACTCCGTTAGCCATAGCACACATCGCCATACTGGCAGCCCCAGTGTGCCGCATCGCGTTCGATATCTATTACGTCAATGCGGTCGTCACTGTTCAGGTCATAGCGCGAGTCGTAGCACGGATCGCCCAATGAACAATTCCAGCGCTGCGCTGCCGCCGCGATGTCCAAGGCATTGACCACAGCGTTGCAGTCGAAATCGTAGACCGAACAAACAAATCCCCAGACTACCACCGGGTTGTACTCAGGATGTGCAATCCAAACGCCAGGGTGCCCCAATTCCTCATCTTCGATCCAGTAATAATAGGTGGTGCCGTCCACCAGCCCGGTGCTATCCTCTTCGGAATAATAGTAGCCAAGTGAAGAGCCGGGATGCGCAACAACGTAAGGCACAACCACCGCTGCCGCGGCCAGATTGGGCGTCGTGCCGCGTTTGATGCGGAACGCCTGCGTATTGAGCTCGCTCACGGTCTCCCATTCCAGCAAAATATGGTTGGGATAGTCCGCTGTAGCAATAAAATAATCCAGCGTCACCCCCGTCGGAGCATCGGCCTGCGCCGACACGGGTCCAGAAGAACCAACAACCGACACAGCGATCAACAGCACTCCCAGTAAGAACTGAACAGATTTCATCGTATCCTCTCCATCACAAACTTGAACACTACCCTCGGCCACATTCGAAGTTTCGTGGCTATTCTTCAATCGGTCTCTCACGCTCAGACGAGATTGCAGGTATCTTCAGTTCCCGCATGCGGCGGCCGGCGTCGCCCCATCTGCGGCTCAAACGGGAGCGGGAACAGGCCAGCTACTTGTCATCTTCCTTCCGTCGGGTTGTAAGGAACTCGCCCAGGCCAAGCGCCCAGCGATACGGATAGGCCAGTGGGAGCAACCCGCGACTGTGCAAATCATAGCGATCTTGCATATAGGCCGGCGACGGAAACAGATTTGCCAACAAATACGATGACCGTCGCCGCCAACTACTCATCGTAGACAGGTCTGACCAGAAGCGCTGAACCACCGGGCGCTGTTCCGAGAGCAACAAGTGAACGACCCGTTGCTCTTCCTCAGAAGCTGTCAATTCCGTCGCTGCACTCACCACATCCGCCGGAAACGCGACCTGCCAGTCATCCACCAGTTGTTGAACTACAACCTGAATGCTGTAGATCAGCTCGAATTCCTTCGCTTTATCGAAAACAAGCTGCCAGTCAATGTCGTTGCCGAACGACTCTACCAGCAGCGCAATATCGTAGATCCAGCGGACTCCTTGCGCCCGGTGGTGGAGCACGTAGTGCGCACTCAAATGGAGAATGGCGGCCTCCATACCAAGGACCAGCGCACCCGTCCCTGCCACCAGCGCTGGTTGAGCAGTCTCCCAAAACCAGCTTGCACCAACCCGATCCTGATAGAAAGGCGAATCAAGCAGCCGCCAGTGCAACTCGACAGCCATGGGCGGCGTGCCAGGTGAATACACAACCAACTCGTTCTCGTACTCCAGGGTGTGCCCAGTCCGCACCTCGACACCCGTCGTCCGATAGCCGTTGCGGTGCAACACATCCAGAGCTGCCGAAATGTCGCGATCGTGCAGCAGCAGGTCCAGGTCGGTCATAGGGCGCAGTGCGCTGTTCCCATACAGGGTATCGCCCAGAGCGGCACCCTTGAGCACGATCACCGGCAGCCCGGCCTTCTCCAGAAGCCTCAAGACATAGCCCAGTTCTACCGACATCACCCCCGCGAAAGTTGCCGTCTCATAATAGGAGTCCCGCAGACACGCAGCGGCAGTTTCTGGCACCCACTGGCTGCCACGCAACACATCGTACACCAGCGGCGCCAGCCCGCCGGCTCGCACCTCCTCACAGAGGAGCGACCAATCTACGCGCCTTTGACTGGCCATCTTCGCCGCTTCGTCAAGCGCGGCCGCCTCCCAGCGGCTACGCAGACACAACCGCACAAACAGGTCGTTGTCCCGCTCCGCCGCCGGACCCCAGGCAACCACCGAGTCCCCCTAACGCCGCGCCGTGCCGCAACTACGACAGAATTGATCGGCGGCTTCGTATTTGGTGCCGCATTGCGGGCAAAAGAGGTTCTGCGCCGGCTTCTGAGTCTTTGCCGGTGCGACTGGCCGCACCGGTGTGTCGCCCTTCTCACGTGCTGCACGCCGACGCGCCTGGCGCGATCCACCTGAAGCCTGGCCGCGCCGCCACAACCAGTAGGCAACACCGGCGACAACTGCCAGCGCGAGCACCAGTCCAGCCAGCAGTGGGAGCCAATCCACTCCCGAGGACGAAACCGCAGGCACATTCGCAACATCGTCGCCCACGACAGCGTTAGCAATGGTCGGGTTGGCATCTGCCTTGGTGTAGCTGACGCTCAGCGGCACAGCCTCGCCAGCCGCCAGCGGGCCGATCTGCATCGTGTACAGCGGATTGCCCAACGCGTCCGTGCCAGCTGATTGCATGGCAGGCGTTGTCTGCAAGTCGCTGGCGCGTGCCGGCGCACGCAACGTAACCGTTGCCTGCTGAACGGGATACGGCGCCGCCAGGTTCAGATCGAAGCTGCGGCTGGGCGGCGGGCTGATAACGTCTGCATAGTACTCAACCACGAAATCCGGCTGCTCCAGCGTGAAGACGATATCCTGACCATCCGCTGTCGGCTCGGTGGTCCAGGGAATCGAAATCAGCCGTCCGTCCTCACCTGGAAACGCCACCGCGTTGATGTCGATGCCTGCTGGAACAGGTATGCGCACCTCCACCGGTACCCCCGTTGTTTCCGGTACTGTTCCGTTCAAAAGCACCAGCACCGCAGCCCGGTCATACTCAGGCCATACTTCGACGGTCCAACTGTCGAGATTTGCCGGAGTGCTCTGCGCTGCAACGCCGGGAGCGTTCAATAGCACTGCCCCCAGAGCAAGCAGGCCGGCAGCGACCATCGTGCCAGCCAGCCAACGGAATAGGAAGCGGAAGGATTTGACAGATGAAGTGGATGTGTTCATAGCTTGACATTTTACATACCTGTGCTCGCTATCGCAATGTTTGGCCTCTCTGTTTTCTGGTTTCTCAATTCATCTCTTTTTGAAAGAATGTATTAGGAAAAGAAGCAGTCGTAGTAGGGGGTGTTGAAATGTTGAAAGCTCGCAACTGCAAGCTGAAGAGCGCGGAATGCTGCGACTTGCGCTGGCGTCACCCCCTACAGCTAGGGGGTGACGCCAGCGCAAGTTATCCGGCGGCGCTGTAAAGAGGCTGGTGCGGCCGGTGAAAACTAATTCGGAGCGTGATTGGCTGACATGGATGACGATGCTCGCGATGTAGATACCTCGTCGCGTTGCGGCACTACATGTAGTTGTTGGGGCGGCAAGCGATCTGCTGAATGGCAGCAAACGTCAGGAGAGTTATCCGGTGCTGCCCAGAAAAGTTAACAGGAGGGTGTGGAAAGCGGTGTATTCTGGCGGGCTTGGGCGAACGGAACCGGTCGGGTGCCAGAGATGTGCAACGCTTTGATTGCCCGGTTCTCGTCCGGTGCGGCGCGTGGTATAATTGCCTCCATGCGTATTCCCAAGGGCATCTCCGCTCACAATTCCTCAACGAGCGGGCCATAGATTATTTGCGCATCTGTCCATTTGAGCTATGTTTCGAAAAATCCTGATAGCCAATCGCGGCGAGGTAGCCGTGCGCATCATCCGGTCATGCCAGGAACTGGGCATTCGCACGGTCGCAGTCTACTCAGATGCGGACGCAAATGCGCTGCACACCATGCTGGCCGACGAGTCGGTGCCTGTGGGGCCGGCGCCTCCGTCGCAGAGCTACCTCTGCGGCGACTGCATTCTCGAACAGGCGCTGCGGTTGGGATGTGATGCGCTCCATCCGGGCTATGGGTTCCTCTCTGAAAATGCTGATTTCGCCCAGTCTGTCATCGACGCCGGACTGACGTGGATCGGTCCCGATCCGGCTGCCATGCGCACCATGGGATCGAAGACGTCAGCCCGCGCTGCCATGCTGGCGGCCGGAGTCCCGGTGGTCCCGGGCTACCAGGCCAGCCAGGACGACGCAGATCTGCTGGGAGCGGCCGCAGAGCTCGGGTTTCCATTGCTGGTCAAGGCGACGGCCGGCGGCGGCGGTAAAGGGATGCGCATCGTTCATCGGGACGCTGATCTTCCCGCCGCTCTGGCATCGGCGCGCCGGGAAGCCCGCAGCGCGTTTGCCGATGATCGTATCTATCTGGAAAAACTGATTGCCAGCCCGCGGCACATCGAGTTTCAGGTCTTTGGCGACCGGCATGGCAATGCTGTGCATCTTTTTGAGCGCGAATGTTCCATTCAGCGCCGGCATCAGAAGATCATCGAGGAAACGCCATCTCCGCTGCTGGGCGCTGACTTGCGCCGGCGGATGGGCGAAGCGGCAGTGGCAGCTGTCCGGGCCGTTGGCTACGTCAACGCCGGCACGCTGGAATTTCTGGTCGATCCCGCCAGCGGCGACTTCCATTTCCTGGAGATGAACACCCGCCTGCAGGTCGAGCACCCGATTACCGAACAGGTGACCGGCGTCGATCTGGTCAAGCTGCAGATACGTGTCGCAGCCGGCCAGCCGCTGCCTTTCCGCCAGGAAGACATGGGCCAGCGCCGCCATGCCATCGAGTGCCGCATCTACGCTGAAGACCCGGCCAACGACTTCCTGCCTTCCATTGGCAAGGTTTTGCGGGCTGTAGAGCCGGTCGGCCCGGGTGTGCGCGTCGACGCCGGCATCACCACCGGCGACGAAATCACGATCCACTACGACCCGATGATCGCCAAGCTGATTGCGCTGGGTGAGAACCGGGAGGACGCCGTGCGCAAGATGGATTGGGCGTTGCAGCACTACGTGATTCTGGGGGTCACGACCAACATTCCCTTCCTGCGCGCCGTGATCACCAGCGACGCCTTCCGGCAGGGCGACGTGACCACCGACTTCGTCGATCGCCATTTCGCTGACTGGCAGCCGAGCACAAAGGCGCCGCCCGACATGGCGCTGGTGGCAGCCGCGCTAGCCGAGCTGCTGGAAGGTGAGGCGCAAGGAGCCGGCGCTGGGCCAACTGGCGAGCCGCAGGGGGACGATCCGCTGTCACCGTGGCGGCAAGCGACCGGGTTTCGCTTGGGAGAACGCTGATGGAACACTGGACCAGGTCATGAAGAGCGAATACACTTATCAGGTCGGCGACGAGATCAGAACCGTCCGCGTGCAGCGGAACGGCGACGGCTTCGTGGTTACCGTCGGTGATTCTATCTATGAAGTGCGCGCTCAGCGGCCGGAGCATGGCCGGCTCAATCTCCAGGTAGGCGACCAGCGGCTGCGTGCCTACGTGGCCAGCGAGGGACAGCGGCGCTACGTCGCCATGGCCGGCAAGACGTGGGAACTGGAGCGACCCAAGCCTGAGCAGAAGCGGAGAGCCAACGCTGCCGGCGGGCCTGGCGCGGGCAGTCTGGAATCTTCGATGCCGGGGCTGGTGCTGGACGTACTGGTCAGCGCAGGCGATGCGGTGGAGCGGGGCGAGACGCTGGTGCTGCTGGAAGCGATGAAAATGGAACTGCGCATCACCGCGCCGGCCGGCGGCACGGTTACTGGGGTGCGTTGCAAGGCGGGCGATGTTGTGGATCGGGGGCAGGTATTAGTTGAAATCGCCAGTGATGATGGCTAGAACGGTGGCGGCGATTCGTCCAGCTCACTTTGGACGCGGTCGAGAATGGTGACCCAGAGCCGCAGCGCGTCGGCGCCGATGGAGGTTACCCGCTGCGAGACGTAGTTGACGTCGAACTCCATGTCGGCCAGACCGCTCAATACAAAATTCAACACAGCGTAGATATCCGATGGGTGTTTAGCTGACCGCCCTTCTTGCCAGGCCATCAGCTTGCCAACGATGATGTCTTCCGGCCGGGCGCACCAGATATCGAGCGGGTTGCCGTCGCCGTCATAAACGCGCCGGCGAATACGCTGATTGAACGCAATCTGGTATTCCGGCTCTCGGGATAAAGGCACTAGGTCAGCCTTAACTCCTTGCGATCCGTCGATGATGTTGAACATGATGCCGTGCCAGATCGAGTCTCGCATCTGCACTGGGTCCGCGTAGTAACGTGGCGGTGGAAATTGGAGCGCAAGGGCGTCGCACGCTGCACTGTCAAGATCGACGATGATGTCGACATCATGGGTATTGCGCGATAGACCGTAGGCGCTGGCTCCGTACGCGCCCACCACCATGTATTTTGCGCCCACTGTGTCCAGTGCTTTCAGCACATCGAGGTAGAACTGGAACTCGCTCAATACTTTCGCTCCTCCTGCCACTCGATATAGCGCATCATCATCATGTTGATCTCATGCAGTGATCGGTTCGGGAAGCGCGTTTGAAACGCTCCCCGCAGCAGCGCGTGACCGAAGGCCGAGGATTGTGCCATGGCTTTCATACGCTCGCCAACCGTCAGCTTCGCCATCATTCGCATCTGCTGCCAGTCGATAGGATCGAACTGCAGCTCGTCCTTTTCTGTCATTAGCAATTCACCAGTTAAATATTGAGCAGGCCTGCTTCTGCCGCTCGTGTCACAACTTTTTCTGCCGCTCGCACCACCGGCATATCCACCATGCGCCCGTCCAGGGCAAACGCGCCCACACCAGCCGCTTGTTGCTCCGCGTAGGCCGCCAGGATGCGCTGCGCCCGCTGAATCTCCTCGGATGACGGCGCGAAGATCCGTTGTGCCGGCTCGACCTGGCGCGGGTGGATGATCATCTTGCCGTCGTAACCCAGTTGCCGGCCGAACAAGCATTCTGTCTCGAACCCAGCCAGATCGTTGAGGTCGAAAAAGACCTGGTCGATGGCTTGCAGTTGATAGGCTTTTGCTGCTGTGACCACCGCACTGCGGGCGTAGAACACTTCCCAACTGGCAGCCGTGCGAACCGCGCCCATGTCGCCGGCCAGGTCTTCGGCGCCAAAGAGCAGCGCGTCTACCCGCTCGCTGGCCAGCGCGATCTCCCGTACATTCATCACGCCCAGCGCTGATTCGACGATGGGCAACAGGCGTATCTTTCCCTCAGGCCAGCCGCGCCGGCGCTCCTCCAGTGTCAGATATTCCGCCACGGCCTGGACCTGCTCGTCGAAATCGACCTTGGGGATCACGTAGCCGTCGGGCCGGCCGGCAAGGGTCGCGTCGAGGTCGGCGGCCAGCAGGTCGCTACCAACCGGGTTAACGCGCACCAGCCGCTCGCAGCGGCCAAAATCCAGTGAAAGCAAAGCCTCCAAGATCGTTGCCCGTGCAGCCTCTTTTTGGCTGAGCGCGACACCATCTTCCAGATCCATGACGATGCTGTCGACGCCGAGGGCGATGGCTTTCTCGATCTTGCGCAGTGAATCGCCTGGCATGAAAAGAAGCGAGCGGCGCAATCGTTGGTTGTTTTGTGGTGGAGTCATGAGGTTTAGCATCTTTAAGCAAGAACCGTGAACCGTCAGGCGCGATGGCGAAAGTAAGGTTTCAACCTTCACGTTTCAGAATGAGTGCCGTCCGTTCGAATTCCAGCACGGTAACACCGTGCTGGTTGCGGCCGGTGTGGTGGAAGCGTACGATGCCCGCGTTGGGGCGCGAGCGGGACTCCCGCATGTCCATCACCAGCGTCTCGACGTAAAGCGTGTCGCCGTGGAACATAGGGTGCGGGTGTCTGACGTTCTCGTAGCCCAAGTTGGCGACGATGGTGCCTTCGGTCAGGTCGGCCACAGTTAGCCCTGTGGCCAGCGCCAGCGTAAACAGCCCGTTGACAATGCGGTGGCCGAACTCGGTCCGGCTGGCAAAATCCTCGTTCAGGTGCAGCGGCTGGGTGTTCATCGTCAGCGCCGAGAAGAGGACGTTGTCCATCTCAGTTACCGTGCGGCCGTTACTATGTTTGATGACTTGATTAACGTGCAAATCCTCGAAGTATTTTCCGGCCATTGACGTTACTCCAGTAACTCTTTGTCTTTGCGGTTGGCAGCCATTTGATACATTCCTGGATTCAATGAGTCGACGATTGTTGAGAACCTGCCAGGTGTTTGTCAGAGGCTTGACCTTGTCTTGTTTTCATGTTAGTATGGTCAACCAAATCCCCTGTAACCAATGTAGAGCTGCCACATTCCTCATTGTATCACGCGCTGGGTTGCGCTTGAAATTTCCGGCGGATCGGCAACCTGCTTTGTCGGCCATTGCAACTTGCGTTTCACAATCCAGGTCACACCTGAAGTAGTAGCGGTTCGTTATGAAAGGAAAGCACATGGCGTAATACAAATAACTTGGAAGCAGTCGATGTCTGTGGAGTGATTTTTGCAGCGGTGTGCGCGGGAAACACCACATTTCCTTTCCATGCAAATGGTTGCTGTGCGGCAACCAAAGGATCTATCAAACGATCAACGACAATTCTATACACGAAGGAGGAAACAGACTGATGTCAATGGCGATTAGTAGGTTCGTGAGGTCGGTGACTATGGGGGTCTTGCTCCCGTTGTCACTCCTGTTGTTCTCACTCCCCGCTTATTCGGCATCTCCTGAATGGCCCCAGATCGGCGGCAGGGTAGTGACGGGATTATCCGGGCTGGCAAACAGCCAGGTTACATTGTATCAGGCAGGTATGGCAGGCGCGCCTGTGGTTGAATTAGGCTCGGCTTTGAGCCGGCCCAACGGGACGTTCCGCATCACCTATCAACCACCGGTTGAGGACAATGCAGTCCTGTATCTCATTGCCGATGTCAGCCCCGAGATTAAGCTGGCGACCGTCTTGCAGGCAAGGTCAGGCATTCGCAATGTTGTGATCAACGAACGATCGACGGTTGCAACCGCTTTTGCCATGGCGCAGTTTATCGATGGAGATGTGATCTCCGGGAGTGACCCCGGGCTGCCCAATGCGGCCGCCATGGCAAAGAATCTGGTCGATATTGTCAATGGGCGCGCGAGCACCGTGCTGAAAAACTCGCCGAACGGAACAGAGACGTCGGCCTGGGCAGACTTCAACACGCTGGCCAACATGCTGGCGCGCTGCGTCAACGGTTTGTCCGATTGTGCGGCGTTGTTCGCGCTCAGTGCCGTAGACAACGTCCAGCCGACAAATACACTCCAGGCGATGCAGAACATTGCGCATTACCCGGCAAACAATGTGGCCGAACTTCTGGCATATGCCCAGGTGTATCCTCTGTATCAACCGTCATTGACATCCCAGGACAGGTCACCTGATGCGTGGACACTGGCAATACGTTTTGTAGACCGGAGGAATGGGCTGGATGGACCAGGATTGATTGCCTTTGATAGCGCAGGCAACGCCTGGGTAAACAACAACTATATCAACACACCAAATCCGCGGTGGGTATGTGGTGACAATCATCTCTTTGCCTTTGGTCCCGACGGCGCTGAACTCCCGGGATCACCGTTTGGCGGACGGCGGCTTAATGGCGGCCTGTTTGGCGCCGGATTTGGCATTACAGTCGACCGCAACAACGACATCTGGGTCGGCAACTTCGGGTTCACCGGCAAGCAATGCATCATCAATGACACCGAGGAATTGATCAACCTGGAAAGCAGTGTTTCGCAGTTCAATGTCGCCGGGCAGCCGATTTCGCCATCCACGCCGCCGCAGACTCCGCCGTACGGTGGGTGGCGGAGCGATGATGCCAACATCCTGAAGCCGCAAGGCATTATGTCGGATTCGAACGGAGATATCTGGACTGCCAACTGCGGCAACAGCACTGTAACAAAGCTGCCGGGTGGAAGTATCGACGGCGCGACCAACTATGCACCCGTCGACGGCAACGGCGATCCACTGCTCGTCAGGCCCTTCGGGGTGACAATTGGCCCTGACCATCGTGTCTGGGTAGCCAGCAACAACAACGCCGCGATTGTTCCGTTCAACCAGGATGGCAGCGTCGATCTCAACGATGTAGTCATGGACGAACCGATCAACCGGCCGATGGGCGTGGCGTCGGACGCGAACGGGAACATCTGGGTCGCCAACTCCGGCGCAGTTCGCCCGCCGTGCGGCACCGGCGAAAACGACACCATGCTTTCAGACGACGATGCGGTGGCGGAGTCTCCGATAGATGGAGCGTCGGCGGCTGTGATCCTGCCAAATGGTGACGTTCATGCCTTTACAGGCGGTGGCATCTTCATGCCCTGGGGAATCGCGATCGATGGCAACAACGATGTTTGGGTGGCAAACTTCGCCGGACCGCATTCTGGCCTCGTGGGGCTGGCGCACCTCTGTGGCGTGGACTCGCCAAGCTGCCCCGGCGGCGCGTTTGGGGATCCGCTGGCGCCAGAGAAAGGCTACACCAGCGATGGTCTGCAGCGAGTGACCGGCGTTTCGATTGATCCCTCAGGGAACGTCTGGGCTGTCAACAACTGGTTGAGAGATATCAACCTGGACAATCCGGGCGGCCATCAGATAGTAGTGTTCGTCGGCCTGGCAGCGCCGGTCAAAACGCCCCTCATCGGGTCGCCCCGGCAACCCTGACCGAGCTGAGCCGGTCATGACGGCCCGATCCTTGCTCGTTTCCGCTTTGAAAACAGTTGCTCGCTGCTCGGGCCGCTCGCAAACCGAGCCCCACTGTTTTCATCGATCGGAGTGCCGGGTCTGACCGTCCCGGTGCCTGACAAGGCAAAAGGCGCACGCCCAGAGAGGGTGTGCGCCTTTTGCCTTCAAATCTGGTTTTTCAACGGATGGTTGCAAGGGCGGCAGCCAGCTCGGCCAGCACCATCGCGGTCGCACCCCAGACCTTGTGACCACAGACGTTGTAGAACGGCACCTGGCGTAGTTCGCCACGCAGAAGCCAGTCTTCGACGACGATGTTGCGCTCGTCCAGGAAGTGGGCAATTGGCGGTTCCAGCAGTTCGGCCACTTCGTCAGGTTGCGGGTCAAAGTCTGGCCGGCGCGGCACCCAGGCCACGTGCGGGTAGATGTAATAATCGCTGGGCGGGATGTAGAGCGGTGTCAGGTCGCCCAGCAACTGCAAATCATCTTCGCAAACGCCAATCTCTTCGCAGGCCTCGCGCATAGCAGTGTACGCCGTCGATGGATCGCCCGGATCGACACTGCCGCCGGGGAAGCTGATCTGCCCGCGGTGGTTGCCTACGGAGTCGGTCCTGCGCGTCAGCACGAGATGCAGGTCGCCGGCCGGTCCGCCCGGGTAGAGCAGCACCAGCACGCCGCCCTCGCGCGGCCGGTGATCGGACGTCGGCGGCTCCAGCGGGCGCGGCATCGGCGCCATGCGCACCATGGCCCGCAGGCCGGGCAACGGCCCGCGGAGCGCCGCTTGGATTGCTGCGGGTGTCAGGTGTCCAGCTTGCTGCAAAGCTGCGTCGTTCATGCGTTGGATTATACGTCGCGAGGGCGCAAAGTTCCAAGGCCGGCCGAAGTGCCGGGACTCGTGCCAGAAAACACCCGCCAAATGAGTTTAACTGGCTACAGAAGCGAGGCAACAATCCCAGAAGGAGGCACTCATGGGCAACCAGATCACCACAGCGGCAATTCATCACCTGACGCTGACTGTCAGCGATGTGCGGCGTTCGCAGGATTTCTACTCGAAGCTGTTGAACTTCTCGCACGTGACCGACTTCGGAGATCGGGCGATCCTCAGCAACGGGTCAGTGATGCTGGTGCTGACGCCGCCGCCGGACCCGGCTCAGGCGATCTCCGGTGATGTGTTCGACGAGAACCGCATCGGTCTCGACCACGTTAGCTTGAACGTTGGCAGCGTGCGCGATCTGCATGTCGCCGTGGCGCTGTTCGATCAGCACGATGTGGAGCATGGCGAGATCAATAACCTGCAGCCGTTCGGCATCTACGTTCTGGCGTTCCGTGACCCCGACAACATCCAGGTCGAGTTGACCGCGCCGCACGACAGTTGACAGTAGGGAAACGAAAGGTTATTCAGATGACACGGATTTTGGCAGTCGCCACCCATGCAACCGACGATCCGACTAAAAGCAGCCTGGCGTTCATCACCGCCGTAGGTGCGCTTGGAGCCGGCAGGGAAACGTCCATTGCCTTGCTGGGCGAGGCCGTGTATCTCCTCAAGGAGTCGGTAGCTAACAGCGTCTTTGGCGTCGGCTTTCCGCCGCTTTCCGAGTTGATCAAGAAAGTGGTGGAAGGCAACATCCCGGTTTATGTCTGAGGTCCCTGCGCGGCCGCCCGTGGGGTGACCACAGAGGACTTACAGACGATGAACGGCATCTTGATCGACGACATTCAGTTTGCTGAGTTGGTCGCCGAGTCAAGCGTCGTCAGTTTCTGACAGCATCATTGCAGGGGGCAAGCACGGTGCGGCGCGCAGAACATTCTGGCCGCTGCTTGTCACGCGTCCGCCGCGTTCTCCGGCGGATTTACGACCATGCGCACGTCCACCGCCAGCACGCCTTGCCCGGTTTCATAGGCGATCAACGGGTTGATGTCGATCTCCTGAACCTGGGGATGGTCCAGCGCAAGCCGGGCGACGCGTTCGATGACCTCGGCCACGGCGTCGATGTCGGCCGGCGGCTGGCCGCGCAACCCTCCCAGCAGCTTGCCAGCATGCGTTTCGCCGATCATCGCCAGCGTCTCGGCCCGGCTGAACGGCGCGACGCGGAAGGCGACGTCCTTCAGCAGCTCGACGTAGATGCCGCCCAGCCCGAACATCAGCAGTGGGCCAAACTGCGGATCACGGCGCATTCCGACGATCAACTCATGGCCCGGCGGCGCCATCTGTGTCACCAGCACGCCCTCGATGCGCGCCTCTGGCTGGCGCTTCTGCACGCGCGCCAGCATCTCCTCGAACGCGGCGTGAACCTGGTCGACGCTGCCCAGCTTCAGTGTAATCCCGCCCATCTCCGACTTGTGGAAGATATCGGGCGAGACGATTTTCAGCGCCACAGGGAAGCCGATCTTTTCCGCGATCTGGCCCGCTTCCGCAGCGGTGCGCGCCAAGCCAGCCGCCGGCTGGTCGATGTCATAGGCCGCCAACACCGGCCGTGCCTCCGCCTCTCCCAAATGCGTCCTGTCCGACGGAAGACCAACCAACGGACGCCGCTTGCCGCTGGCCATCTCTGTAAATCTGCGTTCCCCTTCTCCTTCCTTTCCCTCCTTTCCCTCTTTTCCTTCCGCATACCGCCACATCACCCCCAACGCCCGCGCCGCCTGTTTGGGAAACTGGTAGAGCGCGATGCGATGCCGGTGCAGCGCAATCATCGGCTCGCGCACCGCCTCGTCGCCCATGAAACAGGTGACCACCGGTTTGTCGGGGACAGCGGACGACGCCCGGCCGATAGCTTCGGCGACTGCGGCCGGGCTGACCAGCGCCTGTGGCACCAGGATGGGCAACACTGCGTCGAATGCCGGATCGGCCAGCAGCGCGCCGATAGCCATCTCATAGTCAGCTGCATCAGCCCCGCCCAGCATGTCGATGGGATTGCCCAGTTGCGCTTCCGAGCAGGTGTGGGCCGCGAGAAAATCGCGCGTTGCCTCGGATGGCGGCGGCATGGTCAGGCCCGCTTCTTCCAGCGCGTCGGCGGCCAGACTGGCCGGCCCGCCGGCGTTGGTGACGATGGCGACCCGATGGCCGCGCGGCAATGGCCCATAGGCCAGCGCCAGCGCGAAGTTGAACAGCTCCTCCACATCGTCGACACGGAGGACGCCACTCTGTTTGAAGGCGGCGTTGTAGGCCGCCATTGCGCCGGCCAGGCTGCCGGTATGCGACGAGACGGCGCGCGTGCCTGCCTCTGTGGTGCCGGCCTTGATGACCAGGATCGGTTTGTGGGGCGTCACCCGGCTGGCGACCTCGATGAAACGCGGCCCGTCCTTGATGGCTTCCAGGTAGGCCACGATGACTTTGGTGCGCGGATCGTCGGCCAGCGCCTCGATCAGGTCGGTTTCGGTGACGTCGGCCGAGTTGCCCAGCGTGGCGAAACGGCTGAAACCGACTCCCTTGCCGGCCGTCCACTCCAGAATGCCGCCGCAGATTGCGCCCGACTGGCTGATGAAGGCAATGTCACCCGGCTCCGGCATGGTGCGGATGAACGTCGTATCCAGGCCGCTATAGGCGTCCAGCGTGCCGACGCAGTTGGGGCCGATCAGTCGCATGCCGTGGGCGCGGGCGATCTCCAGCAGTTCCTCTTCCAGCGCCAGGCCGGCCGGTCCCACCTCGCGAAAGCCGCCGGAGATGACGATGGCCGCCTTGACGCCGCGCACGCCACATTCGTGCAGCGCCGCCGGGCAAACCGGGGCGGGAACGACGATCACCGCCAGGTCCAGCGGGTCGGGCACCGCGGTGATCGTCGGGTAGCAAGGCAGCCCCAGGATTTTGTCCCGTCCCGGGTTGACCGGATAGACGGCGCCCCGATAGCCAAAGCTGGTCAGGTTGCGCAGGATGCCGTAGCTGAGCTTGTTGGGATTGGCCGACGCGCCGATGACGGCGACGCCGGTGGGAGTGAAGAAGGCGTCCAGGGGCGAGGCGTGAAGCGTGAGACCTGAAGCGTGATCGGAAGGGGTGTTGACAGTCATTGGCGACCTCCTTGTCGCGGGTTGGTGTGCGTATCGTAGCACGAGCGGCGTAGATAGCCAATGACGCGCGTCATAAACAGGTGAATCTTTTAGCCAGATTGCGCGATCGTGAGGAGACCCATATAATCGAGGAAGGTGGTCGCGGGACCAGACTTCCGAAGTCGCCGAGTCTGATCCTGGAGTAACCTGATTGCGCGGAAAAGAGTCAACTATTGAGCGGCGACTTCGGAAGTCTCTCGCCGACACTCAAGATTACTTTATGGCAAAGCTAAAACTTGATCTGCACGACATCTACAACCGCGGCGGGACCATCGACGCGGAGTTGAACCGCATCATCGAGGAAGCGGTTGATAAGCGGATTGCGCTGGTGGAGATCATCCCCGGCAAGGGCAGCGGGCAGTTGAAGAAGCACGTGCTGCGTTTCCTCAATCAGCCGCACATCAAGGCGCAGTACCACCGCGTCGAAAAAGACGACCGCAACCACGGCCGTATCTTTGTCCACTTCCGGCACTAAGTCGGTGCGATGATTTATGAAAGTTAAGATTTTATTCCGGCAATAGCCTGGCGAAGCCCGCCCGACCGTAAAACGGATCGGGCTACCCACTCCGGGGCGCGAGCAGCAAGGTGGAAGCCCTTCCAGGGCTGGAATCCAGGCCCGTAGGGCCTTTCACGTTGTAGCCGGACGGCTTTGCGCAGCACCCCGTAGCGGAGCGGAGTGGGTAACCTCCGGCGGGCGTCCCGATACAATTGCCGATTTATTTTCTTAACCTCCATCAATCATCGACTGACAGGGGAAACGTGCACGATCAGACTCAAAAAACCCCGCCTAGATGGCGGGGCTTTTTCGCAGAAGCTCAACTCTTTTGAGTAAGGCGAACTTCGCGCTTCGATTGCGATCTGTCGCTACCCTTGCGTATCGTAGCGGCGGCGCGGCTGGCTACGGCGCGGGCGGGAGGTGTTGGCCGGGCTTGACTGGCTCGACCCGCCGTTGCTGGGATAGCGCGGCTGCTGGCGGTTGGGCTGGCTGGTCTGTGAACGGTTGTTCACCATGGATGGACCGTAGTCGAAGCCTTCCAACTGGCGACGCTCAATGCGCGTACCCAGCAGCCGCTCGATATCGCGCACCATCGGTTCATCGTCCTGCGACGCGAAGGTGAATGCTTCGCCTGACAGCTCCGCGCGGCCGGTGCGGCCGATGCGATGGGTGTAGGCGTCCACGGTGTCAGGCATGTCGAAGTTGATGACGTGCGAGATTTCCGTCACGTCGATGCCACGCGATGCGATGTCGGTCGCCACCAGGATGTCGTACTTGCCGTCGCGGAAACCGTCGATGGCCTTCTGGCGCCGGTTTTGCGCCATGTTGCCCTGCAACGCGGATACACGGTAGCCCTGGTTTTCCAGGTCCAGCGCCAGGTTGCGCGCGCGCCGCTTGGTGCGTGTGAAGACCAGCACGCGGCCGGTGGGCGTGTTGTCCAGCATGGCCAGCAGCAGGTCCTTCTTGCGCTTGTCAGGCACCGGATACAGGGCGTGCGAGACGGTTTCAGCCGGCGCGATAATGCCGATCTGCACGGTGACCGGATCGGTCAGAATGCTGTCGGCCAGCGAGCGGATGTCCTGCGGCATAGTGGCCGAGAAGAAAAGCGTCTGGCGGCGCGTCGGCAGGTGCTTGAGGATGCGGCGGATGTCGGGCAGAAAACCCATGTCGCACATGCGGTCCGCCTCGTCCAGCACCAGGATCTCGACCTTGGAGAGATCGATGGCGCCAGCGCCGATGTGATCGAGCAGACGGCCGGGGCAGGCGACGACGATCTCGGCGCCGCGACGCAGCGCTTCGACCTGTGGCCTGGGATTGACGCCGCCATAGATGGTGACGCTACGCAGCCTGGTCTGCTTGCCGTAATCGGTGGCGGCCTGGTGGATCTGCTCGGCCAGCTCGCGGGTCGGGGCAACGATCAGCGCGCGCACGCCGCGCGGGCCTTTCTGCGTTGTCAGGTGGTGCAGGATGGGTAGCATGAACGCGGCGGTCTTACCGGTGCCGGTCTGCGCCAGCCCAAGAACGTCACGCCCCTGCATGACGAGGGGAATCGCTTGTTCCTGAATGGGGGTGGGGGAGGTATAGCCGGCAGCTTTTACGCCGGCCAGGACGCGCGCGTCCAGAGACAGTTGTTCAAAATTCATATGGGAGTACTCCTTGACTCCAGTGAGCCAAGTCGCACTCTCAGCCCGAAACTACAGTTCTTTATGTTACGATGCGCACCAGATCGGTGCGCATCAAGTAATTATTATAGTCACAATGAAAATAATAGCGAATTCGTTGTGTGAACCGCGCGCGCGGCTGGTATTTGAACCTACGGGCTGCCAAAGGGTGGGAGCAAGGCGGGGATCAGCGGGTATGCGACCAGCGTGACCAGAATAGCGAGCGTCAGCGAGTTGACCACGAAGTTGACATCGGCCTCGTCGGCGTTGGGCATGAAGAGGGGGATGACGAAGGGCGGCGGCAGGATGGCCATGGTTAGCACGGCGGCCTGGAACGCCACATCAAGATGCAGTAGACGTCCCACCATCAGCAGGCTGAAGGCCAGCCCGGCCGGAACCCAGATCAACAGGCGTACGGCGATCGTGCGCACTGGCTTGCTCAATTCGCCGGAACGCAGTTGCAGTTCGTAGCCGATCGCGATGGCAACCAGCGGCGTGGTCATGCTGCCGACCAGCCGCACGGTTTCGAGGAGGCTGTCGCCGATGGACGACGCAGCCAGCAGGCCGCTGAGGCCAATTTGACTGGCAAGCAGGCCGGCCAGGATGGCCAGGATCACCGGTGTCTTGAGAAAACCCAGCAGCGTCTCGCGAAATGAGGTCGCTCCGGTGGACAGGCGTTTCAGGCCCGGCACCAGCACGAAGAAGACAAACAGCACCTGCCCGAGGTCGATGATGCCGAAGCGCCAGATGTTGTCCGCGCCGTAGACCGCGCCATAGATGGCATAGCCCATCATGCCGGCCTCGAAGCCGGTCAAGAGCGATGGCATGAACGGCGAGTCGATGCGCAGCGGGCCGTGCAGTCGCCCTCCCAGCAGCAGCACCAGCCAGCAGGCCGCGAAGACGGTGACGACGATCAGCAGGTAGTGCAGCTCGATGGTCACCTGCGAAAAGGCCAGAAACAGCGCGGCCGGCAGGGTGACGTTGACCACCAGTTTCTTGATGTCGGCGACAGACTCCGGCCGCATCAGCCGGATGCGCCGCAGTAGCACGCCTAAAAGAATGAGAAGGAAGACAGGGAGAACTTTGGAGAACGCGGTGAGAAAGACCATGGGATCGATCGATGTGGTTCAAAAGATCGAGGGTGAGGACCTCCCCACCCTCGACGGGAATTCATGACTTCTCAGCCTTCACCGTTACGTCACTCCCGCGGAGGCGGGAGTCTGATGCTCGTGAAGGATGGATTCCCGCCTGCGCGGGAATGACCAATGAGTAGTGATGAAACTCAAGGAGCGCAGGCTCTCAGACGCCCACCAACTCCCTGAACTTCGCCTCCGATTTGGCCGCCACTTCGGCGTGGATCGACTGGCCGTGGCTGTCCATGGTGACGACGGCCGGGAAGCCCTCGACGCGAATCTGCCAGAAGGCTTCGGGCACGCCGAACTCGGCCAGCTTGTGCACGTCTTCGACCTCCTGCACCCGCTCGGCGATCAACGTGCCCGCGCCGCCCACCGCGTGCAGGTAAACGGCCTTGAAGGTTCCACACGCGGCCAGCGTTCGCGGGCCCATGCCGCCCTTGCCGATCACCGCTTTCAGGTTGAAGTGCTCGATGACCAGGTCCTGGTAGACCTCCTCGCGGATGCTGGTGGTCGGCCCGGCAGCCACGAAACGCCACTGGCCATCATCTTTGGCCACCACCGGCCCGCAATGGTAGATCACGCCGCCGTCCAGCTTCTCTTTGAGCAGCTCGTACAGCGATTCCTCGGATTGCGGCGGGTTGCCGCCGGTCTTGATGAACTCCTCGACCATGTACTTGTGGGCCGCGTCGCGCGCCGTGAAGATGACGCCGCTGAGCTCCACCTGGTCGCCGACGTGCAGCGCGCTGATGGCCTCGTCCGAGATGGGCACGGTTAGCTTGTGGATCATTGGTAAGTCACCTCCTCACCCCTGACGATCATGCTGCGCCGCCGGTTGGCCCAGCACATGTAGCTGACAGAGACAAAGAAACTGGCTGGCAGGCGGTGCAGCGAGTCGATCTGCACGTCCAGCACCGTCGTCTTGCCGCCGAAGCCCATCGGCCCGATGCCCAACTCGTTGGCCTGCTCCTTGATGGTCTCCTCCAGCGCGGCCAGCTCAGGGTCGTCGTTGCGGTCGCCCAGCGGCCGGAAAAGCTGCTGCTTGCTGAAGGCATAGGACGCGCCGCGGTCGCCGCCGATGGCCACGCCCAGCACGCCCGGCGCGCAGCCCTGACCTTGCGCGCGTTGCACCGCATCCAGCACCACCTTGCGCACCCCCTCCAGATCGCGGCCAGCTTTGAGCGGCGCGTTGGGCAGGGAATACTGCGCGCCGACGTTTTCACAGCCGCCGCCCTTGAGCATCAGATCCACCTGCACGACGTCCTCGTCCCATTCGTGGAAGTGGATGGTAGGAAACTCGGTGCCCGTGTTGTCACCGCTGTTGGCGCCGCTGATGCTATCGACCGCGTTGGGCCGTAGATACGCCTTCTCGGTGGCGATGACGACCGCCTGCTTGATTTGCGCGGCCAGGGCGCGGGTCGACCAGCCGACCGGGTAATGCACCTCAAAGATCGGCGTGCCGGTGTCCTGACAGATCGGCCGCGACAGCCGCCGCGACATCTCCTGGTTGACCAGCATCGTGTCCAGTGCACCTTGCGCGGCCGATCCGGGCGCTTCGTACTCGCGTGCATCGCGCAGCGCCAACTCCATATCGCCCGGCAAATCGGTGGACGTGCGCCGGATCAGTTCCACGAACGCGTTAGTCAGGTCTTGCATGAGACAGCCTCCTGTGTGGTGAGAGGGAAATGAAGGAAATGCGGGAAAGGAGGGAAAACCCGGAGGGCGTGGTCACAAGACAGTGTCTGCCTGACTCGTTGTAGCTCCGTTGTTTCCCTGATTTCCCGCATTTCCCTTCCTCTCCCCTCCGCTATACCGTCCGCTCGAACGCGTCCAGCGTATTCTGCAGCAGCATGGCGATGGTCATCGGGCCGACGCCGCCGGGCACGGGTGTAATCATGCCCGCCACCTCGACCGCCTCGTCGAAATTGACATCACCGACCAGCCGGTAGCCGCTCTTCCTGCTTGCGTCGTCAACACGGTTCACGCCCACGTCGATGACCACTGCGCCTGGCTTGATCCAGTCGCCGCGCACCATGCCGGCCCGGCCCACAGCCGCCACCAGCACGTCAGCTTCGCTGCAGATCGCCCGCAGGTCCTTGCTGCGTGAGTGGCAGGTGGTGACGGTCGCGTTGGCGTGTAGCAGCAAGGCCGCGACCGGCATACCGACGATGTTGCTGCGGCCCAGCACCACCGCGTTTGCACCTTCGAGCTTGACGCCGCTGCGCTCCAGCAGCACCATGCAGCCCTTGGGCGTGCAGGGAATGAACAGCGGCTTGCGGCCCTTCATCACCAGCCGCCCGATGTTGACCGGGTGGAAGCCGTCCACGTCCTTCTCCAGGCTGATGGCGCCCAGAATCGCTTCCTCGTCCAGGTGCTTCGGCAGCGGTAACTGCACCAAGATGCCGTTGACGGCCGGGTTGGCGTTCAGGTCGCGCACCAGTCCCTCGACCTCTTCCTGGGTGGAATCGGCAGGCAGCTTGTAGCTGAAGCTCTCCATGCCCACTTCCAGACAGTTCTTGCCCTTCATGCGGACGTAAGCCTGCGACGCGGGGTCTTCGCCGACCAGCACGGTGGCGAGTCCTGGTTTGCGGCCGGTGGCGGCGCTGAGTTCGGCCACGCGGGCGGCAATGCTCTGGCGCACGTCGGCGGCAATGGCAGTTCCATCGATCAATGTAGCGGTCATCGGTTTCTCCTGTGGTGTGAATGTCGCCGCGAGCGGCCCGGACATCGTTGTCTGGGCTGCTCGCGGCAGGTGTTGGTTTGTTGAAGCCGGCTGCTGGCAGTGTCAGCCAACCAGAACTGGCTGCGCCTTGAACTGCCGCCGACTGAGCAGGTATTCGTGGGCCGACAGGGCTGCTTTCGCGCCGTCGCCCACCGCGACCAGCACCTGCTCGGCGTAGCTGTTGGTCACGTCGCCCGCGGCGTAGATGCCCGGGCGGCTGGTCGCGCCGCGGCAGTCTACTACCACCCGGCCATGTTCGTCCAGATCGACGATGCCGTGCAGCAGGCCGGTGTTGGGGATCAATCCCAGCTCGACGAACAGCCCCTTGATGGCAAACGTCTCCTGGCGACCGTTGGCGCGGCGCACGGTCATCTCCTCTAAATGTGGCGAGCCGCCGACAGAGACAACCGTAGTGTCTTCGAGTATAACCACGTTGTCGAAGTGGCGAATCTTGTCCAGCCAGGGCGAGTCAGTTGGCAGTGGGTCTTGCGACACCAGAAAGACGCGGCTGGCCAGTGTGGCCAGTTCGGTCACGGCGCGGAAGGCCAGGCTGTCGCTGCCCACTACCGCCGTTTCCTTGCCCCAGAAAAGCGGCGCGTGGCTGATGGCTGAGTAGCTGACGCCCAGGCCCAGCAGACTGCGCTCACCGGGGACGTTCAACATGCGCGGCTGCGCTCCGGTCGCAATAATGAGCGAGCGTGTCACGAAGGCTGTACCGCTCTCGGTCGTCACCTTGATGTAGTCTTCGTCGTTGCCGTTGGCGAGTAGTTCAATGGACATAGCTTTGTCCATCAATCGTGCAAAGTCAAGATATTCCACCTGGCTCTGGAAGCGGCGCACCACCTCCTCGCCGTTGATGGTCTCGTAGCCTTCCAGTCCGCGGATGTGCATGCGGTAGTTGGATTTGCCGCCCAGGTCCTCGGAGATCAGTAGTGTTTCCAGTCGTTTGTGAATGGCGTAGACCGTGGCTGTCAAGCCCGCCGGCCCGCCGCCGAGTATGATCAGGTCGTACATGGTATGTTCTCCTTACGTGCCAGTGAACAGTATACAGTGGCCAGTATGCAGTGCACAGTCAACCGTGAGCAGTCAACAGTGAGCAGTGCGTCCATTGTTGAGAGCGTTTCCGGGACTGTTTACTGCTTACCGATTACTGGTCACTGTCCAACAGGCGCCTCCGCAATGAAGCCCTTTTCCATCATCCAGCGCGTCAGATCGCGCGAGCGTCCGATGATGTCGGTGGCGTGGCGGTAGATCTCCTCCTCGGTGCGCTCCAGCCGAGCCAGGCCCTGTTGCTGGGCCATCATCGCGACCGCCAACGCTTCCTTGGGGAACACGTCCCAGTTGTCCATCGTGGGCAGGATATGTTGCCGGTCAAGTTCGCCGGCCGCGTTGGCCAGCGCTGCGGCGGCTGCGATGCACATTTCGTCGGTGATGGTGCTGGCGCGCACGTCCAGCGTACCACGGAAAATGCCCGGAAAGCCGAGCGAGTTGTTGACCTGGTTGGGGAAATCGGAGCGGCCGGTGGCAAACACGCGCACGCCGGCTTCCTGCGCCTCCCACGGCCACATCTCTGGCACCGGGTTGGCGCAGGCGAAGACGATGGAGTCCTCGGCCATCTTGTCAACCCATTCGACCTTGAGCGTGCCAGGGCCGGGGGTGCTGAGCGCGATGCAGACATCGGTACCATTCAATGCTTCAGCGATTCCGCCAATGCGCCCTTCGCCGTTGGTGGCGTTGCACAGCCGCCACTTGTCAACGAACTCAGCTTTGCGGCGGCTGATGTCCTCACGCGCAGGATGCAGAATGCCTTTGCTGTCAACCACAAAGGCTTTGCGCGGGTCGGCGCCGGCAGCAAAGATCAGCCGCATGCAGGCGACATTGCTGGCGCCAGAGCCGATGAACGCAATGCGAACATCCTCTATGCGCTTGCCGACGACCTTGAGTGCATTCATCAGGCCGGCCAGCGTGACAGTGGCCGTACCCTGCTGGTCGTCATGCCAGATCGGTATCTCGGCCTTCTCGCGCAGGGTATCGAGGATGCGGAAGCACTTCGGCTGGCTGATATCCTCCAGGTTGACCCCGCCAAAGCTGGGCTGGAGCAGCAGGACTGTCTCGATGAAGCGATCGGGGTCCTTGGTGTCCAGGCAAATCGGCACCGCGTCAACCCCGCCCAGGTACTTGAACAGCAGTGATTTGCCTTCCATCACAGGCATCGCGGCTTTGGGGCCGATGTCACCCAGGCCGAGAACCCGTGTGCCGTCGCTGATGACGGCGATGGTATTCCACTTGTTGGTATATTCGTACGCTAACTCAGGATCGGCCTGAATGGCCTTGCAGGGAGCCGCTACACCGGGCGTGTACCAGATGGCGAAATCGTTGAAATCCCTGACTGCGCACTTCACCGCGATCTCGGTCTTGCCGCGATAGAATGGATGCAGGAGCATCGCGTCTGCGGAGGGTTTGGAAGCTTTGGCCAGCAAAGCTTCTGTGTCGGTGGCCTTTCTTTCCAGGATTTTGGTCGAAGACATAGGTGTCTCCCTTCGCCAGGCGAGTTGTCTGGCTAATTTACTGGGGTGGTCAGGTTTCTCGCACACACCTGGTGCGTTCTTGTTTGTCTCAACACGCATCTGAGTACCACCCGTACGCCGGCGCGTGCCCTGGAACGAAAGCAGACGGGTTTCTTTTCTCCTGCAACTCAGCATATCACATTTCCATCGCCAAGAATATGACCCAGCGCAGGGTTCGAGCGATTTTAGGTCGGATTCGTGACCTTAAATCCTTCGAATAGTCGCTGTTTCGCCTAGCCGACAGGGCACAGCGGGTCATCTATACGAAAATGCCCCTTCATTTAAGGCACTGGACATAACAAAAGCCTTGATTTGGCAGCCGGCAGCGTGCTACAATTTTCGTGCGGGCGATGAAAGCGAAAGCAGCCGCCCGGTGGCCAGACAAGTCGACTCGCAGGCGCCTTCCATAATACAGGCGCAGACGAGGGCAAAGCTGCCAGGCCAATGACGACGAAGCGGGCCCGGCGCCCCAGGAAGGATCACAACGATGAAAACAATGAAGCCAAGAATGGTCATACTGGTGATGGCGCTGGTGATGGTAGCCAGCGTGGTGCCCATGGGGCGCGGGCCGCAGGCCTCCGGCGCGGACGTGCTGTACAACGGCGGGTTCGAGCTGGGCTTCGAGTCGAACTCGGCCTGCCCTGGCATGGTGGGCGCTGGCTGGGGCTGCTTCAACAACGGCGGCGCGGCGGTCTACGGCTTCTACGATGATATGTGGGCGCCGACCGTGGCTGACGGCGCCAACTCGCAGTTGATCGAGATCAACACCAAGCAGCAGGGCGGCGACGCCAACCGCCAGGCGGGCATCTTCCAGCGGGCGCTGGTGCATGCGGGAGCGACCTACCAGTTGTCATTGAAGGGCATGATCCGTGCCGACGACAAGGATACGTCGGATCCGTGGCGCTATCGGGTGTACGTGGGGTTCGACCCGACGGGCGGCGTGAACTGGCAGTCGGTGAGCGACTGGCGCGAGCTGCCGTGGGACACCTACTACCCGCGGACGGAGCCGGGGTCATTCAGCAGCTACAGCACGTCGGTGACGGCCAGCGGGCCGGCGCTGACAGTATTTGTGCGGGTCGAGCGGCGCTGGGGCACGTGGTACGAGGAGACCGATTTCAACCTGGACACCATCAGCCTGGTGGGTCCGGCCGTGGCCGTCCCGTACGTGGAGCCTGTCAAGCCGGCGCATCCTTCCTCTGAAGGTGGCTACACAGCCCCGCCTGCCAATCCTGGCGACAGCGCATTCATTGCTCCGCCCGCGCAGCCCAGTGACGGCGCTTACACCGATCCGCCTGCGCAACCTGGCGATGGCAGCTACACAGCCTCGCTCGCCCAACCTTCCTCTGAAGGTGGCTACACAGTGCCGCCGGCGCAACCTGGCGACGGTTATCCGGTGGATCCCGGCTACAGCGTGCCAGCGCCGGTAGCGGCCACGACTGTGTGCAGTGGCGCGAACCTGCTGTGGAACGGCGGTTTCGAGAACGGCTTTGCGCCAAACGGCGTCGCCTTCTACTGGACCGGCTTCAACAACGGCGGCCGCGCCAACTACGGCTACTACGATGAGATGTGGCCGCCGGTGGTCTCGCAGGGGTCCCACGGGCAGTTGCTGGAGATCAACAGCAAGAACCTGCCCGACGGCACCGATCCCGACCGGGTGATCGGCATCGCCCAGCGGGTCTACCTGCAGGCCGGTGCGACCTACCAGATTTCCTTCGACGCCATGATGCGCGAAGCGCCGGTGGCGACGGACGAGGATGCCTACCGCTACGAAGTGTTGTGGGGCTACTCGACGACCGGGTCGACAGACACCAACCAGATGACCTACAAGCAACTGGTGCCGCTGACGACCATCTATCCCCGGACGGAACCGGGTGCGATGCAGTCGTACACGACGCAGTTCACAGCGCCGGGCGGCTACACCACGCTGGCGATCTGGGGCCTGAAGAAGTGGGCGACCGTGAACCGTGAGCTGGATGTGAACCTGGACAACGTGGTGTTGCAGCAGTGCACACCCGCCCAGCCGGTGCATCCGATCTACCCGGTGTACCCGCCCAAGCCGGTGCACCCGATCTATCCCGAGAAGCCGGTCTACCCGCCCAAGCCGGTGCATCCGGTAGTGCCGCCCTCCAAGCCGCACCCCGGGCCGGTCTGTGACGAAGCGGCTGGCGCCACATGGTACACGGTGCAGCGCGGCGACACGCTGAGCGGCATCGCAGCGGCCACCGGCACGACCGTGCAGGCGATCATGGAGACGAATGGTCTGAGCAATCCGAATGTTATCTACGTCGGCCAGACCCTCTGCATCCCCGGCCAGGCGGGCGCGGAACCGCAAACGGACTCGGCGCCACCGGCTCCGGCGACCAGAGCGCCGGCCGTGGATGCGGTTGAACAGGTGCCGGCCAGCGCATCGGTCGTAGTGAGTGATGACTCTTCGACACCGGCATCGCCCGCAGAGGCTGTTGAGGGGCAAGATGCACTTGGCCAGCCCGCAGCTTCCGAGGATGCCAGTCAGGCTGCCGTGTATACGGTGCAGCGGGGCGACTCGCTGAGCGCCATCGCCGGCCAGCACGGGACGACCGTCCAGGCACTGGCGGAGTTGAACGATATTGACAATCCCAACCACATCTTCACCGGCCAGCAATTGCGGTTGCGGTAGATGAGGTGATGAGATAACGACGCAAGCGCGGAGCCGTGGCCCTGACCGGGGCAAGTCGGTCAGGGTTACTGCTCCCGGGCAGTAAATTCTGGAGGACATCATTGCATTGCTCGGGTTGGCTACCCATCGCTGGGGCGCAGCACCGGAAGGATCGATCTTCTGAACGCGCTCAACCAGTCACCGTCGGCACAATCGCTCGGCGAGCCGACGGCGACAAAACAGGCCCGCTTATCAAGCAAGTTGCGGGCAACCTTAGTAAGAATACGGAGGTATTCAAGATGAGTATCAAGCAGACCCGCATGGTCACTATCATGGTAGCGTTGATCGTTGCCCTGACCATGCTCTTCACCAACACTGGCGTCAGCTTCGCTGGAGAAAGCAAGCCGACCCACAGTACGGTGTGCGTCAACGGTTACGTAATCAACCACCGGGAGCAGCCCGTTGACGGCACGCAGTTCGACCCGCAGTTGAGGGTCTACGCCTTCGGCGTGCCCGCCAGCTTTGACGAGGCATCGCTGCCCGACCTGCTGGCTGACATCCAGTCGATCGATACGCTCGAATCCCTGGCTGCCCAGTCCACTGGAGATCTGACCGGCGAAGCCATCTTCGTACGGCGCGCTCCTGTAGGCTCTGACGGCTACTGGGAGTTCGAAAAGCTGCCGGCGGGCTTCTACTACGCCTTTGCCATGCAGTTGCCCCAGGACTGGAACGGCATCGTCCCCGAAGCTCGACGCAACGGGATTGCATGGACCGGTTGGGCAAAGCTGGACGAGCAAAGTGACTGCTACGATGTGCTGTTCAAGATCCGCCGCTTGTTCGACGTCACCGTCATCAAGTGGGAGGAATTGATGGACGGCACCGTGCAGCCCGGCGAAGGTTGGGCCATCTCGGCGACTCCTCAGGGTGATCCCTGGGCCGTCGCGCAGAGTGGCACCACCGACAACCATGGCACAGTGGTACTGACCCTGACGCCTGGCAAGTGGCTGATCAAGGAAACGGTGAAATCGGGCTGGAAGCCGATCACGCCGTCCCAGGTTTACCTGACCCTGAACCAGTACGCGCCTCCTGGCGCCACGGATCCTGTGGTCTTCAAGAATCTGGAGCCCCCGTGCTACGCCTCCATTACGGTGGAGAAGAACGGCCTTGGCACCAACGCCAACGGCGGCACGGTCTGGCTTGGCCCGCTGGCTGGGTGGAAAATTACCCTCAGCCGGCCCGATGGCAAGATCTATCCGGTCACTATGACGACGGATGGCTCTGGCAAGGTCACGTTCGAGAACCTGATTCCTGGCGTCTACAGCGTTCAGGAAGCGGTGCAGGCTGGCTGGAAGCCCATCAGCCCCAACCCGCAGACCGTGGTAATCCAGGACTGCGAGAACGCCCGTGTTCTGTTCGAGAACATGGAAGTGGCTGGCAAGCTGCAGATCAGCGGTACCAAGTACTTCCGTGCATGGGTTCCCCCGTACCAGGGCCAGACCGTCGGTCTGTCCGGCTGGGGCATCACTGCCACGCTGAAGGGTACTAACCCGCCGGTCTACGTGACCACGCACACCAACGCTCTGGGCAACTACACGTTCTCCCAGGCGACCTTGCAGGCGCATGGCATGGCCATTCCTGGTGCAACCATCACTGTCTGTGAGGAGCAGCGCGACCACTGGATCCCGGTGAGCGCGACCTGTGTCGACGTGATGTTCCCCTATCCGGTGCCTGCGACGTACACGGGCGCCAAGGTGAACTTCACCAACATGCAGGACCCGCCTCCTGGTGCCGCCGTACCGTCGGTGAGTTCGGGCGTCAGCACGGCAAGCTGTGCTGATGCCTACACTGTACAGCGTGGCGACAACCTGTCGTCCATCGCTGTCGCCAACGGCGCTTCGGTGTCCGCGCTGGCGCAACTGAACGGGTTGGCCAACCCCAACATGATCCGGGCCGGCCAAACCCTGTGCATCCGGTAACACTGAACTGACAGCCTGTCCGGTCAGGCGTCGGTCGAGTAGGCGAGAGCCATAACGAGACCACGTCTGCCGGACAAGTTGCCGGGCGTCGCTTCCGCCGTTCACCCCAGCATCCGAAGCTATCCAGGCTTTTGGAGACGGGCGTACGCAGGATGCCCACCCACACTTTCCCCAAACTCCCCCCTGCTCCTCACGCACACCTCTGTGCCGGGTAGCCAGGGTAGACGACGGAAGCTGTGGTGAACGGCGGGGCAACGCTCTCAGTATCAGACACTTAATGGCCGGCAATCCACCGGTCTCAACCATACCGTTAGTTCCGCAACAGCAACGGGTGGCTTTCCTCGGAAAGCCACCCGTTCTGATTCGCAAGCTGTATTCGGTTTCTGTGCCAGGCTGTTTCACGAACCAGCCGCGCCGTCGAAGAAGATCGCCAGCATCAGATCGGTGGTTTCGTCGAAGGAAGTCATCTCGCCTGCGTGGGCTGCGTAGAAGAAGGGATACATCATTCCCAGCAGCAGCCAGGTCGCCAGGCTGGTGTTCATCGGCCGCAGCTCGCCGCTCTGGATGCCTTCGGCGATGATTGCCTCGATCTGGCCGATGAACTTCTCGTGGTAGATGCGGCTGAACTCCGCCCGGGCTGCCTCACTGAGTTGGTCCATTTCCTGGCTGGCAAGGCGGATGATGGCCCGCTGCTCAGGCGCTCGCTGGAAGATTGCCTGCACCATTTGTTCGATCCGCAGCCGGGTCGTCGGCGCCTTGCGAGCCTCGTTGATCACCTGCTCAATGCGGTCCAGATTGCTGGTCAGTACCGCCATGAACAGGTCTTCCTTGTCCCTGTAGTGATAGTACAGTGCAGCCTTGGAAACGCCTACCGCCTCTGCCAGTTCGCGCATGGCCAACCCGTGATAGCCGCGGGCGACAAACAGCCGTCCCGACTCTTGCAGGATGGTCTCGCGAACGTCGTGCGGCTCGCTGGCCGCGACGGTGGGGCGATCCATGTCTAGCCCACGTAGGCCTGCCCGATGAAGTAGGCCTGGATCGCGAACAGGAAAGCAAGCAAGCTCATCGCGAACGCCAGCGCGCTCTGCCGGCTTGGCTTCTCAGGCATGAACCAGTAGTACAACAGGAAGAAGAAGAACGCACCCAGACCGCCGACGTAGTGGATGTACAGTTGCAGAACCCCAAGGCCCTGGTCCAGTAGTTTTACACCGACCAGAATCTGCATGATCAGGGCGATCTGCGCGAGGATCATTACGACGCGGCCGGCGGTAGTTACGCCCTGGCGACGAAAGGCCAGCCAGCCGGTGACAATCGCTGCTGCCAGGGTGCCGACCATGACCAGGATTCCGAGCACGACATGTACGGTTGGGGGGATGATAATGTTGTCAAGCATGGTTTCTCTTGTTAGTCAATTGAAGGAACAAAGCTTTCCGTTGCCGGAACGGAGCGATGACTGGCGGCGAAGCCGCGTACATCCACCCGTCGCAGCAGCCAGATACAGACAAAGAGTCCGATCGCTTCCACGATAAATACGATGCCGTAGGCCGCCGAGATTTCGCCTGTCAGGGTCAGCCCGATGTCGCGGATGACGCCGCCGGCGAAGATGCCCAGGCCACGGCTGATCAACTGGATCACCGACCACAGCGCCAGATAGCTGGCGGCGCGCTCGGCTGTGTTGACAGCCATCAGCAGGCTGACGCCGCCCACCGTGAACACGCCAAAGCCGATACCGAACAGCAGCAAGATCGGCACGACCATCGGCAGCGACTCGCGGAAGGCCGCCGCCGCCAGCAACAGCAGCGGGATTCCCAGCATCGCCAGGCCCCAGGCAGTCGTGCTGACCTGTTGATCGGGCCGCCGCCGCCGCGTCACCGCATAGGTGATGATCATGCTGATCAGCACGCCGGTGCCCCAATAGGCGTTGAAGCGGGTGGTTTCGCCAACAGTTAGCTTGAAGACATCGCCGCCGAACGGCTCCAGCACCGCGTCCTGCATGAAGGCGAAGAAGGCCGACACCGCCAGGAAGAGCGCGTAGCGCCGCGTGCGTTCATCGCTCCAGATCTCGCGCAGATTCTCCCGCAACGAAGCTGGCGGCGTCGCATCGGCGGCCGGCGCGACTTTGACCGGGTTACGTCGCTCCTCGCCGGCGACGGAGATCACCCAGAAGATCGCCGCGCCGACCATGCCGAGGACGACAATGCGCCAGAAATCCGCCTGGCTGTAGACCGGCATCACCCGCGCGTAGATCACCGGAATGAAGGCGAAGCTGACCACCAGCATGAATTGAGTGATGCTGACGGCCTGACCGCGCTTTTCATAGGGTGCGCTGTCGTGCACCAGCGCCAGATAGGGCGCGCCCGAGATCGACGTGCCGGTGCCGTAGACCAGCAGCGACAGAACGGCCAGCGTCCAGCCCAGCGTCGGGTTGACGCCGCTGGCGATCAAGCCTACCGAAGGTGGCAGCAGCAAGAGCGAGAGCAGCATCATCAGCCGCCCCAGCCAGATGTACCATGTCCGGCGCGTGCCGAAGATCGGGTGTGTGTCGGATTGGTGGCCGGCCCAGATCGCCAGCGGCGACAGGAAGTAGCGCGCTGCCAGCAGCAGGCTCACCGGCCAGGCCACTACGCCCAGGTCGGTGATCATGACCCGGTTCCAGATGCCCGACAGCAGCACATCGGTCATCGAGGATCCGATATGAAACGTACCTATCTTGATGGATCGCCAGACGCTGAAGCGTGGCGGCGCTGCCTCCGGGGTCTCAGAAAGCGTTACATCCTGTACAGTCATCGATTCTCCTGATACGATAGCGAAATTGATTTGGCCTTACACTTTACCAGTCAAAATCGCCTTCGTCGGGGACGCTGCAAACAGTTGTCTACAACCAGCCGCGGCCAGCTCCGGACGCCAGGAACGGCCACGGAATCGCCAGCAGCACAGCCAGCATTGCCAGGCCGAAGAAGATGGCAGCCCGTTTGAACTTGCCACGGTCATCCGCGGCTTTCTTCGACCGCGACCGCCCGATGTGCGCCAGCACGACAGCGACGATCATGATGAAGATGTGCTCAACGGCGAAGAATCGCACGCTGCCATTGCTCATGGCTGCGCCGAAGTCTTTGAACGCGCCGGTGGTGATCGGACTCAGGAAGAAATAGAGCAGCAGGCCCAGCAACAGATTGATGTCCAGGACGCTGGTGAATCCCAGACCCAGACGGTCGTCCAGTTGTTGCCATTGCCGGCCACCAAACCAGCCAATGAAGGCGCGCACCACGGCGATCACGCCGATGATGACAACCGCCCAGCGAACGAGCGAATGCAAGGTAAGTACGAGCGAATACATGAAAGTCTCCTGTCCAGATCTTTGGTTGATAGCCGGCAAGTTATGAGCCGGACGGTGCTGAGGCTGGCTGCGCTGCGCCGGCTGGGGCAATCGAACGGAAAGCCAGCAGCAGCAGCAGTCCCATCAGCAAGCCCCAGAAAACGAAGGGCGCTCTTGGTCCGATAGCTGCAAAGAGG
Organism: Anaerolineales bacterium; assembly: GCA_020634615.1. Lineage (GTDB taxonomy): Bacteria > Chloroflexota > Anaerolineae > JAAEKA01 > JAAEKA01 > JACKBK01. Next base: position 71,131 of record JACKBI010000012.1, read on the forward strand.
GCGCCGCCGATCAGTGGGGCGATAAAATTGGCTCCGCTGAGAAAAGCGGTGCTGACGCCCAGGATTCCACCTTGTTCGTCGGATGCGACTCGCTTGGTGATCAAGCTGTTGATGCTGGGCTGAAGCATGCCGCCGCCGACGGCAATCGGGAACATGGCTGCCAGCAGCCAGATCAGCCCGCTCCAGCCGGTGTTGCTGTCATCCGGTATCTCTGCCGCCACGCCTTGAGTCGGCGGCGTCTCGCCTGGCAACGTGCGTTCGCCGCTCAACTCCGCCTGCAAGCTCGCCTGTGAATAGAACGGCGGCGGCACCGCAGGCGTGAACGCCATCATGGTCAAGCCGATGGTCAGCGTCGCCAGCCCGGCGAGAATCAAACGCCGGTCGCCGAAGCGCCGCGCCCACTTGCCGATGAAGTAGCCTTGTACAGCTACCACGATGACGCCGACGTAGACAAAGATGATCGAGTTGCCGGATGCGCCCAGGCCGAGGCTGGTCAGGGTGAAAAGCGACAGCAACTGCTCAAAACCGCCAAACGCAACCTGCTGGGCAAAGATGAGGATCAACAAGAAGCCCACGGTCGGATGCTTCACCGCGTCCAGCAGGCCGCGCAACGAGAGAACCGAGGATTGCTGCCTTGCCCGGCCACGCTTCTCCACCGGATGCGACTCTTCCAGCCAGAACCAGGTCAGCAGGATCGAGATCAGCGAGAAACCGGCGGCGACGAAGGCCGGCGCGCTGTAGTTGTTGCCGCTGGCTTGCAGCGAGAGGAACGCGATCACCGGCCCGATCACGAAGCCGAGACCAAACGCTGCGCCGATCAAACCCAACCCCTGCGTGCGGGTTTTCTCGTTGGTGTTGTCGGTGATGACCGCCTGCGCCGTGGCGATGTTGCCGCCCGACAGGCCGTCGATCAGCCGCGAGATGAACAGCACGATAATGCTGCCAGCCACGCCCAGCAGCAGGAAGCCAACCAGCGTGCCGACCTGGCTGACCAGCAGGATCGGTTTACGGCCATAGCGGTCGGAGAGGCGGCCTAGAATCGGCGCGCCGATGAACTGCGCCAGCGGGTAGGTGGCGCCCAGCATTCCCACGGTAAAGGCGGTGACACCGAAAGCTGCCGCGTACAGCGACAGCAGCGGGATGATGATCGTCAGCCCCATCAAGTCGATCAGAACGATGACAAAGATGGGCAGAATCTTCTTGAAATCGAGTTTGTCCGAAGCGTCGTCAGGTGCGGCGCCAACTTCAATCGGTAGATCGTCGGAGGTAGAAGTCATGATGTTTCTCTCTGTGGTCTGGATGCTCTGGATTGCTGACTGACCGGTCGGTCAGTGGCGATTCTAACCACAGAGGAAGGTGCTGTCAAGTTTGAATGGCACCCGGATCAAGTCGTCGGTTGAGTGGTGGGAACCGGTGGATTGTTGCGCTCCGCTGCGGCCAACTCTGCCGGGCGCCGTTTGAGTGCGAAGGTCGCAAAGAATAGCCCCACTGACACAACACCCAGAATCAGGAACGCGTGCTGCCAGCCTGCCACGCTGCCCCCGCCTGAGGCAGCCACGGCGCCCACCAGCGCGGCGCTGACCAGGTAGCCCATGCGTGTGAAGAGCGCCAGCGATCCTTGGGCGGCCGCCCGCTGTGATTGCTGCGCCTCGCTCAACATGATGTAGCGCAGCGGCGCGCCCAGCAGGAAGGCCAAACCAATGCCGACTGGCACGGCCGCCGCGTAGAAGGTGACGGTGGTAACAGGCAGCAAGCCGACCGCGATCAGGCCAATGGCCAGCGAGGCTGTGCCGATGGTGATCACGAAGCGCGAGCCGCGGCGGTCCAGCAGTTGGCCTGCCAGAGGCGACCCGACCGCCATGATCAGCACGACAGGCAGCAGCATGATGCTGGACATGTAAGCGGTGACGCCCAGCGCGGCCACCAGCAGCACCGGCACGAATGATACGCCTGCTTCAGCGAAGCCCGCGCCGCCGGCAAAGAGATTGGCCAGCCCCATCTGGCGCGAGCGGAAGAGATCCAGCGAGAGCACCGGATCGGCAGCGCGTTTTTCGGTAAACCAGAAGACTGGCATCAGGATGAACGCCAGCAGCAAGCTGCCCCAGACTCGCACTGATCCGAGGCTGGCCTGCAGGCTGTTGGCGTCGATCTGGCTGATGCCAAAGGAAAGCGCGGTCAGCAGCGCGAGAATCACCGCCATGCCTGCCCAGTCGAAGGGGCGCCGGACCTTTGGTCGGCTGTTGGGCACCAGGCGCAGCGCGCCGATGACCAGCCCGGCCGCGATAGGAATGTTGATAAGGAACAGCCAGTGCCAACTGGCAATCAGAAGTACGACTCCGCCGATGATGGGACCGACCAGGAAGGCGACACCGAACACCGCTCCGATCAGCCCCAGAGCGCCGCCGCGTTTTTCCGGTGGGAAAGTGTCGCCGATGACCGCGCCGGCCACAGGGAAGATACCGCCCGCGCCGAAGCCCTGAATGGCGCGGCCTACCAGCAGCACGCCAAACGAGGGTGACAGCGCCACGACCAGCGAGCCGGCCGCGAAGAGCAGCACATCCATCACGTAGATGCTGCGCCGGCCAAAGACATCCGACAGCTTGGCCATGAATGGCGTGCCCAGGAGATTGGCCAGCGTGTAGATCGTGAAAACCCAGGTGATCGTGCGTGCGTCGACGCCGAAGTCGCTTTGAATCAGCGACAACGCGGGCGCGGTGATCGCGATGTCGAGCGCGCCCATCAGCACGCCGACGAAGAGCACTAAGAGTAATCTATTGCGGGAACGGTTGTCGAGGTCTGTCACTTTGTCATCCTTCGGTTGCGCTTGCGTGGAAAGTACCGAAGGATTTTAGACCCGCGTCAGAGGATTGTCAAAACTGTCACGAAGAGGGTGGCACAGTCTGCAAACAGGGATCGGCAACTGGCTGCGTCAATTTTGGGGGGCGGTCAGCTTACGATTGAACTTGGCCTTGCGCCGAATCGACCGCAGGCCATCGCGATTTCGATACACGGTGATGACAGAGCACTGATCGTGCGAGTCCAGCAGGACTGTTATTCCTTCCAACCGACGACCTCCGGCTTTGGGTTGAGTTGTTCTTGACAGTTGTCTCCTTCCAAGGAAGCAGTGAACCGCGCCGGCGCACCAGATGCGCTGGCCGGCTACAACAACGAACTCCACGTCGCTGAGAGAGATGTTGCGCTGCTGCATTCGCAGCAACGCGTGGTCGGTGTATGAAAGCGAGATGGTCAAGGGTTGCTCCTTTTCCAGTTGCCGGCCCCTGTCTGCAGACCCTCCACGGCCTCGAATGAGATATTTTCTGCCTGGCCTGCTGCCACGACTTGCTGCAGGCGCCAGCCATAGTTTATGCTATTCTATTCTACGCCAGATCATGGAGGCAAGACAATGACCTGGGTCATGTTCAGCAAAATTGTCGCGATGTCTTAAGACTCACTTAAGACAACTCAACATTGCGCTTAAAGCCGCCAGGGTGGGGTAGCTGGTAAGATAAAAACCAAAACGTTGCAACCAGCCCTGGCTTTGCCGGGAATCCTATCACGCCCAATCAGGAGGCATGACAATGACAATCACACCGACCCCAGAGGTCACCAGAACGAACGGCTACGCCGTGGCAGCTCCGGTTTTCGCCGGCAGCGACGGTATTCAGGCCGCAACAGTCCGTGAACTGAACGCACGCGTCCGGCAGGAGGCAAGCTATTTGCAGGATCTGCTGGCAGAGATCAACAAGGTGATGGTCGGCCAGGAAATGCTGGTGGAGCGGGTATTGATCGCTCTGCTGGCTGACGGCCACGTGTTGCTGGAGGGCGTCCCTGGCCTGGCCAAGACGCTGCTGATCAAGACTGTCGCTCAGGCAGTCAACGCGGACTTTTCCCGCATCCAGTTCACGCCTGACCTGCTGCCGGCTGACCTGGTGGGTACGCAGATCTACAACCCGCGCACCACTGAGTTCAGTGTCCATCAGGGACCGATCTTCTCCAACCTGATCCTGGCCGACGAGATCAACCGTGCGCCGGCCAAGGTGCAGAGCGCGCTGCTGGAAGCCATGCAGGAGCGCCAGGTGACCATCGGCGACACGACCTACAAAATGGACAGCCTGTTCCTGGTGATGGCGACTCAGAACCCCATCGAGCAGGAAGGCACCTATCCGCTGCCCGAGGCGCAGGTAGACCGCTTCATGCTCAAGGTGAAGGTGGATTATCCTACCCGTTCCGAAGAGCGGGTGATCATGGATCGCATGACCGGCGCCAGTCTGCCCACCGTCAACCCGGTGGTCAACCCGGCGGATCTGCTGCACAGCCGCGAACTGGTGAAGCAGGTGTACGTCGATGAGAAAATCAAGGACTACGTGCTGGATCTGGTAGTGCGCACCCGCCAGCCGGGCAACAACGGCCTGGCCGACCTCAACAGCCTGATCGCGTTCGGTGCTTCGCCGCGCGCCAGCATCAATCTGATTTTGGCATCGCGCGCCCATGCCTTCCTCCAGGGCCGCGGGTTTGTCACGCCGGAGGACATCAAGGCTATCGCGCCTGACGTGTTGCGCCACCGCATCATCACGACTTACGAAGCTGAAGCCGAGAACATCACCAGCGACCACATCGTGCGCCGCATTTTGGATTACACGCCGGTGCCGTAGTAGGGATGGGAAGAAGGGATATGAAGGAAAGCAGGGAAAAAATACCTGCGACCTGCAACTTGTCACCTGCCATCTCCCCTGAGGAAACGCAATGCTAAGCAACGACCTGATGAAGAAAATCCGCCATATCGAGATCCGCACCAAGCGGCTGGTTACCGACAGCTTTGCTGGCGAGTACCACTCGATTTTCAAGGGGCGGGGCATGGAGTTCGAGGAAGTTCGTCCCTACCAGCCCGGCGACGAGGTCCGCACCATCGACTGGAACGTGACCGCCCGCACCGGCGAGGTATACGTGAAACGCTACGTCGAGGAGCGCGAGCTGACAGTCATGCTCGTGGTCGATGCCAGCGCCTCGGAGAACTTCGGGTCGGTGCAGCAGTTCAAGCGTGAACTGGCAGCCGAGCTGACCGCCGTGCTCAGCTTCGCGGCCACCACCAACAACGACCGCGTCGGCTTGCTGATCTTCACCGACCAGGTGGAGCTGTTCATCCCACCGCGCAAGGGTCGCAAGCACGTCCTGCGGCTGGTCCGCGAGCTGCTGGCCTTCGAGCCGCAGAGCAAGGGCACCGACATTCGCATGGCGCTGGAGAAGGTCAACCATATCCTCAAGCGGCGCAGCATCATCTTCCTGGTGTCTGACTTCATCGCCGATCCGGAGAGCTACCGCGTTGCGATGGCGACCACCAATCGGCGCCACGACTTGATCGCGGTCGATTTGCACGATCCCATGGAAACAGAGATCGGCAACGTTGGCTTGCTCGCCATCGAGGATCCTGAAACGGGCGAGATTCACTGGGTTGACACCGGCAGCAAGGCGTGGCGAGCCGCGTTTCGCCAGCGGGTCGAAGGCGCGCGGGCCGGCAAGGTCAGGGCGTTTCGTCAGGCTGCCGTCGATCACATCGACATCGGCACCGAACAAGACTACGTCGCACCGTTGGCCGCGTTCTTCCAGGAACGTTACAAGCGATTGCGCCACTGATGCATTTGTGGTTCGTAGTAGGCGCTTCAGCGCCCCGGAACGGCGCTGAAGCGCCTACTACGAACCTGAGCGGATGATACCAACTATGAAACGAACACTATTCCTGGCCTTTTGGGTGCTGGCTGCCCTGATCCTGGTTTTCACCGGACAGGCAGGCGCGCAGACCAACGGACCGGTTTCTGCCAGCCTGAGCATTCCGGACGGCGACTACACGGTCGGCGATTCGATTCCCGTGACCCTGGTTGTGACGCATCCTGCGGGTTACTACGCGGTGATACCCGCACTGCCCACTGACCAGCCGTGGGGCGACTTCACCGTGGCCGGCCAGTCGGCGGCGACCACCGTTGACAACGGCGACGGCAGCGAGACCACCAGCGCCGTCATCGACGCCCGGCTCTTCAGCCCCGGATCGTTCACGACGCCGCAGATCGATATCGCCGTGACCGATGGCAGCGGTGGCCTGCAAACTGTCACCGCCGCGCCGGCCGCAGTCACGCTGGGGTCGGTGTTGCAGCCGGGTGACAGCGAACTGCGCGACATCAAGGGACAGGCCAACCTGCCGCTGCCGGCCGTGTGGCCGTGGATCGTGGCCGCGTTGGGAGTTGCCGCCTTGGCCGTGCTGGCGGTGGTTCTCTGGCGGCGGCGCACGGTTGCAGCGGTAGACAACCGGCTGCCGCACCAGCGAGCCCAGGACGCGCTGGTGGCTATCGAGGCCATGCATTTGCCCGAACAGGAACGCTTCAAGGAATATTACACACTGGTGTCAGGGACTGTTCGTACCTACATCGAGCAACGCTTCGGCGTGCCGGCGCTCGAGCGCACTACCACCGAGATCCGCGCCGATCTGAAGCGCATCGACATTGCTGAGGATGTGAAATCGCAGATCCTGCTCTTTTTGCAGGACAGCGATCTGATCAAGTTCTCGACTTTCCGGCCCGACATGGACAGCGCTGCCTACCTGATGGCGACTGCCCGTTTCATTGTGGAAGCGACCAGGCCACAGCCAGCGGTCGAGGAAATCGATACGCCAGACCGGCCCACGAAGCGGCGCAACGGGCGCCAACCGCGCCAGACATCGGAGGTGGCCGCGTGAACACCAACTTCCAGTTTGCCAATCCGTGGCTGCTCGGCCTGCTACTGCTGGTGGCGGTGCTGGCTGCCCGCCACCTGTTGGGGCGGCGGGCGGCCAGCCCGGCTGCCATGACCCACTCGGCGGCGGCGCTGACACGGGATCTGCCGCGATCGTGGCGTGTTGCGCTGCGGCCGTTGCTGACAGCGATGCGTCTGCTGGCTATCGCGATGCTGGTCATCGCGCTGGCTCGCCCGCAGATCGTGCAGGGCAAGGAGACCATCAAGGGCGAAGGCGTGGATATTGCGCTCGCGCTGGACATCTCCGGCAGCATGGCGTCGCTGGACTTTCAGCCTGCCAACCGGCTGGAAGCCGCCAAAGAGGTCATCGGCAGCTTCGTCGAAAAGCGCGCATACGACAAGATTGGGCTGGTGGTTTTCGCCAGCGAGGCCTTCAACCAGACGCCGTTGACGCTCGATCGTAACGCGCTGGAGCGGTCGCTGGGGCAGGTTGAGCTGGCTCCCGACCTGGGAATCGACGATGGCACGGCCATCGGCCTCGGCGTCGCCAATGCAGCCAACATGCTCTCTCAGAGCGACGCCAAAAGCAAGGTCGTCATTCTGCTGACCGATGGCGTCAACAATGCCGGCGAGATCGACCCTGTTACCGCCGCCGAAGCCGCCAAGACCCTGGGCATTAAGATATACACGATCGGCGCGGCCAAGCCCGGTCAGGTGCCGGTGCCGGTGACAGATATGTTTGGCAACCAGCAGGTCGCGTATCAGGAAAGCCAACTGGATGAGGAGACGCTGCGGCAGGTCGCCGAGATCACCGGCGGCAAATACTTCCGGGCACAGGACACGCAAGGCTTGAAGGCCATCTACGACGCCATCGACCAGTTGGAGAAATCGAAGGTCGAGGTGCAGGTCTTTAACCAGTACAACGAACTGGCCGGCTGGCTGATGATCCCGGCGCTGCTGTTGCTGCTGACCGAACTGGTCCTGAGCCAGACCCTCTTCAGGAGGATTCCATGAGCTTCGAACACCCTTCGTATCTGGCAGCGCTGCTGCTGGTGCCCCTTGCTGCCTTGTTCGTTTACTGGGCTGACAAACAGCGCCAGCGGGCGCTGGCCCGGCTGGGCAACCCCAGCCTGCTGGCTCGTCTCAGCGAAAGTGTCAACTGGCGCGGACGCAAGTGGCGTACAGCGCTGTGGCTGGCGGCTCTGACGCTGCTGATCATTTCAATCGCCCGGCCTCAGTGGGGCAGCGAGACACAGTCGGTCGATCAGGAGGGCCTGCAGGTAATGGTGGCGCTGGACGTTTCCCAGAGTATGTTGGTGGAAGACGTCAAGCCCAACCGGCTGGCGCGCGCCAAACTGGAGATTCAGGACCTGATGCAGAAGCTCAACGGCGACGAGATCGGTGTGGCGTTGTTCTCCGGCGCCAGCTTCGTGCAGGTGCCGCTGACCTCCGACTACATGACCGCGTTGAGCTATATGGAGAACGCCCAGCCGGGTGTCATCTCCCGGCCAGGTACGGTGATCGGCGACGCGATCCGCACGGCAACCAAGGCGTTCGACGAGAAACTGGCCAGCCAGAAGGTGCTGGTAGTGATGACCGACGGCGAGGACGTGGAGACCGACCCGGTCGCCGCGGCGCAGGAAGCGGCCGATCAGGGTGTCCTGATATACACCATCGGCTTCGGCACACCCGACGGCGAACCGGTGCCGGAGACCGACCAGACCGGTCGCGTCATCGGTTTCAAGAAAGACGCGAGCGGCAACCCGGTCATCTCGCGCATGGATGAAGCGACATTGCAGAAAATCGCACAGGTCGGCGGTGGTAAATATTTCCAGGCCACGGCAGCCGGCACAGAGCTGGACAGCCTCCTGACCGAGATCGACGGCCTGCAGAAAGCCGAGCTGCAAAGCCGCCTGGCCGTGCGCCGCATCGAGCGCTACCAGCTTTTCCTGGCACTCGCGCTGCTGGCCTTGATAGCCGCCGAACTCATCCCGGACCGCATCGAGCGAAAGTCACCAGTGTCCGCTACTCTGGTCCCTTCTCCCCGTGGAAAAGGCATTGGATAAGCACGCGACACGCTTTACTCTGGTCCCCTCTCCCCGAGGGAGAGGGCTAGGGTGAGGGTGAGTCGTCGGATTACAGGAATCAATCTCATGAAAAAAACACTCCTCATACTCGCCATGCTAACCTCCGCGTTGCTGGCCGGTGCATGCAGCGCCTCAGCGCCAAAGCTGACCGACGCCGGCAACGAAGCTTTCACACAAGAGGCCTACGACGAAGCGTTGCAGGCTTACCAGGAAGCGCAGGTCAAGTCGCCTGAGCTGGCCGAGCCTTACTACAACGCCGCCAACGCGCTCTATCGCCAGGGCAACTACGAGGAAGCGCTCAAGCAGTTGCAAAAGGCGCTCCAGGTCAGCGAATCGGACGCGCTGGCGCAGAACGCGCACTTCAACGCCGGCAACGCTGCCTTCAACGGCGAGGACTGGCAAGCTGCAGTCGATGATTACACTGCGGCCCTGCTGCGCAACCCAGACGACCAGGATGCCAAAGTCAATCTGGAGCTGGCCTTGCAGAAGCTGCAGGAACAGCAGCAACAACAGCAAGATCAGCAGAATCAAGACCAGCAGAACCAGGATCAGCAAAATCAAGATCAGCAAAATCAGGATCAGCAGAACCAGGACCAGCAGAACCAGGACCAGCAGAACCAGGACCAACAGAACCAGGACCAACAGAACCAGGACCAACAGAACCAGGACCAACAGAACCAGGACCAGCAGAACCAGGACCAGCAGAATCAGGCCGGCCAGTCGCAGGACGAGCAGAACCAGCAACAGGATCAGGCGCAGGCCGGCCAGCAGGATCAGCAGCAAACCGATCCGCAGCAGGGCGAAGGCGCCGGCGGGCAGCAGGACGACCAGCAACAGCCCCGCGAGGGCATGCAACTGGCGCCCGGCCAGCGAATGACCGAAGACCAGGCCCGCCAACTGCTGGCTGCTGTGGCCCGTAACTCCGATACCTTACAACAACGCCTGGGCCAGTTCCTGCGGGTGAACGGCCGGCCGCCGTTGCAGGATTGGTAGACTGACAAGAGGAAGAGAAGCACAACAATGTCATTGATTCGCAGGGTTACATCCATCGCGCTGGCGGCAGGCTTGCTTGCTGGCGTGACTGCAACAGGTGTGCTGGCAGCGCCGGTCGCTGACCAGTCCGCCCCAATAGCCTCCAAGGGCTACGGTGTGGACTGCCAGAACGGTCTGTGTACGCTGCAAGCCGAGATTGCGCCTATTTCACCGTTGGTGCGGTTGGCAGCCGGAGCCGCTGTCGCCGCGTTGAACGGCAACGAGGACATTTTGCCGGCCGGTGCATCGGTAGCGCTCGACGATGATCTGACACTGACTCTGCCGATGGGCAAGGTCAAGCTGCCTCAGGCCAACCTGGATCTCACCCTGGGTGAAGACGGCCAGATTCAGCGGCTGCACGGCACTGCACAGGTGCCATTCCCCAGCTTCGGCCTGCTGGATGAGGCGCGGGTCGTGACGCCTGCTCTGGCTGAAGTCGGGTTGGACAGCGGCGCCAGTCTGGCGCACCTCCATGCCCCGCTCAAAGAAGACCGCCAGTATCTCTTCTTCAACTTTGGGACCGGTCTGGCTGTTGATGCTGCCAGCCAGCGAGGATCGATGCGCTTGTCGATCCCTGCCGGCCAGCGGGCCACGCTGGTCATCGACACGGAGGAGCCGCTGGTCTATCTGGCCGGCAACGTGACGGTCAACGACCCCGGGCAGGTTGCTCTCGTGGGGCCGTTGCTGGATATCGCCCAGCGCAGCGCGTTGATCCCCGATACGCTGCCGGTGCGGCAACGAACACAGGTCGCCGTCAACGGGCAGTTCAGCCCGGCCGAGGGCGAGTCCTTCGTCGAGGTCGGCGCCGCGTACGGTGTCGGCGCCACAGCGCAGTGGTTGGGTGTCGATGCGCAACCGTTGACCATCAACGGCTGGGCGCGGATCAGCGGCGATGGGATGTTGTTGAGCGGTGTGATCGGATTGAATCTGGCGCCGCATACGGTCTTAGGTAGCGAGTTGGGTCTGGAAGCGTGGCTGCCCTTCAGCAACGAGCTGGACGGCGCTTATGCCCAGATCAATGGTTCCGTCGATGTGCCGCTGGCCAGCGTGTCGGCTGATGCGACAGCCCGGGTGAGCCTGCCGTTTGACGTGCAGGCGCAGGCCCATCTGGTCACGTCTGGCGCCGAGAAGGAGATTGCGTGGCATCCGGGCTCCGGTGAACAGCAGGAGCCGACGGCCCTAAAACGAGCCGCCAATTCGGTGTCTGGATGGGTTGGCGATGCGCTGGACAAGGCGGGTGAAGGTGTATCAACGGGCGGCCGGTGGATCTCGGACGGCGCTTCGTCGGGCTATGCGTGGGTAACCGGATTGCTGCCAGCTTCCAGGTCGGAGTGAGAACTATGAACAAAACGAAACAACTTCTGATTGTTACAGCCGCGTTGCTTTTGCTGGTGCTGGCAGCCGTGCCGGCCGGCGCTCAGGGAACATCCGTCAGCGCTACGGTCGACCGCAACCAGCTAACCACTGATGATACGTTGCTGCTCACGGTGAGCGTCGACTCGTCCGCGGGCGGTTCGGGCCAGCCGGCCTTGCCGCCGCTGGATGGGTTCCGCATCATGGGCACCAGCAGCAGCACACAGATGACGGTCATCAACGGCGACACCAGTGTGTCTACCAGTTACCAGTATCGTCTTCAGCCGCTGCGCACCGGCGATCTCGTCATTCCCGCGCTGGTCATGACGATCAATGGCCAGCAGGAAACAACGCAGCCGATCCCGGTCACCGTTACGCAGGGCACCGGCCAGCCACAGGCGACTTCGCCGCAGCAGACTGCGCCGCTGTCGCCAGGTGGCCTGCCCAACCTGTTCAACTTCAACGGCGATCCCATGGACATGCTCAACCAGCTGGATCAGTGGTTGCAATCGCAGAGCCCCGGACTGCTGGGCAGCACATCGATCCCCGTGATGCCGGGCAGCGACGCTCAGCAGATCGATCCGCCGGCCGGACTGACCGGCCAGGACTACTACCTGGAAGCCGTCGTGGACAACGCGACTCCTTATCAGGGTGAGCAGGTGCTCTACTCGCTGCGCCTTTACCGCGCGGTCTCCCCGCTCGGTCAGATCACCTACAAGGCGCCGGCTTTCAGCGGATTCTGGAGCAAGGAGCTGCCGGATCAGGTCCAATATCGCACACAGGCCGGTGGACGACCGTATTCTGTCACGGAGTTGAAGACTGCGTTGTTTCCCACCGTCGCTGGCGAGTTGACCATCGACCCGGCGCATATGCAGATACCGGGCGACTTCTTTTCCGCTACCGGTTCCGAAATCGCGTCGCAGCCGGTGACCTTGAATGTGAAGCCGCTGCCGGCCAACGCGCCGGCCAGCTTTACCGGAGCTGTCGGCAACTTCGATATCTCTGCCGAGGTCGATTCCACCGATACCAAGGTGGGCGAGCCGGTCACGCAGCGTGTCACGCTGGTCGGCCAGGGCAACGTGGAAACGGTCGATGACCCGATCTGGCCAGACGCTGAGGGCTGGCGCGTCTTCGACAGCCAGGCGCAGACCAAAACCGACGTGCGCGACGGCCAGGTCGTAGGCGTGCGCAGCTACGAGCGCGTGCTGATGCCTACCGTCGCCGGTGACCTGACATTGCCGCCAATTGAATTCAGCTACTTTGATCCGACTACCGGCGAATATCACACGGCGGCAACCGATGCAACGGTTGTATCAGTCGCCGCGGGTGAGGCTGAGGCTGCGCCCGCGACTGCATCGGTCGCCGGTGATGGCGAGCCGGCGCAGCAACCGGCCGCGGTTCAGCCTGCCCTGTTGCCCGTCAAGGCAGCTCCGGAGAAATGGTCCGTGGCAGACGAACCCGTCACGCAGCAGCCCCTGTACTGGTTGCTGTGGGGCGTTCCCGTGGCATTGGTGGTCGGCCAGCGCGGCTGGCAGAGCTATCGCAATGACCGGGCCGGAAACGTGGACAGGCAGAAACGGCAGGTGCGCAAGCAGGCTGACAAGGCGCTGGACGAAGCGCGCCGCAGCAATCCCCAGGATGTGCGCGCGGCTGGCAGGATTCTGCACGACTACCTGAGCGCCCGGCTGGGCCAGCCGACTACAGGCCTGACGCAGTCGCAGATGGCAAATCTGTTGTTGGCGCGCGGCGTGTCGCCTTCCGTTGTGGTGCAGGTGCAGGAAGTGTTGATGGAGAGCGAGATTCGTGGCTATGCGCCGGCGCCCTCGAGCGACGTCGAGGATCTTTTCTCGCAAGTTGAGGCGCTGATCCAGTCGCTGGATAGCGAGCTGTAGGTGGTGAGGAATATGAAGAAGCGAAGTATACTTTTTCTGGCGCTCGTTGCCGGGGCGCTGATAATCGGACTGACCGCCGCCACGGAGGCCATGTCCGTCACGACCCAGGCTGACCAGCGCGCTATGGCGGCTGCCAACGAACTGGTCGCAACCGGTCACTACGAGCAGGCCGGTGCGATCTACCAGCAGTTGCTGGACCAGGGAGTTGAGGACGCGACGGTGTTCTACAATCTCGGCAACGTCGAAATGTTACAGAACAACCCGGGCCGCGCGCTGGCTTATTACAAACAAGCCGCCGAGCTGTCGCCGCGCGACGCAGAGATTCGCCATAATCTGGCGCTGGCGCAGGAACAGGCCGGCGAGCCGGACGACAGCCATGCCCGCGGTGTGCTGGCGGTTGTCGCTCAGGCCAGCCGGTCGTTGTTGACTGTCAACGAGCTGGCGCTGCTGGCTTTGGGTGCATGGTTTCTGTTGGGCTTTCTGGTGCTGGCTTACCGTCACTTCCAGCCCGGCCAGCGCCCGCGGGCGCTGCGTTTCGCGGGGATCATTGCGTTCGCGGTGGTGCTGTTGAGCGTTGTAACATTGGTGAGCCGCGTTCAAGTGTAGGCGACTGGGAGGTTTGCTGCCGATTGGCGTCATTTCGCGATTGTGTGATTGGTGGTAGAATGTGGCGATTACACCCGAGCACCTGGGACTTTCGACAGTCCCAGGTGCTCGGGATGCGTCTATCAATGATTCGCTGGCAATGGCTCGGTGGCTTTGCGCCGACCGGCCAAAGCGGCAACTATTTGATAGACGCATCCTCAAAGTTGCGGACGGTAACGCCAATGACACAACACATTCTCGTGACAGATGACGACTCGCTTCTGCGGCGCAGTCTGGCCTTGCAGCTTGAGCAGTCAGGTTATCGCGTCAGCACGGCAGCCACTGCCGAAGATGGTCTGGCTGTCGCCCAGCGCGACCGGCCCGACCTTGTGCTGCTGGATGTCGGCTTGCCCGGTATGGATGGCCTGGAAGCGGTGCAGCAGTTCAAGCTCATCGGAATTCCAGTCATCTTTGTCACGGCTCGTCGGCGGGAACTGGATACAATTCTCGGTCTGGAACTGGGCGCAGACGACTATATCACCAAGCCGTTCAACCCCGACGTATTGCTGGCGCGCGTCAAGGCTGTTCTGCGGCGGTCAGCAGCGACTCTGCCGGCGCAGGAAACGGAGCGCCTGGTAGTCGGCGATTTGGTGATCGAACCTCGCGGCCATACAGCCAGCATTGCGGGCCGGCCCGTGGAACTGACCGGTCGCGAGTTCGACGTGTTGCACGCGCTGGCGCTGGAAGCGGGCGTCGTGCTGTCCATCGACGAACTGATCGCGCGTGTCTGGGGTGCGGAATTTGCTGGCGAGCCGCAAGGCGTCTACGTCCACATTCGCTGGCTGCGCGAGAAGATCGAAGAGGATCCTGACAACCCGCGCCGCATCGTCAATATCCGCGGCAAGGGTTACAAACTGGTTGCACAGGGCGTGTAATGAAAACGTTGCGCGGCCGCTTCATCCTCAGCCATATCTTGCCAATCCTGCTGGTTGTGCCACTGGTGGCGCTGGCGACACTTTATCTGTTGGAAACCCAGGTGTTGTTGACCACCGTGTCGAGCAACCTGGAACAGCAGGCCAAAACCATCGCCACTGCGGTGACGGGCAACCCTGATGTGCTGCGCGATCCAAAGCTGGCCGAGCAGTTTCTGGCGCGAATTTCGCTGCAAGCGGACCGCAGCCTGGTGCTCTACGACTCCGGCGGCAACGTTGTCACAGCCAGCGGGCAGCAGGACTCGACCGCCGCGCCGGCGAGCATTGCCAGTGAAGCCCAGGCATTGGCGCAGTCCGGTCAGCCAAAGGTCTCGATGACCTATGGACTGCTTCGCCAGACCGCCGAGGTGCTGGTACCGGTGACCGGTGTTGACCAGCACTTGATCGGCATGATTCTACTGACGCATACGCTGGATGGGGTGGCAAACCAGATCGCCCGACTGCGCTGGTGGATGATCGGGATATTGTTGGCCGAGTTGTTGCTGGGCGGCCTGGTGGGTGCAGTACTGGCTGTGCGGCTGGCGCGGCCGATCGATCACGCCGCGCGCGCGGTGGTGGAGGTTTCGCATGGCGCGCGCATCGAGCCAATTGTGCCGGAAGGGCCCGACGAGATTCAATCGCTGACCAATGCAGTCAACGAGTTGGCAGAACGGTTGCGAACGCTGGAAGATATGCGACGTCGCTCGCTGGCGAACATCGTCCACGAGCTTGGCCGGCCGCTGGGCGCGATGCGTTCAGCGGTGCACGTGCTGCGCGGCGAAACAGGAGATGACCCGGCGCTTCGCGAAGAACTGCTGGCTGGCGTCGAGGCCCAGATTGAGCGGCTCGAGCCGCTGCTGGATGACCTGGCGCAGTTGCACGGCCAGGTGTCTGGTGAAGTCAGGCTGGCGCGCGAAGAGGTCTTGATACAGGAATGGTTGCCGCCCGTGTTGTTGCCATGGCGGGCCGTTGCCCTGGAAAAGGGACTGGACTGGCGAGCGACCGTTCCCGCAAGCCTGCCGGCAGTCAGTATCGATCCCACGCGGATGGCACAGGTGGTCGGCAATCTTCTCAGCAACGCGGTGAAGTACACGCCATCGCCTGGACGCATTTCGGTCGATGCCGGGGCGGCGGAGAAAACACTCTGGATCAGCGTAGAAGATACCGGACCGGGTATCTCGCCCGAGGAGCGACGCCGGGTCTTCGAGCCGTTCTACCGCAGCATCCGCGAACGACGCTTTCCCCAGGGGCTGGGACTTGGACTGACCATCGCGCAACAGATCGTGCAAACGCACGGTGGCCAGTTGGCGTTGGACACTGAGTATGAGGAAGGCAGCCGCTTCGTTATCTCCCTGCCGTTAACGTAGTAGAAAAAGAAGTCCAACTTTTCGAAAAAGTTGGACTTCTCCAGTGTCACCAACAATTGGTGGAAAGATGATCAACTGTGCCAAGAAAGTTGATCACCGAAACCCGCTTAAACTGTGAGGGCAGTCGTCTCCCGTAACATGCGTTCGACTGTGTCGACGCCTTCCAGCAGCGTGGCTCCAAGGAAGGTGCCGATCATGTGTTCCCGCAGTTCCGGCTTCAGGTTGTACGCGCGACCGCCGTATGTAATGGCAGGGCGACCTGTCCTGACCGCTTCCGGCAGCCATTTGCCCAGCTGTTGAAGTTCTCTCGCCGGTTTCTCAGTCATCGCCACTGTGATAACAACCGGCGGGCGGATATCACGCACGAACTTCGCGAGGTCAGGCAACGGAACGGCCTGGCCTAAATAGGCGACCGGCCAGCGCCGCCGCCTCAGCAGCACGCCCAGCATCAGCAAGCTGATCTCGTGCCATTCGTCCGGCGCGCAGGCCAGTACGACGGGGCGGATGGGATGAACCGAGGGGCCGGCAGCGTGCCACAGGATCAAACGCTGGCGCAAAAACGCCGAAGCGAGGTGTTCAGTGGCGACCGTGATCCTGCCGGCGCTCCACTCCTCGCCCAGGTCGGCAAGTGAAGGTCCGATCACATCGAGGATGAGCTGGTCCATGGAGTACAACGCCAGCACCTCGCCCAGCAACTGGTCGGCCTTATCCAGTTCGTTGTTGATCAGCGCCGCGATCAGGCGCTTATGGTAGGCGTCCAGGTTAGACACCTCTTGCACCGACTGCGGTGCCGGGGCGGTCATCGAGGTTTCCAGGCTCAGAATCCGTCCGTCGCGCTCGTGTTTGCGCAGCGCCTTGATGGCCTGGGAGGTCTGCATTCCTTCGTCGATGGTAGATTTGACCCAGCGCAGCCGGCTGACCTCGCTCTCCGAATAGAGCCGGTGGCCGCCAGCCGTACGCCCGGCTTCAGGGAACTCGTAGCGACGCTCCCAAACCCGCAGTGTGGCTACGGGGATTCCGGTCATGCGTGCGACCACGCCGATGTTATAGATCGGTTCTTCGCTTGCGCTTCTTGAGTTTCCGTTGTTTTCTGACATGGTTCGCACCTCTTGGAATTCGCACATCTTTTTGGCCAGCACACCGCCGTGCTGTCGGGCAAATGCCCGATCCTGCCGCATTGCTTTGCTTTGTTTTGTTTCCTTATGACTTTTGCTGCCGGAACGACGCGTTTCATACCGACGAAAGCAGTATAACAGAATGTCAAAGGCTTGTCAAGATAAGCTATACAAATTCGCGTAACAATCTTGACACTGACAGATTCGTTGTGCTATAATCCGTTCCGACACAAGCCGTTGTCAAGAAAAGTCTGACAAAAGCAGGGCAAAGGAGTTGGCCAAGATGATAGTCGTTACGGGTGGTTCCGGATATATTGGAAGTTACATCGTCAAGCAACTGGTAGCGCAAGGCGAATCGGTGCGCGTGATGGTGAACAGCCTGGAGCGAGCCAGGCAGGAAGGCCGGCTTGCCGGCTTGCCGGTAGATATGGTGCAAGGGGACGTCACGAAGCCGGCCACGCTGGCGCCGGTCATGCAGGGCGCCGACGCGGTGATCCACACCGTCGCGATCGCTATCGAGAAGGGTGGACGCACCTACGAAGAGATCAACTATCAGGGCACGGTTAACGTCGTCGATGCCGCCAAGGCAGCCGGTGTGCGCCGCTTCCTTAATATGTGCCAGCTTGGCGCCGACTCCAGTCTGCCCTACCGTTTCCTTGCTTCCAAGGGCAAGGCGCAGGAATACGTAGCGCAATCCGGGCTGGACTGGACCGCCTTTCGGCCTTCCAGCGTTTGGGGGCCTGAGGACGAGTTCGCCAACTCCTTTGCCCGCCTGATTCCGCTGACGCCGATCATCTTTCCCATCATCGGCGACGAAAACGCTCGTTTCCAGCTCGTGTGGGTGGGCGACGTGGCGACGGCAGTAGTCAAGTCACTCCACGACCCGGTCACCATCCACCAGGAGTATGAGTTGGGCGGCCCCGAGGTTCTTTCGCTGGAAGAGATCGAGCGGCGCACGCTGAAGGCGTTGGGCAAGAAGCGCACCCTGATCCACATGCCCATGAGTCTGATCAATCTGGCGGTCAGGGTGATGGAAACACTGCTGCCCTCGCCGCCTGTTACCCGCAGTCTGCTGGAGCTGCTGGCGGTCCCCAATGTCACCACGGACAACCAGCTTGGCCGTTTTGTCGACCAGCCGCGGCCCTTCACGCCCGAAAACACCGCTTCCTATATGCGCCAGTTCCAGGCGAGCAAAACTGTGGCGCAGTTCTTCAACCGATGAAATACCTGCATCGTTTTCGCGTCGAGGCCCCGGTCGAGGTCGTGGCAGCGTTTCACAGCCGCTCGGCCGCGATGGCTATTATCACCCCGCCGCCCATCGTAACGCAGGTCCACCGCGCGCCTGAACTGGTGGCCACGAGCGGGTCGATGGAGTTCACGCTGTGGATGGGGCCACTGCCCATGCGCTGGGTGGCGGGTTTCGAGCAGGTCACGCCGACCGGCTTCGTGGACCGGATGGCGCGCGGGCCTGTGCGCCGCTGGCAGCATCGCCACAGCTTCGTCGCTATCGATGAACAGACGACCGAAGTGGTCGACGAGGTCGAGATCGAGCTGCGCATGCATCCGATTTGGGGGCCGGTGGGTCTGGGTATGATGTTGAACCTGCCGCTGCTCTTCGCCTACCGCGGCTGGCAAACGCGACGCCTGCTCAACGGTCTGCGCAGCCCGGCCGGCCTGGACTTCGACCGCTGGCAGGCAGAGGCGCGCCGGTCGTCTGCGCTGGTAACCGCCGCGGCGGTGCTTGTGCTGGCCGCTGGCGCGCTGGTGGGTCTGCTTCGCTTTCGCCGCCGTTGACCGGTGACTGAACAAAGCAAGATGAGTGTGAGGAATGTAGTCATTGTCGGCGCGGGCATCGGTGGATTGACCACCGCTGCTGTTCTGGCACGCGCCGGCCTGAACGTCACGCTGCTGGAAGCGCACATCTACCCCGGCGGGTGCGCGGGCACGTTCTATCACCAGGGGTATCGTTTCGACGCCGGCGCGACATTGGCCGGCGGCTTCTATCCGGGTGGGCCAATGGATCTGGTGGCGCGCAGCGCTGGCATCGACCACTGGCCCGCGCATCCTTCCAATCCGCCGATGACGGTGCATCTTCCCGATGGCGCAGAGGTCACTCGCTGGACCGGGCCGGAGCGCTGGCGGGAACGTCACCGAGCGTTCGGTCCGGGATCCGACTCCTTCTGGCGCTGGCAAGAAGCGACCGCGGACGCACTCTGGGACCTGGCGCTGCGCCGGCCGGCCTGGCCACCGCAGACGCTGCGCGAGGCCGGCAAGCTGGGTGGGCAGGGACTCAGCTGGTTACTTGCTGACCTGCGACGTGTCAGCCCGCGGCTGGCCGCCGACGCGATTCGCCCGGTGGTTGCCCACCTGCGCGACGCCCCCGAACGTTTGCGGCTGTTTGTGGATGCACAACTTTTGATCGCGGCCCAGACCACCAGCCGGTACGCCAACGCCCTGTATGGCGCGTCTGCGCTGGACCTGCCGCGACGCGGTGTCGTGCATCTGGAAGGCGGCATGGGAGCGATCGCTGAGACGCTGGCCGACGCTGTGCGCCAGAACGGCGGCGATGTCCGTTATCGTCAGGAGGTGACGCGCATCGTTGTCGAGCGCGGCCGGCCGGTGGCCGTCGAAACCAAGCGCGGTGACAGCTTCCCTGCCGACCTCGTCATCGCCAACCTGCCGCCCTGGAACATCGCACGCCTGCTGGGCGACGACATGCCGGCCCGCTTGCGCCGCCTGCCGGATCAGCCAGGAGATGGCTGGGGCGCGTTTATGGTGTATGCGGGCGTTGATTCGTCTGTCATTGCGGAGGGTGGCGCGCTCCATCGTCAGGTCGTGGTGCGCGAGCCGCTGGGCGAGGGCAACAGTGTCTTCGTGTCGATCAGTCCGGCCGGGGACAGCCGCCGGGCGCCGGGCGGTCGGCGGGCCGTCACCATAAGCACCCACACCGAGTTGCCCCCGTGGTGGCAGCTCTTCGAGCAAGATCGTCCGGCCTACGAGGCGCGCAAGCAGCGCTACCTGAATACAATATTGATGGTGGCTGAGCAGGCCTTGCCCGGCTTGCGGGCGACGGCTGATCTCGTTCTGCCAGGGACGCCGGTGACGTTTCAGCGGTTCACACGGCGGGCGAACGGCTGGGTTGGCGGCTTTCCTCAGACCAGCTTGCTGCGCGGTTGGGGGCCGCGACTGGGGCCAGGGCTGTGGATGGTGGGCGACAGCGTGTTTCCCGGCCAGTCTACGGCAGCGGTTGCACTGGGTGGTCTGCGGGTTGCCGGCGCCATCCTGGCCGAGGCCGGTGTAGATGTCTCACTTGTTTCCAAAAGTTCGCAACCCGTGCTACCATCTGTCCAGACCAACGTACTGGCATGATCCAGTCGATCGAGGAGATAACATGAAAGTAGGAATCGTCGGAAGCGGCAATGTTGGGGCTGGCGCTGCCAACGCCATGGTCTTGCGCGGCGTCGCCCGTGAGATCGTTCTGGTAGACATCAACGTCAAACGTGCCCAGGCTGAGGCTGAGGACATCCTGCACGCGGTGCCCTTCTCTCCACATGCTGTCGCCGTCCACGCCGGGGAGTACAGCGACCTGGACGACTGCTCGGTTGTCGTCATCACGGCGGGAGTCGCCCAAAGGCCGGGGGAGACGCGGCTGGAGTTGTTGGGCCGGAACGCTGCCATCTTCAAATCGATGGTGCCGCAGATCGTAGCCAGTGCGCCCGACGCGGTGTTGCTGGTCGCCACCAATCCTGTGGACATCATGACCCACCTGACCGCGCACTATGCTGTTCCGTTGGGAGTTCCGCGGCAGCGGATCATCGGCTCGGGCACGACCCTGGACACGGCTCGATTTCGCGCGATCCTGGGACGCTACCTGGACGTGGACCCGGAGCACGTCCATGCCTATGTGCTGGGCGAGCACGGTGATTCGGAGGTACTCGCCTGGTCGCTGGCCACGGTGGGAACGGTGCCTTTGGAGGATTACGTGCGCGCCCGCGGCATCGACTTGAGCGCCGAAGCGCGCCACGTGGTGGACGACGGGGTACGCCACGCTGCTTATCGCATTATCGATGGCAAGGGATCGACCTACTACGGCATCGGAGCTGCCCTGGCGCGCGTTACGCAGGCGGTGCTGCGCGACCAGCGTGCGCTGCTGACCGTCAGCGCGCCGGTGGCTGAGATGGGCGATGTGCATGACATTACCTTTGCCATGCCCAGTTTGATAGGTGGCGATGGGCTGATCGCGATGCTGCCGGCGCCGTTGGATAACCAGGAGGAAGCGGAGTTAGTGGCCAGCGCGCGCATGCTGCGCCAGGCGCTGGATGACCTGGCTGCGGCAGGCGGGATATAGGGCGATGTGAAATTACCTCACAAACCCAAACCCTATCTGATGGCCCACCGTGGCAATCGGGTCGCGTGTCCTGAGAACACGCTGGCGGCCTTTCGCCGCGCGCTGGACGATGGCGCGGACATCATCGAGACCGATCTGCACGTTACGGCCGACGGGGAATTCGTCTGCATCCACGACGCCACGGTGGACCGCACCACCGACGGCCACGGGCCGGTAGCCGGCATGACGCTGGCGCAGCTCAAAACACTCAGCGCGTCCAATGGTCGCCCGGGGTTCGAGGAGGAGCGGATACCAACGCTGGCCGAGCTGGCCGCGCTGCTGCCGCCCGATGTGGCGCTGGCGATTGAGCTCAAAACCGACCGCTTTCTTTGGCCGGACGTTGTCTACCAGTTGGTCAAAGAGTTGACAGCGCTGGGGATTCGCGACCGGACTCTGGTGCTGTCCTTTTCACAGGCGCGCCTCCAAGCGATAGCCCCCGTCGCGCCTGACATCCCGACTGGTTGGATCACCATTTCCAGCCCGTGGCCAGCCCGTGGTCCACAACTGCTGGGGCCGTATTGGCCACTGTTACTGCTGAACCCGCTCTACGTCTGGTTGGCTCACCGGCGCGGCCAGTTCGTTGCCCCGCTTGATCCCACGCCTGATCGCCGCGTGTCCTTTTATGTCCGGCTGGGCTGTGACGCCATACTCAGCGATAACCCGGCTGCCACTGCGGCGGCACTGCGCCGTATCCGGAACCGCTAGGACGCGCGATATCCAAAGGATAAACAATGCCACAACCTAATCAGCCGAAGGTCACCGTCCGCCCCTGGCAGGCCGAAGACATCCCCGCGGTGGTTGCCTGCCAGAAAGTCGCCTACAGCGACTATCCTCAGGGCGCGCATTACGACCAACGCGCCTATGAATTACAGTTCGTCGCCTTCCCCGAAGGACAGGTGCTGGCAGAACTGGAGGGCAAGGTGATCGGCTATTCAACATCGATCATCGTGCAGCTCGACGACGACAACCACATTTACACCTACAATGAGATTACGGGCGACGGCGCTTTCAGCACCCACGACCCCAGCGGCGACACGCTTTATGGCGCAGACATCGCCGTGCACCCGGCTTACCGCGGCCGCGGCGTTTCCAAGCGGCTCTACAAGGCGCGTCGGCGGCTGATGCGCCGCTACAACCTGCGCCGGATGGTAGCCTATGGGCGTCTCCCGGGCTATAACGCCGTCGCCGGCAGGATGACTGCCCAGGAATACGTGGACGCGGTCGTGCGCGGCGAGATGTCCGACTCGGCGCTGAACGCGCATCTGGCAGCGGGCTATACCGTGCGTGGCGTCGTGCTGGACCTGATGTGGGACGATTCCAGCCTCAACTATTCCACCTTTCTGGAGATGCGTAACGAGTTCTTCAAACCGGAGAAACGCCGGATTGCTGCCTCTCCCGTGACCCGTCCGGTGCGGAGGGTTCGGGTCTGTGCGGCTCAGTACCTGATGCGTCCCATGAAAACATGGAAGGAGTTCAAGCGGTCTGTGGAGTTCTTCGTAACCACCGCCGACGCCTACCATTGCCACTTCCTGCTGCTGCCGGAGCTGTTCACCGCACAGCTTCTGAGCACTATGCCGCAGGAGTGGGATGCCCGCCGCGCCGCGCTGGAACTGGCCGCCATGGCTGACCGATTGATCGATATGTTCCGCGGTCTTGCCCAGCAGCACAGCCTCTACATCATCGGTGGTTCGACGCCGGTCATGCGCGACGGCGTGCTCTACAACACTGCCCATCTGTTCACGCCGTCCGGTCGCGTCTACACGCAGGACAAGCTGCACATCACGCCCTGGGAGCGCGAGTTGTGGGGCGTGCGGCCAGGCAGCGAGGCCAAGGTTTTCGAGACGCCGCTGGGACGCATCGCAATTCAGATCTGCTACGACATCGAGTTCCCGGAAATGGCGCGCTTGCTGACACTGGCGGGCGCAGAGCTGATCTTCGTTCCCTTCAGCACCGATGAAAAGAAAGCCTACTACCGGGTGCGCTACACCGCGCAGGCGCGCGCCGTGGAAAACTACATCTACGTGGTCATCGCCGGTAACGTGGGTAACCTGCCCAGCCGCCACTATCTTCTGAACTATGGCCAGGCGGCTGTGCTGACGCCCAGCGACTTCGCCTTCCCGCTGCAGGCCACGGCAGGCGAAGCGGATCCCAACATCGAGACCGTTGTCATCGCCGAGTTGGACCTTACCAGTCTGGCAATGCAGCGGGAAATGGGCAGCGTGCGCCCGCTGTACGACCGGCGACCTGACCTCTACGATCTGCGCCCCAAGGCGCCAATTCGCCGCATACGCACTGAATAAAAGCACTGTGAAGGATATCACTGAACGGACTCGAAAACTACTCAAAAGTGATCGTCTGCGGTATACTAACAGTGTTCTGATCGGGCGATTCCCGGTCTCTGTGGCCGAATTCGGCCTTGACAAGGAGTAAACAATGAAACGGTACTGGCCAGCATTGCTGGCTATTCTTATTGTCACCGGTTTGTCCATGGTGGCTTGCAGTCGACCTGCAACCCCCGTAGCTCCCACAACTCCTGCAACTCCGGAGGTTACTCCCGTGGCAACAACCTCAACCAACGTCGATACTGCGCCGCCCGCCCCGGATATCACTGGACGCTGGGAAGGAGCGATCACCGTGCAGGGCACAGACCTTAACATCGTGGTAAATTTCAGCGAGGAAGACGGTCAGCTCGTCGGGACCATCGACGTTCCCCAGCAGGGCGCGACCGGAATCCAACTGCACGACATCAGCTACCAGTATCCAAACGTTCACTTTGAGATGCTGAGCGGATCGAGCAAGGCGACCCATGACGGTCAGCTGGCCGCCGATGGGACCATCAGCGGCGACTTCAGCCAGAGCGGTATCACCGGCAAATTTGCCATCCATCGTGCCGAGGCGCCGCCGCCCACCGTTGAGGTCGTGGAAGATGTGCCGTATAACCAGGAAAAGGTCACCTTTAACAACGGCGACATCACTTTGGCCGGCACGTTGACGCTGCCGGAGGGGGACGGTCCATTCCCTGCGTTGATCCTGATCAGCGGCAGCGGCCAGCAGAATCGCGATGAAGAGCTGTCCATTGTCCCCGGCTACAAGCCGTTCCGCGAGATCGCCGACACCCTGACCCGTCAGGGCATCGCTGTGCTGCGCTACGATGACCGCGGCATCGGCGAGTCGGGCGGCGATCCCAGCCAGGCCACCAGCGCCGACTTCGCGGACGACGCCGAAGCTGCGTTCACGTATCTGCAAGGGCGGCCCGAGATCGATGGCAAGCAGATCGGCATGCTCGGCCACAGCGAGGGCGGCATTATCGAGGCCATCATCGGCGCGCGCAACCCGAACGTGGCGTTCCTGATCTCCATGGCCGGCACAGCGGTTAACGGCTATGACACTGTTATCAAGCAGGTCGAACGACTGACACTGGCATCCGGCCTTGGCGCGGATGCTGCCACGGCCGCCGCGGACCAGCAGCGTTCCCTGATGGATCTGGTCGTGGCGCAGGATTGGGACGGCCTCGAAGCTGCGATGACGGAAATGGCCAGCGCCCAGATTGCCGCCTTGCCCGATGACCAGAAGGCTGCTCTGGGAGATGTAGACACCTATGTGCAGCAGACGGTCGCTGCCCAACTGGCCGGAATGCAAAGCCCCTGGTATCAGTTCTTCCTCAACCACGATCCGGGCGAGGATTGGGCCGAGATCACCGTGCCCGTTCTGGGGCTCTACGGCGGCAATGACGCGCAGGTAGACGCGGAACAGAATACCACCGCGCTGCAGGCCGCCCTTGAGAAGGCCGGCAATCAGGACTTCACCATCACCGTGATCCCGACCGCTAACCACCTGTTCCAGGATGCGACGACCGGCAGCGTGCAGGAATACGCACAGCTTGAGCCGCATCTCATGCCTGAGTTTCTTAGCACGGTCAGCGACTGGCTGCTGGCGCACGTCCAACTGCCTCAGTAACCGATAGTCGCTGAGCAAACCATGACTCGTCGACGAGGCTGCGTCGGTGCGCTTCTGGTGCTGATGGCACTGTGCGTGCTGGCCAGTCTGGTATCCATTGTCAGCAATCGCAACCTGTCCATCGCGCCGCCAGCCGTCGATCGGCTGGCGGACGTGGACAAGGCGCGACTGGCTGAGGCGCTACACCTCAGGCAGGCGTTAGGGAATGACATTTGGCCCGGTTTCGCCGATACCGACATACCGGTGTTGCTATGGAACCGCGAGACCAGCTTCCTGGTGGGAGTCGACCAGGCGCCGGCGGGCTGGCAGCCGGTGCCGGACGACACCTTCCTGGGCGAGCCGTACTTCTACCAACCCACTGACAATCCCCAGAACTTCGCGGTGCCGGTGGGCGACCGGCTGGCTGCCAGCATCGCCACCAAGAGCGAGACCGACGCGTTTCTGGTTGAACAGTTTCAATCCATGTTGCCGCCGGTGGTAAAGCAGGTTTTTCCGTACAGCGCTCTGATCCAGCCCAGCGAAGTCCAGATCACCGCCGTCTTGCACGAGGGATTCCACGTCCTGCAGAGTCAGGTCGCGTCTGCGAAACTCGACGCAGCCGAGCAGATCAACCGGCTGGAAGGCGATTACTGGCAGGCGGATGAGGCACAGGCTGGATTATGGAAGGAAGAGGTCGCCCTTCTGGATCAGGCGCTGAAAGCCAGGTCACTTGATGAAACGCGCAACCTGGCGCGGCAATTCATCGAGCGTCGCCAGGCGCGTCGCGCGGCGCAACAACTGCCCGATGGTCTGATCCAATTCGAGCGCCTGATCGAGTGGGAGGAGGGCCTCGCCAAATACGTCGAGCTGGCAAGCTGGCAATTGGCAGGCAATACGCCGGAGTACACGCCGCTGGCGACGCTCTCCGCAGATCCTGACTTCAAGGACTACTCAACCTTCGACAGCCGCTGGTCGCAGGAGATGAGCACCATGAAGCGGCAGGTCAACGAAGATGGTGTGACGCGCTTCTACTACACCGGCGCGGCCCAGGCCTTTCTGCTGGACAAACTGGCTCCCGGCTGGCAGGCGCAGGCTATGGCGCCTGGCGTGTTTCTGGAAGACCTCCTGGCAGCGGCGACCGGCGCTGACCACGCGCGATAAGGTCTGCATCGACTCTTTCATTTCGAGGAGAGCACTCTATGACCGATCCTGTCATTGTCGCCTCAGATCTGGGGCGACGCTTTGGCGAGACTGTCGCCGTCAGTCAGCTTGAACTGACCGTGCAAGCTGGCGAGGT
Organism: Anaerolineales bacterium; assembly: GCA_020634615.1. Lineage (GTDB taxonomy): Bacteria > Chloroflexota > Anaerolineae > JAAEKA01 > JAAEKA01 > JACKBK01. Next base: position 97,873 of record JACKBI010000012.1, read on the forward strand.
GTTCGGCTTTCTGGGCCATAACGGCGCCGGCAAGACGACCACAATTCGCATGCTGAACGGTATCCTGACGCCGACGACCGGGTCTGCCCGCGTGCTGGGGCTTGATCCCATGGTCGACGGCACGCAACTGCGCAGCCGCACCGGCGTGCTCACCGAGACGCCGTCGCTGGACGAACGGCTGACCGGCCGCGACAACCTCACCATCTACGCTGACCTCTACCGCGTGCCCAAAGACGAGGTCCAGGCGCGTGTCGACGAGCTGCTGACCGGTTTTGATCTGATCGACCGGGCCGACGACAAGGCAGGCGGCTACAGCAAGGGCATGAAGCAGCGGCTGGCGCTGGCGCGCACGCTGCTGCACAAGCCGGAGATACTCTTTCTGGATGAGCCGACTTCAGGTCTTGATCCAGTGGCAGCCCGGCAGGTGCACGAGATGATCCTGCAAACGACCCGCCAACAGGGGCACACCGTTTTCCTGTGCACCCACAACCTGGTGGAGGCGCAGCGGCTCTGCGACCGCGTCGGCGTTATGGAGCACGGCAAATTGGTCGCGCTGGGATCGCCGCGCGATCTGGCGCGCCAACTGGTGACCAACCTGACCGTCGATTTCGAGGTCGATGCCAGCTCGGTGCCCGGTGCCCTGCAAGCGTTGACTGCTGGCGGCGTGACAGCCAGCGCCGGCCAGCAAGCCGGTACGATCTTGGTCAGCGGCGCCGCGCGCGAGCAGATACCCGATCAGGTCAGCCTGCTGGTCAATGCTGGCATACGGATCTACGGCGTGACGCCTCAGGAGCCGACTCTGGAGGATGTCTATTTTGCCTTGCACGGGGAAGAGCCTGTTCAGCACAACCAGGCGGAGGTGATCCAGTGAACTGGCGAGCGATACAAGCGCTGATGCGCAAGGATCTCAAAGTAGTTGTTCAGAACAAGGGAGTCATTGTGCCGATCATTCTCTTGCCGCTGATTCTATTCATCGTGATTCCCGCGCTGGTGCTCTTCATTCCATCGGCGACAGCCTCAGCCAACAGTACTGACCTGGCGCAGTTGTTGGCTATGGTTGCGCCCGGACTGCGCGACCAACTGGTCGGTCTGACGCCGGATCAGGCCGGAGTTGTCTTCTTTCTGGTCTACATGATGGCGCCGCTCTTCCTGATCGTGCCGCTGATGGTGTCCAACGTCATCGCGGCTGACAGTTTTGTCGGCGAGCGTGAGCGTAAGACCCTGGAGGCGCTGCTCTACACGCCGACTACCGACGGCGAGCTGCTGGCGGGCAAGATCCTGTCTGCGCTGGTGCCGGCGGTGGTTGTCTCCCTGGTTGGCTACCTGATCTACACCGTCACCGCAGATCTGGCGGCCGCACAAATCATAGGGCGGGCGCTCTTTCCGAACCCACTCTGGAACGTCCTTGTCTTGTGGGTTGCGCCGGCCGCAGCCGGTCTTGGCCTGACCAGCATGATGCTGGTGTCGGTGCGCGCCAAGACCTTCCAGGACGCCTACCAGACCGGCTCGCTGGTGGTACTACCGATTGTGCTTCTGTTGATCGGGCAGATCACCGGTGTCCTGTACTTCAATATATGGCTGACGCTGGCGCTGGGCCTGGTGCTGTGGATCATCGACGCCGTCCTGCTGTTCTATGGCCGGCGGACGTTCCATCGCAGCGAGTTGATCGCCCGCCTGTAGCCAGTCAACCGCAAGATGTCCAGAATCGACGACTACCGCAAAACACTGACTTCGCTGGACGCCTGGGAGCCGTTTTTGTTGCGCGAATCGGGACTGCCCGGCCCGCGCGGCAATCTGGAGTTGGCGGCTGCTGTGGCGGAGTTGGGCAGCGCCGGCCAATTCGCACGCTGGCTGACGCTGAGTCCCGAAGAGGCGCCGGTCAACTCGCCGCAGGAGTTTCTGGTGTTCTGCGCTGTGCGCGGGCAAGGACGACTGCTGGCAGAGGGGCAGAGCGATTCGCTGGCTATTCTGCGCCGCTTCGCCAGTGATCCTCGTTGGCGGACGCGCGAGGCTGTGGCCATGGCGCTGCAACGTTGGGGCGACGATGATATGGACGGGCTGCTGGCCGCGATGGCGGATTGGAGTTGCGGCACGTTTCTGGAACAACGGGCCGCGGCGGCTGCCCTGTGCGAACCGCGGCTGCTGGTTGATGCCCGCCATGCGGGCACGGTGCAGGAAATTCTCGATGCGATCACGTTCACGATCCTGTCTGTCGATGATCGTAGGGATCCGGATTTTCGCGTGCTGCGCCAGGCGCTGGGCTATTGCTGGAGCGTCGCGGTAGCTGCGTTGCCAGAGTCGGGCAAGGCTATCATGGAACGCTGGTGCGCCTCCGACGACCCGGACGTGCGCTGGATCATGCGCGAAAACCTGCGCAAGAAGCGTTTGCAGAAAATGGACGACTCGTGGACGGCGCAACAACGGCACGCGCTCCACGATGACGACAGCTAGCGTCGCGAATTTAGCGCTGGCGCTCGTTGCTGGTATACTTGTGACCACCAATCCTCAGCTATGCGCAGCAGCGCGGGCAATACAAAAGCGGAGTCAACAGCATGAAGACAATATTTGGTCTGTTCGACCAGAAAGAACAAGCCGAGGCAGTGGCGGAATTTGCCCGCCGCTCCAACATCACCGACGAGCATCTCAAGGTGCTTGACAGTGGCTCGCCTGCCCACGACCTCGTCGAGCCGTCACCCCGACCTGAGACGTCGAAGGGAATCCGTGCCTTCGCGATTCTGGGCACACTGATCTTTGCGGTGTTTGGCGCTTTCGCAGCCGTCGGCTCGGTCACCAGCACCAGCGCGCCGGTCAGCTTCGCCATCCAGGTATTCCTCGTTTTTGTCATCATCGGCTTTCTGGCCGGCGTTGGACTGGGATTCGTCAAGGGGCGCTCTGACGGCGAAGAGGAAATCCAGCACTTCCGCGAGGCGTTCGAGCACGGCGCGATCATGGTCGTGATTGAAGCAGACCAGCACGTCGAAGGGTTCGTGGAGGAGATGCGCCGCCAGGGTGGCAAGATGATCCAGGTCTGCAAGTACGGCCGGCCGATGCCAGACATGACGGGTCAGGACTTGCAGGTCAGCGCAGCTCATTAGTCAGGTTGCCACGCTTGCGAAAAGCGGACCGGAGAAAGCATTTCAACGGATCGTCGCAGCGCCATCAGGCGCGCGGCGATCCGTTTGTTTTTCGGGTCATGAGGGTGCTTATCAGCGCAGGCATGGCGAGACCTAGCGTGCCCAGCGCGATCAACGGATTCACCGCAGGAATACTCAGCATGGGATACGGGGAATAGGCCAGGCTGGTTTGATCGACGCCGGGCAGCGGCAGCAGATAGAGTACGGCCACCAGCAGGGATCCGGCCACCACCAGCCAGTCGGCCGCGGTCCACGGCTGCGGACGGTAGCTGGTGCGCTTGACGCCGCGGCCTTGCAGCCACAGTGCGGCGACGACGCTTACCCCGCCGGCCGCGATCAGCGCCGTGCCCAGCGATCCGACGCCCAGCAGGTTGGCCGCCACACCGCCCGCCAGCAGGATCAGCCCGAAAACCACCAATCCGCGGGATACATCGCCGGACCGGGCTGGCCGCGCGTCATTGCCAGGCGACCCGGCGTTGCCGAAGCCGCGCGCCGTCATCGCCTCGGCCAGTTGCATAGCGCGTTCCAGCCCGCTGACCAGCAGCGGCATGGCCAGCGGCAGCCAGTCGCGCGCACCGCGCACCTGATGGCCGCGCAGCCGCTGCGCCTCGCGGATCTGCCCAAACTGGTCCAGCGTCGTCGGCACATACGCCACGGCCACCGACACCACCACGCCCACCGGGTAGAACGCGCGCGGGATCAGCCGGATCAGCGCGTAGGTCGGCGTCGCCTGGTACAGCGCCAGAAACGCGGCGAACATCGCCGTCAACACCAACCCGTTGAGTGCGCCGTAGACCACGGCTTCCAGCGTCACTGCACCGCCGATCAATGGAATCGAAGCCGGCAGTGTGAAAAGCACCGTTTGGCCGAAGTGCGACATAAGCCCGTTGAATGCAGCCGACAGCGTGATCACGATCAGGCCGAAGCGCCACAGCGAGAGTGGAAACTGGGGAGAAAAGGCCAGCGCGCGCCCGGCGCGCAGCGTCGCGGCAATGCAAAGTAGGATAACGGCGAGGTAGACCGGGTTGCGCGTGCTGAGCAGCGCGGCCACGGTCGCCAGCAGCCAGACAACCCACGCCCCGGGATGGATCGCAGGACCGCGCCGCGCGGCATGGCTACGACTGCCGGCGCGCCTTGCCATCGGTTAACCCTTGCCTGAGGTGGGTTGCAGCGGGCCGGAGGAAGGACGCGGCTGCCGGCGCGGCGACGGATCATCGGACGGCAGGGGAGCCAGGACGGGCTCCGGGTGGTACTCGTAGCTGAACCGCTGGTCAAAGCGCCGCAGCGCCCGCAGGCTTGCCCCGCCAAACACCAGCATCAGGGCCACGTTGCCCACCACCCGCAGCCCGTCCCACAGCAACGAGGTGGCCAGATAGTAGGCCAGATAGCGCCCGGCCGTCTCGCGTAACGAGATGCCGGCCTGCCAGTACTGGTCGGCCGGCCCGGCCAGAAACGGCCAGAACCACAGGTTCATGATCACGCCGAAGAGCAGGCCCCAAACTCCGGCGAACAGCGCCAGCGCCGCGACCTCGCGGCGCGAGCCTGGCCGTCCACCGGCCCACCGGATCAGCGGCCGCGCCAACGGCGCCGACAGGCCGACCCAGCCGGCCGCAAACATCTGCGCCGGAAGCCACGGCCCGACGCCGCCCGTAAACACGGCCGACACCAGCAGCGTCAGCGCACCCATCAGGAAGCCAAACTGCCCGCCGAAGACATAACCGGTCAGGATGATCAACACGAAGACCGGGCTGAATCCGCCCGGCCCGGGGATGCCGACCTCCACGAAGCGCAGCACTGAGTTGATCGCCACCAGGACGCCTAGCAACGCGATCAACTTGGCGCTGACGGCCTGACCCTGAACCTCCAGCAACAGCCCGGCGAAGCAAACGCCCAGCAGCACCAGCATCAGCCCGGGGCCGTTCAGAGAGGGCGGCTGCCCGGCGGCCGGACGCAGCGCGGCCGCCAGGAACGGGTAGAGCAGCGCCGCCACGCCGATGACCGTGCTCAGCCCGTAGATCAGCAGGCTGATAGCCGCCGAGGTACGGCGCGCGGTCGAGGAGTTGCGATCTGTCCGCGGCCCGCGAGGAGCCGCGTCGCTGCTGGCGACTCGCAGCCCTGCCGCGCCGGCGCCCAGCACGAGAAGGACGCCGGCAAAGAGGGCGATACCCGGCGGCGCGCCGTCATCTGCGGCCGAACTCTCGTCCGCGTCGATCGCCGGCTTAACCGATGGCGCAGCGGGCTGCTGTGGCGCCGGCGCGGCGTTTGCCGGCATCGTCAGCGCCGCTGCTGTGTCTGCCGCAAGCATGTCGTCGGGAACCGGCGAGAAGAGCGGTCCGTTGTCCGCTGCGCAGATCTCATCAAGAGACATCAGCGGCGGTTCGACCCCGTCCGCTCCTTCGCCCTCGCCCCACGACCAGCCGTCCACGTCGCCGGCGTGCAGCGTGCGCAGACTGGCGCCGATGGTGGCGTAGACCCACGCGCCGTCGATGCGGTGATAGTACTGCCAGTAGACGCACGAGGCGCCGCCCTTGCACTGGCACCAGCAGGCTTCATCCGGGTAGCCACAGCCTTGCGCGCCGATCTCGCAGACGGTGCCACCCAGCGCGGTGTACTCGATCACCGGCTGCAGACCGGCCGCGGCCAGCAGCTCCTCGCCGGTCATCTCGCCGTCGGCAGCGAGATCGACGCAGGCCGTCTCCACCGTTCCGTCGCCAAAGCGGACCACCAGCCCCGCCTGGTTGGGCGGATCCGTCTGGGCCGAGACGTGGCCGGTCGGAAGAACCACGACCAGCAGCAAGAACACGGTCGACAGCATGGCGCGCCAAACGCCAGACGCAGATGGTCTCCGTCTGGCTGGCGCCGGTTGTGTCTTTCGTATCCAGAACGTCATATCGATCGTGTCACTTCGTCCGCCGGTAGAATCGCCACTCGCGGCGCTCCGGGAATCTCCGGAACGGGCACAAGGCCCTATCCTACCGCGCGGCTGGTCATCTTCCGGTTGTAGGATAGCCCCTTGTGGGCGCTCCGGGAATCCTCGAAGCGGGCGCAAGACCCTACCCTACGGCGTGCATATCGACGCGAACTTCGTGAACTGCGCCCAGGGATAGCGCGTCGCGCACGTGGTCTGCGGCGCAGTCCGGGTGTGCTGCTTTGCCAGCGCGCCGTAGGATTTGGCTAGCATACCGGGCAATGCCTGGTATGTCGAGAACGGGTCGTTGGCGCCGGAGAACCCGGCAAATCCGCCGGCGGGACTCTGCAGCGCCAACAGCGTGTCCAGCGCGGTCGGGTTCGTCAGGCGGCTGACCGCAGTCGCCGAAATAGCGCCGGTCCAGCGCGGGCTATCAGGCGACTGCCCGAAAGCTGCCAACGCCTGTAACGCCAGCCCGGTCGAACTGGCGCTGGTCGCGCCGTCGTAGCCGGGGAAGCCGCCGTCACCGTTTTGTACGACCCGCAGCCAGTCCAGCCCTGCCTGCACCGGCGGTGCATCCACGGCACGGCCAGCCGCCGCCAATGCCTGTAGCGCCAGCGCCGTGCTGTCTGTGTCAGGATCGGCGCTGGCGTCGAAGCCCCAGCCGCCGCTCTCTGCTTGCAGCGCCTCCAGCGCTTCTGTCGCGCTGACCGGAATCGTCTCGCCCGCGGCCCGCAGCCCCAGCATCGCCCACGACTGATCCCAGACCGAGTTGCCCGCGCCAAACTGCCCGTCGGTGATCGCATAGGTCGCGCTGATCGCCTCGACCAGATCGACGTCGCCGAAGGCGCGCGGGTCTTGCCCGGCGGCGGACACGGCCAGCGCCAGCTTGCCGGCCGCGCTGGCGCCTTGCGCCGCGTAGCTCTCAGCCTCGCCGGCCAGGTAGTCCAGCGCGTTCAGTCCGTCGCTGCTGCGGAAGCTGGCCGGGTTGCGGCCCGCGGCGACCAAGGCCAGCACGGCATCGGCCGTCGCGCCCGGGTTGAAGCCGGCAAAGCTGCCGTCAGGCTGCTGCTGTGCGGCCAACCAATCCAACGCCGCGCGCCGCGCCACCGGCTTGCTGTGGATGAGCAGCGTCTTGCCCAGCAGCGCCGGGATGATCTGGCGGGTGGCGAAGTCGTTGGCCGGCGGCGTCGTGAAGGCGAATCCGCCCTCGGCCGTCTGCTGGCCCAGTAAGAAACTGACAGGTGTGGTCGCGCTGATGCCGGCCGTCCAACCCAGCGGGTCCTGGCCGGCTGCCAGGATCGCCTGAACCGCAAAGGCAGTGGAGTTGCTGTTGCTGCTGATGTCGGTGGGCGAGGTCGGCAGGTAGGGGAAGCCGCCGTCGTCGTTCTGCGCCGCCTGGATGTAGGCCAGCCCGCTGACCACCGCGGTCGATGTCACCGGCTGGCCGGCCGCCAGCAGCGCTTGCACGGCCAGCGCGGTCGTATCGACGTCACTCTCGCTGGCCGCGGTCCAGCCCCAGCCGCCGTCTTCGTTCATTCGCTGGACAAGGAGCGTTGTGGCGGTCACAGGGACGCTCTCGCCCGCCGCCCGCCAGCCCAGCATGTTGAACGCCTGGTCCCAGTTGGACTCGCCGAACGCGCCGGTGGTGGGCGAGTAGACCTCGCTCATGCTCACTACCAGGTTCTGCCCGGCGAACGAGCGCGGGTCGAGGCCGGCCGCGGCTACCATCAGCGCCAGCTTGCCGGCCGAGGCGCGGCTCTCGTCGCGGGTCGCGAAGGTGGCGGCTTCCTTGCGCAGGTAATCCCAGGGCGACTTGCCGTCGGCGCCCCGCCAGCGCGCCATGTTCTCGCCCGCAGCCGCGCCGGCCAGCACCGTGTCCAGGGTTGCGCCGACGTTACCGCCAAAGTTGCCACCGGCCGCCTGCTGGCTGCGCAACCATTGCAGTCCTACCTGCGCCGCCAACTGTTCGCGGGTGATGGCTGGCGGCGTCGACTCGAAGGGGCCCCAGTGCCACCCGTCCACGTCGCCCGGGTTGACGACCGAGTCGGCCGCGCCGACCTGGGAAGCGACCCACTGGCCGTCGTGCAGCCGGAACAATCCCCAGTATTGGTTCGGATCGCAGAAGCAGTTGTCCAGCGAGCAGCCGACGGCGTCGATCGCACAGACGGCCGCGCCGAAGTCGAAGTCGGCGATGCCGGCGGCGATGCCGCTCAGTCGCAGCGCCTGCAGGCTGGAGATCGTCGGCGACACAAACGTCACCCGCCGCACCTCGATGCGCCCGTCGCCGAAGTCGACCAGGACGTCGGCGTGGTTGATGTCCTCCTGGGCCGCCTCCATAGGGCCGTTGGAAACGCTTGGGTTCTCCCTCTCCCTCAGGGTGAGGGTGCGCGCGTCTGCGACAGAAAACGCGGCCTGCAATGCGAGCATCAGGCTCAACGCCACGCCAAATACAAACAGCGCCGTGCGCAGCGCGCGCCGGCGTTGTGATCCGAAGTTGGGGTGTGTGTTGTACTTGCGCGGGCGATCGTCGGAGCCTGCTGAAGCAGGCTTTCGGCTGTGCCAGACGCCGGTTTCAACCGGCAGCGTCGGGCGAGGGTCTGGCTCATCCAAAACAAATCGCCCGACGCGGGCCGTCGGGCGAGAGGTGTCTGTGGTTGAGGCGGGAGGCTGAACCGTGGTTCCGCTTCCTGGGGTCAATTCGGGCATCATCCGCACTCCTTTACGTCGAAGGGTTCAGCGGACCGGTGCAGTGGCGGTCGTCCTGGCTCTTGGGGGAGTTGCAGGTTGCAGGGTTGCAGGTTGCAAGTTCCGATACCTGCCACCTGCCACTTGCAACATGCCACTTCCAATTACAGTTGCGCGACAGCGCCGGACTCTCACCGGCTTCGCCCAAACTCTGTGAGTTTGTACCCCGACATCCGGGTCTGGGGTACCACCACACGGCCTACTATTGGGTTGTTAACGCTACCAGCCGACTATAGCATAAGCTGTAAACTGTGTCAAGACTTCGACAAATCCAGCGCTGCTTGCAACATTGTCTCTCGGCTGGCCCGGTCGGCCCCTGCCGGGGTGCAAACAAAGACCGGCCGGAGCGGGATGTCCTTACCCGGTTGGGAACCGACCATAGTACCATAGGTCACACGGTTTATTGTATCGAGTCGTCCTTGTCGACATTGATCTCCTGGAAGCGGCCGGTGACCATGTAGATGACGCGCTCAGCGATGTTAGTGGCCAGGTCGCCGTAGCGCTCCAGCTCGCGTGCTGCGCGCAACGCTTCGTAAGTGGCCTCGACCTTCTCGCTGCTGCCAACCTGCGCCATGTGGTCCATGATCTGCGCAAAAACCTTGGCATAGAGAGCGTCTACGTCGTCGTCCTGTCGAGCCACCTGCAATGCCAGATCGACGTTGTCGTGGGCGTAGGCGGTCATGGTCTGGTTCAGCATCCTCCCCACCATGGTGCTCATCTGCCATAGCTCGCGCGGGCGGGGAATGTCAGACGAGTGGACCATGTGCGGCACGACCTTGGCGATGCCTTTGGCCTGGTCGCCCATGCGCTCCAGGTCCACGATCATGTTCATCACCGTGACGATGGCGCGCAGGTCACGGGCTGCTGGCTGCTGGGTGACGATAAGGGCGAAACACTTCTCCTCGATCTCGAAGCGGGTGTTGTTGACCTCGTTGTCGAGTTGGTGGACCTCGCGAGCGCGGGCCGTGTCCAGACGCTCCAGCGCGTCCATGGCAACGTAGAGTTCGTTCTCCACGATACTCCCCATTTTCAACACATCTTCTTTCAACTCGCCCAATTGTTGTTCAAATCGCTGGCGAATATTCATCGGTCAACTCCTCTCGCGTTAGCCGCGGCGGCCAGTAATGTATGCCTCGGTCAACTCCTCCCTGGGAGCGCCGAAGATGTTCGCAGTCTCAGCAAATTCTACCAGGCGGCCCAGCCAGAAAAAGCCGGTCCAGTCCGATGCGCGCGCCGCCTGCTGCATGTTATGGGTCACGATGACGATGGTGTAGTTCTCGGCCAGCTCGCGCATCAACTCCTCGACCTTCAGGGTCGCGACCGGGTCCAGCGCCGAGCACGGCTCGTCCATCAGAATAACCTCGGGCGCGACGGCGATGGCGCGGGCGATGCACAGCCGCTGCTGCTGGCCGGCGTTGAGGCTCATGGCGGGATCCTTGAGGCGATGCCGCACCTCGCTCCACAGCGCCGCACCTTCCAGGCTGTCTTGCACCAGATTATCGAGCTTTGCGCCGCGTGCCATGCCCAACACCCGCGGTCCGAACGCTACGTTGTCGTAGATGCTCTGCGGAAACGGGTTGGGCCGCTGGAACACCATGCCGATCCGCTGGCGCAGTTCCACCACGTCAACATCGGCCTCGTAGACGTTCCTGCCATCCAGCAGCACCTGCCCCTCGGCCCGCGTACCATCGATAGTGTCATTCATCCGGTTCAGGCAGCGCAGAAAGGTGGACTTGCCGCAGCCGGAAGGTCCGATCAGCGCGGTGATCTGCTTCTCGCGGATCGGGATGTTCAGGTCGATCAACGCCTGAAAGTCGCCGTAGAAGAAGCTGAAATCGTTGACTTCGATCTTGTTTTGCATTGGATGAGTAGGCGTGTATGCAAGTATGCAAGTAAACAAGTAAGCAGGTAGACAAGTAAACAAGTAAACAAGTGGACAAGTAAGCGGGTAGCTCTCGGCAACTGTTTACCGTTCAGCGATTACCGAATACCGATCACCGGAACGCCCTAGCCGAAGCGCCCGGTGATGTAGTCCTCGGTCCGTTTGTCGAGCGGGTGGAGGAAGATCGACTCGGTGTCGTTCACCTCGACCAGTTCACCGTTCAGCAGGAACCCGGCCCGGTCGGCGATGCGGGCTGCTTGCTGCACGCTGTGCGGCACCATGATGATGGTGTACTGGTCGGTCAGCTCGCGCAGTGTCTCCTCGACCACACTGGTCGAAATCGGGTCGAGGCCGGAGGTCGGGTTGTCCAGCAGGATGACTTCCGGTTCCAGGGCCAGGCTGCGCGCCAGGCAGAGCCGCTGTTTCTGGCCGCCCGACAGCGCCATGGCCGAGCTATCCAGCCGGTCCTTCACCTCGTCCCACAGGCCGGCCTGTTCCAGCGACCGGTGGACGCGCGTTTCCAGCAGCGATGCGTTGCGCTGGCCGGCCATCTTCAACCCGTAGGTCAGGTTATCGCGGATCGAGCCGGGCAACGGCGTCGGCACGGCAAAGACCATACTGACCCGACGGCGCAGGTCGAAAACATCCACCGACCTGTCGAAAATATTGCGACCATCGACCAGAACCGTCCCCTGAAAACGCGCACCTTCCGTCAGGTCGGACAGGCGGTTCAGCAGCCGCAGCAGGGTAGACTTGCCGCTGCGCGACGGGCCAAACAGCACGAACACCTGGTTGGGCAGCACATCCAGCGAAACGTTGCGCAGCGCCTCGGTCTCGTCGGCGTAGGTATAAAAGACGTTTTGCAGCGAAATCTTGGGTTGCATGGTTATCGATGCGGCATCCGGTCCGCCGGCTGAGCTTGCCGAAGCGCCTACCAATCGCGGCGGCGGCGCACTGCTGTTCGCACCACGGTGGCGATCAACGTCATCGTCAGCGTGATCAGCAGCAGCACCAGCGCGGTGCCGTACTGGATCTTCAGCGGCATCCCCGGCACCTGGGTCGCAATCACGTACAGGTGATAGGGCAGCGCCATAGTCTGGTCGAAAATCGATGTCGGGAGCGTCGGCACGTAGAACGCAGCCACGGTGAACAGGATGGGGGCCGTCTCGCCGGCCGCCCGGCTCAGCCCCAGAATCATGCCGGTGATGATGCCGGGCAGGGCGTGCGGCAGCACCTGGTGCCAGATCGTCTGCCATTTGCTGGCGCCCAGGCTCAGGCTGACCGTGCGGAACTGCTGCGGCACCGAGTTGATGGCTTCCTCGGCGGTACTGATGACGACCGGCATGGTCATGATGCCCAGCGTCAGCGAGCCGGCCAGGATCGACGTACCAAAGCCGGCGGCCAGCACGAACGCGCCCAGCCCGAACAGCCCGTAGACGATGGACGGAATGCCCGCCAGGTTGACGATGGCCATGCGAATCGTGCGCGTCAGCCGGTTGTCGCCGGCATACTCGGCCAGATAGATGGCCGTCGCAATCGAGAACGGCATCGACACCAGCGCCGTGCCCATGGTCAGGATCAGCGTGCCCAGAATGGCGGGCCAGATGCCGCCCTCGGTCATGCCGTTCCTTGGCGGCTGGGTCAGGAACTCCCACGAGATCGCTCCGATGCCCTGCCAGATCAGGTAAACGATGACCACGATCACCGGCACAAACACCAGCACCGCGGTCAAGGTGATCAGCACAGACGCCAGGCGCTGCGTCTGCTGGCGGCTCATACCTGGCCTCCTACCTTGGTGCGCGCGCCGGAGACACCCACCAGCCGCGCCGCCAGCCAGTTGACCACAAAGGTGATCAGGAAGAGGATCAGCCCGATGCCGAACAACACGCTGTAGTGCAGACTGCCCTGGGCCACTTCACCCATTTCGGCCGCGATGGTGGCGGTCATGGTGCGCACCGGGTTGAAGAACATCCCCGGACCAAAGGCCGGCATGTTGGCGGCGTTGCCGGTGACCAGCAATACACCCATGGTCTCGCCGATCACGCGGCCGATGCCCAGCATCACCGCAATGACCAGCCCGGAGCGGGCAGCCGGCAGCACCACCCGCCAGATGGTCTGCCACTGGGTCGCGCCGATGGCCAGCGCGCCGTCGCGGTATTCCCTGGGAACGGCATAGAGCGCGTCCTCGGAGATGCTAATGATGGTCGGCAGCGACATGTAGGCCAACAGCAGCGAGCCGGTGAACGCGGTCAGCCCGGTGTCTGCGCCCGCGTTCTGGATCAGCGGCGCCAATGCCACCCAGCCCAGGAAGCCCAGCACAATGGAGGGAATGCCGGCCAGTATCTCGATCAGCGGCTTGAGAATCTCCCGCAGCCACTGTGGTGCAAACTCGCCCAGGTAGATCGCCGCCACCAGCCCCAGCGGAACGGCGATAATCACCGCGCCGATGGTCACCAACGTCGTGCCGACCAGCAACGGCATCAGCCCGTAGATGCCCTCGATGGGATACCAGCGGTCGCCGAAAAGCTGGCGCAGGGGGATGTCGAGAAATGCGTTGATCCCCTCTTTGAGCAGGAAAAGAAAGATCAGGGCAACTATGAGGATTGTCGAGATGCCGGCGACTAAGATGACGCCTTCGATGATACGCTCACCGATGCGCCGGTTAGGAAGACTCTCAGGGGGAGCCTGGGCAGTGTCCATGGATTCCTATTCCTCCGTCAGCGGCACGAAGCCCAGATCGGCGACGATCTGCTGGCCGGCCGGGCCTTTGATCCAGGCAATGTAGTCGGCGATAGCGCCGGTGGGCTCGCCGGCGGTGTACATGAACAGCCCGCGGGCAATGGGGTAAGACCCGTCAGCGCCGGTCGCGACGCTGGGCATGACGTAGGGCGACTGGGCGTCCTTGGCCACTTCCAGCATCTTTTCATGTTCGCTGACGTAGCCCAATCCGTCATAGCCGATCGCGCGCGGGTTGCGCTGGATCTCGCTGGTAATGCCCACCGACGACGGCATCAGCAGCGTCTGCGGGGCGAAGATGTCCGTGTTGTCCTTCTCACCCTTGCGCACCACCTCTTCCAGGAAGTAGACGTGGGTGCCGGAGTTGGTCTCGCGCGAGACCAGCACGATGTCCTCGTCGTTGCCGCCCACATCCTTCCAGTTGGTTATGCGCCCGGTGAAAATGTCGGCCAGTTGGTCGATGGTCAGGCGGTCCACCGGGTTCTCTAGGTTGACGATGACCGCCAGCGCGTCGATGGCGATCAGATGCTCCACCGGGTCGAAACCGTTGGCCCTCGCCTCCTCTTTCTCGCTTTCCTTCATCTCTCGCGAAGCGTTGGCGATGTCCACCGTGCCGTTGATCAGCGACGCGATGCCGGTGCCTGAACCGCCGCCGGTGACCGCGATGGACACGTCCGGTTGTACCTCGCGGTACGCTTCCGCCCAGGCCAGCGCCAGGTTGACGATGGTATCGGAGCCTTTGTTCTGGATGGCGCGTCCGGAGCCAGCGCTGGCCTCGGCGCTGCCCGACTGGCCTGCGCGCGAGCAGGCGGAACTCACCAGCAGCACGAGGATGATCAGCAAGACAAGGGGAACTCTGCGAAGACTACAGAACATGAGTTTCCTCACGGGGGAGAGGGACGATTGTTGTTGACAGTTGGTTAACAGAACGTGTACCGATTGTAGCCGATGGCACAAGATTCGCCAAGCGGGACGGCGCCAGTGTTTGCCCGCTTGCTGCAAGCAAGCTATACTCTTGCGCAGCATACGTCCTGCGTCTTGTTTGCTTGGTCACCCAGTCACCCAGTCACCTTGTCACCATGTTCCCCGCAGCACTCAGTATCCGCCACCACCCATTCGCCTGGGGCAGCCAGACCTACATCATGGGCATCATCAACGCGACCCCGGACAGTTTCTCCGGCGACGGGCTGGCAGACGGCGGCGATGGCGCGTGGATCGATGCCGCAGTTGCCCAGGGACGCCGTTTTGTGGCCGAAGGTGCACACATTCTGGACGTCGGCGGCGAGAGCACCCGGCCCGGCTCGCAGCCGGTTGACGCCGACGAGGAGCTGCGGCGCGTGCTGCCGGTCATCCGTGGCCTGGTGGACGCGGTGGACGTGCCCATCTCCGTCGACACCTCCAAGGCGTCGGTGGCCGAGGCGGCGCTGGCCGCCGGCGCCAGCATTGTCAACGACGTGTGGGGCTTTCGCCTGGAGCCGCGCATCGCCGAGGTGACGGCCCGGGCCGGCGCGCTGGCAGTGTTGATGCACAACCGCAGCAAGCGCGAGCACGTCAGCATCGACCCGGCGCTGGGCGGCCGCTACGTGGGCACGGACTACGACGACCTGATCGCCGACATCGCGGCCGAGTTGCAGGTCAGCATCGACCTGGCGCGGCGTGCCGGCGTCCCGGCCGAACGCATCATCCTCGATCCTGGCATCGGCTTCGGCAAGACCGTGGCGCAGAACCTGGAGCTGCTCAACCGGCTGGGCGAGCTGCGCAGCCTGGGCTTCCCGATCCTGGCCGGACCCAGCCGCAAGTCATTCATCGGCTACACTCTGGATCTGCCGCCCGACCAGCGCGTCGAAGGCACCGCGGCCACCGTCGCCATCGCCATCGCCCGCGGCGCAGACATCGTGCGCGTGCATGATGTGCTGACCATGGCGCGGGTCGCGAAGATGACGGATGCGATTGTGAGAAGTGTGAAACGTAATGCGTGAGCCGAACCGCTTCTGAATCACGCATTACGCATTACGCATTACGTTCCCCGAAACAGTTGACAGACCTATGAGCGAAACCACCTTCTCCCAACATCTCAGTGGCAAGATAGCTGTCGTCACCGGCAGCACCAGCGGCATCGGCCGCGCGCTGGCGCTGGCTTTTGCGCGCGCCGGCGCGGATGTGATCGTCCACGGCCGGCGCGCGAATGCCGCTGAACAGGTGGCAGCGCAGATACGGCGGCTGGGTCGCCGGGCCGCGGTGGTGCTGGCCGATGTGGCTCGACCAGCGGAGATTGACCGGCTGGTGGACGAGGCGTGGCAGGCGTTTGGGCGGGTCGATGTCTGGGTCAACAACGCCGGCGCGGATATTCTGACCGGCGGCGCGCTGCATCAGCCGTTTGCCGATCGCCTGCAGGTGCTGCTGGACGTGGACGTGCGCGGCGCGCTGCTCTGTTCGCATGGGGCCGGCCGGCGGATGAAAGAACAGGGCAGCGGACAGATCATCAACGTTGGCTGGGATCAGGCGCTGACCGGCGGGGTCAGCACCGAAAGCGGCCAGCTCTTCGCTGCCAGCAAGGCCGCGGTCATCGGCTTCAGCAAGGCGCTGGCACGCGGTCTCGCGCCCGAAGTGCGGGTCAACGTGGTGTCGCCCGGCTGGATCGAGACCGAGTGGGGCGAGACGGTGAACCGGGAGTTGTATGAGCGCGTGCGTCGTCAAACGCCGCTGGCGCGCTGGGGAACGCCGGACGATGTGGCGGCCGCGGCTGTTTTCCTGGCATCGGACGAGGCTGCCTTTCTAACCGGCCAGGTGGTCAACGTCAACGGCGGGGTGGTGATGTGATGAAGGTTACGGGTGGCAAGTTGCAGGTGGCAGGTTGCGGAGGATTGCATCCGGCTTGCGCAGATCGTCGGGTGGTGGTATGACGACGTTTAGCGAGTTTCTTCCACCATCGTTGATCCTGTCCACGGTGCTGGCGGTGTTGCTGGCAACGCTTTGGTACGTCTGGCGCGGCGGCGGTCTGCGTTCCTGGATTGTCGATGTGCTGGCCGCTCTGCTGGGATTTGGCGCGGGGCAGTTGGTGGGCTGGTGGCTGAGCCTGCCGCTGCCGGCCATCGGGCAGGTGCGGGTAGTGGAAGGCGCATTGTTTGCCCTGCTGGCGCTTTGGCTGGTGTCGCGCTCGACCATCGAGGCGAAGACGTAATCCGCTTCCTCGTGTCACCCCCTCGGCTTGCTGATCTATCTGTTCAGTACCGGCGTACGGCGCTCGTTCGGAAGGTGATCGACAGGCTGGCTTCAATTGGTTACCTCCTCAGAATCGTTGTTCACCAGCCCGGCAGCCAGCCGGGCGAGTAGTCGAAGTTAACCTCGTTGTTCGTCAGCAGCGCCAGCCCGCTGCCGTCGGCTTCGATGCGCATGATCTCGCTGTAGCCGTTGCCGGGTCGGTAGCCGCTGAACACAATCGCGTCGCCGACGAAGCCCCATGCCGGCGCGTTGGGACGCAGCAACTGCGGCGCCAATAGCTGCACGCTGCTGCCGTCGCTGTGTACGGTGTAGAGCGCCTGGCCGGCCGGGCGCGTGCCGAAGAATGCCAGCCGGTTGGCCAGTGGTGACCAGCTCGGCTCGCTATCACCGTTGATGTTGCTGGTCAACTGCTGCACGTCGCTGCCGTCGGCAGCCATGGTGAACAACTCTCCGTTGGGCGTGTAACGGGTGGAGACAAACGCGATACGTCCGTTGATCTTCGACCAGTCCGGCTGGAAATCGTCCCAGGTGTTGTCGGTCAGACGAGTCACCGCGCGGGTGGCGAGATCCAGCACGTAGATCTCCCAGTCGCCGTCGCGGCTGGAGGCGAAGGCCAGCTTGCTGCTGTCGGCCGACCAGGTCGGTTGCACGTTGTCGCTGAGCCCGTCGGTTAACATGTGCGCGTTGCGGCCATCGCGGCTCATCAGCCAAATCTGGTTGGGGCCAAGGGTTTCATGGCGCTCATAGGCGATCCAGCGGCCGTCCGGCGAACCGACGGCCCTGGTTTCCCAGGAGTCCGCGGTGAACGTGAGGCGTTGGACGTTGCGGCCGTCGGGCAGCATGCGGTAGATCTCACCGTTGCCGTCGCGGTCGCTGGAGAAGAGGACGCGCGCCGGTCCCTGGTCCTGGATGACCGTCAGCGCATCGCTGGCCGCGCTGGTCACGAAGACCTTGCTCAGCCGCGGCTCAAAGGCGATGCCCTCCGTTGCACCGGGCGGCACCGGGATGCTGGTCAGCGGCGACCAGTTGTAGGTGTCGTAGACCTTCACCTCGTCGCCGCAGGCCACGAACAGATGCCCGCTTTCCGGGTTGACCAGCAGCACGTATGGTTCCTTGCCGACGGGGATGGTTCCCACCACCGCGTCGAGGGCGACGTCGATCACCGTCACCGTGTGCGCCGGGCCACGGTTAGCAACGTAGAGCCGGCGGCTGGCAGCGTCGTATGTGATGCCGTAGGGCGCGGCGATGCCGTCCCAATGGCCGAGCACGCTGGTTCCGCGCAGATGGAACACCTGGTTGGATCCATGGGCGGTCAGAAAGACCTCATTGCTGCCGGGTTCGCCAGCAACGAGCATCGAAGGCTCATCGCCGACGCCGGTCAGTGTAGCTACGACCGACAGTGACGCCGGGTCAAAGACCGTTACGCTGTCGCTGCCGAAGTTAGCAATGTAGCCGAAGCCAGCCTGAACGACTACTCCGTCAGGCATCAAACCGGCGGGGAGCGTCGCAACGACGGCGCCGGTCACCGGTTCGACGACGCTGGCGTTGTTGGTCTGGCGGTTGGCGATCACGACACGTCCGTCGGAGGGGATCACCGCCACGCCGTTGGGGCCGGTTGCACCTGGTCCGAGGTCGATCTGTGCCTGCAGGCTGAGGTATTCGTTGACCACACCCAGGGTGTGGCCGCTGTGGTCAATGCCATGAAAAGCGA
Source organism: Anaerolineales bacterium (assembly GCA_020634615.1). GTDB lineage: Bacteria > Chloroflexota > Anaerolineae > JAAEKA01 > JAAEKA01 > JACKBK01. Next base: position 116,214 of record JACKBI010000012.1, read on the forward strand.
CGTAGGCGCGGTCGCCAGCGGCGTTCAGCGCAACTCCGTGCGGGCGGCTGCCGGCCGGCAGGTTGAGTTGACCAGCCCAGTAGGGCGTCGGCACGAAGCCGGGGGTCGCGGTCGGAATTGGGGATGGCGTGCTCGTTGGCGTGCCGGTGCTGGTCGGTGAGGGAGTGGGCGTCGCAGTCGCCGGTGCGCTGCGATGCACGATCATCGGCAGGTACAGCCGCGCCGCGCTTTGTTCAGCTTGCAGACAAACCTGGAGAGACGCCTGGTCAATGAACATCCCGCTGCGTCCGCCTGTGCCGTTGTTGAAGGTTCCAAAGTGCAGCCGGATGCTGCGGCCGGCGTAGGCGCTGAGATCCACGGTTGTCTCGGTCCACGACTGGCCGTTGTCGCGCCAGGTTTTCAGGACGTCGTAGCTGCCGTCGTCGTGCAGCGCCAGAAGGTACTGGTAGTCGGCAACCTCAGAGCCGGCATCGAGCAGATCGGCCGCTTCGACCTGATCCTTGCCGACCGCAGCCGCATCGCCCAGGATCGGGTAACGCCAGAGGGTCAGCGTGGCCGAACTGGCATCGGCCGGGATCGTGACGCGCTGGCGGACGCTGGAGTAGCTATAGATGTTGGGACCGTCGCCGTCGGTGCCGGTGCGCATGGAGTAGGTCCCGTCGTGGCGATAGTCGTCGGCGTAGCCGGCCGCCAGCATCGTGTTGGGCATGTCCCAGGCAAGGGCCACACCGGCGTAATCCGCCTTGGTTGGGTCAGTCTCGACGCCTCCGTCAGCCAGCAATTCGTAGCAAGAGCCGGAATAGCGGTAGGCGACTCCGTCGCCGAGGGCCAGCACCGCGGGCCAGCGGCCGGCAGTCGTCACCTGCCGCGGCACGGCGTTGCCCGGAAGCGGCGCCTGCGGCGCCCAGTTGACGCCGCCATCGAAGGACGCGTAAAGTCGGGCAGGAAACTCCGCGCCGAAGAACGACGGATCGAGCGCGAGAATCTGCGCCTCCCCGTCCGCCGTTGCTCCCAGCTCGTGGTACGACGTGGCATAATAGCCGGGCAGGCCCGCGCCGGTGACGTCCCACGTGTTGCCGTCGTCCGCGGAGCGGGCAACGCCGCTCTCCGGTTCGACGCCCGACGCCTCGATCTCGCGGTAGCTGACCCAGAGGGTGTGATCGGCGGCGAAGTCCGGCGACAGGGCAATGCCGTAGTTTGGCCCTGGCGCAGGCATGGTGTGCCACGAAGCGCCGCCGTCGGTCGAGCGGTTGAGGGGGCCGAAGCCCGCCGCAAACAGTGTGTGGTCGGCAGGGAAGTCCGGCGACAGCGCCAGCCGCAGCACGGGCTGCAGGTCAACGGGATCAGGCAGCGGCTGCCAGGTCACCCCATGGTTGGTTGAACGCAGAACCTGGCCTGGATACGTGCTGACAGCCAGAAACGCCGTGCCATCGGTGGCAAAGCCGGGGGACAACGCCAGGTCAACCGCTTCACCGCCATGCCAAACCACGTGCCAGGTGATGCCGCCATCGTTCGTGAGGAACAGCGCGTCCCATGGCTGGGCCGACGAGGGACCCAATACGAAAAGCGTCCGGTCCGCCGGATAACGCGGGGACAGCACGATCTTGTGCGCCCGCCTGATATCGGTTGAGATGGCTGTCCAGCTATGGCCGCTGTCGAGACTTCGGTATACGCCGGTATCCGTAGCCGAAAAGACAGTCCGGTCGGTCGCGAACTGCGGCGACACGGCCAGCGCGGTAACCTGGGAACCGGGCGGCGGCGTCAGCGGCTGCCACGGATCAATGGTTGGCGCGGCGGGCGGCAGCGCATCCGCCCATGCTGCCGACGCGAAGAGCGCCGCGGTCAGGAACAGACAGATAACCAGCAGAAATCTTTCGGTTTTCATCGCCCTGTTTCTCCTTTGCATCATTGCAATTGGCTTGGGCGGCCCCAATGTACGCAAGAACTGCGCGTCATAGACTCTGAAGAATCATGACGTTGCGCGTCGCAAAAGGATGCGCAACGCAGGTCGGTTGCGACCCTGGCTCACAGGCAAGGCGGTGCAGCGCAAAGTTTTGGTTACGGGCTGGATAAAACGGGGGCTGCTGCACTACGGCAGCGGGAACAACTGTCCGAATGTCGCCAGGCTGTCGAGATCGTTTACCTGCACAAGACCGGATTGGATGGCTTCGGCCGGGTCGAGCATGCCTGTCAGGGTTTTCAGAAACGTCTCAGCGCTTTGCGTCATCACCAGGTCAGCTTGGGGCAATCGACTCTCGACGAAGGCAACGGCGCCGTCGGCGACCTGAAAGCTAAACGCGCCAACACCAGGGTCTGCAAACGCCATTACCACTGTAAACTGCCGGCCAGCCGCCGCCTCTGGGTTGAAGAACAGCGGGAAAGAACCCAACATTCGTTTCAGGTATGCCCTGGTGACGCCAGCGCTGGGGATAGGATCCTCCCGACCCATGTAGATACGCAGTTGCATGAATTCGCCCCAATCATGCGCGCGGGTGAACAGAAACCCTTCACGCACGTCGCGCCACCCGAAGAACAAGGGCATCCAGAATGGGCGATCCAAATCTGTGTCGGTCATCTCGCTGGTCAGTTGGCGGATTTCATCGCAGGTTCGCCGCCACTGTGAAACGGATTGTGCCGCGGTCTGGCCAGCCGGACGTTCAGCGAACTTGCGGGCGTTCCAGGCGTTGATGGCATCGGCGCTGGCAAGCAGTTCCTGCTCACCGTCGGGCAGATTCGGTCCCGCTTTGATGCCGCGGATCAATATCTCCTGGTTGCAGTACGCCAGATGATACGGCACGTCCGCGAAGGTCCAGTCCGTGCCGTGTTGCTGGTCCCACCCATTGCGGGCCGCCAGATCGTCGAACAGTGTGTTCAGGTTGCTCCAGTTCTCTTCGATGTGGCGCATCAATTCATCAAGCTGCGGTCGGGATTGCGTTGACATGATTTTCTCCTTTATCAAGTAGAAGGCTTTGAACCATGGGGATCGCCAGGAACGACGCTCTCAAGTCGTCGCGCCCGGCATGATCAGCGATGTAATCGATGACTGGACGGGCCTGTTCCTTGAGCACTTGTACCTGTGTGAGGTTGCCGCGTTCGGCTTCCATTGCAGCCAGATGGCAACAAATACGCCATAAATGCGGTCGTGTATTCTGTTCTGTCGCCAACGCGTGCGCCTCTTTCCAGGTGGCATACGCCTCTTCGGGGCGGTTGGCTTTTCGTAGAATCCTCCCTTTGAGCAGGAGTTTCTCGGGGAGGTACCTCAACACTTCCGTTTGGCGTACGCCATCCAGAAAATCATCCACCTCGGCCAACGCTTCGTCCAATGCACCGGTTGCTAGAGCCAGTTCAGCCCAAATTTGAGGCAATAGTGGAGCGAAGGGGATGAGGTAGCTCTTCGCGTCAAAGTCGGTTTCAATTTTCTCCAGTAATTCCTTGGCTTTCTCTACTTGGCCCGCCTGGATAAGAGCATGGGCAGCGTAAGCTAAAAACCAGGATGGGTAGATAATCATCCCCGTTTCTTTGAACTGAAGAATCGGATCGATCATCTGCTGGACCTGATCGATCGCGCCTAAATGACCATAGACCGCAACGGGATACAACTCAAGAACCGTCACCGGAAACCGCCCCTCGCGAATCACAAGCGGAATGATTTCGTCCAAAAGTGCGAAGAACTTGGCGTAGTCCCCGGTATCCAGATACAGATCCAGCAAACCAATGGCGCCGCCGACTATTCCACCTTCATTGCCCATTGACCGGTCAATCGCCATGGAGTGATCAGTCACTTCTTCTGATCGCTGGAACTGGCCCTCCATTTTATAAGCGATTCCCAGTCGTTGTCCGGCGGTCGCGGCCAGGGGCAGGTTTCCCAGTTTTTGAAACAATAGTTGGGCTTCTAACGCATATTCTCGCGCCGCCTTGACTTGCCCCGTTGCGACCAGCGGAAGTGTGAGGTCCATCAGTATCAGGGCAAGTAGTTCAAGATCCTCATTGGAAGAATCTGGTCCCGAAACCAAATCCCTTGCGATTGCCAGCCCGTTCTCTCCATAGGTCAGTGATTGGACGGAGTCATCCCAGGTATAGGACAGGAGCAGGCTCCATAGGCTGCGGGCTTCCGTGTACCGATCCCCAAGTTCGCGCGCCAGGGCAAGCGCTTCCTCAGCGCGCAGGCGCGCCTTTTCATATTGCGAGTGTCCGAACCAGTACTCCAGAACCTGGGCCGAGATACCCGCCAGGCGCATGGAGTCGTCAGCGCGCGTCTCTCCCAGTGCCTCGAGGGTCTGGTAGGTTTCCAGAGCTTCATCATGCCTCAAAAGAAGTTCCAACGCCCTGCCGCGCCGTTGATGAAGGTGAATCAACTGTTGCGCGCTGGCGCCGCCAGGTTCTGCCCATTTCATTGCCTGGTCGTAATTTGTCAAGGCCTCGTTGACGGCGAACATCCGCAGGGCGGTTTCACCCGCCAACGTGTAATAAGCAAGGGCTTTGCTTGCCTGGCGGCTTTCCGCGAAATGAACGGCCAACTGTGGGGCGAGTTCCTCCAATTGGTCAGGAAACAGATTCTCGAGTGCTTCTCCAACCCGGCGGTGAAAGGCCCGGCGCTGTTTGAGTAGGATGGTGCTGTAGGCCGCATCCTGCGTGAGGGCATGGCGGAACATGTATTCCAACTCTGGCAGGCGCGCTGCTTCCTTGATCAACTGAGTGCGTTGGAGGGAGAGCAGATGCTGGTCCAGGTCGTGCATAGCGAAATCTATCAGGCGCTGCAAAATCCGGTAGTAGAACGAACGCCCAACCACCGAGGCAACCTGCAGGATGCGGCGAGCCTCTTCTTCCAGGCGGTCCATGCGCGCTACCAGCAGGGTTTGCAGGTTGCTGGGAATATCGAAATCGCCGCCGTCTCCGACGGCGTGCCAGTGGGCGCCGCTCTCGTCCTGGAGGACCAGGCCCTGGTCGATGAGGGTTCGCACTACTTCTTCGATGAAGTAGGGATTGCCCTCACTCTTGTCCATGATGCGGGCTCGCAAGTCCGGGGGCAGGTCCGAAATACGCAGGAGGCTGTCCACCAGTTCGCCGCTTTCGTCGGCGCTCAGTGTCTGCAAGCGAATCTCGCTGTAGCGGTGGGGGAAATCACTGGCAGCAACCTGCATGGCTTGCCAGCCAGGGGCGTCTGGCTCGTGGCGCATGGCAAACACCAGCAGGAAGGCCGATCGATCTGTCAGCGAAAACAGGCGTTGCAGCAGCGCGACTGAGGCCGGGTCAGACCAATGCAGGTCATCACATACCAGCACAACCGGACCGATCTGTGTTTGCTGCTGCCACCAGGCCGTCATCGTGGTGTAGAGCAATCCCCTGAAAGTCTCGCCCTCCAGAGGAGGTTCCCCTTTTGCGCTCGCCAGCCCAAGCATCGACTCAAAGACACGCTCAACCTGGGTTCTCTCTTCGAACGGAACAGCCTCGGTAGCCTGCTGGATCTTGTGGCGAATAACATCTTGTCCCTCTTCAGCCGTTGCACCAATCACCCGGCGTATGAGACGCCGGAACAGCGCATAGGGTTGTTCAGTTTCGTAGGAGAGGCTGAAGGTCTCAATCCACTGCAATTCGCTGCGGTCCTGGCTCGAACGCTTCACCTCCTGCAACAGACGGCTTTTCCCCAGGCCCGCCTCGCCGATCAGGCAAAGGATGCCTCCGATGCCTTTACCAAGATTTCCAATCGCGCCTTCGAGCACTCCTCTCTCGCGCTCGCGGCCGATGAGTGGTGCATCCAGGCCCGCGATTCCGCGCAATCGGCCTGTGGTTGCCTTCCGCCGTAGTGGTCGGTAGGTGTGTACCGGGTCGGCTTTTCCTTTGACCTGTTGTTCTCCCAAGGGTTCGAAATCAAACAGGGGTGCGACGAGCCTGTATGTGTCCTCGGACACTTGCACTGTCCCCGGCGCCGCTGTTTGCTCCATTCGGGCAGCGAGGTTCACGGCGTCGCCCATCGCGGTGTATTCTGTCCGCGAATCGGCGCCTACTTTGCCGACCACGACCAGACCGGTGTTGATGCCCACTCGAACATCGATGGCGATCCCCCACTCATGTATCAGTTGCGTCCGGTAATCGCTCATTCCCGCGACAATCTCTAGGCCTGCCAATACTGCCCGTTGGGGATCGTCTTCGTGGGCCGCCGGCGCCCCGAAAAAGGCAAGCACCGCATCGCCCATCAGTCTGGCCACCAGGCCCTGATATGTGGAAATGGGCTGGATCATGCGCTCAAAGACACCGTTCATGATCTCGGTCCAGTCTTCGGGATCGAGCAGCTCGGCTGCCTGGGTTGAACCCGTCACGTCACAAAACAGGACAGTGACTACCCTGCGCTCCCCTTCTATGGTATCGGCGGTGTTGAAGTTGGCTATTGGTTCTTTGGGAGGAATTCTGGCGGAAGGAGGCTGCAAGGGAACGTGCGCGGCCTGCGTCTCCTGGCCCTTGCTGAGATTGTAGCCGCAATTGTCACAGAATCTTGCACCGGGGCGATTCGACTCGCCACAATTGGGACATACCACCACCAGTCTGTGTCCACAATTCTCACAGAACTTTGCGGTGTCTCGATTCTCAGACCGGCAGTTAGGACATTTCATGCCAATATCCTGGCGTTCTGATCCCAAATCACGCCGAAGTGATTTGAGGCATCAAAATGGTTACACTGTGATGTCTCTGTGGGAATCGATGCTGTTTGCCCACCATTGATGACTCGTTGAAGCGCAGTGCCGAGCAACTCCGGGTCAAGGTCCAAGAGATATATCTTGTCACTGACAAAGTGTGCTACCATGCAACGCACATAGATCATCCAACAGGCACATTCCGATTATAACACAGGCAATCATGCAATCTCAACACAATTGAGCTGCAAAAGCAAAAAAGACCGCTGGAAACTGACCAGGCTGCATCGGTGCGCGTACTATTACGATTGCGGATTTTGCGGTACAATTAGTCACAAGTGCCTAACGAGAACACCGACTGCCCCTTGGTTTAGATGATAAATTGACGCCGACACTATGGTGGATCCGCCGTGATCTGCGACTAACCGACAATCTTGCGCTGGCTGCTGCTTTGGCAGCAGGTGATCAGGTCATCCCGGTGTTCGTTATCGACCCGCGACTGGTCGACTCGGTTGACGTCAGCAAGAAGCGGCTGGCGTTCCTCTTCGACGGGCTGCGCAGCCTCGACGCAGCACTACAAGCGAGGGGCAGCCGGTTGCTCGTGCGTCGCGGCGATCCCGTTGAGGAACTATGCAAGCTGGCCGGCGAGAGCGGCGCGACCGGCGTCTACGCCGAAGAGGATGTCACACCCTTTGCCCGGCGGCGCGACGGCGCTGTGGCCGAGCAGTTGCCGCTGCACCTCGTGGGCGGTCTGACGGTGCATCCGCCGGACGCGGTACGGAAGGACGACGGGTCGCCTTATACGGTGTTCACGCCGTTCAGCAAACGCTGGCGGGCACTGCCTCTGCCGCACGCCGGCGATATCGTTTCCACGCCGGAGCGTATCCAGACGCCGCCCGATTTAGCCAGCCTGTCGATCCCCGCTCAGCCCGCCCTGCCGGTCGGGGTTCCATTCGTCGCCGGTGAAGCGGAGGCGCAGCGCCGCCTCCGGTCATTCACGCAAGGTGAGAACCCGCATGTCCAACGCTACCGCGATGCCCGCAACAGGCCCGACCTGGACGGCACGTCGCAGCTCTCGCCCTACCTGCGCTTCGGCATGATCTCGGCGCGGCAGGCGGTGGCGGCTGGATTGACCGCACGCGCCGCGGCCCACAGCGACGACGCGCGCGGCGGTGCAGATACCTGGATCAGCGAGCTGATCTGGCGCGAGTTCTACCTGGCGATCCTGCACCACTTCCCGTTCGTGCGCCGCGGCAGCTTCCAGCGTCAGTACGATGGCATCGCCTGGGAGAACGACCACGCGTCTTTCGCTGCCTGGTGTGAGGGCCGCACCGGCTACCCGGTCGTCGACGCGGCGATGCGTCAGTTGCGCGCCACCGGCTGGATGCACAACCGTAGTCGCATGATCGTCGCGTCGTTTCTGGTCAAGGACCTGCTGATCGACTGGCGATGGGGCGAGCGCTGGTTCATGCAGCACCTGGTGGACGGCGACCCGGCTGCCAACAACGGCGGCTGGCAGTGGACCGCCGGCGTCGGCACCGACGCTGCCCCCTATTTTCGTGTGTTCAACCCGGTGTTACAGGGCAAGAAGTTCGATCCGCAGGGTGACCATGTGCGCCGCTGGCTGCCGGAGTTGAGGAACGTGCCCGACAAGTTTATCCACGAGCCATGGACGATGCCGGTCAGCCAGCAGCGGCAGGCCGGCTGCACCATCGGCATCGACTACCCGGCCCCCATCGTGGACCACAAAGCTGCCCGCGAGCGTGTGCTGGTGGCATACAGCGCAGCGAAAAAGGAGTAAGACAATGAACAGGGACACCATCCGTCAAATCGCAGTCATTCTCGCCACTCTGGCGACTGTGACGATCAACGGGCTGGCCAACGCCTTGCCCATCAACGGGCAGAATACCGGCCAGATCAGTGACCGTTTCGACGTCCTCTTCGTGCCGGCCGGCTATGTTTTCGCCATCTGGGGACTGATCTATCTCGGCCTGATCGTCTACACGGTCTTTCAGGCGTTGCCGGCGCAAAAGGAGAACCCGCGGCTGCGCCAGATCGGCTGGATCTACGTGCTTGCATCGATTGCCAACAGCGTCTGGATCTTCCTGTGGCACTATGAGTTATTGCCGCTGACGCTGATCGCCATGCTGATCTTGCTGGCCTGCCTGCTGGTGATCTACCAGCGGCTGGGCATCAACCGGACGCCGGTCAGTCGGGGTGAACGATGGGCCGTGCACGTGCCGTTCAGTATCTACCTGGGCTGGATCACCGTGGCGACCATCGCCAACGTCACCGATCTGCTGTGGTCGCTGGGATGGAACGGGTTCGGTCTCAGCGCAGAGGCCTGGTTCCTCATCATGCTGGGCGCGACGATCATTATCGCCGGGCTGATGGCGTTCACCCGCGGCGACGTGGCCTATCTGCTGGTGTTGGTGTGGGCGCTGGCGGGTATCGCTGTAAAGCACAGTGACGTGCAGTCCCTTGCCATGGCGGCTGCGGTCGCCGCCGGAATCGTGGTGGTCTTCGTGATCATCGGTGTGGTGCGGCGCGGCTCGCGGCCACCGGTGCCTGCTGCGGCTGCCTGATCTGACGATGGTTCGTAGTAGGCGCTTCAGCGCCTCCGAACGGCGCTGAAGCGCCTACTACGAACCACATACCCCCTTGATTTGACACTCTCCCCCGCATCGGTTAAACTGTCGGCCCGGTGCAGCGCGCCGCCTTCCTGCAAATATATAATCCATATTGCCGCCGGGGACAGCCCGGCATTCCGTTTGAATCCACAACTTGAGAGGACAACCTATGAAAAAGCGACTTTGGCCAAGCATCGCACTGATTTTGGTGTTCGCTGTTTTGGTAGCCATACCTGTCTACTCGGCGCCAGTAACAGGTCCGCAGCCGGCCACCGGTGGCCCTATCACACCCTTGAATCCTGCCGATCAGTCGCTGACGGCTGAGCAGATGGATGCCCAGTCGCTGGCCATTGCCGATGCTCGCGTCCAGACAAATTTGGGCGCCGGCAAAGCCGAAGTCTTCGAGGTTTTCCCCGTCTTTGGTCCTTACCCGGCTGAGTGGAGCACCTGTGCTGATGGCGCCTGTTACCAGGTCGATATCTTCAACTTCGACCGCGGCGCGACCGTGACAGCCATCGTCAATCAGGCCACTGGTCAGGTTTTGGACTCCTGGCGCATCGACAGCGTCTTTCCGCTCATCAACAAGCGGCTCTACAACCGGGCCGTGGAGATCATCCGCGAGTCGCCTGACGTCGAAGCTGCGCTGGGTTTCGTGCCTGAGCCGGACCAGATCCGCTTGATGGACCAGAACAACATGGACACGCAGTGCGACGGCAGCCGCCTTTGCGCCGGTGCAACCTTCTATTCGGACAGCGGCGCGCTGTGGGTGCTGGTGGATTTGGTGGACGAAGGGATCGAGAAGATCTGGTGGTCCGACCGGCCGCAGGACATGACCAGCGCGCTGTTCAACCCCAAACCTGAGCGCGCCCCCGAAGACTGCAACACCACCATCCATGTGGCCCGCGACGGATGGAACCTGGATTATCGCACCACGCCGACCGATGCCTTGGAGATCACCAGTGTCACCTACAGCGTCAACGGCGTTGATCGTCCTGTGGCAACCCGCATGAAGCTGCTGGAGTGGCACGCCCACTATCCCGGTGACTGGGGCTACCGTGATTACGTCGGCTGCGGCGGCGGCGGCGGCGGCTTCCCCATCTACCCGTATGGGGCCACTCAGGTGCGTGACATCAACAGCGGCGACGCGGTCATTGGTTTCGAGGTGGTTCAGGACTTCCGCATGAGCAACTGGGGCAACTCGTGCAACTATCGCTACGAGCAGCACTTCCAGTTCTTCGATGACGGGCGCTTCCGCGTCGTCACCGGCGCGTACGGCCAGGGCTGCGGCGACAACCAACTCAGCGAGGCCACCTACCGGCCAGTGGTGCGCATCGATATTGCCGTGGATGGCGATCCCGGCGATACACTGGCTGTCTGGAACGGGTCGGACTGGGTCGATCAGACCACAGAAGCCTGGTGGCTGCAGGGCGCTCCCTACACGGCTGAAGGCTATCGCTACCGCGTGACCGACCAGTCGGGCGTCGGTTATTTCATCGAGCCTGGACAGGGGCAATTTGGCGACGCTGGCACGGGCGATAACGCTTACCTGTATCTGACGCAGCACAAGGCGGCTGAAGGCGATGCCGACATGCCGCTGTTGCCGGGCACCGGTTGCTGCAACAACAACTACAACCAGGGACCCAATTACTACATCGACGGCGACGCGACCAACGATCAGAACATCGTTCTGTGGTATGTGCCGCAGAGCCCGACGATCACGACCTGGGCAGTGCAGAACGGCCACGGTAATGCGCAGTACTGCTGGACCGACAATACGTCCAACTACTGGCCTTGCTTCTCCGGCCCCATGTTCGTGCCGATCCCGGAGACTGCCTGTTCGATGTATGATGTCAACTGTGACAACACCATCGACGCCAACGATATCGCGGCGGTGGCCGCGGCCTGGCCCTGCACGATCTTGAGCCATGGTTGCTACAATGCTGCCTACGACTTCGACCAGAACGATGTCATCGACATCGTTGACACCATGGCTGTCGCCGGTCGTTGGGGATGTAGCCAGGGCGACGCCTGCTACGTCAACTAATCAAGACCATCGTCGGACAACCGATTAAATAAAAGGAGCAGCGGCCCGGCCCGCTGCTCCTTTTATGTTGGCGCTGAAGGAGGGCTGTCAGTGGGCGATTCGTTCCACCGTCGGCAATCCTGACAGAGCGATCTCCGGCACGGGCGGCAGGCGGCTCTCGTCGGTAAGCCCATGCAGGAAGGCCACCAGATCAGCTTTCTCCTGCGGCGTCAGATCGAAACCCCTGAGCAGCGGATCGACCCGCGGGAAGCCGTTGGCGCGTCCTGCGCCGTCGGCGTAGAACTGCACCACCTCTTCGAGCGTCGCGAAGGAGCCATTGTGCATGTAAGGTGCAGTCAGCGCGATGTTGCGCAGGCCAGGCACCTTGAACGCGCCATATAGTCCGCGCTCGTTGACACCGGCGCGGCCGGGATCGTCGCTGGCCACGCCGTCGACGCGAAAGGTCTCGTTTGCAAACAGAGACGGCCGGTGACACTCACTGCAGTGGGTGCGCTGGGAAAAGAAGAGGTCCATGCCGCGTTGCTGCTGTTCCGTCAGCGCGCTGGTATCGCCGGCCACAAAGCGGTCGTAGGGGCTGTCGTCGCTGATCAGCGTCCGCTGAAAGTCGGCCAGCGCCTGCGTCACATGGTCGAAGGTTACCGCGTCCGCCCCGCCTCCAAAGGCAGCGTCGAACAGGTCCACATACGCGGGGATGGCGCGCAGCGTGGCCTCCAATCGTTCCGGCGTCTCCGCCATTTCGTTGGGTAGCGTCAGCGGCAGGCGCGCCTGCGACTCCAGCGATGTCTCGCGTCCGTCCCACAGCAGGAATGCGTTGTAGCCGGTGTTCCACAGTCCGGAGACGTTGCGCGGCGGCGCGCCGGGCCGCGGTTCGCTGACAGCCTCACCGTTGGAGAATCCCAGATCGGGGTGGTGGCAGGTGGCGCACGACATATCGTTGCTGACCGACAGGACGGGATCGTAGAAGAGTTGGCGACCCAATTCGACCTTGGCCGCTGTTGCCACGTTGCCGGGCGGCTGGCGCAACGGTGGCCATGTAGGCAAGGGCCGCGGTGACGGCGTTGGCGATGGGGCGGGGGAGGATGTGGCCGTAGGAGCGCTGGTGGCCACTGGTTCGGTTGCCACCGGCACCGGCGTTGTGGTTGGCTGGCCGGCCGGCGCGCAGGCTGCCAGCAGCGCTGAAGCTGCCAGGCTCATCAATGCTGCCAGCAGCAGGCGCGGTGGGTTGCTGATCTCATGACTGGACATAGTGCGTTACGTCCCTGCGCTGGCGACTCCCGGCGACTCTTCAGCCATCGTTGCGCTGGTGTAGCGCCGTAGCCGCGGATAGTGCCAGGCGATGTAGCCGGTCAGCGCGACGGTAGCAATGCCGCCGCTGACGATGGCGAAGGGCACGCCGAAAGCCGCGGCGACCATGCCAGCTTCCAACTCGCCCAGTTGCGGGCCGCCCATGAAAAAGATCTGGTTGATGCCGGTCATGCGGCCGCGCAGCCGGTCGGGTGTCAGCGTCTGGCGCAGCGTTTGGCGGATGATGGTCGAGACCGTGTCGCTGGCGCCGATCAGAGCGAAGAAGAGGTAGCTCATCGCAAAGTTGGTGGAAAGGCCAAAGAAGACGGTTGCGAGTCCGTAAAATGCGACGCTGATCAGCATCACTGCGCCCTGGCGATAGATGTCCTTGCGCAGCGACACCAGCACGCCTGCCAGCAGCGACCCGATGGCGTCGGCGGTGTACAGCAGGCCGTAGCCCTGTGCGCCCATGCCCAGCATTTGGTCGGCCACCAGCGGCAGCATGGTGCGGGCGGAGCTGAAAAGTGTGGCAAAGAAGTCGAGCAGCATGCTGCCCCAGATGATACGCGCGCCGCGCACGAAGCGCCAGCCCTCCAGAATGGCGGCAAAGCCCAGCCCCGTGTCGCGCGCGGCTGGGCCGGCGCGGTATTGGATCAGCACCAGCGCGGCGACGATGGCAATGAACGACACGGCGTTGACCGCGTAGACCCAACCGACGTTGGTTTTTGCCAGAAGGACGCCCGCCATCACCGGCCCGATAATGGTTGCCACCTGGCGCACGATGGAGTTCAGGCTGATGGCATTGGTCAGGTCGCCGGGTGGCACCAGATTGGGCACAATCGACTGGAAGGCCGGACTGGAAAACGCCGAGGTCGCCGCGCCAGCCGCGGTCAACAGATAGACGATCCAGACCGTGTCACGCTGCGCAAAGCTTAAAAGTGCCAGAATCGCAGCGAAGCCGGCGGCTGCGCTGTTGGTCAGGATCAGCAGCTTGCGCCGGTTGACCACGTCGGCCATGGTGCCGCCCACCAGCGCGAAGAAGAAGATCGGGATGATACGCGCCAGTCCGACGCCGCCCAGCCCCAGCGCCTCGCTGTTCAGCGAGACCTCCCGGCCCAGCAGATTGACCGTCAGCGATGTTCCCTCCAGCAGTTTGTAGATGTGCCAGTTGATGGCCACGAACTGCATCTGCGTGCCGATGACGGAGACGAAGTTGCCGCTCCAGACCAGGCGATAATCGCGGTGGCGCAGTGCGGCGAAGCGGCCAATGGAACGAGACATGCCCCTGAGTGTACCCCGGTCGTGACATCTGCGCAAAGAAGCCAGGGCAGCGCACGCCGGTTCATTCGTGTATTCGAGTCAATTCGTGGACGGCTCGCCTCGAATCAATTTCAGTACCTGCGGCAGCAGCGTCGGCGTAGTCGAAATTGCCTCGTTGCCATAGATCGTCTCGTTGCCCTGCCAGTCGCCGAAGTAGCCGCCCGCCTCGCGCAGAATCGGCGGGAAGGGGCCGCAGTCCCAGACGCTCATGATCGGGTCCAGCGCCAGTTCGACGCGGCCGGTGGCGACCAGACAGTGGCCGTAGGCGTCGCTCCAGCCGGCGCGGTGATAGGTCGCAGCGGCCAGACGTTGCCAGGCGTCGCCGCGGCCGTGGCGCGCAAAGCTGCCGGGGTCGGTGGTGGTGACAAAGGCGCGGTCAAGCGTGGCGACCTCGGAGACGCGCGCTCGTCGGCCATTCCACCAGCAGCCGTGGCCGGTCGCGGCGTAGATCATCTCGTCCAGCGCGGGGAAGTACGACACGCCGACCTCGACGCGGCCTTCGATCTCCAGCCCCAGCAGCACCGCGTAGAGCGGCACGCCGCGGATGAATGCCTTGGTGCCGTCGATGGGGTCGATGATCCAGCGGTGGCTGGCATCCGCGCCCGCGGTTTCGCCAAACTCCTCGCCCAGAACCGTGTGGCCCGGGAAGCGCTGCCCGATGCGGGCACGGATCAGTTCCTCCGCGCCGCGGTCGGCGACGGTCACCGGTGTGTCGTCGGCCTTCATGTCGGGTCGCACACCGGTCTGGAAGTAGCCCAGTGTCAGCTTGCCCGCCAGGTAAGCAGTCTCAGTCGCGAATTCAAGATAGGTTTGCAGGGTATCTGTCATGGGGTTTCTACTCGTTGATAGCGGAACTCGTCGTCGGGGGCGTGGATGCCGCGCTCGCGTTCGAACCAGGCGATCAACAGATCAGCGTCGCGGCGGTAGACCATCCACATCGGTCCATCGGCCGTGTCGCGCACGAATGTGGCCGACTGGCCTTCGATGCTTTCCAGCGTGAAGGTCACTGAGTCGTCTTTTTCCTCCCAGCCGCGCAGTCCCGGGTTGAAGTGCTTGATGCGCTGGCGGAGCTGGCCGTCTTCGTCGGTCTCGACCGTGACCAGTTCATAGAAGCGCACCTTGTCGTCGTGTATCCAGCGGAACATGCACATCAGCGTACCGGCGTATGGAGTGCTCCAGTGCTCTTCGATGATGTTGTCGTTGTAGCGGCCGCGCCATTGGCCGGCCAGCCAGGCCAGGTCGCCGATGGATGCGTTCATGGAATTCGCTCCTTGTCCTCGTAGGCAGCTTGAACGATTTCCCAAATCGTTCTACAATGCGATGCGTATGATAGCATGAAGCGGGTTCGATGCGAAACATGGAAAGGCGGGCTGGCATGGCGGCAAGCAATGCGGATGTGGTGATCGTTGGTTCGGGGCCGGGCGGTGCGACACTGGCGCGGGAGTTGGCGCGCGCGGGCGGACAGCGGGTCGTGCTGTTGGAACGCGGCATCGACTACCGCAGCAAGCCGTACTACGGCACCTATCTCGGCGCGCTCATCTACGCGGACCGGCGCAGCCTGCTCTTTACCCAGGAAGGACTGAACATCGTCCGTCCGTTGATGGTGGGCGGGGCGACCAGCATGTACTGTGGCTGCGCCGCGCCGCCGCCGGCCTGGCTGAAGACGCGCTACGGCGTGGACATTGAGGCTGACGTGGCCGATGCGTGGCTGGATTTGCACATCGCGCCGCTGCCGGCTGAGCTGCGCGGCGCAGCTTCGACCCGTATCGCGGAGGCCGGCCAGGCGCTGGGCTACGACTGGCGTCCGCAGCACAAGTTCATGCAGCCGGCGCGCACCGACCATTTTGACTGCGGCGCAACCTGTATGCTGGGCTGCCGCTGCGGCGCGAAGTGGAGCGCGGCCGAGTATGTGGATGACGCAGTCGCGGCCGGCGTCGATCTGTGGACACAGGCGCGCGTCGAGCGGGTGCTGATCGAGGACGGCCACGCGGTCGGTGTCGCCGGCAAGCGGGCCGGCAAATCGTTTGTGCTGTGGGCGGACAAAGTGATCCTGGCGGCAGGCGGTATCGGCACGCCGCGCATCCTGCAGGCATCTGGGTTGCGCGGTGCGGGGCAGGGGATGGCCATGGATACCACGGTGATGGTCTACGGCGAGGGGGCGGCGCGCGGCATCGGCAACGAGCCGCCCATGACGTGGTCGTGGGAAAACCGCGACGCAGGCTACATGCTCAGCACGCTGATGGACCCGTGGCTGCTCTACCCGCTGATCAACACGCTCAAGGGGCCAAAATACGCGCTGACATGGCCGCGCTGGAACAACTTGCTGGGGGTGATGATCAAGCTGACCGACGAAATCTCCGGCGGCGTCTACCCTGACGGCAAGATCAGCAAGCCGCTGACGGCGCGCGACCGGGAGCGGCTGCACGCGGCCGAAGATGTCTGCGGACAGATTCTGCTGGAAGCGGGCGCCAAGCGCGACACCATCTTCACCACGCCGCTGCGCGGCACCCATCCCAGCGGCACGGCGCGCATCGGCGACCTGGTGGATCGAAACTTGCAGACCGAGGTGCCAGGGTTGTACGTCTGTGACGCCAGCGCCTTTCCCGAAGCGCTGGGTCGCCCGACAGTGATCACCATCATCGGCCTGGCGAAGCGGCTGGCGCGGCAATTGAGCGGTGGCTCGCTGGACTCACAAGGCGGCGCCACGCCAAGCACCTATCGTTGAACCAGCCTTGCTGCCTGCCGGATCGCCGGTGGCAGCGCCACCTGTTAAGCCCGATCAGAGCAACGGGCGCTATCTATGAAAGAAATCATGTACAATCAGAACAGCATCCTCATCGCGGCGGTTTTGTTCGCATTGCTGCTCATCGCCGTTGAGGTGGGTTACCGGCTCGGGTTGCGCAATCAGCCAGCCGTCGATGAGGAGTCCAGGTCACACGTCAATGCGTTTCAGGCCTCGCTGCTCGGTGTGCTTGCACTGCTGCTCGGCTTCACCTTTTCACTGGCGCTGCAGCGCTTCGACAGTCGCAGCCAGGCCGTGGTTGACGAGTCCAATGCGATCGGCACCACCTATCTGCGCTCACAACTGTTGCCGGTGAGCATGCAGGCCGAGGTCCAGGGGCTCCTGCGCAGTTACCTGGATGTGCGCGTACAGGAGAGCACAGTTACCCTGTCGGATCTGGCTGGAAGGCAGGCGCTGCTGGATCAGGCGGGCCAGTACCAGAATTCCCTGTGGCACTACGCAGTGCTGGCGGCCCAGGAAGACAAGAGTCCCGTGACATCGGGGCTTTTCATCCAGGCGCTCAACGCAATGATCGACAGTTTCGGCAGCCGCAACGCAGCGCTGGACAGGCATGTGCCGGAAGTTGTTCTCTTTCTGTTGTTTGCCGTGTTTCTGCTGACCTGGGGAATCGTCGGCTACGCCGCCGGCGCGGCCGGCCACCGTCCCTCCAAGGTCGCCTATCTGATGCTGGTGCTGGTCGTGCTGCTTGTCTTCATCATCATCGATCTTGACCGGCCGCGCCGCGGCCTGATCGAAGTCGATCACCGAAGCCTGACCACTCTGCAGACCGCCATCGACTCCGGCAACTACGGGGATACTTTGTCGACTCCATAGCCGGACGCGCAGAGCGGGCAGTCCCGTGAGGCTGCTCGCTCTGCGCGTCAACGTCTATACGTGGCCGATCTGACGCTATTCGCCCACGGCCGCTTCCTTCATCGTCACCATGGGGATCGCCTTCCAGTGCTCCTCGCCGTCTTCGTCCACGACCTTCACCAGGCGGCGCAGGTCTTGCGGGCCTTCGACGCGGTCGAGGAAGAGCACGCCGTTGAGGTGATCGACCTCGTGCTGGAAGACGCGTGCCAGCCAGTCGATGGCTTCGACCTTCTGCGGCTTGCCGAAGCGGTTTTGCCCTTTGATGACGATCTTCTGTGAGCGCCACACGTCGCCGACGATATTTGGGATCGACAGGCAGCCTTCCTCGCCCTCCAGTTCCTCGTCGCTGAAATAGACGATCTCCGGGTTGACGAACTCCCACAGCGTGCCGCTCTGCGGGTCTTCTTCGTCCTCGTCCAGCTCCACCACCAGCACCCGCTGTGAGACGCCGACCTGCGGCGCAGCCAGGCCGATGCCCGGCGCGTCGCGCATGGTCTCCACCATGTCGTCGATCAACCGGTGCAACTCCTTGTCGAACTTCTTCACCTTACGCGCTTCTCGCCGCAACACGTCCTCGCCGATCAGCGTGATCTTTCTGACTGCCATCTTGCCTCCGAGAGTATCAGAAGTTCAACTTCTTCGGAGAAGTTCAACTTCTCGTCGGGCCGAATTATAGTCCGTCAGCTAGTACGCTGTCAAAACAAACAGGATGTGTGTCCGGCTTTGTTCTTCAATCAGCTATCTTCAACTCGAAACCCCAATGCCTCAAGTTCTGATTTGAGCTTCCTGAAATTCAACGTCCAAAAAACAACAAACGAAGGATACTTTTGCTCTGTGTGCAAGATCTGAAGGCCGGTAGAGAGAATGCCGTTATGCCTCGCCAGTCCCTGAATATTCCGATGATCAAAGACATATATCCCTGATAACACTACAGAGAGAGTGATCGTTTCACGGGTCGCCTTCAGAGTTGCGAAGGGCCAGGTCGCATTAAACGCTCCGACGAGTGCTCCTCCCCTCCAGTGCAGGGATTCAGACATAGATTTCTCCTTGCTGCCAACCTCTAAGATAGGAAGTTCAGCTCAACGGCGTTCAAACCCACCGCTTCCCACGAAATCGACACATCACCACTGTCGGCTGTATCCACACCATTCACCATCAACATAGCCATCGAAGTATACCGCAGCCCGCGGTCGCGCGCCAAACACGTCTGCCAGGCAACCTTCAATTGCCATCCGCTCGCGCCTCTGGTAGAATCGGCGTCATACCGCCATGAAACGATGCCACCCATGAACCCACCGATCCGCCTGGGATTTGCCGTCAAGGTGCTGGGGCGCGCCGGGCTGAAGGAGCACGACTCGCGCCGCTGGCAAAACAACCCGCACCTCAGCGTCAGCCTGGCCTATCTGCGCGACATCTTCGAGTACCTGCGCAGCCAGCAGATCACCATGTACCGCATCTCGTCCGACCTGGCGCCCTACGCCTCGCATCCCGACATGCCGCAGTTCCACAACCAGCTCGACGAATGCGCGGCCGAGCTGGCACTGATGGGCGAGTTGGCGCGCGAGATCGGCTTGCGGCTTTCCTTCCACCCGTCGCAATACGTCATCCTCAACTCGGCCGACGAGGCGCTGACAGCGAAGAGCGTATGGGATCTGCGTATCCAGGCCGAGCTGCTGGAACACATGGGCTTGGGGCCCGAGGCTGTGGTGGTGCTGCACGTCGGCGGCGTCTACGAGGGGCATGAACCGGCGAGAGAACGTTTCGTGCGCCGCTTCGAGCAGTTGCCGGAGACAGTGCAGCGGCGGTTGGTGCTGGAGAACGACGACGTCCGCTTTGGCGTGCAGGACACCGCCTGGATCCACGCGCGCACCGGCGTCCGGCTGGTGTTCGACAACCTGCACCACCACAACCACAACCCCGACCAGATGCCGCTGAGCGACGCACTGGCGCTCTGCCTCGCCACCTGGCCGGTGGACGTCCGCCCCAAGATCCACTTCAGCTCGCCACGCACCGAGATGCGGATCATCGAACGCCAGGACAAGGCAACCGGCAAGCGGGTCGAGGAACTGCAACAGCCGGTCTGGACGCGCCATTCCGACTTCATTCACCCCTTCGAGTTCATCGACTTCCTGCGCGCTGCCGACGGTCTGCGCCCCTTCGACGTGATGCTGGAGTGCAAGGCCAAGGATCTGGCGCTTCTGCGTCTGCGCGATGATCTGGCCCGTTACGCGCCCGACCTGCGTGAGCGTGTGACATGAGCGAAACCGCCGACGCTGTCTACACGCCCGAACACGCGCCCGTGCTGGTGGCGGTGATGAACAACCGCTCCGACTTCGAGCGCGCGCGTGACGAGGGTTGGTATCGCATCCCGCTCAAGCGCGCGCCGCGCCGCATCGCCGCCGAGTACCTGGCCTTCTACCAGACCGGCGCGTTCGGTGACGAGGGCTGCGCGGTCAACTACTTTGCACCGGTGCGCCGCTTCCAGGTGCTCAGCCGGGGCGAGTTGCTGCCTGACCAGCCCGACCATCCGCGCGCTGCGGACCTGTATTACAGGATCGAGATCGGTCCACTGCAGCGGTTGGAGGAACCGGTCACCAGCCCGCGGCTGCGCCGGGTGACCTTCATCCCGACGACGCTGGGCCGGCTGCTGGCAGCGCGTGAGGTCAACGACCTGTGGCAGCGGGATGACGTGCAGGAGCGGCTGTGGGCCGCGCTGCGCGAGGCTGGCCTGCTGGCAGAATACCGCTATCAGCTTGGCGAGCCGCCCAACGAGACGCTGATCGACTTCGCCCTCTTCTGCCGCGACGGGCGCATCGCCGTGCTCTGCGAGACGACGCCCGACCCGGATCCCGACCTGCGCGAGCGGCGGCCGGCCGACTACGAGCTGGTGGCCGGCGGCTGGCAGGTCATGCAGCTCGGCGAGAGAGAGATCAACGAAAACATGGCGGCTTGTGTCGACCGGGTCGCCGCGCTGGTTCGACAGCTTGGCGGGCAGGCTGCGACGGCTGATTGACATCGCCCGGCCGCGAGTCCCGCACCAACAACAAGCCGTCATCCATGCACGCGCCACTGCTTGTCATTCCCGCGGAGGCGGAAATCCACTGCACTCGTTGCACGCGATTGCGAGAATCGACTCTGGCGGGCCCTGGATTCCTGCCTCCGCGGGAATGACAATGGTGGATTGACTCCGCGACAGTGACGACCAACGAAAGATTTGACATGACCAACAAACTACTGATCTACGGCTCCTACGGCTTCACCGGCAACCTGATCGCCCGGCTGGCGGTCAAGCGCGGTCTGCAACCCATTCTGGCCGGTCGCGACCCGGAACGGCTGGCAAAGCAGGCGGTCGAGCTGGGCCTGGAGCACGTCGCCTTCTCACTGGACGACCGCGCCGCCACCGAGCGGGCGCTGCAAAACGCGGCCGTCGTGCTGCATTGCGCCGGGCCTTTCGTCCACACCTCGCGACCGATGGCCGATGCCTGCCTGCTTGCCGGCGTCCACTACCTTGACATCACCGGCGAGATCGCGGTCTTCGAGGCGCTGGCCGCCCGTGATGCAGAGGCGCGCGCCGCCGGCGTGATGTTATTGCCCGGCGTCGGCTTTGACGTCGTGCCGTCTGACTGCCTGGCCGCGCACCTCAAGCAGCGGCTGCCGTCGGCGACCCGGCTGATACTGGGCATCAAGCAGGCCGGCGGCCAGTCCTCTCACGGCACTTTGAACAGCGCTATCGAGTCGCTGCCGCTGGGCGGCAAGGCGCGCCGTGACGGCGAACTGGTCGATGTGCCGCTGGGCACGCTGACCCGCCAGATCGACTTCGGGCGCGGGCCGCGGCCTGCGGTGGCCGTTCCCTGGGGCGACGTGTCCACGGCCTGGTACAGCACCGGCATTCCCAACATCGAGGTTTACTTCGCCTGGCCGTCGGCGATGCGCTGGGGGATGATGGCGACGCGCTACCTGCGGCCGCTGCTGGCAACGGATGCGGCGCGCGGCGCGCTCAAGCGGCTGGTCGCCGCCCAGCCCGCCGGTCCGAGCGAAAGCCAACAGGCGGAAGGATTCACGTTGCTCTACGGCGAAGTGCTGGACGATGCGGGCGGCCGGCGGGTCAGCCGGCTGCGCACACCGGAACCCTATCGATTGACCGCCGAGACCGCCCTCCTCAGCGCCGTCAACGTGCTGGCCGGCTGCGCGGAGCCCGGTTTCCAGACCCCGTCGCGACTGTTCGGACCTGATTTCATCACCGAGTTCGATGGCGTGCAACGGGAGGATCTGCTGTCATGAGCGCATCGGGCCAACCGGCTGTCTTCCTCAGCGCCTTCTGGCGTTATCTGGTGATGTTGAACTACGAGATCGACCCGGCTGTGCTGACGCCGCTGGCGCCGCCGGGCACGGAACTGGACAGTTGGCGCGGCCGCACCTTTGCCAGCATGGTCGGCTTTCTCTTCCTCGACACGCGGGTGCTGGGCCTGCCGATCCCCTTCCACCGCGACTTCGAGGAGGTCAACCTGCGTTTTTATGTCCGCCGCCGCGACCCCGTGGACGGCTGGCGGCGCGGCGTGGTGTTCGTCAAGGAGATTGTGCCCAAACCGGCCATTGCCTGGACGGCGCGCCTGCTGTACGGCGAGCAATACGTCGCGCTGCCGATGCGTCACCAGATCGTCTCGCCTGACAGCGGGTCGCCGCTGGCGGTGGAATACGGTTGGCGGCACAAAGGAAGCTGGCAGCGGCTGGGCGTTCGACCGGTAGGCGCGGCCGAGCCCATCGCCAGCGACTCGCAGGAGGAGTTCATCACTGAGCACTACTGGGGCTATTCCAACCGGCGCGGCGGGCAGACGGTCGAGTATCAGGTCGAACACCCGCGCTGGCGCGTCTGGCAGGCCGGCGCAACCTGGTTCGACTGCGACGTGGCGGCGATGTACGGGCCGCAGTTTGTCGAAAGCCTGAGCGGGCAGCCCTCCTCGGCGTTTCTGGCCGACGGCTCGGATGTCACCGTGCGTCAAGGGCAGGCGCTTCCGGCTCCTACTCGTACTCCTACTCGTCCTCGTTCTCTTTCCTGATTCGAGTACGAGTAGGAGTACGAGTAGGAGCAAGGGATTTGTCGATCAAAGAGTTGAATATGCTCGATTTCGGACGCGAAACATGCAACGATCTCGCCCACGCTGAGGCCCGCGAGTGGCTGGTGACCAACGGATTGGGCGGCTACGCGATGGGGACGGTGGCCGGCACGCTGGCGCGCAGCTATCACGGGCTGATGGTGGCTGCCATGTCGCCGCCCGAGTCGCCGGGCAACCCGCCGGCCGCACGCACCCTGCTGCTGGCCAAGCTGGACGAGGAAGTCAGCTACCGCGGCCAGACCTTCCCCCTCTACAGCAACCGCCGCGCCGATCTGCCCGGCGCGCGGCCGGGCGAGACGTGGATCACGCCGCCCGGTTACCGCTCGCTGGAGCGATTTCGGCTGGAGATCGGCATCCCGGTCTGGAGCTACGTCTTCAGCGACGCGCTGCTGGAGAAGCGGGTCTGGATGCAGCACGGCGTCAACACGACCTTTGTGCGCTACACGCTGCTGCGGGCCGCGGCCCCGGTCGAGCTGGCCTTGCAGCCGCTGGTCACCTGCCGCGATCATCACGGCAACGTGCTGTCCGGCGGAACGTTCGACGTGCAAACCGCGGCTGCCACCGGCGGTTTGCGCATTGATGCCCGCCACGCGCCGCCCTTCTACCTGCTGGGCGATTTCGCCATCGAAGAACCGGCAGCAGGCGAATGGCGCGGCGGATACTATCTCGCCATCGAAAACTATCGCGGCCAGAAAGACCTCGAATGCTACTATGCGACCGGCCGCCTGCTGGGCGCCCTCGCTCCCGGCCAGTCGTTGACCGTCGTCGTCACCACCGATCCGCAAGCT
Organism: Anaerolineales bacterium; assembly: GCA_020634615.1. GTDB lineage: Bacteria > Chloroflexota > Anaerolineae > JAAEKA01 > JAAEKA01 > JACKBK01. The sequence continues at coordinate 139,678 of JACKBI010000012.1, forward strand.
GGTCTCGACGGAGGCGCGGCCCTCGCTGAGCGCCGCGCCTACGATCGCAACCTGCTCGACCGCGCCGCCGCTGCCCGCCCCGCGCCCGAAGTCGAATCGACTGCGGCCCGCGACCAGCTCGTCCTGGCCGCCGACCAGTTCATCGTCGCGCGCGAGCAACCCGACGGCCAGCCCGGCTCCTCGGTGATCGCCGGCTACCCCTGGTTCGGCGATTGGGGCCGCGACACGATGATCAGCCTGCCGGGGTTGACGCTGGCCACCGGCCGGCCCGAGGTGGCGCGCCAGATTCTGCTGACCTTCGCCCGCTTCGTGGACCGCGGCATGTTGCCCAACCGCTTTCCAGACGCCGGCGAGAACCCGGAATACAACACGGTCGACGCCACCCTGTGGTACGTCGAGGCGATCCGCGCTTACCACGCGGCCACCGGCGACGAGGCGACCCTGCGCGCGCTGTACCCCGCGCTGGCAGAGATCGCCGACTGGCATCGCCGTGGCACCCGCTACAACATCCGCGTCGACCCGGCCGACGGGCTGCTCTACGGCGGCGAAGTGGGCGTGCAACTGACGTGGATGGACGCCAAGCTGGACGACTGGGTGGTGACGCCGCGCATCGGCAAGCCGGTAGAGATCAACGCCCTGTGGCATAACGCGCTCCTCAGTCTGGCTGGCTTTGCTGCAACACTGGGTTACGAGGGCGACGCAGCCGGCTATCGTTCCCAGGCAGAGCAGACGCGCCGCGGCTTCGGTCGCTTCTGGAACGAGTCAACGGGTTTTTGTTACGACGTGTTGGACGGACCGAACGGTTACGAGGAGAGCCTGCGCCCCAACCAGTTGTTCGCCGTGTCGCTGCACCATCCCGCGCTTACCGGCGCGCGAGCCGCAGCGGTGGTCGATGCCTGTGCGCGCAGCCTGCTGACTTCTCACGGGCTGCGCAGTCTTGCACCTGACCATTCCGACTATGTCGGTCGCTACGGCGGCGACCGGCGCACCCGCGACGCCGCCTATCACCAGGGCACTGTTTGGGGCTGGCTGATCGGCCCCTTTGTCAGCGCGCATCTGCGCGTCCACGGCGAGCGGGCCGCGGCCCGCTCGTTCCTCACCCCGATGCTGCATCACCTGCGCAGCGGTTGCATCGGCAGCCTGAGCGAGGTCTTCGACGGCGACCCGCCGCACACGCCGCGCGCATGCAGCGCCCAGGCGTGGACCGTGGCGGAGGTGTTGCGCGTTTTGTCGTCCCTGTAGGGGCATGAATGGCGGCGCACGTATCGTCTACTGCGTAAACCGCTGTGCCGCCATTCATGCCCCTACAACCCGCATACCACGAGGCATTTCATGACAACCCACCAAACGTTTGCCACGACCCAGCGCGGGCTGCGGCGCGAGACACCGGCCATGCGGCTGTTCGAGAAGGCCAAACGCTTCGGCGTCTGGAACCCGGCCGAGATCGACCTGCAACGTGACGCGGCCGACTGGCAAACGCTGACCGGGGACGAGCAGGGTATTCTGCTGCATCTGACGTCGCTTTTCCAGGCCGGCGAAGAGGCGGTGACGCTGGACCTGCTGCCGCTGATCGCGACGATTGCCCGCGAGGGACGGCTGGAGGAGGAGTTGTACCTGGCCACCTTCCTGTGGGAGGAGGCCAAGCATGTGGACTTCTTCGACCGCACGCTGCGCGAGGTGATGGGCGCGCCGGGCGACGTGAGCCGCTTTCACAGCGCCAGCTACCGCCAGCTTTTCTACGAGGCGCTGCCCGGCGCGCTGACGCGGCTGTGGAATGACCCTTCACCGGAGGCGCAGATCCGGGCCGCGATCACGTACAACATGGTCACCGAAGGTGTGCTGGCAGAAACGGGCTACCACGCCTACTTCACCGTGCTGCAGCGCAACGATCTGATGCCGGGACAGGTCAAGGGGATCACGCTGCTGAAGCAGGACGAGTCGCGCCACATCGCCTACGGGATGTATCTGATCTCGCGGCTCATCGCGGCCGATGACAGCCTGTGGCAGGTAGCCGAGGACCAGATGAACGAACTGCTGCCCGTCGCGCTGGACATCATCGGCGATGTGTTCGTCTGTTATGACCCCGTACCGTTTGCATTGGAAGTGAGCGACTTCACCGATTATGCACTGAGCCAGTTCGCGAAACGGATGACCCGGCTGGAAAGCGCGCGCGGTGCATCGCTGGAGGAGGTTACGCGCGCGACCGTCGCGGTGATCGAGGCGGGTGACGGGTGATCCGGTCTCGTACTCGTACTCCTCCTCGTACTCGTACTCCTTCCGGAAATCCAGACGAGTACGAGTAAGAGTATGAGGACGAGCAGAAGGGGGAAGCTAGGCGCGCGAGCGCACGGCGCCGGCTGCCAGCGGATCGAAGCCGATTGGCCAGCGGGTGTATATGTCGAACTGGAGACCGGCTAAGTCGGCGCCGTCGAGGATAGTGTTTGCCAGGTTGGCGCCGGTCAGAGCAGCGCCGCGCAGGTTAGCGCCAGTGAGGTTGGCGCCGCGCAGATTCGTAGCCAGCAGGTCGGCGCGCGACAGGTCTGCACCTGACAGGTCTGTCAGCGCCAGGTCCGCACCGCTCAAGTCCGTGCCGGCAAGGATCGCGCCCCGCAGGCTGGATTTACCAAGGTTTGCCGCGCTGAGATCCGATCCGCTGCAATCGATGCCATTCAGATCAGCCTCGTACAATCCGAGGTTCGACAGGTCCATTTTTCTGAATGCGGGGGTTTCGCCAAGGTCGCGAAAATGCTGCACGGTTTCTCTGAACTCATCTTCCGAGATCTTTGCCATGGTCTCCAAACCTTTTGGAATACAGAATCTGCCAGGTCATGCTGTCTGGCGGGATTATACCTTGGCAGCGCAGCGAGGGCCAATCATGATTGTCTGGTGACCTCGGCGTGACCTATGGCACTTGGGCACGTGACCTGTCGCCGGTTATGATGTGGCTGTCTGGACCGCTTGCTCAACCGATTCCCATGGTTGTAACGCTGTTAATCGTAGTAATCACCCTGATGTAACGCACAAATAACGGCGACGTGAGAGACTGGGCTAACGATACGACATTTGACGTAATTATTCAGCCTACACCAACACAGTGAATGAAATTCACTGCCTGAAAGTACGAAGGCCCCTCAGGGCCTGACCGACTGTCTCCCAGCGGCTGAGGCCGCTTCGTGCTTTCAGCCAGGGGATTTCAATCCCTGGGCGGAGACTGAATAGTTACCATTTGACGAGGAAGAAACGAGGTGTTTGATGGCATCATTGGTCGAAGTCAAAAATCTGGTCAGAAAGTTCGGCGACAACACCGCAGTCGCCGACATCAGCTTTACCATCGAGGAAGGCGAGGTGTTCAGCCTGCTGGGTCCCAACGGCGCTGGGAAAACCACCACTATCTCCATGCTCTCCTGCCTGCTGGAGCCGACCGCCGGCGACGCCAGCGTGGGTGGCTTTTCGGTGACCAGCCAACCGTTGCAGGTCAAGAACGTCATCGGCGTCGTGCCACAGGAGATCGCCCTCTACGATGACCTGACGGCGCTGGAGAACCTGATGTTCTGGGGCCGGATGTATGGCATGGGCGGCGCGGCGCTGAAGCAGCGGGTCAGTGAGGTGCTGGAACAGGTCGGGCTGGCCGACCGGGCCAAAGAGCGCGTCAAGACCTACTCCGGCGGCATGAAACGGCGCATCAACATCGGCGTCGGCCTGCTGCACCGGCCGCGGCTGCTGTTCATGGACGAACCGACGGTGGGCATCGACCCGCAGAGCCGCCGCAACATCCTCGATTCGGTCAAGGAACTCAACCGCCAGGGGATGACCGTGCTCTACACGACACACTACATGGAGGAGGCCGAGGAGCTTTCCACTCGCGTCGGCATCATCGACCACGGCAAGCTGATCGCCCTGGGAACCCAGCGCGAACTGACGAAGCTGGTAGGTGAGATGGACACGCTGCGGCTGCACCTGAACGACGGCGATGACGTGGCGTCTTTGGCCGATGGCCTGCGCAGTCTGCCTGAAGTCATCCAGGCCACTACGCTGGATCACCAGATCGCGCTGATCGTCCCCGACGCTCAGGAGGCATTGCCGCCGGCCTTGAGCAAGTCGATGGACCTGGGCTACAAGGTGCGCTCGGTAGACATCGAAGAGCCGAACCTGGAAGCGGTGTTCCTGCACCTGACCGGGCGCGCGCTGCGCGATTAGGAGGTCGACATGTCTAAATTGTTCATTATCGGCTTCAAGGATCTGCGGGTCATGTTCCGCGACCGCGCCGCGCTGATCCTCATGCTGGCGGCGCCATTCGTCCTGACGCTGGGGCTCGGCCTGGTGACGGGCGGGTTCAACCAGTCAACTGGGGCGGTGAGCAACATCCCTGTGGTCGTGGTCAACAACGACGACGGCATGTTGGGCCAGTCGCTGGCAAACCTGTTCGCCTCGGCCGAGTTGAACGACCTGTTTGACGTGACTAGGGAGCCAGATGCGGCCGCCGCGCGCAGGCTGGTTGATGAGGGCACGACCGCCGCGGCAGTGCTCATTCCCGCGGGGTTCACCGGCAGCATCATCCCAGACAGCCAGACCGGCCAATCGGGCGACCTGGTACGAGTCGAGGTCTACCGCGATCCCGGCCGGCCAGTCAGCAGCGGCGTGGCGCAGGCGGTAGTGGAGTCGTTCATCAGCCAGGTGGAGACCGGCCGCATCGGTGGACAGATCGCGGTCGAGCAGTTGCTGGCCAGCGGCGCCATCCTGCCAGCCGACATACCGCAGGTTGTTCAAACTATGAGCCATGGGCCGGCTGGCCAGGCCGACCGGGACATCATCCAGGTGCGCAACACGGCCACTGATGCCGCCGGCCCCAACGAGATCGATCCGATGGCTTTCCTGGCGCCCGGCATGGCAATGTTGTTTCTGATGTACACCGTCAGCCTGGGCGGGCGCAGCATTCTCGACGAACGGCGCGAGGGCACGCTGGCGCGCATGTTGAGCACACCGACGCGCGGCAGCCAGGTGCTGACTGGCAAGACCTTCGGCATCTACTTCGTCGGCGTCGCGCAGATGATGATTCTGATCGTGGCCAGCTCGCTGCTTTTCCGGCTGGACTGGGGCGATCCGCTGGCAGTTTTTGTGCTGGTTCTTTCGATTGTGGCCGGCGCGGCCGGCTGGGGTCTCCTGCTGGCGGCTGTCGCCAAGACGCCCAGCCAGGTCAGCAGCGTGGGCATGGCGATGGCGCTGCTCTTTGGCCTGATCGGCGGCAGTTTCTTCGGCGGGACAATCACCGGGCCGCTGGGCACGTTGAGCAAGATCACGCCCAATTCCTGGGGTCAGGACGGGTTTGCGATGCTGGCGCGCGGCGATTCGCTGGTCGATTTACTACCCGTCATCGCAGCGCTGTGGATCATGTGTTTTGTGCTAGTTGGCGTCGCCGTCGCGATTTTCAACCGCAAAGGGATGCTACAGAGGTGAATGATGTCTAAAGTGTTGAGCATTGCCTGGAAAGATACGCAAGTGCGCTTTGCCAGCCGGTCCGAGATTCTCTTCTTCCTGCTGCTGCCGATCCTGTTTACGGCGTTGATCGGCCAGTTCAGCAGCGGCCAGGCTGACGCCGACCGGCGCGTGGCGGTGCTGGTCGTCAACCAGGACGGCGGCCCGCTGGCCACTGACCTGATCGACACCATCAACAGCTCGACCGCCATCCGTGCCGAGGTGCTGGATGCCAGCGAGGCAGCCCGCCGCTTCGATGACCGGGACGCGCCTGCTCTGCTGACGATACCGGCCGGCTTTGAGGCAGCGTTGCGCAGCGGCGAGCCGGTTGAACTGGCCATGGAAACCGACGCGACCAACCTGAACTCGCTGGTGGCGGAGCAAGGGGTGCGGGCTGCCGCGGGCGTCGTGGGCCGTCCGCTGGCCGCCGCGCTGCTGAGCGTGGATCAGGCCGAGCAGGTTCGTCCCTTTGCCGGCGACGCTGAGCGGATCGCCTTCTTCGACAGCAGTCTTGCAGCGGCGCGTACCCTGACAGCCAGTGCGCCGGTGCGTGTCGAGGCCACCAGCGCGGTCGAGAGCGACGATGCCAGTTGGAACGGCTACGCCTTTGCTTCGTCGGGCCAGTTGATCATCTGGACGCTCATCCCGTTGCTGGGAACCGCAGCGATCTTCGCCTTCGAGCGCGAGACCGGCACCTTGCAGCGTCTGCTGACCACCGCGACCCGCAAATCAACCTACCTGTCGGGCGTGGTCACAGGGCAGCTTGGTATGGGACTGGTGCAGATGGCGATCCTGGTCGGCTTTGGGGCGTTGGCTTTCAAGATCAATTGGGGCGACAAACCGGCCGCGCTGGCAGTGGTGCTGGTGGCGTTTGGTCTGGCAGCGGTGGCCATGGGCGTTATGCTCGGCACGCTCGTTCGTAGCTCCCGTCAGGCCAGCGGCGTCAGCATCATGCTGGGTATGACGCTGGGGCTGCTGGGCGGCTGCATGTGGCCGCTGGAGTTCTTCCCGCCCGCGGTGCAGCGGATTGTGCACCTCGTCCCCACCACCTGGGCTATGGAAGCACTGACCGACATCTCCATGCGCGGCGCGGGTTTGCCGCAGGTGATGCCGAACATCGCGGTGTTGCTGGGTTTCGCCGCGCTGTTCTTTGTGCTGGGCGTTTGGCGGTTTCGCTACGAGTAAGCTCGCCCTTCTCGTACTTGTACTCGTACTCGTACTCGTCCTCCTGCTCGTCCAGGGATTTCGAGTACGAGGATGAGTACGAGTGCGAGTAGGAGCAGGAATGGGAAGGCATGTGACCCCGGCTGTGACTTGTGGCACTGGTGGCTGTGACCCTGACCGGTGTATCATCGGGTTGTAACGATCAACACCGGCCACTGCGCCGCAGGATAACAACTCAAGGAGACCCACCCATGTCCGTCCAACTGCCAATTCAAACGATTGAAACCACTGACACGCACTGGTCCTACCGCCACCGCGTCGCCGCCGGCGTCGCTCTGATTGTCATCGGTCTGCTCATCGCGGCAGGCCAGGTTTTCCAGATCAATATGGAAGGGTGGGCATTCTTCGCAGTGCTGGCAGCCATCTTCCTGGCCTGGGGGCTGGTCACCCGCACCTTCGGCCTGATCATCCCCGGCGGCGTGTTGGGCGGCATCGGCCTGGGCATCTTCCTGACCGGCCTACCGGTCGGTGGAGCCAGCGAGTTCATCACCGGCGGCGTGTTCCTGATCGGCTTCGCAGCCGGCTGGGCGCTGATCAGCCTGCTGTCGCTCTTCACCAGCGACCGGTTGGCCTGGTGGCCGCTGATCCCCGGCGGCATCCTGGCAGCCATCGGCGCGGTGCTGATGACCGGCGCAGCCGGCCTGGGACTGTTGACGGCCCTCGGTTACGCCTGGCCGCTGGCGCTGATCGGGGTGGGTGCATATATCCTGCTCAAGCGCAAGTAACATCGATCACATCCGGCGTGTGACAATAACAGATGGCCATGGTATCATACCACGGTCATCTGTTTGTGTCTGCAAGCGGGCAACTATCAACCGCTGGTCACGCAGTTCGATGCATTACGGGGCGTTCGTTCTGAGCTATGGTGGTGAGATCCAAGAAGTCAGTCAACTCAAAGCGTGGTGCCGGCAGCCGACTTGATCCGCTGGTTGTCGATATCCTGCTGGCGCTTCTTGTGTTGGCGGTGGCAGTGTTTTTCCGCTTCTGGCAATGGGGGCAGGTACCGCCCGGGATGGACTTCGACGAGGCGTTTGAGTCCTTCGAAGCGCTGCGGCTGCTTACCCAACCGGGCTACCATCCCATTTTCTTCGCTGGAAACTGGGGCGTGCCGCCGCTGAAGATCTACCTGACCGCGCTGGCGTTCCTGCTCGGCGGCGAACACATGTGGGCCATCCGCGCGGTTTCGGCGGTGCTGGGCGTGGTCACTGTCCTGGCGTTGTATGTGCTGACGCGCAGCCTTTTTCCACTGCCTGTCCAACCCGATGACAGCACAAACGATCCGGGCGCATCACACCTCGCCCGGACGATCATGCCCGCCATCGCCGGCTTGATCCTGGCCGTCCTGCCGTGGCACGTCGCCTTCAGCCGGCGGGGAGTCGAGGTGATTCTGTTGCCTCTCTGGGCAATCCTGGCCGTGCTGTTTCTGGTGCGCGGGCTCAAATCGGGCAAATACTGGCAGTTCGCTCTCTCGGGGTTTTTCTGGGGCAGCGCAATCTACACCTATCAGGCAGCCTGGCTGCTGCCCGGCGTGCTGGCGCTGTTTTTGGCCTACAAGACCATCCAGGAGCGCGGTTTCTGGCGGCGTCACGGGACACGCCTGCTGCTGTTGATGGCCGTCGCGCTGCTGGTTGCGCTGCCGCTGGCGGTCTTCGCCCTGCAAAACCCGGCCGTGTTCGGGCAGCGCGCGTCCCAGACCAACGTCGCCGCGCTGGCAGGGGATGCCGGGCAGGCAACGCTGGCCGGCAATGCCGCCAAATTGGCCGGGCTGTTTGTAACCGGCGGCGATCCCAACGCCAGCGATGGCCTGCCGGATCGGTCGCCGGTTCCCTGGCCGCTGGCGCTGGCCCTGGCCGGCGGGCTGCTGGTGTCGCTGCGCCGCATCAAACGCGCCGAGTACGGCCTGCTGCTGATCTGGTTCTTCTGGATGCTGACCCCTTCGCTGATAACCAACGACGCCCCCAGCATTCGCCGCGCGATTGGTTCCACCCCTGCTATGGCGATGTTGATGGCGCTTGGAATCTGCTGGGCGGTCGACAAATTCGAACAGGCGGCACGCGGCCGCTCGTCACGCCGATTGACCGGTCCGCTTGCCCTCGTCGCAGTCGCCGCGCTGCTGATATTCACGACTGGCTGGAGCTACCAGTATTATTTTCGCGACTGGGGCCGCGGCAAGGATCTGTTCCACTGGTTTGACGTAGGACTCGTGCAGATGGGGCAGGCTGCGGCGCAGGCGCAGGACGGCACGGCGCTGTACTACACACCCGCGCCTGACCGCTCGGTGCTGCATCTGCCGCTGGCCTGGCAGGTGCGGGACCGTGAGTTGCGCACATTTGACGGTCAATCCGGCCTCGTGCTGGCGGCGGCCAATCCTGCAGGCGTGCGCTACCTTGTCAAAACGTTTCAGGGAGATAGCTCGACACTACCTGCTCTGCAAAACTATTATCCGACCGGCCAGCTAGTTGATGAGGTGAGCAACGAATATGGCGTTCCCTACGGTGCGGCGTTTACCGTGCCGCCAGATACAGCGCCGACCTTGACCATACAGTATCCGCTGGCTGCCAGCTTCGACGATGAGGTTACCTTGTTGGGAGCGAATCTGTCGGCTACAGAAATCCGGGCAGGTGAACCTCTGACAGTGACGCTTTTCTGGCAATCTGCTTCGGGACCGCTGCCGCAAAGCTATACTATTTTCACCCACTTGCTCGGCCCACCCAATCCCACCGATGGCGGCCCACTGTGGGCCGGACAGGACGGGCTGCCTCTGGACGGCTCCTACTCGACAACCCGCTGGAACAGCGACGAGATCGTGGTCAACGAACACGTCATCGTCGTGCCAGACGACGCACTTCCCGGCGATTATCAGGTCGAAGTCGGCCTCTATCTCCTTGCAACCGGCGAACGCCTGGCGATCGTTGACGATCAGGGGCAGCGTCTGGGAGACAGCCTGGTAGTCACAAGCATTCCCCTGCGCTGAGTTCGATATCCTCCCGGATGTTCCGAACCTCCGGGAGGATGTAGCCTTTAGCGAGATCAGTTCACGCTGAACCCCGTCTCCGCCTGCGCCCACTGCATGGTGTACAGCTTGTAATAGCGGCCGCGGCGGGCCAGCAGGTCGCCGTGGGTGCCCTGCTCCACGATTCTCCCCCCGTCTATCACCACAATCTGATCGGCGTCGATCACCGTGCTCAGCCGGTGCGCGATGACAAAGCTCGACCGGCCCTGCATCAGCGCGTCCAGCCCCTGGTCGATCAGCTTCTCCGTCGTCGTGTCCACGCTGCTGGTTGCCTCGTCCAGAATCAGTATCCGCGGATCGGCCAGCAGCGCACGCGCGAACGAAATCAACTGCCGCTGACCGACGCTGAGGTTGACGCCGTTCTCGCCGACCTCGGTCGCGTAGCCCTCCGGCAGCCGGCTGATGAACGTATCGGCGCCGACCGAGCGGGCGGCTGAAATTACTTCATCATCTGTGGCGTCCAGCCGCCCGTAGCGGATGTTGTCGCCGACGGTGCCAGTGAAGAGAAATGTGTCCTGCAGGACGATGCCGAGCTGGGCGTGCAGGCTGGCCTGGGTGACGTCGCGCACGTCGTAGCCATCGATGCGCACCGCGCCGCCGGTTACGTCGAAGAAGCGCGCCAGGAGGCGAATGATGGTGCTCTTGCCCGCACCCGTCTCCCCCACCAGTGCGATCCGCTGGCCGGGCGCAGCGTGCAGCGTCACGCCGCGCAGCACCGGTTCGCCATCCTTGTACTCGAAGCGGACGTCGTCGAACTCGACCTGGCCGCGGACCGGCGGCAGCGGTTGGGCAGTCGGGCTGTCCACCAGATCGGGAGCCGTATCGACGAGGCTGAAGATGCGCTCCGAAGCCGCCATGGTCGCCTGGAAGGTATTGTAGCGCTGCGCCAGATCACGAATCGGATCAAAGAAGCGCTCTACATAAAGTACAAATGCCACCAACGTGCCGGCTGTCAGCGCATCGCCCAGCACCAGCCAGCCGCCGACGCCGACCACCAGCGCAGTCGCCAGCGAGCCGATGAAATCCACGCCGGGGAAGAAGATCGCCGTCAGCCGGGCCGCCTCCACGTTCGCGTCGAGATACGAATGGTTCAGGTCATCGAAGTGGCGGTAGTTGACCTGTTCGCGCGTGAAACTTTTGGTGACGCGAATGCCGGAGATCGACTCGTTCAGGTAGCCGTTGATCAGCGCCAGCCGCATGCGCGTCGCACGGTAGGCTTCACGCACGTGCTTGCGCCAGTAGTTGGTCAGCAGGATCATCAGCGGCATGACCAGGAAGGTGACCAGCGTCAACTGCCAGTTCAGGCTCAGCATCGCGATCAGGATGCCTAACAGCACGAAAACGGCGCGCGCCAGACCGGTGATTGACCATGTAATGAACTCTTGCATCACGCCCACGTCGCCGATCAGCCGGCTCATCAGGCGACCGACGCTGTAGTTGTTGTGGAAGTTCAACGACAGCGCGTGCAGATGGCGGAAGAGCTGGCTGCGCACGTCGGCCACCACCTTGGTGCCGACATAGGCCATCAGGCGGATGCGGTAGCGGTTGGTGATCCACTCTACCAGCGCCACCGCCAGGAAGGCAAGTGTCCACGTGCGCAGCCGCTGCAGGTCGCCGGCGGTGATTCCCTGGTCGATGGCCCGGCCGATGATCCACGGGCCGGCCACGGCGGCGATAGACGAAACGATCATCATTACCACCGCTGCGATGATGCGATTGAGGTAGGGCAAGTTGAAGTCTATCAGCCGACTCACCAGCCGGCTGTCATAGACCTTGCCCAGCACGTCGTCATCCTGCTCGTCAGGCAGCAAGTCTTCGACCAGCGCCTCGCGCCGCAAGCGAGCCTCGTCTCCCCCGGTTAATGGTGAGCCGAGCGCCTCGCGAAACGTTACCTTGTAGCCGTTACGTCCGTCTTGTCGCGTCATGCTGTCACCGCCTCCAGCGCCAGAAACTCTTCCTGGTCGCGCAGTTGCAGGTCGTAGATCTCACGGTAGAGACCACCTTGCGCGAGCAACTGGTCGTGGGTGCCGCGCTGGACGATGCGCCCGTGATCCAGCACCAGGATCTGGTCGGCGGACTTGAGCGTCAGCAGCCGCTGGGCGATGACGAAGGTCGTGCGGCCTTGCATCAGCGTCTGCAGCGCCTGCTGGATGAGATGCTCGGTCTCGGTGTCCACGCTGCTGGTCGAGTCGTCCAGGATCAGGATGCGCGGGTCGTAAAGCAGCGCGCGGGCGATGGCGACCCGCTGCTTCTGGCCGCCGCTTAGCGTCACGCCGCGCTCGCCGACGCGCGTGTTGTAGCCGTCGGGAAAACCGGCGATGAAGTCATGCGCGCGTGCCAGTTTAGCGGCCGCGATGATCTCCTCGTTGCTCGCGTCGGGCCGGCCATAGGCGATGTTCTGCGCGATGGTTGCGCTGAAGAGGAACGGCTCCTGCAGGACGATGCCGATGCTGGCGCGCAGGCTGTCCAGCGTCAGGTCGCGCACGTCGATCCCATCTACCAGCACTCGCCCTTCCACCGGGTCGTAGAACCGCGGGATCAGGCTGATGACCGATGACTTGCCAGAGCCGGTTGGTCCCATCAACGCGACGGTCTGGCCTGGCTGCACAGCAAAGCTGATGTCGTGCAGCACGTTGAGACCGTCGCGGTAGCCGAAGCTGACCTGCTCAAAGACCACCTGACCCCGGTGCCGGTCCAACGAGTGTGCGTCGGACCGTTCCTCGATGTCGCTGGGCGTATCGGTGATCTCGAAGACGCGGCTGGCGCTCGCGCCGGCGGTCGCGGTCAGGTTGACCAGGAAGCCCAGCCGCTGGACCGGGCCGTTCAGCATCAGCACATAGGAGATCATCGCGAACAGCGCGCCGACGGTGATCGTGCCGTTTAGCGCCAGCGGACCGCCGAACCAGAGCAGCAAGAAGATGCTCAGAGAGATCAGAAAGGTAAACAAGGGCCAGTTGTTGCCCCAGACCTTGATCAGCCGCTCGCGCAGGGCGAACCAGTGGTCGTTGTCCTTGTCGAACTTGAAGAACTCATACGGCTCGCGGGCGAACGCCTTGACGACGCGGATGCCGGTCAGGCTCTCCTGCATGGTGGTCGAAAGCAGGCCAAGCTGGTCCTGTACCAGGCGCGACAGCGGCCGCACCACGGCGCCGAAGCGCAGTGTGCTGAAGATCAGAATTGGGAAGGGGATCAGCGCGAGCGCCGCCAGGGTGGGGTCGACCAGCAACATGGCGATCGTCACGCCAGCCATCAGCAGCAGCGTCGATACCATCTCCATGAGACCGATACCCACGAAACGTTCCGTCTCGCTGATGTCGCCGGTTGCGCGGCTCATCAGGTCGCCGGTGTGCGCCTTGTCGTGGAAGGAGAACGGCAGTTGCTGTACGCTGTCGTAGAACTCGTTGCGCAGATCGTAGGCCACCCGGTAGGTAAGCCATTCGCCGAAGTAGCGCTGGCCGAAGCTGGCCAGCGCGCGCACCAGTGCAATGCCCAGAATGATGGCTGCCGCGACGAAGAGCGCGGTCGCCTGACCACTTTCCAGTCCCTGGTCAATGGCCCTGGCAATCACCAGCGGCACGAACAGGTTGAGCAGCGTGGCAAAGAACATGGCGGCGTACGCCAGCACTGCCTGCCGCCAATATGGCTTCAGATATGCGATCAACCGTCCGTAGATGTTGAGCCGTTTCATGCTTGCATCACCTTGGATCTGCTGTGGCCGGTCTCCGACCAAGTCCGCGGGTGGCTCGGTCGGAGACCGGCCACAGCTTTGGAAATTTCATGCTTGTTTTCCCAGTTCAATCCCGAAATAAAAGACGACGGGCAGGTCGGCCCGTCGTCATCGATGCAATGTCGTGCCCTTGGTCATGCACATTGATTCAACATGACAGGGACTCGCCATTCCCGACCGGCGTACAGGCGGCGCAAATCACACGCTCCCGCGCAAAAGACGGGTTCGGCGTACTGCATGGTGTTGCGGAAAAGGAGTTCTGCCATAGGTTGGATTCCTTCTGGACGTGCAGAAAAGTTTACCACATCAATAAACGAGGGTCAAGCCTGAATTCGCTCAGGAATCCGCGGTAGGAGAGCTTGTCCTGCGTCGCCTGCGTACTACGATAATAGCAGCGACTATCACCAGGACGATGGCGATTCCAATCGTGACCGGGATGACCGGACTGCGGGATTGAGTAGGCGGCGCCTGATCGTTGGTTGGTGCGGTTGTGCGCGGATCCTGCGAGTCGACAGGTTTTGGGGCGCTGGGCGCCGCCGGCGACTGACTGAAGTCAAACGCAGCGGTCAGGTCGGCGGCAGCTGCGTCGCGCGTGGCCAGCGGCTCCAGGTCCCAGCGCGTCTCGATGAATTTGAGCAGCGATGTCGTGTCGTAGACTGTATGGTCGACGAAGCCTTTGCGGGCATACGGTGAGATGACCAGCAGCGGCACCCGCCCACCTGGTCCCCAGCGGTCGATCTTCGGCGGCGCCACGTGGTCGTACCAGCCGCCGAAGTCGTCATAGGTCACGAAGATCACGCTGTTCTCCCAGTATTGCGAAAGCATGACGGCCTGGATAAGCAAGACCGCGTGTTCCTCGGCCTGCTGAAGAACGGAATAGCCGGGGTGTTCGTCGAACGAAGGGGAGGGCTTGAGGATAGTTACCGAGTCCAGCGTGCCGTTGATCAGATCGGGCACGAACTCCTCAGCGTCTTTGAGGTGCGCGCGGCCAGCCATGCCCGGTCCGTAGGGCTTGAAATAACCGTGCGAGCTAAGTGGAGGTTCGGCCACGAAGGGCAGCGGCTGGTCGGCGTCGCCGTCCAGCGCGTCCTGCCAACCGCCGTTGTATTCGGACCAGGTGATCCCGGCCGCGCTGAGCCGATCACCGATGGTTGGCAAGTCAATTGGCGGCAGACGATGATCGTCGGGCAGCGAGCCGTGGGGCGGATAGAAGGCATCGACGCCGGTGTTGACAGCGTAGCCGTCCGGTGTGACCGTCCATTCTTCGTTGTCGTCGATGCCGATCAACTTGCCGCTGGCATCGAATTTCGGTTGAGCAACGTATTCGGACGGTGCGTCGGGCCAGGGAGGCGTGCACGCGCAGACCAGCCACATATGGTTGAGCCACGAGCCGCCAAAAGCCGCTGTAAAAAAGTTGTCGGCAAAGGCGTAGTCGCGTGCGTAGGGAAAGAGCGGCAGCTTCGTCGTGTCGTAATAGCCCATCGGCTGGCCGCCCGAATCGGTCCAGGCGACGTAACTGTCCATCTTGCCCTCGTTCATCTGCAATTGGTGTTCGTAGAAGCGATGCACCGGCGTGTTGACGAGCACGTTGTTCGGGACGTAGTCGTCGATCAGGAAGGGTTCGTTGGGCAGGTCTTTGGGGAAGCGGGGATCTGGCAAGCCGGGCAAGGTGTCGATGGGACGTCCAAAGCCCGCGTATTTCAGACTGACCTTGACCGGTGGAAGTACAGGATAGGGAACGCCATTTTGGTCCACCTGAACCACTTGTCCGCCTGGCGATTCGACGCCGTTGACGCCAGGCAGCCGGCTGTAGAGGTTGTCGACCGTGTGGTTTTCCAGAAACAGGATGATGACGTGGTCGATCTTCTCGATGCCGTCTTGAGCGTGTACCGGAGAAGGCATATGCAGCGTGCCGAGAAGGATCCCAACCAGTGCAAGCAATCGCAGGAAGCGGTTCATAGCGTCGATTTCTCCTTGGCCGAAGGGGTTAGTAGGACGATAGAATACGCATCCCGGTGCTAATTGTCAACTGGCCAGTGCAGGCCCCATCCATCAACAGGAAGAGTGAGTGAGCCAGCGCCCTCGGCTGCTGTGCGCCGCATTTCAAAAACCAGCTCTGCGAAGCGTCCAAGAACGCGCTGCCGGTGTTCCAGCGCCACCTGACGGCCCTTGTAGTCGGACTGCCGGGCGGGTCGCTTACAGGAACGCCGGCAGTGCGACTGGTTCCGCGTGCAGGACGGCGATGACCTCGGCTGCCAGGTCGTAGCGGCGGAAGGGGGGCATGATGTAGACGCCCTGCATCAGCGGGCGGGTCGCCAGCAGGATCTCGTGTGCGATGGCGACCCCTTCCTCCCGGCTTGCGCCGCGCGCTTCAGCGGTCTCCATGCGCGCCAGCAGTTGTTCCGGGATGTTGATCCCCGGCACTTCGTGGTGGATGAAGCGCGCGTGGCGTTCGTTGTAGAGCGGCAGCAGTCCCATGATGATCGGCAACGGCGGCCGGCCACCGAATCGATCCAGAAATCGCTCCACGGTGGCCGGGTCGAACACCGGCTGCGACAGCGCGAAATGCGAGCCGCCATCCAGCTTCTTGCGCAGCACGTTGATCTCGCGGTCCAGGTCGTCCGCGCCCATGTTCAGCGCACAACCGACGACAAAGCCGGTGGGCTGACCAATCGCGTTGCCGGCCTGGTCCGTGCCGCGATTCAGATTGTGATTGACCAGACGGATCAAGCCTGACGGGACGACATCCTGCGCGTCGCTGGCGTCGGGGTAGTCGCCGATGCGCGGCGGGTCGCCCATCACCACAAACAGGTTGCGCACGCCCAGCGCGTGCGCGGCTAGCAGGTCGCCCTGCACCCGCAGAAGATTGCGGCCGCGGGTCGGGAAGTGCAGAATCGTCTCGATGCCCACCTGCTGCTGGATCAAGAACGCGCACGCCCAGGGACTCATGCGCATCTTGGCCAGCGGGCTGTCGGCGACATTGAGGAATGTCGCACCCGCCTGCTTCAGCATCTGCGCATGCTCCACGATCTCAGCGGCGTCGATGCCGCGCGGTGGGTGCATCTCGACCGTGACGATGAATTGGCGGTCCAGTGTTTGCGCCAGTTCGGTGGGCGGCGGCGCTTCGCCCATTTCCGGCTCGCGCAGGGGGGTCAGCCGCGGCAGGCGGGCCGGATCCAGCGGTTCGCCGCGTAGCGCAGCGGCCATGGCGGCGGTGTGCTCCGGGGTTGTCCCGCAGCAGCCGCCGATCAGTGTCATGCCGGCTGCGGCCGCCTGGCGGGCAAAGTCGGCGAAGTATGCGGGACTGGAGGGAAACATCAGCCGGCCGCTCGCGCGGGTCGGGTACCCGGCATTGGGCTGGACCGAGTAGAGCAGGTTCGGGCAGGCTTGCTGCATACGCCGCGCCACTCGCAGCACCAGCGCCGGTCCGGCGCTGCAGTTGACGCCGGCCACCGCGACGCCCAGCGAACAGAGCGCGTCGGCCACCTCTTCCGGCGAGTGACCGGCCAGCGTGCGCCGCTCCTCGGCAAAGGTCATCTGTGCGACCAGTGGCAGGTCGGGCGCGATGTCATGCGCGGCCTCGACCGCGACGGCCAGTTCATCCAGGTTGACGAAGGTTTCGAAGAGCAGCAGATCCACCCCGCCGGCCGCCAGCGCGCTGATCTGCTCTGCGAATGCCGCGCGTGCGGCTGCTATTGGCAGCGGGCCGAAGGGCGCCAGCCCCTTGCCCAGCGGGCCGACCGAACCGGCCACGAAGGCGTGCCTGCCCGACTGCACGACCGCGTCGCGCGCCAGCCGCGCGCCGGCCTGGTTGATCTCGGCTGCGAGGTGTGCCAGGTCGTGCTCCTCCAGCTTGATCCGGTTCGCGCCGAAGGTGTTGGTCTCGACCACGTCCGCGCCGGCTGCCAGGTACTCGCTGTGCATGTGCAAAACGACTTCTGGCCGGCTGAGGTTGACCTCGTCCAGACAGTGATCCAGCGAGACGCCGGCGGCGTGCAGCAGCGTGCCGGTCGCGCCGTCGCAAAGCAATGGCCCGCTTGCCAGGGCTTCGAGAAAGGTTGGGGAAGTTGTCATGGCGGCGATTATAGCACGGATGCATGTGCTTCTCAAGAAGGGCCGGCAGTGCTCCGACCGCTGCCAGTCCTTGACGACCGTGGATCAATTGACTCCCCTTCGCGGCTATGGTATCATCGAACTGCCTAGACAGGCTGATTACGAAGCGCCGAATCGACGGGTTGGGCGCTCGTTTTTTCTCTGGCAAGAGAAGGAGAACGACTATGAACAGCGTGGAAATGCAAGCGAGTGGCACATCAGCGATGCAGGTTTGGCAGGCCCAGGCGATGGAAACCCGGCAACGTGTCTGGGGTGATGTGCCCGACGAGAAGTGGAACGATTGGCGCTGGCAGCTTAGCCACCGGCTGAACTCGCTGGAAGACCTGAGCCGGGTGATGGAGCTGACCGACGAGGAAATCGAGGGTTTGTCCGCGCCCGACAAGTTTCGCGTCGACATCACGCCCTACTTTGCCACGCTGATCGATCCGACTGATCCCAAATGCCCGGTGCGCCGCCAGGTGATGCCGCTGGGCCGCGAGCTGCGCGCCTTCACCTCGATGATGGAAGATTCGCTGGCCGAAGATGCCCATTCGCCCGTGCCCGGTCTCGTGCATCGCTATCCCGACCGCGTGTTGATGCTGGTGACGACGCAGTGTGCCAGCTATTGCCGTTATTGTACCCGCAGCCGCATCGTCGGCGACTCGTCGGCCAACTTCAGCCGCCAGGAACACGAAGCCCAGCTTGACTACATCCGCCGCACGCCGCAGATCCGTGACGTGTTGATCAGCGGTGGCGACGGGTTGACCATGCCGCCCAAGATTCTGGACCGGCTACTGGGCGACCTGCGGGCGATTCCGCATGTCGAGATCGTGCGCATCGGCTCGCGCGTGCCCGTCTTCCTGCCGCAGCGAATCGACGACGAATTCTGTGCGATGATCCGCAAATATCACCCGTTGTGGATCAACATCCACGTCAATCACCCGCGTGAGATCACACCGGAGCTGCGCGAGGCGTGCAACCGGCTGGCCGACGCGGGCGTGCCGCTGGGCAACCAGAGCGTGCTGCTGGCCGGCGTCAACGACTCGGTGCACATCCAGCGGCTGCTGGTTCACGAACTGGTCAAGATGCGTGTGCGGCCGTACTATCTCTACCAGTGCGACATGGTGGAAGGAGCAGGTCACTTCCGCACGACCGTATCCAAGGGGATCGAGATCATCGAAGGGTTGCGGGGCCACACCAGCGGCTATGCCGTGCCGACCTTCGTCGTGGATGCACCCGGCGGCGGCGGCAAGATCCCGGTGATGCCCAACTATGTGCTCAGCCAGGCGCCGGGCAAGGTCGTTCTGCGCAACTACGAGGGTTTCATCACCACTTACACCGAACCGCTGGACTACGATCCGCTGGAGATTCGGCATCTGGAAAGCCAGATACCGCGCCGGACCGAGGCAGGCCAGGAGGGCATCGCCAGTTTGCTGGAGGGGCGGCAATTCGCCATTCGTCCGCAGGGCTTCGACGCGACCCATGCCCGCGGCGGCGAGATGCACCGATTGCGCGCCGACAGCAGCAAGTGGCAGCCGTTCCTGGTAGGCGAGACGCTGGAAGGCACGGCCGGCGGCGGTGACCAACCCGCTATCGAAGCGCCCGCACAGAACGGCGAGGGCGAGTAGGCGCGCCTACTTCTGCTCTGGCCGGTCTCAGACCGAGCCAAAGCCGCGAAGTTAGTGACGGTGCTGGCTCGGTCGGAGACCGGCCAGAGCGGGCGGTAATGCCCACATACACTCAATCAAATATGATCGCCAAGGGACAGGCAGCGGTGCGCCTGTCCCTATGTTGTGTCAACGAGAGGAAACCAAACGATGCGCGTTGCTGTGCTTGCCAACCTGAAAAAAAACGCTCCTAAGTGGGAAGGGATGTCTCCTGACCAGTGGGATGACCTCGACTCGGAGGAGACGATCAATGCCATCGTTGACGGCCTGCACCAGGGCGGTCACGAGGCGGAGTTTCTGGAAGCCGACCTGAGTCTTGTCGAGACGCTGCCCAAGTACGGGCCGGAAATCTGCTTCAACATCGCCGAAGGGCACTGGGGCGATAGTCGCGAGGCGCAGATACCTGCGCTGCTGGAGATGCTGCGTGTCCCGTACACCGGATCGCGCGTGCTGGCGCTGGCGCTGGCGCTGGACAAACCGATGACCAAGCGCATTCTGCACTTTCACGAACTGCCAACGCCCGCGTTCCAGACCTTCGAACGGGTAGACGAGCCGCTGGACGAAGACATGACATTCCCGATGTTTGTCAAGCCGAGCCGCGAGGGCACCGGCATGGGCGTCAGCGCGGCATCCATCGTTCACAATGAGCTGGAGTTGCGTCGCCAGATCCGTGAGATTCATGCCCGCTATAGCCAGTCGGCGCTGGTGGAACACTACGTCGATGGGCGAGAAATCACCGTCGGCGTGGTGGGAAATCTGCGCGGACCCGTGGCCAAGCGTCTGCCCACCGACGAGGACGCACCGCGCGTCATGGCCGGGTTGCACTTCCTGCCACCGCTGGAGGTTGATCTGGCGCGCTACCCGGAAGAGGAAGCCGGGCTGTACACGGGACGTGTCAAGACGGAACTTGCCGACGATTTCTACTACCTTTGTCCCGCGCCGCTTGATGCGGAATTGCTGGAAGACCTGAACTGGTACACGGCCGCGGTGTTTCGCGTGCTGGGCTGCCGGGATGTGGCTCGGGTCGATTTTCGCCTGGATCGCCACGACAACAACAAGCCCTATGTGCTTGAAATCAACCCCCTGCCCGGCCTCAACCCGCGCATCAGCGATCTGGTCATCGAGGCGCACGCCGAAGGTGTCAGCCACGCCGAACTGATCAACACGATTCTGCTGCACGCTGCAGTGCGCCAGAAGTTGCTGCCACGAGGCATGGCGCTGGAGTGGCCTGCTGTGCAACTGCCGGCCAGCGAAATCTGGTAGTGATGTTTGAGTCAGGCCGCCGGCAAACCGGCGGCCTGAGCGGTCCCCGGTTTGACCTGTTAGCCCGCTTGCCAGATCCTCCCCTTTTGCTGGTAGCATCCACTACAGCCGCGATCATCACCCTCGATTGTGGCGACCGGTACAAAAGTCCTATTGACCCGGCAGGCCGTTTGGGGCTACCCTTGAATCAGCAGACCTAGTACCTGCCGGCAGCGCGCCCTGCTCAATCCTTCCTGTTCGTATGTCAGACCGTGTTCGTGATGTCACGACGCGTGTTCTATCCACGCGACCCACGGGCCAGCGCACCGCCGCCAATCTATCCTTACTCAGGAGCAAACTAACAATGAACGCCTACTACAAGCTATTGGGCGTCGCGATCGCCGTTATGATCGCACTGCTGGCTGCGCTTATACAGCCGCGCGTGGTCCAGGCGGATGCCTGCACGCCCTTCACGGCAAGCGAACTGTGTGTCAATGCACCAGCCGGCGCGCCGGGTGATCAATGCCAGCAGCTGGCAACCTATCTGGTCGAATTTCAGCAGACGGCCTGCGGGATTGGCCTGCCCGACCCTGATTATTACCCTAACTACGCGGCGATTCTGACGTACGCCAGCGGCAATCGAGGTCCAGATCTGCTGGGCCAGTGGAGCATGCAGAACATTGAGGTCGAGTTGGACCGCCTGACAGAGATGGGCGTGAACAGCGTCGGCATCAATATCGGCTATCCGCTTCTGACGCCGGCATTTCACACCTATCTGCACAGCGTCAACAGCAGTTACACCTGGACTGTGGACGATTACATCGACTTCTACGTGCAGGTGATTGCCAAAGCGCGTGCGCGCGGGTTGAAGGTCCACATTGAACAAGGTGTCATGCTGCGGGATTTTGCATCGGTAAATCCTCATCCCTATTTCGATATGATCAGGGCTCTGGAGCCAACCGCTGCCCGCCAGCGATACTGGCAGGAGATGGCGCAGGAAAGCTACCTGATCGTGACCGAGCTTGCCCCGGATTCCCTGAGTCTGGTGGGTGAGCCTGAAACGGCAAACGAGGCCATTGGCCTTATCCAGGGCGAGCCGCTGGCAACACCGACACAATGGCGGGACTACGTCGACTATGCGATCAGCCTGTTGCCTGCGCATAGTACCAGACTGGGCGCGGGCGCGGGGGCTTGGGAAGCAGAGGAACTCATCCAGCTTTTCGCCGCCATGCCGGCGCTGGACTTCATCGATGTTCATGTCTTCCCGGCTCGCAGCCTGGCGACTGACTATTTCACGACGGTGCTTGAGCGGGCTGATCTGGTGAACTCGATCGATCCCGGCAAGACAATCGTGCTGGGGCAGGCATGGCTCTACAAGGCTGCGGCCGACGAACTTGGTTGGGTCGGCGTCATTTCGCCGGAGGTTCTTTCGCGCGATGTCTTCAGTTACTGGCAGCCGCTGGATTCCAAGTTCATCGAGTTGTTCAGTCGTGTCTCCAGAGCCAAACAGTTCGAGACGTACATCCCCTGGGGCGCCTGGTACTTCTTCTCTTATCTGGATTACAGCCAGGCAGCCGGCATGACACCTGCTGAGCGTAACATCGCCAACCAGGTCGCCGCGTACAACGCCATGCTCAACGGCACGATGACGGGAACCGGCAACACCTACGAGGAGATCGCGACTGCGAACAACATCCTGGTGGTCACCGGCGTCAGTCCCGATCACGGGCCGCAAACTGGCCCCGGCGCCACTCAGAATGTCACGATCAGCGGTAAGAACTTTCTCCCTGGCAGCAACACGGTGGTCAAGTTCGCTGGCGTGGCGGCCACAAACGTTGTGGTGGTCGATGCCAATACCATCACGGCCACTTCGCCGGCGGGCGTTGGCGTCGTCGGGATCACTGTCGAAAGCCCGGATGGACGCAGCCGCACCAAACCTGACGCCTACACCTACGATGTGCCTCCTGTGATCAGTCAGATCACTCCCAACAGCGGCAAGGAAACTGGCGGCACGTTCGTAAGAATCGATGGCCAGAACTTCGTCCTGGGCTCGACAAACACGGAGGTGCGGTTCGGCGGCATTCCGGCGACCCAGATCACTGTCTATGCCACGGCGATTACAGCCTATGCGCCGGCCGGCGTCGGTCTGGGAACCGTAGACGTGACGGTCACGAACCCGGATCAGCAGTCGGCAGTACGGGTAGGCGGCTACACCTTCGTGCCCCCGCCTACCGTGTTGTCGGTGTCGCCCAACACGGGTACATCCAACGGCGGGACGCTGGTAACCATTACCGGTCGCGGCTTCTTCCCGGGAATTGCTGGAACAAGAGTCGCTATTGGCCAGCTTGAAGCCACCAACGTCAATGTGATCAGTGACACGCAGATCCGGGCTGTCACGCCCATGGGCAACGGCACGGGCAAGGTACTGGTGATGAACCCCGATTACCAGACAGGCCAGTTGCTGAACGCCTACACGTTCGTCTATCCGCCCACGATTGTTCAGGGCATTCCGACGGTTGGCCCACTGGCCGGCGGCAACACGGTCTGGCTGGGTGGCTATGGGTTCCAGCAAGGAACGACCGTCAGGTTTGGCTCGACCCCGGCAACCATCCAGTCGATCACGGCTAACCTGATTACTCTGACCGCCCCGCCCGGCAGCGGCCAGGTACAGATCAGGGTCACCAACCCGGATGGACAACAGGGCAGCACGCCGTATACCTACAGCGCCACGCCGCCACCGGTGATCGTTCTGTTGTCACCCACTCATGGACCGGCCAGCGGCGGCACACGGGTCTATATCTACGGCCAGAACTTCGTGCCGGGATCTACCAACACCACGGTCAAGTTCGGTACGCAGTTGGCGACGTCAAGGCAGGTGCTCACGCCAAACTGGATTCAGGCCGATGCGCCACCCGGCACAGGCAGTGTACGCGTCACCGTGACCAATCCCGATGGCCAGTCGGTCGTGTCAACGGGGTCGTATTTGTACGAGTGAGGTTGGGGGCAAGAGAGTAGTGACAGACAGCTAGACATAAGGGCCGTACCGGGTTGCTTTCCATCTGTGGAATCTGCCCGGCATCGCGACACACAGCCAGGTTGTCAGGAGGAGCCGTCGACAGCCTGGCTGTGTTCATTTTCTGTGGTTGGAGGGTCAACGGATACGATCGAAGCATCGCCGGTAGCTGCTGCTGCCGGGGTTTGTTGACCAAAGTTGGCTACAGGTCGCATCAGCCACCGAAACAGCGGGGTGAACCAGCCCAACACCTTGCGCACCAGCCGTCCGATTGGCGTCAGCACGAGGTCGAAGATGTCGTTCACCAGCACCATGACCCGTCCGATCAGGTGGAAAACCGGCCGGAAGATACGCTGCAAGATCGGCGAGTGTGCATATAACACAGCCAGACCAAGGATTGCCACCGACGTGGCAAACTGTATCCACTCGAAGTTGTTCTCGATGAACACCGGGTATTGATACAGGTGCAGTTGATCCATGAGGATGTCTTCGGTGAACAAGCGCAGGCCGATGACCAGCACCAGCACGTAAGCAGCCGGCGCAAGAATCGGCTCGCGCCTGATCATCTTGGTGAAGATGCCGGCCGCGAAAC
Organism: Anaerolineales bacterium; assembly: GCA_020634615.1. Classification (GTDB taxonomy): domain Bacteria; phylum Chloroflexota; class Anaerolineae; order JAAEKA01; family JAAEKA01; genus JACKBK01. The sequence continues at coordinate 163,720 of JACKBI010000012.1, forward strand.
GCATCGTCACAATGCCCAGCGCAACGCCGAGCATCACAACCCACAGCTCTTCCGACAACGTCACCGCGACTACCACATTGTCCAGGCTGAACGCAAGGTCGGCCAGTTCTACTGCCAGCACGACGCTCCAGAACGCCCCAACAACTGAGCGGACGGACTGTGTCGTGTCAGTGTGCTCATCCCCGCTGCCTTCGGCGTAAGCCGGCAGATGGCTGAACGCCAGCTTGATCAGATAGAGCGCACCGATCAACCGCAGCCAGAGATTCTGAATGATGAAGCTGGCGATGATCAGCATGAGCGCCCGGCCAAGATACGCGCCCAACAGGCCGACCTTCAGCGCTGCTGATTGCTGATTGCCGAAGACGCGGTCGGTGAAGCCCTGCAGGAACTTCAGTCCCTTGGGATAAGGTACCGGTTTGTCATCGGGCAACACAGACACCATCGCCCCCAGGACGGCCGCATTGTCGATTGAGAGAATGCCTTCCAGAAAGATCAACTGGATAATGATGGTAAGCAGAGACAGATCGAGGTTCATTTGTTTCCAGGGAGCCTGCTGATGCGGGGGATCGGCTCGGACTGTCAGATTATCCGGGGCAGGCAAAACGCGATTCTGGAGTGATTATACCAACTTCGAATCAAAACATCAAAGGGACGCTGGTGATCCGCCGGTGAAACACGCCAGTGTGACAGCCATGTGTTGTCTTTAGCGATTTGTCCTCGCTTCTTGATTCGCAGTACAATTGACCGGCGCAAACGACTCTACATACTCCTGGTAGAAAGAGACAAGAGACAAAGATGTCTACCAATGGCAAATATCCTCATATCGACCCACTCGACTGGGACACAATCCAACCGCATGTTGACGCCCTGCTGGATGCTGACATCGACAGCGAGGCGGTATCCGGGTGGTTGCAACGCTGGAGCGATCTGAACGCGGTGCTGCAGGAAGCAGGCGCGCGCATCTATCGCGCTGTAACTGAGAACACCGCTGACGAAGCTGCCGAGCAACGGTTCAATCGTTTCGTCGAGGTGATCATGCCCAAGGCTAGCGTTGCTGAACAGGCTCTCAAGCAAAAGCTGCTGGCGGTTGTAGATGGCGCGCCCGGGGACGACACAGCCCTGCTCATGCAGCGTTTTCGCACCGAGGTCGACATCTTCCGCGAGGAAAACGTCGCCATCGAAAGCAAGCTCGACCTGTTGGGTAACCAGTACAACAAGATCGCGGGCGGGATGACTGTCCAGTGGCAAGGTGAGGAGATCACCATTCCCCGTGCGCAAAGCTTGCTGGAAGAACCGGACCGCGACTCCCGGCAGCTGGTCTGGCAGCAAATGATGGACTGCTTCCTGACACAGCGCGGCGCGTTGAACGATCTCTATCTGGAGATGTTGCCGCTGCGGCGCGAGCTGGCCGCCAATGCAGGGTTCGCCAGCTACCGCGATCTGCGATGGCTCCAACTCAGTCGCTTCGACTATACACCTGCGGACTGCTTCACCTTCCACGATGCGATCGAGGCCGAGGTTGTGCCGGTGGCAAGCCAGATCTATCGCGATCTGCAAAGCAAGCTCGGTGTTGACAGCCTGCGCCCCTGGGACGTTTATGCCGACCCGCATGGCCAGCCGCTGCGACCGTTCAGCGATGTCGCTGATCTGGAAACCGGCGCCCAGCGCATCTTCGATCAGGTCGATCCGCAGCTGGGCAACCACTTCCGCGCGATGCGCGATGGGTACCTCGATCTGGCGTCACGGGCCAACAAGGCGCCCGGCGGTTATTGCAGCGGCTTTCCCGTCAGCGGCCACCCCTACATCTTCATGAATGCCGTCGGCACCCATGACAATCTGACCACGCTGTTGCACGAAGGCGGACACGCGTTTCATTTCATGGAGTCGCAGCGCCAACCGTTGATCTGGAACCAGGACGGGCCGATGGAGTTTTGCGAGGTGGCGTCTATGTCGATGGAACTGCTCAGCGCGCCCTATCTGGCGCGCGACAAAGGCGGCTTCTACAGCGACGCGGACGCCCGCCGCGCCTATGCCGATCAACTGCGCAAGACCGTGTTGTTCTTCCCCTATATGGCAGTGGTCGACGCCTTCCAGCACTGGGTCTATGCCGAAGCGCCCGAAGCGGTGACCGCCGCCGATATGGACCGCCGCTGGCGCGAGCTGACCGACCGCTTCATGCCCGACGTCAACTGGGACGGCCTGCAGAACGAGCAGGAAACCGGCTGGCACCGCAAGGGTCACATCTTCGAGGCGCCGTTCTATTACATCGAGTACGGTCTGGCGCAGCTTGGCGCGCTGCAGGTCTGGCGCAATGCCCTCAACGACCAGACGCAGTCGGTGGCCGCCTATCGCTCGGCCCTTGCATTGGGCTACACTCGTTCGCTACCCCAATTGTTTGCTTCCGCTGGCACCCGTTTCGCCTTTGACCGCCAGATCGTGGGCCAACTGATGGCGTTGATCCAGGAACAGTTGGCGGTTCTGGATGCATAGCGGCTGAAAAGTGTCAGCCACCGCCGCAGGTCATTCCGCGGCGGTGGCTGACACTTGAGACTATTCCCCGTGGCCCGCAAAGCGACCTCCAGAAAGCAGCCAGCGCGCGGCGCTGCCACGCGTCAACAGCAAGTGGAACGCTTTCAGCGGCGTCTGCTGTTGCTGTTGCTGGCAGTCATCGCAGTCATCGGGCTGGCCACATGGGCAGGTGGTCAACGCAGCCAGGCTGAACGCTGGCTGGGTGATTGGCTCAACATGCCAGGCGCGACCAGCGCCGCGTCAGGCCGGCGGATCGGCATCGTGGTCGGTCACAAGGACTTCGACTCTGGGGCGATCTGTGAGGACGGGCTCAGTGAAGGCGCAACGGTGGCGAAGATCGCAGAGCGAGTCGCCGACCGGCTGCGCAGACTGGGCGCGGAGGTGGATCTATTGTCGGAATACGACGACCGGTTGAACGGCTATCAGGCTGACGCGCTGGTCTCCATCCACGCCGACTCTTGCATCGACCGCAGCGGCTACAAGGCGGCGCGCTCGGACACCAGCGTCATCCCCGATGTCGAGGATCGACTGTTGGGCTGCCTGATGCAGAGCTACAGCGAATCCACTGGTCTGGACTTCGACTCGAACAGCATCACCGTAGACATGACCGAGTACCACGCCTTCAAGCGCGTCGCATCTCAGACCCCTGCGGCCATCATTGAAGTGGGTTTTCTGGGCGGCGACGCCGGCATCATTGTGCGCCAGCCCGATCTGCCGGCCCGCGGCATCGCGAACGGGATCGTCTGTTTTTTGGAGGAACAGACCCAGTAAGTAAGGAAGGTTGGGGGAAAAGTACCGGGAAGCCGACGTTGCCCGTCATTCCCGCGAAGGCGGGAATCTACGCGTCACGATCGTGGGTTCCCGCCTTCGCGGGAACGACGCATAGGGGAAGAAACACTCGATTCACCCGGTTCTACCCCGGACGGGCCAGCTCCAGCAGCAGCACCACCACCACAGCCAATAGCAGACTCACCAGCCCGGCCAGCAAAATCAGTCGTAACACCGGCGGGTTAGCCGGCGCGCTGGGCAGGAAAGCTGGCTCCACCACCTGCAGAGCGCCCACGTCGCGACTCTGCGCCTCCTTGAGACGCGCCTCGACCGCCTTGGCGCGCAGGAACTCCTGATCGCCCTGAGCGTTGGCCACCGCGCCCACCAGTCCGTTGTATTCGCTGCTCAGGCCGATCAACTGCGTCAAGTCGGCGCTGTGCTGGCTGATCAGCGATTCGTTCTCGGCGACAACAGCCCGCAACGCAGCGGCGGCTGCCTGCTGCTCCCGCTCTGCCGACCGGTAGTCGCCTATCTGGCTGCGCAAGCCGGCAACCGTTTCCTGTAGTCGATCGATCTCCGCCAGTCCAATGGCATCCCCCTCGACGGTGTCGCTGATGACAGTCGCCAGCGTTTCCTCGACGGTTGTCAAGTCATCTTCGCTATCCGCGGCAAACTGTGTATATTGCCTGGCCAGCGCGTCAGCCTGCCGTGAATCCACCAGCGCAGCGTCGCGGCGGCTTTCCAGGTCGCGCAACACGTCCTGCACCGCGTTGATCTCACGCGGCAGGTCGCCGACATTGTGCTCCAGTTGGAACTGCAAGAGTGCGTCCTGTGCTGCGGTCACCGTCTTGGCCTGCTCAACCGCCTCGCTCTGGATGAACTGGCCGGCCGCGGCTGCCGGTCGCGCGGTCAGTTCGTTGTAATAAGCCAGCGCATTCTCGACGTGTTTGTTGAGCACATCCATGGCCTCCTGGGGCGAGCTGCCTTCGTAGGAGACGGAAACGAAATCGCCGGCCTGGGTCGTTTCGAGGCCGGCCAGCAGAGTGTCGGCGCTGATGCTGAGTCCGAGGTCGTTGATGGTGCGCCAGGCGACCAGTGAACTGCGCAGCACGTCGTTGAAGTTGGCCTGAGTGACGGCGATCTGATCGGTGGCCGCGCCGACATTCAGGCGTGTGTAGAGCGTGACGTCTTGCGCATCCAGCGCTTGCGCTTGCATACGCAGCGACGAGCGATAGACCGGCGCGGCTGTCAGCGCAATCGCGGCGGTCACCACGACTGCGCCGACGACGAACAGCGCGATGATCCACCAGCGCCGCCGCAATATCGCCAAAATCGAGCGTCCGCCCTGTTCGGTCGATTCAGTTGTCTCAACAGGTTGGTTTGTTTGGTCCATTTTTCCTTGTTCCGAGGAGTTCGACTCTTTCGGGAAAGTCGAACTTCTATGCGCGCTGCGAGCGGCTGTTTTTCAACCAGACCAGCAGCTTCGTGCCTTCCGTGCGCACCTGCTGGTCGCGCCACCACAGCAGCAATCCATAGACCGCCACCACGATCACGCCGGCGATTGCCAGCGCAGCAACGGCCCACGTGTTCAGAGATAGTAGCACCTGTTCCGCTCCGTAGCCAATCCCGGCCGCCACCAGTGAATACACGAACAGGGGCGTCAGGAGGCGCACATAGGTCGCCGAGCGCGCTTCCACAATCTTGTTCACCATGTGCGCAGAGATGGCGAAGTCCACAATCGCCACGGCCACCGACAGCACGCAGACGCCGATCAGCCCACCCCAGCGAATGGCCGGGTAGAGCAGCGCCGTCATGGTGATCAGCCGCCAGAGCGCGATGCTGGACAGCCACTGCGGCTTGCCGCCCGACTGGAAGATGATGCCCATGTTGGCGGCGATGGAGCGGATCAGCCCGTAGATGGCCAGGATCTGCATCGGCACGATGGCCGGCGCCCACTTGTCGGTCAGCAGCACGGTGACGAAGTCTCTGGCAAAGACAATGGTAACAATGGCGATCGGCATCGCCACCAGCGCCACCCGGTGCATGACCTCGAAATATGCGTTGCGCATGCGCGCCGCATTGGTCTGCATCTGGCTGAAGGCCGGGAAGGTGACCCGGGTCACCAGCCGCGTGATGTTGGTGGCGGGCGTGTTGGAGATGCTGTACGCCATGCCGTAGTAGCCCAACGCGGCGTCACCCAGCATTCGTCCCACGAACAGGTCATCAACGTTGGTGACGCCGAAGATCAGCACCTGGCTGGCGGCGACGTGTTTGCCGTAGCCGAACAATTCGCGGAACAGCTTCATTTCGAACTGTAGCTTCGGCCGCCAGGGCGAGACGATAAACATGACAATCGTCGTCACCGAAGAGTTGATTAGCTCGCCGGCCACCAGCGCCCAGATGTTCCAGCCCGCCACCGCCAGCAGCACCGCGCACAGGTTGCCAACCAGCGAACCGACGAACTCCGGGATCACCTTCTTGCGAAAGTCCAGCTCCTTGAACAGCAGCGTGTATGGCACGCGGCTGACGCTGCTGATGACGATTGTCAACGCCAGCACCCGCAACACCGGCGTGACATCCGGGTTGCGAAAGAACTGGGCTACCAGCGGCGCCAGGATGAACGCCGCCAGATAGAGCATCACGCTGCTGGCGATCACCGTCCAGTGAGCCGTGTTCGCGGCCGCATCCACGTCGGACTGGCGGTAGATCAGCGCTGAACTAAAGCCAAGCTCCTGAAGGAACACCAGCGAGTTAATGGCCAGCATCGCGATGGCCAGCAGCCCGAAAAACTCCGGCGCCAGCAGCCGAGCCAGCACCAGACTGACCAGGAAGCCGACGCCGCGGTTCACCAGCATCGCGCCGCCTTCCCAGAAGACGCCGCGCGACACCTTGCCGCGCAGCGTCACGCGTGCGCTCCCCGCTTAACGGCCAGCAGCATCAGGTCGCGGGCAAACAGAGTCGGTCGCAACGCGGTCAGCAACTCGTAGACGCGCGCCGGCCGGCCCCGTCCCAGCCATGCCGGATACAGACCGCGCACCCACAGGCTGGGATAGCCGGCCACATCAGTCAGCGCGAGACCGCGACTGCCCAGCAGGCCTGCCAGATCGGGCAGCGTAAAGAAGCGCAGATGCAGCCAGTCGGTGGGGGTGTTGGGCACGTAGGGAAAGCGACCGCGCAGCAGCCACCAACGCACCCGCCAATGCGCCGTGTTGGGGACGCACATCACCAGCCGCCCGCCGGGCTGTAGCACGCGCACGCACTCGTCCAGGTAATGGTCGAAATCGACCCGATGCTCGATCTGCGAGTCGCTGAGGACGACGCTGAAGCTGGCATCGGCAAAGGGCAGCGGCTCGCGGTCCAGGTTGACCTGCTGGACGGGAATGCCGCGCGCCTGCGCGCGCCGCAGCGCCTCGGCTGACAGATCGGTTCCGACCACCGAAGCGCCCATCTCCACCAGCCGCGCTGACAGCACGCCCGGTCCGCAGTCAACGTGCAGCACGGTGTCGTCGGGGCGGATATGGCGCACCAGCATAGCCTGACGGCGGGCATCGAAGGTGTCGCCCTGGCTTTGCCAGTAGTTGTCGTAAAAGGCTTCAAAATCCACGGTTATCCTAAACGGGCACGGTCGGAGACCGGCCCAAGCTGTATGCTCCCGCTCCGGCCGGTCTCTTGACCGAGCCAGCACAGGAAGTCTGTAGACGCGTCCTTGCTCACGATATGGGCACGGTCGGTCCCTGCGGGATGCAAGCAAAGATCGGCCCAAGTAGAACCGTGGCAACGGGAAGGCGGCTGAAGCCGCGACTACGAGCCATAGGTCGTTTTCGAAATCAGCGGCAGGTAGACCGGCGGGCTATACGCGTCGCCGAAATCAACGTGCACTGTGGCGCCCGGCGGCACCAGTACCACCACCTGGTTAGTGGTCGTGGAGGTGTGGAAGGGCGGGTCGGTCTCGGTCACTGTGTAGTTCTGGTTGACGGCCAGGTTGCCGAAGCCGTAGCTGCCGTCCGCGGCAGTGGTGGTCTGGCCGACCACTGCCGCGCCCTGTCGCAGACTCACGACAACACCGGCCAGGCCGCTTTCGCCCGCGTCGTGCGTCTGGTTGCGGTTGCTGTCACGCCACACCACGCCCTGGATACCACCGATAACCGGCGTATTGGTCGGCGTCGCTGTCGGCGAAGCCGTGGCGGTTGGCGTGCGGGTCGGCGACGGCGACGCGGTTGGTGTCGCGGTACGTGTCGGTGTGGCCGTGGGCGTGGGTGTCCGCGTTGGCGTGTTGGTGGGCGTGGGCGTGGGTGTTGACACCGGGTAAACGATCAGCAGCCGCGGCCGCTGGTCTACGGTCGGATACTCGCCGGACGCCATGGCATACTCCACCGAGGGATCGTCGCTGCGCAGCAGCAGGCCCTGATTGGTGGCCGGGTTGGCCAGCCAGCCGGCCACCGCGCCGGTCAGATCAAGGCCCCAGCGGTAGTTGATGTTGTCCAGCGCGCGACTATCGACCGGCGTTGCGCCACGGTCGGCCGGCACGCCGTTGGCGCCGGGTTGGCTCCAGCTCTGGCCGTTGGCGGCCTGCAACCAACTGGCCTGGTATTCGTTCCAGGCGCGGTTCAGCGGATAGGCGTTTACCGTGGCGACATTGTTGTTGCTGCGCCCGGTGACGTACATGCTCAGCGCGGCGAAACGCACGCCGGTCACCAGAGCCTGCTGCGGCACACCGCTGAGATCGAAACGGACCACGCCGTTGAACGTGTTGGGTGAGCGAACCCGGAACTTCTGCGCGCCGCCGTTATAGGCGGTGGGATTCCACGAATCAAGATAGCTGTCGGAGGCGCCGCTGTAACCGGCGACACCTTCCTGCAACGTCACGGTCGCCATGGGTAAGGGCGACTGGCCGGGGTAGATACTGAGGCGGTGCGCGCCCGACGTAAGTGAGAGAGTCAGCTTGCCGCCCACCGGGTCAAGGGCCTGAGCGCTGTAGGTCGCCTGGTCCACAGCCACGTCTTCGACCACGTAACGGGTGTTGGGCAGGCCCAGCGCAGCCAGATCGACCTGCACGTCGACGCCGTAGATGTCCAGTACGTGCAGTGTAATCGTGTTGTTGCCTGCCAACTCGCCGGTAATCTCGCTCCAGCGCTCCTGCGCGCCGCGTTGGGTGAGGCGCACCCACCAGATCGTTGCCGACGTGTCGCTAATGGCCTCGATCTGCGCGGGCGACTGGCCGCGCGTGAATCCGGCCAGCCATTGCAACTTGCTGGCATTGCCGCCCGGCACCGGCGTCGCATGATCGCCTGGGAAGGTGGTCAGCGTGACCGGCGCGGCGGGATGCTCAGCCAGAATAGCAGCCAGCATGTCGCTGGAGTGGTGTGGGAAAACCACCGTGTCCTGCTGGGCTTGGTAGATGCGCAGCGGTGTGCTGCCCAGGTTGCGGGCGAAGGTGATGGGTGAGCGGCGCTGGTATTCGAAATAGGTGCCGTCATCGGGTGGGCCGCCGACCTCTTCCTCGATGAGCAACTGCCGCCACACAGGTGACTCTTCGTACCACTGTGCAAGTTCGGTCGGCCCGCGGTCATCGACAACGGCGGCGAAGAGACCCTGGTTTTTGGCCGCGGTCACCAGCGCGATCTGTCCGCCCAGGGACTGGCCGGTGAGGTAGATGCGGCTGGGATCGACGTTGTAGCGCTGCTGCACCCAGTGGATAGTGTCGAGCACATCCTGCTGGCTGGCGCGCGAGGCCAGCGGGTGTTCGCTGGGCGGCCGCGGATAGGGATTATGCTCGCCGTGCATGTCGGGCGCAGCCAGCAGCCAGCCGGCCTGGTTGGCCTCAGCGCCATAGTCGCCCAGCGCGGTCCAGCGGGTGTCGCCCCAACCGTGCAGCGCCACCAGCAGCGGCGTCGGCAGGCTGGGCTGATAGCTGGAGGGAATCTGCACGACCGCCGGCTGCGCGCTGCCGTCATAGGTGCTGGTAAAGATGAAATCGATGACCTGCGGGCCGGTGAGGTCTGGGCCTTCGATCACGAGATGGGCATTGACGACCCCCCACTCGTCGATCTCGCCGTTGGGGCGAACGCCGGTGGTCAATCGCAGGTGATTGCTGCCCTGGCGCAACACGGACGGGTCCAGCGCCCATTCCTTGGTCGCGCCGGGGTTGGGCGTGCAGTAGGTGCCGTTGGTGGCGGAGCCGTCGATGATGCTGCGGCCGATGAGCTGGTCGTTGAGGAAGATGTCGTTGAGCCGGCCAACGTTGTACTCGTCGGCTACCAGCCGCGCACTGGTGATGGTTCCCGTCCAACTCAGATAGAGGTCAGCTTCAGCGTTGTCCTCGGTGCCGGGATAACCGATCCAGAGACAGTCAGAGCTGGTGGAGGTGACCGTCCCCTGAGGAAAGTCGGCGGGCGGGTAGACTTGTGCAGCGGGGTTGCCAGCCGTGCCGGCCTGGCCAGCGCGGACAGAGATGCCCAGCAGTCCAGCAAGCAAGGCAAGGACGATCAGGACTGGCAGTCCTCGGAAGGATTGCCAGTCCTTGACTTGGGTGGCGAGAGAAACGGCCCTCGCGGGCCGCTGATTGAAAACGGTCTTCATAATTGCTCTTACGATTCGATTTCGGCGGGAAGAAGTTCAACTTCTCCCGTTTTGAAAGTTGAACTTCTCGTGCAAACGATCTACTAACACGGCATTATACCCGACGGTGCGTCGATGTCAGAAATGCCTGGTTCTCCCCCTTATGCCACATGCGGATTAAAAGAACATGAAAAAGTGATGCGCAGTCAATGACAGTATTGCAAGGATGGGGACTGGCCTTCCTCGAATGGTCCCACGAATACAGGAATGCATATCCCTCCGACGGCGCATTCGTGTTCTTGTGCCACGGGCGTTCATAGACGGTTAGACCGCGCGCCTCATGGACTGTCGGCCGATCGGTCATACAGCCAGTATTTGCTCTATTCTTCGTTACGCCATAATCGGATCAGCAGACGAAAGATGTCGCTCTCGGTGACGATGCCGGTCAGGTGGCGGCGGCCCGGTCCGGTCTGCGACTCGACCACCGGCAGGCCGGCGATCTTGTTCTCCACCATCATCTCGACCGCGTCTACCAGGTCTGTGTCGCGGGTGACGACCAGCGGATCATGGGTCATAGCCTCCCAAACCGTCAGCCATTCCTCCTCGGCATCGGGCGCATAGGGGTTGGGGGTCTGTGCACCGGCCACGGAGGTCGCCTCGCGCAGGTCGCCCCAGCTGAGAATGCCCACGAGATCGCCGTCCTCGTCCACCACCGGCAGGCGGCGCACGTCCTCGGCTTCCATCAGCGCCTGGGCTTCGTCAAGGCTGGCATCGACTTCGACAGTGATTACCTCGATGGTCATGATATCGCCGACTTTGTGCGCCATGGCGTGTCACCTTTCTGATTTGGTGGGTTGTGGCTGTTCCGTACCGCTAGCTCGAAGTTTATCACTCCTGGCTGCAAAAAACAACAGGAACGCGTGAGCCGCGCCGGCTGCTTTGGCCGGCGCGATTCCGCGTCCCTGCGGATGAGTGGTGCGGCGCGATCTCAGGAGTTCAGCTTCTTCCTGGAAGTTGAACTCCTGAGCATTTATGCCAGTTCGGCCTCAGCCAGCGCGAACGTCGAACGCTCGCCGGCCAATCGCTCCTTCAGCACTGTGCCAAGGCGACGAATGCCTTCCTCGATCATCTCGGGGCGGGCCATGGAGAAGTTGAGACGCATAGTGTTCTTGCCGCTGCCATCGGGATAAAAGGCGTGGCCGGGCACGAAGGCGACCCGCTGGCTCTCGACCGCTTCCACAAGCAGTTCCGCCGTGTCGATGTGCTCCGGCAGCCAGGCCCAAAGGAACAGGCCGCCGTCGGGCCGCGTCCAGGTCACTTCGCTGGGGAAGTAGCGATCCATAGCCGCCAGCATCACATCGCGCCGCTCCGTGTACACCTCGCGGATCAGCTTGACATGCTGGTCCAGCCTGCCGTCCCTGGCAACCTCGTAGGCCACCATCTGGGTGAAGGTGCTGGTGTGCAGATCCATGCCCTGCTTGCACTGCACGCAGCGGGCGATCACATCTACCGGCGCGACGATCCAGCCCAGTCGCAGGCCGGGCGCCAGCGTCTTGCTGAAGGTGCTGGTGTAGATGATGTTGCCGGTCAGGTATCCCTTGCCATCAAGCGCCCGGCTCTCCAGGTTTTCGCAGTCCAGTTGTACCAGCGACGGCAGATGATCGCCGGAATAGCGCAGTTGGCCGTAAGGGTCATCCTCGATGATGGGGACGCCGTAGTGGTCGGCCATTTGCACCAGGGTCATGCGCCGCTCCAGGGTCAGTGTTACGCCACCGGGGTTCTGGAAGTTCGGCAGGATGTACATGAACTTGGGGCCGGCCCGCAGCGCCTCCTCCAGCAGTTCCGTGCGCAGACCATCCTGGTCGATGGGTACGGTCACATAGCGGGCTTGATAAGCAGCCCACGCTTGCAGCGCACCCAGATAGGTCGGACGTTCTGTCAGAATCTTGTCGCCGGGGTTGATCAGCAGCCGGCCGATCAGATCCAGCGCCTGCTGCGATCCGGAGGTGATCAGCACGTTCTCGGGATGGGCGAGGATGCCGTGGCGCGCCATATGCTGCACGATCAGCTGACGCAGCGGCAGGTAGCCCTCGGTGGTGCTGTACTGGAGAGCCTTGGGCGCCATCTCGCGCAATACCTTGTCGGAAGCGGCTTGAAACGCCTCAGTCGGGAAGACTTCCGGCGCCGGCAGGCCGCCGGCAAAGGAAATCACATCAGCTTGCTCGGTTAGTTTCAGCAGCTCGCGGATGATAGAGCTGCCCATGCCCTCAGTGCGCAGGGCATAGCGGTATTTCCAGGGGGTTGTCATCGGTTGTTCCTTGCTTTCGAGCGGAAGGATGACAGTCGCTTTCTGGTCGTTTCGCTTCGCGGCAAAAGTCTCCGAAAAGTGACTGTCATCTGGCAAGTACGTTACTTTTCGCTGGCGCGCACCAGCAGCACGGGACAGGGTGCAGCCTGCAAGACACGGTCGGCCACGCTGCCGTATACCCAACGGGACAGGCCGCCGCGCCCGTGAGTCGACATGACGATCATGTCAACCTTTTCATCGCGGGCGTGATCGATAATCGCCTCGGCGACCGGTCCCTCGCAGATGCGCGTGGTGACCTGCAATCCGCTGGCCTGGAGGTCGATAGCCACACCCTGCAAATACTCCTGCGCGACCTTGATGAAGTTTTCCTGACCATCGTCGTAGCCCGCCAGGATCAGGTCGGGAGCAGCGATGGCATAAGGCGAGACCACGACGCGCAACAAGATGACCTTGCACTCGAACTGCCGGGCCATCGCCCGCGCGTGGACCAACGCTGCTTCTGCCAGCGTTGAGCCGTCCAGAGGTACCAGAATTCGCTCGTACATACGTCTTTCGCCTCCGTTCAGGCGGTTTCTGGCGTCGCAAGAGCGGCGCCGCGCCGCAATGCAATTCTGTTCGGCTCCAGCCAGCGCATGTGGCGCTGCGGCAAGTGCGCTGCCAGGGCCGCTTCAATCGCTTCAAGGGGCAAAACATCGGTTGCCTGCACCAGAGCGCCCAGCATCACGACGTTTGCCAGGCGGGGATCGCCGGCGTCGCCGGTCACTGCGCTGGTTTCTTCCTGGGAGATGTCGTTGGCTGGCACGGCGATCACGCGCAAATCTGAGCGGTAGACCGGTCGCTCCACCAGCGAGCTGTTGTAGATCAGCAGGCCGCCCGGCTTGACCAGCCCTTCATATTTGTCCACCGACGGCAAGTTGAGCGCGATCACCGCGGCAGGCTGGCGTACCAGCGGCGAGCCGATGGGGTCATCGGAGACGACCACCGTGCAGTTGGCTGTGCCGCCGCGCATTTCCGGGCCGTAGGAGGGTATCCACGTGACGTGCTTGTCGTTGTCCATGCCGGCATAGGCCAGCAGTTGGCCGGCAAACAGGGCGCCTTGTCCGCCGAAGCCGGAGATCACGATTTCCAGTTGCATGGTTATCCTCCTGTTACGCCGTTTTGCTGATGGGCCGGCTGGCGGCGTTTCGTCAATGGTTCGACAGCATCTGCCACGCGATAGTCGCCTAACGGATAGACGGGAATCATCGCGTCTTCGATCCACTGGAGCGCACTGTCGGGCGTCATGTGCCAGTTGGTCGGACAGGAAGAGAGCACCTCCACCATGCTCAGGCCAAGGCCGGCCATTTGCACTTGAAACGCGGTCTTGATGGCTGCCTTGGTCTTGTTGATGTTCGCCACGTTATGCACCGAACGGCGGACAACATACGAGGCGCCGGGGATGGTGCTGATCAGCTCGGCGACGCGCATGGGCATGCCGACCAGTTCCACATCGCGGCCATAGGGACTGGAGGTCGTCACCTGGCCTACAAGTGTGGTGGGGGCCATCTGCCCGCCGGTCATGCCATAGTTGGCGTTGTTGACGAAGATCACCGTCAGATCCTCGCCGCGGCCGGCCGCGTGGATGATCTCGTTGGTGCCGATGGCAGCCAGGTCGCCGTCGCCCTGGTAGGTGAACACGACGCGGTCGGGCATGACGCGCTTGATGCCGGTGGCCATGGCCGGCGCGCGCCCGTGGGGCGCCTCGCATCCGTCAACGTTGAAGTAATTGTAAGCGAACACCGCACAACCCACCGGGGCTACGCAAATTGTATTTTCGCGGATGCCCAACTCGTCGATCACTTCGCCGATGAGTCGGTGGATCAGCCCATGGGTGCAGCCGGGGCAGTAGTGGGTCTGAACATTGGTCAGCGCTTCCGGGCGGCGGTAGACCACATCGTAGTTAGCCAGATCGATCAGTGTCATGGTTCAGATCCTCCCTTCGGCTCTGGCGTCGCCGGCAGGCACGACTGTGGCGTGCCCAAAGCCGTTGCTCGCGCCGGTTTTGTAACCTGCGCCGGCGGGTTGAGATACCAGCTTATCGATCTGCTGGCTGATCTCGTCTGGCAGCGGCACAACGCCCCCCAACCGGCCGTAGAAGTGGACCGGTGCTCGCCCGGCAACGGCAGCCTTGACGTCCAGCACCATCTGGCCGGCGTTCATCTCGACTACCAGGATTTGCTGTACGCGCTCGGCCAGTTCCAGCAGACGCTGCTCAGGAAATGGCCACAAGCTGATCGGCCGCAACAGTCCAACTTTGAGGCCGGCCCGCCGCGCTGACTGTACTACCGACGAACAGATGCGCCCCGCGGTGCCGAAGGCAACCATCAGCACTTCAGCATCGTCTGTCATGGTCTCTTGCCAGCGCAGCTCGTTACGCTGAATGCGCGCCAGCTTGCTTTGCAGCCCCAGGTTCATGCGCTCCAGCCCCTCGGCGTTCATGTGCAGCGAGGTCAGGATGCGACGCTCGCGGTCTTTTGCGCCGCGCAGCGCCCAGTCAGCTCGTTCCTCTTCGGTCATCACCGGCCTGGCAGGTGGCATCACTACCGGCTCCATCATCTGACCAATGGCGCCGTCGGCCAAAATGACGACCACGGTGCGGTAGGTTTCGGCCAGTTCGAAGGCGCCGTAAGTCAGGTCAACGGCCTCCTGAACGGTCGATGGGGCCAGCACGATCGGATGAAAATCACCGTGCCCCAGGGACTTGGTCATCTGGAAGTAGTCGCCCTGGCTCGGCATGATGTTGCCAAGGCCCGGCCCGCCGCGCATGATGTCCACCAGCACGGCCGGGACCTCGGTGCCGGCGATGTAGCTCAGTCCTTCGGTCATCAAACTTATGCCGGGGCTGGACGATGAGCTGAGCACACGCACCCCGGCACAGGCTGCGCCGTAGACCATGTTGACCGCGGCCAGCTCGCTTTCAGCCTGCAGGAAGACGCGCCCCGGATACTTGGGTATCTCGCGCGCCATGTACTCCAGCAGCTCGGTCTGCGGCGTGATGGGGTAGCCGAAATAGGCCTCGACGCCTGCCCGCAGCGCGGCCTCAGCGATTGCTTCGTTGCCTTTCCATAGCTCCTTTGCCATTGTCTGCCTCCTTTCAGGCCGCTACAGCCTGTGAGATGGCAAATGATGCGCGGCCGGTTTTGACTACAGTTGGCAGGCGGAAAACGGTCAGCACTGCATCCGGACAGATGACGGCGCACAGGCCGCATCCGGTGCATTTGCCGGCGGGATCAACCAGCACCGCTGGTTTGTAGCCGCGCGAGTTGAAGGAATCAGACATCACCAACACGTCCTGGGGACAAACTGTGGTGCACAGTTCGCATCCCTTACAGCGGTCGGTTTCGACTACGATAGTACCTCGTGCCATAACGTACCTCCACGTCATTGTGGTTTGGCCGCGGCAGCCATTGCCGCGGCGTTAAGTTGAAAGCGCCGCCGATGTTCAGGATTCGGCGGCTTCCTCGCCCTGCTCCCTTTCCAGGAGCACGATCAGATAATCCAAAATGTCAGTTGTTGTGATGATACCGACCACCGCGCCATCCTGCACGACCGGCAAACCGCCGATCTTGTGCTGCCGCAACAACCGGGCTGCGTCAAGCACCGGCGTATCGGGCGCAATCGTGATGGGATCGGCCGTCATGCAAGATTTGACCTTGATCGCTTCCAGCAAAAAATCGCTATACCAGCGTTCGCGCAACACCAGGGGCGAGTTGGTCGCCTGACGCAGATCGCGATCTGTGACGATGCCGACCAGCCTGCCGTCCTCGATCACTGGCAGCCGTCGAAAGCCGCCTTCGCGCATCAAGGCAATCGCATCTCCGATGGAACTATCTGGTGTGATAGTTATCACCACGCCAGACATGATGTCTGCTGCAACGTTCATCAAAATACTCGCCAATGGAAAAATTAGGGCAGACCCGGCCCTTTCAGCTTCATTATAACCGGAACAGCTCGAGTCCAACATGACCAATGTCATATTGTGCACAGGTATCCAAACAGATGTGAGCCACCAGCACCCATGTCAAGCTGCTTCCGAGATCACCGGACCGGCTGGTTCGTCATTGAACCGAACACGCCGTTAACGAAACGAGCGGCTCCGTGGTTGATGCCACGGAGCCGCTCGTTTCATGCTGCCTGATCTTGACTCAGCCAAGATAGTAGGTCAGATGCTGGAGGTGCACTGCCGGGTCGATGTGCTCGACGCGGATGCCAGACGGCACCATCAATGAGATCGGTGCATAGTTAAGCAATGCCTTTACGCCAGCTTCCATGAGGGTGTTGGCAACGGGCTGGGCCTCTTCGGCGGGCACGGCGATGATGGCCATTTTCCAACCTACCTGCTTGACTCTTTCCGACAGAGTCACCACGTCTTCGACGACCAGACCTTCGACAATTTCGCGGCCGATCTTGTCACCGCTTTTGTCGAACACAGCCGCGATATGGAACCCTCGTCCTGCGAAACCGCGGTAGTTGGCGAGAGCGTGGCCAAGGTCGCCGGCTCCGATCAGCACCACATCCCACATGCGATCCACGTGCAGAATCTGCTTGAGGTTGGCTTCCAGGTGGCGGATGTCGTAGCCAGTTCCTTGCTTGCCAAACTCACCGAAGTGCGAAAGGTCTTTGCGAATCTGGGCAGAGCTAATGCCCAGCCGGTCACCAAGTTCTTGCGACGAGGTGATTTCACGATGTTCAGTTTTGAGGAATGTGAGCGCCCGCAAATAGATTGGTAAGCGGCCGACTACTATGTCGGGAACGGGCTTGTTGTCCATAGCAAACTTTCTCCTTGAGCGTCCTTGTTCAAGACTTGTGAAGCGCCTTTCACGGCATGATAACACGAGAGCTTTCTTTGTGCAAACTTTGACAAAGGTCGTACGGCATGATAAAACTTATCGTGCACAACCAGTGTCTCACAGGACGAGAACAAGCATATGGAAGAAACATCTCCCGTACAAAGATCACTCCTCTCGCTGTTGATCGGGATTATCGACCGGCCGCGCAGCACTTTTGCGCAACTACTGGCTTTTCCCCGTTGGAAATGGGTAATGCCCGCTATACTGGTGCTGCTGGCAACCGTGATCCTGTTGGTGGTCAGCGCGCAACTGTTGGCAGAGCAAGCCGCGCAGCAGCAAGCGGTGGCCTTTTCTCGAATACAAGGCCAGCTTGAAAGCATGACTGAGGCGCAACGCGAACAGGTGCGCCAACAGATGAGCATGTTTAGCACACCGCTGGCGGTCGCGGCTGCAGAATTTGCAAGGCGCGCTGTGGGGATGTTCGTCGGCTGGGCTATTGGCACGCTGATCATCTATTTTGGTCTGGTGATCGGTGGACTTGAGATCGGTTTTGGCGCTCTCTTCAGCGCCTATACATGGACCTCGTTGCCGTTTGTCGTGCGCGACCTTGTGGATGCGGCGTACGTAGCGATCAGTGGTACATTGCGCGTCAATCCGGGCCTGAGCTATTTTCTCTCAACGGGCGACACGCTGTCCGACGCTCGCAACCCGCTGTGGGTCGCCAGCGGCCAGATCGATCTGTTCTTTCTGTGGCACGTCATTCTCGTTTACGCGCTGATCCGCGCGGCCCGTCCAAAGGGTGGCGCAGTTGGCCTGACTCTGGTCTACACGCTGGTGTATCTCGCGCTGCGCTTGCTGCCGGCTCTGCTGGCAGCCCGGTTGTCTTTCGGTTAAGAGACCGTTTGAAGCGTGGCGTGGGAGGACTTCGGCAGCCGCCGATGACTCGTCACCACTGACCTCTAACGGCTGGAATTCCCGCTGGTTGTTGGTCTGGCGACTTCGGAAGTTTGATTGGATGGTCTCTAAGTCGGCGCGCAACGTGACGAATCCCACTGATTGGCAGCGCAGGACGCGGTACAATGTTCAGAAGCGCACAACCAAAATAGAGTTTTGCCATACCAGTATATGATCGGTAACCTCCGATGCCCGCTTCAGCAGCCTGAAAAAGAAAAGAATGTACCATGCGACGAACAGCCATCATCCTAGTTATCCTGGCCGTTGTGATTGGCGGAAGCCTTGTGCTGTACCGCTATACAAGCCAGGCCAAAGAACCGCCCGCTCCTGACTACGAGACCATCACTGCTGAAAAGGGCAACCTGATTTCAACCGTCAGCGCCACCGGTTCCATCGAACCGGAGGACGAGGTAGCGCTGCTCTTCCGCGGCGCCAGCCGCGTGGCCGAGGTGCTGGTCAAAGAAGGCGATCAGGTCGCGGTCGATCAGGTGCTAGCGCGTCTGGACACCACCGACATCTCACTGGCCATGGCCCAGGCTGAAACCAACCTGGCCATCAGCCAGGCGCAACTCGAAAAGCTAAAGACGCCGTCTGCCGATGTCGACATTACGGCAGCCCAGGCAGCGGTCACCAGCGCCGAAGCGGCCGCCGACAGCGCACGCTCGGCCCTGGCTAGTGCTCAGGCCAGTTACAACGATCTCGTTAACGGCCCGTCGGCTGACGAGTTGCAAGCGGCCCAGGCCACGCTGGAGCGTGCCCGCATCGTTCGTGACCAGGCACAATCAGCCTATGACCAGGTGGCCAACCAGCCCAACGTCGGCATGTTGCCTCAGTCGGCGCAATTGCAGCAGGCAACCGTTGACTATGAGACCGCCGCGGCCAATTATCGCATCACGACCGCCAAACCGAAGGCAAGCCAGCTTGCCGCGGCGCGCGCTCAGATCGCGCAGGCCGAGGCATCCGTCGCGCAGTCTGAAGCATCGCTGGCCAACGCGCAGTCCAGCCTCGACCGGCTCCAGCGCGGTCCGGCGGAACAGGATCTGGCCATCTCTGAAGCGCAGGTGCGCCAGAGCGAGTTGGCCATTGCCCAGTCGCGGCTGAACGAAAGCAACAGCGAGTTGGTGAGCCCCATCAGCGGCGTTGCTACCTCAGTCAACATCGGGATCGGTGAGTTGCCGCCTGCGGGCCAGCCTGCCGTCGTGATAACCGACCTGTCCCGTTTCCATCTCGACATTCTTGTAGACGAGATCGATATTGCCAAACTCTCTGAGGGGCAGCCCGTCAGCATCACCCTGGATGCCTTGCCCGACGCCGTCATCGGTGGCCACATCGACCGGATCTCGCCGACCCCTGTCAGCAGCACCGGCATCACCTCGTACAAAGTCACGGTAGTCGTGGATGAAACAAATGCCGCGTTGCGCAGCGGCTTGAGCGCCACGGCCAGCATCACCACCGATGAGCTGCGCGATATCGTACTTTTGCCCAACCGTGCGATCCAGATCGATCGCTCTTCCGGGCGCGCCCTTGTCGAAAAGATCGTCAATGGCGTACCCACCACCACCGAGGTTCAGTTGGGATCGCGCAACGAACAGTACAGCCAGATACTCAGCGGCGTCGAGGCCGGCGATGAACTGGCGATCCGCAGCGGCGGCGGCTTGGATCAACTGCGCTCGACCATGTTCGGTGGGGGATAATATGAGCGAACAAGCCAGCCAGCCAGTTATCGAGATTCGCGATGTTGCCAAGGTCTATCGCATGGGCGACGTCGAAGTGCACGCCTTGCGCGGGGCGTCGCTGAAAGTCTATCCCGGCGAAATGGTCGCCATCATGGGGCCGTCCGGCTCCGGCAAGTCAACGATGATGAACATCATCGGCTGCCTGGACCAACCCACCAGCGGCGACTACTTTCTGGACGGCAAGAACGTCAGCCACCTCAGTGAAGACGAGTTGGCCGCCGTGCGCAGCCGCAAGATCGGCTTCGTCTTCCAGAGCTTCAACCTGCTGTCGCGTACCACAGCCCTTGCCAACGTTGAGTTGCCGCTGATCTATGCTGGCGGCAAGGATCGCCGCGCGCGCGCCGAAGCAGCATTGACGCGGGTAGGTCTGGGCGACCGGCTGGATCACAAGCCCAACGAGCTGTCGGGCGGCCAACAGCAGCGGGTCGCCATCGCCCGCTCGCTGATCAACGATCCGTCCATCATCCTGGCCGACGAACCGACCGGCAACCTGGACTCCAAATCGGGCGCCGAGATCATGTCGATCTTCCAGGAGTTGAACGAAGTTCAAGGGATCACCATCGTCTTCGTGACCCATGAACCTGACATCGCCGAACACACTCGCCGCATCGTGCGCCTGATGGACGGCGTGGTGGTGGAAGACTCAGCGGTGCTCAATCAGCGCCGCGCCGGCGACCGCGCCCACACCCGCCGCGTGCGTGACATGGTGGCTCCCAGCGAAACCTAGGTCTGGTTACCAACTGGCCGGCTCGCATGGTACAAGCGTCACGCTGGTCTGGAATCATTTGACAGCCCCTTTGGCCGGGCGTATAATGCCGCACAGCGTCAACATACGACGGGCGAGTAGCTCAGCTGGTTAGAGCGCTTCCCTTACAAGGAAGAAGTCACAGGTTCGAGTCCTGTTTCGCCCACACGTTTAAGGCAGGCCGTCGGCTTCAAAGGTCGGTGGCCTTTTCATTGGAGAACCACCTGTGTCAACCGCCGAGCTGCGCAACCTACCCAGCATCGACCGGCTTTTGCAAGCCGAGGTCGTTGTTCAGGCGCGCCAGCAATTCGGCCAGGAGTTGACCCTGCAGACGGCCCGCGAATTGCTTGAGGCGGTGCGGTCAGACATAATCGCCACCGACGCGACCTGCCCCAGTCTGCCTGAACTGGCATTGACGCTGGTCGAGCAACTGCAACTCCTCTCCCGCCCGACCCTGCGACCGGTCATCAACGCCACCGGCGTCATCATCCATACCAATCTGGGACGCGCCTTACTGAGCGATGAAGCACGGGCTGCCATGGATTCAGCCGGCGCCGGATACAGCAACCTCGAATATGAGCTGGAGGCTGGGCAGCGCGGCTCGCGCTATGTCCATGCGGTTGACCTGTTGCGCCGTCTCACCGGGGCGGAGGATGCGTTGGTAGTCAACAACAACGCATCGGCCGTGCTGCTCTGCCTGATGGCGCTGGCGCGCGACCGCGAGGTGATCATTTCGCGCGGACAGTTAGTGGAGATCGGCGGCGGCTTTCGCATCCCCGACGTGTTGCAGACCAGCGGCGCCCGCCTGGTGGAGGTGGGCACGACCAACCGCACTCATCTGGCCGACTACGTCGATGCCATCGGCCCGGCAACCGCCGCGCTGCTGCGCGTTCACAGCTCCAACTTTCGGCAGGTCGGTTTCACGGCCGAGGTCAGTCTGGCAGATCTCGTCGCGCTGGGTCGCGAGCATGGTCTGCCGGTGGTCGATGACCTGGGCAGTGGCACCCTGCTGGATACGACCACCTACGGGCTTGGCTACGAGCCGCGCGTGCAGGACAGCGTGCAAGCCGGTGCGACCCTGGTCACATTCAGCGGGGACAAACTGCTGGGTGGACCGCAAGCGGGCCTGATCGTTGGCAGCAGTGAGACTATCGCCCGGCTGCGCCGCCACCCACTGACGCGCGCCCTACGCGTCGACAAGACGACTCTGGCAGCGCTGGCGGCGACATTGACCCATTATCTGCGCGGCGAAGCCACCGCCAAGCTACCGGTCTGGCGAATGATCGCCGCGTCGGGCGATGCACTGGCGGCACGCGCGACTGAGTGGACCGCTGCGTTGCGGGCTGCCGGCGTCTCGGCCGAGGTGTGGCCGGGTGAATCGACCGTGGGGGGTGGTTCGCTGCCTGGCGAGACCTTGCCGACCAGCTTGCTGGCCTTGCCAGGCCTGCCGCCCGACCGGCTGGCCGGCCTGTTGCGCGCTGGAGACCCGCCGGTGATTGCCAGAATCACCCGCGACACGCTGGTGCTGGACCCGCGCACCGTGGCGGCCGTAGACGAGGAAACACTGCTGCGGCAGGTGATCCGGGCGGCGACAGATCAGAACACGTAGCGCAGCTACCCGGGCTGGAATGGTGGCTTGCCACAGACCGGGTAGAACTCGAGAACGTGCACTGCTCGGGCCGGTCTCCGACCGAGCCTTACCGAGGACTAGACAACATGGAATCGACGACACGCATGCAAGGTCGGGTTATCAAAAGCGGTAAAGCGGCCGGTCGCGCGCTGGTCTCGCCCGAACCGATCGGCTTTCTGGGTGGTGTTGACCCTGACACAGGCGTGGTGGTGGAGCCAAATCATCCACTGAACGGGCAGTCGGTGGCCGGCCGCGTGCTGGTTTTCCCCACCGGCAAGGGCAGCACCGTCGGTTCCTACACGATTTTGCGGCTGGCGCGCAACGGTGTGGCGCCGGCCGCGATGCTCAACGCACAAAGCGAGGCGATCGTCGCGGTTGGAGCGATCATCGCCGACATTCCCATGGTCGACCAGCTTGCCATCCAGTTCATCAGTGACGGCGATTGGGTGGTGGTGGATGGTGACGCGGTGGAGGTTTATGACCAGTCAACCGTTGCCTGAGCGCGGGCCGGTGGTCTTTCTGAAGCTGGGCGGCTCGCTGATCACCGACAAGACGCAGCCAGAGGTGGCGCGGCTGGATACGCTAGATCAACTGGCGTACGAGTTGCAGGCAGCGCGCACCCAGGCTCCGTATTTGCGCATCCTGCTGGGCCACGGCAGCGGCTCCTTTGGCCACGCGGCTGCGGCACGGCATGATACGCGCCGTGGCGTCAACGATGCAGCCGGCTGGCTGGGCTTTGCCGAAGTTGCCGACGCGGCGGCACGGCTAAACCGCATTGTGGTGGAGCGACTGTTGGCGGCCGGTCTGCCAGTCTGGTCCATCCAGCCTTCGGCTGGCGCACGCTGCACCGACGGGCAGTTGGCAAACTGGCAGACTGATGTGATGGAACTGGCCTTCGAGCGCGGACTGGTGCCGCTGGTCTATGGCGACACTGTGCTGGACACTGTGCGCGGCGGGACGATTGCTTCCACTGAAGAGCTGTTTGGCTGGTTGGTGCCGGTGTTACAGCCGGTTCGAATCGTGTTGGCAGGCGTAGTGGACGGCGTCTACAGCGGCGATCCAATGGCCGATCCGTCAGCAGACCGTATTCCTGTGATCACGCCGTCGTCGCTCCCTGCAATCGCAACCAAGCTGGGTGGTTCGCACGGCGTCGATGTCACCGGCGGGATGCTGAGCAAGGTGAGTGAGATGTGCCGGCTGGTGGTCGCCCATCCGCAGATGGCGGTGCATCTGGTATCAGGTCAGCGGGCCGGTGCGATTGTCGGCGCACTGCTTGGGACGGACAGCGGTGGAACCCGAATCCTGGCTGATTGAAATGACGTTCGCTCAGACTTCGGAAGTCGACGAACCTATAGCCAGAGGACATTCCAGCAGCTGGAGAGATGTCGTGACAAGCAGTCGTCGACTTCCGAAGTCTTCCAATGAGCCTGTTCAAACGGTCTTTGATGGCGCGGCAGTGCCAGGTCTCCACAGCCATGATTCCCTGCCTTGTCAACCGCTGAAACGCAGGACTGTCCGGACCAGTTTTTACTGCCAATGCTACGCGAAGGCGCCCGGTTTTCACGTAACCAAGTTTGTGGATGAGACTGTAACCGTTTACAAGCTGTTAAAGAACCTTGCAAAATTGTAACGTTCTCGTTATAATGCCCATTGTGTCGCCAACGAAGCTCGTTGGCGCAAGGTAACGTATGACGATAATCAATATTGTTGGATTTATACTGATCTTTGGAATACTGGTGTTTGTGCACGAGTTGGGCCACTTTTTGGCTGCTCGTCGCAATGGCATTGTCACCGAAGAGTTCGGTTTCGGATATCCACCCAGGGTGGTCACGCTCCGCAAGGGTGACGGCAAGCTGGTGGTTGACGACAAGGCCCTGGTTGTTCCTGGCGGATACGAACTCCCTGAAGATCTGGTCGCTGGATCCCTGGTGACAATCCAGACTACGCCTGACAAAAAGGGCCGGCCGGTGTTGACCAATGTTGAGGTCATTTCGCCGGATGATCCGTTGCGTAGCAATGCCGGCGTCGTATCGATGATTGACCCGGGTACTATTTACAGTATCAATGCAATTCCCTTTGGCGGTTTCGTGCGTATGCGCGGCGAGGATGGTCCGGCTGGACCGGGCAGCTTCGCTAACGCATCGGCTGGCGCCCGTGCGGTGACACTGCTGGCCGGGCCAGGCATGAACCTCCTTTTGGCTGTTATCATCTTTTCAATTTCATTCATGCTTGGGCGTCCCGATGCTGTGCCTGGTGGACGCATTGATGAGGTTGCCCCCGGTTCGCCGGCAGAGTTGGCAGGACTGGCAGTCGGTGACCGTATCTTCCTGATCGGTGACAAGGAAGTGCGGACTGCCAGTGATGTTGGCGACTATGTTCAGGCTCATCCGGGCGAACCGGTGGCGATGACCATCGATCGTAACGGCGAGCGGATGGTCGTTACGCTGACGCCGCGTGTCTCACCCCCGGAGGGCCAGGGTCCCGTCGGTGTCACTGTCTATCCGGTCACCGAGATCACCCGCTATGGCGTCGGTGAGTCCCTGATCCGCGGCGCTGAAGACACGGCCCGGTTCACGTACTTCACGCTGTCGGTGCCTTCCATGCTGATGAAGGGTGTTATCACACCGTCAGAAGCGCGGCCGGTCGGCCCAAAGGCTATCTTTGATTTGACCAGCGGCGCTATCACAGCAACTCAGGACTCCGGGCTCTGGTTCCCGGTCTTGCAGCTCATGGGGATTCTCAGCGCAGCGCTGGCAATCACCAATCTCCTCCCTATTCCCGCCCTGGATGGCGGCCGCCTTTTATTCATTATCATCGAAAAGGTCCGCGGCCGCCGGGTAGATCCCAATTGGGAAGGCGCTATCCACCTGGCAGGAATGTTGGTTCTCCTTGGCCTTATGGTTATCATCACATATCAGGATTTCGCCTCGCCAGTTCCATTGCCCGACTGGCTAGCACCCCTGGGGCGTTGACCTCAGGGTAGCCCCCTTCAGTCCAGGAACGCGCTTGATCGATTGACGTTTCAGCCTGGTTTACATTGTACTGTCATTGCAGTCGACCAACTGATCGTTCACAGTCGCGCGGATAGAGACTTCTTGCGATTCCGAGTCGCATGATGTCTCTGCCTGAGAGGATGATCCATGCCATGTAATCGATGTGGAGCCGCGATATATTCCGGTCTCCAAATATGTCCCCACTGTGGCGCTCGCCAGAAAAAGCGGTCGTCCCACACTACCTGTGCTCACTGCCATCATCGTGCATCAAGTGGCTCCAGCGTCTGCCCACGCTGTGGCCACGTGTTGCGCGCCCGCCGACCACCGGCGGGCCTGCTGTTCGTTGTGGCGTTGGTCGCATTGACCGCGGTTGTACTGACGGTAGACATGTTCACCGGCGGCTGGCAGCAGTTACGGGTGAGCGTGGAAGAAAAAGTCGCCATGGCCGAGATGCAAGTCAACGACGTTGGCGGTAAAGTTTTGGATGCCGCGTCGAGTTTGGCCGATGGTGAGATCGCGGACGACCAGACGGCGCCGACGCAGGTGGTTGTCCTGCAAGAGTTGGCCGATGATGCGCCGCTGCTGGAGCTTCAGGCGCTGCCGACCCAGCCGCCTTCCCTGGTGGTTGCACCTACCACTGTGGGTGAGGCTATCGGAGGGCCGCCTAACGGTTCAACACCGGAGTCTGTGGCTGTTGCCGCGATCCCGGCGGACGCGACTGACGAGCCAACCGCGACCTCTGAACCGACTGCCACGCCAACCGTCGCGGCGACAGCCACCGCGGTTGCCACCAGAACACCTGTGCCGCCGACCGCTACGAGCGTCCCGGCCACTGCCACACCCAGACCGCCCACTGCCACACCGGTTCCGCCAACTGCGACGCCTGTCCCGCCGACGGCAACACCGGAAGCTGTTGCTGCCGCTGCCGGAACCGGCGGGACCACCTATCGCGTCCAGTCAGGTGACAACTGGTTCAACATAGCGCAATCTTTCGGCATCACGCAAGAGGTGCTGGCGGCCTACAACAACCGCACGCCCAGTGATATTCTCCAGGTAGACCAGCAACTGCGCATTCCGCCGGCTGGCGCAGCCGTTCAGATACCGACGATCGCACCTCCTCCGACCGCAACGCCGCGCCCGACGGCCACTCCCGTGCCCACCGCGACTGCCGTGCCGACGATCGTTCGGCTGGCCGCGCCGGTGGCATTGTCGCCTGCCCATCTTGATGGCTTCAACGCCAGCACCCAGCCGGTGCTATCCTGGCAGCCAGTCTCAGGCATGCAGCCAGAGGACTATTACTACGTCAAGGTTGCGTTCACCATGACCAACGGTGAGACGGGCTATGCTGACGCCGACGTCGCCGGCAACTCCTTTGGCGTACCCTGGTGGGTGTTCGACGCTGCCACTCCTCCCGATCGTCTCGCCTCCTGGACAGTTCAGGTACGCCGGATCGGCGCCGACGGGCAGCCAATTGATGTTAGCCCCGCCAGCCAGCCCCGCCAGTTCTATTGGCGGTAGATCTGTCATGAATCCCAGCCAATTCCCCAAGAGCACAACCAGTGAGAAGCGGCAGGCCAGTTTCACCCGGGTGTTGGAGGAAATCGGCGCCCCGACCCATGATCTGTTGCGTATTGACCTGGCCGCCCTGTCAGATCTGAGCCCGGCGCAGTTGGCAAGGTTCCAGGCTGTCTGGCAGGAGATCCCGCACGAACGGCGACAGGACTTGGCCGCGGCATTGCTGGAACTGAGTGAAGACAGGTTTGACATCACCTTCAACGACATCTTTCGCTGGATGTTGCACGACGAGGATGCTCGCGTCCGGTCATTGGCCATCGAGGGGTTGTGGGAAGACACCAATAGTCGCCAGATCACCCCGCTGATCAGCCTGTTGCGGAACGATCCGGTCGCTGAGGTTCGTGCTGCGGCTGCATTGTCGCTGGGACGATTCGTGCTGCTCGGCGAACTGGAGGAAATCGACGTGCAGGCAGCAGCCCGGGTTGAGGCTGCATTACGCCGCGCTTACCGGGATGATGAATATGATCCAACGGTGCGGCGGCGACTGCTGGAGTCGCTGGCTTATTCCGGCGAAGACGACATAGAAGAATACATTCTGGAAGCGTACAACGGCGACAACCCCGACATGCAGATCAGCGCTGTGTTCGCCATGGGGCGCAGCGCGAACAAGCGCTGGCGTCCCATTGTCCTGGCCGAACTGTCCAGCGCCAACGACGCGATACGCTTTGAGGCCGTTCGCGCCGCCGGTGAACTGGGATTGAAGGGCGCCGTGCCGGATCTGATCGATCTGTTGGGCGAGAGCGACGTTGAACTGCGTGATTCGGCTATTTGGGCGCTGGGCCAGATCGGTGGCCAGCAAGCGCGACGGGCCCTGCGGGTCTGTGCCAAGAGCGAAGACGAAGATCTGCGCGAGGCAGCATTGGAAAGCCTGGCCGAGCTGGACTTGTTTGCCGACCTCGAAGACCTGGAAACGCTCTACATCCAATGATCGGCGGCCTACAGACAGGCAGGGGTGATGCGAGAAGCGCTTGAAGTCCTTTGGCAAGTCCTCGCGCCGATATTTCTGACTGCCGGGGCAGGCTATCTGCTGGCCCGCAGACTGGGCGTTCAACCTCAAGGGCTTTCGAGAGCCGCATTCTACATCTTCTCTCCCTGCCTGTTGTTCGACAAGTTCAGCACGACCGCTCTTTCGCCCGCTGATCTGGGGCGTATCGCCCTGTTCGCTGTGCTGGTGATCGCTGGATCCGGCCTCGTCGCCTGGATCATTTGCGCCGTTGCCGGTTACGGCCGGCCGGCTACCATGGCGTTTGTCCTGTGCGTGATTGCCGGCAACACCGGCAACTACGGTTTGCCCGCGAACCAGTTTGCCTTTGGCGAAGT
Source organism: Anaerolineales bacterium (assembly GCA_020634615.1). GTDB lineage: Bacteria > Chloroflexota > Anaerolineae > JAAEKA01 > JAAEKA01 > JACKBK01. Next base: position 191,665 of record JACKBI010000012.1, read on the forward strand.
GGCATTGGAGCCAGCCGTCATTTACTACGCGATCAGCACGCTGATCCTGTCGACCGTGGGCGTTTATCTGGTCGCCCGCGGGCAACGCCAGGCCTCAGATGCGCTACGAAACGTCGTGACCGTGCCGCTGGTCTACGCCGGATTGGCGGGGTTGCTGGTCTGGGCGCTGCACATCAACGTGCCGGTTCCCATCGAACGTGCAACGTCTCTGGCAGGTCAGGCAGCCGTGCCCGTGATGCTGATTCTGTTGGGCATTCAACTGGCCGGCGTGCGGCTGCGCGATGATCTGGGTCGCATCGGTCTGGCAGCAGGCACCAAATTGGTGGTCGCGCCACTGCTTGGCGTGCTGTTCGCCCAGCTTCTGGGGCTGACCGGCATCGTCCGGCAGGCGCTGGTTCTCGAATCAGCCATGCCGACGGCCGTCATGGCGACCGTGCTGACAACGGAATACGAGGCGGCCCCCGAGTTCACAGCGGGCACCGTGCTGGTTTCCACGTTAGCCAGCCTCGTGACCGTTTCCATCGTATTGGCATTCCTGAGATAACCCGTGAGCAAGAAACGCAGTCGACCAAACCTGCATCCGACCCAGCTCGAGTCACCGGAAACACTGCCGGCTGACGAAATCGCCGCGCGCCGTGCGCAGATCGAAGCGCAGCAACGGGCAGCGCAGGAACGGCAGGGACGCGATCTGTTGATCGAAGGCACGCGTTTGCTGAACAGTGGCGACGTGGCTGAAGCAACCAGGCGGCTGGAAGAAGCGCTGCGGCTAGTGCCTGATAACCCGGATGCAGCCATCAACCTGGGTGGAGCCTACATCCTGCAACGGCGGCACAACAGAGCCGTGCAAATCCTTGAAGAAGCCAGCCAGCGCCATCCCGAGCACGTCATGGTATGGATCAACCTGGCTGCCAGCTATCTCGGCACGCTGGAGATTTCCGGTCCGCAGCAACAAGAACGCGCGATCGACGCCTTTCAGCGGGCGCTGGCGCTGGATGGACGCGCGCCGCACGTTCACTACAACCTCGCTTTGATCTACCACGACCGGGGCGACCTCGACCAGGCGCGTCGCTATTTCCAGCTCGCTCTGGAGACGCATCCCAACGACGGCGACGCGCAGCGCTGGCTTCAGCGTCTGGACCAGGCAGAGCACTCCTGAGCCATGCGCAATACCCCCCGTCTTGCCTGGGTCATTCTGCTGATTTCGTTCTCGATCTGCCTGGTCCTGGTCGTGTCCGGGCCACTGGCAGCGCGCTGGTTTGTAGCGCACAGCGCGACTGATGAACCGGCCGTGCTGCGTGTCACCTCCGGCACGATGCTGCTGCTCGCCTCTCAATTGGGCGATCCCATCGCCGTCGTGGACACGCGCAACGTCGAGTCGGGCACATTGATCCAGAGCGATCAGAGTTCCCAGGGACGCCTGTCATTTACCCTCAACGGGGCCGCGAACAGTCCGGAAGTTGCCACCGTCCAGATCTACCCGACCGCGCAAGTGGCGCTGGCACGCAACAACCAGCCGCGCTTCGGGTTGAGCCGCGACCCGCGCCGCATCACCATCGAAGTGCGCAACGGGCGGGTGCGCATCAACACCGCCGAAGTCATGCCCACCGGCCTGGAATTCACAGTGGTGACGCCGCAGTCGATGATCGATCTGGGGCCGGGCAGCTTTGCCGTGCAGGTCAGCAACGACGAGACGCTGGTGGTCTCGCGCTTCGGCGAGGCGACGGTGGAAGGCGAGGGTAAGGGGGTTGTCCTTACGGAGGGGGTTGGTACGACAGTCCGCACTGGCCAGCCTCCCGGTGAACCGGCGGTGACGGCTGACAACCTGATCGTCAACGGCGATTTCGAGGAACCGCTGGGCCCGCCGGAGTGGCTGGTGACCCACTATCCCGAGGACGACCCCAGCGCCGGCCAGGCACAGATCGAGGCCGTCAGCGGGCGCAACGTGGTACGCTTCAGCCGCATCAACCAGCCCCCGACGCACACCGAGGTCGGCATCACCCAGGTGATCGCGCGCGACATTCTGGATTACGAGATGGTCAACTTGCAGCTTGACGTGCAGTTACACTGGCAGAGTTTGCCAGGTGCTGGCGAGCAAAGCTCCGAGTTCCCCCTGATGTTCAGGCTGGACTATGAAGACGTCTATGGCAACCACCAGTTCTGGACCCACGGGTTTTATTACCGCGATCCACCGGACCAGTGGGTGGTCACCGGCGGCGAACAGATACCACAGGACACCTGGTTTCCCTTCGAAAGTGGCAACCTGACCGAGCGCTTGCAGCTTCAGGGTCTGCCGCCGCCTGCCAAACTCAACTATCTCAAGATCTACGCCTCGGGCCACAACTACGACAGCATGGCTGCGGAGGTTCGCATCGTTGCCCGCTAGGAACGGTGGGGGTGTGTCGCCGGCCAGCGGCTGGTCGGTGCAGATAAGGCGCTGGCTGCCGTTGGCGGCCGTAATCCTTTACCTGGCGCTTGCGCTGCCACAGCTCAATCTGCCGGGATTGCACTACGACGAAGCCAAAGAGGCGGGCCTCAACGCGCTGGAGATGCTGCGCGCCCAGAACGTGCAGGCCTTCCGCTCGGCCGGCGTGCAGATCGGCCCCCTCTTCCTGCCGATCATGGTGCAGGACTACATCGGCGCGCTGAACGTCTACCTGGCGCTGCCCTTTCTTGCCGCGCTGGGGGCGACCGTGACTGCACTGCGGCTGCTGGCCGTGGCCTGTGGTCTGGCGACTCTGCTGCTGGCCTGGCAACTGGGCGACGAGTTGGGCAGGCTGGCAGGCAACCCGCGGCCCTGGACGGGTGGCATTGCCGCGCTGCTGCTGGCAGTCAGTCCCAGCTTCCTCTTCTGGAGTCGCCAGGGGATCTTCGTGACCAACATCGTGGTCACTCTGGCGGTCGCGACCGTCTGGGCCGTCACCCGCTGGCGACGCAGCGGCCGCGCCGGCTGGCTCTACAGCGCCGCGTTCCTGGCCGGTCTGGGACTGTGGACCAAGCTGCTGTTCGTCTGGGTTCTGGGCGCGTTGGTTGGCGTTGCAATCGTGGTATGGGTGGCAGGAAAGATCGGACGAAGGGGGAAAGAGGCAAGGAAGGGAAAGGATGGAAAGAAGGGAAACGAAGGAAAGGCGGAAACCGTTCCCAGCCCCCAGCCCCTGGTCCCTAGACCCCAGACCTCAGACCCCACACCCCACACCCTACGCCCCATCCACTGGCTCATCGCCGCCCTCTGCTTCCTGCTGGGAGTGTCGCCGCTGATCCTCTTCAATCAACAGACGAGCGGCACCCTGAACGCAGTTTTCGGCAACCTGGGACAGAGCTATTACGGCGTCAACAACGCCGATTTCTTCGCCAACCTGAGCGCGCGCGTCGGGCAACTGGTGACGTTGTTGCGCGGCGACCATTTCTGGTATCTGGGCGGGCCGTTTGCCAACGGGTGGGCAGCGCCGCTGGCCGCCGGCCTGATCACAGTCGCCGTCGTCGCTGCCGTGACCACCCTGCGTCGCCGCGGACAAACGAACGCCGGAGCGGTTCTGGGCATGGCGCTGCTTTTCGTGGTGCTGCTGGTTCTGCAATCCAGCTTCACCGTCTCGGATCTGTTCATCACCCACGACGCGATCGTGCAGCCCTTTCTGCTGCTGCTGGTCGCGCTGGCCGTAGAGGTGCTGTTGTTGGCGACGCGCGGCGTTGAGGGATCTGCTGCTGGAGGCCGCGCCTGGCGGGTCGTGGCTGCGCTGGCCGTGCTGGCGTTGACAGCGTGGCTGGCCGGCGACCTGCGCGCCGACGTGCGCTATCACCGTGCGCTGGCGGAGACCGGCGGCCATGCCACCCATTCCGATGCTGTGCAGCGTCTGGCCGACTGGCTCGATCAGGAGAACGCTGCGCAGCCGCTGGCGCTGGATTGGGGCATCGATGCGCCGGTGCGCTACCTGACCGGCAACCGGGTTCAGCCGCTGGAGGTGTTCGGCTATGAGCGCATCGGTGAGCCGGACGCCGGATTTGTGGGCCGAATCGAACCGTTGCTGGACGACCCCGGCCGGTTGGTCGTGCTGCACACCGATCAGGACACGGTCTTCCAGGGGCGGCGCGCCGCGCTGGAAGCGCTGGCCGGGCAGCGCGGCCGCATCGTCGAGGAAGTTGCGACGTTCAATGAACGTAACGGCAGCCCGGTGTTCGTAGTCTTGCGCCTGCGGTAATCGGGACGCGCCGTCCACGAATGCTGTCGCACGCGAATACACGAATTGCGTACCCGCATTCCGGTATTCGTGTATTCGTGATCGCGTAGCATTCGTGGACGGCGCGTTTTTGCAGCAAAAACAGCCCCGCTCGATCAGAGCGGGGCTGTTGGATGTCACAGAGAGCGGGCCGACTAATTGCCTGGTCTATTCGCCCTGAAACTGATGGTGGCCGTTGTGACCATTGTGGCTGCTGTCGGCAACGGTCCAGATCTCGTCGTCGGCGCCGTAGAGATCCTGCAGGCGACCCACGCCCTTTGCCTTCTGCGCCTGATGCACCTGGTTGATCACGCCCTGTTCGTAGGAGACGTGATCCACGTCGCGGAACACACCCATGGGCACCGGGAACTCAGGATTGACCAGCCGGCTCAGCATGAACGCCATGCTCGGGGTCTCCAGATGCTCGTCATGCACCAGCAGATCTTCCGGGCTGTACTCGTCCAGCGAGACAACTTCAGGAGCAAAGCAGCTTCCCATGCGGATGCCCTTATCGCTGTTCTTGCCAAAGATCATGGGCTTGCCATGCTCCAGCAGCAGCCGGTTATCATCCTTGGTGCCGCGGTCGGTGACGTCCGAGAACGTGCCGTCGTTGAAAATCAGACAGTTCTGATAGATCTCAACGAACGATGTGCCCTTGTGCGCCGCGGCCCGGCGCAGGACCTCGCCCATGTGCTTCTGCTCGATATCGACCGTGCGCGCCACAAAGGTTGCCTCGGATGCCAGCGCCACGCTGATAGGATTGAAGGGGCTCTCGAGCGACCCCATGGGCGATGACTTCGTGCGGGTGCCCGGCAACGACGTGGGCGAATACTGCCCCTTGGTCAGGCCGTAGATGCGGTTGTTGAACAGGATGATGTTTAGGTCGATGTTGCGCCGCATGGCATGGATCAGGTGATTGCCGCCGATGGACAGGCCGTCGCCGTCGCCGGTGATGACAAACACAGTCAGATCGGGATTAGCCAGCTTGAGGCCGGTGGCCAGCGTCGGAGCGCGCCCGTGGATGCTGTGGATGCCGAAAGTATCCATGTAATACGGGAAGCGGCTGGAGCAGCCGATGCCCGAGATAAACACGATATTCTCGCGCGGGATGCCCAACTCCGGCATGACTTTCTGCATCTGGGCCAGGATTGCATAGTCGCCACAACCGGGGCACCAGCGCACAGCCTGGTCAGAGACAAAGTCTTTGCGTGTCAGTTGAATCGTGTCACTCATTGTTTCCTCCGCCTAGTCCTGCCGTACTGAGAATCTCGTCGATCTTGCTGTCAAGTTCGCTGATCTTGAACGGACGGCCGCGTACCTTGGGCATGGAAATCACCGGTTTCAGGTAGCGGGCCTTGAGCAGCATGGCAAGCTGGCCCATGTTCATTTCCGGCACAAGGATATTGTCGAAACGCTCCATGATCTCGCCCAGGTTGCGCGGGAAGGGGTTCAAGTGGCGCAGATGCACCGCACCGACTGACTGCCCCGCCTTGTTAGCCCGGTCAACTGCCTGATGGATCGCGCCGTAGGAACTGCCCCAGCCGATCACCAGCAAATCGCCCTCTTGTGCGCCGAACACTTCCAGCGGCTCGATCCAGTCGGCCAGCTTCGCCACCTTCGCTGCCCGGTCACGGATCATGCGGTCGTGATGTTCCGGCACGTAGGACACATTGCCGGTGCCCGGAGCCTTGGCCAGACCGCCGATGCGGTGTTCCAGACCGGCGGTTCCGGGGATTGCCCAGGGACGACCAAATGTTTCAGGATCGCGACCGTAGGGCAGGAACTCGCTGCCGTTCTGTTCCGCCGATGCACTCGGGTGAGTCACAACGATCTTTTCGAATTCGTCAGGATCGGGCAGCGGCCACGGTTCAGCGCTGTTCGCGAGATAGCCGTCAGACAGGACAAGCACCGGCGACATCGTGCGAACGGCGATGCGGAAGGCCTCGACGGCGATCCTGAAGCAGTCGGCCGGCGACTGAGGCGCCAGCACCGGGATCGGACTTTCACCGTTGCGGCCAAACATGGCCTGCAACAGGTCGGACTGCTCTGGTTTGGTGGGCATGCCCGTGCTGGGACCGCCGCGTTGTACGTCGATGATCACCATGGGCAGCTCCAGCACGATGGCCAGATTGATGGCCTCGCTCTTCAGAGCCAGGCCGGGGCCGCTGGTGCCGGTGGCGGCAAACGCGCCGCCGAAAGCAGCGCCAATGGTCGCACCCATGGCGGCGATTTCATCCTCGGCCTGGAAGGTGCGCACATCGTAATGCTTCAGACCGGCCAGGAAATGCAAAATGTCGGTGGCCGGGGTGATGGGATAGGTGCAATAGACCAGCGGCTTCTCGGCCAGCTGGGCCGCCGTCACCAAGCCCAGTGCGGTCGCTTCGTTGCCGGTGACCTTGCGGTAGTTGCCCGGCGGCAGCTCGGCCGGCTTGATCTTGTAGCGGGTCGAGAACGCCTCGGTGGTGTCGCCGAAATGATAGCCGGACTCCAGTGCGCGCCGGTTTGCCTGCTGCACAGGCGGCTTCTTGGCAAACTTCTCGTCGATCCAGTTCAGCGTGTTATCCAGCGGCCGGTCGTAGATCCAGAAGGTCAGACCAAGGGCAAAGAAGTTGCGTGAACGATCAACTTCCTTGGTAGACAGCCCCTCGATGTCCTCAACCGCGTACCGGTTGAGCATGGTAATCGGCACTTTGTGAACGTGGAAGTTGCGCAGTGTGCCATCTTCCAACGGATTGGAGTCGTACTCAGCCTTGCGCAGATTGCCGGCGGTGAACTCGTCGGTGTTGATGATGATCGTTCCGCCCGGTGTCATATCGGGCAGGCTGGCCTTCAGGGCCGCCGGATTCATTGCCACCAGAACCTGGGGCTCATCTCCCGGTGTTAGAATGTCCTGGCTTGCCAGATGAACCTGAAAACCGCTCACACCGGCCGGGGTGCCCGCCGGCGCGCGGATCTCTGCCGGATAGTCGGGCAACGTGCTGATGTCGTTGCCAAAAATCGCGGCAGTGTTTGTAAACTGCGTGCCGGTGAGCTGCATACCGTCGCCGGAGTCGCCCGCAAAGCGGATGACAACCTCTTCGATCTCCTCAACATGCACCGGCTTGAGTCTCTCAGCCATGCTTTTCTCCTTACAAGGTCACAGAAGCAAAATGGAGCAGGCACAATGAAACGCGCCTGCACCTGGTATCTGTTATACCACAACCTACTGGCTGTGTCTGATCAATACTTACAATCCGCCCCTCGCCGCGCAACTCCCGAAGGAAAAGAATCCGGCCAATGGGCCGGTTCCTTGTCTAAAAGGCTGGCGCACATGGCCAGTAATTGGCGAGCGTTGGTACCAGTCGCGAGTATAGCACGCAACCATAAGGGTGTCAAAGCTATTGGCTCGTTTGCGCCCGCGGCTCGTTGACAAAGCCGCGCGCGTGTGTTACAACTAGGCCACCATGCTGCACAACATCCTGGCCCAGGCCGAATCCGAACCCACCTTGATTCAGGTCGAAATCGTCTTTGTCGTGCTGCTGTTGATCATCACCGCAGTGGCGCTGTTGGTACGCAAGGTGCGTATTCCCTACACCGTGGCATTGGTAGTCGTCGGGCTTATCCTGGCGATTCTGCCCACCGAGGGGATACTGGCGCCCAGCGCGCTCTCGCTGAACGACGCAATGGCCAGCGAGCTGATTCTGGCGCTGCTGGTGCCGCCGCTGATCTTCGAGGCGGCGCTGCGGCTGAACCTGAAGACACTGCGCAAGGAGTCGCTACCTATCTTCCTGCTGGCCGTGCCGGGGGTGCTGATCGCGGCTTTGCTGGTGGGTAACGTGGTCAGTTTCGCGTTGGGTATTCCCATCGCCATCGCAATTGCCTTTGGTGCGCTGATCTCCGCCACCGATCCGGTCGCTGTCATCTCCTTTTTTCGTACCCTGGGCGTGGATAAGCGTCTCTCCATCCTGATCGAGGGGGAGAGTCTGATCAACGACGGCGTGGCGGTGGTGCTGTTTTCCATGGCGCTGGCTGCCGCCGGCACTGCGGCCGTTCAGCCAACCGTGGCGGAAGGTCTGGTGGAGTTTGTCCGCGTCGCCGGCGGCGGCCTTCTGGTGGGCGTGGCGACAGGCTTCCTGGCGGCGCAGATCATCAGCCGCCTGGACGACCGGCTGGTGGAGACCACCCTGACGCTGACGCTTGCCATCGGCTCGTTTGTCGTCGCCGAAAGGTTGCACGTCAGCGGTATCCTGGCGGTGCTGAGCGCCGGGCTGGTCATCGGCAGCCTGGATCTGCAGAAACTCTCCCCCACCACCCGCATCACGCTCTACAACTTTTGGGATCTGCTGGCATTTCTGGCCAACTCGGCAGTCTTCCTGCTGCTGGGGCTGGAGATCAACATCGCTCGTCTGGCGGAGAACCTTCCCGTGGTGGTGCTGGCTGTGGTGGCCATTCTGTTGAGCCGCGCGGTGGTCGTGTACAGCATGACCTGGATCAGCTCGCGGGTCAGCGATCCGATTCCAATGCGCTACCGTCATGTGATGTTCTGGGGTGGGTTGCGCGGCGCAGTCAGCCTGGCGCTGGCGCTTAGCCTGACGGTGCCGGGCACAGAGCAACTGCGCACGATGACCTTCGGTGTGGTGCTGTTCACGCTGCTGGTGCAGGGCTTGACTATCGAACCGCTGATCAAGCGTTTGGGGTTGGCCAAGATCTCGCGTTCGGCCGAACAGCAGCGACAGTTGGCCCAGTTGATGATGTTGCGCGCCAGCCGGCGCGAGCTGGATACGTTGCAAGAAGATGGCTTGCTTGCCCAGCCGACCTGGCAGGCCATCACCGACATGACGGAAGAGCATATGCAATCCGTGCTGCACAATCACCCCGAACTGGAGCGGACTGTGCTGGTGGAGGCGCGCCAGGATTTGTTGCGGGCGAAACGCAACGCGCTGGCGGAAGCGCTGCACCTGAGCGTGATCAGCGAAGAGGTCTACCGCGAGCAGTTGGGCCAGTTGGACCGCCAACTGTTGATCTGGGAACGGTTCGGTGAGTACGCCGACCGGCCCTGGCATACCGGCAGTGTTGCCGAGACCAGGGGCGAGTGAGGCAAGCCATGGGTGTCATTCTTTGCGCAACAGGCAACGGTCCGCAGAGCCGTTTGGTGCAGACGGCTGCGGTGGAGGCGGCGCTTGCCCGCAACAAGTCACTGGTCCTGCTGCATGTGGTTGACCTGCGCCAGTTGGGTGAGCTGGAGGAGTCGCTGTTGCCGGCGGCGCGGACCGAGATGGCCTGGCTTGGCGAGGCCGTTCTGCGGCTGGCCGAAGATCGCGCCCAGCGGCGCGGTGTGCAAACCGACAGCGTCATCCTCTATGGCAACGTCTGTGACGCGCTGGAGGACTACATGCGCGCCCACCCTGCCGATTTGCTGCTGATGGGCGAAGCCACCAGCGACGAGATCACCACGTTTGCCCGTCACGTGCGCGACGATCTGGGCGTAGAGGTGGAGTTCGTGGCGGGGTAGGGCGATGCATTCCCCGGCGATTTCCCGTCGGACAGCCAATGCGGTCCCGACGGACGGCCCTGACCAAAGGCAATGCGTGCGGGGAACACATCGTCCCAACAAGATATCAGGAGACGATCATGACGTCACAGCCAGGGAATCGTCGTCGCCGTTCCATTCGTCTGCTGGGGTACGATTACACTCAACCGGGGGCGTATTTCGTGACCATTTGTGCTCACGAACGCCAGCACTTGTTCGGTGAGGTTGTCGATGGTCAAATGCGTTTGTCCTCCGCCGGCCGGGTCGTGGACTGGTACTGGCGCAGGCTGCCACAACATTTCCCACACGTGCGCCTCGACGCCCACATGGTGATGCCCAATCATGCCCACGTGATTCTATGGATCGTGGATGCGGTAGGGGCGACGCATTCCCCGACGATTTCCGGTCAGATGGTCAATGCGGTCCCGACGGATGGTCCTGATCAAACACAGCGCGTGTTGGGGAATGCGTCGCCCCTACTGGCGAATTCCGAAAAGACGGTCAATGTGGTCCCGACGGATGGTCCTGATCAAACACAACGCGTGTTGGGGAATGCGTCGTCGCCCCTACGACCGAATGGACCGGCGCCGGGTTCGGTGGGCGCAATCATCGGCAACTTCAAATCGGTGACAACCAGGCGTATCAACAAAATGAACCATACCCCTGGCGACCCTGTATGGCAGCGCAACTTCTACGAGCGCATCGTTCGCAATGAACGTGCTCTCCATGCAATTCGGCAGTACATTGCAGACAACCCGGCGCGCTGGCATCTCGACCGGTACAACGCGGCGGCAGAGAGTCAGGATCCGCTGGCAGTCAGTATCATGGACATGCTGCGAGCGGGCGAGTCATGATGCCTGTCCTCCTTGCATGACAGGGAGGTTTCAGAACAAGTTTCTGTTGCTGCTCAACCACTATTGAATACGCTCAAATCGAAACGTGTCATCAATCAGGCATTCCCTGGGAGGGAAAGGATGGGATTGACTCAAGCAAGCTGCATCACTGGAGGGAGAATTCAGCGATACGTGTCTTCGCGCCGTCGTCTGACTTCTACGATAACAACCATTCGTTCTCTATCATCGACGTGGTAAATCACGCGCCAATTGCCCACGCGAATTCGCCAGCCCTCCAGATCGCGTAGTTTGCGACATCCCGGTGGACGCGGGTTGTCTTCCAATTTCAGGATGGCCTGAGCGACACGGCTGTAATCAGGTTCGGGAATATGATCGAGCTGCTGACGTGTCTTGCGATCGAGAAGCTCAACCCTGTACTTTGCCATCTAAGCCTTCGCGCTGGAGCTGGTAATCGCGAAACGATAGACGTTCAGTTTGATTCGACCCACCGGCTGCCTGAGCAAGGCGAATGGCCAATTCGTCGTCCCGGCTGTCTGCCTCGTCGTCCAGCAAATCCAGGTAGTGGTCGTACTCGTCCATCGTCAACAAAACAGCCACCGGCTGACCCTGTGTTCCGACAACATAGCGAGCGCCCTGTTCGCGCAAGAGGCCAGTCAGATCATCGGGTGATTTCTCGCTCATGAGCACAACTCTCCTTAAGTCACAACGCCTACTGGATTACACGCATGTAAGCGGAACCATTGTACTCCATGCGTTAGTTGTGTTCAAGAACTGGTTGATACCTCCGGGTGTCAACTCGCCGGCGCGATACGTTATTGGCAGAGCGTTGTTATTGCGAACAAGCGACAGTTGCGCCAGCGCTGATCGATAGAGGCGAAGTTAGATATGCTTATAACGGGTTTTGGGCGGTTGGAAGAATACTTTCTAACTGGCAGCTACCATCAAGGTAACAGGATCGAAAGACCTTACCTTGATGGAGGCACCCATGGCTCGTCTGCGCATTGGCGAAAAGGATCAGAACCAGCATTCGATACACAACCTGCTACACCGGCACGACAACGGCCTGACAGAGCAGGAGATCGCAGAAATGACCGGCATGGACCGGCGCCGCTTGAACAATTACCTGCGCGACTTGCAAGATCAGCAGAAGGCCTATCGGGAAAAGCGGCTGTGGTTTGGAGAAAGATGACCTGGCAAATCCGGTGTTGATAATTTTCCAACTCGCCGTCATAATATGGTTAGAGACAACGAGCACTACGTGTTCTGAGGCAAGAACAAATGTCCCGAATAGACGAATCGACCAAACGACAACGTAAGGAGCGTGTTCAACTCATCGTTGCCCGCGCGGACGGTCTGAG
>JACKBI010000013.1 GCA_020634615.1 Anaerolineales bacterium
TCCGCGCCATCGACTTCTACGAGGGCGAGGGCGTGGATGAGGCTGCCCTCACCGACATCATTCTCGCTGCCGCGAGCCTGAATGTGGCAAAAGAGCGCACACAGAAGAAGAAGTGACCCGGTTGACGGCAATGACGACCGGCATTCCCGCGAATCGCTGTTTGAACTAAGCGCCGAGCGCAGCTGATAGAGAGGCATCGTTTCTCGCCGCAACAGTCTTTTCCAGCGACTGCCGAGCCTGCACGGTTGCGTCACTCCCGCGGAGGCGGGAGTCCACTCTTCCCGGGTACTAGACACCCGCCTTCGCTGGTGTGACGGGTAAGCAGTTACCTTTTCCACTATAACAATTCCATGCCTGACGACCTGCTTCAAACCAAATTGCATGTGCCGCGGTTGCGGCCGTTTCTCGTTCCCCGCCCGCACCTTATCAAAGCGCTCAACCAGGGACTGGCCGGCAAACTAACGCTCATCTCCGCACCCGCCGGTTTCGGCAAAACAACGCTGGTCAGCAGTTGGATCGACACCCTCCAAACGGAGAACGCCACCCTCCCCCCACTCTCCACTCAAATCGCCTGGCTGTCACTTGACAAGAACGATCACGTGCCGGCTCGTTTTCTGTCCTACATCATCGCCGCCTTGCAGCGCGTTGATCCCCACATCGGCGTGTCGGCCCGGTCAATGCTGCAGGCATCGCCGTTACCGGTTCCCACTTTACTGACGGCACTGCTCAACGACATTGCGGCGCGGCCCGATCCGCTTGTGCTCGTGCTGGACGATTACCACGTCATCGATGCGCAGCCGATTGACGAGGCGCTGGCATTCCTGTTGGATCATATGCCGCCGCAACTGCATCTGGTGATCACCACGCGCGAGGATCCCAACCTGCCGCTGGCGCGGCTGCGCGTGCGGGGCCAATTGACCGCAGTGCGGGCGAGCGACCTTCGTTTTGACTTAACGGAGGCGGCGGTTTTCCTCAGACAGACGATGGGATTGGACCTCTCGGAGGACAACATCGCTGCCCTGGAAGCCCGCACAGAAGGCTGGGTTGCTGGACTGCAGCTTGCTTCCATCTCATTGCAGGGCCGCCAGCATGACGCCGCCGACTTCATCGATGCCTTTACCGGCAGCCATCGCTTTGTGCTGGATTATCTGGTCGAGGAAGTCCTGCACCGACAGTCCGAGAGCGTGCAGCGATTCCTCCTGCAAACTTCCATCCTCGACCGTTTGTGCGGCCCGCTCTGCGATGCTGTATGTCTCAGTACCGACGGTCAGGCAACCCTGGAAGCGCTCGACCGCGCCAACCTGTTCCTCATCCCCCTGGATAACGAACGGCGTTGGTACCGCTATCACCACCTCTTTGTTGAGTTCTTGCGCCAGCGGCTACAACAACAATACCCAAATAATATTGCAGAACACGAGATTCGAGCCAGTGAATGGTATGAAGACAATGGCTATGAGATTGAAGCTTTTCAACATGCCGTCGCCGCCAATGACGTTCAACGAGCCGAGCGCCTGGTTGAGGGAGGGGGGACGCCTATGCATTTTCGGGGCGCAGGCGCTTATGTACTGAATTGGCTGGCGTCCCTGTCTAAGACAGAATTAGACGCCAGCCCCTCGTTGTGGGTGATATATGCTTCGACATTACTGTTTGTGGGTCAACATCTGGCTGTTGAACAAAAATTGCAAGCTGCTGAAGCTGCGCTACAAGATTCTGGATCAGATGATAAGACCAAAGACCTTGTAGGACGCATTGCATCCTTGCGGGCCACAATGGCTGTCATTCAGAACGATGTGGAAACCATCATTGCTGAGTCTCTCCGCGCTCAGAAGTATTTGCATCCCGACAACTTGATTTATCGTATTTCTGCGACCTGGGCACTGGGGGTTGCGTACCAGTTTCAAGGAAATCGTGCTGCGGCAAGCCGGGCGTTTACCAAAACTATCTCTATCGGTGGGGATTCCATCTACGTCATTGCTGCTACGATTAATCTAGGAAATATACAAGAATCAGATAATCAGCTTACTCTGGCGGCAAAGACCTATGAAAACAGTCTGCATTTGGCAGGCGATCCGCCGCAACCTATTGCCTGTGAAGGGTTCCTTGGATTAGCGCGGATTCATTATGAATGGAACGAGCTGGATGCCGCCGAACAGTACGGACAACAATGTTTTCAAATGACGCAGCAGATGGACAATGTCGATTCATTCGTGTCTTACGGGATTTTTCTCTCCCGCCTGATGCTGGCCCGGGGAGATGTGCCCGGCGCAGTCACTGTTTTGGATGAGGTCGAAGAGTTTGTACATCACAATAACTTCGAGTTTCGAATGCCCAGTGTTGCTGATGCTCAAGTGCTTGCCCTACTACGGGAGGGAAGTGTAGAAAAGGCCGCACAACTCGCAAGGATGCACGACCTGCCGTTCAGCCAGGCTCGGGTACACCTGGCCGAAGGGGACTCAGCGAGTGCGTTGGCAATACTGGAGAGACTGTGCCAGCAGGCAAAAGATCAGCCGGATGAACGACTCAAGGTGGCGGTTCTGCAAGCAATCGCATACCAGGCAAATGGTGAATTGGACAAGGCTTTACAAGCGCTCAGGGATGCACTAATGCTTGCTGAGCCTGACGGATTCATGCGGATCTTCTTAGACGAAGGGGCTGTCATGGCACAGCTATTATCTGATGCAATGGCTCAGGGGATGATGCCTGGCTATGTGAGCAAGTTACTGGCGGTATTTGAAGCTGAGAAGCAAGAATCTGATTTGCCCCTTCCCCAAGCACTCATTGATCCCCTCAGCGAGCGTGAGCTGGAAGTTCTGGCTCTCGTCGCCGCCGGGCTGAAAAACAAAGAGATCGCCGAGCAACTCTTTATCAGCCTCAACACTGTCCTCTACCACATCAAAAATATCTACGACAAACTAGGCGTTAGAAAGCGTACGCTCGCCATCATAAAAGCCCGCGAACTCGATCTGCTGCCAGAAGAATAAAGGGGATGGCTGAATCTTCAGCTTTTGAGAATAGAGCGGATATGTAACGGCGTCACGCGCAATTTGAGCTTGAGTCCGCACTCGAGCAAATTGTCGGCGTAAATGGGGAAACGCCTACACCAAGATACTGCCAATTCCAGCACACTAGCTGAGGTCGCGCGCGCCGCTCGGCTTTCCATCCCCCCATAAACTACAGTTTTTTGTCCTAACAACCACAGTTTCTTGTGGGGACTTATCGCGCCCATTCTTATATATTGGGGGCATGACGAACGAAGACACCCAATACCACATCACAATCAAGGGTCATTTAGATGCCAGCTGGCAGGATTGGTTCGATGGCTTAACCATCACCCTGACTGATGACGACAACACCATTCTAAGCGGCGACATCATAGACCAGGCTGCCTTGCATGGGGTGTTTAAGAAAATTCGCAATCTGGGATTGACCATCATTTCAGTCAACCCTCAAACAAAAGGAGAATAACCATAAGACAAAATCAATGCTTACATCCAGTGACAAGAGATTCGACCTATATCATTCAACATAAGGAGCTTAAAGATGAATTCACACAGAAATGCCGCTAGAATGTTTGGGATATTTTTTATCATAGCGTTTTTGTCCTATGGAACAGGGAGTGCATTGATAGCTTCCGTTACAGACACTCCGGATTTTCTTTCTAACGTCTATGCCAACAATACGACAATCGTAATTGGCGCTATGCTCATCGCCCTGGTTCATACTTTTGTAAATATTGGGCTGCCAGTGATAATGCTGCCAATCCTAAAGCCATTCAATAACAACTCAGCATATGGCTATCTGAGCCTTGGAATCGCTTCGACCACCGTGGCTGTCATTGGTGCAATCTTCTTGCTGTTACTCATTCCCCTGGCTGATGAGTATGTAACAACCAACTTCGCCGCTACAGGTTATTTCGAGACTACGGGCATTGTTCTTGAGATGGGTGGGGCTTACGCTTACCAAATAGCAATGGCCATATGGGGCTTAGGTGGATTGTTGTTTGTTTCTGTATTATACAGATCAAAGCTCGTTCCTCGGTTATTGTCAGTCTGGGGCATTATCGGATACATAGTATTCGTGTCAGGCACAATCTTGGAGCTCTTCGGATACCCTGTTGGAGTTTATCTGGCTCTTCCTGGCGGCCTATTTGAACTTTCTCTAAGCGTATGGCTTATCGCCAAAGGATTCAACTCATCTGCAATTGCTTCCGTGGCTACTAACTAAGTACAAGATGCCACCCGTTATGACAGACGATAACGGGTGGCATCAAGAGTAGATAGTCAGAGCGACGACCCTATCTCTATCAAATATCGTTTCATTAGGTGTGCTGAAGCTATATCATTGCCTCACATAGCTCATCGAAGTTCAATGTTTACAGTAACCACAAGGAGAATCCCATGATCAAACGACTCATCGTGCCCCTAACGTTGGTGATACTGCTGCTTTCCGGCTGCATCCCCACCGCCCAGGACAGCCCGCAGACGTTCCCGCCGGATGTCGTTGCGGAGGTACAAGCAACCTTGGACGATCTGACCGCAGGCGAACTTCCGCCCGGCATGGTCGTGTGGATCGATGCCCCGAAGTACCGATTCGAAGGCGCAAGTGGTCTCGCGAACCTCGCGGACAACACCCCGATGCCGCCGGAGGGCGCGTTCCGGATTGGCAGCATCACCAAGATGTTCACCGCGGCAGTGATCGTCAAACTTGCGGAGGAAGGCGCGCTGACCCTGGACGATCCGCTGGCGCGCTGGCTGCCGGAGGTAGCCGATCAACTGCCGAATGGCGACCAGATCACACTGCGCCACCTGCTCACGCACACGTCCGGTCTGTTTAACGTGGTCGAACACGAATCTTACTGGGCGGATCTCTTCGCTGAGATGCAAATTGATGAGAATACAGGCGCCGTGACAATCCCCTGCGTCCAGCGGGATCCCCACGACACGCTCGCCCGCTACGTCTACGGCAAAGATGCCCTGTTTGAGCCCGGGACACAGTGGTACTACAGCAATACCAACTACACGCTGCTCGGCATGGTGATCGAAAAGGCGGCGGATATGCCGCTGGCGGAGGCGTATCGCACGCGCATCTATGAACCGCTGGGCATGGAGTCAACGTTCCTGGATTGCTACGAAGACCCGGTGATTGATGTGGTGCACGGCTATACCGGATCTGGAGACACCCTGGCCGATCTCACTGAACTGCACGAGTCCATCGGGTGGTCGGCGGGCGGCATAGTCTCTACCGCCCCGGACCTGATCGCCTTCGCCCGCGGGTTGTTCGGTGGGGCGCTGTACGACGATCCGGAGTCGCTGGTCGCGATGACGACACCTGCTCCGGGCAGTTCCTACGGTCTGGGCGTCGCGCTTCAGGATGAATACATGGGGCATGCCGGCTACATTGCCGGTTTCCGATCGGTGCTCAACTATGCGCCTGAGCTCGATACAGTTGTGGTGATGCTCTACAACCACGATGGCGCCGATCCCGAACAAAGTCTGGCGAATGTGATGAATCCGGTGCTCCCGTTGCTGCGTGGGGCGGAGTGAGAAACCGTTTGAAATCCTGACCCCTCACTGTCGACCTACAACACACATCAGTTTTAGGGAGAAACCGGACTATGCCACTCTATATGGATATTCACGAACAGGTGGAAGGACTGACAGCCGGAGCAGTCGTCGGCGCGCACGCAAGAGACTTGGAGACTCATGAAAAGTACGGCGTTAGGCTAGTACAGGAAAATCGTCATACGTGTTGAGTGTCAGATAAAGGAGGAATGAGGACGAACCATTTTTCGAGTCCCTTCAATCGCTGGAAGCGCTGCTCCAGGAGCTGCATCTGGTCTTGGGTAAGTTTCACGCCAGTCTCATAGGCTTTCGACACAGAACGGACACTGGGTTTCACACCCTGTCGAAGAGGACCAGTTGCGGTGTGAGACCGCGATCGTGTGCCTCGAGGATCATCGCTCGAAAGTGATCGTTCTTGCTTAGCTGATCTTGATCCTTGTTGTAGACACGGACGCGAGCCTGAATGTGGCAGACGAGGGCACACAGAAAAAGACGTGACCCTGAGAAAGTCTGCCGGATTCCTGTTGACCTTCAAACTTCCCTGTGCTACAATCGCCCCAATACTGCAGGTTGAGTCGTAGTTCTCTGCAAGACCAATTTCATTGCCTCCAATGAGACATGGAGCGTTTACCATGAACACTGTGAAGATCGTGTATTGGGAAGAAGATGGCGTTTGGCTCGGTTACCTTCAGGACTATCCTGATTATTGGACGCAGGGGGAAACCCTCGACGACCTCAAAGAGAACCTGATGGACCTGTATCGCGATATCGCCGGCAACTACATCCCAGGTATACGCAGGGTCGAAGAACTGGTCGTCGCATGAAGCGAGTTGATCTCATCAGAACGATTGAAGGCTTCGGCTGCACGCTCGTGAGACACGGAGCCAAACACGACTGGTATCGGAATCCGCAAACCGGGGTATCACAGCCGATCCCGCGCCATCGAGAGATCAACGAACACCTGGCGAAACACATCATCAACAAGCTTCAGGCGGAGTAACTAGACGGTGGGATATGACGACCGGCATTGCTGCGCAACTGGCTGGGTGGTACGCGCGGCCGGAGATCGCGCACGGCCAAAACACGCAAGAGGTCTGCTATTATGCGTCATATCCGCGAGGAAGTGATCGAGCGCACCGTGCAGGAGTTCGATCGCCTGGACCAGTTGGTGAACGCGTTGACCGATGCCGAATGGAACACGCCGCTGGCCAGACCTGAGACCAAAGATCCCTGGACGGTGAAAGATACCCTGGCCCATATCACCCATTGGAAGGCTGACACGGTTAGGAAGATCAGGAAGCAGCCCGTACCGGCGGAGGAGAAGGGGCTCAACTGGACGGATGGCAACCACCTCATCTACGAGCGTTGGCGAGACCGCTCCCCGCAGGAGGTGTTAGCCTGGCACAGGCAAGTTCAGGAGGAGGTGCTGGCGGCGCTGCAAGAAGCACCCGACGCTTGGTTCAGCGCCAGGGATCGCCGGCCGGACTGGCCCTTCGACCTTGACGGCCACTCCAGCTACCATCGCGTCCAGGATATCGAACAGGCGCTGCAAAAGTCAACATCATAGAAGCAGGCAACCGTCAGGCAGAAGGAACGCGCAGGAACCAGTGGATGATATTGCCAAAGAAGCGCGACCCCAGGTTCATCACTGAGCGGCGCGGGGGAACACTGACAGACGACGACCATCACCTGCTCGCGCAGTGGGCAGCTGACTGCGCGCAGCACGTGCTGCACCTCTTCGAGGAAGTGCAACCCGATGACGACCGGCCGCGGCGCGCTATCGACTCGGCACGCGCCTGGACGCGCGGCGAGATCACCATGACGCAGTCGCGCGCGGCGGGCGGCCATGCCATGGCTGCGGCGCGCGATCTGAGCGGCGCCGCCCGCCACGCGGCATTTGCTGCCGGCCAGGCGGCCGCGGTGGCGCATGTCGCGGCGCATGAGTTGGGCGCGGCGGCCTACGCCATCAAAGCCGCGCGTGCAGCGGCGCCCGCAGATCAGGCCGAAGCAGCCGGCCGTCTCGAGTGTAAATGGCAGCGCGCACAACTCCCGGACGCGATACGCGATCTCGTCCTCGACGATCAGCGGCTGCGCAACGAGATCTGCTGGTCGGTGTTCGACTGCTGACGGGCGGGATGGCACGCCTGCACTGCCGCGCGTCTGGACTTCGTGGCATCGCCGGTGAATGTCCCATGGGAACAGGCGGGATATGTCGATCGGGATTGCCGCGGCACAACAATTGGGCGGCTTGGTCGCGTTCCAACATGGTGACGCTCCAGGCATAGTGATGTAAGATAGGTGAGGGTTGGTGTCGGAAACGGGTCCAGACTTCGGAAGCAGCCGGAGACTGGACTGGCAGCCCTAGACGGCCAGAACGAACGTCGGCAGAAAGCCGCTTCTTCCGCAGTCTCCTGGGCGCATTTCAAACGGAATTCAGGATGTTGGAGGAACTCAGCCATGAGAAAATTGGTTGTGCTTGAACATGTTTCTCTTGATGGTGTCATCCAGGCGCCGGGCGGGCCAGAGGAAGATACCAGCGGCGGCTTCGCGTATGGCGGGTGGGTAGCGCCGTACTCCGACGGAATCCTTGGAACGGCCCTGCGAAGGCAGATGAACATGCCGTTCGACCTGTTGTTGGGGCGCAAAACCTATGACATTTGGGCGCCGTACTGGCCGCACCATGGGGACGCCTGGCCGGGCGTCAACACGGCGACCAAGTACATCGCATCGAACTTCGTGACGTCTGGCGAATGGCAGCCGTCCGTGTTCTTAAGCGGAGATGTTGCGGAAAAGATCGCCGCCATCAAGCAGCAGCCAGGGCCCGATTTGAACGTCTGGGGAAGTGGTAATCTCATTCAGACGCTTATCAAGCATGATCTGGTCGATACGTTCTGGCTGATGATCTATCCGATCACCTTGGGTGGCGGGAAACGGTTGTTTGCCGACGGCACGATCCCGGCGGCGTTCAAGGTGACGGAAAGCACAGTCACCCCGAATGGCGTCTTTGTCGTAAATTACGAGCGGGTAGGCGCAATCACAAGCGGAAGTTGATGTAGTGCAAGACGAAACGCCAGCCAACAAAACGTGCACTGGACGCTCAGGACTGCGAGGCGACTGATGGCGACTGGGTCCAGGTATTTTGCGTTGAGCTTGGAGTCACTCAGGGCCTTGGGCGGCTGGGCTGCGGACTGCGCTGAGCGGGCGCTGCCGGTGTTCGAAGCGCGTGCCGATTCCGACGGGCGGCCTCGTGCCGCGATTGAGGGCATTCGGGTGTTTGCCGGCGGAGGCCAGCGAACCGCTCAACTGCGCTCACTTGCCCTGGCTGCATTCGCCGCGGCACGCGAGACAGACGATCCCGCTGCCGCAGCCGCCGCTCGCGCCGCCGGTCTGGCGGCATCCAGTGCGTACACGCATCCCCTGGCGGATGTTCAGCAAACGAAACACGTTGTCGGTCCCGCAGCCTATGCCGCGCTGGCGTTGGAGCTTTTCCACGGTGGCGATCCAGCCGTCGCCGAAGGCGAGGTCCGTTGGGCAATCGAACACGTTCCCAACGCGGTGCGCGACCTCCTGCTGCAGATGCCTGCTCGCGAAGCGGGGAACAGCCGGTTGGAAATGATCCTGTACCAACTGGATGACGGCATCCGCAATTCGGCGCGATGCTGAAACTCAAGCCGCACGCCATAAAACCTTGCTCGTCTCGCCTGTAGCCGTGTTTGAATACGAGAATCGTAACCTTCCCCAGCAGAGGACACTCGTCGAAATCCTATAGTTGTTGAGCGAAGTGGAATTCGAAGAGGCCCGGTCTTTCCGCGGTATCGTTGGCGTTCCGCATCCAGCAAAGGAATTGACATGCATCCTAACATCGCATTGATTGAGAGATTCTATTCCTGCTTCAAAGTGCTCGATGGAGATGGAATGGCGCAGTGCTACCATGACCAGATTGAGTTTTCTGATCCGGTATTTCCGGCGTTGAAGGGCTCAAAAGCTGGCGCCATGTGGAAAATGCTTTGCTCACAAGCTCAGGGATTTGAGTTGGTGTTCAGTGAGGCACAGGCAGACGACACAGCCGGCACGGCTCACTGGGAAGCCACATATATCTTTTCGGCAACAGGTCGAAACGTTCACAACCGAATCGATGCATCATTTCGGTTTCAGGATGGAAAGATCATTCAGCATCGTGACAGCTTCAGTTTTTGGAGATGGAGTTCCATGGCTCTCGGCCCGGTCGGCATGTTATTGGGCTGGAGTCCTTTGGTGAAGAACAAAGTTCGCAGGCAAGCTGCTCAAAATCTTGAACGATTCATCCAGAAGTCGGCGGCATAGACCAACGCGACTTGTGCAGCCGTGCAGAAACCAACATACAAGGTTTTACGACGATCTATGCGCTGCAGGCCGCAATTGCGTAACCCGACACATTCAGATGGCGCAGCGAAACATTTCGCGTGCCCTGGGAAAGACCCTTCACTTGCCTTGAATGGCTGAGCAGGTTTTTCGTCAGATCCGTTCAGGGTGACTGGTACGAGCGTGATCTCGACTTTTGAGAAGCCCTGGGGATTTTCGCATCGCGGTTGACTTCCACAACGTGGCGTGCTAGAATCGCCTCTCAACGGTTTGTCAAATCACTGTATGAATATGGAACTGAGGGTAACAGCATGAGAAAATACGGTTTGATCGCACTCGGGATGATCGCGGGGATTGTTTTGGTAGTGGGCCTGCTGTGGATTGGCTCTATTGGCAGCGTGCGAGCCCAGTCCGGGCCGGCCACGCAGCCATTTGCGACGACACCCATGGCGCCGGCGCTTCTGACGGATGAAGGCGCAGCGATTGAAACACCTCAGCCCGCGGGCTTTGGCGACGAGTTGCCGCCCGCCGGTATGAACCTGGACAGTCTGTCTCCGGCTGTCCTACCCACTCCCATTCCCGGTGAGACGTTGGTATATTTTGTACCTACCGACAACGATGCCACCGCCACGGTGCTGTATCTGTATAACACCGACGATGTCGCTCACGTAGTTGCACTGCGAGGGTTCAGTTACAACGGGGTCCTGGTCTACTCCCTCAATATCAATGTTGGCGCCACCAGTTTCCTGCGTCTGGCCAGCGACTCCATCGCTGCAGCGCCGCCGCCAAGCTGGGCGACTCCTGCACCGGTGATCACCAACTTCACCGACTTCACCTATTTCGCGAGCTTGTCGCTGCCCAGGGGTGTGAAAGCAGAGGGCTACATCCTCTATAATCCGGGCACGGGCACAGTTGATCCGCGCAAGGACCAGGGCGCCGTGCCGCTGCGCTTCAGCACCGATCCGGCAAGCTTGTTCATCCCATCAGTCCAGAGTAGTCGCTAACAGTTTCAGACACCCACTCCTAAACCTGCTGACCGCGTCACCATGAACGACTGGCGCACTTCTTTCTGGTCGATCCCGAGGACACGGCTGTTTTCAGGTTTGGCGACACACTGATCAACCTGTTGGTGATTTCGCAGGCGGACGAACTGGTCGTGCCGGCCATTGTCTCCAATCAAATTGCGGTCCAACATTACGTACTCTGAAGGTAACGGACATGGCTGACCTGATCTACATGGCAATCTCATCGCTGGACGGCTACATCGAGGATGCCGACGGCGGGTTTGGCTGGGCAGCGCCGGACGAGGAAGTTCATGCCTTCGTCAACGATCTGGTGCGCTCTGCCGGCACATATCTCTACGGACGGCGTATGTATGAGACGATGATGGCCTGGGAGACTGAACCAGGTCTGGCATCGGACTCGCCAATCACGCTCGACTTCGCGGAGATCTGGCAGGCAGCCGACAAGATCGTCTACTCCAGCACGCTGGCGTCTCCCTCTACCAGCAGGACGCGGATCGAGCGCAGCTTCGATCTCGAAGCCGTCAGGCAACTGAAAGCGACAGCCCAACGTGATGTCGCCATCGGCGGTCCCGATCTTGCCGCCCAAGCCTTTCGATCAGGGTTGATCGATGAGCTGTATCTATTCTTCGCACCGGTGGTGGTGGGTGGTGGAAAACAAGCGCTTCCCAACGACGTCTACCTGGACCTGGAGCTGGTGGAGGAACGCCGGTTTAGCAGCGGCATGGTTTTTCTGCGCTACCGTACAAAGCAGCAACGGGTTGCCTGAACAAACAAACAGCGGATGGTGCGGGCACGACCAGCCTTCTACCAGGGCGGCTTGACTGACAACTGCCGGTGCGCGGAAGCCAGAACCGGTCTGGCAGCAACGCGTCATTGCTCTGCAGAGCACTCGAACTTCGGAGGAGGTGGCGCAAAATGAAGACGACATTGTTGCCTGAAAAACCCGATGCCAGGTCGCCGGCGGGGGCAGACATTCGGTTCATCATGGACGGCCAAAGCGGCAACATGATTCACAGTACGGTGCCGCCGCATCAGACGAACCGCGCGACGGTTCACGCAACCGTCAGTGAATTCTGGTTTGTCCTGGAGGGGCACGGTGAGATCTGGCGGGACGATGGCCAGGAAAGCTGTGTCACCGATCTTATCCCTGGCACCTCCATCGACATTCCAGCCGGCACGGCGTTTCAGTACCGCAACGTATCGGACCAGGAGCTGAAGTTCATCTGCATCTCCATGCCGCCGTGGCCCGGCGACTCGGAGGCGAGTTTCGTTGGCGGGATTTGGCAACCCTCGACAGGTGACACGCAAGCACGTTGACGACAACATGACCCAGCGTATCCTCCCTCTGCCGCGGGAAACCCGGAGGCTCGTCCTGCGTCCGCCATCACCGGGCAACGCTGCCGCAGTTCAGGAAGCCATCGAAGAATCCTTCGCCGACCTGCGCGTCTGGATGGATTGGGCGACCACGCTCCAGTCGCTGGACGACACGCAGGCGGTCCTTGAACGGGCCGCCGCCAGCTTTGAAGCCGGGGAGGACTTCGCCGTCCATGCATTCCTCAAGGGGAGCGGGCGCTTCGTGCTCAGCGCGGGGCTCCACCCGCGCAACTGGCGTGTGCCCAGTTTCGAGATCGGTTACTGGTGCCGCACTTCCATGCGGGGACAGGGCTATGTCTCCGAGGTGGTCAGAGAACTGACGGCGCTGGCATTCCGCGACCTGCAAGCTGTGCGGGTTGAAATACGCTGCGATGCGCGCAACCAGCGCAGCCTCCGGGTGGCAGAGCGCGCCGGGTATCGTCTGGAAGCCGAGCTGCGCTGCGATGACCGAGCCAACGATGGCAGCCTGCGCGACACCTTGATCTACGCGCTGCTGGCTGATGACTTCAGCAAGCTGGTGGGGCGCGCCTAGCGGCGGAGGCTTGCGACTGGATTCCTGCTTGAGACATTTTTCGGATACAATCGGGGCGGTTTTTATAGCAATCCTCGTTTTGTTTCTGGTGGTTAGCTGGGCGCTCATCACATTGGGCAACCGGCTCGAGCGACACGTACCCTGGCCGCGCGGCTCTTTGCCGCTTGATCCGGGCTTGCAGCCGCTGAGCAAGTCAATAACAATCGATGAAAGGAAAGTTCAAGAATGGCAGAAGTTGTATTGTTTCACCACGCGCAGGGGCTGACACCCGGTGTGGTCGCGTTTGCTGACGAATTGCGTGATGCCGGGCACACGGTGCATACACCCGATCTCTTCGGCGGTCGTACTTTCGACGATATTCCCACCGGCATGAGCTTCGTCCACGAGGTCGGATTTCAGGAAATGATCGCGCGCGGGGAGCGCGCGGTGGCGGACCTGCCTGCTGATCTGGTCTATGGTGGATTTTCTCTGGGCGTGGTCGTAGCACAGATGCTGGCGCAAACCCGGCCCGGCGCGCGCGGCGCACTGCTCTTCTATGCTTGTGTGCCGGTCGCGGAGTTCGGATCAGCCTGGCCCAAGGATGTACCGGTGCAGGTGCATGGCATGGATGCCGACCCATTCTTCGTGGATGAAGGCGATATCGACGCCGCCCGGGCGCTGGTAGCGGAAGCCGAGAACGGTGAGCTTTTTCTTTACCACGGCGATCAGCATTACTTCGCCGACAGCTCCCTGGCATCCTATGACCCCGTAGCCACAGAACTCCTGACGCAGCGGGTGCTGGCATTCCTGGCCGCGCTGTAACGGAACGACTTTCAAACGATGCACATCCCACGCGGCGACCGATGCGCTGCATGACAAGATCAGACCAGGAGCCTGCTGTGCAGCGAATCCGAACCGCGATACTTTGGGCGATCATGACCATCGCCGTGGCCGCGTTAGGCGGTTGCGGCGGCGCAACCAACGAGCCTCGTGCAGCGCTGGATGATCCCCGGACATACGCCATTGAGGCGCTGCAAACCATAGACCTCAACACGTGGTGGCAGACGTACCGCAATCCAGATCCAGCGCTGCTGGGCAGGATCGTGGACGAGGTTGCGGCCAGCCGACCAGATGGCCTGCCTGCCGATGCCCAGCAGTTGGACATGCTCATTCGCAACCGCATTGCGACAAGCTACAAGCTGGCCATGGCCGACACGGACGAAGGGAGAGCCTATATCCTGGCTCTGGCCGAGGCGCGCTTCGCCGATCCACCCATGGTCGCGTGGGATACGGCTGGTAACATCGCCCTGCTGGATTATTATAGCCTGCCCGGCGCGTGGAAGTCTGTCACCCGCGTCAGCGAAGGGCTGGCCGATCCGCCTGCCATCGAAACACAACCGTTTCTGAAACCGGAGGTCCTGGCGGATAGTCTGCAAAGGCTGGCTGCTGCCTATCCCGACGCCCGGACCTACCAGATTCGCTATCAATACCATCATGGCAGCGACCTCAAGAAGGTTCTGATGCAGGTTGTACCGGACAGCGAGCTCGTCTATCGTGAGGGCGGCGATAGTTACTTCACCGCCGATCCGGTTTCATGGGACGATCTTCTCAGGGGCCGCGTGGACCTGGCAGACCTGGACTGGGATTCTCCCTCGGAGGATGACAGCGGCCCGTCCATTTCCTTGCCGCCCGATCAGCCGCTGCCGTCCCGCCAATAACCGGCCAGGAACCAGCTTGCATGTGGACCAGCTGGCGAGCGCAGAAACCGGCAGAGTATCCATATCATGTCTCATCGTCCAGTCGCCCTTGTTACCGGCGCCAGTCGCTCCGTGGGCATCGGCGCTGCCATCGCCCTGGCTCTGGCCCAGTCGGGCTGGGATGTGGCTATCACCTTCTGGCGACCTTACGATTCATCGATGCCCTGGGGCAGCGATCCTGAGGAAGTGCAGTCGCTTTGCGCCAGTCTGGAGAGCCGCGGCGCTCGCGCAACCGCGATAGAAGCCGACCTGTCCCAGACCGGTTCGGCTGAGTACATCTTCGACGCCGTCGAACGCGACCTGGGACCGGTCACCTCCCTGGTTATGGCCCATTGCTATTCCGTGGACAGCGACATCCTGACTACCTCCGTGGAAAGCTTCGACAGGCACTTCGCCATCAACGCACGCGCGACCTGGCTGCTGGTGCGCGAGCTTGGCCGGCGTTTCCGCGGCGAGCATGGAACCGGCCGCATCATCGCCCTCACCAGCGACCACACGGCCGGCAATCTCCCCTACGGCGCGAGCAAAGGGGCGCTGGATCGCATCGTGCTCGCGGCCGCGAGCGAATTCCGGGCGCTGGGCGTCACAGCGAATGTCATAAATCCTGGCGCAACCGACACCGGCTGGATGTCGCAGGAACTGATGGCCGATGTGAGACGGTGGACGCTGCTGGGCCGCATCGGCATGCCGCAGGACTGTGCCAACCTGGTGCGTTTTCTGTGCTCGCCCGAGGGCGGCTGGATCAACGGGCAACTGCTTTACAGCAACGGTGGCATCCAGTAACCCCGTATTCACAGGATGATCTATTCACCCGGCTGCCCGGTGTTTCGAAGCGACGACGGCGCCCTGCTGGAGGAAGCGTTTCTCGTTGAGTTCGTCACCAGCCCGGCGCCCAATGCCGGAGCCATTCACCGCAACAGCCCGAGTTTCATTGGGATGATCGAACCCGTTCTGCGCGAGCGCGTCTCAAAGGTAATGGGGCTGGCCGCGCATCACCGCTGCGATGTGATGGTACTGGGCGCATCGGGTTACGGCGTTTTCAGGAACGACCCGCCAGCGGCAGCCGGGGCTTTCCGGGAACTGCTGGCACCCGAAGGACCGTTTTGGGGACGGTTTCGCAAGGCGCTGTTTTCGATGCTGGACACCTCCGAGAGCCTGCGCACGTACAACGCTTTTTGCGAGCACTTCGCGGCCGGAGAAGCTGTTTGAAAAGACTTCGGAAGTCGCCGACTGACTGTCACGACTGGCCGACAACGGTTTTGACAGGCTACTCTTGTTGACTCGGCGACTTCCGAAGTCTGAACGGGCGACCAACGGCCTGGCCCGAATACCAAGCGCTTGACGGAGGACCATAGCGATGCTATCATCGCCGCACCTGCCTACCCGCGGCCGCGCGCTTTGACACCAGCGATACGCTGGCTTGCAGACCATCAGCGGTCGGGCGCGCAGGCGACTCGACCCATCCACAGCCGAAAGGAGAATG
Organism: Anaerolineales bacterium; assembly: GCA_020634615.1. Classification (GTDB taxonomy): domain Bacteria; phylum Chloroflexota; class Anaerolineae; order JAAEKA01; family JAAEKA01; genus JACKBK01. Next base: position 16,053 of record JACKBI010000013.1, read on the forward strand.
AGACATGCAACTCGGCGCGTTTTCAATCAGTCTGGCCGTCAAGGACATCCAGGCGTCCAGGGCGTTCTACGAGAAGCTCGGCTTCCGGTCCATGGGCGACAGCGGGGCCGACGACTGGATGATCCTGAAGAACGGCGACCACGTCATCGGCCTGTTCCAGGGCATGTTCGACCGCAACATCTTGACCTTCAATCCTGGCTGGGACCAGAACGCCCAGCCGCTGGCGGCCTTCACCGACATCCGCGAGCTGCAGCAGCGGCTGAAGGCGGAGAGCGTGGAGCTGGCCATGGAGGCCGACGAGAGCACCACCGGGCCGGCCAGCATCATGCTGCACGACCCGGACGGCAACCCGATCCTGATCGACCAGCACGTCTGAGCCGTGGCAGAGCCGCGGCCCGGCAAGTGAGCAAGGACAGGGAAACTATGGCGCAAGAACTGGAGATCCGCAGCATGACGCGCCCGGAGGTCGATGAGCTGGTGGGCTGGGCAGCAAGCGAGGGTTGGAATCCCGGCCTGCACGACGCTGAGCTGTTCTGGGCGACCGATCCGGAGGCGTTCATCGCCGCGGAATTGAACGGCGAACTGGTCGGCGGTGGGGCGATCACCTCCTACGGCGGCGAGTTCGGCTTCATGGGCCTGTTCATCGTCCGGCCTGAGTTCCGCGGCCGCGGCCTGGGCGATGCGCTGTGGCACGCCCGCCGCCAGCGTTTGCTGGACCGGTTGCAGCCCGGCGCAAGCATTGGCATGGACGGCGTCTTCGACATGCAGCATTACTACGCCAAGGGTGGTTTCGTGTTCTCGCATCGCAACATGCGTTTCCGCGCTGAGATCGCCCAACCACCCGCGACGTCGCCGGACGAGGAGGAAAACATTGTCCCGCTGGCCGGCGTGCCCTTCGACCAGGTGCTGGCATACGACCGCACCTGTTTCCCTGCGCCGCGTCCAGACTTCCTCCAGGGCTGGATCGCGCAGCCCGATGCGCTGGCGTTGGGCTATCAACGCGACGGCAGGCTGAGCGGATACGGCGTGGTGCGGCGCTGTGGTCAAGGCTGCAAGGTCGGTCCGCTGTTCGCCGACGACGGCGAGGCGGCTGAGGCGTTGTATGCACGGCTGGCGGGGTTCGCCGCGGGCGGGCCGCTGTTTCTCGACGCGCCGGAGAACAACCCTGCCGCCATGGCGCTCGTCCAGAGGCACGGCATGGTCGAGGTCTTTGGCTGTGCCCGTATGTATCTGGGCAAGCCGCCCGCGGTCGCGCACGAGCGCATCTTCGGCGTGACCACCTTCGAGCTGGGTTGATGGTTGAGCGGGATCTGCTCGGCTACGGCAGCCGGCCACCCAATCCGCGCTGGCCAGGCGGCGCGCGGGTGGCGGTGCAGTTCGTGCTAAACGTCGAAGAAGGCGGGGAGCGCAGCATCCTCAACGGCGATGCGCAGTCGGAAGATTACCTGCATGAGATGCCGGGCCGCCCGGCGCGCCTGGGCGAACGCGACTTGAGCGTCGAGGGGTTGTTCGAGTACGGCTCGCGGGCAGGGGTGTGGCGCATTTTGGAGCTGTTTCGCGAGCGCGGTCTGCCTCTGACAGCCTTCGCGGTCGGGCGAGCGCTGGAGCTGACGCCGGAGATCGGCCGGGCGCTCAGCGCGGCCGGCCACGAGATCGCCGGCCACGGCTACCGCTGGATCGACTACCGCGCCGTCCCCGAAGAGGAAGAACGGCGTCACATCCGCCTCACCGTCGAAGTGATCGAGCGAATCTGTGGCCGGCGCCCGGTCGGCTGGTACACCGGCAGAATCAGCCCGAACACGCGCCGCCTGGTGCGCGAGGAGGGCGGCTTTCTCTACACCTCCGACGCCTACAACGACGACCTGCCCTACTGGCTCGACAGGTCGCCGCCGCAACTGGTGATCCCCTACACGCTGGTCAACAATGACGCCCGCTATCTGCTGGCAAACGGGTTTTCCTCCGGCGCTGATTTCCTTCAATTGCTAAAGGATGCGTTCGACATGCTGTGGCACGAGGGCGCGCGCCAGCCCAAGATGATGAGCGTCGGCCTGCACCCTCGCATCAGCGGCCAGCCGGCCCGCGCGATGGCGTTGGCACGTTTCCTCGACTTCGTGCAAGAGCGCGACGCAGTGTGGATATGCCGGCGAGAGGACGTCGCCCGGCACTGGATGCGTGAACATCCGGCGTGAGAAGCCCGGGATCAGCGAAAAATCGTGATTGAACGTTCATAGATTTGGTGTAGCTATTCAGGCTATCACGGAGCGCCAGACTTCGGAAGTCGCCGCAGCAAAGTGGAAGCATCTCTCACCGCGTTGGGTTAGTTGTTACGTAGAACCGGCGACTTCCGAAGTCTAAGGCTGAAAAGTTACGACTTGGTGTATAATCGGGGAACCTTGGCGGTATTTGCAATGTCATCCGGCGACCTGGACGTACAGTTGACCCGCTTTATCGGACGCGAGCGCGAGCTGGCAGAGGTGCGCCAGTTGGTCGCCGCGTCGCGCCTGATAACGTTGACCGGCGCCGGCGGCTGTGGCAAGACGCGCCTTGCCTTACAGGTGGCCGACATGATGCGCAGTCAGTTTGCAGACGGGGTTGCAGCAGTCGATCTGACCTTCATGATTGCGGGCGAAGCCGCTGTTCCAATCACAATCAGAGTGGCCGCCATCCTCCAATGGTTCATCGCTGTTGGCCTGGGCGTTTTCTGCATGCCGGCCATTCGCAACCTGATGGCCGGCCGCCCAATCCCGATGGTCATGGGATTTCCAGCCTACGGGCGCGGGCCCTTCGAGCGCGCCGGCATGCCGACGACCGTTTCGCTGCTGGCTGCCTTCCTCCTTGTCTGTGTGCTGGAGGCCGTTGCAGGAGTTCTGCTTTGGGGCGGCCACAGAACCGGTGGCGTTCTGTCACTGGTGCTGCTTCCGGCGGGCGCGATTTTCTGGTGGGGATTTGCCCTGCCAATCCCACCAATTTTCGCCACGATTTGGACGATTCTGATTCTGCTCAACTGGGAGGCTTTCCGATAGACATATCGACGAGCGATGCCCGCGCGCATTGCCAGGTTGACTACGAGTGGCTATAATCAAGCAGCCAACACAATTCTTTGGGCATGTGTACGCCGATTTCACGGCAAATAAGATTTCATACCTGCTCTGTCTCATTGGCGTCGCGTAGCATGAATTTCCCTCTCTTGTTTGATCAATGTCCATACCAATTCTGGCAACTAAGCTCTTTCTTCCTCCACCGCGACGTAACGTTGTCCATCGCGCCCGTCTGCTCGAACGACTGAACAAGAATCTACGCCCAAACCAAGGTTTTAGATCCAGGCTTACGCTGATTTCCGCTCCTGCTGGCTTTGGGAAAAGTACGCTGGTCAGCGAGTGGATTGTAGGCTGCAAGCGGCCGACCGCCTGGCTATCGCTGGACAAAGAGGATCACCAACCCACGCAGTTTCTGGCTTACCTCGTTGCTGCATTGCAGACAATTGCGCCGCAGATTGGACAGGGGGTGGTGGAGATACTCCGATCCCCGCCCTTGCCACCTATCGAATCGATTTTCACGGCGCTGCTCAATGAAATCAACCTCCTCCCGCACGATTTGATCCTCGTATTCGATGATTATGATCTGGTGGACAACCAACGGATTGACCACGCCATCGCCTTTCTGGTCGATCACCTGCCACCACAGATGCATCTGGTGATCGCCACCCGGGAGGATCCGCATCTGCCCCTGGCCCGCTTACGCGCCCGCGGACAGTTGACCGAGCTGCGCGCCGCCGATTTGCGCTTTATCCCCGCCGAAGCCACCGAATTCGTCAATCAAGTGATGGGCCTGGGCCTCTCGGCGGAACATATCGCCGCGCTGGAAGACCGCACGGAGGGCTGGATCGCCGGCCTACAGTTAGCTACGCTGTCCCTGCAGGGCCATCAGGATGTGCCGGGGTTCGTCCGGGCCTTCGCCGGAGACCACCGGTACATCGTGGACTATCTGGTCGAAGAGGTCCTGCAGCGTCAGCCTGAGCCTGTTCGCAGCTTTCTGCTCCAAACGGCCATTCTCGACCGCTTCAATGGCCCGCTGTGCGATGCAGTGACCGGCTATCCAAGGAGCAGCGCTCGCCTGGAAGCCCTGGAGCGAGGCAATTTCTTTATGGTGCCTCTGGATGACAGACGCCACTGGTATCGCTATCACCACCTCTTTGCCGAAGTACTCTCTGCGCATCTGATGGCGGAGCATCCCGATCAAGTACCTGTTCTGCATCAACGAGCGAGCGAGTGGTTCGAGCAGAACGGTTCGGAAACCGATGCGATCCGCCACGCGCTGGCTGCTGAAACTTTCGAGCGAGCGGCGGACCTGATCGAACGGGCGTTGCCGGCAATGCGCCGGAGCAGACAAGATACCACGACGCTTGGCTGGTTCCGGGCGCTCCCCAACGAACTGTTCCACTACAGGCCCGTGCTCAGCGCCCAATATGGCTTCACGCTTCTGGGTAGCGGTGAAATCGAGGGCGTTGAGGCCCGGTTGCGAGATGCCGAACGATGGTTGGACACGATGCCAGACACGAACGAGTGGCCGGCTGCCTCACCTGCCGAGATGGTCGTCGTGGATGAAGAGGAGTTTCGCCGTCTACCCGGCTCGATAGCCATGCATCGGGCCGGACTAGCCCTGGTTCGGGGCGATATACCAGAAACCGTGACATACGTCCGGCGGGCGCTCGAACTCGCACCTGTTGACGACCATTTCCGGCGCGGCGGAGCAATGGCGCTCCTGGGACTCGCATATTGGGCGAGCGGGGATCTCGAGGCAGCCCATCGATCGTATGCCGAAGGCATGGCCGAGTTGCAGCAGGCCGGAAACCTCTATGACACGATCAATGGCACAATCACCCTGGCCGCCATGCGCCATGCGCAAGGTCGTCTCCGCGAGGCAATGCGCACCTATGAGCGGGGATTCCAGTTTGCGATGGAGCAGGGCGAAACTACGCTGGCGGTGTGGGGAACCGCAGACCTCCACGTGGGGATGAGCACGCTCTACCGCGAGCAGAACGATTTACGTGCCGCCATAGAGAACCTGCTGCGAAGCAAGGAGTTGGGCGAGCACACTGGTCTACCGCGGGATCGGTATCGCTGGCGCGTGGCGATGGCTCGGATACGGGAGGCCGAGGGAGATCTGGACGGCGCTCTCGACCTGCTCTACGAGGCAGAGCGTCTCTATGTGAATGCCTTCTCCCCCAATGTGCGTCCCATAGCGGCGTCGAGGATACGGATGTGGCTCGCCCAGGGACGGCTGGTTGAAGCCATCGACTGGGTGCGTGACCGCGGACTGTCTGTTGAGGACGATCTCAGCTACCTGCGCGAGTTTGAGCACATTACCCTGACGAGGGTGCTGTTCGCTCGATATCAGAGCGACCGGGCAGACCACTCCATTCGTGAGGCAATGGGACTGCTGCAGCGCCTCCAGAAAGCAGCAGAAGAAGGGGAACGGACCGGGAGTATCATCGAAATTCTGGTCATGCAGGCGCTCGGCTACCAGGTGCAAGGCGACATCGCTGCTGCCCTTGCGTCGCTGCAGCAGGCCATGAAGCTGGCCGAGCCGGAGGGCTACGTCCGCATGTTTGTGGACGAAGGCCCACCCATGGCGCAACTGCTGCGTGAAGCTGCCGCGCGCGGGATCATGCCAGGCTATACCGGCAAGCTGTTGGCAGCATTTGACGTTGAGCCACCGAGGAACGCAGGCGCATCACTGCTCCCCACCGCACCCGCTGCGCAGCCCCTCGTCGAGTCGCTAAGCCAGCGCGAGCTCGAAGTTCTCCGGTTGTTCGAGACCGAGCTTTCTGGGCCGGAAATTGCCGATCAGCTCGTGATTGCCTTGAGCACCCTGCGCACGCACACCAAGGGTATCTTCGGTAAACTAAACGTCACCAATCGCCGGTCGGCCGTCAAGCGAGCAACCGAGCTGGACCTGATTTAGCCACTCAACCGCGCGACCCGGCACCAACCTGGCCCTGTCACGTAAACCTGCACTTCATGGCAGGCGTGGTGGGGCTTTTGATTCCCCGGTATCCTCCCTCACATATCCCCACATCTATCCCCACATCTGGGGAAGACACCTCCCTGAAAGTTTGGTACATTGTAATCATAGGAAGCAACAAAATCTACGACGTAGCGATTTATCCATAAGGAGGAAAATGTGCGACACGCAGAATGATGAAACTTACGGATCAACTGATAATCGTGGCAGGCCCAGACTCTACGAGATTCGCATCGAGGGACACCTTGATCACCGATGGGCTGGCTGGTTTGAAGGCCTGACCTTCGCGCTGGAAGACAACGGCGATACCCTGTTGACAGGCCCGGTGGTCGATCAGGCCGCATTGCATGGCTTGCTCAGGAATGTGCGTGATTTGGGAATGCCCTTAGTCTCGGTGAGGCGCGTCAGGCCCAGGTAGGCCGATGCGTAAAGTCTCAAGCACGGAGTTGAGTCAAGCTAGAGCAAGGAGAAGTAACAATGGCTACCAACGAACGAATGAGTTCGAACAAGCAGACCGCAACTAATGAAAGGACAGAAACACATGACCGTCAATAGCAAGACCACACTCAGTGCAGGAGGCGAACTTGTGAGCACCAGCCGCCAGACCGCGATCAAAGAGAGCAAGATGAAGATAACAACCCAGAAAGTCAGCCGTTTGGCAGGCTTGTCTGCCATGTTGGCAGGGGTATGCTTCCTCGTGATTGGAATGTTCCATCCCGTGAACGTTCTTTCCTCCGTCACCAGTGCCACCTGGGTAAACGTCCACATTGCTGCTACCGCCCTGGGCTTCTTTGGGCTGTTAGGCCTGGCGGGTCTCTACGCCAGGCAAGTGGAAGAGACTGGTTGGCTGGGTCTGGCCGGCTTCCTCCTGTTTGGCGCCTGGATGACGCTCGTGTGCGGCTTTTCCTTCGTGGAAGCATTTATCCTGCCACGCCTGGCGACCCAGTACCCGCTGTTTGTGACAGGCATCATGGGGATGTTTAGCAGCATCCCCAGCCAGGTTGACCTCGGTGCCGTCCCAACTCTGTGGCTTATTCAGGGTCCCCTGTATATCCTTGGACCCCTGCTGTTTGGCATCGCTACGTTCCGCGCCCGCGTCCTTCCTCGCTGGGCGGGCGCTGTGTTGATCCTCGGAGCCGTGTTGATCCCTGTCGGTGCAGTAGTTCCGCCCGCGATGCAGCCGAAGATCATGCTGCCGGTGGGACTGGCGATGGCATGGCTGGGATACGCCCTCTTTTCCGAACGGCGAGCGTCAGCCCCGGCACCCGCACCTAGCGAGGCAAGCCCTCAGCTCAGCCAACCCGCAGCCGCCTAAGTTCGCTGGAGGCCACATTGAGAGGACAAGCGGTCGAATGGCCGCTTGTCCTCTCAATAGTCACCCTACCAATCACCACCGATGATGATGCTGATACCTCACCGACTGGCCCGCTATCATTCGGGACGCGCTATGAAACGCACATAGCGCTGCGTAAATCCGTCCAAGGAGCAGAACATGAAAACGAATGTCTACGATGAAGGCCATGCCCTCGGTGCGCCTAAGCCCACTAGGTCAGGGAAACCTGCGCCTCAGAAAGCCAAAGCGCCGGCAAGGAGTCGCCTGGCAGAGTGGCTCGTGATCGCCGCGCTGCTGGTGTTGAGTGCCATTCCGCTCGCCGGTGGCGCCTTCCGCCTGAAACAGCTAACCGGTGGCGCGGAAATCACGCCGGCCAATGCACGCTTTTTTGCGTCGCCCCTGCCCGTGGAACTGCATATCGTAAGCGCCAGCCTGTTTGCCATTCTGGGCGCTTTCCAGTTTGCATCCAGCTTCCGGCAGCGCAGGCCCGGTTGGCACCGCGCGGCCGGCCGGCTCCTGGTCCTATGTGGACTGCTGGTTGGATTTTCAGGTCTGTGGATGACCCTTTTCTATGCTCATCCAGTTGGTGACGGTGATTTCCTTTCTGCATTGCGGCTCCTATTCGGGTCGGCCATGATCGTGTCCATCTGCCTCAGCTTGGCCGCGATCCGAAGCGGGAACGTGAAAAAGCATCGCGCGTGGATGATGCGCGGCTATGCGATCGGACTGGCTGCAGGCACCCAGGCACTGATCTTAATGGCCGGAGAGATGGTTGCCGGCAAGCCGAGTGAGTTCAGCAGAGCGATGCTGATGGGCGCAGCCTGGATGATCAATCTCGCCGTGGCCGAGTGGGTTATACGTAAGCGCCCCGCCCGTCCATCCCGCACGAGATCAGTTGTTTCGAGTCTTCAATGAGCATGCATACTTCATCACGCAGCGACTATTTGGGCTTGTATTTGTCTGGTGGGGATTTGCCTACCCATCCCGCCCGGCTGCTCTCTGCTGTGGACTGTCCTGCTCATGGCAGAGCTTGTAGTGGGGACCAGCGCTCTGGCCCGCGCCGGGCGTGGATGACGGCTGTTCGCGTGGTTTGATCCACGCGATCGTGGTCCTGGTGGTCTGGCCCGCGTGCTGATCACCTCTTGCCTGTGCTTGACGGGGAAGTGGTGCGGTGATAAGATCGCCGCACCTGCACACGGTGTAGTCTCCGCCCCCCAAGCGAAAGGAGAGTCATCCCATGGAACTCGGCGCGTTTTCAGTTAGTCTCGCCGTCAAGGATCTTCAGGCGTCAATTGCCTTCTACGAGAAGCTCGGCTTTCAGGCCTATCATGGGGACGCATCCCAGAACTGGCTCATCATGAAGAATGGCGATCACATCATCGGCCTGTTTCAGGGCATGTTCGAGCACAATATTCTGACCTTCAACCCCGGCTGGGATCAGAACGCACAGGAACTGGCGACGTTTACAGACATCCGGGACATCCAGCGCTACCTGAAAGCGCAGGGCGTGGACCTGGCCTATGAGGTCGATGAGACTACCACCGGGCAAGCAAGTCTCATGCTGGTCGATCCGGACGGTAACCAGATTCTGATCGATCAGCATGTTTGACCAGGCGCGAAGGAGGAACCCAAGACGATGGATCGCAAGGGAATCGCGTTCGAGACGCTCCAGATTCTGGAACAGGGATCGTATCAATCGCCGAGCGGTCGTTCGGTTGATATTGCTGCCGATCTACTCGCTTGCGTAACCAACACTGAATGTCATACGCCGAACGATCTGGCCGGCATTCGGGACCAGGTTTTGCAGCGACCCGCCGAATACGACGCGACATTCTTTGAGGTCGAGAACGAAACGACCCTGCGTGGAAGTGCACGGCTGGCAGCAAGCCACGTGAACAGCAGAATTGGCGTGCTCAACTTTGCTTCTGCCAAGAATCCGGGCGGCGGGTTTCGCGGCGGCGCGCAGGCGCAGGAAGAAAGCCTGGCACGAAGCTCCGGGTTGTACCCCAGTTTGTTGCAGGGATCTCCCTATTACCGCTATCATCGTTCGCACCGCAACCTGTTCTATTCTGACCACATGATCTATTCACCCGGATGCCCGGTGTTTCGCAACGACGACGGAATCCTGCTGGAGCAGCCTTATCTGGTCGACTTCATCACCAGCCCGGCCCCCAACGCTGGCGCTATGAAACAGGCGAGCGGCGATCTGGCTGCCAAATTGCAGGAGGTCTTCAGTGAGCGCGCATCGAAGCTGCTTGGCCTGGCGATCCACCAGGGGTGTGATGTGTTAGTCCTGGGCGCATGGGGATGCGGCGTTTTTCGCAACGATCCGGCAATGGTTTCCCAGGTATTCTGGGAGTTACTTGGTCCTGACATGCCCTATGAGAAACGCTTTCAGACCGTGGCGTTTTCGGTATTGGACCGGTCACAGGATCAGCGGATCTACAACGTGTTCCTCGAGAGGTTTGCCGCGAGCCAATGACTGTTGGTGCGCTCGGGCCGCTTCATTAACTGAGATGAGCTGACCAGAAACTGGCCTGACGAAAACCGGTAAACTATTCCTGATTTGTTTGTCCCGCTAGAACTCACCCCTGAAGGAGAGTTGGCTCATGGCTGACAACGAATACCAGACGCCTGAACACGCTCTGGCGTATCTCGCCCGAGCTGGCGGAATCCCGCACCGCGCCGAGGGCGAGGCGGTCCTGCTTTCGTTCGTACCGCCGGGCGCCAGACGGATCCTCGACCTTGGCACCGGCGGTGGGCGTTTGCTCGCTCTCTTGCATGAACAGTGTCCCAATGCTGAACTCGTCGGTCTGGACTTTTCGCCCACGATGATTGCGGCCGCATCCGACAGGTTTTCCGGCGACCTGCGCGTTTCGATTCGCGAACACGACCTCAATGATTCGCTCCCGGCTGACGCGCCATACGATGCAATTGTGTCCGGCTTTGCGATTCATCATTGTTCCGATGAGCGAAAGCGCACACTTTACGCCGAGATACACGACCGTCTCGCCCCTGGCGGTATTTTCTGCAATCTGGAACATGTTGCATCGCCCACGCCTGGGCTGCACGAACGGTTTTTGCGCGGTATCGGCGTCACTGCCGACGACGAGGACCCAAGCAACGTCCTTCTCGATGTCACCACCCAGCTCGATTGGCTGCGTGACATTGGGTTCGCTGATGTTGACTGTTACTGGAAATGGCTCGAGCTTGCTTTGATTGGCGGGTTGCGCCGCTAACTTTGCACGCAACTGGCGATCCAAGTGCAGCGCCATCCCGCAAAACTCCCGGTCAAGAAGCACGAGCTATGATAGCAGTTGATTTGCTGCTCTTACAGATGGAACTCGAAGCCATCAAGCCGGTCTCCGGCGAGCTGATCGCCCGTGCCTGTGAAGATGTCCATGACTTCCCCCTCGTTTACTCGGCGCGGACGTTCGATGGACAAAGCCTGGTCTGGTTCGACGAGTTGATTCCGGCGGAACTGCGCGGCCGGCTGTCCAGAGAAGAGCTGCTGGCGTTCGAAACCGAAACGGCCATCGACGTCTTGCGGGAGGCAGACATCTACGCTGAGGCGAGCCAATTCAGAACCTACACGTTCCCAGAAGACGTCGGGGCTGCAATGTTTTGTCTGGCGCAGCGTTTCAGCCGGGATGATCCCAGGATCGTTGCATTTGGCTTCGGTGAGTTGGCCGCTGAGGTGTTCGCGGTCGAATGCGAGGGTGAGATACTGTCCGCGTGTGCTTCGGCGCGACAAAACGCCAAAGCTGCGGAGGCGTGGGTTGTCACCCACCCAAACCACCGCCGCAAAGGCATGGCACGGCAGGTTGTAACCGCCTGGGCAGCGAGTTTGCTGAAACAGGGACTGACGCCGTTCTACAGTCACCATATCATAAACGAAAACTCGGCCCGGCTGGCGAGCCATCTGGGCCGAGTCCCGGTGTTCGACGTGACGGTGATTGAGCAGTGCTTCCCCTGTCCTGGTGTGTACGCCTGATGTGCAACTCGTCTTAGCCTGCACACACAGAAGCTGTTTGAGCAGGCGTTCACTCGGACTCATAGTTTGAGGGCATTCCCGCAGTTGGCGGGCAGTCATGACGGGAGTCGTCGACTTCCGAAGTCGCTCCACTGCGTTGGTTGACAAGACGCCCTCTGCGCGCGATGTGTGCTTCAGAATCTGCCCGAAAAGCTCGGTTTCGATACGTTTTGGGCGCCGTTATCTTAAAATCTTCGGCGCCCCCGCCGCCCCGGAACTGGCCGCGTCGGCAAAATCGTATATACTATGGGGGCAGAGGCCGGCGACTGACGTTTTGTCAACCGTTGTTTGAGGAGTGGGCGCACTTGCACCGCAGGTGAAGCGTGCTGGGTTCGCATGTGAGCATGCCAACGTCACAGATCAAGATTGACGTGGTAGTCGCCTGGCTATGGTTGTCGCCCTGTTTCCATATAGAGTGAATGTCCCAGGCGCTGCCAAGACTCGTGGCGATGCGTCTTTCCTTCCGGTACTCAGGTAGAATGGAACACGAAGAAAACCGCTCCTGGTCTGTTGGTTCGCTGGATGCTGTCCAACCGGCCCAAAGCCGTATGGCTGCCTGGCTGACCCCGCGGCGGGTACGCCAGTGGCGCGAATACCTGACCGGCTACCTGATGGTCGCGCCGGCCGTCCTCCTCATTTTCGTTTTCGGTATCTTCCCCGTTGGTTTTGCTCTCTTCGTCAGTCTGCACAAATGGCGGCTCAAGCGCGGCGACATCATCGGCCTGACCAACTATACCAACGCGATCGGACCGTTGACGTATCTGCTGGTTTTCGGACTGGGCGTTGGGTTGCTGGTCTTTGCCTTTGTCAGAACCCGCCATGCGGTCAAGGAAAACAAAGAGGGCGGGCTGCGATTCCTGGTGCTGAACGTGCCCGGCATTTTGCTGGCAGGCGTGGCGCTGACCTTCATCCGCTGGACAGTCCTGCTGTTGCCGAACGTCCTGGACATTGCAGACAAGATCAGAGGCGTGGAAAAGACACGCGATCTGTTCATGCAACTGCTGCAGGAAGCCTTCACTACGGAAACGGTGCTGGCAGCCCGCACCACCATGTTCTGGTTCATCCTTGCCGCGTTTCTCGCGATCGCGGTCACGCTGTACTTCTGGCGCACGCCCAAAACACTCCAACTGGAATTCGAGTTCGCCGTCAACTGGTTCCTGATCGGGGTCGGGGTCATTCTTCTCGTCTATGTGTACGGCGAGATGATGACAGCCTACAACACCGCCGTGCAGACCGGCGAAGATCCCGGTTTCCTGCCGCAATTGATCAGCATCGCTTCGGGGTTGATCCTGCTTTTCATCGGCTGGAAGCTGTGGCATCGGGCAGAGGACCAGCCCAGCAACCTGATGTTTCTCCTGCGGCTGGGTGCGGCCATGGTCTTTGTGGTCGGCGGTTGGATCATGATCGGCGAACTGCCGGTGATTGTGGCGGCAGGGGATCCGGATTTGTGGGTTGGTCTGCGCGCGACGCTGTTTTACGCGTTGGGCACCATTCCCTTCCAGCTCGGCATCTCGATCTTCCTGGCGGTGCTGCTTTTCCAGAATCTGCGCGGCTCGCAGATGTTCCGGGTGATGTACTTCATGCCCTACGTCACGCCGGTCGTGGCCAGCGCCGCCGTTTTTCGCCAGCTTTTCTCCAACCGCTTGCAGGCGCCTGTCAACGCCGGCATGCGACTGCTGGGTCTGGACCCGTTGCAGTGGTTGTGGGAGCCCAAAGGAATTTTCCAGTTGGCGGCGTTGAAACTGGGCGTGACGAACTTTCCCGAGTGGGCGGCCGGGCCAAGCCTGGCGCTGGTCGTCATCATGACCTTCTCTATCTGGGTCTTTGTGGGCTACGACACGGTGATCTACATGGCCGGGTTGGGCAACATCCCCAGGGAACTGGGTGAAGCCGCTGAGGTTGACGGCGCCAGCCGCTGGCAGGTTTTTCGGCACATCACCTTTCCCCTGCTGTCACCAACCACCTACTTCCTGACGCTGATCTCGGTGATCGGCACGTTCAAGGCATTCAACCACATCTGGGTCATGCGTCTTGATGCAGCGTTGGGCACCACCGATACCTTCAGCGTGGTTATCTTCACCGAGTTCTTTGAGAAACTGCGCTACGGGTATGCCTCGGCTATGGCCTTCATCCTGTTTGCCATCATCCTGGCGCTGACGTTTGTCAACAACAAAGTTCAGGGATCGCGAGTGTTCTATGGCTAAGAAATCATCCGCCAGCAGCACAGGCGTCAGCCGCCCCAGCTGGCTGTCGACAGGCCACATCTTCACCTATGTGGTGCTGTGCATCGGGGCCGTCATCGCCATTTTCCCCTTCTTCTGGATGATCTCGACGTCGCTCATGTCGCTGGGCGAGGCGCAAGGGACCCGGCTGATTCCATCTGCCGTGCATCTTGAAAATTATGCCAATGCGTGGAAGGAAGCCCGGTTCTCGCTGTACATGTGGAACAGCGTCCGCATCACCTTCATCACCCTGGCCGGCGAGCTGGTGGTCAGCATTCTGGCGGCCTATGCTTTTGCCCGCATCAAGTTTCCCGGCCGCGATGTGCTCTTTGCCTTGCTGCTGAGCACGCTGATGATCCCCGCGATGGTGACCATTATCCCTAATTTCCTGACCGTCACCTGGCTGGGGCGCATCGGCCCGATCAAGTGGATCAACAACTGGCCGGCGCTGACGGTGCCCTTTATGGGCAATATCTTTTCGATTTTCCTGCTGCGCCAGTTTTTCATCCAGATACCGGACGAGCTTTTCGATTCGGCGCAGATCGACGGCGCCGGCCACCTGCGTTTCCTGTGGAGCATTGTCCTGCCGCTCTCCAAAGCGCCGCTGATGGTGATCATCGTGCTGTCGTTCATCGGCACCTGGAACGCGCTGGCCTGGCCGCTGCTGGTCACCAACTCGCCCGACTGGCGCCCGGTCTCCGTCGGTCTGTACAGTTTCATCGACGAAGCGGGCCAGATGATCAACCTGATGATGGCCGGCGCGTTTATTGTCATCATTCCCGTTCTGGTGCTATATTTCTTTACGCAGAAGCAGTTCACCGAAAGTATTTCCCGCAGTGGATTGAAGGGATAATACTCCACGGCAAGGAGGTGCGATCTACTCAGGAACAATCGTCTGCCGATCTGTATCAAAGATAGTCCAACAGGAGTAGGAGAAACCATGTCCACCAAATCGATCAAAATTCTGCTGGCATTGGCCGTCGTCACTGCCATGATGTTGAGTGCTTGCGGCGGCGCCGCGACACCGGCCCCTGCAGAGCCGGCCGCTGCCACCGCAACACCTATCGTCGAAGCCGCTGCGCCGACCGATGCACCTGTTGCCGAGGCTACCGAAGCCCCGGCCGCTGAAGAGCCCACCGCAGCGCCAGCCGCTGAAGAGCCCACCGAAGCGCCGGCTGAAGAGGCGATGACGCCTGAAGTCGATCCCACCGGCCAGAACATCACCTTCTGGCACGTCTGGGGCACCGGCGGTCCCAGCGAGGCCATGCAGGCTATCGTCGACGATTTCAACGCCAACAACGATTGGGGCATCACCGTGACGGCGCTGGATCAGGGCCAGTACAATGACCTGGAAGACGCGCTCAACGCCGCCATCCAGTCCGGCGACGTGCCCGATCTGGTCACCGGCTACACCAACGCCATGGCCAACTGGTACGCGGTCGACTCCATCGTCGATCTGACACCCTACGTCAACGACCCCGCCCTTGGTCTGACGGCCGATGAGCAGAGCACCTTCTTCCAGGGTTCGCTGGATGGTGGCAAGGCAGCCGACGGCTCGCTGTTCGCTTTCCCCATCAGCCAGTCCGAGAACGTGCTGTTCTACAACTCCGGCTGGGCCAAGGAACTGGGCTTCGAGAATGCGCCCACCAACTACGAAGAGTTCAAGGCACAGGCCTGCGCGGCTGCCGAAGCCAACGCCAGCGATGACAATCCCGACAACGATGGCACGGGCGGTCTGGTGCTCTTTGCCGGCGCTTCCAACCTGGCGTCCTTCGTCTTTGCCAACGGCGGCAACATGCTCAACGCCGCGGGCGACGGCTATGACTTCACCGACCAGACCGTGGTCGACGCAGTTACGTTCCTGAAGGATCTGTGGGACAGCGGCTGCGCCTTCGCCACCGAGTCCTATCCCAACCCTGAGTTCGCGACTCGCAAGGCGCTCTTCACCATGAGCTCCACCGCCGGTCTGCCGTATCAGATCGCCGCCTTTGACGCCGAAGATGCGATCAAGGACGACTGGACGATTGCGCCGTTCCCCGGCAAGGATGGCGGCCAGTCCGTCGACCTGTTCGGCCAGTACGTTGCCATGGC
Source organism: Anaerolineales bacterium (assembly GCA_020634615.1). GTDB lineage: Bacteria > Chloroflexota > Anaerolineae > JAAEKA01 > JAAEKA01 > JACKBK01. The sequence goes on from JACKBI010000013.1 coordinate 31,756, forward strand.
CAACACCAACCCCGAGCGCATGATGGCCACCTGGGTCTTCATGAAGTACCTGACGTCGCCCGAGGTGCAGGCCAAGTGGATCGAGGGCAGCGCCTACTACCCGACCCGCAGCGACACCCTGCCGTTGATCGAAGCCTACGGCGCTGACAACCAGATCTGGTCCTACGGCCTGAGCTTCCTTGACTCCGGCAAGGCCGAGCCGGCCTGGGCGTCCTGGACCACCGTCCGCCGCGACGTGGGCGACACCTTGAATGCCATCATTCAGGGCACCCCGGATGACATCCCCAGCATGCTGGAGGACCTGAACGCCAAGGCCGTCGAGGCGATCCAGGAAACCATGTAATCGTCCCGGCCGCGAACGACCTGTAGATGAACCAACAAGCGCCTGCTGGACCATGTTTCAGCAGGCGCTTTGTTTTGTCTGGCTCGGCGGAATCGCCTTGACCAATACGCGGTTTGGGGTAATATTGCTCATCAGGTTCGGTTGACTTTGCGCAGCTAGGGTGTGTCATCGCCGCCCCGACACGCTGAATCGGGCAATAGGCGCCAGAGAGGCCCGAGTCTGAGGCGACCATGCGCTATTCGCGCAAACAGAGATGAAAGCGCGGCGGCTCGGTCTGAGACCGGCCGCAGCAGCGAAAGGCCCGACTCTGAGGATGCTCACGCCGCGGGCGACATATCACCACAGCCTCCAATTCTGGCGAAAAGCAGTTGGACTGTGGAATAAGGGTTCACATGGATCAGATCATCAAAGACCGCTACAACGATGCCATCCTGCAAGAAGCCATGCGGCGCTATGGCATCGCACGAGACCAGATGCACGCTCTCGATGCGTTTGAGAGCTTCATCTATGAATTCGAGCGTGAGTCTCAGCGCTATATTTTGCGCATCGGGCACAGCTTTCGACGCACCAAATCGCTCATTCTGGGTGAAGTAGACTGGATCAATTACCTGGCGGCAGGCGGCGTTTCTGTTGCCAGGGCGATTCCGTCCGTGGCCGGAAACCTGGTCGAAGCGATCGATGACGGGCAAGGTGGAACGTTTTTTGCGGCGGCATTTGTGAAAGCGCGGGGACAGGCGCCGTGGGACTTGTGGACGCCCGAACTTTACGAGTCCTACGGTGCGCTGATCGGACGGATGCACACGCTGTCCAAAGCCTACCGGCCCGGCGACGTTGCCTGGACGCGCCCCGATTGGACCGATGATATCTTCGAGTTTGTCCAGCGCTACTTGCCCGACACTGAATCCATCGCCAGGCAGAAATACGCCGACACATGCGCGCACGTCAACACACTGGTGAAGGACCGCGACTCCTATGGCCTGACACATCAGGACGCGCACGGCAACAACTTCTTTGTCGACGAGAAGGGCCAGATCACGCTGTTTGACTTCGACGAATGCGCTTACAATTGGTACGTCAACGACCTGGCGGTGGTCCTGTTCTACATCGTGCAGGGCGCAGCCGACTGGCGCGCCTTCACAGCAGAGTTCATGGCGCATTTTCTGCGCGGCTATGGCCGGACGTGCTCACTTGACGCCGGGTGGCTCAAGGAAATTCCATACTTCCTCAAGATCCGTGAAATCGAGCTGTATGCCGTCATATATCGCGACTTTGACTTGAACGACATCGACGACGAATGGTGCGCACGTTTCATGCACGACCGCAAATCCAGAATCGAGAACGACGTGCCGTTTGTCGATTTCGACTTCCAGTTACTTGCAACACGAGTGTGATTGAAAGATGACCAAGACGCAATACTACACCGCCACCAGCCTCGACGGTTTCATCGCCGACGCAGCCAACTCGCTGGGTTGGCTGGACCAGTTCGAGGGCGTCGACGGCAGCGATTACGAAGAGTTCATCGAAGCAGTAGGCGCGCTGGCCATGGGCTCCACCACCTACCAATGGCTTCTCGACCACCACATCCGGCCGGGCACGCCCGAACAGCAGCCGTGGCCGTACAGCCAGCCGGCCTGGGTTTTCTCGTCGCGTGACCTGCCTGCCATCGACGGTGCGGACATCCGCTTCGTGCGCGGCGACGTGCGCCCTGTTTACGGCGAGATGGTGCAGGCCGCCGGCGGGAAAAACGTTTGGATCGTCGGCGGCGGCGATCTGGCTGGCCAGTTCTACGACCACGGCTTGCTGGACGAGCTGATCATCACCATCGCGCCGGTGACGCTGGGGAGCGGCGCGTCCTTGTTGCCACGCGTCATCGCCAGCCCGCCGCTGCTCCTCCTGTCCGCCACGACCTGGGGCAAAACGTTCGTGAGGCTGCACTATCAGGTGCAGCGACCACCCGGGTAGCCAGCAAAGCAGATGAGCAACGACGTAACCTATGCCGGGCGCAGAGATCCGCGCTTTGTGACCGTCCGTCGCGGCGGTATGCTGGAAGACGCGCAGCACCGGCTGCTGGCGGCCTGGGCAGCCGAGTGCGCCGAGCACGTGCTCGACCTCTTTACCGCGGCCAATCCTGAAGACGGCCGGCCGCGCAACGCGATCGAGCAGGCGCGCGCCTGGTCCCGCGGTGAGATCACCATGACCCAGGCGCGCGAGGCTGCCTACGCGGCCCATGCGGCCGCCAGAGAGACATCCGGCGCCGCGCGCGAGGTGGCCCGCGCTGCCGGCCATGCCGTGGCCACCGCCCACATGGCCGACCACGAACTTGGCGCCGCCGCGTACGCAATCAGGGCCGTGCGCGCTGCATCGCCGACTGACAAACGCGCAGAAGCCGGGCGACGTGAGTGCCTCTGGCAACGCGCATGCCTGCCGGAAGCCATACGTGATCTCGTGCTCTCAGACCAGGAGCGGCGGAACGACAAGTTGTGGTCGCTGTTCGACTGCTGAGCGGACGATCGCGAGCAGATGCAGGGCTGGCTGCAGTGCAACCTGGACCATCAGTCACAGTACGGCTACGGTCTCTTCTCGGTGATCCTCAAAGCCAGCGGAAAACTGATCGGCGACTGCGGTCTGGAGGTCATGGAGGTCGATGGCGCACAACTGGCCGAGCTGGGCTTCGACTTCCGCAGCGACAACTGGCACCAGGGTCTGGCGACCGAGGCAGCGACCGCCGTGCGCGACTTTGCATTCGGCGTACTCGATACTTCGACTGGGCGCTGACGGAGGATTGCTTTGCCGAGGACTGGTGTACGCAGATGCTCCCCTTTATCGACGGCGGCAAGGCGGTGTTTGCTGCTGAATACAGGGATACCGGCGTCTCGTTGAACAAGATCTGTCCTGATGCGGACAGGTTGGGCTTCAGCGTCATCCTGAAAAACCGCGATCTCGATGCCGAGCGTGGAGCCTATCCCTGATGGATATAATCTATGACGCTTGATGTCACATTGGTAGAAACGTTCCTGACCAGCCACTACGGCGACGGTATCGCTGCTGTTGCGCCTATCGGCAGGGGTGAGTGGTCGCAGGCGTTTGCGTTCGACCGGCAGGGCCGCGGCTATGTGGTCCGCTTCGGCGCGCATGTGGACGATTTCGAGCGTGACCGGTTTGCCGCACGTTTCAGTTCGCCCGCTCTGCCCGTCCCGCAGGTGGTCGATCTCGGCGAGGCATTTGGCGGCTACTACGCAGTCTCGGAGCGGATGCCCGGCAGCTACATCGACGAGAGCGACGAAGCGCAGATGCGCGCGCTGCTGCCGGCCCTGTTTGCTGCGCTGGATGCCATGCGGCTGGCCGATCTGTCGCCCACCGCCGGCTTCGGCGGCTTGGACGGCGCGGGCAACGCGCCGTGCGCCAGTTGGCAGGAGGTGCTGCTGGGCGTCGCCGATGACAGCCCCGGGGATCGCATCGGCGGCTGGCGGGCAAAGTTGGCAGCATCGCCGGTCGGCAGCGCCCCTTTCGACCGGGCGTATGATCGCCTGCAAGCGCTGTCCGCCGATCTGCCCAACGAGCGCCATCTGATCCACAACGACCTGCTGCACTTCAACGTGCTAGTCGAAGGTGACCGGATCACCGGCGTGCTGGACTGGGGCTGCGCGATGGCCGGCGACTTTCTTTACGATCTGGCGTGGTTCTGCTTCTGGCAGCCCTGGTATCCGGCCTGGCGGTCCATCGATTTCGCGGCGGCAGCGCGCCGCCACTATGCTGCCATCGGCCTCCATGTGCCGGGATTCGACCGGCGGCTGCTCTGTTACCAGCTCCACATCGGGCTGGCCGGCATGGCCTACCAGGCATTCGCCGGCCACCAGAACGACCTGGTCGAAACCGCACTGCGCATCGCCGACGTGAGTAGCGATCTGTCAGAGACTGTTTGAAAAACCACCGGATCTGACTTCGGAAGTCGCCAAACCAGTACCCAGTGGGTACTTCAGCCGTTTGAGGCCGGTCGTGCGCAGTGAGGGTCGACTTCCGAAGTCTGTCTACGACACCCCATAAGCGATCAGTCAGAATGAGTCGTATTCGTCAGGCTGTACCGGAGGACGGGAAAGCGCTCACCCGGCTGGCGCGGGAAACATACGTGGCGGCTTTCGGCCACAGCTTCACCCCCGCCGATCTGGCCGCTCACCTGGAACGCCACCTGTCCACATCCAACGTGGACGGGTGGATCGCTCGCGACACCGTCCTGCTGGCCGAGGCGGAGGACAGGCTGGTGGGTTTCGTGCAGTTCGGCCCGGCCGGCCCGGCTATGGAACTGCGGAGACTGTACGTCCTCGCTGGTTGCCAGGGATGCGGCATCGGCAGTCGTCTGCTGCGAGCCGCGCTGGCGCACCCTGACATGGCCGGCGCCGATCGCATCGTGCTCGACGTGTGGGAGCGGAATCACGGCGCGCGCCGGCTGTACGAGCGCTACGGTTTTCAGGTCGTTGGCCGGCGCAGCTTCGCGGTGGCGTCCGGCGCGGCCAGCGACGACGATCTGATCATGCAGCGGCTGGCTTGCCAGAATTCCGACCTTGCGCAATAATGCCGGACGATCTAGATCCATACGACGCAACAATCTCTGCCGGAACGGCCGGCTTCAACAGACTCAAGGCGCGTTCGCGCAGATCCTTATGCCGTCTCCATGAAAGTCTTTGTCACCGGCAGCTCCAGCGCGATCGGTACATCGCTGCTGGCAGCGCTACAAGCTCGGGGCCACGGTGCGGTCGCTTTCGACCCGCAACCGTCATCCCATCCACTGCACGGTGTGGCATATTTCCGCGACGACGTGCGCGATGTGGATGCGGTAGACCGGGCCGCCGCGGGCTGCGATGCCGGTATCCATCTGGCTGTGCGCGCCAACGATCACAACGCAACCGAGGTCATGACTGTCAACGTCCTCGGCGCCTACGCTTTTTTCCGCGCGGCGCAACGGCACGGCTTCCGCAGCGTAGTGCTGGCCAGCTCGGCGCCGGTTCACCTTCCGTCCGCGTCGAACGACAACGACGACTTGCTGCGCACCGATGCCGGTGACACCTACGATCTCAGCAAAAAGCTTCAAGAAGTGATCGCACAGGATTTTCACACGCACGGTCTGCCTGTCATCTGTCTCCGTTTTGGACACGTCGTGCGCGGCGCCAATGAGACCACTCTGGCCGGCGCGCCGCTGGATCACCTTCCATACTGCCGCGGCGGCTGGGTCGCACTGGAAGATGTGGTGGCGGGCTGCCTGGCAGCGTTGGAGAGCGCCGGCCCGCGGACTTTCGAGGTTTACAATCTGGTTGGTTCACGGAGCGGCCGTGACCGATTCAACGTAGCCGAGGCCGAGCAGCGCCTGGGAATCAGGCTTGCCTATGATTTTTCAAGGCATGAACCGGAGAACGAGTTGTGAAATCACGCCGGACGACTGGTGTTAGCCATCTGTTGCCGGACGAACTACCTGGAGCATTACGCGAAAGATGACTGCCATGCTGACCATCGATATCGATATCGCCCGCCGCTTCATCCTTGGCAAACAGGGCTTGTGGCCCGGCCGGCGCTGGCGCGGTACTGAGGGCGTGGAACAGGCCATGCGCGCGATGGAATACCTGCAACTCGACCCGTTGCAGATCATCGCGCGCAGCCAGGACATCAAGCTGCACAGCCGCGTGCTGGAATACACGCCGGGCCTGTGGGAGGAAGTGACCTATGGGCAGCGCAAGTTCTTCGACTGGGGCGGCTGGCTGGCCGTTCGCCCCATGGATGAACTGCCGCACTGGCGCGTCGTCATGCGCCGCGAGCGTGAGAGTGCCTCACGTCTGAGCGAAACGGCCAACGAACACGCGGAAGCCATCGTCGAAATGCGGGACATCCTGCGTGAGCGCGGCACGGTCAGCAACCGCGATTTCAAGATGGCGACCCGTAAACGCACCGACAGCTATCGCGGCCGCAAGGACAGCGCGCTGGCGCTCTATTACCTGTGGCGCACCGGCGAAGTGATGACGCATCACCGTGAGAACTTCGAGCGCGTCTATGCCCTCACCGAGACGGTCGCGCCTGCGCATCTCATTGTCGAAAGCGACGAGGCCGCGGCCGACCGCTTCCTGATCAAGAAGGACGTCGCCTTCTCTGGCCTGTCACGGGTAGGCCGCGCGCAGGATTCCTATCATCGCGGCCTGCCGCTCAACGAAGTCAAAACTATGCTTGCTGCGATGCTGGCCGACGGCGATCTCATCGAGGTAAAGGTGGAAGGCTGGAAAGCGGTCCACCACGCGCTGGGCAGCGACGCCGCGCTGTTGGACGATCTGATCGCCGGGCGCGTGCCGGAGCCATGGATGCCGCTCGAGGGGTCCACGACGGATGAGGTCGTCTTCCTCGCGCCGCTGGATCCGGTCAGCGCCCGCGGGCGCGCCAAAATCCTGTTCGGCTTCGACTACGTGTGGGAGGTATACAAACCTGTGCATCAACGCAAGTTTGGCTACTACACCTTGCCGGTCCTGTGGGGTGAGCGTCTGGTCGCGCGTTTCGACAGCAAGCTTGACCGGACGACCAACACCTTTATCATCCTGGGACTGTGGCTGGAAGAGGAGGCCCTTGGCACAGATGAGGCATTCGCGGAGGCGCTGGCGCGCGGTTTTGCGCGTTTCGTCCGGTTTCTCGGCGCAGACACGCTGGATGCAACGGCGGTCAAGGAGCCGCTGCTGCGTCACCGGATAGAGTCTTCCACAGCAACAGACTGAAGTCGAGGTTTGCGGCGCCGTGTGCCCATGTCGCCGAGGAGAAAGTATTCACATGACGCAACCGAGCGATGAAGCACGCAAGGACAACCGCGGCCGGCGTGCCGCGGCCGGCATGGGCCTCGCATTGGTCCTCGGTCTTGCTCTGGGAGCAGCCATGGACAACATTGCGCTTGGACTTGCCATCGGTATAATAGTTGGCGGCATCGGTGTCGCAATAGACCGGCGGCGTACGGGAAAGAATTCCTAGGTGGAAACTGTGCCGGTGTCGAAACAGTCGCGGATCAGGAGATCCGCACAGGCGAACCTCGTTGGACAGAAATGGGAGCAGAAGCGATAGATATGGACGAAATGACAGACAACAGCGCAGAAATGAGTTCCTGGGCCAAGGGGATCGCCGCCATTACGCTGTTCGTCGAAGACCTGGAAGCCGCCAAGGCGTTCTATGGCAAAACATTCGGCATGCCGGTGATGTGGGAAGACCCTAACTCGGCCGTCTTTGAGTTCGGCAGTACACTCATCAACCTTTTGCGAATCACCGAAGCGCCGGTGCTTGTCGAGCCGGCCAAGGTGGCGACGCGCGAGTCAGGATCACGCGTCGTGTTCACCCTCCCGGTCGACGACGTAGATGCCATGTGCGCCGAGTTGATTGCGCGCGGCGTTGAACTTCTGAACGGGCCGATGGATCGGCCGTGGGGAATTCGAACGGCCAGTTTCATGGACCCCGGCGGCCACATCTGGGAAATCGCCAAATAGCAGGTCAGATCAAGTGGTCACACGAGTAGCAAAGGTTGTCCTCGTCTGGGCGGTCGCGTTGTACGTCACGCTGGTGGTGTTCAACAACCTCACCGACTACGGTTCGAACTTTGACTTCGTCTCGCACGTGCTGGCCATGGATACCACGTTCCCGGGCAACAACGGCATGTGGCGGGCTATCGACGTCCCGGCGCTGCACCACGCGTTCTACTGGCTGATCATCGCGACCGAAACCGCGATTGCCGTCCTGTGCTGGCTGGGCGGCTGGCGGCTGCTGCGGTCGATCAGCGACCCGGTCCGCTTCAACGCAGCGAAAGGCGTCGCAGTGGCCGGCCTGACGCTGGGGATCGTCCTCTGGTTCACCGGCTTCATGACGGTCGGCGGCGAATGGTTCCTGATGTGGCAGTCCGGCACATGGAACGGCGTGGCCGCGGCGTTCCGGCTGATCGCCATCCTTGGCATCGTCCTGTTGTTCGTGGTTCTGCCGGACGGCGAAACCTCCCCATGACCCACACCAACCACCCAAATCTCGAAACGCAGCGTCTCCTGCTGCGCCCGATGGAGGAAAGCGACCTTGACGCGCTGCTGGGGATCTTCACCGATCCGCAGGTGATGGCTGCTTTTGACAGCCCACCTTTCAGCCGCGGCCAGATGCAGGGCTGGCTGCAGCGCAACCTGGACCACCAGGCGCAGTACGGCTACGGACTCTTCTCAGTGATTCTCAAGGCCAGCGGGCAACTGATCGGCGACTGCGGTCTGGAGGTCATGGAGGTGGACGGCGCGCCGGTGGCTGAGCTGGGCTACGACTTCCGCAGCGACCACTGGAATCAGGGGCTGGCGACCGAGGCAGCCACCACCGTGCGCGATTATGCGTTTCAAGTTCTGGAATTGGCTGAGCTGATCAGCCTGATTCGCGTCGGCAACGGCGCGTCCCGACGCGTGGCGGAGAAGGTTGGGTTGCGCTGCCTGGACGAATTCACCCGTTACGACACGCGCTACTGGAAGTATGGGCTGACACGCGACGACTGGGCTGCGCTCGCCCAACCCCGCAATCAATAGCAAGTGCGTCGGATCACGGTCAGCATGGGTAGCTGCGGCGGAGCATCCTGGGGCCGGATAGTGGGGAAAAAGTTGAGAAAGCTGGGGCGAACCATTGCGAATCGGCGGCGTTGGCGGGCCGGGTCAGCATTCTCCCGCCGCTTTCAGCAGCTTCGGCGTCACCAGCCATTGCAACTGGCCGCCGCCCGGCTGGACCTCGCGCCAAACGTCCACCGCCAGGACGAAGTGCGCCGCCGCGGCCGTCGGCATGCGCAGGCTGTACACCCCCGCCTCGTCCGCGCCGATCAGTGCGCCGGCCAGATCCTCGAAACCGGGGTTATGGCCCACCAGCAGCACGTGGCCGGCGTCGTCGGGCAACGAGCGCACGACAGCCAGCAACGCCTCGCTGCTGGCCGCGTAGATCGACTCTTCCCAGCTAATCCGCTTCTTGTAGCCCGCTTCCTGCGCAAACAGATCACACGTCTGGCGGGCGCGGCGAGCGGGCGAGCTGACAATCAGGTCCGGCGTGAGATCGGCCTGCTTGAAAAACTGCCCCACAAACGGCGCATCCTTGCGCCCGCGCTCGTTCAGCGGCCGGTCGAAATCGGCCAGCCCGGGATCGCCCCAATCCGACTTCGCATGGCGTAACAGCGTCAACAGTTTCATCGTTCAACTCCTCCTTTTCGTACTCCTATTCGTACTCGTACTCCTACTCGTCCGATCCTCGAAGAGTACGAGGACAAGTACGAGTACGAGCCGATCCGCTCCGGCCTTCCGGTCCCCTCTCCCTGTGGGAGAGGGCTAGGGTGAGGGTGCGTCTTCACTTTCACGCCCCGTCCTCCGCTGCGCCCAGCATCTCCTCCAGTTGTTCCATCGCTTGCACTTGGTTTGGATAGAGACTACCGGCAGCATACAGTCGTCTGAGAATCGTCAATGCCCGGCTGAGTAACTCGCGGTTATGGTCTTCGTCAATCTGCGCGACCTTGTACAACGACACCACCAGATCCCATGCGGCATCGGCGCGGTCGGGTTCGGCGGCTGCGAGGCGCTCTCGGATATCGAGGGAGCGCTGGAAGGCTTGGCGGGCCTGCTCGCCCTGGCCGAGGGCTTTGAAGAGGTCGCCCATGCGTTCGTAGGAGACGGAGAGGTCGCGCTGGTAGTCGGCGCGGTCGGGTTCGGCGGCGGCGAGGCGCTCGGCGATATCGAGGGAGCGCTGGAAGGCTTGGCGGGCCTGCTCGCCCTGGCCGAGGGCTTGGAAGAGGTCGCCCATTTTGTTGTAGGAGACGGAGAGGTCGCGCTGCTAGTCGGCGCGGTCCGGTTCGGCGGCTGCCAGCCGTTCGGACGCTTCCATCGCAGACTGGTAGTATTGAGCGACTTCCCGTCCCATTCCCAATGCACGAAATGCGTCGCCGCACTCCCGGCAAAGGCCTGGGAATCGGTCGAAATCTGTCGGCAGTGCAGCCACGACTTCGGCAAGGAATCCTGCCAGGGCGATGGTCTGCCCGTAGTCGCGCAGCACAGGGACGACCTGCCAGGCGATCTCAGTCGCCCGGTCCCACGCCTCCGCCGCCAGCAACAGCCGCACCGCTTCCAACGCGTCGCCCAGATCACGCGAGGCAGTCGCCATCCGCCACAACAGGTATTCGCCGGCTCTCCGGCAGCGCGCCCGGAAGGCGTCTTCCGGGCTGTGCTGGCGCAAGCTCTCGGCCGTCCAACGGTGTACGAAGACGTGCCCGTCTCCCGTGGGCGTCAGCAGGCTGGACGCCGCCAGCCGTTCGGCCCCGTCACGCGCTGCCGCCACAGCCGTCTCATCCGGCGGACCCGTTCCGGCCGGCGCGAAAATCAGCCCCTCCAGCGCCACCGGCGCCGGGTAGACCGCGGCCTGGAAAAGCAGCTCCAGGTCATCCGGCGCGCCGGCGAACTCGGCCAGCAGCGCGTCCAGCAGGATGTTGCCGGCCGCCAGTTGCGTGGCGTCGCGCAGCGCGCTGTCCAGGTCGCCGCCCAGTTGCCGCAGATCTACTCCCTGGCGTTTGGCCTCGCTGCGCAGGTGGCGGCTCAGGTGTGGCAGGCGGCCCGGCGCACGCCGCAGCAGCGCATCCAGGTATTCCAGCGAGCGCGGGTGGCCGCCGATCTGGCGCAGCACCGCGGACACGGCCGCCGCGTCGGCGCCGGCCAGCGCCGGCAGGCGGTGGAAGAAGCGCAGCGTCTCGGCCAGCGACAGCGGACCCAGGTGGACGGCGGCCAACCCGTCGCCCAGCCCGTCGGGCAGCGGGTAGCGGCTGGTGAGGAGCAGCTTGCCCCGCCTGGCCGCTGCCAGCAAGGTCTCCAGGACCAGCGCGCTCGTCTCGTCGGCGAAATCCCGCCCCAGCAGGGTCAGGTTGTCCTCGAAGTTGTCCAGCACCAGCAGCAAGCGATGTTGCGCGAGCAGCCGCGCCAGCGCTTGCAAGCGTACCTGGTCACTCTGGACAGGTTGGCTCAACAGCCCGCCCAGGCGCGCCAACTCCTCGTCCCGGCTCGCGGCAAGCTGCCCGCCTATCGTGGCCGCCAGCTCGCCCAGTCCCCAGCGGCCCACAACTGCGACTACCGTCCAGCCGCGCTTGCTCAATCGTTCCATGATGCGCCCGGCCAGCGCGCTCTTGCCGGCTCCGCCCATCCCCTGGATCAACGCGCCGGACCACGGGCCGCCGGCCCGCGGGTCGTCCAACAGGGCGCGCATCAACCGGCGCAGCTCCGGCCGCCGGCCGATCAGGTCGCCGATCTTGAGCAGCGGCATGCCTTGCGCGTAGGGCAGCTCCGCCTGCGGCTGTGGCGGCTCGGGCGGCAGCGCCCGGTCGAAAAGCGGCTGCTCGTCGCCGGTCGCTGCGCTGAAGAGCGTTGCGGTCGCGTATTCGCCCGGCAAACCGGGAGGTCGCTGGCCGCGGCTGAGGGCCGCCAGGCGCTCGCCTTCCACCTCCTGGCGGGCGAGAGCCAGCGCGTGGCTGGCGAGCGGCGTCGCCATACTGCCCAGGCGGGCGTAGAAGGCGCCCGCCAGCCGCGTCGCGTACCAGTCGCTGACGCTGCGCTGCATGGCGACCACCTGCGGCACGCCCTGGCTCAGGAGGCTGGCTGCAAAGCTGGCCGCGCCCGGATCACCGACCGCGCCGTGGCAGGTGGAGAGGAAAACCAGCGGCACCGTTCGGCCACCGGCCCGCAGCGCGTCGGCCAGATCTTCGGCGAAGACCGGCACCGCCGCGCCGTCCTCGTCCTCCATCTCGATCCAGCGGGGCGACCCGTGGCCCGACAGGTGCAGCACGTGGTAGGATTGCGCCAGCAGCGCGTCGCGTATCTGGTGCGGATGGGCCACCTCCAGCACGGTGACGCGCGCGCCATCGCGCTGGCCGGCCAGCTCCACCACGTCCATCAGCGTCTGCAGCTCGCGCTCGCGGTCCAGCGGCGTGCTGCGGGTCTGGTTCTCGTCGGGCGCGGCCACCGCGGCCAGAATGCGCAGCGGCCCGGCCAACGGTGTGGCCGCGGCAGTGGCGCCGGCCTGGCCGGCCAGGCGGCGCATGACGTGTACACCGGCCAGCAACGCCGGCGCGCGGCCATCGGGCAGGCGCGCCGCCTCCAGCGGCAGCGCCAGCAGGCCATCGTCGGCGATGTCGAACAGCAGGTCCAGCGCCTGGCCGGCCGCGCGCGCTTCGTCCAGCGCGGCGCTCAACGCTTCGGCAATCGCGCCTGGAAAGACAATTTTGCCCAGCGCCCGGCCCAGGTCGATCAGCGCACGTTCGCTTGCCGCTCCGTCGCCGGGACCAGCGGCGATGAACTGTTGCTGGAGTTGTTCCGGCGGCGCGGTCAATGGAACGGTCTCCGGGCTGGCGGCGGGCCGTCCCTTCCACGTCGCCCGCACCGTCACCTGTCCGGGCGCGCTGATCTCGGGGACAATGCGGAACTGCCACGGTTCGGCCCGCGACGCGGTCTCCACACTCCACAGCCGCCCGCTGCGCAGCCGCGAGAAGAGGACCGGCATCCACCAGTCTGACCGGCCGCGCACCGTGCTGCGCGCCACCGCCATCGCGCGGTCGATCTGGCCGTCATCTCGCAGCTCGCGCAGGAAAACCGGCATGAACTGCGCGACGGTTTCCACGCTGACCGACCCGTGCATGGCAACGACGGCTGGTACACCGGCCTTCGCCAACAGGGGACCGGTGGCCGTCAAGGCTCCGCCGTCGCCGCTGTCGCCCGCACCGGCGCTCTGGCACGAAGCAAGGACCATCAGCCGTGGCTTGTGGGCATGCTCGGCCAGGCGCGTGGCCAACTCGCTGCCTTTGACAGGAGCGGATGCGCCGGTGTCGTTCTCCAGCCAGAGGGTGGGACCGCCAGGGGCCAGCCTGCCGTGCGCGACCAGATAGACGATGTCGGGGCGCTCGACGTGAATCCGGTCGATGAGGGCGTCCAGGGTAACCGGGTTTCCGCCGGCAAAATCAACGGCGGGGATGTCGCCCAGCGCAACTCGTGCCCGCGCCAGTTCACTGGCTACGTCGATGTCGGCGAGGTTGTAATCGGCCAGGTCGTTGGGTGAGGCGACGGCCAGCAGCGCGCGCAGATCGCCACGCGGCAGTGGTGCGACCGGCGTCCAGTCGTCGCTGGAAAGGTAGCGGGCGAAACGGACCTGTTCGTCGCTGAAGAGCGGGCGGTCGCGCTGCGGATCAGCCAGCGTCTCCCACAACAGGCCCTGCAATTCTCCGTCGTCGAAGGGGATCAGCAGGCGAATCTGCAAGGGCGCGCGGGCAGTTTCAGCCGCGACCCGCGCGTTGGCAAACGCCGTGTGTACGCTGTCATCGGCGAAAATCGCAGCAGCCAACGTGCGGCCGTAGGCGTCTGGCTGGGGCTGTAACTCCAGGAGGGTCTGGAACGGAATGTGTGCGATTCCCGGCTGGGGAGCCTGTTCAGTCTCGCTGCCGGCCGGACGAATGCGCAACTCGACGCGGCATGCCGGCAGGTCGTGTCGAGTCAGGATAATATCGAGTTCAGCGCAGTTGGTCACGTGGCGGCCCTCCAGGGACGCGGGGAGGTGGATTGCGGACGGCTCATTCTATTCCGACGAGGGCAGGTTGTCAACGGAGCGTAACCCTTTGCGAATGCCTGTGCAGACTTCGGAATTCGCCGCAGAAGTCACAGACCAAACTCAGACGCCGAGCCCACGTCCACACGAGAACCGGCGAATTCCGAAGTCTTCGCGCACACGTCGCCAACCGGTATGGCCACGGCGCCATTCGTGTATTCGCGTTGCGTCAGCATTCGTGGATGGCACGGCTACGCCCGCAGCGTCAGGACCGTCACCTCCGGCGGGCAGTTGAAACGCACCGGCGGTGCGATCAGGCCGATGCCGCGGTTGGTGTAGATCTGCAAGTCGGCCACGCGGTACAGGCCGGCCGGGTACTTGCGTCCCAGGAACGGTAGCACCGGCGGGCCCACCAACGGCAGGTTGATCTGGCCGCCGTGGCTGTGGCCGGAAAGCTGCAAATCCACCGGGTAGGCGGCTACTTCGTCGCCATAGTCGGGCTCGTGACACAGCAGCACGGTACAGTCACCCGGCGGCACGTCGCGCAAGGCGCGGCGGATGTCCTGCCGTCGCTCCCAGACGTCGTCCAGCCCGGCCAGCCACAGCGGCGCATCGGTCGCCAGCGGCATTGCCTCGTTCACCAGCAGGGTAACGCCGGCCGCCGCCAGCGCGCTGGCCACCTCCGCCGGGCCGTCCCAGTGGTCGTGGTTGCCGAATGTTGCATAGACGCCCAGCGGCGCGTTGAGTTGGCGCAGCGGTTCGACCAGATTGGCAGCTTGCGCGGCGTCTCGCCAGATGAAGTCTCCGGTCAGCGCGATCACATCGGGCGCCTGCCGGTTGACGAGGTGCACGGCCCGCAACAGATCGCCGGCCGTAACCAGCGGGCTGAGATGGATGTCACTGAGCTGCGCGATGCGCAGTCCATCCAGCCGCGCCGGCAGCCGCGCCAGCGTGATCTCGTGCCGTTCGACAACCGGCCAGTTGGGCTCGATCAGGGTTGCCCAGCCCGCGCCGGCGACAACGGCTGCCGCGCCGGCTCCTGCCAGTCCCAGAAACTGTCGCCTGTTCATTGGGGTCTGTGGCGGTCGCTGGTCGCCGGCTCAGGCACCGGTTCAGACGGGACGGGGCGCGTCTCGGGCACGCCTGCCAGCAGCACTGTTCCCACGAACATGCCGAGGGCGAGCACCGTGAACAGCGCGCTGTATCCCAAACCGTTGTGCAGGGCGTTGCCGCCGTCCACCAACGGGCCGGCCAGCAGGCGTGAAAAGGCGCTCGCGCCGGCCGTGGCCAGGTTGCTCAGACCGAGATAGCGCCCTGCTTCCTTCGGCGGCACCAGATCGGCCGCCCAGGCCCAGTTGGCGCTGAGGAAAATGCCCACTGATGCGCCCACCAGCCCGCCGATCAGGATCAACTGGGGAATTGTCGAGACCAGCACCAGAGCCAGGGTTGCCAGTGCGCCCAGCGCGCCGGCAAACAGGTTCAACGGCCGGCGTCCCAGGCGGTCGGCCAGCATGCCGGTTGGCACGGCCAGCACCAGCACCGCCACGCCCATGACCGCCATGAGCAGCGCGGTGGTGCCGGCCGGGTCCGCCGCGTGCAGGTTGTCGGCGACAAAATACTGGGCGAAGCCTTGCAGCGCAAAATAGCCGGCCATCAGCAGCGCCCGTCCGGTCAACAGGCGGGTGTAGCCGGGCGCGGCTTTGCGGTCGATGCGGAAGCTGCCATAGGCGCTGCGCAGCGCGTCCGCCGCGCCGATCCGGCCGCGCCGCATCCGCTTGACCGGTTGTTCCACGACCCCAATGATCGTCCAGGCGTTGGTAGCGACGACCATGATTGCCATGGCGATCAGCGCCAGCCCGATCTGTCCGCGCCCCGCCAGGATGCCGCCGACCCCGACCCCGACTACGAAACCGGCGATCTGGGCTGCGTTCTTGAAGCCTGACGCCCGGCCGCGGTCATCGGCAGGCACCAGGTCGGGCAGCAGACTCTGCAACGACGCTTCGGCGATACTGGCGAAGACCTGCATGGCCGCATAGATCAGCGCGATCGCGGCGAAGCTGCGCGCGCCGGCCATCAGCACCAGCAGGCCGGCGACCACTGCCACGCCGAAGGCCACAAAGGGTCGCCGCCGTCCCCATTGCCCCATCCAGCCGCTGCGGTCGCTGACCTTGCCGGCAATCGGTTGAGTGAGCATGGCCAGCATGAGGCCGAAGAAGGTCAGCGCGCCCAGGTAGGTGTTTTTCAGCGCCAGCGGCACCAGCCCGATCAGCATGGCGGGCAGGAGGATGGCGTGCAGGCCGTTCCAGAGGTACGCCAGACCGAACCAGCCCGCGTTGAGGGTCAGCATCCAGCGGGAGGTGAATTGGTGTGATCGGTCAGTCGATTCAGATCTCATAACAGGTCTGGTTGGCAAGCGGACAATTCGGGAATGGTGGCAACGTCAGGCGGTTGGCGTGACCTGCACCGGCTGCCGCGCGCTCAAACGTGTCTGCCAGATGATGACCCCCAGGGCCAGGAACCAGGTCGCACCCAACAAGATGATGGCCAGTGCGTTCAAGCCCATGCCAAACGCCTGGCCCAGCCCGTCGGGTTGACCGGACGCGGTCATCATAGCCAGCGCCTGCAGCCCGCCCATCGCGTTCCACAGGCCGTGCAGACCGATGCCCGCGGCGGCGTAGAGGACGAATCGGCCGGTGCGGCGGTGGAGCGCCTCGTACCATGCCACACCCATCAACCCGGTAGCCGCGCCGTGGATCACGACCGTGGCTGCGCGCGTCAACACAGGCGCCACCCAGTTGTGCGGCAGGCCGGCTAACCCATAGAAGAGCGCTTCCATCAGACTGAAGCCCGCGCCGGCGATCAGGCCGAACGCAAAAGCCTGCGAGTGGGTGACCGGTCGCAGTGACGCAGCCAGCGGTACGCCCAGCGACTTGACGAACTCCTCGATCATCGGTGTTGCGACGGCGACCAGCAGTCCCAGCCCGATCACAAGCGCCGGTGCGGAGATCACGTCCAGAAGTCTTTCGGGTGTGGTAAGGGTGGCTGGCGACTGCATGAGGCGCGTCAGCATCTGCATTTTTTCGGAGCCGCCTGGCAGCACTGCGACGCCCAGAATGCCCAGCAGCATAGCTGTGCCGGCCGCAAGCATTTCCAGCGTAATAGCGATGGCCGTTGCGCCGATGGCGCCGTACGCGAACTGCGTGGCTAGATCGCGGCGTGTCAGGGAGACGCCGTTGTGCTGCATGGTATGCGTGACCGCAGCGATGAGTATCAGCGGCGGCAGCAGGCAGACGATCACATGCACCACCGGCAGCAGGAAAGTCAAAGGCGTGTGCAACACCAGCACGCCGACCGCCAGCATCCCAACAAACGCAATCAGCAGCGCCCAGGCTGACGGCAGTCGCAGTGACGTCGCAGGTCTGCGAACGTAGGAACGCCAGCCGGCCGCGGCCAGCAGGGTGCCCATGCTCACGCCCAGCGCCAGAAAGCTGAACAACACCGTGCCGTAGAAGACAAATGGGGCGCCGCCAGCCGCGCCCAGCAGCGCCATCGGAATGGCGAAAAGCGCAGTCAACAGCGCGACAGCGATCCCATAGACGACAGCTCCGCCGCGGATTGTGTTGGCCAAGAGGCTTGCTCCTTGTGAGATGATTTCAAGCGCGTCGCCGCTCTGGTTCGTAGTAGGCGCTTCAGCGCCGTTCCGAGTCCCGAACGGCGCTGAAGCGCCTACTACGAACGGGATGGCGGCAGCGCGAAGCCCAGCCAGCGCAGGCGGTGCTCGTCCTTGCGCCAGTTCGGCCAGACTTTGACCCACAGATCGAGATAGATCTTGTGGCCGATCATCTCTTCGATCTCGGCGCGGGCGCCCTGGCCGACCTGTTTGATGAGCTGGCCATGTTTGCCCAGCAGGATGCGCTTCTGGGTTTCCCGCTCGACATAAATCGTGGCGCCGACATAGGTGAGGTTGCCGCTGCGTTCCTTGAACTCGTTGACCAGCACGGCCACGCTGTGCGGCACTTCCTGGTAGGTGTGCAACAGAACCTGTTCACGGATCATCTCGGCGGCGATGAAACGTTCTTCCTGGTCGGTGATCTGGTCGGCGGGGTAGTAGCGCGGGCCAAGAGGCAGCAGACTGACAACCTGCTCGAACAACTCGTCGCGGCCTGAAGGCTCCAGCGCCGTCAATGCAATCCATTGCGAGCTAAAGGGCACCAGCCGGCGGTACGCGGTGATGCGCGCCTCCAGATCCTGCGGCGGCACCAGGTCGATCTTGTTGATGACCAGCAGGACGGGGATGTCGGACGCCTTTTCGTGCAGATCATGGACGGCCAGACTATCTGCTTCGGACGGACGCGAGCTGGCGTCCACCAGCAGGCAGATCACATCTGCATCGGGTACGGACTTGGTCGCCTGATCCATCATGTACTCACCCAACAGGTTTTGTGGCTTGTGCAGTCCCGGCGTGTCCAGCAGGATGACCTGCGCGCTGGGCCGGGTGATGATGGCAAGCTGGCGATGGCGGGTGGTCTGGGGCTTCGGGCTGACAATGGCGATCTTCTGTCCCAACCAGCCGTTGATGAGAGTTGACTTGCCGACGTTGGGGCGTCCGATGACTGCGACAAAGCCTGAGCGATGGTCTGGCGGCAGGTCTTCCTGCAAGGGGAGCAGCTCAGCCAGCGGCTGGTCCGGGTCGAAACTGAAGTCTTGTGTCATGGGTTCGTATTGCTTCCTGCCGAAAAGGCGCGTGCGCGCGTGAGAATGGCGTCAGTGTACCGCAAGAAGCGGGATTGCTCAAGTAACGCCACGCGCCGCTGCCCGGCACAGGGCCGGGCAGCTTTCAACGTGGG
Source organism: Anaerolineales bacterium (assembly GCA_020634615.1). Taxonomy (GTDB): domain Bacteria; phylum Chloroflexota; class Anaerolineae; order JAAEKA01; family JAAEKA01; genus JACKBK01. Next base: position 50,521 of record JACKBI010000013.1, read on the forward strand.
TAGGGTGGGAAGGCAGCAGGGTCACTGCTGCCCGATGTTGTCTTGCTCAGAAACTGTTTGAATAGTGCCGTGCAACTTACAGCTGCAGTGCTTCCATGCTTGAACGGATCAGCTCGGCAGATTTGCTCAGCCCTTCCTGTTCTTCTGCTGTGAGTTCGATTTCCAGGATCTGTTCGACGCCGTTACGGCCCAGTTTGACCGGCACGCCGAAGCAGATGTCATCCAGTCCGTACTCGCCCTGCAGGTAGACGGAGCAGGGCAGGATCATCTGGCGATCCTTGAGGATTGCCTCGACCATCTGCATGGTGGCGGCGCTGGGGGCAAAGAAAGCGCTGCCTTGCTTGAGCAGCGAGACGATCTCACCGCCGCCCTTGCGGGTGCGCTGGACGATAGCCTCGACGCGGTCGGGGGGCATCAACTGGGTGATGGGGATGCCGGCGACGGTGGAATAGCGCGGCAGCGGCACCATTTCGTCTCCGTGGCCGCCCATGACGAAGGCGTGGGTGTTCTCGACGCTGACGTTCAACTCCATGGCGATGAAGGTCCGCATACGTGCGCTGTCCAGGATGCCTGCCTGGCCGATGATCCGCTCGCGCGGCAGGCCCGACTTCTTGTAGGCCAGGTAGACCATGGTGTCCAGCGGGTTGGTGACCAGGATGATGATCGCGTTGGGTGAGTGCTTGACCACGTTCTCGATGACGCCGCCGACGATCTTGGCGTTGGTGCCGACCAGGTCTTCGCGGGTCATGCCCGGCTTGCGCGGCAAGCCGGCCGTCACCACCACGATATCGGAGTTGGCCGTGTCAGCGTAGTCGTTGGTGCCCAGAATGTTGAGGTCATAGCCCTGGATGGGGCCGGCTTCCAGAAGGTCCAGCGCCTTGCCCTGCGGCATACCCTCGACGATGTCCACCAGGACGACGTCGCCCAGCTCTTTGACTGCACACCAGTGGGCGGCAGTTGCGCCGACGAAGCCGGCGCCGACAATAGAAATCTTGTTACGCATTGTTTTCTCCTTTCAATTTGTAAAGAAAACAGAGAGCCACTGATCGCCAGGAATGGCTACGTTTGTGCTCTCTGCTCGTTGCAGGCGGCAATGCCTCCGGGTTAATCGGGCAATCGGTGAGCGGCGTGTTGGCTGGAAGGTTCACTGATTACCGTTCGCTGCTGGCGTGTCAAGCTGCCAGCGGCGCTTCTTCCAGCACGGGCGATTCACCTGCGTCTGGCGCAGCTCGTCGTGCCACACCGTCGCTCTGGACCACGATTCCATCGGCGGCCAGCACGGGAACCAGCGCGGCAATCGCGCATTCCAGCATGGTGAGATCAGGCTCGCGGGTCGTCAGCTTCTGCAGGCCGAGGCCGGGGGCGATCAGTACCCGCATGACGCGGTTGTTTCGATGTTGCGCCGAGAAGCGCAGAAATTCGTAGGCAATGCCGGCAACGACCGGGATCAGAACCAGACGCGATGCCAGGCGCAACACCAACCCCAGCGGTCCCTCGATCTCTTTGAAGCTCAGCGGAGCGAAGAGAAAGATGCTGATGATCAGCACACCCAGCAGAAAGCTGGTGCCGCAACGCGGATGGAGCAGGGAGTAGGCTTTCACCCGTTCCGGGGTCAACGGCGCCCCATCCTCGTAAGCGTTGATGGTCTTGTGTTCGGCGCCGTGGTACTGGAAGACCCGGCGAATGTCCGGCATCTGGCCGATCAGGATGATGTAAAGCAGGAACAGCGCCAGCCGCAGACAGCCCTCGAAAAACGCGGCGGCCAGCACCGTCAGATTGAACTGCGCTTCGACCCATCGACCGGCAGCCGCGGGCAGGAAGAAAAACACCGCGACCGCAATGGCCAGCGACACGGCGACTGTGGTCCAGGCCACCGGGCCGGTGAACTCGACCTCTTCTTCCTCGCTCAACGCCACATCGGCCGACCACATCAGCGATCGTGTGCCGAGGACCAGGGCGTCCCAGAGGAGGGTGACGCCGCGCACGAAGGGCCACTTCGACCACGGCTTGGTGTAGACCGCCGCGGTCAGCTTCTCCTGATGCACGACGATTTCGTTCGCGGGGTTGCGCACTGCGACGGCCGCGTATTTGCTGCCGCGCATCATGACGCCTTCGATTACTGCTTGTCCACCGTAGAAAAACTCACTCATTTGTCAACTCCATCACAATGTGCAGGCATTGTACCGCAGAGGTTGGGCGGTGTCAACAACGGGGGTGGGGAATAGGGCGTGGGGACTGGAAAGGGGAAAGGAGGGAAACGAAGTGAAAAAGAGGGACAGGGCGGGATGGTCTTGTGGTAGAATGGGTTGCAAGACTTCACGATTGCAGGAGGTGTATTGTGCTCGACATAAGCGAGGAGCGCGCCTGGTTTTTGGACCAGTTTGAAGCCAATGCGGACACGAAATATCAGGCTGGTCAGCAGATGGTGATGAAGACTGCGCTGCATCTGTACGGCGTGCGCGTGCCTGATCTGCGCCGTCTTAGCAGTGAGTGGCAGCGCGTCCACAAGGGAATCAGCCGCGACGATCTGCTGGCGATGGTGGAGGCGCTGTGGGTGGGCGAATCGTATGAGGAGCGCTCCATGGCCATCGAACTGCTGGGGCGCAACAAGCGGATCATTTCCGATCTGACGTGGGACCACTTCGACCGATGGCGGCACCTCGTCGACAACTGGGGGCTGGACGATGGGCTGGCGACGTCCATCTTTGGCCCGTGGGTTGCGGCTGATCTGCCCGGCCGCCTTTCCTATCTGCCGGCACTGGTTGGCGACCCGGTTGTCTGGAGCCGGCGGCTGGGTTTGGTGGCCACGGTGCCGCTGAACCGGTCTGCATCGACTGCGCAACCGGATCTGACCTTCATGCTGATCGACCGGCTCAAGGCGGAGCGCCATCCGATGATCACGAAGGCAGTGTCGTGGGCGCTGCGGACGCTGATCAAGCTCTACCCAGACCGGGTGGCCGCGTATCTCGACGACAACCAGGATGTGTTGCCCAGCCATGCCGTGCGCGAGGTGCGTAACAAACTGGAGACGGGTCTGAAAAGCGGCAAGACCCCTTAGTTTGGCTTTTGTGTACTGCCGGTGCAACAAAAGCGGGGAGGTATTCGTTCAACTTCATGAACGCCTGACGAAGGTCACACACGGAGGCACAAACGAATATGGAAATTGCACCGGGCATCTACAGTATGTCCCAGTCGAAGGGCGCAAATGTACATGCCTTTCTGCTGGACGACGGCAACGGTTTGACCCTCATCGACACCCTCTACGATACCGACGCCCACCGAATCCTCGACGAGTTACAGCGCATCGGCAAGACTCCGCAGGACATCAAACACATCGTCATGACCCACTGCCACCGCTCGCATTTGGGCGGGCTGGCGCGGCTCAAACAACTGAGCGGCGCGCCCATTTACGCTCACGAGTGGGAAGTGGACCTGATCGCCGGCGAGCGCAAGCAGCAACCAGTTTCCTGGCTGCCGCACCAGCCGGCGCGCGTCTGGCCGCTCCAGATCGCCCTCAACCTTGGTGTCGCCAAACACCCGCCGGCGACCGTTGACACCTATATCCACGAGGGAGACCAAGTCGGCCCGCTGCGCATTGTGGGCTGCCCCGGACATTCGCCGGGCCACCTGTCGTTCTGGTGGGAGGAGCGGCGGCTGTTGATCGCCGGCGACGCGATTTGCACCTGGCCAAAGCTGTTGTTGGGCTGGCGCGGCTTCACGCTGAATCTGCGGCAGCACAAAGAGTCGGTGCGGCGGCTGGCAGAATTCGACAGCGAGATTCTGTGCGTCGGCCATGGCGATCCGCTGCCATCCGGCGCAGCCGGCCGGATTCGCGCCGCATTGCCGACGCTGGATACATAGGTGGTGCCATATGGTGAAAACACGCGAGTACTGGCTGCAACTTGAGAATCAGCCCTGGGACGCCAGTCCGTGGGGTGTGGATCGCACCAGCGGCAAGATTCTGACTCGGCGCGCGGACGAGCTGTTTCGCGGCGTTTCTGAGGACGTGCTACGGATTCGGCGATACGAGGAAAACTGGGCCGCGCCTGCTGCGCTTCCGGTTAACCCGTGGGACCTGACTGAACCGGACAACGGCGGTGCGGCCGGCGCGTTTCCCGGCGCCGTGCTGACTGCCAAGGTGGCCGATGAGATCAAGGTCCATTTCCGCAACATGGACCAGCGCGCCAATCTGCCTGCTGAGCAGCGCGTCCACAGCCTGCATGCTCACGGCGTCCAGCGCCGCCCGATCTATGACGGCGCGTATCCGCTGTCGCCACCCGATCTGCAGCAGAACAACCGTCGCGGCGACCGGATTGGGCCGGGCGAGAGTTTTACCTACTTGTGGAGCTGTCCACAGAAGGCCGCTGCGGGCGCATGGCTCTTCCACGACGCGGCGCTGGCCGGTCCGCAGAGTACGGCTCTGGGCGCATTCGGCGTGCTGTTGATTCGCGGACCAGGCGAAATGGAGCCCGATCAGCCGGCCAGCGCGCTGCGCCGCGCCGGCGACGTCGCCACTGCCTTCTCGGACGTGCCCAAGCCGCCGCGGCAGAGCGAGTACGTGCTGGTGTTTCACCGTTTGCCAGGCGTCGGACTGTGTCTCAACGGGCGGCAAACGCTGGGCAATACGCCGACGCTGGTGGCTGGTTTTGGCACCCGCATGCGTGTTCATTGCCTGAACGCGACCGCCGCGCCGCTGACCGTTCACATCCACGGCCACCGCTGGGAACGCGGCGACAGCTACACTGACGCGGAGGTGCTGCCGGCCGGCGGCGGCGCGACGCTGTCGATCCTGTCCGGCTCGGCTGAAAACGGCGGCGGGATGGGCGAGTGGTTGATCGACGGCGCGGCCGCGGGCGACAACGTTCAGGGGTCGCTATTGGTGACCGCGGGCGGCGCCGTCACGCTGACGTCGGGTTAACAGGAGGCGAACCATGCAACAACCATTTGTCGCAGTGCCGCGGGCCATGCGCGGCTGGGGAGCCATCGGCGCCCTGATCGCGGCCATCTTCGCGGTCTGGATGTTCTTCTTCCCCAGTCTGGTGCCGTCGCACTTCGCCTGGGTAGCCGAGCCGCGGCTTGCGCAGGCGTTCATTGGCGCGGGCTACGTGTTTCGTACTGCATTCTTTCTGCAATTCGTCTTCGCGCGCAACTGGCTGCACATTCGCTGGACCTTCTGGGGCAATTTGGCGTTCACTGGCACGCTGCTGCTGGCGACACTCTGGCACGCCGACGAGATGAACTGGCGTTTTCTGGTGGCGCATCTGTGGATCATTTTCTACACCTATGAGCCGGTGACGATGATCTTTACTGCACCGATGAGCGAAGAGGTGCGCAGGCTGCACCTGACCAGCGGCGGGCCGATTCTACCCTGGTTTCGCCGCTTCCTGATCTTCGCGGTGGGCCTGTTTTTCCTCATCGGCGCGATGCTGATCATCAATCCTGACTGGCTCAACCTGCGCTGGCCGTGGGACTTGAACGGGTTTGACGCGCGCATCAGCGCTGCCTGGATGCTGGGCTGGGCGGTGTGGGGTGGCACCATCGCGATGGCGAAGGACTGGGATGAGGTGCGTCTGGCCGGCGCACTGGGAATTCTCTTTGGCGTGGCGCTGTGTGCCACGCTGGTGGCGTTTCGCAATGAGTTCGCTTTCAACCGGCCGACGTCCATGGGCTACGCCGGCTTTGCTGTGCTGTTCACAGTGGCGATGGCGTTTTTCTTCTGGCGGCAGGAGCGGGCGCGCCGGCGGATGACCGGGTGACAAAGTGACAAGGTGACAAGGTGACGCATGGCTGAGTTTGCATCCTGGTCTGCGAGCGGCTTCGCAGCGGAACGAGGCAAGCAAAGGGCGTTCGCCGTGGGCTGAGAATTGTGCTACAATCGAAGAACGACTGAGCAAAAGGAGGTTGTCATGCCAGCATTGAATGATGCGGCTACCCGCGTTGATCGTGTTCTCTACGGCGAACCGGTGCAGATTGGCGGGTACGAGTTGCAGGCGCAGGCCCGGCTGACAGGCTGGGCGGGAGGCATGGAGGCCGATGGTGGCGGCGGCGGCGGCGCGTGGCTCAAGCTGACGCCGACGGCATTTCACGTTCGCGATCACGACGGCGGTGAGACGATGGTGCCGATCACCGATCCCCAAGCGGCGGCGATGCGCGGCATGGCAATGCCCGCGGCGATCGTGGCTGTGATGAGCGTCGTGTTAATGGTTGTGGTGCGCCTATGGCGCGCCCGATGAAAGAACAGGAGCAAAACCCCATGGAAAACCAGATGGAACAAGTTGCGTCGCCTGTTGAGCGCATGGTGGAACAGTTTACAGTGTCACGTGCCTTTGGCGAAGTGATCCGCGAGGGTGACACCGCCGTGGTGCCGGTGGCCGAGGTGAGCACTGTCTTTGGCTATGGCCATGGCAGCGGTGAAGGTCCGGTGCCGACCGGCGAGGGCGAAGACGCGGCCGGCAAGATGGCCAGCGGTGGCGGTGGCGGTGGTGGCGGGCGCGGCTCGACCACGCCGCGTGGTTACATAACGATCACACCCGACGGTGTGCGCTACGAGCCGATGATGGATCCGCTCAAGATCTCCATGGCCGGCATCGCATTGACCGCCTGGATTATCTTCTGGGTCGCGATGGTCGTGCGTACCTTTGCAAAGAGATAAACAGGCAAGCGTCTTGCCGCAAGCAACGGATCGCCGGTTGTTCCCAGGGTGGAGCAGCCGGCGATTTGCGTAGAGGGGAAAACGGAATGGCCTGGGTTGCCGTATGTGTGGTTTACGCGACTCAGCATTCGACGGTATAATGCCGTGCGTTTGCCAGATGGAACACGCAGTCAACGTACAATCCGCACGCTGTAGAGGCCAATACCATGAGCGAGTCAAGTTCTCTGGGCATGCCAGCAATCGCCAACGTCACTCTCGTTGTCCGTAACTACGACGAGGCGATTGCGTACTTCACCGACGCGCTGGGCTTCCGGCTGGTCGAGAACACGCCATTGAGCGACGGCAAACGCTGGGTGGTGGTCGCGCCGGCGGGTGGCAAGGCAGGCCTGCTGCTGGCGCGCGCGGCTTCACCGGAGCAGGAAGCGGCCATCGGCAACCAGACCGGCGGACGCGTCGCCTTCTTCCTGCACACGGACGACTTCTGGCGCGACTACGATCATATGCACGGCCGCGGCGTCAGGTTCCTTGAAGAACCGCGCCACGAGGTGTACGGCACGGTCGTCGTGTTCACCGACCTTTACGGCAACAAGTGGGATCTGGTCGAGCCGCGGAATCGAGGGAGCAACCCATGAAAGCCTACATCTCCATGCTGCGCGGCATCAACGTCGGCGGCCACAAGAAGATCAAAATGGAAGACCTGCGGGCCATGTACGAGGCGCTGGGGTTCGAGAACGTGGCAAGCTACGTGCAGAGCGGCAACGTTGTCTTCGACAGCGCCGAAACCAAGCCGGCCGCGCTGGCGGCCAGGATCGAGGCGCAGATCGCGAAGACCTTCGGCCACGAGGTCTTGGTTTTCATTCGCGACGCCGACGACTTGCGACGCATCATTGCCGGCAACCCGTTCGCCGACCGCGCGAACATCAACCCGGCGCGGCTGATGGTGGCGTTTCTCAACGAGCCGTTGACCGAGGCGGCAGTGGATGCGCTGGCAGCATCTGACGACTCCGACGACGAGTTCGTGGTTGCCGGGAAGGAGATCTATCTTTACTTCCCGGATGGCAGCGGACGATCGAAACTGGCCGCGGCGCTATCGGGGAAGAAACTGGGAACGGCGAGCACGACGAGGAACTGGAACACGGTAACCGCGCTGGCCGACATGGCGTCCCGCGAATGAGGCAGCAAGGCAACACGATGGACCAAGCAGCGCTACTCCGTCATCGTCTCCACAACCAGGGCATCGCCGGACCACGTCTTGCGACGCCGGCAGATGTCGTCGGCTGGATGGGCGCGGTGCAGGCGCAGGATTATCTGGGCGCGCTCTGGGGCATTGGCCTGCGGATGGAGACTGCCACGGAAGCGGATGTCGAGCAGGCGTTGGCCGATCGGACCATCGTGCGCACGTGGCCGATGCGCGGCACGCTGCACTTCGTCCCGGCCGAGGATGCTCGCTGGATGCTGGCGCTGTTGACGCCGAAGGTGGTGGCCGGCAGCGCGCGCCGCTACAGCGAACTGGGATTGGACGACGCTACCTTTGCGCGTAGCCGTGACGTGTTTGCCGAAGCATTGCAAGGTGGGAAACAACTGACGCGCGCTGAACTGGGCCAGGCGCTGGAGGCAGCCGGTATCTCGTCCGCAGGCCAACGCCTGTATCACATCCTCGGACGGCTGGCACAAGAGGGGATGATCTGTTTCGGCGTCCGGCGCGGCAGGCAGCAAACGTTTGTCCTGCTTGACGAGTGGCTGCCGGCGACCCGGCAACCAGTGCGCGACGAGGCGCTGGCTGAACTGGCGCGTCGCTACATGACCAGCCACGGTCCGGCGACCGATCGCGACTTCGCATGGTGGACCGGACTGACGCTGGGCGAGGCACGGGCTGCTCTGGAACTGGCCGGGCCGCAACTGGCACAGGAGGACATCGACGGACAGACCCACTGGTGGTCGCCGTCAACGACTGTCAATGACGACCTGGACGCAACCGCCTGGCTGTTGCCAGCCTACGACGAATACACGGTCGGCTACACCGATCGCAGCGCGCTGCTTGACCCGCCGGGAGAGGCGTATGTGGCCGCCGGCCACAGCATCCTCTTTCCGTCGGTGGTGATCGATGGCAAGGTCGTCGCCACCTGGCGGCGCACGGTCAAAAAGCATTCGATTGTTATTGAACTCAATCCCTTTGCGCCGCTGTCGGCTGCCGAGATGCAGTTGGTTGGAGCTGCCGCGGACCGGTACGGTGCGTTCTTTGGTCTGCCCGCGGAGGTGAAGCGGTAATGGAAAACGGACAAGAGGTGTTTCGTCGGGAGTTGCTGGAAGCCCTGCAAGAAACCTTTGAGAGTCATCACGGCATCTATCTCGACAAAGGCACATCGCTTTTCGAGACTCTGGACGGGATTTCATCGGTCGAAGCGTCCCAGCCGGTTGGTGGACAGTGCGCGTCGCTGGCAGCTCAGGTGGCGCATGTCACGTTCTATCTGGAAATTCTGGAGCGGCACATGCTCCGGCAAGAGGTCGGCGCTGTGGACTGGGGCGAGATCTGGCGCACCGTGCAGGAGGTCTCGGCGGAGGAATGGACCGAGTTGCGCCAACAGCTTGTGCAGACCTACCGGCGCATCGACGCCACATTGCATGGCCTGCCGACCTGGGACGACGAAAACCTGATCGCCGGCTCGCTCGCCATTCTCGTCCACACAGCGTATCATCTCGGCGAAATCCGCCAGGCGCTCTGCACGCTCAGATGAAACCCCAGAACAGTCTGAACACAATTATCAGAGGGACCTGAATGAGCAAAGGACGGTTGGAAGCGTTCAGTGATGGCGTGCTGGCCATCCTCATTACCATCATGGTGTTGGAACTCGGCGTGCCGCACGAGCCGACTTTGGCCGCACTGTTGCCGCTGGTGCCGGTGTTCCTGAGCTACATTCTCAGCTTCATTTTCCTCGGCATCTACTGGAACAACCATCATCACCTGTTGCAGGCCACCAAACAGGTCAACGGCAGCGTGTTGTGGGCGAACCTGCATCTGCTATTCTGGCTGTCACTGGTCCCATTTACCACTGCCTGGATGGGCGAGACAGAGTTCGAGGCGTTGCCGGTAGCCGTCTACGGGCTGGTGTTGTTACTGGCCGCCATTGCTTACTACATTCTGGCGCGCGCGTTGGTCACTTTGCACGGCGCGGAGTCGCCGCTGGCCATCGCGCTGGGTAAGGATGTCAAGGGCAAGATCTCGCCGATCCTGTACCTGCTGGCGATTCCGCTCGCATTTGTCAGCCCGTGGATATCCTGCGGGTTGTATGTGTTGGTCGCTGCCATGTGGCTCGTCCCCGACCGGCGCATCGAAAAGACGATATCCTGACGTCAGTACACCCAGGGGATGAGGCGTTTTGAAGTCAGCCGGTAGGCATCGTATTCGGGGAAGCGCATCGCCAGCAGCGTCTCTTCATAGCTCAGCTTGAACAGGAAATCGATCAGCAGCACGACCCAGGTCGCAATCCGCAGCGGCGTAGGCGCGTTGCCCACCAGTCCCAGCGCGCCCAGCAACAAGGCCGCATACATGGGGTGGCGGATGAAACGATACGGACCGCTGGTGACCAGCTTCGCGCCTGCCAACACATCAGGCAGGACGTTGAAGCGCCCCAACCTCCAGGTCCACAGCGTCCACAGGGCCAACGCCGCGCCGGCGATTTCCACAGCCAGCCACAGCGGTGGGCGCGCGATCAACGGACCGGTCACGGCGATTACGCCCAGACAGATGAATTGGATGGTGACAAAGACAATCGATTTCATTTGAACAAAGACTGGAATAAGGGTATCATCAACTGGCAACACCTGAGGAGGAGATTATACCACGAGATGAGCGATATTATTCTGCGGGTGCTGGCGCGCGATGCTGGTGTGCGGGTGCAAGTCTGCATTGCAACCGAACTGGCGCGTGAAGGAGCCCGCCGGCACGGCACATCCCCACTGGCCTCGGCTGCGTTGGCTTACGGGTTAACGGCCGGCGCCCTGTTTGGCGGCACGCTGAAAGTCGGCCAGCGCATTGCCCTGAAGTTCGCAGGCGACGGTCCATTGGAGAAGATGGTGATCGAGGCCGACGCGTATGGCCGCGTGCGTGGCTATGTGGTGCATCCGGAGTTGCCCTCCGGGGATCGAATCGACGCGGCAGCAGTTGCTGATGCCATAGGCGACGGGTTGCTCACGGTCGCCAAGGATCTGCGGGTGGGTGACCTGTATCATGGCACCATCGCGTTGACCGGCGACGGCCCGGAGCACGACATCGCCCGCTACGTTGCCCAGTCAGAACAGATACCTTCCTTGCTGCGCCTCTCCGTTGAGATGGACGATGCGGGGGAGATTGCGGTCGCGGGCGGGCTGCACGTTGAGGTGATGCCGGGCCACGAGGCGGGTGTGCTGGCAGAGCTCGCCGCGCAGTTGAGCGCCATGCCGCCGTTGGGAGACATGCTGTTGGCCGGCAGTTCACCGGAAGAAATCGTCGACCGGCTGCTGGGCGAAATCGACTATCTGGCGCTGGAAACCAGACAGGTGGCGTTTGTCTGCTCCTGCAGCTACGAGCGTAGCCGCAAGGCGCTGATGGTCCTCGGTGCTGACGACATCCTCGAAATGATCGTCGAAGGCGAGGCGGTGATCGATTGCTACTTTTGCCATGAACGTTACGTGTTCAGTGCCAACGAACTGATGGCAATTCTGGACGAAATGGAGGCGGAATGATGACTGCGCTGCCGATTACGCAGATGACCCTTTTCAAGCACGGCGTTGGATTTTTTCAGCGGGCCGGGCGAGTGGACGGCGAGCGCGTCGACCTCACCTTTCCCGCCGAGGCCATGAACGATGTGCTGAAGAGTCTGACCATTCTGGACGATGGCGGAGGGCAGGTGCTGGGCGTCGAGTACCCCACGCCGCAGACGCTGGCCCAACGGCTGGAGGGCTGCACCGTGCAGCTCGGCAGCGAGACCGCACTCTATGACCTACTGGTGAGCTTGCGCGGCCGGCGCGTGCAGGTGCTGTTGGATCAGCGCGAGTATCTGGTCGGTCAACTTGTCGGTGTGGACAGGCCGCCGAAGCGCAAGCCGCTGGGCGATGGTCTGGTGTCGGTACTGTTGGACGGTGCGCGGCAGGTCAGTGTGGTGTCGCTTGGCCGCGTGCGCGGCCTGGAGATACTGGACGCCCGCGCCGGTGATGATCTGCGCTACTTTCTCGACACCTCCATGGCCCAGGAAACCCAGCGCACACTCACCGTGCGCCTGTCGGCGGGGGCGCACAACCTGTCGGTGCGTTACGTTGCGCCAGCTCCGGTGTGGCGCGTGGCATATCGAGTGGTGATGGAAGAGGGAGAGGCAGACAGCGGAGAGATCAGCAGCCGGCGGGCGTTGCTGCTGGGGTGGGGCATTTTCGACAACAGTCTGGAGGAAGATTTGTCCGGAGTGTCGCTGGCGCTGGTGGCCGGGATGCCGATCTCGTTTGTATATGACCTGCAAACGCCGCATACGCCTGAGCGGCCGGTGGTTGGCGAGGAAGCACGCGTGGCTGCCGGTCCGGTAGCTTTTCAAGGCGCTGTCGCCGCACGTGCCAAAGGAGCCATGCGCGCAGCCGCACCTGAGGCGCCGCCCGCGGCTGAGATGGCCTTTGATGCGCCGGCGCCGATGGCGATGGGTGTCAGCGCAGCCGCGCTGGCCCAGGGGACTCCATTGGCTGTCTCGTCTACTGATCTGGGCGAGCGGTTTCAATATGCCATCGAGACGCCGATTACGGTTGGACGCGGCCAGTCGGCCATGGCGCCGCTGGTGTCAGCCTGGCTGGCGACGCGCAAGGATCTGCTGTACAACGGCAGCAAGCTGGCCAGGCATCCCGTGGCGACGCTGCGCATGATCAACGAAACTGGCTTGACGCTGGAGCGTGGTCCGGCGGTGGTGCTGGACAGCAGCGGATACGCGGGCGAGGCAGTGTTGCCGTTCACAGCGGCAGGCAGCGAACTGGTTGTGCCTTACGCAGTGGAACTGGGCGCGCAGGTCAGCGAAGAAAGCGGCGCGCGCCGGGAAGTGGCAGCACTGCGGATCACCGATCACTACGCCAGCTACGACGAATGGGACATCCGCTGGCGCGACTATCGTGTCAATAACAGCACAAGCCAGCCGCTGACTGTGTTGGTCGAGCATCGCCGCACGGCTCAGTACGACCTGTTCGACACGCCTGAACCGGTTGAGCAGACGCCCGATTTCGTTCGCTTCGCCGTCGAATCCCCCGGTGGTGGCGAGGCAACGTTGCGGGTTTCGGAGCGGCGGCTGGTGGTTCGCCGCGAAGAGTTGCGCAGGCTGTCTGGCGCTGCGCTGCAAGGGAGCCTCAAGGCTGGCCTGCTGGACGTGAAAACTTACAACCGGCTGGCTGGCTTGCTGGACCTGTGGAGCCAGATCGCGGTCCATGAGAAGCGGCTGGCCGAGATCGAGAAGGAACGCGCCAAGATCTATACCGCCCAGGAGCAGGTGCGCGGCAACATGCAGGCGCTGTCGTCCGAGGGCAAGGAAGGCGCGCTGCGTGCCAGCTATGTGGACAAGCTGACCGCCAGCGAAGAGCAACTGGCCACATTGTCAGATGAGGAGAAACAGCGTCAGGCTGACATCCAGCGCCTCAACCGCGAAATCGACGCCGCGCTCGCGGCGCTGGGGTGACGTTTGTGCGTCGCGGCGACAACGTATGAATGATGCCTGACTTGGCGGAATTGCGCGCAGGCCCTATAATTCTGACATTCACCGTCCCGGTGTTCTCATCCCTGTTCGTCTCCCATCGAAAGGCCCAACAATGGACTTACCCGTCAACCTTCAATCCGGCGAAACCGTGATTCGTCTGGTGCGCCGCCATCCCGTCTACGTCATTCTGAAGACGATTGCGACGGTCGTTATCGCGCTGCTGATCTTCTGGCTGGCAGGTACGATTCGAGACTTCCTAGGTTTCCAGATCACCAGCACAATCCTGAACATCATCCGCGCCGTAGTCGTCATCGCGGCCATCTTCTACTTCCTTTTCATCTTCTACCGCTATCGCAACGACATCTGGCTGATCACCAACCAGCGGCTCATCGATTCCTCCAAACGGACACCATTCAGCCACGAAGTGTCGTCAGCACCACTGAACAACATCCAGGACATCGGTATCGTGCAGAGCGGTTTCCTGGCAACCATCTTCAAATTCGGCGACATGATTTGTGAGACCGCGTCCTCCGGCGGCGGCCAATTCGTGTTCAAGGGTGTGCCCAATCCGAAGGAACTGCTGGAAGTAGTGGACGACGCCCGCACCAAAGCCAAAGGCCAGGGGGGCTCCAGCAGCGGTTTGTAGTCACTACGCTGAGGTTGATCTTCGGACTCAGAAACAGATCGGATCCACAGAGCCAGGTTCCCCACCGCGGACCTGGCTCTTATATTTCCCGGCCACATCGGGACACCAGTCCCATGACAGGGGGACGCATCGCCGTGTAGGATAGGGGTGTCAGTTCGGACACACTCACCATTCACGGAGGTGCAACATGAATTTCGGTCAAACAAAGCAGCACGCCGGCATTCTGGCAGTCGCAGCGTCGTTGCTGGCAGTTCTGGTTCTCAGCGCCTGCTCAGCCGATGCGTCAGAGGCGGGCGGCCGCGTCAGGTTCGTCGATCTCAAGGACGGTGCAACCGTCAGCAGCCCGCTTCTGGTCAAGATGGCCGCGGATAACTTCACCGTCGAACCGGCCGGCGCAGTCAAGACCGGCCACGGCCATCTGCACATCGTCGTCGACGGCGACTGCATCGCAGCGGGACAGGTCGTTCCCAAGGACGACACGCATCTGCACTACGGCCAGGGACAGGTCGAAGCGACGCTCGAACTGGCCCCCGGCGCACATACGCTCTGCCTGCAAGCAGCCGATGGCGCGCACGTTGCGCTCCCCGGCGACGGCCTGGCGCAGCAGATCAGCATCAACGTTCAGTAACCGCCAACAAAACCAACTTGCAGGTCGCGCCGCGAGCGCGCCGTGATCTGCAAGTGGACTCTCGACAGTCAATCACTGCGAAACCTACCTGGATTTTATTTCTGGACATCCCATGCCACCAACAGTCAGCGTTGCATCATTTGTGTTTGGAGTCGTCTTTCTCCTGGCCGCATTGGTCGGCAAGGACCTCAAGCTCGTCACCGTGGAGTTGCCAGCTTTGGGGCCCGGGCGCAGACTGCTCCTGGGTTCCTTTGGCCTGGCGCTAACGATGTTTGGCCTGCTGGACGGGCAGCGACTGGTGGTTGGCTCGCCGATCTCGCCATCACCAGTGACCAGTCAGGCGCTGTCGATCCGCACCCCTTCTGCCGCTGCGATCGTAGCGACGAAGATGATGCCCATCGCTACGGCTGGTGAGCGCGTGCTGCCTTGCCTGGCCGATGTCCTTGAGACCGATCGGGTGATTCTGCCCATGGAAGCAGCGCGGCGCACCGATAGCAAATGGGGTCATGGCCAGCCGCGCGTGGGCGTGATGGCGATGCAATTCGAGGACCCGACGGGCATTCGCGGCGGCGTGAAGTTCGCAACGGTCGCATCTGGCGCCGGTGTTGATATTCTCGGCGTTTTCGATGCAACGTGTCAGCCTGTCACAACCTATACCAACGAAAGCAACCCGACGCAGCCGAAG
Source organism: Anaerolineales bacterium (assembly GCA_020634615.1). Lineage (GTDB taxonomy): Bacteria > Chloroflexota > Anaerolineae > JAAEKA01 > JAAEKA01 > JACKBK01. Next base: position 65,827 of record JACKBI010000013.1, read on the forward strand.
GATCATCCCTACGCGTACGAAACCATGCGCTATCAGTTTGGTGAAGTCGTTTACGCTGCCGATCTGGGATACGGCGAGGGAAACGGGCTGATCTCAGTGCGTGCTCAACAAGTAGATCCCTGATCAGCGAGGAAAGTGTGCCATGAAAGAGCGAAAAAACGTCAATCTGTACAGCGTGATGGCTGCGGGGTTGGTCGGGCTGGTGTTGGGTGCGCTGGTCGGCGGCATCGCCGGGCGGCTTGCCATGCGGATCGTAGCGGTTGTCGGGGGTATTCAACCAGCGTTTTCCGTGGAGGGAACTGCAGGCATCATGGTGATCGCCGGGTTCCTCGGCCTGATCGCCGGACTGATCTACGGAGTGGTGCGTCCGTTCATTCCGGTGCGCGGCCTGTGGAAGGGTCTGGTATTCGGGTTGATACTCGCTGCGTTGATCGCCTTACCTTTCTTCCTGGCGCCGGAGGGTGAGTTCGGTTTGGCGTCACCTGTTGTCGGCGCAACCTTGTTCGGTGCTATTGGGCTTGCCTTTGCGTTGGCGCTGGAGGCGGGACTGCTCCACCATGATGGCAGCGTTGCTGTTAGTAAACAACACCCCGTCGCGCTGATCTGGCTGATCCCCTTCGCGTTCTTCCTGGCGCTGGCGCTTGCGGGAATGTTCTCGCTGGCGGACGAGTTCACCCGCTTCCCGCCTGCGGGCAGCGACTGGTATCTGGCGCTCGGTCTGAACTTCCAGAGCGCGCATCAGTTGCATGGATTGGCGATGGTGGCATTTGCCACGCTCTACTGCGGGCTGTCATCCGTGTTCTTCTGGCAGAGCGCCGGCAACCGCGCCGGCAGCCTGGCAGCGCTGGCGCTGGTGGTATTGGCAGCCGGCTGGTTTCGCGCCGAGCCGTTGACAGCCGGCGCTATGACCGGCCTGCCACTGGTGCGCAGCCTGCCGGCGCTGGTCAGGGCCGGCGGTCTGGCACTGATTGTTCTGACAATGGTCGTCTGGCCCGATGGGCGCCTGGAACCGGGCTGGACAAAAGTGGCATTCGTCGTGTGGTGTGTCTGGTTGGCTGCGTGGCTGGCGACGCCGCTGCGCAATGTGCTGCCAGAATGGGCGCCGCTGGTGCTCGCGGCCGCTTTCTATGCGTCTGGACTGGTATCCCTCGCGCTGCGTAGCCGGCGCGTCTCGTCCCAACGACGCCAGATCGCACCGCTGCTTGTCGGGTTTGGTCTGGCCGGTGCGTTAGTCCTCGCGCTGTGGGTCGCCGCGCTGGTTCAGCCCGGTCTGCGGGTACGCGACGTCCTGCTGCCTGAAACGTTGTTTGTCTTCTTGCCCTATCTGTTGCCCTGGCTGCTGCTGCCGGTCTCGTTGTTGCTCGGTCTGCGGGCCGCCAGCCGGTCGGCCGTTGTCGCACCGGCGTCGCATGCTACGACACAGCCGGCAAAGGCGCTGAGTTGAAACGTCAATTGCGATTTGAGGCTATGCACGCCAAGGCCTATGTTCGATGCAAGTGCACTGGACTGGCCTCCCAATCGTGACCGCAACGTCTACGGCACGTATTCAGAAATGAGCCCTGCACTCAAGGATGCAATTGTTACCCGTTTGCGCATACTTCGTAACGATCTTGGAACAATCTTGGTGTATAATAATGCGCCATTCCTGTTGAACAAGACTCATGAACCCGAATCAATTCACTTCGACAAACGGCTCTGCCGCTAAAGGAAGTTCCGGCTGCGCGAAAAAGCTGATCGTCGCCGCGGGCGCGCTGGTTGGCCTGATCTTGTTGGCGCTATTGGCGCTCTATCTAGTCAGCGAGTTGCGTCTCAACCAAACATTCACGGTGGACGATGCGCCATTGCCAGTCTCATTGGATGCCGAGAGCATCGCGCGTGGCCGGCATCTGGCTGAAGCAGTTACCGGCTGCCAGGAATGCCACGGGCGACGACTGGAAGGCATGATCCTGGAGGACGACGCCATGCTGGGTCAAATTGTGGCGCCCAACCTCACGTCCGGCAAAGGAGGTGTTGGGTCATACTACAGCGACGCTGACTGGGTGCGTTTCATGCGCCACGGAGTCGGTCAGGATGGCCGGCCGCTGGTGCTCGTGTCTTCCCTGTCACTGTTCGAATTGGGCGACGCGGACATGGCTGCCTTGATCGCCTACATGCGCTCGTTGGAGCCGGTAGACAACGAACTGCCGCAAACCCGAGTCAACCTGCTGGCGCGATTGCTCCTGTTGCTGGAGCCGTCCGCCTTACCCGCGCTTGTGATTGACCACCAGGCCGCTGCACCAGTTGCGCCGGAACCTGCGGTGAGCGTCGAATATGGCGAGTACCTGGCTAATCTGGCCTGCGCAGGCTGCCACCAGGCAGATTTTGGCGGTGGGTCAGGACCGAGCACAGGGCGCAACCTGACGCCCGGCGGTGACCTGGCGACCTGGAGCGAGGTCGAGTTTCGCCGCGCAATCCGCTTCGGCATGAGGCCGAATAGCGGTGAGATGCTGGACAATGACATGATGCCGTTTGAACGCCTTGGCCAAATGACCAACGATGAGATCCGGGCCATTTGGCTCTATCTGCAGTCGCTGCCAGCGATTCAATCGACGCCGACGGCGGGACAATGAACGGCCTCTCGGTGCCCGGCACTTTCGGCAGCGCCAGGCACCTGGACCTGTTGACTTCGACGCCGACAGCTGACTAAGAAGCTGTTTGAGAGGTCGCCCGTTCCGACTTCGGAAGTCGCCGAGTCAACAAAAGTAGCCGCTCAACACTGTGATGGGCCAGTCGTGAAAGTCAATCGGCGACTTCCGAAGTCTTTTCAAACAACCTCTAACATGACCACCACCGACGCGCTGCCACAGGAGACCGGGCCGGGTCGCACAGCCTGGCTCGTCGCGGCGCGCGTCGCGTGGGTGGTGACCACCGTCCTCGTGTTGGCGCTGGTGTTGGCGGGGCTGCCGGGACGCTTCATCAGCTTGCTGGCGGGCTACGAGCGGTCGCTGGGAGGGACGGTCATCGCGCCGGGCGCCGCCGCAGCCTACGCCATCGCGCTGGTAGCGGCGGTGGTACTGGTACACGTTGCGCTGGCGACTACCCTATTTGCACGGGCGCCGCGCGATCCGGTGGCGCTGCTGGTGGCCGTGACGTTGACTGTGAATGGCGCGCTTCTACCGCTGGCATTTCTTTACGGAGAAGTCGCCCTGTCGCCACCGTTGCGCTTTCTGGTCAACGCGGTGGCGTGCGCCGGTCTGATTACCAGCATCTTTACCCTTTATCTGTTTCCCAACGGACGATTTGTGCCGCGCTGGACTCTGTTGCTGGCGGCGCTGTGGGCGTTCATCAGTTTGCTGGCCGTATTTGTGCCGGCCGGAATCGGAAGCTTTGCGCACTGGCCGCTGCTGCTGCAAGCTTCGCTGTTACTGATCTGGGTGGTTACTGGCCTTTATGCTCAATTCTACCGCTTCATCGAGGTGTCGGATCTGACACAACGACAACAGGCAAAGTGGGCCGCGGCAGGCTTACTGGCCGCGGCCATGACGCCGCTGGTCTATTTTCTCGCCTTTGCTGTCTTGCCCGCCATGAACCTGGAACTGCTGCCCAGCCAGTTGGTCAACCGCTTCGGTCCGGCGGTCCTGACCCTGCCTGCGCTGGCCGGGTTGATCGGCATGACGCTGCTCGCGCTGGGCATGATGGTCTTCCCGGCCTCGTTCGTTATCGCAGTGCTGCGTTATCGGCTGTGGGACATCGACCGGCTCCTCAGCCGCACCTTGACTTATACGCTGCTGACCGCAACTTTGCTGCTGCTCTATTTGGGAACAGTGGTCGCGTTGCAGACGTTGTTTGGAGCGCACATCGGCGAGACATCCCCGTTGGTGATCGTGGTTTCGACGCTGATCATCGCCGCGCTGTTCAATCCTCTGCGGCGACGTATCCAGGCGTCCATCGACCGGCGTTTCTACCGGCGCAAGTACGATGCGGTACAGACGCTGGCGCGTTTTGCTGCTACGGCACGCGATGAAGTTGATCTCGACGCGTTGCTGGCCGAATTACAAGGCGTCATCACCGAAACCATGCAGCCGGCGCACGTATCCGTCTGGTTGCTGGATGAGAAAGCAGCCAGCCGCAGCAAACTGTCTGACAAATCGCTGCAACACGGGGACGCCACACCATGACAACAGACGGACCAGTTGCTGGCGTGTCACCGCGCTCCGGTCGCCCATACGGCCTGTGGAAGCTGGCGCGAGCGGCGTGGATCGCCGTCACGCTGTTGGTTTTGGCGTTGGAGCTCGGTGGCATTTCAGCGCTTTTCGCCCTGCAACATGCACGCTTTGGGGAGAGCTTGTCAGACGCTGGTATTTCACCTGCCGTTGTGGCTGGCCTGGTGGTTGTCGCAAATTTGGTTGTTGTCCTGGCACACCTGGCTGTGGCGACCCTGATTTACCTGCGCCGGCCGCGGGACCCGGTCGCACTGTTGGTGGCGTACACGTTGGTCACCAATGGCGCGCTGCTGCCGCTGGTTTTTACTTTCGAATCGGCCGCGGTCGCGCCGGCAGTGCAACTGGGGTTGAATCTGGTGGTGTTCCTTGGCCTGGTTACCAGCGTAGCCACGCTTTACGTCTTCCCCGACGGCCGCTTCGTGCCGCGCTGGACGCCGGTTCTGCTGGCGGTCTGGACGTTGGGCGGCTTCCTGGCGATCTTCTTCCCGGCATCGCCCGTCAGTCCTGCGAGTTGGCCGCTGGCGCTTCAACTGGTGATACTGGCGGTCTGGGTGGGCACCGGCCTGTATGCTCAACTTTTCCGGTTCGGCAACGCAGCCGGCGCGGTCGAACAGCAGCAGATCAAGTGGGCCGGTCTTGGCCTGCTGGCCGCTGCTGTAACGCCGCTGGTTTACTTTCTACCAAACGTAATATTGACAACAGTTGACGTGTCCGGTCTCCCCAACCTGTTGGTCAATCGCATCGGTCCGGCGCTGTTTGCTGTACCTGTGTTAGCTGGCGTGCTGCTCTTGCTCCTCATGCGGGTGATGTCGCTGCTGTTCCCGATCTCGTTCGGCGTCGCGATCCTGCGATACCGGCTGTGGGACATCGATCTCGTCATCAACCGTACGCTGGTCTATGGCTCGCTGACAGGCGCTGTAGTGGCGATTTACGTGCTGATCGTCAGCGGGCTGTCGTTGCTGTTGCAGACGCAAACCACCGCGATGACAACCATCGCCGCGACCGTGCTGGTGGCGTTGTTGGCGCTCCCGTTGCGCGACCGCCTGCAACGAGCGGTGAATCGCCTGCTGTACGGCGAACGCGACGATCCGTGGGCAGTACTCTCCCGGTTGGGAGTTATGCTGGAAACAGCCAGCCAGCCGGACGATCTGCTGCCGAATCTGGCGCGTACCGTGGCGGAATCGCTGCGCTTGCCGTATGTCGCGATCAGCGTGGTCGAGGGCGATGGGAGTCGCGTGGTTGCTGCGCACCCACCGTCACCACCGACCACGCTAATGCAGGGTGACACTCTCCCCCTCATCTACCAGGGCTCGATCATCGGCCATCTCTATGCTGAAATCCGCGCGCCGGGGGAGCCGTTCAGCTCGGCCGATAGGCGACTCCTGGCCAGTCTTGCCCGCCAGGCAGGACCAGCAGTCCACGCAGCGCGATTGACGGTTGATCTGCAACACTCACGCCAGCAACTGGTGTTCACACGCGAGGAAGAACGCCGGCGCCTGCGCCGCGACCTGCACGACGGTCTGGGTCCACAGCTTGCCAGCCTCAGCCTGAAAGCAGACACGGCTCGCAACCTGGTCGAAGAGGATCCTGCGACTGCTGCGCGCTTGCTGTTCGATGTTAAAACTCAGACCCAGGACGCCATTGGCGACATCCGGCGGCTGGTGCATGGCCTTTGGCCGCCAGCGCTGGACCAACTGGGACTGGCCGGCGCACTGAGCGAGCAGGCCAGCGCGCTCAGCAGCGCGAATGGCGTTCAGATCGTCCTGGCTGCGCCTGAGGCGTTGCCATCTTTGTCGGCGGCGGTGGAAGTGGCCGCGTACCGGATTGTCACCGAGGCGCTGACCAACGTCGTGCGCCATGCCGGAGCAACGCGTTGCACCGTGTGGCTTTGTCCCAGCGAAACCGAGCTCCATCTGGCCGTGGACGACGATGGCCGCGGTGTCCCGGACAGCTATCGGGCCGGCGTCGGGTTGACTTCCATGCGCGAGCGTGCCGAAGAGCTGGGCGGCGCCTTTCGCATCGAGCGTCTGCCGGAAGGTGGCACGCGCGTTGTTGCCAGCCTGCCCGTTGCCGTGGTAATCTGAGAGGCCATGGACGCTATCCACATTCTCGTCGCCGACGACCACACGCTGTTCCGCGACGGACTGCGCGCTTTGTTTGCATCACTGCCCGATACGGAGGTGGTCGGTGAGGCGGCCACGGGGCTGGAAGCTGTGCAACAAGCAGAAGCGCTGCAGCCCGACGTGGTGCTGATGGACATCCAGATGCCCGGCTTGAATGGCATCGAGGCGACCCGTCAGATCGTCCGCACCAGCCCGCACATCGGTGTTGTTGTCGTAACAATGTTCGAAGATGACGACTCAGTCTTCGCGTCCATGCGGGCCGGCGCGCGCGGCTATGTGTTGAAAGGTGCTGACCAGGAGGAGATGTTGCGGACCATCCGCGCGGTGGCGCGAGGCGAGGCGCTGTTCGGACCGGCGATTGCCAGCCGGCTCATGTCGTACTTTTCAGCGCCGCGACCAGCCGCGCCCGATGTTTTCCCGGAACTGACAGAGCGGGAACGGGAAGTGTTGGGCCTGATCGCTCAAGGTCACAACAACAGCGAGATCGCCCAGCGGCTGGTACTTAGCCAGAAGACGGTGCGTAACCATGTCAGCAACATCTTCAGCAAGCTACAGGTTGCCGACCGGGCGCAGGCCATCGTACGGGCCAGAGAGGCCGGCCTGGGGACAGCAAACACGGGTCGCTGAAAATCGCTGCCAGCGTTTCAGCCGTCGTCTGCTGGAACATTCCAGATGGGTCGCGTGAGCAGTTCAAGCTCCGACAGGAAGACCATTGCTTCCTCCGCGCTGGCGCCGCACATCGCCGGTTCGGGTCGCAATTGAACGCAGACGGCTGGGCGTTCGGGGAGGCCGAACAACAGACAACGGTTATTGGGGGTCAACTGGATGCAGCGCACACCGGCCGGTTTGCCGTTGGGCATACCGGGGATGGGCGAGGAGATCGAAGGCGCGATGCAGCAGGCGCCGCAGCCAACGCGACAATCCATAGTGTTCACACCGAGTCTTCGGCGGGTGGATCGACGATCAATCGCTTGCCAAAGCTGATGACCGGGTCCACCGCATAGCCGATGGCGCGGTAGAAGCCAAGCGCCTCCTGGTTGGTGTCCCTGACCTGTAGGTTGATCTTGGGGCAGCCGCGCGCCAGCAGCAGTGGCTCGATGGCCTCCATCATCTGGTGTCCCAGGCCGCGTCGCTGCATCACCGGATCGACCGCCAGGTAGTTGATCCAGCCGCGATGGCCTTCGTAGCCGCCCATCACCGTCGCGACAATTGCGCCATCGATCTCGCCGACCAGAAACAGGTCGGGATCGACGGCCAGCTTGCGCTCGATGTCGGCGTGCGGGTTGTTCCACGGCCGGGTCAGGCCGCAGCGTATCCACAGGTCGATGACCTCCGGTTCGTCGACCGGGGAGAATGGGCGAATCAGCATTGTCATTTCGTTCGACATGGGCGACTCCGGCGAGCGTGAAGAGTTGGACAGATTCCGTCGTTGAAAGTATAGCCACGCGTCGCAGATGCGCAACATCTCCGCGCCGGCGCCGCCAAGTGCTGGAGACGCCGGGTCGTTGGCGCAGACGTGCATCCTGTGGTTAAATGCCTTCAACCCGCTGGTGCGGCATAATTGTCCAGCGTAATCTCGCCTAGAACACATCGTCATGGATGGAGACATGGAAGAAACTGCAACCGAAACGCTGTTGATCGATGCCGCCCGGCGCGCGGTCGCCTATTTGGCCGGTTTGAACGACCGCCCCGTCCGGCCGGATCACGCTGCCGTGGCCGCGCTGGCACAGTTTGATGAGCCGCTGCCCGAACATTCTGTCGATCCACAAGCTGTTCTGCGCCTGTTGGACGAGCTGGGCTCGCCGGCGACTCTGGCTATGGCCGGGCCGCGATTTTATGGCTTCGTCATTGGAGGGGCACTGCCGGCGACTCTGGCAGCCAACTGGCTGGCCGCCGCCTGGGACCAAAACACGGCCCTCTACAACGTGACCCCGGCAACGGCGGTACTGGAGGAGGTGGCACTGCGCTGGCTGCTGGATCTGCTCGGGCTGCCGGGCGAGGCAGCCGGCGCGTTTGTCACCGGCGCTACTGTAGCAAATTTCACCGCTCTGGCCGCGGCTCGCAACAGCGCGCTGCGCCATGCTGGCTGGAACGTGGAGGCTGATGGTCTGTTCGGGGCGCCGCCGATCACTGTCGTGGTTGGCGCTGAGGCACATCCCACGCTGTTCAAGTCGTTGGGTATGCTTGGGCTGGGGCGCAACCGAGTCGTACGATTGCCGGTGGATGGACAGGGGCGCGTTCGGGCCGACGACCTGCCAAAACTTGCCGGTCCTGCCATCGTCTGCGTTCAAGCCGGCAATGTCAACACCGGCGCGTTTGACCCGTTTGAGCCGATCTGCCAATGGGCGCACGACGAAGGGGCTTGGGTACACGTGGACGGTGCTTTCGGGCTGTGGGCCGCGGCAGTCCCGTCGCGCGTGCATCTGACGACAGGTATGGCGCAGGCCGACTCCTGGGCAACCGACGCCCACAAGTGGCTCAACGTGCCTTATGACTGTGGCCTGGCGTTCGTGCGTGAAGAACCCGCGCTGCGTAGCGCAATGTCAATCACCGCTGAATATCTGCCGACGGCCAGCGTGCAGCGGAATCCGTCGGATTACACGCCTGAGCTTTCGAGGCGCGCTCGCGGGGTCGAAGTATGGGCGGCGCTGCGGTCTCTGGGGCGTTCGGGCCTGGTCGAAATGATTGAGCGCTGTTGCCGTCATGCCAGCCGCTTTGCCGACGGTCTGGAAGCGGCTGGCTACGAGGTACTCAATGACGTCGTGCTGAATCAGGTTCTGGTCAGCTTTGGCAGCCCTGAGAAGACGCAGCGGGTAATCCAGGATATTCAGGATGACGGCACGTGCTGGGCCGGTATCACCGGCTGGCAGGGCCGAACGGCAATGCGTATCAGCGTTTCGTCCTGGGCTACCACCGACGACGATGTGGAGCGCAGCCTGCAGGCCATGCTACGAGCCGCCGGTCGGAATTCATAGTCAGCAAACGAAGGCTCCATCGTGGTTCCTCCAACCGCCGAACAACAACCGAAAGTAGCCATCATCACCGGCGCCGCCAGCGGCATCGGCAAGCACTGGGCCGGCGTGCTGGCGGCGCACGGCTGGCGACTGGCGCTGGCTGACGTCAACGAGGCAGGCTTGCGCGATGCGTTCACAGCGGGTGAGACGCTGCGGCTGCACCGGCTGGACGTACGTTCTGCCGAAGATTGGCGGACACTGGTCGGGGATACGCTGCGGGCGTATGGGCGCGTCGATTGCCTCTTCAACATCGCCGGCGGCGGACGGCTGGGATTTCTGGTCGATCAACCGGCCGAGAACGTCGATCTGGTTATCGATCTCAACCTCAAGGGGCCGGTCTACGGGATGCGTTTAGTGGGGCAGGTCATGGCCGCTCAGCGCGGTGGGCATATTATCAATGTTGCTTCGCTGGCGGGCCTGTCGGCGACACCGGGCAATTCTCTCTACTCGGCGGCGAAGGCCGGGCTGCGTTCGGCGTCTCTGGCAGCGGCCGTGGAGTTGCGCAAATATGGCGTCTATGTGACTGTGGTCGCGCCGGACGTGGTCAACACGCCGGCGGTGCAACAGCATTTCAAGTATCCCGAAGCTGCCGCGGTGATCCACTCTGGCAGCCGCCTGCTGGAGGTGGAAGACATTGAACAAGCCTTCTGGCGCGCGCTGCGCGACCGGCCGCTGGAGATCAATCTGCCTCGCTGGCGCGGCTGGTTGGCCAAAGTCAACAACGTCTACCCGCCGCTGATGCTGAGGCTGTACGGGCCGCTAAGCCGACGCGGCGCGCAACGTCTCGCTCAGATGCAGGAGCGCGGCGCAGCGGTTGACTAGCCTGGCGTTGTGACCGGTGCGCCACTGTCAACCTGGCGTCTGTCCTCACTGTTTCACGATCAGGGGCATCCACACGGGGATGCGGTCTGACGCCGGCGTTGGCGTAAGCGTCGGCGTAGGTCGTGGCGTCGGTGTCGGTGTGGCAGTTGGCAACGGCGATACACTACTCCACTTTGCCACGTAGGTGGAGGGATTACCTCCGGCCTTATAGAACCATCCGCCCACGAGCAGATCGCCTTGCGAGTCGACGATCAGCGCCTCAACCGCATCGTCCGTCCCCGCGCCTAGCGCATGCCACGCTGCACCGTCCCACATCGCGACGTGATTGGCTGGCTGCCCACCCGCCGTCGTGAACTCGCCGGCTGCGTAAAGATTGCCTTCATAGTCACGAGCCAGCGCCGAGACCTGTCCGTTGAGACCAGTCCCCAGCGTTGACCAACTGCTGCCATTCCACACGGCGATGTTATTGGCCGGCAGACGACCGGCCCGGGTGAAGTCGCCGCCAACGATCAGGTGTCCCGCGTCATTGAAGATGAGCGCGTGGACGTACCCGCCCAGTCCGCCGCCTACTTCGGTCCAGTGGGCGCCGTCCCATTTCGCCAAGTGCCGGGCCTGAGCGCCGCCCGCCTCCAGAAAGCTCCCGCCAGCGTAGAGATTGTCTGCGCCATCCACGGCCAGGGCATAAGGACCTTCCCAACCTGCAAGCCCGTCGCCCAACGCGTACCAGCGCGTGCCGTCCCACATGGCGATCTGTTCTTCTCCGCCATAGCCGCCTGCTCGGGTGAACTCACCGCCGGCATACAGGCGATTTTGGCTGTCGACTGCCAACGCGTGTACGTCGCCGTCCGTGCCAACGTTGAGATCGGACCATTCGCTGCCGTTCCACGTGGCAACGTTGAGTGCCTCTCTGCCACCGGCCGTATCGAACCGGCCCGCCGCGTACAGGATGCCGTTGGAATCCACAGCTACGGCATCTACCCAACTGGACAGCGCATCGCTGACTCCACCACCCACAGCGCGCCACGACATGGCTGTGCTATTCCAGCGGGCAGCCAGGGGCGACTGTGTCCATCCTGCATGACTGAAGGAACCGCCTGCGTAGATATCGCCATCCGCGTTCATCGCGAACGATCGAATCGGACCTCGACGCATGCCGTTGCCGCCGTCGAGCGCGTGCCATTGACCTGCCTGCCAAAGCGCCAACTGGCCCGTGGGTGTGCCGCCGGCGACCTCGAATCCTCCGGCCGCGATCAGCGTGCCGGGCGCACCGCTCATGAGGTCCAGAATCCGGTCATCTACACCACTGCTCAAGGCTGTCCAGTGACTGCCGTCCCATCTAGCAATGTGATTGGCAGCCACGCCGCCGGCCGTGCTGAAGTCCCCTCCGGCGTAGACACTGCCTCCCGGATCGACGGCTACGGCATAGACGGTGTTGTTGACGCCTGAGCCCAGTGCTGCCCAGGAGCTTCCGTTCCAGCGCGCAATCCTGTTCGCCGCAGCGCCCCCGGCGGTGTTGAAGAATCCACCGGCATACACACGATCTTGAGCGTCCAAGGCGACGCTGATGATTCCCAGATCCATGCCGCTGCCCAGCGCAGTCCATTGGCTGCCGTTCCACCGGGCGATGCGATTGGCTGAGACGCCGCCTGCCTCGGTGAAAAACCCGGCCGCAACCAGTCTACCTGTGGAATCGACCGCCAGATCGCGCGTGATACCATTCAGACCGCTGCCTAGGGCCGACCACTGGCTGCCGTTCCACCGGGCGACTCTGTTGGCTGTGACGCCCCCGGCCATCGTGAATTTGCCTGCCGCATACAGATTTCCGGCATTGTCCAGGGCCAGCGCCTCCACCCAGTCGTTCATGCCAGATCCGAGACCTGACCAGTGATGACCGTCCCAACGGGCGACATAGTTGACCGTTACCCCGCCGGCCTGTACGAAATAGCCACCAGCGATGAGATCACCATTGGCATCAACGACCATGTCCTGGACCCAGCCGTCGACTCCTGCGCCTAGCGGCAACCAATGGTTACCGTCCCACTTCGCGATGCGATTCGCCGCCACGCCAAACGCGTGGGTGAATGCGCCACCAACATACAGGTCACCGCTGACATCTTCGACGACTGCCGTAACACCGTTGTCAAACCCGGGCTGGTTGAAACCAGCAGTCCAGGCGCCGCTGACAGGTGAAGCCACAGACGGCGCTTGTGGTCCCGCCTTGACAGCAGTTCCGGCGAGAGCGCCGAACGACAGCAACAGAACCAACCCCAGAATCCCTGCCCAGCTAATCCAACTCCCAAGAGAAGACGCGATCCTCATGGCACTACCTCCATTTCGTGAAACCATGGATCATCGTTGAGCATATGCGAATGGACGAATGCAGCCACCCCTTCTATCCTATCATAGAATCCAAACCGGGTTCTGTCAATAGGAAACCAGACCAGTTCGCCTCGCATCGGGAGTCCGGGATCATGCCATTGCAGCGTAGTCGGCAGTGCGCTGTCAACGTCTTCTCAGTTGCACGCGGCTCCGGGCAGGGGTATACTTTCCTTGCTGGCCAACCTGGCTACGGCAGCGATGTCACATTGATTCACCCTTTCCCCTCATGTTCCTGGAGACACAGACCAATGCCCGAAATAACAGTTGGTGAACTTCTTGCCAAAAGCCTCGCGGCCGAAGGCGTCGATCTTGTCGTCGGCATCATCGATGGCGCGCACATCCCCTTTGTCGTGCCGCTGGCCGGCTACGGCATCCGCTACGTCAACGCGCACCACGAAGAGGCCGCGGTCCACATCGCCGAGGGCTATACGCGCATCGCCCGCAAGCCGGCCGTCGCGCTGGGCAACCCCGGTCCCGGCGGCGCCAATATGCTGGCCGGACTGACCAGCGCATACGGAGAGGGTCATCCGGTAGTCGCTATCGCCTGCACCCGCCGCAGCGCGGTCAACAACCCCGACCGCGGCGGCGCCTGGCAGGCCACCGATCTGGTCGCGATGGCCAAACCGATCACCAAGTACAGCGCGCTGATCAGCCGGCCCGAGCGTGTGCCGGAGATGGTGCGCGCCGCCCTGCGCGCTGCCACCAGCGGTCGGCCCGGTCCAGCGTTTCTTGCCATCCCGGACGAGCTGCTGGCGCAGAGAATCGACCCGGACAGGCTGCGGATCACGCCAGCGACCAACAATCGGGTGCTCAACCTGGGCGCGGGCGATCCGGCGCTGATCGAACAGGCGGCTGACCTGCTGGCTAACGCCAAGCGTCCTTTCATCTATGCTGGCAAGGGCGTGCTGTGGGCCGGGGGTTCGCCCGAACTGGTGGCACTGGGTGATCATCTGGCCGCGGGCATGGGCAGCAGCCTGGGCGCACGTGGCGTCGTGCCGGAGGATCATCCGCACTATTTCCACATCTTTGACATGCAGGCCAGCATGTTGGCGCGCAACGAGGCTGACGTGGTGCTGGTGGTTGGGGCGCGGCTGGGCGAATACGACGGCTGGGGCATGCCGCCTGCCTGGGGTGATCCAGCGCGCCAGACTACCATCCAGATCGATGCTGATCCGGTGTCGATTGGTCTCAACCGGCCGGTGGACGTTGCCATCATTGCCGATGCCAGGGCGGCGCTGGCGGCGCTGCTGGATGCTGTGCAGGAAAAGACCGCGGCCCGCGAGAGCATGGTCGATCTGGCCCGCTATCGCGAGCTGTCGGCGGCCACTCTGCAGGGCGGCATGGCATACATGCAGGCCAGCAGTGGAAGCGGCGTCAACCCCGGTCAGTTGGTGTTTATGGCAAGCCAGTTCTTCGCGCGCGATGCGATCACTGTGCTGGACGGTGGCAATACGGTTCTCTGGGGTGTCGCGTTCAACCCGATTCTGGAGCCGGACAGCTTCCTCTACTCGGTGATGATGGGCTACCTGGGAACGGGGTTGCCCTTTGCAATCGGGGCAAAGCTGGCCGCGCCTGGCCGGCCAGTGGTGTGTATCACCGGCGACGGCGCGCTGGGTTTCAACGTGATGGAACTGGAGACGGCGTTGCGAGCCAATACGCCGCTGGTGGTGATCGTCGCGGTGGACGACGCGTGGGGCATGGAAAAGACCGCCTTCAACGTGGCCGGATTGGGCCCGCAGCACTACGTGGACATCGATATTCGCCCTGGTGTGCGCTACGACCTCCTTGCCCAGGCGCTGGGCTGCCACGGCGAGAAAGTGGACGAACTGGAGGACCTGTTACCGGCCTTGCAGCGCGCAGTCGAGTCTGGCAAGCCAGCTGTCATTCACGTGGTAGTGGATCCGGTGGTCAACGCCGATCCCATCGGTTTCAAGGAGTTCCGCTACGCACGGTCGCTCTGAGAGCGGTGTTTAGTGCCACCAGAGAGCCTATCCGACCCGGACCTTTGGGAAATACAACGTTTGGCCCAGCGGGCGACGATAGTGGAAGCCCATGTCAGCGTTCTCGCGGTCTTTTTGACCGTCAGTGCGGGTCGTCATCTGGTCGACGCCCATGGCATGCGAGCTGTCGAAGCAGGCGTCGATCAGTTGGCTGTTGCTTTGCTGGCCAGCGGCTTGACTTGAGAGGTAGTACTTGCCCAGCGGTCCGTTGACCCACTTTGGATCGGTGTTAAGGTCCGTGTCGCCCCGCTGCACGCCGTCATAATCTGTCACACGGTTGCCCCAGACGTTGTTGCGCGTCATCTGCGTTGGCTGCCCGCCGCCGCTGCGCACGCCGTAGTCGTTACCCACCACCACGTTGTACATCAGCCTTGGATTCGCGCCGGTATTCAGGAAGATGCCGTCGCCGCCGGCGTTGCGTCCGTTGTCGGCGATGGTGTTGCTCGTCAGGCCGGCGCCGGAGCCTGCCATGTAAATGCCCGCGCCGACGCTGCCGGCGCGATTGTTGGCCACCAGATTGTTGGAGATGGTCGAAGATCCGTTGATCACAACCATTCCGCCGCCTAGCTGTTGGGCGCTGTTGCCGAGGATCTGGTTACCGTCAACCGTTGCATTGGTCTGGTTGAGGTAGATGCCGCCGCCGTGCTGGTCTGCACGGTTCCCGGCAACATAGTTGCCGCTGATGGTGCTGGCGCGGTCCTCGTGGACCACAATGGCACCGCCAACCACTGCCGCCCAGTTCCCTATGATGGCATTGTTCTCAATGGTCGCTTGTGAGTTGCGCTGAATGTAGATCGCCCCTCCTTCGACCTGGGCGCGGTTGTCCTTGAACAGTCCGTTCTTGATGATCGGATCCGCGTTGAGGGTGATCGTGAGCGCCCCGCCGTGCAGAGCTGCCACGTTGCCGACAAACTCGTTTCCATCGAGAAGGGGCGCAACATTTTCCTCGATCTGGATGGCGCCGCCCACGTCGGCTGTGTTGCCCACGAAGCGGTTGTCCAGCAAGGTCGGGTTGGCGCGGTCGTAGATGGTCATGCCGCCGCCGACATTCCCGGCGTCGTTCTGGCTGACCAGATTGCCATCCATCAGGCCGCTTGAGGCGCGCTGAAAGACGATTCCTCCGCCATCGAGTCCGGCGCGGTTGCGGCTGATTTCATTTCGGCGGATGTTGGTCGCCGAACTGGCAGTGACAACGATGCCGCCGCCGTATTGGCCCGCTGTGTTGGAAAGTATCCGGTTCTTGATGATCCGTGCCCGTCCGCCGGTCACGTACACAGCGCCACCGTCAATGGCCGTGTTGCCGGTCAACGTCGAGTTGAGCAACAGAACGTTGTTGGCCTGGTCAAAGTGAACTGCACCGCCTACTTGAGCTGCACGGTTGTTTTCAAAGGTGCTGTTGCTGATATCACCGCCAACCCTGACCAGATAGATGGCGCCGCCGCTGATGCTGGATGCGTTGTTATTGACGAAGCGGCTGCCATCGACAACGAGTTGCGAACTGTTGATGTACAGGCCGCCGCCGGTGGGCGCGCTGTTGCCGCTGACTGTGACGTTGTTCAGAGTTAGCGTTGCGTTGCCAGTCAGTGCGGCGCCGCCGCCAACACTGGTGGCCTGGTTGTTCTCGATCCGGCCGCCGGTCATAGTAACCGTTGACCCATCAAGAATCCGCAATCCGCCGCCGCTGTTAGCTCTGCCGCCGCTGATAGTGACATTGGAAAAGGTGGCGGTTGCCCCTGACTGCACGGACACAGCGCCACTCTGAGCCGCGCCATTGCTGACGTTGTTTTCGATCGTTGTGTCGCGGACCGTGGCCCGGCTGCCGGTCACTGTCAGGCCGGGACCGGATGGCGCCGAGTTGTTCCTGACCAGAGAGCCTTCCAGCAGCAGGTCAGCATCGTTCTGCACCACAACGCCCGCACCCCATTGCGACGTGCTGTTGTCGCGGATCGTCACGTTGCGAACCGTTGGTTTGGCACCTGACGAGACCAGCAGGCCACCGCCACGGTCGCCGCCACCACCGGTAATTGTCAGGTTTTCGACGATCGTGTCACGGGCAATCTGGCCGTTGTCGGCCTTGACAACTGCGCCAGAGCCGTTGCCGCGGATCGTCGTCGCGTCCCGGCCGGCACCGACTACGCTGACGCGTGGCCGCAAGGAAATATTTTCGTTATAGACACCGGGTCCGACCCGAATGGTCTTGCCAGGATTGGCAGCGTTGATGGCAGCCTGCACAGAACGGTATGGGCAGCCGCTGCTGCAAACATCGTAAGTTTCTGCATGAACCAATGTCAATGGCAAGGTGAGAAGCGCAACGGCGACGGCCAGAGCACGCCAGGCGTGACCAACTGACCTCGCTCCGCGCGGGCAGCGTAGCGTGGGCATGATATTCTCTCAGGCGAAGGGATTCTAGGCTGCTGGGTAACAGCTATGCTACGTCAGTGTAACAGCCACGGTCGACGGAAGCAATGGGAATTTAGTACCACACGTTCCGTCGATACCTGCATGGAGTGGGCGTCTGATCAGCCCGTTGCATTCAGGTAGCAACACAATACCGCGGGATCGCGCCGAAGTCAACATACGAAGTGCCTTCGGTATGCGTACAAAATCGCAACGCCAGAATCAAACGTGGTGGTGGTGAAAAAAGATTTGGGGCTTGGAATTGCGAGGGCAGTCCCAACACAACTATTGTGCTGGAGTGGGAGTTTCTGCGACAGGTTCTTCTGGTGGAGGTATCTGATCGCTGGCGGGCACCGGAGTGGTGGTCTCGCCAGAATTGCTGGGATTCGATAACGTCGGTACTTCCGGCGGCCAGGGAGCGAAGACCTCGCCTTGCTGGATCAGGTAGTCGAAGTGTTCGCGGATGCGCAACATCAACGCAACAAGGCCCGGTTCTGCCTCGCCTGTCCAGTTGACCGGGTCGCTGACCTGGAGGAAGATTGGCCAGCCTTCTTCGCGCCGACCTTGCGCGTCATAGGCTATCAGCAGCGACACGGCGCGTCCGATAATGTGTTTGTCCGGCAGCGGCTGGCCGTAAGTCGATTCTACATCAGCGCGCGCCCTCTCGGCCTGGGCTTGCAGGTAACCGGGGTAAGCCCTCGACACGTCCACGTAGCGGTCGCCTTGCCAACCCAGCACCCGATTGATGCGCGGCGAATCTTCATGGTCAAGGCCGAAGCCAAACTCAAAGGTGGCGTCCAGCGCCTCAATTTCCGGGTTGCCATCGCCGTTCAGGTCGTTGAGCCATTTGGGAATCGTCGGGTTTACCAGCAGATTCAAGAATGGTACAGCCCCGGTCAACTCGCGGACGGTGGGAGGGGAATCGCTGTTTTCACCGGGGACGAGTTGCAGCACGTAGACACGCGTACACGCCCAGCAAAAACCGCCGTTGGCTGCCCAGATCGGTAGCTCCAGGAGTCCGTCGCCGTTGATGTCGCTCCAGCCCAACGCCTCATCCCAGCTATAGCCCAGACCCGCAAACTGGATCGCCTGATCACTGCCCTCATCTTCGAAAATCAGCACCGGTTCGTTGTCTTTCTGCAACCAATAGACCACCAGGCGCGGCAGCAGATTACCCAACTCGATGCCCTCGGCAGGCGGCGTCAGCAGGTAGGCCACCACCCGATTGCTGGGAGAACCAGTAGCCATCTGGACGTCGATTGCATAGCCGTTCTGTTCCATCCCGCGGATCAGCGCATCCTGAAATCCAAGCGCCGCGGCTAACGGGCCGGGCGTGGCGGTGGGCGTCGCCGTCGGCGTGGCGGTGGGAGTGGCAGTGGGCGTCGGTGTCCCGGTGGGCGTCGCGGTCGGGGTGGCGGTGGGCGTCTGCGTATCTGTTGGACGCGGTCCCAGCGCGCCATTAAGGGCTGGAGTAGGTTGTGTCGGCGTCGAAGTTGGCAGGGAAGCAAGCGCGCTGCGATCAGGTGTTGGCAGGGCAGTCGGATCACAACCGGCGAGCAGCAGCGCGACCAGGCCAAGGAGAAGGAGAACGCCCACAACACGCGGCGCATGATGCCGATTCAGATGAACTCGGCCTGGCATTTGAAGCATGGCGAGCATTGTATCATCCGGCCATGGGCCTGTCAAAGACAATAGCGCCGTCTGGTCTTGGGGCCAGACGGCGCTATTGCACTATCACAGCACTACAACTCAGGCTGCTTCGTCCATTTCGTCAAAATCCTCGTCGCCATCGTCGATCACGTCCTCGACCACAGCCATGCTGGCGCGTTTGCCAGTTTTTACAGGTGTCGCGGTTGGCATTGCTACGATCTTCGACTCGCCGCCTTCTGGAACCAGCGTTCGTGCCAGTCCGGCCTGGTCGCGCAGCAGGCCATCGATCTGCCAGAACATGTCCTGGTTTTCTTGCAGGAAGATCTTGGCATTCTCGCGGCCCTGGCCCAGGCGGGTGTCACCGAAGGAGTAGAACGCGCCGCGCTTGCTGACGATCTCGTGCTCCACGGCCAAGTCCAGCACATCACCGGAGCGGGAGATACCCTCGTTGTACATGATGTCGAATTCGGCCTGGCGGAAGGGTGGCGCGACCTTGTTCTTCTTGACCGTCACCCGCGTTCGGTTGCCGATGACTGCGCCCTGATGTTTGAGGCTTTGGATACGACGCACGTCCAGCCGCACGCTGGCGTAGAACTTGAGCGCCATGCCGCCCGTGGTCGTCTCCGGGTTGCCGAACATCACACCGATCTTCTGGCGCAACTGGTTGGTGAAGATCATCGCCGTGTTGGACTGACTGATGGCGCCGGACAGCTTGCGCAGCGCCTGGCTCATCAGACGAGCCTGCAAGCCCATGTGGCTGTCGCCCATGTCGCCTTCGATCTCCGCGCGCGGCACCAAAGCAGCCACCGAGTCAACGACTACGACATCCATTGCGCCGGAGCGCACCAGCGCCTCGGCGATTTCCAGCGCCTGTTCGCCGGTATCCGGCTGTGAAACGTACAGATCATCGACATTGACGCCGATTCTGCTGGCGTAGTTGGGATCCAACGCGTGCTCGACGTCGACAAATGCACAGGTGCCGCCCAACCGCTGCGCCTCAGCGATGACGTGTAGGCAGATGGTCGTCTTGCCGGAGCTTTCGGGACCGTAGATCTCAATGACGCGGCCGCGGGGAATGCCGCCGATGCCCAGTGCGAGGTCGAGGGAAAGGCTTCCTGTGGGGATCGCCTCCACCTTCATGCTGGCGGCATCGCCCAGCTTCATGATGGCGCCCTCGCCGAAACGCTTCTTCAGGTTTGCCAGAGTAGAATCCAGTGCTTTCTGTTTGCCGTCGCCTGCCATTGGTGTGTCTCCTTGATTGACTTCTTGTGCCCGTAAATCCGGGCGACTGGCTTGCCCTGCGCGACTCCAGTTGGCGTCGCGACAAGGTATAAAGGAGTGTAGCACATATGTTCTTGAATGTCAAATATGGTTGCATCGCAACGACGTCAGGTGTTTCGGGTTCAAGCCGGTTACGGGCTTGCACCGCTCAGCGTGCTGCTCTTGCAAAGGGCTGGATGTCTTTCCACTGTAACGCCTGGCATTGACAACCAGGGTGAAACCTGTTACGCTCCATGCAAGCGCCTGTGAAGCTGCGTATGCAACCGCTAGCTGCATCGCTACTTCCTGTCAACGCAACTTCTACAACACGGGTGAGACGTTGCCGACCGCTTTGGTGACTCGCCTCAGCCAAGAATTTGGGGTGTCAAGGAGAAATGAAAATGAGTGATCAAAAGTTCGCGATGAATCCCGCCAAGAAAATCGCCCTCGTGGCCCATGATAACAAGAAGCAAACACTGGTTGAATGGTCACGGTTCAACCGCGATCTGCTGGTGCAACACAAGGTGTTTGCAACCGGCACCACAGGCAAGATTCTGGAGGATGTGCTCGGCGTCAAGATCCAGAAGCTGCAAAGTGGGCCTTTAGGGGGAGACCAACAAATCGGCGCCAAGATCGTCGAGGGAAAGATCGATTTTATCATCTTTTTCTGGGATCCGTTGGAGCCGCAACCGCATGACCCGGATGTCAAGGCGCTGCTTCGGATGGCTGTTGTGTGGAACATCCCCATCGCTTGCAATCGGGCCTCGGCCGATTTCATGATCTCATCGCCGCTGATGAACAGCGAGTACGATCGCCTGGTGCCTGACTATGGCATCTATCGTGTTCGCAAGATCGATATCGAGGAAGCGTAAGCTCAGGGACTCTCGAAGTAAGCCTTCGACAGATTGGACAGTGCGGCTTTCAGAACACGAAAGCCGCACTTTGTTTTCGGCGCGCTCAGGCTGGTTCAAACCGCGCCGAGAAGTGACGCAGCGCCGGCGCCTGCCAGACGATACGCAGGCCGCGGATGCGGTCCTTGGCGATGTTGACGTGCTCGATCGCCTCGGCGACGTAGTCGATGTGGCTCTGTGTGTAAACGCGACGGGGGATGGTCAAACGCACCAGATCCAGTGGGCCAGGCTCCTCGAAACCGGCCGCGACCGGCCGGCCAAACATCACCTGCCCGATCTCCACCGCACGGATGCCGGCTTCAAGGTAGAGCGCGACCGCCAGCGCTTGCGCTGGATACTCGTGGGGCGGGATGTGGGGTAGCATCGACCGTGCGTCGATGTAGATGGCGTGGCCGCCGGGCGGCTGGACGATGGGCACCCCTGCCGCGGTTAGCTTGTCGCCCAGGTAGGCGGTGGATCGGATGCGGTAGCGCAGGTAGTCCTCGTGCAGCACCTCGCGCAGGCCTACCGCAATAGCCTCCAGGTCGTAGCCCGCCAGCCCGCCGTAGGTTGGAAAGCCTTCGGTCAGGATGAGCTGATTCTTGCAGCGCTGCGGCAGGTCGAGATAGCGCTGGCCGTCGTAGGGAGGATCGTTCAATGCCAGAAAGCCACCGATATTAGCCAGTCCGTCTTTCTTGGCGCTCATGGTGCAGCCATCAGCATAGCCAAACATCTCGTGGGCAATCTCGCGTGGCGTCATGTCGGCGTAGCCTTGCTCGCGCTGTTTGATGAACCAGGCGTTCTCGGCAAAGCGGCAGGCATCCAGGATGAACAACAGGTTGTGGCGTTTGCACAGCTCGCTGACGGCACGGATGTTGGCCATACTGACCGGCTGCCCGCCGCCGGCATTGTTGGTGATCGTCAGCATCACCAGTGGGATGTTTTCGGCGCCGACCTCGTCAACGGTGGCCTCAAGCGCATCCAGGTCGATGTTGCCCTTGAACGGGTGAATGAGCTGAGGGTGACGGCCCGCGTCGGCCACTAGGTCGCGCGCTTCGGCTCCGCGATACTCGATGTTGGCGCGGGTGGTGTCGAAGTGGTTGTTGTTGGGCACCACATCGCCCGGCCGGCATAGCGCGCCAAACAGGATGCGTTCAGCGGCGCGCCCCTGGTGCGTCGGGATGACGTGGGTGTAGCCGGTAATTTCCTGCACGGCCTCCTCGAAGCGGTAGAACGAACGCGCGCCGGCATAGCTCTCGTCGCCGCGCATCATGCCGGCCCACTGCTCGGACGACATCGCACCGGTGCCGCTGTCGGTCAACAGGTCGATCAGTACGTCGTCCGCATGCAACAGGAACAGGTTGTAGCCGGCTTCCTCCAGCACTGCACGGCGGTGCTCGTAGGTCGTAAAGTGGATCGGCTCCACCGTCTTGATTTTGAACGGTTCGATAATGGTCTTGAATTCGTGAGGCATTGTTGGCTCCAAGTCTGCTTGTGATAGTGCAACGTGTATTTGCCATCAAGGTGCGTGAAGCGAGAAGGGTGAAACGACAAGCGTGAGTGAGACCCACCGGGTTTGTTCGTATTTCCCACGATAACTGATCGACAAGCTGGCCACGATTGCCGTGGTCCGCGATCGACCGCATCAACCTGAAAGGTCTGGCGCTCAACTCACTTGAAACGCACCCAAACGTGCTGCGAATCAAGCTCCCGACCAGTTTCACGCCTCAAGTTTGACGATATTTGTTTGACAACAGGCCGCTGCGAGCGTTATACTTCTTGCAAGAGATGTATAACACCTTCAGGAGGTAGTCATGGCAGTTGCCACTGTTTCGAGCAAGGGCTGGGTAGTGATCCCGGTTGATCTACGCAAGAAATACGGTTTGCAGCCGGGCAAGCAGGTGATCATCGTTGATTACGGCAACATGCTGGCTGTCATGCCATTGCTGCAAAACCCGGTCGAAGATTCAGTTGGCCTATTGAAAGGCGATTCTTCGTTGACCGATGCATTGCGCGCTGAGCGGCTTGCGGAGATGGCCTATGAGCGCTGACGTTCCGGTTTTCGTCCTCGACAGCTTTGCACTGTTGGCCTACTTCGAAGCCGAGCCAGCTGCTGCGCGGGTTAAGGAAGTTCTGGTGCAAGCTGCCTCTGGCCGCGCCACGGTGGTTCTTTCGACCGTGAACTTTGGCGAAGTCGTGTACATTACGGAGCGTGAGCGTGGACTTGCGACCGCTCAGACCATGATCGGCGCGCTGGATCAACTTCCGATCACGTTGGTGGATGCCGACCGCGACCTGGCTCTGGCCGCGGCGCACGTCAAGGCTCATCACTCAGTCGCCTATGCCGACGCCTACGCCATCGCGCTGGCAGAGCAAAATGTCGGCGCCGTCTTGACCGGCGACCCGGAGTTCAAGGCCGTGGAGCATCTTGTCACTGTAGAATGGCTGCCGCAGCGGACACCGGACTGACTCGTAGGCTGAGGTAAAAGTACGAAATATGTAACACGAAGCATACCTTATGCTTCACGCCTCGCGTTTCGCTTTCCTTCCGCAATCTCCAACAAATCCCCTAACACAGCGTATCCCGTCTCCATTTTGCCGGCGCCCGGCCCGACTAGCGTCACGTCACCCAGCAAGTCGGTAGTGTAGGTCACGGCGTTGACCGCGCCGCCGACACCGGCCAGCGGATGGCTCAGCGGCACACGCGTCGGCGTCACACTGGCGCGTGTCGTTCCAGCCGCCTGCCACACTTTGGCGATCAGCTTCCAGCGTTCGCCCGCTGCCTTGGCTGCTTCGACATCAGCCAGTGTCAGCGCGCTGATGCCGGTGCGGTCCACGTCGGCCACCTTCAGGTCGCCGCCCATCAACACGTTGGCCAGGATCACCGCCTTGCCGGCCGCGTCCCAGCCTTCGACATCCGCAGTCGGGTCGGCTTCGGCGTAGCCCAGCCGCTGCGCCTCGGTCAGCGCGTCGGCGTAGCTCTGCCCGGCTTCCATCTGCGTCAGAATGTAGTTGGTGGTGCCGTTGAGAATGCCCTGAATCTGGCTGATCTGGCAACCGGCCAGCGCGTGCTGCGCCAGTCGGATGGCTGGCGTGCCGCTCATCACCGTGCCTTCGAAGCGGAACTGGACGCCCTCAGCTGCGGCCATTTCGGCCAGTTCGTTGTACGCCAGTGCTACCGGCCCCTTGTTGGTCAGCACTGCGTTCTTGCCGTTTTCGAAGGCAGCCTTGACGTGGTCGATGGCCGGCTGGCCGGTTTGCACATCGGTCCAGCTGATCTCGACCACCGTGTCGGCATTGCTGCGGCGGATCGTCTCCAGGCTGTCCAGCCCGGTGAACAGGCCGCGGTTGACCGGGTAGTCTTCCAGTTTGCCGGTGCGGCGTACCACCTCCAGTAAGACTGCCGGATCCAGGCCGGTTGCCTGGTAAAGGCTGCCCTTCAGCAGGTCGCTGATGGCGACAATCTGGAAGCGTACGCCGTGCTGCTGCTCAAGCAAGTCGCCTTTTTCGACCAGGATTTCGGCCAGCCCCTGGCCGACGGTACCAAAGCCGATCATGGCTATGCGGTGGATGATTGTCATGGGTGGTCTCCTTGGGCGGAATGTTGCAGGTTGCAAGTTGCAGGTGGCAGGGCGCAGATGGCGGATAGCAGTTGGCGTTCTGATCCGCGGCTTCCTCTCAATCGACGGTTTTCGGGTCGCCGGTTCGCTTGATGACGACGAACGTCACGTCGTCCGACTGTTCGCTGTCAGCTGTGAAGCGGTTATAGGCATCGACGATGGCGTTGGCGATCTCAGAAGCGGAACCGGCCGCGGTGCTCTTGACGACCTCGATCAGACGTTGGGTTCCGAACATCCCATCGGCACTGTCCAGCGCTTCAGTCAC
Source organism: Anaerolineales bacterium (assembly GCA_020634615.1). GTDB lineage: Bacteria > Chloroflexota > Anaerolineae > JAAEKA01 > JAAEKA01 > JACKBK01. The sequence continues at coordinate 90,449 of JACKBI010000013.1, forward strand.
GCCGTCAGTGTAGAGCACCAGCACGTCCTGATCGCCAAGCTGGATACGTCGCTCCTCGATGACAATCTCGTCGAAGACGCCCAGGATTATTCCCTTGGCGCGCAGCTCCTGGATTGTATCCTTGCTGGCGTTGTACCACAGCGGCCGGTTGTGCCCACCGTTTGCGAACAGGAAACGGCCCGTCTCGACCTCCAGGATGCCGTAGAACGCGCTGAGGAACAGGTCGCTGACGCTGTCATTGAGGATCAGGCGATTGGCGCGTTTCAGTGCTGCCGCCGCGCCGCGACCGCTGAGGGCCGTCGTGCGGATGATCGTGCGGCTCAGCGCCATGAAAAGCGCCGCGGGCACACCCTTGTCGGCGACGTCGGCGATCAGGACGCCGATGCGCGCCAGATTGCCCGGCAGCTCGAAAAAGTCATAGAAGTCGCCGCCCACGATGCGGGCTGCCTGGTACACCGCTGTGATATCCCAGCCAGGAAGCGAGGGGCAGGCTTTGGGCAACATGCTCAGCTGGATCTGGCGACCAAATGCCAGTTCTTCGTCCATCCGCTGGCGGCGCGACTCGGCCTGGCGCAGGCGCGCTCCCTCAATGGCGATTGCTGCCTGATTGGCCATCAACTGCAACAGACGCATTTCATCGTTATCGATCAGGCGCGGCCGCCGTATGCCGATCATGAGCGCGCCGGCCGATTCGTCTTCAGAAATCAGGGGAATGACGGCAAAGCCGCGGAAGCCTTCGGCTCTGAACCAGCCTGCTTCGGACAGCGGCACAATTTCTTCGTTCAGGTCTTCGATAATGACCGGCAACTGCGAGCGCATGGCACGGCTGGGGCTGTTCAACCCGTCGTCGCGGATCGTCAATCCGCCTGCCACCGGGTCGTCACGCCAGCCGGCCGCCGCGCTGAAAATCAGGAAGCCCTCGGCATCCGCTGGCAGGATCACGGCGCAGGCATCGATCTCCAGCAAGCGCAGCATCTCCAGCGCCAGATATTCCATCAGGTCGTCCAGCTTGGGGCGGCCCAGCAGCTGATTGCTGAAGGCCAGCAGCGCGGCCTGTTCGTCGATGCGTCGCTCGCGCAGCAGGTCGAACAGCCGGGCGCGTTCCAGCGCGATGCCGATCAGTGTGCCGGCGTTGGTCAACAGGGCCAGTCGCTCCGGCGTAAAGGACTCCCAGTCCGGCGCGGCGACGTTCAGAATACCCAACACGTCGTCGCCGGATCGCAGGGGCGCCGAGGCATGGATCACGAGGCCGCTGCGGTCGGCCGGGCGAGCTTCCGCCAGCCGTGAGCAGCGCACTTCGTTGTAGGCCTCGGTCAGTTTCTCGCGGTTGCAGAGCGCCTGGCAGTCACACCCACCCTTCCAGGCTTTGGCCCGGTGCAGCGCCAGACCCGGCGGCAGGTTGTGGTGCGCCGCGAGTTGGTAGCCGCGGCCCGCCCACTGATTCTTGGCGTTCTCGTCGCGCAGAAATATCCAACCGGTCTCCAGCCCCATCAGCGCGATGACTCGTGCCAGCGCCGAATCGAGCGCACTCTGCACGTCCACGGCGCGGTTGAGCGTGTCGGCGATCTCGTTTAACGCTGTCAGGTTGGCGATCAGGTCGTGCGTGTCGATGCTCATGGTTCAAATGCCAGACCAATCTCTTTGCGTACAGCCGGATCTGTTTCCATGGATAGCCGCCAGCTCAGCGCAGCAACAGCCGGACTGCCGCCAATGCGACCTAGCGCCCAGGCCGCGTGCTGACGGATCAGGGGTTCTGCGTCTGACAGGGCGTCGGTCAATGGCTCGACCGCTGCCGGGTCGCCCCAGTTGCCCAGCGCAACGCACACGTTGCGCAGCAGGCCGCGGCGTTTGGCGCGCCGCACCGGGGAGTTCTTGAAACGCGCGCGAAACGCGTCCTCGTCCAGCGCCAGCAAATCCAGCAGCGGCGGTGCAACCATTTCCGGCCGCGCGTGCAGCACAGCTTTCTGGGCCGGACGGGCAAAGCGGCGGTTCCATGGACAAACGTCCTGGCACAGGTCACAACCAAAGATCCAGTTGCCCATCAGGGGACGCAAATCGCGCGGAATGGCGCCCTTTAACTCGATCGTCAGGTAGCTGATGCAGCGGCGCGCGTCCAGCAAATGCGGCTCAGGCAGCGCGCCGGTTGGGCAGACATCCAGGCAGCGGGTGCAATTCCCGCACGTTCCCTGCCGTGGCGATGGGGGGCTCCGGTCGGCCATCTCCTCCGGTACCACCAGCCCGGCCAGGAAAAGCCATGAGCCGCGCTCCGGCGAGATCAGGCAGGTATTCTTGCCAATGAAGCCCAACCCTGCGCGCTGGGCCCAACTGCGCTCGAGCACCGGCCCGCTGTCGACGAACACCTTGCCAGGCGTCGTGCGGCCCGATGCGGTGCGGATGACCGCGTCAAGTTGAAAGAGCAACGGTTTGAGCGCTTCATGGTAGTCGTCGCTCCATGCGTAGGCAGCAATCTGGCCGCGGGCCGGGTCGTTGCGCAGCGCGGCCGGCAGCATCTCGCGAAAATAGCTCACGCCGACCAGGATCACAGAGCGGGCCGAGGGATACCATGTACGCACGTCGGCCCGTTCGGCATCCCTGTTGGCCAGATAGGCCATTTCGCCGTGATGACCAGTGGCAAGCCATCGCTGAAAGCGCTCAAAGTCAGGTCCGGGTCCGGCTGGTAGCACACCTACCAGATCAAACCCCAGATCGCTGGCTGTGATGGTTACCAGGTCGGTCAGGGATGCAGGATTCACATCGGCTATCATGCCAGAAGCACGGGCTGTTGTCAAACAGCCTGGCGGCAATAAAGGAAGCCGCCAGCAGAGGCTGACGGCTTCCTTTATTCGGTACGTTTCGCGTGCTGACGGTTACGCGGCGGGCACAGCAAAGGCGGCTTCGAGCTGCGCCAGAGTCGCGTTGTCCAGTCGATAGTCCTTCGACCGTTGCCGCAGCAATGCTTTGAGGCCCTTGGACTGTACCACCGGGATGGCCGGGTTGTTGAGCTGCAGCTCCACGTTCGGATTGGTGAAGAGCGCCAGCGGTTGCACTTCAATGCCGGCCTCTGGCAGTTGAGCGTCCAGGAACTTCTGGACCTTGCTGGCATCCTCGATCGCATCCGTGGTGGGATTGCCGATACCGTCGCCGCTGAAGGCGGCCAGGAAACGCAGCGCGCCGCCCTTCTGGCTCCAGCGGTTGCCGTTGTTGCTGATCTTGCCGCTCTGCTCGCGCAGCGCAAACGCATAGACGCCGCTGGGACCGACGAAGACATAGGCGGCCGGCAGCATCCATGAATACAGGATGTAGCGGTCGTCGAAGCCCTTCAGTTCCTTTTCCAGCCGCTCATCAGGACGCGGGCTGCGACCAAAGCGGCGGGTGTTGTGCGAGCCGACGTTGGCCAGGATAAAGCCTGCGATCAAACAGGCAAAGGAACCCATCAACGTGATCTGGTAGTTAGATGTGTTCTGTGGGTTGGCGCGGAAGCTGAGGACCATGCCGACGGCCAAAACACCCAGGCCGGCAAAACTGGCGTACTTGCCAATCTTGGCACGGCGTGCGATTAGTTTTTCGTTAGTGTATGCTCGCATAATTCCTTTTGACTGGACGTTCGACTTGTTCGAGAGGGCCGAACGTCTGGCAGTGTATTTCTTTCGGGTAGAAACAGGCCCGTATATTGCTGGCAAGGCGTCCGGCTGTGCAGAACAGGTCGAACGCCTCGCAGGCTATTCGCGGAATTTACCGACGATCAATGTAGCGTTCTGCCCACCCAAACCGAATGAGTTGGACAATGCGGCGTTCACTTCCGCTTTGCGCGCCACGTTGGGCACATAGTCCAGATCACACTCAGGATCGGGGTACTCAAGATTGATCGTCGGGTGAATGGTGTCGGTGTAAACAGTCCTGACGCATGCCATGGCCTCGACCGCGCCTGCGCCGCCAAACAGGTGCCCTACCATCGACTTGGTGGAACTGATTGGAATCTGGTAGGCGCGCGGACCGAACACGTCTTTGATGGCCTTGGTCTCGTGCGCGTCGCCCAGCGGCGTTCCAGCGGCGTGCGCATTGATATATTCTATGGCATCCGGGCTGATGTTGGCATCGGCCAATGCAGCGCGCATGGCAGCGGCCGCCCCGGTCGCCTGAGGATCCGGTGCCGCGATGTGGTAGGCGTCGGCTGACTGGCCCCAGCCCAACACCTCGGCATAGATGCGTGCGCCGCGCCCGATGGCGTGCTCCAGACTTTCCAACACAAAGACGCCCGCGCCTTCGCCGATGACAAACCCGTCGCGTTTGGCGTCGAAGGGCCGGCTGGCTTTGGCAGGATCGTCGTTGGATGTGCTGACAGCGCGCATTGCCTCGAAGCTGGCATAGAACACATCCACGATCAGTCCTTCGACGCCGCCGGCAAACATGACGTCTACGGAGCCGCGGCGTATTTCCTCGGAGGCGGTGCCGATGGCCTGTGTGCCAGCGGCGCAGGCCGTGACGATGGTGTTCAGCGGGCCGCGTGCGCCGAATGTCTGGCTGATATGGAAGGCCGGCATGTTTGGCAGACCGTTGATCGCCTCCAGCGGCCGGCTCTTGACACGGTTCTCGCCAGAACGCACCGACTCGGCGATCATGTTGTTGTACAAATCCATGCCGCCCAACCCGGTTCCCATAACAACGCCGACCCGTGTCTTGTCCAGCGATTCGATATCCAAACCTGAATCTTCGGCCGCATCGTACGCTGCAATAACGGCAAGCTGTGAGCAGCGCGCCATGCGTCGGGCTTCCTTGCGCGGAATTCGGTTGCTGGGATCGAAGTTTTTCACCTCTCCACCCATCTGGCTGGCGTACGGGGTGATGTCGAACTGCGTCACCCGCGCGATGCCTGACTTGCCCGCCACCAGCGCGTCCCAGGTGTCGACTGCGGTGTTGCCTACTGGCGTCACCGCACCGAGGCCGGTCACGACGACTCGCCGTCGCTGACGCCCCGCATCTCCGATTGCCGAGCGCAGCGCCGTGAGCAGGTCCGCGTCCGAGACCTTGGCAACCTCGCTGGGCGCCTGGCCGTTGAGGCCCTGTAGTTCGCCCAACAATGCATAGCGAAGGTTGGGTGACAAACGTTGAAGTAGTTGACGTAATTCAGTCATGGTTCTCTTCTCACTTTACCCTGGCACACTCCGGGTTGTGCAGCGCCAGAGTTCACTCACTTTCAACCAGAACGACCGGACGATTGGCCAGCCCCTGGCGAATCTCTTCGATGACGTTGGCTTGTACGGCATCGCGTGCGACCTTGATTGCGCTACGCACAGCGCGCGCGTTGGAGCGTCCGTGGCCGACAATACAGATGTGGTTGAGGCCTAACAATACAGCGCCGCCATACTCGGCGTAGTCGAGCTTGCGTGCCACGGCGCTGAGAGCCGGTTTTGCCAGCAGTGCACCGATTTTTGCCAGGGTGCGGCTGGTAATTTCTTCGCGCAGCGAGTCAATGATCAGCGATGCGACGCCTTCTGACAACTTGATGATGACGTTACCGGTAAAACCGTCGGTTACGACTACGTCTGCCTTGCCGGCCGGGATGTCCTTACCTTCCAGGTTGCCGACGAAGTTCAGACCGGGTGTCGCATTGATCAAGTCATACGCCTCGCGCACGGCAATGTTGCCTTTGCCTTCTTCCTCGCCGATGGAGACGAGGCCGACACGCGGGTTTGGCACGTCCAGCACGCTCTCAGCGTAGATGCTGCCCATCACGGCAGACTGCTGCAAGAAGACCGGCTTCCAATCGGTGTTCGCGCCAGTGTCCATGAAAAAGCAGAAGCCAGTCCTGGTCGGATACTTGGTCGCGAGCGTTGGTCGGTGAATGCGCCGCTGGCTGTCAACTTTGATGCGTCCCAGTTTCACCAACGCGATTGCCAGCGCGCCGCCCGTGTTGCCACAGGTGACGAACGCGTCGGCTTCACCTTGTCTGACCATTTCCATGCCGATGTGCATGGACGATTCGGGCTTGCTGCGCAACACATCAGACGGCTTGTCGTGCATGTCGACGACTTGCGATGCGTGCACCACTGACAGATCAAGGCCTGAAGTGTCGTACTTTGCCAACTCGCCGCGAATGACGGTTTCCTGGCCAACCAGCACGATGGGCACCGCGAACTCACGGGCAGCATCGACAGCGCCGGCGATGACGACCACCGGGGCGTGGTCGCCACCCATGGCATCCAGAACGATCTTCATTTCGTGACTTCGTATGTTCCCAGCGCCATCAATCCGGGACCTGCCAGGGCCGCCAGCACCGGGCCCAACTCAACAACGATCAGATCCTGCACGTTGAGACCGGCGCGCACGTCCGGGACAAATGCCTCAGCTTCATCCAGAACGTTCGCGTGCGCGACGGCAACACGGACTGGTTTGTCGCCCACTCGCTGGCGAGCGAGTTCAAGCAGTGCAGCCTTTGCAGCTTTTCGGCCACGCTCGCGACTCAGCGGCTTGAGCAGCCCTTCGTCAATGACAAGCATCGGCTTGACGTTGAGCAAGGTGCCCATCATGCCTTGAACGGGAGACACGCGACCGCCGGCGACAAGGAATTTCAGTGTGTCCACAGTGAAGAAAGTGCTTGTGCGCTCTTGAATAGCCGGCAGCGCTGCCATGACTTCTTCCAATGAGGCGCCATCTCTGACCATTTCGCTGGCCGCAATGGTTTGCCAGCCGCCGCCAATCGACGCACTTAGCGTGTCCCAAACTTCGATGGGAATATCTTTCTCCAACGCTGCGGCTTGCACCGCTGAGTTGTAGGTGCCGCTGAGATGGGACGAGACGGACGTGATTATGATGCCGGTGGCGCCTTCGGCCTTGGCCTGCTCGATGGCTTGCGAGAACTGGCCTGGCGTAGGTTGAGTGGTGGTCGGTAGCGGCGCGCCCTTGGGCAACTCGGCAAGTTTGCGATAGAATTCCTGCTCAGTCAGTTCGACCTTGTTCAGAAAGACATCATCGCCGAAAATAACGCTGGCGGGCACCTCGATCAGGTTCAGTCCAGACAGAAACGACTCGGGCACGTTCTGGCTCGAGTCGCAGATTACACGAATGCTCATGGAAGTTGACTACTCCTGTGGATACGGGTCGGACTACCGGGAACGCCAGAGCGAGGCTGTCACGACGCTACTCATAGCTAAAAACACGGCGCCGGGCCGCAAGTTGCGCAATGCCACGCGGACCGGTGCCAATTGTCCAGTATCCACAGTTCAAAGTTTCTGTCAAAACCATTCAAGCCGGTCGGTGAAACACTCGACGGATTTGCACGTAATACATTTTGCAGGGACAATTTTGCGGTCTCCTGCGTCAACGGCAGCGTTCGCTGCCACAAAGAAAGAAGGTGTTTCCATGGCAAAGAAGCTCTATCGATCGCGCAACGATCGCGTTATCTCTGGCGTGTGCGCCGGGCTCGGACAGTATCTTGATATCGATCCGACGTTGCTGCGCATTGCTGCCGCCCTGTTGGCAATCTGGTCGTTTGGGACGGCCATCCTGGTGTATCTGGCATTGGCGATCATCGTGCCGATCGCTCCTGAGGGCGAGATCGTATCGCGCGATGACGGCGACGTGATCACTCAATAATGAATGTAGATGCCATCCGGGCAGGCATTCCTGCTCTCGCCAATAGCGTCTATCTGAACACAGGTACGTTCGGGCCGCTTCCCACCGTCGCAGCCGACGAAGTTCGTCGTGCATATGGTGAGGTGGAGCGGCTCGGTACCTTTTCGCCGCACATCTTTTATGAAATGGAGCTCCAGGGTTTCGAGGCCGTGCGCAACCAGGTTGCGTCGCTGCTGGGGGCAGATCCGGGTGAGATTGCCCTGACGCGCAACGTCACCGATGGTATCAACATTGTGCTGCACGGCATCGACTGGCAGCCGGGGGACGAGGTCATCCTGACCGACCAGGAACATCCTGCCGGAACGGTGCCGTGGCTGGCGTTGGCGGAGCGCGCCGGTGTGGTCCTGCGCTGGCTTGAGCTAACGTTGGATCCCGAGGAGGTAGTCCACCGCTTTGCGGCTTTGTTGACTCCCAGAACGCGGCTGGCGCAGATCAGCCACGTTTCCTGCCTGAGCGGATTTCGGCTGCCGGTCGAGAGGCTGTGCGCGGCCGCGCGGCGGGCCGGTGTGCTGACTCTGATCGACGGCGCGCACGCCGAAGGGCAGTTTGGCGTGGATTTTCGTGCATTAGGCTGTGACTTCTATGCTGCTTGCGGGCACAAGTGGCTGCTCGGACCACAAGGCGTCGGCATGCTGGCCATTCGCAACGATCTGGTGGAAACGTTGCGGCCGCTCTGGCTGGGTTGGGATGTTCAGCAGCAATATGACCGCGCACAACGCAGCTACCAGCTTCAGGCCACAGCCGCCCGCTTCGAGCAGAGCACGCGCCCGTGGCCGCTCTATCTGGCGTTTGGCAAGTCCATCGACTTCATCAAAGGCGTGGGCCAGGATGCAATCACAGCGCGCGTGCAAGCTCTGCGTGCGTCTTTCGTCGCAGCGCTGCTGGATTTGCCGGGCGCCACCGTTCTGAGCCCGGTCGAGGGGGCGTTTGGAACGGGCCTGATCACGGTGAACGTGGCGGGTTGGGCTTGCGAAGCATTGCAGCAACGTTTCTGGGAACGGCAACGGATAGTTACCAATATCATCCGCGAGTTCAATGCGATGCGCTTCTCAATCGCATTTTTCACCGCCGAGGCGGAGTTACAGACTGCGCTCGACGAAATAAGCAAGGCGATCCGCGACTCGGCTCTAAATTGATACTTGACAATCCGCACCGTTCGTGCTACTATGCCTTTTCGCGGTGCGGGTATTGCAAATAACGCATCCCCTAAACAAACAGTACGACTGACACAATCGCGTGAGTCCCGCTAAGCCAGGTTGATTCCCTCACCAATGGTTGGTTGCAGGGTTCGTTTCTGTATTGGTTGGGATATTTTCGCGTTTACAGGCATGTTTGCTGTGGAGGCCTGGGCCACTACGGTGCTTTTGCTGAAACCCGTCTAGGTGGCCGAGGCGTTCTATGTCTTTAGGCCATATTGAATTGGCGAGCTTGCCGGAAGCTCGTAGGTCAACCCGAGACGTCATAGCGCACAATGGCGTCCCCATTTTCGGAGGTAAGACTTTGACTTCGAACTACCAGATCAGGCGCAAGAGCTACGCTCGCATTCCCAGCGGTCTTCAGTTGCCCCGCTTGACTGAGATCCAGCTCGACTCGTTCAAGTGGTTTCAGGAGGAAGGCCTCCGCGAACTGCTGAACGAGATCTCGCCGATTATCAGTTTCAATCGCAACCTGGAATTACACTTCAGCGATTTCTGGTTTGGGGAACCGAAATACTCTGAGCAGGAGTGCCGCGAGCGGGACATGACCTTTGCTGTGCCGCTGACCGTGCGGGTGCAATTACGCAACCACGACACGGGCGAGATCAGCGAATCGGATGTCTACATGGGTGACTTCCCGCTGATGACCGAAGCGGGTACATTCATTATCAACGGTGCCGAGCGTGTTGTTGTCAGTCAGCTGATTCGCTCGCCCGGCGTGTACTTCACCGTTGCCGAGGATCGTACCACCGGCCGCGAGATGTGCATGGCCAAGTTGATCCCCAGTCGTGGTGCATGGCTGGAGTTTGAGACTGCACGCCGTGACATCCTGTCGGTGAAGGTCGATCGCAAGCGTAAGCTGCCGGCGACGGTGCTTCTGCGCGCCATCGGATACGCGACGGACGACGAGATCTTCAAGCTGTTCGAGCACGTCGACACGATGCCCGATCACCCCTACATCGCTGCCACGATTGACAAGGAGCCGCTCAATCAGCGTTCGCAGGAGGAGGCCCTCCTGGAGTTCTACAAGAAGCTTCGCCCCGGCGACCCGCCCACACTGGACAACGCCGAGAAGTTCATGCAGAACCTGCTCTTCGAGCCGCGTCGCTATGATCTGGGCAAGGTCGGTCGATACAAGCTGAACCGGCGCCTGGACCTGACGGGCGAGGTTCCGCTTTCCCAGCGCACGGTGACCAATCTGGACCTGGTGCGGGTGATTGAATATATCATCAAGATCAACAACGGTATCGAGTCGGCTGACGACATCGATCACCTGGGCAACCGTCGCATCAAGACCGTTGGCGAGCTAATCCAGAACCAGTTGCGGATTGGTCTGCTGCGTATGGAACGTGTCGTGCGTGAACGTATGTCGATCCGCGACCCTGAGCAGATCACCCCGCTCTCCCTGATCAACATTCGGCCTGTGGTGGCTGCGACGCGTGAGTTCTTTGGCGGCAGCCAGCTCAGCCAGTTCATGGATCAGACCAACCCACTGGCTGAACTGACCCACAAGCGGCGCCTGAGCGCGTTGGGACCAGGCGGCCTGCGGCGCGAGCGCGCCGGCTTCGACGTGCGCGACGTCCATCATAGTCACTATGGACGAATCTGCCCGATCGAGACGCCGGAAGGTCCAAACATCGGTCTGATCGGATCGCTGGCGACCTATGGTCGTGTCAACGAGTTCGGCTTCATCGAAACGCCCTATCGCAAGGTCGTGAACGAGGTCGAGTTGACTTCGCCGGAAATGCTGGGCGCCACATTGGTGGATCCTATCATCGATCCCACCGTGCGCGAGACGCTGGTGCAGGCCGGTACGGTGATGGACCAGGATACGATTGATCTGGCCGAGTCTTCCTTGCCGGAGGGTGCACCGCGCAAGTTCCGTGTTCTGCCGCGCTCCACTAATGAGATCGTTTATCTCACTGCCGATGAAGAGGACCGCCATTCCATCGCTCAGGCCAGCGCCGGGTTGGATGCCAGTGGTCAGTTCGTTGACAAACGGGTGTCGGCCCGCAGAAGCCAGAACTTCCTGTTCGAGACGCCGGAACACATTGACTTCATGGATGTGTCGCCGCAGCAGATCGTCAGTGTTTCTGCCGCGTTGATCCCGTTCCTTGAGCATGATGATGCAAACCGTGCGCTGATGGGTTCCAACATGCAGCGCCAGGCTGTGCCGTTGCTCAGGCCGGAAGCGCCCATTATCGGTACCGGCATGGAGGCGCGGGCGGCGCAGGACAGTGGCCAGGTTGTCATGGCCAAGAACGCCGGCGAGGTCATCAGCGCCACCAGCCAGCAGATTGTGGTGCTGGAGCCGGATGGCACGCGGCGGGCCTATCCGCTGCGCAAATTCAATCGTTCCAATCAGTCGACATGTATCGACCAGCGGCCGGCGGTAATCAAGGGTGACATCGTGGGTGCTGGCGACGTGCTGGCTGACTCCAGTTCCACGGACCGTGGCGAACTGGCGCTGGGTCAGAACGTGCTGGTGGCCTTCCTGAGCTGGGAAGGCGGCAACTACGAAGACGCCATTCTGATCTCCGAAAAGATGGTTCAGAACGACCGCTTCAGTTCAATCCACATCGAGAAGCACGAGACCGAGGCGCGTGACACCAAGCTGGGCGCCGAGGAGATCACGCGCGATATTCCTAACGTCGGCGAGGACGCGCTGAAGGACCTGGACGAAGAGGGCATTATCCGCATTGGCGCAGAGGTTGGCCCTGGCGACATTCTGGTCGGCAAGATCACTCCCAAGGGTGAGACCGACCTGACCCCAGAAGAGAAGCTGCTGCGGGCTATCTTTGGCGAGAAAGCGCGCGAGGTTCGTGACTCCAGCTTGCGCCTGCCGCACGGTGAAAAGGGCAAGGTAGTGGACATCAAGGTGTTCAATCGTGACGACCACCGCGACCTGCCTTCCGGTGTGGAAAAGATGGTCCGGGTCATGGTGGCGCAGCGGCGCAAGATCACCGAGGGCGACAAGATGGCGGGACGCCATGGCAACAAGGGCGTCATTTCCAAGGTCGTGCCAGAAGAGGACATGCCATTCCTCGAGGATGGCACGTCCGTTGACATGATCCTGAACCCGCTGGGCGTTCCGGGCCGCATGAACATCGGCCAGGTGCTGGAGACGCATCTGGGCTGGGCCGCCAAGCAACTGGGCTATTACGCTGAGACGCCGGTGTTTGACGGCGCGCGGGAAGATGAGATCGAAGCCGAGTTGGCCCGCGCCTGGCTGGTCAGCCGTGCCTGGGAAAAGGCGACCAAGCGCGCCTGGACCTGGGCTGAAGCGCAAGGGATGACGGAAGAGGAGATCGCCAACGACGATGAAGTGCGTTCCCTCTATCTGGCCGAGTGGCTGGGCGAGCGTGGCTACGATCCGGAGCAGGTCTACTACGACGAGTCCTATGCCCGTAATGCGATCCTGCGCGAATGGCTGCGTGAAGAGCCGCAGGGATACAATCCTGACGAGATCCGCGTCGACAACTACGAAAAGTTGGACGTGGACCAGCGCAAGAAGCTGAACGAACGCGCTCGCCTGGTCTGTTTGCGTGAGTGGCTCAAGCAGGTTAAGCGCGACGAGATGCGGCTGGCTGTGTTTGCCGAAGACACGGAAGAAGACGAAGAGGCAACTGCCCTCTCCCGACGCTCGCTCTATCACGAGATCAGTGACAGCGACGAAGAGCGTCGTGCGGTCTATGCCGCCATGGACGAGATCTCGGCATTGCCTGACGAGGAGATCGACCGGCGGGCTATTGAGGCCGCGTTGGCCAACAACCTGGCGCTGCCGACCACCGGCAAGATGGTCCTGTACGACGGCATGACCGGCACGCCTTACGACCGGCCTGTGACCGTTGGTGTGATCAACATGCTGAAGCTGGCTCACCTGGTCGAGGACAAGGTACATGCTCGCTCTACTGGACCATACTCTCTGGTCACGCAGCAACCCTTGGGCGGTAAGGCGCAGTTCGGCGGTCAGCGTTTCGGCGAGATGGAAGTCTGGGCGCTGGAGGCGTATGGTGCTGCCTACACGTTGCAGGAGATGTTGACGGTCAAGTCCGACGACGTCACCGGCCGTGTCAAGACCTACGAGGCTATCGTCAAGGGTGAAGCAATTTCGTCTCCAGGTGTGCCGGAGTCTTTCCGGGTTCTGGTGAAGGAATTGCAATCCCTGGGTCTGTCGGTGGAAGTCATCAACGAAAAGGATGAGGTCATCCACTTTGGCAAGGACGACGGCGACGAGCAATTGCCGAAACTTGGTTTCAGCTTGAGCGTTCCCGGCCCGCTGGCCGGCAGATAATCAGTAATCAGTAGACAGTAATCAGCAAACAGTAAACAGCTAGCAGTACTCAGTAGACGCAGCGGGCCAGCGAGCCTACTCCGATCACTGAATACTGATCGCTGGTTACTGTTTGCTGGTCACCGAACACTGGTCACTGTTCACTGAACAAGAGGTGAACTGTGGAAGTAAACGATTTCGATGCCATGCGTATTTCCCTGGCTTCCCCTGATCAAATCAGGGAGTGGAGCCACGGCGAAGTATTGAAGCCTGAAACGATCAATTATCGTACGCTACGGCCAGAACGGGACGGGCTGTTCTGCGAGCGGATATTCGGGCCCACCAAGGACTGGGAATGCTATTGCGGCAAGTATAAGCGGGTGCGCTACAAGGGTATCGTGTGCGACAAATGCGGCGTTGAGGTGGCTCCCAGCCGTGTCCGCCGCGAGCGCATGGGACACATCGAGCTGGCCAGCCCTGTCAGTCATATCTGGTATGTCAAAGGTGTACCCAGTCGCCTCGGCCTGCTGCTGGACATCTCGCCGCGTAATCTGGAACGCGTGCTTTATTTTGCTCAGTATATCATCACGGTGGTCGATGAGGACGCCCGCAGCCGGACGCTTTCGCGTCATGAACGTGATCTTGCCACGCGGCTGACCAAGCTGGATGGCGATTTCGACACGAAGATTCTGACCATCGAGGAGCGCCGCGACAGCGCGATCCGCGAGATCGATCGCGAGTTCGACGAGCGCAACGGCATTTTGTCAGCCCAGCTTGAGCAACGGTCAAATGCCGTAATCACTGAGCTGCGCAGCCAGACCACACGCCTTGAGCACCGTCTCGGCAAGGGACTGGATGACGATCTCGTCTTGCCCTGGCAGTCTGTGCCGTTCCTGAAGAAGGGTGTGACCATTCAGCGCTCGCATCTGGAGCAGTTGAACGCAGCCGCGCAGGAACAACTCAGTGAGATCGACGCTCAGGTCGAAGAAGAACGAAGCCTTCTGCGCGATTCCGTGTCGCTCAAGCGTGACCATGAGCGTCACGTTGCTGAACAGGAACTGTTGGTCGTTCACGAGCAGCGCGAGGCGCAAGCCGATCGCCTGCGCATGCAGATGGAAGACGACCTGCAGGAACTGAAGTCACTGCGCACCCGCCAGTTGCTGACCGAGTCCCGTTACCGCGAGCTGGCGGAACGCTGGGGCAACGTCTTCGAAGCTGACATGGGCGCCGACGCGATCCGCAAGATCGTCACCAACATGGACCTGGAGAAGCTGGCTGTTGAGTTGCGCCAGGAGATCCGGACCAGCCGCTCCAAGCAGCGCCGCAAGAAAGCTGCCAAGCAGCTGCGGGTCGTGGAGTCGTTCCGCAAGTCGGGCAACCGGCCCGAGTGGATGATCCTGACGCTGCTGCCTGTGATCCCGCCCGATCTACGCCCGATGGTGCAGTTGGATGGCGGTCGATTCGCAACCAGCGACCTGAATGACCTCTACCGTCGCGTGATCAACCGCAACAACCGGCTGCGTCGGCTTCTGGAGTTGGGTGCGCCTGACGTCATCGTGCGCAACGAAAAGCGTATGCTGCAGGAAGCTGTCGACAGCCTGATCGACAATGGCCGCCGCGGACGTGCCGTCAGCCGCAGTGGCAAGCGCAAGCTCAAGTCGCTGTCTGACATGCTGAAAGGCAAACAGGGCCGCTTCCGCCGCAATCTGCTGGGCAAGCGTGTGGACTATTCGGGCCGTTCGGTCATCGTCATCGGTCCGCAGCTCAAGCTTCATCAGTGTGGCTTGCCCAAGAAGATGGCGCTGGAGCTGTTCAAGCCGTTCGTCATGCATCGCCTGGTGGACCACAACCACGCGCACAACATCAAGAGCGCCAAGCGGATGGTGGACAGAATCGATCCCGCGGTGTGGGACGTGCTTGATGACATTATCAAAGAGCGGCCGGTGCTGCTGAACCGAGCGCCGACCCTGCACCGCCTGGGCATCCAGGCGTTCGAGGTCGTGCTGATCGAGGGGAACGCCATCCAGCTTCATCCGCTGTCGTGTGCGGCCTTCAACGCCGACTTCGACGGCGACCAGATGGCGGTGCACGTGCCGCTGAGCGACATGGCCGTGAAGGAAGCGCGCGAGCTGATGCTGTCGACTCGCAACCTGCTCAAGCCGGCCAGCGGTGAGCCCATCGTCGGTCCTTCCAAGGACATGGTGCTGGGCGTTTACTACATGACTACGTTGCTGGACAACGCGAAGGGCGAGGGCAAGGTGTTCTCGAACTTCGATGAAGTCCTGATGGCATATCAGTTGGGCTACATCGACATTCGTGCTCGTATTCGCACCCGTTTCACGACACCGCTGGATACCGTGCCTCTGGAGACGATCGAGCTCAGTGACCGGGTGTTCAATGCGTTGACGGCTGCTGGAATCACCACCATCGGGCAGGTTCTTGACCGGTTGGTACAGATGAGCGACCGCAAGTTCATCGATGATGTGACGGACTTCGGCGCCAAGGGACTGGAAGAACTGAAGCTCCAGATGCGGCTGCACGGCTATTCTGCCGCTCGCTGGCCCGCGGATCGACTGATCGAAACAACCGCTGGCCGGGTAATCTTCAACCTTGGATTGCCGCCGAATCTGCATTTCGTCAACGAGGTGATGGACAAGAAGTCCGTCAATACTCTCGTGGGTGAGTGTCACAAGCTGATCGGGTCCGAAGCCACGGCCGTCACAGTCGATGTCATCAAGGAAATGGGTTTCCGCTACGCGACGCAGAGCGGCTTTACCATCGCTGTCAGCGACATCGAGGTTCCTGAAATCAAGACCAAGATCCTCGATGAAACAACCGCCCAGGTCGATCAGGCCGAACGCCAGTATCGTCGCGGTCTCATCACCGAGGAGGAGCAGTACAACCGGGTGGTCGAGCTGTGGACCCGTGCCACGGACGATATCACCCAGGCGGTGCAGAAGCAGCTGGATCCGCTGGAAGGGATCGGCGCGATGGCAACCAGCGGCGCGACCAAGGGTGGCGTAACTCCGATCCGCCAGTTGGCTGGTATGCGCGGCCTGATGGCTGACCCGTCGGGACGCATCATTGCGCTGCCCATCCGGTCGAACTTCCGCGAGGGGCTGACTGCGCTTGAATACTTCCTCAGCACCCACGGCGCCCGTAAAGGTCTGGCCGACACGGCGCTGCGAACCGCTGACGCTGGCTACCTGACCCGCCGACTGGTGGACGTGGCCCAGGACGTCATCATCTCTGAGGACGATTGCGGCACCAATGCCGGCGTCTGGATCGACGAAGAAGGCAGTCGCGGCATGAATGAGAAGCTCAGCGAGCGGCTCATTGGCCGGATTGCTGCGGCCGCGATCACTGACCCGCAAACCGGGGAAGTCATCGTTGAGCGCAACGAGATGATGGACGAAGGCAAGTGCGACGATATCACCAAGGCAAACGTCAAGCGCGCCTTTGTGCGGTCGCCCTTGACCTGCGAAACGAAGATCGGGCTGTGCAAGGCCTGCTATGGCCGTGACCTCGGACGTGGTGAGTTGGTAGGCCTGGGCGAGGCGGTGGGCATCATCGCCGCCCAGTCCATCGGCGAGCCCGGCACGCAGCTAACCCTGCGTACCTTCCATACCGGCGGTGTAGCCGGCGGCGAGGACATTACCCAGGGTCTGCCGCGCGTCGAGGAACTGTTCGAGTCGCGCAATCCCAAGGGCGAGGCGGTCATCAGCGAAATCGATGGTTTGCTGGACGTCTATTGGGAAGGCGAGCAGCGGATGATCAAGGTCGCCAACACCAGGTTGATCAAACGGCAGCACATTGTGCCGGCCGGTGTAGAACTGGTGGTCAAGGACCGCGACCGCGTCCAGGAAGGCACCGTGTTGGCCCGCCATGAAGACGGCCGCGAGATACTTGCGGTGACTGACGGCGTTGCCTACGTCGACAAGCTGGACGATGGTTCAAGTCTGGTGATCGTGCGCCGCGAGGAAACCGATGAGTGGTCGCAACCCATTCCGCCCTCGGCGCGTGTCAAGCCGGAACGCGGTGATCGCGTCCAGGCCGGCGAGCAGTTGACCGAGGGTTCCAAGAACCCGCGCGAAGTGCTGCGCATCCAGGGTATCGAAGCCTGCCAGATGTATCTGTTGCAAGAAGTGCAGCGGGTTTATCGGTCGCAGGGCGTCGGTATCCACGACAAGCACATCGAGGTCGTCGTGCGCCAGATGATCCGCAAGGCACAGATTCGCACGGCCGGCGACTCCGGTTACCTGCCCGGCGAGTTGGTCGATCGTTTCGAGCTTGAGGACGTCAACAGCGTCCTGCTCGAGGCCGGCAAGCAGCCGGCGCGTGCCGACACGGTCCTGTTGGGCGTCACCAAGGCGTCGCTCAACACCGATAGTTGGCTGGCGGCAGCGTCCTTCCAGGAAACGACCCGGGTGTTGACCGAGGCAGCTGTCAAAGGCAAGACCGACCCGCTGCGCGGCCTGAAGGAAAATGTCATCATCGGCAAGCTCATCCCGGTCGGCACCGGGTTCGCATCACATCGCACCCGGCCAATGTACATGGAGCCAAGCGAGCCAGTGGACGGTGACTATGACGATGAGGTAATCGACGACGACATGCTGTCCGACCAGGATCGACAGTTTGCCGAAGCCTTTGGCCTGTTGGGGCAAATGCCCGACTTCGGTGACTTCGGCGATGACGAATACGACGATTAATTCGTCGGTCTGATTTGCCCGCTGGTAACACTTGTGTTAGAATGCCGGGAAGTAGGCCGGGCCTATCCTAGCGGCTCGGCCTACGTTTGCGGTTTTATCAGATCGGCTCCAGTTCTGAGGGACAGGCAAGGCGTGTCACACCAGGCAGGCCAGCCGGGTTCGCAAAACGACTGAAACGATAAGGAAGATAACTTTGCCTACCATTAATCAACTTGTTCGACATGGTCGCAAGCCAAAACCCAGCAAGGAAAAGGCACCGGCCCTGCGCTTCACCCATAACTCATTGAAGTCCAGCACGCGCAGGATGCCCAAAGGGTCTCCGCAGAAGCGCGGCGTATGTACACAGGTCCGCACTACGACGCCAAAGAAGCCGAATTCGGCCATGCGGAAGATCGCCCGTGTGCGTCTGAGCAACGGCGTCGAGGTGACGGCCTACATCCCCGGTGAGGGGCATCGCTTGCAGGAGCACTCTGTGGTGCTGGTGCGCGGTGGTCGTGTTAAGGACCTGCCCGGCGTTCGCTACCACATCGTGCGCGGCGCTCTGGACAGCACTGGCGTCGAAAAGCGTCGCCGCGGTCGTTCCAAGTATGGGGCCAAGCGCCCGAAGCCGGGTGCAGCCGCACCGGCCCGCCGCAAATAGGCTGAAGGAGTAGCACATCATGCGACGAAACCGTGCTCCGATTCGGACCATCGCGCCCGATCCCAAATATAACAACGTAGCGCTGGCGAAGTTCATCAATCGCATCATGCTCAGCGGCAAGAAGAGCACCGCGCAGACCATCGTCTACGATTCGTTGGAGATTCTGGAAAAGCGCACCGGCAAGCCGGCGATTGAGGTCTTCGAGCAGGCGATCAACAATGCCTCGCCTGCAGTCGAGGTCAAGCCGCGGCGTGTTGGTGGCGCAACCTACCAGGTGCCTTTGGAAGTGCCCGCGAGCCGCCGTCAGGCGCTTGCGCACCGCTGGCTGATTGCCAATGCCCGCAAGCGTAGCGGCAAGTCGATGGCACAGAAGCTGGCTGCTGAGTTGCTCGACGCGTCGAACAACACCGGCACCACGATCAAAAGAAAAGAAGACACGCACAAGATGGCGGAAGCCAACCGTGCCTTTGCCCACTATCGTTGGGGCGGCCGGTAGGCGTATAGCCTCACTTTAACCTTTCAGGCGTTTCAGCCTGTCGCTAACCTTTGCGACGGGCGGCTGGAAAGTAGTTCAGCCGCCCGTCGTTGGTTGTTCAGGACTCAGGCACGAGAAGTAATGGCAGATAACAGCGCGTTGCAGCGTATTCGCAACATCGGCATCATCGCCCACATCGACGCGGGCAAAACAACGACCACCGAACGAATCCTCTTCTACACCGGGCGCACCTACCGCCTCGGTAACGTGGACGAGGGGACGACTGTCATGGACTGGATGGAGCAGGAGCGCGAGCGCGGGATCACCATCACCGCCGCGGCAATCTCTGCCAGTTGGCGTGACTACAAGGTCAACATCATCGACACGCCCGGCCACATCGACTTCACGGCTGAAGTGCAACGCAGTTTGCGCGTGCTGGACGGCGGCGTGGTCGTGTTTGACGCGGTTGCTGGCGTCGAACCCCAGTCAGAAACGGTCTGGCGTCAGGCGGATCGCTATCACGTGCCGAGGATCTGTTTCGTGAACAAGATGGATCGCATGGGTGCCAACTTCTGGCGCACGATCCAGATGATCCGCGATCGGCTGAACGGTCGGCCGATTCCGATCCAGTTGCCCATCGGTGTGGAAGACACCTTTGAAGGCGTTGTCGATCTGATCGAGCAGAATGCGTGGTACTTCACCGACCAACTGGGCGCGCAGCCCGAGATCAAGCCGATTCCGGCCGACATGGTTGAAGAAGCGGCTGAACATCGCGACCATTTGCTGGCAGCTCTGGCTGAGGTGGACGACAACTTGATGGAAAAGTACGTTCACGGCGAGGAGGTTTCTACCGAGGAAATTGTGGAAGCTCTGCGCAAGGCTACGATCGGCCTCGAACTGGTGCCCGTGCTCTGTGGCACAGCGCTGCGCAACAAGGGTATTCAGCCGCTGCTGGATGCGGTCGTTGCGTTTCTCCCCTCGCCGCTGGACATTCCGCCGATGGAAGGGTTCAACCCGTACACGGACGAGATGGAGCAGTTGCCGCCTGATCCTGATGGCCCGCTGGCCGCACTGTGCTTCAAGATCGTCGGTGATCCGTACATGGGCCGGCTGGCCTATTTGCGCATCTACTCCGGCACGCTGCGCAACGGTTCGGTGTATCAAAACGCCAACAAGGAAAAGAAAGAGCGTATCGGCCAATTGGTGCGCATGCGCGCCAACCAGCGCGAGGAGATGTCCGAGGTCTCGGCCGGCGACATCGCTGCAGTGCTGGGGCTGAAGCAGACGTTCACCGGTGACACGGTCTGCGATCTCAAATCGACCCTCATTCTGGAAAACATCGCGTTCCCGGAGCCGGTCATCTCGATTGCTATCGAGCCGCGCACCAAGGCTGACCAGGACAAGCTGAGCAATGCCTTGCAGCGGCTGGCTGAAGAAGATCCGACCTTCCGGGTTCGCTTTGACAGCGAAACCGGCCAGACTCTCATTCAGGGCATGGGCGAGTTGCATCTTGAGGTGCTCATCGACCGCATGTTGCGTGAATATGGCGTTCGAGCCAACGTAGGTCGCCCGCAGGTTTCCTTCCGTGAGACGATCTCGCGGCGAATCGAGCACGAGGGGCGTTTCGTACGTCAGTCTGGTGGCCGCGGCCAGTTTGGTGTGGTCAACATCATTCTGGAGCCGTTGAACCGGGGCGAAGGTGTCGTCTTCGAGAACAAGATCATCGGCGGCGCAATCCCGCGCGAGTTCATCCCGGCCGTCGAGCAGGGCATCCGCGAGGCTATGGAGGCTGGCGGCGCGACTGGGTATCCGCTGGTGGACATCAAGGCCACGCTGGTAGATGGCAAGTATCACGACGTTGACTCGTCTGAACTGGCCTTCAAGATCGCCGGCTCGATGGCTGTACGCGAGGGAGTGCAACGAGCAGGCAGCACGTTGCTGGAACCGGTCATGAAGGTCGATATTGTGGTGCCCGACAACTACGCCGGCGACGTAATCGGCGATGTGGCATCGCGCCGCGGTAAGATCGATGGCATGGAGCCGCACTCACAAGGTATGCAGGCAATCATGACTCACATCCCGCTGGCTGAGATGTTTGGTTATGCCACAGGGCTGCGATCTTCAACGCAAGGCCGTGGCACATTCAACATGGAATTCGACCATTACGAGGAAGTCAGCGCTGAGATCGCCAAACGTATTCTTGGCACCGATTGAGCCCGTTCAAATTCGCGATTCGCGGGTGAGAAATTTGGCACATTGAAACGCGTGTGTTATACTCGCTTGGTTGCCGCCGGACTGTAAAGCCAATACCCGGCAGGCATTGGTGCCCCCCACGGTTTACCGCCGTGCGAGCGAGGCGCCTACGTAGAACCAGTACTCGGGAGTAACCCGAAGTACCACCAAATGTGGCTGCTTCGGGTTACTCATTGTCTTGGAAATTTAGAGCAAAAACGAGGAGCAAGCATGGCCAAGAAGACATTTGTGCGGAACAAGCCGCACGTAAACGTAGGCACAATTGGTCACATTGACCATGGGAAAACGACTTTGACGGCAGCGATCACGCGGACGTTGTCGTTGAAGGGTGGTGCGAGCTTCCGGGCGTTCGACAGCATCGACAATGCGCCGGAGGAAAAGGCACGCGGCATCACGATTGCGATTGCGCACGTCGAGTACGAGACCGAGAATCGTCACTATGCCCACGTGGACTGCCCGGGACATGCGGACTACATCAAGAACATGATCACGGGAGCCGCGCAGATGGACGGTGCGATCCTGGTGGTAGCAGCGCCGGATGGTCCGATGCCGCAGACGCGCGAGCACGTGTTGCTGGCGAGGCAGGTGGAAGTGCCGGCGATGGTGGTGTTCCTGAACAAAGTCGACATGATGGAAGACGAGGAGTTGCTGGAGCTGGTGGAGCTGGAGCTGCGCGAGTTGCTGGACAGCTACGGGTTCCCTGGCGACGACATTCCGATCGTGCGCGGCAGTGCGCTGCACGCCTTGACATCGACGAGCACCGACCCGGCAGCGCCGGAGTACGCCTGCATCTGGGAACTGATGCGGGTGGTGGACGAGTACATTCCGCTGCCCCAGCGCGATCTGGACAAGCCGTTCCTGATGCCGGTGGAAGACGTGTTCTCGATCAAGGGACGCGGCACGGTGGTGACGGGACGCATCGAGCGCGGCACGGTGAAGACGGGCGAGGAAATCGAGATCGTCGGTATCCGCCCGACCGTGAAGCGCGTGGTGACCGGCGTGGAAATGTTCCAGAAGACGCTGGAAAAGGGCGAGGCGGGCGACAACGTCGGTTGTCTGCTGCGCGGCGTGAACCGTGAGGATGTGGAGCGAGGCCAGGTATTGGCGAAGCCGGGCAGCATCAAGCCGCACACCAAGTTCAGGGGTGAGGTCTACGTGCTGAAGCGAGAAGAGGGTGGCCGACATACGCCATTCTTTGCGGGCTACCGGCCGCAGTTCTACATTCGGACGATGGACGTGACGGGATCAGTGATCCTGCCGGCCGGCGTGGAGATGGTGATGCCTGGCGACCGGGTGGACATGGAAGTGCAGTTGATCACTCCCATGGCGCTGGATGCTGGCTCCCGCTTTGCGATCCGCGAAGGTGGCCGCACCGTCGGCGCTGGCGTCGTCACCGCGATCATCGAATAAGCGTTGGTCTCGCAGAGATCTGTCGGCAAAGACGCAACCAAAGAGGAGAGAGGGCATGACCCTCTCTCCTTTGAGCGAAAACACAGGAACTACCATGGCAAAAAAGCCGCTTCGCATCAAGCTTAAGGCATACGATCATCGAGTTCTCGATAACTCGGTGCGTCAAATCGTGGACGCAGCCGAGCGCACCGGCGCAACGGTTATTGGCCCGGTTCCGCTGCCAACACGGATTGAGAAGTTCACCGTCATGCGCAGCACCTTCATCGACAAGGACTCGCGTGAACAGTTCGAAATGCGCACCCACAAGCGGTTGATCGACATTCTCGAACCCAGCGCCAAGACCATCGACAGCTTGATGCGGTTGCATCTGCCGGCCGGCGTCGACATCGAAATCAAGCTCTAATCAAGTAAAGCTTTCCCGGGATGATGGGACTCGCCCAGAGTCTTCAGTCCCCTAAAGGATGGGCAACCATGAAGGGTATACTGGGCCGCAAGGTCGGTATGACGCAGGTGTTTGAAGAGGGCCTGGCCATACCAGTGACTGTCATTGAAGTCGGGCCGTGTTACGTCACACAGAAAAAAGATTTGAAAAGCGACGGCTACACGGCGATTCAGATCGGCTTTGACGAAACCTCCCACAAGCGAATCAGCAAGGGCGAGCTACAACACCTGAAGCAAAATCAGATTCCGGCATTGCGGCATCTTAGCGAGCTGCGCGTCAACGAAGAGGACCTGGCGGGATACACCGTCGGCCAGAAGCTAGACGCCGAGATCTTTGCGGTTGGTGAATTGGTCGATGTCATCGGAACGTCCAAGGGGCGGGGTTTTCAGGGCGGTATCAAGCGTCACAACTTCAATCGCCAGCCGAAAAGCCATGGCGCCTCCGATCGCGTCCGCGCCCCCGGGTCTGCCGGTTCTGGTACGACGCCTGGGCGCACCATGAAGGGACAGCGTGGTCCGGGCCACATGGGCAATCGCCGTGTGACCGTGCAAAGTCTGTCTGTGGTGCGCGTCGATGCTGAGCGCAACATGCTGGTTGTGCGTGGCGCTATTCCTGGTCCCAAGGGCGGTCTCGTGTTTGTACGCGGGGCAAGAAAGCAGGGGTAAGCAAGATGTTAATACCAGTAGTGAACATGGCCGGTGAGCGCGTCGACGAGATGGAACTGCGCGATGAGATCTTTGCAGCTCCGGTGAACAAGTCGGTAATGCATCAGGCGTTGATTCGCCAGCTTGCCAATGCTCGGCGTGGCACCCACAAGGTCAAGGGTCGCAGTGATGTGCGCGGCGGCGGTCGCAAGCCGTGGCGGCAGAAGGGCACGGGCCGGGCCCGCCAAGGTAGCACCCGGTCGCCCCAGTGGCGCGGTGGTGGTGTGGTGTTTGGGCCGACCCCCCGATCCTACGAGAAGAAGATGCCGCGCAAGATGCGCCGCATTGCCATGCGTTCGGCGCTCTCCCTGAAGACAACCAACAACCAGTTGGTGGTCGTCAAGGATCTCAGCCTGGCGCAGCCGAAGACCAGAGATTTCGTCGATTTTCTGGGCAAGCTGGACCTGCAGAACAGCGTGCTGGTGCTGCTGGCTGACCGCAACGACAATGTCGAGCTGTCGGCCCGCAACCTGCCCGATGTCAAAACCCTGCTGGCCGGCTACGTGAATGTGCGTGACGTACTGGGGCATGAAACCCTGGTGCTGACGCCAGACACGGTTGCCGAAATCGAACGAATTCTTGGATAAGCGCAAGATAGGCAAGGACAACCATGCACGTACGAGAAATATTGCGCCGGCCGCTCATGACGGAAAAAACTGGCATTCAGGCTGACTATTGGAACCAGTATTCGTTCGAAGTTGATCGGCGATCCAACAAACACATGGTCAAGGATGCCGTTGAGGCTTGTTTCGATGTAACAGTCGAAGACGTGCGCATTATCAACATGCCCGCACGCATCGGCACTCGCGGTCGCAGGACCGTGATCAAGCGGCCGGCGTGGAAGAAGGCGATTGTGACGTTGAAGCGCGGCGATAGCATTGCCTGGGTCGAAGGCGTTTGATCCGGTGACCACTGATCGAGTGAGGAGTTAACCATGGGTATCCGGGTTTACAAGCCCACATCGCCCGGTCGCCGCGGAATGAGCGTGCTGACCTTCGATGAAATCACGAAGACGCGGCCGGAGCGCTCCCTGGTGGAGCCGCTGCACCGGACCGCTGGCCGCAATAATCGCGGCCGGATCACCGTGCGCCAACGCGGCGGCGGTCACAAGCGGCTTTATCGAATCATCGACTTCAAGCGTGACAAGTTCGGCGTGCCGGCACGCGTGGCTTCGATTGAATATGATCCGAACCGGACCGCGCGCATCGCGTTGCTGGTCTATGCTGATGGCGCCAAACGCTACATCCTGGCTCCGCTGGGACTCACTGTTGGCGACACCGTGCAGTCTGGCCCGGCCTCTGACATCCGTGTCGGCAATGCGCTGCCGTTGCATCGCATTCCGCTCGGTACTGTCGTTCACAACGTCGAGCTTCAGCCCGGACGCGGCGGCCAGATGGCTCGCTCGGCCGGTACAGCGGCGCAGTTGATGGCGAAAGAAGGCGATTACGCCACGTTGCGGTTGCCGAGCGGTGAAATGCGTAAGGTGCACCTGAACTGTCTGGCCACCATCGGCCAGGTCGGGAACACTGATCACGCGAACATCAAGCTGGGCAAGGCTGGGCGCAAGCGTTGGATGGGACGTCGTCCCGAGGTTCGCGGTGTGGCCATGGACCCGTCTTCGCATCCGCACGGCGGTGGCGAAGGCCGGTCGCCCATCGGTATGCCTGGTCCCAAGACTCCTTGGGGCAAGCCGACGCTGGGCTTCAAGACTCGCCGCAACAAGACGACGAGCAAGTACATCGTACGCCGCCGCGGCAAGCGCCGTGGCCGGTAGACACGCTCGTAGTAGGCGCTTCGGCGCCGCAGTTCAGCGCTGAAGCGCCTACTACGAACAAGATGCGAGGTTGAACCATGTCAAGATCGGTAAAAAAGGGGCCGTTTATCTCCCCGAAGCTGCTGAAAAAAGTTGAAAACATGAATCGCGCCGGCGAAAAGCGTATCATCAAGACCTGGTCGCGCGCCTCCACCGTCTTTCCACAGATGGTTGGGCACACGATTGCAGTGCATGATGGCCGCCGGCACGTGCCGGTCTACGTGTCTGAAAACATGGTCGGCCACAAGCTGGGCGAATTCGCTCCGACGCGGTTCTTCCGTGGTCACGTTGCGAAGGACAAGCGGGCCAAGCGGCGCTAGCCGGCAAAACGGTACAGGATAGAGGCTGATTCTATGAGCACTATGATTGGCAACGAGGTGCAGGCGCAGCGGAAGCACGTTGGCATACCGGCCCAGAAGGTTCGACTGGTGATCAACCAGGTGCGTGGCATGAGAGCTGAAGACGCTCTGACAACTCTGAAGTTCATGCCCCAGGCAGCTGCGCAGGAGATTTACAAGACGATCAATTCTGCGCTGGCCAACGCCGAACAAAACGAAGGTCTGGCACGCGAGGATATGTGGATCAGTGAGATCTACGCTGACGTCGGCCCGACGCGCAAGTGGCGGCGGTTCGGCGCTCGCGGACGGTTCAAGCCGATCTTGAAGCGGTCGTCGCACATCACCGTCGTTTTGAGTGAACGTTCTTAACAGTTAACAGAACGCGGTAAGCAAGAGGCTGGAATGGCTGCCGAAAACAGATCAGTTTCTGTTCTGGCCACCGATCACCGATTATTGTTCACTGCTTACCGATTACTGACCACAGGAGGTCACCCTTGGGTCGCAAAGTACATCCTTACGGCTTCCGCCTCGGATTTATCAAAGACTGGCAGTCCCGCTGGTATGCAGAGCGGGGCCGATATACGTCTCTGTTGGAAGAGGATCGCAAGATTCGCGCCATGATCCGCAAGGACATTCCGAAGGCCTCGATTTCTGCTATTGAAATCGAACGGCAGCGAAACTATGTTCATGTGTGGATTCACACGGCCAAGCCGGGCATCATCATCGGTCGCAAGGGCGCCAATGTGAACCTGTTGCGCAACACCTTGCAGGAAGTCACTGGCAAGCGGGTCAAGGTTGATGTGACCGAGATCACCCGACCGGAGATCGATGCTTATCTCGTAGCTGAAAGCATTGCTGAGCAGCTTGAGCGGCGTATCTCTCACAAGCGTGCCATGCGCCAGGCCATTACCCGTGCCATGCGGCAGGGCGCCGAAGGCATCATGATCACCTGCGCCGGCCGGCTTTCCGGTTCGGAGATGGCTCGCATGGACACCCAGCGTGAGGGTCAGGTGCCGCGGCATACATTGCGGGCCGACATCGACTATGCAACTGCAGAAGCGCTGACCACCTTTGGGCGCATTGGCGTCAAAGTGTGGATTTACAAGGGCGAGATTCTGCCGCAGAAGCCGGTCGTCGTCAGCTAAGACAAAAATAGTCGCACTTCCGGGCGTTTGTCCTCGACGCGCGTGGCGATAGCTGCCAGCGCCCGACAAGCTCGCGGAACAGGAGAACAAAGACATGCTAATTCCAAAGCGTGCGAAGTACCGAAAGCAGTTTCGTGGCCGAATGCGCGGCTACAGCTGGCGCGGCAGCACAGTTTCTCATGGTGAATACGGTCTTCAGGCGCTGGAGCCCTGTTGGATGACCTCTCGTCAGATCGAGGCGGCCCGGCGCGCGATTGTGCGTTACGTCCGCCGTGGCGGTAAGGTCTGGATCAAGGTCTTCCCTGACAAGCCGGTGACGGCCAAGGCAGCCGAGACCCGCATGGGTAGCGGCAAGGGTTCCGTGGAGCACTGGGTTGCCGTCGTGCGTCCGGGGCGTGTTCTTTTCGAGATCGCCGGTGTGGAAGAAGATGTGGCTCGCGAAGCAATGCAGCGTGCCGCCTTCAAGCTGCCGATCCGCACGCAGTTCGTGAAGCGCGAGAGCATGGAGGGCTAAGTCATGCGGCCAGACGAAATTCGAAACTATACATCTCCTGAAATCGGCCAGCGACTTGATGAAGCTTACGAAGAGCTGTTCAACCTGCGGTTTCAACGGACAACCGGACAGATGAAGAACACCGCTCGAATGGGCGAAGTGCGCCGCGATATTGCTCGCATGAAGACCGTTCTGCGTGAGCGTGAGTTGGCAGCCTGGCTGGCCACTGAGGAGAACTAGCGATGCGTGAACAGCGAAAGCAATTGATTGGTCGTGTGACCAGCAACAAGATGGACAAATCTGTGGTGGTTGAGGTGACTCGTGTTACCCGTCATCCGCTGTACGGCAAGGTCATGCGCAGTCACAACCGGTTCATGGCCCACGATGAGAACAACGCATGCGCCATAGGCGACGTTGTACGCATCATCGAGGCTCGTCCCATGAGTGCCCGCAAGCGCTGGGCCGTCGAGTCGATCCTGGAGCACACTGAGGCCTAAGTCCGCCCGTGCCCGGCGCGAGCAGGAGTTCAGACTATGATCCAAAGAGAAAGCCGGCTCAAGGTAGCCGACAACACCGGCGCAAAAGTGATTTTGTGCATTCAGGTCCGGGGTGGCACCGGACGACGCTATGGACGGGTCGGTGATGTGATCGTCGCTACCGTCAAGCAGGCTGCGCCGCACAGCAGCGTGAAGAAGGGTGACATCGTGAAAGCGGTCATCGTTCGCACGTCGAAGGAATATGGCCGCCCCGACGGCAGCCACATTCGTTTCGATGACAACGCGGCTGTGATCATCGATGACCACAAGAACCCCAAAGGCACGCGTATCTTTGGCCCGGTGGCCCGCGAGCTGCGCGAGTTGGGGTACATGAAGATTGTATCGCTGGCTCCGGAGGTGCTTTGATGCATATTCGAACTGGAGATACCGTAGTAGTAATCCGCGGTGAACAAGTTGGTGAACGTGGCGAAGTGCAGCGCGTGTTGCTTGGTCGCTTCGGCGGTCGCATGCGCGGCAAGCCCAACCCTAACAACGTGCGGGTCATCGTTGCAGGCGTCAACCTGATTACGAAGCACCAGCGCCGGACGGGCAACGTTCGCACGCAGACCGGACGGATCGAGCGCGAGGCGCCGATTCATATCAGCAACGTGATGTTGATTTGTCCCCATTGTGGCAAGCCCACTCGTGTCGGCCACCAGATTCTGGAGGGCGGCGTCAAGGTGCGGCAGTGCAAAAACGAGGAATGTCGCCAGACAATGGACTGATGCCTGAGTGCCAGGCAGCAGTCCACAGAGTTTAACAAAGCATTGGCTGGCAGGAGTGAATATGCCTAGGCTAAAAGATCGTTATCGCACCGAGGTCACCTCGGCGCTTCACGAAGAGTTTAAATACGATAACCCGATGGAGGTGCCGCGCCTTCAGAAGATCGTAATCAACATCGGCATGGGCGAGGCGCTGCAGAACGCAAAAGCGTTGGACGCTGCCGTCTCCGACCTGACCCAGATCGTCGGGCAGAAGCCGGTCACGACCAAGGCGCGCAAATCCATCGCCACCTACAAGCTGCGTGAAGGCAACACCATTGGCGTCAGCGTGACACTGCGTGGTGATCGCATGTGGGATTTCCTGGATCGCCTGTGCAACGTCGCTCTGCCGCGCGTGCGTGACTTCAGTGGTGTGTCGCCGGACAGTTTCGACGGCCGCGGCAATTACAGTCTGGGCCTGCGCGAACAGCTGATGTTCCCGGAGATCGACTACGACAAGATCGACAAGGTACGCGGTATGTCGGTCACCATCGTAACGACTGCCAAGACTGACGAAGAAGGTCGCCGGCTGCTGTACCACCTGGGTGTGCCGTTTCGTCGGGCGGGCCAACAGCGCTAGCTGGTGGCTGGTCGACAAGCGACACGGATTTGAAGAAACGAAGAGGCAAGAACTTTGGCTAAGACATGCATGACCTATCGTGAGCAGCGTCGGAAGTACCCTGTGCAGGTACACAATCGCTGCACCATCTGTGGACGACCCCGCGGCTACATGCGCAGGTTCAAGCTCTGCCGCATCTGTTTTCGCAAGGAAGCTCTTGAAGGCCGCCTGCCGGGCATCGTCAAGTCCAGCTGGTAACAAAATCAGAGCCACTGTTCAGGTTGCCGAGGGCTTGACAGTCCTGGTCGCGAGATAGAGCACTTGATGTGTCTCGCGAGCTGTGACTGTGTTACAGCGAGGCCTGTCGGGCCGGCCTGAGTAGATACCAAAGAGAAACGTGGCAGGCGTCGTGTGGTGACCCTGCTGTCACATCAAGGAGTCGATGGAGTTCAGAACGCCATGATGACCGATCCTATTGCGGATATGCTGAATCGAATCAGCAACGGGCTTAATGCTCACCATAAACAAGTACTGATGCCTAGCTCAAAGGTGAAGGTCGCCATTGCCCGCATTCTTAAAGAAGAGGGCTATGTGAAGAACTACCAGGTCACCCGTGACGAGCCACAGGCCAATCTGCGTGTCACCTTGAAATATGACGACGACCGCCAGCCGATCATTACGACGGTGAAGCGGATCAGCAAGCCGGGTCGCCGCGTCTATGTCGGCCGTGACGAAATTCCCTGGGTGTTGAGCGGGATGGGTATCTCCATTCTGTCCACGCCGCGTGGGATTATGACCGGACAGCAAGCCAGGCGATTACGTGTGGGCGGCGAGGTGATCTGCTACGTGTGGTAGCCGTGAGGCTCCACCGATCTGTCCCATCCCGTCGCGTCAGCGTCGGGTGAGATCTGCCAGCAGGCATTTCACGTCACCCATGGAGGTGTTAGTATGTCACGAATTGGACGATTGCCCATTTCAGTTCCCAAGAACGTTACCGTCGATGTCAAGCCGGGCAACGAGGTGGTCGTCAAGGGGCCCAAGGGCCAACTCACGCGAACCTTCAACAAGGACATGTCAATTAGCCTTGAAGATGGTACGCTTGGTGTAGTCCGGCCCACTGATGGTCGTCTTCATCGAATGCAGCACGGTCTGACTCGATCCCTGCTGAACAACATGGTGTTGGGTGTCAGCACCGGTTTCAGGCGCGAGTTGGAGATCGTTGGTGTCGGGTATCGTGCTGAAGTCAAAGGCACGGGCCTGACGCTCTTCATGGGATATTCCAACCCTGTCGAGATGTCTGCTCCAGACGGCATTACGTTCGCGGTTCAGGATCGCGGCTCCCGAATAATTATCGAGGGCTATGACAAGGAATTGGTCGGCCTGACCGCCGCCAAGGTCCGTTCCGTTCGCCCGCCCGAGCCTTACCATGGCAAGGGCATCCGCTACGCAGGCGAAAGAGTCCGGCGCAAGCAGGGCAAGACCGGTAAATAATCCTGGACACGGCCGGCTCAACCGGCTTGGCGGCAACCTGCCAGCCAGCGCGGTTGAGAAGGCCTTTCCTTCCACCAAAAAAGATCAGGCTTGCCTGATTGTGAGAACTAGGAGAAAAAGGTTATGGCGAAGGAAAGTCGAGCTGTATTGCGTGATAGACGCCATGCCCGGGTACGCCGGCGTGTTTATGGCACGTCTGCCCGGCCGCGGTTGAATGTCTTTCGCAGCTTGAGCCACATTTATGCGCAGGTGATCGATGACGATCAGGGTTTGACGCTGGTAGCTGCTTCGACGCTGGACAGCGAAATCCGCGGTCAAGCAGAAAGTGTAAACAAGACCGAGCAGGCCAAGTTGGTTGGCACGCTCGTGGCCGAGCGGGCGCTGGCTCAAGGGATCAAGCAAGTCGTGTTTGATCGTGGCGGCTATCCTTATCACGGCCGGGTGCGCGCGCTGGCAGAGGCCAGTCGTGAAGGTGGGCTGGACTTCTAGCCGCTTCGGCGTGACGGCCAGCTTATTCAATCAACACACAACGCCTGCAAGGTAACGCCGCAGGAGGAACAATGGCAGCACAGCAGCAACAGCAACAACAGCGAAAACGACAACAGCGCGGCCGCGAAGTAGAAGAGCAGCGCGAGGAACTGGACGAGCGCGTCGTACATCTCGCCCGTACCGCCAAGGTTGTCAAGGGCGGTCGGCGATTCGCCTTCCGCGCCGTGGTCGTCGTTGGTGACAACAACGGCAGCGTCGGCGTGGGCGTTGGCAAGGCGCGTGAAGTGCCTGAGGCGATTCGCAAGGGCAGCGAGCGAGCGCGCCGCAACATGAAGAAGGTTCCGATGCAGGGAACGACGATCCCGCATCAGGTGGTGGCCACCTACAGCGCGGCACGCGTGCTTCTCAAGCCTGCATCGCCGGGTACCGGCGTTATCGCCGGCGGCGGCGTACGCGCCGTGGTCGAAGCGGCAGGCATCAAGGACATTCTGACAAAATCGATGGGCAGCGCCAACATCCTGAACGTTGTTAAGGCGACCAATGTCGGCCTTCGTTCGTTGAAGAGCCCGGAAGAGGAAGCCCAGCGGCGCGGCAAGCCACTCGACAGCGTCATGCCATTCTGGAGTCGAAATGCAAAGTAAAAACATCGATCCCCAGGCAAAGACGGTACGCATTACCTACGTCAGGAGCGCCATCGGGTACGACAAGACCCAGAAGGGTACTGTCCGGGCGTTGGGTTTGCGCAGGCTTGGCCAGACGGTCGAGCGAGCCAATTCCGCGGCGGTTCGTGGCATGATCGACAGCATCGGCCACCTCGTCGAGGTTGAAGTTTCTAATTAAGGGAGTTGACCATGCGTTTGCATGACCTGGGCCCCGCAGAAGGGTCGAAGAAGAGCCGCAAGCGCGTTGGACGCGGCATCGCCGCCGGCCAGGGCAAGACCGCTGGCCGCGGCACCAAAGGACAAAACAGCCGTTCCGGCGGCGGCGTACGCCCGTACTTCGAGGGTGGTCAGCTTCCGCTGGTGCGTCGTCTGCCGCACCTCCGCGGGTTCACCAATATCTGGCGCGTGGAATTCCAGCCCGTCAACCTGGCGCGGCTGGCCGATTTCGCAGCCGACAGCGAAGTTTCCCCGGAAACGCTTGCGTCTGCCGGCATCATCAAGAAAGCAACGGATCGAGTGGCCATCCTGGCTGACGGCGAGATTGATCGTCCGCTCAACGTGAAGGCCCACCGCGTCTCCAAGAACGCCCAAAGCAAAATCAAAGCTGCCGGCGGTACTGTGGAGATCATCGAAGCGAATTAGGCGGCGGGTCAGGACATGTGCCTGACTCTGCCTGCTGACTCGATCCAGGAGGATACGCAACCATGCTAACTGCTGCGCGCAATGCCATGCGCCTGCCAGACCTGCGGAACAAGATTTTGATTACGCTGGGCATTCTGGCGCTCTATCGAGCGGCCGCTGCCGTGCCTGTTCCGACGGTTAATCTGAGCGCCATGCAGACGTTGTTCGAAAACAACGCGCTTCTTGGCTTCTTCAACATGCTGTCAGGTGGCGCTCTGAAGAACTTCTCGGTAATGGCGATGGGGGTGTATCCCTACATTACGGCCACCATTATCCTTCAGCTGCTGATCCCTATCATCCCGGCTCTTGATGCATTGAGCAAAGAAGGCGAAGCGGGCCAGAAGAAGATGAACCAGTATACAATCTGGCTCATGATTCCGCTGGCATTCTTGCAGGCCTTCGGTCAGGCGACCATTATGCAGCGGGCTGGGGCGCTGCCAGGCTTCGGCTTTTCCAGCGAGACCTGGCTCAGTACACTGACCATCATGATCAGTCTGGTTGCTGGTTCCATGTTCGCTCTGTTTCTCGGTGAGCAGATTACCGAACACGGCATCGGAAACGGTGTGTCATTGATCATCTTTGGCGGTATCGTGGCGGAAATGCCGCGCAACATTGGCCAGTTGATTTCGACACAGCAGTGGCTTTTGCTTGGCATGTTCCTCTTCATCACGGTCGTCACAGTGGGCGTAATCGTGTATGTGCAGGAGGGCCAACGAAGAATTCCAGTGCAGTACGGCAAGCGCGTGCGTGCCATGCGCGGCAATCGGTTGATGGTAGTTGGCGGGCAGAACACCTTCGTTCCGCTGCGTGTAAACTCGGCCGGCATGATCCCGCTGATCTTTGCCCAGAGCCTGCTGCTCTTTCCCAGCACCATCGCCAGCTACTTCGCCAGCACGCCAGGCATCGTTGGCAGCATTGCGACGTTTGTCTCAACGGAATTCGCTCCGACCAGCGCGTGGTACTGGATACTGTACTTCCTGATGGTTATCGGTTTTACTTACTTCTATACCGACGTGATCTTCCGGCAGCAGAATTTGGCCGAAACGTTGCAGCGCCAGGGCGGCTTCATCCCCGGCATTCGTCCAGGCAAACGCACTGAAGATTACCTGAACGCCGTTATGAGTCGCATCACGTTGGTTGGTGCTCTGTTCCTCGGTATTATCGCGATCCTGCCTTGGCTGGTGAGCCTCATTACCCGTGAGAACATGGCGTCCAACACACAGTTGCTGATTTCCAGCGCCGGCTTGCTGATCGTCGTCGGTGTTGTGTTGGATACGATGAAACAGCTTGAGGCGCAGTTGCTCATGCGTCACTACGAAGGATTTATTCGCTAGTCGCAAGAGCCTGACGAGCAGCGTCTCGACCAACAAGGCGAAATCATGAGTTCCCGTAACTCAGGGAGAGTATGACAATGGCGTCAACGTATCCCGTTCATCTCGTGCTGGTAGGCCCGCCTGGAGCCGGTAAAGGCACCCAGGCAGCACAATTGGAAAGCCAATTCGGACTGAAGCAGATCTCCTCAGGAGACTTGTTTCGAGAGAACCTGAAAAACCAAACGGAACTTGGCGAACTTGCCAGGACCTACATCGACCGGGGCGAGCTGGTGCCGGACAACGTCACCATCGCCATGGTTGAGGACCGCATTCAGCGACCCGATTGCGCCAAGGGCGTCATCTTTGATGGCTTCCCGCGGACGTTGGAACAGGCAAGTGCGCTGGATGAGAT
Source organism: Anaerolineales bacterium (assembly GCA_020634615.1). Lineage (GTDB taxonomy): Bacteria > Chloroflexota > Anaerolineae > JAAEKA01 > JAAEKA01 > JACKBK01. Next base: position 124,876 of record JACKBI010000013.1, read on the forward strand.
GCTGGCATTACAGGACAGCGAAATCCAGCTTGCGCCGGCGCTTGTTGTTTCCGATGATGTCATCATCGATCGCATGACCGGGCGGCGCGTCTGTCGCAATTGCGGCGCTGTGTATCATATGTGCTACAATCCGCCCAAAGCGGAAGGCGTGTGTGATATCTGTGGCGGTGAGCTATATCAGCGGTCTGACGACTTGCCCGAGACGGTGCGTAATCGACTCTTCGTCTATTACAAACAGACGTCGCCGTTGATTGGCTATTACTACGCCAAGGGTCTGCTGGTTCGTGTGAACGCCGATCAACCGATTGGCGCCGTCAGCCGGGAGATGGTCGCAGCGGTCAGGACCGTGATAGATAAGTGATGTTGTTTTCGAGGCAGACCAACGGAATCAGAATCAAGACCGCGCGTGAACTGGAACTGATGCGCACAGCCGGCCGCATTGTGGCCGAGGTGCACGCCAGGATGCGCGAGATGGTGCAGCCTGGTGTTACGACGGCCGATCTGGATGCGGCTGCTGAGGCGATCATTCGTGGTTATGATGCGATCCCGGCCTTTGTCGACTATCCCAACGCCCGGCAGGGCGGCCCGGTGTTTCCGGCGACCCTTTGCACCTCCATCAACGATGAACTGGTGCATGGAATTCCCAGCCGGCAGCGGGTGCTGGCGGAAGGCGACATCATCAGCATCGACGTCGGCGCGATCTACAAAGGTTACGTAGGCGACTCTGGCTGGACCTATGCCGTCGGCCAGGTGAGTGATGAGGCGCAGCGGTTGCTGGAAGCGACTGAAGGAAGTCTCTGGGCAGGCATTGCTCAGGCGACAGTCGGCAATCGCTTTGTCGACGTTTCACGGGCCGTGCAGCAGTTCGCTGAAGAGCGCGGGTTCTCCATCGTGCGCGAATACACCAGCCATGGTGTTGGCAGCAAGATGCACGAGGAGCCGCAGATTCTGAACTTCGTGCCGACCGACCGTCGCGACGCCGCTCGCAGCTATCCGGCAATGAACCGCCGATTGTCAGCGGGCATGACTTTCGCCCTGGAGCCGATGGTCAACGCCGGTGTCTGGGAGACACGAGTGCTCGATGACGAGTGGACCGTGTCCACCAAAGATGGCCGGTTGTCGGCGCACTTCGAACATACCATCGCCATTACTGATGGCGAGCCAGAGATATTGACAAAGCTCTCGTGAAACGGCCGGTAGACGTGCCGAAAAGGAGTTTGGACCATGAAAGTTAAGCCGTCGGTTAAGCGACGATGTGAGAACTGCAAAGTCATCAAGCGCAAGGGTATCGTGCGGGTAATCTGCACCAATCCGCGGCACAAGCAGCGCCAGGGCTAACAGCGACGAATAAGGAGCAGAGAATTAAATGGCACGTATTGCCGGAATTGACCTGCCCCGCGACAAGCGGGTTGTAATTGGATTGACCTATATCTACGGGATTGGTCGGTCAACCAGTGCGCAGATACTGCGCCAGCTTGATATCGACGAGAGCGTGCGCGTCCGCGATCTATCCGAGGCGGACGTGGCAAAGCTGCGCGAGACTATCGACCGCGAACATCAGGTGGAAGGCGATCTGCGTCGTGAAGTGAACATGAACATCAAGCGGCTGCAGGAAATCAACTGCTACCGCGGCATGCGTCACCGTCTCAACCTGCCGACGCGCGGCCAGCGCACACGCACCAACGCACGCACGCGGCGTGGATCCCGTAAGACGGTTCCCGGCAAGAAGCGCGCACGCAAGTAATAGAGGAGATAGTCAATGGGAAATCCACGACGCACCGTTCGCCGCGGGCCGCGACGCGAGAAGCGCACTGTTCCCCATGGGCAGGCATTCATTCAGGCCAGCTTCAACAATACCATCATCACCATTACCGATCAGCAAGGTAACACGGTGGCATGGAGCAGTTCAGGCACGGTCGGCTTCAAGGGCTCACGCAAGAGCACGCCCTACGCCGCCCAGATGGCTGCCGTTTCATCGGGCCGGCAGGCCATGGACATGGGAATGCGCGAGATCGATGTCTACGTCAAGGGCCCCGGCCCGGGACGCGAGTCGGCGATCCGGTCGTTGCAGGCCGCTGGCTTGAAGGTGACAAGCATCACCGACATCACGCCGCTGCCGCACAACGGTTGCCGCCCGCCCAAGAAGCGCCGCGTATAATTTCGTCAACAGCTCACGCGTCACCTTCCGTGCATTCGGAAAAAGCCGCGTGGGCAGAGTTACTAAAAACAAAAGATTCGCTTGTGAGAGGGACGAAGGTTGCCAAGCCGTAAACCTCTCCTAAACCAGAATCCAGGAGGATTAGAATTTGGCACGTTATAATGATGCGGTATGCAGGCTTTGCCGGCGCGAAGGTCAGAAGCTCTATCTTAAGGGCGATCGATGCCTCTCGCCGAAGTGCGCTTTTGAGCGCCGCCCATTCCCGCCCGGCATGCACGCACGAAAATCGCAGTTCCGGCGCACGTCCAGCGATTATCAACAGCAGTTGCGCGAAAAGCAGAAGGTCAAGCGTATCTACGGCATCATGGAACGCCAGTTCCGCCGCTACTTCCGCTTCGCCCTGCGTTCGAAAGGTCTGACCGGTGCCACACTCTTGACAGTGCTGGAATCGCGCCTCGACAACGTCGTGTACAGGCTGGGGCTGGCGCAGTCGCGTCCCCAGGCGCGGCAGATTGTTCGTCACGGGCACATCACCGTCAACGGCCGCAAGACTGACGTTCCTTCCTACCTTGTGAAGCCGAACGATGTTATCTCTGTGCGTCCGGAGAGCCGCAGCCGCGCCTACTTCCGTAACCTGAGCGAGTTCGCTGGTGAGCGGGCCGCGCCCGGTTGGCTGAGTATGGACGCGAAAGCGCTACAGGGACGGGTCTTGGCCCGGCCTTCGCGTGACGACATCGATATCGCCGTCAACGAGCAGTTGGTCGTCGAGTTCTATAGCCGCTAGTGCGGGCGCCTCGTGACGCGGTGGTACTAACTGCCAGTTCGAGGAAAAGGAGGGTGACCCTTGCTCAACCTTAGTATTGTATTGCCAAAAATTGAATGTGAAGCCAAGTCGCAGCAGTATGGCCGGTTTGTCATCGGCCCGCTGGAAAGCGGCTATGGCGTAACGCTGGGCAACGCGCTGCGCCGCGTGTTGTTGTCGTCGCTGCCAGGCGCAGCGGTTACATCGATCCACATCGACGGCGTACACCACGAGTTCTCGACGATCCCGTTCGTGCGCGAGGATACCACCTCGTTCATCCTGAACGTCAAGCAATTGCGCGTCCGGTCGGTAACCGATGACCCCGTGCGAGCTATCTTGCAGGTCAATGCCGAAGGTCCTGTGACTGCCGGTGACTTGCAGATCCCGCCCGAGATCGAGATCATCAACCCGGACTTGCTGCTGCTGAATGCGGACAGCAACGATGTGGATCTGTTTGTTGAGATGATTATCAAGCGCGGCCGCGGTTACTCCCCGGCCGAGGAACGCGGCAAGCTGCCGCTGGGCGAGATCCCGATTGATGCGATCTTCAACCCGGTGCGCCGGGCCTCGTTCCGTGTCGAGCGCGCCCGCATCGGCCAGCAGACCGACTACGACCGACTGGTCATGGAGATCTGGACCGATGGCGCCCTCAACCCAGAAGTGGCGCTCAGCGAAGCGGCCAAGCTGCTGGTGCAGCACCTGACGCTGGTGGCCGGTGTCGAAGCGGTGGCTCTGCCTGAGCAGCAGGTCGAGGAAGAGCGCATTCCTGCTCACGTCTACGACGTGCCGATCGAGGATCTTGAGCTGTCGGTTCGGGCCTACAATTGCCTGAAGCGCGCCGGGATCGTTCGCGTTGGCGAGGTGATCGAGCGGTTGGAGCGTGGCCCGGAAGAGCTGCTCAGCATCCGCAACTTCGGCCAGAAGTCGCTGGACGAATTGATGGACCAGTTGGCAGTCAAAGGCTTCCTGGAACACGTTCGATTGCCCGAGCCGCAGCCTGTCGCTGAAGCGCTGGATGAAGAGGATCTGAACGACGAAGATCTGGGCGACGACTCGAGTATCGACATCGACGTAGACGCTCTGTTGGCGGCAATGACCTCTGGCGGAGACGCCAGCTAGCTTTGCGTTACCGACCACGAGTTCGGAGATAACCAATGAGACACAGAAGGTCAGGGCGTCAGTTGAACCGCAATAGCGGCCAGCGCAAAGCCCTGTTTCGTAACCTAACCAAAGAATTGTTCACCCATGAGGTGATCCACACCACTGAGGCCAAGGCCAAGGCGGTGCGTCCTCAGGCTGAGAAGTTGATCACGCTGGCCAAGCACGGCGTCGCCGGGTCGCCTGAATATCAGATCCATACCCGTCGTCTTGCGCAGGCCAGGCTGAATGATCCGCAGGCTGTCAAGAAGCTGTTCGACACCCTTGCGCCGCGCTACGCGACCCGGCCGGGCGGCTATATCCGCATCGTCAAGCTGGGCCAGCGCAAGGGCGACGGCGCCGAGATGGTTCAGATCGAGCTGGTTGAGGAGTAGCCCGACGACGAGACTGTGACGCATTCCTTCCGCGCGCTTGCCGAATACGACGGCACCGGCTACCTGGGGTTCCAGGTACAGCGAGACGCCCCAACGGTTCAAGGGGTTCTCGAGCAGACGCTGGAGCGGCTGACGGGTGAAGCCACCCGCATCCGCTATGCCGGACGCACCGATGCGGGCGTTCATGCCAGCGGGCAGGTGATTGCGGCGCAAGTGCGCTGGCGGCACAGCCTGAGCGAGCTGGAGCGTGCCTGGAATGCGGTCCTGCCGCAGGATGTGGCGGTCCGGGAGTTGAGGCTGAACGACGATCCGACGTTTCATCCACGCTACAGTGCGCTGGGCAGGGTGTATCGCTACACCGTCTGGACAGCGCCGTGGCGGTCTCCCTTGCACGGGCGCTATGCGCATCACGAGCGGAGGCCGCTGGACGTAGCTGAGATGAACCGGGCGGCCAGTCTGTTGATCGGCTCCCACGACTTTGCCAGCTTCGGCCAGCCGACACAAGGTGACGTGACGGTGCGCCGGGTCGACCGTGCCCAATGGCAGCAGAATGGACCGTTGCTGACCTTCGAAATCGAAGCAAACGCTTTCCTGCGTCGCATGGTGCGAACCATCGTGGCGACGCTGCTGGAAGTTGGCACGGGACGCCGCAGTGTGGCCGATGTTAGCGCAACCCTGGCAGCCCGCGAGCGATCGCAAGCAGCGCCTCCGGCGCCGGCGTGTGGCCTCTGTCTGGTCGCAGTGAAGTACTAAAGAAAAAGTACCAGGAGATCTATCAGTGAGAACTTATACACCCAAGGCTGGCGAAATCCAGCACGATTGGTACGTCATCGACGCAGCAGGGCTGACCCTGGGGCGGCTGGCGTCCCAGATCGCCAGCGTCCTGCGCGGCAAGCACAAGCCAACCTATTCGCCTCACATGGACTGCGGCGACTTCGTGATTGTGGTCAACGCGCACAAGATCCGCGTGACCGGCCGCAAGCTGGACCAGAAATTCTACTATCGCCACTCGGGCTACCCCGGTGGGTTGAAGGCAATCTCGCTGCGAGACCAGCTTGACCGGCATCCGGATCGGGTGATCCAACTGGCCGTGCGCGGTATGTTGCCCAAGAACCGGCTGGGCAGGCAGATGATCAAGAAACTCAAGATCTATGCCACGCCTGACCATCCGCATGAGGCGCAGCAGCCCAAGCCGTTCCAGTTCTAGTCGGAGGACAATGCAATGCCAGAGAACCAGAGATATTATCAGGGCACCGGCCGGCGCAAGCGCGCCAGCGCACGCGTGCGTATGATGCCCGGCAGCGGCGCGATCACCGTCAACGACCTGCCGTTCGAGGATTACTTCCCGCGGCTGGCCGACCAGCGAGCCGTCTTGCAGCCGTTGGAGATCACCGGCCTGCGTGACACGTTCGACGTGTCGGTCAAGGTGATCGGCGGCGGCGTCAGTGGCCAGGCCGGCGCGACCCGCATGGGTATCGCCCGCGCGATCTGCCACCGCGACGAGGAACTGCCCGAATCGGTGCCCGGCGTTGAGGGCCAGCGGCTGCGACCCATGCTGCGCAAAGGCGGCTACCTGACGCGTGATCCGCGCGAGAAGGAACGCAAGAAGCCCGGCCTCAAGCGGGCCCGCAAGGCGCCGCAGTACACCAAGCGCTAAAGCACGGTGTCGAATTTCGATCAATAAACAAGGGATGGCGCCCCCATCCCTTGTTTGCGTTAATATCCAGACTTCGGAAGTCGCCGGGCCTGGCACGGGCTGTTTTGCGTGTTGACGACCGGTTGTCGCAGCCAACCGGCGACTTCCGAAGTCCTCCCAAGCGGCTCCCAAATGAGGCAATCAATGATACGACTCGGAGTTCTGACCATCAGCGACCGCGCCGCGCACGGCCAGGCTGAAGACCGCAGCGGCCCGCTCATCGCTGACACCATGGTGCGCGAGCTGGGCGCGCAAGTCGTCGTGCAGGCGGTTGTGGCCGACGAGCGCTACAGCATCGAGAGCCTGCTGGTGCAGTGGGCCGACGGCGGTCAGGTCGATCTGGTGTTGACTACCGGCGGCACAGGGTTTGCGCCGCGCGACGTGACGCCAGAGGCGACCGCCAGCGTGACCGATCGTCCCGCGCCCGGTTTCGCCGAAGCCATGCGCGCCGCCAGCCTGCACGTCACGCCGCACGCGATGTTGAGCCGCGCCACGGCCGGCATTCGCAGCCGCACGCTGATCATCAACCTGCCGGGCAGCCCCAAGGCGGTGGCCGAGAACCTGGCGGTCATCATGCCGGCTCTGGCGCACGCTGTCGAGCTGCTCCAGCAGGAGGCAACGCCGGCGGCCTACCAGCACGCGCTGCCGGGCGAGCATTAAGATTTCTTGCCTCCCGCGCTGGCCTGTTGCCCGCTCTGGCCGGTCTCCGACCGTGCCAGCATGTGCTGATCTCCTTCCCGATATAAAAACCGGTCGGCAACAATTTGCCGACCGGTTCTGCGTTCTGTGAAAGCCTTCGTCAGGGCTTGATGAAGGGTCGCGGCGCAGGGGACTGGCCGCCGGCCTGCGTTGGCAGGAAAAGCGCCAGCTCCATGTCGGCCGGCTGGATGTAGGGCGCCAGGAAGCGCAGAATGGGCAGGTAGGGGCTATCCGGCTCAAGCTGGCTGTAAAGCTCAATTGCGTTGTCGATGCGCTCCTGATCCCAGGCCACGTTGGGCAGCGTCGAGCCGTTGAGGTAGAGATACAGCCCTTCCGGCTCAGTCTCGGCCTGCACGATCTGTATATCGGCGGCGGCCAACGAGGCGACAACTGCCGGATCAAGGCGTGCGCTGCTGAGATCAACCGGTATGCCGGCAATCTGGAAGGCGTTCTGGTAATCGGTCATGGAATTGCCGGCGATAGTCGGCACGCCGGCCTCATCCAGTGCCACATCGATGTGAGCGACGAGGAGGGGTGAAGTGACAGCCGCTCGTTCCTCGTCGGTGCTCACCAGCGGAAGCGTATCCTTGTCGCGCAGCGGTGCTTCAGTCGCGCCAGCCCGCAGCGGGAAACGCACCACCAGGGGTACGCCCAGCTTGGAGACGATGTCGTTGGTCAGCAGTTTCTGCAACCGGCTGGCCGTGGTGTCGTCGACACCGGCAAGCTTGAGCAACGTTCCCAGGTTGTCGCGTGTCTCTTGGTTCAACTCGATGTAGGGCAGCGCTTTGCCGTTGATAAAAGGCACAAGCCCCTCGCCGCGAATCACCAGTTCGATGCTCTGGATGTCTGCGCCTTCGAGCAGTTGCAGCGTCTCGGCTGGCACGCTGAAGGCGGCAGGATCCTGCCCCAGCAGGCCGGCAACCTTGGACACAGGGATGCCGAAGAGCTTGGGTGAGCCGTCTTCGGCGATGTTGACCGTCACACGGGGAAGCAGGAACGGCTTCTTGGCGGTCTCCTGGGACGGCTCTTCGTCCTTCCCACCGCAGCCGGCCAGCGCCAGCATTGAAATCAGCAGAACAGTGAAAAGTATGAACGGGGTCCGGCGCGTTCGGTTCCTTCTTGTCATACCAGGCTCCTCGGAAGACTCATCATTGGGAAAACTTGCGCGTCTCGGCAAGCATATGATACCGTCGAGATTATATCACAGCCCGCGCGGACGTGCAATTGATTTGCGCTTTCGTTCATGAAGACGCACTTCGTAGGTCCGAAGTTACGGCCCGGCGACAAAGCATAGCAGCGCTGCTGTCAGGCGTGATACAGCGCACGACAGGTCTGCATGACCAGGTCGCTTATGAATTCATGCAAGACAAACGCAGTTCAGGAGAAGCGTATGACCAGGTCCAACCCACAGCAGCCATTCGATTTCCAGTTTCGCCAGGAGCAGGTCGCTCCCGATGTGCTCATCGCGCCTGGGGCAGTGGTCGTCGGCGACGTCACGCTGGCCGCAGGCAGCAGCGTCTGGTTCAATGCGACGTTGCGCGGCGACGTGGAACGTATTGCCGTCGGCGCGGGTAGCAATATCCAGGAAGGATGCATCCTGCACGCCGATCCCGGCTTTCCGTGTGAGATCGGCGCAGGTGTCACCGTCGGCCACGGCGCGGTGGTGCATGGCGCGCGGGTGGGCGACAACTGCATCATCGGCATCCGCGCCGTGCTGCTCAACGGGGCCGTGGTGGGCGAGAACAGCATTGTGGGCGCGTGTGCGCTGCTGACCGAAGGCAAGGTCTACCCACCCGGCTCGCTGATTCTGGGCGCGCCGGCCAAGGTTGTGCGCCAGTTGGCAGCGGAAGAGATAGAGGGCAACCGCGTCACGTCTGCACGCTATGTCCAACAGGCTTCTGCGTTCAGCGCAGGTCTCCAGTGATCAACATTCCTGCCACGGGAGGAGTGTCTGCAATCGACCGGTGTTAGCCGGCATTTCCGACCAATTGAAAAAAAAAACGGGACGCTCGAGTGCGTCCCGTTTTCGCGTGCCACAAACAGGAAGTATCCGTTATTTCTGGGTCAACAGGAAGGCGACCAGGTTGTTGATCTCTTGCTCTGACAGCTTCTGTGCCCAGTCCTGGGGCATAAGCCCGGCGGTGCAGGGGCGCTCAGATCGGCCGTGTTGCAGCCGGTGGCCAGATGCGCGTTGGGATCGACGATAGATTGGTGCAGATATTGCTGTGCATCTTCGCCGTCCACGGTGCTGCCAGCCCGGCTGGCGATGCCTGCCAGCGATGGGCCAACCAACACCTTGGCCGCCTCAAGCGAGTGGCATGTGACGCAGCCGGCATTGCCGTTGGTGACTTGCTGTTCGAACAATGCCTGGCCCGCCGCGGCATCGCCTACAGGTGCGGCGCGCCGGCTGGCTGGTTGGGGCGGTGCTGGCCGGGGCGGCATCGTCGCTGTCGCCGCCCGCCGGCAGGCAGCCAACGGCGCTGCGCTCAAGATGAGCGCCAACAGGATAAACTTACGCATGGTTTGTCTCCTCTTGCTTGGTTTTGAGTGATCGTGTTTCACCCGTGAAAAATCTAACGACGAACCCATTGTACTCCAACCGCCATTGGAAGTGAAGATTCTGGCGTGCCAATTGACAGGTTCAAAGGGACTGTGCGTCAGTCGTTCACAGAAAAAGCCCACCGAGTGCTCGGTGGGCTGGGGACCACATGGCTGTGTGGCAGCTAGAACAAAAGGATGGCGAGTTGTGGCCGGTACTCCTGCGTCAGTTCGTGGTCATCGCCCAGCACTGTGAAGAGTGACAGCATATCTTTGCGCGCCCGGTCGCGGTAGGGCCCGCGGTCGCGACGCACTACTTCAAGGTATCCTTCCAGCGCCTCACGGTAGCTGCTCTTGGCGGTCATGGCAGACGCGAGCGCCAGGCGCGCATCCAGGTCGTCAGGGTTGGCAGCCAGCTTGCGGCGTGCTTCGACTTCGCCGCCGGTCAGATCCGACTCCTGGCGGAATCTGGCTTTGGCGATCAGGCTTCAGCCGAGGCGCGCTGCCAGCATGCCAAAGGGCACGCGCTGCAGGGTCGAGATCGCCTCTTCGTTGTTGTCCTGCTTCATCAGCAGGCGGCCAACTCCCAGCAACGCGGCCGGATGGTTTGGGTTCGAGACCAGTGCGCGGCGATAGGCGGCCATCGCGCTGGCGTCCTGGCCGGCTGTCTCAAACTCCTTGCCCTGCTGCGCCATGATGTCGGCGGCGCTGGGGACCAATTGGTCGATGAAGCGGCGGATTTGCGGCTCCGGCACGGCGCCCACGAACTGGGCTACCACCTGTCCATCGCGGAAGCCCTTGACGGCCGGGATGCTCTGGATTCCATAAGCGGCCGGCCGTCTGCTGGTTGTGATCCACGTTCAGCTTGGCCAGTATCCAGGCGCCGTTGGCCTCCGTGGCCAGCCGTTCCAGCACCGGCCCGATCATGCGGCACGGCCCGCACCATGGCGCCCAAAAATCCACTACCACCGGCACGCGCCGCGACTGCTCGATGACCGTGCTCGCGAAATCCTGGTCGGTTACTTCGATGATGGTGTTGATAGTCGAATCTGGTGATGGCATGAGTCTTCTCCTGCTCGTCCGTGGTTGTAACCGCTGGCTGACGCGCTGCAAAGCATGCTCAAGCGCGTCCGGCTTGCTCGAAATTGGATGCGCACACACGCCTTCGGGTTACGCGCCGTCAAGCGGGTCACGCGTCGCTGACACCCAGGCGCGCCAGCTCCTCGTCGACGCGGATTACGAACTTGTGGACGTTGACGTTGGGCGCTTTAAGGTTGAAGTCGCGGATCTGTCGGTTGATGTTCTCCACGGCCTGACGGAACTCGCGCAGCGCTGCCTGCCACGATCCCTCGACCCACTGGTGGCCGGCGCAGATCTGGGCGTCGCGCATCTCGTGGTACTCGTCACGGGCACGGACAAGTTTTGCTCGCGCCGCTGCCAGTTCGGCGTCGATCTTGCGGCTGTCCTCGATCCACGGCAGCGTGAAGCCGGCGTTTTTGAGCAAAGAGTTGGCCAACTCATCTGCCTCGTCGGCGTAGGGGTTGCGGTTCAGATTGAGCGGCTTGCCCTTGCCCGGCAGCGTGTTGATGTCGATCTGCGCCGCTTGCTCGTCGATGATTGCCTGCCAATCGCGCGGCTCCTTTTTCTTCGGTGGTTCCTGACTCTCGGCATACTTGCGGCGCGCATCCTCGCGCGCCTGGGAAATCCGGTCTTCGTCGTTCATCGTTACGGCCTCATGGTCAGAGTTGTCACCGGCTCGCCGGCCGGGTTGACCAGCATCACCGCGGTTGGCAGAGTCCAGACCGGCTCCGTCTGACCCCAGAACAGGTTCTCAGGGTCATCGACGCCCAGGCGGCTGTTGATCGCGACCCGTCCGCCCGGCGCGAGGGTGAAGCGTGGTAGCAGGTAGCGGCGTCCGTCCTCGCTGGCCAGCGACCAGTTACGCAGTTGCAATGGTTCTTCGGTGTCGTTGCCCAGCACGACTGCCTCTTCTTCCAACGCGCCTGGCGCCAGGATTTCAACGATAGTCGGCGCGGCGACGCTGGTGGTGGTGGCCAGCATAGCGCGCACGACGATGGGCGTGGTAGTGGGCGTCGGTGTAGGAGTGGTCGCGGCGGTTGGGCTGGCCTGCACGGTCAGCGTCGGCGTGGCGGTCGGCAGGCTGCCCAGCGGCACCAGCAGTTCCTGGCCCACAAACAGCCGGTCCGGGTTGACGCCGCCGTTCAGCGCGCGCAGCACATCCAGATCGACGCCCAATTGCAGCGCGATCCCAAGGAAGGTGTCGCCCGACTGCACCGCGTAGACCTCGGTGGCGACGCTGGGCACGGGCAGCGCGGTGGGCGTGCTGGTGGCCGGCGGAGCCGGTGTCGCCGTGGAAGCCACGATGACGTATGGCGTTGGCGCAGTGAATGTCTTGCTGATGCCAAAATTGAACGCGACCAACACCACCGCTGTCGCGATGATGCACGACAGCACGGCGTTGATCACGATGATAGCAAGCATCTGGCGGCGGGTCATGCTGTAAGCCTCGATTGCTCATTCTACCATCCTATGCAGTTGTCAGGAAACCGTCGAATGTCCAAAAACCAAATGGTCTGCGTATGCGCCGCCAGCCGGCTGTTCCGATACCCTCAGACGCGCACAGAGACAGCCACGTATGGCTGTCTCTGTGCAATGAAACCCCTGGCTCCCCCCACTCTCTCACCAACCTGGAGATTGTCTCACGTCAATTTGTTTACAGCATACCGCGCCACCGTTAACGGCGTGTCAAGCGGATGTAAAGAGTCTGGAAACATTTGCCGTGGACACAAAAGGCATGCTCGATTCCGATGCGCTACAGAGACGGTTCCTTATGCCTGTATGAAGAAAAAGGAGTGTCTGTCGCGTCGCGAGCCGCTTACACTGCCGGCTGCGAGCCTTGCGGCTCCGGCGCCCGGGTAGCCTCCGCCCAGCGCATGAGGACCAGCGAGCCGAGCGCCAGCACGGCAAAACCCACGATCAGCGGCGTGACAGTGCCGTTGTAAGCCTGCCCGACCGCCATCCCCAACGGCGTGGCGATAAACGTCGACAACGAGCCGACGACTGATGCACCGACGCCTGCGATGAGGCCAAGCGGCTCCATGGCCAGAGCGTTCATGATTTGGGGGTGTTTCCTGTCCTGTTCTATTGAACGCGCGTCTAATGATTGGCTCGCCGATCTCTTTAGCACAAGGAGATCGGGTGAGACAGCCTTGTTTGGCCGGTTTTCTTGCGGCGGAATGCTGGCCAATTCAGGTGGGCGCAAGTGTCTCGCAGCATATGTGAGACGAGACTCTTCGCCGGAGTCCGCTGGTCGTGAGGGTTGCGTGTTCGACCCGTTGAGAGTGACAACCGCTCGGTTACTTACGTCCCCATGTACTGGTTTATTCCTTCTCGAGCGACTTGAAGAGGCCGTAGACCAGGAACGCCGGCCAGACCAATCCTTTGAGGAGTGCCAGGACGCGCTCCTGATTGTCGGCGGCCTGCTTGAAAAAGTAGACCCACGCGCCGACCATCCCGATGCCGTAGACGGCGTCCATGCCGCCGCTGGGGCGTGCCAAAGCTCTCTTCTCTTTTTCCTTGGTAGTCATAGAATACTCCTTGTATGTAGTGGTTGCCAATCGTTTGCCAATCTGCCTGTCAGCGGCCCGCTGCCGGCTGGCTCGTCTCTGCCGGTTCGACACGAAACACGGGGTAGTCCACCGCGATCGGCTCGAACTCGGAAAGCGGTGCGTCCTTGTCCACCGGGATATGCGGCCGCGCGCCAGGCGCTATCCTGAGATACTCCTTGAGAATCGGCGCCCGCTGGCCCGCATCCACCTCGGTCAGAATCACCTTCTCGGCTCCGCCGTGGCGCAGTGTGGCCCGCCCGCCGGCGGCTTTGACGTTCAGCACCCAGTTGGCGTTGACGCCCAGCATCGACACCAGGTAGCGCCGGCCGTCCACCACCGCCATCGCCAGCGGCAGGCTGACTGTCTTGCCCGATCGCCTGCCCACGACATCCAGCGTGACATAATATTTGGGCAGCAGGCCCGCGGAGTGAATACGTGCCCAACCGGCGTTGAGCACCCTCGCCAGCGTGTGCGGCCGTCCGCCGCGGTACATCCAGCGTTTGAAGGTCATGTCAGGATTCAGGCTTCAGTGCCAAGAAATCGGCCACGGCGGCGCGGAACCGCTCAGGCTCCTCGATGAACGGCGAATGCCCGCTGTGTTCGAAGACCAGCAGTTGCGATCCGCGGATGCCGGCGGCTAGTTCCTCGGAGCAAACGAGCGGCGTCTGCGGGTCGTATCGCCCGACCATCAGCAAGGTCGGGGAACGCACCTCGCCCAAGCGCTGGGCGAAGTCAACCTGGCGCTCGGCCTTCAGCCACTGCGCCCGGGCCGGCGGCGGCCGGTGTGAGTCGCCGGGCTCAACGGTCCACAACTCGACGTGGCGCTTGTCGACGAAGGACGCTGTCTTGATCAGGTTGTCTAGCCGTTTGTGCACGGCGAGGTTGCCCAGGCCAACGATCTGCCGGGTGCCGAGCCACATGCACTGCCACCACTCGCGGTCGCGCAGCGGGCTCCAGTTGTGGGGCGTGCTCCAGCGAAACACGGCCGGCCAACCCGACATGCTGCCGATCAGCACCAGCCGTCGTACCCACTGCGGGCGCTTGACGGCCAACCCCAGCGCGCATAGGCTGCCCATGCTGTGCCCGACGACATCTATCGGCGCTGGGACGCCGTGAACCTGCAGCGCCTCGACAGCGCAGTCCAGCATCTCGGCCAGGTCACAGCGCATCGGGCGGGCTGAGCGGAACGCGCCCGGTGGGTCGAAGGTGATCACCTGGCGGCCCAGGCCGGCCAGCAGCCGCGCCAGTGGGTTCTCGGCCATCGGATGCAGAGTCGATCCGTGAGGATAGGGAAACAGCAGCAGCGGCTCACCCTCGCCCAGCCGGTAGATGGCCAACCCGTCGTGCATCACCAACTCAGGAACTGCTTGCATCACCGTTCAACAGTTCCGGCGCAACCAGAACAACATTGCCAACGACCGCGCCGCTTTCCAGCAACTCGTTGGCCCTGGCCGCCTCCAGGATCGGGAACCTCTGCATGATGACCGGCTCGATCTGGCGCGTCTCCAGCAGGCGGAACAGCGTCGCCCAGTCTTCCTCGTACGGCCGGCGGTTGCCGAGGAAGTAGCTGGACGTGCCGTACAGGGTGAACGACTTGCCGTCCCGGGCCAACTTCTGGCGCGCTAGCGTGCCAAGGATGCGCGCCAGTCCGCCCAGGCTGGCCGGCTCCCCGTAGCTGACCACCCGGCCGCCGCGCCGCAGGAGCGACAAGCTCTTGCGGATCGTGTCCAGCCGAGTAGTACCGTCGATTACCACGTCGATGCCGGCCGGTTCGGCGCGGCGGATTACCTCGGCAAAGTCATCGCTGCGGTAGTCGATAGGCGTTGCCCCGAACTCCCTTACCACCCAATGCTTGGCCGCTGATGCGACGCCGTATATCCGCAGACCGGCCAGCCGGCCCAGTTGCAAGAGCGCCGTGCCGATGCCGCCGCTGGCGCCAACGATCAGCGCCGTCTCGCCCGCCCTGACCTTGGCAGAGCGGTGCATGGTCTGCCAGGCCACCAGGTAGTTGAGGATCAACGTAACTGCCTCGGCCGGGTCCACCGTGCGCGGCACAGGGATCAACCGGTCGCTGCGCCAGTAGAGCACCTCTGTGTAGCCGCCCGTCACCGTCAAGACGCCGACGCGGTCGCCCGCAGAGACGCCAGTGACCTGTACGCCGGCCGCTTCCACGTCGCCGATCACGGCGTAGCCCGGCGTAAAGGGCGGCTTTTTGCCCAGCGGCGTGCCGCTGTAGAGCGCCTCGCCCCGGCGCACGGTCACGTCTGGCCGGCTGACGGCTGATGCCAACACCCGGATGCGCGCTTCCTTCGGTCCGGGCGCGCGCAGTTCGTTCTCGACCACCTCAAGAACTTCCGGCGGGCCGAGGCGGGTAGCGGTGACACTATGGTAGATCATGATTCCAGCCCTTTACTCGGAATGCAAACTCACTAAGGAGACTTCAAGGCAAGTATATCATGATGCAGCCTCCAGATGGTATGACCTGAATCATAAGGCCTTTGCATTTGCAGAACACTGACCTGAACGATTCAACGTCTATCCCCCATGACTGTCGAGATCAGCCGATTGATCCCCAGCGGCCATTTGCCGGCGCAGGCGGCCGGCCATGATCGCCATCACCTGCAGCGCAAAATGCGGGGTTAGTTGGGTTAGTTGCATGAAGCGCTGCGGGCTGATGCGTGCCACAGTGCAGTCGGTGCAGGCTACGGCGGCCGCGCTGCGCGGCGACTTGTCGACTAGCGCCATCTCGCCAAAGATCGCGCCCGCCTGCAGCGTCTCGATCAGCCGGCCCTGGCGAACGATGTCCACCTCGCCGTCGGTGACGGCGTACATGAACTCGCCGGGATCGCCCTCGCCGAAGATGGTCTGGCCGCTATCATAACTGTGCAGGTCTTTCTCGTTGCGCAGCATGGGGAGGGATGTGGTGGTACTGGACATAAGCAATTCCTCGAGAAATGTGGGAAGACTAACCCAGGTCGTTCTCCCAGCCGTAGTCGATCAACTGGCCGGTGACGGAGTAAATGGCGCGCTCGCAGATGTTGGTGGCCCGGTCGGCGGCGCGCTCCAGATTATGGGCAGCCATCAGCAACTGGTTGGCCTGGCGGATCTTGCTTACATCCTGAAACAGCAGCGTGATGAGTTCGGCGTAGATCTGGTCGTGCAGTGCGTCGACTGCTTCGTCTTCGGCGACCACGGCGCGCGCCAGATCGACGTCGCGCTGAACGAATGCTTCCATCGCGCGGTGGATCATCTGCTGGCCCAGTTCAGCCATGCGCGGGATGTCGATCAATGGCTTCATGAGCGGCTCATCGCCGATGCGGATGTTGACGCGGCTCAACCCTTTGGCATAGTCGCCGATTCGCTCCAGCTCGTTGGCGATGAACAGCGTGGCTGCCAGCCGGCGCATGTCACCGGCCATCGGCTGCTGGGTCGCGATCAGGGTCAGCGCATCGGATTCGATGCCATAGCGGCGGTTATCGATCTCTTTGTCGCGCTTGATCAGCCGCCTGCTGGCGCCGATGTCACGACGCTTGAGGTTCTCCACGGATTCCAGCAACGCCTCTTCAACCATACTGCTGAGCGCCAGCAGATCTTCCTGCAAGCGGGCTAACTGAAGGTCAAACGATTCTCTCGTCATCGAAGGGTATCCTTTATTGTGCTGCCAGGAATGGAAGCAACCAGCCCTGGATCTCGTCTCTGACGCGCCGGAAGACAAGCATCTTTTCCGCTTCTGTACCTTCGGCCTTGGCCGGATCCTGAAACGAATGGTGGACGACCCGACCCTCTCCCAGCCAGAGCGGGCAGTTTTCAGCCGCATCGTCGCAAACGGTGATCACCAGATCGAGGGGCCGCGCTCGGAACTCGTCGGCGTTCTTCGAACGCCCGCCACTGATGTCGATACCCAACTCAGCCATAGCGGTGACGGCCAGTGGATGGACATAACCGGAAGGCTGCGTGCCTGCCGAGACAGCCTGCCAGGTTGCCGCGAGAAAATGATTCACCAATCCCTCAGCCATCTGGCTGCGGCAGGAGTTTCCGGTGCAGAGGAAGAGAACGGTTTTCTTAGTCATGATGGTCCAATGTTGACGCCTGTAGAAAGAGAACGCCTGCTAGCTGGTCGTTCGCAGGTACATGTTCTTGGATGCTGTCTATTAGTTTGCGGTGAGCCAGGCCTGAATACGCTGGTCGATCTGATCGCGAACTTCCCGGAATTTCGCCAACGTGTCATCCTCGCTGCCTTCAAAGGCTGCCGGATCCTCAAATGACCAGTGCAACCGGTTGCTGACACCTAAGAATGTCGTCGGACAGTTTTTCTCGGCATGGTCGCAGACGGTAATCAGATAGCCAAAATTGATCTTGCCAAGGTACTCCGCAACGCTCTTCGATCGTTGGCCTGCCAGATCGAGACCGGCCTCAGTCATCACCTGACGTGTGTAGGGGTTGATGCCGTTGGGTTCCAGGCCGGCGCTGTACACATCGTAGCGGTCGCCGGCGTACTTGCGTAAGAATGCTTCCGCCATCTGGCTACGCGCTGAGTTGCCAGTGCAAAGAAATAGTACTTTCGGTTTTGCCATTGCCTCAATCCTCGGTTGTTATGAGAGATCGTCGGAAGCCGGGACGTCCAACCCATGTGCCGGTTGCCGTTGTCTGATCACCCAAACCGTCCCGTGATGTAGTCCTCGGTGATCTGGCTGGTCGGGCTGGTAAAGACTTGTTTAGTAGGGCCGAACTCTTCCAGATAGCCGGTGCGGTCAGGCGTCACCGAGAAGAAGCCGGTGTAGTCCGAAATGCGGGCGGCTTGTTGCATGTTGTGCGTCACAATGATGATCGTGTATTCCTTAACCAGATTCGTCATCAACTCTTCGATACGCAATGTAGCGATCGGATCCAGAGCGGAGGCTGGTTCGTCCATCAAAATGATGTCGGGGCGGATCGCGATGGCGCGTGCAATGCACAGCCGCTGTTGCTGGCCGCCTGAGAGGGAAAGGCCACTCTGCTTGAGCTTGTCCTTCACTTCGTCCCAGAGGGCCGCGCCGCGCAAAGCCTGCTCGACGATGTCGTCCATGTTCTTCTTGACACCGTTGACGCGCACGCCCCACGCGATGTTGTCGTAGATGCTCTTCGGAAACGGGTTCGGCTTCTGAAATACCATACCGATCCGCCGTCGCACTTCGGCTGCGTCCACGTCGGCGTCGTAGATGTTCTTGCCGTGGAAACGAACCTGGCCATCGATACGTGCGGCGTCAACCAGGTCGTTCATGCGGTTGATCGAGCGCAAGACGGTGCTCTTGCCGCAGCCTGACGGCCCGATCAATGCCGTGACCTTGTTGCGCTCGATGTTCAGTTCAATATCGCGCACCGCGAGAAAGCGGCCGTAATGCACGTTGAGCCTGTCCACTTCGAGCACATATTTGGCTGACGGCGTCGCCGATCCATTGGTCTGATTCGAATTCATTGCTGGCTCCACAGGAAGAACACCCTAACCAAAGCGTCCTGTGATATAGTCCTCAGTCCGGCTATCCTTGGGATTGGTAAAAATCTCGGTGGTTGGACCAAACTCTACCAACTGGCCGGTCCGGCTGGCATCGGTCGTGAAAAACGCGGTGTACTGCGAAACGCGCGCCGCCTGCTGCATGTTGTGGGTTACGATGACAATGGTGTAGTTTTTCGTGAGTTCGTTGATCAGCTCTTCAATGGCCAGGGTCGCAATCGGGTCCAGCGCGGCGCACGGCTCATCCATCAGGATCACTTCGGGCTTGACGGCAATCGCGCGTGCAATGCAGAGCCGTTGCTGCTGCCCGCCCGACAGCGCCAGACCTGACTGGCGCAACTTGTCCTTGACCTCGTCCCATAGATACGCGTCGCGCAACGCTTGTTCCACACTGTCGCTGATCTCGGACTTGCGGAACGCCTGCGCTTCCAGCCGCAATCCATAAGCAACGTTGTCGAAAATAGTCATCGGAAAGGGATTCGGGCGCTGAAAGATCATCCCGATCTTCTTGCGCAGATCGATCAGGTCATCGACTTGGTTGATGTCCTCGCCTTCGAAGAGGAGTTCGCCTTCGGTAACCGTGCCCGGCGTCTGATCGTGCATGCGATTGATGGCGCGCAGAAACGTGGATTTGCCGCAACCTGACGGGCCGATCAGCGCCGTTACCTGGTGGCGACCCATGCGCAGGTTGATGTCTTTAAGCGCCTTGAAGCCGCCGTTGTCGTAGTAGAAGTTGAAGTTGCGCGCCTCGACTTCAGCGGTCGCCATTTCGCCGGTGCCTTGATTGCGCCCCAAGACCACGCCTTGCAGAGAATCAGTGATTGCTTCCGGAGACATTATCCGTTTGCCTTGCAGTTCATGAGCCGACCTTTTCTTGCTGCCGCCAGCACGCGGCAGCGGCGGAGATCCGCCGCGCAGCCGGCGTTCGAGTCTTGTGTTGAAGAAAGCGACGAAGATGTTGATTACCAGCACCATCAGAAGCAGCACCGCGGCCGAGCCGTCGGCCGCCGCCTGAGAATTTGGAACACCCGGCAAGCCGATGATCTTGATAACCCAGATATGGACGGCCAACGTTTCACCCGTGCTGACAAGCGGGTTGAGGCTGAAGTAGGCGTTGGGCGAAACCGTCGTTCCCATAGTCAGAATCAGCGGCGCAGTCTCGCCGATGATGCGGCCGGCTGTCAGCACAATCGCTGTCAGCAGACCGGGCAAGGCAGTAGGCAGAACGATCTTGCGCGCCGTTTCCCATTTGCTGCCTGCCAGCGCCAGACTTGCCTCGCGATAGGACGCTGGCACCGAGCGAATGGCATCCTCGGCCACGCGCACCATCAGTGGCAGGTTGAGCAAGGCCAGCGTGAGCGCACCGCTCAACACGCTGTAGCCAAGTCCCATGGTCACCAGGAACACGATCGAACCAAACACGCCGTAGACGATGGACGGCACCGACGCCAGCGCTTCTGTGCTGAAGCGGATGATGTTGGTCAACCGGCCCGGTCGCGCATACTCCGACATGTAGACAGCCGCGCCGGTGCCAACCGGTACGACGATCAGCAAGGTCAGAAACAGGACATAGAACGTACACCAAATCTGTGGACCGATCCCGGATTGGTAAACGTGCCGGGTCAGCAGGAATTCCGGGCTGAGCACTGGTATTCCTGCTATCAGCAGCGACGCGACCACGGCGAACAGGACGATTACCAGCAGCAGCGCGGCCGCCCACATCAAAGCCGGTCGCGAAACGGTCGATGATGCGCTCGCCGCAGCGATCGCGCGCGCGTCCGGTAAACACGTCGTCCAAGGGGCGACCATTGCCAAAGGGTTGGCTGTTCATCGGCTCGCCTCCATCTCGCGCCTCTCGCGCGAGCTCGCGCAGCGGATCACGTGGATCGCCGCTCACTGGCTCGGCATTTCGCTCTTGACCGGCTTGGTACTTTTCCCGCTGCGACCGCTGACTGTGCGCACAGCCAGGATCAAGCCAAACGCTATCACCAGCAGCAGAAAGCCGACCATAATCAGCGCTGAGCGGGTCTGTGGATCAGCGGCTTCGGGCAATTGCGTCACGATGGCGGCCGGCATTGTTGTTGCACCTTCGGTCAATGTCTTCGGGATACGCACCGTGATGTTTCCGATCACCATCTGCACGGCCATTGTCTCGCCGACAGCCCGGCCCAGTCCCAGGATCACCGCCGTGAGGATGCCCTGGCGGCTGGCGGGAATAATCACGCCTGAAAGCATCTGCCAACGCGTGGCGCCGACGGCATGAGACGCCTCGCGCAGCGAACTGGCGGCATTGCGCACGGCGTCTTCGGTGATGGTCACGATAGTCGGTTGGACCATGAAGATGAGTACGATGGCGGCGGGCAGAATACCCTTGCCGAGCGGGGCGTTGAACGTCACCCGCACCCAAGGAACGATGAACGTCAAGGCCAGCAGGCCGAAGATCACCGACGGCAGAGCCGCGAACAGTTCCACGGTGGAACGCATGACCCGCCGGATCGGGCCAGGCGCGACCTCGACCATGAAGATGGCCACCAGAATAGCCAGCGGCACACTGACCAGCAGCGTCAGAAACGTGGTCATGAGCGAACCGTACAGCAGCGGGATGACGCCGTATGTATGAGTCGTCTGGTTCCAACTCGTCCCAAAGAAGAAGTCCGCCGGCGAATAGGTTTTGAAGAGAGTCAGTCCGCGGGAACCGATGAAGAGCACCAGCGCGATGCTCGTCAGCATGAGGAGCGCCGCCGCCGCAAAAAGATCGACTGGACGAGTATGGCTTTCCGGCGCAGGCTAGCGGTTTTCATCAGCAGTATCCTGACAACAAGAAAAGATGGGCTGCGATCTCGCGGTCACGAAACCGCAGCCCATCTGACAAAACGACTAACTATTTTGTTTACTGGGCGACCGGAACGAAGCCAAGCTGAGCGAACTCAGGGCTGTTCTGGAAGTCAGCGCTCAGGACAAAGTCCAGGAAAGCCTGTTCGAGCTCGGTCGGCTGATCCTTGGTGATCGAATAGCCGGGCGAAGCAATCGGCCACGAACCGTTCTGGATGTCCTCGCGGGTCGGCTGAACGCCGTCGATGGCAAAGGCCACCAGGTCGGATTGCCGAGATAGGCGAAGCCAAGGTAGGAGATGGCGCCAGGAGCCTGGCTGATCGTCTGCAGAACGGTCTCGTTGTTGTCTTCCTCAGGCGCCGACGGCGAACTGCTCGTCGTCGCCGTCGAACAGGTAGTTAGCCATGTTCTTGCGTGTACCGGAACCCTTGGCCCGGTTCACCAGCACGATTGCCTGATCGTCGCCGCCGACCTCGGACCAATTGGTGATGCGCGCCTGAGAAGATGCCCTGAAGCTGCTCTTTGGTCAACGAGGTGACGCTGCCGGGACCAACCTTGTTGGCGACCGGACCGAACGCCTGGATGGCAACCGCTGTCTCGACCTGCGCTGCCGCAGTTGAGGTCGGTTTTCCCTGCTCGGAAAGTGGCACGTCGCTGTTGCCGATGTCAACCTGGCCCTGACAGACCTGCGAACGACCGGCGCCCGAACCACCAGCGGTCACGGTGATCTCGACATCCTTGTGCATCTGCTGGAATTCAGTTGCAGCCAACTGCATCACAGGCAACGGCAATGCCGACGAACCAGCCGCCGGTCAGCTTGCCGGAAAGTTCAAGATCCGGCCATCGCCATCGCTTCCGGTCGCTTGCCCGGCTGCGGCTGTAGGCTGTGCGGCGGGAGCCGCGGTCGGCTCAGGCGTCGAACTACCGCCGCAAGCCGAAAGGACAAAGGCCGTGATGATCAGGCCCACAAGTAGAAAACGTCGCATGGAACTCTGCTCCTTATACCAAATTGTATGCTAGCTGTCGGAAGATGCGTTTGCCCGGCAAGCCAAAGCCCCACGTTCGTCCGCGTCCTGCGGATTGTGATGGGGCTTCACTGTGCAACTTGTGCAGGAAACGACATCTCATTACGCTGCCAGCATAACACGGCGCGGTTAACGTCCCTGCACAAGGCGATTAAGTTGTTGTGATCGTTGCGTTAACAGACTGTTAATGGAATGGGGAGTTCAGAACGGGGCAATACGCAGCCGGCTCGCGGGTGCAGGTGCACTCAAGCAACCGGCACGGTGAAGCGGAACGTGCTGCCGCGCCCTTCGACGCTCTCGGCCCAGATGACGCCTTTGTGGCTCTCGACCAGATGACGAGCAATCGACAGGCCCAGACCGGTGCCGCCGGTGCGGCCGCGCGATCGGTCCGCCTTGTAGAATCGCTCGAAGATCCGGGGCAGGTCACGATCCGAAATGCCGTAGCCGGTATCGCTGACTTCCACGATCACCAGCGGCCACGGGCCGGTGATGGATGCGCCTGGTGGGCGGGCGCCGCGTGGCAGTTGGTTCTCGCGGCCTGAATACGCGCGTACTGTCACCGATCCGCCGGTCGGCGTGAACTTGATGGCGTTGTGAACCAGGTTAGACACCACCTGCCGCAGACGCTCTGTGTCGGCCAACACCAGCGGCAGGTCGGGCGCGATATCGACGTTCAGCAGGACGCCATAGCGCTCGGCCTGTGTGCTGAGCCGTTCCACCGGCGGGAGGATGATGTCGGCCACGTCGCTGGGTTTGAGTCGCAGCGCGACCTGTCCTGACTCGATGCGTGACAGCTCCAGCAGTTCCTCGACCATCTGCGTCAGCGAGTCGATCTCGGTCTCCATGCGGTCGAGGAAACGCTCGGCGGCCGGCGGATCATCCAGCGCACCGTCGCGCAGCGTTTCGGTCAGTGCACGCAACGAGGCCAGCGGCGTGCGCAACTCATGCGAGATGTTGCTGACGAAGTCGCGGCGCACAGTTTCCAGACGGCGAATGCGCGACAGGTCCTGGATGATCACCAGATAGCCCTGCGCATAGGCCTCCTGAAACGTGGTGACGATGACCTGCCAGAAGATGCCCTGGCGATCGATCTCCACCGCGCCGGCCTGGATTTGCCCGCTGCTGCGGCATTTCTGCCAGAGGTCGATGATCTGGTGGTGGCGGACGACGTTGGCAAAACTCGAACCGCGCGCGGTGGCCTGCGTCGTCTTGAGAAGCTCCGACGCGGCCGGGTTAATCAACCGCACGTCCCCTTTCGGATCGGCGATGATGATCCCGTCGGCCAGATTTTCCAGAATCGCCTCCAGCCGGCTGCGCTCGCGAGTCAGCCGCGTCACCTTGTCCTCCAACTCCTCGGCCATGCGGTTGAACGCGATCGTGAGCCTGCCGACTTCGTCCCGGGTGGTTGGACTGCCGCGCATGCTGAAGTCCCCGCTTGCCATGCGGTCGGCGACAACCGTCAACTGTTCCACCGGGCGCGCGATGCGGCCGGCGATGAAGAGAGCCACCAGCAGAACGGCGATCGCGGCAGCGATGGCGATGACGATCAGCGGCTGCCGCAGCCGTGCCACGCTGCGCTCGATCTGATCCAGCGGCAGGGCGACCCGCGCGAAACCAACTACCTCATTGTCCGCGTAGATCGGCACGGCACCGTACATCATCTCCTGTCCCAGCGTGGCGCTGAACCGTGTAGCTGACCCCGATCCGCCTGCCAGCGCGTCTCTGACTTCGGGCCGGTTCAGGTGGTTTTCCATGGTATCGCTGTCGCGGTTCGATTCCCCAATCACCACACCGTCGGCGGCGATAATCGTGACCCGCCCGTCGATCAGATCGGCCCAACCGCGCGCCAGGGCGTCGAGACTCAGCTCATCCACCTGCCCGTCGGACTGGGCCAGCAATGGCGTGGCCGTGTCGCCGATCAAGCGAGCCTCTGACAGCAGCGTGATCTTGAGGTCGGCCAGGTGCTCGGCGCGCGCCCGGTTGGTGACCAGCAACGTCAACCCCAGCAAGACAGCCAGTGTCAGAACGATGTAGGGAACGGCAATGCGCCAGCGGATTGATCGAAACATCACCCCTCAAATCGGTATCCAATGCCGCGCACGGTCACAATCCGCACCGGGTTGCCAGGATCATCCTCGATCTTCTCGCGCAGCCAGCGGATGTGGACATCCACAGTCCGGCTGCCGCCGTCGAAATCCCAGCCCCAGACACGTTCCAGAATCAGATCGCGCGACACGACGATGCCGCGCTGGCGCGCCAGGAAGAGCAGCAGCTCGTATTCCTTGGGCTTCATGGCCAAGGGGGCGTTGTCCCGGCGCACCTCATGGCGCGCCTCGTCAATGACCAGATTGCCAAACGCAACCTGTTGTCTCGACGGCGAAACATCCAGCGCGGCCAGTTCCTCGCGGATCAGCCGCTCGCGGCGCAACATAGCCTTGACGCGGGCCATCAGCTCGCGCATGCTGAACGGCTTGGTCATGTAGTCGTCCGCCCCGACCTCCAGACCGACGATCTTGTCGATCTCGTCTGCTTTGGCCGTCAGCATCAGGATCGGCATGTTCATCTCCTGGCGCAGCACGCGGCACACCTCGATCCCGTCCACGCCGGGGAGCATCAGGTCCAGGATCAACAGATCGGGCTGCTCGCGGCGGGTGGCAGCAATGCCTTCCTTGCCGTCGCCGACCGTGATCACTTCGTACCCCTGGCGTGTCAAATTGTAAGCGAGGGTTTCCTGAAGAGCAGGCTCGTCCTCGATCACCAGCACCTTGTCAGTCATATGAGCAGCTTCCTTCAACCTGTGAAACGTCGTCCTCGTAACGGATATCGGGCGTGCACCGTCTCGAGCGCGGGGTTACAGTAGCACGTGCGTGCCACCCATGTCAAACTGAGATCGATTACACCAGCTTAGCGGATTTCGATGCGCACCAGCCACTTGACCCACATGTAGCCAGGGGATTCGGGGAACACGGCGCGCAGCGGGAAGCCGTGCAGGATCGGCAGCGGCTCACCCTGCCACTCGTAGGCTAGCAGGCTGTCATCCTGCTGAGCCAGCGAGACGGGAATCCACGCGCCGTAGCCATCAGCGCCGACCAGTCGAATGCTGGAAATCTCCTCTGGCAAACCGGCCATGGACAGCACGTCCCACAGCCGCGGGCCGGCCCATGTCGTCGTGTCCTCGAAGGTCTCGGGACAAACCAACGTGCATTGGATCTCCTGCCGCGGCATGCAGCGAATCTGGTCCAGCGTCACCATCAACGGCGTCGCAACGGTGCCGGTGATCTCCAGCCGCCAGGTCAGCGGGTCGATCACCTGTGCGTTGCCGGTGACATGCAGACCGGTGGTCGGGTCGAGCTCGCCGAAACTGTATGTGACAGGCGGCGGCGTTGGCGCCACCCAGCGCGTGAGATCACAGGGAAAGTCGCCCGTTGTGACCGAGGCAACAGTCGGCCAGGGGGTTGCCGCGGGCGTCTCGGCGTCCAGCGATGTGGGTGAGGGGGCAGGGGTGGCAGGAACCGAAGTGGCCGCCGCGGTCGGTGTGGCCGGAACCATAGTTGCGGTAGCCGGCGGTTCGAGATTTGGCGAAGCCGGTGCAGTCGCCTGTGGCGCAACGCAGCCGGCCAGTATCAACGCAACCAGTGTCACAAAGACGACAGTCGCTGGTGCTTTCATTCGTTGCCTCCTGTCTCCGCCGGCGAATCCCAATCCCAGAACACGTATACGAGACCCTTCCACGGCAGCAACTGCGGCCAGCCGTGGGAATGTATCACGCTGCGCAGCGAAAACGGCTGCCGCGCAGCCAGCTCCAGTCTCATCAGGGAATCTCCTGTTCTCGCCGGTGCAAGCGCGTTTTTTGTCGCCAGATATGACGCCGCACATGGCGCGGGAAGGAAATCTGGCGTACACTATGGGCAACGGTGCCAACGGAACCAATCGAAGGAGCAACAGCAATGAGCACAACCCTCAACCGATCCGCCCGCCCATCAACCCGTACGGTCGTCCTCCTCGTCATCGGTGTGGTGACGGCTGTGTTGTACATCGCTGCCGGACGAATGGACAACGCCTATTTGCTGCGCATGGTCACCAAGCCGATCCCGGTGCTTTGTCTGGCGCTGTGGGTGAGCTGGCTGCCGCGCCGGGGTCGCTATCAGATGGCAGTGGCGGTAGGTCTGTTGCTATGTGCGTTGGGCGACATTCTGCTGGAGGCAGGCGACGCGACCTTCCTCTTCGGTCTGATCGCTTTCCTGTTGGGCCACGTCGCCTATATCTTTGCCTTCACGCGTGACAGCCGGCGATTTTTTCCGCTGGGGGCCGTGCTGGCTTTCGGCTACGGCGTGCTGATCTATGCCTATCTGACGACTGCCGGCGACCTTGGCGCGATGGCGGTCCCGGTGCTGGTCTACATGCTGGTGATCTGCGCGATGCTTTGGCGGGCGTCGGCACGCGTCGGCGTGCAAGAGATCGTGCGTACCTCGGCGCTGGCCGGACTGGCCGGCGCACTCTTCTTCACCGCCAGCGACTCCATCCTCTCGCTGCGCATGTTCGACACGCCGATCGATCTGGGCGGCATCACGGTGATGCTGACCTACTGGATCGGCCAGACGCTGATCGCCTTCTCCGCGCGCGACGCCAGCGCGACACGATAGACGCTCCGTTTCTGGTTCGTACTCGTACTTTTCCTCGTACTCGTACTCGTCTGTAAACGGGCGGTTTTCGAGGACGAGGACGAGTAGAAGTACGAGTACGAGATTACCGCTTCCTGCCGACGACGTAGCGGTGGTGCGCCCAGACGCTCTTGACCTGCCACGGCAGCGGCGCGTGGTCCAGCCAGGCATAGCGCATCACCCGCGCGCGCAGCTCCGGCTGCTCGCCCAGGTAGTAGGCCATGGTGGACCACTCCCAGTCGTCGCCGGAGAACTGGTCTTGCATTCGCTCTGAACGCACACCCAGCTTCTCCAGCACCTGGCCGGCCGGCATGACGGTGTCCGGCCAGGGCGGCACGTCGAGCACACCCTCGTCAATGATCTCCACGTCCAGCCAGCGCAACAGCCGCTTGATCATGTTCATGTTGACCCAGGCCTCACGCCCGCCGATGCGCTCAAAGAACTCCGGCTCCAGCAGATACTTGCGCATCAGGTAGCCGACCTGCCAGCGGTTGGGCATCGCGATGAAGACCAGGTCGCGGCTGACCCGCACCAGTTCCTCGATCAGCGCCTGGGCATCGCCCAGGTACCAGAGGCCGGCCCACTCCCACGCCAGGTCGAAGGTGGAGGCCTCAAAGGGCAGGGCGCCCCAGTCGTTCACGTGCACCAGGCTGACCGGCAGCCCCAGCTCATTCCAGATTCGCTGCACCCCCGCCAAACGAACCGGGTTGTTGTCGGCCAGCGTCACCTCGCACCCGGCCTCGGCCAATGCCACGCTGTTGATGCCGCTGACGCCCGCCATACCGTAGAGCGGAGCTTCCAACACCGACTCGACGCCGTGTTCAGCCTGCATCTTCAGCAGAAAGTCGTTCAGCACAAACCGCTCGTACACCAGGCCGAGGCCCTCGTTGTAATCCGTGAGATAGTGTTGCCAATCCATGGTTGTTTTCCTTTTCCAGCTTGCGGGACTTCGGAAGTCGCCGCCCAAACACAGGCAGTTGTCTTGACGAACGAAGCAGCCAATATTACTGAGCGGCGACTTGCGAAGTTCTGCCTGTGGCCCTGCTGACCCGCAGATACAGCAGCGTCCACCATGCGAACAGCGCCGTGCTCGCCAGCGCCATCAACACGCGGTCGGCGGGAATTCGCTCGAACAGCTGATATACGGCGGGCGCGAAGGGTAACACACGCAACAAGTTAAGCAGTATCACGCCCGACAGCAGCAGGTATGCCAGTAAGCGCTGCCTGCCGCGCAGCGCGGCGGGCAGCGCCAGAAAAGCCAGCGCGGGCAGAACATAGCGTTCGTGCATCTCGGTCGCCAGCATGAAAAACCCGAACACCAGCAGACCGGACGCGAAGAACCCGTCCAGTTGCTGGCTTGTTGCCGGCCAGCGGACCAGACCTGGTTGCCTGGGCTGCCAGCGTCTGCCCAGCGTCCACAGAATCGCCAGTACATAGCCAGCCAGTAGCGCCAAACCGACCCAGCGCAGCGTCACCGGCCCAATCACCCGCGCCGAGTCCAGCAGCGGCTGGTCCAGAAGCTGCACGCTGGCAGCCTGCACCAGATACCACGGGTTGTAGGCATTCATGCTCAACGCGGGATAGAAGCCCACCGCTCCCGTATAGGCGTTCAGCACCGGACCCAACACGCCGGCGACCATGGGTGTCAGGATACCAAGCAGCAAGATGGCTGCCAGGCCCGCGCTCCAGCGTCCGACCGCCCGCCAACCGTTCCACCAGGCCAACATCAGCAGCAGCGGCAGAAGAATGGCAGCCTGCAACTTGGTCAGCAACCCCAGACCGATCAGCAGCCCGCTCCAGGTCCAGCGTTTGCCCAGCGCGGCCAGCAGCGCGGCCACCATCCACATGGTGTGAATCGCATCCACCTGCGCCCAGTAGCTGCTGACGTAGATCGTCGCCGGGTTGAGCAGCCACAGGCCGGCTGCCAGCAGCGCCATCGTCAACCCTTTGGAGGGCTGTGTGTCGCCAGCAGCAGTTTCCGTCGCCAGGCCCGAACCGTTGGCTCGCAGCTCGCCGGCTGCAACCCGCAGCGCCGCGAAGTAGAGCATCGCACCGACGATCAGATCGGCCACAACGGCCGGCAGCTTGATTAGCACGCTCTGCAGCGGTGTGTAGTCGAAACCGGGCCGCAGAACGCCGTAGAGTCTGCCAAGAAAGGTTAGCAGCGCCAGATAAAGCGGCGGGTAGTTGACTACCGGCTCGCCATGCTGGTAGAGCTGTCCCAGGCCGTGGGTTGCGCCAAAGTTCATCCACGGCAGCCAGAAGGTGGTCAGGTCCGCGGGATACGGATCGGGCAACGGCATCAACGCCAGCCGCAGGGCCAGCCCGATCGCCAGCAGCACCAGTAACTTCCAGTGCTTCACTGCCTCGCTCCTGCTCCTGCTCGAACTCTTACTCGTACTCCTGCTCGTGCTCTTTCCGATGGCCGGCCGCAGGACCGGGCTTTTTGAGTGCGAGTACGAGGAAGAGTAGGAGTACGAGTTGTGTGGCTCATGGAAAGTACCCTAATACGCGCCGCTGCCGCTCAAGATCAGCGGCACAGTGCGCAGCAAAATGCTCAGGTCGAGGAACGGCGACCAGTTTTCGACGTAGTAGATATCCAGCAACACCATCTCGTCGAAGGGCAAGTCGCTGCGGCCGCTGACCTGCCACAGACCGGTCATTCCTGGCGAGGTCGCCAGCCGCTGGCGATGCCAGTCCGCGTATCCGGCCACTTCCTCCGGCAATGCCGGCCGCGGCCCCACCAGGCTCATGTCGCCGCGCAGCACGTTCCACAACTGCGGCAATTCGTCCAGGCTGGTGCGCCGCAGAAACCGGCCCGTGCGCGTCACACGCGGATCCTCGCGGATCTTGAACATCGCCCCCTCGGCTTCGTTCAGGTGGCTCACCTCTGACTTCAGCGCCTCCGCGTTGCGCACCATGGAACGAAACTTGATGACCTGGAACTGTTTGCCGTGCCGCCCGACACGGCTCTGGCGGAACAGCGCCGGCCCCCTGCTGTCCAGCCGTATCGCGATCGCGATCATCAGCAGGAATGGCGACAGCAGCACCAGTCCCAACGCGGCGCCGAACGCGTCGATGAAACGCTTGAAGGCGCGCGCCCACGGGCTGAGCGTCGGCTCGTGCAGCGAGAGCATCGGGATTCCGGCCACATCGCGCATGTCCACCATGCTCAGGCTGATCTGGAACAGGTCTGGCACGACCCGCGGCTGGACGTTGCTGCGGGCGCACAGATTCACGATGTCCAGGATCTTGCGCCGCTCGTTCCAGGGCAGGGTCACGATGACCTCGTCGATAGCCTCCTCTGCCAGAATCTGCGG
Source organism: Anaerolineales bacterium (assembly GCA_020634615.1). Classification (GTDB taxonomy): domain Bacteria; phylum Chloroflexota; class Anaerolineae; order JAAEKA01; family JAAEKA01; genus JACKBK01. The sequence goes on from JACKBI010000013.1 coordinate 155,259, forward strand.
CAAGCGGTCGGTGTTGCCCAGCGCGCGGAAGCGACCGATGTTCGTTTGGCCACGCATCGGATTGTCGTCCACAAAACCAACCACTTCAAACCCCAGCTCCGGCTGAGCGATCAGGTTGCGCATCACCGTCAGCCCCACGTTCTCGGCGCCCACGATCAGCACCCGGTCCAGACCGGTGCCATGGCTGCGCAATTGGCTCAGCACGCTTCGTCGCACCACCCGTGCCAGGATGATGAACAGCATGATCAGAGCGGTCGCGTAGACGAAAATCAATCGCGAGTAGACCAGCGGTCGCCAGAAGAAGAGGATGAAGACCTCGATCACGAAGCCCGTAGTCACGCCGTTGATCACGCCGTAGATCTCGTCGGCCAGACTGGCGCCGCGCCTGGGGCGAAACACACCCTCCAGGCCGAACGCGATCAACGTCAGCGTTGCTTGCAGGACGGCCATGGGCACATAGGGCAGGAATGTCGTGAAATAAGCCGGATCGACATCGCGGAACCACTGCAGTTGATAGCGGATCACGTAAGCGATGCCGAACGCAGCGAAGATCAGCACGATGTCCGTCAGGACCGTGACGACCGTAACGATCTTCAAGAGCCGGGCGCTGCTCACGCTTTGCCTCCTGTGTGGGCGCCCGCCAACGCGGCGCGATAGACGCTGGCTGTCTCGGCCGCGGTGCGTTGCCAGGAAAACCGGCCGGCCTGTTGCAACCCCTTGCGGCGCATCTCATCGGCCAGCGCCGCGTCGCCAAGCACCCGTATCAGCGCCGCGGCCAGCGCTTCAACGGACCCGGGATCGACCAGCAGCGCCGCGTCTCCCGCCACCTCCGGCAGCGATGAGACGGACGACGTGATTACGGGTGTTCCGCAAGCCATGGCCTCCAGCACCGGCAGCCCGAAGCCTTCCAGCAGCGACGGATAGGCGAACACTGTCGCCGCCCGATAAAACCATGGCAGGTCTGCGTCCGGCACATAGCCGGTGAACAGCACGTGTTCACGCAACCCCAGGCGCTCGACAGCCGCAAAGATGTCGTCGTAGTCCCAGCCTTTGCCGCCGGCCAGCACCAGCTTCAGATCGTCAACCTGGGGCAGTTGTTGCCTGGTCCGCGCAAATGCCTCCACCAGCCGCGCCAGGTTTTTGCGCGGCTCCAATGTCCCCAGATGCAAGATGAATCGCTGAGGGAGGCCTCGTTCCCGCCGGAATGCGTCGATTGTGTCTGGCGAAGCGGGCGAAAATACGGCGTCCACGCCGTTGTATACCACGGTGACCCGCTCCGGTGGTACGCCGAACAGGGCAACGACATCGTCTTTGGTGGCCTGCGATACTGCGATCACCTGGCGGGCATGGCGCGCCGAACGACGCACCTGGCTGTGCAGGTAAAGCCGTTGGGTAGCAGGGAATGCCTGGGGATAGCGCATGAAGCTGAGGTCGTGGATAGTCACCACCGTTGGGCAAAGGCTGAGCAGCGGGGTCACATTGACCGCGCCATGCAGCAGGTCGAGCCGGCGCTGCCGCACCTGTCCCGGCAGCGCAGTTTGTTCCCACAGGATGCGCTGCCGGGGCTTGCGGGTCTGCAGGCGACTGTGAGCCTGGGTAAGCCGGTCGACCGGCTGCAAGCTGCCTGCGGGCAAGAATGCGGTCAACTGCATGTCGGGCGCGGCTGCCGGAAGATGGGTCAAAAGCTGGCGGATGTAGCCGCTGACACCAGCGCTGCGATAGGTCTCAGCGCCCGACAGGAGCTGGGCATTGATTCCAACCTGGGCAGTGGCGGCGTGCATAGTCACACGTCAGATTATACCATGGACTGGGCTGGGAGAGAACCACGGAGCGAGAAGAGAGCGCCCTGTCCAATCATGGACCTGTCACTTTCAAGAGAGCGCTGGCGGCGGCAGAAGGGCCGCCCAGCCATGCGAGATCGGTCTGCCACTTGTCGGCAACGGCGTGTAGCGTGTCGCTGTTGAGCAGTTGGTGGGCGAACCAGCGGGCGTTGGTTTGTGTGAAGTCGACCGGGCGCACGCCGTAGCCTACCTTGGCGAGCGTAATCCGCCCGGCCTGTGCATGTTGGTCACCGGCGTGTGGCACCGCAACCTGGGGCGCACCGTGGCGCAGGGCCGCGTGGGTCGTGCCAACGCCGCCGTGGTGAATGATGCCGGCTGCGCCAGGCAACACCGCGTCGAAATCAACCCAGTCGGTTACTTCCGTGCCGGGTGGGAGGTCGAGCGACTCTGTGGTGGCGCCGACGCCTCTCTTACCTGTGATCACCCGTGGCCGGCCGCCTTCAGCCAGCACCGCGGCGGCGGCGATGCGCAAGAAGACCGGATCGTCGGTGAACAGGCTGCCTAATGTGATCAGGATGGTATTCGAGCGGCCAGTGCGCGGTTGGCCGGCTTGCCCGCCACCACCGAAGAAGCGCGTCTGCTGACCGAGCTGGGGCAGATCGGCATACCAACGGCGGGAGAAGAAATCGAGATGCAGCCAACGCGAGCGAATTTGGCCGGCAGCCACGTCCCAGTAGTCGCCGGACACGCCGAAGTCGCGGCATAGTGCCTCGATTCGCTGGGTGGCCTCGCCACCGGTTTGGCGCAACTGACCCTGGGGCGTGAGCGCCGGCCGGCCACACACGGCCAGCGGCAAGCCAATCCGCTCTGCGACCAGCGCGCCGGCTGCCGCGTACGGCTCGGCGACGATCACGTCGGGTTGCCAGTTGGCTGCCGTCGCCTCCAGATCGCGCGCCGCAGCCAGGATTCGTTGCTGGTGCAGCCAGGCATCCAGCGCGCGTTGCTGGCGGGCGCTGGCAAGCTGCTCAGTTGTCAACCCGGCGGGCACCGGCTGCGGATCGATCCAGCCGGTGCGCTGCAAGTCGAGGAATTCGACGCCGGCGCGTTCGATCGCCGGAGCGATGGCCGGGCCGCTGGCCCAGGCGACGGCGTGTTCCGGCCGTCTGGTTAACTCGCTGGCCGTCGCCAACATGCCGCCCCAATCGATGTGCCCGGCAAGCGGGAGAGATACGAAGAGAAAGCGGGTCACAACGCTGGAAGAGGCTCGCGTGTGGCGCGATGGCTTGCATCGCGGGCCGCGATGGCCGCTGTGTAGAGGTCGAACACCTGGCAGGAGATGTTGTGCCAACTATAGTTCTGGGCGATGCGCCGGCTGTTGCGTTCCAGCTCCCAACGCAGGGCGTCGTTCTTGAGGACGCGCGTGATGGCTCCGGCCAGTGCATTGGGGTTAGCGACCGGCACGTGCAGTCCGGTGTAGCCATGGACGACCGCGAACTTTAGCCCGCCGACGCGGCTGGCGATGACCGGCGTTCCGCAGGCCATGGCCTCCAGAGCGACCATGCCGAAGCTCTCGTAATGGCTGGGCATGACCACGACCTCAGCAGCCGAGTAGTAATAGGGGAGGCTGTCCTGGTCGCGTTTACCAAGGAACGTGACCAGGTCTTCAATGCCCAGCTCGGCGCGCAGTCGATGCAGGCGGGCCATCTCGGCGGTCATCTGTTCCTCTGACTCCGACGGGTCGCCGCCGACGATGGCAACGGTCAGTCCTTCGCAGCCGCCGCAGTCCTCAGCGACCTGTTTCATGGCGCGCAGGAGGGTGTCGATGCCTTTCAGCGGCTCGATGCGGCCGACGAAGAGCACCATGCGTTTCTCGGCCGGCACGCCGATCTGGGCCTTGGCCTCCAGCGGGTCGATGGGACGGAAGCGGGCCAGATCGACGCCCGGTGGAATCACGTCGATCTTGTGCGTATCGGCGTTATAAAGCCAGACCATTTGCGCCTTGTCCAGCGGGCTGCCGGCGACGATGCGGTCGGCAAATGCCATGATGGCTTGCTCACTGTCGATGCGCTGCTGGCTGGCATACTCGTGCGGCGCCTGCGCGATCTGGTTCTTCATGTGTCCCAGCGTGTGGAACATCTGGATGACGGGAATGCCACCCCAGGCCTGGCTCAGTTCCTCCGCGGCGACGCCTGACAGCCAATAGTGGCTGTGGATGACGTCATAGCGGCGGTGGTTGGACTGAGCAAACTCCTGCACGCGGGCCACAAACTCCGGCATATGCTCGTAGATCGTCTCTTTGCTGACCGGGATTTCCGGGCCGGCGGGGATGTGGATCACCTGCGCGCCATCGCCCAGATCATGGCACACGCGCGGTACACAGGCGTCCTGTGAACGGGTGAAAACGTCTACCTGGTGACCCTGGCGCGCCAATTCCCGGCTCAGATCGCGCACATAGACGTTCATGCCGCCCGTTTCCTTGCCGCCAAGGGTGGCCAGCGGGCAGGTATGGACGCTCAACATGCAGATGTTCAGCGACCGGTCGGAGGGGAGTGAGAAAACATCCATAAGCTGGGTAATGGGGTAACTATTCAGGCTACAGAGGACTGACAGTCCTGGTCTTGTGACAAAGTGAGTGACGCGCCAGTTGAAGCTCTGGTGATTGACAAGGACTGTCAGTCCTGGCTGAATAGTTACGGTAATGGCTGGTTTTGCTAGCTTGCCGCGTGTTGTATCGTCATGTCGTACACCAGTGTATCCGACGCGCCGAACCGGTATTTGTATACCTCGTCCCCTTGCAGGAAATCGAATACACGCAGCTTGCGCTTGATCGCATCCTCGATGATGTAACTGGTAAGGACGATGCCTGGACTGATTTCGGCGAAACTTTGCGGATCGTAGCCGGAGTTATAGACCAGCAAGCGGCCGTCGTAGATGAAACCCAGCATTGCAGCAGCGCGCTGTCCATTGAGCTCAATGAATGCGAGGTACAGCCAGCCGGCCTGATTTGTCTCACGCACGATCTCCCGGAAAAAGGCCTGCATCTCCGGCGTCATGAAACTGTGCTTTTCGGTAGTGCTAAGTCGGTGCAGTTCGATAAAGGCGTCGGTCTCAGCCTCGAGATCGGACGCGCCGTCGATGGCATACCATGTCACGGTAGTCGCTTCTTCGATACGACGCGTCTTGCGCCGCACTTCGTGGCGTTGTTTCTTGCTGAGCACTTCCTGTAAGTAGGTTTCGAAGTCGTCGGGAAGCTCAATGACCGGGCAAACGTCGTCCACGGCGACGACGCAGTTGAGACCGCGTGCGGCCGCCAGCTCCGGCAGTCGTCGGTGGGTCGGTGAGGTCTGGGGCAAGTTGCAGAGCTGGATCTCGTCCCAGACGGGCGCGTCGGCGCTTTGCAGCCAATCCAGCAGTCCGTTGTACACCGTCTCTTCACATTCGGGTAGGGCGATCACGTCGAGATAGTCTGAGACGTCGACACAGCCCACCAGCCCGAAGCGGCGCACCCCATCGTCGCCCTCCGCCAGGAAAAGTGGAGCCACGCCCACCAACCGGTCACCATCGAACCAGGCCAGCAGGTAGAGATCCCCGATGCCCAGACAGCGCCACCAGGTGGACTGCCATTCCCAGGTCAGGAAGAGGGTGTTCGCCGCGCTGTTTGCCAGCAGCGTATTCCAGTGGGGACGCAACGCGGCGAAGCCGGTTTCGTCCTTGAAAACCTTTAGTTGCAAGATCTTGCCTTTCTGCAATCCGGTGAGGTGACCCGATTTTTGGTTATGTTTTGTGAAAACTATCTTTCCGATTCTTCCATGAAAGGCGCAATCGGGCTGTGGTCTTGCATCCTGACCACAGTTTAGCCGTCGGGCGTGCCGTCGATCGGTGTCGACTGGGAGGCGTGCTCCTCGCCTTCCTTGCGCCGTCGCAAGAGAACTATCCCCACGACAACCAGAATGACGAGAAAGCTCACAAGGCCGAGGACGGCGGCAGGGCTGAGGTCGGAGAACGACAAGGGCTGCCTTTCGCGGCGGGGTTCATCGCTGCCGGTGTTGCTCGACGCGGTTGGCGCAGTGGACGGGCTTCCCTCGCTTGACGGAACGGGCGAGACGGAGATGACAGTCGCGCCGGTCGTGGCCACATCATTGGGTTGGCCAGGTTGGAGGCTATCGATACCGGAATCCGGCGCGGGCGTTGCTATCGGCGGAATGACGGCAGGCAGTTGGACGGCCACCGCACTGTCGCAGACCACCACCGACACGTCGTCCAGGTACATGCCGGTCCACGTACCGTCCCCGGAGTTGCGCGCATTGAAATAAACCGAAAGCGTGCGGCCGCGGTATTGAGACAGGTCATAGGTCTGGGTTTGCCAGCTTTGGCTGTTTTCGGTCACGCGCCAGAGGACGGCAACCGTTTCATCGAACGCAAGCGGGTCCAGCAGAATCAGCTCCTGGCGATTGAAGCCGCCAGCGGCCGCGTTGGAAATGGGATAATACCAAAAGGTGATGTTGGCGGAAAAGGCGTCCGGCGGCACGACAATGTTCTGGCGAATCGAAGAAAAGGCAGGCGTTGTCACTGGCGACTGGTTGACTGCGCCCTGGGCCATGCTGCGCGCACCACTGTGCACAAACGCAGCATTGTTGTTGTAGAAAGGAAGCAGGGGGTCCCAACCAAAAGCCCAGTCGCCATCCCACTCGAAGCCGCCGTTGCCAATGATGTCAACGCAGTTGGGTGGAAGGGGTGTTGCCGAACCGGCAGGCGTCGGGAAGGCAGTCGTGCTGGGTATCGGCGATGCCGTGACGCTGGAAACCGGCAAAGGCGTGGGAAATGGCGTGGCACTGGGCAACGACGTCGGCACAGGTGTGGGCCACGGCGTGACGCTGGGCAGCACGGTCGGCGTGGACGATGGCTGGCAGATCGTCAGTGTGACGTTGTCCAAAACCATGGACGTGTTGCCGCCAGCACCGTCGTTGAAGACATTGAAGTATAGGTCCAGCGTACGCCCCTTTTGATTGATCAAGGACGCAGATATTTTCTGCCACGCAGGCGCATTGGTCTGGGTGCTCCAGAGCACTTGAAAGGGTTGGTTCAGATTGTTGGAACCAGGTATCAGCAGCAGCGCCTGCTGCACGTCAGTTCCGGCGTTTGGTGCGCTGGTCAGCCAGGTCCAGAAGTTTAGATCGGCACTGACGGCGTTGTTGGGAATGGTGATGCGTTGATAGATCCACGAGTTGGCGAGCGCATTGGTCGGTCCGGGGCTGCCCGTCTGCATAGCCCAGCTGCCGCTGTAAACCGGCGAGTTGACATACATCGGCGGCAGCGGGCCAGGTCCCAGCGTCCAGTTGCCGCTGGTTTCAAACCCGCCATTCAGGATCACATTGCTGCACGTCTGATAGGGAGGTGCACTGGAGAGCGCGCCCGCGGGCGGCAGGACCAACAGCCCAAGCAGGGCGCACAACAGGGCAGCGATGCAAATGTGATACCGGTGGACCATGGCAACGCTCCTTCCGCGAGTACATCCGACGATTTCACCAGGGGGTGCAAAGACTGCCATCATTGTACCATGGTTCAGGCAGCAAGAGCAATCAGAGGTGATCTTCGAAGAGAAGCGATGATTTGACTCCTCCTGTGAATTCGTCTATAATCTCCCTGTGTTTAGGAGACGCTCCCGTGCGTCAGTACGGGGGCGTTGTGTTCGGTATAGAGATGGTCATTTTTATGGCCTTCAACCTGTTAACCCTGAGAAGGGGGTTGCAATTAGCACCAAAACACATCGAGTAAATGAGCGTATCAGGGCGCCTGAACTGCGGGTCATCGGAATTGATGGCACACAGTTGGGTGTCATGACGCGAGCGCAGGCGCTGTCGATGGCGCAGGAACTCAATACAGACCTGGTCGAGGTTGCGCCGCAGGCTGACCCGCCCGTGTGTCGTTTGATGGACTTTGGCAAGTTTCAGTATGAACGCGCCAAGAAAGAGCGCGAGGCGCGCAAGGCTCAAAAGGAAGTCGAGATCAAAGAGATCCGGCTTCGGCCAAAGACCGGCGAGCACGACATTGCCGTGGTCCTGCGCCGGGCGCGCAAGTTCCTGCTGGACGAATCGAAAGTCAAGGTCCGCGTGCGCTTTCGCGGCCGGGAAATCACCCATCCCGAGGTGGCTGAAGAGCTGCTTAAGCGGGTCGCTGCAGACCTGCAGGATGTTGGTGATGTCGAGAAGGAGCCGGGCATGGAAGGTCGCAGCCTTTTGATGATCATGGCGCCGAAATCACAGAAATCTACGAAATAACCCATCGGCAGCGCCGCGTGTTGACGTGTTTGCATCTGTGCCCTTTCGGCAGAGTTTGCGACATGGTGCGGATGGCAGGCCGGTGAAAATGGCAACGACCTGAGGAGAGATTGCTATGCCCAAAATCAAGACTCATAAATCAACGGCAAAGCGCTTCAGATATTCCGGTACTGGAAAACTAATGTGTATGCGTCAGGGAAAGGGCCACCTGCGTCGCAAGAAGGCGCCCAAGGTAAAGGCCACCTATAGTTCCGCGCACGTCATCGATCAAACCGCTGCACGTCGGCGTGTGAAGAAGCTGGCTCCTACCCTGGAATAGCGGCATCCACAAACAAGAGGCACTAAAAAATGACCAGAGTAAAACGCGGCGTAACGGCTCGCAACCGCCATCGCAAAGTTCTCAAACTGACACGCGGCCAAAAAGGTTCCAAGCATCTGCTGTTCCGGCGCGCCAACGAGGCGATGTTGAAGTCGCTGTGGTATTCGCACCGCGATCGTCGCAACCGCAAGCGCGATTTTCGTCGCCTGTGGATCGCGCGCATCAACGCAGCATCACGCCAGAATAACCTGTCCTACAGCCGCCTCGTGCATGGCTTGAAGGTTGCCAATGTCGAGATCGATCGCAAAGTCCTGGCCGACATCGCCGTATATGATGCTGCCACCTTCACGCAGATCGCTGACATGGCGCGCAACGCTGCCTGAACCCATTGCAAAGCAAAGCCGATCGCAGACTGCGCCGGGTCTCTCGTAAAAGGCCCGGCGCAGTTTTTTCGCGCCTAATCTTGTTGCGTAATCTCTGGTAATGATGTAAACTCAGGTCACAGGATTTATCTTATTGTTGGTTTCGGATCCGTCTTGAAGGGTTGCACTCAGTCGCCTGAGGCACAGGTCGGGGGATAATCTACACAGGAGGTAGACACAGCATATGACGGCCGATCGTATTTTCCGTGTTATTTTATTCGTTATCTTTGGACTTGTTGGCTGGTATGTTGGTACACTGATCGCTGGCTCCACCGAACTGACGATCAACACGCTGAAATGGGCGGTGCCTGCGGCACTCATCTTTGCGGTCATTGGCGCAATCGTAGCTCCTTATCTCACCACCAAGCCGGCGCGTTCGGTACGCCGGACGATCCGCCAACTTCCCGTGCAGCAGTTGGTCGCCGGGGCAATCGGGCTGGTCATCGGGTTGGTTATCGCCGCGTTGCTGGCCCTGCCGCTTTCCAAGTTGCCGGCTCCCTTCGGCAATCTCCTCCCGGCCATTGGTGCGGTCGTTTTTGGCTATCTTGGCATCACTGCCATGGTGCTGCGCGCTGATGACATCACCAATCTGGTGGGTGGACGTTTTCGGCCGCGGGAAAATGAGACCGCTGGTGAGACGGAGCCGGAGACGGAGCCGTTGTCTGTGCTGCTGGACAGCAGTGTCATCATCGATGGCCGTATCGCAGACATCAGCCAGACCGGCTTTATTCAGGGGCCCATGCTGATTCCCCGATTCGTCCTCAATGAAGTGCAGTATATCGCCGACTCGTCCGATGCATTGCGGCGCAACCGCGGCCGCCGCGGGCTGGACATGCTCGCAAAGCTCCAGCGCGACTCGCTGGTGCCAGTTGTCATAACCGATATGGATGTCAAAAACGTCCGCCAGGTAGATGACAAGCTGGTCCAGCTTGCCAAGCAGCTCAACTGTCCGGTGATCACCAACGACTTCAATCTCAACCAGGTCGCGCAGCTTCAGGGTGTGAAAATCCTGAACATCAATGCGCTGGCCAACGCCGTCAAGGTGCTGGTGCTGCCCGGCGAGTCGATCACTGTGCGCGTCATCGATGAGGGCAAGGAATACGGCCAGGGCGTTGGCTATCTGGACGACGGCACTATGGTGGTGGTGGAAAATGGCCATCGCTACATCGACCAGGAAATCGATGTGCAGGTCACCAAGGTGCTTCAAACAAGCGCTGGCCGGATGATTTTCGGCGCGCCGATGAATAACGGCAACTAATTTATGACAATTCAGGTCTACAACACCCTGACTCGACGCAAAGAGCCTTTCGAGACGGTCGAGCCGGGCAAGGTGCGCATGTATGTCTGCGGACCGACGGTCTATGACAAGGCGCACATCGGTCATGCGATGTCGGCCATCGTGTTCGACGTGGTTCGCCGGTACCTGGAATACAAGGGGTACCAGGTTGATCACGTCATGAATTTTACCGATGTCGATGACAAGATCATCAGGCGTTCTATCGAGGCGGGCGACGATCCCTTTGCTATCGCCAATCGTTATATCGGTGAGTTCAAGCGTCACATCGCTGAACTGGGCATCCTGCCCGCCACCAACTACCCACAAGTATCTGAGACCATCGACGAAATCGTGGAGATGGTGCAAGGGTTGCAGGAGTCGCGCTACGCCTACACCATGGACGGCGACGTCTATTTCCGGGTGCGCCATGACGACGACTACGGCAAGCTCAGCCGGCGCAAGCTGGATGAGGCCATGGCCGGCACGCGCGTCGAGTCTGATGAGACCAAGGAAGACGTCAACGATTTCGCACTGTGGAAGTCGCAGAAGCCGGGCGAGCCAGCCTGGCCCAGCCCCTGGGGACCTGGTCGACCAGGTTGGCATATCGAATGCTCAGCCATGGCCCTCAAGCATCTCGGTGAGGAGATCGACATTCATGGCGGCGGCAACGATCTGGTCTTTCCGCATCATGAGAACGAGATTGCCCAGACTGAGAGCTACACCGGCCGCCCCTTTGCCCGCTTCTGGATGCACAACGGCATGTTGCAGCTCAAGGGCGAGAAGATGTCCAAGAGCCTCGGCAATCTGGTGACGATAGACGATTTCCTGGCCCAGCACGAGGCCAGCGTTCTGCGGCTGCTTATCCTCTCCTCGCATTACCGCAAGCCGCTGGCATACAACGACACGGTGGTCGAGGACAATGCGCGCGCACTGGCGCGTTTGCGGGGCGCCTTGCGGCCCGCGGTTGGCGCCATCACATCGGGCGGCGCTGTCGACAGCCTGCTCGCGGCGGCCGAGCAAACGCGGCGCGGGTTCGAAGAAGCGATGGACGACGACTTCAACACTGCCGGCGCGCTGGGCTGCCTCTTCGAGTTGGTCACCGAGATCAACCGGGCGCGCGACGCGGGTGTGGCGGCTGAACCTCTGGCGGCGGCGCAGGACGTGCTGGCGGAGTTGGCCGGCATTCTGGGGCTGCAACTGAGCAGCGAGGCAACCGGCGCCGAAGCCGCGCCGTTCATCGACCTGTTGCTGGAAATGCGCAGCAAGCTGCGGGCGGCCAAACAGTTCGCCCTGGCCGATGAGATACGCAACCGCCTGACCGACCTGGGCGTAATGGTCGAAGACACACGCGAAGGAAGCACCTGGCGGATTCAGTGACCAGTGATCAGTTGTCGGAGTTCCGCTGTTGACCTCTGATTACTGATTACTGTTCACCGATCACCGCACCCACCCATGGCACCCATCGATATTCTCTACGGCCGGCAAGCTGTCCACGAAGCATTGCGGGCGCGCCGGCGTCACTTTTACTCACTCAGCCTTGCATCCGGGGTAAAACAGATCGGCATTGTCGCCGATATCCAAACCCTGGCGCGCGAGGTCAAATGTCGCGTCCAGCAGGTGGACCGCGCGCAGTTTGACAAGATGCTGCCCGGCGCCAACCATCAGGGTGTTGCGCTGGAAAGCAGCCCGTATCCTTATTCCAATCTTGGCGAAGTGTTCGCCCACGCCCGCAGCCAGGACGAGCCGCCTTTCTTGCTGCTTCTGGATCACCTGGAAGACCCGCAGAACGTCGGTACCCTCCTGCGGACAGCGGAGGCAGTGGGCGTTCACGGCGTTTTCCTGCCCGACCGGCGGGCTGTCGGCATCACGCCGGCGGTATCGAACAGTTCAGCCGGCGCGGTGGAGCATCTGCGCGTCGTCCATGTCACCAACATTGCGCGTACATTGGCGGACTTCAAGCAGCGCGGCGTCTGGGTGGCCGGACTCGACAACCAGCCTGAAGCAAAAGATCTGTTACAAAGCGATTTCACCGGTAAGTTAGCACTTGTCATCGGCGCAGAAAGCAGCGGTCTCAGCCGGCTGACCCGCGAGACCTGTGACTGGCTGGTGCGCATCCCGTTGTCGGGCAAGATCGAATCGCTCAACGCGTCGGTGGCCGGCTCAGCCGCGCTCATCGTCGCAAACAGCGCCCGCAAAGCGGGCAAACAAGAGAAAAACCAGGAGGCATTCCAATGACCGTTGTTCTTGACCAAGCCGTCGCCGAGCAGGCGCCGCATTGGGACATGTTGCCTGATCCGCGCCGCGATCTGCATGCGCAGGATCCTGAGCTATTCAGCGCCATTGAGCAGGAATGGCTGCGTCAGCAGACCGGCATCGAGTTGATTGCGTCCGAGAATTATGTCAGTCCAGCCGTGCTCGCGGCCCTTGGTTCCGTGCTGACCAACAAGTATGCCGAGGGGTATCCTGGCAAGCGCTACTACGGCGGCTGCGAATTCGTCGACATCGCCGAAGAACTCGCCATCAAGCGAGTCAAACAGCTCTTCGACGCCGAGCACGCCAACGTCCAGCCGCACTCTGGCGCGCAAGCCAACTCTGCCGCCTACCTGGCGTTGATCCAGCCGGGCGACACCGTGCTGGCGCTGAAGCTGGCCCACGGTGGCCACCTGACACATGGCGCAGCGTTCAACTCCAGTGGTAAGTTCTACAACTTCGTGCAGTACGGCGTTCACCCCGAAACAGAGTGCATCGACTACGATGAACTGGCCGCGCTGGCAGACGAGCACAAACCAAAGTTGATTGTCGCCGGCGCCAGCGCCTATCCCCGCTGGTTCGACTTCCCGCGGCTGCGCCAGATTGCCGACTCGGTGGGCGCTCGCCTGATGATGGACATGGCGCACATTGCCGGCCTTGTCGCGGCCGATCTGCATCCCGATCCGATTCCCTACTGCGATGTGGTCACCAGCACGACCCACAAAACGCTGCGCGGCCCGCGCGGTGGGCTGATTCTGAGTACGGAAGAGCTGGCTAAGAAGGTCGATAGCGCGGTGTTCCCCGGTACCCAGGGTGGCCCGCTGATGCATGCCATCGCTGCCAAGGCGGTCGCCTTCGGCGAAGCCTTGCAGCCCGAGTTCCGGGCCTACAGCCAGCGCGTGCTGGACAACGCGAAAGCGCTGGCGGCTGCGTTGGAGGATGAAGGGTTGCGACTTGTCAGCGGCGGCACAGACAATCACCTGATGCTGGTGGACCTGCGTCCCGTGGGCGCGACGGGCAAAGCGGCCGAGAAAGCGCTGGACAACGCTGGCATTCACACCAACAAGAACATGATCCCGTACGACCCGGAGAAACCGACTATTTCCAGCGGCATCCGGCTGGGCACACCCGCAGTCACCACGCGAGGATTCGGTGTGGGCGAGATGCGCCAGATCGCCGGATGGATCGGTGAGATCGTGCGCGACACCGACAACGAGGCGTTGCAGGCACGCGTTCATGGCGAGGTGCGGGCGCTTTGCAGCCGCTTCCCGGTGCCCGCGTAATTGCTGCCTTCCTCTGTGTACGCTTCCATCGGTGAGTGACCCGATCTCGTTGCACACGCTCCGCTGATGGAGAAACCACAGCAGGCTTGCAGCTGCTCTACCAGCTAATCTACAGACCCCAGGAAACCCCTGGGGTCTTGTCTTCCTCGAACTACATGAAATCCGTTCTTTCAGCCACAGCCGTGGACAGCGCGCAGCCGGGCCTTGCTGTCGTCCAGGTCGACGACGGCAAGCGCTGGTTGCGGTTCAGCGAGCCGGTCGAGGTAATCCGGGCTCTTGACGCGGGGGAGGTACGTGAGTGTCTGGAGGCAGTTAGCAGCGCCGTCGAGCGGCAGCGACTGCACGCGGCTGGCTTCATCGCCTACGAGGCCGCGCCAGCATTCGATGCTGCGATGCCCGGTCGATCCACCGGTGACCTGCCGCTGCTATGGTTCGGACTCTATCGTGTGGCTGAAGAGGTACGGCCGGAGACGGTGTTTCCCCCGGCTTGGGACCACGCGAACGCTCCAACGCTGCGCTGGCAGCCTGGCATTGGTCGGGAGGCGTACGATGCCAGCGTTCATGCCATCAAAGACGCCATTGCCAGCGGCGACACATACCAGGTCAATTTTACTTTTCCATTGCACGCCCGCTTTGATGGTGATCCGCAGGCGCTTTTTGAACGGATGGTGCGCACTCAGCGGTGTCGCTATGCTGCATACATTGACATCGGGCAGCATGTTGTCTGCTCCGCGTCGCCTGAACTGTTCTGGCAATTGGATGGCGAACGGTTGCACTCGCTGCCGATGAAAGGCACTGCGGCCCGCGGCCGTACCTTGGGCGAGGACGAGACGCAGCGGGAGTGGCTGCGCACCTCGCTGAAAAATCAGGCTGAAAACGTGATGATCGTCGATATGGTGCGCAACGACATGGGGCGGATCGCTCGCTATGGCACGGTTCATGTTCCGGCGCTGTTTGAAATCGAACGCTATCCGACGGTCTGGCAGATGATCTCGCGGGTGGCGTGCGAGACCGACGCATCGATCCGGGAGATCATGGCGGCGCTGTTTCCGTGTGCGTCGATCACCGGTGCGCCCAAGGTGCGGACGATGGAGATAATCAACGACCTGGAAACACAGCCGCGCGGCGTGTACACTGGATGCATCGGTGTGCTGTCGCCTGATCGGCAGGGCCAATTCAACGTCGCCATTCGCACCGTTGTGGTAGATCGCAAGCGCCGGACCGCGACCTACGGAGTCGGTGGCGGCGTAGTTTGGGACTCGCTGACCGAAGCCGAATACGACGAGGCACTGCTCAAGGCGCAGGTGCTGACACGCCCGCGGCCCGCTTTTGAATTGCTGGAGACCCTGCGTTGGACGCCGGATGAAGGTTATTATCTCCTGGAGCGGCACCTGCAACGGCTGGCCGAGTCCGCGGCATACTTCGATGTGATGGTGGACAAGGAAAACGCGGCGGCGCAGCTCGCTGCGCTGGCGGCTACCTTTGGCGGTTCGCCGCAGCGGGTGCGGCTTCTCGCGGCACAGTCAGGCACGCTGCGCTGTGAAGCGTCTCCATTGACCTGGCCCGTTGAAGCGCGCGAGCTGCGCATCGGATTGTCGCAGACGCCGGTAGACTCGAGTGACCCGTTCCTCTTCCACAAGACCACCCACCGCGCTGTTTACGAGCAAGCGCGCCGGCAACGGCCCGACTGCGACGACGTGTTGCTGTGGAACGAGCACGGCGAATTGACGGAGTCGACCATCGCCAACGTCGTCGTTGAACGCGACGGCGAGCTTGTGACTCCGCCGTTGGATAGCGGATTGTTGGCGGGCACATTGCGGGCCGAACTGCTGGCGCAGGGCGTCATTCGCGAGGCGCCGCTGGCTGCCAGTGATCTCCACCCTGGTCAATGGGTGTGGCTGATCAACTCAGTGCGCGGCTGGCGCATTGGCCGACTGTGTTGATATTACACCCCGTGGAGTGAGCATCCGGGCTTGAAATAGCGCCTCGCTCTTCGCTCGGGCCGGTCTGCGACCGTGCCCCGCTGATTTATGCGAACGGCTGTAATCCGTCCGCGGCGGCTCGGTCGGAGACCGGCCGCAACCGGCCGCAATAACTGGCGGGGCCGGCTGCACCGCTTGGGCGACTGAACGCAAGACTGCTCTTGTCACGAATCTAACGAATCGGTGGAACCGGGGAAACAAGTCATGCCTGCTATGCCCCCGACTTGAATCTTGTAGGGAATTCTCGCACTGACCGTATCACTAACGATGAAATTGCGTCTAACCTATTAGGACGTGCCTCCCGCTTTGCCCCTCGCTGCCGCTCCCTGTAAAGCGTTGCGCAGGTTGTGTCTTGCGACGGGCAACGCCACTCGACCGACCCGCTGTGTAACATCTAACTGATTGACGGGCAGCGCATCGCTCGCCCAAAACGGAAGCACCGATGTACTTCGACAATATCAGCGTACGCTCCAGCCTGCTTTTGATCGGTATCGTTGTCGTTCTGGCGGGCGCGGTTGGTTTTGTGTTGCCGATGCTGAGTTCAAGTCCGCCCGCCGGTGCAAGTGCCGTAGTCGAAGACTGGTCGCCGCCCGCTCCGACCGCCACGGCACAGTCACGGCAGACAGCGCTGGCATCCCCGTCGGCGCCACTATCCGCCAACTCCGGTTCCAAGGTGGCCTTCATCGCTTTGGATACGGCCACGCCCGCTGTGGTTGTTCGTGCAACTCGCCTGCCATCGCCGCAGTTATCGCCGCCGCAACCTGCACGTATGCAAGCTGACGCGGACGAAGTGGTGGCCGACTCGCCGCCAGCGTTGGTGGCGGCCCCTGCTGTGATTGAAGTGCCGGATTGGGAGATGAAGAAAGGCGTGCAAACCGCTCCTGACGCTGGCGTCGCGCTCTTTGCCACGGTAAGTGCAAATCGTCCGGTCAGTTTGGCCGCACCTGTTCCGCCGGCGCGCGTTCCCGACGCGGCGCTGGGAGTCGTTTCCGCGGCGCCGGGGCAGACCAGGGAGGCTGCCGATTTGCTGACAGCGACTGCTGCTGGCCCGCTAGCCAGTGCGGTTCAAATCCGCGCTACCGTGCCGCCAACCCAAACGAGCAAACCGGCAGCGCAGACTCTTCCATCGCGCGAGGTTGCCCCACCGCAACTGGTCAATCCCCAGGCAGACGCGCGCCTGTCAGGCATGGTGACTTTCGAATGGAGTCCGGTCGTTGACCTGGCACGTGGATTGGACTATGAGATCGTCGTGTGGACGCCTGGTCAGGATCCCGGCCAGGCGCGCGGCATCGCGCCCGCGACGGTCCAGACGTCGCAGCAGGTCAATCTCAACCCCTTGTTCGCGAGCGGGCAGTTTCAGTCCGGCAACCTTTACTGGACCGTCCTGGTGGTCCAGCGTGATCCGTATCTTCGACTCACCGCACCGGGAGCAGGTGAAGCCCGCTATCTTGTTCTCAGTAACAGCGGTTGAGTCAACTCCGGCACTATTGCCATTTAGCGCCTAGACGATGTCCGCTCCAGCCATGGGAACCTGGATGTCCCAGTCCACTGCATGCAGGCGCGGTGCAAGCTGACCGGCCCGGGTCAGCTCGACCAGCGTCAATGAACTGGCCAGGAGCTGTGCCAGAATCGCATCGATTCCTTCCGTTGGTACACCATAGTACATAAAATTGATGGGGGTAAGATTTGCGAGCAGGACCAGATCGCGGCTCAACTTGCCCGCCGGATGGTCGATTTCGATGCGAATACGCCTGCCAAAGGGTTTTCCACTTTGAGGGTCCAGAAATTCCTCCGTTGACACGCTGGCAGGAAAGCCGCCGATGCTGGGGGAACCATCGGTGAGGATAGTGTCCAGCCAGGCGGAAACGGCCGCGAACTCAACGGTTTTGCTTGAGCCGGATGCCAGAATCAGCTGCCTTGACGTGGCCGTCAGCAGCCACTGCTCCAGTTCCTGCGGCTGCAACACGCTGGTCCCTGTCACGCCGATGATCATGTCCAGTTTTTGGCGACGGGCTTCCGGCAGATCGGTGAAGTTGGCAACTTCCAGGATGGACTGCGTTTGCTCAGCGCTCTCGTTGGCTCTGAGATCGAGCCCACAGAGCTGGACAGTGGGCGACTTGAGGCGTGTCGACAGACCGCTCATGAGACAGCGGCCGATGTTGCCGCGCGAGCCAATCACGAGGCAGTTTCGTCGGTTCAAGGTCTGGCCGGCTGCGTGCAGCGTGTTTTCGATGGCGTTCAGTACGGTGTCGGCTACGTCTTGTGCTTCGGTGTGGGTCTTGAGGCGTGAGCGCGCGATCGACAGCGCGGGGAATGCCAGCCGTCCGTGGCGCTCATCGACCCGCGCCAGGCGATCATAGCCGCTGCGCGTGTGCTCCACCGTGCCCAGCAACGTAGTTTCCAACGCATTCTGCAATGGGCGACTATCCGATGAGGTCAGGCCGAATTGTTCGAACGTCTCGGCGACGGTCTTGTGCTGCAAGCTGAGCTCGTTCAGCACGGGCGAAAGGTATCCGCCATCTTCGATGATCACGCAGCGCTCGTCATCGGCGGCGGCACGCGCGAGCTGGCGAAAGAACTCGGCAACAGCGACGGTTTGCATCGCTTCCAGATAGCGCGGCCGGCTGTGAGCGAGACTCTGCTTCAGGTCTTCGTGATCCTGAAGCTCAGAGTAGCGATTCGACAGCTCATAGCGGCCTTCGACCGTGCCTGGCTGCGGGACATTGTCCAGCGCCAGGCAGCGAAATTCGTTGGCCGGCAGCTCCAGCAGCGCGTTCAGGTAGTCGTCTGGCACCTCGCCGCTGTAGACTACGAACAGGGTCGTCAGATCTTTGCAGCCCAGCCTGCGCAGCGCATCGATCAGCCCGAGCACTTCGGCTGTGATGTGGTGGATCAGAAACACCTTGACGCCGGCCAACGGCAGTTTCTCCAGCGCCGCTGCCACCTGTGAGGTCGTAACAGGCATGCGGTCGAGGTAAACTGAAAGATCGGCCTGGGGACGGCGCTCACCCAGGCTGAGATTTAGCACGCGGCCAAGCTGGGAGACGGTGACATAGAGCACCATGTCGTCGCTGCGTATTTTCAGGACGCGCCCGGAGGTAACCACACGGCGCACACGCCGGTCCTCGAAGACCACCAGCACGTGCTTGAGCAGGCGGTCCAGCTCTTTTGGTTCGCTTTCCAGAATGCGCGGCACCAGATCGGCGGTCCAATAGACAGAGACACGATCCAGATCGGCGAACTCATTTTTCGCAAGCTGGGCAAACATGTGGCTGTAAGGATTGCGCAGTTCGGAGAACGAACGGTGGCCGCGCTCAGCCTGGCGCCTGATCCAGGCCTGAAGACTCAGTGCGATGCGTGTCGAACCGACGATGAAGCTCCATTGGTTCAGATCGACTTTGACGTGTGGCAAGCTGGCAAGGTCGCTGCGCGGATTGGCCAGATCTTCGACCGAAAGGAGCAACCAGTAGTCGCCGTCCGCACTCGCTGTGTCCAGCTGTTCCATCACCAGTCGCTGACCCTGAATGCCTGCCGTGCCTTGCTCATCGAAATCGAACACCAGCGCCTTGGCCTGGGCGCCCGGTCCGGGAAACAGACTGGCTCGGTGGTCACCCTGATGAAGCGTGCCCAGCGCAGTGCGCAGGCTGTAATGCAGGCGGTCAGGGTCTTCGATTGCCGCCAGCATTGGCCCGCGCTCACCGCGCACGGCGACATGCGATATCCGCAGAACGTCGATCAGTTCGGGATTTTCGCGCGGCTTCAGCGGGCGACGGACATAAATGTCCGCGAATTGGGCTCGTACTTGTTCCGCGATCATCTCGCACAGGTCATATGACAGCACCGAGAGGCCGTGAAACAGTGGAATGTTTGTAGTGTCCAGAACCGACTGATCGCTGTCGGGGCTGTCGACGATATATTCGATAATGGTGATCACCTCCAGACGTCAGGACGGGTTGTCCCTGATTGGTAGCGGGTCTTGTGGTAATCAAGATACACCTGGTTCCGGCAGCAAGTCAAGTTGCCAGGAGCCGCAAAGCCGCTTTAACGATCAATCTTAAAACCCTTCGGCGCCTGGCTGAAGGCCACCTGCGAAGGCTAGCAGGCGCGCTGTATCCATGGTATAATGCTGCCCCGTTTTCCGTCACCACTGCTGAAAAACTATTTGCCACTCATGTACCAGACCGACGATTTCGTCCATCTTCATGTTCATTCAGAGTTTTCGCTCCTCGACGGCCTTGGCCGGGTCGACAAGCTGGTGGAGCGCGCCAAGGCCCTGGGGCAGCCCGCGCTGGCCTTGACCGACCACGGTACGATGCATGGCGTGATTCCGTTCTTTCGCGCATGCAAATCAGCCGGGATTCGTCCGGTGATCGGCGTTGAGGCGTACATGACCCGCTGGGGGCGCCCGATGACAGGCCGCGATTCGGTCGATGACAAGGATCGCCATCACCTGCTGCTGCTGGCCCAGAACCAGACGGGCTATCGCAATCTCCTCAAGATATGTTCTGACGCACAACTCGAAGGCTACTACTACAAGCCGCGCATCGACGCTGAGTATCTGGCTGCCAACGCCGAGGGGCTAATCTGTACCACAGGCTGTCTGGCGGCTGAGCTGCCCAGCCTGCTCAATCCGGAAAAAGGCGCTCTGCCTCAGGAGCGGCTGGCACTGGACCGGCTGCACTGGTATCTCGATGTGTTTGGCAAGGACCGTTTCTTTATCGAGCTGCAGGAACACGATATCCCGGCGCTGCAAACGGTCAACAAGACACTGGTTGACTGGTCAGCGCGCTATGACGTGGGCATGATAGCAACCAACGATGTTCATTACGTCGAAGCGCGCGACGCTGCCTACCACGATGTGCTGCTGTGTGTGCAGACCGGCTCGCTGGTGCAGGCCAGCGACCGGATGCGTATGTCGGGCGGAAGCTATTATCTCAAGAGCGGTCAGGAGATGCGCGATATTTTCCGCCCGTTGGTGAATCTGCCGGAAAGCGCGTTTACCAACACCCTGCGGATCGCCGAGATGTGTGATGTCGATCTGGAGGACAAGAGCTTCCACTTGCCCGACACCGATATTCCGGAAGGTCATACCTACGAGAGCTATCTGCGCCAGATGACCGATGAGGGGCTGCGCTGGCGTTACGGGGCGCGGGCAGATGACCCGGATGTGCAGGCGCGCAAGGAACACGAACTGAAGATCATCCACCAGATGGGCTTCGACGTCTACTTCCTGATCGTCGCAGATCTTTGCTTGTACGCGCGCGGCCGCGGCATCTGGTACAACGTACGCGGCTCCGGGGCTGGTTCGATCGTAGCCTATTCGGTGGGTATCACGGGCATCGACCCGCTGGTGAATAACCTGGTTTTCGAGCGCTTCCTGAACCCCGGTCGTGTCACCATGCCCGACTTCGATCTTGACTTCCCCGACGACCAGCGCGAGGAAATGATCCGCTACACCATCGCCAAGTATGGCGCGGATCACGTGGCGCAGATCGTGAGTTTCGGACGCATGAAGGCCCGCGCGGCAGTGCGCGATGTGGGCCGGGCGTTGGACGTGCCGCTGGACGAAGTGGACCGGATCGCCAAGCTGATCCCGGCTATTCCTGGCAAGCCGGTGACCATCGAGCAGGCGCTGGGGCGTGATGCCAAAAAGCCGGATCTTGTCGTGCCTGACATGGTGACGGAGTATGAGTCGCACGACTACGTCCGGGAACTGCTGGACAATGCGATGGCGCTGGAAGGTGTGGCGCGACATTCCAGCACGCACGCCGCAGCGGTTATCGTCACCGATCAGCCGCTGACCACCTACCTGCCGGTGATGCGGCCGCAGAAAGCGGTGATCACCGAGGCGGTGACGCAGTTCGAGTTCCCGATCTGTGAGAGCATCGGTCTGCTGAAGGTCGATTTCCTGGGGCTGTCGACGCTGACGGTCATGCGCGAGGCGACACGTATCATCCGCGAGCGGCATGGGGTTGAGTTCACGCTGGACAACATTCCGCTGGACGACGAGGAGAGCTACAAGCTGCTTTCCAGCGGCGAAGTGTCCGGGGTATTTCAGGTAGAAGGCGCCGGCTTGCGTCGCATGCTGCAAGACATGCAGCCCAGCGAGTTCAATCACATCGTGGCCGCCATCAGCCTCTATCGCCCCGGCCCAATGGATTTTATCCCCGAATATATCGCTGTGATGCACGGTCGCAAGGAAGCGGAATATGTCCATCCGGTGTTGGAGCCGATCCTGGGTGAGACCTACGGCATTTGCGTCTACCAGGAACAGGTCATCCGGTTGTTAACCGACATCGCCGGCTACACGGCGGGCGAAGCGGACAACGTACGCCGTGGCATCAGCAAGAAATCTGAGAAGGTGCTGATCCAGCATCGCGAGATTTTTGCCGAAGGATCGAAGGCGCGGGTAGGGCTGACGCGTAAGGAGGCCGATGCCATTTGGGACGCGCTGATGGGGTTTGCGCGTTACGGCTTCAATCGTGCCCATGCCGCCGATTATGCGGTGATCACCGTCCAAACGGCCTATCTCAAGGCGCATTACCCGCTGGAATACATGGCAGCCATGTTGCAGGTGGAGCGCGACAACAGCGAGAAAGTCGCCTACTACATCACCGATTCGCGCCGCATGGGCATCGAGGTGCTGGCGCCCGACATCAACGCCAGCGGCATGGATTTCGTGGTCGAGCAACATGGCGAGGACATGCCGCCGCCGGTGGGCAAGGATTCACGCATCAGCTACACCTTCCCGATTCCGCCAGGCGCAGCCATTCGCTACGGTCTGGCTGCTATCAAGAACGTCGGCGAGGGATCGGTGCAGGCAATTCTCGATGCCCGCCAGGACGGCGGCGCGTTCAAGACTCTGGAAGACTTCTGCCAGCGTGTCGATCTGCGCAAGGTTGGCAAAAAGGCGCTGGAGTGTCTGATCAAGGTCGGCGCGTTGGACCAGTTTGGCCGGCGGGCGCAACTGCTGGACGCCATGGATCAGATGATCGGCATCAGCAAGACAGGGCACGAGGCGGAAGAGGCTGGCCAGCTTACGATGTTCGATCTGTTTGGCGGGGCTGCTGCGACTGCGCCGGCCAGCCTGCGGCTGAAAGATGTGCCGCCCATGTCGCCCAAAGAGCGTCTGGCGCTCGAGAAGGAGCTGCTGGGCGTCTTCGTCTCTTCGCATCCATTGCAGCAGATGACCGTCGATCTGACGGGGATCATCACCTGCTTCTGCGGCGACATCGACGAAACTTATGCCGGCAAGAACGTGGTATTGGCCGGCAACGTGGTGCGCATCAACGAGATTACCACCAAGAAGGGCGCCAAGATGGCCTTCGTCACGTTGGAAGACTTGCAGGGCCAGTGCGACATGGTGGTATTTCCCAAGGTCTGGGAGGCGACCCGCGACAAGTGGCAACAGGACAAGATCGTTTTGGTGCGCGGCAAGGCGGACAAGCGTGGCGAGCAGATGACGGTGATCTGTGATGAGGTCCAGGACTACGTGATGCGCGCCATCGATCTTGGCGGTGACGCTGACAACTCTGCCCGCCTGCCCGTTCAGCCTGAGTTCGTCGATGCGAACGGCAGCGCAAGATCCGCCGCGCCCTTCGCCTCACCGGCGCGACTCGCCGAGGAGGAAGTGGACTACGACACCTCTTCATCGGAGAGCGACAACCCGTTTGCGCTGGAAGAACCGGACTGGTTGCGCGAAGCGCCGGCGATGTGGGAGGATGGGGGCGGAAGGGAAAAGAAGGAAACGGGGGAGGCGACGAAAGCGAGTGAAGCAAGTGAAACAAGGGAAACGGTGGTCACTGCGCGGGCAGGTGAGCTGATAGTTGCTGAAACTGAACCTGATCTGACTGATCACCGATTACCGGTCATCGATCACCAGCCACCAGTTGCTGACGACCGATCACCGATCACGGATCACCGATTACCTGTTCCTGCGCGGCAGCCCGTCGAGGTGTGTGTCACAGTCCATCGCTCTCACGACGTCGAGCGCGACAAGAAACTGCTGTCATGGGTGTATGATCTGCTGCGCGAGCAGCCCGGTCCCGATCGCTTCTGTGTCGTGCTGAAGAAAAACGGCAGTGCGCTGCGACTGGATTTCCCCAACGATACCACAGATTTCAACAACGAACTGCGTCAGCAGCTTGCCCGGCGGCTGGGAGATGCCAACGTCGAGGTCAGCGAATGAACGCCTTATCACCTGCTGTTATCGCCAGGAGCGTATTATGCCCCGAGTCTTGAAGATCATTGGCGTCATTGCCCTGATCAACGTTATTGTCCTTGTACTGTTGCTGGTTGTTGCAGCCATCATGCCGGAGCCAGCGGATCCGCCCATTGACATGGCCAACCACGGCGCCGGTTCCAGCAGCGTCGAGCCGTCCTACTCCGGCCTGCAGCGCGCCTGGCCGGCCAGCAACGAGCCGGCCGACAACCCAACGACGCCTGAGAAGGCCGCGCTGGGCAAGTTGCTCTTCTTCGACCCACTGCTGTCTGAGAACAACAACATGGCCTGTGCGACCTGCCATCACCCTGACCTGGGGTTCGGCGACGGCCAGCCGGTAGCCAGCGGACCGTCCGGCCCGCTGACTCGCAACACACCGACATTGTGGAACGTCGACTATGTGCAGAAGCTGTTCTGGGACGGACGTATGGACTCGCTGGAGTCGCAGGTCAACTTCCCGCTGACGCACCCTAATGAGATGGGCGTCAGCGATATCGCGGCGCTGGAGGCCGAGCTGCGCGCCAACCCGGAGTATGTGGCCCTGTTCGACGCGGCCTTCGGCGGCGGTGAGCAGGCGGTCACAGCTGACAACATGGCGCGCGCGCTGGCCGCCTTTCAGCGCACGCTATTGAGCCAGAACAGCCAATTCGACCGCTACGCGGCGGGCAACTTCGACGCGCTGACACCGCAGCAGCGCCGCGGGCTGGCTCTGTTCCGCTCCGGCGCAACCCGCTGCTTCGAGTGCCACAGCGCGCCGACCTTTGCCAGCGACACCTTTCGCGTCGTCGGCGTGCCCAGCGACGATCCCGGCCGCGCCGGCGTGACGCCCGACGGCCAACAGGGCGCGTTCAAGGTGCCCACGCTACGCAACATCGCATTGACCGCGCCGTATATGCACAACGGATCGCTGGCAACACTGGAGGATGTGGTCAACTTCTACGCCGACGGCGGCGGGCACGCCTTCGGCGTCGACAACGTGGATGTGTTCGTCAACGGCTTCGATCTCAACGACCAGGAGCGGTCCGATCTGGTGGCGTTCCTTTATGCACTGACCGACGAGTGGAGCCTGCCCGCGCTGCCGGAAGCGGTTCCATCTGGTCTGCCAGTGGTGCAGCGCCTCGAAAACCCGGCGCGTGCACAGGCGTTTGCCATCAACCGCGGCGGCGGCGGCGAGACAGCAGCGCCCCACGATCCTACAACTATCACGGTCCAGAACGGCGAGTCGATCCAGACGGCCATCGACCGCGCCCAGCCGGGCGACACCGTGCTGATCCCCTACGGCACCTACCACGAAACGGTCGCCGTGGACATCAGCGATCTGACCATCGAGGGCATTCCCAACGAACAGGGCGAGTGGCCGGTTCTCGACGGCGAGTTCAAGCTGGCCGACGGCTTTGTGGCGTCGGGCAACAACTTTGCGCTGGGCAAGCTGGCAGTGAAGAATTACAACGACAACGGCGTCCTGGTGGAAGGGGCGACTGGTGTCCACATCTACGACGTGTACGCCGAGCGGACGGGCACCTACGGCATCTATCCGGTACGCAGCACCAACGTTCTGGTGGAGCGGGTCGAGGTGACTGGCGTCGAGGACGCCGGCATCTACGTCGGCCAATCGGAGAACGCGGTCGTGCGCGACTGCATGGCCCATGGCAATGTGGCCGGCATCGAACTTGAGAACACGCTCAACGGCGAGGTGACCAACTGCCACGCCTACAACAACACGGCCGGCGTGCTGGTCTTCGTGCTACCGCAGTTGACATCGAAGATCTCGTCTAATACCCGCATTCATGGCAACCTGATCGAGAGCAACAACCTGGAAAACTTCGCGCGCGGCGGCGTGGTGAGCTTTGTGCCGCCGGGCATCGGTGTGCTGCTGCTGGGCGCCGACAACGCCGAGGTGTACGAAAACGTGATCAAGGACAACAAGACGGGCGGCATCGGTGTTTACAGCCTGACGCGAACGGGGGTGTTCGAGCCTAACGAACTGGACGTGGGGCCGCTGCCCGAAGGCAACCAGATCTACGACAACATCCTGGTCAACAACGGATATGACCCGGACACGTTCCTGACCGATCTGGGCATCTCCGGTGCTGACATCATCTGGGACGGCTCCGGCGCCAACAATACGTTCGACCAGCCGGGCGCAAGCTCATTCCCGCCTATCCTGCCCAAGAGCAGTTGGCCGACGTTCCTGCACCGTGCCTATGACAACATTCTCAACTTCGCGGTGGAGCAGTTGATGTAGCGGCCGATCTATGCTTGCTCCGGCCGATCTCCGACCGAGCCGCTCCGCTCATTTCCTGCTCTGGCCGGTCTGCGACCGAGCCAGCACCGGACTCGGTCGGAGACCGGTCAGAGCGAGGAACTGTGAGAGATCTGTTCAGGGCAACGAGTACTGCCAGCGCTGTCTGAAGTCGTTAGCTGAAAACAAAGGACTGCCGGTCTGTGAGGCACCGGCAGTCCTTCTGTTCTGTAGATACTGACCAGGGAGTTACTGCGCTGCAGCGTCGGCGATGGCGTACACGACCTGCAACTGGGCGGTCATCTCCAACTCGCCGGGGGCGAGAGGACCACCGCCCTTGCCGAGAGCGTAGCTGGCGTTAACGCTTGCCATTGGCACTGCGTTGCCTGAAATCACCTCGCTGATGCTGATCAGCTCGCCGACGGCAACGTCGTGCAGGGCAGCAAGTTCTTCAGCGCGAGCGAGAGCATCTTCGGACGCCTTCTTGCGCGCCTCAGCCATCACGGTGTCGGGGTCACCCACGCTGAAATTCACGCCGTAGATGTTGTTAGCGCCGGCCGCAATCGCGGCTTCCAGCACATCGCCGACCTTGCTCAGATCGCGGATCGTGACGGTGACGCTATTGCTGACGTGGTAGATCACGTCGCTGCTCGGTTGTCCATCGGGACCGGTCGGGCGTTCGACGTAGATGTTGAACCCGGACGTCTGTACGTCTTTGGTGGGAATGCGCAGCTTGGTCAGCGCTGCCAGCACCGCGTCCATGGTGTCGGACACGTCCGCGCTGGCCTGCTCGGCGCTGTCGCCGGTCATCTCGACGCCGATCTGCACCGAGGCCACATCCGGAACGACAGCGACCGTGCCCTCGCCAACCACGGTGATCGTACGCGGCAGGACCGCTGCAGTTCCTGTTGCGCTTTGAGCCTCGACTGGTTGCGGCATGCTGTTTACAGCCAGGAACAGACCTGCTCCGGCCAGCAGCACCGCCAGCGCAATGACGACATACCGGTAAGTTTTCTCAGACATTTGACTTTACCTCCAATTCGTTCTGAATCGTTTTCGACTTGATGCAGCGATGTTGAAACGCTGCACCAGATATCACGACAGACGTCTGGCGCGTGTTCACTCCTGGGTGCTAACGCGAAGAGACAGCCACTTTTCGCAAGTGGCTGTCTCTTTTGATTCTATCTGTTGAGCGAAGGCAACAGGCTAAAGGCGCTTCTTGAACTCAGCGGTCAGCGCCGGCACGACCTCGAACAGGTCGCCGACGACGCCGTAGTTGGCTACCTGGAAGATCGGCGCTTCAGGATCCTTGTTGATCGCGACGATGATCTTGGAGTTGCCCATGCCGGCCAGGTGCTGGATCGCGCCGCTGATGCCGCAGGCGATATAGAGGTCGGGTCGTACCGTCTTGCCGGTCTGGCCCACCTGGTGCTTGTAGGGGATGTAGCCCGCATCCACGGCCGCGCGGCTGGCGCCCATTGCGCCGCCCAGCGAGTCGGCCAGATCCTTGACCAGCTTGAAGCCCAGCTCAGGATCTTTGGCCACGCCGCGGCCGCCGCTGACGATGATCTTGGCGTCGGTCAGACTGACCTCACCGCCGGCGGTCGCCTCGAAGGAGTCGATCTGCTCGCGGATGTCGCCCGCGGCCATGACGGCGCCGGAGCGCACGATCTCGCCTGCTGCGCCGTCAGCTTCCGGTGTGGGGAAGGAACGGGGCCGGATGCTGGCAACGGCCAGCGGTCCGACGAAGCGAACCGTAGTCAACATATTGCCGGAGAAGACGGGTCGGACTGCGGTCAGTTCGCCGCCGTCCACCGCCAGATCGCTGCAATCCGCGGCCAGGCCCGCACCCAGATCGCACGCCACCACGGCCGACAGGTCGCGGCCGCGCGTGGTGGCCGGGAAGAGAACCGCCTTGGGGCTGTGCGCCTTGACCAGATCCTCGACAACGGCTGCATACGGCTCGATCCGGAAAGCTGCCAGCGAGGCATCTTCGACCAGATGCACCACGTCGGCGCCGTAGGTCAGCGCCTCATTGGCCACCGCTTCGACGCCGTTGCCGATGACGACAGCGGCCAGTTTGCCGCCCATTTGGCCGGCCAGCGACTTAGCCTTGCCCAACACTTCCCATGATACGGGGGACGCCTGGCCATTGAACTGTTCGATGTATACTAAAATACTCATTTTTTCTCTCCCAGATCAAATGACCTTCTCGGCCATCAACAAATCGGCCAGCTTGGCAGCGGTGGCCTCGACGGTAGCTTCTTTGACCAGCACCACCTGCGACGAGCGGGCAGCCGGTTTGCGCAGATCGGTCCACTGGGCAAGAGCGGCTGTTTGGCCGACGCTTCCGGCGCTTACGTCCAGGTCAGCCAGCGACCAGACCGGTATCTGCGCCTTGGACGCCTTGCGGATGCCCATAAATGTCGGATAGCGCGGGTCGTTGATTTCCTTGCTGACCGAGACCACAGCGGGCAGGCTGGCAGTCAGGGTCTCGCGGCCTTCTTCAAGCTGGCGCTCGACCGTGATCTTGCCTCCCGCTACGTCAACGATTTTGGTGACATTTGTCAGAAGAGTTGCGCCCAGCTTACGGGCCAGTCCAGGGGCTACCAATCCGCTGTTGCCGTCCACCGATTGCTTGCCGGCCAGCACCACGTCCACGGGGCCGTTTTTCTTGATGGCGGCTGCCAGAATCGTGGCGGTTCCCCAGGCATCAGAACCGGCGAAAGCAGGGTCGCTGAGCAGGACTGCGCTTTGCACGCCGCGCGCGATGGCATCTTTCAGCGCCTCGGTCGCCTTTTCCTCGCCAACCGTGACAACGGTGACATCGCCGCCGAATCGATCCTGCAATTGCAGGCCTTCCTCCACGGCAAACTCGTCCCATGGATTGAGGACCAGCGTTGTCTTGATATCGCCGGACGTCACTTCAGCTACACTGATCTTGGGAAGCTCTGCTGTGTCGGGTGTCTGCTTGACACACACTACGATGTTCAAGGGATCACCTCCTTGTGATTATTCGAACTCGGATCAAACGTTAGTAGGATTATATCACGGTTGTGAACCATGGTGCTAGTTTTGGTGACTGGTTGTACGAGCGAGATTTGCTGCCAGAACGGATGTGCAGTCGGAAGCGTTTTGTGGTAGAATTGGTCAATCTGGGTATGTAGCCAGTTACGTGTAGACCAGACATACCGCCGTGACAAGCCTATGACTATCGAACAATACGAAATCGAGGCTTTCCTGCGCACCCTGCCCCGGGTGTCAAACTGGCCTGAGCGCGACATTCGCTGGCTGGCCAGCAATGCCGTTCAGGTCGAGCTGCCGGCGGATACCTCAGTTTTCGCGAGATCCACCCAATCGGATGATGCGTTTATCGTCTATGATGGCCAGGTGCGCCAGTACATCGAGGATGCCAAAGGTGAGGAGTGGTGGTTCCGCACCTGCACCAAGGGCGCGGTGCTGATGCAGGAGCGGCTCTTCCGCGGTGAGGGCCATGCCACTCAGGCCGTCACCGAAATGCGCTCGATCCTGCTGCAAGTACACGCGTCAGCGCTGAACGAGCTGCTGACTCGCCACCCTGAGCTCTGGGATCTGCTCAGTTTCTCGACCGCTTTCCGTCTCCAGGGCATCCCCATTCTGCGCGCGTTGAATGACAATCAAATCGAAATCCTGGCGTCCACAGTCGAAATCAAGGAATTCAAGCCGGGCCAAACCATTTGCACGCGCGAGGATGAGGACGGCCGTCTGTGGATTATCGACTGGGGACAGGTACGCATCAGCGAGCGCGGTGAGGTTGGGGTGGACGGCGGCGGCCATAACGTGGTGTACGAGCAGAATGGACAGGGGAGCAGCAAGTCGTCGTCCCAGCCGTCGATCCTGACTGCCGGCAACTACTTCGCGGGCGGGCAGCTGGCTATCTGGGACCTGCGCGGCCTCGAAACCGTGACTGCTGTGGCCGAGACGCGGGTCAAGCTGCTCAGCATCGATCGCGGTGTGGTCGAAAGGATGATCATTGGTGTGGCGGATGTGCGCAACCAGCTTTCGCAGCACTTCGACCTGGGCGAGCGGCTGGTCGGCGCGCTGAGCAAGGATGAACTGTTCGCCGATCTGCAACCACAACATTGGGATGATCTGCTGAGTATCACCGGCTGGGAACATGTGCCCGCGGATCTGGATGTGGTTCGCCAGGGACAGGATGGAACCAAGCTCTACATCCTGGCGGCGGGCACGGCGCATGTGTTCGCACGCGATGCCTCTGGCCGGGAGCTGCCCCAGTATCTGTTGAACGAGAACGACCGAAATTTCTTTGGCGTTCACGCGCTGCTGTCACATGACCGCTACGTGGCGACGGTTCGCTCAACCCAATCGCCGCTTGCGGATGGCACGACGCTCGATGGATCGGACTGGCTGACCCTTCAAGAAGATGATCTGAAGTATCTGATCAATTCAAAACGGGAGCGCTGGGAGCGGACCAAACTGGGCGCTACGGTGCTCAAAGGGCCCGTCGGCAAGGAATATGACTGGCTGAAGCAGGACGAGGACGTCATGCTGGTCACCCGCCGGCACTCCATCTGGCTCTGGCTGCGCGTCATCCTGGCGTTTGTGATCGCCTATGGTTTCGTTGGGCTGCTGGCGCTCATCGATGCGATCTTCAAAGTGAACATCACCACGTTGGCCTACGCATTGGCGCTGTTGGTGCCGTTGGTTCTCCTGCTCACGTGGTATATGGTGGACTATTACAATGACTACTATGTCGTCACCACGCAGCGTCTGGTGCGCCGCGATCAGGTGCTGCTGATCAGCGAAAATCGCGTCGATGCCATGATGGAGCGGGTGCAGGACACCGAGTTGCGCACCCGGCTGATCGGCAAGATATTCAACTTTGGCGACCTTAACATCAGCACAGCAGCCACAGGCGGTGTCATCCGTTTCACCATGCTGCCGAATCCGGCCAAGGTGCAGGGCATCATTGCCGGTTTGCAGGCGCAGCGAAAGGCGTTTGTCCAGGCAGAAGAGCGTGAAAATCTGCGTCACATGATGTTGCAGAAGCTCAGCATCCGACTCATCCCGACCTATCCGCCGCGGGTATTGCCTGAGGGCACAATGACAACGGCGCAAGTCGGGCCGGTCGCTGCCTTTTTCAGGCGATTGCTTGATCCGATCGAACGCTTCTTTCATTGGCTTTGGCGCTTCCCGGAGACAGCCTATATTTGGCTCATCAGCCTGATATCCAAGAGCGCTGGCGAGGAAGTGAAGAAGGAGCGAGCTGCAAAAAAGAAGAGAAAAGCAGAGAAGGAACCTGACACTGTTGTTTACCGAAAGCATCCGTGGTTCCTGGTTCGCGCCGCCGCCATTCCGATTATCACGCTGATCCTCACCGGCATAGTGATCCTGATCCCTGGTAAATTCATCCAGTCGTTGGGGCTGCCGACGCTGATCGAGGGCGGACTGGCAATCTGGGTGGTCATTTGCCTCTTCTGGCTCTGGTTCCGCGTCGAAAACTGGCGCAACGACAAGTACATATTGACACGGTCGCACATCATCGACATCTACGCTCTGCCACTGGGACTGCGTGAGT
This sequence comes from Anaerolineales bacterium, assembly GCA_020634615.1. Lineage (GTDB taxonomy): Bacteria > Chloroflexota > Anaerolineae > JAAEKA01 > JAAEKA01 > JACKBK01. The sequence goes on from JACKBI010000013.1 coordinate 186,891, forward strand.
CGGTCAAGCAAGCCGAATGGGACAAGGTCCAGAACGCCAGTTTCCTGATTCCCTATTTCTGGGCGAACTTGCTCGACTTCGGTACGGTGACGGTGGAAACCGCGTCCACCTTTGGTAACTTCGAATTCCTGCACGTGCCGCACCCGGAGGCGGTGCAGCAGGAGGTTTTCCTGCGTCTGGAAATCGCCCGCCATGCCAGCGAGCAGAAGGCCAAGGCCGCTCAGCAATCGGTGCAGCTGGAAGCGCTGGACCTGTACCACCATTATCAAACAGACCCGATGTACAGTGGGGCGGACACGTAAACAACAGCCTTGCAATAAAAAAGTCCGACTTTTCAGCTAAGTCGGACTTTTTTGTTGACCCGTTTACACGGTTGGTTGCTTGCTCTTGCGTCGTCTGCGCAACCAGCGAATCAGCAGGATGAGCAGCACGATAGGAATCGCCAGCAGCAGCAGGATGGGCACCACCACGATCAGCAGCGTAATGGCCGTGTCGATCAGTCCCTGCATCACCGACACCAGCGTGCGCAGCGCGTTCTTGACCGTCACCAACGGCTGCCAGCCTTCTTCCACCACCGGCTTCTGGCCCTCGTCCGGCACCAGATCAGCGGTGATGGTCGACAACGAAACCTGGTTGGCCAGGTACTGCAGACGACCCTTGACCTGCTCGATCTGGCCGCGCTTCTCTGTCAGTGCGTTGTAGACCTCCAGAATGTCGCTGGGCTTGGCGTTGGGACGCTCGCGTACCTCGGTCAGCATCGCTTGCAGCTCGCGCTCGGCCGCTTCCAGATTGCGCAGTTGCGCCTCGAGATCAGTGTACTCGGCTGTGACGTCGCTGGCGTTGCTGTTCTCATTGATCACGCGAATCCCCAGCGCCCGGATGGCATCCAGTGTGCCCGGGTAGTTCTCTGCCGGCACGCGGATCACAATGTGGCCGCGCATCAGATCGCCGTAGTACTGGGTCAGCTCTGACTGCGATACATAGCCGCTGGCACTGGCAGCCAGCGCCTCGATATCCTTCAGGCTGGCCGCAGGATCCTTGACAACGATGCTGAGAAACGCCTGGTAGATGATCTTGCGCGGGTCGGGCGCAACCTCTTCCTGGCCGATCACGACACTGGCATCACTGGCCGACCCCGCTTCGGCCATTTCCATCGGGGGGGACGCAGGTGCGGCAGCCGGCGCACTGCCCGTGTCACGAGCAACGGACTGAAATTCAGGGCTCTGGGTCGCGCATCCGGCTACAACAACCAGAAGCGTCGCCGCGAGCATCACGTAAACAACTCGTCTCATCTCAAAACTCCTCCGAAACCAGAACTTGTGGGCAAGGATGGGAGCGCACAATTACTCCCGCAGATTCCACGAAACGGACCCCTCTAATGTTCAACGGCTGTACGGGTCTTCTTGATCAGCTTGTCACGCTGAATCGGGCCAGGACAAGTCGCCTGCCGGCCTACCAGCCGTAGGCGATGCGGGCGATGAGTCGTTCGGGCAGGTCCGCAACACGCATCGCGGCCTGCGTCATCTCGATGTCGTAGCGGATGCGGCGAAAACGCATAACTTCCTGGTCGGTGTCGAGGAGCAGGTAGGCCGCGCGCGCGTCGTTGTCGCGTGGTTGACCAACACTGCCGGGGTTGATGATCAGCCGATGCTCGCCCACCAGACTGATGTCAAGATCGGCGACAGGCAGATGGCCGGTGCAACTCATTCGGCGCGTTTTCGTATCCAGCGCCAGACGGAATAGCAGCGGGACGTGGGTGTGCCCAACCAGGCAATACGGGGTGTCGAAAAAGTCGAAGTTCTCCCGTGCGATACGGGTATTGGTGATATACTCCCATATCGGATGGCGCGGGCTGGCATGTGTAACGGTGAATTTCTGTCGTTCCTGAGGCGTCGACGGGAGACTCTGTAGATACTGAAGACTGTGTGCGTCCAGCTTGTCCTGAGTCCACAATACCATTTTGCGGGCCTCGGGGTTGAAGTCGTCGATGTCCAGCTTGCCCAGCGCAGCCCAGTCATGGTTGCCCGCTACCCGCAGGTGGTCAGCCGATTCCGCTTCCAGGCGCTGGATGCACTCGTTGGGATACGGGCCATAACCGACGATGTCGCCCAGCGACCAGATGGCATCGAACCCGCGCCGACCTCCCCAGTCAAACGACGAGGCATCGGCCAGCACTTCCTCCAGCGCGGCAAGGTTCGCATGAATGTCGGAAAGGACAAGGATTCGCATAAGGAGAAATATACCCTAGCGAATTGCGAACTGCAAATACAAAACGCGACACTGTGCATCTGGCGATTGGCGATAGCAGTCTGCAAATGTATAATCTCTGGCATCACGAGCCATGACGACATTAGTTTCCAATAGCGAGGACATGACGGAACAGATTGGTGAGGCGCTGGGCCGCATCCTGCAGCCCGGGGATGTGGTCGCGCTGATCGGCGATTTGGGCGCGGGCAAGACGTGCATGACGCGCGGCATCGCACGCGGGTTGGGCATCGCCGATCCTGTCACCAGCCCGACTTTCATCCTGGTCGCTGAGTACAGGACTGCGCGCGGCTTTCCGCTCTACCACGCCGACTGCTACCGGCTGGGCGATGCAGCGGTCGCGGAGGCCGAAAGCATTGGTCTGGACGAGATGATGGAAGGATCGGGAGTCGCCGTAGTCGAGTGGGCCGAACGAATCGACCGCTTGCTGCCTGACGACACGCTGCGTATCGAACTCGTCGCGACCGATGACCTGGAGCGCAGTTTGACGCTGCACGCCGGTGGCCCGCGCGGACGCTTGATGATGGAAACGCTGGCGCAAGCTGCCGCAGGGGTTTTGACATAATGTTATTGGCTCTTGACACCGCCACCCGCCAGAGCGGCCTGGCTTTGCTGCATGATGAGACGCTGGTCGCTGAGTTGAACTGGACCTCCAACGACAGCCAGACCGTTGAACTGCTGCCGCGACTCGGCCAGATTCTTGCGTGGCATGGTCTCTCGCCCCGCGATATCGACGCAGTGGCGGTCAGCCTGGGGCCTGGGTCGTTCACCGGCTTGCGGGTCGCGTTGAGCATCGCCAAAGGAATGGCAGTTGCGCACGGGACGCCTCTGCTGGGCGTGCCGACGCTGGATGCCAGCGCGCTGCCCTTCGTGTCAGCGGGCAAACTGGTGTGCGCTGTGGCTCCGGCCGGTCGCGGCCGCGTCTACTGGGCAACCTATGCAGCGACCGCCGACGAGTCGAGGCCGGTTACGGTATCACTGGGCGGGTGGCAGGGCTGGCGCAGCAATTTCCAGCTCGGTGATGTGCCTGCTCTGGCCGCGGCACTGCCGGAGCCGGCGCTGTTGGTTGGCGAGATACCACCAGCGCTGCATGAAACCATCCGCAGGCTGCTGGCCGGCCGGGTCGAACTCACGGCGCCGGCGGCAACCGGACGGCGGGCAGCCTCTATCGCCGCATTGGGCTGGGTGCGCTGGCGCGCCGGCGATTTTGACGACGCGGCCAGTCTCGCGCCGATCTACCTGCAAGAGCCGTGAGCCAGCCAAGACTGACCATCCGGCCGATGCAGGAATCGGACCTGGCGCAGGTGCTGACCATCGAGGAGGCGGCGTTTCCCGGTGATCCCTGGCCGCGCAGTGTGTTCCACAGGCAGCTGGGCAACACGATGGCTCACTTTATCGTTCTGGCGCAGATCGACAGCCCGGCCAGGGCTGCGATGAGCGATTCGCCGGGTAAGGTGCTCGCCTATGCCGGCGCCTGGATCATCGTCGACGAGGCCCACTTGATGAATATCGCCGTTGCGCCTTCGCTACAGGGTCAAGGACTTGGCGAGTTGCTGTTACTGGACTTGCTTGAACGAGTACGCGGGAAGGGAGCGGTCACGTGTACGTTGGAGGTGCGTCCCAGCAACATTCGTGCGCAACGTCTCTACAAACGGCTGGGATTTGACGTCGCTGGCAGGCGGAAGCATTACTATGTAGATGACGGCGAGGACGCTCTGATCATGACGACCGACGCTCTGGCGACGTTGCAACCGTTGCACCGGCAGCGCTTCGAAACCGTTTGCCTGCGGTTGAGTAGCACCTACGACTTGGGAGGGCTTTCAATCAGGCGCAGGTAAGTTCGTTAGCAGCGAGTCATTCTGCACCGGGGAGGGGGTGTCTGGCAGGAACCGGTGCAAACAATGGTTACCTCTGACGTCCTGCAACTTGCCAAGCCGTCCATTCTGTGCTTGACAACGATTTCTTCCTGTGATAAACTTGGAACCGGTTCCACAGGCGTCCATAATTGCAGGTTCGACGGAGAACGTCCCCCAGTGCCGGTTACTATTTACGATGTGGCAAAGGAAGCTGGCGTGGGTGTTGGCACCGTATCCCGTGTGCTCAACAACAACCCGCGTGTCAGCAGCGAGACCCGCCAACGAGTGTTGCAGGTCATAGAAAGACTGAATTTTCATCCGAGTTCCATCGCGCAACGACTTTCTCTCCGCAAGACCCTGTCCATTGGTGTCCTGGCAGTCTACTTCACCCGACCTTCTGTAGTTGAACGGCTGCGCGGCATCGAATCCGTGATTGCCGACAGCGAATATGATCTGATGGTCTACAACGTAGAGACCCCTTCCCGGCGTGACGAGTGCTTTCGCAGCACGGCCTCATCCAGCCGTGTCGACGGCTTAATCGTAATCTCGCTGGCGCCTGCCGACGAGGACGTTGGCCGCTGGGCGTCTGCCGGTGTACCGGTTGTTCTGGTGGACACATTGCACCCTACACTTCCCTGTATTATTGTTGACGATATCAGTGGTGGTTACAAAGCGACCGAACATCTCATCAAGCTCGGGCACACAAGGATCGGTTTCATCGGCGATCCAATACACACCGCGTTCAACTTTCGCTCCAGTCGCGACCGCTTTGAAGGCATGTGTCGCGCGTTGAAAGATCATGGTCTCGCTTTCGATCCTGCATTCCATCAGGCAGGCGAACACGGACGAGAGTCGGCCCGTGTTCTGACCCACCGGCTACTGGACCTTGACGACTCACCGACAGCGATCTTCGCTGCCAGCGATACACAGGCGTTTGGTGTGCTGCAAGCTGCCAAGGAACGCGGTATTCAGGTTCCGCAGGAATTGTCAGTGGTCGGCTACGACGACGTGGAAATGTCAGAGTACCTCAATCTGACCACGGTTCACCAGCCGCTCTTCGACTCAGGTCTTCGTAGCGTCGATCTTCTGCTGCACAGCATCGACACTTCCGATCCGGCGCCGGTGCGCGAGCAACTTCCAGTGCACGTCATCGAACGAAGCACAACGGCACGGCCGAAGAATTAGCGTTCCCGACAACTTCGATCCAAAAAATATGCATATCGCATTTCTTAATCCCCAAGGCAATTTCGATCCCGCCGACAGCCACTGGACGCAACATCCTGACTTCGGCGGTCAGTTGGTGTACGTCAAGGAAACAGCGCTGGCCATGGCCGATCAGGGCCACAAGATCGACATCATCACCCGGCGCGTCGTCGATCCCGCCTGGCCGCAGTTTGCAGCTGAGTTCGACAGGTACGAAGGGCACCCCAACGTGCGGATCGTACGCATTGCCTGTGGCGGCGATGCATTTCTTGCCAAAGAAGAATTGTGGCCCTTTTTAGTGCGGGAGTGGGTACCCAATATCGAGACGTTCTATCGCAGCGAAGGCCGGTTGCCTGACGGCATGACGACCCATTACGGCGACGGCGGGTTGGCCGGCGCGCTCCTCGAAGCGCGGACAGGAGTGCCATTTACGTTCACCGGCCACTCGCTGGGCGCGCAGAAACTGGACAAGCTGCTGGGCGGCGCCGCGGATCTTAATGACGCCACGCTGGCGCCGTTGAACCAGCGTTTCCATTTTGCAGAGCGGCTGGCCGGCGAACGGCTGGCTATGAACCGGGCCGGCAAGGTCATCACCAGCACCCGCGAGGAGCGCTTCGAGCAGTACGGCCATCCGGCCTATCGCGCCGCCGTCGATCCCAACGACGACACCAAGTTCACCGTGATCCCGCCGGGCGTTAATCTGGCGGTGTTCGACGCCACCAGCCGCAACGACAGCGAGGATGCCACCGCCGCGTTTCTGGAAGCCGTCATCGCACGCGATATCGACCCGGATCGGCGCAATCTGCCTATTATCCTGCTTTCCAGCCGCGTCGATCACAAAAAGAATCACATCGCCTTGCTGCGAGCCTTTGCCGAGCATCCTGAGTTGCAGGCGCTGGCCAACGTCGGCATTGTCGTGCGCGGTGCGGACAACGCACTGCAACAGCGCAGCCGCTTCACCGGCGAATCACGTGAGCTGCTGGACGCGATGGCGGCGCTCTGCGATCAGGCCGGGCTGTGGGGCAAGGTGACTGCGTTTCCGCTGGAGGGCCAGGCAGAGCTGGCCGCGGCCTATCGCTATCTGACCGGCCGGCATAGCCTGTTTTGTCTGCCAGCTTTCCACGAGCCCTTTGGTCTGGCGCCGTTGGAAGCCATGGCGGCCGGGCTTCCGGCCGTCGTCACCAAAAACGGCGGCCCCAGCGAAAGTCTGTACGAAAACGGTGTGGCCTTCGGCGTCCTCATCGATCCGACAGACCCGGACGACGTCGCCCGCGGCGTCATGCAGGTCGTCGAAAGCCCGCAAGCCTGGCAGCGCTATTCCGAAGCGGGCCGCAGTCGCGTGCTGGACCGATATACCTGGGACCGGACCGCCGCAGGCTATGCAGCGGCGCTGGATGAGATCATTGGTCGCGGACCAGCAGGACAGACTGGCCAGCGGCTGCCAATTCCGCCCTATTTCACACAGCCCGACCCGGCCAACGATTTCACGACGGCCGACCTGGCTGCCATCTACACAGGCGTGGCATAGCATGGACCTGCGTATTCCGTCGGGCGACATCGACCTGGTGGCCATCGGCGAAGTCCTGATCGACTTCATCTCCGAGGAAGACGTGCCGTCGTTGGGCGAAGCCGAGACCTTCCGCCGCTATCAGGGCGGTTCGCCGGGCAATATCGCCGGCAACGTAGCGCGGCTGGGCGGCGCCTCGGCAATCATCGCCAAGACCGGGATCGGCGCGTTCGGCAAGTTCTGCAAGGCCGAATTGAAGCGGGTCGGTGTCATCACCGACTATCTGGTAATGGATCACCGGGTCCATACGTCGGTCGTGTTTGTTTCGCGCACCACCGGTACGCCCGACTTCGAGGCGTTCCGCGCCGGCGACGCCGAGTTGACGCCCGACGAAGTGTCCGAGGAAGCGATCCGGCGCAGTCGACTGGTGCATGCATCGACCTTTGCTCTCAGCCGCCAGCCATGCCGCGATGCTGTCATGCACGCGTTTGCGCTGGCCAGGCAGCATGGCAAGCTGATCTCCCTCGATCCCAACTACAGCCCGCGGGTGTGGCCGGATCAGCGGGAGGCCATGGCGGCGCTGCAAGAGCTGTACGCCTTGGCGACTGTCACCAAGCCGTCTCTGGACGATGCCAGCCGGCTGTTCGGCGAAGGGCTTCGACCAGAGGCCTACGTCGAGCGCTTCCATGCCTGGGGCCCGCGGCTGGTCATTCTCACCATGGGAAAGAACGGCGTGATGGTCTCCAACGACGGTTATATTACCCACATCCCTGCGCTGCCCGTGCATGTCGTCGACGCTACCGGCGCCGGCGATGCGTTCTGGGCAGGGTATGTTGTCAGCTTGCTCGACGGGCACGATCCCGTCTTCTGCGCCCACGTGGCTCAAGCAGTGGTTGCGCAGAAGCTACAGCGGGTCGGTCCGTTGCCAAGTTCTGTCGATCGTCAGGCGCTTTACAATCAGACAAAGCAGACCCTGCGCCCGACAGCTTCAGTCTGAGCTAACACTACAGACCTGTTCAACCAAAGAAAGGAGGCATGAGCCATAGAATCTATCGTCACAATGCCCACTACCATCGATGTTACATTCGTGTTCGGATTGAAACTCCATGGAGGAGACACCTACCAATGAAGAGACGCTTTTTTGTACTGATCACCCTCGCCCTGCTGGCCAGCATGTTGCTGGCTGCCTGTGGCGGCGGCGCAGATGAACCCACTGCTGCTCCCGAGCCAACAGCCGCTCCGGCAGTCGAACCAACCTCGGCTCCGGCAGTTGAGCCAACTGCTGCTCCTGCAGAGCAGCCGACGACGGCGCCGGCGGAAACCGGCGGCGACATGACCTCGGTCGGCGCAAGCGCTGAAGGCGCCGCCTCGGTCGGACTGACCTGTCTGGCGGATGCCTACGACGGCAAGATGCAGGGCACGGTCGTATCGATGAACGGTCCGTTCACGGACGAGGACCAGGTCAAGTTCGAGAGCTCGGTCAAGGCGTTCGAGGACGCGACCGGCATCGACATCCAGTATGAAGGGTCCAAGGAATTCGAGGCCAGCATCGGCGTGCGCTTTGAGGCTGGAGATGCGCCGGACATCGTGGACTTCCCGCAGCCCGGCCTGATGGCGACCTTCGCCAATCAGGGCAAGATCGTGCCCGCTACGGACATGGTTCCTGAAAGCTGGCTGGCGCAGAACTACCTCCAGTCGTGGCGGGACATGGGCACGGTGGATGGGACGGAATACGGCCTGTGGCAGCGCTTCAACGCCAAGTCGCTGGTGTGGTATCCCAAGAAGGCTTTCGAGGCTGCCGGCTACGAAGTTCCCACAACCTGGGACGAGTTGCAGGCGTTGCAGGACCAGATCGTGTCTGACGGCGACACCCCGTGGTGCGTTGGCATCGAGTCAGGCGCGGCCACCGGCTGGCCGGCGACCGACTGGACTGAAGAGTTCATGCTGCGCACGACCTCGCTGGACAACTACGACGCCTGGGTCAAGGGTGAACTGCCCTTCTCCTCGCCTGAGGTCAAGAACGCCATCCAGACCTTCGCTGACATCTGGAACAACAGTGACATGATCTACGGCGGCACGCCGGCCATCGTCACCACCTTCTTCGGCGACTCACCGACGCCGATGTTCGAAGATCCGCCCGGTTGCTGGCTGCACAAGCAGGGCAACTTCATCACGTCCTTCTTCCCGCCGGAAGCCAAGTACGGCGAGGACTACGGCGTCTTCTACCTGCCCGGTGTTGATCCGCAGTACGGCAACCCCTTCCTGGTGGCTGGCGACGTGATGGCTGCCACCGAGAACCGGCCCGAAGTATGCGCTGTCATGCAGTACTTCTCGACCGGTGAAGGCATCCGCGGCTGGCTGGCAGCCGGCGGCGCGCTGGGCATGCAGAAGGACGTCCAGCTCGACTGGTACGGCAGCCCGCTGGAAGCCGACATTGCCGCTCTGGTCAATAACGCGACCAGCGTCCGCTTTGACGGCTCTGACCTGATGCCCGGCGCAGTTGGCTCCGGTTCCTTCTGGAAGGGCATGACCGACTACTTCTCCGGCGCGGCCGACCTGGACACCGTCCTGGCCGAGATCGACGCCTCCTGGCCACAGCAGTAAGCTATAGCCACATATAACAGGGTAGCCCCAACCGGGGCTACCCTGTTTTGTAATCGGCCATGACGTCTCCAAGAGACCGGGACCGATTCAATGATCTGTCAGGGTTTGTCATGATCATTGGACTCCAGAACGTCCCCTTGAACGATATAACCAGGAGAGACAGCGATGGAACAACTCACCGATCCAACCGACAAACACCGTCCGGTCGGAGAAAAGGAGGTGAAGAGCAAGGGCGCATTAGATTGGTTGGCAACCAACATCTTCCGCCTTCTGATTTCCCTCTTCGTCCCGATTGTCACCTTTATCGGACTCTACCTCGGATTCATCTTCCTGCGCGATAGCGCCGCACCCAAGGGCGTAACAGCCATTGTGGCGATTATCTGGGGCGTGGGAGGCGTAGCCGCACTTTACCTTGTCTCCAACTGGCTGGTCGAGAAATTGAACGACGAATGGCGAGCCAAGATACAGCCGTTCGTCTTCGTTGGGCCAGCCGTGGCGATCCTGTTCGTTTACTTGCTTTATCCGACAATCGCAACCTTTCGATTGAGCCTTTTTGATCGCAACGGTGAGATATTCGTCGGTTTGCAGAACTATGTTGATATCTTTACCAATCGCAGCATGTTCGTCGCATTCCGTAACAACATCTTGCTCTGGATACCCTTTGGCGCATTGTTCACTGTGGTATTGGGGTTGTTGATCGCGGTGCTGGCCGACCGCAGCAAGTACGAACGCACCGCCAAGGCGTTGATCTTCATGCCGATGGCCATCTCCATGGTGGGCGCGGCCGTCATCTGGAACATGATCTACGACGTCAATCCCAACGTCGGCGTGCTGAACTGGATCTACACCAACATCACGGGCAACAATCCCCAGGCATGGACGGCGTCGAATCAACCGTGGAACAACCTGTTCCTGATCGTGGTCATGATCTGGCTGCAGACCGGATTTGCAATGGTGTTGTTCTCGGCGGCTATCAAAGGCATTCCGTCGGATATCACCGAAGCAGCGCGCGTGGATGGCGCGACCGAGGTCCAGGTCTTCTTTCGCATCATGATCCCCTACATCAGCGGGACGATCATTACCGTGACGACCACAGTAGTGATCTTCACACTGAAGATATTCGACGTAGTTCAGGTCATGACCGGCGGCCAGTTTGACACACAGGTGATCGCTACCCAGTTCTACCGGGAATACTTCACCAGTCGAAACTCGGGCCTGGCAACGGCCATCGCCATCGTGTTGCTTATCACCGTGATCCCGGTGATGATCTACAACTTGAAGCAGTTCCGCGAAACGGAGGCGTTCTGATGACCGCACAAACCGCAACCAAGAAGAAACGCAGAATTTCCTGGGGCGCGATCTTCGTCAACATCGCGCTGGTTCTGATCGTGCTGGCATGGTCGATCCCGACCTTTGGCCTGCTCGTCTCCTCGTTTCGCTCCCGCTTCGACATCCAGACCTCGGGCTGGTGGACCATCTTCCCGCACCAGGAATGGGTGACGGTCGCTGAGATTCAACCAGGCCCCGAATTGGATCGCGATGGTGTGATGACCTTCGAAGGCGTCAGCGGCACGTTCCTGGAACTGCGCGATGGCATTCAGTCCGGCAACACGCAGGTCGTCTGGATCGGCAACAAACGTATCGGCAAGGTGGTGGTCCAGCAAAAGGAGTGGACCAGAGGCAACCACGACTTCACCCTGGAGAACTACCAAACGGTGCTGGGAGGCAAGACATTCCAAATCCAGCAACCGGATGGCTCCACGCTCACCGTTCAGGGTGACAACTTCGTCAACGCGTTCCTGAACAGCCTTATCGTATCGATACCGGCAACGCTGATACCGATCCTGATCGCGGCGTTTGCCGCCTATGGGTTCGCATGGATGAAGTTTCCGGGACGCAGGGTGTTGTTCATCATCGTGGTAGCCTTGCTGGTCGTGCCCTTACAGATCGCGCTGGTGCCGATCCTGAAGCTCTACGTGGGATTGGACCTCAACGGCACCTTCCTGGGTATCTGGTTAGCACATACTGGATTCGGTTTGCCGCTGGCCACCTATCTGTTATTCAATTACATCAGCACCCTGCCGCGCGAGATTCTGGAGTCTGCCTTTATCGATGGCGCGTCGCACTTCACCATCTTCATACGCCTGGTGCTGCCGCTGTCGGTGCCGGCGCTGGCGTCGTTTGCGATCTTCCAGTTTCTCTGGGTCTGGAACGACTACCTGATCGCCCTGATCTTCATCGGGTCGAAGCCAGATGTGCAGGTGCTGACCCAGCGTATCGCTGAAATGGTCGGCTCGCGCGGCAACGACTGGCAAGTCCTGACCGCCGGCGCCTTCATCTCGATGCTGGTGCCGCTGATCGTCTTCTTCAGCCTGCAGCGCTTCTTCGTGCGCGGTCTGATGGCCGGCTCGGTCAAGGGATAAGGAGCACACCATGAGTACAACGATCGCAATCGTCGTCTTTCCGGGCGAAGATGAGGCCAAGGCAGCCGTCAAGCGCATGCAGAAGGCCGAGAAGGATCATCTGATCGAGGTCGAAGACGCTGTTCTGGTCACCAAGGATGAGCAGGGCAAGGTCCACGTCAAGGAATACAAGGACTTCACGACCCGGCGCGGCGCTATCACCGGCGGTGCGATCGGCATCGTGGTCGGTGCGGTGTTGGGCGGTCCGGTCGGCGCAGCCATCGCGGCTGGGCTGGTGGGCGGCGTCGCCGGGGCGTTCGTCGGCAAGGCGGCTGACTTCGGTATTCCCAAGGAGAAGATCGAGATGGTCGGCCAACAGCTCGACAACGGCAAGTCAGCCGTGTTCGGCAAGATCAAGACCGAGCACATGGACTTGCTGCGATCTTCGATCCAGCAGGGGCCCGGTGAACTGATGGAGTTCGAAATCACCGAGGAGGCCGAAGCCGATATGGACGAGTTCTACAGCGGCTACGTCGGCCACGCCAACGAGTAACCGTGCTTCCGGATCGATAATCACAATCCATCGAAACCGGCCGCGGGCCAGCCTGTCAGGCTGGCCCGCGGCGCGGAATAGTGCACCGTCTGCATCGCCACGAACACCGCTGCATTTTGCAGCGCGCCAAGGACATGCTATAATCCTCGCCAGCTAACTCGGAGGCAAACAAAACGTGACATCAGTTCTTTACGTCGTACAAGTTATCCTTGGCATCACCCTGATCGGTCTGGTTACCGTCCAGGCAAAGGGCATGGGCGCGGGCGCCATGTTCGGCGGCGACACGAGCTTCAAGACCAGCAAGCGCGGCTTTGAGCGTACGCTCTTCAACCTGACCGTGGCCGTCAGCGCTGTCTTTTTCCTGGTAGCCTTGATCACTGTGTCGGTCGCCTAGTTTTCGATCAGTCGCACTCGCTTCTCATGCCGCGTCGCACCAAGTGCTGACGCGGCGTTGTGTGTATTAGGGACAGAGCATTGGGACGGGCAATTCGCTGGCAAGCTGTGATCGCCGTATTGGGCATCCTGTTGCTGGCAGCGATCCTCACCACCACCGCGCGCCAGATCACAACCGTTGCTGCACCCTCCAAGGGAGGCGTGTATCGCGAAGCAGTTGTGGGCCTGCCGCGCAATATCAACCCACTCTTCAGTTTCGCCAACGACCTGGACCGGGACTTGACCGGCATGATTTTCCAGGGGCTTGTCGCGCTCAACGACCGCGGCGAACCAGTGCCGGCCCTGGCTGAGAGTTGGGAAATCAGCCCTAACCAGACTGAGTACACGTTCAAGCTGCGCAGCAATGCCCGCTGGCACGATGGCGCGCCGGTCACGGCCGACGACGTCATTTTCACGGTAGGCGTGCTGCAATCGCAGGAGTTCGCGCAGGCCGGCCAGCCGGCGTCCATCTACCTGTCGCAGCTCTGGAGCAGCGTCACTGCGGAGAAGGTAGACGACACCACGGTTCGCTTCCGTCTGCAGCAGCCGCTGGCCTCCTTCCTCTCTGAAACGACGATCGGTATACTGCCCGAGCACCTTTGGAAGGACGTGCCGGTGGCTGACATGCCCCAGTCCATGCTCAATCTGGAGCCGGTAGGCACAGGTCCCTGGCGATTGGCTGGCATCGACGCGGTCGGCGCACGACTGGAGCCAAATCCGTACTGGCGCGGTGCTGCGCCGCTGCTGGATGGGATCGAGTTCCGCTTCTATCCGGACTATGCCAGCGCGTTTGCTGCGTTTCAGGCCGGTGAGGTGGACGGCGTAAGTCGTATCCTGCCGCAGGACCTGCCTGCTGCTGAGGAAAGTGATACGATGTCGGTCTTGTCGGCGCCGCTGGCCAACGAAACCTTGCTTTTCTTCAATCTTACCGATCCGAACGTCGCCTTCCTGGCTGAAAAACCGGTACGACAGGCGCTGTGGTTGGCACTGGATGTGCCGGCGCTGCTGGAGACTGCACTGAACGGGCAGGCCATCCCGGCCGACGGCCCAATCATGCCAGGCACCTGGGCCTACGCTGCGCCGCCCCGGCCTGCTACTGACGTTGCCCGCGCCAACCAATTGCTCACCGAGGCGGGTTGGGTGGATAGCGACGGTGATGGTGTGCGCGACAACGGCGACAACAGCCTTTCGTTTACCCTGCTGGGCGATGATCCCGTGCTGCTGGCGGCGCTGGCCGACCAATGGAAAGCCATCGGTGTCTGGGCCAAGCCACAGGAGGTCAGCCTGGTCAGCCTGGCCACCGACCATCTGAGCCAACGTAATTTTCAGGCGGCTGTGACCCATTGGCAGCTGGCCGGCGATCCCGATCCCTATCCCATCTGGCACTCGACGCAGGTCACCAATGGACAGAACTACACCGGCTGGAGCAATAGCCGGGCCGACGAACTGATGGAGGAAGGACGCTCCACCACCGACCAGGGGCGGCGTATTCAGCTCTATACCGAGTTTCAGCGGCTCTTTGCCGACGAGTTACCGGCGCTGCCGCTCTATTTCGAGGTGTACAACTACGGCGTCAGCGACGCTGTTCACGACGTGTCGGTGGGCAGGCTGAACGAACCTTGGGAGCGTTTCCGCACCGCTGACAGTTGGTATAAGCTGACCGATGAGACACAGACCGGTCAGGGTCAATAACCCACGAACTGGTTTGACAAAGCAGACCGTGAATGGTAGAATTGCATTCATCAAGCCGAAGTGGCGGAACTGGCAGACGCGCTACGTTCAGGGCGTAGTGAGCATTAGCTCGTGTGGGTTCAAATCCCTCCTTCGGCACCAGAATCTTAACACATAAGTCCCAGATGCTGGTCATCTGGGACTTTCGGTCTCAAGGTAGAAGCTGCGCGGAGGGGCCTGTGCCAAAGAAACTTTCCCGCCTCCATCTCAATCCGCTGCAAGTCGCCATCGCCGTGGTGATCGTCTTCGTGATGTTGTTCATGTTTGGCTACACCAATCGAGTGATCAAGGCGCGTGAGTTGCAGGCTGAGGTGCAGATGTGGGAGAACGAGGTCCAGCTTGTCCAGAAGCAGGTTGAGCGCAATCGCGACTACCGCGAGTACGTCAAATCAGATGCATACGTCATCGAGAAGGCGCATCGCGATCTGGGCTGGGGCTTTCCCAATGAGGTAGCGGTATGGGTCATTGGGCGTGATGATGACCCGCTGGTCGCCAGCGCGCCGGCGCCTGTGGAAGCGGTACCCTACTGGCAGCAGTGGCAGCAGCGATTCTTGGGTCCCCAGTAGTTTGACTCGCTCGTGAAACCGAGTATAATAGATCGAAGTGATGCGGGGTGGAGCAGTGGCAGCTCGTCGGGCTCATAACCCGAAGGCCGCAGGTTCGAGTCCTGCCCCCGCTACCAAAAAGATGGCTGACAGGCTCCCTGTCAGCCATCTCCATATGGCGACGTAGCTCAGGCGGCCAGAGCGAAGGCTTCATAATCCTTAGGTCGGTGGTTCGAGCCCACCCGTCGCCACCAATGCCCATGATCAACTCCCGCTGTTTGGCGGGAGTTTTGTTTTGTGGGCGAATAAGGGCGATCATCTCTCGCGGTTTCCGCCGCTCATTCCGTTCTTGAGTCGGACATGACATCGATCATGTCACGTAGTCCACAAGTGTGTTATCATGGCGCGACCAAACGGCTCCCATGCCGGATTTTGAATGACCTTCTTGACATGCCAACCGTTCTTCGCTATTATGTGCGCATCGTAAGCCTCGCCCTTGGGCGGAACCTCATCCAGAAGACATCGCATTGAATTTTCAAGAACCCCCCACGACATTCTAGCGCAAGTTGAGCAGCAGACTGACAAGCGAGCTTCGCACTCCACGTAGGGAACCCGCCGACATGAGCCAACTCGAACAGCTTCAACCCAACGCCGCAGTACGTGGCATCCTGCCTGACGCCCTTGTCACGGTGGTCAACGTGCAATGGTTTGGCTCCGACGCGCTCGAGCTCACCTACAAAACGGCAACCGGCAAGGTGGCGAACGAACTAATCTACCGCCACGATGAGCAACGCATC
>JACKBI010000014.1 GCA_020634615.1 Anaerolineales bacterium
GAGAGAGAGAGTTGCCGGCAGGAGGACAGGTTCCAGAAGGTCAACGCTTCAACACGTTGACCTTCTGCACAATTGAACAGACTGGTTGAGGAGTTATGTGAATGACTGTATTACAGCAGAGTTCCCCGCACCGACGACGAACAACAACCGCGCTGCTTGTCGTTGCCGCGGTGTTGACACTGGCTGCATGCGGCGGGGACGACAAAGAACAATCGTCGCTGGCGCCCACAGCCACAACCGCGGCGCCTACGGCGGTTGCTGGTCAGCCACCAGCGGTGCAGCCAACAGCTACGCCAACTGTTGCGGCAACCGCTACGCCATCGCCGACAGCGACCGACACACCTGTCCCCACAACGACGCCGACCGCAACCGCCACTCCGATCCACCCGCTCTCCATCGAGTACCTGCGCCAGCAGGAATACCCCGGCAGCGAGTTGGTCATTGAGCAGACATTGGCGCCCGGTTCCAACTACGACCGCTACTACGCGTCCTATTATTCCGAGGGGCTGAAGCAGTATGGTCTGTTGACGGTGCCACGCGGTCAGAAACCGGACAGCGGCTGGCCGGTAATCATCTTCAACCACGGCTTCATTCCGCCCAACGAGTACCGCACCACCGAACGCTACGTGGCCTATGTAGACGGCTTCGCGCGCAGCGGCTACATCGTCTTCCGCCCCGACTATCGCGGCCATGACCAATCCGAGGGCACACCCAGCGGCGCGTACGGCTCACCGGACTACGTCATCGACGTGCTCAACGCCACCGCGTCGCTGAAACAGTATCCCGACGCCGATCCACAGCGCATCGGCATGTGGGGCCATAGCATGGGCGGTTGGATCACCTTGCGCGCGATGGTGACTGATCCCGACATCCAGGCTGGCGTGATCTGGGGCGGCGTCGTGGGCGCGTACGAGGATCTGCTGACCGGCTGGCGGCGCGGCGACCGTCCGGCACCAACCCCCGATCCCAACGGCAGCCGCGGTCGCTGGCGCAACAGCCTGACCAGTCTGTTCGGGTCACCGGAGAGTAACCCGGAGTTCTGGCAATCGCTGTCAGCCAACTATTTCCTGGACGAACTGAGCGGGCCGATCCAGTTGCACCACACACAGGGCGACGAATCGGTGCCGGTGGAATTCTCAGAGATCCTCTACCGTCAGGGCCTGGATGCGGGCATGCCCATCGAGTTGGTTACCTATCCGGGCGACAACCACAACATCTCGGGCAACTTCGGCACGGCCATGAGCCAATCGGTGGCGTTCTTCGACCGCTGGCTGAAGCAACCGCTGAACCTCACGAATGTCGCCGGTGCGACCGTATTTACCGGCAACGGGCTGGCCAATCTGCGCAGCGGGCCGGGCACTTCGTTCAACATCGTCGGGCAGATGCAGGGCGGCGAAAGTCTGTCCATCATCGGCGCCAATGCCGACCGGACATGGTGGCAGGTGGAAACAGCGGATGGTCCCGCCTGGGTAGCCGACAGCGTGACACTGGCTGCGCATTTCGCCGATGTGCCGATCGTGGAAGAGGCGGCCGGGCCGTAAGTCTGGCGTGACTCGGAACGCGGCATCCTGACTTTGACGCGGTTCAGTGATAACCTGACAAGGAGCCTGTGGTATAATCCCGGCAAAATCAGCGCCCGGCCATATGTCTGACGCTGACAACAACCCATCAGAAGCGGGTCTTCGGAATTTTTCGGTATCAGCAATCGTGTCAGACATCAATTGAGGAGTTTGCATGTCCACATGCGAACTCCTCAATTGAGTATTGCCAGCAGAAACCGGTCCCTAAGATCCCAGGAGTAAGTGAATGTCTTCGAACCAGCGCGGACCTGTCTATTTCTTTGTTGCCTTAATTGGCATTGCCTTTGCCTGCCTCTGCCTTGTCGCAGTTGGATTTGGCGCCTCGCGCTTTGCGCGCGATTTCAACGGCTTCAATTCCCCGAATGCCGCATCTGCCATCTTCCCTTCGCCAACTCCTATGCGTGTTATCGCCGACTCATCGCAGGCTGTCCAGCCGGCAGCCGCGCCGGTCGAGATCACCATCGATCCGGCGGCTGATGCCGAACCACAGATACTGCGTGCCGTCTACCTCAAGGTCAACCCGTCGGTGGTCAAGGTGGAAAACCTGACGACCATTACCGACAGCACACAGACACAGGATCTGGTTCCCCAGGGACAAGGCTCCGGCTTCGTCTGGGACGCCAGCGGTCTGATCGTCACCAACGCCCACGTGGTAGAAGGCACCGACACGGTGCGCGTCGTCTTCTCCGACGACCGCTCGGTGACCGGCCAGGTGCTGGGCGCTGACCCCAACAGCGACCTGGCCGTGATCCAAATCGATCCGACTGGCTTCGACCTGGTCCCGGTCGAACGCGGCAACATCGACGAAATCGCTGTCGGCGACCGCGCGATTGCCATCGGCGCACCCTTTGACTTCGCCGGCTCCATGACCGTCGGCACCGTCAGCGGGCTGGGCCGCAGCATTCGCTCGCTCAACATCCGCTACACGATTCCAGAGGTCATCCAGACCGACGCCCCCATCAATCCCGGCAACTCCGGCGGACCGCTGCTCGACTCGCGCGGCGAAGTGATCGGCATCAATGCGCAGATCCGTACCGAGGACGGTGTGCGCGCCAACTCCGGCGTCGGATTTGCCATTCCGATCTACATCGCGGAACGGGTCGTGCCCGCGTTGGTCAGCGGTGGCAGCTACGAGCACCCCTTCATCGGTGTGTCCGGCCAGACGTACTCGCCCGAATGGGCCGACGCGCTGGGCTTTCCCGCCGACGTGAAAGGCGCCTACATCACCGACGCATTGAGCGGCTACCCGGCAGCGCGCGCCGGCATCCATGGCGCAGACAGCGACACCAAACTGGTGCTTGATGTCAATCCAATGACCGGCCAGCCAGACTATCTGCGGGCGGGTGGCGACCTGGTGGTCGGCATCAATGATCAACCGGTAGAACGCTTCGATGATCTGCTCATCTACCTCTTCCGCTACGCCTCACCGGGCGACGAAGTACAACTCACCGTGCTACGTCCCAACGGAACCGAGAGCGTGGTGCCGGTAACGCTTGGCGTACGCCCGGCGCAATAACAGCCAGACGCGGCGAGGCGCTGCCAGAACCAATTCTGGCAGCGCCTCATTTCGTTTAAGCAGTCTGGATTGATCGGAGATCAGCTGGCCGGCAGCTCAATCAGGGTCTCATCGCGGTTCTTGCGGCCTTCTTCGATGAGCATCACCGGAATGCCGCGGCGGATGGGATAGCGATACCCGTTGCGCGGGTTGATCAGCCACTTGCCGTCAGCCGACAGCTTGAGCGGCCCTTTATCCTCGGGGCAAACCAGGATCGCCAGCAGTTCCTGGCTAACCTCGCCGCCCAGTTCGCTTTCGTCGTAGCTCTGCAGCTCGAAGTCATCGACCCCGCCACGACTGGGAACCGGCAACGGCTCGTCGCGTCGGTCAAGGAACTTGAGAACTGCCACCACAATGCCAACGATTGCCGCCAATGCGACGGCCAACAACACCAGTTTTTTCATGGGACTTTCTCCTTTGCGTATCGTTCAGAAAGCTGCCCACACAGGACATGCCTCCGCAGTTTGTGACCATCCCGTCCAAGATATAGCAGTCACTTCGAAGGTTGCTGTCAGGTGAAGCCGTCCGGTTACAAATGACTGTCACCTAAGCAGTTTCGTTTGTCTTGTCGATAGCATCATGCTACCACAAGCAGCCCGGCTTGTCCAGTGACGTACACAACGCTCAGTGAGTTCCAATGCGTCGACAGGCGCAGGGAACTTGCCGCAAGCGCCCCCATCACCTGTCGAGGAAAACCATCATTGAACACTTTTGACCTTTCACAACGAACCGGACAGCTGCTCTTCCAGCGAGGCCTCAAACTGGCAGTCGCCGAGTCGTGCACCGGAGGGCTGCTGGGCGATATGATCACTGACGTGCCAGGCAGCTCTTCCTGGTTTCTCGGCGGCATCCAATCATACGCCGACGCCGTGAAACGCGACGTGCTGGGCGTCCGCGTCGAGACGCTGAGCGAGCACGGCGCCGTCAGCGCAGTCTGCGCGCAGGAAATGGCCCGCGGCGCGCGCCGGTTGATCAACGCCGACATCGCGCTCAGCATCACCGGCATCGCCGGACCAGGCGGCGGAACAGACGAAAAGCCTACGGGGCTGACCTACATCCATCTGGCCGCGGCTGATGCCGACCTGGGGCGGCGATACGTCTGGCCAGGCGATCGCAGGGCCAACAAACTCAGTTCAGCTGTCGCCGCGCTGGAGATGCTGGCCGAGTATCTGGAGAGTCGATAGTTTGCCGACAACAATCTTCCAGCTAATAACTGTAGAGCTGCCGGTCGGCGCAGGTCATGATGCCTTGCCCGCTGCATTCTGGTGGCATGGCCGGCGCTACGAAATCGCCGGCTATGGACGCCGCTGGCAGGACGAAGATGAGTCGTGGCAGCATCTCCTTGCACAGACACGGGCCGGCGACACGGTGGAACTACGCCGGCATGGGCAGACCGGCGAATGGCAACTAGCGCGCGCCTGGTGGCAAGACGCCGCCGTCTAGCCGCGCAACTTGATCATTCCCAGCCCGTCGGGTATCATACCGGCCACTGAGTAGGAATTCTTGGACAGGATTAACAAGATTTACAGGATTATGGAATTCGCCATGTCACAACGGCCCTGCTTATAATGAGCTCCGGTCCGGTCAATCCAGTTGATCCTGTAAATCCTGTCAAAAACCCCCCGTTCCATCGAGAGCACGGTATCAGTTGGTGAGACAGCCGCTGGCCGTGACACAGGAAGTGAGAAGAGTCTTGCAGAGGAAGCGATTAGGTGCGGCCGCCCTGGGCGTGTTGGTCGCGTTGGTGGCGATGCCTGCCGCGGCGGCGCCGTTAGCTCAGGATGCGCCTGTATTTGACATGTCGCGGCTGCTGGCGACCAGCCTGGCATGGTTCGTGCCGATAGGATTGGTATTGCTCGCGGCGGCTGGCGTGCCCGAGGGTCGCGGCTGGCAAACCGCGCTGGCTGGCGTAGCGGGCGCGGCCATCGGCGTGTTGGCATTTTTCGTCGTCGGCTTCGCGCTGGCGTTCGGCGGCATCGGCCTCGTGTACGACAAGGCGCCGGAGCTGAGCGGGCTGATCTGGGAATGGACAGTCGTCACGCAGACGTGGGGGCCGAAATGGGGCATGGTCGGCCTGAGCGGCTGGGCCATGGAAGGGAGCGCAGCAACTGCGGGCGCGTACACGCTCTTCCTGGCACAGGCGCCCTGGGTTGCAACCGCGACCCTGATTCCGCTGCTGGCACTGCGCGGCCGTGCGCCCGCCTTCACCTCGCTGCTCGGCGGGTTGCTGGTCGGCGGCATCCTCTATCCACTGGCCACCAACTGGGTCTGGGGCGGCGGCTGGCTGGCCAACCTGGGCGTCAACCTGAACCTGGGCCATGGATTTGTCGATTTCGCAGGTGGGGCGACGGTTCACCTGCTGGCTGCCGCCGCGGGCATTGCCGGGTTGCTGGTGACCGTGCCGCGACGCGCCCGTCAGCACGTGGCCGACAGCGAACCGATTCCCATGCCGCCCGTCCATCTGCCGCTGCTGGCATCGATTGGCGCGGTGTTTATCCTTGCCGGCAGTCTGGGCTGGGGCTGGGGCAACCCGCTGCTGGATTTGCCGACGCTGATGCCCGCGCGCGGCATCGTCAATGCGTTGATAGCTGCCGCCAGCGGCGCGCTGGTTCCGCTGGCATACACCTGGTTTGTAACCGATCGACCTGACCCGCTGATGGCAGCGCGCGGGTTAGCTGCCGGCGCGGTGGCTGGCGCGGCGTTTGGCCCCTTCGTACCGCCCGGCATGGCAGCACTGATCGGCGCACTGGCAGGACTGATGGTGCCGATTCTGACCTACCTGCTGCGTGAGGTATTGCGCATCGACGACGATACGGGGCTAACACCGGTGCATCTGGTCTCCGGTCTGTTTGGTGTGCTGGCGGTGGGCTTGCTGGCTGACGGACTGGCCGGACGCGGTTGGAACGGCGTGGGTAACGTCGAGTATCTGGGCGTCGTGGGGCAAGGTGTCACCGGCTGGCGTGCAGCAGCCGGCATGATCGCCGACTGGCCGGGGCAGTTTCAGGCACAGTTGATCGGGTCAGCCGCGCTGTTCCTGATGCCGTTTCTGGCCGGGACGCTGCTCTTCGGCCTGCTGGCTGCCATTGCCGCCGGGCTGCGACGCGTCAGACGTGGCGAGGCGGCAGCGGAAGCAGCCGGCGACGCAGGTCAACTACAACCGGCTCCGGAACCGGTGATGGCTGTCGAAGTACCGCCGGCTTCTTCCATGAGTGAGCCGGCAGCGGTCGATACGCTGCCAGATGACACGGCTGGCGGGTCGTGGGACGCGAGCGCGGAAGCGGCGGTTTGAGCGGTTCCAGAAGCTGTTGGAACAAGCAATCGATCAGACTTCGAAGGTCGACGAACCCATAGTCAGAGAGAATTCCCGAAGTTGCGGGCGGTGGTGACCGGTAGTCGCCGACTACCGATACCTCAACACGCATCAATCGGTTTTTCAGGCAGCGAGGTCAGTATCGCTGAACTCCCGTCGCCTTGCAGCCAGCGCTTCAACAGTTGCAAGCAGTTTCGCCGGATCGAATGGTTTAGTCAGCAATTTGTCGGCGCCGATGGCGGCCCCGGTGGGAAGATCTGCCAGATCAGTGGCCGTCATAACGATGATACCGGGCCGCGGGTGAGCACGGACGGCGCGCAGATGCTGACACACCTCGGCCCCACCCAAACGAGGCATTTTCAGGTCGAGCACCAGAACCAGGGGTGTATACAGCTGAACAGCGCGCAGTGCGTCAACGCCGTCGCAAGCCTCCACCAATTGGAATCCATGCGGCTCGAGCAACAAACGCACCAACAGACGCCAGGCCGGATCGTCGTCCGCCACGACCACGGTACGTGGTGGGGTTGGGTGAACTTTGTGTGTCATTTAAGCTGCCCGATGCAGTGCAATATGTGGGAGCCAGTCAGCATACAGTCATACTATCAAGTATTGCCACCAGAATGCAACCGGTTTCGATTTCAGTTTAATTACAGAACAGTCAGGATATTCCCGGTCGCTACCCGGCGAACGCATTTCCCATCGTTCGACACGTGCGGCAAACAAGCGTATAATCGGTCCCATGAATGTCTGGGTGAAGCGGGCTTTGGCAGCGGGTGCAATCATCGCGGTGGGCGTACTGATCGTCATGTACCATCGCGAGGTTATCGCGTTCCTGAGCGACGAAGCGGCTGTTCAGGCGTGGGTCGTCAAGCTGGGCCCGCTGGGCCCGCTGGGCATCGTCGCACTAAATGCGATACAAGTCATCATCGCGTTTATCCCCGGATACATCATGCAGTTAGCGGCCGGTTTCATGTATGGCTGGCCGATGGGCGCAGTATACGGAACCGTCGGGATGCTGATCGGTGGTTTTGCCGCGGTGGCGCTGGCACGCGTGTTTGGGCGGCCCTTGGTGATCCGCATGGTCGGCGAGAAACGGGTTGCCCGCTGGGAACATGTCGCCCGGCTGGATTCGCTCGCGCTGTGGTTCATTCTGATGCTGGCGCCCTTCGGCGACGTGCCGTATTACATCGCCGGACTGACCAGCCTGGCGATCTGGAAGATCATCGCTATTGCCGCGTTTGTGCGGACGCCATCGGTGGTTGTCGCAGTGCTGGTAGGATCAGGTGCAATCTCGTGGCGGTCACCCTGGGTGATCGGTGCATTTGGCGTTTTGGTGGTCATTGCGCTGCTGGCGCTCCGCTACCAGAGCAATATCGAGCGCTGGGTCGACGAGAAGCTGCTTCCGATAGCCATGCGGCTGACCTCTCGACGCGCGCCCGTGCAACCTCAAGAATCGATCGAGCATGACCCAACCCTCACTTGACCACTCGGCTGCGGCTGAAAAAGAAGGCAAGCTGCTGATTGGCGTCGCCGCAGGCCTTGGCTGTGCAATCGTCGTTTGCGCGCTGTTGAGCCTTGCCGCCATCTTTGCTGCGCTGATCTGGACCTTGCAAGGACAGCTTGGGCCGGGCTGATGGAACGTGTGCCATGAAGCGATTTTCCGCCTGCCTGCTGGCGCTGCTGCTGATCATTCTGTCGACTCCGCACCCTGTTGCGCTGGCTGCCAGCTCGGCCGGTCCCGTCCGTCAACCAGCCTGTGATGGAAGCCTGTATCGCGTGCAGCAGGGTGATTCCTGGTCCCGGCTTGCCCAGCGTACCAATGTGAGTCTGGCCGCCCTCAAGGCAGCCAATCCTGTAGCCGCGCAACATCCACAAGGCTGGCTGATCGTGGGCCAGCTTCTCTGCCTGCCCGAGGGCACAGTCAACCCGGCAGCAACCGCTCAACCCGACCAGAATCCCGGCGAATGGATCATCACCGTCCGACGGGGCGACTCCTGGGCCGTGCTGGCTGCCCGCTACGGCGCGAGTGTGGCCGAGCTGCAGGCAGCCAACCCACAGGCCATGCGCGCCGGGGAAGTGCTGCGCGCCGGGGACCAGATCAGCGTACCGTTGACGCCATCGCTCACCGAGCGCATTCCCTGCCCCACCGATCTGACCGTTGTGGGACCGGCCGCTGCGCAGGTTCTGAGCGAGTTTGCCGGCAGCCCGGATGTGTTGCGCAGCTACCTGCAACGCTGCGGTGCGTTCTCCGACGATTGGGGTGCTGTACGTGCCGCCAACCTGCTTGGCGACGATGCAGCAGAAGTGGTGGTTGTCGCAGCCGAACCGCAGCAGGCAGCCGGCGGACCGCTGGGCAAGGTGCTGGTCCTCAGTTCCGGTCCGCTGGGCTGGGATGTAGTCTATGAAACCGGCGTCGCTTCCGACCTCGTCCTTCTGGACGCAGCCGACGTCAACGACGATGGACAGGCAGACATCGTGTGGACCGACACCACCTGCGGCGCCAACGCGTGTTTCACCACAGCTCACGTGGTATCCTACGTCGAAGGCGGTTTCGTCAACTGGATCGAGGACGGCACCACCATGGCGTCGGCCCGGGTCTCGCTGCAGGATATAACGCCGGAGGGCAGCGGGCAGGAACTGGTGATGACAGGCGGTGTCATCGGCGACGTTTGGGCCGGCCCGCAACGCGCCATGACCACCACCTGGGCATCACTCGTCGGCGGCCCGTACACCTTGCAGAGCGTCCGGCGAGCGACATCATGGTGCCTGTATCATGCGATCGAAGACGCGAACACAGCGCTGGACGAAGGGCGCTACGCGGACGCCGCGGCCGGCTACCAGGAAGCCGCCGATGACCCGCGGCTGGTTGCCTGCTGGCAGCGCCCCAACGAGGTGGATGAACTGCGCGCCTTTGCCCTTTACCGATTGGCAGTGGCCAGCGCCTACAGCGGCGATACGGCCGGCACGGAACGGGCCATCGCTGATTTGGAAAGCCGCTATCCCAACGACCGGCTGCGTGACTTGACGCGCGTCTGGTGGATCGTCTACCGGGCGACTGGCGACAGATCGGCGGCATGTTCGACCGCCCGCTCATACGCCGAACGGCGCGTTGATACCTGGGATCGGCTGGCCGATTATGGCTACGCCAACCCGCAGATGACAGCCGCGACGATTTGTCCCACGCCGTCGGGCTAAACGCCGCGGTTGCGACAGGCAAACAACAAACTCTGGAGAATACAATGTCACCCAACCCGTTGAACGTGGGCGATCTTGCGCCCGATTTTGAACTAACGACCGACAGCGGAGCATCCGTGAAGCTGTCCGACTTCCGCGGCCGCCGGGTCGTGCTGTACTTCTATCCCAAAGACGACACCAGCGGCTGCACCACGCAGGCATGTGGCTTCCGCGACGCATACCCGGTCATCGAAGAGCAGAACGCGGTCGTGCTGGGCGTCAGCCCAGACGGCGTCAAATCGCACCAGAAATTCAAGACCAAGTACGACCTGCCGTTCACGCTGCTGGTGGACGAAGACCATGCCGTGGCCGAAGCTTACGGCGCGTGGGGCGAAAAGTCGATGTACGGCAAGAAATACATGGGCGTCATCCGCAGCCACTTCGTCATCGACGAGCAAGGCCGGATCGCTGACGCACAGGTCAAGGTGAGTCCCACGGACAGCGTAGCGCGCGCCCTGGCGACGCTGGAAGCTGCCTAGCGCGCAGGCTGCGTCAGGACAAACAGACGTCCCCCGGCGGCGCCAGCCATTTGGCGGCACCATCGGGGGACGTTTCTTTCCAGACCAGACGCAAATTACCTGTCAGCCCCGGGTCACCGAACCATTCCCCGATCACGCACCGCATCGGCAACGCGCTTCACCGCCAACATGTTGGCGCCGGTGCGCAACGTGACCGCGTTTTCGCCACTGAAGCGCCACACCCGGTCGAAGCCGGAGGTCATGATGTGCTCCAGGTTGCGATTGACTTCCGCCTCATTCCAGAACAGACCGTGCAGATTCTGGACCCACTCGAAGTAACTGACCACGACCCCGCCGGCGTTTGCGAGGATGTCCGGCACGACGACGACACCCCGTTCATTCAGAATGGCATCCGCTTCCGGCGTGGTAGGTCCGTTGGCCGCTTCGACAACCACGCGGGCCCGAATCGCTAGCGCGTTGTCAGCCCGAATCTGGCGCTCCAGCGCGGCAGGAATGAGCACGTCTGTCTGGCAGGTCAGCAGATCATCGTTGCTGAGACGCTCCAGCCCCGGCTGGTCGTAGCCTTCCAGCAGGAAACGAGGATGCGCCTGCACGTGCCGGTTGATGGTGGGGATATCCAGGCCGCCAGCTGCGTAGAGAGCGCCCGATATGTCGCTGACTGCCACGATCGGGCAGCCCATCTGGTGCAGGAAGGTCGCTGCTGCCATGCCCACGTTGCCGTAGCCCTGGATCGCGACAGTGGTGTCCTCCAGCGGTTGACCCCGTCGATGCAGCAGTTCACGCGTTGCGATGGCCACGCCCAGTCCGGTTGCCTCCCTGCGCCCCAGCGACCCACCTAACGACACAGGCTTGCCTGTGACAATCCCGATGGATGACCTGCCGGGCATTGCGGCAGCTTCATCGGCCATCCACGCCATGACTTGCGGGTTGGTATTGACATCGGGGGCCGGGATATCACGATTGGGACCAATGACTGGCATGATCATCCCGACGAAACGCCGTGTCAGGCTGCGAATCTCGTGCTCCGTAAGATGAGCCGGATCGCACGAGACGCCGCCTTTCGCTCCGCCGTAGGGGATGCCTACCACCGCACACTTCCAGGTCATCAGCGCTGCCAGCGCACGCACCTCGTCGAGGTCAACGTCCGGGTGGTAGCGAATCCCGCCTTTACATGGCCCGCGCGCGCTGGAATGTTGCACACGAAAGCCCCTAAATACCTCGACACGACCATCGCTCATCGTCACCGGGATGTTGACGACAAGCTCGCGTTCGGGCTCGCGCAGCACGGCAAGGACGTCCGGATCCAGTTGCAGACGCCGTGCGACATCGTCCAGGGTCGCCAGCACGTTGTCCCACAGGGTTTGGGGTGGCATGAGGCGGCCTGCCAGACCACCGCGGGGCGACGGCCCCGCGGTAGTCATTCGCTCAACTGACAGCATGGCGACGGCTCACGCTGACAGCGGCTGGCGCTGCCACACCTTCATCGGCTGGTGATGAAGGGAGGTGACCAGAGCGCCATAGCCGGAACGTTTGCTGATCTCCACAGAATCGACGGCGTGAATGCTCAACAGAT
Source organism: Anaerolineales bacterium (assembly GCA_020634615.1). Classification (GTDB taxonomy): domain Bacteria; phylum Chloroflexota; class Anaerolineae; order JAAEKA01; family JAAEKA01; genus JACKBK01. Next base: position 11,732 of record JACKBI010000014.1, read on the forward strand.
GAATAGGATTGTCTGATGCAATTAGTTCGCCGTAGCGCACTGCCAGCGACCGCGCCAACGCCTGCGCCAGCGACTCGAAAGCCTTGGTCTTGCGTTCCACGTGGGCGATCAGGTTGACGGTCAGACGCGTGGGCTGGGCAAAGGCAAGATCTTCGGGTGTGGCAAAATCCTCAAAGAGATAGACTGTCTGCACGGTCTCGTCCAGCGTACCCAGCGTCTGGCCAATCTGAATCGCCAGACCGTAGCTGACATACTGAACGGCGATGCTATCGCCCAGACGTAGCCGATCGACGACCGACTGTGTTGAAGGCAAGCTGAGCTTGGCTGTGGCAAAAATTAGCGCCTTCTCCAAGGCATCCTCGCCTGCACTGGCAGCATCCGGCAAGGCAAAAGAAACAGCAGGACTCTGCAGCGTCGCGATATCGACTGGTTTGCGGGTTGGGTTGAGCGTGTTCATGAATCGACCTCCAGGATCGGTAGGGTGGCAAGGCCACACGATTGAGTTTCCAACTAGCTTGACTCTATCATGAATGGGATGGAAATCGCATAGAAAGAGCGACCCAGCGTATGAAAATCGCATGAAAACGTTCACCCATTGGTCGATAGCCGGCGCGACGAACCGGGCCGTTCCACAGCGTGACGGCTCGGTCGCGACCGATTATCCTTCCGGCAGTGTTGGCATGCCGGAGAGGATGATCCCCTCAAATGTGTTCGGTGGGCTCTATTCGGGGCAGGCCAGCATGTAGCCCACTCCCTGGGTGGTCAGTATGTAGGTCGGAGACGCGGCGTCAGGCTCCAGCTTGCGCCGCAGGTAGCGGATGTAGGCGCGCAGGTAGTCGAGATCGTTGCGATATTCATGTCCCCACACTTCGGTCAGTAGTTCCTCATGGGGTATGACCCGATTCGGATTGAGAGCCAGGCAGCGCAACAGCTCGAACTCGGTGCGGGTCAGGCTGACCGGATTGCCGTTCACGCTGACTGTTCTCCGCGCCAGGTCTATCGTCAGGCTCCCGCAGGTCAGAAGACTGGCTGCGACCTCTTCATTGCGACTTGTCCGGCGCAACACCGCCTTCACGCGCGCCAGCAGTTCCTTGGAGTTGAATGGCTTGGTCAGGTAATCGTCGGCGCCCACATCAAAGCCGCGCAGAATGTCCGTATCGCGTGCCTTGGCGGTCAGCATGATGATCGGCACATCGGAGAACTCACGCAGACGGCTGCACACCTGGTAGCCGTCCATCTGCGGCAGCAAGATATCGAGCAGCACCAGATCGGGCTGCTCCAGCGCAACCATTTCAATGGCTGTCGCGCCTGATGCGGCCACTACAACCTCGTAGCCAACAGCGGTCAATACCTCGGTCACCAACCGCGAAACGCGCGGCTCGTCGTCGACGATCAGTATCTTGTTACTCATCAGCTTCATCCGTCAGGTCGCGGCCAGGTGAACGGAGCGGCAGCGAGAAGTAGAGCACAGTTCCCTCGCCCAGCCTGCTCTCTGCCCAAATCCGCCCTTTGTGACTCTCGATGATCGTGTGCGCAATCGGCAGACCCAGCCCGGAGCCAACTACATGGCGCACAAGGCCGGTTTCGATGCGGAAATATTTCTCGAAAAGCCGGTTGAGATGTTCAGGAGCAATTCCCAGTCCTTGATCGGCAACACTGACGATCACCTCCTCCGGCTCCACTTCGCCGCGAACGACGATCAGGCCTCCTTCGGGCGAGTATTTGATGGCGTTGTCAACCAGGTTGCGCAGAACTTGCGAGATGCGTTGCGGGTCCGCATCGACGATGGGAAAGCCGGGTGGGAAGTCGACGGCAAATCGGTGCTTCGCGGTCTGGTGCATCAAGTCTTCAACAGCCGCACGCGCCAGACGGGGCAGTTGTGTTGGTTGGAACTCCAGCTTCAGCAACCCGGCATCGATGATCGACGACTCCAGCATGTCGTGAATCAAATCCTGCAACACGTCGCATTCTTCATCGATGATCTGCAGGAACTCTCGTTGGGTTGCCTGGCTGAACTCGACTTCCTCCATCAGGAGCGCTGTACTGTAGCCCTTGATGGAGGTCAGCGGCGTGCGCATTTCATGCGCGAGGGTGGAGATCAACTCCTCTTTCAACCGGTTAGCTTCCTTGAAGGCCAGCGTCGCCTGGAGCTCCTGGCTGAGCCGCACGTTGTCAATGGACAGTGTGATCAACTCTGCGACCGCTTCCAGAAACGGCAGATCGCTGCGGTCAAACTGACCTTGCTGGCGCAGATTCTCCAGCACCAGCACGCCGAGGCACTCCTGTCCCGCTCTCAACGGCACGCAAACAGCACTCAACGGATAGTGCAGTCCGGCAGTGGCCGCTTTGAACAGTTCACGATTCTCCGTGCTCATGTCAGCCATGGCCAGCATAATGTCGTTGTTGCTGGCGAAAAGCAGGGTCTCGCCGGTCTGAAACGCCTTTCCGCTCAGCGACTCGCCGGCCGCCAGTTGCAGGTTCTGCAAGAACGGCGCTTCGTAGCCAATATCTGCAACCACCTTCAGCCGCAGCGCAACGGAATCATAGAGCATCAGGACACCTGCGTCCGCCACGGGCAAGGTCTCGATCAGGCCGCTCAAAAATTGCGGCAGCATCACTCCCAGGTTGCGCTCGCTGGCCATAATGCGGGCAACCTGAAAGATCGTGCTCAGTTTATGATCGTGATCGACCGTGGAACCGGGCCAATTACTGTCGGATGTGGCCGCAATGGCGGGTGGTGGTTCGCTGGACATCGGGTGAATTCTCCTGATCAGATGCAACGCGTTCCTGAATTGTATGCCACGTCTACGCGACGACCAAACTGCCCTCGACAGCCGACGTACGCCAGAGACGTAGCGCTGGCAACAAAACACTGGCCGTCATGCCGCTTCCTGAGGCCGCAGACTCCGAAGCTGCCGATTCGTACGACAACCCCATCGCCCCAGGTTACCTCACCTGGTCAGTTTCCCAGCCAACAACCGCTCCGGCGTCTGCGACGATCATCCACGGGCGATCAAGTGAGCGAGTCAGAAAGACGGTCACAGGCTGGCCGCCCGGCGTCGTCTTGAGGCGGCGGCGAAACTCGTCGGGGTCGATGGGCGAGCCGCGCTTTTTAACCACCGCGTTCCCCGCGCCGATCTCTCGCAGCCAACGGTTTAGCGTCTTGAGGTTGAACGACCCATGGCGTATGACATGCCAGCAGCGGGCAAACGGGGTGTCGATCCGGCGGTCAGCGGTCAGGTAGGCAATGGACGGGTCGATCTGGCGCGCGCCCAGGGCGGTCGCCAGGTGCTGCACCAGCGTCGCGCGGATGACCGCCGCGTCCGGTTCCAGCAGCCAGTCCAGCGGCTCGACCGCGGGCAGCCCGGCTAGCGGGGCGTTGCTGTCCAGATGATACGGACCGGGCAGCAACGTCGCGCGCCGGTTCGCGCCGGTTCGCAGACTGCCAAATCGCAGCAGCGTCTCTTTCATCTGGCCGCGCTCAGAGATGAATTCGGCCTCGGCGGCAGCCGGGATGTCGTCATCGGCGATGCCCGGCATAGTCTTGACTGCAACCGCGTCGAGCTGTTCAGTCAGCGCCAGGATCTGCGACATGGGTGGGTCCATGTCCTCAAGATTGAAGATGCGCCGGTCGCCGGCGCGGCGGCTGGGATCGATAAAAGCAGCGTTCGCCCTCGTTTGTGCAGCTAACCCGCCAGCGAACAACTTCGTCCAGTCATCCTGCACAACCTCGGCTGCTTCTGCCAGGCCCAGTGCAGCGAGATTGAGTTGCGCAATGCGGGCGCGGACGGGGTCGCGCTCGACAGCCAGCACATGCAACCCCGACTCGGCCAGCGCGATGGTGTCCGCGCCGATGCCGCAGCCCAGGTCGGCGACAGTAGCCGGCCGATGGTCGCTCAACGCGGCAGTAAACTGCCCGGCGCGGTAAAGCGCCACGGCGCGGCTGCTGGCCTGCTGCAACGCATCGTCGGTGAACAGAAGGCGTTCCGGGTGCGGGAACTTGTCGGCCGCGCGCCGGCGCAGCCGCGCCTGATCCAGCAGCGCAGCGGCCTGCTCGCGCGGGAACGTCTTGCGCAGCCTGGCCAGCGTCGCCAACTCAGCGCGCGACTCCAGGTCCGCGTCAGTGAGGCTGGTTATCGCTTGCTGGCCGGCAAGGGAGGCAAGAAACTCGACCAGGTCAACAGTCAGTGGCAACATGGTCAACGCCCGGCAGGAGGTTGGGCAGCGAGCGCTACGGGTCGGGGTTCAAGGAATGATCGCACGGGCTCCGCCACCAGAACTGCGTAGAACTGACCCATGCGCTGGGGCGAGTACGGCATGCCGCTGAGCAGCCACCAACGGGTCAGGGCAATCAACGAATCGACCAAGTGGGTGGCTGCGACCTCGAGCGGCACCTGACTGTCCGGCCTTGCCTGAAAATGGCGGATCACTTCTCCAACCGCTACCGCGCGGATCTCGTCCAAGATCCGCTGCGTGCCCTCGCCGTGCAGAAGAATGCTGTAAATGTGATGGGACTGAGCCATGTGCTCGAAGATCACCGCTCCTTCCTCGGCCGGCGTAGCATCGACACCTGGCGGCAGGAGCGCCTGAAGCCGCTCGATGGAGTCGGTCAGCAAGTCCATCAACAGGGCATCCTTGTCGCTGTAATGGCGGAAGTAGGTCGCGTAGCCAACCTGGGCGCGTGCCGTGATGTCGCGGATCGAGAGCGACTCGTAGCTGACTTCCTGGAGCAAGGAAGCCAGCGCCTGCCGCAGCTGCTCGCGTGAACGGCGGATACGAGGGTCGGTGGACATGTAAAGGAGGTTACTGGAAAGGTTGATTTGGTGAGTTATGATACACGGTGTATCATAACTTCGATACTACAGATCATTATATCCGCATTGAACGAACAAGAATAACGAGGATCGTGCAGACAATGAACAAGCCAACACCACCTCTCGTTTCCGGCGCTTTGCCGGGTTTGGGGCATGCCCTGGAATTTCGCAGTGACCGCACCAGCCTTGTCCGGCGCGGTTTCGAGGAGCACGGTTCGGTCTTTGCCATCAAGCTGGCGAACCAGAACGTTGCCATCCTGATCGGACCGGAGAATCAACGGGTCTTCTTCATGGAGACCGACAAGGCGCTGGGCATTCAGAAGCCGTACACCTTCCTGCGCGCCATGTTCGGTGAGGTGCTTTTCCTGGCACCGCACGATGTATATCTGGACCAGCGCACGGTGGTGCTGGAGGCGTTCCGGCGCGAGAAGATGCTGCACTACCAGGATGTCATGCAGGAGGTGGTGCAGAAATGGATCGACTCGCTGGGCCAGACGGGCGAGATCGAACTGACCGGCGAGATGGTGCGGCTGGTACAGGAAGTCGCCGGCAATTGTTTCCTCGGCCACGAAGTACACCAGCAAATCGGGCGCGAGTTCTGGGATCTGTACGCCGACCTGAGCGCCGGGCTGGACCCACTGCTGCCGCCTAACCTGCCGCTGCCCAAGTTCCGGCGCCGCGACCGCGCCAAAGCGCAGATGCTGACCATCCTGCAGCCGATCATCGCCGAACGCCGCGCTCATCCCGACCGCTACGACGATTTCCTCCAGGATCTGGTGAACAAGCGCTACCGCGACGGCCGCGAGGTGGAGGAGGATCTGATCGTCAACTTGCTGCTGGGGCTGATGTTTGCCGGCCACGAAACCACAGCCGGCCAGGCTGCGTGGACCATCATCATGCTGCTGCAGAACCCGGAGTATCTGCGGCTGGTTCAGAACGAGATCCGGCGCGTGGTTCCCTACGGCGCCCCGCTGGACACAGGCCGCATGGCGCAACTGGATCACATCGGCTGGGCCGTGCGCGAGGTGGAGCGCATGCGGCCGTCGGTCGACCTTTTGATGCGCACTGTCGAGGAAGACGTCGAAGTCGGCGACTACGTGATCCCCAAGGGATGGCTGGCACAGGTGGCGCAGGACGTGGCCCATAACCTGCCGGGACTGTTCGAGGCGCCGGAAAACTACGACCCTTGCCGCTATGCGCCGGGCCGGGCCGAGGACAAAGCCGATCGTTTCTCACTGATCGGCTTCGGCGGCGGCACTCACAAGTGTACCGGCATGAACTTCGCCAACAACGAGATGACGGTCATCACTGCGCTGCTCTTCCAGCAACTGGATATCGAGCTGCTGACGGAGCACCCGCAGATCGAACGCGGCCTGGGCGCCAGCCGCCCCTCGCAAACATGGATCCGCTACCGGCGCAAGTCAGACGAAGCGCTGCACGCCGCCGTCGACGCGGCTGTGGCCAGCCCGGCGGGTTGTCCCCATGCCCAGACCGCAGCCACAGCAGCCAGCCTGAACTGAGCAACGCGGACAGGAGAATGTCATGGCAGTAATTTCTAAATGTTTGCGTAAGGGATCGGAGACCGCGGCCTACGTTGCCGACCAGGCCGCCGGACAGATCAGCAGATGGCTGGAACCGAACGAGCTTCCCGATCCGGGCAACCTGTTTCTGCGCCGCTATGGACCGTGGGCGTTGGTGACCGGTGCGGCACGCGCCGAAGGAGTCGGCTACGGATTTGCCCGCCGGCTGGCGGGCCGCAACTTCAGCCTGGTGCTGGTGGACAACCGCGGCCCGGATCTGGAGCGGCGGGCCGCGGAACTGCGCGCGAGATACGACGTCAAGGTGCGCCCGGTGGTGCTGGATCTTGGAGAGCCAGACTTTGCAGAGGCCTTGCAGGCGCAGACCAGCGATATCGAGGTGGGCCTGCTGGTGTGCAACCATATGGCCACACCGGCCGATACCCCGCCAATTCTTGAGATGGATCTGGCGACCTTGCACGCCATGCTCGACATCAACGCCCGCGCCTACACGACCCTGATCCACACCTATGGCCGGCAGATGGCTGCCCGCGGCCGCGGCGGCATGGTCGTCGTGTCTTCGGGCGCCGGTCTGATGCCGACGCCCTACACCGGGGCATACTCGGCCAACAAAGCCTACCAGATCGCGCTGGGCGAGGCGCTGTGGTACGAGCTTCAGAGTCGCGGCGTAGATGTCACGGTGGCGGTGCTGGGGTTGACCAACACCCAGGGAGACGCGCTGGCCGGCTATCCCCAGTTCATGGTGGCCGAGGTCGATCCCACCGTGGTGGAGATACTGGACAACCTGGGCAAGTCGCCGCAGGTCATCCCCGGCACGGTGAACAAGCTGTTTCTGGCGGCGCAGACCCGGCTGATGCCGCGGCGGATGGCCTTGCAGACCATCGGTGGGTTCATGGCGCGTGGCCTCGGCAAGGATAAGCAACCGGAGCCCGTCAGCCGGCCTGAGATCGCTGCGCCGATCGCCTAAACCAGGTCTCTCCGCAACAGGTCGTCGAGGGTCTCACGGCGCTGAACCAGCGTGGCCTGGCCATCTTCCAGCCAGACAACCGCCGGCCGCAACGCCGCGTTGTAGTTGCTGGCCATGCTGAGCTGGTACGCGCCGCTGACAGGCACGGCCAGCAGGTCGCCCGGTACTAAGGGTGGCAACTCAATATCTTCGATCAACACGTCGCCGGTCTCGCAGTAGGGGCCGGCGACGTGTACGCGCTGGCGCGCGGCATCGCCGCGACGGTTGGCCAGCAGCGCCGTATAGGTCGCGCCGTACAGCGCGTGGCGCGGGTTGTCGGCCAGCCCGCCGTCGACGAACGCGTAGGTGACGTCACCCGCCGGTTTCACTGCGCCGACGGTATACACGGCGACGCCGGCCCGCGCCACCAGACTGCGCCCCGGTTCCAGCACCAGCCGCGGCAGCGCCAGCTCGTGCTGCCGGCAGCGCTGCACAACTGCCTCACTCACGCGGGCCACGTATGTCTCAACAGGCGGCAAGTCAGCGAGCTGTTCAGCGGTGTAAGCCACTGCCCAGCCACCACCGGTACTCAGCTCCGCAGGCTGCCAACCGGTCGCATCGCGCAGGCGCGCGGCCAGGTCCAGCAATCGCTGTGCAGCCACTGCCAGAGGTTCGGCATCGCGCAGCTGGCTGCCGATGTGGCAGTGCAGCCCGGCCAGTTCGACACCCGCGCGGCGCAGCGCGTCCAGCGCCACAGCTTCGGCAGTCCCATCGCGCAGCGACAGCCCAAACTTCGACGCTGCGTGGCCGGTTTGTGTGTGGTGGTGGGTGTCGGTATCGACGTCCGGGTTGACGCGCAGCCAAATCGCCTGCCGGCGGCCACGGGCGATGGCCAGTTCGTCCAGCCGCTCCAGCTCGTCAGGGTGATCGACCACGATCCGTCCCACGCCCGCATCCAGCGCTTGAGCCAACTCGCGGTCGGACTTGTTATTGCCGTGGAAATGGATGTGGTCTGCCGGCACACCACCGTGCAGCGCGATGGCCAACTCGCCGCCCGACACGACATCCAGCCCGATGCCCTTGGCGGCAATCCAGCGTGCGCTGGCGCTGCATAGCCAGGCCTTGGCAGCATAGGCAATCTGCGCCGCCCCAGGATAACAGCGAGACAAGGCGGTCCGGTATGCCTCGACGGCCCGGTCCAGAGTCTCCCCGTCGTAGAGGTAAAGCGGCGTACCAAATTGATCTGCCGTGCGGCGAACGCCGCATCCGCCGACCACCAGGGATCCCGTGTCGTCGATGCGGGCGCTGTCAGGAAAAAGTGCCAGTGTTTCTGCTGTCATACCACTGCCTCAGCGCCAGAGACTGACGTCGTCGCGACGGATCATCGTCGTGTCCAGCGAGACACGACGCGCTATCGCCGCCAGGGTTTCGCCCGTCTCGGGATGGCGATAGTTCGGGGCGATCTCAGCCAGCGGGACGGCGATGTGCGCATAAAGAAGAATCTCCGGGTCAGGGATATGCCGCCGGCCAACGTCAAGGATCTCATCATTGAACAGGGAGATGTCAGCGTCGAAGGTGCGGGGTGCGTTGGGATCGCTGGTGCGCTGCCTGCCAAGCCGGTCTTCCACCGCGCGCAGCACGGTTTCCTTCAGCGCTTGCGGTTCCAGCGGCGTCTCCAGAATCAGCGCCGCGTTGAGGAACGTCGGGTCGTCAGGATTGCCGATGGGCGCGGTTTCATAGGCAGATGAGACGGCCAGAACGCGGCCGTGCTCTGCCAGCAGCCCAACGCCGGCGCGAAGATTGCGCTCCTTGTCCAGGCTGGAGCCGAGTGAAAGATAGGCGCGGTTCACCTATTCGAAATCTGCCGCGGTACGGTCGATGACCACACCGACTGAGCGCGCGAAGCGCAGCGCGCCGGGCTTTTCCAGGCTTACAATCGCGCGCTGAACGCCGAACTCCACGACCGCAATCTCAGCGATGGTGTGAGCAAGTTTTTCCACCAGGAAGTACTCGGACTGCTCGACGTGATCGATGACGCGCTTGGTCAGAGTCTTATAGTTGACAGCGTCGTCGATGTTATCTGAATGACCGGCCTGGCGCATGTCCGCGTAAAGGGTCAGGTTGACGATGACATCCTGCTTCTTGACGCGCTCCTCGGGGTTGATCCCGACGATGCAACGCAGCAGCAGGTCGTGGATCTGTATCTGGTCTGTTTGCATGGTGGTTACCTTTCAAGATCGGGTAAGAAAATTCCGGGTATAAACGTCTATCAATTGGCATGACGCTCACACTTGTTACCGCAGCTTTATTGTACACTAACGAAACAACGTGTCAAATTAACCTATACAAAAATTTGACAAAGCTAGACAAATCGATTACTATACTGGCAGGCATTGAGCCGTTTTGAATAGAGAAAGGCAAACCAAACCATGACACAACTTACCATTAACAATCAACCTTACGACCTGCTGAAGCAGCAGTTCAAGACCAGCCCCTACACCAACGGCAACGGTCACAACGGCCACGCAGTGGCGACGCTGGAAGAGCTGGAGCAGCCGGCCAGCAAGAGCGCCGAGCAGGTGGCGGTCGAGAACGCAGTATACACGATTCTCACCAACATCGGCGAAGACCCCGGGCGTCAGGGCCTGGAGCGTACGCCTACCCGTGTCGCCAAGGCGTTCGCCGAACTGACGTCAGGCTATCACGTCGATCCGCAGGCGCTGATCAACGACGCGGTCTTCGACGTCGCCTACGACGAACTGGTACTGGTCAAGAATATCGACTTCTTCAGCCTGTGCGAACATCACATGCTGCCCTTCTACGGCCAGGCGCACGTTGCATACATCCCCAGCGGCAAGGTCATCGGCCTGAGCAAGATTCCGCGTATCGTCGAGATGTTCGCGCGGCGTTTGCAGGTGCAGGAGCGCATGACGCAGCAGATCGCCGACTTCCTGACCGAGACGTTGCAGCCGCAGGGTGTTGCGGTAGTGGTCGAGGGGCAGCACATGTGTGCAGCAATGCGCGGCGTCAAGAAGGCCAATGCACGCATGACCACCAGCGCGATGACGGGCAGTTTCAAGCACAACCCGCAGACCCGCGGCGAGTTCCTGGATCACATCGCCCGCCACGGCGATCACTGATAGCCGCCGTACTGAATCTGAGATAGCCAGAAAGCTCCTTGTCCATCTGCGACAGGGAGCTTTTTTCTTTGCGCTTGTTTCAAAAGAGGTTCGCTCAGACTTTCAAACAGCTTCTTGCGCTGCGCGATCAGGCAACCCGACGCGTGGCGGTACTGAGGGCTTCCCGAGAGTCCCAGGCGGTGGGTTCCGCCGATTTGCCGTTCGGCCAATGGCGGCATATCATAACGCAACGAGGTTGCCCACAACATGGAGGACAGACCATGGCGCCCAGTATGGAGATTCCAGAACGCGTTCGTCCGGCCAATGACAACGGATATTTCGAACAACTGACGAAAGCGGTCTTTCAGGCAGGTTTCAGTTGGTCGGTCATTCGCCAGAAATGGCCGCACTTCGTGACTGCGTTTGACAACTTCGATGTTGATACGGTTGCTGCCTACGACGCGCCGGAGACGGAGCGGCTGCTGGCGGATGCGGGCATTGTGCGCAATGGCCGCAAGATCCAGGCGACGATTGACAACGCGCGTGTCATCCAGGGACTGCGTCAACAGCATGGCAGCTTTGCCGGTTATCTGCGGTCGATGGACGGCTGGACCTACGAGAAGCGCCGCGATGCGCTGACCCGACAGTTTGGTGGACTGGGACGCACGAGCTGCTTCGTTTTTCTCTGGTGCGTCGATGAAGATGTACCGAACTGGGAAGAACGCTGATGAATTGCCCGCAGTGCGGAATTCAGCTATACTCTGTCTCGATCCGATGAGCGCCACACAGCCCTTCTTGTTCCGACAGATCAGCTACAATCGGAACGATTTCCTCATTGCAGTGTTTTACGTTATGCGAGTCACGAAACAATTTCCTTGCCCACCCCGCGTCAATCGTTTGACTGTTGAAACCACAGGAGCCAAACGATGAACGACAGGGATCAGGTTCAGATAGCCAGCGCGACTCGTCAAGTGCCTCGCACCGATGACGAGCCAGAGGCGCGTCTGGTCGAGCAGGCCAAGTCCGATCCGCAGGCGTTCGGTGTTTTGTACGAGCGCTATGTAGAGAGAATCTACAACTACATATTCTATCGGACCGGCAATCAGCAAGAGGCTGAGGATCTGACAGCAAAAACGTTTCACAAGGCCCTGGACCACATCGCCCGCTACGACAACCGCGGCGTTCCCTTTTCGGCCTGGCTCTACCGCATCGCGCACAACCTGGTGGCAAACTGGCATCGGGATGGCGCCCGCCGCAAGGAACTGCCGCTGGAGCATCAGGAGCATGTCGCGCCAGCCCGCGGCAGACCAGAGCAGCTGGCAGAAGTGACCGAGGAACGCGAGGCGCTTCTGGACGCAATCCGCCGCCTTCCCAGCGACCGACAACAGCTTATCGTGCTGAAGTTCACCGACGCGTTGCCCAATGCCCAGATCGGCGACATCATGGGGCGCAGCGAGGGCGCCATCAAATCGCTCTACCACCGGACGCTGATTGCGCTGCGCGAGGACCTGAGCACCCGCGGCTTCTAGCACCGGACGCAACCCTGACATGATCCGACTTGTGACCGACTCAACGTGCGATCTGCCTGATGGTGAACTGACCCGACTGGATGTCGTGGTGGTTCCGATCAACATTCACTTCGACACAGAGGAGTATCAGGAACGCGAAACAATAGGCTACGACGACTTCTTTGCGAAGGTTAACGCGTTGGGCATCGTGCCCAAGACCTCACAGCCGTCACCCGGCCGGTTTGTACAGGAGTACCGCCGGCTGGCAGCCGAAGGCGCAACCACGATTTTGTCGCTGCATGTTACGGGCAAGCTCAGCGGCACGATCGGTTCAGCCGAGTTGGCCGCCACCGAAGTCAAAGACGAAGTCGATGTCCGTGTGTTCGACTCGTTAGCCGGCTCTGCAGGCACCGGGTTTATGATCCGGGAAGCCATAGAGCTGTTGAGCCACGGTGCTGACGCCGACGCTGTGCTGGTCCGCTGGCAGGAGATTCGCGATCACATCGGCATCTGTTTTTATCTCGACACCCTGAAGTATGCGCGCATGAGCGGTCGTATCGGTGCGTTGCAACACAGCCTGGCCTCAGTGCTCAGCATCAAGCCACTGGTCAAGCTGGACGCAGGCCTGCTGGAGGTAGCCGAGCGAGTCCGCAGCCGGCGGGCAGCCCTTGACCGATTATTGGTGCTGGCGCGTGAGCAGGCAGGCGGGCAACCTGTAAATCTTGCCGTGGTACATGCGCAGGATCGACCGGGCGCCGATGCACTGCTGGCACGGGCACAGGAAATGTTGGACTGCCGCCAGACATTCGTCGCTCGTCTGGCCAGCTCCCTGGTTACCAACCTCGGTGTCGGAACCCTGGGCATCGTTCTCTATCCGGTCGCTGCTTGACCGAACCGGGTCAACTGCCGACCTCAGAAAAGGAAATCCGATGAACAAGCTTACGCTTGAACGAATGTTGAGCCGCTATTCAGATTATTGGAGCAGCAACAGGCTCTCTATCGACGACCTGGTTGATTTATCGCCCGCCGCGCGGGCTGAATTGGACTCGGTCGCGCACCTGGTGACCGTGTTACACGAAACCTTGGCGCCTGTCCAGCCGCGCGACGAGTTTGTTGAGGAATTGCGGCGCAGCTTGCTGGCTGAAGCGATCCGCCGTCAGAGCTGGCGCTCGACCTATTTAGGCCCGTTGCGCAAGCATTGGAAGCTGACGGCGGCGGCCACCGCGTCAGGCGTGTCAGCTGCGGCGGTCAGCGCCGTATCCGCTGCGATCTGGTATCGCGGTCGCGACAACATGTAAGAGTCGTCTTGAGAAAACTTCGGAGGTCGCCGACTAGTGGTGACACCGGTCTTTGTGTGTGATACAGGCTTCAATTATTCGGCTCGGCGACTTCCGCAGTCTGGAACGCCAGGATGGTTACAAACCACAATGCATAGCAATTATTCTTCGACGGAGGCATTATCATGAGTGAGCTTTACGCTCGCATCACCGGCTGGGGGAAATACACGCCGTCCCGCCGGCTGACAAATTACGACCTGGAACAAATGGTAGATACCAACGACGAATGGATCAGCTCACGCACCGGCATCCGCGAACGCCGGATCGCCGCGCCGGAAGAAACTACCGTCAGCATGGCGCTGGAGGCCAGCCGCAAGGCGCTGGCGCAGGCCAACGTCCGCGCCGAAGACCTGAATCTGATCATCCTGGCCACCACCACGCCCGATTATCTCTGCCCGGCGGCAGCCAGCCTGTTACAGGACCGGCTTGGCGCAACCAATGCAGGCGCGTTCGATCTGATGGCTGGCTGCACCGGCTTTGTCTACGGCCTGGTGACGGCGACCCAGTTCATCAAAGCAGGCGCATACAAGCGCATTCTTGTGGTCGGCGCCGAAAAGATATCCACCTTCATCGACTGGACAGATCGCAACACATGCATCCTGTTCGGCGACGGCGCGGGCGCAGTGGTAGTAGAACCGAGCAATTCGCCGACGGGCGTGCTCTCGTTCGAGCTTGGCTCCGAGGGCGAGAACTACGATGCGCTGTACTATCCAGGCGGCGGCTCGGCCAAACCGTTCAGCGCGACGAGTTTCGCTGAACGCGAGACCTTCCTGCAGATGGACGGCAAACGGGTCTTCAAGTTCGCGACCCGCACCATGACCCGCAGCGTGCAAAACGTCGTCCAGGCCAGTGGCATTCCATTCAATGATATCGATTGCATCGTGCCGCACCAGGCCAACGCGCGCATCATCGAAACGGCGGTCAAGCGTCTCAAGGTAGATCCCGACAAGGTGATGGTGAACCTCGACCGCTATGGCAACACCTCGGCGGCGTCGATCCCGATCGCGTTGTGTGAGGCAATCGATCAAGGCAAGATCCAGGATGGCAATAACATCGTCCTGGTCGGCTTCGGCGCCGGCCTGACCTGGGCATCGGCCGTGGTCCACTGGGAACCGACGCGGCCGGCTGAAGAAGCGATCCTGGTAGACGACTGGCCGGTCCGCGAACGCTTGCAGATGCAGGCAGACAAAATGCGCGCCGCGGTCTGGTCGGCGCAGGTAACGGCCCGTACCCGCGCCCAGGAGGCTAGCATGGCCGTTATGCTGCCCTTCTACACCTGGCAAAGCAAGCGGCGCAAGCAACAGCGCCCGGAACTGGAAGCGCCTGCAGCCGAGGAAACCCCGTCTGACGAGTAACCGCCGGGTGAAAACAAGCTCAACAAAAAAGGTCCGGGACGAGCCCGGACCTTTTTGTTTTGGATAGCCTTGCGGCCTTTTTAGCCGTGATTGACAGCCGCCTGCGCCGCAGCCAGGCGGGCGACAGGCACGCGGAACGGGGAGCAGCTCACGTAGTTGTTGCCGATGATGTGGCAGAACTCTACGGAGTTCGGGTCGCCGCCGTGCTCACCGCAGATGCCGACCTCCAGGTCGGGGCGCACCTTGCGTCCCTCGTCGATTGCCATCTTCATCAGCCGGCCCACGCCGTCGCGGTCGATGGTCTGGAACGGGTTGACGGGCAGAATGCCTTCTTCGACGTAGGTCAGCAGGAAGCGCGCCTCGGCGTCGTCGCGGCTGTAGCCGAAGGTCATCTGGGTCAGGTCGTTGGTGCCGAAGCTGAAGAACTGGGCAACTTCGGCGATATCGCCGGCGGTCAGCGCGGCGCGCGGGATCTCGATCATGGTGCCGAACTTGTACTCGAACTCGACGCCCTTCTCTTGCATGACCTGAGCAGCGATACGCTCCAGCTTGGGCTGGATCACGTTGAGTTCGTTGACGTGGCCGGCCAGCGGGATCATGACCTCCGGCTTGACCGTGATGCCCTTGAGCGCCTCGTCAGCCGCAGCCTCGAAGATCGCACGTACCTGCATCTCAACGATCTCCGGCATGACGATGCTGAGGCGGATGCCGCGCATACCCATCATGGGGTTGCTCTCGTGCATGCCGTTGATCGCCTTGAGCAGCTCCTCGTCCGCTGCCAGTCCCTCGCTGTCGCCGGTCACACGCTTGGTGATGACGCGCTCGAAGATCTCGTCGTGGTCGGGCATGAACTCGTGCAGTGGCGGGTCGATGAGGCGCACGATGACGGGCAGGCCATCCATCGCATTGAACAGGCCTGCAAAGTCAGCGCGCTGGTAAGGCAGCAGTTCATTCAGCGCCTCGGTGCGGCCTTCGGAGGTCTCGGAGAGGATCATGCGCTGCACGATGGGCAGGCGCTCCTCCTCGAAGAACATGTGCTCGGTGCGGCAGAGGCCAATGCCCTGGGCGCCGAAGCTGCGGGCGCGCTGTGCGTCAGCCGGGTAGTCAGCGTTGGCCCAGACCTGAAGGCGTCGAATCTCGTCAGCCCAGCTCAGCAGGGTGATGAGGTCAGTCTGCTCTTCGAACTTGGGGAAGATTGTGGTGATCTCGCCGAGGTAGACCTCGCCGGCCGCGCCGTCCAGGGAAACCCAGTCCCCTTCCGCGACGGTGATGTCGCCCACGGTCATCTTGCGCTCGGCCAGGTTGATCCTGACATCGGACGCACCCACGACACACGGGACACCGAATTGGCGGGCAACCACGGCGGCATGGCTGGTGGCGCCACCCTCGCTGGTAAGAATGCCCTTGGCGGCCAACATGCCGTGCACGTCGTCGGGACGGGTGAAGGGGCGCACCATGATGACGGCCTGGCCCTCTTCCTTGGCCTTCTGCTCGGCGGTATCAGCGTCGAAATAGACACGGCCGACGGCTGCGCCGGGGGAAGCGTTGACGCCGGTGGCAAACAGCTTGCCGGCGCCCTTGGCCTCATTCTTGGCATCCATGGAGAACTGGGGGTGCAGCAGCGTATCTACCTGGCTGGGCTCGACACGCATGACGGCCTCTTTGCGGCTGATCAGCCCTTCGTTGGCCATGTCGACGGCGATCTTGATGGCGGCGGCAGCGGTGCGCTTGCCATCGCGGGTCTGTAGCATCCAGAAGCGCTGGTTCTCGATGGTGAACTCAACGTCCTGCATGTTGCGGTAGTGCTTTTCCAGCCGGGCAGTGATCTCGGAGAACTGCTCGTAAACGGCGGGCATCTCTTCAGCCAGCTCGGAGATCTTTTTGGTGTTGCGGATACCGGCTACCACGTCTTCGCCCTGGGCGTTCAGCAGGTAATCGCCGTACATCAGGTTCTCGCCGGTCGAGGGATTGCGGGTGAAGGCCACGCCGGTGCCGCTTTCCCAGCCCATGTTGCCGAAAACCATGGTTTGGATGTTGACGGCTGTTCCCAGGTCGTGGCGGATGCCGGCCGCGTTGCGGTAGTCCACCGCACGCTTGCCGTTCCAGCTCCTGAAAACCGCTTCAGTCGCCAGCCGCAGTTGCTGGTAGGGATCCTGCGGGAACTCCATGCCGGCCTCTTCAGCCACGATAACCTTGAACTTCTCGGTCAGTTCCTTCCAGTCCGCGGCATCGAACTCGGTGTCCGACTTGACGCCCTTCTCCGCGCGCTTTTCAGTGATCAGATCCTCGAATGGCTCGTCGTCGATGTCCAACACGACGCTGCCAAACATCTGCACCAAACGGCGATAGCTGTCGTAGACGAAGCGCTCGTCGCCGGTCAGCGCGACCATGCCCGCGGCGGTCTCGTCGTTCAGACCGATGTTCAGCACGGTGTCCATCATGCCGGGCATGGAGAACTTGGCGCCCGACCGGCAGGAGACCAGCAGCGGCTTCTCAGGATCGCCAAAGACCTTGCCCGTTGCTGCCTCGGTGGTCTTCATGGCCGCCAGTTCCTGCTCCCACATGCCCTCGGGGAACTGGTTACCGCCAGCCAGATAGGCGTTGCATGCCTCGGTCGTGACGGTGAAACCGGGCGGGACAGGAACGCCGATGCGGGTCATCTCGGCCAAATTGGCGCCCTTGCCGCCCAACAGCGAACGAACACCATCCCAACTGCCGCCCACATAATTTTCTGCTTTGTCTACATCTTTAAATAGGTAGACCCATTGCTTGCTCATGATTTACTCCTTGAAATCGTTCGGAAGATCCGAAAAATACCGGCTGCTTTAATTTGGCGTGCCACGTCCAGGACAAAAACAAACCCGCCGGCGACGTAGCTCGCATTCTGGCGGGACTACAGAGTGAGAACAGATTATACGCTCAACGACCGGTATTTGCAAGATCATTGAGTGAAGAATGGTGCGAAAGTCACACAGCACATGTCTTCGAGACCCTTCGCTCAAAAAGGGCACGATGCGCCGAATGCGGTTGTGAAAAAATGTCTGATTCACAACACCTATGGTATACTACCTATGTCGTAACAATGCTCAAAGGTGGCTAGACCCAATACAGGTCAGTGCTGGCATCTGCGGGTAGACATATCCACATCGTACGACCTCGACCACTCATCAAACAGGTGACCGTTTCGTTCATAACACGACGGTTGTAGTGTGAGCGTCGCGTCTTGCGTTCGTGACCTCGTAACGACAACGTTACGCCAATGCATCGTTTGACGCGGCCCCAATACCGCTGCGTCAGGAATCGACGGTATGAGTAGAAATCCTCGAATCGCAGTGTTTACAAGTGGTGGTGACTCGCAGGGCATGAATGCCGCTGTGCGCGCTGTGGTGCGCGCCGGCGTCAACGCTGGGTTGGAGGTCTTCGCAATCTACGAAGGCTATGAGGGGATGATCCGCGGCGGCGACTATATCAAGCCGATGCAACGCAGTGATGTCGGCGGCATCCTCCATCTGGGTGGGACCGTCATCGGTTCTGCCCGCTCAGCCGCGTTTCGTACCCGCGAGGGACGGCTGGAGGCAGCCTTCAACCTGGTCAGCCGCGGCATCGACGCGCTGGTGGTGATCGGCGGCGACGGCAGTCTGACTGGAGCGAACCTGTTTCGCCAGGAATGGCAGGGCCTGCTGGTTGAGCTGCAAACCCAGGGCCGCCTGACCGAAGATATCGTTGCTCGGCATCCCCACCTGTCTATCGTGGGCCTGGTGGGCTCCATCGACAACGACATGTTCGGCACCGACATGACGATCGGCGCGGACACTGCGCTGCACCGCATCGTGGAAGCGGTGGACGCTATCGCCAGCACGGCTGCCAGCCACCAGCGCAGTTTCGTGGTAGAAGTGATGGGGCGTCACTGCGGCTATTTGGCGCTGATGGCCGGTCTTGCCACAGGCGCAAACTGGATATTGATCCCCGAAAGCCCGGCTGAAGCTGGTTGGGAAGATGAAATGTGTGAGACCATCGGCGCGGGCCGGGACACGGGGCGACGGCATAACATCGTCATGGTGGCCGAAGGCGCGATCGACTGTGAAGGCAAGCCGATCTCCAGTGAGTACGTGCAGCGCCTCCTCAGCGAACGACTGGGCGAGGACACACGCGTCACGATCCTCGGACACGTACAACGCGGCGGCTCACCAAGCGCCTTCGATCGCAACATGAGTACCCTGCTGGGCTATGCTGCCGTGCAGGATCTGATCAGCGCGCCGCCCGAGCAGGAGCCGCAACTGGTGGGCCTGCGCCAGAACAACGTGGTCAGTTCACCGCTGATGGAAAACGTGCAACGCACCCATGGAGTAGCTGAGCTGATCAAGGCAGGACGTTACCAGGAGGCGATGGCCGCACGCGGCCGCGGCTTTGTCGAGTCATTTGAGATACTCCAAACCCTGCTGCAGGCGCACCCGCGTGAGCCACAACCGGGTCAACGCAAGCTACGGCTGGCTGTGATGCACGCCGGCGGACCGGCGCCGGGTATGAACACCGCAGTACGGGCAGCGATTCGCCTGGGCATTGACAGCGGCCACACGATGCTGGGAATCCAGAACGGCCTGCCTGGCCTGCTGCACAACGACATCCAGGAAATGGGCTGGATGGATGTCCACGGCTGGGTCGCTAAAGGCGGCGCAGAACTGGGCACCAGCCGGCGCCGCTCGACGCCTCAGGACGCCCCCATTATTGCCCAGCGCGTGTCGGAGCACCAGATCGACGGTTTGCTCATCATCGGCGGCTGGGCTGGCTATCAATTGGCCTACGATATGTACCGCTGGCAGTTCGATTCCCCTGCGCTGGCGCTGCCAGTGGTCTGCGTCCCGGCAACGATCAACAACGACCTGCCGGGAACTGATCTGACTATCGGCGCAGATACGGCCCTCAATAGCATTGTGATGGACGTCGACAAGATCAAGGAGTCGGCGGTGGCCTCGCGCCGCTGTTATGTGGTCGAGGTCATGGGCCACGATTGCGGCTATCTTGCTCTGATGGGCGGCATGGCGACGGGAGCCGAGCGCATCTATCTGCCTGAAGATGGCATCACCCTTGAAGCGTTGCGCACCGATGTGAATCGCCTGATCGACGGTTTCGAGCACGGCAAACGACTGGGCCTGATGATCCGCAGTGAGAATGCCGACCGTGCCTACACCACAGATTTCATCGTCACCCTGTTTGAGAAGGAAGGGGGCAACCTGTTCGATGTCCGCCGCTGTATTCTCGGCCACACACAGCAGGGCGGCAAGGCATCGCCGTTTGATCGTATCCAGGCCACCCGCCTGACAGCGCGCGCCCTGGAGTTTCTCATCGAACACGCCAGCACCGGTCAGGTTTCGCCAGTAGCTATTGGCCGCGTTGACGGTGAAATCCGATTTGCCAGCATTGCCAAATTCCCCGATCTGATCGACCCGAACGCGCATCGCCCCAAGGTACAGCGCTGGTTATCCATGCGCGTGGTCGCCGACACAATGGCCCGCTCAACCACTAGTGAGCTTACCGAATAGAATGACAGTTACCAACTTGTCAAATATCACACAGCTAAGGACACAACAACACCATGAACAACCCTCCAACCAATCTCAAAAACCAGGCTTTGCGCGCGTGGGTCGACGATATGGCCGCGCTCTGCCAACCAGACAAGATCCACTGGTGCGACGGCAGCGATGCTGAATATGACATGCTGTGCGGGCAGATGGTCGAAGCCGGCACGTTTATCAAGCTTAACGAAGAGAAGCGGCCTAACTCATACCTGGCCTTCTCCGACCCCAGCGACGTGGCCCGTGTCGAGGATCGTACGTTCATTTGCAGCAAGCGCAAGGAAGACGCCGGCCCGACCAACAACTGGCTCGATCCTGACGAGATGAAGGCCAAGCTGCAAAGGCTGTTCGATGGCAGCATGCGCGGCCGAACGATGTATGTCATTCCTTTCAGCATGGGTCCGCTGGGCTCGCCTATCGCCCAGGTCGGCATCGAGATCACCGACTCGCCCTACGTGGTAACTAACATGAAGATCATGACCCGTATGGGCAGCGCCGTGCTGGACGTATTGGGCGAGAACGGCACGTTTGTGCCCTGCATGCACTCCGTGGGCGCCCCACTGGAGCCTGGCCAGGCAGATGTATCCTGGCCCTGCAACCGCGACGAGAAATGGATCGTCCACTTCCCGGAGGAGCGCTCGATCTGGTCCTACGGCAGCGGCTACGGCGGCAATGCCCTGCTGGGCAAGAAATGTCTGGCGCTGCGCATCGCCTCGGTCATGGCGCGCGACGAGGGCTGGCTGGCTGAACACATGCTGATCCTAGGTGTTGAAGACCCCGACGGCCAGAAGACCTATGTTGCGGCCGCGTTCCCCAGCGCCTGCGGCAAGACCAACTTCGCCATGCTGATCCCGCCGGAGGGCTTCGACGGCTGGAAGGTGACCACCGTGGGCGACGACATCGCCTGGATCAAGCTGGCTAAGGACGGCAAGCTGTACGCGATCAACCCCGAGGCGGGCTATTTCGGCGTCGCCCCCGGCACGTCCTATCAAACCAATCCCAACGCGATGGAGGCCTGCCGCCGCGACAGCATCTTCACCAACGTGGCGCTGCTGCCTGACGGCGATGTGTGGTGGGAAGGGATGACCGACGAGCCGCCGGCCGAGGCCACTGACTGGCACGGCAACCCCTGGACGCCGGCCAGCGAGGCCAAGGCAGCCCACCCCAATGCCCGCTTCACCGCGCCGGCCAACCTCAATCCGGCCATCGACCCGGACTGGGAGAAGCCCAACGGCGTGCCGATCTCGGCATTCATCTTCGGCGGCCGGCGCACCAACATCGTGCCGCTGGTGATGCAGGCGACCACCTGGCACCACGGCGTCTACATCGCGGCCACCATGGGGTCGGAGACCACAGCAGCCGCCTTCGGCAAGATGGGCGTGGTGCGGCGCGACCCGTTCGCGATGCTGCCCTTCTGCGGCTACCACATGGCCGACTACATCAGCCACTGGCTCAACTTCGGCCGCAACATCCCCAATCCGCCGCGCATCTTCGCCGTCAACTGGTTCCGCAAGGACGACGACGGCCACTTCATCTGGCCCGGCTTCGGCGAGAACATGCGGGTGCTGAAGTGGATCGTGGACCGCGTCCATGGCCGGGCCTACAGCACGGAAAGCCCCATTGGCTGGATGCCGCGCTACGAAGACCTGAACTGGGAAGGCCTGGAGTTCAGCCGCGAGGACTTCAACAAGCTGATGACCGTCAACGCCGACCTCTGGAAGGAAGAGATCCTCTCACACGATGAGCTGTTCATCCGCCTGTACGACCGGCTGCCCAAGGAGATGATCTTCAAGAAGGAGCTGCTGCTGTCGGCGCTGTGGCGCTCCCCGACACACTGGGAGCTGGACCCCGACAAGGTGACCTGGAACCCGGCGCGCGGCGGCTGAGACAGTGGGCAGTAATCGGTAAACAGTAATCAGTGAACGGTAAAGGGTGGCTGGCAGTCAAACCAGCCACCCTTTTATGTTGGGAACATCTCGCCGCAACTGTGGGATAGGGCCTTGTGCCCGTTCCGGGGATACCCCACCCTGATAAAGTGACCTGCAACCCCCGCGCGGCTGAGCAGACGTAATCGGTAATCAGTGAACGGTAATCGGACAAGGGAAAGACAGTGAGCGCCCTGGGCTGATTACCTGGCCGCTCACTGTTTTTTGCCGGCCTCGCGCCAAGCTGTGCCATGAACCGTAACCAACTGGCGTTGCGCAGGCAGTGGCGAAAGGTCGTCCACCACCATGGCTACTCCGGCGGCAGGTTGAGACACTGCCAGGTTAGCCCGCCGTCGTTGGAGTAGTAACGGTAGACGCCCGTAGCCGTCACACCGGCGTTGATGAACAGCGTCAAAATCTGAGCTTCATGTTCTCCCAAGAAAGAAGCGGGTTTTCAGTTTGCGTAGCCGACACCAGCGGCAGATACGCTCGCCGGCGCACCTGCGGCTTCTCCATGCACTGCCACGTTGCCCCGCCGTCGTCGGAGCGGTACATGTAGTCGTTGTAGGTCCCCGCGACATAGGCGTGCATGAACAACGAGTACGGCTTGGTGGGGATAGGAGTGCCTAGTGCATCGACACGCGGCAGGAAGACCTGGTGGAGCGCAGCGTTGCTATCCGCGCCTGAGGGTGCCCCACTGACCGTCTCGTCGGCACTCATCGAGCCAATCGTCGATGCGCTTGCTCCCCTGGCTACCTCCAGGCTGAACACCGTACCCGAAACCGTTAGCCGCCGCCAGCTTAGTCCATCGTCGTAGCTGGCATACAGCCCGTCTCTGGTGGCAAGATAGATTGTGGGGTCGTCGGGATAGTTCGGCGCAAAGTGTGGAATGAGTCCTCCCACTTGTGTCAGCGAATGGTCACATGCTGCAGTCGAGCCCCAAGGGAAGATCGCCCGCCACGTCAGTCCGCCATCCCTGCTCTGAAACAGCGAGTTGTCATAGAAACTTATCAGGAGTGTGTGGTCACGGGCATAGCCGGGTGACACCTGGAGATGCGAATTCAGCATCGAGGTGTAGCACAGTCCCTGGCCAGCCGTCTGCCACGTTTCGCCGCCGTCATGGGAGAGGATGAAGTCGTTGCCCAAAGTCTGGCTGTTGCCCAACAGCGTCGCCCAGATAGTCTGGTCGTTGTCGTAGTCGGACGACACCGCCACACTCCAGGCGTTGGTTTCCTCCCAGATCATCTGCCAACTCTGGCCGCCGTCCTCTGAACGGGCGATACCAAAGGGTAGTGGACTCCAGTCGAAATACCACCAGCGCGGTTGAAACAGAACATTTGCTTGGCCAGCGGCGCGTAGACTAAACCAAGAACAGTCAAGATCAACTGCACTGCAAGCCGCAGTGCGTTCCTCCCAAACGTCGCCTGTTTGCTCGCTCCGAAATAGGTGGTACTGGCGATAGTAGAGGTCCTGCACCCCGAGATAGAGGGTGATCCCACCATCGGCGTTGTGCGGCGTCATCTGAAACTGCTCAATGCTTGAAAGGAACAGGTCTGGCGCAAATGTGAAAATTAATTGCCACGTTTGGCCATTATCCTGACTGCGCCACAGCAAGCTCTCAGACACGTTGATCCAAAACATCGTCTCATCCTGGTCGTATCGAGGCGACGGAAACACGTAGTCGCGAGTCAACTCTTCCTGGCATGCAGGCAGGATTGATTGGGCATACGCCCGCTGGCTGCTCCACGACCCCAGAAACGCCAGCAACAGGAGTGTCAAAGCCATGGCTGTCTTTAAGAAGGTCACTCGTCTCATGATGTATTGCCCCTATTGGTCTGGCATGGCTGTCACGGGAACAACTGCTGCCCATGTCGTTCCGACTGGCATAGTGAGCGAGTAGATTCCAGAGGGCGTCACATAGAACAGATTGGTCTCCTCAGGTGTGCTCGCGACTTGGTCGATGGTGACATACCAGGCCACTGCCTGATAGCCCGATTGGCCAGTCTGAAGCCAATTGACCAACGGCATCATCACATATTCAACGATCTCGTCAACCGTTGGCGTTCCCGGTGTAGGAAATGGCCGCGGCGGACCGTTATAATTCAAGTAACCGTATTCAGTTACCCATAACGGCGCTCCAGGTGCGAGCACGGAATCTTCTCGCGCTAGCTCCGCGGAATGGGAAGCAGCGTACGTTTCCATGTCGTTCTCCAGACAACCCCACACGTCCTCAGGGAGATATTGCAAATGACAGTTGGTACTACTCGTCCACGGATAGGCATGGATCGCTACGCCGTCGATCTTCACGCCAGAATGCTGTGTGCGAAGTTGTTCTTTAAAATCCTCCCACCAGTCTGTGTTATGATCAAAGAAGTTGCCGCAACAGAAGACCCTAGCCGTTGGATCGACGGTCTTGAGGATATCGCTGACTTCCGCGAAACGATCAGCGGCCAACTCCGCCATCTTTGCTTCCAAGGTGGCCTGAACCGTTGGATTGGGCGTCGGAGTGCCACTGTTTCCTCCCCAAGCGCACGGATACTGCGCCTGCGGGTTCTGCTGGCGCACGATCTTGCATAACCACTCGGCGCACTGGCCATAGGACCGCACCTCGGTGGCCGGGTGTTTGGTGGCCGGATGGTCCGGCTCGTTGAAGACCAACCAGACACGGCCAGGATAGGCTGCTGCCAACTGTTGCAGTTTGGCTGCGTCGATGTGGTTGGCGCCTACGCCATCGCTGGTCTTGGCGGCGCACCACACCATGGGCACAAATGACCTTGTCTCCAAAGGAGAAGGCGAGACTTTGTAGCCCCAATCGTAGTACCAGTTGAGGTTCAGAGGTGACACGTCCGGCCCTGGGGTAGGGATCAACGGCGGCGTCGCGTTGGGGCGGTGCTTGCCTGCGCCTTTGGCCCACAGCGGCCAATGCGTGTTCACTAGCGGCAAGTAGTATTGGAGTGACGAGTTGACGCTCCTGACCAAGGTGTTTGAAACATGGGTGGCTGCAGATGTTGTGGTAGCATCTGTGCCTGCATCGGATCGACCCGAGAAGCCGGGGCGGTTGATAAGAACCCAAGCTTCCGTCGGGTCAGTTATCAATATCAGGGGCTGTGGCGTTGAAGTCGGCCGGCGTGTCGCGGTTGGCGGCTGGAGCGGAGAGATGACCGTCAACGACGGCGTCGAACCGACGGTCTGTCCCACCTGCATGGCCACGGCGTCAGGCCGCGGCGCCAGGAAAGCGAAGGTCAGCAGCAGCGAGAAGGCGGCGATGAGGAGCAGGATCGCTGCTCCCCGACGGTTGTTGCGATGGTCGTCCATGAGCTTCCTCCACATGATAGCCAGCATTGACGCCAGCCGGTTTCATCATCAACGAACTGACCTGATAGTAGCACGCACTCACAGCGCCGTCAATGGGACATTTGACCCATTTTTCCGATCCAACCGCGCGTCTCTTTTCGCCGGCTGCTTGGTGGATGAATGTGTGATCAGCTCACTGATCACCGTTTACCGGTTACCCCACATACTGTCGCAGAATCGCATCCACCTGCCCGCCGTAGCCTTCGCCGAACAGGTTGAGGTGATTGTTGAAATCCCAGCCACCGTTCGCCGTAGAACCCGAACCACAACTCGCAGGGGGTGTTGTCCTGCGGCGTCGCACTGCAGCAGTTGTTGTGATCTAGCCGGTAGACCGTTTTCGCCCTGGCCACGAGACCTACCCCACCTGCCACGACGCCAACGTTCAGCGGGTGATCGCCAACGCGGCGCGCTGGCTGGCGCCGGCCGGCGGACCAGTTGTCACCTTCGGCCACCGCCCCAAGATGATCAAGATGCGCTGATGGCTGGTTCATCAGACCGGAATCGACAGAAATAGGTGACTACTCAGCCCGAGACTTCGGAAGTCGCCGCCTGGGGGTCGAACCTGGTACTTGACCAAAAACTGCGTCCAACCGAGTGCTGCGGCGACTTCCGAAGTCTATCGGTGGCGCCAGCCTGAGTAGTCACAGAAATAGTACGAAAATACTATTGACACTCAGGGGGGGGGGAGTATAATGCGAATAGCTTCACAGCGCGTTGATGAATAGGTCATTGGGTGATAGGTCTCTCGATCAAGCTGACGGCGGAAGCAGTTTCGAGACGCATCGTATTGTGGCTTGATGCCAGATGGTTGGGAAGAGAGGAGGGATTAAGATGTCAATCTCAGGCAACAAACGCTCAGTAATTGGGATCGTGGCGGCTATTCTGGCCGTCATTGGGCTGCCGGTTTTGGTCAGCGCCGGTTCATCCGGGAACTCGCCGACCGTATGTATTGCAAGTGGATTCTGGGAAACGGGCCAGAACCAGGATTGGGATGCCGGTTCGAAGGGATGGAACCAGGTACGCCAAGTATCCACAGCGCAGGGAAGCTGGCAAGTAAGGGCCGTTTGGGTCAAGAACGACCCACAGAACTGGGTAGAAACAGGTTGGTATATCACAGCGAGCGGCTATACCAGATACTTCATTGCTTCATCAAGATTCGGTATCTATGATGAGCAGCTGTTGGGTTATGCGCCTCCGGCAACTTATCACTGGTTTGCAGTGCGGAACCCAACGGGGAACGAATGGGAGTTTTGGCTGGACAACACACAGTGGTTGTTCACCCGGGATGACATGCCGTTTAATGTGGGCCGACCTGGAGCTCAAAGCGAAGTTCACAACTCATGCGATCAGGCCGGCACGACGTTCTGGTATTTGCAGAAGTACATCCGAACCTATCAGGGCTGGTACCCGTGGACCAGTTTCGCTGCCAACATCGATAACCCCAGCAACAACCCGAACTACTATATCGACCGAAGCGGGCAATGGGGAGCGCCCGACGTTCTCAGGATTTCCCCCTATTGAACATCCGAGGAAATGCGCGCCAGGCGATGAGGAGGCGTATGATGGTAACAGCCGTGAATGTCCACAGAAGCATGATGGAAAGAGGCAGCCGCATCAGCCGAGCGACCATCGGGCTTTGGCTGCTGATCGTTGCGATGGGATTGGCAGGGTGTTCAGCCGGGGCTGCCCCGCCGAGTCCAGCGCCGCAGGGAGGGCTGATGGTTGCTCCCAATGCTCCTGGAGTATGGTACGCTGGCGACTTCGTGTCGCTGGACGAAGCAGCAGCAAAGGTTCCGTTCGTGATTCTGCTGCCCGACGAAGCCGTCGTCGGCGCAGAGTTGGTGTCAGTCGAGTTGAACCATCCCGAAACGGTGATGGCCGTTGCGCTGCACTACGCCAATGACGTTGTCGTCAGCCAGTCTCTCAATCCGGGCATAGAGTCCCTTCCAACAACGCTACAAGAAGCGGAACAAGTGGTCCAGGTCGCCGGCATCCCAGCAATCGGAAAAGAGGCAGGCCATACAGAGTCGCAGATCACTGGCGGCAAAGTCCCATATCCAGCCACGGTTGTCTGGTATGTTGACGGCGTTCTTCGTGTCGTCACTTATGCTGACAGGGATGATATGACCTTGGAAGAACTCCTCCAAATTGCCGAGTCCATGAAGGCCTACACGCCATTTGCTCAGTGATCACCCGACGTCACTGCCTGCGGCCGGTCATTCTCCGTCCACATACGTTCGCAGCAGCACCGCCGGCGTCTGCGCCGTCACGGTAAACCCGCCGATAGCGGCCGGCAGCAGGCAGAAGCGCACTGGGCCCAGCGTCAATCGATTGACCGACACCTCGCCATCGAGAACGCCCCAGATCTCCAGCGTGTCGCCGTTGCGCTCGCCGCCAAATTCAACGCCTGCGTCCAGCGTAATGCGCTCAGTGACGAAATAAGGAGTGTGGCAGAGCAGCTCGCGCCGGTAGCCGTCCTCCTCGGCGATACAGAGGGGCGCGGCACGCCTGGCTCGACGCGGTCAAAATCGATCACGTCCTTCGCCTTGTCGACCTGCAAAGGCCGCGGCTGGCCGTCCGCCCCGCCCCAGTCGTAAACCCGGTAGGTGGTGTTGGAGTTCTGCTGGATCTCGGCGATCGCCAGCCCACCCATGATGGCATGCAGCGTGCCGGCTGGCACGCCCAGCGCGACCAGATCGGACTTCATCTCGGCCGGTTCGTTGTAGTCCGCGCTGCCGTTGTCGCCGCTGACCAGGATGCCGTCCACCTTGCCGGCCTTGTACAGCTCGGCGGCCGCCCGGATGCGCACGGCGTAGAAGCTGTTCAGCCGACCGTTGGCCCTCGTTTCCCCGCCCGATCCAGTCCATGACGATGTAGGCAGGAGCGTTCTCTACCGGTTCGCCGAACCCGTGGACTGCCGGCACGCGCACCGTTCCCGTCGAAGCCAGCAGCGCCAGTCCGCGTGCCTCCGCCTCGAACATGCCCGGCCAGCCGGCTTCCGGCCGCGGCAGCCGGGTGAGCCACTTGACCAGCAGCGTCCTGCCGTCCGCTTCAAGCCGGGCCGCCTGGCTGATGTCGCCGCCGCCGACCGGTCGAACCTCAGAGGGCGGCACGCCGAGCAAGGTCTCCAGCGACCGTGCCAAACCGGCAGGCAGGCTCATGGCAGGTTGTGCTCGGCGCGAATGGTGTCCAGCAGGCCGGCAACACCGGCGTCTACCAACTCGTATACCGCGTCAAACTTGCCGTTGTAATACGGGTCAGGAACGTCCCGCGGATAGCCGTCCGGCGCAAACGCCAGCAGTTGGTGCAGCTTGCCGTCCAACGCACCGCTGCGATCCATGCGCCGCAGATCGGACACGTTATCGGCGTCCATCGCGATCACGTAGTCATAGCGATGCAGCTCGGCCGGCTGTACCTGGCGGGCACGGCCGTTGTAGGTGATGCCGTTGCGGCGCAGCACGGCCTGCGTGCCGCGGTGAGCGGGATCGCCGACATGCCAGCCGCCCGTGCCGGCCGAGTCGATCTCGAACTGGCCGGCCAGCCCGGCCTCGTTGACACGCTGCTGGAATACCGCTTCCGCCATCGGCGAGCGGCAGATGTTGCCCAGACAGACGAACAATACTCGGATCATACAACCTCTCAGGAACTCCCCGGCGCGCGTCGCGTCACGGTCACCGGCTCGCCCAGGAATCTTGGCTCCCTGCCCAGCACTTCCACATCCAGCACCGCCAGCGCGCGGGCAAGGACTTCGCGCGCACGCACGCGCCGGCCCCAGTAGCCGGCAGGGCCGTAGGCAGCGTAGCCGATCACATCCTGGCCGCGCTGCCCGGCCAGATAGAGCGCCCGCTCCAGGTGAAACGGCTGCGAGACGACCGTGTATGCATGCAGGCCAAAAACCTCTTCGGCGCGGTAGATGCTGTCCAGCGTGCGAAACCCGGCGTAGTCGGCGGTGATGTAGTCGGCCGGCACGCCCAGCGCCACCAGGTCTTCCTTCATCTGCGCCGGCTCGTTGTAGTCCTCCCGGCCGTTGTCGCCGCTGACCAGGATG
Organism: Anaerolineales bacterium; assembly: GCA_020634615.1. GTDB lineage: Bacteria > Chloroflexota > Anaerolineae > JAAEKA01 > JAAEKA01 > JACKBK01. The sequence goes on from JACKBI010000014.1 coordinate 41,249, forward strand.
CCGTCTACCTTGCCGGCGTTGTACAGCGCGGCCGCAGCCCGAATGCGTGACGTGTAGAAGCTGTTCAGCCGGCCGTTGGCATACTTCGATGTGCCCAGCACCAGCGCGACGTCGCGCTTCGGTATCTCGTCGATGTTGTCGTACACCCGGCCCGCGGCGCGTGCAGCCACATGCCCGTCCGCCCAGACCGCAAATGCAAACGCCGCCGCGCCGAGAAACAAACCTGCAAGCAAAACAAGAAAGAAGAGCTTTTTCACTGGATATTGCCAACGTCCGCGTGAAATCAGGGAGTCCAAACCGGATTCTGGACAGGATTTACAGGATTAACGGGATTGATTCATCCAGTGGTACTGGAGTCCAAAATCCTGAAAATCCTGTTGATCCTGTCAAAACTCTGGTAACGCTCGCGTGATTTCAGACTGATTGGTTTCTAGGCGCTGAAGTCTTCAGCGGCAGCCAGGCCAGCACGCGCTGGATCATTAGGTCCCAATAGGCCCAGTCGTGCTCCCCCGGCCCATCCTCGTAGGTCAGTTTGATGTTCAAGGATTGCAGCAAGTCGCGGTAGGTCACGTTTTGGTCGTAGAGGAAGTCCTCGTTGCCGCAGCATTGGAACAGTTGCGGCCGGCGCGCCTTGCTCTTCGCCAGTTGCCCCGCCAGGTGCGTCAGATCGTTGTCACTGCCGGCCAGCTTCTTGAGATTGCCAAAGATAGCTGTCCATTCCTTGCGCTCGGCCTTGTCCAGCGTCGGCAGCAGGTCAACCACGTCCAGCGCGCCGGACAAGCTGGCCGCCGCGGCATAGCGCGCCGGATATGTCAGCGCGAGCTTGAACGCGCCGTAACCACCCATGCTCAGCCCGGCGACAAAGGTATCCTTGCGCCGCCGCGAGATTGGAAACATGCCGGTCACCAGCGCCGGCAGTTCGTCGGCCACGAAGGAGAAGTAGCGCGGCCCTGCGGCCATGTCGGTATAAAAACCGCGCTGCACCGCCGGCATGACAACTGCCACCCCCAGATCCTGCACATAGCGTTCGATGGAAGTCTGGCGCGTCCACGTGGTCTGATCATCCAGCAGCCCGTGCAGCAGGTACAGCACCGGATACGATTTGCGCAGCGGCTCCGGCAGGATCACCTCGATGGTCGCCGCGCTGCCAAGCGCGTCCGACTGAATGTTACATTGGATCCGTGCCATTGGTCCGTGCTCCCCGCTGCTTTGGATGCAAAGTCTGGCGCGCGCTGGTGTTGCGTTCCACCGCCGCGCGGCTGAAAGGCATGGCAATGGTCAGCCCGTCCCGCCACAGCGGGATGAGATCGTCGTAATGCTTGCTGGCAACGTGGCCCGACTGCCCGCCCGCCACCATGATTTGGCTGCGATCCCAGTCACTGACGTCGGCTACGAAGCGCAAGGTGTCAATAGCGCCGACCGGTTTGAACGGAAATTCCGGCCGCGTCGTGGCTCGCAACAGCGTGTCATTGTCGCCACCCATGGGATACGGCCCGCGATTGAACAACAGGTTGAGAGGCTTGACCGCACCGGCGATGTGAGCGAACTCTACCTTGTGCAGCCGGCCCCACGTCCAGGTGTCCATATCAGGACCCAGTTCGGCGATCATCTGCTGCAAGGTGATACGCAGCGCGCGGTGCAGTGCTTCTGTCTTCGCTTCGGGGATGCCGCTGGCAGGGTCACGCAGCCAAACCGTGTCACGCGGGTTGTCCAGCATATCCAGCAGGCGCACGCTGGTGCGACCCTGGTAGAGACTGAAATCGCCCAGGCCGGTGATGTCAACGCCGATGTAGGCATCGGTGTGGTCACCCAGATGGCGGGCAAAGATCGTGCGCAGCGCGTTCAACTGGCAGACGTGGTAGATGCTGGCCGCGATGCTGTCGGGGCTGATCTGGTAATCCCAGGCACGCAACAGGTCCAGCACCGCGGCCTCGCGGCTGTTAGTGGGCTGGATCTGGAGCAGATGTTTCACGAAACGGCGTGCGTGGGCGCTGGACACATCGCGCTGATAGCGGGTGAACTCGGCCGCGGTAAAGGTGTCCTTTGTTTGTAGCAGCTCAGCGATGCGGGCTGCGCGCACCGAGTCTTCCAGGTCTGACGACAGGAAGTACGGGTAGTCCGCGCCCACGACAACGTTGTTAGCAACGGCGATCCATCCCTGCTCGGGGTTGAACACCTGCGGAATCTCGTCCACCGTCAGGAATCGCTCCCATTCGTACTCACCCGTCCAGCCAGGCGCCGGCGCCATACCGTCTCCCTTGCGCACCGGCACCGCGCCGGCCTGCACCAGACCAATGTTGCCCGCGGTGTCGGCGTAGACGAAGTTGTGCGGCGGCGTAACCCAGTCACCCAGCGCGGTGCGGAACTCGTCCCAGCTCTGCGCGCGGTTGATGGCCAGAAAAGCACGGACGGGGTCGGTAACATCGTGGGCGGTCCAGCGCAGCGCGAGCGGCTTCTCCTCGCCCACGAGCTTGCTGACGATCGGACCGTGACGGGTGATCATCACCTCCTCGACCAGCGGCGCGCTGCGCCCTTTGACCAGGATGACCTCGCGCACCACCTCCGCCTTCTCCCAGGCGCCGCGGAACTCGAACTCGCGTGCGTTGGCCGGGTTCGGCTTCTCGACATACAGGTCCTGCGCATCCTGCCAGCCGGTGGTCATGCCCCACGCGATATTCTTGTTGTGGCCGACCACTATGCCGGGAATGCCGGGAAGCGACACACCGGCTGCCTGATAGCGCCCGCCGGACAGGTGCGCCTGATACCAAAGCGCGGGCATGGCGACCGCCATGTGTGTGTCGTTGGCCAGCAACGGCTGGCCGGTGGCCGAATGGCCGCCGTCGACAACCCACTGATTGCTGGCGGCCGGGTTGAGCGGAATAACACCGACCAGCGGCTCGCGCGCGGCCGCTGGCGGCATTGTAGCCGGTCCGCCCAGGATTTGCTCCACCAGCCGCAGCGCGTCGCGCAGCGCATCGGAGCGCCAGCCATTGGGCTGGCCGGCCGCGCCGCCATTGCCGGGTACGGAGACAGGGTTGGACGCTGGGTAGAGCGGCTCCAGATCGGTGGCAAGGTCGGCCCCAACCTGACGCGTCAGCCGGGCGCGCAGGACCTCGCTGGTCCAGTTGCCGCTCAGGTTGGTCGATAGCACCTTGGCCCAGTAGAAGCTGTCCACCGGACGCCAGGGCTGTGGCTCGAAGCCCAGCAGGCGAAACTCAAGGCTCAGGCTGCCGCGCCTCAGGCGCATGTAGGCGTTGACACCGGCCGAGTAGGCCTGCAAGGTGCGCCGGGTCTCGCCGGACATGCCCGCGGCCTCATCTTCAGCGGCCCGATTCGTTCCGAGGGTACGAAAGGCGCGGTCGATCTCCACCGCCGGTTCGCCCAGGATCTCCGCCAGCCGGCCGGCGCCGGCCCGGCGCTGAAGCTCCATCTGCCACATCCGGTCCTGCGCGTGGACGTAACCCTGCGCAAAGAAGAGATCTTCCTCGGACTCGGCGTAAATGTGCGGCACACCCCAGCGGTCGCGCACGATCTCCACCGGGCCGTGGATACCATCCAGTTCAACGCGCCCCTCGATCTCAGGCAGGAAGCGGCGCAGAAAAGCTACGACCGCAGCCACTGCGGCCGCGGCCAGTGCAATCAAGGCAAACAATGCAACAAAGAGTTTTTTCATTAGTGTCTCCACAGGCGCGCGGCCTGGTTATTCGTCCCAATCGCTGCCGGACATTCCAGGCATCGTGATATCCACAACCTCGCCGTGTACATTCACCACAATGCGGAAGCCCAGCATACCCAGCCAGGTGCGGGCTTCCTCCGGTATCGGCTGCGCGGCCATCTGATCAAGGTTTTTCAGCGACGAGTCGAGCATGACCTTGGTAAACAAGTCGTCTTTGCCCAGCATGCGCATGGTTTCTTCGAGCACCACGTCCTTGTGCGGTTCCATCTGTTCACGCAGGAAGAGCAGCACCTGGCGATCGATGTCGCGCGCCGCGACGTGGCGGCGGAAGCCGTCGTCAGGCACCACGTAGTGCGCTTCGCTGCCGATGTAGGCGACATCGACCGGCGCGCCGGTCTCGCTGAAAACCAATCCCTCGAACACGGCGACGGTGGAAGTTGGCTCTGTCATGGTCTTGTTTATCGTGCTTTCTGGAAACCATTCACTCGTCATTCCCGCAGGAGCGGAAATCCACTCTCCACAGTGCTTGTTTCCTGTCTTCGCGAGAATGGCAGATGTCGGCACCACTGAAGGCTGGAGCAACAACGTTTGATTGAACTGGTTCGGGCAAGCGGGTTCCAATCAGTTTTGCTGAGTTGATTCGCTATAGGGTAACACGGGTGACCGGCGCCGTCAATTCCAGATGGATTTTAGAGACTGCGAAGCAAGTCGCTCGTTTGACAAAACCTGCACGTTCTGGCATCCTTGGGAACGTGCGGCGCTCCGGCGTCGTCCAATGGGCAGACTGCCTGTTTGGAAGGAATCATCTTGTTCGCAGCTATTATCTTGTTTGCAAGCCTGCTGTTCAGCCCCGTTCAGCAACAACCCGATCCACCGTGGTATATGGCGACACCGCTGCCGGCGCGCGGCGAGGTCACCTTCTACGCCTACGATGTCATGGAGCGCGCCTATCATCGCCGGCTGGAGCTGGCGCAGGTGCCCTACTGCGACAAACCAACCTGCGTCGGCTACGTGGCGACTCTGCGTCCCGGCGACCTGGGACGCAAGGTGTGGCTCATGCGTCCCGGATTTCCACCCGAGGGGCCGTTTCTGGTGGTCGATTACGCAGCCGCCAGCGATTTCGCACGGCTGGACCGGCGCGGCTTGATAGCCGAGGTCGACTACGAAACCGCCCGCCGCTGGGGGATGACCGGGCCGCTCTACGATGTGCTGCTGCTGGCCAAATCGCCGATTGTGCCGCGGGTGCATTTGCCGCTGATCACAGTTGGCCGATCGGCAGACGCTCAGCCCACGCCTGACTCGTCGTCAAACCTCGCCAACGATTAGTTTTCATCCATCGCGGAGGGAGCCCAGTGAACGACGACATACAGGTTGAGTACCGCCCTACCATCCATGATCTGCCGCAAGGTGAGCGGCCGCGCGAGCGACTGGAGCATTATGGCGCCGGCGCGCTGAGTTCGGCCGAACTGCTGGCCATCATTTTACGGGTCGGTACCGGCGGCGAGAACGTAGTGCGCGTAGCCGAACGCCTGTTGGCGCGCTATGAAGGGCTGCCCGGACTGGCGCAGGCCACGGTGTCCGAACTGTGCCAGGAAAAAGGAATTGGCCAGGCCAAGGCGGTGCAGATCAAGGCCGCACTGGAGCTGGGACGGCGCTTGCTGGTGACTGCGCCCCACGAGCGGCCGCAGATGCGCTCACCGGCCGACGCAGCCAACCTGTTGATGGCAGAGATGTCGCTGCTGCCGCAGGAACACCTGCGCACCGTGCTGCTGGATACGCGCAATCGTGTAATCAGCATCCCTACCATCTACGTCGGCTCGCTGAACACGGCGCAGGTGCGCGTCGGCGAGATGTTCCGCGAGGCGATCCGCGCCAACTGCGCCGGTATGATCGTGGTCCACAACCACCCCAGCGGCGACCCGACGCCCAGCCCGGAAGACGTCCAGGTGACCCGCATGATTGTCGAAGCAGGCAGCCTGCTCAATATCGATGTGCTCGATCACCTGATCATCGGACGCCAGCGTTTCGTCAGCCTGAAAGAACGCGGGCTAGGTTTCAAATAAGGATTCCCCCGAATTTCGGAAGTCACCGGTCCGAACGATTGAGCACACCGGAACGTCACAACGACGGTTTCCATCAATCGGCGACTTCCGAAGTTTATTCATTCACCATGGCAACTCCACTCGTCGCACCCGTTGCTGCGCGCCCGCCGGTCAAGGCGTATGCGCTGCTGGGCTTGGGTATTCTCTGCATCGGCATGTCGGCTATCTGGGTCAAGTGGGCCGATCTGCCGGGACTGGTTTCGGCGTTCTATCGCGTCTTCATCGCGGCGCTGGTGCTAACGCCATGGTGGCTGGTCAGCCGGCGACGTCTGCCAAAACGGCGCGCCCTGGCATTGACGGGGCTGGGCGGTGTGTTCTTCGCGCTGGATTTGGTGCTGTGGAACACCGCGCTGTTGATTACCACCGCCGCGCAGGCGACGTTGCTGGCCAACAACGCGCCGCTGTGGGTCGGGCTGGGCGCGCTTCTGATCTTCCACGAGAAGCTACCGCGGCTGTATTGGATTGGCCTGGCGCTGGCGCTGGCCGGCATGACGCTGGTGGCCCGGCCCGCTGGCGCACAGGGGTTCGTCCTCGACAGCGGTAGTTTGATGGCGCTGGCAGCCAGTCTGTTCTACGCCATCTACCTGTTGTCAACCCAGCGGGTGCGCAGCACCACCGACACGTTGACGTTTATGACCGTGTCGGTCGTCAGCAGTTCGCTGTTGCTCCTGCTCATCTGCCTGTTGACGGGCGCGCAGTTGACGGGCTTCGCCACAACCACCTGGCTTGCGCTGCTGGGATTGGGGCTCCTGTCGCAGGTTGCCGGCTGGCTGTCGATCAACTTCGTGCTGGGTGTACTCCCCGCAACCCAGGTATCGGTTAGTTTGCTTGGTCAGGTAGTGGTGACGGCGGTGCTGGCGGCCATCATCTTCGGGGAAACGCCGACGGCTGTGCAGACGATCGGCGCGATAGCGGTGCTGGCAGGCATCTACCTGGTGCTCAAGGCGCGCCGGCCCCGGCCATCGCTCAATTCGGAACGGGGATAAACGTCAAAAGGAGCAGGACAAAGGCGGCGACGCCAATGATGCGCCGGCTGGTGTCCACCGGCGTGATCTCATCCAGGGGCGACGGATGCCGCAGGCCGGTAAAGAAGATCAGCGCAGCCCAGAGGTACCAGCCACGCCAGAACAGCGTTCCCATCACCAGCAGTCCTGCGATGACCACAAAGCCCAGCGGGCGGGCAGCCCGGCCGAACAGCGCGTACGCGATGTGCCCGCCGTCCAATTGGCCGGCTGGCAACAAGTTGACCCCGGTCAACAGGATGCCGAAGTACGCGGCCAGCGCCACCGGGTTCAGCCCATAGCCGCGGCCGACGAATTCAGGTCGCAGCAACTGGGACAGGAAGCCGGTCAGCACAGAATCACCGACCCGCAGGAAGGGACTACCGGTAGGCGGCAGCAGCAGGCCGATGATCAGCAGCGGCAGCGCCACCACGAAGCCAACAATCGGTCCGGCGAAACCGACGTCGAACAGTTGCTGGCGATTGCGGATCGGGCTGCGCATCTGGATGAACGCGCCGAAGGTGCCCAGAAACGCAGGTACGGGGATAAAATAGGGGAGCGTGACATGTACCTTATGCCACCTGCCCATAAAATAGTGCCCCAGTTCGTGAGATCCAAGGATCACCATCAAAGTCAGGGCGAAGGGCAGACCCTCCAGCAGGCTGGCCGGATTGCGCAAGACGTTTGCGCCGGCCAGTTGCGCGCCGGCCAGGGTGGTGGTAAACAGAGTCGCGATGGCCAGCACGACATTGATCCAGACCCGCTGCTGGCCCGCTTCCGAAATCCCGGGAACCGCCGATAGCAGGTCGGTCTCGTTCTTGCGATGCAGAAACGGGGTATAGCCGAACGGGTGAAAACGCTCCTGCACGACCGTGATGGCAGCATCGGCATCGGTCAGCAGCCGGCCATGGAACTCGAAGGCCGGCGTCTTGCTGCCGCTGGTTGCGACTCCCTGAACGTCAAAGACATCGCGCACCTCTTGCTGTAGCTCGTACTGCAGTTGCGCGGCGGCATTGTCCTGGTCAAGAAATAAGGTTTGCTGTGCGTTGCTGGCTGTCATTTCATCACCATTGCCGTTAAGAAAGTCAACGGCAGGCTCACTTTACCCCAAAACGCCACCCTGTTTCCGCAAGCCGCGGTACAGTTGCCGTATTACTCCCCAACGGTAACCGGCATATCGAGGGGAACGATTTCGATCCAGACGGGCCCCGGTTTCAGCTTCAATGCGTTCATATCCTCGTCAAGGAAGACCAGAGGATCCTCGCGCCGCGGGCGCATCCAGGTTCCTTCCTGCACCACACCGTCGCGGAACAGTTGCATGCGTCCTTGATCCCAAAGCTGGATCTGCACCGACTGCGACCCCAGCACGTCCTCGACGATCAGTGTTGGCACGTGGCTGACATAGAGGACCACCACATTGGGCGCCGTCAGTTGCTCGCCGGTCAGGTCGTCCATATGTGGCTCGCCAAGAATCCAGCGGCCATACGTACCTGTTTCGGGATCATACTCCCAGCGCACATCGGAATACTCGCTGCTGTAAGGTATTTCGACCGAATCGGCTGCCGCTGCATCGTCTGGAGGACTATCGCTCCAGGCCCAGCCCATGGAGCGCGGCGGCCCTGTCCAGCCCTGCTGTTCAGCCGTGCGCGCCAGGATGTCACTGTCGGTGAACAGGGAATGCTCATAGGTGCGCCCGGGCACGTCCAGCCGGTAGAAGCCGGGGTCCTTGTGCTCGTCGGACAGCGTGAAGGACGCAAAGTCGGAGTCTTCGATCATCCGCTCGACATCCCCGCTGGCGCCCGAGTAAACCAGGTAGGAGTCGAACAGCACAGGTATCTCGAGGTCGATCAGGCGGGCGCTGCGCACGGAGCCGATGCGTTCGGCGTCCTGGCTGTGATAGATGGCAGTAAAACGTGTGATGCCTCCCTCGGCCAGGTGTTCGATCACCACGTCGGCCTTGCTCAGGCCGGATTGAGGGCGCGCGATAGGTGAGTTGGAAATCTTGATTGCGGCTGGCATGCGATCAAGAACTGCCTGATCGGCAACCGGAAGCCCTGTGAATGGAGAGATACCTTCCGGCACGGCGTTGGTTGCCAGGAGGGTCATGAAGTCGAAGGTAGGAGATGGCGTTGGCTCAGGCGTGGCCGTCGGGGCCGGGGTAGGTGTGTCAGTCGGCTGCGCAGTGGCAGTGACAGGCACAGGCGGCGAAGTTGGCGTCGCCTGTGACACCTCGTTCCGGTTGCAGGCCGCCAGCGCGAACATAGTGATCAACGAAATGGCAAGAAGCTTGGCAGGCAATAGGTTGACCGCTGGCCGGCGTGCGGACATACGATGATTACTTTCCAGGTGGAGATAGCGAAGTATTGTGACCACGGCGATTATAGCATATGCAAGGGCGCGGACAAAGCGAATGCGGCGCGCCGATGAAAAAAGAGGCGAGAGCGTGGCTTGCTCTCGCCTCTTTGGTTTCAATCGCTCTTTGTCAGCTCGTCCGCTGGAAGATCACTTCAAAGGAGTTGTGGAAAAGTGTATTGCCACCGCCGCCGCCGTCACCGCACTCTGCCTCGTCGGTGAAGTTGGAATGTACCGGGCCGGCGAACTCGGTGCTGGCCGGCGACCCATCGGGGTTGGCGATGAAAACGGAGTACTGGGCGATCTTCCACATGATGAACTCTGCCTGTCCCGGCCCCTTGGCTCCGCTGGGCATTCGGTCAAGAATGTCGCCATAGTTGCCAAAATTAGACTGGACCACCAGCGCACCGTCATAGGGGTTGCCGGCAGCATCAAGCACCTTGACGAAGATGTTGTGCAGACCGCGGTTCTCGCACGGAGAGAGACGCCGCGCCGAGACCAGGCGCCATTCCACAGACGGCGCGGGCGGCGCCTCAACAGCTGCCGCACGAACCTCCGGCTCCGGCTCGGCTACCACCACCTGCTGGCGCACCGGGACCGGTGTGTTGGTCGGCTCGGGCGTGAAGGTGGGTGTGGCCGTGGGCAGCGGCGTGTCGGTCGGCGTCGACGTGAAGGTCGGTGTCGGCGTTACCGTAGGCGTATCAGTGGGGATCGGCGTTTCAGTGGGCCACGGTGTGTAGGATGGGGTCGGTGCGACAGCATCCACTCCCAGCAAGGCAACAGCCAGCACGCCCAACTCCGGTGTCGGGGTGGGCGGCACTTCGACGCCACCAAAAGCTGGCAGCGCAGCTGACATCTGGATCTCACGGACTTCGGCTTCAGCCGCCGAGACGGGTCGCACCAGCGCCATGTAGGGCAACGCAAAGCCGCAGATGTACACCAGCAGCAGCAACAGCACAACAACCAGGATCTTGGTTACCGTGCTGGCATCCTGGAACCATGCGATCGCTCCGCTGATCCGACTGCCAATGCCACCGGACTTGGTCGGTTCCGGGGCAGTCGTTGCGGCTGCTGGAGCCGGCTGAGAGGCTTTGGCTGGGGTGGCAGCCGCCACAGCGACCGCCGCAGCGGTTGGCTTGCCTTTCTTGGGAGGGGCAGCAGCCGGCCTCACCTCACTCTGGTTGGACGTTCGCAGGCGATTCTCCAGCACCCGGCTCAGGTTGAGCGCCAGGCTGGGGTACTGCAACATCAGGTCTTCGAAGTCCTCGCGCCGCAGCAACCAGACATCCAGATCAGTGACAGCGCGAGCGGTGGATGTACGCGGACCGTCAAGCAGTAACGCACCCTCGCCGAATACATCGCCGTCACTAAACAAGACTTCAGCCGTACCACCGGCGCCATTAGGAACCTCGACGCTGACCTGGCCACGTTCGACCATGAACAGACCGTCGGGCTCGTCACCGTTGTAGAACACGGTCTCGCCGGCGCGATAGCGGGCCGCCTGCAAACGGCGGCGCACAGCCTCAATCTGACTGCGGGAGAGACCTGACAGCAACGTGATCTTGCGCAGATGCTTGTCATAGAAGGCCTCATCAGCCGATGCAAGCCGCTGGGCAACTGTCTCGGTCACCGCAGCCTGAACAGCCGGATACCGTGCCAACAGCCGCTCGAAATCGCTGCGGTAGAGAACCCACAGATTGGTGTCGGTGGCGGCCAAAGCGCTGGAAGTGCGCGGCCGTCCGGTCACCAGCGCCATCTCGCCAAAATCGTTGCCGGCGGTCAGGCGGGCCAGCATTTCGTCGTCGCTGTGCAGCTCAATCTGGCCGCGCTCGACGAGGAACATGCCATTGCCAGGGTCCCCCTTGCGATAGACCAGCTCTCCGGCCGGCACGTGTTGCAATAGCAGCGCGGCTGCCAGTTGCTGCATCACATCGTCCGGCCAGCGGCTGAAAGTCGGTAACTGGCGCAGTCTTTCGATGGCGACCTTCTGGTCTTCCAGAGAAAGTGGCGCTCGCAGCTCCTGGCTCAGCGCAGCGCGCAGCTCGGGATACTGCATGGTCAGATCGGCAAAGGCCTGGGCGCTGAGCGTCCAGAGCGTGGCAGCTGTCACAGCCTCGGCTGTGCGCGTCGCCGCCTTGCCGGTCAGCAGCTCCATATCGCCGAAAACTGCGCCGGCTCCGACGCTGATGTCACCGAACGCGCCACTGGGATCACTGAGGCGCATCTGCCCGCGCTCCAGAATGTAAAGCGCGCTGGGCGGGTCACCGGCCGAGAAAAGGCGCTGACCTGCTGCCGCATCGGTGACTGCCAGTCTTTGTTCGGCGTCAAGCAGCGCGGCGCGGCTGGCTCGTCGCCAGCCCGGCACGGACTGCAAGCGGCTGAGAACATAGTTGCGCAAGGCAGCCACTGGCATACCGGCTGAGCGGCTGAGCGCCAGTCCCATGTCGGGATCGCGCTGCACCAGTTGTTCGAGGTCTCGGGAGGAGAGCGACTGAGCGCTGACCGCGCCGACTGCCTGCGCACCGGAAGCGTGCGGCTGTTCGGCCAACATGTCCTGATCGCCCAGAGTACTGCCCGGTCCAACGGTTCCCAGTGCGACTCCCCGGTCGGTGACCAGACGCACGTAACCGCTCTCGATGAGCAGCATGCGTGTCGCCAGCTCGCCAGCCTTGAAGATTGTCTCGCCCGCGGCAAACTGGACCGTGGTCAGACGTTCCTCGATGGCTGAGAGTTGTGGCGGTCCGAGGCCGGCAAAAAGCGGCACCCGGCTAGTAAGTTGAGATGTCACGAGGTGCATCTCCTTTTTCGAAGGGATTGGTGACAAGCACCTGATGTCGTGCAAGCGCGCGATACAGAAAACTTGTCAAGCGTGACTCGTCCGGCGCTGGATGGCTCACTACTGGCGCTGGAATGTCACTTCGTAGACGTAATGGTCGAAAGCAAACAGATATTGCTGGCCTTCCAGATCCGCTCTGCAGCTATCCGCGTCAGGATGCGGTTTGCACGAGCAATAACCAGCGTCAAGCATCAACTGGAAAGGTGGCCAATCAGAACTCATACCCGGTGACTGAGGGCTGAGCGAGTTGTTGTTGCCGTCTACGATCTCGACGACACCGCCGCCGTGCTTATAGATGTCAAACTGCACTCGACCTGGCCCCTTGCCCTGGTCGCCAGTGACATTGATCTGACCGGTGTAAATCTCGCGCACCCGAACGCCATCGACCGGACTGCCATTAGCATCGACGACCGTTACATCAATGCTGTGATCGCCGCTGTTACAGTGCTGCGCATCCACACCAACCGGCTTCAAGCGAAAACCGGTCAATACGTAGGCAGTTGACGCTTGTGGAGGAGGCGCTGCTGGCGATGTCGCGGTTGGCGGTGCAGAAGCGGCAGACGGTGTGTTGGTCGGCCGCGGTGTGGGCGGTGCTGCCACGTTCTGGGCGATCTGCACGTCGTCGGTCGCGCTGGCTGTCACCAGCGAGGCAGCCAGCCAGCCTTCGCTTCCATCAGGCAACGTAACCTGCCACCATTTGCTATCCTGGCTGCGCGCCAGAATGTCGAGCTCGTCGCCGGCCTGCACCTGACCGAGCACGGCATAAGCAGTGCCCGGACCACCGCGCACGTTCATCTGCGAGTCGACCAGGACCACCGCGCGTGGCTCCGGTGTTTCAGTCGGCGCGTCGGTAGGTTCGGGGACTTCGGTGGGCGTATCGGTCGGGGCAGGTGTGTCGGTCGGCGTAGCCGTTGGTTCCGGCGTGTCGGTGGGGGCCATCGTGGCCGTAGCGGGAGGAGCGAGCGCCACCGGAATATCCGCGCCGCTAGCGGCGGCAGTTGCCACAAAATCAGTCGTCATCCGGCTGGACATTCCCAGTCCACTGGCAAGATTGGCCAACTCGAGGGTCGTTTGAGTATCCGCGCCCTGCGCGATAAACGACTCAGCAAGAGCCAGCACCGCTTGCGGGGGAGCAGTCAGGGTCAAAGCGTTCAGTGCTTCCTGAGCCGCTTCCAGATCTTCGGTTGCCGCAAAGCGGTCTGCGATGGCCACAATAGCTGCGTTGCGTTCTTCGGTCGTGGCAGGGCCGGCTGGTTGATCCTTACGAGCGGGACACCCGCTCAGGACCAGTGCAGCCAACAGCAGTGCGGCGACAAAACCGTAGCGCCGTTGGCGCAAAGTAACATGTGAAATTTTCAAAGTTGGCATAGATAAGGGAATCGCACCGCAAGGCGGACAATTCCCTTCTCACTCCTTCAAACTTAGCGAAATGGTAGAGCCGGCGTATAATAACTCGGTTCTAACCAGTGCCGAAGGTGGGACTCGAACCCACATGAGCGTTATGCTCAACGGTTTTTGAGACCGTCGCGTCTGCCTGTTCCGCCACTTCGGCATTGCAGAATCGTCAAGAGTATAGCCGATGAAATCCATTTCGTCAAACTTATCACTAATCCGCCTTCAACTGAAGTTGCGCACAGCGCAGGCCTGACGGCCCTAACGGTGCAGCCGAGCTGTTACCAGGACACATCAGCTGCTCCAACTTGAGACTGGGACTCAGAACCACCAGTCCTACCGACACAGCACCCAATGGACGAACAACGTCTGATCGAGGCAGCAAGCCGCGGAGACTTGGCTGCATTTAATCAATTAGTCATGTCCTATCAGGCTATGGCATACAATCTGGCCTTCCGCATTCTTGGCACCGGAGACTCGGCGCAGGACGCGACGCAGGAGGCGTTTATCAAGGCCTATCGCAACCTCGGCCAGTATCGCGGTGGGTCGTTCAAGGCGTGGTTGCTGCGCATTGTCACCAACGCTTGCTACGATTATCTGCGGCAGGTGCAGCGCAGGCCGACCAGTTCGCTGGACGATCTTTCGGCGGATCCCGAATACACCGGCCAGTTGATTGATCCGCTGGAGGCGCCGTCCGATTACGCGCTGCGCCAGGAGTTGTCCACACTCATTCAACGGGGAATCGCCAGCCTGCCCATCGAGCAGCGCACTGTGCTGGTTCTGTCCGACATTGAGGGGTTGAGCTACGAAGAAATCGCGCAGGCGATGGACACCTCACTGGGAACGGTGAAGTCACGGCTCAGCCGCGCACGGGCAAAACTGCGCGATTATCTGCTGGAACGACAGGAACTTTTGCCCTCGCGCTATCGTCTAGGAAACGACTGATGGACAAGCAATCAACGAACTTTTGAAGAGCAGACTAACGCAATGAACTTTCGCACTGAAGACCGTGACCAATTGCTTTCGGCATACCTGGACGGACAAACGTCGCCACGGGAGCAAGCACGCGTGGCAGCCCTGCTGGAAGACGACCCGGTTGCCCGCAGTGACCTGCAAACGCTGACCTATACCCGCCAACTGCTGGCCGAGACGCCGCGCGTGCCGGTACCGCGCGCGTTCACACTGAACGAATCGATGGTCGGCGTGCGCAGACCGGAACGCGCCGGCTGGCTGGCTTGGCTGCAACCAGCCCATCTGCGGCTGGCCACAGCGATGATGGCTATCCTGCTGGTGGTGCTGGTGGCCGGCGACTTCGGGACGCGCTGGCAAGCAAGCGGCCATACATCGGCCAGCGCGTTAGTGGCGCCCGCTGGCGGATTGGCGCTGGATCAGGGCGATCCGACCGGGATTACAGCCGCAAAAACGGCGACGACCGAGTCAGGCATCGCGTCGCCAGCCACATTCCTGGGCCTGCCACAGACGACGTTGCTGGCACTGGAGGTTGGACTGGCGATCCTGGTGCTCCTGCTGCTGGCTGCAGGCTGGCGAATGACACGGGCCTGACCGGCGAACACCGACAAAAAAACATGAAACGCCCTTCTGTACAGGAGGGCGTTTTTCATGCCCACTGCTTCCCCTCCCTCCTCGTACTCGTCCTCGTACTATCGAATCATCCGAATAAGGACGAGTACGAGGACAAGTAAGAGTACGAGTACGAAATGACGGGGTACCGGTTTCGCCGGCGGGGAGTGCTGGTGTAGAATACACGTATGCCCGAACTTCCTGAAGTTGAGAACTCCATACGCGATCTGAAACCGTTGCTGGTTGGGCGACGCTTTGAAGGTGTAGACGTGCGCTGGCCCCGTTTGTTGAGCGGGATGCGAGCCGAGGATTTCACCGCGCGCCTGCTGGGCCGCCAGATCATCAACGCTGACCGGCGGGGCAAACATCTGCTGTTTGCCCTGGATGACGGACAAACGCTGATGGTGCATCTGCGGATGACCGGCCAGCTGCGCGTCGCGCCGCCGGACGAGCCGCCGACCGTCTACGATCACCTCATCTTTGCGTTAAGCGATGGCATGGAATTGCGCTATCAGGATCCGCGCAAGTTTGGCCGGTTTCTCCTGACCACGGATCCGCAGCAGGCGCTGGCAAAGCTCGGCCCTGAGCCGTTGAGCGAATCTTTTACCCCCGTAGTTCTGTTCGAGAAGATTCAAGGCCGCCGGGCAGCCATCAAGGGGTTGTTGCTAAACCAGTCAGTCGTAGCTGGACTGGGCAACATTTACGCCGACGAGGCGTTGTTCCAGGCAGGCATCCATCCGCAGACCCCGGGTGAAGCGCTGACGCTGGCCGACTCAAGTCGCCTGCACAGCGCCATCCGCCAGACCTTGGCGACGGCGATCCGCGAGGGGGGCAGCACGTTGGGCCGCAGCGGCATTGCCAACTATCGCCGTCCCAACGGCGTGGCAGGGCACTACCAGGAACGACACCGGGTATACGGTCGGGCAGGCAAGCCGTGCCTCGTCTGTGGCGGCCCGATCCACCGGGTCCAGGTCGCCCAGCGCAGCACGCACTTCTGCCCACACTGTCAGCCAGATGGCCGCGCTATTCAGAGCGATTGATATTGAAATTGATGTCGAGCTCAGCCGGACCGGCTTGTTTGGCAGCCTTGAACTTGGACTGCAACTCCGCACGCCGCTGGGCCTCGGCGGCCGCACCGGCGCTGCGCACCTCACCCAGATAGGCGCGGATGTCGCCCTGCAATTCCTCGCCGCGCTTGGGCGCCAGGATGCCGGCCACTGCCACGCCGACGGCCGCTCCAATGATCAATCCACCTGCCAATTTGATAAGAGAACCAAACATGGGGAAAACTCCTCAACTGTCGAAGTATCGTGATGGTCGGGCCGATGCCCGCTGGAATTATACCTGACCTCCGGCCGCCTTGCAACACGGACGATCATCTCACCGGGCTTCTCAAAAGTCGAGATCACGCTCGTACCAGTCACCCTGAACGGATCTGACGAAAAACTGCGCAGGCATTCAAGGCAAGTGAAGGGTCTTTCCTGGAGTACGCGAGATGTTTCACTGCGCCATGTGAACGTGCTAGTTGCCTTTTCGAGCCGCTCAACATGACGATTGCGGGACTTTTGAGAAGTCCTGTATTCTCACCACGCGCCATCACGGACAGACGACGGTCCAGCGGGGTCTGTTGACCAGACCCGACTGAACCGTCGTCTGTCCAATTCTGCAAGAGCTACACGCTGGGGGCCAGCCACAGAACCACCACCACGGCGCGGGGAACGAGATAAGCTGTGCTAGCTGGGATAATCCGCGCCGTAGAGACTGCCGCCGATCGTCGGAGCGGACGTAGGTCCAACGCTGCCAGTGGCCGGTTCCGCCGTGACGCGCACGGAGTCGTACTGTCCCATGGGCAACGGCGCGGTGAACACCAGCTTGCCATAGCCCGCGCCGTCTGCCTCAAAAAGGCCGACGCTGATGACCTGGTCGCCCTGGCCCAGCCAGACCTGATACGCCTCGCCGGAATCTAGCACAGGCATATTCTCGGCCAGCAGAAAGCCCTGCGACTCTTCCGGACTACAGACAATCGCTCCATAGGCGGCTGTCGCCACACCGGCCGGGCCGGCCGGCAACCCGATCCGCACGTTCGTGCCCTCGCCCACCTGTGTCAGGACTGCAACCTGCTGCCCGAGCCTGCTCTCCAGGTCATCCAGAGAGCCGCGCAGCCCGCCGACCTGGGTCATCAGATACACGTTGACTGCCAGCAACGCAACCAGGGCAATGGCTGCCAGCACGGGTAGAGGACGCGCGCCCGCACCTGCCAGCGTTGCAACAAACCGTTGCCACAGTGTGGGACCTTTTTCTTGCAGCCGTGACTGACTTGATGGGGCGACGGACGCCGGCGACGCCGCGACCGATGTGGCTGCAACCAGCTTGTTCGCCAGGCCGGCAGGCGCGGCAACAACAGGCGCGCTGTATAGCAGCGCCTCTGACAGAGCCAGATAGTCCGCCACCTCAGCAGCCGCATTCGGACATGCGCCCAGGTGCGCTTCCACCAACTTCGTCTCGTCGGGATCAGTCGCGCCCAGGCAGTATGCCGGAATCAAATCATGAATTTCAATACAATCAGTTGTCATCTCTTCAAGCACCAATACAGTGCCATGTATCCGCATATTTGTGGAGTCGACCGTCTTGTCGCAGCCGCAGCAGATACACCTTTCCTGTGCTTAATACGCAGTGAAAGTAAACTTTGGATTTAGCTTACGGTCGAGCTTTCTTGCGACTCAATCCAAAGAGAACGTAGTTTCTGCAAGCCAGAACGCAATCTTGTTTTCACCGTGCCCAGCGGCCACTGAAGGTGTTCTGCCAGCTCGCTGTGGGTCATGCCATGAAAGAAAGCCAGCTCGATCACCAGCGCCTGCTCCTGCGGCAGCGTGGTGATGTATTGTCGCAGCAGTTGCCCATCCATCCAGCGGCGATCACCAAACGCAGCCGGCGCGCTTGCATGGTCAGCCAGGCTGTCGAGATACGGACCGGTTGAGGAAGAGTGCCGCTGCTCGCGACGCAGGCGGTCAATGGCCGCATAGCGTGCGATAGTCAACAGCCAACTGCTAAGCTGGCCACGGGAGATGTCCCATTGCTCGGACTTGTGCCACACCTTGAGAAAGGTATCCTGGGTTGCTTCCTCGGCAAGCTGTGGATCCTGCAGGACGCGCAGTGTCAGGCCGTAGACCTGACCGCCGAAACGCTCGTAAAGCTCCATCAGAGCGGCCTGATCCTGGTTGACAATCCGCAGCATGAGCGCGGCATCAGCCGCGTCTTGAGGTGTCTGGGTGTCGGAAGCAGCCATTGACAGAGTTTAACACAAAAACGCGACGATACCAAAGGCACCGGCGATTTGGCGCAACAGCGATACGAGATTTGCCAGAATTCGCGCCAGATCAATCCAACAGTGGCATCGTGCACGTATCTTGAGAGGCAGCGTTGACAACCGCCGCCCGATTCTGATGCACGAAACCAAGGAGGAGTTTATGAGCAACCTGTTCAATCGCGTATCGCCATCCGGCCGTCAATCCCGACGCGCCACATTTTCACTAGTCATCGGCATGGTGGTCCTGTCGATGATTCTGGCATCTTGCGGCGGATCCGCAGCCACACCAACAGCTGCGCCGACGGATACAGCCGTCGCCGCGGCACCTGCCGACACGGCAACAGCGGTACCGCCGACAGCCACCGCCGTACCAGCGACGGCAACTCCGGTGCCACCCACGGCAACACCTGTCCCTCCGACCGCCACCGCAGAGCCGGCAGCCACCGACACGCCCGTGCCACCCACTGCCACTGCCACACCAGAGTCACCCACTGCGACCGCTACTGCAGAGCCAACGGAACAACCTGAACCGACGGAGCAACCTGAGCCAACCGAAGCGCCCACCGTGGACAACAGCGCTTTGATTGCGCAGGGTCGCTCGGTGTTCGAGGCCAACGGCTGCGCGGGCTGCCATGGCGAACCGGGCGCGGGCGGCATCGTCAGCCCGGACCTGAAGGGCATCGCCGCGCGTGCTGGCAGCCGGGTGACAGGTCTCTCAGCCGAAGCCTACATCCGCCAGTCAATTCAGGACCCCAACGCCTTTATCGTGCCCGATTGTCCTCCAGGTCCGTGCCCCGCCGATGTGATGCCGCAGACTTTCGGCGCAAGTCTTAGCGCGGAACAACTTACGGCGCTGGTGACGTATCTGATGTCTCTGAACTAGCATCGCGCCAATGCTCGTTTGAGAAGTTCGCAATTGCGAAACGAGGTGGCCCGCCTGATGCCGGGCCGCCTCGTTTCGCGAATGCCACTTGACATTTTCACTAACCTGCCGTAAAATCGCTTTGTCAGTTCAACACACTAACCGTCATCGCACCCTACACTGAGGCAGGTTAACCATGATCCCAAACGGTAAAAAACTTACGCGCGACGAAGCAAAGAGCCACAACCAGCGACTTGTGCTGCGGCTCATCTACCAGAACGGCGAATTCAGCCGCGCTGACGTTGCCCGCGCCAGCGGGCTGACTCGCACCACCGCCTCGGCGGTCGTCAGCGAACTCATGGAACAGGGACTGGTCGAGGAGATCGGCCTGGGCCCGTCGGGTGGCGGCAAGCCGCCGACTCTGTTGCAGGTTCCCCCCGACGCGCGCCATCTGATCGGCCTCGATCTGGCCGGCACAGTGCTGGAGGGCGCAGTGTTCAACCTGCGCGGTCAGGCGGTCCATCGCGCCAGCGTGGATCTGGCCACAGGCCGCAGCCAGGACTCGCTGCAACAGGTACTCGACCTGTTGGACCGTCTCGTAGTGGAAGCCAGCCAGCCACTGCTGGGCATCGGCGTCGGCTTGCCAGGCGTGATCGACAGCCAGTTGGGTGTCGTCTACCATGCGCTGAGCCTGGGATGGCCGCAGCTTGCCCTGGGCGACATCCTGCACCAGCGCTATCAATTGCCCGTCTACCTCGTCAACGATAGTCAGGGCGCTGCGCTGGCCGAATACACCTTCGCGCGCGAGGAAAACATCCACGACATGGCTGTCATTTTGGTGGCGCAGGGAGTCAGCGCGGGCATCATCCTGGGCGGGCAACTCTATCGCGGCCGGTTGCATTCCGGCGCGAGCGAGATCGGCCACGTGCGAGTAACCGACGAGGGATACCCTTGTGTCTGCGGCCACGATGGTTGTCTTGATACGATTGTCGGTGAGCAGGCTGTGTTACAGGGTGCGCGCACGATCTATGCGCGGCGACCGGATTCGGCGCTGGGCAGGCTGGTGCGCAACGCTGACGAGATCACCATGGCGACCGTCGCCACTGCCTATCAGCAGAACGACCCGGCAGTGTTGGCCCTGGGGAGTGAGATGGCTCATTACCTCGGCATTGCCGCGGCAAACCTCTACAGCGTTCTCAATGTGCCGCAGATTGTCCTGGCAGGCGGTGTTGCCGCGTTTGGACCATACTTTGCCGGGGCAGTGGAAGAAGAAATTCGCGAGCGGACGTTGCCGTGGTTGGCCGACCGGGTGACGGTACGCACCAGCACGCTGGGCGAAGACGCTGTCGAGCTTGGTGCGGCGGCCGTGCTGTTGGCCAACGAGTTGGGGGTCGTCTGAACCATGCCTAGCCCGTTTCATCTTGTGGCGCCGCCGGCGGTTCCACCTTTGGATCCGGCTTTCCGGCCGGCAGTGCTGGCCAACCGCGCCTTTCGCCGGGAAGTCGTCGACTCTGGCGTGGCTGAGCCGCTGGCGCTGGTTCTGGAGCGCAGCGATGGAGCCATTTCGCGCTACGATACAGTCGTGTTTGCCGAGACACACCCGCGGGCAGGCGCAAACCTCGACTACGTCGAACGGCTGGTCAAGTTCCTGCTCTGGCAACGCGGCGGCTGGCGGCTGACCGTCGGCGGACCGGCCAGCATTGGCCAGCACCTCCGGCGGGTCTACGCCCCGGACGGCCAGCGCCGCTTCGATTATCACTTCATGGGCGAGCAGGTGTATCAGCAGCCGTTCACCGTCGTTTCGTGCGCCTTTGATGCTGCGCCGGCGGCGCGTGAAGTGGGACAGCCGTTGGGACGCCATCTCGACGGCTGTCGCATCGGCTTCGATCTGGGAGCGTCCGATCTCAAGATTTCGGCGGTAATCGACGGGGAAGCGGTGTTCAGCGAAGAGATCGTCTGGGAGCCGGTGGAGCAGACTGACCCTGCCTACCATTACGAACGCATCGTGGCCGCCCTGCGGCTGGCCCAGCCAAAAATGCCGCGGCTGGATGCCATTGGCGGCAGTTCAGCCGGCGTCTACGTGGACAACCGGCCGATGGTGGCTTCGCTGTTTCGCGGCATCCCGCCCGAGCGTTTCGACGAGATTCGCACGATGTTCCTGCGTATCCGGGAAGAGTTTGGCGTGCCGCTGGAGATAGTGAACGACGGCGACGTGACTGCGCTGGCCGGCGCGATGTCGCTGGAGGCGGACGGCGTGCTGGGGATTGCCATGGGCAGCAGCGAGGCGGCCGGGTACGTTGACATCGAAGGCAAGATCACCGGCTGGCTGAACGAGCTGGCGTTTGCACCGGTCGATTACAACCCCGATGCACCAGTTGACGAGTGGTCAGGCGACCGCGGTACGGGCGCGCTTTACTTTTCACAGCAGTGTGTATTCCGGCTGGCGCCACAGGTTGGCATCGACCTGCCCGACGGAGCGACCAAGGCGGAAAAGCTGAAACATGTGCAGCGCTATCTCGAAGATGGACATCCTGGCGCAACCGATATCTGGCGCACCATCGGCGTCTATCTGGGCTACTCGCTGGCCCATTACGCTGACTTCTATGACCTGCGCCATGTGCTGATTCTGGGGCGCGTGACTTCCGGGCGGGGTGGCCCGCTGATTCTGGAGGGCGCCAGAGAGATTCTGGCGACGGAGTTTCCTGAACTGGCAGGCACTGCCAGCATCCAGCTTCCTGATGAGAAAAGCCGGCGTGTGGGCCAATCGATTGCGGCCGCGAGTTTGCCGGCCATCAGCGCCGGTTAACCAATCAGACACCAGCCGGCCGCCACGCCGGCACTCCGATTGCTGAAATGTGTGGGGCGCGGTAAGATTGTCCGCGCGTGCGTCGTCCGGGGAAGAGACGATTAACTTTGCGCAAAGAGTTGACCATCTGCAAAAGACACAACGCCCACCAAATCTCTGGAGGATTTCCCATGCAGGCAATCTGGAACGGAACCGTGCTGGCCGAAAGCGATGAGACCATCGTTGTCGAAGGCAACCATTACTTTCCACCAGACGCCATCAGCAGCGCATATTTCCGCCCCAGCGTGACCCACACCACCTGCGCCTGGAAGGGCCTCGCCAGCTACTATGACGTGGTAGTAAACGGTGTGGTCAATCGCGATGCCGCCTGGTATTACCCAGAACCCAAACCGGCCGCCAAACAGATCGCCGGCTACATCGCGTTCTGGCGCGGCGTCAAGGTAACGAACTGATCCTCGGTACTTCAGAAAGGTACTCATGACTCCCACCGATTTCACCAAACAAGTCATCCTGGTCAGCGGCGCATCGGGCAACCTGGGCGCCGCCGTCGCTCGCGCCTTCGCAGCTTCTGGCGCGCATCTGGTGCTGGCCGACCGCGCCGCGGACAAACTGCCTGGTCTCTTTCCTGAGTTCGCCGGGTCGGACCGCCACATGTTCTGCGGCATGGTGGACGCTACCGATCCGGTCTCGGTGCAGTTCGAAGTCGACAAGGCGCTGGAGCGATTCGGTCGGATCGATGTGCTGGCCAACACCGTGGGCGGATACCGTGCCGGCACGCCAACCCACGAAACCTCGCTGGAGACGTGGGATTTCATGTTCAATCTCAACGCCCGCAGCGCCTTCGTGATGAGCCGCGCCGTGGTGCCGCCGATGTTGGCGCAAGGTTCCGGGCGCATCATCCACACGGCAGCGCGGGCTGCTCTGGCTGGCACCGCCAATCACAGCGCCTACAACGCGTCGAAGAGCGTCGTCATGCGTCTGGTGGAGAGCATGTCAGCCGAGTACAAGCACCGCGGCCTCACCGTCAACTGCGTACTGCCCGGCACCATCGACACGCCCCAGAACCGCGCCGACACGCCCGACGCCGACACCACCCGCTGGGTGACGCCCGAAGCCATCGCCGATGTGTTCGTGTTCCTGGCGTCCGACGCGGGCAGCGCCATCACCGGCGCCGCCGTGCCGGTCTACGGTCGCAGTTGACACGCAGGTCCGGGTTACCAACCGGACAGCTCCGTTCCCCGTTCTCATCAGGCATATTGGAGCGTCACCCCCAAAATATAACGCGCCGCCAGCACCGTGCCGCGCAGCGTGCCGCTGACTTTGGAGCGTCCGCTGCGGCGCGGATGAAAGCTGACCGGCACCTCGGCCAGTCGTGCGCCGCGCCGCGCCACTTTGACCATCATCTCGGTGGGGTAGCCGAAGGTCATCTCCTGCATGTCGAGGCTGAGCAACAACGACAGGCGGATCGCACGGTACGGGCCAAGGTCGGTCAGGGGAATGCCGTACAGCGCTGACATCAGCCGCGCCGCCAGCCAGTTGCCAAAGCGCTGCTGGGGCGGCATCGCGCCAGGCGCGATGTGCCCCAACCAGCGCGAGCCCAACGTCAGATCAGCCCGGTCGAAGAGGATCGGCGCGAGCAGGCGCGGCAGCTCCGCGGGCAAGAAACTGTGGTCGCCGTCCAGGAAAGCCACCACGTCTGCGCCCAACGCGGCCGCCTCGATGACACCCGCCGCGCAGGCGAAACCGTAGCCGCGGCGGGCCTCGTAGACAACGTGCGCACCGGCGGCCAACGCCTCGGCGGCCGTGTTGTCGGTCGAACCATTATCGCAGACGACAACATGCGCCGGCACAATCTGGCGCACTTCGCGCACCAGCGCGCGGATGTTGCCTCCCTCGTTGAGCGCAGGAATGACCACGGCGATGGAAATCGGGGCGTCTTGTGTCATGGTCGAGTCACTGCCATCTGTCCAGAAACGCCCGGGTGTGGAGCGCTACAACCGACGGTGAGGTCGCCAGCTCCTCTCGCAGGCGCGCCAGACTGGCTTCGTCATCCACGTCGTACCACGGGGGCAGCAACTCGACTTTCAGTTTTTCCTCGCCGGCGATGCGCAGCGTGTCAGCCAGCACGTCAGGGGTGCTCATCCTGACCTCGCGCAGCAGCCGGGGCGCGGGCTGGCGCAGACCGATCAGGTAGTAGCCGCCGTCGTCGCTGGGGCCGAGCACGACATCCGCGCCGTTGCGCAGGCCGTCGAACGCAGCCGCGAGACTGGACGCCGGCAATGTCGGTCCGTCGCTGTTCATGATGACCACCCGCGCGTAGCCTGCTTCCAGATAACCGGTCAGCGCGTTGTCCAGTCGTTCACCCAGGCTTTCACCCTCCTGTACGACCAATTCAAATCCCGGCGCCAGCGCTGCGAAATAATCGCGCTCCTCTGCCGGCAGGTAAGCGATCGCCGGTTGCACACCAGCAACGCGGCGCATCAGGTCCAGCGTATCGCGCAGGAAACACTCGTAGAGCGCGGCAGCCTGTTCCGGCGTCAGCGGCGGCGTCAAGCGCGTCTTGGTGTGACCCGGCGCGGGCCGCTTGGCGACGACCAGCAGCGCGTCGGTGTGGGGTGTGGGGCGTGGGGCGTGGTGCGCGGGGGATGGGGACTGGGTCACGATTCTTGGTTTCCCTCCGTTTCCCTGCTTTCCCTCTTTTCCCTTCTGACCTTTCCGTCCACCCAGGCCATCAGCGCATACACGATCGGCAGCGCCATCAGCGCCGGGCCAAGGCGCAGCTCGCGCCATTCCTTGGGCGGCAAGGGGCGATGCCACAGCCACAACGGCTCGAAAGCCAGCGGTTTGGCCAGTGCAACATAACCGAACAACGCGGCCAGCCGGGCCGCGTGGCCGGGCGGCAACAACGCGGCCAATCCCAGCGGCCAGATGGCGTACCAGCTCTGGAACCAGAGACAGGTGATCAGCAGATAGAACATGATGATGTGGAAGGAGGCGCGCGTAAAGCTCAGCCAGCTCCGGTCACGCCACGCCTGCGCGCCTTGCCACAACGCGAAAAGAGCTGTCAACACCGCGGCGACCGTGCTGACCCGCTGACTGGCCAGCTCTTTCCCCAGGGAAGGCAGCAAGGCGGCCCAGGCCGCGGCCGGCAGCGATGCTGTGAAGAGCGCTTGCCGCCGCTCGATGCTGAGTGTCTCCACGCCTTGCCAGAAGGGCGCGTAGAACAGCACGATCAGCGCGACGCTGGCTGCGCCGGTGATTAGCAGGAAACGGAGGCGGGGCGCGAAGCGTGATACGTGATACGTGATACGTGATGCGTGATGCGTGATGCGCGCTGCGTACCGGGTCGCACGAACTCTCGACCCGTTCTTTCCCTCATTTCCTTTCTTCCCCTCGTTTCCCTCCATTCCCCCAAGTTCCCTCCATGCGATCAGCCCGGCGGCTGGCAGCATCAAGACCGGCACGAACTTGACCAGCGCGCCGACCACAAGCGCCAACACGGCCAGCGTGTAGCGTCCGCCAACCAGCGCCCAGGCGGCTGCCAGCACCCAGAAAATCATCGCGATGTCGTTGTGGCCGTTGCCCAGCGTCTCCACCAGGATCACCGGGTTCCACGCCAGCAACACGACACCGGCCAGCACGCGTTCGGGCGCCTTGCGCCGCAGGATGAGAGCCACGACCGCGGCGCTGGCGGCCAGAAACGCGCCGCTCAACAGCTTGAAGGCGACCGCGTTGGCGACCACCGAAACCCGAGGCGGGTGCGAAACCCCAACGATCTGATGAACCAGCCAGGCTGTGCCGCCGGCCAGCACCTCCCAGGCCGGACCGTAGGCTGATGTAGTGCGCTTCCAGGCGGTGAAGGCGTAGATTGGATCGCCGCGGAACTGCGCCGCGGTGTCGGTGAACGGATTGGCGCCGTAGACGCCCAGAATCCGCCCGTGCATGATGTTGTCGAACAGATCGGCCGCGCCGAAGGGATACATGAACAGCAGCACGCCCGCCGCGATCAAGGCTGACGCGATGACAACCAGCCAGGCCGCGCGTGCATCCTGGCGTTCGACCCGCTGCGCGGCCCGCCAACCCAGCCAGTAGAGCGCGCCCAGAACCAAATACCCTGCGATCACGCGTGTGCGCGCTGCCGGATCGGTCTGCGACAACTTGAACAGGTCCAGCAGCGGCCGATGGGCCAGATCAAGCAGTCCAAAAGGGCGCACGAAAAACGCCCAGTAACAGACAATACTCAGCGCGCCCGCGCCGAGCAACACCCACAGCGCCAGCCGGCTGGTGCTCGCCTGGAAAACAGAGTTTGGAAACGCCCGGCTTTGAGAACGCATCAGCTTGCCTGCACCAGAGCCGGTCGGCGCGCCAGAAACCAGCGGGCGACCTCGGCCAACAACAGCAGATAGAGCGGCAGGTATTGCGCCCAGACTGCCCACAACGCGGGCCGCCAAACGATGAAAAAGCTGTAGGAGAGGCCGACCAGCCCGCAGAACAGCCACCAACCCGTCCAGGCCAGGCTGCCCGGTTGGCGCAGCGCAGCGCGAATCCCGGCCAATCCGCCGTTAGCCGGCAGCGAGGGCAGGAAGATCGCGACCAGCGGCAGCACCCACAGCATGTACCACGAAAAGAGGTTCTGCGTCAGCAATGTGAACGCGCCGATCAGCCAGATGCTGCGCCGCACGGCTGTCTCGCCATTGGGTGCAGGATGCGTGACCATCCAGAGCGCGATCCCGGCCAGCGTCGTCACAGTCAGCGCCAGCAACGCCCGGTTTGGCTCGACGCCAACCTCCTTAAAGACAGGGATGAGCACGCCGGCAAGCCCCATGTTGAAGCGCTCACCAAAATATTTGGGCAGGAAGCCCAGCACCTCGCTGCCGTGGCTCGCGACGTAGGGCAGGTAGCTGGCTGCCAGCGTGACCAGAAAGGCCAGCGGCATGGTCCAGCGGCCGCGCCGGTCGTCAGGTCGCCAGAGAGCAGGTAGCAGGATGGCAGGATACAGCTTGGCAGCGGTCGCCAGACCCAGCAGCACACCCACCAGGACATCGCGGCTGCGCGCCCGCGCCCACCAAGCGCCCACCAGCAGTGGCAACACCAGCCCGTCAAGATGCGCGCTGTGGGCCGTCTCAAAGATCAGCAGCGGCGCCCAGAGGTAGATCACGACGCGCGCCGGCGATCTGCCCAGGTCGCGCAGCAGGCCCACCAACAGCCCGCCGGCCAGCAGCGCACCCAGCGCCATGATCGCCTGAAACCAGCGCACGCTGTCGGGAACGATCCGCCAAAGCAACGCGAACACTGTCTGTGCAATCGGTGGATAGATCGTCACATCGGACTTGCGGTTGACGTGCGCCCAGACGACGCCATCCTGCAGGCGGCTGAGCTCAGGCGCGTTGGGCGGGTAAAGATACGGACTAAAGCCGTTGGCCTGCACCCGTCCCTCCCAGACGTAGCGGTACATGTCGTCCGACAGCGTCGGCCGGTTGAGCAACGTCACGGCCATCATGGCGGCGGCCAGCAGGAATACGGCGCCCAGCCAGCGTTGCGAAAGCGCGCCGATCCGCAGCGCTGTCACGGTTGTCGCTGCGTAAATCGCGAAAGCGACCAGATAGAGCGCCAGGAACTGCGGCGTAGACTCGCGCAGGTCGCCCAACCGCCAGGCGGCCAGGTATGGCAGCAGCAGGACCAGGCCACCTGCCAGCAGCAGTCTCTGCTGGCGCGACGCGCTGCTGCTCGTGCCTGCCTGCTTGCCCAATGAATCAGCCATGACCGCAGCTACCCGGATGACAACGGGTTGCCCTGCCCGATCTCCTCCAGGAAGACGCGGGCGTAGTAGTCGTGCCATGGCTCATCGACCTGCTCGCGCAGCCGCTTTTGCTCGGCTTTGACGATCAGGAACACCCATTCGCTCTGGGTCAATGCGACACCTTGTAAACTGGGCTGGCGCTGATGGAGAAAGGCGGCGTACCAGAGCGGCCATTCAGGGTCGGCGCCGTTGGTTTCGATGAATGCCCCAATGTGAGCTTCTTTTGTCTGGAGCAACAGGCTGGCCAGATCGATTGCTTTGTTGGTTACGTCAGCCATGACAACACCCTGCCGATGAAGCTGCCGCGCGCCTTCATGGCCAGGAAGCGGGGGCGCAGCAGCGTGTCGATGCCAAACACCCGTCCGGGCGCAAAGGCGAACAGCACCAGCGCCAGCACAAAGATCGTGTTGTAGGCCCATTCCCACTCATACGGGTTCGGAATGCCCGACAACCCGATCAACAACTGCGCCGAAACGCCGACGGCTATCAGCGCGCCCAGCCGGCTGAACAGGCCCAGCAGCAGAAGCACGAAGATCGCAGCCTCGGCCAGCCAGAGCAGCCAACCGGAGAACTGGATGGTCGGCTGGATGACCTTTTCCAGAAAGATGCCGTTCAAGCGAGCGATGGGCGCGATGTTGATCGAGATCTCCGGGTCGCCCGTGTTGTCCAGGTTGGCCACGATCAGCGGCCGCGGCTGGGTCGAGTAGACCTGCTCGATGCCAATCCAGTCGCACAGGCCGCTGGTGCGTTGCAGGCGCAGCCGCCCGTTCTCGACCGTCGAGGTGGTGAAAGCGTAGTCGGCCGGGCAGCCAAAGGTGGGCGGCATTTTCCACCAAAGCTGCGTGAAGAACAGGATGGCCAGCGTCAGGCGCGCGATTACCAGAATCGCCTTGCGCAGTATCACCTCCCAACGCGGCAGTTCGCTCTTGTCGTAGGCAACAGCTTCTGAGGTCATGGTCTGGTCTCCTTTGTTTTAAGGACTGACAGTCCTGGCGATAGCTGAGAAGTTGTTTGAATCGACTTCGGAAGTCGCCGATTGCTTGTCACGACTGGCCTGCAACGGTTGGGGTAAGCCTCGTCTGTTGACCCGGCGACTTCCGAAGTCTGGCGTCTTTTTTTTGGAAAGACCGTCAGTCCTGCTTGAGTAGTACCGTTTTGTTGCGCAGCCGCGCGGCGTGCAGCACGGCAATCACGGTCATGCTGTCGCGTATTTCGCTGTCTATCACCATCTGGTAGACCTCGTCGAAAGGAAACACGGCCACTTCCAGAAATTCCGTCTCGTCAGGCACGACACGCACCTGCGTTAGCCCGCGGCCGATGTAAAGATGGCAGATCTCCTGGACGATGGACTTGCTGCTGAAATAGGTACTCACATGTTGTAGCGTGGCTGCGTCGTAGCCAACTTCCTCGCGGCACTCGCGGCGGGCTGCTGCTTCCAGCGGTTCGTCCGGCTTGACGCCGCCGGTCGGCATCTCCCAGCGATGGGCCTCGTCGAAGACGTAGCGGTACTGGCGCACCAGCACCACGTGGTCGTCGTCGATGAAGGGCAGGACGCCCACGGCCTCGCCGCACTCGATGACGCCGTAGAGGGTCGTCTTGCCATTGGGCATCTCCGCGACATCCTCGCGCACCCGCGTCCACGGGTTCTTGTAGACTTCGCGACTGCTGAGGGTTTTCCAGGGCTTGGGAGGCATGGGGCTGATTACGAAAGAAGAAACCGGATTCTTGTCTGGCAGATCCAGATCTAGGCGCCAAGACAGGAAGAACCCGGTTTCTCAATCGAGCTAGAAGCTGATCGTTGTCCCACCCGTGACCATGCCCTCGATCAGCACGGCCGCGCCGACGATCGTGGCGCCGGGGATCAGGTGCTCCTCGGTGATGCCGCGCGGCTTGACGCATACGCCGCACACCCACAAGTTGCCGCCGTCGTCGACGAAGCGCTGAACCAGCTCGCCCAGCGGCGGGTAGGGGGCGGTCTGCAGACCGTCGGCGTAGCCTTTGGTAGCGAGCCAAACGCCTTCAACCGTCAACATGACCGAGACTTCCTGACCGGAGCTCAGAGCGGCGTTGGCCACGGTGAACGAGAGCGAGCCGCGCTCGACGTCTTCCTTGCCGTGACTCAAACTGACGATAACGTGTCCCATTGTGTTCTCCTTGTTGTGCCTATTTATGGCGAATTAGGTAGCGATCAGCGCGCTGATCGACGAGGGTATGACCGGTCATCCGGCACCAGGCGGGGAGGTCGACGGCTACGCCGGGGTCGGTGGCCCGCACCTCCAGAGTCTGGCCAGATTGCAGCCGGCGCAGCATGCGGGCGATCTCCTCCAGCGGCCCGCCCGCGCAGCCCTGGTCGCCGGCGTCGTAAAACAGGTCAGCGCCGAAGATGGACGGCGAGTTGGGGTCTGGCGCCGCCTGAGGCGCCGCCGCAATCGCTGCTGTGCTGGGCTGGGCGCTGGCCGACCAAACGACCAGACCAGTTTCGGTTCTTCGAACACCCACGGTGTTCGCTATGCTGGTGCTAATTCACTCGCCCAGAGAGACGATGTCCGGGCTTTCCACCAGCGCCACCAGGTCGAATCGGCCGGTGAGCGCATACACCTGCTTGATGACCGAGCTGGCCAGCGTCATGCCTGCCAGCTCATCCACCAACTCCGGCACGCGCGCCGGCTCAGCTTCGATGAACACAAATGCTTGTATCATGGGTCCTCCGTGGTTGGTTGCCGGTAAGCAGTAATCGGTGATCAGTGATCAGTAATCAGTAGATTGGCCACCTGACAGGTTGATGAGATGACCGGTGAGCGTCGGTTGAGTAGCGGATCGACGCGCTCAACTTTCATGCCAGTAACCCACAACAGCCACCGATCACTGATTACTGTTCTGCCTTTGCTCGCCAACGGCGAGCGGTGTGCTCACCCTCAGGTGAAGGTCATCAGCGAAGAGCGGCCGGTGCTGGCGATGGTGTCCATCTGCTCCTGAATGCGCTCCACGGCCGTGCTGAGAGGAAACATCGACTTGCTGACCTGCATGTCAGCATCCGTTGAAAGCGGATGCCAGAACACGCCGTCCAGGTTCACCGTGACCTCAGGCAGCAGGTTCGACATGTCCAATTCTATGCCTTCTTTTGAATAGCCGCGCCGGGCCAGCGGCCGGATGAAATGGTCGGATTCCGGGATGCCCCATGAGCGATGCAACTCACAGACCTGGTCCAGGTGTCCGCTGTTAGCGGGCGTCTCGGTGGTGCTGAGCCGCACCTTCAGACCGTGGGCTTGTAGCGTCTGGATGCTGTCCACCGTCTTCTGCCAGGAACCTTTGCCGCGGTAGGCGTCGTGATGTTCGGCCACGCCGCCGTCGAGGCTGACCTGCAGGACCAGGTTGTCGTTGCCGCTTGCGACTGCCAGAAGCTGCTCCAGCCGGCTGTTGCTGAAAAGCATCGCGTTGGTCAACACGCTGGTGCGCACGCGCGCCGACGAGTAGGCCAGCATCTCGTAGATCTCTTTCAGGATAAACGGTTCGCCGCCGGTGAAAAAGACCTCGCTGAAGCCCAGGTCCACCGCTTCGTCCACCAGCCGCTGTGCGTTCTTCAGACCAATTGCGCGGCGCGGCGCGTTGGGGCTGGACTTCGCGACGCAGTACGAACAGCGCAGGTTACAGTCGTAGTTGGTATAGATCCACAGCTTCCATTGAAACGCTGGCTGGCATCCATCGCCGCTTCCGTTGGCTGGCATTTCCCTTGTTTCCATCATTTCCTTCTGGTTCCCTGCTTTCCCTTCCTCACAAACTCCAAAACACGCCACAACTGGCGCATGCCTTGTGCGGCGTATCGGTGAAGAAATCGGTGCGAAATTGCCGGTACAAGTAGTCGTTCCAGATCTCGCTGAAGGGACGCTCGAACAGGTTGCCCAGCAGCAGGCTTTCGTAATCGTTGGTGGTGAAGGGGGAAATGCAGCAGGGCAGGCAGTTCCCATTGGCCGTCACATAGGCAGTGGTCCACGGACGCAGACAGGCCTGCCAGGGGTGGAAGTCAACGTCGCGCGCCGCGGCCAGGCTGTTGCGCGGATCGCGCGCGCCAGCCGCGCGGAAATCGACGCCCAGTTCGGCGCTCAACGTCTCGCACTCGGCGATGATCTCATCCTGGTAATCGGCGTCCTTGCCAAAGATCGCCAGCTCGTCGCGCGCCATGCCGTACTGGTCTGCCGGCTCGCTGCCGAAGTAGACCATGCGCTGCAGGTAGACCTCCGGCACGCCCAGCCGCGCCGCCATGCGCACCAGATCGGGCATCTCCTGCAGATTCTCTCTGGTAGCTACGCACCAGATCGAGACGCGCGGCGTGCTGGCTTGCAGGCGGGCCTTGGTCTGCGTCAGCCCGGCCAGCCCTTCCTCTATCTTATGCAGCAGATTCGCGCCGCGGATGCGCGCATAGGTCTCCGGTTCGGCGCCGTCGATGGAGCAGCGAAACTCGTCCAGCCCGCTCAGCACCAGCGCTTCCTGCCAGGCCGGCGTCAGCAGCGTGCCGTTGGAGTTGAACAGCACCTCGATGTCGCGTTGTTTGAGGTAGCTGATAATCTGTGGCAGCTCGCGGTTGAGCAGCGGCTCGCCGATGCCGTGCAGCACGGCGCGCTGCATCTGCGGGAACTGGTCTGCGATAAGGACAAACTCGTCGTAGCGCAACGAGCGGATCGGCTCGCGCGTAAAATACGTTCGCGGACAGGTCTCGCACAGCAGGTTACAGCGATTGGTCACCTCGATGAAGACCACCCGCGGCTGCATTGACGCGTACGAGCCGCGCACCGTTCCCTCCGGCAGACGGTAAGCGTCAGGCAGGAAGGACTGCTCAGGCAGCAGCGGCGGCGAACTCCCGTTGCTGGAGGTTGTTTCTACCAGGGGAATAATCTCTGACAACATAGCCAATTCGTTATCTCATTCACGTTTAGGGCGAGGCAGGTCAGGAGTGTTGTACCGTAGCCGTGCGATTGTGTCAAGCGCGCCACTGACTACGTGCCGCGGACTTGCGGAAGGTCCCCGGCACTTCGCCCGCGACTATAGTATTCCACTCGTCTTGACTGGTTCTTACCCGTTCCTTACGAGTTCCTTACACGCGTGCCTCACTTGGTCGCAGCCGCGCACGGTGCTATAATCTCGCCCATGCCAATTCACGACATCACCCTCACCATCACGCCCTCGCTGCCGGTGTGGCCAGGCGACCCGCCGGTGAACCTGCCGCAGCCGGCGCGGATGGACCGCGGCGATGTGTACAACCTAACCCGCATCGACATCAGCGCCCACACCGGCACGCATCTCGACGCGCCCGCGCATTTCATCGCCGGCGGCGCGGGCGTCGAGACTCTCGACCTGAACGTGTTGATCGGTCCGTCGCTGGTGGTGGATACCGGTGATGCCGACGCGCTGACGGCGGATGTGCTGGCCAGCCTGCCGATCCCAGCCGGCACGCAGCGCGTGCTGTTCAAGACGCGCAGTTCGGAGTTGTGGAACCGGTCCGAAGACGTCTTCGTCGAGGATTTCGTCGCGGTGACCGGCGACGGTGCACAGTGGCTGGTGGACCGCGGTGTGCGACTGGTGGGCGTCGATTACTTGTCGGTCGCTCCCTTCGACGATCCGGTTCCCTGTCACCGTATCCTGCTCGCCGCCGGCGTCATCCCGGTCGAGGGGCTGGACCTGCGCGTCATCGCGCCCGGCGAGTACCAACTGATCTGCCTGCCCATCAAGATCGGCGGCAGCGACGGCGCGCCCTGCCGGGCGGTGCTGATAGGATGAGGGCCAGAGCAGGGAAGGACAGCAAGGCCCAACCGGGTCACCCGGGATTATTTTGCCTGGCTTGCACCCCGCGAGGGAATAACGTCTGAGGAATTGCGTTTAGGATCGAAATTGACGAGGGTTCCGTTCGTTGCGATTCCTATGCCAAGCGAGAGGAATAACAGATGAAGGCCGACAGCCTGCATATGGTCAAGGTGTTCAGTTCCGGCGGCGACGTTCACTATGTCCTGCCTCATTTTCAACGCGAATATGCCTGGGAGAAGACTGAGTGGCAAACATTGTTGACAGACATCTTCAGCGTGTACGAGATCTACGACGACGAGCATCCACCTGAACACTTCATGGGGTCTTTGGTTGTCATCAACGATGGAACTCAAGCCGGCACGGTACCAGTTTTCAGGCTGGTCGATGGTCAGCAGCGCTTGACTTCCATCTCTCTCATACTTTGTGCGTTGGAACGTCTGCTGGATGGTAGTGATACGCATGCCAGCTTGCGCCGCAAGGCGCGTCGGATGCTGGTGAACCAGGATGAAAGTGGCGATCTCCACTACAAACTATTGCCTACGCTCAAATACGGCGATCGAGCCAGCTATTGCGCCATTGTAACTGGTAAGCAACCGCCAGAGGGCGTCGAGTCCAAAGTCCCCGAGGCGTTTGCCTATTTGACTGCTCAACTGGACAATCGTATCAAAAGCGATGACATCGACCCTAATCGCCTGTTTAACGTTCTTATGACCAGCCTACAGGTGGTCTTCATCAACCTAAGTCAGAGCGAGCGTCCTTACGAAATCTTCGAGAGCCTCAACTATAAGGGCAAGTCACTATCCCAGGCTGATCTGGTACGCAACTACATCGCCATGAAACTCCCCGCCGAGCGCCAGGAGCCAGTCTTCACCGAATTGTGGTCGCCAGTTGAGGAGATGCTGCTGGAAAAGCGAAACGTGGGCCGCTCGCGCCTCGGCGAGCTTACAGCGTTCCTGCGTCACTATTTCGCTTATATGTCCGGGGTACTTATCAACGAAGAACACGTCTACTCGCGGTTCCGGGACCGAGGCCAGACCATGAGCGCGACTGAATTCGAGAATGAGTTGACTCGAATAAAACGCTTCGCCCGTTACTATGACCGCCTCCTGCGCCCACACCACGAGCAAAATGCGGAAGTACGCGAACAACTAACCCGGCTCTCCGTGCTGGAAAGCGGCACCGCCTATCCGTTCTTGTTGTTCTTATACGATGAGTGGCACCAGGGACAGCTTGGCCAGGACCAGTTTCTGGCAAGCCTGCGTCTCGTCGAGGCGTACATGGTACGTCGTTTTCTCAACCGTGACTCCACCAACTACTTGAATAAGATGTTTCCAACCCTGGTCAAGGATCTCAAAGAGGTTGATGCAACCGACTTCGCAGCATCGCTGCGCCAGACACTTGGAACAAAGAACGAACCGAGCGATGTGCGCTTGCGCCAGTCAGCAGAAACGATTGATCTCTATCGCGGTGACAAGATCACTCGCCAGAAACTGGCGCTGGTTCTCAACACTGTCAACCGCCATTTGTCGGCTGGTAGCGGCGCCTACACAGTTCTCAGCGACGATCCCACCATTGAACATGTGATGCCGCAAACCCTGACCCCAACTTGGAAGCATGACCTCGGGGAAAGCTGGGAACAGGACTACGAGCTACTTCACACTCTGGGCAACCTGACGTTAGTTACCCAAGACTGGAACTCGATGTTGTCTAATGACAGCTATGCTGTCAAGCGCCAGAAACTAGCTGGACACGGCCTGTCACTCAACCAGATCTACTTTGGGGACCAAGCGCCTGATTTCTGGAATGGGCAGTCTATTCGCAACCGTGCTCAGTGGTTGATGAGCAAGATCACCGAGATCTGGCCTCAGTTAGCGGACACAGCAGCCAGTTGGTATGAGAAGCCGAAAGCTGTAGTAATTCTGGACGAGGTTTATCCCGTGTACAGTTGGCGCGATGTGTTACGTCGGACTGCAGAGGTAGTAGTACAATGGTGCGGCGAGAAATTTGAAGAGATGGTAATCGCCAAGAGGCCAACCTACTTCACCCGTGAACCGTCAAGCGACGCTTGGCATCGGTTGCCCAATGAATGGTGGGTGTATGTTAATCTCAGTGCAGATTCTATCAAGGAGATCAGTGCCGTGATTGTTGAAGCTGCCGGCATTCCGGAAGACGAATACGATGTGGTGCTTTGGTGATCGGCAGACTCAACCGGACTTTGTTTCATGACACGCAATCAGATTCGTTTGACCTCGCTGGCCGCCTGCGCTGGCTGAGCGTCCAAACTGGCCCCTGAGGCCCTGGCGCACGTGCTGCGCCCGCTATCCAACCTGTTCAACCAGGCTGACTATCCCGACCTGCTGGTCGGTCTCGGTCACCCGGACGATGCTGCCATCTACCGGCTGAGCGACGACAAGGCGCTGGTCGCGACGGTCGATTTCTTCACGCCCATCGTCGACGACCCGTACGCCTACGGAGCGATTGCCGCAGCCAATTCGTTGAGCGACGTCTACGCCATGGGCGGGCGGCCGCTCTTCGCCCTGAACATCGCAGCGTTCCCCGGCGATCTGCCCTACGACATGATCAGTGAGGTACTGCGCGGCGGCGCGGAGAAGGCCATCGAAGCGGGGGTCGCTATCGCCGGCGGCCACACGATCCAGGACAAGGAGCCGAAGTACGGGCTGGTGGTGCTGGGAATGGTGGACCCGCGGCGCCTGCTTGCCAAGAGCGGCGCGCAGCCCGGCGATCAGTTGATCCTGACCAAGCCGCTGGGCGCGGGCGTGGTCACCACAGCCTTCATGCGCGACCTGACCAGCGACGAGCAGCTTGCCGCAGCCACTGCCAGCATGATGCAACTCAACCGGGCCGCGTCCGAGGCTGCGCTGGCCGCCGGCGCGCACGCGGCCACCGACATCACCGGATTTGGGCTGCTGGGCCACGCATCCGAGATGCTGCCGGCCCGGGAGACATCTGAGGCAGACGCCCAGCCGGCCATCGGTTTCCGCATCTATTTCGACCGGCTGCCCTGGCTGCCCGGCGCACAGCAGTTTGGCGACGACTGGGTTTATCCCGGCGGCGCGCACAACAACCGCAAGCATTTCGGCCCGTTGGTGCACTTCGACGAGCGTATTTCAGAGGCGATGCAAGTGCTCTGCTTCTCGCCCGAGACCAGCGGCGGCCTGCTGATGGCCGTCCCGCCGCAAGCTGTTGGCGGCGTACTTGCCAGCCTGCCCAGCGCCCGCGTCATCGGCGAAGTCATCGCCAGCGCCGAGCCAGTTATCGACGTGACTCTGGCGGCCTGAGAACCGCGGATCGAGAGGAAGCCGCGGATCGGAATGTCGCGTGCTATCAGAAGTCAGAAGTCGGAGGTCGGAGATCAGCCATCTGCCTCCTGACTTCCGACTTCTGACCTCTGCCACTTGCCACCTGAAACCTGCCACTCCTATGATCGCCGTTCACCTCGACCGCGTCAGCGTCACATACATCCAGCAGCCCATTTTCACCGACCTGTCGTGGGAGATCCACGATGACCGTTGCGTCGGGCTGGTGGGGCCTAACGGCGCGGGCAAGAGCACGCTGTTGAGGCTGCTGGCCGGCGATCTCACCAGCGACACAGGCTATCTGGTGCGCAGCAAGGGACTGACCGTGGGCTATCTGCGCCAGGAGCCGGACCTACGGCCGGAGCGCACGGTGCTGGAAGAGGCGCTGACCGCGTCGGCGCGGTTGGGCGAGATCGAGGAAGCGCTGGCGAGGGTCGAGGATCGTCTGGGCGATCCCGCAGTTTACGGCGACGAAAAAGCCTTGCAGCGCGCCCTGGAGCAGCAGGCCAGGCTTGTTGAGGAGTTCACGCGGCTGGGCGGACCTGGCTACGAGGGCAAGGTCAAGGCCACGTTGCGCAATCTCGGCTTCGATGACGCCGACTTCAACTTGCCAATTGCAGCGTTGAGTGGTGGACAGCGCAAACTGGTCGGCCTGGCCAAGCTAATCGTCGTCCAGCCCAGTCTGCTGCTGCTGGATGAGCCGGACAACCACCTCGACCTGGCCGGCAAGGCGCTGCTGGAGGCCATGATCCGCAGCTACAAGGGCGCGGTGGTGATCGTCTCGCACGACCGCTACCTGCTGGACGTGGTGGTGGACGAGGTGGTCGAGTTGGAGGATGGCCGGTTGACCCAGTACAGCGGCAACTACTCCGAATACGCCTTCGAGAAACAGACCCGTCTTGAGCGCCAGAACCAGCTCTACAACGTCCAGCAGCGCGAGGTGGATCGTTTGCAGCAGGCCGCGCAGCGGCTGTTGATCTGGGGTCGGTCGCATGACAACGAGAAACTGATCAAGCGCGGCAAGGCGATCCTGAAGCGTATTGAGCGCATCGACCTGATCGACAAGCCGGTGATGGAGCGTCGACGCATGGGGCTGGAGCTGACCGGCTGGCGCGGCAGCGAGAAGGTCCTGGAGATCATCGATCTCGACAAGATGTTCCCGGCCGCGGACAGTTCCGACGATGACAACATCGTGCTGGCCGGGCTGAACCTACTGGTGCGACGCGGCGAGCGGGTTGGGCTGGTCGGGCCAAACGGAGCGGGCAAATCGGTGCTGTTTCGCATCGTTCTGGGTGAAGAAGCGGCCAGCGGCGGACAGGTCAAAATCGGCCCCAGCGTCGAGATCGGCTACTACGCCCAGCGGCACGAGACGCTGGACCTCAACCGAACGTTGATCGAGACCGTGCGCTGGGCCGCGCCGCTCTCGGAAAGCAGCGCGGTCAGCTTCCTGGGCAACTTCCTGTTTACCTACGATCAGGCGCGCAGCCCGGTGTACACACTCTCCGGAGGCGAGCGCAGCCGCTTGCAGATGGCGTTGCTGATGCTGAGCGGGCCAAACTTCCTGCTGCTGGACGAGCCGACCAACAACCTTGACATCGCTTCCGCCGAGGTGTTGGAGAACGCGCTGGAAGACTTCAACGGCACTGCGCT
Organism: Anaerolineales bacterium; assembly: GCA_020634615.1. GTDB lineage: Bacteria > Chloroflexota > Anaerolineae > JAAEKA01 > JAAEKA01 > JACKBK01. The sequence goes on from JACKBI010000014.1 coordinate 79,727, forward strand.
GATCATCTCCCACGACCGCTATTTCCTCGACCGGGTGGTCGATCGCATCGTTGAACTGGACGATGGCGCACTGGTCGATTACCCCGGCAATTTCAGTGCGTATCAGGAGGCGAAAAGTCGGTAGTTTCGCGGAGCGCACATCCTCCGATGCGCACGGCAGGGGCGCACAAGTCGGCATCTAAAGGTGCTAATTCCTCGAAAGCGGGAGTGGGCATACCACAGCGAGTTGGAACAGCGAATGCGGAGTTCTGGCTCGTTAACGCAACGGCGCAGAGAAGCCAGGCTTTTCAGAAAAAAGCCCGGCTTCTCATTTATTCGTGACCTGTGGGCGGCTCAGTTCGGAGCCGGCAATTCCGGAATGAAGCGGAACGAGTCGACCACGTGCTGATAGAGCGATTCTGCCTGGGTACGGGTCTCGCTGCCCGGGTCTCCCAGCGGCGCGAAGAAGAAGCTGCACAACCGCCCACCATGCAACAGCACCATCCGGCGGTTCAAGTCCTGGCCGGGCAAGTTATCCAGCATCACCGCTCTACTCCTTCGATTCGTCAAATTTCCAATGCTTCAAATCGGCATCTGCCGACCACCAAATTCACGACGGTTTGGGTCGCCAGGCTCAGCTGAACGATGACTCTTTCAATCCATGGTCATCAGACGATACGCCGTCGCCGCCGACATACGCCGGGGGACGAGGCGGTTCGACCACACTGTCGCGTAGTTCATCCAGCCGGGGATAACACTGGCTTTGCGTTTGAGCATAGCATCGACGGCGACACGCGCCACCTCGTCCGGCTTCATCTGTGTCATCCGCTGGTAGCGGTTCTTTTTCTGACCGGCTACGTCGTGAAACGCAGTATCCACGATCCCCGGTGCGACGACTGTGACGCCCACGTTGGTGTTGCGCAGTTCATAGTTCAGCGCCTCGCCGTAGTTCAACACGAAGCTCTTGGCCGCCGAATAGCTGGCATAGGTCGGCGCGGGCTGATATGCGGCGTACGAGGCGACCTGCAGAACAAAACCCGAGTTGCGTTTGACCATGTCCTGTAGGAACAGCTTGGTCAGGTGCGCCATGGCCATGACATCGACGTTGAGCATCTGGCGTTCCTGCTCCCAGGGAATTTCCCATGACATGCCAAACAGGCCAAAACCCGCGTTGTTGACCAGCACATCGACCGTGCGCCCGGCCTGGCTGAGATCGTCGTAAAGCTGCTGGCGCGCCTGTTCATCGGCCAGATCCGCCGTCACATACTCCGCCTGGACGCGGAAGCGGGCCGTCAGCTCAGCCTGCACCTCCTTCAACTTCTCCTCGCGACGCGCGAGCACGATCACGTTGCTGCCGCGGCTTGCCAGCTCGCGCGCCAGATCTACACCGATACCGCTGGAAGCACCCGTCACCAGCGACCACCGTCCACTCAGTTGCTGCTTGCTCATATCTATTGTCTCCTTGATCCGTCTTCCGGCCGCCGTCTCGTAGAACACACAATAATTCGGGATTGCCAAAATCGCAAAACGGGAGCAAGCCTCTTTCGACGCAGCCGATTGTTGTGGTAGAATCGCCTGATGCAGCGACATTGTCTATACCATGGGAGTTACGCACGCACCACCACTCGGCCGGCTGCGCCGTAGCGAGGTCCCAAGGGCGTATCTGCTAGCAAATTTGCAGGAGTGATGATTGCCTCAGCACGAGGAGGCGCACATGGAAGTACCGCAATCGACTTATTATTCGGCATTGGAAGACTTCAACAGGCTGCAACGGCGGGCAGCCATGGAACGCCTCTGGAATGGCCTCACTGGAAAATCAAACGAACTGCTTTCCTACGACGATGTGAGCCGCCAGCTCAAGATCAAGGGCCGCTCGTCGTCGGGGATACAAAACGTTCCGCTGGATGCAATCGTGGGGAGTGTGGGGCGCTACAACGATTTCACCCGTAACTTCCTGCCCAAGCATGGCGGCAACCAGGTGCGCTGGGCGCGTGTACGCGCCTCGGCCGAAGAGATGGTCGGCTGGCCGCCCATCGAGGTCTACAAAGTAGGCGACGCGTACTTCGTGCTGGACGGCAATCACCGCGTGTCGGTGGCACGCGGGTTGGGCGCCAAGTCCATCCAGGCCGAGGTCACCGAAATTCGCACGCGCGTTCCGCTGGCGCCCACAGACACGCCCGATGACATCATCGCCAAAGCGGAGTATGCCCAGTTCCTGGAGGAAACCCGCCTGGACGATCTGATCCCCGCGGCCGATCTGCAACTGACTGCCGCCGGCGGATACCCGCAGCTGCTGGAACACATCGCAGTGCATCGCTATTACATGGGTCTTGAGCAAGAGCGCGAGATACCGTTCAGCGAAGCGGTGATCCACTGGTATGAGACGGTCTATCTGCCAATCCTTGAGCTGATTCGCGGCTCTGGACTGCTGCGAATGTTTCCGGAGCGCACTGAAGCCGACCTGTATCTCTGGATCGCGCAGAATCAGGCAGCGTTGGCCGATGCCCTGGGGCTGGAGATCACTTCAGAAAACGTGGTCATGGGGCTGGCAGCGCAAGACACAGAGGCGTCAAAACCCGGTGGCTGGCTCGCCGGCCAGGTCGGCACCCGCCGGGAAGATACCCGCATCGACGTCCTTGTGCCGCTCAGCGGCGAAGAAATCAGCTGGAACGCATTCGAGCAGGCGCTGGTCATCGCCGAGCGCGAGCCAGTGCGCCTGCACGGCCTGCACGTCGTTGCCAGGCCAGAGCAAATGACGGCGCCGGAAAGCAAATTGCTCAAGCAGGAATTCGACCAGCGCTGCCGGGCGGCGGCAATCGACGGCAAGCTGGTGGTTGCCTCTGGTGAGGTCACCAAAGAGGTCCGGCGGCGGGCGCGCTGGACCGATTTGATCGTGGCCAACCTGGCCCATCCCGCGGGCAGCGGACCGCTCGAAAAGCTCAGGCCTGGTTTCCGGTCACTGCTGCGCCAGGCGGCCGGGCCGGCGTTGGTCACACCCAGCCATACATCAAACCTGGCCCGGCCGCTGCTGGCCTTCAACGGCAGCCCGGCCAGCGTGCGTGCCCTCTATCTCCTGACCTATCTTGCCGGCCGCTGGCAGTTACCGATTACCGTGGTGACGGTAAGCGAACCCAACCGCGTCCACAGAGAGGTGCAGCGTCTGCCAAAAGATTACTTCCACGCACACGGCATCGCCCGCGACAACGTTACTTTTGTGGTGGAGAACGGACCGGTCGGGCCGGCCATTCTACGCACGGTGGAGATCTACGAGTGCGACCTCATCGTGATGGGCAGCTTCAGCCGCCGCGGCATCAGCGACGTGGTGAGCGAGAGTGCGCTGGATGACATTCTGCGCAACAGCTGGTGGCCGATTCTGGTCTGTCGATAGGAGCCGCCATCGCTTTCGCCCTCAGCGGCCTTGTGATACAATCGAACCATGTCAGTACTTCCAGCAACAGAGCAGAAAGCGGCCTACGTCAACCAGATGTTTGGCGGGATCGCCGAACAGTATGACCTGATGAACCGGCTGATGACCTTCGGCCAGGACCGGCGTTGGCGCGAGATGCTGGTGCATGCCGCGGTCGTGCCGGAAGGCGGCCGGCTGCTGGACATCGCCACCGGAACCGGTGATATCGCCTTCGAAGCACTACGCCAAACCCCAGGCGTTCGCGTAGTCGCGGCTGATTTCTCGCTGCCGATGATGCAGGTTGGCAAGGCGAAACCTGATAGCCAGCAGGTCGGCTGGCTCGGCGCGGACACGTTTACGCTGCCTTTCGAGGACGACGTGTTCGACGCGGTCACGTCCGGCTTCCTGCTGCGCAACGTGCCCGATGTGGTCGAGGCGCTGCGCGAGCAACGGCGCGTCGTGCGACCGGGCGGCCATGTGGTCTGTCTCGAGACCAGTCCGCCGCCAGACAACCTGCTGCGGCCCGCGATCGAGATGCACCTGCGTTACGTTATCCCCACCGTTGGCACGCTGGTCAGCGGATCGAGCTACGCCTACGACTACCTGCCGCAGTCGTCCAAGGCGTTCATGACGCCGGAAGAGCTGGCAGGCGCCTTTCGCGTAGCCGGTCTACGTCTGGTGCGCTTCAAGCAACTGATGTTCGGCACGGTTGCGATTCATGTAGGGGTGAAGTAAGTTGGTAGATTGGTAGGTTGGTAGATTGGTAAGCTGAAAATCGGTAGCTTCGTATTTCTTGAGCATCCTCCTGTCGCCATTTTTGTCCGCCTACCGTCTTCCCAATCTACCAAGCCACCAATCTACCAGTCTACCGACCTACCAACCTACCAATCTACCAACGCACCATGCCCCAACCCACCTCCCGCCGCCTGATCGTCGCCATGTCCGGCGCCAGCGGGCAGATCTACGGGATCCGCCTGCTTCAGATCTTGCGCGCCGCCAGGCAAGAAAGTGACCCTGGTCAGACCATCGAGACCCACCTGGTGATGAGCGAGGCGGCTCGCATCACGATCACCCAGGAGACCGACTTCACGCCGCGCGACGTCGAGGCGCTGGCTGACGTGGTCTACCGGCAACGTGACATCGGCGCTGCGATTGCCAGCGGCAGCTTTGCGACGCTGGGGATGGTGGTGGCGCCGTGCAGCATCAAGACGTTGTCAGCCATCGCCAACTGTTTCAGCAGCGATCTGACCAGCCGCGCGGCCGATGTGCAGCTCAAGGAGGGGCGACCGCTGCTCTTGCTGGTGCGCGAGACGCCGCTGCATCTGAACCACCTGCGACTGATGGTGCAGGCAACCGAGGCCGGGGCGATCATCATGCCTCCCGTGCCCGCGTTCTACAGCCGGCCCGCCAGCATCAACGACCTGGTGGATGGAACGGTGGGGCGGATGCTGGCGCGGCTGGGCATTGAGAATGAACTATATTACCGCTGGTCAGGAACGCGGGCAGCAGGAGACGGTTAATGGTGGCGGTCGGTGAATAATGTCTGACCTGGAGCGAGTGAAGGCATTTCTGGCGGCGCACAACACGATGACGCTGGCAACGACCGGGCTGGACGGTGGGCCGCAGGCGGCAGCCGTTTTCTATGCCGCCGACGATCAGTTGAACCTGTATTTTCTCTCCAGTCCATCCAGCCGCCACAGCCAGAACCTGATGCGCGACGCCCGCGTGGCAGCCACAGTGCACAGCGACGGGCAGGCATGGCAGAAGATTCGCGGCGTGCAGATTGAAGGCAGCGTGCAACTGGTCGAAGACGCACGGATGCTTGGCGAAGCAGTGCGGACATACGCCGGGCGCTACGACTTCCTGCGCGGACTGCTGGATGATGGCGGCGATGGCCCGCCGGCGCTGCGCGGCCCGGTCGCCAGCAGCCGGTTCTACCTGCTGCGGCCAGCCTGGATACGCTTGATCGACAACTCACAAGGGTTTGCGCACAAAGAAGAATGGACGTTTGATAGCAATGGATAGCGCGACGATTCACGAGATGCAACACGGCGAGAACGCGGCGCTGCGCGGCGTGCCGTCGCTGGTCTGGCGAGCCGGCCAGGACCGGCGGCTGAACATGGTCCGCCAGTGGGCGCCGCTGGACGGCGCGCGTGCGCTGGTGGATGGCTGCGGCGTGGGCATGTACGTGCGCGCGCTGCAACAAACCGGCGCCTACGTCTGGGGCCTCGACATCGAGCATGAGCACGCGGCGCTGGCGGCTCAGGTTGCGCCAGGAGCAGGCGTCTGCCAGAGCGCTGGTGAGTCCTTGCCGTTTCGCGACGAACGCTTCGATCTTGTCCTTAGCCACGAAGTGATTGAACACGTGCAGGACGACCGGCTATACGCAAAGGAGATGATGCGCGTACTGCGGCGCGGCGGGCGGGCGATTGTCTTCTGCCCGAACCGGCTTTATCCCTTCGAAACCCACGGCCACTACTGGCGCGGCGAGTATCACTTCGGCAACACGCCGCTGATCAACTGGCTGCCTGACCCGGCCCGCGACCGGCTGGCGCCGCACGTGCGCGCCTATACCCGCCGCGGGCTGCGTTCGCTGTTCGATGCCCTGCCGGCGCGCATCGTGCATCACACGGTGATCTACCCTGGCTACGACAACATCGCCCGCCGCCAGCCTGAACTTGGCCGGCTGATCCGGCGTGTTACGTACGCGCTGGAAGAATCGCCGCTGCGTTGGCTCGGTCTTTCGCACTTTCTGGTGGTTGAGAAGTTGTGATGGTAGAATGCGAACGTGATCGAAGCTATCAGATTGAAGATATTGGCAGGCGAATATGAATACTCGCAACATGCCCTGGACCAGAGTATTTGGCGTCGTATCAGCGTCAGGGAACTGCGAGAGACGATAGTCTCCGGTGAAGTCATTGAAGATTATCCTGACGACAAGTACGGCCCTAGTTGCCTGATAGCTGGAGAGACAGATGCAGGCAGGCCGGTACATGTGCATTGCAGCTATCCAACACGCCCTTTGATCAAGATCATTACAGTCTATGAGCCTGACCCAAACCGGTGGATCGATTTCAAGCGGAGACGCCAGTAAGATGAAGACAACGTATCCCAGTGAGACCTTTGTGAACAAGACGGTTACGTATGTGCTGGATGATGATGGAAAGATCATAGTAGTCGAGAACGTTCCTGCCCGCGTGTGTGTGGAGACAGGTGAACGTTTGTTTTCACCGGAAACAGTAGAGCGTTTGCAGCAAGTAATCTGGGAACATGAAAAACCCGTGAGAATCCTGGAGACCCCGGTCTACGAGTTTGCTGGGTGACATCTCACCTCCGCTAAGCAACTATATCTGGCGCTGGACTAAATCCGCGCTGCATTAAGATAATGAGTTATTGTCTATGAGTTACGAATCCGAACATATCCTGATCAAACGCCGGCGGCGGGAACGCCGCTGGCGCAACCGACCCCGACCCCTGCTGCGGCTAGCACAACTGCTAGCCGTTGTGTTCATAGCTGTGGGCCTCTTCGCCTTGCTTACGGTTGGCTCGGCGGTGGGCGCCGCGGCCGGCGTCTACAGCTTCTTCGCGCGCGATCTCCCTGATGCCAGCGCCATCGAGACCGAACAGGTCGAGTTCGAAACGGTGCGCATCTTCGACCGCACCGGCCAGCACCTGCTCTACGAAAGCTTCGACCCGCGCCCCTTCCGCGGCGACCGCACGTACCTGCCGCTGGAAGAGATGAATCCCTGGGTGATCAGCGCCACGGTGGGCCTCGAGGATCGCAGCTTCTGGGACAACCCCGGCGTCAACCCCATCGGCCTCGGCCGCGCGTTCGTGTCCAACCTGCGCGGCGGCGACGTGCAAGGTGGCAGTTCCATCACGCAGCAGCTCATCAAGAACATCATCATCGACCCCGAGGAACGCTACCAGCGCAGCTATACGCGTAAGTTCAAAGAAGTCATCATGGCTATGGAGATCACGCGGCGCTACCCCAAGGAACAGATCCTCGAGTGGTACATCAACTACAACTTCTACGGCAACTTCGCCTACGGCATCGAGGCCGCGTCGCGGGTCTACTTCGACAAGCCTGCCAGCGAGCTGGATATTGCCGAAGCGGTCATGCTGGCGACGATTCCCCAGTATCCGGCGCTCAACCCGGTCAACAGCCCGCAGGACGCCTATCGCCGCCAGCAGAAGGCGCTGGACGCGCTGGTCAGCGAAGCCGGCTACCTGTCGCAGGACGAGGCCAACGCCGCCAAGAAATTCTACGATGACGCCGTGCTGGCAGACCTTTATGACGAAGGGTTGATCAGCGCATTCGACCGCGACAACGCCGCGACCAACAAGGCTGCCAGCGACCGCGTGCTGGACGCACTGGTGACTTACGGCTGGCTCGACCAGGAAACCGCCGACGCAGCCAAGACCTACGACGGCAACCGCTGGATGTTCCTGCGCAAGAAAGCCACCGAGCGTTTCGACAACACCAGCGCGCCGCACTTTGCGCTCTATGTGCTGGACGAACTGCAACAGCGCTTCAACACCATCGATGACCCGTATTACATCTGGCGCAAGGGCCTTCAGGTCTACACGACGCTGGATTACGACCTGCAGAAGGCGGCCGAATGCGCCGCGCGCGTGCGCGTTGCCGCGCTGGAAGGCACGTCGCCCGCCGATTACGTGCCGCCCGAAGCAACCGCGCCCGACCAATGTGCCGACTTCAAGGACATGGACCTGATCGCCAATCTGGAAGGCGTGGACCACAACGCACACAACGCGGCAGTGGTTGCCATCCGCCCGCCGACCGGTGAAATCCTGGCCATGGTGGGCAGCGTGGACTACAACAACGAGGAAATCGACGGCGAGGTCAACATGGCGCTGGCGGATCGCCAGCCAGGATCGAGCTTCAAGCCCTTTACCTACCTCGAGTCGTTCCTGCAAGGCTACACGCCGGCGACCCGCATCATGGATGTGCGTACGGTGTTCCCCAACCCGCCCGAACCGCCCTACGTGCCGGAGAACTACGACCGCGCCTACCACGGCCCGCAACTGGCCCGCTACGCGCTGGCCCGTTCCTACAACATCCCCGCCGTCTGGCTGATGGACAAGGTCGGCGTCAAGAACGTCATCGACCTGGCGCACAAGCTGGGCATCAACTCGCTGGACAAGGAGTATTACGGCTTGAGCCTGACGCTGGGCGGCGGCGAAGTGAAGCTACTGGACATGGTGTTTGCCAACAGCGTCTATGCCAACCAGGGCGTCATGGCAGGCGAGCCGGTGCCGGAAGACCAGCAGCGGCCGGGGTATCGCACTCTCGACCCGGTGAGCATCCTGCAAGCGCGCGACAAGGACGGCCAGATCATCTACCAGTACGAGCAGCCCGAAACCGAGCGCATCGTGGATCGCCAGCACACCTACCTGTTGCAGGACATCATGTCGGACTACAACGCGCGCAAGGCAGCCTTCGGCGACTGGTCGCGGTTCCTGGAGTTGCCTGACCGCAAGATCGCTGCCAAGACCGGCTCCACCAATGGCTGGAAAGACGGCTGGACCATCGGCTACACGCCGCAACTAGCCGTGGGCGTCTGGATTGGCAACGCGGACAACGAGGCGATGAAAGAAGTGACCGGCAGCCGCGGCGCCGCGCCGATCTTCCGCGCTGTCATGGAGTACGCGTTGACCAAGCGCGGCGAGCCGGTGGAAGAGTTCCCCCGGCCCGAGGGAATCATCGAGAAATCTGTTTGCTGGGAGTCGGGCCTGCTGCCGACGCCTGACTGCGGCCGTGTCGTGACAGAGAAGTTCATCGCCGGCACCGAACCGACCCAGTTCGATACCGTCTGGCGCGCATTCGAGATCAACCGCGAGAACGGCAAGCTGGCGACCGCCTTCACGCCACCGGAACTGCTGGAGCGGCGCGTCTACCAGATCTATCCGCCCGAGGCGGCCGACTGGGTACGCGAGCAGGGCATTCCGCAGCCGCCCACCGAATACGACTCGACCGTGGGACAGGGCACGGTGGACGCCGAAGCGGGCATCTTCTCGCCGCTGCCCTACTCCTACGTCAAGGGACCGGTGGAGATCCAGGGCAATGCGCGGCTGGACGGGTTCGCCAACTACCGTATCGAGTACGGCGAGGGCGTCAGTCCCAGCGCGTGGACCCAGATCGGACCGGATCACGGCGAGCAGGTCGGCGAGGGGACGCTGGAACGCTGGGACACCAGCGGGCTGAATGGCCTCTACAGCCTGCGCGTGCTGGTGAACCGCGGCGACGGCAGCGTCAAGGATGGCGTCATCCAGCTCACCGTGGACAACACCGCCCCCACCGTCAGCATCATTGCTCCGGTGGAGGGTCAGCGCTACGTCACCGAGGACGACGAATGGGTCAGCGTCACCGCCGATGCCAACGACGACTGGGCCATGGATCGCGTCGACTTCTACCTGGACGGCGCCAAGATCGGCACCAGCACCGTACCGCCATTCAGTCACCGCTGGGACCTCAAGTTGTTCGGCCAGAATACGCCGCAGACCATCACCCGCACGACGACGTTGGAAGATGGCACGGTGGTCACCGACACGGTGCCCGCGGCCGTACTGAGTATCCCTGAGGTGGACAAAGACGGCCAGAAGACTGGCCGCAACTACACCGTCTACGAGAACGGCTTTGGCTTCCTGGTTGGTCCCAGCAACACCTACACCGAGACGCACCTGATCCAGGTCAAGGCCTACGACCGGGCCGGCAACGAAACCGTCAGTGAACCGGTGCGCTTCTTCGTGGCCAGGAAGGTCAAGGAGCCAAAGGACAACGCCACCGGCTACTTGCCCGACCCCATCGCCCTGCCGCCGCCCGCGGGCAGGCCGACGTAGTTAACGCCATCAGCATATGTTCTTCGCGACCCCGCCGTTGGGCGGGGTCGTTGTTTTTCGGGGAAGCCTCTGAACTTTCGAACTCACTGGCTGGACGGATGCACGCCGTGGTATAATTGCGTCGTGACTTATAAGAGTATGTTCAGGGATAAGGCCATGTCCGATCCGATCCGCTCCAGCGAACCGACCTTCCGCTTCGACCCGGTAGACATCGACCAGGTGCGACTCCTGCTGAACCTGTCGCCCGGTGAACGCATCCGCGTGATGCTGGATGCCCAGGCGCTGGCCAAAGGACTGATCATGGGGCGCCTGCGTCGCCAATATCCTGACCTGCCGTTAGAAGAACTGGGGCTCAAGTTCATCCAGGAGATCGAGCGTGGCAAGCAAACCCGGCCCGGACCTTAGCCTCTTCGTAGATATCCTGCACACGCTGGAGAGGATCGGCGCGCCCTACGTCATCATCGGTGCGTTCGCCGGCACGGTGTACGGCATCAACCGCGCAACCTACGACATCGATATTGTTGTGGACTTGAAAGACGAACACGTTCAACTCCTGGTGTCGCACTATCCGCCGCCGCGCTATTACGCCGACCCTGAACAAATGCGCCAGTCTTTACGTCAGGGCATCATGTTTAACATCATTGACGGAACACGGGGGGAAAAAGCGGACCTCATGCCGGTGATCAGGCATATCGAGTACCGGCAAGTGCTCGCCAACCGAACACGCCAGCTTATTGCCGTTCCAGGCACCGAACCGTTCGAAGCCTGGTGCGCCCGGCCTGAGGACGTGATCATCGGCAAGCTCAAGGCCTGGGCAGAGAGCGGGCACCGGCGGCACGAGACCGACATCTACGACATGCTGGTCTTCAGCCATCTGAGCACCGATCCCTCCGCCTGGATCGACCTCGCTCCTGTCGATGCGGCGGCGGTCGAGCTTGGCAACTCCGTCGTCGCTCTGTGGAACACTGCAAAACAGGCCGCGCACGAAGAGGCTGAACGGCAGCGAAACCGGTAGTTGTTGATCATGCTGTCGCATGACTACCAGTCCTGATTGTTTTCCCGGTTGGCGCTTCACCTCCGCTGCGGTACAATAGGCCGCAGTTGTTCGACGCATTCCCTGGAGGGTAGCTCATGCCAGCGGCAACGTCCCTGCCAACCACCACCAGCGGCAAATCGCTCTTCTCACAGCACTACCTCGAAACCCGGCTGCCTGGCCACCCCGAGTGGTTGGAGGACCCACAGGCCGTCTTCGACGCGATCCGGGATCTCTGGCAGAAGGCACAGCGCTACGGCGAGACCTGGAACGAAGCGCAGACCGAGGACGAGTTCGTCAAGCCCACCTTGGCCGCGTTGGGCTGGAGCTACATTCCCCAGGTCAAGAACAGCCGCGGCGGACGCGTCAACCGGCCCGACTACGCCCTCTTCGCCGACGAGGTCAGCAAGGATGCCGCTTACCCGCACCAGGGCAACGACGCCGCCTTCTACTCACGCGCGCTGGCCATCGCCGAAGCGAAATACTGGGGCCGGCCGTTGAGCCGCAAGGACAGCAGCGGTCGCGATACCTGGAAGCGCGACAACAACCCCAGCTACCAGATGGTCAGCTACTTGGTGGGCACGCGCAGTCCGTGGGGTGTTCTGACCAATGGGCAGGTCTGGCGTCTCTACAGCCGCGAGGTCAGCAGCACTGCCAGCGAGTATTACGAGGTCGACCTGGAAGGAGTCTTCGGAGGGAAAGAGGGAAATGAAGGAAACGAGGGAAAGTTTGATGCGTTCAAGCGTTTCTGGCTATTCTTTCGCCGCGCTGCCTTCACACCAGATGCGCAAGGCCGCACCTTCATCCAGCGCATTCACGAGGGTTCGGCGACTTACGCCAAAGAGATCAGCGACAAGCTGAAAGAACTGGTCTTCGACGAGGTGATGCCGGAGATCGCGACTGGCTTCTTCGCCTACCGCCGCCGGGAGTTGGGCATCGGCGAGGAAAGCGAGGAGAGCCTGCAAGAGATCTACCGAGCCAGCCTGAGTCTGCTTTACAAGCTGCTGTTCGTGCTCTACGCCGAGGCGCGCAGCTTGCTGCCGGTGCAGAACCCGGCTTACTGGGAGGAGAGCCTGACCCTGATGGCCCGCCAGTTCGCTGAGCGCATTGACCGCGGCCAGACCATCAGCGACGCCACTCACGCCACACGCCAATACGACAGCCTGCTGGCCCTTTTCCGCCGCATCGACCAGGGCGACGCCAGCCTGGGCGTGCCGCGCTACGACGGCGGCCTGTTCAACCCGGGCACGCCCGACAACCAGTTCCTGGCGCAGCACAAACTCAGCGACCGGGCAGTGGCGACCACCGTGGACATCCTGGTGCGCGACGCCGGCCAGCCGGTGGACTACGCCTACATCAGCGTGCGCAACCTGGGCAGCATCTACGAAGGGCTGCTGGAGAATCGGTTGGAGCCGGTTGCCAATTCCTCAGAAAGTTGGCAACTTACGCTGGTCAACGACAAGGGCGAGCGCAAGGCCACCGGCTCCTACTACACTCCCGATTACATCGTCAGCTACATCGTCGAGCAGACACTGTCGCCGATTCTGGACGAGCGTCAGGAGCGCTTCGCCGCCGCGATGGATCGGATCGCCGGGCTGCGGCGCAAGCTGGAACGCACCGCTGACACCACCACAATTGGACTTTTGCGGCGCGAGCTGGATGCCGCCGAGCGCCAGGCCCGCGAGGCGTTTCTGGGCGTCACCGTCTGCGACCCGGCCATGGGGTCGGGCCACTTCCTGGTCAACGCGGTGGACTTCCTGACCGACGGCATCATCGAGCGCATGCAAGCCTACCACGACGGCCATGAAGCTGTTGCGTGGCAGTGGAACCCCATCCAGCGGCTGATCGAGCGCGTACGCGGTGAGATCCTGGACGAGATGGCGCGCCAGGGCATCGACGTCGACGCGGGCCGGCTGGACGACACCGCGCTGCTGACGCGGCTGGTGATGAAGCGCTGCATCTACGGCGTGGACCTCAACCCCATGGCGGTGGAGTTGGCCAAGCTCAGCCTCTGGCTGCATTCCTTCACGGTCGGCGCGCCGTTGAGCTTCCTGGACCACCATCTGCGCTGGGGCAACTCGCTGATCGGCGCCGACGTGCGCACGGTGGAGGCGGCCATCCGCGGCGAGCAGAGCGGGCAGTTGGCGCTGTGGGGCAGCCCCTTCGCCAGCCTGCTGAGCCTGACCACCACCATGCTGGAGATCGCCGACCGGGCCGACGCCACCCTGGCCGACGTGCGCCAGAGCGCCGGCGACTTCGCTACCTTGCAGCGGGCGCTGACGCCCTACAAGCAGGCGCTGGATCTGTGGGTCAGCCAGTACTTCGGCAACGGGGGGGCGGCCGAGTTTCTGACCGTGCACGGCGAGGAGGTGCTGCCGGCGCTTGAGGGCAAGCTGACACCCTCGGCTGCCCACAGTGCGGCCATCACCGAGGCGCGCCGGCTATGGCAGGAAAAGCGCTTTTTTCACTGGGACCTGGAGTTTCCCGAGGTCTTCGTGGACCTGGCGCAGCGCGACTGGGCGGAAAATCCGGGTTTCGATGCGGTGATTAGCAATCCCCCATATTTCGATATTAAGGGGATGCCAAGAGAACTTGTCGACTACCTGTTTCGTGTTTTCCCGACTACTCACATGAGGACGAATATCTTTGCCTCATTTCTTGAAAAGGCATTGACAATCGTTCGATTGCAGTCAGGACAAGTCGGCTTCATCATCCCAACCGCGTTCTTGACACAAGTATCTTATTCAAACTTGAGGCGGTTGGTGCTCGAAAACTGTTGGCTCAGAGACATCGTCCGCTTGTCAAATGAGTTGTTTGGCGATTCTACAGGAGAAGTCAAGGTCGACACTTGTGTTGTGGTGATCCAGAAAGAAACTGCAGCGCAAACGGTCTCCACAACTGTGCTTATCTACGACTCATTTGATCGCACTGGCGCGATTTCTGTAGGGAACGCAAGTCGGACGTTCCATGTCAACCAGTCACTGTGGATTGATCAAGGAGATGCCACCATTGCGCTTGGCGCTATCGAATGGTCTAGTCTGATAGACAAGATACGCGTCAACTCAGTTCGACTCGACGAATGCTGCGAGTTTTGTCTTGGATTGACACCTTACGACAAGTACTCAGGTCATACTCCAGAACAGATCCGCAACAAAGTCTTTCACGCAAATGCACAGCTTGATCCTTCGTACAAGAAGTTATTGCAGAGCGGCGACGTTCGGAGGTATGAAGTCATTTGGAATGGTGAAGTGTGGATACGATACGGGGATTGGCTGGCCGCACCGCGCGAATCACGGTTCTTCACCGAAGCGCGTATCCTCGTCCAGCAAATTGTCGATTGGAGTTCACTGCGAATGTTCATTGGCTGGACAGATGAAGAATTGTACAATTCGCAGAATCAGTTCAACTTACTTCAACGTGGTGAGACAGACTTGAAGTTCATACTTGCTGTTCTCAACTCCTCGTTGATGACCTTCTACCATCGACGTGTCTTCCTCGACATTGCGCTTCAAAGATTCCAGAAGGTGCTGATCAAGGATGCGAAGACGTTCCCAATCCGTCGTATCGGATTTACTACCCAAATCACCGACCGGACGAACTACGCTGAGAAGGGCCGGCGGCTGTACGAGCAGTTCTGCGCCAAAGAGGATTACGCCTGCGTCCTGGGTTTCGTCGATCACCACTTGGAGCAAGGGCAGTCGGACGTGGTCCACGACCTGCTGGCCTTCTTGGCCGAGAAGATGATCGCGATGAACAAGGAGAAGCAGGCCGAGGTCGCCGGCTTCCTGGCCTGGCTGGAGCGGGAGATCGGCGCACCCATCGACACGTTGAGCAACAAGACCGCCCTGCGCAACTACCTGGGCGACTACCAGAAGGGCGAAGGGAACGCCAGCCTGGAGGATGTGCTGGCCGTGCTACGCAAGAACCGGCGCAAGTTGGCCGTCGATCCCGGAGCCCGCGCCTTCCAGGAGCGGTTGAAATCCGAATACGAAACCAGCCTGGCCAAGCTGCTGCCCCTCAAGCAGCGTCTCGCCGCGACCGACCGCCTGATCGACCAGATCGTCTACCGGCTGTACGAGCTGAACGACGAAGAGATCGCTATCGTGGAGGGTCGTAGGACTGGCAGTGCTGATCTGACCGAAGACAAGACCTCCGCGTCGAGAGAAGCCTGACCCGAGTCCAGCACTACCAGTCCTGCCCCTAGGGAATACGATCATGCCACATCCTGACACTCACCTTTTTCTGCGCACCATCTCCAGCGTTTGGGACGAACTGCCTTTACTGGTTGGCGCTGACTGGCCAGCCGTGGAACCGGAACTGATCGGCCTGCTGCAGCGACTGACAGCCGCAGATGACTTTGACGCCGAGTCGTTGCTGCGTTATGAAATCTGGACGCTTCTGCGTCGGTATCCGGCGGCGGCAAATCGGGTGTCAGCGCGCGAAGATCAATTACGCACCCGTTCTGGGGATCCCGGCCTCGATTACGGCCTCCGCTGGGTTGAACCAGCAGCCGAGGCGAAAGGCGTCTCATCGGTTCCAGCGCCGGTCGTCACCCGCTACACCGACATCACCTGCCCGCGGCGGGTGTGGGTGATCTACGGGCGTATCGCGGTGACGGTGGGGCTGACGGTGGATCCGTCGCAGTACAGTGAAGTCGTCGAGAAACTACACTTGCAGCAGGCCCCCGTACAGGTGCGCATCACCGCGCCCGGCTTTCAGGTGCTGGGTCAGCCGCAGCAAGAGATCGCCGTACTGCCCGACGCTGACAGCCCGCCGGTGGTGTTCTACCTGCACCCTGAGGAAGTGGGGCACACGCAGGTCAGCTTCGACTTCAGCCAGGCCGGCAACCCATTGGGCACGGCCAGCGTGCCGGTCGAGATCACCGACTACGAGGTGGAGGCGGCGCCGGAGAGTCGCGTTGGGCAGGCGCTGCCCGGCGAGCCCGGCGTTCCAGCGGCCGACCGGCTGCTCTACGTGCGCTTCGAGCGCACCGGCGGCCAGCCACATCTGGTGTTCACTCTGCAACGAGCCGGCGAGGTGGGCAGCGAATTCCAGCCGGTGCCCATCCCTGGCGACCCGGAGGCATTTGCCCTCGACCTGTTCGGCGCGCCGGAGGCCCTGCGCGTCGCATCCCGCAGGGGGCGCATTGCCGGCGAGGAGGCCGACCGCCAGTTACGCAACCTCGGACGCAATTTGTGGAAGACCGTGATCCCCCTGGATCTGCGCGAGCTCTACGCCGCCGAACGCGAGTCATGGCGCAACTCCACGCTGATGATCGTCTCCGATGAACCGTACATTCCATGGGAATTGGTCTGGCCCTACGGCGAACCCGGCAGCGGCTGGCAAGACGAGGATCCCTGGTGCGTTACGCTTCACCTCACGCGCTGGCTGCGCCATACGGCCCAGCATCGCGGCAATCCCGGCCCACCCGGCCGTTTGTCACTGAGTGCGCTGGCTTCGCTGATACCCACCGATTCAGGCCTGCCCAACGCTGCAAAGGAGCAGGACATGCTGCGCAAACTGGCCAGCGATCGCGGTCTGTCAGCCCTTGGCCCCGATACGCCCACCTGGGGCGCGGCACTGGATTTGCTGGAAGAGGGCGGCTATGACTGGCTGCACGTCGCGGCTCACGGACAGTTCTACGAGGGGCCAGCCGACAGCAGATCGGTGATACGCCTGCAGGACAAGCGCGAGTTGGCGCCCAGCGATCTGGCAAGCCCGGAGATCGAGGGTCACATCTACCGCCAGCGTCCCGGCTTTTTCTTCAACACCTGCCACAGCGGACGCGCCGGCTGGGCGCTGACGCATCTGGGCGGCTGGGCTGAAACCTTGATCAGCGCCGGAGCGGGGTTGTTCATCTCGCCACAGTGGGAGGTCACCGACAGGCAGGCGTTGGATTTCGCGACCACCTTCTACGGACAATTGCTGGCAGGCCAGACGGTGGCCGAAGCGGTGCGCTCGGCGCGTCTGGCAGTACGCAAACCCGGCAACCCCGCGTGGCTGGCCTACAGCGTCTACGCGCACCCCAATGCCCGGTTACGGGAGTAGCGAGGCGGCGACAAGCGCAGGAGTTTCCTGGCCGGCATGCGTGTTGTAGGACGATTTGCAAAATCGTCTCTCCGTACCCACACGGCCGTAGGACGATTTTCCAAATCGTCCTACGGTGTCGCCGCACGGTAGTTGCATGGAAGGCTGCGCACTTGGCAAGTCTGTTCGTTAACCAAACGTTTACCGTTTCCCCGCTAGACAGCGCCCCGTTCCTGTGCTAGACTCGACTCATGAGTGAAAACACGGCGCTTGCCATCCACGATGCTGGCAAGCGGTTTCAAACCGCCAAACGCAAGCTGTTCTGGGACAGCGTCTTCAGCGTGGTGCGCGGACCGTCGCCCGAGCTTTTGTCGTTCGAAGAGGTACAGACTGCGCTGCGCGCCTGGCAGCAGGTGGAGGGCCGCCAGGCCGAGAGCATTCCTTTGGACAGAATCATCGGCAGCGTGGGCCGCTACCGCGATTTCACACGCGCGTTCCTGCCGCGCGCGTCGGTCAGCGAGTCGCGCTGGCGCGGCGTGGATGCTGCCATGAACAGCATGGCCGGCCTGCCGCCCATCGAGGTCTATCAAGTCGGCGACATCTATTTCGTCAAGGACGGCCATCACCGGGTCTCTGTGGCGCACGCCAACGGCTTCAAAGAGATCGAAGCCTACGTGACGCGCGTCGAAACGTCCATCAAACTGGACGCGGATACCACGCCGGAGGACCTGGTGTTGAAAGCCGCGTACGTGGATTTCCTGCGCGCAACGCGCCTGGACGAGCTGCGTCCCGACTCCGATCTGGAGGTGACGGAAGTCTACTCGTACACCGAGCTGCTGGAGCACATTGCCGTCCATCGCTACTACATGGGACAGGAGCAGCAGCGCGAGATCAGCAGCGACGAGGCGGTGCAGAGCTGGTACGACCGCGTTTATCTGCCAGTGGCTGCCGCGGTCTGGGCCTCGGATATCCTGGACCGTTTTCCCGGACGCACGCCGGCTGACCTATATGTCTGGGTTTGCCGGCGGCGCGAGGAACTGGCTGACGAGCATGGCGATGTCCCGTCCCCGGTGGCGGCCGTGTCCGATCTGGTGCTGAAAGAGGCGCTGGCGTCATCCGGGATGGTGGGCTCAGTCAAGCGGGCTATTGCGGGCAAGCCAAAGACCGTGGACCTCGCAGCCGAGGCCGTCCGGGTGGCAGAGAAAGACCAGCTTCACAACAGCGAAGATGACTTGTCCGACGCTGATGATTAACTCGACAGGAGAACTCCCTTGCTAAACACCAAAATCGTTTGCACCATCGGGCCGGCCACCGACAGCACGGAGGCGATACGCGCGTTGATGCTCGCCGGCATGGATATGGTCAGGCTCAATATGTCCCATGGCACGCACCAATACCACGCTGAGGTTCTGAGCCGGATTCGTGCAGTGGCGTCAGAGCTAAACAAGCCGGTGGGTGTCCTGGTGGATCTGCAAGGCCCCAAGCTGCGGGTTGGCATGTTGCCGCCTGAAGGGATCGGGCTGGAGCCTGGTGAGGCGCTGGAGCTTTGCACAGCGGACGATTTGAACCGCGCCGGCGTCGTGCCGGTCCAGTTCAAGGCGCTGCCGCGTGCTGTCAAACCTGGCGACCGCGTCTTGCTGGATGACGGAACGCTGGAGCTGGAAGTTGAGACCACCAACGCTGATTCGGTGATGTGTCGGGTGCTGGTAGGCGGGGTGCTGACTTCCAACAAAGGCATGAATCTGCCCAATGCAAGCCTGGCAATTGCCGCGGTCACGCCCAAGGACGAGCAGGACCTTGACTTTGCTCTGGCTCACGGTGCTGACTGGATCGCACTCTCTTTTGTGCGCCGCGCCGAAGAGGTCATCGCATTGAAGCAGATGATCCGCGAACGAGCCGCGGGCGGCCGGTTGACGCCCGTGATTGCCAAGATCGAGAAACCCGAAGCTGTGCAGGTCATCGACGAGATCATCGCCGCGGTGGACGGAATCATGGTGGCGCGCGGCGATCTGGGCATCGAGGTGTCGCCGGAAGCGGTACCGATGATGCAGAAGCTGATCATCGCCAAGTGCAACAACGCCGGTGTGCCGGTGATCACTGCCACACAGATGCTCGATTCGATGATCCGCAACCCGCGTCCCACCAGGGCCGAAGCCAGCGACGTAGCCAACGCGATTCTGGACGGCACCGACGCAATCATGCTTTCGGGCGAGACCGCGATCGGCAAGTATCCGGTGCGCAGCGTAGAAACCATGGTGCGCATTGCCCAGGAGACCGAGACCCACTGGGCGCCTGACCCGCTGAATCTGGCAGATCTGCCGAAGCACAGCAACAGCCAGGCCGTCTGTCATGCAGCCGCGGACATGGCGATCATGGTACGCGCCAAAGCTATTCTCGCGCCGACGATCTCGGGCAGCACAGCGCGGACGCTTTCCTGGTTCCGCCCGCCTTGCCCGATCATCGCGATCACTCCTGATCGGGCGGTGGAGCAAGCGCTGGCGCTGTACTGGGGCGTTCACAGCCTGCAAAGCCAGCGCTCACCCGACACGGATGCTGTGATCAGCGATGCTTTGGCTGTGGCACAACAGGCTGGTATCGTTCAGGCGGGCGACACCGTTGTCATCACTGCCGGTACCGGCGGCTCCACACCGGGCGTGACAGACTTGATCAAAGTGCGTACGCTGCCCGGTTAGTCGCCAATAGCCTGTGACATTCTCACCATGGATGAGCTGAACAGACACACTCCGTGATCGACGGCGCGGGGCGATTGACACGCTTCCGCGCCTGTGCTATCATGCAACCCCGTGTTACACGGGCTTTTTCTTTTTCAGGAGCCGCTGCTCCGACCACAACCAGACTCCCTTTGCTTCTCGATCCAGAGACACGGCGAGCAATCTCCGTGTCTCTTCTTTTGCCCGCCATCCGCCACCTGCAACCTGCAACTTACCACCCGCTATCCCGGAGGATTTCATGACTAAGTATATTTTTGTCACTGGCGGCGTCGTCAGTTCGCTGGGCAAAGGCGTGACCGCAGCCGCCATTGGCCGGCTGCTGAAAAGCCGCGGCATTTCGGTGTCGATCCAGAAACTCGACCCATACCTCAACGTCGATCCCGGCACCATGTCGCCCTACCAACACGGCGAAGTCTTCGTCACCGAAGACGGCGCGGAGACTGACCTGGATCTGGGCCATTACGAGCGCTTCATCGACGAGAACCTGAGCCGCGCCAGCAACGCCACGTCAGGGCAGATCTACGCCGAGGTGCTGCGCAAGGAGCGGCGCGGCGACTACCTGGGCGGCACCATCCAGGTCATCCCGCACGTGACCAATGAGATGAAACGGCGCATCGCGATGGCCGGACGCGACCTGGAGGCCGACGTGGTCATCGTCGAGGTGGGCGGCACGGTGGGCGACATCGAAAGCCAGCCCTTCCTGGAGGCGATTCGCCAGATGCGCAAGGACGTCGGGCGCGACCATGTGCTCTACATCCACGTCACGCTGCTGCCGCACATCGGGGCGACCGGCGAGCTAAAGACCAAACCGACGCAGCACAGCGTACGCGAGCTGCGCGGTATTGGCATCCAGCCCGACGTCATCATTTGCCGCTCCGACCACCCGGTAGACCGGTCATTGCGCGAGAAGATCGCGCTCTTCTGCGATGTGGACAGCGACGCCGTGGTGCAGCTTCTCACCGTTCAGACCCTCTACGAGGTGCCGCTGATGCTGGAGGAGTATGGCCTCGGCAACTGGCTGACCAGCAAGCTGGGCTACGGCTGGCGGGTGCCTGATCTGGCCGAATGGCGCGGCCTGGTGACGCGGCTGAAAACACTGAACAACCCGGATGAACATGCGCAGCCTCCACTGCGGATCGCGCTGGTAGGCAAATATGTGGAGCTGCAGGATGCCTACATCAGCGTGCGCGAATCGCTGATCCACGGCGCAGTGGCGCTGGACCGCGCCATCGACATCGACTGGGTCAGCTCCGAGGATTTGGAGCGCGGGCGCGGGCTGGAACGCCTGCAGGCCGTCGATGGAATCGTGGTACCGGGCGGCTTCGGCTACCGTGGCATTGAAGGCAAGATCGTGGCCGCTCGCCACGCGCGCGAAAACAACGTGCCCTACCTGGGCCTGTGCCTCGGCATGCAGGTGATGTCCATCGAGTTTGCGCGCCACATCCTGGGCAATGAACGGGCCAACAGCACCGAGTTCGATCCGCACACGCCAGAACCGATCATCGACCTGATGCTTGACCAACGCGACATCGCCGATATGGGTGGCACCATGCGATTGGGATCCTATCCGTGTGTGTTGCAGCCCGGCACGCGCGCCGCAGCCGCCTATGGCCAGCCGCAGGTCAGTGAGCGCCACCGCCACCGCTGGGAATTCAACAACGCCTATCGCGAGCGGCTCAGTGAAGCCGGTTTGGTCTACAGCGGGTTGTCGCCCGACGGCCGGTTGGTCGAGATCGCAGAACTGCGCGACCACCCGTGGATGCTTGGCAGCCAGTTCCATCCCGAGTTCAAGAGCCGGCCCAACCGTCCGCATCCGCTTTTCCAGGCCTTTCTGCAGGCGGTGGCAGATCGCAGCGCCCAATAGACGTGGAGCCGGCGGCGTTCTATCGCGGAGTATCAAGACTTTGAATTGTGATGGCTCTGCTTGAGTCCACCCGTCAGGTTTCCGCGCGAACGCCCTGTTTGTGCTATAATGGCATAAAGCATGAGCACACACGTGTAGGAGAGCAAGACAATGTCGGGACACTCAAAATGGTCCACAATTAAACGAAAAAAGGGAGCCACTGACGCCAAGCGCGGCGCAGTGTTTACCAAACTCGCCCGGGAAATCCAGATCGCCGCGCATGATGGCGCGGATCCCGAGTTCAACTTCAGGTTGCGCCTGGCAGTGGACAAAGCCAAAGCTGCCAACATGCCCAAGGACAACATCGAACGGGCCATTCGCCGCGGCTCTGGTGCTGACAAGGCCGACGAGCTGGAAGAGATCGCCTACGAAGGCTACGCCGCCGGCGGTGTTGCGCTGTACATCGAGGTCCTGACCGACAATCGCAACCGCGCGCTGTCCGAGATCCGCTACGTCCTCAGCCGCGGCAACGGCGCGATGGGTGAGAGCGGCTCCGTGGCCTGGCAGTTTGACCCCAAAGGCTACATCGTGCTGAACACGGCAGGCAAGGACCAGGACGAGATCTTCGAAGCAGCTCTGGAAATCGGCGCGGATGACATCGAGTTCAACGATGGGGTTGCCGAGGTCTTTACCGAGTCCACCGAACTGAAAATCGCCCAGGACGCTTTCAGCGCGCACGGTTACGAAATCGAGAACGCTGAGCTTATCATGAAGCCCCGGGTCCTCATCGAGCTGGATGCCAAGACCACCGAAAGCGTCATGAGCCTGATCGAGAATCTCGAAGACCTGGACGATGTGACCAACGTCTATTCGAATCTGGAGATCTCGGACGAACTGCTGGCGGCCATGGCGGAATAGGCCGCTCTGGCCAGTCCCCGACCGGTCCGGCGCAGGCTCATCGCTCCGGCCGGTCTGTGTGAAGCTTCCCTGAGGGGTCTATAGCGCCAGCGCATCGTGTACACAGCGCTGATTTGCACATTCCCAGCTGCGTTCCATCGCCATCCGGCGATACCCGAAGTCATTCCAAAGAGCAGCCAAGGACGGAGGCGCTAGTTGTTAATTCTGGGAATAGACCCCGGAACGGCCATCACAGGCTATGGACTGGTCGAGCAGATCGACGAACTGCGCCTGGTTGACGCTGGCGCTATTCTGACCCCGGCCGGCACGCCGCTGCCAGAACGCTTGTTGACGATCCACAAGCAGTTGAGCAGCTTGATCAGCTCCTTCAAGCCCGACGCCGTCGCGGTAGAAGAACTGTTTTTCAGCAAGAACGCGCGCACAGCCATGAGCGTTGGCCATGCCCGCGGCGTCGTACTCCTGACCGCCGCCCAGGCGGGACTTCCCATTTTCCATTACAAACCTTCCGAAGTGAAGGTCGCCGTTACGGGCTATGGCGCTGCCGCAAAACCGCAGGTGCAAGAGATGGTGCGGCTGCTGCTGGAGCTTGAGGAAACGCCCAAACCGGACGATGTAGCCGACGCCATCGCGGTCGCAATTTGTCATCTTCAGTCAGCTTACCTCCACCGGCTGCTGATCGAAGAGTAGTCCAGCGCCTGACAGATACGAACATATGGATTCTTCCACTCCGGGACTCCCGCCCGCCCGCATCCTCATCGCCGAAGACGAGGCGCCCCTGCGCAATCTCGTACGTATGTCGCTGGAAGCCAACGGCCACGTGGTAACCGTCGTCGGCAATGGCGAAGAGGCGCTGGCAAGCTTCATTGCGACCCCCTATGACCTCGTCATTCTCGACATCATGATGCCCAAGATGGACGGCCTGGAAGTCTGCCGCGAGATCCGACGACGGTCCGAGACGCCCGTCATCATGATCACCGCGCTGGGAAGCACAGAAGATCTGGTCAAAGGGCTGGAGACGGGCGCGGACGACTACATCGCCAAACCTTTCACCTTCCGCGAAGTACAGGCGCGAATCAACGCGATCCTGCGCCGAATGAAATGGACAGCGGAAAGCAAGCCACAAACGGCCATCGAGATCGGACGCGTTACCGTGGACACCGATGCCATGGATGTGCGGGTTGGCGGCGAGTTGATCCACCTGACGCCCATTGAATTCAAGCTGCTCTACACGCTAATGTCCAACGCCGGCAAAGCCCTTTCCCGCATAGAATTGTTTCAGGAAGTCTGGGGATACGATTTTGTCGGCGCCACCAACCTGGTGGAAGTGACCATCCGCCGGCTGCGCGAGAAGGTGGAAGTCGATCCGTCAAACCCGACCCACATCCTGACCGTGCGCGGCACAGGCTACAAGTTTCGCACACTATGATTGCCAGCATCGAAGGACGAATACTTGCGCGTCAGCGTGACGCGCTCATCGTGGCGTTGGGCGGGCTGGGCGTGCGCGTCCATACACCCGCAGACGTATTGGCCGCCGCGCGCACCGGCGAGACAATCTTTCTGCATACCCATCTGCACGTCCGCGAGCAGGAATTGACGCTGTATGGCTTCGACAGCCAGCAGGATTTGGAGCTTTACCAGTTGCTGCTTGGCGTGTCGGGCGTCGGCCCCAAGTCGGCGTTGGGGATTCTCTCGGCGCTGCCAGCCGACGCGCTGCGGCTGGCCATCAGCCAGGAACAGCCGGGCGTACTGAGCCGGGTGCCGGGCATCGGCAAGAAGACAGCCGAGAAGATCGTGCTGGAACTGAAGGATAAGGTCACAGCCACCGAAGGCTTGCCGCCCGAGTTGGCGGCGCTCAACGAAGCCGACGCGGAAGTCATCGACGCGTTGACCGCGCTGGGTTACAGCATCGTCGAAGCGCAGCGGGCCGTACAGGCCCTGCCGCGCGACGTGATGGATATCGAGGAACGTTTGCGGCTCGCTTTGGCAGGCTTCGGCAGTTGACAGGAGGACTCACCCATGGCAGGCTCCTTGTCGGAGATCGCTTCGCAGATCCTTCAGGCCACCACCAGCCCGGGAGGACACTCCACCCTGCCCGGTTTCTTGATCCGGCCGCTGGCCGTGCTGGCAACCACCGATTCCAGTGGAAAAGAGGGCAAGGGAGTTTCCGATGCCCTGGTGCGCGAGGCGATCGCCTTGTTCGACGCGAGCCGCAAGCGCGGCCAGGCCGGCGACCGCGCAGCCCCCGACTGGCGGATCTCGTCCGATGTTGGCCAGGCTGTTCAGGTGCTGCCGCCGCCGATTGACGAGCTGCAACGCCGGGCGCTGGGGCAAGTTGGCCGCCGGGTGCAGTCGCTGACGCTCAACCATCCCCGTCTCACGCCCATTCTCGAGGCCGCCTACCGCGAAGGATATCCTTACCTGGTTGCTCAGCTTGGCGCGGGTTTCGAACGCCTGTCGCAAAGCGCCGGCTTGCCCATGGAGCCGCAACAGGCATTTCAGATCACCGACCAGGTGATGGATGCGCTGAAATACGCCCACTACGGCGGTTTTGTCCACGGATCGCTTTCACTGGACGATGTTCTGGTCAACGACCGCGGCGTCGTCAATGTGTTGGGCGTCGGCCTGACGCAGTTGCGCAGGCTCGTGGATGCCGAAACGCGGGTCAAATCTTCCCCGTTGCTGGCACCCGAAGCTGTCGCTGGCGACGTGGTCGGCACACCGGCCGACGTGTATGCCACCGGAGCGCTGCTGTTCCTCCTGCTGACCGGCCAGGCGCCCAGAGCGGGCCAGACTGTAAACGTATCGAATTCGTTGCCCGACGTGCCCCCATCCGTCGACGGGGTGTTGACCAGGGCGCTGGCAGCCGACCCGACCGACCGTTACCCCGACATCCTCAGTTTGAGCCACGCCTTGCGCATGGCCATGCACGCCGCTCGCCGCCACAAGCCAACGCCCGCGCCGCAGCAAACCGGCGGGCAGCCAGCCAGGCGTATCGTCAGAGAAACCAAACGTATCACTGGCTTCCCCGAGCCGCTGCCGATGCCAGTTCCCGACACGGCCGTTTTCACCGAGGTGCTACAGATGCCGACCTTCGAGTCGCTGCCTGTGGTCGAGATGCCCGCTATCCAACAGATACCCGTCATCGACTGGAATGCCTTGCTCCAGCCGGTGGATGTCAGCCAGTATTCCAACAGCCGCATCGAGCTGCCCGACTTCGCCGACCTCGACTCTGTCGATCCGCTGCAGGCAGCAGCCAAGGCTGCCAGCGACGCAGATCGGGTGGCCGCATCTCGCGCTGCCAGACCCGCACCGCCCCCAGCCACACCCCGCCCGGCGCGCAGTCAGCGCCGCGCCAAGCCACAGCGCCGCTCGCGTTAGCCGTGATCGAACTTGCCGACCTCCTGACCAGCACTGGCGGCGTGACCTTTGGACCGGTCTTCGCCCAGCGTTTTGTATCATTTTCCTACGACTCACGGTTGCTTGCCACGCGGCCCGATCCGGGCGACGACCGGCCGGCAGCCATCTTTGTCGCCGTCAAGACCGAAAAAGGGGACGGCCATGACTTCGTTCAGGACGCAGTGGCCCGCGGCGCGACCGGCGTGCTTTGCCAGCGCGAGATGGATCTCAGCAGCTACGGCGTCACCTGTGTCGTCGTCCCGGACACCCGACTGGCGTTGACCAGCTACGCGCACCATGTTTTCAGCCGCCCCAGCCTGACCTCCGTTTGCATTACCGGCTCAGCCGGCAAAACAACCGCCAAAGAACTGATCGCCGCCGTTCTCGCTCGCGGGCCGCGCCGCGTCTTCCGCAACCAGGGCAGCATCAACGGGCGTTACGGCCTGTCCATCGCTGCGGGCGAGATGACGCCAGACGACCAGTTGGCCGTTCTGGAACTGGCAGCCGACAGCTATGATGAGATTCGTGACCTGGCTGCGTTGACCCGGCCGCATGTCGGCGTTGTCACCAGCATCGGCGAAGCGCACCTGGCGACTTTTGGATCGCTGGCCGCCATTGCACGCGAAAAAGGCCATCTACTGGAGGCGCTGCCGCCCGATGGCCTGGCAATTCTCAACGGCGATGATCCGCTGACAGCGGTTCTGGCTGAACGGACAAGCGCTGTCGTAGTGACCGTCGGTGAAAATCCGGCCGCCCATCTGCAGGCCCGCAACGTCACCGTCTCGACACAAGGTGTTGCCTTCGACCTGGTGGACAACGGGTTCAGCGCCAGATTGCAGCGCTATGACTTCCAACTGCCGCGCATGGTGGTCGCATCGCTTCTTGGTCGTCACCACGTGCCGCTGCTGCTGGCCGCTGTAGCCGTGGGCGCCTGGTTCGGTATACCTGCCCGTGACACTGTCGCTGCCCTGGCCGATGTGGAACCACAGCCCGGCCATCTGCGCCCGCTCCCCGCCCGGCATTACGCACTGATCCTGGACGACACAGTGAACGCAAGTCCGGCCGCGGTCAGCGCCGCACTCGATGTGCTGGCGCTGTTCGGCAACCGGCCGCGCATTGCGGTGCTGGGCGATATGTGGGAACTGGGCTACCGCGAGGTGGACGCCCACCGCCGCGCCGGCGAGCAGGCGGCGCGTGTTGCCGACTGGCTGGTGGTCAAGGGCCAGCGCGCGCAGCAGATCGCAGTCGGCGCGCTGGAAGCCGGCATGCCACGAGCACAGGTTTTTCAGGCCTTCACCGACGCCGATGTCCTGCGTCATTTGGACTTTCTGTTGGCGTCATTGAACCCGCAGGACGGCGCCAGCGGGATCGAGGGCCACCGTTCCCATCCGCCGGTGGTGTTGGTAAAAGGCGACCGCCCGGCGCGCATGGAGCGCATTGTGGCGGGGCTGATGGCGACACCGCAGTTCGCCGCTGACCTGCTGGTACGCCAGTCACCCGGCTGGCTGCAGGTCCAACCGCTGCTCCAGGATCGCCCGACCTGGGTGGACATCGACCTGGAAGCGGTGGCCGGCAACGTGCGCGCTGCGCTGGAGATCGTCGGCCCTGAGGCCGCACTGTGCGCGGTGCTGAAAGCGGACGGCTACGGCCACGGCGCGGTGGGTGTGGGCCGCACAGCACTGAACAATGGCGCGCGTATGCTGGCAGTCGCCTGTCTCGCCGAAGCCGTGACTCTGCGGCGAGCCGGCATCGACGCGCCGATAATGATCCTGGGTTACACACCGGCCTGGCAGGCGCGCGACACCTTGCGCTATGACGTAACGGCCACCGTCTACGACATCGACGTGGCGCGTGCTTTCAGCCAGGCCGCGGCTGATCTGCATCACCCGGCTCGGCTTCATGTCAAGGTGGACACGGGGATGGGACGGCTGGGGTTGCGGCCGGAGGACGCCGTGTCGTTTGTCCGCCAACTGAACACCCTACCCGGCGTCGATGTCGAAGGCATCTTCAGTCACTTCTCGGTGGCGGACAGCGACGATCCCGCGCATCAGACCCACAGCGACGTGCAACTTGCCGCCTTCGAGTCGATTCTGGCCCAGCTACGCGCGGCCGGCCTGCTGCCGCCCCTGGTGCACATGGCCAACTCCGCCGCGACGTTGAGCCGACCAACCAGCCACTTCAACATGGTGCGTCTTGGCGTCGCGCTGTACGGCCTGCAGCCGTCCACCGCGGTTCCCTTGCCGCCTGCATTCCGTCCGGCGCTGAGCTGGAAGACACAGGTCGCGCAGGTAAAGACCTTACCGCCCGGCGCACCGGTCAGCTACGGGAACACGTTTCACACCGGGCGCGAGACTCGGCTGGCAGTGATTCCGGTCGGCTAC
Organism: Anaerolineales bacterium; assembly: GCA_020634615.1. GTDB lineage: Bacteria > Chloroflexota > Anaerolineae > JAAEKA01 > JAAEKA01 > JACKBK01. Next base: position 108,303 of record JACKBI010000014.1, read on the forward strand.
GCGGACGGTTTCCGCCGCTCGCCGCAGCATTGGGGACAAGTGCTGGTGCGCGGCCGGTGGGCGCCCATCGTCGGCCGCGTCACCATGGACCAGACGATGCTGGATGTGACCGATATCCCCGGCGTCCGCCAGGGCGATGAGGTGGTGCTGATCGGTCGTCAGGGTGAGCTGGAACTGACCGCCGACCAGGTGGCCGAACGGCTGGGAACCATCAGCTACGAAGTCGTGTCGCAGATCCTGGCGCGCGTGCCGCGGGTGGTGTAGGGAGGGAAAACCAGGAAGATGAAACCGGGTTCACAACCGACCGTCTCTTGTCTGAAACGGGCTGACAGAGTGGCAGTCTGACACGATTTGTGGCACAATGCCCCCCATGAAGATTACTACGCCAAAACTGGACGAGCGGGACGCGCAACCGTACGTCGGAATTCGCACACAGGTTACCATGGATGAGTTGGGTTCGGGCGTCATTCCGCAGCTGATCGACGAGGTATTGTCGTGGCTGCAAGATCAAGAACTCGCGCCTACTGGTCCTCCGTTCATGCGCCTTTACGTCATCGATATGGCCGGCAAGCTCGATATGGAGCTGGGCTGGCCGCTGGCTGCCGCGATAGAAGGTGAGGGCCGGGTGGCCGTGGGTGAATTGCCGGCCGGGCGATACGCATCGCTGATCTACACCGGCGTGCAAAATGGCATCGCAGGCAACAAGGCGTTGATCGACTGGGCAGAGGAGAACGGCATCCGCTGGGACCGCTGGGATGATCCGAACGGCGACGCTTTCCGATCGCGCTACGAATCGTTCCTGACCGGTCCCGATGACGATCCAGATCCCGGCAACTGGGACACAGAGGTTGCCATCAAGCTCGCCGACGACTGATTCAGCCGCAAACCTTGCCACACCGGTTTCGCTGGAAGTCGCTTGCCAGTTCGCCAGTCTGGCACGGGCAGGCGACTTTCGCGATCCCCGAACAGTCAGCTTGGGCCCACTGGCAGCACCCAGGGTCTTCAGTTTTCCACCAAAGTGTCATTCTGAGCGCCTCAAACACGCAACCGGCACGAATCGAAAAGGCTAGCGAAGAGTCTCCTTCTCGTATGGCGGGACGCTTCGCTGAGTGCGATGACCCTTATCGCCAGGCCCGACTGTTGGCTCAGCGTGACAAATACACGAAGACTGAATGTCCCTGGACAGCGCGACATTGAAACCAGATCACCACATGCGCATTGCACGACCCACTGACAATCTGGCTGCGCTGGCTGCCATGTACGCGCAGGGGCTTGGACTGATGCTGCTGGGCAGCTTCTCCGATCACGATGGGTTTGACGGGGTGATGCTGGGACACCCCGAGCAGTCCTGGCACCTGGAGTTCACCTCGCAACGCGGGCATACCGCCGGCAGAGCGCCCACCGAAGACAACCTGCTGGTATTCTACCTGCCCGAGCGCGACGAGTGGGTGCAACGCTGTGCGGATATGCTGGCGGCCGGCTTCCGCGCCGTCCCGTCGGCCAACCCGTACTGGGATCAACGCGGCCAGACCTTCGAGGATCTGGACGGCTACCGCGTCGTACTCCAAAATGCCGCATGGACGACTGCTCCCTGACGGTAGCCCACGACACACCTGTAACAAGTAGAAAGCAGATACATGAATACAAGACACCTTTCCTCCCGTGGACCTGAAATCACCGAAAGCGGGCTGGGCTGCTGGCAATTGGGCGGTGGCTGGGGCAACCCGTGGGACGACGCCGTTGCCCAGGAGATTCTGGGCGCAGCCTATGACGCCGGGGTTCGCTTCTTCGACACCGCCGATGTCTACGGGGACGGCGAGAGCGAACTCTCTATCGGCCGCTTCCTCAAGACCCACAATGACGTCTTCGTCGCCACCAAGCTGGGGCGCAACAAAATCTATCCCAACGGCTACACCCGCCAGTCGCTGCGCGAGGCCACCGAGCGCTCGCTGGAGCGGCTGGGGGTCGATCGTCTCGATCTGACGCAGTTGCACTGCATCCCGGTGGAGGAACTGCGCAAGGGCGACGTGTTCGACTGGCTGCGCGAGCAGCGCGACGACGGGATGATTGCCCGCTTCGGCGCCAGCGTCGAGAGCGATGAAGAGGGGCTGGTCTGTCTGGAGCAGGAAGGACTGACCAGTCTGCAAGTTATCTTCAACATTTTCCGCCAGAAGCCGCTGGAGGAGCTGTTTCCCAAGGCGCAGGAGAAGGGCGTAGGCATCATCGTCCGTTTGCCGCTGGCCAGCGGCCTGCTGACCGGCAAGTTGACCAGGGACACAAAGTTCCGCGAGGACGATCACCGCAACTTCAACCGCGACGGCGATGCCTTCAATGTCGGCGAGACCTTTGCCGGACTGCCCTACGAGCTGGGCGTGGACCTGTCGCAAGAGGTGACGGCGCTTACGCCGCCAGGCATGACGACCGCCCAGTTCGCCCAGCGCTGGATTCTGGACCAGGAGGCGGTGTCGGTGGTGATTCCGGGAGCCAGCTCGCCGAAGCAGGCCCGCGGCAACGCCGCGGTTTCAGACTTGCCGCCGCTGTCACCGGAGTTGCATACACGCCTGGCCAATTTCTATGCGGACAAGGTGCGCGATCACATCCGAGGTCCCTACTGATGGCTGCCAGCCACGAGCTACCCACATGGGCGCTACAGCCGGCAACCGCAGACGATCGGGAGCGTACAATCGAGGCGCAGAGTCGCGACACCATGCAGCTCACCTGGCCTGACAAGCACGTGCTGCGCGACTGGGCCAGACGGCACGGCTGGCCATCGCCCCTTTTTGGCTTCGACGGTAAATTTCTCGCCACGATGCTCGCCAGCGACGACAACTTCGCGCTGGCGCTCCGCGAAAGCGGCGTCGAGATTCGCATCCCCGCGCGGCAATACGTTCTCCCGGATGAGAAGCTGCAGGAGTTCGATGCGCTGTACGCGGAACGGACAGAGAACGGGCGTCCGACCAGCTGGGGAGTTCTGGTGGAGGATCTGCGCGAAATAAGGCGCGCGGTGGAAGCGGGCGTTGTTGTCGTAGTCGAAGGGCAGAAGCTCACGAATTGGAACGGCTTCTACACCTGGGCGCACGGGCGTTACCACATGCTGGAGGACGGCTACGACAGTTGGATCGGTGACGACCGTTAGCCGTTGTCATCGAGACGCGCCTTTGTCAGGTCAATGCGCCTGGCTCGTATGTGTCTTGCTGTTCGCACAACGCATGTGGAGAATTCCGTGATACATCGGAGGGAAGCCACATCGCTTACCGCCCTGTCTACGTCAATCCCGTCCTGTGGTGTCAATGGCGCCCGTTCGCGCGCTCACGACCTGTTCAAGACCACCGATAGTGTCTACCCGATTCGCTGTTTCGATATATCGGTGATGAGTATCAACAAGACCAACCGTGGCTACGTGGTGATGGACCTGCTTGTGTCCATTGCATTTGTTCGGGCCGGCAAGGCCAGAGGTGTTTCATGGGTGACATACTGATCGATTTAGCGCCTCTGATCTTGAGTGCAACGCTGGTGCCACTGTACCCCGTCGTGGCGCTGCTTATGCTGCAGAGCCAGGATGGGCTGCGCAAGGCCGTTGCCTTCGTCTCCGGGGCCGTAGCCGTGCGCCTGATTCAGGGGATTATCTTTGGGCTGGTTTTCCACACAGCTACAGAAACCTATCCCGAGTACGGCCCCGCGCTCATTGCCTCCACGCTGCTGTTAGTCGTCGGGATATTGTTGTTGGTCGCTGCTTACAAGAAGTGGCGCAACCAGGCAGATCCTGACGATCCGCCACCCCAATGGATGCAAGGTGTTGGCGCACTCTCGGCGTTCCGGGCTCTGGGCGCCGGAGCGCTCTTGGTGGCGATCTCGGTCAAGCAGTGGGTTTTCACGCTGGCTGCCATCGACGTGATCGTAGGAGCAACGGTGGGCGCCGGCCCCAGTGTCGGCGCCTATCTGATCTACACACTGGCGACACAGGTACTGGTCCTGCTGCCCATCCTGGCGAGTGCCCTGGCGCCACAACAATCGGCCAAACCACTGCAAGCTGTCCAGGCTTGGCTGGAGCGCAACACCCGAGTGATCACGATCACGGTGTCGCTAGTCTTTGGCCTTTACTTCTCATACAAGGGCATTAGCGGCCTGCTCGGATAATGTCACCCCTGATTGAGGTTTTCCATGACCCCACAGCGTTTCTCCCGAGTGTTCTTGTTTCTTGCAGCTTCGTTGCTGGCGCTGACTGCATGTTCAGCTCCCTTGCCACCCGTCATCGTCGCCACGCAGACGCAGATCGCGCCGCCGGCATCGAACGGCGAGACGGACGCCTTGCCGCCAGCGGTCGAGTACAACCTGGGCGACGCAACCATCGTCCAGGAGCGTTTTCCTGAGGACAGTCGCTTCCGTAACATGCCGGTGCGCCTCAACGGCCTGATCGGCGTACCCAGCCGGGGCGACGGCCCATTTCCCGTGGTCGTCATCCTCCATGGCACGCACCCCGGTTGTCCGCTGGATGACATGGGCGTGGACCGCTGGCCATGCGACCCTGACGTCGAACAGCGCAACTACAGCGGCTTTGCCTATCTGGTCAGCGCGTTGGCGGACGCGGGGTACGTCGTTCTGGCGCCCAATATCAACGCCGAGAATACGTTCGGCTTCGGCGAGCCGGTAGCCGGCGAGCGACTGGAGCAACTGATCGGTCTGCATCTGCTAGGACTGGCTGAAGCCGCTGCCGGTGGTGACAATCGCTTTGGTGACGACGTACGGTTGGCAGGCCGCGCCGATCTCAGCCGCCTGGCGCTGATCGGCCACTCGCGCGGCGGCGATGCGTCCTTTGCTCTGGCCAACGATCCTGACGTGCTTTCGGGCAGCCTGGGCTATGGCCCGGTGGATGGCGTGCTCCAGGTTGCGGCAGCCGCGGCCAGCGTCGATCCCTGGACCAGCATCAGCGCGCCGCTGGCGACAATCCTTGCCGGTTGCGACGGCGACGTGGTGGATCAAGTCGGTCAGGCTTACTTCGAGGGCCCGCGGCTCGCTCCGGATCAGACTGCATGGGCCGCCTCGGTCTGGTTGGACCGGGCCAACCACAACGCCTTCAACACCATCTTGCCGGGCGACATGGCAGTGCAGCGCGACCGGCCCGACTGCGAGCCGCTGCTGGACGGCAAGGCGCAACGGGCCTGGCTGGTGGATTATGCGACCGATTTCCTGACCACACTGTTCGCTGATGACCCAGTCGCCATCGGCCACGCCAAAGAACGCCTGGGCATCGACGTGACGACAGCCGCCCCGGATGCGCTCTACGGTCAGCCGGCCCGCGTGGCATTCCTGGCGCCAGCCGCCGACCGCCAGACCGTGATGATTCCAGCGGACACTGATGAATTGCAGACCAGTCGGCTGGGCGGCGCTGTAACCGCTGACAGTCTCACCTCCGATTTCTGCCCCAAGGGCTTCTACAGCGCTCAAACCCTGCCCGGCAGCGAGCCATGCCGGCGCAACTATGTGACCGTGCCCGGCCAGCCGGCCCACGCGGTGGTTTCCTGGGAGACGCCGGGCGCCGCGCTCCGTTTTGCCCTGCCGGAGGGAGTGGGCGATCTCAGCGCTTTCAGCACGTTGAGCCTGCGCGCTGCAGTCGATCCGGCATCGCCCTTGAACCCGGCGGGGCAGCCGCAGGCCATCAGTGTGCAGATCACCGACAGCGCGGGCAACAGCGCCGCCGTGCACACCCGGCCGGACGAGCCGGCGTTGGGCTTTCCCCCTGGCTTGATGCAGGACAGTTCAGTCACTGAAACCGGCTTCTTCACCGGTCGTGTGCCACTGACCACCATTCGCTTTCCCCTGAGCAGCTTTGCCGGCGTCGATCTGAGCGACATCGCCGAGGTCGCGCTGCTCTTCGATCAGACGTCGAGCGGCGCGCTGTTCGTGAGCGACATCGAATGGGTGCGACCGTAGCCGTCCATGGCAACGACGACTCGTGACGCCGGCCAGGTTTAGCTCACGACCAACGTCACGGTAAACAGAGTAGTAGGCATGGCGCACGGCGGCTTGGTCTGGCGGCAGGCCGGGTCGCCAGTGGCGCTCAAAGTCGTCGTGCCAGGCTGCAACGCTTCGTAAACGCCCTGCGCGCCGCGGATGACCGTGATGTTCGTGACGCGGCTGACCACGTTCGGATCGCTGATCTCTACCTCCCACGTGTAGCCCTCGCCCAAGTTGAGCAGGAAGCGCTCGCCGACGAGCAGATCGATGGTCTTGCCCTGATCGTCCAGGGTGACCGTCTTCTGCTGGCCGGCCTCTGGGGCGGCAGTGGCATCGGCAGGCGGTTCAGTTGGTGTCGCTGCCGTGACTGTCACAGGAGTGACATCGGCGAGCGGTTCGGTCGATGTGTCGAACGCGACGGCCGTCGCGCTAAGCGCGGTCGGCGCCGACGATCCTGTGATTGGGGTTGCCAGGCTTTCCGGGCTGGTCACTACCGGCGCACACGCAGACACAAATAACAGTCCTGCAGCAACGGCAGCCAAGGCTGATAGGTTTCTTTTCATAATCAAGCTCCCGCGAATTGGTTTCATATTCATTGAACGATAATCTACTGAATTCTGTGCTGTTCGACCATCATTATCGGTCACTTCGACTCATGAGACTATGAATCAAGACTTGAGATAGTCAAATGAAAAGATGGATGCGTTCTCCACGCATCCATCTTCTCATGATTACCGTGCCTGGTCCGCTTTATTTCACGATGCGGACTCCATCAGCAATTTCGCCTCCGAAGCCGTTCGCTGAACCGTCCCAATAGGGGCTGTAGGTGCATGACGTTGTAGATCCAAGCAATCCGGGGGTACAGATGAAGATATCCGCTCCATCGCCACTGACGCCAGGAACTGAGAATGCACCCAGCACCGTGAGATAGATATCGCCGTTTGACGAATCGATCCAAGCGCCGTTGATCTCCTCAGATGAGGAGTCATTCAGCCCTACGTCCGAACCATCGAAGTAGAGGGACCACGTGCCGCTGGTCGTACTGCCCAGCGATGTTGCAGTAAATTCGATCAGGTCTTCGTCATTTCCGGATGCACCGGTCACGCCGAAGGAGCCTACCGTGCTGATAACGAGTTTCCCATTTGGAGCAATTCCAATGGTATCGATATCCTCGTTGTTGGTGGTCAGACCGACATCCGAGCCATCGAAATACCACGTGAATGTGCCTGCCGTATTTGCACCTAAGGATGTCGGAGCAAAGCGGATGATATCGGAATCATCCACGGTTCCCAAACCGCTGACGGTCGCCGCGGCATCCAGAGACAGGAGAATAGTGCCATCGGGCATAATGGCGAAGGCATTGACATCGCCTGTGATACCCACATCAGAGCCATCGAAATACATCGACCAGAAGCCTGTGGACGTATCGTATGCCACGATGTCCTCATCGTTATAGGCTACGCCGCCCGAATTGCCGTTGGTCGTCGAACTGACGTAGATGACCGCGCTGGCCGGAGCGGGTGTGCTGGTCGGCGTCGGCGGCACCGGCGTGTTGGTCGGCGGTACTGGCGTGTTGGTCGGCGGCACCGGCGTGTTGGTTGGCGGTACTGGTGTGTTGGTCGGCGGTACTGGCGTGTTGGTCGGCGGTACTGGCGTGTTGGTCGGCGGTACTGGCGTGTTGGTCGGTGGCACCGGCGTGTTTGTCGGCGGTACTGGCGTGTTTGTCGGTGGCACCGGCGTGTTTGTCGGCGGTACTGGCGTGTTGGTCGGCGGCACCGGCGTGTTGGTCGGCGGCACCGGCGTGTTGGTTGGCGGCACCGGCGTGTTGGTTGGCGGCACCGGTGTGCTGGTCGCTGTCGGTGTAGGACTGCTGCCACATCCCGGCAGGACAAATGATCCTATGCGCGTGCGCCAGGGTGACGTACCTGTCGTCTGAACATACTCGCTCGTGAACCAGAATGTACATCCATCCGGGTCCACGGACAGACTGCTGTAATCGCCCCAACGCGACGCTGTGTGCGTCTGCGCGCCGGTGCCATTGATGATAGTTCCTTCGCCCTGAGTCATTTGACCCAGGGCATCGCCCGCCAAACGGCCCGTGTAACGAATGGCCGGATACATCGTGCTGCTTGAAGCAGAGTACCCCATGCCGATGTTGCCGCTGCTGTCCATGGCAACACTGCCCATCCAGCGGCGGGTCGCGTCGGGAGAGAAAGTCCCCTGTTGGTAGATGTTCCAACCTGCGCCGGCATCGCGCAACTCGTACCACCGCAAACCGGCCCGGTCCGTGCTGTTCACATCGACGGTATGGTTGAGAACCAACGTCTGATAGGAGCCGAAGTTGCGGTATTGCAGGCGATACATCAGACGGTCGGCGATCGCATCCAGCCTGCGAGTTGTGCCCTGTTGCTGGATACAGTTACGGCTTCCGCTGCACATGTTTGCATCGAATGCGGCGGTGGGCAGGACCTTGGCTTGGGTAAAGGTCGACGCGGACGGATTGGCCCAATCAACGTGGAAATTCCACAGTTGGAGCTGGTCGGGAGAATAGCCATAGGCGTTGTCGTCCATCTGGGCAAAAATGTTGGGCGAGCCGGCAGCAGGCGCCGGGCCGTCGAGATCAGCTGGAAGCATGCCGCCCAGATTCGGATCTACACCATAAAGATCGAAATACACCATTTGAGCTGGCAGCCCTTGCAACATTTTGTCACGCTCGAACGCAACCGCACCAGCCCCGCCCCAGGAATTGCCTGCAAACTGGTTGATGGACATGTAGTAGCCGTCGGGCCAGACGCCAAAGTGGGGATAATCGTTGAGTTTGGTCGCGCTGATCTGGAACTGATAGCGATACCAGGCACCCGTTGGATCACCCGTCTGTGACACTGCGATGCACTGATAAAACGGTCCGCTCGGGTAATTCGGCAATGCAAACTGGCTCACCATCCACCGATCAGCCAGATGGTCATATTGCACGATTGGGTCGCCGTCGTTGGTTGTCTGACAAGCGCCGCCGAATCCACTCCAGAGCGTGTTGCCTGCTGCTGGCCCATATAACAGCGCGCCCGTCTTGCTGTAAATGGCAAACGACAGGTTAACCCACTGCATGTAATGGTTTGGCCCGACATCGCCATTGGTGTCTGGCGGCAGAACGCCATTGACATTGTTTACGCCCTCGAAATTCTGGATAGGCGCGGCGATGTTGACAAGTGACAGGTCAGAGTCTTCCTGAAAAAGCGGGTCAACAAAATCCTTGGGACCAGCGTCACCCGTAATCCGCGCGCCGAGTGGACGAAGCTCATTGAGATCAGGGTCGGGGCGGGCTTGTTCTGGCGAGATTGGGGGAATCGCGCTGAGCGGCTGTGACAGGTCGTTTTGAGAGGAGGAAACCACCTGGGGGCCGGTACTTTCTTGCACGGGTGGTGCAACGCTTGCCTGTCTATTCAATATGCCGGACCGTGCTAACGGGACAAAGCGCGAGCCGGCAACTTCGCGATTGTCCCTTCCTTGGACGGATACGAGGACAGCGGCGGATAGGGCAATGAGAGCAACGAAAACAAGAATTGGCCTGATGTGTTTCACTACTTATCTCCCGTGAAAATGTTCTTTGGCAGGCAAAGCAATCTATTTGACCTGCTGCTTATGAAAACCAAATACCCCTCGATGTTAATCACCGAGGGGCGCTCAAAAAGGTTTGCGAAGTTGAGAGACAGGGAAGCCGTTCATACGTTCACGATGAGTATGAAACTTGACCCGAAGATGTACGGCTGATTTCGTCCGTTTCGGTCGCAATTATCACACAAAGCAATTGGAAAGTCAATCCCCCAAATTTCCCATTTGACGCAGGCGTGTGCAAATCACGCAGACCCTTTGGTCCTGACAATTGGCGACCGTCTGTTGGCCGCGGCGCTCTCTCATGCTATAATCCATCGCCGCACGATGTTGCGATTTGCAGCCATACTGTGCCAGAGGACCATTGCTTGAACCGTGCCGTTGTCGGGAGACGCAGCAGTTCGGACATCTCCGCTCTGCCCCATCGGCTGGAGTAATGTATATGACGACCAAGACAACCTTCACCACCACAGTAACCCAAGCCGAGGGTGTCAACGCCACTGGCCTGCCAGTGCCAGCCGAGGCAGTGGCCGCGCTGGGGACAAAGAAGCGGCCCCCGGTCAAAGTCACACTCAACGACTACACCTACAGCAGCACGGTCGCTGCCTACGGTGACGTGTTCATGCTGCCTTTGGCTGCGGAACACCGGACAGCAGCCGGCGTGCAGGCTGGCGACGTGGTAGAGGTCACCCTGGAACTGGACAGCGAGCCGCGCACCGTGGAAGTTCCCGACGATCTGGCGGCCGCGCTGGCCGAGGCTGGAGCGATCGCGGCATTCGACCGGCTGGCTTACAGCACGCGCAAGGAACATGTGCGCCAGGTAGAGACGGCCAAGGCCGCGGAGACTCGCCAGCGACGCATCGACAAGATCGTCGCCAGTTTGGCCAGCAGCCCGTGATCACGTCCAGCCCCGGCACCTACATGCTGCTGCTGACGCTGCCGGAGCAGACTGAGTTGCAGATCGGCCGGACGCGGCGGATATGCTTCGATGCGGGGCTGTACTGTTACGCCGGCAGCGCGCTTGGCCCCGGTGGGCTGGCAGCGCGGCTGAACCGGCACGCGGCGGGCAGCAAGCGTCAACACTGGCACATCGACTACCTGCTGCCTTTTACCCGGCTGCTGGGCGCGCTGGTGATTGAATACCCGCGGCGGCTCGAATGTTACTGGGCAGAATGGGCTGGTCATCACGCCGGCGCCTGCATCTCAGGTTTCGGCTCATCTGACTGTAACTGCCCCAGCCATCTGTTCTGGCTCGGCTCGTCCGCGGATACCGATCGCTTTATCGCGCGAGCACAGCAGGACTTGCGCGCTCGATATGCTTTGCGAGATGAACTGACTAAGCGCGGGTCGTAACAACGTTTGCCGGTTGGTTCATGCTCTGGCCGGTCTGCAACCGAGCCAGCCAGCCATATGCGTATCCATCGATTGCGGCCCAACATTGCACAAGGTCGAGGAACACCGTTCATGAACGACACCACAAAAACAGCTTTCGATCAGCTCACGTCGAGCGACAAAGAAATCCAGACGCAGGCCTTCTTCAGCATCATGGCCGAGACCGAACAGCCGGTGGACTGGGCCTATGAAGTTTGGGATGGACTGGTGGCTGACCTGCACCACAAGGACAACCGCCGGCGGGCGATTGCCTCACAGATACTCTGCAACCTGGCCAAAAGCGACCCTGAGAATCGGATGCTGTCCGACTTCCCCGCGCTACTCCATGTGACCCGTGACGAACGCTTCGTCACCGCGCGCCATTGCCTGCAAGGCATCTGGAAGGTGGGGGTGGTCGGTCAGCCGCAGCAGCAGATGGTGATGAACGGCCTCGCGGGCCGCTACGCCGAGTGCATCACTGAGAAGAACGGCACCTTGATCCGCTACGACATCGTCGATGATCTGCGCAAGATGTACGATGTGTTGGAGGATGAGACGATCAAGACGCTGGCGTTGAAATTGATTGAGACCGAGGATGATCTCAAGTACCGCAAGAAGTATGCGGGTCTCTGGCGCGGCGTGTAGGTTCGCCGCCTGCCGTGTCCGACACGCCAGTGCGCTATCGGCAGGTTCCGTACGCCCAGGTGTTGGCCACCAGCCCTCTCCCATCGCGCAGGTCGGCCCGGTCGCCGCTGTATAACCGGGCTGGCCGCGCTCAGGCGTGTCGACGCCGATATAACGCACCGTTTCCGTCACCCCGCCGGTGATCACCACAATCGTGTCACCGTCCACGACCCTGGTAAGTTCGGCGGAAATGGCGTCAGCAGGCAGATCAGCGGTTGAAAGAGGAAGCGTCGCTGTCGGGTCTGGTGGTGAGGCTGGTGTGGGCGTATCGAGAGGCGAGGGCGGCGGGGTTTTGGTGGGCGCGATTGTCGCGGTTGGCAGCCGGGTTCTGGTGGGCGGGGGTGTCTCGTCCCCAAGAACCAGCACCGGACTGCCGCCACTGAGGATCCGGGCGCTCTCGTGCGGCAACAGCAAAGAGATGGCGGCCACGCACAGGCACAGACCAAACAGCGCGGCCACCGCCGCGGCGATGATCACCCGTTGCCGGCGATGTTGCTCAGGAGGTTGCATGATTGTAGCCCTTCGCCGGACAGTCCGTGGATCATCCAGACTGCTGGTCTATGCCTGTCCGTTGGGAGGCGCCCCCGCGGCGCGGTGACACTCGTACCATCTTGATTTCGAGGCGGCAACCAACAGCCTCAGCATATTTTTGTAAAGTAGCAATCGACGGGGAGTGCTTTTGGCGACCGCCGCCTGCTTCCAGACGCGCCACGACCGAAGGCTGGGTCGCCATCCGTTCGGCAACCTCAGCCTGAGTCAGTCCGGCATCTTTTCGCGCCCGCAACAGCTCATCGAACAGTGCGAACTCCGTCTCCAACGCATCGTACTCTCGGACAAAGCCTGGATCTTGCATCCAGCCCTGAACCATTTCATCGTGTGTTTTCATCGCAATCACCTGTTGTCTCGCTCTTGCACATCAGCTTGGCGCCTGCGGGCTACTTCAAGTTCCCTCTGCGGCGTCTTCCGGGATTTCTTGATAAGACGTGAAGGATAACGATCTTGCGGTCAACCACCGTGCAGAAGAACGCTCTCCCAATACCTTCTTTACCTTTTGCTCGTATCTCGAACAGCCCTTGGCCCAAGCTGCGCGTGAAAGGCATACCCAGGTTGGGTCCCAAGCCGCGCATTCTCTCGGTGACTCTGGCATAGTAGGCACGAATGCCAACCGGCCAGGCATCGATCATTTCTTGAACTTCATCGCTGTAGTATGCGATTTCCCAGTTCATGACATCATGTTAGCATATTTGCGAAGATGCGTCCATTTTGCAAAACGTCGTATGTTCCGCAATGACGGGCGTCACTCCTCACAGCGTTGCCGGAATCTCCCGCTTTGCCAGCAGCCGCTTCGGTGCGATCAGTTCCCAGGCCACTTCGATGTGGAAGCGCAGGTCTTCGTCGCTGATGTGGGCCAGCTCGATCCCAACCCAGCCGCGCACGCCGACGTAAGGTGGTCGGAAGTACGTTTGTGGCTCGCTGGCGATCAACTCAGTCTGGAGGCCGGCCGGGACCGGCAACCAGACGGCCACGCGCCCATCGTCGTGATGGTTGTCGGCGAACATGACGAACACCTTCTTGTGGACAAAGAAGGTCGGCTCGCCGTGCGAGAGCCTCTCGCTGGTTTCGGGCAACGCCAAACACAGGGGCCGCACGCGTTCAAGCTGGTCGTTGCTCACGGTGTCCACGTTTCACGCCTCACGTTTCACTCCCTCACATCGCCGCCTGATGGCTCTCGATCTTGCTCTTGTGGGTGTTGTTGTTGTAAGTGACCAGCTTGCCGGCGTAGCGCTGCTTGATGGCGCGCAGCGGGCCGACGTTGTCGATCAACTGGCCGCCAGCACGCTTGGCCGGCCCTTCCCAGTAGTAGCCGAACTGCTGGTTCATCCAGCGCCAGCGCAGCAGCCCGTAGTACGGCTTCAGCAGCCAGTGGCCCTGGCTACGCCCCACGTAGAGAATGTCGTTGATGTCGCACATCGCGCTGGCCTCCGACTCGCTGACCCAGGGCGTGTTGCCGCGGTTGAGGTCGAACTCAGCCCAGCCAATCTGGCTGTCGGGCGGTACATAGCCCCTCTCCAGCGCATCCGGCCACAACGGCGTTCCCGGGTATGGCATGTAGACGCAGACCGAGCAGCGCGCTTTGGCGTTGATCTGGCACAGCCGGTCGATCAGCTCCAGCGTGATACGCCGCTCCTCCGGCCCCTCCTCGGGCAGGCCGACGATGAAACTCAGGTTGGCCTCGATGTGCGGCGCGTACTCGGCAAGATTGCGCACACCCATCTCGATCCACTCGGCCTTCTGGTCCTTGGCGATGGAGTCGAGCACCGCCTGGCTGCCGCTTTCCGCGCCGATGTTGACCCACTGGCAGCCGGTCTCCACCATCCACTGGATGAACTCCGGCTTGAGCAACTGCACGCGCACCTGCCCGCTCCAGGGCATGTTGACCAACTCCACCAGCCGCTGCATCGGCTTGATGCGTCCGAAAAGGTAGTCATCGGCGTAGTCCACCGCGTTGATCCCGTGGTGCTCCTTCAGCCAGTTGATCTGGTCGAGGATGAACTGATCGCTGTGCTGCCGCCAGGTGCGCTTCATGACGATCTCGTTATAGCAGAAAGCGCAGCGGAAGGGGCAGCCGCGGCTGATGTAGACCGGGATGGCGCGGTCGTAGGGGCCGGATTGCAGCAGATATGCTTCCACGTCGGCCAGCAAATCCCAGCGCGGCGTGAAGTCGTCCAGATTCTGGATGAAGGGGCGTTCCATGTTGACCACCGGCTGGCCAGCTTCGTCCTTCCACGCCAGCCCGCGCACGTCGGCCCAGTTGCGCCCGTTGCGCAGCTCGCGCGTGAACTCCTGCGCCGTGACCTCGCCCTCGTTGACAACCACGAAGTCGACGTAACGTTCGCGCAGCACCTCCTCCGGCATGATCGTCGCGTGGACGCCGCCCCAGACGGTGGTGATACCCAACGCGTGCACGCGTTGGGTCGCGTCGATGGTCGCTTTCAACTGCGGGCCGGTGATGGTGCTGAAGCCGACCCACAGCGGCCGCTCACGCTCCACCGCGCGCACGAAGGCGTCCACCTGGTCCTCTTCCTCGTGCCAGATCTGTACAGAGTAGCCCTCCTGCATCAGCGCGTCGGCCACGTACATGATGCCGAAGGGGGGATACATATCGCGTTCGTTGCGGAAATTCACCATCATAATATCGGTCATCGTATCACCTCGGGGAGTCATCCAGATAAGCAAGTAAACAGGTAGACAGGTAGACAAGTAGACGGGTAGACGGGTAAACAAGTAGAAAAGTAAAAAAGTAGATAGGTAGACAAGTGCACCGGCTGCAGGTTGCAAGTGGCAGGTTGCAAATTGAACCTGTCCGTGTTCATCCGCGTTCTTGCACGTCCAGATTCAGAATTGCCGATGCAGGGAGCAGCAGCGCTAGGGTCGCGGGACGTAGATGATTTGCGGCCGCACCAGCAGGCCGTTGAGCGTCGCCGGCGCATCTTGTGGTGCAAGCTGGCGCAGCGGGACGTAGTTTGCCTCGATCAAGGCCACCAGCGCCGGTTCGGTCTCGAAGTAAGGACTCTCGTCCGAGATGATCTCGGCGTACTCGCGATTCTCGATGCGGGACACCAGGTCGGCCGGCAGCGGCTCGCGGCCGCGCCAGCGGGCGTGCCACAGCGCCTGGATCTGGGCTGCCGGCTCCTTGCCGGCTTTCAGGGCATAGTACGGATGCAGCAGCACCAGAACATCGCCCGGCGTCGCTGACAGATGGGCGATGAAACGCTCGCCTGCTTCGCGCATCGCCGCGGTTGGCAGGTAGCGTTGCGCTGGCGCTGGCTCGATCAGCCGGCCGACAGGACTGACCAGCGTCAGGCAAAGCTGGGCGACCACGGCCAGTTCCAACGCGGGCCTGACCCAGCGGTTGGCAGACCGCCGGCTGAGCTCACGCCACAGCAACGCCGGTGTCAGACAGAGCAGCGCGTACGCCTGCATCAACTGGTTGCGTGCGCCGCCCACCGACGCTCTGCCGAGTACGCTGGCAAGAATAGCCGCAGCGATGAAGAGCAGCCACGGCTGTTCGCGCAGCGCAAACTGGCGATAGCGCACCAGCAAGATCGCCGCCAGAGCCACAAACAGCGCTGCCAGCACGCCCATGTCGCCGAATATCTCAGCGCCCAGACTGTATAGCGCCCGCTGCCACTCGGTGGGGCTGGCAAGGGCGATGCCGAAAACGTAGGTCATGAACCAGCCCTGGCTGGCAGCGTTCAGCAGCGCCGTCGGCACGGCCACGAGAAATGCAAACGCGCCTGTGAATACCAGCCCGCGCCGGCCTTCTGTTGCCAGCAGATAGCCCGCCGCGATCACGCCGAAATACAGCCCGTTCTGCTTGGTCAGGTAGGCCAGGGCCAGCAACAGCGCGGCCGCAAGCTGGCCGACCGCCGATCTGCGCCAGTAGATCACAGCCGCCAGGCCGGCCAGGGTCAGCGCCATGAACAGCGCGTCGACCCGTGCGAGATCGTACCAGCCGCCGACGATCCGGTAGCCGGCCAGATAAAGCGCGCCGCCGGCCACGGCGATCAGCCAGGTGTCGCTCTCGCGCCGGCCGATCCAGGTGATCAGCCCGGCGCTGACCAGCGTCGCGGCCAGCGACAACAGCCGCAGCGGCGCCAGCGACGGTCCAGTGACCGCCAGCAGCAGCCCGCCGAGCCAGGTGTACAACGGCATGTAAACGTGCGGTGCAAAGGCGCCCGACGGTTCGACGTAGATCGGCAGCCCGTTGGCCACTCGCCACGCCTGCATCAGCATCCCGTCCTCGATGAAATCGATATCGAAGGGGTAGCTCACTCGCAGGACGGCAGTCACCAGCGCCGAGACGGTCAGCGCAGTGGCAACTACGATCAGCGTCCAGCGGGTTGCGACGACGGGCAGCGGCGTTGTGCCAGTGACCCGGCGCGGATGAGTCGTCATGATAGTCGAGAACTGCCCAGGCGGCTGAAGCCGCTACTACGAACGAAAACGACGCTTGCTGCCACAGCAGATCAGCCGTTGGGCACGATCATGACCCGGAACCCGGTGCCCTGCGCGTGGTAAACGCGGCTGGGAATGGTAACGCTGCATGCGCTGCGGCAGTTGCAGGCGGTGTGCTGTGGGCTGTAGCCCCACGAGCCGCCTTTCACCACGTGGTAGTCCGCCACAGCCAGGTTGTACAGGCTGGTAGTCCATTCCCAGATGTTGCCGGCCATATCATAACAGCCAAAGGGCGAAACATTCTGTGGGATTGCGCCCACTGGCAGCGGCGCGCCGATGCGCCAGTACCAGCCGCTGCGCGCCAGCTCGACTTTTGACCTGACCAGCAGGTTGCGCCGGTAGTAGTCGAGGCCCAGCGTGTGCGTCGCCTGCAGATCTGCCATCTCCGGCCGCGGCAGCGTTTCGCCCCATGGAAAGGTGCGACCATCGACACCGCGCGCCGCCTTCTCCCATTGAAACTCGTCCGGCAGCGTGCAGTGCAGGCCAAGCCGCTGCGAAAGCCAACCGCAATAGGCAAAGGCGTCCTCCTGGGTCACGTCCACAATCGGATAGCCGGCCATCTCCTGGGGATACTGCTGGCATGGTGCAAACCGCCGCAGCCAGCCCCGCGGCGGCGCAACGATCCGCCACCACGTACCGATCCAGTCGTGGCCGGTATCGTCCAGAAACGCCTTCCACTCGCCGTAGGTCACCGGATAGCACGCCAGCCAGAACTCATCCAGCGTCATCTCCTGCCGCGGGCGGGGCGGCGGCGCCAACTCCAGCCGCTCATACGTCACCTCAGGACCGTAAATGAAGGCGCCTGCAGGGATGTGAGCGAAGCTGGGTGGAATGACGTGACCGTTTATCGATGGCATGTCGGGGATGCGGCGTCCGTATTGGGTACTGCATATTGCGTAGCAGATAATCCGAACTTGGATGCTAGAAGCTGTTTGAGAAGTCGCCCGTTCAGACTTCGGAAGTCGCCGGGTCAACAAATGTGGCCCGCCAAAACCGTTGTAGGTCTGTCGTGACAGCCAATCGGCGACTTCCGAAGTCTTTTCAAACAGTCTCTTAGTCGCGAGGCAGGATGTACGAAACACACAACACGTAACACGCTCTACCCTGCCCGCCGCCACACCGCGCTCAGCCGAAACTCAGGCCGCAGCCGCACGGCCAGCACCAGCGCCTGCACCAGCACGGCCAGGCTCAACGCGGCGGCTGTGCCGGCTGCACCGTAGACTGGCGTCAGCGCCAGCGTGCCAGCCAGGAAGACCAGCAGGGCTGTCAGGAAACCGCTGAACTTGACCGCGCCGCGGCCACTGACGGTAGCCGTAACGTTGGCCGCCCAGACGATCACCGCCGGTGGCATGGCCAGGCTGATCCAGCGCAGCGCCGGCGCAGCGCCGGCGAAATCCTGGCCAAATACCAGCGGCGCGGCCCAGCCGGCCAGCAGCCAGACCGCGAGCGTGCCGGGAATGGTGACCAGCAATCCGATGCGCATGAAACCGCCCAGCCGCCGCTGTATCTCATCGGTGCGCCCCGCTTCCCACAGCGTGCTGAGACCGGGGATCAGGCTCTGGGCGAACTGGCTGACGGTGACGTAGACCATCAGATACATGCCGATGGCCAGACTGATGTAGCCGACCTGCGCGCTGTTGCCGGTCAGCGCCTCGACCAGCACCGGCCCGGAACGGTAGAGCGCGACCGCAGCCAGATTGGCCAGGAAGAAGCCGAAGCCAGCCAGCAGAAAGGGCTTGAAGTAGCGCCACTCGACGCGCAACTCGCGGCCCAGCCAGTCGCCGCGTGCCCACCACAGCCCCAGCCCGGCAAACAGCGCCTCCATCAACACCAGCGCCAGCAGCGCGCCGGTGAAGCCCAGCAGCGGGTAAAGGACGATCAACGCCGCGAGAGTGACCCACTGCCGCCACGCCTGCTCGGTCATCCACGCGCCAACCCGGTTCTGCGCCAGCGCGTACTGGAACGGCACCCAGGAGGCGACCCGCAGCACCACCATGGTCCCGGCCATCAGCGCCCACAGCCAGACCATCCAGCTCGCCAGCAGCATCGACGCCACCGCCGTCGCAACAAAACAGAGCAGCGACACCGCCAGCGAAAACGCCAGCGTGCGCATGTACAGCTTGCGCGCCTCGTCGGCGGTCATGTTGGGCACGAAGCGGCCAAACACGTCCAGCGTACCAAGGTCGGCCAGGATCGCGCCCAGGAATGTCAACGACAGGACGAATGAAAAGCGTCCGTAGTCCTCGACGCCCAGCAGCCGCGGCAAGATCACCACCGCCGCCAGCGAGCCGGCGATCTGCGCGACCTTGTGCGCGGAGATCACCGACGTCGTGGAGACCAACCGCCGCCGCGGCGCAGTCACAGGAGTCGTCTCATTCATGGCCGCATCAGTCTCGTACTCGTACTCCTACTCCTACTCATGCTCTTACTCGTCCGATACGCAATCACAAGCGCTGCTGTCTGCCGGGAATGTCTCCGGAACGATCCTTCACTGGCTATTCGCTGTCTCGGCGGTCGCATGTTCGACACGCTCAGGATGACGGTGGAGTCGTTCCCGCGAAAGCGGGAACCCAGGATTGTGATGTGCGGATTCCTGCCTTCGCGGGAAGGACGAATCGACCTATGGTCGCCGTGTTCCAGGCAGCGTCACCCGGTCGGCGACCGTGCGCGCCAGCGGACGGGCCGGCTCGCGGAACCCGGCCAGGAACGCTGTCTCGCCCAGCGTCGCCAGCACCAATGCAACATCCGCAGCCCGTCCCGGCGCTGTCGCTGCTGCCGCCAGCGCGGCGACGGTGGCAAATGTCCACTTGCGCAGCGGCTGCGCGCTGAGCGCCATGCGTGCGTCGCCGGTGGCTGCCTGCGCGCGGCTCAGGTGATGCGTGTGCTCGGCCGTGTGTTCCTGGTCCAGCCGCGCCAGGGGATCAGGCGCGACCAGACCGGCCCTGGTCACCACGACCCCGGCGGCAAGTAGAGCGGCAGCGATCCCCGCTCGCAACACCCGGTCGTTGACGACGCTCACAGATGCAGTTGATGGCTCGACGACCGCGCGTTCCGCTGGCTGCTCGACCAGTTGCACCGGTTCGGTTGCTTCCTCCGTGGCCGTCAGTTCCTGCAAAGCGGGCATCAACGTCTGGCGAACAGTCTCCAAAAGTCTCCGTCTGGCCAGTCCCGTGCCGCGACGAAACGACCAGAGCGCCAATGAACGGGCCGGGCCGGACAGCCGATCCTGCAACAGCCCCTCACCGTAGCGAATGCCGACGTCGATTCCCCTGTCGACCAGCCGCAGCGATTGGCGCTCCGCCAGCGCCTTGCCTTTGTCGAACCCGGCGGCCGGCAGCGCGGTCACCAAACGGCGCGCCCGCGACGGCCTGGGACGGGCAACCACTGCTGGAACTGCGGTCCTGGCAACCACCTCGGCCGGTAGGGGCGCGCGCCGGGCAATCACAGCCGGAGCAATCGCCACTGCCAGCGCGCCGGCCAGCGGCACCATCCAGTCCAGCCCGTAGGTCTTGACTTCCTCGATCCGCAGCGCATAGTCCCGGTCGGCCACAGTCGCAGCCAGCCCGGCAGCCGCCAAGGCGCCGACCAGCTCGCCTTGCAGCATTCCTGTCAGTCCGCCGCGGTGACTAACCAGCGACGCGGCCAGCGGCGCGGTCGCAGTGATGCCCAGCGCGACCAGCTTCGGCGCATAGGAGGGACGGAAGGTCGCCTCCAACTCATTGGCGGGGCGATCCAGCCGCTGCACCACCAGCGGCGCCAGCGCGCCGGCCAGCGCCAGCGGAACAGCCAACTTCTGCGGCAGATCCAGGAACTCCGCCAGCGCCAGCGTCGCCGTCCCGGCCGGAATCAACGCAATCCACGGCAGTGCGTCGTCATCACGGGCGAGGGCGGGACCTGGGGGCTGGGGCTGGGGTGTGGGGCCTGGGGGCTAGGGGCTGGGGGCTGGGAGCCGATGAGCTCGATTTCCTGCTCACCGTGTGACTCATGATCATGATGGTGATGCTGTTCCCCGTGATCACGATGATGAGACACATCATCGTGATGGTGATCAAGTGAATGCTGCTCGTCAACCCCATGGTTCTCCGCTCCCCACTCCCTACTCCCCACTCCCCACCCCCCATGATCGTGATCGTGATCGTGCGAGTGGGTGTGCCCGTGATCGTGGCTGTGATGGACGTGCGCAGGGCGGAAATCGGGCCGACCGCTGAGGTGCAACCCTTCCCGGTTGACCAGCACATCTGCCACCGCGGCCACGTAGTCCACGCAGTCACGCGGTGTAGTCGCATGGACGACCTTAAACAGTTGCAACACGGCCAGACGAATGCCGCGCTCCCTGGCCAGCAGGCCCCAACGATGCGCCGCCGAGTACATGTCTTCGGGCACCAGTTGCGGCTGCGTGAACTCGTGCGCCAGCACCACGTGGGGCGCCAGGCTCTTGGCGACGAACCAGTCGCCGCGCTGATGCCGGCTCTCGGCGAAATAGGCGAAAGTCAACCCTTGACGTTGCATGGCGCCGATGGTTTCATGCATCAGCATCTCGTGGCCGAGAATAAGTTCGCCGGGATGGCCGGGCGCGCCGTCGCCCTGAAAGGCGACGATCGCTGGTGTGTTGCTATGCGATTTCGTGATAGCAACAGCCTGCGCCAGTGTGCGCTCGATAGTCACGGCGGTCGGCCAGGGGTAGCTAACCGGGCGCGGCAGCGGCTGCAAACCGGCATGGTCGGCCAGGTGAGCCAACTCCGGGTCGAAGCCCAGCCCAACCTGCTGCAAGCTGACAAAGTCGCCGCTTACTGCCAGCAGCGAACGGTCGCCTTCGTCGATCAGCCGCGTGTCGAGCGCCGGCTGCCGTGCATCCAGTTCGACTTTAATGCGTTCCAGCAAGCCCGGCTCGCCGGATGCCAGGTAACTCCAGCGCGCGACACGCGGCGGCTCCGGCAACGGAACGACGGGAACTGCTACAGCAAGGCGTCCCTGCGCCATCAGCCGCGCCAGCGTGTCTTCAGGAACGGTCAGGTGGGTCGCACCGGCGTGCCACAATTCGTGCAGCAGGTCGTCCAGCGCAACACCGGCGCGGGCCGCGGCCTCTGTCGTATCGTCCAGATCAAGGGCGATGGCGAACGTGCGATTGGCATTGTCCCAGATCACGCGGCGCTGCAAGGGTAGAATCGTTGCAGCCGCGCCGGCAGTCATAAGTCCAAGCGAGAGTAGCTGGTTAAGTTTCATAGGAAATCAGTGACTATTGAATTGGTGATTGGTTTACCCACAGCAACGGTGGATTTGGGAACGACGGGTCTATTCAGCAACACGCAGCGTGCCAAGGACCGGCTCGACGCCGCTGCCGTCGCTCAAACCGACCGGCGCCAGACTTTCCTCGTCATACAACACGACCGACAAATCATAGACTCCGGGCGGCACATCGGCCAGCGGCAGGCTGTATAACCCCAACGCTGTGGTCGCCGGCGGCCAGGCGTTAGTGCGCAGATGGCGATCATTGAGCAAGACACGATCGGTCTGGCTGACAGTGGCCCCGCTGGCGTCTTTGAGACGGAGCGAAACCTTCAGCGGCCGCCCGGTTGGTTGGTCAGCCTGCCAACGGAGGGCGACAATAGTTGGGTGCGTCCGGCTGACGGGCGCTTGCCGGCCCAGCCAGTCTCCTTCTGCCAGCACAATCCCCGGCTCGAACCGGAGGTCCAACGGCTGAACGTTGTTTGGAAGCTGGAACGTTAACGGCGGATCCAGTCGCCATTCCGTCACAGTATAGCCACGAAAATCCTGGCTGCCAAGCAACTCACCGTTCGCGTCGAGAATGGCCGGGACTACCGCGCCTGGGTCGTTGTCCGATTCGAACCAGGTGACCCAGAAAACGTTGCGCGCCTCGCCGGCCAATGTTGTCAACCGCTCGGCGATCTTGTTGACGTCGACGAAGAGATACTGGGCCGGTGCTTCATCTGTCGGCGTCGCTGGCAGATCACCGAATGCATTGCTACTCCAGCGTTCCCAAAAGAAACCAAAGGGGTAACGTTGATCGACCAGAATGACATCTTCCGGCGTCGCCCGCTCCTGAAGCCAGGTCACGACGCCGCTCATATCCTCGCGAAAGTTGTTGGGATCGGTCAGATCGGCGCGCAGCGACGGTACCGTCAGCAAAATCAGCGCGCCGGCCGCCAGCCAGGGCGCCGGCCGCGCCAACGAGTCGAGGTTGGCCAACGCCCAGCCGGCCAACGCCCACAGCGGCAGCAGCACGAAGCTGATGTAACGGGGATCGAAGGCTGAACGCCGCACCAGAATCGTGTAGTAGACCGCCAGCCCGCCCACCAGCCACAGGACGAGCAGCGAAATCCTGTCCCAGCGGCTGCGAGCCGTCCCATCCAGGCTGACCAGCAGGCCGACGACCGCGCCGAACACCAGCAGTGCGAGCCACAGCCAGCGTCCCCCGTCGCCGCTCAAGCCGGGCGCATACTCGCCCAGCGTGAATGCGCGTGCCAAATCGCCCAGGTAAGCGACCAGGCTGGGCAGTTGCAGGTTGGCGTTGGTGTAGCCCGGTATCTGACGCATCATGACAGGAGTCAGCGGCGCCAGCAACACGAGGGTAGCCAAACCGACCAGCACCAGCGTCCCCAGTCGCCGCCAGCGCTGCGGTGAAACCAGCGCCCAGACCAGCAGCCACATTGCCCATGTGGCCAGCACAATGGCCGCCCCGTAGTGCGTGGCCAGCGCCGCAGCGCACAGTACAGCAAAGGCGCCCCACGGCAGCACCCGCCGCTTCTCGCTGCCCAGCGCCCACCAGAGCGCCAGCATCGCCGCGGCCAGCAACGCCCATGTCATGGTGTACATGCGCGTCTCCTGCGCCTCGGCCAGCGCAAAGGGGGACACCGCGGCCAGCAGCATGGCCAGCAGCCCGGCCAGCGCGCCCCGCCTGCGGGCACTCAGCGATCGTGCCAGCGCAAAAGTCAGCGCCACCACCAGCACACCGAATCCGGCGCTCAACAGGCGGGTGGCAAAAGCCGACACGCCGGCCAGGCTGGTCCACACGTGCAGGGCATAGAAATAGAGCGGCGGGTGGATGTCCAGCTCGCCATTGGCGGCAATGGTGGCCAGCGCGCCGCGTGCTACCATGATGTTGCGCGCCTCGTCCCACCAGATGTCCTGAAAATCGAGCCGCAGCATGCGCAATGCCCACGCGCCCAGCAGGATCGCCAGCGCCGTTCCCCAGACGACCGCACGCGGCAGGGATTTGGGGCGATGCCGCTCCAGGCTCAGCACTGTGCCTGCGGCAAAGCTGATACCGTTGTAGAAGTAATAGAGCCAGTGCCAGGGAATGACGGCCAGGGTAAAAACCCAACCGCGCTTGCCGGCGAACCAGCGATACAGCGGCCAGTTCAAGGCCAGCAGCAGCACTGCCGCGCCCAACGCAATCAACCACAGCACCGGTAGGAACCACCCGCCAAGCAAGGCCAGCGCCAGCAGCCACACTGCCGCGACGCTGACTCGGTTGTGGGTTTGCAGGTTCAGGTCGTGGCTGAAGTCGCCATCGCGCAAGAGCAGGCGCGTCCACGGGATGCCGCGGTCCAGGATGTCGGATCGCAGCAACGAACCGATCGTCCAGCGCTTGAGATGCTTGACCTGCAGCGTCTTGACCAGACGAATGCGACCGCCGGCGCGTGTCACCCGATAGCCCAGTTCGATGTCTTCGATACAGGGCCGGTCGTAGAGCGTGGTGTCGAAACCGCCGTGGCGCAGAAATACGTCGCGCCGCATGGCGCCGCAGCCGCTCCAAAAGCTGGCCGCCTGCTCGCCGCTGTGCTGGTGGACATAGTGGTGAAAAAGGTTCTTGTACTGCGAAAGGAAATTGCTTTCGCCGGGCTGGTCGTCGTAGGAGCCAAACAGCGCATCCAACGCCGGGTCAGCGGCGAAGACCTGCGCCACCAGCCCAACGGTCTCCGGTCGCACGGCCACATCGGCATCGATAAAAAAAAGCACGTCACCGCTGGCTGCCGCCGCGCCCAGGTTGCGTGCCGTCGCCGGTCCGCTGCGCGGCTGGGCGGTGTGTAACACACGCGCACCGTGCGCCGCGGCCAGCGCAGCCGAGTCGTCGGCAGAGCCGTCGTCGACCACGATCAGCTCGCAACCAAAGTTGGCATCTTTGCAGCAAAGATGCCAACTTTCATCCATCGCGTCCAAACAACGACGAAACGCCGCTCCGCCGTTGTAGACAGGGATGACGACAGAAACCTGGATCACAGCATCCCTTCTCACAAATTATTCAGGGGACTTCGGAAGTGGTCGGACACCATCAGAATTCACTTTCACGCTCAGGAGTCGCTATTCCGGTCAACCGGCCACTTGCGAAGCCGAGGAACTGACTTACTCAAACGCGCACCGGCATCTCAGTCGACCTTGTACGTCTTGCTGACATCTACATATTCGCCGCGCACGCCGGTCAGATAGTCGGCCAGCCGCAGCGCATCTTCGATGACACCATCCGAGTTCATGTAACGGAACGATCCGGTGCGCCCCACCAGGTGCAGGTTTGACCACTGATCCAGGAACTTGTGGACAGCCTTGACTTTGTCGGCGTAGCCAATGTCGTAGACCGGGTAGGCGAACCGCACACGCCTGACCCATCCCTGCTGCAACGAGCCGCGCGCCATGAACCCGATGCCGCTGAGATCATCGGCAGCGCGCTGCACCAGCGCCTCGTCGGGCTGTTCCCAGGTCGGCTCGCCCTGACTGGTGAAGACCTCGGCCGCCAGCGAGGTGTAACCGTCAGGCGTCATCAGCGGACTCCAGTTGCGCGGTTCGTGGGTTCGCCCCACCAGCAAGGAACGGCCGGGGAAGTAGGTCCAACTGTCGCTGCTGACCTGCGGCGCCTTGATGGCCAGATAGATCAGGATGATATCACGGTAGCGCAGCTTGAAATCCTCGGCCACCGCGCGGCTGCCGCTGTCAGCCGGCAGGCTGGCCAGCAGGAAGTTCATGGGAATGCTGGAGATCACCCGGTCGGCGTTGAGCTGATGCTGGCCGACGCCGTCGTCGACGGTAACCGTGAAACCACCCTCAACCTGGGGAACAACGCTGGTGACGCCGGTTCCGAGGATCACCTGCCCGCCCAGCCGCTCGATCTCGCTCTTCATCCGGTCGGGGATCATGCCAAAGCCCAGCCGCGGATACCAGAAGTGGCTGATAATCGTGGCCGGCGGCGCAGCGCCCGGCGAAATGGCGCGTTTGACCGCCTCGCTCAGACTGGGCAGACTGATGCGCTGCGCCGCCCAGTCGGCTGACAACTCCTGGCACGAAATCCCCCACACCTTCTCGGTGTACGGCTCGAAATACACTTCGTAAAGCGCGCGCCCAAAGCGGCGCACCACCCAGTCTTCGAACGAAACATCCGGCCCGCTGCCGTCAATCCGGTTGCGCACCGTGGCTGCCGCATAGCTGGACAGGATGCGCGCCGCCTGCCCGGGTGAGAAGATGCTCAATGCGCCGGGAAACTGGAGGGGGTAATCGACGAATTTGCCGCCCGCCTTGCCGTCGTTGCTGAGATAAATGCGGCTGATGCGTGGCACATACAGCAGATCCGCGCCCATCAGGTCCTTCACCCAGCCGATGATCTCAGGCTTGTGGCTGTGGAAACGATGGCCGCCGATGTCGAAGCGAAACACACCGGCCGGCGTCTCATACTCGAACGTCTGCGCCAGCCCGCCGGCGACCGGACCTTTCTCGATCACGGTGACGCGGCGGCCGCGGCGCGCCAGTTCAAGTCCGGTTGCCAGACCAGCGACTCCGCCGCCCAGCAGGATGATATGTTCGTTGGGTTTAGAAATCATGGATCAGGTCGTTTCAGATAGGAGTTACACGGTTGACCAGCCGGATCGGCTGGCTTGCTGCCGGTATGGACGTTCTGCATGCGTACTCACGCTCTCTCAGTTTGTTGCCACAGCCGCGGCTGGCGACTGACGCTCAACACCGTCGACCAGAATGCCGCAGTTGCATCGACTACAAAGAACGCCGGCAGCGCCGCCAGCCGGATCCACCACGCCGGCGACGCACGTTCCGCAGCCAGAGCCGCGGCAATCTGCGCGTACGGCAGCAATACATTGACGGCCAGCATGTCGGTCAGCAGGTCATCCGCCAGGCCTCGCCGGCCACTGATACGCCGCACCGTTGCCAGCCCGACTCCGGCCATCAGCGCCAATCGGTCGAGATATCCCAGGCTGAACAACGTCAACTCCACCTGCTGTGCCAGGGTCGGGAGAGACGCGCGTGTGGAGCCGCCGCTCTGCGAGCCTGCTTCAGCGGGCGTCACCGTATCAACCACTGGTTGAAACCTGGGAGCACTGCAAACATCACGGGCAACGGACCCGCCCGCTGCTACATCCACAAACCCGCGACCCCAGCGCACATGCTGGCGCCAATAACCGCCCAGCGTCTCAGGCACCTGATCAAACGCGACGGCCTGGGGCAGGAAACGCGTCCGCCGACCCTGGCGCGCAAATGCCACCGTCAGCTGGCTGTCCTCAAGAAACGCGCCGCCGGGAAATCCACCGGCCGCCTCCAGATCGCTGCGACGATAGGCGCAATTGCTGCCCAGTATCGCCGGCGCGAGATCCAGTCGGTCCTTGGCCCGCATCGTCACCTGCTGGTGCACCAATCGTTCGACAGCCGCATAGCTGGCGGTCAGCGTGACCAGCCCATTGGCCGGCCGGATCATCCCGCCGGCTGCCGCAACAGACGAGTCTGCAAACGCCTCTATGATCTGTTGCAGGCTGCCAGGCGCCGGACGCGCATCCGCGTCGTAGACTGCCACGATCTCGCCGCCAGGCCAGCGCGCCAGCCCGGCGTTCAGGCTGTCTGCCTTGCCGCGGCTGGCATGGTTATGCAGGACGCTGATGCGCGGATGGTTGGCTGCCAACACATCCATGTCCGCGCCGCTGCTGTCGGTTGATGCGTCGTCGATTAGCCCAATCGTCAGCCGCTCCGCAGGATAATCCAGCGCCAGCAGCGCCGCGACCAGTCCTGGTAAACTGGCCGCTTCATTGCGCAACGGTGCGAGAATCAACACCTCCGGCTGGAAAGCGCCGGCCGCACTGGACCTGGCAACGCGCGCCGATCGCTTGCCGGCCAGATCAGCGATGGCAACGGCAAGAAACAGCACGCGCCGGACGTTGAATACCAGTAGCACGGCTGCCACGGCCAGTGACAACATCGACGTCAGTGCGTCAATGCTTCTTCGTGCGGTCTGCATCAAACGTTGCCCGTCCTGCGCCGGTTGAAGCGCTGGCCGCCGCTTAGTTTCTCACCAAGTAACTTCCCAGTGTCGGTCTTCCCAATATCTATGGCAGTGCGCCAGACCGCCCATTTCCCGGCCAGACTGGGTGCCCATTGCGCCGTCTCGCGCCGGTCGCTGACGCCGCGTGCCAGTCGCTGGCCGATCGTGACCAGCGGTGGGCGCTGCGTCTGCTGCACCACATCTGCCAGCCCCATGCGTTCGATGCGCTGCGCCTGTCGCGACGGGCAGGAGGCGCGCAACGCAGCCAGCGTCCCCGCCGGGACTGGCGCGCCGTAGACCGTCCTGGCCAGGTGGAGGGCCGCATAGAGGAACGGAACAGCCTGGCAATCGCGGGCACGCGCCGCCAATGTTTCCCAGTTCAGTGGCAAAGTCTGGCTCCCCAGCGCGATGTCGTAGAGTTGCACCAGACTTGGCTTGCTCATGAGCAGGTGATAGACCAGATGCACGCTCAGGTGCAGCAACAGATCCTCGTCAGCCATGGCGCGCGCCGGTTGATCCACCAGGGTCACGGGGCGGCTGCGCTGCCAGATACCCGGCGTAACATCGACGCGCAGGCCGAACCACGACTCTTCCAGCGACCCGTGGGGATCGACGTGGCGGTCGCCGGCTGTGCTCAGATAGGGGTTGGGCGTCGAGGTAACCGCATCGGGATCGGCGCGCTTGTAGGTGCTGGTGTGCTTGACAATGCCTGGCCCTTCGTCGGCTGACTTGTGTTTCCCCTCGTACCCCAGCGATTGGAGAACCATTTCCGCGGCCGGCAGTTCGGCCGGCCTGAACAGCAGATCCAGATCGGACATGCCGCGCAGCGCCGGATCCGGGTAGAGCTGAAACGCGAGGTAGCCTCCCTTGAGAACCATGGTTTCGATGCCGGCCGCGTGCATGGCTGCCAGCATCTCGCCCAATTGGCGGGCGATGGCGTGGTTGCGCTTTTGCGTCGCGCTGTAGGTGACGGACAGCTTGGCCCGCGCCGCTGGAGGTAGGTCCAGCGAGGCAGTGCGCACGTACAACAACGGTGCAAGTCCGAGCGCAATCGCCGTAATAGCTAAATCGCCCCAGACATCAGGACTGAAGGACGTCTGGGACGACAGGTCGCCATCAAAGCGAAGTATGTGGACGAGTTGGGAGATTCGGGAAACCTGGGTCACACCGTACGTAGCTTTACATCAAGGTTGATCAAGCGATGGACTGACGGTCCTGCCAGCGAACGTGGCTCTGCCGATCAGGAGAGGACCGTCAGTCCTGGTTGAGCCGTATCGATTGTGAGATATCAGGAAGGCACGTTAGGCTAGATAGGTTGCCGGCAATGCCGGCCTCAAGGCGTCAGCGTGGCTGGTTGGCCCACTAGGGGTTGCGCCAGCATACTGAGTCGTGGATCAGGCGAAAGATTGCCGCCGTCACCACAGGGAGCCTAACGGCTTAGTGGCTGCTGAACGTAACTTGCTTCAGCTCGTCGTGCTTCTTAATCTGGGGCTTCGTGTACTTCATGGTGACCTCCGGAAGTCGGTTTGTTTGCTGCAACACCTGCTGTGCAGG
Source organism: Anaerolineales bacterium (assembly GCA_020634615.1). GTDB lineage: Bacteria > Chloroflexota > Anaerolineae > JAAEKA01 > JAAEKA01 > JACKBK01. Next base: position 137,764 of record JACKBI010000014.1, read on the forward strand.
CCTTGCAGTCCGAGTTTGATAGATCGTCTGCCAGTACGAGCCCAACGCGCCATCCTGACATCTCACAATATGGAAGCAATTTCTTGAAGGAAGTGGTCTCGTGCCAGGCTTGATGGACGGGTGTAGCGTTGCTGGCATTCGCACGAAACAGCGCCGGCTGCCATCTGTCCAAGTAGCGTTGACAGAACAAGGGTCCACCAAGGAGAGCTTGAGTAACGGCGCGAGTTTACCAAGGAACTTTGTTTTTGTCAAGCAGTTTTTCATCCACTTGCTTCCACTAGTGCTATACTTGCGTCATGAGTTCGACAAGCGATGTCTACAACCTGCACAACATAATAATCGGCGTCGGCGTGGATGTCATGGTTCGCGACCGGCTACGGGCCGTCTTCGGGCCGTTTATGTGTGCAGGTCGGCCGGTGGACGTGCTGCTGCGTCTCAGAACAGTTCAGTCGCTGCCCCCATGGCAACCAGCTGGACAGGTCGTATCCGAGTCGCGCTTGTTGACTTGCACGCTGGATGGCGATCTGCTGACGGCCCATTTTCCGCGCTGGGGAACTGTGTCGGTGGACCTGGCAGCAGGAACCGTGGACGGTGATCTGCTGCCGGAGATGTTCGACCACTATGGCGCGTTCGACGATATGCTGATTATCGTGCTGGGGCCGCTGCTGCGGCGACGCGGTTTCTTTTCGCTGCATGCGTTTGCTGCCGCTCGTGACGGCAAAGCGGTGCTGCTGGTGGGCGACATCGGCGCGGGCAAGACCACCACCGGCTTGAGCCTGCTGGAGGCCGGCTGGAAGCTGGTTTCCAACGACTCGCCGCTGCTGAGCCAGTCAGCAGACGGTGTGCTGGCTTGCGCGTATCCCGGTCTGCTGGCGGCCTATGATGACACGCTGGCGCGCTTCCCGTCGCTGCACCGCTTCCAGGGCGACCCCGCGGACCGGCGCAAGCGGGCCATCCCCGCTCAGGACGCGTATGGCGATGTCTGGCAGGATGAGGCAGAAGCGGGCGTGCTGCTCTTTCCGAGCGTCACACCCGGTTTGGAGTGCAGCCGCGTAGAACCAATGGAAGCCCCGGAAGCATTGCTGGCGCTGGTGCCGAACAGCATCGAGCGTTGGGACCGCGATTACATCGCCCCGCACCTCGCGCTTTTGCAGGCACTGGTGCAACAAGCGCCTGCCTACCGCCTCCTGCTGGCGCCCGACATCGCCGCGCTGCCCGATCTGATCGGCAGCCTGGTGGCGAACTAACCGGCAACGGTCACCTGACAGCTCCTCTCGACGACGATTTCCTTGTTTCCCTGTTTCCCTATTTCCCTGTTTCCCTATTTCCCTATTTCCCAGCGGTTCCTCGCCATCCGTTTGACTCCGCTTCCTCCCTCGTGCTAGAATTGCGCCACATTCAACCCCGCACACGCTCAAGGAGGAGCTGTCATGGACCGCGAAGCTGATATTATTGGCGCCGAACACGAAGTCTATTATCCGTCGGCTGAAGTCGTCGCCCAATCCTATGTCCCCGACTACGATGCTGTCTACGCCCGCGCTCAGGCTGACCCACAGGCTTTCTGGGCGGAACGGGCTGCCGAACTTTCATGGTACGAGCCGTGGACCCAAGTGCTGGATGAATCAGACGCACCGTTCTACAAATGGTTTTCCGGCGGCAAGACCAACATCGCGCTCAACGCCCTCGATCGTCACATCACTACCTGGCGCAAGAACAAACTGGCTCTAATCTGGGAGGGAGAACCGGGCGACAAGGTAACCTTCTCCTACTTCCGTCTGTGGCAGGAGGTCAACCGCTTCGCCAACGTCCTGCGCAGCATGGGGGTGCGCAAGGGTGACCGCGTTACCATCTACATGGGGCGTATCCCCGAGCTGCCGATTGCCATGCTGGCCTGCGCCAAGATCGGCGCGGTGCATTCGGTGGTCTACGGCGGCTTCAGCGAGCAGGCGCTGGCTGATCGCATCGAGGACGCCCAAAGCCGCGTGCTGATCACCGCCGACGGCGCGTGGCTGCGCGGCAAGACCGTGGATCTGAAAAGCATGGCCGACGAGGCGATCCATCGCTCGCCCGTGGTGGAACACGTCATCGTCGTCCGGCGCACCGGCCAGGACGTGTCCATGGAGGCAGGCCGCGACTACTGGTATCACGACCTGATGGCGCTGCCTATCGCCTCGACCACCTGCCCAACCGAAGTGATGGATTCCGAGGATCCGCTGTTCATCCTTTACACGTCCGGCACTACCGGCAAGCCAAAGGGCCTGCTGCACACGCATGGCGGCTATCAGGTCTACACCAGCACCACCCTGAAGTGGGTCTTCGACATCAAGGAAGAGGATCGCTGGTGGTGCGCGGCCGATCCGGGCTGGATCACCGGCCACAGCTACATTGTCTATGCGCCGCTGATCCTGGGCGCCACCAGCTTCATGTACGAGGGTGCGCCCAACCATCCCTACCCCAACCGCTGGTGGAAGATGATCGAGCATTACGGCATCACCATCCTTTACACCGCTCCGACTGCCATCCGCGGCCTGATGCGTTTCGGCGATGCCTGGCCGCAGCGACATGACCTGAGCAGCCTGCGGCTGCTGGGCAGCGTCGGCGAGCCCATCAACCCCGAAGCATGGCGCTGGTACCACAAGATCATCGGCAAGGAGAATTGCCCCATCATGGACACCTGGTGGCAGACGGAGACCGGCGGCTTCATGATCACGCCGGTGCCGTCAATGCCGCTCAAACCCGGCTCAGCCACTCGCCCCTTCCCCGGCATCGAGGTTGAAATCGTAGACGAGGACGGCCAGCCGGTGCCAGCCAACGAGGACGGCTACCTGATCGTCAAACGCCCCTGGCCTGGCATGGCGCGCACGGTCTACGGCGATCCACAGCGCTACGTCAGCCAGTACTGGGAGCGCTTCAAGGAACACGGCTACTACCTGACCGGCGACTCGGCGCGCATGGACGAGGACGGCTACGTCTGGGTGATCGGCCGCATCGACGACGTGATCAAGGTCAGCGGCTACCGGCTGGGCACGGCCGAGATCGAGAGCGCGCTGGTCAGCCATCCCGCCGTCGCCGAGGCCGCGGCCATCGGCATGCCCGACGAGTTGCGCGGCAATGTCATCTGGGTCTACTGCATCCTGCGCACCGGTTACGAGGGAACTGACAAGCTGATTGACGAACTGAAGGAGCACGTGCGCCACGAGACCGGCCCTATCGCCGTGCCCAGCAAGATCGAGTTTGTGGACAGCCTGCCCAAGACCCGCTCCGGCAAGATCATGCGCCGCGTCCTCAAGGCCCGTGCGCAGGGCAAGGACGTGGGTGACATCTCGACGCTGGAGGCGTAGGGGAGAGGGGACGGAGGGGAAACGAGGGAAAACAGAGTGAGCGTCAGTTCAAGCTCACGCGGCTTTTATTTCCTTCGTTTCCCTTAGTGTCTTCTGGGGTCTCGCCGACGACGATCCTCAAAGTGTAGATATCCAGCCGGTCAGCGCGGGGCACTGTGATAGTTTTACCCGGACAATCGTTGCAAGTGTACGACGTATGGAGCGATTGAGACATACGAACATCGTTTGACGTGCGCGACCTCTTGAGCTATCATGTAGTCACATATTTCCAATGAGGTGCAACTTTGTCTCAAACGACTACCGGGATACGTGACTTCAAAGCGCAGCTAAGCAGTTATGTCCAGCAGGCAAAAGCAGGATCGGTTGTGATAATCACCGAGCGCGGGAAGCCAGTGGCCCGGCTCATGCCGATTCGTCCTACCATTGAGCAGCGAATGGAAGAACTGGTCGAGGCCGGGCTGCTGGATTGGAACGGGCAAACGCTTGAGCCGTGGGTTCCTGAAGTAAAGGCTAGGGGAGAAAGGACCGTCGCCGAACTGCTGTTGGAGGACCGCGAGTGATCCTCTATCTCGATTCCAGCGCTCTCGTCAAACGCTATGTCCAGGAGCGAGGCTCGCAGGCCGTTGGCGACGCCATTACAGCCGCGCAGTTGACCGGAACTGCGGTTATCACGCGTGCAGAAGTTGGCGCTGCTTTGGCCAAAGCCATACGAACATCTGCACTCACCAGCGAAGAGGCGCTTGCCAGCCTGGACCGCTTTCGTCAAGACTGGCCGCGCCTGGTCCGAACTCGTGTCAGCGAGGCAACGGTCGCGCGTGCCGAGCAACTCGCTTGGCAGTACAACCTACGCGGTTACGACGCCGTTCACCTAGCTTCGGCGCTGCTTTGGCAGGAAGGTCTGGGTGAACCCGTTACCGTGGCCGTATTCGACCATGCCTTGTGGAAAGCAGCCAGCCAGGCTGGACTACTTGCCTACCCCGCCGACCTGCTTGCCACAGGTACCTCCTGACGCCGCGCGGCCAGCACGAACGCGCCGAACACCGCCGCCGCGGCCAGCGTGGCGACCAGCAGCAACAACACGATGCTCTGCGGGCCGCTCAACTCGAAGGTCTGGCCCATCAGCCAGGGAATGGTCATGCTGCCCAGGCTGCTGCCCACCATGAAAGCGCTGGTGACCCGCCCCGTGATCGGCAGAGTCGCCGAAGCAAGGATCATCAGGGTCGGGAAGACATTGGCCATGCTCAGCCCAAAGCCGGCCGCGGCAATCCACACGACCCCCGGCACATTCGCCCAGCCCAGCAGCAAAAACAGGAAAAACACCAGACCCACCAGGTCCATGGTCAACATCACCCGCGGCTGCAAGCGCGCGGCCAGCGGGATCGACACCAACCGTCCCAGCGTCAACGCCCCCCAGAAGAGCGACGTCATGAAACCGGCGGTAATCGCAGTGGCAGTGCCGGTCTCCACCGCATAGGTGTAAATCCAGCCGCCAAATCCCAGTTCCGTGCCGACAAACAGAAAGAAGAGCGCCGCAATCAACCCTACCAGCAGCCAACTCACCGGACGGTTATCGGGAGTCGCGCTGTCGCGCGGCGCCACGGGACTTGGCGTGCGTGCGTAGACGATCGCAGGGATCAACGTCAACGCGGCCAGCAGCCAGAAGGTCCAGTTGATGTCGCCGGTGGATTTGATGACCCAGGCCACGACCAGCGGGGAAATCAGCGCACCCAGGCCAAAGAAGAAATGCAGCGCATTCATCCTCGGTCCGACGTCATCGCGATAGACCCAGACCAGCAGCGTGTTGCCGCCCACGTCGATGGAGCTTGAGAACAGGCCGACCAGGAAGAACAGCCCGGCCAGCGCAGCCAGCAGCGAGCTCAATGGGATCAGCGCGATCACCAGCGCCATCAGAGTCAGCGCGGCCGCCAGATACGGGTGCGCCGGCCGGCGGTCGAAATACCAGCCGCTGAGCAGCGAACCGAGCAGGTAGCCGAAAGCCTGAGTCGTGAACAGGATGCTGATCTGCCCGACGGTCGAGCCGGTGTGCCCGGCCAGACCGGGAATTGTCGGCCCGAGGGCGGCTGATGTCAATCCGAGGATGATGAACGACAGAAAATAGGAGTTGGCCTGCCGGCGCTGGAGGCGCGCGGCAGAAGATGGGACGTCGGTTGGGGTCATGACAGGTGATCGAAACCTCGAGGAATGAAATTGGCCGGACGCATTGCCGGATGTCAGTCGTGGGGTAGTAAATCGCGCTGGGCGGCCACGGCAACCGCAGCGGCGCGCGAGTCAACTCCAAATTTGTTGTAGATGCTGGTCAGATGCGCTTTGACAGTCCGCTCCGTTATGCCCAGGTCGCGGGCGATCTCTTTGTTGCGCTGCCCGGCGGCCGCGGCTACCAGCACCTCCAGTTCGCGCTCGGTGAGGTCCAACGGCCCGCCTCCAGCCGCCGCGGGCGTCGGCGTCGCCGAATGCGCCAGGACACGCTGCATAACATCCGGCGACAGCAGAGTCTGGCCGCGCGCTGCGGCGCGGATCGCGTCCAACAGCGTCGCCCGGTCGGTGTCCTTGAGCAAAAAGCCGCGCGCGCCGGCCCGTAGGCCGCGCACCATCAGGTCATCCTCATCGTAGGTGGTCAGGATGATGATGGCAACTTCAGGCATCTGCTGGCGCAGCAGCCCGATGGCCGTCAGCCCATCCATGCCGGGCATGCGCAAGTCCATCAACACCACGTCGGGGTGCAGGTCGTGACACTGACGGACGGCCTCAGCCCCGTCAGCCGCCTCGCCGGCCAGATCGATGCCGTCCGCCGTCTCCAGGATCAGGCTCAGTCCCTCGCGCACGATCAGGTGATCGTCCACCACCAGCACACGAATGGGGGAATCAGTGTTGACCATCGCCGCTCGCTTCTCCGTCATGGCTCGCTGGCAGGCTGAGTTGCACCGCCGTACCGCGGCCCGGCGCGCTGGTCACGGCCAACATTCCGCCGGCCAGCCGAGCGCGCTCGCGCATGCCTACCAGCCCGTAATGGCCCGCGCCCGGCTTCTGCGGATCTCTGTCGAACCCGACCCCGTCGTCGCGCACGGTGATCGTGATCAGGTCGTCCTGCTGCGCAGCGCTCACCCAGACATGGTCAGCCTCGGCGTGCAGAGCCACGTTGCTCAGGGCTTCTGACACGATGCGCACGGCGTGTTCGGTGGACCGTTGCGGCAGCGTAGCCGACAATGAAACTTCGACAGCGCAGGGGATGCCGGTCGCGGCGCTGAACCGGTCGACCTCGCGGCGGATCGCTAACCCCAGATCGGCCGGCACGCCGTCGCTGCTGCGCAGGTCGCCGATGGCCTGGCGCGCCTCGCCCAGGGTTTCGCGCGCCCGTAAGAGCGCCTGGTCGATGATCTCGCCGGTGCGAGTTGTGCGGCCCGCCTCCAGTTGCGACTTAGCCGCCTCCAACTGCAAAATCAGCCCCGCCAGCCCCTGCGCCAGCGTGTCGTGCAGCTCGCGCGCCATGCGCTGGCGTTCGGCCGCCAGCGTCAGGTCTTCCACCTGGACAGCATACTCTGCCAGTTGCCGATGGGCTGTCTCCAGTTCGCGCAGCAGCCGTTGGGCCTCTGCCTTGGCCTCCGCCTGGCGCGTATACAGCACGACATAGACGACCACGAAGGCGGTCATCGGCACGACAGAAAACAGCCACCAGGGCAGACTCATGCCTTCCGTCGTTTGTAGCCCGATCAACAGCGAAAGCGCCAGCAGGATAATGACCGCAATCACGGCTGCGATACGGTTGCGCAGCATGCCGACCGCCAGGCCGATCAGTGCAGCAAACAACCCGAAGTCAACCGCAACGTTTCCGGCCAGCAGCGCAATGGCCGCGGCGAGCGCCGTCTGCACCACAAGATAGCCCACGTGCCACGCCTGCATCGCTGGCAGACGCAATAACAACCAGTACAACGCTCCGTGCGCCAGCATCAGTCCGATGAACAGCGCGGCAGCCGGCATGGTCCGCAACTCAGGATCGGACGAGAACGAGAGAACGGTCAGCGCGACGAGGACAACGGTGACGATGCCAAGAAAGGGGCGAGTCTCGCGTGCTTCAATCTGATCGGACGCGCCGGTCGGCAATCTTCTGCTGCTAGTCGTTGGCATGTCGGAGTGTTTCATGGCGCCTTCATTGTACTCGTGTCGCCGCGTTTTGTCATTGTCCGCTGGTACACTGTCCAGTTGGACGCGTGTGACGAACCGGTGGACCGATGACAGGTCGGCGTCCAGCGCTTATACTGAGGTCAGTTAATACAAGCGCAACACGATCGCGATGAAGCCGAACGCGTATCACAGGCACAATTTGATACACTCGACATCAGACAGTTGTCGCAAGCGACGGCGTGCCGGTAGCCGCCAGGCTTCTTTAGCCCGGTACGCAACACATCAGCAGGCCGGTGCGTGCCATGAATGGAGCAATAGCTATGACCAACAATATTATCAACGTCACAGGTTTTCGCAAGGTCTACGGCGATTTCGTAGCCGTGGACGACATCAGCTTTGCGGTGGCGCGCGGCGAGATCTTTGGACTGCTGGGGCCGAACGGCGCCGGCAAGACCAGCACGCTGGAGTGTCTCGAGGGCCTGCGCCAACCGGACGGCGGCACGCTGCAAATCGCTGGCGTTGACCCCAGCCGCGAGGCGCGCAAGCTGCGCGGCAAGATCGGTGTGCAGCTCCAGACTTCCGGCCTGCCGGAGACCATCAGCGCTAGTGAAGCGATGAAGTTCTTCTGCGCCTACCAGGGCATTGCGCCACGCTACGACTTGCTTGACAGGTTGGGACTGGCCGAAAAGCGCGGTGCGGCCTACGGTGAGCTTTCTACCGGACAGAAACGGCGGCTGGCATTGGCGTTGGCTGTGGCCAATGAACCAGAAGTGCTGATCCTCGATGAACCGACGGCGGGACTGGATGTCGCTTCACGCGTCGAGTTGCATGATCTCATGCGTGAGATGCAAGCGGGCGGCACGACCATTCTGCTGGCAACGCACGACATGGCCGAAGCTGAAGAACTGGCCGGCCGGGTTGCGATCCTTCTCAACGGCAGGATTGCCGCCACCGGCTCGCCGCTGGAAATCACCGCGACCGGCGATGGACTGACCAAGGTGTCGGTCCACACCGAAAAGCACAGCCTGGAGCAGGTCAACGGGTCGTTCCCCGGCGTGCAGCAACGTGCACTGAAAGAGGAGTATGTCGTCTACTTCAGCTCGGATGTCGGGCCGACCGTGTCCGCATTGATCAATTACGTCCAGGCCCATGACGATGCGCTGGTCGACCTGCGGGTCGAGCGGCCCTCGCTGGAAGATCGGTTTCTGGAGATCACCAACGCAGGAGGCAAGAAATGACTGCTTTCACCAACCACGCGACCATCGAGATGCGCAGCAGTCTGCGCAACCGGCAGCTTCTGTTCCTGACCTATGCCTTTCCGCTGGGCTTCTACGCCATGATGGGGTTGGTCATGACGCAGATCAACCCGATGTTCACCGCGAACATGATCCCGGCCATGGTGATCTTCGCAGCAATGATCGGGACACTGATGGGACTGCCCGATCCGCTGGTCAACGCCCGCGACGCCGGCATCTTTCGCAGCTTCAAGATCGGTGGTGTGCCGGCCATCAACATCGTGAGCGCCCCGATGCTGACAACTTCGCTGCACGTTATCGTAGTGACGGTCATCATTGTCGTCTCGGCAACGCCGCTGTTCGGTGCGCCTGCGCCGTCCGACTGGGGCTGGTTCGTGGTGGTTACCCTGGCGTCCCTTGTGGCATTCGCCGGGCTGGGTGTTCTGATAGGTGTGGTGTCATCCAGCTCGCGGGCGACGCTGCTGTGGTCGCAGCTGATCTTTCTGCCCTCCATGCTGCTCTCCGGGCTGATGATGCCGTTCGACATGCTGCCGTCACAGGTGCAGATGTTCGCCCGACTCTTCCCGGCCACCTATGCGATGGACGCCTACAGCGGCCTGGCATACGGTGCGGAGACAGCTTTCAATCCGCTCGCATCGGTGGCGTTGCTGGTGGCCGGCGGACTGCTGGCGCTGGTTTTGGCCATGCTGCTGTTCAACTGGGACCGCAACAACTGGACGGCTCGCCTGCAACCGGCATTCGGGCTGCTGGCCATTCTGCCTTACGTCCTGGGTATGCTGCTGCTTTGACCGCAGACGCGACCCGTTGAACTGACGTCGTTTCCAATCGCTAGCGATCGGAAACGACTTACACAAAACCCCCTGGCCGGTCGTGCAAACTGGCCAGGGGGTTTTCATCTGCTTGGGAAGTAGGGAGACTGCTTTGACAATAGCGTGTCGCTCGGGCCGGTCTCCGACCGAGTCCCTCTCATTTTCATTGATCGGAGTGCCGGGTCCGACCGGCCGGGTGCCTGGTTTGAAAACAACTCAACGGACGGCTGGCTTCGCACAGATCAGCCGCAGCGCCCCTGAGCATCTGAGACAATCATGCGCTGAGCGCACAACCATGAATGAAAATGGAGTGGCACGGTCGGAGACCGGCCAAAGCGTCTGTTTTCAAGTCCGGATGCGCACTCCGCTATTGTAGTACTCCGCAACCTCAGCGGCGGTGCGCAGTCACCTGGGCAGTACTTCCCGGAGGTGTGCTACCGCTGCTTCCGGCGTCTCCACAAACGTAAGCAGCTTCAGCGCGGACGAGCCCATCTGTGTGTGCTGGCTGATGCTCTGCACCACCTGCGGCCATTCCTGCCCAACGATGACAAAGGGTCGGGCGCGCACCTCGCCGGTCAGTATCATGTCCCAGACCAGCGCCAGCTCGGCCAGCGTGCCCAGCCCGCCGTGGACCACCACAAACGCGTCGCTTTCCACTGCCATGCGCTCGATGCGCGCCGGCATGGAACCGGTCTTGCGCTCCTCGTGCACCCAGCCGTTGGGTTTTAGCGCTGCGTCGAAGATCGAGCATGTAAACCCGATCGTATGGCCGCCGGCTTCAGCGGCGCCTTGCAGCACCGCCTCCATGCTGCCGTAGTACCCGCCGGTAGCAACGAGAAAATCCGCTTGCGCGAGCAGCGCGCCCAGCGTTTGACATTCGCGGTAGAGTTGGCCGTCTTTCGCCACACGACCCCCGCCAAATACAGTTACGAGCGTGTCACTCATCGATTTCGATCACCTTCCAGGGAAAAACGTTGATAATCAACGTATCATGAAAACGGGTTTCGGTAACTTCGTCAGGTCGATAGACATGCTTGTGGCCGTGCAACAAGTAGCGCGGCTTGAAGCGGCGCATGAACCAGAGGAAGCTGGTGAACCCGCTATGGGCGCGGTCCGGTCCGTCGTGGATGCCGGCCGGCGGGCTGTGCGCCACCAGAACGTCCAGATAGCGCCCATCCGTGACCCGGTTCCACAAGAGTGAGGGGACGATCCGGGCAATCTTGCGCCACATCTCCGACTGGGTGTACTGAAAGCGCGGATTCTTGTTATAGCGAATGCAACCGTCCAGCCCCGCCATCAGCAAGCCTCCCTCGCAGACGACACGTTCATCGATATCCAGCGGATTGCGCGGCGGCGCGTTGAGCGAGTCCTGGTGCTTGAACTCCTCGCCCGCGGCATGGTTGCCATGGACCAGGAAACAAGGCACATCCAGCGTGCTGGCCACGAAATCGACGTAGTATAAGGGAAGATCGCCACAACTGACGACAAGATCGATCTGGCCGACTACGTCCCGAATCTGCGGGCTGTAAAGCAGCGGTACGACTTTGTCGCTGATGGCCAGAATGCGCATGAGAGGAAGACCGGTGGCAGTACTATCCCGAACGGCGCAGCGGTGCACCAACCTCCGGAAGAGTAGCAAGCGTTTACAAGTGACGCGAGTATAACATCGCGCTTGCGGACTGTCAACGCGAGATCAACCCATGCCGCTATTCTATGAAAGCTGCATCAGAGCAACATAACCCACCGGAACTGGTCCAGTCGACCCAGAACGCCGGTGCGAAATAAGCGTAGACGGCATCCGACTGAACCTGGATCGCCAGTTCGCGGTTGGCCTTGCTGGACGCCTCGCTGCCGTTGATGCTGCCCAGATGTGTCCACTTTTCTCCGCCGGCCTCCACCAGGATCATCTTGTTATGAATGCCGCGGCCGGTGGGGTTGCCCAGCAGAGCCCGCAGATTGATCCCCTCGTTCTGCACGATCTGGCTGATGTAGGCGACGGTCTCCGCGTTGTCACCGGTGTCGAAATACGCATCCAACAGAATGCGCACGGTCGCACCGCGGCGCGCAGCGTCGATATAGGCCTGCAACCGCAGGTTCGGCGCCGATTGAGGCGTGTCGTTGCTGCCACCCCAGTGGACCCGCTCGTAAAGCTGCTCAACCAGCACCGTGTCGCCCGCGCCGGCGCGATCAACCATGCCCAGCAAGCCGCCTTGATCAACTGGCAGCAAGCTGGTCTCCGGCGAATGGACAACCTCCGCCGTCAACGCGCCGGAAAAGGTCAGCGGCTGGGCGTAGAGGGGTTGATAGCCCGTGCCGCCGGTCTCTGCGCTGGGAACGAAACCGACCGGCGGCGCGCCATACTTCGGATCGGCAGCGGACCAGCGGAACAGATCGAGGTGGTGTTGGGGATCGAAATCAGCCGCGTACAGCGCCTGGAGATGCGCGACAACCGGCGGCGCTGTGGTCAGCAGGGCAGAACCGCGCCGGCCCAGCGTGCCGTCGCTCTTGTCGTCGTCGGGCATCGAATCGCCGGAGAAGTTCTCCGAACTGATCAGCGCCAGCTGGTCGTCGATAATCGCGAACTTGGCGTGCTGATTGGCGTAGCGGTCGTCGGCGCCGTTGCGGTCGCTGACCATGAACCAGACCTGGCCCCCCGCATCTTCGATCAACTGCGTGATGTAGCGCTGCTGGTCGGAGATGCCACCTGGCGGGCCGCCCTCCAGCAGCAGTGTGACGTCAACGCCTTGTGCGGCGCGTGCCGCCAGGGTTTGCCCCAACGCGAGATGCTCGAACGTATAGCCCTCAATCCGTATCGAGTGCTGCGCGCCGGTGAACGCCCCATTGACCGCATCAAACAGGTTGTCCGGCCCAAGCGCGACTGTGAACTCGCCGTCTGCATTCAGGGTGGTCGGGCGGGCGAAGGCGTCCAGATCCCAGCCGGGATACTGGACACGGCGGCCGTCGATGTGGTCATTTGGATCCTGCGCCCAGTCACCCCGTGTGTCGCTGTCGGGCAGCGGTTGGCCGGTCTGCCAGTCGAACTTGCGGTAAAGGATCTGCCCTTCAGCGCCATAGGCCGTGCTGGGCGTGTATGGCTCGACAGCGGGACCCTGCCAGCCGGCCTGTGTCGCGTCACCGCCTTCGTAGACGACGGCGTCGATGCGCTGGCCGGCGCGGCCCAGCAGCAATGCCTGCCCGCCGTTGTTGCCGAAGCGCAAGGTTGGCCCGCTCAGATTCGGCACGGTCGGATCGTTGTCCGCGCCGTACTCGCAGCCAGGCGAGAAGCCAAAGGAGCGGGCAAAGGCGAGCGCATCGCCCGTGCACCAGATGCCAGTATCGGCCGGCAATTCGAGGGAAGGGAAGACCACCGTGCGCGACCCATCGCTCACGCCGTAGCCGTCCAGATCCAGCGTGCGTCCGCTGATGTTCCAGACGCGGAACGCCTCATCCGGCTCCCCGCTGGTTTCGGTGTCGTAGTAGAGACTGGAAAGCCGCAGCATGGGCTGCGCGAGAGGAACGGAGGGAAGAAAAACGCGATGCTGCTCCGCTGGTGTCAAGCTGGCCCTGGTATCAGCCGCTGGCAATGCGACAAGCAGCAGCGTCGCCACCAGTATGCCGGCAATCCAAGATGAACGCGTCGCAGACATAGTCCCTCCTGACTCAGAACGGTAATGACAATCCGGCGCCGAACGACAAAACCCGCTCGTCGCCTGTGTCCCGGCTGATACGTACGTTCGTAACACCGAAGATATGCATCAACGGCATCACAACGCCAAGTATATCATGGTATTGCGGTCAAAACAACCGAATGTGCCTCCGTTCTTGCCGCCCTGTCCAGTCTGTGCTATCATGCGCCAGTGCCTCCGTAGCTCAGAGGACAGAGCAGAGGTTTCCTAAACCTTGTGTCGCAGGTTCGAGTCCTGCCGGGGGCACCTGGTTTCCGTCCAGATCTTGAAATAGCAACGCCGCAGTCCGGCCGATGTGCCATCAGCCGGCGTTTTTTTGTGGCCTGACCGGACCAGCCAGAGTGCCAAACTATTCGACCCGTCGCCAACAGTCAGGAGAAAGTGGATGTTGGCACGAAACATACAGGAGAAAACATAGTGCAAACCACAGTTACATCTTCGCTCATCGCCCCGTACGGCGACAAACTCATCGATCTGATGGTCCCCGCCGCCGAGCGGGATGAGGTCAGGGATCATGCCAGCAGCCTGCCGTCGATCCAGCTTTCAGCGCGCACCGTCTGCGACCTGGAATTGTTGGCCACCGGCGCGTTTTCACCGCTGGACCGCTTCATGGGCCAGGCCGATCACCAGCGCGTGCTGGACGAGATGCGCCTGACCAACGGTTATCTGTTCCCGCTGCCGATCACGCTGCCGGTCAACGCCTCACCGGACATCAAGCTCGACAGCGAAATCGCGCTGCGCAACGACAAGAACGATCTGCTGGCCGTGATGACCATCGAGGAGATCTACGAATGGGATCTCAACGAAGTAGCGCAGAAGGCCTTCGGCACCGTCGATGTCCGTCATCCGCTGGTGGCTGAGATGCACCGCTGGGGCAAGCTGAACATCTCCGGCAAGCTGCAGATGCTGCAACTGCCGAAGCACTACGACTTTGTGGACCTGCGCCTGACGCCCGCCCAAACGCGCGCCCGACTGGCCCAGTTTGGTCATCCCAACGTCGTAGCATTCCAGACCCGCAACCCGCTGCACCGTGTCCATGAAGAACTGACCAAGCGCGCCGCTGACGAAGTGGATGGGACGCTGCTGCTGCACCCGGTGGTCGGCATGACCAAGCCGGGCGACGTGGATCATTTCACCCGCGTTCGCACCTACAAGGCGCTGGCCAGCCGCTACTACGATCCCGACCGCATCCTGCTGGCATTGCTGCCGCTGGCCATGCGCATGGCCGGCCCTCGCGAGGCGCTCTGGCACGCGATCATCCGCCGCAACTACGGCGCCAACCACCTGATCGTTGGCCGTGACCATGCCGGCCCCGGCAACGACTCCGAGGGCAAGCCCTTCTACGGGCCATACGACTCTCAGGATATGGTGGTCCAGCACGAAGCTGAGTTGGGCGTCAAAGCCGTACCCTTCCGCATGTTCGTCTACCTGCCCGACGACGACCGCTACGAGGAGGTCTCCAAGATCGACGGCAACACCCGCACTGCCTCCATCTCCGGCACCCAGGTGCGCAACGACTACCTGAACGCCGGCAAGCAGCTGCCCGAGTGGTTCACCCGCCCGGAAGTGGCTACCATCCTCGCCGAGACCTACCCGCCGCGCCACAAGCAGGGCGTCGTGATCTGGTTCACCGGTCTGAGCGGCGCAGGTAAGTCGACCACCGCTGAGGTGCTGACGCAACTGCTGCTCGAGCATGGCCGTCAGGTGACGATGCTGGACGGCGACGTGGTGCGCACGCATCTGTCCAAGGGCCTGGGCTTCAGCAAGGAAGATCGCGACATCAACATCCGCCGCATCGGCTACGTGGCAGCGGAAATCGTGCGCCACGGCGGCACCGTCGTCTGCGCGGCTGTCAGCCCCTACCGCGCCACGCGCAACGACGTGCGCAACCTGGCCGGTTCTGACTCCTTTGTCGAGGTCTTCGTAGACACGCCCATCGAGGTGTGCGAGCAGCGTGACGTCAAGGGCATGTATGCCAAGGCTCGCCGCGGCGAGATCAAGGGCTTCACCGGTATCGATGACCCGTATGAGGCGCCCGAAAACGCCGAGATCACACTGGACACGGTGTCCAACACGCCCGAAGAAAACGCGTACGTGATCATCAACTACCTGATCGACCAGGGCCTGATCCGCGCCGACGAGCGCGCACCGCAGCCCGCGTTGATCGGCAACGGCCGCGCGTAGGATGACAAGGTGACACGGTGAGGGGGTGACAAGGTGACCGGATCAACGGGTTCACTGTGTCACCCTGTCACCCTGTCACCCTGTCACCCCCTCATCTCCCATGGCCCACGCTCTCATCACCGGCGGCGCCGGCTTCATCGGTTCGCATCTGGCGGAAACGCTGCTGGCGCGCGGCGACTCGGTGACGGTGATCGATGACCTGTCGACAGGGTCGTTTGCCAACATCGAGCACCTGACCGGCAATCCCCGCTTTCGCTTCGCCATCGAGTCGATCACAAACGAGGTGGTGCTGGACCGGCTGGCCAGCGAATGCAACGTCATCTACCACCTGGCCGCGGCGGTCGGCGTGCAATTGATCATCCAGCAGCCCGTGCATACCATCGAGACCAACGTGATGGGCACGGAAGCTGTGTTCAAGGCTGCGCTGCGCTACCGCGCCAAAGTGCTGGTCGCATCGACCTCCGAGGTCTACGGCAAGAGCGGTCGCGTCCCCTTCGCTGAGGACGACGACATCACCCTTGGTCCCACCTCACGCAACCGCTGGGCCTACGCCGCCACAAAAATGGTGGATGAATTCCTCGCGCTGGCGTATCACCGCGAACACGGGCTGCCGGTGGTGATTTTTCGTCTCTTCAACACCGTCGGGCCGCGTCAAACGGGCCGCTACGGCATGGTAATCCCCCGTTTCGTGCGCCAGGCGCTGGCCGGTGAGCCGCTGACAGTTTACGGTGACGGCTCGCAATCGCGCTGCTTCTGCAACGTGTCGGACTCGGTGCGGGCGATCGCCGGACTGGCAGAAGCACCCGATGCTGTCGGCCGAGTCTTCAATATCGGCTCCACTGAAGAGGTTACCATCCTTGAACTGGCGCGGCGAACGCTGGCGCTGGCGAGCGACGGCGATGACAACTGGCAGCAACAAATCCGCTTCATCTCCTACGAGGACGCCTACGCCCTCGGCTTCGAAGATATGCAACGCCGCGTTCCCGACATCAGCCGCATCGGGCAGACTATCGGCTGGTCACCCCTGATCCCCCTCGACACCACCCTTCAGCAGGTGATCGACTTTGTAAAGTGATCAAACTTTTAGTTTCTTGCGTTTAGGCTTACAGGTGACAGTCGCTTTCTGCAAGTGACTGTCACCTTTCTATTGCGCGTACCGCAACACAAACCGGTAGCTCATGTCAGCCACCGTCTCCCACTCGCTGTCCACCACCAGATTGTGCCCTGAGTTGTTCAGGGTAACCAGATACTTGTCGTCCGGCGGCGTGCCAACCCGATCGTAGACGATGCGCGCGCTGTCGCGGTGGATCGACTGGTCCAGCGTGCTGTGGATGATCAGCAGCGGGGAAGTCACCTCCGGCAGCCGCCGGTTGGCCTGGCGCTTCAACTTGAACAACTCAGCTCCGGCAGCCACGGGGTTCTCATCGTAGCTCCAAAGGTGTTGTAGCGCGGCCGGGTCGGTTAAGTCCTGGTCGGCGCTGGCATCCTTGGGCAAGGTAGGGCGGACAATCTTCAGCGCTGGCGTAAGAAACAGGAGTCGCTCGGCCAGCTTGACGGCCGGCGAGTAGAGGACGACGCCCGCCAGATCGCGGTTGTCAGCCGCCAGCACCAGCGAGATCAGCGTCCCCATCGACAGCCCACCGATGAATACCGTGTCACAGGACTGGCGCAACTCAGCCAGCGCGCCGGCAGCGGCGTGCGTCCAATCGGTCCAGCGACACGCGTTGCAGTCGTTGACAGTCGTGCCATGGCCGGGCAGCAGCGGAACGGAAACCGTCAGCCCGCGCTGATGGAGATAGTCGGCCACCAGACGCATCTCAGGTGGCGCGCCGGTGAAGCCGTGCAACAGCAGAATCCCTGTCGGACCGCCAGCGAGAAAGTAGCCAGCGGGGTCAAGATGCGGTTGCTGCGCCATATCTCCTCCTCAAACCGTCACTCCCGCGCAGGCGGGAGTCTATGCCTTCGCAAGCCGTGGATGCCCGCCTTCGCGGGCATGACGGGTGAAAGCCATGGTCCAAAACGGACGGTCTATGCTGCGGCAGTAGGCCTCGCGGCGCGTCGGCGGATCGGCGTCGAACTGCGCTGCCAGAGCAGGATCGCTCGCGCTGAAACCGCCGTGTTCACCCACCAATTCCTCGATGTATTCGGCGTAGCCTTCCACGTCGCTGCGGGCGTGCAGCAAGCCGTCGGGGATCAACAACTCGCAAACAAGGTCCAGAAATGGCAGCGTGAACACTCGTTTGACCTGGTGACGCCGTTTCCACCAGGGGTCGGGATAGAGGACATGAATCACGGCTACCTGCCCGGCCAGATCAAGCTGCGGCAAAGCCCAGCGCGCGTCGTCGTCGCTGATCCATAGATTGTCCTGCCCGGTACCCTGCGCCACCTTGACCACCGAGCGGCACAAGTCGCGCTTCACCTCGAATCCGAGAAACCGCCGCTCCGGGTGCGTCGCCGACCGTCCCAGCATGAACTCCCCGTTGCCGAAGCCAATCTCGACTTCCAGCGGTCGTTCAACACCGTCACCACCCTCCGGCTTTCCCTCTTTTCGCTTGTTTCCCCCTTGCAGAAACTGCTCCAAACGCGCCCGCTTTTCCGCACTGATATCGATGAGGCGGAAATAAGGCTGCTCCTCCGGGATCGGTCGCCAACGGATGTAGTCCGGCCGCTTGTTCGGATCGCCGCCGATCAGCCCGCGCCCCTCGTCGTAGCGTTCAATTGCTTCCTGCGTCTGCTCGGGATCGACGCCGAATTCATCCCGGCCAACGCGTAGGTGTCGTTGCATGGCATGCTCAGAGGGAAAGTAAGGAAAAGAGGGAAAACCAGACCTGACCGCACATCAGCATTTCCTAATTTCCCTGGTTTCCCTCCTTTCCCTCTTCTCCTATCCCACGACGATATTCACCAGCTTGCCGCCGGCCACAATTACCTTACGGATGACCTTGTCCTCCAGGTGGCGCTGGACGTTGGGTTCGGCCAGTGCCAGCTCGCGCGCCGCAGCTTCGTCGATGTTGGCCGGCGCCTCGATCTTGCCGCGCACCTTGCCGTTGACCTGCACCACCAGCGTGACCACGTCTTCTTTGACCGCCTCATCATCCCAGCGCGGCCACCGCTGGACATGCACACTGGGGCCGGGGTGACGACGCTGCCACAGTTCCTCGGTCAGATGCGGCGCGATGGGAGCCAGCAGCAGCAACAGGCTGTCCACCCCCTCGTTCCACGCATCCCGACCGTAGATCGGTGTGCTGCGGGCCGCCTTCAGCGTGTTGCGTAAGGCCATCAGCTTGGCAACCGCGGTGTTGAATTTGAAGGCTTCCACATCGGCGGTCACATCACGAATGGTTTGGTGCGTCGCCCGTCGCAGATCCCTGGTCTCCTTCTGACCTGGCTCGCCCGCCGGCTGACCGTCATCGACGACCAGATTCCACACGTCCTGCATGAAGCGCGAGACGCCTTCAATGCCGCGGCTGTTCCATGGCCCGCCCAGTTCCCAGGGGCCAATGAAAAACAGATAAGCGCGGATCGTGTCGGCCCCGTAGCGCTGCACCAGATCGTCGGGCGCAACGACGTTGCCGCGGCTCTTGGACATCTTCTCGTTGTCCTCGCCCAGGATCATGCCCTGGTTGAACAGCCGCTTCATCGGTTCGTCGAAGTTGACCAGCCCCATGTCGCGCATCGCTTTGGTGAAGAAGCGCGTATAGATCAGATGCATGGTGGCGTGTTCGATGCCGCCGGTGTACTGATCAACCGGCAGCCAGTAGTCGCCCTGCGCCTTGTCCCACGGTGTGTCGTCGGGACCGATCGTTTGACCGGCCTTGTAGTACGGCGTGACGTAGGCGTACTGGTACCACGACGAGCACATGAAGGTATCCATGGTGTCAGTCTCGCGCTCAGCGTCGCCACCGCACTGCGGGCATTTGACGTTGCGGAATCCTTCATGGAACTTCAGCGGGCTTTCGCCGGTCGGCAAGAACTCGGCATCCTCGGGCAACACCACCGGCAGGTCGCCATACGGAACAGGCACGATACCGCACGTCGGGCACGCAATCATTGGAATCGGCGCGCCCCAGTAGCGCTGGCGGCTGATCAGCCAGTCGCGCAGCTTGTAGTTGACTGCCGCGTGGCCACGACCGCGCGCCTCCAGCCAGTCGATGGTGGCGGACACAGCGCGGTCGCCGGGCGTGCCGCTCAGCTCGCCAGAGTTGATCATCACGCCGTAGTCGTGATGAAAGAGCACGTCGCGATACCACGGCGTCCCCTGCCACATCTCCATGGTGGTGCGGTACTGGCGCATGAGCTCATAGCCGGCCCGGCAGCGGTTGATGATAGCCTGATCCGCGATGATGGAATCCAGCGTCATCGGGCCGTCGTCGAACACCACCTGCCAGCGGCGGCCAACGATGTCCGCCCAGTGGCCCGGCTTCAGGTGCGCCAGCAACAGCGCGGTGAACGTGTCCATCTCGGCGTCGCTCTCCAGGGGTACGCCGAAGAAACGGCCGCGGTCGGCGATCTCCAGAAAGCGGAAGTCGATGCCGGCAGCCTGCAAGGCAGCTATGAACGCCGCCTCGTCCTGGACCGACCCGTCCCAGACCACACTTTTGGCGCGCTCATCCATCCGCTCGATGACCGGCACGATGGAGAGGCCAAACTTCAGCGCGAACTCGAAGTCGCGCTCGTCGTGGGCGGGCACGGCCATGATCGCGCCCGTGCCGTAGGTCATCAGCACGTAGTCGGCGATCCAGATCGGCACGTACGCGCCGTTGACCGGGTTGATGGCGTAGGCGCCCGTAAAGACGCCGGTCTTCTCCTTGTCGAGGGCGCCGCGCTGGATCTCGCTCATGCGGGTCGCCTGGTTGACGTAGGCATCGACGTCGGCCCGCTGGCCGGCTGTGGTGATCCTGTCCACCAGCGGATGTTCCGGCGCCAGCACCATGAAGGTCGCGCCCCACAGCGTGTCGGGCCGGGTGGTGAAGACCACCAGATCGCCTGCGCCAGCTTCCGAATCGGGCAAGTACTCCGGCGCGACGGTAAACGTCACCTCCGCGCCCTCGGAGCGACCGATCCAGTTGGTCTGCATCGTTTTGACCCGTTCGGGCCAGTCGATGGTCTCCATGCCTGCCAGCAACTCGTCGGCGTACTGAGTGGTACGAAAGAACCACTGGTAGAGGTCCTTCTTGATCACCGGCGTGCCGCAGCGCTCGCAGTGGCGGTCGTCGCCCCAAACCTGCTCGCGCGCCAGGGTGGTGTTGCAATGTGGACAAAAATCAACTGCGGCAAAAGCCTTGTAGGCCAGCCCCAGGTCGTACAGCTTGAGGAAGAACCACTGCGTCCACTTGTAGAACTCTGGATCGCAGGTCACCGCCTCGTGATCCCAGGCCCACATGGCGCCCATGGATCGCATCTGGCGGCGCATCCGGTCGATATTGGCCAGCGTCCACTTATACGGGTGCGCGCCCATCTTGATCGCCGCGTTCTCGGCGGGCAGACCGAACGCGTCGAAGCCGATGGGGAAGAAGACGTTGTAGCCCTGCATGCGGCGATAGCGGGCCGCGGCGTCGCTGGGCGTCATCGCGTACCAGTGGCCGATGTGCAGGTCGCCCGACGGGTAGGGCAGCATCGTCAGGAAGTAGAACTTCTCGCGGCCCGGGTCTTCGACCGTCGCGTACAGGCCGTCCGCTTCCCACTGTTGCTGCCAGCGCGGCTCGATCTCTTGTGGATTGTACTTTTCGGGCATATGTCGTCTCTCTTGTTCGTCCTCGTCCTCGTCCTCTTACTCGTACTCGCTCTCGATACTCCCCGAGACCGAAGAGTACGAGGACGAGTAGGAGTAAGAGTACGAAAAATAGAAAACGCCCACGTCCGGTCAGGGACGAAGGCGCACGCTCCGCGGTACCACCCTGTTTGAAGACAGTTACCAGTTTTCAGTTATCAGTGTTCAGTTCCGTTGTCTCGACTGATTACTGATCACTGTTCACTGATTACTTTCCGTCCTCCACTCAGGCGACCGGTAACGGGGTCAGCCGGCGCGCGCTAGGCCAATGGCGTTCACGCACGCAACTCCCAGGCGAGTTCGGCCTCGGCGTGCGCTGGAACGCCTGCGGGCTTGCACCATCCGCCCGCTCTCTGCAACGCTGGCCTACTGCTCCTGTTCGCAGTTTTTCTCTGTTCAATTGGTTGACCGAGTATAGGTCAGGTGGGCAGGGTTGTCAAGACGCTAAACGCGCCTAACGCAAAAAGATGGCAACTTTTCGGAAAAGTTGCCATCTTTGTTTTCTACCAGTGGAGCAGAGGGGACTCGAACCCCTGACCCCCACAATGCCATTGTGGTGCTCTCCCAACTGAGCTACTGCCCCGAATTCGTTTGGTAAGCTGCTGTCCTTGACAGCCAGGTGGAGCTGAGGGGATTCGAACCCCTGGCCTCTACAGTGCGATTGTAGCGCTCTCCCAGCTGAGCTACAGCCCCAAAGTGCCCATCACAGCCACGAATTATACCGGTCGCTCTGACGATTGTCAAATTCAAGCCGGTTTGGCAGGCAGTTCTCCGCGGCTGAAAACAAGACATGGCCGGTCACTGATCGCTCATCACCACCGGCCTGCAACTGCGGGACCAAGCGCCATTTTGGCAGCAAGTTGCTGGCGTCTGAAAGTTCTGATGCGGTGCCGCCCCAGTCCTCGCTTAACATAACATTGCTAGTCACAAACGCCATTTCAGACGCGCAACGGTTCCTTGAAATCGAAGATACCTTCGCGCACCGCCCAGCGCCGTCCGCAATCGCCACAATCCATAGACTCGCTGCCGCCGGTCAATGCGCCCCGACACTCGGGGCAGCGGAACAGGCTGTCGGGCAACAACCCGGGCGCCATTCCGGGAACCCGGCAACGCACAAACACACTGGGGGTTAGCTTCCAGAGCGCACCAACGCCCTGGATGGCGCCGTCTGCGGCTGCCAGCGTGCCAGCGGGAACGAGCCGCTTGAGCGGAGCGATGCGGAAATGGGATACGGCAAGCTCTTGCTCGACCACGAGACCGGTAGCCTCGAACTGCGCAGTCATCCAGGCAGGATGAAAGTCGAAGTTCAGCGGTACAAACTCGTAGGGCGCCTTGTCAAAAGGACTCCACTGCTGGCGACGCAGGGCATAGCGCGCAATCGATTTGAGATGGCGTTTGCTTGCGTACTCCGCCACCAGAACACCACCTGGAGCAACAGCGCGACGTATCCCGGCCAACGCGGCCGGCACATCAGCCAGGTGGTGCATGACACGCACGATGACACCCGTGTCGACGACGCCGTCCACCAGCGGCAGCTTGTAGAGATTAGCAGCCACAAACACGAAACGCGGATCGCGGCCCAGACGCGCACGAGCCTGTTCCAGCAGCGAACGCGAATAGTCCAGCAGAATGACCTGCTCGTAGCCGTAATAAAGATCGGCCAGCCGGCCGAACGCAGCCCCGAACTCAACCAATCGTCTGCCCGTGGGCGGTACAAGCCTGCGCAGCGCGATGCGCTCGGCGCGGTCCTCGTAGTCGCGTTCGCCGCTGCCCCAGAAGCGCTCCTGATAGTCGGAACCTTCGTAGTCCATAACCTCAGGCGGCACGCTATCGAGGCCGGTGGAATTACTTGGGCTGGCGTTTTTTGTATCGCTTTGCGAATTCATTGTTTCACGTGAAACACGGTTATGACAAACGTGCTGGGTTTTGTAGTTTGCCGCGCACCTGGCTTGCCGGCGCCAGCGATTATAGCACGGCTCGCGCGTCGATACCAAGCGACGCACCGACCGGTGATATCCGACAGCGAAACGCCCTTTGACCGGGCTGATCCACCGCAGCCCGGATGCCCAACTGCCAGCCGGTGCTGGATTGATTGGCGGCCAGATGTAATAAGCGAATCACCTTGTCAGCCAGCGGGCCTTCAGGTAGAATACGTTTGCGCCGCCCAGCGCGCGAGCTGTGTCACTGCGCTGCTACCTCGATGGTCGCCAGCGACCGTCCTCCAGAACAGGAAACTGCGAAATGCCCTCAGTTGAAGAGATCCAATCATTCGCCCGGCGGGTCACCGAGAATGTCGAACGTGTCATTGTTGGCAAAGGGGAGGCGGTGGAACTGTTGCTGATCGCCCTGCTGTGTGACGGCCATGTGCTGCTGGAAGATGTCCCGGGTGTTGGAAAAACCATGCTGGCGCGGTCGCTGGCGGTCAGTCTGGGTGTAAGCTTCAAGCGTGTGCAGTGCACGCCCGACCTGTTGCCCAACGACATCACCGGCGTCTCGGTCTTCAACCAGCAGACACGCCAGTTCGAGTTCTTGCCAGGGCCGGCGTTTGCCCACATTCTGCTGGCCGACGAGATCAACCGCGCCACGCCACGCACCCAATCCGCGCTGCTGGAGGCTATGGGCGAGCGCCAGGTGACAGTGGACGGTGTGACGCGCGCGCTGCCGCGGCCGTTTATGGTGATGGCGACCCAGAACCCGGTGGAATACGAGGGGACTTTTCCGTTGCCGGAGGCGCAACTGGACCGGTTCCTGCTGAAAGTCAGCCTGGGCTACCTTTCGGTCGAACAGGAGAAAGATCTGTTGCTGCACCTGCGTCGCCAGCATCCCATCGACACGCTGGAGCCGGTGATCGATGGCGCACAGGTGGTCGATCTCAGTGAAACAGTCTGGGAGGTACATATCGACGACACGCTGCGCGACTACATCGTTCGCCTGGTCGATGCCACGCGGCAGCATCCGGATCTTCTGCTGGGCGCGAGTCCGCGCGGCTCGCTGGCGCTCTATCGCGCCAGCCAGGCGCTGGCCGCGCTGCGCGGCCGTTCTTTCGTCCTGCCTGACGACATCAAGTTGCTGGCGCCGCTGACGCTGGCCCACCGCTGTATCGTCCAGCCTGAAAGCGCGCTACGCGGCCGGACGGCACAGTCCGTCGTCAACGATCTACTCGCTCAGGTAGCGCTGGATATCGGTCAACTGTCCTGAACCGTGCGTGATTTCCTGTATCTGCTGATTGCTCTGCTGGCGCTGGCCCTCCTGCTGCGTCTCAACTTCGTATACTACATTGTATACGTGGTTGGCGGCATTTGGCTGCTGGCGCGCTGGGCGACGCCGCGCAGTCTGGCCGCCCTGCGCGTCCGTCGCCAGTTCGTCGATCACGCGTTTCTGGGCGAGCGCATCCCCGTTGTCCTGGAAGTCAGTAACCCGTCCTGGTTTCCCATTCCCTGGCTGCGGCTGACCGAGACCATGCCGCTGGATCTGGCAGCATCGGAGCAGTTCAATCGGGTATACTCACTGCGTCCGCGCGAAAAAGTCACCATCGACTACGAGTTGCACTGCACGCGGCGCGGCTATTACCCGCTGGGCCCGTTGCGGCTCGTGGTGGGCGATCTTTTTGGGTTCAGCGACGCGGACGGCCGCGATGGTGCACAGCAATTCCTGACTGTTTACCCGCGGATCATCCCGCTGGTGCGGCTTGGGCTGCCATCGCGCCTCCCCCACGGCACGCTGCCTGCCTCCCGGCGGATCTTTGAAGACCCGGCCCGGCTGCGCGGCGTGCGCGAGTATCAACCGGGCGACAACCTGCGCCGCATTCACTGGAAGGCCAGCGCGCATTCGGATGCGTTGCTCGTGAAACAGTTTTCGCCGGCGATCTCGCTGGAGAGCATGGTGCTGCTCAACCTCAACACTCAGGACTACCATCGCCAGCGCATCTACAGCGCCAGCGAGTGGGCGATTGTGGTAGCTGCATCAGTGGCGACCTACCTGGAAAGCATGCGCCAGGCCGTAGGACTGGCAACCAACGGCCGCGACCCGCTGATCGCCGACAATTCGCAGCAGCTCACACTGATTCCGCCCCGCCCCGGTCGCCTGCACCTGATGAAACAACTGGAGGTGCTGGCGCGCGTCGAGGTGGCTGAAAGCGCACAGCCGTTCATGGACTGGGCGCAACGCAGCGCCGTTTCGCTGGCCTGGGGCACAACGGTACTTGCCATCACCCCGCTGGCCGACGAGGCCGTCTGCCAGGGATTTCACCGGCTGACCCGCGCCGGCATGAACGTGGTTCTGCTGGTCACCGAGCCGTACGCCAACTTCGGCGTCGTCCGCGAGCGTGCGCGCCGCCTGGGATTGCGCGCCTATCAGACAGCAACGGAAGATGATCTGACTCGTTTGCAGACGACTCCGTCGGGTGCTGTGGGAGTCGCTGCCTGATGTCCGGCGAAACTGGCCGCCCCCCGGCAAAGGTCGAGGAACTGCGCGATTCTTCGTGGCAGAGCGACCTGGGCCGCCCGCTGCTGATTGCCATCCAGATGACCTGCCTGATCGCGGGTCCGCTGGCCGTGGTCATCGCCGTTGCCGACGATCCGCGCCTGCGCTATGTGGCCGTGCTGGCTTTCTTCGCCGCACTGGCGGCCGTGTATAGCCGGCAATGGCTGTCGATGCCTTCGCAACGGACAACCCGCAAGACCGCCTACAAGCTGGCCGAGCTGATGGTGTTGATCCTGGTGCTGCGGCTGGTTACATGGGCGCTAACGGGTGACTGGCCCACGACCGACAGCCTGCGCACCTGGCTGCTGGACCCACTGTCGTTTCTTGACGGCTTCTACCTGGTGGTGGTGCTGCTGACAGCGCTGGCCTGGCAGCGCGCCGGCATCGTCGCCGAGCTGTTCTATCAACTGGCGCTGACGCCCGGTGAGTTGCAGTGGGTGGAGGAGCAAAGCCTCCGATCCTGGTGGCGCGGCAGCCGTTCGCTGGACCGTGCGCAGATCTCACGTGCGGAGCTGGTAGACGGCTACATCAACCAGTGGCTGATCGGTGGCATTTTTATCATCTTGTGCGCCGGGGCGACAAGGATCAGCATCGACCAGCAGGCCGGCCTGCGGCTCCTCGACACCGGCGTTCCCGACCAGCTCGTGGTTGCGGCAGTCATGTACTTCCTCACCGGGCTGGTGCTGATCAGCCAGGCCCGGCTGGCGCAGATGCGCGCGCAGTGGTATTTCGACGGCGTCGAAGTGCCGCCCGGCCTGCCGGCCCGCTGGAATCGCCTCGGCCTGGTGATCATCATCGGCATTGGCCTGGCGGCGTCGCTCTTGCCCTTGGGATCGACCTGGCAGTTGGGCGCGATCATCAACGTCATCGTTACCGTAGTGGTGCAGATCGCAGTCGGCATCGTCAGCCTGCTGATCGCGTTGTTTTCGCTGGTGCTGCTACTCTTTGGCAAGCCGCCGGCGGAGTTACCGCAGCTCCCGACAACCCTCCAGCCAGCGCCACCCCCGCCGCCGCCAGTTCCTACTGCGGAGGTGCCGCCGTGGCTGGGCGGCGCAGGGTTCTGGCTGGTCGTGATCGTGATCCTTGTCCTGGCGCTGAGATTTTTCATCGGTCCCGATGGATTAGCGGTCACCAGGAATCGCCTGCGGACGCTGGGGCGGCGACTACTGGCGCTGTTTGGCCGTTGGTGGGCCGGCGCGCGAGCGGCCGCCGCCAGTCTGGCGATTGTCGTACCGCGCCGCCGCGCCGCGGACGAGGGGCAGAATGCTGCGCTGCGCCTGCCGTGGCGTTTTGTGCGCCTCAACGCCCTGTCGCCGCGGGAGCGAGTGCGTTACTTCTATCTCAGCACCATCCGCCGCGCCGCGGAACAAGGCACAGTCCGCCAGCCCAGCCAGACCCCCGTCGAGTTCCTGCGCGACCTGGAGTCGACCTGGCCCGATGCGGAAAATGATGCAGCAGCGCTGACAGAAGCGTTTCTGGCGGCCCGCTATGACCGGGTTGAGATCAGCCCGGACGATGCGCAGGAGACGAAGACCGTTTGGGAACGCGTCAAGCGCGCTTTGAAACAGCGGCGCGCGGCCAGCGATGCCGAGGATACAGCAAATCCAGACTGAGCAGCTACTGCGCTGGCCGCCTTGTACGTCGAGACGCCAATGGCATGATGCGGACGCACATAGTCGTTATGGTAAATCGTTTGGTATTCGCTAGCATTATTTGAGATTGTTATGTTTACTTCGTAACAATCAACGGAAACACTCAGGAGGAATGTCATGAACTACGGAGCTTTGATCGGGCGGGCCTGGCAGCTCACATGGCGCTACAAAGTGCTGTGGATCTTCGGAATCTTGTTGGCGCTGACGGCAGGCGCCGGCACGGCGGGCGGCGGCGGGGGCAATGGAACCAGCGCGTGGACCGCACCCTCAACCATGTTAGGCAGCGAAGAATTCCTGCCCGCCCTGGCGAGCATTGTGCTGCTATGCTGCTGTGCGTTCGTATTCCTGGTAATCGTTGCGGTCATCGTGCAATACGTGGCGCGCGCCGCCTTGTACCGCAGCGTAGATCAAATCGAGGAAACCAGTACCGGCCCGACCTGGCGAGAAGGCTTCCGGCTCGGCTGGAGCAGCCGCACGTTGCGCATGTTCCTGCTTGATCTGATCGTGGGCGTGCTGTTTTTCTTTGCAGCCCTTCTACTGCTGGTCGTGGGCGCCACGCCGCTGATACTGCTCGTATTCGACAACGACGCCGTCCGCGTGCTCGCTATACTGGCAACCATCGGTCTGGAATCGCTGGTCATCCTGGGGCTGGTGGTGGCCGGCGTGATCATCAGCGTGCTCGGCCAGTTCTGGCGACGCGAAATTGCGCTGGCCGACCGCTCGGTGGGCGAAGCGTTCAGCGGCGGCGTGGCGCTGGCTCGCCGCGGCGGTGGCAGTGTTGGCATCATGTGGCTGCTGCTGACCGTAATCGGCGTCGTCTTCGGGCTTGCCATGGCAGTAGTATTCTTTGGTCTGGGAATCCTGGCCTTCGGCGCGGGCGGTGGACTGGGATATGCACTCTATGCGCTGACCGACTCGCCTGCGCTGGCAGCACTGGTTGGCCTGCCCATCTTCCTGGTGATCATCATGCTGCCGTCAGCCATCATCCGCGGCATCTACCTGGTGTTCGACTCCAGCGCGTGGACCCTGATCTATCGCGAGGTAGCTGGCAGCACAACCACCGACCTTGTTGCGGCATGACACCATCTACCGCGATTACAACGCTGACCAAGGCGCAGGAGGCCGCGGGCGCTGCGCCGTATGACCGCGCCATCTTCCTCGAAGGTCCGGCGGGAACGGGCAAGACCACTGCCGGTGTGCAGCGCCTGCTGAACCTGGTTCAAAGCGGCGTGGCAGCCAGCTCGATCCTGGTGATGACGCCGGTACGGCCGCTGGCTAAGCCCTACAGCGAGGCGCTGCGACGAACCCGCCTGCGGCCGGGCAGCATCCCCGCGCTGGTCACCGCGGGCGGCCTGGCGCGCCGCAATGTCGAGTTGTTCTGGCCGTTGGTCAGCCGGCAGGCCGGTTTCGCCCGGCCTGACAGCCCGCCCGTCTTTCTGACGCTGGAGACCGCCCAGTACCACATGGCGCGCATTGCCCGCCCGCTGTTGGAAAACGGCTACTTCGAGTCGGTGACCATCGACCGCAACCGCATCTACAGCCAGATCATCGACAACCTCAACAAGGCGGCCGTGGTCGGCTTCCCCTATACGGAGATCGGCCAGCGCCTGCACGAGGCGTGGCTGGGCGACGAAAGCCAGTTGCGGGTCTACAACGATGCGCAGGAGTGCGCGACCCGTTTCCGCGAATACTGCCTGCGCCACAATCTGTTGGATTTCTCTCTGCAGGTCGAGGTATTTCGCCAGCATCTCTGGTCGCTGCCCGAATGCCGCGACTACCTCACGCGCAGCTATCGGCACCTGATCGTCGACAACCTGGAGGAAGACACGCCCTTTGCCCACGACCTGTTGCGCGACTGGCTGCCCCAGGTCGACTCGGCGCTGCTGATCTACGACCAGGAGGCGGGCTACCGTGAGTTTCTGGGGGCTGACCCGGATAGTGGCGCAGCGCTTAAGGTTCTGTGCGCCGAACACTTAACCTTAAATCAAAGCTTCGTTGCGTCTCCAGAGCTGAATGCGCTTGGCGCGCGGCTGGCCAACGCATTGCGCCAGCCGGTCACTGCTCAGCCGCCCGTTGCGCCGGAAGCAGTGCGCCAGACCCTGCTGTTCCGGGAGGACATGCGCTTCTACCCGGAGATGCTGGACTGGGTAGCCGGACAGATCGCGGATCTGGTGGACGGCGGCGTAACGCCGGGCGAGATCGTCGTGTTGGCGCCGTTTCTCTCCGATTCGCTGCGCTTTTCGCTGACCCAGCGGCTGGCGCAGGCCGGCATCGCGGCCCGCTCACACCGGCCATCACGCGCGCTGCGCGATGAACCGGCCGCGCGCAGTCTGCTGACCCTGACGGCGCTGGCCAATCCAGACTGGCAGCGGACGCCCGAACAGTTCGACGTCTCCTACGCCCTGATGCAGGCCATCGACGGTCTGGACCCGGTGCGCGCCCAACTGTTGACCAAAATCGTCTACCGCAGCAAGGCCAACGCGCCGGGGCTTTCCTCTTTTGAGCAGATCAACCCCGATATGCACGAACGCATCAGCTATGTACTGGGCGGCCGCTACGACACGTTGCGCGTCTGGCTGGCCGATCTGCAACGGCGGCGTTCGCCAGCGACGCTGGATCATTTTCTCAGCCGGCTGTTCGGCGAGGTGCTGTCGCAGGCCGGCTTCGGGTTTCACGACAACTTCGACGCATCGCAAGCCGCAGCAAATCTGGTGGAATCGGTGCAAAAGTTTCGCCAGGCAGTGGCTGAGGTGGATGAGCAACAGCAAGATGACGAAGGTGGTAGCGTCGATCCGGGCCGCGAGTATCTTGACATGGTCGAGGACGGCGTGATCGCGGCGCAATACGTGCGCGGCTGGCAGGAAGTGGACCGCAACGCAGTGCTGCTGGCGCCCGCCCACACCTTCCTGATGATGAACCGGCCGGTGGACTACCAGTTCTGGCTGGACATCGGCAGCCGCGGCTGGTACGAACGACTCTATCAGCCATTGACGCATCCGTACGTGCTGAGCCGGCACTGGCAGCCGGGCCGGCAATGGGATCATGACGACGAGGACGCTGCCAATCAGGAACGCCTCTACCGGCTGGCGGTCGGGTTGCTGCGCCGCTGCCGCAAACAGGTATTTCTGGGTCTCAGCGAACTGGGCGAACAAGGCTACGAGCAGCGTGGCCCGTTGCTCTGGGCGTTCAACCATGTTCTGCGCGAGTTGGCGCTGTCCGCGGAGCTGCAAACCCAGCCGGTTGCGTCGCAAAACACGCCATTATGACCTCGGTCACCATTTCGGTGAATTCATTCTGGCCGGCCGGCGACGATGGTTCGGACCGCTGCTGCAAACCAAACCTTAAATGGTTTTGAGGCCCTTCTTCGGATAGTCGTTGAGAGAAAGTCACTTCAGACGGCCTGATTGGTAGTTTACAACCGCCGTTTTGTCGTTCCCGCGAAGGCGGGAATCCAGCACCTGTGAGGGTAGATTCCCGCCTTCGCGGGAATGACGACGCACCCAATCAGGATGTCTGTTTCCGGTCAACATCATCGCAGAAAAGCGCAACGCCGGTCGCCATATTTTCTGTTGCGATTGCACCGTCCTACCGACCAGTACTGAAAACGCAGCTAATCCGAGAGATTGATATACTGCTTATGCCACCAGATTCATTTGTTCCCCGCCCAAAACAAGCTGAAGTTCTCGCCTACACCGGCGGCAAGATGGGCGTTTCCGCGGTACCGGGCAGCGGCAAGACTGAGACGCTGTCACGCCTTGCCGCGCAGCTCATCGCGGGCGGCGGTCTGGACGGTCATCAGGAAGTCCTGGTGGTGACCCTGGTCAACTCAGCCGTGGACAACTTCTATCGCCGTGTCAGCAACCTGGTCAAGACGCGCGGGCTGCTGCCGCATGCGGGCTACCGAGTGCGCACGCTCCACGGCCTGTCGCATGACATCGTGCGCGAGCGTCCGGCGCTGGTTGGGCTGTCGGACAAATTCGAGATCGTGGATGAACGTAGCGCCGACGAAATCCTGAGCGACGCGGCCGCGGCCTGGCTGCGCAGCCATCCGTACGCGCTGGAACACTTCCTCGATCCGGCGCTGGAGGCCAGCAAGCTGGACTGGGTGCGCCGCGACCCGCTGCTGGGCCAGGTCAAAGAGATCGCGCTGGCCTTCACGCGCATGGCCAAGGATCGCCAACTGACACCGGAAAAGCTGCGCGGGCAGTTGGACGAATTGATCAACCCGTTTCCGCTGGCCGAGATGGGCTGGGCGATCTACACCGATTACCAGCGTGCGCTGGCCTACCGCGGCGCGGTGGACTTCGACGACCTGATCAGGCTGGCTTTGCTGGCGGTGCAGAGCGACGAAAAGCTGCTGGCACGCCTGCGCGACCGCTGGCCATTCATCCTCGAAGACGAGGCGCAGGACAGCAGCCGCCTGCAAGAGCAGATTTTGCGACTTCTCACCGGGCCCGACGGCAACTGGGTACGGGTGGGCGATCCCAACCAGGCAATCTATGAGACATTCACCACTGCCAGCCCCGACTATCTGCGCGATTTCCTCGAACAGGAAGGTGTGGCGCGGCGGGAGTTGCCCAATTCGGGCCGCTCGACTGAGAGCATCATCTGCCTGGCGAACTATCTCGTGACGTGGAGCCGCGCAGAACATCCGGTACGGGCGGTGCGCGATGCATTGTCGCCGCCGCCGATTCTGCCTGTGCCGGCGGGCGACACACAGCCCAATCCACCCGACGACCCGGCGTCCATCTACCTGATGGGCAACAAGTTCACTCCCGATGGCGAGGTGCGGGCAGTGGTCGAATCGCTGGCGCGCTGGCTGCCGGAGCATCCTGACAGCACGGTGGCGGTGTTGACGCCGCGCAATCAGCGCGGCTTCGATGTAGTGGACGCGCTACGCCAGCGCGGCCTGGAGGTTGTGGACAGCCTGCTGCGCAGTTCCACGTCGACCCGCAAGGCGGCCGGCGCGCTGGCCAATGTGCTGCATCATCTGGCTGATCCGACAGCATCCCAGCGGCTGGCGCGGGTGTTTCAGGTCTGGCGGCGGGTGGACAAGGAAGACACGGAGGCGTGGCAATACGTCATGACGCTCAGCAAGCTGCTGGCTTCGTGCCGTCAGGTGGAGGAATTCGTCTGGCCGCGCGCCGGGCAAGACTGGCTGGACACCATCGAACTCTCCGACGAGGACCTGGAACTGCTGACGTTGTTTCGCGGCTTCGCGCAGCGTTGGCAAAGCGCGATTGTGCTGCCCATCGATCAGCTGCTGCTAACCTTAGGTCAGGATCTGTTCAGCGAGGCCAGCGATCTGGCGATCACACACAAACTCGCAGTGACACTGCGCCAGACGTCTGAGCAGCATCCGCAGTGGCGGCTGCCTGAATTGGCCGGCGAGCTGGCAGTGATTGCCCGCAACGAGCGCCGCTTTCTCGGGTTCAGCGAGGAGGACAGTGGCTTCGATCCCAGAGCGCACGCCGGCAAGGTAGTGGTGGCGACCATGCACAAGGCCAAGGGGCTGGAGTGGGACCGCGTCTACCTGATGTCGGTCAACAGCTACGACTTCCCATCGGGGCAACCCTACGACCAGTATATCGCCGAAAAGTGGTTCATCCGCGATGAGCTGAACCTCGGTGCGGAGGCGCTGGCGCAATTGGACGCAGTGCTGGACGACGAGGTCGTCTACCGCCAGGGAGATGCCACGGCGCAGGCGCGCCTGGACTACGTGCGCGAGCGGCTGCGGCTGCTCTACGTCGGGATTACGCGGGCCAAGAGCGAACTGGTCGTTACGTGGAATTCCGGCCGCTCGGCGGCCAGCCGACCTGAGGCGGTGCAAGCGCTGCCGTTTGTGGCGCTGCAGACTCACTGGGAACTGGGTGGCTGCCGACAGGACGAACCCCTTGTTGCCAGCCAGCCTCCATCCACCAGGAGCGTATGATGACGTTACCCGGCGATTTTCAGTTCAGTCAGGGCAGTTTGCAGGATCTTGTGGACTGCAAGCGCCGCTTTCAGTTGCGTTATTTGCTCCAGATCGCCTGGCCGGCGGTGCCGGCGGAACCATATCTGGAAAACGAGCAGCATCTGCGACTGGGCGCGCTGTTTCATCTGATGGCGCAGCAGCATACGCTGGGTGTGGATGAGGCGCGGCTGACGGCGATGGCCTCGGAGGAACCGCTGGCCGGCTGGTGGCAAAACTTCATGCAACAGCGACCGGCGTTGGAAGGAACGTTGTTTCCTGAGGCGGTTCTCACGACACCATTCGGTCAGTCTGGCCAGCGCCGCCTGCTAGCCAAGATGGACCTGGTGGCGGTCAGCGACGGACGGGCGACGATCTACGACTGGAAGACGTCGCGTCATCGACCGCCGCGCACCTGGCTGGCGGACCGGCTTCAGACGCGCGTGTATCCATATCTGCTGGTGCAGGCCGGGGCGGAGTTGAACAGCGGTCAGCCGTTTACACCGGAACAGGTCGAGATGGTCTACTGGTTTGCCGGTTTTCCCGACCGGCCGGAGCGTTTTATCTACGATGCGCAACGATATGCTGAAGATGGCGCGTATCTGACCGGACTTCTGGACCAGGCGGCGACATTGAGCATGAGCGACGAACCGTTTCCGCTGACGCCCGATGAGAGCAAGTGTCGCTTCTGTGTCTACCGCTCACTCTGCAACCGCGGCATCGCCGCCGGCGATGTGAACGAGCTGGATTTCGACGATCCTGAACCGATGGTGGAGTTCGATCTTGATTTTGAACAGGTGGCAGAGGTGGATTATTGAGCGCCATGGCTCTCTGGCAAGAACCATATCCCGTCATTGTACCTGATTCCCTGCATAGCGCTGTCGGCGACCATCTGCTGTTGGCTGAGCTGCTGGTCCGGCGCGGCATCGAGTCGCCTGACGCGGCGCTGGCCTTTCTCGATCCTGACCGCTATGTCCTGGCTTCCTCTTTCGACCTGCCGGACATGGATCGCGGCGTCGAACGTGTGCAGCATGCAATCAAGCGTGGCCAGCGGATCGGCGTCTGGGGCGACTTCGACGTGGATGGGCAGACATCCACCACGCTGCTGGTGTCAACACTCCAGAGTCTCGGCGGGGATGTCGTATTTCACATCCCTGTGCGCGCTGACGAAGGACATGGCGTCACAGTTCTTGCTTTGCAGCGCTTCCTGGATCAGGGCATCAATCTGGTGGTGACCTGCGATACAGGCGTGGCAGCCAACGACGCCGTGACCTATGCAGCCGGTCGCGGAATCGATTTCGTCGTCACTGACCACCACGACCTGCCCGCTGTGCTGCCGCCGGCAGTTGCCGTCATCAATCCCAAGCGGCTGGCAGGCAACCATCCGCTGGCAAGTCTGCCGGGGGTAGGTGTGGCTTACAAACTGGCTGAAGCGCTGTTCGCTGGCGCAGGCCGCGCCGGCGAGGAAGCACAGCATCTCGACCTGGCGGCGCTGGGCATCGTCGCCGACGTTGCACGATTGACCGGCGACACACGGGCCCTGGCCCAGCGCGGCATCGAGGCGCTGCGCCATCCACAACGCCTTGGCTTGCAGGTCATGATGCAGCTGGCCGAAGTCGATCCGACCTGGCTGACTGAAGAACACATCGGCTTCGAGATCGCGCCGCGCCTCAACGCCCTTGGCCGGCTGGACGACGCCAACCCTGCCGTGGAATTCCTGACAACCGATGATTTGAGCCGGGCGCGCATTCTGGCAACGCAGCTCGAGGGTCTGAACGAGCGGCGCAAACTGCTGACCGATCAGGTGTTTCGCGGCGTGCTGGCGCAACTGGAGCGGGAACCAGAGCTGCTGGAGCATGCCGCGCTGGTCCTGGCTCACCCCCAGTGGCCAGCAGGCATCATCGGAATCGTCGCCAGTCGGCTGGTCGAGCGCTACAGGCGGCCAGTCGTGCTATTCAGTGCGCCGCCGGGCGAACCGGCGCGCGGGTCGGCGCGTTCTGTCGATGGCTGCGACATCAGCGCGGCCATCGCAGCGCAAGCTGACCTGCTGCTCAGCTACGGCGGGCATCCAATGGCGGCAGGACTTTCCCTGCCCGCGGAGCGCATCAACGAGTTTCGCTGGCGTCTGTCGCGATCCGTCAGCGACATGCTCGACGTGAAAGACGAAGAAGCGCCGCTGGTGCTTGATGCGGATCTGCCGCTGAACGATATCTCGCTGCCGCTGGCGCTGGAGCTTGAGCGACTGGCGCCTTTTGGGCCGGGCAACCCTGCACCGCTGCTGGTCAGCCGCAACCACAGCGTATCCAGCGTCCGGACGGTCGGACGCTACAACGACCACCGCGTGCTGAACCTTGAGGATGACGCGGGCAACGTCCAGCGGGTGTTCTGGTGGCAAGGGACCGGCTGGCCGCTGCCTGACGGGCGCTTCGATCTGGCCTACCGCGTGCGCGCCAGCACTTACCGCGGCCAACGTGCCGTCCAGGTCGAGTGGGTAGCTGCGCAACCAATCGTCGAGGCGGTCATCGAAACCCGCAGCAGTGCGATACAGGTTCTCGACTGGCGGACCGCAGCTGATCCACTGAGCAACCTGGCTGAGCTTCGGCCGGCCGGTGATGTACTGGTCTGGGCCGAGGCAACCCACCGGCGGCAGGTAGCAGGCGCAGATCGAACGCAATTTGCGCCGGCTGCGACCCTGGTCATCTGGACCACACCGGCCAGCCGCAGCGATCTGCTGATTGCTCTGGAGCAGGTGCAGCCGCGGCAGGTCGTTCTGGTCGGCGTCGATCCACAGATGGACGGGATGGAAGCATTTCTCGCGCGGCTGGCAGGACTGCTCAAGCCTGTGCTGGCCGGTGACGGGGCGGTTCGGCTGAGTCATCTGGCGGCGGCTACCGCCCAGCGCGAGGTTGTCGTGCGTGCCGGGCTGCGTTGGCTGGCCGCGCGCGGCCATCTGCGTCTGCTGGACGACGGCGACGACGAGATCCGAATAGGAGCCGGCAGCGGCATTGCGTCGGATGACTTGCGGGCTGAGGCCAGCATCCTGCAATCGTTGTTGGCCGAGACCGCTGCCTATCGTCGCTTCTTCAGCCGCGCCGAACCGGCATCGATTCTACCGGGAGTTGAAAATCATGCAACAGACGAACGTTGAGCTGGAAGTGATGGAGATCGTGAACCGCAACCTGCAAGCGATCTGGGACGCGGATGCAGCAGCCTACAAAGAGACATGCGCACCCGACGTTTCCTTCTTTGAGTGGTACATCACGACTCAGCGCATCGACGGGATCGACTTTCATCTGCGTGAGATATTGGTACATGCCGAGGCGCTGGGCGGCGGCAGCGATGCGCGTACAGAACATGAAATCCTCCAGCCGCGCGTGCAGGTATTTGGCGACACGGCCATCGTTACCTACACGCTGCTGGTGCGGTCGGTCAGCGGCGGCGCAGTCCGGCGCACCCAACAAAACGAGACGCGTGTCCTGCACCGCTTTGACGATGGCTGGAAACTGGTGCATTGCCACAAATCGCCGTGCTGGCGCGCGCCGCATGATCCCCAGGTGAGGTGACCCATGAACGACAGACTACAGCCGGGACTTGCCGGCATGGCTACGGTCGAAGTGACTATGGCCAATACGGCTCAGGCGCTCGGCAGCGGGCTGGTGCCGGTCTTTGCGACACCTGCGCTGGTGGCGCTGTTGGAGCAGGCTGCGGTCAACGCGCTGTCCGATGCGCTGGACAGCGACAGCACCTCAGTTGGCACACACATCGACGTGCGCCACACCGCGGCCACGCCGGTGGGGATGACTATCGTAGCGACCGCTACACTGGTCGAAGTGGACGGACGGCGGCTGCGCTTCGAAGTTGCCGCCCGTGACAATGTTGAAAGCGTCGCCGAGGGCATACACGAGCGGGTCGTTGTGAATGAGCAGCGGTTTCTGGCGAAGGTTGCTGAAAAAGGCGACAGGTAACGGCGCGCCTGCGAATTTCGCAACAAAACGCTACAGACATGACGCCCGTCATATCACAGTCAGCTGATCTGTGTTACATTGGGTGGCACATGCTTCGCAACGAACGAACGGGGCGAAGGTGGATTGACAGTGCCCGGTACTTGCGGTATATTAGCGTCCAGTTCGTCGCCCACCAAGCCGCCAGATCTGATCCACTGTCACTGCCTCACTGTCCCGGCAACGTGCCGGCCCTGCCGGCTTCAACCAATCTTCGGAGGAGAATAGATGCGTACCAAACTGTTTGCCCTTCTAGCCCTGCTGGTCGTGCTGGCCATGGTCGTCGTCGCCTGCGCACCCGCAGCCCCAACTGAGGCACCGGCTGCCGATCAACCGACGGCTGCGTCAGAACAGCCCGCCGCCACTGCTGAACAACCCAGCGCACCGACTGCCAGCGGAGACGCGACGGCAGGCACCAAAGTCGGCTTCGTCTATGTGGCGCCAGTTGGCGACATGGGCTGGACCTGGGCGCATGACCAGGCTCGGCAGGCTCTCGAAAAGGACCTCGGCGTGGAAACCACCTACGTTGAGAATGTGCCGGAAGGGCCTGACGCCGAACGTGTCATCCGCGACCTGGCGCAGAAGGGCTACAACCCGATCTTCACCACGTCCTTTGGGTTTATGGACCCAACCATCAATGTGGCGAGTGAATTCCCTGACACAAACTTCGTCCACATCAGCGGCTACAAGACGGCCGACAACGTCAGCACTGTCTTCGGCGGCATCGAGGAAGCCCGTTATTTGAGCGGACTGGTGGCCGGTAGCATGACCGAGAGCAATATCCTCGGTTACGTAGCTGCCTTCCCGATCCCCGAGGTCATTCGCGGCATCAACGCCTTTGCCCAGGGCGCGCGCGAGGTCAACCCTGACGCTGAGGTGCGCGTGGTCTGGACCAACACCTGGTTCGGACCGCCACAGGAAAAGGAAGCGGCGGAAGCGCTGCTTGACCAGGGCGCTGACGTCATCACCCAGCACCAGGACACCACTGAACCGCAAAAGGCAGCTGCCGACCGCGGCAAGCTGAGTATCGGCTACGACAGCGATATGGCGCAATTCGTGGGCGACACGGTACTGACCAGCCCGATATGGAACTGGGCGCCGAAGTACGAGGAAATCGTCAAGGCGATCCAGGCCGGCACCTACGAATCTGAAGCGTATTATGGCCACATGAAGGACGGCATCTTCGATCTGGCTCCGCTCAGCGACCGCGTGCCCGATGCGGTCAAGCAACTGGTCGAACAGCGCAAGCAGGACTTGATTGACGGCAAGTTCGCGGTCTTTTGTGGCCCGCTCAACGGCGCGAACGGTGTCGAGATCCTGGCGGCCGGCAAGTGCATGACTCTCGACGAGAAACTCAGCATGGACTTCTTTATCGACGGTGTCAAGGGCGAAGCGCCAGCCGAAGGGAGGACCCTGACGGGTGAGGACGCCCCTTTTGACATGAGCGGCAACAGCGACGCGATGAGTGACGCCAAGGCCGCCTTCGTCTACGTCGGGCCGGTGGGTGACCTGGGCTGGAGCTACGCCCACGACCAGGGCCGCATCAAGATGGCCGAAGCGCTGGGCGTTGAAACCGCCTACGCCGAACTGGTGCCCGAAGGGCCGGACGCAGCCCGTGTGATCCGCGACTACGCCGAGAAGGGCTACAGCCCCATCTTTGCAACCTCGTTTGGCTACATGGACAGCGTGCTGGAAGTGGCAGCGGACTATCCCGATACCATCTTCGAGCACGCCACCGGCTACAAGACGGCCGACAACGTCGGCATCTACGATGGCCGAGGCTATCAGGGCTGGTATCTCGCAGGAATCGTGGCCGGCAGCACCACCGAGAGCAATCAACTCGGCTACGTGGCGCCCTTCCCGATCCCCGAGGTTGTGCGCAACATGAACGCCTTTGCGTTGGGCGCCCGCTCGGTAAACCCTGACGCCACTGTCACGCCGGTATGGATCTACAGCTGGTTCGATCCGCCCAAGGAACGCGAGGCTGCACAGGCGTTGATCGACGCCGGCGCAGATGTGATCGCTCGCGAGAGTGACAGCGTCGAACCTGACAAGCTGGCCCAGGAAAGCGGCGTTTACGCCATTGGCTACAACGCCGTCAGCGCAGACGTGGCCCCGGATGCCCTGCTGACCGCGCCCATCTGGAACTGGGATGTTTACTACACCCAGGCGATGAAGGACGCGATGGATGGTACATGGACCAACACGCCGGTCTGGTGGGGCATGGCCGAGGGTCTTCTCGACCTGGCGCCCATCGCCGACTTTGTTCCCCAGGATGTCAAAGATCTGGTGGAGGCCGAGAAGGCGCGCATCATATCCGGCGAGTTTGACGTATTCGAGGGTCCAGTCAACGACAACACCGGCGCCGAGCGTATTGCCGCCGGTGATAGCATGACCGACGATCAGAAGCTCGCTTTCGACTGGCTGGTCGAAGGTGTCACGGGAGAAATCCCCCAGTAGATTCAAACTGACGGGCCTCTGGTGTTCCAGAGGCCCGTCAGTTTTTGTTCCTTGCGTATTGCGAGGCATATATCCCGTCCGTCCCTCCGATTTCTGATCTCTGACTTCCGACCTCTGATCCTAATCACGGGTCTCTGTAACAAGCGAACCGGTGCCGCATGACTTCGATCCCATTGGCCGTTGAAATGCGCGGCGTCACCAAGGTGTTTCCCGGTGTCGTCGCCAACGACTCGGTGGACCTGAACATCCACGCGGGCGAGATTCACGCCCTGCTGGGCGAGAACGGCGCGGGGAAATCCACGCTGATGAACATCCTGGCCGGCCTGTACCAGCCCGATGGCGGCGAAGTCTGGCTGCATGGCGAGCCTGCCGTGATCCGCTCGCCCAGCGACGCGATCCGCCTGGGCGTCGGCATGGTGCACCAGCACTTCAAGCTGGTACAGCCGCAAACCGTGGCCGAGAACGTGATCCTCGGCTTGAAAGAGCCTGCATTCCGGCTCGATATGAAGAGAACCGCCAGGGAAATCAGCGCGCTGGGCGAGCAATACAAGCTGACTGTCGATCCCAACGCCTATATCTGGCAGCTCAGCGTCGGCGAGCAGCAGCGGGTTGAGATCCTCAAAATGCTCTATCGCAACGCCGACATCCTCATTCTCGACGAACCGACTGCGGTATTGACACCCCAGGAATCGGAAGAACTAGGCCTGACGTTGCGCCGCATGATCGAAGAGCCGGCCATCCGCGGCCGCGGCGGGAACAAAGCCGTCATCTTTATCTCCCATAAGCTGGACGAAGTGACGCGTTTCGCCGACCGGGTTACAGTGTTGCGCGGCGGCAAAGTCGAAGCAACGCTGGATACGCCGGGTGTATCAAAAGCCGAGCTGGCCAGCCTGATGGTAGGCCGTAGCGTGATCTTCCAGATTGAAAAGCCGCCCTATGTGGAGGGAGTAACGGAAGAAACACGCCAGGAAGTCCTCTTCGCCGTGCATGATTTGCACGCGCTCAACGACAAGGGGCTACCGGCGCTGGACGGCGTCACGCTGGATATCCACGCCGGGGAAATCCTGGGCATCGCGGGCGTGGCCGGCAACGGCCAGCGCGAGCTGGCCGAGACAATCACCGGTCTGCGCAACGTCACCTCCGGCCAGGTACTGGTGCGCAGCGGCGGGCACGGTGGCAAGCTTGTCGACGCCACCAATCACTCGCCCCACCAAATCATCGAGGACGGGCTGAGCCACGTACCGGGTGATCGCCTGGGCATCGGGCTGGTCGGCAATCTGGCCATCAGCGACAACATCATCCTCAAGGAATACCGGCAGGCGCCGCTGTCCCGCGGGCCCTTCCTCAATCGCACCTCCATCGGCCTGTTTGCCGAGCGTCTGGTCAAAGCGTTCCATGTCGCAACGCCCAACGTCGAGCGTCCGGTGCGCCTGCTTTCGGGCGGTAATCTGCAAAAGGTGATCCTGGCACGCGAGATCACGGCCAGCAGCGGGCTGCTGGTGGCTGTTCACCCGACGCGCGGGCTGGATGTTGGCGCCACAGAGAGCGTCCAGCGGTCGCTGCTGGATGAACGGGCCAAGGGTGCCGGTATTCTGCTGGTATCCGAGGATCTTGATGAACTGCTTTCGATCTGCGACCGGATTGCTGTGATGTTCGAAGGCAAGGTGATGGGCATTCTGCCAGCCGAAAATGCCAATCGCAATGAGTTGGGATTAATGATGGCTGGTGAGAATGTGGACGAGTAGACAAGTTGGCAAGTAGACAAGTTGGCAGGTAGACAAGGCAGTGACTGACGGCCTCGACGCCACGGCAGTCCTTATTTTCCCTGTTTCCTTGTATCCCTGTTTCCCTTTCGGAGGCTAGCACATGGCGCTGAAAATTGAGAAGCGAATGGAACCGTCCCGCACGGCTAACATCCTGGTGCCCATCATTTCGATCTTGTTGGCACTGGTGGCGGGCGCGGTGCTTCTGTTCCTGGCAGGTGTCGATCCCATGGCAACCTATGCCGCCATGCTGGACGGCGCGCTGGGGAGTTCTTATGCCATCAGCGAGACGTTGGTGCGCGCCACGCCGCTGATGCTGACCGGTCTGGCCGTGTCCATCGCCTTCCGCATGTTGTTCTGGAACATTGGCGCGGAGGGTCAGCTTGCCATGGGTGCATTCGGCGCAACTGGCGTCGCCATCTTGCTGCCCAACATCGTTCCCGACGCGCCAGGCTGGCTCTTCTTCATCTTGATGATGACGGCAGCCTTTGCAGCCGGCGCACTCTGGGGGCTGATCCCGGCCGCACTCAAAGCGTTTCTCAAGGTCAACGAAATCATCACGACGCTGATGCTGAACTACATCGCTATTCTGTGGATTCAGTATCTTTATTTCGGCCCGTGGAAAGATCCGCAGGGATTTGGTTTTCCCGGCACCGCACCATTTCCCGAAGCAGCCTGGCTGCCGCGCATCAAGGATGTCATCAACCTGCCCGCCGCTTTCAATACGGGGCGGGTGCATTTTGGGCTGGCCATTGCGATCGTAGCAGCGATCTTCATCTGGGTTGTGCTGGATCGGACT
This sequence comes from Anaerolineales bacterium, assembly GCA_020634615.1. GTDB lineage: Bacteria > Chloroflexota > Anaerolineae > JAAEKA01 > JAAEKA01 > JACKBK01. Next base: position 180,057 of record JACKBI010000014.1, read on the forward strand.
CGCTGGGGCTACGAGATCAAGGTTATCGGCGAGAATCCCAGAGCTGCCCGCTATGCCGGCATCAGCATCGTACGCAACATCCTGCTGGTGATGATTCTGAGCGGTGGATTGGCGGGTCTGGCGGGCTACAGCCAGGTAGCAGCCATCTCCCATCGTCTTCAGCAGGGCATCGTGGTCGGCGACGGCTACACGGCAATCATCGTGGCCTGGCTGGCCCGGCTCAATCCGTTTGGCGTCCTGGTGGTAGCAGTGTTGATGGCCGCATTGTTCGTCGGCGGTGACCAGATCCAGATTTCGATGGGACTGCCCGCCTCGGTGTCGCTGGTGCTGCAAGGCGCGATGCTGTTCTTTGTTCTCGGCGGCGGTTTCTTTACACAGTACCGGCTGCGTTGGACAAGCAGTCAGCCGGTGGTGAGCAGCCAGTGATCAGTGATCAGTGACCGGTAATCAGTGAACAGTGATCGGTGAACAGATTGCGCGGGTGCAATAGACAATCGCCTGAGACAGATCCGATCGCTATTCACGGTTTAGCGGCTGCCGCCTGTCATTGATCATCCAAAACCCGACACACACAAGACGAGACATCCCATGAACGTAGCTCTCCTCGTTTCCATCCTGGCAGTTTCCATTCAGGCCGGCACCTCGCTGGTCTATGCCACCGTCGGTGAAATCTTCACGGAGCGTTCAGGCATCCTGAACCTCGGCGTCGAAGGGATCATGATTATGGGCGCGGTGACTTCGTTTGCCGCGGCCTACCACACCGGGTCGGTGTGGGTCGGCCTGGCGGCGGCCATGCTGGCGGGCGGGCTGCTGGCCACGATCCATGCCGTGCTGACGGTCTCGCTGCGCGCCGATCAGGTGGTCTCCGGTCTTGCGCTGACGATCTTCGGCACCGGCCTCGCCAGTTTTCTCGGCCAGCGCCTGGGACCGGAGGGCAAACCGCTGGTGGGTCTGGTTGGACCGCGTTTTCCCCGCTTCGCAGATGCGTTTTTCCAGAGCACCATCGCCAAGATTCCTGGCGTCGGCGGGCCGCTGACACAGATCTTCAACCAGGATATTCTGGTCTACGCAATGTTTATCATGGTGCCGCTGGCCTCGTACTGGATCTACCGCACGCGGCCTGGCCTGCATCTGCGAGCTGTAGGCGAAAGTCCGGGCACCGCCGACGCGCTGGGCATCGGCGTTTCGCGTACCCGCTACCTCTACACCATCTTCGGCGGGATGCTGGTGGCGCTGGGCGGCGCACACTTGAGTCTGGCCTACACCCCGGGCTGGACCGAAAACATCACCGGCGGGCGCGGCTGGATCGCCATCGCGCTGGTGATCTTCGCCACCTGGAACCCCTACCGCGCGCTGATCGGCGCGCTGCTGTTCGGCGGCGTCAACGCGATCCAGTTCCGTCTGCAGGCCGCCGGTGCGTCCATCCCTGCCCCCTTCCTCAACATGCTGCCCTACCTCTTCACCATCGTGGTGCTGACCATCGTCACCGTCTACGAGAACGTCAACAAGCGCGTCGTTGCGCCGGCCGCGTTGGGCTTGCCCTACATACGCGGCGAGCGGACAGGGTAGGGGTCTTTCCTCCCTAGCTTCAGCCGTAAGAGGAGAGTGGAACGTTCTGATGGGCGTCAACGCATTGCTGTGAGCAAACGTTGGAGGTTTTCTGGAGCGAGCAGATGCAGTTCCGCGCTTTTCTCCAGGAACGGCTCCACATCGGTGCGGACTTGTTGCCACGGAAGAGCAATCAATCGCGCTTGCAAGACATCGCGCCAGCTGCTGTCAGTCAGGACTGGTTCACCCCAGCCAGTCTGACGCAGCGCATTATTGAGCATGATCAGGTTTGGCGGCGGCCAACCGGGGTCACTGAGGTACCAGAAGAGGTCGTAGATGTCCCGTCCCTTGACGTAGGGACGTTGCAAGAGCGCATGCAGCTTGCCGGCCAGCAGGCTGGAGCGGTCATGGTGATGGAGTTGCAGCGTCACGTAGCGACGAATCAATGTGGTTGCCAGACCGGCGCCAGCAGGCGGATTAGTATCGACCTCGATCTTCACTGCCAGAACTTGACCGGGATTGGGCGAAAGGTCCAGGTCGAACAGGAGGCCTGGAAAACGAATGAACGCGCTTTGCACCGTCTTCTGGTCACTCACCTTGAGCGCAACAGAGTATCCCTCCCGATCGAGGTCTCGTCGAATCTCCGCCAGATAACGGCGAAAATCATAGCGATCGCTGGGTAGCTCCAGGGCAAAATCGAGGTCTTCCGAGTAACGTGGCAGCCGGAACAGAAAGCGCAGCGCCGTGCCGCCATGAAAGGCCAGCGATGCCATCGCACCTGATCGCTGCAAGGACGCCAAGATTCGGGCTTGCAGGTACTCACGGGCGACGTTCACGCTTTCTTGCACCGAGTCAGCGGTGCCAACCAGTTCAAAGAGGTATTCTTTCACAGCGTTTCGTACTCCTCAGCTTCAGCAGCAATCAGTTCAGCCACGACTCTGGCCGCCCGCACGAGCTTGCGACTCGCGGACAACTCAGCCAGCCGCCGCAACTCTTCCAGGTCCATCGTCTCCAGGTTTTGCAGACGCAGCTCGCGCAGATATGCCGGATCGTCCGCGCCGGGCTGGAGGTAGATCAGGTCGAGCAGCGCTTTCTCCGGGGAGGCGACGAAAGCCTGCTGCCGTCCGCCAAGTGGCATCAGTCGATAGCCGTGCAGCAAGCGCGCCTGAACATGCCGGAAAACGTAACTGCCCAGGGGGGTGTCCCAGCGGCCCGGCCGGGCGTTCGCGACACTGATGACGACCGGCGTGTATTCCGGGATGATCCCATAGAACGCCAGCGCCGACTGGCAACTGACGTAGGAACCCCGCACCAGATGGTTGGCAACCACGAACGGGTGCGGCCTGATCTTTTGAAAAGGGGGCGCAAGGGCGTACAATCCCCGTCGCAGCTGATACAGCTTGCCAGTCGCCGTCCAGCGCGATAATTGCCTGCGCAAGCCATCGGGATCGACTTCGCCGGCAATGAGCAGGCCTGTCTCAAACAGCGGCTCATCGCCGACCGTCTCGACAAGTTCATTGAATTTCATGGCAACAATATACCACAGATGGTAAGTTACTGCAACGAAACAGCCCGTTCGTAGTAGACGCTTCAGCGCCGTTCCGAGGCGCTCAATACACCATAGACAAAGAAACCTCTTATGTCGTTGCAAGCCGTCTGCGGCGAAGCAATCCCGCCCCCACAGCACGAGTCTGCTTCGCCGCAACGGCTCGCAGTGACCAGGCCGCCTCAAAATAAACGCACCCCTGTGATATGAAGATCAAGAATTCGCCTTCATCCGATTCCGTGCCCGATCCTGACCGCGGTTCGCCTGCCTGGTGGAACCGGCGCTACCAGTCCGCCGACACGCCTTGGGACACGGGCATCGTGCCGCCGGAGGTGCACGAACTGGTGGACAGCGGCGCGTTGCAGCCGCCCGGCGTTGCACTGGATCTGGGCTGCGGCACGGGGACCAACTCGGCATTTCTGGCGCGGCTTGGGTTCACCGTCTTCGGGGTCGATCTGGCGGTGACCGCGTTGCAACGGGCGCGAACCAAGGCGCTATCTGCCGGTCTGCCGGCATACTTCTGCGCCGGGGACGTAGCCGATCTGGGCTTCCTGCCGGTGCGAGCCACCTTCGCGCTGGACATCGGCTGTCTGCACAGCCTCTCCCCCGACAACCGGACGCGCTACGCCGCCTCGCTGGCCCGGCGGCTGGCAAGCGGCGGACTCTACCTGATGTATGGGTTCGACGAGGATACGGAGCTGGACTCCGGCCCGGCCGGCTTTGGCGCGGGCGAGATCGCCGCGCGCTTTGCTCCCCACTTTGAGCTGCTTTGGCGCCGCCCCAGTCTGCAGGACAAAAGGCCGGTGGCGTGGTATCTGCTCAGACGCTGCCCACCTGAAGATTCCCAAAAAAGGGATTGACAGCCCCCCCCCCTGTGGTGGTATAATGCAACCAGCAATAAGCTTTTGAAGATCATCACCGCCGCCTCATGGAGGGTACTGGGATGAACACACGTCATGGTCCGGTTCTGTTGGGTGGAGCATTGTTGCTCGTGGTCGTGCTGGCGGGCTGCGGCCCGGCCACACCGACCCCCGCACAGCCAACCGTGGGCGCGCCGCCGCCCCTCCCCGCCCTGCAATCGCCCCTGCCATCGCCAACCCCCGCCAGCGGACCTCCCTATCCAACCATTGCGTCGCCCATACGACTGCCCTTGTGTACACCCCCGCCACCACCGCCGCCTGAGGCGCTCCAGCCCAGCGAAGCCCCTGCATTGGAGGACTACGTCTTCGGCGAACCGCAGGTGATCCTGACCGACACCGCGCCCATCGACATCATCGGCTGGATGGCCGACGGCCGCAACCTGTTGCTGGCACGCACCCTGCCCGACCGGCCGCGGCGAGTCATCGAAGCGCTGGACACGCAAACCGGCCGCATCGTGCGCTACGCCGAAACCAACCTTTATGCGTCGGATGTCGCGTTTCCCCTCGACCGCGGGCGCGGAGTTGCCTTCTATGATCTCGGCGAGCAACAGCCAGGAGACATTGTCCCGCCCAACGATCTGATGGCCAGCCATGGGCCAGGGCAGGTACAGCCGCTGGTACAGCGGTTTTCGAGCCTCTCCACGGCACGCACCATGGCGGTCGATCCTCACAGCGCCAGCCTGGTGCGCTTCGAGCAAGCGCCCGGCGGACCGCCCGCGCTGCCGCCTCAAGCCCAAGCCGATCTACGGGTGTTGTCCCTGCCGGTGGATCCTTATCTGTGGAAATATCCCAAGTATTTTCCTGACCGGGTGGAGACCGGTTACACTGGGGACGAGTTCCGCACAGTGGTGCGCCCCGACGGTTCGCTGGTGGCGTTCATTTCCGATCCCTATCTGTTCATCTATGACACAACGACCCAGACCGCGTGCGAGCTGGACCTGGGCGTTGCCGAGAACGGCGAGTACCGGTCTGCATGGAACGTTGAGTGGAGTCCCGACGGACGCTATCTGGCCATGTTAAGTACTGCCCGCTGGCCCGGTAACCTCTTGAACTTTACCGATTTGACGATCTACGACACCCTGACCGGGGTGCTCAAGCATGCCAATCCATCGCCAAGGGAATATGTTACCACCTTTTCATGGGCACCAGACAGTCAGGCCCTGACAGTGCTTGGCGACTCGTATATGCTTGATGGTGTGCCTTTGCAGAGCCTCTACTTGGTCAACGCGTTGACTGGAGATAGTGTTCCTCAGCTAGGAGATCAGTTATTCGGTACTTCAGGGAACCACATTTCCTGGACCTCAGATGGTCGACTCGTCTCGATGGGCCCTTGCCTCGGTAGAGAAGACGATATCCAAGAAATGGCGATCGAAGACCTGAAATGGCATATTTGTTTGATACCTGTCGATATCCAGAACCACTAGTCTGCCGTTCACAAGGAGGCAATCGATGTGCAGCAAGATAGTCGGCACGATTATGGCAATTGCTGCTTCTTTTATGTTGCCATGCGCGGTAAACGGCGACTCGATGCCCCCGACATCAGCGTCAGCTAACGGCAGGTTGGTCACGCCTCCGACACAAGTGTCCGTCTCAATGTATGAGTTGAACAATGCTGGAGCGAAGGTTGTTCCACTCGTTCAATGCACTAACGGCTCTGGGAACAGAAGCACGAAATGGGGTTGCACTGCTTATTGCACCACTGGTGATTTCCAACAACACTGTACCAACCCTCTGATCCACCCACCTCCAGTGCCTGCACCATTGGGCCAGCCAGGACACGTCTACCCGTTCTCCACCAACCAGGTCACGGTAAACATCGACGGTTCGGCCGCGTACAACGGCTATACCTACAATCGCTACCTGCGCGATGTGGTGGCTCAGGAGACCAATCCCGAAGCATTTCACGCCAAGGCTGTACTTGCCCAGGCCATCGCTGCCCGCACCTACGCCTACTACCAAGTCAGCGCAGCCAATGAAACAGTCATCGACAACTCAGCCAGCTACCAGGTCTATGTTCCCTTTCGCTACGACAGCAGAAAGCGCTACTACGGCGACTACCGGCCGCCGATCGAGGCTGCCATGCAGGATCGCATCTATCTCGTTCCCTATCCTAACCCACCTCCGTACGTTTTCGCTGAGTATTTCGCAGATCGGCCGGGCTCGACCTTGTCCGGCGCGACTCCGAACCTCATAGCTGTAGCCGATCCCATCAGCCAGACCGGGTGCGGCAGCAGCGTGAGCGGCCATGGTCATGGCTTGAGCCAGCAAGGCGCCAGCCGCTGGGCGCGCGGCGATGGGTACTTCAACATCAACTCCTCTGCGTCTTGTCCGTGGAGCGTAAGCTGGCAGAATACACGCCAGATCCTGGCACACTACTACACCAATACCGTTTTCTACGATGCCAGCGGCAACGCGATCAGTCCGACCTTCTGGCGCTGGAATGCCCTGGAGATTCGCAATCTGCCGCCAGCCGTCGTGCAGCCCGGCGCGGTCTACACGCTCGATGTCCAGGTGCAGAATACCGGCGCATGGTCATGGACCTCACAGGATGACATCCGGCTAAGCTATCAGGTTTGCCAGGGCACGTCCTGCACCAACACAAGTGGACTCTACAACGTGGCGATGCCACAAAACTTGCCCCCTGGAAACGCCGCCTGGTTCAACGGCCTCTCGGTTCCCATCCCAGCAAACTGGCGCGGTCCCGCCGCTATTCGCTTGGATGTTCGTCGAGGACCTGACTGGCTTGCCGCTGGCGGATGGTATACCCAGGATATCCTTATCTGCGTTAGCAGTTGCAACCCCCGCTTCTTGCCTACGATGCGGCGCGGCGGCATCTTCCCGGACAGCAGCTCCTGAAAGTGAATTTCGGCTGTACTACGCCACTACATCCAGCCGATCGGGCAGCACTTCGATCTCCACCCGGTGAACATCGTTCCAGAGGATCTCGCCGTCGGCGTGAACGGGTAGGGGGTTTTCAGACTCGACGACTAAGTGGGTGAAACGGGTCATCTCCACAACTGGCTCTCCGACGTGGTGGCCCTTGGGAAGTTTGGGCAGCAGGCGCAATATCTCGCGCCGCGGGATGGCATCGACAACGCACAGGTCCAGCAGACCGTCGTCGGGCACTGCTTCGGGGAACACCAGAAAGCCGCCGCCGATGCGCCGGTTGTTGCCGGCCGTGACCATCAGGATGCTTTTGTTCTCAGTCCGCTGGCCGTCCCGATCGATGGTCACCACGGGGTGGGGAAAGCTGACAGTGGCGCGCAGGATAGCTGCCAGGTACATCATCTGGCCCTTCAACCAGGTCATCTTGTGCGCCTCGATATTGACCTGCGCCTCGAAGCCGATCCCCACGTTGTTGGCGAAGTAGCGCCCGTTGACCGTGCCGATGTCGATCCGGCGGATATCGCCGCGCTTGAGTATCTCGGCAGCGCGCTGCAGGTCGGTGGGAATGCCCAGCGCGCCGGCGAAGTCGTTGCCAGAACCAATGGGCATGACGCCCAGCCGGGCCGGCGCGCCGTGTTGCCTGGCCTGCATGACACCGTTGACCACCTCGTTGAGTGTGCCATCGCCGCCAGCCGCCACGATCAGCTCACGCCCTGCCTCCGCCGCTCGCTCCGCCAGCTCGACCGCGTGGCCGCGATTCTCAGAAACCACCGAGTCGAACTGAAAGTCCACGGCCTGGAGTGCAGCAACC
>JACKBI010000015.1 GCA_020634615.1 Anaerolineales bacterium
TCCGCCGACGGTGAAAAAACCTTATAGTCGCCGCTGCTGACGCCATCATAAGCCACAACCCAGTTGTTCCAGTAGTTGGTCAACATTGCTGTGATGGGCTGGTCCGACGTGACTATCACCGCTCCGGTCCAGTAGCCGTTGCTGTTAAAGAAGCTGGAGTACGTCCAAACCGGGATCTTTGGGCCGCTGGTGTTGAGATCGTAGAACGCTTGTCCAAACACGGGAATACTGTCTTGGATCGAGAAATCCTGCGTGCCGTTGCGATTGATGTAGGTCATGGTGATATTGGCCGGGCTGCCACTGGTATTCTGCACAGTGAAGATCGAGTGTTGGCCGCTGGCCGGCGCGTAGACGGCGAAGGGCAGGTACATCGTGGTGCTGCCAGCAGCCGCGCCGGTGTAGGCTGTGGCAGCCGATCCGTCCGAAAAGGCAGAACCGGAATAGACGGTTTGTACGACGGCGGCCGCGTCTTCGCTGGCAAAGGCCTGCGCCGACCGGCTGCAATAGTAACAGGTCGGGTTCTGGATGGTCTGAGAGCCGTGCGGAGGGATCCACGACGTTCTTTGGTCGTTCCAGTTGCCGTCCTGTCTCAGAAAATTGGAGTTGACTTGTGAGGTCCGGGAACTGTTGTTGCGGGCAATGATCGAGCTATTCCAGCCCCAGTCGTTCAACTCGACTGACGGTAGATAGATCGGTGACAATCCAATGAACGTCGTCTTGCCAGCCACGAAGGTGTAGTTGCCCAAGTCACGATATAAGGTGCCACTTGGATATTTGGCCTGGAGATGGTAGGTGCCTGGCTGCACGTCGGTGGTGGCGAAGTTCTCTACTATGAGATCGTCGGGATTGGCCCAGGTGTAAGCGTAGGTCAGGGACGATCCATACGTTCCAGAGGTGGCACTGGCCGGTTTTTGCATCCCTTCAATTCGTAGTCCGCCCACTGGATTTCCGTTGGCGTCCGCCACCTTGCCGACGGCGCTTGCTGTCGTGGTTCCACTGTAGTTGAACGGCGCAAGCCATAGCTCAGGATTGCGCGAGGTATTCTGGGACCAGCCCCAGTCTTCCGGGTTCGTGCGGTTAGGATCTGTGGAGAGATTAAGTTGTAGGTGAAGGTGTGGACCGGTAGTATTGCCAGTGGTATCTACTTCAGCAATTTTGACTCCCGCAGAAATCGGGTCTCCAACATTCGGAACGACACTGAATTGGCTTAGATGGGCGTAAACAGAGTAAACATAAGCGATCTGACCAGCGCTTCGATCATACTGGCGTTGAGTATGCCGAATCATGACGTAATTACCAAAATTCTGCGCGAAAGTACCATTTGCGATATTTTCTCTCAACCCTACCACAGTGCCATCCGAGACAGCATATACGGCTGTGCCAGTACTGTAAGGGAAGTCAACCCCCCGATGTTGATTATTTCCATCTTGTTCGCCGTAAAGATAGAACTGGTTGATAATGCCCCCATTGTTAGTGATAGGTCTGCGAATGCTGTAGGCGGCGTATGTCACAGATACGATGCAAAGTATGATGACAAGCGCCAGCACCATTGACCCAGTTCTTCGGTCATGCAAAGCAGAATACCGGTTATGCATTACAACCTCCCTGGCAATTGGTCAAATCGCGCGGGCCATCAGGACTCCCGCGGCTGTGCAATCTTGGTGTTAGGGATGCCTCGTTATAACGTAGCTATCGCGTTGTTGTGTTACCTTTCGCTGCGATCCATCGACCAGATTTATCTCCCAAATGCCATTGTCCTGTTTCAGGAATAGAATACGGATGTCATCTGGTAGTAGGGAAGGATCCAGATCAACATCAGCGTCGCTCGTTAATCTGCTAATCCTGTTGCCACTACTGTCTATCATCCAGATATCGTAAGGATTTGTCCCACCCTCCAAAAGGTTCGCGCCGGAAAAGATAATCGTGTCACCTTCAGAGAGCCAGATTGGCTGTCCGCCATATACGCCTATGTTAGATGTCAGCTGTCGTTGATCTCCATTCCCAACCTCGACGATCCAGAGATTCTCAGGCGTTTCAGGGGTGATATGTTCACCCACGCTGGAAAGGAAGAGTATTCGGTCTCCAGTGGGCGACCATGCTAAGTTTGAGGCATTCATCTCCATAGCAACGATCTCAACCGCTTCCCCGCCACCTACCGCGTTTACCAACCAGACGCCTCCCGAATTGGCAAAGCCACTCCAGTCCTTGACTACGGCGATCCTCCGTCCATCAGGTGACCATGTGAACCAATCTGCTTGGTACTCGGTTTCAGGATAGCCAACCGAGAATGCTTCGTAGCCATGACCCGTTGCGACGTCCACAATCCACATACCCTGGGTGAAGGTGCTGCGATATGCAATTCGGGAGCCATCGGGTGACCAGACAGGCTTCACACCGTCTTCAGCAAGTAGTTGCACCTCGCCTGTTGTCAGGTCGAGGAGATAGATGTCGAACTCAGGCTGTTCCCCTCTAGATAGCGCATCGTGATTTTCGACATTGCTCACCACCAGCGCCAATTGGCTGCCGTTCGGTGCAGGACTGGCCCACGTTCCCACCAGGAAGCTGCGATCTACCAGAAAGCGCGACATTTGAGTGGGGATGTCTATTACAACCCGATCGTTGCGGCCGTCGCTATCTACAGCCCGCACCACGCTGCCTTCTCGATACACGATGGTATATGGCTCCGGCTCTCGGGGCGGCAACGGGATGATGGGTGGCGCGGCGGTGGGGATCCGTGTTACCACCGGTGTCGGCCGTGGCGTAAGCACGGGGGGGATGGTGGGCGTCGGCGGTTCAGGCGTCACCGTCGGCGGTGGGGGAAAGGTGTTGGTCGGCCCTGGCGTTCTGATGGGCGATTGGAATTGCCCCGGGGTGGACGTTGGCGTTGCCGCAGGCGCCTGGAGCTGCGCGACCTCAGCCGTCGGCTCGAGCGTGGCCTCGGGGATCAACTCGGGCCCGCAACCGGCCAGCGCCACAGCCATGCCGCCCAGAAACAACAGGACTAACAACCACCTGCGCTTGTTGTGCGATCTATTCATGGCCACAGTCTCCTCACACAGAAAAGCGCCCTGTCCCAGGCAGATTCATGCCTCGGTCACGGCGCTCGCTCATTCGTTTTGTCTCGCTCCCCCTCAATCGTGGGGGGGGGGGGTAAATTGTCTCGCCACCAGACCAACCTCCTGCCCTACCGGCTTGCGATAAGAGCGGCTGACCCGCTTTCTTCCCGACCGTTCCATTATAGCAGAAAAGGAGGCGGTCGTCAATGGCTGGATCCGCTGCGCTTATTGCTACCCGTCGTAAGCTACGGTATAATGGCTGGCCGGGAGCAGGGAGGACGCGGCTCGTCCCAAACCCATGTTACCTGCCACTTGCAACCTGATACCTATCACTCCCATGCTCATCGACACCCACTGCCATCTCGACTTTCACCAGTTCGACGACGACCGCGAGGAAGTTCTGGCGCGAGCGGCCGATGCCGGCGTGACGGTGATCGTCAACCCGGCTACGGATGTCCCCGGCAGCCGGCGCGCCATTGCGCTGGCCGAGCGCTACGACGGCGTCTACGCGCAGGTGGGCGTTCATCCCAACGACGCCGGCGACTTCGATGCTGCGACGCTGGCCGAGCTGCGGGCGCTGGCCGTCCATCCCAAGGTCGTCGCCATCGGCGAGATCGGACTGGACTATTACTGGGATACCACAACGCCTGATCAGCAGCAGGCGGCTTTTGAGGCGCAACTGGACCTGGCCGCCGAGCTGGACCTGCCGGTGGTCATCCACTGCCGCGACGCCCATGACGCCGTTCGTGAAACAATGCGCCGATGGGTGCCCGGCGCACAGAAGCGGCGGGGGAAAGATGCTATCCTTGGCGTGTACCATTCCTTTTCCGGCGATCTGGAGATGGCCGCAGAGGCCTTCGGCTGGCAGATCGTGTTGTCGCTCGGCGGACCGGTGACCTTTCGCAACGCGCGCGACCTGCACGTGCTGGTCAGCCAGTTGCGGCTGGACCGCATCATGCTGGAGACCGACGCGCCTTACCTGACGCCTCACCCGCATCGCGGCAAGCGCAACGAACCGACCTATATCCCGCTCATTGCCAAGAGCATCGCCGAGCTTCAAAGCGTAAGCGTTGCTGAGGTCGCCGAAGCATCCAGTACGCTGGCAAAGCAGACTTTCCGAAAAATGTCATTGTAGTCGAGTCGTGGTACACTGCTCGCCAACGAATGAATAGACTTCGAAGTTCGCGCAACTCACAGAATTGCGCAATTTCCAGACAATAACCAGGTTCGCCCGGAGCCGGCGACTTCCGAAGTCCTGGCTTTGGCAGAAGCAAACGCAAAACAAAAGATCCGATTTGCAGGAGAAAATCGTTGAGCAGCCATCCTCCCTTGCTAGACCTCGTAGCCGACGACCTGATACTGGTCGAGGCAAAAATGCAGGCCACCAACGAGGTGTTCCAGCCTCTCGCCGAAGCGATCAACCTGTTGCTGCACAGCGGCGGCAAGCGCATTCGTCCATCCCTGGCGCTGCTGGCCGGCCGGCTGTACGCGGCTGCTGAAAGGGATCGGGTTGTATCGCTGGCGGCGGCCGTAGAAATGCTGCACTCGGCCACACTCGTTCATGACGATGTCATCGACGGGGCGTTGTTGCGCCGTGGCAAGGCAACACTCAACGCGGCATGGAGCCCGGGAGCGACGATTCTGGCAGGCGACTACATCTTCGCACGCGCCGCGTCTTTCGCAGCTGAAACCGACAACGTGCGCGTCATGCGGATCTTTTCAGAGACACTGATGACGATCTGCGACGGCGAGCTACGCCAACTTTACGCCATGGGCAACTGGCACCAGCCACGAGACGCCTATTATGAGCGCATCTACGGCAAGACCGCGGCCCTGTTTGCCTCCGCAACCGAGTCGGCCGCCGTGCTGGGCAACGCGCCGGAAGCGGAAATCGCTGCCCTGCGCGACTACGGCTACAAAGTCGGGATGGCATTCCAGATCATGGATGACATCCTGGACTTCGTCGGCGACGCCTCGACCGTCGGCAAGCCGGTGGGCAATGACCTGCGCCAGGGTACCGTAACGCTACCCGTGTTTCACTACATGCAGGACAACCCGGAAGCGCTGGCTGTGATGGAGGCAACCAGCAACGGTCATGCCGGCGCGGACCCGCTGGGCGAGCTGATCGCTGACATCCGCCGTTCCCCCGCCATTGAGGCGACCCGTCAGGAGGCCGTCCAGTTCATCGCTGACGCCAAGGCGCTGCTGGCTGGCTGGCCGGACAGCATCTACCGCCAGGCGCTGGAGCAGGTGGCCGACTATGTGGTGGCGCGCACGTTTTGATGGCTGAACCGCATTCCCTCGGCGATCAGGGGGACGCTGCGGCCGGTCTCCGACCGAGCCGCCTCCGGGTAGCTGAGTCTGACCCTGCTGCACCCGACGTTTCAGTCGTCATCGTCAACTGGAACGTGCGTGACCTGTTGCGTCGCTGTCTGGCATCCATTGCCGGCAGCGACGATTTGTTTTTGGCTGGCGTCTCGCAGCCGGCAAGCCGCTGGACCGCTGAGGTTATCGTGGTGGACAACGCATCGACCGACGGCAGCAGGGCGATGTTGGCCGGCGAGTTTCCCTGGGTGCGGTTGATCGCGAACGCTGACAACGCCGGTTTCACCCGCGCCAACAACCAGGGGCTGGCCATCAGCCGCGGCCGCTTCGTGCTCTTTCTCAATCCGGACACCGAGCTGGCCGCGGACGCTGTCACGACCATGCTGGATTTTGCCGCGGCGCATCCGGCCGTTGGCATCGTCGGTCCGCAGTTGCGCTACGGCGATGGCAGTCCACAATCGTCGCGGCGACGCTTCCCCACGCTGGCAACCTTTTTCATGGAGAGTACGGTAGTTCAGCAATGGTGGCCGCGCAACCGGGTGCTGTCACGCTACTACATGCTGGATCGAGCCGACAACGCGGTCAGCCGGGTCGATTGGGTGGTGGGTGCGTGCATGCTGGTGCGTCGTGAGGTGCTGGACCAGATCGGCGGGTTCGACGAGGGGTTCTTCATGTACTCTGAAGAGCTGGACCTGTGCCGGCGGGCGGTATCCGCCGGATGGCAGGTGGCATATTATCCTCCTGCGCTGGTGACGCACTACGAAGGCAAGTCCAGCGAGCAGGTGGTAGCAGCCCGCCACATCCGCTTCTACACCTCGCGGGTACGCTATGTGCGCAAGTATCACGGCGCGGCCGCAGCAGCGCTGGTGCGCGGCTTCCTGCTGCTGACCTTTGTTTACCAGTGGGTTGTGGAGGCTGCCAAATGGCTGGCCGGGCTGGTCATCCCGACTCAGCGCGGCCAGCGGTCGATGCGTCGCGAGCGGATGGCGGCGTATCGCGCCGTGCTGCGTTCCCGTTTGCGGAGCCACCGTTGAAGACTGCTCGTACTCGTCCGAATTCGAGTACGAGGAGAAACAGGAGCGTCAGTTTGGACAGCGTATCGTCTTGAGGTAGACTGCGGCCCATGCACGTGCTATTTATCACCGGCGAATATCCACCGATGCAAGGGGGAGTAGGTGACTATACCTGGAAGCTGGCTTCGACGCTGGCCGAGATGGGCGTCGATGTCCATGTTCTCACCGCGGAAGAGGCGGGACCTGCGCACCTGCTGCCCGCGGGTGTCGAGAACGTCTACCCGGTGGTGGGACGTTGGGGGTGGGGATTAGCGCGTCAGGTCAACATCGTGGTCGCCAACGCATCTGCCGACATCGTTCATATCCAGTACCAGGCAGCTGCATTCGATCTCCACCCGGCGATCAACCTGCTGCCACGCTTCTTGCGCGACAGTCCTGCCAGGGTGGCCGTTACCTTCCACGATCTGCGCACACCCTATGTCTTCCCGAAGGCTGGCCCGCTGCGTTGGCGCGCCAATCTGGAGCTGGCCAGACATAGCGACGCGGTAATCGTCACCAACGCCGAAGACTATCTGCGCCTCAGCGCCACGCCGGAGCTGGAATCACGGCTGCACGAGATTCCCATCGGCGCCAACGTGTTGCCCGACCTGCCTGCCAGCTATGACCGGACGGCGCAGCGCGCTCGCTACGGCGTCGGTTCTGATGACCTGTTGCTCTGTTACTTCGGCTTCCTCAACGAGAGCAAAGGTGGCGAGGAGCTGATGGACACAGTTGCCGCCCTGGTCGCCGACGGCGTGCCTGCGTACCTGCTGATGATTGGCGGCCATGTAGGCGCCAGCGACCCCACCAACGCAGCCTATCTGGACCACGTGAGGCGGCGGGTCGCCGATTTGGGATTGCGGCATCGCGTACACTGGACCGGTTTCGTTGGGGCAGATGAGGTATCAGCAGCCTTCGCCGCGGCAGACATCGCGGTGCTGCCCTACCGGGATGGCGCCAGCTTCCGCCGCGGCAGTCTGATGGCAGCACTGGCCCACGGGATGCCGATTGTCAGCACGACGCCGGCCGTTGCCATTCCGCAACTGCGCCACGGAGACAACATATGGCTGGCACAGGTAGGCTCTTCCGAATCACTGACGGCGGGGGTCATCAGCCTTTTCAGAGACGCGGCATTGCGCCAACGTCTTGCCGACGGTGCGTGCCGCCTGGCAAGCACTTTTGCCTGGGATAGCATCGCCGCCCGTCACATTGAGATGTATCGTGGGCTTAGCTGACGACCGCACGCCTGGCTTTTCAGATCAACAAACAAGGTGGGACCGGTGGCGCAGGACACTGCGCCTGCACTGGGGAGCGATCGCGATCGGCGTCGTATTCCTCGTTCTGAGCCTGGTTTACAACATCACTATTCCGGCGTGGGAAGCGGACAATGAGTTGTCGCATTTCAACTATGTTCGCTACATTATTGACCACCGGGCCTTGCCGGCAATTGATGCGGTCATCGATCCGCCGGCGATAACCGACGTGTGTCGCAGCGGTGAGGAGAACATTCTTGCCGAGTTGACACACCAGTTCAGGCAGCCGCCCTTGTACTACCTGTTGGGCGCGGCCACCACCTTCTGGACAGATGCGGACTCCAGCGGTCCGGCGGCAGCCAACCCGTTCCGGGTGTGGGATCCCAGCCAGTTAGGCTACAATTTTGCATTGCATGACCCGGCACAGGAAGGAATGCCTTATAGCGGGACATTGCTGGCGTTGCACATGCTGCGGCTGCTCTCGGGCCTGATAGGGCTTGCCGGGTTGCTGGCAACGTATCTGCTGGGCTTGTTGCTCTTCGACGGCCGCCGCTCGCTGGCGCTGGCGATGATGGCCGTCAACGCGTTCATTCCGCAATACCTCTTTGCATCGGCAATTGTCAACAACGATATTCTAATCGCTGCGCTGAGCAGCTGGTGCGTCTACTTCTGCATCTATGCAGTGCTGCGGGACGGCCGAGCGCGCTCGCTGTTTCTCCCGGCGTTCTTGGCAGCCCTCGCGCTAACGGCCAAGTACAATGGTCTGGTCCTGTTGCCCCTGGTGGCGTTGACGGCGCTGGTAGTTCTCCTTCGCTCGCTTCGATCGAACAGAGAGCGCATTGTGCCGGTTGTGATCGGAATCGGAGTGATGACGCTGCTGGCCAGCATCCCGGCCATTGTCTTGCTGGCTTACAACAAGGTTTTCTATCACGAATTCTTTGGCAGCTATAGTACCGTTTCCAACAGCCTTCCCGATCTGTTGCCGGCTACCGCTGCCAGCAGAGGGTCGGGGGTTGGGTATGCTGTGCAATATGCATTTGCGACCCTGTGGGGCCAGTTTGGGTGGGACACGATCACGCTGCCGGGGTGGATCGTCGCGGTGCTGGCGCTGGTCTGTTTGCTGGCCGCCGCGGGAGTGATTCTGTTCCTGCTGGACAGGAAACAGCCCCGGCGCATGCGGTGGATCGTGGTGGCGGCTTCCCTCTTTCTGCTGGCAACGCTCGTGCAGTCATTTGCCAAATCGATAGGGTCACTGGAACCACGGGGGCGCTACATCTTTCCGGCGATCTCGGTGATCTGCTATCTGTTGGTGCTGGGACTGCACCGGGTGCTGCCGCAACGCGTGAAACTGGCAGGTGTCACGGCGTTGTGGATTGGCCTGCTGATCCTGGCGATCGCCGTTCCCTTTGCCGTGCTACAGCCAGCCTATGCCGCGCCGTCCATCGAATCGTCGGCGGAGTTGCTGCCGGGCGAGGAGCCTCTCGATGTGACGATTGGCGGTTTCGCGCAGCTGCTGGGCTATCGTGTAGACTCGCAGAAGCTGGCTGCCGGCGATCCGGTGGAGGTGACCCTGGTCTGGAAGGCGCTGCAACCGACGCCCAGCAATTACTCGATGTCGATTCATCTGCTGGACGCCAACCGCTACCCGCGGGCATGGGTCATGTCGCACCCGGGGCATGGCAACTATCCGACCTCGATCTGGCAGCCGGGCGACGTTTTTCGGGACACCTACTCTCTTTATTGGGCTGATACAGCCTGGGAACAGCTTCCAGCGCAAGCATTGCTGAAGGTGGCCCTTTTCTGTCCAGGTACCGGGGTGGTCGCCGATGATTATCTCCAGGTGGTCAATGCGCAGGGCGACAGTTTGGGTGATGCGGTCTACTTTGGTCGCATCAAGGTGCACGGAGAACAGCCAGCGACAGATTCTCTCGCTCAGGCCTCTCCTGCATACACGTTTGGCGACGAGATTGCCCTGGACAGCGTCCAGCTCAGTCCGGAGACCCCGCTTCCCGGCCAACCGCTGGAGATCACCATGCAATGGCAAGCGCTGCGGCAGCCAGACGCCGATTACACAGTATTCGCTCACCTCATAAATGCGCAGGGCCAGTGGGTGACAGGCAACGACCTGCCCCTGACAGGCGGGTACTACCCCAGCAGTCTGTGGGAAGGCGGCGAGACAGTTACCCATACGCATACGCTGGATATTCCGGCCTCGTTGCCAATTGGTGGATACACTGTACAGGTTGGCCTCTATGACCCGCAGTCGGGCCAGCGGCTGCCGGTGACCGGGCGCGATGGTACGCAAATGGTGGATGACCAGTTCGAGCTCGCCAGCTTTGAGGCGCCTCGCTTCCGATCTTACATTCCAATGGTGGTTGTCACTGATGACTCTGCGCCATAGACTGTCGTCAACGATTCCCCTACGGGTCGCCGTTCTTGCTCTATCCCCGGCACTCCTGTAGAATCGGCGTCTATGTTGCACAGTTTCTCAACAAAACTGGGTAAGGTACGGCCCGTGTGGGTATTGGCAGGGGTGATGTTGCTGGCGGCGGCCCTTCGCCTCTGGCAACTCGACGTGCTTCCCCCCGGACTGTTCTTCGACGAAGCCTACAACGGCTTCGATGCCCGCCAGGTGCTTGAGGGGGTCAGTCGCCCGCTGTTCTTCGCTGCCAACAACGGACGCGAGCCTTTGTTCATCTATCTCCAGGCCCTTTCGATCGCACTTCTCGGTCCCACACCCTTCGCGCTGCGCGTCGTGTCTGCAATGGTCGGTATCCTGACCATCCCGATAATGTACTTCTGTGCGTATACCGTTCTGCGAACCACGCCGTCGAGCCCGCAGGGCGATCGGCGAGCTGGCTGGCTGGCGCTGGTGGCGGCTGCCGGTCTGGCCGTCTCGTACTGGCATGTCAGCCTCAGCCGGGTGGGCTTCCGCGCGATCTTGCTCATCCCTGTCAGCGCTCTGGCAATTGCTTTCTTTTGGCGCGCCTGGACGGAAGGGCGAACCCGGGACTATGTCCTGGCTGGCATCGCTCTGGCGCTAGCCTTGTACACCTATATCGCAGCGCGGCTGTTGCCATTTGTCGTCGCGGCGTTCGTTCTGGTGGAGTTGGCTCTTTCGTTGCGGGCGTACAGGACCAATCGCACCGCGTGGTGGTCGCTCTGGAAACCGCAGCTCGCCGGGCTTCTGATTCTTGCTGCGGTGATGGCCGTTGGCATCCTGCCACTGGCATGGACGCTGTTGAGCACGCCAACACTGGTTTCGGCGCGCACCGACCAGGTTTCGATCTTGACGGCCACCAGGGCCGGTTTGTTCGACAGCATCCCGCAAGCCCTGCTTTCAAACGTCCTCGCAACGGCGCGGGTGTTTTACGATCAGGGCGACCAAAACCTGCGCCACAATTTGCCTGGCCGGCCGGCCAATGATCTGCTGTTGGCCGTGCTGTTCACAGCGGGCTGGCTGACCGCACTTTGGCGACTGCGGGAGCCGCGGTCGCGCATGGTGTTGCTTTGGTTCACGATCATGTTGGCCACCACGGTATTGAGCACCGAAGCGCCGCACTATCTGCGCGGCGCGGGCGCTTTGCCACCGACGGCCGTGTTCTACGCCATGGGTGCAGGCATCATCGCAGATGGCGTGGCGCGCGCGTTGTCGTCGCGGCAATCGGCGGCAGGGCCTGTCGTTGAACCGGTGATCGCGACCGTGTTGCTTTTGGTGCTGCTCGTCAGTGGTCTGTGGACTGCGGTAGACTATTTTTCCAATTGGGCCAGGTTGCCCGGTCTGGGTCGCGCCTTTGATCTCGACTTGCAGTTAGCTGCTGATGACACAGCCCGAACGATTGGCGTTGCGCCCTCCAGTAGCGCGGCGTTGATGGACGCCGGTCTGTTTCTGACACCACAGATGGCGTTTGCTCTGGGCAACGTCACTGCCAGCACTGCCCAGACCGCCGCCAGCCCTGGTGTCACTGATCTCCGGTTGCTGCACGATGGTTCTATCGGGCCGGGCGGGCTGGCGCTGGTCTGGCGGAACGGGGCGCAGCCGGCCAGCACCTGGCTGGAACCGCTTTCGAACTCCGATGTTCTGGCAGTCGCCCCGGTTGGGACACTCAAATCGCCGCTGAGCCAGCCAGAGTGGCCACAGCTCGAAGCTGCCAGACTGGCCCCGGGAACTGAGCTGAACGCGCGGCAGATGCAGTATGCCACCGACATGACGTTTGCCAACGGTGTAAGGCTGCTCGGCTACAGCGTGCAGCCCGACACACTGCAAAATCCCGGAGAGAGCGAAGCATTGCGCCTGACACTTTTCTGGGAAGCCCCGGCGACGGACAGCCAGGTCTCAGACGATGCACAAGGCGATTTTGATGCGTTTGTCCACCTGAACGCCGGTGGCGCGGTCGTGCAGACAGACAACGGTCCGATCAACGGTCTGGGACTGGTCTCGCAGCTTGCCGCGGGCCATCCGGTCGTTGAAGACGTTCATGTCCTTGTCCCGCCGTCGGACTTTCAAAGCGGCAAGGCGTATTTCGAAGTTGGACTCTATCATTATTCGCCGGGCGCGGACAGTCAATCCAACGACCGTATTCCGTTGGTGGATGGCAGCGACCGTATCGACCTGGGGGCCGTGTGGCTGGGCGCCCCGCCAGCGCCTGTCGATCTGGCAGGTATGCAGCCGCTGGAAGTGCAGTTCGATGAACGCTTCGAGTTGATGGCAGCAAGCGCGACCACAGATCCTGCCAACCCGCAAGCGTTGACGGTCGATCTGGCATGGCGCGGCCTGGATCGGTCTGTTGCAGACTATTCCTTCTTTGTCCATGTACTGGACGAAGAAGGGCAGACTGTCGCTCAGCATGATGCACCACCCGGCGGCTTGCAAGACCCCACGCACCTGTGGTTTCCCGACGAGCAGGTACGCTCCTCGTTTGCGCTCACATTGCCTGAAGACTCGACAGCCGACAGTCTTGTCCTGCGAATTGGGTTGTATGAACCCGCCGGCGGCAGACAACTGCCCATCACTGCGCCTGGCGACCCGGTGGCCGATGGGTCAGGTGGGACGTACGTATTGATTCCTGTGGAGCAGCTGCGACGACATGAGTGATTCCATTGCAACCCCGAATCGTTCGTCGTCCGCTTTCGCGGCTCCCTGGCAGTCCAGTCTGATCAGATTCTATCGGTGGTTGCAACAGCGACTCTGGTTGCTGTTGCCGCTGCTGGCGATCCCTGCAATTTGGCCGCTGCTCAAGATGGGCCTGCCGCTGTCGGCCGATGGAACATTGCATCTGCTGCGAGTGGTGCTGCTCGACCATCATATCAGCAACGGCGTGCTCTATCCGCGCTGGGTACCGGAACTTTTCACGGGCCTGGGATATCCTGTTTTCAACTTCTACAGCCCGCTGGCTTACTATCTGGCCGAGCTGTTGCACCTGATCGGGCTGGATTTTGTGGCCGCGCTGATCGCGTCCTTCGCCGTGTTGATTGTTTTCAGCGGCTTTGGCATGTATCGCCTGGCACGCGATGTTCTCGGATCTCGGCATACCTGGGCAGCGCTGGTGGCGGCGACGGCTTACATGTATGCGCCGTATTTGCTGACCAACGTCTACATTCGTGGGGCGATTGCGGAGGTTGGCGCGCAAGCCTGGCTGCCGTGGGTCTTCTGGAGCGCCCGGCGGATGTTGACAGCCGCGCGTCCATCGCAGTATGTTGTGGCTTTGGCACTGACACTGGCAGGGTTGGCACTGACGCACAATATTACCCTCCTGTTTACGCCGCTGATATTGGCTGCATACATCATGGTAGTGTGGGTGCAAACAGACAGGTCGCCCGTGCGGCTGGGCTGGATCGCGGTCGGGCTTGTTGCCGCAATGGGTGTAAGTGCTTTCTTCTGGGCTCCCTGATCGGTGAAAGGGGAATCCGCCGAAACTGCCTATGAGGCAGCCAAAACCTATCTGCCGGAAAACGTCTGGCGGCTGCACAACTTCCTCGACACCTCTTTCGCCTTCGAGTACACCAAGGACGTACCCTTCCGGCTCGGGCTGGTGCAGGTGATCCTGGCCGCAGCCGGACTGCTTTCCATTCGCCGGCGCGATGCGGAGTGGCTCTATTTCATCGCCATGGCCTTGTTGGCGGGCCTCGCCATCAGCGTGTGGGCACAGCCGCTGTGGTTGAGCAGCGATATCCTGCTGGTCGCCCAGTTCCCATGGCGGCTGTTGTCATTTCTGTCGATTCTGGCGCTCTTCACCGGTGCTATCCTGGTGCGTTCCGCGTGAGTTATCGAGTCGCCGGCGCTGTGGCGTTGGTCGCGTTGATCATCGTCGCCAATCGGCCGCAGGTAGACTGGATGCCAATTGTGGCGCGGCCGGGCACACCGTTACCCTGCCAGCAGTTTCTCAATTGAATACGAGACGGGAGCATTCGGCACAGGCTCGGTTCGGGAGTTCCTGCCCCGCTGGAATACCAGCACGATCTATGAACCGCAGAGTGGAGATGCGCCGGTTGGGGAGCTACAGATCACCGTTCGTCAAGCGGATGACTTCAACCTCAAAGCCTCTGTTTCCTCCGAGACCGGCGGACCGTTGCATTTCACCAGCCTCTATTATCCCGCCTGGCGCGTCACACTGGAAGATGGCACAGCGCTCGCTACCTATCCTGACACCAATCTCGGTCTGCTGACCGTCGACGTGCCGCCAGGCAGCCACGAACTGTATGTGGAATGGGCCGGTACCAACTGGCAGCGCTGGGCAACGGCGTTGAGTTTGCTGACGCTGGCGCTGCTGGTCATCATCACATGGTACGGCAGCCGGCCGCGCTGGCTGGCCCTGCTGCCGCTCGCGCTGCTCGCCCTGGGTGTGGTGATTGTGTTCGCGCCGCCGCGTCTGACCGAAATCACGTCACCTTCTCCACCAGTGGCTACCAGCAGTCTGGAGCTGCTGGGCTATCGTGCCCAGCAGGACAACGAGAACGCGCTGACTATTTATCCCTATTGGTACACGCGCCAGACCCCTTCTGCTGATCTCCTGGTCAGTTGGCAGTTGCGGGACGAAGCAGGCGCCATCGTGACCGAAGCGACGGCGCGCCTCTATTTCAGCAGCCAGTTGGCCAGCAACTGGCCGGCAACCACGCTGGTAGACGACGCGTACCGCCTTGGTTTGCCACCCGACCTTGCAGCCGGCACATACGAGCTATTCGTTCAGGTGGCAGAAGGCGGTCACACCACCGATTGGGCATCCCTGGTCCGATGAAACTGGCCGCTTCCGACGTGGCGACCATTGAGCCAGCCAATCAAGTGACGGCGCTGTTTGGAGAACAAGTGGCACTGGCAGGCTACGATCTGCGCGAGACCGCAGCGACCGGCAGCACGCCCGTGGTGCGACCCGGTGACTCGCTGGACTATACGGTCTACTGGCGCGCCAGCCGCTGCTGACCAGCTACCACGGGTTCATCCATCTGGTTGATCAAGAGGGCGTGCCGTTGGTAAAAGAGGATCATCTGGCAGGATCGTTCTGAATGACCCGCTGATGTGGGACACTTTCAGCTTGCAGCCAGATCGCTATTCGCTGCGCATTCCCGAAGACGCTGCGGAGGTCTGTATTGGCCGGTAGTGGGCCTGTACGATTTTGCAACCGTCGATCTGTTACCGGTTCAGGATGCCAGCGGGCGAGACTCTGGCGACACCTACCGCCTGCCGCCGATCAAAGTGATCAATACTCAGCCGCATGCCAGCCCGCAGAACGAAGTTGCTGCAAAGATGGGCGACCTGGCAACTCTCCTGGGTACGACCTGAACTGCCCAAGGATGGGCTGCGAGCCGGCAGCGCTTTCACCGTCACCCTCAGCTACCAGGTCGACTCGACCACCGAGCGGGATCTCACCCAGTTCGTGCAATTGTTCAACCCTGATCTCGGAATGGCTGCCCAGCAGGACTCGCCACCGCAGAATGGAGCAATCCCACGTGGGCGTGGACGCCCGGCGAAACTGTTGTGGATGTCAGAACCTTGCGGCTGCGTGATGATGCGCAGCCGGGACAGTATCAACTGCTGGTTGGCCTCTACGACCCTGCGGACGGCTCGCGGCTTGAGGTTCGCGATTCAGGAACAACCCTACCCGACGGACAGGTCAAACTGACAGTTCTACCTGTCGGCCCTTGAAGCGCAGCACCGGTTTCATGGCAGCTTCCGGACGCGAAAACAGGGCGGTTCGTCACCGCCCTGTTTTTCAGATACACAGCTGTTTACTTCGCGAGAACCTTGATGGTCTTGGGCTTGATTTCCTCGACCTTGGCGCTACGATGGTCAGCACGCCGTGCTCGAACGTGGCTTCGATGCCATCAGCATTCACAGGAACGTTGAAAGACACGGTGCGGACGAAACTGCCGTGGCGGCGCTCCCGCACAACATACTCCACGTTCTCCAGCGCGCCGGGAAACTCGCCCCTGATGGTCAGAGTGTCACTCTCGAAAGTGATCTCCACGTCCTCCGGCTTGATGCCAGGCACTGCGGCGACAATCACGACTTCCTCAGGAGTCGTAGATGTCAACCGGCAGCCGCCAGGTGTTATCGGCTTCACCGGGCCTGCGGGCGAGGGCTGTCCAGCTCGGCTGCACGTAGCTTTCCTCGAACAGACGATCCATGGCGTCGCGCAGGGTTACAAAATCGCGCATCGGTTCCCAGCGGGTAATTACTTTGGTCATGGTGCATCTCCTTTTTCGTTCCCTGATTTCATTCAGGCACATACATATTCAACCGCTTGCCAACAGCATACATTGCTGTCCTTACGCCTTTATGATAGCCAGAAAGTGTTAGACAAGCGTTTGCGGAGGGTTAGCGTTGCGTTAGATAGCCTGCAAAGGAGATTTCGCCCGGAATTGCGCCGCTGGATTGGCTCAGCGCGCCATCGCTGTGTGGTCCTCGACACGGGCCACACCGGGCACACTGGCGGCCAGTTCCAGCGCGGCCTCCCGCTGCTGCCGGTCCTGCACGGCGCCGATCAGTCTGACGACGCCGAGGAACACGTCAACCCGCAGGTCAGCGTTTGCTGCGCGGATCGGCGCCAACTTTGTTCGATATCCGCATGGCAAGCTGCGCATCGTCGATCAGGCGGTTTTCGACGGACCAGCCGCCAGCAGCTTTGCGCGCCAGCTGGTCGGCCAATTCATACAGGACCTCGGTTCGCACACGGCCAAGCAAAGTGAGCGATTGGTCACCGCCCACGATTTCGATGTCAGCGGTAGTTGTGCGCAACCCTTGTTCGTCGGACATCAAATCATGCGCGCGCCAGACGACTTCAGCATTTGCTTCGTTTACTGCTGTTACACGGATCATTTTCCTGCCTCCTGGTGGCAACATGGGCTTTACTGCCTGTCAGCAACTGGTGCGGCAGGCTGTTGGCTGTTTCAGACGGAGGGTGCGGGTGCCGGTCGTAAAGCGCTACCCATTACCTGTACGTGGGTGCAATGCAGAAGTATGCTGGTCTCTTGCCAGATGCGGGCCGTGCGCATCCGCGCTACCACACGGGTAACGACGTACCGGGCCGCGGCTCCGACACTGCTGGCATATTATGTGTTCATTATCGCGCAAGACGTCGGACCAGACAAGCAGCTTGCCCGTCGGATGAAGATGGACAGCAGCGGTCTGGCAGCGTACAATAGCGATTGGTTGCCCCATGACTCAAGACTCCCAGACATCAACCGGCACACTTCGGGGATACCTGCTCGTCCTGCTGGCCGCCAGCCTGTGGGCGACCCTCGGCGTGATCTACACGGTACTGGCACGAGACAGCGGTCTGGCTGCCATATCCGTTGCAGCATTGAGGGCGGGCATGGGTGGACTGCTGTTGCTGGGTGGGCTCTTCTTCCTGCGGCGCGACTGGCTGCGGATCAACCGGCGTGCGCTGATCGTCGTCGTGCTCTATGGTATCTTCGGTGTGGCGCTCTTCTATGCCAGCTATGTCAACGCCATTCTCGCGGTCGGTGTGGCCGTGGCTGCGGTCCTGCTATACACCGCGCCGGCCTGGGTTGCCCTGATCGCCTGGCGCTTTCTGGGTGAGCAACTGACGAAGAGGCACGTGGCCGCCCTGCTGCTCACTCTGATCGGCGCGGCGCTGGTCGCCCAGGTGTTCGCGATGGGTGCAGTCCGCCTTGATGTTGTCGGCGTTCTCTGGGGATTGCTGGCCGGCCTGACCTACGGGCTGTGGAGTGTGTTCAACAAAGTCGGCGTGCGGCACACCAATCCATGGACGCTGCAATGCTACGGGATGTTGGTGGGCGCGGTTGCGCTGCTCGCCGTCCAGCCACCGCTGGCGCTGCGCAGCATAGCATGGACGCCGCAGACCTGTTTCTGGCTGCTGGCACTGACACTGGGACCGACAGTTGGTGCGTCGGTTGCCTACGCCGCAGGAGTGCGCACCGTGCCTGTCAGCGTGGCCAGTCTGGTCGCAACGCTGGAACCAGTGCTGGCTGCATTGCTTGCATTTCTCGTTTTGGGTGAGACGATGGGCGTCGGACAGCTGGTGGGCGGCGCGCTGATACTCATGGCCGTCTGGCTCCTCCGCCCGCGTATTTCGCGTGCCCCGTGAAACTTAAACTTGGCCGGATTGATGAAATTGGGGATTGACGCTGATCCCGCGCGCGTGCTATAATTGAGTCAGCTGAGTGAGTACCTTAACAAACGAATTCGCAGATCGTAACGACGACGAACAATCCTGAACGGCAAAACATCGCCCGAGCAGGTCGTCGATTGAACGTAAGCAGATGGGAACCTCCTACTCGTTCAGAGGCAACTCACAAAGCGAGGAGCAGGGAGCCCCGAGAAATCGTAGAGCACTGCATAAGTTTGCCGCAGATGGAGCCCTGACAGGGCGAACGAAAGCACGGGCCCAAGGCAACAGCCTGGAAATCAGGGCATCATGGTTGCCCACGCTGATCACAGCAGCGGCCCGCAAAGATCGCAGCTCGAAAGTTACTTGAGGCCCCTGACCGATGCAGGCCCAGGATTAAATCCTGGGCCTGTTTTTGTGCTCTCATCCTGGGCTGACGCTCTGCCTGACTCCAGCATCCTTCCGCCAGTGTTGAGTCGCCCCGCCTTCTGTGGCGCATTCAACAGGTTTGGCGAAGCCGTCCAACCCCGGTACAATTCTTGCGATCATATCTTCAAGGAGTAGCTCATGAAAACCTGGTTACCATGCGCGGGCTGTATTTCGAGGAATACGAGCCGGGCGCGACCATCACCACCCAGGCACGAACCATCACCGAGACCGACATCGTCAATTTCGCTGCCATGAGCGGCGACTGAATCCACTGCATACCGACGCCGTGACCGCCGGCGAGAGTCCTACGGCGGCCGCATCGCCCACGGTCTGTTGGTGCTGTCGGTTGCCAGCGGTCTGGCCGAACGTCTTGGTTCATGACCGGCACCGTGCTGGGGTTCATGGGACTGACCTGGAGTTTCGTGCGGCCGTCCAGATCGGCGACACCATCCACGTTACGGCATCGGTCGAAGAATTGAAGCCGATGCCGCGCCTTGGCGGCGGCTACGTCACCTTTAAACTTCAGGTCCTGAACCAGGCGAACAAGGTCGTGCAGCGCGCACGTGGAAGCTGCTCATAAAGAGCCAGGAAGAATGAGAGCTCGCCAATTGATGTCCAATGCCTGATCTTGCTGCCTGGCAGGCTGACATCCCACTGATGAGCCGGCTGCACTGCATCACCCTGCCAACACCTTTCGCCGTTGGCCCAGTACACACATACCTGCGGAGGGCGATCCACTAACCCTGATCGATACCGGCGTGGATACGGAAGATTCCTGGCGGCGCGTGCTGGCCTGTCGGCCCATGGATACGAACTGTCTGACATTCAGCGCATCATCATCACGCACAGCCATGTGGATCACTTGGTCTGGCGCAGCGGATTGCAGCAGCAGGCAACGCAGAGATTCTGCGCATCCCCTGGCCCAGCCAATCGTAGAGGACTGGCCCGAGTCGCGCGCCAGGCGGCAGTGTTTCGGCTACGATCTGCTTCGCTCAGCGGGCGTGCCGGAAGACCTCGTCGCGCGCAGCGACAAGCTGTTACGGTCGTACGACCTCTTTCAAAGACCCGTCCAGCTCACCGGCTTTCTGGAGGAGGGAACGACGCTGCGACTGGCAGACGTTGACTGGCAGGTTCTGTATTGTCCGGGTCACGCCGCCGACCTCATCTGCTTCTACGAGCCTGGTTCACAGGTGTTGATCGGCAACGATCATCTGCTGGCACACATCAGTTCCAACGCGATCGTCAGCGCGCCGCCGCTGGGAGAGAGCGCACGTCGCCGACCGCTCATCGACTACTGGCAGTCGTTGCGCAGAGTGGCGGACATGGACATCGCATTGACTCTGACCGGCCACGGTGAGGCGGTCAGCGACGCAAGCGGACTCATCGAGCAGCGGTTCGCGTTTCACCAGCGGCGGCTGGCACGGCTGCTGGACCTGCTGACCGGTGGCGATCAGAGCGTGTGGCAACTGGCGCAAGGATTGCTGCCAAGGATGGGCATGAATGATACGTTTCTGGCGGTCTCAGAAGTGATCGGCCACCTGGATGTGCTCGAAGGGAAGGGCAGGGTCACTGCGGAGACTGACGACCGCGGTGTTTGGCGCTACGCAGCCGCATAGAGGTGGCGGAAGACTTCCGAAGTCGCCGATTCGACTCGGCGACTTCGGAAGTCTGGGTGTGAGCACCAAGAGAACAGCGCCACCCGATGGGTGGCGCTGTTGATTCACGTTTGTGCTGCCAGGAATGACAGTTCTCTTGACAGGAAGACCGTTCTTGCTGGCGGGACGGTCATTCCTCAAGTTTGATTACTCGACCGTGATCCGCGCCACCGCAGCGTCCTGAACGCCGTTGCTGCCGGCGGTGAATGTCACCGTCTGCGCACCCGGCGACAGCGCGGTCACGCGCACCGCCACCGCCACGACCTCGTTGGCCGGCACGGTAACCGGCAGGTCGGTCATCTCGGCTCGCAGACCGGCGCTGGGCTGGGCTGCCACCGTGACAGTCAACGCTCGATCGCCGTAGTTGAAGATCTGTACCTGGCCGAAGGCATCCTCGCCAACTGCCATGGTCGCCGGCAGGCTCGGTGCGAGGAACAGCGGTTGGAACACCTTTAGCGGTGCAGTAGCGCTGCCTAGCTTGCCATCACGATCCACCGCCAGCGTGGTGATGCGCCACGTGGTGATCGAGTCGCCGGTGGGGATCGTCAACTGCAATCGACCGGCCGCATCGGTGAGCGCCTGTGGGTTCCAGTAAAGCGTCTGTGGGAACCGCTCACGGATGATCGGCAGCGCTTCCAGCGGCATCGACGTCGGGGCCGTCTTGCGCACGATCAATGGCTCGACGGTCGGAGCGGCCTCCGGCGTCGGCGGCACGGCTGTGGCAGTTGGCACCGCTGTCGCTTCAGGCGTCGGCTCCAGCGTTGGTTCGGGCGTCGCCGTATCTGCTGGCAGCGGCGTTGCCGTCGGCTCAGGCGTCGCAGTTGCGGTTGGTTCCGGCAGCGGTGTGTCGGTTGGCTCCGGCGTTGGCGTTGCCGTAGCTGTCGGGGTCGCGGTTGCCGTACTGATCGGTGAGGCTGTTGGCGTGCGTGTTGCCGTCGCGGTAGCCGTTGCTGTGCGCGTCGTATCGGCCTGGCGCAGGGTAGTCGCCGCCGGCGTTGCGTCCTCGCTGGTTGTACCGCTGCCATCCGCGGGTGTAGCCTGACCATCCGCCTCGATCTCGGTCGGCGTCCCAGTGGCCGTACCGACCAATGACGGAGTCCTAGTTCGTGTTGCCGCTGCACGTGTGACGTCGCCCTGACCCTGGCCGGCTACCACAGTTGTGTTTTCGCTCGATACGCCGCCATCATCACCTTCCGGCGTGGACTGGGCCGCCTTAACAGTCGCTGCCGGTTGCTGCCCCAAAGCCGTGACCAGTTCGTCAGGCGCCACTGTGGGCGTCGGCGTGGTGCTGGTTGTCACGACCAGCGTGGCAGTTACCGCTGGCGTGCTGGCCACGGTCAATGTCATCGTTGGCGTCTCGGTGATCGCCGATGTGACACTCGGTGACAGGGTAACTGTCGCTGTGATCGGTTCGACGGGAGCGGTCATTGCCAAGGCCTCGGCGGAATGCTCCGTCTCCGGGGTTGGTGCGGGCAAGGGTGCCTCGCCCGGCGCCTCTGGCGCAACCGCCGCGGCGGCGGCTGGCGGAACCGATTCAGATGCGACCTCCACGGGCGCTTCGGGTGTGGCAGTTTCGATTGCCGCCGGTTCGGTTGCAGTTCCGGCGATTTTTGCTGCTGCGGCATCGGCCAGCAGATCTGCCGCGGCGGCATCTCCGACCACATCCGCGGCGCCAGACTCGGCCGCCATTTCTGCCTGAGCCGTGCTCGCAGGAACTTCATTGCCCGCGGGTGCCTCTGGCAATGCGTTTGCCTCGGAAGCAGATTGCGCTTCCAACGCTGCCGGCGCCGCTTGCTCCTGCGCTGACTGCGGTGCCGACGCGCAACCGGTCAGCAAACCGCCGTTCAGCCCGTAGACTGTCGGGCCGGTGATCTTCTGAATGATCTCGGACCCGTTCATGTCCACCGCGTTGAGCGCCACCACCAGCGGCATGATCAACAGCCCCAACAGCAGCACTGCCGCGCCGGCGGTTCGGGCGCCTTCGGTGCGCAGTCCCCAGCCAAACAGCAGCAACGCCGCCAACAGCACACCGAAACCAACCGCCAGCGCGATGATCCAGACCGGGTTGAGCGTCGCGCCTTGCCCCGCGGCGAACGCCAGCAGCGCCAGCAGCACCGCGTAGCCCAGCAGCAACAACGCTACATACTGCGCCCGTTGATCGCGACTGCGCCAGCCGTAATACAGCACGCCGGCCAGCAGCACCAGCCACGCAAGGCCGGTCAGCGCCAGCAACAGCCCGGTGTTCTCCGGGGTCAACAGATCGATGATGCGTTGCGTCCCGATCAACAGAGCGGCGCCTACCACCGCCAACACCAGCAGCGTCAGCAAGAGACGGCCGGCCGCAGTGCCCAGCACACCGGTACGCCGCAGCCCGCGCACCACAATGAACGCGATCAGGATCGATACCAGGATCAGCGTCAGGCTGATCAGCAGGCTCAGCAGGCTGAACGCCTGGACCCGCTGCGAGTTGACACCGGCGCGACTGGTCTCGTCCACCGACTGTTCATTCAGGCTGTAGTCCTGTCCCTGGTAGAGCGCCCAGCTTGCCTTGGCCGTCAGTTGTTGTGCTTCCTGCAAGTCCTGGCGCGACCGGTTGTCCAGTGCGGCCGAGAGAGGCGCGTCAGGCAGACTAACGCCCTCGCCTTGCAGCGCCTGATCCAGAATAAAGTAGCTGCGGGCAAAGCCGGGTTGGTAAGGTCGCTGGGCAAAGACCGCCTCGTTGACCACCGATACGCCGACCGCCGCTTCCACCGGTTCGCCGTTGCGGGTCGTCTCGATGGAGACGCTGGCTTCCTCGCCGGGACGATACTCGTCCTGGCCCGCGGCGATGGCGACCTGAATCTCCTCCGGTGCATCGACCACCGCCACGCGGGTGTCGCGCAACACCTCTCCGTCGCCGGTCAACTGGTAGCCGTTGATCTCCAGCGTGCCGGCCAGCTCAGGCGTCAGATCCAGCGCCAGTGTCGCGCGGCCATCCTTCACCAGCGCCGACTGGGTCAGCAGCGTCTGGCCGCCCTTGATGACATCGACGTAGACCGCGTTGCCCGCGCCGCTGGCGACTGCCTCCAGCGCGATGGTGTCGCCGACCTCGTAGATCGCCCGGTCGGTGCGCAGCAGCAGCGTTTCCTGAGCCTCGTCCAGCGGCAGCTCGACGATGACGGATCCGGTGTGGCCGGAGGTGTCCTGCGCGGTAACCTGCACCAGCCGCTCACCCGCATCGCCGGCCCTGGGCGTGTAGCGCACCTCAGCCAGCCCGTAATCGTTGCTGGCTTCCTCGATGAGCGCGCCCGACCCGATCTCGACCTGCAACGCAGTCGCGGCCGGCGTGCCATCGGGGTAGCTGGTGAGCACGTAAAGGATGTTCTCAACGCCGGTGCGCAGCGTGCCGCCCTCCGGCACCACGTCGATCAGGATCGGCTGGCGCGCCATGGAGAGGGTCTGCCAACCGAACTGTGCGTCGCCGGTCGGGTCGGTGACCGTGGCTTCCAGCGCCAGTTGCAACACGCCCTGTTCGTTGAATGCCCCGACGCCCAGCTCCGGCAGCTCGAACTGGAAGGAGAAGTTGCCGTCCGCGTCGGTTTGGCCGGTCAGCTCGCGCACGAAGAGACGCTGTTCGCCAGCCGCCGGGTCCGCACCCAGTTTGTCGCCCAGCAGTCGTAGTTCCACCGCGGCATCTGCCACCGGTTTGCCAAAGAAATAGCCCGCGCTGACCTGGCCGGTGACCAGATCGCCCGGCAGGTAGTAAGGCGCATCGGCCGCCACATCGACGCGATAGGTCGGCAGCGGCGCTTCGCCCAGGGTAACGGTCAGCTCCGACACGGTGTTGTCCAGCGTGGCCCGCACCTGATACGCGCCAAATGGCGCATCGTCGGGCAGCAAGAAATCGGTCGCTGCGATGCCGAAGTCGGAGGTCTGGTGTTCTTCGCTCAGCAGCAGAGCGCCGTCGGGATCGAGCACCTCGAAACGGGCGACCGCACCCGTTGCCGGCTTGTCATCGACGCGGCCCAGCGCCAGCGTGCGCATGTGCAGCGTTTCGCCCGGCTGGTAGACCGGCTTGTCGCTGCTCAGAAGCAGGCGATAGTCACGTTCCAGCAACACCGGCGCGACTAATTCATCGTCGCCCAGCGGACTGTCGGTCTCGACCACCAGTTCAGCCGCGCCTTGCCAGTCCGCGGGCACCTCGAAGCTGACCGGCGCGGAACCGGTGGCGTCGGTGCTGCCGGTGTAGACTGTCTTGGCCAGCCCGGCCTGCCGCAGCCGGACGTTGACGTTGGCGTTGGCAACCGGCTGGCTGCTGGTCTGGTCGTTGACTACGACGCGCAGCGCTGCCTGGCTGCCGGGCGCCAGCGTGTCCTGACCCAGCACAACGGTCTGCTGCGCGCCGGTCTGGACCGGCAAACGCGCCACGTTGACTGCCAGCACGACGAACATCAGCGTCATCAGCGGAATCGCGGCCTTGCTGACGGGCCGCAGCAGTCCCAGCAGCCCCGCCCAGGCGCCCTGCCCGGAGCGTTGGCCACGCGCGCGTTCAGCCGCCAACGCGCTGCGAATGCGCTCGGTGGCCGCTGCCGAAAGGGCGACGCTCTCAAAGGCCTGCGGCACGATGTCGGTCAATCCCGACTGCAGAGCGCGCAACTCAGCCAGCGATGCGCGGCAGGCTGGGCATTCGGCCAAATGCGCCTCGGCGGCCTGAATCTCCGCCGGGCTTAGCTCACCATCAAGGTAAGCAAGAAGTTGTGCATCTAGGTGCGTCATGGTGACACCCTACCCGAGCAGCAACAGCAGCATCAATGTGGGGATCGACCGGCTGCTGGCCAGGTCAGGCGATTGTTCGGTGATGATCTCCTGCAATTTCTTATGGGCGTTGAACAGTCGGGATTTTACCGTTCCCACGTTGATGCTCAACGCCTCAGCAATCTCTTCATACGAAAACTCCTGCCCGTAGCGCAGCAGAACCACGTCCCGATGGACATCGTTGAGCTGGTTGACGGCGGTCCACAGGCGAGTCTTCTCTTCCTGCTTCAGCGTGACGCCTTCCGGGCTGCCGTCCACGTGGCCGGCCAGGCTGACGTCTGCCACCTCTGACTCGGCGGGCATGCGTTCCAGCTTCTCTTCCAGCTCGTCCCAGTCGGCGGACGGCAGACGCTTGCGCCGCAGCCGCGTCTTGCAGCGGTTGACTGTGACCCGGTAGAGCCAGGTTTCGAAGCGCGCAGCGCCGTCCACGTCGTAGTTTTGCAAGCCTCGCAGCACGTCCATGAAGGTCTCTTGCGTCGCTTCTTCAGAGTCGTCGCTGTTGCGCAGCGTCATGTACGCCACGCGATAGACATAATCCTTGTAGCGTTCGAACAACGCATCAAAGGCTGCGGGCTGGCCAGCCTGGTGACGCCTGATCAGTTCCTCGGTGCTAACACCGTAGGTTTTGCCAGCGCTGCGCGTGCGCGGCCCGGAGGCCGGCTCAGCGGTGGTTGCTACATCGGGAGGCACGGGTGTCTACTGTCCTTTGTGCCCGACCATTACATGCAGGCCGGGTCGTGTTTGTTCGCACGATAGCAAGGGGTGCGGGAATCTGGAGAAAAGCATGATCGCAGTGTAACGACGGAAGGAAGACGTGTCAAACTGGTCAGGCGGCGCGCTGAAAGTAAGAAGTTCAACTTTTTCCGGCAAAGTTGAACTTCTTGCTTTCACACCCCGTCCATCTGTCATTCCCGCGTCGGCGGGAATCCAGTGTCTGCCCGACGTGTTAGCTGCTTCGAGTGTGGATGCCCGACTGGTAGCCGGACCTACGGGCGCAGGAAGCGCAGCTATTTCGGTAAAGTTGAACTTCTCGCGATCACATCCCTCTCACCCGTCATTCCCGCGTCGGCGGAAATCCAGTGTCCGCCTGACGGGATGGCTGCTTCGAGTGTGGATGTCCGGCTGGTAGCCGGACCTACGGGCTGAACTAAGGACGCAAGCCATCGTCATTGCGAGCCGTCTGCGGCAAAGCACTCTCTCTGGCCTAACGGAGAGACTGCTTCCGCGGCCGCCGCGTCGCAGTGACAATTCATCCATTGTTGTGCACAACGCGCATGGTCATCTTCGACACGAAAGGTGTGATGGACACGCGGAATAGAACCGCGGATTGAGAGGAAACGCGGATCACCTCTGATCCGCGTTTCCTCCTGATCCGCGGTTATTTCACGTCGCGGGTTGACGGCGCTTCGTCAGGGCGACGACGGACAGCAAGACCAGCAGCGCCAACGCGACGGCAGCGACGGATCGCGACGGCGGCGCGGACAGGATGTTCTCTGCGCCGGTCACCGGCAAGAAGATGGGCGTGATGTTCCACGGTGCGTCGCCGGGGGCGAAGCTCATGGAATCGTCCGCCGCGGACGTGCGCGTGGTTGCGGCGGATGTCCCGGCTGACCGGCCTTCGTAGATGTCGTCGGGCGTCCGCGGCAGGATGCGGTAGTTGCTGTCGTAGGGCGCTTCGTCGTCGTTCTGACTGACGATGCCGGTCACGGTCCAGATGTCGCCGTTGTTGACGTAGGGGCGGCGGAAGCCGGTGTACTGCTTGACGGTGATCCTGGCCTCGCCGCTGCCGTCGTCGAGGTAGAAGGTGGTGTCGCCGTAGAAACCGGTGATCGCGCCGGTGATCTGTGCCAGCAGGCCTTCGGTGACCTCGCCCACGTCGCCGGTGCGGATCAGTATGGGCGCGGGCGGCGGCGCGGCACCCATGGTCTTGATGTCGTCGATACGCGTCAGCTTGATCTCCTTCTCACCGTTGAACGTGTCCAGCCAGCCGTTGACGCGCACCCACTGCCCCTCGCTCAACGGCGGCCACTCGCCGGAGCGCAGGTAGACCATCATCCCGCCGGTGGAATCCTCCATGTAGATCTGCTGGTCGTCGAAGATGTCTGGCAATACCGTGACCTGCCCTTCCAGCGTGACTTTCTGGTCATCAGGCAGCGTGCGCGCGTGGGCAATGGTCACCAGGTCGTAGTTGAAGCGGTCGTAGGGTGGATCGCCCGCGCCGCCACCTGACCCGCCTGATCCACCAGTTCCGCCCGAACCTGGCAGGTTGGCCGCGCCGGGCGTCTCCTGACAAGCAGTGGTCCAGTCGCCGGTACCATCAGGCAGGCGACACCAGGACTGGTCGTAGCCGGAGAAACTGGTGGCGTGGAACTGGTCCGCAAGCTGGTCATTGGGGAAGAATAGCGTGACCCATTCCTCCCTCGCGTCCAGCGCGATGGCGCTATCCCGCCGGTAGATGACCAGATGGCCACCCGGGTCGAGGTGCGTTCCCGACGGCAGAACGTAGCGATGACCTGCGCCCCCTGGCTGACCATCGGCCAGCGCCCAGCCGGACAGGTTCGCAGGCTGCGCACCAGCGTTGACAAGTTCGATCCATTCGTCGAGGTAGTTTGCCTGGCCGTCGCCATCCCAGTCCACATCGCGCGGCGACGGCAGCAGTTCGTTGAGACGCACTTGCTCGTCGCCGGTGAAACCGGGCAGGTTGGGCGCACCGGGCGAGGGTGGATACAGTTCGGTCCATGAGTCGCCGCCGTCCTGCTCCTTGCTGACCGCACGATCGGGCGCGGTGCTGGTATAGTCGCGCCGGTCGACCTCGACGTAATTCGGCCAAAGCAACCGGACACTGTCCGCGCTGCCGTTGTTGAGAGCGACGCCAGTCTCGCTGCGGAAGAATACGAGGAAACCGTGCGCCGGAATGCTAACGCCGAGCGGTATCTGGTATGGCGCGGTCAGGTCGGGCGCGGCCAGCGCGGAGTCCGTGTCGTCGAGATACCAGCCACTCAGGTCGACCGGCACAGCCGCGGCGTTGTACAGTTCAATGTACTCGTCGTCCGAGTCGCTCGCGCCGTCGCCGTTCCAGTCGCTGGCCGGCTGAGGCATGAACTCGTTGAGACTGACACTTGTCGGATAAGGGGTCCAAGCGGGTGTTGGTGTGACGCCGGTCGAGTTGGTGACACCAGGCGATGGCGGGAACGCGGTGGTCCACATTGGACCACCGTCCACAGTCTTGCTATAGGCTTCGTCGTCGTGGCTGCTCATGTATTCAAACACCTCGGCCGGGCTGCCATCGGGAAGCAGCAGGCGCACCCAGTCGCCGTCGTTGTTGAGGGCGACGCCGGTCTCGCTACGGAAGAAGAGCAGGAAGCCACCCGGCTGGATCAACGTGTCGGCGGGGATGACGTAAGGTTGCGTGCCCTCAGGCGCGTAGAGGTACAGCGCGCCAGCTGCGCTATCGTCTTCGTCGTCCAGCGCCCAGCCGCCGAGATTCACCGGATCCGGTCCGGGGTTGTACAGTTCGATGTACTCGTCGGCTGCGTCCGCGGTGCCGTCGCCGTTCCAGTCGCTGGCCGGGTCGGGCATGAACTCGTTGAGCAGCACCGTGCCGACAACGGGCGGAGGTGTGGCAGTTGCCGTTGGCGTTGGGCGACGGCGACGCAGGTGTGGCGGCCCGGTAGCCGAGCGGCGTTGGCGTGGCGGTTGCGCCGGGCAGATTGGGCTGGCCGGGCGACGGCGGGTAGACATCGGTCCACAGGCTGCTGCCCTCGACCAGCTTGCTGTAGGCCAGGTCGTTGTCGCTGGTGTCGTAAGCTGTTTCTTCGATCAGGCTGCTGTCAGGCCCCAGCAGGCGCACGTGGTCGCCATCATTGTTCAAGGCGACGCCCGATTGGCTGCGGAACACGACCAGGAACCCTTGCCCTGGTAGCGTCGTGCCAGCCGGGAAATGATAGGGCTGGCTGCCGCCGCCGGCCAGATCATCCAGCATCCAACCCGCCAGATCGACGGCGAAGCTGTTGGCGTTGTAGATCTCGACGTATTCGTCCTCGGCGTTGATGACGCCGTTGCCGTCCCAGTCAGACGCGGGGTCGGGCAGGTACTCGTTGAGGCTGATGCCGCCGGGCAGCGGCGTCGGCGTACCGGCCGGGGTTGGCGTGGCGGTCGCGCTGGCGGTGGATGTGGCGGTCGGGGTGACTGTGGCCGCGCCGGGCTGGTTTTCCGCTCCTGGCGACGGGGCGTAGGTGTCGGTCCACTGGCCGTCAGCCGTTTTGCTCCACGAGATGTCGTAGCCGGTGGAGCCGAAATGGAACGATTCCACTTCGTAGCTGGCCGGGCCGATGAGGCGCACGTCGTCGCCGCTGTTGTTGAGCGCGACACCGCTGGTTGAGCGATACACCACCAGAAAGCCGCCGGCAGGGATCACCGAGCCGACCGGCAGCATGTAGGGTGCGCTGCCGTCAGGCGCGTGCTGAGCGTCCTCAGCCTCGTCATCCAGCCACCAGCCGCTGACATCGACCGGCGCAGCGCCGCGGTTGTTGAGTTCGATCCACTCGTCGTCGACATCAGCCACACCGTTGCCGTCCCAGTCGGAAGCGGGGAAGGCAGAAACTCGTTGAGCGCAACGGGCGACTGGATCTGGCCGGGCGCGACAATGCGGTCTGGCCGAAGTTGAGTTCATCGACCGTGCTGCCCGGCTCGACCGTGACGGTGTACCTGTCCGCGGTGGTGCTGGCCATGTGCACCGGCTGGGCGTGGCGGACCGTGTGCTGGCCCGGCGTGAGGTTGAAGAAGCCATACCAGCCGCTGGCGTTGGTCAGGAAAGAGCGAGTGTCGTCAAGAATCACCAGGACGCCGGCTAAGCCTTGCTCGCCCAGCCACGGTTCATAGATGCCGTCGGCGTCCGCGTCAACAAAGACGTGGCCGGCCAGCGCACCTGTGGGAGGAGTCGTCGGCGTCGGTCCGCCTGTGTTGGCACTGCCGGGCGAAGGCGGGTAGGCCGTGGTCCACGCTGTGCCGCCATCGCTGGTCTTGCTGTACGCCTGGTCAGGGAAATTAGCGGTGTAGGCGTATGACTCGACCTCTGTTCCATCGGGACGCAGCAGCCGAACGCTGTCACCGCCAGAGTTGTTGAGCGCGATATGCGTCTGGTTGCTGAAGAAGACCCGGAAGCCGTGCGCCGGAATCGTGCTGCCAGACGGTAAGGTGAAAGGCGGCGACCCTCCGCCGGCCGCATCATCCAGTTTCCAGCCGCTGAGATCGACGTCGAAATCGTGTCCGTTGAACAATTCGATGTACTCGTCGTCACTGTCACCGGTCTGGCCGTTGCCGTTCCAGTCGGTCACCGGATCAGGCATAAACTCGTTGAGGCTGACCGCGTCGACTGTCGGCGCCGGTGTGCCTGCTGAGGTTGCGGTAGGTGTAGCTGTCCCACTGGCGGTCGCTGTAGGCGTGGCAGTTACAGTTCGAGTCGCTGTTGGCGTACGGGTGACAGTTGGTGTGGCGGTTGCTGTGCGGGTGGGCGTTGGCGTGTCGGTCGGTGGCGGCTGGTTGGATGCGCCAGGTGAGGGTGGATAGGCGTTAACCCATGTGCCGCCGCCGTCGACGGTCCGACTGTAAGATTGGTCGGGTTGGGTGGCACTGTAGCTGGTTAGGTCCGCGATGCTATCGTCAGAATGAAGCAGTCGGACGCTATCGCCGGGGCTGGCGTTGTTGAGCGCGATCTGTGTTTGATTGCTGAAGAAGAGCAGAAAGCTGTGCTCCGGAATCACGCTGCCGGGCGGCAGGGTGAACGGACTTGAACCGGTGCCGGCTGCGTCATCCAGTTTCCAGCCGCTGAGATCGACTTCGAAATCGTTGCTGTTGTAGAGTTCGATGTACTCATCGTCGTCATTTCGTCGCCGGTTTGGCCGTTGCCGTTCCAGTCGGCCACCGGATCGGGCATGAACTCGTTGAGGGTGATTCCTGCAGGGGAATGGCGTAGGCGTCGGTCCAGTGGTGGCGTCGGCGTGGCGGTGGGCGTCGACGTGGGGGGCGGAGGCTGGTTTGATTGGCCTGGAGAAGGTGGATATGTCGTGACCCACGTCCCGCCGCCGTCGATGGTGCGGCTGTGAAGCGATTGATCGGATCGCGCGAGTACCGAGATAAGCTGGTTAGGTCGGCGACGCTGTTGTCGGGATGAAGCAGTCGGACGCCGTCGTCACCACTGGTTATTGTTGAGCGCGACCTGTGTTTGATTGCTGAAGAAGAGCAGAAAGCTGTGCTCTGGGATGACGCTGCCGGCGGGCAGGGTGAACGGCTGGAGGTGCCCGTGTCATCAGCGTCATCCAGTTTCCAACCGCTGAGGTCGAGCTCAAAATCGTTGCTGTTGTAGATCTCGATGTACTCGTCATCATCGTCGCCAGTTTGGCCGTTGCCGTTCCAGTCAGTAACTGGATCGGGCATGAACTCGTTGAGATATACGCCCTCAGGGTAGGGCTGCAACGCGGGCAGGTCGTTGCGGGAATCCGGCGCGCGGCTGCCAGGCGCGGCAGTAGCTGCCGGGCTGCGCAGTTGGCCGATGGCGAGCAACGCCAAACAGCCCGCAATAACCAGAGCGGCGAAAGATGCACGACGTCCAATCTCTTCAGACATCAGTCCCTCCGTTTTCCACCCCGGCGGCCCCCTTACCGGCCGCCGGTCAGTTTGGGTAGGCCGATCGCTCGGCTACCCCCCGATAGATCGACAAACTGTTACTTTATATCTTTGGGCATGTCGCCCAGTGACGACTCAAGGGCCTGCAACCAGCGCTGCGCTTCCTGCATCCGTTGTGTGCCGTAGGTTTCCTGCAACCGCCAGAGCTGGCGCACCAACGCTTTTACGCCTTCGATTTCCTTGCGGATCGGCGGGAACTGCACGGCCAGGTCTTTGTTGACCTTCTGCTGTTCGACCCAACGCCCGTCCCACTCCAGTATCTGCTTCTTCCAGCGTTTCTCGTCCTCGGCAACGAAGACATCCAGTTCCTTGCGCTGGCGCTCTTCAGCCAGTCGTTGCAGCTCGGCCACCTGATGCTGCTCGCGGCGAATGCTCTCTTCGAAGCCCTGCAAACTGATCGCCACACGTTTGACGTCGGCAATCTGTGTTTCGAAATCCTGAAGCTTCTTGTGATGCTGTTCGATGCCGATTCGCTGCTGTTCCATCTCTTCGTGCCAGCGCACCATCTGCCGGTCACGCTCGGCATCCTTCAGCTTTTCGCCCTCAACGAAGGTGGTGACCTCTTCACGGATCTGAGCCGGGATGGGCTGGATGGTGGTCAGCCCGCGCTCGATGCGCTGCTGGTTCGATTCCAGCAATTGCAGCTTACCGGACGATCCCTCCGTGCGCTTGAACAGCTCGACCGTTTCCTGCTGCAACTGGGCAATGCGCTTGTTGTCCTGCGTGCGCTGCTCCATGAGGAAGGGCAGGGTGCGAGTGCGCTCGTCGATGTCCTTGTTGATGCCGTTCAACTGCTGGCGCAATGCGAGTACGATCTCCGTCAGCCTCTGGTCTTCCACCTTGCGCTGCTGGAGTTCCTCCTCGATGCGGCTGAAGCGGGGCAACTCCTTGCGCACCTCAGCGATATTGCGCGCGGCCGCCTCGCGTTCGCCGGCGCGCAGCCGTTCGCTCTCGCGCAGATCTTTGGCGTGTTGTTCGTCCTGGCGCTGTAGCATCAAAACCAGCTCGTTTTTGAGCTGTTGCAGGGCTTGATCGACCTGGTTGAAACGCACCAGTTGTGCCTGCGTGCTGGCAAGCTGGCCTTCCAGCTCTTGCACACGCCGGGCTTGCTCTACGATTTCGGTGGCCTGGCTTTCGATCCGCTGTTGCAGCTTAGCAACCTCCCCACGTTCGCGGCGGTGTTCTTCATCCAGCCACGTAACCATTTGGGTAAGTTGATCTATGTCCATGAATGTCCTCGTGTAAGGGAAGGTGCAATGTGCGCTGGAGGGATACCGGGGAAAGCAGTTGCCTGCCAGCGCCAATCTGGGGCGGCATTATAACATGCTTCGCGAGTGCTGGCAATGCACAAATATGCCGCGCGCGTCGATGCGGCGCTGAGAGCCGGTTGGCTCAATCGGCAGTTGCAGGATGCAAACTGAGGCTGGCAAAAACTGACAACCGGCAAGAACGAGGAATCACCTACTTCGCAGGCTTGCGCGCGGCGACGGTGATGTACCAATGATTGGAATACAGTTCCCCGTCGATTTCCCTCAGGGCCAGCTTTTCCTGCTGCGTGGTGGACAGACTGTTCAGGATGCCGTGGATCTGGTTGACATTTTCGGGCGCGACCTGATCGGTGAGGGAACTCAAGGGGCGATGTTTGATGTAGACTTCGGAGCTGATAACACTGCATCCGGCGGCCTCGAGCATCTCGTCCCACTCGCGGGCACGGTATTGGCGCACGTGCGACTCGTCATGCAACCAGTCCAGACGATTCATGACACTGTCCACGAACTCGTCGTCGGGCACACTACGATCGTCGATCAGCAGCATGCCGCCCGGCTTCAACATACGCACCATTTCGTTGACCGCTTCCTGAATATCACTGAAGTGATGCGCGGCGCGGCGGCAGGTCACCAGATCATATTGTTCGTCGTCGAACGTCTCGTCATCAAAAGGCAGCTCGTGGATATCTCCCAGCTTGAAACGAACGTTGGTGATACCCGCATCCTCTGCCAGACGCTCGGCTCGCACCAACATCTCGGGAGTCAGATCGATGCCGATGACCGATTCCACGTAGGGCGCGAACGCGAAGGCGGTGTGTCCAGTGCCTGTGGCAACATCAAGAACGCGCCAATCGGCTTGCGGCTGGGCAATCTCGATCAGCCGGCCCAAAACCTGTGGGTCGGTATGCGCTGAACTGGTGACGTACAGATCGGCACGCGCAGCGAAAACGGCGCGCGCTCGGTCTTCGGTGGTTAATGGGTTCTCGGTCATTGCGCCCTCGTTCAGGGGAACAGTCTCATTGCGACATGAGCCGGCAAAGTTGGCCTGTACTCAGTATATCGAACCTTGCTGCGGCCCGCTATGACGAGAATCATACTCAGAGGATTTTCAGAGGAACCGAAATGAAAACGCCGGCAGGGAGTCTTGCGACCTGCCAGCGTGAATGCCTAAAAGAACCTGTCGGCAAGAAGCTACGGTTTGGTGACTTCCTTGCTTTCGCTCTCAGCGCCAGCCTCGGGTTTGGGTGGCTTCTCTTCGTCTTCGCTGACCGCCTTGCGAAACTCGCGAATACTGGAGCCAAGCGCGCTGCCGACGCCGGAAAGCCTGCTGGTGCCAAAGATCAACACCACAATCACCAGAATAATCAACAATTCAGGAATGCCGATGCCACGAGCACCAAACATAGGATTACCTCCGTCTTCAGAAGATCAAATCGAAGTCATCATACTCCCCCAAAACGGAAGTGTCAAGTTAATCAAAATGTGACGGCTCTGCTCTCCGCGCCAGACTCGCAGGTATCCCATCGTTGACAGGGATGCGCCGTCAACGCGGCGCAGATTGTGCGCGTGCATCTGGCGCAAACCAATGGGCCGGTTCGTAACGAACCGGCCCATTTTCAGTCGTCTACTGGACGATCACGCGTTAGCTGAAGTGCTGGAACGTGCCGTTGTTGTAGAGCACCCACACACCGGAGGCGGACGTCCACAGCATCATTCCGCCTTGATACTGTTGCGTCGAACCGGTAGTGGCTTGCTGTGGCGCTTTGCCCCAGCCCAGCTTCTGCGAGACGTTGTCCTGGTTGCGCCAGACCTTGCCAATACCATATTC
Source organism: Anaerolineales bacterium (assembly GCA_020634615.1). Classification (GTDB taxonomy): domain Bacteria; phylum Chloroflexota; class Anaerolineae; order JAAEKA01; family JAAEKA01; genus JACKBK01. The sequence continues at coordinate 34,931 of JACKBI010000015.1, forward strand.
TGGCTGGCACCAGCCGGGCGGCGGGTAGAGTCCCGGATTGTAGACCGGGTCGCCGGGCACCCACGTGTTCTGGAACTGTTGCCAGGTTCCATTGTTGTACATCACGTAGATGGTCCCGTTCGTGTCGTTGGCCACTGCAAACCCACTATGGAACCACTGCTGGGCGCCGCTGAAGCCTTGTTCAGGCGTCGTTGGACAGCCAAGCTGCTGGCGAACGCCAGCGTTCTGGTACCATACCGTTCCAAACCCGTTTTGAGGCACGATGCTGCACGCAGCAGCGGCTCCATCACCCGGTTGAGCCGGTGGCGGGACGTAAGGACCCGAACCAGAACAACTTGGCGTACACGGTGATGCCGGATAGGACGGTGGCGGTGGTGGTGGCGCCGGTGGCTTGGGCGGCGGCGGCGGTTTTGGCGTGTAGCAGTAGATCAGCAAGCGCTGACCCGCATAGATGCGGTTGGGATCCCAGATCCCGTTGCGCTGCGCCAATGTCCACATATTCACGCCATAGTAACTGGCGATGCCGGAAAGCGTCTGGCCGAACGTAACAGTGTGATAAACACACTGCTGCCCGCCATAGTGGCCGCTTCCGGCTTCTGCGGCAGGAGTCATAGCAGCCATAGGCACGGCTGTGATGACTAATGCCAACAAGAGACCAAACAAGACTGTTCGCTTCATGATCATGTCTCCTTCTTTGATCAGAAGCCGATAGTTCCGCAGCTACATTTTACCATAACCTGTCGATACGTCAAGCAGTTTGCGCGCGGCATTTGCCGAATTGCCAACTATTTAGGATGACTATCCCCAGCGAAAAGCTGATTTCTGCAAATTGACCGCGGTCAGCGACCACCTGAAGAGCGAATGTGGTGGGTCATTGTCTACAACAGATTGATAGGGTCGACGTCCACCCGCCAGCCCTGAGGAATATCAACGGTGCGCAGAAAGCTGGCTGGATCGACCGCACGCACCACAATCTGCCAACGGTACTTCCCCTGCTCGCGCCCAAAGAAGCAGGGCGCCGGCCCAATAAGGTCGACTCCGGTCAACCCGCGCTCGGCGATAGTGAATTTCAAGCCGCGGGCCAGCGCTTCAGCTTCCTCCTGCACTTTCTCTCTGCTCTGATGGCTGAACAGCAGCCGCGCAAGACGACGAAAGGGCGGATAGCCAAGCTGTCGGCGAAAGCTTATCTCCTGCCGGTAGAAATCAAGGTAGTCGTGCCGCCGCGCCGCCTGGATCACGTAGTGCTCAGGGCGATAGCTCTGGATGATTACCTGCCCGCCCAGCGGACTGCGTCCCGCCCGCCCTGCCACCTGAGTCAGCAATTGAAAGCTGCGTTCTGCCGCGCGAAAATCTGGCAGGTACAGCCCCACATCCGCGCTGATGACCCCGACCAGTGTCACCAACGGCAGATCCAGGCCCTTGGCGATCATCTGCGTGCCGACCATGATGTCGGCTTCGTGGCGGGTAAACTGGTCGAGAATCGCCTCGTGGCTGTCCTTGTGTCCCGTCACGTCACGATCCCAGCGGACGACACGCGCCTGCGGCCAGAGGGTACTCACCAGTTCCGATACTTTCTCGGTACCCGCGCCCAGGTAACGAATGCGCCGGCTTTCGCATTCCGGGCAACGCTCAGGCTCGCTCGCTCGCCGGCCGCAGTGGTGACAGACGATGGCGCCGCGCCCGCCGCGTCCCTCGTGATAGGTCAACGGCACGTCGCAATATTCGCAGGTCTGCACGTGACCACAATCGCGACACATGATAAACGTAGCTGTACCGCGGCGGTTGAGGAAGAGAATCGCCTGCTGGCCGGCAGCCAGCGATTGCCCGATGGCCTCATGTAGCGCACGGCTAAACATGGAGCGGTTGCCTGCCCGCAGTTCCTGGCGCAGATCGACCACGTGCACCGGCGGCAGTTCGGTGTAGCGCGCTTCCCGCAGTTGCGGCTCCACAGGCCGGTAAACCGAGGTCGCGAGATGCCAGCGACGCTGCTGCTCGTCAATCGCACGCGCGTGGCCCATGATGCGACGCGGCATCTCCAGCAGGCGCATCTGGCCCACCTGCGCGCGGTGGTAGGTTTCCATGGAAGGGGTGGCAGACCCCAGAATCACCACCGACCCGGTCAACTGGCCGAGTTGCAGCGCAGCTTCGCGGGCATGGTAGCGCGGCGCGCGCTGACTTTCCTTGAAGGATGGGTCATGCTCTTCGTCCAGAATGATCAGCCCAAGGCGCGGCAGCGGCAGGAATAGGGCCGACCGCGTGCCAACAATCACGTCGATCGCACCCGAGCGGGCGCGTCGCCACACATCGTAACGTTCCCCAGGCGTCAAAGCGCTGTGATAGATGGTGACCCGCTGGCCGAAGCGAGCCGCGAAGCGACGAACGGTCTGCGGGGTGAGCGCAATCTCAGGCACCAGCGCAATAGCCTGCCGGCCGCTCTGCAATGTCGCAGCGATGGCGCGCAGGTAGATCTCGGTCTTGCCGCTGCCGGTGACGCCGTGGAGGAGAAAAGCCGGTGGACTATCCGCATCAGGTTCGGTCGAAGTGTTCTCCAGAACAAATCCGCCACCGGGTTGACGTTCGCCGTCGGGATCAGATACGCCTGGCGAAGCTGGCTTCAGCCTGCTTTCGCTGTCAGTATCGTTGCTGATCGCGTGCTGGATCTTGGTCCATACACGCGCTTGATCTTCGGTCAGCGGCGGCGCGCTGTCGGCCACGAACTCCTTGCCGGCAAGCGGATCGCGCCAGACCTCCTCGACGCCCAGACTGATCAACCCCGCCGCTTCCAGATCGCGCAGCGTGGCCAGGTTCGTGTCGATCTCCGCGTACAGCCAGCCAATCCAGACCGGGCCGGCCTCGCCCGCCAGCGCCTGCAGAACGCGACGATACTTCTCCCCGCCGCGCAACTCGATCAGCCGCTCAGACACATCGGCCCGCGGCACAAGCAGCCGAACTACCTTCCCGTCGTCGATCTCGACCCAGCCGCGGCGCGCCAGGCTCTGAACGGGAGATGGCGAGCATCCCACCGCGTCGCAGACATCCTTCAGCGTCGCCGGTTCGGCCTGTCCGGCCAGCCATGCCAGCACATCGGCCTGTTTGGAACTGCGTCCCAACGTCGGCAGCACCCGGTCGATCGTCTCCTGATCTACCAGCAAGGTGACCTGACGCTCTGTCTTGGCCTTGATGGGTGTGTCCACAATCCTGCGGCGACGAGATATCAACCCCTGTTCGATAAGCGGATCGAGGACGCTGCGCCGGCTGAGATCCAGTTCGTGGCGCGCGAGATCACGCTCGGGAACCTGGCCCCGCTCGCGCAGCAGACCGATCAAAATGTGTTGTTCAGGCTTCAGATCGGGAAACTGGGGGAGATAGCCTGCCGGATGCAACGCTTCGGCAAATTCCTGGGTGGCAAAGGCAAGCTGGGGCGATTGTCTGGCCGGGCGTTGTTGCGCCAATGTGCGCAACGCTTGCGCCGTGAGTTCGAAGATCGGTTCAGCTTTGAGCGCCAGGCCGGTGGGCAGCATCAGGAGCAAGCAGTCCAGCAGCGGCGCGAGGCAGACCACGCTCAACCAGCGCGCCAATTCAAGCTGGGCAGCCGTACACACCGGCTCAGGCAACACCAGGTCAATGATCGGCCGCGGACTGACGCCTGGCGGGACACTGTCCGTCAGCGCAACGACGACTCCATGCAATTGTTCCTTGCCAAACGGAACCCACACCAGGCTGCCAGGCTGGACCTGTTCACGAAGATCAGCCGGCACCGCATAGTGAAACGTCATCCCCAACGCGGCTGAACCGCTATTCAGCTCAGGGGTGGCGACAGTCTGCAAACGCCGCGCCATGGGCGTGTGGACTGCTACTTCGGCATACATCGTGTGCCTGCTCCCCGGGATCACTATCCCCAACGCGTCGTGCCGGCGTAGAGGAGGGCGGCCATGACCACCAGGATCACCAGAATCATGGGCAACTGGCGGCTGAGGCGGTTGACGTCATCCAGAATGATCGCGTTGTTGCCGTCAGGTTGAAAAACTGTTGGGGGCTCATATTGCGGCGCGAGAACCCAGCCCAGCGCCGCGCCGAAGATCAGACCGCCGATGTGCGCGTAGTTGTTGATGCCGGGAAATGTGAATCCAAATACGAGATTGATGCCGGCTACCATCAGCAGGCTGCGCAACTGTTGCTGCGACGCCTGACCAAAGGTCTTACGATGACGGTAGAAGAAGGCGATCTCGGCGCCAATCAGGCCAAAAATCGCACCACTGGCGCCGGCAGACACACTGGCTGGCGCCAGGACGTACGACACCAGACTGCCGCCCAAACCGCTGAGAATGTAGATCACCAGATAGCGCGAACCGCCGTAAAGTCGCTCCAGACCCATGCCAATCACGTAGAGCGCCCAGGTGTTGAACGCCAGGTGGATAATCCCGATGTGGATGAACATGCTGGTAAACAGCCGGTAGAAGTCGCCGCTGGCCACAAGCTGGTTCTGCTGGGCGCCGAATAACACCAGTATCCTGGTGCTTTGAGTTCCGTTGAGTCCCAAGCCGTTGAGCAGGCCGTACGCGGTCATGGCCAGGAAGACCGCGACATTGATTCCGATCAGCACGTAAGTCCAGCGCGGCTTGCTCATCGGAATCTGCATGCCAATTTGTCGTTGGGCCGGCGGGGCTTGGTAAGGGTTGTTCATCAGGCGCTTGCTTTCAGGCTGCTCATCAGAGTCACAGAGTCACCGGCTGCCAGTCGACTCGGCAACGCTCGGCTGTCATGATTGCCATCACTTGCTGCACTGTCTCGTCCAGCGCATCCTCACGGTTGATGACCACATATTTGAACGTATTGACGCTGCGCAGTTCCTCGCGCGCAGTCGCAATGCGCATGGCCAACATACCCTCGTTCTCGGTCCGGCGATCACGCAGCCGACGCACCATCTCCTCGTCTGACGAAGCGATCAAAAAGATCGTCACCGCCTGCGGCACCATGCGCTGAACGGTTTCAACTCCCTGGACATCGACCCGCAACACCACATCCAGGCCGCTGGCCATGCCCTTGCGCACCTCTGCCTTGGGTATTCCCTTGTAATCGCCGTAGACCACCGCGTGCTCCAGCAATTCCTGCGCCTCGATCATCTCCGCGAATTCCTGCATGCTGAGGAAATGGTAATCGACACCATCGACCTCGTTGGGACGTTGCGGCCGGGTAGTGGCAGTGACCACCTGATAGAACTCGGCCCCCTTCTCGCGCAGCCCAGCCATGGTCGAGTCCTTGCCGACGCCGGAGGGGCCGGACAGGACAACCAGCAAGGGACGCGGCTGTGTGAACACCTCATAGGGCAGAGGATCGGAGGCGCTATTGGTCATGAGTAGCCTTTCTGGCGGATTCAAGTGACAGTCACTTTTCGAAGACTCCTGTTGCGAAGCAGCGGAGCCGAAAGTGACTGTCACTTGAAAAAGGGTATAATCGACCATCAGTATACAACGAGGTTGTCACAATGCCGATTTATGAATATCGATGCGCAGATTGCCACCGCCGCGTCAGTGTCTGGTGGCGCACCTACAGCGAGGCTGAAACAGGCATCGCCGTTTGCCCGCGTTGCGGCGGGAGCGAACTCAGCCGGCTAATCTCCAGGGTCGCAGTCCTGCGTTCGGAGGAAAGCCGCCTGGATGACATGGCCGATCCGTCTGCCTTTGGCGACCTGGACGAGGACGATCCCCGCTCCATGGGCCGCTGGATGCGCCGCATGAGCGAAGAAACGGGCGAACCCTTGGATCCGGAATTCTCAGAGGTAATCGGTCGTCTCGAGTCAGGCGAAAGCCCTGAAGATATCGAGCGGTCCATGCCAGACGGCGAGCAGTGACCAGAATCGGAACCGATCACCGATTACCGGTCACCGATTGCCAATTGGAGCATTTCCGCCACACGCGCGCGCAAGTGCCCCTGAACGTCCTCAACCCGCTGGCCCGCGTCCACCACCAGCCAGCGGGCCGGGTCAGCGGCTGCCATGGCCAGATAGCCGGCGCGCACGCGCTCGTGGAACGCCAGCGCCTTGGCTTCCATGCGGTTCCACTGGCCGGCATCATCCTGGGCATGCTGCTGCTTGCGGCGCAAGCCGGCCTGCACGTCAATGTCCAGATAGGCCACCAGATCTGGGCGCAGGCCGCCGGTGGCAAACTCTGTAATCGTGGCCAGCTTGTCGAGGGGTAGCTGGTGGCCATATCCCTGATACGCCATGGTGGAGTCGGCAAATCGGTCGCAGAGCACCACGCCGCCAGCTTCAAGGTGCGGGCGGATCACTTCGCTGACAAGCTGAGCGCGCGCAGCTGAGAAGAGCAACACCTCAGCTTGAGGTGACATTTCGCTGGCGGCATGGTCCAGCAAAATCGCCCGCACCCGGTCGCCAATAGCCGTGCCACCCGGCTCGCGGGTCGTCAGCACGGACAGACCGCGCTCGCGCACCCAGCCCGACAGCAGCATGATTTGCGTGCTTTTACCGCTTCCCTCCGGTCCTTCGAAAGCAATGAACATAGAATATGGAGCCTGGTCGCGCGTGACAATTCAAGTCGAGCAGCTAACAAACTGACAGGCCTGCCAGCAATCGCGTTCGTCGCGCGCTTGCTGTATGAGGACTGCCAGTACTGGCTTAGCTGTTGCGACCGCGCTACGTCTTCTGGATGCGCACGTGGCGATGAGGATCGCGTCCGTGGCTATGGCTGACAAGATTGGCTACGCGGGCTGCCTGATGCTGCTGACGGCGCACGGATGATGGTTGCGGGCTTAAATCGACCGCGGGCGCGCCCGACATGATGAGACGGATCGCTTCCTGCGCCTCGCGCATCGCCGTGTCCAGCGAATCCTCATGATCGGTCGTGATATCGAACAGATCGGCCAGAAAGCCCTCCATCTGGATCAAGGTGTTGGAGCGCAGCACATAAACCGGCAGGCTGCGTTCCTCCGCCTCCTGGATCGGCGCCGGACGCTTGCGGTAATAGCTCTTCAGCGTCACCAGCACATCGGCCCGGCGCACATCGTCCACGAACTGCGCGGGCACGCCCAGTCGCATCGCAGCCGTGCGCAGCTTGTTCAGCCCAACGCCGTAGGAGTAGATCCGCTTCAGCTGCATCGATTGCTCGACAGGTTGCGGAGTAAAGTCCTCCTCGCCGTTTTCGTAGACCTGTTCGTCTCGGGTAGGCCGTCCGTTGCGTTTCGCGCCGGGACGCGGCGGCGCAGCCTCGATGTGTATCTGGCCATCCTCGCCGCGATAGCGGATCTCCGGACGCAGCTCGCGGCCGCGCAGGAAATCATCCACTGCACGCGCAACATCCCCATGTACCGCCATGCGCTGGCGGTCCTGGATTTCGATCAAGACATCGAAGGTCGGCGGCGCCTTGCGTTCCAGCACTGACTTCTGCGTGCCGCGGCGGCGCGCCTCTTCGTCGCTCAGCGTCACACTCTCGATGCCGCCCACCAGATCGCTCAACGTCGGGTTGAGCAGCAGATTCTCCAGCGTGTTGCCGTGGGCCGTGCCGATCAGTTGCACGCCGCGCTCGGCGATGGTGCGGGCAGCGGCGGCTTCCAGCTCGCGTCCGATCTCGTCGATGATGATCACCTGCGGCATGTGGTTCTCTACCGCTTCGATCATCACCTCGTGCTGCAGCGCTGGCTTGGCAACCTGCATCCGCCGCGCCCGACCGATGGCCGGGTGCGGAATATCGCCGTCACCGCCGATTTCGTTGGAAGTATCGACGATGACGACCCGCATGCTGTCACCCAAAACGCGCGCCGCCTCACGCAGCACGGTCGTCTTGCCGACGCCAGGCCGGCCCAGCAAGAGAATGCTCTGGCCCGACTCGATGATGTCTTCCAGGATGTCAATAACGCCATAGACCGCGCGCCCGACGCGACAGGTCAACCCGACGATCCGCCCCTGCCGGTTGCGAATGCATGAAATGCGGTGCAAGGTGCGTTCGATGCCGGCGCGGTTGTCGGAGGTAAACTGGCCGATACGCTCGACTACGTAGTCAATATCGGCGTCGCTGACCTCGGTCTCGCTCAGTACCAGTTCGCTGTCAGTGAAGCGAGCCTCTGGCAGGCGGCCCAGATCCATGACAATTTCCAGCAACTGGTCAGCTCGGTTTGTTTGCCGAAGTGCCTGGCAGATGTCCGGCGGCAAGACGTTCAGCAGAACATCCAGGTCATCGGTGATTTTTTGTTGTGTCAACTTCTACTTTTTCCTTGAATACGACCGTTCGCTAAGGTGGTCAGGTCACAGTCACTTTTCTCGAGCGCGTGCCTGGCAATTTTTCAATGCTCGAAATGGCAGTCACCCTCGTGGCTGTCAGGCGGCCATGCACTATCCGTGTCGCTCCGCTACCATTCCCGGCACGGTGACAGGCTCAGCTACCCTGACGCGCACCGCGACATGTTTTACCATTCGCGCCCGACGGGAAAACGGCTCAAAACCGACATCTTGCAAGGTGGCCCGCAATCCGCCCTGGTAGTCGCGCACTGTGCAGTAGACCGGTCGCCGCTTGCCTCCTACAGCACTCAGGCCCTGACGTACCAGCGTTGCCATCTGTGGTCCATTGCCCGGATCACCATGTAACAACAACCAGTGGCCGCCGCGTCCGCTGACAAGCTGGACGCCGCCGACGATGTCGCCACCCTCGACCAGGACATACCCTTGCTGGTCAGCCAGTTCCCACCAGGCCAGCGACAGTGCCGTCTGACTCATGCCGTCGTTGAGCCCTTCCGAATGTTGCACCGGCATCGGTGTATAGATGCCGTACAGACGGCGCAACCACCAGACGTCCTCTGCCCGCCGGGGTCGCAACCCTGGATGATGCGGCGCATCGACAGCTCGCCGCGGCCGGTTCAGCATGAACACGTCCTCGTTGCTATACGTGGCAAAGCCAAGGGCCGTCAGCAAATCGATGTCGGTGTCGTCGATCGCCATGCTGGCGTACAGACGACGCAAGTCGTGCTGGCCGGCATCCTGAATACAATAGCTCACCAGCTTTGTCCAGGCAGTCGCGCTCTGGGGCTGGATGCCGGCTGTCGGCGCCAGAAACAAAATATCCGCTTCCTGACGACCGGGCCGTCGCAGCATCTGGATGAACCCCTGAACCGATCCATCCACATCCCAGACATACGAGGCGAGTCCGGTGCCTACCCAGGGCACCGGCGCGATCATCGCAGTGGCCAGCGCGCTGCGCCGCAGCAACAGATAGTGAAACAGGTCGAGCCAGACACCGGTTCGCTGAAGCTTGCGTACTGCCAGGCTATGGCGCAGCCCAAATGGTCGTATCACCACTGCCTCCGCTGATGGCTGCCATGACTGGATCTGACGGGCTGACTCCTGGCAACGCCTCCCGCTCGGGAAACGGCCGGCGGCACATCACTGGGCATCGGATGTCGCTCCTCATTCAGGCTTTGCCGAGTACGTTCAAAAGGGTTCGGGATGCTCAGTGAAGTCCCCGCCACTTTCTATCCGGGCGGAAGGTTACGGACACAATATTCCTGACATACCGGGGACCTGGCGCAACCAATCTTGAACGACCCCGATTTTACCTCGTATAAAAGCCCTTTGCAAGTGAAACCAATTACTCCACCAGACGGCGGCGATCAATTGGGGTACAACATCCCCGTCACCCCGAAGACCTGATCGTCCAGGCTCGCTTCCGTGCCATGCATGAAACCCAGCAGCATCGTCTCGCGGCTCAACAGTTCCAGCTCGCTGGCCACAAGATCGCGCAGGTCAGGGATCGCCAGCAGGTTCTGTTTGTCATCCCACGGTATCTGAAGCGTGCTGGCGGTCAGGAATGCCAGTTCCTGCGGTTCGTCAGGCATGTCATCCGCGTCGATTTCGGCGTCGATGACCTCCGACAGTCGCTGCACATAGCCGTTCAGCAGGCGGCGCAGGCTGGCCGCGCTTGCTTCAATGGTCTCGTCTTTCTCTTCCTGCAAGGGAAAATCCTCAACTTCGGCCCGTAGATACGGCATGTCGAACAGCAACTGGCGAATCACAAATCGATCCAGCCCGACAGTGACGATGTTCAGCCGGCCATCAGCCAGCCGTTCCACCTGGCGGATTGTCGCTGCCGTGCCGACCTGATGCGGCAAGGCAACCTCCCCGTTAACCGCCCGCCAGTCCGGGATGTCATCGCGCATCAATACGATCCCGAACGGCTCGCGTTCCGCGATGCACTGGTTGATCATGATCCGGTAACGCGGCTCAAAAATGTGCAGCGGCAGCATCTGGCCCGGAAACATGACAAGGCGCAAGGGAAATAGTGGCAGGGTGTAGGTCTTGCGCTCTCGGTTCAACTTACGCTGTTCACTCGTCTCGCTCATGATCTATTCGTCCTCTTCAGGGAGCTGGTTCATGGCATCCGCTGACTTGATAAATTCCCGCATCACTACCGTAGCATACCCTCCTTTGGGCAGCGTGAAAGTCGCGTGCAACCCCGTCGAGTCAACCGTCACATTGATCTCCGGCAGCCACAGGCGCGCCGGCCGGCGTGCGCCATCAGCACGGCAGCGGCGCAACTCCTCCTCGCCAATCCCTGCGTCGGCCAGAGTCGTATTCTCCAGAACCGCAGCTGCGCGTGTTGCAGCCCACATCTTCTTGCCAAAGAGCGGCCCGGTGTAGCTGATCTCGCCGCGATCGAAGCGTGGCTGTTCGGCAGCCGGGTCGGCTACTTCAAACATGCCGCCTGTGTCGGCCTTCTTGCAGACATCGCCATCCAGCAACCTGCTGAACAAATCTTGCTCGATGCGCTGCACCAGATAGATGTTGAACAGATGCGACTGGTAGGCAGAAATCAGCAGGCGATTCAACCACTTTTCGCGCGGCCCGTTGCCAAGGAACGCTGCCCGCCCGCGGACAACGTTCTGGCCTTCGATGCCGAACCGCTGTGCACCGAAGAAGTTGGGAACGCCGCGCCCGGCAATCGCCCCGGCAATCGCGCTGGCCCGCACCCGTGCTGTATCGGGATCGACGTTCAGCCCGCTGACGGTAATGGTGAAGCGATTGCCAAGCAGGTGACCGACCTTCAGCTTGTTGCCGTGGCAGCGCGCCCAGTTGACCGTGAAGGGCAGTTCACCCTGGATCCGCTGCGCATCTTCCGGCTGCAGATTGGGCAGCGAAAAGGTCTGCGTGCAGCGGGCGTGGCGGTCCTTCAGCCCCGCATAACCGACCGAGCCGCGGTCGATGCCATAGAGGCTGGCCAGCGCCTCGACTACTTTGCGCGTTGTCCAGCCCTCGCGTGTCAGCGACACATAGAGGTGCGACCCCTCCCCGCTGGCATCGTAGACAGGGATCTCTTCGACGATGAAGGCCGACGGTTCCGCCTTCAACTGCCCACCGACACCCGGCAACTCAGCAGTAATGTAAGGCAACGGAATCAGGGGACTCTCGGTGGACATCGATCAGACCAGCGGCCAGGGATAGCAGCGGCGGTTGGGATCCGGCTCAGGAAACTGGCCGGCTGCCAGCAGCCCTTCCGTGCGGCGAACCAGCGCGCGCAACTCCGACTCGCTCAATGTCTCATGCAAACCGGCGGTCTGAGGATCGTGCGCGTTGAGATTGACCAGAAACAGCTCCATTTCCTCGCAGATGTCAACAGGAACCGGCTCGGCGGCGAACTCCCAGATCACCGTGCGCAACTTCGGTTGGGTGTGAAAGCAAACCCCGTGGTCGATGGCCCAGATGCGTCCATCGTGGTCGCGCAAGGTGTGGCCCCCTTTGCGGTCGGCGTTGTTGATCATGATGTCAAAAGCCGCAATGCGCATCAGCGTCGGAAACAGCGCCGTCTCGTCGCGGAAGCTGAAATAGTGCTGGCTGAAATCGGCGTCGATGAAGAACTGAACAGCGCCTTTGCCGTAGGGGCCGACACGCATCACCGTTGGCGGGACCAGGTTCCAGCCAAGCGCCTGGCTGACCTGAAACGCTGCCATCTCACGTTGATAAAGGGTGCCGTGCGGAAAGTCCCACAACGGTGTCTCGCCCTGGCGCGGCTTGTAAACAGCCAGTCCCTCGAAACGGTCGTTGCAGATATCGGCCAGGAAGGTGTAATTGGAGCTGCCCGGCAGCAGGCCGCGCACAGTCATCTCCCCGCTGTTCAGGAGGCTCATCACGTCCTCGAAGCTGGCTGCCTGCTCGCTTTGTTCATCCACGGCGCAGTTTACCGAAGTGGAGTCGCGTTCCTCCACGCTATTGCAGGATCTTGGTCGAGGCGTGGCCGTTGCTGGGCGGGCAGAAGTGGCCGTCCGGGTCGATGGGATTGCCGCACAGCGCGCAGATCGGCCGGCCCGACGCCGCGACCCGTTTGGCCTGTTCGCTCAGCCCCGCCATCTGTTCGCGGCTGGCCCAGAACCGACCGGCCGCTGGCTCGCGGGTTTCCTCTTCTTCCTCGGAAATCATCTCCTGTACGAAGATGACCATCAGATCTTCGTCAGGATCGTAGCCCAGCCCCAGCCGGCCAACCCGAAAACGCGGTGTGATCGGATCCAACAATTGCAGATCGGTCCGGGGCGTTTCCTGCTTGTAGTCGGGAGGAAACTTCTCATCGATTTCCTGAATCAACTCATCGATGCCGGTCGCCAGTGCCAACGCCTGCTGCTTTTCCACGACCAGGCTAACGACCGATCGGCCCTGCGTGCCTTGCAGGTAGAAGGTGCGGTCTCCTGCGGGTCCAACCGTGCCCACCACCAGGCGGCCGCACGGCTTCAAGTCAAACGCATATGTCGTCATGACTTCTCTTCCTTTGTTTCCTCTGTTTTGTCCTGCTCGTCAGGTTTTTCATCGGAGCCGGTTTCCGGTTTGGGCGGCTCCAGCGAGCCGGTGTCGTTCAAGCGGATAATGCGCGGCCCGTGCGGTGTAAACCGTATCCAGGTGACAGACGCGGTATCGATGACGACCCGCTGGAACAGGTCGAGATGGATCCCGGCATAATGGGCTGCCATCGCCTTGATCACATCGGCGTGCGAGAAAACTGCGATCACACCCTTGGGATATTGCGTCCGCAGCCGGTCGATGGCAGCCACGGCGCGCGCCTGCATCTCGGCCAACCCTTCACCGCCCGGGAAGTGGGACAGACTGGGCGCGAACTGCACCGTCTGCCATTCCGGCGTTTTGGCAAGCTCTTTAATAGACTGACCGGTCCAGTCGCCATAGCGCGACTCGCCAACGCCCTCTTCGATCTGCACCGGCAGCCCATGCGGTTCGGCTACCGCCTGAGCGGTCTCAAGCGCGCGCTCCAGCGGGCTGCTGTAGATGGCCTCAATCGGCCAGTCGGCCAGCCGCCGCGACAACGCTGCTGCCTGTTCCTGACCTTTTTCATTCAAATGTACGCCGGGTGTCCAGCCAGCCAGCCGGTCGCCAACCCAATCGTTGACGGCATGTCGAATCAGCAAGAGATCGGTCATTGGGCTTTGTGTCAGCTTCTTCTGTGTTAGTCGGTAACCGGTAATCAGTACCAGTACGCAGTGACCGGAAACGGACGGATCATCGTTAACCGACTACTGATTACTGCTCACCGATTACTGCTCAAACGCGCTCGCTATGATAGCACATTGGAATCAGATTTGGAAGTGCGGCAGGTTCCGAACACATGGCAGGCGCGAAAACGCCTGCCACAGAGGCAGGCGTCAGGTGGCAAAACAGAGTGATTCGGACTCAGCGCGTCTTGTCGTCATTGGGTTTGTTGCGGACAGGAGTGGTGTCGTGTTTGGGAACCGGCAACATGGTCCAGAGAACGAGCGCCGACAGGGCGATTGTGATTAGGATCGTGGTGGTCATGTGGTTGAGGCCTTTCCTGTGCCTGATTGATTCTCGATAGTCGAGCATCTTGACCATTGCATGTCGCTGCCCGATGAAAGGTTCACGCCGTGGCCGGTCAATTCATAGTGAGCATACCATCATTTCATGAAGATTTGGTTACGCCAATGTAAACATCGGCTATCAATTTCTTCATCTTATGCTACAATGAACGCTGGCAACCGGAGAATTCCCCCTCCACGATCCCATTTTTCAGGTTTTGCGATGCAAGTGACCATCCGTCTTGGCGAACCGATCACACGCGCTGTCGGGGCGCTGCGCATATCATTAATATTTGACGACGAGCAGGCAACGGTGGCCGATGTGTTGCAGCGGCTTGCCAGCGAATACCCCGGCTTTGAGGCTGCGTTCCGCGGCGACGACATCGGCCACAGCAACCCGTACCGCGTCTACGTCAACGCGCGTCAAGTCGCGGCGGGCCAAGAGGGCCAATGGCTGCTGACGGATGGCGACAAAGTATATATTTTTCTGCCGGCTGCCGGCGGTCAGGACATGCCGCTGCCGCAGGCTTTCTATGCCCGATCGACGCTGGTGGTCGCGCGCGATCTGTTGGGGCGGCGGCTGGTGCGCTGCATCGATAGTCAACGGCTGGGCGGGCGCATCACAGAGGTTGAGGCCTACATCGGCGAGGACGATCTGGCCAGCCACGCGGCCCGTGGCAAAACCAACCGCAACCGCCCGATGTACGGCGCAGCCGGCCTGGCATACATCTACTTCATCTACGGAATGTATTTCTGCCTGAATGTTGTCACCGAGACTGAAGGATTCCCGTCGGCGATCCTGATTCGCGGCATCGAACCGGACGAAGGCGTCGATCTGATTACAGTGCGGCGGGGTGGCAAGGGAGGGCGAAATCTGGCAAACGGGCCGGGCAAGCTCTGCCAGGCGCTGGACATCGACCGTGCGCTGAACGGCCACGACCTGACCGCCGGTCGCGAGTTGTGGATCGAGGCAGGCGAACCGGTTGCCGACGCCGCTGTGTCCGCCACGCCGCGCATCAACGTCCGCGGCGACGCACGCGCGCTCAGTCTGCCGTGGCGTCTCGTGACCGATCTGGATGCTTCAGTTCGTTGACAGAAGCATTCCCGGACGGTATAATCCTCCCCATCAGGCGGCACATGGCCGCTTTTTGCATGAGGTGAACCTGTGGAACCGATTACCCTGTATCTCATCGCTGCGTTGCTGTTTGTTCTGGGACTGGCAGCAGCGGGCGGCGCTATCTTTGGCCGCAAGCGCGGCCGCCGGATCGCTCTCGGCATTTCAGGCCTGCTTCTCTGGTCAAGCGCCCTGGCCGGCTGCAACCAGGCGAACACAACGGCCACGGCTACGGCAACGGCAACGGCAACTGCCCAGCCATCAGCCATTAGCACACCGTCTCCCGTCGTCGCGCAGACCGCAACGCAACCCGTCGCTTCGCCCACCGCGCCCCCCAGCCCGGTCGATACGCCGGACCAGCCGGTCGACCAGACGTCCATCCCGCAATTTCTGGGACGCATCGTCTTTCACTCGGATCGCGATGGCGACCTGGACATCTACAGCATGAATGCCGATGGCAGCGATTTGCAACAGCTGACCGACTCGCCAGGCCGTGACTTCGAGCCGGACTGGTCGCCCGACGGCAGCACCATCGTCTTCTCCAGCGACCGCGACGATCCCACCAACGCGCAGCTCTATCTGATGGACGCTGACGGCAGCAACCAGCGCCCGCTGATGCCGTTCACCCCCGCCGACTATCTGGGCGCGCGCTGGTCACCCGACGGCGAATGGATACTCTTCCACAGCAATCTGGAAGTTGATGGCGTCCCCTGGTTCAACATTTACAAAGTGCGCAAGGATGGCAGCGAGCTGACCGACCTGACCGGCTCGGTAGACAACAGCTTCCGCCCGGACTGGTCGCCAGACGGCCAGCGCATCGTCTTCACGTCCGAACGCGACGGCAACCGCGAGATCTACGTGATGAACGCCGACGGCAGCAATCCCGTTCGATTGACCGACAACACGGGCGACGACAACCAGCCGCGCTGGTCGCCCGATGGCAGCCAGATCCTCTTCGAAAGCAACCGTGACGGCGCGAACATGGCGCTGTATCTGATGGACGCGCCATCCACAGACGTCACCGGGCCGCAGGAGCAGGCGATCCATCTGCTGTCGTTCCCCGGCTTCAACAGCCAGAGCGCCTCATGGGCCGACGGCGGCAAGCTGATTGTCTACAGTTCTGACCGCGACTCCGCTCTGAACGAGAACTGGGACGTCTACATCATGCCGGCCGACGCGTCGGCCATCTACCGGCTGACGACTGAAAAACACCTCGACCGCTTCCCGGTTTGGACGGGCGCCGTCGCCCAGTAACGCCACCGATTTTCGCCATCTCCCAGAATCACACGAGCCGGCTTGCGCCGGCTCGTTACGCGTCCCCCGCGACTTCCAGATCCAGCCTGTGGAAAAACTCAACCATGACCTGGTGGCGGTCGGCGGCAATGCGACGCGCGGTGGCGGTTTTCAGCATATCGGCGAGGCGCGTCAGCTTGTAGACGAACTCGTGACTGGGGGTATAGTTGTCTTCGCCCGGCGGCGGCTGGCTGGCGTCGATGGACTCCAGCGACTGGCTCCAGATGCGCTGGCCGTGGATCGCGCCGTAGGCAATCGAGCGGGCGACACCCACCGCGCCGATGGCGTCCAGCTTATCGGCATCGAACAGGCAACACGCTTCGATGGTGGCCGGTTGCGGTCCCTTGCGAAACCGGTGTGCCTCGATTGCGTGACAGACCGCATCGACCCGCTCAGCCGGCTGTCCGGCCAGTATCTCACGCGCACGTTGCGCGCCCAGCAGTTGGTGGTCCGGCTCTACCCGGGCGATGTCGTGCAGCAGCGTCGCCGTGCGGACGATCTCAACGTCAGCGCCTTCGGCCGCGGCGATATGTTCCGCCAGCGCCAGCACGCGCAGGATGTGGTCGAAGCTGTGGGCCGCATCAGCGCCGTTGTACAGGACGCGCGCCTGGTCAATGGTGATCATGAAGTTGGTTGCTCCGCTGGCACGGGCGGGTTCTCTTCGTCGCTGGCTCTGCGCATCCGCAGCCAGAGCACGCCGCCCGGCAGGCTTGAAATGATGATGATAAACGACATCAGGACGCTGACTGCAACGGCCTGGGTCTGCGGCACGCCAGC
Source organism: Anaerolineales bacterium (assembly GCA_020634615.1). Taxonomy (GTDB): domain Bacteria; phylum Chloroflexota; class Anaerolineae; order JAAEKA01; family JAAEKA01; genus JACKBK01. Next base: position 51,927 of record JACKBI010000015.1, read on the forward strand.
CAGCCCGTAGAAAAAGGGATACGCGCCCTGGATCAAGCCGTGGCCGCCGAAGCTGATGGGCAGCAACAGCACCAGCGCGATCAACGGATTAAACAGCAGCACATAGCTGAACGGCACATCCCCGCCGGTCGCGTGGAAAAGCAGCCAGTTGACCAGATTGGTCACCATCAGCCCTGCCAACGCCAACAGAAACGCGTAAACCAGCGCCATGTATTGGAATCGGTAAGCCTCAAAAGCCGACGAAACGCCCTCGAACATCGGCGCCAGCGGCTGCAACGGGCGCCACTTGAACACCATCCCGATCAATCCTCGCAGACGCCGGCTGAGCATGAACGCCAGCGTGCCGCCCAGAGCAGCCAGCGACACAAACGCCACTCCCTCCAGCCAGCGCAGATTGCTTTGTCCAAGAAAAACCACCAGGACGATGGACATGACTGCCGCGGTCGCCACATAGGCGATCAAGCCGATGAAGCGATCCAGCACCACCGACACGGCAGCCTGCGCCGTCCGGTCGGTGTAGCGCGCCATGCCGTAGCCGCGCATCACATCGCCGCCGATGTTAGCGGGCAGGAGGTTGTTGAAGAAGATGCCCACAAACGTCAATTGCAGCACGATACGAAACGGCACGTTGACCTGCTGGGCGCGCAGCAGCACCAGCCACTTGATGCTGTTGATGGCCAGCGCGACAATGAACAGGGCAAGGGCCAGCGCGATCCACCACGGATTGGCCGCCGCCAGGCTGGCAGCCACTTCCTTCACCGGAACCTTAGAAAAAACATACGCGATCAGCAGGACGCTGACCGCGATTTTCGCGATAGTAAAGAGTTTGCTTTTCAAGGGAGATGCATCGCGTTCGGCTAGCTGTTGGTCTGCTGGTGACCGGTGGGTAAGCCGCTCACTGCCACGGGGCGAGCAGGTTGGTCGCTCCCCTCGTGGGTACGAAGGTCCTGAACATTTTGCTTCTGCGTCATTGCCATGTCCCAGACCACGTGGCGGTCGCGCTTGATGGCGAAATCGTACCAGCCCAGCACACGGCTCCACCCTTCCAGCACCGCCAGCAGAATAAGGGTGTAGACAAGTCGGAAAGCGCCCCACGCCTCGCGCAGCGCGATCTTGGCGACCCGGTTGTTCTGCAGGCTGGAAACTTGATGCCCGTACTTGTGCTGCAAATAGAGGTGACCGGCGTGATTGCGGCGGCGCTGGCGCACGAAATCGCTGACGGTGTCGGGGCCGGTGTTGTAGACCACGGCGTCCGGCGAGTAGATCACGCGCAGATCATGCTCGATGACAATGGCCTCGACAAAGGCCTCGTCCATAGCTACATCGGGCGGCAACTGGTCCAGCACGCGGCGGAATGCGATCATCTCGCCCAGCCGGGGGATGTCGAGACAGAGCTCGTGCTCCATGCGCAGCCGCAGGTGCGTAAACAATCCCACCAGGTGATCGGGGGTGTTGACAGGAATCTTGTGAGCGCCGGTCATGCCGATGGTGGGATCCTGAAATACGCGCACCAGGTTCTCGACCGTGTTTTCGTGCGGCAGGGTATCACCGCTTTCCAGTACCAGGATATCCTCACTGGCTGCCGCCAAAAACAGGTTGATGGCTGAGGTTTTGCCGCGCCGCTCTGGCTGTTCGATCAGTTTGACGCGCGGATCGCGCGCCTCGAACGAGCGGACAATGGGCACGGTGTTGTCGGTGCAGCCGCTGGCGACGACGATGATCTCGCTGATTTCGACATCGTGGAGATGCTGATCGATCATGGCCTCCAGCAGCGGGCCGATATTATCCTGCTCGTTGTAAGCCGTTATGCCGACGCTGCAGCGCAACGTAGCGCGGTGATGGGGCGAGGTGGACATGGTCACAGGTTTCTGCGCACAGAGTCAGCCACTTCGGAATATTCGGCGTGGCGGCCTGTGGCCTTTTTTGAATAGACGAGTTCGTCGTTGACGGTCACTTCAAACCGGCCGCCGTCGCTGGGCACCAGCACCAGCTCGGTGATATATGGCTCGAAGTCCTTGAGCAATTCCTCCGTCATCCTGACGGCGCGCGGTGTATAGTTTCAGACAGCACAGTATTCGATACTGATTTTCATGGCTCTTCAATTGCTCCTGTCGATAACAGGCACCGATTATGCCATAGCTACAGGGATTGAACAAAACGACCCCAAGTGCCGGGAACTTAGGAAAAGGCCGCTGCACTTCACTCAAACAGCGCAATTTGTGGTACAATACGCTACAACCAGCAGCGAAACATCCTGTCTCCTGAACCGTATAGTTGTGTGCGAAGTCGGTTCATTGTCAACTCAGTCGCAGATTGCACGAGTTGGGTTGGGCTACCTGCATTAGCAGGAAGGCCGGAGAAAATAAGATCATGCGCAAGGCAAGCGTATTCACATTCCTGATGCTTCTCGTCCTCATCGTGGCGTTTTCGTCCGTCACGGTTTTTGCTCAGGAGCGTTCGGTATACTGGGAAAACTATGATGTTGATATCACGATCCAGCCGGACGGATCGTTCAGAGTGGCTGAGACGCAGCAACTGGAGTTTGTCGGCGGGCCGTTTCGTTTCGGTCTGCGCACCATCCCCACGGACTCCTTGAGCGCCATCCGCGATGTGCGCGTCAGCGAAGTTGGCGGCCCGGTCTACCGCGAGTCGACCAGCGGCGATCCCAACACCTTCCAAACCTACAGCGACAGCGAAGGCTTCAACATTCGCTACAACTTCGAGCCTACCACCAACGCGGCCCGCGAAGTCGTCCTGGAATACACCGTGGACGGCGGGCTGTTGTACTACGACGGGGGCGACCAACTGGTCTGGAAGGCTGTTCCAGCCAACGCGAACTTCCCCATTCAGGCATCGACGGTCACGGTTCATCTGCCGCCGGGAGCTACTCTGGACAACTACGACGCGACCGGACCGGCCGGCCAGCCGGAAGTCATCGACGGCGGCGTTCGTTTCATTGCCAGCGAGCCGATTCGCGCCGGCGGGCAGGATTTCGCAGTGCGCGTCCAGTGGCCACATGGGATCGTGGCCGGTGCGCCGGCTGCCTGGCAGCAAACCATCGACCAGCAGGAGCGCGTCGGACCGTTGGCCAATCTGGGAGCGTTGGGCCTGACCGTCCTGGCGATCGTGGGTGGCCTGCTGGCGCTCTTCCTGCTTTGGTACAGCGCGGGCCGCGACGCGCCGGTCAAGCTGCCGGCCGACTGGATCCCGGAGCCGCCCAGCGATCTGCCGGCCGGCATGGCCGGCACACTGGTCGATGAACGGGCAGACACGAAGGATGTCATCGCCAGTCTGGTGGATCTGGCGCGCCGCGGTGTGCTCGCGATCCAGGATGAAGCAACGCCCGGACTCTTCGGAATCGGTGAGAACCATGAGTTCACCTATCACCTGGAGAACGCCGCGCTGCCCATGCGCCCGTACGAAAAGTACCTGGTGGACAACATCTTCGGCGACGAAACCGAAAAGAAGCAGTCCGAACTGCAAACCAAGTTCTACAGCCATCTGGAAAAGGCGAAGAAACAAATCTACGCGGCAACGGTCACCGATGGCTATTTCCCGACCAGCCCGGAACGAACAAGAACGACATGGGCTGTCATCGGGGTACTGGTCCTGGTAGCGGCCGCGGTGCTGGGCTGTGTCGCACTGATTGCCCTGGGAGCGTTTACGCCCTTTGCAATCTGCGTCCCCATGGGACTGGCCGTGCCAGCCATCGGCCTGCTCATCCTGGCCCGCTACATGCCGCGCAAGACGCCCAAGGGCGCCGAGGAAGCTGCCAAGTGGCTGGCTTTCAAGCGCTACATGGAAAATCTGGAGCAGTACACCAAGGTGGAAGAAGCGCAGGAGATTTTCGATCGTTACCTGCCGTACGCCATCGCCTTCGGGCTCGAAAAGAGCTGGATAGAGAAGTTTGCCAAGGTAAACACCGCGCCGCCGCCCTGGTTCTACCCGGGACCGTATCTGGGACCGCGGCCGCGCCGTTACATCTGGTGGACTGGCGCGGGCTACGGACCGGTCGGAACCGGTGGCGGCATGTCGCCGTCGGAGGGTGGTTCGATGGCGCCGCCCAGCATGAGCGATATGTCGCGTGGCATGGGCGCTTCGCTGGCCAGCATGAGCGCGGGCCTGGGTGCCATGTTGACATCGTCCTCCAACGCGCTGTCAAGCCGACCTGCGCCGCAAGCCGGCAGCGGTAGCTGGGGCAGCCGCAGTTGGAGCGGCGGCAGCGGTTTTGGCGGCGGCGGCTGGAGTGGCGGCGGCGGTTTTGGCGGTGGCGGTGGCGGCGGCAGTTCCTTCGGATAAGTAGGGGCGGGGTTTCCCCGCCGTTGGTGCAAAGTCGTCCTGCGGTAGGGGCGGGGTCTCCCCGCCGTTGATGCAAAGTCGTCCTACGGTAGGGGCAGGGTCGTCCTGCCCCAGGGCGGGGTCTCCCGCCCATTTCCTGGCAAACACCCATTGAGAACCAACCAGCCAGGTCGGATTGAATCAAGGAGGAGCGGATGCGTGGAAGTGGCCGTATCATCGGCATTATTTTGATCGTCATCGGCATTGCTGCGTGTGGCGTTGCAGGCATCTGGGCCGCGGCCGAGATGGCCAGCGGGGACAACCTGACGGCCGGCGGTGCAGCGCTGGGCATGGCGATGGTATTCTTCCTGGTCGCCGTGCCGACCATCGGCGTCGGCACGTATCTGCTGATACGCGGCCAGCGCGAATCCAAGGAACTGGCCGAAGTCGACAAAGAGCGCCAGTTGCTGAACATCGTCCTAACCCGCGGCCAGGTCACCATCGCCGACCTGGTGCTGGAGCTGCGCTCCACCAGCGATCAGGTCAAGGCCTGGATCTACGACCTGGTGGGGAAAGGACTGTTTAGCGGCTACGTCAACTGGAACGACGGCATCTTGTACTCGCGCCAGGCGAGCCAGATGCGCGATGGCAAGAAGTGTCCCAACTGCGGCGGCGAGCAGGCGTTCGCCGGCAAGGGCGTGATCGTCTGCCCCTACTGCGGCAGCGAGCTGTTTTTGGCTACATAGCGAGCCGCGCGGACCACAAGACTTCGGAAGTCGTCGATTGCTCGTCACACTGGCCGCGACGGCTCGAACGATCCTTGTGATGGCCCGGCGACTTCCGAAGTCTGAATAGACGAAACGCAGACAATCAATGAAGAAGGAGTAACTTACATGACCGACGATTTGATGAATCAAGCCACCGAAGGCATGAACGCCTTTGAGAAGGTTATGCACGGCGTACCGGGCTACCACGGGTACAAGGAAAAGGAACTGCGGCGCGAGACCGACAAGACGGTGCGCGACATGGTGGCTCGCCAGCTCATGGACCAGCGCAGCCGGCTGAGCGCGATCCAGGCCGATCTGGTCGCCGATGGCCAGCTTTCGCTGCTGGATAATCTGGAGCGGGCCGACCGCAAGCTGGTGCTGCTGGCCGACCGCGTTCGCACTGCCAGCTACGGCTACGCGCCGTTGTTCGACGACCTACGGGTCAAGGAAGCGGAACTGGACGCCTTGGGCCGCTATGACGAAGCGCTGTTTGGCGATGTCAGCCGTGTCAGCGCGATTATCGACAATCTGACCACCCTGGCGGGCCGGCCTGAAGCAGACTGGGCCGAGGGCATCCGCGCCCTCACCACCGCCCTGGACACCATGAACACCGACTTCGGCCACCGTGGCGAGGTCATCATCGGAGCGAGCTCGGCCAGCGCTGCCAGCAGCACCGAAATCGTAACCAGCTAGTAGCTGCGCTGGCACGACTGACAGTCCTTGTCCCGCACCAGAGATGCAATCAACGCATCAGTCACGTTGCCGCAAGATCAGGACTGTCAGTCCTCTACCGGTTGAGTAGTTACATCAGCACAATCATCGGAAGGAGACACTGAACGATGCCAAGAGTTATCGATGTGATCGAGGCTCCCAACCAGGGGCCGAAGGAAATGGTCGTACGCGTACCCGAATATGGGGCCGGCGACTTCCGCCTGGGTTCCCAGGTCATCGTGCGGGAGAGCCAGACTGCGGTCTTCTTCCGCGACGGCAAGGCGCTGGACGCGTTTGGGCCGGGTCGCCATACCATCACGACCGCCAACGTGCCGATTCTGTCTGGCCTGCTGGGATTGTTGACCAGCGGCAAGGACATCTTCACCGCCGAGGTCTACTTCGTCAATCGGATTGACTTCCTCGACAACAAATGGGGAACGCCTGAGCCGATAGCTCTGCGCGATCCCGATCTGGGACTGGCGCGGCTGCGGGCTTTCGGCAGTTACTCCATGGCCATTGAAGACCCGCAGATGTTTGTGGCCAAGATCGTCGGCACCCAGGGCATGTACCAGACCAGCCAGATCCAGAACTTCCTGCGCGGCATCATCATCTCGAAGCTGACGGATGTGCTGGGCGAGAGCAAGAAGGGTCTGTTTGACCTGCCCGCGATGTTCGATGAGATCAGCGCGGCCGTGCGCGTCAAGGTGATGGACGACTTCAAGCTGCTGGGTGTCGTGATCAAGCAGTTCGTCATCGAGTCCATCAGCCCGACCGAAGAGACTCAGCAAGCCATCGACAAGCGAGGCGCGATGGGAGCGGTCGGCGCACAGTCATTCATCGAGTACCAGACCGGCATGGCCATCGGCGACATCGGCGCGGGCGCGGCCCAGGGCGGCAGCGGCGGCGGCAGCATGGCCGAGACAGGCGTCGGGTTGGGCGCAGGCATGGGCATGGGCACGGCGATGGCGCAGGCCATGGCGCAGTCGATGCAGCCGAAGCAGGCAGCCGCGCCGGCCGCTGCGACGCCCGCAAACCCCACCAGCCCTGCGGAAGTGCAAGCCTTGCTGGACAACCTCGACACGCGGCTGGCCAACGGTGAGATCAGTGAAGGTACCTACAACAAGCTCTACGAGAAATGGGAAGCACGCCTGAAGGAAATGGGCGGCTAACCGTCTCAAAGTGAACCATCAAAAACCCGGCCTCTTGCGAGAAGCCGGGTTTCTTTATTGAACAACACTGCGTGATGGCAACGTGCGATACGCGCCGCAACCGGCGGCAATCTGACGGGCCGCGAAAGGTCAAGGTTCTTGTTGAGACAGGTCTGTCGCGCTACAATGGCGCACAAGACTTTTCCATTCCGCCAGCGGAGATCACCCCTATGAATCCATCCTCTCTCATCAATCCCGCCCACCTGGCAGCGACGGCAACCTCGTTGCGCAGTGGCCAGCTCAACCCGATCATTTACGTCGATGACATGTGCGACCGCATCCAGCGAGTCGACTCCTCGGTGCAGGCGTTGCTGCCGGAAGCTGACCGCCGCCTACGGCTGCACGCTGAAGCCTCGGCGTTGGTCCAGCGTTTCCCCGACCCGGCCAGCCGGCCGGCGCTCTATGGCGCGCTGGTCGCGTTCAAGGACATCTTTCATGTCGATGGCTTCGTAACCCGGGCCGGTTCAACTGTCCCGCCGGAGCTGTTCGCCGGGCCGGAAGCAGCAGTTGTCGCCTTGTTGCGGCAAGCCGGCGCGCTGATTCTTGGCAAAGCGGTGACCACCGAATTCGCCTATTTCGAGCCGGGACCGACGCGCAACCCGCACAACCTCGACCACACGCCGGGCGGCTCCAGCAGCGGTTCGGCGGCCGCCGTGGCCGCAGGACTCTGCCCGCTGGCCGTCGGCACGCAAACCATCGGATCGGTGATCCGGCCGGCAGCCTTCTGCGGGATCGTCGGCTTCAAGCCCAGCTTCGACCGCATCCCCACCGCCGGGCTGGTCTATTTCTCGCGCTCGCTAGACCACGTTGGCCTGTTCACTCAGGCCGTGGCAGATATGGCGCTGGCCGCGCAGGTGGTTTGCCGCGATTGGCAAGAGGTGGCCGCGCCTCAGCGCACGCCAGTGCTGGGCGTGCCGGAAGGACCGTACCTGTTGCAAGCGGAATCGGAAGGGCTGGCTGCCTTCCGGCGGCAGATTGAGCGGCTGGCAGCGGCCGGGGTGACGATCCGCAGCGTGCCGACTCTGGCAGACATCGAACGCATCAACCATCTGCACCGCCGGTTGATCTTCGCCGAATTCGCCGACGAACATGCCGGCATCTACGAACGGTACGCCGCTCTCTACCGGCCGCGCACTGCGGAGATCATCGAAATTGGCCGAACGGTCACCGACGACGAACGAACCGAAGCGCTGGCGAGCATGACCGAGTTGCGCGCCGACCAGGCCGACCTGATGGACGCAGAGGGGATCGACCTGTGGGCCTGCCCGGCGGCGACTGGTCCGGCGCCCGCAGGGATCAACGCGACCGGCAATCCCATCATGAACCTGCCGTGGACCCACGCCGGCATGCCCGCGATGACGCTGCCGGCTGGCCGGGCAGCCAATGGCCTGCCGCTGGGGCTGCAACTGGTAGCCAGGTTTCAGGACGATGAACGACTGCTGGATTGGGGCGCCATGCTGGAGGAACTGCTGTGAAAATCCATCTCATCGACGGCACCTACGAGCTTTTTCGCGGCTTCTACGGCCCGCCGCCCAAAAAGGCACCCGATGGCCGCGAGGTCGGCGCAACCGTTGGCCTGCTGCGCAGCCTGCTGGCGCTGCTGAACGACCCGGATGTTACCCACGTTGGGGTCGCCTTCGATCACGTCGTCGAGTCGTTCCGCAATGACCTGTTTGCCGGCTACAAAACCGGCGAGGGAATCGATCCCGACCTGTTCGCCCAGTTCCCGCTGGCCGAAGCGGCAGTCGCCGCGCTGGGGCTGGTCGTCTGGCCCATGGTGGAGTTCGAAGCTGACGACGCCATCGCGACGGCCGCGATCCGCTTCCGCGACGATCCAGCGGTCCAGCAGATCATTGTCTGTTCGCCTGACAAAGACCTGGCGCAACTGGTGGCAGGTCAACGGGTCGTCTGCTGGGATCGCCGGCGCGAGATCATCTACGACGAGGCGGCGGTGATGGAGAAGTACGGTGTGCCGCCCGCGTCGATCCCCGATTGGCTGGCGCTGGTGGGCGATGCGGCCGATGGCATCCCCGGCATCCCGGCCTGGGGTGCAAAGTCGGCGGCAACGGTGTTGTCACAGTTCGGCCACATCGAAGAGATCCCCGCCGACCTGGCGCAGTGGCCAATCTCCGCCGGCCGGGCGCGCCGGCTGGCCGAAAATCTGGCAGCACAGCGCGACGATGCGCTGCTCTACCGCCGGCTGACTATGCTGCGCAGCGACGTGCCGCTGACCGAGAGCCTCTCCGACCTCGAATGGCGCGGCGCGCGGTCGGAGTTTCGCCAATTCTGCCACGAACTGGGCGTCGATGACCTGCCGGATCGCGTCCCAACACGCGCGGTCTAGTGTTGGATGCCCCCCGCTGTTCAGCGTACAATGGTTCTGGTGGCCGTTCGGCAGTGTCTGTCCGGGCGCCATCGCAGTAGCCCGGCTTGCATGTATTCAGTGTTTTGATTGCAGGTTTCCAGGGAATAAAGGAGGCATATGGCCAATCTTGGCGAGCATCTACACGGCGGTGCAGTCGATGGAGCAGAGATCGCGCGCGTTCGCGAGGTTCTGCTGTTCGAGGAGCCTGAAAGACAGCGCAAGCTCACGCGTTTCTTCGCTCTGCTCATCCTCGCCGCCGCAATCGCTACATTTGGACTGTTGGCAGATTCCGTTGCCACGGTCATCGGAGCGATGATCGTCGCTCCTCTCATGCTGCCCATTATGGGCGTCGCCTTCGGCGTGGGTCTCGGGGATCGCAAGATCATTCGAAACTCGCTAACCATGTCGATCCTGGGCATCCTCACTGCCATTGCAATGGGATTCTTGCTCACCTGGGCAATCCGTTCCCTGATCGATGTCGAGGCGAACACTCAAATTATGGTACGCACTGCACCGCGGTTGATCGATCTCTGCGCAGCGCTCGCCACGGGGCTCGCCGGCGCCTTTGCCATCGGGCGTAAGGACGTTTCGGATACGCTCCCCGGTGTTGCCATTGCGATTTCCCTGGTGCCTCCCCTGGCCAACGTGGGCATCTTGCTGGCAACCGGGCGACCCGATCTGGCAGCAGGCAGCCTGTTGCTCTTTGTCACCAACTACCTGGCGATCCTTCTGACCGGCGCTTTCATGTTCACGTTGATGGGATTTCCCGGCGCGTACCGTGCGCAACGTTCCCAGCGCTCCCGGCGGACCGCTGTTGCCATCGCTGCCGTCCTGCTCGTGCTGATACTCATCCCGCTCTCGGCCACCAGCTACACAACCATCCGCGGCAGTCTGACCGAGCAACGCGCCGCGTTGGCCACCAGGGCATGGTTGGCGGGCAGCGACTACCGGTTGCTATCTGTCAATGCCGGGATGGACTCGGTTCTGGTCATCGTAGCCGGCGAGGGAAACCTTCCACCGGAAACGGATCTGCAAGACGCGCTGCGAGGCGGCCTCAATGAGTTGCCGGTCGTCCTGGAAGTTGTCCCCCAGACACGGATCCGGTTCGAGACGGCGCTGGCTGGCAGCCAGTAGGAGCAGCGTTGAAATCATACACAAATTTCACTCAACAAACCACGATACCCGACGATTGGTCGGTCATCCGCTCCCCGCGGCTGGATCTCATTTCACTGACGCCAGCGTTTTTGCGGCTGACGCTGGATCGGGACCGCGCAGGTGCTGAGCAGTGGCTTGGCCTCTCGATCCCTGCCGAGTGGTTCGACAAGCAATGGCTGGTCGAACTGCGTTACCAGCAACTTCAGCAGGACCCGGCCTATCAACCTTGGTGCCTGCGAGCCATTGGGCTGCGTGAGACCGGCGACATGGCAGGCTACATTGGTTTTCATGCGCGGCCGGGCGAGGCGTATCTGCGCGAGTTTGCGCCCAACGGAGTCGAGTTCGGATACACTGTTTTCGCTCCGTTTCGCCGCCAGGGTTACGCCCGGGAGGCCTGTGCTGCGCTGATGCAGTGGGCGTGCGAGGAGCAGCAGGTGTGTGAGTTCGTGGTCACCATCAGCCCCGATAACGTCGCCTCAACGCGCCTGGCGCAAGGTTTCGGGTTCCAGCAGATCGGGTCGCACATCGACGACCAGGATGGCCTGGAGTACATTTATCGACTGGATTATCCCCAGACGGGTGTCACATTGTCTGTCTGAGCGGAGAAAAACGTTTCGTCATCGTGCCAGCATTACCGAGCAGTCCGCATCCAACTGATCGTCAGTCTCAGGTCCTCGTCACCGGCGCGGCTGGCAAAACGGGACGGACCGTCATCGCGGCGCTGCGGGCGCGGGGCGCGAACGTCCGTGCGCTGGTTCGGCGGCCGGACCAGCCAGTTTCATGTTGATTGACCCGGACGGGAATCCGATTCTGGTTGATCAACATGTCTGAGATTGGCGGTCGCAGCCTGCAACTCATGTGAAAGGTGCGGAAACAATGGATCGCAAGATCTGCATGATTACTGGAGCGAATTCGGGGATAGGCAAAGCGGCTGCGATCCAGATCGCGCAGCAAGGATACCATACCATTCTGGCCTGCCGCAACCAGCAAAAGGGGGAAGCGGCGCTGCGCGACGTGATGGAAGCCTCTGGAAGCAACGCGGTCGAGTTGATGCTGGTCGATATGTCGCTGCAATCGTCGATCGACGACCTGGCTGAGGCTTATCTGGCACAACACGATCGACTCGACGTGTTGATCCAAAACGCTGCCGTGTTTGACATCACGCAGAAGGAGCCGGTCTACACGGCCGAGGGCATTGAAAGCGTTTGGGCGACCAACCATCTGGGCCCGGTTCTGTTGACCGAACGGCTGTGGGGCGCCCTGCAAGCCAGCTCGCAGGCGCGGGTGATAGCCATTGCATCGAAAGGCCTGGTGGCAAAGCCGTTTCTCAAGGTAGATTTGGACGATCCCGAGTTCAGGTCAAGGCCGTTCAGCGTAGAAGACGCCTATTATCAATCCAAGCTGGCGCAGATCATGTACACCTATTGGTTAGCTGAGCGGGGCAGAGAGGCGCGCATCACAGCCAATTGCATCCGCGTGCCCGCGGTGCGGGTGGACATCGACAAATACGATAATCTCTCGCCGCTCATGAAAAAGGCCTACGCTCTCAAAAGCAGGTTCGCCCTGACGCCTGAGGAGATGGCTGTCTGCTACACCCGCCTCGCAACCGCGCCTGAATTGCACGATGTGTCCGGGGTCTACTTCAACGAGAAGATGAAGCCGGTCAAACCACCCAAGTACGCGCAGCGGGCCGAGAACATTGATAAGGTTATGACGCTGACAATGAGCTACTTCAAGACCGGAGAGTCTTGAAATCGAAAGGCAGAGGCGCAACACTGAAAAGAGATGCAGATGCGCTTCTTGACAGCAGAAGTGACATAGCGAGGAGGAGCCATGAATTCTATTCAATTCGAGTTTGTGGTTCCCGCTGAATGCCGTAACCGGCGGGCGAGCTGGATGGCAGACGTCAGCCGCGCGTTGGACCTGGTGATGGGGCATTTCGATTCGGCCTGGGTGGTGGATCATCTCCAGTTTGGCAACATGGATGTGCTGGAAGGCTTCACAACCCTGACCTACCTGGCCGCCCGCTATCCGCAGCTCAGGTTCGGCAATGCGGTGTTGTGCCAATCCTTTCGCAACGCGGCGCTGCTGGCCAAGATGGGCGCGACCTTGCAGTTCCTGAGCGGCGGGCGATTCATTCTGGGCCTGGGCGCTGGCTGGCACGAGGAGGAGTACGACACTCCTCTCCTTCCTTTTCGGCGCGCTGCCGGAGGCTGCGGGGGCGATCCAGCGACTGCTGTGGGTGGTTGGTTTTGCCTGGCTGATCTACCTGGGCTCGGCTGCACCGGCGTCCGTTCAAACTAACGTGGGAGCATCGTCATCGTGACAGCATTTCTGGATGATCTCAGCACCGTGGACGGCAGACCGCTTACGGTACTCATCACCGGCGCGGCGGGAAAGACAGGTTGCGCTGTCATCGACGCTTTGCGGGCGCGCGACTCCAGCGTACGGGCGCTGGTCCGCAGGCCGGAACAGGCGGTAGCGCTGGCATCACTGGGCGTGGACGACATCGTCTCGGGAGATCTGCTGAACGGCGAGGCACTGGCGCGGGCCATGCAGGGCATTGATCGCGTCTACCACATCTGTCCCAACATGCACCCCCACGAAGTCGAAATCGGGGAACAGATACTCTCGGCTGCACGGGCTGCCGGCGTCCGCCACTTCGTTTACCACTCGGTGCTGCACCCGCAGACCGAGGCCATGCCGCACCACTGGCAGAAGCTACGGGTCGAGGAACGACTGCTCGAATCCGGGCTGCCGTTCACGATCCTGCAGCCGGCGCCATACATGCAGAATGTGCTGGCCCACCGCCGGCGAATCCTCGAGGATGGCATCTACCCGGTGCCGTATTCAGCGAAGACGCGGCTGGCGCTGGTGGATCTGGTCGATGTGGGTGAGACGGCCGCGACGGTGCTGTTGGAGACGGGCCACAAAGACGCTGTTTATGAACTGACCGGGGAAGCCGGGATGACACAGACCGAGGTTGCCGCCGTCCTGGGCCACGCGGCCGGACGCACCGTGATGGTCGAGGAAACTGCAGTTGAGGATTGGCGCCGGCAGGCAATCGCGGGCGGGATGGGCCGCTATCAAGTGGACACCCTGACGCGCATGTTTGCGTACTACGACGCTCACGGACTGACTGGCAATCCTAACGTGCTGCGCTGGCTGCTGGGCCGCGAACCGACCTCATTTGCCAGCTTTGCCCGCCGCGAGTTTTCGCCGGAGTCTGGCTAGCGCGCCAGGTGGCTCTTAAATTCCACTTCGGGAAATGCGGGGGACGTGCCGTTCAACAGTCCGGTGTCGTCACCTTTCAAGTACTCATCGAAAAACGCCAGCAGGTAGGTATTGGTGATCGTGAGGCCGCGCTGCGGCCGGATTGAGCCAATGATGCCCGGCACGCGGAACAGCAGCCGCGCCAGGGGTGACAGGCGCAACGGCAGGTCACTGAAGTTGAAGTGCCTCGCCCCGCGCAGCATGAGGAAATATGCGTCGCTGTCCGATGCGGCAAACGTCTGCCGCATGGTCTCGCAGTCGCTGCCGCAATCCTCCGAAGCCATGAACATGAACGGTACGGTCAAGGTGTCTTCTGCCTGGTAGCTGAACAAGGTACCGTCCAGATCAGCCCCGGCCTTGCAACGCGGATCGGTCTTGCAAACGCGGGCCGCAGTGGCGCCGCCAAACGAGTGGCCGAACAGCCCGATGTGCCCCAGGTCGAGCGTGTTATGGAAGCGGCTGGCAGCATTCTCGTTGAGCCGTTGAAGCTGATCCATCACGAAGATGTCGTCATCGGACCAGACCTTGCCGATGCGGGCGGCGTCCTTATCAATGTCGTCAGCGCCGGCATTTTCGGGGATCACGCCTTCGTCCGTGCGCCGAACGACCCGTCCATCCGGGAACACGATCAGGTTGGACGAGTACGCAGGGTTGATGCCAACCACGACATATCCATGGCTGGCCAGGTTTTCGGCGTAGACGGTGTAATCTGGCGCGGCCGGCCCCATCCCCGGTTGCATGATGATCACCGGATATCCCGCCCCGTTTTGCGCCACCGGCGCATCAGCTATCGAGTAAGTGTTGATCGACGCAGGATCGCTCTGGATGAATCTGCCAATCCCCTGCTCCTGATTCCAGGCAGCCTGCCAAGCGAGCGGCAGGTAGGGCGCATACGATTCATCCGCGGCAGGGCTAGCCGGATACCAAATCCAGACTGCGAGCTCCCGCTGTTCGCCGGCTCGATCGGACAACAGGTCGATGCGACCTGGATCGGTCCAGTCGTACCCGGCGCGGCCGACTGCGTACGGCCCGGTCGGGGCAGGCAGGTTAAGGGTCCGGTAGTGCCAGACAAGTAGATTACCAACCGCGGCAACGCTGGCTGTGGCCGCGACCGAGACCAGCGCAACAGACACCAGCAACAGCGCTGCAACCGCCGCGACGATCAGCTTGGTGGTTTTGCCGAAATGGAGCATCTGCACAGCAAGCTCGTCTACCCAGCCAGCGCCGCCTCGGCCTCGCCCAAGTGTTCGCCGCGATGGAGCGCGCGCACTACCCAGCGCGGGTTGTAATCGTAGATCAGTTCGAGGAGTTGGCGCGGGTAGGCTGCCAGCCGCCGATCCAGCTTCTCCGCCTCGTCGAGGGCGATCTCGACGGCCCTGCGCGGCGGAACGGCCGCCCACAGCGGCAGCGACAGATCGTTGACAAAGATGTCGATCTCGGGGATGAACAACTCACCGCTCTCTTCGGTCATGTCGAGGACGTACATCACCCGCCGGTCCCACCAGGCCAGATGCGCGTAGACAATGGCCACCGTCCAGTGTTCGCCCACCGGGTGCTGCAGCTCTTCGTCGGTCAGGCTGGCAGCCAGGCTGCGCATTCGTTCTATCGACGCGCGGTTGCGCTCTGCGTATGAACTATCAAGGGTCATATCTTTATCCTCCTGTCTCAGTGTCAACACCGCCAAATTAGCACTAATGTTCAACGCAGCCAGGCCTGTTTTAGCGCGCGTTCGACAACAACTCAAAACGGAGCGCCAATCAGATAGCGGGCATACTCGCCTGACGCCAGTTCGCGCGATTTCAGCAGCGGCGCGCAGCGGTCAGCGTCGATGTCGCTGGCCAACGCCACATCTTCGCCAAACCCGCCGGCGATCAGTTCCTTGCCCGACGAACAGCCGGCGATGATCGCCGTAATCTCCATCTCCGCACTGCGAAACGCATCGGCCGCCATCCGCGCCTCAGGAGACAGGCTGCCAAGCAGATGTTGGATGATCGCGCCCGCGCCGAGCCAGTCTTCGACAGACGGACGCAGGGACCAGTCTGTCCGCCAGCGCTCACCCGCCGGGATGACCGCAATCCGCGTGCCAAGCCGTGCCGCAGCGCGGGCCACCGTCCGCGCGTTGCGCAGACAGCCGACCAACGTCGGCGTGTCGCCCGTTGCCAGCGTCAAGGTCGAACCGTTGGGCGACGGGAGCACCAGCCGCAGCCCGGCCGGCGCGCGGGTCAGCGAGGCTGGCGACAGCGACCAGCCGCCAGCCCCGCGCCGCGTCGCCAGTTCAGCATCGACCGACCGCGCAAACGCTTCGGCCGCCTCACCCTTGTCCCGGCAAGGAAACACCTCAACGCCGCGGGCGGCAGCAATCGAGACACACGTGCTAAACGACAGGACGTCAACGATGATCACCACGTCGCTGACAGGCGCCAGGTGCAGCACGCCTTGCTCACCCCATTCGCAGCGGATGTCGAACTCTGCCTGGTCGTAGATCATTGTCTGTTACTGCGCCTGATCGGCGCTGCGCCACCAGATAAACGTTGCTGCCAGCCCGACGAAGCACATCAGCAGCACGACCAGGTAGCTGTGCGGGCCGGTCAGCTCGGCGGGCGGGCCGGCCATGCCGCTTGCCAGCGCCGGCACGCTCCACGGGAACCAGTCGCCCCAGCCCAGCGCGGCCATGATCTGCGCCAGCACCAGGGTCAGCAGCGCCCAGCCCAGCGGCGGCAGATAGCCGCGGCCGGCACTGGCAAAGAACGCCACCAGCGGCATCAGCATCAGAAGCAATACCATGATCAGCGCCAGCGATCCGAAGGTCGACGCGGCCAGTCCCTGCGACCAGCCCGGTATCGCCACCAGCGCGCCGATGGTCAGCGCGACGGCGAAACTCAACAGCGTCAGGAGAACGATCCACAGCACCATCAGCGCAAGTTTGGCGGCGATGATCTGCCAGCGCGGCGTCAGCACAGCCAGAAACTCCTTGGCCGTGTGATCCGAGAACTCGCGCCCGAAGAGCCAGGCGGTGATGAACGAGTACAGCATGATGCCGCCGATAGCGGTCCCCTGCAACAACATGCTGAAAAACGTAGGCCAGTCGGCTGTCCCGCCGGCCAGTTGCGCCTTGACGCTGATCAGCCCCATGGCACGCGCCTGATCGGGGTTCTTGAGAATGATCATGAACAGCCCGCCGACCAGCGGCAGGATCAGGAACGCGGCGGTGATCCCCCAGGCCAGCCGCGAGCGGCGCGCCTTGAGTAGTTCAACCTGGAATGCAGCAACGAATCCGTTCACGCGTCACCTCCTGTCAACCGCAGGAAGTAGTCCTCCAGGTTCTCCTGTTCCACCGCCAGCCGGGTGGGCGGCGCGCCGGCGTTGACCAGCAGCGTCGCCACGTGGTCGGGCGCCTCCACGGCGCGCGCCTCGGCGAGCAGCAGCACTTCGTCGCCGTCATGGACCTCGAAACCGGCGCCGGTCAGCACGGCGCGCGCCTGCGCCAGGTCGCGGGTCCGGACGACCAGCTTGCGCGCCCGCAGCGCCTCCAGTTGCCGCGCCCCCAGCTCCTCGATCAGCCGGCCGCGGTGGATAATGCCGATGCGCGTCGCCAGCCGGTCTACCTCGGTCAGGATATGACTGGACATGAAGATGGTTACGCCCTGCTCGCCGGCCAGCCTGCCCAACAGCTCGCGGATCTCGACCACGCCCGCCGGGTCGAGGCCGCTGCCCGGCTCGTCCAGGATCAGCAGGTCAGGTCCATGCAGCAGCGCCCGCGCCAGCCCCAGCCGGTGGCGGTTGCCGGTGGAGAGGGTGCCTGAGCGCCGGTCGGCGTACTGGCGCAGGCCAAGCTGCTCGATGACCCGCTCGATCGCGCCGCGGTCGCTCACTCCCTGCCAGCGGCGGGCGACCTCCAGGTTCTCGCGCACTGTCAGCTCGGGGTAAACGGCCGGCGACTCCACCATGTGGCCGACCTGGCGCCACGGGCCGCGCCCGTGCGGCCCCACCGGCTGGTCCAACAGGCGCACTGTCCCGGTTTCGGGACGGATCATTCCCAGCAGCGCGCGGATGGTGGTCGTCTTGCCCGCGCCGTTGAGGCCGAGAAAGCCGTAGATCTCGCCGCGTTGCACGCGCAGGCTGACCGAATCGACCGCCTGCACAGAACCGAAGGATTTCGATAGACCGGTTGTTTCAATGGCAAGCACCATGGTGCGCCTCTCAATCTCGTCGGTAGCTCCCTGAATTCGAAAAGAGGATAACTCGAAATCAATGACCGAACAATCGCCCGGCCGGTTGTCTATCATATCAGACCGGAACGGAAACGGTGAAATGTGACCGATAGCATCTCTCGATTCTGCCAACCGCTGCTGTCTGCGAACCCGAGGCGCAAACCTTCAGCGCCGTCACCGGGTCATGAATCTTGTGCGTGAAGAAACTGACATTTGCACTGGGATGTTGCTAATCTTGTCCACTTTCTTGTGTGTTATACTGGAAGTGACTGTAGGAGGTTCCTGGGGTTGGTCTCGACGCAGGTTTGCTGATACCTGAAGCAGCACAGCCGCTGCGGATCAAGGGGTGATCCATGACACGAAGGTCCAACGCAAAAATGGTGGGAACAGGAGTTGCCGTCCACATTCGGAGCCGGCGGTGGGAATCGACTTGCATAACGCGCACACACAAGGAGGCATCATGAAAGCGCTCTCGATGCTTGTGGTTGCAGCCATTGCGCTGCTGACTGTGGCAACGTCTGACGCCCAGGGTCCGTCCGCGGGCGCGCAACCTGCCGACGCCTGGGAAATCACCTGCGTAGATTGCCCGAAGTGGATCGATAATCTGACGGATCGCAGCTTGCGCCTCGATTCGAATGACCTGCCGCACATCGCCTACGGCGGCGACCACCTGTACTATGCCTTTTTCGACGGCGCGGCGTGGATATACGAAACGGTAGACCACTCCGACGAGGTGGGGTGGTCAGCTTCACTGGGGCTGGGGTCAGATGGCCAACCCCATATTAGCTATTACGACTCGCACATGGAACGGCTGCTTTACGCCACCCGCGAGGGAGAGACCTGGCGCATCGAGACGGTTGACACCCAGTTCGCCGCCGGCAGGACAGCATTCATCTCTCTGGCGCTCGATCAGGACAACCAGCCTCATGTCGCCTACGAGAACGACCTGGGGCTTACATATGCAACTCGACAGGCCGCCACGGGGACGTGGCAAGCAGAGACCGTGGACACATCGGCCGGTGCCTGCATCAGCCTGGCATTGGATCCGACCGGTCTGCCCCACATCGGTTATGGAGACAGCATACTCTATCACGCCGTTCGCAGTCCAACAGGCTGGCTCACGGAGACCGTCGACCCCTACGCGGGGGGCGCGTGTTCGCTTGCCATCGATAGCGCCGGCCAACCGCACATCAGCTACTCGCGCTACTACATCGAGTCGGGTCTTGCCTACGCCCATGCAGATGCTGGCGGCTGGCATGCGGAACTCTTGACTGACACACGCCCTTCGCACACATCGTTGGCTCTGGACAGCAGCGACTCGCCTCACATCAGTTTTGCTCTGGAAACCAATCTTGCCAATCTCCAGTATGCTCATCGCGATCAGGGTGACTGGCAGATCGAGACCATCGAGCAGAATGATGTTGGCAGATGGTCGTATGAGTCTTCCGTGGCCGTTGACAGTGACGGTCTGGCCCACATTGTGTACCACGCCCTCGTGTCCTACAGGGTTTTGGACAGGCGATTGGTCTACGCACGCAGCAGCGGTACAGACTGGCAGATCGACACAGTTGACAACGCCGCCGCGGCGGGGATCGCTGTCTCGCTGGCTTTCGACAGCAGCGCATATCCCCACCTCAGCTATCTGGGCGGCGGCCTCAAACACGCCTACCTCACGACGTCAGGCTGGCACGTTGACACTCTGGATGCTCTGGGAGGCGAGGCATCCTCACTGATGCTCGATGGAACGGACCAGGCTCACGTTGCATATTCCGCCTACTACCCGTGTGACTTCGGATTCGAGCCGGTAGAGCTCAAAGTCGGCAACAGCACGGCAAGCGGCTGGCAAGCCAAGATAGTGGACAGGCCACCAGGCCTGGGCCAGCAGATCCCGCTGGCCATCCTCCCTGACGGTCGGCCGGCTGTCGCATATATCGGGGGAGGTCTAGCCTACGCATACCAGGACAATGCCGGTTGGCATATCGACCGAGTGGATCGATATTGTTCGTACGCTTGTCATCCCTCCCTGGTCGTTGGATCGGACGGCGTTCCCCGGATTGCCTACGCACGCAACGGATTGGCCTATGCGACTCGCAGCGCAAGCGGCTGGCACTCCGAAATAGTTACCGATCAGATCGACACCCGCGATTCCATCGTTCTAGCCATCGATGACTCCAACATTGCCCACATAGCCTATTTCTATGCTGGCGCCTTGATGCATGCCTACCAAAACTCCGATGGCTGGCACACAGAAACCGTGGACGCGACCGGCAGTATGGGCCTTGGTCTGTCTCTGGCCCTTGATGCGTCAGGCACGCCGCACATCGCCTACTACGACACGACCAATCGCGATCTCAGGTATGCGTACTGGAGTTCTGAAGGTTGGGTCACTGAGGTCATCGACAGCGATGGCGATGTAGGACAATATGCCTCCATCGCCCTGGACGATGACGACCGAGTCTGCATTGGCTACTATGACGCCACGTTGGCTGATCTGAAGCTGGCGTGCCAGGAGAGGACGTCATGAAAGCGCGCATAGTCCTTGCTACATTGCTGGCGCTGGCCGCCAGCCTGTTGACCGGCCGCCCCACCGCCTCAGTAGAAACCCAGCGGACAGATTCCTGGCAGATCGCGTGCGTCGACTGCCCGCACTGGATCGATGAACTGACCGACCGCTCGCTATCGGTGGATGGCGCAGGAAACCTGCACCTGGCCTACGGTGGCGATCATCTCTACTACGCCTGGCGCGATGGAGAGGTCTGGCAGGTGCAGACCGCCGACGACGCGCCTGCGGTTGGATCGTCAGCATCGCTCGCTCTGGATGACTCTGGCCAGCCGGCCATCGCCTACTACGACAGCGTCAACCAGGATCTGAAATTCGCGCGGCGAGATGGGGCGGTCTGGACTGCCGAAACCGTGGACACAGGCGGAGATGGGGGAACTGTCGGATTCGACACCAGACTGGCAATGGACGCGGCCGGTACCTTCCATATCGTCTACTCAGACAGCGTCAACGGCAGTCTGAAATACGCCTATGGTGGACCGGGAGGCTGGCAAGTGGAAACGGTGGATAACGCCGATTTTCAGGAACTGCTTCTCTCCCTGGCCGTCAGCAGCACCGGCGTTCCCCATATCTGTTACATCGACCATGCGCAAAATGCGCTGATCCATGGTGAACGCTCATCCTCTGGATGGATTCTTGAAACAGTAATCGCAGACGACGGCACATCCTGTTCGTTGGCGCTGGATGCTGACGATCATCCACATATTGCCTATAACTCGTATATCGGCCAAGGCGAGTCGGGGATTGCTCACTGGACCGGAACATCCTGGCAATTCGAGCAGCTCTCGTGGCACTGGGGCTCGCCGCGCGGGCTTTCTCTGACCATCAGCGATGCGGGCTTTTTCCACGTCGCTGCAACCGTGTGGGTGAGGGACAGCTCTGGATACCCTCGGCTGCAATACTTCTATCAGGACACCGCCGGTTGGCATCTGTTGCTCGATTTGGATGACGACGGCGTACGACTTGGACAGACGACTATCGCCGTGGATACGGGCGGTCACACCTTCATCGGCTTCCCAACGAACAGCGGCCTTTCGCTGACCACCTTGAACGACAACGGATGGAATACAGAGGCTGTAGACACCCGTGACGATGTGGGAAGCCTTTCATCCCTGGCCATTGACGGCGCTGGCAGGCCAATCGTGGCCTATGCTGGTCAGGGATCATCAATGACAGTCGCCTCATGGGCTGACCAGTCCTGGACGATAGAAGCTAATTTTCCTTCTTCTCGAAGCGAGCAGCGCGCTGGCTTTTCACTGATCCTCGACGATGCCTGGCAACCCCACGTGATCCACGCCTGGGAATATCGCTACGCCGATCTTGGCTATTACCACAACCTCACCTATCGCTATCGCGATGCCAATGGATGGCAAAGCCGGGCCATCGCAGAGGATACCAGCCAGGGACCGTTTCTGCGTCCATCGATTGCACTGGACACAGCGGGCAGTGTTCACGTCGGCTACACGTCCCGCAACCAAGGCCTGATACTCCGCTCGGCATCGGGCACATTGGAGGACTGGACACTGGAGCAGGTTGATAGCGGGGGTGACCTACTCGGTGCGTTGCTGCTTGCGGAGAACGGCGATCCTATCTTCGGCTACGAGGCCTACATCGACCTGGTCAAAGTTGCATTCAGGGATGCCACCGGCTGGCATTACGAGATGGCCGACACGGTCGGTGGTTCTGGCGTGTCCATGGTATTGGACCATAGCGGCTACCCGCGCATCAGCTACGGGGCATACGATGGCCGTCTCGCCTTCGCCTTCCGCGACGATACCGGCTGGCATCAGGAGACCGTCCTGGCTGGTGAATTCGACGACACATCGCTGGTGTTGGATGACGCGGGTTACGCCCACCTCAGCGCCTACAATGCTGGTACCGGCGACCTTGTCTACGCGTATCAGACTGCGGCCGGCTGGCAGACACAAACGATAGACACCGGTGGACCCAGCGGTAATGTGGGCCGCGGCAGTTCGCTGGCGCTGAGCGTCGACGGTTGGGTCTACATCACCTACTACGACGAACACAACCGCGATCTTCTCATCGCCACCAACCGCCCGCCCACCGCTGTGATACTCGCGCAGTTGCAGGCGTCGTCCGGCGCATCAGCAGACCACGGATGGCCACTACGCCTTGCGGCGCTGCTCTGCTTGCTGTTGGGCGGGTGGATGGCAGCGCTGGCTGGTTGGCGATTGAAGCAACGGTGAAGGAGGATTTCTGAACATGATCACGCAACGCTTTGGCGCGACCTCCTTTATCATCGTCGCATTGCTGGCGTCAGGCCTGACACTAAGCCAGCCTGCGACTGCCGATGTTGCAGATGAGTGGCAGATCACTTGTGTGGATTGTCCTAAGTGGTTTGGCGAACTCACTGACCACAGCTTGCGGCTGGATGCCGCCGGCCATCCACATGTTGCCTACGGCGGCGATCACCTGTACTACGCCACGCACGATGGCACTACTTGGCACTATGAGACGGTCGACCTTTCGTCTGCTGTCGGCTCAGCAGCGTCGCTGGCCTTGGACGCTGTCGGCCGGCCATCTATCAGCTATTACGATGCTAACAACCAGGATCTCAAGTTCGCCTATCGGGACAACTCGGGTTGGCATACAGAGACTGTAGACAGTGAGGGGCTTGGTGGTGTCATCGGTGTGACGACTGCGCTGGACCTGGATGCTGACGGCCGGGCGCATATTGCCTACGCCGACGGCACGCACCAAATGCTCAACTACGCCCGCCGGGGAACCTCAGGGTGGCAACTGGAGGAAGTTGGACCAACCAATCGCTATGCCACCGCTATCTCATTGACCGTGGACAGCGCTAGCCATCCGCACCTCGCCTACTACGCCTATGATCCTGGATCTGGCCAATATGCATTGATCTACGCCCGGCACAGCGCCTTAGGGTGGGCTCTGGAGACCATTGCAGCCGACGTTGGTTGGCACGGGTCATGCTCGTTAGCCCTGGACAACAGCGATCGCCCCCACGTGGCGTATCCGGTTGCTGGGCGGCAATCCAGGATCGCCCACTGGACCGGCACAACCTGGCAGATCGAGGCGGTCACGTGGAACGGCGACACCCCCGACGACCTCTCGCTGGCCATCGATGCGACTGGCTTTCCCCATGTGAGCGGAACCGTCATCATGCAGTACGAGCCCACATCGTGGGCGGTGGAATACCACTATCGAGACGTCACGGGCTGGCACCTGGCGGTCGGGCTCGGCTACGGCTCCGGGCAAACGTCGCTGGCGCTGGACGCCGTGGGCCATCCGGCCGTAGGTCACGTGGCGTACGACAAGTTGTCGCTGGTCTTTTTCGACGGCGCTTCCTGGTACAACCAGGACGTTGATGCCAGGAGTGACGTCGGGGAACTGACTTCGCTGGCCATCGACAGCAGTGGCCGGCCGGTCATTGCCTATGCGCCAGGCCGGGTCGCTTCCTTGGCGGGCGCCTACTGGACTTTCGACGATTTCTTCCTTGCCTACGGAGAACCCACCGGCATCTCGCTGGCTCTTGGCGCTGGCGGCCGGCCCCATGTGGCCTATAGCTGGTACTCGTTGCATGACATTTTCGAGGATGCCGGACTCGACTACGTCGTACGCAATACTGCTGGTTGGCAGCGCACAGCGCTGTATCACGGGAGTTATAGCGCCCGTGTGGGGCCGCCAGCACTGGCGCTCGATGCCGACGACACCCCACAGATCAGCAGCGCCATCTACTCCGACGCGTGGCCACTTGACTATCACATGTTGTCGGTTGTGCATTTCCGCCGTACAGCCTCCGGTTGGACCAGCGAAGCTGTGGACGACCCGGGCTATGGATGGGTGCAGAAGCAGGTCGATCTGGATTTGGATCCCGATGGCAATCCTACCATCGGTTACACACCCCCCAACACAAACTTGGTCAAGATCGCGGTTCGTGATACCAACGGCTGGCGTTACGAGAGTGTCGATCCGTCCGGCGGTCGTGACGTTTCCCTGGTGCTCGACGATGCCGGCTTCCCACACATGAGCTACGGAGCCAGCGCAGGCCAGCTCAGATACGCTTACCGCAACGTGAGCGGATGGCACCTCGTGAACGTGGCCGAGGGCGAATTCTCCAGGACCTCATTGGCCCTGGATGCCTCCGGCTACCCGCATATCAGCGCCTATGAAACCACCAACGCCGACCTGGTCTACGCCTACCAAGACGCCACTGGCTGGCACGCCGAAGTGGTCGATAGCATTGGGGACGTCGGCCAGGGCAACTCGCTAGCATTGACTGCTGCTGGGCAAGCCATGATTAGCTACTACGACGCCACCAATCTCGACCTGAAGCTGGCCGTCCGCCAGGTAGATCCCCAGGCAACGCCGACACCGACTCCGCTACCCAAGGTGGGGAATGCCGCGTACGCGCTTTCGCCGCCCACCATCGACGGAGACCTGTCCGATTGGCCTGCGCTGCCTGGAGTGCTGGTGGACCGCTGGAATGCTGTCGATTACGGCGGTTTCATCACCAATGCGTCGGATGCGAGCGCAACTTGTTTTCACCAGTGGACGGAGAGCTATCTCTACGCCGGCTGTCTGGTCACGGACGATCACCTGGTGGCCGACAGCGACGACGAATGGTGGCACGACGATGCCGTGGAACTGGTCTACGATGGATTGAACGACAACCAGAGCTATGGCGCTGACGACCACAAGTACGGGATGCGGATCGACAGCAGCCTCTTCGACTATGTCGCTCCGGTTCATCCCGGGGTTGTGTTTGCGTTACGGACTAGACCGGATGGTTATTCGCTGGAACTGGCTGTTCCGGCGTCACAACTCGGGGTCATTGCCATGCAGGCGAGCCGGGTGATCGGTCTCAACATCGGGCTGATCGACGACGACGATGGCGACGAAGCCGATGGCTGGCTGGGTTGGAGCGGCAACACCTGGCGCCACGCCGAATTGTGCGGCGATCTGCTCCTGCTGCCGGCCGATGCTACGCCCACGCCGACCGCCACGGCGACGGCAACGCCTAGCATGACGCCAACGTCCACCCCAACGGCAACAGCGACCCCGACCGTGACGCCATCACCGACCGCCACGGCGACGCCGACCGCCACGCCCACGGCTACATCTGCGCTGTACCTACGCTATCTGCCGCTGATCATCAACCGCTAGGAGACCGAGTCTGCGCCGCCATGCAACGGCGCAGACTCGGGAAAGGAAACCGAAGATGACTATGCAACGTTTTGTCGTGACCGCTGTACTTTTGCTCGCACTGCTTGCTCCAGGCATGACCTTGGACGAGCCAGTTGCGCAACCAATCCCTGCGGAATCTCAAGCCTCCAGCGGCTCCATGCCGATCGTCGAAAACGTCAGCCAGATGTTCACGGCATCGCCACAGGACGGTGGTTGGGCGAGCGGGTTTGACCCACCTGGCATGAACTGGCCAGTATATGCGCTGGCCACGGGGCCAGACGGTGCGATCTATGCGGGTGGTGATTTCACTTCGGCGGGTGGGATATTGGCCAACTATGTTGCTCGCTGGGATGGTGCGACTTCGTCATGGCATTCGCTAGCCAGCGGGATGGGAGGAGGCACACTCGAACATTCACCAGTCTACGCTCTGGCGGTTGGACCGGACGGCTCGCTCTATGCCGGGGGCAATTTCACCATAGCCGGCGGGGTCGCAGCCAACAACATCGCTCGCTGGGACGCAGCGACTTCGTCATGGCATCCCTTGGGCAGCGGGGTGAGTAGTCCGGTCGTGACCCTGGCGATTGGGCCAGACGGTTCACTCTATGCCGGGGGCGTTTTCACGATGGCCGGTGGCGTGGTAGCCAACGGCATTGCTCGCTGGGACGGCGCCCAGTGGTATCCCCTGGGTGTTGGAATGGGAGGAGATTACCCGCGTGTCGACGCCCTGGCGGTTGGCCCTGACGGCTCGCTCTACGCTGGCGGCTACTTCGCCACAGCCGGCGGCGTCGCAGCCAACCACATCGCCCGCTGGGACGGCGCCCAGTGGCATCCTCTGGGCAGCGGGATGGGCGACTACGGCGCCGTCCGGGCGTTGGCCATAGCGCCAGATGGCTCGCTCTATGCCGGAGGTGGCTTTACGATGGCCGGCGGAGTCGCCGCCAACAACATCGCCCGGTGGGATGGAACCGCCTGGCATGCATTGGGTGCAGGTACCAGCGCCTCTGTATGGGCTGTGGCGGTCGGGTTGGATGGCGCACTCTACGCCGGAGGATACTTCATCTCAGCCGGTGACACAGTCGTGCACCACATCGCTCGCTGGGATGGCGCCGCGTGGCACGCTCTGGGCAGCGGGATGAACCCATATGGCAGCGTCAGCTCATTGGTGGTCAACCCAGATGGCTCGCTCTACGCTGGCGGCGAGTTTTCCAAAGCCGGGAGTGCTCCTGCGTACTTCATCAGCCGCTGGGATACTCTGGCATCGACATGGCATCCGCTCCCATCGGGCAATGGCATGGGAGGCACGGTCAGTGCACTGGCCGTTGGCCCAGACAGATCGCTGTATGCCGGTGGACATTTTGCCAGCGCAGACGGTGTGCTTGTCAACAACATCGCTCGTTGGGATCCACTGTCCTCGACTTGGCATCCGCTGGGAGATGGGATCACTGGAATGGACTATGACGATGTAGAAGCTTTGGCATTCGGATCGGATGGTGTTCTATACGCCGGAGGTTGGTTCAATTTTGCCGGCGGCCTGACGGCGAAGCACATTGCATTCTGGAACCCGCAGACTTTGTCCTGGCACACTCTCGGCAGCGGCGTCGATACCTTGTATGGCTATGAGCCTCCCGAGGTCCGAGCCCTGGCAGTGGCGACGGATGGATCGCTTTACGTTGGCGGCAGCTTTGATACAGCGGGCGGAATTGGCGCCAACAACATTGCTCGCTGGGATCCGGCTTCCTCATCGTGGCATCCGCTTGGGTCTGGAACCAACGGTTTTGTAAGAACCCTGGCGATCGGGGCAGACGGTTCGCTCTATGCTGGGGGCGGCTTTACCTCAGCTGGAGGGGTAGCGGCGAACTACATCGCCCGCTGGGATGAAACAACTTCGTCGTGGTATCCCTTGGGCAGCGGAATGGGAGGAGGATACCACGGCATTTCGACAGTTTGCACCCTGGCCGTTGGGCCGGACGACTCACTCTACGCCGGGGGATGGTTCACTACAGCCGGCGGGGTAGTCGCCAACCGTATCGCGCTATGGGACGGAACCAAGTGGGAACCGGTGGGACGCGGTGTTGGCGGGACTGACTACTCCGCTGTCTACAGTCTGGAATTCGGGCACAATGACCTGCTTTACGTCGGCGGCCGATTTGTGACTGCTGGCGAGGTTATGGCCAACAATATTGCGTATTGGGATGAGCGGGAGTCGTCATGGCACGCCCTGGCTCGCGGGATGGACGACAGTGTCTATAGCTTAACCATCAACCAGGACGGCTCTCTTTACGTTGGCGGTATGTTCACAAGCGCCAGCGGTGTACCGTCCGGCTATATTGCCCACTGGGGAGAACCGGCTCCCTCGTCAGTATCGCTGGACTTCTTCAGCGCTGAAGGAAACGAGCAGACAGGAGACTGGGTTCTGAGCCATGTCATCCTCACAGGACTTGCTTTGCTAGCGGTTACGCTCCTCGTACGCTATCGCGGCCCGTCGCATCTTGCCAGACGTGAAGGACATCCGTGGTCACGTAACGATTGATATTTGCACCGGTGTGGCTTTGTCGTCCGCGATGATTTCGCGCAGCGTCACGTCCTCGCCATCGACATCCTCGGGGCGCGGCAGCTTGGCGGCGATGAACAGCCCGCTGGATTTGGCGATGTGGATCACGCCATCGCGCGCCAGCAGGGCGTCGAAGTGGCGAGTCAGCGCCTCGGCGGACGGCTCGCCATCGGGCATCCACAGCATGCCGCTGGTCGAGAGGGCATAGGCGGCCAACGGTTCCGCCTCGGTGACCTCCAGGCTGTCCGGGTAGTCACGCCGCTCGACGCGGGCAAACCAGCGCGCCAGTTGCTCAGCGCCGTTTTCCAGGCCAAAGCGTCGCTCCGGGGCGGGCCGGAGAGCTTCACTGCTGGCAAATGGCGCCACCAGATCGTGCAGTTCGGCCATGTGCCCGTCGCCGTTGGTCGCGGCGTAGAGCCGTCCGGCCGGCCGCAGCACGCGCCGAATCTCCTGCAAGGCACGCGGGATGTCGGGCACATGATACAGCATGTGGTTGGCCAGCACGGCGTCGAAGGTGTCGTCCTCGAAAGGCAATGCCTGCGCGTCAGCGGTGCGGAAGGTGAAACGCGGATCGTTGTCGGCCCCGGCCGCCGCCAGATTGGCCCGCGCCTGGTCGATCATGCCGGGCGACAGGTCGGCCAGGGTGATCTTCCACGTCCCGGACACGCGCGCCAGTTGATCGCACCACAGCCGCGCCGGCCCGCAGCCGATGTCCAGCACCTGCGCGGCCGCCGGCAGTTGCAACAACTGGTCGAAGTACCAGCGAAACCAGCCAGTCCGGTTGCTGCTGAAGCGCAGATGTACCGCGATGCGGGCGTCCAGGTTCGACGAGTCGCGGTATTGGCTCTCCAGCAAGTAGGTTTGATCTGTGATTGATGGCATGGCGCTCCAATGGTCGCCGCCGGGCACGAGGTGTGTTGTCCGATCAGACGCGGGGTGGACGATGACGGTATTCTACCATGCAGAGATGGAGCGCTCAAGCTTGTGCGCCGGGCCCGCCTGACAGATGGAAAGGAGCACAGATGTTTGCTTCCAGGATCATCTGTGTTTGCTTCTATCTGTGAGAGAAACGAGCGTGGCGGGTGAGTGAAGGTCGAGCAGTTGCTCGCGAGCTTACATTGACTTGGCGCATTTTGGTGTATAATGGTGTGGCAATGCGGACCTACGGGGCAGATCAGCTTGCACGGCGCCTGGATCGCACAGCGACCGGGATGCCAGGGAGCGGCCCCGTCCGCGCTGCCGAGAATAACCGAAGACCGCGTTAGCGGACTCTACCACACCCAAGGAGGGTACCGTGTCTACCACAAGTCCTGTTTCCACCCCCGCGCGCAAGAAAGTCACCACGCGCACCTTTCGTCAGAAAAAGCTAGCCGGCGAACGCATCACCATGCTGACGGCCTACGACTACATGACCGCAACGGTCGTGGAGCAGGCCGGCATTGACGCGCTGCTGGTCGGCGACTCGCTGGGCATGGTCGTCCTCGGCTACGAGACCACCTTGCCCGTCACCATGGCCGACATGTTGCACCACTGCAAGGCGGTGGCGCGCGGCGCGCGCTCCCCGCTGCTGATCGGCGACATGCCCTTCATGTCGTACCAGATTTCCACCGAGGAGTCGGTACGCAACGCCGGCCGCTTCCTGCAGGAGGCCGGCATGGACGCGGTCAAGCTGGAGGGCGGCCGCGAGCGGGCCGACGCTGTGCGCGCCATCTCTGCCGCCGGTATCCCTGTCATGGGCCACATCGGCCTGACACCGCAGAGCGTCTCCCAGTTCGGCGGCTTCGTCGCGCAAGGCAAGACGGCCGAAGCGGCTCAGCGGCTGGTCGAGGATGCGCTGATCCTGCAAGAGGCCGGCTGCTTCAGCATCGTGCTGGAGGCCGTGCCCGCGCAACTGGCCGGGCTGATCAGCAGCAAGCTGGACATCCCTACCATCGGCATCGGCGCGGGCGCGGGCTGCGACGGCCAGGTGCTGGTGATCCACGACCTGCTGGGCCTGTTCGACCGCTTCACGCCCAAGTTCGTCAAGCAGTACGCACAGCTTCACGGCCCGATCGTCGCGGCGCTGGAAAGCTACCGAGACGAAGTCATCGCCGGGCAGTTCCCCACCGAAGAGCACGGCTTCGCGATGAAGGACGATGAGTGGGCAGCCCTGCTGGCGCTGTTGGAGCCGCGCCCGCTGAACGGCGCCGGACCGGCCAGCGAGCAGGTCTGGATGGTCGCCAACGCGCAGACCGCGCACGCATAGGTCCGCCAGTTCGTAGCAGGCACTTCAGTGCTGCCGCGCCGCTGGGAGGTGGACCGGCGATGAATCGCCTGCTACGAACCGGACGCCCGCTTGCGAGAGGTGACGCTCCTTCTATGACTCTCCCCGTGTTGATCGTCGGCAGCGGCGCGCTGGCGAGCTTTTTTGCCGCGCGTCTGGCTGCCACGGATGCTTCTGTGACGATGCTGGGCGGCTGGCCGGAAGGGGTGGCCGCGCTGCAAACGCGCGGTGTCTGCCTGGTGGACGCGAACGGCGGGGAGCGCTGCTTTCCCGTGCGCGCCACGGCGGACCCGTCGTCATGCCGCCCGGCCAGCCATGCGCTGGTGCTGGTCAAGTCGTGGCAGACGGCACGCGCGGCGGAGCAACTGGCAGCCTGCCTGGCAGCCGACGGCATCGCGCTAACGCTGCAAAACGGATGGGGAAATCGTGAGACGCTGCAAGCTCAACTCGGTATGGCGCGGGTCGCAGCTGGCGTCACCACGCTGGGAGCGACGCTCCTCGGTCCTGGCCGCGTGCGCGCCGGCGGCGACGGCCCGGTCGCGCTGCCACCCGACGAGCGCCTGACGCCGCTGCGTGACCTGCTGCGTCTGGCCGGCTTCGAGACACGCGCCAGCGCCGACGTGGACGGCCTGCTGTGGAGCAAGGTGGTCATCAACGCCGCCATCAATCCACTGACGGCGCTGCTGCGCGTCCCAAACGGTGAGCTGCTGACCCATCCTGACGCCCGCGCGCTGATGGCAGAAGCCGCGCTGGAAGCGGCCGCTGCCGGCCGCGTGCAGGGTTTCACTCTGACCTTCGACGACCCGGTGCTGGCCGCGGAGGACGTCGCCCGCCGCACCGCCGCCAACCACTCATCCATGTTCCAGGACATGCTGCGAGGCGCGCCCACTGAGATCGACGCGATCTGTGGCGCGGTGGTCGAGGCAGGCGAGCAGACCGGCGTACTGACCCCGGTCAATCGGACATTATGGCGGCTTGTACGGGCAGCGGTCAACGGTGATCGGTTATCGGTAATCAGTAATCAGACCGGAACTGACACGGATCACGTATCACGAGTCACGAAACATGAAAACAGTCACCACACTCGATGAACTTTGGGCCGAGCGGGCGAACTTGGCCGGCCCCGTAGGTCTTGTGCCGACCATGGGCTTCTTGCACGAAGGCCATCTGTCGCTGGTGCGACAGGCACGTGAGGAATGCGCCAGCGTCGTCGTGTCGATCTTCGTCAACCCGACCCAGTTCGGGCCGAGCGAGGATCTGGCCACCTATCCGCGTGACACGGACCGCGACCTGGCGCTGCTGCAAGCGGCCGGCACGGACCTGGTGTGGACGCCGACCGTCGAGGTGATGTACCCGCCCGGCTTCCAGACCTATGTCGAGGTCGAAGGCGTCAGCGCCGGGCTGGAGGGCGAGCGCCGTCCCGGCCACTTCCGCGGCGTCGCGACGGTGGTTGCCAAGCTGCTTGCAGCGATCCAGCCGCAGCGGGCTTACTTCGGCCAGAAGGACGCACAGCAGACGGTGGTGATCCGTCAGATGAGCCGCGATCTGAGCTTCCCGGTAGACGTGGTTATCTGCCCCACGGTGCGCGAGCCGGACGGGTTGGCCATGTCCAGTCGCAATGCCTATCTGCACGGCGACGAGCGCGCCGCTGCTACCGTGCTCTACCAGGCACTGACCGCTGCCCGCGCGGCGTTCGAGACGGGCAGCCGCGATGCTGAGACGCTGCGACAGATCATGGCCGCTACCATCGATGCCGAACCACTGGCGCGCCGCCAGTACGTCTCCTGCGCTGATCCGCTGACGCTGCATGAGCTGGAAGGCCCGGTCGATAGCGCCCTGCTTTCCATGGCGGTCTTCGTCGGCAGAACCCGCCTGATCGACAACCTGATGCTGGACAACGCCTGATGCGGAGCCCGGCGGCGCGGCTGAGGCGCCCTGTCATCTTGTCACCTTGTCACCCTGTCATCACCAACAACGGAGGCATTGACACATGCTGCTTGTAGTTGATATCGGCAACACCAACATCACCCTCGGACTGTATGACGGCGACCAGCCGGGGCCGCGCTGGCGGCTGGCCACGGCTCACGACCGCATGCCGGACGAGTATGGCATCCAGCTTTTGGGGCTGTTGACGCATAGTCACATCTCGCTGGAGAGCATCAGCGGCGTGTGCATGGCTTCGGTGGTGCCGCCGCTGACCGGCAAGTTCCAGGAAACCTGCCGCCGCTACCTGCTGCGCGACCCGCTGATCATTGGCGCGGGCGTCAAGACAGGGGTACGCATTCGCGTTGACTATCCGCAAGGGGTCGGCGCGGATCGTGTCGCTGACGCCGCGGCTGTCAAACACCTTTACGGCGGGCCGGCCTGTGTGGTGGATTTCGGCACGGCCACCACGTTCGACGCCGTGTCGGCCGCGGGCGACTACCTGGGCGGTGCCATCGCGCCGGGGATCGGCATCGCGGCCGAGGCGTTGTTTACCCGCACCGCACAGTTGCCGCGCGTCGATCTGGTGCGGCCGCCGGCGGTCATTGGACGCAACACCGTGCACGCTATGCAGTCGGGGCTGATTCTCGGCAACGTGAGCATGGTGGAAGGCATGGTGCAACGTTTCCGCGACGAGCTGGGGTCAGAGATGAAGGTCATCGCGACCGGCGGTCTGGCCGAGACCATCGCGCAGGAAACCGACGTGATCCAGATCATCGCGCCGTGGCTGACGCTGGACGGGCTGCGAGTGATCTGGGAGTTGAACCAGAAGGGGAAGTAACTGAGAAGTGGAAATGATAGAAAGAAGGGAAAGGAAGTTCTGATGTTGAGAAATGTTTTGCTGGGAAAGATTCATCGCGCGGTTGTGACGGCAGCTGACCTGAACTATGTCGGGTCGATCACGGTGGATCCGGTTCTGATCGAAGCCGCAGGCATGGTGTTGTGGGAACGCGTGCAGGTGGTCGATGTGGAAAACGGCAACCGGCTGGAAACTTACATCATCCCTGGCACGCCGGGCAAAGGCGAGATCCAGCTCAACGGCGCCGCGGCGCGGCTGGTGTCGCCAGGTGACCACGTGATCATCATGAGCTACGGCCTGCTGTCCGAAGAGGAACTGGCCACACACCGGCCGCGGGTCGTGCTGGTGGGCGAAGGCAACTCCATCGCCCGAACCATGCGCTATGGTGATGATCCCGTGATGCCTTGACGCGATCATTGGCAGACAACCACCATGTTCGGTCGACACTTCAGATTGATTACTCGTGCAATGCATGATACAATCTAGACAGACTAGACAGGAGGATTGTTATGACTCAGCGTTATTGGCAACTTCAGGAAGCGAAGAACAAGTTCAGCCAGGTGGTCGATGAGGCGCTGGCTCATGGGCCGCAGGTAGTTACGCGACATGGCGTCGAGACGGTTGTCATCATCTCCTACGACGAGTTTCGCAAACGCCGGGTCTCGCAGCAGACGCTTTCTCAGTTCTTCCGTGAGTCGCCGTTGGCTGACAGTGAGATCAATCTGGAGCGCGACAAGAGCATGTCCAGGGAGGATATCAACCTGTGAAGTATCTCCTGGACACCAACATAATTTCTGAGTTGATCTCCAGACAGCCGACTGCACATGTCACCGAGTGGATCGACAGCCTCGATCCGAACAGCGTCTATCTGAGCGTTCTAACGGCCGGTGAAATCCGCAAGGGCATTGCCAGGTTGTCTTCCTCGAAGCGCAAGGAAAGCTTGACCTATTGGCTGACAGATGATCTGATGATTCGTTTCAGCGATCACATTCTCCCTCTTGATGTCGGCGTCATGCTGCTTTGGGGCCAGTTAGCGGGGGAGTTGGCCGCACAAGGCGTGAATCTGCCTTTCGCCGACAGCCTGATCGGGGCTACGGCGTTGCATCATCAATGCGTCTTGGTGACCCGAAATGAAGCCGACTTTCGCCACATTGGTGTTACCGTGGTCAACCCCTGGAATGAGTCTTGAAAGCAACTCGGGATCGAATGGATCTTCCGCGATTGCTGCTCGCTATTTCCTCTCTTTTCTATGCTTAGTCGTTTGACAGGCGACTGAGCGTGCTCTATACTGGAAATGCATGACCGAAGTGGTCATCGCAATTCCCATTCCTTCCCTCGTTGCTTCTCACCAAGGAGATACCCACCCATGAAGAAAACCCTGATCGGCCTGCTGCTCATTCTTGGCATCATCGCAGTCGGATGCAACCAACCAACAGTAGAAGAAGCTAACGAAGCCTTTTGCCAGAGCCTGCAGGCTTTCGGCGACGCCCTCACCAATCTCGAGACCATCAGCCCGACATCCACCGTCGGCGACCTGAAGGATGCCAGCGCTGAGGTTGACAAAGCCTGGAATCAGGTCACCAAGTCTGCCAAACAGCTCAATGAAGTCAAGCTGGACACCATCGATGAATCGTGGAAGAACCTGCGCCGGACGGTCAATCAGGTGAACGACAACGACACGCTGGCTGCAGCAGCCGCAAACATCGGCGTCGACGTCAAGGAAATCAGGCTCTCGTACGACCAGATTGGCCAGGTAAACTGCCCCGGCATGGCAAACCTGCCAATGAACGAGGAGCCAACCAACGACACGCAGCAAAGCGCAGCGCCGGCTACTACCGAAGCATCGCCGGCCGCGACCGAGGCTGCGCCGCCTGGCTTCCCTGGAACATACGGCACCAACCTGACGCTGGCCGGCTCCCAGACGGATATGGTGATGGTGCTCAATGAAGACAGCAGTGTCTTCTTCGTCATACGGCCCACCGATCAAACCACCGAAACCATTGTATTTGGCCAGTGGCAGGACAACGGCGACGGCACAGCATCGATCGCACTGACCGAGATGCAGGACGGCCAAACGCTGGCCACGCCGGAGAACTTCTCGTTTCGACTTGAAGGCACTGACCTGGTGGCTTTCCAGTTCGATGAGACCGTCTACGGCGCTGATGGGTTCTCCATGCAACGCATAGCCGACAGCGCGGTCGCGACAGAAGCAGCCGCCGTGGCCCAGCAGGCCGGCGCAGCCATCACCACCACTGCACCGCTGACCAGCGCCGTTCCCCTGACGTCGACGATGCCAGTGACGGCCACCGAAAACACGGCGTTGCCCACCGACCTCTTCAACGTTCCCCCTGCGCCAGTGGCGTCGGATGCGTCAGCAGTGCCGGAAGCGTCGGCAGAGTCACAGCTGCCGGCCTCGCCGCTGGATCGTACCTGGCAGCTCCAGCAGATCACCCAGACCAGCGGCGTCAACTATACACCTGATGACCCGGCCCTCTACACAGTGACATTCAAGGCCGACGGTACGCTGAGCGTGCTGGCAGATTGCAACCCGGGAGTCGGAACCTATCAGGCCAGCGAAAGCGGCGCGCTGACGATCAATCTCACCATCAGTCACGCCTATTGCGCCAGCGGTTCACTTTCGAACCAGTTCATCAGCTATCTACAGGTCGCGAACTCTTACGACGTGCAGGGCGACATGCTGACCATCGGCTTCAGCAGCAACAACGGCACGATGATCTTCGCAGCAGCGCCGTGAGGCGAGCGATGAACAACGCTGAGATCCTCGAAAAGCAGCGCCAGTACCTCTGGCCGAACCACGTGCTCTATTACACGGAACCGATCGCGCTGGATCACGGCGCGGGGTTGACCGTGTGGGATGCGGACGGGAATCGCTATCTGGACTTCTTCGCCGGCATCCTGACCTCCAGCGTTGGCTACGCGCACCCAAAGGTCACCGAGCGCGTGCAGGAACAGGTCAGCAAGCTGGCCCATTGCTCCACGCTCTATATGAACGAGAGCCATGTGCTGCTGGCGGAAAAGCTGGCCGCGATGGCGCCCGGGAAATTGCAGACATCCTACTTCACCGCCTCAGGCACCGAGGCTGACGAAACCGCGGTGATGTTGGCCCAGTCGGTCACCGGCTACCAGGAAGTCATCGCGTTGCGGCACGGCTACAGTGGCCGCTCGGCGCTGGCGCGCAGCCTGACCGCGCAGGCAGTCTGGCGGGTCGGCCCAACGCAGATACCCGGTATCAAGCACGCGCTGGCGCCCTACTGCTACCGCTGCCCGCTGAAACTGAGCTATCCTTCGTGCGGTGTTGCTTGCGCCGAGGACGTGGAAGACGTGATCCGTACCACCACTACGGGCAAGATCGCCGCGTTTCTGGCCGAACCGATCATGGGCGTCGGCGGTTTCATCACCGCGCCGCCCGAATACTTCCAGATCGTCGCGGACATCGTCCATCGTTACGGCGGGCTGCTGATCATCGACGAGGTGCAGACCGGCTTTGGCCGCACCGGCGACTACTGGTTCGGCATCGAACACTGGGGCGTCGAACCGGACATCATGACCATGGCCAAGGGCATCGCCGGCGGCTTCCCGTTGAGCAACACCATGACCACGCCGGAGATCGCCCAGGCGGCGGTGGGTAAGGGGCTGACCATCAGCACCTTCGGCGGCAATCCTGTCTCGTGCGCCGCGTCGCTGGCCGTCATCGAGGTGATGGAAGAAGAGGCGTCGCCGCAGCACGTGGCCGAAGTCGGCAACCACTTCCGCGCCGGTCTGGAGCGGCTGCAAGAGAAGTATCCCCTGATCGGCGACGTGCGCGGCAAGGGATTGATGCAGGGCGTCGAGATGGTACTGGACCGCAAGACTAAAGAGCCGGCCACCAAAGAGGTCAACGCCCTCTTCGAGCAGACTCGCCAGCGCGGCCTGCTGATCGGCAAAGGCGGGCTGTACGGCAACTCGCTGCGGCTTGCCCCGCCGCTGACCGCCACCCGTGACCACGTCGATGAAGCGCTGGAGATCCTCGATCACGCCTTTGCGGCTGTGCAGGAAATGGTTTAGCTAACAGGTGCCGGGGACTTTCGGAAAGTCCCCGGCACCTCGATTTCTCCATGAAAATCACTACCGTTGACGCACACACCGCAGGCGAGCCGTTCCGGGTGATCACTGGCGGCTTTCCTGATCTGCCAGGCGACACGATCCTGGCGCGCCGGCGCTACGCCCGTGACCATCTGGACCACCTGCGGCGCGCGCTGATGTGGGAGCCGCGCGGCCATGCCGACATGTATGGCTGCATCGTCACGCCGCCGGTGACGCCCGGAGCGGACATCGGCGTGCTCTTCATGCACAACGAGGGCTTCAGCACCATGTGCGGTCACGGCATCATCGGGATCGCTACCGTCGCGCTGGAGACCGGGATGCTGCCGGCCAGCGAGCCGGAGACGACCCTGCGCATCGACACGCCGGCCGGTTTGGTCACCGCCCATGCACTGGTTGACGACGGCAAAGTGCGCAGTGTGCGCTTCGAAAACGTACCATCCTTCGTGCTGGCGCTGGACAGGACGGTGGACGTGCCCGGCTACGGCGTCGTGCGCTACGATATCGCCTTCGGCGGCGCGTTCTACGCCTACGTGCAGGCGGAAGATCTGGGACTGCGCTGCACGCCTGCCGATTACCGCCGCCTCATCGAAGCAGGTGTAGCTATCAAGCATGCGGTCATGGCGGCCGGCCCGATCCCACACCCCTTCGAGCCTGATTTGAGTTTCCTCTACGGCACCATCTTCATCGGTCCGCCCGAAAGCGCAGACGCCCACAGCCGCAACGTCTGTGTTTTCGCGGATGGGGAGGTGGACCGCTGCCCGACCGGGACCGGCGTCAGCGGCCGGTTGGCGCTGCACCATGGCCGGGGCGAGTTGGCTATCGACCAGTCAATCATCGTTGAGAGCATCATCGGCAGCCGCTTTTCCGGCCGCGTCGTGGAGACCACCACCTTCGGACCCTACGCCGCAGTGATTCCCGAAGTGACCGGTTCCGCCTTCATCACCGGCCGCCACGAGTTCCACATCGACCCGGACGACCCACTGCGCGAGGGTTTTCTGCTGCGCTAGACGCCCGGGTGCCTGAATGGGCGCCTGGATTGGTTCCGCCAGCTTTGCGCCAGAAAAGCCGGCCGCGATGCGTTCAACTCTGTAGAACGGCGTCGCTTGCCGCCGCTTTTCAAACCAGTTGTTCCCCGTGGCCGGAGCTTTCATCGCCGCCACATTGCAGCCACTTCAGACAGCCAGGGGGCACCGTATCTTTTGGCATTGATCGGTCCGTTGCAGGACCGGCAGGGGTGTACGATGCAATCTGTAAACTCGATTCAGCTTCACGACGAGGCGATCCTGGTCGATCTGCACGCTCATCCATCGATGAAGATGGCGTTGTTTCGCCGCAACCTGGCGCGTCGCTATCGCGTGGCGCCGCCCGGCTTTTGGCCGTTCAGCATGCGCACCAACTTCGAAAAGTTGGCGACAGGCGGCGTTGACGTTCTCCTCTCAGCCATCATGGCGCCGGAAAAGCCACTGCTGGAAGACATACCACTCCTCAAACTTATGCGGTTCACCAGTCGTCAGGCGTGGCGAGATCTGGTAGAGCCAACTTACTTTGTGGCCTCCCAGACGATTTTGCATGAGATGGAGCAACAGGTTGAGGATTACAATCTGCACAAACCACAGGCGCGTCGTCCCGTACGGGTAGCGCGCTCCATTGACGAGCTTGACGCCCTGGTTGCGCAAGGACCCAGAGGGCCGATCGCCATCGTCCACACGCTGGAAGGTGCGCACGCGCTGGAAGGAGCAGTATGTCAGCGGCAGGCCAGCAATGGCAGAAGCGTTTCGGACAACACAGCCCGCGACGAGATCCTATCCAACCTGGACAGCTTCTTCGCGCAGGGCGTCGCCTCTATCACGCTGGCGCACTTCTACCCGAACCGCGTGGTTTATCCTTGTTTTCCCTTCCCTGAGACAGTCCTGTCGCTGGCTCGCTGGCGACGTGTCGTCTCCAACTTCGACCTCTCGCAAGGACTGACCAGCATAGGCGAGGAAGTTGTTGAACGAATGCTGGATCTCGGCATGTTGATAGATCTGACGCACTGCACGCCCGTGGCGCGTGCCCGCGTCTATGAGATTGTCGAGAGCCAGAACAAGCGGGGGGCGGTGATCGCATCGCATGTTGGCGTGCGCGCGCTCAAGCCCAGCCCCTATTGTCTGGAGGACTGGGAACTGCGCTGGATGGCAGATCACGGTGGTGTCGTCGGTGTCATCTTCATGAACTACTGGCTGGGGGCGCACGATCGACTGGGCCTGGACCTCATCGTCGAGACTATCGATCACATCGTAGACATGGCAGGGATTGACAGCGTCGCAATCGGCACGGACTTCGACGGCTTCACCGATCCGCCGGACGACGTGGTGGATGCGACGCAGATGCCGCGACTCACACAGCATCTGCTCGGCCAGACCCTCTCCGGCAGCAAGCGACGCTATCCGGCTGAGGCCGTCAAACAGATCCTCGGTGGCAATGCCCTGCGAGTGTTGCGCGCGGGGTGGGGTCGGCGCATCTCCGAGGACGGACCTCCAATACAGGGTCACAACGGACGCGAACGGGTTCTGGCTGAAGCATCTGTCGACGCCAAAGCGCTTGCCTGACACGCCAGGATCCGGTGTCAACTGAATGAAGTCGTCTCAGGCAAGTACTGAGACGACTTCTTGATTGGGCGCGACGATCTATTTGTTTAGATTTTCTATTCATTACCTTGACAAGAAGTGCACCTTGTGATATACTCTTCATCGTGATCAAAACACAGAAAAACAGCACGAAACCCGGCAATCGGGTGCAGAACGGAGCCAACTATGTCTGACAGAGAAATAAAAGTAGAGAACCTTTCAAAGAGCTACCCCGGTGGTGTGACGGCGGTGAACGACGTTTCCTTCAGCGTGCCGGCCGGCCAGATCTTTGGCTTTCTTGGTCCCAACGGCGCGGGCAAAAGCACTACCATCAAAATCCTGACGACCCTTGCGCTGCCGACCAGCGGCCGTGCGACAGTCGGCGGTTTCGACGTGGTCAGCCAGGCGGGTGACGTGCGCCGCATCGCCGGCGTCGCGTTGCAGGAGATCGGCCTGGACCCGACCATGAAGTCGATGGAGATGCTGACGCTGCAAGGCAGGCTGTTCGGCTTCAACGACCGCCAGGCTCAAAATCGCGCGCAAGAGTTGATCGAACTGGTCAAGCTGACGGACGCTGTGGATCGACGCGTCGGCACCTACAGCGGCGGCATGCGCCGCCGCCTCGATCTGGCGCTGGCGCTGGTGCACGAGCCGGATATTCTATTCCTGGACGAGCCGACGACCGGCCTGGACCCTGCCAGCCGGCGCGATATCTGGGAAGAGGTGCGCCGCCTCAACCGACAGCTTGGCATGACTATTTTCCTGACGACGCAGTACCTCGAAGAAGCTGACGAGCTGGCCGATATCGTAGCCATCATCAACAACGGCAGGTTGGCAGCACAAGGCTCACCCAACAAGCTGAAAGCATCTCTCGGCGCTGAGTCCATCAACCTGGTCTTCGACAACAACGAGCTGGCAGAGCAAGCCGCGGGCAAGATCGTCGACATGACTGAGCGGATTCAAGTGGACCGGGACACAGTTCGTGTGTACATGGAACAGGCTGCGCAAGCGATTCCTTCGGTGGTCAACCGTCTGCAGCAGGCTGACTTGAACCCGATCTCATTGACCCTGACGCAGCCGACTCTGGACGATGTGTTCCTGCAGGTCACTGGCGAGAGGCTGAAAGAAGAAACAGCCCAGCCAGCAGCAGTTGTCGCTGAACCTGCCGGCCGCCGCGGACGTCGTCGAAAATAAGATCGAAGCAGAGAGAGGATATTTATCATGGCAACAGCCGACCTTACTTCAGGCACCATTTCATACCAGCGTAAACAAACCAGCGCTTCCTGGCTGTCTCAGTTGTTCCTGCTGACCCGCCGTAACCTGGTCAACATCTTTCGCACCCCGGAAGCACTGATCCCGCCAATCGCGATCAGTGTCTTCTTCCTGGTGATCTACCAGTCAACGCTGGGCACCGCTGCCGGTTTCATTCCCGGACTGAGCGGCAAAGGATACCTCGGTTTCATCCTGCCGCTGTCGATCGTCAGTTCATCGCTGGCCGGCGCAGGCATTGCGGCCCAGAACCTGGTCAAGGATCTGGAGAACGGCTACTTCGACAAGCTGCTCCTGACACCCATCAGTCGCACAGCGGTGGTGCTGGGTCCGATCCTGGCCGGATCACTGGTGCTGGGACTACAGGCGCTGATCGTCGTCGGCGTTGGTCTGCTGCTCGGTCTCGACCCGGCCACCGGGCTGCCAGGCTTGTTGGCGGTTGTGGGACTGTCAGTTCTCCTGGGCACGGGCTTTGCCGGCTTTACGGTCTCGGCAGCACTGGGCACCGGCAGCGCCGCGGCCACTCAGAGCGCAGGATTTCTCTTCTTCCCGTTGACCTTCCTGACCGCCAGCTTTGTGCCACTGGAACTGCTGGGCGGCTGGCTCAAGACGGCTGCCATGTTCAACCCCATCACCTACGTGTTGGGCGGCATGCGCTCGTTGATGCTGACAGGCTGGGAAACGAGTGAACTTTGGCCGGCCGTGGCAGCTTGCCTCCTGCTGGCCGTAGCGATGTACGGATTGGCTGCCTACGCGCTGCGTGTGCGCACTCGCCGCAAGTAAATCTCTTTCGCTCGCCTGATACAACAAGAGCAGACAGGCGCCTGTCTGCTCTTGTTGTATCAGGCGTATTTCTGTGTCTCTGCG
Source organism: Anaerolineales bacterium (assembly GCA_020634615.1). Taxonomy (GTDB): domain Bacteria; phylum Chloroflexota; class Anaerolineae; order JAAEKA01; family JAAEKA01; genus JACKBK01. The sequence continues at coordinate 94,066 of JACKBI010000015.1, forward strand.
TCTGCCAGCTTTTCCCCTCCAGGCTTTCGTCCAGAGCAATTTTGACTGGAACACGTCCAATTGTGAATTCTTGCTTTACAGGAATGCGCTGCTCTGGTATGATATGAGTTGAGATCGGGTCTTCAGGGTTTCACGCCATCTCATCCACTGCACTCTCCGCGAAATCCCAAGGAACCAGAATACTGCAAGGCGTCGGGGCGCCAAGTGGTCAACGTGTCCGACACCGGGATGTTCAGATTTCAGCAATTCGGGTGGTAATGATAGCCCCACTCAGGGGCATGATAAATGAAAGGAAGGACTCACATGAATCGTGTTCGGTGGACTGCGCTAGGCGCTGCGATTGGCCTGGCGGGGTTGATGGTCTTAGGATCGCCTTTTTCAGCTTCAGCTTCGATGGAGAACAGCCATCTCTACGGCTACCAGAACGAAGCAGAAGCCCCAAATGCGCAGGAAGGCCCTTTGGTGTCGGTTCCCGGCGTTTTCTCGCTGTGGCTGAACCAGGGCTTTAGCATGCAGAGCGACGGAGTCAGACTCGAAAGTGCTGACATTGATCTCCCCGCGATCAACGCGACAGCGACGGTTGATGGGCTGCGTTTTGGTCTGAGCGGTAGTGGTTTTGGCTGGGACAACATCACTGTCAAACAAGCCGCCCCCGTGCAAAATGAAGCATTGACAATTTCCGGGATGCAGGCCAGCATCGGTGGACAGTCCGAAAACTTCACCACCGATATCTCGACGCGCATCGACGTGCATCCCAGCGAAAATCTCATGGCCGGTGCAACGGTTGCGCTGGGCTATGACGGCGCAACGGGCCAGCCCAGCTTCGCCGTCTCAGATGGCGGCGCACAGGTCGCGGTAGGGCCGGCCACTGTCGCAGTGGATGGCCTGAACATGGGCGACGGTGCCTTTGCGGTCGACGCCGCGCAGGTGGTGTTGCCCGACGCTGGTGTCGGTGTCCGCGTGGACGGCTACACGGTTGCCGACGGCCAGTCGAACTGGCAGGCGTTTACGATGTATGGCCAGGAGTTCAAGCTGGGCGACGTCGCCACGTTCTCTGACAATCTGGTGGTAGTCCCCGGACCTGGCTCACAAGCAGCAGCCTCACCGGGAGCCGCCACCCGTTTCGAGATCAACGCTGGTGAGGCGGCCAGTGCCAACGGCCAGGTGGTATTCAGGATTGACCCGACCACCGGCCAGCCGGCGCTGGCGTTGGTAAATGCCAACGCCACACTGGGCGTTGCCGGGTGGAATCTGGCGTTCAACGGTATGAACACGGGCGCGCAGGGCACCTCAGTCGACTCGATTGTGCTGACCGCAGAACCGCTGGGAATCCAGGCGCAGGTCAGCGGCATCAACGTCGACGCTACCAGCGGAATGACCTTCGATCAGGCCCGGTTCCTCTATCGGCCTGTCGACCAGCGGACCGTCGCCGGTTTTGAGTTGGTTGTTGACAGCACCGACGCCGGCTACATCGTTTCAACGACCACTTTGGTGCCGACCGCCGCCAAATAATCCACGTCGTCTGTTCTGTCCAATTAGGCAAAGCGCCACGGCTGAAATTCAACCGTGGCGCTTTGATATTCAGAGCGTAACTGTTCAGCCTAAGACTTTGGAACTCGCCGATTCTACGTAACAACTGGCCCAACGCTGTGAAAGAGGCTTCCACTTTGCCTCAGCGACTTCCGAAGTCTGTTGCTCCGTGAGAGCCTGAATAGTTACTTCAAAGCTAACAAATTTTGTCGGGTTCCCCCAGTTTCAACGTGGAATATTGTCCTGCTATCGACCGAAGGTTGCCTGGAGTCCCTGAACAAGCGTTGCCCGCTCGGAGGCGCTCAATTGGGCGCCTTTGTGCAGGAGCTTGTATTGGAGCGGAGGCATCTCCCCTTCCTGGACAATCTCGGTGATCTCGCGAATTTCCTGGCGCCGGTTCCACTCAGAAAAGTTCAGGCGGCTTCGCCCCTCGTCCACGTCATGCTGGACCAACCAGGAAAATGGCGCAATGTTGCTGTAGAAAGGCCAGACCACCTCATTGCTGTGGCAGTCATAGCAGGCGCTTCTCACCAATGCCTCGGTTTGCGGACTGTCCCAAACGGGCTCCTGAACGACGGGCGGATTGCTGTGATCGCGTCCATAGGGCACCAACTGGATAAGGAGGAGCACCGCCACAATCGCCAAAACGGCATACAGAACGATTTTCTTGCTCACTGATTTTTCTCCTCAATCGGGACATAAATTGATCGACGGACAGCCGATCTTCGAGTGAAGGCTTTTGTGAGTCTTCCCTGTTGTTCTGTTGTGAATTTTACCACGCTCCGCGAATTATTGCACTATCGCAAGATCCATCTCTTCGGTTTCCCCGCGAGCGCGCTCAACTTATCGCCCGGGCGATGGCAAATGCTGCCGCGGCCGCCAGACCGCAGATCAGAACCGTTTGCCCGCCGCTGCGTAGCGGGTTGAGGCGGGTGAAACGGCCCTTGATGAAGCCGAAAACGAACAAGGCTACGAGGGTGACGGCCACTGAAACCAGCAATGCGGCCGAGATGTTTTGATCAAGATGTACGCACCGTCCCGGTAGCCGTGAAATGTTTTTCGACATGCGGCGTTGCGGGCATGGCAATCTTCTTGCTCCTTGCTATTCCTCGACTGTGCACAACGCGATTAGGGTAACCCAAGAGATCTAGCCGAGGGCTTCTTTTGGCGGTTGCTTCCGATGCCGGTCGACTCTGGCTGCACTCAACCACCCCAGTGGAAAGGCGATCAGATGGGCCAGCTCAGCAGTCAGCTGAAGAGTCAACTCATCAACCGTGCCGGACGCCGTCAGAACTACCGCCAGCAGCGCGGCCAAAATGGCGCCGCCGCCAATCCAGCGCCAGGGCCTTGGCAACAGTCCGATCACCAGCCCCAGCGCGCCAAAGGCTCCAGCCGACGGACCGACATCGCGGGCCACGAACAGGCCTGTTCCCAACGATAGATGCATCAGATGCATCGGCAGCGCAATCGCCAGCGATTCGAGCAACAGCGTCGCCAGATGTACGCCCCAGAAAGCCAGAAACGCTGCCAGGGTTCCCGCCAACCACTCGGCCGCACCAACGGTGAGGGCCACAAAGAGCAACGCCTGCCAAAACATCAATCCGCCCGCCGTCACCAGCGCAGAAGTCAGCAGACCATCCCAGCGCGCCAGCCAAAGGTCGACAGGAGCAAAGCCCAGTCGCTGAAGCCAGGCTTGTGAAAGCGCGGCAAAATGGCTTCTGGTCAACAACGCCATGATCAGCAGGCTGGCAACCAGGAGAAGTGTGAAACTCCAGCGGTGAGCGAGCGCGTTACCGCGCTGCCATGCTTTGTGGTTTGTCATGCAGCATTCAGTCAGCAGCCGGGCAAAGTTTTGCGCCACGCTACAGGCCAACATTCGCTGACCCTCACGTCGCGCACGATGAACCACCCTAGCGCATAGTCATACTATAGCACGCTTGATTGCGCTTGTCCTTAGCTGCTACTAATGATGACCTTAAGAAAAGCGTAACTATTCAGCCTACACCAAACCAGTGAATGAAATTCACTGGCTGAAAGTATGAAGGCCCCTCAGGGCCTGGCCGACCGACTCCCAGCGGCTGAGGCCGCTTCGTGCTTTCAGCCGGGGGATTTCAATCCCTGGGCGGAGGCAGACTGAATAGTTACAGAAAAGCTGAGAATTCGTCGTTGCACAACCAACCCTTCGACCGGTTCCACGCCGTTCAATCGGCCAGAGATGGCTGCTCTCTGGCGGGCGCAATACCCTTGTCCTCCATTTGCGAATAGCCGGCGCGCGCGATGCGCCACAGGCTGGCCACGATGGGAATAAGCGACACGGCCCACAGCCCGTAGGCAATGCCGTGCAGCACGGCCGCCTGGCCGGCGAAGAAGATGCTGGCCCACAGGAACACCCCGCCCAGATTGACCGTGGTCACGGTGAACCAGGTGCCGCCCAAACGGGCTACCTGGTCCGCCAGGAGCAGCCGTGCGAAGAGGTAGGGCAGGAAGGCATAGCCGAACTGTAGCACCCAGCCATAGATCAATGCCTGGGGCGCGTTCAACTCGATCCCCGCGCCGGGAAAACCGGTCACCTCCAGCAGGATCAGCGGCGCCACCAGCACCGGAGCAACGATCCAGACGTAGGACAGGATCAGGTGCCAGAGACCAGGCCCCCAGGCTCCCGGTACACCGATCAACGGCTTGATGACGTTGGCCAGCAGCCAGCCGGTGGCGATCAAAAAGAGGATGATGCCCGGCACAGTGAACAGCTGCGACGGGATCCACGGCCCCAGCACCAGCAGTAAGGCAGCCATCGTCAACATCCAGTAGATCGGCCTGATCGAGCGCGGCCAGGCCAGTGGCCGGCCGGCGAAGCTGGGATAGAGATCGATCAACAGTCCGGCGAAAACCAGCGACATGAATCCCCAATTGTTGGCGTGGATATGCACCTCGATGGGCCTGCTCATGCGCAGCGCCTCGCCCCAGCCCAGCCACAACCCCGTGCCGATGATGATACCCAACAGCAGGTAAGCCAGGCCGGTCAGGTAGAAGATGCGCCCGTTGGCAGCTTTCGCTTCCGACCGTGGCCCGCGCAGCTCGCCCAGTTGCTTCATCAGCAGCAACGCGGCGATGAAGACCAGCGTGCCACCGACGAAGATCAGGGCATGATTGACTAACGGGATGGCAATCAGCAGGGTCAGCAGCCCGGCGTTGAGCACAAGCCAGATATCCCAGCGCATACGCGGTCGGGCTTGCCTGGCGCGCGCTGCCACCAGAACGGGCAGCAGCCCGAAGAACAGTTCCGTCAGCGTGCCCAGAGTGATCAGGTGTACCCGCAGCCAACGCAGGCCATTGAACCACGGCAGCAGGTTCAGGCTGGCCAGCGACGAATCCAACGCCGCCAGCACCGCCAGCGAGGCAAACAACAGGGTCATCATTAGGTAGGGATAGGGCATTGGTTTTCTCCGAAGGAAGTGGGACAGGTCCTGGTGTTTCGCCAGTGACAGTCGATAGCTCGTACTTCGTATTGCGTATTCGGTATGCGTGGCGCCCAACGATGGGCCAGCGTCAGGCGATGCGTACGGCCAGGAACGCCAGATGGGTTTCTGCCTCGACGCCGCGGCTGGCGCCTTGCAAGGTGATGACGATAGAACCTGGCCCCACGGCCTTGCGCTCTTCGTCCACCTGCATCCAGCCGCTACCTTCCAGGATGTGATAGACGGCAGCCGCTTCGGGATGAGACGGGATGCGCTGCCCCGGCTCCAGACCGGCCAGGATCACCTTGAACTTGGCGTCTTCCATCACAATGTGCGGTTGAGGACCGTCCTTTGCGTAGACGACCTTGTCTTTCCAATCAGGCACTAACCATAAAGTCATACATGTCCTCCTTAGAATCTGTTTGACAAGACTTCGGAAGTCGCCGATTGCTTGTCACGACTGGCCCTCAGCGGTTGGGGCAAGTCCCGCTTGTTGACCCGGCGACTCCCGAAGTCTGAGCCGGTAAACGACAGACCCTTCGCGTTTCTCGCTCCGGGCCAAAAGTCGTCGTTGGCGCCGGGAAACCCGAAGGGTCTCAACCCTGAACCCAACTAAAAATAGAAATCACCCAAGCCTATACCGGAGTATAACGCTTGGGTGAAGCAATGTCGCCGACTTAAGTCGGATTGATCGCCCAGAATCAGGGATTCGAAATCCCTGGCTGAAGGTACTTGGAGGATTGTCTATGCTGCCAGCGCTTCCAGCGCCTCTCGGTCACAAATACGAATGCGCTGACGGTCAACTTCGATGACACCGTCCGCATCCAGGCCGCGCATAGCGCGCTGGATAACATCGGGCACGGTGCCCAGCCGCGCAGCCAGTTCGGCCTGGGTGTACCATCGCGGCCGGAGAAGTTCGTCACCATCAGCAGTCTCGAGCAGCAGCCGTGCCAGTCGTCCGGTCACCGGCCGCAAGGACAGATCGGCCACCAGATCCACCAGATCGATGACGCGTCTGGCCATGTTTTCCAGCACGTTCTCAGCAAAATCCGGCCGTTCACGCAAGAGGCGCAGAATGGCGTCCCGTTGTAGTAGCCATGCGCCGGCCGGCTCCAGCGCGTAGACCGTGGCCGGGAGCGACCAATTCGCGAAAACCCCGGCCTCGTTGAAAGTTTCACCGGGACCAATGAAGCGTAGCACCTGCTCGCGGCCTTCGGGTGAACTCTTGACCGCCTTCAACCAGCCGTGGCGCAGCAGATAGAGACCTGACGCCGGCTCCCCCTCCAAAAAGACCACCTCACCCGGCGCATACTCGCGCCAGAGCGCGTGCCTGGCCAAGTCGTCGAGGACTTCGCCCTTCAGTCCCGCGAAAAAGGCAACCGTGCGCAGTTGGGCGATGAGGGAGGACATTTTGAAATCGTTGGACATGAACGGGGTTACGCGGTGACAAACAGGCCGCTGGCCTTGCTGATGTGGATTACACCGTCGCGCGCCAGAACGGTCTCGAAATGTTGCGTCAACGCCTCGACCGACGGTTCGGCGCTGGCAGTCCAGAGCATGTTGCGCGTCGAGAGGACATACGCCACCAGCGGGGCAACCTCGCTGATCTCCAGGCTGTCCTTGTAGTCGTGGCGCTCGACATGAGCAAATACCCGCGCCAGTTGCTGCCCGCCGTTTTCCAGGCCAAAGCGTCGTTCAGGCGCCAGCAACGCTGACCGATTGCTGGAAAACGGCGCCAGCAGGTCGCCCAGTTCCTGCATGTGACCTGCGCCGTTGGTGGCTGCGAACAGCCGGCCGGCGGGCCGCAACACACGTCTGATCTCTGCCAGCGCCCGCGGCAGATCGGGCACGTGATAGAGCATGTGGTTGGCCAGCACCGCGTCGAACGCGTTGTCGGCGAAGGGGAGGGTTTGCGCGTCGGCGGTTTGAAAACGGAAACGAGGATCGTCGCCGGCGCCCGCAGCGCGCAGATTGGCTTCGGCCTGGGTCACCATCCCGGGCGACAGGTCGGCCAGCGTGATCCGCCAGTCTGGTGGGATGCATTGCAATTGGTCACACCAGAAGCGGCCCGGCCCGCAGCCAATGTCCAGAATGACGGCAGCCGGCGGCAACCTCAGGTGGTCGAAATACCAGCGGTACCACCCGACCGGGTTCGTGCTGAACAGTTGGTGGACGGCGATGCGTGCGTCCAGATTCGACGAGTCGCGATATTGGCTGTCCAGCAGAAAGCTCTGGTCGGTGATGGACGGCATAGTGGTTTCTGGTCCGGCTTCGCCAGGTGACAGCCACGATCTGTCACCTTATTCACGGCCTACCCGTTGCTTTTGCCGTTCTTGCGAGGGCGTTGCTTGCCCGGACGCGGCTCCTCGGGTGTCTGCTCAGCCGGGGCTGACTCGGGATCCGGTACTTCAGGCAGATGAACGAGGACGGTCTGCACAGCCAACCCTTCCACGGCTTCCACCTCCAGCGTGACACCATCGATGGTTGCCGCATCGCCAGGCTGCGCCACGCGCCCCAACTCCGCCATCACCATGCCGCCGACGGTATCCACCTCGGGGTGCTCGATCTCCAACTCCAGCAACTGGTTCAACTCATCGATCAACAGGTCACCGCGCACCCTCACAAGAACCGGCGACAGCCGCTCCAGCGGCGCGATCTCCTGGTCGAACTCGTCCAGAATCTCGCCCACCACCTCTTCGACCACATCTTCCAGCGTGATTAAGCCGGCTGTGCCGCCATATTCGTCAAACACGATGACCAACTGGCGGCGCTCGCGACGGAAGCGGATCAGCATTTGATCGAGCGGCAGCGACTCAGGAACGTAGGCGACTGGCCGAACAAGCTGGCGCAGGTCGAAAGGCTGGCGCTCGCGGTTGGCTTGCTGGCGCGCCAGTGTCTTGACATGCAGCATACCAACGATTTTGTCCAGGTCGTTGTCGTATACCGGGTAGCGCGAGTGGCGCTCTTCGCACACGAAACTCAGAATCTCGTCTTCGGTTGCCGAAATGGGAATACCGACGATATGGTTGCGCGGCGTCATGATCCGCCCAACAGTGCGCGCCCGCAGATCGAATATGTTCTCGATAAAGAGTTGCTCGCCCGGCTCGACCAGGCCGACCTCGGCGCTTTCGTCGACCAGGTATTCCAGCTCTTCTGCTGAAAAGAGACGCGCCTGCGCGCTTGCTGCGGGGATGCCCATCGCGCGCACCACCAGATTGCCGATCCCGTTGAACAGCCAAATGATGGGGCCGAACAGCTTGCTGATGAACCCCATGGCGCGGTCCAGCCGCAGCACGGTCGGCTCGGCGTATTGGATGGCCAGCGACTTCGGCACCATCTCGCCCAGGACGACATGCACATAGGTCAGCAGCCCGATGGCCAGGATAGTCGCCAGCGTGTGCGACAGCGGTTCTGACAGCGCACCCAGGCTGCTCAGCGGATGGAGCAGCCAGTCTGCAATGGTGTGCTCGCCATACATACCCAGCCCGAGGCTGGCAATGGTGATGCCGATCTGAGCTGTGGCCAGATAGCGGTTCTGGCTGTCCGGGTTCTTGAGAACCCGCAACACATGACGCGCCGGTTTGGATCCCCGCTCAGCCGCCTGAACCAGGCGCGTCTTGGGCACGGCGACGATGGAGAACTCAGCCGCCACGAACAGGCCGTTGAGCAGGATCAGCAGGCTGATAATAGCGATTGGCAGCAGGTACTCGTTCATTCGGCGGCCTCGCGCAGGATTTCCACCTGATCAGGCGTGGCCGGCAGACTAACGGCCGCCACAGCCTTGCCCTCGATCCGCTCGACGCGCAGCGAGACGTCGCCGAACTCGACGATGTCGCCAACCTCGGCAACCCGCCCCAGTTCCGTCAGCACCAGCCCGCCGATGGTGTCAGCCTGATCAGTGGGCAGATTGAGTTCCAGCAGTTCGTTGAGATCGTGCACCAGCCAATCCCAGCGCACCAGAACCCGATTGCCGGGCAGTCCGCGGAACAGCGCCACCTCCTGATCAAACTCGTCCTGCACTTCGCCAAAGATCTCCTCGATCAGATCCTCCAGCGTCACGATACCGGCGGTGCCGCCGAATTCATCCAGCACGATGGCGACCTGGTAGCGCTTGTGTTGCAGGAGTGCAAACGCTTCGCCTGCGGTCATCGTCTCGGAAATGTTGAGCGCCGGCACCATGACCTGTCTGATGTCAACAGGCGGCGAGTCAGGATCGTGGCGCACCTGGTGGCGCAGGCAAAGCAGGTCTTTCAGATGCACCACCCCCAGAATGTTGTCGATCGACTGTTCGTAGAGCGGCAAGCGCGAAAAAGGCGAAGTCGCCAGCAGGCTGAACAACTCGTCGCACGGCCGCTCTACCGAAGCGGCCAGCACGCGCGTGCGCGGCACCATCAACTGACGCACGGTGGTGCGTCGCATCCACAGGGTGTTTTCGATCAGTCGCCGCTCCTGCACATCCAGTACACCGCCCTCACCGCTTTCCTCGACCAGAATGGCGATCTCTTCGGGCGAATGGACGTGGACGTGCTCAGTGGTGGGATCGACGCCAAACAGACGTAGCACCAGCCGGCCGCTGCCGTTGAACAGCCATCTGAGGGGGCTAAACAGGACCATCGACCAGCGCAACGGCAGCACCGTCAGAAGCGCCAGTCGCTCAGGATATTGCACGCCGATGTTTTTCGGCACCAGTTCGCCAAAGATCACCTGGAAACCCGTCAGTACCAACAGGACAATGGTTGCCGACAGAGACGCGGCCGCGGCCGGCGCCAGCCCTCCCAGATTCGTCAACCACGGCGCGATCACCGGTGACAGGGCTGCCTGCGCGTAAAAGCCCAGCACCAAGCTGGAGACGGTAATGCCGATCTGACAGGCTGCGATGTAGTCGTCGAGTCTGGAGGGATCTTCGACCACCGGCAAGACCATGCGGGCAAACCGGTTGCCCTGGTCACTTAACTGCGACAGGCGTGACCGGCGGGAACTGAGGGTGGAGAATTCTGCCGCTACGTAGAGGGCATTGAAAAGCAGCAGTATGATGATAACTGCGAATGTGACTAACAAGTACTAACTCCGCTGAACCGTCGATTTGTCGGGTGATAGTATAAGCCAGATTGTGATCTGTTGACAACTCCAAACGAGATGTGCTATGCTCGACCAGCCAGGAGGCACATCGATGGATTTCTCACTGTCCGACGAACATTTGCGTGCACAGCAAATGGTACGAACATTTGCCCAGCGGGAAGTTGCGCCGATCATCAAGGAAGCTGATCGCAATCAGTCCATGCCACCGCACCTACTGCCGCGCATGGCCGAGCTGGGCATTCTCGGCATCTGCATCCCTGAACGCTATGGCGGCCAGGGTTTCGATTATATCACCCTGGGGCTGGCCTGCGAGGAACTGGAGGCGGCTGATACGAGTCTGCGGACAGCCATGTCGGTTCACGTGGGACTGAACAGCCTGACGCTGCTGCAGTGGGGCAGCGAAACGCAGAAGCAGCGCTTTCTGGCGCCACAGGCGCGCGGCGAGAAGGTGGCGATGTTTGGCCTGACCGAAGCAGGCGCAGGCAGTGACGTGGCTGCCATGGCTTCCACTGCCCGTCGCGACGGAGCGGAGTACGTCGTCAACGGCGAGAAGATGTGGATCTCGCTGGCCAGCCTGGCCCATCACATCCTCTGGTTCGCGCGCACCAATCCGGAGCGCTCCGATCCGCACGAACAGCTTTCGGCCTTCATCATTGAGACCGACCGGCCCGGCGTCACCCGCGGCGACATCCACGGCAAACTGGGCCTGCGCGCTGGCTCCACCGGCTGGGTGCATTGTCAGGATGTGCGTGTGCCGGCCGAGAACCGGCTGGGCGAGGAGGGCGAGGGGTTCAGGATCGCGATGTCGGCGCTGGACAACGGCCGTTACACGGTGGCCGCCGGGGCAACTGGGTTGATCCGCGCCGCGCTGGAGGCCAGCGTCAAGTACGCCAAAGAACGCAAGACCTTCGGTCGCGAGATTGGTCGTCACCAGTTGGTGCAACAGAAAATCGCGCGCATGTCCCGTGACTACGAGCTGGCCCGGCTGGCTTATCTGCAAGTGGGCTGGATGAAGAACCAGGGGCTGCGCAACACCAGGGAAGTATCACTGGCCAAGTGGTTCGCAACCGACGCATCCTTTGATGCGGCCAATGAGGCGGTACAAGTCCACGGCTCCTACGGCTACAGCGACGAGTACGATGTGGAGCGCTACCTGCGCAATTCAAAAGCGGCGGTGATCTACGAAGGGACCAGCGAGATCCACCAGTTGATGCAAGCCGGCTATGCGCTGGGCTACCGCCAAGATGGCGACCTGCGCTGTGAACTGCCGACCTACGATCCGCAGGTGTGGCAGGGGGAGAGCGGTGACCAGTGACCAGTAATCAGTAACCAGTGATCGGTCAGGGGCAAAGCCACCGTCTACTGACTACTGACTACTGATAACTGATTACCGTTCACCGCGGCTTGCGCGCCACGAAGAGCTCGCCGCCGCCGGAGTCCCAGATTTCCTCGTCCGCTTCGATGATCAACTCCGGGGTGAAACCAACTTCGGCCAGCAGACGCAGCCACGTGTCGCGGCTGAACAGCCCCACCACGTGCCGGTCGTGGATCGCACGCGCCGAGCCGTCGCCCTCCAGCAGCAAATACGCCATGTCCATGACAAAGTGCGTGTCAGTCGGATCCGGATCGTGGACCCACTCGACGTAGCGCAGCGCGCGTCCGCTGCCGTCGGCTGCATCATGCCCGCCGTGGTCGGTGTATGGACGATAGCTTTCGCGCGTCTCGTCGGGGCAGAACAACGCCACGCCACCCGGCTTGGTATGCACAAACGCTGTGACCATCGCCTGGCGCAGGTCTTCTTCGCTGGTCAGATATGCCACCGCGTCATGCACGAAGACGGCGTCGAACTGGCGGCCAAGGCTCACCGTGCGCATGTCACCCTGGACGTGTTCGCACTCGGGATTGAGCGCGCGGCTGACCGCCAGCATGGGCGGGGAAAGATCGACCAGCGTCAGTTGGAAGTGCGCTTTGAGGTGTGAGGCGTTGTTGCCGCCGCCGCTGCCCAATTCCAGCACCTCGACCGGCGGCTGTTTACAGGCGTTCACCAGCGTGCGATGATAGACGGCCGCCTCACCGGCGTAGTCGTCCGGCGAGGACAGGATCGGCCACCAGTCGGCCAGTTCAAAGTAAAGCGAAGGCAGCGAGTAGTACTCGCTCTTGAAGTCAGCGGCGCGTTCCATCTCCAGGTATTCCTGCGGCGTCAGCATGGCTTTGCGCGCTGCGGTCATCGTCGTCATCTCCTCCCGCGTAGCAGGTCAGTCGTCCTCGATGATCTGATAGCAGGTGATGATCTCAGCTCCCGGCCGGATCGTCGCGGCCACTGAGCAATACTTGGTCTCCGACAGGTGAATGGCCTGCGCGACGTCCTTCTCTTTCAGCCCCTTGCCACGCAAAACGTACTCCATGGTGATGCGGACAAAGGGCCACGGCGATTCGGCAGCGTTTTCGCCCGACACGTTGACCTGCAGGCCAGTCATGCGGGAACGCTTCTTGGCCAGAATGCCGACCACATCGTAGGCCGAACAGGAAGCCAGACTCAGCAGCAAGAGCTGTGAAGGGGCCATACCTGTGCCGTTCTCCTCGTCCTGTGCCGAGATAACGACAGAATGCTTGGAATCATCGGTGCCAACGAATTGTTTGTTCTGTACCCAGGTCAGGGTGACGTCTTTAGTCATGGTGGTTCTTTCGTTCGGTAGTTTAGTAGTGCGCTAGTTCGCAGGCGCAATCGTGCGCCAGTGCTTTGATGCAGAATGCAGGCAAAAGGTTATCACAACCATGTGCGTCGGAGTGACTATTGTCGCACCCGGCAGGTCATCACCACGTCGCCTGCCATGCAAATCAACGACCATCGCACCAACGCACCCCCAAACTACCGCACCACCGAACTAACGCACTATTCCTGGTCCACCAACTCGCGCTTGAGGATTTTGCCGGTGGCGGTCATCGGCAGAGCGGAGCGGAACTCGATATAGCGCGGGTATTTGTAAGCTGCCAGGCCCTCGCGGGCGAAGGACATGATCTCGTCCACGGTCGCCGTTTCGCCCGGCTTGAGAACGACGTAGGCCTTGATCTCCTCGCCCATCTTGTCATCGGGCACGCCCTTGACGGCAACCAGCGACACCTTGGGATGGGTCATCAGGTATTCCTCGACCTCGCGCGGATAGACGTTGAACCCACCGCGGATGATCATCTCCTTCAGCCGGTCGACGATGTAGAAATAGCCGTCGGCGTCGATCTTGCCCATATCGCCGCTGTGGAACCAGTCGTCGCGTATCACCTCGGCGGTCGCGTCGGGGCGCTTGTAGTAGCCTTTCATCAGTTGGTGACCGCGGATGACAACCTCGCCCACTTCTTCAGGCCCCAGCGCGGCATGGCTGTCACTGGCCGGATCAACAATGCGCATGTCCGTCAGCCAGATCGGCTGGCCGATGGAGCCGACCTTGCGCGGCCGGTCGAGCTGGTTGAAACAGGCTACCGGCGACGTCTCGCTCAACCCGTAGCCCTCAAGAATCGGCACGTCGAAGCGCTCCTCGAAGTTGCGCAGCAGCTCCACCGGCAGCGCCGAGCCGCCGCTGACCGCGATGCGCAGGGTGCTGCGAATCAGGTCGAGATCGAACTTCTCTGCGTCGGGGTAGCTCAGGAGGCCCCAATACATCGTTGGTACGCCCGCAAATACCGTGACGCCGTCGCGTTGCATGATGCCCAGCACAGCATCGGCGGCAAAGCGCGGCAGCAAGGTGATGGTTGCGCCGGAGCAAAAACCGGTATTCATGAGCACCGTCTGGCCAAAGGAGTGGAACAGCGGCAGCACCACCAGGCAGACGTCGTCCTTGTTCATCTGGATCATATCGCGCGTGGCTACCGCGTTCATGACCATGTTGCTGTGGGTCAATTCCGCACCCTTGGGGCTGCCCGTGGTGCCGGAGGTGTAAAGGATCACTGCCGTCTCGTCGGGCATCGTCTGCACCGTGTCGAAGACCGGCGACTGGCCGGCCATGACGCGGCCCAACGTCGTCACGCCCTCGCCTTCCACCGGCGAAGCCGCGGTTGGATCAGCCGTGGCCACGATGAGGTGGCGGCAGTCGGGAGCCTGCTGAAACCCCTCCAGCGCCATCTGCGCCATGGGCAGTTCAGGCGTGCCCTGGAAGACGATCAGCGCGACCGCATCACTGTCTTTGAGGTGATAGGCGATCTCGCGTCCTTTGAACAGCACGTTGAACGGCACCACAGTCGCGCCCAGCTTCAGAATGGCGTAGTAGGCGATGGGAAAGTAAGGGATGTTGAGGCACGACAGCGCGACCTTGTCGCCGCGCTGCACGCCAAGTTGGCGCAGCCCGTTGGCCAGTTGGTTAGCTGCGCCGTTGACCTGGGCATAATTGAGCTTGGTGTCGTTGAAGATCACGGCAGGCTGAGCCGGGTTGGCCTGAGCGCTGGACTCCAGCAGCATCGCTAGGTTGAGCATGGTGTACCTCCAAAGAGTGGGTGTGGGTTGGCCGATGGGCCTATCTTAGCGTAGGAATGAGGGGATGGCAAATGATAGGGAGGGGAGGAAAAGGAGGAAAAAGGGGGAAAGGGGGGTCAAGAGACTTCGGAAGTCGCCGGTTGTGTACACATCTACATTTGCAACGAGAACGACCAGTCCGCGACGTGCTGGCGACTTCCGAAGTATGAGGGGCGGCATCCGGTTTGACAGGCGGACATGGGCGGGATACACTGGCTACACCACGCTTCACGACCAGGAGTCGTAACTACTCACCCGTCTTTCCCGCGGAGGCGGGAATCCACGCTTCACGAGCACCAGACTCCCGCCTCCGCGGGAGTGACGTAACGATAAAGGCTGAGTAGCAACCAGGAGTCACTCAATGCCGCTTGCTGTTATCCACGACCGACTTGCTGTTTCCGCTGTCCTCTTTGCCGGGGTTTGCGCCGTCTGGGGCTTCATCAACTACCTTCGCGGGCAGGACATGACCAGCGGCTACTGGGGTGCTCTGGTGATCTGCGAAATCCTGATGATTGTCCAGGCCCTCTTTGGGATCATCCTCGCCATCGAGGGCAACCACCCACCGCGCGCGATCGTCCACTACCTCTACGGCATCAGCGCGGTCATCTCGCTGCCGGCAGTCTATGTCTTCACCGGTGGGCGGGACACACGACGCGAGAGCCTGCTCTACGCGGTTGTCAGCCTCTGGCTCTTCGGCCTGGCGATCCGCGGCATCACCACCGGCTCGGAGCAGGAGACGGTGGCAATGGTACTGCGTTCGATTGTTGGGTTGATTTAGGACGCGTCTACGAGAAAGCCAGGGCCTCCCTGCTGTTGGACGGCAGGGAGGCCCTGGCTTTTTACTTCCGGTTAAAGTTCGGTGGATGCAGCGAACCCTACCAGGATTCGCTGTAGATGAGATCACCGAGTGGTGGAGTGTAGTAGGTGAAGTCGGTCAGGTTCCCGCGCATCATCCCTCCGTTGGTGTCCAGTACCGAGAAGATGTTATCGTAGGTGGGCAGCACACCGCCAGGTGGCGGAATTATGGGGCCGGGCAGGCAGCTAAGGCCGCCTCGGGCATGCACAAACCAGACATCGTCGTAGTTGTTCAATATGGTTGGGTCGAGAGACGTGATCCCGGCGGCTTCCCATTCCTGGCGCACTTCAGCCGCGGGGCGTCCCTGGATGTCGGCGGTTTGAGCGATAGCCCCGTCGCTCAGCCACGTTTCCAGAGCGTCCACCGATGTGTGAATCGCGTAGATATTGGTCGTGTCTCCGGGCACGCCTGAACAATTGTAATTCACCAGCGAGAGTGCATAGTCGGTGATCCAGTCGGGTTGAAGCTGTGAGCGGTTAGCGCGAACGCCGACATCTGGCAAGTATGTCTGTGAACTCTGCAATGGCGCGCGCGAGCTTGCTTGCCCGATCATGGTCTGTGCCACAGGGATCATCTTCTCGACAGACCATTCGGACGTGTACATGACGTAGCTCAGGTCGCCGTCCACCCACATCAGCACTCCCAATACGGCCTGATTGATGCCGTCTACGGCTACCACGCCCGGATCGTGCGCTAGGACAGGCGTCCCGTTGATATCGATGATGCGGCTCTGGCCCCTGCCGGCCTCAGCTTCGCTCAAAGCCCACCTGTGATACTCGATTGCCGCATGATCTCGATAAATCGAGATCATGATTCCGTCCGAGTAGTGAAGCGCGACGGCGTGCTGGGTGGGAGATAACTCGATGAATTTCAGCGTAATGCCGTCGGGCAGCAGCGATGGCAGCCGGATCGGTACTCCCAGGGCGGCTTCAGCCTCGTCCAACGTCACGTATTTGCCGCCATCATAGTTATGACCATCTGCGCGCGGGATCGGGGGAATGAAATGAAGAACCGGCCCCGTGGGGGTGATATAGGGCAGGGGCGGCGGCATGGTAGCAACTGGCTGCGGCGTTTGACCGTTGGGCGTAGGCAGAGGGTCGGCCGCTGTAGTCGGTGGAGGCGGGGCAAGGGTGGCGATGATGGGCGAGGATTGGTCTGCGGCAGCAACTGCCGGCGACAGAGCGCTGCCTCCGGCGCAGCCACTGGCGGCCGCAGCAACGACCAGCAATCCGGCGACGAGAACGGCAATTTCCAGACGTACAAACGAATGGTTTTTCACGGTGTGTCTCCTCAATTCAACCCGGCTTGAAAAGCGCTGGTGCTGTGATCACAAGCTAGCAGGACACTGCATTGGGATTGGCCTTAAACTCCTGAACCGAAACGCACAGGCCTCCTTGCTATTCGACAGCAGGAAGGCCCTGACTTCTTACCTCCGGTCAAAGTCTGGTGGATGCAGTGAATCCTACCAGGATTCGCTGTAGATGAGATCACCGAGTGGTGGAGTCCAGTAGCTGAGGTCGGACAGGTTCCCACTCATCAGCGAGCCACCTGTGGTGTCCAGTACCGAGTAAATGTTATCGTAGGTGGGCAGCACACCGCCAGGTGGCGGAATTATGGGGCCGGGCAGGCAGCTAAGGCCGCCTCGGGCATGCACAAACCAGACATCGTCGTAGTTGTTCAATATGGTTGGGCCGAGAAACGTGATCCCGGCGGCTTCCCATTCCTGGCGCACTTCAGCCGCGGGGCGTCCCTGGATGTCGGCGGTTTGAGCGATAGCCCCGTCGCTCAGCCACGTTTCCAGAGCGTCCACCGGTGTGTGAACCGCGTAGATATTGGTTGTCTCTCCGGGCACGCCTGAACAATTGTGATTCATCAGCGAGAGCGCACGGTCGGTGATCCAGTCGGGTTGAGGCCGCGAGCGGTTGGCGCGAACGCCGACACTTGGCAAGAATGTCTGTGAACTCTGCGATGGCGCGCGTGAGCTTGTCTCACTCTCCACCACATTTATGTTTACCATGTAATCATCATCGAAAAATTGGTCCGGATTAACCAAGCTACCAAGTGGTGGTGTGAAATCAGGCTCGGTGAACGCTCCGATCCCGATTTGAACAGCATCTTCAGTCAGAATTACGTAAATGTTGTCATATTCCGGCGGTTCCCAACCTTCTGGTCTAAGGTCTTCCGAAGGAAGGGTCAACGGCATTGTCTTGGTACCAACTTGGAAATTGACTCCTCCACGGACATCAATCACCCAAATTGTATCTTGCAAAGCATAAAACTCATCTGGCAGCCGGCCAATCTGAGTTCCATTCCATTCGTTACGCACATCGGCTTCGGGACGGTTTTGCACGCGCGCCGCAGTACGGATTTCGCTTTCACGTAACCAATTTTCGAGTTGCGTAGCGGAAACCTCTGCGGCGTAGACCTTTGTGTCCGCGCTTAGATTACCAGCATCTAGTTCAACACTACGTAAAGCTTGTTCCACAATGGAAACCTGCGACACAGTTGATGCGCTTGCCCCTGATCGCCTAAGAAGGCTTGTACCTGTAATGATCATGCTTATCACGACAAGCATGATTCCAACACTAACTACTGCGCTACGGTGTGACATAGAATACGCCTCCTGATTATGTTTGCAGGGATTGGTAGTTGAAAGTAAGGAACGAGGTCAGTTACAGCCACCTATGAACCACGAGTTACTTCCATAGGAAGTAGCCTGATAGCTCGTGTTAGGTGTAGTGATGACCATGCCGTAGTTTGTCCCTACATTTACCCACTGATGGCTTGTATTTTTATACTTGACTTGAGAGAACGTACTCGGCCCCAATCCATTGTTAGGGGGATTCTGGACTTCTCCGCCGCCAATGGTAAGTGCTGGCACTACGAAGTCTAGCCAAGCTCCAGCCACCAAGTTACTATCGATATAGGCAAGATGGCCTGGCCCACTTGCGTCTTTCTCAACCCTGTATTCATGTGTTTGCCCAGGTGGTGCATTCGCAACATCCATTTTCGAGTATCCGTTGTAGTTCTGCACAATTACAACGTGGCGGGTTTCAAGTTTCCAACTACCGTAGCGACTACAGCCTGGCGTCACGAAGCAAGGATCCTTTAACCAGCCACTTTCAAGGACATGCCAACCACCTTGGGTTGGGTAGCCTGCTATTCCAACTCTCATGAACGACCACAGGCCATCACGTATAGTTGGATCACCCACGGCAATGTAAGATCGAATGCCAATTGGCTGGAGAGAAGCATTTATTTCTCCCCACGCATTACATAGCGTACCGCTAGATCCACAGTAGCCACATGTCCCCGTTTGGAGAAGAGGCTTCTCAACTTCCTCTTTTGGAGCACCGCTGTTTTGCGGTTTTGCGTTGGCTCCAGGTACCATGATCAATAACAGGAAGATCAGAGAAATTCCCGCCATTGTTGCTCTACGTATCATGTTTGGTTCCTCCTGTCTCGAAGCAAATATCCGTGGGTTTGAACGCCCTCGAATGCGCAATTTGTCGCATCCCTGTTTTTAACCTCTATTTGGAAAACCCACATTCCAGCTTCATTATCATCAATACAATCATATCATCCCCCCCCCCCCGTGTCTACTACACTTTAGAGCAGTTTTTCACTATTCGGCGCGTGCTACGTCTTCACCCATCCCTGCCGAATCGCAACCAGCGCAGCTTCGGTGCGCGAGGCCACGCCCAACTTGCGAAAGATGTTGCGGATGTGAAACTTGACCGTGTCTTCCGTGACGTTCAACTCCCTGGCGATCTGGGCATTGGTCGCGCCTCTTGCCAGCACGCGCAACACCTCCAGTTCCCTCGACGTAAGAGGGCATGGCGTAGGCTCTTCGTCATGCTCCGGTGCCGCGTCGTTGTTGGTTGGATCTTCTGTACCCATGACATCCCATCCCGATCCCATGACCCTGTCGAAGTCGTTCTGGCGGTTGGTTTATCCGTTGGCTGCCGGAGCCGCGCCGGGCCCGACCAGGAAATACGCAGCCCAGGGGGTGTAGCTGCTCTCCAGCACCTCATCAGTGAGCACCTGGCCGGCGCTGTCGCGGATCACGCGTCGCCAGGCCACATCCATGCCGTTCTTGGCGTATTCGACTTGGCGCACTTCGCCCTCAGCCAGGCTGGCGTCGGTCTGGTAAATCGGCGCAGGCGGCGGCGATTCTTTCAGAATCTCCGGACCGGTGACTTCCACGTTCCAATCCGGTTTGGTACCGTAGAAGTTGAAGGTCAGCGTGCCTTTGACCTCATCCATGACCGACTTGATGATGATGTGGTGGTCGGTGGTGTTGCGGAACTTGAAGTCCACTGTCGGCGTGTAGATCGTGGCATCCAGACCGGGCTGACCGTACCAGCCAACCACGTAGCCGTGGTTCCAGCGCTCCTCGATGGGGAAGCCGCCGTAGAACGCAGCGCGGAACGCCGTGGTGCTGACCTGGCAAACGCCGCCGCCGATGCCGACGGCCGTCCGGTCGCCCCAGATGATCAGCGAGTCGGTGTAGCCGTTTTCAGCGTTCACGTCGCCGATGGCGTTGTTGAAGGAGAAGACGCCGCCGGGCGGCACCACGGTGTTGTCCACCGCGTTGGCCGCCGTCGCGATGTTGTGGACGCGGTCGGCGCTGGAGCCTTTGAAGCTGGTGGTGCCGGTGGCGACCAGCTCCACGATGCCCATCTCGTCGATCTTGTGCATGTTGACGGCCGGCTCGACCAGCGTCAGCGGCAGCAGCGCGTTGTGGTCATTGCTCAACACGGCCTGGCGAATAGTGGCCAGCGTCGCGTCGACGTCCAGCACGCGGCCGGTCTGACTGGGTGTCACCACCTTGATCTCGCCGGTCTTCGGGTCGTAGTCGAGGCGAGCATCGCGCGGCTCGCGTGCCAGCTCGGCCGCCCATTCCTGGACCTGCGGGCGCAGCGGCTCCACATCCAGGCTGGCTAGCAACTGCATGCTGCCGTCCAATTGGGGTGTCAACTCGAGGCTGGCCAGATCGGTCAGCGTCTCTTGCGAGATGGTGAAGTTGGGCGGCGGCGCTTGGGCGTCCAGGTCCGGCTCGGCGGCGGTCAGGACCACCGGACCGCTCAATACCTGGCGCATGAACACCTCAGCCTGGCTGACGTCCGCCAGCAGCGGGGTCTCTTCTTTGACCACCAAGTCGACCGATCCACCCTCGTTAGCCAGCAGCGCATCGTAGATTGCCGAGTGGCTGGCCGATACATCCAGCGCGTAGCCGGTCTGGCTGGCTGTTGAAATCACATCCTGTCCGTCAACGCGCAGCGTAGCCTCGGCCACGGGACGGTTGATCTCGCGAGCCCGCGCTTCCAGCCAGGCCAGCCCGGCGGAGCGATCGACCGCTTCGTCGGCCAGCACCTCGCGGCCGAAACGGTAGGCCGAAAGCTGCTCCTGTAGATTCGCCTGCAACGCAGCAATCTGGTCGGTGAACTCCAAACCTCCCCCTTGGCGCCGGCCGATCTCATAGGCAGCCGCGGCCGCGCTGTCCGCGTCGAAGTTGACACCCAGGTCGGCGGCCGTCAGCGTCCACGACTGGTCGCCGTAGCGAACCACCACCGGGGCCAGCGGGTACGGGTCAAAGGCGACACTCAACCGTTCCCTGGCTTCAGCCAGCGTCAGCCCGCTCATGTCGATGCCGCGCACCGAAACGCCATCGTAGATGCGGTTCTGGTGTTCGCGCTGATAGTAGGCGACGCTGCCAATGGCAAACACCGCCGCCATCCAGACGATCAGCGTCAGCAGGATCAACAGGACGCGCAGCAACGTGCCAAACCAGGAGGACTTGGCTGACTGTGGTTGAACAGTGGGTGGTGTCGTGGCTCTGGCGTTGGCCATAGGTCTTCGTCAGGGAGTGTCGCTTCGGGAAGTAACGGTTTGGTAGGTGACAGTCACTTTCGGAAAGTGACTGTCACCTGTCAGCGTTTATTCTATCACAGACTGCGCAACAGGCAGTCGGCATTGCTACATTTTTCGCGACGCGTTCACACGCCGCTGAGCAATTCGACGCGGCTGTCGCCGCCCGGCTCGGCTACCGTCACTTGCCAGAAGGGTGTCCAGGCCAGCGCAACCCGGTCAACGTCCACATCGGTGCGCCGTGGCTTGACTTCATAGGTCTGGATATCGTCCACCGCTGTCTCCCAACGCTGCGTGATCTCGGCGGTAGCGTCTTCCAGTTCCTTCTCCAGATCCTTGATGTCCTGTTGATAGGTGGCGATCTGGTCCTGCGATTCTTCCACATCGCGCTTGGCGCGGGCGGTCATCTCGCGCTTCTTGGACGCCGAGGACAGGATCGTACCGGCGCGCCTTCTGCGGCCGCCGAACAGACTAAGGATCGTGTCGCCTGCCGAAACCATCTCCTGTTGCTTGCGCGCATCATAGGTGGCCTGGTCATCGGCCAATTCCTGTTCCTCGCGCCGCAGCTTTGCTTCAAGCGCGTCGATCTTCTTTTCATATGCATCGCCCAGCTTATCGACCTCGGCATCGCGCTGCTCGCGCGCCAACTGCTGGCAACGAATCTTGAAAGCCCGCTCGTCCTCGCCCGGCTCACCATAAGCCGCCAACGCCGGATTGAAGAGCAGCGGATAAGTCCAGTTGCGATAGAGATAGTCGCTCAAGTCCTTGGACAGTGCGGAAAGCTCGCGGGCGCTGTTGATCGAGTCGGGCACGTCGCCGAAGATGGCATCCGCTTCGGGCTGTCCGTCCAGCGCGCTCAAGTCAAGGTCAAGTTGCACCGCCTGATCCCAGCGTACCAGTCCGCTGCCGCCGGGCGGCTCGACCGCCAGCACGACCGCCTGCCGCTGATTGACGTTGCGTTTGTC
Organism: Anaerolineales bacterium; assembly: GCA_020634615.1. GTDB lineage: Bacteria > Chloroflexota > Anaerolineae > JAAEKA01 > JAAEKA01 > JACKBK01. The sequence continues at coordinate 116,323 of JACKBI010000015.1, forward strand.
GTCTACAAAATGAACCGTACCTGTGCCCAATATCTGTGCTTCGTAACGAATCTTCTTGTCGGTGACGTTGAGCCGCGTGCCCTGTTCCTTTTCCAGCGCGCCGACTGCATCGACCATCGACCGGGTCGCAGGCAGGTAGACCTGTGGCAGGTCGGGCGGCAAGGCCGGCGCCACGGCGCTGGTAGTCGCTGCGTAGCTGGCAATGCCTGGGGCCGGCGGCGCGGCCGGCTGACTGACCTCCTCAGCCGGTTGGGTGGCGGCCGGCTGGCTGGCCATCAACGTCTTGACCTGGCTGCGGGTCAAGGGACCGCGCAGATAGCTCATGGCCCAGCGGGTTTGAAAGATGACTGGACTATCTTCGTTGATGTTGTGCATCAGAAAAACGCGGCTGCCCAGGCTGGGGATGATCTTGTCAAGCTGGCTGCGGTTGAAGCCGCTGCCGGCTGTGGCCGAGACGGTTTCCAGCCCTTCCAGCACGCGCGCCTTGTCGCGCTCCGCCTGCAGCTTGCCGATGAACCAGGTGCCGGCGTTGGTCAGTCCCTTGTAGTCCAGGTCCACCGGGTTCTGGGTCGTCAGCATCATGCCGACGCCGAAAGCGCGCGCCTGCTTCATCAGCGTCAGCAGCGGGCGCTTGCTGGGCGGTTCGCCGACGGGCGGGAAGAAGCCGAACACCTCGTCCATATAGACCAGCGCGCGCAGGCTGGTGGTACCTGGCTGCGCGCGCATCCAGGTGATCACCTGTTCCAGCAGCAGGGTGACGAAAAACATCCGCTCGGCGTCGCTGAGATGTGCAATGTAGAAGATGCTCATGTTGGGCTTGGCATCGCCGCCGTAGAGCATATGGTCGATGTTGAGCGGCACGCCCTGTATCCACGCACCGAACGCCGGCGAGGCGATCATGTTATTCAGCGTAATCGCCAGCGCGAAGCGGTCCTTCTGCGGGAAGAACGTATCGACGTCGAAGACGCCCAGCTGACGCACCGGCGGGTTCTGGATCGAAAGGATCAGCTTGGGCAAGTCGAGATCCTGGCCCTTACGCCAGTAGTACTCGAAGATCGTCGCCAGCAGGATATGCTCGCGGCTGCGCATCGGATCGGCTGCGATGCCCACCAGTCCCAGCAACGCGCTGACGGTGCCGCTGATCTGTTCGCGCAGCGCCTCCTGGTTGTCGTCCCAGTTCAGCTCCGGCGCGGCCAGCGAACTGACAATGCTGACCGGCACACCGGCATCGGATCCGGGTGTGTAGATGACGAAATCGGCGCTCTCCTTCAATGCCCGGATGCGCTCCGGTCCCTGATCCCACGACTCCAGCCCGTTGCGCCAGTCGTTGGCCGTCTTCTCAGCAAAAGCCTCGGGGGTCATGTCCTTGCGGCGGGCATCGTCGGCATTGATCCAGGGCAGGAAATCCTCACCGCGGAGGTCGGGAAATGTCAGCAGCAGGTTGGTGATGTCCCCCTTGGGATCGATGATGATCGCCGGCACCTTGTCCAGCGCAGCTTCCTCCAACAGGTCAATGCAGAGGCCAGTCTTGCCGCTGCCAGTCATGCCGACACAGACCGCATGAGTGGTCAGGTCGCGGGCGTCGTACATCAGGGGCGTCTCACCCAGCGTGCCGGCGGCAAGGTCAAAGTCCTTGCCAAGATAAAAAGCGCCAAGTTTCTCTGCGACGGGCATATGTTCTCTCCAAAGTACCGGTTTGGGAACAGTCTGATCTGGTGCGCGCGGCGACCCTGCCGCCATCGCCGCAATTATAGCATACTGGCGAAAAACATGGGAAGAGAACCACGATGTGGAAGTTCGACTTTGCGGAACAAGTCGAACTTCGCACAGATCCCGATTTGACGCATGGCTCGTCTCGCCTATAATTGAGACTCGGTATCACTGAGAACCAATCTCAATCCATACTGCAAACGACAAGATGGAACAAAACGTTACGGAACGGATGCAACTGGCCGGCTACAAGCTGACGCCGCCGCGGCTCGCGGTGCTGCAAGTGCTGGACGAAACTGATGAGCACCTCAGCCGCGCCCAGATTCTTGAGCGCGTGCAGGCGGTCCAGCCGGCCATCGGCCGCGCAACAGTCTATCGCACGCTGGAGTTGTTGATCCGCCTCGGCGTCGTGCGCCCGATTTACCTGGGCGAGCAGAACGTCTGCTTCACGCGCGCTGACCGCGGCCATCACCACCTGATCTGCTCTGAGTGTGGGCAGGTGGTCGAATTCGACGAGTGCACAGTCGGTCAACTCCAGGAAACCCTGGCGCAGCGGCTCAACTTCGACATCCGTGGCCATCTGCTGGAGTTCTACGGCCTGTGCGAGCGCTGCCAGGGGTGAGGTAACCATGCAAAACCTGCGCCAGATTCCTTCACTCATGGGCAAACCACAGCCGCACCTGGCCGGCGAGCCGATTCTCGCGCTGCGTGATGTTTCGGCGCGCTACAACGGCCGCTTTGCCCTGCAGGACATTTCGTTCGACCTGATCGCGGGCGAGCAGGTGGCGGTGGTCGGTCCTAACGGCGCGGGCAAGAGCACACTGTTCAAGGTCATCGCCGGCGTGCTGCCCAGCAGCGGCGGTGAAGTCACAGTGGCCGGCAGCGGGCCGGGCAAACATATCTGCATCGCCTATGTGCCACAGCGCAGCCAGGTGGACTGGACATTCCCCGTCGACGTAGCCGATGTTGTGATGATGGGACGCATTGGCCGTTTGGGGCTGTTTCGCCGACCCAAACGACTCGACTGGGACTATGTGCATCAGTCGCTGGCCGTGGTTGGCATGTCAGAGTTTGCCGAACGCCAGATCGGTGAGCTGTCCGGCGGCCAGCAGCAGCGCGTCTTCATTGCCCGCGCGCTGGCCCAGGAGGCAGAGCTGATGCTGATGGACGAACCGCTGACCGGGCTGGATGTGCGCTCTCAGGAGGACATCTTTGCCGTGCTGGACGAACTACGCGCCCGCGGCGTCACGGTAATGATTGCCACCCACGACCTCAACCTGGCTGCGGAGCGCTTCGACCGGGTGATGCTGCTCAACGGCCGGCTGCTGGGCTTTGGCCGGTCCGAAACAGTATTCACCTCAGAACGCCTCCTGAGCGCCTACGGCGGTCACATCCGCATGCTGGACACCGGCGACGGAACCCTGATCGTCAACGACACCTGCTGCGACCCGTAAGCAGTGATCAGTGATCAGTAGACAGTAAACAGTAGGCACGGGTCAGAGGACCGCGCTGATTACAAGGTTCTGATTACTGAATACTGGTTACTGGTTACTGGTCACTTCCCGCCCATGCCCAACCTGCTTAATTTTTTCCTCGAACCTCTCTCCTACCCCTTCATGGTGCGCGGCATGGCCGCGGCGGTGATCGTGGGGATCGTCTGCGCGCTGGTAGGCAGCTACGTGATCCTGCGCGGCATGGCCTTCTTCGGCGACGCACTGGCCCATGCGATCCTGCCGGGCGTCGCGATCGGCTATCTGATCAGCGGCGCTGCCAGCGCATCGCTGTTCTGGTGGGGGCTGGTGACTGCCATCCTGACCGCGGTGGGTATCGGTGCGATCAGCAAGGGCGCACAGCTTAAGGAGGATACGGCCATCGGCATCGTCTTTGCCGGCATGTTTGCGCTGGGCATCGCGCTGATCTCGACCATGCGCAGCTACACCGTCGATCTGGTGCACCTGCTCTTTGGCAACGTGTTGGGGGTGACAACTGCCAGCCTGTTGTTGACAGCCGTCTTCGGTGGGCTGGTCGTGTTGATCATCATCGCCTTCTACAAAGAATTCCTGGTCATCTCCTTCGATCCGGTGCTGGCCGAAACATTGCGGCTTCCGACCGAAGCGCTGCGCTACCTGTTGCTGATGCTGATCGCCGTAACCATCGTAGTCTCGCTGCAGACGGTGGGCGTTGCGCTGATGCTGGCCATGCTGGTGACGCCCGCCGCGACCGCCTACCTGCTGACCCGCCGTCTGCCGACCATGATGGCCGTGGCTGCCTTGATCGGCGCGATCTCAGGTGTCGTCGGTCTGTACCTGTCCTATTACATCAGCATCGCCTCGGGCGCCGCCATCGTGCTGGTCTGCACGGGCATTTTCCTCGTCGTCGCGCTCTTCGCCCCACAGCGCGGCTGGGTCTGGCGAATGCGCCCGGCCTGATCGGCAATAACACCGTGAGCCATATTGTTGTCAACGGCTGGTTTTGGGGACAGATGAACACCGGATCGGGGCAGTATCTGCACGGTCTGGCAGAACATCTGCCCGCGGCTGCTCCCGATCATCGCTTCACACTGGTGCTCCCCTCGGCCAGCGAGAACGACGCGCCAGCGGGCTGGCAGGTGGTGATCGCGCCGCCAGCCGCTCGTCGGCTCAGCGAGAACCTGGCCAAGCTGTGGTTCGAGCAGGTGACCTTCCCGCGCGCCTGTCGCCGTCTTGCTGCGGGTATCGCCTTCGTGCCATATTGGGGATCACCGTGGCAGCGTCCCTGCCGGACCGTTGTCACCGTCCACGATATCATCCCGTTGTTGCTGCCTGCCTACCGCGGTGGCAGCTTACAGCGCGCCTACACGTGGCTGGTGAGCCGGACAGCCCGCCGGGCGCACCTCGTTCTCACCGACAGCGAAGCCAGCCGGCGTGACATCACCGAACACCTTGGCATCGCGCCGGGTCTGGTCCACGCGGTGCTGCTGGCTGCCGATGAGTCGTTCCGCCCGGTTGCCGACCCGGCTGAACTGGCGCGGGTACGCGCCAGATACGCGCTGCCCGACCGATTCATCCTCTATCTGGGCGGGTTTGATGTGCGCAAGAACGTACCGCGACTGATCCAGGCCTATGCCCGCTGGAGTCGACAAGAGTTGCCAACTTTCGGAAAAGTTGGCAACTCTGAAGCGCCACATCTCGTCATCGCCGGCAAGCTGCCCGCGGCTGACACGTCGTTCACCCCCGACCCGCGCCGGGTGGCCACCGAAGAAGGGGTCGCCGATCAGGTTCACTTCACCGGCTGGGTGGACGAGGCCGACAAACCGGCGCTGTACAGCCTGGCCAGCCTGTTCGCCTTTCCGTCGCTCTACGAAGGCTTTGGCCTGCCGGCCGCAGAAGCCGCTGCCTGCGGCACGCCTGTGCTGACATCCAACCGTTCCTCGCTGCCCGAGGCCGCGCCCAGCGCGATCCTGGTCGATCCAGAAGATGTGAATGCCATAGCGACCGGCCTCAATGAAAGTCTGCGATTGCCGCGAAGCATTGGTCCCGCTGCCTCGCGCACCTGGAAAGACACGACGCACAAGACTCTGCAAGTTCTCTTGACACCTTGAACGATGTGCTATAAGATGCCGTATACGATACCCATGTGTTATTTTGGTGAAAATGCATCTGCTCCGGAAGGAGTGACAGGAGAAAACGCATCATGGCCCGCTACCCCCTCAATCTACCTGTGGTTCTCAAGCAAGAGGCTGAGCAGCTTGCCGCCGATCAGGGCGTTTCCCTGAACCAGTTCATCCTGTGGGCGGTCTCCGAAAAGGTCGGCAGCTTGCGGCAACAGTTGGATGATCCGGCTTTTCCGCAAGTGACCTACCGCCGCGGGGCCAGCGGGATGCCGGTGGCGGTTGTGCGCGGTACCGGTTTGCGCGTCGAAGCAGTCGCCATTGCTGTAGAGCAGTGGGGACTGTCACCGGCCGAAGCAGCCGCAGAATACGGGCTGGCCGAAGCGCAGATCGCCGATGCGCTGGCGTTCAGCCGTGCCCACCGGGCTGAGATCGAAGCTTCTATGGCGGTTGAGACGAGTCTGGAGGCCACCATGGTCAGGGCAGCGCATGTCGCTGCCTAAGCTCCATCTCGACGCCGATACCTCAATCCGTGCGCTTCAGCAGGCACTGGTGGCACGCGGCCACGACGTCACAAGGACTCCAAATCCCTGGATGCCGCACGACGCGTCCGATCGCAGCCAGTTGCTGGGCGCCAGCGCACAAGGGCGTGTCATTTTCACGTTCAACGTGCGTGACTTTCTTGCTCTGGCGCAGGTATATCAACAACATGCCGGAATCGTACTGGCCGCCCAGCAGAGCTGGAGCATTTCGGATCTGATTGCAACACTTGATCGGCTCTTGTCAGAAACGAATGCAACTGACTGGATCGGCCAGGTCCGCTGGCTCAACCAATGGCGCGACAAGCTCCCGTAACTCACTTGCTGCAAAGGCTCACCATGACCGCTTACCTCGCTCTCGAATCGACCCTTATTTCCCACGGATTGCCCTATCCGCAGAATCTGGAGACTGCCCGTCGCCTGGAGGCGATTGCGCGCGAATCCGGCGCCGAGCCGCGGACTGTGGCGGTGATCAATGGTCAATTGCGCGCCGGACTGACGGGGGAGGAATTGGAATGTCTGGCCAGCACAGCAGGCGTGCGCAAGCTCTCACGCCGCGACCTGCCCATCGCGGTCGCACGCGGTTGGACCGGCGCGACCACCGTCGCCACGACGATGTGGATCGCCGCGCAACACGGCATCCGCGTCTTCAGCACCGGCGGAATCGGCGGGGTACACAGGTTACAAGTGGCAAGTGGCAGGTGGCAGGTTGCTGGCGGCGCGATTGCAGCGGATGTTTCCGCGGATTTGCCTGAACTTGCGCAGACGCCGGTGGCTGTAATATGCGCTGGCGCCAAGGCGATCCTCGATCTGCCGGCGACGCTGGAATACCTGGAGACGTGGGGAGTGCCAGTAGTCGGCTACGGCACCGATGAGTTCCCGGCCTTTTACACGCGGTGCAGCGGCCTGCCGGTCGATGTGCGCGTCGATACGCCAGAGGAAGCCGCTGCCATCATCGAGGCCAAGCGCAAGCTTGGGCTGCCCGGCGGCGTGCTGATCTGCGCACCGGTGCCGGCAGAGTTCGAGTTGCCCGCTGACGAAGCCAACGCGGCCATCGAGCAGGCGCTGGCTGAGGCCGACGAACAGGGCGTGCGCGGCAAGGAGATTACACCATTCCTGCTGGCCCGCATCGTCCAACTGACCGGTGAGCGCAGCCTGCGTGCCAATCTGGCACTTTTGGAAAACAACGTGCGCGTTGGCGCACAGATCGCGAAAGCGCTTGCTGCAATCACGTCATAGTGGCCGGACTTCGGAAGTCGCCGCTTGATAGTGACAATCGGTTTCACGCGTTCAAACGGCCTTCGTTACGCAACCAGCAACTTCCGAAGTCTGCTCAGAACGCCTCCACCCACGTCCGCCACAGCTTCACTCGCTGCGGATCAAAGGGCAGATAGAACGTCACCCGGTCCAGCAGACCGACGTAACGCATTTTCACAAGATAGGGGAGTTCTTCCGGCTGACCCTCGACCGCAAACTGCGCCAGGATGTCGTCGCTGATCAGCGCTGGCATCTCGCTCCAGCGCTGGCGGATGGCCAGACTGCTCAAGCGCTCGCGGATTTCGCCCCAGCCGTGCAGTTCCATCACCTTGCTGTAGCTGGGCGTCGACGCGTAGAACGAGACCTGGCTGCGGATCTCCTCGCGCATCCGGGCCATCTCTTCAGCCGTCTCGCCGGTGATGACGAAGATGCTGCTGGACAGCGCGAGGTCGCTGCGCCTGCGGCCTGACTTTTCCAGACCGTCCTGCACGTTGGGCATGATCTGCTCGCGCAGATAACGGGTGGTGTGGAAGGGATGGACGTGCAGCCCCTGGCACAGCTCGCCGGCCAGTTGGCACATCTGCGCGTTGACCGCGGCGATGTAGACGGGTATCTGTGGCCGGTCGATGGGGCCGGGGCTGAAGAAGGGCGCCATCAGCGTCAGCTTGTAGTACTCGCCGCGGAAATTGAGCCGGCCGCCGGTTTGCCACGACTCCCAGACGGCGCGCATGGCCAGAATGAACTCACGCAGGCGCGCGGCGGGCGGCCCCCAGGGCATGCCGAAACGGCGCTCGATGTGCGCCTGCACCTGCGTGCCCAGACCGAGGATGAAGCGTCCGTTGGAGGCGGCCTGCAAGTCCCACGCCAGATAAGCGGTCGAGGCCGGGTTGCGGGCGAACGCGACCGCGATGGCCGTGCCCAAGCCAATGCGCTCCGTGTTCAGCGCAGCAACGCCCAGTGGCAAAAAGGGGTCGTGTTGCGTCTCGCTGGTCCAGAGCGTGTCGAAACCCAGCGACTCAGCAGCCTGCGCCAGTTCCGCCGCTTCGCGCAGTCCAGTAGTCATCAGCGCAACGTCTAGTTTCATTTCAACTCTTTTCTGTTTTCATGTGACCAGCGTCAATCACCCGAGAGCAACACACCGGCCGAAAGCACACCGACGTACGGCAGATTGCGATACAGTTGGCGATAATCCAGGCCGTAGCCGACCACGTAGCGGTCCGGCAGTTCGAAGCCGACGTAGCGCAGCGGCAGGTTAAACAGCCGCAGCCGCGGCTTGTTGAACATGGTGCAGACATGCAGGCTGGACGGCTGACGATCGCGCAGCAGGCGCAGCATGTAGTTGAGCGACAGCCCCGTGTCCACCATGTCCTCGACGAACAACACGTGACGGCCCGCGACGTCGATCTCCAGGTCTTTGGTGATGCGCACCGGGCGCTGCACACCAGACTCGGCGCGCGCGCCGTAACTGGTGATCGCCAGAAAGTCGATCTGGAGCGGGATGCTAATCGTGCGCACCAGGTCCGCCATGAACAGCGTCACCCCGCGCAGCGCGCCGACCAGCAACGGGTCCAGTCCCGCGTAGTCGGCGGAGATCGCCGCGCCAAGCTGCACAACCCGCTGTTGGATCTGGTCCGCGGTCAACAGCACCTCCGCAACCGCGCCGGTCTCCACAACACGCCGCTGATCAACTTCCAGCACGCCGCTCATCCGCTACCCTCACCCGTGTTCAAGCCCAATTTCCTCATTTCCCTCGTTTCCCTGTCCCTCCGTCCCAATCCACGGGACGCGCGCCAGATCGTCCAGACCGTGCTTGGCCAGCAGTTGCCGGAAGTCACTGCGTTTGTAGAGCTTGATGTTAACCTCGGGATACTGCTCCGCCAGCCAGCGGATCTTGCGGTTCTTGCGCCGCACCTGCTTGGGCCGCATCGTCGTGATTTCGACAAAGAGATCCTCGTCGGGCAGGTAGAAGTCAGGGGTGAAAGCCACCGCGGGATTGCCGTCCTGATCCGCACGCAACACGAAGGTGCGCGGCTCGTATTCCCAGCGCACGCCATAGAAATCCAGCAGCCGCGCGAACTCCTCCTCCGCGGCGTGGGCAAAGGCGGGCAAAGACGGTGGGATGTCGGGCATCACAGGTTGGAGGTGGCGTCTTTCAGGGTGCACTATGAGTGATGAAACGAAGCGCCATGGCGGGGGATTTGAGAAACAATGATGGGCGTCGTCGTTGTTACAGGTCGAAAATCTCTGGCACGTGCTCGTCTTCGTACTTTTCGATCAACACGCCAAGCACCTCCATCAACGACGCCAGCGGATGTGCTTCGTTCTCGCCTACTTCGTCGATCAGGTTGTCAAGAAGAAAAACGGCCTCTTTATACTCTTGTTCAGTGTGCGGTACCATATGCGGCAGATTATAACACAGCCCCAGACGCGCACCAACTCGTTTTGTTGGCCCTTGCCGCTATGGTACAATCGTCGCGGGCCACGCGTGGCCTGCGAGCTTCTTCGATCCGGTATCCCACCGAGGTACATCTTTATGCCAATCACCCCCCGCGAGTTGAGCGCGGAACAACTGCGCCGCCTGTGCTCGCCTGACGATCTGTCTTTCCAGTCCACCGCTGAGCTGGAACTGCTGGATGACATCATCGGCCAGGAACGGGCGACGCGCGCCATCGAGTTCGGGCTGGACATCCCCTATTACGGCTACAACATCTTCGCCCTCGGCCCGTCGGGCGCCGGCAAGACGACCACGATTACCCAATACCTGGAGCGCAAGGCGGCCACCCTGCCGATCCCCAACGACTGGGCCTACGTCAACGACTTCGAGCGGCCGGATGAACCCAAGGCGCTGCGGCTGCCGCCCGGCGGCGGTGCGAAGCTGCGCGACCGGTTCGACCAACTGCTGGATGAGCTGGAGGAGTTGCTACCCAAGGCCTTTGAGAGCGAGAACTACGAACAGCACCGCAAGGAGATGGTCCAGGAGTTGGACGAGCGGCGGCAGCGGGTGGTGGAAGCCATGGAGGCAAGCGCGCGCAGCCAGGGCTTTGCGATCATCGAGACGCCGACCGGGCTGCTCTTTGCGCCGCTGATCGACGGCAAGGCCGCCACCCGCGAGCAGTTTGAGCAGCTACCGGAGGAGCAACGCAACGCGTTGGAGGCTGCCGAGCCGGCGCTGGTCGAGCAGATGGAGAAGACGCTGCGCGAGGTAAAAACCATTAACGACGAGGCCATCAGCCGCTTGCAGCACCTTGACAGGGAGATCGCGGCGGCAACCCTTGGTCCGGGCTTCGATGAGCTGAAAGAGCAGTACGCCGAGTGGGACGACATACTCACGTATCTCGAAGACGTGCGCCAGCATATCGCCCACCACGTCGACCGGTTCAAGTCCCAGACCGATGACGGCGAAGCGCCTGCCAGCGATATCCCGGCAGCGCTGCTGCTGCGCCCGCCCGAGTCGCTCTTCGACAACTACCAGATCAACGTCGTGGTTGATCATCAGCACAGGCGGGGCGCGCCGGTGATCGTCGAAACCAATCCGACCTACTACAACCTGGTGGGCCGCATCGAGCACGAAGCCGAGTTCGGCGCGCTGATCACCGACTCCAGCATGATCAAGGGTGGGTCGCTGTTGCAGGCCAACGGCGGCTTCCTGGTGGTCGACGCGCGCGCACTGCTGCGCCAACCGCTGGCCTTCGAAGCGCTCAAGCGCTCGCTGCGCCATAAGCAGGTCAGGATCGAAGAGTTGAGCGAGCAACTCAGCGTGGTCGCCACCACCAGCCTCAGCCCGCAGCCGATCCCGCTGAACGTCAAGGTCATCCTGATCGGCGACCCGTACACCTATTACCTGCTCTACGCCTACGACGACGAGTTCCAGAAGCTGTTCAAGGTGCGGGCCGACTTTGCCAGCGAAATGACGTGGAACGATGAAAACACGGTCAAGATCGCCCGATTTATCCGTACACGCTCCGAAGAAGAGGGACTGCGGGCGTTCGACCTGACCGGCGTCGCCAAGGTGGTCGAGCACGCCGGCCGGCTGGTGGAGGATCAACGCAAGCTGACAACACGCTTCGCCGACGTGGCCGACGTCATCCGTGAGGCCGACTACTGGGCAGGCAAGGCCGGCCACACGCTGGTAACCGGCGCCGATGTGGAACGGGCCATCGAGGAACGCCGTTATCGCTCCGGCCAGGTGGAGGAGCGGGTACGCGAGGCGATCGTCGACGGCACGATCATGATCGATGTCGACGGGGCGGTGGTCGGGCAGGTCAACGGGCTGGCGGTGCTGATGCTGGGCGACCACATGTTTGGCAAGCCGTCGCGCATTACCGCGAAAACTTTCCTGGGCCAGGCCGGCGTGGTCAACATCGAGCGCGAGGCCCGACTGAGCGGCAAGATCCACGACAAAGGGATGCTGATCATCAACGGCTTCCTGGGCGGCCGCTATGCATTGAACAAGCCGCTGAGCTTGACGGCGACCATCACCTTCGAGCAGAACTACGACGGCATCGACGGCGACAGCGCCAGTTCCACCGAGATCTACGCGCTGCTGTCATCGCTCAGCGGGCTACCCATCAAACAGAGCATCGCCGTCACCGGTTCGGTCAACCAGCACGGCGAGATCCAGGCCATCGGCGGCGCAACAGACAAGATCGAGGGCTTCTTCGACATCTGCAAGGAAAAGGGGCTGACCGGCGCGCAGGGCGTCATCATCCCGCAGGCCAACGTCAACAGCCTGATGCTGCGCGAGGATGTCGTCCAGGCGGTCGCCGACGGCCAGTTCCACATCTACCCCGTGCGCACCGTGGACGAGGGCATCGCGATCCTGACCGGCGTCGAGGCCGGCGAGCGTGGCGAGGATGGCAAGTTCCCCAAGGAGACGGTCAATCGGCTGGTGGACGACGGGCTGCGCAAGCTGGCCAAGCGACTGAAGACCTTTGGTCGGCCGCCCAAGAAAAAGGGCGACGAGGAAGCGCCTGTCGAGGAAAACGGCGAGGAGTCCGACGAAGACGAGACGCCGGAAGTGCCAGGCGAACCGGGCCTGCCCGGCGATACGATCGACGGCATCGGCGATGACCCCGAACAGCCTGATGGCGGACCGGAGCCACCCGAAGACCTTGAGGATTAACATGACAGCGCCGCTTGCTGCCTGCACACCGACCCCGAAACTCCAGCAACGACCGTGACTCCACCCGCCGGACCACTGAGCGTTGCGTTGCTCGCGGCAAACCCGTCGACGCCAACCCGTACATCGCATTGTTGCGCGCCGGGCTGGCCGACGCCGGCGTCGCGGCGACCATCGTTGATGACCCTGGACCAGACGGCCTGCCAGAGCCGGCCCGCCGCGCCGACATCGTGCATCTGCACTGGCTGGAACTGTGGGGCAGACCGCCCTATCGCAGCCTGCAACATCTGGCGCGCTGGGGTGTAGCAGGGCGGGCGGCGCGCGACGCTGGCTGGAGCCGGCCCTCAACAGCCCGTCCGTTCCGCTGCCCGCCGCGCACAGTTTCTTGACCGGTTCTTCGCCGCGTTGGCTGACTACAAAGCTGGCGGCGGGCGGCTGGTCTACACGCTGCACAACTGGGGCCAGCACGAAGGCGAGGGCGAGCAGGTGGAAGCGGCAGCGTTGGATCGATTGCTGCAACAGGCCGATGCCGTTCACGTCCACGCAGACTACATCGTCCCGCAGTTGCAGGCCAGGCTGCCCGCGGGTGCGTCGACCGTTGTGACGGTCATTCCCCACGGCAACTACATCGGCGCGTACCCGAACACCGCGGATCGCAGCGAAGCCCGCCAGCGCCTCGCCCTGCCAGACGACGCATCTGTCTACCTGTTCTTCGGCCTGATCCGACCGTACAAAGGATTGGAAGAGCTGCTGCCGGCCTTTGTTCAGGTCGCCGACCCACAGGCGCGGCTGTTGATCGCCGGGCAGTCGCGGCCGCGCGACTATGCTGGTCAACTTGCCGGGAATACCAACGATGCCCGCATCCACTGGCATCCACAGTTCGTGCTGGATGACGACATTCAGCTGTGGATGAACGCCGCGGACATCGTCGTCCTGCCGTACCGCCGTATCACCACCAGCGGCGCGGCCATGCTCGCCTGGAGCTTCGGCAAGCCGGTGATCGCCCCGGCGTTGCCTGCCTTTGTTGAGCCGATGGATAGAGCGCCTTTCCTCGGCGTCCTTTACGATCCCGGTGACCCAACAGCACTCGTAGCAGCGTTGCAGAAAGCGCAAGGCGGCGACTGGCAAATTTTCCAGCCCGATATCCTGACGTGGGCCGCGCAGTTCAACTGGCAGCGCATCGGACAGCGCTTCGCCAAACTTTACGGAGAGGTGATCAGTGACCAGTAATCAGTGATCAGTCCCGGATCCACCCAACGCAAGTTAGGCCGGTCAGGAGACTGTTTACCGATTACTGATTACCGATCACCGATTACCTCCTCCCATGAACTTCGTCGTCTTCGCCCCCAACCCCTGGCACGACATCTGGCGCAACCGCCAGCAGATCTTCAGCCGGCTGGCAGGACGTCACCGCGTCCTGTACATAGAGCCGGCGCGCGCCAGCCTGGCAGACTGGCGCCGCAGTCGCGTTACTCTGGCCGATCTGCGCCGTCCCGCCGTGGCCAAAGAACAGCCCAATCTGTGGCTATACCGCATCCCTGCTGCCCTGCCCAGCCGCGACACCGGCGACCTCTTCGACCGCACGACTGACCGCTTGCTGGCCGCCCACCTGCGCCGCACCCTCCGCCAACTCGATTTCCTTCCCAGCCCCCAGTCCCCAGTCCCCACGCCCTACGCCCCAGTTCTTTGGCTCTACCGTCCTACCCACTGGCGCTGGGCCACGGATAACATCCCGCACAGCCTGCTCGTCTACCACATCACCGACGACTACACCGCCTTCGGCCACCTCACAGCCGCCCAGCGCGACGCGATGGCAACCGCCGAGCGCAACCTGCTGGCCGCCGCCGACCTGACCATCGTCACCGCTCCGCGCCTGCTGGAGCTGAAACGCCCTTCCGCCCGCCGCATCGAACTCGTCCCCAACGGCGTCGATTTCGACGCCTTCCAACGCGCCCTCGCCAACCCGCGCAAACTCCCACAACTCGAGGCTCTCCAGCCCCCACACCCCATCCTGGGCTACAGCGGCCACATCAGCAGCCGTCTCGACCTGCCGCTACTGCGTGACCTGGCGCTGGCGCGACCGGAATGGCAGTTCGTCTTCGCCGGCAGCGAGGACGCGCGCGGTTGCGAGGCGGATCTGGCCGCCCTCAAATCGCTCCCCAACGCCCATTTTCTGGGCGTACTGCCCGTGGAAGACGTGCCGCACTTCATCGTCGCCTGCGACGTCTGCCTGATCCCCTACCGCATCAACGACGAGACGCGTGCCATCAGTTCGCTGAAGCTGTACGAGTATCTCGCCGCAGGCAAACCCGTGGTCAGCGCGCGTGTGCCGGCGGCCGTGGAGTACGCCGATGTCGTCGAAATTGCAGATGGAACCGTGGACTCCTGGCTGCTCAGTCTGGCCAGCGCCCTTGGATCACAACAAGACGGTGAAGCAGCGACAGCCCGTCAAACCGTGGCTCTGGCAAACACGTGGGACGCTAGAGTGCAGCAGATCGAAACACTGATGGCGGATGCTCAACGAAACACAGCCTGACACAGCCGCGACTCATCGTCCACATTTGCCCTGCAGAGTCACAAGAGGTGAAACACCTGCATCACGACGTGGATGCTACTTCGAGAATTTTAAGTTGACGAATGACACGGGACGTAGTATAATTCCCAATAGAACATCCGTTCCGCAATGGTGTGTTCTCATCTTTTCTAGTAATATTCCATAACCCGAATGCTCTCAGCAGGACTGTCCGTAGGCAGTCCTTATGGCTCATCTCCATAGTCTCCGCAAAGTCCGCCGCAATCATCGCTATGAGAATTCCTGAGTCACGCTTCTGTTTCTCATGAAATCCGACGTCTATCTGCGCTCCCAACTTCAGGACATCATCGCTGGCATCGCAAGCACGGCTAACTGGCTGCCGGCAGTTGCATCGTCGGACGATGCTGATTTGTTCCATGCCGGCTTTCTTGCAGCACTCAACGCTGTGGCGGTGTCGCTCAGCATTGATGTCCGCGCAAATCAAGTGCCTGCGCCAGTAGTTCTGGTCACAGATGATTCGAAGAGCACGTCGCACACGGGGATCAAATGAGCGGCAGCCGTTCTTACGGCCTCAATGACTGCAGCAGACTGTTCAATTCCGGGGAGAGCATGATCTTGTTGCCCGGGTCCTTGAACATCGTTTCCAGAACCTCGCGCAGCAAGAAGCGATTGATGTCATCCTCAGACATGCCGTTCTCTTTGGCATGGTTATATGCATCGGCCAAGGTCATCAAGGCATCGTGCGTTGCCGCAGCTCGCTGTTTATGAATTTCACCGCTTGCCATTGCGACTCGCATTGATGTTCGGGCAGCCTTTATTTCAACAGGTGGCTGAACATTCTCAATCATGACTGATGTGACCTTCACATTCCACGCAGTTGCAGCAGCATGCGCCGTGGTCTCTATGGACTTCTGCATGGCAGCGTATTGAGATGGATCGAGCAGTTGGTCAAGGTTCATCTTGTGGAACTCGACCCGAGCCGCCGCTTCAATAGCTGATTGCGTTTGCCTGGTCCAGTCAGGCGTATGCAGTAGGATATTCTGCAACACGACAGCGTGGGTATCTTCATCCCAATCCTCCTTGCCCAGCACCACAGCGTCTGGCAGGTCAATTCCATAGCTGGCACACAGGGTCACTGTCACCGGAATGCAGTCACTGCTCAATACATGGGGGATGTCGAGACGTATCTGTTGTCGTCCTAGAGGGATGGACTTTTTGGGATATTCAAACGGGTCAGTTTTCAGCCGCGAAGGACCTACAATGCGCGTCTGCTGTTTTCCGCGTTCCAAAACAAGGGCGTTCATGGGCTTGACGATCAGCTCATGCGGTCCCATCAGCGGCCCCTTCTTGTCTTTGGGCACCACTATCTTCGCATCCTCAACGATCATGAAGCCGCGCGTCATGCCCAACGCCAGACGCAGGTGATGCATTAGTGCCTCCCATTCTCCACCAGGATAAAGGTGGCGCACAATCACCGCCGACAATATGAAGGTTAACGCCGTGGCTGCCAGTGCCGCCAAGAGTGCAATGATCCCGCCTTGAATGTAGCTGACTACATACAACACAGCCAACAGCCCAACGATGAACCAGCGCCGCTGTTTTGTGATATGCCACATCTCTGACAGCGCGCCAAGGGCGAAACCGGCAACCGTCAGCTCATGCTGCCAGCCATCCAGAAAGACGCCGATGAAGTAGCCGACGAGTCCGCCGGCTGCACCTGCGATTAGGACTCTGATGATGCTACGAAGTCGGGGCATTGAGTGTCCCTCCCAAACAAACGCAAATTTACTTTAGACTTTGATCACCGGCTGATCTGGCCGAGGAACGGCTTTTCAGTCGATTAACGATGCGACAGCATTAGTATAGCACAAGCTAGAGCAATTACATATGCGCAAAATCATGTTTGATACGGATCATTCAGCCGATTGCAAACCGGTGTGGAGTACATAACATTCGCCAGGTTGCTGGCGGCAACAGATTGCGGGACTGGGAGAACAATGTTACTATTCCACCATGCCGCCCATCCTCTTCTTCACTCCCGACCCACCCACCGCGCTGTGGCAGGACAAGCCGCAGATCGCGCGGCGGTTGGCGCGGCGATTCACGGTGGTGATGGCCGGACCGGAGCTGCATCTGCCGTCCCTGCGCAGCCAGCATCGCGCCGGCCACTGGCATCTGGCCGATCTTCGCACGCCTCCGCTGACCCGCCTGGACGACAACCTCTACCGTTTCACCTGGTCGCCGCTCACCGCGGCCACCGGCGCGCCTATCCTCGGTAGCTGGACCGCTGCCGCCCGCCAACGACGCTGGCAATCCGCCCTGAACCAACTCGCCGCCACCCAGCCCCTAGTCCCCAATCCCCAGTCCCCATCCCCCATCCTCTGGCTCTTCCGTCCGGGCATGCTGCACTTCGTGGACGAGTTCAACCCGCAGTTGGTGATCTACCACGTGGTGGACGAGTACAGCGCATATCCTGGCCTCAGTGACGAGCAGCGAACTTTGCAGCGCAACCTGGACCGGCGGTTGACAGAGCGCGCGGATTTGGTATTCTGCACGGCCCGCAGTCTGGTCGAGGAGCGGCAGGCCATCAATCCCAACACGCACTACATGCCCAACGCGGTGGATTTCCGCGCCTTTCAACGTGAGCTGGCATCCGCGGACGCCACGCCGCTGGACGAGCTGCCCCGGCCTGTGCTGGGTGTCGTCGGCGGAATCAATGCCAAGCTGGACCTGGAACTGCTGGCACCAGTGGCGCGGCAGCGGCCGGATTGGACGCTCGCGCTGGTGGGGCCGGTGAGCTACGGCGTCAGCGATGCAGACCTGGCCAGCCTGCGCAGCCTGCCAAACGTGCACTTCACGGGGCCGGTCGCGCACGAGCAGGTGCCGGCGGTGATCGGCGAGTGCGACGTTTGCCTGATCCCGTACCGGTTGAATGAGCAGACGCGGCACGTCAATCCGCTGAAAGTGTACGAGTACCTGGCAGGCGGCAAGCCAGTAGTGGCGACGCCGCTGCCTGAGTTGGCACAGTTCGGCAACACAGTACGCTTGGCCGGCGACGCGGCCGGCTTCATCGCTGCAGTCGAGGCGTCACTGCCCGAAACGGCCGATCCGCTGGCGCAGGCGACTCGACGGGCTGTGGCGGCAGCCAACACCTGGGATTTGCGCGTCGCGCGGATGATCGAGCTGGTGGACAGCGCACTGAGGGCTGCCCCACAGACGCCGCCAAACGATGCATGGTAACGTTTCACCAGAATTATGCATCTATTGGCTGACAGAGAGATCAAAGGAGACGAGTGAACAAGACAATGAAACGATATCCACAATTCCTGCTAGGCGCGATTCTGGTCGCTGCCATCGCCTTGAGCGGCTGCGGCGCGAGTGCAAACCCGGCGCAGGCGCCTGCATCTGGCGCAGCATCCGCCCCGGCGGCGCAAGCCGTCGAAGCCCTCAACCTGCCGGTCGACATCAACGCCGCTCAATTGAACGACATCCGCAACCGCGACGACGTGTATGTGCTGGATGTGCGCGAGGATTTTGAGTATGCCGACGGGCACGTGCCCGGAGCAAACCTGATCCCGCTGGGCCAGTTGTCCAGCCGGCTAAGCGAGATTCCGACCGACAAGACCGTCGTGGCCGTTTGCCGCAGTGGCAACCGCAGCGGTCAGGCGACACAACTCCTGCGCCAGGCCGGCTTCGATGCTCACAACATGACGGGCGGGATGAACTCGTGGACCGCTTCGGGGTTCGCGGTCGAGTAGTTCGAACCTGTTTCCCAGAAAACGAAGGAGGCCAGGCATTCACGTGAATGCCTGGCCTCCTTCGTTTATCACAGTTGGTTCAGTCTGGCGCCTGCCGGGACGCAGGCAAAGACCAGCCAAAGCTGTTGTCGAAAGTTAATCGCTGGCCAGTTTGTCTGCTGCATCGTCGAGGGCATCACTGGCTGCCCCGGCAGCATCAGCCGCCTGCTGTTGCAGCGCCTCGGCGCTGTCGCTTGCCACGTCCTGAGCGGCATCCGCTGCATCCGAAACCTGTTCCTGCAGCGTCTCCGAAGCAGTGGAGGCCGCATCGGCGACGACATCGACGGCTTCTCCTGCCTGCTTCTGCACATCGGTTGCCATGCCGGCGGCTTTTTGCTGCACTGAGCTGGCTGGCTGCCAGGCGTAGTCCATCGACTGCTGGCCGCGCGAGGTCAGGCGACTGGCCTGGCTGGTGATCTCGCCGCGAATCTCGCGGCCGGAACGCGGCGTGCGCAGCAGCGCAAAAGCGGCGCCGCCGATCGCGCCCAGCACGAATCCCCAAAACATCGCGTTAGATTCCTTCTCGTTCGCCATTGTTCGTCGTCTCCTGCGTAGTATGAGTCGCGCCACCTGACGGGGCAGCCGTGCCTGTGGACCAATCGGGCTGGTAGCCGGCTGCCGGATCGGGCGTCTGCTTTTTGGCCTTGATGCCGAGGCTTCCCAGAATGTAACGCACCGAACCCTTCGCACCAGCGGTCTTGGCAGATACGTCGATCATCGGGCTGGTGACACCTTCGCTGACGAAGCTGGCCGTGCCGCGCACAGTGCTTGAAGTCTCCTGAAGGCTTTCCAGGACCGGCTTGAGCTCCTCGAGCAGGAACATCAGCAGCTTGATAATCTGCCACATCATCACCATCAGAATAGCGTCCAGCGCGATCAGCGTGATGGCCAGGATGATGATAGAGATGTCACGCAGCCGGTTGGTGACAACCGGATGCGTCATCAAATAGAGGAAGATCATCACCAGCACCAGGAAGCCGGCGGCTGCGATGATACCGATCCCTATCTTCTGTCTTTGTGTCAATTGCGTTGGCATTGGAACCTCGTGACGCGATCCAGAAAAATTGGCTTGCGCATTGTAACACAGAATTCTCCGGCTGCCAACGAAATCATTGCCTCAGGAAAAAGACACGCTCGAGACCACCGAACGGGCAACGACACTTTCACGGGATATCTTTCTGTGAACTTATGCGTTTCCTTGCATATTTCCGAAAGATAGACTATCCTGCCGTAAATCCGTTGACGAAAGCAGGACAGCGTGATAAAATCCTCGTACGACACCACTCTGGACGACCTGGATCGCCAAATACTGAAAGAATTGCAGGAGGATGGCCGGCTGAGCAGCGTCGAACTGGCCCGCCGCGTTGGACTGTCTACCTCCGCCACCCACGCGCGCATCAAGCGGCTGGAGCAGGACGGCTACGTCGATCGCTACGTGGCGCTGCTGAACTGGGAGCAGGCCGGCTACGACATGGTCTGCTTCGTGAACGTCAGCCTGCAGATGCACCAGCCCGACAGCGTGACCGCTTTCAAAGCCGCCGTGCAGGCCATGCCCGAGGTGCTGGAAGCGTTTCATGTCACCGGCGAATTCGACTACCTGCTAAAGGTGGCGATCCGCAACCGCAAGGACCTGGAGCGTTTCGTGCTCCACCGCCTGACACCCATCGCCGGCGTGGCGCGCATCTACACCAGCCTGGTGCTGAGCGTAGTCAAGGCGTCCACGGCGCTGCCGCTGGACGGGGATCAGTGATCGGTACGCAGTGTCCCTGACTTGCCAGTTCCGACGATAGGCAAGCAGTAAGCTGTGAACGGATCGCTCACAGCACAGAAAACGAGACAAAATATGTTCATGGCGGCCACAGCAACGCAAGCAGCATTGTCGAACGGAGCACGCACGATACCCGCCCAACTCGCGCTGAGCAGCGAAGCTGGCACACTCAAGCGCTCGGTGATGCGCGAGTTGTTAAAGCTGACAGCGCGCGCTGATGTGATCTCACTGGCAGGCGGGCTGCCGGCCAGCGAGTTGCTGCCATTGGCTCAGTTGCAGGAGTGCATCGAAACCGTGTTACGGCGCGACGGAACGCGCGCCTTGCAATACAGCCCGATGATCGAACCGCTGCGCCGCTGGATCTGCGACACCATGCGCGCCAGAGGCGTCGCGTGTGAGCCAGAGCAGGTCCACATCACCAACGGCGCACAGCAGGGTCTGACCATCCTGTCGCGGCTTTTTCTCAATCCCGACCAGCCTGCCGTGGTCGAAGCAATCACCTTCACCGGCATTCAGCAGGTAACCGCCGGCCGAGGCGCAGTGATGCGCACGGTCCCCACCGACCTGGCCACCGGCGTTGATGTCGACGCGCTGGAGGAGGCATTTCACCGCACGCCGCGGCCGCGGCTGGCCGTGGTCATCCCCGACTTCCACAACCCGCTGGGCGTCAGCCTCACTCTCGAGAAGCGGCAGCGCATCGCTGAACTGGCAGCTCGCTACCGGGTGCCGCTGGTGGAGGACGACCCCTATTCCGCGTTGAGATTCGACGGCCAGTCGTTACCGCCCATCAAGGCGTTCGACGAGGCCGGCGCCGTGTTTTACATCGGCTCGTTTTCCAAGATGCTGGCGCCGTCGCTACGGCTGGGCTGGATCGTTGCTCCGGCTGAACTGGCCTCGCAGGTGACGGTGCTGCGCGAGTCCATCGACCTGGAATCTTCGACATTGATCCAGCGCGCAGTCAGCCTGTTTGTTGAACAAGGGCTGATGGCAGGACACCTGGCGCGCTTCAACGCTGCCAACCGCTGCCGCCGCGATGTGTTGTTCGACGCGTTGGCACACTATCTCGGTGACCGGGCAAGCTGGACACGGCCGGAAGGCGGGCTGTTCGTCTGGCTGACGCTACGCGAGGAAATCGACACGTGGGCGTTACTGGAAGATGCGATCGCAGCAGGTGTGGCTTTCGTGCCCGGAGCGGCGTTTGCGCTGAACGGCGGCTCCCACAACACACTGCGCCTGAATTTCAGCAACGTGCAGCCGGAGTTGATCCCCGTCGCAGTCGAGCGATTGGCGCAGGTGATCAAGCAGAAGGGGAAATGAGGGAAAGAAGGGAAAGGAAGGAAACGCCCTCCCGCCCAAGGTTGTTTCGTCGGGTTTCCCTTCTTTCCTTCCTTTCCCTCCAGCTTGTGTGATTACCATGACCCAACCCACGTTCATTCCCCTCGACTTCACCGAATACCCGCCCGACGAGATGCAGCGGCGGGCTGAGGCGTTCTACGCTGAGCTCAGCCGGCGACGGACGGTGCGCGAGTTTTCCGACCGGCCTGTGCCGCGCGCATTGATCGAAACGTGCCTCCTGGCGGCCGGCAGCGCCCCCAACGGCGCCAACCTGCAACCATGGCATTTCGTCGCCGTGGCCGCCCCGGCCATCAAACGCCAGATCCGCGCGGCGGCTGAGGCCGAGGAGCGGGAGTTCTACAGCGGGCGCGCGCCGCAGGAGTGGATCGACGCGCTTGCGCCGCTGGGCACCGATCCCAACAAGCCATTCCTGGAGATCGCTCCCTGGCTGATCGTGATCTTCGGCCAGTCCTACGGTTTGCTGCCTGATGGCCGCAAGGTGAAACACTACTACGTGCAGGAGTCGGTCGGCATCGCGACGGGGATGCTGATCACCGCGCTGCACCACGCCGGACTGGCCACGCTGACCCATACACCCAATCCCATGGGTTTCCTCAACGACCTGCTGGGCCGGCCGGCCAATGAACGGCCGTTCCTGATCCTGGTGGCCGGTTACCCGGCCGCGGACGCGCGCGTGCCAACTCACGCGCTGAACAAGAAGCCATTGAACGAGATCGCGACGTTTATCTGAGAGGCCTTTCGCAGATCCAGACTTCGGAAGTCGCCGGGTCTACCTGTAGAGCCGGTTTGCGCGTTCAGGGCTGTCTTCTTTGCAAGCCGGCGACTTCCGAAGTCTTTGATAACAGCCTCCAGACGAATCTATACAAGAGGAGTACTGCCATGACCGTGCCAACCAACGGCGCACGCGCCATCACCGAGGAAGCCGATTTCCTGCAACTGAAAGCTATCGACCACGTTCACTGGTGGGTGGGCAACGCCAAGCAGACCATGTACTACTGGTGGAAGGCGTTCGGATTCAAGCCGGTGGCCTATTCCGGGCTGGAAACCGGCAATCGCCAGTTCGCGTCATATGTGCTGGAATCGGGCAAGATTCGTTTCGTCATCTCCGCCGCCTACGGCCCCAGCAGCGAGATCGCCGCGCATCATCTGGTCCACGGCGACGGCATCAAGGCCATCGCGTTGACAGTGGATGACGTGGAGAAAGCCTGGCGCGAGACCACCCAGCGCGGCGGCAAGAGCGCCTGGGCGCCGCGCGAGGAAGCGGACGAGTACGGTGTACTGCGTACCTCAGCCATCCAAATCTACGGCGAGGTGCTGCATGTCTTCGTGGATCGCAACGACTACCGCGGTCCCTTTGCGCCCAGCTACCGACCGCTGGACATGCCGGCCCAGTCGACCGGACTGGCGGCTGTCGATCACATGGTGGGCAACGTGCAGCTTGGCAAGATGAACTACTGGGTCAACTTCTACCACCAGGTGATGGGCTTCCGCCAGTTGCTGCACTTTGACGACCAGGACATCAGCACCGAATACTCTGCGCTGATGTCGAAGGTGATGCAGAACGGCAGCGGGCGGGTCAAGTTCCCCATCAACGAGCCGGCTGAGGGCAAGCGCAAGAGCCAGATCGAGGAATACCTGGACTACTACATGGGGCCGGGAGTGCAACACGTGGCCATGAGCACCGGCGATATTCTGGCGACGATGAGCCAGTTGCGCGCCAACGGCGTCGAGTTCCTGCGCGTGCCAGACGCCTATTACGACCAGTTGCCCGAGCGGATCGGCAAGATCGACGAGGACATGGCGGCCATCCGCGAGATGGGAATCCTGGTGGATCGGGACGACGAGGGCTATCTGTTGCAGGTCTTCTCGCGCCCCCTGCAAGACCGTCCCACCGCGTTCATCGAGGTCATCGAGCGCCACGGCAGCCGCGGCTTCGGCAAAGGCAACTTCAAGGCGCTGTTCGAGGCGCTGGAAATGGAGCAGGAGCGGCGCGGCAATCTGTAGGGGGTGGGGAGTGGGGAATGGGGACTGGGGATCAGCCCTCACTCCGGTTTCCCTCCTTTCCCTTCTTTCCTTCCTTTCCCTCTTCTCAAAGGAGCGTTACCCTTGGAAATCACCCCCTCCTCCCTCCCCTGGCAGTCGCTGTACAAGCTGATGATTGGGTCGATTGTGCCGCGCGCCATTGGCTGGGTGTCGACTGTGAACGAGGCGGGCGAGCCGAATCTCGCGCCGTTTTCGTTTTTCACCGCGGCCGGGGCCAATCCGCCGCATGTTCTGTTCTGCCCGATGATCCGCTCCACCGACGGCCAGCCCAAGGACACGTTGCACAACGTGCGCGCCACGGGTGAGTTCGTCGTCAACATCGTCACCGAGGCTCTGGGACCGGCGATGAACATCACGTCAACTGAGCTGCCTGCGGATGTGAACGAGTTCGCGGCGGCCGGATTGACGCCGGCGCCATCGAGCGTGGTGCGCCCGCCGCGTGTCGCTGAAAGCCCCATCCACTTCGAGTGCCGGCTGACGCAGATCGTCGATCTTGGCGACCAGCCCGGCGCGGCCAGCGTGGTCATCGGCGAGGTCGTGCATTTACACGTGGACGACGCGCTGCTGATCGGCGGCGACAAAATCGACATCGCGCAGTTGCAACCCATCGGCCGCCTGGCCGGCAACAGCTACAGCCGCGTCGCCCCGGCCATGTTCGACCTCATCCGCCCGCCTTCACAGATCGGATAGAAGCTCACCACGGAGAGAAGGAGGGAAAGGAGGGAAAGAGACAAGCGCAGGTCGGCCCCTTGGTTTCCCTCATTTCCCATCTTTCCCTCTTCCCATTCATCGAAATCGGTCACGAAATGTCTGAATCTGGCCACTGTGCTCGCGCTTGTGGCCGTAGTATTGATAGGCGATCAGATCTTCCAGGTCGTATTGCGCGCCGTACCAGGGAATCGCACCGGTCCGCTGCAGCAAGCCGGCCGGCAGATCGCTGACCAGTCCACGGACCTGTTCGTGCGCGGCGAGGTATTCCTCGAGGCACCGTTCGTACGTCCAGCCGTTGCGCAGTTCGTCCACCTGATGATCGTTGAACGCCTGCCCGTCGGCTTTGAGCGCATCGCGCAGCGGGGTCGGACACGGTGTCACCACATCCTGCAGCACCTCCACCAGCACCAGCTCAAAAGATGCCAGATGCGCCACCAGATCCTTGACCGACCAGTAGCCTACCGCCCCACTGGTGGTGCGCTGGTCGGCCGGAACCAGATCCAGCGTGCGCATGAACGTAAAATGGCCGTACATCAAAACGTCGGACGCGTGCATGGCGTTACTCCTTGAAGTGTGACAGCGCAGCGGCAAACCCGGGCAGGGCGCGATCAATCATCGCATCGCTGGCAGTGATCGAGATACGAAAATAGCCGGGCATCTCGAATGTTGCGCCCGGCAGCACCAACACGTCACGCTCCGCCAGCCAGTGGCAAAACGCCACATCGTCGGCCAGCGGTGAACGCACCAGCAGATAGAAGGTCCCCTCCGGGCTGCGCAGGGAGTAACCCATGTCGCGCAGCGCGCTCACGAGCCTGTCACGCTTGGCCTGCAGGTGCTCGATGTCGATGGAGAGCTTTTCCAGGTCGGGCAGGGCATGCTGCAACAGGGCGTTGGGAAAAGCGTAGGCCGTAACGACCTGGGACGCGAGGATTGCCGGACGCATTGCCTCGCGCGCCGGCATTGACGGCGGCAGTGCGATGTAGCCGATGCGCTGGCCGGGCGTCAACAGCGTCTTGCCATAGGTGTAGAGCAGAAACGACTGATCGTAATAGGCAGTCGGGGTCGTGAACTCGCGGCCATCGTAGACGATCCGGTTGTACGACTCGTCGGACAGCAGGTAGATCGTCCGGCCGTTGCGCTGGCTGGCAGCCGTCAGCAGATCTGACAGCGCTGTCAGCGTGGCCGGCGGGTAGATCCTGCCGGTGGGATTGTTAGGCGAATTGACAATGATGGCGCGCGTCCGCGGCGTGATGGCAGCCTCGATCGCGGCCAGGTCCAGGTCGAAGCTGACCGGGTCGCACTGCACCCGCACCGGCGTTCCCATGCTGGAGGCAATCATCGCTTCGTAGAAGAACCAGGGCGGGCTGATGTAGATGATCTCGTCGCCCGGATCGGTGATCGCGCCTAACGCCACAGCGATGGCTGCGAATGCGCCGTTGGTCATGAAGATGTCGTCAGCGTCAAAGGGCATGTCGAAGCGCTGCCGCAGCGTTTCAGCCACGATACGGCGCGGGCCTGGCTCGCTCATTTTGTAGGCGAACCAATCCTTGTCGTGCGGCGTGCTCCAGCGCTGCAATGCCTCGGTGAACTCCGGCAGCGGCATCTCCTGCGGATTGCCGGCCACAAAATCGCTGACGCCGGGGTTCCCCATGCGCGAGGTCACGACCGGGTCCTGGAAGAAATTAAGGAACGGGCTCATGGCCCCAAGCACCGCGGCGATGCGTTTCGATCCTGATACAGGTATGGACATCCGGGTTTCCTTTCCCTGGTACACATTCACTGCCGCTAATCACGGCACACCTTACGTCATGTTTAACGTATTGACTCGGCCAATTGCGCCGCGCAACCTGTTGCTGTGTGCCATTCACAGGTATAATGGCAGCCGGCAACACAGAGACGACACGGACTTCGGAAGTCGTCGGCTGCTTGTCAGGAGCGGCCCGCAACGGCTGGCACAAGCCCTCGTGTTGACTCGGCGACTTCCGAAGTCTTTCCAACCAGCTTCCAAAACTGACGCGCAAGGGAGAGCAACCATGAACACAACCGACATTGGCATGTACTTCGCCTACAACGACTGGGCTAACCAGCGTATCCTTGATCAGGCGGCGCACCTCAGCAGCGAACAACTCTTGGCGCCCGCCGCTGTGCCGATGGGCAGCCTGTTCGGCACGCTGGCACATACGCTGGTGGCCGAAGTCATCTGGCGGCGGCGCTGGCAAGCGCTGCCACCCATCGATTCCGGTGACATCGAATCGTATCAATCCTTTGATGCGCTGCACGCGCGCTGGCAGGTCGAGGCTGACGCGTTGCGGGCCTATGTCGCCAGCGTTACCGACGAGGACTTGCAGCGTACCTTGCATTACCAGAACTCCAAAGGGACAGCGTTCCAGCAAATCCTCTGGCACCTGATGGCGCACATGGTCAACCATGGCACGCAGCACCGCTCCGAGGCCGCCATCCTGCTGACCAGCGCCGGCCACTCGCCCGGCGAGTTGGATTTGATCGGATATCTGCGGCAGTAATCTCACGATTTGATGCGCAATCGGCGTGGAGGAAACAGGCATGTCTTGACAGATCATCAATGACCGTGTACCATTTGAATACGTACAGTGACAAGGAGGTTCTCATGCCGCGAGTTGCCGTTCAAGACAGTAGTCGGGTATCTCTGCGCATTCGTCCAGAAGACAAGGCGCTGCTGGTACGCGCCGTTTCCTATACCCACATGGATCTGACATCGTTTGTCTTACAAAATGCCTTACAAGCTGCCAAAGCAGTAATTGCCGAAGCGGAGCTTATTGCCCTCTCTGAGCAAGATAGTTTGCGCGTGTTGGATGTCTTGGAAGATCCGCCCCCTCCGAATGCAAGGCTGCTTGCAGCGGCTCATGCGCTGCCGCTCATGCCATGACCGTTGTGCCTTGGCATGAGGAGCCGATTGCCAAGCGGCACAACCGCGATGCTTTTGATTGCGGAGACGCTGCGCTGAACGAGTTATTGCGCCGTTATGCCCGCCAAGCCCATGATTCCGGCGGCGCCAAGACCTTTCTTGCGGTTCCAGATGACGACTCGCAACGAGTTCTGGGTTTCTATTCCTTGAGTCCTGCTTCGGTTGGGTTTTCCCGAACACCAGAGGTCATCAAGCGTGGTTTAGCGAGATATGATGTGCCAGTCTTCCGCCTTGGTCGACTGGCCGTTGATCTCAGCATGCAGAGAAAAGGGTTGGGTGGTCAACTCCTGTTGGCCGCAGGCAGGCGTTGCCTGCGCGCTTCCCAGGAGGTCGGCGGCGTGGCATTACTAATCGATGCCAAGAGTGAGGCTGTTGCAAACTGGTATGCCGGCTTTGGCGCATTGCAGCTTCTGAATACACCCCTTACCTTGCTTCTTCCTTTGAAAACTGTCCAGACGGCACTGCAATCTGAGGATAGATTCTGAACGATCGCCCGTCAATTCCTTGAGAACTGTTTGCACACAGGAGCACCCAGATGCGATACAAACTATTCGGCCGCAGCGGCCTGCGGGTCTCAGAACTGGCCCTCGGCACCATGACCTTCGGGCCGGAGTGGGGCTGGGGCGCGGACAAGGAGACCAGCCAGGCGCTCTTCGATCTCTACGCGGACGCTGGCGGCAACTTCATCGACACCGCCAACCGCTACACGGAAGGCACGGCTGAGAAATATGTCGGCGAATTCGTCGCGAGCGATCGCGAGCATTTCGTCGTGGCCAGCAAGTACACCCTCAAGATGCGCGACGGCGACCCCAACTTCGGCGGCAACCAGCGCAAGAACATGATGCAGTCGCTGCAAGCCAGCCTCAAGCGGCTCAACACCGACTACCTGGATATCTTGTGGCTGCACGCCTGGGACTTCACCACCCCTGTGGAAGAGGTGCTGCGCGGGCTGGACGATCTGGTGCGGCAGGGCACGGTGCTCTACGTCGGCATCAGCGACACGCCGGCCTGGGTGGTGTCACAGGCCAACGCGATCGCCGATTTGCGCGGCTGGTCACGCTTCGTGGGCCTGCAAATTCGCTACAGCCTGGCTGACCGCAGCGCCGAACGCGATTTGCTGCCCATGGCGCGGGCGCTGGACATCGCCGTGACGCCGTGGAGTGTATTAGGCGCCGGCGTGCTGACCGGCAAATACAACGCCGATCCGCAGGCCAGCGGACGGGCGGCGCGTTGGGGAGCCGCCGAACGCGATCTGGCCATCGCCGCCGAGGTGCGCGCCGTGGCCGATGAGATCGGCTGTTCCGCGCCGCAGGTTGCCATCGCCTGGGTGCTGAACCAGCAAAAGCCGCACGCCGCTCCCATCATCCCGATTCTCGGAGCCACCAAACCGCACCAGCTCGCGGATAACCTGGGCGCGCTGGACGTTACCCTGAGCGCCGAGCACCTGGCGCGGCTGGAAGCGGTCAGCGCCATCGACCTGGGGTTCCCCCACGAATTCCTGACCAGCGGCGGCGTCAAAGACCTCGTCTTCGGCGGCACCTACGACCAGATCGACAACCACCGGCAGATCTACTAGCGTGAGGCGACGACTTGAGCACGTAGAAAGCGCAGAGCCAGACCGGCCGGTCTGGCTCTGCGCTTTGTCTCTCTTTGAGACTCATGCCAGCGGTGCAGTCAACTCCACCTGGATGTTGTCTGGGTCGCGGAACGCCAGAACGGCGATACCGAATGGCTCCAACGACTTGATCTCGCCGCGCGAGACACCATTGGCGTCAAACAGGCTGGCAGCGGCTTCCAGGTCGGCCACGCTAGCTACGCTCAAGCTGAGGTGATCCAGGCCGATGCGGTTCTCGCTGAACTGGTCAGCGGGAGTGGTCTGGGTCGGATCGGGTGGCGGGTTCAGCGCCAGCAGCACGCTGCCGTTGTGCAGCAAGGCCTTCGGGCCAAAGTCGGTCAGGAAGTTGAAGCCCAGCAACTCGCTGTAGAACTGTTGCGAACGACGCAAGTCGCTGACGGTCAGTGCGACATGGTGGACACCGGTTGTGGGGATTGGGTTTGTCATAGTTGTTTGCTCCTTTAACTCTGTGGTTGCTGACAACTGATCGATCAACTGTTGCCAACTGCGAAAGTAATGCGCTTCTCCCGTCAGGAGGTGCTGCACCTTGCCGCGCCATTCGATGTGGTCCGTGTCCATTTCCTCCGCCCACAGGCGCAGTGTAAACAGGTGGACCTGGGAAGGATGATTTGGCGGTCGACTTGTCATCAGGCGCTCCATCGACCGAAAAAGATACAGGATCGAGGACCACCGGAATCTCCTTGGATCGTGAATTGTGGCGAGCTGATTTGGATTGCTTACGCCTTGATCAAGGAAACATACGTGCCCTGCACAGTTGAATAGAATGAGACAGTTGTCCAACCAGGCGACCAGATGCGCTGGTCGATCCTGGGGCCAATCTTGCCATCCGGGCTAATCTGGTGCATGTGCATACGTCCATTACCATTTTTCAACAAGAACAGGTAGTTCTGCCCGCCGATTGCGTAGGTCTTCGCAGTTGTCCACCCCGAGGACCAGTCGCGATTGTCAATGACCGGTCCAATCTTTCCGTCGGCGTTGATCTCGTTGACGTGCATCCGCCCATCACCCGCTTTCAGCAGGAATAGGTAGTTCTTTCCTCCAATCGCGAATGTGCTCGCGGATGTCCAACCTGAAGACCAATCCTGGTTGTCAATCATCGTTCCAATCGTACCATCGGCATTGATTTCATTGACGTGCATCCGCCCGTCACCCGCTTTCAGCAGAAACAGGTAATTCTTGCCCCAGATCGTGTAGATCGCCGCTGATGTCCAGCCCGATGACCAGTCCTTGTTGTCGATGAGTGCCCCGATCGTGCCATCGGCATTGATTTCATTGACGTGCATCCGCCCGTTTCCCTCTTTCAACAGAAACAGGTAATTCTTGCCCCAGATCGTGTAGATCGCCGCTGACGTCCAGCCCGATGACCAGTCCTTGTTGTCAACGATGTCCCCAAAGCTTCCGTCAGCATTGATCTCGCGAACAATCATCCACCCATCTCCCTTCTTCAGAAAGAACAGATAGGTCTTCGAGCCGATGGTAAACGGGGCACTTGTCGTCCACCCATCCGACCACGATCGCATGTCTACCGTGTGATTCACCTCGCCGTGCGGGAACAACTTGTAGACGTGCGAGTTTCCGGCAGTTAGCTCCGCGGCTGTGGCTTGATCGCCCGGACTAAACGGACCTGGTGACAGCGAACACAACAGATCGACATACCCGCTGGGTGGAGCAATAAACACATCCTTGGTTGGATCAACTGCAAAGGCGCGCCGGCAGTAGTGCATCATGGATAGATAATCATAGTTGCCAACATTGACGCTGGCGGCGTCACTCATCTTGATGAAATTTGCAGCCTTCACAGGGTCAACGTTGTCAAAATCAATCGTTACCCAATCATCCCTGTCACTGCGCATATGTTCATGAATCATCCCCACGGCATGACCAATCTCGTGTTCAATCCTGCAACTGATGTTTGGGTTCGGGTTCTCGGGAACCAGGACGATCTGAATGCCGCCAGCCATTCCAGCCGCAGTCGAAAAACAGAAATCCAGCGCGGCCCCGCCAAATGATTGAAATGAGATGTAGTTGGTCTGATTGGCACGGGGGATCAATGTGATGCCGACCGCCAGATCGTTCCATGCTGCAATGGCAGTGTTGACACGACTGACCGTGGTAGGAAAGACACTCTCGTCAATGTCAATTTGATATGGCACACATCCATCCGGCCAGTACGTTTTCTTGTCGCTCGTGATGATTCCCATGGTATTGTCTCCTTGTATCGTACGTGCGAAAACAGGTTGATGTGTCGGTTTCTCGTCACCAACATGGTCCGAGCATATCACAAGGCGCGCTTCACCAGCGCTTCATGAGAGATTTCACAGGAAACGGTTTACCAACCAGCCGACAGAGGCGTCAGCTTGCTTTGGCCCCCCGCAGTCTGACGTCACAGAGAAAACAGGCGGAAACTTCCAGGAAGGATCATGAGTTGAAAGAGGCGTCCAACTGAGCTAGCAGCGGCTCGAGCCGCGCGTCAAGACCGTCAAGATCAACCGGCTCAACCGGGATCAGTTCCGAAACATCGGGCAGCGGCGGTGGATCGGGCAGCGTTTCCCCGATCAATTGCTGGTACCGTTGGCGCTGCTCATGAAGCCCGGTCTGTAGGTAGAGCGACCGATAGAGCTCGGCCGCGGCAGCGAGTGCTGTCTGGTTGTCTGGAGCCAACCGCCACAGTTCATAATGGAGTGCAGCTTGTTGCACGCGCGTCGGCCTCCGCCGCAACATGGCTTGCAACTCTGCGACCGTGTCTTCATCAGTCAACTCACCCAGCGCGTGGTGCAGCCGAATACCCATGACCTGGAGGTCGAAGCGCGCGTCCGAGCCTGCCAGATACTGTCCAGCCACCCTGGAGGCCATCTCCACTGCCTCATTGTGGCAAGACAGCGCCTCGGCAGGACAATCCTGCTCTAACATAAGCCGCGCCAGATCAATGAGCATGCCGCACAGATAGCTGGGAACATCCATCTGCCGTCCAAAATCGATCGCTCTTCGAATCAAGGCCGTGGCATGCTCTGGCCGTCGCAGCCCTTCGAGAATAGCACCGATGTTGGCGATGTCGAGACAAGCCGACCACCGATCGCCGATAGCCAGCGAGTTACGCAAAGCCCACTCGTAGCCTCCCAGTGCCAGCAGATGATCGCCGTGTCTTGTGAGGATATTAGCGATGAGGTCAACCGCCCAAGATAACGCTTGACGATCATCTATCTGACGGGCCAGTAGGCCGGCGCGCAGATACCAGTGCACGGCATCTCCTGTTTTGTGCTGCGACATGCAGACATTTCCCAACGTGAGTGTCGCGCGCGTGACGACGAGGTGGTAGCCCAACGGCTCGGCGACCGCGATCGACCTCCGGCAGCAGTCCGCGGACGCGTCCCAATCCCCCTGGCTCCAGTAGACCATGCCCATGGTATTCAGCGCCTCGCAGATGCCACGCTGGTCGCCGAACTCGCCGGCGATGCGTAGCTGCCGCTCCAGTGTGGCCAGCGCCTGCTTGTTGTCACCCTTGAACCAGTAGATCTCGGCCATAGTCCACAGAGCGCTGACTACACCGCGCCACTCGCCGGTGGACTCGAAACCAAGCTCAGCCTTTGCCAGCCACTCCAACGCCGTATCGTAGTGGCCCTGCAAGCGCATCACATTGGCCAGGGCACGCTGGGCCTGCGCCTGCAAGGCGACCTTGCCAAGGGTTTCGGCGGCTTCCAGAGCTTGTCGGTTGATGGCCTCTGCCTCATGCCACTGTCCGTTCACGCGCCAGACCTCACCCAGGGCCAGCATCAGTGCGCAAGTTTCGCTGGCAGACAAGCTTTTCCTCAGCTTGCCCTCCAACAGATGTTGATAGAGACGAATGGCCTCGGCGTTGGCGTAGATGCGCTGGGCGACCGCTGCTGCCCGGCGGTAATAAGCAATGGCCGCCCGAGGTCGCCCGGCCTGCTCAAGATGGCCGGCGATCTGACTACTGACGCTGTCCAGATCTGTGGCATGATGCGTTTCCAGCGCCTGGGCTACAGATAAATGAATGGCGCGCCGGCGAATCGGACTGACGTCGGCGTGTGCCACAGCTCGGATCTTGTCATGGCTGAAGTCGTATGCGTTCAATCCCTGCTCGCGGACGAGGTGCTTGCGCCACAACTCATCCAGGCTTTGCACGACGACTGTTTCATCCTGGCTGCAAGCACTGGCCAACACATCGAAGCTGAACTCCCGGCCGATCACCGCCGCCGTTTGCACCAGCGCCTGAGCATCCGGCGACACCATTGACAAACGCCGCCGGATCACCGCCCGAATCTTGGGAGGGAGGGCGGACAGGTCAGTCAATTCACTTTCCCACTGCCTTCCTGTCTCCCCATCTCCCAGTTCCGCGCGCACTGTCTCTACCACGAACAACGGGTTGCCCTCCGTGTCGTGGAAAAGCTGCTCGGATTTCGCCGATGTCAGCTCGCGCCCCCCTAGATCCGCGGCCAAACTCGCAGTCTCGGCCATGGTCAGCGGCGACAAACGTAGCTCGCGCAAGATCGCTCGTTGCTCCAGCATCAGTCGAAAAGCGGCCAATGGGTGATCCTTGCCAACTTCCTCGATCCGCACCGTGCCAAGCACGAGCAGGGGCACGCTACCAGCGGCCTGCAACAGATACTGTAGCCAGTCCAGCGTTTTCTGATCGCACCACTGCACATCGTCCAGAAACAGCAGAAGGGGTTGAGCGCTTCCGGCGCGCTCCTGTCCGGGCAAGCTTGTACCGGTGAGCAGACCATCGCGCCCTGGCGAACGCTCATCGAAATCGATCATGGGCGTTCTCAGCACGACCTGCGCCAAAGCCTGGAAAAACCGCTGGCGCTGCCATGACTCGGTCATCGGCCCCGGCGCGGGCAGTTCCGGGCGGTCAGATAGCAGATCGGGCAGCAACCTGGCAACCTCGCGAATCCAGACATCATCTAGTGCGCGTGTTCTCGCTCGAAGGGCGGCGCTGCGCAACCACTCAGCTACCGGCGCGTATGCCACCAAGGAGTCGCCGGTGGCATAACAGCGCGCTACTGCCGTCTCCACATCCTGCCGTTCCGCCCAGGCCAGTAGTTCCTCAGCCAGTCGCGTCTTGCCCATGCCTGCTTCGCCCGATATCAGCACGAGCTGCGCCCGGCCCGCTTCCGCTGCACGCCAACTATCCAATAGCACTTTCCATTCCGTCTGGCGGCCAACAAAAATGGCACCCGTCGCGGTTTGCGGGTAGGACGCAGGCCCTGGTAAATCGGCGTTCCTCATCAGAACCTGTTGGTATACAGCCTGTGTTGTTGACCCCGGGTCAACACCCAATTCGTGGCGCAAGATCGTGGCGCACGTGTGATAAACGCGCAGAGCGTTAGCCCGGTCTCCCAGAGCCAGATGCAGTTGCATCAACTGGCGGTAGACGGCCTCATGTAGCGGGTCAGCCCGTACCAGCCGTTGCGCGTATCCTAGCGCTTCCTTGTAGCTGTGTTTCTCCTTCAATAACACCGACAGTCGTTCGAGGACTTCCAGATATGTCTGGCGCAGCCGTTCGCGCTCAGGCACCAGCCACTCGTCATACCATCCGGCCAACAGATCGCCGCCATAGATATCAGCGGCCGCCTTCAGCGCAGCCAATTCCTCTGCCGAATCGGCGCGTTCCTGCGCAGCTGCGGCTTGCGCGCAGGCATCTTCGAAGTCAACAATGTCGAGCGTGTTTGGTGCATCGTGCCGCCACTGCAGAGTATGCGGACTAACGTCGAGAAATCGGTCGGCGTCAGGCAGGGATTGACGCATCCGCGCTAGCAGCGTGCGCAGATTCTTGAGAGCTTGTTTATCGGGGGTGTCGGGCCAGAAGGCGAAGGCGATCTGCTGTCGCGAGCAAGGCACGCGCCGATGCAGCAGCAAGTAGACCAACAACTGCTGCACGCGCGCCTGATCGAATCCGACCAGCCTTTCATGGCCGGCCGTGATGCGAAAACCACCCAACAAGTTCACTTCCAAGGACGAAGTGTCCACCAACCTGACCCGCTTCCTCCACCATCATGTTGATGTGCTGTGACAACCGCCGTCACGGACCAGACTGTACCATAACGCCGTACAAGCTGTCAACCACCGCCGCATCTACTAGCGCAGAACCAACGCCCGCTGCGGATCGCCCAAATACTCTGCGCCGTCCCCGGTCACCAGCACATCCTCCTCCAGCCCGACGTAGCCGTAGCCGGGCACGGCCAGCCCTGGCTCGACCGTGTAGACGTGCCCCGCTTCCAGCGGGCGGAAGGGCGTTTGACCGTAGCGTTCCCAGGCCGGTCCCAGCACGCCGCCGCCATCATGCACGTTGCGGCCCATGTGGTGACCGGTCGCATAGGGATACGCCGGATAGCCCGCGTCGACGATGACCTGGCGCGCGGCTGCGTCGATTTCGACACCGGTCGCGCCGGGCCGCATGGCCGCCACCGCCGCATCCACCGCCCGCAGGACGGTATCGAAACCGCGCTGCACCGGCTCGGGGGCCGCCGTTTCGCCGGGACGCAACATGTAGACCACCCGCTGAATGTCGGAACAGTAGTCATCCTGCTCCACGCCAAAATCGAAGTGGACAATGTGCCCCGGTTCGACGCGAAGATCGGTCGGGCCGGCGTGGCCGCCCGACGAGTCCGGTCCCGAGTTGACCAGCGGGCAACCCTCGCGATCCCACGCAGGTTGCAGGCCGCGCGCGTCCAGTTGGTCGTGCATGAACCGGGCGATCTCCCGCTCGGTCAACCCAGGACGCAGCGTCTCAACCGTTGCGTCGTAGATCTGACGCGTCGTCTCGATGGCCGCACGGATACGCTCGACCTCAGCCGCGGTCTTGCGGCCACGCAGCGCGCCGATGATCGCCTCCGCCGAAACCAGCCGGCCGGCAAAGCGCGTTTCCTCAAGATACCCGGCCAGCACCTGATACAAGCCATGCCCCAGCCCGTCGGCAAAGACATCGTTGGCCGAATAATTGATGGCCAGTTGTTTGGGATCGAACCGCTCAAGCGCAGCAAGCAAATCTGGTCGCACTGACTGATCGTAGGCGATAACGTCGGCGAAGAGACCGGTTCGTTCCGCTGTGACAGCATCGCCGCGGCCAACAATTGCGACGCGCCCGCCGGAGCGCGTGAGAAGCAGCGCACTCTGCCAGGTCAGGCCATGCTCGCCGTAGATCAACGGCAGCACCGGGTCGCCGCCGGCTGATGTCTCGCGCACAAAGGTCAGCCACGCGTCCACTTCCATCTCCTGAAGAATATCGATGGCCTGAAGCACTTTCTCGCGATTGATTTCTGACATACCGTACCTCTTTCTCATGTAGTTGGGGATATTGCAACACCGGCATTGTCAGCGACCGGTAACGCTTTGTCAAAAGACCGCGCCGGCGCGATACGCAGGAATCCAGCTCGCGCGAGCGCGAACCGGCAAAAATTCGCGGTTGAACTGCGGACACTTCGGGTGTATACTGAAGTGTGCAATAGATCACAGTTCTGTCCTTTTTCTGAACTCACCGCCGCGAACCTCAACGAAGAGGCCACCATGAATCGGCGTGACGAACTCATAGACGCAATTGCTCTGCTCGAAGCCCAACGCGCCACCCTCGGCGACACGGCTGTCGACGCGTCGATTGCTGCCATGCGCCAGGCGCTCTCGGCGCACGACCAGGCTGCCCGCGCCGAACAGCGCAAGACAGCCACGGTCATCTTCGCGGACATCGTGAACTTTGTCGAGCTGACAGCCCAACGCGATCCTGAGGACGTCCGCGAGCTACAGCGAGCCTTCTTCACCACGGTCACCGCACCCATTCTGGAGTTCGGCGGGGTCATTGAGAAATACATCGGCGATGCAGTCATGGCCGTGTTCGGCGTGCCAGAGGTGCACGAGGACGACGCGGAGCGGGCGGTGCGCGCGGCCCTGGCCATGCAAGCCGGGCTGGCAGCCCTGAACGTGGCGCTGGCGCACACTCATGCGCTGCAGCTCGCCATGCGCATCGGGATTCATACCGGCACCGTGGTCGCCACCAGCGAGACGCACAGCGGCTCGTTCATGGTCAGCGGCGATACGGTTTCGCTGGCGTTTCACCTGCAGGAAGTGGCAGAACCGAATTCGGTGCTGGCCAGCGAAGCGACCCAGCGTCTGATTTCCCATGTCTGCGAGATGGAACCGCTGGGCAGGTTGACGCTGCGCCGGCGCAGCGAGTCGACCATGACCTACCGGGTCCTGCGTTTGCGGCCAGACACGGGCAAGCTGCGCGGTGTTGCCGGAATGGATTCGCCTCTGGTGGGACGGCAGCCCGAGTTCGCAGCTTTGTGCGCGGCCGTTGACCGGCTGCATGAGGGCAGAGGAGGTCTCGTGACTCTGGTAGGGGAAGCGGGCATCGGCAAGTCGCGTCTGATGGCTGAGGTCCGCAAGACACTTGAGAAACAACCGCTTGCTCTGCCGTCGTCCGCTGCTATTCGCTGGATCGAGGGGCGTTGCCTTTCGTACGACGGCAAAGTTGCCTATCACCTTTGGCAGGACCTGCTGCGCGAGACATTGGGCGCATCGATGGAAGACTCGGCGGAAATGGTCGCATCCTCGCTGGAGCGGTTCGTCCGCGTGATCTGTCCGTACAATCAGGAAAGCACCGTGGCCTTCCTGGCGCGCCTCATGGCACTGCCGCTGCCGGCTGATTGGGAAGAACGGCTGGACAAAATGGGCGCCCAGGATCTCCAGTATCATACCTTCGGCGCCGTGAAAAACGTCCTCAGTCGCGCTGTGCAAAACTGGCCTATCGTCCTGGTCTGCGAAGATCTGCACTGGGGAGATCCCAGCTCGCTGGCGCTGCTGGCGCAACTCGTGCCGCTGGTCGAACGGACACCGCTGCTGTTGGTCTGCATCTTCCGGCCAGAACCCGACCAGAACCATCCGGTCTGGCAGATCGCAGCACATGGAGACCGCCTGTCAGCCGGGCAACACCTGAGTCTGCATCTGCAACCGCTGACGGCAGATGACAGCGAGATTCTCCTGACCAACCTCCTGGGGATGCCGTTGCCCTCCCGGCTGGTCTTGCGCATTCTCAGCCAATCCGAAGGCAACCCGTTCTACGTCGAGGAGATCATCCGCTCGCTGATCGCCCACGGAGCACTGGTACAAGACCCGGCAAACGGCCAGTGGCAACTGGTGGATGACCTGGCAAATATCGCGATCCCCGAGACATTGCAGAACGTGCTGGCGGCGCGCATTGACCGCCTGGACTACAATGAGCGCCACGTCTTGCAGATGGCAGCAGTGATCGGGCGAATCTTTCCACTGCGCGTGCTGGCAGCCGTATCCAGCGACGTCCTCAATCTGGAGGAGTGCCTGCGTTCCCTCGTGCAGCAAGAATTGATTCGGCAGCGCTCTGGCGCACAGGAACTGGAATACATCTTCAAGCACGCGCTAACGCAAGAGGCAGCATACAACGGAACATTGAAGCGCCAGCGGCAGGTGTTCCACCGACAGACGGCCGAGGCGCTGGAGCGCCTTTTCGCCGAGCGTGTCGAAGAACTGTTAAGCATCCTGGCCCACCACTGGGAGCATTCTGACAACCCGCAGCGCGCGGTGGAGTATCTGCTGCGGGTGGGCGACCGCGCGCGCCTGGCCTATGCTAACCAGGAAGCCGCCGATTCCTACGAGCGCGCGTTGTCGCTGTTGCAGCAGCAAGGCAACGATGAAGGCAGCGCGCGAATCTTGATGCGTCTGGGACTGGTGCATGTAGCTGCTTTTGATTATCAGCAGGCCAGCAAGGCATACGAGCGCAGCTTCGTGCTCTGGAATCGCCGGTCCCCTTCGCCCGAAGGAGTCGCGCCGTTACCACTTGCTTCGCAGACGCACCGCCGCATGTGGGGAATAGAGCCCAAGAACTGGGACCCAAACCCGACCTTCGACTACGAAATGCCGCTCTTTTCCGGCCTGCTGGAAGAAAGCCCAGACCTTTCGGCCGTTCCCGACATTGCCCGCAGTTGGGAAATGCTCGACGGTGGACGCGCCTACATCTTTCATCTGCGCGACGACGTGCGATGGAGCGACGGTTTTCCCGTCACCGCGGACGATTTTGAATTCGCCTGGAAGCGGCTGCTGGACCCGGCTGTGCCGCCGATGAATGCCCGCCGGCGCGCGCTGGACACCTCCACAGGTCTGCGCTCAGCCGGCCCGCTGTACGATGTGTGCGGCGCGCACGCGTATCACACCGGCCAGTCTGGTAATCCCGATAGCGTCGGCGTCCACGCCACCGATCCGCTGACACTGGTGGTCGAATTGGAGCGACCGGTGGCCTACTGGCTGCACATCATGGCCAACCCGGCGACGTTCCCCGTCCCCAGACATCGCGTCGAGCAGTACGGCGACGACTGGTGCGAGGCTGACAGGATTGTCACCAACGGGCCCTATCTGCTGGATCGCTGGCATCCGCGAGAGCAGGTCGATCTGGTGCGCAACCCACACTACCACGGCCGTTTCAGCGGCAATGCACACCGGGTCGAGTTGCTCTGCCTGCCCTATCCAACTGACTGGCCGGAACGACTGGCGCTATATGAGGCGGGCGAGTTGGATTATCTCTTTATCGGCAACTGGCCCATCCCGGGCGTGGCGGAAGCAGCCCGCCGGCGCAGCGCAGACCACCGCAGGATGCCTGCCCTGCATACAGCCTCAACTTGCTTCAACGTCCAGCTTCCTCCCTTCGACGACCGGCGCGTGCGCCAGGCCTTTGCCATGGCGTCCGATATCGCAAGCGGCATGGCCTCCGGGCGAGTGCGCAGTCAGGAAATCGTCACCGGCGGCTTCCTGCCGGCTGCCATGCCTGGCTACTCTGCCGGCATTGCCCTCGGCTACGACCCGGAACGAGCCAGGGTGTTACTGGCGGAGGCTGGTTATCCCGGCGGTCGCGGCTTCCCGGAGGTCACATATTACTTCATCATGACACCAGGCAGCAGTATGATGGAAGAGTCCCTGGTGCCTCAGATGGAAGAAACTCTGGGCGTGAAAATCCACCTTGAGATCCTGGAATGGGGCGAATATCACTTGCGTCTCAAAACCAAACCACCCCACATCGGCCTGCATACCTGGTCAGCCAACTACCCGGACCCCGACGATTTCATGCGCGTCGCCTATCACGATATCCAGCGCTATTTCGGCTGGCGCGATGAGCAGTATGAGACTCTGGTGGATGAAGCTCGCACGCTGACTGACCAGGCTCAGCGCATCAAGCTCTATCGACAGGCCGACGCGATCCTGGTGCGCGAGGCCGCCATCGTACCGATCATGCACGCACCGACTTCATGCCTGATCCAACCCTGGGTAGAGCGACTGGTGATCTCTCCGCTGAGCGCGATGTCGCTCTGGACATCGCTGCGCGACGTGGTGATCCGCCCGCATTGATCGAAATATCAGGCGGATCTGCGGCATCTGGCCACAATAGCTGTTGCAAGATTGGAAACGAGGATCTACATGACAATGATAAGCGGCGCCAGTCAGTCTGGAGCTCAACCTGAGCCGCGAAGCCGCAACTACCTGACATTCCTGATCGTGTTCCTGGGATCGATAGCACTGATGGACGGCTATCTCTCCGGGGTCAAAGCGTCGGCCATTCCCTACATTCTGAAGGCCTATGGCATCGACGCGCCCACGTTTTCGGGGCTGGAGTCGATCGCGCTTATCGTGACGTTCTTCGTTTTTGCCCTCAATCACCTGGCTGACGTCATTGGCCGCAAGCCGGGTCTGCTGCTGCTGATTCTGGGCATGGGTCTCTCCAGCCTTGCGATATTGATCTGGACACCGACACTGCCACTGTTCATGATCTTCTACGCTGCGGCGACATTCTTTACCGTCTCGAATATGTGGCAGGTGCCGGCCAGTGAAGAAGCACCGGCCGCACGTCGGGCACGGGTAGTCACCTTGACTGCGGCCATCGGTCTCCTGCCGCTGCAAGCCATCCTGCCGCCGATCCTGGTTGCAAGGTTGGGTCTCAACTGGCGCT
This sequence comes from Anaerolineales bacterium, assembly GCA_020634615.1. GTDB lineage: Bacteria > Chloroflexota > Anaerolineae > JAAEKA01 > JAAEKA01 > JACKBK01. The sequence continues at coordinate 157,308 of JACKBI010000015.1, forward strand.
GGATGTACGGAATCCAGTTTCTTTTCATGCTTCCAGTGCTGCTGATGTGGCTTTTTATGCGCGAGACCTCCCGCTACCAGGTGGTACAAGAGCAGCGCCGCCAGGACCACGTAAGTCGCAGGTTCAATCTCGGCCTGGCCACCATGGACCGGCGCGACCTGCGCAACATCATATTTTCGTCGGCAGTCCTGATCTGCATTCTCCTCTTTGTCTCGCTCTTTTTCTGGTGCGGCTACTTCTTTATCACGCTCAACGGGTTCACACTGACGCGTTGGTCGGCGGTCTTCCTCGCAGTCCTGTTGATGATCATGCTGGGAAATCTGTCGGGCGGCTGGTTGCTGGACCGCGTGGGCAGGAAACGAGGGTTGATCATCGGCTGCGCAGGATGCTGTATCGCGATTGCCGGTCTGGGATATGCGCCCGGCACAATCCAGATCGCGATGGTAGCCGCGACAGGGTTCTTCTTTGGTATCAGTTCCTCCTGGACAGCTGTTTACATTTCCGAGGTTTTTCCAACCGATCGCCGCGCCACCTGCGTGGGTTGGGTGACGGCTGCCAGCCGTATCAGCTACGTGGCGGGACCGGCGTTGGCAGCGCTGCTGCTCAAGGCGTTTCCCGACATGACGATTTTCTGGATTGCAACCGGTCTCATCAGCCTGCTGCCGATCGTGATAGTCCTGGTGGCCAGGCCCGCGGAAACCAAGCAGCTTGCCCTGGAAGAGATCGCCGCGAGCCATTGAGCGCAACAACGTAACTATGAACACATCCCAATCGACTTCCACTGACCGTTACCAACGCCTTTACGACCGGATGGCGCCCTTCTATGCGACGGGAATGCGGTTGCTGCCGGTGTGGCAGCGTTACACTGAGACGGTGCTGCCCTGGCTGGACAAGCTGCAAGTCTCCGGCCCGGTGCTGGAGATCGGCCCCGGACCGGGCGTACTGTTGACGAAATTGAGCCAGCGCTTCGATGTCGCGGTCGGACTGGACCTGTCGACCGGTATGCTGGTCGAAGCGCAGGGCCGTCTGCGGGGCGCCGGTCTGCCGGCGCGGCTGGTGCAGGGCAACGCCGTGCAGCTTCCCTTTGCGTCAGGCAGTTGCGCGGCCGTGACCCTGACCTTTGCCTTCAGCGCGTTCCCCAAGGGGCTGGCGGCGATGCAGGAGATCGCGCGCGTGCTGTGCTCCGGTGGCCTGGTGGTGCTGGTGGATGCGGCTGAACCAGACGACAGAAACGCAGCCGGGATGGCGCTGGCGAAAACGTGGGAAATGTTCGGCGACTTCATGCGCGACGAGGCCGACCTAATGCAACAGGCCGGCCTCGAAATCGTCGAATGCTATAATTTCGGTGCTTTTCACAGCATCCGATTGACAGTCGGACGGCGGGGCTCTACGCCTCGTACGTCCCCGCGGTAACGTCGCCGCCTTCGCCCGTCCAGTTGGTGTGGAAGAACTGGCCGCGCGGCCGGTCCACCCGCTCGTAGGTGTGTGCGCCGAAGTAGTCGCGCTGCGCCTGGGTCAGGTTGGCCGGCAAACGATCGCGGCGGTAGCCATCGAAGAACGCCAGCGCGCTGGACATGGCGGGTACCGGGATCCCCAGGGCCACGGCCTGCGCCACCACTCGCCGCCAGCCGGCCTGCGCTGCTTCGACTGCTTCGGTGAAATAGGGCGCCAGCAGCAGGTTGGTCAGGTCCGGATCGGTGTCGTAAGCTTCCTTGATCTTGCCCAGGAAGACCGAGCGGATGATACAGCCGCCGCGCCACATCAGCGCAATGCCGCCATAGTTCAGATTCCAGCCATACTCAGCCGCGGCGGCGCGCATTAGCATGTAGCCCTGCGCGTAAGAGACGATCTTCGACGCGTAGACGGCTTCCTCCAGATCATCGATGAACGCAGCCTGCTTGCCGGTGAAAGACGACGCCTGGCCATGCAGCACCTTTGACGCCGCGACCCGCTCCTCCTTCAGCGCCGACAGGCTGCGGGCAAACACCGCCTCGCCGATCAGCGTCAACGGGATCCCCATGTTGAGGGCGCTTTCGGCGGTCCACTTGCCGGTGCCCTTCTGTCCGGCTGCATCCAGGATCAGGTCCAGCACAGCGGCGCCAGTTTCATCGCGATAGGCCAGGATATCGCGCGTGATCTCGATCAGGTAGCTCTCCAGCTTGCCGCTGTTCCAACGCTCCAGAACCGCGCTCATGGCGTCGTTGTCGAGCCCAAGCCCCTCTTTCATCAGCTCATAGGCTTCAGCGATGATCTGCATGTCGCCGTATTCGATGCCATTGTGTACCATCTTGACAAAGTGGCCCGCGCCGCCTTCGCCGACCCAGTCACAGCAGGGCGCGCCGTTGGGGTCGCCTTCCGGTACCTTGGCCGAAATACTTTGGAAGATATCCTTGACTGAGGCCCACGCGGCCGGCGACCCGCCCGGCATGATGGAGGGGCCGAAACGCGCACCCTCCTCACCGCCAGAGACACCGGTGCCGATGAAGAGCAGCCCCTTCGACTCCAGGTAGGCAGTACGGCGGATGGAATCCTCGTAATTGGAGTTGCCGCCGTCGATGATGATATCGCCTGGCTCCAGATAGGGCAGCACCGTCTCAATAAATGCGTCCACCGGTTTGCCGGCTTTGACCATCAACATCACCCGGCGCGGCCGTTTCAGGAGACTGATCAATTCCTCGATCGAATGGGCGCCGACGACATTGGTCCCGGCGGCAGTGCCATCCAGAAACTCATCTACCTTCGACACCGTTCGATTATAAACGGCCACGGTGAAGCCATGGTCGTTCATGTTCAATACCAGGTTCTGGCCCATGACGGCCAGTCCAATCAAGCCGATGTCGGCGACGGGAACAGTCATTTTTTCTTCCTTCCGTGGGTAGCGGGACTGACGGTCCTTGTTTTCGACTGGTGCTAATGAAGTGCCGAGGCAGCTAGTTTGCCGCGAAGCCAGCAATATCAGTCCTGCAGAAGCGCGCCAATCGTATACTCCCCATTTTACACAGGTGACGGAATGCGGGAAACCTGGCCAGCGACCTCGTTCGTAGTAGCGACTTCAGTCGCCTCTGGGGACACCGGAGGCGACTGAAGTCGCTACTACGAACCGGTCATTTTGCGTATACCCAGTCAGCAAACAGCTGGCCAAGATCGCAGCCGCAGTGCTGTTCAGCCAGCGCGCGCAGCCCCTCGGTCGTAGCAACGTCCCAGGAGAAGGCCCGGTAGTAGTCGCGCAGGAACGCGGCAAACGCCGTCTCGCCCATCTCCTGCGCCAGCGCCTCGAAGAAAAGCGGCCCGCGTCCGTAGACGATAGCGCCGTACGTGCCGGGATATTCGCCGCCCTCGGAGTACGCCGCCACTGGCAGGCCAATGGGAATCGCATCCTCGCTGACACGCGCCCAGCGACTCTCCAGCGACGCCCGGAACCCGTCGTAACCTTCCTGACCGTACTGATCCTGGAAGTACAGCAGGGTGATGTACTGGGTCAGCGCCTCGTCCAGCCACGGGTCGTCCAACTGATCGTCGCCCACCACGTTGTAGAACCACTGATGGCCCACCTCGTGTGCAACGGTGGCTTCCAGATACTGCTCGTACTGGCCCTGATACATGCGGTTGGTGAGCGCCATGATGCCGGGATATTCGACGCCCAACGCGCTGGTGGCCGTGCTGACAAGATCCATCTCGCTGTAGGGATAGGGGCCGATGTGGCCCTCGAAGCTCCGCATTGCTGCCGCGGCGATCTCGGCCACCGCTTTTGATCCGATTCGAAGGCTGCGCGGCGCGTAGCTGTTGATCGTCGTTTCACCCACCTGCTGGCTGGTCACCTCGTAAGCATCGCTGGCAGCCAGATAGAAGTCGCGCGCCGGGCCGGCTGCTACGGTCACCACCTGCTTGCCTGCGGCGCTGCTTTCGTCCACAATGACGCCGCTGGTTACCAGCACCTGCTTGTCGGGTGCGGTGATACGCGCCAGGTAGTAGCTGCTGTCAGCATAGACGACATCGCCTTCGGGCGGAGCAATCTCGACGTTCCAGCCTTCATCGTCGTAGACCGCGATCATTGGATAGAAGTGCGCCAACGCCAATACATCGTCAAATGAGGCAAAGGTGCCGTAGTTGCTGGTCTCCGGGTCGGTCGGCACGATCACGTCGAAATCCATCGCGATAACCGCCTGCTGGCCCGGTTGGAGTGGCTCTGCCAGCGGCACGGTCATGACGCTGTCCTCCAGGCTATAGACAGGCTCGCCCGGCTGCCCGTTGACGGTCAGATTGCTGACAGAAATTGATCCACCGGTAAGGTTGGGGAACAGACGAAACACCACGCTGTCCAGCGGCACATCCTCCGTATTGGTGTAGCGCACTTCCTCGCGACCGTGCAGCGACGTCATGTCGTCGCCCAGAGTCACATCCAGATGATAGACGCTCGCGCCGGGCCGCTGCTCCAGCACGGATTGCTGGCCGGTCACCAGACCAGCAGCAAAGGGGCTGCGGTCGTCCCAGGCAATGTCGAAAATCGTCGACGCCGGCTGGTCGGCGCTGTCCACAGCCGCGGAGGCCGGTTCAGCCGGTTGCGTGGCGGCCGGCTCGACGGCAGTCGTCGGCGCAAGTTGCGGCGTGTCTGTGGCGGCGAGCGCAGTCGTGGGCTGTGTTGCCGGCGAAACGGTGGCGACAGCAGGGTTAGCGGGCTGCTGGCAAGCCGTCAAAGCCAGCAGGGAAATCAAGGTGAGGATGAGAATTTTAGTTTTCATATGAGTCTCGTTGGATGACAAAGTTGATGCGGGCCGATTTTCGGCCAGCTTGCTTGTGATAGTTAAGAAAATGAATCGGCAATTGTATCGGTACGCCCGCCGGAGGCTACCCACTCCGCTCCGCTACGGGGTGCTGCGCAAAGCCGTCCGGCTACAACATGGAAGCCCTTTCAGGGCTGGAATCCAGGCCCGTAGGGCCTTTCACCTCGTAGCCCGATCCGTTTAACGGTCGGGCGGGCTTCGCCAGGCTATTGCCGGAACAAAATCTTAACTTTCATCATTCGGTGGGGTGGCGGCGCCGTCGTACTGTCGACACCTCTCTTTGCCCGCCGCGGCAACGGCAGCTATAATCACACCCATCACAGATCGGCCGCTCCGACGGTTCAACGACGGAGTCGCACGCCCCCCACTTTACCAGCGCCAGGCTGTATTGATCTGTGATCCTTCCTTCCATGATTGCAACTCGCCGCCAGATTGCCCGCGCCGCCGGGCTCGTCTCCGTCCTCTTCGCCATCAGCCGGCTGCTCGGCCTGTTGCGCGAGATCATTATAGGCGCGCAATTCGGCACCGGCGCGACGCTGGACGCGTACCTGGCAGCTTTCCGTCTGCCGGACATGATCTTTTATCTGGTGGCCGGCGGAGCGCTGGCGTCCGCGTTCATTCCCACGTTCACTGCCGCCCTTGCCCGCTCGCAGGATCCGCGCCAACTGGTTGCCTGGAAACTGGCCAGCAACGTCGCCAATTTGACACTGCTGATCACCACATGCCTGGCCATCGCGGCAGCCATTCTGGCCAAACCGCTGGTCGAACACATCATCGCGCCCGGCTTCAACGAGACAAACGTCGATCTGACGGTGCGCCTGATGCGCATTATGCTGATCGGTCCGGTCATTTTCGGGTTGAGCGGCCTGGTGATGGGCATTCTCAACAGCTTCCAGCACTTCCTGTCGCCCGCCCTGGCGCCGGTCATCTACAATTTGGTGATCATCGCGGCCGCTCTGTTCCTGGCGCCGACCATGGGGGTAACGGGACTGGCGATCGGCGTGGTTGCGGGGTCGCTGGGACATCTGCTGGTACAGGTACCAGCGCTGCTGCGCCGCAAGCCGCGCTATTTTGCCAGCTTCGGTCTGGACAGCCCCGATGTACGGGAGGTTCTTCGGTTGATGGGGCCGCGCGTGCTGGGTTTGGCCGCCGTGCAGATCAACTTTGTCATCACCGTCAACCTGGCATCGCGCCTGGCCGAGGGGAGCATCGCAGCCGTCAACTACGCCTGGCTGATGATGTTGCTGCCGCAGGGTATCATCGCGCAGGGCATTGCAACGGCAGTCTTCCCGACCCTTTCAACGCTGGCTGCCCAGCAACAGATCGACACGCTGCGACGAACCCTCAACGCGGCGCTGCGCGCCATCCTCTGGTTGACCCTGCCTGCGGCGGCCGGGCTGCTCATTCTGCGCACGTCGCTGATCCAGGTGCTGCTGGAGCGGGGCCAGTTCACCGCGCAATCGACGCAGATGACCGCCTACGCGCTGGCCTTCTTCTCCTTCGGGCTGGTCGCACACAGTCTGCTGGAGGTGATCACCCGGGCCTTCTATGCACTGCACGACACCTGGACGCCGGTCAAGATCGGCCTTGTGGCAATGCTGATCAACGCGACGCTGGGCATTCTGTTGCTCCATCCGATGGCGCAAGGCGGTCTGGCACTGGCCAACACCATCGCTGTGACCGTGGAAACTCTGACACTGCTCTGGCTGATCCGGCCGCGAATCAACGGGCTGGGCGGACGGCAGTTGGTCAACACACTGGGGCGCAGCCTGGCCGCCACGCTGGTCATGTCAGCAGCGCTGCTGTTGTTCACCGCGCGCACAGCAACCATGCCCGCGCTTGCCACAGTGGTCGCCGGGCTGGTGATCGGCGCAACTGTCTATGGTGTGCTGGCGCTGGCGTTGGGTCGCGAGGAACTCAAACAGCTTCGCAGGACGAGTTAGAACTCCATGCGCCACGCAGTAGTCCCAGTCGAGCACCGTGCAAGTGCTCGCGCTTCGTGCCTGATCCTGGCCTCCGTGCCAAACGCTAGTCTACGGCGCGTCATCTGACAGCACAGCCCTAATATCGTCCCCATCACAAATACGACAGTCCAGTTTGTAGCCTATGAAACGCGCGCGGCCTGCGGCTTCCAACACCCACGAGCGATCTGAAAGCGGCGGCGTGTGGCGTACATGCTGTCCGTGTCCACAGGCAAGCACAGCCACCCAGTCGCCCACCTCGTCTTGGCGGAAAGCCACTATCGTGCGTTCCATCGCTTTGGCTCCAGCGGCACGCTAGAGCGCCGCTTTGGCCGCCTGGATAACCTCGTCGTAATCGGGTTCCTTGCCCAGATGTTCCATATAGGCGACGTAGGTCAAAATCCCCTCGCGATTGACAACGAAGACCGCCCGGCGCAGATAGCGGCGTTCCTTGATCAGCAGGCCGTATTTTTCGCCAAACTCAGCGTTCAACACGTCAGACACAACGTATACCCGTTCCACGCCGGCAGCGCCGCACCAGCGCTTCTGCGTCATGGGGAAGTCGGTGCTGATGGTCCAGATAACGATGTCGTCGCTTAGCCCGGCCGCCTCTTCGTTGAAGCGACGAGTTTCGCGGTCGCAGATACTGGTCTCAAGGGAGGGCACAGCCGAGAGGATCGCCACCTTGCCGCGCGATTGGGCAATCGGGTTGACAGGCGACCAGTCAAAATCGGACGAAGTGAACTCGGGCGCCTGCTGTCCCACGGTCACGTCATCGCCGAGGAGCGTTGCATAGGTATCAAACAATTTGACAACATCGGTTCGAACAGTGGTCATCGGCATCTCCTGAACTGCAAATTTTCCGCCAGTGTACACAACGGGCGAAAATTCGCCAAAGCACATGTCGCCCCGTACTGCTGCGGGCGTTGGCGGCGACCGATGTTTCAGATACTCCAGGCTTCCGCTCCCACAACACAAAACCGCCCCCGTCAGGTCTGGAGTCAATGCCAGTTTTGCTCATCTCCCTCCAGCCAGCGGTCATCCTCGCCCACGACCTTGAAGCGGCGCGGCGGCTGGCCGGCGGCGTATAGACTGTTGTTATCGGGCGTGCCCAGCCACGGGACCGCACCTTGT
>JACKBI010000016.1 GCA_020634615.1 Anaerolineales bacterium
ATCCATCGAAGATGTACTGGCGCAGGCCCGCGACATCACCCACCAGTTCACGCTTGATGCACGCAAACAGGCCAAGCAACTGGAGAAACGCGGTCAGGCAATGTTGGACGGACACACGGGAAATTAACATGAGAACTCTGGAGTTGACGCTATGAACAACGACATGTTGGCGGCCAGGTGGCTGGAAGTTGGTGGTGAGACAAGAAAATGGTGGAGCAAGCTAACCGATGACGATCTGAAAAGGATCGGCGGCAGCTCTCTGCTACTCGCGGACGCGTTGCAGGAACGCTACGGCTACACCAGATGGCACGCCGAGTCGCAGAGCAACCGCTGGATGCGTGATCACCAGACTGACCAGATCTCCGAAGCGTAGCTGCATCTCGCATCCCATTAGATCTGGCAATCTCTGCAAGGGCGGTTTTCGACAAATCCTTTGATGATCCGCCGTAAGCGCCCCTTTTCATGATAGTTGACCACATAACTCCGGCTGGAGGAACGAACACAGTGTGCATCCGAGTGCTGATCGCCGACGACCAACCGAGAGCCCGGCGCAGCCTGCGAGCTTTGCTCACTGCAATGGGTTGGAGTGCCGCGGGCGATCTCGGGCAACCGGCCGCTGCCAGTTCCTTTCCTATCGAGATTGTCGGAGAAGCAAAGAATGGTCAGGAAGCAATCGAGCAGATGCTGGCCGTCCATCCTGACGTTGTTGTGATGGATCTGCAACTGGACACTGTACCCGCTTCAGGGTCGCGGCTGGACGGCGCGGCAACGATCCGGATGATCAAGAGCGCCTGGCCGGCGGTCAGGATCGTGGTCCTGACGATGTATGCCACCGATCGCGCGCTCGTGTTGGCAGCCGGGGCAGACGCCTTCTTACTCAAGGGCTGTCCCACCACGGAGTTGTTGGACGCACTTCGTGGCCAACGGGATAACAGGGCTTAGCCGGCATCGAATCCAGGGATATTCTGACCCGATGCTGGCCAGCAAGACGTAATTTGCAGCAAGACAAGGAGACACAATCATGGCTACGGATTTTCTACAAGAGACGACGGAGATTCTGACTGAGTTTGCCAGCACCAAATTCTCTTCCAACGTGCTGGAAGTGCAGGGGCCGGCACAGGAAGGATCTACCTATCGCTGGCGCATCATCAGCAACCGCAACAAGGAAGTGACGGTCGTTGAATCGACCAAAAAGCCATTTCTCGGCAAGCTGACGATGACGGGCATCGAGGTATATGGGTTGGGCGAAACGAAAATCCTGGGACCCAACCTGCAAGACCTGAAAGAGTACCTGGACCAGGCTGAGTTGACGCTGGTTCGCTAGCGCCGGTAGGGGGTCCTCGAATAACTGTTACAAGTCCGGTACTTCTTGTGCCGGACTTGTAACTCGCCCGGATTCTTGACGTTGCCAATCTTCGGTGTTAGGATAGCGGGCGAAGAACGATGTCGTGGTGATGACAAGGCTCGGGAGATCTGACTTTCAAACCCGCGACCAGGTTCCGTTTCGCGTGGAACCGGCCCCTTGTGCGCCCAATGATCTCGCTGCAATAGCGAGGTCGTTTCTGTTTGGCGCAGCACCCTGAACCCAATGGAGGCCCCTCCAGCATGAGCAACAACCAAACGTCACGCCCATTCCAGCTTCGCGACTTCAGACCCACGGATATCCCGGATTTCGTCGAGGCGATCAATCTGGTTTACCCGGACGAACCCTCCACCGTTGAGCAGATGGAATACTGGGAAAGCAGCTATCCCAAGGACAATCCGCGACTGCGGGCAGTGGCTGAGTGGCATGACGGCAAAACCATTGGCTTCGCGGCCTGTTTCAACCCGTTCTGGATGGTGACGCCGGGCGCGTACTGGCTGGAAATGTTGGTGCATCCCGATTATCGCCGTCACGGCGCGGGCAGCGCACTGCTGGCAGCGGTCGAACCGTTTGCCTGGCAGCAGAGTGCGCTGCGGCTTTGGTCCAACGGCCGCGAAGACCATCTGGACGGAGTCGCCTTTGCTGAAGCCCACGGCTATCACAGAATCGGCATCCGTTTCGAGTCAGTGCTGGACCTCGATACGTTCGAAGAAGCACCTTTCGTGTCCGCATTCGACCGCATCGACGCGGCTGGCTATACGTTGACGACACTTGCTGCCGAGAGGCCGTTGGTTGCCGATGCCGACCGTCGCCTGTTCGATCTCCATGACCAGGTCATGATCGATGTCCCGTTCCCCGGTGGCGCCTATCCAAAGACTACTTACGAGCAGTGGCGCGCCTGGGCAATTGACAGCCCGACCAGCGACCATGATGGCATGTTCATCGCCAAACAGGGTGACAACTGGGTGGGGCTTACCTTTGTTGAGATGCCGCCAGGTGGGTCGCCGTTCACCGGCTCCACCGGTGTGTTGCGCGCCCACCGCGGGCGCGGGCTGGCCATGGCCCTCAAGCTGCGCTCGTTCCGCTTCCTGCGCGAGCACGGCTATCACCAGGTGCGCGCCCATAACGACACCGCCAACCCGCCGATCCTGGAACTCAACAGGAAACTGGGCTACCGCCGCTTGCCCGGCTGGATCACATGGGAGAAGACAGCGCAATAGGTCCGCGCAGAAACGTTGACCATCACAACCAGTGGCAGTGTTACCAGCAGGCTGCACCAAGACGATAAACCGTCCGACATGGCAGAATGTCACCCGTTTGGTGAAACCTGGCTTGACCGTACTTGTGCGACGATATACAATGGGTCTGCGAGTATCAATTTTAGGTACCCGCTCACCCCGTGACTGTCATGGGACAGCTCACACACCAGAACAGGAGACAACAAGCATGTTGACAGAAGCCGTAGAACAGGCCCTCAACGACCAGATTCAGAAGGAGCTTTACTCCTCGTATATCTATCTTTCCATGGCCGCGTACTTCGAGGCCGAGAACCTGCCCGGCGCAGCCAACTGGATGCGCACCCAACACGACGAAGAGCACGGCCACGCCATGAAGATCTTTGACTTCGTCATCGACCGCGGCGGGCTCGTCCAGCTTCAGGCCATCCAGCAGCCGCCGCTGACCTTCGGCTCGCCGCTGGAGGTCTTCGAGCAGTCCCTCGCCCACGAGCGCAAGGTCAGCAAGTCGATCCACGACCTGTATGCGCTGGCAGCCCAGGAAAATGACTATCCTACCCAGGCCATGCTTCAGTGGTTCATCAACGAGCAGGTCGAGGAAGAAAAGAGCGTCGGCGACATCGTAGCGCAGATCAAGATGATTCAGGACTCGCCGGCCGCCATGTACATGCTCGACCAGCAGCTCGGCTCTCGCACAATCGGTGCAGCTGCCTGATCACCATCAGACCCAGAATCAAAGGACCCGACGACGCATTTCGCCGGGTCTTTTGATTCTGGCTGACGCCAAATCGGCAGGTAAGCGACCTTACCCCAGATCCCGCATGCTCAGGCCGATCCGGCCGCGCTCCTTGTCGATCTTGACCACACGCACCTGCACCACGTCGCCGACGCTGACGACTTCGTAGGGGTTGCGCACGTAGCGGTCGGACATCTGGCTGACGTGTACCAGCCCGTCGTGTTTGACGCCGATATCGACGAACGCGCCGAAGTCGACGACGTTGCGCACCGTGCCGGTCAGCACCATCCCCTCCGTCAGATCCTCCAGACTGAGCACGTCATGCCGCAGCAGCGGCGCCGGCAGGTCGTCACGCGGGTCACGTCCCGGCCGCAGCAGCGCCTCGAAGATGTCCTCCAGCGTAGGGACACCGATCTCCAGCAGTTCAGCCAGCGCCTTCAGGTCGCTCTTTGCGCGGAACTGCCGCAACCGCGAACTCATGTCCACCATTCGCCAGTTCAAGTCGGCCAGCGCCAGCAGGTTTTCGGCGACGGCGTAGCTCTCGGGGTGAATCGTCGTCCGGTCCAGCGGGTTCTTGCTCTCCGGCACACGCAGGAAGCCGGCCGCCTGCTGGTACGCCTTCGGTCCCAATCCCTTGACCTTCAGCAGCGTGCTGCGCTTCTGAAATGGGCCGTTCTCATCACGGTAGGCGACGATGTTCTGCGCTACCTTAGGCCCGATACCGGCCACATATTTCAGCAGCGCCGGCGAAGCGGTGTTGACATCCACGCCCACCGCGTTGACGGCGTCTTCCACCACCGCGTCAAGGGTCGCCGCCAGCTTCTTCTGGTCCACGTCGTGCTGGTAGAGTCCGACGCCGATGCTCTGCGGATCGATCTTGACCAGCTCGCCCAGCGGATCCTGCAAGCGGCGCGCAATGCTGACCGCGCCGCGCATCGAGACGTCCAGATCGGGAAACTCCTGCCGCGCCAGCCCTGACGCCGAATACACGCTGGCGCCTGCCTCGCTGACCATCACATAGGCGAGGCCCTTTCCCTTCTTTCCCTCATTTCCCTTCCCGCTCTCCCACTCCTCAATCACTTCCGCCGCCAACTGCTCCGTCTCGCGGCTGGCCGTGCCATTGCCGATGGCCAGAATATCGACCGCGAAACGCTGCACGGCAGCCACCAGCAAATCCTTGCTGCGTTGCCGCTCGCGTTGCGGTTCGTGGGGATAGATCGTGAAGCTGGCCAGGTACTTGCCGGTGCCATCCACCACCGCGACCTTGCAGCCGCTGCGGAAGCCGGGATCGATGCCCATCACCACCTTGCCGCGGATCGGTGGCTGCATCAGCAGGGCCTTGAGGTTCATGGCAAAGACGTGGATCGCATGGTCGTCGGAGGCGTCGGTCAGCCCGCCGCGAGTCTCGCGCTCGATGGAGGGCGCGATCAGCCGGCTGTAGCCGTCCTCCACCGCGGCGCGCACGTGGGGAGCGAAGGGGGAACGCGGGTTGGACACAACCCGGCGCTCGATCTGCCCGACGATCAGATCATCCGGCGCATCCAGCGACACCTTGAGAACGCCTTCCGCCTCGCCGCGGTTGATGGCCAGCAATTGGTGCGGCGGCAGGTCACCCACCGGCGCGCGGAACTCGTGATACATCTCGTACTTGTTGCCCGGATCAGCGCCGGCCTTGGCGAGACGCACCAGCACCATGCCGTCGCGCTGCGTCTCGCGCCGGGCGATCTCACGCGCGATGGCGTCCTCGCTGACCTGTTCGGCCAGGATGTCGCGCGCGCCGGCCAGCGCGTCATCCACCGATGTAACCTCATCGGTCAGGTAAATACCGGCGAGACGGTCGATGTCCGCGCCGATTTCCTGGGCCAGCATCAGCTCAGCCAGCGGCGCCAGGCCGCGTTCGCGGGCAATGGTGGCGCGCGTGCGCCGTTTCGGACGGTACGGCAGGTAGAGGTCTTCGACCTGCTGCAACGTCTCGGCGGCTTCGATGGCCGCGCGCAACTCGGGCGTCAGCTTGCCCTGCTCTTCGATGGACGCCAGCACAGTTTGCTTGCGCTCGAGCAAACTGCGCAGATAGGCCAGTCGCGCCTCGATCTGGCGCAGTTGCACCTCGTCCAGCCCGCCGGTGGCTTCTTTGCGGTAACGGGCAATAAACGGAATGGTGTTGCCGGCATCGAGCAACTCAACGGCGCCGGCGACCTGATCGATCCGAAGCGCCAGTTCCCTGGCGATCATAGCAATGAGATGGTTATTCATGGTTCCTTGTCAGATGATGGTCACCGTCATCGGCGACGACATAAGGAGGCCGCTCAGACTTTTCAAACAGCTTTTTTGGAACAACAGCCGGTCGATCTTGCCATCGCGCTGGCAGGATGTCAAGTCTCGCCGACGGTCGGGAGACGCGCGACTCGCTTGACAGACCCTGTGGCAGGTGCTAGACTCCCCCCGTAGGTTCCCGCCACGACACGTTTGCCGTGACAGTCACTTCGAACGCGATTCCCAGACCAGGCCGACCTTCACCAGGACACTCGTCGTCTGGTCATTACCCAGGAAACTTACTTATGATCCTAACACGAGAACAACTGGAGCGACGTGAGCGCGAGTTCCTTGCCGCGTACGCCATGCACAGCGGTGACAGCCGCGGGCGTGTCTATCCCGACGACGAACATCCCTATCGCACCGCATACCAGAAAGACCGCGACCGGGTCATTCATACCACGGCCTTTCGTCGCCTTGAATACAAGACCCAGGTGTTTGTCTACCACGAGGGGGACCACTACCGCAATCGACTGACGCATTCCATCGAGGTTGCGCAGATCGGCCGCACGATGTCGCGGGCGCTGGGCGCAAACGAGGACCTGACCGAGGCGATCTGTCTGGCCCACGACCTGGGCCATCCCCCATTCGGCCACACCGGCGAACACGTGCTCAACGACCTGATGGAGGGATACGGCGGCTTCGATCACCAGCGCCAGACCATGCGCATCGTGGAGCGGCTGGAGGGACGTTACCCCGGCTTCCCCGGCCTCAACCTGACGTACGAGGTGCGCGAGGGACTGGTCAAGCATGATACGATCTACGACGTGACCGACGCCACCGGCTACGAGCCGAACAAGGCCGGCACGCTGGAATGCCAGCTCGCCAACCTGGCCGACGAGATCGCCTACAGCGCCGCCGACCTGGAGGACGGGCTGCGCAGCGGCATCCTCGACCCGCGCGCAGTTGCCGAGTTGGCGCTGTGGCAGAAATTGCACGACGTGCTCACGCTGGATCCCTCCTACCCGGTGGCGGACGACGCACCGCTGTCGACTCTGATACGCTCCAGGACGGTCCGCAAGCTGATCGGTGCGCTGGTGACCGATTCGATCTCGACCACGTCGCTGCGGCTGGACGATCTCGGGTTCGATTCGGACGACGCATTGCGCTCTTACGGCAAGAACGTCGCCACATTTTCGCCGGAAATGCACGTACTCAACGAAGAGTTGAAGGCCTTTCTGCTGGAGGACTTCTACCGCAACTGGCGGGTGCATCGCATGGCCGCCAAAGCGCAACGCATCCTGCGCGACCTGTTCAATTCCTACTGCGAGGATCCGCGCCAGCTTCCGCCTGACACGCAGGACCGGCTGGAAACCAGCGGCGACACGATGCAGCGCGTCATCTGCGACTACATCGCCGGTATGACCGACCGCTACGCCATCCAGGAACACCAGAAGCTGTTCGACCCCGAAGCGCGCGTCTGAGCCTGCAGCAACTCACCAGAATCGAACAGGCGGGCCATTTAGGCCCGCCTGTTCGCGCTATTCGGTCATTCCCGCGCAGGCGGGAATCTACTCTTCACAGTCTTGGGTTCCCGCTTGCGCGGGAACGACAATCAACATCGGCCAACCGAAGCAGTCCCTTGACCCTCACAAGGTGCGAATCCTTGGCCGGCGTCACCCGGCCGGCGGCTGCTGAATGACACGCAGTTCGACCATCAGGTGGCGGATCGTGCTGCTGGGCGGCGCACTGGCCTGGTCGTACTCCATATCCATGACTTTGCCCGCCAGCCGCAGGGTCTGGGCATCCAGCACGAACCCGATCCCCTGGCTGAGCAACACCGCGTCACCGCGCGATGAGAGCTTTTCCCGCAACGGCGGGTTGCCATAGGCATAGTCGGTCATCAGCACCTTGGTGACGGTCCGAATATCGCTCTTGTCGAAGAGCCAGACCTCCAGAGCGGTCGCGCGATCGGGATCGCCGTCCACTGTCTCTGAAATAGTCACGCCGCATTCGCCCAGATACGTGCCGTCAGGACCTTCGATATCGAAACTCTCGTCAAAGGTCTTGTCGCCCTGGTTGAACTCGGCCCGGAATCGCTGGCCCGGCGGCTCGCTGGGTGCTGCCCCAGCGGTTGAGGCGGCAACTGAGCGATCGC
Organism: Anaerolineales bacterium; assembly: GCA_020634615.1. GTDB lineage: Bacteria > Chloroflexota > Anaerolineae > JAAEKA01 > JAAEKA01 > JACKBK01. The sequence goes on from JACKBI010000016.1 coordinate 7,746, forward strand.
CAGCAGGTGCAGCAGCCGCAGCGGTCTGCATCTCGTCGTCCTGATACCCATCATCGTCCGAAGCCGAACGGCGACGCAACAACAGCCAGGCTGCCAGCGCAATCCCGCCGGCGATCAAAAGAAGTCCCAGGATTGTCAGCACACTGCTGTTGCCGCCCTCCTGGGCCTGATCGGTCCCCTCCTGCGTTTGAGCTGGCGCTGCAGGAACGTCCAACGGCAGGTTAACGGCAGCCGCCATGGCGCGGATCCGGTCGGCCGTCACCAGATCGCCCGAGGCCTCCGCTGCCGCGACGGCGTCAGACGCGATCGCGGCCACGTCAACCTGAGTACCCATGCCTTGCAGCCGCTCGATTACTTTGGCGCTGTCCTGTGTCTGGGCAAAAGCCTCAGCAGCCGTAACGACATACGCTGATTTGAGCGTGGGATCAAGATCCTGCAGGCCAGCGTTGCTCCACTTCACCGGTGCAATCAGCCAGCCGAGAAGGAACCAGCCTATGATAAGTCCGAACAGCAATGGAACGAGCCACCAAAGATAAGTACGTCTGCGGTCTCCCATTTGCAACCTCCTTATGTTGGGTCAACGATGCGAGTCTACGATGTGGTCGGGGTGGTCACTGGCTTGCCCGGTGGGCTCCCAGTCGGCGGAACTGCGATGGCGAGTGTCCAGGCTGCCGCGCGGGTGTGCGCTGCGCACGACCTCGTGCAGACGCGCCTGGCTGACATGAGTGTAGCGCTGCGTGGTGGCCGGGCTTTCGTGGCCCAGCATCTCCTGAATGATACGAATGTCGACGCCTTCGTCGATGAGATGAGTAGCAAATGAATGGCGCATCGCGTGGGGCGTCACTTTGCGGTCGATACCGGCGGCTTTGGCATAACGGTCCAGCATACGAATGATACTGACCCGCCCCAGCCGCTGGCCGAAGCGGTTCAGGAAAAGCGCGCTGTCTTCTTCTTTGCCAACAAGGCTGGGACGGCCCTGCTGCAAATAGAGGCGTAACGTGGCCTCGGCAACCTTGCCAAACAAGGCGATGCGCTCCTTGTTGCCCTTGCCCAGCACACGCACTTCACGGCGGCTGAGGTCCAGATCGGCAAGGTCAAGCTTCTCCAGCTCACCCAGCCGGATGCCGCTGCCGTAGAAAACCTCCAGAATCGCCAGATCACGCTGACCCTGGGGGGTCGTCACATCCGGCATTCGCAACATGGCCAGCACTTCGTCGTAGCTCAACACCCGCGGCTGACGCTTGGGCTGCTTGGGCGCGCTGATGCTGGCCAGCGGATTGCGATCAAGTCTGTCTTCGCGCACCAGATAGGTGCAGCAAGAACGCACCTCGGACAACTTGCGAGCGATGCTGCCCGGCGCATAGCCGCCGACCCGCAGATCAGCCAGCCAGCGCCGCACCAGCGCCTTGTCAACCGACCGCCACTCCCGGACACCGTGCGCGCTGGCAAACTCGATGAACTGGCCGATCTCCGTGCGGTAGTTGCGCACCGTGTAGGCCGACAGGTTACGTTCGACTGCCAGATAGACGACGTAGCGATCCAGGTCCTGTTGCATGGTCAGAAAGTCATGGATTGGTGCGATGATCCTGTTGCTCTAGCTGCAGCGCCGCCTGCGGATGAAACCCACAGGCTGATAGCACAAAGCCTACTTTGAGCAGGCTGACATTCGGCTCCGTCAGCTTGCTCATGAACCTTAAGAATTAAGATCGGTAATTGGCCCGGCACGCCCGCCGGAGGCCACCCTCTCCGCTCCGCTACGGGGTGCTTCGCAAGGCCATCCGGCTACAACGTGGAAGCCCTTTCAGGGCTGGTATCCAGGCCCGTAGGGCCTTTCACCTCGTAGCCCGATCCGTTTAACGATCGGGCGGGCCTCGCCAGGCTATTACCGGAAAAAAATCGTAACTGCTCAGCCAGAACTGACAGTCCTTGTCGATCATCAGAGCTGCAACTAACGCGACAGTCGCTTTGTCGTAAGACCAGGACTGTCAGTCCTCTGTAGCCTGAATAGTTACAAAAAATCTTAACTTTCACCAGCGTGCTTTGGCGTGTCAGACGCCGTATTCATTCGACAGCCCTCATGCAGGCTGCAATTGCGCAGGCGCGGCTGCCTCCAACTGCTTGCGGCTGAATTTGTGGCTGCAAACAGTGCATTTGGCGCCATCGCGCCCGGCCTTGATCAGCAGACCACCGCAGTCAGGACACGGCGTGGGCAACGGCTCCTGCCAAACTACAAAGTCGCAATCCGGGTAGCGATCGCATCCATAGAACGTGCGCCCCTTCTTGCTGCGCCGCTCCACCAACTCGCCCTCGCGGCACTTCGGGCAAATCACGCCGGTCTTGACGACAAAGGGACGGGTGTAGCGGCACTCGGGGTAGTTGGAGCAAGCGATGAACTTGCCGAAACGACCGAACTTCAACACCAGATCGCCGCCGTCCACCGGACATGCCTCGCCGATGGGTTGGGCCAGCGATTCGGCCGGTTTCATCGTCCGTTCGGCTTCGGCCAGTTGCTTCTCCAGCGGCACGTAGAAATCGCGCAGCACTTCGACCCAGTCGCGGTGTTCGTCGGCGATCTCATCCAGCGCCTCTTCCATCCTGGCAGTGTAACCAACGTCGAATATGTCGGGAAAATGCTCCACCAGCCGGTCGTTGACCGCAAAACCCAAATCGGTTGGGTAGAGGCGACGCTCCCGTTGTTCCACATAGCTGCGGCTCTGGATGGTCGTCATGGTCGGCGCATAGGTGCTCGGCCGCCCAATGCCGTTTTCCTCCAGCGCCTTGACCAGCGACGCCTCAGTATAGCGTGGCGGCGGCTGGGTGAAGTGCTGATTGGAAAGCAGCTCTAACAGATCCAACAACTCGCCTGCTGTCAGCGCAGGCAGCCAGTTCTCCAGGTCGTCGAAATCAGCGTCGTCACCGGTGCCGTTGCGGTCGCCGTTGCGCTGATCCTTGCCGTTCTCGTCGCGGCCTTCGACGTAGACGCTGAGGAAACCGGCGAAGCGCACGCGCGAGCCGCTGGCACGGAACAGGTATTCGGGATTGGCCAGCGCGCCGGCCAGCGCGGCTGCCTGTGCCGCAGTCAAGGTTGGATGCGTACGGGTCGGCAACGCGGCGATGTCCACCGAGATCGTGTCGTAGATCGCCGGCGCCATCTGGCTGGCGACGAAGCGCTTCCAGATCAGGTCGTAAAGTTGACGCTGATCCTTGTTCAGTATCCTGGCCAGCGACTCGGGAGTCCGCATCACCGAAGTGGGGCGGATGGCCTCATGGGCTTCCTGAGCGCCCTTCGCACGCGTCTTATAGACCGGCGGCGACGGAGGCAGGAATTCTGCGCCGTAGCGCTCGCCGATGAACTGGCGAGCCTCGCTCTGCGCCTGGGTGGACACGTTGACGCTGTCCGTTCGCATGTAAGTGATCAGACCGACTTGCTCGTCGTTGCCCAGATTGATGCCCTCATAGAGCTGCTGGGCGGCGCGCATGGTCTGGCGGGCGTTGTAGCCCAGCTTGCGCGACGCTTCCTGTTGTAGCGTGCTGGTGGTAAAGGGAGCCGCTGGCTTGCGCCGCCGTTCACCCACCCGCACCTCGGAGACGAGATAATGCGCGCCCTGCAGATCATCGACGATTGCCTGTGTGTCAGCCTCGTTGCCAAGGTTGACCTCCTCGCCGCGCAGACGATGCAATTTGGCAAGGAAGTCGGGGCGATTCGCCTCGCTACGAGTTTCCTGCTGCGCCAGACGAGCCCGGATCGACCAGTACTCGACCGCAACAAAGTTCTCGATCTCGCGCTCGCGCTCAACGACCAGTCGCACCGCTACCGACTGGACGCGGCCGGCCGAGGTGCGCGTCTGCACCTTGTCCCACAGCAGCGGGCTGATCTTGTAGCCTACCAGCCGGTCGAGAATGCGACGCGCCTGCTGGGCATTGACCAGATCCATGTCCAGCTCGCGCGGGTGCGAGAAGGCCTCGGCCACCGCGCCGCTGGTGATCTCGTGGAAGACCACGCGACGAACGCGCTCCGGCTCGGCCTCGGTAGCCTCCATGACGTGCCAGGCGATGGCTTCGCCCTCCCGGTCAGGGTCGGTGGCGAGATAGACCTCGCTGGCCTTATCGACCTCGAATTTCAGTTCCTTGACCCGCTTGCGCGCGTCGTTGGGAACGCGGTACTTTGGTTCGAAGTCGTTCTCGACGTCTACCGAAAGCTGCGACTTCAACAGGTCACGCACGTGCCCGACCGACGCCTTCACGGTGTATCCCTTGCCGAGGAAGCGACCCACCGTGCGCGCCTTGGCCGGCGACTCGACGATCACCAGCTTACCGCTGCGGCGACCGGTTGGCTTGGCACTGCTCGATTTTGTGCTCGGCTTGCGCTTGGCTGATTTCGCCTTGGAACTGGCCGGCTTGCTCTTTGCAGTTGACTTGCGCGTCTTCGTGACCACAGGGGTTGGCAGCCCCTCGTGCGCGGGCGTTGCGCCGATCTTGAACAGGTTGGTGCCGCACACCGAGCAGGCGCCGCGCGCGCCGGGCCGTCCGTTGCTCATGAACACCGCACGGCCATCGACCATGGTGCGGGTCGTCTTACATTTGACACAATACGACTCGACCGGCGTCGTCAGCGGCGCGGAGATATCCTCCGGCGCGGGACCGCTGGCGGCTGGCTTGCTGGCTTTCTTCTCTTTGGCGACTTTGGGCGCGGCCTCGACGACCGGCTTGGGCAATGTCGCATGCGCGTCTGTTTTACCCATGCGATTCAGCCGCGTACCGCAGACGCTGCAAACGCCTTTGGTCGCGGGGCTGCCGTTGCTCAACCAAACCGGCTCAGCATCGGCCATTTCTCGTTTCGTCTTGCACTTAGTGCAGTATGCTTCCATAAACCTGATCTAACCCTCATCCTTTGCGACGGACAGACAGGCCTTCGCAAGAGATGGATAGTTCAGTCTTGTCTCGAAAGGAATGTCAATCCTGGGTACATTTCGTCAATTGGGTGCGCTTGAAGTCGCATGATCCGCCATCACTGCGAACCGCTCTCGACGCGACTGGCATGGATTGCGGCTGCCTCATCGCGATGACCCTGCCGACACGTCTTCAAGACACACAAGTTGGTCAGCCGACCTGGTACGCGACCTGTTCGTCTCTGGCCAACACGTAGTTCATGCCGCCGACCTGCCGCGCCAGACCCTTCAGTTCCAGCAGTGCCAGCGTGCTGGCAACAGATGCAGCCGGCATTTCGGTTGCCCGGCCCAGCGCATCGACGTGGGTCGGCTCGGCGGAGAGCAGTTCCAGCACGCTGCGTTCGATCTCAGTGGTCGGTACCACCGCCCGCACCTCGGCTTGCTGCGAGATCTGCGCCAGGTTCAGCTCTTCCAGAACATCGGTCACTGACAGCACCGGTCGCGCGCCGTCCTGGATCAACCGGTTCGCGCCTTCACAGCTTCGCTGGAAGATGCTGCCCGGAACGGCAAAAACATCGCGTCCCTGCTCGGCAGCAAAGTCAGCGGTGATAAGTGCGCCGCTGCGCGCGCCGGCTTCTACCACGATCACGCCCAACGACAACCCACTGATGATGCGGTTGCGCGGCGGAAAATTACTTCGCTCTGGCCGGGTGCCCAACGGATACTCGGACACCAGCGCGCCTTGCTGTATGATCTGGCTGGCCAATCGCTGGTTCTGCTCGGGATAAATCACGTCCACACCCGAGCCCAGCACGGCAACTGTTCGCCCGCCGGCGTCAAGCGCAGCCTGGTGGGCCACCGAGTCGATGCCGGCCGCCAGGCCACTGACCACCGTGACCCCGTTGTGCACGAGGTCGGTCGCAAGCTGGCGCGCCGCCTCTTTGCCATAGACACTGGCACGCCGGGTGCCGACAACAGCCACCGCCCAGTCATCCTCCGGAGCCAACTCGCCTCGAACGTAGATCACCGGCGGCGGATCATGGATGTTGCGCAGATTGATGGGATAGTCGGGCGAATCCCATGTCAGCACCGTGACACCGGCTGCGCGCAAACGTTCCAGTTCTGCCCGAATGTCGAGAGACTTCCTGGCCGCCGTCAGGTTGGCAATGCTGCGCCGGTCCAGCCCTATTTCGAGCAATTCAGCGGGCGCAGCCTGCCAGGCCGCTTCAACCGTACCGAAATAATCCAGCAGAGCGCGCAAGCGGGCCGGTCCGATTCCGATCACCTTGTTGAAGCCAACCCAATAACCTAATTCGTCCACAAAACCCCTCGGACGGCGCAGAATCGATGATAGCAAAGACGCGGCAAGGACGCCGGCGCCGAATGCTGCGAGCAATCACTGAGCGCCAGAATAACCCAATCACCGTCTTTTGTCAAGACGGCTGAAAACGGGCCTGGGTTAATCGAGTAAGCCGGGGAAACGGTGGACAGTGATCATGCCAGCCGCCAGATCTTCGCTGGCAATGACGTCACTGATGTAAGGAATCAGGAGCTCTCCGCGGGGACCGTTGACGAGGAACACCTCGTTGGCGCCGGTGAAAAGGATCTCGCTGATCTCGCCCAGTTCTTCACCATCGACTGCCACGACCCGCAGGCCGAGCAGGTCAAAAACGTAGTTTTCGCCTTCCGGAAGGTCCGGCAGATCGGACCGCGGGATCTGCAGCGCCTGGCCGCGCAACGCCTCGACAGCGGTGCGATCCTCGTAGCCTTCCAACCTGACCACCACGCCTTCCTTGTGCGGCCGCGCGCTGAGGAGCGTGATCGGAGTCGCCTCCGGACCGAGATAAACCGTGCCGAGATCCAGGAAACGCTCAGGCGAGTCGGTGTGCAGGTTCACGAAGACCTCACCGCGCACGCCGAAGGCGCGTCCAAGCTGCCCGATGACGATGTAACCATCGGCTACATCCTCGGGCAGACCGGCATAACTCTGAGCGGACTGTGGAGTCATACGCAACACTTCCGTAATAACGCGCAAAACGGGAGGCCGATGATCAGCACTCCCGTCCACGTCGTCAGATAGCTCTGGAAGACTTAGACGATCTCGAGGGTAACCTGCTTGCCCTGGCGATTCGCCGGCACCCGCAGTACGGCGCGCATCGCGTTGGCCACCCGCCCGCTGGTTCCGATGACCCGGCCCATGTCGTCGCGGGCAACACGCAACTCAAGCATCATGCCCTGCGAGGTACGGACTTCGCGCACGCGCACCTTGTCCGGGTCGTCCACCAGGTTTTCAGCGATATATTCGATCAGATCCTTCACGATGAGTTCCCGATCAGGCAGCGGTTTGCTTGGAAGCCTCGTACTCAGCCATGACGCCGGCGTTGACCAACAGGCGGCGAACGGCGTCGCTGGGCTGTGCACCCATGCTGAGCCAGTAAAGTGCGCGCTCGTTGTCCAGCACAACCGTCTCAGGCTCGGTGCGGGGATTGAAATGTCCGATGTTTTCGATGAACCGACCATCGCGCGGGGACTTCTTGTCAGCCACGACGATGCGATAGGACGGTTGTTTCTTGGCGCCAACCCGGCGCAGACGAATGCTTACCATTTTCTGTAGAGAGTCCCTTTCTCTTTTGCTTTCGCGCCGCCCTCAATACGGTACGGCTGCCAGAGTCTGTAACAAAGCAAGAGTATACACCAGCCGACCGTTTCGAGCAAACTGCGGCCCGTTGCGGCTAAGATTATTGATTGTGTACGGTTGGTTGAGAACCAACGGACGTCAACCTCGCCCGACGTATTATACGTTTTCCGCGTCAAGACTGAAAATCGCCGGCTTGCCGCGAACTTCCAGGCTAGGGCAGCCAACCAACAACGGCGACGTTGGCAGGTCCGTTCAGAAGCTCACCGCTGGCAAGATCGAGCACATGCAAGCCGTAAGTAAGTTCGTCATTCATCAGCAACACCAGCAGCTTGCCGTCGCGCTCAGGACCGGCCAGCAAGGCAAAGCGCGCATCGAGTTCGGCCACCACCTCGTCCGCGCCGTCCAGACCGATCCGGCGAATCTGCCATGGGTGCGGATCAAGGACGTCAAACTGCTCTGCGGTAGCGATGTAGAGCGATTTGCCATCAGCCGACCAAACCGGTGGTCCATTGCGGCCCGGGATCGCGTCGGTGAGCTGAACGGGGTTCTCGCCGTTTCCATCGACCACAGTGAGGGTTTGCGCCAGAAACGCGCCGTCGTCGCGGGCGTAATCCTGGTCGAACCAGAACGCGATCATGCTGTGATCGGCGTTGGGCGTCAAGTGCCACGCGCCGGCACGCTGCGGCAGCCGGTCTGCGAGCGCCGGCAATGTGCCGGTCAGCACCGGACTGGGAACCAGCGGCTGGCCCCAATCGACTTTGTAGAGACCGGGCGCCTGGATACAACTGCCAACGGAATAGCCGCTCACCAGGATGGTGTTATCCTCACCCCAGGCGATGGCTCCAGGGCAGCCCCACGGCTCACCGGGCGGCCCCAGCGGCGACTCAACAACCCGCAGCACGCCCGTCTCCGGCGTCAACACACCCAGTTGATACCACTGGCGGTCACGCGCCTGCATCAACAGGTTGGCGCCGTCGCCAGACTCGCCGATTACGCAGAACTGGCGGTCACGCGCCGGGTTGTTGTCATCGACATAGTGCTTGACCAGCAAAGTCGGTGTGACCACAGATGTCAGATCGATCTCATTCACGCCGCGCTGATCGGAAAAGTAGAACGTCTTGCCATCACCCGCCAGCGCAGGACAGTCGATGGCGTGGATCGGCCAGCCCAGATCAACGTCCGTCTGGGCAGAAACGTCCCAAACATGGAGCGACCCGTTCAGATAGAGCACCCGCAGTCCGTCGGCGACAGTCACTGGATTCGACAGCGTCTCTGACACCACGCCCGCGGGCAAGGGCAACGCCAGCGGCGCGATATAGGACGGGGTGGGCCGGGCGAGCAACTCGCCGCCCAACGGCACCGTTTCGTCGGCTGCCGCCGGGGTTGGATCGTCCCGAGGCGGCATAGCTTCACTCGTCGGCGCAACTTCAGCGGTTACAGTTGGCGTATCGACTGCCGCGGGCAGCGTTGGCGCCGGTGAGGGCGGCGCGGCGCACGCTGCAAGCAGCATCAATCCGATGATTCCTAAGACGATGTTCTTTCTCATGGTTCTGTCTATTGGTGATTACGAAATGGGGTTGCTGAGTTGTCGGGCCGCTTGTGCCCTGTGCGCGACTGACTTCTCGGCCTCGAACGTCAGGAGCGTCGCTGCCGCGTCGAGACTGTCAACCCACAGATTGTGAAACAACGCCTCACGTTTGCTTGAGAAGTTGGGCGGCCAGAGGCGATCACTGGCCAGCCGCATCACATAGTAACGTTCTTCCCGCTCCACCTGCTTGTTACCGAGAAGGAATGTTGTCGTCTGCCAGCCGAGATCGATCAGCACTTCGAGATCGCAGTAGCCGGTCTCTTCACACACCTCGCGCAGCGCCGCTGCTTCCGGCGTCTCGCCGGGATCGATGTGGCCCTTGGGCAGCCTGATCTCGTGTTGACCGTCCACAATTCGCTCGATAAGCAACACCCGCTCGTCAGCATCAAGCACGACACCACCAGCCGCCTGATATTGGATCACCTTTTCGGTCATAGAGAAATCTTCCTGAGTGTGGCGGCCGGCTACGTACAGGCCGCAGATTACAGATCGCAAGTATACCACAGCGCAGAATGGACGCCAGAAATGCAATGGCTGGGACGGCGAGGGTACGCCCAAATCATCGCCAGCGCAGCGGTTGCAGTGTTGCCAATCGCGCGCGGCGTATGGTAGAATGTGGGCAAGGCAATCCAGCGACATTTCGACGTTTGGATTACACCATTTCCAGGCCATCGATGCCCTGGCTCGTTTCTGCGTAGTTCCGATGGTACGCAGTCTGGGCGTCGTCCGGGCTGCTTTTTCATTTTCCATTTCAAGTTGCAAGGAGAACGTGGTATGACTACCGAGAAGTTTGTCCAGCTCGAAGATCAATATGTTGCCAACATTTATCATCCACTGGATGTGGTCATCGAGCGGGCGGAAGGTGTCTGGATGTACGATGTGGACGGCAAACGTTATTTGGACTGCCTGAGCGCCTATTCGGCTGTCAGTCAGGGTCACTGCCACCCGCGCATCGTCAACGCACTGATTGAGCAAGCTCAGAAGGTCACGCTTACCTCGCGCGCCTTCCGCAATGACCAGTTGGGTGAGTTCGCCCGCGAGCTATGCGAGTTGACCGGCTACGAGATGACCTTGCCGATGAACTCGGGCGCTGAGGCGGTCGAAGCAGCGGTCAAGGCGGCGCGCAAATGGGGCTACGAGGTCAAAGGCGTTCCCGACGACCAGGCTGAAATCATTGTCTGTCTGGGCAATTTCCACGGACGAACTACAACTGTCATCAGCTTCTCTTCTGAGCCGGCCTACCGGCGCCATTTCGGCCCATTCACGCCCGGCTTCAAATTCGTACCTTTCGGCGACATGGACGCACTGGTCGATGCTGTGACGCCGAACACCGTTGCGTTTCTGGTCGAGCCGATCCAGGGCGAGAACGGCATCAACCTCCCGCCCGCCGGCTATTACAAGTTTGCCGAAACGCTCTGCCGACGTGAGAACATCCTGCTGATCGCGGACGAGATCCAGGTCGGGCTGGGACGCACGGGCAAGATGCTTTGCAGCGAGCATGACGAGGTCCGCCCGGACATCGTGGTACTGGGCAAAGCGCTGTCCGGCGGCGTCTACCCGGTTTCAGCGATCGTAGCGGATCACAGCATCCTCGGCCTGCTCAACCCCGGTGACCACGGCAGCACATTCGGCGGCAACCCGCTGGCCGCCGCCGTCAGCCGCGAGGCGATGCGCGTACTGGTCGATGAAAAGCTGGCCGAAAACGCCGCCGAGCAAGGTGAATACCTGATGCAGCGGCTGCGCCGCATCGAAAGCCCCTATATCAAGGAAGTGCGCGGCAAGGGACTGTTGATCGGCCTCGAAGTAACCGCAGATGCCAACGGCGCGCGCCGGTTCTGTGAAGAGCTGGCAACGGAGGGCATCCTGTGCAAGGAAACCCACAGCACCGTAGTTCGCTTCGCGCCGCCGCTGGTCATCACCCGTGAGGAGACAGAGTGGCTGGCCGACACGGTGGAGACTATCTTCGCCCGCATCGAGGCCAGGGACGCCGAAGCCGCGGGACACCCCGTTGTCAGCTCCTGACGCTGACTGTTCCACGAAATGTATCAGGGCGAGCAATGCTCGCCCTGTTTTTTTGCCCACCTCACCCCCGCAGTGCGGCGATGATCTTCTGATCGGTCACAGCGAAGGCATAGCTGTCCAGGTCCGTCAGCGTCACCCAGCGCCAGTCTGCCACGCCGATGGGCTGCGGCTGACCGGCCAGCAGGCGGCAGTGGAACGCGTGCAACGTGATCTTGAAATGCGTATAGGCGTGGCGGATGCTGGCGATCTGTTCGCCCACCGCGACATCTACCGCCAGTTCTTCCATCATCTCACGCCGCAGGCAGTCCGCCAGCGTCTCACCCTCGTCCTGTTTACCGCCCGGGAACTCCCACAGCCCGCCCAGCATGCCGTCCGGCGGTCGTTGCGCAATGAGAAACTGGTCCGACCGCTGCGGATGCTGCAACACCGCCGCGGTCACGTCGAAGTGCCGCAGCGGCTTGCGCGCCGTCCTGACCGGTCGTTCTTCCTGCGTACCGCGCTGGCGCGCCAGACATTGATCATAGAGTGGGCAGGCCAGGCAGCGCGGCCCTTGCGGCGTGCAGATGGTCGCTCCCAGGTCCATCAGCGCCTCGTTGACCCGGCCTGCCTGCTGCGGCTCGACGGCTTCCACCAGCGCCTCGGCCAGGTGCCACAACCGCGTCTCGGTGGTCGACTTCCCCACATCAGCGTCGATGTCGTAGACGCGGGCCAGCACCCGCTTGACGTTGCCATCCAGCGCCGCGGCCCGCTGGCCAAGAGCAATGCTAAGGATCGCGCCAGCCGTGTAGCGGCCAATGCCGGGGAGAGCCAGCAATACCTTGCGGTCCGCGGGAAGTTGTCCTTCGTGCCGCGCAGCCACAAGTTTCGCGGCTTTATGTAAATTTCGCGCCCGGCTGTAATAGCCGAGCCCTTCCCACGCCTTGAGTACTTCGGATTGGCCAGCCGCTGCCAGCGCGTCCACAGTCGGAAACTGCGCCAGCCAGCGTTCCAGATATGGGATCACCGTCGCGACCTGGGTCTGCTGGAGCATAACCTCGCTCACCCAGACGGCATACGGGTCGCGCGGCTCGACACGCCAGGGGAGGTCACGCAAGTTACCGGCGTCGCTCCAGGCCAGCAATGCAGCGGCGATCGCTTCGGCGGAAATCATCCCGGACAAGACTTCGGAAGTCGCCGCATCTGTAGTCATGACGCTCCCTGCAAGGGAACTTTTGTCCATCTCAACCGGCGACTTCCGAAGTCTGATTCATTACTGCGCTGCTTCGCCGTCGCGCTGGAGGATCTTGGCAGCGACCATAGCTGCGGGAATGGCCACCGCAGCGGCAACGCCTGCACCGATCAGCGCCTTGTCCAGGTTGCTGCGACCGGAGAAGCCGGCGTTGTGGGCCGCGTCAGTGTGACGCCGCTGAGCCGCGACCTCGGGCGCCTCGGTGAAAGCGGTCTTGAAGACCTCGATCGACCGCGGGATCACTTCCATCCCCGTGCGCTCCAGCCGTACACCCTCGTGGCCAACATCAGGCCAGCCCTGGTCGTCCGGCTGAACCTGCTCCCAATTGGCGAAGAGCCGGCCCCATTCGCTCTGCAGAGCATCAGACATCATCTGCTCGCCCTTAAAGGGATACCAGTACATGTCGTGGTAGGCCACCGAAGCGAGGTATGACCAGGGCGCGAGCACCGTCTTCAGCGACCACTCGATGGGCGCCTTAAGCGGTCCCCAATAGATCTTGTGCTGCATCTGCGAGGCAAAGGTCATCTTCTCGAACGGGCCGACGAAGTGCCAGTTCTCTTCCGCCGCGTCCAGATCGCCGACAATCTCGATCTCGTCGGGGTCGCCGCAGCCCAGCCCCAGATCGTGGGCCAGCCGGATATATTTGATGTCCAGCGGGTTGAAGCCCATCAGCTTGGCGGCCATCGCGTCGATGGCGACCTGATCACTGCTGGCAAGAATGACGTTCTTGACGTGGGGATACATGCAGCGCGGGCCGGGGCCGTCGCCAGCGAACACGCCGTCCATCACGGCAAAGACGCCGCGGTGGATCTTCTTCTGGATCATCAGCAGGTCCACCAGAGTCTCGTGGATCACCGGATGGGTCCAGTGACGGCGCTCGTTGAGCAGCCCGCCGAAGGCGTTCTTCATCGCGCCGGTGGTGGTGGTGAAGATATGCGTCTTGACCGTCGGCAGATGAATGATGTTCTCGCCGATGAAGCGCTTCGGAATGTAGAAGCCGTCGGGATAGACCTCGTTGAGCACCAGAAACTTGTCGGCCAGATCGCCTACCGCGTCGCGGATGTGGATCCACTCCTCGCCTTCGTAGAGGTGGACGTTGCGCAGCCCGTGCGCCTCCACGACGTTGACCTGCTTGTTCTCGGCCTCGCCCAGATGCGCGTCGATGACCACGGTGCGGTTATGGCAGGCGTGGATCAACTCGTCGCTGTAGCCGTCCTGCTCCATGGCGCGGATCACGCCTTCGAGCTGCCAGGGCGTGGTGGAGGAGCCGGGGAAGAAGTAGTGCCAGGAGATGTTGACCTTCAGCGCCGTGTCGGCGTCCCTGGCGATCACGTCCTGGTAGCCGGCCAGGTTCATCAGCCGGTGGTAGTCAGCCAGTACGGTGCGGGGGGAAGTTCGTAGAATCGCAACTTTGCTTTTTGTCATGGATATGGTTCCTTTTGAAATCGAGATTACGCTACCGGATTATCGACGGGATTAACAGGAGTTGCAGGATTGAAGTATGCAATCGTACAGGCGTCCGAAATCCTGTTAATGCTGTAAATCCTGTCGATTTGACTTCTCGCGGTTTCGAGCAGGCATGAGTCCAGATTACGAATGTCCAAGCCTGGCTCATTCGCATGTTTGTGCCACCATCCGTGGATGGCAACTATCTAGATGCATTGCGGCCCCAAATTTTACCATAGATTGCGCTGAGGCAAGGAGTTTGCGTCGCGGAGACTCTGGATCGCGAAGCCGCGAAGGAGCGCGAAGGTCTCGAAGACCCTCCGGTTTCGCGGCTTAGTCCCCTTCGCGGTTTCGTGGCCCAGACCTCCCCCACCTGCGCTTGGACAACTTCTGCTGTCGTGCAACTTCGTGTATACTTGCTTCGCGAAGGTTCGTCACCAGCGACCAATCGGCGTCGCGGTGGGACCTTCCCCGGCTCAGCGCTGTAGCGATTGAGGAGGAACCCATGGTCATCACCACCCCAACCGAACTCACCGAAGTCCTCTGGGAAGGAATGCTGGAGCCGCCGGTTGTCACGCGCTCCGACCACAGCCTGCGTGCATCCATCGGACGGCCGGCGCAGTGGTCGGATGGGCAGATGCTGGGCGACACCTGGCAGCCGCCGCAGGGCGGCGGGCGCTACTATCTGTTGCGTCTGGCATTCTCGCTGCGTCCTGCTGAGCGCAGCCGGGCCAACATCGCCGCGGCCGACTTCTGCCTGCGCCTGCACGCCCAGGCCGGCCAGCAAGCGGTCGTGTTCGACGCCTACCCGCAGGAGCAACTGGTAGAGCAGGACCGGTCGGTGACGCTGGGCATCGGCCCGGCCTTCAAGCTGGGAACGGTGGACGTGGAGGTGGCCAAAGCCGAGACCACCATCGACTTCGGCCGCGCGATCCCCGTGATCCAGAGCGACGGGCTGGCCGAGGCCGCGTTCTGCTGGCGCTACAGCGCGCATCGTCGCCAACCCCTGGCGGGCAGCCGCCTGATGTACGCTATCGTGCACCTACCACCCGGCATGGCGCGCAGCCTGGCCACGCTGGAGCTGGCTGTGACCACGCAGGACGTCCTGGGTCCCATCCGCCTCTCCCCGCCCGAGCGCGACCTGAGCAAGCTGCGCTGGGTGGTGGGCGAGGGCGCCTGATTGTCATTCTAAGAGACTGTTTGGAAAAGACTTCGGAAGTCGCCGATTGGCTGTCACGACTGGCCTGCAACGGTTTGACAGGCCACGTTTGTAGACTCGGCGACTTCCGAAGTCTGAACGGACAACTTCTCAAACAGCTTCTAAGTTCCCGTCCTTCGGGCTGGAAGCGAAACCTGCGGCGTGTCATGCTGAATGAGTCTGGCGACCAACGTAATTTGCACACGCACCATGGCTGACACCCTACGAACTTCAGCGCACCCAACGTCAATGAAGCACACTTGCACATGCCTCGCAAGCGCAGGTGTCTCGCGGCACATGCAAGGCGAGACCCTTCATTGGCGCTTCAAGAACGAGAGTGCTGTGCGCAAGACCCATTCAGGGTGACACAACCCAGTTGATAAGTAGCACCCAACGCCAGTGTAGAATCCCGTCTCCTGACCGTCAACCAGAAAGCCACCCCATGGAACTCATCCTCCGCTTCACCCGCCTCGACCGCGACGCATCCTTCGACGCGCCGGTGCCAGTCACCGTCCACTTCGCCGGCAGCGACAGCGAGACCTTCGACTTCCGCAACCCGCTGGCGGACGCCGACCTGACCGACCTGCGCTGGTACATCGAGCGCTACCCGCTCTGGCCGGTGGGACCGGACTACGACCGCGCCGAGGCGCTGCAAGCCAGGCTGCCACGCCTGGGCCGCGCCCTGTTCGACGCGGTCTTCGACCGTTCGGCCACGGCCATGCGCCTGTGGGAGCGTTTCGACGGCCGGCGCGATGGCGCCGAGCCGTCCACCGTGGTCGTGGACACCACCGAGCCGCGCATCCTGCGCCTGCCCTGGGAGCTGCTGGCCGACGAGGGCGGCTACCTGTTCAGCAAACAGCCGCCGGTCCATGTGCGCCGGCGCATGCACCGCAGCCGCGACCTGCGCGTGCGTCCCTTCCAGCCGCCGGTGCGCCTGCTGATGGTGATCAGCCGGCCGGCCGGCGCGGGCTTCATCGACCCGCGCAGCTCGGCCGCGCCGCTGCTGGACGCGCTGGACCCGCTGGGCGACGCGGTGGCGGTGGAGTTCCTGCGCCCGCCCACCCTGGCCGCGCTCAACGCCCGGCTGCGCGACCGCGACGCGCCGCCCGTCCACGTGGTCCACTTCGACGGCCACGGCGTCTACGACCCGGCGGTCGGGCTGGGCTTCCTGCTGTTCGAGGACGACCGGCAGGAGCGCCACAACGTCGACGCCGAGCAGTTGGGCGCGCTGCTCAACGAGTGCGGCATCCCGCTGATGGTGCTGGACGCCTGCCAGACCGCCACGCCCGACGAGCGCAACCCCTTCGCCAGCGTCGCGGCCCGGCTGATCGAGTCGGGCGTCGGCGCGATCGTGGCCATGAACTACAGCGTGCTGGTGGAGACCGCCAAACGCCTCACCGGCCACTTCTATTACGGGCTGGCCCAGGGCAAGGCGGTCAGCGCCGCGCTGGACGACGCCCGCCTCCAACTGCTGGCCGACAGCAAGCGCCTCACCCTGCACCGCCCCGGGGACGTCGAGGAAATCATCCACCTGCAAGACTGGTTCGTGCCCGCGCTCTACAGCCAGGAAGCCGTGCTGCGGCCGTTCGGCGCGAGCCCTCACCCTCACCCTGCCCTCTCCCACAGGGAGAGGAACCAAATCGACCCCTCTCCCCTCCGGGGGAGAGGTAGGTGAGGGCGTTCCTCGCCAGCCGGCCGCGCCAGCTTCCCGCCTGAGCCGCAGTACGGCTTCACGGGCGGCCTGCGAGCTGCTGGCCCTGGGCGCTCCTTTGCAGCCAAGTCCATCGTCGTGCTGCACGGCTTCGGCGGGCGGGCAAGACCAGCCTGGCCGCCCACGCCGCCCAGTGGCTGGTGCGCACCGGCCTGTTCAGGCGCGCGGCCTTCGTCTCCTTCGAGCGGCGCCGGCCTGGAGGTTGTGCTGGCCGAGCTGGGCAACGCGCTGGTGGGCGACAACTTCGCCATCCACATGGCGACCCGGTCGAGGCCATCGCCCGGTGCCCTGGCCGACGAGGCCACGCTGGTCGTCTTCGACAACGTCGAGCATCCTGCCCAAAGGCGACGTCCCCTGCCCGCCGACGCCCTGCAAGCCCTCCTCCACGCCGCGGCGCAGTGGTTCCCTCCATTGCCCGTTAACCGTTCACCCATTCACCATTCACCCATTAACCATTCCTCCCGCCTCCTCCTAACCACCGCGACCCGGACCTCCCCACCCGCCTTCCAGCCCGGCCGGCGCGCGCCGCATGGAGCTGCCCGGCCTGGACACGGCCGGCGCGCTGGAGTTCGCCGGCACGGTCCTGCAGGAGCTGAGCCTGCCGCAGCCGCCGCGGGAGAGCCTGAGCCGCTTCATGGACTTCCTGGGCGGCCACCCGCTCCATCCAGCTGGTGCTGCCGGCCCTGCGCGACCTGCCCGACGTGGACCGGCTGATCGGCGAGTTCGATGCGCTGCTGCCCGGCTTCACCGCGGGCGAGGGCAAGGCGCGCAACCAGTCGCTGGAGGTCAGCCTGCGCTTCTCGCTGCGCCGGCTGGGGAGGAGGCGCAGGCCGTGCTGCCGCGGCTGGCCGTCTTCAGGGCGGGCCATCGAGAGCCGTTGCTGGCGATTACCGAGATCGACCCGGCGACCTGGGCCAGCCTCAAGCCGGCGCTGGCCAACGCTGCGCTGGTGCGCCTGGAGGAGATCCCGGCGTCAGCGTGCCTACGTCCACTTCCACCCACCTGGCTCCCTTCCTGGCGCGACCTGCCGGCCGACCAGCGCGCCGCGCTGAAGCGCTACTGGCAGGCGTACTACCAGTTCGCCGGTTACCTCTACCAGAACGACAGCAAGGCGCCGCACCAGGCCCGCGCCTCGCCGGCGCGAGCTGCTAACCTGAAGGCCGGCCTGCGCCTGGCCCTGGCCGCCGGCGCTGGACGAGGCGGTGGACTTCGCCGACAGCATCAACCGCTTCCTGGACTACTTCGGGCGCTGGCGGGAGCGGGATGAGGTGATGGGGTGGTGGAGGCGGAAATGGGAAAGAAGGAAAGGAGGAAAAATCACGAAGGCGGAGTACTGATGGAGAGCGGGCGGGGAGCGGTTGTTGCAGATGGGGCGGGCGGGGAGGCGGAGGGTGTTTCGGGCGCTGCTGGGGCGGCTGGAGGCGGGCGGCCTACGACGCCGAGGAGGCTGGCTACGACCGCACGCTGACGCTGGGTCGCCTGGGCAGATGCCTGCGGGCGCAGGGCCAGCCACGCAGGCGGCGGCGCAGTACCGGGCCGCACTGGGGCGCCGCGGCTCTGGCGCAGACGGAGCAAGTGCGGCGACAGATGGTATATCTCCACCGACCTGGCTGACGTGCTGACGGATGGGCCAGTATGTGCGGCGAGGCAGGAATACGAAGCGGCGCTGGAGATCGAAAGCAACAGAATGGCGACGTCGATCTCTGGCCATCCGGCACGCTGGCGCTGGTGCAGAACGACCTGGCCGAGGCCCGGCGCCGCTACCTGGAGGCGCTGGCGGTCATCCGCGCATGGCGAGGCGCAGTCGGAGGCGGTTGACTGGCACCAGTTGGGCATGGTGGCGCAGGAGGGCCGCGACTGGGACGAGGCCGAGCGCTGCTACAAGGAGAGCCTGGCGATCAGGAGCGGCTGCACGACCTGGCCGGCGCAGCCGGACCAGCAACCAGCTCGCCATCGTCGCGCAGAACGCCGGCCGGCCGGCCAGGCCGAGCGCTGGTACCGGCGGGCGATTGAGTTGGATACTCGGCGACCCGAAATATGCTATCGACTACAGCAACCTCGCCAGCCTCCTGCTGGCCCAGGGCCGCCTGGACGAGGCCGAGAGCTACGCCAGCGGGCGCGGAGATCATGGAGACGCTGGACCTGTCGGCCGAGCCGTGGAAGACCTACGGCATCCTGGCCCAGATCGCCGAGCGCCGCAGCGGCCCGACGAGGCCCGCCAATGGGCGCAAGGAGCAGGAGACGTTTGCGGCGTTTGCGTGGCGTGGCAGGCAATAAGAGCCGGTCAGTGGTTGGTCGTTGCTCAGACTGTGGGCAGCCTGCCGGTGGCGCTCGGGGCAAAGTATCCGAATGGGCCTTTTCGAACGCATGGGCGAAACCGACGATTGGCGCAATCTCTGCAACGTATTCTGATGGCGAACGGAAGATGAGGCGTGTCTTGACCAGATGACGGAGATGCGGCGGTCAGTGCGGCGCATCCTCGCCATGCTGGACGCCCTCACCCCCCACCCCCTCTCCCTCCGAGGGCGAGGGAGCCAGACGCGGAGGGGAGCCGGAGGGCAGGGCCTCACGCTGCCGCAGCTTCTCGATCTGGTGGAGCGGGCGGCGCGCGGGGATCGGGAGTTGGGCGGGCAGTTGTTCGGGGCGATGCGCCGGTTGGCGAGCGATCCGGCCGCTCCGCCCGAAATGCGGCGCTGGGCAAGGTGCTGGTGAGCATCCTGGTCGGCGGCGCGATCCCAGCCTGGACGCGCTGCCGCCGGAGCTGGCGTCGGCGGTGCGCTGGCTGCTGGCGCGGCTGCGGGGTAGGCTGGATCACGAAGGTCCACACCTCGAAAGATGCGGCGGGAGCAGAGCGCCGCGCCAGCCCACAGTTCAGTGTGGGGACTCCCAAGACCGACAAGCCTTGCCAGAGGCGAAGACTCGCCGGTTGGAGGTTCCACACCTTGAAAGATGCGGCGGGAACAGGCGCCGCGCCAGCCCCACAGTTCAGTGTGGGGATTCCCAAGACCCGACAAGCCTTGCCAGATGCGAAGACTGCGCGGTTGAAGGTTCCACACCTTGAAAGATGCGGCGGGGAGCAGAGCGCGCGCCAGCCCCACAGTTCAGTGTGGGGACTCCAAGACCCGACAAGCCTTGCCAGATGCGAAGACTCGCGGTTGGAGGTTCCACACCTTGAAAGATGCGGCGGGAGCAGATCTCCGCGCCAGCCCACAGCTCAGTGTGGGGATTCCAAGACCCGACAAGCCTTGCCAGATGCGAAGACTGCGCGGTTGAAGGTCCACACCTTGAAAGATGCGGCGGGAGCAGAGCGCCGCGCCAGCCCCATGTTATGAAAGTTCAGAATTTGTTTCGGTGTTCCGTCGTTCCGCGCAGGCGGGAACCCAGGCCGGTGAAGAGTGGATTCCGCCTACGCGAATGACGAGCCCGACTGCTTACCGAATTAGTTTCTTAAGGTCCTTCAGTGTGGGGACTCCCAAGACCCGACAAGCCTTGCCAGATGCGAAGACTTCGCGCGGTTGGAGGTTCCACGCCTGAAAGATGCGGCGGGAGCAGAGCGCCGCCAGCCCACAGTTCAGTGTGGGGACTCCCAAGACCCGACAAGCCTTGCCAGATGCGAAGAAACGCGGTTGGAGGTTCCACACCTTGAAAGATGCGGCGGGAGCAGAGCGCCGCGCCAGCCCCACAGTTCAGTGTGGGGACTCCCAAACCCAACAAGCCTTGCCAGATGCGAAGACTCGCGCGGTTGGAGGTTCCACACCTTGAAAGATGCGGCGGGAGCAGAGCGCCGCGCCAGCCCCACAGTTCAGTGTGGGGATTCCAAGAACCCAACAAGCCTCGTGTTGACGCAGCTTTTAGCTGACACGCGCCGAGGTCGTGAAGACCGTGCGTGTCACATCGGTCGCGCCGCCGGTGATGTCGAAGCTGGCAGCCAGCGTAAGGTCGGCGGAGGACGTGCCGACCATGACCTGCACCGGCCCTGGCTCGATCACCCAGCGCATCTGGCGGTCGAGATAGGCTAACTGGTTGACCGCCAGCTCGAACGTCACGCTGCGCGTCTCACCGGCGCCAGATGCGCGCTGGAAGCCCTTCAACTCCTTCAGCAGCCGCGTCATGCTGGCGGCGGCATTGCGGACGTAGAGCTGCACCACCTCGTCGCCGGCGACCGACCGGTGTTGGTCACATCGACCGTGACCGCGACGGTGTCGCCTGCGCTTGCCTGCTGCCGGTCGAGCCGCAGGTTGGCCAGCGCGAAGGTCGTGTAGCTCAGCCCGTAGCCGAAGGGAAGAGCGGCTCGTTGCTGAGATCGACATAGGTGGTCTTCCAGTGCGAGCGGCCGCCCGACGGCTTGTGGCCGTAGAAGATCGGCACCTGGCCGACGGCGCGCGGGAAGGTCATAGGCAGCTTGCCGCCAGGGTTGGCGTCGCCGAACAGCACGTCGGCGATGGCCGGCCCGCCCTCCTCGCCCGGCAGCCAGGCCTCCAGGATGGCAGGAACGTGCTCGGCGATCAGGTGATGGACAGCGGCCGGCCGTTGACCAGCACCACCACGGTCGGCGTACCGGTGGCGACCACCGCCTCCACCAGCGCCTGCTGGACGCCGGGCAAGTTCAGGTCGGCCCGATCCCTCGCCTCGCCAGTGGTGCAGTCATCGGTCAGCCCCGACTTGTCGCCCACCACGAGGATGGCCACCTCCGCCTGCCGGGCCGTTGCTACCGCCTCGTCAAACCCGTCGCGCCGGTCGCTGTTGACGTCGCAGCCCTGCGCAAAGTGGACTGCTGTTTCAGAAGACACCGTTGCTTCGATGGCCTCCAGCACTGAGCCGATGGGAACGAAATCCTCGACAATCTCGATATCTTTTGCAATCGCCGCGCCGAAGGCGTTGTCCTTGTCGCGCGCCTCGATCAGCGTCTCGACGTGGCAGATGTAGGTGTAGTCACCCACCAGGTTGCGGGATACGCCAGCGTTGGGACCGATGACAGCCACCGATTTCAAGGTCTTCGAGAGCGGCAGCAGGTTGTCCTGGTTCTTCAGCAACACGATGGATTGCTGCGCAATCTGGCGCGCCAGCGCGCGGTCAGTGGCGGTATCAAACGCAGCCGCCGCCTTGCCCTCGTCCACCCAGGGGTTCTCGAACAGGCCAAGCTGGAACTTGGTGCGCAGCACCCTGGCGACGCTCTGGTCGATAACACCCATGTCGATCTGCCCGGCCTCGGCCAGCGCACGCAGCGGCTCGCCATAGCAATCGGTGCTGGGCAGTTCGACGTCGATGCCCGCCTCAGCGCGATCCGGGCCGATGTGCCTTGTCCGGCGAGATATGGTGCGCCTGCTGGATCTGATCGACCGCGAAGTAGTCGGAGACTACGATGCCGTCGAAACCCCACTGGTCGCGCAGGATCTCGGTCAGCAGCTCGCGCGAGGCGGCGCAGGGCACGCCGTCGATCTCGTTGTAGCCGTTCATCACTGAGTAGAGGCCAGCTTCCTTGACGGCCGCTTCGAAGGGGTGCAGGAAGACCTCGCGCAGCTCGCGCGGCGGGATATGGGCCGGGTTCCAGTTGAACCCGCCGTCGGTCAGGCCGTAGCCGACGAAGTGCTTGCCGGTCGCGATGACGCCCTGGCGCCAGTCGTCGGTCTGCAGGCCGCGCACGTAGGCGACGCCCATGCTGGCGACCAGGTGCGCATCCTCGCCGAAAGTCTCCTCGACCCGCCCCCAGCGCGGGTCGCGCACCACATCCAGCACCGGCGAGAGACCCTGGTGTGCGCCGACGGCCCGCATCTGCCTGCGCACCACGGCGGCCATCTTGCCTGCCAGCTCCGGCTGCCAGGTACTGGCCAGCCCGATGATCTGTGGAAAAACGGTTGCGTCGCGTGCCATGTAGCCGGCGCAGCATTCCTCGTGCACCATGGCGGGGATGCCGAGGCGGGTTTCGTCGCGCAGAAAGCGCTGGATTGCGTTAGCGGCGGCGGCGCTTTCGTTTGGTTTCAGGTTGCTCGCGCCGCCGATGCGTGATCTGGCCGATGCCATGTTGCATTAGGCGGCTGGCTTGCTCAGGCTCGCTCAGTTCGTAGATCCAGGCGCTGCCGAGTTGAGCGAGCTTCTCCTCCAGCGTCATGCGACCCAGCAGGTCGGCCACCCGCGCCTCGACCGGCTGGGTGGGGTCGCGATAGATAGGTGTGCTGTCAATCGTTTTGGTTTGCATGGCAATCTCGTTTTCGTTAGAAACCGGGTGTTTGAATGCCCCGAATCGAGCGTGTTGGCGACACCAAAACACCCGGTTTCTAGTGCGCTGAGCTTAGTTCCAGGAGATGTACCTTCTCTATAAACTGGGGCTGCTGTGGCCGGTCTCCGACCGAGCCACCGGTGGACTCGGTCGGAGACCGGCCACAGCCACGGAAAATAGAGAAGGTACAAGGAGGTACTGAAAAGCCTCCCGCAGGCTGTGATCAGGCGTCTCACGAACGATCCGCCGCCAAGCCTGCGGGAGGCAGGGAGTCTACCGAACTACCGCACCAGCGAACTACCGAACTCCCAGCAACACCTCAACAGTGAGTTGGTCAAGACGCTCGTAGGGCAGGCCGCGTGCGCCCAGCGCCTGTCGGTCGAAGCTGGCTGCTTTCAGCGCAGCCGCCTTGCTGGGGCTGTAGGCGCCCTTGAACGCGTCAGTGCTGCCGTCGTCGCCGTTGATCTCAGCCACCAGGGACTGGATCTCGCTGTCGGCGTTCCACTGCGCCGCCTTCTCTTTCAGGATCAGATAGGTGCGCATGCAGCCGCGGGCGAAATCCTTGACGCCCGCCAGGTCCTCGCTGCGGTAGGCATGAGCGTCGAAGTGGCGGCTGCCACTGTAGCCCACATCTTCGAGGAACTTCACCAGGAAGAAGGCCGACTTGAGGTTGACCGCGCCGAAGCGGAAGTCCTGGTCGTAGCGCCCAAAGGCCTGGTCGTTGAGGTCGATGTGAAACAGCTTGCCCGCGTCCCAGGCCTGCGCGACGCCGTGCAGGAAGTTGAGGCCGGCCATGTGCTCGTGGGCAACCTCCGGGTTGACGCCCACCATCTCCGGGTGGTCCAGCGTTTCGATGAACGCCAGCATGTGCCCAATGGTGGCGTTGTACATGTCGCCGCGCGGCTCGTTGGGCTTAGGCTCCAGCGCAAACTTGAGGCCATAGCCCTGGTCCAGCGCGTAGTCGCAGAGGAAGTTCATCGCCTCACGGTTGCGCTGCATGGCTGCCAACGGATTCTTGGCGGCGTCGGTCTCCACACCTTCGCGGCCGCCCCAAAAGACGTATATCTGCGCACCCAGTTCGACGCCCAGATCGATGGCTTGCATGGTCTTTTGCAGGGCATAGGCGCGCACCTTCGGGTCGTTGCTGGTGAATGCACCGTCCTTGAATGCCGGATCAGTGAACAGGTTGGTAGTTGCCATGGGCACGACAAGTCCCGTGTCGGCCAGCGCCTGCTTGAACTTCGTGACAATGCTGGCACGCTCGGCCGGTGTGGCGTCGATGGGTACCAGATCGTTATCGTGGAAGTTGACGCCATACGCGCCGACATCGGCCAGGAGATGAACGATCTCGACCGATGACAGCGGCTTGCGGGTCGGCTCACCGAAAGGATCGCGGCCGATGTTGCCGACGGTCCACAGGCCGAAGGTGAAGCGATGTTCTGGTTGTGGTTGAAAGCTGGGGGTCATGGGATTCCTTGATTGCTCGCGGGTGATCGTTCACCCTGCCGAGGACTGACAGTCCTGGTCGCTAAACTACGCTGTCGGTCCTGCTATTCCTTGACGGCGCCCATCGCGATGCCGTTGACGATGTAGCGCGAGAAGATGAGGTAGATGATGATGATCGGCACAATCGTCACTGCAAGCCCAAGGTAGATCGCGCCGTATTCCGTGCGGTAAACGTCGCCGCGCATCAACTGGACCAGCATGGGCAACGTGTACTTCTCGATCGAGCTGATCAGAATGAACGCGTTGAAGAAGTTGTTCCAGGCAGCAGCGAAGGCAAAAATGCCCAGGGTAACGGCGCCAGGAACGGCAATCGGCATCATGATTCGGTGGAAGATGCCGAACTCACCAGCCCCGTCGACACGGCCAGCATCGATGAGGTCATGAACGACCACCGATTCGAAATACTGCTTGCCGAAGAACACGGCGCCGGCCGAAGCAATGACCGGTAGAATGAGCGATGCGTAATTATCCGTCAGCCCAATTCTCGACATGAACTGATAGAAACCGATGATCGAAAGCTGAAGCGGTATCAGAACCAGCAGAATGACAAAGCTGGTAAAAAACCGTTTTCCCCTGAAATTATAGACAACAATGCCATAGGCGGTCATCAGAGAGAAGTAAACGGCCAGCACAGTCGAAAATGTGGCTACAAAGAGACTGTTGGTGAAGCCGCGCAAGAGGTTCAGGCCTCTTCCCTCCAGAATGCCGTAGTTGTCAAACAAGTGCGTGCTCGGCATTGCACTGAGGCCCTGTTGGATCTCAAGAGTTGATCGAGTGGCATTTACCAGCACCAGCCAGATCGGAATAATCGTAACAATCACAAGTCCGAATAGGAAGATATAGATCAACGTACGAAAGAGCGTGAGGGATGACCTGTGAGTCTGTTTCATCGTGACGTCTCCTTAGTTAATAGTTGGTGCAGGATGCCGGCTATGCCCTAATTCTTCTCGCGCAGGAAGTAGAAAATGCCCAGAGCAATCACTGTTGTCATGATGAACACGACTACCCCGACAGCTGAAGCGGCTCCGATGTGTCCCTGGGAGCTGCTGAATTTCAGATACATCAGCATGTTGTTGGTCAAAATCGAGCCGCTGGGCGAGCCTCTGCCGTCGGTAAGCAGAAATGGAATGTCAAACATCTGCATGCCGCCGACCAGCGAAGTCACGAAGACGTAGATCAGAATGGGCTTCAGGAGCGGTATCGTGATCCAGCGGAACATTTTCCACTCGTCCGCCCCGTCGATCATGGCCGATTCATAGAGGGAAACGGAGATCGAAGTCATGCCGGCCATGATGAGAATGATGGTTGCCCCAAACCACATCCACCATTGGATGAAGATGACCAGCCCGCGGGCGACAGTCTGATTCTGCAACCACTGCACCGGCTCCGCTATCAATCCTGAACGAACCAGGGCTTGATTGACAGGGCCGAAGAAGGAGAACAAGCTGAAAAACAAGGCGGCGATGGCGGCCGGCATAAGCAGATTTGGCAAATAGTAAACAGTTCGCCAGATGCCCACCGCCCTAATCCTCAACCGGACGCTGGTGAACCAGACGGACAGCAACAATGCAATGCCGATTTGCGGAATGAAATTCAGAATCCACAGCAGCCAGGTGTTGCTGACCGCCTTCATGAACTGAGGAGTGTCAAACAGGCGCTGGTAGTTTTGCAGGCCAACAAAACTCCCTGAACCGCCCATCAAGGTGGTATTGGTGAAACTAAGACGGAAGGTATTGTATACGGGATAGAGACCAAACAACAGGAATGCTATGATAAAAGGAGCGATGAAGAGATACCCGTAGTAATCCTTCTTGAACCTGAACCCAGTCTTGTGGCTGTTGGCTGCTGTCATATTCGGCTCCTGTTGGAACAGGCCAGCATAGTTCTCACTATGCTGGCCCATTGCTGTTTCAAACAGTTAGTTGGTGCTCAGGTCGGGGAAGTCGATGGCCAGGTTCTCTTTCCACGTGGCCCACATCTGATCCTCGGTGATCTCGCCATTGAGGTACTGATTCAGCGGATCATTCATCGCACGCTGAATGGCGTCGTCAGATCCCTGCATCAGCTTGGCGTTGACCGAGGGCGCTGCTTCAGCAAAACCAGCGTAGGAGTTCTGTCCTGCCAAGAAGGCGCTAAGCTCGGAGTTGTCGAAATCAGGGATGATCTTCTCAACAACCACCTGGCTGGAGACGAAGTCGCCAGGAGCCTGCATCTGGTCAGATGCAACATTGGGATCGATGGCCTTCAGATAGTCGTTGGTGTAGACACCGGTCGCCCAGTTGGTCAGGTTTTCCTGGTCCAGAGTGGCGAAGCGAACGAAGTCGGTGGCCAGGTCCGCCTTGGGCGTACCATCGATCACACCAAGCCAGGTGCCGCCCCACTGATAGGGCAGCGGGCCGGTGATGACGCCCCAGTCGCCGCTGGTGTCGCTGCTGCCATCGGCCGATTTCGCATTGGGCGCCAGCACGTAGGGCAGGCCCCAGGTCGGCAGGAAGTAGGAGAACACCTTCTTGGGGGTACCGGCGGCATCAACCAGACTGTCGTTCATGCCGGCAAACCAACCCTCTTGCCACTGCTGCGCCTGGGCTTCATAGCCTTCGTCGCGGAACAGCTTGGCGGTATCGACGTACTTCTGGACCATCGGATCGACGACCAGGGTGTCATCAACAACCCACGGCTGCTCGCGGTTGGCGAAGAAGGGGTTCTGGAAGTCGCCACTGGACGCCACCATGTAGGTGTCGCCGCCGGACTTCTCTTTGACCACAGCAGCAGCCTCTGTGTACTTGTCGAAGTCAGAGAGCAGGGCCTGAATCTCGGCCGGATCATCGGTGCCGAAGTATTCCTTGGCCAGGCTGCGGCGGTAGAACAGCGCGCCGGGGGTAGCCTGATAGGCATAGGCCTTGGTGACGCCATCGTTGGTTCCGACATCAGTCACGAAGGTGTAGGTCTGGTCCTCCTGCGCGTAGGGCAGCAGACTGCCGAGATCCTTCAGGAAATCGGATTCAACGAACTGCTTGACGAAAGCAGCTTCCAGTGCGACTACATCAGGCGCATCCGAGGTGCCGAGGGCAGCCTTGAGCTTGGTCTGATACTCGCCGTTGGTCATCGGGATCATCGTGTACTTGATGTCAACGTTGGGGTGCTTGCCTTCGTAGGCAACCGCCATAGTGTTGATCTCATTGGTGAATGACCACACATTGAGCGTTTCTTTCTCACCACTGGCAGGCGCTTCGGTTGCGTCGGCGACAGCGGGCGCGGCAGTTGCTTCAGCGGCAGCAGGCGCGGCAGTTGCTTCAGCCGCGGCGGGTGCAGCCGTGGCATCGGCGGCAGCAGGTACGGCAGTTGGCTCAGCCGACTGCGACGGGCAGGCAGCCAGAACCATGGCCACCATCATCAAGAGTGCCAAAAGGCGAAAACTGTTCTTCATCGGGTTACTCCTCCTCAGAGTACGGGTAATGTAAACTACAAAAGTTGACCGAAACAGGTGTTAGGCGTGGGTTTCTAGGGATCGAATACCTCCTTGTATTAGAACGAGGCGCAAACGGACACGTGCCGAATGCTGGTTGAGATTGTGCGGCGCATTGAATGGGAAAAAGCTGCCGCTGGCGTGTCGATCAGACAGTATTCCTGGCCGAGGCGCAGGAGTTGCGCACAATCAATTCTGTCGGCAGCTCGTGGTATTCAAAAGGTCGTTCTGGGTCTTCGATGTAGGTCAGGAGCAACTGCAAGGCCTGGCGTCCCATCTCTTCCAGCGGCTGGCGAATGGTCGTCAGGCTGGGTGAGACAGCGGTCGCTTGCGGCGTATCGTCAAATCCGATCACCGACACATCACCAGGAATGCGCAGACCGGCGTCGCGGATCGCCTCCATGGCGCCGAAAGCCATGGCGTCGTTGGCGGCAAAAATCGCGGTGGGTCGTTCTGGCAATGAAAGCAAGGTCTGTGCGCCCGAATAGCCGCTTGGCTGATGGTAGTCGCCTTCGACGATCAACGCGGGGTCGTCGATCAACCCAAGGGACTGCACAGCCTGCCGGTAGCCGTCCAACCGATCGACGCCGGATGTCAACGACAACGTGCCGGTGATGAAACCGATCCGCCGGTGCCCGAGACTGGCGAGGTAGGTGACAGCGGTGATCGCTCCGCCGATGTTATCGGCCCCGATCGCCGGCCCTTTGTCTGATCCTTTGTAATCGACGATGACGTGAGGGTAACGGCGCTGGTTGAGCAGCCCGCTGTAATTCTCGATGTTGTGCGGCAAGACCAGCAGCAATCCGTCAGCCATGCCGCCCACGAAAGTAGCGACATACTCAGGTTCCAGCGCCTGGTGGTGTGTGGTGAAGAGCAACATCTCGAAGTCGGTCTCGGCGATCTCAGCGTCGATGCCGCTGATGATCTGGCCGATGTAGCCGGTTCCCAGGTCACGCACCAGCAGTCCGATCATCTCCGAGCGACCGGTGCGCAGGCTGCGCGCTTGCCGATTGGCCACATAGCCCATCTCATGCAAGGCAGTCATCACCCGCTTACGCGTTTCGGGCTTGACGTAGGGTTCGTCGTTCAATACGCGCGACACGGTGGCATACGAGACGCCTGCCTCGCGGGCGACATCGACGATGGTGACCTTGTTGCTGCCGTTGCCAATAGTACTATGCTTCATGAAAAGCGTCAACCAGGGGAAGAAGTGGTTTTCTGCAAACGTTCTCTGAAAACGTTCACAGAAAGGATAACACAAAACATTCACCATGTCAATACTTTGTTCTTCGAATTTCAGTTACAAATCAGCTGGTCGTCTGAAGCCATTGCCGCCGAACGCCGTTGCTGCCTGGCACCCCTGAGCCAGTGGCGATTTGCGTTTGGCGCTGGTGCGGTCACAGCACCAGGCTCTACGCTGCCCGAGCCATGGCGCCGAGCGTGTACAACGCCATCCGTTGCGCTTCGCTGATGCCAGTGGCGTCCGTGATGTCCATCTCCTGATAGGGGCCGGGCAAGCGCCAGCTCCGGATGCACTCCCCCGTGGTGGGATTCCACAGCCTGATTGTCTCATCGCCGCTGCCGCTGGCCAGGATCTGACCATCCGGGCTAAAAGCCAGCGACCACACGATGTCCTCGAACCCTCTGAGTACACGGAGCGTCTCACCCGATGCGACGTCCCACAGCCGGACCGAAAAATCGTGGCTCCCGCTGGCCAGGAGCCGGCCATCGGGACTGAACGCGACCGACCTGATCCAGGCGGTATGGCCGGTCATTTCCATGCGCAGTATTCCAGAGCGCGCATCCCAGATTCGAATCCCGCCGTCTGCCCCGCAACTGGCCAACTGCGTTCCATCCGGGCTGAACACGACGCCGGTCACCCAATAGCTGTCGGCATCCCAAGCGGCAACGACCTGTCCGGTCCCGGTATCCCAGACGCATAGCTTGCCGTCAGCCCCGCCGCTGAGGAGCAACCGGCTGTCGGGACTGAACGCGATTGACTGGACCTCCTTTTCGTGCGCGCGCAACACCTGCGGTCGCGAGCCGGTCTTGCCCGTTCCCTGAAGCCCCCACAGGTTTACAGCGTGGTCCTCGCCGCTGCTGGCGACGAAACGACCGTCCGGACTGCACGCAACACACAGTGCCCTGCCGGCGTGACCGGTCAAAGTGATACGTGGTTGGCGCGTTGCCACATCCCACAGCTGCACTGGAGCGCGCGTGCCACAAGTTGCCAACATGTCCCCACCCGGATGAAACGCAACCGACGTGATGGGTCCAGAAGACGAACTGCCCGGCGACTGCACCATGACGCCAGCCGGCTGCCCGTTGTCAGCTTGCCAAAGGCGAGCCGCGCCATCTTCGCTGCCGCTGGCAAGCCGCTGGCCGTCAGGACTGAACGCAACCGCCAGAACGCGATTCTTGAAGCCCTGATACGTGCGCAGAAGCTGGCGGCTTTCGACGTTCCACAGCCGCACTGTCTTGTCATCACCGCCGCTGGCCAGCGTGCCGCCATCCGGACTGAACGCAACTGAGCGCACCCAATCCGTGTGGCCGCGCAGCACGTGCGGCGGTCGATCTCCTGCCAGCACGGCGGGATCGAACAGATTCCAGATCCGCACGGTGTGGTCGACGCTGGCGCTGGCGACGGTCTGCCCACTGGGATCGAAAGCCACACCGTGCACCCAGTTTTGATGCCCGCGCAGGACGTGTCGGCATTCTGCAGAAACACAATCCCACAGGCGCACAGTGGTGTCGAAGCTACCGCTGACCAGCGTGCGCCCGTCGGGACTGAAAGCGATGCTGCGCACATCGTCGTCATGCCCGCTAAGGACGGCCGCCGTTGCCGCGCTTGATGTTCCTGTCCCGCCGGCCAGCTTCCACAGCCGGATGGTGCGGTCTCCACTGCCGCTGGCCAGAATCCGCCCGTCCGGGCTGAAACTCAGCGCAGCAACCGTGTCTGTGTGCCCATGCAGCACCTGAATGGCTTCACTACCTGACTCGGCCGGCAGCCTGGCGATGTCCCAGAGACGAACGGTTCCATCGCGGCTGCCGCTGGCCAGCACCTGCCCGTCCGGGCTGAACACTACGGCGTGCACGCTGTGCTCATGACCATGCCACCGCGAGCGCTCCAGCCCAAAGCGCGCGGTTCCCGGTGAGGACACATCCCACAAGCGCACCGTCGCATCGACGCTACCGCTGGCAAGGGTGCGGCCATCCGGACTGAACGCAACAGCCAGGACCACCGAGTCGTGTCCCACCAGAAGCGCTTCCAGCATCCCATCGAGGGTGCGCCACAGTCTGATCTTGTTGTCTGCGCTGCCGGCAGCGATGAACCTGCCGTCGGGACTGAACGCCACCGATGTGATGACGTTGGAAGTGTCGGTGAATGTGCAGCGTGAGAAATCCGATCCGGCGAAACGGACCTGGGGCAGACGCATCCCCTGAAGATCAGCCTGCCAGATGCTGAGGTCCGAGAAGTCATAGCCGGTCACATCGACTCCGTTGTGCAACATCAAATTCAGCAGGTTGCCGGCGGAATAACCCGGAGTTCGCGGCCCGGCAGCATGCAGCGTTTCGGTCACCGCGCGCAATGCATCGACCATGCCTGAAACGCCGCGCCATGCCTGCAGGCGAGCAGCAATCGGCTCAAGAATGAGCCGGATTTGGCTGCCACGGATGGACTCGCTGGCCTGTGTGTGGAGAAGAGCGAACCGATCCAGACAGTCAATCGGTCCGGCCACGATCTCCCGGCAGACTTGCTCGACCAGCCAGTCGGTCAGGAATTCGATCACCAGATTCTGCAATCCAAAGCCGGTCCCTGCCTTTTCCAGCAGGGACCGCCGCTGCAGGCCCCGCATTGCTTCCAGCAGATCGGCCGTGCTGTGCCAGCCCAGCAAGTTCTGCCGCAACGCCTGGGGCGGCAATGGCTGGCGGGCAATGGCGAGCCAGACCATAATGTCGCGCTCCAGCGGCGTCAGCCGGCCGATCTGCTGCTCCAGAACCTCGCGGATGTCGCCAAATATCGGCATCTCGTCAACCAGATAGGCGTCGACATCGCCCAGGAACAGATCCTCGATCGAACGCGCCACCAGGCTTAGCGCCAGTGGGTTTCCCGAATAACGCCGCGCCAGGGTTGCAGCGGCCTTCGCGGTCACGGTCAATCCCTGTTCGACCAGGATCCGTTGCGCCGCAACCTCGTCAAGACCAGCCAGCAGCAGCGAACGTACGCTGCCGCTGCTGTGCTCCAGCGTGGCAACATGGTGCGGCCGCTCGCGGCTGGTGATCAACAGACTGCTCTGGTGCTCGTACAATGCAACGTAATTGAGGAACTGCTCGTAGTCCTCGTAGCCGGCTTTGTACTGACCTGCGGGCTGGCCGTGCAAAATGGTCTCGAAGTTGTCGAAGACCAGCAGACAGCGCTGGCGACGCAGGCACGCAAGCAACATCGCCAGCATTTCGTCCGTGCGTTCGGGCATTGCCGTCAGCGCATCCGGCGACACGACCTGGATTACCGACGCCAGTAGATCCTGGAGTGGCGGCGCGTTGAGCAGAGAGCGCCAGATTACCGTGTCGAACTGGCCCGAGACGGCGCGTGCGATGTGTGCAGCCAGTGTCGATTTGCCGACGCCTCCCATACCCAGCAGGGTGACCAACTGGCAGCGGTCGCCCGTCAGCCATTGCTGCAATTGATTGACCTCTTCCCGCCGACCAAAGAAAGGACCAACCAACGGCGCATCCGTCCAATCCGACAGGGGCAGCAGTGAGTTGGGCGATGTGACCGCCGAGCCGCGGGCGCCTCGGAATTCCCCGGCGGAGATTTGCCGCACCAGATCTGTCGTCCGCTCGTCCGGCTCGACGCCCAGTTCTTCTCGCAGGATTTTGCGCAGCCCGTGGAACTGCACCAGCGCCTGTTCATCCAGCCCCTGAAGCGCGAGCAGCCGCATAAGCTGACGATGCGACTCCTCGCGCATTGGATCCAGCGCCAGCAAGCGTCCGGCGGTTTCCTGCGCCTGCGCATACTGCCGCCGCGCTTCCAGGGCCGCCGTCAGATCGACAAACGCCCGCAACGCCTGCAGGTGCAGAAACTCGCGGCGCAGCAACAACCATTCCTCGAAGAATGGAGCGTCAGGCAAGCTCAACCCGCGCAGCAGGTCACCACCGTAGAGATCAGCCGCAGCAAGCAGCCTGGCCAGGCACGCGTCACAGGAAACCAACGACGCGTGAGAATGCGCGGCCGACGCGCCCATCAACAGTTGAAACGCCTGAACGTCAACCTCGGCATGCGCCGGGTCGAACTGGATTGACTGGCTGGAGACAGTCAGAATCTGGTTGCCGGTCGCCGGCGCGGCTGCATCCAGCGTGCTGCGCAAGCGGTAGAGGGTGTTGCGCAGGTTGGTCAACGCCTGGGTTTCTGAGGCATCGGGCCAGAACATGCCGGCCAGCACGCGCCGGCTGTGTGACTGGTTTGGCTCAACCGCCAGGTACGCCAACAGCGCCCGCGATTTGTCGGTGGGAAAATGGGATACGGCCTGTCCGCCGACTGTAACGGCGAAACCACCGAGCAGACTCAACTTGACCGTGAGCGTCATGAATTAAACCGGCCTTTGAGGAGCGAAAATAGCAACGTCCTGCGATAAGACAGGACTTTTCAACGAGCAGCCCTTCCAGCTAACCCGCAACTATCGCCCGCAGTATACCCCAGTTCGTCAGGTTATTGAAGCGTCTGTGCTAATTTGAGGTCGGCCTCTGTCGATGGCACCAAGTGACTGCAAAACGGAATGCTGGGTTTCGCTGAGTCCTGTTGCACCGGTGATGGTCATGCCTTCATATGGACCAGGAATCAGCCATGTCTGGAGACATTGACCCTCCGAGGCGTCCCACAATTTGATCGTATGATCTGCGCTGCCGCTGGCAAGAAGGTAGTTTCCCGTGTGGACCGACCGGACCGGGCTGAATGCTACTTCGAATACCCACCCGCGATGACCGTGCAACACGTCCAATGCCTGCCCGCTGGCCACATTCCAAAGGCGGATGGTCCGGTCGTAGCCGCAGCTTGCTAACAAGGCGCCATCCGGGCTGAAGGCCACTCCCTGAGCAAGATCTGTGTGGCCAGACAATTCGAAACGCACCTGTCCTGTCGCCAGATCCCACAAGCGGACCGACCGATCCCACCCGGCACTGGCCAGCAGCGCACCGTCCGGACTGTAGGTCACCTGCTGAACGCCATAGTCGTGCCCGAGCAACGTCTTCAACGCCTCACCGGTGCGGACATCCCAGACCACGATCCTGTGGTCGGCGCCACTGCTGGCAAGGAAGCGGCCATCGGGACTGAAAGCCACCGACAGACACCAGTTGCTGTGCGCGTCCAGCCGGTGCAAGATCTTCGGAGCGCTCAACGGCCCCCCGAATGGCACTTTCCAGATGACTACGCGACCATCGACACCCGCGGTAGCCAGCAGGTCGCGCCATTGATCGCCAGATGCCCCATTCCCGATCGCGCGCGGGCCAAACGCAACGGCCTGCAACGCGCTGCGATGCTCAGAAAGGATGTGGCGCGCCTGCAGTGCGCCTCCATGCCAGAGCCGCACCGTCCCGTCAAAGCCGGCGCTGGCCAGCCAGTCAGATTGTTCACCGGCCAGCCTCGGACTGTAGGCCACGCGCCACACCCAGTCGCCGTGCCCGCGATAAACGTGGCAGACCGGCCCGGTGCTGGTTGCTCCTGTGAAGGGAAGGGCAACATCCCACTCGCGCACGGTTTGATCGGAACTGGCGCTGGCAAGCCGGCGGCCATCGGGACTGAATGCGACACCAAACACCAGGGGCGAATATCCCTGAAGTGTCAACAGCGCCTGCCCGCTGCGTGCATTCCAGAGACGCAGGCTGTGATCCCAACTACCGCTGACCAAGTGCTGGCCGTCGGGACTGAAGGCAACTGACCTGACCCAGTTGGTATGTCCGCGAAGGATCGACCGTTCCCGCCGGGTGTGCAGATTCCACAGCCTGACCGTGTGGTCGTTGCCGCCGGTGGCCAGCGTATGGCCGTCCGGGCTGATTGCCAGCGTCTGGACACCACCCTGGTGCGCTTCGAGGGTCTCAATACCGGCTATGGACCCGCGCCACGGTGACGCATCGTCCCCGGCAATGTGCCACAAGCGCACGGTTCCATCCTCGCTGGCGCTGACCAGCGTGGCTCCATCCAAACTGAAGGCGACATGGGTGACCCATCCTGCATGGCCGTCCAGCACCCGCGCGGCAGTGATAACCGGGACATCGGTGTTGTCGGAGGCGAACGTCAGTGACACGTCCCACAAGCGCACCGTTCCGTCTCGTCCGCAACTTGCCATCAGGCGGCCGTCGGGACTGAACGCCACGGACAGCACGAAATCGGTGTGGCCCTGAAAGATACAGGTGGTGGCGCCGGTGCTGAGATTCCAGAGACGCAGGGATCTGTCCTCGCTGGCGCTGGCCAGATAGCGATCGGGGCTGTCGCGGACGGTGCCCGGTCTGAAGGCAATCTGTTGCACCGCGGCATCGTGTCCGGCGAGCACGTGCAGCAACCGGCCGTCCTCCACATCCCAGAGCTTGACTAATCCATCGGACCCGCCGCTGGCCAGCGTGCGACCATCGGGGCTGTACGTCAGTCCATAGACCGTGTTGTCGTGAGCAGGCCAGGCCGCCAGCGGTTGTCCCGTAGCAGCATCCCAGGTGCGAATACGCCCCGCGGCGGTTCCGGCTGCCACCGATCGGCCATCGGGTCTGAAGGCCACCCGCCAGATAGAATTCAGGGTATCTGTGAAAACTGTGTGGCTCAGGTCCGCCTGGTCGAAATTGACACCTTTCAAGTCGATGGTCTGGAGATACGCCTGCCACACGCTCAACTGCGAGAAATCAAACCCTTGCAGATCAACACCCAGGGTAACAAGCAGATTCAGGATGTTCCCGGCAGCGTAACCGGGTGCGCGCGGGTTGTCACGGCGCAGATCGTCGAGCAGCACCTTGCAGCGATCGGCAATCACCCGCCGGCTGCTGTTGATGCGCATGCGGCGGGCGATGGGATCGAGCAGAATACGGATCTGGCTCTGACGAACGTACTCCGGCGCTTCCGAGTGCAGCAACGCGACACGGTTCAGGTGGTTCAGACGGCCTGATTGGATCTCGCTGCAGGCCAGCGAAATGAGACGGTCGGTCAGGTATTCGGTGATCACGTTTTGCAGACCGTAACCGCCCTCAGTTCGTTCGAGCAGGGAACGGCGCTGCAGGCCATGCAGCGATTCCAGCAGTTCCCGCTGGCCTGCGAGACCAAGCACAGACTGCTTGAGCCTCTGTGGTGTGACTGCTTCGCGCGCCGCCGCAAGCCAATGCAGAATATCTGTTTCCAGCGGCGTCAGCCGGCTGATCTGCTGCTCCAGTACGTCGCGGATATCGTCGAAGATCGGCGCTTCATCAGCCAGAAATACAGTAGCGTCTCCCAGGTAAAGGTCATGAATGGTCTGGGCGACGAGATTGAGGGCCAGTGGATTGCCCGAATAGGTCTGGACAAGCCGGGCCGCCAGCGGTTCCTCCACATGGAGTCCATGGTCGCGAAGCAGCCCCTGGCCCGCGGGGATATCGAGGCCATCGAGCGACAGCGAGCGAACATGGCTGTTCTGCTGCTCAAGATTCACGATAGACCGCGGCCACTCGCGGCTGGTGAGCAAAACGCAGCTTTGATGCTCACGCCGTCCCAGTTGTTCGATCAACTGTCCGTAATCCTGATAGCCGGCACGCATCCGCCCCACTTTATCCGGCTCAAGAATGGTCTCCATGTTGTCAAGAACCAGCAAACACCGCCGCTCGCGCAGCAGACGCAACAAAAGGGCCAGTTGCTCGTCCAGAGTAGCAGGCATCTCCTGTAGCGGTCGCTCTGACAATCCCTCGATGAAGAACCACAGCACTTCCTCCAGCGGCGGCGCGTTGAGCAGGGATCGCCACAGCACGGCATCGTACTGGTCGGACAAGACACGCACGGTGTGAGCAACCAGCGTCGATTTGCCGACGCCACCCATGCCCAGCACAGCCACAAGCTGGCAGCGGTCGTCGATCAACCAGCGCGTCAGTTGCCTCGTTTCGGCATCGCGGCCATGGAACGGACCGACCAGGGGCACGTCGCTCCAGTGGGCATGGTGCGTCGTGCTGGTACCGGCGGCAACGCTGGGCGCGCTGATTTCGGCAAAGACCCCGGCGGCAATCTCCTGCACCAGTGCAGCCGTGTGATCCTCCGGCTCGATACCCAGTTCCTCCCAAAGCAACCTGCGCAGTCCCTCATACTGCGTTACTGCCTGATCGACCATCCCTTGCCGCGCCAGCAGACGCATGATCAATCGGTGGGTTCGCTCCTGAAACGGATCAAGCACCAGCAGGCGCACCGCAATAGCATGCGCCTGCGCGTGATTGTGCTGCGCTTCGAGGACAATCGCCAGATCGGTCAACGCATGCAGAGCCAGCTGATTGAGGTACTCGCGTCGCAGCAACAACCATTCTTCGAAAGGCGTCGCGTCAGGCAGATCCAGACCGTGCAACAGATCACCGTGATACAGACTGGCGGCCGTGGTCAGGTTGGCCAGGCACTCGTCGCAGCTCGCCAGCAGGTCATGGTCGTGGCCCGCAACGTCGTCCAGAAGCGACTGGAACGTCAGCGCGTCCACCGACGCGTGTGCGCGGCGAAAGCTCAGGTCGTGGCGGTTGACCACGAGAATCTGGTCGCTTGCCCCCGCAGCTGCCTGGTCCAGCGCCTTGCGCAGCCGATGAAGCGTGTTGCGCAAGTTATCGCGTGCCCGGCGTTCGCTGGACAGCGGCCAGAACAGGCCAGCCAGTGCGCTGCGCGTGTGGGAACGATGTGACTCCAGTGCAAGGTAAGCCAGCAACGCGCGCGATTTGTCGGTTGGGAAGTCGATTACCCGCCGGCCATCAATCCTGATCGACAGTTCCCCAAGCAGGGTTAGCTCAATAGTCG
The DNA here is from genome assembly GCA_020634615.1 of Anaerolineales bacterium. Taxonomy (GTDB): domain Bacteria; phylum Chloroflexota; class Anaerolineae; order JAAEKA01; family JAAEKA01; genus JACKBK01. Next base: position 45,646 of record JACKBI010000016.1, read on the forward strand.
TCATGGTTGTAGATCACGGAACAAACTGAGAATTTATTTGGGCCGGTGACATTGTACCATGATTCGCGGCGATTGCAGCGCGGATCTCCGGAATCTTCACGCAACTCATGCGCTGACACGCGAGCTTGATGCGATCTTGATACGGTCAAGTGGTAGGATGACCGTCAACAGCGTATGAAAGCTGCCGGCGGTGGTCGAGACTTGCCTGGCTCCACGATGAATCTAACGTCGTTCGCGGCGGAAACCTGCTTTGAGCTGGACAGACAGGAAGCAAGCCTTCCGAACCAGCCGTTGGATGAGGCCTAAATTACCCAATCGCTACGTGATGGTGGCGATTGCAAACCGAGGAACAGGTGATGAGATGCGGACGAAACCAACTATCCTGATCGTTTTTGTATTGGTCATGCTGCTGGCTGCGGCCTGCTATCCGCCGGCAGGCCCCAGTCAGCTCGCGAACCCGGCCACGCAATACTGTCTGGACAACGGCGGTCATACCCGGCCGCGCGGCCAGCAAGGAGACGGGCCGTCGGGTCTGTGCGTCTTCCCCGACGACAGCGTGTGCGACGAATGGGCCTTCTTCCGCGGCGAGTGCGGGCCGGCTTCGCAGCCAGTGGACGAAACCCAGCAGGACGCCAGCGCCGCCGCTGAGATGAACGCAGCTATGCCCTCAATCGACGAAGAAGTGGATGCCTTTCTCATTGCCCGGCTCGATGAAACGTTCATCCCGGACACGTCCGCGCTGGTTGAAATCCAGACCTACCGCGACGATTCCCCTGACAGCGAAGCGCGCGTCGTTGCCAATCTGCAGCGCATCCGCGAAACGCTGGGCGCGCGCGTCGAGACCTTCAACGCAGGTCAGGAGACGCTGCGACTCGAGCCGTTTGAGTGGCAGGAGGAGATCGACGGCGTTTCGCGCTGGGTTTTCGGCTTCCGGCTTGGCGACGGCCCGCGCAAGTTCTCCATCCTGACCCACATGGACACCGTGCCGCCAGGCGATGATGACTGGAAGCCGTTTGAGCCGCGCGTTGAGGTCAGGGACTATCGCGGCGGGCAGCAGCCTTTCCTGATCGGCCGCGGCACGGTAGACGACAAGGGTCCGGGCATCCTCGCATTGAGCGTGCTCGAAGCCGCTGCTGAGCGTTTCGACGGCACGGACGCCCTGGACGGCTGGACGCTGGAGGTCTCTTTCGACACGGCCGAGGAGACCGACATGAACATGCCTTACTACCTGGACGCCGTCGGTGCGCCGGAACTCGGCATCGTGCTGGATGCGTTCTGGTGCGTCCGCGCGGAGAAAGGCATCGAGCGGCCGATCTTCAGCATACCGCTCGGCGACAGCGCGGCGGGTAACCTGTGGATTGCAGATCTCAGAACGCCGGCAAGCGCGACCAACCAGATTCCCGATCAAGCCACGGCGCGTATCGAAGGATCAGATCCGGTCGCGCTGGATGAGTTAGCCGCGAGTGTCGAGGAGATGTACGCGGCCTATGGGTTCGACGATCCCGAGTACCACCGGGCGCCGCTGCAGGTTGCCAGGGTCGATGCGGGACTGGTGCTGACAACCACCGTCGAAGGTGCGCAACACGGCTCGGCGCCTGGGGAGAACCGGACAGATGGCGCCAATCCGCTGGTGTCGTTGGCCAATTTCCTGGCCGGCCTGGTAGACAATGGCACGCTGGCGTCCAACGGCTACGGACGCATGGCCCAGTTCATCGAGTGGGGCTGGGGCACGCAGGTCTTTGGCGAGAAGCATCCCGAGCTGCTGAAGCGCTTCGATCAGGTCTTTGTCGAGGGCAACGGCACCAGCTACGCGCTGACGCGCCTGACACCATCTGACGACGGACAAACGCTGAACCTTGCCATCGACATTCGCTACGCGCTGGGCCATCACGACATGCCCTACACCGGCGTGACACCCGGCTTGTTGCCCGGCAAAAGCATCTTCCCCGCCGTCTTCGACGAACTGGTAGCCCGTTACAACGAGTTAGCTCCTGACGCAGGGCTGACCTACACGACCGTTACACCCTACGCGCCGGATGTGACCGACCCGAGTGGCCCGCAGTTCCAAACCATCAGCAAGGGGTTCGAGGAAGTCATGGGCGTTGCCTGCCCGCAGATCGCTACGGGCGGCGGCACCGACGCCAAGGGCTTCCCATCGCTGGTGGCAGCCGGCGCTCTCTTCTCCGCCGACCTCGGACCGCCGATCAACTTCCACGGCCTAAGCGAGGGCGCGCCCATCGACGATCTGCACAACAGCGCGCTCATTCTTTACCACATCCTGCTGCAGCAAGTCAGCGGAAATTGAGACGTCGGACGTTAAGAGACTGACCAAAAAAGTCCTGGATGGACTACGGAAGTCGACGGCCAGAATCGTCGACTTCCGTAGTCTGATTGAATGGCCTGTCGATCGGGCTCTGAGAAGTGGCCGCTCGCGTCACGGAGAAGACTATGCGCAAGAAACAAAAACGTGGACTGTGGTTGGCCCCGATCGTGTTGGTGCTTGCGCTGGCAGCGCCGGCCAGCGCGGCGCTGCTTCCCGCCTATCTCGCGGGACCTGACATGCTCGCGCCGGGCCGCGAAATCAACGTGCTGGAGTGGGAGCTGGTGCAGAACAGTCCCGATGTCTTCTGGTACACACTCAACTTTCCAACGCCTGACATCGGCTATGCGCTGGGCGGGCCAGACTGGAACGTCAATAACGGCGAAGGACCAAGCTACCTTGGGAAGACCACCGACGGCGGCCAAACCTGGACGGTCACACAGTTGCCCGGCACCAACCGCTTTGCCCGCGGTCTTGCATGCAGCGACGCCGCTTCGTGCTGGATCGCCGGCGCCGGCACGCCGCGCATCATTCGCACTACCGACGGCGGCGCCACATGGACACCGGGCGTGATCGACGCCGACTGGACCGGCTGGCTCTGGTCGGCGGGCTGGACCGGCATCGGCGAGACAGCATTGGCCGGCACCAGCGGCTATGCGAACCAGCCCGGCCGCCGCGCCAATTTCCTGCGTAGCAGCGACGGCATCACCTTCACAGCGGAGATCGCCAACGATCCGCTGCAAGTCGAAGTCTACGATTTCTCGTGCCCGACGCCGGGCGTCTGCTACGCGGCGGCCCAGGCCACAGCCTTCTACTCCGCCGACAACGGCGACACCTGGACACGCAAAGCCGCGCCTGCCGCACGGTTCTACGGCGTCTGGTGCACCGACGACGACACATGCTGGCTGGTCGGGGGCAGCGAGACAGACACCACCGACGGTGTGATTCATATTTATCGCAGCCTCGATGGCGGCGATACGTGGGAGCCGGCCAATGCACCGCCGATCAGCGGCCACCGGCCGCGCCTGCTCAACGTGCAGATGTTGGATGCGACGCAAGGTTTTGCCGGCGGCTGCATCGACGCGCCCGATGAATTGACCGAGGAGTGCCAGGGCGGCGGGCTGCTGATGCGCACCACAGACGGGTTTTCGTGGCATCAGGTCACGTCGCCTACCGATGCGGACATCACCGACCTCTGGGTGCACAGCATGAGCGACGTCATTCTGGTCGATCACACCGGCCACATCTGGCGCGGCACCAGCACGGCAACTGCCACGCCAACGGTCACACAAACACCGACGATGACACCCACGCCAACCAACACGTCAACCAGCACGCCGACAGCCACTGCCACAGCGACACACACCGCAACGCCTACCGCAACCCCGCCGCACGGCCTGGTGACCGGCCTGGCGTTTTACGACGAGAACGGCAACCTCCTGCCAGACGAAGGCGAGCCGGGATTGCCTGGCGCGGTGATTGCACTTAGACGCGGCACCAACGTGGCAACACAAACCACTGGCAGCACCGGCCAATTTACTTTTGCCGCCGTCGAGCCGGGCTACTACACCGTACTGGAACAGGCAGCGCCGCCAGGTTACGCGCCCAGTCCCAATCAGATGACGATCCTCGTGGCGGCCAACGTTACCGTGAACGTGGCGTTTCCACATGATCTGCTGCCTACGGCCACGGCAACGGCAACGGCGACGCCAACCGCAACCGCTACACCGACACAGGTCGCCTGCCACTGCACGTATCTGCCGTCGACGCCGCTCAATTTCACCGAATTACGATAAGCAGTCCAATCTGATGCGATCTTGATACGGTCAATTGATATGCTGTGCCTCGCAACCTGGGAATTGACATCTCACCCTTGAATATTGGAGTTCGATACATGAAAAAGAACGTGCAGCAGCAACCAGACGGCTCGTACGTGGCATTTATGGTGCGGATGTGGAGAGACTCCGCCAGATCGCAATGGCGAGCATCGGCCCAGTCGGTGCACACGGGAGAAGTCGTGCGCTTTGCCAGTGTACCGATGCTGCTCCATTATTTGCATTCTCACGTCGCCCATGGCGCAACGAAGGACGACCCGGAACTCGAAGCAGCCGCCACTGAGGTGGAAACAGAAGAAGATTGAGACAAGGATTGTGCTGCGATCGGCCACCGGGATCGACGCGCAGGCAGTCGAAGTTTGGTGATAACGAGCGACCTTTGGTTGGAGTACCTCCTGTGAATCGAAAACATACAAGCATCGTATTGATTGTTGCCACGGTCCTGATCGGCTGCGCAGCGTTTGCTTTTCGTCTGCCTGCCGAGGCCGGCGAGCCTTCGCCAGCAGCCGCGGTACAGGCAACGTTGGACGCGGTCCGCAACGCCAAGTCGCACCGTTTCAGCGCCGAGGTCCATCAGCAGGTAAGGCCGATCAACGTGCCCACTGCCGGCGACATACCCGGACTGACGATTCAACTGGACGGCGAGGTGGCCGAGCCGGGACATGCCCGCCTGCACTGGTCGCTCTCCGACGACACCAGCGGCTTGCCGACCGACACGGAGGTATTGCTGATCGGCGACGAAGCCTACATCAAAAACGATGGAAGCTGGCGCAAGGTTGCTTATCCGCTGGGCGTGGCCGCACCGGCCGCCGATGCCGTGTCGCTGCTGGACGCCGTAACGGACGTGCAGCGCCTGCCCGATGTAGAGAGCGCGGCCGGCGTCTCGCGTCATTACAGCTTTGCGATTGACAGTGACCGCTATGCAACCATGATGCGCACGCGCCTCGAAACGCTGCTTACCCAGGATACCGGCTACGACGTGAGTATCCGATCCGACGCGTCGCAGCGCTACTGGAACGTAGGCGGCGCCGGTGAGTTATGGGTCGGCGAGGACGGCCTGCCTCAGCGCGTGACTTTCGACCTCGCATTGCCGGAAGTAACCAGCGGCTTTGACGCCAGCCTGCAGATGCAGGTCGATTTCCGCGATTTTGGTGAGCCGATCGCGCCGGTCGAGGCGCCCGGGCTGGATGGCACCGGTGGCCCGGCGCAGGCGACAACCATTTCTGAGGGCGCGCTCGCTGCGGCGCTTCCACAACAACTTGTGCTTCCAGTGATTTTAGCCGCCCTGCTCCTTGCTCTCGCCGCCCTGGCCGCGGTCGTGATCCGCCGCCGAGCCGGCTACGTCGCGGTCGCGATCGGCATGACCGTGGTTTTTGTGTTCGGCCCATTGCTGCAAACCGGCGCGGCGGCGAGGTCGCTGGATCGCCTGGCAGCGCAGCAGGAGCCGCCTCTGCCGGTTGATCAGGCTGCCAGATTGTCTGCCCTGGACCCGGCGCAGCTTCAGGCAGCGGCGGCTAAGCTGGCTCAACCTGACGCGGTGACTGCCGACGTCAGCGACTGTTCCATCATCCCCGGCGGGCTGCCGGCCACCGATGACCAGGACCAGGACGGCATGGACAACCTGACCGAAAGCTGCCTGGGCACCGACTACAACCACGCCGACAGCGACGGCGACACCATCACCGACACGCTGGAGTTGCAAGGATTCACGCTGAACAATACGACGTGGACCACCAACCCCAAGATGCGCGATTCCAACCTGGACGGAATGGATGACGTGGCCGAGTGGAACCCCAATTGGACCACCCAGGACGCCAGCACGCTGGACCCCGACGGTGACGGCATCCCCAACCCATGGGACGACGACAACGACGGCGACGGCATTGTCGACTCGCTGGACAACTCGCCATTTACCGTTCTGCCCTACAAATCGTCCTACGAGCTGAAGATCACCAAGCCGACCTCGACGCTTCATCAGAACACCTACGTCTACGTGGATTTGCTGGTGCAGCCGCAAGACGCATCGCATCTGCGCTACAACACGACGCCGCTCGATTGGCCCTCCGACGACAAGGGACAGATCCAGGACCTTAACAACTCGGCGGACGACGTCACCCTGTTTCCCATGGTCCAGTTCAACACCACGACTCCACCGAGCCTGACCACGGAATACGGCTATCTCGTCAGCGGACCGGACGGCAGCGGGGTGTATCAGGTGATGGCGCCGCTCACCGCCGTCGGCGCCAACGGCGCCATCGACGCCTTCCGGGCACACATGGGATTTACCGCCAATGAGACCGCGCTGGGCATGGACCTGACCAACGTCAAAGTCGGCTGGCTCGCGCAGACCAAGACCGACCAGCAGACGACAAAGGCCGTCTTCCACCGGATCTACGGCAACTTCGGCTACTGGACCAACGAGACGTCGATCACCACCACCGACGAAGTGGCCGCCTCCTATTACGAGCCGTCGATCCGCGTGGCAGGGCTGAGCGTCACTGAGAGCGAGGATGTCGAGGTCGCCCTGCTCGGGGCGCCCAACGCCCCCGAAACCAGCACCACGACCGACGACGAGGGCACGGTGATGTCCAATCTGATGGCAGGCTTGAACTCGAGCTACCTTTACAACGTGCAGCCCGACCTGCCTACCATCGTGAACCGATTTTCCAGCGCCAGCACGCCGGCAAGCGAGACCTGGGGAATCACGCCGCCGCTGGCCACCACCTATAACACCTATGCTCACCGGGAACAGGCGCTGGCCACCACGACCATGACCACCACGGTGGACTTTCTAAGCGCCAACTACAGCCACAGCCGCACCCCGATGGTGGCGCTGGGCTACCAGGAGACCACCGGCGCGCTGGGCCTGGAGAGCGGCAGCGTGTCCACGTCCGGCAGCAAGATCACCGTGGATCTGTCTGGCAACACCCTCTCGACCATGCGCCAGATCGAGATCACGCAGTACCAGTGGCAGTCGGGATCCCAGAGCTGGACCGCCCTGTCCATGGATCAGGCGCTGGCTGAGCTGGCCAATCGCTATCCCAACCAGGAGCAGCAGTCTACCAAGACCACGGTCGATTACCTGGTGCTGCACTACTACGCCGGACTGGTGAACTACGTCGAACGCAACGGCGTCGTGCTGGTCGGCGCACAGGCCGACGATCAGGCGATCTTCGACTGGCTGGACCAGCCGCAGCAGGTGTCGCTGCCGGGCTATGTCGACAGCACTTTCCAGCTCAGCCAGCTCGAGTCGCTGAGCAGCACCTATGGCGACGCGCGCGGCTGGCAGGTCTGGCAGGACGGCTTCGATACGCTGGGGCTGCCGGGCATCGACAGCTACCTGACCCAGGTGAGCGACACGCGTGACCGCCTCGCTCCCAAGGGTCGTTCGATTCCCGACGGCTACAGCTGGGGGCTGCGTGTGCCGCAGTCCACGTTGCAGCAGGTAGCCGGCTCATCGCAGTCCATCACCGACGCCGCGGAAAACGGCGCAGCCGTCTGGCATGCTGCCAACCAGACCAATGCCAGCGCGGGTGTCGGGACCATCATCAAACCAACCGGCAGTTGGCTGATGTTCACCAACTACGACGTCAACATCCAGGCCATGCAGGTCGCGATGAACGGCGGGTTACAGGTTGCGGTGGCAGTCACCACCGTGGTCGCGATCCTGCTGCTGGCGCCTGTACTCGCCATCAACAGTTTGTTGACCGTGTTTGGCGTCAACACGGGCCTCGACGGCATTCTGGACGACATCGCGCAGTGGGTGGCAGGCGTGATCTCAAACTTCTCGCTCTACTCAGAGTTGGATTCCAACAACCCCTTGAGCAGCAGTTCGACCAGCCTCTCGCTGGGCGACACGGACGAAGGCATCGTCACCGGCAATCCGCTGACGATGCAGACCGATTTCACCGGCGTGGTGGTCAAAGGACCAGGCAAGAGCGAGTGGAACTGGACTCATAGTCGCAGCGGCAATATCGACGATGTCAAGAGCAGCTCGGCCTACGGCGAATGGCGCTTCAGCGGCGCAGCGGGCGCGACCGTCACGCCGGTTGTGCCGACCCCGGTCCACTACAACTGCACAATATCCAACGACAAGGGATACTGCAAGAGCCACGCCACGGTGTCCATTACGCCGGAACAGGCGGTGCGCAACCTCACCCTCAAAATCACCACCGTGGTCCGCTACAGCTTGCGCTACCAGTCATGTTACGGCGTCAACTTCATCTACGACTACTGCGAGGCCAAGTCAACCTCTGGCGTCGCGCCCTCCCCTGGTGACACCACAAACTACAACCAGGCGACCAGCACGCTCTACGTCGACGTACTCCCGAACTCGCTCGATGGCCTGTGGGACTGGTCGGAGCTTGACAACTGGGACGCGGACGGCGACTTCCTCTGCAACGGCAGCCACAACACGCCGCATCCCTCGGCCTGCATCGGCTGGGAGAGCACGTACTGCCCCAACGGCGTGCTGCCGACCAACGCCAGCAGCACCTGCACCAACGTCTGGGACAGCGACGGCGACGGCCTGAGCGACGGCGACGAGGCGCAACTGGGCAGCAATGGCCTGCTCGCCGACAGCGACAACGACGGCCTGACCGACTATCAGGAGTTGCTGATCGGCACATCGCCCACCAAGTCAGACTACGACGGCGACGGCCTGAAAGACGGCGAAGAAGTTTGTTATGTCAACGCCAACGGCCAGCAGGTCGGTGGCTGGGAGGTCACGACGCTGGGTACCGGCGCCGGCTTCAGCTACTGGACATGCTCCAGCCCCACCGATGCCGACTACGACGGCGACAAGCTGAACGACAAGGCCGAGCGCGCCATCGGCACCAGCCCGATCGCCGCCAACACCGCGCCCCGCCTGTCCCAGCAGGTGCTTTCGCCGTCCTACGAGGACCCGGATGAGCCTAACGCCGCACCGCTGACCATCCTGGGACCAGGCGACGCGATGCAGCAGCAGTTCCATCTTTTCAACGACATCGGTGCCGCGCTGGACACGACGCTGAGCTGGTGCGCGCCCAGCGGAACGTTCGGCGCGCTGACGGTTACCGGCGTGACCGCGTCCAGTGGCTATTCCCTGCCCTCACCGTCCACCGCAACGGTCGGAAGCGACGACTGCACCCTCTGGGACCTCAGCCAGAGCCAGCTCTACCCCGGCGAGGAGTTTACCGTCACGCTGCAGGCGCCCGCGCTGGCCAGCGCTGCCAGCGGTTCGCTCTACCAGACGCTGACGCTGCCTTTCACCGACCCCACCGATCCGTCGATCACGCGCCAGGCGCAGGCCAGCGCGCAGGTGGTCATCGACAACACGCCGCCGGTGGCCGTCCTCAACGACCCGCCGCCGGACGACACAACCATCACCAACGCCGACAGCTACCTCGTCACCGGATCGGCCAGCGACCTGCCCAGCGACTCGTGGGTGTCACTGGTGGAGATTTCAGCAGCAGGCGGCGCTTGGCAACCGCTCAACGAAACTCAGGTCTTCACGTGGACCTGGACCGTGCCGACAACCGATGGAGCGTACACCGTGGAAGCGCGGGCGACCGATGTGGCAGGCAACGTGCAGACGACGCCGGCCAGCGCCACCGTGGTCGTCGATCGCACCGGTCCCAGCGCTGCTATCACCAACCTGACTGACGGCGAAGTGATTACCAACCTGACCCAGGACGGGCAGGGGGGCGCCACCATTCCGGTCGATATCCAGGCCAGCGACCTGGCCTCAGGCGCATCGACCGTAGCCGGCGTCGAGGTGATCCAGGTAAGCATCGACGGCGGGCCGTGGGAGCACATCTGGTCGGCGCGCAGCGACGCGCCGCCAACTCAGTCTACCACCTACTCGTGGCAGGTATATGCCGGCGGCGGCGGCACGCACTCCATCGCCGCCCGCGCCATCGACGCCCTCGGCCAAGCCGGCAACGCGACGACCGTCCGCGTCGTTCTCGACATCCTGCCGCCGACCGTGAACCTGGGCAATTACGTAACCGACGTTGCCGCGGGCCAGACCACCTCCCTGCTTGGGCACGCCGACGACATCGGCAATGCCCCGCTGCCCGCCCGTCCGATCGATCTGAGCGGCGCGCTGGACAGCCAGGATGACGCGACCGTTTGGCTGGAAGCGTCGGGCGTCGGCGACCTGACCGGGGCCACCGTGACCTGGATCGGCGACATGAACGGCGACAATCGCGCCGACGCCGCCATCGGCATGCCGGCTTACAACGGCGGCGCGGGCAAAGTAGTCATTCTCTTCGGACGCGCTGGCGATTGGCCGGTGCCGCCGAACGTCGAGTCCTTGGAAGCGTCGACTTCCAGCCTCGTGGCCAGCGGCTCCAGCGGGCTCGGCCAATACGTCGCGCCGGCCGGCGATGTCAACGGTGACGGCCTGAGCGACCTGCTGGTGGGCGATGCGGGCAACAACCGGGTCTACGTTGTCTTCGGACGCTACAGCGGAACCGGTGCGTCCTGGGACCTCAGCGCGCTGGCCAGCAGCAGCAACAGCGGCCGCGGCGCGATCCTGACCAGCACGGGCGGAACCGTCGGCCAGTGGATTGCAGCCGCCGGTGATGTCAACGACGACAAATACGGCGACCTGTTGATCGGCACATCGAGCCACGCATACCTGGTGGCGGGACGCAGCCGGTTCTCGTCCCAGACCTTCGCTATCGACGACGGATCGGCCGCTGTCATTGCGTTTGCCGCGTCGTCGGGCGCAGTGGCGACCGGCGTCGGCGACCTGAACGACGACGGTCTGGCCGATTTCGCGGTCAGCGACCCGGCCAACAGCTACGGCGGCGGCGAGCGCGTCTACCTGTTCCTCGGCTCGGCCATTTACCGCGGCGCTGCCGGTATCGTGCTGACGCCTGCCAGCGATTCAGCGGCATCGTTCGCCGGTTCCAGCCAACCAGGCAAGCAAGTGGTAGCCCTGGGCGACGTGGACGGCGACGGCGTGGACGACCTGCTGTACAGCGACGGCAACGTGCCGCGGCTGGTCTACGGCCGATCCGCGGCGGACTGGGGACAGGGCTACGGCGGCGACGCAACCCTCAGCTACAGCCCGGCCGCCTCCGGTGTGCTGGCCGCGCCGGGCGATGTCAATGCCGACGGCCTGAACGATCTGGTGTTGGGAACCTCCGGCAACCAGGCGTACGTGGTCCACGGCAACGCAACCCGCCCCGGCTCGCCGCCCATCGCCGCCACCATCAGCGACGCGGCCGCCGTGGCTTCGGCGCCCTACGCAGCCGGCTCCGACTTGAACTGTGACCTGTCATCCGATCTGCTGGTCGTGCCCCCTGATGCCGGCGGCAGCCTGGAAACCGCCGGCGAAATCGGCCGCGGCCCGGTGCCGCAGCCTGATGCCGCGGGATTGCCGGTGTCCGCGCCGGCCGGCCGGGCTGCTGCTGTAGCCGGTCCATCCCAGCGCGCGGCCGAGGTGGCAGACACGGTGTACGTCTCAGCGACCTATTGCGCGGCCTGTGACAACGACGGACACACCTGGGCGACCGACGCCTTTGCCACGATCCAGTCGGCCATCAACGCTGGCGGGCAGAACATCTTTGTCCTGCCCGGTATCTACGAAGAGCAGATCGCGCTGGCAGACGGGGTGAATCTCGTCGGCTCCGGGCCGGAGGTGACGATCCTCGCGCCGCCGGCCGGCGCGTCCTCTTCCGCAGCCAGCCGCGCGCCGGCTTCCGATCTGGCGGACAGCACGCTGGTCGGCTACTGGCCCTTCGACGGCTCGCTGGCCGACGACACTGGCAACGGCAACAACGGCACCTACGCCGGCCACAACGGCGGCGCGACCTACTCCACCGACGTGCCCGCCGCGCTGCCTGGCGGCTCATCCATCGACTTCCAGGGCGGCGAGGCCATCATGGTCAAGCACTCCGACTCGCTGCTCTTCGACCAGGCATTCACCGTCGCCTACTGGGTGCAGGGCACGGCCGCTGAGATGGCCGGCAAAACCATGGGCAAGCCCGGCAACACCGGCGCCGGTGAGGTCAAATGGGAGGTGCAGGACGCCGACGGCAGCGGCAACCGCAGCCGCATGGCCACGTACAACAGCCCGGGCTGGGACTTCGGCCCCGAATACGACGCATCGGACGTCGGCTGGCGACATGTGGCTTACGTGGTCCGCATCCAGGACGGTGTACGCTACCAGGATCTATATCTCAACGGAGCGTACGTCAGCACGGTAGGTGGCAACCGTGCGACAAGCAGCCTTGGCAACACGACGCCATTGTGGTTCGGCAGCGGCGGAGATGGCGGCTTCTCGAACCCGAGCTTTACCACCAGCGGCTTGCTGGACGACGTGGCGCTGTGGAACACCGCGCTGAGCGCCGATGACATCGCGGCGCTGGCATCGGGCGCCAAAAGCCCGGCCGACTGGATCAACCGGCCCATGGTCAGCGCCGGCATGGCGGGCGACGCGCGCGTGGCGCACTTGACCATCGAGGGCGACGACCTGTACGACGGCGTGCGCGTCAAGCAGGGCAACATCACCTTGCAGCGTCTGGTGATTCGCAACACCAACATCGCGGTGGCCTCGGACGGCAACCGCGCGGCCGTGACGCTGATCAACAACACTGTGGTCAACAACGTGGACGGCGTCCAGACCCGCAACTGCGGCAGCCTCGACCAGCGCAACACCGCGCTGGCGTACAACCAGGGCGCCGCGGTTGACCTGCAAAGCTGCGGCGCGACCGATCCCGTGGCCGCCTGGTCGTTCGACGAGGGCAGTGGATCGACCGCCTTTGACGACAGCGGCAACGGCCACGACGGCGCGCTGACCAACGGCGCAGCCTGGACAACCAGCGCCGCGCCCATCGGTGTGGAGAACCCCTACGCGCTGACGCTGGACGGCGTGGACGATTACGTGCGCATCCCCGACTCCGACGCGCTGGATTTCGACACGGACGACGACTTCACGGTATCGGTGTGGATCAAGCCTGGCTCAACGCAGTTCCCGACCGGTTCGAACCAGGACAGCGACGTGGTTGAGAAGTGGAGCCAGCACCAGGGCCGTTATCCATTCGTGATCCGCTACTACAACCAAAACGCCGGCAGCAACGAAGGCAAGGTGTACGTCGAGCGCTACGACGGCGGCCACGCGCCCAAGATCACATCCTCGTCGTCCATCAACGACGGCCAGTGGCATCAGGTCACCTTCGTGCGCTCCGGCGGCGCGACGGGGACGCTCAACTTGTACGTGGATGGCGTGCTGGAAGGCTCGACCGCCGACACGACCACCGGAACCACCGTCAACACTTCTGACCTGTTCATCGGCCAGCGCGGCGACAACATCAACCGCTTCAACGGCCTGGTGGACGACCTGCAAATCTACGACCAGGCGCTGTCAGGCGTTGCCGTGCGCAGCCTGTACAACGGCGGGCGAACCGGCGGCAGCGTAACGCGCGACTACGACCTCTTCTGGCGCAACGGCGAGGATCTCCTCGTCGATGGAACGCCGGAAGACGAGCCGGCGCCCGGCGATGTGTTCGCCGATCCGTTGTTCGTCCAGTCCTCGACCAACAACTACCAACTGCAGACCGGCTCGCCGGCCATCAATGCCGGCGATCCCGACGATCCGACGCCGCCGGCCACCGGCGGCCGGGTCGACATCGGCGCCTGGCAGCACGCCCAGGCTGCCTTCTACGCCGACGACAGCTACTGCGAGACATGCATCAACGACGGGCTGGACTGGCAGGTGGACGCTTTCGACGTGGTCCAGGATGCCATCGACACCGCTGCGACGACCATGGCGCAGGCCTTCGGCCAGGGAACAAAATCCACCTACACGGTCGGCGTCGGGCCGGGCACGTACAACGAGTCGCTTACGCTGCCCAGCTACACGCGGCTGGCCGGCAGCGGCGCCGACGACACCATCGTTCAGGGACCGGGCGCAGGCAGCACGGTCGTGCTGTCGGGCGCCATTCAGTCCGAGGTCAGCGGCGTGGCGATCACCGGCGCTGGCGAAGCGGCCGTCCTGGTCACGGGTTACTCCAACAACATCACGGTCACCCGCAGCCTGATCACCGGCAACGCCAACGGGATCGTGTTCGAGGACGGCTCGTCGGGCGCAACCTACAACAACACGGTCGCTGGCAACAGCGGCACGGCCGTGCTTGCCAGCGGCAGCGGCTCATGGGCCGGTGTGCACAACAGCATTCTAGCCAGCAATGCAACCGGCCTGTCCACCGCGGGCGACGGCGCGATCTTCAACGACTACAACCTGCTCTACGGCAACACTCACGACTACCAGGACGATGCCGGCACCGGTTTGGTGCAACGCAGTCACGAGATCACCGGCCAGGATCCGCTGTTCATCGATCCAGCCGCCGGCGACTATCGGTTGCAGGCCAGCTCACCGGCCGTAGACAGCGGCGAGCCGCTGGCGCCTGTGCCGGTCGGCGGCGGCGCCGTTTCGGACATGGGCTACGACGAGGTGCTGGCCGTGCCGCTGACGCTGCTGTTCGGCGTCGAAGGGACCACCTGCCTGGACGGCAGCGCCGGCATGGCATCGGTCGAGGTTGGCATCGGCCACGTCATCGACGCCAGCGAGCCGCTGACGGCCACCGAGCCTTCCACGTGGTCGGCGGCCGCGCTGACCACACCGGGTGAAACCGGGTCGTACTGGAACGCCGGCGTAACCCCGGCGGAAGGCGACGGTCTGTATCGACTCTACGCCCAGGGCGACGATGGCGCCGGCAACGACAGCGGACCGCAATATGTTAGTTCGTTCATCGCCGACGGCACGGCGCCTGCGGTGACCTGGACATGGCCACCGCAGGCATCGGCATCGACCAACTATCCGGCCTTCGAGCTGGAGGCTGAGGTCAGCGATTACGTGCCAACCGGCTCTGGGGATCGCTTCAACGTCGCGTCGGTCTCCTTCGAAGTCAACGGCGCGCCGGTGGACGCAGACTGGGTGGACGACGGCTGGACCGAGGACAGCGGCCTGCCGCGCAGCTACCGGGCGGTTGTCGGCGGCGTCAGCGGCACGCTGGAGGTCGTCGCGGTCGCCGTTGACCAGGCGGGCAACGAGACCCGCAGCGAGGCGCGCACGGTCACCGTGGCAGACAACGGCGACTCGGCGGTCATCACGTCGCCGTCGCTGGCCAGCAACACCAACAATCCGGTGCTTGCGCTGACCGGCTACGTCCGCTTCGCCGATCCCGGCAACAACGCGCAGGTCGTCTTGACCGTGCCCGGCCAGAGCATCAACGTCACGGCCAGTCTCGTCGATCCGACGGCTGCCATCAGCGCCTGGACAGCACCGGTGACGCTGCCGGGCGCTGGTGTCTACGAGATCGTGTCCACCGCATCATCGGGCGCCAGCCAACACGCGCCCGAAGCCGACCTCGAAGATCACGTCTTCGTCAACGTCACCTACACGCCGCCCACGCTGGTCGTCACGTCGCCCAACGACGGCGATCTGGTCTACGACACGCTGGACATTGCCGGCAGCGTGACCACCGGCTCCACCGGCCTGCGCGCCATGGAGATCAGCCTGGACGGCGGCTTCACGTGGCAATCGTTGGCGGTGGCGGGCGACGGAAGCTGGAGCAGCACCTGGCCGGCGCCTCAAGATCAGGACTTCGCCGGCTACGAGGTTCTCTTCCACGCCACGGACCTGGCGGGCAACGTGGCGTCGCAGAGCCGCCGCTTCTTCGTGGACAACCAGGGGCCGACGGCCTTCACTCCGGTGACGCTGGACCCGGCCCCCGGCACCCACGTGCAGGTCGGGACGACGCTGGACGTCACCTGGCAGCCGCCGACCGATGGCAGCGGCAGCGCGCAGATGCTCTATGCAACCAGCACCGCAACAGATACGGTGCCTTCGACGACTGCCAGCGGCACGTCGTGGTCGGGAGCCCTGGACACCGCCGGCACATGGTACTTCCACCTGATGGCCGAGGACGCAGCCGGCAACCAGACCCACACCTACTACGGCCCGTACTACGTCGAGGGAACCACCACAGCCGCCAACAGCCCGGAAAGCAGCGCGGGCGGCTGGGTGCAGTCGATCATCGTCGATGGCTACCTCGACCTTGTAAACAAGGAGTGGATACCCGAAACCGAGCAACTGGACGTCGATCCGCGCTGGGGTCAGCCGCAGGTGCTGTACACAACCTGGGACTCCTCCAACCTGTATCTGGGGCGGCAAGGCTCGCTCTGGAGCGCTGATGGCGTTGGCTGGTTCTATCTCGACACTGGCCCGGGCGGCACGACCAAGTCGGTTCACTGGCCCGCCCTCACCCTGCCGATGGAGGCCGACTACGCCATCGAGATCATCAGTCGCGATGACCGTACACTTTGGCAATTCGATGGCGCGGCCTGGCAAGCAATGCCGGGCGCCAGCTTCGAGTTCGACCACGGCGCCAGCGGAGATACCGAACTGCGCGTGCCATTGGCGGCCATTGGCCAGCCCGACAGTCTCAGTATGCTGGCGTTCGCGGCCAACAGGCGCACCGAGGTGATCTGGAGCGTTTTCCCCACCACCAATCCGGTGCTCACATGCTCGCCGGCGGGACCGTGTCCTGACTGGCACGACGTCTATCACTGGGACAGCCTGGGCCAGGACGTGGTTCCCAACCAGGGCCAGCCGCACAGCCATCACGCGTCGATCACCCTGACCAGCCCGCAAGGTTTCCAGACCGGCTGGGGGCCGGGCGAGACCCTGCAGTTCGTAGCGCGCGTCCAGAACCTGGACAATGATCCGCTGACGCCGGCCGGCCTCATCCTTGACGGCAGTGCCGGGCTGGCATTCGACGCGGTGAGCCCGGGCCTGGAGGTCGCACCCGAGAACGATCGCTGGTTCGTCAACCTGGGCGACATGGCGCCGGGCGACTCGCGCACCGTCACATTGACAACCCACTTAGTGCCCGATCTGACCGGCATTGAGTTCGTTACTGTCACCGGCCATGTGGTGCTGCCGCTGCCGGCCAGTGAGCCGGCGCTGGCCAACGCCAGCTACAGCCACCGCGTCGACAGCCACCCGCCGGTCGTCACCATCGATCTGCCGGCCGCAGCCCTCGCGCCCGGCGCTCAGACCGTCTACGGCACAGCCCAGGACGGCGACGGCGGCGGCGTGGCACGCGTCGAGGTACAGGTCAACGGCAACGGCTGGATTGCCGCCCAAGGCACCATCGCCTGGCAGGCGACCATTGATGTGCCGGCCAGCGGCTCCTTCGCGCTGTCGGCGCGGGCCATCGACGTCCACGGCCACACCAGCGATCCGGTCACGATGCAGGTGCAGGTGGACTCCGAGCCGCCGGCTGCGATCCTAGACCTGGCTGACCCGCTGCTGGGCGGTGCAGTTGCGCACCTCAGCGGGCGCGCGGCGGACGGCAGCGGATCGGGCGTCGGGCTGGTGCAGTTGCAGATCGATGGCGGGCCGTGGATCTCAGTGACTCTGCCCTTCGAGCCGGCCGGCGACGGCACGGTGATCTGGCACTACAACTGGACGCTGCCCCACGAGGACGGCGGCGATCACACCATCTCAGTGCGCGCCCGCGACCGCGCCGGCAACCTCGGTGCAGCCACCGAGCCGGCCACGGTAACAGTGGACAGCGTCGCGCCGGTGTCGGTGATTGCATCGCCGGAACCGGGCGCGGTCGTCAGCCCACCCGATCTGCGCATCTGGGGCGTCGCGACCGATGGCTACGGTCTGGACAAGGTGGAGGTCAGCCTGGATGGCGCGCGGACGTGGCAGCCGGCTGAACTGATGGCCGCTGCCGCGGAGGGCGATGCGCTACTGCCGCGGGCGGTCGTGGATGATGGCGTCATCTGGCAATTGACCCTTCCTGTGGCCGGCGGCGAGAGCTTGATCATCTACAGCCGGGCCGCCGATCTGGCCGGCAACGTGCAACGACTGGGCGCTCCCGTGCGCGTGACCGTCATGGCTGGCGACATGCGCAAGATCTGGCTGCCGCTGGTGAACCGACAGAACTGAGCGAGACCGGAGAATGGAAATGCTGCTGAACAACGACCGACCCAAGAATCGACTGAAACATCGCGGATGGCTGCTGCTGGTAGCGCTGACCGGACTGCTAAGCGCGCTGGCGATGCCTGCCGTCAGCGCCCAGGCAGCGTGCAGCGTCACCGGCCAGCCCTGCGTGCGCGACGACTTCGACGCGCGTGCCTACGACCTCAACACCGGCACCGACGACTGGGCGACGAACTGGGCGGAGATCGGCGAAGGCGATGGACCGACGCTAGGCGTCATGCTGGTTCCGGTGACGCTGGGTGAGTTGCGTTTTCAGGCTGTGTCCGGCACCGATGAAACCAACTTTGCTCTTTCGCGTGATGTGGCTATCCCCGCAGCCGCGAGCAGCGCCTCGCTCATTCTCAGAATCGGCTACAGCGGGAGCAGCCCTCTTGCCAGAGAACTCTCTGTTGAAGCGACCGGCACCGGTTTGCCGCCGTTATTTGAGCTGATCAGCGGCAATGCCTCACCAAATCCTGCCACCTACGCCTATCCACTCATCGGCTCGGTTGGCGGCAAGACAATCAATGTTACTTTGACGAACCTTACCAATCTTGCCGACACGCCTGACTTCTGGTACATCGACTTCGTTGAAGTGACCTACGACTCGCCTCTGGCGGTCACGCTGGCCGATTTCAGCGCCCAGCAGCAGGACGACCACGTGCTGGTGGCTTGGGAAACCAGCAGCGAGCTGGACAATCAGGGCTTCAACCTCTACCGCAGCACGTCAGACGCCGCACCGGAAATACAGCTCAACAACGCGTTGATTCCGTCCCAGTCGCCGGGCAGCACGAGCGGTCACTTCTACACCTGGGAAGACCGCGACGGCCTGACGCCCGACACAACCTACTACTACTGGCTCGAAGACGTGAGCCTGAGCGGCGTGACGACGTTGCACGGCCCGGTCAGCGCCACCTACAGCACACCGACCGCGGTGACACTGGCCGGTTTGCAGGCGGACTCTCGCACAACGCCCAACGCTTTGCCGGCTGTAACGCTCGCGCTTGTTTTGCTGCTCCCGTTGCTCGTCATGCGCGTGGCCAGACGTACTGCATAACGCATCTACTCTGTTTCTCTGCTTTCCCAACAGGTCTGATACGCAATCGGACCCGGCTTGATGCGATCCTGATGCGGTCGCCTGCTATGCTCATACGCAACCGGAGCGAGAGCCCCGGTTCAGCCCGAACACGAAAAAACCAATCTTCAAGGTTACTGTTCATCCTTCACCGTCACGTCATTCCCGCGGAGGCGGGAGTCCAGGACTCGTGAAGAGTGGACTCCCGCCTCCGCGGGAGTGACGGTGAGCGGTACGCTTGAAAACCGAAATCTTCGATCGACACGAACGAGGTGCTTCCATGAAATCTGCGCGTGCATTGTTGTTTACGGTTCCCTTGCTGGTAGTCGCCCTGGTGGCCGGCAGCTTCACGTTGGCGTTGAGCAGCGCCGGCCCGTCTGCGCCTGACAACGTGCTGGCCGATGCGCTCAAGCTGGCCGGCAAGCAGTCGGGCTACCATCTGGTGGCAGACGTCCAACAGACCGTGATCCCGCGCGCCCTTCCGGGCAATGGCGGCAAAGGCGATGAGACAACCTCCGTTCGCGTCGTCGGCGACCTCGCCAACGGCCAGGGAACCGGCGCCAATGAACGGCGTGCGCGTTTGCAGTTTTTTGCGGGTGCCGAACAGCCGGTCGAGCTTATTCTGACCGCCGACAAGGCGTTCATCGGCTATGGTCAGCGCTGGCAACAGGTCGATGCACCGCCTGGAGGCGTCGCGCCCGGCGGCGACTACCTGGGCTACCTCGTTGCAGCCACCGACATCGCCGAGGGCGAGCCGGTTGTTACGCAGGCCGGCGCCTTCCGTCGCTATACCTTCACCTTCGACGGCCAGCGCTACGCCGAATACCAGCGCGACGAGGCGTACCGGATGCTGGCCAGCCAACTGCCGCAGGGCATGCAACTGGAGTTGCACCCGGTGTTGAAAGCGACCACCGGCAGCGGCGAATTGTGGGTGGACAGCGACGGCCTGCCGCGCCGAGAAGTTCTGAACCTTGCCATGCCCGGTGTCACCGCCGGCTACGATGCGCAGATGCAACTGACCGTGGATTTCTCAGGGTATGGCGATTCCCTCCCGGCTATCGCCTTGCCTCAGCCGACCGGCCCTGACGGCGCGATGGTCCTGCCGGCCGCGGATCCGGTGGCGGCCGCGACCACGCGATCCCGCGCGACTCTGGATGGTACGATGCAGCCAGCAGTAGTAGCGCAGATCGGCGAAGCGCTGGCGAACGCCGCGCGGCCGCTGCGCCGCCCCATATCCCTGGCGCTGGCCATGCTGCCCGCGCTGGCACTGTTGGCCCTGCTGTTCGGCAAGCAGCGGCGCTCATTCTATGTCGCCGTCGTTTCGGCGCTTATCCTGGTCATGGTTTCGCAGCCGCTGCTGGAGGCCGGCAAGGTAGTTCGCTTCGCCAGCCGGTCGGCCGAGGCAGCGCCGCTGGCCGATGCATTCGAAGCCGTCGGGGCGTTGCCCAAGCGTAACGCCAGCCTGCAAGGGCAATTGGCTCCTCTGGGAACGAGGGAGCAGGATCCGGTGCTGCGTGACTGCCGCGCACTGTACACCGACAGCGGCTACGCCGCGTCGGGCGACGAGGACGCGGACGGGCTGGACAACGCGACCGAATGGTGCCTGGGCACCGATTTCCGCAACGCCGACAGCGACCGCGACACCATCACCGACACGTTGGAAGTGGAGGGCTTCGTCTACAACAACCAGACGTGGACGACCGATCCGCTCCAGTCCGACAGCAACCGGGATGGCATGACCGACGGGAACGAATGGCGGACAGGGCTGTCTCCCGAGGAGTTCGCAGCCTTCATCGATTTCGACGGCGACGGCGTGCCCAACCCGTGGGACGACGACAACGACGGCGATGGCGTCCCCGACAGCCTGGATATTTCCCCGTATTCAGTCCAGGCCTACCGCACCGGCTTCGACGTGGAGGTCACCAGCCACACCACGGACACCAACGTCTACCTGGATGTGCAGGTGCAGCCGCAGGACGCCTCCCATCTACGCTATGCCCTGAGCACGCTGGACTGGCCGGCGGACGACAAAGGCCAGATCCAGGACCTGAACGACGCGCCCGGCGACGAGGATATCACACTGCTGCCGTTCCTGGACGTTCACAGCACCATCTCGCCCGCGCTGGCGGTGGAATATGGCATCGTGGCCCAGGACGTCGATCCGTCTGACGTCAACAGCGGCTACAGCCTGATGGTGCCGCTACAGCCGGTGCTTGACTCCGGCAATGTGCTGGCATTCAGCTCGCACGTGGCATTTACTTCCGATGAGGCCGCCGAGGGAATCTCCCTGACCGGCGCGCGCGTCGTCTGGCTGGCGCCCGCCGCGCTGGACCAGTATGTCACCTCCTGCCAGGAGGGCGATCCTGACTGCGCTTGCAACGACAATGGCAGTTGTGTCCTGACACAGAACTCGGTGGTCGCGGTGTTCCCCGAAAACGCCGTCCGTGTCACCGGCCTGCAGGTCTCCGCCAGCGCCGACGCACAGGTCGGTCTGTTTGGCAGCAACGCGCCGGCCATCAGCACCGATCCCGCCGTGGACGACGAGGACAAGGTGATGATGACCCTGATGTCGGCCGGGCTGGCAGGCTCATTCCTGGATTACGTCAACCCCGATCTGAACCAGATTGCCGTCAACTTCCAGGATCCGTCAGCGCAGCCGCCGTACACGCCGACCTGGAGCATCAACCCGGCTGTGATGCAAGTCGTGACCGACACCTATCCTCACCGCGACGAGGCCATAGCCACCACGACCCAGACGACCACAGTGCAGTTCCTCGACGGCAACTACCAGGATTGCACGGTGAACAGCACCGCCCAGGTCACACCGACCCTGGCCATGGCATATCAGGAAACGTTTGGTTTCATGGACGTGACCGATCCCCGAATGACGGTCACCAACGGCGATCCAGCGGTGCAGTCGTCGGCGCCGGTGCAGTTCTCAGTGCCGCTGGCAGATGCCGCGCTAGGCGTGCTGCGCCAGGTGCAGCTCAACAGCTACGCCTGTGACATTGGCGATGACGGGGAGGCCGGCTGGCGCCCACTGTCTGAGGCAGAAGCCATCAACGAGCTCAATCGCCGCTACGCCGATGACCTGGATCAGCCCTGGTTTGGCGCGATGCAACAGGTCGTCGCCACCTACGATGCCGGCATGGACAACATCATCAGCATCGATGGCGGTCTTGTCAACGGGACCGGACTGACGGCGCCTGATGACGCATACGTCCAGTTCACAAACTGCCAGGCCAACAACATGCCCGACTGCGTGCGCACAGAATATCAGCTCGACTCGCTGGTCCTCAATGTGGACACGCTGGGCACGGTCAATGGCTATTGGGACTGGGCCAGCGGCGCGGCGGGCTTTCAAACAGGGATCGTCTACTTCGACCGGCTGGCCTACAACCTGGGCAGGCTGGTGCTGTCGCGATGGAAGACCGTGGAGGAACTGTCGATCCTGACCAGATCCCAGGCCGAGATCAGAGGCCAAGACTCACCCTATCGCCTGAACAACCTGGATGACCCCTATGTGGAGGTCGGTCAAAATTGGCGCGGGGATGACATCATGGGCGCCAACCCGAACTACCAGAGCTACGAAGAAAAGCTGGCTCAGGCCGATGTCGATGTGGGCGCCGAAGCGAGAGCGACGGCGAATGCAGGTGTTGGCAAGTGGTCAAGCGGTCTTGCCGTCGGATTGACCCTTGTCGTCCTGGCGCTTATCTGGCTGCCATACTTTGGCTTCGCCAGCGGTGAGCCAAGCATCCAGAGAGATGTGTCGCTGGCCAACGCGATCGCCGCGACCATGCTGCTCGGAATCCAGGTGCTCGTTGACCTGATCGTAATCGGGGTCGAATACTATTTCAGCGCCGCGACCTCGGTGACAGGCGGCATTGTGACGTTAGTAGTATTCCTGTTGATTTATATTTTCATTGCTGCTATCAGCGGCGACTGGAATCCATTAAAGACTACGGAGGAGCTGGCCAAGCTCATCCTCAACGTCAACGTCCTGGCCCAGATACCTGACAACGGTATCAACACCGGGCCGCTCAACATGCGGGTCGAACCAGGCAGCTCAGGAGCAAGCGGCGCCGTGGCCGGCCAGTGGTACAACATTACGACCACCGTCTCGACAACAGTCCAGCTCAACAAGACAACGCAGGAGGAGTCGTGGTACAAGGACCAGGATGTCGGCAGCTCTGACGACGTCAAGAAGAGCTGGGCCTACGCGCGCTGGAGCGCGTTGTCGCAGAGCTCGCCACAATACCCCACATATCTCAGTCAATACCTCATCACCAACACGCTGCCGGTCTTCGGCGCCGATGGCGCGGGCGCCAACACCCACTGCTACGCCGACGGCCAGGTCGTGAGTGACAGCAGCGTCTTCACCGGTACACAGAAGGACTGCGTCAACGACGTCAGCATCGCCTTCAAGCCAACAGATGCCGGCCGCAACATCGCCGTTCCCTTCGAGACCACCATCGAGCAGAACCTGCGATACCAGAAATGCTGGTGGGACGTGGTGGGATACACCTGCTCATACGACATGGACTACGAGACCGGCCCAGATGACCCGCCGATCAACAACTTCTACATCGATGCGCTGCCCGGCACCCTTGCCAACCTCATGGGTTGGAACGCATACAACCCGGTCAGCGACACGGTGTTCACCGACTTCAACGCCGACCTGGACAACGACGGCCTGCCAAATTCGCAGGAAACGGCCGATTGCACCAACGGATTGCCGCCCGGCGCCACCAGCACGTGTCCGGACGTGCCCGACTCCGACGGCGACGGCTTGAGCGACGGCTGGGAGGCTCAGTACAACGCCATGCTGGGCACAGATCCCACGCGCTATGACACGGACCATGACGGTCTGGACGACGGCTATGAAATCCGGCTTGGCACCTCGGTCCCCATCTCCGACACCGACCGCGACGGCCTGATGGACGGCGAGGAAGCATGCCGCTACGTGGATGGGCAGTTTATCGGCGGATGGACTCTGCCGCGCCTCGGGAACCAGCGGGTTTGTTCGGACCCGTTGAAAGGTGACTACGACGGCGATCATCTGCTGGACGGCCACGAAAAGCGCGCCGGCCTCAGCCCATACGCCCCCAACGTTGCACCTTGGCTGTGGCTTTCCACAGCGCCTGCTGTGTTCTACAGCGGCGGGCTGGTGAGCGTGCTGGGAGCCAGTGACCTGCTGACGGTGACGCTGTACGTCAACAACATCCTGACCACGACCATCGACCAGCCGCTGACGCTGGACTACGCCACCGACGCGCTCACCACACCAACGGTGGTGTCGCAGGTTGGCAGCACGGGATACACACCGTCCGAGCCGGGCGCAACCGCCAGCGGGCTGAGCTGGAACCTCAGCGCCAACCCGCTCTACGCGGTCGAGGCCATGACCGCCACCCTGCTGACCGGCGCCGATCCCGCGCTGACCGCCTCCCAGGTCACCACGCTCACCGCCACGCTGGTGTACTCCGATGCCGTGGCCGGCGAGACCCGAACCCTCAGCCAGACGGTCCCGGTGCTGGTGGACCTGGACGAACCCTCATCCACCGTCACCAGTCCGGCCGACGGCGAGGCAGTCAACGGCACGGCATACGTCATCGGCGGCACCGCCAGCGACCCGACCTCGTGGCCGCGGCTGGTGGAAGCACGCGTCAGCGGCGGCGGATACGACAGCGGCTGGCAGGCAGCCAGCGGCGCCACCACCTGGGCCTGGACCTGGACGCCGCTGCCCGCCGACGGCGTGTACACGGTCCAAAGCCGCGCCACCGACTACGTGTACAACGTCCAGTCAGCGCCGGCCACGTCCTCGGTCATCGTCGACAACACCGCGCCCGGCGCCGGCTTCAGCAACCTCCAGGACGGCGACGCCCTGCAGATCAGCGGCAACACCGTCACCGTCGAGGGCACGGCCACCGACCTGCTCTCCGGCGCGGCGCAGGTGGCCGGCCTGCAGACGATCCAGCTCAGCATCGACGGCCGCCCGTGGCGCAACGTGGACGAGTTCCTCTCCGCGCCACACCCCGCCACCGCTGCCTGGCAATACAGCTGGACGGTCTCTCGCGCGGCGGCATACGGCAGCCACACGCTGCAGGTGCGCGCCGTGGACGCCCTGGGCCAGATCGGCGACGCCACTTCGATCACGGTCATCATCGACACCCTGCCGCCGACCGACATCTGGTCCAACTACGCCCCATACCAGCCCGCCGGCCAATCCGTTGCCCTGCTGGGCCACGCCGACGACGAGGGCAACGTCCCCCTGCCGGCCCGCCCGCAGGCGCTGGAGAACAGCCTGGATGCGGTGTTGTCCTCGACGGTGCGGCTGATGCCCGAGGCATACACCGACACCGTCGGCATGACCGTAGCCTGGCTGGGCGACGTCAACGGCGACGCCCGCGCTGACCTGGCGGTCGGCATGCCGGCCGCGACGGTCGACGGCAAGCTGAACGCCGGCCGCGTCTCGGTGGTCTACGGCCAGCCCGGCGGCTGGCCCGTGCCGCCGCAGAGCGTGGCGCTGCCCGACACGACGACATCCTTCGTTGGCGCGACCGCCAGCGCGCAGCTCGGCCAGGTGATCGGCCCGGCCGGCGATGTCAACAGCGACGGCCTCAGCGACATCCTGGTCGGCGACCCAGTCAACAATCGCGTCTACGTGGTATACGGCTCGCCCGGCGGCATCGGCCAGGACTTCGCCCTGACCTCCCTGGCGACCGGCCAGAACGGCGCCCTGGGCAGGGTGTACACGGCGAGTTCGGGCCAGATCGGCGCCTGGGCCTCAACGGCCGGCGACGTGGACGGCGACGGCTTCGACGACCTGCTGGTCGGCGTCACCGGCCTCAGCGGCGGCGCGGCGGCCCTGTACCTGGTGCCGGGCGGTCCTGCCACCAGCACGGCCGGCGTCCTCGACGTCAGCACGCGCGGCGCTGGAAAGCTTCCAGCTGGACGGCAACGGCGCGGTCGCGACCGGCGTCGGCGATGTCAACGACGACCAGTACGACGACTTCGTGCTGGCTGACCCCAACGGCAGCTTCGGCGGCGGCACAGCGATATACCTCTTCCTGGGCCCGCCCGCCTGGCGCAGCATCGGCGAGACCGGCCCGCTCAACCCGGCCACCCACGCCGACGCCAGCCTGGCCGGCGCAGCCGGCGTCGGCTCGCAGGTGGTCGCGCTGGGCGACGTCAACGGCGACACGCTCCCAGACTTCGCCTACAGCGACGGCACCACGCCCAAGGTGGTGTACGGCCGCACCAGCGGCTGGACCACGGGCATGGCGCCCAGCGTCACCTTCAGCGGCAGCACCGCTTTCGACAGCTTCATCGCCGCACCCGGCGACGTCAACGCCGACGGCATCAATGATGTCTTGCTCGGTTCGTCCAGCGCCGGCGGCAGCGCCTTCCTGTACCACGGCCGCAGCGACCTGGCCAGCAACCAGCCGGTGCAGGCCGAGATCGGCGGCGTGTCCGGCGCGGCCTCCGCGCCCTACGCGGCCGGCGCCGACCTGAACTGCGACCTGTCGTCCGATCTGCTGGTGGTGCCGGTGGGCGAAACGCTGACGGTGGACAGCGCCGACGGCTCGCTCAAGGTCCGCGACCAGCGCATCGCCTCCAGCCAGCAGGGCCAGTGGATCGGCCCGGCGGCCGCGCCCTTCGACCTGCGCGACCTGCCCGAGGCCGGCAGCCTCTCGCCGGCGCGCGCCTACGCCGCCACCCGTGCGGCCGATGTCAGCGCCAGCCTGACGACGCCGGCGCTCGCGTTCCGCGTGGTCGGCGACAACATCGACGACTGGGCAACGGATGCCGCGATGGTCGGCGACTTCGACGGCGACGGCAAGACCGACATCGCCGGCTGGAGCAACACGACGGCGGCCGACGAGCCGCCGGAGGCGAAGCCTGCACAGCCGGAGGACGTTGAGCCAGTCCAGAGACCAGACCGCCACAGACACAAGCAGAGTCAGCTGGATGCCAGCGACAGCCGCTGCCTCGAGGCGCGCGTGGACCGGCCACAGACACCGCCGTCCAGGTGGAAAACACGCTTGACACACAGCCAGCCGAGGCGCCGGCGGCCGGCTGGCGCATCTGGCACTCGGACGGGTACAGCGCAACGTTGTCGTTCACCGAGTACAGCAACAACCTCCCCACCGCCGTCACCGGCAGCACGGCCCGCCTGCTGGCCGACTTCGACGGCGACCAGAAGACCGACATCGGCTACTGGGACGGCTCTTCAGTGGCAGTTCGTCCGCTCGGACGGCTTGTCGGGTTCCGCGTTCAGCTTCACCGCCGCGTCAAGCAACCTGGGCAGCGTCGCCGGCGGCGACACCGGCCAGATGCTCACCGGCGACTTCGACGGCGACGGCCGCAGCGACATCGCGGCCTGGGACGGTTCCGCCTGGGCGACGTACGTGTCGCAGGCGTCGGGCACGACCTTCGACTTCTCGTTGGTCAGCAACAACCTGGGTGCGCTCTCCGGCAGCGACGCCTCGCGGCTGGTGGTCGGCGACTTCGACGGCGACGGCACGACCGACCTCGCGGCGCGCGCCTCCGACAGCGCCAACTGGATCGTCTGGCTGTCCACCGGCCTGGCGGGCGGCGTCCTGGCCTTCACCGAGGTCACCGCCACCAGCCTGGGCTACGACATCACCTCCTCCGTGCCGCGTGTCACCGCCGACTTCAGCGGCGACGGCAAGTCCGACGTCCTGGCCCTCTTCGACAACAGCGACTTCTACGCCTGGCTCTCGCAGGCCAGCCCCAATACCGACGCCGCACCTTTCCGCAGGGTGCTGGCCAACGCGCTCCAGTTCAGCGGCTCCTTCCCGGCCGACACGTTGGCCGGTGACTTCGACGGCGACACCCTGGCCGACTACGTCTCCCTCGACGCCGCCGGCACGGGCTGGACCTTCCAGCTCTCCGACCTGGCGACGACGCGGGTGGTCGACGACGACTTCTGCCAGACCTGCGCCAACGACGGCCTGGTCTGGGGCGAGACCGCCTTCGCCGACCTCCAGCCGGCGCTGGACGCCTCCTGGAACTCGGACATCCTGCTGCTCCAGCCCGGCACCTACTCGTCAGCCGTCCTCGAGGCCGGCCGCGACCACATCATCATCCGCGGCACGGACCCCGACGCGGTCTTCATCGACGCGGGCGGCGGCGCAGGCATCAGCCTGCTGCCCACCCCGACCCAGACCTACCCCAACATCACCGGCGTCACGGTCGAGAACCTGACGATCCGCAACGCCTCCACCGGCATCGCCGTCAACTTCGGCGGCGACGCCGCGGCCAATCCCGCCGAGAACGACCCCGACAACGTCGTCCTCCGCAACGTGCTGGTCTACGCCGACCTGCCCGGCAGCACGGCGGTGGACCTCACCACCTCGGCGGTGCGCCTCAGCCACACCACCCTGATCGCCAACGCACCGGGCGTGACGCTGATCCACTCGACGCCCGGCCTGCTGCCTGCCAACGCGGTCTTCCTGCAGGACAACCTGTTCGTCGCCCTGCCCAACGCGCGCCGCTGCCCGCCTGGTGGTCCGACGCCGCCGGCAACCCCGGCCCGACCCTCAACAGCCACTCCGGCTTCGCCAGCCAGAACGGCGCAGCCGGCGACTGGAGCGTCGCGCCGGCCGGCAACCCCGCCACCCTGATGACGACCGCCGAGGCCGACTTCCTCAACGTGGTCGAGCAGGTCTTCCGCATCGGCGCAGCCTCGGCGGCGCGCGGCCTTGCTTCCGACGGCAGCGACCTGGGCTACTACACCTACCACGTCCCGGTCACCGTGGACGCCACCTACTGCCCCGCCTGCGACAACGACGGACACACCTGGGGCGTCGATGCCTTCAACGCCATCCAGGACGGCGTCAACTCGGGCGCGCAGCGGGTGCTCATCGAGCCCGGCCTGTACCGCGAGCGGGTCGCGCTGGTCAACGGCGTCTCCCTCTTCGGCAGCGGCGCCGGTCTGACGGTGCTCGCGCCGCCCGACCCGGACGGCGGCTTCTTGCTGGGCGCCGAGAACGCCCGCCTGGCGACCGTCGCGCTGCTGACGGTCGCCGGCGAGGGCACGGCCGACGGCATCCAGGTCGACGGCCGCGGCTCGCTGACGCTCAAGCGCGCGGTCGTCCGCAACACCGGCACGGCCATCAGCGTGTCGGGCAGCGACGCGCTGGTGACGCTGGTCAACGACACGGTGGTCACCAACGACAACGGCGTCATCGCCGCTTCCTGCGGCAGCGTCGACGTGCGCAACACGATCCTGGCCTACCACCAGGACACGGCTCTCAGTCTGGAAACATGCGCCACGACGTCGCTGCACACCTTCAACGCCTTCTGGCAGAACGGCCACGATCTGCGCATCGACGGCGCGCCTGTCGACCAGCCCGGTCCCGGCGAGGTCTTCGCCGACCCGCGCTTCACCGACCCCAGCCACCACGACTACCGGCCCCAGGCCAACTCGCCGGTGGTGGACGCGGGCGATCCCTCCGATCCCGCACCCCCCGGCAGCGGCGACCGGGTCGACATGGGCTACGCCCAGTCGGCCGAGGCCGCCGTCTACGCCAGCCAGGCCTACTGCGCCCAGTGCCTCAACGACGGCCTGGAGTGGCAGGTCACCGCCTTCGACGCAGTCCAGGACGCGGTCGACCACGTGCCTGACATCGCCGGCATCTGGACGGTGGGCGTCGACAGCGGCGTCTACCACGAACAGCTCTCCCTGCCCAGCGGCGTGCGCCTGATCGGCGCCGGCGCTGAGACCACGGTCATCGACGGCGACGCAACCGGCTCGACGATCACGGTGGACGGGGCGACCAACGTCCAGATCACCGGCTTCGCCGTCACCAACAGCGGCGAGAACGCGACCGACGCCGGCATCGCCGTCGACGGCGCCTCCAGCAACATCCGCATCAGCCGCAACATCGTCGGCGGCATCTCGCCCGACAACCCCGGCCTGCCCGGCAACGGCAACGCCGGCGTCATCTTCCGCAACGGCTCCTCCGGCCAGTTGACCTCCAACACGCTGGCCCTCAACGCCGGTCCGGGCGTCCAGGTCGAGGACAGCGGCTCGTGGCTGCTGGCCCGCTTCAACATCGTCGCCCTCAACGACATCGGCTTCGACAACTCGGGCGGCCTGATCTTCCACGCCTACAACCTGGTCTACAACAGCGACCCCACCTGGTGCACGACCTGCCAGAACTACGTGGGCGGCCTGACGGTCGGGGTGGGCGAGATCACCAGCGACCCGCTCTTCCGCGACGCCGGCGCGGGCGACCTGCGCCTCACGCTGGCCTCGCCGGCCATCGACGCGGTGCCGGCCAGCCAGTTCCAGCCGGTGCCCAACGGCGGCGGCAGCCGGGCCGACATGGGCTACGACGAGCTGCTGGCCATGCCGGCGACCCTGCTGCTGGGCAAGGAGGGCAACTCCTGCGGCCTGGGCGCCTCCGGCGTCGCCTCGGTCGAGGTCGGCCTGGTCTACGTGCCCGACGCGAACGTGGCGGCCGACGAGACGCCGCCGGCGAGCTGGCAGAACGCAACGCTGGCCACGGCCGGGGAGGCCGGCTCGTACTGGACGACCGCCGTCACGCCGGCCTCCGGCGACGGCCTGTATCGCCTCTACAGCCGGCCGGCCGACGCGGTCGGCAACGTCAGCACGGCGGTCAGCGACTGGTATCGCGCCGCCTTCATCGCCGACGGCACGCCGCCCGCGGTCACACTGGTCGCGCCGGCCGGCGGTTCAACCAGCACGGCGCCGGCGGTCTCGCTGGCGGCCGACGTCCTGGACTGGACGCCCACCGGCCTGCCCGGCCAGAGCAGCTTCACGGTCGACGACGTCACCTTCCTGGTGGACAGCGTGGTGGTGACGGCCACGCGCGCGCTGACGACAGCCTCGCCCGGCCAGCCGCAGCGGTATACCGCCCAGGTTGCCCTGGGCAACGGGACGCACACGGTCTCGGCCCTGGCCACCGACCTGGCCGGCAACGTCGGGATGAGCAGCGCCGTCTCGGTCACGGTCGTGACGACGCAGAACCAGGCCGCGCTCAGTGACCCCGCCCCCGGCAGCGCCGTCAACGCGGCCGACATCACCCTCAGCGGCTACGTCCACTTCCAGGACAGCCAGGGCGACGGGCAGGTCGAGGTGCTGGTGGACGGCGTGTCACAGGGCAACGCGACCCTGGCCGATGCCAGTGCGCAGGCCACAAGCTGGAGCAAGGCGGTCTCGCTGGACGGCGACGGCAGCCACACCCTCACCCTGCGCGCCAGGCCGCTCGGCGGCACGTCCACAAGCCGCCGACAGCACGACAACCCTCTTGCTGGACACAACCGGTCCGGCCATCACGTTCACGCCGCCGACCGGCACGGTGGCGCGAACCGTCGTACGATGGTGACGCTGGACCCAGCGCCTGCGAGGGCCGGCAGCGGCCTCGCCAGTGTCGAGGTCAGTCTTGACGGCGGTCACGCCTACAGCGATGCCACGGTGAACAACTCCGGCGACTGGACCTTCGACTGGTCGCCCGACCTCGGCAACGACTACGCCGGCTTCCCCCTGCGCGTCCGCGCCCTCGACAGCGCCGGCAATGTCACCACCCAGAGCGCCACGGTCATCGTGGACAACCTGGGACCGACGCCCATCAGCCTGGCGTCGGCCTCGCCCCAGGAGGGCAGCCACATCGACGCACCGGCCACGGTGCAGCTTGACTGGCTCCCCTCCACCGACGGCAGCGGCGTGGTCGATGTCTACGCCGCGGTCGACCAGATCACCGGCACGGTGCCCGCCCAGACCTCGCCGATCGCCGGCACCTCCTACGCCGCCGAGATCCCCAGCGACGGCACGTGGTATGTCCACCTGCTGGCGGTCGACAGCACCGGCAACCGCACGGTCCGCCACTTCGGCCCCTGGTTCGCCGAGACCGGCAATGTCCCCGGCCCCATCGGCGTCTGGCAGAGTTCGGTGCGCGTCGACGGCTACCTCGACTTCGCCAACGGCGAGTGGCAGCCCGACACGGAGCTCCTCGGCACCGACCCGCGGCCCAATCGCGCCGTCAGCCTCTACGCCACCTGGGACAGCGACGACCTCTTCCTGGCCTGGCAGGGCGCCCACTGGGGTCCCGACGGCGCCGGCGTCATCCACCTCGACACCCAAGCCGGCGGCACGGCCACGCCCTACGGCGGCGGTGAGACGCTGCCCTTCGAGGCTGACTTCGCGGTGGTCTCCGGCCCCGGCACGGAGCAGCTGCTGATGTGGAACGGCAGCGCCTGGCAACAGGTCAGCGACCCCGGCTTCCTGGCCGTCTACGGCGCCACCGCCGCCACCGAGATCCGCATCCCCCGCAGCACAATCAACGCGGGCGGCGCAGTGCAGTTGCTGGCAGCAGTATTCAGTGATGCAGGCGACGCGCGCGCCGTCCTGCCCGACGTCAACCCGTTGGGCGGGCCGTGGTCCGCTGCCTACTCCTGGCCCGGCCTGCTGCAGGACACCGTGCCCAACGCCGGCCAGCCTGACGCCCATCACGCCCGCGTGACGATCTCCAGCCCCGACAACCTGGGCCAGCTCCCGGGTCCGGGGTCGATCCTGCGCTATGTCTTCAATGTGACCAATATCGACGACACCGCCCTGGACCGCGCCACCCTGGTCGCTTCCGGCAGCGACGGCCTGCGCTTCGAGAGCCTGGCCGGCTGGCCGCCCCCCGGCGATGCGCCGCAGGACGACCGCTGGTTCATCGACCTCGGCACGCTGCAACCCGCCGCCAGCCTGACGCTGACCATCACGGCGCGCGTCAAGCAGAACATCATCAACACCGACGCGGTCACGGTCACCGCCACGATCCAGGCCGGTGTCACGCCCGGCGAACCCGACCTGGCCAGCGACACCCTCAGCCACGCGGTCGACGGCCGTCCGCCCACGGTGCG
The DNA here is from genome assembly GCA_020634615.1 of Anaerolineales bacterium. GTDB lineage: Bacteria > Chloroflexota > Anaerolineae > JAAEKA01 > JAAEKA01 > JACKBK01. The sequence goes on from JACKBI010000016.1 coordinate 78,762, forward strand.
CATCGACCTGCCCGCCACCGGCGCGGCCCTGCCCTCCGGCCAGCAGACGGTGGCCGGCTCGGCCTTCGATCCCGGCGGCGGCGGTGTCGCCTCGGTCGAGGTCCGCGTCGACGACGGCCCGTGGATCGCGGCCCAGGGCACGCGCACCTGGTCGGCCCGGATCGATGTCCCGGCCAGCGGGCAGTTCACGCTGCGGGCGAGGGCCTTCGACGTCTACGGCTATGCCGGTGAGGCGGATGCCCTGGAGGTCACGGTCGACAACGAGGCTCCCGTAGCTTCCATCGACGCCACGCCTCCTGTCCTCGGCGGCCGCCAGGCCCGCCTCACCGGCGTAGCCGCCGATCCCGGCGGATCGGTCTCCCGCGTCGAGATCCAGGTCGACGACGGTCTCTGGGTACCCGTCCTGCCGCCCTACACTGACAACGGCAGCGGCGGCGTCACCTGGACCCATCACTGGTTCCTGCCCGACGGCGAAGGCGTGCAGCACACGCTGCGCGTCCGCGCGGCCGACCAGGCCGGCAACACCGGCCCGGCCTCCGCGCCAACGGCGGTCACCGTGGACACGGTCGCACCGGCTTCCGAGATCGTCTATCCCGAGCAGGGCGCGACCCTGGACGACCGCTTCGTCCTGGTCTGGGGGCTGGCGGCCGACGGCTGGGGCGTCAGCCGCGTCGACGTCAGCCTCGACGGCGGCGGGACGTGGCATGCGGCTCTCCTGGGCGACGACGCCCGCGACCTCCTGGCGAACCTCGGCGTCCCCGATGTCCCGCCCGATGGCGATGTCTGGGCGGTCCAGCGCGAAGCGACCAGCTTCCACCTCGCCATCCGCAGCCGCGCCACCGACCCCGCCGGCAACACCGAACCGCTCCAGCCACCCGTGCGCGTCACGGTCGAGCATGTCAAGTACTGGCTGCCGCTGGTGAAAGAATAGTAAATCGCGGGCTGCGCCGGGATGTATCGTCCTGGCGCAGCCCGCCCGATTGCAGAAAAATCCATCTTCAGACACCCAATCGATCCCTGTTTGATGCGATCCTGATACGATTGCTTGCTATACTGAACGACAATCGCAGCGGTCGCAATCATCGCGCGGCTGCAACCCTTACAACGCCCACTTCAGGCTCGTTGACTCAACATCCATGAGGTTCCCAATGACACCATCCCATCGGCGCCACCGTCTCTCTTTGCTCGCCGCACTCGCAATTCTTGTTGCCATCGCGCTGATCGCGACACCTTTGAGCGCCGATCAGCCCAGTGACCCACTGCGAGCAGCCTTTGAGAAGGCCCAGGCGGGCGGCCACGGCTCATACGCCTTTCGGGCCGACGTCGACCAACTCTTCATCCCCAAGCCCACGGTCGGCAACCTGGGCGAGCAAAGCCAGAAAGTCGGCCTGCATCTGGATGGAAAAGTGCAACTGCCGGGCCGCGCCGATGTGCAGCTTTGGGTGCAAACACAGGTCAATGACATGGATCCGGTGCGGTTGCTGCGCGACGGCGACAAGACCTACCTCGCGCGCGGCGACGCATTGACGCCGGTGGAAGACCCTGCCAGCATGGGTACCCCCGACTCCAACTACCTTGGATTCCTGATGGCCGCCGAGAACCAACGCGAGCTGGAGCCGGTGCAGGCCGGCGGCGAGCAGTTCCAACGGGTCGCCTTCGACATCAACGGGCAACGCTTCGCCGAATACGTGCGCGACGTGCTGACGCAACAACTGGCAGGCAAGATGCCGCCAGGCATGAGCCTTGCCGCGCCGCCGCAACTGGCCAAGATGACCGGACAGGGCGAGTTGTGGATCGATGCGGATGGCTTGCCGCGCCGCCAGATCATCGATTTCGCGCTACCGGATATCAACGAACAGTACGACGGCAGCGCCCACATGGTCATCGACTACCGCGACTTCGGCCAGATCGACTCGATCGGCGTCGCGGCGCCCGACGGCGCAGGCGGCTGGCGGCTCGATCAGCAGCAGCCCGCACAGTTGCAATTGCGCGAGGAGACGACGCGCCTGTCGGTGCAATCGATCAGCCTGCTGGCAGCCGTCATGTTCGTGCTGGCGCTGATCGCATACCGGCGGCGACGCACCGTCTATATCGCCATCGCGGCCACCTTGATCGCTATCTTCGTTGTCAGCCCAATCTTGCAGTCGCAGCGCATCGTGCGTTTCGACTCTGCCCGCGCCGAGGCTGCTGCCGAGCGCACCACGATCACTTCCGAGGATCTGGGCATGGTGGACGACAGCCAGCTCGCCGCGCAGCGGGTTGCAGAAACGCTGCAAAAAGCTGTGTCGCGCTCGGAGCCGGTCAAGGAACCGCGCGCCCTGAACAACGATGGCACGCCGATCTGTGGCGATGGAGAGATCGGCCTGGACAGCGACGGCGACGGACTGGGCGACTACCAGGAAACCTGCTACGGCACCTACTATCTGGAGCCTGACAGCGACAGCGACGGCATCACCGACACGCTGGAAATCAGCGGGACAGTGCTGGCCGACGCCGACGGCAACCCGGTCACCTGGACCAGCAACGCCATCCGGGCCGACAGCAACGCCGATGGCTTGACCGACTACTCCGAGTGGCCCGCACCCTACGGCGAGGCGCCGAGCTGGGACCCCGACGGCGACCATATCCCCAACACCTGGGACTCCGACAACGACGGCGACGGCGTCTACGATGGCATCGACCTGTCGCCCTACACTGTCAGCGACTACATGAACAGCTTCTCGGTCAACACCACCGGAGGCAACTACGACGGCTACGAATACATTGAAGTGCAGTTGCAGCCGCAGAACCAGGACCACCTGCGCTACAGCACCACCTATCTCGACTGGCCGGACGACGATCTGGGCCAGATCATGGACCTGGATGGGTCAACTCAGGACGTGCAACTGGCGCCTGTGCTCCAGGTCTACACCAATGTCTCGCCGCAGCTGGCCGACAAGTACGGCATTTCCGTGGTGGAAGCTACCGACACACCGTTTTATGATTATGTCATGTACATACCCCTGCAAACGGTGACCGACGGCGGCAACGTCAGCGCTTTCTATGCCAAGGCTGCGTACACCCCGGACGAGGTGGCCGGCGTCCAGTGGCAGGCGTCCCTGGTGTGGATCGTTCAGGCCGCGCTGGACCAGTACGTCAACTGCGCCAATCCTGACCAGCCCAGCGCCACGACCTGCAGCATCGAAACACAAAAGCTGCCCGTCCAGACCTACAACGACACCTTCCGCCTCACCGGACTGAATGTTACCAAGAGCCAGAATGTCGAGATGGGTATCTTCGGCACACCCGACTCGCCCAACGAGGACAAGTCGTTGTTCAACCTGGCGCTCGGCATGGCAGCGGCCTTTCTCAACAACCAGCATCCTGACCTGCAAGAGGTGCAGCAGCGTTTCATCGACCCCAGCACGCCGCCGGCGGAGCGCTGGGGAGTGACCACGCGGGTGGAGGTCGATTATTCGGTCTACCCGCACTCAGACGAGGCATGGGCCGAAACCAACTCCAGCAAAACATTCGACTTTCTCAACACCTGGTACCAGCCAACCGACAATCCGTCGCTGCTCTACGCCATGCAGCAGGACGTGGGCGCGTTCAGCATGGACTCCATGGCCGGCCAGCCGATGAATAGCTTCACCGTTTCCATGGACACGATCCATGTCATCACGCAGCGCGCGGTGAAGCTGAACACCTACGGCTTCCAGAGCAGCCAATGGGTTGGACTGACGATCAACGAAACGCTGGCGCTGATGCAGGAACGCTATCCCGACATGACCGACGAAGACGAGTTCTACGTCAACTTCTTCTATCCCCTCTGGCAGCAGGGCAATACATCGATCATTGCCGTGGACGGCGAGGATATTGCGGGCGAGGAAGCCAATGACCAGGCAATTCTCGAGCAACTGGACTCCGAAACTACCGATACGATGGGCGAGTTCCTGGAGGCCATCGACGACATCGGTGAGGTTTACCAGGCCATCGTGAAAGGCGAGGGAGCGATCGGGAAACTATGGGAACTGATCCGCAGCTCGGAAAACGCCCAGTCGATCGGCATTGTGGTTGGATTCTTTGCCGCGGTTGCCATGCTGCTGACGGCTGTACTTGCCTATGCGCTGGGAGGGGCGGACCTGGTGATCGAGATCGCCCAATGGTTCTTGTCCAGCCTGGCAACAGTCATGACAGTGTACTACGCCATAGAAATCCTACGCGATCTGAAGAAGTTAGGTGACCTGTTCAAAGCGATAGAATATGGCAAATGGGGCGACACATTCCTGTGGGCGGGATTCTTGTTGCAGGCCGGCGCCATCCTGTACTTATTTCTCGCGTACGCGGCCGGCCACTCAGGGATCACGGTCAGCTATGCTGCCGCTGCCGCCATCGTTCAGCTAATCATGGCCACCCTGTTCTTTGTCCTTTCCCTGTTCAATATCACGTTCCTGTTCGTGGCGCTTTACACGGTGATTGACTTCATCAGCAACCTGTTTGGCTACGACATCACCGGAGCGTTCACCACCTGGCTGACCAATACCCTCTACAATGTCAAATACCTGGTGAAAATCCCGCCAGATGTAGAAATTGCAGCCCAGCAATCGGCTATGGCAACCCCCAACGCTGGCCCCGTACCCGGCAACCAATTCATCCTTACGGCCGAGTACACGGGCAAGATCGAGGCTGACAACGGCGGCAGCTACGATGATCTGCGCAAGACCAGCCTCTCCGGGGAGTGGAGCGGCTCGGCAGAACCCGGCGAAGCCACGGCCAGCGCGCTGAGCAATCCCAACAGTTGCCTCATGACGAATGCCGACAACACATGCACGCAGGATTTACAGGTGCGTTATCTGCTGCAGGAAGCCAAGCGAAACATGGCCCTGGAGCTGCTCACCATCAACCACTTCGTGTTCGTTATCCAGGGCTGCCCGCTGATCGGCAAGTGCTCCACCGAAGTGGACACCAGCGACTACCCGGAGCCCAACGACGCCGATGGCATCGAGAAATCGACCGTTACCCTCTATCTGGACGTATTGCCGGCCACGCTGGACGAGCTGTGGAACTGGGACCAGCTCAACAACCCTGACATCGACGGCGACGGTCTGCCCAACACATCCGACCCCGATCCCAACAACTGGGACCACGATGGCGACACCCTGAGCGACGCCTACGAAGTGCAATACCAGTCGACCCGCGGCACCCTCTGGAACGCCTGGGACTCGGATGGCGACGGCCTGGGCGACTGGGACGAGACCGGCATCGCCAGCAACGCCGGCAACCCGGACACCGACAACGACGGTCTGCTGGACGGCGAGGAATGGCTGCACGAAGACCAGAACGGCGTGTGGAGCGGCGGCTGGCAGGTGCGTCTGTTCGAGACGACCACTGCGTTCACCATCTCCGACCCGACCACGGCCGACAGCGACACCGACGGTCTCCTGGACAGCCAGGAACGCGCCGGCCAGAGCAGCCCGTGGGCGACCAACGTGGCCCCGGCCCTGCTGACAGTGGCCAGTCCGCACGTCGTCGGACCGGGCGGCCGCTCCGGTGTCTTCGTCAAGCCGGGCGATCCCGTCTCCTGGCTGATGACCGTCTTCAACGACAGCAACAGGATCATCTCCTCGACGATCACCACCTGCCTGCCCGCAGCGCTGACCAACCTGACAGGCGGCCAGCTCACCGGCGATGTGGCCGCGCCGCTGCAGATCGGCGCCTGCACAGGCGGAGCGCAATACGCCTGGAACTTCGCGCCGCCCACCCAGTTGGGGCTGGGGCTGGAAGTGACGGCCACCCTGACCGCGGACGTCGATGCCGCGCTGACCAATTCCGTGGCCGCTACGATCTCGACGACGCTGCCGTACAGCGACACGACCCTGGTGCGCGGTGACACGATCACTGTCGATGCCGAGCCGCCGCTGGCAACGTTCTCATCGCCGGTCAACGGTGCGGTGCTGAAGGGCGACAGTCTGGTCGTCGGCGGCACGGCCAGCGACCCCACCAGTTGGGTAACGGCCGTGCAGGTCGATCTGGCCGATGGCCAGGGCTGGCAAACGCCCAGCGGTCTCGGCCCGTGGCAGGCGACGTGGATGCTGCCGTCAGATGGCGTCTACACGCTGCAAGCACGCGCCACTGACTACGTCGGCCACCAGAGCAACGCAAGCCAGGTCAGCGTGACGGTGGACAACACCGCGCCGGCGGCCTCGCTGGCCCTGAACAACGGCGACTTCATCGCCGACATCGACCCCTACGAAACCGGCGGTGCGCGCGTCACCCTGAGCGGCTCGGCCAGCGACAACCTGTCTGGTCTGGACCGTATTCAGGTCAGCATCGACCGCAAGCCGTGGCAGCAGGCGACACTGACGACTACCGGCTACCCGACGCAGAGCGACTGGACCTACCTGTGGCGGCTGCCATCGGACGCCGGCCAGGGCGAGCATGTCATCTCGGTGCGCGCCTGGGACAGGGCCGGTAATGTCAGCGAGAGCAGCAACACGACTGTGGTGCTCGACCTGCTACCGCCGGGCGACATGCTTTCCAACCTGCCCGACGTGCTGGGCAACGTCACCTCCTTTGCGCTGGAGGGCCACAGCGACGACATCATGAATGTCCCGCTGCCGGCGCGACCGGAAACGCTGGCCGGCAGCGGATTGGATGCCTACGACAGCGCCACGATCTGGCTGGAGCCGCCATCGCCGCTGGTTGACGATGCCATGACGGTCGCCTGGCTGGGAGATGTCAACGGCGACAGCCGCGCTGACCTGGCCGTCGGCCTGCCGGCAGCCAACGACGGCGCCGGCAAGGTCGTCATCATCTACGGCGCGGGCGGCGGTTGGCCCGTGATACCGGACGCCACGGCGTTGAGTGACAGCCCCAGCGGCTACGTCGGCGCGGCGGATGCAGGCATCGGCAGCGTCATCGCGCCCGCCGGCGACGTCAACGGCGACGGATTGAGCGACATGCTGATCGGCGACCCTGCCAACGAGCGCGTCTTCCTGGTCTTTGGCCAGGCCACCCCCAACGGCAGCGCGCTGTCGCTGGACGACGAATACGTCAGCAACTGGCTGATTCTGACCACGTCCGACAACCTGGTCCTCGGCTCGTACGCGGCTGCGGCCGGCGACGTGGACGGCGACGGCTTCGACGACGTACTCATCGGCGGACTGAATGCCAGCGGCGCGGGCAAGGCCTATCTGCTGGCCGGCCAGGCCACCAGTTGGAATGCGACCACTGATCTGGCAACCATGGCACTCGCTAGCTACCCCCTGCCTGGCTCCGGCGCCCCGGCTACCGGCGTCGGCGACGTCAACAGCGACGGCTACGATGACTTCGCGATCAGCGATCCGGCAAACTCGCTGGGCAACGGGCGCGTCGTCTCGCTCTACTTCGGCGCGATGACGCCACCCACGGCGGCCGGCGCCACGGTGACTGCCAACAGCAGCGCAGCGGTGGGCGCCCAGATCACCGCGCTGGGCGATGTCAACGGCGACACGTTGCCAGACTTCGGTTTCAGCAATGGACCGCAGCCGCGGGTCGTCTACGGACGCAGCAACGGTTGGACCACCGGCATGACCCCCGACGTCACCTTCGGCGGCAGCACGGCGTTCGACGGGTTTATCGCTGCGCCGGGTGACGTCAACGTGGACGGGCTGAACGATGTGCTGCTGGGCAGCAGCGCCGGCGGCGGCACAGCCTATCTCTTCCACGGCTCGTCCAGCCTGGCCAGCAACCAACCGGTCCAGGCGCAGATCGCCAACGTGGCCGCGGCAGCAAGCGCGCCCTACGCTGCCGGGGCCGACCTGAACTGTGACCTCTCGTCCGACCTGCTGCTGGTGCCTGTTGCCGTCAGCAATGACGCCGAGTTGGCAGCCGCGATCGGACCCGCACCGGCGCCGCGCCCCCTTGCCAGCCTGCCCGGCTTCGGCAGGGTCAGCCAACGGCAGCTCGCGGGCCGCGCTCAGGCTGAGGTCGCGGCGGCGGGTACTCCGGCCATCGCCTTCCGGGCGGTCAGCAACACCGTCAGCGATTGGGCCACGGCCTCCGCATTCACCGGCGACTTCGACGGCGACGGAAAGGCCGACGTAGCCGGCTGGGATGCTTCGCTATCGGCCTGGCGGCTGTGGCACTCCGACGGCTACAACATGGCGCTGACCTTCAGCGAATACACGCACAACCTGCCCGCAGCGCTGGGCAGCAACACAGCGCGACTGCTCGGTGACTTCGATGGCGACGGACTGGACGATATCGGCTACTGGGACGGCGCTTCGTGGCAGTTCCTGCGCGCCGCCGGCGCCAGTGGTTCGTCGTTCAGCTTCACAGCTGTCACCAGCAACCTTGGCGCTGTCACAGGCGGCAACACCAGCCAGATCCTGGCAACCGACTTCGACGGCGACGGCAGGACCGACCTGCTGGCCTGGAACGGCTCGCTCTGGGAATCGTACATCTCCCAGGCCGCGGGATCCGCCTTCGACTTCAACACGGTCAGCAACCCGCTGGGCGGGCTGGCCGGCGGCAACGCGGCCGCTCTGATCGCCGGCGACTTCGACGGCGACGGACTGTCCGACCTGGCAGCCCGCAACCAGGCCAACACGGGTTGGATCGTGCTGCGCAGCAGCGGGCTGGCCGGCGGCGCGCTGGGCTTCGACCAACTCGCCAGCAGCCTCAGCCCGGACGTGACGTCTGCGGCAGCCGACCGCAGCGCCGACTTCAACGGCGACGGCAAGACGGATGTGCTGGCCGTAGTGGACGGCGAGGCAGAAGCGTGGCTGGGCAAGGGCCTGAACACCTCGATGCCGTTCCAGGCGGTGGCCAACAATGTCCTGCAGTTCTCCGGCCAATTGCTGGCCGACGGGCTGACCGGCGACTTCGACGGCGACGGCAAAGATGACTATGCATCGCCCGACGCGGCTGGCACCGGCTGGGTCTTCCAGCTTGGCGGCGAAAGCGCCGTCCGCGTCGTGGACGACGACTACTGCGCGACCTGCGCCAACGACGGCCTGACCTGGGGCGTAGATGCCTTCGCCGACCTGCAGCCGGCGCTGGATGCTGCCTGGTTTGCCGACACGATCTACGTGCAGCCCGGCACCTACAGCGGCGCCGTAGTCCATGCCGGTCGGGACATGGTGACGATCCAAGGCACGGACGCCGACGCGGTGTTCATTGACGGCGGCGGCAGCACCGGCCTGCTGGTCTTCCCACCCAGCGACCAGACCGTCATCTACCCCGACATCCGCGGCGTCACGCTGCGCAACCTGACGATCTCCAACGTCAGCACCGGTGTGCAGATCAACTACGGCGGCGATCCGGCCAGCGCAACCCTGTCCGACGGCGACAACATCCGGTTGCGCAACCTGCTGGTGTACCTCGACCGGACTAACAGCGCGGCGGTGCAGGTGCTGCAATCCGCCGTGTCGCTGCGCCATCTGACGCTGGTGTCCAACGCCCCGGGCGCGCACCTGATCGTGAGCCAGCCCGGCTTGCTGTCCAGCAACGCCATCTACCTGCAGGACAACCTGTTCGTGGCGCTGCCCAACACGGCGCCGCTGCCGGCCTGGTGGAGCGACGCCAACGGCAACGCCGGGCCGACGCTGAACAGCCACTCCGGCTTTGCCAGCGTCAACGGCCAGGCGGGCGACTGGAGCGTCGCGCCGGCCGGCAATCCGGCGACGTTGATGACACGCGACGAGGCAGCGTTCCTCGACTGGAGCCAGCAGGTCTTCCGGCTAGGCGCCGATTCGGCGGCCCATGGCCTGGCATCGGATGGCGGCGACCTGGGCTACTACACCTACCGCGCCCCGGTGACGGTGAACCCTTCGTTCTGCGCCGACTGCGACAACGACGGGCTGACACTGGGCGTCGACGCCTTCACGACCATCGGCGATGGGATCGCCTCCGGCGCGCAGCAGGTCCTCATCGACCCCGGTGTCTACCGCGAGCGGGTCGCGCTGGTCAACGGCGTGTCGCTGTTCGGCAGCGGCGCCGGGCTGACGGTGCTCGCGCCGCCTGGCCCTTCGACAAGCTCAGGGCACGCCCCAATCTCAGGGCAGGCTTTGGTGAGCGCGGAGAACACGCGGCTGGCCGGCCTGGCGCTGATGACGGTCGCGGGCGAGGGCAGCTCTGCCGGCTTGGCCGTCGATGGACAAGGTTCGTTGACCGTGGAGCGGGCCATTATCCGCAACACCACCACAGCCATCAGCGTCACCGGCAGCTCGGCGCTAGCGACGCTGGTCAACGACACGCTGGTCAACAACGGCGACGGCGTGGCGGCAGCGGACTGCGGCAGCATCGACATGCGCAATTCGATCCTGGCCTTCAACCAGGAAACGGCCCTCAGCATGGAAACTTGTGCGACCACTGCGTTGCACACCTACAACCTCTACTGGCGCAACGGCCACGACTTCGCCATCGACGGGAGCTTCGTGGACCAGCCCGGACCGGGCGAGATCTTCGCCGACCCGCGCTTCACCGACGCCGACAACAAGGACTTCCGGCCGCTGGCCGACTCGCCGGTGGTGGACGCCGGCGATCCCAGCGACCCGGCGCCACCCGGCAGCGGCGGCCGCATCGACCTGGGCTACGCCCAGGCAGCCGAGGCGTCGGTCTACGCCAGTAAGGATTACTGCGAGCAGTGTCTCAACGACGGCCTGGCGTGGCAGGTAACCGCCTTCGACACGATCCAGGACGCGGTGGACAACGTGCCGGGCATCGCTGGTCTCTGGACGGTGGGCGTGGCCGGCGGCAGCGAGGCCCAGCCGGCGGTCTACCACGAGCACGTCCTACTGCCCAGCGGCGTCCGCCTTGTGGGCGAGAGCGCGGATACGACGGTCATCGACGCCGATGACAGCGGTTCGCCGCTGACGCTGGACAATGTCGCCAACGTCGAGGTCCGTGGTTTTACCATCACCAACGGCGGCGAAGATCCCGGCGACGCCGGCATCGCGGTCACCGGTTCGTCCAACCAGATCACCATCACCCGCAACATCCTGGGCGGCATCTCGCCCGACGATCCAAGCCTGGCAGGCAACGGCAACGCGGGCGTGCTGTTCGCCGGCGGCGCGACCGGGTCCATCCTGTTCAACACGATTGTTGCCAACTACGGCTCCGGCGTGGTGGTGGCTGATCCCGCCAGTTGGCTGGACGTCCGCTACAACATCGTCGCCTTCAACGACGCCGGGCTGGACAACAGCAGCAGCGGACAGATCTTCTCCGACTACAACCTGCTCTACAACACCGACCCTGGCTGGTGTACGACCTGCCAGAACTACACCGGTTCGGTGTCGCAGGGTGCGCACGACATCGCCAGCCAGAACCCGGCGTTTGCCGGCTCCGACCCCGGCGATGGCAACTACCGGCTGACGACCGTGTCTCCGGCGCTGGATGCAGTGCCCAGCGCGCTGGCCGGCGATGTGCCGCCCGGCGGCGGCGACAACGCGGACATGGGCTATTCTGAGCTGCTGGCGCTGCCGGTCACACTGCTGCTGGGCAAGGAAGGCAACTCGTGCGCGCTGGGCAACTCCGGCATGGCAGCGGTAGCGGTGGGTGTCAGCTACGTCACCGATCCCAGTCTGCCTGTCAACGAGACACCGCCCGCCACCTGGATCACGCCGACACTGGCGACGCCGGGCGACACCGGCTCATACTGGAGCGCGGACATCCCCTTCAGCCAGGGCAGCGGCCTGTACCGCGTCTACACGCGGCCGGTGGACCAGGCCGGCAATCGCTCGGACGACGCCCGCGACTGGTTCCGCCAGTCGGTCACGGTGGTGAACGAGCCACCTGAAGTAACGCTGATCCAGCCGTCCCGCCATCTCACCATTACTGCGGCAGCCGTCCAGTTATTGGCTGCCGTGACAAGTACGCTCGACAGTCCGCAAGTCGTGTTCCTCGTCGACAGTGCGCCAGTCAGCGCGACGCTGACGCTGAACGGCCTGTACGGCGCGGCCGTGCCACTGGTCAACGGCCTGCACACCGTCCGCGCCCAGGCAAGCGACAGCGTCGGCAATACGACCGTGACCGATCAAACGGGCGTTCTCGTCATTACCACGGCCGACCAGGCTACCCTGACCGAACCGGCGCCGGGCGGTGCAATAGCCAGTGCATCGGTCAACCTGGCAGGTTATGTCCACTTCCAGGGCACCAGCGGCAGCGGGCAAGTCGAGGTACTGGTAGACGGTATTTCGCAAGGAATGGCAACTGTGGCCGATCCGGCTGCACTGCTGACCACCTGGAACAAAACCGTCACGCTCTCCGGCGAGGGCGACCACACGCTGACCTTACACGCCAGCCGGACCAGTGGATCGAGCACCGGCAGCGACGTCAACGCCACGCTGGTCCTGGACACCATCGCGCCCGAGTTGAGCATCGACCCGGTCAGCGGCGTCATCAATCACAACACGACCTTCACCGGTGAAGCCAGCGACCCTTCGACGGGTTCAGGACAGGGCAGCGGGCTGGCCGGCGTCGACGTCAGCCTGAACGGCGGGCACAGTTGGCAGCCGGCTGAGCTGGCCAGCGATGGCTCCTGGTCCTACACCTGGCAGCCGCCTGCTGAACAGGACTATGCTGCCTTCCCAATGTGGGCACGGGCAACCGACCTCGCCGGCAACGTAACCGTCGCATCGCTGGCGCCGGCGGTCGATAATCTGCCACCCGGCGGACTCTCGCCGATCACCTTCAGCCCGGATGAGGGCAGCTATGTGGATGGCACCGCGACGCTCCAGATCACCTGGTCAACCGTGACTGACGGCAGCGGCGAAGCCAGCGTGCTGGTTGGGGTGGACCAGATCTCCACCACGGTTCCCAGCCAGGTTGCCAGCGGCAACAGCTACAGCGCCAGCCTGAGCAACGCAGGGACGTGGTACGCGCACGTGATGACGAAGGACTCGGCCGGCAACACCTGGCTGCGCCACTTCGGGCCGTGGACGGTGTCCGGATCAACCGGTGAGAGCCTGCCGCTGCAATCGATCATCGTAGACGGACTGGTCGATGTCCAGCACGGCGAGTGGATCACGACGACCGAACGGCTGGACGACGACACGCGGCCGGCAGGTCAGACCCAGGAGTTGTATGTGGTCTGGGATGACAGCTACTTCTATACCGCCTGGCAGGGCGCGCTCTGGGCGCTGGACGGCACCCTGGTAATGTACCTGGACGTTCAGAGCGGCGGCACGACGGACATCCTCAACGTCGGCGGCAACGATCTTGGCATCGCGCCGCTGCCAATGAGCGCGGACTATGCAGTGACCGTCAGTGGACCAAACGACGGCCAGCTGTGGCGCTACATCGATGGCAGCGGTTGGCAGTCCTACTCGTCTGGCGGCATGGTCTTTGCCCACGGCAGCAGCGGCGGCACTGAGATTCGCCTGCCGCGCGCGTTGGTCGGATCTGGACCGGTGATGATGGCCGCCATGGCCATCCAAAACCAGGGCGGGATGTGGAGCGCCTTCCCGACCAGCAACAGCTTGACCGCGGCCGCTACTTCCAGCTACACCTGGAACGACCTGGCAACCGCTCTGCCGCCCAACGCCGGACAGCCGGCCGCTCACCACGTGACGCTCGGCATAGGGACGCTCCTGGGAAGCCCCAGCCTGGCAGGTCCTGACCTGGAACTGGGCTACCTGATTCAGGTCAGCAACCAGGACAACATGCCGCTGGCCGGGGCAACGATGACGCTGCAAGCGGGCGAGGGGATGGGCTTCCAGGAGGTCTTCGGCGCCGTCTGCCAGAGCTGCCCGCCCGGTGGCGCTCAATGGGTGGTCGAGCTGGCGGCTATCGCTGCCGGCCAATCGGAGACCGTGGAAGTGCGGGCGCAACTCGGACCGGACCTGAGCGGGCTGTACGAAACGACAACGACCGCGACGATCAACCTGACGGACGGCAGCTCGCAGAGCGCCGCCTACACGACTGCGGTCGACTCGGAGCCGCCCAGTGTCACCATCGGCGGCGGAGACACGATCCGCTCAGGCGTGCAGACGATCCGCGGCTCGGCCCGCGATGCCGGCATCGGTGTGGACCAGGTGCGCTGGCGACTGGCAGGACAGACCGACTGGCAGGCTGCCGACGGCACGCGCGCCTGGAACTTCCAGGTCGATGTGCCGCCATCGGGCACGCTGACCGTCGAGGTGCAGGCTATCGATACCTTCGGTCATCAGAGCGCGATTCAGTCGGTCGAGCTGCTGATCGACAATGTGCCGCCGGTCGTCGAGATGACGCCGCCGCTGGTGCTGGGAGGAGCGACCGCGCTGATCGACGGAATCGCCCACGATCCGGAGCCGTTCGGCGGAGAAATCCAGTCGGTCGTGCTGCAAGTCAACGAAGACGGGCCAACACTCACAGTCAACGGGCCGTTCCCGGTGAACCCTGTCGGCAACCGAATGTGGCACATCCTGCAGAACTTGCCGGCGGTGGAGGGCGAGGAATTCCAGGTGCGCGCCTGGGCCATCGATGCCGCCGGCAACGTGGGTGAGCCAACGGACTGGCAGACGGTGATCGTCGACTCGCTGCCGCCTCGAACCATCATCGCCGCGCCGGAGAACGGCGACCTGGTCGGTCCGGGATTGACGCTGGTCTGGGGCATCGCACAGGACGGCTGGGGCATCGATGAAGTCCAGGTCAGCGTGAACGGCGGCGTCTGGCAGACCGCGGCCATCGGTGACGACGCGCGCGCGCTGGTCAATGCCGCCGGCCGGCAGCCGGGAGTTCCAGAGAACGCGGTTCTCTGGGCGCTGATGGTCTCGCTGCCGGTGCAGCCAGGTCCCGTCGTCATCCAGGCAAGGTCAACGGACTGGGCAGGCAACGTCGAATCGCCGGCGCAGAAAGTGCGGGCCGGGAGCGCCGCCAGCCGGATCTGGCTGCCAATGACGCCGATGAACACGAACTGAGGGCGACGAACATCTGACCCCCGCAAAGCAAAGACCCCTTCGGCGCTCGCCGAAGGGGTCTTTGCTTTGCTCGTTGAACCGAGCAGCCGCAGTTTGGCAGGTTGGGGCTGGCTAGCGACGCCGTAGACGCGTCCCTAAAGTTTGGCAAACGAAACCGTCGCCGGGTCGCTGTTGGGCGCCAGCAACTGCGGCACATCCTCGTCTTTCAGGCCGTCAAGATCAATGCGGTTTCGCCCCAGATCGAACGCCGTCCTGACGCTACGCCCGTAGGCCAAGGCCTCGTAGAACGAGGACGCGAAGGCACGCGCGTCTTTATCGCCAATCTCGGCCGACATGCCAACCACACAATCGATGTGCTGCGACAATGCCTCGGCCTGCGGCAGCGAAAAGCAGGCGTTGAGCACCATGCAGCGGATGTTGTCCTTGAGAATGACAAAGACGTTGGCCAACGCCTGGCGGCGGGACGGCATAGGCCCGCCCGGCATCGTCTTGAAATATGATCTGTCCGGCCGTCGAGCCGTGCCCGCTGAAATGCACGATGTGCGGCTGGTAGCGCAGCAGCAGGCCCTTGCAGATCGCCGACACGCACCGCGTGCGCCTGCTCCAGGTCGAACGCGTCGCGATAGCGCGCCAGTTGCAGCGACTGATCGATAGCACGTACCTCATCGCCCAGACGCAATCGTGCTGTGTCGGTAGGGTTGGCCGCCAGGAAGAGGATCTTGATCTTCGGCGCAGCGGCCGGTCGCGCCGGCGCGGCCGGGGGTACGCCGCTGGTCACCGACACACCCTGGATGACAAAATCGCCCGCCACGTTGATCCCCGACGCGCTGACGCCGGTTGCCGTCCCCGCCGCCTGGACCTTGATGTCAGCCAGCCGTAGCGACCCGGCCTGGATGTCCTTCAGGTCGACGCCGATGGTGCGCGCGCTTTCAGGTGCGTGCTGCGCGACCGCGTCCAGCAGGGCCTGCGCCAGCTTCTGAATATCCGGGTCGTCGGCTGCGCCAGTGGACGCCAGTTGTTTGCCGGCGAACGCCTGCAAATCCTCCGACGACGGGTCTGTCTCCAGGATATCGACGCCCGCGCTGGCCTTGACGTACTTGCTCTTGATGAGGTTTTTCAAGCCGGCGTAGGCGTCCTTGACCGCCTGAGCCGCTGTGTCGGTCAGGCCGGCAGCCGCGCCGGCCGCCAGAGCTGTCACGATGATGGTGCTGATGGGTTCCATGGATATTGCCTCCGTTCGGAATCTGGATGACGCTATGCCGGGAGGCGAGGCCGGATGGTCAGCTCGCTCTCCGGACCGGTGACGACTACCGGCGGCCGCCTGGCCAGCACCGCGTCCAGCGCGTCGGCCAGTTGATCGTCCGCGGGCGGCTCCCATTTACCCTGCGCCAGCACCAGCCGGGTCAGCACGGCATCCAGCGCCGTCGGACTGCGCACGGCGTAGGGAACCAGCGCGCGCAGCCAGGGCAGCGGCTGCACCGGTTCGACGCCGCTGTCGGCGACGACCAGTATCTCGGCGGACAGACGCGCGGCCAGGTGTGGCACGAAGCCGGGATCAGGAATCGCCACCTCGTCGTCGTCATGCAATGGCCGCTCGCCGCCGTTGAGGCGCAACAGGTCATCGATGGTCCGCTGGTAGAGCTGCGCCAGGGCGCCGAAGGTGCTGGCATTCATCGCCCAGTCGGGCAGCGTCAGCGCGTCGTCGCGCCGGCCGGGGTAGTCGTGGCAGACCCGGTGCAGGCCGGCGAATTCGGGCAGCCAGGCCGCGTCCGGCAGACGTTGGTAGCGTGCGCGCACCGGGAACGTCGGCCACCAGTAGTGCCGCATCGCGTTGACACGCGCCGTCATACGCGCGCAGAAACTGGGATCCTGGATGTTGTGCGCGGCCCGCTGCGCCCATTCCAGCGCCTCCTCGATGCCGGCCTGATTGGCCGGCTGGCAGACGCGGATCGCCTCGGCCAGGGCCAGACAGGCCGGCGCTTGAAAGCCGGCAAAGCCGGAATCGGCCAGACCCAGCGCGTCCTGCAACACCTGCCCGGCCAGCCCCTGCTCGCCCAGCAGCCAGCCGACCGCCTGCGCGTTGGCCGTCATCAGCCGCTTGTGACGCGCCCAGGTATCGCTGCCCTCCCGCTCCCGCCCCGGTTTGAGCGAGGCAACCTCGTTGATCAGCCGCGACGCCTGGTGGGTCAACAGCTGGCGCGCCGCGTCGTCGCCGCGCAGCGCCCGCAGTGCAGTCGTCGCGGCCGCCAGCCCTTCCTCGAATTCCACGCTAGGACCGCCCAACGCCGCGCTGATGATCTTTGTCACAGCCTGCTGCACCC
This sequence comes from Anaerolineales bacterium, assembly GCA_020634615.1. Lineage (GTDB taxonomy): Bacteria > Chloroflexota > Anaerolineae > JAAEKA01 > JAAEKA01 > JACKBK01. The sequence continues at coordinate 95,941 of JACKBI010000016.1, forward strand.
AGCCGCTGCCGGTGTTGTCGGGATATTGCAGCACGTAGCCCAGCAACAACCACAGGCTGCTGTAGCGATACTCAGGGTAGTTGTAGGTGCTGTAAACGCTGAGATACTGCTCCAGCGCCGCCATACCCTCGACCGGATGCTGGGCCGCGTACGTGACCAGATACGGCCCGTCCAGCTCCGCCAGGTAGCGAGTCGTGCTGCGGCTTTCGCCGCCGTCGCCGCTGCCGGTGCCCGCCGCGCCGCCATGGTAGACGCCCTGTCCCGGCCCGGTGCCCTGATAGATACCCAACGTTCCACCGCCAGCCGGCTGTCTGCGCGGCCGGTCAGGGTCTTCCACATCGGGGTCGAGGCCGCGGCGGATGAGCAGATCGCGGTCGTAGGGTAGCCCGCCGACCCGCTTCACCAGTTGCTCGATCAGCAAGCCGTCAGCCTCGTGCGGCGGAATCATAAGTGGGAAGTCAGGCACAGGCACGCCCGGCCACAGACTGGCCCGCACCCACTGAGACATGAAGTGCAGCGCCTCGTCGAGCCCGATTGCGGCCGACACCTCGTCGCATAGGGCGCGCGCCCCGGCCTGCGAGCTGGCCGGCGCCAGCCAGGCCACCAGAAGCAGCAGCGCCTGCCGCCAGTGGTCGTCGATGTCGAACAGCTCGCTGCGCCGTTTGGCCGCCGCCAAATCGCCGGCGCGCGCCAGTTGCAGCACCGGTTCGGCGCGCTGATGCTCGCGCCGGAACTGCACCAGCGCGTCGGCGCTGCGCACGAGCAGCGCAATACCCAGCGGATCGTCGTCGGCCACAGCCGCGTCCAGCGCCTGTTCCAGTGCATCCTCCAGCGCCGGCAGGTCGTGCAGCGCCTGCTCGTGCTCCGCCTGCCAGCCAGGGTCGGCCACCAGCGCCACCAATTCCGCGGCCAGCTCGTGGCGCGCCGGCTGCGCGCTGGTCTGAGCGGCGCGGGCGCGGTGATAGGCCAGCCAGCGCCAGGCGTAGGCGTTGGCCGCGGATGGCCGGTCCGTCCAGCGCGCCGCCAGCCGCCCGTGCAGCTCGGCCCGGTCAGGCAGCGATGCGTAGAGATAGCTGCGCAGCACGTCGTGCAGCCGCAGCGTGGCGCTCTTGCCGTCGTAGTCCAGCAGGGAAAGCGGCTCCAGTTGGCGGGTCGCCAGATCGCTGGCCCCGTCGTAGTCCAGCCCGGCGGTGAGCTGCCAGAGCTGCGCCGCCTGGATCAGCGGGATCGGCACGTCCTGAGGAAAGATGGCCAGCTCGGCGCAGCGGCGGCGCTCGTCAGCCGTCAGCAGATCGAGGCTGGCCTCCACGGTGCTGGCAACCGCCTGGTCGCGCTGGCCGCCGGCGTCGCGCGGATCGAAGGCGACCACCCCCTTGCGCGCCAGGTCGTTGGCGGCGTCGTCCAGCGCCTGGGCCGGCGCGATGCCCTGCTGGTCGATGCGATAGACCAGCGTGCGGTTTACCAGGCTCAGCAGCACCGGCCAGTAGCCGAGACGAGCCGCCAGCGCGTCGATCCGTGCGCCGTGCTGGGGCGGCAGACCGGCGCCCAGCAGCGCGCGGGCGTTCTCCACGCCCATGCTGCGCAGCTCCAGCAACTGCGCGCCGGCCGGCAGCAGGAACGGGTTACGGGTCGTGATCAGGCGCGCGCAGCCGGTGCTGGCCTGCAACAGGTCGCGCACATGGGCCGCGTTCCAGACGTCGTCCACCACCAGCAGCACCTGGCGACCGGCCAGCGCAGCCCGCAACTGGTCGCGCGCCCCGTTGATGGTCGCGCAGCCGTTGCAGCCGCCGGTTAGCGCGCTGACCAGATCGGCCATGGCAGCGCGCGGATCGGGCGGGGTCTTGCCCACCTCGACCCACAGGATGCCGTCCGCGCAGGCCGCGCGCAGCTCGGGGTCGGCGCAAACCAGCCGCGCCAGGATCGTCTTGCCCGACCCGCCGAAGCCGTGCAGGCCGACGGTGTTGGACAACAAGTGCTTGTCCCCGTCCAGCAGGTAGCCCTTGATCCTGGTCAGTTCGTCGGGCCGGGCGACGTGGTCGGGGCCGGGCGCGGGCGACTGGAAGGGGGGAGGCGGCGGCGCGGCCGCGGGCGCGCCGACCTGGTAGGTGACGTGGTAGGTGGTGATGTCGTGGATGTGGATGTCGCCGGCGGCGATGACGTTGTCCAGATCAACGCCGATGACCCCGGCCGCGGCCGGCGCGCTGGTCTGGACGCTTTTCAGGAGCGCCAGCGCCGCCTCCAGCAGATGCACGTCGTTTGCCGCGCCGGCGGCGTCCAGTTGTTTGCGCAGGTAGGCCTGCAATTCCTTCGAGCCGGGATCGGCGGCCAGCACGGCGACGTTGACCGCGGGGTAGCCGGCCGCCAGGCGCGCCAAAAGCGCGGCGTACGCGTCGCGAAACGCGGGAGCAGCGCCGCCGGCCGCGCTGGCAGCCGGCGCGGCTGCCAGCGCCGTGACGATCATAGAGATGGTGTCCATGCCGTGGCTCCTCCAATCCACCAGACTTCGGAAGTCGCCGGATATCCGCAGCAGGCAGCCGCAACGCTTTGTGCCGGTCAACTGCCTGACCGGCGACTTCCGAAGTCGCAACGCGACGAGTTGGCTCCGCGACTTCGGAAGTCGCCGCACATCCGCAGCAGGTAGCCGCATCGCTGTCTGCCGGTCAACTGCCTGGCCGGCGACTTCCGAAGTCTGTGAGCAGTTTACTCATCGAACAGTAGGTGCTTGATTTTCGCCCTATCTGCCGGTTGATATGCTTCGACGTACCGGGAGTATTCCTCGTTTGCACCGAATTGGCCGATAACAATGCCTGGCTTAACCAATGTACCGCGACGAAGGCCGGCATATTCGCGATAACTCGAGAATTCCCAGTCCTCTGGCCGCTGAACGATGTGAGCCGCGACCGGATTGAGATGGATATAGCGGGACAGATGCAACAAATAGTCGTTGCTGTCGACGTGAATGGCTTGAAACTGCCCCTGATACAGCGCTCCAACGCGACGATAACGCTCATTGATAACCTTGGTGTACGAGATCGAGAGGCGCTGCATGTGGCGAGAGAACAGGTCGTCGTGGAGACACACCAGCAGATGGAAATGGTTTGGCATCAGACAGTAGGCCACGATCGTAACCCAGGGATGCGCGGCATCACCTATCAGATACTTGCGCAACTGTTGCAAGTAGAACAAGTAGTTCGTCCGCTCCAGAAATATGTCCTGACGGTTGTTGCCGCGGTTATAGACGTGGTAATACTCACCGCTGATGAGTGGGATAGTGCGTCGTGGCATGGCGATTATTCTACACCAGACTTCGGAAGTCGCCGCATATCCGCAACAGGTGGCCGCAACGTTGTGTGTTCGTCATCCGCTCGACCGGCGACTTCCGAAGTCGCAACGCGATCGGTTGGCTCCGCGACTTCGGAAGTCGCCGCATATCCGCAGCGGGTGGCCGCAACGTTGTGTGTTCGTCCGCCGCTTGACCGGCGACTTCCGAAGTCTTCGAGTTCTGCATAGTTGAACGAAAACTGCGTGTATTTTCTACCGCTGTTCACCGGTGAGCTGCGCCAGTAACGCCTCATGCTGCGCCAGTGTATACCCAGCGGCGTCCAGGGGCAGGTTGTATCGGTGCAGGATATCGATCGACCGAGTGAGGTGCTCGATGGCCTCCTCCAACCGACCCAGATACTGCCCGAGCACAAAAGCAAGGTTGAACAGAAGCGCCGCCTCCTCAGCCACTGCGCCGATTTCGCGTAGCGTCTCGAACCGCCCGGCTAGCATCTCTGCCGTACGTTCTGGTTGGCCGTTCTGGAAGTAAATGCAGCCAATATTGTTCAGCGTCGTCGCCTCGCCCGACCGGTCGCCCACCTGCCGCCTCAGCGGCAGCGCCTGCTCGTAGTACCGCAGCGCCGCCTGCTTCTCGCCCAGCGCATCGTACACCAGGCCAATATTGTTCAGCGTCGTCGCCTCGCCCGACCGGTCGCCCACCTGCCGCCTCAGCGGCAGCGCCTGCTCGTAGTACGCGCAGCGCCTCCTGCTTCTCCCCAGCGCATCGTACACCAGGCCAATATTGTTCAGCGTCGTCGCCTCGCCCGACCGGTCGCCCACCTGCCGAAACAGCGGCAGCGCCTGCTCGTAGTACCGCAGCGCCTCCTGCTTCTCCCCAGCGCATCGTACACCAGGCCAATATTGTTGAGCGTCGTCGCCTCGCCCGACCGGTCGCCCACCTGCCGAAACAGCGGCAGCGCCTGCTCGTAGTACCGCAGCGCCTCCTGCTTCTCCCCAGCGCATCGTACACCTCCAATATTGTTCAGCGTCGTCGCCTCGCCCGACCGGTCGCCCACCTGCCGCATCAGCGGCAGCGCCTGCTCGTAGTACCGCAGCGCCTCCTGCTTCTCCCCCAGCGCAGAGTACATGTAGCCGAGTTCGTTCAACAACCACGCCTGCCGAGCATGATCTTCGTTTTCCAGCGCGACCACTGGAGGCAGACCCCAGTCGCTCGTAATCTGACCAAAGCCCCTGACGCTGTTGATAAGTCTTCAGAGACCCGTAGAAATCGAGAATTCGCTCGTCATCAGGTCGCATACGCGACCTGCCACACCCACGCCTGCATTACCTGCGGATAGACCGTCTACGATGCGCTGCCAGTCCTCCCGATCTTCATCCACCAGCGCCAGGTAGTAGTCGCGATGGCGCTCGATGGCGGCCGGCTCCAGCTTCGTCCGCGCCACGTCGGCCAGCACCTGATGCAGCGCCAACCGCTCTGCTTCGCCATCGCTGCGCTCCAGCAGGTTGCGGGCGATCAGCAACGCCAGCGTCGCCTGCGCCAGCTTGCGTCACTGCTTCGGCAGCCTCCAGGCTGAAGGTGGCGGCGGCAGGCGCGAACGCACCCAGCGCGTGGAAGGCTGCGACTGCTTCCTCCGGCATCCCTCCAGGCTCAGGGCGCGATGGTCGTCTCCCGCAGCGTCACCTCAGCACCGTCGCGCGCGCCCAGCCGGCGCGTTGCCAGCGCCAGCCGCCGGCGGGGTCGGCCAGTTCGTCGAAGGCCGCCGCGCTCAGTTCGGCGAAGTAGCTGCGCTCGGGGCGCGCCAGATAGCCGCCCAACAGCTCCAGCGCCAGCGGCAATCCGTCCACCGTGCGCCAGGGTGCGGGAGCAGCCACCGGGTCGGCTGCGCGCACGCCTCCGGCGCCAGGGTCTGCAAGAGGTCGAAGGCCGGATCGTCGGCCAAAGTCGGGACGCTGACGGACTGAACGACGCCGGCAAAGCGCGCGCGATGGCCTGGTCGCGGGTCGTCAGCAGGTGGCTGCACCGCGGCCCGCCGCAGCGCAGGAGGTCGGCTGCTTCGCAATGCCAGGCGTCGTCGATCACCAGCAGCAGTCGCCGCTGCCCGATGGCGTTGCCCACGGCCTGGGCACGGGCGGCCGGCGTCGGCAGGTCGCTGACATCGATCCCCAGCGCGGTCGCCCAGGCCGCCAGTTGGCTGGGGACGTCGGGCGTCGGTCCCAGCCCGGCCCACAGCACGCCGTCGCTGAAATGCGCCAGGATATCAGGGTGATGGGCCAGGACGACAGCCAGCGTGGTCTTGCCCACGCCGGGCAGCCCTTCGGCGGACAGCGCGGGACTGTGTCCGGCGATCAGCCGCGCGACGAGGTCGTCCACCAGCGCGTCGCGTCCCAGGAAGTGGTTGGGCAGCGACGGCACGTTGACCCACAGCGGCGGCAATTTAGCCGGTAACTGGACGGTGACGCCGCTGATGGTCAGGTTGCCGCCAACCTGGACGTTTTGCAGAAATACGCCAGCAATGGAAGGCGTTGTGTCTGTCGTGTCCATGGAGAAGCCCTTCGATCTGTATACGGCCCTGTGTTCGTTCGACGCGCCGATTATAGCAGCCGCGCAGCGAATGAGCAACCGGACGCGAAACACCCCTCCCCGAAGTTCGACTTTTTCGGCAAAGTCGAACTTCTTGCAGGCCAGAAGTCTCGCTGCCAGCCGGAAGTCACGCTGCTAGCGTGACCTACGTGATGCCCAGAAACTCGACTTTGCGGAAAAAGTCGAGTTTCGCAGCCCGTTGACAGTCCTGCCCCGCTGTGATACCATATCGCCCAATCCCCCACGGATTATCGTCGTTTAAGCGGACCTACCCAGCGCGCCGCCGCACCATTGCCACAGGAGCTGGACATGTCAATCGCAGACCTGGAAATCGGACTGCACCGCCGCGAGGAAGGCGCCTACGCCGTCGAACTGCGCTTCAATCTGCCTGCCGACGCGCCCGACACAGACGCGGCGGCCGAGATCAACCCCATCACCGGCGACGATGTCCAGATCACCTTCGACTTCGAGGCGTTGCGCGCGCTCAAATCGCAGCCGGCCGTCTACGGCAAATCGCTGAGCGACAGCCTCTTCGCCGGCCCGGTCGCCAGCGCGTTTGCCAGCGCACGGGCAGTGGCCGCCAGCGCCTTCAGCCCGCTGCGCCTGCGTCTCTTTATCGGCCCCAGCGCGCCGGAGCTGCACAACCTGGGCTGGGAAACGCTGCAAGACCCGGCCCGACCGACCGCTCTCCTCAGCGGCGAAAACATCATCTTCTCACGCTATCTCAGCAGCGAGGACTGGCGGCCTGTCACCCTGCGTCCCAAGCGTGACCAGCGGGTGCTGGTGGCCGTCGCCAACCCCAGCGACCTGGAGCAGTACCGCCTGGCCGCGGTGGACGTGGACGGCGAAGTGGCGCGGGCGCGCGAATCGCTGGGCCAGGTCAGCATCATCGAGCTGGCCGGCGGCGGCAAGGCAACCCGCAACGCGATCCTGGAAGAGCTGCGCGGCGGCTACGACGTGCTCTACCTGGTGGCGCACGGCAAGCTGGCCAGCGGGCGGCCGGTAGTGTTTCTGGAGACGCCCGAAGGCGCGGCTGATCCTGTGCCGGGCGAGCAGTTCGTGGCCGACATCAACAGCTTGCAGCAGCGTCCGGCGCTGATCGTGCTGGCTTCGTGCCAGAGCGCCGGCGAGGGGGAGGACGCCAGCAGCCGCGACGAGGGCGCGCTGGCCGCGCTGGGACCGCGTCTGGCCGCTGCCGGCATTCCGGCTGTGATCGGAATGCAGGGCAACGTCTCCATGGAAACCGTCGTGCAGTTCATGCCGGTCTTCTTCCGCGAGCTGCAGCGCGACGGCGTCATCGACCGCGCCATGTCCGTGGCGCGCGGCGCGGTCAGCAGCCGCGCTGACTGGTGGACGCCGGTGCTCTTCATGCGCCTCAAGAGCGGGCGGCTGTGGTATGCGCCCGGTTTTGGCGACCGCCGCGTCAGCATGGAGAAGTGGCCGGGGTTGCTGGCCAACATCGAAAGCGGCCGCTGCACGCCGATCATCGGCCCCGGGCTGCTGGAGACGCTGATCGGCACGCGGCGCGAGATCGCCCAGCGCTGGGCCGAGACCTACCACTTCCCCATGGCGCCGCACCAACGCGACGATCTGGCGCAGGTCGCGCAGTATCTGGCCGTCCAGCAGGGCGAGCTGTTTCCGCGCGACGAGCTGACCCGCTACCTGCGCGGCCAGATGCTGCAACTCCTGCAGCCGGCTCCCGGCAGCCCACAGTCGCGCGCCACGCTGGACGAGCTGTTCACCACGCTGGGCAAGCAGCGCTGGCAGGCGGGTTCCGACGAGCCGCACTGGGTGCTGGCCAACCTGCCGCTGCCGATCTACGTCACCACCGACCCCAGCTCGATGATCGAGGAGGCGTTGCGGGCGGCTGGCAAGCAGCCGGAGATCGCGCTCTGTCCCTGGAACGACCGCATGGAACTGGCCCCCAGCATTTTCGAGCGCGATCCCGACTACGAGCCCAGCGTCGAGCGTCCACTGGTCTACCACCTGTTCGGGCAGATCGGGGTGCGCTGGTCCTTTGTGCTAACCGAGGACGACTACTTCGGCTACATGCTGGGGATGGGAGCCAACCGCGAGTTGATCCCGGAGCGGGTGCGGCGGGCGCTGGTCGACTCAGGGCTGCTCTTTGTCGGCTTCCGGCTGGACGGCTGGGACTTCCGCGTGCTCTTCCGCAGCGTGCTGAGCCAGGGCGGCAACGAGCGGTTGAACCGGGCCGACTACAAGCACGTCGCCGCACAGGTCGATCCCGAACAGAGCAACACGCTGGAGCCGGACCGGGCCCGTGACTACCTTAAGGAATACGTGCAGTCAGCCGACATCAGCGTCTTCTGGGGCAGCGCGTCCGACTTCCTGCGCGAGCTGCAAAGCCGCTGGCGCGAACACTCCGGGGGCGGCGCATGAACCGTCGTTTATGTCACCCTGAACGGGTCCTGCACGCTGCATTCACTGCACGAGTCGCCAGTGAAGGGTCTCGCGTCGCATGTGACGAAAGATGCTTCATTGGCGATGTGTGCGCTGAAGGGCGTCACGGATCATCCAGGTTGCGCGTGCCATCAGCATTGGCCGTTCGACCCATTCAGCATGACACGTCGCACGGTAGGGGACCGCGCACATGAGCACCAATCCGCGCGAGAACCCCTACGTCGGCGCACGGCCCTACCAGCAGGGCGAGACGCTCTACGGGCGCAGCCGCGAGCAGCGGCGCTTGCTCAACCAGCTCATCGCCGACCGCATCGTGCTGCTCAACTCGCCTTCCGGCGCGGGCAAGACCTCGCTGATCCAGGCCGCGTTGATCCCTGACCTCGAGGCCGAGCACTTCCTGGTACTGCCCGTGGCGCGCGTCAACGCCGAGCTGCCCAAGGAGCTGGCCGGCCGCGCGGACGTCAACCGCTACCTGCTCAGCCTGCTGCTCAGCCTGGACGAAAAACCGACGCAAGGGGCAGAACCGACGCCGCTGGAGACGCTTGCCACGACCTCGCTGGACACCTACCTCACGAAGATCGAGGAAGCCAATCCGCAGCAGAGCATCGTCCTGATCGTCGACCAGTTCGAGGAGATCGTGACGGTCGATCCGACCGATGACGCGGGCCGCCAGGTGTTCTTCGACCAGTTGAGCGTGGCGCTGCGCAACCGGCGGCGCTGGGCGCTGTTCGCGATGCGCGAGGAGTTCGTGACGCGGCTGGACCCGTTGGTGCGCGCCGTTCCGACCCGCCTGGCCATGCGCTTCCGGCTGGAGCTGCTCAGCCCGGACGGCGCGCTGGAGGCGATCAAAGGTCCGCCCGGCCAGCAGGATGTCACCTTCGACGACGAGGCCGCCCGACGCCTTGTTGACGACCTGCGCACGGTGCGCGTCCAGCAGGACGACGGCAGCTCCGTTGACACGCCCGGCAACTCGGTCGAGCCGGTGCAGTTGCAGGTCGTCTGCCAGCGGCTGTGGAGCGGGCTGCGCGCGGACGACATGACCATTGGCCTGGACGATGTCGAGGCGCTGGGCGATGTCAGCAAAGCGCTGGAGGGCTACTTCGATGAGCAGTTAGCCGCGGTCGCCGCCGGGCGGGTTGACCTGGAACGCACAATGCGCGACTGGTTCGAGACTCAGCTCATCACCGCGCAGGGTATCCGCACGCAGATCGCACAGGAGCCGGGCGCGACCCGCGGCCTGGACAACGCCGTGATCGAGCAACTGGTGCAACGCCGGCTGGTGCGCAGCGAGCGCCGCCGCGCCGTCAACTGGTACGAGCTGGCCCACGACCGGCTGATCCGCCCGGTACAGGCCAGCAACGCCGCCTGGCGACTGACGCATCTGGCCGGCTGGCAGCAGCAGGCGATCCTGTGGGACGCGCAGGGCCGGCCGGCCGACCTTCTGCTCAGCGGCAGCAAGCTGGCTGAGGCTGAAAAGCAAGCTGCCAGTCATTCCGGCCCATTGGCAGCGCTCGACCGCGCCTTCATCGACGCCAGCCGCGACCGACGCCGCCAGCGCCGCCAGCGCGCCTCGCTGGGCGTCATCGGCGTGCTGCTGGTAGCCGCGATTGTCGTTGTAGGCTGGTTAGTCAACCGGTCCATTGCGCAGGAGCAAACGGCCGCGCTCAGGACCGAAAGCGCGCGCCTGGCCGCGCTGGGCGAAAGCCTGCAGTTCAGCGAACCTGATCTGGCCGTGTTGCTGATGAACGAGAGCGCTCATACCGTGCCCAGCCGGGAGTCCTTTGCTGCGGCGCTGGCTGTTCTCAATGCCAACCCGCGGCTGGCCAGGATGATTCGGCTGACAGACTTTGCTCGCCCCGATATCGCGATCGATGCGCATCTCGCTGTCCCGGCCCCGGCCTCGGCGGGCAGCACTGCAGTGAGCGCGGTCGCTGCCAGCCCGCGCGACTCAACTATCGCAGCGGCGAACGACAGCTCAGTGTATTTGATCGACCGCACCAGCGGCCAGTTGACCACAGACGCTCCCCTGGTGCTGGAGAGTGGCAGCGTCGTCGATCTTGCCTACAGCCCCGACGGCCGCTGGCTGGCAGCTTCCGGTTCGGACGGCGCGGTGACCCTCTGGGACCTGGACACCGCTCGGCATGAAAGACTGAGCTGGCAAGCTGTGTCAGGGACAATCAACGACATCGTGTTCAGTCCAGCCGGCGACCAGTTGATAGTCGTCGGAAAGAACAACGTCACAAGTTGGCCTGTGAGCGAAAGCGGCGACTCCCAGGGCACGACGGTGATGGCGGGCGTCAACACCACCAGCGCGGCGGTCTCGCCCGACGGAAAGACCGTCGCGGTCGGCCATGACGACGGCACGGTGTCGCTGCTCAGTTCGACCAGCCGCACAGCGACAACGCTGAACGGGCCGGCAGGCCGCGTCAAGTCCGTGGCGTTCAGCCCCGACGGCGCCAGCGTCGCGGCGGCAATCCAGACCGACATCACCGACCTGGGACAGAGCACGGTGCTGGTGTGGCCGGCCGCGGGCGGCGAGCCGCTCAACCGCTTCGTCACCGAGACTGGAGCGGTCAACAACATCGCCTTCGTGCAAAACGGCGAGGCGCTGGCGACAGCCGGTCGGGACAACCGCTTGTTGATCTGGGACCTGAGTTCCGGCCTGCCGCAGGATCCGCCGCTGGCCGGCCACCGCTCACAGGTGCTCGACCTGGCGTATGACCCCAACACGCAGACGCTGGTGTCAGGCGACGGCGCGGGACGGGTATTCATCTGGCGCTTCGACACGCCGAACCGGCTGGCGACGCCGCTGGTGGGCCACACCGATCAAGTCTACACGGCCGCGTTCAGCCCGGACGGGACGATGCTGGCCAGCGGCGGCAAGGATGGCGCGCTGCTCCTGTGGAATTTGAGCGACCGGACCTCACAGGTTCTCGGCAGTCACAACCCGTCGGTGCGAGTGGTGGCGTTCAGCCCTGACGGCGCACTGCTGGCCTCCGGTGGCACGGACGATATCAAGCTGTGGCAGCTCCAGCCCGAACCGCAGTTGCTGACGACGTTGACCGGTCCTGGTGCAGAGTCGCTGGCCGACCTGACGTTTTCCTACGACAGCCAACTCCTCGCCAGCGCGGACAGAACGGATGGCGCGATCTATCTTTGGAATGTGAAAGATGCGTCGCCTCAGTCCCGGCGATTGGCGACCGACACACCGGGTCCCATGGCTCTTGCGTTCACCCATGATAACGCGACGCTCTACGCCGGCGACAGCCAGGGGTCAGTGACAGGTTATGACGCCAGCAATGGTGTTGAAAAACAGCGGGTTCAGAGCGAACCGGGCGTGCCGGTGCTCGACATTGCCATCAGGCCGGATGACCAGCTTCTTGCCGCGGCCAGCGCCAACAGTGCCATCTACATGTGGAGTCTCGACTCTGGTGCAGCCTACGGCATCGGACTGCTGGCCGGCCACAGTCTGCCGGTCACCGGTTTGGCGTTCGACGCCGACGGTAGCCTGTTGGCATCGGTCAGCCACGACGGCAAATTGATTCTGTGGAACATGTGGACTGAGCAGCCGTTGGCGGAGTTTCGCGGCCACGAGGGACCCATCAACGGCGTTGCGTTCAGCTCCGACGGTGAGCGGGTTGCCACAGCCGGCGACGACCACCGTGTGCTGCTGTGGCCGGCTACCCTGGAACAGTGGGACGAGGCCGCCTGCCAGCTCGCTGCGCGTTACTTCACGGCGGACGAGATCGACCGCTATTTCGTCTGGGGAACCACGCCGCTGGCGTGCGCCAGTATGGCGCCGACTCCCACGCCGTGAGGCCACGCTGAAATTGACTTCCTCCCTGCGTTTAACGTAATGAGGCACGACCGTACAAGGAGGAGAAACCATGAAACAACGACATCCAACCTCAACGCTGCGTCTGGCAGCCGGCGCCGCCATTCTGACGTTGGCGCTGCTGGGTTTGCTGGGCATGGCGAGCGCACGTCCCAGCGAGGCCAACGGCCCGGACGCGCAGATCACGATGTTGGCCAATCCGAACCTCGGGGTGATACTCAACCTCGTGGCCACGCCGACCCCCGCGCCCTTCGACCTGACGGGCGTCCTGATCGATCCCAACCTGAACGTGCGTCCCTTCATCACCGTGCCGCCGCTGCTGGCAGTTCCGACGGTGAGCGTGACGCCTGAACCGTGCGGTCAGGCCATCACGCTGGGCAAGGCGGTGAACGGCACGTTGAGCGGCGGCGGGCAGCGCTGCGAGCACACCTTCGCGGGCCGGGCTGGCCAGACGGTCAATATCGCCATGCGCCGCACCGGCGGCAGCATCGACCCGCTGATCGAACTGCGCGGGCCGGACGGCTACCGCATCGCGTCCGACGACGACAGCGACGGCCGGCTCAACAGCGCGCTGCGCGGCTACACGCTGGAGCAGTCGGGCACGTATATCGTGGTCGCCCGCTCCTTCGACCCGGCGGCCAGCGGCGCGTACCAACTGAGCGTCGGCGCGGGCCGTCCCAGCCAGCCGGCCGGTGCAGCCCTGCCCGGCGCAGACGAGGTTGTCTGCACCGGCGCGCTGGACTACGGAAAGAAGGTCGAAGGCCAGGTTCCCTTCCCCGGCGCTGAATGCTGGTACACCTTCGACGGCGCGCGCGGCGACACGGTCGCGCTGTATCTGAAGGCCCTGGATGATGGTCCGCTGCCGGAGATGCAGTTGCTGGACACGCGCGGCCGGATCGTTGCGGGCAGCGAGACACAGCCGGACGACAGCACGTTGGTCACATCCGGTCTGCTGCTGCCGGCCAACGGCAGCTACACGATCGTGCTGGCCGACACCAGCGACACGGGCACGACACCCTTCGAGCTCAGCATCGTGCGCCAGGATCCGTGCAAGGATGTGGCGTCGTACGGCCCGTTGCGCTTCGAGATCTCGGACGACAACCCGGTCTGCGCCGTCGCGCTGCTGGACCCGATTGCCTACTACTCCACCACCACGGTCAGGCCGGTCAGCGGCGACATACAGCCACTGGTGCAGTTCTACGGGCCCAATGGCGAGCTGCTGGAGGAGTATGTCTCCGACGGCACATCGCACCGGACGCCGCTCAACACCTGGACTGTGGTAATCCAGGGGCTGGACGGCACGACAGGCGTGATAGATCTCCAGATCAGCAGCGGCGCGCAATATCTGCTGACCACCGAATTCTGCGGCGGCAGCATCTCGTCCGGTCGGTTTATCCGCGACACTCTGGGACTGTTCGGGCCGACCTGCTCCTACACCTTCGACGGCAATGCCGGCGACATCGTAACCATTCGCATGACACGCCAGGGCGGCGCCAGCAACGAACTGGACACCTACCTGACGCTGCTGGACCCCGACGACAACCCGGAGACATCCGACGACGACGGCGGCCTGCCGCCGACCAACAGCCTGATCAAGAACTACGAACTGCAAACGACCGGTCGCTACACCATCGCCGCCGGCTCTTACAACGATGCTACCACGGGACCGTTCTACCTGACGTTCTGGCAACGCAGCCCGTAGAAGCCCTCGTTCCGACTTCGGAAATCGCCGGGTCAACAAGAGGACTTGCCCAAAGCGTTGCAGGCGGGTCACGACCAGCAGTCGGCGATTTCCGAAGTCGTTGCACCAACGTCCACATCATCGCACCACTATGACCAACTCAACCCACGCTGATCTTGAGATCCGTATCGGTGAGCGCAGGGAAGCCGGCTATCCGGTCGAGCTCTCGCTCAACAATCAACGCATGTTCCGCGGCGGGTACATTTCGCCGGAGGTGGCCAACTGGACGCCGCCGCGGCTGGATGCGGAAGCCGGCCGCGAATTGTTCAGCATGCTGGTGCAGGACGACCTGGTGCGCGGCGCATGGAACATGGTGCGCGGCGCAAGCCCCCAGCGACGAATCCGGCTCAGCATCGACAGCACCGCACCCGAGCTGTACAAGATTCCGTGGGAGTTGATGCAAGAGGTCGGTGACGGCGGCATCGGCGTCAGCCTGGCTGCCAGCGACGCGACACCCTTCTCGCGCTTCATCGCATTGCCGCAGGCCTACGGCGAACCGCTGCGGGCCTATCCCCTCAGAATCGTGGTTGCCGTGGCCAGCCCGTCGAACCTCAAGGACTATCCCGGCGGATTGGTGGAGATCGATGCAGACCGGGAGTGGGACTCCATCCAGTCAGAGCTAGAGGGCTTGCCGGTAGAGTTGATCCGCATTCCGCAGCCGTGCACACTGGAGGCCATCGACGACGCCCTGAGCAACGGGGCACATGCCCTGCATCTGATCGCACACGGAACGCTGAGCCGCCAGGGGCGGGCCGTCATTCTGCTGGCCAACCGCAACAACCAGGTGCGCCACGTCTACGCCGACGAGGACGCCACCCTGCTGGCGCTGCACGCACGCGACACGGACAGCCGGCCCGATGCGTTGCGGCTGATCTTCCTGGCCAGTTGCCAGAGCGCTACCGCCGACCCGACCGACGCCTTCCGCTCCTTTGCGCCACGGCTGGTGCAGGCAGGCGTCCCGGCCGTGGTGGCCATGCAGGACCTTGTGCCTGTGGATACCGCGCGCGCCTTCACGAAGGCATTCTATCGCCAGCTCATGCGCCACGGGGAGGTCGATCTGGCTACCAATCAGGCGCGGGCGTCGCTGCTGGCAGGCCAGTGGCCGGCGGCGCATGTGCCGGTGCTGTTCATGCGCCTGACCGACGGTCAACTGCTTGCCTCCAATCCGGCCCGCACGGCGCTGGAAAACACGCTGGCCGATGCGCGATTCGCCTTCTTCGACCCTATCGACGGCGACTACGTGCCCTTGCCGGTGGAGGCCGTCCATGTCACCGGTCATCAGGACGTCGCCCAGTTTCAAGGGTCCGATGGCGAGTCGACGGCGTCCATCGACATCTGGGACGCCGTCGAAGAAGTGCTCACTGACCATGTGCCGCACGACGGGCACACGGTTGAACGACGCGTGCTCGCCCTGCTGGGCGGCTATGGCAGCAACCGCGGCACGCAGTTGAAGCGGATCGTATGGAACACGGCACGGTTGTCGCTGGAGGGCAGCAACGGGGCGTTCGTGCTGCCCGTCTTTGTCGACCTGGAGTCAAAGTCCAATACCGCGCTGGCTGACCCGGAGTCCATCGAGAAGCTGGTAATCGAAAGTTTGAACGAGGTCTGGCCAGGC
The DNA here is from genome assembly GCA_020634615.1 of Anaerolineales bacterium. Taxonomy (GTDB): domain Bacteria; phylum Chloroflexota; class Anaerolineae; order JAAEKA01; family JAAEKA01; genus JACKBK01. The sequence goes on from JACKBI010000016.1 coordinate 111,416, forward strand.
ACGCGAGTCAATATCCAGCAACTTCTGGCAGGTCAGGAGCCTGTGCTGCGCTTTGTGTTCAACACCGACGACAGCCTGCCGGAACGCGAGCAGGCTGCATGGATCGATCGCGTACGCCTGTTCATCAACCGGCACCCGCAGCATCAGTACGTGGTTGGCGCGAATCTGGAGGCATTCGATGATCGCTGGTTTGCCGGGCTTGACCAGCACCTGTTGATCTTGCAACCGATGGTGCGCCGGCGTATCCGCCATTTCCTGCAACACTTGCCCGCGGATGACCCTGGCGGCCTGCCGCTGCTCGAACGTCTCGACCGTTACGGCATCTACGACCTGGCCGCTGTACCCTGGTTCATGGTGAAACTGCTGGAGCACGCACGCGCCGGCACCTATCCAGAGTCGCGCACGCAGATGCTTGGCAAGATCGTGGACGACGCGGTGAGCGGTGTCGTGGACCGCCTGGCGGCCGGCAGTCTCTCGCCTACGCTCAACCGCCAGGGGCTGCACCGGCACGTCGATCAGATACTGAATGCGCTGGCCTGGCGTCTGCAAACGGCGCGAATGCGCGAGCTTTCGCTGGCCGATGCCTTCGAAATCATGAAGCAGGTGCGCGGCGACCGCGAGTACAGCCTTGAGCGGATGGTCGAGGCGCTGATCGACAAACGGCTGCTCACAACTTACGGCGTCGACTCGCTGCGCTTCGCATACAGCCTCATTCAGGCCTATTGCTGTGCCCGCGAGATCATCGCCCGGCCCGATCGCGAGGCATCGCTGGACGACATCACCTCGACGCTGGGCCGCCTGTCCCGATTGCACTGGTGGGAGGAAACGCTGGTGTTCAGCGCCGGCATTTTGGCGGGCGACATCAACGCGGTCGCTCCGTTTCTGGAGATCATGGTCTACGGTATGAACCTGCTGGAGAGCGAGCGGACCTTCCTGGCCGCGCGCTGTCTGTCGGAGGCCGCCAGCCAGCCGCCGCCACCTGAGATCGCCAGCCTCAACGACACCGTGACCTCAGCCCTGATCTGGCGCCTGCAAAGCGGCAACGAACCCAACTCGACGCAACGCAGCCGAGCCGCCGAGCTGCTGGGTCAAATTGCCAGCCCCAGCGCAGTGGAGCAACTGGCCAGCACTGCCTATTTCCAGACACGGCTGGACCGCCGCGGCGGATCGGCCTATGACTACAGCAATGTACGTATGGCAGCCATCATCGGTCTGCTGCGTATGAGCGAGACCGACCAGGAGGAACTGCTGGCCGGCATCGATCTGGTGCTGTCCGAACTGCTCTATCTCTGGCAGTCGCGCGACGTGCCCTTGCTGATCGAGTGGCTCGACCAGAATGTCAACACGAGCGCACAAGGTCTGGCGGCCATGGCGCTGGGCGATCTGCACATGCAGTTGAAGCTCTCACCGGAAGATCAGCCGGCAGCCAAACAGGCCATCGATGCGCTGGCCTGCAAGTTTCTGACCGGCGAAATGGATGAGGCAACTCATTGGGCGGTTGCTTATGCGCTGGCGACCGTCGATCTGCCGACCGTACGCCAGGCCGTGCTGATCCCCTTCGTGACCAACCTGGACGGCTTGCTGCGGCCGGCCGAAGAGGGGCTGCAACAACTAAAATGTCTGGCCTACCTGATCGGGCTGGTACGCTGGCAGGATCAGCAGGCGCGGACCTTCCTGCTGGAACGTTGCATACGCGATACCACCGACGCAAACCTGATCGCTGTCGCCATCGACTCGCTGGCCAGGCTGGCTGACACGCGCGACCGACCGCTGATGGAAGCGATCGCGCTGGGCCGGCCACCGGCCGAAGCCGCGCCCAGTTTTGCAGGTCTCAGCGCATACAACCAGAACTATCTGCGACGCAAGGCTATCGAGGCGCTGACCAGCCTGGGCAACGAAGCGAGTCTGGCCAACCTGCGCCAGCATCGCGGCGATCGGGCCGGCTGGAACCAGGAACTGGAGCAGGCGCTCTACCGCACCAGTGAGGAAATCTTCTGGCGGCAGTACCGCGACGATGGGTTAGCACTGCGAGGCAAGCCGTGACCGACCTGGTTTTCAACGGCATCAACGCAGTCACCGGCAATTATCTGACATCGCCGGCCACCATGGAGCAGCTCGTCGACGAAGCCATCGGCGAGACGCTGGACAGCAACCACAGCGCGGATTTGCGCGAAGTCGGCTCCGACCACCTGGGCGTTGCGGAGGATCCGCGACTTTTGGACCGGGTGGGCTGGGCCGTCATTACCGCTGAGGACGACCCTGACGCCGCCGCGGCGCTGCAACAACTGGAGCCGCTGCTTACGCTGCGCCAGGAAGCGGCCGGCGAGCTATTCCGCAAGTTCGTGTACAAGGCCGGCGAGACGAAGAACCGTTTTCTGGCCCGCTACGGCAAAGGCAGCGGCCCGGTCAGTCCGGACAAGGTGCCCTACTATCTGCTGATCGTTGGCAGCCCTGAACACATCCCCTTTGGTTTCCAGTATGCGCTGGATGTGCAATATGCGGTCGGTCGCATTCACTTCGCCACGCCGCAGGAATATGCCAACTACGCCGTCAGTGTCGTCGCGGCCGAGACCGGCAGCATCCGCTTGCCGCGCACGGCTGCCTTTGTGGGTGTCGCCCGCGACCAGGCGACCCGCCAGAGCGCCAGCTATCTGGTCGCACCGCTGGCCAAGTGGATGGCCGACCGTGCGCCAGACTGGACAACGCAGCACATCGACGGCGACGCGGCCACCAAATCGCGCCTCAACAACCTGCTCGGCGGCACGGAGTCGCCTGCGTTTCTCTTCATGGCGACCCACGGCATCACCTTCCCCGCCGAGCACCCGGATCAGCGCCGCCGCCAGGGCGCGTTGATCTGCGCCGACTGGCCGGGTCCAGAGCAATGGGCTGACAAGCCGCTGCTGCCCGAGTTTTATTTTGGCGGCGAAGATGTAGGAGTGGACGCGCACGTGGTAGGTCAGATCAGCTTCACCTTCGCCTGCTATGGCGCGGGCACGCCCAAAATCGACGACTTCGACCAACTGCGCCTGAAGAGGTTCACGCAACTGGCCGACAAGCCCTTCGTTGCCAGCCTGCCGACGCGGTTGCTCGGCCATCCCAACGGCGGCGCGCTGGCCGCAGTCGGTCACGTGGACCGCACGTGGGGCTACTCCTTTCTGACCGAGGAAAGCCGGCGCGAGACCGAGGTATTTACCAGCATGTTGAACTGGCTGATGCAGGGCTACCCCGTGGGCGCGGCCATGGAGTTCTTCGGCAGCCGTTACGCGGAGCTGGGCAACGAGCTGTTGCCGGAGCTGACCAAGGCGCAGGAGTTCGGCAAGTCGATAGCGACGCCTGAGTTCGTCGGCCAACTGACCGCGCATTTGGACAGCCGCAGCTACGTCATTGTGGGCGACCCGGCTGTGCGGCTGGCGGTGTCATCCAACAACGATGTGCAGCGCGACGCTCCTATTCTCGTCTCCAGCCCGCCTGGCCTGGCTGCTTCCCTGCCCGCCAGCGATGACACGCCCGTCGCATCCCCAGTGCAGCCACACGACGACGTGTCCCTGAACGACACGATTGCAGAGCTTTCCGTGATACTTGACCGGCTCAACGAGGCTGACTGGCAGCACAGCCCGACCATAAGCACATTGCTTGCAACGTTGCAGAATCTCATTGACACGCTAAGTAATCAGTAAGCGCGATTCCGTGCATGAATCGCCCACGGCCTGACGTTCAACACAGCACAAGCTTCATCAGTTCGTAGTAGGCGCTTCAGCGCCGTTCGGGCGCTGAAGCGCCTACTACGGACCTTCCAGAAAGGATCACACCAATGGCAGATAAACTTGGAACCCTACTGACCAGCATTGACGGCTTCCCCTCCGACGCCGCAGAGCAGCTTGCCGGCCTGTGGATCACCACAGCGGAGGAGTTGATTGCCGCGGCCGAGGGGGATGGCGTCAGCGGACTGGCGGAATACCTGGGCGCCACGACCGATGAAACCGCCGCGCTGGTGGCGCGTGCGCAGGCTGCGGTGCCGGATTTCTCACCCGTGCGCGATGTGCTGGATAACTTCGGTACGGGTGCGTTGGACGAAATGGAGGGTGCAGACCCGGACGATGAACCTCCCCGGGCATCGCGCGCAACGATGCCGCCCAGCGTCAACCTGATCGACAAAATGCCGGCGGTGCGCAACCAACGCAGCCGCGGCACCTGCGTCGCCCACGCCTGCGCCGGTGTGCGTGAATATCTGGAAGGCAACACCAAATCCAACCTGTCCGAGCAGTTCCTTTACTGGGCGTGTAAAGACCGCGACAAGTGGCCTGGCGAGGGCACATGGATCAACATCGCAATGGATGTGCTGAAGGACACCGGCGTCTGTGTCGAGATGATCTGGCCCTACAACCCGGACAAGATCGCGGGCAACGAGGGACAGGGCCCACCGCCGGAAAACGCTGCCGCCGATGCCGCCGAGCATCGTATCAAGGGCAGCGAAAAGCTCCAACCGCGCTGGGTTGACACGCTCAAGGAGCAACTGGCCAACGGCATGCCCATCGCGTTCTCCGTCCCGGTCTATCGTTACTGGCTGACCGAGCCGGCCAAGCTGGACGGCAACATCCGCGTGCCGCTTTCGTCTGATCCAGGCATCGGCGGGCACGCCATGATCATGGTAGGCTATCAGGACGACGTTGCTGTGCCGGGCGGTGGCTATTTCATGGTGCGCAACAGTTGGGGCGAAGGCTGGGCTAGTGAGAGCGACCTGGCGCCTGGCTATGCGCGCGTGCCCTACAAATACATCGCCGACAACTGCCGATCTGCGTTCGTTGCGACCGGTGCTGCAGCGCAGCCTGAACCTGTGCAACCGCAGCCAACGCCACAACCCACACCCACACCACAGCCCGTGCAGCCCAAGCCGCAGCCAGAACCACCGAAACCCGCTCCTAAACCGGGCAACAATTCGGTGATCGACTGGATCAGAAAGTTGCTGGGCGGCAAGTAGCGGCGGTGCTGCTTTTGTCACGAGATCGCCGGTTCGAACCGCACTGATCCCGTCAACACACCCTGGAGACGAACCATGAACCACAAATACGGCTTCCACGTCAATCGCACGGGCGACGATGTGCTGGACGCCATCAAGCGCATCAAGCCGGCGGTGATCAAGGCGCTGGACACCAACGTCGGCTTCTGGACGCGTGTGCGCGCGGTGCATCCGGAGGCGTTCCTGATCGGCCGCATCGTCGCCGACCTGTCGGAACAGGAACGCTTCGCCGACAACCCAACCGAAAATGGACGCCAGTTTGCCGACCGCATCCTGCGCCAGGAAGCCGCCAAGACAACGTTTCAGAACAAGCCGCTGTTCGACGCCTGGGAGTCGTACAACGAGGTCTTCCCCGAGAGCGCCAGCCCCGACCGCAAGCGCAAATATGACGAGTTCCAGGTCGCATTCGGCCAGAAGATCAAGGCCGCCGGCTTCGAGCCCATCGCCATGAACTTCGCCACCGGCAACATGCTGGGCAAGGACTTTCTGGACTACTTCCCCGGCACGCTGGAGACCCACACCTACCTCGGCTTCCACGAGTACGACTGGCCGACCATGTGGCGGCTGCACAAGGAAAACATCGAGCAGAAGAACGAAGGCGGCATGTGGCTGACGCTGCGCTACCGGCGCGTCATGGCCGATGTGCGCCGGGTCTATGGCGACAAGCACCGCGTGCTGATCACCGAATGCGGCATGACGCAGGGTGTGGTGGGTCGCGACGACGTCGGCTGGCGGGCCGATCCCAAGGTGTCCGAGGACGACTACTGGACGTCGCTGATGTGGTACAACGACCACCTGCTTGAGGACGACTTCGTGGACGCAGCGCTGCTGTTCGTGGTTGGCGCGTCGGGCGGCTGGCCGAAATGGGAGAGCTTCGAACACCTGGGCGGCATCATCGACCGGCTTGCGACCTTGCAGACACAGCAGCCCGCAGTGCCACCGCAGCCAGATCCCGTGCCCGACCCGGAGCCGGATCCTGAGCCAGTACCAGAACCAGGAACGACGCTGGCGCAGGCGATGCTGGCCGAGGCGGATCGCCGCCAGGTCATCGAGTTCAACCCTGACGCGGCCTTGCAAAAGCGCATCTTTGCCGAGGGATTCGTGCCCAACTCGCCGGAGTTCGACCTGACCTACCAGGGCGTGCAGTACATCGGCCAGCGCGCGGAGAACCTGCAAACCGGCGAAGTGCGCGTGTATCATGTCCGCGTCGGCGACTGGGGCACCGTAGCCTACGAGTCGCGCGGCGGCGCAGACAGCGCGCTGATGGTCTAACGGGCGGGACGCTGACGAATGCAATTCAGGACTGGCAGTCCTCGCAAGGACTGTCAGTCCTTCGCGTGCGTAAGGAATCCTTGACAAAGCTGCCTGCTCCGGCTATTCTGTGGCCCATGAACGAACTCAGTATCCGTACGCTGTTGCAACGGGTTGCCGACGGCCAGACCTCCATCGATTCCGCGGTGGACGACCTGCGTGCGCTCCCATTTGAAGACCTGGGGTTCGCAACGCTGGATCACCACCGCGGGCTGCGCTGGGGTTTCCCCGAGGTGGTCTTCTGTCAGGGCAAGACAGCGGAGCAGGTAGCGGTGATCTGCAACCGGCTGGCGGAACGCAGCGCCCAGGTGCTCGCAACCCGCGCAACACCGGCGCAGTACGAAGCTGCCGTCGCGTTGACGCCGGATTTGCAGTACCACAGCCTGGCGCGCGTGATCTGGCTGGATCGCGACCCGGGACGAAGCCGCAAACCGGGAATCGTCCTCTGTGCAGCGGGCACCAGCGACCTGCCGGTCGCGGAAGAGGCCGCGCTGACTGCCGATCTCATGGGCCATGCCGTCACGCGGGTAACAGACGTTGGTGTGGCCGGGCTGCACCGACTGACGCCGCACGTGACCACACTGCAAAACGCCAGCGTAGTCATCGCCGTGGCCGGCATGGAAGGCGCGCTGGCCAGTGTCTTGGGCGGGCTGGTGCGCTGTCCGGTGATCGCCGTCCCGACATCGGTGGGCTATGGCGCGAGCTTCGGTGGGCTGGCGGCGCTGCTGGCCATGCTCAATAGCTGCGCCACAGGCGTGGCGGTCGTCAACATCGACAACGGCTTCGGCGCCGGCCACCTGGCAGCCATCATCAACGACCAGACATGGCAACCCGAAGATCTTGCTGAGACAAAGCAATGAACCCTGAATTGAATGAAAAACTGACCACGTTGCGGCGGCTCGTCCGCGAATGCAACTCTGCGCTGGTGGCCTACTCCGGCGGTGTTGACAGCGCGCTGGTGATGGTCGTCGCGCATCAGGAGCTGGGTGAACGGGCGCTGGCGTGCATTGGCGTGTCACCCAGCTATCCCACGCGCGAGATGCGGGCTGCGATCGATCTGGCAGAGCAGCTTGGCGTGCCCTATCGCCTGATTGACACCGAGGAACACCTGGATCCCAGCTACACCGCCAATCCGGTCGACCGCTGCTACTTCTGCAAAACCGAGCTGCACGACCAACTTCAGGCCGTCGCGCAGGCGGAGGGCTGGCAGGCAGTGCTGGACGGCAACAACGCCAGCGACGTGGGCGACTTCCGACCTGGCATGACAGCCGCCCGCGAGCACAACGTTCGTTCGCCATTGTTGCAGGCAGGCATCACGAAGGACGAGGTGCGCGCGCTGGCCCGTCACCTCGATCTGCCGGTGTGGGACAAGCCTGCCATGGCGTGCCTCTCGTCCAGGGTGCCCCACGGCGTGGCCATCACCCCCGCGTTGCTGCGCCAGATCGAAGCTGCCGAGGACTGCCTGGTCACGCTGGGTTTCGACCAGTTCCGCGTCCGCCACCACGACGAGATCGCGCGCATCGAACTTCCGGTCGAAGACCTGCCGCGCGCTGCCAGCTTGCACGGCGAGATCACCGCTGGTGTACAAGCCGCGGGCTACCGTTATGTCACGTTGGATTTGGCCGGCTTCCGCAGCGGCTCCCTCAACGGCAGCAACGGCCACAGCACGCCCATCGCGCTGATGCCGGTAATCGGTAACCAGTAAACGGTAATCGGTGAACAGTGGTCGCAACCCAGTCCCAAGTCCCTACACCCCAGGCCCCACTCCCCACACCCCATGATCGCCTACCTTGATTTGCCCGCCGGCCTGTCCGGTGACATCTTTCTTGGCTGTCTGGTCGATGCCGGCTGGCCGCTGGAGGAGCTGCAGGACGCGCTGGCGACACTGCCCGTGCCGGCCGGCTCCTGGTCACTGCACGCCAAGCAGGTGATGCGCGGCCCGATCCGCGCGACACTGGTATCGGTCGAGACGACGGAGGATACGCAGCACCGCAACCTGACCGACGTGCGCGAATTGATCGAAGGCTCGCGTCTGCCCATGTGGGTGCAGGCGCACGCCATCGCCACGTTTGCCCGGCTGGCCATCGTCGAGGCGCGCATCCACGGAATGCCGGTGGAAGAGGTGCATTTCCATGAAGTCGGCGCGCTGGACGCGATCGTGGATGTCGTCGGCGCGGCAGCCGGGCTGCATGCGCTGGGAGTCACTACGCTCTACGCCTCACCCGTTCCGCTGTCGCATGGCTGGACCAACAGCGCGCACGGGCAACTGCCGCTGCCGGCGCCGGCGACGCTGGAATTGCTGGCGGCTGCCGGCGCACCGACCGTCCCCGGCCCTGGTCCCGGCGAGCTGGTGACACCGACCGGCGCAGCGCTGCTGGCACAGTTTGCCACGTTCGTCCAGCCGGCGATGAAGTTGACGCGCATCGGAACCGGCGCCGGTCAGCGCGATCCGGCGTGGCCCAATGTTGCACGGCTGTGGCTGGGCGAAAACGGGAACGAGGGCGGGTTCGTGGAGATCGAAACCAACATCGACGACATGAACCCCGAGCTGTACGCGTCAGTCAGCCAACGGCTATTCGCGGCCGGCGCGCGCGATGTCTGGCTGACGCCGATACAGATGAAGAAGGGGCGGCCGGGTGTGTTGCTCAGCGCGCTGGCGCCGGCCAACCTGGAGGCGACCCTGGCAGACGTGATGCTGCGCGAGACGACGACTCTGGGCGTGCGCGTTCACAAGGTTCATCGCTATGAAGCGGATCGTGAATTCCGCACGGCGCCGACGGCATTCGGTCCGATCACGCTGAAGCTGAAGCGAATGGACGGTGTGATCGTGGCTGCGATGCCGGAGTATGACGAATGCCAGCGTATCGCAGACGAGCGAGGGGTGCCGGTGCGCGCGGTCTACGAGGCGGCCTTGAACGCGGGACACAGCCTGAAAAGCTCGCCACCGACTACGCAACGAAACAACTTCTGATCAACTGTTTGGGGAATTCAGCGGCCATCTTCGGACGTGGCCGAACGGCATGATTAGCCTTCACCTCTACGTCACTCCCGCGAAGGCGAGAATCTGGCACCTGTGAGTGGGGGATCCCGCCTCCCAGCGAATCTTGTGCCTGTTATGCGTGGATCCCGCCTGCGCGGGAATGACTCGCGAACGGTCGCGTGGTTTCTATGCCAGCCAGTCGCCGATCACGCTGGCCACTTCCGCATAGCCTGCCTGCTCCAGATCGAACCAGTGAATGCGCGGATCATCCAGGCGGAACCAGGTGTATTGCTGACGCACGAAACGGCGGGTCTGGCGTTTGATCTCATCCACCGCTGCTTCCAGCGTCAGTTCGCCGTGCAGGTGCTGGATCATCTGCCGGTAGCCAAGGCCGGTCAGCGCAGGTAGCTCCGGTCCGTAGCCGGCCGCCAGCAGCGTTTCTACTTCTGCCAGCAGCCCGCGCGCCACCATCTCGTCCACGCGCCGGTCGATGCGCTCGAACAGCGTCTCGCGTGGCCGGGTCAGCCCGATGCGCAGAATTCGCCAGGGCGGCGGCGTGGCGCGCTGCAAACGGCTGATCGGCTCGCCCGTTACCAGACAGACCTCCAGGGCACGGACCACGCGGCGCACATTGCGCGCGTCGATCTGCATCGCAGCGTCCGGGTCCAGCGCAACCAGACGGCCGTGCAATGCTTCGGCGCCGTTAGCTGCTGCGTACGCTTCCAGCTCCTCGCGCAGTGCGAGGTTGGGAGGCACCTCTGGAATGCCCAGCCCGTCCAGCACGGCGCGCACATAAAGCCCCGTGCCGCCGGCCAGGATCGGCATCCGGCCGCGACTGTGAATGTCGTCCACCGCGGCGACCGCCAGCCGCTGATATTCGGCCAGCGTCAACACCTGATCCGGCATCACCACGTCGATGAGATGATGCGGTATCTGCCCTCGCTCGACCGGACCGATCTTGTCGGTGCCGATATCAAGCCCGCGGTAGATCTGCCGGCTGTCGGCGGAGATGATCTCGCCGTTGAACTGGCGGGCAAGCTGTAAAGAAATCGCCGTCTTGCCCACAGCAGTGGGACCCAAGACGGCGATCAGGGGGGGATCAGACATATCAGGAGAGGTGCCAACTTTTCCAAAAAGTTGGCACCTCTGCCTCGAAGGCTACGAACGTGGGCTGACCGAAGCACTCAATTGGCCAGGGGTGATGGTGACATCTTCAACATACCACTGGCTGAACTGCGTGGCAAGCGCCTGGTTGACGAAACCGGGAATCTGGGTCGTGGCCAGGTTACGGGGGCTGATGTTGTCAGCTACGAAGGTCGCTGTGCCATTGCTGACCTCAAAGTGCCCTTCCACCGTCACGTTACGCATCGAGACAAAGCCATACTTCAGGTTGGAGAAGAATACCGTCATCGTCTCGTCGCCAAAGGTCACGTCCAGACCGGTGATGGTGAGACCAGGCACAGTGCCGCTGGCAGCCATTTCTTCGATTTCAGCCTCGGTGACAACGATAGTCTGCGGCCACTCCGGTGTGGCAGTGGCTGCGACAGCCGCACGCGTCGGGCGAGGCGTGGCTGTGGGCGGCACGCGGGTTGCGGTCGCTGTTGGCGGTACCCGGGTAGGTGTCGCCGTGGGCGGCACGCTGGTGGCGGTCGGCGCGAGCGTCGGTGTGTCGGTCGGCGCGCTGGTGGCGGTCGGCTCTTCGGTGGGTGCGATGGTCGGAACGACCGTCGGCTCCTCAGTCGGCGCGACTGTCGGCTCTGCAACAGGCGCCTGGGCGACGGCTGTAGCCACCGGAGCTGGATTGGCCGGCTGTGCAGGCTGGCTGGCTGCGCTGCCGATATAGAACAGCGGCGGCAAGGGGACAGACGTACAGGCTGACAGAAGCAGCGCCAGCATCAGAAGCAAAGCGACAACACGTAATTGACGGGAATGGTTCTTCATGGTTGTTACCTCACACGGCATCCTGGATATGATTGATCTCGATTAACTCGCCCTGCGGCGACAGCGAGACCGCAACGACATCGATCCGCAGCGGGCCGTCCCAGCCTGCCTCAGCGCGATATGCCTCGGCCAGACGCTGCAACTGCGCCTGTTTGCGCGGCGTCACCGACTCTTCGGCGGAACCGAACCGCTGGCCGCGGCGGGTGCGCACCTCAACGATCACCAGACAGTCGCCATCGCGGGCGATCAAATCGAGTTCACCGCGACGGCCATCACGCCAGTTGCGATCCAGTATCTGGTAGCCTCCGCCGACCAACTGTTCTTCGGCCAGCCGCTCGCCCGCCTGTCCCAGCCGTCGCCGCTCATCGGTCACCGGTCGCTCCTGACAGCGCCATCGTCGCCGCCGGCAAAGAGGGTCATCTGCTGTCCGCGCACCGGCTGAAACGACGTGCGGTGGATGGGGCACGGGTCCAGCAGGCGCAGTTGGCGGGCGTGTTCTGGCGTGCCATACCCTTTGTGACGAGCGAACCCGTAACCGGGATACGTCTGATCTGCTGCTATCATCAATCTGTCACGAGTTACTTTGGCCAGAATCGACGCGGCGGCGATAGATAGCACCAGACTGTCGCCGCGGGTGATGGACTGTTGCAGGACCGGCACCGCGGGTAGACGTACGTGGTCGATGAGCAGATACTCTGGCGGGCTGGCGAGCGCGGCGATGGCCCGTTGCATGGCCAGCCGCGTGGCGGGCAGGATGCCCACAGCGTCGATCTCAGCGGCGCTGGCCAAGCCGGTAGCCCAGTCGGACGCGTGAGCGGTAATCTCGCCGTAGAGACGTTCACGCTGGCGGGCCGTCAGTTGCTTCGAGTCGTTGACCTGTGCCAGTTCCGCCACCACTGCTGCGCTCTGCGGCAGCACCGCGGCCCCGGCCACCACGGGACCGGCCCAAGCGCCGCGACCGGCCTCGTCGACACCTGCCACCCGCAGCACACCGGACTCCCAGAGTGTACGCTCGTGATCGAGGGTAGGTCGTTGGCTCACCGGTGGCGGGTCCCGCATGCGCAGCCTGCGAAGGCCACAACGCGCTGAAAAAAAACAAGGCGCAGGGTTGCCCCTGCGCCCGGCCCAATGCGAGGGGCCTTAAAGCTCTATTTACCGACTTCCTTCAAGCGGGCTGCCTTGCCCGTGCGCCCGCGCAGATAATACAGTCGGGAGCGGCGCACCTTGTTGTGACGCAGCACTTCGACCTTTTCAATGCGCGGCGAGTGCAGCATGAACGTGCGCTCAACACCGACCCCGTGGGAAGCAACGCGGCGAACCGTGAAATTGGAGCCGGCCGTCTTGTCGCTACCGGACACGCGGATCACAACGCCCTGAAAGACCTGGATACGCTCGCGGCTGCCTTCGACAATACGGGCGTGTACACGGACGGTGTCACCGATCCGCAGTTCAGGGATGTTGGGGTGCGCCTCGGGCTCTAGGGATTGAAGCAAAGGATGTTGCATCATCGTACCTTTCTGTCGTCTTCTTTTTCTACTATTTTCTCGGCCCCCGCACATCGAATCAACACCGGGGAACGTCGGATGCTCTGCTGTACCAGCAAGCGCAGAGTATAGCACACGCACTGGTTGCTAGCAAATTCACAGGCCTTGCTGGAACCGTTCAGCCAGTTCCGGTTCGGCTTCGAGGCGCTCAAGAAACCTCAAATCGTCCTCGGTCAGCCATGCCAGCTCCAGCATGTCAGGGCGGCGCTGCCATGTGCGCAGCAGCGACTGCTGTCGCCGCCAGCGGGCGACATTGCTGTGGTGACCGGACACCAGCACGTCGGGAATCTGCCAGCCGCGGAAGTCGGGCGGGCGGGTGTAGTGCGGATACTCCAGCAGGCCGGTGGCATGCGAATCCTCGTCGGCGCCGTGCTCCTGGCCCAGTGCACCAGGCAGCAGCCGGGTCACCGCGTCGACAATCAGCAGCGCGGCGATCTCACCGCCGGAGAGCACGAAGTCGCCGACGCTGATTTCGTCGGTGCACAGGTGACGACGCACCCGTTCATCAACTCCTTCATAGCGGCCACAGATCAGCGCGATGCGCGGGTGGCTGGCCAGCTCGACGGCGACTCGCTGGGTGAACGGTCGGCCCTGGGGCGTCAGCAGGATGATTGGCGCCACAGCGTCGCCCACTGGCTGGTCTGCTTGCCGCGGCGCCAGTTCAAGGACTGTTTCGACCGCGCGGAAGATGGGATCGGGTTTCATCACCATCCCGCCGCCGCCGCCGTAGGGATAGTCGTCGGTCACCGAGTGCTTGCCCTCGGCATAGTCACGGATGTTGTGCAGCGCCACCGTGACGATGCCAGCTTCGCGAGCGCGGTAGACGATGCTGTCGTCCAGCGGGCCGGCGAACATACCTGGGAAGAGAGTAAAGATATCGAATCGCATGGCAGAAATCTCGCCTTGGGTTATACCTCAGTTCAAGCGTTGCAGGCAAGTCACACATCGTTTGCTTGCATAGCGGGGAATCTAGAAAAACAGCCGCTCCGTGCTTTTCGTGCACGGAGCGGCTATGTTTATCACCCGCCGGCGGTCAGTATGTTAACCTGGGCTGCGACACGCTCAATGGGCAGCACCTGGAGCAAAGAATCGATCAAAAACTAGACCGGATTGCTTGATTTGCGATACAGACCGAAGCCAGCCAATCCAACACCGAGCACAGTCGCGATAAGCCAGAAAGGCAACACGGCTGGCTGCGAAGAAGCGGCATCCAGGTCACTGAAGGTGACTGCAGTCGGTGTGATCGTGATGCCAGTCTCGATGTCGCCGCACCAGCACTTGGCGGCGGTGCCGGCGGTAAACTCGGCAATCATGTCATCGACGCTGTTGCAGGTGATGGCTTGCCCGCCCTGGGCAGACTGCGTCCAGCCGAAGCAGCCGGGGATTTCGATCATCCCATTGCCGTCAGGGTCGGCGCAGGGCAGCGTCAGTCGCGGCATGTTGTAATACGTTACCCCGTCTGTGCTGGCGACATCGCCACAGGTGTCGCCATCGTTGTCGCGGAACGGGCCAACGCCACTGGTACCATTGAACGGGTTGCCATCGCTCTCGATGGGCTGGAGCACTTGAGCGTTGCAGTTGTCGTTGCCGGGGATTGGATGACCATCTGTGGATACGATCGGCAACAGGTCATATCGCCAGCTGGCGTTGGGCTGCATCTGTGCTTGCAGGTCTACAGTGATGAAATCACTTTCAGAATCGCACACCACGTCCGGGCTGGACGGCAGCACGACAAAGGTATGTACGTCGAGATCGTTGGCTGTGCAGTTCAGACCTACGGGCAGGCATTGCTGGGCGTGCGCCTGGCTGGCCGGCAATGCCAGCACGAGAAGAAGCGCTGCCAGAACTACCAGAATGATAACAAGGAGCCGGTTGGTTGAGGGGAATACATCGATGGACATCATTGCGAATAACCTCCTTGGTTAGCTGCACCGTACCGAGGCAGCACGGAACGTATGTGGACCTGGCAAACAGGATCACTCTCGATATCGCAGGCATTTGCGAACAGATTTCTATGACCCCGGACCGAAATGAAGAACTGTGAATCGTTGGGCTGATTCGATAGTACAAAAGTACCATTGAGCGCAACAATAGTATAGCAAAACCTAACGAATAATGCAATACAGAATCCCTGCAAATCTGGCTGATTCTTCAAGCAAATCTTGCGCGGGCACTGGAAGCGAGGCACCGCGAGCGCCGCCACTGCATCGTGCGATCAGTGCTATTGTTGACACGCGTTTTCCTCTCAGTGGGCGGGCTCGGCATTTCGCGAGCCGTCGGCACTTGACATTCCGGGGTTTACGACCCATCTGCTCCTACGAATATTGCAGTTTCTCTCCGCGTTCGGTATACTTTCGCACACAAGTGCTACGCTGACCGATGACACAACTTCGAAGGAGAACAATCACTTATGGGACCAGTTGAGTATCTTGTTGTCGAGTTCCCTGGCAACAAGTTTAACGGTGACATAGTTCCGGCCCTGACCGAACTGACTGAGAACGGCACGATCCACATCATCGACCTCGTGTTCATCAAGAAAGACGCGGACGGCGGCGTCACTTCGTTCGAGTTGAGCGACCTGAGCGACGATGAAAGCCTTGGTTTCGACGACCTGGACGGCGAGATCGACGACCTGCTGAACGAAGAAGACATCCGGCTCGTAGCGGCCCAGCTTCAACCCAACAGCTCGGCGGCGGCACTGGTATTTGAAAACGTCTGGGCAACTCGCCTGCGCAACGCCATCGTCGACTCGCATGGACGCGTGGTTGACAACGCTCGCATTCCAAACGCCGTGGTGCTGGCAGCCATGGAAGCCTCTGGCATTCCGGTGGAATAGCCAGTGTAGCGGCGACCTACGAACACACTGTTCCGCAAAGGAGAACTTTACTATGAGAAGACGAGGACCTGTAGTAGTGAACGCGCGCCGGGGCCCCGGCCTGGTAGGAACCATGGCGCGCACGGCGGTAATCGCAGGCACAGCCACTGCCACTTCCAAGGCTGTCAGCGGCGCGATGGACGGGGGCAAGCAGCAACAGCAAGCTGCCGCGCAGCAGCAGGCCGATTTGCAGGCACAACAGGCATATGCCGCGGGCCAGCAGGATGCCCTGGCAGCGACGCAACAGCCTGCAATCGAGGCGCCGGCCAGCTCAGGCACCACCAGCTTTGACGAACAATTGGTCCAGATTCAGAAGCTTTCGGTTTTGAAAGACCAGGGACTGCTGACAGAAGAGGAATTCGCCGCCAAGAAGGCACAGATCCTCGGCCTGTAGTTGGCTCTGCGTTGAACGAACGTGCGTATCTGGCACAAGAACAGCGGACGGCAGGTTGCCGTCCGCTGTTTGCAAGTAATCTACTTGCGAACAGGCTGTCTCAGCTATGCCCCGCTGACGGTGCTGATCGCTTCGGGCGTCATTTTCATCATCAGTATGGCAATTCTGTTGACATTCCCGAGTCAATAGACTGCTCCCCACGCAGCGCGCAAGGACTTTCCACCTGAGGGACGCTCCGGTCACCAGCCGGGGCGTTTTCGCGTCCTGAGATGCAACGGTTTCCGCTCTTATCCGCCGTTTTGTAATACGCACGTCGCGCTGGCGCGCTTTGATCACGGCGTGACACCCTTTGCCGGCTCGTCGACGGCTGTCAGCCGCAGGCCGCTGCTGGAATGGCACTCGTTCGCCAACGTTCCCGCACCGGATGAAGCGGGTTTCAAGCTGACCATCTCACGTGCCGGCGACTGGACCGGAGCGTTCATCGATGATGCGCCGTCGCACGTCTAGGTGAAGGGCATTCCGACGGCGGGCGTCGGCAACATCGAGAAGCTGTTCAAGCGGGTCGTCTGGATCGCAACCGGCAGCGGCATCGGCCCCTGTTTGCCGCACCTGCTGGCGCAGGCGGTGCCGGCCCGCCTGGTCTGGTCGACGCGCAGCCCGCGCGCGACCTATGGCGACGCACTGGTGGATGAGATTCTGGCCGTCCAGCCCGATGCACTGATCTGGGACACCAACGACCAGGGCCGGCCCGATCTGGTCAGGCTGGCCCATGAGGCATACCGTGACTTTGACGCCGAGGCGGTGATCTGCATCTCCAACAAGAAGCTGACCTGGCAGGTCGTGACCGGCATGGAAAGCCGCGGCATTCCCGCCTACGGCGCAATTTGGGACTCGTGACGAGCCGGGTCCGACCCGTCACTCCCGCGGAGGCGGGAGTCTACCGCTCGTGAAGCGTGGATAATGACGGATGAGCAGCATACCGCATGTCACTCCCGCGGAGGCGGGAGTCCACCGCTCGTGAAACGTGGATAATGACGGATGAGCAGGCACGCCGCGCGTCACGCCCGCGAAGGCGGGAGTCCACCACTCGTGAAGCGTGGATAATGACGGATGAGCAGGCATACCGCATGTCACTCCCGCGGAGGCGGAGTCTACCGCCTCGTGAAGCGTGGATTCCCGCCTTCGCGGGAATGACGGATGAGCCGATGCTTTGGAACAGACAACAAGGAGTGAACATGACAATCTTGATTGAACGAAGCGGACGGGTGGTCGTGGTGCGGCTGAACCGGCCGGAGGCGCTGAACGCCCTCAATTCGCAGATGATGTGCGAGATGATCGACGCCATGCAAACGCTGGATCGCGATCCTGAGGTCGGCTGTTTCGTGGTCACGGGATCGGAGAAGGTCTTCTGCGCCGGCGCGGACATCAAAGAGTTGGCGTCCAAAAGCTACATGGACATGTACCATGAAAACTTCCTGGCCGGCTGGGACCGGTTCGCTGCGTTGCGGACACCGAAGATCGCGGCGGTGTCAGGTTACGCGCTGGGCGGCGGCTGCGAACTGGCGATGATGTGCGACACGATCTTCGCGTCGGAGACCGCACAGTTTGGCCAGCCGGAGATCAAATTGGGCGTCATCCCGGGCATGGGCGGCTCACAGCGGCTGACGAAGCTGGTTGGCAAAGCCAAAGCCATGGACATGATCCTGACCGGGCGGCTGATGGGCGCGGAAGAAGCGGAACGCGCCGGACTGGTGGCGCGCGTGCTGCCCGCCGACCGGTTGATGGAAGAGACGATGGCAGCCGCAGCCACCGTCGCCGGCTACAGCAAGACAACCGCGATGGTCGCGCGTGAAACCGTGGAGCGAGCGCTGGAGACCGGCCTGTACGAAGGCATCCTGTTCGAGCGGCGCGCCTATCATGCGCTTTGGGCAACTGCGGATCAGACAGAGGGGATGAGCGCCTTCATCGAGAAACGAGCGCCACAGTTCAGCGGCAGTAACCAGCGAGTGCCCGGCGCCTGCCATGACAATTCCCTTGCGCCGCCGTGATCGCCACAAGTTTGCCATTCACGCGCCGAAACGCTATACTTTTGCACCAGCCGAAACGTGGTAAATCATTCATAGCGTACAGAACAGGAGTGCTTGACATGCAAAAGTATCGGTTCATGATTCTATTGGCGCTGGTGGCGATCATTGCCACGGGATGTGCGCCATTGTTTACGACTCCGCCCACGACGACAAGCGAAGCGCCCCCCAGTAATACCATCGACGCGACTTTCGTCTGCCCCGACGGCACGAGCCTGGACACTACCTTCGACAACACCGCCCACACTGTGACAGTTGCCCTGCCAGACGGCACGGTGACCCTGCCACAGGTCGAGTCTGCCGACGGCGGCAAATACAGCGACGGCACGACCACCTTCTGGAACAAGGGCGACGAGGCGCTGGTCGAGGTCAGCGGCAACATCGTCTACCAGAACTGCACAACGCAGCCCGCCGGCGATACTTCCAATGCACCGGCAAGCGATACCATCGAGGCGACCTTTGTCTGCCCCGATGGCACGAGCCTGGACACCGTCTTCGACAACAGCGCTCACACCGTGACGGTGACCATGCCCCAGGGCACCGTCACCCTGCCGCAGGTCGAGTCGGCTGACGGCGCCAGGTACAGCAGCGGCACCATCACCTTCTGGAACAAGGGCGACGAGGCGACCGTCGAGGTAGACGGCAAGCCGGTGTATCAGAACTGCACAACGCAGCCAGCCGATGGGACCTCCGCGGCGCCGGCCGACACAACCGCCGACGACAACATCATCGACGCTACCTTTGTCTGCCCGGACGGCACCAGCCTGGACACTGTTTTCAACAACAACGACCACACGGCAACGGTCGCCTTGCCCGATGGCACAGTAACCCTGCCACAGACTATCTCCGCCGACGGCGCCCGCTATAGCGACGGCACTACCACCATCTGGAACAAGGGCAACACACTTATGGTCCAGGTGAACGACGAGACAATCTTGCAGGACTGCGTTGCTCAGCCGGCCAGCTAGATCCCGGCCTTGTTGGCAATAGCGTTCCCAACCCGCCCAGACTACCCTGACCACAGCATCGCCGTCCGGCAAAATTGCCGGACGGCGATTTTGCGCCGTTGACCCGGAAAGCCACCTGTGTTACAATCCCACACCAGTCGCGACGTTCGCCGCAAATCAGTTCCGGGGGCACGATTTCAACAGGTAGCGCGCCTTTATTTGGCGTACACCGATCCCTTGTGAATAATGTAGGACTGCGCCTGTTACTCAGTCCCATCACTAAAAACATGAAAATCCTTGTCATCAACTCGGGCAGTTCGTCCATCAAATACCAATGTTTTGACATGACGACTCAGGCGGTGCTGGCCACCGGCCTGGTTGAACGTATTGGCGAGCCGGCGGGCCGGCTGATCCATCGCCCGGCCGGTAAGCCGCAGGTCGAGCGCAACAACGCCATTCCAACTCACCGCGACGGCCTGGCGCAAGTGGCCGCGCTGCTGCTCGATCCGGTCGAGGGCATTATCGAGTCGCCCAACGAGATCAACGCGGTCGGCCACCGTGTCGTCCACGGCGGCGAACGTTTCAGCGCCCCGACGGTGATCGACGACGCGGTTCGCGAGACCATCCGCGACCTCGCGCCGCTCGCGCCGCTGCACAACCCACCCAACCTGGTGGGCATCGAGGTCGCGGGCGAGCTGTTCCCGGATGCGATCCAGGTCGCCGTCTTCGACACTGCATTTCATCAGACCATGCCACCGGAAGCGTATCGCTACGCCATCCCGGCTGCGCTGTACGACGAACACAAGATCCGCTCCTACGGCTTCCACGGCACCTCGCACCAGTACGTGACCGAGGTCGCGGCTCGCCATCTGGGCAAGCCGCTGGCCGACACCAACGTCATCACCGTGCATCTCGGCAACGGCTGTAGCATCACAGCCGTGCGCGGCGGCCAGTCGGTGGACACGTCCATGGGGTTCAGCCCGCTGGCCGGCCTGATCATGGGCACCCGCAGCGGCGACATCGACCCGGCGGTGGTGTTTTTCCTGCACGACAAGCTGGGCATGGCGGTCGGCGAGATCGACCGGCTGCTCAACAAGCAAAGCGGCTTGCTGGGGCTGACCGGCGACAACGACCTGCGCGACATTCAGCGCCGTCACGAAGCGGGCGATGAGGCGGCTACCCTCGCGCTGGCGATGTATGCCTACCGCGTCAGGAAATACATCGGCGCGTATTTTGCCGTGCTGGGTCGCGTCGATGCCGTGGTTTTCACCGCGGGCGTTGGACAGAACAGCGCGCTGGTGCGCCGGTTGGTCTGCGACGGGCTGGACGGGTTGGGCATCTACTTCGACGCCGCCAGGAACGAGGCCCGCAACGGCGATGATGTGCGCGAGATCCATGCCGATGGCAGCCCGGTACGGGTGCTGGTGATCGCCACGGACGAAGAACTGGAGATCGCCCGCCAGACAGTCAGCGTGATCAGAGGCTGAGTGACAGACGACGGCGGCGAGTTGTGGTAGACTGCGATGCAGGTTGCAGGTTGCAGGTTGCAGGTTGCAGGTCTGATCCGCGGTTCTCAGCCTGGTTGATAGCATATTTGTACGCAATGCGTTTATCAGTAATGACAGGGAGATAGAACTAATGCAAAGAATTGAAGAAGGCAACGGTTACACACCGGAGATTCAGGAGGTCGAGACGGAAGAGTGGCTCGCGTCGCTCAACTACGTGCTGCACGAAGGCGGGCCGGAGCGCGTGCTGGAGCTGTTCGAAGAACTCAAGAAGCACGCGGCGCGTCTCGGCATCAAAGAACCTTTCACGGCCAACACGCCGTATGTCAACACCATCCCGCCCGAGGACGAGCCACGCTACCCCGGCAACCGCGCGCTGGAGCGCCGCATCAAGAGCCTGGTGCGCTGGAACGCGATGTCGATGGTGGTGCGCGCCAACAAAGAGTCGCCCGGCATCGGCGGTCACATCTCGACCTACGCCTCGGCTGCGACGCTTTACGAGGTCGGTTTCAACCACTTCTTCCGTGCTCGCTCCGACGACTTCGAGGGCGACCTGGTTTTCTTCCAGGGCCACAGCGCACCGGGCATGTATGCGCGTGCCTTTCTGGAGGGACGGCTGACGCAGCAGCATCTGGAGAATTTCCGCCGCGAGCTGGCGCCCGGCGGCGGCCTGTCTTCCTATCCACACCCGTGGCTGCTGCCCGACTTCTGGCAGGTGCCCACCGTCTCCATGGGTCTCGGCCCGATCATGGCGATTTACCAGGCCCGCTTCCTGCGCTATCTGGAAGACCGCGGCGTGAAAGCTGCCAAGGGCGTCAAGATCTGGGCGTTCCTGGGCGACGGCGAAACCGACGAGCCAGAGACGCTGGGTGCGATTTCGCTGGCAGCGCGCGAGAAGCTGGACAATCTGATCTTCGTCATCAACTGCAACCTGCAGCGGCTGGACGGCCCGGTGCGCGGCAACGGCCAGATCATCCAGGAGCTGGAGCGCAACTTCCGCGGCACCGGCTGGAACGCCATCAAGGTGATCTGGGGCAGCGACTTCGACCCGCTGCTGGCGTCCAAGCATGGCGACCTGTTGGCGCAGCGCATGAGCGAGGTGGTGGACGGCGAGTACCAGAAGTACATCGTCGAAGGCGGCGCCTACATCCGCGAGCATTTCTACGGCAAGTATCCCGAGCTGCTGGAATTGGTCAAGAACTACAGCGACGACGAGCTGGCCAAGCTGCGGCTGGGCGGGCACGATCCACAGAAGGTCTACGCGGCCTATCATCACGCCTTCAACCACAAGGGCGCGCCATCAGTGATCCTGGCGCGCACCGTCAAGGGCTACGGCCTGGGTGAGGCCGGTGAGGGCAAGAACATCACCCACGGCCAGAAGAAGCTGAACGAAGCGGAGTTGCTGCAATTCCGATCGCGCTTCGACATTCCGCTGTCGGAGGAAGAGATTTCACACACGCCCTTCTTCCGACCCGCCGACGACAGCCCGGAGATCGAGTATATCCAGGAGCGGCGGCGCGCGCTGGGCGGTTACCTGCCGCGCCGCGTGGGCGCCATCGATCCGCTGCCGACGCCCAGCGAAGATCTCTTCGACGAGTTCTACCACGGCACCGACGACCGCGAGGTGTCAACCACCATGGTCTTCGTGCGCATCCTGGGCAAGCTACTGCGCGACAAGGGGCTGGGCAAGAACATCGTGCCCATCGTCCCCGACGAGGCGCGCACCTTCGGCATGGAAGCGTTGTTCCGCCAGGTGGGCATCTACTCACACGTCGGCCAGCTCTACGAGCCGGTCGACTCGGACAGCCTGCTTTACTACAAGGAAGCGAAGACGGGCCAGATTCTGGAAGAGGGCATCACTGAAGCGGGCTCCATGTCGTCGTTCATTGCGGCCGGCACCGCCTATGCCAACTACGGCATTCCGATGCTGCCTTTCTACATCTACTACTCGATGTTCGGCTTCCAGCGCATCGGCGACCTGGTCTGGGCCGCTGCGGACATGCGCTGCCGGGGTTTCCTGGTGGGCGCGACTGCCGGCCGTACGACGCTGGCCGGCGAAGGCTTGCAGCATCAGGACGGCCACAGCCACCTGCTGGCCTACCCGGTGCCCAATCTGGTCGCCTATGATCCGGCGTTCGCCTACGAGCTGGCCGTCATCATCCAGGACGGCATCAAGCGCATGATGACCGACCGCGAGGACATCTTCTACTACATCACCGTCGGCAACGAGAACTACGCCATGCAGCCCATGCCGTCCGGTGAGGGCGTGCGCGAGGGCATCCTGCGCGGCATGTATCGCGTTTCGCCCACCAGCCGCCCCGATGCGCGCCACCGTGCGCAGCTCTTCGGCAGCGGCTCGATCCTGAACGAGGCGCTCAAGGCGCAGCGCATTCTGGAAGAGCGGTATGGCGTGGGCGCGGATGTCTGGAGTGTCACCAGCTACAAGGAGCTGCGGCGCGACGGCATGGAGGTCGAGCGCTGGAATCTGCTCAATCCCGGCGAGGAACAGCGCGTGCCCTTTATTACTCAGGCGCTGAAAGACGCACCGGGCGTGTTCGTGTCGGCGTCGGATTATGTCAAAATACTGTCCGACTCGGTGTCGCGCTGGTCGCCCAAGCCGATCTACTCACTGGGCACCGAGGGCTTCGGCCGCAGCGAAAGCCGCGCCGCCCTGCGCGACTTCTTCGAAGTCGACGCGCGCTACATCACACTGGCGACGCTCAGTTCGCTGGCGAAGGAAGGCAGCCTGCCCGCCAGTATCGTCGAGCAAGCCGTCCGCGACCTGGAAATCAACCCGGAGAAGCCGAACCCGCTGCGGCAGTAGCAGTGACCAGTAAACAGTATGCAGTGAACAGTAACCAGTGATCGGTGATCGGTTTTCCGATACTGTTTACTGATTACCGTTTACTGCTTACCGCCCCCACAGAGGACCATGAAATGACAACAGACTACAAACTGCCCGAGCTGGGCGAGAACATCGTAAAGGCCACCATTGTCGGTGTGTTGGTCGGCGTTGGCGACGAGGTGACCATGGGCCAGGGCGTGCTGGAGGTCGAAACCGACAAGGCTGTGATCGAGGTGCCGTCGGAGTTGGCCGGTACGGTCTCCGCCGTACATGTGCGTGAGGGCCAGGAAATCGAGATCGGCCAGCTGCTGCTCACCATTGAGGAAAGCGGGACGACAGCTCAGCCTGTGGCAGCACCGGCAAAACCTGCGGCCGAGCCAGTTGCCAAAGCTGATGATGCACCCACGCCGCCACCGGCATCCGAATCCAAACCAGCGGCCGCGCCTGAGCCGGTCCAGCCGGCGCCTCCGCCAGCTTCCGAGTCAACGCCGGTTTCGGAGGGAGAACTGGTAGCCGCCGCGCCGTCGGTGCGTCGCTTCGCCCGAGAACTGGGCGTGGATGTCAACGACGTCAAAGGAACCGGTCCCTATGGCCGTGTCACCATGGATGACGTCAAAACGCACGTGCGCGTCGGAGCGAGCAGTGCGGCGCCCCGCAGCACTGCCCAGCCAGCCGCTGAGTCTGCCGGCGAAATGACCAAATGGGGACCGGTCGAGCGGGAAAAGATGAGCAACGTGCGCCGCGCCACAGCCCGCACCATGGGCCAGGCCTGGTCAACAATCCCGATGGTCACGCAGTTCGACCGCGCCGACATCACCGATCTGGAGCAGATGCGCAAGCAATACGGCCCGCGCGCCGAGGCAGCCGGCGGCAAGTTGACGCCAACCGCGATCATTCTCAAGGTCATCGGCGCGGCCCTGAAGCGCTTCCCGAAGTTCAATGCCAGCATCGACCTCGAACGCGAAGAAATCATCTACAAGCACTACGTCCACGTCGGAGTGGCGGTGGACACGGACCGCGGCCTGCTGGTTCCGGTGATCCGCGATGTGGACAAGAAAAACGTGATCACCCTCTCAGCCGAGTTGAACGCCATCGCCCAGAAGGCCAGGGACCGCAAGCTTTCGCTGGACGAGATGCAGGGCGCAGGCTTCAGCATCTCCAACCTGGGCGGCATTGGCGGCACGAACTTCACACCGCTGGTCAGTGGAAGCGAGGTAGCGATCCTGGGCGTGGCCCGTGGCAGCACCGAGCCGGTCTGGATGGATGGACAATTCCAGCCGCGGCTGATGATGCCGCTTTCGCTGACCTACGACCACCGCCTGATCGACGGTGCGGACGGCGCGCGCTTCCTGCGCTGGGTGTGCGAGGCGCTGGAGAAGCCGTTTGTGCTGATGCTGGAGGGATAGAGAGTGGCAGGTTGCAGGTCGCAAGTTGCATTCTGATCAGCGGCTTACTCTCGATTCGCGGTTCTCAGGCGGCAGGTTTCGAATAAGAATGGAAACAAATTATGACTGATTCAACAATTACCACCCAGGTTGTCGTCCTCGGCGGCGGGCCGGGCGGCTATCCGGCGGCCTTCAAGGCGGCCGATCTTGGTTTGGATGTGACGCTGGTGGACATGGAGAAGAACCCCGGGGGTGTTTGCCTCTACCGCGGCTGCATTCCCAGCAAGGCGCTGCTGCACGTAGCCAAGGTGCTCAACGAGGCCAAGGAAGCCAGCGAGCTGGGGATCAATTTCGGCGAGCCAACCATCGACCTCAACCAATTGCGCAACTTCAAGGACAAGGTTGTGACACAGCTGACCGGCGGCGTCGGTCTGCTGTCCAGGCAGCGCAAGGTGCGTTTCGTGCAAGGCCGCGGTGAGTTCGTGGACAATCGGACGCTCGCTGTGACGCAGGGTGATGGAAGCACACTACAAATCACCTTCGAGTACGCCATCGTCGCGACCGGCTCGCGACCGACAGTGATCCCCGCTTTTGACCTCGGCTCCGAACGCATCATGGATTCAACGTCTGCACTGACATTGCCAGACATCCCTGAGACCATGCTGGTAGTCGGCGGGGGCTACATCGGGCTGGAACTGGGCACCGTCTACGCAGCGTTGGGCAGCAAGGTGACGGTGGTCGAGATGCTGCCGCGCCTCCTGTCTACCGGCGACGAGGATCTGGTGCAGGTGCTGGCGCGCCAGCTCGAAACGCGTTTCGAAAAGATCATGGTCAACACGCAGGTGCTGGGCATGGAAGAGGTGGCGGAAGGCATCCGCGTCCGCTTCCGCAGCCCGCAGGGCGACCCATTTGAGCAGGTTTTCGACCGGATTCTGATCTCGGTGGGGCGCAAGCCGAACTCGGCCGGACTGGGCCTGGAGACTCTGGGCGTTGCGGTGGACAACAAGGGCTTTATCCCGGTCGATGCGCAACGGCGCACCAACGTGTCCAACATTTTCGCTGTCGGCGACGTGGCCGGCGAGCCGATGCTGGCCCACAAGGCAACGCGGGAGGGGCATGTGGCCGCTGAAGCCATTGCCGGCCATCCCACAGCTTTCGATCCGCAGGCGATCCCCGCGGTGGTGTTCACCGATCCCGAGGTCGCCTGGTGCGGTCTCACTGAGATGGGCGCCGAGGCGCAGAAGCGCCCGGTACGTGTGGCCCGCTTCCCGTGGGGCGCTTCGGGCCGGGCAACGACTCTGGGCCGCAGCGACGGCATGACCAAGCTGGTCATCGACTCGGTCAACGAGCGTGTCCTGGGAGTCGGCATCGTCGGCACCAACGCCGGCGAGTTGATCTCGGAAGGCGTGCTGGCCGTGGAGATGGGCGCAACCGTGGCCGACCTTGAGCTGACCATCCATCCGCACCCGACCCTGTCGGAAACGGTGATGGAGTCGGCCGAGTCGGTCTATGGGCAGAGCACGCACGTGTATAAGCGGAAGTAACAGCCGAGTCTTGCCGCGAATGACGCGAATTGCACGAATTGCCGGATCGGCAATTCGTGCAATTCGCGTCATTCGCGTAATTCGTGGCTGTTCTTCTCACCGGCTGACAAGATGTCACATCGCAACATAAGTGCTCCCCTCAGGCAATTGCCATGCCTGCTACATTGGGAATCCAGCGAGGTAATCGGTGTGACAGGTACTACTGACTGTCGTCATCGCCTAAAGCACGGATCACCCCATCCAAGGTGAGTAAGCTCGCCGCATAGAATCTAGCAGTCGCAACGATAATGCGGTCGTGGATCTCGGATATTCCTTCGACCCGCAATGTTTCGTCGAAGACAGCGGCTCCAAACTCAACGATCTCGAACTCAGGCTCATCGCGTACCAACTGATAGAGCTGACGAAAATCGAACTCGACTCGCCCTTTGGTTGCAACATTGAGAGCCTCTGCCAAGACGATCGTGGGGATCAGCAAGCGTCCACCTTCACGTCGCACTCGATCAACAATATCCCGCAGTTCATCCGACAAACGCTTGTTGCCGGTGAAGTACCAGATCAGAACATGGGTGTCCAAGACACAGAGCAGGGAACCCTCTCCCTCACTCATAGATCCTCCAATGAGCGAAAAAGGTCGCGCTGAGCCTCGTCGATCATCTCAGCCGTGATATCCCCTGCACGCACGCTGCCAAAGAGTGACGGTTTGGGCTGAAGCGTTGCCGGCTGGGCGGCTACCCCGCGCAACAGATCGCGCCGCAACTGCTCAACCTCACGACTGAGAACATCCACTCTCCGCAACATGGTATCCAGACTGGCATGGTCGATCATATGGGTCTCCTCAAACAGAATCCATCTCCCTGTAATCACACTGCGCACCTATTATATCCTTGCCAAGGGGCATTGTCTAGCTACAATCTGCAACCAATTTGACGGCTGATCGCGGGCGTGATATGATGTGACCAGGTGGTCACGTGACCGCTAAGTCACATAGCGCTGGGTTCTCTGATGCCGAAAGAAACCTTCTTCAATCTGCCTGACGACAAGCGATCCTTGATCTGCGATGTTGCGATCGAGGAGTTTACGGAGTATTTGTACGACCAGGCCAGCGTCAACCGGATCGTGGCCAAGGCCGGCATCGCCAAAGGCAGCTTCTATCAATACTTTGAGGACAAGAAGGATCTGTACATGTATGTGCTACAGGTCATAGCCGAGAAAAAGCTGGAGTATATTTCGCCCGTCATGCGAAATCCCTACCAGCACGACATCTTCACGCTGCTGCGAGAGGTCTACCTGTCGGGTATTCAGTTTGCTGCGAACCATCCTGACTACGCGGAAATCGGCACCAAGCTGTTACAAAGCAAGAACTCGCCAATTTTCGACCAAGTGGTGGACGAAAACCTGCCTGCGGCCAATGACATGTTTGAAGCACTTCTGGCACGAGCTGTCGAACGAGGCGAGATCAAGGCGGACACAGATGTCAAGCTGTTCGCCTACATGATTTCGTCGATGACCGCCGTGGTTTCAAGCTACTACGTAGAGAATGTCGCAACGACCTACGGGGACGAACTGATGGAAACGGTGGACAAGTTCCTCGATTTCCTCAAACATGGCCTGGGCACTGACAGTTCCCAGTTATCGAGATAGATGGCCTCAAATGACGAGGTCAATCCGGGCAAGAACGCTTGCCCGCTGAGTTCCGATTCACAGGAGTTCACAAATGAACGTCATAGAAGTCAACAAGCTGACCAAGTATTACGGCAAAGCCAAGGGTATCGACGGCGTCTCCTTTGCCGTGGATGAAGGGGAAATATTTGGCTTCATCGGTCCCAATGGCGCCGGGAAATCAACCACAATCCGGCTGTTTTTGTCACTTATCTATCCCACCTCTGGCGAAGCCAAAATCTTCGGCAAGGACTGCATCAAGTACGGCCCGGAAATTCGCCGCGACATTGGCTATCTGCCCTCCGAGGTTTTCTACTATGAAGGGATGAAGGTCATCGACCTGCTCAACTATTCTGCCAGTTTCTATGACAAGGACTGTTCCAGGCGCATTGCGGAGCTGGCCGACATCATGGAGCTGGACCTGAAGCGCAAGATCAACGACCTGTCGTACGGCAACAAGAAGAAGGTGGGCATCGTCCAGGGTCTCCTGCACCAGCCCAAGCTGATTGTTTTGGATGAGCCAACCAGCGGCCTTGATCCGCTGATCCAGCGCAAATTCTTTGATCTGATCCGGGACGAAAACGCACGTGGCGCGACCGTTTTCTTCTCATCGCACATCCTGGGCGAGGTGCAGAAGATGTGCAACCGGGTGGCGATCATCAAGGACGGCGGCATCATCAACATCCAGGACATCAAGACGCTTCAGAAGGATAACTACAAGCGAATCGTGGTTGAAGGCGCCGATCTTGACGAAGGACGTTTCAATCTGGATGGCGTGACCAATCTGGAGCGGGAGAACGGTGCGATTCGTTTCTATTACAAGGGCGATATCAACAAGCTGATGCGTCTCATCAGTGAGAGCGAAGTCTCTGACGTGACGATCGAAGAACCTACCCTTGAAGAGATCTTCATGCACTACTACGAATAGGCGAGGACTATGAACATCTACAAGCACGAATTCAAGATGAGTATCAAGTCCGTCGTCATCTGGTCGATAGCGGTGGCGATGCTGATTTTAGTTTTCATGGCCATCTTTAGCGCCATTGCCCCGCAGGCTGCGCTCCTGAACGAGGCGATGGCCCAGATGCCGCCGGAACTGCTGATGGCCTTTGGCATGACGGGGATGGACCTGGCCACGGTTTTGGGCTTCTATGGACTGGCCTTCACCTTCATTCAGATCTGCATCGCGCTGCAGGCCGCCAACTATGGCTTCTCACTGGTCTCAGTCGAGGAGACCGACATGACGGCTGACTTTTTGCTGGCCAAGCCGATCAGCCGGCCGCGGATTCTGACCGACAAGCTGCTGTCAGCCATTACCGGCCTCACGATCACCAATCTCGTGGTGTGGATCACCAGCCTGGTGCTTGTCAATGTCTACGCCGGCGGGCAACCGTTCGATACCAGGACCCTGTTGCTGCTGCTGCTGAGCATCGCGGTCTTCCAACTGGTTTTCCTGACGGTCGGCATGTTGATCTCGTTGCTGGTGAAGCGCGTGCGCAACGTCATAGCTTTCTCAATGGCGCTTGTCTTCGGCATGTACGTGCTGAGCGCCTTTGGCAGCATGCTGGGCGATGATAAGCTCGATGTCATCACGCCGTTCAAGCATTTCGACCCAAACTACATCATCAGCCACGGAGCCTACGACCTGCCGATGGTGCTGATCAGCGTAGCCTTCATCCTGATCTCTGTGGTCGGCAGCTATCGACTGTACACGAGACGTAACATCCAGACGGCGATGTAAGGAGATGCAATGAATATTTTCTTTCGCGAGCTGAGAGCCAACTTCAAGTCGCTTATCATCTGGTGTGTGATCATTGTTATGTTCGTCGCCGTCGGATTTGCCAAGTTCTCTGCCTACGAGGGCAATCCCGAGCTGCTGGCGGTGCTGGATGGCGTCCCGCCCGCGATGCTGGCGGCGTTCAATCTCAACGCATTCAATCTGACCACGATTACCGGATTCTATGGCGTGATGTTCACCTACTTCGCCTTGATTTTGTCGATCGCAGCGGTCATGTGGGGCAGCGACATTATCACCAAAGAAGAACGGGACAAGACGGTCGAGTTTGCGCTCACCCTGCCGGTGCGCAGATCACAAGTGATCACCGGCAAGCTCTTCGCGGTGCTGGTCAACTGCATTGTGCTGCTGCTTTTCACCGCTGCTGCCGTGTTGCTCAATGCGTTGCAATACCAACGCGACAACCAGTTCTACCAGTTTGTGGCGATATCGATGCTGGCGCTTTTCCTGCTTCAGATGGTCTTTCTGGCAATTGGTATCTTCCTGGGATGTGCCATGAAAAGCTACAAGCGGGCCAGCTCGGTGGCCCTGGCGATCCTGCTGGGAACCTATTTCATCTCAATCGTGGCCGGGCTGCACAAGAATCTGGATTTCCTGAAGTACCTCTCGCCCTTCAAATACTTCGACGCGGCCGCGCTGCTGCATGACTCCAGCATCAGTAGCGTCTACCTGGTGCTGACGGTCGTAATCGTCGCCGCCTGTCTGGTCGGCGCGTATATGACGTATGGACGACGAGACCTGTATATCTAGAGCCTGTCCGAGTTATCCGGCGGCTAGTGACACCTGCACAATGACGTGCGGGTGTCTTTTTTTGGCAGATTGCGGAAAACTTGCCTGCGTTTCACGGCGCAACCGTTGGAGCGTTCAGCGACCTGTGGTATACTTGAGCCGAGGAAACATCCCTGTGAAAACCCTGAACGCTGTCGTGATTCGAGAGGCGCTGGCAGGCTACGCCGTCGCAAACGAAGTGATCGAGGCTGAACGCCGTAAAGGCTTGGCAACGATGACTGATGAAGAAGCGCGCGATATCGATCGGCAACTCTACGCAAGTTGGCAGTCGCTACCTGACTGGGCGAGGGTTGGTCTGGAGCGTCTCGACCTATTCCAACTAGAGTCACTGCTTGCGATGCGCAGAGCATTTCAACGAATGGCTGAGTCAAGGACCGACCATGAATCCGCGTGAGCACGCTGCGGCAGAACTTCACCTGTTCTTCCAACAGCTCGGAGTAAGTTATGCGATTATCGGCGGGGTAGCTGTGCAGATCTGGGGAGAGCCGAGGTTTACCCAGGATGTTGACCTGACAGTCGCTGCTCCGCTAGACGAGCCAGCGATTTTCATCCAGAATGTGTTCCGCCGAGGATCTGATCATCCACAAAGCCATCGCCGGCCGCCCCCAGGACATACGCGACATAGAGGGCGTGATCTATCGCCAGAAACTCGCTCTCGACGCCGGTTACATTCGCGAGTGGCTCCAGGCTTTCTCCGATTTGTTGGAGAACCCGGACATCATGGCCCGGTTTGAGACACCCTGGAACGTGATCGGCGGCCCCGGCGCGTAGTCCCAGTTGCTCCCACCGCTCTATCGTGTATAATGCGAACCGCCCGGAAGAGTCCGGGCGGTTTTTCATCAGCGGGTACGAACCCCGCCCTGAAAGACGTATTGCGTACAGCGTATTGCGTAGCCCTGGCCGCCAACCGTGGCGTCTCCGAATACGAAATACGCAACACGAAATACCCTCCCAGGCAAAACGAGCAGGAGCTACCCATGAACAACCACATGCAGCCCGCCGAGATCAGCGGGTTTCTTGAACGCACGCTGCTGCGCGTGCAGAAGCCGGCCCGCTACACCGGCGGCGAATGGAACGCCGTCAGCAAGGACTGGGACGCCACACCACACCGCGTCGCGCTGGCATTCCCCGACATCTACGACCTGGGGATGAGCAACCTGGGGCTGGCCATTCTCTACGATCTCCTCAACAAGCGGCCCGATATGCTGGCCGAGCGGGTCTACGCGCCCTGGACCGACTTCGAAGCCGAGCTGCGCAGCGCGAAAGTTCCCCTGTACAGCCTGGAAAGCCGCCACGCGCTGGCCGACTTCGACGTCATCGGCTTCAGCCTGCCCTACGAACAGCTATACACCAACGTACTCAACATGCTGGACCTGGCCGGCTTGCCGTTGCGCGCTGCCAACCGGACAGCGGAACACCCGCTGGTTCTCGCCGGCGGCAGCGGCTGTTACAACCCGGAACCGATGTCAGCCTTCTTCGACGCGATGGTCATCGGCGAGGGAGAAGAGGTGGTTTTTGAGGTGGTGGAGGCGTATGCGGAGTGGCGGAGGGAAAATGAGGGAAACGAGGGAAACCAGGGAAACGGTCGATCACGTTTCACGTCTCACGTTTCACGCTTCACGCTTTGGCAGCGACTGGCGCAAATTCGCGGGGTTTACGTACCGCATCTTTACGCCGTAAGCTACCACGCAGATGGGACGGTTGCGCAGGTTGAGCCCATCGACGAGGCCGCGCCGCCGTCAGTGGTCAAACGCATCCTGCCCACCATGCCTGAGCCGACGACCAATTTCATCGTGCCTTTCGTGGACACGGTCCACAACCGCGCCGCCATCGAGATCCAGCGCGGCTGCACGCGCGGCTGCCGTTTCTGCCAGGCCGGCATGATCTTCCGCCCGGTGCGCGAGCGCCCCGTCCAGGAAGTGCTCGACGCGGTGGACAAGATCATCGCATCCACCGGCTTCGAAGAGATCGGCCTGCTCAGCCTCAGCAGCAGCGACTACAGCGGCGTCGCCGAACTGGTCGAGGCAATCATGACCAAACACGGCGACAAGAAGCTGAGTGTCGGTCTGCCCAGCCTGCGCATCGAAAGCTTCTCCGTCGACCTGATGGAGCAACTGGCGCGCGGCCGGCGGCGCAGCGGTTTCACATTCGCGCCCGAAGCGGCCACCGATCGCCTACGCGACGTGATCAACAAACCGATCTCCACCGAAGACTTGCTCAAGACGGCCGACGAGGTCTACAGCCGCGGTTGGACCACCATCAAGGTCTATTTCATGATCGGCCACCCGACGCAGACCATGGAAGACGTGGACGCCATCGCGGACCTGGCGCAACAGGTACTTGCCATCGGACGGCGGCACATCGGCGGCAAGGCCAAGGTGCGCGTCGGCGTCAGCACGCTGGTGCCCAAGCCGCACACCCCATTCCAGTGGGTCCCAGTCGAGGACGAAGCGACGCTCAACGCGCAGATCCGGCATTTGCAGGCGCGGCTGCGCGGCCGCGGTCTGGAGTTCAGTTGGAACGACCCGCAGGACACGCTGATCGAGGCGTTCCTCAGCCGCGGCGATCGCCGGCTGAGCGACGTGGTGGAGCGCGCCTGGCAACTGGGAGCAAAGTTCGACGGCTGGCAGGACATCCGCAGCTACGACGCATGGATGCAAGCCTTCGCCGAGCAGGGTTTGGACCCCGAGTGGTACGCCCGCCGCGAGCGCAAGATCGACGAAGTATTACCGTGGGAGCACATCAACGCCGGCGTCAGCAAGGAGTTCCTGACGCTGGACTACATGAACTCCCTGAAGGGCGCGGTGGTGGACGACTGTCGCGAGCACTGCTTCTCCTGCGGCATTCTGGGTCTCTTCAAGCACGACCGGCGCAACGTGCCCGACGGCGCCTGGGGTTGCCCCGCGTTGGGCCGCGGCAAGCAGCGCCAGCCGGTGGATATCACACCGGTTCCACTTTATGTAAATCCTGATATGGCGCCTGAGTTGGCCCCGCAGTACGGACCACGTGTCCCACAGCGCGCCGGACTCCATGAGCCGGCGCGAAGTTGAACTTCTTCCGTGCCCGCCAGAGGCTGATGAAAGCTAAGATTTTATTCCGGTAATAGCCCAGCGAGGCCCGCCCGACCGTAAAACGGATCGGGCTACCCACTGCGGGGCGCGAGCAGCAAGGTGGAAGCCCTTCCAGGGCTGGAATCCAGGCCCGCAGGACCTTTCACGTTGTAGCCGGACGGCTTTGCGCAGCACCCTGTAGCGGAGCGGAGTGGGTAGCCTCCGGCGGGCGTCCCGATACAATTGCCGATTAATTTCTTAGAAGCTGTTTGAAAAGACTTCGGAAGTCGCCGACTGACTGTCACGACTGGCCTACAACGGTTTTGACAGGCTACTCTTGTTGACTCGGCGACTTCCGAAGTCTGAACGGGCGACTTTTCAAACAGCTTCTTAACCTTCATAAGCCATCTGGCTACAAAGTGGAAGGCCCTATGGGCCTGAAGATCGAGGATTCCGCGAACAGTCTCCGAAGTGTACACTGTCTACCGATCACCGTTTACCGCTTACCGGGCACCGTCCCCAGGAGTAACCATGCGTCCCATCTACTTCCTGCTTATCTTCCTGCCGGTCGCAGTGCTGGCAGAGTTGCTGCACTGGCCCCCGCTGGTGATCTTTGGCGCGTCGGCGCTGGCTGTGGTGCCGCTGGCCGGCCTGCTGGGCGAGGCGACTGAAGTGCTGGCCGACAAGATCGGGCCGCGCTTCGGCGGGCTGCTCAACGCGACACTGGGCAACGCGGCCGAACTGATCATCACTATCATCGCCATCCGCGCCGGCCAGTTGACGCTGGTCAAGGCGTCCATCATTGGCTCGGTGATCGGCAACATCCTGCTGGTGCTGGGCGCCAGCATTCTACTGGGTGGCCTCAAGAACGGCGTGCAGCGCTTCAGCCGCGAGAACGCCGGCATCGACGCCACCATGCTGATACTGGCGGTCATCGCCATCAGCGTGCCGTCGATCTTCAACGTCGCGATCGAGCCCAACAAGGTGGCGGTGGAAGAGTTGAGCCTGGCGACCGCAGCAGTGATGCTGATCATCTACGGGCTGGCGATCCTCTACCAGTTCAAGTCACAGACACCGGAAGAGGAACTGGCGCCGGGCATCAAAACCAGCCACACCGCGCACCGCTGGAACCCGCAGGTGGCGCTGGGCATCCTGGTGGCAGCAGTGGTCGGGATCGCGATAATGAGCGAGTTTCTGGTGGGATCGGTGGAGCCGGTCACCGAGTCGCTTGGCATGAGCGCGTTTTTTGTGGGCATCATCATCATCCCGTTGATCGGCAACGTCGCCGAACACATGGTCGCGGTGCAGGTCGCCCGCAAGAACCAGATGGACCTCAGCCTGAGCATCGCCAACGGGTCCAGTCTGCAAATTGCCCTCTTCGTTGCACCGGTACTGGTGTTCCTCTCGCTGGCTCTGGGCAATCCCCTGACGCTGGAATTCAACAACTTTGAATTGATCGCGCTGACTACCGCAGCCGTGATCGCGGCCTTCATTTCCGTGGACGGTCGCTCCAACTGGCTGGAAGGCGCTATGTTGCTGGCGGTCTACGCCATCCTCGCGCTGGCCTTCTTCTTCCTGCCGGCGGTCCTCTGATGTCAGTAAACAACATGCCTGAAGCAGCCGTCCAGGCCCAGCGCCTGCGGGTCACCTACAGCCACCAGGGGCCGTTGCGCTATGTCGGCCACCTGGACGTGGTGCGCACCTGGGAGCGCGCGCTGCGCCGCGCCGAAGTGCCGCTGGCCTACTCGGAGGGCTTCAACCCGCAGGCCAAGCTGCAATTTGCGTCCGGCTTGCCACTGGGAACCACCGGCCGCGCCGAGATCATGGATGTGCTGCTGACCGAGGTGACCGACCCGGCCGAGTTTGCAGCTCAGGTCACGCCGCACCTGCCGGCCGGGCTGGCCATTGTGGCCGTCGCCGAAGCTCCCATC
The DNA here is from genome assembly GCA_020634615.1 of Anaerolineales bacterium. GTDB lineage: Bacteria > Chloroflexota > Anaerolineae > JAAEKA01 > JAAEKA01 > JACKBK01. Next base: position 147,012 of record JACKBI010000016.1, read on the forward strand.
AAAACCAAGGCATTGCAGGGCCTGCTGCGCTCCTCCGACTGGCAGGCTGACGTCCAGACCGACCTCAGCGCGGACGCATTGGAGGCGAAGGTAAGGACTTTCATGGACAGCGCGTCCATAGAGGCAACGCGAAGACGAAAGAGTCGCAGCAACACCTACGATCTGCGAATCCTCGTGCTGAACATGCGGTGCGCGGGCCAGGCGGAGCCGGGCTGGCAACGTCTGCTGATGACCCTGCGCAGCGAGCCCAGCGCCACCGGCCGCGTCGACGCGGTGCTGGAAAAACTGGACTTGGGTGAGGTTGTATCACGCATCGAACGCCAACGGTTGATCTTTGCGGACTAGGCCCGACGTTGCATAATTTGCTTGACCACAGCACAGCGGGATTGTATAATTCGCTGCACAGTTCAGTGGTATTGGAGACATCGAATGGTAGTAGCACAGAAACCGAAGACACGGTTTTCAGCCGCCGAGTACCTCGCGCTCGAAGAGGAAGCCGAGTACCGCAGCGAGTACTATCAGGGCGAGATCTTCGCCATGTCTGGCGGTTCGGCAAACCACAATCGCATCGCTGGCAATTTGTTTGTCGCTCTCCGAAGTGCGCTGCGTGGCAAGCCATGTGAAGCGTTTATCAACGACATGCGCCTCCAGGTCAAGAGACACCATCTCTACACCTATCCGGACGTCATGGTTGTCTGTGGTAAGATCGAATTCGCTCAGGGTCGCAACGACACGGTTGCCAACCCGATATTGATCGTCGAGGTTTTGTCACCGTCCACCGAGGCTTACGATCGCGGCAAGAAGTTCGAGTTCTACCGCTCTATCGAGGGGTTTCAGGAATACGTTCTGGTCGATCAGCAGCGGATGCACATTGAACGCTATCGCCCGCTGGGCTTGGGCCGTTGGGAGATGACAACGCTCGACGCCACGGACGAAGTCCTGTCGCTGACCTCGGTTGGCATCGATCTCACCCTGGCCAGCATCTACGAACGGGTTGATCTGGAGAGTGAATTGACCTGACAGAGGGGCGTATTTTGACAGGAACGCGAACACAGGTATAATTTCTGAGTTAGCTGCCAGGCCTGCCAAATGGCCTGGTCTTTTATGCCCTGTAACGCCCGGTTTTTTGCCGGCCTTTTGAAACGCAGAGAACACCTGACGGCATCGCAAGCAAGCGTCGGTATGCCGAACGCGATGGCGGCAGCAAGGAGAAAACAGATGTATGCAGTAATTCGCACCGGCGGCAAGCAGTACCGTGTTGCGCCCGGTGAGTGGCTCGAAGTTGAGAAGCTGGCCGGCGAAGTCGGTGATCAGCTCACGCTGGAAGACGTGCTGTTGGTTCACAATGGCGAGCAGGCCGTTATTGGCCAGCCGACCGTAGACGGCGCCAAGGTTCTGGCCACCGTCACGTCACAGCACAAAGGCCGCAAGGTCATCGTCTTCAAATACCGCCCGAAGCAGCGCTATCGCCGCAAGCGCGGTCATCGACAGCAGCTTACCCGGCTCCACATCGACGCCATCGAATTGTAGAGATAGGAGAGAGTAAAAATGGCTCACAAAAAAGGCGGCGGCAGCAGCAAGAACGGGCGCGATAGCCAGAGCAAACGTCTGGGCGTGAAGCGCTTCGACGGCCAGTATGTCACGGCCGGGTCGATTCTCATTCGCCAGCGCGGCACCAAGATCCTTCCCGGCACCAACACCGGCCTGGGTCGCGACCACACCGTCTTCGCCACCATCGACGGCTTCGTAAAGTACGAGTTCGTCCGGCGCGACAAGAAACAGGTCAGTGTCTATGCTGAGCAGCCCAGCAGCTAAGCGAGAACGAGGCAAGAACCATGAGAGACGGAATTCACCCAACTTATTTTCCGAACGCACAGGTGATCTGCGCGTGCGGTAACACCTGGACAACCGGTTCGACGAAAGAAGTCATTCGCACCGACGTGTGCTCCAACTGCCACCCGTTCTTCACGGGCGAGCAGCGCATCGTCGACACCGCCGGCCAGGTTGACCGCTTCATGCGCCGCCTGCAGCAGGCTGAGCAGCGCGCCGCGCAGCAGCGTGTCCAGCAAAAGGCCGAAGACGCCGCTCGCAAGGCAGCCGCCCAGGCCCGTGCCCGCGGCGAGCGTCCTGAAAAGGTCAAGGCCATCGCAGAGCTGGCGGCCGACAGCGTGTTGGCAGAACTGGAAATTGACGCCGCCGGAACTTCGACCAACGACGCTGGCGACCTGGTCGTCACTGCGGAGCACTTCGCTGAAAAGACGATCGAGATCGATGGCGAAAACATCGTCGCCGACGTTCATGAGACCGTCACCGAGATCACTGGCGACGACTCGACCACTGTGATCGACGAGACCGTGATCTCGTTCACGGAAGGCGAAGTCACCGAAGTCATCGATGAAACAGTGACTACCATCACCGAGGGCGACCTCACCGAGGTCATCGACGAAACGGTGACAATGGCCACCGAGGGCGATGTGACCGAGATCACCGACGAGATCGTCACCACCCTCTCGGACGGCAAGACCATGATCATCGAGGACGAGATCGGCGGCGAAATCGTCGAAGACGACGCGGAGTAGCTGATCCGTTGCGCGAGGCGTTGCAACCTCGCGACCAACAGACCGATTGTTCAAGGGGCAGAACTTGTTTCTGCCCCTTTCTTATGCCCGGAGGAGGGACCATGCCCTATTTTCAGCCACGCGGCGGTTGGATTGAAATTGTTTGCGGCAGCATGTTTTGCGGCAAGACAGAGGAGCTATTGCGCCGGATTCGCCGGGCGTCCATCGCGCGCCAACAGATCCAGGTGTTCAAACCGGCCATCGACTTTCGCTACGGCGTAACGCGGGTCGCATCTCACAACGGACTGGGATGGGAAAGCGAAGCCATCAGCAATTCGGCGGAAATACTGGAAAGATTGCGGCCAGAAACCACCGTGGTTGCGGTTGATGAGGTGCAATTCTTCGATGACGGTATCACCGCCGTATGCACCACACTGGCAAATCGCGGCCTGCGCGTCATCGCCGCCGGGCTGGACCAGGACTTCCGCGGCGAGCCGTTCGGTCCCATGCCGGCGCTTATCGCGCAGGCTGAACTGGTCGACAAACTGCATGCGATCTGTGTCGTCTGCGGCGCGCCGGCCAGTCGCACGCAGCGCCTCATCGACGGCCAGCCGGCCCGCTACGAGGAGCCGATTATTGTCATCGGAGCAGCCGAGCAATACGAAGCGCGCTGTCGCGACTGTCACAAAGTGCCGCGCTAGCGTCGCGCAACAAAAAGCAACGGAGGAGTTTGCAAACTGACATGCAAACTCCTCCGTTGCTTTTATGGAAGCGTGGCTAGACCTTCACTGCGGGCAGATAGGTTCGCCCGTCGCCGGCGTCTGCCACGATCAAGTTCTCCAGCACCGCAGCCAGATCCTCTGGCAGCGGCGCTTCGGCCACGATCCGTTCCTCGGTTGTTGGCTGGGTGAAAGCCAGCCGCCGGGCGTGCAGGAACTGGCGCGGACTGGCGATCAGTTGCTTGCTGCGTCCGTAGACACGATCCCCCACCACCGGGTGCTTGATAAACGCCATGTGGACGCGGATCTGGTGCGTCCGCCCCGTCAACAGGTCGATCTCCAGCAACGTGAAGTGATCGCCGCGCTGGCTGACAGCAGATCGATAGGTTTCGACCACGCGAAAGGCAGTCACCGAGCGCCGCCCGCCACGTTGTTCGGAGATCACCGCCATGCGTTTGCGGTGTGCGGGATCACGAGCGATGGGCGCTTCGACGCGGCCATCCAGCGCCTCAACCTGCCCCTCCACCAGCGCCATGTAGGTCTTGTCGACCTGACGCCGCTTGAACTGTCCCTGAAGGTGGCGAAAGGCAGGCGCGGTCTTGGCAACCACCAACACGCCTGACGTATCGCGGTCCAGCCGGTGGACGATGCCGGCCCGCTCCGGTCCACCCACAGCAGCTTGCTGCGGATAGCGCGCCAGCAAGGCGTTGACGAGAGTTCCACTGTTCTGACCAGGGGCAGGATGGGTCACCATGCCGGCCGGTTTGTTGACTACCAACAGATCGGCGTCCTCGTAGAGAATCTCCAGCGGAATGTCTTCCGCTTCGATAACCACATCGACAGCCGCGGGACGCAGCAGCGTCACCGTGTCGCTGGCGAACAACTTCTGGCTTGCCTTGGCCGGCTTGCCGCCGACGGTCGCCCGCTCCTCTTTCACCCAGCGTTGCACCTCGGAACGCGAAGCGTCCTGCAACTGGTCTGCCAGAAAACGGTCCAGCCGTTCCCCATCTTCATCAACAACAAACACCAACAGTTGGTTCTGGTCTGACATATCGCTCATTTCGAATTGGTTGTGTCTCGAAGACTGCTTGCAAAGTGTCGTGGATAGGCTTCGCAAGTGGACTGCTACTGGTCACGACGGCAGTGCCACCGCTGCCAGTCCCTTTCGCTGCAGGTTCATCGACTTCCGAAGCCTGCTGGATGGTTTTGCAAACAGTCCTTCAAGTTGTTGCGGCCTGCGGAATGCACCCATAAACAAAGCCAGGCCGACGCCTGGCTCTGGAATGGGCAAACTCCGGCAGCGCGGGCTGGTCCGGGTCAGGCCCGTTGCTCACCGCTGTCTGCGTCGACGGTTGACTCGCCGGCCGGGTCGTTGGACATCCGCAACATCGACCAGCCCAGCAAGATCACACCGATCACGATCGATGCATCGGCGATGTTGAACGCCGGCCAGAAGTGAAAGTAGATGAAGTCGGTGACGTGTCCTTGCCGCACCCGGTCGATCATGTTGCCCAGCGCGCCGCCAAGCTGAAGTCCCAGTGCAAACTGCACCAGAAACTGGTCATGCGGCAAATAGCGGCTGTAGACGACAATCGACGCAACGACAACAAGGCCGATCACCACAAACAGGATGCTCTGGTCGCGCAGTAGGCCAAACGCGGCGCCGGTGTTGGTGAAGTGGGTAAACGAAAAAATCTTGGCGAGCGCGGGAAACGGCGTCAGCGACTCGTAGATCGCCAGATTCCGCTCGACCCACGCCTTGCTCAACTGGTCGAGAATCACAACGCCGATCGCCGTACCCGCAATCACGAGCCAGCTCGGCAAAGAAAGTTTCCGCATATCAGCGTCTGTGGCCGTTTCCTCTTATGCTCTCTTCAACGACTTGCTGGCAGACAATGCACAGCCGCGCGTAAGGCAGCGCCCGCAGTCGCGCGTAGTCGATCTCATTGCCACAGCGATCGCACATACCGAACGTGCCTTTCTCCAGCCGGGCTAATGCGGCATCAACTTCTGCCAGCAGCGCCTCGTCGTTGCGATGCAACGCGAGACCGGCAGCCTGGTCGAAGGCTTCAGTCCCATCGTCGGCCATGTGGTTGCCCAGTCCGGGTTTCTTCTGACGGGTGGCAACTTCAAAGTGGCTGATAGTCTCCAGCAGCTCAGCCCGTTCGGCCTCCAGTTGCTTGCGGAATCGTTCATCGTTACTGGTCATGGTTTCACCTGGCGATAGCGCACAGATTTGCCGCGCCGCGAATGGTTATGGCCATTCGGCGGAGTGGCAGCGCAGAAAGCAGATTAGATGATAGCAGGTGCGCGGATATGGTGTTGATGAACGCCTGTTTCAAGCCATTGTAGCAGAAAAACCCAGATGTGCAAGCGCTGTACGATTTTCGTCGGCCATGCGACGGTCAATCGTCAGGGACATGCACCGAAGCTCGGAAGTCGCCGGACCACGACGGCCGCTGGAACACGTGCAGTCGGCGACTTCCGAAGTCCGTTGGCTAACTCACCTTCGTGATTCCCAGCGCAACCGTGGCCTCATCGATCTCGGCCGTTTCACTGTAGGCAGCGTGATGTGGCGCGCCGTTCTCCAGCGATAGACTCAACGTCTCCTGCTGGATGTAGGCTGCCTGCGACCCTATCGCCGCCGCCAGCTCCTCGTCGCCGGTTAGCCAGGTCGTGTTGATGCGATCGCTCAACTCAAGGCCGGCGTCCTTGCGCATCTGCTGGAGCTTGCGCACCACTTCGCGCGCCAGCCCCTCTTGCCGCAGTGCCGGTGTCACACTGGTGTCCAGCGCTACCACGATGCCGCGCTGCGGGTCGTTGGTGACCTGGAAACCGGGCAGCGGCTCGGCCTGCACCAGCACATCCTCCGCGGCCAGCGCAACTTCCTCCCCGTTGACGACCACCGAAACCGGCTGACCGGCTGCAACCGCAGCTGCCACTTCGTACGGATCGGCTGCGCTCAATGCCTGACGCACAGCAGGGAACGCCTTGCCGAAGCGCGGTCCCAGCGTCTTATTGACCGGCAGGATACGATAGGTGACCAGCTCGGCCTCGCCCTCAGCCAAACCGACCTCCTTGACGTTCAACTCGTCGGCGATCAGATCGGCCAGGCGGGCGAGACTGTCAGCTTTGCCGGCGGCTACAACCTTGATGCCCGCCAGCGGCTGGCGCACCTTGATGTTGGCAGCGACACGGTCGGCGTGGCCCAGGCTGACTACGGCGCGCGCCAGATCCATGTCGGCCAGCAAGCGGGCATCCACCAGCGACTGGTCAGTCTGCGGCCAGGCCGTGTGATGGACGCTTTCGGGCGCGTCGGCGTCAGGACTGTCAGTCCTCGGAAGGACTGGCAGTCCTCCTTCGCGTACGAGATTCTGATAGATTGCCTCCGCCAGGAAGGGCTGCATCGGCGCCAGCAGGCGGGCAAAGGTGACCAGCACGCGGTAGAGTGTGTCCAGCGCGGCCGCGTCGCCATCCCAGAAGCGCCGCCGGCTGCGGCGCACATACCAGTTGCTCAGGTCGTCCAGGAACGCCTCGCACGCCAGCGTTGCCGCCTCCGAGTCGAAGTTCTCCAGGCGGTCCGTCACCACCGCGATCAGCTCATGCAGCCGCGCGTCGATCCAACGATCCATCAAGGAGTCGGTAGACAAGTAAACAAGTTGATCCGTAGACAAGTCACCGGGTTCAACAGTTTCGCGTCGCGTTGCACTTGTCTCCTTGTTGCCCTGTTTACTTGTCTCCCTGTCTACCTGTTTCCCTCGCCCCCACCACTCCGGCGCCAGGTTGGCATACGTCACGAAGAAGCTGTAGACGTTCCACAGCGGGATATGGAAGCGACGGCGGGTTTCGTCGGCGCGGTGGTAGCCGAAGAGCAGGTTCTGCTCCGGTTTGTGGTTAAGGAACATCCAGCGCATGACGTCGACGCCGATCCTGTCGGCGGCTTCGTTGAACTCCAGCGCATTGCCCCAGCTCTTGTGCATCGGACGACCGTCTTCGCCCAGCAGCGTGGCGTAGCTGAAGTTGTTGCGGAAGGGCGCCTGGCGCGTCAGCACGGTTCCCATGGCCAGCACGCTGTAGAACCAGTTGCGGAACTGGCCGGGGAAGCTCTCGGTGATCAGGTCGGCCGGATACCACTTGGCCCAGTATTCAGGATCGCTGCGGTAGCCGGTGGTGCTGAAGGGCACGATGCCCGCATCCAGCCACGGATTGCCGACGTCGGCGATGCGACTTGCTGTGCCGCCACACTCAGGGCAGGCGATCCTGACTGCGTCAACGTACGGCCGGTGCGGCGAGTGGCCTTCGAACTGCTCCCAACCCTCGGTGGCCAGCTCCTTCAGCTCGTGCTCCGAACCGACCACGTGGAAATGGCCGCACTCCTCGTCATCGCAAACCCAGATCGGCAGCGCCAGGCCGTAGTAGCGCTTCTTGCTGATCATCCAGTCGTGCATGTTGCGCAGCCAGTCCAGTTCGCGTTCGTAGCCGAAGCCGGGTATCCAGCGGATGTCGTCCACCACCTCCATGATCTGGTAGCGCAGGCTTTGCTCTACCTCTTCCGGCGTCACTTCGCTGCGCGGCTTGTCGTAGAGCGGTCCCATGTTGATGAACCACTCGTCCACCAGACGGAAGATCAGCTCGGTGCCGCAGCGCCAGCAGACCGGGTAGCGGTGGGTGTAATCCTCGAGCCGGTAGACCAGCCCCTTGCCGCTCAGATCGTCGAAGATGCGCTGGGTCACTTCTGACACCGGATTGCCGCTCAGCCAGCCAAAGCCGGCCTTGTAGACGCCGTCGCCGTCCAGCGGGCCGATGACAGGCAGGTCGTACTCCTTGCTGAGCGCGAAGTCCTCCGCGCCGCAGCCTGGAGCGATATGGACGATGCCGGTGCCTTCTTCGTCGCCGACATCGTTCCAGCCGATCACGCGATGGGTGTAGTTCTTTTCGGCGAACGCTTCCCGTCCCGCGGGCAGTTCATCGAATGGACCGCTGTAATTCCAGCCCAGCAGGTCGCGGCCCTTCAGTTCACCCAGCACCTCGACCTTGCCCAGCATGGCACGCTTGAGCGCGCCGCGCGAAAGGTAATAGACCTGGTCCGCTCCGGGCTCCCCCCTCCGGGATGCTTCGCGATCGTCCTGGCGCACCTTGACGTAGGTCAGCTCCGGGCCGACGGCCGCCGCCACGTTGCTGGTCAGCGTCCACGGCGTCGTCGTCCAGACCAGCAACGCCTCCGGCAGCCCCGTTTCGGCGTCGATGCGCGGCGCGCCCTGCGCATCCACCAGCGGGAAGCGGGCATAAATACTGGTATGGGTCAACTCCTGGTAGCCGTCGGTGACGATCTCGTGCTGGCTGATGCCGGTGCCGCAGCGATAGCACCACGGCATGACGTCGGTGCCCTCGTAGAGCCACCCCTTTTCCCAGCATTTCTTGAGAAAGCCCCAGATCTGGTAGTTGTTCTCGTTGGAGAAGGTAAAGTACGAGCCACCCAGCTCGGGCAATCCCAGCCGGCCGACGATCTGCTCGGCGGTGTCGGTAACCGGACCATTGGGGCCGTCCACGGTGATGACCTGGCTCGGATCCTCGGCCAGCCGGTCGCGCAGTGCGCGCAGCTGCTCGGGGTCGTTCCAGTCCATCCAGTAGCCCAGGCGGATCGACTGCTGGGTCATGATGGCGGCGAAGTTCAGCACCCGCTGCTTGCAGGTGTTGACGAAATCGGCCACCCCCATCCGCTCGATGTCGCGCTTGGAGGTGAAACCCCTTTCCTTTTCCACCAGCACCTCGACCCAGAGGCCCTGGCAGTCGAAGCCGTTCTGGTAGCGCTGGTCGTAGCCTTGCATGGCTTTGAAGCGCTGAAAGACGTCCTTGTAGGTGCGTCCCCAGGCGTGGTGGACGGCCATGAAGCCGTTGGCCGTGATGGGGCCATCGATAAATGACCAGCGCTCGTTGCCGCGGTTCTTCTCCCACAGCTTGCGAAACGCGTCCGTCTCACGCCACAGGTCAAGCATCGAATGCTCCTGGGCGACAAAATCTGGTTTGGATGATACGGGTTTGAACATGGTTGCCTCGTCACAAATAAATAGCCCTCGCCTCAAATCGAGGACGAGAGCTTGCGCTGCCGCGGTACCACCTCGGTTGGCGGCCATCGGTCGAACGACCAACGCCACCCACTCGGTTGGGATGCCATCACATCCCCGTGGTTGATAACGGGCCACGAACCCGGCCGGGCTTACTTAGTGCGGTAGTTCGATAGTGCGGTAGTTCGGTAGTGCTTTCGAACTAACAGACTAACAAACTAACAAACTAACGAACTGTTCAGCAGGCTGCTCCGGAGTGATTTTCGACGGGGTGTCCTGCCTGGCTTCCACCGTCCCAGACTCGCTGCGAGACCACCGGCCCGCCTACTCGTCTCCATCATCGCACATGGTTTCGATTGTGGCGGTGAATGTACCACAGGTGGCGCGGGTTGTCAATCTATTCCGCAAGGTAACTGCTCAACCACGTCTGACAGTCCTTGTCCTGCACCAGTGCTGCAATCGACGCGTCAGTCACCTTGTCGCAGATTCAGGACTGTCAGTCTTCTTCAGGGTGAGTAGTTACTCCACAAGAGCACCACCGAAGTCGCCTGGTTCGACACCGGTACATCTCGAACCGGCTGAGGCGCCTGCTCCGACGCCTCCTGTCGACTGCTCAATGGGGTAGTCTAGACTACGGTGAACACGCAGTAGTTGCCCACCAACAGCTCGTTGTACACTACCAGGATCCAGACGCCTCTGGTAAGGCCACCCCAATAGGGGATGGCAAAAGGCGTAACAATATCAGTCGTGGGAGAGGTCGTCACATTGAACGATTGGAAGACTGTCTTCAAAGTCACCGGTGAATAGTACGGCCGTGCCCAGAAGTTGACAGTGTTGGATACCTGACCATCGCTAATGTAATAGAACCAGTTGGCTGCGGAACCAAAGCTGGCAGTATTGATACTGGTTACCGGCGTACCCGAGGAGTCGAGGATCTGGCAACTGACGGTGATGCCCGTAGGGCCATCAATGGACAACCCCGGAAGCATCTCTCGGACCGATTCTGCAATCTGTGCATCAGTGGGCATTTCCTGCGCCGGTGTCTTTGCAGCCACCACGTCGGAGCCGTTAACTGGCCGCTGCGTGGCCTGCAACGGGTCTGCAGAGACCAGAACGAGCAGTGAAACCATCACAATGAACAATACGATTCTTGGCCGCTGAGCGAATAACTTCATGGAATTGTACTCCTTATGTAACCCTAATAATGGAGGGGGAGAGCGAATCTGAACGCAATCTCGACACTAGTTGACAGAAACTATATCACTTGAGGCGTGCAAAGTCAACCAATGTATCAAGAGTATCAACCCCACTGAGACGCTCTTGCGGCCTTGGAGAGTTGCCACCTTTGCCGGAAGAAGTGGCAACTCTCCGGGTTCGCGACCTACGGCAACGCGGGCTCGAACAGCGGCGCGCCAGGATCGCCCGTGGCCAGTTGCAGCACGGCAAAGTCGGCAGTATTGCCGCTCAGCAAAGCGTGGTTGCTGATCAGCAGTGACTTGCTGCGAGCGTCGAATGCAATCCCGGCCGGGTTGTCCAGCGGAATCGTGTCGCCCGGCTGGCTGCTAAACCGCATTGTCTCTGTTCCATCCGCCGCCAGCACAGAGATCTGGTTGGTCAACGCCAGCGAGACGTACAGATCGCCGCGAGCGCCGAAGGCCAGTTGGTCGGGAAGCTCACTGGTGGTGTAGACATGGAACACATCCAGATCTGCTTGTGCCGGCTGGTCTACGCGCGGCAGGCGGTAGATCGTCCCGGCAGCGGGGTTGGTGAGTGAGGTCGACGACACGAAATATATGCTTGCGCCGTCCCGACTGACGCGCAGGCCATTGGGGCCGAACGGGATGAACCCACCCCCTTCCAGCAACGGACTCTGGAACCAGATCTGCGGCGCGCCGCCGCCCGGTGCATAGCGCCAGATCGTCGCCTGCAGGGAGTCGGTGACATAGGCGTAGCCATCGCTGTCGAACGCCACATCGTTGACGATAGGAGGCGCGTCATATGTGGTAGGCGCACATGGCGTCCCGGGGCACACCGGCAGGTCAGGCACCGGATCGCCGTATGACTGCTGCACGTAGCCCTGCCCTTGCTTGACAAAACGAATCAGCCCAAGCTGTGTGCTCAGCGCGTAGATTCGTCCCGCGCCGTCCACGGCGATGTTGCTCAGCGCGTGCTCCGCGGCCAGCGACTCACCAGACACATAGATCGTCTGCGTCAGCGCCCCGCTCTTGCGGTTGTACACTTGAATCGCCGACGGACCGGTTCCTGCCGTGCCAAAGCGGGCCGGTCCGGAGACGAACACACTATTGCCGTGCACCAGAACGCCCTCCGGGAAACCCGGATCAACCGGCACACCGGCAAATAGATCGATTCCACCGATTTGGCCCGCGAAGGCAGGCACAACAGCCGCTACCGCCAGCATGACGACCATCACCGTGACTGCAACCATCCGCAGCCGTCCGCCAATCACATCCTGCATACCTTTCATAGCTACCTCCATAATTCCCAAGTGATTCAGACATCCATCGTTACCAAACTTCGCTGCACGGACCGGTCTCACGAATCGGCGATTCCTACATCCTCAGGGGCGTGTCTGAGCAAACCGGCTCTCAGCCAGGCCCATTCGGGAAGTAAAAACTCCAACCAGCACGAATCGCTCATGACGTCGTTTCGTTTGTCATGTGTGTCCCCGGTCCGGTTTGGAACCAGATCGGGCGACGTTTCGCCATCGGTCGGATTGGCATTCGCATGGTCGGGACTCGTCATCGCGTTCGGTCGTGCCTCTCGTTCGGGTCGAGATGCCAACAACATTACCGTCCCCAAGATATCAAACAATCGTCCGACAAACGTCCGAAGAAGGCGCGGGCGTGGTGGGGACGCGTCTTGAAATAGCTTGCCGGTGTTGGCTCGCTCAGGAGACCAGCCAACGCGGCGCCTCTTGCTTAAAAGTGTCGTAAGAGAAGGGAGAAGTTGTGAGGTTGATGCGACGATATGCGCTAACTCAGGCGCATTGATTCGACGCGGACGGGGAATCGAGCCAGACTTGCACCTCGCCGGCCGCTTGATCGAGAGCGAGCTGCTGGCCAGCCGCCCACGCAACGGCGAACTCGGTCTCGCCCAGTTGCTGGCGCAGTTGGCTGATGTCGCCCTCCAGCACGCGGCGCTCCTCCGGCGGCATGGTCAGTCCGATCTGCTGGCCGGCGTCCAGAATCGCCCCGCAGAGTCGGGCACAGTCACTCCAGCACCCGCGGGCCAGCATCAGTCGCCCCACGCCGCTGAGCACCAGCCAGACGCCGCGTCCGTCATCCAGCCATCAGGATAGAGTTTTGCCCGATCCTGCCAGAGCCGAAAGGCCACCTCCTGCGCCAGCCGCGTCTTGCCGATGCCTCCCGGGCCAGTGAGAGTCAGCAGGCGCGCGGACGGCGGACTGTCGGCAGACAGGATGCGCACGATCTCGGCGACGGTGTCCGCGCGACCAACGAGGCTGCGCAGCAGCGCGCTGACGTTGCCGGGCAGCGTCGTTGACTCAGCCGCGGCTGCCGTTTGCTGCGGGTGGGGCTGCTCACCGAGCACCTGGTGAGCAGGCGCGTCCTGCAAGACCAGTCGTGCCAGATCCTGCGTCTCCGCCATGGGTGGCACGCCCAACTCGGCCTTCAAGTCCTGGGCAAAACGCCGGTAGGTTTGCAACGCAGCGGAGCGATCACCCAGGGCGTACTGTAAGGCGATGCGCTGGCGGATGAAGTCCTCGCGCAACGGGTCATCGGCGAGGCCGCGTTGAGCATCCTCCAGAGCGGCCTGCAATTCGCCGCGCTGCCGGTGCTGCTCGATGGACTGGCGCAGCAAGTTGAGGTAGAAACCCTGTAGCCGCTCCCGTTCGTACCACAGCCAGGGTTCGTCCTGATCGGCCAGCAGCGGCCCGGTGTAAAGGTCGATGGCCTCGGCCAGCCGCGCGGCGCCGCTCCCCAGTTGTTCGAAGACAGCCACATCCAGCCAATATGGCGCACGCGGGTTCCATTGGACCCGCTGCGGCGTGACCAACAGCCAGGGCGTGTCGCTGGGCGCTTCCGGCAGCGCGCGCCGCAGATCATAGAGGTGCCGGCGCAGGCTGCTCTTGGCCTGCGCCTCGGTGGATTCGGGC
>JACKBI010000017.1 GCA_020634615.1 Anaerolineales bacterium
GGTCCACCCAGATGTGTGCCCATCCGTTACTGCCAGTGTTGCGCGTCAGAACCACATCAGTCGATCCGCCGTGCATCACCTGAACCTCGAAACGGGTGCTTCCACCCTGGTAGAAACCCTGAAGATTGGCCTGAAACGACAATGTTGGGTGTTTCATCGCGACCGGTACAGAAATACTCTGCGCCAGTTTTGATTCGCCAGCCTGTTGCGCCAGATCAGGACCAGCAGTCATAACGTGAACAGGTTCGGGATGCTCATCATCCCATGCCGCGATCACATTTCCAGCGCTATCTATTGTCGGTGTACTTAAACCATAACCGCGGGGTGGCCAGTCACCTACGTCATCCGAGATTTCCACCGGCGCCGACCAGGTACCCATTGTATTGCGTTTCAGATAGTAGACCGCAAAGTACGTCGCCGGATTGTCGTACCCAAAGACATGAACCGTACCCAGTGCATCGACGGCAATTGTGTACGACCATTGATCAAAATCAATCGGTAAAGTCTCGGTTTCACCCCAGACACCGTTCGCATCGCGCTGGCGGTAGCCTGTTGCCCAAACTGCATGCAGCGTGCCGGAAGAACCAACGGCAAGAACCGCAGGAAAGCGATAGTAGCCCACAGCACTGATTGCTTGCACAGTGTCTGAGGTCCCATCGCTGTGGAAATACATTTGTCGCTGTCCCGCGCTATTTTCACTTATCCACGTAGCATTGATACCACCGGCAGGATCGGCAATGACGTTGGGCGAAGATGATCGCCCGCCAGACACCTGGCGAGGGGATATCCAGACACCACCGGGATCTCTGTGGGTATAGAAAACGGCAGGATTATCCTGCAACTCCGACCACAGCAGATGGAGGAAACCATTACTGGCGGCCACGAGACGCGGGGTGATCGAGTTATGGGGCGTTGAGAAAACTCGTGGCTGGGCGGACCATTGGCCGGTTGGACTTCGCATCGAATAGAAAATGTCTGTTCCCCCTGTACCGGAGGTCGACCAGACAGCATGCGCGTTTCCCATCCTGTCCACAGCCAGATCTATCCCGAGGTAATACGAAACCGGCGACAAAGGTATTGTCTCAGTGGCAGACCAACTGCCATCGACGTTGCGGCGCCGGTAGTTGATTCCCTGGCCTTGTTCTGTCCACAATACATGTACCACACCATCCGACTGAACAACCAGGCGCGGTTCCCAACTCAAAGTTGCCCCGCTATCGGACAGATCCTGGGGCTGCGACCAATCCTCTGAAGAAGCGCGATTGGCGTAAAATATATGGTTATGCTCCACCCAAACAATGTGTGTACGATCGTCCGGTCCCAGCGCCAACTGCTCCAACTGGCCGTTATCCTGTGACAGTTGAGCCAGCGCCGCGAAAGACTGCGTTTGACCCAGACGAACTGCCCATGCACCGCTGTGAAACGCAGTGGTCACTGGCTGAGGAAGGGGTTGACCCGCAGCCTGCCAGTTCGGGGCGAGACTTCCACTCTCAAAGCCCCAATTCGCAACTATGTTGTCATCCGGCAGTAAGACCACAGTGGCAGAAGCGTCGGCAAGCCTTGGAAAGCTGGTCGACGGCAAGCTGCCGTAACCAGACTTGCTCCAGGTCACAGCATAACTTGCAGCATCAGTAGCAACATGCGCTGCGTATGCACCGTCGCTGTCGCTACTCGATACATGGAAGGCCGCCGGTGCAGTGGTAACTGCCATCCCTTGCACCGGCGCACCGCGGTTATCGGTCACCCGGCCGCTGATGCCCCAGGTGTAGAGGACAGTCGTTGCGTCTGGGCTGCTTGGCCAGGCTTCCAGGTTCTGCGCGTTGTCGCGGGCGCGGACGCGGAACCGGATCGTCGAACCGGCCGGGCCGCTGAACGTGGCAGCGGTGTCGGTCGTGTTGGTCTTCCAGTTGGTCCACGATCCGTTGTCCTGGCGGGTCTGCACATCGTAGCTCTTGATACCCGATCCACCGGGATCGACTCCGCCCCAACGGACCTCGAGGCCGTTGCGGCTGTATTCCGGCAGGGTGTTGACCCCCGTCTGGGGCGGCAGGCTTTCCACGGTGGTCATCGCATCATAGCTGGCCGGCCAAGCCTCAGTGTTGAAGGCATTGTCGCGCGCCCGGCTGCGGAAATAGTAGGTGTGACCGCCGATGCCGGGGTAGGACGCGTTGCCGGCAGTTGTGCCAGCCAGCCAGTTGGTCCATGCACCGTTCGCGCCGTCCTTGACCTGCACGTCGTAGTCCTTAAGTCCGGCGCCGCCTGTATCCGTGCCAGACCAGCGCACCGTAAAGGGGCCGGGCGACTGGGCCGGCAACCCCTGAACGGTGGATGTGGGCGCGATGGCATCGACCGTCTCCAGGTCCGGTTTCCACTCGCGATCGCCTGGCGTCATGTCCTGAACGCTGCTGGGATTGGCGCTGTCCCAAACGCGCACATGGCCCGTGGTCCAGTACCAGTTGCCCTGATAGTAAACCAGGGCGATCTCGCTGAATGCCAGGTAGCGGCCATCGGGCGACCAACTGCGCGCCCAGGCCACCACATCGCCGCTGGGGTTGTAGATCATGTGCTGGTTGCTGCCGTCGGCGTTCATCAGCCACAGTTCCTCCCAATTGTCGCCGTCGTAGTCGGCGTCATAGGCGATTTGCCGGCCATCGGGCGACCAAACCGGGTCGAAGGCATTCTGCTGGTTGGACAGGACTTGCTGGCCGGAGCCATCCGCGTTCATCACCATGATGCGATAGGGGCCGTTGCGATTGGAAACAAAGGCGATCTTGCTTCCATCAGGGGAATACGAGGGTGTTCCGTCGTAGCCGGGGCTGTTGGTCAGGCGCGTCTGGCCGCTGCCGTTGCCGTTCATGACGTATACTTCGGCGTTGTCAATGCCGTGACGGTAGCTTTCGAAAACGACGCGCGCGCCGTCCGGCGACCATGCCGGCGCCTGATCATCGGTGGAATCGTTGGTTAGCGCCGTGACGCCGCTGCCGTCCGCGTTCATGGCAAAGATATCGAAATCACCGCCGGCGCGGTCTGACGCGAACACGATGCGGGTGGCGCCTCGATTCAGCCGCGCATCTTTGTCCAGGGCCGGGTGATTCGTCAACCGCACCGCACCTGATCCATCCGGGTTGGCACCGTAGATCTCCCAGTTGTTGTCGCGATAGGACTGGAAGACCATACGCGCCCAGGGAACGATGTTGGCAGCGGGCGCGTCGGAGCCGGGCTGCACTGCTTCAGGGCCGGTCTCGATCCAGGGTGTGGCTTCCCACAGCGAGCCGGGAAGCGGGGGCGAGTCCTGTTGCAAGACGCCGGCTGCGCTCGCTGCCGGCGCAAGTGTCACAATCAACACAAACACAAGGATGGGGATTAGGTGTCTCATCGGGGTGCCTCCCATGAATAGTAACGGTGACTATGGCGTTCGCGTTCGCCTGTCCCTGTCGGCAACCAACCGCAGAAGTGACCGCCACCGCCGCGACTGATGTACTATTGCATATTGTAGCACAGGATCATGAAATGAGGATGAACAGCGAATGAAAGTGGATGACGATCCTGTCATGAATGGGGAGGCGCGCTTGCCGGTTCGCCAAAACGCTTGACAGGCAGGAAGGAAGATGATAAAACGAAGATAGCTGGCAGCCTCCTCCCGCCATATTACCACTGGTTGAAGCAGAGACCGAGCAACCGTTTCACAGGATAGGACCATGAGCGACGTCAGGGCCCACGTATTGGTCAGCGGCCATGTACATGGCGTGTTTTTTCGCGGCCAGACGCAGCGACGCGCCAATACCCACGGCGTGGCGGGCTGGGTGCGCAACCTGCCAAATGGCCAGGTCGAAGCTGTGTTCGAAGGGGACGAAACCAAAGTCCGCGACATGGTAGCATGGTGCCGCCAGGGCCCACCCAACGCGCTGGTCACCGGCGTCGACGTGCGCTACGAACCATACACCGGCGCCTTTCTCAGCTTCTCGGTTCGCTATTAGGCTCATGTCTGAACAGCAATTTCGCGCCTCACCACCGAGTGGGATGTCCTTCGAACAACAGCGCGCCTGGATGGTTCAAACGCAGCTTGAGCACTGGGGAATTCACGACCGCCGTGTCTTGCAGGTCATGGGTGCGCTGCCGCGCGAGCGGTTTGTCCCGCCCGGCGAGCGCTCGTCAGCTTATTATGACGGTGCGCTGCCGATTGGCGATGAGCAAACGATCTCGCAGCCCTACGTCGTTGCCCACATGACTGAGTTGCTGGCGTTGCAGGGAACCGAGAAGGTCCTGGAGATTGGAACCGGATCGGGCTATCAAACAGCGGTGCTTGGCAGGCTGGCCGCGCAGGTGTTCACCGTAGAACGGATCGCCAGCCTTTCGCAACGGGCCGCAAGGATTCTGGCGGAACTGGAAATCGACAATGTGCACTACTTCGTTGGCGATGGCAGTCTGGGCTGGCCGGAGCACGCCCCTTACGAGGCGATTCTGGTCACCTGTGCTGCACCGCGCGTGCCTGTCCCCTTGCTGGAGCAGTTGGCCGACGGTGGACGGATGGTGACGCCGGTCGGCCCGCGCGGCGCCCAGACTCTGGTACGCGTCATCAGAACCGGCGAGACCTTCAAGGAAGAACAGTTGTCAGCGGTGGCCTTCGTTCCCCTGATCGGACAGTACGGGTGGTGAGCAACTGGACGAAGAGAGTTCGGAAGTCGCCGATGAGCCACGACATAGCCCTCGTGTGCCCGGGCGATTTCCGAGGTCTTCAGGTGTCCT
The DNA here is from genome assembly GCA_020634615.1 of Anaerolineales bacterium. GTDB lineage: Bacteria > Chloroflexota > Anaerolineae > JAAEKA01 > JAAEKA01 > JACKBK01. The sequence goes on from JACKBI010000017.1 coordinate 4,747, forward strand.
CCGCGCCCTCCCAGCGCATGACGATGATGCGCTGCCGGACAAAGACACGCGCCAACGTCCCGCCGATGGCCGACTTCAAGCGCAGCCCGCGCGGCGCTTGTAACACGGGAATACGGACAAATCCATGCTGCTCGTAGTAGGGCTGGCGAGCTTCAACACACTCCAGATGCACCGGCGGGCTTTCTTCCGCCAGACAGGCCCGAATCAACATGCCGCCCAGACCACGCTTGCGGAAGTCTTTGCGCACCCAGAGACTGCCCAGTTCCCTGGTGTCCCAATACCGGCGCACCTGACACATGCCAAGCACGTCGCCGTCAGGCGCCACTGCCAGCTTGAAGCGCCGCCAGTCCAGCCCGGTTCGGTCCAGACCGGCCGACTTGATGGTCTGCTTGATAACCTCAGCATCCGCTTCGGTGGCCGGGCGAATGATAATCTCGTCAGTTTGCATCATTCCACCCGCCAGTTGACCAGGCGCAGGTCGCTGTCGTACTCGAACTTCATCGAAATCGGGACCGGATTGCTCCCGACCACGTACGGATAGAAAATGGCGTCGGCTTGGGGAATATCCAGCGTCAGCACCTGGTCAGCGTCGATCCAGGCCAGGTCGCCCTCGTCACAGCTTGTCAGATCACCGCTGAACTCGGCGACGCGGTAGATGAACATCAGCCACTGCCAGTCGGGCAGCGGCGAGGTTTCAGTGACGATGATGCGCAATTGAGGCCGGCCTGTGGCGACCAGTCCGGTCTCTTCGTACAGCTCGCGCACGGCGCATTCAGCCGGCGACTCGTCGATCTCTACCTTGCCGCCGGGCGCGGTCCACTGGCCCAAATTGGGCTGCTTGCGGCGATGCATCATCAACACCTTGCCGTCGCGCGCTGCATATATTAGAGTTGCTACTTTGCGTGTCATAGGTTGCCTTTGGGAGAGGTGAAACGTGATGCAACAAACGCAATTACCGCTGACCGGCGTGCGGCCATGTCTTTCGTTTCACGTGGCACCAAGCTATAGCGCCCGCTGTCAGGAACGCTGCGGGATTATACAACATGAGTTGCGCCGTTGCCAGCAAAATCACTTGCGGAGTCGGCAGAAGAGTGATAAAGTGTGGCTATCAGCAGGTTGCTGACAACCTGATCATTCGTTGGACGCCGCCACCCATTCAAGGAGGAAGCCATGACCCCTGTTGTCTGGGCCGTCGTTGGTTTTGTTGCCGGATTGATCGTGATGTGGCTGGTTATGCGCTTCACGGTTCTGAAGAGCGGCCAGCAGCAAGCACAATCGCTGAATGCCCGCATTGCCGAGGAGGAATCGGCCCGTGCCCGGGACCGCGAAGAAATCGGCAAGCTGGAAAGCCGGCTGCAATACCGTGAAAACGACAACGCCGAACTCAAGGAACGCCTGAGCAAAACAGAAGGACAGCTGCGCGAGCGCCAGCAGACCGTAGCCACTCTGGAAACACAGGTTTCGGGACTGGAAAGCGCACGTTCCGATCTGGAACGCGCCATGACGCGCATGGAGGACCGGGTCAAGGAAGGCGATGCCCGCCTGCGCGAAATGGAGGCGAACGCATTGACGCTGGACACCCGCGTCCACCAGCAGCAGGCCGAGCTTGACAAGCTGCGCAGCGAGCTGGAGCGACGCGATGGACGCATCACGGAACTCCAAACCAAGCTGACCGAACGCGAAAAGCAGCTTGCCGAGGCCGAAGATATTCTGGACCGGCAGCGGGTGACGCTGCGTTCAAGTTCCGGAGCCGACAAGGGGCTGCGCGCCGCTATTAATCGCCAGCAGGCCGAGATCAACAGCCTGCGACAAAGGCTGGATGAGGCGTTGAAGCAGGCAGCCAGCCGTAATCAGCGGCTGACCCAACTGCAGGAAGCATTGAGCGAGCGCAAAGCCGTCATTGCCGACCTGCGCCACCAACTCTACGAGGCAACCCGAGGCGCTGCCGCGCCGGACAGAGTGGAGGGCGTCGGGGATTCTGTCGCTGAAGAGATCGCCGAAATGGAGGCCGAATCAGAGGCTGCCACGCCAAATATGGGAGAACCTGACGAGGCGGGACCAGAAACGTAGGGAAAGCGTAGGATTGGCGTCGAGTAACGAATCACAGGAGGTGCTAGAATACTAACTGAGATGATCAGTCTCTTCTTCTCCTCCTTTTCCGATAGAGAGCGCTCTGGGCCGGGCAACCCAGAGCGCTCTCGCGTCATCCAGCAGCAATTTGCTTCTGCCGCCTCCCGCTAGCGTTCTGACAACTCCAGCCAGCGCGTCATCGCCTCATCCAACTCGGTCTCCAACACCAGAAGCTGCTCCGCCAGATCCTGCAGTCGCAAGTAGTCGTCACCGCTGGCGTTGACCTCACTTTGAAGCGCCGCCTGCCGCGCTTCCAATCCCTCGATACGGGTTTCCAGCGCTTCAAGCTCGCGCTGTTCCTTCCACGTCAACTTCCGCGGTCCAGACTCTTCCGTCACGCCAGATTGCGCATTTGCCTTCGCTAACTCCCCTTCGTCCTCTCTCCGTTCTTTCCCTCCTTTCCCATCTTTCCCTGCTTCCTCCTCCCGCAACCGCCGATAAACGCTGAACGGCGCCGGATAGCGCCCGCTGACTCGTCCATCTTCGAAGCTCACCAAATAGTCCACCGCGCGATCCAGGAAGTAGCGATCATGGCTGGCGACTACAAGGCAGCCGGCAAAGTGGTCCAGAAATTCCTCCAGAACCGCCAGCGTCTGGATATCAAGGTCGTTGGTCGGTTCGTCCAGCAGCAAGACGTTCGGCTGGTGGATCAGGGTCCGCAGCAGGTAGAGTCGCCGCCGTTCACCACCGCTGAGCGCGCCGATAGCAGCGTACTGTTGTGGCCGCGGAAAAAGGAACCACTCCAACATCTGCGGCGCGTCGATCAGTTGCAGGTCAGCCGCGGTACGGTTCCAGACTGGCGTATTGCGCTGCTGAACGCGAATCAGCTCGGCCTCGCCTTTGATAAAGTCGATAACCCGCTGCGACTCGTCCAGGTCGACGTTGCGCTGGTCGTAATAGCCAACCTGTACCGTCTCACCCCATTCCACCACGCCGGCGTCCGGCTGGAGTTTGCCGGCCAGAATGTCAAGGAAGGTGCTCTTGCCCGCGCCGTTGGGACCGATGATGCCGATCCGGTCGCCGGGCTCCAGTTCGAAATCAACGCCAGCAAAGACCGGCTTGCCGCTGTACCCCTTGGCCAGGTTGCGCGCTGCCAACACCTTCTTACCCAACCGGCGGCTGGCCAGCGCCATGGCAACTTTGTCCTGTCGGCTGTCAAAGCGCAGGGTCAGGAGTTCCTCAACCCGCTGCTTGCGCGCCTTCTGCTTGGTAGCACGCGCCGAGGGGCTGCGATGGAGCCACTCCAGTTCGCGGCGCAGCAGCCGACGGCGGTCCTCCTCCATCTCAGCCAGCCGCTCGTGGTGTTCAGCCGACTGCTCCAGATAGCGGGTGTAGTTGCCGCTATAGCTGACCAGTTGGCGGCGATCCAGTTCAACGATGCGATTGACCACCCGGTCGAGGAAGTAGCGATCATGGGTGACCATCAGCAGCGCGGCCGGCAAGCCTAGCAGTGTGCTCTCCAGCCAGTCGACCGCGTCGGCGTCGACATGGTTGGTGGGCTCGTCGAGAATGAGCAGGTCGCCAGGATCCAGCAGCGCGCGCGCCAGTGCGACCCGCTTGCGCTGCCCGCCGCTGAGCGTGGCGATCAGCGCATCGAACTCAGAGACGCCCAGCCGCGTCAGGATTGCCTTGGCAGCCGCCTCGGCCGTCCAACCGCCTGCCCGATCCATGGCTTCGGTCAGCGCGGCGAAGCGCGCCTGCACCGCAGGATCGGCAGGCTGGCGTTGCAGCGACTGGTTGGCCGCCTCGTAATCGCGCAGCAGGCGCATCTGCGGCGCATCGCTCTGAAACAGGGTTTCCAGCACGGAGAGACGTTCGTTCAGCGCAGGCTCCTGGGCCAGATAACGCACACGGACGCCGCCCCAGACGGTAACCTTGCCGTCGTCGGGCGTCTCCAAACCGGCAATGATGCGCAGCAGAGTCGTCTTGCCGCTGCCGTTGACGCCGATCAGTCCGATGCGATCGCCCTGGTTGATCAGCAAGCTGACGTCATCCAACAGCACGCGTTCGCTGAATTGTTTGCGGATATTTTGCAGAGTAACGAGATTCACGCCCGCAGCATAGCACGTTACCCAGGGAGACACAAAACAAAAGGGGGGAAGTCAACACTGCGGCTGGACTCGGTCGGAGACCGGCCAGAGCGTCGGAGGAGAATTCCAAATAGTGGCTGGACTCGGTCGGAGACCGGCCTGAGCTTCAGGGGACATTCAAAACGGTGGCTGGGCGCGGTCATATACCGGCCAGAGCGTCAACTCATGTTGAATGCCCACACACTGCACCTCTGCCATTGCATCGTTTCAACCGCCATGCTGCGACCGCTTCCCTCAGTCCGCGACCCGTGGTAAGATAGCACGCAACGCCGTGGTCCGGCCACGCGTTTCAATCCATGACTCACCATCCATCGACCGAAATTCCAGTTTCATCCCTTCAGTCAGACGCCGCGGACGGGTTCACCCAGCCCTCGATCCGCGGTCGGGCTATCGCAGCAATCCTGTTCGACCTGGACGGAACGCTGATCGAGACCGACGATCAGGCGGTTGAGCGGCTTGCCGGGCGGCTGAAGCCGGTGCGCCGTTTCCTGCCTGACCGCGACACCACGCGCGCAGCGCGCCGGCTGATCATGCACAACCACGATTTTCTCAACCGCTGGCTGGTGCGATTGGATCGCCTCGGGTTGGACCGCGGCATCATCGGCCTCGCCACGCGTTTGGGGCTGCTGGATGACCGATCCAATCGAGTCAGCGTGATGCCGGTGGCTGGCACCGTGGAGCTGGTAACCCGGTTGGCTGGACGCTACAAGCTGGCGATCGTCAGCACCCGCGCCGAGGCTGAACTGCGCGCCTACATCGACCACCAAGGGCTGACCGGTTGCTTCCAGGCTATTGTCGGCTCTGACAGCACCAACCGGATCAAGCCGCATCCCGAGCCGGTGCTGCGCGCGCTCGCCCTGCTGAACGTCGCCGCGGGTCAGGCGGTGATGGTCGGCGACACAACCGTGGACATCGAGGCAGCGCGCGCGGCCGGCGTGCTGGCCATCGGCGTCCTGTGCGGCTTCGGCGAACCGAAGGATTTCGGCAACGCCGATCTGGTGCTGGAGTCTACCGCTGACCTGGCGGCCTTGCTGTAAGAGGCAGCGGAAGGAAAGAAGGGAAAAGAAGGAAAGGAGGGAACTGTCGCAACTCTGGAGAGCAGGGCGATTTCCCTGGTTTCCCTCTTTTCCCTTCCGCCCCACAAGGAGAAACCGATGACACTAGATTCCCGTCTTGTCAACTTGGTAGCGACCGGGCGCACACTGGTGGAAAAAGGATTTGTGCGCGGTTCAGGCGGCAACATCAGCTTGCGCTGGGACGAGTTGTGTTATATCTCACCGGCCGGCGCGCGGCTGGACAGGCTGACTTCAGCCGATTTTGTGCCCCTGAATGTTCAGGACAAGAATTCATGGCAACTGACGCGCGCTTCCAGTGAACACGCCGTCCATCTGGCATGTTATCGCGCGCGACCCGACGCAGCGACGGTTGTATTTGTCTCGCCGCCCAACTGCGTTGCCCTGGGATGCGCCGGCATGAGCATCCCCGCCATCACGCCTGACTTCTATCTGGCGATCGGTCCACAGGCGCCGCTGCTGCCATACATCACACCAACGACCCAGGCGCTGGCCGACGCGGTCGCGGCGCAGGTGGTGGACCACGATGCCGTCCTGCTGCGCAACCATGGACTGGTTGTCGTCGCCGATTCGACCGACAGCGCATTGCGCAAGGTGCTGCTGGTAGAGGAGGTTGCACGAATTGTATTGCTGGCCCATGCCGCAAGGGGTGAATGCTCGGCGCTTACGGCTGAACAAATCGATGAATTGGAACGAGTGACCGGCCGCTATCGACGCCGGCCTGAGACAGAAACGGAGAGCACGCAATGACCGAAGCAACATTGTCCCTGGCGCAATCGATAGACGCCTTTGCCGACCTGACGCAAAATCTCACCGACACTGATCTGGACCGACCCTGGGCATGGAATTCCTACGACGAGGAGGGCGTGCGCTTCGCCTTCTTTCGCGTCTTCGAAGAACTTCGTACGCTGACTGTACAATTGCAGCAGGAGCGTCAAATCGCGGGAAGACCACCCTCATCAGCCCAGAGGATACTGGCACAATATCACGTCGCCTACCGGGATCTGTACGCCGCGATGCGCGGCATTGACGCAACCACTCTGGATACCCCGCCGGCTGAAGCTGAATGGCCGGTGCGGCAGGCGCTGGGCCACATTGCCGGCGCGGATGCTGGCTTCTTCACCGTGCTGGTCAACGCGCTCACCCAGTTGCGCGCCGGCGTCAGCGAGCCGGTTAAAATGGACCTGGAAACCTACGAGGCGATCCTTGGCATGAAAGCCACCGACGAGGACGCCGCGCTGGAAGGCCCACTGACGGGCATCATGGCATTCCACGAGATGATCCACGGGCGCATTCTTGCGGAGCTGGCAGACATCAGCGAGGACGAACTGGCGTTGCCCTCGGTCTACTGGGAGAGCGGGCCGCTGAGCGTGCGCTTCCGTCTACACCGCTTCGAGTCGCACATGCGCCAGCACACGGTACAGATCGACAAGACGTTGGTCGCCTTGGGCCACGGGCCGACCGAGGCGCGCCGTCTGCTGCGCATGATCTATGGTGCGCTGGCGGGGGCAGAAGGTGCACTGATCGGCGCGGAAGAGGTTGGCGCTGATCTGGTGAGCGCGACCGCAAACGCCATTGCCGGGTACACGGCTGAAATCGCAGTGGTGCTCGGCCAGTAACCAGCAACAGGCCACATCATGGGCAGTGGAAACGCTTGAACTGTTGCTCGCAGGCTGAGCAGCTCTACATCCTGACTGTGGGACAACAAAAACGGGGCCGGCGCGATGCTGGCCCCGTTTTTGTTACAGCAAACGCGCAACCGCGTCGATCAAGGCTAGCCTTCCAGGGTCGCCAGCCGTTCTTCGATCTGAGTCTGCTTGGCCTGCCATTCAGCCAGTTGCTGGCGTGCGCCGGTGATGACGTTGTCAGGCGCGTTGTTGACGAAGCCGGGATTCGCCAGGCGCGCGGCGGTGCTGTCGGCCATCTTCTGCGCGTTGGCCAGTTCTTTGCGCAGCCGCGCCAGTTCCACATCCAGGTCGACCAGATCGGCCAGCGGCAGCGCAATGGTGACACCGCCGGCCACCATGGAAGCTGACTTAGCCGGGATCTCCAGGCTGTCAGCCACCTGCACGTGCTCCGAATCCAGTGTCGCGAGGCCGGCAATCACCGACAGTTCACGCTGTACGAGGTCGGCATGTTTCCCGGCGCTGACCAGCGCGCCGATGCGCCGGCCTGGCGTCACGTTGTACTCGGCGCGTGCGTTGCGCACCGCGCGCACGATCTCCTGCACGCGTTCGAAATCGCCTTCGGCGCGCTTGTTGCGCTTGCCAGCCACCGGCCACGGCGCGACGATCAGCGCCTCCGGCCAGTCGCCGTCGCCGGCCGGGACGCCGGTTGCCAGCGCAGCCGCGCGCAGTTGCTGCCAGATGTCCTCAGTCACGAAGGGGATGAACGGATGCAGCAGGCGCAGCGTCTGATCCAGCACCCGTACCAGCCTGTGGGCTGTCCGCCAGGCCGCCTCGCCGCCAGCATCGAACTGGCCCTTGGCGGTCTCGATGTACCAGTCGGCCACCTCGCCCCATAGAAACTCGTAGGCCTGCCGGCCCGCCTCGCCGTACTGGTACGAGTCGAACAGCCGCGTCACTTCGGCTACGGTGTGGTTCAGCCGGCTCTCGATCCAGCGATCGGCCAAAGTCCAGTGATCAGTATGCAGTGATCGGTAATCAGTTCCTTCTGACGACTGATAACTGATTACTGATAACTGATCACCTTGCCTGGTCAGCTTGCCCAGATTCGCCAGCGTAAAGCGGGTCGCGTTCCAGATCTTGTTGGCGAAATTGCGGTTGGCGCGCACCCGGTCGATGCTCAGGTTCATGTCGTTGCCAGGCGTCGAGCCGGTCAACAGAGTGAAGCGCAGCGCGTCGGCGCCGAACTCATTCATCACCTCGATGGGGTCGATGACATTGTTGAACGTCTTGGACATCTTGCGACCCTGCTCATCTCTGACAAGTCCGTGCAGATAGACCGTGTGGAAGGGGATGTCGTTGGTGTACAGGAGCCCCTGCATGATCATCCTCGCCACCCAGAAGAACAGGATGTCGTAGCCGGTTTCCAGCACGTCGGTGGGATAGAAACGGCGCAGATCGGGCGTGTCTTCCGGCCAGCCCAGCGTGCTGAAGGGCCAAAGCCCCGAGCTGAACCAGGTGTCGAGCACGTCCGGGTCCTGCTCCAGCGCCACCGGCTTGCCATAGTGGGTAGCTGCCTGCGCCTGCGCCTCGGCCTGGTTGCGGCCCACGAACACTTGGCCATCAGGACCGTACCACGCAGGGATGCGATGTCCCCACCAGAGCTGACGGCTGATGCACCACGGGCGCAGGTTCTCCAGCCAATGGTAGTAGACTTTCGTGAAGCGCTCAGGCACGATTTTGATCTGGCCGCTGCGCACGGCCGCCAGCCCCAGGGCGGCCATGCCATCGGTGTTGACGAACCACTGCTTGCTGATCAGCGGCTCGATGATCTCGCCGCCGCGCTGGGCGCGCGGCACGGTCAGCGCGTACGGTTCTTCCTTGATCACCAGCCCGGCCGTGCGCATGTCTTCCCAAAGCTGCTTGCGCGCCGCGAATCGCTCCTGACCGCTGTACGGTCCGGCGTTCTCGTTGAGCGTCGCATCCTTGTTCATGATGTTGACGATGGCCAGGCCATGGCGCTGGGCGATGGCGAAGTCATTGGGATCGTGTCCCGGTGTGATCTTCAACGCACCCGTGCCGAACTCGGTGGACACATAGGTGTCGTGGATCACAGGAATCGTGCGGTTCAGCGTCGGCACCAGACAGGTGCTGCCGATCAGATGCCGGTAGCGTTCGTCGTCGGGATGCACGGCGACGGCGGTGTCGCCCAGGATCGTCTCAGGACGGGTGGTGGCCACGGGAATGTAGCCTTTGCCCGGCCCTTCGTCCAGACTGTGACCGGCCAGCGGGTATTTGAAGTAGTAGAGCGTACCTTGCTCGTCGGTGTACTCCACCTCCACGTCGCTGACGGCGGTTTGCAAGCCGGGCGACCAGTTGACGATGTACTCGCTCTGGTAGATCAGCCCCATCCGATGCAGGCGCACGAACGCCTCGTTGACCGCGATGTTCAGCCCGTCGTCCAGCGTGAAGCGCTCACGGTCCCAGTCGCAGCTCGCGCCCAGCCGCCGTATCTGGCTGGTGATGCCGCTGTGCTTTTCGTTCTTCCAGGCCCAGCAGGCCTCCAGAAAGCGCTCGCGACCCAGCTCCTCGCGGCTGGTTCCTTCGTTGCGCAGCTTGCGTTCGACCTGAAGCTGCGTCGCGATGCCGGCGTGGTCAGTGCCTGGCACCCACAGGGCGGCCTTGCCTGACATGCGCGCGTAGCGGATCATCAGGTCTTCCAACGCTACGAAGAGTGCGTGTCCCTGGTGCAGGACGCCGGTCACGTTGGGCGGCGGGATGGAAATCACGAACGGCTGCGCGTCCGGATCGGCGGTTTCCGGCTTGAACCAGCCATTCTCCTCCCACCAGTCGTACAGCCGCCCCTCTGCCGCCTCGAAGTCGTAGGTTTTTGGCATGTCATAAGGATTGTTAGTCATGATGATTCCTCGTCTCGTTTATCTCAGGCGGTTGCCAGCCAGCCGTACTTCCCAGTCACACGGCACTTCGCGCACGCCGCTTAGGCCCGCCTCTTCCATCATCTCCATCACTTCCCGCCGCCGCCACATCCGGTAGCGCAGTGGAAACACCTCTGTTTCCCAGCCTTCGGGACCGCCCTGCGAGAAGAAAACTTCAAACGTCACCAGCGGATCGTCGTAGCTCCACAGATCCCACAACACCGTGCGCTGGCCGGGTGCAGGCGTGTCGAGGTGTTCGTGGCGAAACTGGAAGCGCGGCCTTTCGGCGGCGATCGCTTCCCAATCGCGCTGGCCGACGAGCACCAGCCCACCGGGCTGTGTCTGATCCACCATCTGGCGCAGCGCGGTCTGCACGTCAGTCTCCGTCAGCAGATGCGACAGGGAGTTACCCAGCGACAGCACGGCGTCGAACGGGCCGGCCAGTGACACCTGATCCAGTGCGCGCACGTCGCCGCGATGCCAGGCGACGGCGACGCCATACTCGTCCGCGCCGCGTTGGGCCAGCGCCAGGTTTTCGTCGCTGAGGTCGCTGGCGCTGACTTCGTAGCCCAGCAGCGCCAGGGCCAGCGCCTGTGTGCCGATGCCGCAGGTGCAGTCCAGCACTGATCGTGCGCCTCGCGGGCGAAGGAGATCGTCCAGCCAACTCCCTTCCTGCTTGACGAAGGCCGGCCAGTCGCGGTAGAACAGCCGGTGCCGGTTGGCGACAGTGTCGTAGAATGCCTTGCTTTCACTCATCAGATTATCCTTCGCCGGCTACAACTTCTTGGCCACAATCACCAGCCGGCTGTTAAACGGTTCAAACGGGTTTTCATCCAACGGCGTGGCCAGATTGCCGTAGTATTCCAATGGCTCCAGCCCGGCAGCTTGCAGCATGCTCGTCAGCTCGGTCGCGTTGTAAAGATGCACCCGGAAGTAGAGGCTCTGACGTTCGCCTTGTTCGTCAGACCATAGCCAGTACTCGGTGCTGCTGCCCGTAATCGCGTCGAACTGGCGGCTGACGCAGACCAGCAGATCATCCACCTCGAACCAGTCGGTGGGCCGGAAGTTATGCACCAAGGCGTCGCGCTGGGCCAGATCCAGGATGAAAATGCCGCCGGGTCGCAGCACACGCGCCACCTCAGCCAGTACCTGCTGGTTGTCCGCGGCCTCATCGAAGTAGCCGAACGCGGAAAACATGTTGAGCACGGCGTCGAACTGCGCTGTCCAGCCGGCCGGCAAGGTGCGCATGTCGCCCTCCTGCCATGTCACCGAAACACCAGCCTGCCCGGCTGCTGATTTCGCCGCGTTCAACAGATACCCCGACAGGTCCAGGCCGGTCACCTGGTGGCCGGCCAGCGCGAGCGGCAGCGCGATGCGCCCGTAGCCGCATGCCAAGTCGAGCACGTCGGCCGGCTGGTCGCAGTGCTGTTCCAACACAGCCAGTAGCGCCTCGACTTCCTGCTCGGTACGCATCGGCGGCCGCGCTTCAGCGAACATGCGCAGGTATTTCTCATCAAACAGGTCTTGCCACCAGTGAGTCATTGGGTGTCCTTGCCTCAACAAAAAAGCCCCCTTCATCACAAGGACGAAAAGGGGCTTTCGCGGTACCACCTTGTTTGGCGGCCTGCACCCATGTGCTGACCACCCACTTCACGCTGTAACGGGCTAACCCGGGGCGACCTATTCGGTGATCGGTAATCAGTTGTCAGTAATCAGTGCCGGACGAATTGTTCAGGTTACTGATTACTGTCTACCGATTACCGGTTCAGTCGTCCAACTCACCGGCGACCTTCAGCGGTGCTCACGTCCGGGCAGGCTCTCAGTCGCTGACCTGCCCTCCCTGGTGACGGCGTGCCGCCTACTCCTCCGGTTCACAGTCGTTGCAAATCTCAATTGTTGCAGTGATTATAGCCGAGGCGCATATCCCTGTCAACACGACGAATCGCTCGGCGGCTTGGCGCGGTACACCGCTCCACCAATCTTGACGCGCGTGCGACGCACTGGTAGTATCGGCACATGATCCGCTCACCTGTTATCGTCATCGGTTGCCCGCGTTCGGGCACCACGTTGCTTTTCAACATCCTCTCGGAAGCACCCGCGCTCTGGTCCATCGGCTACGAAAGCAAAGCCATCATCGAACGCTACCATGCACCGGCCGTCAAGGGCTGGGAATCGGGCGCGCTCGACGCCAGCGATCTGACTGCCGAATCGCGCGCCTGGATGTTGCACGAGTTCCAGCGACAGGCTGCGCCGGGCACATTCTGGCGCAGCGTCAACCAGTTCCGCGGCGGCCTGCGCGACAACTCGCTCTATCGTCGCATCCGTCGCCGTGGGCGCGGCGACGCAGCAGGGTCAGGCGTCAGCAGCGCGCTGCCACAGGCTGGCCTGGACGCCATCCGCCACGCCGTGACGCTGCGCAACCGGGTCGCGCCGCCCAGAGGCGACATCTGCCTGGTCGAGAAGACGCCCGAAAACTGTCTGCGCCTGCCCTTTTTTCTGGCGCTTTTTCCCGACGCCCGCATCATCTACCTGACCCGCGATGGACGCAGCAACATCAGCTCGCTGATGGAGGGCTGGCTGGAGCCGCACACCTTCCCCGGCTACGATGTGCCGGCCACGCTCGCCATTCCCGGCTACAGCCGGCCGCGCTGGGCTTTCTCGCTGATCCCCGGCTGGCGGGACCTGACCGGCAGCCCGCTGGAGGAGGTCTGCGCCTGGCAGTGGATCCGCTGCAACGAGGCTGTGCTGGAACATCGCGCTGAAACGGCCGGCCGCGTCCCCTATCTGACACTGAGCTATGAAAGCCTGGTGGCTGACCCGCGCACGGCCCTGCAAGCCATGGCCGATTTCCTTGACCTCGACTTCGCCGCCAACTTTGGCAGGTACACTGACAAACTGCCAGAAATCAACGTCGTTTCGACGCCTGACGCCGAAAAATGGCGGCGCAAGCACGGCGCCGAGATCGAACGCATCCTGCCGCTGATCGAGCCGACCATGGCTCGACTGGGGTACGGGGTTTAGAACGCCAGATTTCGGAAGTCGCCGAACATAAACGTGAACAGGCCCAACACAGAAATCTAACCGTCATTGCCGGTCGGCGACTTCCGAAATCTCTCCATTCACGGAAATCAACTCCTCCACCAGCCGCAGCAACCGCTTCTCCATCTCCTGCCAGTTCCAGCGTTCCTGGACCAGAATCCGCCCGGCCCGGCCCAGTCGCGCGGCGTAGCCGGGATCGCGCAAAAGTGCGAGAATCGCCGCGGCGTGCGCAGCCGGGTCATCAGCCCGCACCCGGTAGCCGTTGACGCCGTCGTGGACAAAGGGCCGCGTCGAAGGCAGATCGCTGCTGACCACCGGCAACCCGTAGGCCATGTACTCGAACAGCTTGGTGGGGATGTTGCGCTGGTTCTTGCGCGCCGCCTGCCATGTCACCCAGCCTACCGCTGCCTGCTGCAAATAACGGCCGATGGTCTCGAACGGCACCCGTCCCGTCAGCGTCACAGCGTCAGCAATGCCCAACCGCGCCGCATGATCGGCTACTTCCTGTTCCAGGTCCGGCGGCATGAAATGCCCGACCACCAGCAGCCGCGCCGCCGGCATCTCACGCAGCACGCGCGCAAACGCCTCCACCATCAGCGCAGAGCCACGGTTGCGCTCCATGCCGCCGAGATAAAGCACAATCGGCTCCGCTTCCGGTTCCGCCTCTGGCCCCCTCTCCCCATGGGAGAGGGCCGGGGTGAGGGTAGCCGCTCGCGCAAACTCAACCGCCGGAAAATTGAACAGCGTCGTCTTCGGCACATCAATTTCGGCGAAATCCTGTGCTATCTGATCATCCGCGAAGATCAGCCCGCTTTGCAGGCGCGCCAGCAGCGGCTCCAGCCAGCCAAACGCCCATGCGGCCGGATAACGCAACGCGGCCGGCATGTAATCCTTGACGGCGATGAAGTCCGCGTTGACTTCGTGTACATCGTAGACTGTCGGGCGGCCGGTTTGCCAACGCAGCAGCGGCGTCGGCAGCAACAACTCCGGGTCATGGAACAGGTAGAGATGGGCATCGACAGCCAACGCCAGCCGCAACACCTCGCGCCACAGCAGCGGCCGCTGCCAGCGCGGCACCCGCGGCAGCGGCACGATTCGCACCCCGTCCTTGATTTCCTCGCGGTCATGGACCGCTATCAGCGTCACGTCGTAGCCGGCACGTTGCAGGCTGCACGCCTCGCGGTAGAAAACACGGTTGTCAAGCGCGATATGAACGCTGCTCAGGATACAGATTTTGATAGCCATGGTTGTCGCTAGGTGAACGGTGACCAGTGATCAGTAATCGGTGGTCGGTGATCGGTCCGATCCGAATACTGATTACCGTTTACCGATCACCGTTCACCCTGCTCCTGATGACGCGCGCCGGCACACCGCCCACGACGCTGTACGCTGGGACATCCTTGGTCACCACCGCGCACGACCCGACGATGCTGCCGCTGCCGATGGTCACCCCGGCCAGGATCACCGCGCGGAAGCCGATCCACACGTCGTCTTCAATGACAATGGGCGCGTTGCTGTATCCCTGGCGGGTCATGGGGATGTCGAGCCGGTCGTGGCCATGATTGCGGGTGATCATCAGCACGTCGGCGGCGATCATGACGTCGTTGCCGATGGTGATGCGCTCGTTCCAGGCATACAACCTCGTGCCCGCTCCGATGAAACAGTTGTCGCCGACCGCAACGTTGCCGGGATTGAAAATCTTCACGCCCGCATCGACGTTCAACGCCTGGCCGGCGCTGCGCATGAGCGCGCTGTAATGCCGGCCCCGCCAGCGTTTGACAGCATCGAAACGCGGCAGGTTGCTGAGGTTGTATAGAATGCGATGTAACCGGTAGGCAGGTGAGCGTGACATAGATTCCTCGACCAAGCAGCGGAAAAGTTCAACTTCACGGAGAGAGTGTAACTTCTTGCGGCGGATGCGGCGTACGACCGGCGGCCAGCGTTTCGTAGATTTCCTCGGCGCGGCGCATTCGCTTAACGCGATCGGCGCGGTCAGCGATGACTGTCAGACTGTTGGCGCGCAGCCGCTCGCGCAGTCCGTCGTCGCTCACCAGACGGAGAATCGCCGCAGCAAGCGCGCCGCCATCACCGGCCGGCACGAACAACCCTTCCTGGCCGTCCCTGACCCACTCGTGCAACGAGGGCAGATCGCTGAGGATCGGCGCCGCGCCACAGGCCATGGCTTCCAGCACGGAGGAGGGCGTCCCATCCGACGACGGCACAGACACCGCGATGTCGGCGGCAGCGTACCCTTCAGCGATGGCGCGGTCGTCGGACAGGTCGCCAGTGTAGCTGACCGCGCCGCTCGCGCCGGCCGCGTCGATTCGTTGGCGAAACTGCGCCAGCAGCTCGGCGTCGGAGTTGTGGGTACGGACGATGAAGCGGACAGCCGGCGCCTGCTGCGCCACCAGACCGAACGCGTCGGCGATGGCCAGCGGGTTGTAGACCGGCTTGACCGAACGGATGCTCATCACCGTCAGCGCGGCCTCCAGGCCCAGGGCGCGGCGCAACGCATCTCGGTCGCCGACAGGACAAAACACGTCAGTATCGACGCCCCACGGCGCGACCTCGATCCGGTCAGGAACGGCGCCCAGTTGCCGCGCGACGTCAGCCAGGTTCTGCGACACACAGGTGACGTAGTCGGCGCGGCGCAACACCCAGCGCGCCAGTTGGCGCTGCACCCGCGACCGCTGCGCATTGACCAGCAGGTCGGAGCCCCAGGCGGTGACCAGAAACGGGCGATAGCCCGCGCCTGCGCCCAGCCAGCCGGTGCTGGCGATGTAATGGGCGTGCAGCACGTCAGGCTGCAGATCGCGGACGATGCGCCGCACCGTCCGCGTCCAGGCCGCGTAGCGCAGCTTGCCGCCCTGCTGCTCCGCAGGCAGATCGATGTAGCGAACGCCTGCCGGCGCAGCCCGGCGCAACGGCAGGTCGCCGATCAACGTCACTTCGTGGCCGCGGCCGACGAAATATTCGACCCAGCGGTGAGTGTGGATGCTGTTCGGGTTGGAGATGATGCACAGACGCACAGGTCGCTCCTATGAAGCAGTTTGGGAAGACTTGGGAAGCCGCCGATTGGCGGCAAAGCCTGTCTCGAACGCATCAACTTTGCATTCAGTCCGGGCGACTTCCGACGTCTGATCGCGCACGGCTCGCCCAGCCAGCAGCGCGCAGCAGCTCGGCTCGCGACACGTCGGGATGAAGCAACAAGTCCAGCCCGTAACGCCCCGCGGCTGCGTAGCGCCCTTCGATCAGCAGCGCGTTCAGCACCTTGAACTGCCAGCGCGCGATGTTTTGTTCCAGGACCGGCCGGTTGCGCGGATCAAGGTTGTCGCGAAACGTTTTGAGTATCGATACCATGCTTTCCCGTCGCTCGGATGCTGGCTTGGGCGACCAGACGCCGCCGCTGTGGATCCGCTGCACTGCCATCACCGCGTCGATATAGCCGATGTCGCCGTGCTGGGCATTGAGCACCTGCAGCGGCCAGTCACCGGCCGGCACGTCCGCGAACCATGCGGGAAATTCATCGAAGAGATGGTTGCGGAACAACACCGTACAGGTTGGAACGACGTTGCCAGCCAGCAGGTCATCCAGTGTGTAGCGGGAGCGACTACGCCGGTTGATCCGTGGCGGCTGTGAGCCGTCCTCATAACGGTGTTCGAGCGCATGGAAACAGATCGCGATGTCCGGGTTCGCGTCCAGAAAATCAGCCTGGATTTGCAGCTTGCGCGCCGCGGTCCAGTAGTCGTCACCCTCGACGATGGCGATGTAGTCGCCCTGGCAGGCATGGAAGCACTCGATGAAGTTCTGACGCCGGCCGACGTTGCGATCACGAAGGATTGGCTTGAGGACATCGGGGCGCTGCCGCCAGAAATATTCGACGACCGCGCGCGTACCATCGGTGGAGCAATCTTCGCCAATGATCTGCTCGATTGCAAAGTCAGTCTGCTGGGCCAACACGCCGATGATGTTCTGTGCGATGAACGGCTCATGGTTGTAGGTGGTCGTCAAAACGCTGACCCTGACACTCATGCGACCGCGCCTCGCGTGTCCGGCAGCGCGCGGCTGATGGCTGCGCCGTTGGCCACGGAAAATGCAACAAGCTGGGCAATACGGTCAATGTCTTGCGGTGAGACAGCGGTCCCGGTCGGGAGCACCAAAACCTGCTGCGCCAGTCGTTCGGTCACAGGCAGCAGCAGCCCGGCATGTGGGAAATACGAACGATAAGGTTCCATCCGATGAACACCGGGATAGAAGTAACGCCGGGCGCGCACGTTCTCAGCGTGCAGCACCGAAACAAGATCGTCGCGGCTAATGGCAGCCGCGCCGTCCAGTTCGAGAACGACGTACTGGTAGTTCTGCCGCTGCTGCCCGTCGTAGCGCAGCATGCGCAAGCCGGGAACACCAGCCAGCGCGCTGGCATAGCAATCGTAGTTGCGCCGGTTTGACGCGACGAAGGCATCGAGGCTCTCCAGCCCGGTCAGTCCCATGGCCGCCGACACCTCGCTCATCTTACCGTTGGTGCCGACATAGACCACTGTATCCAGCCCCGTGAAGCCGAAGTTCTGCATCAGCCGGATCCGCTGCGCCAGGTCGTCGTCGTTGGTGGCCACCGCGCCGCCCTCAAAGGTGTTGAAAAACTTGGTGGCGTGGAAGCTGAACACCTCAGCGTCGCCGAAGTTGCCGATCATCCGGTCTCCGTGCGAACACCCGAACGCGTGCGCGGCGTCGTAGATGAGCCGCAGGCCGCGGCGCTGGGCGATCTCCGACAACGCCTCTACGTTGCACGCCTGTCCCCAGAGATGGACGCCCACGATGCCCGTGGTGCGCGGCGTGATCATAGCCTCAATCTGGTCCGGATCCAGCAGATGTGTGTGTGGATCAACGTCGCAGAAGACCGGTGTGATCTCCTGCCATTGCAAAGCGTGGGCAGTGGCAACGAAGGTGAACGCAGGCACGATGACCTCACCATGCAGCCCCAATGCGCGCGCCGCGATCTCCAGCGCGACCGTGCCGTTGCACATCGCGACCACATGCCTCACTCCCAGAAACGCGGCGAGCTCCGTCTCCAGTTCGTGTACGAAGGGACCGTGGTTGGTCAGCCAGCGCCGATCCAGCATATCGCCGATACGCGCCAGCAAACGCTCGCGGTCGCCAACGTTGGGCCGGCCAACATGCAGGATTTCGTTGAAGGCCGGCGGTCCGCCGAAAACAGCCAGATCGGCCAGGGTTTGCTTTGTCATAGCGTCAATCGATCACCGGTGAGTCGCCGGTATGTGTCGAGAACTGCCTGGGTGTCCCCGGCGGATAAGCGACATTGATTTGTGTCAGGAAACCGCTGCGGGCCGGTGTATGGCCAGTCGGCTGACATACCCTGTGCACGCAGTCGTTGGGTGATCTGATCCCAGACGGCGCCCGGATCGGCGCAAAACGCCTCATAGCTGACATCGAGCCGCCGCGCAGGATCGACCTGCGCCAGATCAGTCTGCATGGCCCGGCTGGTAAACGCGACCTGTCCCACCACCTGTGTGATCGGATCTTCGTCCTGCAGCCAGTCAAACTCAGGCGGCTTGATTGAATACCAGCCGGCACGGTCGCCATAGTAGCGCTCACGCGACTCCAGCAGCGACTGAACATTATAGAAGGGATGGCGGTGGACGTGCAAGAAGAGCACGTTGTCCAGCAGCCGATCCAGGAAGGGAATATCCAGCGCCAGGATCAACCCTTTCATCGCCAGCGGCTTGTCGAAAGCAGCCTCCAGCGCCGCCAGTTCGGCTGTAAACTCAGCCGAACGCACGGCAGACTGTTCCTCTTCCGTCAGCTTGCGCGGCTCCACGTTGGGAATGAAGCGTCGCCAGAAATACCAAAACTCATTGGGCGCCAGCGCGCCGCGGGTCTTTCCCAGAGTCGAGTCAAACCCGACCGCGCTGGCCAGGTCGTGCAACTCGTCGCCGAAGCTGAATTGCGGATCGGTCAGCAGTTGCTGAATTCTGGCGCCAACATAGGGTGCGGCATAAAAGCGCGACAGCAGATTGCTGGGATATCCAAAGCGGCCGGAGGCCGCCAGCCACTGCATGGTCAGCGTCGAACCACAGCGGGGCAGCCCCATGACCAATACCACCGGATAGGCTGGCATGTGATAGCGCGCCGCGACCTCCGATTCAACGGGTCCAAGCAGCCCGCTGATCTCGTCCAGCAGTGCTTCCAGCCGCGGGTTGCGACGGTGTTCAGGTTGGCGTTCCGCTGTCATGATAACATTTCTGCCTCAATCAAACTCACCCAGCCGGTAGGCCGGGAAATAGGTAGTCGGGCCGGCAGAGCGCACGCTGACCAGAGACTCATACGCGGCGCGGTCCAAAATGCGGCCACAGAGATACGCGCTGCGAACGCCGGTGGACCAGCCGCGCTTGAAGCGGGTCAACCCGTCCTCCGCAGCCTGCAAGCCCGCGCCCGCACCGAGATTCAGCCAGCGAAGCCCGCAAGCGGCGAAATACTCCAGTGCGTGCCAGAAGAGCGCAAACGAAGCCCGCAGTTGATATCCTGCGTCGCTGTAGGCCGCCAGATGGTAGTACGCAACATCGCCCTGCACATACCACAGCACCATGCCCACCGTCTTGCCGTCCGCCTCAGCGCGCCAGGCCACCAGGCCGGGCACGCTCAGTTGCGCCGCCAACGACTCGTCGGAAAACGCCGCCGGGCCGTTGATCTGGTGACGCTCGCCCAACAATCGGTACAGTGCAGTCCATTGGGTTGCCCAACGCTGTGGTGGCTCGCAACGACTCACTGCCACTGCATTCAGCGCCTTGCGAGCGTTACGACGATGATTCTCGACGACGAAGGTGGCCGGACTGCGACTCAAGTCTACGACATAATGGTCCTTGAACGGCCGCATCATATCTGGGAACCAGCGACGCAGATTGTCGGTGGTATAATCGCCGAACGGATCGGCCACCAGCACGGCGCTAACCAAACTGCCCGGCAACGCATCCAGATCTTCGCCCAGCGCGTCCCAATTAGCGCACGAGAAGAGCGGATACGGGCCGCTGGCATCAATCCGGTCGCTGCCAGGAACAGGACGCTGCACCAACCAACCGCCGCAACGTGGCAGAAGAAGCGCCTCGCCATCAGCAGCTACCGCCCTGGCGTACACTGCACTGGCGTAGCCGGTCGGCTCGGATAGCGATGGTCCAGGCGTCATGCCTTCTCCACCGGCGGGCGCCGTCTGCGCAACAACTGACGCACCGCGGGCAGCACCATGGCTGTCAGGGTTTGACGTTCCAGCAGGGCCAGCACGCCGCCGTAAGCCAGCACAAAGAGGACTGTCTTCAGCGTCGCGCTCAACCAGGGAGCTGGCGTCGTCAGCAGTGCAACCACACCAGCGCCGGCAGCCAATCCCAGCACCAGCGCCAGCATCGGAACGGCAAAGAGCCGGCGAGCGGAAAAGTCAACATACTGGCGGGCCTGCCAGAGCAGCACGGTGATCCCCACCACCACCATCGTATCCACGGCCAGCGCGACGCCGGCGATGTTGAAACGCGTGCCCAGCGCAAACAGACCAACGACCATCACACCGAGTTGCAAAAGCCGCACCCGGAACACCAACTCGGGGCGGCCGACCGCGACGAACAAATCCGCAACGGTCATCTTGATCGGGTCCAACAGCGTGTAGACCAGCATCAGTCGAAAGGCTTGCAACATGGGCAACCACTTATCGCCCAGCAGGATGGCAATCAGCTCGGGAGCGATCAACGCCAACAGCCCGGCCAGAAAGAAACCACTGCGCACCAGCAGCGCGTTGGTGCGAAAGAATGCCTGAGAGAGCCGCTTGCGCTCGCCCTTCAGCTCGGCATACGTGCCGCCGGCCACCTGGTTGACCGGACCGGCCAGGATGCGGCGCGGGTAAGTAGCGAAGGTGTAGGCCCGCGAGTAGTAGCCCAGCGCCGTGTCGCCCAAATAACGCAACGTCCACAGATCGTCGACACGATCCAGCGCCAGCAGCAGCGCGCCGGCGCCGAAATTGCGGCTGCCAAAGCTCAGGTAATAGCGCACCACCTCCCGGTTCCAGCTAAACCAGGGACGCCATACCGGCCGCCAAATGAAGAGACCGACGATGCTCACAAACATCAGCGACAGATCGGTGGCCAGCAACGCCCAGAGTGTTACACCCATCAACGCCAGCCCGACGGCCAGGGCAGTTGACAACAGGGCGTCGGCGAACTGCAACAGCGCCAACCGCCGGTGCACGACCCGCCGAACCAGTATCAGCCGGGGCGTCTGAGTGATCTCCAACCCGGCCGTCGCCAGCGTGATCACGATCAGCGCGGTCTGCTGGTCGCCGGTCGTGCGCAACAGGGCGAAGGCGATCAAGACCACAGCCCAGGCCGCGGTGAACATCAGCTTGAGCGTAAAATGGATGCTGGCGGCGCGGTTCTCATCCTCGGTCTCGGCGGCGCGGTGCAGGAACGCCCCGCCCATCCCAAAGGTCGCAAACACCGAGGTCAGCACCACCAGCGCGCTGGCGCCAGCATAGACGCCGAAGGTCTCCACCGGCAGCAGGCGGGCCAGGATGATCGAACGGGCGAAGAGCACCACCAGGCCGCTCATGCCGCTGGCCATGTTCCACGCCACTGCGACCGTGCTGCGCCGCGCCAGATCCTTGCTCACTGCTTTGTCAACCCGCTGGACATTTGCTACGCCCGCCGTTCAGGCAGAAGCTGGGCCTGCATCGTCTCGAACTCCTCGACCGCCTGCTCGTAGTCGTCGTGACGACCGATGTCCAGCCAATAACCGTCGAACGGGTAGGCCATCACATGCTGCCCGTCAGCCATCAGTTGCCGCACCAGATCGGGCAGGTCCAGGTATTCGCCGGGGGCGATATGGGTCAACACAGATGGCTCCAGCACGTAGACGCCCATGCTGACCTGGTAGTGATGCACCGGTTTCTCGATGTAGGCGGTGACACGGCTGTTGTCGTCGCTTTCGATGATGCCATAGTTGATCTGCTGGCGGCGCTGGTGGGTCGCGATGGTGGCTACTGCGCCGTTGGCGCGGTGCTGTGCCAGCATCGCCTGCATGTCGAGCGTGGTCAGCACGTCGCCGTTCATCACCAGGAAGGTGTCGTCCAGGCCTTCCACCAGCGCCAGTGGACCGGCAGTCCCCAACGGCTGCTCCTCGCGCGAGTAGCCCAGCCGCAGGCCGAATTTGCTGCCGTCGCCGCAATAGGCCATCATCAGCTCGGCCAGGTAGCCGACAGCCAGCGTCACCTCCTCGAAACCGTGGGCGGCAAGCTGGCGCAGCACGACCTCGACAATCGGCATCTCGCCCAGCGGCATCAGCGGCTTGGGCAGCACGGTGGTAAACGGTCGCAGCCGCCGGCCCTTCCCGCCGGCCAGGATCACAGCTTTCATCGATCGATTCCTCGTAGGTCCGGCTGGTAGCCGGACGTTTCGCCGCACCAGTCAGATGTCACGCTAGTAGCGTGACCTACGGCTTCGTGGTCTACGCGCGTCGCGCCTGCGTGATCCAGCGCCTTCATACTTCGTACACCCCCGGCCGGAAGCGCGCGATGTTCTGCCGTACCCAGTCGATGGTGATGGCCAGCCCCTCGTCCAGCGACACGCGCGGCCGCCAGCCGATCAACTCCGCTGCCTTACGGTTGTCAGCCCAGAGGCGCATCACCTCGCTCTGCTCAGGGCGCACGCGCTGGTCATCGCTGACAATGGGCAGGTCTTTGCCCAGCAAACGCAGGATGCGCTGCACCAGCTCGCCGATGGAAATCGTCGCGTCGGCGCCGATATTGACCTCCTGGCCCACCGCGGCATCGACGCTGGCCATGCGCACGAAGCCCTCCACCGTGTCGGCCACGAAGGTGAAGTCGCGTTGCGGCGTCAGCGAGCCGAGGCGAATCTCATCCTTGACCAGCGCCTGGGTGATGATGGTCGGGATGACGGCCCGGGCCGACTGGCGCGGCCCGTAGGTGTTGAAAGGGCGCAAGGTCGCCACCGGCGTCCCGAAGGAACGCACGAAGCTCTCGACGATCTTGTCGGCGCCAATCTTGCTGGCAGAGTAGGGTGACTGGCCTTGCAGCGGGTGCTTCTCGTCGATGGGCACGTACTGCGCAGTGCCGTAGACCTCGCTGGTGGAGGTATGCACCATCCGCCGCACGCCGTAGTCGCGCGCTGCCATCAGCATGTTGAGCGTTCCCAGGACGTTGGTGTCCACCACCTCGCGCGGATGGACATACGAATAGGGAATGGCGATCAGCGCACCCAGGTGAAAGATCGTGTCAACGCCCTTCACGGCGTCGCGCACCGCCTCGACATCACGCAGGTCGCCGGCGATCACCTCCACCCGCGCCAGTGCCTCTGCCGGCAGCAGGTTGAGCAAGCCCAGATCAGCGCGCGACGTGTAACGCACAAACGCGCGCACCTGCGCGCCTTCGCCCGCCAGCCGTTCCACCAAATGGCTGCCGATGAAGCCACCAGCACCTGTTACCAGCACCGAGCGGCCCGACCAATTCATGCGTTAACTCCTTGTCTTTAATGTGAAACTTGAAGCGTGAAACGTGCTGCGAATTGCGTATTGCGTATTGCGTGTTGCGTATTGCGTATTGCGTGGCCGGAACTGTTTTGTCCGAGTACTGTTCACCGATTACCGATTACTGATCACCGTCGCCCGCCAGTAATCCAGCAGATCGCGCAGCGACTGCTCCCACGCTATCTGTGGCTGCCAGCCGGTCTCGGCGTGCAGACGGTCGTAGCTGCCGACCTGCGCGGGCACGTCAGCCGGCTGCATCCGGCGCGGGTCGCGGCGCACTTCGATGTCACGCACGGTGGAGAGTGCCAGCAGCCCGTCCAGCAGTTCCCGGATGCTGCGCCCCGTCCCGGAACAGACGTTGTAGATCTGGCCCGGCCGGCCGCGCGCCAACGCCAGCCAGTAAGCCCGCGCCACATCGCGCACATCCAGGAAGTCGCGCTGCGCTGCCAGATTGCCGACCTCGATCACCGGGGCGCGCAGCCCGCGTTCGATCTCGGCGATCTGGCGGGCAAAGGCGGCCGTGACAAACGCCGGACTCTGGCGCGGGCCGATGATGTTGAAAGTTCTTGTGCGGATCACCGCCAGGCCGGCTGCGCTGGCCATGCCGCCGACCAGATCCTGCGTCGCCTTGGTGACAGCATAGTGCGTGACCGGACGAAAGACCTGCGCCTCGCTGATCGGGTTCTCGTCCGGGGTCGTCACGCCATATTGCGCGCTGGAGCCGGCGATCAGCACCGTGCAGTCTGGCGCAAGCTCCTTGACAGCCTGCAGCAGCCCGATCGTCGCGAACACGTTGACTGCGTAGAGATCGCTGACCGGCGCAGCTGGATTGGTCAGCGCGGCCAGATGCACCAGCCAGTCGGGCTGGGTCTCAGCGATCAGGCCGCGCACGGCTGCCTCGTCGCGCAGGTCCAGCGATTCCAGGCGATACTCACCGCTCTGGGCGTTGGAACCGACCTGGTCCACACCCACGACACGGATGTCCTCCGCGCGGAACAACTCCGTCAGGTAGCTGCCACAGAAGCCGGCCGCGCCGGTGATCAACGCGCTGCAGGGCTGCTCAGCCATGCTGCTCTGCCGTTCGCGTGCCGTGCAACACTTGCGCGTACAGGGCCGCCAATTGACCGCGCACACGCGGCCAGGTGTAGGTCTGCGCGTTTTCCACGGCGGCGCGACCGAGAGAACCGGCCAGACCAGAATCGCGCGCCACGCGCAACACGGCCGCTGCCAGCGCGTCGGGGTCGCCCGGCGCGACCAGCAGCGCGTTGACGCCGTCCTGCGCCATGTCGGGAATGCCGCCGACGGCAGTCGCTACCACCGGCATTCCGCAAGCCGAAGCCTCGATCAGCACGTTGGGCTGATTGTCGACGGCGCTTGAAATGGCCAGAATATCGGCGGCGGCGTAAATCTGCGCTATCGCACCAAAGGCAATGCGGCCAGCAAAGTGGACTGGCACGTTCAGCGAACGCGCCAGTGACTGGGTATTGCTGAAACGCGGCCCGTCGCCAACCATCGTCAGCGTCGCGCCGGGCAAGTTCTGCCGCACGCGGGCAAACGCCTCGACCATAAGCTCAGGGTTGCCGGCATCATCGAAGCTCTTGATCCACAGCAGCGCCGGGCGATCGGTGTCAGACAACCGTGGCGACCCTGGTCCTGGTGGAAGCGGCCGAAACTGGTCCTGCTCCACCAGGTTGGGAATGACAACCGGCTGCACGCCAAGGTGCTCAAACACGCGGCCGGTAAACTGCGACAGGACGATCAATGCGTCCAGTTGATTCAACAGCGCGTGGACGCTCCATCCATGAACTGCGGCAAACTCTGCGGCTTTGCCGCCATGATAAGTCGCGACGGCAGGAATGCGCCTCTGCCGACGAACGGCCGCCACGGCCAGCATCGGCAGATAGAAACCCCAGTAGGAGGCCAGATGCGCGTGGATCAGATCGGCGTCGCCGGCCGCGCGCCACAGTCGCAGCGGAACCACCGCCATCTGCGCCGCCGGCAGCAGCCAACGGCCCAACTTGCCCAGACGCCGCAACACCTGAATATTGGTGTCCACCGGGCGAACGACGGCGCCCTCGGAGCGCAGACAGCGTTCCAGCACCTCCACCTGGGTCGAAACGCCGCCGGACCGCGGGTAATGCGGACCAAGGACGCAGATCGTCAGCCCGGCGAGGCGTGTTTGCGCTGTTTGAGTGGACATGTGCGTTTGCAGCCGGTTCGCATTATACAGCGAGGGCGGTCAGCCGGCAGATTCAGCCGTAGAACTCGGCGATGGCTGCCACGACTTGCTCCTGCTGCGCCGCGGTCAGTTCCGGGTACATGGGCAACGACAAAACCTCGCGCCCGGCCTGCTCAGCCACAGGCAACGACCCTTCGCCCATTCCCAGAGTCGCGTACAACCCCTGCAAGTGCAACGGCAGCGGGTAGTAGATGATCGCGCCGATGCCGCGGCTGTTGAGAAAGGCCAGCAATTCATCGCGACGCGGTGCGCGCAGCGTGTATTGGTGATAAACGTGGCGCACACCAGGGCGAACGACGGGTGTTGTCACCGGTGCGCCCGAAGCCGCCAGCAACGCATCATAACGGGCAGCGACTTCCTGGCGTGCCTCCTGCCATCCGGCCAGATAGCGCAGCTTGACCCGCAACACCGCGGCTTGCAGGCTATCCAGGCGAGAATTGAAGCCCAGTTCCTGGTGGAAGTAGCGATCCTTGCCGCCCTGCCGGCGCAGCAGATCCAACCGGTCAGCCACTGCCGCATCGTTGGTGACCACCATGCCCGCATCGCCATACGCGCCGAGGTTTTTGGTCGGGTAGAAACTCAGGCAGCCGACCGTGCCGATGCTGCCGGCCCGCTGACCCTTGTAGTCCGCGCCGATGGCCTGGGCAGCGTCTTCGATGACCGACAGATTGTGCTGCCGAGCGATGGCCATGATCGCGTCCATGTCAGCCGGCTGGCCATAGAGATGCACCGGGACGATGGCCTTGGTGCGCGGTGTTACCGCGGCCGCTACAGCCACCGGGTCGATGTTGAACGTATCGGCCTCGATGTCAACGAAAACCGGAGTCGCGCCGCTGTGGCTGATGGTGTTGGCCGTCGCGACGAAGGTGAAGGGCGTCGTGATCACCTCATCGCCGGCACCGATGTCCAGCGCGGCCAGGGACAAACGCAGCGCATCGGTGCCCGATGCGACGCCGACACCATGCGCGCAGTCGCAAAACGCCGCGACTTCCCGCTCCAGCGCAGCGACATCGGGACCAAGCACGAACTGGCTGCTCTCCAACACTCGATTGATGGCCTCAGCGATCTCGTCGCGCAGGGCGTCGTACTGGACTTTCAGGTCCAGGATTGGGATCATGAAGGGTAAACTCCTCTTGAGAGATGACACGGTGACAGGGTGATGGGGTGACAAGGTGGCACTGAGATGGAATGTTGGCGTATCACCTGCCACTTGCAACCTGCAACTTTTCTACTCGTCACCTGCATCGACATACTCTTCCGGCGGCACATCACGTACCACGCGCGCCGGGCTGCCCATGACCAGCTTGCCGGGCGGGACATCGCGGGTCACCACCGATCCGGCGGCCACAAAGGCTTCCGCGCCAACCTCGATGTTGGGCAACAGCGTAACATTAGCGCCAACACGCGCGCCGCGTCGAATGGTCGGGCCGCCACGCTGAGCGAAGCGCGCCTCGCTGCGGCCCATGAAGTTGTCGTTGCTGGTGACGACACAGGGCGCGATAAAGCAGTGCTCCTCGATAGTCGTCCAGGCGGCGATATACGCGCCGGTCTGGAGCTTGCTGTCGCGGCCGATACTGACCTCGTTTTCCACGGTCACGTGCGTGCCGATGATGACGCGGTCGCCGATCTGGCAACCCTCGCGCACGAAAGCGTGCTCACCCAGCAGGCACTGGCCGCCGATGCTTGTGCCGGTGTAGACGACCGCGCCCGCGCCGATGCTGGTTCCGTCGCCGATGACCAGCGGCGACAGGTCGGCAGGCGGATGCACCGTGCTGGTGACGGCCGGTCGCGGCAGACGTCCCAGCACCGCGTGCGCCTGCACGTGGCAGCCCGCGCCCAGCCGCGTACCGGCATGAATAACCGCATGATGGCCGAGCGAGCAACCCGGCCCGATCCACGCGCCGGCCTCGATCACCACACCGAAACCCAGCGTACACCCGTCACCGATGACGGCATCGGGAGCCACAAAAGCATCCGTCCAGTCCGGGTTTCGCTTGATTTCCTTCATTTCCCGGCTTTCCCGCTTCCATCCCCTGGCTCGGCCGCCCCCAGCAACGTCTGCACACGCGCCACAACCATATCCAGCGCCACCTTGTTGTGGCCGCCTTCGGGAATGATGACGTCGGCGTAGCGCTTGCTGGGCTCGACAAACTCCAGGTGCATGGGCCGCACGGTGGTCAGATACTGCTCGACCACCGAGTCCAGCGACCGGCTACGGTCTTTGATGTCGCGATTCAGCCGGCGGATGAAGCGGATGTCGGAATCGGCATCGACGAAGATCTTGACGTCGAACAGCTCGCGCAGGGTGCGCTCGGCGAAGATCAGGATCCCCTCGACCAGAATCACCGGCTCCGGCTGCACGGGCCGCGTCTCGTCGGTGCGCGTGAACGTGCGAAAGTCGTAGACAGGAATGTTGACCGGCTGGCCGCTGCGCAGGGTCTGGAGATGCTGGACCAGCAGCGGCGTCTCCAGCGAGTCTGGGTGGTCGAAGTTGAGACGCGCTCGCTCGGCCATCGGCAGGTTCGATGCGTCGTAGTAGTAGGCGTCGTGCTGGATAAAGGCGATGCGGTTCCAGCCAACCTTCTCCAGAATCGCGTGTGCGACCGTGGTCTTGCCGGAGCCGGTGCCGCCGGCCACGCCGATCACAATCGGCCGGGTTTCTGCGCTCATGATGGTTGTTTCTCCTCGTCCGCTCCGCTATGCTCCGGGACTATGCCATAGGTCGCGGCCCAGGCTGCCAGCCAGCGGCTTGCCGCGCGCCATGACCATGCGGGTTCGAGGCTGGCCTGCACGGTAACCTGGCCGCGTTGGCGCTGCACCAACAGGAAAAGCTGGCCAGCCGGTCGCCAGAGCGACAGCAGGATGCCCAACATGGCCAGCCCGATGCCCAGCCAGATCAACGGCCGGGCGGGATCGTAGCTGACGTCGACGGTGATGAACTGCCCGGTGCGCAGCAGCAACGTGTCATCACCGACCCCCATACTTGCGTCGCCCTCGACAAACTCGTTCAATACCGGGTCACGCTGGCCGGCGCGAAAGGCTTGGACGAGAAAAGTCGGCCCGCTAAAGCCGCGCTCCGGCAGAGCGGGAAAGCTGACAATGCTGAAGACAAGTTGGCGATCTGGTAGCAAAAACACCTGCTCCGATCGCGGCTGGTCGAACACCAGCGTCAACGATGGCGCGGCCGTGCTCTGAGCCTCCATGCGCTGGAGTTGCAGGGCTTGTCCATCTGGCCCGTCAGCCGCAACTGCCAGCGCCGGACCTTGTGCACGTCGCCGGATTGCCAATCCGCCAACCCGCGCCGCGCCAACCGCCGAAAGGGAAACCGTCTCCGACACGCCGGTCGAACGAACGATGCTGACCTCGGTCAACGCGCCGTCCGCGCCGCCACCGGCGCTCAGCTGGCTGCCCGGCTGGTTGGCCAGCGACACAGTTTCACCCGGCGCGAGGGTAATCGCGCTTTCCTGCCAGCCTGCCAATTGTCCCAGCCAGAGACCTGCCAGCACCACCAGCAGCCCGCTGTAGACAAAGATCGGTGCGACGACACCAAGCTGGCTGCGCTCGGCAACCATTCGGGTGACGTCGCCCTCATCGGCGGCAACAACCCGCCACCCTTCGTTCACCAAATCCTCTTGCAGCCCGGCGCCGGTTGCGTCCTGCTCCAGACGAACGTCGGCGTGCAGCGGCCAGCGGCGCGCCTCGCCTGCCACGGTCTGCGGGTTCGGGCTGCGCAGCCGCCGCAGCGCGTTACCAATTGCCAAGCCGAGCCGCAACAACAGGACAAACGCCAGCAGCCCGGCAAGCGCCTGGAACCAGAGACTGTGCCAGAGATTGAACAAGCCGACGCCGGACAGCAATCGGCCCGACGCGCCATATGCTGCTGCCGTCTCAGCCAGCCAGCGGGCCGCGACGTCTGCCTCGCCACGATCAGCCGGCAGTTGTGGCAGGAACCGGCTGATCAGCAACGCCACCATGACCAACGCCGCCACCACAGCCAGCAGCGTGTTGCTGGCCAGCGTGCGGTAGAGCCGGTCGATGGGGTGTTCGTTGTTGGCAGGTGTCGCCGGTGCTGATGGAACTGGGACGGCCGGCGGCGGGTCGTGGCGGGTCACAAAGGCCTCAGTGAACGATGGATTGAATAGAAAAGCCCCAACCCAGGCGGTTGGGGCTACACAGGTGCAAGCCCCGCCTGCGTGATGCGCCTGGCGAGGCTGGGAGGAGCCACCCGTCGGATTTGAACCGACGACCGGCGCATTACGAATGCGCTGCTCTACCGACTGAGCTAGGGTGGCGCAATGCCGGGAAACGACCGGCTATACGATTATAATCAGCTAACACACGAACGCCAAATGAAGCCTGGCGGTCTGGTGGGTTCCAGACTTCGGAAGTCGCCAGGTCGAAGACTGACGAGGATCCCAACGTCTGCAACTGGTGGTTGCCGCCAACCGGCGACTTCCGAAGTCTGTTCGTGCTAGACTCGAGTAACGTAGCTGTTGGTGCGGGTGTCGACGCGAATCACGTCGCCTTGATTGATGAACAGCGGGACGTTGACCTTAAGGCCGGTCTCGAACTGTACTTCTTTGGTTGCGCCGGTGGCCGTGTCGCCGGCATAGCCCGGTTCGGTATAGACAACTTCCATATCGACCGTGGTGGGCAGCTCGATGTCGATGGGCTTGCCCTCGTAGCTGACAATATCCAGCGTCATTTCAGGCAGCAGATAGTACACGGCGTCGCCCAGAACCTCGGCGGTCAGCATAGGCTGCTCGTAGGTCTCCAGGTCCATGAAGGTGTACATGTCGCCGTCGTGATACAGATATTGCACCGTGGCGTGATCGAGGCGAATGTCTTGCACCCGGTGGCCGTTGTTGAAGCTGCGGACGATGGTCGAGCCGGTGCGCAGGTCCCTGGCCTTGATCTTGATGGTGGCGCCGCCGCGTGCCACCTTGATGTGCTCGTATTCGAGTACCTTGTAAATGGAACCATCAATTTCAAACGTAGTGCCTTTTTTTAACTCTTGAACGCCGATCATGTCTTTTGTTCTCCTGTGGTTGCTTTGGACGCCCGTCAGTTGCGGGCTGAAAAAGTGCGACACGCCAGTCAGCGCGCCGCACGGCTTCATTATACGCGGACAGGGACGCTTCGTCAAACGACGATGAAAAGGTTGTCAGACGCCACCAGGCGGGATTGACAGCCGCTGTTGACTGTGTTACGCTTCCAACCAGACTGCACGAAATCCGCCCCGTTTCACGTTTATCACAGTAGAGTAACCGCCCGCAACACACTTTCAGAAGGACAACACCATGCCCCAGAACGATTACAGAACAGCCGCGGCTTCCTATGCTGAAGGACTGCGCACACTGTTTGCGCCGTCGCAGGAATCGACTCGCAGTGTGCTGCGCGTCGCCACGGAGGACGAATTGGCGGACCGTGCCGACAGCCTGGTGGCCCAATCGGCCACACTGATCGGACAGACAGCCGAATATCTGGCGGACGATGACATGGCGACCCGCCTGGGCGCTGAGCAGAGCCTGCTTGCTCAGGCAGCCGCGTCATTGCGGGCCGCCGACGGCCTGCTGGCAATCGTCGACGCGGATGGCGGCGAGACCACACGTAGCGCCGGTGCAGGTCGCCCGTCGGCCGGGTTCGACGATCTCCTGGCTCTGATCGATGGCTCGCTGGAAGAGATCGGCGCGCAGGTCGAGCCGGAACCGGAAATGACCCGCGGCGGAGCCAACACAACCCCGGCCGATCTCATCGAAACCGCCGACGATGCCATCCGGCAGGTGGTTGCAGGGGTTGGCACCTTTGCCCGCGGCACCGTGGCCTCTTTGGTGGGACTGGACCCGGCGCTGCTCAAGCAAGCCGCCGGGATGCTGGGCAGCGAATTGTCGCAGGCACTCACCAAGCTGGGCGAAAATGTCACCCGGTTGGTCTCCAAGGCAGTGGCGTTTATCGTGCAGGCGTACGACAGCCTGCTGGCCGCGTTGGGCCAGGACGCCGCCAGCGCGTTGCGCGTTCAGGCCGCCGAATGGGTCGAGAAGCTCCAACAGGGCGAGGCGCTGACGGAACTGGCCGATGCCTTATATCAAACCGACGACATGAAGTTGCGCGTCGCCGCGTTGATCGAAGGCAGCGGCGCGCCCGGTCCCGTCCTTGGCAAGACCCAGTCCGACGTGGAGGCTCTGTCACCCAGTTTTCAGTCACGCATCAAGCTGGCTGGACAGATTCGCGCCGGTTTGGGCCTGCTGAAATTTATCCCGGCTGCCAAGGGACCGTTGGAGTTGGCCACCGGCGTGCTCTATCTGGCGCTGCTGGGCTATGTGGTGGTCGCCGGCGCGGATTACGTGGATGCGCCTCGGCTGGCACGCATCGGACGGGTTCCCGGCGTGCTGGAGAC
Organism: Anaerolineales bacterium; assembly: GCA_020634615.1. GTDB lineage: Bacteria > Chloroflexota > Anaerolineae > JAAEKA01 > JAAEKA01 > JACKBK01. Next base: position 36,812 of record JACKBI010000017.1, read on the forward strand.
GATCCAGACCGGCCTGATCCCCGCATAGTCACCCCGGCCGCGCAAAGCAATTGAACCCTCTGGCAAGTCCAGAGGGCTCAATTGCTTTGCAAAACTATCGCCCAAGCAAGTATCAGATGATATCAGCGACGGTCCGTTACTGGACGGCCGTGGTGCTTTTCGCTACCAGCAGGATGCCGCCGATGATGACGAGGATTCCCAGCCAGCGCAACGGCGGCACGCTTTCACCCAGGAAGAAGCGAGCGACCAGCGTCACCAGCACGAAGTTGAGGGCAAGGAAGGGGTAGGCCACGCTCAGGTCCAGCCGAGAGAGCACCGCGATCCAGGCCAATGCGCCGATGGCATAGAAGCACAGTCCCAGCACCACCAGCGGCGAATGAAAGATCAGGTTGATGATCGCCAGCACACCGGTGGCGGTCGCGGCCACGCCAGGCTTGCTGACGCCCAACTTGATAGCCGTTTGTCCCGCCACACCAGCGATGGTGGAAAGCAGGATAAGTCCGAGGGCGGGAGCGAGTTGGCTGTTCATATGCGTGGGTCTACGGGAACGACATGGTGATCTCAGACCTGCGGCCTGATGTCAACCCGCTTCAGTTCCTGTTCTACCCTTCCTTCCTTTTCTCTCGGCTATGCTCGATTACGATACAGGTTGGGATCAACAACAGTGGCCATCTTCTTCTCGTCCAGCCGGCCGCCGAGAAACTGGTTGACTTGATGTGCGAATGGCTCCGGAGACGCCAACATCTCATTGTAATCTACGTAGAGCACAGAGAAGTTGGATTGCGCACGCATCCAGGTCTCGACCTTTTGCAGGTGTTTGTTGAACAGGCGAGTCAGGTCCTCGTCGCTCACACGATCGGTAGGCTCGCCGCGTCGTTCCAGCATCTTCTTCTGGGACGCCAGGATTTCGTCCATATTGCGACGCATAAAGACGACCTTGTATTCATAGTCGGCAGGCAGATGCTCCAACAACGCCGAGATGACTTTGACAACCTTGCCCTGCGCGTCGGCCACCCAACTGGTGTCACCCTTGTCCATCTGCTTGACGCGTTCCAACTCGTAGTAACCCTTGGGGTTATCCTCGTCAGCCTCACGCAGTTCGTCAGTGACCGGGATCAACCCACCAGCCTCCAGCGCCTTCATCATCATCGACGTGCCTGACCGCGGCAGGCCAGAGACGACAACCACCGCGTCGCTATTCGAAGTTCGGGATAATCGGGATAGTAATTTGACCATTGGTATCGCTATATTTGGGATTGACTATTCTCGTCGCTGCATTGGACTAAGCAGGCACCGCTGCCCATTCCGGGGTTGGCACATCTACAACGATCATGGTGCTGTCGGGTTCAAATGGTACTTCCAAGGCCAGCATCTCTGCGGCGCCGATACGCAGAGACTCGATGACTTCCTCACGCGTCTTTTCCTGCGCATTCACACCTGGCAGATCTAGCAGCCAACCGATCCACCACCCATCGCACTGTTTTACGACCGCTCGGTATTGCATTTCACTACCTCACAAATGGTATGTCGAGATCTTTGCATATCTTGCGGGCCAACTGATCAACGATTTCGTTGTGCCGTGGAACCTGTGTCTTCAAGTCACCGCGTTGATAGATGCTGTGCTTGCTGCCCTCACGAACCAAATACGCGTTGTGCATCTTCAGGTGCTTGATCAACTGAGTTCGTTTCGTAAGATCTCGTGACACTACAGCAAGGACAGAATCGGGATGTTCTCTTCACCTATCTGTAATTCTGACAACGGCAGCCCTATTGTAGCCACCTTCCACTGTCTTCACAAGTACAGTATTCTCCCGGTCACGACCTAAAGCTAGCATCTGGCGGGCGTTGCGGCGAGCCAACCCAGACACAAGTGTCTGGTCAGGCAGCCGATCCGCCAGTGCCAGCGCTCCCGATCACTGGCCGACCAGTTGCTTCAAGCGGTCAGCCTTTTCCGGCTCGCCAATGTGCGTGTACCAGAACACGCGCAGGTCAAGCTGGTTGAGGCTCGTGTCCACGGTGGATAGCATCTCGGCCGCGCGCTGCGATTCTCCATCGATTGCATACAACTCGGCCAGCAACTGGCGCGTCGCCCGGTTGGACGGCGCAGCAGCGTAAGACGTCTCGAGGTGCGCGCGGGCAGCTGCGTAGTCGCCGCGTGCCAGCTCGACCTGCGCCAACCGGCGACTGGCAGACGCATTACTGGGATTCGTAGCCAGCGCCGCCTGGTAGCGCGCGATGGCCGGGCCGAGATCGATCTCAGGCGAACGGCGCAGGTCGTCCTGGATAGGCCACTCTGGCCAGGTGTAACGGGACAGCTCAGCGCGGGTCTGCGCCACCGTGCCCAGGTTGGCCTGGAATGCAGAGCGGCCTGCGGGCAAAAACACAACCAGCGCCATAGCGACGACAGCTACGGCGGCAATCACCAACGGCCAATCCAGCCGGCCATGCTGCTCCTTGCTTCCACCTGGGTCGATCGCCAGGGCCAAGCCGACTGGCAGGAACAGGACGAACGCTATCGAACTGCCATACAAGCCTGCATCTACCAGGCCGTGGGAAATCAGTGCGGTCAGCGCCGCCCCTGCTGGCAGGCTGAATCGCCAGACCGGCCGCGCCACTCGCGTTGCTGCTAACAGGTTGGCGATCGCCGCGGCCAGCAGCCCGACAAGTGCAAGCAGGCCGATGATGCCTTGTTCGACAGCGATCTGAACGAACAGGTTGTGCATGTGCAGGATGAAGCCGACGTGCATCAGCAGGTCATAGGTCGAATAGACCATCATCGTACTGCGCAGTCCACTGCCGGTGAACGGATAGTCGCCCACCAAAGCCAGTCCGTCGCGCCACAACGTGGCCCGGTTGATGGCGCTGGTGCCGACGGCGGTTGATCCCAGAAAACTCGCCAGGTCGGGCGTACGCACGGCCGCGACGAAAAACGCAACAAACGCGAGCAAGGTTGCCAGCGCCAGCAGATCAAGCACGATCCGCAGGCCGCGGTGGTCTGCCCAGCGGCGCCGCAGCGTCAGATACAGGATAGCCACAAGTCCCACGCCAACACTGATCCACGCGCCGCGCGACTGGGCAAGGATCAACGCGACCAGTCCGGCCAGCCAAGCCAGGCCCGCCACCACCAGCCCGATCCACCATCTGTATCTGAACGCCCAAACCAGACCGCCAAGTCCTAAAAACAGGGTCACCGTCAGCCCGCTGGCTGCCACGTTGGCGTTGATGTCGGTGGGCAGAGTAATTGCCGGTCGGTATGCCTGCACCGCCTGGCCAATCCGCTGCAACAGCTCGATTTCGCCCGCGTTGTCGGACCAATTGTATGCCAGCAGGAAATAGACGCCGATTGCTCCGGCCAGCAGCGCCACCGCCAGGCTCATGACGCCCAGCGCGGTTTCGCCCCAACGCCGTCCGGCCCAGATGATGCCAGTCGACAACAGCAGCCCCAGCGCGATCAATGCAAAGGCCGGCCAGGCATAACTTCGGTCGTAGGACGCCCAGACACCGACCAGTGCGGTCAGCAGGAAGGCCGCGGCGAATGCCGCGGCCAGGATCAGACTTTGAGAACGAGGGGCTGATGCGGAAGTGCGCACGTCGCCAGCTTAGCTCGCCACGAACTTCAACGTCTGCACGCCAACGCTGACGGCGCTCTTGAAGCCATCCCAGGTGTTGAGGCTTTTTGCGAAGGTGAACATCGGGCCGGGACGGAAGGACCACTCGCGGGTCGCCCGCTTCTGCCAATATTCCAATCGCTCGGCCGACAAGTCGCCGTAGTCCAGCACCGTGGACTGGTCCATGTCCACCTCTTCCCACTTGGTGCCGGCACGGAACCAGTTGTTCTCAACGACTTCGTAGAAGAACGGGGTGCCGGGATAAGGTGCGGCGATGTGGAAGAGGGCGATGTCCAGCGGCAGCGTCTTGCTGTAGACGATGGTCTCCTGAATCGTCTCCTCGGTCTCGCCCGGCAGGCCAATGATGAAGTAACCCCAGTTCTTGATGCCGGCGGCATGCGCCCAGGTCAGCGCGAGGGTGGCCTGCTCCTTGCGATAGCCTTTGTGGGCGCGTTTGAGAATCTGCTCGTTGGCGCTCTCGATGCCCCACGAGATCAGGTAGCAACCGGCCTGCCCCATCAGTTGCAGCATCTCCTCATCCACATAGTCCACCCGGCTGTTGCAGGTCCAGTTGACGGTCAGCCCGCTGTCGATGATCAGCCGGCAGAGGTCCACGACCTGCTCGCGGTTGACGGTGAACAGGTCGGCGTACATATGAACGTTGTGCACGCCCAGCGTGCTCAGCAGTTTCAATTCCTCGAAGATCAGTTCGGGTGAGCGCAGACGGACGCTGTTCTGGTAAGAGACGTGCTTGATGCAGTATTTGCAGCCGGCTGGACAACCGCGGCTGGTGACGATAAACGTAAACGGCCCCTTGATCATCGGCATCCGCTGCTTGTCCAGCGGCAGCAAATGGTGCAGCGGCATCGGCAGGTCGTCCAGGCTGGGGAAGAAGGGCCGGTCGCGGTTGATGATGACCTCGCCATCGAACCGCCAGGCCAATCCGGGTATCTCGGCCAGCGGCGACTGTTCCGCTTCGTCGAGAACCGCTTGTGGCACCCGCTCGGCCGTCGCCGCGGCGAAAGGCGAGAGTACAAGGTCGATGGACTGGGGCGTGGGGAGTAGGGAGTGGGGAGTGGGCGCTGGGGACTTGCCATTGGCGCCTTCCTGTGTTTCCCCTGTTTCCCTCTTTTCCATTCCGTTCTTCTGCCCCCTCACCGTCGTCCCGCGCCCCAGCTTCGTGTCTTCCACGATCTTGGCGACGCGCGGGTCGCTGGGTTCCTTGCCTTCCAGCAGATCGAGCAGCTCCCGCAGCGTCGCCTCCGGCTCGCCGCGCAGCACGTAGTCCAGCGCGGGGAAGGGACGCATCGTCTCCAGCGTCATCGGCGTGACATGGGTGCCGAACGCCATCGTCTGCGCGCCCAGCGACTTGGCCAGAAACACGCCGAACATATCGTTGCGCAGCGTCGGCGCTGTGACCTGGGTCAGATAGTACTTCGGGCGTTTCTTCTCCAGTATCTCTTCGAACTCGTCCCAGGTCATGCGGGTCGCGATGGCATCGACCACTTCTACGGTGTAATCGGGCACCAGCAGCGATGCGAGCTGCACCAGGCTGACCTGCGGCCAGATCATGTTCTCGCGGCTGCGGCGGCCGACCCGGTGCTGGCTGCGAATCCAGATTCCCCCGTCGGGCGAGGGCGGATTGACCAGCATGATGTCCACGCTGCCGGCCGGCCGGCTGGATGAGGTCAGCGTTTGCACGGCCGCGCCGGCGTCGGGAAAATCGGCCATGCGCATCGCCGGCACCCGCCGCGTCCCCAGGTTTCGTCTCAGTTGGTCGCTGTTAGTCATACATTGCCTCGCAAGAAGTCGTTCGGTAGTTCGATAGTTTGATAGTCCGGTAGTGCGTTGGTACGGCAGTTCGTTTCACCTTGTCACCCGCCCGCCGTGCCCAAATCTTCAGCCGCCAGCCGATCACGCTGGCTCAGTTCCTCTAACACCCGCATCAGAATCCAGGAGATCAGGAACTGCAAGCCCACAAGGAACACCAGCGCGCTGAGCAGGTAGTAGAACCACATCCGGCTGGCCGGCCAGCCTTCCAGCGCCAGCACCAGGCTGACCAGTCCGATCAGTGTTCCGACCGCCAGTCCGATCAGTCCCATCCACCAGAAATGCTTGTCCAGCGGCGGGTCGAACAGGGGCTTGCCGAACAAGCCCTGCTTGACCGGCCGGTTGTGAAACAGCGCCACTAAATAGTTAAACGTCGCACCCAGGTTGAACAGGCTGACCCCGGTCACCGCCAGCACCAGCATGGAGAACAGTGCGAACGCACCCACCGGACCCACCGAAGTGGTGCCGGTCAGGCGGGCGACGACCACTGCCAGTGCGATCAGAGCGCTAATTGCCAACGCCGCCAGTCCGATCATCCCCAGGATACGCACGGGATTGTAGTTCAGCGCCGTCCAGGTGATAGTCTGCACGTAGCGTGTTCCGTCGCGTACCACGCTGAGCTTGGACCGGCCCACCCGCTCGCTGTACGGAATCGGCACTTCGACCATGTGCACGTCTTCGTGCAGCGCACGGGTGCTCATGATCGGCGTAAAATTGAGACCATCAGGCAGGGGGTAAAGCTTTTCCAGCACCTCGCGGCGAAAGACACGCATGCCGCTGGCGCTGTCGGTGATACGCTGGCGGCCCAGCAGGCTGATCATCCCCGCGAAGACGGTGTTGCCGATGCGTCGCGTCATGGGCATTTCGCTCTCTGCCCCGGCCATACGCGAGCCGACCACGATGTCGTTGCCGTTTTGCAGGAGCGTCTCGCACAGCAGTGGAAAATATTCGGGCGGGTAGGTGCCGTCGGCGTCGAGAAAGGCCAGCAGCTCGCCGTTGGCAGCGCGGAAGCCGGTCTTCAGCGCCGCGCCGTAGCCGCGGTTGACCGGGTGCTGCTCCAGCCGCACGCCTGCTGTGCTGCGCACGATCTCGGCCGTGCGGTCGCTGGACCCGTCGTCCACCACGATCAGTTCAAGGGCATCGACCCCGACCGGTGGAAGTTGCCGCCCAACCGCCAACACCCGCTGCATGATGTCGGCGATGCCGTTTTCTTCGTTCAACGCCGGGATGACCACGGACAGTGTTGTCATGGGTTTCCTCCCTCAGTTACCGAGGACTGATAGTGCTGTCCTGCAGATGAGCAGCCAGCGTGTCGCAACCAACTTCGAGTCGAGTCAGCACTGTCAGTCCTCTCGTGCTCGCGTGCTTGGTGCAGGACTGACAGTGCTGGTCCTGACTCGAAACAGCCGCCGCGTTGTGGCCCCGATTCGACGCAATCAGCACTGTCAGTCCTGCTCGGCGAGTCGTCATCGATCCATCACCTTCAATACTTTCGCCGGTACGCCGCCGACCACTGTCCGCGACGGCACATCCTGCGTCACCACCGCGCCGGCGGCTACCACCGCGCCGCGGCCGATGTGCACGCCGTCGGTGATCACTGCGCCGGCGCCGATCCACACATCGTCCTCGACTACGATGCCTTCGGCGCTGATCCCCTGTTCCACCATCGGCCGATCTGGATCATCGAAGTTGTGGTTGACCGCCAGAAGCTGCACCAGCGGCGCAGTATAAACGCGGTCGCCGATGGTGATGCCACCCTGGCCGCGCAACACATTGTACTCGCCAATCAAGCTGTCGCGGCCGATGCGAATGAAAGCGTGCGGTAAGTCACGGAAGTTGTAAACATGCAGGACCGCGCCGTGCATCACAAACGTACCGGGACCGATGTCAATGCCGCCCGGTGTGGCGTGCAGATACGCGCCGTAGTCGATATACGCGCCGTCGCCCAGACGGATGTTGCCGGCGAAACGCAAGCGCACGTGGTCCTCGATGGCCGCCACACCGTCCATGTGCAGGATCGACTTGTAGGCCAACGAGCGCAGCGCGATACCGGCTACCGATGGAACCCAGCCGGTCGCTGCCATGACGGCTTGTTCCAACGCGTAGCGGGCCGGGTCGGCGGCCTGACGATTGATGTAGAGGAGCAGATTGGGAATCAGTCCGCCCTCTGCTCGCATCTGACCGGGTGGATTGTCCTGTTGGGAAATAGTCATACTGTTTGTTGCCCACGCACCTCCGATTGATCCGGTCTGGCAAAAGAGCAGGATCACTTTCCCCACAAACAAAGTTGTAGCAAACCCTATCAGGACGGACAAGAGATCGTTGGCACGTTGCTGTGACATTCTAGGCAGGATTAGCGCCTTTGTCAAGGCAAACGGTTGGCATTTCCCGGCGGCTATGATAGAATCGGCCCCATGGTTCCCCGCTTCTGTGTCCAGTGTGGACAGATGCTGCACGAGCGTCTGTTGCCGGGCGATCATCGAGCCCGACGTGTCTGTCCCGCTTGCGGGTATGTCGCCTATGAAAACGCCAAGCCGTGCGCCGGTGTCCTGCCTACGCAGGACGGCCAGGTGTTGCTTGCGCGGCGGGCGGTGGAGCCGTATTTCGGCCGTTGGGACATCATCGGCGGGTTCATGGAGCACGACGAGACGCCGGAAGAAGCCGCACTGCGCGAGGCGAACGAGGAAACTGGCCTGACGCTGGCGCTCGACGGCCTGCTGGGCGTCTACCACGATGTTTACGGAAGCAGCGGTTACTCGACGCTGAACGTCTACTACATTGCCAGAATTGTCGCCGGAGCCCCCCGGCCATATGACGATGTTTCTGAGCTGGCGTGGTTTCCACAGGACAAACTGCCCACCGAAATGGCCTTCCCGCACCACATCCATCAGGTTCTGGCCGACTGGAGTCGTTGGATACGACGCTCCGCAAACCACTGATTTCCCAACCCTGCTTGATAAGCAAACGCCATGCAAGCAACCACTTCCCGCCACGGCAGCACTGAAGGGCTTGCCGGCGCACTGCGCAACATCCCCAGCTATTTCGCACAGCCGGTGCGCCTCGCGCGCGCCTATGACCGCGCCAACATCCGCCCCGACCTGATTGCGGGAATAACGGTCGGCGTGGTGGCTTTGCCGCAGGGCATTGCATTCGCCATTCTGGCCGGCTTGCCACCGGAGATGGGCGTATACACGGCAATTGTCGCAGCCTTCGTTGCTGCACTGTGGGGATCATCCAACCAACTCAACAGCGGACCTACCAACACCCATTCTTTGCTGGTGTTTTCGATCCTGCTGCCCATAGCCTTGCCCGGCACACCGATCTACATCGCGGCCGCCGGCCTGCTGGCAGTGATGACCGGGGCGTTTCGGGTGGTCATGGGTCTGGCGCGCCTGGGGGTGCTGGTCAACTTCGTCTCAGACGCCGTCATCGTCGGTTTTACGGCGGGCGCCGGCATCCTGATTATCATCGGCCAGATGCGCGTGATCCTCGGGCTGAGCTTTCCCAACTCGCCGCGCCTGACAGACACGGTGAGCAACCTGTTCGTCCATGTCCCCGAAACGCATCTGATCACGCTCCTGGTGGCAGTGGGAACCATTGTCATTACCGTGCTGATCCGGCACTACAGGCGTTCGTGGCCCGCGCCGCTGATTGTCATGGGGTTGTCGGCGCTCATAGTCTGGGCGTTGGGATTGCAGGAGAAAGGCGTGGCTGTGATGGGGAACCTGCCGCGCGGGCTGCCGCCGATCGCGAATCTGCCGCTACTGGATCTGAACATGATCGGCGACCTTTCCACCGGCGCGCTGGCTCTGGCGGTGATCGGTCTGGTGGAAGCGGTGGCCATCGGACGCGCCCTCTCCGCACAGACCGGGCAGCGCCTGGACAGCAACCAGGAGTTTGTGGGCCAGGGTCTGGCGAACATTGCGGCCGGCGTCTTTTCGGGCTTTCCTACGTCCGGTTCGTTCAATCGATCCTCGCTAAACCTGGAGTCAGGCGCCCGCTCGCCAGTTGCCAGCGCATTATCAGGCGTTACCGTGTTGGTGATTGTGTTTGTGTTTGCGCCGGTGGCCGTCTACGTGCCGCTGCCAACCATCTCGGCCATGCTGATCATGAGCGCCTATGGTATGATCGACAGGCAGGAGATGTCGCGAATCTGGAATACCACCACCGGCGACCGGCTGATCATGGTCACGACCATCGCAGCGACGCTTTTGCTGCCGTTGCAGTTCGCAGTCCTGACCGGCGTGCTGATGTCGCTGGCTTACTACATCTGGCGCACCAGCCTGCCGCGGGTGTTTTCAGTGGTGCCGGACCATGAGTACAAGCACCTGACGCGCCAGATCGACCGTGTTCATGACATCGAAAAGGATGCCTGCCCCCAGCTTGGCATTCTGGAAATCCAGGGCGATCTTTATTTCGGCGCTGCGCAGAATGTGGAAGACGCTGTGCTGTACAACCTGGAAAGGAACCCCGACCAGCGTTACCTGCTGCTGCGCATGTTGAGCGTGCCACAGATTGACATCAGTGGCATCCATATGCTGGAGCACGTTCTGCGAGCCTATCGCGAACGCGCCGGCGACCTGTTCCTGGTGCGGGTACAGCGGCCGGTGTTCGAATTCATGGACTCGACCGGCTTTGTCGATATTCTGGGCGAGGATCATTTTCTGCACGAGGACACCGCGATCAGCCACATCTTCTACCGCGTCCTGGATCCGGCAGTCTGCATCTACGAATGTGAACTGCGGGTGTTCTATGAATGCCAGAACCTGCCGAAGCGAACGCTGGCGCAGGCAACTGATTTGCACACCAGCACGTCGCATATTCAGCTCGAGATGGTCGCGCCGCGGCATCTCTGGGAACAACTGCGCGGCGCGCATCCACCGCTGGTCTGTGATGTTCGCGAGCCACGCGAGTTTCAGCGAGCGCACATTCCTGGCGCACAGTCGCTGCCGCTGCCTGATTTCCTGACCGGTCCGGTAGACCTGCCGCATGACCGGCCGATTGTGTTGGCGTGCCGCACAGGACGACGCAGCACGCGTGCCGCACAATCGCTACAGCAGCAGGGCTACAAGAATGTGCTTGTACTGAACGGCGGTCTGGTGGCCTGGGAAGCTGCCGGGCTGCTGGAGGCGGTGGACCTGAACATTCCCGACGGAAGGTAATCCAATGACAAGTCATCCCCCACGTAATCTTGGACTGGATCTGGTGCGAGCCACTGAAGCGGCTGCTCTGGCCGCGGCGCGCTGGATGGGCGTTGGCAAGCCTGATGAGGCAGACCAGGCTGCGGCCGAAGCCATGTACGGCGCGTTAAATACGCTGGACATGCAGGGTCGCATCGTTGTCGGCGAGGAGGGCAAGCTGGGAGTCCACTCCCCGCTGGACAGCGGCAGAATGGTGGGAACCGGCAACGGCCCCGAGGTTGACGTCGTGGTCGACCCGGTGGATGGCCGGCGGCGGCTCGCTCAGGGTCACTCCGACGCCATCTCGGTCGTTGGCGTGGCGCCCCGCGACAGCATGTGGTCGCCCTCGCCGGCGGTCTACATGGAGAAGATCGTGGTAGACCGCGCGGCTGCCGACGCCATGGTGCCGGAATGTATCGACGCGCCGGCCGCGTGGACGCTGGCGCTGGTGGCGCGAGTCAAGAAAAAACCAGTGCGCGATCTCGTGGTGTTTGTACTCGAAAGGCCGCGCCATGAGCATCTGGTCGAAGAGATACGCTCGGCCGGCGCGCGTGTTTTGCTGCGTTCCGACGGCGACATCGCGGGCGCAATGATGGCGGCCCATCCGCTGATCGACGTCGACCTGCTGATGGGCGCTGGCGGCATCGCCGAGGGCGTGATCGCCGCCTGCGTCGTCAAGGCGCTCGGTGGCATGATGCTGGGCAGGCTTGCGCCACAGACCGAAGAGGAATGGGCGGCCGTGCGAGCAGCCGGCCTGGACACGAAAGCTGTGCTCAGCTGCGGCGAGCTGGTGCGCGGAAACGAGATCTTCTTCGCGGCCACGGGCATCACCGATGGGCTCATGCTGGAAGGGGTTCGGTTGCACGGCAGCGAGGCGGAGACCGAGTCCATCGTTCTGCGGGCTGAAACGGGCACCCGGCGCAAGATTCACACTGTACATCGGCTGACCGATTAGGCGGGCGCAATGACTGTTGACCCTCTACCTCAAAAACAGAAGCGACGCCCCTGGATCACCTTGCTGGCGGTGCTGATCTCGCTGCTGATCGGCCTGTTGTTGGCCGAGGCAGTGGTGCGTCTGGCAGACGCTCTGGGAATGGTCGATCTCTCGCCCAGTCTCGCCGAGTTGCCCGCGGCGAGTCAGGACGAAATCGTGCAATTGACGGGCGACTCGCCGCTTTACATCAGCGACCCGATCCTGCACCATCGAATGGCAGCCAACTGGTCGGGATCCTTCCCGGAGGAGATCGTCCAGGCGGTGGGGCGCAGCGAGGTGCCGATCCGAACCAACAGCCTGGGGCTGCGCAGCCCGGCAATTGAGCCTGTAAAACCAGCAGGTACGACGCGAATTCTGATTCTGGGTGACTCGGTGGCGTTTGGCTGGGGACTGCGCGGCGAGGACACCTTTGCCAGCCAGCTTGCCAGCCTGCTGGCCACCGTCTACCCGGACAAACGATTCGAAGTCATCAATGCCGGCGTCAGCGGCTACGGCACCTGGCAAGAGCTGGATTGGTTGAAGCAGACGGGAATCGCGCTGGAGCCCGACGTGGTAATCGTCCAGTTACACCTCAACGACGCGGCGGACAATCTTTGGGGAACCCTGGGGCAAGATGTCGGCGGCGACTCCTGGCTGACCCGCGTCAGCATGCTGGCTCGGCTGGTCAGCCGTGTGACCAGCAGCCAACCACAAGGCTCGTCCTCTGCCGAGTCGTGCGAGCGCGACTGGCGCATCGGCACGGACGAAGTGTGCTGGGAACGCACGGAAGCGCTGTTGACACAGCTCGAGGATGTGGCAAAGGGCGCTGGAGCAAAGGTGCTGCTGATGCCCTCTCCGATGCGTTGGCAGGTGGAGCCAGGTGTGCGCGACCAACGGTCATGGGTTGACAAGGCGCGCTACCAGGATGTGTTGTCTGACTATGCGCTGCTCAACGGTTGGCTGTTCGCCGATCCGCTGCCCGCGGTCCGATCAGCCTACGAGGCGACCGGCCAATCGCAGTTCCTCGACGTCGGCCACCCCAACGAAGCAGGCCAGCGAATCATAGCGCAGGAGTTGTACCGCGTGTTAAACCAGTCGCAGGCATTGCCGTGACCTCCAATCCTTGTTCGAAATACCACAAGAGCATACTAATTTTGACACGCAACGAAAAACTGGCATAATTACTCATGATCGTACCTTCGTTGTAGCTGCTCGCTTTTCGCAGAATCAACGGTCTGCCTGGACAGCTACCATTCGTTTTCCTTGCCTCTGGTCTTCTGAAAAGGATGGACCTCATGACCCCCGTATGGTTATCTCGTCTGCAGTTCGCCTTCACGGTAAGCTTTCATTACATCTACCCGCCGATCTCCATGGGTCTCGGCTTGATGCTGGTGGTGATCGGGATCATCTATCTGCGCACCAAAGACCCCAAGTGGCGGCGCATGTCTTTTTTCTGGATCAAGATCTATGGCCTGGTGTTTGCGGTCGGCGTTGCAACGGGTGTAGTGCAGGAGTTTGAGTTTGGCACCAACTGGGCTGAGTATTCCCGCTTCGTGGGCAACATCTTTGGCAGCCTGCTGGCTGCTGAAGGAGTGTTTGCCTTCTTTCTGGAAGGCGGCTTCCTGGGACTGATGCTGTTCGGGGGCAACCGGCTGGGGCCGCGGATGTGGCTGGCCGCCACGGCGATTGTCGCCTTCGGCGCGCATTTCAGCGCGCTCTGGATCGTCATGGCCAACTCGTGGATGCAGACACCGGCCGGCTACGAGATTTTACCGACTCAGTGGGGCATGCAGGCGTTCATGACCAGCTTCTCGGCGATTGTATTCACGCCGTCGTTTATCCCGCGCATTCTGCACGTTTGGACGTCGGCATGGATGGTGGGCGCGGCGTTGATGCTCAGCGTCAGCGCGTTCTACGTGCTGCGCAAGCGCCATCTTGATGTAGCCACCGCCAACTTCAAGCTCGCCATGCCCTTCTTCGTCGTCTTCAGCATCCTGCAATTGTTTCTCTTCGGCGCTAACCAGGCCGAAGAGGTGGCCAACCATCAGCCGGTCAAGCTGGCGGCCATGGAGGGCGTCTGGGAAGACACTTCCTGCGCCCCAATGACCATCGTCGGCATCGTCGATGTCGCCAACCAGACGACCTACGGCATCAAGATACCCTGCCTGCTCAGCTTCCTGGCCTTTCAAGACATCCATGCCACGGTTCAGGGGTTGAATTCTTTCCCGCAGGAGAACTGGCCACCTATCAGGCTGACGTTCCATTCCTACCACCTGATGATCAACTTCGGGATGATCTTTGTCGCGATCGGCCTGCTGGGCACGCTGCTGGCATTCTGGAAACAGAAGATCTGGGGGCTGCGGCCGGTGCTGTGGCTTTTTGTCCTGACGATCTTCATGGCCGAGGCGGCTACGATTTTCGGTTGGTGGACGGCTGAGTTTGGCCGCCAGCCGTGGATTGTCTGGGAGTTGATGCGGACCTCCGAAGCGGTCTCGCCCAACCTGGTGGCCTGGCAGATCGCGTCCTCGATAGGGATGTTTGTGATCCTGTACATCATCCTGTTCATCTTGTTTATCTACCTGCTGAATGAAAAGATTCAGAAGGGTCCCGAGTCTCTGGAAGACTTGGAGCAGTCCCCGGTAACGTCGCTGCCCGACACGTTTCGCGATGTCTTTCGCCGGCGAGCGCGGGCATAAAGGAGGTCAACCATGTGGCTCAACAATGTCTGGTATGTGCTGTTTGTTGTCATCGTCGCAGGCTATCTCATCATGGATGGCTTCGACCTGGGTGTCGGCATTCTGCACATGTTGGTTGCCAAGAACGATACCGAGCGTCGCGTTGACCTGAACAGTATCGGCCCGGTGTGGGACGGCAACGAGGTCTGGCTGATCCTGGCCGGTGGTGTGCTGTTTGCAGCTTTTCCGCTGGTATACGCGTCTCTCTTCAGCGGGTTCTATGGTGCAATGATGCTGGTACTGCTGGTGTTAATCCTGCGCACTGTAGCCATCGAGTTTCGCAGCAAGCGTCCCAGCCACCGCTGGCGAACTGCGTGGGATCTCGTCTTCTCGTTGTCCAGTCTCGGCATTGCAGTGCTTCTTGGTGTGGCTTTTGGCAACATCATGACGGGCGTGCCAATTAACCAGCAGGGCTATATGTCTCCTGATCTGCTGGCGCTGCTTAGCCCCTATGCATTGCTGATCGGCGTCACGACGGTGTTCATGCTGGCGCTGCATGGCTCCATCTATCTGAGCATGAAGACCGAAGGCGACCTCCTGGATCGGGTAAAACGCTGGGTGCCCCGGCTGCTGTTCATCTTCTTTGTGCTCAATACGCTGGTCGTGGCGGCCTCGCTGCTGCTGCACGAACAGGTCGCGGTGAACTATCAGGAGAATCCCTGGCTGGTTATCTTCCCAGCCGCGGCGCTGGCGTGCGTCGTTGCAGCCTGGCTGATGGTGCGACGCGAGCGCTACTTCACCGCTTTCATCCTCTCGGCGGCAATGATTGCCGGCCTGTTGTTCTCGGCGGCCATCGGACTGTATCCGAACCTGCTGATGTCGACCATCGACTCGGCCAACAGCCTGACCATCTTCAACGCTGCTTCAGCGCCCAACACCCTGACCGTGATGCTTATCATCGCGCTGATCGGCATGCCTTTCGTGCTGCTCTACACCGGCGGTGTCTACTACATTTTCCGCGGCCGCGTGCAGCTTGGCCCTGAGAGCTATTAGAAGCTGTTGGGCAAGTCCCGTCGGAAGACTTCGGAGGTCGACGGCTACTGGTCACGATAGCGTTCCATCGGCAGGAATGCCCTCTGGCTACAGGTTCGTCGACCTCCGAAGTCTGAGTGAACACCATTTCCAAACAGTCTCTTTAGGACGGTGGACAGTTAGCAGTGAACAGTGACGGAAACCCGACCCGGACGACTGTTTACTGTCTACCGATCACCCTGACGCTTGAAACGCACACCATCGATTCCCACCCGTCTGTTTGAAAACCTTCCCGGCGCCCGCCGTCTGTTCTATGTGGCAGTGGGCGTCGGTTTTGTTTCTGGCGCGCTTTTCGCGCTTCAGGCAGTTCTCCTCAGCTTCGCCGTCGATGGGGTGTTTCTGCAGAGCAGGACGTTGTCTGAGACTCTGCCACTGTTGGGGGTAATGGTCGCGCTGCTGATGGTGCGCACTGCCGCCATCTGGGCCGGCGACATCCTGGCGCAGCGGTCGGCCGGTCGCGTCAAAACCAGTCTGCGGCAGCAGTTGCTCAGCCAACTTGTCATCCTCGGACCGGCCCGCATGAGCGCGGACAGTGAACGTTCCGGTGAGCTGGTCAGCACGGTCGCACAGGGGGTCGAGGTGCTGGATGATTACATCGCGCTGTTCTTGCCAGCGCGCTATCTGGCCGCACTGGTTCCAACCTTCGTCTTCTTGCTGGTGCTGATCCTCGATCCACTGACAACCTTGGTGCTGCTCTTTGCCGGCCCGATGCTCCTGATGATGCTGGCCTACATCGGCGGGCGAGCCAGAGCGATTACCGATCGGCGCTTCCTGGAGTTGAGCTGGATGAGCGCGTTCTTTCTGGACGTGTTGCAGGGAATCGCGACCCTCAAGATGTTCGGCCGCAGCCGTGAACAAGCCGCCAATATCGAGGACATCAGCCAACACTATGGCAAGACGACCATGGAAGTGCTGGCCACAGCATTCCAGACTTCCCTGGTGATGGAGTGGGCTGCAACCGCGGCGACTGCACTGGTGGCGCTGGAGGTCAGCTACCGCTTGATGGCCGGATTGCTGCCGTTCAGCCAGGCACTGGCCGTGTTGCTGCTCACCCCTGAGTTCTTTCTGCCACTGCGCCAGATGGCGTTGCGCTACCACGCCGGAACCGCCGGCAAGGCAGCCGCCGAGCGAATCTTCACCATCCTCGATTCGAATGTTAGTCAGGCAACTGACCAAAGCCGCAGCGAGCCGGCAACACATGTTGCCGCAGCACCGATTCCCTTACCGGCCGGTTTCGACATTCGCTTCGACCGTGTCAGCTACACCTATCCCTCGTCCGAAGGTGAGGAACGGCGACCAGCACTGCGTGACTTTTCGTTGACCATTGGCGCCGGCCAGACCATCGCGCTGGTCGGTCCCAGTGGTGCAGGCAAGACCACGATATCCAGCCTGCTGCTGCGGTTCATCGAACTGCAAAGCGGCGCGATCACAGTTGGCGGCGTCCCGCTGGGCGACATCGATGCGGCGGCATGGCGCAGACAGGTGGCGTGGGTGCCGCAGATGCCGCACCTGTTCTACGGCAGCGTGCTGGAAAACATCCGCATGGCGCGGCCGGACGCCAGCATGGAGGAGGTCAACGCGGCCGCACGCGCCGCCCACGCGCACGAATTTATCAGCGCGCTGCCGCAAGGCTATGACACGCCGCTGGGCGAGCGCGGCGCCCGGCTGAGCGGCGGGCAGGCACAACGCGTCGCCATCGCGCGCGCGTTCCTCAAGGACGCGCCCGTGCTTCTGCTGGACGAGGCCACTGCACACCTGGATGCGCGCAGCGAGGCCCTGGTGCAGGAGTCGCTGACCAGCCTGATGAGCGGTCGCACCGTGCTGATCATCGCGCACCGCCTCAAGCTGGCCACCACTGTTGACCAGATCGTCGTCATGCACGAAGGTCGCGCCGTCGAACAGGGCGACCACGAGACTCTTCTGCGCCGCAATGGTCTCTACGGCCAGCTTGTCGCCAGCTATCAAGGCTGAAAATTACAGAACTGATCATGTCTCCCACCCGTCGCCTGCTTTCACTCATCCGCCCGTTCATCTGGTGGATCGTTGCCGGAGTCTTCCTTGGCTTTGCCACCATTGGCTCCAGCGTCGGGTTGATGGCAGTGTCCGCATACCTGATCTCCAAAGCAGCCATTGCAACCGATGTCTCCCAACTCTCCATGGCCATCGCGGGCGTGCGCCTGTTCGCATTGAGTCGAGCCGGGTTCCGCTACGGAGAGCGCTATGTCACGCACCTGGCGACCTTCCGCATCCTGACGCGGTTGCGGGTCTGGTTCTACCGTGCCATAGAACCACTGGCGCCGGCCCGCCTGCAAACCGTCCGCAGCGGCGACCTGCTGGCCCGTATCGGCGCCGACATCGAGACGTTGGAAAACTTCTACATCCGCGTCATCGTGCCGCCGCTGGTCGCGGTACTGGTGACCGGGCTGGCCTGCGCGATCCTTGGATATTTCGATGTCATCCTGGCCGTGGCGCTGCTGGTCTTTCTGCTGCTGACGGGTGTCGCGTTGCCATTGGTCAGCCGCTGGCTGAGCCAGCAACCGGCCAGCGAGGCGATTCTGGCGCGCGCCGAACTGAACGCGACTCTGGTGGACCAGATCCAGGGAATGGCCGACATGCTTGCCTATGGCCAGGAAACTATGTTTCACGAGCGGACAATGCGCCTCAACGACCAGCTCAACCAGTTGCAAGAGCGGCTGGCAGTCATTCGCGGCATGGGCAACGGGCTGGCGGCGCTGTTCACCAGCCTCGCAGCGCTGACGGTGCTGGCACTGGCGATTCCACTGATCACCGGCGGGCAGATCGACGGCGTCTACCTGGCGCTGCTGCCGCTGACGGCCATCGCCAGCTTTGAGGCTGTCCAGCCGCTGTCGCAGGCATTCCAAATGCTGGAGTCCAGCCAGGCCGCCGCGCGCCGTCTCTTCGAACTGATCGACGCGCCGCCAGCGGTGGTCGATCCGCCGCAGCCGGCCGCGCGACCCGCCAGCTTCGGGTTGGTGGTCAAAGATCTTCACTTCCGCTACTCCGCTGATGCAGTGGCGGCGCTGGATGGCGTTAGCTTCGAAGTGCCGCCGGGCCGCCGATTGGGCATCGTCGGTTCCAGCGGGGCGGGCAAATCGACGCTGGCCAACCTGCTGCTGCGCTACTGGGACTACGATGCGGGAAGCATCCAGGTCGGCGGCGTGGAAATACGTGATCTGGCAGCAGACGAAGCGCGCGAGCTGGTCGGGGTCGTCGCGCAACATACGCATCTCTTCAACACCAGCGTGCGCGACAACCTGTTTTTGGCCAATCCGGAAGCCAGCGAGGAAGAGATGATAGTCGCGAGCCAACAGGCGCAGTTACACGACTTCGTGCTCAGCCTTCCGGAAGGCTACGAGACGATGGTGGGCGAGAACGGCTTGAAGCTCAGTGGCGGTGAACGCCAACGGCTGGCCATCGCGCGCACGATCCTGAAAGGCGCGCCGGTGTTGATCCTCGACGAGGCGACCACGCATCTCGACTCACTGACCGAGGCGAAGGTCTGGGAAGGGCTGGCCGAGTTCATGGCCGGCCGCACAGTGCTGGTCATCTCGCACCAGCAAGCCGGCATGGCGTATGTTGATGAAGTCATCTGGTTGGAAGAAGGGAAGATCGTTGATACATCCGTCCCTGCCGAGTTGCCGTGACCGGCGAAACATCCCACCGTCATGCCCGCGGAGGCGGGCATCCACAATGTCGTCGTGCGGATGCGGCCTCCTTCAACGAATACGTCCTGGACTCCCGCCTTCGCGGGAGTGACGGTGAGACACGCGTCATGCCCGCGGAGGCGGGAGTCCACAATGTCGTCGTACGGATGAGACCTCTTACAACGAGTATATACTCCATGGCCATTCCGCGGATTTTGTCTGGCGCTCAGGTTATCTCTGACCAAAGATCACGCCATTCCGGGTTCTGTTCCTCAATCAATCTGATCTTCCAGGCACGATACCACTTCTTGATCTGTTTCTCGCGCCGGATTGCGTCCAACATCGCAGTGTGCAACTCGAAATACACCAACGTGTGTACCTGATACTGCTTCGTGAACCCATCTACCTCGTCGTTCTTGTGTTGCCAAACACGTTTCACCAGATTGCTCGTAACACCGACGTAGAGCGTGCCATTGCGCTTACTCGCGAGGATGTAGACGGCCGGTTGTTTGATCATGTTTTCCCTCAAGCATTTGTGGGACGAAATCACTTTCTTCACATCCGCGGGCGCGATGGTGAAGTGCGGCGGGTCACTTCCCTGGAGACAGGAGTCTGTTGTTGGTGAAGCGTGGATTCCCGCCTCCGCGGGAATGACGGTGAAGGCGCGCGTTATTCACGCAGAAGGCACTATGGTGAACTCATACTCCTGCACCGTCGCGTTGTCGTCGGCGTAGATAAACGTGCCTTGCAGGCGTTCCCCGGCCAAAATGCGCGGCAGCCAGAGGCGCGCGTCGTCCCACATCTTGTCGTAGGGGATCGCGTCCAGATCGTGCCACTCAGCAGTGATCTCTTCGCTGCCGGCAGGCTCGCCACTCCAGGCATGTACCAGAAAGACGTGAATGTGGTGGTCCCAGTCAGGCCGGGCGGGAAAATGGAATGTCAGAACGGCCACGTCGTCCAGTTGATCGGGCGTGACGCGCAGTCCAGTCTCCTCGTGCAGCTCGCGCGCTGCTCCTTCAGTTACGGTCTCGCCCGCTTCCAGCTTGCCGCCAAAGCCGACGACCTTGCCCCGCCCGAAACCGCGCTGCTTGACGCCCAACAATATCTGCTGCCGTGCCTCGGAAACGACGATGAGTTCGGTGACGTGTTTCATATCAGTTCCGCTCCAAAGCCGCGCGCAAACCGCAGGTAGATCAACAACGCGAAGATCAGCGCGATCAGCGCCAGGACAACCCAGTCGGCGCGGCGCAAGCTGATATCGCGCCAGACGGTACGCGGCCGCCCCGAACCAACGCCGCGCACCGCCAGCGCCATGCCCAACGTATCGCCCGTCCGCAGGACGTCGATAATCAGCGCCACCAGCACGGGGGTCATACCGCGCAACCGGCCGACGATGTCGCCGCGGTCCACCTGCCAGCCGCGCGCGGCCTGCGCGTCGCGGATCTGCGCGGCGGTCTGGCTGAAAGTCGGGATGAAACGCAACGCCATGGACAAGGTCAGTCCCCACTCAAAGGGTAGCCCCAGCCGCACCAGTCCGCGCACCAGCTCGTTCTGGCGGGTAGTGAAGAGGATGACGAAAAAGAGCAGCGACATGCCCACCACCCGGGTCGCCGTCGCCAGGCCCGCCCAAACGCTGGTCCACGTCACGGTGAATGGCCCGATGGAGAAGATCTCTGGTCCCGCCAGCCGGGCGAAGAAGGGCCAGATCAGCACGATGATAATCACCACGCGCAGCAATTGTCGCCACACCCAGGCGATCTGCCGCAACGGCACCCTCGAACTGAGCAGCATGACGTGGATCAGCACCAGCAGAGCCAGCAGCACCAGCAGATGGTTCATCACCACGAACAGAGCCGCGCCGCACAGCACCAGCGCGATCTTGGTGCGCGGGTCCAGGCGTTGCAGCCAGCCATCGGTGTGGACGTAGAGGTCGAAGAGCATGGGAGGACTCAGTGATCGGTGATCGGTGATCGGACTGGGTACCGTTTCATCGCTCACCGTTCCCTGCTGCGCTGCTCCACGCGGCGGCGAATTCCTCCACGGTCAGGGTCGGGTGCGGAAAGCTGTAGGGCGCCAGCAGCGCGGACAGGCGGGTGACCGGCGGTGGGCGCAGGCCAAAGCTGCTCAGCGCAACGGCGTCACTCAACACGGCCGCTGGCGGGCCGTCCAGCACCGTTTGACCGCCATCGACGACCACGACTCTTTCGGCAAACTCCGCGGCAAGCCGCAGGTCGTGAGTGATGAAGAGTATCGTGTTGCCGCGCTCGTGCAAGCTGCGCAGCCGGTCCATCAGGATCCCTGTATAGCGCACGTCAAGGCCGGTTGTCGGCTCATCCAGAACCCAGATCGGCGGCTGCATCGCCCAAACCGAAGCAAGTGTCACCAGCCGGCGCAGCCCGTAGCCCAGCACCGCCGGCGGCGTCTCGGCAACCGCCGTCAGGTCGAACACGGTCAGCGCCTCATCGACCCGTTGGCCTGCCTCTTGGCCGATCACTCCCAGATTGCGTACCCCGTAGGCCACCTCCTCCCGCACCGAGGTCGCAAAGATCTGGCGGTCGGGGTTTTGAAAGACGTAGCCAACCTCGCGCGCCAGCTCCCCAACGCGCCGGCCGGCGCTCGGCTCGCCGCCGATGGCAACGGCGCCGCTCTGCGGCCGCAGCAGGCCATTCAAATGGCGCGCCAGGGTGCTCTTGCCACCACCGTTACGCCCAAGAATCGCCACAAACTGGCCTGCCGGCACGGCCAGCGAGAGCCGGTCCAGCGCCAACGTCCCGTTCTCATAGCGGAATGTTGCCTCGCGAACGTCGATGGCGGGCTGGGGAGCGTAGACTGGAGGCTGGCGGGTGGGGAGTGGGGAGTGAAGATTAGGGGCAAGCGTGGGTAGCTGTGGAACGAGCACAGCGGCCGCCTGGCGTGCGGTCAGGAACGGTGCAGACGCAACCAGATTCGGCAAGCGGGCAGCGAGTTCAGCC
The DNA here is from genome assembly GCA_020634615.1 of Anaerolineales bacterium. Classification (GTDB taxonomy): domain Bacteria; phylum Chloroflexota; class Anaerolineae; order JAAEKA01; family JAAEKA01; genus JACKBK01. The sequence continues at coordinate 58,807 of JACKBI010000017.1, forward strand.
ATCTGCGGGACGGCCACGCCCAGTTCGTGCAGGCGCTCCACTTCCGTGAAAACAGCCGTCGGCGTCCCGTCCAGCACGACCTGACCAGCGGCCAGAATGACGACCCGCTCGGCCCAACGCGCCACAAACTCAGCGTCTTTCTCAAGCACAATCACGGTCGCGGCAGCGGTCCGACGCAGGTCAGCCAGCACAGCCGCCACCTCGCGGCGGGCAGCCGGATCCAGCCCGGCCATCGGTTCATCCAGCAACAGGATGGGTGGCCTGATTGCCAGCAGGGTAGCTATAGCCAGCCGCTTCTGCTGTCCACCGGAAAGCTGCCATGGAGAACGCTCCTCCAGTCCGGTCAGTCCCACCTGCGCCAGCGCCAGTTCGACGCGCTCCCCAATCTCTTGCGGCGGCAGGGCCAGCCCTTCCAGGCTGAAGGCAACTTCCTCGGCCACCGTCATGTTGAAAAGCTGCCGTTCCGGCTCCTGGAAGACAATGCCCAGGCTTGCGCTGAGAACCGCGGCCGGGGTCGCGGCGGCATCCTGTCCATTGACCTGCACCTGTCCCGTTAACACCCCACCCGTCATCGAGGGCGCCAGACCGGCCAGAACCAGCGCGAGGGTGGACTTGCCGCTGCTGGTTGGTCCCATGATCGCGAGCGACTGGCCCGCGGGCACATCCAGCGTGACGCCGTGCAACACCTCGACCGCCGGCGCGCCGGCGCTGATGGGGGGATAGCTAAAATGGAGATCGTCCAGGTGGACGGACATGAGAGGGACGTTGAGGGTGACAGTTACGTGTCACCTGGTTCGCAGACTACTGGCTGGTGTAGCGGTTCAGCGGCGGGTAGGCGCGGCGTACCAGCAGCGACAGCGGGATGGCAATCGCCGCACCGATGATGTTTTGCAGCAGGTTAAAAGACACCTCGGTTAACGCCTGAGCCGGGCCGCCCCAACCCAGATTGGCGCCGAAGTATTCGCCGGCGAAGTAGACGCCCGCCATGGTGAGCGTACCGGCGACCGCGGCCAGAACCATGCGGGTGATCAGCGAACCGGGACCGCGCAGCACGATCAAGCCGGCTACCAGGCCCTGCAATCCGTGCGCCATGAACGTCAGCGGCGCGAAGGCTGCATAGCCCGCGCTCAGATCTGCCAGCGCCGCGCCGATGCCGCCCGCCAGAAAGCCAATCACCGGGCCGAAGGTGAAAGCGGTGAAATAAACCGCTGCGTCAGAAAGATTAAAGAAACCGGCGCCGATGGGCACGATCAGGAAGCGCGTGACGACGGCTACCAGAGCAATCATCATGGCGGTAATCGCGATATCGCGCGGGGTGATTCGTTGGGACATGGTGAGTTCCTCGCAGCAATCAGGCTGGGCAGCGGCAGTTCAGGCAGCGGCTGGCACCGGATTGTACGCCACGGTCAAGTTTGCGTCAAGGCGCGGGGAAACAAAAAACCGCGCTGTTGCGCGGCGTCTGGCCCTAAAAAAGAAGATGGGGGTGACAGACCGTCCCAATCTGTCACCCCGCAAGGAGGAAGGAAGGAGCATCATTCGTATTACCGAACGATGACTATATAATAACGCCTGAACCTTAACGGAGGATTAGAGAAACCTTAGTGTAAGCTAACAGCGCTCCTAATCTACTCGAACTCTCCCCCGTACTCTACGGACTTTCAAACGAGCACGAGGACTAGGATGAGGACAAGTATGAGCCCGATTGCTGCTGGCCGCGCTCCTGTGATACAATCCGGGCTGCAAGATACGGAACCGTCTCATGACCGATCCACTCCTCGAAACCTGGCAAATCAACGCACGCGTCGTGCTCTATACGTTCGACGCGGTGGACGACGCGGTGTTCGCGTTGCCCGCGCCCGCCAAGGGCCGTAGCGCACCACAGATGTTTGCTCATATCCACGATGTGCGTGTGCTGTGGCTGCAAAGCGGCAAGGCGCTGCCAGAAGAGGTGACCAAGCTGGGCAAGCAGGATGGCTACTACAGAACAACGCTGCGGGCTGCGCTGGCCGCGTCAGGAGCCGGGATCGACGCCATGGTCGCCCGCTCGCTGGAAACAGGCAATCGCATCCCTGGATTCAAGCCGCACACGTCCGGGTTCGTCGGCTATCTGATCAGTCACGAGGGCTACCATCTGGGAGAGATCGGTGTGGCGCTGCGCGAGGCCGGCTATCCGCTGGACCGTAAAACATCCTTCGGTATGTGGGAGTGGGGTGTCCGGTGAGCGACCTGTCTGCGCTGCCGCTGGATCGGATCATCGCCGGGGACTGCGTGGAGGCGCTTGACGCGTTGCCGGCGCGCTCGGTGGATCTGATCTTCGCTGATCCGCCTTACAACCTGCAACTGCGGCAGACGCTCTATCGACCAAACATGACCCAGGTCGACGCCGTGAACGACGCCTGGGACCAATTCGCCAGCTTCGCCGAGTACGACGCGTTCAGCCGCGCCTGGCTCGACGCCTGCCGGCGGGTGCTGAAGGACAACGGAAGCATCTGGGTGATCGGCTCGTACCACAACATTTTCCGCGTTGGTGCGATCATGCAGGACCTGGGCTTCTGGATATTGAACGACATCGCCTGGATCAAGACCAACCCAATGCCCAATTTCCGCGGCGTGCGCTTCACCAATGCCCACGAAACGCTGATATGGGCCACCAAAGCGCAAGGCGCGCGCTATACGTTCAATCACCACGCCATGAAGGCGCTCAACGACGACCTGCAGATGCGCAGCGACTGGCACCTGCCGATCTGCTCAGGCAGCGAGCGCATCCGCGGCGAAAACGGCGAAAAGGCCCACTCGACGCAGAAGCCGGAAGCGCTGCTCTATCGCGTCATCCAGTCCAGCAGCAACCCGGGCGATGTGGTGCTGGACCCGTTTTTTGGCAGCGGCACCACCGGCGCAGTTGCCAAACGGTTGCACCGCCGCTGGATAGGCATCGAGCGCGACGCGGGCTACATCCAGGTCGCACAGACACGCATTGACGCTGTGACACCGGAGCCTTACGATGCCGCCGTGTTCGACGTGCGCGACAAGAAACGCTTGCAGCCGCGCATCGCTTTCGGAACCCTGCTGGAACAAGGACTCTTGCAGCCAGGTCAGAGCTTGTGGTTTCGTCGGGACGAGGCGCGGGCCGCGCGAGTCAAGCCGGACGGCAAGCTGCGACTGGCCGATGGCTTCGAGGGATCTATCCATCAGGCTGGCCGGCATTTGATGGCCGGCAGTCCCTGCAACGGCTGGGATCATTGGTATTTTGCAGCGGACGGCGGCCAGTTGCGGCCAATCGACGACCTACGCCAAGTGGTTCGCAGTCGCCTGCAAAATGAGTAACGCCCCACATTACAAAGTTAGCACAGTAGAGAGGACCCATGGCAAAAGAACTCGTTACCACCATCGATATCGCCGCGCCGGCCAGCGCCGTCTGGGCGATCCTGACCGACTTCGACAGCTTCTCCGACTGGAACCCCTTCGTGCGATTGATCCGCGGTGAATTGCGCGAGGGCGCGGAATTGGAGGTCATGCTGGACACACCTAACCGCAATCCCATGACCTTCAAGCCGAAGCTGGTCAAGCTGACACCGGAGCGCGAGCTGAGCTGGCTGGGCAAGCTGTGGGGCATCCCCGGGCTGTTCACCGGCGAGCACCGTTTCGAAATCCAGCCCACCGGCGACGCATCGGTGCGTTTCGTGCAATCCGAGCACTTCACCGGGCTCTTCCCTCCGTTCATCTGGAACGGCATGGCCGATGACACACGCGACGGCTTTGAAACGATGAACGAGGCGCTCAAGCGGTTGGCGGAGCAGGGCTAGACATCGCGATGGATGCTGCCGCTCAGCCGCGGGTTCTCGCGCTGATTCCCGCCTACAACGAATCGGCGCGCATCGCACCGGTGATCGCAAGCGCGCTGCGCCAGTTGCCCGTGCTGGTGGTGGACGACGGCTCGAAGGACGACACGGCCGCGCTTGCTGAAACGGCCGGAGCAACCGTCCTGCGCCAGGTTCCCAACCAGGGTAAGGGCGCTGCGCTGCGGGCCGGCATGACCTGGGCGTTAGCGCACGGCTTCGACGCGGTAATCACCCTGGACGCCGACGGACAGCACGACCCGGCGGAGATACCGGCGTTCCTGGCGTGTTACGCCGAGACCGCCGCCGACCTGATCATCGGCGCGCGCGATTTTGGGCAGATGCCAGCGGTGCGGCGAGTTTCCAACACCGTCGGACGCTGGAGCTTCTCCTGGGCGCTGGGGCAACCGGTGCAGGACAACCAGTCCGGCTATCGCCTGCTCAGCCGGCGAATGATGGAAGCCGTGCTTGGCAGCAGCGAGCACGGCTTCGAGTTCGAGGTTGAGATGATCGTGACCTGTGTGCAGCTTGGCTACGCGTTAGGGTGGGTACCGATTCGCACGATCTACGCCGGCGAAACCAGCCATATCGACCCGTGGACGCATGCCAGCAACTGGGTGCGGCTGGTGCGCCAGACGCGGCAGAAGATGCGTGCTGGGTCGGCGTAAAACGTGATGTGTCAACTACGCAACGCTGCAGCGGCGGCCGCCAGCATCACATCCATCGGCGGATTCAGGCCCGTCCACATCTCGAACGCGGCCGCGCCCTGTGCGACCAGCATCGCCAGCCCGCCTTGGGTCGCACAGCCGGCTGCGGCCGCCTGGCGCAGGAAGCGCGTTTCTTCAGGCCGGTAGACCAGGTCGTAGACCAGCGCGCCGGGCGGAAATGGCAGATCATCGGGCCAGGGGGACGCGTCCGCGTTGGGCCACATGCCGACGGGGGTGGTGTTGACGATGAGGTCGAATGGGAAATGGGAAATGGGAAATGGCGAATTGGTGAATTGGTGAATTGTCAATGCGGGGGCGAGCGCAGCAACATGGTGGGCCAGTTCGGCGGCGCGATCGGGGGTGCGATTCCAGATGGCAAGCTGGCTGACGCCGCGCATCGCCAGCGCATAGGCCACCGCGCGCGCCGACCCGCCCGCGCCCAGCAGCAGCGCTGACTTGCCCGCCAGCTCGAACCCGCGAGCCTCCAACGGGTGCAAGAACCCCAACCAGTCGGTGTTGTCGCCGCGCAAAACCGTAAAACGATTTCCCAAATCGTTGCTGGCGGCCTCAGCAGACAACGATTTGGAAAATCGTTCTACGATGACCGTGTTGACTGCGCCGATAGCACGCGCGGCGTCGCTGAGGTCGTCCATCAGCGGCATGACCGCCTGTTTATGGGGGATCGTCACGTTGACGCCGCGGTAGCCGCGCATGGGCAGGCTGTGCACCAGCGCCGCGACCTCCTCCGGCGCCACCGGCAGCGCGTCGTAGCGCCCCTCCAGCCCCAGCGCCGCGAACGCCGCGTTGTGCATCGCCGGGCTGACGCTGTGTCCCAGCGGCCAGCCGATGAGGCCCGTTTGAAACGGCATCGCAGATGTATCTAACGTCACATCAAACCCAGCGTGTGTTTCAGTCATGCGTCCACTTTTGAAAGCACCAAAACGACAGTTCCTCGGCTATAGGTCGTGCTGGTTGGCTTCGTAGTCATCGTAGACGTCCATGTCCGGATTGTCCCAGTCCTCGGCAAAGGTGGTCAACCGTGCCCGCAGGTCAGCGGCCTCGTCGGGACCGATACCGCGTTCTCGCAGGGATACGACGCTTGACTCCAGGAAGGTCACGAGCACAGGCGTGGCATCGCGTACGCCGTAGGGAAAGGTTGCCAATTCGATTTTACCCTCGCGATAGATGCCTTCGTATGTCCTCAATGCGTTCATAGTTATTCCTCCTGATGTTGGCCGCATCATACCACGCTGAAAGTGCCAAGACAAGCGGTTTGCAGAAGGGCTGTTGCCAGCTTCCGCATTGGATCATTCATTCTCAGTTAGCTCCGCACCCAAAGACCGCAGCATCCGCTCGAAACCGGGGAAGCTGTCGGCGATACAAGCTGTGTCTTCGACCAGGACGGGGCCGGCGGCGGCCAGACCGGCGACGGTCAGCGCCATCGCCAGACGATGGTCGCCGTGACTGCTGACGGGGGCGCTGTGCAGCTCGGTTGGTCCTTCGATGACAAAGCCGTCGGGGCGTTCTTCGATCCGTGCGCCCAGAGTGCGCAACTCCGCCACCACGGTCGCGATACGGTCGGTCTCCTTGACGCGCAGCTCGGCGGCGTCCCGCACCACTGTGCGGCCGCGGGCCTGGGTGGCCAGCACGGCGATCACGGGGAATTCATCGATGGCGCGCGGAATCAGGTCGCCGCCGATTTCCACACCATGTAGGGGCGGTAGGGGCGGGGTAACCCCGCCCCTACGACTCGCCGCGTCCCCACGACTCGCCGAGCCCATCCCGGTGACGATGATGTCGGCGACCGGTTCGCCGGCTTCCTCGCGCAGGTTTTCGATACGCAGGTCGGCGCCCATGGCTTGCAGGATGTCGAGAATACCCGTGCGCGTCGGGTTGACGCCCACGCCTTCCAGCGTGATGTGGCCGCCCGGCGCCAACAGTCCTGCGGCCAGCACAAAAGCAGCTGAAGAAATGTCACCCGGCACGGTCAGATCCAGCGGCAGTAGCGGACGCCTGGGACGCTCGCTGGCGATGACCTGCCCCAGCTTGCCCACCTGTGCGCCCATCGCGGTCAACATCCGCTCCGTGTGGTCACGCGTCGGTGCAGGCTCACGCACGATGGCCAAGCCGTTGCTGTAGAGGCCCGCCAGCAGGATGGCCGACTTGACCTGCGCGCTGGCCACCGGCAGGGTGTAGTCGATGCCACCCAGCGCGTTGCCGCGGATCGCCAGCGGCGCCAGCCGGCCGTCCTGTCGGCCGTGGATGGTGGCGCCCATCTGGCGCAGCGGCTCAACAATGCGCGCCATGGGCCGACGGGTCAACTGGCTGCTGCCGTCGAGAATGCTGAAGAAACTCTGGCCCGCCAACAGACCGGCCATCAGGCGCAGGGTGGTGCCGGAGTTGACACAGTCCAGCGCCGCGACCGGTTCCTGCCAGCCATGCAGACCGACGCCGTCTATGCGCAGCTCAGTTGACGACGGCTGATCGATCGTCACGCCCAGCGCGCGCAGCACACCCAGAGTCGCCAGGCAATCGCCGCCGGGCAGGAAGTTGCGCACGCGGCTCTCGCCCTCGGCCAGCGAGGCAAACATGGCGGCGCGGTGGGAGATCGACTTGTCGCCGGGGACGCGCGCGGTTCCGAACAGTTCTTTGGCGGGGTGGATGGTTAGGTTCATGGGGATAGCGGCTCGTATTGCGTGTTGCTGGACATGAAGCGGAACCAGGTGACAGTCACTTTCGGAAAGTGACTGTCACCTTAGGGGCGCGTGTTCAGCTTCCGTATTGGTCGAGGAACGCCTGGCGCTGTGTTTGGATGCGGGCAAGTTCGGCTTGCAGCGCGGCGCTGTCGTCGCCGGCGACGAGGCTGGCCATCAGGTCAAGTTGCTCGCGCAGGCGGTCGATGTGTTCGAGGACGGCAGCGCGGTTGCTGTGCAGGATGTCGGCCATCATGACCGGATCGCTGCCGGCCAGCCGGGTGGTGGATCGGAAACCGCTGGCTGCCAGTTGCCAAGCGACCGGGTCGCCGCTTGCCAGGTCAGCGGCAGCGGCGAAAACCGCGACCGACGCCAGGTAGGGCGCGTGACTGATCGCGGCAGTCAGGCGGTCATGGTGCTGCGGATCAAGAGGCAGCGGATACGCGCCCACGGTCTCGGCCAGTTCTGCCACCAGTGACGTCGCCCACGGCTCGGTACGCGGCAGCGGGCAGAGGATGAATGGCGCGTCGCGGTACAGCGTCCCTTCAGCCACGTCCAATCCCGAGGTTTCCTTGCCGCACATGGGATGTGCGCCGACCGGCTGCACGCTGGCCGGCAGCCGCGCCATGGCGTCGCAGATGGCCGCTTTGGTGCTGCCCATGTCGGTGAGGACGACGCCGTCGCGCAAAGCGCCTTGCCCGGCCAGCACGCCGATCTGGTCGATCTGGCGCAGAATGACACTCACCGGCGTCGCGAGGACAATCAGGTCCGCGTTGCCGGCCGCGCTGAGATCGGATGCGCCGGCGTCGATCGCGCCGATGGCGAGGGCCTGTTCGACCGTCTCGGCGCGGCGGGCGATCCCGACGACACACGCTGCCTTGCCGCGCAATGCCAGCCCCAGCGATCCACCCATCAGCCCCAGACCGGCGATGGCGACAGTGCAATCGGCAAGCGATTTGGTGGGGGCCGGGGACTGGAGGCTGGGATCGGATAGCCGGTTTGCCAATTTACCGTTCACCAATTCTCGATTTGTCAGACCGTCCGCCCAACCGCTTCGGCGATGAGACGGGTCTCGCGGACGAGTTGGGCGAAGCGTTCCGGTTTGAGACTCTGTGCGCCGTCTGAAAGGGCGTGTTCGGGGTCGTGATGCACCTCGATGATCAAACCATCCGCGCCGGCGGCTACCAATGCCCTGGCGACCGGGGCCACCAGCGGCCAGCGACCGGTGCCATGGCTGGGATCGCCGATGACAGGCAGGTGTGTCAGATGCTTCAGGGCGGGGATGGCGTTGATGTCGGTGGTGTTGCGGGTGTAGGTCTCAAAGGTGCGGATGCCGCGCTCGCACAGCATAACGTTGTAGTTGCCGGCCGACAGAATGTACTCAGCCGACATCAGCAGTTCCTCGATGGTGCTCATCATGCCGCGTTTGAGCAATACGGGGCGGCTCGACTTGCCGACCGCCAGCAGCAGCGCGTAGTTCTGCATGTTGCGCGCGCCGATCTGCAGGACGTCGGCGTATTCAGACACCAGATCGACCTTGTCAGGAGCCATCACCTCGGTGACGATGGCCAGACCGGTCTGCTCGCGCGCTTCCGCCAGAATCTCCAGACCCTCGACGCCCATGCCCTGGAACGAGTAGGGCGAGGAACGCGGCTTGTACGCGCCGCCGCGCAGCATGGTTGCACCGGCCTCCTTGACCGCGTGCGCTATCTCCAGCAGCTGGCTGCGGCTCTCGACGCTGCACGGCCCAGCCATCATCGCCAACTCTTGGCCGCCGATCTTCGTCGTGCCGACGTCAACAACGGTGGTCTCCCGTCGCCACTCGCGGCTGGCCAGTTTGTAGGGCGGCAGGATGGAGATCGTCTTTTCCACGCCATCCATCACTTCGAACGTGGCCGACTCCAGCGGGCGCTCGTCGCCGATGACGCCGATGATGGTGCGTTCGGTGCCCTCGCTCAGATGCGCCGCGTAGCCCAGCTCATCGATGCGGCGGGTGACGTGTTTTATCTCGGCAGGTGATGCGCCGGCTTTCATGACTATGATCATAGCATAACCTCGTGGAATTGTCCGTGAAATTTTACATCAAGTGAAAGGGATTGACGGTATTTGGGGGCGTGAAACGTGAAACGTGAAACGTGTTGCGGATTGCGGATCACTTCTTCTGCCGTGACTACCAACCCGTCATTCCCGCCTCCGCGGGAATCCACTCTTAGCCAGCGCTGGATTCCCGCCTCCGCGGGAATGACGGGTTAACAGATTCGATACGCAATGCGCAACATGAACTATCATTCACAGTTCGCGTCCTAACGCCTGCGCCAGCGGTTTCAGGTCGCGCATCAACTGGGCGAAACGCTCCGGTTTGAGGCTTTGCGGGCCATCCGAAATCGCAACTTCCGGTTTGGGGTGCACTTCGATGATGAGACCGTCCGCGCCGCAGGCAACCGCAGCCTTGGCCATCGGCGCCACCAGATCCCAGCGGCCGGTGCCGTGGCTGGGGTCGCCGATGACCGGTAGATGGCTGAGCTGCTTGAGCAGCGGCACGGCGTTGAGATCAAACGTGTTGCGTGTCATCGGTTCGAAGGTGCGAATGCCACGCTCGCAAAGCATGACGCGGTAGTTGCCGTTGGACATGATGTACTCGGCCGACATCAGCAGTTCCTGGATGGTACTCATCATGCCGCGCTTGAGCAGAACCGGCCGCTGGGTGCGTCCGACTGCATTGAGCAGGCCATAGTTCTGCATGTTGCGCGCGCCGATTTGCAAGATATCGGCGTACTGGCTGACCATAGGCACCGCATCGGGCGTCATCACCTCGGTGATGATCTTGAGGCCGGTGGCCTCGCGCGCTTCGGCCAGCAGTTCCAACCCTTTGAGGCCCATGCCCTGGAAGGAATAGGGCGAGGTGCGCGGCTTGAACGCACCGCCGCGCAAAATGCGTGCACCGGCCTCCTTGACCGCGTGGGCGGTCTCGAGCATCTGAGTACGGTCCTCGACGCTGCACGGACCGGCCATGACCACCAGCTTGCTGCCGCCGATGACAGTGCCGTTAAGGGCGATCTGGGTGTCTTCGGGCATGGTCTGCCGGCTGGCCAGCTTGAACTGATGGCCGATGCGGGTGACGGTCTCGACGCCCGGCAACTGCAAAAACATCTCAGGTTCCACGTTGACTGCTTCACCAACTACGGCGATCACGGTGTGCATCTCGCCGTAGATCGGGTGTGGCGTGAGGTCAAGTTCTTCGACCCGGGCAATGAGTGACCCGATCTCGGCGGCCGTGGCTCCTTTTTTCATAACGACGATCATGATACTACCTGCCTTGTTCTGGTGAGTTGCCCCTGCGTTGGGCCTCGCGGCAAAGTTGGATGAATACTATCGTCGGCACGGTCGGCCCCTCCGGGGTGCAAGCTAAGACCGGCCGAAGCGACACTCCTATCAAATCTGTAGCAGCTCGCTCTGCCCGACATCCGCGTTCTCTGTCGGCATCTCCGCCGCTGGGTAGGAACCGAGATGCTTGACGAAGGCAGCGCGCGTCAGCAGGCCAACCAGCGCCTGCTGGCACGATGGATCCTGCCAGTGCCCGTCGAAGTCGAGGTAGAAGACGTAGTGCCACGGGCGGTTGCGGCGCGGCCGGCTTTCGATCTTGGTGAGGTTGATGCCGCGGCTGGAAAACTCGTTCAGGCAGGCCACCAGCGATCCTGGTTCGTGGGTAACTGCGAATACCAGCGATGTCTTGGCGTTGCCGCTGATCGGTGGATCGCCCCGGCCAACGACAAAGAAGCGGGTGTAGTTCCAGGTCAGGTCTTCGATGCCGCTGGCCAGGATCTCCAGCCCATAGGTCTCGGCGGCCAGGCTGCTGGCAATGGCCGCTACACCCGGCTCAGGCGCGGCCGCCAACTCCTTGGCGCTGCCCGCAGTATCGTACCATGTCACCGCCTTGAGGCCGTGCTGGTTGATCCACCGTTCGCACTGCGCCAGCGCCTGCGGATGTGAGCGCACGGTGGTCACATCGTCGAGACTTGTGCCGGGCGGGGCCATCAGGTTGTGGCGCACTCGCAGCAGCACCTCACCCCAAACGCGCAGATCATGTTCCAGCAACAGATCAAAAGCGCGATTGATGGAGCCGGCCACGGAATTCTCGACCGGCAGCAGACCAAAATCCGCCTCGCGCGATTCGACTGCGGCAAAGATGCCCTCGAAGGCGTAGCAGGGCAGCGACGCCACTTCCTGGCCAAAATGCTGGAACACGGCTTGCTCTGAATAGGCTCCATGTTCACCCTGAAACGCTACGACGCTCATTCGTTTCTCCTTCTTGGCGGACTTCTGATCCTGCCACGCGGTAACCTGGTGGTCGATCCAGTTGTCCAACTCGTCGTCGTTGACCGGCGGCAGTGTTGCCTTGTCCGGTCGCAAATTGCGCGCGCCGCGCAAGTAGACGTGCACCAGATCGTGTCCCGGTGTATCGGTGTTCCAGTTGACCAGGACACGGATGCAGCGCGGCAGCCCGCCGGGCACGTCCATCTCGTGGCCGCAAAGCAGCGCCGTGTCCAGCCAGCCCAACTGCCGGGCGGCCAGCGCCGGATACTCGGCGGTCAGGTCGCGGGTCGTGGAGAAGATGACACTGGCCACATCGTCGGGCTTGATGCCGTTGAGGTGAATCATCAGCGCCAGCAGCCGGCGGGTTTCGCGCAGGATCGCTTCGGCGGTATTCTCATCGGTGGTGGTGGCGCCGCGGACGCCTCGACTGGGCATAGAGCCTCCATTCTGGTGACATCAAAAAAGCGTGAAGCTTTGCGCTTCACGCTCTTGTCGGTCGGTTCATACGTCCTGGTCAGGACACCGTTGCAGACCCTGCGTGAAGCGCGCGTGTTGATCCCGCAAAATAGGTCGCAAAATAAAAACCGCGCCAGGAGTTGTCCAGGCGCGGGCGCGGAATCGAGGTAACGCTCTCTACGAGCGTTTGGCTGTGATGCAACGGTTGGGTCATCAAACGGGTGTGCATGGGACAGGAGTTCCTCAAGTAGAGCGATGGTAGCACACACAGCCGAGCCTGTCAAATGGCATTCGCGCCGGATGCTGTCAGGTAACAGTCGCTTTCGGCGCCTTTCGCTCCGCTGCAAGAGTCTTCGAAAAGTGATTGTCACCTGCGTCTACTGGCTGCTCGATTGGATCTCGATCAGAGGTACGATTTCCACCGTCAAATCGACCGGTGAGCCCTGTCTCGCGGCAAGCTCGCGGCTCCAGGCATCCACTATCTTGCTGTTGATCTGGCCGGCCGGCGCGCTGATCCTCGCGACCACCCGGGTGACACCCTCGACCTGTGTCGTGTCAACCGTGATCACTTCGACACCTTCGGCCTTCGCCAGCCCAGTCATAATGCCTGAGACGCTGGTGGGCTGGCCAAGGTTCAGCCGCTGGCGCAGGGTCGGCAGGGCCAGCGCCATGCTGACTACCAGCAGCATGACAATGCCGACGATCAAGCCGCGGCGGAAGTTCTGCTCGCGCTCTTCGTCATCGCGCGGCCGCACGCCCAGCACCAGAAACACGGCTGTGCCGGCGACGATGATGGCGATCAAGTTGGTTGTGAACAGCAGAAACGCGCCGCCTGCGATGGGGCCGGAGAAGATCGCCAGTCCGATGCCCACCGTACACAGCGGCGGCATGAGCGCAGCCGCGATGGCCACACCAGGCAGCGCCGCCGAAACCTCTTTCCTTGCCAGTGCATAGGCCCCCGCGGCGCCCGACGCCAGCGCGACCGCCATGTCCAGCAGGGAGGGCTGTGTGCGCGCCAGAATCTCCGAGCCGATCTTCTCACCTGGCAGGATCAACGCGATAAACAGAGCGATGGCGATGCCCAGGACCACACCCTTCAGTGTCGACTCGGCGGCCACGCGGATCGTCCGCGGCTCGCCCATGACAACGCCCAGGCTGGTGGCAAGAATCGGCGTCATCAGCGGCGCCACCAGCATCGCGCCGATGATGACAGCCGCGCTGTTCTGCCACAGCCCCAGCGTCGCGATGATCGCCGATAGAACGATCAGCACGAAATAGTTGACGTTGGCGCGCGCGCCGCGGCGCAGATTACGAAACAGCAGTATCTGGTCTTCACGGTTCAGCACAGGCGCGTATTCCTGGACACGCCCCCACAGGAGACGCAGGAATGCCTCGCGCGCCGGCTGTGCGGCGCGCACCATGATGGTAGGAATCGGCGCTTCTGCCGCGACGCGCTCCGGCACGTTGCCAAAGAGGATGTTGTCCAGCATCCCCTCGTTGGATGCGCCCAGCATCACCAGATCGTAGCCTTCGCTGGCTTCATCCACCAGGATCGTGGCGATTGGCTTGGTATTGTGGACAACGCGCACGTCAACTCTGTCGGCGCCTTCCAGGCCGGCAAACGTCGAGCGCACGACTGCCTCCGCGGCCGCCAGCGCGTCGCTGTCATCCTCGTCGCGCACCACGCTGAATCCGACGATGCGCGCGTCGTTGCCCTGGGCGATGCTCAGTGCAAGCTGGGCCGCGACGGGCGCGTTGGGGCCGCCGGCGGTGGGCACCAGTATGCGCTTGACCCCGTTTTCAATCTCGCCGTTGATGGCGGCGACAATGCAGGGTGCGCCCCGCACCAACTCACCAACAACTCCGGTGGACCTACCGATGTCCGTCTCGCGGCGCTGGGCCCAATAGGTGAGAATCATGGTTGCGTTCTCGTCGCGCGCCGTGTCGATGATAGTCTGGCTGACGCTGTGGCCGATACGGGTCAACGGAACCACGGGAACAGGGCCGCTGCGCTCGCCAATGGACCACTGCAAAAGTTGATTGCGCTCTCTGGCGATGCGCGCTCCCTCTGCACGAGTCTGTTGCGGCGCCAGTTCCACCACTTCCAGCGGCATCACAACGCCGTTCTGGGATTGGGCCAGCATGGTGGCGGCGTCGATCAGCGCCCGCCGTCGCTCGCTGTCCTGTCCCAGGGGCACCAGGATGCGATACGTGCGATCTTCCGCGACCCGTGCGCTGGTTTGCTTGCCAAAGACAGTTCTCGATTCGTCGGCCCGGTTGTGGGCGGCGCGGCCATAGACCACATAGGTCGCTGCGGCAAGAGCAAGAAAGAGAAGGATGGTTATCTGCGCCGGCAAAGCCGTCGTCAGAGCAACAAAGACCGTCACCACCAACCCCAGCGCCGGAACCAGCGGAGGGAAGGGCAGACGGATTACATGTTCCGGCAGTTGTCCATTGTCTTTGGAACGATAATACACCCCGGCGAAGTTGATCGCGCCGGCATAGATCAGCATCAACCCAACCGCGATGGCCGTGGTCACCGGCTCCGGTAGAATCAAGGCAAGAACGGCAAGAATTGCCACCAAAATGACGCTGACCAGGACGTTGCTCAACCGCCGACCGGAGAACGCCGCACCCGGCAGATAGCCTTCCCGCACCAGTTGCCGCAGCAGGCGATTGGCTTGCAGCAGCACCGTGCCGGTTGCGCTGGCCAACACGACGATGAACAGCAAGCTGGTGATTTCCCAGCCAAATGCCAGCTTGCTGATAACCGTAGCCAAACCACCAGACGCCATCCCGCGCGGATCGATGCGCAGGCCCGACCACAGGAGGACCAGTGTGCCCACGGTGAGGATCGGCAGCATGGTGGCAACCAGGACAGGAAAGCGGCTATAGCGGCCGCTGCGCAGATTGCCCTTCCATTCGCTGACTGCTTCCACAGCCAGCAGAAGGAAAATGGGAAACGCGGCGGCTTTGAACAGGCTGGCCATGTCCGCCGCCGGCAGGTATGCGATCGATGGCTTGACTGCCACCGCGCCGCCTGCCACAAGAACCGTAGCCACCAGTCCGGCGATCAGCACCAGGTAACCGGTGCGTCGCCAGGATTGCCGCCGGCGCAGCGCCAAAAGCGTTCCGAATATCACGCTGCCGATTGCCAGAACAGCCACGGTCAGTGTCGGGTTCAGGTCGGGCAGGAAAGCTTTCTGAAAGGGAAGCAGCAGTTGAGCGATCGATCGGGCCAGCAGCCCGGCAAGGATAACGTTGACCAGCATCAACGCCATGGTTGCCAGAAATGCGACGAGTCCACTGCGTTGTGTGGCGATGGTGTCGTGCACACCGCTTTCATCGGTGAAACTTGCCATCTCCAGATAGGCGAGCACCGTTAGCAGCCAAAGGGCAACCCCGAGCAGCAGGGCAAGCGGCGCACGTCTGCCACTGTCTGCAACCATCGGCCCCAGGGCGAGAAACGCGAGAATCGGCAGGCTGGCGCGCAGTCCGATGCTGATCGCCTGCTGCAATCCGATCTCGCGAGTATAGTAGATGTTGCCGGAATGGTTGTTGCGTTGATTGGTCATCGGGGGTGATGGCGGGGTATGAATGTGGCGATGAGCGCCTGAGACGCCCATCGCCACATTGATCGTTATTGAAGGAGGTCAGGAGATCGCAGATCCAGACTATGGAAGTGGTCGGGCCGTGTCCAGCGCCGGGTTGCGCAACAGAGACCGCCTTTCATCGCAAGCTGGCGACATCCGAAATCTCGCCAAACAATGCCAGGGAACTGGTACTAAACCGGCGTCAAACGTCAGCGATAATCTCCGAAAGATACTTCAGGAATCGGCGTCGCACCGGTGATGCGCACGGTGTAGTTGTTGGGAGTCGATGACAGGAAGTTGGGCGGGTCAGACTCGACCACCACGTAGATGCCCGGCGCCAACTCGGTGAATCCAAACTGGCCGCGGAAGTTGGTCGTTGCCTGAGCAACCTGGGTACGATCCTGATTGTAGAGCGTCACCTGCACGCCGGCGATACCCGGTTCGACGGTGTTGTCAAGGGTCCCGTTGCGATCACGATCGAAGTAGACGATCCCGCGGATTGCGCCGGACCCGGCAGGCGTCGGCGTCACCTCGGGCGCAACCGTAGTTGTCGGCGCGACGGTGGCTGTTGGCGCAGCAGTTGCCTCCACCGACGGCGTCACAGTGATCGTGGCAGCGATAGTCGGTGTCAGCGTGACTGCCAGCGTGGCCGTCGGAGCGACTGTCTCGGTCAATTGCGTGCTGGGTGTGATTGTAGATCGCACTTCGACGGTCGGCGTTGCCACCAGCGTCTCAGTCACAGGAGCCGTGGCCGTTGGCGCCGCTTCGTCCAGCGATGCCAGCAGGGCAGCCATGCCGGTCAGGAAGTTATCGGACCGTTTGGCTGAGACGGCCACCTCCTCCATTTGTTGCGTCACCGTGTCGAGCTGGGTGGCAATAATGGCGACCTGATCGCTGACACCGGTCACCTCGCTTTCCAGCCCGGTCACTTTGGTGGCAGTCTCGTCAAGCTGTGTCTTGACCGCGTCGATGCCGGCTGCTTCAGTCTCCACGGCTGTCAGGCGCTCGTCGGTCATCGCCTGGACCTCGGCCTGCGCCTCCAGAGTCTGGCTCAGAACCTCCTGTTGCTTGGTCAGCGTGTCCAGGCTTGCCTGAGCGTCGCTGGCGGCGCCTTGCAGGGCTGCCACATCGTTGCGCAATGCATCAGCAGATGCACGCAACTGACCGGCAGTGTTGGCCAGATCGGCCACCTGGCGGCTGGACGCATAGTTCAGTCCCGAGTTGGTCGAAAACAGCACCGCCAGCGCCAGCGTTGCGCCCAGCAGTGCACCCAACAGCAGTGCGCCTATGCCGATCAGACAACCGCGCGACGAACCATCACCGGACTTGTCGGCGGTCGCGACCGGTGGTGGTTCCGCGGGCGGCGGCGCAGCGGTCTCCGGCGGCGGAATGGTAGCAGCCGGCGCTGCTCCGTTGCTGGACTCACCAGTGATCTGGCGCATCTCTTCGGCTTCTTCGACGGCGACATCAGAGGACTGATAAGCGCCTTCGACAGCATTGTCGTATGCTTCAGCCGCTTCGTCGCCGCTGGCCGCTGTTATGGCAGCGGGCGCGTCCTCTGCGGATGGCGCTGTGTCGATCCCTTGCGGCTCCGGGTCATCGCCGAAGAACAGGTCAGCGCCGCGGCCAGCGGTCGTGGCGTCGCCTTCATTGGGTGTTTGTGTCATCTAGAATCTCCTTTGCCAATGATCGATAGGATTGCGCGCCGACGTGTTTTGGCGCAAACTCCAGGATGGGTTGATGAGCGACGGTCGACTCGGCGAAGCGGATGCTGGTGCGGATGACGGTGTCGAAGACCCGCTCCCCGAACATGCCGCGTACCTCTTCCAGCACTTCCTTGGCATGGCGGGTGCGACCGTTGTAGAGCGTCGGTAGAATACCGGTGATCTCAAGTTGTGGATTGAGGCGGCGCTTGACCTTGGCCAGCGTGTCCAGCAGCATGGACAGGCCGCGCAGGGCAAAATACTCGCATTGCAGCGGCACGATGACGCCATGCGCAGCCACCAGCGCGTTGATGGTCAGCAAGCCCAGGTTCGGCGGGCAGTCGATCAGGACGAAGTCGTAGACATCAGCGAGCGGATCCAGCACCTCTTTCAGGATACGCTCCCGACCCAGCGCGCTGAACAGTTCGATCTCAGCCGCAGCAAGATCGATGTCGGACGGGATCACGTCGATAGTGGTACGCACCGAACGCAGCGCACTTTGCACAGGTGTACGGCTGTCGGAAAGCAACCGGTAGAGGGTTGGTTCAGGAAGCGGCTCATGCAGCCCCCAGTAAGCGGTCAGCGCGGCCTGTGGGTCGAGGTCAACCATGAGGATACGTTGGCCCTGTTCAGCCAGCGCCGCGCCAAGATTGACGGTCGATGTGGTCTTGCCGACACCCCCTTTTTGATTGCAAAGAGCAATGATGACTGCCATGCCACGTCCCTTGCCATTGCTGGCCTGCGAACCGACGGCGATACGATGGCTCATTATACAATGGCAAACGAGCGGGCTGCAAACGCCTGATTTCTCCTCCTCCCCATCCCTCTCGTCCTCGTACTCCTACTCGTACTCTTCCTCGATCTCCGGACCGGAGAGAGTACGAGTAGGAGTACGAGTAGGGGCAGAAGAGAGTGCCGGGGGTGATGTGTACTCGGTTGCGCCCCAGATGCTGCCAATGATGGCGTAGAAAATCAGATTCATCGCCAGGTGGTTGAGGTTGTCGAAGGTGCCGGACGCGAGGAAGTAGGTTAAAAATACGGCTGCGCCGGCAGCCAGCGCGTCACGCTCAAGCGGGGATCTGCTCGACCGGAAGCGGCGAAACCCCTGCCAGGCCAGCAGCGCCATCCACGCGAGATAGGGCAGCAGCGCCACCAACCCGCCGGAAACCAGAAAAAAGGTATAGGAGTTGTGCGCCGGTGGATCGATGCCAAACAGCAGATTGGGGTTCCAGCCATAGTTGCGGCGCGCGATCGAGCCAAAATTGTTGTAGCCCAGCCCGAACACTGGATTGTCAGCGGCCATGTCCAGCGCCAGCCGCAGCACTGTCGTGCGGTAGCCTACCGAGTCGTCTTCCAGCAGCCGCTCGGTGACCGCGGGGCTGTTGACGACGGTCTGCCAGAAAACGATAGCCAGCACGGCAGCCAGCAGCAGCACTGGCAACAACATCCGGCGCATCCGCGGCCGCAGCGCGAGCAGCACCACCAGCGTCACGGCAACAGCCAGCCAGCTCGCCCGGTTGTAGGTCATGTACACACCCAGCGCGCAGATGGCCAGCGACGCCGCCAGAACGAGTTGACCCAGCCGCCGCGCGGGAGTGGCCGGTCTGCCGGCCTGCAAGCTCTGCGCCAGCAGCGTCAACCCCAGTGGGATCACCATCGCGGTGCTGACACCGATGGGCGCAGCGTTGCCCATCAGGCTGATGACCTTCTGGAAACTGCGGCTGTAACGGGCCGCCTCGCGCGAGTAGAGCAGCACCTCGCCGGTCAGTTGCTCGCGGATGATCAGCAGCGAGAAGGCGACCGCTGACGCCATCAGCACCACGGTCAGCCAGCGCAGATCGCGCTGGTTGCGCACCACCTGGCGGGCGATGAACAGCGCGATGAAGGGCACGATGTAGGCGTCGAGGATCGTCTGCACCCCCTCCAGCTTGCCGTAGACGGTCTGCGGCACGGAGAAGAGAAGGCCAAACAGGAAGAGCGCGTAAGCGAGATCGGACCAAGCCAGCGGCCGCAGTTTCCGTTTGCCCAGCGCGGCCTGGGTGATCACCAGCAGCAGCAGGAAGCCGGCCAGCATCCGGCTCAGGCTGAGGTCGGGGATGCCTGCGCCCAGCCGCAGGTCCAACGCCAGATGCTGGCTGTAGGGCGCCAGCGCGATCCAGGCCAGAAAGCCGGCCAGCGGGCTGTACAGGCTGAGCGCGATCAGGCAGCCGGCCGCCGCCAGCGGCAGGACGATGTCGGTCAGGCGGCTGTCGGCGAGACCAACCTGGCCCGACGCGGTGGTCATCAGCGCCAGCGCGAGCAAGCCGCCCAGCGCCAGCGCCAGCAGCGCGAGCAGCCAGGCCGGCAGCCGGTCCAGCGGCGAGTGTTGCGTGGAGTGGTTCATGATCAGGGCGCATTATTCCCCAGCGCCGCAGTTCTGGCAAGAACGGAGTGTTTGGATCAGTGGTGAGTCGCGAACTCCAGAATAACAATGATCAGGCCGAGCCCCAGGGACAGGGCGGCCAGGGTGAGACGGCGGGGGATCGCCTCGCCAGTGGCAACGCCCGACAGGTAGCCAACGATGGCCAGGATCGCCAGACCGAGCAGACTGGCTAGATCAAGCGCGGCCGTCATCGTGAGGACTCCCAGAGCAACCAATAGAAACGGCGTGGCTACCAGGAACCCGGCAGTAACGATGGGCCACGAACCGCGCAGGATCTCCCATATTTCGTGACCGTGGAGCCGGCGTCCTCCGGCGATTCGCTGGCTGATAGCATGGGAGTAGGCATGGGCCGCCCAGACGGCCGTCGCGCCGATGACGATGATGGCGACAGCGTTGGTCCAGCGTGCCTCCGCATCGGTGCTGATGCCAGCAATGGCAACCAGCGCAGTTACCGTGCCGTAGATAAACTCGGATAGTCTGTGCCCGTCAATGCTGCGTTTTTCGGTTGCGTCGACCTGTTGGTGTTCTGTACTCATCCTGCCTCCAGTCAGATGTTTCTGCACACTACAACCCGATCTTAACACAGGATTTGCGGCGCGCGAAAACTGCGACGAGCGGTGTGTACAAGCGGCAACCACTCAGTCGAGGCGGGGCGTTTTTTGATCAGGCGCAACTGCTCAGCCAGGACTGTCAGTCCTCTGTAGCCGAGTGGTTACGATCAGGCGATGTTTGCGGCAGCCGAACAATGGCAACTGTCTGAGACGCTATTTCGATCCCCTCAGCCTGGAATGCTCTGAGGATTTCCTGGCTGACGGTGTTGCGAAACGTTCGGCGCGATTCGTTGCCGACCGGATAGACCAGCCCCAGTTCGATCCAGTTGTCGGTAAGCTTCACGAAAACACGCGGGTCGAGGGACGTGAGCTTGATCGCGAACTCCCGTCTGGTACGCCGTCGCTGTTCAACAGCCCGTGGCAGAAGATCCTGATAGACTGGCTGGGATGCCACAGCTTCAGCAAGGATATCGATGGCCCTCTGCCAGTCGGACTCATAGGTGATCGGCAGGACGATCTCGTCCCACACATATTCCAGGTGCCTGGAGTAGTTGAACAGCGGTTCTTTGAAGATGTAGGCATTGGAGACGGTAACGATGCGGCCGGTATTGTGGTCCCCGCCCAGCCAGTTGCCGATTTCCATCAGCTTGGTGCGCAGTACGGTGATGTCGATGACATCGCCTCTGATTCCACCGGTCTCGATGCGGTCGCCGATCGCGAAGGGCTGCCCGCTGACAATCGTCACCCAGCCGGCAATCGAGCCGATAATCTCCTGAAGTGCAAAAGCCAGGCCGGCCGCCAGGATGCCGATGGCAACAGTAAGGTCGGTGGAGCGTTGAACCCAGATGCCCAGGATCAGAATCGCCGCGATGAAGCCGATGATGAAGCTGCCGATGCGGCGAACCCCGTAGATTTTGGGGCTTTCATCGGGAAGGCGTGACACCACCAGCCAACGAAAAATGCGCTGTGCGGCAAAGGCGCCAAAAAGAACCAGCCCCGTCAGGATTAGCTCGCGAAAAAGGTCGTTGCTCCAGATGTTGGACAGGATTTGTTGCATGATGTTTACGCGCCTATGCGTATTGTAACACACTGACCAACTAAGGACACGTCCAAAAATGAGTTGCTGCTTTGGCCGGTCTCCTGACCGAGCCAACATCGGAAAGTTGTTTTTAGACGCGTCCTAAGCGACTGTTTTGGAGAACCACAGCTTTTCGAGGACGCAGACGAAGCCCAGCGATTCAGCCAGACGTTGCATCGGCATGTTGTCGCTGCCTGTGCCAAGTTCCACGGCGTTGACCCCTCTGCTTGCGAGAAGACGCAAACCGTCCGTCACAACCGCTTTGCCCAGGCCCAGCCGCTGAAAACGAGGATGGACGCCGATCGGGTCGGTGAACCCGGTTGTAAACGGGTCACGCGCGTTATCATATCCACAGATGCAGAAGGCCGCCAGTTCACCGTCAGGCGCCACCGCGACCAGATCCAACTCCCGTTGATAGCCAGGCGCGTGCATGATGGCCAGGCGTTGCTCCACGGTCATGTGGGTCGTGCCAAAGGCTGCCCGATGCAGGCCGACAAGCTGCTCGACTTCGTGGTCGCCCTCGACGCAGCGCAACGCAAAACCGGGCGGCATAGGATACGCCGCGATAGGCTTGCTGAGCGAGCGAGCGTAGCGCAAGGTACGAAAGTCGTCGCGCACAAATCCGGCCTGTTCGAGCATCGCAATCTGCCAGGCGTCGTCTGTCCAACAGGACGCGTCCAACGTGCGGTCTTGACCTGTTTCGCGATTGCGCTGTCTGATGCAGGAAACTCCCCACGCAACGATTTCCTCTGCGATCTGGCCGGACCGGTGGGCTGGATAGATCTCAAAACGCAGGTTGTTGTAGTCGTCGACAAACGCGAAGGCGATCACGTCTTCGTTGTGTTGCCAGAGCCGGGTTGTCGCTCTGATCGACGCAATCTGTAAGGCTTCGTCCAGATCCGCGACGGTTGACCGGCGGGGCAGCCGGGCGACGAAGTCGCGGATCAGTTGAGCGTCGGAGTTTCCGCGCAGCAGGTGACTGTTCATCTGTCACTCAGGCCAATCAACCCGCATCTTCATCCATGGCGCGGAGTTGTGGAAGTTGGCTACCACGCTGCCGGGGGGAACCAGCTCGTCGCAGGCCAGTCGGATCGACTCGTCCAGTTGCATCTCCAGGACGGGCAAGAAATGTTCCAGTTGTTCTACCGTGCGCGGACCGATCAGCGGCGCGGTGATGCCCGGTTGGTCCTTGACCCACAGCACGGCCAGTTGGGCGGGTGACATGCCACGTTCGTTTGCTAGCTGTACAAACTGCTTGCCGATCTCGATGCCACGAGCCGTCACCCGCTGGGCATAGATGCCGCCGCGCAGGCTGGCGCGCGAGTCGGCCGGGAAGGCAGCGGCGTCGCTGTAACGGCCGGCCAGAACGCCCATGGCCAGCGGCGTCCAGGGCAGAATGGCCAAGCCGTGGGCCTGACACATGGGAACCAGCTCGTTCTCGATGCGCCGGTCCAGCAGGTTGTAGGGCGGCTGCTCCGACACGAAGCGGACGAGGCCCTTCAGCTCGCTGACCATCAGCGCCTCCATCACCTTCCAGGCCGGCGCGGTGGAGCTGCCGATATAGCGCACCTTGCCCTGCCGCACCAGATCGGTCAGCGCGCCCAGCGTCTCGTCCATGGGGATGTCGAAAGCGGGGCGGTGTAACTGGTAGAGATCGATGGTGTCGGTTTGCAGGCGGCGCAGCGAGTCCTCGCAGGCCCGCATCAGGTGCAGGCGCGAGTTGCCGCGGTCGTTGGGGCCGGGGCCGGTCGGGTAATGGGCCTTGGTAGCCAGGATCACCTGCTGGCGGCGGCCGTTGGCCGCCAGCGCACGCCCGATGATGCGCTCGCATTCGCCCTGGGCGTAGCTGTTGCTGGTGTCGATCAGATTGATGCCCGCGTCCAGCGCGCGCTCAATGATGGCAACCGACTCGGCCTCCGGGGTGGGGTTGGCGAAGTTGTCGGTGCCCAGACAGAGCGGGGCCACCTTGACCCCCGTTCGACCCAACGTGCGGTATTCCATCGTTCACTTACCTCGCTGTGTAGCCGGCGTCGACGTTGACCATCGCGCCGGTCATGTAGCTGGCCGCGTCCGATGCCAGGAAGAGCACCACGCGGGCGATCTCCACCGGTTCTGCCAGCCGGCCGGCCGGCACAGACTCGGCGATCCGCTGCATCAGCTCGGCCGTAACTGGCTGCGAACGCTCGGAAGCCAGCATGGGCGTGTTGACCTCACCGGGACAGACCGCGTTGATGCGGATGCCGTCCCTGGCGTGATCCAGCGCCATGGCGCGGGTGATCTGGTGGACAGCGCCTTTGGAGGCGCAGTAGGCCACCACGCCGGCCGCGCCGACGCTGCCCCAGATGGAGCCAAAGTTGACGATGACGCCGTGGCCTTGCTGCTTCATGGGGCCGATGGCCGCGCGGCTCATGTAGAACACGCCGTTGACGTTGACATTCATCACCCGCTGCCACTGTTCGTCAGTAGTGCCGAGCGCATCGGCGCGGACGATGATACCGGCCGCGTTGACCAGCACATCCAGCCGGCCGTGGCGCTGGAGCGCGGTTTCGACCGCGTGCGCGCAGAAAGCGGGATCGCTGACATCGCCCACGACCGGCAGCCCGGCGTCGATCTCGCCGGCAACCTGGGCTGCCAACTGCTCGTTGCGGTCAACGATGACCACCTGTCCACCGGCCGCGCGGAACTCGCGCGCCGTGGCCGCGCCCATCCCCGACGCCGCGCCGGTGATCAACGCGGTCTTTCCAGTGAAGTTCATAAGATTGTCCTCACTCCTTGGTGTGTTTCTGCCCGTCGTGGACGCCCGCAGCGACAACTAACCTGATGGCAAGGTGAAACCCACGAAGAATTCAAGCGCAGAAGCATGTAGACTTCGCCTTGGGCTCAGTTCAGGAAACAGACGTGTCGTCAGCAAAGGCGAGACCCTGCGCGGCAAGTGCGTCATGCAGCAGTCCGATGGACTTCGGTCCCATCCCATGCAGCTTGCCCAGGTCAGCCTCGCGCACGTTCGCCAGTTGCTCCAGGCGCGTGTAGCCGGCAGCGTCTAACGCCCGGAGAGCTGGCTTGCCGATGCCGGATGGAAAATTGGACGCGTTATCGTGAGTTGGGGAGCTCGCCATATCAGATTCCTTGCAGGGTGCTTTGCGTGCCGCAAGAACGAGAAAAAGCGGGATTCGTTTGCGTCGTTCGTAGGTTTGCGGGTCGTCAAAGCGATTTCGCTGTGGACACGCCTCGCGCAGCGCCTCAACTTCAAATCCGGCATCCCGCAACAGCCGGAAATAGTCTTCGACCGTCCGGTGATACTTTTTCACCGTGCCGCCCATCCATGACGTGACCCGTTCACCGGTGGAAAAGTAGTCATCCACCACCCAGTCCTGGCGGCGCGTTCCGGCCGGCCAGCCGCGGTTGCACGAGGTAATCACCGGGTGCTCGACTGAGAAGACGAATTTTCCACCGCCGGCAAGGGACCGAAAAACTGCGGCGAAGACCGGCGTGAGGTCGGCAACGTAGTGAAAAACCAGCCGTGACACCGTCAGATCAAACGCCGCGGCCGGTGCGGTCCAGGCCTCGATGGTTTGCATGACGACCTGGCCCGGCGTACCGGCAAGGGTCTGCCTCGCCAACGCAGCCATCTTATGCGACCCCTCTACGCCCAGGTAGCTGGCCGCGCCGCGCTGGAGCAGGTCTCGCCCAATCGCGGCATCGCCACAGCCAAGATCGAGGACGTGTTTCCCCGCCACCTCGCCTATCAGTTGGACGATGACGGGTTTCTCCATGGTGTCGTTGGGCGAATCGGGCCGCTGCCGGCGGCCCTGGTAGGTTGCAAAGACGGCATCGTCGTCGTAGAAGTCGGGGCCTGCGTGCGCCATGTGCGTCGCTCCTCTCTTCGCAAGATCGTCGCCGCTGCTATTGTAGCACACCAGTGCGCCAAGGTCACCTGGCGCGCTGATCCGCCAGCACCTCGGCGATGGCGCGGCGAGCGTTGGCAACCCCCACCGGATTGGTGTCCAGGTAGTATGGAATGAAGATCGCGGCCTGTGACAATGCCATACCGCGGCCACGCGCCCAGGTGGCGTCATCAACTGCCAGCGCGGCGCGCAACGTCTCGCGGCTCTCTCGGCTGAAGAGGCCCCACGCGATCATCAGATCGCAGGCCGGGTCGCCCACGCCCATCCCGGCAAAGTCGATGACGGCGCTCAGGCGGCCATGTTCGAACAGCAGGTTGCCCGGCAGCAGATCGCCGTGAAACCAGACCGGTGCGCGCTCCCATTCCGGCGCCTCCAGGGCGGTTTGCCAGACCGCCAGCGCTGCGTCGACATCGATCATGCCATCCAGAGCAGCGATGGCACCTCGGGTATCGTCATCGCGCGTCGCCAGTGAGACGCCGCGCAGGCCATGTTCGCTAGCCAGCGGACCGCCCGCCGTATCGATCTGTTGCAGAGCGATCAGAAACTCCGCCAGCGCCGTGGCTGCCCGGTGCGGATCGTCGATGCGGTCGAGGGTCGCGTTCTCGCCTGCCAGCCAGCGGTAGACTCCCCAGTGCCAGGGATAGCCCTCGGCGGGCGTACCCAACGCCAGCGGGACTGGGATGGCTAGCGGCAGATGCGGGGCCAGCCACGGCAGCCACTGAAGATCCTTCTCGATGTCGCCTACCGCCCAGTGAATGCGCGGCAGGCGCACGGCCATGTCGTCGCCCAGCCGGTAGAGCGCGTTGTCGGTCCCGGCAGACTCGACCGGCGCGATGGGCAGGTCGGCCCAGTGCGGGAACTGCGCGGCCAGCAACCGCTGCACGAGGGAAGCGTCTGTGGCAACTTCGTTGACGTGCATCTTGCCAGCGGGCACTAGCGCCTCGGTTTCCGATCCCGTGGTTCGACCGGTCACCTATTGCTGACCCCCAAATTTCTCAAGGAGCAGCTCAGCCGCCATCTTCGGACCGTCCCATTTATCCATGATCCGTGAAAACTCTTCCGCTTTGCGCCTGGCTTCCTGGTCGTGCAGCAACTGCTGGATTGCCTCTTGCACCTTGCGGGACGGGTCTTTGGATTTTGGCACGCGGATGGCGAATCCTTTGCGCACCAGGCAGGCGATGTTGGCATCCTGTTCTGGCTGCATACCAACGCCAACGACCGGTTTGCCGGCATAGGCGGCTGTCATCACCGTGCCAATTCCGCCGTGGATCACTGACAGATCCGCCATTCGGTTGACTTCCAGCGCTGGCAGCCAATCGGTGACGGTAACGTTGGCGGGGATTCTCACGCCGGGTACTTTGTCAAGATGGGATTTCACCGGGGCGATGACGCGATACGGTTTGCCGGCAAAGCTTTCAACAATGCGGGCCACGATCTCCGGCGTCCCGGAGCTTCCCATGGCAAAATAGATAATCGGCTTGTCGTGCGCAATATTACTGACTTCATCCGGTATGGGGAAATTCTGGCGCGCGATCAGCGGGCCGGTGTAGTAGTGATCGGGCGGTAGCTTGACGCCGGAAAACTCAGCCGGCTCGGCAACAATGGTGACATCGCCGCGCCAGTAGTCGAAGATCGACCGGTAGCCTTTGACGCCGAAATGGCGGGCGGCTTTGTTGAGGTTGTTCAAAAAGCCGATCCTGATCCAGCCATTGATGAAAAGCAGGACCGCCCAGTCGGCAACGGCTTTGATCGGCCGCGGCTGGATTTTGTCGGTCATGCCGGCGCCCCTGGCGAAGAAGTCCGGCAACCACGTGGACTGGATCACCCAGACGAGGGGTATCTTCGCTACGCGGCACGAGACGGGGATCGTCATGTAGGAACCGGTAAGGACGGCGGCCGGTTGCAGTTGCCGGAGATACGCCACTTCGTTTTCGACCCGGGTGATCATTTCCTGCTTCGACAGCGCCGCGCCGATTTTCTCACCCTTGTCAACTTTGCCGATGCGTTCGATCTTCTCCGGCGTCAGGCGCGGCTCCATTCGCTTGAGGGCAAAGCCTTCCTCTTCGATCAGGTGCTCCAGTTCGCCGCCGTCGGAGATGAACTGGATATCGAAAGCCTCGCGCGCGACCGCGTGGTTCCTGATCCCCTTGGCGATTTCAATCATGCGCGTTGTCTCGGCAAGATTGAAGGCCACCGGCGCAAACAACAACACTTTCTTCGCCATCTTTGTACTCCCGTCGGTCAAAGTGACCCGGCGTGTGTGCGCTTACGAACGCAGCCACGCCCAAGCGTTGTCGATATCGTCTGTGTGGAAGAAACGGGATTCGACCGCGTACAACGGGCTGGACAGCCTGGCCAGCCAGCGTTCCCAGCGCTTGTCGCCAATGATGGCCACCTTCGCGATCTTCTCGTGGTACTCCCGGCCGAATTTCCAGTCCTGCCACAGTGCGCCCGACTCGATCCCTTCCAACCCATCGAGTTGCAACAACAGGCGCACCTCGTCAGAGGCCTTCAGGATCTCTTCGATGCCTATGGTCAGCGTCTGGTAATCCGTTACGTGCAGCTTGCCGGCGACGCGGTAGCCGAGGACATTGCCGCTGCTTTGGGGCAGGCGATGGAGCGCGGCCGTCTCCAGGAAGCTGTCGCCGACGAACTGTGTCTTCAGCAGCCCCGAGAAGGCCTGATAGGTAATCAGTTTCATGAGGACTGTCTGCGTTTTGACGCCCATCTCGCTGCCCGGCACGAACTGCTTGGCGAAATCGCGGGCCTTCTGCTGGCGCAGATCGAACTGCGGCTTGACCCGCTGTTCGTAGACAGCCAGCGCCTGCTGCCAGTCGTCCGTCTGGCTCAGTTCATCGGCCAGAACATAGGCACTGGCCAGCGCCATGGATGCGCCCTGGCCGGAAATCGGTGTCATGCAGCCCGCGGCATCGCCTGCCAGCACGACGCGGCCGTTGCGCCACGTGTTCATGCGGATCTGTGTGACGGTATCCATGAAGATGTCTCCGCCGTCAGCCGGCATGTCATCCAGCAGTTGCGGCGTGATCCAGCCCATGCCCTCATAGGCGCTGCGCAGCTTCTGGGCGCGTTGGGCATGCGGGACATATCCTTCGTCGTCCGCCTGCCAGATGAAGAGCGTAATCGACTGTCCATCGCGGTCAGAGTTGTAGACACCGGCCTGTCGCCCCGGCTCGTTGTAGTTCTCCCACGTCGCTTGCTGCTGTTCGTTGTGGGGCACAAAGTAGCAGGCCATGTAATAGCCCATGTAACAGGCAAAATCGCTTTCCGATCCAAAGACGAGGCTGCGCACGTTGGAGTGGATGCCATCGGCGCCGATCAGCAGATCGAACGACTCGCGTTGCCCGTCGTCGAACGTGACGGTGACCGCATCGGCGGACTGGGAGACGCTGGCAATGGAGGTATTGAAACGGATCTCCACGTCCTGCTTGACCGCGTCGTAAATCGTTTCTTCCAGCGTGTAATGCATCAACGGCAGATACTTGTTGTCCAGCACCTTGCGCATGGCATCGAGCTTCAGTTCTGCCTTCGCCTTGCCATCCTCGTCGACGAAGGCCACTGCGCCGTTGTCGCCCATAAAAAGCTGCTTGCCAGCCAGCGTGTCGATGATGCCCATACGCTCAGCCACGTCATAGCCGGTGCCGAAGAAATCGATCGCGTAGCCGTCGCGGCGCAGCTCTGGGGCGCGTTCGATCACTACCGGCTGGTGGCCGTTGCGGTGCAGCCAATACGCCGCGGTCAGCCCTGCCAGGCCGCCGCCCGAGATAAGTATTCTGAGTTGGTTCATGATGTTTTCCTTTCTTCCTGGCGGCCGGGGATTGGCGGCTGCCTTTCATACATCTGCATGGTTCGCGAACGTTGCGGCCGGTGGTTAGACCAGCAATCCCGCCACCAATGTTTTGAGAGCCCGTGACGTGCCATTCAAGTCGAAGACCGTCGGGTCAACCAGTATCTGTACCATCAGTCCGTCGATCATCGCAATGAAAATGCTGGCCAGCGCGGGCGCGTCCACCGGCTTGAACTCGCCGTTGGCAACACCTTCCTCGATCAGGTGAATGAGCGGCTGGCTGTATTGAATGTACTTGCCCCGTATCATTTCGTTGACATCCGGGTCTTGCAGGTTTTGCAGCCAGGTGTCCACCACCAGCGGCGACATCGCGCGGAACTCCGGCGACGCGACGCCCATGAGCATGTCCTCGATCGTGCTGGCCAGCCGTTCGTAGCAAGTCTTGTCAGACATGGCCAGGTCTTCCGTGAAGCGGGTTTCATCCACCATCCAGTCGAAGATGGCCAGGAACAGCTCCTTCTTGCTTTCGAAATGGACGTAGATGCTGCCTTTGCTCAGGCCGGCTTCCCTGCTGATGTCGTCAATGGTCGTCTGGTGATAGCCCGTTCTGGCGAAACATGTCAGAGCGGCGGTCAGGATATGGGTTCGGCGGGCTGCCTGGGTTTCCGGCTTAAGTTTGGGCATGACAATTCACAAAATGACCGGTCAGTCTGTTTGCATAATAGCAACCACCCCGAAATTTGTCAAATCAAAAACTGCCATGGTGAACCCATGGCAGTCAGCAAAAAGAGACCCGAGGATGTGGAAAGGAGGGAACAAGAAGCTGCCAGAACAAAGTGCGGCGCCAAATCAGTATTATGGTAGGCACTGTCAGTAGCCAGACATTTCAACAAACGTCACCTGTCGAGTCTTGCGTCGCCTCCAGTCTCCGGACTTCCTGCACTGATCCAGGTTACTGTGCGCCGCCAGGCAATTCCGCAACGATCTGCTGGACTCTGCGCTGGCGCGTGACCTCGCTCTTGGCGCTTTCCAGCCACCAGATGATCTGCTTGCGGCGCGAGGGAGGTAAGGCCAGATAGGCGTCGATTCCACCCGTAACCTGGCTCAGCGCGGCTTCCAGCGCCTCGGGTATCACGTCTACCTGCTCGCGGCGGATGGCTGCGTCCCACTGGCCGTTGGCCTGCGCCTCGGCAACCGCGCGCAGGCCGGCGTCGGCCATGCGTCCCTCGGCGGTGAGTTGCTCCACCCGCCGGATGTTGCTCATCGACCAGACGCTGTTGGCCTTTCGTGGTGTGTAGCGCAGTGCATAGCGCCGCTCATCCATGCTCTTGAGGATGCTGTCCACCCAGCCAAAGCACATCGCCTCGACCGTGGCCTCCTCCAGCGACATCCCCTGGTCGGCGTACTGTTTCTTGTAGAGGATCAGCCACGCTTCCGCCGCGCTGGCGTGGTTCGCTTCCAGCCAGGCGCGCCACTGCTTCGGGGTGGCAAACTCAAGGGGATTGGTTGGTTTAGGCGCCATGATCATCTTTCTCAGTCTCGCCCGTCGCGGCGGCCAGGCTACGCACGTCGATCCCACATTGCCTTGAACGCCAGCAGTTCGCCGACGTGACGGGTCATGTCGAACAGGGGGTGCCGGACCCAGAAGTAGTTGGGCTGGCGGCCCTCGAAGCCGATGGGTGGCTCGTCCAGCAGTTCGAGGAGGACCTGTTGTCGAGACATGTAATGCACACTTTCTCCGCCTGCGCGGGATAGACGCACTGTGGCAGGCAACCCCCAACATTCTAGAGCAGAAACGGCGGAACGTCAATGCTGCGGACGGCCGAAAGGATCCGTCCGCAGCATTGGTATGCCGCTCAGATTCACCAGAACTGCGTTCCGGTCGGGCTCATGGTCGTCCGTAGAAGAGCTGCGAGGCAAGCCTGACGATTTCAGCGGCGGCGAAGGCGAGTATGGCGACGTTGGCCGTGCAGAAAGGCGTCAGCTCTTGCAGAAAGACCGTGACCACGGCTGCCATCAAACCCGCTACCAGTATGAAGTAGGCGTTGCGTTTAGCCCGCAGGTCGGCCATCTTCTCGTGCTCGGTGGGGGGCGCCGCCGACCCGGCGCCTATGGCCAGCACCGTGACCAGCACGATCTGCGCCACGACTATCAGCGCCACCGTGGTCAGAACGAGGCTGCCGTAGCCGGCCGGGAGAGTTGACGTAGCCAGCGCTGTCGACCGCATGGGCCACATGTTCACGACGTAGTAGAGCATGGCGCTGAGAACGATTACCAGCGACAGGCCAGTGCTTTTCTGTTGAAAGGTGACGTTCAACGTGCCTGTCTGACGGTTCATTTCATCCTGTTGCATGATGTATCTCCTTCGTAATGCTGATCAGGCGGCTGCGCTGTGCCGGGGCGCCAGCTTGTCGGCTTTGGCAGCCGCTGCGCCGGGATTGCTGCGCAGCAGGGCGATGCCCACCCACACGAACCAGGCAATGCTGCCCAGCCCAAAGAGTGCTCCCACGTCGCCCAGCGCCGGGATCACGGTGACAAACCCTGCCGCGCCGATCAGCAGGCCCAGATAAGCGAGCAGCCGGGGCAGTCCGCCCGAGCGCAGCCCGGCCCAGCTGAGCAGCAGCACCCACAGGCCGCCAACGATCTCGTTGCCGCCGCCCAGGCCGTCTACCACGAAGTGCAGCGCCAGCCAGACCGCGCCTGCCTGGCTTGGGTCCTGGCTATAGACATCGACAACGACGCCTGCGCCGATGTTGGCGACCATGCCGCTGGCGAACATCAGGCCGGCCCAGATCAGGCCGAAGGCGGTTGCTGCCTGCACCGTCGCGGATGAGCGGTCCTTGAGCCGGTCGTAGAGCGCCAGCGCCAGGACCACCAGCACGATCCCGAACACCACATAGCTGATCAGGTTCCACAGATACAAGATCGTCTGGTTCCCGGCAAGGAAGGTCGCGTTCTGCACGGCCGAGATGTCCAGGCTGCCGTACCCCGAGGGCGCGATTGCTGTCAGCATGAAGACGATGGCCGCCAGGAACGCCGCGGCTGCGATGAGTGCGGCGACACCGCCTGCCTTCTGCAGACTGCCGTTGATAGTGTTGCTTACTGCCTGTTTCATGAGTGTTCTCCTTGAAGATGTGAGTTCAGTGATGCGATCCGCGGCACGCGGCTGCGGGTCAGTCGGTGGTGATAAGGTCTGAGAATAAAGTGGTTAGCAATGCATCGGTTGATCCTCCTTTGATCAGGAACTCATCCGCTCCGGCTGCCAGCGCAGCGTTCCGGTGGAAGGGGTAGATGGTGTGCACTACCACGCGAATGGCGGGCCAACGCTGCTTGATGCGCTGCGTGGCAGCGATGCCATCCATCAGCGGCATCTGCACGTCCATCAGAACGACATCCGGCTGGAGCGTTTCGGCAAGCCTGATGGCCTCTTCGCCGTTGGCGGCTTCGAAGACTGTGGCACGGCGAACGCTGGCTTCCAGCAGCGCGATGGTGGCAGCACGGGTGGCAGCGTTGTCGTCGGCGATGAGCAGGCGGATGGTGTTCGGCGTGTCGTTCATGCTTTAAGTCTAAGGGAAACGGCCGCTTTTCGCATCAGCGGCAAGGCGGGTTTTCCCTAAACAAAAAGGACCGCCTTGCCGGTGGCCCTTTTTGCTCAAATTGCGGAGGCCTGCAACAAATGTTGGAGACGGCTGTTGTCAGTTATGCTTCGCCGTCCATACTGTTGCTTTTTCGTCTCATGCTCCCATGGGACCGCTACGCATCCCTGTTGTAAATGACAGGCAGTTGCCCTTGCCACTGCTGCCAGATGTCATCCTCGGTGATCAAGTCAGCCATAAAGTGGCCCACATTGATGCGACTGGTTTGCCCGGAGCCAAAAATCGCGCTGCGAAGAGGTGACGGATACACGTCATACGGGGTCACTTCGTCCTCATCGATCAGATTATCTGGCCGAACCGCGGCCCACTCAATCAGCTTATCGTTTCGACCAACCTTGTTCACCAGGTAGCCTGCAGCCTGCTCGTTATCTGCGTGGGGCGGCAGCACCAGGCGCAGCAGGCCGACAATGAGTTTCTGGGTAAAAGGAAGGGGGTCGTCAATTGTGCTGTTGCGGTACCCGGTGGTACTCATTAGCACAAACTTTGTAGATTGTGCGGGCCTGTTGGCCCTGACCGCATCACAGAGCCGACGGGTTGCATCGGTTACAAGTTTTCTTGGATGGCCGTACATACCCTTCAAGGTCACGTTGTGGCCCAGGCATGATGCCACCGCCTCACACCCTCGAACGTGTTGGGCTAGCTCGGCGTCGCTTAGATCCAGAACGCTCGCCTGAATTACCGACAGGTTGTCATGATTCCTGACGGCTGCGGGCAACTTGCCTGGTGACCGCACGATCGCTCTGACGAAATGTCCACGATCAAGAAGTTCTTCTGTGAGCAACCGACCAGTCGCTCCGCTTGCTCCAACGATAAGTATGTTCATCAGGTTCCTCGATTCTGGCTCAACTGATTTGGGATAAATTCACGAGTACGTGTTTCCACTGGTTGAAGGCTGTCCGGCGGCCCCTGGCGGGCATTCATTCGGACATCAGTATGCGTCGCAATCAGGCAGCTTCCAGAGCAAGCCCGCGCTCCTCGTGGACCTGAGCCTTGTTGACACCTTTGACCAGGAGCCAGATTGGAAACGCTATCTCGGCGATTGCAATGGGGAGGGCGATGAAAACCGGTGTTGTCTGATAGCTCGGCAAGAGCAGCAGGGCAAAGCTGTCGATCAGGTACCCGATACCGGCGATGACGAACAGGATGCCCAGTACCTTGGGGAAAAAGCCCGACTTGAAGATCAGGTATCCCAGTATGAGGACGTGCGGGACCAGGAAGGCGATGCCGATCGTGAAGCCGATGCTGTGGGCGTCGAGAAACAGCGACACCAGCGCGTTGACCTGACTCGCCTCAAAGACAGCCAGGTAACCTGCACCGCCCAGGAGCTGCAAAACGAAGAAGTAGTTCAAAAGGTTCAGGCCGTGGATGGTCGTCATGATCAGCCGGGAAACGGCCGCAAGCAGGGACAGGGTCTTGTTGACCGGCTTGAACAGTTCGTAGAGCACAACGGACAGGAAGACTTCGCTGAGCAGGATGATCAGCTCGCTGCCAATCGCACCAAAGCGGAACAGCGTTTCGGAAGCCATGATGTTCTCGGCGGTTGCGGCGGCATTGCCGGGTACGATCAACTGGCCGGGAACGACGAAATGAGCGAAGATGGACGCCAATGTGATAATCAGGTACAAGACGCCGGCGATTCTGGCGTAGCCAGACGGGGAAATGGTGGTCGTTTGGGCTTGCATTAGAAGTTCTCCTTCTGATCGCAATGATCAGCTGTGTGGTGTTGACTGGCCGCTCAAGCAGCGGGCCGTTCGGATCCAAGGTAGGTGACCGATTGCAGCGGCAGGCCCAGGTCCCGCACCTTTTTGAGCAATCCATGCAGCGCCGCCTGATCAACCACTGGCCCGGTCAGGAGCGTGTCGCCGTTGTCTTCCAGCGTGATGGTCAATCCATCGAACCAGCCGGTCCAGCGGTCGTCAAGGTGCCCGGTGAGCCGGATTTCGTAGTATCCAGGTTCGCCATGGTTTGCGGGTGATGTGCGGGAGTCGTTCATGTCGTGTCTCGGTCATCTGCCTCAGATGGTTGAACGCTCAATCGTTGCCTCGTTGCGTTCAGTGACCAGAGCATACACGGCAATCTGGTGAGATGTCATCACCATTTGTGGTGATTGATATGGTGATTGATGTGGTGATTGATTGATGGGGCCGGCGTGCGGGCAACAAAAAAGCCCCGGCAGGCATGGCAATCTGCCTGCCGCGGCCTGAGATGCATTGGGCGTAGCAAGGTTGGGCCGCGCGCAGCACCTGCAACAGGTCCAATTCCCCCGGTATCCGTCTACATGTGCGTCACAACAGGTTGAGTTCTTCAGCCCGGCGCACGGCCATGCGCCGGCTGTTCACCCTGGACGAGCGATCTCGCGCGATGGCAATGTCCGGTCTGGTCAGTCGTCGAGCGAGACGTACCCCTCGCGCAAAGCGTAGAGCGCCGCCTGGGTGCGGCTGGCCAGGTGCAGCTTGTTGAGAATGCTGCTGACGTGGGAACGCACGGTGGCCTCGCTGATGACCAGCCTGTCGGCGATCTCCTGGTTGCCCAGGCCATGCGCCACCAGTTGCAGCACCTCCAGCTCGCGCGGCGTCAATGGATCGTTGGGAGGCGGCTTGCTGGCCGGGCGGGACAACTCCAGCATCAGCTTGCGCGCGATCCGCGGATGCAGCGACGACTCGCCGCGCTGCACCTGGCGGATAGCCTGCACCAATGCGTCGGGGCCGGAATCCTTCAGCAGATAGCCCAACGCGCCGGCCTTCACCGCCGGAAAGACCCGGTCATCGGTGGCGAAGCTGGTCAAGACCAGGATGCGCGCCTCGGGCCACCGGCCGATAATCGCTTCGATGGCCTCGATGCCGTCCATCACGGGCATCTCCAGATCCATCAGGACTACATCTGGCCGCAGCGCCAGCACGGCAGCGACCGCCTGCCGTCCATCGCCGGCTTCGCCGATGACCTCCAGGTCGTCGATGGTTTCCAGCAGGGCTTGAATCCCGGAGCGGACAATCGTGTGATCGTCGGCAATAAAGACGCGGATTGTTTCACTCATTGGGCGCCTCAACCTGGACGGTAGCGCCCTGCCCCGGCGAGCTGACGATGCGCAGTTGCCAGCCCAACTTGGCGGCGCGCTCCTGCATGCTGCGCAGCCCCAGGGTTCCCGCGCGAGGTGAACCGGCTGCATCAAACCCCACCCCGTCGTCGGCAATGCTCAGCATGACCTTGTTGGCATCCTGGGTCAGGACGATCTCGATGCGGCTGGCCTGCGCGTGTTTCAGGGTGTTGTTGAGCGCTTCCTGGGCAATCCAGTAGAGTCCGGTTTCGATCTCCGCTGTCAGCAACAGGGGCTCGGGAGCGGTCACCGCGGTTTCCAAACCGGTGCGCGCTTCCACCGCATCCAGCCGCGCCCTGAGCGCTGCCACTAACCCGTCCTCCTCCAGCGCCGGGGGACGCAGTTCGAAGATAAGCAGCCGCATCTCGCGCAGCGCCTGCTGGGCGTTCTCCTTGAGCTGGCCGAGGTGCTGGGCGGCGCGCGCCGTGTTGCCACCGTCCAGTTGGCGGATCGCCGCCTCGGCGTACAAGGTCTGGCTGTACAGCGCCTGCGTCACCGAGTCGTGCAGGTCGCGCGCCAGGCGCCGGCGTTCTTCGGTCACCGCGGATTCGGCCACCATCTGCGCAATCTGGTGCGATTGTTCCTGCACGACTTGTTCATGAACGGCCAACAGTTGTTTCAAGCCGGCAGCCTGGGACCGCAGCCGGGCGGTCTCCTGGCCGGCCGCGGCAGATGGCCGGCTGTCGCCCGCAAACACAGCGATATCGTCAAAGGGCAGAATTGCCATCTTGGCGTTGAGCGCCAGCGTCCGAAAATAGTTGGTCGCCTCCCGCTCGATCGCCACCTTGGCAAAGACGATCACCGTGAACAGGCTGCCGCTGGGCAGCAAGCCGTAGAAGCCGAGCAGCGATTGAACGCCGTACGGCGCCACAAACTCCGTCTGGTCAGGGATGTAGGCGTTCCCCACAGCGTCGGGCACGTGGAAGATGTTGTAGGTGCTCTCAACCTGGTCGATGATCAGGCCCGGATCGGGGTCCACGGCCTGGTCCAACATGATGCCGAACATCTCCGACACCTGGGCAAACATCGGCGTAACGTTCACGATCTCCTTGGAGAGCGGGTGGACTTTGTAGAAGCGTGAGTTGTGCCGGCTGTGCCACAACGGGTTGTCGCCGACGGTGGCCAGCAGCGTCTGGCAGCGCAGGTTCGGGTCGACCGGCGGATGGCCGAGAAACCTGTCGATGTGCGCCTGCAGCTCGCCGTCCAACTGGCAATACGGCCGGGTAATGAAGAACCGCACCAGCGCCGTCGCGCGGTCTCCCCGCGTATCGACCAGATGGTCATACAGGTAGCGCACTATGCGGTCGGCGGCTTCTTCCATGCTGGCTGCGCCATCACCCATGAGACGTAGCGCGGCGCCGCAGGTTGCCATGTCCTGCAGGCTGAATGCGGTCAGGTCGTACATGGCTAGCGCTGCGTCTTGTGCGCCAGCGGCGCCTTCTCGCGGCACACGCCTACCACCTCGTAGCCCTGGTCCAGCGCGTGCTGCACCATGTACCGACCGAGCATGCCCGATACCCCCACGATACTCACCTTGTTGATAGTCATTTGCTCATTGCCTTTCAGCTGCGGTCCTGTTAACAAAAAGTGGCAAACGCGCAAGCGCTGAGGGAAGGCGATACGCCCTGCGCTGCGCTGAGACGTTGCCAACTGTCGTGCCGCAGAAGCCGATGTCGAGACCGGGCGAGAGGATGTCAGGAAGGACGGTCATCTTGAGGATGAGTGGAGTCTGTCGGCGTCACGATCTCAGACCAGAGCGAAAATGCCTTGTCTATTCCGACAGTCGCTCAATGATAGAGGTAACTTCTATCTGAAGGAGAGGTAGATCTTCGACAGCCGTCAGCCACACCGTGTCGAGATCGACACCGAAGTAGTCATGAATGAGTTTGTCCCGCATCCCCGCGATATCGTTCCAAGGCACGCCGGGATATTCCGCACGCAGTTCGCTGGACAGCCGTTTCGTAGCCTCGCCGATGATCTCGATCTGCCGGATCACGCCGTCCTGGACCAGGGAATCATCAAAGAATTCAGCTTCCTCCACATCCTCAAGATAGCTCTGAACCTTGACGATAGCATCCAGAATGTGTTGCAAGTAGATTCCATCATCACGCTGCATAGATCACCTGAAGCTCGGCCATGATCCTGTCGTGGAGATAGGGACTGAGAGCGGCCTCGGTTAGGAGGTCCACCTTGCGTCCCAACGCCGACGATAGCTCGCGCTCCAACGCCACCAATGACAGCAGGCTCTTGCGTTTCGAGAAATCGACGATCAAGTCAATGTCGCTTTCCTCACCGGCTTCACCGCGAGCCACCGAGCCGAAAACGCCGATCATGACGACATCATTGCGGCGACACACATCGATTAGCTTTCTGGTGTCGAAGGGATACGTGCTCATAACCATCATTCTACCCCATGTCGGTGATTTGCAGAAGAGACATCTGCTCCCGCAGCCGCGCCAGTTCCTGCCACTGCCTCACATCCCACCAGCGCCGTGCTGCGCCTGACGGCGACGGCAGCACAAAAAGCGCCGTGCTGCCCACTTTCTCCGGTTGCAATCCATACTTGACCGGCCGGTCGAGGAACTCGCTGCCTGCCCGCTTGCTGGTGAAGGCGAGGATCTTCGGCGCATAGCGCAGGATCGTCGCGCGCAGGCGTTCCCGGTCGAAGTGCTCGTCGCGAAGCTGCGTGTCTACCCCCGACACCGCCTTGACGAGATCGGTGAGGCCGAGACCGAATGAGAGTACCTCGCGGAACTCCTTCGGCTGCAAGCGGCGCGGCGTCAATCCGATTTCGTAGAGCGTCGGCCAGAACATGTTCCCCGGCCCGGCATAATACGCCCCGCGCTGCGCCGAGACGTTGCTCACCGCCGTGCCGCAGAAGACGATGTCGAGGTTGGGAGCGAGGAAGTCAGGAAGAACGGTCATCTTGAGGCTCGATCGAGTCTGTTGGCGTCACGATCTCAAACCGGCGCGACGGCTTCTTCTCACCGCGCAGAATTGCAGCGCCCTCTCGTACACTTTCCATCAGCTCGGCAAACAGATCGTTTTTCATAGACACTGTCCACTCCCTACTGCCAACGCGCGTGAGCATAGTTGGTCAGGATTGTCCGGTCTTTGGACACCAGAATGCTGTCTTGCAAAGCGGCATGGGCAACAATCAGGCGATCGAAAGGATCTCGCGTCCATGAGTACGCTAGCGCGCGGGTGACAATTCTATCGAACGGTTCGGTGCAGACGTGAAGCCCGATCCGGTTCGCCAGATCCGAAACAATCCTGTGTTCGTCATCGGTCACACGCTGGATTTCGTGCAGATACTGGAGTTCCAGACGCACCATTGGCGAGATGCAGACCTCATCGTCGTTGATCAATCTGCGGACCGGTTCACTGAATTTCTCCGTCAGGCCCGTGTAGAGCCACACGACAACGTGGGTGTCAAGGTAGATCAAGGCTTACCTCGCCTTCCCAATTCAGCGTAACCAGATCCTCGGGATCGCCCTGGATAACATCGGGGCGCGCGACAAGGTTCTGAAACTTGTCCGTTTTCTCGACAGGAACAATTCGCAGCGTGCGATCCCCCTTTTTCACTTCGATGGGCAAGCCGCTGTGCAAAACCTCGTCGAGGAGTTGGTAGATGTTGGCGCGAAGCTCGGTTGGCGTGACTGTTTTCACCGGCGCTCTCCTCCAGAAGCAAGTACGTACGTATAGACTGGATCGATACGTACATTCTAAATCGCGGGGAGCCTTCTGTCAATTCTGGCCGGATCCAATGACAAGCCCGGATGTCGACGCCAGACACGGCCTTGTCGTTTGTTGCCTATCATACTCTAATTGCTAAGTTCATCGAGTTAGTTTGACAGACATGGCCTTCATGCTCACACTGGATTGACTATCAAATCAAATCCAAGGAGTGCGAACATGAAAGGCCTGACTGATTATATAACGACTGCCCCGTGGGAAGACATTTTGACCATATTGTTTGTGCTGATCGACGATGCATATAAAGAACTGGATGGTGAGTTCATTCCAAACCATAAGCATTCGCCACAAGGCGGTCCTGCATTTAGCGATAGCGAAGTAGTCACAATCGCAACGTTTGGCGAGATGATTTTTGACGGTGCGGAGGACAAGACACTACATTTCATTCGTCAATATCACCTGAGTTGCTTTCCGGCCATATTGGACAACGGGCGTTTCAATCGTCGCAGACGGTCATTGGCTGTGACCATGGAAGCGATCCGCTGCCAGTTACGAGATCGTTGGAGAATTGATCATCCGCTGTCGTCTGAAGTAACTTCCTTGAGGCTGGTTGATAGCGCACCAATACCGATTTGTACCTATACTCGAGGCTCCCGCTGCCAAAGCATTCCCGTCGATTGGCGCGATGAGTGGTTCGGTGTCTGCACTAGCAAGAAAAGTAAATTCTTCGGCGCTCGTTGCCATATCACAACAACACTGGACCAGATGGTAGACACTTGGCTTCTTGCACCTGGATCTTATGATGATCGCAAGCCTTTGATTGCCCTGCTCGAGGATCGCCAAGGCCTCGACATTATCGGTGACAAGGGCTACATCAGCGAAGAACTGGACGATCGTCTCTGGGAAGAAGGAGAACATCTCCTCTTGGCCCTCAAGCGCCAAAACCAGAAAACTCAATGGCCCGATGGCATTCAGAAGATCCTCGGCCGCTTGCGCCACGGTGTCGAAACTGCTTTCAGCGTGTTGACAACTGCCTTTGCCATTGGAGATCCCGGTTCTCGCTCCTTAACCGGACTGATTGCCCGTACGACTACTAAGTTCTTAGCTTATACTGCAAGCTTCTTTCTGGCGGAGATTCTCACTCCGCAACTTAGCAATTAGAGTTAGTTTGACAGACATGGCCTTCATGCTCACACTGGATTGACTATCAAATCAAATCCAAGGAGTGCGAACATGAAAGGCCTGACTGATTATATAACGACTGCCCCGTGGGAAGACATTTTGACCATATTGTTTGTGCTGATCGACGATGCATATAAAGAACTGGATGGTGAGTTCATTCCAAACCATAAGCATTCGCCACAAGGCGGTCCTGCATTTAGCGATAGCGAAGTAGTCACAATCGCAACGTTTGGCGAGATGATTTTTGACGGTGCGGAGGACAAGACACTACATTTCATTCGTCAATATCACCTGAGTTGCTTTCCGGCCATATTGGACAACGGGCGTTTCAATCGTCGCAGACGGTCATTGGCTGTGACCATGGAAGCGATCCGCTGCCAGTTACGAGATCGTTGGAGAATTGATCATCCGCTGTCGTCTGAAGTAACTTCCTTGAGGCTGGTTGATAGCGCACCAATACCGATTTGTACCTATACTCGAGGCTCCCGCTGCCAAAGCATTCCCGTCGATTGGCGCGATGAGTGGTTCGGTGTCTGCACTAGCAAGAAAAGTAAATTCTTCGG
The DNA here is from genome assembly GCA_020634615.1 of Anaerolineales bacterium. Taxonomy (GTDB): domain Bacteria; phylum Chloroflexota; class Anaerolineae; order JAAEKA01; family JAAEKA01; genus JACKBK01. The sequence goes on from JACKBI010000017.1 coordinate 100,061, forward strand.
CGCTCGTTGCCATATCACAACAACACTGGACCAGATGGTAGACACTTGGCTTCTTGCACCTGGATCTTATGATGATCGCAAGCCTTTGATTGCCCTGCTCGAGGATCGCCAAGGCCTCGACATTATCGGTGACAAGGGCTACATCAGCGAAGAACTGGACGATCGTCTCTGGGAAGAAGGAGAACATCTCCTCTTGGCCCTCAAGCGCCAAAACCAGAAAACTCAATGGCCCGATGGCATTCAGAAGATCCTCGGCCGCTTGCGCCACGGTGTCGAAACTGCTTTCAGCGTGTTGACAACTGCCTTTGCCATTGGAGATCCCGGTTCTCGCTCCTTAACCGGACTGATTGCCCGTACGACTACTAAGTTCTTAGCTTATACTGCAAGCTTCTTTCTGGCGGAGATTCTCACTCCGCAACTTAGCAATTAGAGTATCATGGCAAAACTGCTTCCAGCCCGCCGTTCTACTTAACGGTGCGCAGATCGGCGTTGATCTCCTCGAGATCGAACGCAATCTGGGATCGAAGTCGTCGCCAATCCACTCCGTGTGTACATCTCGTGTTCTTCGTGGTCAGGATCAGCGATAGCTGCCAGGAATACCTCGTATCCCCAGACACCGCCGACGTCTTCCGGCGGACAGGCCGCGTTTGCCCTTGATGCAGACAGGGGTATTTGACGCCTGCTTCGGCCGGCATGATGGCCTCCACCAGGATGATATGCTCCCCAACTGTCGCCGAAGTCATACTCGTAGACGAACTTGTATTTTGGCTCGAAGCGATCTTGCCGAAAAGGTGTGGCGGCGCTCATCGATCACCGGTTCCCAGTCGTCCGGGCTGGGGAGGCCGAAATACTGACCGTCGACAATGAACTGGTGCAGGTGACTGTCGGTCCAGCCATGGCGCTGGATTACATGGTGCAGCTTGTACAGGCTGAAGCTGCCCAGGCACCAACACCCGCCTCCAGATGGGCGGCTTGCTGTCGCGCAGCGTGACCTTGAGTTGATGATCTGATCCGCAGAACCAACTGTTTTGGCGGCCATGGTTTCCTCAAACGCTGCTTACAGGTCGATATCTTCCAGCTTGACGCCCTGCCCTGCACGCAAACTCTCCGTGTGCGCTCAATTCGTCGGAGGAAGCGCGGATCGTGTTCGAGTCGATACTCGAACCAATCATCTTCCGACTCGAAACCGATCAGGATACCTGCCGGTTTGCCGTGCCGCGTGATGATGACGTCTTCCTTCTCGGCCAGTCGCAGGTATTTCGAGAGTTCGTTTTTCACTTCACTGACTGCTATGATCTTCATGTAAGGAAATCGGCAAGCGTTTCCGATCCAGGCTCTAGCGCTGTTGTCGTTGAAAAGTCTCAACAGATCGCTGAAGTCGGAGTTGGCGAACATCCACGCCCTTGACCTTGGCGGCATGAACAACCAACTCCCAGGCAGCATCGAAACGCGCCTGAGGTGTCTGCTCCTGCCAGAATTTCAGATCGAATGACCGTTCAAGGTCTTCGATTCGGCCTCGTCGTTCCACGAATTGGGTCTGTTCCATGGTCAATATTGTAACACAGTACCAACAACTTCACCACATGTTCCCCGGCCCGGCATAGGTCGCCCCGCGCTCCGCCGAGACGTTGCTGACCGCTGTGCCGCAGAAGACGATGTTGAGGTTGGGAGCGCTAATATTGGGAAGGAAAGCAATGGTTCCAAAATTTCTCGTTAACAAAGTGACAAGCGTATATCTGGGATGAGTGTCGCAAAGATGCGGCACCGCGTTCAGCTGCATTTTTGGGCTTGAGTACTAGTATCATTTCACGACTAGCTTGTCGCGGCCCGATGCTGGCCATTGCCGCCAAGTGTACTGAACTGGCTATTTACCGTCTCACTTTTCACGTCAAAAGTATTCCCGTGCCACGTCAGCTACGATGGCACCGGAAGGCCGTTGCTGCAAGCACCTTCAGGAAAGGTTAGTATAGTCTTTGCCTGAACTTGGGCCAGCGTCTTAAGAAGCGTGGTGAGTGCCTGAAGCGACTCGGATTTGTTGCTGAAACGCGGACTGTGGCCGCTCGTTTATTGAAGTGGATATCTTCCGAAACTCCTGCAACCGTGCCACTGTAACCTCTAACGCCACAGTCTCGAGCACATGATAGAATCGGCTGTATTGCACACTGGAATAAGGCGGGTCAACAAAAACAAGGTCATTGTTGTTAAGCGTTGCCGCAATCTGCAGCATCGCCAATTTCGGCAGTATACCCTTTCGATTCGCGTGCTTTTTTTTCAACGAGAATGTCCAAGGCACTTTGGCATTCGGAGAATGGATCTCACCAACCAAGACTCCAGAATATAAGGCAAGGCAGTAGTAGTCGGTTGGAAGGGTTGAGCAGTATGTCCAGGTGCGGCAACGCATCTCATTGTGGCCATTATCAGGGCACCAAGGCATGTTTCACGCAGCGGTGATGCCTTTGGAATCAGGCGCGAGAGTATGTCTAATTTCAGGGCCTGATCACCACTGAAGTAATGCCCGCCATATGCCGACCATGAATCTATGTCTCCATCATCACTGTCGCACAAACTACAGAAGCCTAAGAACCTCATCTGCTGAACCAACATGAATCAACCTTGTTTGTTGCAGAAGTTGGAGCCGAGGAGATCAGGTGTATTCATGTTGGGCCTCTCGATCCATGCTCTTTTCACAGCTGTTGAAGATCAATGATCGTGTTCGAGTTAGTACAGCCTGTGCAAGAGTGACTGCGTATAGCTGAAGGTCAGCCGCTAATACAACATTCTCCGTGTGTTCTGCAAGAAACCATGAGACAACTGCGGATCCACAGAATAGGTCCACGACTCGCCGCGCATCTGATGCCTCACGCTGGAAAAAGAGTCTTAGCTATAGCCCATTTTGGAGCATTGATCTTTTGAACCCATATATTTCATAAGCCTAAGGCCCAAGACCAACTCTCTGGAATTGCTTCAATTAGTTAAGTGAAGGGCAAGTCCTTGCCTCAAATCAGAGGGGTTTTCTATCCCCGGATTCTGAACCTGCCAGTCATCTACCATTTCAATCGCCAGCTGGATGTCTTGCCACAAGTCAGCCATATTATCAGGTTCGGCACCAGGTGACCATAAGCCGATGTTTTCACCTATCTGACGCCACCAGAAATCAAGATCGGGTTTAGAGATAGAAGTACTCAGAATCAGTTCATCAACGGCAGCTGATGCAACTCGAAGGAGCAGAATAAACGAGCGATGATTGGCATCGGGCGAAGAGTGCTACCTGTTCTCTTGGCCTCGATCAAGAGAGGATGATCACCACTTGATTGACGTCTCAACAAGAAGGTTCTAAGAAGTTGATTTGGCGGAATGCCAAGATTCTGAAATTGTAGAATCAATATACGCAGCATAGCCCTGGCTACCTGGCTGGTTTCCTGTTCGCGCCACGAATATTCGTCCCAATGTACGGCGCAACAAATGAAGATCGAACAAACCAAGTCTTCCTGCCGCCGTGGGCTCGCATGCCTTCCAGAAATCTGAGAATAGATTGAGTGTATCCGTTAGTTTGAAATTCTGCTGAGAAGGATTCATGTTCTGTGGACGATAGCTAGCTTCATTGCGAAGATTATGATCTTCTCCCAAAATCCGTAGGTCCAGGCTCCACTCCTTCAACCACCTATTTGCATATGTTGCAGATGTGGTTGGCCCAACAGAAGAACTTGCTGCGAACCATTCATCAAGACTCATGCCTTGAACTTTAAAGAGTTTCAGCAACTTCATCCCGTTTTGTGGTACTTCAGCCCATTTTTCGATTGCTAGCCAAACGATTGAGTGTGTCCCCGGTCCGTTTAGAAGGCTGCAATTTCCCTGGCTGTCAAACCAGAAATGCTTGAAATTGAAGATTCCTATGCCTTCACTGGCCAAGAAAGACATTGCAGCTCTCAATTCAGCATAGTAGCCCAAAATGAACCGCTGCTGGAATGTCTCCATCGAGTAGGCTCTCAACAGAGCGAGATAGAAACGACCATCCGTCCATACAGTGCAAAAAGACTGAGGCAGCCAAGTATTGAGACAACTGCGATTCCCTTGGCGATCCCTCGTCACTGTCGATTCGATTTACCGTATCGCGTGCATAGCGATTCCGTGTCCCTAGCCAACGAGAATCAGGAAAAATGATCGTGCTTCAGCATATAAGTTGCATCCCGAACAGCACTATTTGATGCGTACCGGACTGCATTCTCTATATTGTGTATCTGTTGTTGACTTTGGGGCATGACTCAGAAATCAATCCACGAATTTTGATACCCTATCAGCATATTCTCGGATGCTATCGATGCTTGCTTGTTGAAGCAACTCGATAAGTTGCCGTCTTAACTCTCGATATCCACTGCTTCCGCGAAACACCCCCTGACGTCGACGGATCTCAGCATCAAGATCTGGTGTAGATGACGTACGCCAATCAAACTCCATTAATGCAGATGAGATGTCTTGTAGGAAGCTTCTAATTGGTTGTTTTTCTTAGTGATGCTAGTGCGCTGGATACTGCGTTCTCACCAATCACACCCTCTTCAAGATCTCCATTCCAGTCCCAACTCGTCAAGCTAAGAAAATTTGCGGCTACGTAACACATATCGTTTGTTACCTGTAGAATACCTCTTACTCCTTGATCGGTTGTGAGAAGGCTGTACTTGCCGATGAACGCCGCATCCAACAAGGTTACATTGCCATAAACCGGTAGCTCTTCTTGTAGCGGAAACCTTCTGTAGATGTTCCGCCCAATCATTCTTGCATTGCGTAACTGCCTCGGCTATTGAATTCCACACAAGCAGTAGAAATGCAGCTTGCTGAACTCGGTTCCAGGACAAGATTTCGTCTGAATCAGTGAATACTTCTGATCCGAACAGTCCACCTATTGTATCCCTTCGCCCTCGTTTCACATAACTCGAAAGTAACGATCTAATAAACGCAGACTGAGTGACGGTACCTTTCTTCCGTTCTCCCAACATGCTTATTCGATTTCGCCAAGGACTCTTGGGATGTGACCATAATATCTCCGTGAGTTCCTGAGCACGAGTCTCACGTAAATCTTTGCAGTCTCAGGCATCTTCTCAAGCCAGTCTTGAATACGCAGAACTGGATAGAGATCGAAGGCGAGACTAGGATCAATTCTCTTCGGCTTGATATTGATCATATAGAACAGATAGGCTTGCCAAGTGATATCAAGATCGAAAAAAGCCACGACAGGCAGCTCAAAGTTACCATCGAGATGCTGAGTTCCTTCGAAGGCCAAGAGGCGATGCTGACCATCAATAATCTCGATTGGAGCCACTTGGGGATTCAGTTCGCAGCCTCAGAACCCAACGGGAGAATCAGCTCTGCCACGCGTTCACTTGATTGTTCTACCTTTATCACATCATTATCGTCAATAATCCAGTTGCCCCGTTTTGTACCGGGAGCCAGAATATTGGCAATTATTGCAGTGGGCAACCATCCTGGCATTTGCAGATCCCGAAAATCTGCCGATTTCTGTTGTCGTTCAGATAGATCAGACCAAGGAAAGCCACCGCGGACGAACTTCCTGATCTCAGCTGAACGCTCTGGAGAATATGCTTACGTTGGATTCCAGGATCTTGAGCGCGCGGTTTGTCAGTACGTCTGCGATAAATATCTGACAATCTTCGAAGCAAGTTTGCATCAATTGTGAACATATAGAAGTGAGGTTCAGGTTTTCCTCGCCTTTCATCTGATGAGAACTTGACTCTGTCCCATGTGTCGAGCCACTGATGAATAATCAATGCGGACACTCTTTGTCTATAATTCTTAGACATTATCTAGCCACACCTCTTGCACTTCACTAGAATTCCGTGGCAAACTCTCTTGCCAGCACCAGAGTTCGGAAACGCATTCCTGGAGCAACGCAGAGATGTCAAGGCTTTCACCCAAATCATGTCGCTTGACTTTCTATCTATCATGAGATCGCGCCGCCATCGCTTCTTCTGCACCGACCGCATCAGCACCACAAAGGCCAACATGCTCAGCGCGCCGAGGAGGAAGAAGAAGAGTAAAGCAAGGGTCACGCATAAGCGAACACGTCCAGTTCCACCACACCGGACGGCTCGGCTTCGCCGTGCACCATCCGTCGCACTCTTTCGGTTGTCTCGCGGCTGAAGGTCATCTCGCCACATTGTGCACAGATCTGAGCCGGAATGTTTTCGACCAATACGCGCTTACCATCGACCTCGAACACTTCGGAGACCATTTTGGCGCGACTCGCGCGTCCACCACAAACCTCACATCGAAACATGCTTCACTCACTTCTCCTGCACCAACCGCACCAGCACCACAAACGCCAGCATACTCAGAGCGCCGAGGATGAAGAGGACAAGGCTGCGCTGCGCTCGACCTGATCATGTGTCCGATATGTCCATGATATGGACACGTCGCAGGAACATGTCCACAAAATGACGAATCTGGGACATGTTTCAGTCCCAACCAACATCACTTCTCCTGCACCAGTCGCACCAGCACCACAAACACCAGCATGCTCAGCGCGCCGAGGATGAAGAGGACGAGGCTCTTCTGCTGCTCGGGGCGATGTAGTCGGAGGCCAGGTCGCCGGCCACGTCGCGTGTTGTCTGGAAAGCGATCCTGGTGGGCGACGGAGGCGCAGGAGCGGTGATCGGTGATCGGTAATGGTGCTTCGGCAAGCTCAACACGAGGAAACTCGGGTTCCGCGGCCGCAGGCGGCGCGAGGCGGGCCTGGATTTGGGCGTCCAGCGCTTCGAGGCCCTGGCGGGTCAGCGATTTGGCGGAGCTGTCCAGCAGGCGCTGGCCGACGTTGGCGATCTTGCCGCCGACCTCCACGTCGCCGCTGTAGGTCATGACGGTGGCGTCGCCCTCGGCTGCGAGCTGCCATGCGCCCGTACCGCTGAGGAAGCCGGGCGTGCCGCGACCGTCCACCGACATGGTGCAACTGGCCGGCTTGTCGGCCTCCAGGATCACCACCTTGCCCTGGAACTTGCCCTGCACCGGCCCGACGCGCACGTTCATCACGCCCTCGTACTCGGTGTCGCTGGTCTTCTCCAGCTTCTCGCCGCCGGGCAGCGCAGCGCCCATCACCGCCGGGTCCATGATCGCGTCCCACACTGCCTCGCGCGGCGCCTGAAATGTGTAACTGCCTTCGATGTGCATGCGGAGCTCCTTTAGCCACGAATTACACGAATGTCTCGAATTCTGTTTTCCCTTTTGCCGGCACCGGCGCCGCGGTCATCCGCAGGCGTCTGTGAGCTAACGATCAGCCGGCACAACACCGCGGGTTGATGATACCACATCCGCGCAATCCGCGTCATCTGTTGCCGGCTCTGACAACTCGATACACTGGCGGATTACCGCGTAGACGTCGGGGTGGTTGGTCAGGTGGAAGTGGTTCAGGCCGTTGAATGTCTGGCCGGCGTGGAAGGGAATGCGGCGCGCCGGCTGCGCAGCCTGGCCGGCCGCGCTGGGTGGACGCACCAGCAGGTCGCCCAGCAGCAGCCCCAGCGGATGCGCCGGGTCCTCGGTCAGGGTCGCGGCCACGAAGTAGTAGCCCACCCCATCCACCAGCGGCACGTCCTGGCGATAGTTCTTCAGCAGCGCGTCGGGGTCCTTGCCCTGCCACTCCTCGTCCAGCGTGTAGCCAAAGCGCAGGTCCTTGATGCCGGCGCTGCGGGTGTTGAGCACCTGCGCCGGAACCTGCGTGCCCGCCAGATCGACCGCGCCCAGCACGCTGGTCAGCAGGTTGACGCTCTGCTCCAGCGGCGCGCCCAGGTTGGGCGTCCCCAGGCAGAAGATGTGGCGCAGATAGCGCACCCACGGCTCGTTGTTGGACTGGCCGTGATGAGCGGCGCTGCGCGCCACCAGCCCGCCCATGCTGTGGCCGATCAGCGCGATCTCCTCCACCGCCACCGGGTACTCAGCCACAAGCTGCGCCAGCAGCGCCGACAGCAGACGGCTGTTGTGCGAGACATGCTGCCCGCTGTTGTAGCGCACGTAGAGGGGGGTGTAACCCAGGTCCGCTTGCAGCAGCGAGCCGTAGGTCACGTCCGGGTCGCCGTGGAAGCGCTCGGCCGAGCTGCGCCACGACCACTCGGTGCTGCTCAGCCCGTGGATGAAAACAGCCAGCTTTGGGCTGGCACCGGGGTACGCCCGCGCCAGCGCGACCCGCTCCACCGGCAGCACCTGACCTTCGTGGCGCAGGCTCATGCCCAGGTCGAGGTCGTTTTGCTGTTGGCTGAGATAGTCGCCCCAGAACCCGTTGACCGCGCCCTCGACGTTGTCGATCAGCCGGGCGCGGCTGGCCTGGGCATCAGAAGGCGCAGCTGCCGCCGGGTCCAGCAGTTCGCTGGCCACCAGCCCGCTCCCGGCGTCCAGCAACTTGCCAACGCCGTGGCTGGCAGCGCGCACGCCCGCGTAGCTGCCAGCCGCGATCGCGTCATGCACCGCCTGGACCGTCCTGGCCCACGGCGCGAGGGGTTCGATGGCCGTCAGCGGGCGAAACGACCTGCGCGCTACCGACGCGTGCGTCCGCTCCACCAGGTTGGTCGTCTCCTCGATGGCGTCGAAAAGCAGGTCTTTTGATCCTTGCCAGCGTTTCATGGTGTCGTATCAGGTTATTGGTCGTTCGGAGAATTTAACAGGATTAACAGGATTAACGGGATTTTGGGCTGCTTCAATCCTGGGTAGTTTCCCTTCCAAACTCCAGATGTAGCTGGGATCAACAACTCCCGATAGAGAGACTACCCAATCCTGTAAATCCTGTTAATCCTGTCAAGAATCTGGTTGCCAACCCTTGCTCCGATGACCGCAGGGCAGAAGGTTGATTTCAGCTTTCTGATCCGTGCAATCCGCGGGCTTCAGCCACCAGCTCGAACAGGCGGTTGGGGCTGAGGGGTATTTCGTTCAGTTCGACGTCGAAATCGATCAACGCGTCTTCTACGGCCTGCGCAAAGAGGGGCGCGACCGGGATCGCGCCGGCCTCGCCCGCGCCTTTGATGCCCAGCGGGTTGAGCGGCGAGGGCGTCACCACGTGGTCCATCTCGACGTGCGGCACGGTGTCGGCGGTCGGCAGCAGGAAGTCCATGAACGAGGCGTTGAGCAACTGGCCGTTGTCATCCCAGTGCAACTGCTCGTAAAACGCGTTGCCCAGCCCCTGCGCCACGCCGCCCTGGATCTGTCCTTCCAGGATCATGGGGTTGATGACGGTGCCGCAGTCGTGCACCACCACGTGGCGCTTGATCTGCACCATCATCGTCTCGGGATCGACCTCGACGATCATGGCATGGACGCCGCTGGCGGTCGCGCCGCGCTCAGGGCCGAAATAGTCGGTGGCTTCCAGGCCCGGCTCGCTGCCCGGCTTGACCGCGCCGCGCATCGGGTTGGCCCGCCTGGCCAGCTCGCCCAGCGGGATGGCCGAAGCCGGCACGCCTTTGACCTGCACCACGCCGTCCACCAGCTCCAGGTCCTCGGGATCGACCTCCAGCTCCTCGCTGGCCTTGTCGAGGATCTTGCGGCGCACGGCCACTGCCGCGGCATGGATCGCATTGCCGGCCACCACTGCGCCGCGGCTGGCAAAGGTGCCCGCACCCCAGTAGAACTCCGACGTGTCGCCGGTCACCAGGCGGATGTTCTCCACCGGCACGCCAAGCTGCTCGGCCACCACCTGGGCGAAGGAGGTGAAATGTCCCTGGCCCTGGGTGCCGATCCCCGTCGCGACGCTGACGCGGCCGCTGGCTTCCACCGTCACCTTGGCGCCCTCGTAGGGACCGATGCCGGTACCCTCGACGTAGGTCACCAGCCCCAGGCCGACGTGCTTGCCCTCGGCCCGCAGCCGCGGCTGTTCCACTTCGATGAAATGCTTGTAATCGATCATCTCCAGCACCCGGTCCAGCGCAGGTTCGTAGTTGCCGCTGTCATAGACCAGCGGCGCGAAGTCCTGGAAGATGATGTCGTTGCTGTAGGGGAAGGCATCGGGCGGGATGAAGTTGCGCCGCCGGATCTCTGCCCGGTCGATGCCCAGCTCGCGAGCCGCGAAATCCAGCAGCCGCTCCATGACAAAGACGCCGTGCTGCCGGCCCGCGCCGCGATAGGGCGTCACGATAGGCTTGTTGGTGAACACGGAGGTGAACTCGGTGTAGTAGTTGGCCACGTCGTACTGGCCCAGCAGCGTGCATTGACTGTTGATGGGCACCGTCAGACCGTAGGGCGCATAGGCGCCAGCGTCGTGCAGGAAGACGTCCTTGACGCCCAGCACCTTGCCGTCGCGGGTCAGCGCGATTTCGGCCTCGTGCACCTGGCCGCGCTCCTGGGTGGTGGCGAAGAAGTTCTCGCGCCGGTCCTCGATCCACTTCACCGGCCGGTTGAGGCGCATGGTGATCCACGACAGCAGCACCTCCTCCGGGTAGAACATCATGATCTTGGGACCAAAGCCGCCGCCGATAAAGGGGGCGATGACCCGCACCTGGCGCTCGGAGAGGCCCAGCATGCCGGCCAGCCCGTTGCGGATCGAGATCGGCGCCTGGGTGGTGTCCCACATGGTCAACTGCTCGGATTTGGCGTCCCAGGTCGCGACGATGCCGCGATTTTCCATGGCGGCCGCGGTGCCGCGGTCGTAGTCGAAATGGCGTTTGATGACCAGATCAGCCTGCGCAGCCGCGGCGGCGTAGTTGCCCTTTTCCTGGATCACGTGCGCGTTGAGGTTGGTGCCAAGATCGTCGTGGATGATGGACGCATCGGGCTTCAGCGCATCCGCCAAATGCACGATGGCAGGGAGCGGATCGTAGTCCACGAAGATCAGGTCGACCGCGTCCTCGGCGATGTAGCGGCTCTCGGCCACAACGATCGCGATGGGCTCGCCCGCGTGGCGCACCTTGTCCCTGGCCAGCGGCACCTGGGTAGCAGTGTTGAACACCAGGTCCTTGATGGGCGGCGGATTGACCAGCAGCGGTCCCGGCTGCCAATAGTCGCCCAGGTCAGCCGCGGTGTAGATGGCCACCACGCCGGGCAGGTCCCGCGCCAGGGAGGTGTCGATGCCGCGCAGCCACGCGTGGGCATAGTCGCTGCGCACAAACGCCGCGTGCAGCATTCCCGGCAGCTCCACATCGTCGGTAAACAGCGCCTGCCCCGTCAGCAGCCGCGGGTCCTCGTTGCGTCGGATCGGTTTGCCAAAGTAGCGTGTGGTCATGTTAGTGTGGTAGTGCGTTAGTTTGTTGGTGCGGTAGGTGGGGTCGACGGAAAAACGAGAAAGAAAGGAAAACAGGGAAAGCAGGGAAAAGAGGGGATCGAGCGCAGCGTAAACCCGGTTTGCAGGCAGGCGACGCCAGCGTCTGTCACCTTGTCACCCCCTCACCCTGTCACCTTGTCATCCTCGCGCAGCAACTCCGCCGCCAGCTTGACCGCCTCGACGATGCCGACGTAGCCGGTGCAGCGGCACAGGTTACCGGAGATGGCCTGGCGGATCTCGTGTTCGGTGGGGTCAGGGTTCTCGGCCAGGAACGGAACCAGCGTCATCAGAAAACCGGGGGTGCAGAACCCGCACTGCAAGCCGTGTTTCTCGCGGAAGGCGATTTGGATCGGGTGCAGGTCCTCGTGAGTGCTGGCCATATCCCAGTCGGGCGTCAGGCCTTCGACCGTGGTCAGCTCGTGGCCGTCCACCTGCACCGCGAACAGCAGGCAAGAGCGCACTGCCTCGCCGTCCAGCAGAATCGTGCACGCGCCGCACGAACCCTGTTCACAGCCGACATGGGTGCCGGTCAATCCCAGATCGTGGCGCAGGAAGTCGCTCAACAGCAGTCGCGCCTCAACCGTGCGCTGGTAGGCCGTGCCGTTGACGGTGACGTTGATGGTGTGGGTCATGGTGCGTGATACGTAATGCGTAATGCGTGATCGGTCGCTCGTTGTCAGTTATCAGTCATCAGTTATCAGATCAGATTTCCGCTCACTGCCAACTGTTCACTGACAACTGATTACTGGCCTCTGATCACTGGCCCGCCGCTCGCTCGAAGGCCCGCGCCAGCGTCCGCTGAGCAAGGACGCGCGCCAACTGGCGGCGGTAGGCGGCGGAGGCGTGGATGTCGGCTACTGGGTCGATGTCGTCCGTTGCGGCGATCTCAGCGACCTGTGCAAGGAGGTCGGGCGACGGTTGCCGGCCTTTGAGCGCGGCCGCGGCTTGCGTCGCGGACACAGGCCCCTCACCTACACTGAGGTAAACCAGGCGCGCCTCCTCACAACGACCGGCTGCGTCGAGAATTACTATTGCCGCGACGCCTACCATCGCATAGTCGCCCGGCCGCCGGGCCACTTCGTCGAAGGCATAACCGCTGCGGGCCGGCAACGGCGGGATGACAATCTCTACCAGCAACTCCTCGGGCGTGAGGTCGGTGGTGAACAACCCCTGGTAGAAATCGGCGGCAGCCACCCAGCGCTCGCCCGTCTGGCTTTGCAGACGGAAGCGTGCATGGAGCGCCACAGCGACCGACGGCAGTTCCGCCGACGGGTCCGCGTGCGCCAGACTGCCGCCGATGGTGCCCCGGTTGCGAATCTGGCGGTGGGCGATATGCGGCATGGTCTCGTGTAGCAACGGTGCATGTTGCGCCACCAGTAAGTCCTGTTCGACCGTGCTGTGACGGGTCATTGCGCCGATGTGCAGATCACCGTCGCTGCCGAGACGAATGTAGGCCAGTCCAGGGATGTGGTTGAGATCGACCAGAATGCCAGGCTGGGCCAGGCGAAAGTTCATGGTCGGGACGAGACTCTGGCCGCCGGCCAGCGGCTTGGCGTCGTAGCCATGCTCGGCCAGCAGACTCAAGGCGTCGGCAAGCGAATGAGGCGCATGATATTGGAACGGGGCTGGCTTCATAGACGGTTCAACCTGTCAGCCTGGGGGAGAGAAAGAAAAAGCACGATGGATGACGCACGGGAAGTATGCCAGAGAGACCAGCCTTTGTCAAGGAAGAATCTGATTTTGCAGGGAGACCCGACGCGCGAGTTGTCGAAGGTTCCGGCGTTTGCGGCTTCACAAACGGACGGCACGCAACTCAACAAGCAAGGCTCGCTCACACGATCGTGCAAGCGAGCCTCTGGTATTAGTAATGAGGATCGAGCGATTCAGCTGCTACTCGTCGCTGGCTTCCTCGGTCGGGAAAGTCTCTTCGGACTCAGCTTCCAGTTCCGCCTCAGCCGCCGGCGGCGCATCTGTTTCGGCCTCAGCCTCGACATCTGCGGCCGGCACGTCTTCTGCACTCATGGCCTCGGCACGGCTGCGGGCGATCTCCAGAATTTGACCGTAGTCAGGCTGGCGGAACTCCGGCGCATCGATGATCTCGGCCAACCGGTCGCGGCCTGCGTCGGCCAGTTGCTGGTAGGTGAAGATGCCGGCCATGTAGAGCCGCTTTTCGAAGGCGGCGCCGATGCCAGGCAGTTCCTCGAAGTCGTCGATCCGTTCGACTGCCCACAGCGCGCCGATGGTGTCGGTCTGGCTGGCCCACTGGTAGGCGCTGGAGCGAATGCCGTTGTAGTCCACCCGGTCGAGCTGGATCTCGGGAATCTGCAAGCTTTCCTGAATCGCCTCGTTAGAAAGGGTCGAAACCTCCCAATAAGTGCCGATGCCCGCCTTGTAGAAACGCTGCTGGAACGCCTGGCCGACGCCGTGGATATCGTTGAGCGCCTGCACACCGGGCACGAAATAGGGCTGGACGCCGGCCAGTACCGCCGCCGTGGCCGCGCCGCGCTTGATCGGCGGCATCTGCGCCAGCTTGTCGGCCATCTGGGCGGCTTCCTGGAATGGTGCCGCGGACGCCAGTTGGCTGCGGGTCTCTTCCAGTTCACCGGACTGCGCGGCAAGCTGTTCCTGCAAGGCGGCGAGCTGGGCGGCTGTCTCCGCCAGTTGCTCGTCCTTCTCCTGCAACGCAGCCGCGGCGGCCGCGCCGGCCGTGACGCCGGCGACGCCTACCATGCGCGTTCCCGTGGAGCCTGTGACGGCCTCCTGCACCTGCGCCAGATCCGCTTCGTTGGCGGCAAACTGCTCCTGAAGCTGTGCCAACTCCTCATCCTTGAGTTGTAGGGCCGTCTCCAGGCCCGACTTTTCCGACGCCAGGCTGTTGACCTCGCCTTGCAGCGTGAGGAAGCGGTCGTTGTAGTCTGCCAACTCCTGTTCCTTGTTCTTCAGCGTGAAGTCCAGGTCGTCTCTGGCGGTGGTCATCGCGTCCAGGTTCGTCTGCAGGTCGGCCACCTGCGCGGTCAACGATTCGATCTGCGCAGCCTGGTCCTGTGTCTGGGTGTCGTAGGCCGTGATCTGGGCCTGGAGATCGTCTTCCTGGCTCTTGTTGCGATGGATCGCAGCGGCGGCAGCGGTTGCCAGGGTCGCCAGGCTCGCTGCCTTGGCGACCGGCCGACCTTCCTCATCTGTTTCCGCCTCTTCTTCCACGGGCGCGATCCCTTGCAGCGCCACCTGGGCGGCGTCCACCTGGTCGCGCAGGTCAGCCAGTGCGGTCTGGCTGGCGTCTAGCTGGCTCTGCAAGTCGGCCACCATCGCTTCCAGCGTCTCGATCTGGCCGTTTAGGTCGGCAATGGTCTGCTCCTGCTGGGCGACCTGTTCTTCTAACGCGGCCTTTTCTGCGGTCAGGCTTTCAGCCTGCGCTGCCAAGGCAGTGATCTGCGCCGCCTGCGCCTTGTCGGTGTCGGAGAGCGCGTGGATGCCGGCTGCCAAAGCGCCGATGCCCATCAGCTTCGGCGCGACCTTGGTCTCCTGGTCTGCGTCGTCAGACGTCTGCTCACCTTCAGTTTCCGCGTCAGGTGCGGCTTCCTCCGAGGCGGCAGCCTCCGGTTCAGCGGCCGCTTCCTCATCGGGGGCAGCGACCGTTGCTTCTTCAGTCGTCACGCCCAGTTGCTGGCACAGGCTGTCGATCTGCACGTTGATCTCGGCCAGCTCGTTCTCACGCGCGGCAAGTTGGGCCTGCGTCTCGGCCAGGGAAGCGTTGGCTGCGTCGAGATCGGTCTGCACGGCGCTGCTTTGCGCAGTCAGTTCGTCGATCTGGGCGGTCAGGCTCTCGCGCTCGGTCTGCAGGGTCTCGACCTCGGCCTGGGAATCGGCCAGTCCCTGGTTCTTCTCCTGCAGGTCGGCGTCCAACGCCATGCGGTCGGCCTGAACGGCAAAAAGCTGGCCTTTCAGCGTGTCAACCTGGTCGCCGGCGATTTGCAGCGCCTCCGCGATCTGCTGGTTGTACTGGCCGACGGCGGCCACCGATGCAAAGAGGGCGCCCAGCTTGATCGCCCGGCGCTCGCGGCCGTCGATTACTGCCGCTTCTTCTGCAACAACTGGTTCTTCGACGGCGACCGGTTCTTCTTCGGCGACGGGCGTTTCCTCAGGTGTGACGGAAGCGTCTTCTTCGAGCAACTGTGCGCCGTCCTGTGCGGCTGCCACTTCTGCCTGGACGACCTGCTCTTCGACTTCGCTGGCGGCCGGCGGCGGCAGCATGGCAGTCAACTCGTCGTTCAACGCCGCCAGTTGCACCTCCAGATCGTCCAGCTCGGCATCCCGCTCGCGGATGGTGTCTTCAGTCGCGGCGACAGCCAGTTGGGCGGCCTCGATGTCGGCTTCCAGAGTCTGGACGCGGGCAGCCAGATCCACCGCGGCGTCAGCTTCATCTTCGCGTACCACCTGCGTCTCCAGCAAGGCCTGCTGTTCGGCCAACTGGGCTTGCAGATCGGCCAGTTCCCGCTCGCGCTCGGCTAACTGCGCCTGCAGATCGATGCGCTGGTCCCTGGCGGCTTCCAACTCCCTGCGCAATTCACCAAGATCTGGCAGATCGCCGCCGCCACGGGCCGCTTCAATCCATTCAGGTGGAAAGGCCGACATGACAGCCTTCAGATCGTCGTACTCCTGGTTGCGCTTCTGCAGTGCTGTCGCCATTTCGGCGCCAGCATATGTCAGGAAACTCAGGCTTGTGCGCATCGCAGGCAATTCAGCAGGGTCAGACCTGGAGAGTATCTTGCTCACCGACTGCGCATCGGTTTCATCTTTGGCCGACTGGGGAAATTGTTCCATGTGTGTCCTCCTACACAGGACGGTGAACTACCAGAGAAATATCTTCCTCGATAGCTGGGTTGGCTAGGGTCTGAAGATGGTTCCCGGCTCCCCGTCAGCGTGCGGCAGCCTTGCCAGCGCGCATTGCTTCCAGCTCGGCGGTCAGAGCGGCGATCCGATGGTTGGCCTGGTTCAGGGACTCCTCCTTCATGCGCAGCATGGTTGAGGTGAGCAGGGCCAGCTCGCCAGCGACTTCGCCGCGGGCATTTTGCAGCTTGTTGTCGAGATCGCTGTTGATGCCGCTGAGCGCTGCAACGTTGCGGCGCGCTTCAGCAAGATCCGTCTGGGTGTCAGCCAGCAGCGACTGGTGTTCCATCAGCTCGCGCTGCAGCCTGACGGCCCGCAGATAGGCTTCATTGAGGGCAACTTCCTTGTTGCTCAATGCTTCCTGGGCTTCGGCTTGCTGTTCCTTGGCTGCTGCCAGATCGGCAAGGACGCCGTCCAAAGTCAATTTGGTCGCTGCGTCTTCCGCCGCGAGGGCGTCGTACGATGCTTGCAGGGTAGCCTCGTCCTCCAGCAGTTGCAACTGACGAGTCTTCATCTGCTCCAGCTCAGCGGATCGCTCCAGCAGCATGGCATCCACAGCGTCCTTCTGACCGGTGACAGCTTCCAGGTCGCCCTGCAAGGAGGCGATTCTGCTCTGCGCCGTGTTATAGCGCGACTGCTGTACGCTCAGGTCAGACTCCAGATCCTGCGCTTTGGCCTGAGCTTCCTTGGCTGACTTGTCGGCAGCGGCAAGCTTGGTGTTGAGCGAAGCCGTGTTAGCCTCGGCGCGCTGGGCCCGGCCACGCATAGGAAAATAAGTAACTAACCAACCGATGATCAAGCCGATGATGCCGCCGATGAGCAGCGGCTGCCAATTCAGCGATAGCCAGGTTTGCAGATCCATAGGTGCCTCCAAGGGGATTAGGGTGCGATCCGGCGTGATGCACACCGGGGACGACGAAGAATGCAACTAGGACACATTATACTTATGGACTTTCAGGACGCAAGCAGCCACGCACGGTCTCTTGGCTGTGCCGTTGCCAGATGATACAATGGCCCAACCAACACAAAAAAGCACCCGGTCATCGACCGAGTGCTTTGGCTGCGCCACCGAAATCAGGCTGGCTCGTTCACCGTCTGTAGCAGGTTGGCCATGACGATGTTGAGCTTGTTGGTGGCGGTCTCGGCTACCCCGTTGAGCGCCGGGTTGCCGACGGCGCCGATGGCGACCATCGGGTTGATCGCTGAAACGGTTGTGGTGCCGTCGCCGTTGTCATACACTACCACGTTGCATGGCAGCATCAATCCGGCAATCGGATCCGTGCTCAACGCACGGTGAGCCAGCGGCGGATTGCAGGCGCCGAGGATGACGTAAGGACGGACATCTACATCCAGCTTCTTTTTGAGGGTCGCCTTGACGTCGATCTCGGTTAGCACACCGAACCCCTGCTCCTTGAGGGCTGCGGTTACGTCATTGATAGCTTGTTCGTAGCTCAGCGGCAGCACAGCGGTGATGCCCAATGGATTGGTCGTTGCAGTCATGGTGTTTTTCTCCGTTTTGATTTAGTGGCGGTTACAGGAGTTCAGCGACTGTAATCCCCGCCCAGGTAAGATAGAGCCACATCAGCGGCTCAAACTCAGATAGCGGCTGCGATCACCCGGTTTGTTCAACCAGGGAGTTTCAATCTCTGGATATTCTGACCATAGGATGCAGTTGACCCGTGATTGGTTTCAGCTGAGATCGAGCCAGCCGCGTATTGTAACCAGATGACCAGGAGTCCCATCCAATATGCCAGGATTGGCAATTGATCTCAATATCTACCCGGACGAGACGGCGCTGCTTGAGGCGCTGAAGGCGGGCGACACCCATGCCTGCGCCTGTATGGTCAAGCACCACGGCAACCAGATGTATGCGGTAGCGCTGCGCATTGTCGGTGACAGCGACGAGGCCGAAGAGGTCGTGCAAGAGGCGTTTATCAGCGCATGCAGCAAGGTGGACAGCTTCGAGGGTCGCAGCAAGCTGAGCACCTGGCTGTATCGCATTACCACCAACGCCGCGTTGATGCGGCTGCGCAAGCAGCGCGGCGACACGGTTTCACTGGATGAGCCGCAGTTGATGGAAGAAGGCGACCTGGTGCCGCGCCAATTGGGTGACTGGCAGATGGAACCCAGCCAGGAGGCGCTAACCACCGAGTTGCGGCAGGTCATGGATGAGGCAGTGCAAGGATTGAATCCCACACTGCGAGCGGCCTTCGTGCTGCGAGACATTCAGGGCCTGAGCACGGAAGAAGCGGCAGCAGCGCTGGACATCAGCGAAAGCGCGTTGAAGGTGCGTCTGCACCGGGCGCGACTGCAACTGCGCGAAAGCCTGGCCGATTATCTGGCCGGCGGCAAAGAAGAGGCACGACTATGAGCGACCATGCGCACGACCACACAACTTGCCACGATCTTCTGGGCAGCCTGAGCGACTATATCGACGGCGCTCTGGAAAACGCCCTTTGCATAGAGATCGAGACCCATATGGCCGAATGCGAGAACTGCCAGGTGGTCGTCGATACGTTGCGCAAAACAGTGCTGCTCTATCGCGACCTGCCGCCGGAGCCGATGCCGGCCGACGTCGAGGAGCGCTTGTTCAAGCGAATGGAACTGAGCGAGTACCTCACCACGGTCTGAGAAGCTGTTGGCAAGGTCGCCTTGGAAGACCTCGGAAATCGACGACTACCTGTCACGCTGGCCCTCCAGTTGCGGGAATGCCCTCTGGCTGAAGGTGTGTCGCCTTCCGAAGTCTGAGCGAACGCTTTTTCAAACGGTCTCGGAGACGATCAAACAAAGGACTGCCAGTCCTGGCTGAGTCCTACTGAAAGGAAAGTAAAATGGCAAAGGTATCTGTTACCTGGCAGCGGGAAGACCTGCTGCTGGAAGCCGAAAACGACACCGGCAACAAGATCATGCTCGACTCGAGCGCAAGTGGCGTGGGCAAGAACCGCGGCGCGCGGCCGTTGCAGTTGCTGTTGATGGGCCTGGCGGGCTGCACCTCGATGGATGTCATCAGCATCCTGAAGAAGATGCGCGAGCCACTGGAAGATTTCCACGTCGACGTGAACGCTGAACAAGCCACTGAACACCCGCACGTTTACACTGACATTCATGTCGAGTATGTGATCACAGGCGACGTCAAGGAAGAGTCGGTGCAGAAAGCGATCCGGCTATCTGAGGAGCGTTACTGTTCGGCCAATGCGATGTTGCGCCAGGCAGCGACTATCACGAGCAGCTACCGCATTATCCGGCCCGAACCGATGCCGGCCTAGCAGGCCTCTGCGGATTACAAACGAAGACCCGTCGTTCGCTGGTGAACGACGGGTCTTCGTTTTGTGCGGCGACTGCCTTTGCTGACAGGCAATTACGCTAAATAAAGCAACGCCCACCCTGGGTTGGGGGAGGAGGTCCAGGGTAGGCATTGGCAGGAAGATTCTAGCACATCTTTTACGCGCTGGCAAGTCCCGAAATTCAGATTTCTACGATTTCGGATACACCTCGGGCACAAACGTCTGGTAGTCCATCGGCGTCCTGACGTAGCCGATCTCGCTCTGGCGCGTCGGCAGCTTGATCGGTTCGGGGGTCAGGTCCTCGTATGGAATCTGCTGCAGCAGATGGTGAATGCAGTTCAGCCGCGCCAGCTTTTTCACATCAGCGTTAACCACGTACCAGGGGGCCTGCTTGATATCGGTATAGGCGAACATCTGATCCTTGGCCATGGAGTACTCCACCCAACGGCTGCGGGCGGTCAGATCCATGGGGCTGAGCTTCCAGCGCTTGGTGGGGTCGTCAATGCGCGCCTGGAACCGCTGTTCCTGCTCCTCGTCGCTGACCGAAAACCAGTACTTGATGACATAGATTCCGGCCCGCACCAGCATACGCTCGAAGGAGGGACAGGCGCGCAGGAACTCCCAGTACTCTTCCTCCGTGCAGAACCCCATCACATGTTCCACGCCGGCACGGTTATACCAGCTTCGGTCGAACAACACCATCTCACCGGCCGCGGGCAGGTGGGCCACATAGCGCTGGAAATACCATTGCGTCCGCTCACGTTCCGTCGGTGCGGGCAACGCCACAACGCGGCAAACACGCGGACTCAGGCATTCGGTGATGCGTTTGATGGTGCCTCCTTTGCCGGCCGCGTCACGTCCCTCGAAAATCACCACAACTTTCAGGCCGGTGTGCTTGATCCATTCCTGTAGCTTGACAAGTTCGATCTGCAACTCGCGCAGCTCTGCCAGATATTGCTTGTTGGAGATCTTCTTCTTAGGTTTGGCGTTTTCGCCTTCCTCAACTTCGGACGCGAGCAACCCATTGCCGGTTATCGGCATGGCACTGGCGGTTGCCAGATTGTCATGTTCCTTGCCCGCTTTCTTGTCCTTCTTTTTTCCCACAACGTCCTCCTTGACCGCGATTCTACTGAGGATAACAGAGGCAGATGGGCCGTGGATCGGCCGCTGATGGTGACATTATCGCGCAGCGATTTGGGTTTGTCAATGGATCGAAAACGGCCCGGTGATAGCCTGTAAGAGACCCGTGATCGCCCAGTGAGACAGGTGGCATAGCGCACTGATAGATGCCGGGATGTATCCTTCTATCAGTAGTAGCAAACCTTGCTCATTGGGGAACGCACGTGCACCGCCTCGGCGGTTGGGATCCCAATACCTCGGTGGGCCTCACTTTTTACGGAGGTCGATTGAGATGAAAGCAAGTCTTGTTCGCCGCGTTTCGCTGGTCCTCTTTGTTGTGGTTTCGTTTCTGACCCCGCTGGCCGTTGCCTCGCCAGCCGCCGCTGCCGGGCCGGCCATGCCGCCGTCCGGACAATGTAAAGAAGTGGTGTGCGGGTAGACGCCGCCGTCAGGCACTCGCCTTGCGCTGCACCAGTTGGGCGCGTATCATGGCCATGTCCTCGGCCAGGATGGCGTTGCCTGGCTCGTCCTGAATGGGCTGTAACAGCGCCGACGCCTCGTCCAGCACCGCTTCCGCCTCTGCGTCCCGACCGGCGTCCACGCAGGCTTCCGCCAGACAGTTCATGGCGTTGATCACGCCGGCTTCGTCACCAATTTCACGGTAGAAGTGGATGCTTGCCTCGGCATAATGGGCGGCCTTGTCCGGCTGCCCGAGCAAGCGATACACCATACTCAGGTTGGTAGTGATGGGTGCGACGCGCAGGTCATGCACCTCGCGTAATACCTTTTCAGCTTGCAGGAACAACGCCAGAGCAAGCTCAGGCTGGCCCGTGTTCAGATACACGCTGCCCAGGTTGGTACGCGCCGCCGCTTGATGTACCCGGTCGTCGATCTCGCCCAGAATTACGATCGCGCGCTGATAGCATTCAACCGCCTCTTCAATGCGCCCGCTTGCACGCAGCGCCGGCCCCAGGTTGGTCAGGCTCCACGCGATCCGACGCCTTTCGCCGCTGGTCTCGGCGATACGCAATGCCTCCTGGTAATGGCGCACTGCCAGCGGTAGGTCGCGCTTGTCCAGCGCGATGCACCCCCAGACAAACGCTGTGTAACCGCGCTCCGGGTCATCCGGTGGCAGCAGGCTGATTGCCGCGTCCGCAGTTCGTCCTGCCTCTTCAAAGCGCCGCTGCAAACGAAACACATGCGCCTGGCGGTTGAGCGCTCGTGCCTGTCGGTGCCGATCTTCTACCCTGGCAAAGCAGGCAGCGCTGCGGCTAAAGTAGCTGATGGCATCATTCAACTGCCCCAACAAGTGATAGATCATCCCCAATTGATAGAGTAGCTCTCCTTCGGCCGCGCTGTCATTGGCGGCACGGCAACGTTCGACGCCCCGCTCCAGATAGGGCATCCATTCCTCGCGATAGCCTGCCTTCTCCAGCCTGGGCGCCAGCGTCACCAGCAGATCGCGCGTCACCGGCCATGCTTCGGGCAGATCCATCGCATAGGTCAGAGTCAGCAGCGCCTGCTCGCGCCCATCGATGTCCAGCGGCGACTCACCGGCAACCTTCGTCAGGGTCCGTTCCGCACCGCGCACGACGTACTGGCGAAAGATGGAGGCGTAATCGCCCGACGCCGGCGCGGAGTCCTGCTCTACTGCCATCGGATCACCTGCTCCAGCAGGAACGTGCGGGTCAGGTTGTGGATGGTGTAACGGCGATCCAGCGCGCTGCCGCGGCTGTCCACCAGACTCAGCGTGACCAACTCGGCCAGTGCGTCGCTCAAAGCCCCGGGATCCAGTCCGCTCAACTGCGCCACGAAGTCCAGACTGCCCCCCCGTTCGGTGACCAGCGGCATGGCCAGCAACGCCCGCCGCGGCGCTTCGCTCAGGTTGTCCCACGCCCAGCGATAGATGAAGGTGTACAAGGTTTCCACCGGCGTACCGCGCGCCGCCTGGAGATCTGCCAGAACACTGGCCAACGAGTGGACATGCGACTGGCCTACCACCAGACGCAGTGCCAACGGATTGCCGCCGACGGTCCGATAAATCGGACGCAACTCGGCGTCACTGGCTGCAACCAGCTCAGGTAAATTGCGTTGCTCGGCCTCCAGTCGCACCAGGGACAGCGCATCCGGCTCGCCCAGTTCCGGCACGCGCATATGAAACACGCCAGCCTCGCCGAACAGGCTGTGGCGCGAGGTTAACAGGAACTTGGCCGGCCCCGACAAACGGTGCAACAGCGGCAGCAGGCTCTCGACATCGGTTACGGTCTCGAGGTTGTCCACGACCACCAGTGTGGGCCGGAGCTCAAATGTCGCCCGCAGGGCGCTGACGGCCTTGTCACTGGTGGTGAAAGGCGGCGTGCCGGGCAGCAACTGGGCGGTCAGCGCTTCCAGCAGGGCAGACGATGTGAGCGCCGGCTGATCGACCTGCCAGACAGCGCCGCCGAGATCGAAACGCTGCTGCCGTGCGCTGACCCAGGCCACCTCGCCATCATGTCGCCGCCGGATCACCTCACGCGCCGTGGCATCGGCCAGGCTGGTCTTGCCGATGCCACCCATGCCGTCCACTGACACGATCCATGGCGGTGCGCTGTCGAGCAGCACGTCGAGCAACTTGTCGCGCTGCGCATCGATCCCGAACAAACGCAGATAGGAGGCCGGCTCCAGCCGCGCTTCCTGCAATGTTTGCCGCTGGCCGCGTACCCCCGCTTCCATCTCTGCCAGCACAGCCGCCAGTTGGTCAATGGCTTGACTTTGATAGCGATAGACAGTTGGTTGCGACTGGTTAAGCCGATTTGCCACGACAAAGGTGGCCTGACCGTCAAGAAAACGCAGCCGCAACACATTCGCACCGGCGTCGTTGGTCATCGCCAGCGCGGTCAGTCCTTTGTTCAACACACGGTTGGCGGCCTCACGAATGTTAACTGCGCCGTGGTTGCGCTCCGAGGCCACCAGGTTCAGGTAGCCAATCGTGCTGCCTTCGCCGGGGTCGGCATACCATTGTTTAAGCGCCTCATGAACGTGGGTTCGGAAATCTGGCGGCAAGGGGAGGTGTTCGCTGGCTGGGGTCATGTACGTCAATCCGTTCTGGTCGGTGCGAGGTGCGCCGGTCGCTATGGTACTTGCGAACAGGCGAGCACCGACTCCGATCTCAAGCGGTGCGGCTATCACACGTGATATGAGAGAAATGTGATAGGTGCCTGATAGCTCCGTCCGGCAGGGTTATCGTATAGTAAGGCAATCGACTTGATCGCATCAACCAGCACAGAAACCACCATCATGCCAAAATCGCGCGATCGCTGCTTCATCCTCTGGGCTGACCGCTTCGATGAAGCAGTGGCAGCAATCTTCGTGACAGAGCTGCGCAAAGCCGGTCTGCGAACAAGCCTGGTGCGGGCCGCCGGACAGAGCGACACCGGCGCTAACGGGCTGACGCTGGTACCCGACATGGGTATTGACGAAGGTCGTGCCCTGGCTGATCGAGCCACCTGTGTGGTGATTCCCTGCAATTCAGCCGCTATTCAGCAATTGCGCATCGATCCACGGGTCGATGAGTTTCTCGGCGTTGCGTTGGCCACCGACGTCATCCTGGTGATTGGAGAGGAAGCCAGCGAACTGGTCTCCTGGAGCGAGGCGGTGGGTTCAGCCAGCCAGACGTTCTATTCCGATCAACAAAGTGTGCCCCGTCTGGCCCGACGCATCGCCCACCAAATTGCCAGCAGCCAGTTCAGAGCGCGCAGGTCAAGACAGTCGAGACCTATGTAAGTCTGTCCAGAGCGCAAGCATTATAGCATACTGGACATATCCATCAACAACCTCGCTCAGCTTTGCGTTCGAGTCCGGGGGGACCCGGCGGTAAACAAAGTTGAGTTTCATGCGAAGGGTGGGACACCAGGCTCCGTGTCCCACCCTTCGCGCGTCCACAGGCGGCGCAGATTCTGGCATCCTTTCGCCCCTGTCAGGTATAATCGGGAAACACGCTACACCGCCCCACAT
Organism: Anaerolineales bacterium; assembly: GCA_020634615.1. Taxonomy (GTDB): domain Bacteria; phylum Chloroflexota; class Anaerolineae; order JAAEKA01; family JAAEKA01; genus JACKBK01. The sequence goes on from JACKBI010000017.1 coordinate 124,586, forward strand.
GGACAAGGAGTGTTCTATGTCCCCGCTTCGTCTTGGCCTCAACCTCGGTTATTCAGGTGCTAAGATTCGTCTGCCGGTCGAACTCGTACAGGAGGCCGACCGGCTGGGTTACTATGCGGTATGGGCCGCCGAGTCCTACGGTTCGGACGCCGTCACGCCGCTGGCCTGGCTGGGCGCGCTCACTGAGAACATTCATCTGGGCACAGCCATCATGCAGATGCCCGGCCGCACGCCGGCCAACACCGCCATGACCGCCATGACTCTGGACCAGCTCTCCAACGGACGACTGTTGTTGGGGCTGGGGCTGTCCGGTCCGCAGGTCGTGGAGGGCTGGCACGGCCAGCCGTATGGCAAACCGCTGGGTAAGACCCGCGAGTACGTGGAAATCGTGCGCGCCATCTTGCGCCGCGAACAGCCGCTGGTCCACACAGGCGCACACTACACCGTGCCGTACGCAGGTCCAGACGCAACCGGCCTGGGCAAGCCGCTCAAGAGCATTCTCCACGGCCGGCCTGAAATGCCCATCTATCTGGCAGCCATCGGACCGAAGAACGTGGAGCTGGCGGCTGAGATCGCCGACGGCTGGCTGCCGATCTTCTTCTCCCCGGAACACTATGACGACGTTTACCGGCCCCAGATTGAGGCTGGCTTTGCAAAGGCGGGCGGCGGCAAGAGTATCGACGGGTTCGACATCGCAGTCAGCCTGCCGGTGGTGGTAGGCGATGACCTGACCGCCTGCTTCAACCAGGTCAAACCCTTCCTGGCGCTGTACATCGGCGGCATGGGAGCGCGCGGCAAGAACTTCTACTTCGACCTGGCCTGCCGCTACGGTTTTGAAGGCGCAGCGGTTGCAGTTCAGGACAACTACCTCGCCGGCAATCGCTGGGAAGCCATCGGCGCCGTCCCCGACGCGCTGGTGGACGCAGTCGCGCTCTGCGGTCCGCGGGAACGCATCGCCGAGCGGCTCGACCTGTGGAAGCGCAGTCCGGTCACGACTCTCAACATCGCTGATCCCGACCTGATGAATGTACGAATGATGGCGGAACTGCTGTTATAGCCCCCGTCAGTTGCGCAGATTGCGATCCCCGTCGAAACACACCAACCCATGATCGGCCCGCAGAACAACCTCCACCGCTGTACCGATGGGCATGACCGCGGTGTGCGGCATAAAGGCGTGCACGCTGCGGCCTGATGCCAGCCGCACCTGATATTGCCACGAGTCGCCGATGAACTCGGCCGCGACCACGACGCCATGGCTGGCCCCGTCAGCTTTCGGCGCAATCCTCAAATCGTGGGGACGCACCATCACCTCGACCTGCCGGCCAGCCTGCAATGTGCAAGCTGGCGGCAGCAATCCGATTTCCGTTGACAGTCCGCCAGCCGTCACCTGGGCAGGCAGGAAATCCGCCACGCCCATGAACTCGGCCACGAAGCGGTTCTGCGGGCTGTGGTAGACGCGCTCGGGCGTATCCACCTGCTCGACGAAGCCGCGGCGCATGACAGCGACCCGGTCGCCCAGCATCATTGCCTCGCTCTGGTCGTGGGTCACGAAGATCGCCGTGCTGTGGCTGGCCTTCAGGATTCGCCGCACTTCCAGCCGCATGGCCTGGCGCAGCTCTGAGTCCAGATTGCTGAACGGCTCGTCGAAGAGAATCACATCGGGCCAGGGCGCCAGCGCGCGCGCCAATGCGACGCGCTGCTGCTGCCCGCCTGATAGCGTGTGCGGATATTGCCGCGCCTGATCGGACAGGTCCACCAGCGCCAGCACCTCATCGACGCGTTCGGCGCGTTTCCGCCGGTCCATCTTGTGCAGCCCGAATGCCACATTCTCTGCCGCGGTCAGATGCGGGAAGAGCGCATAATCCTGGAAGACCATGCCCAGACCGCGTTTTTCCGGCGGCACGTTGCGCTGACGGTCGGCCACCGGCTTGCCGGCGATGCGCACCGTCCCCGCATCGGGCTGCTCGAAGCCGGCGATCAGACGCAGCGTGGTAGTCTTGCCACAGCCGCTTGGCCCCAGCAGCACCATGATCTCGCCACGTTCGACCATCAGCGACAGTCCTTGCACGTTGGACTGGTCGCCATGGATGAAATGTTTGACGGCGCAGTGCAGTTCCACCACCGGCGACTCGCCGGCCAGAGGCAAAACTGCTGCCGAAGATTCAGGCTTGTTCGACACGATCCCTGTCCTGTGACAAAATGATCCACACTGACAGCGACGACACCAGCACCAGGATCAGCGATGGCAGAGCGGCGCGCGCGAAAAACGCCTCCGCCGTGGCCGACCAGATCTGTGTCGCCAGGGTAGAAAAACCGTTTGGTGCCAGCATCAGGGTTACCGGCAGCTCCTTGAGCACAGTCAGAAACACCAGCGCCGCGCCGGCCAGAATGCCCGGCCGCACCAGTGGCAGGATCACCCTGCGCCAGGTCTGCCACGGCGACAAACCCAGACTGCGAGCCGCTTCATCCAGCCGCGGGCTGACCTGCAACAAGGAACTGCGGGTGCTGCCCAGCGCCTGCGGCAGGAAGCGGACAGCATAGGCGAAGATCAGGATAGCCATGGTCTGGTACAACGCCGGCAGGTAATTGGCGCCGAAAAATACCAGCGACAGACCGATGACAACGCCCGGCAACCCGTAGCCGATGTAAGCGCCCCGCTCCAGCCAGTGCGACAACGTGCCGCGATAGCGCGCCGCCAGGATGGCCACCGGCAGCGCTGCCAGCACGGTCACGACGGCCGCCAGCGTGCCGGCAGTCAGCGAGTTCACGATCGCCGCGCCCACGGGCCGCCACGTCTCACCGTTCTCGATCCCCTGCATCAGCCAGCTCAGCATGACACCCAGCGGCAATGCCAGCGCCAGCACAACGATAACGGCAGGCAGGATCAGCGCGATCGGCGTCCACCAGCCCAGCCGGACTGGACGAGCAGGCCGGCCCGCGGCATTGCTGCGGCTGAGACGTGCTTTGCCGCGCGCCCGCTGCTCACCCCATAAGATGCCCAGCGTCAGCGCCACCAGCACCAGCGAAAGCAACGCGGCCAGGCTGCGATCAAAGCTGGAACGGTATTGCGTGTAGATCGCCATCGTGAATACGTTGAACCGCAGCAGAGATACTGCTCCAAAGTCGCTCAACGTGTAGAGGGCGACAAGCAAGCCGCCGGCGGCGATCGCCGGTCGCAACTGCGGCCAGGTGACGCGCCAGAAGACGCTCCACGAGCCGTGTCCCAGGCTGCGCCCGGCCTCTTCCAGACCGGCATCCAGCCGCCGCCACGTCGCCCGAACGGTCAGCAGCACGTAGGGGAACGTAAACAGCGTCAGGATCAACCAGGCGCCGGGGAAGCCGTAGATCTCCGGTAGCCGTTGGACGCCCAGCGGCTCCAGCCAGCCCTGCAAAATGCCGCGCGGCCCGAACATCGCCAGCAAGGTAAACGCCCCGACATACGAGGGAATCACCAGCGGCAAGACCAGCGCCACCGTCCAGAAGCGCCGCCCTGGCAAGTCAGTGCGCACCAGCAACCAGACCAGCGGCACAGCCAGCACAATGGACGAGACGGTGACGGTCACAGCCAGCAGGAGGCTGTTGCTCAGAATGCGCAACGTGCGCGGCTGGAACAGCTGCTGCCATGCCAGAGGAGACGCACCCGCGGCGCGCATCAGCAGATACACCAGCGGCACCAGTGCCAGGCCGACCACAACGATGGCAACGATAATAAGCCCCAGCGGCGCACGTCGTCGGGACGCGGTTTGCAAGGGCTTGACTGTGGTCAAACTAATGGGCTTCGATGCACTCATATCTGGTTCAGATTCCTGTCGTGACCATGGCACACAACTGGCGGTCATGACAGGGCCTGATGCTAGCCGAATTCCCCCTGACTGTCAAGTGCAGCGGCTTCCGCTCGACGCCGAAACCTCCCAAAGTCCGCTGCGCACGGGGCGTCATCCACCACCAATCGCCGGCACAATGTAGACCTTCAGGTCGGGTCGCAGTTTCGTCGCCATGCCGTCCAGCGAACGAATGTCGCGCTCGTCGATGAAGATGTTGATCCAGGCGCGTGGCGTCCCTTCCGGCGTCAGCAACTGTGCGGCGATGCCGGGATAGCGCAGGTCCAGCGCGTCTACCATGCCGGCGACCGTGTCCGCGTCGATGGACTCCCAGCGCTGCGCGCCCAGTTCGCGCGCGATTTGCGGCGGGATGCGAACCTCGACGGCAGCCATCAGACAGCCGCGCTCCAAGACGACAAACTGGTCACTGATATGTCTGCGCTGCAATCGGCCATAATTTCCTCGAGGAACACACGCTAGAAAGGTTACGTAAGGTGTGGACGGGATTATAGGTTGCCCGTTTGGAGCGGGCAAATCGTCGCAGCCAGAAGTCGGACTTCTTCAACCATAGACCCACTCACGAAGATGGCAGTCACCTGAGAACGAACCTTGCTGGACACGCGCCGGCGGGTCAGGTACACTACCTACCAACCATGAACGAGACGACCCAAAATGACATGCGTACAATCCCGCCCCTCGCTAGACTCTACCTCTGGGCGACGCGGCGGCTGTACAACGAATTCGCCTGGAGCTACGATCTGGTTGCCTGGGGTGTCAGCGGCGGGCGCTGGGATGGTTGGCGGCGGATGGCGTTGGATTACGTCGTTGACCAGCCGGTGCTGGAAGTAGGATTTGGCACCGGTGCGTTGCTGCTGGAGATGGCCGGACGCGGCTGGCAGGTCGTTGGCGTCGATCTCTCGCCTGCCATGCAGCGCGTGACCGCGCGCAAGATGCGCCGCCGCGGGCTGTGGGCGCCACGGGCGCAGACCAGCGCGCAGACGCTGCCCTTTGCCGCCGGCTTCTTTGGCTCGATTATCTCCACTTTCCCGGCCGAGTATGTCATCGACCCCGCCAGTCTGGACGAGTTCCTGCGGGTGCTGCGCCCCGGTGGCCGGCTGATCATCGCCGGGCTGGTGGTGCAACGCAGCGGGGCAGCCTGGAATCGCGGCAACGCACTCATCTTTGGCAGTGTACCAACCCATCCGGCCGCCGTCCAGCAAGCCCGCCTGGCAGCCGCAGGTTTTGCGCCCCATCTGGTAATGCGCGACGACCCGCCCTGGCAGGTGCCGGTGATCATCGCGGAGAAACCGTTGTGACAACAGGATTGCACGACGATTTCAGCCGCGGCGTTGGCGATCACTGGCAGCGCATGGAGCTGAGCAGCGGGCATGTGGACTGGACCGGTGCGAGCGTGCGGCTTGTCAACGACAACACTTCGGCAGGCCGCTACAGCAACGCCCAGATCGACGACTGCCAGGGACGGCCGCGCAAGGAGCTTCTCTGGTCACCACCGCTGCATCTGACGGTGCGCGCCCGCTTCTCACATCCCGCGCCGCCACTGCGGGCCGGCGGCGACTGCGACTACGAGTATCTTGGCGGGCCGATCCTCAGCGGCACTGCCGGCTTTGGCTTCTGGAACGCGCCGTCGACGCTGGAGGGGCATGACCTACCGGCGCTGCCGCGTGCCCTCTGGTTCTTCTACGCCTCGCCGCCTTCAAACATCAAGCTGGCCAGCGCGACACCGGGCTGCGGCTGGAAGGCCGCGACCTTTGACGCGTCGGGCTGGCCCTTTCGCCTGCTTGCTTTGACTGCGCCCGTGGCCGTACCCCTGATGAACTGGCAAGCTGCCTACCGCCGCCTCTGGCCCATCGGCCAGCGCGCCATTGGGGTCAGCGAAGCGCCGGTCGCCGCAGACATGACGGAGTGGCACACCTACGTCATCCAGTGGGAAGAGAAGCGGGCGCGCTTTCTGGTAGATGGCGATGTCGTGCTGGATTGCGACACTGTGCCACGCGGTCCGCTGGGGCTGGTGATCTGGCTGGACAACCAGTCGCTGGTGTTGACGCCACAAGGTCGCCTGCGCCACCGCCTGCTACACCAGCCGGAGAAGCAGTGGCTGGAAATGGCCGAGATAGAGATCGCCTGAGCCGCGTTGGGTGTTTGCATGTTTACCTGCCTCCCGGTATAATTCCGCAGCATTGAACCACACACGTTCCAAATTCGTACGCCAGAGAGACATTTCAAGACTCGTCCCAACGGATCAGGTCTTTCTGGCACTCTTTTTTCAGTTCAATCTTTTCTCAACAGGAGGCTTATTTTGTCATCAATATCAATTCTGGCTGCACCGCTCTTGCAGAGCGGCGGCGACAACGGCGGGCTGCTCGGGATCTTCTTTGGCGGCGTGGGATCTTTGTGCTGGCTGTTGGTGGCCGTACTGTATATCGCCGGCGCATGGAAGATGTTCGTCAAAGCTGGTCATCCCGGCTGGGCGGCCATCATCCCCATCTACAACATCTACATCATCCTGAAGATTGTTGGCCGCCCCGGCTGGTGGCTGATTCTCTTCTTCATTCCGTTCGTGAACATCGTGGTCCTCTTGCTGGTCTCGCTTAATCTTGGCAAATCCTTTGGGAAGAGCGCTGCCTGGAGCATCATACTGCTTTTCTTCTTCAATGTCATTGGATACCTGCTGCTGGGCTGGGGCGATGCGACGTACCAGGGACCGTCAGTCGCCAGCGCGTGATCCTCGGTGAACGTGTGTGACCTTCTCGACGGCTAACTGACCCTTCCGGTGCCCTCACCGTTGAGAACACCGACTCACTGCCTTGTTACAACCGCATAACAAAACGTGGCCGCAAACTTGTTGGTTTGCGGCCACGCCTTTTTGTGCGGATATGTGAAACAGGGATGATGTGTTGGCGCGTGTACTCTATTCCGGCAGCCACTTCCTGGCGGCGCCGGCCAGCGACGAAAGCGGCGCGCGTTGGACCGTGCATTCGGGCAGCGACTCGAGAAAAAGCTGCCCGTAGCGCTTGGTCAACACGCGGTTGTCGAGAATGACGCAGATGCCGCGGTCGCCGCGACTGCGGATCAGCCGGCCAAACCCCTGGCGGAAACGGAGGATCGCGTCGGGCACCGAATACTCGAAGAAGGGCTGGTCAAACGTCTCGGAACGGGCTGCGACCACCGGATCGCTGGGCACGGCGAAAGGCAGCCGGGTCAGCACCAGCCCACTCAAGGCCTCGCCCACCACGTCCACACCTTCCCAGAAGCTGCGGGTACCCAACAGCACTGAACCGCGGTTGCTGCGGAAGCTTTCCAGCAGTTGCCGGCGGCTGCCGCCGCTGCCCTGTTGGTAAAGGGTAATCCCCGCCGCGAGCAACTCCGGACCGATGGCCTCGCCGGTCTGCTTCAGCGCGTAGTTCGAGGTGAACAACGCCAGCGTTCGCCCGCCCAGCGCCTTGGCCAGCGCGGCGATGGCCTGCTCCGTCTGGCGCTGGAAGGCTGAACCGTTGGGATCGCCCATATCCGTCGGCACGAATACCAGTGTCGACTCCTTGTAGTCGAAAGGCGAGCCAACGGTGACTGTCTCCGCCTCGCGGGCGTGCAGCCGCTCCTGGATGTAGTTGTAGGTACCGGCAGTGCGCAGCGTCGCCGAGGTCATGATGACGTTTTCTTTGGCGTGAAAAAGATGCTGTTCCACCAGCGGGCCAACATGCAAGGGCGCATCGTGGATCGACAGCCGCCGCCCGTCGCGGTCCAGTTCAGCCCAGTAGATACCGTTGTCCTCTGGTTGAACAATCGCGGCATGGAGGTGCTGGTAGGCCTCCATTACCTCGGTTGCAAGGCTGCCGAGGTCGCTGAGCAACTCCTCCAGATCGGGGACGCCGCTCTCGTCCAGTTCGTCCAACCCCTTGCGCAGCGTGCCCATGGCTGTGGCCAGATCGTATAGCGTTGGGCCGATCTTGTCCCAGGCGATCTCGACCTGCTCCCAGGCCGGCTGGGCGCGCATCTTGCGATCCAGCCGCACCCGCACGCCATACTGGCTGTTCTGCCCGCCATGGTTGTCGCCGACGAAACCGTGCAGCACCATGAAAAACAGCCCAAGGCGATCCCGGCTAACTTCCACCTTCTGCTGCGTCTCGCTGATGTGCCGGTCCAGTTCCTGGCGCACGGTGGCAGATAGCCCACCCCTGGCCAGGCGCTTGCGCAGATCGTACAAAATACCGCGCTCGCCCTCGCCGCCATCGGGATAGATGTCAGCCAGCAGACGCTCCAGATCAGGTTGCGACGCTGTGAAGCTCAACTGCTGGGTGATCGCGTCCTCCAAGTGGTGCGCCTCGTCGACGATCAGATGCAGGTATTCGGGTAGCGCCCGGTTGCCAACTGCCACGTCCGACAGCAGCAGGGCATGGTTGACCACGATCAGATGCGCGCCGTCCGCCTCGCGCCGGTTGCGATAGAAGAAGCAGCGGCCACCCTGCGTGTTTTCACAGCGGTCCTGGGAGCAACCGCCCACTTCAGTCGCCAGCCGCGCCCAGATCGCGCGATCGCGGCTGGTCGGCAGCGACAACTCGGCCCGGTCGCCGGTGGTCGTCTGCACCAGCCAGACCAGCACACGCGCCAGCATTTTCAACTCGTCCTCGCTCAGATCGTCGCGGCTGCGCATGGCGTCCAGCCGCCTTGGGCAGAGATAATTGGAGCGACCCTTCATCAGTGCGACCTGGAAACCAGCCGCTTGCTCCGCCAGCGTCCGCAGGCTGGTGTCACCATCCAGTCCGGCGGCGTCGCCATTGCGCAGCGCGGCAAAGACCTGCTCAATGTCGGGCAGGTCTTTGGTGAAAAGCTGATCCTGCAGGTTGATGGTGTTGGTGCTGACCACCACCCGGCGGCGGTTCTGCAACGCCCAGGCCATGGCCGGCAGCATATAGGCCAGGCTCTTGCCGGTACCGGTGCCCGCCTCGATGAGCACGTGGTCGCCGTTGTTGAACGCCTCGGCCACGGCGCGCAGCATCTCGATCTGCGGCTCGCGGTGCTCGTAGCCGGGAAACACCTGCGCCAACGGGCCGCCCGGTTCCAGAAATCCGGCCAGCCCGTCCACGTCCAGCGGCTCAGTGTTCGTAATGGGAATCAACTCTTCGGGGAACTGGACGCGCCGCTGCATCTGCGGGTTGAGCAGCGGGCCGAGTTCGCCCGATTCCAGCGCCTTGCGCTCATAGCTCTTGAGGAACCGGGTGCTGGTCGCTTCCTTCTCGGCATCGCGGAAAAAGCCGCGCAGGCCCCATGTGCTGTTTGCCGCCAGCCGGTTGATCTCGATCAGCGTCGCCAGCGGCAGCCGGGATGCCTGTAGCGCAAGCGCGTTGAACAGCCTGCCCGTGGCTTCTGCGTCGTCGGTGGCCCGATGGGCGCTGGCCAGTTCGATACCGAACTCTGCCGCCAGCGCTCCCAGACTGTAGCTGGAGCGGTTAGGCAACAAAATGCTGGCCAACTCAAAGGTATCGTACACCTCGTTCTTGAGATAAAGACCGGCGGCGCGCAGGAAACCCAGGTCGAAGCCTGCGCTCTGCGCCACCAGCGGCGATGAGCCGAGGAAACGGCGCAGGTCGGGCAGCACGTCGTCGATGGACGGCTTGCCAACCAGGTCGCGGTCGGTGATGCCGGTCAGACTGGTGATAAAGAATGAAAGCTTGCGCCGCGGGTTGATGAGGCTCGAGAAGCGATCGACGACCTCGTCGCCGCTGAAGCGGACGCAGCCGATCTCGATAATCGCATCGCGGTCGGAGTCAAGGCCGGTGGTTTCAAGGTCGAAGGCGACAAACGTCAGAGACATGCAGTTTCCTTAACCATCTAGAATATGAGTGCGCAGTTTGGGGTCTTCAAGTCGCAAATCGAGGCGATTGAGTGCATTGCGACCTAGAAGCAGATCGTGACTGATGTCGTCTCCCGCCACGTCGATTCCTGGCAATACAAGATCCCCAATTTTGAGATCGATTTCGTGCAAAAAGACAACCTGCCGCTCCTCCCATTGACTCCTCAGAACGGCACGTTTCAAATAAGGCGCTGCGAGATGTCTCAACACCCCCAGAGGTACAATTGTGAGATCGGCGCCGCTATCTACGATTGCCGGAAACGGCCCGTGCCAATCGTTGCTGTCCGGAACAGCCAGCCAGACATTGAGAACGGGAATCGGCGGCAGACGATTCTGGTCATAAGGTTGGGTCATGACACTTCTGCCACAAGGCGCGGGCTCCTGACCCTTACAGTCTGGGTCGGCTCTTCCTCGACCGAGGTGATCAGAACCGGCGAATCGTCATATTGCTGGCGGATCCTTCGTCGCAGCGTCAACCGATCCAGGTCATCGTCTACGACCTGACCTCCGATCATGGCAATGTAGCGACCGCTGTATTGTTTCAGCAGCTCGTTGTGCTGGCTCTCAAACGCGCGCTGTTCTTGATCAATAGCTGCTGCCTGCATGTCCCAATCAGTCAAGGCAGTTTCCGAGCGAGACAGTGTTGTCTCTTTGTAAGCCAGAAACTGAGCAAAGTCCCGCACTTCGACAACGCTCTTTGCAGGCAGACTGCGCACAATCTGCGAAATTTCGTATTCGACGTCCTGAGCAAGACCAGCCATTTTTCCTCTCCTAATGACAGCTAAATTCGAACCAGTTCATTATACTTCAACAGCAAACAAGCACCAAGAAGTTCGATTTTTCGGAGGGAGGCAAAGTGATCAACTCAATCTCGATTCGAGAGACACCGATGTATCTGTTCATCCAGTGCTGTGGAAGCTATGGCAAACGCTCCAAGTAGTGGTACAATCACCTGCAAAAGCAATTGGCAAG
>JACKBI010000018.1 GCA_020634615.1 Anaerolineales bacterium
AGCCCAGCGTCGATCCCTGCATCCAGGCTCCGAACGCGCGCTATCGCGGTGCCGAAAACCAACTCTATCGGGTGGAGGTGCATCAGGGCGGCCGGGCCGGGGCTACCTTCAAGTGGTCGCGCGACAACGGCTCAGTCATCTTCCCCGTCGTCGAGATGAACGGCGTAGTCGCCACGCTGGAGCACCTGGGCCGCGACGCGCGCCTGGGTCTGCAGGTGGGCGATTGGGTCGAGGTGGTCGACGACGACCAGTCCCTGCGCGGCGACCCCGGCCCCATGCTCCAGGTGGACGCCATCGACGCGGTCGAGATGAAGGTGACCTTAAAGACTCGAGCCGGCGTCGCACTCCTACCCTACGACGAGACCAGCCGCAACCATCCCTACCTGCGCCGCTGGGATCACAAGACAGACCTACTGGGTGATGGTGCCGTGCTGCTGCTGGAAGACAACGCCGACCAGTGGCTGGATCTGGAGGATGGCGTACAGGTGCAATTCCAGCCGGGCGGCGACTATCGCAGCGGCGACTACTGGCTGATCCCCGCGCGCACAGCTACCGGCCAGGTGGAATGGCCAGGACCGGTGGACGCGCCAGAAGCCCAACCGCCTCAAGGCATCCACCACAACATCGCGCCGCTGGCCCAGATCGAAGTCGACGCTACCGGCGTCGTAACAGTGGCCCAGGATTGCCGCCTCGTCATGACGAGCGCGATGCACGGTCTTTAAGGAGGCATTGCCTGACGCCGGGCGATCTGCGCCCAGCGTCGGTGCAACCCGCTGTGACAACACAACGACGCTACCTTGCTTATCTCCTCCGCCTCTGGCTCAGCGACAACGGCGGCGAGCCGGCTTGGCGCGGTTCGCTGGAGGACCCCAGTGGCAGCCGCATCGGCTTTGGCGACGCGCAGAGCCTGTTTGAGTATCTGCGCCAGGAGATGGTCACTCCATCGAGCACTGCCAATGACCCGGAAGCGTAGTAGGAAAGTGTGGAAGCTCTTGTTGACCTTTGGCCGACGTCGCACTAGTTGAACACTGCTTACATCGGTTCTCCGGGATTTAGAATCTGTGCCAGGGCGGCGGCTACTTCCGCTGCGTTGCCTTGAATCCGCTCGACGTCGCTTTCGGCGGCGATCAGCGCATCCTCGGTGTCCTGGCTGACGTCCTGCAGCTCGCCGATGATGACCACCTGCTGGGCGTGGGTGGCCTCCTCAGCGTCGAAGCCGAAGGTGGGCTGATGGGCGACCAATACATCACGCACCTGCGAGAGATACACAGCGGTGCGCGGCGATGCCGCTGCGCCAAACAACACATAGCGTTCCATGACCTTGCCTGCCGGCAATGGTGGACGCACCACCAGATTGACTGTGACGGCCTGCGAGCCATCGACCGTTACCGGGCTGGAGTAGACGCCTGCGCCCTCGACTACCAGCACGTAGACGCCGGCGGCGACGTTTTCGAAACGGTATTCGCCAGCGGCGTCCACGTTGGTCTGCCCGACGATCTCGCCGTCCAGCGTCAGCAGGACTCGCCGGCCCGCGCCGTTGGCCACCTCGCCGCTGATGATACTGCCGGCCGTTGCGCCCTTGGTTGCCCGCTGGAAATCGACCTGAAACGAGTGGTGGAAGAGGGTATTGCCGGTGCCGGGTGGCTCGTCGGGGTGACCGGTGTGCATGTTGACAACCCGGTCGCTGGGCATGTCCAGCATCTGCGCCGCGGCTACCTGCCACTTCCAAAGGGGAAAGTTGGTGCCCGGTTCGTTGAGCGGCTTGTCCACGGTGATCGTCTGCTCGCCGCCCGGCCAGGTGATGTGCGCCTTCGCGCCAAAGATACGGTTGCCGCCCTCGTCCAGCGCGTCGAGGAAGATGTGGTGGTTGCCGTGGTTTTCCGCCGAAGTCAGATGGTGGACCCGGATCGCCTGCCAGTAGGGCGTGCCAGGCGGCACGTCGGCCGGGACGATCTCCACACCGTAGGCCGTTGCGTCGTTGATGGGTTCTGCGGGCACATGGACCTCCCGGGTGTCGAGCAAAGTTTCTTTGGCAGGCAGCGCAGCCACGGGCACAGGTCCCGTCGCCGGCGTAGCCGCGAGGTATTCTAGCGCCGGTTCAGCCGGGGCTGCCACAGGCGTTACAGCGGCAGGCGTTGCCGGCGGCGTGGCAGTCACGGCGTCGGCAACAAGCGGTTCCTCGGGCGCGCCGCTCAACCAGAGCAGCAGGCGTTTCAGCGATGTGGTCATAGGTGCAGCACCTCCGCCAGTTCAAACGGATCAGCCGGCAAGCGGGTAACGACGCTGCCACCGTCGCGCAATGCCTGCTCTTCATCTGCGCTGACCACATCCTCGCCGCCCACGATGTCCACCGCGTCGGCGTGCATTGCTTCGCTGAGGCGCACCCCGGTGGTGATGCCACCGGCGCGCACGTAGGGCAGCAGCAGGTCGAGCAATTGCTGGCCGCTTGGCGTGGCCGGCAGCAGCATGTAGCGCGCCAGCGGCTTGGTGGTGGCCGGCGGTTCAGGCAGCGCCAGCGAGATGCTGCCGGTGACGCCGCCGGCAACACTGACGCTCTCCGCCAGCGTCCCGACCCCCTCGACGTCGATGCGATACAGGCCCGGCTGGAGCTGTGCGAAGCGGAACTTGCCTTGCGCGTCGGTGGTCGCGCTGGCCGCCTGCGTGCCATTCTGGAGCAGCAGTAAACGCTGGCCGGGGGCGGGATCGCCGCTGTGTGTCGTTAGCGTGCCTTCCAAGGCGCCTGTGGTTGGTGCGGGATCACCGACCTGGTAGTCGAAGGTCGCGACTTCGCCGGCCGCCAGGACAACCTGGTGAATTGCACCGTGGCCCTCCAGTTCCAGCGTGAAGGTTCCGGCTGGTAATGCTTCGAAGAAATAGCTGCCATCAGCAGGCAGAACGGTGGCCCAACTGCGCGCGCCTGATTGGCCCGCCTGCTCGCCCTGCCAAAGCGTCAGCCCCAGGCCGGCGGCGTTGGAGATCTCGCCGTCCACGCTGGCTGTTCCGGGCGCTGCGCCGACGTCCTGGCGTTGGAAATTGACCTCCCAGGTGATGGGATCACCCTCGCGGCCGGGAATGTTGCTGGTCTTCAGTCCGTCGGCCACGTCGCTGGGCGTTTGTGGATCGACCACCTTGAGCATGTATTCACCGGGGCTGTGCAGAAATTCGAAGTTGCCAGCCGCCTTGAAATGATCCTTGGGCGTGACCACGGTGGGGAAATCGGCGTGGGGCTGGGCGTTGGGCCAGAACATCTGCACCGTGACGCCGTTGAGGCCGTTGTCCGTTTCATCATGCACCACGCCGTAGAACATGCGCCTGTTGCCCGTTTCGGCCTTGTCCAACAGTCGTTTGGTGACCACGACGAAACGTTTGCCGGCGGCGGCGGGCACAGTCAGGTCCACGGTGCGGCTGTCGAAGCCGTCCAGCACAATGCCAGCTACAGCCGCATCCCAGTCACCTGCATAGACCCAATAGGAGCCTGCCGGCAAGTTTTCCACGGCGTAGTGGCCTGCGGCGTTGGTGTGGACGGTTGCCAGTTGCTCCGCTGCCCGTCCAACCGTTACGTCCATGCCGTTCTTCGGTTGCCCGCCTGAGTCGCGCACCGTACCTTCGATGCGACTCTGTGAGCTTTGCGTCACGGTGAGATCGATTTCCTGCATCTGGTCCTCTCCCAGTTCAATGTTGTCTCGCAGTACGGCCCCGCCCGACGATATCCGATAGACACCGGCGCCGAGCTTGTCAAAGAGGTATTTGCCATCGGCGGCGCTGGCGGTTGTTTTGTCGGTGGTGGATCCAACCAGTCGCAGGGACAATCCACCGGCCGCTTGCCCGGTCGCACGCCGGATCGTTCCATGGATGCCACAGGTGCCAGTTTGCAGCTCCGGCCGCACCTGCGATGGTTCGTCCTTCAACGCCTGCACCGCGGGCACCTGGCCGCTGAGGCCGAATTGCAGGTTCCAGGCGTCGGTGTACCACGACATCTGGTCCCAGGTCGGGTTGAAATCGCCCAGCGGCTTGGACGCGATCAGCCAGGTGCAGCAGGCAAAGTACCAGGCCGGCGCGCGGCTCTGCATGAAGCGGGTGATCTCCAGCATCGCCTCTTTGTGGGTGGTGGGGTTCATCTTGGCGTAGCGATTGTCGTCGCCCCAGCCTACCACCGCGCCGCCCTCTGTGCTGATAACCGGCACATAAAAGCCCAGCGCGTCATGGATCATTTTGCCGGCCGCTTCGAAGCCGCGGAAGCAATTGGCATCGTCGAGGATCGTCGCCCCGGGGTTCTTGTTGCGCGCGCGTGTTTCGTTGACTATTTCCCGCGGGCGGCCATCCCAGCCCCAGCGGTTGAATTTGCCGTAATCTTCGGCGCTGATGGGTATGCCCTGCGCCACGATTTCGTCGTAGGTCAGGTCACTATGAGCCCAGGCCGCCAGTTCGTCGTACTCGGCTTGTGTCACCGGCTGGCCGGTCTGGTTGACCGGGTCATCGGGGTAGTCCAGTGGGTGGTTGAGGGTATAGTTGTGGATGGCAACCCAGCAACCGTTCTCGAACAGGTCACGCCGCCCCTTCTGAACCACCAGCGACACGGGGTTGTCGGAAGAGCCGGGCCCCATGGGCGGCAATGCCAGCAGCCCGCCGCGGGCCAGCACCCCGTCTGCATCGCGAATGAAGTTTTCGACCACGACATCCAACCAGTTGAACGGCCGCGAGTTGTTGCGCCACTCAGCTGGCAGATCAGGTTCATTGTTGGCCTCGAAATAGCGCACGCCGAACTCCACGTAGCGGCTGACTGTTTCCATCTCGCGGCCGGACATGCGATGCGGGTTGAGTTGGGGGAAATAGAAGCGGATCACCGGCATGATGTCGGCCGCCACCAGTTTGCGGCACAGGGCCATGGCCGAGCCGCCGCCATCATCCAGCACCTTGAGCCACTTGATCTTCATCGCGCGCAGTTGATCGACCCAGTGGTCGATGCTGGGCGTCACGGCGTCGTTGTAAAGGAGAGTAGACCAGTGGAGTCCCCGGCCGTTGTCGTCCCTGGGTCGTGGGAAGTCTTCAATGCGCATGTGGCGCGTCTCCTGGGTGCGGTGATGGACGAGTGGTGCGTTGACGCCCGGAGTGTAACATACCGGCGCGGGACCGTCAAGAGCGACGACATTTCATCCCTTGACAGCGCCTCGAAGCGGCGCGATAATTCAGACATCCTGTGGTGAATTCTTGACGGTGGAAAAGCGGGTACGGACGTTGGCCAACAGTGGCCGGGCAAAGGAGGGTCGTTATGTCAGACAGTCGCTTCAACACTCGCGGCGGATTACGCAAGGGAGCAGCGCTTCTGCTGCTGCTGGCGTCGTTGGTTGTTGCGACAGCGCTGATGTTCTTGACGCCGTCCCCAACCGGGCTGGCGCAGCGTCCAGGAGACACATCAACTGTCATCTCGCCGATCCGCACCCCCACGCACACCCCTGTTCCTCGTGCGACACCGACCGTTTACAACATCCAGCCGATTACCGACGAAACCGTTTGGCTGGCGCTGCAAGGGCGCTATCGTTGGTTGGAGACGCCTGAAGCCACCAGGCAGCCTGAAGCAGGCCAACGAGCACCGGATGTGCCCTTCACCTACGTCATGCCGCTGGCGATGAACGACTATTCGCTGCGCAACATTGGCTGGAAGGGGTTCGGGCTGGGATCTGGTATCCCCGTCGACGTAGCAGCCATGAAGAGCGCCTGGTACTATAGCTGGGGACCCAACGAAACCCGTCTGCCGGAGCCGGAGTTCCTGCCCATGGTCTGGTGCGCCGACAAGGGTGGCGAGAACCCAAGTGGCGAAGTGCATTGGAGTCCGGCGGCCGTGGCGGATCGCGCCAGGCGGTTTCCGGGACGCATCTGGTTGATCTACAACGAGCCGGACTTTCCCGCCGACGCTAACAAGAAGAATGCGCCGCCGACGGAGTACTATATGTCACAGTGCGGCTTGGTGCTGTGCGAAATGGTCAACGCCCAATGGGGAACGGTGACGCCGGTGCCGACACCAACAGTGCCGACGGGGACGCCACCGCCAACGTGGACACCCACCCCCACGTTCACTCCGGTCTATCTTTGCGGCTGGTCCACCACGACACCAACGCCGACCAACTATCCTGAGATGGTAACCAAGTCGGCGCAACTGGCCGCCGACCGCTACGCTGAGATCTATAAGGTCATCAAACAAGCGGATCCGTCGGCGTCGGTTTATTGCTGTGGCGCCTTCTTCACACGAGAAGGACCAACCGCTTGGTGGGAGGCTTTCATCGCGCGCCTCAAAGCGGAACACCCCGACGTTACCATCGATGGCGTCCACACTCACGTCTACGGTTGGACTGGGAGTACGTCTGACGATACCGATCCATCCGGTCTAGATGTATGTGGAAGAAAGCGGGATTTTCAGTACTGGTGGCAAGATTGCCTGAAGAAAAACCTGATCGGCTACTGGAACAACGTCCACAACTGTGCATCGACCGATTGCGACATGACGCGCGGCAAGCCATTGTTGGTCACGGAGTACGGCTATCTGGGAGGACCTAACACCGGTGCCGCGCCTCCAACCAGCCAGGCTAACGTAAGGGATTCGCTGATGGTTCCCATAGCCAACTTTTTCGCCACATCAGGCGAAAATCCGGGCTATACGGGCATCGCCTGGTTCGTCACGACATCGGACGATCCAAATACCTCCCCTCTGACCTTTCTTTTCTCCATTCTGCCTTCTCCCACCCCTAAACCTATTGGCAGTCTGACACCTACTCCTACTTACACGCCCAAGTTCACTCTGACGGCTACAACTGTGCTAGGAGGCAAGTGGAGAAGCTATACCACGCCGACGCCGACGCTGTGGCCGTGAGGGGATCGCAATGTCCAATTGGTGCTGCTTTCTCGAACGCTTCCGTCCTTTCTGGACCATTGTGTGCGGGTGCCTGATGGTGGTGGTTCCAGTGCCTGCTGGAGACCAATCGCTCCTTTTTCCGCCTTGTCCGAGACAAGATGGTTATTTCTTGACTGCTTCACCCTGGTATGCCCAAGATCACACGCTGTTTCTATCGCATATCCATCCTGGAGGTATTTGGCGAAGTGATGATGCAGGAACCACTTGGACTGGCATTGTGGAAATGTCCCAATTTGATGGTTTCCGGTTCGGACCGGTCACAATCGTACCTGTAGAGTCGGCTTCTGGGTTTCAGTTGTATAACGACTGGACATATCTTCCTGATATCTTCGTGACTGCTCGGCTGCTGTGGTACAGTGCCAACAGCGGAGTGATGTGGCAAGCGCGCACACCAAGCCACGGCGAAGGTCTCAATGATATGTATCCAACAAATGATCCTGGAACGATGTATGCCCTAGAGCCTAGTTCACCGTGGTGGCCTTCTAGCGGGATATGGCGCACCACGAACGGGGCACGTTCTTGGATTGAAGTATGGAATAGCACGGAAGCAGGATGGTTAGCGGTCGCACCCAACTTTCTCCAAGACCACACGGTGTTCGCCTCACTCCGTGAGCGATCGCCAGAGTTGGGGTCACCTGTCATTGTCTCGACCGACGGCGGAGAGATGTGGCAGGGAGCAGGAGGCGGCGACCTTTGCGATGAGGCCGCTGGTAGTGTGCAGATATCCTCCCGCTTTACGCAGGACCACACTCTGTTTGTCCACCAGGCCAGTTCGCTGTTCAAGAGCCAGGATGCCGGCGAATCGTGGGCAGTGGTGTTTCCCCGCGACCGACCGCACTGCCAGCCAGGGGTGCTGGCACCGACTGCGGACAGCTACAAACTGTCGTCCAACTTCGGCCAGGATCACACACTCTACATGGTGACGACCGGGCCCAACGATGACCACCGGTTGCTGGTTTCGGGGGATGGCGGCGCCACCTGGACTTTCCAATCCAGCGTGAGCCAATCACCCTCGTTGCTCTGGGTGCTGCCGGCAGCGGAGAACCGTGGCGGAAGTGAAACTGACGACACTGGTAACGCCTTGTTCGCTGGCGCGATGGCGGAGGGGACTTCGGCGTCCAGTGGACTTGGTGCGGCAGCGCCGAAGAGCAACTGGACAGCTTTTCTGCCGCTGGTCAACTGGAGCGCGGCGCAACCCACAGCCAGACCCTTCACGCTATTCATCAAGGCGAGGAATGAAATGGACGAGTCTACCTACTACCGCTCCGACGATGGCGGTCTGAGTTGGGCATGTATGTTGTTGCCCACCGTCCAGCCGCCGGGGCGGACACGCTATCTGGGAGAGGGACGATGAAACGCATAGGATTTGTGGCGCTGGGATGTCTGCTGGCGCTGGTGCCGCTGGTTGCCCACGCTCAATCGTCGTCGCTGCCGGTCTGTTCCGGCCAGGATGGATACTTCCTGACTGCTTCACCCTGGTATGCGCAGGACCAAACACTGTTTTTGTCGCAGAGCGATCCAGGCGCCATCTGGCAAAGCACTGACGCAGGCAGGACGTGGGCAGGCGTAGTAGACATGTCCCGATATCGTGGGGTACAGTTCGGACCGGTGAGTATTGTGCCTGTGGAGTCAACCTCTGGGTTCCGTCTCTACAGCCCCTGGACAGTTTTTTCCAACGCCACGCTCGTTGCCCGTCTGCTGTGGTACAGCGACGACAGCGGGACGACCTGGCTTTCGCGCACACCAACTCCGGGACAAACCGACAGCAGGTTGTATCCGACGGATAATCCGGCCATTATGTTTGCTCTGGTAGATAGCTCGCCTCAGTGGCCTTCCACCGGCATCTGGCGAACTTACCCACTCAATACTAGTTGGTGGTGGCAGTGGGTCTTGGAGAGCACCAATGCGCTGGACCTCGCGGTCTCGCCGGACTACTTGGAGGACCAGACGGTGTTCGCTGCCCTGGAGAGCGTGTCGCCGGAGCTGGGGTCGCCAGTCATCGTGTCCACCGACGGCGGCGAGACCTGGCAAGGCCGGGGTGACGATGACCTGTGCAGCGAGGGCGCCGGCAGCATCCAGATCTCTTCCGGCTTCCCAGAGGATCACACTCTCTTCGTCCACCAGGCGAGTTCCCTGTTCAGGAGTCAGGATGCCGGCGAGACGTGGGAGGTGGTGTTTCCCCGCGACCGACCGCACTGCCAGCCAGGGGTGCTGGCACCGACTGCGGACAGCTACAAGCTGTCGTCCAACTTCGGCCAGGATCACACACTCTACATGGTGACGACCGGACCCAACGATGACCAGCGATTGTTGGTTTCGGGGGATGGCGGCGCCACCTGGGACTACCAATCCAGCGTGAGCCGGTCGACCTCATTGCTCTGGGTGCTGGCGGCAGCGGAGAACCGTGGCGGAAGTGAAACTGACGAAGCTGGTAACGCCTTGTTCGCTGGCGCGATGGCGGAGGGGACTTCGGCGTCCAGTGGTGTTCGTGCGGCAGCGCCGAAGAGCAACTGGACGGCTTTTCTGCCGCTGATCGACTGGAGCGCGGCGCAACCCACAGCCAGATCCTTCACGCTGTTCATCAACGCGTGGAATGAAATGGACGAGTCTACCTACTACCGCTCCGACGATGGCGGGGTGACGTGGGCGTGTATGTTGTTGCCCACCGTCCAGCCGCCGGGGCGGACAAATTACTTCGGGAGGGAACGATGAAACGTTCATGGGTTGTCTCTATTGTCATCGTGATCTTGAGCGCCGCCTTGCTGCTTGTGATCAGCTTGGCAACAGCCACGCCGGGCCAGACGGAGCAAGCGCTCCTGGCACCTGAAGCCGCTAGTGGTGGTCCTTTGCCGGTTCCCGATTCGGGGGTGGCCAACATGGTGGTCGCGGCCGGCAGCACCCCTGTGGCCGTCACCGGCTACTTCATCAACCCCAAGGGCACGGTGGAGGCAACTGTGGTTGCTACTTTGGGGGCACATGGCTCGGTTCTGTTTGCGCCAACAGTCGCCAACCTGCGCAAGGACTGGATTGGCTCGGTAGCGCTGTCTCCGAACAACGCTGTCGGTTCTATCGCGGAGGTCTACTGGCGAGGAAGCAAACTGGGAACCAACAAACCGATCGAGTCCAGTGCATATGAGGCGGTTGCTTCACCGGGCACTGTTGCCTATCTGCCCTTTGTCGCATATGTGCCCGATAACCCTAACACGCAGTTCAGCCGTATCTCCGTAGCTGGTTCGGGGGATATCACCCTGCAGTACTTCAACCGCGAGGGTACCCCAGTGCCCCCTACGCCGCTGGCCGACACTCTGGGCGCTGGCGGCCACAAGACTTACGATCTACACATTCCCAGCGCGCTTAACCCAACCTTTGGCACCAGCGCCTGGGTTGGCTCATTGAAGATCACTTCTCAGGAAGGACAATCCATCTCGGCTGTGGAAAGCCACTACTGGGCTAATCGCGGTGTCTTGTCCTACCCCAGTTCCGCAAGTGGAGCAACCAGGAATTTCGTTCCAGGCGTCGAGCGCCGCTTCGAAGCAACGACAACAACGACACCGACGCCGAACTTATTAGGCTTCAGCGTCATTACTGCGCAATGTCTCGATCAAACCACGGCTTGCGGCGTCAAGATGGAGTTCTACAACCCCGGCACACCCACTCCAGTTGCCACGTTGGTATGCACGATCGCACCGAATGCTGCGCGAGCTGCAAACACCAACAGCGGCGGCGACTGCCCCGTCGGAGCCAGTTTGACAGCCCTTGGAAACGCATACAACGGGTCCGCTATCGTGAGCTCCACCAACAATACGGACCTTGCTGTAGTAGCGTACACTGTCCGGCCAGTCAGTGCGATGATGGACGGTTTTCGTTCCGCGACGGTCGCGGATGCCAGCACATGGGAACTTGCACCAGCGGTGTATCAGAAAGCATCCCCACCAATTCAAACACCTGTGCCCTCCTGCACGGGATGGAATTGGACACAGTACTCGATCATCTACATCCAGAATCCCAGCACCACCGCGCAAGCGAAAGCCAGGTTGCATTTCTACCCACGCACCGCATCGCCAAACGCGCCGACCCTGAGCTACCCGGCGCTGGCCAGCATTACGCCGATCCCGCCGAACGGCTTTCAGGTCTTCAACACCAAGAATAACTGCGCCGATATCTGGCTGGGGACAGCCGGCCAGAGCGTCAACTGGGAGGGCAGTCTGCATGTCGAGGCTGTCGAAGGGTCGATCGTCGTCATCGTCAAGACCATCGGACCAGGTAGTGTCATGAGTGCTTACAACGCCTTTGGCTATGAGTGATTGAACAGCGTTTGACAGATGACGCCCTGCTTTCCAACTCACTGTCATCCCCCTTTTCTTCCACCTACAACGGTTTCACAGCGCTTCCATCTTCCTTCAAGAGATGGATAGCCTTGCATGTGAATCGTCCACTTCTCTTGTTGACGCCTCTTTGCCTTTCTTCTATAATCGGTGGCAAGTCCCAAAACGCGGCACGTCAAGTGTTGCCGCGAGTCGCTACCCCGCTTATCTTTTCCCAAAGGAACAATTATGGCGTCACCCCTTCGTCACTTTTTTATCGCCCTGTCAAAAAGCCCACAGCTGCAAAGTGTCATCGTCGGATTCCCGGTCAGCCGGCAGGCGGCGCGGCGCTTCGTGGCCGGCGAGCGGCTGGAGGACGCGATCGACGCGATCCGGGCCATCAACGCGGCCGGCATGGCAGCCACCCTGGATTTTCTGGGCGAGCATGTCGACAGCGAGACTGAAGCGCGCGTCAACGCCGACGAGTACATCCGCGCCCTGCACGCCATCCACCAGGCCGGCCTGGACGCCAACATCTCCATCAAGCTGACAGCCATGGGGCTGGCGGTGGACGACGAGTTCTGCTACCAGAACGTGCGCCGTATCGTGGAAGCTGCGGCCGACCTGGGCAACTTCGTGCGCATCGACATGGAGGACTCGCCGGTCACCGACCGCACGATCGCCATCTACGAGCGGCTGCGTGATGACTTTGCCAATACCGGCCTGGTCTTGCAGGCTTACCTGTACCGCACCGAAGGCGACGTGCGGCGGCTGATGGAGGCGGGGCGGGGGCACTTTCGCTTGTGCAAAGGCGCCTACGATGAGCCGCCCGAGGTAGCCTGGCAGGAGAAGGCCGACGTAGACAGCAATCTGGTCAAGCTGATGACGCTGATGCTGGACAGTCGCGGCGCCTATCCTGGCGTCTATCCGGCACTGGCAAGCCACGACCACATGATCATCAACTGGACCAAGGCTTACGCCTACACCCACAACATCTCCCCCGACCGCTTCGAGTTCCAGATGCTCTACGGCATCCGTCGTGACCTGCAACAGCAGCTAGCCGATCAAGGCTACCGCATGCGCGTTTACATCCCCTACGGCACGCGCTGGTATCCCTACTACATGCGCCGCCTGGCCGAGCGTCCGGCCAACGTGGTCTTCTTCGCCCGCGCGATGTTTGGCAATTGATTTGCTGAGATCGAGCTTTCAGGGCCGGCAGTCCTTCCGAGGACTGCCGGCCCTCTTCTTTCCCTGGACTTACAGGTTGTTAACGTTCTGTATGACGCGCGTCATAGCGCGCCGTCGCAACCTCCGCGATAATACGGGCGGAGTCCGATTGCGTCCGTGAAACACTACGATTTCGTCCTTGCCGGCGGTGGTCTCGCCGGATTGAGTCTTGCCTGCCGGCTCGCCCGAAGCCCGCTGGGCAGCAAATCCATGCTCATTATCGATCACGACAAGGATCAGCAGAGCGACCGCACATTCAGCTTCTGGACCACAGGGTCGGGACCGTTCGACGATGCAGTCTGCCGGTCGTGGCGTCACATGCGCGTTGCGGGCAGTTGCACAGAGCAACGCATCGACCTCGATCCGTATCGCTACAAGACGATTCGCGGCCGCGATTTCTATCGCTGCGCGCGTGGCCTGCTGGCAGACAGACCGTCGATAGAATTCGCCGACGGTCACATCGACAGCATCGAGGATGGTGAACGGGCTGCAACGGTCCGCTTCGACGACAACGAAGTGACCGGGACGTGGGTGTTCGACAGCCTGCTTGAGCCGGCTCAGGCGATGAACAACGGCTTCACCCGCCTCAAGCTGACCTTTGTCGGCTGGGAGATCGAGACGTCCGAACCCTCCTTCGACGCCGATGTCATGACCTTCATGGACTTTCGCACGCCGCAACGCGATGATCTGCGCTTCATCTACGTCTTGCCATTTGCGGTCAACCGCGCGCTGGTGGAGTACACCGCGTTTACAACTGGTCGCATCAGCGGCTCAGAAGCGCGTGCCGCATTGACCGCATATCTCGAAAGCGTTGTCGGGTTGCAGCAGTTCAGTATTTTGTCGCAGGAAGGTGGCTGTCTGCCGGTCACGGATCAGCCGTACCCCCGTCGCCTGGGCAAACGGGTGATGGCGGTGGGCATCAAGGGCGGGCGGCTCAAGCCGACGACCGGCTACGCCTTCACGCGCGTGAAGGCCGACAGCGACGCGATTGTGGCATCGCTTCTGCAACGTGGTCATCCCTTCGATGTGCCACAGGGCGAGCCGAGCTTTCGCTGGCTGGACAGCATCATGCTGCGGGTCATGGCGAAACACGGCGGCGACATGCACGCAATCATGGAGACGTTCTTCGCAAAGAACCCGGCCGAACGGGTGTTGAGCTTTCTTGACGAAGAAGCGACGCCGCTGGACATCCTGCAACTCATGGCAACGTTGCCGGCCGCGAAGTTTGTCGAGGCAGCCCTGCTGAATTGAACCATCGATGTACAGCATGGAAGTCAAATTCGACATGAGTTACAAAGATGGACGGGCATTACGCGCTGCTGGCCGAATAGCCAGCTTCGTAATTCCGTTTCGACTGATCGATAGATGCAAAGACTGGTTCAGGAGATTGTGGAGTCCCAACGCAGCAATGCCAAGAAGGCGCCAACCTTCGCGCAACCCTGCGTTTGTCTACCTCGTAAGCTGAGGTTGGTTTTGAAAGGAGCAATACGATGGAAAAGAGAGTTCTGGTGGCATACGCCACGAAGTACGGCGCGACCGCCGAGATCGCGCAGGCAATTGGTGACACGCTGCGCAAGGCCAGCCTGACGGTCGATGTCGCGGAGGTCGATGCGACGGCTGCCGTGGCAACCTATGATGCTGTGGTGCTGGGCAGCGCGGTTTATGCCGGGCACTGGCGTAAAGAGGCAGTCGAGTTTCTCGATGTGCAGAAGACAAACCTGGCTGACCGGCCGGTCTGGATCTTTTCCAGTGGACCGACCAGCGAAGGCGACCCCATCGAGGCCATGGATGGCTGGCGCTTTCCGGAAGACCAGCAGCCGCTGGCTGACCGCATTGGTCCGCGGGACATCACGGTTTTTGGCGGTCGTATCGATCCTGAAAAGCTGAACCTGGGCGAAAAGCTGATCCTCAAAGCGGTCAAGGCGCAGACCGGCGACTTCCGCAACTGGGACGCGATCGACGCCTGGGCCGCGGGCATCGCCGAAACCTTGGCCAATATGCCGGAAGAAGTTGAAGAACCGGTGGCTACGTCCTGATCCTGCCTGTGTGCTGCCGGTCTTGTGCACAGGTTTTTGAAGCGCACCAGGAGAAAAGGCCGTGCCTGAACGAATCCTCGTTACCTATGCCAGCCGCACCGGTACAACTGCCGGCGTGGCTGAAGCGGTCGGCGCCACGCTGCGCGCCGGCGGTGCACAGGTGGATGTCCTCCCCGTGGCGGCAGTCCAGGACCTGACATCTTTCGATGCCGTCGTCGTTGGCAGCGCGATCCAAAGCAAGCAATGGCTGCCGGAGGCCATGCAGTTCGTACAGACAAACCGGGACGCGTTACGCCGCAAGCCATTCGCAACGTTTCTTGTTTGCATGACGCTGGCGATGAAGAAGGGTGACTATCGCAGCGAGGTGGGTGCCTGGCTGCAGCCGGTGCGCGCGTTGGTGCCGACGGTCAGCGAAGGGCTTTTCGCCGGCGCGCTGGACATCAGCAAGGTGCCGGCGTGGCGCAACCGGATGATGTTCCGCGTCAGTGTCGCCATGGGCGTCTGGTCGGAAGGGGATCACCGCGACTGGGATGCCATCCGCGCCTGGACGGAGAGTCTTGGCCCGCTGCTTGTGGCGCCGTAAGCTCATGTGTGTCAACTGGATGCCGCTTTGGCCGCTCTCCTGACCGAGCCAACACCAGGAAGTTGTTTGTAGCCGCGTCCTGACACCTGTGGCCGCGTGTCGCAGACGCAAGGCAGGAGAACTGCCGACGATGACCACAGACAACCAAGCTGGCTTTGACTTGGCGCGGCACGCTGCCGGCGTTCGACTGTATCGACTGGGCGGAGCAGGGCGTCGATCTTTGCGCGACGTGCCGGAGATCGTCGATCCGGCGCAACTTGTCGAGGTCGCTGGCGCGTTGCGGGATCTGGTGGCGCGCCTGGCCTAAATCCACAAAGCTTTGTGATCACAGTGCGGGACGAAAATGCGGTGAGCAATTGCTTGCCGCATTTTCGTCCCGCACGAATTGACACTAACTAGACCAGTCGTTATAATTGCCTGCGACGAGGCTTCCTATGACAACCACACGTGACCAGATCATCGACACCACCAGCGACCTGATGGAGTCTCAAGGCTACCACGCCACCGGACTGAACCAGATCGTCGCCGAGAGCGGCGCGCCCAAGGGATCGCTCTACCACTACTTCCCCGGCGGCAAGGAGGAGATGGCGGCTGAGGCCATCGATCGCACCGGACGGCAACTGGAAGAACGCATCCGCGCCAACCTGCCTCCCGGCGTTGCGCCGGCCGAGGCGCTGCGCGACTTTGCCCACACCATCGCCTTCCACATCGAAGCGTCTGGCTATCGCGCCGGTGGACCGCTGACCGCCGTCGCGATGGAGACGGCGACCAATAGCAAACGGCTGAACCGCGCCTGCCGCGACGCCTTCGAACGGGTCATCACTGCTTTCGCCGAACGTCTGGTCACCGAGGGAACGCCGGCTGAACGCGCCCGCGGGCTTTCCGTTTTCGTGACGGCCGCCTTCGAGGGCGGGATCATCCTCAGCCGCACCTACCACAGCGGCGATCCGCTGCGGCAGGTGGGCGACGTGCTGTTCGAATTCATGAGCACGCACCTCCTCAGTGGAGTTTGAGCAACTACGTGATCATCATCGATTTTTTCACGCTTGTCGTGTTCATGACTGCCAGTCATGCCGGAATCTAGATAACAGGCGCATTTTTGGGTTACGAAAAAGGTGCTGAGCCATGAAGATTATCGTGTTCGGAGCCAGTTCCAAGAGCGGGCTGGAAGTTGTCAGACAAGCCGTCGCGGCCGGTCACGCCGTCACAGCATTCGTGCGCGATACGGTCAAGCTGGGTACGCCCGCGGCCGGCGTGACGGTTGTCCAGGGCGACGCGACGGATGCAGCTGCGGTGGCAGCCGCCATCGCTGGCCAGGAGGCTGTCATCAGCCTGATCGGGCCTACCCAGGGTGGACCCAAGAGCGTGGCGACCGCGGCTACCGGCAACATTCTGACCGGCATGAAACAGCACGGCGTGCGTCGCCTGGTGGTCGCGTCGGTGGCTGGCATCCCTGCGCCGGGCGACAACCGCGGCGCGCTGGCCGGCGTCATCGGCGGGGCGATCAAGCTCTTTATGCGCGATGCCTACGCCGACCGCGAGCAGCAGCTGGCCTTGCTACAGAGCAGCGACCTGGACTGGGTCGCCATTCGCCTGCCGCGCCTGACCGACGATCCGGCCAGTGGTTACCAACTGGGCTTTTCCAACCCCGGCCCTGGTCTGGTGGTCTCACGGGCCGATCTGGCCGCGGCGATGCTGGAACAACTGACCGCCAATGCGTGGCTGGGCAAGGCCCCGATCATCAGCGCCAAGGCGGCCTGACATGATCCTGGTCACCGGCGCGAGGGGCAATATCGGGCGGGAAGTGGTGGCGGGCCTCGTGAGCAACGGCCAGGCCGTGCGGGCCGCCGCCTTCGACGCCGCTGCCGCCAAACGCGTTTCAGCGGGCGTGGAAACCGTGCACTTCGACTTCGCAGATGCGAAAACCTACGGGCCAGCGGTGGACGGGGTCGAACGTCTCTTTCTGATGCGCCCACCGCAGATCACCGACATGGAGAACACACTCAACCCGTTCGTTGACTTCGCCGTCAAGGCCGGCGTTCGGCACATCGTCTTCGTCTCGCTGCTGGGCGTGGAGGGCAACCCGAGGGTGCCGCACTACGCGGCCGAGCAGCACATCGAGCGCGCCGGCGTGCCCTATACATTCCTGCGCCCCAGCTTTTTCATGCAAAACCTCAACACGACCCATCGGGCTGAGATCCGCGAGCGTGACGAAATCTATTTGCCAGTGGGCCGCGCCAGGACCAGCTTCATCGACACGCGCGACATCGGCGCGGTGGCGGCCAAGGTGCTGTGTGAGGATGGGCATGACGGCCGCGCGTACGACCTGACCGGCGGCGAGTCGCTGGACTACTATCAGGTCGCCGACATCTTCTCCGAGGTGCTGGGGCGCAAGATCACCTACAAAGACCCCTCCAGCGTCGCATTCCTGATCTCCACAGTGCGTCACGGCACGCCGCTCAAGTTCGCACTGGTGATGCAGATGCTCTATCGCAGTACCCGCAACGGCATCGCCGACGTACTGACCGAGGATGTCAGCCGTCTGCTGGGACGCTCGCCGCGCACCTTTCGCCAGTATGTGATCGACTACGCGGAGTCGTGGCGGCGGTGAGACGAACTGACGCGTAACACGATTTTCCAAATCGTGGGTGGTGCTGTTTGACCGGAACCGGCGATTTGGAAAATCGTCCTGCGTTGGAGATCGCTCGCCGCCACGCAAGACACGCCAAGACACGCGCCCTGTGGCGCGCGTTTTGGCGTGTCTTGCGGTGTAGTGTATGATCGCTGCAAATCCACAGCCCCGGAGGTAAGAGTGACCCAACGCAAGGAAACGCTGGTTGCTGAGTTGTCATCCAGCCGCGACTATCTCGTGTCCGTCGCGACGCAGGTCGGCGCGGACCAGGCATTGAACTCCACCGAAAACCCACTTTGGAATGTCCACGACGTGTTGGCCCATGTGGCGATTGCGGAGCGCGGCCTGCAGGCCACCGTGAATCGGTTTCTGGCCGGCGAGGATCTGCCAGAAGGCTTCTCGCTGGATTACTGGAACGAGCGGCAGGTAGCCAAGTTGAGCGAGCGTTCGGTGGACGAGTTGCTGGCCGGTCTGGGTGCCAGTCGTCAGGTGACGCTGAGCTTGCTGGCCGGTTTGACCGATGACCAATTGGCGGTAGCTGGCATACATCCCGCCGGTTTCGAGACTGACGTCGCCGGCGTTTTTCGCATTTTGGCATGGCATGAGACCGCCCATGGCCAGGAAATCGCGGCGGCCATCGGGCTGGAAACGGGTGAGCCGGTGGACTGGGCAGGGTTTTACGCGAAGGCGAGGGAACGGTCATGAACCGCGAATACCATCGCTGGTACAGCCCGTCGCTGGGCCGGGACATGGAAATGCTGATTTTTGGCCATGCCGGCGCACGCTTGCTAGTCTTTCCAACCTCGAAGGGCAAGTTCTACGAGTGGGAAGACCGCGGCATGATGGAGGCCATGGGCGAGGCGATTGAGAACGGCTGGCTGCAGGTCTTCTGCGTTGACAGCGTGGACGAGGAAAGCTGGTACGCACGCTGGAAATGGCCGGGCGACCGCGCCTGGCGGCAGACGCAGTACGACAACTACCTGCGCAACGAGGTCTATCCGCTCACGCAGAAGAACCCCAACCCCTTCTTCATGGTCACCGGCGCCAGCTTTGGCGCATACCATGCGGTCAATTTCGCCTTTCGTTACCCCGACCTCGTGGGACGCGTGCTGGCGTTGAACGGTCTCTACGACATCAGCGACTGGACCGATGGACACCACGACAACAACGTCTACTTCAACAACCCGGTAGAGTTCGTGCGCAACGAACACGACCCGGCGCGGCTGGCGCAGATGAAAAACATGGACATCATCCTCGTGACCAGCGAAAACGAGACGCTGCGCGGTGAAACCGAGCGCTTTTCGCAGATCCTGTGGGATCAGGGCATCTGGCACGCGCTGCGCATCTGGAACGGCTGGGCGCACGACTGGCCGTATTGGAAGCAGATGATCGGCCTCTACCTCAACGGCGCGGATTAGATCTCCTCCTCGTACTCCTCCTCGTACTCCTACTCTTTCCCTCCTCGCTCGTATGGCCCGCGCCGGACGAGTACGAGTGCGAGGAAGAGTAGGAGTTCGAGGAAGATGTTCAGCGCAACGGCGTCAGTCGTACCGCGGCTGGCTGGCCATCCTCCTCCTCGAACACCAGTAGCTCGTTTTCATCCTGCAACCAGACGGCGGGAACTTTGTAGATCTCCTGCGGGCCGATCTGCCAGTAGCGCGCCAGGCTGCGCCCGTTGAGCCACAGATGGCCCTTGCGCAGCCCGTGCAGATCAAGTCGCAGCGGTGCAGTTCCGTGTCGCTCGGCGGCATAGCTGAAGCGCGCTCGGTAGAAGCGCGGCTGACCGGGCTGGGCCGGCAGCTCGCCTGGCGTGACGCCCGGGCTGAATCGCCAATCGCCTGCCAGCTCGCTGCCCTGCGGGTAACGCAGCAGCGTCGCTTGCCAGGGCAGACCGGCGTAGTTCTCGATGTGCAGGGCAAGCACGTTGCGACCCGGGCGCAGCCGGTGGTCGATGCCGCGCTTGAAATAGCCGCCGCCGTGGTGGCGTGAGAAGCGCGACACCGCCTGCCCGTTGATGTAGAGCGCGCCGGCGTTGCGGTCGCCTGTCACTTGCAAGACGACCCGCTCGCCGGGCCGCGCCTCGATCTCGCGCAGCAGCCAGACGTGGGAACCCTGGAATGGAAACGCCCTGAGGTCTACGTCGGCTGCGTCCGGCCTGACCGCCCATGGCTTGGCGTTGGCGATGGCCTCGCCCGCGAAGGCCGCCTCTTGCCACAGCGCCGTCCAGCCGGTGGAGATATCCTCTTGCACGCCGCCCAGGTTCAGCGGACCCAGCAGCCCCTTGCGCTCGCCAGTATTCGATCCGTAGTTGAAGCGGCCCAGGTTGTCCACCAACAGGCGCAACTCATGCCGGCCGGCCGACAGGCTGAGCGGCAGCGTCCACACCGGGCCATCCGGTCCGACGCCCAAAGTGCCCAGCCGCCGTCCGTCGGCGAAGACGGTCGCACGATCGCTGAGCCACGGCCCGGTCAGGGTTGTTTCGACCGCGTCCGGCAGATCAAGCGTCGCGCTGTACCAGCCGTAGCCCAGCCAGCATCCCAACTCCTCGAACGGAACTGGCCCGGCAATTGGCGTTCCCAACTCCAAAGTCTCCAATTCTGCGACGCCGATTGCTTCCCAGAAAAGGGCAATCTCCCGGGCCGGCGGTTGTGGTGCGGGCGCACGGTCGTCAAACTCGGCAAAGCGGCCGTCCGCGAACTGGTAGAACGGCCGGATGCCCGCGACTGACACGCTGCCATCGTCCATCACCAGGTCTGGTCCACACAGTGCGCCGCCGTCCTGCGGCCACCAGCGCTCGGCCCGCATTTGTGTTAACAGCACGACCGTTGCGTGGTCGGTGCGCACGACCTGCGGCCGCTCCGTCACCCAGCCGTGCACGGTCAGGTCGTCCCCATCGGTTGTGACCGAAGCGCTGCCGGCGTCAAGGACCTGCCACGGCTGCCTGCTGCGGAGCTGTAGCTGGCCGACTTCGCCGGGGAAACCGTAGCAGACCAAAAGCGGCGGGCCGTCGTCCTGCGGCCACCACCCCAGAAGGCGCCAGGTGTGGCAGCGAAGCGTAATCTCATCTGTCAGCGGAAGATTGAAGTACAGCGGTTTGATCGACGACGCTTCGACCTCGACTGCCAGATGCACGCTCGGGTCATCGTGAAACACCTGGACGGTCTGGCGGTCAAGGCCCGTGTTTTGCAGGAACGCAGCCGCGAAGTCGCCGTTGCTGACGACACGGTATGGTGCTTCGCCGCCTGCCGTGCGGCCCTTGACGCCCGGCGGGAACAGCACGGTGGGGCCGCCTGCGCGGGCGTCTGCCAGCAAGCGTGATACCTGCGGACCCAACGACTCCAGGAAGAGATGGTGCCGGCGGGCAACGTAGAACTTCTCCGTCGTCCGGCCGAATTCGTCCACGGGGGCGTCGTAGTCATAGGACGCGGTCATGTGGATCGTGTCGCCGCCGACGGTGCGGCCGCCCCACCAGCCGAAGTTGCTGCCGCCCGCCCAGACCCAATGCGAGAAACCGCTGGCGCCGATGGCGGTCAGTTCGTGCAGCACTCGGTCGAGCGACGCAGCGGTCTTGCCGTTGTGCGCGCTGTCGCCCCAACTGTCGAACCAGCCGGACCAGAGCTCCGAGACGATCATCGGGTTGTCGGGCCAGACACGCCGCGTCGCCGCAACCTTGTCGGCGATGCCGCTCCAGCCGTTGCGAAACTCGGCGAAATCGGTGCTCGCGCCCATGCAAGTGTAGAGCGGCACGTCGATGCCGCGCTGGTGCATCAGCCGTGCGAGGGTGCGCTGGTGGTCGTCGTGGCCGTAGACGCCGCTGGCCCAGTGCTCGTTTTCGATCTGCGCCAGGATAACCGGTCCGCCGCGGCTGATCTGGCGCGCAGCCACCGGTAATAACAGTGCGTCGAACCAGCGTTCGACGGCCGCCAGGTACACCGGATCGTCAGTGCGCAGCCGCAGGTTCTGGCCCGTCAGCCAGGCCGGAAAGCCGCCGTTCTCCCACTCCGCGCAGATATAGGGGCCAGGGCGCACAATGGCGTAAAGACCCAGTTCCTGGCACAGGTCGAGATAGGCGGGCAGGTCAGCCTCGTCGGCGAAGTTGAACTGGCCCGGCTGCGGCTCGTGCAGATTCCAGGGAACGACGGTATCGACGGTGTTCAGCCCGCCGGCCTTGGCCTTGAGCAGGATATCGCGCCATTCGCCGCGCGGCCAGCGGAAGTAGTGGATGACGCCTGACAGCAAGTAGAAGGGCCGTCCATCGATGGACAGTCCGTTTCGGTCAAGGGTAATCGACATAATGTGTCCTCGTGCGGTCGCCGCTTCGAGCAGGCTTTGGGTGTATCAGCCTGGTGGTTTCAATCCCACGCGGCGGGAGTGGCGCGCAGTCGTCGCTATGAGTGCCACATCTGTACCAGCTTCACCGCCGCTTGCCAGCGGTCGTAGCCGGCATCGCGCTGATCTTGCGACCAGGTCGGCTCGAAACGGTCGCCGCCCGCCGGCAGGGTCGGGAGATCCTCCGCGCTGCGCCAGACGCCCGCGCCCATGCCGGCCAGCAGCGCTGCGCCGCGTCCGGTCGCCTCCTGCTCCTGCGAGCGGTGTACTGGCATACCCAGCAGGTCGGCCTGTATCTGGCAGGCAACGTCGGATGCCGAGAGGCCGCCATCGACGTTGAGTTCGGCGACGGTGATGCCGGTCTCGTCGCCGATCGTTTCCAGTATCGCGCGCAGTTGGTAGCCGATGGCCTCCAGCAAGGCGCGTGCGATGTGGCCGCGGTGCGCGCCCAGCGACATGCCCAGGATGGCCGCGCGCGCGTTGTGGTCGTTGTAGGGCACATTCAGGCCCGTGAACGCCGGGACGAACGCGACGCCGCCAGAGTCGGCAGCGCTGCGGGCGATGGCGTCGAGATCCGCTTCGCCGGGCAACATGCCGGCCTGGTTGACCAGCCAGCGCACCGCTGAACCGCTGGCTGCGGTGTCAGCCTCCAGGCAGTAGGTGTGACGCAGCGCGGCGCCAGTCGCGTCGGACAGCGACCAGGCATGGTAGACGTTGAGGCTCGCCAGGCAGGGCGGGTCGCCTTCGACCACGACATTGACGAACGACATGGTGCCGTGGGTGCATTTGGCCTGGCCGGCGGTGCGGCAGCCCTGGCCGAATAGCGACGCCTGCTGGTCGGCCAGCATCGCGGTGACCGGCACGTCTGCGCCGCCGATGTGCAGCACGCCGTAGTCATGCAGGGTCGGTGCCGGGCCGGGCAAGCCGGTTGCAGTCAGCCCCAGCCGTTCGATCCATTCGCTCCAGTAGCGGCCGGCGCGGAAGTCCCACAGGCCGGTCTTCTGCACCAATGACAGGTCGTGGGTGTGGCCGGCGGGGGTTCCCAGCGCCGCCAGCAGCCAGCCGGCTGCCATGCCAACGCGCGCATAGCCGCCTTCCATAGCCGTTTTGAACGCTGGCTGGTTCTGCATGCGCCAGGCTAGGTGCAGCGCGCCGCACCACGGACCGGGGAAGTAACCCAGCCGGTGACGGCGCTCGCCGGCCAATTCCCACTGATCCAGTTCGGTCACCAGCGGCGCGGTGCGCAGATCCTGCCAGGTGATCGCGTTGCCGATGGGCTGGCCGGTTCGGCTGTCCCACACGAAGTCGCTGTCGCGCTGCGAGGCGATGCCGGCCGCCAGGATATCGGAAGGTTGCGCGTGGGCATCGGCGAGAGCAAGTTCGATGGCGCGCGCCGCGCCATCGGCCACCATCATCGGATCCTGTTCAGTCCAGTCGGGTCGCGGGTGCAGCCGCGGCAATGCTGCATAGCCCAGTCCCACTCGCTGGCCGTCCAAATCCATCAGATATGCTTTTGTGCCGCTGGTGCCTTGATCGAGGCCGAGGAGGAAGGGGGGCATGGGTGACAAGGTGACGGGGTGACAGGGTGACAGGGTGACGCTTCGCTCGGGCCGGTCTCCGACCGTGCCCGCTTGTTTCGTTACGATCTCGGCAGCAACTCGCCGATATTGTGTACGACGTAGTCGGGACGAACCGGCGAGTTTGCGGCGTCGTCGAGACTGGTCGCGCCGGTCAGTGTCAGCGCGGACGCCATGCCCGCATCGATACCCATTTGGACATCGGTCTCAAGCCGGTCGCCGGTCATCAGACAGGACTGCGGCGGCAGGTTGATCAGATTCAGGATCGCCGTTGCCATGTGCGCCGATGGTTTGCCGACAATCGCGTCGATGGTTGTATTCGTGCATGCCTCGACCGCGGCGATGATGGCCGCGGCGTCAGGCTGGCCGCCGCCCGGCACCGGACAATAGCGGTCGCCGTTGGTGGCGAAAAAGCGCGCGCCGGCGCGGATGGCGTCAAAGGCAATCTGCAACTTCCGGTACGCAAACGTTCGGTCAAAGGACGCGATGACCGCGTCAGTGCGCCGGGCATCCTCGGTCAGTTCGAAGCCGGCGTCATGAAGCTCGGCGTGCAGCGGTTCTTCCCCAATGACAAACAGACGTGCTGCCGGCATGGTTCGGCGCAGGAAATCGGCCATCACCATTGACGAGTTGACGATGTCCTCTGGGGGTGTCGGCAATCCCAGGCGCGTCAGCTTGGCCGCATAGTCGAAGCGACTGTGAGTCGGGTTGTTGGACAGGAACACGGTGCGCCGGCCAGCTGCGCGCAGGCTCGTGATGCAGGCGTGCGCGCCCGGCAGCAGCGCTTCGCCGAGGTATACGGTGCCATCAAGATCGAAGATGTAGCCGTCGTAGAGTTGGTCGGGACGGCGGAGGGAATTGGTCATGACAGGGTGACAGGGTGACAAGGTGACAAGGTGACAGGGTGACAGGGTGATTGCGAAGCATCCCGTAGTGCAGCGGAGTGGACAGGGTGACAAGGTGACAGGATACTGCACGTGCTGCAGAATACGAAATACGCGCCACGCGCTGCGAACGCTTACCCCTTCACGCCGCTGCTGGTCGCGCTTTCGATGAAGAAGCGCTGGGCCAGGATGAACAGGATCATGGGGGGAATCACCGAGATGGCTGCGCCGGCCAGGACCAGGTTGGGACTGTCAGCCGCGCGGCCGCGCAGTACGTTCAGCGAAAGGGTCAGCACATGGTTGTTGGTGTTGCCGGTGTTGATGATCACCAGTGGCCAGAAGAAACTGTTCCAGGCGTAGAGAAACGTGAAGGTCGCCAGCGTCGCCAGCGCAGGCGTCGCGGCCGGGATGAAGATGCGCCACAGGATTTGCAGGCGCGACGCGCCGTCGATCAGCGCTGCCTCCTCGATCTCGCGCGGGATGGTCAGGAAAAACTGGCGCATCAGGAAGGTGCCGTAGGCGGTGAAAACCCACGGGAAGATCAGCGCCGCCAGCCGGTCGGTCCAGCCGATCAGCA
Source organism: Anaerolineales bacterium (assembly GCA_020634615.1). GTDB lineage: Bacteria > Chloroflexota > Anaerolineae > JAAEKA01 > JAAEKA01 > JACKBK01. Next base: position 25,057 of record JACKBI010000018.1, read on the forward strand.
CCATGAGCTGATAGAGCGGCATGATCAGCACCACGAAGGGGATCATGATCGTGCCCAGGTAAAGAACGAACAGCGTGTCGCGACCGGGGAAGCGCAGGCGTGCGAACGCGTACCCGCCCAGTACCGACGTGACCAACTGGCCCAGCACCACCAGCAGCGTCACCAGCGCAGTGTTGATCAGCGCACGGCTCATGCCGTTCAACTGCAGCACATCGCGGTAGTTCTCCGGGTGCGCGGTCAGTTTGGAGACCGGCTGGCTGAGGCGCACGTTAGCCAGCGTTTCGATGCTGGTGTTCTCGGGATCGACGAAGCGGCCCAGCGCCGTCTGGTTGATCAGCACCATCGGGACGATCTGACCGTTGACAGGCACATCGAACAGCGGGCTGGCTGCGCCGTCCACGGTAGCCGTGGCCTGATTGTCTGCGCCGCCGGTGGGCGCGACTTCGTCGATGGGAACGGTGACGGTGGCGTCCAGGTTGTCCGGTGCAGCGTAGATGCCGACGCGCACCGTGTTTTCCACCAACGCCATCTCCCGTTGCTGCCCGTCCACCTCGATCTCGTAGAGCGGCAGCGGTTTGTCGTAGCCGGCCAGTTCAACTGAGACCGGCGCGCGCGGCAGCAGCCGCGGCGGGTAAGAAAACGTGTCGGCTGGCAGCTTGAGCGACGTGGCCAGCATCACCAGGAAGGGGAAGATGACAATGACGCCAAAGACGATGAGCACCGTGTAAGCCGCAATGTAGCTGATGGCCTTGCGCAGGCGGTACGAACGGCGCGGCGGGTTGTAGGTGGACGCGGTGGCTGCTTGCTGTGTCATGATCGATTCCTCCTCACGCCTCGTAGGCGCCGCCGCGCTGCCGGCGGAACTGGATGACGGTGGCCGCGAAGATGACCAGGAAGAGCACCCAGGCGATGGCCGATGCATAGCCCTGCCGGAAACGCTGGAAGCCGTTCTGGTAGAGGTAAAGCACCATACTCAACGTTGAATTGTTGGGGCCGCCCGGCGGGTTGGTCATGATGAAGATCGGCTCGAAGACCTGGAACGCCTGAATCAGCGTCGTGGTCAGCACGAAGACCGTGGTCGGTCCCAGCAGCGGCAAGGTCACGTTGCGGAACTGCGCCCAGGTGCCCGCGCCGTCCACCGTGGCTGCCTCGTAGAGCACCTTCGGGATGTTCTGCATGCCGGCCACAAACAGCACGGTGTTGAAGCCGATGGTCTGCCAGGCGACCATCAGCGCCACCGACAGCAGCGCTGTATCCGCGCTGGAAAGCCAACGCATCTGCGGATCAGCGATGGCCAGCCCGGTCAGGCCATTGACGGCGCCGATGCCCGACGTGATGGCGTAGTTGATCCAACCTACCGCCGCGTTGTACATCCACTGCCAGATCAGCGACACGCCGACCACCGCGGCCACGCTGGGAATGAAATAAACCGCCCGGAAAAACTTCATGCCGGGCAGCTTGCTGTTCAGAATGGTCCCTACCAGCAGCGCCGGGATCACGCTCAGCGGCACGGCGATCAGACAGAAGACAACCGTGTTGCGTATCGACAGCCAGAAAAGCTTGTCCTGCGCGCCGACGATGAAACTCTTGCCCAGTATCGAAAAGCGAAACAGCTCATCGAAGATCGACGTGTTGATGACCTCAGTGGCCAGTTGCGTCGGCGAGCTGAGCTGGGCAAAGGTCATATGCAGCAGGCGGGCATAGTTTTCCAGCCCGACCCAGTCGCGTGTGCCAAAAGCGTCCCAGTTGGTGAAGCTGGTGTAGAGCGAAAGCAACAGCGGTCCGGCGAAGAAGAGCAGAAAGCCGAGGAAGTTGGGCGAAAGAAACAGATAGCCGCTCAAGGTCTCGGAGCGGGCGTTGTTGACACCCATGACTTCGGCGACCGGCTGCCGCCACATGGCCCAGAACATGACGCCAAAGAGGATCAAGCCGAGCAATAAGGCCATCCGCACCGGCTGGAGGATCTCGCTTGCCAGCGCCGGAATGCCGGAAAAGTTGATGATTGCCAGCACAAACAGCAGCAGGCCGGCCAGCATGATGATGTTGCCAACCCGCTGGAAGGACCGCTGCCGCTGTGGGAACTGCTCAAAGCGGTCGCCGAACGATCGGATGAAATAGCCGACGAAGGAGATCAGCAGAAAGGGCAGTCCCCGGCCGAAGCGTTGGGCCAGGTCGTCGATGCCGGTGAAGGCGCCGATCATGTCCAGCAGCAGGGCGGTGCAGGTGAGGAACCCCAGGTAGTTGACCACCAGCGAAATCGATCGCCCGCGGTGATCACGGCGATGGATGAGCGGCACGGTCGTCGCGCTTAACAGCGCCAACACCAGCAGCACGCCTGCGACGGCGAAGCGCAGCCCGCCATTGATGCCTGTGAAGGCGACATATACCGCGACTAGACCGGCTACTGCCAGCAGCCCGTGCCAAAGCATCAGGACGAGCAGCCACGTGTCAGTGCGTGAGCGACTGGCAGGCATGGTCATGGTTGTCATGGGGCGTGCTCCTTATTGGGTGCTGTGCGGGTTGGCGCGGAAAGTGAAGCGAGGAAGGTGACAGTCACCTTTCGGCAGTGACTGTCACCTGGGAGGTAAACCTACTGGCTGAATGCCTTGCCAGCCTCGTCGCAGATGGTAGCGGCGAACTGGTCGATGGTCTCCTGGCCGGTCATCAGCGCCGAGACGCGGGCGTCCATGACCGACACGAAGTCAGGCCAACTGCCGGCCCACAGCGGCCCTTCGGCCACCGCGTTGTCCTGCAGGCCGTTGATGAATGCCTGATTATTGGCCGGCGGGGTGAAGGTCAAGAAGGCGTCGATAGCCTCCTGGCTGACCCGGCTGGGGATGTTGGCGCCCATCGAGGAGATCTTGGCCTGCACATCGGCCTCTGTCAACGCCTGGGCCAACTTCCACGCTTCTTCCGGGTGCGCTGTATTGGCATTTACCGCGTAGGCGCCCCAGAACTGCCAGTTGCCCGCGTCGCCGGCCGGTCCCTGGGGCAGCTCGACGACATCCCAGTCGAATTCGACGGTGCGGGTGCCGGGGGTGGCCCAGCGACCGTTCTGGAACATGGCAACCTTGCCGGCGCGGTAGGGCGGCTCACTGTCTTCGCCATAGGGAACAGCCACGTCGTGGACCTGATAGATGTCCTGCTCGAACTGCAGGCCGGCCAGCGACTCGGGTGAGTTCAGGTTGCAAGCGGTTTGATCGGCGTTGTAGAAGCCGCCGCCAGCGGCGTTCATCCAGGTGCCGTAGGGACCCCACCACGCATTGGCGCCGTAGCCGTAGATGTCACTCCCCAGCGCGCGTACCTTCTGCGCGGTCTCCAGGAACGCGTCCCAGGTCCACTCGCCCTTGGCTGCCAGCTCGCGCGGGTCGGTTGCGCCCGCTTCAGCCAGCAGGTCGTTGTTCAGGTAGAGGACGAAGGTCGAAACGTCGCGTGGCAGACCCCACAGCGCGCCGCTGTCTGCGCCTTCGGCGTTGGTGTCGGGGTTGTGGGTCAGGGCGGCCATCGGCCCGGCGTAGAAGTCGTCAATGTTGAAGCCGTCGGTCATGCTTGCCTGGTCGGCCAGATTGAGGATCAGGCCGCGCTTGGCAAAGTCGCCGACATCGGATCCCGGGATCCAGAAGACGTCCGGGGCAGTGCCGGCGCCGATCTCGGTCTTGAGCACGTCCTGATAGCTGGAGCTCTCGCTGCCGCCCGGCTCGTAGCTCAGGGTAATGCCCTCAAGTTTGGCATCCAGCTCATCGCTGATGCTGGCATAGACGTCGGCCTCTTCCTGGTTGTCGGGACGGGTCCGCCAGCGCAACGCGACCTCCTCCATGGCGGGCGCTTCGGTGGGTTGCTCGACAGCGGGCGCCTCAGTGGCTGCCGGCGCTTCGGTTGCCGCCGGTGCGGCCGGCGCGGGAGTGGCTGCCGGCGCACAGGCGCTCAGCAGCATGCTAGCTACCAACAGCAGGCTGGAAAAAACGAAAATCAATCGGCGATTCATGGTGGTCTCCTCCTAAGAGAGTCTTGAAACAGGTGTTGACGTGCAAGTCATACGGTGGTCAGGGAGCGCCCAGACATACCATCGGTGGTTGGCTCGGTCAGGAGACCGGCCATAGCAGCAACTGGTGGTTAGCTCGGTCAGGAGACCGGCCAAAGCCGCAACTGGTGGTTGGCTCGGTCAGGACACCGGCCAAAGTGGCAGCTAACTGTTAGACGCGTCCGTAGCGGTGCGCTCCTTGCGAAGCAGGTTGGCGGTTTGGCGTTGCTTTTTGATCACTTCCTTTCGCTGGGGTCAGGTGGATTGGCGCACCACGAGTTCAGCCGGCAGCAGCAGATGTTGTCGTGGAGCGTCAGGCTGTTCGATGGCCTGGATCACAAGCTGCGCCGCCTGCCGGCCAATGGCGTACAGATCCTGGCGCAGAGTCGTCAGCGGCGGATCGAAGTAGGACGCCAGCGGCATGTCGTCAACGCCGATGACGGCCAGATCCTGAGGAATGTCCAGCCCGCGGTCGCGCGCCGCGCGCAACACGCCGACTGCCATACGGTCGTTCTGAGCGAAGATGGCTGTCGGCGGGGAGTCGAGTTCGAGCAGCCTGGTGAGGGCCCGGTAGCCCGACGTTGCCGACCAGTCGCCTTCCATCACCAGCGCGTTGTCGCAGGAAACGCCGGCGTCGGTCAGCGCTGCCTGGTATCCTTCCAGCCGGTCCTGCGTGCAATCCTCCATCGCCGGCCCGCAGATGACGCCAATGCGCCGATGGCCGCGTGCCAGTAGATGCTGCGTGGCAAGCCGGCCCGCGCCAACGTCGTCCAGCGCGACCGAATCGACGCTTTCCTCGCGTGGCCGGGCGCCAACAAAGACGGTCGGCACTGCGTGAGGAAGCAGCGTGAAACGATCGTCGGCGTATGGGTTGATCACCATCAGTCCCTCGGTGCGCCGGCTGGTGATCATCTGGTCTATCAATCTGTCAAAGGTCGATTCGTCTGGCGCGGAGGCCGAAAACAGGTAGTAGCCGTGCTGGCGTGCTTCCTGTTCAGCGCCCTCGATGATGCAGGCAAATGTATAGTCGGTCAGGTTGGGGGAGAGGCAAGTCAGGGTGTGCGTGCTGCCGGTGGCCATGAACTGGGCAATCGCGTTGGCGCGAAAACCCAGTTCGGCGATGGCCGCCTCGACACGCGCCTGGGTAGCAGGCCGAACGCCGCCGCTGCTGTTGATGACGCGTGAGACGGTCTGGTAGGAGACACCAGCGCGGGCTGCAACATCACGGATGGTGGGACGGCTTTGATCTGCCATGGTGACTGCTTCGTCGACCTTGTTTGGTTGCGTAACTGGGAAGAATGTGACCGGTCACAATTGTGACCGGTCACATTATAGCAAACCACCTGGCTGTTGTCAATACCCAATTTTGCCCGCTTTGCCTGGCGAGCAATCTCCGCTATAATCGCGCCAAAATGCGTGAGTTTGAGGCATGCAGGAGGATGAAATGGAGACCGAACCGCAGCAGGAAACAATTGCCGTCTGGCAACGCTGGTTCGCCGTTGAGTGCAACAACCGGGCCTGGAAACTGACGACGGAGCCGCAGCGCAGCGCCAACGACGACCGCGAGATGCTGGATGCCGCACACGCGGCGTCGTTTCATTGGGGCAAGATCGGCACCGACGTGAACCGCGCCCGCGCCGATGTCACGTTGGCGCATGTTCATGCCTTGCTGGGCAACGGCGCGCAGGCGTTGGCATACGCGCAGGCTTGTCTGGTCTTTTTCGAGGCTGGCAACGGCGAGGACTGGGATCTGGCGTTTGCGCATCTGGAGATGGCGCTGGCCGCGGCAACTCTTGGCGACGCCGCGTTGCACGCCGCGCACTACAGCGCGGCGCAGCAGGCGGGTGCAGCCATCGATGATGCCGAGGATCGCGAGGTATTCCTGGCCGAGTTGGCGCGCATCCCTGACCGCGTCGCCAGTTCGGCTTAGTGGACTTCGCCATCTTCGTCCGCGGCGTCGCCATCGGGTTGGCCATCGCCGCGCCGGTCGGGCCCATCGGCGTGCTCTGTATCCGGCGCACGCTGGCCGAAGGGCGGCTGGCCGGCTTTGTCACCGGGCTGGGCGCGGCCACCGCCGACACGGTCTACGGCGCGGTGGCCGCGTTTGGGCTGACGGCGGTGTCGGCGTTTCTGGTCAGCCAGCAGGACTGGCTGCGACTGATCGGCGGCGCGTTCCTTCTTTATCTCGGGATACGAACCTTTTTGACCCGGCCAATGCCTCAAACTGCCGTCCGCGACGACAAATCTTCGAGAACACTGGCCGGAGACTACGCCTCGACCTTTCTGCTGACCATCACCAATCCGCTGACGATCATCTCGTTTGCGGCGGTGTTTGCCGGGCTGGGACTGGGCAGCGGCTATGACGATCTGGGATCTGCGCTGCTGCTGGTGGCCGGTGTTTTCACGGGGTCTGCCCTCTGGTGGCTATTGCTGAGCGGCGGGGTCAGCCTGCTGCGCGGCCGGATCACCGAAAATGGCCTGCGTTGGGTGAATCGGGTGTCTGGTGTGATCATCACCGTTTTCGGCGTCGTTGCGCTGGCAAGCCTGGCGGGGTGACCTTCTGTTCGCCATTGGTGCTCAGTTCAACCGGCTGCGGTACCAGTCAACGGTGGCGCTGATGCCCTGCTCCAGCGGGGTAAACGATCCACCGAACGCCTGGCGAAACTTGCTGTCATCGACGACGTACGGCTCGGCGAACTCGTAGTACATCTCCTTCATCTCGCGCACGTCGGGGACAAACAGACCCAGCAGCGTCAGCATGCCGCGGCCGGCCGTTCGTACCTTGACCGGCTGTCCCACCGCCTGCTCGACGATGTTGAGGAATTCCTGCGTCGACTTCGTGGGCGCGTTGGGCACGTGCCATACCTGTCCCAGCGACTCGTCGTGTTCGGCCAGGGTTACCAGCGCGTCCCCGAAATCGCCGATGTACGAATATGTGTGCGGGAGGTTGATGTCGCCCATTGCATTGATGGTTTTGCCTTGCAGCGCAGCATCGAAGACGATGTCGCCGACCGCTGAGCCTTCGACACGCGGACCGTAGAAGTCGCTGGCCCGGCCGATGGCTACCCGAACCTTGCCGCTGTTGTGAGCGTCCAGCAGGAACTGCGCCATTTCAGCCCGGGTGCGGCCTTTGCGGCCGGTGGCGGCGTAAGGCAGATCCTCACTGATTGGCGCGCCGCCAGTCGGGCCGTACATATACAGGTTGTCGCCGACGATCAGGCGGGCGCCTGTCCGTGCAACGCCCTCGACGATGCCCTCGACGATGGGCGGGAACTTTTCCGGCCACTCGCTGTATTCCGGCTGCGCGCACTGGAACACCACCGCCGCGCCTTCGGTCACACGGGCCACATCATCGGGGTTGGTGGCGTCGCCTTTGACGACGGTGATGCCTGCCGGCAGCGTCTCGTGGACTTCGCCGCGGCGGTTGACAATCGTAATGTTCGTGTAGCCGCGCGCGACCAGCGCGTCCATAACGGACAGTCCCAAAGGACCTGCGCCGAAGATTACCTGCTTTGCCTGCTTGTCGATGCCTGTACCGTTCGTGTTCGTCATGATTGTGTCTCCTGTTGCTCATCCAGCGGATGTGATTGATGTTGTTGGCTACAGGGTACACGTTGACACAGTGTCAGAGTCAAGCGTTTGCCGGATTTTCGCTGGGAGCCACGGGCAACTGGAACTCAATGACGGCCGAGTCGACCACCTGCTGGCCCTCAGGGTGCGCCTTGCCAGACAGGTGCAGCTCGCGCAGCGGACCAACCGGGACATGCCCGTTCAGGCCGACCCAGTTCAGCAGCGACAGTATCGCCGGCGTCATATCCTCGTACGAACCTTCGTAGATCAACGACGCGGCCAGGTCGTGGGCAGGCAGACGATGGACCTCGAAGGAGTCGCTGCGCGGCGCGTCAAGATGCTTGGACTGCACCGGCAGCGCGACCTCGACCTGTAAGTCGGTCTCGCTGTAATCTTCGTTATGGTACAAGGTGATCTCTGGCTGGAGCGGCGTGATCCCTGCCTGCTTCAGGCTGGCGTAGAGCGTCACATAAAGGTGGTGGCAGAAGAAACCCATTTCGTCCATGGTCGGGACAACGTCGGAGATCGACGCGACCGTGACGGTCGGAATCGCCTTGGCAACCACTTCGTAGGGCGAGGGTTGGCCCTCCAACTCGATCTGCTTCAGCCGCGCCTCGACGCGCTTCAACCGCTGCTGTTCCTCGACCAGCGTGCGCTCGATCTCCGCCCGCCGCAGTGCGAGCATACCTTGCAGGGCCGCGCTGCTGAGCTGGTCGCCGGCGTCCAGCAGGTCCTTGATCTGTTCCAGCGTCAAACCGAGCTCTTTCAGGGCGACAATCCGGTTCAGGTCGCCCAGTTGATCGATGGTGTAGTAACGGTAGCCGGTCCACTTGTCGACGTGCTTGGGCCGCAACAACCCCAATTGATCGTAGTGGCGCAACATGCGCGGTGAGACCTGGCCGAGCTTGGAAAAGTCACTGATCTTGAACATGGTGCTCCTCTTGGTGTCGTCTTGCAAGGATCATATACCCTGACATCGTGTCAGAGTCAAGCAGCCGGTTTGACAGGTTGCCCGGCGCGCGCTACTCTTTGCAGGTGGCAAGTTGCAGGTGGTGTTCTGATCCGCGGCTTCCTCTAAATCCGCGGTTATCGGATGACAGGCATCTCAGAATGGAGTGAAACCATGGACGAACGGAAAGCGAAGTTGGCCGAACGATTGGTGCAGTCACGGCAGGATCTGATGACCACGCTGGGCGGTATGCCGTCCAGCGAACTGGCACAGCGCGCGGTAAACGACGGTTGGGCGGTACAGGACGTCGTGGCGCATCTGGCATCGGCCGAACGCGGCCATCAGGACGTTATCACGGCGTTGCTGGCCGGTGAGGACACGCACCAGCCCGGGTTCGACCTCGACGTTTTCAACGAGCGGGAGGTCGGCGCGCGCCGCGCCATGACGATGGAAGAGGTATTTGCCGAGTTGGAATCCAGCCGGGCTGCCACGCTGGCTTTGCTGAACGAAGTCGGTGACGACGATTGGGACCGATCCGGCTATCACCCCGGCGGGTTCGAAACCACGGTTGAGGGCAGCTTCCGCGTCATCGCCATCCACGAAAAACGCCACGCGCGAGAGATCAGAGGGGCGCTGAACTCGCAGTGAGGCGCCGGTTCGCGGAGGGGCTGGACCACGAAGACGCGGAACCACGCGAAGAACACGAAGCGGGAAGGGCGCGAACTGCCGGCGTCACCGCCGCCGACTACAACATCGCCTCTACTTCGCGATCTTCGTGCTTCGCGCCCTCGCGACTCTTCTCGTTTTCGTGATCCAGATCGCCCGCTGTGGATCTATCGCGCTGAATTAGCCAAATTTTAAGGTTGGGGGACGAATTAACCTGTTGTTAACACTTGACTTGCGGGGAATCTGCGTGCTATACTGTAAACGCTTTCAGAAAGCGTTTACAGAAACCGCTTACACCCCTGTTTTTCTCTCCCAATTCGAACCATGAGCGTTCAACGACCCTCTCGCAGAGCCACCATCACCGATGTCGCCCGTATGGCCGGTGTGTCGATTGCCACGGTTAGCCGTGTGCTCAACGGCACGGGGCCGGTGGCAGATGAAACGGTTGTGATCGTGCAACAGGCGATGGAGGAACTGAACTACACGCCGCATGCGGCCGCTCGCTCGCTGGCCGGCCGCAGCACCGAAACCATTGGTCTGCTTTTGCCGCGCCTCAGCGGCGCATTCTACCCGCCTCTCATCCGCGGCCTCGAGACCGGCGCCAAAGAGCACGGATTCGACCTGCTGATCCACGCGTCGGTCTACGTGCCGCAGGATGGCGCCAGACGACCGGTGCCGCTGGACGAACGCAATACAGACGGCCTGCTGATCTTCACCGATCGGCTGGACGACACTGAGATCAACCGCCTCTATGAGCAGGGGTTTCCGCTGGTGTTGCTCTACCGAGCGGCGCCTGCCGGCCTCAACATTCCCAGCGTTACCGTCGAGAACAAGCGCGGCGCGCGCAGCCTGGTGGAGCACCTGATCACAGTCCACGGTTACCGGCGAATTGCCTACCTGGCAGGTCCGCGCGGCAACGAAGACTCCTATTGGCGGGAGCTTGGCTACCGTGAGGCGCTGGAGGCCCACGGCATTCCCTTCGATCCTGACCTGGTGGGACGCGGTGATTTCGACGACGTGCTTGCGCGCTCGGCTGTCGAGGATTGGTTGCGCCGCCGCGTCGCTTTCGACGCCATTTTTGCCGGTGACGACGAAGCTGCCAGCGGCTGCATCATGGCGCTGCGCCAGGCTGGTAAGCAGGTGCCTGACGATGTTGCGGTCGTTGGTTTCGACGATGTCCCCTTTGCCCGTCTGATGGCGCCGTCGCTGACCACTGTGCGCGCGCCCATCGAGACAGTGGGCGAAGAAGCTGTTCGCCAGTTGATCACCGTCATTCACGGCGGCGAGCCTGTGCCATTCACCTTGCTGCCTACGGAACTGGTCGTGCGCCAGTCGTGTGGGTGCAAATAGTTCGCTGATCCAGTCAGCCTCCCGGAGGTTCGCAAATCTCTGAGAGGCTTCGGAGCATTCATCCAAAGATCAAGTGTCCACACCATAGTCTCAAGGAGGTGATATACCGCCACGGTACTTCAGTAACTGACGCCGGGCGCCCGCCGGCTGCACGGTCCCGGAACAGGTCTTACTTGCAGCATTCCATGGCTCGCTTCCGAGCCAAAACGTAACCAATCCCAATTCACACCCCTTGGAAAGGATTTTCTCGATGAGAAACAAGAGACTGTTGACCGTTATTGGTCTGCTGCTGATCGGCAGCATGTTGCTTGCGGCTTGCGGCGGCGGCGCCACCCCCGCGCCGGCCGCGCCAGCCGCGACTGAAGCACCCGCCGCTACTGAGCCCCCCGCGGCGACGGAAGCGCCTGCTGCAGAGCCAACTGCAACCGAAGAAGCGATGGCCGAGCCGACCGCAACAGAAGAAGCAATGGCCGAGCCGACCGAAGAAGTAGCAGCCGAGCCCGAGGCGACACTGACTGCCGAAGAGCAGGCTGCCGTAGCCAGCGCCGCTGCTGCTGAAGCCATGGCTGCGGCCGAAGCCTCCGGCAAGACCGCCATCCGCTGGTTCGTCGGCCTGGGCACCGGCACTGACCCGCAGCAGATCGAGGCCCAGCAGGCAGTTGTTGACGCCTTCAACGCCTCCCAGGATCAGATCCAGCTCGTGCTGGAGGTTGTACCCTACGACGCAGGCCGTGACACGCTGGCCACACAAATCGCTTCTGGCGCCGGCCCCGATATCATCGGACCGGTAGGCTGGGGCGGCTCCAACGCCTTCTACGGCCAGTGGCTTGACCTGACGCAATACATCGAGGACACGGGCTTCGACACAAGCGTCTTTGACCCGGCGTTGGTTGACTCCTATCAGACCGAGGAAGGCCAGGTCGGCCTGCCCTTTGCCGTCTTCCCGGCGGCCACGTATTACATCCCTGCCATGTTCGACGAGGTTGGTCTCGAGTACCCGCCCCAGAACTACGGCGACAAGTACATGCTGGACGGCGAGGAAGTCGACTGGAACTGGGACACCTTCACCGAAGTCGCCAAGCGCATGACCATTGACGTCAATGGCTTCAACTCGACTGAAGATGGCTTCGATCCTACCCAGATCGTCCAGGTAGGTTATAGCCCGCAGTGGCAGACCCACCCGAACTATGTCAGCTCGTATGTTGCCGGATCGGCTGATATCGTCGATGGCGATGCCAAGGGCAGCTACTCAGTGAACATGCCGGATAGCTGGAAGGAAGCAGTGCAGTGGGCCTATGATGGCATGTACGGCGACCAGCCGTGGATGGCCACCGGCCCGATGTCGGGCGCGCCTGAATTCGGCAATGGCAACCTGTTCAACACCGGCCATGCGGCGATGGCTGTCACACCGCTCTGGTACACCTGCTGTCTCGGCGACCTGCGCGATTCCGGCACGGAATTCCAGGCCGGCATCCTGCCCATGGGTGCCGACGGTGTGGTCCATGGCCGTGTCGATGCTGACACCTTCCGCGTCTGGAAGGGCACCAAGCATCCGGCTGAAGCCTTCGCCGTGCTTTCATACCTGATCACCGATGGTGGCGACACGTTGCTGCCCAACTACGGCGCTTTGCCCGCCATTCCGGACAAGCAGGAGGCCTTCTTTGCCAAGAAATCTGAGGACTATCCCTTCATCACTCCTGAGACGTGGGAAGTCTTCAAGGCTGGCCTGTCCTACCCCGACGCCCCCAGCGCCGAGCAGTGGCAGCCCAACTGGAACGAGGCCTGGGCGCGCGAGCAGACCTTCTGGGATCTGATCCAGAACACGGCCCCCGATGCGCTCGACTTCGATGCCGAGTGGCAGAAGATGATCGACGACCTTAACGTGATCTACAACAAGTAGTTCTCAGTCCGCTGGAAGGGCGGGCTTGCTCCCCGGAGTTGGCCCGCCCTTTTTTCAGCCCCTTCCTGAGGAGCCCCCATGTTTCAAGAACTCAACCGTGGCACGCCAGCACTGCCAACGCCGAGAGCCTATCGTGAACTGACGCCTCTGAAGCGCCGCGAGATGCGGGAGGGGCTGCTCTTTATATCGCCCTGGCTGATCGGATTCTTGGTCTTCACGCTGTTGCCGATCCTTGCCAGCCTTGCCTTTAGCTTCATGAACATGAAGATCACCGACGGTATCCTGAGCCCGCCCAAGTTCGTCGGTCTGGACAACTACATCCAGATGGCCAAGGACCCGCAGATCTGGTCCATTGGCGGCGGCACTCGCGGCTCACTGTGGATCACGGTGCTGTTTGGCGCCATCTCGCTGCCGGTCGGCCTGATGCTGCCACTCTTCATCGCACTGCTGATGAACAGCCGTCACCTGAAGGGGAAAATGGCATTTCGCAGCGCCTTCTACATGCCCTACATCATCCCCTTCGTTGCGGCGGTGTTCCTCTGGGGCGGGATGCTCAACCCGGAATCGGGCTGGATCAACCGGGCGCTGGTTGCAGTCGGCGTACCGCGCGACATGACACCCAACTGGGCCAACGATGTCAACTGGGTCTACCCGACCTATGTGATCATGGGTATCTGGGCCATCGGCAACGCGATGTTGATCTTCCTGGCCGGCCTGCAGGGAGTGCCCACCGACTTGTACGATGCTGCCAAGGTCGACGGCGCCAATGGCTGGCATAGCTTTTGGAAGATAACCTTCCCGATGATCTCGCCAGTTATCTTCTACAACCTGGTGCTGGGCGTAGTGTTCCTCTTCCAATACTTTACGGTGCCGCTGGTCGTCAATCAGGGGACAGGCAGACCCGGCGGCGCGACCATGTTCTTCAACCTGTATCTCTACAAGACATTCTTTACCTTTCAGAACATGTCCTATGGCGCGGCCATGGCCTGGCTGCTGTTCTTCCTGATCCTGGTCGTCACCATCATCCTGTTCAGAACAGCCCGCCACTGGGTCTATTACGCTGGCGACGGCAAGTCATAGGAGGCGCAGACATGGCATCGTCCGTAACCCGCAAGGCGAACAAGGCTATCAAGCCCATTCTTGTCACCAGCTTCACGCTGGTTCTTCTGATGATGTTTCTTTCGCCCTTCGCATTCATGGTGTTCACCTCATTGAAGACGCCGGAGCAGATCTCGGTTGTCGGCGCTCCGATCTGGCCGGCCGCGGTGGCGTCGTTTGAATACAACGGCAAAGAAGTCGATATGTACACCGTGCCGTTGAATACCTGCGAAGGCAGCGAGAACCACTCTGGCACGGCCGGTCTCGCGCTGGTCAAGAAGGGCACCAGAGCGAGCACCTTTGTCGATCCCGACCATCTGGAGCGCGGCGAGTTCGTGTGCCAGGTTTCCTGGCGCGCGCTGGACCGCCCGTGGAAATTCTCACCGACCTTCAACAACTACAAGGAAGTCTGGGACACCATCCAGTTCCCGCGCCTGCTGTGGAACACCACCTTCTACGCGATCATGAGCACCATCGGGGTGCTGATCTCGTGTACCTTCGTCGCCTACGGCTTCTCCCGGTTTGACTTTCCGGGTCGCGATTTTCTCTTTGTGGTCCTGATCGCGACGATCTTTTTGCCCGGCTTTGTCACGTTGATTCCCACCTACACCTTCTTCCAGCGCATCGGCTGGGTGGGCACCTGGCTGCCATTGATCGTGCCAACTTTCTTTGGCAACGCGTTCGACGTCTTCCTCTTGCGCCAGTATTTCATGACGATCCCGCGCGAGATGGACGAGGCGGCCATGATCGACGGCGCCAGCCGCTTCCGCATCCTGTGGTCGGTGATCGTCCCGCAGTCCTACCCTGTGTTGCTGGCGGTGACAGTCTTCCACATCGTCTACGCCTGGAACGACTTCTTCGGCCCGCTGATCTATCTGTCCACCAACCGCGCCGCGTGGCCCGTTTCAGTCGCTCTGAACACCTTCAACGGCATCTACGGCCAGAAGCCGCAGCTCATCCAGGCCGGCGCGCTGATGACGCTGCTCCTGCCGCTGCTGCTGTTCATTTTCGCCCAGCGCTTCTTCGTCCAGGGCATCGTCATCACCGGCGTCGATAAGTAGGCAGGTTGCAAGTTGCAGGTTGCAGGCGGCGGGTAGATCACGACACCGTCGTGACTTCCGCTCTGATCTGCGTCTTCCTCCTGATCCACGGTTCTCACTTCCGTTCAAACACCCAGCCGGGCGACGCGATCCCAGCGTCGTCCGGCTACTTTGAGAGGCACGCATGAAAGTTGCAGTCATCGGCGGCGGCTCCAGCTACACGCCTGAGCTTGTCAAGGGCTTTCTCGACCGCGTCGACAGCTTCCCCATGACCGAACTGTGGCTGGTTGACATCGACCCGCAACGGCTCGCTGTGGTCGGCGGCTTTGCCCAGCGCATGGTCGCGGCAAAGGGAGCGCCCTTCGAGGTGCATCTGACGACCGATCGCCGCGCAGGCGTGGCCGGCGCCAGCTACGTGACCACACAACTGCGGGTGGGCGGGATGCAAGCGCGCAAGGGTGATGAATACCTGGGCCAGCGGCACGACTTGATCGGCCAGGAGACCACCGGCGTCGGCGGCATGGCCAAGGCGCTGCGCACCATCCCCGTTTTGCTGGATCTGGCCGCCGACATGCGCGAGCTGGCGCCGGGCGCGCTGCTGGTCAACTTCACCAACCCGGCCGGCCTGGTGACGGAAGCGCTGACCCGCTACGCGCCTGACGTGCCGGCAGTCGGCGTCTGCAACGTGCCCATCACCACCAAGATGCACATCCTGGAGCTGCTGGAGCGCACCACCGGCCAGACCATCGCGCCGCGGCGGGCTGAGCTGAAGACGCTGGGGTTGAACCACCTCTCCTGGCACCGCGGCTTCACCGTGGACGGCGAGGACGTCTGGCCGCTGGTCATCGAAGGCATGCTGGCCGAGCTGCGTGATGACGACCATCCCGCCTGGGATGCCGCGCTGATCGAAACGCTGCAACTGCTGCCCAACTACTACCTGTCCTACTACTACTATACCGGCAAGAAGCTGGCTGAGCAGGCCAAGTGGCCCCCCTCGCGCGCCGAGCAGGTGATGGAGGTCGAGGCCGACTTGCTGGCGCAATATGCCGATCCATCACTGACCGAGCCACCGGCTGATCTGATGAAGCGCGGCGGCGCATGGTATTCGACCGTGGCAACTCAGTTGCTCAACGCGCATTACAACGACCTGCACGAGGCCCACGTCGTCAATGTTCCGCACCGCGGCGCGGTGGCCGGCTGGCCGGGCGACTGGGTGCTGGAGATGCCCTGCCGCATCAGCCGCGCCGGCGTGCAGCCGCTGCTGGCTGATCCGCTGCCGCCCGCCTGCTTCGGCCTGCTGGCCAACGTCAAGGCCTACGAACTGCTCACCGTCGAAGCCGCCGTCCGCGGCGACCGCAAAGCCGCCTACGAGGCGCTGCTGGCGCACCCGCTTGGCCCGCCCGCCGATCAGATCGCGACGGTGTTGGACGAGATGCTGACAATCAACGCGGCATACCTGCCGAGGTTTCGGTAATCGGTAAACGGTAATCAGTAAACGGACTAGGACACGTCTGCACCCTGCCAAATTACACGCCGAAGTTGTGTACGGACACATCCTAACCTTTTACGGATCACCGATCACCTGCGACCTGCTACCTGCAACTTGCCACCTGCAACTCCATGAACCCATTTCTGCACAAACTCGGCTACACGTCCACTGATCGGGTCGTTGTCCTGCATGCCGACGACATCGGCATGTGCCACGCCACGCTGCTGGCGCTCGACGGGCTGCTGGACGCCGGGCTGATCTCTTCGGCAGCGACCATGGTGCCCTGTCCCTGGTTCAACGGCGCGGCCGAGATCTGCCGGCAGCGCGCTGGCGATCCGCGCCTGGACATGGGTGTTCATGTGACGCTCACCAGCGAGTGGACTGCCTACCGCTGGCGTCCACTTTCCACCGCCGCCCCGTCCAGCGGCCTGCTGGACGCCGAGGGCTACTTTCCGACACGCGCCATGCCAGTCTACCAGGGCGGTGATCTGGACGCGGTGCGCGCCGAGGTAGTCGCTCAGGTTGAGCGCGCGCTGGCCGCTGGCATTGACATCACCCACATCGACAGCCACATGTTGACGATGTTCCATCCCCGTCTGGCGCAGGTCTATGTCGATGTTGCGCAGCAGTTCGCCTTGCCGCCGCTGCTGGTGCGCATTCCTGCCTCCTGGCTGATAGACATGGGCTACAGCGCGGACGAGGTTGACGCCGCTGAGCGCTTGATCGAGACTGCTGAAGCTGCCGGACTGCCGGTGTTTGACTATCTGTCGGTGCTGCCGTTGGATCACCACGAAGACCGGATGGGCGAGATTCAGCGAGTGCTTGCTGAGTTGCCGGCCGGCCTGAGCATCATTCTTATGCATCCGGCGGCAGACACGCCCGAATTGCGCGCGATTGCCCCCGACTGGCGCTGCCGCGTTGCCGATTATCAACTCTTCACCGATCCCGCGCTTCGTCGCCTGCTGGATGACGCTGGCGTCCATGTCCTTGGATTTCGCGCGTTGCGCGACGCGTTGCGCGGAACGTGACTCATGACGCAATCGCCCTCATGTTTCACACCATCGTAAGCCAGATTCTCCAACCATGACCTACTACCTTGGCGTCGATATCGGCGCAACAAAGAGCCACGCCATGATCGCCGACGAGCGCGGTTGTGTCGTCGGCTTCGGTGAAGCTGGGCCGGGCAACCACGAGGTGGTTGGCTACGACGGTCTGCAGGCAGCGCTGCAGGCGATCACAGCGCAGGCGCTGGCGTCGGCCGGTATTACCGCGGCGCAGATCGCCGGCGCTGGCTTTGGTGTGGCCGGTTACGACTGGCCGTCAGAACTGGAGCCGACCCTCGAAGCGGTTGCAACGCTGGGCCTTGCCGCGCCCGTCGAAATCGTCAACGATACCATCATCGGGTTGGTGGCTGGCGCGGAGTCTGGCTGGGGCGTTGCCATCGTTGCCGGCACCAGCAACAACTGCTGGGGTTGGAACGCGCAGCACCAGATTGGTCGCGTGACCGGCAACGGCAGCCGCTTCGGCGAATTCGGTGGATCGGGCGAGTTGGTGGAGATGGCGACCATCTCGGTGGCCAAGGCCTGGACTCGCCGCGGTCCTGGCACAGCCCTTAGCGATATGTTTGCCCGCTATTGCGGCGCTCGCTCGCAGGCTGATCTGCTGGAAGGGCTGAGCCAGGGGTGGTACGGCATCGGCGCTGAGGCGGCTCCTCTGGTTTTTCAGGCGGCAGAGACGGGTGACGCGGTCGCCTTGGGTGTGATTCGCTGGGCCGCTGCTGAGCTGGCCAGCCTGGCAACCGGCGTCATCCGTCAGATCGGGCTGGAGCAGCATCAGTTCGATGTGGTTCTGGTGGGCAGCATGTACAACGGCGGCCCGCTTCTGCTGGAGCCGCTGACCGAAGCCGTTCTTGCAGTTGCGCCCGGCGCGCGTTTCGTTCGCCTGCTAGTGCCACCTGTAGTCGGCGCTGTGCTGCTGGGTATGCAGGTCGGTGGTCTCGATCCCCGGCCGCGCCGCCAAACACTGATCGACACAGCAGGGCTGGCAGTCTTTGCGAGGACTGCCACTCCTCAGTAATACTGGAAGCAACTGCTCACCCGTCACGCTCCGCGCCGCGAAGGCGGGAATCCACGTTTCACGAGCGATAGATTCCCGCTTTCGCGGGAATGACGCTATGGTAGTAGTTACAACTGAAAGAGAAAGCCATTCCCATGACCTACGGATACTTTGACGACCAACGTCGCGAATATGTGATCACCCGACCCGACACACCCCTGCCGTGGATCAACTATCTCGGCACAGAAGCCTATTTCGGTCTGATTTCCAATACGGCCGGCGGCTATTCATTCTACCGCGATGCCCGTCTGCGACGCTTGACGCGCTATCGCTACAACAACACGCCTTTCGACACCGGTGGTCGTTATATCTATGTACGTGACAACCACACGGGCGACTACTGGTCGCCTTCATGGCAGCCGACGCGCGCTGATCTCGAAGACTACACCTGCCGCCATGGGATCGGGTATACCCAGATCTCGGCGCAACGCAATGGCGTTGCTGCCGAGACTCTGTACTTCGTCCCGCCGGGCGAGAACCTGGAGATCTGGCGCTTGACGGTGACAAACCGCGGCAGTGCGCCGGCCGATCTGTCGATCTTCTCGGCGGTCGAATTCTGCCTGTGGGATGCCTGGGATGATCAGACCAACTTCCAGCGCAACTTCAACACGGCCCAGGTCGAGGTGGAGGACGGCGTTATCTATCACAAGACAGAGTATCGTGAGCGCCGCGACCACTTCGCCTGGTTTGCCTGCTCGGCAGAGTTGTCGTCGAAAGAGTTGCCATCTTTTCCGAAAGATGGCAACTCTGGAGCCTTCCTCGCCGGCTTTGACACGCAACGTGACGCGTTCCTGGGACCATACCGCGGCTGGGACCGCCCACTGGCCGTCGAGCGCGGCCAGGCGTCCGACTCGATAGCTCATGGCTGGCAGCCCATCGGCTCGCATCACGTTCGGATCAGCCTGCAGCCCGGCGCGGCGCATACCATCATCTTCGCCCTCGGCTACCACGAGAATCCGGTGGCCGAGAAGTTCGATCCGCCTGGCTCGCAGACGATCAACAAACGCACGGTCAAACCGATCATCGAGCGCTATCTCAATCTCGATGCCGTGGCCGATGCGTTTGCCGAATTGAATAATCGCTGGGATGGCCTGCTCGACCGTCTTTCGGTCGAAACGCCCGACATCCACACCAATCGCATGGTCAACATCTGGAACGCGTACCAGAACATGGTCACCTTTAACATGTCGCGCTCGGCATCCTATTTCGAGTCGGGTGTTGGGCGCGGCATGGGGTTCCGTGACTCTACCCAGGATTTGCTGGGCTTTGTGCACATGATACCGGAGCGGGCACGCGAGCGGATCCTCGACCTCGCGGCGACACAACTGGAAAACGGCGGTGCATACCACCAGTACCAGCCGCTGACCAAACGCGGCAACGACGCGGTCGGCAGCGGGTTCAACGACGATCCCCTCTGGCTGGTGCTCGCTGTGGCAGCCTATTTGAAGGAAACCGGCGACTGGTCGATTCTTGATGAGCAGGTGGTCTATGAAAACCAGCCGGGCAGCGAGACGCCGCTGATGGATCACCTCCAGCGCAGCGTGCAGTATACGCTCGACCGCCTTGGACCTCACGGCCTGCCGTTGATCGGCCGGGCCGACTGGAACGACTGTCTCAATCTGAACTGTTTCTCAGAGACACCAGGCGAGTCTTTTCAGACCACCGAGAGCCGCGGCGAGGGCACGGTAGCCGAGTCAGTCTTCATCGCCGGCCAGTTTGTGCTGGCGGCGCGCGAACTGGCCGAAATCGCCAATCGCCGCGGCGCATCGCTGTTGGCGTTGGACTATGTCGACGCGGCTGTGCGTATGGAAACCGCGATCCTGCAGCATGGCTGGGATGGCCAGTGGTTCCTGCGCGCTTACGACGCCTTCGGTGATAAGGTCGGCTCGCATGAGTGCGAGGAGGGCCAGATCTTCATCGAGCCGCAGGGCATGTGCATTATGGCCGGCATCGGGCTGAAGGACGGCAAGGCGGCGCAGGTGCTGCAATCGGTTGGCGAGCGGTTGGCTACCGAGCACGGTGTCGTGCTGCACCAGCCGGCTTACACCCGCTATCGCCTCGAATTGGGTGAAATCACGTCGTACCCGCCCGGCTATAAGGAAAATGCCAGCGTCTTCTGCCACACCAACCCGTGGATCATGATCGCGGAGGCCATGGCCGGACGGGGCGACCAGGCGCTGGACTACTACCATCGCATTTGCCCATCGGCGCGCGAGGCCATCGTCGATACCCATCGCTGCGAACCGTATGTCTATGCCCAGACCATCGCCGGGCGCGACGCGGCCACGTTCGGCGAGGCTAAAAACTCATGGCTGACCGGCACCGCCGCCTGGAACTTCGTAGCCATTACGCAGTGGATTCTGGGGATCCGGCCCAGCTACGACGGACTGCGCATTGCCCCCGTAATCCCGGAAAGCTGGCCAGGCTTCACCGCGACACGCGTCTTCCGCGGCGTGACGTATCACATCAACGTCCGGCGAGACGGACCGGGCAACGCCGTGGCGCTGACGGTCAACGGGCAGTCCGTGGCCGGCGACATCGTGCCGCTGCCCGTGCCCGGCCAACACGCAGTCAGGGTTGAAGTTGCTTTGAGCTAGCCCGGATTTTTGACAGGATTTACAGGATTATCGATTGTCACCGGACACAGAGTCCAAAATCCTGTTAATCCTGTAAATCCTGTTGAAACCATTTCTCCTGCGCCGGCCGGTCTTTGCGCAGCAACATGAGGCTTTGCGAAGGGCTGACCGAGCTAGCACTGGAAATCGCCTGATGAAAAAAGCTTACTTGAGCCCAGTTCTCCTCCTGGTGCTGTTGGCAGGTCTGGTAGCTGGCTGCGCAGGAATGCAAGAGCCTGTGCAGCCGCTGCCAGCGCCTGTCACGCCGGCGGCCGTGGCTTCTCCTGCCAACACACCGGCCGCCGCCGCTCTGTCAACAGACGACGCGCAGCCGAACGCGTCGTCTGTGCCCGACGCGACAGCGGTTCACCCGGCTGTCGCCACATCCGTCGATGACCGCGTCGAAGCGCTGCTGGCGCAGATGACGCTGGCTGAGAAGATCGGCCAGATGACACAGGTGGAGAAGAATAGCATCACACCGAAAGATGTGACCCGTTACTTCATCGGCTCCGTTCTCAGCGGCGGTGGCGGTTCGCCACCCCGCAACACGCCCGAGGATTGGCTGGCCATGGTCAGCGGTTTCCAGGAGGCGGCCTTGTCAACGCGGCTCGGCATTCCGTTGCTCTATGGTGTGGACGCGGTGCATGGGACCGCGGCTGTGGTCGACGCCACGGTGTTCCCGCAAAATGTTGGGCTGGGCGCGGCGGATGATCCTGACCTGATGCGGCGTATCGGCGCGGCAACCGCGGCTGAGATGGCCGCGACCGGCATCCGCTGGAACTTCGGGCCGGTCGTCGCCGTGCCGCAGGACATCCGCTGGGGACGCACCTACGAGGGCTACGGCGAGAACACCGAACTGGTGAGCCGGCTGGCTGTTCCGTATATAGAGGGGTTGCAGGAAGATGCGAGCGGCCAGCGGTTCGGCAGTCCTGCCACCGTGCTCGCTACCGCCAAACATTTCCTGGCCGACGGCGGCACGGCCTTTGGCAGCTCGACCACTGAGATCATCAAGCCCTACCTGCTGGACCAGGGCGACGCCCAGATCGACGAGGCGACGCTGCGCCGCGTGCATTTGCCGCCTTACCAGGCGGCTGTCGATGCCGGGGTGGGCAGTGTGATGGCCTCCTTCAGCAGTTGGAACGGCGTCAAGATGCACGGCAACCGCGACCTTCTGACCGGCGTGCTGCGCGACGAACTGGGCTTCGAAGGGTTCCTTGTCAGCGACTGGCAGGGTATCGACCAGCTTCCCGGCGACTACTATTCCGATGTGGTCACGGCCATCAACGCCGGCATCGACATGGTGATGGTACCCTACGGCTACAAGCTGTTCATCGATACGCTGACGCAGGCGGTCGAAACGGGCGACGTGTCGCAGGCGCGCATCGATGAGGCGGTGCGGCGTATCCTGCGCGTTAAGGCCGAGCTTGGCCTGTTTGACCACGATCCTTTAGAGCCTGGCGCGCCCATCGAGACCGTCGGCTCGCTGGATCACCGCGAGCTGGCGCGTGAGGCGGTGCGCAAGTCAGTGGTGCTACTCAAGAATGAACGCGAGACGCTGCCGCTGGTCCACGCCACCCCGCTGATCTATGTCGGTGGAGAAGGGGCTGACGATATCGGCATCCAGATCGGCGGCTGGTCCACCGAGTGGCAGGGCGCGGCCGGGGACATCACCGCCGGGACGACAATCCTGGGTGGCATCAAAGAGGTCAGCGCGCCCGATGCGCTCGTTCTCTACGATGCAGCCGGCCGTTTCGACAGCTACACCAACGCCACGGGCGGTCAGCTCATTGCGGACGTGGGCGTGGCCGTTGTTGCGGAACGTCCCTACGCTGAGGGCGTTGGCGACTCGGCCGATTTGGCGCTGCCGGCGGCCGACCTGGCCATGGTCCAGCGCCTGCGCGACAGCTCGAACCGGCTGGTGCTGGTGGTGCTGGCTGGCCGCCCGGTGGACATCACCGATCTGTTGCCGCTGGCCGACGCAGTCGTGGTGGCCTGGCTGCCGGGCACGGAGGGACAGGGAGTGGCCGATGTCTTGTTCGGCCGCTACCCGTTCACCGGCAAGCTGCCGTACACGTGGCCGCGCTCGGCCGACCAGTTGCCCTTCGACTTCAGCGCCCTGCCGGCCGACGGGCCGGACGCGCCGCTTTTTCCGGCCGGGTTTGGCCTGGAAGGGGCGCACCACTAGCGAGTCCCGTCTTGCTGGCATCGGTCATTCCCTCCGAGGCGTCGGCACGTCCGCCATTCGTTGTGACATTCGCTGTGATACCCGCCTGACCGCAATGACCACCTCCACCGTACCGCTACCACCAGCAACCCAGCCAAAGCAGCGTCGCATCGATCGCCGCAAGCTGACCGGCACACTGCTGATCTCGCCCTGGCTGATTGGCCTGCTGCTGTTCAAGCTGCTGCCAATCCTGGCATCGCTGGGCATTTCCTTCACCAACTTCCACATGCTGAACCCGGGCGAGACGCGTTTCACCGGTCTGGATAACTATGTGCGCCTGCTGCACGACGAGACTGTGGGCTATGTGGTGTTCCAGACCATCGCAATGGCGCTGACCAGCATCCCCTTGCAGCTTGTGGCGTCCATCGGGCTGGCGGCGATCCTCGCCAGCCGGCGGCTGAAGTGGCCTGGCTTTCTGCGCACCATGTTTTTCGTGCCCAGCATCATCCCCAGCGTGGCGATTTTGTTCATGTGGTTCGGGTTTCTGGACCCCAACACCGGCTGGCTGAACCGCTTCATTCTCGAACCGCTGGGGTTGATGGGAACGGGCGGAATCTACTCCGACGCGGCCCGCCGGCTGGTTTTCAGTCTCAACTCGCTCTGGGCCATCGGGCCGGGGATGTTGATCATGCTGGGCGCGATGCAGGGCATCCCGCGGGAGATCGAGGAGTCGGCGCGGGTGGATGGCGCGGGACCGTTCTACCGGCTGTTTTCGATTACCCTGCCGATGATCTCGCCGGCCATCTTCTTTGCGCTGGTCATCAACCTGATCAGTGCCTTCGGCGGTGTCTTGTTGCTGGATCGCGGCAACGTCTTCAGCGGCAGCCAGTCGCCTTTTGACGACTACATTTCACACCAGATGTTCAGTCAGTTCGACCTTGGCTACGCTACGGCGTTGGCATGGGCGTTCCTGGTGCTGGTGCTTCTGGTGATCATCTTCCTGTTTTCGACCTCCCGCAAATGGGTGCACTACGAAGATCTGGGGCGTTAGCATGACGACTTCCACCCGCGATAGGCGCCCGCTGGCGCCGCAACGCCTGGTTCCCCTGCAACTGTGGGAAAGGTTCGGCACGCTCCTTGTCAATGTGCTGGTCATTGGTCTGTTGATCGTCTACCTGTTTCCCATGGTCTACATGGTGGCCACGTCGCTGATGGCCAGCCAGCAACTGGGCGACCGTTATGCGCCGCCGTATCCTGCCCAACCGGTGACCATCGAGTATGAAGGCAAGACGCGCAAGCTGCTTCAGGTGCCTTTCGAAGATGGCGTGCGCGAGCTGGCGCTGGTGAAGCCGGGACCGCGGGCCAGTGAGTTCATCGACCCCGAACACCCGGAGGAAGGGCTCATCCCCTGGCAGGGAAGTTGGCGTGCCTTACCGGGCGTCTATCGCTTCCATCTCACCTGGGACAACTTCAGCACCCTGTTCAAGTCGGTGCGTTTCCCGGAGATGATCCGCAACACCTTGCTGGCAGGGCTGATCACCACGGTGGCGGTGCTGGTTTCCTCCTTGATTGTGGCGTATGGCTTTGCGCGCTATCCGCTGCCCGGCGGCAATCTGCTGTTCTTCGTGCTGATCGCCACGCTGCTCATTCCGGAGAAGGTGACACTCATTCCGACCTATTTCTTCTTCGTGCGCGTGCTGAACTGGAACGGGTCTTGGCTGCCCATTGTGTTGCCCTTCTTCTTCGGCAGCGCGTTGTATATCTTCCTGCTGCGCCAGAATTTCCGCAGCATCCCCATCGAGATCGAAGAGGCGGCCATGTTGGACGGCGCCGGGCCGCTGCGCACGCTGTTCTCGGTGGTCATTCCCCAGTCGTGGCCGGTGATCATCACCATCACTTTGCTGAACTTCTTCTTCATCTGGAACGAGACCCGGCAGGCTGCGCTCTACCTCAGCACCCGGCGTGATCTGGTGCCGGTCTCGTTCGGCATCCAAAACTTTCAGTCGCTCTCGCCGACGCAAAATCTGTTGCAGGCCAGCGCGTTGATCATCCTGCTGGTGCCGATCCTGGTGCTGCTGTTGACCCAGAAGCACTTCATGCGCAACCTTGTGATCACCGGGACGGAACGCTAGGATGACAAAGTTCTCATGCACGCTGTGGCCGGTCTCCGACCGTGCCACGACCGTACTTCGGCACGGTCGGTCGCTCCGGGAGGCTGCGGACAGACCGGCTGGAGCCAATTGCGGGAAACCCGACGGAGCGGAACGTTGAGTATGGACCGCCGGCGCGCCTACCGCACCGTCTTCTTCATCTGGGTGGGCTGGGTGGTGATTCTGTTTGCCTACCAGGCGTACGTGCCGGCGCGTCTCGACCTGGCGCGGCCCGACTATGCGCTGGAATGGACGGTCACCGAAACACGGGCGGGCAGCCAGGACGGCAAGCCGTATCTGAACGAACCGTTCCTCAACAGCCACGTCTCCTGGGACTCCGAGTATTACCTGGCCATCGCAACCGCGGGTTACGAAGCGCCGACCATCCACCGCATCAACGCGACCATGGGACCGGCGGCGTCCGGTGGTGGCTTCTGGCCGTTCATTATCCCCGAAAACGCGTCGGGCGTGCTGGGCATTTCGCTAGCCTACGCGTTCTTCCCGTTGTACCCGCTGGTAATGCGGCTGCTGGCGCTTCCGCTGTCGCTGCTGGGAATGAACGCCATTGCGACTGCGACGCTGGCCGGTGTGATCGTTTCGTCGCTGGGGGCGCTGGCTGCCATGCTGGCGTTGTACGAACTGGCTGAGGAAGAGCTGGGTGACAGCGGCGGCCTGCGGGCTGCATTCTATCTGGTGATCTTCCCCAGCGGCTTCTTCCTGGCGCAGGTCTACACCGAGGGGCTGTTCGTCGGCCTGGCCTTCTGGTCGCTGGTGATGATGCGGCGCGGGCGGCTGGGCTGGGCGGCTCTGTTGGCCGTGCTGGCCACCTTTACGCGTGCTGTCGGTGTGACGCTGGTCGTGCCGCTGCTGATGGCCTGGGCGCGTAGCGGCGAATGGCATGAACTGGATCTGGAGTGGCGGCAGGTCTACTTCAAGGGCATTCCCTGGCGGACGTTGGGCCGCGCGCTGCTGGTGTTTTCCCCGGTGCTGGCGTTTATCCTGTGGCGGGTTTCGTATTACGGCCTGGCTTTCAGCAAGGTAGAAGAGGAGTTCTTCGGCCGCGGCTTGCTGGCCTTCGGCAATGCGTTCATCGCCTGGCTCGAGGCTGCCCAGCGATTGCTGAACGACAACTCGCAGGCCACTGCGTATTACCTGATCGAGTTCGGCGGCATCGTGTTGGGCTTCACGGCCTGCATCGCCTGGATGCGCCGCCAGCGCGACGTGGCCTGGTTTGGGCTGCTGGTGGTGTTCTTGTCGTTTACCAGCGGGCCGGCGCAGGGCATGCATCGCTACATTCTCGCCGCGCCGCCGGTCTTTCTCTGGCTCAGCCACCTGGGACGAAGGCCGGCTTTTGACAGGGTCTGGACGATTGTCAGCATCCTGTTGATGGGCGTGCTGGCGATATTGTTCACTTTTGACATGTGGACGGGATAAATGAGACCTTCCGCAAAACGACTGGGTGCGTTCGCTGCGGTGCTGGCAAGCGCGTTGTTGACCGGCTGCCAGCCCGTGCAGGCGATCCCGCCGACAGCCGCGCCGGCGCCGACGGTTACACCGACCGCAACGCCCGCGCCTGAACCTATGAAAGCTCTGACCATGGACAACCTTATTCCGCTGCCTGTTTCGGTTGCCGAGACAGGTGACTCGTTCACACTCTCCCGCGACACGGTCATCAGGGTCGAGCCGGCTTCGGACGAGATGCTGGCCATCGGAAAGTATCTGGCAGACGCCCTGGCTGCAGCTGTCGGGCTTGACCTGCCGGTGGAACCGCTGGCCGGTGCGCCTCAGCCGGGCAGCATCGTCCTTTCCACGGCCAATGCTGATACGTCGCTGGGCCAGGAGGGCTATGACCTGACGGTTACTGCTGAAACGGCGACCCTCCGCGCACCACAGCCGGAGGGTGTCTTCCGCGGTATCCAGACGCTGCGCCAGTTACTGCCGGCTGAGGTCGATTCTGCGGCTGACCAGCCGGCCGGCTGGCTGCTGCCTGGTGGCGTCATCCGCGACCAGCCCCGTTATCCGTGGCGTGGCGTCATGCTGGACGTGGCGCGCCATTTCCGGACGGTGGACGACGTCAAGCGCGTGATCGATCTGATGGCGCTGTACAAGCTGAACCATCTGCACTTGCACCTGACCGACGACCAGGGCTGGCGGCTGATGATCGAGTCGTGGCCGAAGCTGGCCGAGATCGGCGGCAGCACGGCGGTGGACGGCGATCCCGGCGGCTATTATACGCAGGCCGAGTACAGCGAGCTGGTGGAATATGCCCGCAGCCGCTATATCGACATTGTGCCGGAGATCGACATGCCCGGCCACACCAACGCCGCGCTGGCCTCCTATCCCGATCTGAACTGCGACGACCAGTCACCGGCGTTGTACACCGGCATCGAGGTCGGGTTCAGCTCGTTTTGCATCGACAAGGAAATTACATACACGTTCCTGGATGATGTGATCGGCGAGCTGGCAGCGCTGACACCTGGGCCATACATCCACATCGGCGGCGACGAGGCGCATAGCACACCTGATGACGACTACCGCCGGTTCGTCCAGCGGGTGCAGCAGATCGTCCAGGCGCACGGCAAGCAAATGCTGGGCTGGGCCGAGATCGCGCAGATTGACCTGGCGCCGGACTCGGTGGCTCAATACTGGCAAGGCGATTTTGGCAGCCGCGCCGCGGCGCAGGGCGTCAAGGTGATCATGTCGCCTGCCGACCGCATTTATCTGGACATGAAGTACGACGACTCGACGCCGCTGGGCCTGAACTGGGCCGGCAACATCGATGTGGAACGAGCCTATTCCTGGGATCCGGCGAAGTTGTTTCCCGACGTTGGCGAGGATGATATACTGGGCGTCGAAGCGCCGGTCTGGACCGAGACGCTGGACAACATGGACGATCTGGAGTTCATGGTATTTCCCCGCCTGCTTGGCCTGGCTGAGATCGGCTGGTCGCCGGCCGAAGGCCGGTCTTGGGACGAATACCGCGCGCGGCTGGCCGTGCATGCGGCCCGGCTGGACGCGCTGGGCGTCAGTTACTACCGTGGCTGGCTGGAGGACTGACAGTGCTGACTCGACCGGTGAGATCCTCGACGCGTCACGTAGCCCATGACAGGACAAGCACTGTCAGTCCTGCCGGTGCGCTGCTATCAACCTTTTTTTGGAGACAACCATGCCTGAACAAACATCGACCATCATCAACGGTTCACCGCTGCCAAACATCCCCTGGGAAGACCGGCCGGCTGGCTCGAGCGCGGCTGTGTGGCGCTCGGCGCGCAATCCCATCATTCCCCACGACCTGATCCCGTCGTCCAACAGCATCTTCAACAGCGCTGTGGTGCCATATCAGGGCGGATTTGCCGGCGTCTTTCGCTGCGACAACAAGGCGCGCACCATGCAACTGCACGCCGGCCGTAGCGACGACGGCGTGACCTGGACCATCGGCCACCAGCGCATCCGATTCGTGCCGGACAACGATCAGGTGGCGGAGATCAACGAATTCCAGTATGCCTACGACCCGCGGGTGGTGTGGATCGAGGACCGCTACTACGTGACCTGGTGCAACGGATACCACGGGCCGACCATCGGCGTGGGCTACACCCATGACTTTGAGACGTTCTACCAGCTGGAGAACGCCTACCTGCCCTTCAATCGCAACGGCGTGCTCTTCCCGCGCAAGATCAACGGGCGCTACGCCATGCTCAGCCGGCCCAGCGACAACGGCCACACCCCCTTCGGCGACATCACCTACAGCGAAAGCCCCGACATGCAGTTCTGGGGCCGGCATCGCTATGTCATGGGAACGGCCGGCGGCTGGCAGTCCACCAAGATCGGCGCGGGTCCGATCCCCATCGAGACCAGCGAAGGCTGGCTGCTGATCTACCACGGCGTGCTGACCTCGTGCAACGGGTTCGTCTACAGCTTCGGCGCGGCGCTGCTGGACATCGACCAGCCGTGGAAGGTGATCGCCCGCGGCGAGCCGTACCTGCTGGCGCCGCAAGCGCCCTACGAGCGCACCGGCGATGTGCCCAACGTCGCGTTTCCCTGCGCGGCGCTGGTGGACGGCGACACGGGACGTGTGGCGATCTACTACGGCGGCGCGGATACCGTGGTCTGCATGGCCTTCGCGTACGTGGACGAGATCATCGACTTCGTCAAGACGAACAACATGCTTTCCCGCGCTTAGGGACTGTTTGTAGAGCCATCCAATCCGACTTCGGAAGTCGACGAACCTATCGCCAGAGTGCATTCAGCGGTTGGAGCGGGGTCGCGACGAGTAGCCGTCGACTTCCGAAGTCTGCCCAAAACACGTTGTAAACCGTTTCGTAGAGCGATTTGCCGCACTGTTGCCCGGCCAGGCAGCACGCCGACCGCAACAATCTTGACAATCGCCTTGCATTCAGGAGAGACCCGTGAAACGCAATCTATTGATCCTGTTGGCCATCGGAATCTTTGGCATGACAGCCTGTTACGCGCCGTCCGGCCCGCAGCCGGTTGCTACCGCTGTTGCTCCGGCAGCGCCAACCCAAGTCGCTACTGCAACTGCTACGTCTGCGCCAACGGCTATGGCAGACGAAACGAGCGGCGCACCAGCGCCCGGCTCACTGGTTGTCGATCCCGCGGTCGATCTGGGGCCGATCAGCCCCTATGTCTACGGCACGAACTATGGGCCAATGCACGCTGTGCCCATCGAGATGATGCCGGACATCATCGATTCCGGCTTCACTGCGTTGCGCTGGCCGGGCGGCGCGTGGACCGACACAGTGGACATGCAGCCGTTCCAGCTCGACCAGTTCGTCTGGTTCTACGAGCAACTGGGAGCGTTGCCAACGGTCAGCGTTCGTCTGCACAACAGCTCGCCTGAGACAGCTGCCAGCCTGGTGAGCTATGCGCGCGACATGAACTACGGCATCGAATACTGGAGCATTGGCAACGAGCCGACCCTGTACGAGGAGCAGTTCAACGAGTCGTACGACACAGAGCGCTTCAATCGCGAGTGGCGCGCTATCGCCGAGGCGATGAAAGCTGCCGATCCGTCCATCAAGCTGATGGGGCCGGAGCTGCACCAGTGGAACAGCAGCCTGACGACCACGCTCAAGGATTCTGCTGGCCGCGACTGGATGACCGAGTTTCTCCAAGCCAACGGCGATCTGGTGGATGTGGTCACGGTCCATCGCTACCCCTATTGGAGCGCGACCAACGAGCCGGCGACCTTCGATCAAATGCAGGCCAGCGCCGCGGCCATGAACGACGAGGTGGCTTACCTGCGCGACCTGATCAAGGAAACCACGGGCCGCGACCTGCCTGTCGCTATCACCGAACTCAACTCGACGCCAACCAGCGTGCAGGGCCAGCCGGCCAGCCCGGATTCCTTTTACAACGCGATCTGGTATGCCGACGTGCTGGGACGGCTGATCTCTGAGGACGTGTGGATGGTCAACCAGTGGGTCATCTCGCAGCGGACGACTGGGCTGGGGCTGATCAGCGGGTTCACTATTCGCCCGACGCTCTACACGTTCCAGATGTACAAACACTTCGGCGACCAGCAGGTAGAGGCGCACTCGGGCACGGAAGGCGTCAACGTCTACGCCGCGCTGCGGGACGACGGCGCGCTGACGGTGATGGTGGTCAACCTGACTGACGAGGAACAGACCGTTCCTTTGCAGGTGGCAGGCGCCGGCCCCAGCGAGGCTGAAATCTGGCTATTGGATGCAGAGCACAACGCCGAAAACCTGGGCATCCAGCCGCTGTCGGCCGATGGGACCGTGACGCTGCCGGCGCAGTCGGTGACGTTGTACGTGATCCAGTAGTTCTGGTTAGCTGCGAGTCCCCACACTGAACTGTGGGGCTGTTCTCGATGGAACGGCTCGGCCCAGCCGCATCTTTCAAGATGCGGGGCCAGTCTAAGCAAATGCCACATGGCCTACATGGAGCGATCTATGCGATACGGTTATTTCGACGACGCCGCCAAAGAATACGTCATCACACGCCCCGACACGCCCCAGTCGTGGAGCAACTATCTCGGCTCCACCGAATACGGTGCGGTCATCACCAACAACGCGGGCGGCTATGGCTTCTACAAATCGGGCGCGCGCGGGCGATTCCTGCGGCTGCGTTTCAACAGCGTTCCCGCCGACCAGCCGGGCCGCTACTTCTATCTGCGCGACCGGGAGAGCGGCGACTACTGGTCAGCCTCCTGGCAGCCGGTGGGCAAGTCGCTGGACAGCTATGAGTCCACCTGTCGCCACGGAACGGCTTACACGACCATCGAATCGCGCTACGCCGGCATTGCGACGGAGACGACCTACTTCGTCCCGCTGGGCCAGGACTTCGAGTACTGGCGGCTGAAGGTCACCAACGAAAGCGACCGGCCGCGCGCTCTCTCGGTCTTCTCCTACTGCGAGTTCACCAACCAGTGGATGACCCAGCAGGATCAGGTCAACCTGCAATACTCGCTGTTCATCGTCAAGGGCGGTCTGACCGAGGACGGTCTGCTGCGCATCGCCATCCACGACAACCTGACGCCGGAGCCGGGGACCGGCCGCGAGAACGACATCGGTATGCATTCGTGGATGGCGTTGGTCGACGCGCAGCTGGACGGGTATGACACCAGCCGCGAGGCGTTTCTTGGTCCTTACCGCAGTTACCACAACCCGCTGGCGGTGGAGATGGGAGAGTGCAGCCAAAGCGACGCATACGGTGACAACGCCTGTGGGAGCGTGCAAACCAGCCTGATTTTGCAGCCAGGCGAAAGTCGCGAACTGCTGGTCATGCTCGGCATTGGCGACGCGCGCACGGTGGGTAAGCGAGTTGTGGCAGAGTTCGGTTCGCTGGCGCGGGCGGAGGCTGAGTTGCAGCGGTTGAAGGAAAGCTGGCACAGCAAGCTGGGCAGCCTCACAGTGGACACGCCTGACGCCAATCTCAACCACACCGTCAACGTCTGGGGCCTGTACAACTGCCTGATCACCTTTGCCTGGTCGCGCGCTGCCAGCCTGGTCTACAACGGCGAGCGCGACGGGCTGGGGTTCCGCGACTCGGTGCAGGACATCCTGGGCGTCGCGGCGGCCATTCCTGACGCCGCACGCGCGCGGCTGGAACTGATGCTGACCGGCCAGCTTGCCAATGGCGGTGCGATTCCGGTCATCAAGCCTTTCGAGCACCGTCCCGGCCACGAGCTGCCGCCGCCCGACGAGGAATACCGCTCCGACGACTGCCTGTGGTTCTTCAACGCCGTCCCGGTTTACGTGGCTGAGACGGGCGACTTCGACTTTTACAGCACCGTGCTGCCCTACGCGGATCACGGTGAGGACACGGTATTCAATCACCTGCGGCGGGCGCTGGAGTTCAACCTGGAGCGCTCGGGCCGCAACAACCTCCCGTGCGGGCTGTCGGCGGACTGGAACGACTGTCTGCGGCTGGGCTACTACGGCGAAAGCCTCTTCGTCGCCTTTCAACTGCGGCTGGGGCTGACGGTCTACGCTGACGTGGCGCAGCAGCTTGGCAAGCCAGACGAGGCTGCCTGGGCGCTGGCCCATCGTGACAAGCTGGACACATATATCCAGCGCGACACCTGGGACGGCGACTGGTTCATCTGGGCCATCACCGAGGACGGCACGGTGTACGGGACCAAGGACTACGACGAGGGCCAGGTCTATTTGAACACCCAGGTCTGGTCGGTCCTCAGCGGTGCGGCCACGCCTGAGCAGGCGGAACGCTGCATGGCGACGGTCAATGAGAAGCTGGCGACGCCATACGGCCTGATGTTGTCCGCGCCGCCGTTCGTCAAGACTTCGGTGGAGGTGATGCGGGCGGTGGTGTTCAACCCTGGCATCAAGGAAAACGCGGGCATATTCAATCATACGCAGGGCTGGGGCGTGATGGCCGAGTGCATGTTGGGCAACGGCGACCGGGCCTGGGACTACTATCGCGCGGCGATGCCGGCTGCCTGGAACGACCGCGCCGAAATCCGCCAGTGCGAGCCGTACGTGCAGGGTCAGACGACCTACTCGACCTATTCGCCTCGCCCCGGCAACACCCGCACATCGTGGCTGACCGGCGCGGCCGCGTGGTCGTATTACAGCGCCACGCAGTACATCCTCGGCTTGCGGCCAGAAGTGGACGGCCTGCGCATCGATCCGTGTATCCCGCACGACTGGCCCGGTTTCACGGCGACCCGTCGTTTCCGTGGTAAAATCATCGAGATCGTGGTGACGAACCCGGATAGCGTCTGCCGCGGCGTCCGGTCGATCACGTTGAACGGCGCGGCGCTGGCCGACAACCTGGTGCCGGCGGACCTGTTGGCCGACCACAATCGGGTCGAGGTGGTGCTGGGATAGATGGTTTCGGGCCGACCGGCCCGGTCGGCCCCTCCGGGGTGCAAGCAAAGACCGGCCGGAGCGATGATGGCGTCGGGTAGTTCGCATTTGAGAATGCGAACTACGTGGAGATATAGGCTTGAAGATGTGCTGATGAGACGATTGCGACAAGTATTTCTAACTTTGGTTGGCCTTTTGGTGTTCATCACCGTGGTGAGTGCGTGCAGTTCGCAGCCGACGCCTGCCGCGGAAACGCCAACGGTTTTAGCCACGACTGCGCCGGCCATTGCGGCGGTGGACACGCCCGAGCCCGCTGGCACACCGGTCAAGCTGCCGACAATCAACGCGGTGACACCGGACCGGGAAGAATTGCCGCGCTACGAAACGCTGGAACTGGTGGTCGATCTGGACGCAGACTATGCCAATCCCTACGACGCGCGCGAGGTGGCACTGGATGCAACATTCACGGCACCTGACGGCTCGACCTGGCAGGCGCCGGGGTTCTGGGATGGCGAGGAAGCGTGGCGAGTGCGTTTCACGCCATCGCAGGAGGGTGAATGGCGCTACACGGTGACGATTCAGGACAGCAACGGCGCCAGCCAGCCGGCCGCGGGATCGTTTCAGGTGATACCGTCCAACCATCATGGCTGGGTGCGAATCGGCAACCAGGTCGATCCCACGTACAGCAGCCGCTATCTGGTCTACGACGACGGGACGCCATTTTTCGGGGTGGGTCACGCCGACGCGCTGAACATCCTGATCGACGGCTTCAACCTGGACAACGGCGTCGGACTCTTCAGCAACATGCAGGACGCCGGCGAAAACTACGTCGTCTGGTGGCCCTTCTACAGCCTGTCGCCCATTACCAGCAGCTACGACAGCTACTCGCTCCAGAACCTGAAGGTCATCGACACCATCCTGCGCGACGCAGAGCAGAAGGGTGTCAAGGTGGTCTTCACCGTCTGGGACCATCCGCAGCTGCGCGATGACACCCACGCGTGGGATGATGGCCGCTGGGAAGTCAGCAACGGCTTTCGCAAACTGGGCAGCCTGGACAGCTTCTTCACGTCCGACGAAGCCTGGGCGTGGCAGGAGAATCTCTACCGCTACCTCATCGCGCGCTGGAGCTACAGCCCGGCTATCGCCATGTGGCAGACCGTCTCCGAGATCAACGGCACCAACGCCTACGCGCAGGCTGATTCGTGGCACGAAAAAGTCAACACCTATTTCGTCGAGAACGACCCTTATCGCCATCCCACTACGGCCAGCAAGTCAGGCGACGTGGACTGGCCGGCCGGCTGGCAGGCCATGGACATGCCGCAGGTGCATCTCTACGACTTCGACGACGGGGCGGTGGCGGCCGCCGGCGTGCTGGCCGACTGGACCCGCCAGATGTGGGATGCCGAGGCGAAGCCCAACTGGGTGGGTGAGTTCGGCGTGACCGACGGCGCCCAGTATCCGGAACTGTTTCACAACGCCACTTGGGCGGCGCTGGGCGCAGGTGCAGCCATGACGCCGGCTGAATGGAACAGCGGCGGCAGCTTCGGCCGGCTGACCGACGCCATGAAGGATGACCTCCAGCGGCTGGCAGCCTTCGTCGATGAAATCCCGCTGGCGGCGTGGAACCCGCAGCCGCTGGATATCACCAGCAGCGATCCCGATGTACGCGGCTGGGGTGTGGCCGGCGCCGACGGCGGGCTGTTCTGGGTGCAGGACGCGTCGCTGGAAGGGCGGCCCATCGCCGAGGTACGCTCGCTTACTGCGCCGCGCGCCGGCGTGCAGCTTACCATCGACGGCCTGACCGGCGGAACCTACGCCTTCACGCCCTACGACACGTGGCAGGGGCGCTACCTGGCTCCCATCTCCGTGACCTGCGCGGCGGACCAGCCCTGTGTCGTTGATCTACCCGAGTTCACGTCTGACATGGCGTTTCACATCCGAAGCGCGACCTGCTGCAAGGAACGACCTACGGGCTACGGCCCCACGCCCGCGCCACAGCCGGCGGTTACCGGTTCAAAGTCGCCGCTGGGCGTCTCCGTCTGGGCGCCGGTGGCCGGGTTCCTGGAGCAGCAGACCTTGCAACAGAACGCGGATGTGCTGGACGAGGTCAACTTCTTCTGGTACACTCTGGGCGCGAATGGCGACATCGAGGGCGGCGTCATGGCGGCGGAGGCGGTCCGCGTGGCGCGCGCGGCCGGGCTGCGCATCGTGCCGTCCATCGTCAACGGCGGGTTCGACGCCCAGCGGGTCAGCGCTGTGGTGAACGATCCGGCCCGGCGGGCGCAGCACATCGCCGACATCCTGGCGCTGGTAGACGACAACGACTATGACGGTATCGACATCGACTACGAGAGCCTGAACCCGGACGACCGCGATGCTTTCAGCCTTTTCATTGAAGAACTGGCTGCCGCGCTGCACGCCGAGGGCAAGCTGTTGTCCATCGCCGTCCACGCCAAAACGGATGACGCCGGCGCGTGGAGCGGCGCGGCGGCGCAGGACTGGGTGCGGCTGGGCGCGGCAGTGGACGAATTCAAGATCATGACCTACGACTTCCACAACGGCGCCAGCGAGGCCGGTCCCATCGCACCGCTGGACTGGGTGGACGCAGTGCTGAGCTACGCCGCGACCGTGGCGCCGCCGGAGAAGACGTGGATGGGCGTGCCGTTCTACGGCTACGACTGGACCGGCTCCACCGGCCAGAGCCTCAACTGGCGGCAGGCGCTCAAGCTGGCCGAGCAGAACGACGCCACACCGCAGCGCGATCCATCGTCCGGCGAGGCGTGGTTCACCTACAGCGACGGCAGCCGGACGGTCTACTTCAACGATGGCGAGACGATGATGGCCCGGCTCGACATAATCATGAGGAGCCATCCAAACATTGCCGGAATCGCCATCTGGCCGCTGGGTGGCGAGGATCCGGCCAACTGGACGGCGCTGAAGGAAGCTCAGGAAGAGTAACAGGACCCAGCGGTTAAGGAGGAACTGCCTATGACACGACATACCGATGGATTTTGTCTGGGACTACCCGATTGAAGATCACAAGGAGGATACACCATGATCTCAGCGAAGAGACTTTGGACACTGACCAGTCTGATGCTCGTTCTGGCTCTAATGTTAGCCGGCTGCGGCGCAGCGACCGAGCCAACCCCCGAACCTGCCGCAGCTCCAACGGCTGCACCCACTGAACCTCCGGTCGTCGAGGCAACCGAACCCCCGGCCGCTGCGCCGGCCGATTCTGGCAATTTCCTGGAGCGCGCCAAAGCTGGTGAGTTTGCCGGCACCAGCGTGACTGTGCTGGGCGTGATGGTGGACGAAGAGAAGGTCAAATTCGAGGAGTCGATGAAGGCTTTCGAAGAGGCTACAGGTATCGACGTCCAGTATGAGGGCACCAAGGAGTTCGAGCCTCAGGTTGCGGTGCGCATCGAGGCCAACGACCCGCCGGACATCATCGACTTCCCCCAGCCGGGGTTCCTCTCCACGTTCGCGGCGGACGGCGATGTCATCGACATCAGCACCTTCATGGACATGGAACACTTGCAGGAGAACTACATTCCCAGTTGGCTGGACATGGCGACCATGGCCGGCCCTGACGACCAGGACATCATGGCCGGCGTCTGGCATCGCGCGGCCGCCAAGAGCATGGTCTGGTATCCCAAGAAGGCGTTCGATGCCGCCGGCTACACCGTGCCGACGACCTGGGACGAGTTGATGGCGCTCACGCAGCAAATCGCCGACGACGGCGACACCGCCTGGTGCATCGGCATCGAGAGCGGCGCGGCGACCGGTTGGGTTGCCACCGACTGGATCGAGAACATCATGTTGCGCACCACGTCGCTGGACAACTACGACAAGTGGGTGGAAGGTGAGCTTCCCTTTGCCTCGCCCGAGGTCAAGCACGCCGCCGAGGTCATGTCCGACATCTGGCTGAACCCTGAGTACGTCAATGGCGGCACCGACACGATCGTCACGACGTTCATCGGCGACTCGCCGGTCGGCATGTTCACCGATCCGCCCGAGTGCTGGCTGCACGTACAGGCAAGCTGGATCACCGGCTTCTTTGGCGACGGGTTGACGGCCGGCGAGGACTACGACTTCTTCTACCTGCCGCCCATCGATGACGCCTACGGCAAGCCAGTGCTGGTGGCCGGCGACATCATGGCCATGTTCAACGACCGGCCCGAAGTACGGGCGTTGATGGAGTACTTCGCCACCGGCGAGAGCGTCGCAGCATGGATCCGCTCCGGCGGCACCCTGTCGCCGCACAAGGACGCCAGCCTGGACTGGTACGGCGATCCCATCGAGCGCAACGTTGCTGAGCTGCTTCAGAACGCCACCAGCGTGCGCTTCGATGCCTCGGACCTGATGCCAGGCGAAGTTGGATCGGGCGCTTTCTGGAAGGGCATGGTAGACTACGTCACCGGCTCGGTCGATCTCGACACTGCCCTGCAGGAGATCGACGCTGCCTGGCCGAAGAACTAGAACGCTATCCGCCAACCGCGGGCGCTGAGCCTGTCGAAGCGCCCGCACGTCGAAGCAACCGTCCGTCGAAGCGCCCGCACTCCGAAATAACCGCACTCCGAAATAACCGCGCGCCGGAGCCTGCGCGCCGGAGCGCCTTTCGACAGGCTCAAGGCGCGGTTGTGGAAAGACTCTGAAGTATGCCGGGCTGGCGCGTTCAACCAACGCGCCAGCCCGGCCTGATGCTGTTGAACGGAAAGGACCTATTTGTGTCATCAGCATTGACGCTAGTTGCACCCGCCCCACTTCCTTCCCTCGATCCGGGCTTCCGGCCGGCGGTGCTGGCCAACCGCGCCTTCCGGCGGGAGGCGGCCGTGCCGCTGGCCATCACGCTGGAGCGCCCTGACGGGGCCGTTTCCCGGTTTGACACCGTCGCCTTTGCCGAAGACCACCCGCGCGCCGCTGCCAACCTGTCCTATGCCGAGCGGCTGGTCAAGTTCCTGCTCTGGGCCAGGGGCGGCTGGAAGGTCACGGTCGGCGGGCCAGCAAGCTTCGCCGACCACATCCGCCGCGTCTACGCGCCTGACGGGCCGCGGGCTTTCGACTATGACTTCATGGGCGAGACCGTCTACCAGCGGCCGTTCACCGTTGTCTCGTGCGCGCCCGAAGAGGCGCCGCCGGCGCAGGAGACCGGCCAGCCTCTCGGCCGCCACCTGGACGGCTGCCGCATCGGCTTCGACCTGGGCGCGTCTGACCTCAAGGTGTCAGCAGTGATCAACGGCTAGCCGGCATGGAGCGACGAGATCGTCTGGGAGCCGGTGGAGCAGACCAACCCGGCCTACCACTACGAGCGCATCGTCGCCGCGCTGCGCCTGGCGCAAGGCAAGTTGCCGCGGCTGGACGCCATCGGCGGCAGCTCGGCCGGCGTGTACGTGGACAACCGGCCGATGGTGGCCTCGCTCTACCGCGGCATCCCGGCCGAACGCTACGGCGAGATCCGCAGCATGTTCCTGCGCATCCGCGACGAGTTCGGCGTGCCGCTGGAGGTGATCAACGACGGCGACTGCCCGACCAGAAGAGCCGCCGGGTAGGACAATCCATCGCCGCAGCCAGCCTGCCGGCGACACAGAACAGGCAGAAATGAAAGTGCCAAAGCAAATCACGTTTCCACAAGACTTTATCTGGGGCGCGGCAACCGCCGCCTATCAAATCGAGGGAGCATGGGACGTTGGCGGCAAGGGCGAGTCGATCTGGGATCGCTTCAGCCAGACGCCGGGCAAGATAGCGGACGGCAGTACCGGCAACGTCGCCTGTGATCATCACCAGCGTTGGGAGGACGATCTCGACCTGATGCAGTCGTTGAACCTCGGCGCTTACCGCTTTTCAATTTCCTGGCCGCGCATTCTGCCGGCGGGCCGTGGCGCTGTCAACGAGGCCGGTCTGGACTTCTATGATCAGCTTGTAGATGGGCTGTTGGCACGCGGCATCCGGCCCTTCGTCACGCTCTACCACTGGGATCTGCCGCAGGTTCTGGAAGATGAGGGCGGCTGGCCGGCGCGTCCGACCGCCGAAGTGTTTGTCGAATTCGCTGACGTGGTCAGCCGGCGGCTGGGCGACCGGGTCAAGGACTGGGTCACCCACAACGAACCGTGGTGTACCGCATTCCTCGGCCACATGTTCGGGGTCCACGCGCCTGGATATCAGGATGCGGCCAAAACGGCGGCGAGCGTTCACCATACGCTGCTTTCCCACGGCTGGGCGGTGCCGGTGTTGCGGCAAAACAGCCCCGGTGCGCGGGTCGGGATTGTTCTCAACCCGATGGAAGTCGTCTCGACCACGCAGAGCGAGGCTGATCTGCGTGCGGCTGCGCTGCAGGACGGCCTGACCAATCGGTTGTTTCTCGACCCGCTATATGGCAGAGGGTATCCATCTGACGTCGTGGAGTATGTTTCGAGTCAGAATGGTGTGGCGTTCGATTTCGTGGAGCCGGGGGATATGGATGCGATTGCCGCACCGACCGACTTTCTGGGCATCAACATGTACACGCGAATAGTCATTGACACCAAAAACGGAGCGAGAGACCCATTTCAGTCGGTGATCGATGACGGCAAGGAGCGGACCGAAATGGGCTGGGAAGTGTATCCGCCCTCGCTGTATAACCTGCTTTGTCGGCTGTACTTCGACTACAAGCCGGCCAGCCTGTTCATCACCGAGAACGGCGCCAGCTACTCCGACGGGCCGGACGCGGCGGGCCGGGTGGACGACAGTCGCCGCCAGACCTACATCCGTGACCATCTGGCCCAGGCCCGTCGAGCGATCGATGCCGGTGTGCCGCTGGCCGGCTATTTCGTCTGGTCGCTGATGGACAACTTCGAGTGGTCGCACGGCTATTCGCAGCGCTTCGGCATCGTCTGGGTGGACTACGAAACGCAGCAGCGCATCCCCAAGGACAGCGCGTTCTGGTATCGGGACGCAATTGCCAATAACGGCTTCGCGCTTCCCGACCCATCTTGAAGGTCAAGGCTTGATCTGTGTTTCCTTCTATCTGTGGGAGAAAGATCGCCTCATGGATGGAAAGAAACACAGATGATTTGACGCGCGGCCCGCCTCCGGTTAGACTCGTAGCGTAGCCCCTTGTGGGCGTTCCGAATCTTGCATCCACTCAACCAACCAATCCAGAGAGACAAGCTGATCGATGAAGATCGTTTCCCAACTCACCGTCGAAC
The DNA here is from genome assembly GCA_020634615.1 of Anaerolineales bacterium. GTDB lineage: Bacteria > Chloroflexota > Anaerolineae > JAAEKA01 > JAAEKA01 > JACKBK01. The sequence continues at coordinate 65,677 of JACKBI010000018.1, forward strand.
AGGCGGCCGCGCTGATCCCCGACGGCGCGGTCATCATGGCCGGCGGCTTCGGCATGACCGGCAACCCGGTGCATCTGTTGAACGCGCTGGCAGAGCTAAGCACCGGTAACCTGACCATTATCTCCAACAACGTGGGCGAGCCGGGGCTGGGCGGCGGGCGGCTGCTGCGCAACGGGCAACTGCGCAAGGCCATCGGCTCCTTCTTCACCTCCAACCCCGAGGCGGTCAAGGCTGCACAGGACGGCCAGATCGAGATCCAACTTATCCCGCAAGGCTCCATGGCCGAGGCGATCCGCGCGGGCGGCGCGGGCATCGGTGGGTTCTTCACACCGACATCGGCGGGAACCGTGTTGGCCGAGGGCGCCGAAACGAAGCTCATCGACGGCAGGGAGTTCGTCTACGTCCCGGCGCTGCGGGCCGATGTCGCGCTGGTGCGCGCCTGGCAGGCTGACGCGGCCGGCAACCTGCGCTACCGCATGACCGAGCGCAACTTCAACCCGCTGATGGCCACCGCCGCCGATCTGGTCATCGCCGAGGTAGAGGAGATTGTGCCGCTGGGCGCGTTAGGGCCGGACGATGTCCACACCCCTGGCTGCTTCGTGGACTACCTCGTCCAGGCGCACACCACGCTGGAAGACCTGGGCAGTTCGGCCGGCGGCGACGCGGGTGGCAAGCGGGTCGAGGACGAGCGCATGGCCATCGCCCGGCGTGCGCTGGCGGCGCTGCAACCGGGCGACGTGGTCAATCTGGGCGTTGGCATCCCGACCCTGGTGGCCGACCTGATCACGCCGCAGCACGGCATCAACCTGCATACCGAGAACGGGATGCTGGGCGTCGGCCCGGCGCCGGAGAGCGGCGGCGCGCTGGAGTATCCCGTCAACGCCGGCAAGCTGCCGGTGACCGCCCTGCCGGGCGCCAGCTACTTCGACAGTGCAGCCTCCTTCGCTATGATCCGCGGCGGACACGTGGACGTGGCGGTGATGGGTGGGTTGCAGGTGGACGAGGCGGGCAATCTGGCCAACTGGGCGGTGCCGGGCCGGCCACTGCTGGGCGTCGGCGGCGCGATGGACCTGGCGACCGGCGCCAAGCGGCTGATCATCACCATGACCCACACCGACCCCAAGGGGCGCTCCAAGATCGTGCCCGAATGCACCTTGCCTCTGACGGCGCGCGGTGCGGTGAGCATGATCATCACCGAACTGGCGGTCTTCGAGTTCGTCGACGGGCAGTTGACGCTGACTGAATTGATGCCCGGCGCGACTCTGGAGGACGTGCGAGACAAAACCAGCGCGCGCTTCGCGGAAGTACTGCGCGGATGATCTACATCTGCTGAGCTGACGACAACAACAGGCTCATGACATTGGCATACAGGTTTGGACGTCCAACCATCGGTGTCCTGGCGGGGTGGCAGTTCTACTGGACTGCCACCCCGTTGAGTTATCTTGATCCTGTCTACCGGGGGATTCGTCTGGCCGCATCTGAGCTGGATTGCAATCTGTTGTTGGGGTGTGGTATGGGGGCCTCGGCCAGCGTGACGGATCTGCTGCGCCCCGCCTGGCCGGTGCCGTCAGCCGAAGTGGACTTTGTGCCAATCGGGCCGTGGAACACCGATGGGCTGATCGCCGTCAACCCGCTTCACTCGGATGCCCGCTCGCGCTACATGCAAGATGTGATGGCTGCCGGTCATCCGGTGGTCTTCGTTGGTTCGGGCGAACGCGGCCCGACGATTTTGGTCGACAACGCGGGCGGCATCATGCAGGCGATGCGCCATCTGGTGGACCATGGCCACCGGCGCATCGCCTTTGTCGCCGGCAGTCCGCAGGACATGGATGGCGACAGCGGGGACCGGCTGCGGGCTTACCGAACGGCGCTGCAGGCTTTCGGGTTGGCGGATGATCCGGCGTTGGTGGCCTATGGCCGTCACATCTCCAGCGCAGGCTATGCCGCCATGCAGCAGATAATGAACTCCGGCGCACCCTTCAGCGCCGTGCTGGCAAGCAACGACGAGTCCGCGCTGGGGGCGATCCAGGGGCTGAAAGAGGCAGGGCGCAGCGTCCCGGACGATATCGCCGTCATCGGTTTCGACGACCGGCCGGAGAGCGCTGTGCAACAGCCCGCGTTGAGCAGCGTGCGTGTGCCGCTGTTCCGAATGGGATATCAAGCGGCTAAGTTGCTTCTTCAGCGCATAGAAGGGCACGGCGACATCCCGGAACGGCTAACAGTTCCCACCCGCCTCATCCTGCGCGAGTCCTGTGGCTGCGGTCACAGCGCCGCACTGGCCGACGTGCTCAACGCCACGACGCTACAGCCGGGAATCCACGGGGCAGATTTACAGCACGAATGGCTCATCGAAAAGATGGCCGCTGTTGTTCTCGCCGAGACTCAAGGCCTGAGCGAAAACGAGGTGCGGGCGCTTTGCAGTCGGCTTTTCGAGGCCTTCGTCACCAGTGTGCGCCAGCACGACGACACACGCTTTCAGAAGACCCTCGACGAGATCTTGGGTCAGGCAATTTCGGGAGGCGATGATGCAACGCTCTGGCAGGCTGCCATCTCGGTTCTGCGTGCCGAGTTGCCTCAACTGCAAGGCGCCTGGTCGTCGTCCGCGGCCGAGGAGGTCGCGCGTGAGTTGCTTAACCACTCGCGCATCACCATCGGCGCAGTGATGCGCCAGCAGCACCGCCAATATGTGGTGGACCAGCAATGGACTGCCGATCGCCTCGGCCAGTTGACGGCGCAACTGTTGAACACGCTGGACGAGACCCGGATCTACGACATCCTGGCCCGTAGCTTGCCCGAATTGGGAATCGACATGGCCTGGGTGGCGCTGATGGATCCAGACGGGGATGATCCGGTTGCATGGAGCCAGCTTCGCTCCGTAACCGCTCCCGACGCGGGCGAGATACGCCTGGCGAGTCGTAGCTTCCCACCGGCAGCATGGGTGTCCCGTGCGGAGCCTTTCAGCCTGGCGTTGCTGCCATTGGTCAGCGGCCTGGGGCGGGCAGGTTACGTAGCGCTGGATGCGGCTCACCTCGACCTGAACGGTGCAATCGCCCAGCAACTGGCCGCGGCTGTCAATACTGCGCAGCTTTACCGCGAGGCGACTGAGGCTCGTCAGGCAGCAGAGGAAGCGAACCAGATGAAGAGCCGCTTTCTCTCGACGGTCAGCCACGAACTGCGCACACCGCTCAATCTGATCGTCGGCCTGAGCGGGCTTCTGATGCAAGCAAACAGCAGTGACGAGCCTCTTCCAGAGCCGATCCGGCTTGATGTCCAACGAATTCACGCCAGCGCCCAGCATCTTGGCGGTCTGATCGGAGACGTTCTCGATCTGGCCAGCAGCGACGTTGGTCAATTGCGGTTGACCCGCGAAGTTATCGATCTGAGCCAGACGCTGCGTCCGGTCGTAGAAACCGGGCAACAGATGGCGGCAGCCAAGGGACTGGCATGGCACGACAGCCTGCCCGAGGCCGGCGCCTGGGTCTGGGGAGATCGCATGCGGCTGCGTCAGGTTGTCCTGAACCTGGTCAGTAACGCGGTCAAGTTCACCGAACGCGGCGAAGTCGGCCTGAGTGTGGAAACCAGCGCTGATTCGGTCACCGTCACCGTGCGCGACAGCGGATTGGGCATTCCGCTGGCCGAGCAGGCGGCAGTCTTCGACGAGTTTCGCCGATCAGAGCGCAGCATCACGCGCGGGTACCGCGGTTTGGGGCTGGGGCTGGCAATCTGCAAGCGCCTCATCACCTTGCACCAGGGGACAATTGGATTGAGCTCCAGCGGCGTGGAGGGCGCCGGATCGTCCTTCTACTTCACGCTCCCGGCGGTTGCGCCCCCGACTTCGGTTGCGTTACGGTCCACGGCGGCGGAGGCGGCCAGCCAAAGCGTGTTGGTGTTGGTCCCGCCAGCCGCCAGCGCTGATCGCCTGCGGGCGCACCTGACACAGCGCGGTTTCATCGTCCGGGTCGAGCAGATGAACGACTCCCAGACCTGGCTTGCCAGATTGCTCGCGGCTCCTTGCGGCGGCATCGTTCTCGACATCAGCGTGACGCCCGACTACGGCTGGGACGCGCTCAAGGCCATCAAGAGCAATCCCTTGACGCGTGACATTCCGCTGGTGTTCTATGCAGCCGAACAGAACCAGGGCGCGGTGCTGGAACTTGATTTTCTCACCAAGCCCATCGAAGCGGCGGAGTTGACGCGGGCGTTGGATACGCGTTGGCTTGTCACCGGCGACGGGCCAGTCGCGCGCACTTTTCTGGTCGTCGACGACGATCCCAACACGCTGGATATGCACGCGCGCATCGTGCAGACCCATTCGCCCGGCAGCCCGGTGTTGCGGGCGCGCAACGGGCGCGATGCGCTGGAGATCCTGCAGCGGTCGCATGTCGATCTCGTCCTGCTTGACCTGATGATGGCGGAGATGGATGGCTTTGGGCTGTTGGAGGCGATGCGCGAGCGGGATGGACTGCGCGATATACCGGTCATCGTGATCACTGGCCAGGTGTTGACAGCCGCAGAGATGGCGCGGTTGAACACCGGCGTGGTGACGGTGCTCAGCAAGGGGCTGTTTAGCCTGGACGAGACTTTGGCGCACCTTGACGCTGCCTTACAGCGGCAACGCAAGCTCAGCAGTGAGGCACAGCGTCTGGTGCGCAAGGCGATGGCCTACGTCCATCAGAACTACCATCGGCCCCTGTCACGCCACGACTTGGCGCGTTACGTTGCAATGAGCAGCGACTATCTGACCTACTGCTTCCGGCAGGAACTGGGAATGACTCCCATAGCCTACCTGAATCGCTATCGTGTGACCCAGGCTCGGCTTATGCTCGACCGGTCAGACAAAAACATCACCGAGATCGCTCTGGACGTGGGATTTTCAGATAGCGGCTATTTCAGTCGCGTCTTTCGCAAGGAAACCGGCATGTCGCCGGATGCCTATCGCCGCAGCCGCAGCCCATGACAACATTTCGACATGACATGTTGTCGTTCTCCATGATTTGTCCTCTGATTTCCCGCTTTTCTCCAGGCAACCAGGCGGCCTTTCCCATACAATGAAATCAGCGGATGGTTGCATTCCCGACGCGCCCACGGAGGGAGCACTGTCGTCCGCGCGTCCGGCCAGTGGCTGATCAGGTGACTGGCGACACGCTATTCCGTCCACTCGCAACCAGTTGCTGGGCCAGCGGCCCACGTCCTACCAAACCTCAAGGAGTTTCAAGATGCATAAGAGATGGCCTACCTTCATTGCGCTGCCCATAATGGTCGCAGGTGTGCTCCTGCTGGCGCTGACCGTCAGCGCCGCTGCTGGCCACGATCAGGCCAGCCCTGGCGCCATTCAGGCGCTCCCCGTCGTCGATGATTTCGAGGATGGCCTGCCGGCTGGCTGGTTCCAGTATGGCGACTACGGCAGTGGCACGGCAATCGCCACCAATGTTGTACCGACCGACACAGTGCCAGGTTCGACAGCCGACAACCACGTTCTGGAGATCGACTATACCAGCGCGGGCTGGGGCGCCGGCACCGGACGCAATCTGGGCGGCGAAGACTGGTCGTCCTATGACGGCATGGCATTCTGGTTCCAGGGACTGGACAGCGGCGCGACCTTCCGCGTTGTCCTCAGCGACAACCTGAACCCAAACTTGCCCGGCGACACCGCCGAGCGCTTCGCCTATGAGTTCGTCGACGACAGCAGCGGCTGGCGTCACATCAACATCCCGTGGGGCGCGTTTTTCCGCGACTATGCCTACCAGCCGCCGGGCGCGCCCGACGATGGACTGACGCTGACCGAGATGCAGGCCTATGCGTTTGCGCTGCCGGTCGGCACCGCCGGCGCAATTTACGTCGACGACGTTCGCCTGGTATCCTTTGACGTGGTGGACAACTTCGAGGACGGTCTGCCGGCCGGCTGGTTCCAGTACGGCGACTACGGCAGCGGCACGGCTATCAGCACTACTGTGATAGTCACCGACACAGTGCCCGGCTTGCCTGATGACAACCACGTGCTGGAGATCGACTACACCAGCGCCGGCTGGGGCGCGGGCACCGGCCGTGACCTGGGTGGCGCCGATTGGAGCTCTGCCGGCGGCCTGGGCTTCTGGTTCTACGGCAGCAACAGCGACGCCATGTATCGGGTGATCCTCAGCGACAACCTCAATCCCAATCTGCCCGGCGACACGGCCGAACGCTTCGCCTATGAGTTCTATGACGACTTCGGGGGCTGGCGCTTCATCAGCATCCCCTGGGCCAGCTTCTTCCGCGACTACGCTTACCAGCCGCCGGGCGCGCCCGACGACGGTCTGACACTGACCGACATGCAGGCCTACGCCTTTGCGCTACCGGCCGGCACGCGCGTCACCGACATCGACGAAGTTACGTTGTTCGGCGATGGTGTGGTGGAGCTCAAGGTGGCGTTCGAGAGCGCCAACACCAACGTGACCGAAGGCGACACGGCTGTCGTCTCCGTAACGCTCAACGCCGCGGCCGCCGTGCCGGTGACGGTGACCTACGCCACCGCGGACGATACCGCCGTGGCGGACGTGGACTACGAGGCCACCAGCGGCCAACTCGTCTTCGCACCCGGCAGCACCGTCGAGACCTTCGACGTACAGACCATCGACAACTCGGTGGACGACGGCGATCTTGTCGCGCTGCTCAGCCTGTCCGATCCCGTCAACGCGACGCTGGGCGCGCGCAGCAATGCGACACTGACCATCGTCGACGATGAACTGACCACCTCGACCGGTAAATCGCACATCATCGACGACTTCAACGACGGCCAATTGCCCACCGGCCTGGATCCCGACGGACTGGGTGTGGGCTTCGTCACCTGGAACGCCACCGGCGCCAGCGTGGCAATCACCACCACCGACTCGCCGCCTGCGCCAGTGCCTGGGTTGGGCGAACCGAATTCGGTGTTGAACGAGGCGTTGACCATCGGGCCGGGCCAGTGGGCCGGCTTCACCCACGCCTTCTCTAACGAGGCAGTTGACGAATGGGTGCCGCAGGACTGGTCCCCCTATGTCGGGTTCAGTGTCTGGCTCTACGGCAATAACACCGGCGGAACGCTGTTCGTCGACATCCTGGACAACCGCAACCCCGGCTCTACCACCGATGACGCCGAACGCTGGAGCGTGGATATTCCCGACAACTTCAGCGGCTGGCAGTACTTCGAGCTTCCGTGGGCCGACTTCCACCGCAAGGATATCGGCAACGGCGCGCCCAACGACGGTTTCACCCTGACCGAGGTGCACGGCTATGGCATTGGCGGCTACGGCAACGTGGACATGGGCAGCCAGAACTACTACGTGGATAACGTGGGCGTCATGCTGCGCGTGACCACCGTCGACGACTTCAACGACGGTCAACTGCCCAGCGGCACGGATCCGAACGGACTGGGCGTGGGTTTTGTCACCTGGAACGCCACCGGCGCGAGCGTCGCGATCACGACCACCGACTCGCCGCCGGCCGCCGTGCCGGGACTGCCTGTACCTAACGGCGTGCTGCAGGAAGATTTGACCATCGGACCCGGCCAGTGGGCAGGTTTCACCCACGCGTTCAGCAACGAAGCCGTGGATGAATGGGTGCCGCAGGATTGGAGCACCTACGAGGGCATCTGCCTCTGGATCTACGGCAACAACACCGGCGGTACGCTCTTCCTCGACATCCTGGACAACCGCAATCCCGGCTCAACCACCGATGACGCCGAGCGCTGGAGCCTGGACATCCCCGATAACTTCTCCGGCTGGCAGTTCTTCCAGTTCGCCTGGAGCGACTTCCATCGCAAGGATATCGGCAATGGCGCGCCCAACGATGGCTTCACCCTGACCGAGGTATACGGCTACGGCATCGGCGGCTATGGCAATGTGGACATGGGCAGCAATACCTATTACGTGGATCAGGTGTCGATCTTCGGTAACACGGGCGGGGTGGTCGAGCCGCTGCAGATCGAGTTCGCCAGCAGCACTTACGAAGTGCCTGAGGGCGACACCGCGGTGATCACCGTAACCCTCAACATGACCTCCGCGCTGCCGGTCTCCATCAACTACACCACTGCGGAAGGCTATGCCACGCCAGATCGGGACTACATTCCCACCAGCGGTACACTGGTAATCGATCCGGGCCAGCTTGAGCAGACGTTTGAGGTGGTCACCCTGCTGGACTACAAGTACAAGGGCGACCAGAACCTGATGCTCAACCTGCGCGATCCTGTCAATGCCGACGCCGGCTTCCAGGTGCAGGCCGTGCTGACCATTCTTGAGACTGACCAGCCTGATCCAGCCATGCTCGACGATTTCCAGGGCTTCTACCGCTTCGAGCCATCGGGTGATGTGAACCTGTCGATCACCGAGGTCATGACGGGCACGCCCATGGCCGTGCCGGGCCAGTGGACCTACGAAGACGTCCTCACCGGCGTCTACGGTCCCGCCGGCGGCAGCGCGCCCAGCTTCACGCGCACCTTCCCCAACAGTCAGGACTGGACCGGCTACAACGGGCTCAGCTTCTGGTACTATGGCAGCAACAGCGGCCAGCCTATCACCGTCAACGTACTGGACAACCAGGCGACCACTACCGCCCAGACACCGCCCGGCGACTGGGAACTGGTCTGGAGCGACGAGTTCGACAACGCCGCCGGCACGACCCCCAATCCCAACGTCTGGAGCGCGGAGATCGGCGACGGCTCGCTCAACGGCATCCCCGGCTGGGGCAACAGCGAGTTGCAGTTCTACACCGACAACGCAGCCACCGATGGCAGCGGCAACCTGACCATCACTCTGGATCAGGCCGAGCCTGCGCAACAGTTGCTTTGCTGGTACGGCCCGTGCGAGTACACCTCGGCCCGCCTGATCTCGGCTAACAAGGTCGAGGCGCAGTATGGCCGCATCGAGTCCCGTGTTCTCGTGCCCGACGGCGCAGCCGGGCTGTGGCCTGCCTTCTGGATGCTGGGCACCAACATCGGCGAGGTCGGTTGGCCGCAGAGCGGCGAGATCGACATCATGGAGTACGTCAGCCGCAATCCCAATGAGGTGTTCGGCACGATCCACGGCCCCGGTTACTCGGGCGGCGCGGCCTTCGGTGACACCTACACTTTGCAGCAGCCTGTGGCCGAGAACTACCACACCTTCGCGGTGGAGTGGTCGCCCGACGAAATTCACTGGTTCGTGGATGGCATCAACTACCACAACGCGACCCCGGCCGACGTGGCTCCCAACGAGTGGGTCTTCAACCACCCCTTCTACGTGATCTTGAACCTGGCTGTCGGCGGCAACTTCGGCGGCACGGTCAGCCCCGACCTGACGCTGCCGCAGCAGATGCAGGTGGACTACGTGCGGGTCTATCAGGCACCCAACACGTCGGAGCGCTTCGAGGCCAGCTTCGTTGACGACTTCAGCGGTTGGCGTCAGGTATCGGTACCCTTCTCGTCCTTCACTCGCAGCGCCCAGCAGCCGGCCGGTGCGCCGAACGATGGCTTCGGACTGAACGATGTCTGGGGCTACGGCGTGACCCTGCCGGCCAACAGCAGCGGCACGCTGCACATGGACCAGGTGCAACTGGCGCAGATACCGACCGTCGAGCGGTCGCGACGGTTCAACGTCGATCGCGATACGTTCATCAACGGCACCCAGCCAGGCGCTTTCAACGGTACCTCACAAACCATGTGGGTCGGTTTCTTCGACCAGATGCGCCCCGTCGTCCACGTGCCCATCAGCGGTATCCCCAACGATGCCGAGATCGATCTGGCGTACCTGTATCTTTACGTTACCGAGGGCCGCGGTTTCAGCATGTGGTCTGGCTCAGTGATCCCGAGCGTGCAGGCGCATCCGATCACAACTCCGTGGATGCCTGATCCGGTCAACTGGTGGACGCCATGGAACTTCCCCGGCGGCGACTACGGTCCTGCCGTAGGCTCCAACCATCTGGGATCCGGCAAGATCGGCACGTGGCTGCGACTGGACATCACCAGCGCCGTCCAGAACACTGTCAGCACTGGTGTCAACTACGGTTACATCCTGACGTCCGACGACAATCACGGTGTTCGCTACGGTTTGTCAACCCAGGATTACTGGGATCCTTCCAAGACAGGTTACGTCCGCGTGTACTACCGCACCGTGAATTGAACACGTCGTAGTTGAGTAGATCAGGTGCCTGGCACTTCCAAACGGGTTTCGGGCGCGGCAGCGTCTCCGGGCAAGTGCCAGGCACCTTTCATCCAAGCAAGAAAAGCAATGTTCTCAACGATCTGCAGCAGGACGCTGGCCATGCGCTACATCCTGCCAAATTACAGCAGAGAGAAGCAGCCTCTGAAGGCGACCTCCATGTCTTTACCGGGTGCGGTTTCGCTGCCTGAGCGCGTGCTGATGATATGGGTGTTATCATGCAATTCGATTCAAAGGTCAATGTGTGGATCGGCAATACGCCGATGGTGGACTCAAGCAAGCCGGTAGCCGGGGAATACGTTCATCTTATGGGCGAGGAATACTACCGCATCGCCCATTATGATCAGATGCCGCCTTTCTTCATCAGTCTGGTGAGCAACGCCGACCACTGGCTGTTTATATCCAGCACGGGTGGACTCACGGCCGGACGCGGCAACGCCGACGTAGCTCTTTTTCCCTACGAGACCGTGGACAAGGTCGAGACGCACAGCGAGCTGACCGGCGGCAAAACGATCTTGCGGGTCGATCGCGGCGGGCGCAGGCAGCTCTGGGAACCTTTCTCCCAGCGGTACGCGGGCGTCTATCGCTGTGAACGTCATCTGTACAAGAACATCTCCGGCAACAAACTGATTTTCGAGGAGATCAACCACGATATCCAGCTTGCCATTCGCATCGCCTGGCGGACCAGTGACCGCTTTGGTTTTATCAGAAGCTGCTGGTTGAGCAACCATGGCGACAACGCTTGCCGGATCGAAGTGCTCGATGGCATGCAGAACATTCTGCCTTTCGGTGCCAGCGGTGTGATGCAAAACACCATGAGCAACCTCCTGGATGCCTACAAGCGCAATGAGCTGGAACCGGCTACCGGACTGGGCATATTCTCGCTGAGCGCCACCCTGTCAGATCGTGCTGAACCCAGTGAATCGCTCAAGGCCACCGTTGCCTGGCAGGTCGGCCTGGATGGCGCGTGCTACCTGCTCAGCACGGACCAGGTTGACGCCTTTCGCCGCGGCCACGAAGTTTCGACGGAACTTGATATCCGCGGCAAGCAGGGCGCCTACTTTGTTCTGGGTGCTCTTGAGTTGGCGCCAGATCAAACCCGCCGCTGGCACATCGTCGCCGACGTCAAGCAGGACAGCGCCGCGGTTGAGGGATTGCGCCAGCTTCTCAGCCTGGAGGCAACCGCGGTCGAGCCGCAGATCGAGGCGGACATCGCGCGCGGCAGCGAGGCATTGATCCGGTTCGTGGCCGCCGCGGACGGGTTGCAGCTCACCAACCAGGAAACGACGACTGCCCACCATTTTGCCAACGTGCTCTTCAACATCATGCGCGGCGGGATCTTTGTTGACAACTACCGGGTGGGGCGCGACGATCTGCTGGATTTTGTGCGTGTTCGCAACCGCGTGGTGCTGTCCAGCCACGCGGCGTGGTTTGCACAGCTGCCTGAACAGCTTTCCATTCAGGAACTCTACGAACGGGCCGGCGAGTCTGGCGTATCGGACCTGATCCGGTTGTGCTACGAATACCTGCCGCTGACATTCAGTCGCCGCCACGGCGACCCGAGCCGGCCCTGGAATCGCTTCAACATCAACGTCAGCAAGCCTGATGGCTCGGCCCGCCTTGATTATCAGGGCAATTGGCGCGACATTTTCCAGAACTGGGAGCCGCTGGCGTACAGCTTTCCCGGCTTTGCCGCGGGGATGGTTGCCAGGTTCCTGAACGCCACCACCGCCGACGGCTACAATCCCTATCGGGTTACGCGCGATGGCATTGAGTGGGAAGTGCCGGAGCCTGAGAATCCCTGGGCCAACATCGGCTACTGGAGCGATCACCAGATCATCTACCTGCAAAAGCTGCTGGAGGCCGCGGAGCAGGTCTTTCCGGGCACGCTGGCGAGTTTGTGGAATCAGCCGATCTTTGCTTATGCCGACGTCCCGTATCGCCTGCACCCCTATCGCCAGATGCTGGCCGACTGGCACAACACAATCGAGTTCGACTGGGAGAAGGAACGGGAGAGTGTCGCGGCTGTCGCTGCGCTGGGAACGGACGGCCGGTTGCTGCGCGACAGCAGCGGCGCGGTGGTGCATGTCAGCCTGACCGAAAAGCTGTTGGTGCTGCTCCTGGCCAAACTCACCAATCTTGTGCCAGGGGGCGGGATCTGGATGAACACGCAGCGTCCCGAATGGAACGACGCCAACAACGCGCTGGTGGGTAAAGGGCTGTCGGTGGTGACCGTGGCGTACCTGCGCCGCTTTGTCGCCTTTTGGCAGGCGCGTCTGGCAGAGGACGAGCCGGAGAGGCTGACAGTCAACTCGGCCGTAGCCCAGCTCCTGCGCGAAGTGCACGCCATCTTCGACGCGCACCGACCTCATCTGGCAACCGGCTTCACCGATCAGGCGCGGCGGGCGATCATGGACCAGCTCGGCGCCGCGGCCACTGCCTACCGGGCCGGCGTGTACCAGGACGGACTGTCTGCCACACAGGTCGACCTCGATTGCCAGGCGCTGAGCGATTTTCTGGTGTTGGCGCAGACATATATCGAGCATACATTGCGCGCCAACCGGCGGCCCGATGGGCTGGCTCACAGCTACAATATCCTCCGTTTGCACGAGGATGGTGTCGCCGTAGCGCATCTCTATCCGATGCTGGAGGGGCAGGTCGCACTGCTGTCATCAGGCATGTTAGGGGCGGCGGAATCGTTGGCGCTGTTGCAAAACCTGCGCCAAAGCGATCTCTATCGCGCCGACCAGCATTCCTATATGCTGTACCCCAACCGTCACCTGCCCGGCTTTCTGCAAAAGAACAACGTGCCGGCGGCAGCGGTTGCCGGTTCGCGCCTTGTAACGCTGCTGACTGCCGCCAACGACAGGCGTCTGCTTATCCGCGATAACACGGGCGTCTTTCACTTCAACGGCGATTTTTACAACGCCGGGGACGTGGCATGCGTTCTGGATGAACTCGCGCAGGAGCCAGCCTATGCGCAGCAGGCATCGGCGGAACGCGCCTCCATACTGGGGCTGTTTGAAACGACATTCGACCACCGTTCGTTCACGGGGCGGTCCGGTACGTTTTTCGCTTACGAGGGGCTGGGCAGCATCTACTGGCACATGGTATCGAAACTGCTGCTGGCTGCGCAGGAATGCTACGCGCGGGCGGTGGCGGAAGGGTCAGACCAAGCGGTCGCGGCCGCCCTGGCTGACGTCTACTATGATATCCGGCAAGGACTGGGCTTCAACAAGAAACCCGCTGAGTATGGTGCATTTCCCACCGACCCCTATTCGCACACACCCATGGGCAGCGGCGCCCGCCAGCCCGGCATGACCGGCCAGGTGAAAGAGGAGATACTGACACGGCTCGGGGAGCTGGGCGTGTCGGTGCAGGGCGGTTCACTTTGCTTCGCGCCAACGCTTCTGAGGAGCGATGAATTTCTGGAGACATCGGGTACGTTTGTGTATATCGACATAACACAGATCAAAAGGACCCTGGTGCTGCCACCAAAGTCGCTGGCATTTACGATCTGTCAGGTCCCGGTCATCTACAGCCGCGGCGGGCAGGCGGAACTGATCGTCACATTCGCCGATGGACGGACCCTGCACGCGGCGGGAAGCCGTCTTGACGCAGATACCTCCCGCCGCATCTTTGAGCGCAACGGGCAGGTAGTGCAGTTGCAGGTCACCGTACCGGAGGCGGCGGTCACGCTCTGAACCTGACAAGCCACCTGGAAGCCAGCCACAAGCCGCTCCGTCCGGTTCGCTGCCGGGCCACGTAGTGGCCTTGCAGACGGCCGCAACGAGCGGGCTTATGATATTTCGATGTTGCGGGGGAGCGCACCGCTTTTGACAGGGGAAACAGTGCGTGTTATCATCGTGCGCCTATTGTCGGGTGTGCTTTATTGTTGACAGGATAGCCGCGCTGCTGAGGCTTGCTTCTCACCAAGTCGCGCGATCCAGGTTGTCGAGGATGTATGACACTGACTGACCAGCCAGATGGCCTGCGGCATACGCGAGAACGTTCAAGGCGCGGCGGCGCCATTCTCCAGTCTTTGCCAGCGCGCGGCGATAACCCATGACATCATCGGCGCCAACCGATCTCCGCGGCCGTAGCGCCCGCGAGGTGGTTCTCTCCACGCTGGTGATCGTCGCAGTCGTGGCGGGATTTTATCTGCTCTACCGCTTCCGGCTGGTTGTTTTTCTCCTGCTGATTGCCTTCTTCCTTCACGTCGCCATCACACCGGTTGTCAACTGGTTGGTAGGCAGACGGTTGCCGCGCGCGGCGGCGGTGGCATTGGTGTACGTGGCCTTGCTGCTGGCGCTGGTGCTGTTTGTATTATTGGTCGGCCCGATGCTGGCCAACCAGGCGAGCGACTTTGCGGACCGCATTCCTGAGTATTACCGGATGTTGCGCGACAAGTTGATCGCGTCGCCCAACTACGTGTTGCTGCGCGTGGCACTGATCGCGCCTCCCTTGCCGCCATCGAGCGGGGCTGTTCAGACGGATGCCGAGGAGCTGGCTCAGGTCGCAACGTTTATTGCCGACGCTGCTATCGCGTTGCGTGTCCTGCTGGTCAGCCTGACCATCTTCGCGCTGGCCTATTACTGGAACCTGGAGAACGTGCGCGCTGAGCTGCTGTTTCTGCGCTTTGTGCCGATGGAGCGGCGGAAGCGCATCCGGGCGGTCATCGACGAGGTGGAGGCTACTGTGGGCGCCTATCTCGCCGGCCAGCTTCTGCTGGGCTTGCTGGTCGGCGCGGCGACGCTGGTGGCGTATCTGCTGATTGGTCTGCCCTACGCGGTTGCGCTGGCCATGCTGGCCGGCCTGTTTGAGCTGGTCCCGTTGGTCGGTCCGGTGTTGAGCGCTGCGGTGGCGCTGCTGGTCGCGCTGACCAACGATCCCTCGAAGGCGGTCTGGGTGGTGGTGACTGCGGTGGTCATCCAGGCGCTGGAGAACTACATTCTGGTGCCGCGCGTCGTGGGGCAGTCGGTCGGTGTGAATCCACTGGTGACGCTGCTGGCATTGCTGGCGCTGGGCTCGCTGTTTGGCATTCCCGGCGCGCTGGTGGCCGTTCCCCTGGCAGCCATCATTCAGATTGCGCTGCGCAGTTCGGTCCTGAACCTGGATCGGGAGGACTGGGATGCGATGGGAGGGCGGGACAAGCTGGCGCTGCTGCGCTACGAGGCCAATCGGCTCGTCTATGACGTGCGCAAGGCGTTGCGCAGGAAAACGGCACTCTCCACCGCCGCGCATGATCAACCGGAGGAGCTGGTGGAGGCGCTGGCTCTGGGGATCGAGAACGTGGTGTCCGGACAAGAGCGCGCCGAGGAAGCGGCGTCATGACCCGGCTTGCGCGCTCTACCGTCCTGGTGTTGCTGACTCTGATCGGACTGGCGCTGGTCTGGCTGTTTCGCGAGCCGATTCTTCTGTTCCTGCTGGCGGTTGCGCTGGCAGCGAGCCTGCGACCCCTGATTGACCGCTTGCAGCACCGCGTGTCGCCGGGCATCAGCGTCGCGATCGTTTATCTGATGCTTGGGCTGGGGATTGTGGCGATGCTGTTTCTGGCGATTGGCCCGCTGTACGGGGATGTGCAAGATCTGCTCAACCATCTGGCGACGACCTATGAGCGGGTGGCTGCCCAGTGGCCGGAGTCGCCCCTGGAGTTCCAGCGCACGGTTGCCAATGTCTTACCCAAACCGGACCTGTTGTACAAGGCGCTCAGCGGCCAGACCGATGTGCCGGTATTCCAGGGCGTCGCCTCACTGGCCAGCGGTGTGGGTTCGCTGCTGGGCAAAGGGATTACGATCCTGATCCTCAGCCTCTACTGGAGCGTGGACCATGTGCGTTTCGAGCGACTGTGGCTGACCACGATGCCGCTGGCGACACGCGGCCGGGTGCGGCGTGTCTGGCGGGATCTGGAGGAAGGGGTTGGCACGCTGCTGCGCAACACCTTCGCCCAGGTCGTTTTGTCGGGAGCGATTCTGTGGATCGGATATCTCGTGCTGGGGGTGCCGTACGCCGCGCTGCTGGCCGTGTTGGGCGGCATCGTGCAGCTGATCCCGTGGCTCAGTGTCGTGCTGGCCCCGCTTCTGGTGTTGATGTTCGGGCTGGTGACCGACCCAAAGGCGGCTGTGCTGGGTGCAGTCTATGCGCTGGTGGTCAGCCTGGTGTTTGAGTTTCGCATCCAGCCGCGCTACTTCCCGCGCCTGCGGACCAGTCCGCTGCTGCTGTTGATCGTCGCGTTGGTGCTTGCCATGGAGTTTGGTCTGGCCGGGCTGATCTTTGCGCCGGCGGTGACCGTGGCGGTGGGGGTGCTGTGGCTGCATCTGGTCGAGCCACAGCGCAAAGAAGTTCCGGCAGTTCCGGCAACCATCGCGGACCTGACGGCCAGCCGCGAACAGTTGCAGGAGATCCTCGACGGCGCGCCGGGAACAGCAGAGGTCGTCAATCTGGTGAACCGCGTCGATGGTCTGATCGCGTCCGCGGAGGAGTTGGCGCGACCAGCCGACCAGGCCAGGTAAATGTGACGTTGAAACGGCTCGCGCCTGATCTGCCGGTCAGGCGCGAGCCGCGGCGTTGGTCATCTGGCTGCCGCGCGCAGACCGCGCCAGACCCTCTCCGGCGTCAGCGGAATCTCGTCGAACCAGACGCCGGTCGCGTCGTGAACTGCGGCGACGATGGCCGGCGCGGTGGGGATGAAGGGCATTTCAGCCATGCCGCGCGCCCCCAGCGGTCCCTGCGGATCGGGGATCTCGAGGATCACAGACTTCACGTTGGCCACATCCACCACGGTCGGGATGAGGTACGTGCTCAACTGGTCGGTGAGCACCCGTCCGTCGCGCTGCACGAAGTTTTCGTGGGTTGTCCAGCCGACCGATTGAGCAACGGCTCCCTCGATTTGGCCCTCGACCTGCTGCGGATTGATGGCGCGCCCGACGTCGTTGACCGAGATGACCTGCAGCACGTGAACGTGGCCGGTGTCCGGGTCAACCTCGACCTCCACCGCCTGCGCACAGTAGCCATGGGTGATATTGGGATCGCTCTGGCCGGTGAGCTTGTCGTAAGGCGTGGTCGCCCGCGGCACATACTCGAAGTGTGCAATCGCCGGC
The DNA here is from genome assembly GCA_020634615.1 of Anaerolineales bacterium. Classification (GTDB taxonomy): domain Bacteria; phylum Chloroflexota; class Anaerolineae; order JAAEKA01; family JAAEKA01; genus JACKBK01. Next base: position 82,928 of record JACKBI010000018.1, read on the forward strand.
CGTTCCTCGTCCTGCCAGCGCGCCAGCGCCTGCTCAGCCGCGCCTTTGATGGCGTTGCCGGCCATGAAGGTCATGCGGCTGGCCGACACGCTGCCGCTGTTCTCGGTCTCCGCGGTGTCCTGCACGATCAGCTCGACTTGCTCCGGCGGCACGCCAACGACCTCAGCCGCGACCTGCGCCATGACGGTGTGTGTCCCCTGGCCGACTTCAGCGGCGGCGTGGCGTACGACAACCCGCTCGATCTCGCCCGTGCCGTAAAGTTCCACCGTCGCGTTGCAGACATCGCGGTAGCCCAGACTGAAGCCGACGTTCTTGAAGCAGCAGGCAATGCCGGTGCCGCGCAGCCGCCGGCCGGCGGACGCGTCGAGGGAGGTGAGGAAGGGGGCGTGTGGGCTGGGGACTGGTGACTGGGGGCTGGGGCGTGGGGACTGGCCACCGTTTTCGCTCCCGCTGATCTCGGCAGCGAGGCGTTCCAGCACCGGCACGATGGTGACGCCGGCCGGGAGAACGCTGCGGGTCGCCATGAGCGAGCCTTCGTGCCACGCGTTGCGCAGACGCAGCTCCAGTGGGTCCATGCCCAGCGCCTCGGCCAGGCGGTCCATCTGCAGTTCAGCCGCGAAGTGGCCCTGCGGGCCGCCGAAGCCGCGATACGCGCCGCCGGGCACGTTGTTGGTGTAGACGGTGCGCGCATCGACGTGGACGTTGTCGCACACGTATGGCCCCAGGCAGGCCAGCGTCGCATTGCCCAGCACCTTGGTGGAAGTGTAGGCGTAGGCGCCGCAGTCGCTGGTGAAATCGACCTGCTGCGCGACCAGCTTGCCATCCCGCGTCGCACCCCATTTTGCGCTAACTACCGAAGGGTGGCGCTTGTGGTGACCGATGATCGACTCGCGCCGGCTCCAGATCGTCTTGACCGGGCGGTCGATGCCGCGCTGCTTGAGCCGCCAGGCAGCCAGTGCCAGCACGATCTGCACCGACATATCCTCGCGGCCGCCGAACGCCCCGCCGATGGCCGGATAGCGCACGACGACCTGATCTTCCGGCAGGCCCAGCGCGTGGGCGATCTGTTGGCGGTCCTCGTGTACCCACTGGCCGGCCACCACAACGACGATCCGACCCAGCGCGTCGATGTAACTCAACCCGGCCTCGGGCTGAAGATAGGCGTGCTCCTGTGCGCCGGTACGGTAGGTGTGCTCGACTACCACGTCGGCGCGCGCAAAGCCCGCCTCCACATCGCCGGTGCGAACGTGGTACTCTAGCAGCACGTTGTTGTCGCGGTAGCCATGGACCAGCGGGCTGCCCGGCTGCATGGCGGCCAGCGGATCACTGACCACCGGCAGATCCTCGAAGTCGATCTGTAGCAGGCGCGCGGCCGAGTTGGCCTGCGTCTCAGTTTCGGCCACCACCAACGCGACCTGGTCACCCACGAAACGCACGATGTCCGCGTCGGCCATGCCGCGCGGCGCGCCGGGGCCGCAGAGCACCGGCTGGTCCAGCGTGTTGAGGCCATAGACGTTGTTGGGCACGTCGGCGGCGGTGAACACTGCCACCACGCCGGGCGCCGCCATAGCCGCGCTGGTGTCGATGCCGCGAATGCGGGCGTGGGGCCGTTCGGCGAAGACCACTCTCAGCCAGAGCTGGCCGGGCCGGTCGATGTCGCCAGGATACAACGCTTCGCCGGTGACTTTGTGCCGCGCGTCGACGCGGGGAATGGAGCTACCTACTGCGCGCATTTTGGTACCTCGTAGGTTGGTAGATTGGTAGATTGGATGGCATGGTTGTCGGGTACAGCGATTGGAAGGCGCTGGCTGGTGCTGGGATTGGCCAAAGTGATTACTGCTCTGACGGCGGAGGCAGGCGCAGCACCATCAGACCCTGGTCATCAGCAGGCACGTAGACCAGGTCACCGACGGTGGCACCAGGGCCAGCTTGACCCAGTACGCTCAAACCTGGCGCAGTGCCAGGCGCCGGCAGGTCAAAGGTGTACAGGTTGCCACCGATGGGCACGGTCGCCTGATCGCCGTCGACGATGATGACATGCATCGCCCAGACATCGGCATCAAAAACCTGTACCTCGACCGGCGTCGCGGGGTCGGATACATCGAACACCCGCACCGCACCTGGCCCGCCCTCGGCCAGATAGATCTTGTCGCCGACGATGGCCATGTCTTCGATCCAACCTGGCGTATCGACAAAGCTGAGCTCCTGCGGCTTGGCCGGGTCAGACACATCGATAATGCGCAGCCCGCCGCCCAGATGGTTGAGCCTGTTCTCCGGATCCGATTTGGGCGCCTCAGCCACATAGGCAACCGAGCCGCGCGCAGCCACCTCGATCTGGTAGGCATCGCTGGGAAAGACGCCGATCTCGACCGGATGCGCCGGATCTGCGAAATCAAACACATGCAGGCCATTCTCGCTGGTAGCCAAGTACCCAAGATGGTCCTGCACGTCGAGCCAGACAGCGCTCAGTGGGCAGCACGACGACTCAAGGCGCTGCACGGCCGGATTGGACGCGTCCACCATCCACAGACCGCCTTTGGCTACGTAGATCAGGAAGTTGTCCAACACGGTCAGTTGTCTAAAACCACCTGGCATCTCTTTGAAGCTGATGGGCTGCGGACTGGCAGGATCCGAGAGATCGAAGGCCCATAGCCCATGGTCGGCTTCAACGGCAAAAAGGTGGCCGTTGGCCAGCGTCACAGCGTTGATTCTGCCTGGCACACCGGCAGGTTTGGTGATTGAAGGATCATCCCAAGACGGTCCGCCCGGCACTATCTCCCAACTGCCTGCCAGCGTCTGCCTGCGCGGGTTCGAGATATCCACCACGTCCAGACCGCTCTGGCCCACCACAATGTATGCCAGGTTGTCGGCGGGAGACAGTTCCAGCGACGTCACCGGTGCCCAATACCAACCGATGCCCGTTGGCGCAGTAGGATCGGATACATCCACCACGGTTACGCCACCAGCAGCTACGAATGCAAGGTCATCGGCGACCGCGATGTCGGAGCCGTTGACCGGCAGGCTGCCCAGGCGCGCCGGCGCGCCTGGGTCAGTGATATCGAACACGCTGAAGTCGTTGAAAGCGTTCACATAGGCCTTGTCTCCTGTTACCGCAACGGCCTGAACCATCCCGAATTCCGGCCGGTAGAAGCCAACTGACTTGGGAGCCGCGGGGTCAGAGACGTCTACGAAATGCACTCCACCGGCAACCAAAAGAGCCAGTTTGTCCTGCACATCCACTGCGTACGTATCCTCATCCACGACCAGACTTCCGACCAAGACGGGCGACGCGGGGATCGCGACATCCACGATGAACAGCCCATTCTGACCCGGCGGATTGGTGTAGATACCGTTGGCCGCCACGTAAGCCAGAGTATCCTGGATTGCCACGGCCTTGCCGTTGGCCGGCAGCCGACTGTGACTCACTAGCCGCGGCACAGCGGCATCGGAGATGTCGACAATCCACAAGCCACTGGGGCCGACCAGATAGGCAAGGCCGCCAGCTACGGCGACGTCCTCGAATGTCGTGTCTGCCAGAGTGATCTGTCCAACCTGTCGCGGATGCGCTGGGTCGCTGGCATCCAGAATTGAGAGACCGGGGCCATTGGTCAGGTACACGAAAGGTGGATCGATTGCCAGACCCTTTATCAGGCCGCCGGTCTGGGTAACAACACCATTGACCTGTGCAAGCGGTTCGAGAGCCGGCTGAAGCTCGGTCGCGGCCACAGGCTCAGGTTCCAGCGTGGGCAGAAGTGTCACGGTGGGTGCAGGCACTACCGCCTGTGTTGCCGTCTCCACCGCGACCGATGCCAACACGACCTCAGGCGTTTGTTGCGCAGTCGGAATACCTGTACAAGCAGCCAGCGTTGACATCACCAAACCAGCAATGCAGCCAATTACGCAATGTCTCACGTTCGTTCAACTCCGGGATGACACCCCATCTCAAGGCGGAAAACCGTGTCCGTCAGCCTTTCATATGCGCAGCCCTCTCAACTGCTGCGACCACCTTGGCGTAGCCCGTGCAGCGGCAAAGATTCCCGGCCAGCGCTTGCTGGATGTCGCCCACGGTCGGGTCGGGACACTCCTCCAGCAGCTTGGCCGCCGACATGAGGAGACCGGGTGTGCAATAGCCGCACTGCACCGCACCTTCGCTGACAAACGCGGCCTGCACCGCGTGCAGCCGTTCGTCCGCGACCAGCCCCTCGACGGTGACTACGTCACAGCCGGCGGCCCGCTCGGCCGGCACCAGGCAGGCCATCACCGCCTCGTCGTCCAGCCAGACCGTACACGCACCACACTCGCCCTCGGCGCAGCCTTCTTTGACGCCGGTCATGTGGGCGTTCTCGCGCAGCGCTCGCAGCAGGGTCTTGCCGGCGGCGTTTTCAAGGGTGGCCGGCGCGCCGTTCAGGGTGAGCGTGATGCGTGATGCGTGATCGACAACGAATGACTGATCACTGATTACCGATGACTGATGACTGGTGACCGGTGACCGAAGCAGGATGGGGGTGGCGGGCCAGCCGCCGCGTTCCGTGCCGGCGCGCAGCTGGCGCAATGCTCGCTCGACCAGCACACCGATCATCGACGTGCGGTAGTCGGCGCTGGCGCGCACGTCGTCGATGGGATGGGCGGCCTGCACTGCCAGCTCGGCCGCGGCGACGATGGTCCGGTCGCTCAGCGGCTGACCGATCAGGCTGGCCTCCGCATCCTTGGCGCGCACGATGGTCGGCGCGACCGAGCCAAGGGCGATGCGTGCACCGGTCACGGCACGGTCGGAGACCGGCCCGAGCGCTGCTGAGTCGAAGTCCAGCACGACCGCCACGTTGACCAGCGAAATGGCCTGGGCGCGCCGCAATCCCAGTTTGATGAACGTGCCGCGGGCGGTGGCTGGCAGAGCGCGCAGGTGAATGCCTGTCAGCATTTCGTCTGCTTCCAGCGCTGTGCGGCGCACGCCGCGGAAGAACTGGTCAAAGGGCAGACGCCGCTCGCCACGCGCCTGGCTGGAGAGGGTCACCGCGCCGTCCAGCGCCCACAACGGGGTGATGGTGTCGTTGGCAGGGCTGGCAGTGATCACGTTGCCGGCTACGGTGCCGCGGTTGCGTATCTGCGGCGCGCCGACTTCCCAGCAGGCGCGGGCCAGAGGGAATGCTCGCTCGACCAGCAGCGGAGATGCTGTTACGCTGGCGTGGGTCACGAGCGGGCCAAGCATGAACCCGGCGGCTGCCTGGTCCAGCGCGATGCGGTTGAGGTCAGGGATGCGCGTGACGTCGATCAGGACCTGCTGGTGACGAACGCCCCGTTCCAGTTCGATGATCAGATCGGTGCCGCCGGCGATGATACGCGCATCTGCGCCGTGTTCGGCCAGCAGCGCCAGCGCGTCAGACAACGTTGTCGGTTGGTGATATGTTTGCCACATGGGTGAGGATCAGGGGATCTGTTAGTCGGTGTGTCAGAGATTAGCCGATGAGTGTACCGGGCGTTCGCCTATACTTGGGAAGTCGACGAACCTATGGCTAGAAGGCATTCCAACGGATGGAGGACGTCGTGATGAGTAGTCGTCGACTTCCGAAGTCTACCAAGAGACCTATCAAACAGCCTCTAAAGATTGGCCGACGGTGTCCCGGCTCGGTCGCAGACCGGCCGGAGCAGAGAGTTGGACGGCGTATGCTTCAGCATACTTCAGTTTCCAGACATGGAATTCATTTGATGGCCCCGTCCATAACCTCCACCGCGTCGCCCACCCGCACGACGCCGCCTTCCAGCACGCGCGCCATGACGCCGACGCGGCCGATGACGCAGTCGGGCATCCTGGCGTCCAGCGCAGTTAACTTGTAGCACGGCTCGCGCAGCGCCACCATCTCCACCAGTACCTGCTGTCCGATGCGGATACGGGTACCGGGTGGGGTCGCATCCAAACGCACACCGGCCAGGATCATGTTTTCGCCCAGCACGCCGGGGCCGGTGGGGATGCCCTCAGCGTCCAGGATGTCCAGCGTTTCCTGATCCATGATGTTCAGGTTGCGTTTGGGGTTGCCGGCCTTGCGGTCACCGTCGATCCCATAGCCGGTCAGCAAGGTTGCCTCCGGCAAGGATTTGCGGTTGAAGCTACCTGGTTGTGGGCTGTAGACGATACTGAGTAGGGTTGCTGTCACGGGGAGAACTCCTGGTGCTAGATTGGCAACTGGCAGGATATCCCATTCGAATCGTTCTGTCAAACGGATAGCTTTCTCGACTTGCTCATAAAACCTGATCTATATCATGGACGGATGGGAAGCCAGATGTTATGATCCGACTAAAGAATTTGCAGCAGGATTAGAAGGAGCGACATAAATGCCATCGTTGACCGACCTGTCACCCAGCGACCACGCCATCATTCAGGAGGTGCGTGGTCACGGCGCGCTGCGCAAACGCTTGCTGGACATGGGAGTTATCCCCGGCGCGGAGATCGCTGTCGTGCGCGTGGCGCCGCTTGGCGATCCGGTCGAATACCTGGTCAAGGGCTATCACCTGTCGCTCCGCCACAGCGAGGCGCAACAGATCCTGGTCCACACGGTGATGGCGGGCGCAGGTGGCGACGGGACAGCGCCTGAAAAAACGGGACGCTGGCGACGCTGGCTGGCGAGGCGCGGTCATGGCCGTTAGGGCCGGTGCGCAGCCGCTGGTAGTGCTGGCCGGCAACCCCAACGCCGGCAAAAGCACCATCTTCAACGCGTTGACCGGCGCGCGCCAGCACGTCGGCAACTGGCCCGGCAAAACGGTCGCGGTCAGCTCTGGCACGGCGCACTGGAACGGCACATCGGTTACGCTGGTGGACCTGCCCGGCACCTACAGCCTCAGCGCCCATTCGCTGGAAGAGACCATCGCGCGCGATTTCATCCTGGAGGAGCATCCCGACGTTGCCATCGTTGTCGCCGACGCGACGAACCTGGAACGCAATCTCTATCTGGCTGTGCAGATACTGGAGTTGGGAGCGCCGACCACCCTGGCGCTGAACATGATGGACGCTGCCGAGGCAGATGGAACGATCATCGACGTGGACCTCCTGCAGCGGCTGTTGGGCATCCCGGTGACGCCCACGGTCGGCAGCAAGCGTCGCGGGCTGGAAGATCTATTGCAGCAGGCTATCGAGCAGGCCACGCCGCAGCCCAGGACGGTGGACTATGGTCAGGAACTGGAGCAAGCCATTGCGGCGCTGCAACCTGAAATCGCACGGCTGATTGACCCGCGAGCGCCGCGCTACACCGCATTGAAGTTGCTGGAAGGCGATCCGCGCATCGAGGCGCTCTGCGACCAGTCACCGGCCGCCGTGGCGCTGCGCGACGAAGCCCGCGCAGCTGCGCAGCGCATCGGGACGATCTACGGCGACGACGTGGAACTGCTGATCGCCGACCGTCGCTATGGCTACGTCCATGGCCTGGCGCATCAGGTGGTGACCAACAGCCGCAGCGCGCAACAGCGCAGCACCACCGACCGCATCGACGATCTGGTGGCGCACCGCGCGCTGGGTCTGCCGATCTTCTTCGGCTTGATGGCGCTGGTGTTTGTGCTGACTGCCAATGCGTCAGCGCCCTTTGTCACCTGGATCGATCTGGTGGTCAACCAGGTGCTGGCCGGCTGGGTTACCGCCGTATTGACGGCCGTGAGCGCGCCTGCCTGGCTGCTCTCGTTGCTGGTGGACGGCGTGCTGGCCGGCGTGGGCGGCGTGATGGTCTTCCTGCCGGTGCTGCTGGTGCTCTATTTCTGTCTGGCGGTGCTGGAAGACAGCGGCTACATGGCGCGCGCGGCGTTCGTGATGGATCGCCTGATGCATCTGCTGGGGTTGCACGGCAAGAGCTTCATCCCGCTGGTGGTCGGCTTCGGCTGCAATGTGCCGGGTATCCTCGCAACCCGGACGCTGGAGAACCGCCGCGACCGCTTGCTGACTGGTCTCATGGTGCCGCTGATGAGTTGCGCGGCCCGCCTGCCGATCTATGTCATCTTCGCGGCCGCGTTCTTTCCCGGCAACGCCGCGCTGGTGGTCTTCGGCCTCTATGTGCTGGGCATTGCGCTGGCGGTGTTGTCAGGGCTGCTCTTTCGCCGCACGTTGTTTGCCGGCACCGCCGATTCGCTTTTTGTGCTGGAGCTTCCACCCTATCGCATGCCTGCTTTGCACGGTCTGGTGACTCACATGTGGCGGCACAGCGAGGAGTTCGTGCGCAAGGCCGCGACGCTGATCCTGCTGGCGTCGATTGTCGTGTGGGCGCTGCTCAACCTGCCCGTAGGGGTCGACGATACGGCAGATAGCCTGTTTGGCAGGGCGGCGGGCGTGGTGGCGCCGCTGTTCGCGCCGCTGGGCTTCGGCAATTGGGAAGCGACCGGCTCGCTGGCCACCGGACTCGTCGCCAAGGAAGTGGTCATCAGCAGCATGAGCGTCATTTACCTCGGGGACAACGAAGCGCCGGAACCACAGCCGGTGGATGTTGCCGCCGATCTGCGCGCAGTGGTGGTTGGATTTGGCGAGGCGGTGCTGGAGTCGGTCAAAGTCGTCATCAGCATCCTCCCCGGGGTTGATCTTGTCAGCCACGACGGTGCGGCGGGCGACACCAGCCTCAGCATTGCCTTGCAGCAGAACTTCTCGCCTGCTTCCGCGGCGGCATTCCTTGTTTTCGTGCTGATCTACGCGCCCTGCATCGCGACTGTCGGCGCGCTGAAATCGGAATACGGCGGCCGCTGGGCCGCGTTCAGTATCTTCTACCTGACCGCCCTGGCGTGGATTGCCGGTCTGGTCGCCTACCGGCTGGCGCTCTGGCTGGGGTAAGAATCAGACATCGGAAGTCGCCGGTCGATGACTTGGGCTTGTTAGCACGTTGCAGGCCGACCATCACAGCAGACGGCGGCTTCCGATGTCCTGCCAACCACCTTGTGAGTTAATCCATGCTACGCCAAATCCTGCGCACCTTCCGCGAAGCGCCCGGCCCTATCAGCCTGCCATTGCTGGCTGCCCAGCTCGACATCGAACCTTCGGCGCTGGACGGCATGCTGTTGGAGCTGGTTGCCATGGGCCGGTTGACGCGCACCGAGGGCATCGAGCCGGTGGCCTGTGCTGCGTGCGGCACGGAGGGCAACTGCCCCTATCTGCTGTCCACCGATCTGGTGTGCTACGCGCTGGCATAGCAGCCTGCGCTCACTTCGGCCCCTCGCTGTCCGTGGGCGATGGGCCGAATCCTCCCGCGATTGGCTGTCAGGGCGCTCTTCAGTTACAATGCGTCCGTGACCACCATCGCCTATGACCTGACCCTCGAGGACATGGAAGCCCTCACGCTGTATCACTCGGAGCGCTCGCCGCGCGAACGGCGCCGCCGTCGTTTGGTCCAGGGACTTATTGTTCTCGTGTTCCTCTTCTTGCTCTACAGCGCATTCGACACCATTCGCAGCCAGGGCGCAGGTCTGTCGGCCGGCTGGATCGCGGCGTCCAGCGTCCCGTTGATCTGTCCAACCATTCTGCTGGTGTTGGTATTCTCTGGCGGTGTTCGGCGTTGGAGCAATAACCGTTCGGTACACAAGGCCTTTGCCGGCGTCGAACCCGGAGGGAAGATTGCCACCCAACAGGTGATTCTCGCGAAGGACGGTATCAGCGTGCGCGCGGATGCGGGCGAGCTTGCGCTGGCCTGGCCCGAGGTTGTGGATGTCACCAAAACCGCGGATCACCTGCTGATTTTTGGCACTTCCGAGCAAGCCATGGCTGTGCCGCGGCGAGCCTTTTCCGATCCAGCCGCATTCGACGCGTTTTACGACGAAATACAGACCTATCGCGGGCAGCCGGCCGCTGCATAATTGATGAAACACAGTGTCACATCAGCCTACAACGTCTCGTCATTCCCGCGGAGGCGGGAATCCACCGTCCACCAAGCTGGACTCCCGCCTCCGCGGGAATGACAGGTCACACACATCATGCCACAACCTGACAAACCGTCGGTCGGCCTCATCGGCCTGGGAAATCTGGGCACGGCCATCGCTAATCTGGTAACGACCAACTGTTGCGCGGTCATCGGCTGGGAATACGATGCGGCTGTGGTCGACGAGATCAACAGCCAGCATACCAATCAACGATTTCTACCGGGCATCTCGCTCGATCACTCGCTGCGTGCCACCACTGACGTGAGTCAGGTGTTCGGCGGTACGGAGATCGTCTTTCTGGCCATACCGGCGCGCTTCATTCGGCCAACTGTACAGGCGGTGGTCGATGCCGGGCTGGTCTCGCCCGACACGGTGATCGTCAACATGGCCAAAGGGATCGACGCGGAGACCGGGCTGACTGCGTTCCAGACCACCGAGATGCTCTTCCCCGCCAATCCGTGTGTCATGCTGTCGGGGCCGTCCATCGCCAGCGAGTTTGCCCACGGCATGCCCACCATCGTGGTGCTGGCCGGCAGCCGCGACGCCGACCTGATGCGCGTCAGCCGCGTGCTGGACACGCGCCACTTCCGCACCCGCTTCTCCCACGACACCGTAGGCGTCGAGCTGGGCGGGCTGCTCAAAAACATCTACGCCATCGGGCTGGGCCTGTTCGACGGCCAGGGGATCACCAGCCTCAATTTCCGCGCCGTCTATCTGACCATCGCGCTGGAGGAAATGACGCGTCTCGGTGTGGCCATGGGTGCTGAGGCAAAAACGTTCGCCTATCTGGCCGGCATGGGCGACCTGCTGGCGACCTCCCTCAGCGGGCAGAGCCACAACCGCCACCTGGGCGAGCTGCTCAGCCAGGGCCGCGATCTCGCCGCCATCCAGCAGGAGATGGGCGTGCTGCCGGAGGGCTACGGCACGCTGCGCATCGCCCTCAACCTTGCCGAGAAGCTGTATGTCAGCCTGCCGCTGGCCCGCGGCCTGTGGGATGTGATCAACGGTCGCATCGATGCCGACCGGTTTATCTTCTCGTTCATTCGCGACTTCGTAGAAGATTGACGTTCGCTTCGTCAGGTCTGCCATGAAACTGCTTCCGAACCGCCCGTTGTTGCTGCTCATCTGCGCGCTAATTCTGCTAACTGCCGCGCTGACCGCCTGCGGTCCGGCCGCCGCGCCTGAGCCGACCGCTACGCCAACAAAGACTCCAACGTCCATAGTTCCCACGGCGACGGCGACCGACACTGCCACGCCGGTTCCACCAACCAATACCCCCGCGCCGCCAACGGCTACACCGCTGCCAACTGACACGCCTCTGCCGCCGACTGACACCCCTGTCCCCGCGACGGAGACGCCGGCGCCTCCTACTGAGACGCCCCAGCAGCCGCCCACCGACACACCACAGGCGGCGGCCACATCTGCGCCGGCGCCGCCGACCGCGACGCCCGAACCGACCAGCCCGCCCGCGCCCGCCGTCGATTTCGTGATCAGCGAATTGCGTGCGCTTGGTCTGGGCGAGAACAACGGTGGCATTGAGTTTGGCGGATTGCGCAACATCTACATCACCGTGGTCGATGCCGCCGGCAACCCCATCGACGGTGCGGTGATTGTCAACACCGCGCCCTATCCGATCCAGGTCGTCAGCGGCGACAAGGGGCCGGGCAAGGCCGAGATCCTGATGACTGCCGAGGAATTTCGCCTGATGATCCAAAGCGTCAATGGGCAGCCGGTTACCAGTGAAACCTCGCACGCCATGTCATTGGTCAGCCCTTTGCCGTCAGACATCGCCGGCAAACTGGGCGACGCCTGCCCGACTGTGGATAATTGCCCACTGCCGCCGTACAAGCATTGGAGCTACGTCATTACGTTCCGGCAGACAAACTGAGGTGAAGCGGAAAGAGGGAAAGAAGGGAAACGAGAGGAAAACTGGGAATGCGCGCACTTCGCAGGTCCGGTTTCCCTCCTTTTCCTTCCTTTCCTTCCGTATCCCATGCCAATCTTCCTCCCCGGTCTGACACTGAACCGGCGCTTCTATTCCGAGGCTGTGCGCCCCATTCTGTCCCGTGAATTCCCTGGCCTGGCTTATTCAGCCGCGCTGATTGGGTACGGATCGGACGTGTTAAGGTTCGATACGGAGCAGTCTACCGACCACAATTGGGGACCGCGGTTGCAGCTCTTCCTGTCATCGGCGGATTTCGTCCAGTTGCGTGCTGCCATTGATCAGACGCTGCGCGATCGGTTGCCGCTAACATTTCTCGGTTATCCGGTCAACTTCAGCGCACCGGACCTCAGCGACGGCGGCACTCAGTGCATGGAAGCGGTGGACGAAGGGCCGGTGCGCCACCTGATCGAGATCACCACCGTCGATGCGTACTTCCGGCGCTATCTGGGAGTTGCACCTGACGACACGCTGACGGCCGTGGATTGGCTGGTATTGCCGCAGCAGCAACTGCTGGAGATCACCGCGGGCGAGGTGTTCCATGACAGGCTGGGAGCGCTGGAACCGGCCCGGACGCGTTTCACCTGGTTCCCGCACGATGTCTGGCTCTACCGCATGCGCGCCCAGTGGGCCCGCATCGGCCAGGAGGAGGCGTTTGTCGGACGCACCGGGCAGGCAGGCGACGAACTGGGTTCGCGCATCGTGGCCGCGCGGCTGGTGCGCGACTTGATGCGGCTGACTTTCCTGCAAGAGCGTCGTTACGCGCCGTACAACAAGTGGCTGGGAACCGCTTTCAGCCGGCTTAGCTGCGCGGATTTCCTTACCCCTCTGTTTGAAGCGGCACTGACAGCCCTGGACTGGACGTCGCGGCAGCAGCCGCTGGCCGAGGCGTATGAAATTGTCGCACGGATGCACAACGACCTCGCTGTCACTCCGCCGGTCGATCCTACTGTACGTCCATTTTTCAGCCGGCCTTTTACGGTCCTCTTTGCCGGTCGCTTCGCTGACGCGCTGAAAGCTGCCATCACCGATGAAACGTTGCGGGAGCTGCCACCTGTTGGCGCCGTCGACCAGTTTGTCGACTCTACCGACCTCACCGACGAGTCGCGTCTGGCCGCAACCCTGCGGGCGGTGTACGGATAAATGAACGGCTGGCGACTTTGGTTTGCCGCGAGCGGCCTGCTGCTGGTTGTGCTAACAGCGGGGATCGCGGCTGCGGCAAACGATCACAGCAGATGCTGTTCCGGCAGCAACGAGACGAATAGCGTGTATCTGCCGCTGGTGTTTGGTCAATCCGGTGCTGACTGGACACCGACGCCCACCAACACAGCAACTGTCACACTTGCGCCCACGGCGACAGCAACTGTCACGTCGACGCCTACGGCCACCGCACCTGCCACACCTACGTCCACCGCATCACCCACCGCGACCCACACGGCTACTTCAACGCCATCGCCATCCCGCACCTCGTCAGCGACCGCCACGTCTACACGATCCGCGACGCCAACCACCACTGCGACAGCCAGCCCCACCGTCACGCCTTCGCCTACCACAGGTCCACCCGTGACGCCCAACACAGGCCATTGGACCGGTGTCACCAGCCGCAGCCAGCCGATGGCGTTCGACGTGATCAGCAGCGGCGGGCAGTGGCGTTCCTTCGAACTGACCACCTCCTGGACTGTAACCGCTTGTGGCGTGACAACATCAGGGACAACGAGCGTTAACATTGCCGGCGCCGGCGCGATCGTGGACGGTCAGTTTGGCACCTATGGTCTATTTTCGTTTGCGGGACGATTCGACTCGCCAACGACGGCCGCGGGAACCTACAGTTTCAGCAACTACCCGATTTCCTACAGCATCCCCATTCCCCCCTATGTCTGTAACATTCATTTATTCCAGAGTGGCACATGGACCGCCGGGTTGAATTGAACTTCGTGCACGGCGTAATCGGCACGTAGCCACAGCGCAGCGTTGACAGCAAGCCCGACGCAGGCAGCTCCCGCGTATTTGTCACGCTGAGCGAAAATTGGGGACCAACAACAGCATTCAAAATACTCAGCGAAGCGTCCCGCTACACCAGACGGAGACTCCCCGGTATCAGGTACATCGCTGGTTGTAGCCAGCGCTGGAAAAGTCTGGGTGCTGGTGAACCGACAATAACGGAGACGCGAAAAGTTGGCATCTTTGCCGCAAAGATGCCAACTTTTCATTTGTTGTTACAGGCGCACGGCCTGATTATCGGGCGATGCTTCAGCCACTGGGGGCGCAGGCCGCCGCGGAACTGATCGATCCGCCGCTGCCGCTGCCCGACGTTCCAAAGACGCTGAACGCTTTGCTGACGTGCTCGCTGCCACACTCGGGGCAGGTGATGGTTTCCTTGCTGAACATCGAGCGGATGAAGCGCTCGAAATCATCGCCACAGTCCTTGCAATGATACTCGTAGATCGGCATTTCCGAACCTTTCCGTAGTTTTCCGGGTTTACCGGTTGGATGCCGCTTTTGCGCCGCCGGTTACACCATCTGTCACCGGAATCGTGAACCAGAAAACCGTCCCCGACAGCCCGTCGCTCTCGACCCCGATCTGCCCGCCGTGCGCTTCCACCAGATAGCGGGTGATGGCCAGCCCCAGACCGCTGCCGCCGGTATCACGCGCCCTGGACTGGTCGCCGCGCCAAAAGCGGTCGAACACGTGCGCAATTTGATCAGGCGGAATGCCGGGTCCGTCGTCGCTAACTTCGACCCGCACGCTGCGCTTCTGGTCAGCCAGGGTATCCCGCGCGCTGATGGCAACAACTCCGCCGCGCGCCGCGTGCCGCACCCCGTTTGAAACAAGATTGCGCACGATCTGGCCAACACGATCGGGATCAGCCATCACGTCTGGCAGGTTCGCCGTCAGGTTGGCGCGCAGGGTTACGGCTTTCGCCTCGGCAAAGGGAGTGAAGCTGTCGGCGGTCTGGCGCAGGACGATTATCATGTCGGTTGGCCGCAGATCGAGCTGCAACTGGCCAGCCTCGGCCTGGGCCAACTCGCGCAGGTCAGCCACCAGCCGGCTGAGCAGCCGCGTCTCGTCGTAGATCGTCGCGATCTCGGCCCGCTCCAGCGGGTAGACGCCGTCCAGCAAGGCTTGCAGATTACCCTGAATGACGGTCAACGGGGTGCGCAGCTCGTGGGCCACGTCGGCCAGCAGGTTGCGCCGCAACTGCTCGGCTTGCTGGAGATTCTCCGCCATGCTGTTGAAGGACCGGCCCAGCGTCTGTGTTTCCAGCGCCCCTTCCACCGGTACCCGCTGGCTGAGGTCGCCAGCAGCCAGCGATTCAGCGGCGCCGGCGACGCGCACCATGGGCCGGGCCAGCGTGCGCGCCAACACAACACCCACCAACGAACCAACCAGCAACGCCAATGCGGCTGCGGCTGCCAGTGCCAGATTGATGCGGTCCAGCACAGCCTGCTCAGACGGGGCCAGTTGCGCCAGGCCGGGCGGCAACAACAGCAGATATCCCGCGACCCCGCCGCTGGTGGTCATGACCGGCAGGGCGCTGCTGCGCTCGCTGCGGGTCAGGGTTCCGCCAGCTCGCCCCGATTGGTTGTCGTAGATGATCTCGCCTGAAGCGTCTGCCAGTACAAGCGCCGACATGCCGCCGCGGCCGCGCATTGCCCCCATGCCGCGGCCCTGGCCCGTTTCCATGCCATCCAATACGCTGGCGACGTCCGACCAACTGCCGGTTCGTTGATAATAGCCGGCCAATTCGTCGGCCAGATCCTGGCCGACTGTCATCATCTGGCCGGCCGCGACATAGCGGCGAAACTCGGCGCCCGCGGCGCGATTAGCAACAACTGCGACCAGTGCGACTGTCAGCAAGGTGGTGCCGACGATTGCCAGCGTCAGCCGCACGGCGAGCCGGTTCATCGGTGGGCTCCGGCGAAACGATACCCAACCCCGTAGACCGTCTGGATGTAGATGGGGTTGGCCGGGTCAACTTCGATTTTGCGTCGCAGGTTCTTGATGTGGCTGTCAACGGTCCGGTCCAGCCCGTCATAGGTATAGCCCAACGCCTGCTCGATCAACTCGGCACGGGTGAAGGCGTGCCCCTGATTTTCCATCAGTGTTCGCAGCAAATCGAATTCGGTCGGCGTGAGGTCAAGCGGCTGGCCATCCAGCCGGGCCTCGTGTTGATCGGGATCGAGCCGCAACGCACCGGACTCCAGCACTGTGGTGGCCAGCACCGGCTGCCCGCTGGTACGCCGCAGAATCGCCCGCACCCGCGACACCAGTTCACGCGGGTTGAACGGCTTGGTGACATAATCGTCTGCGCCCAGTTCCAGGCCGATGATCTTGTCGGTGTCCTCGACGCGCGCGGTGACCATGATGATGGGGGTTGCTGCCAGCGCAGGATCGGAACGCACCGTGCGTGTGACATCCCAGCCGTCGCGGTCGGGCAGCATCAGGTCCAACACCACCAGGTCAGGCGACTCGCGGCGCAGCGCGTGCAGGGCCGTCTCGCCGTCATAGGCGACTACCACCTGGTAGCCAGCCTGCTCAAGATAGGAGCGGATCAGGCGGGCAATCTGTTTGTCGTCATCGACGACGAGAATACGTTGAGGCATGTTGCGTAATGCGTAGTTCTATTGAAGAAGTGTGCCGAAGGTGTATTGTCGTAGCAGCTGTGGAATTGAATCGGAAGCGTTGGCGCTGCCGCTGATTGTAGCACATTCTTGGAAAGACGGCCGGTTGCAGGCGCCCGCAGGACGATTTTCCAAATCGTCCCGGCTCATGGCTTGAAGTAGTGCGCAGGGCCGGCGGGCACGGTCGGGAGACCGGCCCGAGCACTTTTGCTGAACGTGAGCGAATCGTCCCGGCCTCACCAACACAGCCAGCGAGGCCGGGCATTACCCCGACCTCGCTGGCTGTTGAAGAAAGTGTCGGGTATCTGTTACCGGTTGCCGCGCCCGCCGCGAGCGCCCATCATCCCGCCGCCCTGCCCGCCACGCATGTGCTGCTGCATGGTGCTGTAGTTGTCACAGGCGCCATCGCCGTCAGCGTCGTTCCAGTTCGGTCCCATGCCACCCTGGCCGGGGGTGCCGCTGCACGTGCCGTCACAGGCGCCGTTGCCATAGCCGTTGCCCTGGGCTTCCCATGCCCCGGTCAGTTGATCGCTGACCTGAGCTTCCATCTGCGCCAGCATCGCGTCGGCCTGGTCCTGGGTAATTCGGCCGGCCGCCACGGCGGCGTCAAGCGTGTCGGTGCGGGGCTGCACGTAGGCATCGATGATGGCCTGTGTATCTACGTTGTACTCTGCGGCCACGTCGGCGATGGTAGCGCCGGCGGTCAGTTCGGCCACCAGGTCAGCCTGCTCGATACCGATCACTTCGGCGGCGACCGCCGTCAGCGAGCTGTCGGGACCGCCCCAGGCGCCGCGGGTCGCCAGGCCGTAGCCGGTTCCCATGCCGCCGCTGCCGTTGCCATGGCGCATCGCCTGTCCGTAGACCGGGGTGCCAGCGTTGGCGCCGCTACCATACTGGTTTGCCTGACCATTGGCCGGCGCTACGTTGTTGCCCGGGCCGTTACCCTGGGCAAAGGCTGCGCCTGCGAAAACCATCAATGCTGACATTGCCAGCACGCCTGCCGTCATTCCTGCACGCTTCCAGTTCTTGTTCATGGTGGTACTTCTCCGAGTTCTGCGCCCGGCCGCTGGTCGTGGCGCTCTTGTTTATTGATTTCGCCTGCCTTGCCGCAGGCGTTTTGCTTATCTACTTTGCAGTATAGCAGGCGGATGTGGAGAAGTTGTGGAGGGAAAGAGGAGAGGGGAGGGAAAGGAGGGAAAAGAGGGAAAAGAGGGAAAGGAGGAGGAGAGGGGGAGTGGGAGAGGGGGAGAGAGGGGAGAGAGCGTCAGGTGAGTTGGGTGGCGCCGGTGAGGACCTGGTAGAGGAGCCAGATGCCGAGGGCGATGAGGAGAATGCCCAGCGCGGCCAGGATGCGCTGGTACCATGCCGTGGACAGCGCGCGCGACTGGCTGTGGATCAGCGCGGCGATGCCGATCTTGGATCCGACCAGCAGCGCGTAGAAGCCGACGAGAAACGCTGCCGCGTACGCCGCGCCCTGATCCAGCGCCGCCAGCAGGGTCGGGCCGCCCACCGTGGCCCAGAAGATATAGGGATGCGGGTTCAGTAGGTTGACCAGCGCGCCGCGCGATAGCGACTGGCGGCTGAGATTGTCGCTGCTTTGTTCGCTGGCGCGCAGTTGTTCCAGGCTGGCATGGCGTGCGGCGCGGATGGTTTCCCAGCCCAGGTAGACGACGTAGAGACTGCCAGCTACACCCAGTAACGTCAGGCTCCAGTTCGGCAGCAGCTTCAGCACGAACAGGCTGACCAGAATGATCGGCAGGTCGGTCAGGAACGGGGCGATGGCGACTCGCAATCCCTGCCAAAAGCCGTCGCGCAACGAGGTGGTGATGACAAGCGTCATCAACGGTCCCGGGCTGAGACCGGCGGAGAGACCAAGGCTGGCGCCAAGAAAGAGGTAGGGCATGGGGTGTGGGGACTGGGGACTGGGGACGAGACTTCGGAAGTCGCCGATTGGCTGTGCGGCGGCTCTTGGACGCGATTACAGCCTCTGCTGCTTGACCGGCGACTTCCGAAGTCTGAAACGGCAGCTCTACGTCCCGCGGTTGATGTACCAGCCGGCCATCAGCGTGCCGACCAGCAGCAATCCTGTGGCCATCAGCGCGCCCATGTAAACCAGTGAGGTGCGGGCGATGGGCGTCATCAGCCAGAAGCCGGTCAGCACGGCCATCAGTGGGACGAGGCCCGCCAGCACCAGTGTGATAACCAACTGGCGATTGACGACCGCTTCCTTGCCGGAAAGCTGCCGGTTGAGCCGCCACAGCACGATGAAGGGATAGGCTAACCCAAAGATGATCAGCACCAGACCGATGATGACCAGCACGATGTTGCTGCCGCTCATTGTGTTCCTCCCGATGACTGGTCGCCCTCTGCGTTGGCAACGCGGAAGGCCGCACCGCCGTCCAGATGTGCCGTGTCGTTGTAGCTCACCAGGCGCATCCGGCCGTCGCTTACCCGCAGCACGCTGATCGCCGTGTTGCCGCCGATGGCGATGCGCTGCATCTGGGACAGGCTGGCTTGCAGGGCGTGGGCCACAATCGACCGCAGCGCGGCGCCGTGGCTGACCAGCAGGACCGTCTCGCCGGGGTGAGCGGCCGCGATACGCTCGACAGCCGCCGCCAGACGGCTGGTCAATTCGCTCATGCTTTCACCGCCGCCGCGCCGGATGTCTTCGCCGGCCATCATGGCAGCCATCTCATCCGGAAAGCGCGCCAGGATCTCCTCCCAGGTCATCCCGGTCCAAACGCCGATGTCCGACTCGCGCAGCGCCGCGTCAGCGACCGGCTGCATGCCAACCTGGTCACCGACAATGCAGGCGGTATCCCAGGCGCGCTTGAGATCGCTGCTGTAAATCGCCCCGAACGGGTAGGTTTGCAGACGCTGGGCGACGATGCGCGCCTGCTCGCGGCCGCGATCTGACAGGTCGGTGTCCATTGCCTGCCCCTGCCAGCGGCCGCTGAGATTCCATTCGGTCTCCCCATGACGCAGGAGGATGAGGGTGGTTGCGTTATCGTGGTTCGTCATCGATCTTTTCGTTAAGGGTTGTCGCCATCCCGTCCAGATGGCTGATGTCGGGAGGTGCCATCAGTCGCGCGCCGTCGCCGGTGACTTGCAGTACGGTCACCGATGTGTTGAAAACCGGGATCGATTTGATTTCGAGGCCGTCCGGCGCGCCAGGCAGGGCCAACATGGCTGAGCGCACGTTGCCGCCGTGGGTGACAACACAGATCGTCTGGCCGGCATAGCGCCGCGCCAGGTCGGCGGCAGCCGCGAGTGTGCGGGTGGTGAGCTGGGCATAGGTTTCGCCGCCACCGCGCGGCGGATCTTCGCCGCGACCGACCGCCTCCAGCATGCCTGGCCAGCGTTCAGCCACCTGCGAGCGGGTCAGTCCTTGCCACTCGCCCAGGCCAATCTCGCGCCAACTGCTGTCTTGCACCGGTTCCAACCCCAGCGCGCGGCTGACAAACCCGGCCGTCTCCGCTGCACGCCGCAGATCGCTGGTCACCAGCACATCGACGCCGGCGGATCGCATCTGCTCAGCCAGCAAGCGCGCTTGTTCCCGTCCGAGGGCGGTCAGACCGGGCGCGTCCGGCGATTGGCCCTGGATGCGCCCTTCGAGATTCCACTGGCTTTCGCCATGGCGGCAAAGGAGCAGCGTGGTAATCTGATCTGATTGTGTAGTCATGAAGTTTCAAGAAGACGATGCCAGGAACGCTACCGTGGCCCGCTCATCGGCTGTTAGCGGCGGCAAGTCGGACGCCGCCAGGTTCTGGACGACCTGCTGCGGCGTCTTCGCGCCCGCTATGACGACCCTGACTGCCGGCTGGTCGAGGACGAAACGCAGCGCAGCCTGGGCCAGCGTTCGCTCGGGCGTTGCCAGCTTTTGCTTCAGCCAGACGGCAGTTTCGATCCGCGCGGCGCGGTAGTGGGCCGGCCAGCGGCTGCGGATGTCGCCATGCGGGAAGTCGTCGGCTGCGTCGTACTTGCCGCTCAGCAGGCCGTTGGCCAGCGGCTCGCGCGCGATGATGGCGACGTTCGCGGCCCGCGCGGCCGGAAAAAGTTGCTGCGCAGCGTCCTGGCTGAACATGTTGTAGACCACCTGGATCGTGTCGCAACGGCCGCCGGCAATGGCCGCCAGCCCCTCCGCCGGGTCATGGATGCTGACGCCGTAGAATCGGATCAACCCGGCGCGCTTCAGGTCGTCCAGTACATCGAACACACCGCCGTCCGCGATCTGCGCCAGCGACGGGTTGTGGAGCTGGTACAGGTCGATGACATCGGTCTGCAGGCGGCGCAGGCTCTGCTCGACTGCGAAGCGGATGTAGCCGGGGTCGAAGTCCAGCCGATGCGTGAATGGCAGGACCGCGTCGGGCGCGAACTCGTTCAGCGAGCGGCCGCTGCGCTCCGCGAACTGCTGCGCTATCTGCGGATCGACGCCACGGTTATAGAAATTGCCACCGCCCTTGGTCGCGATCACCACCTCGCCGCGCACCCTGGGCCGCTCGACCAGCACCTCGCCCAGCAACGTCTCGCTGTGGCCGTGACCGTAGACATCGGCGGTGTCGAAAAAGGTGCAGCCGCTGTCCAGCGCGGCGTGGATGGCCGCGCGCGAGGCCGCGTCGTCGGTCAGTCCGTAGCTGTTGCCGTAGCGGTTGCCGCCGATGGCCCACGCGCCGAATCCGACTTCTGAGACGAGGAGGCCGGTGCGGCCGAGGGTGCGAGTGTGCATGGAGAGGAGAACTGGTGGATCGGTAGATTGGGAAACCGGTAGATTGGTAGCAGAGTTGAAGACCTGCCTCGGGCATTCTACCTGTGGGGCGGGGATTCGGCAAAGGGAGAGTCAAACCGTGCAGGCCGTCTCAACCAGAACACCGCAATTGCAGTATCAAAACCGCAATCACGGTGTTCAAAGTCAAGGTCTATTGGGGAGGGTGCAACTGAAACCGGTTGAGCGCGTCACACCTGCCTTGGCGGGTGGTGCCAGAGTTGCGAGGAGGCCGACGACGAAGCCATCTCGCGTGGCGCAGACAGGATTGCTTCGCCACCGCAGCTCGCAATGACAATTCTACCAACCAGTTTCAAACACACCCTATTGGGGATCGAGGCGGCGCTGAAGGTCAGTTTGTGCCCCATGCAGCGGTCACAATCATCACGTCGGCCACGGTGATCGCATCGTCGCCGTTGAGATCGAAGCGATCACCGAAGCAGGCGTCGCCCAGCGCGCAGTCCCAGCGGCTGGCTACCAGCGTGATGTCGAGCACGTCGACCGCGCCGTCGCAGTTCAGATCGAAACCGCCGCCGCAAGCCTGCAAGTAGTATACACCGCCGGTGATGCCGGTCCCGGCGTCGGTCAGCCCACCCCAGACGATCATGCTGTCGCCGGTCCAGATCGCCGAATGCGATTCACGTGCTGCCGGTGCGCCGGCCAGCGAGGTCGCGGTCCATCCGTCGCCGGCCGGATCGTAGCGGCCGCCGGTATCCATGACAACCGAGCAGATAAACCCGCTGCAGCCGCCCCAGATGACCAGTTCGCTGCCGGTCCAGACCGCCGTGTGCAAGGCACGCGGGCTGGGCGCTGCGACGGCGCTGGTCGCAGTCCACGCGTCGCCTGCCGGGTCGTAGCGGCCGCCGCTGTCGAGGTAGGTCGCACTGTTGATGGGGCCAGACCGCCCACCGAAAACGATCATCGCGTCTCCAGTCCAGGTGGCGCTGTGATAGTAGCGTCCGGCGGGTGCATTGGTCATACTGGTCGCGCTCCACGAATCGCCCGCCAGATCATAGCGTCCGCCCGTGTTTTCGCCCAAGGCGCCAGCGACCCCACCCCAGACGACCATCGTGCCATCAGCCCAGACTGCGCTATGCAGCCGGCGGGCAGCGGGCGCGTTGACCTGGCTGATCGCGGCCCAGTCATCCGTGGATGGGTCGTATCTCGCGCCGGTGGCCGTCAGGCCGTTGAATTCCTGGCCGCCCCAAATGACCATCTCGCTGCCGGTCCAGACGGCTGAGTGCAGGCTGCGCGCCGACGGCGCGTCAACGGCGCTGATCGGTGTCCACGTATCGGCTGTCGCGCTGTAACGGGCGCCATTGCCTGCCAGATTTCCGCCCACCGAACCGCCCCAGATGATCAGCTCGCTGCCGGTCCAGACGCTGGCGAAGTCGCTGCGCGTCCCCAGCCCGTGGCTGGAGTTCATGGGCGTCCAGACGTCAATAGCCGGGTTGTAGCGATCGCCCGTGTTGGCAGGTCCCAGCAGGCCAATACTGCCCCAAACCAGCATCTCCGAACCGGTCCACGCGGCCGCGTGGCCTGCCAGCACCCGCTGCGGGTTGTTGGCATTGGTGGCTGTCCACGAGTTGCTGGCAGGATCGTAGCGGCCGCCGCTGGCATCGGTGGTGAAGCGACCCCAGACGATCATCTCATCGCCTGTCCAGACCGCGTGATGGCGGGCGCGGCCGGTAGGCGCGTTGACAGTGCTGGTCGCGCCGGTCCATGTGTCGCTGGCGGGATCGTAGCGTCCACCCGTGTCGGCCAGGCTCTGCTGGCTGGAGACGCCGCCCCAGACAATCATCTCGCTGCCGGTCCAGACCGCCGTGTGCAAATAACGAGGCGCGGGCGCTCCGGCTACGGAAGTAGCAGTCCAGGTGTCCAGGTCAGGGTCGTAGCGAGCGCCGACGTTCTCGCCGTCGGCGCCGGTAGCGCAGTTGCCCAGGCAACCGCCCCAGGCAATCATTTCCTGGCCGGTCCAGACGATGCTGAATGAGTTGTTTACCGCTGGCTCGTTCGCGCTACTCATCGGCGTCCAGCTGTCGCTGGCCGGATCGTAGCGGCCGCCGCCAAAGCCGGCCCCGTTCCAGATGACCACTTCATCGCCCGTCCATACACCTTTGCGACTGCCGGCCGCTGGCAGAGCATCGGTGCTGCTAACCGAATTCCACGCGTCGGCGCTGGGATCGTAGCGTTTGGCGTCGTTGCGGAGGTGGCAAATCGTGCCGCTGGTTGAGTAGGCGCAGCCGCCCCAGATAAACATCTCGCTGCCGGTCCAGACTGCCGTGTGGCGCAAGCGGGTACTGGGAGCGCCGATGTCGGATACGTCGGTCCAGACGTCGGTAGCCGGGTTGTAGCGTCCGCCGTCGTTCAGGGCGCAGAAATCCTGGTCGAACGGGCCGCACCCACCCCAGACGATCATCTCGCTGCCCGTCCAGATCGCCGTGTGCAGACCCCTCTCCAGCGGAGCGTTTTGGGTCGTCATCGTCGTCCAGGTGTCGGTGGCAGGATTGTAGCGCGAACCCGTGTTCCACTTGGAGCCGTCGGACGTTACATCACCTCCGCCCCAGACGATCATCTCCGAGCCGGTCCAAATCACCGTGCCGTCGGTACGCTCAGGGAGCGATTGCGTCGGCAGCCAGAAATCCGCGGATGCAGGCGCGGCAGGCAGGTCGGGAAGACGAAACGCACCTGCAACGCCAGGCTCGGTCGCACTATGATTGACAGACTCGTCCTGCCACCAGCGGTCGAAGGGCGTCTTCTGCCAGCTCACGGTCGCCACAGCCAGGTGTTCCGCCGTTTGGCTGAGCACTGTGACAGCATAGAAACTGTCGGCGTCTTCCTGCAGCGAGCTTGGCTGGTTCACCGGCAAGCGATCGGGCGCGACATCAAAAATGGCAGCAAGGCGGGTCACCTCCGTATCCCAGTCAGCGCCACCGGGGGCCGCTGCCGGGTCGCTGTCGCGGGCGATGTCAATCTCGATGTACTGGCCGCCCAGGCTGTCCAAGGCGCGATCGTTCGACACACCTTCGAGGCTGGCGGCCGCTTGGGCATGCAGATCGCCGTGGAAACGTTGATCGCTGGCATACCAGTTGCGCGCCAGCCGTGAAACCAGGGCCGGTCGCGCCAGGCACTCCGCAATCAGCACAGGATCGTTGTTCAGCGCGGCAAAGAGTTCACCGAGCCGCGCAGGGTCGCGGCTGTCGGCCGCCATCCGGTCCATCTCCGCCTGCAATTGAACGGCTGTGATCGGCCTGTTCCACAGATCTTCCAGGGCCACGGAGAGACGCAGGGTGTCCAACACCCGCGCCTGCAAGGCTGTCCGGGGCAGCACCTCCGCCAGGCTAGGCTTAGCCCGCAGGTTAGCATCCGGCCACTCGCGGTGGCGCCAGTAGACGCCTTCAATGGCCTCCTGACATGCCACGAGGGTTTCCAGGGAGAGCGTCTGTGCTGCCGCCTGGCGCGCAGATGCTGCTGCGACAGGCGAGCCCGGGATCACCGCTACGCTGGCCAATGCCAGGGAAAGTAACAGGATCAGAGATAGAGCGCGTTGTGTTGGTGCATTCATGGTGCATTCCTTTCTTGTTTCAGCGGGTTGACGAATAGCATGATGTCGCTTCTCCGTCGATTTTCTTACGCAGCCGGTGGTCACTCTGGATTGAACAAAACACCACTTATCGACCGCGCGAGTTCACCGAAACCGGCATGCTGGGGTATAATCGGTGCTTGATACCTGGCTGAAAAAGGATTGCATCAACTTATGCTTAAACGAACTCTTACCTGCGGCGACCTGCGCGCGGCCGACGACGGCCGGCAGGTCACACTCAACGGCTGGGCCTATCGCCGCCGCGATCATGGCAATATCATCTTTATCGACCTGCGCGACCGCTACGGCGTGACCCAGGTCGTCATTACGCAGGATGCGGCAGAAGCTTATGCTGCAGCAGAAAAGGTGCGCAGCGAGTTTGTGCTGGCGGTGCGCGGCACGGTGCGGCTGCGCCCGGCGGGCATGGAAAACCCGGGCCTGGATACCGGCGACGTCGAAGTCGTGGTCAGCGAGCTGGTGGTGGAAAACGCTGCCAAACCGCTGCCTTTCGAGATCCGCGACGATGTCGAAGCTAACGAATACACCCGTCTTAAGTATCGCTACCTGGACCTGCGCCGGCCGCGTTTGCAGGAAAACATCATCCTGCGCCACCGCTCGGTCAAACTGATGCGCGACTACATGGACGAGCACGGCTTTCTGGAGATCGAAACGCCGATCCTCACCAAGTCAACGCCGGAAGGCGCGCGCGACTACCTGGTGCCCAGCCGGGTGCATCCGGGCAAGTTCTACGCCCTGCCGCAAAGCCCGCAGCAGTTCAAACAACTGCTGATGGTGGCCGGCTTCGACCGCTACTTCCAGATCGCCCGCTGCTTCCGCGACGAGGATCTGCGCGCCGACCGCCAGCCGGAGTTCACCCAGCTTGACGTGGAAATGTCCTTCGTCGATCAGGAGGACGTGATCGATCTGATCAGCGGGCTGTGCCGCCAGCAGGTGGCTGAACTGACTGCTGCAGCGGCGCCCAGCCTGCCCTTCCCCCGGCTGACCTACGCCGAAGCCATGGATCGCTATGGCAGCGACAAGCCGGATATTCGCTTTGGCCTGGAACTGCAAAACCTGGGCGATCTGCTGAGCGACACCGGCGTTGGTTTCCTCAAAGCTGCGCTGGCGGCAGGCAATCAGGTCAAGGCGCTGCGCGGACCGGGTCTTGCGACCCTCAGCGGCCAGAAGCTGCGCGAGCGGGTTAAGGCCTACGAGGAGGTCGTCAGGATCTACGGCGCCAAGGGGCTGGCCTGGCTGGACTTCCCGGCGGACGGCGAATCGGCGCCGAAATCGCCCATTGCCAAGTTCTTCAACACAGACGAACTGGCCGCGATTGCCGAGCGCTGCCAGGCTGAGCCGGGCGATGTGGTTTTCATCGTTGCCGACACCGGCAAGGTTGTGGCGGCCGCGCTGGGCGAGTTGCGCCTGCGCATCGCCCGCGATCAGGACCTGATCGCACCCGGCCAGTTCGCCTTTCTGTGGGTGGTGGATTTCCCGCTGGTGGACTGGAACGAGGACGAAAACCGCTGGGACGCCATGCACCACCCCTTCACTTCGCCCAAGCCTGAGGACATCGACCGCATGGAGAGCGACCCGGCCAGCGTGCGCGCCAACGCCTACGACATCGTGCTGAACGGCGTCGAGCTGGGCGGCGGCAGCATCCGAATCCACCAGCGTGACGTGCAGGAGCGCATGTTCAAGCTGCTGGGTCACTCGCCCGAGGCGACCGCGCTGAAGTTTGGCCACATGCTGGATGCGTTTGAGTTCGGCACACCGCCTCACGGCGGCATCGCGTTGGGCATCGACCGCTTCATCATGCTGCTGGCCAGCGAGCAGTCGATCCGCGAGGTCGTCGCCTTCCCCAAGAATCAACAGGCCGTCGAACCGATGACCGGAACGCCGGACGTGGTTGATACTGCCCAACTGGATATGCTGGGCATACGTCTTGTTTCAATAGAAAAGAAGGAAACACCATGAAACCCGCTAGTTTTCAACTCCATCCGCGCGGCGCGGACCTGTTGCACGACCGCCTGCTAAACAAGGGTGCCGGCTTCAGCGAAACCGAGCGCGATGCGCTCGGGCTGCGCGGCCTGCTGCCACCGCGTGTGGCGTCCCTGGACGACCAGGTGGCGCGCGTGCTGGAAAACGTGCGCAGCATGCCAACAGCGCTGACCCAGTACCGCTACCTGGTTGGCCTGCTGGATCGCAACACCACCTTGTTCTTCCGCGTCGTGATGGACAATCTGGACGAGCTGATGCCCATCATCTACACCCCGACCGTCGGCCAGGCGTGCCAGGAATATGGCCACGTTTTTCAGCAGGCGCAGGGAATGTTCATCAGCCTGGAGGATCGTGGCCGCGTGGCCGACATCCTGCGCAACTGGCATTATGACGACGTGCGTATCATCGTCGTCACCGATGGCGAGCGCATTCTGGGGCTGGGCGACCAGGGAGCCAACGGCATGGGCATCCCCGTGGGCAAGCTGGCGCTCTACACCGCCTGCGCCGGCGTCCATCCCGAGCAGTGCCTGCCCATCACGCTGGACGTGGGCACCAACAATCAGAAACTGCTGGACGATCCGCTTTACATCGGCCTCAAGCGCAATCGCGAGCGGAGCGAAGCCTACGACGCGCTGGTGGAAGAGTTCATCCTGGCTGTGCAGCAGGTCTTCCCGCGAGCCATCGTCCAGTTTGAGGACTTCGGCAACGCCAACGCCTTCCGGTTGCTGCACCACTACCGCGACCGCATCTGCACCTTCGACGACGACATCCAGGGCACCGCGGGCGTCGTGTTGGCCGGTCTCTACGCGTCGTTGCGGCTGACCGGCGGCAAGCTGAGCGACCACAAGTTCCTCTTCTACGGCGCCGGCGAGGCCGGCATCGGCATCGGTGACCTGATTGTGACTGCGATGATGGAGGAAGGGCTGAGCGAGGCCGAAGCGCGGCTGCGCTGCTGGTTCGTGGACTCCAAGGGGCTGGTAGTGGCCGAACGCACCGATCTGGTGGCGCACAAGCGGCCTTACGCGCATGAACACCCCTTTGTCGGCGACTTCCTGTCGGCCGTCGAAATGTTGGAACCCACCGGCATCATCGGCGTAGCCGGCGCGGGCAAGGCCTTCACGCAACCCGTGGTCGAGGCCATGACGCGGATCAACGAGCAGCCGATCATCTTCGCTCTCTCGAACCCGACCTCCAAGTCGGAATGCACGGCCGAAGAAGCCTACACGTGGTCGGATGGCAAGGCAATCTTCGCCAGCGGCAGTCCCTTCCCGGCCATGGATTACAAGGGCAAACTGCTGGTGCCGGGACAAGGCAACAACTCCTACATCTTCCCCGGCGTCGGGCTGGGCGTGATCATCTCCGGCGCGATCCGCGTGCCCGACGAGATGTTCTCGGCCTCAGCCAAAGCGCTAGCAGCGCAGGTGGGCGAGGACGATCTCGCGCTGGGTCGCGTCTACCCGGCGCTGGACCGCATCCGCGAGGTGTCGGCTCACATCGCCGCCGCCGTGGCGCAGGTCGCCTACGACCGGGAGCTGGCCACGGTGCCCAAGCCGGACGATCTGCTGGTCGCGGCCAGGGCGGCCATGTACGAGCCGCGCTACGAGCTGTACGTGAACTGACCTGGCCTGGCCAGGCGAGAGCAAGTGACCTGAGGTCTCGTTGTAGATGCGAGACGGCTGTCGTATAATGCGCTGGTGCGATAATCAAAGTGTCGCACCAGCGTATTAAGGAGAGCTTTGTGATCCAAGCAGCCTATACGGTTCGTGTGCAGGAGCGGGGGCAAATTGCGCTTCCCAAGCCAGTGCGTAAGAGCCTGGCCATAAACGCCGGTGATGCACTCAACTTGGTGCAGCTCGACGACATACTCCTTCTATCGGTCAGGCCAACCATGATCCCGAGGCTCTCGCGGGAATTTCTGGAGATCATGCAGGAAGAAGGGGTCAATCTGGCAGAGTTACTGCAAGGCATGGAAGAGGAGCGCCAACTTATCTGGCAAGAACGGCCCAGTGAACACCAAGACTGCCACTTCTGATGTTGCCGAATACAGCCGGATGATCGTCCATATCCGTGCTGAATTTACCGAGGAAATGCTGTGCTGGGTGAAGATGATCTGGAACAACGGGCCCCCCGGAGAACGAATATGAACAGTTATTACAAATTACCGCTGATTCTGGAACCGCAACCCGAGGGTGGGTATACCATTACGTGTCCACTGTTGCCTGAATTGATCACTGAAGCAGATGACATCTCCGAGGTTTACCCTCATGTGGCTGATGCGCTGGCTGCGATCATTGAGTTGTATGAAGACATGAAACGGCCTTTGCCCGCTGTCCTGCAACCAATTGCTGCCGGTGGAGCCATGTGGACGGAGACTCTTGTGCCGGTGGTTGCTCGATGAAGTATCGTGAGGTGGCCAGAAAGCTAGGTGCGTTGGGCTGTGAAGAACTGGCCCGCGCCGGCGGCGGCTCCCATCGAAAATAGATCAATCCTGCCACAGGAAAGGGCACTGTAGTTCCCGATTGGGGAAAAACGGACCTGAAGATTGGCACATTGCGAGGCGTCGTTCGCCAGCTTGGACTTGACTGGGAGGAATTCCGGAACATCTGAAGTTCTCCTTGTGAGAAAGGAAAAATCTGTCTTGTCAATCAATATCAAGATCAACAACGCCGACGCCTACGTCGGCCAGGATGTTACGCTGACCGGCTGGGTGCAGAAGCGCATCGACAAGGGACGTTTGCAGTTCGTCCACCTGCGCGACGGTACCGGCGTTATGCAGTGCGTCGTGTTCAAGAAGAACCTGCCGGAAGACCAGTTCGACGCAGCCCGCCACATCACGCTGGAGTCAGCGGTCAGCATCAGCGGCGCGCTGCGGGCTGAAGAGCGCGCACCGGGCGGGTTTGAACTGGACGCCAACGCGTTCGCGGTCATCAGCCGCGCCGAGGATCCCTATCCGCTGGCGCCCAAACGCGACGGCGGCGAACACGGCAGCGACTTCCTGCTCAACAATCGGCATCTCTGGCTGCGCGACCCGCGCCAGACGGCCATTTTGCGCACGCGCGCCACGCTGGTCGGCGCGATCCGCAACTGGCTGGACGACCAGGGCTTCGTGCTGGTGGACACACCGATCATTACCCCGGCCGCGGCGGAAGGTACGACCAATCTTTTTGCCACCGAGTACTTCGAAGAGCCGGCCTATCTGGCGCAGACCGGCCAGCTTTACAGCGAGGCGACCATCGGCGCATTCGGGCGCGTCTACTGCTTCGGCCCGACCTTCCGCGCCGAGAAGTCGGACACCCGCCGCCACGCGATGGAGTTCTGGATGGTGGAGCCGGAGATGGCCTTCACCGAACTGGACGAGAACATGGAGGTTATCGAGCAGTTCGTCAGCCACTGCGTGCAGACGGTGCTGCGCGAGCGGGCCGCCGATCTGGCCGCGCTGGAGCGTGACACGACCCGCCTGCAGAACGTCCTCCCGCCCTTCCCGCGCATCCACTACGACGACGCCGTCAAGCTGCTGCACGCCAACGGCTATCCCGACTTCCCTTGGGGCGAGGACTTCGGCGCGCCCCACGAGGACGCTATCAGCGCCCAGTTCGACAAGCCGGTCTTCGTCCACCACTACCCGCGCGGCGTCAAGGCGTTCTATATGCAGCCGGACCCGGAACGTCCCGATACGGTACTGGCCTGCGACCTGATCGCACCCGAGGGCTACGGCGAGATCGTGGGCGGTAGCCAGCGCATGCACGACTACCAGACGCTGCTGGACGCCATCGACGCGCACAAGCTGCCGCAGGAAGCCTACGAGTGGTACCTCGACCTTCGCAAGTACGGCGCCCAGCCGCACAGCGGCTTCGGCATGGGCCTGGAGCGGGTGCTGATGTGGCTCTGCGGCCTGCCGCACATCCGCGAGGCGCTGCCCTTCCCGAGGCTGTACCGACGGTTTTATCCGTAGAGGTGACGAAGGTTATGGAAAGTTTGCCAGATCAGGACACAGATGACCAGGAGGCGCTTTCCAACCGAGCGGTTAATCTGGCAGTACACAACTGAAGTGCATACGACCAAAGGTACCGCAGTCATCGCCCAGACCAAAATGGTCCACGGACCAGCGAAAACCTCATACTGAACTGATTCAGCAGTTAATCGCAGATGGATGGCAACCGTCCGGGGCAGACAGTTTGGGCCTAATATCAGTTATGAAGAGGGAGCCAACTTGACAACCTGTTCCAGGCTCGGCAGATCCCGCGGAACTGCTCAACCATCGTATTGCGTTACGAAATGCTGGTGTGCTGACCGAAGATGAGATTGCTACTATCAAAGCTAGGATCGTCGCAAAAGTGTAAATGCAGCCCATCTTGCGCCATTTTCCACTCGCATTGAGCCCAGCGCTAACTCGTTGGACGAAGCTCGGAGCAACTTTCTGCGTGTTATACGATTACAAAACATGAGCAAGACGCTTTATTTGGTCAAACGCCTCGTGGAAGGCAAAGACATCCAGATTTCCGCACGCGGTTATGATGAACTGGCGGCTGATGGTATACTAATTCATAATGTTGTGGAAGGATTAGCCAATGGTCTGGTAGTTGAAGACTATCCTGACTACCACAAGGGTCCGCGCGTGTTGGTTTTGCAGTATGACGACGATGGTAGGCCGATTCACGTACTGTGGGGCATTCCTAAGGGTGCCGCGTCGCCAGCCGTGGTAATTACTGCTTACCGCCCCGATCCTGACAAGTGGTCGGATGACCTCCTTGGGAGAAAGCAATGATGAAGAAGCTAGTTTCGAAATTGGTACATGAGGGAGACTACGCTGCTGAAGTCGATGTCGAGCTGATTTACACAGATGATGAGTGGTCGCCCTATTTGTCTTTGAGTGACGCCGAGAAACTGGACAGCGTGCGCCTAGCCCTACGGGAAGGTAACCTGAAAACAGCATCCTCATTGGCGCGCGTTTTCGAGTTGGTACCTGTCGCTGCGTAACAATAGTGGTAGAGTGGCCAACTTTTCTGACTGGGAACCGTCCCGGAGGGAAAAGTTGGCAACTCTAGCTACGTTGGCAACTCTGACGAAATCGCTGATGGGAAAGCTCACTTTCGAAACTGACAATCACCTTGTGCTCATCCGCGGCGCAGGCGATTTGGCCAGTGGCGTCGCCTGGCGCCTGCATCGCTGCGGCTTTCCGGTAGTCATGACGGAACTGCCCGCGCCGCTGGTGGTGCGGCGCACCGTCGCGTTCGCCGAGGCTGTTTACAGCGGCGAGACGTTCGTCCAGGGTACCCACGCGCGTCTTGCGCATGATGCTGCCGAGGCCCGACAACTGGTTGCGCAGGGCATCATTCCGGTCCTGGTTGATCCCGCGGCCGGCTGTCGGGCAGAGTTGCAACCCCGGGTAATCGTTGACGCGATCATGGCCAAGACCAACACCGGGACGAGGATGGACGACGCACCGCTGGTGGTTGCGCTGGGGCCGGGGTTCACGGCCGGGCTTGATTGTCACGCCGTGGTGGAGACCAATCGCGGCCACGATCTGGGCCGGGTGTTGTGGCAGGGGCCGCCGGAGCCAGATACGCGGCTGCCCGGCGAGGTCGGCGGCTACCGCGGCGCGCGTGTATTGCGATCGCCGGCGGATGGCTTCGTCCACGGACATGTCCCCATCGGATCAGCGGTGGAAGAGGGGCAGATCATCGCCCACGTCGACGGCGTCCCCATCTCCGCGCCGTTTGGCGGCGTGTTGCGCGGACTGGTACATCCCCAGGCCGCGGTGCGCACCGGCATGAAAATCGGCGACCTCGACGCGCGTGCCGAACCGCGCTATTGCTTCACGGTATCTGAGAAATCACTGGCGGTGGCCGGCGGCGTGCTCGAGGCGACACTGAGCTACCTGACGCAGTAGTGCTTCGATGGCGCTACGGGCTACGCAAGGCAGCCGCGCGTCGCGCTTCCCGCCGATAGAACCAGCGTTTGGTAAACTCGGCTGAGACCAAATAACCCAAAACAATGACCACAATGGTCAGCAGATAGAGGGGTGGAAGGGGCGCCAGTCCAAGCGGCGCGGTCAGGGGGGTGTATGGCAGGGTGACGGTTGCCAGGACCACCAGGAGCGTGGCGACCATCAGCGCCTTGCCTGGCTTGCTGCGCAGCGCCGGCTTGCGCGTTCGCAAGACAAAGACGACTAACGTCGCGGAGACCACCGACTCCAGCAGCCAGCCCGTATGAAACTGCGGCTGGTTGGCCTTGAGCAGCCAGAGCAGCGCGCCAAAGGTGACGAAGTCGAAAACCGAACTCAGGGTGCCGAAGATCAGCATGAAGCGGCGGATCAACCCGACATCCCAGCGCTGCGGCCGCTGGATCATGTTAACATCGACGTTGTCCGTGGCAATTGTCATCTCGGGCAGATCGGTCAGGAAGTTCAGCAGCAGGATTTGTTTGGGCAGCATGGGCAGGTAGGGTAACAACATCGACGCGCCGGCCATGCTGAACATGTTGCCAAAGTTCGCGCCAGTTGCCATGAAGATATACTTGATGGTGTTGCCAAACGTTTTGCGGCCTTCGATGATGCCCTGGTGCAGCACTGCCAGATCCTGCTTCAGCAGCACGAAGTCGGCTGCTTCCTTGGCTACATCGACCGCGCTATCCACGGAAATGCCGATGTCGGCGGCGTGCAGCGATGGCGCGTCGTTGATGCCATCGCCCATGTAGCCGACGACGTGCCCTGTTTTCTTGAGCGCCAAAATGATGCGCTCTTTTTGGTTCGGATCCACCTCGGCGAACAGATTGGTTGTTTCGGCCGTGTGCCACAGCGCCTCGTCGCGCATGTCATCCAGTTCCCTGCCGGTCAGGACGCCGGTGATCTCCAGCCCGATGGCCTGGGCGGTGTGCAACGCGACGAGCTTGTTGTCGCCGGTGATGATCTTGAGCTGCACGCCCAAATCGCGCAGATCAATCACCGTGTCCTGCACGCCTTGCTTGGGCGGGTCGTAGAAAAGCAGGAAACCGGCGAAGGTCATGGCTTGCTCATCGTCGCGTTGGTAGGCTGGCTTCTGTCGCATCGAACGGGTCGCAACACCTAGCACACGGTAGCCCTGCGCGCTCCACTCTGCGTAGCGCGCCATGAGGGGCGCACGCTGGTCGTCGTCCAGCGTGACGGTCGCGTCGCCTGCCCGGACGGAACCGCAGACGTCCAGCACGTTCTCCAGCGCCCCCTTGGTGATCAGCAGCGGTGACGACGGCGAGGCTGCATCGGCGATCACCACACTCAATCGTTTGCGCACGAAATCGTATGGGACCTCGTCCAGCTTTTGGACGCCGGTGATGTCCGGCGCTTTCTGCGCCAGGATGGCGTCGTCCAGAGGGTTGTTCAAGCCGGTCTGGAAATGGGCGTTGAGCCAGGCGAGCCGCAATACCTCGGCTGACGGTTGCGCCGCGGGATCGGCCGCCTCGTCCAGCTTGATTACGCCGAGAGTCAGCGTGCCGGTCTTGTCGGTGCACAGCACGTCCATGCTGCCGAAGTTCTCGATGGACGCCAGCCGGCGCACGATGACCCCGGCGCGCGCCATGGCTTGCGAGCCCCTCGCCAGGTTGGTGTTGATGATGGCCGGCAGCAGTTGCGGCGTCAGGCCAACGGCCAGCGCGACGGAAAACAGCAAGGAGTCCAGCGGCGGCCGGCGCATGGCGATGTTGAACACGAAGACCGCGATCACCAGGATGAACATCACCTCGCTGAGCAGGTAGCCCAGCCGGCGGATACCGCGCTCGAACTCGGTTTCCGGCGGACGTAAGGCCAAGCGGCCCGCGATCTGGCCGAAGGCGGTGGCTTTGCCTGTTTGCGTGATCACCGCGCGACCGTTGCCGCTGCTGACGTTGGTCCCCATGAAAACGGTGTTGCTGCGTGCTGCCAGGCCAGCCTGCTGCTCGACACGGCCAGGCGTCTTTTCCACCGGATAGGTTTCGCCGGTCAGCACTGCCTGGTTGACGAACAGATTGCGCGCGGTCAGGACTACGCCGTCAGCGGGGATCAGGCTGCCCGCCGAAAGCTGCACCACATCGCCGCGGACGATGTCGGCAGCCGCGATCGTCTGCAGGAGGCCGTCGCGCAGGACCGACGTCTTGATCGAGACCTGGTCTTTGAGCTTCTGCGTGGCGGTGTCGGCGCTGTACTCCTGATAAAAGCTGAGCAGCGCGCTGGCAAGCACGATCACGAAGATGATCGCGGCGTCTATCCAATCCTGGACGACCAGTGAGATCACCGTCGCCAGGATCAGGATGATGACGATGGGGCTGCGGAACTGGTTCATGAACAGGCTCAGCGCGCTGGTCCGCTTCGTAGCCGCGATGGTATTCGGGCCGTCTTCGGCCAGGCGTCTGGCGGCCTCCTCTGACGAGAGACCGGCAGAAGTGCTCCCCAGGCTGGCCAGCAATTCGTCCTCCGGTTCGCTCCAGTAGCTGTTGGCAGCCGCAGGGGAAGTCGTTTCAGTCACGGTTCGATGGCCCCTGCCGTCTCAGGCGCGGGTAGTTGGCGCAGCATCCGCCTGTAAAAGGCCAGGCTCACCAGGTAAGGAACAAAATAATACACAATGCGGAAGAGCACTGCTGCCAGCACAGCTTGCTGAAATGGCACGCCCAGCAACGCGTAGATGCCCGCCATGGAGCCTTCCTGCACGCCAAGGCCGCCGGGGATCATCGACAGGACGCCCGCCAGCACGCCGAAGGTATAGCCCGTGACCAGCACGCCTGCCTTGATGGGATCGCCGAGGGCATTGAAGCAGAACGCCATGGCGATCAAGCTGAAGATCCAGTCGGCCGACACCAGCGCCAGCAGGGCGAGAAAGCGTGCAGGTCGGCGGCGCGCCCCGTCCACACCGCGCGAGATGGTGTCGTTGAACTCGGCCAGCGGCTCGTTGATGTCGCGTCGGGCGACAGTCCGCCCGGCCCTTGCGACAAGATGAATGACGGCGGTGCGCACAGGGCGCACGAATACGGTCAGGGTTCCCAGCAGGAAAATGGCGACCATCAGCACCATGCCGAACCCCAACGCACGCGTCATGCTTCCCGACAGTGGATGGCGCAGCAGCACATAGGCCACGCCGGCCGGCAGTAGAGACAGCATACCGAGGCTGGTGACGTAGAAATGGAAGAACGAAGCCGCGAGAATGTCCTGTGTCCGCACGCCTTGCCGTCCCATCGTCAGGAAACGCATCGAGTAACCGGCTGCTCCCCCGCTGGACAGCAGGTGGTTGAGCACTTGCGACACGAACCCGATTTTGGCCAGCTCGTGCAGGGCCATTTTGACGCTGAAGAGCCGGTTGCTGACCGCGAAGGCGTAGCTCATGCACGTGTAGGACAGCGCGGTGAAGAGAAGCGCTACCGGAACCAGCTTCCAGTTCGCCGCGACCACGACCTGGCGAATCTCCTTCCAGTCCAGGGCGATGACTGTCAGGCCCAGCAACGTGAGAACGAGAACTACGCCAACCAGCAGGCGCTGAGATTTTGACTGGCGCGTTTCCATCGCCTAACCCTCCAGCGCCCGCGTCAGCGCCATGGCCGCTCGCACCAGTCCCACGGTACCGCCTTGATAAACCATAAAACGATCCTCCCAGATGGGATCGAATTTGCTCTTGTAGGCGCGGACGCCTTTGTAGGACACCCAGCGGCCCATCTGCTCCGACAGCTCATGCGCGGCCCGCTCGTGCAGCGGCGCATCCGGCTCCTCGCCGACACCGGCAAAGGGCGCCATGCCCATGTTGAAGCGCTGGTAGCGATCCTGGAGTCCGAGCATCAACTCGATGAACAAGAAGTCCATGGTGCCGTTGGGCGCCTCCAGCCGGTGGCGCATGAGGTCAAAGGTGGTTTCGCCGGGGCGGAAGGATGGTATGACGTTGACAAACGCGATCATTCGGCCATCATGATCGCGCACAGCTACCAGGGGGGTCTCGTTGAGATAGGCGCGGTTGAAGTCGCCCAGCGAAAACCCGCGCTCCTGGTGTCCCGGCAGCGTGAGCCATTCGTCTGACACCGATTGTGCTTCTTCGAGAAGTGCGGCAGAGTGCGGTGGTTCGTGCTGGGTCGTTGAAAACCCTTCACGCAGAAAGCGGTTGCGCAGCTTGCGCATGTGCTTGCTGGTGGCGAACGTTTCGTTGGCAAAGACTTGCAGATCGACGACGGCCTCTTCACCGATTTTCAGGCAGTCCAGGCCCGCGTCGCGATAGATCGACAGGTAGTCCGGCAGCGCCTGATGAAAGGCTATGTTCCAGCCGTTGTCGTGGGTAAACTGTATCCAGCTTCGCAGGAATTCTGGAAGCTCTGCCTCTGGCCCGACCGGGTCGCCGAGTCCCAGAGCGACACTCCAGACCGTGCGATAGGCGACCGCGCACTGTTGGTTTTGCGAGAAATAGTAGGATTTGTCCGGCCACAGCTTGAAATAGTCCTCTGGACTGCCGCCGTATTGCTCCAGAAGGTGCCGGACGTGCTGGCGCTGGTGAGGCAGTGTCCGCAATCGGTAAGCCACCGGACGAAACAGGCTGTAGAAGCCGAAGACCAACGCGGTCAGACCGATCAGGTGCAGCGAATCGAGAAACCATCTGGCATGCCGCGTATGCGCCGTCAAATCTGCATTGCCGATCAGGGTCAGTTCACGTGCTGTCCGCAGCAGCGAGTCGGCCACGTTGAACTCGATCCCGAAGTCGCGTTTGTCCAGCAGCCAGAAGCCCAGTGCGCCGTAAGCCAGCGCCAGCGTGAGGCTGGCAACCATCAGTCCGATCCCCTGGGCGATGCTGCGTGGTTCACTGTGGACGGTGAAACGCCTGCGGTAGATCAGCAGCAGCCCCAGCAAGGCCAGCGGCGCGCCGGCCGTCAGCCATAGGTGACCGTGTCCCAGATGCGCGAGGGCGGCAGCCAGCGCGCCGGCGGCGGCCAGCCACCACGCTGCCCGCCGCCGTTGAAGAAGCTGCCAGGAAAGATAGATCAGGACGAAGCCGAATACCAGCGTCAGCGAACGGCTCCAGCGATAGATGCCGAAGGGGAGCGGCGCGCCGAGCATCTGCGGCCGGTCGGCGTGGCGCGTCGCCATCACGTAGATGACGCTCAGCAGCCCGTTGGCCAGGGTAGCTCCTGCCACAAGCCAGACCGGCCACTCGCTGCGTCCCGTGGACAGCCGTCGCGCCAAGCCGGTCTTGGTGGCGTTGGCAACGGCGCGCGCCAGGTCGTAACTCTCGATTGGGGAAGGCGCAGAGTCAAGCGAATGTTCGACCATGCCTATTGTCCGGTGTCATGACGGCAAACGGTGCCATCGCTTCAGGTGAAAGGACCCCATGTCTTTACCAAGTCAGTCATGCCGCGCAGTCTTTCGTCGGACACAGTTACTTCAAGGATACTCCGGCTTCAGCTGGTGTCAACAGCTTGAGCGCTTCCAGCAATTGGGTGTCGTTGCTGTCTTGTAATTGCTCGGCAGTCATCTCCTTGACGAGAGCCGGATAGAGGCTGGCCCCGTCGTCCGCCGGGCTCACGGTTACGTCGGGCACAATGCCGTTATGCCAGATCACGCGTCCCTTGGGCGTCAGCCACTGTTCGGTCGCCAGAAGCAGGGCTGAACCGTCAGACAGGTTGTATTCGTTCAGTACGGTGCCGGTACCGAAAGTCGTTTCGCCCAGCACTACGGCGCGACCGGCATCCTGCATGGCGCCTGCCACAATCTCAGATGCGCTGGCTGTGCCGGGATTGACCAACACCACCATGGGCAGGGTCGTCGCGACGCCGCCCGACTGAACCGGCACATCCTGGATGTTTCCCTGCGCGTCCTGCTCCTGCAGCACGTTGCCTTCCGACAAGAACTGGCTCGCGCTGCCGATCGCTTCGTTCAGCAGCCCACCCGGATTGTTGCGCAAGTCCAGAATCACGCCCGTCAATCCTTGCTGCTGGATTTCGGTCAACGCTTTCTCCAGATCGTCGGTCACACCTTTGCTGAAAGCGGTCACGCGCAAATGGGCGATGGTCGTTCCGGGCAACGGCGCCCAGGTGACGTTGTGCAACGGAATGCGCGCCCGGGTCAGCGTGACGTCGCGTGTCTCGCCGGTCTCCGGCGTCAGGATCGTCAATGTGACCTGGGTGCCGGCCGGACCGACGATGCGGCTAACCGCGTCATCCAGCGAAAGGCCGGAGATGTCCTGGCCATCGACGCGCAGGATGATGTCACCCGGCAGCAGGCCCTCTTTCTGGGCCGGCGAGCCGTCCATGGGCGCGACGATAACGACATGGTCATCCTTCATCTGCACTTCAGCGCCGATCCCCTGGAAGGCGCCCTGGGTCAGCGTGTGCTGTTCCTCGACCATGTCAGGCGACAGGAAGCGGCTGTGGCCGGTATCGCCCAGCGACGCGACCATGCCGGCGATCGCGCCATGGGCCAACTGGTCGGAGACTACCGCCGATTGATCGACGTACCGCTGTTCGATGATGTGCCACGCCTGGCCGATAAGGTTGAACTGGTCGGCTGCATCAGCCGGCATGCCGCTTGGCGGGACAACGGTTGTGAAAACGGTGCGATCGAGGACGACACCACCGGCGACACCGGCGAACATGATCATCAACGCCAGGGTGATGATGGCTATAACTCGTATTGCGGTCTTCATGGGTCTCTTTTCTCAATCAAGGGGGCGCTGGCGCCTGAACCTGGCGCGCTCGGCTGCCTCGGGATACGCGAACTGGCCTCTGAATGCAAACTTGCCTGGCTACAATCGCTTTGCACCTTAGGTCGGAAGAGTTCAGAGCGACCGCGCCAGGCAAGTCTGCAAGGAGGCAACTATTCTCTTGTCTTTTCGACAACAGTATATCAACTCAGGCCGGGTGTTGTCCTTATCGCTACCTATCGCTAAACTCAAGGCAATCTTAAGCCGGAACTGCAATTACGCTCGGCTGGCCAGGAGACTCGGCGCATTTCGGTCGAGAATCCGGTAGGCCAGCAGCTTGACACGGTCGTTGATCAGGAACCAGACCAGCGCGTAACCCCAGACGACCGCTGCCCAGCCCCAGCCGATGGGCGCCATCAGGATGCCGTACACGGCGAACAGCGTGGCGAGGGCCTGAGTGCCCAGCACCGCGCCGATCAACAAGTTGGCCGGTCGCGATGACCAGAACGGGCCGCGGGTACGCGTGAGGAAGATGGTCAGATGGCCAGCCAGCGACAGCTTCAGATACATCAGCGACTGGATCGTAGCCTTGTCGAGATGGAACACCCGCTCGCCAAGATAGAACAGCCCAAACGACGCTATCAGGCCCGTGATGCCGAGGACGGTGGCAATGCCCAGAACCCGCCGCATGTCCCACGTCTCCGGCTCGCTGGAATACTCCGCGTTGTCGTAGGCAATGGAGAGGATCGCGCCGTCGTTCAGCAGGGCAAGCAGCACGATCATCACAGTCGTTACCGGGTAGAAGTTGAAGACCAGTATCGAGAGGGTCATGAACAGCAGCACTCGTATCGTTTCGGCGATACGATAGATGGCGTAGCTGTTCATGCGCTGGAAAATCCTGCGACTCTCCTTAATGGCGTCCACGATCACCGACAGGCCGGGCGTCAGCAGCACGATGTCGGCAGCGCTGCGGGCGGCATCAGTCGCGCCCGATACGGCGATGCCAACGTCTGCTTTCTTCAACGCCGGGGCGTCGTTGACGCCGTCGCCGGTCATGCCGACGATGTGGTCTCGCCGTTGCAGCGTGTCGACAATGTGGAACTTGTGCTCGGGGTAGACCTGGGCAAAGCCGTCCGCGTTCTCGATGCGGTCGTCCAGCTGCCCCACTTCGTAATGTTTTGCATCGCCGAACAGGCTGGCATCCAGCAGGTTAGCGCCGAGATCAAGCTGGCGGGCGATTTCCTGGCCGATGGCCAGTTGGTCGCCGGTGACCAGTTTCACCTTAACGCCCAGCTCGCGGGCTGCTGCGATGGTAGCTTTGGAGTCAGGCCGCGGCGGATCGTAGAGGGGCAGGATGCCCAGAAATTGCCAGGTCTCGCCAACGCTGCGGGCAACGCCCAGCGAACGGAAGCCGCGGGCAGCATACTCGTGCACCGCCTGGTCGACCGCGGGCTGCACCTGGGCGGCATTGCCGTTTTCGGCCAGCGCCAGCACGACTTGCGGCGCGCCCTTGGTGACCCTGAACGACGTGCCATCAGGTCCGCGCACCGTGGCTTCGGTGCGCTTGCTGACCGGATCAAACGGCTGGAAGTGGGTGACCTCGTAGCCGCTCTGATCGCCGGTAGCCAGGCCGCTCAGGACGGCCATATCCATCGAGTCGTTGTCTTCAGCGCGCGATGCCAGTGCTGCGCAGAGGAAAAGCTGGCGCGAATCGCCGCCCTGGACGACGAACGGGTCGCCCAGCGTCAGCTTGTTCTGGGTCAACGTGCCGGTCTTGTCCGAGCAAAGGACATCCATGCCCGCCATTTCTTCGATGCTGGCCAGCCGGCTGACCACCGCCTCATCTTTGGCCAGGAGCTTGGCGCCCACAGCCATCGTGACCGACAGGACCGCGGGCATGGCCACCGGCACAGCAGCAACCGTCAGCACCAGCGCGAACTGCAAGGTCGTCAGCATGTTGTCGCCACGGAACAGGGCGGTCGCGAGGATCAGGATCACCAGGCTCAACGCCAGCACGATCAGGTAGTCACCGATCTTCAGGACCGCCTTCTGGAAGTGGCTGGTTGTGTGAGCCGTCTCGACCAGACTGGCAGTTCTGCCGAAATAGGTCTCGCTGCCGGTGGCGTAGACCAGCGCGTCGCTCTCGCCCTGTTTGATCACCGAGCCTGAGTAGACAGCATCGCCAAGCTTACGGGACACCGGCAGCGACTCGCCGGTCAGCGCCGACTGGTCCACTTGCAGCGGGTCTTCATCCAGCAGGCGCGAGTCCGCCGGGACGATGTCGCCAAGGCGCACGCGAATCAGGTCGCCGTCCACCAGTTCGCGGGTTGGAATGACCTGCCATTGGCCGTCGCGTTTGACCCTGGCCTGCGGTGCCAGGTGCGCCTTCAGTGCTGCGATGGTGTTGCCTGCCTGGTATTCCTCCCAGAAGCCAACCGCGGCGTTCAACACCAGCAACATCAGGATGATGGCGAAATCTGTCCAGTGGCGAACCACTGCCGACAGGATCGCAGCCACCTCGATCATCCAGGGGATCGGACCCCAGAAATAGGTCAGAAACTTGAGAAGGGGACGGGTCCTCTCTTCGGCCAGTTCATTGTAGCCGTTCTGTTCAAGCCGGCGCTGGACCTCTGCCGAAGTCAGGCCGTCCGCTGAGAAACCCAGTCGTTGCTTGAGCACCGGCAAGGGCAGGTCAGCTGCAGAATCCGCTGCGGGTGCGGCTTGTTTCCCGCCATTGTGGGATTTCAGGAAGTTCGGATGCGAATGTAGTTTTGTCGCGTTGGTCATTTGAAGACCTCCTTACCACCAGCAGATCCGTGTTTCAGGGCGCGACGCCCGGAACGATGACGCTTGCATCTGCGTTGGTGTGATAGTCGATCTGCTGGCCCTGTGCCTCCATGGTAATCAGGTAGCCGGGTGTCACCTGCGCGCTACATGGCTTGTCGGACATTGCCACGCCCAGGCAGTCGTCCGGCCACTCTACCAGCGTTTTGCTCACAACGCGCACCTGGTCGGCTGGTATGCCCAGTTTGGCAGCGAGCGTTTCCTGTGCAGCCGAAGCCGCGACGCTGTTGGCGATCACCGGTCCCTCCTTGCCTGGCAGCACCATCACGCCGGTGGAATCGGTGTGGTATTCGTAGCGCTGGCCGCCGGTCTCGAGGATGATACGAAAGCCGGGTGTCTCACCACGCGTGCACAAGACACCGGGGCGTGTCACTCCCAGGCAGCCATCGGGCCAACTCAGCGCCTCGCTGCTGACGACCTTGATCTCCAGCGGAGCGATCCCCAACGTGCCGGCCAGCATTTCGATTGCCGCGCCGGTGGCCGACGCGCTGTCGTTGGGAACCGTCGCTTGCGCGGATGGCGCACTGGCTTGCGGCGCAACGCTGGTGGTTTGCGCCTCGTCCCCGCCGATAATCAGCCACTTGTCACCCAGGTGCTCCAACTGGACAGTCTGCTCGATCAGCCTGGTATCAGTGATTTCCTGGCCGTTTCTCAACCGCAGGCGGAGACGGTAGTGCACGCTGGCCAGCACCTGGGGATCGGCCGGCTGTTGCGCTGT
This sequence comes from Anaerolineales bacterium, assembly GCA_020634615.1. Classification (GTDB taxonomy): domain Bacteria; phylum Chloroflexota; class Anaerolineae; order JAAEKA01; family JAAEKA01; genus JACKBK01. The sequence continues at coordinate 125,888 of JACKBI010000018.1, forward strand.
CACCGTCAGCGACAGCAACTGGAGCGAGCTGCCGGGCTGCGCTTCGGCCAGCCATTGATGCGCGACATCCAGGGTTCGCGTCAGACCGGCCGGATCGACCACCTGGTCGGGCGCGGCAAAGTAGCTGTCAAACACAGTAAGGTCGCCCTGGTTATAGCCGTCGACGAACGCCTGCGCTGCCGAGCGGATGGTCTCCTCGGGCCAGGATTGCGCCTTGGTCCAGGGGGTGCATGCCGACAGCAGCATTGCCAGCGCGATCAGCCATGCGCTGGCTGGCAATCGCCGGCGGGTTGGCGTCGTTCTGTTGCTCGAATCGTTCACGAAAAGTTCCTTTGATACAAAGCCCGGGCAACCGGCGGATCTTCCGCTGTGTCCACGAAACGTGCCGATGAAGTCGTGCTTTCTCGCGAACTCATGCTGTATTTCCTGTAATAAATCTGGCGGCTTTGAGGACCGTCGATCATACGTTGTTTCGACCTGATCTGGGGTCGGGCCGCATCGCTTCCAGCGCGTGATACGCGGCCACCGGAACTTCAATGGTTGGGACGATGTTTTCCAGCGCGTCGACCACCGGCGCCAGCTCGTTGTAGCCTTCCCTGGCCAGGGACTGCAACACGTGATGAGCGCCTTCGCGCAGCCAGATCGATCCCATTCCCTCGATCAGCGCCTGCAACAACGGTGTCAAGCCGTCGCGACCCAACGCAATGAGGTCGTTGCCCGCCACCCAGCGGATGCCGGGATTGTCGTCGTCCAGCGCCTGCACCAAGGCGGCTGCCGCCCGCTGATCGCCGATAGCGCCCAGAGCCTTGGCCGCTTCCCAGCGACGATGCTCGTTGGGATCATGCATCGCTTCGATCAGCGGCGGTGTCGCCTGGTAGCCCTGGTTGATCAACTCAACACGCGCCTGTTCGCGCACCTGGCCCTGATTGGCGCCGAGCGCTTCGATCAGGAGATCGAAGTCCTCGGCAGAGGCGTCGCTGTGCCAATCGCTTTTCGTAACATTATTTTCAGACATGAAGTAATCCTATTCAGAGTTGTGTTAAGCGGCCGTTTGACGGTGCTGCCGGTCACCTGTATTGTTGACGGTGTTTCCGGCCGGCTCGGTCTGCCTGCCATGTCGCCAAAGGCCGGCTGCAATCCACAAGCAACCTATGGCAACCAGAAGTCCATGGCCAACGCGCAGGGGCTGCGTTCCGAAGAACTGCGGCAGATACAGAACAAATCCGACCGCAAGCGGAACACCGCTCCACTTCGGATACGTGTTGGATTTCCAGACTGCCGCGGCGGCCACGATTGCGGCGGCAGCCAGCAGTAACAGCCCGAGAATGAACAGGATCAGGCCAGCGCCCGAGCGAACGACGCCCGCCATGTCAAGCAACGCAGCCGACTGCTGCGTGAGACTCGCCTGCCCAATCGCGTGAAGGCCATAGGCTTCGCCGCCGTAGAATGGGAGGGTCAAGCCAACGCCGATCATGCTCAACAATAGCGCCCAGTATCCTGGCCCCTCAGCGGCTGTCTCGCGCAACGAATTGTAGAGACCAAGCAAGCCCACCGGTATGAGCGTGAACGCCACGATAGCCAGTATGTGGGCAACCAACCACCGGGACGAAGCAAAGGCGGCAGCGCCCTGCATCGATGCCTCATCGGAGAATGGTCTGAGGGCAGGGTAGAGTAAGAAAAAGATCCCCGCGATAGCCAGCGCCACCGCACTGAGACGAGTACGGAAAACTGCATTTGATTGTTTCATGATTGACTCCTTTCGATTCTATAGCCCACAACATCCTGCCAGCACGTACATGATGAACGCGCCCAGGCAGAAGGCCGCGATCAGCAGAAATATTATCAGCAAATAAAGTGACAGGTCGCGCGGGTTGCGTTTCATTTCAGCCTAGCCGCCTCCGGCCCGCATGCTGATCAACAGTTCAATCAGCACCACCAGGGCCGCCAGCGCATCGATCAATACCCGCTGGCGAGCATAGATTCCCAACGCCAGCAGAACTCTCAGCACGGGCAGCAGCGCCAGCATGAGAATGCCGCCGCTCATGGCTGCCAGCGCCCGCGGGTGGATAGGAAGGCGCAGCAAATCGTGCAGCGCCATCACTGAGCCGCCAGGCAATGCCAGCGCCGCGCCTGACATGACCGTACCCAGCAGACCGGCGACCATCAGAACGACGGCTGCGGCCGACACCACCTGCGACACCCGCCGCATGTGTTGTTCCAGGTCGAGCGCCTGGACCATGGCCGGGGTCGGCTCCGCATTTCTGCGCACGGAAGTTCTCATCCATTAAGTCCTTTCAGCAGCATTTGCACGCCCATCAGAACCAGCAAGCCAATCAACGCCAGGCGCAGCCAGGAAATGCGCACCTTAGGCAGGATATACACACCCACGATTGCGCCGGCAAACACGCCCAGCGCCGTCGGAATGACGACCAGCGGGTGGATGTCGCCGCGTCCGTAGTAGATGAACACACTGGCGGCAGCGGTGATCCCGACCATGAAGTTGCTGGTCGCAGTCGCGATGCCCAGCGGCACGCCCATCACTGCGTACATGGTCGGTACTTTGATAAATCCGCCGCCCACACCGAGCAGCCCCGAGATCATTCCGGCCAGCCCGGCCACCGACAGGCCGGCAGGCCAGTGATGCGGCGTATAATCCTGGCGAAACAACTTCTCTGGCTTGTCGCCGGCCGGCTTCTTGCGGCTCTTGAAGAACATATAGCCGGCTGTCAGGAACACCACCAGCGCAAACAGGATGCTGAGCAGTTGCGGGCTGATCATGCCGGCAGCCAGTCCGCCGGCCAGTGCGCCCACCGCGGTAGCGACCTCCAATCGCAGTGCCAGACTCACATCCGCGCCGCGGCCGGCCGGCGCTACCGCTGCCACTCCCGCCGACGTGGCAATCACAGCCACAAGGCTGGTGCCCACGGTGGTGCGGATCGGCAGCCCGAATATCAAGGTCAACGCGGGAACCAGGAAGATTCCGCCGCCCAGTCCGAGCAGCGCGCCGAGGATTCCGGCAACCAATCCGGTTGCCAGCAAAGCGAGGGCAAGTAGCATCGGTTACTCCCTCATCCCAATGCCAGGAACCGGTGCCATTCGGCCAGATCAAGCCTCAGGTCCTCGTATTGGTCTTGCAGTACCGCGTGCAGCTCGGCTCGCTCGATGGCCAGTGCGACCAGATCGGCGATGGATGTGAGAAACGTAGTTCCCACCGCGCTGAAATGCCGTGGCCGCGCCGAGTAGACCCGCATCACGCCCAGCGCCCGGTCCTGTAGCTTGAGCGGGACGACCAGCACCGATCGAATCCCTTCCTGGGCAGCTTCGCTGGGATATTCAAAACCGGAGCCGGTGCTCACGTCGTGCAGTACCTCGATTTCGCCTGCCAGCACCCGCTGGTCCACCGGGCTGTTGGCGACCAGCACCGGCCCCTTGGCCAGGTATTCCGCGCTCAGTCCCGAGGCCGCGGCCAGCAGCAAGCGCTGGCGTTTGGCATCCAACAGGCGTATCGACGCGGCGCGCAGTCCCATCTCGTGCACCACGGTGTCCAGCATCCGGTCCAGCATCTCTTGCAGCTCGAGCGACGAGTTGAGAACCTCTGCGATGCGGAACAGACTTTGATGCAGCCGCACCTTTTCCAGCGCCAGCGCGCCGAGATCCGCGAGGCAGCTTGCCAGGTGCAACTCGTCATCGCCGACCTGATTGGCGGACGACAGATAGACGCGCAGCAGGCCGATCACGTTCTCCCGTACTTTGAGGGGAACGGCAATGGCGCTGCGCAGACCTTCCGCATCGGCCTCGTCGGGATACTGGAAGCCAGGCTCCTCGCTGATGTCTTCGATGACGATGGCTTCGCCCGCGATGACGTGACGATCGACGCCGCTTTCGGACATCCAGACGACGCCCTTGTTCAGATAAGCATCGCTCAGTCCCACCGAGCCGCCCAGCAATAGCTCTTCGCCATCCGGGCTCAGGAGGCGAACGAGAGCGGCCCGCGCGTCGAAAGCCAGCATGGCCTGTTCGAGCAGGATCTGAATAACCTGCGACTCCTTCAAGGCGCCGCTTAGCCGGTGGGCAGCGCCCTGCATGATGGTGAGACACGCGGTGGGTTCTTGCATGGGATCTCTCGTTACTGTCGCTCCAAATCGGGTGGCGTGTGTACCGCCATTCGCTGGGACCGCGCCCTGGCCGACGTGTGGGCCGGCTCGATGTGTGTCTTGTACGCTTCTTCTGCCATTTCGGATTCGAACACCATCAGGTCCGACGGCACCGTGTCGCCATATTCAGGCGGCAAATGCTCGAAGGGAGCGCCGGCAAACCAGCGTACAAATCGTCCAACTCTGCCTTGCTTCGTCTGTGA
>JACKBI010000019.1 GCA_020634615.1 Anaerolineales bacterium
ATCCTCACCACCTGCGCCTTGCCAGGTTTCGCCGCCGTCGGTGGAAACGATGACCGGCGACCCCAACTCCGGCGAGCTGGCAATCAAGGACGCGTAAAGGGTCCTATCCTGTTCGAAGTTTGGTGATAGTGCCAGAAAGAGCGCTTCAGTACCGTTCCATGCTTCAACCCAAAAGGTTACATTGGTGAAACGCCAGATTCCGCTGGAAGTCCACCCAGGAGTGGTATTCTCTAGCGAGAATGCCTTGGCTTCAAACCAATCGACCGTGGGATAAATGTTGATAAGGCCTGCTCCAGGGCTGGGCTGTTGTGATACCCAGGTTGTTCCGCTGTTGCTGCTTTTCCACAACATCCTGACTTCGAGTTGAGAACCGATCGAATATGTCCAACTCTGATACAAACTGAGTTCTGGATCAGGAGGAGCGGGAACCATGGCTATCGGCCCGAAAGTATAGGCATCGAATCTGCTCATGTCCAGAATTGTGCGCCATGTCTCGCCGGCATCATTACTGCGCCACACCACCCCAGGTCGGGACGAGACAAGGAACAGGGTAGAGTCTTGAGCATATGCAGGTGAGGGAGTAATGTAATGAATCCCGTGACTTTGGCATGGCGGCAAACCCCCTGATTTCCATGTTGTAGCCTCCGTCGGTTCGGCTGAAAACACCGCAACAAAGGTAACCACTGCCAAAACGAACCCGAGAGAGGCGGATGAGAGTTTCATCTTGTTATCTCCTATTCCCACAAAAGCAAATCATGGAGATATTGGCGGCGGTAATTCCATGCACGCCCACGTCACCCCACCATCGTCTGAGCGGTAGTAGGAAAATCCGGACATGTTCGAGCCGTTTGTACGCATAAACAGCGTAAATGGTCTGGCCACAGGAGCCGGCGCCGACCGGTCGACCCGCGGCACGAAGGTCTTCCATTCCTGGTCTTGCCCGGACATACGAAGTTGGGCTGCGTCAGGTGCGTTGCTGTCGCGGGTTTGCCGATCCAAAACAGACATCGCGCCAGTCTCTATTGGAAGCACCGATAAAAGCGTGAAGTGGATGCTTTGCTGCAACTGTTGTGTCCAGGTAGCGCCGCCGTCAGATGAAGCAAGGAGATACGTGCCTACTTCATTCGTTGCTACCAAGTATAGCGTCTCATCCTGACCAAAGTTGGGTGAGAGCAGGAAGTCTCCTGCTTCAAGTGTGCCTGTTCCCCCTTGGCAGTAAGGAGGATTAGGTGGAAAGACAGGCAGCCAAGTATTTCCTGCATCCAGGCTCTTGAACAGCGAGTTGGCTTGACGCACGAAAGCGGTATGATCTTGGGCAAAAGTTGAGGAGAGTTGCACAAAGGCAACGTCGTTTTCACACAAGTAACTGCCACCTCGGCCTTCCCACGTTTCACCACCATCGGTCGAGGCGACTACTGCAGACCCCAACTGTGGAGACTTGGCACGCAGCCCGGCAAATAACGTGTCGTCCTGAACATAGCTGGGTGACACCGCCAACCTTATCGCTTCCGTGCCGTCCCATACCTTGGTCCACTCGGACCGTGCGCCATCGGTGGTGCGCCAGATACCGCTGGAGAAATGCCCCCATGGATCGTAATGTTCGACACCATATAGCACACCAGACTCATTGGTAGGATAGAGCCAATTATTGCAATCGAAGACACAAGGGATTCGTGCTTCCCAGGTGACACCCCCATTATTGCTAAACAACAACATCGGATCCGTATTGCCAAAAGGTACTCCGAACAGTGTTGCAAGATAGAGTTGAGGATCGGGATCTGATGGGATGGGAACAGGATAAGTTGGCCCCATATTGAGGCCAGAAAGGTTGGTGATATCCAGCAGTATTCTCCATGAATGGCCTCCATCGCTGCTGTGCCATAACGCAGAACCTCCTGGACTACGGGTAGCATCTTCTTTGAGATACAAGGTTTGATCTTGTTCATAGAAAGGTGAAGGATAGATATAGAAAAGCCCTTCCCTTGAACAGACCGGCAACGACGACGATTGAGCGTGGGCAACCAGCGGCACCAGCGCCACGAGACACCCCAGCACCACGGACCAGACTCGACGGAAACGTGTAAAACTGTCGTGTATGCCTCTTGTCATCACAGTGTCCCTCATGGCCAACGGGTCGGCGTCGGCGTGGTATAGCTTCTCCACTGGCCGCCTAACAAAGTCGTGGCTGTCAACGTAACGGTGGGCATATATGTTGGCGTCGGAGTGAACTGAAACAGGAAGGTCAGGAGGGGAGTATTCGGACTGTTCGAAGCACTCACGAACCAGGCAATTCCTGTGTAACCTGGATTTTCACCGGGCACAGTGAAGAAGCCCGCGATGGGTGTCATGAGGGCATTGCGTACTTCTGTTTGGCTGGATGGCATTGCTGTGTTTGGCCCTCCCAGATAGCCGTACTCCGTGATCAGCAACGGCTTGCCACGGGTTAGATCGCAGTCGGCAGACGCGCAATTGTGGACGTTGTCCCAATAGCCGGTGAGATTCTTTTTCAAGCAAGTATCCCACCAGTCACCAAAAGCGGTTGTTCGTCCACATGCTTTACCCACATCAAGATCGTTTCCAGTGCTTCCCGACCACCCATAGACATGGGGGTGGACGCCATCGATGGTGACGTCGGGGTGTTCCGCTTTGAGGCGGGCGATGAACTCATTCCACCAGTCGGTTGGTCCCTCCCGCGTAAAGAAGGCGCCACAACAATAGACCGACGCGGACGGATCCGCCTTCTTGATGACCTTGTAGATCTCGGCGTAGCGGTCGGCAGCCAGTTGCGCTGTCTTCATGACCAACTGGTCGTAGTTGGCCGGCGTCGGCGTGGTGATCGACCACCCGCACAGATAGGCGGGAGTGAACGTCGGCGTGGGGGTTCCGGGCGACGGTGTCCCCGTCCCAGGCGTCGGCACCGGCGTCACCGTTCCCCACTGGTCGTTGACCATCTGGCACAAGACCTCGCGGCATTGATCCACATAGTACCCCGTCGGCGTTGCATTGAGGCGGTTGGGACTGGCGGGAAAGTCCGGTTCGTTATAGATTAGCCAGATGCGTCCCGGAAACCGCCTGGCGCGATCCGCCACGGCTGCCGGACTCCAATGCACTTCGCCACTGTGGTTCTCGCCACCCTTGTCGGCGCACCAGACCATGGGCAGGAACTCCGGCTCCGGCAGACGGGTTTCGTTGGGTCCCCAGCTATCGTACCAGGCGATCTTCATGGCTGCCACGTCGACCGGGATGCCAGATCCCAGCCCGAACCCCTTCCAACCCACGTTGCGCAGCGAGTAGTCGTTCAGCGCCAAAGGCATGACGTAGGTGAAGGGCGCATCCGGCGCTCGTTGAGGAGCGCATTCTCCGTGCTCCGGCTCTCTGGTCGCGTCCGGCGCCTCCTGCTGTCGATAGCGCCCGTGCAGCGCCAGCCAGACGGCGGCGTCGGTGATCGGCTCGATGTTGTAAACGGTCGGCGTCGCACGAGGCATAGGCGTACGCGTGGGCGTGCGGATCGGCGAGATGACGGTTGGTGTGTCCCCCTGACGCTGCGCCAGCCCGGCGGGCGAAGGCGTCAGAAACATCAACGCCGTGGCCAACGGCCGCCGCCGCCAATAACAGCAGAAGCGCTGCCCCTTTGCGTACCTTCCCTCGAGTGTCGAAGCGTCTATCTGACATAACAGCTTCCTCTTCCCGGCCATCCCTGGCCACCGCCTGCACCGCTGTTTCCGCCGCCAAGACTTCACAACCAAGCATGTGAATTATAGTACTCCAACGCCCACCTGTCAACGCGAATTTTCACAAATCGATGAGTCCACCCGATCAAGTCTGCCTCGACCGGTCAATGCCTGTGCATCCGCCTGCATTGGGCATTGACACCGGAGTTCGCCTGAAACATCGAACATCTTGTCAATTCGCCTTTCCACGTCTATAATGGCGCGGGCTGGGGCAAGAAACAGACTGGAGACCCTTTCGCATGGCAGATATTTTCTACAAGGCATACAACTACACCACCGCCAAAGAAGTGATGGCGACTGGCTATTATCCCTATTTCATCGCGCTCGACGGCCACGAGGGCACGGAGGTCGTCTATCACGGGCGGCGGCTGCTGATGTTCGGATCCAACAACTACCTGGGCCTGACGACGCACCCCAAGGTGCGCGAGGCGGCTATCGAGGCGATCAGGAAGTACGGGACGAGTTGCACCGGATCGCGCTTCCTGAACGGGACATTGACCATGCACGAGCAGCTCGAGGCTGAGTTGGCTGACTATGTCGGCAAGCCGGCTGCGCTGGTCTTCAGCACCGGCTACCAGACCAATCTGGGCACCATCACAGCGCTGGTTGGCCGCGGCGACTACACGATCCTCGACAAGGACGACCACGCCAGCATCGTGGACGGCGCGCAGATGGCCTTCGGCGACATGAAGCGCTTCCGCCACAACGACATGAGCGACCTGGAGCGGGTGTTGGCGCTGCTGCCGGAGACCGCCGGCAAGCTGGTAATCGTCGACGGCCTGTTCAGCATGGAAGGCGATATCGCCCCGCTGCCCGACATGATCCCAATCATCAAGAAATACGGCGCGCGCCTGATGGTGGACGACGCCCACGCGATCGGCGTGCTGGGTGGCGGCCGCGGCACATCGGCCCACTTCGGCGTCACCGACGATGTTGATCTGATCATGTCCACCTTCAGCAAGTCCTTCGCCAGCCTGGGTGGCTTTATCGCGGGCGACCACGACGTCATCGCTTACATCAAGCACCACGGCCGCTCAATGATTTTCAGCGCCAGCATTCCGCCCAGCAATGCCGCGGCCGCGCTGGCCGCGCTGCAGATCATGCGCGACGAGCCGGAGCGCGTGCAAGCCGTCAACGACAACGCGGCCTACATGCGCCGCGAGCTCAATCTGCTGGGCTACGACACAGGACAAAGCTGCACGCCGGTCGTGCCGATCATCATCGGCGAGGATCAGACCTGCTTCTTCGTCTGGAAGACACTCTTCGACGCCGGCGTCTTCGTCAACCCGGTCATTAGCCCGGCTGTGCCGCGCGGCCGGGCGCTGCTGCGCACCAGCTACATGGCGACCCACACGGTGGATCAGATGGACCGGGCGCTGGCCGTCTACGCAGCGGTTGGCAAGGAAGTGGGGCTGATCTAGCAGCCTTCGCCCACCGGACCTGGATGAAAAAACGCACGGCTCGAGCCGTGCGTTTTATATTTCGGACTTTGTGGGATTCTGGCCAAATTGGCGATCAGAACCCTCCCCCAACTCGCAGAACGGCCCGTTCTGCTTCGATGCGCACTTCGGGATCGGGATCACTGCGCGAGATGGCCTTCAGCGCCGACCGCATGCGATCCTCGCCAATCTCGCCCAACGCCCACACGGCCTCCTGGCGGACGCGGGCATCTTCGTCGCTCTGCGCCGCACGCAGCAATGAATTGCCTGCCCGCGGCGATTTGATGAAACCGAGGACTATAGCGGCGTTGCGGCGAGTCGGCGAGTTCTGGTTCTGTAAGCCAACCATCAACGACGGCACAGCCTCAACACCCATTTCCAGCAAGATCAGCTGAGCGGCGTTGCGCTGCGGCGTGAGATCCTCGTCCGCAAGTCCGCCGACCAGCACGGCGTTCGCTGCCGGCGTGCCTACCGCGCCGAGTACTGCCGCCACCGGGCGCGGATTATCAGTCACCCGGAAGATACGCGTCAAGTCGGGAAGCAACGCAGGGGAAGCAAGTGTGACCAGTTCCTGGCTGGCCTGCTCCTGCTGCAACGGATCACCGTTCTCCAGTTGATCCAGCAATTGCTGGCTGCGGGCATCAGGATCGGTCTGGGCTAAAACAGCCCACGGCGTCAGCAATGTCAGGCTGATAACCAGGACCAGTAGCGCGAAACGATGGTATCGAAAAAGGTGTGGCATGAAGCAGAGCTCGTTGATTTGATGCAACTGCGCCCGCCGGCGGGTCGGACGCCCCGGCATTATAGCGCAAAGCTGATTGAACGAAAAACCCCTTCGGGGCTGACGTTTATCAGATCCGGAGGGGTTCGAGACAAAAAAGTTGTGCGCTCCGGTCAGCCCAACCGGAGCGCACAGGGGAAGGAGGGGAGGAAATACAACGCAAGACACCCTCATAACGCCGCCGCCCAGGAAAAGGTTCCAACCTCTTTGACAGTTTTTTGTCTTTTGGCTAAGATTCATCCATGCAATCTTTGCAACTGCGCCAACGAGACTATCTGCTGCGCATTAGCCGTGCCATGACCTCGCGGCAGGATCTGCCCTCGCTGCTGCGTCTGATTCTGAACAGTGCTGCTGAAATGGTGGGCGGCGAAGTAGGACTGCTGGTGCTGCGCCAGGGAGACGGCCGGCTTGTTCCCCAGGCGATCTTTGGGCTGTCAACAGCCAAGGCTGCCAATCTCGCGACGCAGTTGATGGAACTACCCGCCCTAGCGGCGCGCGCCGACGACCCTCGCAGTTTGCCCGAGCTGTCGCTGGCACTTGTGTCAGCGGCAGCCGGTGTTCCCCTGCGCCAGGTCGTGCAGTTGCCCCTGCGGATCGAGGATGAAGCGTTGGGCGCGATCTACGTCTTCCGGAGCGGCGGGCTGGCCTTTGGCGCCAACGAGCGCCAGATGCTGCAAAGCTTCGCCGACCAGGCTGCGATTGCCGTGCGCAATCTGCGCCTCTACGAGCAGGCCACGGCCGAAAAACAGCGGCTCAACGCCATCATCGAGAACAGCGCCAACGGCGTTATGATCCTGACGCCCGACCGACGAGTCGAGGTGATGAACCGCGCGCTGGCCGGCATGACCGGCTGGGCAGCACACGAGGCGCAGGGCGAGCCGTGCTGGAAGGTGCTGGCGCTGGAAAACACCCAGGGGTACAACCTGTGCGCTGTCGACGGCGTGCTGGGCGACCTGCCCGGCGACAACTCACTTTACGTCGAAGGGGATGTCGTCCGGCCCGGTGGTTCACGGCTGACGCTGGGTGTCACCTTCACGCCGCTCTTCGACGGCGAAAATCGTCTGCGCAACATCATCGTCAACGTGGTGGACATCACCCGTTTCCGCGAAGCCGAGCAGATGAAGTCCACCTTTGTCAGTGTCATCTCACACGAGTTGAAAACACCGGTTTCGCTGATCAAGGGCTACGCCAGCACCCTGCGCCGCCCCGACGCGTCGTGGAAGGTGGAAACGGTACGTGATGGATTGGGCGTTATCGAGGAAGAAGCGGACCGGCTCAACGGGCTGATCGACAACCTGCTGGATGCCAGCCGCATCCAGGCGGGCGGCTTCCGGCTCGACTTCAACGAGGTCAACATCGAGCGGCTGGCGCGGCGGGCTGTGGATGGTTTTCGCTTGCAAAGCGACGTTCACCAGTTCACGCTGGACTTTCCTGCGGAGTTACCGGCCGTCCTGGCCGACGAGGCGCGGATCCGGCAAGTGATCGACAACCTCCTCAGCAACGCGATCAAATATTCACCCGCTGGTGGCATGATTCGCGTCGGCGCGTGGCACGACTCGCAAGGTGTAACGGTCTACGTAGCAGACGAGGGTATCGGCATTCCGCCCGAAGAGCAAACCCGGTTGTTTGAGAGCTTCTACCGCGTCGACTCAGGCATGCGCCGCCAGACTAAGGGCACCGGCCTCGGCCTTTACCTGAGCAAGGCTATCGTTGAGGCGCACAATGGACAGATCTGGGTACGCAGTACGCCCGGCAAGGGCTCGACGTTCTTTTTCACGCTACCAGAGGTTCCCGGCAATTCGACTCTTTCCGCTTCGCTTCAGGAGTCCTCGAAACGTACCGGGGATCTGGATTCCAGGATATCATGAGTGATCACAAACGAATACTGATTGCAGACGACGAGGCACGGATGCGGCGCTTTGTGCGCATGAACCTGGAACTGGAAGGCTTCGAGGTGCTGGAGGCCAGCGACGGTCTGGATGCAATCCGCAAGGCGAGGGAAGATCTCCCCGACCTGGTGATTCTTGATGTCGAGATGCCCAAGCTGGACGGTTTCGAGACCCTGCGCGAGATTCGCCGCTCGCTGTCGGTGCCGGTCATCATGCTCACCGTGCGCAGCGAAGAAGATGACCTGATCCGCGGGCTGGATCTGGGCGCGGACGACTATGTGACCAAGCCGTTCAGCGCGCGCGAGTTGGTCAGCCGCATCAACGCGCTGCTGCGACGGGTGGAGTTGAGTTCGCCGGCCGATCGCAACAGCCGCATGGAAATCGACGACCGCTTGATAGCCGATTTCGACCGGCGCGAAGTACTGGTCAACGGTGAGCCGGTCAAGCTGCGCCCGACGGAATACCGCCTGTTGTATCATCTGTTGCAGAACCAGGGACGCACACTGAGCCACGAGCAGTTGCTTTCCAAGGTCTGGGGGCCGGAGTATGTCGACGACAACCAGTTGCTGCGACTCTACATCACCTACCTGCGCCAGAAGATTGAACCCGACCCGTCGAACCCGCGCTATATTTTCAATGAACGCGGCTATGGGTATCGTTTTGCCGATATTCGGCCGCAGGAAAGCTGACAACCGCGGCCGGTTGATCGGTCACCTGCGGGTTTGAAAACTGTCACCGCAAGCCGCAAGGAGGCTCACCATGCCGACCTACATTCTATTGAGCTCATTGACCGACGAAGGCGCTGAGACGTTGAAATACAAGCCGGAGCGTCTGACGGAGGTCAATGACGAGTTGAAAGCCCTGGGCGTCGAGGTGAAACAACAGTACGCCGTTCTGGGACCGTACGATTTCGTCAACATCGTCGAGGCGCCTGACAACGAAACGATTGCCCGCGTCTCCATCGAATTGGCGTCGCGCGGCAGCGTGCGCATTCTCACACTGCCCGCCATCGACATCGCCGCCTTTGTTAAGAGTCTCACCTAGTGTCCACATCTGCCGCCAATATGAACCCCAACCAGATCAATCGCGTCCGCCCGTCGTCGCCACGAACTACTGTCCAGGTTAGACTGACCGACGGCCGCATCGCTGAAAGCGCCCCCGGTGCAACCCTGGAGGAGTTCGCCTGCGCGCTCAACGAGCACCCGGATGTGCCCTATGTCGGCGCGCTCGTCAGCAACAGCCTGCAAGAACTGACCGTGCCGGTGTGGCGCGATAGTGACGTGGAACTGATCGACATCTCCGACAAGGACGGTATGCGTATCTACCGCCGGTCGCTGGTCTTCCTGCTGGTGGCTGCGGTCAGCGAGCTTTTTCCGGGCGCGTGGTTGTACGTGGACCATTCCATGACCTTCGGCGGACTGTTCTGCCGGCTGGAAGGCCATCCGCCGTTTACGCCGCAAGAGCTGGCCCAGCTTTACGATCACATGCGCGACCTGGTGAAACAAAACCTGCCCATCCAGCGGGAGGAAATGCCGATCGAGCAGGCGGCGGCCGAGTTTCGTGCCCACGGCGACGAGGAAAAAGCGCGTCTGCTGGAAAACAGCGACAAGCAGACGGTAGCGGTCTACCAACTTGGGACACATCGCAACCATTTTCACGGCTACATGGCGCCCAGCACCGGGTACCTCAAATACTTCGACCTGGTGCATTACCCGCCCGGGTTTGTCCTCTACTATCCGCGACGCGTCGCCCCGACTCACCTGGCCCCGTTCCAGTCCATGCCGCGCCTGACACAGGTCTTTCAGCAGTACCGCGAATGGCTGGAACTGCTGGACGTAAAGAACCTGCCCGCCCTGAACAATGCGATCGACAGCGGACGCATCCGCGAGGTCGTGCTGGTGACGGAAGCGCTGCACGAGCAACGCGTGGCGGCTATCGCCAGCGTCATCGCCAGTCACCGGGACCAGATCGGCATGGTGCTGATCGCCGGACCATCGTCATCTGGCAAAACCACCTTCGCACGCCGCCTGTCGGTGCAGCTCATGGCCAACGGCATCCACCCGATCGCGCTGGGACTGGACAACTGGTTCGTGGACCGCGAGCAAACACCGCTGGATGAGTATGGTATGCCAGACTTCGAATGTCTGGAAGCCATCGACCTGGCGCTGTTCAATGAACAGCTCAACCAGATGCTGGCCGGCAAAACCGTCACCTTGCCGAATTTTGACTTCCGGATCGGTCGCAAGGTGCCGGGCGAGACATTGCGCGTTACGCCCAATCACGTCGTCCTGATCGAGGGAATCCACGGACTGAACCCGAATCTGGTACCCGACATTCCCTCGGATCGCATTTTCCGGATCTATATCTCTGCGCTGACCCAGCTCAACCTGGATCGGCATAATCGGGTCTCGACCACCGACACGCGCATCATTCGCCGCATCGTACGCGATGCGGCCCGGCGCGGCTACACGGCCACCGAAACCATTGCGCGCTGGCCCAGCGTGGAGCGCGGCGAGTGGCGCAACATCTTTCCATATCAGGAACACGCCGACGTCATGTTCAACTCGGCGCTGGTCTACGAGCTGGCCGCACTGAGATCGCTGGCTGAGCCGCTGCTGCTTTCCGTCGAGCCGGGAACGGCAGAACGCGTCGAAGCCGACCGGCTGCTCAGCTTGCTGCGCTGGTTCCGCCCCTGTCCCACCGACATCGTCCCCGACAACTCGATCCTGCGTGAGTTTATCGGCGGATCGATTCTGGAGGACTTTCGTCCCTGGCAGCGGCGCGACAACGGAACTGTCTTGCGCGGGCCGGCGTCCTGAGTAGAGTACGTTTCCACGCCCGGCGCGACCGAATGCGGATCACCGCAGCGCGCCGGGATCAAGCCCGGAAAGACCGCTTTTCTTGCCATTTCACCGGGCATGGGCTACAATGATTGCCCTGCCAGGGATCAATTTCACACAGGAAACTGCAAGCCTGCTGTATGACTACGCGACAGCGGGCGTTGCGATTGTAAGAACCCTATGCCTGTACACGCTACATCACGCCATCTGACTGCCGGACACACCGGCAAACCTGCCGTCTCCTTGCTGATCCTTGCCCTGATTCTGACCGGCGTGACGGTGATGGGTTGCACAAAATCGCCGCCACAGCCAGTTCCCTCCCCCGCAGTGACAGAAAGTGCGCCCGAGCAACTTCCTGCGCCCGGTGTTGACGTGGCAGCGACGCCTGTCCCGCAAAGCCAGGCGACACCGGCAGCGCCCGCACCGGCCGTGCAGCCTACGACACAAACCACGCCGGCCGACGTACCGCCCGAGATTGGCGAGCCGAATCACATCGTCATACCCGCCATCGATCTTGATGCGCCGATTGAGGATGTTGGCTGGACGGTGGTTGAACGCGGCGACCAGCGGTTTACCGAGTGGGAGACGGCGGACAACGCGGCCGGCAGGCATATCAACAGCGCACGGCCCGGTGAAGCAGGCAACGTCGTGTTGTCAGGCCACCACAACACCAAGGGCGAGGTGTTCCGGCGCATCAGCAATCTTGAGTTGAAGATCGGCGACGCAATCTACCTCTACAACGACGAGGGGCAGCGCTTCACCTATATTGTGGATGAGATTACCGACCCGCCGCTGCTGGAAGTGGGTGCGACCGATGAACAACGCATCGCGAACGCCCGCTACATCTTGCCCACCAACGACGCCCGCGTCACCCTGGTGACGTGTTGGCCGTATTGGACCAACACCCATCGCGTCATCGTGGTTGGCAAACTGGCCAGTTCGTGACAGGACTCTGGTAGTTACATCAGTGGCTCTGAAACTGCCGTAGGCGAGTCGAATCGCTGCTGCACAGCGATCGATGCCTGCGATAGGCAACAAACGCCCGCGAAAGGCGACAGAACTTCATGGAATTGCGAAACATCGGACGAACCTTCTGGAAGTGGCTATGGCTCATTGTGCTTGGCGCAGTGGTGGCCGGCGGCGTTACTTTCTTCATTAGCTCCCGCTCGACACCGATTTACCGCGCGTCGACACAAATCTTGATCCAGCAGGCCAACAACCCAACGGGAGTTCAGTGGACAGACGTGCTGACCAGCGAGCGATTGGCATCCAACTACGCTCGCCTCCTGACGACTCGCCCTGTGTTGAACCAGGTAGCCACTAACCTGCGGCTGCCCGAGGTCTCGTCGCGTATCATCGTCGATCCTGTACGTGAAACGCAGATTATCGTCCTGCACGTCGAGGACCCGAACCCTGCACTGGCTACCGCAGTCGCTAACGACCTGCCGGCAGTCTTTATTTCGCAAAACGAAAAGCAACAACAACAACGCTTCAACACGTCGCTGGAGACGTTCCAGACGCAGATCACCGGCGTGCAGGCCGATATCGACCAGACCCAGGCTCAGCTTCAGGCGTTGCAGGGATTGGAAGATGACGGCGAAGAACTGACGCTGGAACAACAGGCCCAGCGTGCCCGCCTGGAGACCAGTCTGGCCCAGTATCGCAGCTCGCTGGCTGATCTGCTTGGCGCGCGCGATGATGTCAAGCGGGCCGAGGCCCTCTCCGGCGACACCATCACCGTGGTCGAGCCGGCCATCGAGCCGTCGGCTCCCATTCGGCCGCGCGTGCTGCTCAACACGCTGATCGCGGCCGCGCTGGGCGCGCTGCTGATGACTGCGCTGGCGTTCCTCATCGAGTACCTGGACGACACTATCAAGCTGCCCGAGGATGCATCACGCGTCACCGGACTGCCCGCATTGGGATCTCTGGTTCAGTACCGTAACAGCGACGGTACCCGCCAGTTGATCACCCACGAAAATCCCAAGTCGCCATTTTCAGAGAGTTACCGCACGCTGCGCACCAACATCCAGTTCTCCAGTCTGGACAAGCCGATCAACAGCCTGATGGTGACCAGCGCCAGCCCCGGCGAGGGCAAGAGCACCACGGCTGCTAACCTGGCCGCGGTCATCGCTCAAGGCGGCAAGCGCACGATCCTGATCGACACCGATCTGCGCCGCCCCGTGCTGCACCAGGTTTTCGGGTTGCCCAATGCCGTGGGCGTAACGAATGCCATGCTGATGCCGGAAGGCAGCGACTTGACGCCGTTCCTGCAGAAGACCGAAGTGGCTAACCTCTGGTTGCTGGCGAGCGGCCCACAGCCTCCCAATCCGTCGGAACTGCTTGGCTCGCATCGCATGGCTGAACTGATCGTTGAATTGCAGGCTAACGCCGACACGCTGGTATTCGACAGCCCACCAACCCTGGCAGTCACCGACGCGGCCGTCCTGGCGCGGCAGGTAGACGGCGTGCTGCTGGTCGTCGAGTCGGCCAAAACACGAGAAGCCGCCGCCAAGCGCGCCGCGCAGGGCCTTCTGAAGGTCAATGCCAACGTACTGGGCGTGGCCGTCAACCGGATCGCTTACCGGCTGGCCGGTTCGCACTATTACTATTACGATTACTATCAGGACAGCAACGACGAGACGGGCGACGAGGACGGCGGCCAGAGCAGCGGCAAGTCATCGCGCAAGCGCGGGCGCAGCAAGCCAGCCGGTGACGCCTCACAGCCAGCCGCGGCCGGAACCTACGCGACCAGCCAAATTCGCGGCTCAGGCGCCTCTGCGCCTGACAACGTCGTTTAGTCAGCGCGGTTGAAGCCATCATGAGTCAGGGGGCGAGTTCCTCAGAGACGGTTCCCTCCCCATCCAGTGAGCCTGGTCTGGACCAGCACACCGGCGTCAGGCACCCCATCTGGCGGAGCCGCCGGGTGTGGGTTGGGATGCTATTCAGCCTGGCGTGCCTCGTGCTGGCCATGGTGGATATCGATTTCGGCGACGTGGCGGCTACGCTGCGGTCGGCAAACCTGGCGTGGATGGCAATCGCCATCATCACCGTGCTGCTGACCGGCGTCGTCAAGGCGGTGCGCTGGCGCTATCTGCTCTATCCCCGTGACCGCCGCACCGTTGATACACACCGTCGCCTCGGCGTCCCGCGTCTCTCCAACATCTGGATGGCGGGCGCGTCGGTCAATTTGGCTGTGCCCGTGCCGCGCAGCGGCGATCTGTTGCGCTCCTACTTCGCCGGCGAGGCGGGCGGGTTGAGCAAGTCCCGTGTTCTGGGCACCGTGGCCGCCGAGAAGCTGCTGGATCTGATCATGCTGGCAGCTCTTCTCATCGGCCTGGTCTTTTTTGTGGCGCTGCCCGACGAGCTGGCCAGCCGGCAGATGCCGATTCTGGCGGTCACGATCTTCATGGCGGTCACCGTGGCCGTGGTCCTGTGGCAGCGTGACCGTATTTTGCGCTGGCTGGAACTGGTGGTAGCCAGGCTGCCGGGCGATGTGGCAGGTCCGGCGCTCTCCACCGCGGCACGCGCCGTGGACGGGCTGGAAGCGCTGCGTCAGCCGCAACGGTTAGCTGTGCTGTTGACCATATCGGTCTTCATCTGGGTGCTGTCGGCGGTGACTAATTACATCGTCTTTCTGGCCCTCCACATGGAAGCCTCGTGGATACAGGCGTTTTTTCTGACTGTCGTCTTGCAGGCCGGCGTTGCCATCCCGTCGTCGCCCGGCAAAATCGGCGTGTTTCAGGTGCTGTGCCGCTGGGCGCTGGGAATATTCGGCGTCAGCGCCAGCCTCGGGCTGGCCTACGGCGTCGCCCTGTATGTCGCTGCCCCGTTGACCATCATGCTGACGGGCGCGATCGCGCTGGCTTTTGAAGGCTGGCGCGCCGGACGAATTCCTGTGGACCTGGGTTCGTCACTCTCCCCAGGCGCATGAGGACTCTCAGCCCTGCCTGCGCAGACACGCGATGAGCAACCAACAAAAACCGTTGACCCAAACGGACGAGGCTCCCGATTCACGAACCGCGCTCAGATGCTCGGTCATCGTCCCCGTATACAACGGGGCCAGCGTCATTGATCGTTGCCTGGACGCACTGGCAGATCAGACCATCCCACCAACAGACTTCGAGATTATCATCGTCGACGACGGTTCGACCGACGGGACAGCGGCGCGGGTAGCCGAATGGGCTGCACGCCATAGCTGCGTTGCTGTGTCAATATTGCGCCAGCAGCAGGCCGGGCCGGCCAGCGCCCGTAACCACGGCGCGCGCAACGCGCGCGGTCCGCTGCTGTTGTTCACAGACGCCGATTGCCGCCCGGTCTCAGGCTGGATTGCCGCCCTGCTTGCGGCGTTTGAAGCGCCCGACCGGCCGGCCGGGCTGATGGGCGTCTACCGCACCGACCAGACCGACCTGGCGGGCCGCTTCGCGCAGATGGAATTCGAAGACCGTTACGATCGCATGATGCACAGCCAGCAGCTTGACGTGGTCGCCACCTATTCCGCCGCGTTCCGACGCGACCTGTTCCTCGCGGAAGGCGGCTTCGACCCCGGTTTTCCCAAGGCGAACAACGAGGATGTCGAGTTTTCGTATCGTCTGAGCGAGCAGGGCCACCAGATGCGTTTCGTGCCAGAGGCGCAGGTGTTTCACCACCACGCCAACACGTGGCGCCGCTATGCGCGGCTCAAAACGGGCCGCGGATACTGGCGAACCATTGTCTACCGGCGGCATCCTGGCAAGGCGCTGAGAGACACGTACACACCGCAGGTCCTGAAGCTGCAAATCCTGCTGGCGCCGCTGGCTTTGTTGGGAGTCATCGCGGCGTTGCTGCATCGGCGGCCCGTGTGGACCGCGCTGGCAGCTCCTTTCCTGGCGACGACGCTGCCTTTTGTGCGCTTTGCCGCCCGGCGCGATCCGGTTGTGGCTGCGGTGTCGCCCTGGGGCTTGTGGCTGCGGTCGATAGCGTTCGCTGCCGGTGTTGCCGCCGGCGCGCTGGCCAATCTGAGGCGGCAACCTGAGCAGACGACGCTGCCGGCCTCAGAAGAAGCGTTGTCATGATGACCAAACGACAGATCGTAGTGCTGGCGGCCGTGTTGGGCATCGCCATTTTGGTCAGCAGTTGCGCCGACTCGCCACCCGCCTGGCCAACCGTGTCTGTGCAGCCGACAGCGACCGCAGCGCCGACCCTGCCTGAGCCAGCCACGCCGCGACCCGCCGACCCGCTGGTACCAACCGTGCCTGCCAACGTGGCGGCAACCGCCGTCATCACTGCAACGACGCTGCCGCAAACCGACGAGTCTGCTACGCCGACATCCACGCCGGCCACATCGGGCGGCGAGACAATGGAACCCTCGGACTTGCGCAGTCGTCTTGGCGTTGGCGTCCCACTGGAAGTTACACAGTTTACCTTTGACGCTGAACAAGCCACCATGCTGGGACTTGGCTGGTATCTGGACTGGCACGTGGACCCCGATCCGGTAGAAGGGGTGGAGTTCGCTCAGATGGTGCGGGTGCGAGGCGATCACTACTTTCCGGAGCGCGCCGACATTATCGCCGCCATCGCTGCCAATCCGGGCTCGCTCTGGCTGATTGGCAACGAGCCGGACGTGTTGTGGCAGGACAATACGACACCAGAACAGTATGCGGCCCGCTACCACGAGCTGCACACGTTGATCAAGACGCTGGACCCCAGCGCCCAGGTCGCCATCGGCGGCGTGACCCAGGTCACTCCCCTGCGTCTGCAATACATCGAAGACGTGTTGGCTGCCTACCAGACGCTCACAGGGACGGCCATGCCGGTGGACGTATGGAACATCCATGCGTTCATCCTGCGGGAAGAACGCGACTCATGGGGCGTGTCGATTCCGCCCGGTTTCGACGTGGATCAGGGCATACTGTGGGAAATCGAGGATCACGACAACCTGGATCTGTTCAAGCAGCAGATCGTAGATTTCCGGCGCTGGATGGAACGCCACGGACAGCGTGACAAACCGCTGATCGTTTCGGAATATGGCATTCTCATGCCGCCCGAATATGGCTTTTCTGCTGAAACCGTAACCGAATTCATGCGTGCGACGTTTGATTATCTGCTGAATGAGCGCGATGAAGAAATTGGCTATCCAAACGACGACAATCGACTCGTTCAGAAACTATCCTGGTACAGCCTGAGTGACACGAATTATCCCACCGGGAATCTGTTAGACCCGGTTACCGGCCAGTTGACTGAAGTAGGTCAGGCCTTTGCGGACTATGCAGCAAGTCTGGACGCCACGCAGTAGATTTACCCCGACGATCTGCTGACCAGCCGTTCAAAGATCCATCCAGGCAGACTTCGGAAGTCTACCCACGACACGTTTCAAACAGTCTCTAAGTAAAATTGGAGTATAAGAATGAACTATCGAAGTGCGTTATTGCTCTTGATTCTGCTGGCATCACTGGTGATGCCTTCTGTCGCCCAGGCTGAACCGGGTGACACGAACTGTCTCTATCCATCTGTGCACGAACGCTTCGGCGTCACAGTAACGACAGATATTCGGGATTTTGCCGTTGGCCAGCTTGGCGCGGGGGCGTATCTGAACTGGCGGGTAACCTCCGATCCGACCCACCCAGCCAGGATGGCCTACCTGCCAATGATCCGCACGCCGCGCTGGGGTTATCAGCCGAGCCTGAATGACCTCGAGGCAATGATCCGTGAAAACCCGGGTACGACGCTGCTGATCGGCAACGAGCCGGAGACAATCTGGCAGGACAACGTTGCGCCCGACGATTACGCCCGGTACTACCATGAGATTTACACGCGGGCAAAATCGATCGATCCCGGGATCAGGATCGCATTCGGCGGCATTTCTACCGTTTCATCTCTCCGCCTGGCCTGGCTGGACTTGGTGCGGGCATCCTATCTGAACCAGTTTGGCACGCCGATGCCCGTAGATGTATGGAATATCCATCCTTACATGGTCAACGAGATGCAGAACGAGTGGGGCAACGGAATTCCCACCGGCATCGACAACGCGATCGGGTATGGATATGGCTCCTGGACACAGGTCAGCGATCCGGCGGCCAGCGGCGGCACATACAAACAGAGCAACTCTACCAACGCCCGCTTCTATTTTGCGTTCCAGGGCTCTTCGGTCACGATCTTCCTGCGAAAAGGCCCCGACGCTGGCATTGCTAAGGTTTCAGTAGATCGTGACCTGAGCAACGGTATCGTGGATCAGGTCATCGATCTCTACTCACCGACACCTGGCGTCCTGAGCCGTACCTTCAACAATCTCCCCACCCGTACCTATCCGACGTCCGAGCGCCACAATGTGCGCATCGATGTTACCGGCACCAAGAACAGTGCGTCCAGCAACACGTGGGTCCGGGTTGACTACGCAACGGCTCCTTCTACAGCCAGCTTGCCCAACGGCCGGCTTGAGGAGAACTACGCGCTGCGTGCCCGCTTGGTTGGCTCCATCGACGATCACGACAACCTTGATCTGGTCGAGCAGATGGTGCGCGACTTCCGCCAGTGGATGCTCAACCATGGCGAAAGCCACAAACCACTCATCAACACGGAACACGGAATCCTGATGACTGAGGACTTAGGCTTCGACTATGCGCGTGTCAGGAACTTCATGATCAATAGTTTTGACCGGTTCCGCAACCTGACAGACCCTGTTATCGGGATGCCCGAAGATGGCGGCCGCCTGCTGCAGGAGTGGCACTGGTTCTCTCTGGACATGGAATACTTCGAAGGCCGCCGTCTCCAGAGTAATCTGTTCTCCGAGCAAACCCATCAGATCACTCAGTTGGGTCGGGATTTCGGCGCATATGTCACGCCGCTCAAAACATCTTACACCGATTTGGACAGCTACACGCTGCAAACGACGCCCCACTGGCCGCTGTTTGCAGGCGATCCTGCTCTTATTGAAGTGGATGGGCAGGTGCGCAACCGCGGCAATATTGCCAGCGGGCCATTCGACGTGACACTGAAACTGGGCAGCGCGACGCCGTTGTACACGTGGAACTTCCCGGGCTTGCCTCGCCGCTACGACGACGGCTTCATCGCTCCCTACCACTTCGATTACATTGCGCCTGTTACCGGCAATCGCAACCTGCGCGTCTTCATCGATGAGGCCAACCAGGTTGCCGAGCCCTGCGACACCAACAACAGTATGCTGTCTATCGTCGTGCCGCCGGGCGGCACCGACTTGGCGCTGACCAACTTGCGCACCAATCCACTTATTTTACCGGCGGTGGGCCCTGGCCAAACTACGACTGTTCCCCTGCGCGTCGATCTGGCGAACCTGGGCAGCCTCGGCACAGCCGCCAGCCAGATCACTGTCAAATTCTACCGGGGCAATCCGGCCAGCGGTGGAACACTGCTGTCTACGCAAACACTCACCCCTGGCAACGTCAGCCTGCCAAGCGTGGTCACCTACGACTGGCCAAACCAGGGTCCGGGCTACTACAACATCTTCGCCGTGGTGGACGGAGTTCCCGAGGAAACAAACCTGACCAACAACACCGCGCAAGCCACGATCATCGTGCCGGCCGGCATTGCCTGGATGCCGCTCATCAAGGAACGGCGCTGGACCAACACGTCAGTAACACCTGAAGCACCTTTTTCGCAGCCAGAGATTCTGAGGCTGCCGTACACCACGCCCTGATACGCCACAGCCAACGAGTGACAGGTTATGAACACTAACGACAAATCTACTGAACCGTCCAGAACACCGACCTTGCGCCGGCTGCTTCCTGGTGTCGTGGTCATCGTGGTGGGACTCATGCTGCTGGCGGCTATGCCGGGCGCGTGGGCGCTGCCAAGCCAGTCGCCGGACTACCAGACCGTGCCTACGCTGACGCCGACACCGACCCGACCCGGAGCGACCAACACACCGCCTCCCGGCGGCCCGACCAACACGCCTGCGCCGGGCCAGCCGACTGCCACCCCAGCGCCGGGCCAGCCAACCGATACACCCGCGCCTGGCGAACCAACCAATACGCCTGCAGCAGACGCCACGACAACAGCCACACCTACCACAACGCCGACGCGACCCGCCGGCAGTGCAGTGCCGGTGCTTCCGGCCAATTGCTGGACCGTACCAACGCCTGGCTTCTCCCCAGTGTCGGTGGCCGATGTCAGCGTCGTCGTTGAAAGCGACCAGCACCTCGTAGTGCCTGGCCAGCAGGTCAGCCTGCGCTATGTCGTCACCAACGAGGGCGACACCGACCTGACCGATCTGTTGGTCTGCGCGCCGCTGGAGGCGATCCTGGAGCGAGGCACTGTGACGGCCAGCGACGGTGAAGCCAGATTGGTTGCGGATGGCTTGACATTCGAGTTGGCCGAACTGGCCGCAGGTGACTCCGCAGAAGTTGAAATTCAACTCACCGTGCCTGCTGATGCACCGCTGGGCAGCGTGATCGAAAACCAGGCGTGGCTGTTTGCAGATGGCATACAAGCCAGCTCGGATTTGCTAACCTGGGCGTTGCCGCCCGCTTACCTGCCGCCGACCGGTCACCTGGGACTCTCCTGCGGCGAACGATGACGCTGTGCGCTCGCGGCTGCTGGTTCCCCTGGTCGTCTTCAGCAGCGCGCTGCTGGTCTATCTGCTGACCATGCCGCCCGGGCTGACCTGGGCGAACGACAGCGCCGACGGCGGCGACCTGATCGCCGCCGTGGTTTCGGGCGGTGTGCCGCATCCCAGCGGCTACCCGACCTACGTATTACTTGCAACTCCATTGGCCCGCCTGCCGTGGCACAACCCGGCGTGGCGGGTCACGTTGCTTTCTGCGCTGGCCGGCGCCGCCGCGGCCGCGTTTGTGGCGGCAACCGTGCAGGAATTGCTGGGTCGCACCAACCGTGCGGCCCTGGCAGCGGTCGTCGCGGGACTGGCGCTGGCGTTCTCGCCCTTATTTTGGGGTCAGGCCACCGTCGCCGAGGTCTACGCACTGCACGCCTGCCTGGCGGCTGTGCTGCTGTGGATCGTCGTTCGCGGCCAGCAGTCCGGATCGCTGCGCTGGCCCGCCGCGGCCGGACTGATCTTCGGGCTGGCGCTGGGCAATCACCTGACCAGCATCTGGTTGGCGCCGCTGTTCGTGGTAGGCGTGTTGCCGCAAAGAAGCCATGCAAGACTTCGGAAGTCGCCGAACCAGCATACAGAAGTGAATGCAACCACTGAAAGCCAATCGGCACCGCGAGGCGGCGACTTCCGAAGTCTTGTTGCGGGAACCGGCGGGCTGCTGGCCGGGCTGTGTGTCTACCTGGTGTTGCCGTTACGGGCTGCCGGCAGCCCGCCGATCAACTGGGGCAACGCCAGCACATGGCAGGGTTTCTGGTGGCTGGTCAGCGGGGAGCTTTACCGCGGTTTCGTGCTGGCCGTGCCGGTGACCGCTTTCCCAGGCCGTCTGGCAGCCGCCGGCAGCCTGTTGATCCAGAGCTTCCTGCCCTGGGGTCTGGCGCTGGCCGCGGTTGGCGCACTGATCTGGCCGCGCATCTACCGACGCGTGAACGTTGCCATGCTAGCCAGCGCGGGCCTCGCGCTGGTCTGGGCGTTGAGCTACAACACCAGCGACTCGTATCTGAGCTGGCTGCCGGCGTGGCCCTTTGTCGCAGTGTGGCTGGGTGTCGGCTTCGCCGAGATGGCGGAGTGGCTGAGCCATGCCACTCCGCGCGGCCGCTGGTTGACAGTGGCGCTGGCCGCCGCGATGATCGCGCTGCCGCTGACATTCAACTGGCAGACCAACGACCGCAGACGCGACCGGAGCGCCGAAGATTTCGTGGCGGGTATCTTGCAGACTGTGGAGCCGGACGCCGTGGTGCTGACCGCGGGCGACCGGGCGACCTTCGGGCTGTGGTATGGGCGTTACGGCGCGGGGCAACGGCCCGATGTGCTGCCCGTCAGCCGCGATCTGTGGGCGCTGGCCAGCTACCGCGACGCAATCGGCGCTGCCCAGCCAGCGCTGGCTGGCGACACTGTCGAAGCGTTGATCGAAAACGCCATGACCGCCTCTCGCCCCGTCTACCTGACTCAGGTTGATCAGGAACCAGCCGACCTGCCAGCGCCGCCAGCCGGCGCGGTCTGGGAATCGCTGGCCGGGCCACTGGAGGGAACTCGCTGGCAGCACTGGCAGATCTACCGCTTGACGCAAAACGCAGAAGACTCGCAACAGTGACCTTGAGCACTTGTCAGAAGACAGCGCATATGGTAGGGTATTGCCTCTATGAGTGACTCCAACGCCAACATCCCAGGGCAGTCGACAGGCCGATCAAAAGGCCGGATTGGCTGCCTCGTCATTGTCATTGTTCTGCTGGCCGTGGTCGCGTTCCTCGGCTTCCGCGCGGTCCGCGCTGCCACAGCCGCCAGGTCCGCGTTACAGGAGGTGCGCGCGCTGCAAGGGTTGGATCGGGACGCGCTTTCCAGCCTCGATCCGAGCTCGTTGGCCGCGCTACGCGATCGCTTCGCCCGGCTGGAGGCCGATCTGACAACCATTGAAACCCAGGCCGGTCCGTTCCTGTCACTCAGCAAACGGCTGGGCTGGCTGCCCGGTGTCGGCGCTGAAGCAGCGGCCGCGCCGGAGTTGCTGCAACTGGGCAAGCAAACGGCTACGGCCGGACGTGCTGCGTTGGATGGGGCGACCGCTGTGCTGGCAGCCTCACAGGGTGGTGGAGATGGATCGACGCTGGGTCGTGTCACTGCTGCGCTGCAAGCCAGCGAGCCTGACTGGATCGCGGCCGAGACCGCCTTGAACAACGTAGCCGACATCCGCTCGCGGTTGGACACATCGGCTCTCGACCCGCGTATCAGTGGCCCGCTGACACAGTTGGACACCTATCTTCCGCTGCTGGAGACGGCCGTATCTCTTGGCAAAGTCGCGCCTGCCCTGCTGGGCGCCGAGCAGTCTCAAACATATCTGTTGCTGGCTCAGAACAGCGAGGAACTGCGGCCCACCGGCGGTTTCATTACCGGAGTCGGGCTGCTGACCATCGATGGCGGCGAGTTGGGCGAGCTGGACTTCAGCGACAGTTACTCGGTGTTCAACCCCAACGTTGATCACCCGCTGGCCCCGCCCGACCTGGAACGCTATATGGGCGCACAGATGCTGGTCTTCCGCGACTCAAACTGGTCGGCAGATTACCCGACCGCCGCCAGCGTCGCCCAGTCGCTCTACCAACTGGACACCGGCACGGCCACCGACGGCGTAATTGCCTTCGACATTGAGGCTACACGGCGAGTTATCGGCGCCATGGAGCCGGTGCAACTCCCTGGCTATGCAGAGCCGGTGACATCACAGAACCTGGCGGCAGCCATGCGCGAGGTCTGGGCAGCGCCGGTAGACATCGAGACAACTGTGGTAGAGCGGGCAACCTCGGACTGGTGGAGTCATCGCAAGGATTTCATGGGTGATTTGGCTGCAGCAGCGCGCGCCAAGATCGAGGCGGGCGACGTTGATTTTGGAAAGCTGGCCCAGGCGCTGTACACCAGTTTGCAGGAAAAGCACGTTCTGCTTAGCATGAACGACCCGGCCACCATGGCGTTGCTGGAAAACAGCGGCTGGGCAGGCGCGGTAGATCCCGGCGATGCTGATTTCTTGCTGGTGGTTGACAGCAACGTCGGCTGGAACAAGGTCAACGCGCTGGTCGACCGCAGCACCCATTACACACTTCGCCCACAACCCGATGGCAGCGTTGAGGCTGAGCTGCGGCTGACTTACAGCCACCGTGGCCAGCCGATCGATGGCCCCTGCTTGCAGCAGACCGAGTACGGCGACACCTATGACGACCTGCAGCGGCGCTGCTATTTCGATTACTTGCGAGTCTATGTCCCGGGCGGCGCGCAGTTGCTGGATGCGCAAGGTTTCGAGCAGGACACCGTACAGCAGGGATCCGGCGAAGCTGGAACTACGATACTCAGCGGTTTCGTCGTTACGCCTTCAGGCACGGAAGAAGATGTGGTGCTTCGCTATCAACTGCCGGCCAGCGTGATTCAGGGTGACACCTATCGTCTGCGGCTGCAAAAGCAAGCCGGCGTGCCAGCCTGGCCGGTTGAGATCGTTATCGATGATACTGCCGGTGTGTGGCGTCTGGTCGAAGGCAACGCCCAGGCAAGCGAGGACGTAAGGTCCACCACGCTGCGTCTGGGAACTGACATGGATTTGACTTATCGCAAGGGTGTTGCACAGTGAGAAAAGGTATGATTCGGATTTTGGGTATGCTGGCTATCCCGCTGCTGCTGTTGGTCGCGGCCGGTGGCGTTGCAGCGTCAGGCGTTGCAACCGTCAACGTTGCGCAGGAACGGCCCGGCCAGCCAATCGTCGTCCGCTGGTCCACAGAGACCGAAGTGAACACGGCCGGTTTTAACGTCTACCGCGCGCTCAGCGAGGACGGCCCGTGGACAAAGATCAACACGTCGCTCATTCCGGGTTCACCCGATCCGATCCGCGGCGGTTCCTACGAGTTTACCGATAGCGATGTGGTGGCCGGGGTCACCTACTGGTACGAATTGGAGGAAGTCGAGCTGGGCGGCCAGGCGACACGGTTGGAGCGCACCAAAGCGGTCGCAAAGGGACAGGGTCTGGGATCACTGCCTTGCGGCTCGGCGCTGTTGGCGTTAGGCGCGCTGGGAATGGTCATGACACGACGAGGCAAACGCGATGCAACCCGTTGAACTGCTGTTAATCAGCCCGCCTGACTATGCGACACGCGAGTTTCGCGGCGCACAACCGCTCGGCCTCGCCTATCTCGCCGCTGTGTTGCGCGAGTATGCTGCCATACCGTGCCGCATCCACGATGCCAATGTCAACGGGCCGCAGCCGTTTGATGATCTGGTGCAGGAAACGCTGGCGTTTGTCGCAACATCGCAGGCAGCCGGTGGGCGCCCGGTGGTAGGCATCTCTGCAGTGTCGCAGATGATCCACACAGCAGCGAAACTGGCGGACGCGGTCAAGGCAGTCCATCCCGACGCGCTGATCATTATGGGCGGCTATCATCCGACGTTTGCGCACCGGGAGATATTGCAGGACTTTCCTGCGGTGGACCTGTGCGTACGCGGCGAAGGGGAGTTGACGCTGCTGGAGATCATGCAGCGCTGGCAGGCGGCTGCGCCGAACCTTGTCAATGACTGGAGCGACATCGCCGGCGTGACCTGGCGACAAGGCGACGAGATAGTGGTCAATCTGAGCCGGGCCAACCTGTCAGACCTGGACGCCGTACCGTTCCCTGCCCGGGACCTGCTGCCGCCGCTGGACGCATACCCGCAATACGCCGATACGGTGGCTGGCGTCATGCGCTACAAGGCCTCGATCATGTCCAGTCGCGGCTGCCCGTTCCACTGCAATTTCTGCTCGATCATTGCCTTCTATGGCGACGCGGGCGGCAAGCCGTGGCGCGGCCGCAGCGTTGACAATGTTGTCGCGGAGATGGTTCATCTGGCCGATACTTACGGCGCGAGCCATTTTGAATTTCAGGACGACAACTTCTACGTGCGGCCTGAGCGCGCGCTGGGAATCGTCGAGAAATACGCAGCCACAGGCCGTGATTTCTCGTTCGCGTTTCTGACACGGGCCGACCAGGTAGTGCGGGGCGAACGTTACTTCCACGCACTGCGCCAGGCCGGTTTGCGCTATGTCAGCGTTGGCATCGAAAGCGGCAGCGAGGCGTCGCTGGACAGAATGGTGAAGCAGACCGGCGTCGAGATCAACCGCAAGGCTTTGCAGATCCTGCATGACCACGACGTGGCAGCGCAGGTCGAGTTTATCATGTTCGAACCGGGCAGCACGCTGTCGGATCTGCAAGAAAACCTGCGGTTCATCGAGCAGCAGGGACTGTTCGGCTACTTCCCGCCATTGATCTTCGGTAGTCTGCTCTTGTTGCCGGGAACACCGGTGCGCGAGCAGATTGAGCAGGCGACCGGCGTCACCGGCCCGGTACACGACGCGCTGGGCTACGTGTTCCCCGACCCGGCAGTCACCACGATCTACGACCTGATGAACGAGTTTCAGCGGCAACAAGGCGAGGGCTGGTACCAACTGGCGTTCGAGTTGCTTGACAGCATTCCCGCCAATGAAATCGCCTTACAGGGTGCTGGTCTCAACGGTGATACAGGATGGTATCAGCGACTGCTGGCTGAGCAAAAGCTGGACTTCTTCGCTCTGACGCGCATTCCCTACGCGGTGATGCGCGATGGACTGCGCGCGGTTTCCACTGGCAACCCTATGCCAAAGCAGGCGATCCTGGACCAGGCCGCAGATCAGATACGGACCATCCAACAGCGGCTGCGAGCAACGCAGGCGGAGTTACAGGCTGTGCTGGAACAACGTTAAAGCTACAATTGCCTGGTGATATTGCAAGAAGTCCGGCGTCGCATGCGACGCCGGACTTCTTGCTGTCTAGCGGGTCAGGAATTCTTCGAGAAATCGGGGAACTTCGCTCAAATCGTTGCCGAGACGCAGACGATAGCAGGGGATAACCTCGACCGCCTCCACGAGAAAATCGAGTTGGCGCCGGGCAGCAGCAGGGTCATGCAAATCCAGGCTGAAGGGCAGCACGGCGCTGAGCACATCGCTGCGGCCAATGCGGGCCAGTGAGGTGCCGGGTTGGCCGGTGATCTCCGGCACCAGGATCGCGGCGACCTCACCCCGCCGTGCTGCCTGCCCTGGGTAGACGGCGTTGATCATTGCCAGCCGCTTGCCGGTCCGGTTGGCGACGGGCGCAGCAGCATGCTCAAGCTCCGGAAACCAGGCCAGCGTCTGCGCCGTGATGTTGATGGTGCCCAACAACGAGACAGCCTCGATACCACCGCTGCCGGTCCGACGCAGCAACGTTGCGTCGTCGCTGTAGAATTCAAACCCGCGTCTGATGCAGGACAGCATGGTTGTCGTCTTGCCGCTGCCTGATGCGCCGGTTAGCAGCACGACGCGCCCGTTGACTCCAACCGCGGCCGCGTGGATCAGATGAAACCCGCGTTGACGCAGATGCTGGTAGAGAGTGATAAAGATCGACTGGTGGTAGTGGTCAGGCGACCAGTCCGACGCGCTGCGCACGACGGCAATCGTTCGCCCATCGGTCAGGTCGAGTCCAGTCAGCACATCATTACCATGTGCGGTAAAAAGATAGGGGGGATCCAGATACTCGCTGGTTCCCTGTTCAGCTGATCGACGCTGCGGCAACCAAGGCATTTCTTCCCAAGCTGAAGTGTAGCCCGAAGCATCCACCCAGTCAACAGTGAAGCCGGCAGCCTGTTGGCCGGGCGCTGCCAACAGGTGCACCAGCGGCGCGAGCAACCGATCTTGCAAGAGATCGCTGGTGCAACGAATACGCCCCGCTGTGCCACCCGGGTCAATCAGGAATTCATTCGAACGAAGAGGGTTTGCGCCAGCCGACCGTGACAGGCGGATCGCCTCATCAAAGACGGTTGTCAGGTGCTGGTAATATTCGGAAGCTGTGGGCAACAAAATCACTACGCAGAAAAGAGATCGCGAGAACGACAAAAAGGGAAGTTGAAAATCAACTTCCCTTCATGTTCTCAAAACGGATTACTGATCAGCTTAACTGACTTCCGAAGAAGTTGTTTTGCTGGACGCAGATTACTGACCGGGCATCAGCCAATCGCGGTCTACGGTCACAGTACCGAGAGTGACCTTCTGCAGCCGCTGGTGCTTGGTCAAGATGGGAGTCTCGTACGTCTTCTTCACTGGTGCGATCTGGTTCACGATGATACCTCCTGAGCTTGGTAGTGCGCCCTATGGGCTGCAACTGGAATGGGGGGGGACGGTAAAGCTGCTCGCCTTTTGGGCTTGCCAAACTTACAATTTACGAACTGATTAGTACTCCATGGCACTGTTCAGTCCAGTCGAGCCAATCCTAAGGAAAGATCTTCGAGACAGGTACGATCTTTCTAGTCACCTGACCTGGACCAAACCCTCCTCGACCAAATCTGTCAACAGTGACATGACTTCGGTCTCGATAAGTTCGAACTCAGCGTCGTACTCACTCTGGATGATCTTAGCAACGTCTTCAGCAGTTCGTGTCCCATCTATGCTGTCCCAAACTCGTGTGCCCACTGCGTTCAGACTATAATAGCTGCCGCTGGTGAGGTGGATGATTAGAGCTTCGTCGTCAACCTTGCGGGAAATGATTTGGCTCGGATCCTTACTGACCACCGAATCTGGGGCTAATTGAGACATATGGTGTTGAAAACCAGGAGGGTCTGATGACAAGCGAGATTATAGCACAGGCATTTCTTATTTGTCAAGACGAGTTTCAGTTGTTCAGCATCTGATTTTCATTTTGGTGACTGTCATTCCGGTTCACAGGCAGAATACTAAATCGGGAACCGACAGAGATGTGAAGGCGTCTCTAGAATGCCGCAGCCCACGGTTAAGGTTCAAAAAGTCTCACAGCAAACTTATGTGTATTCAAGCTACGAAGTTGGCCGGTCGAGTGACGCTGCCTGCATCCACACCTGCACGCTGGTGTTGGGTAAGTGTATGCAGTGTCGTCAATTGATGCAAGTCATGCACGTACCCGCTGTTCGATCGGCACACCAGACATAGCCCCCAACAGGGTAACTCCCGCTATGGCTATGGGTACGTATGAGCGATATCTCAGATCGCCTGGGCATAAAATTGACGAGTCCGGTCGGGTTGTCACCAATGAATTCGATGTTAAGGAGTAGAGATTGATGTTTCGGCAGTTACTGAAGGTAGTTCTGGTCATAACTTTGCTCAGTCAGATGTTGGTATGGAACGGCACCACCAGCGAGGCAGCATCTTTGCAGACTGGCGGCAACGGGCCGCGCGTCGTCATGGCCAACAGCAACGAGCTGGTGTTTGAAGTGACTGTGCCAACGCCCGAGATTAGCGACGTGGCGCTAGACGGCCAGACATTCCAGTTGGTGAACCTGCCGGACTTCGTCCTCTCTGACCAACCAGGCTATCCGCAACTGCCGCAGACCGGCGTCACGGTTGGTATTCCGGCTGAGGGAGACATCTCAGTGCGCGTCGTTGCTTCAGAGGTCGAGACCCTGCCGGGCAGCTACAGGATCGCACCTGCCGGAGAGTCGGTGGCCCATTACGATGAGACAGGACAGATCGACCTGGAGGCCGGTCTGCAAACTCGCTTCGCCTACGATGACAGCGTCTACAGTCAGGACAGCTTTCTGCCCGCTGAAGTGGCCACGGTCGAAGATACCGCCTTCATCCGCAATCAACGGGTCGCGCGTGTTGTGATCCACCCCGTGCAGTACAACCCGGCCAGCGGCGAAGTGCAAGTCTACCGCTCGCTGCAAGTCGCGGTTACTTTTCCGGCCACAGCCAGCGCAGCCCAGCAAACATCGGCGCTTCCGGACACGCTGGACCCGATCCTCAGTGCCTCGTTGCTCAACTATGAGCAGGCGCTGGCCTGGCGAACATCACGCACTGGCGACCTGTACGCGCCAGAAACAGCTCCGCTGGCATTTCCCGGCGACACGTTACGCCCCTGGTTCAAGACTTCGTTGCGTTTCAGCGGCCTGTACAAAGTGACCCGCGCCGATCTGCAAGGCGCCGACCTGGCGCCGCTAGCCAGCGCGCCACCGGCGCGGCTGCAAGTCTGGAAAGATGGCCAGCAGATTCCGGCTCACTTCATCGGCGACAACGACGCCAGCTTCGAAGATGGGGAAGCCCTGGTATTCTATGCCGACATCGCGCCCAGTATCTACAGTGACAACGACATCTACTGGCTGACGGTTGGGGATACCGCCGGCATGCGCATGACCACGGTCAACGCCACGCCGGCCGGCGCAGTAACCGACAACTGGTTGCCGGCCTCCATGCATTTCGAGCAAGACCTGACGTATCTCCACGACCTGCCTTTTGGCGGCAATTCCCCATATCCTCGCTGGTACTGGAGCAAGCTCAGCAGCCTGTTCACGCCCAGCGTGACAGAATACGCGGCCCTGCCGACCGTCGCCAGCAGCAGCTACACCGCCTCACTGACCGTAAGGATGATGGGCGGGACCGACGTGGCGGCCAGCCCCGATCATCATGTGCGTGTTCAGGTCAACGGGCAAACTGTGGGCGACCTGATCTGGGATGGCAAGGTAGGCTATCAGCAGCAGTTCAACGTGCCGTCCTCTGCGCTGCGCAGCGGCCAAAACGCGATCACGCTGCAAGCCATCAGCGACCTTCCGGGCGTTGTCATTGACGAGTCGTACCTCGACTGGTTCGATCTCGCCTTCCGTCAGCAGCCCAATGCCAGCGGTGATCGGCTCTCCTTCTCGGTCGATGGCGCAGGACGACGAGAATTCGTGGTGCGCAAGCTGACCGGCCAGGATGCGCTGGTGTACGACGTGAGCAACCCGGCCGCGCCGGTTCAGTTGACCGGAGTCCAGGTGACAACGACGGAAGCGGGCGTTCCTGACAGTCCTGAAACGGCCGCAGCGCCCGCGGCACCGGAGTCTACCTTCCGCAGCTTCCTGCCGCTGATCGGTGGAGAAACGCCTGCAGCCGCAGGCAATTACCAGGCTCGTTTTGGCAGAAACATCAACGGAACAACCAGCTACGCGCTGGCGAGGCTGTCAGGCATCAACCGCGTGCAGCCGATCACGCGTGACATCGGATCCAACCTGCGTGCAACCACCAATCGGGCCGATTATCTGCTGGTCTATCACGCCGACTTCAAGGCAGCAGCGCAACAACTGGCCGCGTACCGCCGGGCCAACGGGCTGTCAGTGGCCGAGATCGATGTGCAGGATATCTACGACGAGTTCAGCAACGGGCGCATGAGCCCAGTCGCGATCCAGAGCTTCGTTCGTCAAGCCTACAGCACCTGGCAATCCCCGGCGCCCACTTACCTGATGCTGCTGGGTGACGGTCATTTCGATTATCGGATGAACACCGGCCTGGCCAACTATCCGAACTTCATTCCGCCATTTCTCGACTGTGTCGATCCATGGCTGTGTGAAGTAGCGACCGACAACGCCTACGTGGCGGTCAGCGGTAACGACAGCTTCCCGGATCTGGCCGGCGGCCGGCTGCCCGTCAACACGCCAGCCGAAGCCAGCCGCATGGTCAACAAGATCATTTCCTACGAAACAGCGCCGCCATCTGGCTCCTGGCGCTCCGGTCTCATATTTGTCGCGGACAACTCGCGCGCCGCCGATGGCACACCGGATCTGGCCGGCGACTTTGAGGCCATAAGCGAGGCCACCATCACGCATATCCCGGCACAATACTCGGTCCGTCGCGTTTACTACGACCCTTACCCGGCCGATGATACGGGTGAATCGTTCCGGCACCGCACGCCAGCGAGCACGACCACCGCAATCATCAACGAGGTGAACGCCGGTGCGCTCTTCTTGAATTACATCGGGCACGCCAGCAACACAACCTGGGCGCACGAAGTGATCCTGCAAGCGCGCGAAATTGGCCGCAACGATGTTACCCTCATGTCCAACGGCGGCAAATTGCCGATCTCGCTGGACATGGCCTGCCTGAGTGGCAACTTTGCCGATCCGCAGTTCCATGGCATCGAAGCAAAAATGCTGAACTGGGACGCGGGTGGCACAGTGGCCGGTTGGGGTGCAACTGGTTTCGGTGTCGCCACCGGCCACGACCGCTTGCACCGCGGCTTCTACGACGGCGTTTTCCAGGCCGGGTTGCGCACAGTAGGTCTGGCAACGATTGCTGGCAAGCAACAGTTGTGGGCATCCGGCATTTCGCAGGACTTGCTGTCTACATTCGGCTTGTTGGGCGATCCGGCGCTCAAGATCAGCCTGCCAGGAAGCTGACTGGCATAGAACTCTTCAGAACAAAGTCGAGCCTCCAGGCGGATCTGTTGACCAGGATCTCATATCCTGATCATGCCTGGAGGCCCGACCCCGGCATTCATTGAGAACACGTCTCGTCGAAAAAGACTTGACACTGCCAACCCCTTGTGCTACCATCGCTGGCTGGCATCGGGTTGACCAGAACTTGAAGGAGACATTGAAACAGGTTATGAAGTATTCGGCATCAAGATTTGCAGGACTTATCATCGCAGTAACGCTTCTCCTTTCGTCGACCGTGGGCTACGGGACAACGCCTGCCCTCGCGGCAGTCGGCCTGACCTCCTTTGATGTTGCCCGCGGCGACAACGACAGCCAACTGGTCATCACGTGGACAACCGAGACCGAAGTGGATATTCTCGCCTTTAAACTCAAGCGAGCCACTGTCGAGGATGCCAACGCGGCCACAGATGTCGCTACGTTGCCCGCCCTAGGATCAGGTGTGAACGGCAGCGATTATGAGCACCAAGACAACGGTCTGACCAGCGGCACGCGCTATTATTACTGGCTTTATGAGTTAACTTCCACCGGCGATCAGAATCTGCTCACCGCGCCGAAAAACGGCACACCCGGCGGGGAGGCACAAGTGTCCCCCACCGCGCCGCCTACCGCCACCAACCCACCGGCGGCGAATACAGCAACGCCAACTCAACCAGCAACTGCCGTGCCAACCGCGACGCAACCAGCCGGCAATGCACCCAGCACCAATACGCCGGTGCCAACCAATACCCAGGCGCCGACCAACACACCGGTGGCAACGAACACGCCGATCCCGATCAACACGTCCGTGGCAGCGGCGGCCGCAGCCAACGCACCAGCGTCCACGAACACGCCAGTCCCGACCAATACCCCTGAAACTGCTGAACAAACTAACCCTGCGGCAAGCGCGACTGATACGGGTTTGCCGGATGTGCAGTCCGCGCCTCTGGCTGTTGGCGAAGCCACGCCGGCGCCTGACACCGGAGGCGGCGAGCGGACGGAACAGGGAGCGGATGTTACTGCGACACCCAGCAACCCGGTCGAAGAAGCCGCAGCCACTGGTTTGAACTCGGTAGACTCCCCGACAGCCCAGGCTGTTGCAGAAAACTCTGCACAGGCAACGACAGCCGCGCCGGACACACAGCCAACGATAGCCCGCCCCACGGCAACGCCACGGCCGTCCCGATCTGACAGCGGCGGCAGCACTACCGGTCTGTTGGCGGTGATCGGCGGGGGCAGCCTGTTGGCAGCCGCCCTGCTTGCGGTAGTGGCGTTCTTCATCTGGCGCAGGCGCTAATCGCGATGACATTGCCCCCTGTGATGAAACGGCTACCCGTGCGCCTCGTCCTGTTGATCGTGGTTGGTCTGTCACTGGCAGCCTGCTCCCGCGGCGACACAAACACTGGGCCGCGCCCGGCTAACACAGCCCCGTCTGGAGCGTCGTCCGGCCACACAGCGCCGGCTGCCCCGGTTGACGCCGTCAAGCTGGCCGTGGATAGCGCCGGGCTGTACCGCGTCACAGCAGCAGAGCTGGCCGCCGCCGGCTTCGATCTCGCGGGACAGGACATGGCGCAACTGTCGCTGACGGTTGGCGGCGCGCCGGTCGCCTTCGCCGTCGATGGCAGCGGCGACAATACAACACTTACCTTCTACGGTCAGCCGCGCGACAGCCGCTACGGAGCGCAGAATATCTATTGGCTGGAAAAATCAGCAGCTGATGACGAGACAGCCAGGGTTACTACTGGCGACGCCAGTCCTGGTGATAGCACGCCGGCCAGCACGTTTCGCGCCAGTCAGCACGTCGATGAGTCGAACTATTACCTGTCACAGGTAACTGACACCGACGATCACTGGCTCTGGGAATCGCTGTTTGCGCCGGCCACCTACACCATGACCTTCGATCTGCCGGGCTATGCCGGCGGAGACGTTGACCTGGCCGTCTCACTTTGGGGCAACAGCGAAGACCACAGCGATCCTGATCACAGCGCAATCCTTCGACTGAATGGCGAAGTCGTCGGCGAAGAGATGTGGGACGGCAAGGGCTGGAAGACGCTGACCGAGACCGTCTCAGCCGCCAACCTGCTGCCGGTTGGCAACGAGCTGGCGTTGGAGCTTCCGGGCGATACAGAAGCCGTCGTAGACATGGTCTATCTCAACCAGGTCGATGTCAGTTACGACAAGTTTCTTGCTCTGCAAGACGACCAGCAGCTTGCGTTTACGCTGCCAGCCGGTTCCGATCTGACACTGGCAGGAGTCAACGGCGAGGATAGCCTGATCTGGGATGTCACTGATCCGGCAGCTCCTGTGGCATTGACCGGCGCAACTGGCGACGCAAACGGTTTGCGACTGCGCACTCCTGACAGCGGCGACCTGCGGACGCTGATTGCTGCACAGTCTGCTGCGCTTCTGTCTCCAGCATCGGTGCAGCCAGTCACCGGACCTGATCTGCGCGACAACCCGGAGGGCGCGGACTACATCGCCGTGGCGCCCGCGGAGTTCATTCCTGCCCTGCAACCATTGGTAGATCATCGACGCAGTCAGGGCTTGCGGGTGACCGTGGCGTCCATCGATGACGTCTATGACACGTTCAGCAATGGCGTGCCCGATCCGGCCGCGATCCGTGACTACATGATCTATGCGCGCGACAACTGGACCGGTCCGGCGCCGCGCTTCCTGCTGCTGGCAGGCGACGCGACCTATGACTACCGCGGTTTCCTGGCCGACTCGACGCCCAATCTCGTGCCGACCTACCTGCTTTCGACGCACTTCGTCGGCGAAACGGCCAGCGACAACTGGTTCGTCAGCCTGGACGATGAGGATGACCTGCCAGACATGGCCGTCGGACGCATTCCTGCGCAGACAGCCAAACAGCTGGAAGCAGTCGTCGCCAAGACACTCGCCTACGAGTCCGACACCAGCGCAGCTGAGTGGGATGGACGCGCGCTGGTCGTAGCCGACAACGAGGAGGAGGGCTTCCAAACCATCGCTGATGACCTCGTTGCCAATGCCCTGCCGGCCAGCTATCAGGTCAAAAAGGTATATCTCGGATCAAGCGACAACCCGACGAGTGAGATCATCCAGAGCATGGACGAGGGCGTGGGGCTGGTGACGTATGTAGGGCACGGCAGCATGAACGTCTGGGGCAAGGACAAGATGTTCCAGATCAGTGACAGCAACACGCTGTCCAACAGCAAGCTCCCGTTCCTGATGACCATGACCTGCCTGGTGGGGTATTTCCATCACCCCACGGCGACCAGCATGGGCGAAGAGCTGCTGCTGAACCCGAAAGGCGGCGTGGTGGCTGCCCTGGTGCCAACCAGCGAGTCGCTGGCTTCGGATCAGACCGAGCTGGCCACCAATGTCTACACGCACCTGTTCAGCGACGCGGGGACTGTAGGCGAGGCGATCATGCTCGGCAAACGCGATCTCAATCTGGACCGCAACCTGATGCAGGACATCATCGAAACATTCACCTTGTTGGGCGATCCCGCCCTGGTGCTGCAAAAGCCAGGCTAACGATCGTGCAATTCCCCGGAATCAAAAACGCCGCTGAGTTCCCTTCGGGATACTCAGCGGCGTTTTTATTGCTAGAAATGGGCCAGGCTCCCGTCAACCTTGGCGCGGTAGACAGCCTGACGGAAGATGTAGAGACTCAACGGCACCAGCACCACCGAGAACATGACCAGAGCGAGAATGTCAGGCATCAATTCCTGGAAAGAGGCGCCGGTGAGCAACGCTCGCCGCATGGCATCCAGCGAGTAGGTGACGGGAATGAGGCGTGACAGCTTCTGCAGCCACTCAGGCATGACGCTGACCGGATAGTAGACCCCACCCAGCAGCAGGCCGATGCTGTTGAACAACCATGTAACCGGATCGCCGCGCTTGAGCACCATGATGAAACTGGCTGCCATGATCCCGACCGCCGTCATCGCGATGATCGTCAAAACCAGAATGACCAGCGCGGCCGGCACATTGCCGCTCAGTTCCACGCCGAACAGCGCAACGCCCAGGATCAGGTAGATGAACACCTGCACGGTAACAAACCCATAGTCGTAGAGACTGCTGGAGAGGATAATGGTGCGCAGCGACGTCGGCGTCATCAGCATCGCCTCTAGCGTGCCGGTCGTCTGCGCATCGCGCAGGTTGGCTGAAAAGCTGTTCAACCCGACGCCAAAATAGCCGGCAAAGGCCAGTCCGATCAAAACGAAGGAGAAGTAGTCGCCGCCGTACGGCTCCAGATAGGGCGCCGCGCCA
This sequence comes from Anaerolineales bacterium, assembly GCA_020634615.1. GTDB lineage: Bacteria > Chloroflexota > Anaerolineae > JAAEKA01 > JAAEKA01 > JACKBK01. The sequence goes on from JACKBI010000019.1 coordinate 35,696, forward strand.
ACACCGACCAGCGTGCTGAGGAAATAGAAGACCAGCATGTTGAAGAAAATGCCGGCGAACTGAAGCACGAAGGCAAAGCGGTAGCTGGTCTGCAAAAGCAGGTCGCGGCGCAGAAAGGCGATAACACGTGTCATGCCTGGCCCTCTGCGTCCACCGGCTCAGTAAATCTTTGAAACACCACCTCCAGCGATGGCCGGTCGCGTTCGACATCCAGCACCTGGCCGCCCTGGTTCACGATCCGTTCGATCACGGCCGCCAGCAGCGACTCGCCGGCCGACGTTTCGATCTCGATCAGCCAGCCGCCCGCGCCTGGTTCGGCTGAGAGCTGGCATGGCAGATCGCCGGCCAGGCTATGCGGATCGCCATCCAGCCCGGCTACCTTGATCCGGTAGCTGACGGCGGCATCGAGGCGGTTGCGCAGTTCCGCCGGCGTGCCAACGGCCTGCAGAACGCCGCGATTCATGATGCCGATGCGGTTGCTCAACAGCTCGGCTTCATCCAGCCGATGGGTAGTGAGAATGATGGTCATCCCTTCGCGGGCCATCAGTTCCTCGCGGATGAAGTGGTGCAAGCGGTGGGTGGCCGTCGGGTCGAGACTGCGTGTCGGCTCGTCCAGAAAGAGCACCCTGGGATGGTGCAGCAACGCCCTGGCGATGCTCATCCGCTGCTTCTGCCCGCTGGAGTAGGTGCGCACCGGTTTGTCAGCCTTGTCGACCATGTCAACCTGGCGAATCAACTCGTCGGCTCGCTGGCGCGCATCGCGCTCAGCCAGCCCATTGAGTATGCCGAAGAATTCCAGGTTTTGCCGTCCGGTCAGCCGCCAGTAGAAACTGCGCTCGTCGCCCGACGCCAGACCAACCATCTCGCGGATGCGCTGTTCCTCGCTGAGGTCAGCGCCCAGGATGCTGCCGGTGCCACTGGAAGCGACGATCATCGTACAGAGCAGCTTGATAAAGGTCGTCTTGCCCGCGCCGTTGGGGCCGAGCAGTCCGAAAAGCTCGCCTTCGTACACGTCGAGGCTGACCTTGTCAACTGCCAGGACGGGCTTCGCCAGCGCGGTGTCATCTGACCGGCGCTGAAAGAAGTGCCGGATTTGTCGCCCCATGCTGGTCGGTATGGTAAAATACTTGCTCAATTGGTCGGTGTGGATTGCCGGTGCGGCCATGGCCGCGATTATACCACGCCGATACAAGACTAACCGAATGAGGGCCTGATGACAGAACTGCCACAGACCACGCAACCGTGGATTCGAAAAATCGGACCGTTGGCCGGAGTCGTTTTCCTGGCCACCGTCCTGCTGATTGGAGGCTGGTCGGCCGTGCGAGCCGGCCGCGCAACAGCCCCTGCTCCGCCACCGCAACCAGCAACGCTGCCGGGCCAGAACAGCGGTGCGACGTCCGCTTCCACCCTGGAGGACCCGGGGCTATATGTCTTTCTCGACTACTCCAACATGAACCCGGCCCAGTATCCCTTCATCGTAGGCGGTCACGAATTGTTCCTGTGGCGCGATATCGAACGCGACCAGCAGGGCGTCTACGACTGGTCGGTGGTGGACAACTGGATCGCTGCCGAGTCAAGCCTTGGCAAACCAGTCGCCATTGGCTTCAATAGCTACGACGGCCAGTGTTGCGGCGGCGATCGCATGCCAAACTGGTTCAAGCAGCAACATCCCGATGGATATGTTACCTGCCAGGGTGTCGTGATCCCCAAGTATTGGTCGAGCGCCTACAAGAATGCCTGGGCCAGCTTCATCCAGGCCGCCGCGGCGCGCTACGACAACGACCCGCGGGTCAAATGGGTGGTGATCAGCGCTGGCATGTACGGCGAGACCATCCCGGCAGAGGATCAGTATGACGCGTGTCTGTCCAGCAATGGGCTGACCAGCAGCGGCTGGGTCAACACGGTCAACGACATCACCAACATCTACCACAACGCCTGGCACAACAAGTTCCTGTTCATCCAGTACGCCCCGTATTTCACCAGCCGGCTGGAGCGGCGCGATTTTACCGACTACGCCGGCAGCCTGGGCATTGGCATGAAACACAACAAACTGGAGGTCGATGGCGATGACCGGGTCATCAACGATCCCGGCTACCTGTACTATCGATCGGGCCAATATGACCCGATGCTCACCTTCATGGATCAATTGCCATCGGCCTGGGAGGCCTACCGGCAACAGTTTCCTAACGAAACGGTCACCTATTGGTCCTTTCTCAACGCACTGGACAAACATCCGACGTACATCCTGATCAACCGCCTGCTGATCACTACCCTCACGCCGTTGGAAGAGGACGTGCTGAACTTCACCAACCGCTATCTGGGACGCACCCGCTCCGACACACCGTCGGTCTGGACGGCGCTGCGGGAAACCGAATACACCTGGTATCCGCAGCGCGGCAACTACAGCTACTGGCTCTACCAGAACGATGGTACACCCGGCGGCCAGACGGTGCCGCTGTGGAACGTGACCAGCGACCCGCGCGGGCGCTACACCCGGCGCACCAACGGCGCAAGTGGCAACCCCTACATGTACTTCAACGTGGACGATGGCTACGTATTTGGAGGCACCAACGTCGTCAGCATCACCGTCACCTATCTTGACCAGGGCACCGGCAGTTGGCAGTTGCAGTACGATTCGGTCAGCGATCCCAACGAGGTCGCTTTCGAAGTACAGAAGCATAACACCGGCCAATGGCTGAACGTGACGCAGGTGTTGAGCGACGCCCAGTTCGCCAACCGTGAATACGGCAACGACTTCCGCATCTGGAACGGCGGCGACGACGACGAGATCATCCACATGGTCAACGTCGCGCGTCTGAGTCACGGCGAAGAAGTCAGTGTCGTCCTGCAGCCCGACGGCGATTACGACGGAGTCACTGATACCTACCTCAGCAGTTGGGAACCGGATGTCAACTTCGGGACGCTGGGACGCATCTCAGTGCGACCGCAGGATACCTTCGCCGGACTGGTCAAATTCGATCTCACCGGCTACCTGCCCCCCAACGTTATCGTCACCGAGGCCTATCTCGATCTCTACGTTCAGAGCCGTTCCAACGAAAGCAACTGGATGGAGGCCGACGTCTATGCGATGCGCCGTGCATGGAATGAGGTGCAGGCCACCTGGAACCGCGCCAGCAGCATCATGGCCTGGACCGTACCCGGCGCCAACGGCATCGGCAGTGACCGCTCCGGGGTAATGCTCGATCGGCAACGCCTGGACGAGGTCGGCGTCTGGGAACGCTTCAATGTGACCGGAGCCGTGGCGGAATGGGCCAGCGGGCTGGCCAATAACGGACTCACGGTACGTGGCAGCCCCAACACCAGCGGACAGGTCAGCTACGATTTTGCCTCCAGCGAGGCAATCGACCTGTCGATCCGGCCGCGTTTGGTGTTCACCTACGTGCTGCCGGTCGCGCCGCCTACTCCAACCGCGACAGCGACCCGAACTGCCACACCAACGCCCACCCGCACGCCAACGCCGACGCCCACCGGACCACCAACCGCCACGCCGACCCCAGGCCCATCGCAGACGCCAACACCACCACCGCCCGCTGACAAGGTGATACCGGCAGCTCTGGCGCTGCAACCGATCACCGTGGACGGCTATCTGGACGACTGGAGTCTGGGACCGGGCGAACTACTGGACAGGTTCACGGCCGACTACATCCATCCACGCGGTGTTCCTGAACCGGCCGACAATAGCGCGCGCGTTTGGGCGGCCTGGACACCAACCATGCTCTACCTGGCAGCTCACGTCACTGACGACCGGTTGGTGGCAGACAGTCTCGACATCTGGCGCGATGACAGCCTGGAGTTCGCTTTCGACGGCAACCTTGATTTCCTGCTGACCGGAGAAGATGACCACACGTTCACCGTTGCGATCGATGGACGTGTGACAAACTGGGGCACGATTCCCGTCCTGGACGTGGAACGTGCCGTAGAGATTGTGTCCGACGGCTATGTCGTGGAACTGGGGATTCCTCTCAGCGTGCTGCAGGCGTCAGGCTGGACCTTCGGCAAGCAGCTTGGCTTCAACATCGGCTTGCACGACGACGATGACGGTGGCGACTGGGAGCATTACATGGTCTGGGAAGGCGATTCAACCGTCAGCCAGCCACAGAACTACGGACGGATGCTACTGGTCTCCAGCGACGGCTGCTACTTCGCCGATGTGCAGCCCAACGCCAATCACGCAAACCCGGATGCCTGTGACGGTGACGTGGACATCGCCGATGTGCAGCGGGTAGCAGCCTGCTGGATGCAGCCGATTGGCGGCCAATGCCCCGGCGAGATCGATCTCGACCAAAGCGGCGAGATCAACGTCGCAGACTTGCAACTCGCGGCCGAATCGTGGGGCTGGCGGGCGGCAGAGCGGTAAACACCGCCCTATAGTGGAGCGCGCATCTTGTGATGCGCCTCAGCGAGAACCGCGGATTGGGAAGAAGGCGCAGATTGGAAACTGCGCAAAAGAAAGAGGAGCCGCTCCCGTGAGGGAGTTGGCTCCTCTTTCTTTTGCACGGCGTGAACACACCAAACAGTGGGTTACGGCGCAGGTGTCTATCGAAAATGTCTACAGCGCGAACACGGTCTTGAGCGCCTCATTGATTTGTCTCATCTCCTCTGGAGTCAGTTCGCCACGAGTTTTGACAAACCTGAAACGATAGTCTACCGGGCGGGTTTGAAGGCAGTCAGCAACTGATTGCTTCGACAGACCGTTCTTGCTGCTTGGCAGCAAGATGACGTTGGTCTTTATGCGACCTTTCTGTTCGCTCCAGGCCGTGATGGGCACAACCTGAATCACTGGAACCCGTTGATTGTACACGTCATTGGTAACGACGACACATGGGCGAACTTTGCCTGTCTCTGAACCCAAAGTTGGGTCCAGGTTGATATCGATGACCTGACCGCGTTTTGGCGGAGTCATTCTGGCCATCCAGAGATTGCGGCCTGGGTCAACTGTTGCAACTCGGGATCCTCTTCATAGACCTCGGCATATAGGTCGGCCGACAATTCAAGATCTTGGCGATCGTACTCTTCTTTAAGTTGAAGAAGAGCGCTCTGAACCATGGAACTCTTGTCCTTGAATCCGTATTGTCGGTGGTGATTAAGAAACTCGACCAGTGGCGGCGTCAGGCTAATTTTCGCTTGTTGCATTGCTACACCTCATTTAGACCCCTGACATAGGACCCAATTGCAGGTCGCATTATAGCGCACCTCTATAAAAAGCCAAAGACAAGTCAGTTTCCACAGCCTGCCGGATTCGTCAGGTTACCGTACGCTCCCACCCACCGTCTCAACTAGCGCGGCAAGGGCGTCGGTGTCTTTGTTGGCGGTGGTTGCGGCGTCGTTACAGCGCGGCATACGGCGTCGTCCAGTACCGACAGGCTCTGGTCGAGCCAGTTGGCGACGAAGACCTTGTTCTGCGTCACGGCAATGCCCTGCCCGCCTTCATTGACATCCTGGCGACCCACTTGCACCGCGCCCAGATAGCGGTTGCTGTCCCGCGTGTCCACAACGTAGAGCGAATTGCTCGTCGCGTCGACTGCAAACAGGTGCCCGGTGCCAGGATTGAATGCCAGCGCTGAGGGCGGGCCGGGCAGTGCAATCACGCCGGCCTGCTGGTTCGTGGCCGTGTTCAGCAGCAAGATCCGGTTGCCGGGTCGATCTGCCGCGTAGAGCAGGCTGCCATCTGCGTTGAGCGCCATACCCCAGAGCTGGCCGGCCGGCGCCAGATTGACGCTGGCAAGCACGCCGCCGTCGCGGGTCAGGACTGTCAAACGCCCGCTGATGTGGCTGACATAGGCGCGGTTGGCGGATGCCACCACAAAGGCTGGCATCTCGCTGACTGGTGTCGTCTGGATGACGCTGCCGCTCACCGTGCTGATCACCGACACTGTGTTGTCGGCGAAATTAGCGACGTAGACGCGCTCGTTGGCGCCGCCCACGCCCCAGGGCAGGTTGCCCACCGGAATCGTGCGGATGAACTGCCCACTGCCTGCCTGGTTGACAGAAACGGTAGCGGCATTGCGGTTGCTGGTGTAAACGCGGTCGCCGACCACCGCCACACCGTTGACACCGCCGGCGCCGACCGGCTGCATGGTCAGCAACGTGTTATCGCTGGCATCCACAACTGCCAGACGCGGGGTATTGAATACTGCTGCATACACGAATTCCGGGCCAGCCGCCATGCCCTTGGGTGCATCGCCCAGCGCGATGGTCGTTTGCAAAATTGGCAAACACGTCAGCGGGGAGGTAGGCGTCGCGGTCGCGGTAGGTGACGGCGTGTTGGACGGAATCGGCGTCGCGGTTGCTGTGGGCGTTGCCGTATTGGGAGGCCGCGGCGTGGGAGTGCTGGTCGAAGTCGCGGTCGGCGTGGCCGTCCTGGTGGCGGTCGCAGTCGGCGACGGTGTCGCAGTGCGCGTGGCCGTCGACGTTGCCGTGGCGGTAGGTGTGCGCGTCGGCGTGCGGGTCGGTGTGCGTGTCGAGGTGGCGGTCGGCGTGGCAGTCATGGTCTGGAAACGAATCGTCAGCCGCGGCCGCAGCGCAGTATCGAAATACTCGCTCGATGCAAAATCGTAGCTGACGTTGCCACTGCCATCGCCACCCTTCAAGATCAATCCATTGTTGGCCCGCGCGCCGCTGGCCCACTCGCGCACGGCCGCGGTTATGTCGAACGACTCCCAGACGCCGACCTCATCCAATCGCTGCTCGTCCAGCAGCAGATCGGTGCGATCAGATCCGATGCCGTTCGCGCCGGGCAGTGTCCATGGAACTGCCGAGCTGGCCCGGTTCCACGAAACCCGCCCTTCGTCCCAGGGGCGCAGCACGGTGAACAACCCTACGTTTGCCCAGTTAGTGGCGTTGGAGCGCGACACAACGTTGAGATCCAGGGTCGCGCTTTGGATCAGCGCGCCGTCAGGCACTGCACCCGTTAGATCAAAGCGCATCACGCCAGCCCAGACATCGAACGGGCGAATGGAGACCCGGCTGCTGCTGCCCAGCGTCTCGTCGCCGCCGTTCCACGAACTGAGGGTTGCATCGTCCACACCTGCATAGCCACCCACGCCCGGCTGCAACGTAACGGACTGTGGAACGGGTGTCGCCGTTCGGATCGGGGAAGGCGTGGGACTGGGTGTCGCGGTCCGCGTTGGCGTTCGTGACACCAACGCGGTTGGTGTGGCCGTCGCGCTGATGTTGCATGTGCCGCCCAGCGCCACCGCCAGCCGATGAAACACATCAGGCTGGCCGTCCGGGCTGAACAGCTCCAGGTCGCCATCGCTGGACAGGCCGCCATTGAAATAGGCGTCGTTCAGCGTCAAGCGCACCGAGCGCCACTGGCCTGTGTTGCTCTTGCTGACCGACCGTTCCACGACGTTGCCGGCGAAGTCGGCGTAGCGCAAGCCGAAGCGGTCACTGCCACTGTCCTGGTATTCCACATCCACGGTGTACACGGCGCATCCACCGGCTGCTATTGGCCGCTGACCGGCGCCGGCCCACGTGTCCTCAAGGTCCAGCTTGAGCGCGCCGCTGCCGTCGCTGCGGGCAGACAGGCTCTTGTAGCTGTCAGGCAAGCCATTGCGCACCACCTGTCCCCGCTGCGGGTTGCGTTGATAGACGAACCATTCGTAGTTTGGCAGATTGCGGCAGCAAGGCGGGTCGCCCGGCGGGTTGCCGCTGCTGCTGCCGTTGTCACCGTCTGGGTAATACGTACCTTCCGTATCACGAAATACAATCCAGATATCAGGGGTGTTTTCAAGCACCTTGCCGGCATAGCGCGCCATTACTTGCCGCGCCTCGACGGCGCCCGGGTCATTCTGCGCAATGTCGGCTACGGGAAAATGCAGCTGTTGCAGGTGCTTATCCAGCCCGTTGAGCACCGCCCAGTACAACTCCTTGGGATCGTCGCAGCAGTGGCCGGAAGTGGTGTTCAGTGCACCATGTTCACCGGTCACCAGCCGCTGTGGCCAATCCAGCTTGAATATGTTGGCCCAGTTGCGATACTCACTGCCCTGCGGGTCCGCCCCCTGCCCGTCAGCAAGATCAGGCGTGACGCCGCTGGTCTTGATACCCATGGCGTACTGGACAAAGGCGTAATCGACGTAGTTCAGACCGTTGCAGCCCTGACAGGCGGCGACCCGTTCGTCGCTGGGTGAAAGCAACTGATGCGACACCACTGCATACATCGGCAACCCGCGCGCCTGGCCCTGCGTCAGCTTGGACAACTCCTGGCCGTAGATGTCGATCATCGGCTTCAGCGCCCGATCCCGCCAGACGACCGACGCGCCAAACGCCTGTTGCAAGTTGACCGGATTGCCGTCACTGTCGATGCAGCGCTGCTGATCCCGCGCGCCCTGCCACTGGAAACCGGCATAGACACAGCGGTACATGTCCAAATCCATCCATCCCAGCGGCGCACCCGGCGGGTAGTTGTCGTAGTTGCGAGCCGGTTTTGGCTCGCCATCATGACCGAGATCAACCTCCAGCGAGTCGATGGAGTCGCGCAGAGGGAGCGGCAGCGCGGTCAATTCCAAGCGAAATTGCTGCAAGGCAGCCCGCAGTTGCGTCTGCACGGCCGGATTGGTGAAGTTGAGATGATAGGTGGCACTGCTTCCCTCGCCGTTCACCAGCGGCTGGTAGATCGAGCCTGGACGCAGCATCCATGACGGCGAGCCGTCGCTGGCCGCTGTGCAGGAGCCGCCGCTGGACGGCCCGGTACCACGGTCAGTCTTAGGCGCGAAACCGATGACCGAACGCAGCCCCAATCTCTGATTGAGACGCACCCAGTTGGAGACTTTACTGAAGTCGTAGACGCCCTCGGCCGGCATGACTTCACACCAGAAGAAGCGGTTGTGCATCCCGACCGCTGCGCCAGACGCGGCGCAGGCATCACGGCATGCGTCACTGCCGCAACTGTTGCAGTAGAAACCGGGAGTGATGTCACCGCCCGCAGCCGGCCCGCCAGGCGGTTCCATCCCGGCTACTGTGAACTTGATCTCTTCAGGGGGAACACCGGCCGGAGGTGAAGCCGGTGGATACAACCGCATCAGGACGAACCAGAGGAGCACCAGCAACAGAATCAACGAGAGAGGAAGCAACACTGGCAGGGAGCGTCGCAGCCAGCTTTCGCGATATTCGGACGGGTCAGGCGTGTTCGTCATGAGTCTGGTTTCCTTGGATGATGGTAATGTGATGCGCCCAGATCAACGACTGCGCCAGTGCGGAGAGACCAGCACCGGCCTGGAGACAGGATGGATGGTTGAATATGCCAGCATGGCAATTATACCGCAAACGATGATCGCGGGCAACAGATTTTTCACAAACAGCACACCACCTCCTTATTTAACGGCATCACTGCCAGTTTCCCGGCATCAAGGGCAATCCGTTACTGCATGTCGGGGTTTCAGACGAGACTGCTTGGATCATCTGCATGCTGCCAACCCACAGCGCACGCCAGTTTGCCCGCACCGTAGGTTGGCGGTACCATAGAGGCAGGCCAGTTCGTAACAGGCGCTTGAGCGCCATTCCGAAGCGCTGAAGCGCTTACTGCAAACCAGTTTGACCCGTCATAAGGATCCCGGAAGGACACTGTGAACACAAAACTGCAAGAACTCAAGTCCCGGCTGCGCGAAGCCTCCGATCTGAACTCGGCCGCTTCGGTGCTTTACTGGGACCAGACCACCTATATGCCGTCCGGCGGCGCCGCCGCGCGCGGCCGCCAAATGGCAGCGCTGCAGATGCTTGCGCAGGAAAAAGCTACCGACCCGGCCATCGGCCGGTTGCTGGACGATCTGCAACCCTACGAAGAGAGCCTGCCATACGAAGATGACGACGCCAGCCTCCTGCGCGTCGCCCGGCGCGATTATGAACGGCAGACGCGGCTGCCGGCTGATTTCGTGGGCGAGATGGCGGAGCACTCGATCGAGTCCTACCAGACGTGGATCAAGGCGCGGCCAGCCAACGACTTTGCCGCGGTTGCGCCGATGCTGGAGAAGACGCTGGACCTCAGCCGGCGCTACGCCGATTATTTCCCCGGCTACGACCATATCGCCGATCCGCTGATCGACGAGTCAGATCCCGGCATGACGGTGGCCACGCTGCGGCCGCTTTTCAAGGAGCTGCGCGCACAGTTGGTGCCGCTGGTGGATGCCATCGCGGCACAGCCGGTGCCTGACGACTCCTTCATCTACCGTGACTTTATGGAGCAGCAGCAGTGGGATTTCGGCGTGGATATTGTCCGCCGCTACGGCTACGACTTCGAACGCGGCCGGCAGGACAAGACACATCATCCCTACATGATCCGCTTTTCGGCTGGCGATGTGCGCATCACCACCCGCTTCAGCAAAAACAACCTGATCGATGGGTTGTTCTCGACGCTGCACGAGGCCGGGCACGCCATGTACGAGCAGGGCGTGGCGCTGGATTACGACGCGACCCCGCTGGGACATGGCGCATCTTCCGGCGTCCACGAGAGCCAGTCACGCCTCTGGGAAAACGTGGTGGGACGCAGCCGGCCGTTCTGGAGCTACTTCTACCCCAGGCTGCAAGCGGTGTTCCCGGCGCAGTTGAACGACGTGAGCGAGGATGCGTTCTACCGGGCCATCAACCTGGTGCGGCCAAGCCTGATTCGTGTCGATGCCGATGAAGTGACCTACAACCTGCACGTCATCATTCGCTTCGAATTGGAGTTGGCGCTGCTGGAAGGCACGCTGGCAATCAAGGATCTGCCCGATGCCTGGCAGGCCAGTTACCAGGAAAGCCTTGGCATCCAGGCGCCTGACAACCGCGATGGCGTGCTGCAGGACGTCCACTGGTATTCCGGACCCATCGGAGGCGTGTTCCAGGGCTACACACTGGGCAATATCATGGGCGCGGCTTTCTGGCAGGCGGCTACGCAGGCCAATCCTGACGTCACGAACGACATCGCGCAGGGCGAATTCGCAACCTTGCACAGCTGGCTGGCTGACAACATCTACCGCCACGGGCGCAAGTTCACCGCCGACGAGTTGATCGAACGCGTCACCGGCGGCGCGTTGAGCATCGATCCGTACGTCGCCTATCTGCGCGGCAAGTTTGGCGAGATGTACGGGATCGACAGGACATAGCTGGAAGAGAAGTTCGACTTTGCGGAAAAAGTCGAACTTCTTGGAGTCGAGCTTCTGGCAGGCACGCAGGTCGTTGTTTTGCCAGCGCGGCCCGGAAGCGTGTAGAATGGTGCAAATCAGATAAGGAGAATCGAACCAAGATGGAATGGAAAAATCCCCCGGCAATGGCCATTGATCCGAAAAAGAACTACGCGGCCACCATTGAAACCAATCGCGGCACAATCGAGATCGAGTTCTTTGCTCTCGACGCCCCGATCACCGTCAACAACTTCGTGTTTCTCGCTAACCAGCGGTTCTACGACGGCGTGACCTTTCACCGCGTGATCCCTGACTTCGTCATTCAGGGCGGCGATCCGACCGGCACCGGTCGCGGCGGCCCTGGCTACAAGTTCGCGGATGAGCTGCGCGGCAATCCGCACCGCCATGGAACCGGCACGCTGTCCATGGCCAATGCGGGGCCGAACACCAACGGCAGCCAGTTTTTCATCACGCATTCGCCGCAGCCGCACCTGGACGGACGCCACACGGTTTTCGGCAAGGTCACCAGCGGCATGGATGTGGTCAACGCCATCCAGCCCGGCGACGTGATGACCGCGGTGACGATCACGGAGAGCTAGACTTGTCATTCCCGTCGAGGCTTAGTCCCTGCTCTGGCCGGTCTCCTGACCGAGCCAACCGCGGACACCGGCAAAGACGTACGGGCTGACCCGGTCGGGAGACCGGCCAGAGCGATGAATCAAACAGGCCAGCGGCAATTGCCGCTGGCCTGTTTGATTCATCATGCGACACAAAGTCAACGCATCAAGACAATATGAGACACGGGCACGACCCGCGCTTGCACAGCCCGGTCAGCCGATGGCCTGCTGTATCAGCTTCAACGCCGCCTCACCGGGATCTGGCCCCTGGTAACTGCCAACGACCATGCCGGCGCCGTCGAGCACGACCAGCGCCGCGACCTTATCGGCGTTCTTGACGCGGAAAGCCTTGTGAAGCGTGCCATCCCAGTCGGGCAGCAAAAAGACATAATCGGCCGGGTCATAGCCTTGCGGCATCTGGTTGGCGGCCTGATTGTAGGCCTGTTCCAGCATGGGTTTGACGGCGCGCTGCAGCAGCCGTGGCACGATGGTCAGATCGAGGACGCTGGCCAACGTGACCTCAGTAGCGCTGGGGTAGACGGGGCGTACAGCGGTGTTAATGTCCACCGCGGCCTGATAGTTGTCGCGGCCATGGAAGAGCAGCCCAAGCACCGTGCCCTGACAGTCGCTGTGACTAACCCGGCGTCCAGACTTGACGGCTGTCAGAGTGAACTCAGGGGCGGGCTGGCCGCCTGGAAAGAACGAATAGGTGGAAGAATCGGTCATGAAACGCTCGTTAAATGTCAGATGATTGAACTAACCGGCGACTTCAAAGCCGGCCAGGGCTTCCAGCGCCTTGATCAAGGCATGGTTGCCATCGCCGCCAAGCCCGCGGGCTTCCAGAGTGCGGTAGAGTTGGAAAACCAGCGCAGTGCCAGGTACCGGTGTTCCGACCGCGTCGGCGGCCTCCAGCACCAGACGCAGGTCTTTTTGTTGCAGGTCAATAGTGAAACCGGGCCGCCAGTCACGCGCCAGTATCTGTGGGCCGCGGTTGCTGAGCATCCAACTGCCGGCCGCGCCGCCGCTGACCGCTTCCAGCGCCTTTTCCAGATCGACACCGCCAGCTTGCGCTAACATCAATCCTTCAGCCATGGCCAGGCAGTTGCCAACTACAATCACCTGATTGACGAGTTTGACGGTCTGGCCGGCGCCGGTGGAGCCGACATGGGTGATACGCTGGCCCATGGTCTGAAGCACAGGCATTGCCCGCTCCAGCGCCTCAACGGCTCCGCCTACCATGATGCTGAGCGTGCCGCGCGCTGCGCCTTCACTGCCGCCGCTGACAGGCGCGTCCAGCATGGCCACGCCGCGCGCTGACAGCGCCGCGGCGATCTCTTGCGTCACGGCAGGGCTAATGGTGCTCATGTCGATCACCAGGCTGCCGGACTGCGCGCCACGCAGGACACCGTCCTCGCCCAGAATCACTGCCTGCACGTCAGGCGTGTCGCTGACGCAGGTAATGACGATGTCGCTGGCCGCTGCCAATGCGGCCGGTGTTGCAGCAACCGCCGCGCCGGCGGCTGCCAGCGCCTCGGTTCGCTCTGGGGTGCGATTCCACACGGTCAAGGGAAAACCTGCCTTCAGGATGTTGGCGGCCATGCCGCGGCCCATGATTCCCAGGCCGATGAAACCGATACGTTCTGTCACAAGCTAACCTCCTTATGTGCGGACCAAGATTTGCTGCATATCAACGAAACAATGATGGCTGCGATGTGACGCAGCGGGTGCTGCTGGATTTCCAGTTGCGAGTTTGGACGAGCTACCCTGCAAGAGGTACGCACGCGAGTTGGCATTGTAAACGAGACAGCGAGCGGCTGTCAATACGATGACCTGAGAGGCGACTCGATTGTACCGGGCTTGCGGAAGCCTGCTGATTGCCTTACAATTACATTGCAAGCTTTGACGCTCCGCTGCCCGGTTGCAAAGGTCGATCAAATGACGCTTTCCAGTACGATCCTGATTGTTGATGACACGCCGGCAATTCACACTATGATCTCGGCGCTGTTGCGGGATGAACCGTACCAGCTTGAGCATGCCTATTCGGGTGAGGAAGCACTGGTCAAGGCGCAGGATCTTGCACCTGATCTGATTCTTTTGGACATCATGATGCCGGATATCGACGGGTTCGAGGTGTGCCGGCGTTTGCGCGGCGCGTCGGGTGTTGCGGAGGTGCCGATTATCATGCTGACAGCGCTGTCTGACCGTGCCTCCCGACTGCAGGGACTGGCCGCTGGCGCCGATGATTTTGTTTCCAAACCTTTCGATCAGACCGAACTGCGCATCCGCATCAAGACTATCACCCGGCTGGATCGTTATCGGCGGCTGCTGGCAGAACGGGCGCGCTTTGACAGGCTGGTGGAATTGGCGCCGGATGGTGTGTTGATTGTCGCTGGCGATGGCAGGATTCGGCTGGCAAATCCTGCTATCGTGCGTCTGCTGGGTCTGGAAGACGAACAGACAGCGCTTGGCCGGCGCTTTGTTGATTTCGTCTCCAATAGCCAGCGCGACCGCTGGCTGAGTTTCTTCGCACGCGCCGAACAAGCAGTCGGCGACAGCGACATCGTTGAGTCGCTGCTTCAACGAGCGAATGGCGAGCAGTCACCGGTCGAGATCACTGCCGGTGCATTCGAATGGGACGGCAAAAGTGTTGTTCAGATGTTGGTACGCGACATCACCGGTCGCAAGCTGACCGAGGAAGCCCTGCAGAAACGCAACCTTGAACTGAGACGACTGGCGGCCCGGCTGGCTGAAGCACAAGAGTTGGAACGCCAAAACCTGGCGCGCGAGTTGCACGATCTGGTTGGTCAGAATTTGACTGCCATCAATCTGAACCTCAATATTATTGACCAGTCGCTGTACAAAGATTTTCCTTCGGCGGTTCGCAACCGGCTAAGCGATTCGCTGCAGCTGATCGAGGAAACCACCCGACAGGTGCGCACCGTCATGTCAGAGCTGCGGCCGCCGATGCTGGATGATTTCGGGTTGCTGCCAACCCTGCGTTGGCAACTGGAGCAATTTTCCGACCGCACCGGCATTGCCATCAGACTTGAGGGCGACGAACCGACTCCCAGACTACCGCGCAACGTCGAATTGACTCAATACCGCATTTGCCAGGAGGCATTGACCAACGCCGCGAAACATTCCAACGCCAGCGAAGTGTCGGTCGCTTTGTCCACCACCGACCAGGTGTCACACCTGACTGTCGAAGACAATGGTCGCGGCTTCGACCCGCAAGAGCAAACAAACGCCGCCAACGATGGTCACTGGGGACTGTTAACGATGCAGGACCGTGCCCGATCTGTGGGCGGTGTCGTCACCGTGGTATCAGCGCCCGGACTGGGTACGCGCATCGTGTCAGAGGTTCCATTAGGGTAGCACAACAACCAGAGCCAGAATAAAACAGTTGGGATTCCGGCATGGCGTTCCCGGTCAATTCAGGGTCAAGATTTCGAATTGACAAGCCGTTTCACGCTGATATCATGGATAGGTGTTCCACAACTGTGAGTGCTTTGGAAACGCGACTTGAATGCCATACCTGCGACTCTACGGAGCCATTTCAATTGTGGCTGGCAGGAGTGCCAGGGAGGACTGATGATCAAAGTATTTTTGGCCGATGACCATGCAGTGGTGCGTGAAGGGCTGCGCTATTTGCTCGAAGCACAAGAGGATATCACAGTGGTGGGCGATGTCGGTACCGGTCGTCAAGCCGTGACCGAGGTGAAGCGACTTGCCCCCGACGTGGTTGTGATGGACGTGTCGATGCCTGATATGAACGGCATCGAGGCGACCGGACGCATCCTGGAGATCCTTCCGCAAACGCGCGTCTTGATCCTGTCCATGCAAAGCTCCGCGGAGCATGTCTATCGCGCGTTGCAGGCCGGCGCGCATGGCTACCTGCTGAAGGAGTCAGCCGGCAAGGTTCTGGTCGAGGCGGTGCGCTCGGTGCACTCAGGTGGTCGCTACCTCAGCCCTGGAATCACCGAGACCCTGGTGAACGACTATCTGCATCAGCGAGCGCTGACCGTTGAGGCCAGTCCGCTGGAACGTCTGAGCCGGCGCGAGCGCGAGGTGCTGCAACTGGTGGTCGAGGGGCGGTCCAGCGCCGAAGTCGCCGAGATGTTGTCCCTGTCACCCAAGACGGTGGATACTTACCGCAGCCGGCTGATGCAGAAGCTGGAAATCAGCGATATGCCCACCCTTGTCAAGTTCGCGATTCAACACGGATTGACCTCCCTCTAGCCTCCATCTCCAATAACTACAGAGTATGTTCTCGTGATTCCCTGACGGGACTTGTTGCCATGTCCTGACAGACAGGGGGAAATGCACCTGCTATACTGGGAAACGGATGGGCGTCCTGTATCCGTCGATTCATATTTCCCAACATGACAACACCCAGCATCAGCGATTCGAATATTGCCGTTCTGCTAATGGACTACCGTTCAGCAGACACCGACGACTTGTACGCCTTTCTGGACTCGCAACCGGATATCGACGTCCTTGGTCGCGTGCGATTGGGCCAGGACGATCTGGAGACAGTTCGTGATTTGAGGCCAGACGTTGTCATCGTGCGTGCCGGCAATTCCGAGTTCAGCGGTGTCGAGACCAGCTCGTTCGTTCGTATGCAGATGCCGGAGGCAAAGGTGGTCATGGTCTCAGCGACCTTAAGCCCTGACAACCTGTTCCTGGCGTTGGGGGCTGGCATACACGGATACGTATTGGCTGAGGCCGGCAGTCAGGCAGTTGTGAATGCAGTCCGTGCGGTGCCGGTCGGTGCGGTATATCTAAGCAGTGAAGTAACCGACACATTAGTCGCCGACTACACGCGCCGCAACCGCGCTGGGAATACAGGAAATCCGTTCACCCGCCTAAGCAAACGCGAACGGGAGGTGTTTAGGAGATTAGTCAACGGCGAAACTACTGCCAACATCGCTCTCGAGCTTGCGCTTTCGCCCAAGACAGTCGAAACCTACCGCCGGCGACTGATGCACAAGCTCGGCGTGACCGGTGTGCCGGCGCTGGTAAGACTTGCAGTCAAACATGGCGTGGCAACGAACATCTAGCTGACACGGCAAGTGTCACACTATTCCCCCATCAATCGTCAGGATTTCCTGACAGACTGCTTACAACTTCTGTGTTAACCTTTAGGCGCCGCAGAACGTGTGATTCACTAACTATTCTGTTTCGAGATGGACTGTTCTACATTTAATAAAGGGTTTGCGATCGACCTCCCGGGCACGCTCGGGGTGGAAAAGTTGGATAAGGAGATGCACTACAATGAAGATGTTTTCAATCGGGACGAAGCATAGGTTGCTTGCCGCGTCGGCAGTGATGGTCGCCATGCTGGCCCTGACAATTGGCGCAACGGCAGCCTTTGCGCAAGGTTCGCCCAACCCGGGCTGGCAGGGACCAGGCCAGTTTTGTGTGGACGACACGGGTGTGTCCCCGCTGAATTGCACCGCAAACGACACACGCATCAGCAAAATTTCCCCGGAAATCACCGAAGTCTGCCTGACAGCAGGTGACACGGCAACAGCTCAGTTCACCGCGTACCTCGTTATTGGAGCAAGCACTCGCTACGACATGGGAATGTACGTTGCGACTGGAGCGCCAGGCACAGGAAACGCAGAGACCGGTAGTTCCTGTTACAAGGATGTGTTGCAGCCAGTTGCTGCCCTTAATGCAGCGGGCAATCCACTCAATCCTCTTGGCGTCGGTCCGTTCAAGAATGAGGACGGTGATCTCTGTGGCGAGGCCAACCAGGGCGATCCTGCGTTGAGCACTGGCGGCGCGATCTACAAGTTGCAGCAATCGGTTACCATCACCTGCAACGACGCCAACAACGACGGCGTTGTTGATCCGATCAGCACCTGCCTGAGTTGGGCAAACAATGGGAACCAGTATGCCTGCAATGCCGTCTCCGCGCTGGTCCCTGGCCCTGGAACCGGTGCGAAGTGTAACTGCGAGGATACCGCGCCCAATCCGCCCATTCTGCTCTACAAGGGCTACGACTTCGGCGACCTGCCGCAGGGCGTGGTTGCAGGGTCCAATTGCCCCACCGACTTCAACTATCCGACGCTGGATGCCAACGGCGGCCCGAAACATGCTATACAGGATGTGGACAACAACGGCATACCTAATTTACAGGGCGCCGTACCAGCCATCTGGCTGGGGACGAACGTAGACCACTCACCCGCTCCAGGCGAGACCGATGGACAGCCCAGCTTTGGAGCCGACGGCGATAACGTCAACGACCTCAACGATGAGACCGGCGTCGCATTCACGGCGCCCTGGTACACCGGCGCCAACGGCGGCAAAGCGACTATGCTCATCTCAGCCGACGGCGCAGGCGCATGCAGTGTGGCCAACCCCTGTCACGTAGCCATGTGGATCGACTGGAACGGCGACGGAACCTTTACGAACACCGACTTCCCGGCTGGCGAGCGTTATACCTTCGATTTCACCAACGGCGCCGGCACAAAGAATGTGACCTTCGACACGCCGGTCAGCGACTGGGGCGGCTGCGGAAATCTGTATGCCCGTGTCCGCCTGTATGATGACGTCCCGGCAACAGGCTACGCCCCCGGCGGGCTGGCTCTGAATGGTGAGGTCGAAGACTACAATGTAGGTTTGTCACCGACCGGCGTCACACTGGCCGACTTCTCGGCAGCCTGCGTCGATGGCACACCTCTGTTGACCTGGGAAACGGTTAGCGAGCTTCAAAACCAGGGCTTCAACCTCTACCGCGGCGTCGACTCCTCCAATCCTGACACACAGCTCAACGCGACCATGATTCCTTCCCAGGGACCGGGCAGCGCTCAGGGCTTTATGTACACTTGGCCTGACGACACGGCCCAGCCAGACACCATGTACTATTACTGGCTGGAAGACGTGGACTTCGCCGGTGCGACTGCCATGCACGGGCCGATCTCGGCGATGTGCTCGGCGCCGACGGCTGTCACCTTCAGCAACCTGGATGCTGGCAGCACCTCCGCCGGTGTGCTCAGTGGCTGGATGGTAGCGCTGGCCCTCGGCGTCATGCTGGCCGGCTTCGTAGCCGTGCGACGGATGCGCACCACCTAGCTTCATACAAGACTCACTGAAGAAACGCCGGATCTGTTCGCAGGTCCGGCGTTTTGCGTTGGTGCTGAAACCTGCAAGAAGGCGGACTTTTTCGACAAAGTCGAACTGCGCGGACCGCTGACATTTCAATCGCAACCCACGTTGCTGCGCAAGCCTGGAAGTATTCATGCGACAATTCTTGACAACCAATGTCAAGCTTTCCCGGCAGACAACCTCGCATTTGTCGGTTACAATCATAAGAACTATTCGTTTGCCAACTGATGGTGGGCACAATCATAACGCCACAGCGGTCTGGGATGGAAGGACCGTCACATGATTTCATTGTTCCTGGTCGATCATAGCCTACCGGTCAGCAAAAGTGTCAGGTCTTCCCTGGAAGCGTTGCCTGGATGCCGGCTGATTGGCCACGAATTAGCTGTTCCCGATGCACTGAACGGCATAAGGCAGCGGAGGCCAGACGTAGCGGTGATCAGCGTCGGTTCCGACTTCCCGACTGCGGTGGAAACAAGCCGTCGCGTTCGGACGGAAGAGCCGTCTGCCAGGGTGATGCTGATTGCTTCTACACCGACTTCAAAGCAACTCGTGCGTGCGTTGGAGGCGGGCGTTCACGGCATTGTTACCAATCCTGCCGATCTGATGGTATTGGCAGCGGCCGTTCGGGCGGTGTGCGCCGGTGTCACCTATCTTAGTCAGGAAGCGACCGAAATCATGGTCAACGACTATCTTCGGCGAAAGGCCCGCAACAGCCGGAAGACCCAGTTCGGCCGGCTGAGCGGCCGGGAAAGGGAGGTGCTCCAACGATTGACCAGCGGCGCGTCGACGTCCGACATAGCACACGCGTTGAACCTGTCGCCCAAGACGGTCGATACCTACCGGCGACGGGCCATGGTCAAGCTCGAGGTGACAACCGTAGCGGCGCTCGTCAAGGTGGCGATTGCCAACGAAGTCACGGCGTCGTAATGAGAGTTGGTAGCGACCAGCGCCCGGCACAGGGCGCTGCTGGTTGAACAGGCGGCACTGAAGTCGCAACTGAATTTTGGAGTTCACAGAATCAAGAAGGAGAGGGACCATGTCATCCAAGAGACCTGTTCCGCGACGAACCACCAGGCTGGCGCTTGCGCTAGCTTCGGTTCTGGTGCTCGTCATAGTTTTCGCCGGCGTCGTCAGTGCGCTGACAGCCGGCAATGTCGATGGCGTCTGGGGAGATCCGCCCGGAACGAATCCCCAGGAGTTTCGCTGGTGCTACGCACCGGACAACACGGGCGCGCCGGCTGGCGATCCGACAAGCTGTAGCACCTCCAATGCCGGCATCCAGAACGGGCCTAATAGCACATTGACCGACGAAAACCAGGTTCGCTACGGTGACCCAGCAGTAGGCAGCGGCAGCGCCAACCGCAGCGGCTTCGGCTTCAACGGCAACAACTCCGTAGGCGTCGTGGCCGCCGACACGCCGTTCTATCTCGGCCGGTTCACGCACTACAATCGGCCGATTTACGCCGACCCCGTCCTGACTGACATTAGCATCGATGTTACGGTGGGTGGCATTCTGTGTGACGATAACAGCGTGCCGGCTGAAGGCTCGACCCAGACGTTCACGTATGATGTGACGCTGGAGGAGACCAACAATAATCCTGACAACTGGCCAAATGATACCTGCCCATACGGCGAGACAGTGCCGTACAACAATCCCTACGGAGGGTGCAACGACCGCGTCACCATCAGCCAGGTGCCTGACACCGAGTTCACTTGTCCTGAGGGTGTGCGCACCGTCCAGATCCTGGGCTTCATCCCCGGCGCGGGCTGCCATCTGACATACAACCCGCCGACATCTTCTGCTTTCGTGACGGCCGAAAGCTCGCAGAACGAGGCATGCCTTTGGGCGCGCATCTCCGATCCCACCACGCCATTGGCGGTGACGCTGGCGTCGTTCGAAGCGACCGGCCAGACCGACCGGGTGATGATCACATGGGAGACGGTCAGCGAATTGCAGAACGCCGGCTTCAACCTCTATCGTAGCGCGAACAACTACCAAGTTGGCGAGCGCGTCAACGCGGAGTTGATCCCGTCCCAGGCCCCCGGCAGCGCGCAAGGCTCTGCCTACCAGTTCGAAGATCTCGACGTAACGCCGGGCCAGACCTACTGGTACTCGCTGGAGGATGTCGATCTAAGCGGCGGCACGGCGTTGCATGGACCGGTCTCCGCAACCGTGTTGACGCCGACGGCGGTTACCCTCGGCGACCTAAGCGCGGCCAGTGCTGCGAGCCCCAGCCTGCTTATCGCGCTTGCTGCGGCTGTCTTGGGTGTCGTCGTCTTTGGGGCCTTTGCCCTGCGCCAGAGACGAAGCATCTGAGACTTTGGTTAGATTCGCAAAGCGCCGGACCTGTCGACAGGTCCGGCGTTTTGATTTTGATCCGGCAAACCGCCAAGCCAGGAAGTCCGACTTTTTCAGCAAAGCCAGACTTCCTGGCTGGGTGCGCTCTTGTGAAGGGGTGCTGGCGGTGTTATAATCCCCGCGCCGGCCCGCGTTGAACGAATCGGGCGTGTCGCCGGTGTCCTGTGTGTACCGCTCCATCTCCCCAAACGAAAGGCTCCCGCGTGATACGAGATACCGCCCTCGCGCTGAAAGAGAACATCGGTAAGGTCATCATCGGCAAGGATGGCATGGTCGAGCTGCTGCTGGTGGCCATGCTCAGCGACGGCCATGTGCTGATCGAAGACGTGCCCGGCACCGGCAAGACGACGCTGGCCAAGGCGCTGGCCCGCTCGCTGGACCTGAGCTTCGCCCGCATTCAGTTTACCCCCGACCTGCTGCCTTCGGACGTGACCGGCATCAACTTCTACAACCAGAAGACACAGGAGTTCGAGTTCCGCGCCGGCCCGGTGGTCAGCCAGATCCTGCTGGCCGACGAGATCAACCGGGCGACGCCGCGCACCCAGTCGGCGCTGCTGGAGGCGATGCAGGAGCGCCAGGTGACGGTGGACCGCGAGACCTATCGCCTGCCGCACCCCTTTCTGGTGCTGGCGACGCAGAACCCCATCGAGCTGGAGGGCACCTTCCCGCTGCCCGAGGCGCAGGTCGACCGCTTCCTGATGCAGATCAGCCTGGGCTACCCCGACGAGGCGGAGGAGAACGACATCCTGCTGCGTTACCAGCAATCCGACCCGCTGGACAGTCTCACGCCAGTCGTGTCAGGTGAGCAGTTGCGAACCATGCAGGCCGAAGTGCGCAGCATACGCGTCGAGGAGTCGGTGCGTCAGTATCTGGTACGGGTGACGCGAGCCACGCGTGAGCACCAGGCCGTGGAGCTGGGCGTCAGCCCGCGCGGCACGCTGGCTCTGTATCGCGCCAGCCAGGCGCTGGCGGCGGTGCGCGGCCGCGGCTTCGTCATCCCCGACGACGTCAAGCTGCTGGCGCCCTACGTCCTGACCCACCGCATCCACATCAGCCCGCAGACGCGCCTGCGCGGCCGCACGCCGCAGGAGGTCGTTGGGCAGATCGTGTCCGAAGTGCCGGTGCCGGTGGAAGCGTAGCAATGGCCGACGAGAAAGAGCGGATGCAATCAGCGCCGGTGCAGGCGCCCCTGGTCGTCCCGACCATGATGGGCGGCGGCGTGGCCGCGTCGCAGGCGATCCCCGGCGCACGCGGCCTGCGCGGCCGGCTGGTCATCGACGCCAGCAAGGAGACCCAGTTCAGCGACGCCTGGATCGCGATCGCCATCATCCTCTTCGTGGCCGGGCTGATCTTCCGCCAGGGCAGCCTGATCCTGATCGCCGGGCTGCTGGCGCTGGTATCGGTCGTGGCGTGGGCGTGGGACCGGCTGGCGCTGGGCGCGCTGGAATACCGGCGCGACTTCAGCGAGCGGCGCGCCTTCGTCGGCGAGACGGTCGAACTGGACCTGACGGTCAGCAACCGCAAGCTGCTGCCGGTGAGCTGGCTGCGCATCGACGACCGCGTGCCGATGGCGCTGCCGCTGGAAGGGATCGAGGTGCTGCCCACCAACGTGCCCACCGTCGGGCTGGTGCGCATGGTCTACGCGCTGCGCTGGTACGAGCGGGTGCATCGCCGCTACCGCATCCAGTGCGACCAGCGCGGCTTCTTCCCCTTCGGCCCGGCCGATCTGGAAGCGGGCGACCTGTTCGGGCTTTTCAGCCGCAAGCGCCGCCTGGATAAGCGCCAGTGGTTCATCGTCTACCCGCGCGTCGAGAGCTTGACTGACCTCGGCCTGCCGCCCAAGGAGCCCTTCGGCCCGGTCAAGGCGCAGCGCCAACTCTTCGACGATCCGATCCGCACCGTGGGCGTGCGCGACCATCACCCCGAGGACGACTTTCGCCGCATCCACTGGAAGGCCACCGCGCGCCGCCAGGCGTTGCAAAGCCGCGTCTACGAGCCATCCACCGCGCAGAACCTGGTCATCATCCTCAACGTGGCGACCATGGCCAAGCACTGGCAGGGCTACATCCCCGAACGCATGGAGCGGGTGGTCAGCGTGGCCGCCTCGGCTGCGACCCATGCCGTGGAACAACGCTGGCCGGTGGGCATCCTCACCAACGGCGCGCTGCCCGAGTCGGACCAGGCGGTCAAGGTGCTGCCGGGCCGCAGCCCCGGCCAGTTGACGCACATCATGGAGGCGCTGGCTGCTGTCAGCCCGGTGGCGACCCGCCAGATCGAGGATCTGCTGCGCGAGGAAAGCCCCAAGCTGCCCTGGGGCAGCACGCTGGTGGTCGTCACCGCCATCGTCACCGACCCACTGAAGGCCACGCTGGCCGATCTGCGCGCACGTGGCCGGCGCATCGTGCTGGCGACGCTGGACGAGGTGGATGAAGCGGATCCGCTGCTGGCCGGGATTCTGGTGCGCAACATCGCCGGCGGGTTGCCGGCCGGCGAAACCGTCACGCTGCCGGGAGGCGGGCCATGAGCCAACTTGCCGCGGGCGCAGCCCGGCCGGCCGGCGGCCGCACGCGCTGGCGCTATCACACGCTGCGCATCGCCTTTGCCGGCACGGAGATGAGCTGGTTCACGCCTTTCTTCATCGTCTTCGTCCCGGCCGCGCGCGCCTGGCCGCCGCTGGCGCTGGGTGGGCTGCTGTTGCTGGTGGAGTTGGGCTTCTACTTCTGGTCGGAGTTCGCCGAGCGGCGCCAACTGAGCGGCGGAGTCGAGCGGCTGACGGCGCTGCTGGCGCTGCCGGTGCTGATCCTGCTGGGCTGGCGCCTCTTCCTCTTCCCCGGCCTGCCGGCGGGCGATATGCGCTGGATACCGGCCGCGTTCTCCGGCCTGGTCACGTCGGAGGGAGCCGGCTTCTGGGCGATCATGGCGACCGTGCTCTTCCTCTGGTGGCGCGGCCTGTCGCTCAGCCGGCGTGAGTTCGACTTCGAGTCGGTGTCCTTTTCCTTCCGCGTCGGCCTGCTGTTACTGGTGGTCGGCACGCTGCTGCTGACCGTAACGTCGAGCCGTGAGGTGCTGGCCTTCATCTTCCCCTTCTTCTTCTTCAGCCTGATCGCGGTGTCGCTGGCGCGGCTGGAGGAGGTGGGCCGGATCAAGGGCGAGGTCGGCACGCTGTTCGACCTGACCTGGCTGGGCATCCTGCTGGGAACCATCGTCCTGGTGCTGGGCGCGGGCCTGCTGCTGGTGCTGCTGGCCCGCCCCGAGAGCATCGACGCGATCCGGGCCGCCTGGGCGCCGGTGGGCGGCTGGCTGCTGGACGTCTTTGCCAAGATAATTACCATCGTGCTGTGGCCGTTCGAGCCGCTGATGCGCTGGCTGTCCAATATCTTCGCCGAGGGTTTCCGGTTGATGGAGGAGTCGGGCGCATTGCAGACATTCCTGGCTGTCGGCCCCATCGAGGTCGAGCAGAACGACCCGGAGACCGTGTCGCGTGTCTTTGAAATGATCCTGACCGCCGTGCGCATGCTGTGCGGGCTGGGCGTGCTGGCGGCACTTTTGGGCGGCGGACTGTGGGCGCTGCAGCGCGAACGTAAGCGACAGCGCGAGGAAGCCGAGGTCCACGAAGACATAGAGGCAGGGCTGGGCGATGCGCTGGCCGGGCTGCTGCGCGGCGTGCGCGACCGGCTGCGCGGCGCGGCCAATCTGGTGGGCCAGTTCGGCATGGGCAGTGATCTGTTGGCAGCGCTGTCGGTGCGCAACATCTACGCCAACACGGCCCGACTGGCCAAGAAGCGCGGCTATCCCCGCCACAAGGCACGCACCGCCTACGAATATCTCCCCGACCTGCAAGCCGCCTTCCCCGCCGCCCGCGAAGAAGCGCGCCAGATCACCGATGCCTACGTCAGCGTCGCCTACGGCGATCTACCCACCAGCAAGGAAGATCTGGCCAATCTGCGCGCTGCGTACGAGCGGTTGAAGGACAGTCCACCGCAGAACTGACTGCCCTGTTGGTCGCTAAAGGAGGCTTCAATGCGAGCATCGGCCCCGTCGGCGAGCCAGAGGCGTCATTCCTTCGTCAGCAGCGGCAGATAGGTCCGCCGACGCACCTGGGGCTTCTCCATGCACTGCCACGTTGCCCCGCCGTCGTCGGAGCGATACATGTAAGCATCAATGGTACCCGCCACGTAAGCCCGCATGAACAAGCTGTACGGCCGGACAGGCGTTGGCGATCCCGGCGCACCAACCCGCGGCAGGAAGACCTGGTGGAGCAGGGTGCTGCTGTTCACCGCTGCCATCGCATCGCTTACCGGCTCGCTGGCGCCGGCCACCTCTATCGTTGATGCCTCTGCCTGTGCGGCTACCTCCAGGCTGAACACCGTCCCCGACACTGTCAACCGCCGCCAGCTCTGCCCATCATCGTAGCTGGCATACAGCCCCGCTCTTGTAGCAGCGACATAGATGGTGGGGTCGTCCGGATAACCGGGCGCAAAGCGTGGATAATATCTTCCCAGCTCCGTCAGTGACGAGTCGCACACAGCGGTCGTGCCGCGCGGGAAGATGGCCTGCCAGGTCAAACCGCCGTCCTTGCTCTGAAACAATGAGTTTTGGTAGAGCCCCATGAGCAGGGCGCCGTTGCGCGTGTAGCCGGGTGATACGACGAAGTCGCTGTACAAAAACATATCGTCGCACATGCCTTGCCCGGCTGCCTGCCACGTCGCGCCACCGTCGCGTGACAGAATGAAGGCAGTGCCCAACGTGGGACTGTTGCTCATCAACGTGGCCCACAAGGTCTGGTCGTTATCGTAGTCCGGCGACACTGCCACTTTCCAGACGTGGGTTTCCTCCCAAACCATCTGCCAGGTCATGCCGCCGTCATCAGAGCGAGCGACACCAAAGGGCAACGGGCTCCAGCCGTACATCCACCAGCGCGGCTGAAACAGGATCGGCGTTTGTCCCGCTGCTCGCAGACTGTACGAAATGCAATCATCATCAAATGAACTGCAACTTGCAACTCGCTCTTCCCATCCATCCCCTGTTTGCTCGCTGCGATACAGGTGATACTGGCGATGGAAGATGTCGTTTACGCCGAGATAGAGGGTTAGCCCCCTATCGGCGCTGTGCGGAGTCATCTGGAACTGCTCTATTTTGGCAGGGTACAGCGGACTGGACGTGAATTTGAAGACCTGCAACCATGTTTCGCCGTTGTCCTGGCTGCGCCACAACGAATTCTCGGACTGATTGATCCAGAATATCGTATCATCCTCATTGTATTGAGGCGACGGGAATACCAAGTCCAGGCCCAACTCTTGTTGGCACGCTGGCAAGGGCGTCTGTGCCTGGGCAGTTTGGCTGTTCCCCAGAACCAGGAACACCAGCAACAGGAATGCTGAAGTTATGGTCGTCCTGAAGAGGGTTGCTCGTCTCATAATGCATACCCCTAGGGGGCCGACGTTGCCGTCGCGGGAACAACCCCTGCCCATGTAGTTCCGGCTGGTGTTGTAAGGGCATAGGTTCCAGAGGAAGTCACGTAGAACAGATTGGTCCCCTCAGGTGTATAGGCAGATTGGTCAATGGTGACATACCACGCCACAGCCTGGTAGCCTGATGGACCAGTTTGGAACCAGTTAACCATAGGCATCATCACATAATTGACGATTTGATCAGCTGTCGGCGTTCCCGGTGTGGCAGTCGGCCCGTTATAATTTAGATAACCGTATTCGGTGATCCAAAGTGGCGCTCCAGACGCAAGTACCGAATCGGTGCGAGCCAACTCGGCTGCATGGGCTGCGGTAAACCCCTCTAAATCACCCTGTAGACATCCCCAAATTTCTGAAACGTCATAATTATAGTTGCAGTTAGTGCTCCTGGTCCAGGGATAGACGTGGATCGCCACACCGTCGATCTTCACGCCGGAATGCTGTGTGCGAAGTTGTTCTTTAAAATCCTCCCACCAGTCTGTGTTGTGATCAAAGAAGTTGCCGCAACAAAAAAGCCTGGCGCTGGGATCCGCGGTCTTGATGATATCGCTGACCTCGGCGAAACGATCAGCCGCTAATTCCGCCATTTTTGCTTGCAAGGTCGCTTGAACCGTTGGATTGGGCGTTGGAGTGCCGCTGTTTCCTCCCCATGCGCACGGATACTGCGGGTTCTGCTGGCGCACGATCTTACACAGCCACTCAGCGCATTGGCCATAGGAATACACTCCCGAGTTTAACGTGGCCGGATGATCCGGTTCGTTGAAGACCAGCCAAACGCGGCCAGGATAGGCTGCTGCCAGCTCTTGTAGTTTGGCTGTGTCGATATGGTTGGCGCCGACGCCGTCGCTGGGCTTCCCAGCACACCACACCATGGGCACAAATGACCTTGTCTCCAGAGGAGAAGGCGTGACTTTGTAGCTCCAGTTGTAATACCAGTTGAGATTCAGGGGCGACACGTCTGGTCCTGGTGTAGGGATCAACGGCGGCGTCGCGTTGGGAACGTGCTTGCCCACTCCCTTGCCCCAGCTTGTCCAATGCGTATGTACCAGCGGCAGGTAGAGATGAAGCGACGAGTCCACATTCTTGACCTGGCTATTCGGAATGTGAGTGACTACAGATGCTGCGGTAGCATCCGCACCTGCATCGGACCGGCCCGAGAAACCAGGGCGGTGGATAAGTACCCAGGCTTCTGTCGCGTCAGTTATCCATATCAAAGATTGAGGTGTCTGGGTTGGCCGGCGGGTCGCGATGGGTATTCCGGTCACAGTGGGCGGCTGAAGTGGGGAGATGACCGTCAGCGACGGCGTCGAACGGACGGTCTGTCCCACCTGCATGGCCACGGCGTCAGGAATGCGAAGGTCAGGAGCAGCGAGAAGGCGGCGATGAGGAGCAGGATGGCTGCCCCCCCCCCGACGGTTGTTGCGATGGTCGTTCATGAGCTTCCTCCATGTGATAGCCAGCATTGATGCAGGCGATTTCATCATCAACGAACTGACCCGATGATAGCACCTGTGCTTGTTGGTGTCAATGGGAAGTTTGGGCCAGTTCGCTGTATAATGCGGGCATGAGCGCATACACGAATCTCCTGCGCACGGTCGCACTGCCGGCCGGATCGATGCTGGCCGGCTACCGGGACGTGATGCCGTATCTGCGCGGGTTGGAGGAGTCGCAGTGGTGGTCGCCGGCCGAGATCCGCGCCCTGCAGGACCGCAAGCTGCGCCGCCTGGTCAGCCATGTCTACCGCAATGTCCCGTTCTACCGCCGCTGGATGGACGAGCACAGCGTGCGCCCCAAGGACATCCGCTCGTTGGACGATCTGCACTTATTACCCATCGTGGACAAACACGTCCTGGTAGCCAACTACCCGGATGACATGCGCGACCACTCGATCCCGCAGGACGAGCTCATCCAGGCCGCCTCCAGCGGCTCCACCGGCGAGCGGTTGCACTACTGGACCACCAAAGCGCAGAAAGCTAAGAAGTGGGCCGGGCTGTTCCGCTGGTGGGAGCTGACCGGCTGGCAGTTCGGCCAGCCCTATGCCACCTTCCAGCTTGCGCCCAACCAGGGGCTGCGCGGCGTGCCGCTGCTGGGCAACCTGGAGTGGCTGATGCTGCGCCACCGCTGGCTCTCCGCCGCGCAGATGACCGATGATGTGCTGGCCGGCTACGTCGAACGGCTGCGCGCCGACCAGCCGGTGTTGTTCCGTTCCTACACCTCCACGGTCTACTATCTGGCCGAGGCCATGTTGCGCGCCGGCCTCCAAGTGGCGATTCCGGCGATCCTGACCACCGGCGAGACCCTCAGCGACTACCAGCGCGAGACCATCGAGCGTGCCTTCGAGCCCGGACGTGTCTTCAACGAGTACGGCGGTGACGGGATGCAGATCGCCTGCGAGTGCGAGCGCCACGACGGTCTGCACATCAACGCCGAGACGCACATCGTCGAGATCGTGCGCGACGGGGAGCCGGTGCCCGACGGCGAGCTGGGCGAAATCGTTCTGACCAATCTGGAAGCCACCGCGACTCCTTTCATCCGCTACAACATCCACGATGTCGGCGCGCTGAACCGGACGCCCTGCGCCTGCGGCCGCGGGCTGCCCCGCCTTAGCCGGCTGGAAGGCAGGCTCACCGACCTTTTCGTGACGGCCGACGGCCATTGGCTAACCGTCCACCAGTTCACCGCCTTCTTTGCCCGCCAGGTTCCATCGGTGCAGGCGTTCCAGGTCATCCAGCGCACCGCGGACGACGTGCTGATCAAGCTGGTGGTGGACAACAGCTTCAATGACGCCGACCGCCAGCGCATCGTGGACACCTTCCGCGGCTACCTCGGTCCCGATAACACCTTCACCCTGGAACTGGTGGATGAGATTCCGACCACGCCCAGCGGCAAGCGGCGCTTCTTCATCTCCGAAGTGATCGGTAACGCCTGACCGCGATGCACGAGCTGCCGATCACTCAGGGCATCCTTGACACCGCGGTAGCTGCTGCGCAGCAGGCCGACGCCCGCCGCATCCTGGCCATCGATCTGGTCATCGGCGGGTTGAGCGGCGTGGTGGACGACTCGGTCCAGTTCTATTTCGACATCCTCAGCCAGAATACGCTGGCCGAAGGCGCGACCCTACGCTTCCGACGCGTGCCGGCCAGCGCTGCCTGCCTCGACTGTGGGTTCACGTTCGAGACGACACCGCCCCTCTCACCGGCCTGCCCGGCCTGCCAAAGCGCGCTGGTGCGGGTCGAGGGCGGGCGCGAGTTCTTCGTGGAAAGCATTGAGATCGATGACGA
The DNA here is from genome assembly GCA_020634615.1 of Anaerolineales bacterium. Taxonomy (GTDB): domain Bacteria; phylum Chloroflexota; class Anaerolineae; order JAAEKA01; family JAAEKA01; genus JACKBK01. Next base: position 65,654 of record JACKBI010000019.1, read on the forward strand.
CGATAGCAGTTGAACAACGCATCCTGAACGCCAACGACCAGATCGCGGCCGAGAATCGCGCCGCGCTGGACGCCGCCGGCACGCTGGCGATCAACGTCATGGCGTCGCCCGGCGCGGGGAAGACCAGCCTGATCCTGGCGACCGCCGCGCGTCTGCCCGCCGACGTGCGCCCGGCGGTCATCGAGGGCGACCTGGCGTCGCGCATCGACGCCGACACGATGACCGCGGCCGGCATCGACGTGGTGCAGATCAACACCGGCGGGAGCTGTCACCTGGATGCGCCGATGGTGCGCACGGCGCTGCCGGAGTTGCTGGCCGGCCGGCCCGACCTGCTCTTCATCGAAAACGTCGGCAATCTGATCTGCACGGCCGAGTTCGCGCTGGGGTCACACCTCAACGTGGTGGTTGCCAGTTCGCCCGAAGGTCACGACAAACCGTACAAATACCCGGGGATGTTCGCCGCGGCCGACGCGGTGGTGCTGAACAAGGCCGACGTGATGGCGGTGTTCGACTTCGACGTAGACTTCTTCCAGCGCGGGCTGGCGATGGTCAACGCGCACGCGCCGCTGTTTGTGGTTTCCTGTCGCACCGGGGACGGACTGGATGCGTGGGTGGCGTGGCTGCTGGCCCAGCGCGCTCAGTCGTGAAACGCTGATGTCCGCGAGCAACGATGCTCCCTCGACCGACCCGACCCGCCGGCTGCGGCTGGAAATCCACGGCGCGGTGCAAGGGGTCGGCTTTCGCCCGTTCGTCTACCGACTGGCCACGGAGCTGGCGCTCGCCGGCTGGGTGATCAACAACAGCCAGGGGGTGTTCATCGAGGTGGAAGGATCGGAGCAGCGCGTGCAGAGGTTTCTGGAACGTCTGCCGCTCGAGACACCGCCGCGCGCCATCGTCCACTCGCTGGACAAAGAATGGCTGGAACCGGTCAGCTACGACCGTTTTGAGATCCGTCACAGCGAGGAAGCAGGCCAAAAGACAGCGCTGGTTCTTCCCGACATCGCCACTTGCCCTGACTGCCTGGCCGAGGTGCTGGACTCCACCGACCGCCGTCATGGCTACCCGTTCACCAACTGCACCAACTGCGGGCCACGCTTTAGCATCATCCAGGCGCTGCCCTACGACCGCCCCAACACCACCATGCGCCAGTTCGTCATGTGCCCGGTCTGTCAGGCTGAATATGACGATCCGCGCGACCGCCGCTTCCATGCTCAGCCGAGCGCGTGCCCGGTGTGTGGGCCGCGGGTTGTGGGGTGGGGGGTGGGGCGTGGGGCGTGGGGGCTGGGGGTTGGAGAGAACGATCCGATCCGTACGGCGGCTGATGCTTTGCTTGCCGGACAGATTGTAGCGGTCAAGGGATTGGGTGGATTTCATTTGATGGTGGATGCGGGGAACACCGACGCTATCGAACGACTACGGGGGCGCAAACCGCGGCGGGATAAGCCGTTTGCGCTCATGGTGCGCGATTTGGATGCGGCGCAAAGGCTGTGCGTGGCGTCAGCGGAGGCGGAAGCGCTGCTGACATCTGCGGAGGCGCCGATTGTGTTGCTGCCTCGCCGGGATGACGCACCGGTGGCCGATGCCGTCGCGCCGGGAAATCCAACGCTGGGTGTGATGCTGCCTTACACGCCGTTGCATCATTTACTGTTGCAAGAAGTGGCACGGTCCGATACCGGCCACAACGGTGGGGAGATCGGCCACAGCATCGAGGCATTGGTGGCGACCAGCGGCAACCTGAGCGACGAGCCGATCTGCACCGACGAGCACGAGGCGGTTGAGCGGCTGGGGCACATCGCCGACCTGTTCCTGGTACACGACCGGCCCATCGAGCGCCACGTGGATGACAGCGTGGCCTGGATCGTGGAGGGCAAGGCGAGGCTGTTGCGGCGGGCGCGCGGTTTCGCGCCGCTGCCGGTGCTGCTGCACCAGCCTGCGCCGGTGATCCTGGCAGTCGGGGCGCACTTGAAGAACACGGTCGCGTTGAGCGTCGGCCGCCAGGTCTTCATCAGTCAGCACATCGGCGACCTCGAAACGCCCGAATCGCTGGCCGCCTTCGAACGTGTCATCGCCGACTTCCTACGGCTGTACGAGGCAGAACCGGTCGTTATCGCGCACGATATGCACCCGGAGTATCTGTCGACGAACTGGGCGGAGGAGAGAGAAGGAAGGGAAAAGAGGGAAAGAAGGGAAAGAGCGGAAAGTCAACTAGTTCAGATGCAGAAACACCCGGATGGCGAAACCGCCTCGCCAGTTTTTCCCTCTTTTCCTTCCTTTCCCTTATTTCCTTCTCTGCTCCCCGTCCAGCACCACCACGCGCATTTGGCCGCCTGCCTTGCCGAGCATGGCGTTGACGGGCCGGCGCTGGGGGTGACCTGGGACGGGACAGGCTACGGGCTGGATGGGACGATCTGGGGCGGCGAGTTTTTGCTGGGTGACGCGCGCGAGTTTCAACGGGTGGCGCACCTGCGGCCCTTCCGACTGCCCGGCGGCGATGCAGCTGTCAAGGAGCCGCGGCGGGTGGCGTTTGCCATGCTGTGGGAGTTGTACGGCGACGAGGTGTTGGACTGGGACTTCGTGGCGCCGGTGCGTGCGCTGCGCCGCGATGAGCGCACCCTGCTGTCGCAGATGCTGGCGCGTGGCCTGAACGCGCCGATCACTACCAGCGCAGGACGTCTGTTCGACGGCGTAGCCGCGCTGATCGGTTTGCACCAGCAGGTGACGTTTGAAGGCCAGGCCGCGATGGCGCTGGAGTTCGCCGCCGATGCCCGCGAAAACAGCGCCTATAACATCCATCTTGCCGCCTCAGCCAGTCAACCCTCAACGTTGACCCTCGACTGGCAACCGATGGTCGAGGAGATCCTGAGCGACTTGCGGCGCGGTGTGTCCTCTGGTATGATGGCTGCACGCTTCCACAACGCGTTGGTGCGGGCGATTGTCGCCACAGCGCAAGAGATCGGCGAAGAGCGCGTCGCCCTGACCGGTGGATGCTTCCAGAATCGCCTGCTGGTCGAACGCACTGCCCGACGGCTGCGTACTGCCGGCTTTGAAGTTCTGCTCCACCGCCAGGTTCCACCCAACGACGGCGGCATCAGTCTTGGGCAGATCGCGGTGGCGGCGGCGCAGTTCAGCGAACAGTAATCAGTTGTCAGTCATCAGTAATCAGTACACGGTGCTCCCATCGCCGATTACTGGAAACTGATTACTGACTACTGGAAACCGATTACCGATAACGAGGTCTGGAAAATGTGTCTCGGTGTTCCCGGAAAAGTAGTTGAGATCAGCGAAGACCCGCTGGGCATGACCATGGGCAAGGTCGATTTCAGCGGCATCGTCAAGGAGGTCTGCCTGGCGTACGTGCCGGAGGTGACGCTGGGCGACTACGTGGTGGTGCACGTCGGCTTTGCCATCAGCGTCGTGGACGAGGACGAAGCGCAGGAGGTGTTCGAGTTTCTGCGCCAAATGGATGAACTGGCAGAGCTGGAGATCGCGCAGAATTAGACATCTGGCGTCTGTATTGTTGATTTGAACTGGAGAACAGGCATGGCAACACGATTTGTCCTCAGTGACTATCTTGAAAGCGCGATGGCCCAGGCATCCTATGACAAACTGGAAGACGAGTCCTATTTTGGACGTGTTCCTTCATGCACAGGCGTAGTTGCATTCGGCGCTACGTTGCGTGAGTGCGAGCAAGAGTTGCAATCCACACTTGAAGACTGGGTCCTCCTCGGTCTCAAACTAAGACACGCGCTCCCTGTCATTGACGAAATCGATCTGAACACGGAACCTGAATATGAGCCGCTGGGCGCCGTGTAAACGACGGGAATTCATCAGACGGTTGCACAGCCTCGGCTTTGAAGGACCGTTTGCGGGTTCCAGACATCAATTTATGACGATGGGTCAACACAGACTCGCGGTCCCATCCAACGCCGAGTTCTCGGTTCCGCAGCTCAAGATGTTGCTCAAAGAAGTTGAATACATCATCGGACGCGAGATATCAAGTGATGAATGGAACAGATTATGATCGCCGTTTACCGACTCCAGGAACGGTTCGATGAAATACGTTGACGAGTACCGCGGCGAGGCGGAAGCGCAGAGATTCGTGCGTGCGATTCACGACACCGTGACCCGGCCGTGGACATTGATGGAGGTCTGCGGCGGTCAGACGCACACGCTGATCAAGTTCGGCATCGACGCAATGCTGCCGAAGCAGGTGACGCTGGTGCATGGTCCCGGCTGCCCAGTCTGCGTCACGCCGCTGGAGCTGATCGACAAGGCGATCGCCATCGCGCGCCGGCCGGAGGTCATTTTCACCTCCTTCGGTGACATGCTGCGGGTGCCCGGCTCCTCGACCGACCTGCTGAGCGTCAAGGCTGGCGGCGGGGACGTGCGCATGGTCTACTCGCCGCTGGATGCCGTCAAGCTGGCGCAGAAGCATCTCGACCGGCAGGTGGTGTTCTTTGCCGTCGGCTTCGAGACCACCGCGCCCGCCAACGCGATGGCCGTCTGGCAGGCAAAGCAGCTCGGTCTAGACAACTTCTCGATCCTCTGTTCGCACGTCCTGGTGCCGCCGGCCATGGAGGCGATCCTCGGCTCGCCTGACAGCCTGGTGCAGGGCTTCCTGGCGGCCGGCCACGTCTGCGCGATCATGGGCTACTGGGAATACGAACCGATCGCTGCCCGCTACCGCGTGCCGATTGTGGTCACCGGCTTCGAGCCGCTGGACCTGCTGCAAGGGATCTACATGACGCTGCGCGCGCTGGAAGAAGGGCGCTGGGGCGTCGAGAACCAGTATGCGCGCGCCGTCACGCGTGACGGCAACCAGGCGGCGCAGCGGCTGGTCGGCCAGGTGTTCGCCACCGGCGACCGCCAATGGCGCGGCATCGGGCTGATCCCCAACAGCGGCTACAGGCTGCGACCCGAATACGCCCGCTACGATGCCGAGCAACGTTTCGAAGTTGCCGGCATCGCCGCCCAGGAATCGCCGCTCTGCATCGCCGGCCAGATCATGCAGGGATTGAAGAAGCCGCACCAGTGCAGCGCGTTCGCGACGCTGTGCACGCCGGAACGGCCGCTGGGCGCGCCGATGGTGTCTTCCGAGGGCGCGTGTGCGGCCTACTATGCCTATCACCGGACGGCCGTCGATGTGCCGGTCTGACCTGCCGTGAAACTTCCTTTGCGCTCCCTGCCTGCCCTGCTGGCGCTGGCTCTGCTGGTCGCCTGTGTTCCGCCGCAACCTTTTCCCTCCGACCCCAGCGGTGAGTTGTTCTTCCCGGCCGACAACGGCGCACGCGTGGATGTGATGCCGGCTGACTGCCTGGTGACCGGCAATCCCTGTCCAGCACCGATCACCCTTTCCCTGTATCCTGAAGAGTGGAACGTCATTGGTCTTGACTGGGCGGCGGATGCCAGCACCGCCGCCGTCCTGGCCGCGGACGAACCGAAGGACCACCTGGCGTTGTTCTCCCCGCCCAGCCGCCAGTTGCGCCGCTTTGCCTCGCTGGCTTTCGTCCGCGAGACTGCCTGGTCGCCGGATGGCAAGCAGCTCGCCGTGGCCGGCGTGGCTGAGCAGGGACAGAAGAACGCGGCGACAAACGAAGGGCAAATGGAAGGTTCGAACATTTTGCTGTATTCCGTCGCCGGCAAGGAACTGGGCAATCTGACTGCTGGCATGCCGGGCAGGAAGAGCAATCTGGGCTGGCTGTCAGCCGACACGCTGCTATTTCAGAATTTCCTTTCCGAGCAGGACTGCAACGTCTACACGGTCACGGTCGGCAGCGGCTCGACGGCGCCGTGGACCGAGCCACAGTTGTGCCACGCAAACCCGGCCATCTCGCCGGACGGTGCACAGGTCGCGTTTGTCCGCGATGGCAACCTGTATCTGGCCGATGGCGACGGCAGCGATGCCACGCTGATCCTCGATCTGCCCGCCTCCATTGACCGGCCGGCGTGGTCGCCCGACGGCCAATGGATCGCCTTCGACGAGACCGAGCCATCCGCGATCGGCGTCGTGCATCCCGACGGAACCGGCAATCGGCAGGTCGGCGAAAGCGGCGAAAATACCGGCTTTGCGCCGTTGCCTGACAAAGCATTGCTGCTCGCGCGCACCGTGCATGGTCAAGACGCCAGCAATGCGACCGCCAGTTGGTTTGTGATCCCAATCCCTGACGGACAGCCCGCGGCGGTTGTCGTCCCCGGTATTCCGCCCGACCAGATGCCACTCAATCTCTCATGGCGTCCGCCGCAACAATAGAAGTATCGCACCAAACCAACCATGACTGATCCTTTGACCAACCTCCAGTGCCCGATCCCGATCAGCGACTACCCGACCGTCACGCTGGCTCATGGCGGCGGCGGGCGACTGACACAGATGCTGATCGAGCGCATGTTCCTGCCGGCGTTCGACAACCCGCAGCTTGTCCAGCAGCACGACGGCGCGCTGCTGGAGGTCAACGGCGCGCGGCTGGCCTTTTCCACCGACTCGTTTGTCATCAGCCCGCTGTTTTTCCCCGGCGGCGACATCGGCTCCCTGGCAGTGCACGGCACGGTCAACGACCTGGCGATGTGCGGCGCACAGCCGCTGGCCCTTTCGACGGGACTGATCTTGGAGGAAGGGCTGCCGATGGAGGATCTTTGGCGGGTGGTGCAGTCGATGCAAGGCGCAGCACAAGCCGTGGGCGTCTCTGTGGTTACCGGTGACACAAAAGTGGTGGACCGCGGCAAGGGCGACGGCGTCTACATCAACACCACCGGCATCGGACTGATCCCGGCTGGCGTCCAGATTTCACCGACGCGCGCGCGGCGCGGCGATCTGGTGCTGGTCAGCGGTGCGATCGCCGTCCACGGGATCGCCATCATGTCGGTGCGCGAGGGACTGGCGTTCGAGACGACGCTGGCCAGCGACTCGGCGCCGCTGCACGAGATGGTGCGGGAGATGCTGGCGGTTGGCGGCGACCATGTGCATGTGCTGCGCGATCCGACGCGCGGTGGTGTCGCCAGCGCGTTGAACGAGATCGCCGGATCGGCACGGATCGGCATCCGGCTGAACGAAGCAGCGATACCGATCTGGGATCAGGTGCGTGGGGCGTGCGAGATTCTCGGGCTGGACCCCTTGTATGTGGCCAACGAAGGCAAGCTGCTGGCGATCGTGGCCCCAGAAGCGGCCGACGCGGTGCTGGCCGCCATGCAGGCGCATTCACTGGGCAGAGAAGCAGCCATTATCGGCGAGGTCACAGAGGAACACCGCGGCCGCGTGGTGCTGCGCAGCCGCATCGGCGGCTCGCGTGTCGTAGACATGATCAGCGGCGAGCAGTTGCCGCGCATCTGCTGAAAACTCACCACAGAGACGCAGAGAGCGCACAGGGGAACTAGTAACCCGCTTTCTGGACTGGCCCCCCCCCCCGCACCAATCACTCTCCTACTGCGCCAGAGCAGCTTCGATCCGCCGGCTTAACTCCGCGTACGATTGGGCGCCGGGTATCAACTCGCCATTGATCGAGAAGGTGGGGCGTAGTCGAATGCTCTCCGCGCGACGGGCGCGGTCCAGTTCGTTGGCTTTGTCGGCATACTGGCCGTTGTCCAGGCACTGGCGGAACTGATCAAGGTTCGAAACGCCAGCGCGCCCGGCAAACTCAACAAACAAATCGGTGTCTGCGCTCCACAACTGGCCCTGCTCCTCATAGAACAGATCGTGAATCGCCCAGAAGAACTGGGGATCCTGCTCGCCGGCGCATTCCGCTGCCTGGTAAGCTTTAGGCGTCGGCGCTAAGTCCAAAATCGGGTAGTACACGTAGCGAATCTTGCCGCTGTCTGCGTAGTCGGCGATCACTTGCGGCTCGGTGGATAGCACGTATCCACGGCACGCGCTTCAGAGGAAATCCGAGTAGTCGATCACCGTCACAGCGGCAGCCGGATTACCGCGGAAGTAAAGACCGTCCTCGGTTTGGCCGAAGGTGCTGGTCACTTCTGGCGCCGGCTCGGGTGTATCCGTAGGAGGGATTGGGGTGTCGGTGGAAGGCAGCGCAGTAGCCGTCGCCGATGCGACCTCTGCTGCAGCCGGCGCAGGCGTGTCCGTTGGCTGTTGTGGTGTGTCCTCAGGCGCCACCGTGGGTAGGTTGGTTGCGGTCGCGACGGCTTGTGCCACCTCTTTGACCGGCGTCGCAGATGACGCAGTCTGCTCCGCTCCGCCGCAGGCTGCCGCCAAAATGCTGACCAACAACAAAAGCGCCAACAATTTCCACTGGCTCGCGCGTCGATCTCGTTTCATATCTCTCGTTCCTCTGTGTGTCTGAATCGAAGCCGGTGATGCACTCCGTCACTCCCGCGCGGGCGGGAGTCCACAACGCACTCAATGCGAAGCGATGATTCTGCACAACTGCGCTCTGGATGCCCGCCTTCGCGGGCATGACACATGTTCAAGTCCATCACTCCCGCGCAGGCGGGAGTCTACAACGCACTCAAGGCGAAGTGATGATTCTGCACAACCATGCTCTGGATGCCCGCTTTCGCGGCCATGACGATGCAACCGGACGTTGTTGGGATTGTATTCGCACAACGCCATATATGACGTAGGATGTCTTGCATTCCACAGAGCCGTAACAAACGTGTAAGAACTGGCGCGGGACGCGAAAAGCCCGGCTTTGTGAAGAAAACCGGGCTTTGGAAAACATCAACCGGGGTAGACTAGCGGAACAACTCGCGGCCGATGATCACGCGCTGGATCTGTGACGTGCCCTCGTAGATCTGGTAGATCTTGGCGTCGCGCATCAGCTTTTCGACCGGGTACTCGGCGCTGTAGCCGTAGCCGCCGAAGACCTGCACCGCGTCGGTGGTGGTCTTCATCGCGACGTCAGCCGCAAAGGCCTTGGCGAAAGCCGCTGCCTTGACGTTGTTTTCACCGCGATCAACCAGCCAGGCCGACTTGTAAACCAGCAAACGGGCCGCCTCAACGTTCATCGCCATATCGGCTACCATGAAACTGATACCCTGGTTGGCGGAAATCGGCTTGCCAAAAGCATGGCGCTCATTGGCGTAGCGAACTGATTCGTCCAGCGCGCGCTGGGCAACCCCGACCGCGGCAGCCGAAACGGTCGGCCGGCTGCGATCGAAGACTTTCATGGCGATCATGAAGCCCTGGCCTTCCTCGCCCAGGCGATTCTCGACTGGTACCTCTACATCTTGCAGGAACACCTCACCGGTCCACGCTGCGTGCTGCCCCAGTTTATGGATCGGTTTGCCGGTGCTGACGCCAGGCCAGTCCTTTTCCACCACGAAGGCCGACATGCCGCGGTGGCGCGCGCTGGGGTCGGTCTTGGCGAAAATCACGAAGCAGTCGGCAATCGGCGCATTGGTGATCCACGTCTTGCTGCCGTTGAGAACGTAGGCGCCGTTCTTGCGGATCGCGGTGGTCTTGATGCCCGCCACGTCCGACCCGGCGCCCGGCTCGGTCAGCCCGTAGGCAGCCATCTTGCCGTTGTCCATCAGCCAGTCGCCCAGGTATTTGCTCTTCTGAGCCTCGTTGCCGGCCAGGATGATGGGCCAGCTTGCCAGGCTGTTGAGCATCATCGCTGTCTGGATGCCGGAGCAGCCCCAGGCCAGTTCCTCGTTGACAATGCACTCTCCCAGCACGTCCAGACCGGGACCACCGTACTGTTCAGGAATGTTGACGTTCATCAGGCCAAGCTGCAAGCCCTGACGAATGAGCGGCCAGGGGTACTCGCCGCTGGTGTCGTAGTGCTCGGCGACCGGCTTGATCTCCTTCTCGGCAAACTGGTGAGCCAGATCGCGCACCATGCGCTGTTCGTCGTTGAACTGAAAGTCTAGCATCGTGGTTTCTCCTGTTGTGACTGCCGCAGGCAGGTTATGACGCAGTGTGTCAATTAGGCCAATTGTAACACGGCAACGGGCAAAGCACAAAGGAGGAATCGCGGATTGGCAGAACTTCGCGGATTCCTTGGCCGCTGGTCCGCGGCTTCCTGGTTATCTGCGGTTCTGGAACGCCCACAGTTGCCGCGGGCGCGGTTGACTTCCCAACAAGCTCCCAGAAGTTCGACTTAGCGGAAAAAGTCGAACCTCTCACGCGCACACAGTGCAGGTCAATCTATTCTCCCCAGCCGCGTGTCTTTTCGTAATCGTTGAATGCCGCCATAAGCTGCCGCGTCACCGATCCCGGACTGGCGCGCAAAGGCGTGTCATCGATCTGGCGCACGGGCATGATGCGGCGGTTGGTGCTGGTGATGAATGACTCGTCCCAGCTTGCCAGCTCAGCCAGCGGCAGAGCCGTCCGCTGCACGGGGATGCCGGCCGCCTCGGCCAACTCGACCGTGATGTTTTCCGTGACACCTTCCAACGCGGTGCCCTCCAGCGGGCGCAGGAGAACCCCATCGCGCACGGCCAGCAGATTGCACGTGCTGCCCTCGGTGACGTGACCGTGCCGGTCCACGATCAGCCCTTCGTAGGCGCCTGCACGCTGCGCCTTGAAGCGGGCCAAGGCCTGTGCCAGGCAGTTGGTCGATTTCGCCAGCGGCCAGATTCGCTCCCCTTCACTGCTGACCAGCCAGACGCCGGGATCGAACAACGCAGGAGCCAGCTTCGGCTGCGGTTTCATGTACAGACCACATTGCGGCCCGTGGACGCCGTCGCTGCCGTAGGAAACGATGCGCAGCAGCCCGAAACCGGACGACGTGCCTGCCAGCTTGCGGCACCACTCTCCGATCTCCTCCAGCGAGGCGGGAAACTCCAGGTTGAGGATGCGGGCCGACTCGCCCAGCCGCTGCAAGTGCCAGTCGAGGTGGAAAAATCGCCCGTCCTCGAGTTTGATCGTCTCGTAAATGCCAAAACTGTCCACCAGCGACTGGTTGGCAACGTTGAAACCGGCCTGATCGGCCGGCAGCAGCTCGCCGTTGAGAATGGCGTACGGCGTGGGGGAGTTGTCCATGGATGCTCCGCGTTGGGAACTGTGAGCGGTAATCAGTGATCAGTAAACAGTCAGAGGTCAGGGATCAGAAGTCCGATTACCGATCACTGGGGCACCAGCTTGTCGGCCACCAGACCGGCAAGGAAGGTGCGCTGGGTGTCGTCGGCGAAGTGGACGGTGACCTGGGCGTCGGGCCCTGCGCCGTTGACGGCGATCACGGCGCCCTTGCCGAAACGTTCATGTTGCACAACCTGTCCAGGCTCAAAGACAGGCACTGGGCCACTGGACCGGGTGGGACCAACCTGGCGGGCTGCGGCGAACACGTCCGCTTCGCGATCGCGCCAGAGATCGGCAAACAACGCGAGATCCTCCGGACTGCGTACCCGCCGGCTGATGTCGTCCAGCCGGGTGCGTGCATCGGCCAGTTGCGGCATGAAGGTCAGCTTGTCAGCCTCCGGACGGTCGCTCTGCGCCAGAGTGCGCGACAGGCGGCTCAGTGTACTGCGCAGGCGCTGAAACTGCTCCGGCGGATGTGGGTAGTCGGGATCGATCAGCAGCAGTTCGGTATCGTTCTGGCGACACAACTCGGCGCGGATCTCGTCGCGCTCAGCCTCGGTTTGTGCCTCGTCATCGCTTTGCCGCGGCTGGCCTTTGGCAGTCAGCCCCACAAAACGAATGGCCAAACCAACCTGAGGATAGAGCTGGTTCAGCTTCAGGGGACGATTGGTAGCCGGGTTGACCAGCCATGCCGGGCTGACGTCTTCCTGACATTGGAAGCCATCCATCACCCGAGCCAATATTTCCCGCCAGCCTAAAATGTTGTTTGCACTGCTCACAAATGCCTCCGCAAGGGATCTCGAGGTCGGTCACAAGGTTGGCCGTCGAAGGGTCGTGCAAGGATAGCACGGCCAGACCGCTGACGTCAAGTATGACTCAGCGGTAACGCAACAGCGTGTGCTGCCGAATGCGCAGATCCAGATCCGCCGTGAACGGATACCAACCGGCATGTACTGCGCCCCACAGCGAGACCGCCACGCCGAACAAAATCAGCGCCTTGACCGGCCATCTGACCACACGCAGGCCAGCCAGCGCCATCGCGAGGATCAGAAAAGGCAAGAAGTCGGCGGCATAGCGATAGCCATACTGGACCAGGCCGGTGTTGGCGTACATCAGCGCCGTCAGAAAGATCAGCCCGCTGCTCAGCAGCGCCGCCCATGCCGTCCACGTCCAGCCGCGCAGGAAAGGCAGCATGACCAGCACCGGCGTCGTGATCAGCAGGCTCAGCCCCTCGGGGTTGAAAGTGACGAAAGGAAATGCGGGCAGCAGCACCGGCAGGCTGGTCAACGCGGCGTGCAGATTGCGTTCGAGGTAGGCGTAGCTGAACAGCCCCCAGCGCACGATCTCAGGGTCAGTGCGCCAGCCAAGAAAGCCATAGCCCAACTCCAAAGGATTGCCAAAACGCAGCCAGTTGTACAGGCCCGACAGCGCCAACAGTGCGCCCAACCCTAGCGCGAAACGCAACAGCGCGCTGGATCGGCTGGTCCGAAACGAACCGCCGGCCGGCCGTGTGCGCCAGATCTCAGCCAGAACAATGGGGAAGGCGAGGATTACCGCGCCGCGTGACAGGTAGGCCGCGCCCAGCGCCAGTCCTGCCCAGACCGGCTGACGGCCGCGCCAGGCCGCCGCCAGATAGAGACAAGAAAACACGACTGCTGCGATCTGGCCGGTGTAGTAGACGTTGCTGTTGACTGCCAGCGCTGCGATGGGGGTACCGAAAGCCAGCAACGCGACCAGCCACAGCCGCTCGTGCTCGCTGTGTTCGGTCTCCGAGGTGAAGCGGCGCAAAGCCAGGTAAAAAGCAGGCAGGATGGCCGCAGCCAGCGCGACGTGCAGAACGCCGTGGTAGATAGTGCGCCCGAAAACCGCGACCGCAGGCAGGAACAGGGCAGCCGGCGCCGGCGGGTAAGGAACAAACCAGCGTCCGTCGAACTCCGCCAGGTCGAGGAACGACGCGAGGGGCTGGGCAATGTCCAGCCGGCCGTGCAGCAGCGCCTCGGCCAGCGCGATATGTTCGTGAGGGGGACGGGCGACCAAACGCGGCCCGGCCAGCAGCCCATAGACAGCCAGACCGGCCAGGTAAAGAAGCAGAAGGGTTCGGTATGGTCGGGAGGTCAAGCGGTGTTTTGCAGGACGTAAGGAATGAGCAAACGGACGGATTGCAGGTTGCTGCGCACGCGTCACTCCCGCGAAAGCAAGAGTCTGAACTGCACGAGCGCTAGACTCCCGCCTCCGCGGGAGTGACGCAACGATGACGACCTAGAAGATGCCCAACTCTTCCTTGGCCCACTCGCTCATCATCTCCGGCGACCAGAACGGCTGCCAGACGATGTTCACGGCGACCTCACTGGCCTCGGGGAACTTGCGTTTGACGGTGTTTTTCACATCGTAGATGATCTGTGGGCCGGCCGGACAGCCGGGGCTGGTCAGCGTCATGTCGATGAGAATGGAGCTCTCATCGACTTCCACGCCGTAGACCAGACCCAGATCTACGATGTTGAGTCCAATCTCCGGGTCGATCACACTGGCACGAATCGCTTCGCGGACGTCTCGATCGCTAATAGTCATGTCGTTCTCTCCTCGTGTTTACCAGTCAATCTCGATATAGATCTTGCCGTCCTTGCAGACAACGGGATAAGCTTCAATCGGCTCGAAGGCCGGCATACAAAGCGCCTTGCCGGTGCGTATGTCGAAACGGGCGCCGTGCCGGGGACATTCGACCTCATAGGTGTTGATGATTTCGCCCTCACCCAGCGGTCCGCTGTCGTGGCTACAGACATCTTCCACCGCGTAGAACTGTTCGTCATCGACGTTGAAGATAGCGATCTCCAGATCATCGATGTTGGTGCTCTTTCTGCCGCCCACGGGTATCTCGCCCGCGGTAGCAACTTCCACTAACCTTGCCATGCGTATTGGTTGTCCTTGCTTTTGTTATTCATCGTGCGGCCAGTCCTCGACACCCCAAACGCCAGCCTTCAACGCTTTCAGCGGCAGCAGCGCGCACTTCAGACGCACCGGACCAATTTCGATGCCCAGCAGATCCAGGATGTCCTCCTTGGTCCAGCTGCGCAGCTCTTCCAGTGGCTTGCCGATGATCTCTTCAGTCATCATCGACGCCGAAGCCTGGCTGATAGCGCAGCCGCGGCCGTCGAATGCAGCGTCAGTCACGATACCATCCACGATCTGCAGCTCCAGCGTGATCTCGTCGCCGCAAAACGGGTTGTGGTCGTGATACGACACATCGGGCTCATCGAGATGCCCCTTGTGACGCGGGTATTTGTAGTGATCGAGGATTGCCTCGCGATAGAGTTGGTCCATAATTAGAAACTAAACACCGATTGTACTTTTTCCAGCGCCGCCGCCAGCCGATCCACTTCTTCGAATGTATTGTAAAAGTAAAAGCTGGCGCGCGCCGTGGCGGCAATTCCGAAATGGTCGTGAATGGGTTGGGCGCAGTGGTGACCGGCGCGAATCGCGATACCTTCGGAGTCTAGGATCGCGGCGATGTCGTGCGGATGGATATCGGCCAGCGTGAACGCTGCCACACCGCTGCGCTGCTCGCCGCTCGGGCCGATGATGCGCAGCCCCTCGACCTGAGTGAGCTTCTCCACGGCGTAACTGACCAGCGCGTGTTCCTGTTCGCGCACCCAGCCCATCCCCAGGTTGCTCAGGTAATCCACCGCCGCGCCAAGGCCGATCACCTCGGCGATGGCAGGCGTGCCGGCTTCGAACTTCCAGGGCAGCGAGTTCCAGCGCGAGCCGTCCATGTGCACCTCGCGGATCATATCACCGCCGCCCATGAACGGCGACATCTCCTCAAGCGCGGCGCGGCGGCCGTAGAGTACGCCGACGCCGGTCGGTCCGCACATCTTGTGGCTGCTGAAGACCAGGAAGTCGCAATCCAGCGCCTGCACGTCCACGGGCATGTGCGGCACGCTTTGCGCCGCGTCCACCAACGCCAGCGCGCCGACCGCGTGCGCCCTGGCCACCAATTCCGCGGCCGGGTTGATGGCGCCCAGCACATTGGACATGGCGACGAATGCGAACAGCCGGGTGCGCTCTGTCAACAGTTCATCCAGCAAATCGAGACGCAGACTGCCCTGCGCGTCGATGGGTACATAGCGCAGGGTCGCCCCGGTACGCTGGCAGATCAGCTGCCAGGGCACGATGTTGGCGTGGTGTTCCATCTCGGTGATCAACACCTCGTCGCCCGGACCAAGATTGTCCAACCCCCAGCTATACGCGACCAGATTGATGGCCTCAGTGGCGTTGCGGGTGAAGATGATTTCCTTGCTGCTGCCGGCATTGATGAAGCGGCCAATTCGTCCGCGCGCGCCTTCATACTGCGCCGTCGCCTCTTCGCTCAGCGTATGCACGCCGCGGTGAACATTGGCGTTGGTGTTGCGGTAATAGTCGTCCATCGCCTGCAGGACGGCCAGCGGCTTTTGCGAGGTGGCAGCGTTGTCCAAATACGCCAGTTGGTGGCCGTTGACCACACGCTGCAGGATGGGGAAATCCTTGCGAATCGTCTCAATGCTCGTCATCACTATCATCCATTCAATCACGTTCGTAGTAGCGACTTCAGTCGCCTCCGGGCCGGAAGCGACTGAAGTCGCTACTACGAACCGTTTATCTCGTCATCTGCTGCTGCTGAAGCTGGCGGCCGGCCTCTTTGACTGCGTTGAAGGCCAGCAGCGAGCAATTGCGGCGCGCCGCGGCGATGTCCGGTCCGATCATCTCCAGCAGCGGCTCTGCCGTCGCCTCGTCGATCTGACGCAGCGTGCGCCCCTGCATCATCTGCATTACCATGGACGCAGCCGCCTGGCTGACCGTACAGCCTTCGCCTTCAAAAGCAATCTCTACAGAATCGCTCGACTCCGCGACGGTCATATATACCGTCACCGTATCACCGCAGCCGGGATTGCCCCCGGTAACAGCCGTGCCAGGTACGTCCAGACGCCCATGGAAACGCGGGTGCTCGAAGTGGTCCAGGATCAGATCGATGCGCTCTTGCCGGTTCATTGTGTTCAAAAAGGGCGAGACAAGCTCGCCCGGTCAGAGTCTGTCGCATTATCGCGCCTGTAGGCACGAAGGGCAAATCAATCGCCTGCTGTCGTCACGCGCGCGCTTTGACGCCGCGGCTGGGACATGATACGATGCCATGCGACGGTCACCTCAAGTCACACTTGCTACCTGAAAGGTAACTATTCAGTCTGCCTCCGCCCAGGGATTGAAATCCCCCGGCTGAAAGCACGAAGCGGCCTCAGTCGCTGGGAGTCGGTCGGCCAGGCCCTGAGGGGCCTTCGTACTTTCAGCCAGTGAATTTCATTCACTGGTTTGGTGTAGGCTGAATAGTTACCCTGAACGAAGAAAGGCCCATCCATGGATGCTGACCTGCTGATTCTCAATGCCGCTCACCTGCTCACCTGCGCCAGCCCCGACGGACCGAAGCGGGGCGCTGCCCTGGCCGATCCTGGCTTGATACACGATGGCGCGGTGGCTTGTCTGGCCGGCCAAATCGTCGCCGTCGGACCGACATCTGAAGTGCTGGCCCAGATCGACGAACCAGACGCAGCCGTGATCATCGATGCGCGCGGCAAGGTGGTGACGCCCGGCTTCGTCGATCCGCACACCCACGCGCTGTGGGCCGGCGACCGGGCCAGTGAGTTCGAATTGCGCATCGCCGGCGCGACCTATCTGGAGATCATGCATGCCGGCGGCGGCATCATGAACACCGTGCGCGCCACCCGCGCCGCCTCGCTGGACGACCTGATCGACGAAACCCTGCTGCGGCTGGACATGATGCTGATGCACGGCACCACCACGGCCGAGATCAAGACTGGCTACGGGCTGGATACCGCCACCGAGTTGAAAATGCTGGATGCGATCCGCGTGCTGGACGAGCAGCATCCCATGGATCTGGTCCCCACCTTTCTCGGTGCCCACGCCGTGCCGGCAGAATATACCGGCCGCACCGACGACTATGTCGATCTGGTGGTGAATGAAATGCTGCCGGCCATCGGCGACCTGCGCTACATTGTCGAGACCCCCGACGGCGAATACAACATCCGCGCCGCCGATTTTTGCGACGTCTTCTGCGAGGTCGGTGCGTTCGACGTGGCGCAAAGCCGCCGAATCCTGGAAGCCGCGAAGGAAATGGGGCTCAGCCTCAAGATCCACGCTGACGAATTCGAACCGCTGGGCGGGACATCGCTGGCCGTTGAGTTGGGCGCTGTCAGCGCGGATCACCTGGTTTGCACGACGGATGAACAACTGCAGGCGCTGGCCGCGTCGGACACCATCGCTGTGTCGCTGCCCGGCACCCCCTTCGGTCTCGCCCATAGCCACTACACCAACGCGCGCCGGCTGATCGATCTGGGCGGCGCGCTGGCGCTGGCCAGTGACCTCAATCCCGGCACGTCCTGGTGCGAGTCGATGCAGTTCATCATCGCGCTGGCGTGCCGCGCCCTCAAGCTGACGCCCGCCGAGGCGATCAATGCCGCGACCATCAACGCCGCATATGCGCTCAGCCTCGGTGAGTACCTTGGCAGCCTGGAAGTTGGCAAGCAGGCTGACATCATCGTTCTGGACATCCCCGACTACCGCCACCTGGGATATCGCTACGGCACCAATCTCGTTGAGACGGTGGTCAAGCGCGGGCAGGTAGTGTAATCTCCCTGCCACGGGATCAAGGCCGTCGTCATAATCCGGGCTGCCGGCCCGTTGTCCGCAGGCTGTTACTGTGCTATAATCCCTTTAGCGCAGAGCACCCGCACCCTGGTTCTCCCTTCCCTTTGCAACAAAATACGTTTGAGGTTCTCCCGTGATCAATCAAGATCGCCTTATCGACACATTCCTGGAACTGGTTCGCATCGACAGCCCCAGCGGGCAGGAAGCGGAGATCGGCAGCCATCTTGCCGTGCGCTTGCAAGCACTGGGCTTCACCACCGAATTCGATGAGATCGGCAATCTGGTCGGCCGGCTGAACGGCGCAGATGGCGACTGGTTACTGCTCAGCGCGCACATGGACACCGTCGGCACCGACATCGGTATCGAGCCGGTGATCCGTGACGGCGTAATCTACAGCGCCGGCGATACTATTCTGGGCGGCGACGACAAATCGGGCGTCGCCGCGATTCTGGAAGTACTGCAAACGCTGCAAGAGGAGGGGTTGCCACACCCACCGCTGGAAGTCGTTATCAGTGTCGGCGAGGAGTTAGGGTTGTACGGCGCGCGCCATCTGGATACCGGCAAGCTGCGCGCCCGCCAGGGTGTCGTCCTGGATTCGGGCGGACCAGCCGGGCATCTGGTGATCTCGGCGCCAGGCCAGGACAGCCTTGTGTTCACCGTTAACGGTGTCAGCTCACATGCCGGCGCCGAGCCGGAGCGCGGCATCAATGCGATTCGCGTCGCCGCGGAGGCCATCGCCGCTATGCCCATGGGCCGGATCGATTTCGAGACCACGTCAAATATCGGAATCATCGAGGGTGGTACGGCGCGCAACATCGTGCCCGATCGGGTGCGGGTGGTTGGCGAGGCGCGTAGCCGCGACGCGAAAAAGTTGGACAGCCTGACGCAATCGATCCTCGATGCGTTCAATGAGGCTGCGGCCAGGCACAATACCAGCGTCGATTGCAACGTGACGCGGGCTTATAACGCCTACAGGCTGTCAGACGAGACACCCATAGTACAGGCAGCAGCAGCCGCTGCACGCGCGCAGGGCCATGAGGTTGTGTTGTGCAACAGCGGCGGCGGCACTGATGGCAACATCTACAACGCGGCCGGCATCGCCTGTGTGGTAATCAGCACCGGCATGGAAGATGTACATACACCCAGCGAGCATATTGCCATCGCAGACATGGTAGCTGGGACTGAGTTGCTAATGGAAATCGTGAGTCGTTTGGCCACCGGTTAACCTGCAACAGCCGTAAAGACGCCATCATGGAACAACTTCTCGGATTGCAGACCTGGGGCACGGAAATCATCCTTTGGATTCAGTCGGTCAGCAGTGGACCGCTGGATGGGTTTTTCCAGGCTATCACCTGGCTTGGCAACGCGGAAGCGTACATGGTGATCCTGACGCTGATCTTCTGGTGCATCAACCGGCGCTGGGGAATCCGCCTGCTGGTGTTGATGATGCTGTCTTCATGGATCAACGAATTTGTAAAGTCGCTGCTCAAACTACCGCGACCTGATCCCGCCCGGGTGCGACAACTGGTTCAGGAACCAACCTATGGCCTGCCCAGCAATCACGCCCAGACCACCGGCATCGTGTTGTGGGGCTATCTGGCGGTGAAGGTGCGACGCAACTGGTTCACCGTGCTGGCGGTGATAATGGCTTTGCTGATCAGCCTGTCACGGCTGTATCTGGGCGCACACTTTCCGCAGGATGTGTTGGCCGGCTGGCTGCTGGGCGGAATCGTGCTGGTGCTGTGGCTGCGCTACGAAGAACAACTGGCAACGCGCTGGGGCAGCCTTTCCACTGGTGGCAAGCTGGCGATCAGCGTGCTGGGCCCGGTCGTCCTGCTGCTGTTGCTGCCACCTGATCGTGACGGCCAATATCCCAATATGTTTGGCGCAGTAGCTGGCGGCATTCTGATGGGCGCGGGCCTTGGCTACGTCATCGAGGAACGCTGGGTTCGCTTCCGCGTCGAGGGATCCATCGGGCGGCGCGTGCTGCGCTACATCGTCGGCATTGTGCTGGTCGGGCTGGTCTTCTTCGGCGGCAGATTTGTACCCGATTTGGAGCCGTGGGCGCTCGATCAGTCCGTGCGACTGGTGCGCTACGCACTGGTCGGGCTGACGGCCATTGGGCTGGCGCCTTGGCTCTTTGTAAAATTACGGCTGGCTGACAGCGAGCTGGCCGATTGACAATCGAATGAAAACACGCTACCTGGCTGACAGTCACTCTCAAAAGTGTCCGCCAGCTGACAGGTAGCGAAAAATTAAGGAAAAAAACAGAATGACTACAAGCTTAAGAATCATACCTTTGGGCGGTCTTGGCGAAATCGGCAAAAACATGACCCTGTTTGAATACGATGACCAGATTTTGATCGTCGATGTGGGAGTCATGTTTCCCGACAACGACATGCTGGGCGTGGATCTGGTATTGCCCGATTGGAGCTACCTGAAAGACAAGGTTGATCGCATTATCGGTATTGTGATCACCCATGGCCACGAGGACCACACAGGTGGCCTGCCCTTTTTGTTGAAGGACCTCAATCTGGCGGTTCCGATCTACGCATCCCGGCTGGTCCAGGGCATGATCGAGCTAAAGCTCAAAGAAGCGGGGCTTCAAAAGGCATGCGAGCGGGTCACTGTGAGCGAAGGCGAGCAGGTGACCATCGGTCCGTTCCAGGTCGAATTCATCGCGGTCACCCATTCCATCCCAGATGGCATGGCGGTTGCGATCCGCACGCCCGTTGGGCTGGCGCTGCATACCGGCGACTTCAAGTTCGACTACACTCCCGTGCAAGGCTACGGCCCGGACTTCGGCAGGCTGGCTGAGCTGGGACGCGAGGGCATCATGGTGCTGCTGGCCGACTCGACTGGCGCCGAACGGCCAGGCTGGACCCCGCCGGAGTCCAGCATCACCAGCGCGTTCGACACGATCTTCCGCGACGCCCCCGGACGAATCATCATTTCCAGTTTCTCCTCGTCGCTGGGTCGCGTGCAGCTCATCGTCAATATGGCGCACCAGCATCGTCGTAAAGTCGCGCTGGCTGGCTTCAGCATGCGCAAGAATGTCGAAACGGCCCGCAAGCTGGGCTATCTCGACATCCCGCGCGGCACGCTGGTTGACATCGACAAGATCAAGGGAGTTGCGGCTGACAAGCAGGTGATCATCACAACCGGCGCGCAGGGGCAGCCGGAGGCCGCGCTGGCGCGTATGGCCAGCGGGCGACACCGCGACATCGACGTCGTGCCGGGCGACACCGTGATCCTCAGTTCGACTCCGATTCCCGGCAACGAGGAAGTCGTCTCGGCGATGATCAACCGGCTGATCCGCCGCGGCGCCGACGTGATCTATCCGCCGCTGGCCGCAGTGCACGTCAGCGGCCATGCCAGCCAGGAGGAAATGAAGCTGCTGCTGGCGCTCACCAAACCAGAGTACTTTGTGCCGATCCACGGCGAACTGCGCCACCTGCACGCACATGCTCGTCTGGCGCGCGGCCTGGGGATCCCTGAAGAGTACATCCTGAACATCGAAAACGGCGTCGTGTTGGAGTTCGATGAGGCGGGTGCGGTGGTCGGTGAACGGCTGCCCGGTGGATATGTCTTTGTAGCCGGCAGCGGCATCGGCGACGTCGGACCGTCGGTGCTGCGCGACCGCGAGATACTGTCCAGCTACGGCTTTGTCAGCGTAGCGTTTGCCTGGAGCTTTGCGACCCGCGAGCTGACCAGCGAGCCAGAGATCGTGTCGCGCGGCTTCGTCTACGAGAAAGAAGCGGGTGAACTGTTGCGAGCCGCGCAGGAGAAGCTGACGGCTGCGCTGCGCGGAACCAGCCGCGTCAGCAAGCGCGGACTGGACGAGGTAACGCGGGAGACGCTATCGCGCTACTTCTACGACCGCACAGGCCGCAAGCCGCTGATTGTGACGACGATTCTGGAAGCGTAGACAGAGTCTCACCGAACCGGAGACAGATTCGGTATCTTCGAAGGTAAAGTCGGAACATAAAACGAGGCCCCGATCAGGTTGATCGGGGCCTCGCATTTCAAGCAACTGAGGTTATCAGTTCCACTGGTTGGCGGCAAGGATGATATCGGTGACGTCGATCTCATCGTTGCCGTTCAGATCGTAATTGTAGAGATATTGCGGCTGGCCAAGAGTCGCTCCCCAGCGGCCGGCGACAAGCTGGACGTCAACGATGTTGACGCTGCCCGTGCAGTTGACATCAGGCACTGCAAGGTTGACGACCACCTCGAGCGGCGTCAGCACGCCCAATGTGTCGGTCACTTCTCCTGTCACCATGATTGTTCCACAGGCCGTCAGCGTAGGTGACACGACGCTGCTGAAAGATACTGTTTCGTTGCTCCCAATGGTCACGTCGCCGGACCAAAGAACCTGGCGGGAGTCGGGATCGTAGATTGGGCCCGACCCGGTTGAGGCGGCCATCCAGGTCGGCGCGCCGAGTTCGGATGGCAGGGTAAGCGTAACCTGGGTTCCCACGTAGGGAGAGGTGGCATAGTTCGAGAGGGTTGCGGTTACCGTGATCGGCATCCCAGGTGGAATCCAGTACCGTTGGGCATCCAGAGTCGCGTTGATATTCAACGGTGAAACGTTCACCTCAGTATTCACTTCAAGCTGTAAAGCAGACGACAGATCACTGGTGATCGCCGCTGGTACGGTCACGTTGTAAAGACCTGGCGCCAATCCCGTGTTGACGGCCAGAGAGAACGTCTTGACCACCGAGTCGGCTTCCGGGCTTCGCACATCGTTCAACTGCCAGGTCAAGGTATCGCCGTTATCGACAGCACCATTGGGGTCGACGACTGTCACCAGATCCTGCGGATAATCGGCAGTCAGAATCACATTAGGTGCGATGAATATGCTGGTGTTGGAAACAGTGACGGTGTAGTCAAGAGTTTCGCCCGGATCTGCGGTGGTTTCGCTAACTTCCATGGTCGAATCTGAGAAGTCAGCAGTGGGCAACCGCAGTTTCAGCGCCGGATCACCGAAGAAGATCATCGAGTCGATCAAATCGTGATAGGCGATGCTATTGTCAAAAAAGTAATACTTGCTGGCATTGATCACGTCGCCCGCCCGCGGCACTCGATCCTGGAACATCGCCTTATGCAGGCCCTGATCGAGCGTCGACAACGCTGCGCCGATGTGCAAACCACTGGGCGAGTAATCGGCGATGGCACCTCGCCCCGGTGTCAGTAACATGGTCTCCCCCAAGCTTTGCCAATTGTTGGCCCAAAGCACAAAGTATCCCGTCCAGCACGCGTTGTGCATCACCAATGGCATTTGACTGGATGGTGCCAGTGTAGCCGGGTCATTGATATTGAACATGGATACCGATCCCCAGCGGGCAGTGGATCCGTGGCCAAACCATTGCAGGAAGATCGCTCCATTGTTGAATTCGTTTTTGATGGCTGTTCGCACATCACCGCCCGAAGGATAGCTCGGATCGGGACAATTGGCCGGTGGCGCATCGTAATAAACCGTGTCGCTGGTGTAAGTTCCAGGCAGCCAGTTTTGACGAATGTTGTTGGACAACGCATGAAAATTGCCTGCCGGGTCCGTGCAGTTGTCGGCAACATATACAGACCGGGTTTGCCAGTCGCCGTCAGGCGTCGTTGCCGGATTCTCATAGGCAAGAATCTTGTTGACAACCGCAGTTACGTCAGCAGCATTATTGGCCGAAATACGGCCAATAGCCATCTCAGGCAGGATATCGCTGTCACCGTCGACGCTGACGAATCGCGAGTCGGCCGGGACCTCTCCGATCCACGGATCAACATGAACCAGATAAGGCGGGATCAATATCCGCAGTGTCGTCGCAATCTCACCGCGGTAAGCTGGATACCCATCACCGACCAGCAGAACATAGCCTGGTTGGCCTTGCCAGTTGTGATATGCGTTGCTCAGAAAACTGCGAATAGCCTCCGGATCGATAAACCCGTAGCTGAACTCGTCGTAAACATCTTGTAACTTGACTTTTGCAACGTTAAACCCTTCAGCCGTACGATGATCAAGCAATGGTTGAATCGCTACTCCTAATTCGTCGCCCACAGAGGTTGTGCCTGCCGCCGTGCGCTCAGTGCCAATGATTGCGATGTAGTCGAAACTGTTGCTTGGCGCTGCCCAGTCGGACGGTGTATCGACCTCGATAGCACTGGGTGCCAGATAAGCGTCTTCCGAGGCCATGAAATAGGAGGATGAAGCGGTTGGCTCGCGCCAATACAACTTGTACATCCCGCCCGCGTCTTGCGAGCCGACTCCAGTTAAGAGGACTGGTGCTTCCGGAGCGGCTACATCTAGCACTGTGACAAGGCCAGTCGTAAAATCAGTGGCGATGATGTCAGTAGTGCTGGTGGTTAAACCGGCGATGTAGAGCGAATCATTGTCGGCGCGCGCGAGGGCCGGATAGGTCAGATCCACCCAGTCGGGAGACACCCAGTACGCAGAGATACCCGGCAATGCAGACTTGTCGGCAATCAGATGAATCTTGTTGACTGGAGCATCCAGCCAGGATGCCGGCAGCGTCTCGGCGATGCTGTAATCAACGCTGCCGTCCCATTGATAGCGATTCACGAAATGGTTGTTGAGTTGGACGTCAACTGACTGATCGGGATTGAAGCCCGGATCGTTGTTTCCGCCGTGAACGAGAACAGACAGGTCAATGGAGCCTGTCGAAGTAACCGGATCGTTCAATGTCAAGTCATAAGTCCGGGTAACCAACGGCGTGCTGGTGTTCGCGTAAAGTTGCGTGTCAAAGAAATGATCCGCGCTTTTTGGGCGTTCATACAGCGTTCGATAATCTACGTTCACTTCCACGTGAGTCGTCTGCGAAATCGTCGATGCAGCTGCTGGCGTAAACGGAGCGGTTACGTTACGCGTCTCCATACGGGCAGCGAATGCCGGAGCGCTCTCGACAAAGTAGTACACGTTGTAGTCCTGAAACCGCCCCAAGTCGTAAGGAACTGCATAGAAGACTACAAGGTCTCCCGGGTCGAAGCTGTTGTCACCAGCGCCAGTGACCAGGATATCGATCGGCTGGCCCTTATAGAAGACTGCAAAGTCGTTGGGATCCGAGCCTCCAGGGCCCAGGTTCACGCCGCCGGCTGCGAGATCAGCGTAGGTCAAGCGATAGACGCCTCGCTGCGTTGTATGCAGACGCAACCGTGCGCCCGTCGCGCCTTCGGGAACAGCCTGCGCTGTCAAATCGGGACTGACGACCGGCTGATCGGCTTGGCCAGCGTTGGGATGTAGCTGAACCGTGATGTTCAGCACCGGGTGATAGCGCAACTGGTGGGTGACAGGGTTATATTGGAAGGGATAGACACGAATCGGCAGCAGGCGCTGGTTACCCTGCTGCACCGGCTCGCCGGCAACGACTGGCGATGATGGATAAAAAGCATTGACCGAGTAAATGTCGGAACTGGGCTGGTCCACCAGTGGCACGGAGGTTGGAAGATTAGCCGGATCATCCAGCCAATTCTGTGGCTGATTCAGATTCAGGTTGGCCACAGGCGCAGCTGAAATCAGCACTGTTTGCGGGAGCTGCTGTTGCTCTGGCGACTCATAGCTCAGTTCCCAAGTACTGTCAACAGGTATGAGAACCGAATAACCCTTAACAGGCAACTGTGGCGCGCCGGGTACATCATTCAGTGCAGCATCCCCAACAGAAACCCCGGTGGCCGTGATTTCATAGTCCGGTGTCAGAATCTGGCGAAAGTCTGCCACGCCGTCCCCTTGTTCCGCGGATGCAGGAACAACGGTCGCCGTGACAATCACCACTACAATCAAGAGAAGACTTTTCCAAGCTCGTGTTCGCATCACTATCACCCTTCTCGGATCACATTATTCTTGTCCAATATCATACATTCGACGCAATTGTATCACAAATCAATGTAACAATAAGTTACATTCGTATGAATTACATTCACAGCACGCGAAATTGCAGCGCTTCTTCGAGCGCTGCAATTTTCTTTTTCAGGTCATCGGCAAATCACCAATCCTGGCCACAAACAAACCCTTGCAGCAACCACGGATTGTGGCCGGGCTTTAGATCACGCAAACCTACTGGATTCCATCACCAGAACGCCAACCAGATGTCCTGAGTTTTGGCAAAACACGCCCTTGCACTGAAAAACTCGTTTGCTGAAGGCTCCCGAGCGACTGAATGACTTACAGACAAGTAGCGGTCGTGGTGCTTCCAGACGATGCAAGAGGACCAAGCAGTCCGGATGGTGAACCATGCGGCCCGGGGCCACCCTGCGCTTCAGCCATGAGCGGGCGTTCGAACGCTACCGAAGGTTCCTCCCAGGCCAAACGGGACGGCTGAACCGACTGTGTGGAACGATTGACATTAACGGTATTCATCTTGTACTCCTTGTGAAAGATTGCTTTGTCACGCAACCAGGCTCATCTGCGGCCGTGGCTCAGCTACGAAACTATCGACCAACACGATCGGCTGCCCATTGGTCGGCTCTACTAAGGTGATCTCTCCGCGCCTCAAGCGAGCCTGCAACGGAGTTTCCGGTATCATTTGATTCGGGTGAATCTGAGCAAAGCGGGCCTGTGCTTGCGAACACGCCAGGGAATGTCCGCCATACAAGTCACCATGTTCCTTCCATGCCAGCCCCGAACACCGGCCCTCACAATAGCGGTTGATCGGACAGACATGGCACTCCGGCAGATTTTTCATCGTGTGCCGGCTGCGCAGTTGCTTGAAAATACCGCCGTTGTTCCAAATATCAATGAACCGGCGTTGACGAATATTGCCGCCGGGTATGCGCAGTTCAATGCACGGCAGCACATCACCATACGGGCTGATGAGGCAGGAACTCAAGCTCACCGAACATGTTCTGGTGGCCGGAGTCACGGTGCGCAAATCAAATGCCATTTGGTCCTGCCCAATCAGGTCCGTGATTTGTTCGCGATCCAACTGATGCTCGGTCGCCTTGCTGCTGCCATCGTCGGCGGTTGAAATCTTGAACCCCTGCTCATAATCGACGCCCAACTCCGCAACCAGTTCAACCATCTGCTCGCGCTCAGCCAGGTTGAGGTCCATCATCAACGAAAACAGCTTGACACGCACACCGCGCTCTTGAAGCAACTTGACGCCACGCACAACCCGACGCAGCGTGTCCTTGCTGCCGGCAATCGCATCGAAGGTCTTATCAGTTGCGCCCAGCAAGCTGATGTCCACTCGCAACGGTGACAATGCCGCGATGCGATCGGCTTTCTCCGGTGTAATCAGGGTGCCGTTGGTCTTCAAGCTGAGGGCAAAGCCCAACGTGCGTGCTCGCTCAGCGATCTCAAAAAAGTCGCGCCGCGACAGGATTTCGCCACCAGTCAACGACAAATACAGCGTGCCCGCCTCCGCAAGCTGATCCAGGACATCAAAACACTCAGCGGTGCTGAGTTCTGGTTGAGCAAGCGAGACATTGTAACACATTATGCAATCAAGGTTGCATTTATGCGTCAGTTCCCAAAGCACCGTAACCGGCAAAGCGTCCTGCTTGAAGCGCATCAATAGCGCTTCATAAGGATCGGCGGGCTGATCGGGCAGCGCACAACCGGCGAAATCCCGTACGAGAGGCTGCAATTCCTGTGTCATCACCAGAGTCCGTTGTCAAATCCTGTCAATACAATAATGAGCTTTGCGGCATCGAATGCATTGGTGATCATAGCACTTTTGCCCATGTCCACTTCAACCACCCAATGGCCCCTCGTAAAAATACGTGACCGCTTTGTCATCATGAAGGTTGTTGCCGAAACACCTGCCTTACCTATAGACCAAGGTATTCTATCATGAAGGTGTAACTGAGTCAATCTCCTGTCACCGATGTTCATTGGGTCACCTTTGGTGCTTGCCAGCGCTCCAGGTTGCCAGCTTCAACTGAATCATCGCGAATGTACAGCGGTGCGTTCTGCAGCAAATAATCGATCTGGACTGGATTAGGCAGGTATCTCTGGCGGAAAACTTCATTCTTTACTACAGCAGTATTGTACGACACGCCATACGTCCGTTCCTGATAGTCCAGCCACCAATCGAATTCGTTCAGTTCATGCGGCAGTAAGGGAGCGAAAATGTCTGGTTGCTTTGCAAGGCTGGTATCAACATCAAATTTATTGTGTCCAATCTGGTCGTTGCAGCACACCGGAGGACGTCTGGCGATGACAGGATCCGACTTACCCAACAGGTCGATGCTGTAGCGATGACTGAAATACGGGACGCCGCCGGCTGCAATAACTGCCACCCGGGCATCTGGTGCCGTGTAGCGATTGATCAACACACCAGCTACCGTTGTATACGCCAGGCCGCCGTTTTGTGAATATATCTTGCCGGGATAGAACACACCGGTACTGGCCAACGTTGCTATCGACAATGTCGCCAGGAGCAGAAACGAACTGGCCTGGTTCCAGCGGGCACCGAACTGAACTGCAGCGACGGCAGCAAGTACCAGAATCACCGGTACCTCGTGTGCAAGAAAGCGCGAGAATTCAAAAATGTCACCGCCAACCCGGAGGCTGTATCCCATAGCGATCACAACGCCCGCGAGCAGCAACCACCAGCGCCTTTGCGCTGCCAGGAGAGCGCCAATGCCTGCCAGGGTCAAAGCGGCAGCATAGTTGCCCACGAAAAAACGCACATATCCCACACCAATGCGGGGCAGCCCCTTGATGCCGTAGACCTTTAGATAGTACGTGTTCGGCAGCCAGTCGCCGTAATAACCGCGCCGCCACAGCAAATGAGCGAGCGGCAAGAGCAGGGAGATACCAAGAAACACCGCCGTCTTCTTGCGATCCTTGTTCACACCAATGGCCAGAAGCGCCGTACCAAACCAGATATGCAGAGCGTCGCTGCGCACCAGAGGAAGCAGTCCCATCAGCAGGTAGGTTGTCACCCGTGGCTGGCCGCTCTGCTCCTCGTCCAGCAATCGCACGACAACAGCCAGGAAGATGACCGTCAACAGAGTCGTTTCAAAGCCGTTGACCGACCAGAATAACAAGTCGCCACACAGGGCCAGAGTCAGCAGTACGGCCGGTAAAGCCAGGCCGGGCTTCGGCAGAAAGCGTCGCAGCAACCGTTCTGTCAGCAGCAACACCGCGAATGCCAGTCCGAGATTGATCAGCTTGACCGCCAGCGATGTCGTAGCATCTGGCAGCGGAAGCAGATGCACGCCAGCCATGACCAGTGTCCACAGGAAGTTACTGTATCCTTCAACGCGCTCGCCCGGGTTCCAGACCAGCCCGTGGCCCTCCGCCAGGTTGCGCGCGTAGCGCATCGAGATCATCTGGTCGTCGTCGAGCCAGAAGTAGCGCACGCCATCGATGCTGATGCTCGCTTGCCGAACGGCAAGGACTGTCATGGCAGCTACCAGACCAAAAGCCAGCAGCCGCCACAGAATCGGTGGACGATTCGCCAACCACTCCAGCACCGTTTCGAAGCGGCGGACCGATGCAATAGGAGTGACCAAACGCTGTTCTGTTGTCAAGGTGCTTTGCTCAGGCTCAGGACTCTGACCACTCCAACAGATCCCGCTCCACCAAGTCTTCGACAAAACCAGCGACACTCTGCCGGGCGTGCGGTAACTCCACTTCGAACTCCTGCGTCAGGATAACTGCGATATCCTCCAGCGAGTTTGTCCCGTTTGCCAGTTGCCAGATGCGCGAGCCGACAGGGTTGAGCATGCGCACCATGTTTTCCGCTGGACTGATGACCACCGCGTCGCTGCCGAAGACGCGCGAAGCGGTCGATGAGTGATGAACGGGTCTGCGAAGATCAATGTCATTCATGCAAGTTACTGCCCCTTGAATGCAAGCATGACCTGGATGGTCCGTAGCATAATACGAATGTCCAGCAACGGGCTCATGTGGTTGACGTAGTACAGGTCATACTCCAACTTGATTCGCGCATCATCGTCCGAGCTGCCGTAGCGGTAGCTCACCTGCGCCCAGCCGGTGATACCGGGCCGCACCGCATGGCGAGCCCGATAGAAAGGAATCGACTGCGCCAGATGTTCGACAAATTCGGGACGCTCCGGTCGCGGTCCAATCAGACTCATCTCGCCCTTGAGAACGTTGATAAACTGAGGTAACTCATCCAGCCGCGTCTTACGCAGGAACCGCCCCACGGGAGTGATACGATCGTCGTTGGTAGTTGCCCAAACCGCGCCCGTCTCTGCTTCAGCATCCGGAATCATCGAGCGGAATTTGTAAACCAGGAAGGGTTTTCCGCCCTTTCCGACCCGATCCTGCTGATAGAACAATGGTCCGGGCGAGTTGAAATGATTGCCGATGGCAACAAACATCGCGACAACTGCCAGTACAATCATTCCAAATGCGGCAACGACTACGTCAAACAATCGCTTGACAGCAGTGTAAACGCGTTCTGATGGACGATCACCCGACGGAAGCGCCAGATACAGGTCACGGCCAACGTGTTGAACGGGCACCCGGCCAGTGAGGTTTTCATACACGCTTGACATGGTCGTCACGTGGACGCCCATTTCCCGGCAGCGCAACAATTCGTCGAACAGATCGTCGGCAATTGCATGCCGCTGCGTGATGGCCAGAATCAATTCATCGATATGCAGCGCGCTTGCCATCGGCACCAGCACATCGCGGCCACCCAATACCGGCACGCCGACAACCTGACCACCGGTCAATTCGGGGTTATCATCGATGAACCCCACCAGTTCGTAACCGGTGCCGCGGAAAGGGTTGGCATCGTGGGTAACATTGCCCAACGACTCGACCAATGTGCGCCCTGCCCAGCCAGCGCCGATAACCAGAGCCCGCTGGCGAAACTGCGGCTGAACAAACAACTGGGCGTAGATAACACGCCACGAAACCAGTCCTCCGAGAACCAGCCCGGCAAAAGCAAACACCAGCGTTCGACTTTGAAGCGGTGGCGTCAGCCAGGGAATCAGCGTGTAGACCAGCACCGTGGTCAGCGCAGCCAGACCGATATTGCGAACGATATTTGTCGTGCTGGCAGAACGAGCCAGATTGTAGACGTCAAAAATGAAAGCGCTGACACACCAAACGATGGTCAGTGTAATATACCACTTGTAGGGGCTGACAATGGTCGCAAGACTGCGCCCTTCTTCTGTGGCCAGCAACCAAGGAATTGCCAACGCCAAATTGATAATCAGGACATCCACCAGGAAAAGAAATATCTTGCGCTCGGAGGTTCGTATCCTCAGTCGCGGCTTATTGAGCCAGTGTCGCTGGACCTGGCTACGCTGCTTGGCAGCGGTTGTTTCCAGTTTCACAGCAATCCCTCCGCCTTCCCCAGCCCAAGATACATGGCGTTCAGCGATGCCTGCTCCAGTCCCCGTTGCTCATGGTACCAGCCTCTTCCTGCCTCACCCATCTGCTGGAGGCGCCCGCCATCAGAAAGTGCAGCTTGCCACGCGTCAGCCAGCGCGCGCGCATCGCCAGCGGGCACAACCCATCCGGTGACCCCATGTTGAACATACTCGCCCAACGCACCAACGTCTGTCACGATAACCGGCTTTCCGAAGTAATAGGCGGATGCAATCAAAGCTGACTGGCTTGCATCGAGGTAAGGCAAGATAACTACGCCGCAACGACTAAACAGATCTATGGCCTCTGCATCATCGATACGGTGATTGCGGATTTCCACCGTTGCCGTATGTGGGGCTTCGGTGTCCAGGCCACCGGAGCCGGCCACGATGAGATTCACGCCGATCTCACGCATTGGCAACATGCGCTCCGCATCGATCAATTGTGCAACACCCTTGTAGCGTTCGAGACGGCCAAAAAAGAGACCCCAGTTACCGTAGTCTACTTCAACTATACCAAGGCTGGCAAATCCCTCAAAACTGAGAAAAAGATGCAGCAAAGGCAGGTAACTGACGCGCCCTGCATCACAGCCGCCTGCAATCAATCGTCGGGCATAAACCTGTCCATGGACCAACAGATGATCGACTGATCGAATGATTGCGCGATTCCAAACTTTGATCAGTGAGCTGTAGCCCACGCCCAGGTGCGGGTCCAGATCGTGAAGCGTATGCACCACCGGAATGCCTTGCTTCCGCAGCCAGCGTACCAGCGGGACGTTCCACGCATGCACACCCGTGATGTGAACCACATCGGGATCCAGCGAGCGGATCGATTTTGTCACCTGCCGGTAGCGGTCGCCGCGTAGTCCTTCGAACGAGAAGCCGGTGTTGTGTGTTGTGATCGGTGTGATGACTTGCACCGCCGGACTGTAGCGATCCCTGGCAAACGTCGTTGCGGTCACCAGCACCGTGTCATGCCCCTGCCCGGCCATGCGATTCGCCAGATCGGCGGTGTATTGGTGCATGCCAAAAGTGGGGGACAGCAGAACGTAGACGATACGCATGGTAACCAGAAACTGCCGATCGATGGAAGCGTCACATAGTCAGCTACCCAATCCGCGACACACTCAACATCATAGCACAAAATGCACCGGGCAGAGGTGACATTTTGGTGAAGATGCCGTGTGCAGACCGGCGCTGTGGTCAGGCGTCGATCAGGCCGCGCAGAACTTCGAAATTCTCCACGTCTTCATGCATGTCGTCGCTCTTGGGCGTCTCCAGAATCATTGGGACGTTGGCAAAGCGTGCGTCATTGAGGATGTGAGCGAATCCGCTGACGCCGATCGCACCCTGGCCGATATGTTCGTGGCGGTCTTTGTGGCTGCCCAACGCGCCTTTGCTGTCGTTGAAATGAAAACAGGTCAGCAGGTCCAGCCCGATCGCCCGGTCGAACTCATCCATCATCGCCGCGTAGCCTGCCGGCTCGCGGAAGTCATAGCCCGCGGCGAAGGCGTGGCAGGTGTCGAAGCAGACCGCCAACCGCTCCGGGTCGCTGGCCTGGGCGCGCATCGCTCCCAAATGCTCGAACTTGTAGCCCAAGGTCGTGCCCTGACCGGCCGTGATCTCCAGCAGCGTCAGGGTCTTGAATCCGCCCGTGGCCGCGTGAGCGCGATCCAGCCCGGCAGCCACGCGGGCTATGCCAGCTTCCTCGCCCTGCTCCATGTGGGCGCCGGGATGCAGCACCACACCCAGCAGTCCCAGCGCCTCGGCCTGTTGCAACTCATCCACCAGCGCATTGATGGATTTTTCCCACAGCGCGTCGTCCGGTGAGCCGAGGTTGATCAGATACGAGGCATGTGCAACGGTCGGGCGATGCCGGTCTCGGCGGCCGCGGCGTGCCACTTCTCGATCTCGCCGGGTCCAGCGGCTTGCTGGCCCAGCGGTTCTGGTTGCGCGTAAAGATCTGCATCGTCTGGCAGCCGATAGACTGGCTGCGCCCGAACGCCTTGCTGACGCCGCCCGCCGCCGACACGTGTGAACCCAATAGCGGACTCATGAACGACTCTCCAATCTGGCCAGCGTGAACTGCTCCACGCCGGCCGCTTTGTCCTCCAGACGTGACATCGCAAACAACAGCGAAGACAGCCGATTCAGATAGCGCAACGCTTCGATGTTGGACAACATAGCCTGGTGATGCATCTTTGCCACGTGGCGCTCAGCCCGGCGGCACACGGTGCGCGCGAGATCTATCAGCGCGCCCGCGTAGCTATCTCCGCTGACGATGAAGGCGGGCGGAATCTCGACCTGCACACCCACATCGTCGATGATTCCCTCAAGCCAGGCGACACGGCTGGCCGGCAGCCAAGTACCGGTCTTCTGCGCTGCTTCCGGCGTGGTCGCCAGATCGGCCATTGCCCGATACAGGTCGCGCTGCACCTCGACGATGATGTCATTGCTGCACGGATGTTTGACCGCTGTGCGCGCCAGACCAAGCGCTGCCGACAGTTCGTCAAGTGTGCCGTATGCAACGGGTTGAAGATCGTATTTCGCAACACGCTCGCGGCCGAGGACTCCGGTGTACCCATCGTCGCCGACGCCGGTGTAGAGCGTTGTTTCAAGCGGCATTTGCTGCACCTCGTAGCTTCTTGATTTTCCTCGCGACTACCAAACCGCCGGGAATGGTGCAATCGTAACCGCGAAGCGGTTCGCTTTCCGTGTGCCACCTTCCGCACCAGTCAAGACTGGCCAATTGGCCGGCCTATTCCGACACGCTGGAGAACAACCCGTCTTCCCAATCCTGTTGATACAGCGATTGCTCGTGAATGTAGCTCTCCACCTGCGGCAACACTTGATAGCGCAACGGGCGGCCCTGGCGAACGCGCTGTTGTAGTATGGTGCTGGAAATCTGTAGCTCCGGCATGGGCAGGAAGATCACCCGCCAACGTACACCGGGCAGCTTCTCTTCCAATGCGTCCCAGTCGAACCCCGAGTCCGGCCGGCTCAGCGCGACCAGATTGCACAGTTCCACCAGCTCCTGGGGCTTGTGCCAGTTGGGCAGGTCGGCCAGCGAATCGAGACCCATCAGGAAATACAGATCGGTGCCGTAACCGTACTGCTCCAGATGCAGGCGCACCATGTCGGTGGTGAAGTGAGGCCCGGGCCGGTCGACGTCGATCCGTGACAGCTCCAGGTGCGGGTTGCCGGCGATGGCCAGCTCAATCATGCGCACTCGATGCTCTACAGGCGAAAGCCGGCGGCCGCGTTTGTGCGGCGGATCACCGGCCGGCACAAGCAGCACTTTTTGCAGACCAAGCTGATACCAGGCCTCTTCAGCCAGGATGAGGTGGCCGATGTGAATCGGGTCAAACGTGCCGCCAAGGATTCCTAGTCGCACAAGAGTTGCTTTCTTCGAGCAAGAGGCCGGCCGCGAACCGGTCAGCGCTCACCTCAGTCAGAGGCGACGCGCAGACAGATTCATTGTTCATGACGCCGACCGATGGCAGAAGTTACTGTCAGATCAGGCTGTCAGGCAACATCGTGACCGGTAATAAACTGGTAGCTGTAGTCGAGCAGGTGATCCGGGTCATACTGAGCCTTGAGCGCGGCCAACCGTTGCAGAGTTTCTGGCGGATAGGAATCGGCAGCCGCCTCACGCGCCTCTTGACCCTCAACAAAGTTGACATAGAGTCCGCTGATATGGGGCTGCAACGCGCGCTTGAAGGTGTTAGAGAATGCCACAACCCGGGCGTGCAGTTCGGGAGTGGGCGCCATGCCGACCGCCCCGAGAAGGAAGGACTGATCGCGACCGGGAAAGGCGGCCGCGTTCCTGTCACCGGACGCCATAGCGCCGGCCACATGTCGGACCTCCGTCGATACCAGTGGCGACGAGCCGTTGTTCGAGACGCCGTATTCAACGAGGGTGTCGAGCACCGAATCGCTCAGGTCGCGCAGCCAGGCGCCGGTGGTATGGCCGGGAACGGGATCGTGCGGATCATTGCTGACTTGGGCCACGTCGCTGAAGGGCATCGGGTGGAAGAGATTGGCCACTGGCGCCTGCCAGTCCAGCCACGGCTGTAACAGCGCCTGGCCTTCCTCCGGCGCGCCGCAGTGGCAACCGCGCACCATGATTACCGATTTGCCGCGCAGGAATTCAGGAACCATCGGCAACGGCGGCAGGTTCATTAACGCAACTGACGTTGTGAACTCCAATGGCAGCGAGCCGATCCATTCGCGGTAGCGCCGCAACACCTCGCCTGCCAGCGCCGCCGGGTACACCAGGTTGCCGCCAAAGATCGTTGTGACCGGGAACAGATCGATCTCCATGGCGGTCACGAGGGCAAAGCCACCGCCGCCGCCCCGCAATCCCCAGAAAAGATCCGCGTTCTCGTTCTGGCTGACGTGCAAGGTGCGTCCGTCGGCGGTAACAACTTCAAATGAGCGCGCTGTGTCGGCTGCCAAGCCATATTTGCGCGCCAGCCAGCCGAGCCCACCGCCCAGCGTGTAGGCGACCGCGCCGACGCCCGGGGAGGATCCCAGCAGCGGCGCCAGTCCGGCGGCCTGCGTCTTTGCCAACACTGCGCCCCATTGCGCACCGGCTTCGATGCGCGCGGTTCGAGCAGCTGCGTCGACGCTCACACCGGCCATCTGCGACGTGTTGATCAGCAGACTGCCATCGGCCGGGCGGATCACATTGTGTCCTGTGGCCTGAACGCCAACCTTCAAGCCCGCCTGCCGTGCAAAGCGTACAGCTTCGGCGACGTCAGCCGTATCCGCTGCCATGATCACTGCCGCCGGAAACTGCTGGACCGACAGATTCCACGCCATGCGTGCGCTGTCATACCCCGGGTCGCCGGGCGCGATGATAGCCCCTTGAAGCCTGGCTTGCAGAGCGTTCAACGATTCGCGCGAGATTTGTTTCGAAGTAGTCATGGTAGGTTGGCCTCCTTTGTATGATTTGTGATCGTGGCTGCGACCCTCGCACACACTCTGTGGTGCTCGCATTACTCCTCTGTCTCATCGCAGACAGCTAACAACGCTGCCTTTTTCTGCTGGCCAGCAGGGCTGTCAGGAAATACTAACGGGAACGCGCCCAGAATATGCGCGAATTCGTCGCGCAGCCGCTGACGCTCAGTCCGGTCCGTCTTCAAACAGCTTCTTAACGACGTGTCTTCAGGTCGTATGGCTGAATCAGCACATCGGCAGAGATGCCAAGACCTGCCTGAAGACTACGTATCATCTCGATGGAAAGTGGACGCCTGCGGTTGAGGATCTCGGACACCCGCCCTCTTGAACCTAGAAACGGCTCCAGATCACGACGTTCCAGACCCTGGCTTTCCATTTGATGCAAGATTGCCTCGATGGGATCCGGCGGCATGATGGGATGATGCTTTTCTTCATAGGCTTCAACCAGTGTCACCAACACATCCAGACGATCCCCTTCACTAGAGCCATAAGGCGAACCCCATAGACTCTCGATCTCCGTCAATGCAGCGTCGTAATCAAATTCTGTGCGGATTGGTTTGATTTCCATAGCTCGCCTCAGATGGTTTTTGCATCTATCCTGTCATAGTCACGGTGTGTACCGACAAAACGAACATAGATCACTTCATAAGAGTAATCTATCGCCACCACTAAGCGATAATCGTTGCCTTTGATGTTGAAAACGACACGATCCGCCGAGACAATACTGGCGTTGCGATACGACGTTTTGACGTCTGCCGGTGATTTCCAAACTGAGCGTTTGGCGTTGGCATACCATGCACGCAACGGCTGCTCTACATCAGGATGTTGCTGCCAGTACTCTCGCAATGTCCGTATGGCGATGATCCGCATCACTTATTCTAGCACGATCCCATTTTGGGATCAATTTCCAATTTTGCTCGCCGCTTCACCAGCGCCTACCCGGCGCGCTTCCGGCCGCTGTTCTTACTGCTCGCCCCAGATAAGCTCTGCGTTGCCAATAACCACCGTTTCCCCGTCTTCGACGCCGGCTTCTTCCAGCGCCCTGCTGATGCCCATGGCGTCGAGGATACGCTGGAAACGCATTTCCGCCTCGTAGTAGTCCCAGTTGGTCATGGCCGCGGCGCGCTCGATGCGGATGCCGGTAACCCGCCAGTGGTCATCCGCTTGCTCGATGTCGAAGTAGTCCTCGTCCATCTCGGGGCGGAAGATAACCGGCTGCACAGCAGTCGGCGCCGGTTTGGGCAATGCCTCCAGCGCTGTCACCACCCGGCGCAGCAGCGTCTGGACGTTCTCGCCCGTGATGGCAGAAATTGCCAGCGGCTCCGGCACACCCTGAGCCACCAGCGCGTCCCGCACGTCCGGCCACAGCGACTGCACATCGGGCAGGTCCATCTTGTTGAACACGACGATCTGCGGCTTGTCGGCCAACGCTGGATTGAAAAGCTCCAACTCAGTGTTGATCGCCTCGAAGTCGCCCAGCGGGTCTGGACTCAACCCGTTGAGCAGGTGAACCACCATCCGGGTGCGTTCAATGTGGCGCAGGAAGCGATGTCCCAGGCCACTGCCGCTGTGCGCACCCTCGATCAAACCGGGGATGTCGGCCATCACGAAGTCTTTGTGATCGATCACCACCACGCCGAGATTAGGGACCAGGGTCGTAAACGGATAGTCGGCGATCTTCGGCGTGGCGCGGCTGACGACCGACAGCAGCGTCGATTTGCCAGCGTTGGGCACGCCTACGATGCCCACATCCGCGATCAACTTCAGTTCCAGCCGCAGCCAGCGTTCCTCGCCCGGCTCACCAAGTTCGGCCAGGCGCGGCGCCTGGTTGATCGAACTCTTGAATACGGCGTTGCCGCGCCCGCCCCGCCCGCCGCGTGCAACGATAGCCTCCTGGCCGTTTTCGACCAGATCGGCCACCAGTTCACCCGTATCACGCAAATAGACCAGCGTTCCCATGGGCACAGGGACGACAACATTCTCGCCGGTTCTGCCCTGTTTGTTCTTGCCGCCGCCATGGCCGCCGCGCCCGGCCTTGTGATGCACCTTGTATTTGAAGGGGATGAGCGTATTCAGCCCCTCGTCGGCGCGCAGGATGACGTCGCCGCCCTTGCCGCCGTTGCCGCCGACTGGTCCACCGCGCGGCGAATATTTCTCGCGTCGAAAGGCGACGACGCCATTGCCGCCATCGCCTGCCTGAACATTGATCGTTATCTCATCGAATAGCAAATCGTTTTCTTTTGTCATTGGCTGGGATTATATCATAGCCAACACCTCACACAAAGCCTAACCGGAGACAGGTTGCGGAATTTGTGACCGCGGGCGTATAATCTTGGTTCATTAGACTACTACCATGAACGGCTGATTGCCGGCAGAAAAGGTGACCCATGATACGACGATTGATGCTCGCTGGCCTGACAGCAGGGCTGATCCTGGCGGGCTGTAGCGGCGTTGGAACCAGGCAGCCAACGGGCCGGCTGGCTTTCGAGCGCAAAGAAAACGACAACAGCGATGTCTACGTGATGAACCCCGACGGAACGGGACTTACCCGCCTTACCGATGATCCCGGCTGGGACGGCACGCCGGCCTGGTCGCCCGATGGCACGCAGATCGCGTTCTCGTCAGAGCGGCTGGGATCGCCGGTGATCATGCTGATGAACGCAGATGGCAGCGATCAGCGCGCGCTGACAGATGCGTCTTATGCCAGCCTCATGCCAACGTGGTCGCCTGACGGCACACAGATCGCCTTCGCGTCGACTCGCACCTACGAAGTACAACAGCAAGGCGGGCATCAGGAGGTCGATGGCGGCTTCGAGCTCTGGATCATGAATGCCGACGGCAGCGACCAGCAACGCATCACCGGCAACCCGGAAGACCAGTCGCTCTATCCCTCCTGGTCGCCAGACGGCAAGCAACTGGCGTTCGTGGAGGTAACCGACAAACTGCGCATCATGGCACAAGAACCGGTTCAAGATGCGCAGGCGACGAACCTCACCGACTCCGTGGAAGGCCGGCACTTCACCCCTGCCTGGTCGCCAGATGGCCGCAAGATCGCGTTCATGAGTCAACAGAACAACCTGGCCGATCTCTGGATGCTGGATGTCAAGAGCGGTGAAACGACGCATTTCAGCCAGCCAAACTCGGACGACAGCGAGCCAGCCTGGTCACCGGATGGCAAGGAACTCGTCTTCATGTCAAACCGGGACGGCCCACAGAGTCTTTACATCATGGACGCGGACGGCCAGAACGTTCGTCGCGTGACCACGGACGGCGCAGAATATGCCCATCCGGCGTGGGGTGGCAAATAAAACTCGATCGGCCGGCAAGTTAGTCCCCGTCGGCGCCCGGCTTGAAATCCTAAGGAGCAATGGAGCAAGATGGAAACATCGGACCTGATACGAGCGGCACGCGGTGACGCAGCGGCTGATTTGCTGCTGCGCAACGGGCAGGTGGTCAATGTCTTTTCCGGTGAGATTGAGCGCGCCGACATCGCAATTGCCGGCGGCGTGATCGTCGGATTAGGCGCTGGCTACACGGCTGTCCAGGAGCATGATCTGGCTGGCGCGCTGGTAGCACCCGGTTTCATCGATGCTCACGTACACATCGAAAGTTCCATGTGTACCACGCCTCAGTTCGCCCGCGCCGTCCTGCCCAGGGGCACCACAACTGTCATCACCGATCCGCACGAGATCGCCAACGTCCACGGCCTGGCGGGCATCCGCTACATGCTGCACGCGGCGCGCCACACCCCGCTGAACGTCTGGGTCAACGTTCCCTCCTGCGTGCCGGCCACGGCGATGGAGACGTCCGGCGCGACGCTGCCGGCTGAGGCGCTGCTGACCCTGCTGGATGATCCGGGCGTGCTGGGGTTGGCCGAGATGATGAACTACCCCGGCGTGGTCTTCGGCGATGCCGAGGTGCTGGCCAAGATCGCCGGCTTTCGCGGCCGTCCGCTGGATGGCCACGCGCCCGGATTGACCGGCCAACAACTCAACGCCTACGTCGCGACCGGCATCGGCTCTGACCACGAGTGCACCACGGTGGAGGAAGCGGCGGAAAAGCTGGCGCGCGGTCTGTACATCCTGATCCGTGAGGCCACCAACGCCCACAACCTGGAAACGCTGCTGCCGCTGGTCACCCCGCGCAACAGCCGGCGCATTTGCTTCTGCACCGACGACCGCCAGCCAGCCGACCTGCTGGACCAGGGCGGTATCGACTACATGGTCCGCACGGCCATCCGCCACGGCGTCGATCCCGTGACCGCGATCCAGATGGCGACGCTGAACACCACTGAATGGTTCGGTCTGCACGATCGCGGCGCAGTGGCGCCGGGCCGCCGCGCCGATCTGGTTGTCTTCGACAGCTTCAGCGACCTGCGCGCACGCCAGGTTTACGTCGCCGGCCAGCTTGTGGCGCGCGATGGACAGATGCAGGTCGCGGCGCAGGCCGCGCCTGAATTCCTGCTGCCGTCGTGCATGAACGTCGCCTGGGAGCTCGTGGATCTGGCCATCCCCGCCGCGGGCACGAAGGTCCGTGTCATCGGCACGATCGAGAATCAACTGGTCACCGAGCACCTGATCCTTGAACCGCGGCTTGCAGACGGCATGGCTGTGGCAGACGTGTCGCGCGATCTGCTAAAGATGGCGGTCATCGAACGGCACCACGCCACCGGCAACGTCGGCAAGGGGTTCATCAAGAACATCGGGCTGAAACGGGGCGCGCTGGCGTCGTCGGTGGCCCACGACCACCACAACATTGTCGTCGTTGGCGCGGACGACACCAGCATGATGACCGCAGCGCGTGCCGTGGCTGATATGGGAGGCGGGCTGGCGGCCGCGGATGGCGACCACGTGTTGGCCGGCCTGTCGCTGCCAGTAGCCGGGTTGATGTGTGAGGAACCCATCGGGCAGGTGCGCGCCCAGTTCGATGAGGTGCTGCGCGCGGCGCACGGACTGGGTTCGACTCTGCACGACCCTTTCATGGCCATGAGCTTCAGCGCGCTGGAGGTCATCCCCCACCTCAAGCTGACCGACGTGGGGCTGGTGGATGTGGACCGGTTCGAGATCGTGCCGCTGTTTGTGGAGTAGGCGCGGTTGAGATTTGGTTGAAAAACACAATAGATGCACTTAATAAACATTTATGCTTGTTAAGTGCATCTTCAATTTGTGATGAAGCCGCTTGACAGTCATTGGGCGCCTGGTTTATTGTGGTCATGGTCCCTTATCGAGAGGAGTGAACCAAGCTATGCGACTCATCAACCAACGAACACCAACGGTCCGCCTTTTTGCTGTCATGACCCTGGCGTTGCTGCTTGCGGCCGGCTGCGGCGGCCAGCCGCAGGGCAGCCTGCCCGCCGCGACGCCGCAAGCCTCACCGGCCGCGGCGACCATGACGCCAACCTCGCTGTCGGCAACCGTCGCGCCAACCTTACCGCCGCCAGCCGCGACCCCGCCGCCGCCCGCAACGCCCGATCCCACCGCCACGCCCACGGAACCAGTCCCCACAGCCGAACCGACTGCAACCCGCGCGCCATCAGTGCAGGAATACCCGGTGCCGTCGGGCGCGCATCCGCACGATGTCGCGCCCGCGCTCGATGGCGGTGTCTGGTACACGGCGCAGCAACAGGGCGCGCTGGGCTGGCTCGACCCCGTCAGCGGTGAGACGCGCCAGATTCCCCTCGGCGCAGGGTCGGCGCCTCACGGCGTCATCGTCGGCCCTGACGGCGCGCCGTGGATCACCGACGGCGGCCTTAACGCCATCGTGCGCGTCGATCCGGGGAGCGAACGGGTGCAGACCTACCCACTGCCGCCCGACACCGGCTATGCCAACCTGAACACCGCAGCGTTCGACGGAAACGGCGTCCTCTGGTTCACCGGGCAGAGCGGCATCTACGGCCGGCTGAACCCCGGGACAGGCGTGGTCGAGGTGTTCAACGCGCCGAGGGGCCGGGGGCCATACGGCATCGCCACCACGCCGGACGGCGACGTCTACTATGCCTCGCTGGCCGGCAGCCACATCGCCCGCATCGACACGGCGAGCGGCGCGGCGACGGTGCTGGAGCCGCCGACGGCAGGCCAGGGCGCGCGCCGCGTCTGGTCGGACTCGACAGGGCGTATCTGGGTCAGCGAGTGGAACGCGGGGCAGGTCGCGGTCTACGACCCGACCGACGACTCGTGGCGCGAGTGGCGGCTGCCCGGCGACCGTCCACAGGCCTACGCGGTCTTTGTCGATGAGTTAGACAAAGTATGGCTGACCGACTTTGGCAGCAATTCGATCGTGCGCTTCGACCCGGACAGCGAGAGCTTCGACGTGTTCGAGTTGCCCAGTGCCGGCGCGGCCGTGCGCCAGATACTGGGCCGGCCGGGCGAGCTGTGGGGCGCGGAGTCGGGGACGGATAAGCTGGTGGTGGTGCGCTACTGACATGATCAGAACCAGGTCAAAACGTCGAGCGTTTCGGTTTCTTCGAGTGTCGCAGTAGGCCGCGGTGTCTCTGTGGCTTCGGGAGTGTGCGTGGCTTCTTCTGTCTCGGTTGGCTCTGTTGTGAGTGTTGGTGTGGGGGTGACAAGGCGCGGCGTCGCGCTCGGTGTGGCGGTGCGGGTTGCAACCGGTGTGTAGGTGGCGCTGGGCGTGTATGTCGCCGTCGGCGATGGCGTAGCCGAGGCTGGCTGTTGGGTTGCCGTCCGCGATGGCGTGGCGTTGACCGGTAGCGGGGTCGCAGTTGCTGCCGGCTGCGTTGTCCCGGTTGGTTCGACCGGCTTGCCAGTGGGTTGAGACACACCTGACGATATCGATGTTGCAGTTGCTGTCGGCGGCAACGACTCTGGCGTCGGTGTTGGCGGCGAGAAGGTCGGCGTTTTAGTTGGTGTTGGTCGTGATGGAGGCGTTGCCGTGGTGA
This sequence comes from Anaerolineales bacterium, assembly GCA_020634615.1. GTDB lineage: Bacteria > Chloroflexota > Anaerolineae > JAAEKA01 > JAAEKA01 > JACKBK01. Next base: position 108,469 of record JACKBI010000019.1, read on the forward strand.
GTTCCGTTGCGGTGGCCTCGCTCTGGACTGTTGTGGTAGTGGCCGATGGCTGGCGCGTCGGCGCAGCTTTGGTGGCGGTGGGTGTCGACGTCGCCGGCAGAGTTGGCAGCGCGGGCGGCTCGCCGTCGGAACGGTAGCCGCGCAACGTGGACGGATCGAGCAGACCGGCCTGCGCCCACTGTTCCAGATCCGCCAGTTGCCGGGTGATCTGTGACACGGAAGCTTGCTGCCCGGCTGGCAACCGGCCGGCGATGCTCAGCAGCCAGGCGCGGCCCTCATAGGCGATGCTGACCAGGCCCTGCAACGTGACCGACGATGCGGACTCAGGGTTGACCGCCAATTCAGCCAGCGCGCGATCTATCTCCCCGCCGAACCGTGTGACATCGTCCAGCACAACGGTTTGACTGTCGGTCCAGCCGGCTTGCAGTTCAGCCAGTTGCTGCTCTGCCAGAAGCAGGTGCTGGCCGGCGCGAAAATTGGCATCCGGGGACACGCGTATCGCTGCCGTCTGGGCCAGACGTCGCAACGGGTACAGGGTTTCACCCGGCGCGCTGCTCCAGGCGGCTCCGATGACCAGGATTACCACCAACGCGGCCGCAGCCAGCCCCAGCGGAACGATCAATCCGCGCAGCGTGTCGCCCAGTCGCTGCCCCCAGCTCGCTGAATGGTCTGCCAGCGCCGCGTCGCGCAGAATAACGCGGCCGCGACTGAAGGCGTCGGCGGACAGGGCCGGCGGCGCTGAGCGCAGCATCTGGCCAACCTGCAACAGCGGGGCCAGATCGGCCGCATGTTGCGGAAAGCGCGCCAGGCAGGATTGCAGCGATTCGCCGCGCCGCATCCGCTCCAGACAATCGTTCAACGCCTCTTCAAACGTCATACCTCTGATCCCTGGCCTTCTCTTGAGTTGCTCAGCACCCGCCGGAGGTTTTCCAGCGCCCGGTGCTGCAGCGCTTTGACCGCGCCTTCACTCTTCTTCATCGCTCTCGCCGTCTGCGCACTGCTCAGGTCGGCAACGAACCGGTAGTAGAGCACCTGGCGCTGGCTGTCGTTGAGCGAAGCCATAGCCTGCCGCAGCTCATCCTGGGTCGCCATGCGATCCAGCCTGCTACTTCCCGATGAGGACTGGTCGCTTCCTGCCAGCTCTTGCATCTTGTTCTCCGTGAAACGGTCTGAGCGCGCCTGCCTGCGAAAGTAGTCGGTAATCCGGTTGCCGGCAATGCGAAAAATCCATGCTGAAAAGGCCGCGACCTGCTGCTCGGACGGGATACGAAAGCTGGAGATATGCTCCACCAGCCGTACAAACACGTCCATGGCCAGATCCTCAGCCAGTGCCTGTTCGCCAACGCGAAACCAGATATAGCGATAAACTTTGTCGACGTAGAGAAGGTACAGCCGGTCGAGCGCGGCGGCATCTCGCCGTTTGGCGCGCTCTAGCAATTGAGCCATCTCTAGATCGGTGCAGACGTCTTGCATCGGTTGCCTGTATCAACAAACGCACGGCGGGTCGAAAACGTTGCGCAATTCGCGCCAAGTTCCGCTTCTATTCTCGACAGGTCAGGCTGCCGGGCAAATCTGCGGATTGCCCGTATCGTTTTTGGTTGACCGCCCGTTTGCCCCCAGTAGTTGTCATCTGGCGATTCGTCCCGTTTTTCACTCGCGACAACAAGCATGGAGGCAAACTCACAATGTCCCGACTTTCACTCACACCCGACAGAAAACGCTGGTCCTGGATTGCGATCGTACTTGCGGCGGCTTTGCTGGTAGCGTTGGCAGCGTTGGTATTGCGCAAGCCCGAGCCGGTGCAGGCCACCAGCAACTTCATGACCGTGTTCGCTGAGACCTACCCGGACGCAGCCGGCACCCGCCTCAACGCGTGCCAGCTCTGCCACACATCCGAGGCGATGCCGGCTCTCAACGCCTACGGCAGCGCCTACCAGACTCACGGCCACAACCTGACCGCGATCGAGCCGCTGGACTCGGACGGCGACGGCTGGTCGAATATCACTGAAATCATGGCCGCAACCTGGCCTGGCGACCCGGTCGATCATCCGGCAGGCGAGCCGGCGGCTGCCGTGGCAGCGCCAGTAGAAGCTGAATCGCCTGCGGTCGTGTCTGGCGAATACAAGCTGATTGGCTGGAACGACCTCGGCATGCACTGCGTGGACGACGACTTCAGCGTGTTCTCGATTCTGCCGCCCTACAACAACATCTGGGCGCAACTGGTGCGCCAGCCGGTCGGCGGCGGCGTTCCCGAGGTTGTCACGCAGGGCGTCACTGTCGAGTACAGCTTCGTCGACAACAGCGAGTCGGCCAGCAAGATCAACTTCTGGGACAACGTCGATCTGCTGTTTGGCGTCAACCCGCCGCCCAACATCGGGCTGACCGGCAACGGTCTGACGGGCGCAATGGCTGCCGCGGGCGATCACTTTTTCGCCGAGGGCGTACCGCTGACGCCGTACACGGACAGCCAGCCGACTCTGCGCCAGCCGTATCAACTGGCGCGGTTGGTGGCGCGCAGCGATGCAACCGGTGAGGTACTGGCGGAAACGACTTTCGTTGCGCCGGTGTCCGACGAGATCAACTGCGCCAACTGCCATCACGACGGCGGTGTGGGCGGCTTCAACACCGGCAGTTGGCGGCGCAACATTCTGCTCTACCACGACGAAGAGGAGCATACGCATCTTGCCAGCAATCAGCCGGTGCTGTGCGCCAGTTGTCACGCTTCGGCTGCGCTGGGCGCGCCCGGTGTGCCCGGCGTGCCCAACCTCTCGCGCGCCATGCACCACAAGCACGCACCCGACGATCGCGCGGCTGAGGCGTCGTCAGGCAGTGGTGACCAACTCAACATTCTGGACGTCGAAAACATGGTGGCCTGGGCAACGGGCAACGTCACATCAACGGTTGCGCTGGATCGCAGTCCCAGCGACGAGGGCACCAACGACTGCTACCAGTGCCATCCCGGCCCGGAAACCCGCTGCTTGCGCGATACCATGTCGGCGCAGGGGATGTGGTGTACCGACTGCCACGGCGACATGAACGCGGTCGCCAATCCAAACCGCCGTCCCTGGATCGACGAGCCGCGCTGTGGCGACTGTCACGGTTCCGTATACGCTGAGAATCCCGGCAAGCTGTTCCGCCAGTCCACCGGCCACGGCGGGCTATACTGCGAAGCCTGCCACAACAGCACGCACGCCATCCTGCCCAGCACGCAGCCGGAGGACAACATCCAGGTCATCGCGCTGCAAGGCTTCGCCGGCACGTTGAGCGACTGCACGGTGTGTCACGGCAACAACGTGCCGCCCGGCCCCGGTCCGCACGGCTTGCCGAATCCCAACCCAACGCCGACCGGTACGGCCTCTCCAACAGCGACGCCGACCAGTACGCCCACCGGGCAAGGCACGCCTACGCCAACCGTGACCCGCACGACAACGCCGACTCGCACCGCCACACCGACGCGGACAGAAACGCCTGAACCGAATGATCGCTGGAAGCTCTACGTCCCGCTGATCATGAAATAGTGGTTCGGTGTCCGCTGACACCTGGACGGCTGTAAGGGAGCAGTAACTGACAAGAAAAAGAGCGCCAATGCCTGTTACGGCATTGGCGCTCTTGGTGTTTATAACGTGCCCCGCTTTGGCCGGTCTCCCGACCGTGCCAACACCGGCAAGTTGTTTATGGACGTGTCCTTTACGTCATCCGCCGTTGTAGCGCAGGATCTCCTGGCCGCCCGCGTCGAAGATGACAAGCTGGCCGCCCGGCAGGTCGAAACTGGCTGCCCCCTGCAAGGCGCTCAGGTAGAGCTGTTCCTGGTCCATCACGTCCGGCTCGCAGGCCATCTGCGTCGAGATCAGCGGGCCGATGGAGAGCGACGTGCCGTTGACGGTGTAGTTGCCGCTGTAGCTGTTGCATCCGCTGTTGCCGCTGACCGCGCCCGAGTCGTCGAAGGCCAGCGTGATAGTCGTGTTGGGCAACGGCACGCGGCCCGGCTCGAAGGAGTTCAACGACCAGCCTGTGCCGGCCAGCGGGTTGCCGGGGTTCACCGTGACGGTGACTTGCTGCGTCTGCGTCGAACCGTCGCTGAGTTGCACGCGCATCTCGTAGGTTGTCGTTGTATCGATGCAGTGCACCTGTACGCCCTGACCGGTCACCGGATAGTCGGCGTAGTTCGCGCCCTGCGGGTAGACCCAGACAGCCTGCACGTTCTGCACGTTCCAGGCCAGCGTGGTGCACTGGCCCGCCTCGACGGTGGTCGGGTTGGCGCTGAACTGCATGACCGGCTGCGCGGTAGCGGTGGGCTCTGGCGTCGCGGTCGGCGGGACCGGTGTGTTGGTCGGCGGGATCGGGATTACCGTGGCCGCGGGCGCCTTGGTCGCTGTCGCTTCAGGCGCTGGCGGGGCTGGCGCAACTGCCGGCGGCATGGCCGCAAACGCCTCCGCCGTCATCATGATCAGCGAGCCGCCGCCGGCCGGCAGAACCAGTTCCATCGTACCGCCGCCGGCGCGCACCTTGTAGTTCTGCGCAGCCATCAGCGAGTTGATGAAGCTTTGCGAGTACGAGGCGGGGCCGCATGCGGCCAGGGTCACCGGGCCGGGCTGCGCCAGCATGCCGCCGGCCATGCCGGCCTGGCGCAGTTCGTAGCTCATGCCGCCGCTGTTGCAGTCGGCGGTGAAGTTGATCGTACCGTCGGCGTTGTAGGTCACCTGATAGGCGGCGGGATCCGGGATCGCGACGATATCCTTGCTGCCCGGCTGCGATGGCCCTTCGGTCCACAACCAGGTCACGTCCTGCAGGCCGGCTGCCGGCACACCGCTGATCTCCAGCGAGGCGACCAGCGCGTCCAGCGTGTCGAGGTCCGGTTCCCAGTCAGAGGGAGCGAGCGCGTTCAACGCATCGGCGCTGGCGGCAATCGTACCCATGGGATCGCCGTTGAATGCATCCATCTCTTGCTGCGAAAGCTGGCCGGCCTCGTCAGGCAGAGCGCTGGTGGTGACCGGGTACCAGAACGACACCAGATACTGGCCGTCGTTGGTGAAGCCCTGATAGACGTAACGCAGCCCCTGGTTGGTCACCGGATTGGCGTCCTGCATCCAGCGGCCGACGAAGCGATAGCCGGTCTGGGCAGAGCTGATGAGGTTGAGTTCGTTGGCGGGAACGGCGCGGCCCACCTGCACTGCAAGATCGTTGTAGCCTGTTACCTGTTCGGATGGCAAAGCGGGCATGCCTGATGTGGGCGCTGGGCTGGGCAGCGCATAGGCGAGTTGCTCGATCGCGTCGATGGTCTTGCTGACCGAGGGGTTACCGGCCGCATCCCATTGGGCGCGATACGCGTTGACCGGGATGATGTACATGATCGGATCGCCGGGCTGGCGGTCGGCAGGATCGGTCACGCCGAAGAGGATTTCGATGTGCTCAGGCAGTCCCACCGGACCGGGCGGCATGCTGGCATCGTAAGGTGTTTCGGGAACGACCACCGGCTGCCAGGAGTAAGGCAGGCCCTGGGTGTCGAGGCTGATGTCCTGGGGCCGGATGCCGAGGCTGTTGTAAGGCGTGAACGCCATCGCGCCCGCGTTGTCGGCCAGCAGCAGGTGCAGATCGCCCGTTTCGCTGATGATCGCGCCGCTCACCTGGCCCAGCAGGCCAAGATACTGCCGATCCATCGACTGCTCGCCACAGAACGCCATCGTGGCCGGGCCAAGCTGGATCGTCAGCGACGCGCCATCCAGTGTGTAGCTGCCGGCAACCTGGTTGCAGTCAGCTTTGATCGCCAGCGTGTTGTCGTCGGCGAAGGCGATGGTGTAGTTCTGCGGATCAGGGACCACTGACTGGCTGGCCGGGGAGGTTTCGGTCAGCGCAGTCCACTGCCAGAGGTTGGCGGTCAGTTCGTCCTGCGTGGCCGGAGCGGCGACAGCAGTGGCAGGCTTCTCGTTGGGCTGTTCCGCGGGAGTCACGCTCGCGGAAACCGCCCCAGGCGTCGATACTTCTGGAATAGCTGCCGGCTGGCAGGCTGCAAAAAGCAGCATGCTCACCATCAACAGCAATGCGATAGATGTAAATCTTTTCATGGGTTTGGTGCCTTTCTTGGGGAAGTTGAGCCCGGAGGATAGAAACCGGGTCTATTTATTGGCGAAACGATTTTTCCAGCAGATGCGCTTTCTTTGGTGCCATGATGCTGGATTACAGGACAAAACCCGGTTTCGAATGGCGCGCCTGAACAGTTACCATTTCTTTGCAAACACTTGGGTGTTGGCTTGGGGGTGTTGTCCGTCTATTCCATGCGCAACAGACGCAGAAAGTTTACTTCTTCTGCAAGGTAATTGGAAATCACCCGTATATTGCATCCATAGACGACAGGTCACGCCGCTGCCAAAGCGCATCGGTGAGCGATGCGGTAGTTGCGTGGCGTATGAGACGACTCAGCGGTCCTCGTTGCCAAGAAGGCCATCAGCCACCCGGCAATGAAGGCTGCCTGGAGCCGCTGGCACGTAAATTCGGGTCACGTTGTCGCCTCCTGACATACACCGGTCTGCCAACACTGCCGACAACCGTCCGTGCCTGTCGTCAGCATCTGAAGCGAAGATTCAGCCGTAGCGTTCCGCCGCAGGATAACATGGAACCAACACAACGAGCCAATCTTATGCCCCAACCGCCGCAAGTTGCACATAATGCCTCAGTTGGGGCATGATCCGGACCGTCGGGAAATTACTGTCTTTGCCGGCAACATTTTCAATCGCACGTCGCGATGATCCTCAGATCGTCGCTTTCAGCCAGGAGAACACCAATGGCTTTGACACTGGAATGGCGTCACCGCATCGACCAGTGGCGTCAGGAGCTGGCACGCCAGTTCTACCGTCCGCTGGGTGCCCTGTCCGTCAGCGGTTTCATGACACAGGATCACCTTTCGCTGGCAGAAGCCCTGACCCGGGACTTTTCACCCATGCCGGCCGGAACTCGCTGGGGCGCCAAATGGGACTATGGCTGGTTCAAGGGAGAAATCCTGGTTCCCGACGAAGCTCACGGGAACGCGCTGGTGCTGCGGATGGATCTAGGTGGCGAAAGTCTCGTCTTTCTTGACGGCCAGTTCGCGGGCGCGGTGGACCATCAACACAAGGAAATCGCGCTGCCGCGTGAGGCTCAGCCAGGCGCCCGCATTTCCGTTATCGCCGAGGTCTACGCGGGACACGGCCCGCGGGTGGTCCATGCCGGTCCCATCCCTCCCGGCCGCGAGACCGTCCCCGAACCGCCGCTCACCCAGGTCCAGGTAGGCGACAGCACCTTTGGGATCTGGCAGGAGGAAGTCTATCAGCTCTGGCTGGATGTGGAGACCCTCTACGAAATCAGCGAGCATATCGACCCCGACTCGCTGCGGGTTGCCGAGATCGACCGGGGGCTGCGCGATTTCACCCTGCTGGTCGACTTCGAGCTGCCCCAGGCGGAGATGCTGGCCGGCGTGCGGGCCGCCCGCGAGCGCCTGCAACCCTTGCTGGCCTGCGTCAATGGCTCTACAACCCCGACCATGGTCGCCTTCGGCCACGCCCACATCGACACTGCCTGGCTGTGGCCGCTGGCTGAGACCGAGCGCAAATGCGCCCGAACCTTCTCCACAACGCTGGCGCTGATGGACCAGTACCCTGAATATCGCTTTCTGCAGAGCCAGCCACACCTTTACCAGATGGTGAAGGATCGCTACCCGGCGCTTTACGGGCGCATCAAGCAGGCGATTGCGCGCGGCCAGTGGATCCCGGAGGGCGGCGCGTGGGTGGAGCCAGACACCAACGTTCCCAGCGGCGAGAGCCTGATCCGTCAGTTCGTCCACGGCAAACGCTTCTTCCGCGAGGAGTTCGGTGTGGAGAGCGAGTTGCTCTGGCTGCCGGATGTTTTCGGCTACACCGCAGCGTTGCCACAAATCATGCGCGGCTGCGGCATTCGATACTTCTCCACGCAAAAGCTGCTCTGGATCTATTACGACGGCGATCCGTTTCCCTACAACACCTTCACCTGGGAAGGGATCGACGGCTCGCAGGTGTATGCTCACATCCACAACGACTACAATGCCCGCACTAACCCGGCCGTCACGATCAAACGCTGGCGGGAGCGCAGGCAGAAGGACGGCATCTCCTCCCGCATGTTCCCCTTTGGCTATGGCGACGGCGGCGGCGGTCCAACCCGTGACCATCTGGAATTCGTACGCCGGCAGGCTGATCTGGAGGGCGCTCCCAAGGTCGTGATGGGATCACCGGCAGACTTTTTCCGAGGCCAGCAGGCAGCCGGCTGGCCGGACGCCCGTTACGTCGGCGAACTCTACCTCCAGGGTCACCGCGGCACCCTGACCTCCCAGGCGCGCACCAAGCGGACCAACCGCCAGTGCGAATTCGCGCTGCGGGAAGCCGAAATGTGGAGCGTTGCTGCTGCCCAAAACGGGTTTGTCGTTCCCGGTGATCGCCTGGACGCGGCCTGGAAGACCGTCCTGCTCAACCAGTTTCACGACATCCTCCCCGGCTCGTCCATTCAGCGGGTCTACGAAGACGCCGAGGCAATGTATGCCGACGCGCTTCAGGCGGCCCAAATGACTATACAAGACGCGACCGCGGCTCTGGTAGACAGCAGCGAAGCACAGACATTATTCAACTCGCTATCCTGGCCGCGGACCGATCTGGTGGCGCTGCCGGCCGGCTTTGCCGGCGCATCTGCCGCGGATGGCCAGCCGCTGCCGGTTCAGCAGACAGGCGACACGATCTGGACCGAAGTGCAGGCGCCGCCATGCGGCTGGCTGACGCTGGAGCCGGCCCTGCCGGCCCGGGTCGAAAATACGCTGCGCGCCACGCGGGACACCCTCGAAAACGACCTATTGCGCGTGCGCTTCGACGAACAGGGGGCGATCAGCAGCATCTACGACAAAGAAGCGGCGCGCGAATGGTCGGCTGGCCGCTGCAACGACCTGCGTATGTACAAGGATGTGCCTTCCAAGTGGGACGCCTGGGACATCGACAGCATGTACCCGCTGACACCGGTGGCGTTGGTGGAACCCGCTGAGATTGAGGTGCTGGCCGATGGCCCGCTTTTCGCCCGGTTGCGGGTGACCCGCACGCTCAACAACTCCACCATGGTTCAGCAGATTATCCTGCGTCGCAACTGCCGGCGCATTGACTTTCACACCGTGGTAGACTGGCAGGAAAGCCACAAGATGCTCAAGGTCCACTTCCCGGTAACGGTGCGCGCCGAGGACGCGCTGCACGAAATCCAGTTCGGCCACGTGCGCCGCCCCACCCACCGGAACCGCCAGTACGATGCCGATCGCTTCGAGGTCACCAACCACAAGTGGACGGCGCTGGTGGAGGAAGCGCGCGGCTGTGCGGTGCTCAACGACTGCAAGTACGGCGTCAGCGTGGACGGCCACAGCATCAACCTGACCCTGCTGAAGTCGGCCCTCGCGCCCGACATGACCGCCGACAAGGGACGCCAGGAGTTCACCTACGCCTTCTATGCCTGGCAGGGATCGCTGATGGCCAGCGGTTTGGTGCAGGCCGGCTACGAACTCAACGTCCCGCTTCAGACCGCGGCCGGCGGAGCCGGACAGGCCAGCCTCTTCGCGCTGGACACGGCAAACATCATCGTCGACACGGTCAAACCGGCCGAGGACGGATCAGGCGATGTGATTGTGCGTCTATACGAGTCGATGCGAACGGCGACCCGTTGCCGGCTGACCACCGCGTTGCCCGTTGGCCGCGCGGCGCTGACCGACATGCTGGAGAACGAACTGGCCGAATTGGTTTTGGAGCAAGGGGCCTCGCTCACCCTGGAGTTTCGCCCCTTCGAGGTCAAGACGATCCGCCTCGCGTGAAGAAGCGGTGCCTGATGGCGCGGCAGACTTCGGAAGTCACCCAATCCTCAGACAGGGACGCTACAACGGCTGGCGGTCATGACGAGTAACCGGCGACTTCCGAAGTCCACCAACGGCACCGGGCAGAACGCCACATTGTTTTTGAAAGAAACAAAGATTCAGGTGTTGCCAAGCTGACGAGCCAACGCTTGCGGCTCGGTGACCGGCAACTGGCAGGCAAAGTTTTCGCAGACATACGCTGTCGGCGCGCCGTTCAGTTGTGACCGGCCGGCCAGCAGTGGCACAAGAACAGCACTCGACGCGGCAGCCGCGTCCGTGGCAGCGCCGGCCAGCACCGCGTTGGGCAAGAAGCGCTTTCGTACCTCACTCAACAATGCCTGTGTCCGCGCGTCGGCAGGTTCACCGATAATGGCAATCTCTTGCGGCCGGGAAATGGTCTGTTCCAGCGCGCTCAACAGACGGCCAAAGCCCAGCGGGTAGCGCATCATGCTCTCGCGCAGCAACAGCAGGATCGACTCTGCCAGTCCGGCATAGCCCTCGTCGCCAGTCAGCGCAGCCAGCCTGAGCAGCACATCAGTGGCCACCGAGTTGCCAGACGGCACTGCGTTGTCGGTGAAATCCTTGGGGCGAGCGATCAACGCCTCGTGATCGTTGCTGGTCTGGAAAAAGCCGCCGTTGCGCGGGTCCCAGAACTGTTCGATCATCACGTCGGTCAGATCGCGCGCTGCTTGCAGCCAGCGCAGATCAAAGGTCAGTTGATAAAGCTCGACCAGACCGTCGGCCACGTTGGCGTAATCCTCCAGATACCCGTTGAGTTTGGCCCGTGGCTCATCGCCAGTCAGCGAAGCCGGCGCCCAGGAACGGTACAGGCGCAGCGTGACCGGAGATCGGTGATCGGTAACCGGTTCTTCCTCCCGCTGTGGCCGGTCTTCTTCTTCCTGCTGCGGCCGGTCTCCGACCGAGCCTCCCTGCTGTGGCCGGTCTCCGACCGAGCCACCGGACGCCATCTCTCGCAGCAGGAACGCGGCGTTGGCTTCGGCGATCTGACGGTAATCGTCGCGCCCGAAGACGCCTGCGGCGTAGGCAAAGGCGCGCAGCATCATGCCGTTCCATTCGGCCAGCACCTTGTCGTCTCTGGCCGGCTTGACCCGCTTCTCGCGTTGGGCAAACAGCTTGGGCCGGCTGCGCGCCAGCGCGGCTCGCAGGTCGTTCGCCGATACGCCCAGCTTGCCGGCGACTTTCTCCAGGTCGTGATCGACATGCAGGATGTTCTTGCCCTCGAAGTTGCCGCGCGGCTCGACATCATAATATGCCGCCACCAGCCGCGCATCGTCTGCACCCAGTAGTTGCTCCAGTTCCGCCGGCTCCCAGAGAAAGAACTTGCCCTCTTCACCTTCGCTGTCGGCGTCCTGCGTGGAGTAGAACCCGCCCGATGGGTCGGTCATCTCGCGCGCGACGTAGTCCAGCGTCTCCTCGGCCACCCGGCGAAACTCGTTGTCGCCCGTCACCTGCCACACCTCGACCAGCAGCCGCGCCAGTTGCGCGTTATCGTACAGCATCTTTTCAAAGTGTGGCGCCAACCAGCGCTCGTCCACCGAATAGCGATGGAAACCGCCGCCCAGCTGGTCGTACATGCCGCCGCGCGCCATCTTCCGCAAGCTGTAAGTCACCATTTCCAACGCCTGCTTGCTGCCGGTCCGGTAGTGATAACGCAGCAGGAAGCTCAACGTCATGGGCTGGGGAAACTTGGGCGCGCTGCCAAAGCCGCCGTTGATGGAGTCGAAATCGCGCGCCATGCCGCTGAAAGCCTGGTCCGCGACGAGGTTGTCCAGCGTGCCTTCAGCCGAGCCGGTCGCGCCTGCGCTGCGCTGAATGGCGGCCCGCAGCCGGCCGGCGCTTTGCTCGATATCGTTGCGCCGGTTGCGATAGGCATCGGCCACGGAGGTCAGCACGCGGCGGAAGCTGGGCATGCCGTAGCGTTCGAAGGGCGGGAAGTAGGTGCCGCCGTAGAACGGGGAACCGTCAGGCGTCAACCAGACGCTCATGGGCCAGCCGCCCTGACCGGTCATGGCCTGCACCGCCTGCATGTAGATCCCGTCCAGGTCAGGACGCTCCTCACGATCGACCTTGATGTTGACGAACATCTCGTTCATCAGCGCTGCCGTCTGCTCGTCCTCGAAGGACTCGTGTTCCATGACATGGCACCAGTGGCAGGCTGAGTAGCCGATGCTGAGGAAGATCGGCTTGTCCTCGGCGCGGGAGCGGGCCAGCGCTTCCTCGCCCCAGGGATACCAGTCCACCGGGTTGTGGGCGTGCTGGCGCAGGTAGGGACTGGTCTCGTGGATGAGGTGGTTGGTGTAAAGTGGAGTACCGGTGTCAGCTGTGGTCAACGTATCCTCCTGGATCGATGCTGTGTTTGTGTTTCCGTCTGCACGTTAACACAGAAAGGCTGATCCGGCAGGCAGGCAGCTACCAGAATGGGGAAGTTGTTTCTATGTCCACCGACAGGATCAAGGCCGCAGCATTTCGGAAACAGTGGCAAACTGGTAGCCGTTGGCCTGGAGATAGTCGATCAGGCGAGGTAAGGCGGGGCCGTTGGCCTCGTTGACATCGTGAAATTCGATGATCGCGCCGGGGCAGATGCGGCTGACCACACGGTCGTACAGTTGGTCAGCGTTGATTTGACCGGTCCAGTCGTGACTGTCGATAGTCCAGCCGACGACATGGTAGCCGGCATTGGCGGCAGTCGCCACAACGGTGTCATTGATTGCGCCGAATGGGGCGCGAAAGATTGGTTTGGTGGTGGCGCCCGGGTGAGCGGCGTTGACCAACTGTTCCGTGACGTTAAGTTCCCACGCCACCTGGTCGCTGGTCATGGTCAGCATGTTGTCGTGGGTGTAGGAGTGGTTGCCCAGCTCGTGGCCGTATTCCAAAATCTCGTCGATCATCTCCGGGTGATTCTCAACCGCGCCGCCCAATACGAAGAAGGTGCCGCGGATCCCGCGACTGGCCAGCATTTCCATGCGCTCCTTGTTGCCGTCAACGAAGCCGACGTCGAACGAAAGCGAGACCCGTTTCTCCCGGTTGTTGCGGCCGAGATAGTAACCTGATAAGCCGAATGGCAACTGCTCAACTGCGGTGATGGCCGGTAAAGGATCGGTCCACTGGGCCGGCGCGATGCTGCCCGCCGGCAGGTCGATGGTGCTGCCTGCCTGCCCGGTCCAGTCAGGGTTGACAGCCTTGATCTGTTCTTCAGTCACATTGGCTCTGTAAGCGATTTCGGAGATGGTGTCGCCGGGCCACAGGCAATATCTTTCCAATGCAGCCGCTGGGACAGGCGACGGCGACGGCGGGATCGGTGTCTCTGTTGCCGGAGCGGCTGCCTGTGGTACGCCAGCCGGCTGGGTTGGGAGGAACGCGGCTGGCAAGTCCTCAGCCCGGCGTTCAGCGACTGGTGCCGGGGAATCGAAAACGGGCGATTCTGACTGTGCAGCAACGATCAGCGCCAGACCGGCGATAACCAGTATAGCAGCAAGAAGCAGGGCTACCGGTGTCGAGACCAGACCAACGCGGTAAGGGGCTGCGTCTGGCGCATCAATCTCGCCATGCTTGTTTTGAGGTGGATAGGGCGAGGAGTTTTGCGGCAT
>JACKBI010000002.1 GCA_020634615.1 Anaerolineales bacterium
ACCACAGGTCACCATGTACACCGACGGCGGCGCGCTGGGCAATCCCGGTCCGGGCGGCTATGGCGTGGTTCTGCTGTACAAGAACCAACGCAAGGAGCTGTCAGGCGGGTTCCGCCACACGACCAACAACCGCATGGAATTGATGGCCGTCATCAGCGGACTGGAGTCGCTCAAAGTGCCGTGCCAGGTCACTATCTACACTGATTCGCGCTACGTGGCCGATGCGATCGAAAAGGGTTGGGCCAAACGCTGGCGCGCCAACGGCTGGAAACGTAACAAACAGGAGCTCGCGCTCAATCCCGATTTGTGGGAGCGCCTGCTGAACCTTCTTGATGGCCATCAGGTTGTGTTTCGCTGGGTGAAGGGTCACGCAGGAAATCCCGAAAACGAGCGCTGCGATGCACTGACGCAGGAGGCGGCGCACCGGTCGGGCCTGCCAGCTGATAGTGTCTACGAACGAGAAACTTCCGGGCGATGAATCGAATCAACTGGTTGACGAATTCGCCGCGGCAGCGTAAAATCCGGTTCCCGGTCGACCGATATGGTCGATCATCTGTACATCAAAGGAGGGTCTTACCTATGCGAAAATTGGCTTTATTCCTGCTTGTCGGAACGTTGATGCTAGCAGCCTGTGGCGGCGGCGGATCGGACAGCGGCGGCGCGCAGTCATCAGACGACAGTGGCGGAGCGTCCGCCGGCGGTGGTGCGGCAGTGTCAGATTTGCTGGCCACAGATCCCAACAGTATCGCCATCGTAACCACGCTGGCTGGAAGCGGTGAACAGGGTTCGGACGATGGAGCCGGCGCAGCGGCCACCTTTACCCAGCCGGCTGACGTGCGCGTTGGCCCGGATGGCAACATTTACACCATTTCGTTCCGCGGCCGGCGCATCACTCGCATTACGCCAGCAGGCGAAGTGACCACGCTGGCCTACAGCGCTGGCACCGGCGACAAAGATGGCCCCGTGGGCGATGCCACATTTGGCAATTCGCGCAGCCTGGCTGTGGCGGAAGACGGCACGGTTTATTTCGCCGACTGGGAGAACAAGAAGCTCAAGAAGCTGACACCGGATGGCGTCATCAGCACTGTGGCTGAAACAGGCTTTCTGGAGCAGTTGATGATGGAATCCGATGGCAATCTCCTCGCTACCGGCGGGTCGAACCGGGAATACGTTATGCGCATCACACCCGATGGACAGATCAGCGAGGCAGTCGGCAAGAAAGGCACCGCCGGCGCGGCTGACGGCGACGCAGCCACCGCCAAGTTTGCCAACCTGAGCGGCCTGGCCGTGGATGCGGCCGGCAACGTCTATCTGAGCCAGGGTATCAGCCTGCGCCAGAAAGCCGGTGACCAGATTATTCGCATGTCCGACCCGGCCGGCAACGCGACGACCATCGCGGGCCAGCGCTTCCAGGAAGGCTACGTGGACGGCCCCGGCATCGATGCCCAGTTCAAGTTCCCGGTTGCACTGGCGGCAGCACCCGACGGCACGCTGTTTGTCGCCGACTCGGTAAACAACTGCATCCGGCGCGTCGGCCCGGCGCCTGACTACGAAGTTACCACGGTGGCCGGCGCATGCGGCGAGGCGGGCGAACTTGTGGACGGCGATGGTCAGACAGCGCGCTTCAAGAACCCGCAAGGCATTGCCCTGACCGCCGATGGCACGCTCTACGTTGCGGACTCGCTGAACAACGCGATTCGCAAGATCACCTTCCAATAGCCGGTGGAATATTTTCTGGCGATTGCGGCGGGCAGCGGATCTGTTCGCAAAGAACGATTCGACGATCTGGGCACAGCCCTGGAGCGTGCCGTCGAATTGGTTGCGAGCGGAGCCGCGCCCGCTGTACTCACTGACACCGGTGACCGGCGCTTGCTGGGCCAACAGGAGCTGGTACGGTTGGCGACGCTGGCCAACAAATTCGCGCCGGTGGACGACCGCGTGGCCGGCCAGGTGTTCGCCGCCCTGCCGGAAGAGACGCTGGATACCTTGCTGCGCTGGCTGCTCTTCCGGATGCGCGCCGCTGGAGCCAACCCGCGGACGCGCCTGGCAGTCCTTGGCGGCATCCTGGACACGGTCAGCCCGGACGAATAGACACTTTGCGAACGTGTTGCACCGGACACGCGCACTCTACTCATTCACCCGCCACACCAATTTCAAACATGCCCAGCTACCAGGTAATCCAGGTCGACGTGTTCAGCGATACGCCCTTTGGCGGCAATCCGCTGGCGGTGTTTCCTGACGCAGCCGGTTTGACCGGCGCGCAGATGCAGCAGCTTGCGCTCGAGATGAACCTCTCGGAAACCACCTTCGTTCTGCCGCCGGAAACACCGGGTGCAGACTTCAAGGTACGCATCTTCACGCCCTCTGCCGAGCTGCCTTTCGCCGGCCATCCACTGGTTGGCACGCACTGGGTGCTGGCATCGCTGGGCCGCGTGCCGCTACACGAACCCGTCACCGAAGTGACATTTGAGCTGGGCGTCGGGCTGCGCAAAGCTGCGTTACATGTCGCGGACGGCAAGGTGACGCGAGTGGTCACCGATCACCAGGCGCCCCAGTTCCTGGCGATGGCTGATGAAGAACAAGTGGCCCGGCTGGCAACGGCATTAAGGATACCCGCGGCGGCCATCTCCGATACCGGCAAACCGGTGCAGGTCGTCTCCACCGGCTATCGTCAATTGTTTGTGCCAATGCGCTCGCTGGCCGAGGTAGCGGGAGTAAACCCGACTAACCTGAACGTCGCTGAGCTGGTCAATCTGTGTGTCGAGCTTGATCTGCCTGGTCCTGACATTGCCATTTTCTGCACCGAGACGACGCTGCCCGGCCGCGACGTACACATGCGTTTCTTTGCGCCACATCATGGCATTGCTGAGGATCCCGCGACCGGCTCGGCCAGCGGCGGGCTGGGGTCCTATCTGGTGCGCTATGGACTTGTCACTGCCACGCCGCCGGTTACCACCATTCACACCGAGCAAGGGATCGAGATGAACCGACCAAGTAAGGTGACTGTGCTGGTTGAAGGCACGGCAGACCAGATCGACATGGTACGCGTGACGGGCGATGTCGTCCCGGTGATGCGCGGCGAAGTTTCATGGTAGCCAGAAGTGAGACGGCATGCCACCGCGCCTGAGCGAACTATATCGGCCAGGCGACCGGGTGCAGGTCTGCTTTGAAGCAGCGGAGGAAGTCTGGCGTCCGGCGCGCGTGCTTGGCCCACAGGCACCCGGTCTTTGGGTGCAGACAGAAGATGGACGGCACTGGTTCGTAACCAATGGCCGCCGAATCCGGCCCGACGACACGGCCGCGAAAGGTTCAGAATGCTAACAATCGGGACAGCGCAGGAACTGCGCGACGCCGGCCTCGAATGGACGCCGGCAACCCTTGATTTCTTTTTCATACCGTTGCCCGACCTCGAAAACCAGATCTTTGTGATCAGCGACATGACGATCTTGTCAGAGCAATTGCAGGGCCAGCCGGCGCTGACCTTTCATGGCACGGTGGAGTGGGCGCTGGATCACGTGTGGACCGGCGAGGCGTTGTGGGTGCCACGCGAGGACCAGTTACGCCAATTGATCGAGACGCGACTGGCAACCACAACCGGCTGGCGGCTGGCTCTCGAATCTTCTTCAGCCGGTTATCGCTGCCAGTTGCAGCATGGTAGCGAAGCCGAAACGTTCGAGGGGCATGATGTCAGCGAATGTCTGGCAGATGCGCTGCTGCACCTGATGCGCATCGCACCACAACTTGCCCGGCAAACTTCTGCAGTCGCCGATCCACCATGACCGCCATCCTCACGTGATCACATGCGACGGACATCGTTACTCGTGCGCACCACAGCGCCTCCTCCGTAGCTGTATGCAACCGTGAAGGCGGGCTTGCTTCGATCGCTCCACTCCCCGCACGTTCCCGTTTCTTTGATACAACGTGAGGTCAATGTATGACCTGGATCATGGAGCCCCATGCAGCGCGCATGGTATAATCTGTCTAATCTTCGCACGCATCGCGTTAGTTTAGCTGAACGGCCTCGCACACAGGGGCGACAGGCCACAACCGCCATGACGGAGGTTCGTGCCAATGCAACCATTCGATTATGTAAAACCAAATAGTCTGGAAGAAGCCAGCGCGCTGCTGATCGAGCACAACGGTGACGCTCGCCTGATGGCCGGCATGACCGACCTGCTGATCCGCATTGAGCGCGGCTTTTTTCATCCGCGGCTGGTCGTGGATGTCAAGGCGCTGCCCGGAATGCGCGACTTGCTGGTGGTTCGCAATGGCGATCTCAGGATCGGCGCGGCGGTGACCATGAACGAGGTCGCATTGAGCCCGACGGCTCGCAGCGGCTGGCCGTTGCTGGCTGAAGGCTGCCAGTCGGTCGCGTCCTACCAGTTGCGCAATCGTGCCACGGTGGGCGGCAACGTGTGCAACGCGTCGCCGGCGGCTGACAGCGTGCCGGCGCTGCTGTGCTACGAGGCTTCGGTGCATATCTTTGGCACGGACGGCGACCGCACCCTGCCGCTGGCCGAGTTCATCACCGGACCCGGCAGAACAGCTTTGCAGCGCGGCGAGTTGGTGACGGCCATCACGGTACCAGCGCCGGCCCGCGGCGCAGCCGGCAAATTCCTCAAGCTGGGCCGCACCGCCGTCGGCGACATCTCGGTGATGAATGTCGCTGTACTGGGCTGGCCAGACAAGGCGACGCCGTCCGGCTCGCAGTGGCGCATTGCGCTGGGATCGGTCGCGCCGACTGTGATCCGCGCGCCAGAAGCGGAACGCATTCTGGCCGCTAATACATCGATGGCGGGCATCGAAGCGGCCGCGCAAGCAGCCTCCGATGCTTCCCGCCCTATCGACGACATCCGCGCCACCGCCGCCTACCGCCGCGACATGGTGCGGGTGTTGACGCGGCGCGGCGTTGAAGGCGTTCTTGCGGAGATCGGTGAACAAGCGAACAGGTAAACAGGTAGACAGGTAGCCAGGTAGACAGGTGGACAGGTGGACAGGTAGACAAGGCCGGGACACGCATGTGGTTGTCTACTTGTCTCCTTTTTTACTTGCCTACTTGCTTACCTGTCTACCGCCCCACCCCATTCTGGAGCCTTTCCATGCGACACGACATCTCTTTCACAGTCAACGGCGAGCCCTACAACATCGCGGTCGAATCGCACCACAACCTGCTGCAGGTGCTGCGCGAGCAACTGGTGCTGACCGGCACCAAGAACGGCTGCTCCGAAGGCGAGTGCGGCGCATGCACCGTGCTGCTGAACGGCGAGCCGGTCAACGCCTGTCTGGTGCTGGGCGTCGAAGCTGACGGCCACGAGATCGTCACGGTCGAGGGACTGGCGACCGACGGCCACCTGGCGCCGATCCAGCAGACCATGATCGACGCGGGCGGTACGCAGTGCGGATTTTGCACACCCGGCGTCCTCATCGCCGCTCACGCGCTGTTGCAGCGCAACCCCAATCCCAGCGAAACCGACATCCGCGAGGGATTGGTCGGTAACCTCTGCCGCTGCACAGGCTATACACGCATCGTGGACGCGGTGTTCGAAGCAGCGCGCCTGCAACGAGTCAGCAATCAGTGATCAGAGGTCAGTATTCAGTTCCGACCACTGATCACTGACACAACGGAAGCGAACCATGGCACTCAAGAAAACTACCATCGTCGGCCAGTCTTTCCCGCGCGTCGAGAGCAATGCCAAGGTCACCGGCACCGCACAGTATGTGGACGATATGCAATTCGGGCCAAACTTGCTGTATGGCCGGCTGAAGCGCAGCCCCATTCCCCATGGCTTCATCACACGCATCGACACCAGCAAAGCGAAGGCGCTGCCGGGCGTGCGTGTCGTGGTCACCGGCCCGGATTATCCCGGACTGACAGGGCTGTATCTCTCCGACCGGCCGACCTTTGCTGTCGATCGCGTCCGTTTCGTGGGGGAGCCGGTAGCCGGCGTGGCGGCGGAGACGCCCGAGCTGGCCGAGCGCGCTTGCGAGTTGATCGAGGTCGAATATGAAGAGTTGCCAGGCGTGTTTGATCCGGAATACGGCGCCAGCCCGGCTGCTCCGCTGCTGCATCCTGACCTGGACAGCTATGCCTGCGCGCCTTTTATATTCCGCCAGTCCGGCACCAACATCAGCAACTGGTTCAAGGTGCGCAAGGGCGACATGGAGGCTGGCTGGGCCGAAGCCGACCACATCTACGAACACACCTACCGCGTGCCGCACATCCAGCACGTGCCGCTGGAGACGCATGTCGCGGTCGGGCAAGTGGACGGCAACGGCAAGGTGACGCTGTGGAGCGCCAGCCAATCGCCCTTTGCCCAGCGCAACCTGATCGCCAAGAGCCTGGGCATCAGCCATTCGAAACTGCGTGTCATCACGCCCTATCTGGGAGGCGGTTTCGGCGCCAAGGCTGGCGTGAGCATGGAAGGGGCATGCGTCGTGCTGGCGCTCAACGCCAAAGGACGACCGGTCAAGCTGCTGATGAGCCGCGAGGAGGAGTTCTACACTACCTTCGTGCGCCAGGGGCTGGTCGCGAAGATCAAGCTGGGCATGACTCGGGATGGTCGCATCACAGCGATGCACAACACCTACTACTGGGACGCCGGCGCGTACACCGAGTACGGCGTCAATATCACCCGCGCCGCCGGCTACAGCTCCACCGGCCCCTATTTCGTCCCCAACGTCCATGCCGACTCGTTCTGTGTCTACACGAACCACCCCATCGGCGGCGCGATGCGCGGCTTCGGCATGCCGGAGATTCATTGGGCCATCGAGCAGCACATCGACCGGACCGCCGCGCAGCTCGGCCTTGACCCGGTGCAGGTGCGCCTGCAGAACTGCCTCAAGGATGGCCAGGAAACCGTGACCGGCATGATCATGCACCCCACCGGCCTTAGCCAGTGCATCGCCAAGGCGGCTGAGGCCATCGAGTGGGACAAGCCAAGCAAACCCAGTGGGACGGGCAAGCGCCGCGGCAAAGGGATCGCAGCCATGTGGAAGGCGCCGGCCATGCCGCCCAACCCGGGCTCCTCAGCCACCATCCGCTTCAACGAGGACGGCACCTGCCTTGTCAACGTCGGCGGCGTAGACATGGGCCAGGGCGCGCTGACGGTGGCAGCGCAGTTTGCCGCCGAGGGCCTGGGCATCTCGGTCGACGATGTGCGCGTCAACACGGTGGACACCGACTACTCGCCCTACGAATGGCAAACGGTGGCCAGCCGCATCACCTGGAGCATGGGCAACGCCATCGTGCGCGCGGCCGATCGCCAAGAGCCTGGGCATCAGCCATCGAAACTGCGTCATCAGCCCCACGGCGTGGCGGCGCATCGGCGCCAGGCGGTGAGCATGGAAGGGAGCGTCGTGCTGGCGCTCAACGCCAAAGACGACCGGTCAAGCTGCTGATGAGCGCCGCAGGGGAGAGTTCTACACGCAACCTTGTGCGCCAGGGGCTGGTCGCGAAGATCAAGCTGGGCATGACTCCGGGATGGTCGCATCGCAGCGATGCACAACACCTGTTACTGGGACGTGCGCACACCGAGTACGGCGTCAATATCACCCGCGCCGCCGGCTACTCCACCGGCCCCTATTTCGTCCCTAACGTCCATGCCGATTGTTCTGTGTCTGCATACGAACCACCCCATCGGCGCGCGATGCGCGGCTTCGGCATGCCGGAGATCCATTGGGCCATCGAGCAGCACATCGACCGACCGCTGCGCTCGGCCTCGACCGGTGAGTGCGGCGGCAGAACCGGTTCTCAAGGATGGCCAGGAAACCGTGACCGGCATGATCACATGCACCCCACCGGCCTGAGCCAGTGATCGCCAAGGCGGCTGAGGCCATCGAGTGGGACAAGCCGGCAAGCCCAGTGCACGGGCAAGCGCGGCAAAGGATCGCAGCGATGTGAAGGCGCCGGCCAGCCGCCCAACCCCGGCTCGTCGGCCACCATCCGCTTCAACGAGGACGGCACCTGTCTGGTCAACGTCGGCGGCGTAGACATGGGCCAGGGCGCTGACCGTTGCGGCCGCCCAGTTCGCTGCCGAGGGCTGGGCATTTCCATCGACGACGTGCGCGTCAACACGGTGGACACCGACTACTCGCCCTACGAGTGGCAAACTGTCGCCAGCCGCATCACCTGGAGCATGGGCAACGCCATCGTGCGCGCCGCCGAGGAAGCCAAGGTCCAGATCATCGAAATGGTGGCCGAGGTCTGGGGCGAAGATCCGCAGGATCTGGACATCATCGACGGCCACGTGGTCTCCTACGCCACCGAGGAATCGGTGCCGCTGAAAGACATCGTCGTCTACGGCATGCAGAAGCCCGACGGCACCTGGATCGGCGGTCCGGTGGTCGGCAAGGGCCGCTTCATGCCAGATTATGTCACGCCGTTGGACGCGGAAACCGGACAAGGCCCGCGCGCGGTCGTGCATTTCACAACCGGCGCGCAGGCTGTCGAGGTGGAAATCGATGAGGAAACGGGCGAGATCCGGGTGCTCAAAATCGTCTCAGCCTACGACGTGGGCAAGGCCATCAACCCCGACATGGTGCGCAGCCAGATGGAAGGCGGCGCGGTGCAGGGTATGAGCACGGCGCTGCTGGAATCGATCATCATGAAGAACGGCAAGCCGCTCAACGCCAGTTTCACCGACTACCGCATCGCCACGGCCATCGACGCGCCGGTTGAGATGGAAAGCATCATCGTCGAAGTGCCCCAGGACGACGGTCCCTACGGCGCGCGCGGCATCGGCGAGCACGCCATGGTCCCCACTGCTCCGGCCATCGCCAACGCTGTGCGCAACGCCGTGGGGGTTGAGATCGACTCGATGCCCATCACCAGCGAGAAGATCTGGGCAGCGATGCGACGCCTGTAGCCGTGCGTCCGGGCACATCGCAATCGACCGGGAGTCTCGCGAGCACCGCCGAGCGTTTCAAGAAACCGCTGACATCGGTCAGTTGATACAGCCACCAATCGCGCATGAAGGCCAAGATTGCCCTGTTCGTGGCATCGCTCATCCTTTCCATGGCCGCAATGCTCGCGATCGCGCACGCGGCCGGCATCAATGTAGGCAGGGTGCTGCTGGATATACAGACCACCATCTTTGGCCCGATCAAGGTAGGGATCTGGCAGCCGGACAATCGAAAAGGGTGGACACATGTACCTGACAGCACCGGCGAGCAAAGCAAACCGCTGGTCTATGACGTCACCTACCACATCGACAGCGAGGGACATCGGGTGACGGCCGGAGGCTACAACCGTCCGAAGATTCTTCTTCTGGGTGGAAGCTTCACGTTTGGCCAGGGTGTTGAGGACCAGGAAGCCTATCCCGCCCTGCTGGGCGAGGCGTTCCCGGAGTACAAGGTCATCAACGCGGGCGTATCGGCCTGGGGTACCGGACAGTCCTTGCTGGAGCTGGAGGATGAGCTGGCAACCTATGATGACATCAAATTGGTGGCCTACAGCTTCATCACCGCCCACGTTGAGCGCAACGGCGTCCGTCGGTCATGGCTCGAGTATCTGGCCACGACCCGCGGCTTGAAGAATGTCCATTTTGAGCTGGAGGGGGACCAATTGGTATATCGCGGACTGGCCGATCCGCAACGTGACGGAATGGACGGCGGGCCGGAGCTGGACCGACAGGAGATCGACCTGACCATAGCCATGCTGGACGAAATGCGAGCGATTTGTGAGGCTACCAGCGTCCCCTTCGTCGTTTTCCTTCTTCCCGACGACGCAATCGACCAGGATCTGTCGCAGGCCATCGCGGCCAGCATCGGACCCGACAACCTTTATGATATCCAGGATCTTTTCAGCGATCCCAAGGCCCGACTGAGGTTCGATGGCCATCCCAGCCCCCTGGGACATCGTTTGATTGCCGAAGCGATGACGCCAATTCTGAAGGGTCGTCTCCAGAAAGCCCCACCACCGTAACCGATTGTTGCATCCTCGCTGTGGCCGGTCTCCGACCGAGCCGCTCCGAGTGCATCCTGGTTCTGCAAAGAGGGCAAGGACGTCTCAGATGGCGGATGGACAGACCGCAACTGCTCGCATCTGGGATGCTCAATCGGCCGAGCATGACGCCACCACAGACTTCAACAGGCCCTGCCGCGTTGCGCGCTATTCCATGACACGGACGCTAAACAACTCACCGAACACGGGAAACAGATCAGCTTCCAACCCTTGTGCCAGTCTCCCGGCGACGGCCGACCAGACATCATCGCGTGGGTCAGGTGGGGGAAACTGGAACGTGATCCGGTTGAGGCCCGATCGCAGCAGCGGCGCGGGGATGGGAAACACGCTGCGCGACCAGCGGGTTGTCAGAGCGAGTCCGCCTGCATGCTGCCCGTTCACGAACACCTCCGCGCGGCCCTGAACGCGCTGCGGCAGCCGCGCGGTTATGTCCAGTATCAGGTCAGTTTCACCCGACGCGATCCAGGCGAAGGATACGCGCGGCCAAGCTGCTCGCAGAAAGGCGCAGCCGTGCCGATCACGCGCCGGCAGTAAGTCCGGGTAAACCTGCATCAACGGTTCCCAAAGAGTGCGTTGTTCGACGAGATCGGCAGATGACGGCGCCCGTTCCAGCAACGACTGCGTCGCCCGCTTTGCAAGCTCAGGATCCCGCCTGGCCAGCACGTCGATGATGGCCTGCACCAGACAGGCGTCGATGTGATCGTAGCGCCAGCCATGCTGAAGCTGCAACGTGTAGGGCGACGCAAGATTGCTCTGCTGCGCCGCGGTGAATAACGCCGGCAGATCAACGCTGCGCGCCGCGACTACTTCGAGAAACGTCTGCGCAATGCCCGGCGACGTGTCCAGCGCCCTCTCCAGCCAGTGGCGCACCAATTCATCCTTGCGCAGGAAGTCAGCGAGACGGTGCGCGGTGTGGATCGCTGCACCCAGCTCAGCAACGGCCAGATGTTCCGGCGAGATCACCGGCCGCGGCAGGTCGCGGATCAGCGCGGCTACATCGGGCGTCGTCCCGTGTCGCAGAGCTTCCAGCGCCGCAGCAGCCATGCCCGCAGCCGCCTGGTGAACACCTTCGACAGTCAGGTGGCAGTAATCCATGAATAATCGCCGGCCGGGCAACGCATCCGCGCCGTCGCCAGCAAACAGCCTGGGCAGGTCAACTATGGCGAAACCAAAGATCTGGGCCGCGTGGCGCAGCAGCCGCTGCTCGGCAGAGCTGGCCTGCGGCGCTCCCAGGAAACACATGGTCGGGTAGTGGCCCGACACGACTTCAGCCTCAGCGGCCGCGCGTGCAGCCGGCCAGTCACCTTGTCCGGCACGAGCCTGCGCCAGCAGCCGGTATGGAGTCGGACTAACACCGTCATCGAGGTCCAGCATCGCCAGTGCAGCACCGCTGGCCGCGGCGTAGTGGCCGCCATGCAGACTGCGCTGCGCATCCTCCAGCAGGGCATACCATCGCTCCAGCCCATCGCCAGGTAGCCACGGCGCCGGTTGCAGCGTCTCCCAGTCGGCCAGATTGACTTCGGGAACGACCAATACCACCGGGGTGCTGTTGGCGCGGGCAACCTCTGCGATTTCAGCTAGCGCGCGCCAGGCCCTCGCCAGCCGTTCCCGCAGTGCCAGTTCGGCCAGCGCGTCGAGTCCTCCTGCCAGCAGCGCTTCGGCCATCTGCTGCTTGCCCCGCTCCGACGGAAAGTAGGGCGACAGCTCCGGCGTCTCCAGCAGGTTCCAGTTGTTGCCGGCGTAGATGATCAGCAGGTCTGGCGACAGTTGAAAGGAACGCTTCACCGTTTCGACCAGCGACGCCAGCCGCTCGTTGGTGCGCGCCAGGTCGATGACATCGGGTGTGTCCTCGGGCAGCAGGTGGCGCAGATGTGCCTGGAGCGCCTTGGCCGGCGTGACATGCCGCGCCAGCAGGTAGCCAGCCGCCGCCGATTCACCGAAGAAGCAAATGCGCGCTGGATCACCCGGTCGCTTGGGGTTAAGTTGCAGACGGTCGGCATAGTGGTCGCCGAAAGGATGCAGGCCGGGCCGCTGGAACACAGCCCGTCCATCGACGACTCCCGGCTGCCAGATGCTGATCGGTTCAGGGGTGGTCATACGAAGGTGTAGAGGTTCTCGCCCAGGGGGGATCGGGACGCGGCATCTGCCAGCACGGGAGGTTCGCTGCCCCAGGCTGCAACCAGCTCCGACCAGTTGTCTGGCATGGCCACTCGGTCGAACAGCCAGTCCTCCAGCACCAGCGCATCCAGCCCGGCGTTGACGAAGCAGAAAAGCGCGTCCGCCGGGGTACAGACAATGGGTTCTCCCGCCTGGTTGAACGAGGTGTTGAGAAGCATCGGACAGCCGGTGCGCCTGTAGAATGCCCGCAGCAGCGCGGCAAACCGGGGGGTGGTGGCCGCATCCACGGTCTGCGGCCGGGCCGAACCGTCAACGTGCGTGATCGCCGGCAGCGCGAGCGGCGAGCGCACAGCGCACGTCTCCAGCATGAACGGCGAGGTATGTGGGAGATCGAAATGGGCCGCAGCGTGGTCGGTCAGCACGCTGGGAGCGAAGGGACGGAACAGCTCGCGCTGCTTGACTAACCGATTGATCCGCTCACGGGCCATGGGATCCGTGGGATCAGCCAGAATGCTGCGCGCGCCCAGCGCCCGCGGCCCGAACTCCATGCGGCCCTGGAACCAGCCGACCACCTGCCCGGCTACCAATCGGTCGACGACGTCTTCCAGCAGCGCATTCTCCCGCCCGCGAAAGTCCTGAGCCGCGGGGCCGGTGGCCTGCACCAGCCTGGCCACGCCGTCCGGTTCGAATTGCGGGCCGAGCAACACATGGGTCAGGCTTGTGTCAGGTCGTCTGCCGGTCAGCTGAACGTGAGCCAGCGCGGCTGCACCGAGGCAGCCACCAGCGTCGCCCGCGGCCGGCTGAATGAAGAGATCGTCGAACGGTCCCTCGCGACGAATGCGGCCGTTGGCGACGCTGTTGAGCGCCACGCCGCCGGCCATGCACAGCCGCCGCTCGCCGGTTCGCTGGTGCAGGTAGCGCACCTTGCGCAGCAGCAGCGCCTCAAGTACGTGCTGGACGCTGGCCGCTACATCCTGGTGGAACGACTCGATAGAATCATGCGGCTGGCGTGGCGGCTGGCCCAGCAGATCGGCCAGTACGGGACTAAACATGCTCTTGCCCGCCACAAAGTCAAAGTAGCGCATGTCCAGTTCGAACTGGCCGCCGGGCCGGTCACTGATCAGGCGCCAGATACGATCCGCGAAGCGCGGCTCGCCGTAGGCAGCCAACCCCATGACTTTGTATTCATCGCTGTTGATGCGGAAACCGAGGTAGGCGGTCAACGCGGCATAGAGCAGCCCCAGCGAGTGCGGAAAGCGCACCTCCTCGAACAGGTCCAGCGCTGCATCCAACCCACGACCGTAGGTCGTCGTGGCCCATTCGCCCACGCCATCCACGGTCAGCACGGCCGCGCGGTCCCAGCCGCTGTAGAAAAACGCGCTGGCGGCATGCGAACGGTGGTGGTCGAAGAAAAGAAGCGGCCCGGTGTGGCCGAGCCGCTCACGTATCAACATCTCCGGCAGGGCTGCGTTGCGGTGCGCAGTCTCGGCGGCATCAGGCTGACTGCCTACCGACCACAGTTGCCGCGCAAGCTTTTTCTGCGGCAACTCGTACCAGGCGATGCAGTCAACGTCCGCGATGGTCAACCCCGCGGCTGCCAGGCAATAACGAAAGGCGTGTACCGGCAGTCGCGGATCGTGCTTGATGCGCGTGAAACGTTCCTCCATGGCCGCTGCCGACAACCGGCCGTCTTGCAGCAAGCAGCAGGCAGACTCGTGGTAGAGCGCCGAGATGCCGACAATGTTCATGCGCGGACGTCAGTCGCCTTCGTTGGCCTGCCGCTCCCTCTCCATCTCCTCCATCTTTTTGCGCAGACTCAACGGGCGCATGTCGGTCCAGACCTCTGAGATGTAGTCCAGGCACTCCTGTTTCGTGCCTGACTTGCCCACATCATTCCAGCCCAGCGGATTCTCGCGATCGACCGGCCAAATCGAATACTGCTCCTCGTGGTTGATGACAACCTTGTAAACAGTGGTGTCTTCCTGGTCTTCCCAACTCATCGTTGCAACTCCTCGATTCTTTGGCGAAGTTTGGCCGGGCTCGAGTCAGCCGTGACGCGCTCAATGAACTTGACGCATTCTTCCGGAGTGCCGGCGGCACCTGCGTCTTTCCAGCCGTGCGGATTGGGGTGTCCGCCCGGCCACAGCGAATACTGCTCTTCGTGATTGATGACGACCTTGAAGTCATCGCCGCGCTTAGGGGTACTCATCGGCCTCTCCTCAAATGCTGTTTCCAGATAAGTGGTTGGCGCTCGCACTTTGTGGCGCCATTATAGCCATCAGATGGGATTCGACAAGCAGGCGTGCGGAACGCCTCTGTCGATTGACAATTCGTGTCACCTGAGCTAAACTGCGCGACGCTGGCTGGACAACGACCAGCAAGAATCAACCCACTAACCTGGAAGGAACGACACATGGCCACAGAACGCCAGAAAGAAATCAAGCGTCGCCGGCAGCGCCGCGACAAGGTACGCAAGCTGCGCAGCCAACTTGAGAAGGCCACTAATCCGCGCCAGCGAGCTGCTATCATTCGCAAGATTCAGAGCACCAGCCCGTACGCCCCCGTACCGGAAGTGTGACCGAAGGCGACACACTTTTCGCAACCGCTGTTTTCAAGTGATGAGCGTCACTCCCCGTGCTGGCTTGGTCGTCGCATTCAGAATGCGATGGCAACCAGGCAGCACCGGAGTGGCCCGTCACTTGTACTATCCCGGCGTCTGACGCAATGCCAGCCAGGAGTCTCCCCTGAGCGAACGTACCAACGAACAATGGCTGGCCGACCTGACCGGTTCGCAGCAGAGCCAGGACGCCGCGTTACAAGACTTGCGGCAATGGCTGGCACGCCGGCTGTTCTTCTACCTCCGCAGCCGCAGCGACCTCGACAAACTGGCTGACTCTGAGATCCAGGATCTCGCCGAGGATTTTGTCCAGGACACGCTGCTCCAGATTCGGGCCAAGCTGGAACAATTCGAGGGACGTAGCAAGTTCACCACCTGGGCGGGCAAGATCGCCGTCCATCAGGCGCTGGGCGAGCTTCGCCGCGCCCGCTGGCGGGATTTCAGCCTCGACAGTCTCATCGGCGAAAGTGATTTCACGCCGTCATTTCTGGTCAACGAGGCCGATCCCGACGCGCCGGATCGCGCGGTTGAACGAGCCGAGACCATGCGCGCGGTCGCGGAAGTGATCAACGAGGAGCTTTCTGAGCGGCAGCGTGCCGCGCTGGTAGCGTTAATGGTAGAAGGCGTCCCGATGGATGTGGTAGCTGACAGGCTCGGTACGAATCGCAACGCCCTGTACAAGCTCCTGCATGATGCCCGCAAGCGGCTGCGGTCACGCCTGGAGGATCGCGGCTACAACATCGAGACGTTGCTCAATGATCTTAGTGGGTAAGAGAAGCCGGCGCCGGAGCGTCCAAACGATGGATGCGAAGGAGCGAGCGCTATGACCATGAATGCATCACCTATGATTGTCCGGGTATTGCGAATGCTGGCCGGCACACAGGAGATCGAGCTGGGCTGTGAGGAAGTGACGGCCCTGCTGGACGAATACTGTGAGGCGCAGGCCGGTGGGGAGGATTTGTCGCGCTTTGCTCCGGTAATGAACGCGCACCTGCGGCTATGCGCCGACTGCCGGGAGGAGTACGAGGCGCTGCTGACGCTGGTTACAATGGATGCCGACCCGATCAGCAGCTGATTTGGGCTTGCCGTGGTCATCAAAAGGGCCGCGCATGAAGCGCGGCCTTGTTGATTCTGGCATGGTATACGCGCGGTGCGCTTTGCCGACGCCGGATGATGGGAGTGAAGAAGCGAATCCGGCAATCGCCGTCGTTCCCGCGCGGGCAGGAACCCAGAACGGCGAAGTGTGGATTCCCGCCTGCGCAGGAATGACGAGCCACGCCTGCTTTCCAAGTTAATTTCTTAAGGCAAGTCATTCACGGCGAGAGCAGCGCGAACACATCCGGCCGGCACAGCTCCAGAGCACGTTCGAACTTCGACAGCGGCTGCGGTTCCAACCCCCAGTCGCCCGTGAGCACCTCGTGAAGGCGCTCCAGCAAAGGCCCCTGATCGGGAATCAACTCCTCCGCCTCCAGTTCATAAAACACCAGAGCAGCGCCGGCAAACTCCACCTTGTCGAGACTAAGTTCAATCACCGGAACGGCGCCGCCAGAATTCGCTAACCCACGGGTTTGGCGCGCCTGCAGCAGCTCGAACAGAAGCAAGAGCGGTACGCCGCGACCGATTCGCTGGGCCAACGTTGCAGCCTCCCCGGCGGGCCAGCTAGCCGGCTGCAGGGCGGTGCCAGGCTCAACGATCGCCTCGAATTCGTCGCGGCTGTGCAGCGCTCCGCTGGCGGGCGCCAGCGACTTCAACGTAACTATGACCCGCCCGCCTTTGTTGCGAACGCGGCAGTAATAGCCGGCGGACAGGAAGTCGTAACCGGCCGTGTCGTAGTAGCGATCCCACACATTTGCGATCCGTGGGCTGCTCAGCGGCAGGCCGGCCAGTTCGGTCGCCTCGCAGAGACGACGATACACTTCTTCATCCGGCACCGCATACTTGGCTTCAATTTCCACAGTATCTGCTCCACAGTTTTACTGGCCGCAAGAATCGACTACGGCGCTTCCAGGCCGTGCGCTTCCAGCAGCTCAGGATTGGCCATGATCTCGGCTGTTGGTCCGTCGGCCACAACCTGACCGCCATCCAGGACGATCATGCGCTCGAACAGTTCACCAACCAGCGGCATGTCGTGCGTGCTGACCAGCATGGTCGCGTCCAGCGAGCGCAACAGATTGATCAGACTACGGCGGCCGCGCGGGTCCAGGCCAGCCGTCGGCTCATCCAGCACCAGGATGCTGGGCCCCATTGCCAGCACGGTGGCCATCGCAACCCGCTTGCGCTCGCCTACGCTCAGATGATGCGGCATACGCGGGGCGAAATCGCCGATGCCTACCTTTTCCAAAGCGTCGTGTACTCGATGATGCACCTCCTCGCTGGAGAAACCCATGTGCAGCGGGCCAAAAGCCACATCCTCGAAGACAGTAGTGGAGAACAGTTGGTCGTCAGGGTTCTGAAAAACCAACCCGACCTTGGCGCGGATCACGCCCAGGTTCTCCTTGACCAGATCCATGCCGTCCACGCGGACTTGCCCGGCATTGCCTTTGAGGATGCCGTTGAAGTGCAGCATCAGCGTCGACTTGCCAGCGCCGTTGGGGCCGACCAGCGCCACCTTTTCGCCGTGGTTGACGTGCATCGTCACCCCGTTGAGCGCCTCCCGCCCGTCAGGGTAGGCGTAGCGCAGGTCGTGAACGTGCAGGACCGGCTCGTCGCCGTTTATCTCAGTCATAGTAGCCTACAATAGCCTCGCCCAAAGTTCGATAGTGATTAGGACAACCGCGAACCCACCAGCCCAGGCGATGTCCGGGAAGTGCAACGCTGGCTTGTCGGGCCATACGATTTCGCCCGTGTAGCCGCGGCTCACCATCGCGTTGTAGACGCGGTCGCTGCGGTCCAGGGAACGCACGAACAGACTGCCAACCATGCCGCCCACGATCCTGGCGCGCCAGATAACGGTGCCGCCGTGCTTCTGGCCGGGCGGTCCCCAGGCCATGCGCGCCTCGCGGGCGCGCATCAATCGCAGCACTTCGTCACCCAGCACGAACATGTAGCGATACATGAAGCCGATGACACCGACCAGCACATTGGGCACGCCAATGCCCCGCAACGCCCGCAGGATATCGGGAAACGTAGTGGTGGCCGACAAAAGCAGCGCCATCAGCACCGACAGCCAGCTCTTCAGCATGATCGTGAAGAAGCGGATAACACCATTGTCGGTGATGACCAGCGTGTGATCGGAGAAGGGCAACGGGATGGTCAGCAGCGGGGCGCCGGCGATGGTGAACAGCACCGTCACGGCGGCCAGCATGAAGGGCAACGCAATCAACCCGCGGCGCAATAACAAGGTCAGCGACACGTCGGCCATCAGGGTGACTGCCAGCCAGAGCAACGCCAGCGCCACAAAGGCCGGCCACGCGCCGTCCGGCGTCAGCGCACAGGCCAGGATAAAGAACAACGCTGACACCAGCTTGACACGCGGGTCCAGCCGGTGCACCGGGCTGTCTGCGTGACGGTACTGGTCAAGAACGTGGATGTGCACTCTGGTGTCCTCAATGCCGCCGGCGCTTACGGCGAATCTGTCACAACAACCGGCGTTTCAGCCAGCCGTCTGGAGCGACGCCGCAAGGCGCGCGCAATGCCGTACCCGACGGCAAAAAGCAAGAGCGTGCCCAGAATCACCGCCAGCACGGCAGCCAGTGTCTCGTTGGTGACACCCGGCACCACGTAGTCCGGTGCCAGTTCGTACAACGGTCCCTGAGCTGCACCCAGGAACCCCTTGTCCTCAGCAACCCGCTCCAATCCATCAGGGCTGGGCGAGGCAAAGAACACCGCCATCACACCGACAGCCAGCGCCAGGATCACGCCGCCAGCGATAAATGTACCGCGGTCTGTCTTGCGACCGGACACCTGCCGGCCATACATCTCCGGAAGCGCTGCGGCGACCAGCGCCACAGCACCAGCCGTGATCAGTCCCTCGCCGACACCGATGAACGCGTGGACCGTGGCCATCGCCGCCAGGACCACACCCAGCGACGCCGTACCGCTCAGGGCCAACAAGAAAGATGCCATGACCGCAGCGACGAAAACCGACAGCCAGCCAGCGATGAAGGCAGCTGCGTAGCGGTTGAAACGCGCCATCGCCTGGTAGACGAAATAACCGATCCAGACCGTGACGATGCCCATCACGAAGATGTTGGCGCCCATAGCCAGCAGCCCGCCGTCCTGGAAGATCAGCGCCTGCAGTGCGATCACTGCTGTCATGATCAGCAAACCCGCCCACGGCCCCAGCAGGATCGCTGCCAGCGCACCGCCCAGGAAATGGCCAGACGTGCCGCCAGCTACCGGAAAGTTAAAGGCCTGTGCGGCGAAGATGAACGCCGCCAGCACGCCCATCAGCGGCACCATCCGCTCGTCGAATTCGCGGCTGGCACGACGGACCGCCAGCACGACGAACGCGGCAGTAATCACCCACATCGCAATAGCAACCGGCGCCGAGAGGAAGCCATCGGGAATGTGCATTGCTTCCGGCGCTGCAAACGGAATATGAAACTGACTGAACAGCATATTGTCCTCCTTAGCTCTCAGAACTCGATCAGCTTCTTGCCGAATGGACGCTTGCAAGTGCGTCGAAT
Source organism: Anaerolineales bacterium (assembly GCA_020634615.1). Taxonomy (GTDB): domain Bacteria; phylum Chloroflexota; class Anaerolineae; order JAAEKA01; family JAAEKA01; genus JACKBK01. Next base: position 19,325 of record JACKBI010000002.1, read on the forward strand.
CAGGGCGAGATGGCCTGGCAGGCGGCGCATTGCCCCGTCAACGTCAAGTGAATCAGATTCACTGCAAACCCGTACTTTTGCGTCAGGATATCGCTCAGCTCTTGCATATCTACCGAGTCGATCTCGATCATCGCTCCGCAGGTGCTGCAAACTGCGTGGTGATGCTCCTTCCCGTAGCGCACCGCCTCGTAGCGCACCGGCTGGCCGTCAAGCCGCAGTTCGCCGATCACGCCCTGCTGCTTGAGGAACATCACCGTCCGGTAAATCGTAGACAGGTCCACATAGGGCGACTGCTGTTGCACGCGCTCATGCACCTCATCGACGCTGAGGTGCCCGTCGTTGTGGTAAATTGCCTCCAGCACCATCGCGCGTTGTGGCGTCAAACGAACGCCGGACTCGCGCAGTTGGTCTATCGCTCGCGATTCGCAAGACATGGGTAAGAAAGATCCGCTCCTGCATTGCCGTCTGGGCAAGGAATCAAATGTGTAGACACCAACGATTGGCAGTTGCGAACTTTTGCAACTGCGGTAATTGTACTCAATGCCCCTCGGAACGCCAATCCAGCGAATGCTGCACTTCGACTGGAGCGCCGTGCATCCACGCCGCGGCTTCAGCAATGGCACTCTGCTCCCCTACCAGCGTGATGTGGTCGCCGCGTTCCATCACGTTGTAGCCATGCGGCAAGATGACCTCTTCCCGCCGCCTGATAGACAACACCAGCACATCCCCCGGCAAGCGCACGTCGCGCAGCGACCTGCCGATACAGTCCGCGTTGAGCAGCTCAACTTCCACCACTTCTTTGTCGTCCTCCAGCGACGTAAGCAGCTCCAGCGCATCAGGGAAACTGATGAGGCCGTCCATCACAGATGCGGCCGCCAGACCCGGATTGACCGCGTGCGCGCCTGCCACTTGAAACTCACGCAGCCGGGCCGGGTCGTGGACGTAAGCCACAAGATGGGGAATGCCAAACGAGCTTCTGGCCAGCACACACACCCGCAGATTGAAATCGTCGTCCGCGGTCGCGACCACCACGGACTGGGCAGTATCAGCGCCGGCGGCCTTGAGGCCTGCCATCGTGTCTGCCTGACCCAGCACGCCTGTCATCCCAAGCTGGTTGGCCCGTTCAACGCGGTCGGGATGGCTGTCGATGACAACGATGTCATGGCTGCGCTGCCTGAGTCGCTGCGCCACCAGCATCGCGATCTGTCCCGCTCCCACCAGCACGATTGGAAGCCGCTCCGGCAGCGGCGGCGCCGGCAGCATCCGGTTGAACAGCGCCGGGGAGACCGTAGACGTGGTGATGGCCACCAGGATAATGTCGGCATTGAGCGCCTCGCTGATGATTCCCAGCCGCATACCAATGGCCGAAGCGGCGATGATCAGCGAGAGACGTGAGGAGAGCAGCACACCGGCAGCCAGCGCGTTGCGCCGCCCAAACGACGGCTGCAGGAGTAGCGCCGGTACGATCTTGACAACATAGGCGGCCACCAGCAGCAACGGGAACAACGCCAAGGCACTGGCCGACGAGAACAATGCCGGCAGATCGAAGCTGACACCGACCATGATAAAGAAGATCGGCACCATGAAACCGAAACCGATGGCGTCGAGCTTGTGGCGCGCCTCATTGTCGCCCGGGTTCTCCGGGCTGGATATGAGCGAAATCAGTGCGCCCGCCAGGAATGCGCCCAGGATCACCTCCGCCCCCAAAACCTCCGACAGCACCACGAACGCAAACATGACAGCCAGCGCGCCGCGAACCTTGATCTGCACGGTGGCGCGGGTCAGGTCATCCAGAGCTCGTTGCAGAGGTCGCCAGCGAACCAACTGTGGCGCGTACCGTGCCGCCACTACAAAAGCCACCAGCAGCAGCCCAACCAGTAGCACTTCCAGCGTGACGCCGCCAGAGATAACCGCGACCACCAGGGTGATCAGCACCATGGTGACGAAATCGGCGATCAGCGCGGCCAACAGAATCGTCTGGCCGAACTGGCCGGAGGAGATGCCCTTTTCACGCAGAACGGGCAGGACGATGCCCAGTGAGGTGGTAGACAGAATCAACGTCGGCAACCACGGGTTTCTGACCAGCCCCAGGGCTGAGAGCGTAAAGGCAATCCCGAAGGCCAGCGCGATGGTCAGCACCAAAATCGACGTACCGACCACGACCGGGTTTTGCATCAGGCGGGTAGACTTGCGTTGCAGGCCCGCCAGCACGGTGAAGTCGATCTCCAAACCCGACAGAAACATCAAGAATGCGAATCCCAGCGCAGCCAGCACCTCCAGCACCGGGTCATCCACTACCCAGTTGAGGCCGCTGCGGCCGATGACCATACCGGCGATGATCTCACCGACAACAACCGGTATCTGCAAACGGCGGAACCGCTGCAAAATCAGGGGGACAACAAATGCAAGGCCTACAACCAGCAGGACAGGCAGCAAGCTGCCGCCGTCTTCCATATTGGCCCCTTTCTAGCGAACGCCCATGTCGGTGATACTGTGCGTATCCAACATTCCCGACCGACCTTCCAGCCATTCTTTCATCTCACGCATACGCTCGTTGCTGCCGAGAATCGTCAGGCGGTCGCCGAATTCAAGCACGGTGTTGCCGTGGGGAACGATTAGCTCTCCGTGACGCCGGATCGACATCACCAGGTAGTCTCCCGGCAACCGCAAATTGCGCACCAACACACCCGCCAGCGAACGATTTTCGAGCCGGACTTCCATCACATCACGCTCGTCATTGGTTGACGTCAACAGCCGGAATGCATCAGGATTGCGCGCCAGCAGCGCGATGATGGTGGCGCGGAACATGGCGCCGATGAACGGCTGGACACCGAGCGTTTCGTAGCTGTCCAGGTACTCCGGGTCTTTGACGTACACGACCACATTTGAGTCGCATAACTGGCGCACCAGCTTCGCCAGTTCCAGGTTCTCTTCATCCTGTTCGCCCAACAGCAGCACAGAGTCCGTGTCCGCGATGCCGAGACTGCGCAAGCCCTCCGCAGTCTGATCCGCCGCCAGCACTTCGAAGCCGGACGTGATCGCTCGCTGGGCCGGCGATGGCTGCGGTTCGACGAATCGAACCGTGTCGCCGTGGGCGCGCAATTCCTGAGCCACGGCCAGCGACAGATCGGTAACACCGATCGCGAGGGTAAACCTGCTGCGAATTTGCACGACCAACGGTGCCAGGACGTTGAAGATCAACGGCATTATGAGCACGGTCAGCAACGCAAACAGCACGACGAAGGTGCTGGTGGCCGCATCCAGCAGGCCGGTCCGCAGGCCGATGACAGCGATAGCAACTTCCAGCGACAGATGAGTGTTGAGCAGCACGCCGCCGGCCAGCCGCTCGCGCAGGGAAAAGCTGCGACCCGCCAGCAGCACCGGCACCACCTTGACCACCGTCGCGACTACCAGCAGCAGCAGCACGATCACCAGCCGGGACGGCGCATCGAACGCCGCTGTCAGGTCAAGCTCGACACCGACCATGATGAAAAACACCGGGATAAAGAAGCCGAAGCCAAAAGCCTCCAGCTTCTCGACCAGCGACTCGTCCTCGGGGCCTTTCAACAACGAGATGATGAGACCGGCCAGGAACGCGCCCAGAATCAGCTCGGCGTCAACGAATTCGGCCAGGACGACAAACAGCATCATGATCAGGATCGCGCCGCGCACCTTGATCTGCACCGTAGCACGCGAGAGATCATCGAAGAACTTGCGCACCCGCGGTCGGCGCACGAAACTCGGCCCGATGCGGTAGAAAATCAGGAATGCCACGAAGAGCAACCCCAGTGAAAGAACCTCCAGATCGAAGCCGCGGTCAAAGGTAATGACATACACGGTCAGCAGGATGATCGTGATGAAATCAGCCAGCGTCGCCGACACGAGGAGGAATTGGCCGAAGCGCGAGCTGAGCATCCCGCGCTCCTTCAGCGTCGGCAACACCACACCCAAGGACGTGGCGGTGAAAACAAAGGCCAGTAGCAGCGTGTCGCCCCCGGCGCCCGAACGCACCACCAGGAACCCGGCCGCCAGCGCCAGCGCCAACGTCAGCGCATAAACAACCAACGCGCTGGACACAACCTGCGGTTCATCGCCCGCGGATTTGCCGTTTCGCGAAGGCAGCAGCTGATCCAGGTTGATTTCCATGCCCGCCAGGAACATCAGGAACGCCAACCCGATGTCTTGCATGAAGACCAAAATCGGAGTTTCTGTGACCAGTCCCAGGAAAGCAGGGCCGACAAGGATGCCGGCAACGATCTCACCCACTACTACCGGCACTCGTTGAAAGCGCGACAGCAAGATCGGTACGACAAACGCAAGCAGCAGGACGATGACCAGCGGAAGGAAACGATTCGGCTCTTCCGACATGAGTACGGAAAAAGTCATGGCACCATCTTATCGACTCTGGGGGCATCTGGCAAGACAGCCAACACACAATGCCCGAAAAATAGCTAAAGAAGCTGATTGAAAGCGTCGAGAAAGCCCGGAAAGCCGGCCAGCTAGCGGGGTGTGGCGCAATAGTCCTGCGGGGCGGGATCCTCAGAGACTGGTTGAAACGGGATTCGCTTCAGACTGCGGAAGTCGACGAACCCGTAGCCAGAGGGCACTCCGGCAGCCGGAGAGCTGTCGTGACGAGTAGTCGTCCGCTTCCGCAGTCGTTCAACGAGACTTTTCAAACGGCATCTCAGCGCCACTCCACCAGCCAGGAACGTAACGCACCAACTAAAAGAGCCGCTGAAGCAGGCTCCAGCGGCTCACTTATCAAACCAGTCCTGAGGTCAGGACGATAGAGTTGCGTGCTACGCGCCCACCACATCCTCGCCGCCGTCCACGTAGATCACCGAGCCGCTCATGAAGCGTACACGGGGATCTGAGAGCGCGGCAATGGTGACTGCCACATCCGGCTCGGTGGTCATGCGTCCGGTGGGATTGAAGCGGGTCGCCATTTCGATGAACGCCTCGTGGCCCGGAATCTTGCGCAACGCAGGCGTGTCGGTGACGCCGGCCTCGATACAGTTGATCATCACGCCGGCCGGTCCAAGCTCCAGCGCGAGCTGGCGAGTGTGCGACTCCAGCGCCGCCTTGGCAGCCGAGACAGCGCCGTAACTCTTGAACACCCGGTGGGAGCCCGAGCTGGTCATCGAGAAGACACGACTGCCGCTGGTAAACAGGCCGCGCCGCATCAGATCTTGTACCCAGTAGACCAGGCTGTGGGCCATGACGTTGAGAGTCATGTCCATCTGCGCCTCCGAAATCGCCTCATCGGGCGAGTCGGCGATGAACGGCAGAAGGGTGCCAAAGGCCAACGAGTGCATCAACACGTGCAGGTGCTGGTGGCCGCCATCGGCCGCCAGCTTTGCCTGTATCTGGTCCAGGACTTTGCCGCGTTTGCCACTGTCCGCGGCATTGGTGTTAAAGAAGATCGCCTGCCGGCCCATCGCTTCGATGTCGGTCACAACCTGGCGAGCGTAGGGCAGCGTCGATTTCAGGTCAAGGTGTACGCCGAAAATGTTCATGCCGCGGCTGGCCAGCTCCAAAGCTGTCGCCCGCCCAAATCCACTGGATGAACCCAGGATCAGCGCCCACCGCCCGGTCAAATCCTGCTCATGTGTCATAATTGTCTCCTTTTCCACTGGTTTATGTCTATAACTAACAGAGTTGGCTCGGTGCAAAGACCGGCCAAAGCGGCAGCCAGACTTGAGGTATGTTCTTACACAAAACACCGGCGCCCGCAGCCAGTTACGCTGCGGACGCCGGTTAGGTGGTATTGATGTCAGTTCAGCAGTTCAAAGACGCCGGCCGATCCCATCCCGCCACCGATACACATGGACGCGCTTCCATAGCGGACACCGCGCCGCTGCATTTCCTTGATCAACGTCAGCACCAGCCGCGTGCCGGTCGCTCCCAACGGATGGCCGATGGAGATTGCACCACCGTTGACGTTGAGAATCTCCGGGTTCAGGTCAAGATCCTTGACGCAGGCCAGACACTGAGCCGCAAAGGCTTCGTTGATCTCGAACAACCCGATATCATCCATCGACAGGCCGGCCCGCTCCAGAGCCATGCGGGTCGCCGGCACCGGTCCGATGCCCATGATATCCGGGCTGACGCCCGCGATGCCCCAACTCACCAACCGCGCCAGCGGGACAACACCCATCTCTTTCGCCGTCTCGGCAGTCGTGACAATCACTGCCGCGGCGCCGTCGACAATACCGCTGGCATTGCCGGCGGTGACAGTGCCGTTCTTGGGGATGAAGCGAGCAGGCAGGCGAGCCAGTACCTCCATAGTGGTATCGGCGCGAAAGTGCTCGTCGATGGTCACAGTGGTCGGCTTGCCGCGGCCGTCCCTGCCGGGCACGGGGACGACTTCTTCCGCCAGCCGGCCGGCCTGCCAGGCCGCGGCCGCGCGCTGCTGGCTGGACAGCGCCATCTTGTCCTGCTCCTCGCGGGTCACTGCAAACTGTTGGGCCAGGTTTTCAGCCGTGATGGCCATGGGCAAATTGTTGTAGCTGTCGGTCAGACCCTGCCAGAGCGAGTCTTCGAGGGTCATGCCCTCGCCAAGACCGATGCCCCAGCGGGCGTTGCGCGCCACCAGCGGCGCCTGGCTCATATTCTCAGCGCCACCGGCCAGCACCACCTTCGCCTCGCCGCAGGTGATCATGCGCGCCGCATCGATGATAGCCTCGAAACCGGAACCGCACAGCCGGTTCAGCGTCAGGCCGGGCGCGCTCTGCGGCACACCGGCCCATAGCCCAACGTGGCGGCCAAGGTAGGCGGCGTCGCGACTGGACTGGATGACGTTGCCAAAGATGACATGATCGACCCGATCGGCCGGCACACCGGCCGCATCCAGCGCGCCTTTGGCCGCGGCCACGCCCAGCTCGGTTGCCGTCACATCGCGCAGGGAGCCACCGAACTTGCCGAACGGCGTGCGCGCGCCGCCCACAATCACGATTTCCTGCAAACTCATGGTGAAACCTCCGAAGCGTGGAAGAGAATGTCAGGCTGGTCAGGCCGGCTGCGCCATGCCCATGGCCGCCAACATCTCTTCGTTGGAACCAAACTTGAATTCCTCAAGACCTTGCCGGGCAGCCTCAGCCTGTTCGACATCCTCCAGGCGCTGCCAATCCGCCTTGCGCACCACTGGCTCGCCGGATTGCGCAAGACGCTGAGCCAACTGTTGTTCGCGCTGTTGCAGGGTATCCGGATCGAGCTTGGGCGCCGTCTCCAGATAGCGCAGGACCGCGTCGGCGCCCTGGGTGCCATCTTTGCGGGCCACGCCAACCAGACCATCGCTGGCCTTGCGCGCCCAGCCTGCCACGAAGACGCCATCGATCGGTGCACTGGCGACAGGATCGTATGCCTCGTAGGAGACGCCATCGGTCGAGTAGCGCGGCGCAGGATTCTTGACGAACTCATTCCATTCCACCGGCAGCCCCAGGTCCTCGTCGACCCGATCGCCGATGCAGAAGACCACGGTATCCACATCCAGCACGCGGTGTGTTCCCAGGCCGCGTGCACTGGTGTCGTTGTTGCGCGGCACGAGCTTCGTGTCCTCTACCTCCAGACCACCAACCCGTCCATGACCGTCGTCTATGATGGCAGTCGGCGAGCTGAGGAACTCAAAACGAAACACGGTGTCCGAGGTTGCCGGCTCACCTTTGGCCTGCGCCGAGAGGATGAAATCACGCGCCTGGGCGGGGTCCTGGCCGACGTCCAGCATCAGCGGCGTGACCCGGGCGATCTCGGCGTCCAGCGCCGCCACGTCGAGGTTGGCAACGACGCTTTCCATCTCCTTCTTGGTGAACTTGACCTCGGTCGGGCCGCGGCGGGCCACGGCGATCACTTCGTCGATCCCCAGGTCGCGCACCAACCAGTGCGCCACGTCGACCATGACGTTGCCGACGCCGATCAGCGCGGCGCGCCGGCCGATGTAGAACTTCTGCTCACTGAAGGGGGGCAATTGGTTGTAGTGATAGACGATATCTTTGGCGTGATAGACGCCTTGGAGGTCTTCGCCCGCCAGTCCCAGCCATTTGGTTCCCTGCGCGCCGACGGTCACCAGAATTGCCTGGCAGCCCAGATCGCGCAGGTCTTGCAGCGACAAAGTTCCCTCTGCGCCGATGGTGACGTTGCCAAAGTAGTGAATCGCGGGATTGGCGAGGATCTGGCGGAATTGCTTGCGCAGCCCTTCCTTCATCTTGTGCTTGTCGTGATAGATGCCATACTCGGCCAGCCCGCCCGGCTTGATATCGCGGTTCAACAGCACGACCCTGACGCCTGCGTCCGCCAGTTGTTTGGACGCGTAAATACCGGCCGGGCCAGCGCCCACGACCGCTACAAGATTTCCAGCCTCGGTGCCTGAATTCACCTGATCCTCCTCATTCGCTCTCTGGTTATTATGGTTCACGTGATCCTTGCCAAACCAGTGGTTGTGACGGGTTTCATTATAGATTGGTCACGGCTATTTCACAAGTTGAAACCTGTACAAGACATAGCAAAGCCCCGGCAAAGCGGGAATTTATTCCACACCGCCGGGGCTGATTGGCACCATGACGTCTGACGTGAGACTTAAAAGTTTGCTTGAAAAGGGGGTCGCTCAGACTTTTCAAACAACCTACGCCTTCTCGTCCTTGGGCGCCAGAAACTCATTCGCTATCCGAATCAATGCGCCTGCAGCGACGACGAAACGCACAAAATCGCCGACTCCTGGCGACTTGCCTTCGATCTCACCGTCGGTTTTTCTGGTCCGCACATTTGCCAGCAGCACGGATGCGACAGCACCGATAAATGCACCTACCAGAACACCGTACAGGATTCCTACGGGGAACGGCAATCGTTTACTAAGCTCCATCTTTCTCTCTCCTGAGTGATGCAATGACATGATCGCGCTCGGCCTTTAGTTTGGCCTGCTTGGCCTCGGCGGCAATGAATGGGCCGGCAGCCTTATTGCTGATCTTGTCGGTGGTTTCTGCCAACTGGCGCGAGCGACCCTGCACCATCGGCATGATTTCCTTGATCTTGCGATTCAACATGATCATGGCGTACATCGCGCCGGCCGCCATGGCCAGCGTGATGATGATCAGTATCATGAACTGGAATACTATCAACAGCGTGGCAACATCAGCACCCGTTTGCAGCATGGTCACCTCCAAAACTGGCCCAAATCGTCATTTGATACTTACCGAATTACAGCGAACTGCGGACCGGCATCGGCAGCGCAATTTCAGGAAGCTCCACAGAGTGCGTCTCCAGATCGTAGCGATAGTCCGGCTGCAACTCCAGGGTTTTCAGGCCGGGCGCCTCAAACGGCTGGCCCGGCTTCCAGCTCAACACGTTGGTCGAGGTCATCGCCTGGCCATCAACCAGCAAGAGGCTGGCAAGGCCCACCACTTCGATCATCGTGTCGGCGCGGCGAATGAATGCAGCCTGGTCCGAGAGACCGATACCCAGCACGTACGGATTGCTGGCAATGGCCAACTTCAGCAGATGGGTGTAGCGGTCGGCGTCAAAATGCGCGGCCACCAGGATGCGGTTGCTCAAGCCCAGACCAGGCGCCATGCGCGGCAGCGGCTGGTCGTCATATACCAACATATGATTGCCGAGAAAGGCAGCAGAGCCGCCAACGCCGCCGACCGCCTTGCCGCAGGCATTGGCGCGGCGGATGGCAGTCGCCAGCGGCGTACCGCCAATCGTCGTGGACCAGCGCAGCGGATGCCCGCCCGACAGGAAAACTGCGGTGCTGTGCTCGATGCTGTGAATCACCGATTGATCGAAACTTGACGACCGATCGCTAACGACTACCAGCCGCACGCTGGCTGCTTCCAGCGATTGAAACGCGGCGGTGTAGCCGTAGTCGGCCTGAGTTGCACCGCGATTGGTGGTCAGGACGACAATCCGCGAGCCGTAGCCGCCCGCCAGATTCCAGAAAGCGTAGCGGGCATATTCGTTATAAACGCTATCTTCAGCGCCGCCGTCATAGAATATCGGGCCGCGGACGTAGCCATCAGGAACTGGTGAGGGAGACATGAAGGTTCGTGTGGTCTCGTAGTGCGAGCAGAGCCGGCAGCATTCCGGTTGCAGATGAACAAGCAGGTATCATTGTACCGAAGGCGGGAATGCCTGTCAATCCACGCAACTCTGATGGTCAAAATATGACATTAATCATGGTGGTGACACTCTTCCGCTGGTATAGTAGTCTAGTACCAGGGACTGATCTCAACATTCTGACCATTATGCATTGACTCCACGTCGGAGACATCTCATGAATACAGGCGCATCCAACGTCGTTACGCCGCCCGAAAGCATCGACTTAAGCTTGATGGATCCCATTTTTGCAAAGTATGGGGGCAATCGCGGCGCGCTGATCCCGATCCTGCAGAACGCGCAGGAACTGTACAACTACCTGCCCAAGGAAGTGCTGCAACTGATTGCCCGCCAGCTCGGGTTATCGGTCAGCAAGGTCTATGGGGTGGCGACCTTCTACGCTCAGTTCTATCTGGAGCGGCGCGGCAGACACATCCTCAAGCTGTGTGACGGGACAGCCTGTCACGTCAAGGGCACTCCCGTATTGATGACCGCGCTGGAGGACCGTTACCACATTGGGCCGGGCGAAACCACACCGGATGGCGAGTTGACTGTCGAGATTGTCTATTGCCTGGGATCTTGTGCGTTGGCGCCTGTGGCCGTATTGAATGGCGAAGTTGTGGGCCGGCTGCGCCAGGAAATGCTGCTTAGGACCGTCAAGAAACAGATCGATAGCGCCTGAAAAGGACTAATGTATGAGCACACCTATTTCGTTAACACCTCAGCCTGAAGCCACACTGGCCGTCAACGATCCCGCCCATCGCTGGATCGCCGTCTGCATGGGCACAGGTTGCTCGTCGTCGGCCAGCACAGAAGTAGGCGCTGCGCTGCGCGAGGAACTGGTCAAGAACGGGCTGGAAAACGGGGTCGAGGTGCGGCGCACGGGCTGTTTCGGCTTCTGCGAACAAGGTCCGATCACGGTGGTGTACCCCGACGAAACATTTTACACCCAGGTCAAGCCGCAAAACGCCAGCAAGATCGTTCAGGAACACGTGGTTGGTGGCCAGCCGGTCGAGCGTCTCCTCTACAAGGATCCGGCCAGCGCTGTGCTGGTGGAGAAATGGCACGAGATCGGCTTCTATGGCAAGCAGCAGCGCATCTTGCTGGGCAACTGCGGCGTCATCGACCCGGAAAATATCGGCCATTATCTGGCGAAGGACGGCTATCAGGCGCTGCGCAAGTGCCTGCTGGAACTCACGCCCGAAGAGATCATCGATGAGATGATTTCGTCCAACCTCCGCGGCCGCGGCGGCGGCGGCTTTCCGGCCGGCATGAAGTGGAAGCTGGCCCGCCAGACGCAGAGCTGGCCGAAATACGTCATCTGCAACGCGGACGAGGGCGACCCCGGCGCGTTCATGGATCGCTCCGTGCTGGAAGGCGATCCGCATTCCGTCATCGAGGGCATGATCATCGCCGCCTACGCCATTGGCGCGGACCGCGGTTATATCTACTGCCGAGCCGAGTATCCGCTGGCCATCGAGCGGTTGAAGATTGCGCTGGCTCAGGCGCGCCAGCTTGGCCTGCTGGGCGAGAACATTCTTGGCTCCGGTTTCAACTGCGACCTGGAAGTCAAAGAGGGCGCAGGCGCGTTCGTCTGCGGAGAAGAGACGGCGCTGATGGCGTCGATCATGGGCGAACGGGGTCAGCCCTGGCCGCGGCCGCCCTACCCCGCGGTGGCCGGCGTTTGGGGCCAGCCCAGCAACGTCAACAATGTCAAGAGCTACGCCTACACGCCGCGCATCATGCGCAACGGCGCCGACTGGTTCCGCTCCATTGGCACCGAAAAGAGCCCCGGCACCGCCGTGTTTGCCCTGACCGGCCAGGTGCAGCGCACCGGCCTGATCGAAGTTCCCATGGGAATCACGGTGCGCGAGATCATCGAAGACATCGGCGGCGGGGTCGCCCTTGGCAAACGCTTCAAGGCGGTGCAGACCGGCGGACCACTGGGCGGCTGCCTGCCGGAGCAATACCTCGACACACCGGTTGACTTCGACTCATTGCGCGCGGTCGGTGCGGTAATGGGCTCCGGCGGCATGATCGTGGCCGACGAAACCACCTGCATGGTTGAGTTCGCCCGCTACTTCATGAAGTTCGTGGTAGACGAAAGCTGCGGCAAATGCCCGCCCTGCCGCATCGGCAGCCTGCGGATGCTGGAGATACTGGATCGCATCACCGAGGGTGAGGGAACGCTGGAGGACCTGGACGAGTTGCACAGGCTCGCCGAGGGAATGCAGCGCGGCTCGTTGTGTGGCCTGGGACAGCTTGCGCCGTCGCCGGTGCTGTCTGTGCTGCGCTTCTTCGAGGACGAGTTCCGCGCTCACATCATCGACAAAGCCTGCCCGGCTCACAAATGCAAGGCGCTGATCACCTTCGACATCGTCGCGGAGCTGTGTACCGGGTGCATGGTCTGTGGCCGCAACTGTGGCAGCAACGCCATCACCGGCGAGAAACGGGGCGTGCACGTCATCGACCCCGACCTCTGCGAGCGCTGCGGCATGTGCGCCGAAGTCTGCAAGTTCGACGCGGTCCGCATTGTGTCGCCGCGCTAACGAGAGCATCCTATGGAACCCGAATTCATTTCCAGACCGGCATTCACCGTCATCGGAATCAAATACCGTGGCAGGAACGACAACAACGAAATCCCGGCGTTGTGGGAAGCGTTTTTCCCGGACAAGGCCACCCTGATCGAACACAAGGTGGACCCACGCGTCTCCTACGGCGTGGAAGACAATATGGACATGACCACCGGCGAGTTCGACTACATGGCCGGCTACGAAGTACCGGCCGGCTGGCCGACGCCTGCGGGGCTGGAACGTTGGGAGATTCCGGCGCAAACCTACGCCGTTTTCAACACTACCCTGCCCGTCATCCGCCAAACCTTCGATTATGTTTATAGCGAATGGCTGCCGCAGTCCGGCTACCGCCGTGTGCCCGGACCAGAGTTTGAGTTATACGACCAGGATTTCGATCCCGGCCGCGGCAAGCTGACTATGTATCTGTACGTGCCGGTAGAAAAGACAGCCGTCCGCGACTAGGACACGATTACGAGAATTGAGCCCCGAGAACGCCATGCCCGTATCACTCACCATCAACAACCGCTCCTGCTCCGCCCCTGACGGCGCGACGATCCTGGATGCCGCCCGGCTGGCAGGCATCGAGATTCCAACGCTCTGCCACCACCCCGACCTGAGCAACGTCGGCGCGTGCCGGATGTGCGTGGTGTCAGTGCAGGGCGCGCGCGCCTTGCAGACCGCCTGCACCACGCCGGTGCGTGATGGCATGGTCGTGGACACCATGAGCGCGGATGCTGTCGCTACGCGCAAGTTCGTGCTCGAGATGCTGCTCACCGATCACCCCAACGACTGCATGGGCTGCGAGGTGGCTGGCGACTGCGAGCTGCAGGACCTGGTCTACGACCACGGCGTGCAATGGCCGGAGCATAGCGGCCAGCGTCACGACTGGCCCATCGACCCCGATCCCAACCCGTTTATCTTCATCGACCGCAACAAGTGCATCCTGTGCAGCCGCTGCATCCGTGCCTGCGGCGAGATTCAGAACCGCGACGTGTGGAGCTTTGCCCAGCGCGGTTTTGCCACCAAGCTGGTGGCCGGCGCCGATGAGATGCTGCTGGACGCGCGCTGCGAAAGCTGCGGCCAGTGCGTCGCCTACTGCCCCGTCGGCGCGCTGACCGACAAGATGAGCCGCGGCAAGGGCCGCACCACCCAGGTCGAAACCGTCCGCACCACCTGCTCCTACTGCGGCGTGGGCTGCAACTTCGACCTCAACATCCGCGGCGGCCAGATCGTGCGCGTCACCAGCGCGCAGGACGCCCCGGTCAACGGCATGGCGCTGTGCGTCAAGGGCCGCTACGGCTATGATTATGTCCACAACCCGGAGCGCCTGACCCGCCCGCTGGTGCGCGCCAAGTGGCTGACCGGCGTCGAGGAGAAGGTAAACAGTAATCAGTGGACAGTAATCAGTCAGGCGGAGAAACGGACCGCCACACATCGGTCAACGAATGGTGCAAGCGCCACTGCACTGATCACTGATAACCGATCACTGATTACTGATGACACCTTCATCCAGACCGACTGGGACACCGCACTGGACGTGGTCGCGGGCAAGTTTGCAGCCGAAAAGATGGCGCATGGCGGCGATGCTTTCGCGGTGCTGGCCTCGGCCAAGTGTACTAACGAGGAAAACTTCCTCTTCGCCAAGCTGACCCGCCAGCTCCTGAGTACCAACAGCATCGACCACTGCGCCCGTCTCTGACACAGCAGCACCGTCACCGGTCTGGTGACATCCTTCGGCAGCGGCGCCATGACCAACTCCATCAGCGATCTGGCCAACGACAGCCGTTGCATCTTCATCATCGGTAGCAACACCACCGAGAACCACCCGGTTATCGGCACCAAGATCCGGCGCGCAGTGCGGCAGCGCGGCGCAAAGCTGATCGTGGCCGACCCGCGCCGCATCGACATCACCGAACACGCCGACATCTGGCTGCGCCACCGGCCCGGCACCGACATCGCCCTGCTCAACGGGCTGATGCACGTCATCCTGCGCGACGGCTTTGCCGACATGGACTTCATCGCGCAGCGCACCGAAGGTTTCGAGGAGTTCCGCGCCGTGGTCGAGCAGTACACGCCCGAGCTGACCAGCCAGATCACCGGCGTGTCCGCCGAAAAGATCGAGCAGGCCGCGCACATGATGGGCGAAAACCGGCCCGGCGCGCTGGTCTACGCCATGGGCATCACCCAGCACGCGACCGGCGTCGCCAACGTGATGTCGTGCGCCAACATGCAAATGCTGCTGGGCAACATGGGCGTGGCCGGCGGCGGCGTCAATCCGCTGCGGGGCCAGAACAACGTCCAGGGCGCCTGTGACATGGGCGGGCTGCCCAATGTCCACGCCGGTTACCAGAACGTCACCCTGCCAGCGGTGCGGGAGAAGTTCGAGGCCGCCTGGGGCGTACCGCTTTCCGACAAGGTCGGCCTGACGGTGACAGAGATGCTGGACGGGGCCGAACGCGGCGATGTTCGCTGTCTCTACATCATCGGCGAGAACCCCATGGTCAGCGACCCCGATCTGCGCCACGTGCAGCACTCGCTGGACCGCACCGAATTCATCGTGGTGCAGGAGCTGTTCTTCAGCGAGACCTGCCACTTCGCCGACGTGATCCTGCCCGCGGCCGCCTTTGCCGAAAAAGAAGGCACCTTCACCAACACCGAGCGGCGCATCCAGCGGGTGCGCAAGGCCGTGGAGCCGCCGGGCGAGGCGCAGCGCGACTCATGGATCGTCAAGCAACTAGCCAGCCGGCTGCTGGCACTGGGCGCGGCGACGCCTGACCCCGACGCGCCGTGGGGCGACTGGGAGTACGACACGCCCGAAGACGCGATGGACGAGATCAACGCGCTGACACCGATCTACGGCGGCGTGACCTATCGACGGCTGGAGGCCGGCGCGCGCTTGCAGTGGCCGGTGCCCGACAAGACACACCCCGGCACGCCGATCCTGCACACAAAGCAGTTCAGCCGCGGCAAGGGCCGTTTTGCTGCCGTGGATCACATTCCGCCGGCCGAGCAGCCGGACGACGAGTACCCCGTCATCCTGACCACGGGACGGGTGATCTACCACTGGCACGGCGGCGAGATGACGCGCCGCGCCGAGGGCCTGCTGGCCGTCTACCCCGAGGCGCTGGTGGAGATCAGCCTGGAGGACGCGCAGAAGCTGGGCGTGCGCGACGGCGACATGGTGCGGGTCATCTCGCGGCGCGGCGAGGTCGAGGCCAAGGCGCAGTTGAACGGCCGCGTCTCGCGTGGCCTGGTCTTCAGCACCTTCCACTTCCCCGCGTCCTCGGTCAACTGGCTGACCAGCGCCGAGCACCTGGATCCGCTGGCCAAAATCCCGGAATTCAAGGTAACGGCGGTGCGGTTGGAGAAGGTCGAAGAGCCGATCCCCGCCGGATAAACGCGCAACAGTTCCAAACCAATAAAAGCCGCGGACGCTTGCACCGTGTGCATGAGTTTCCGTGGCTTTTTGCTTGGTCTTAGGGCGGCGAGGTCTATGCCAACAGCGGATAAATCACTAACCAGTCTAATGCGTATGCGCGCGTGAAGAGACCTGTGACGGCCAGCAACTTGCGGTTGGTTCGCAACAAATGCGGCAGCAGCGCCTGGCATTGAAATACCAGGCTGATATGTGCGAAGCATGCTGAAACAAGCCCGTTCGCATGTGCAGCTTGTTTCAGCATGCTTTCCCATACCAGACGCTGGGTTCAACCGGTGGCGAAACCACACCACCTACCTGCGCCACTCTATCCCCCAAAATCAACGCACAATATGACCCATATCATGTCTGCAACGACGATTTCGTGGTATTCTTCCTTGTGAACAAATCAACTTGATTTGAACTAACTCGTACCAGATGCTCCGCGCTGCATACCGCCGGGACCGAGATGTCCTGAGCAACGCGAAGGAGAAACACGCATGCAACCCCCGCGCCCCAGAACGCAGCGCGAAGTCGTCCCGGCTGAACATCCCAGCGGCGACCCGCGTTTCGCGCTCATCGACCGCACGCTGAAACGTTTCCGCTTTCAGCAGGACGCCTTGATCGAAGTGCTGCATACCGCCCAGGAAGCGTTCGGTTTTCTGGAAGAGGACCTGCTGCTCTACGTAGCCCGGCAACTCAAGCTGCCGCCGAGCTGGGTCTACGGCGTGGCCACCTTCTACCATTTCTTTTCCCTCAAGCCGCAAGGGGAGCACAACTGCATCGTCTGCATGGGCACGGCCTGCTACGTCCGCCGGGCGGCCGAGATCGTCGCTGCCTTGCAGGACGCCTACGGCATCGAGGCCGGCCACACGACGCCGGATGGCAAGTTCAGCCTTAACACAGCCCGCTGCCTGGGCAGTTGCGGCCTCGCGCCAGTCCTGATCGTGGACGGCGAAGTACTGGGCCGCGAGACTCCTGAAAGCACACTGGCCGCCGTCAATGCCGCCGTTGCCGGAATGTCGCCCGCACGCGTCGCCGTCACCAGCAACGGCGCCGAGGAGGAGGTCGATCTCCCATGAACCGAGCTGATTTACAGACCATGGCCCAGCGCGAGCAGGAGAAGCAGGGCAAGTACCGCTGCCGGCTGCTGTGCTGCGCCAGCACCCCGTGCCTGTCATCGGGCGGCGCGGCTGTCCAGCAGGCGCTGGAAGACGCCATCAAGGAACAGGACGCCAACGCCGAAGTAGCGGTCGTCTCCACCGGCTGCATGGGACCGTGCAGCCGCGGCCCGGTTGTCACTGTACAGATCCAGGGCGAGAACGACGTCTACTATGAGAACGTCACGCCAGAGGCGGCGCGCCAGATCGTAGCCGACCATGCGCTGAACGGCCAACCGGTGCAGGAAAAGCTTTTGCCCAGCGACCTGCCCTTCTTCGCCAAGCAGACCAAGGTCGTCCTCTCCAACAGCGGCCTCATCGACCCCGAGCGCCTCGAGGACTATGTGGCGCGTGGCGGCTATCTGGCGTTGGCCTATGCACTGCGCGAGATGTCGCCCGAAGACGTGTGCACCGAGATCAGCAAGAGCGGTCTGCGCGGCCGCGGCGGCGCCGGTTACCCGTCCGGACTGAAATGGGACCTGGTGCGCAAAGCGCCCGACGACAAGAAGTACGTCGTGGCCAATGGCGACGAGGGCGACCCGGGCGCGTACATGGACCGCACGCTGATGGAATCCGATCCGCACCGCGTGCTGGAAGGGATGGCCATCGCGGGCTACGCGGTAGGCGCCGACCAGGGCTTCATCTACGTCCGCGGCGAGTATCCCGTGGCTGCCAAGCGGCTGGAGCGGGCGATCCGCGCAGCCGAGCGGCGCGGCCTGCTGGGCAGCCGCGTGCTGGACAGCAGCTTCAGCTTCCGCATCGACATCCGCATCGGCGCCGGCGCGTTCGTCTGCGGCGAGGAAACGGCGCTGATGGCCAGCATCATGGGCCGCCGCGGCCAGCCAGTGCCGCGCCCGCCCTATCCGGCGCAGAGCGGCCTCTGGGGCCATCCGACGCTGATCAACAACGTGGAAACCTTCGGCAACATCGTTCCCATCATCGAGCACGGCGCGGACTGGTACGCCGCCATCGGTACGGAGAAGAGCAAGGGCACCAAGATCTTTGCGCTGGCCGGCAAGGTGGAGAACACGGGCCTCATCGAGGTTCCCATGGGCATCACACTGCGCGAGATCGTCTTCGACATCGGCGGCGGCATCCCGGACGGGCGCGAGTTCAAGGCGGCGCAAACCGGCGGTCCCAGCGGCGGATGCATCCCCGCCCAGTTCCTCGACACGAAGGTTGACTACGAGAGCTTGAAGGCGCTGGGTTCGATCATGGGATCGGGCGGTCTGATCGTCATGGACGACCAGAGCTGCATGCCGGACGTGGCCAAGTTCTTCATGGAGTTCTGCATGGATGAAAGCTGCGGCAAATGCGTGCCCTGCCGCGTCGGCACGGTGCAAATGTACCGCATCCTCCAGCGCATCACCGACGGAAGCGCAACCCGCCAGGACCTGCAAAACCTTGAAGAACTGTGCACCATGGTCCGCGAGACCAGCCTGTGCGGGCTGGGCCAGTCAGCGCCCAATCCCGTGATGAGCACGCTGCGATATTTCCGCGAAGAGTACGAAGACCACATCAACCGGCGGACCTGTGAGGCTGGCGTCTGCGAGATGACCGAGGTGCCGGTGCTGGAACTGGTCGAAGAGTTGCCGCGGCGGATTCGGGCGGCGGCGATCAGGAATCAGTAAACGGTAATCAGTTATCAGTTATCAGACAACAGTGATCGCTGATCGACAGTTTACCGATCACTGATCACCGATTACTGATCACTGTTCACCTCCCAGGAGACCCTACATGGCAGTAATAACCGTAACGATAAACGATGAGTTGGTCAGCGGGCGCGAGGGCCAGTCGCTGCTGGAGCTTGTTCGTGAGCAGGGCATCGATCTACCGACGCTGTGCCACCTGGATGGGTTGGAGGAACGCGGCGGCTGCCGGCTGTGCATGGTCGAGATGGCGCCCGGCAACCGCCTGGCGGCGGCCTGCGTCACACCGGCGCAGGAAGGGATGGTCATCTACACCCACAGCGAGCGGCTAGTGAAGTACCGGCGCATGATCCTGGAACTGCTCTTCGCCGAGCGCAACCACGTCTGTGCGGTCTGCGTGATGAATGGCCGCTGCGAACTGCAATACGAAGCGTATACCATCGGCATGGACCACGTGCGCTACGACTACCTGACGCCCGATCTGCCGATGGACGCCAGCCATGATCGCTTCGTCATCGATCACAACCGCTGCATTCTCTGCACCCGCTGCGTACGCGTCTGTGACAGCGTCGAGGGCGCACACACCTGGGACGTCATGGGCCGCGGCGTCAACTGCCGCGTCATTACCGACCTGAACCAACCGTGGGGTACCAGCCAAAGCTGTACCAGTTGCGGCAAATGCGTTCAGGTCTGCCCAACTGGCGCACTGCACGCCAAAGGCTCCACGGTGGCCGAGATGGTCAAACGCCACGACTTCCTGCAGTGGATCCTGGATGGGCGCGAAAATCACCAATGGACCATGCGCAATGGCGAGCCGATGGAGAGTGGACGATGACGACGTTGTCGAGCAAGGCAGATACCAAGAAATCAGAATCGCTTAAGAAACCGGCTGGCGGCAAAAAGGGCCAGAGCAGCTCGCAGAAGGTGCGGCTGGCGACGGCGTGGCTGGGCGGCTGCTCAGGTTGCCACATGAGTTTCCTGGACCTGGACGAGCGGCTGATCGATCTGGCCGAAGCAGTTGAGCTGGTCTACAGCCCCATCGCGGACGTCAAGACCTTCCCCGAAAACGTTGACGTCACGCTGGTGGAAGGCGCGGTGGCCAACGTCGATCACCTGGAGCTGGCCGAGCAGATCCGCGAGCGCAGCAAGATCGTAGTCAGCTTCGGTGACTGCGCCGTGACCGGCAATGTCACCAGCCTGCGCAACAAGCTGCCCGTTGACGACCTGTTGACCAAGGTGTACCACGAAGGGCCAGGCGCCGTGCCGCGCGGCGGCGAAATTGACAAGGTCGTGCCCGCGTTGATTCCACGGGTGTTGCCGCTGCATCAGGTTATTACCGTGGACGCGTTTATCCCCGGTTGTCCACCCGACCCGGAACGTATCTGGGCCGCTGTCAGTTCCCTGCTGGCCGGCGAGCCGGTGGTTCTCGCTGACAAGATGAGGAAGTTCGGTTAGTCAGTGCGGCAGTGTGATCGTTTGTTAGTTCGGCAGTGAGTTAGTTTGATAGTGCGGTAGCCATATCGCCGCTATCACACGTGTTTCTACACTGGACAGTGTACTACCGAACTACCGCACTTCCGAACCAGAGCACGCAGAAAATCGAGAGTATGTCTTATGGCACGAACAGTCACGATCGATCCAGTAACCCGTATCGAGGGTCACGCTAAAATCACGCTCATGCTGGGCGACGACGGCAAGGTCGCCGATGCGCGTTTCCACGTCGTTGAGTTCCGCGGCTTCGAGAAGTTCTGCGTCGGGCGCAGTTTCTGGGAAATGCCCGGCATTACTGCACGCGTCTGCGGCATCTGCCCGGTCAGCCACATTCTGGCGTCGGCCAAGGCCGGCGACCAGATCCTGGGCGTGCGCATTCCCGCGCGCGCTGAGAAACTGCGCCGGCTGATGAACTGGGGGCAGTTGGTGCAAAGTCACGCATTGAGTTTCTTCCACCTCAGCGCACCCGATCTGTTGCTGGGCATGGATTCTGATCCCGCCACGCGCAACATCATGGGCCTGATCCAGACCAATCCCAGCGTAGCCCGCAGCGGCATCCGCCTCCGCCAGTTTGGCCAGGAGGTGATCCGGCTGCTGGGCGGCCAGAGCGTCCATCCAGCCTGGGCGGTAGCCGGCGGCGTCCGTGATCCACTGACCCCCGAGAAACGCAACCAGATCAAACGCGGCCTGCCTGAGGCGTTCGACATTGTGGATCTGGCCCTCGACTTGCTGAAGGACAGCTACGATCAGTTCGAGAGCGAAGCGCCGTCCTACGGCGACTTCCCCAGCCTGTTTATGGGCCTGGTGACGCCTGACGGCGGGCTGGAGCACTACGACGGCCTGCTGCGGGTTGTGGACGAGGAAGGCCGCGTGCTGGAAAATGCCAACCCAGCCGATTTCAAACGCTTTATCGGCGAGGCTGTCGAGCCCTGGACGTATCTCAAATTCCCGTACTACAAGCCGATGGGCTATCCGCAGGGCATGTATCGGGTTGGGCCGCTGGCGCGCCTGAACGTCTGTGACTACGCCGGCACACCGCGCGCCGACCGCGAGTTGCGTCAGTTCCGTCGCTACGGCCAGCGCGGCAAGCCGGTCTCGGGCAGCTTCCACTACCACTACGCCCGCCTGATCGAGATCCTCTTCAGCCTGGAAAAGATCGAGGAGACGCTGGAGGATGAGAACCTGCTTGGCACGCACGTCCGCAGCGTTTCCGATGTCAACGAGCGAATCGGTATTGGCGTCAGCGAGGCGCCGCGCGGTACCTTGTTCCATGAGTACGAGGTGGACGAAAACGGTGTCCTGCAGAAGGTCAACATGATCATCGCCACCGGCCAGAACAACCTGGCGATGAACCGCACCGTGCAACAGCTCGCCCACGCTTATGTCAATGGTGATGGATTGAGTGAAGGCGTGTTGAACCGCATCGAACACGGCATCCGGCTCTTTGACCCGTGCCTGAGCTGCTCGACCCACGCGGTGGGCAAGATGCCGATGCATGTGCAACTGGTCGCGCCAAACGGGGAGTTGGTTGACGAGGTCGTTCGCGATTGACATCGCCTGGATGCCCGCCTCCGCGGGCATGACAATGTGTGGTATGCACAATTGATTGCAAAACATGATCTTGATCATTGCGTATGGTAATCCTTTGCGCGAAGATGATGGCGCAGGGCTGGCTCTGGCTTATAAGCTGGACGCAGCGCTGCGCCATCCTGGTCTCGTGACGCGGCGAATCGAGACACAGCAACTGCTGCCAGAGCTGGCTGCAGATATTGCATCTGACCAGACGCAGGCGGTTGTGTTCGCAGATGCCCGTGTCGCACTGTCGCCGGACGAACAAGTCACAGTCACTTCACTTACCTCCAGCAGGGCGGCAAGCCCAAGCCTCGGACATCACCTTGATCCCGAGGCCTTGCTGACCTACGCCGGCGCGCTGTACTACAGAACGATCCCGCCGGCCTGGCTGGTGACAGTGCCCGGATGGCGGTTTGGATTTGGCGAAACACTGAGTGCTCAAACTCAGGATGCGATATCTATTGCACTCAACGACCCGGAAAGTCAGCTTCAGTGGCTGGTTGCTGACTTGCACAGATTGCACGGCATGCCATAACAGCCACCGACCTTGGAGGACCGTATGACGACAAACACCGACAGCAGGCAGATCGACCGCAAGTTTCGGGTACATATGCTGCCAATGGAATATGACAAGCGCCCCATTGATGAGCGTATCCGCGACTTCGCCGAGGTGCTGATCGGCTACAACACAGAGACAGCTACGATCGAGGCAGCCCGCTGCATGCAATGTCCCGACCCGCAGCCTTGCATCAGCCGCTGCCCGGCTGGCAACGATGTGCCGCAGGCGCTGTGGCTGGCCAGCCAGGGTGACTTCATCGGCGCAGCTCAGGTCTTTGCTGCCACCAGCCCGCTGCCGGAAGTCTGCGGACGTGTTTGCCCCAACCTTTGCCAGCATGGCTGCGTCATGGAGCGCCGCTACGGGGCGATCTCTGTCGGCAAGCTGGAAGCGTTCGTGGCCGACCAGGCGCGCGCGGCCGGCGCGCTGAGCATTCCCGTGCCAGAAATCAAGACCGGCAAGCGGGTCGCTGTGGTCGGGTCCGGCCCCGCGGGCATCACCGTAGCTGAGGACCTGATCAAACAGGGCCACAGCGTCACCATTTACGAAGCGTGGCCAGTGGCAGGCGGCGTGTTGGTCTATGGTATCCCCAATTTCAAGCTGGACAAGCGCGTCGTCATGAACAAGATCCGCGATCTGGAAGAGGCAGGCGTACGAATCATCACCAACACCCGGATCGGTGAAGACGTCACGGTCGATGACCTGATGGCCGAGTACGATGCGCTCTTCCTCGGCACCGGCGCCGGCGTCACGGCCAACATGGACATCCCCGGCGAGGATTTGGAAGGCGTCTACATGTCCACCAACTGGCTGGTGCGCGCCAACGTGCCGCCGGAGTTCCTGCCGCCCACCATGCGCACGCCGCTGCAGGCGGGCAAACGGGTGGCTGTCATCGGCGGCGGCGATACCGCGGTGGACTGCGCCCGCACAGCCATTCGTCTGGGAGCGGAAGAAGCCACCATCGTCTACCGGCGCACCGAGGCGGAAATGCCGGGCAATGCACCCGAACGCGGCGTGTCGGTCCAGGAAGGTGTCAAGATCCGCTACCTGGAAGCGCCCGTGGAATTTATCGGCGACGAAAACGGCCACGTTTCTGCCATGAAGGTCATCAAGATGGCGCTTGGCGAACCCGACTCGTCGGGCCGGCGCCGCCCGGTGCCCATGGAAGGGTCGGAGTATGTGCAAGCGGTGGACAGCGTGGTGCTGGCCATCGGCTACTGGCCAGACCCGCTGATCGGCAAGACCACAGAGAATCTCACGACTCACAAATGGGGGCTGATCCTGGCCGACGAAGAGACAGGCGCGACGACCCGCCCCGGCGTCTACGCGGCCGGCGACAACGTCCACGGACCAGATCTTGTGATCACTGCCATCGCCACAGCGCACAAGGCCGCCGACAGCATTCATGCCTATCTGTGCGGCGAACCCGTGCCGGTGTTGTCGGCGAGCTGATCGCTTCGAGCCGTACTCCTACTCGTCCTCGTCCTCGTCCTCTTTTCCGAATAGAGAACGAGGACGAGTAGGAGCAGGACAGGAGATAATCCATGGACTTTGGAATTCCAACAGAAGTTCGTGATCTGGAAAAGCGGGTTGGCCTGACGCCGGCCGCGGTGGTGTCGCTGGTTGCAGCCGGCCACCGAGTCTTCATCCAGCGCGACGCCGGCGCCGATGCCGGGTTCCGCGACGAGCACTACGAACAAGCGGGTGCGCGCATCGTCTACACTGCGGACGAAGCCTATGGGCGCGCGGACGTGGTACTCAAGGTAGCCAGACCGACGGCGGCTGAACACACGCTGTTTCGCACTAATCAGGTCATCATGTCGTTCTTCCACCTGACGGTCGCATCAACCGATCTTGTTGCTGCACTGGCGGAAAAGGAAGTGACGGCCATCGCCTACGAGGTGATGGAGGAACCGGACGGCCGCCTGCCCGTGCTGCTGCCCATGAGCGAAACAGCCGGCCGGCTAGCACCTGTCTTTGCAGGCCAGTTGTTAACCAATACTGCCGGCGGCCGCGGCATCCTGCTCAGCGGCCTGCCCGGCGTGGCGCGTGCCATTGTCATCATCGTCGGCGCGGGATCGCTGGGACGCAGCGCAGCCAGGGCGTTTGTCGGCACCGGCGCCCAGGTGATCGTGCTGGACAACAACGTGGATCGGCTGAACCAGGTGGATACGATGTTCAACGGCACCGTGACCACCATGATGGCCAATCGCTACAACATCGACCGCGTGGTCGGGTTTGCCGATGTACTGGTCGGCGCTGTCTTGCTCAAGGGACAGCGCGCGCCCGTGCTCATTACACGCGAGATGGTGCGCAAAATGCGTCCCGGTTCAGTAGTCATGGACTTCTCCATCGACCAGGGCGGATGCATTGAGACCAGCCGTCCCATGACCTTACGCGACCCCACGTTTGTTGCTGAGGGCGTTATCCACTTCTGCGTGCCCAACCTGCCGGCCGCGGTGGCCCGCACCTCAAGCCATGCGCTGACCAACGCGCTGCTGCCTTACATCAAGTCGCTGGCAGAGTGCGGCCTGGAGTGCGCATTGCGCGACTTTCCGGCCCTGCACGCCGGTGTGAAGATGTATCAGGGCAAGGTGGTCAGCCACCGGCTGGCCGAAGCGCTGGGACGTGAGATCGAGTTTGACCTGAATGCGGCCCTGGAAAGCCTTCCGAAATGAACTTCGAGCAAATCTACCGCCGCAAGGTGATGGACACCGATGCAGCCGTGGCAAGCATCCGCTCAGGCAGTCGCATCTATCTCGGCGGCGGCGCAGGCGTACCGGTGCAACTGACGGAAGCGCTGACCCGACGGTCGGCCGAACTGCGCAACGTCGAACTTGTCCATATCCTGACTTTCGCGGAAGCGCCTTATGCCAGCGCTGAACTTAGCGAGTCTTTTCGCGCCAATGCCCTCTTCATCGGTGGCAACGTGCGCAAGGCTGTCAATGAAGGCCGGGCTGATTTCACACCGGTTTTTCTGAGTGAGATTCCCAGTCTTTTCCGCGAGGGTGGCACGCTGCCGCTGGATGCCGCGCTGGTTTCCCTCTCGCCGCCTGATGAACACGGTTTCTGCAGCTTTGGTGTCGAGGTCGGCACGACCAAGCCGGCAGCCGAAGCAGCCTCGACCATCATCGCCGAGGTAAACCGCCAGATGCCCCGCACGCTGGGCGACAGTTTCATCCATCTGAGCCGGTTGAGCGCGATCGTCGAAGTTGATTATCCGATCCCGGAAGCGGTGCAGGGCGGCAGTTCGGATGTTCATCTCAAGGTGGGACAAAACATCGCCGGTTTGATCCCCGACGGCGCGACCTTGCAGATGGGCATCGGCAGCATTCCTGACGCGGTCCTGCAGAACCTGACCAACCACAAGGATCTGGGCATCCACAGCGAACTCTTTTCTGACGGTGTGGTTGAGATGGTGGAACGCGGCGTGATCACCTGCGCCCGCAAGAGTTTCCACCCCGGCAAGATCGTCGCCGGCTTCCTGTTCGGTTCGCAACGTCTCTACGAGTTCGTCGACAACAACCCGATCATCGAGTTGCATCCAACCGATTACGTCAACGACCCGTTCAACATCGCGCGCAACGACAAGATGGTCAGCATCAACTCGGCCCTGGCGGTCGACCTGACCGGCCAGGTGTGCGCCGACTCGATCGGCACGCGGTTGTACAGCGGCGTCGGTGGCCAGCTCGACTTCGTGCGCGGCGCGGCACGCTCCAAGGGCGGCATGCCCATCATCGCTTTCCTGTCGACTGCCAGGGATGACACGGTCAGCCGCATCGTGCCGACGCTTCAGCCAGGATCTGGCGTAATAACGACCCGCAACGACGTGCACTTCGTGGCCACCGAATACGGAGTCGCCTCACTGCACGGTCACACGATCCGCCAGCGTGCCCAGGCGCTCATCAACATCGCCCACCCCCGGTTTCGCGAGGATCTGACCAAGTCAGCCCGCGAGCTTGGATACCTGTAGTTCGTCGTCCCCCACGGTTCCCGCAAGGAGCGGAAGAAAAGACACACCCCGCCAGAAGACCGGCGGGGTGTGTCGATTCATGCGAGGAGTAGGTAACCGTTACTTAGCGTGTTGTTCAATCTCAGCAACAAATTCGCTAAAATGCATCTGTCCGGGCAAGGCGTCGTGGCGTTCGGGATCATCCAGGGGATGCACATGCCACCCGCCGGTGTTGTCAGCTCCATAAACCCGTTTGCTGTCATGAACCCAGGCGTACGCGGTAGTGCCTGTCTGTTCATTATGGAATGCGTCAATAAATCCGCCTGACGTTACCCCAATGCGCAGCTTGATGGAAGTTGACGAAACTTGATGAACCACGGGTATCTCACAGATCAACGAGGCAATTGCGACCTGAAAAACCACTCGCTGGAACTCATCACGCGTCATGCCAGGGTATCCATCATTTCAGCCAGCTTCTGCCGGTCGGTTACCGCTGCCTCCCAGTCCCAATAATCCTGTTCCACTTGATAGCCGTACCGATCGGGAATGCGATCCTCGTTCCAGGCGTCGCGGAACGCCTCAAATTCCATGCCATAGCGCTGCTCGAACGTATGGCATCGCTCGTTGGCTTCGATCAGTTTCAAGGTCACCAGTTCCTTGATGGCGATCGGCAACGAAACCTCTACCCTGGGCTGTTGAGTCAGATCGGTGAGCACGCGATAGATCGGTTTGGAGATGACTGTTTCAAGCATTAGCGACATCCTCGGTTCATCAAGACTAGGCCGATCATAGCTCAGGTCCCGTATGTCAACAAGCGCGTTCTTGCCACCTCAATCAGTGGAATGTGTCGCAAGGATCACACCCGCCCCGCCGGCGCTGCGTTCGGCGTCACCCGCGGGAGCTGGCGCGCTTTCTATCTCGCGCGCCAGCCTGCTGGCCAGCGCAATCAACGCTTCGACCTCGGACAACACCAGACCGAAACGATCCTGACCGTCCAGCAGTTGCCGCACGAGCCAGGCGCGTACGATGCGTTCGAACTCGGCCTGCGTGCTGTAAACAGTCCATTCACCGATGCCAAGACGCTGGAACACCAGGCCAGCTGGCGTGCGCGGCACGTTCTTGAGCAGCGCAAGGATCGGGTGCTGCACTTCGTGCGCGGCGTCCCACTCGATGCCCGCCGGCGCGGTGATGTCGCGCCCCAACATGAAGATGTAGAGGTCGCAATCATGCGGCGCAACGTGCACCGTCACCTCGTCCCGTTCGTGACCGGGCAGCGGCGCGCGCCCGATCTGCCAGCCCAGCGTCACCGGCATCCCGGCCACCAGCCGTCCAATCAGATCGCGCTCTGCCTCCAAATCCGCGCTGGCGCTCACATACAACCGCACCGCTCGTCGCATCGCTTCACCTTTCCGATCACTGCTTGCCGATTACCGGTTGCTGTTCGCTGTTCGCCAACCCCTCATCCCACACCGGATAGAACATCAGCCATTGATTGGGACGGGCATTGACCAGGCGTTCCACTGCTTCGAGTACCCGCAGCGTGTTGTGCAGCACATCCTCCTCGCGGCTGCCAACCCGCTCCATCTCGATCCAGCGCGAGATATGCACCACGTAACCGCCGTCGGTGGGCCGGTACTCGCACGAGGAGATCAGGATTGGCGAGTCGGTCTGCAATGCCAGCCGGACATGGCCGACAGGCAGGCGCGCTGGCCGGCCAAAGAAGGGGATCATCTCGCCGCCGCCAAATGGATCGGGACGGTCAACAGCGGTTGCCACCATACCGCCTCGTTTCAATACGGTCAGCGCCTTGCGCAGCGCCGATACGTCGATCGGCATGATGTCGATGCCGCCGGCCAGCCGCATCTCATTTTGCAAACTGTAACCGCTGGGAGGCAACGCAAAGCCCAGCGCGGACAACTTGTAACCGCGGTAGGAGACGTAAAGGGCGCCCAGATCGAAATTGCTGACGTGTGGGCCAACCAGCAACGCGCCGCGCTTCTGGCGCGCGATTTCATCGAGGTAGTAGTCGGTCAGCGCCGTGCTGCGCACATTGGCAAGGATTGCGTCAGGACCAAGGGCCAGCGCCTTGTACAGATCCCAATAAACGTGACCGGCGTGTTGCAGCACCGCACGCGCCGTGCGCTGCACCTCCTCGTCGCTGGCCTGCGGTCCAAGCACCACGCGCATATTGGACACGATGGTCTGCATCAACGCTGTGCCCGAGCGCCGACCCAGAATGCCGGTCGCCGCGTCGGCCAGCGCATAGCCGACGGGAGTGGGTACATTGCGACCGAGCCAGTAGCCGAAGCGCAGGGCGGCCGCACTGTTGGTAATATCTCGCAAATCCATAGCGACCTTATTCTCCAGTTGCAACCGGGCGGCGGCCCTTGCCAATAAACGGCACAACACGCATCACCCTCTGAATATCCGGGTCCTTGAACGTACCAAAGGCCAGCAACAACCCGATATATACAATCATACTCGTGCCGGCGGCTACCAGTTCCATCTTATGCAGCAGCGCAGCCGTCAACCCCATGCCTGCGGCGGCCACGACCTGACGCCAGACCAGGTCGAACCACGGCAGGCGAGCCACGTGCCGCCGCACAGCGATGTAGAACGGTATCAGCAGACTGACTTCGCTCAGGACGGTGACGACCGCCGCGCCGGCGTAGCCAAAACGCGGAATCAGCAGCAGGTTCGCGCCGATGTTGAAGACGACACCAATGACAAATGCACCGGTCAGGAAGCGCTGCTGGCCAACCGCGATCAGCACGTACTGCGTCACGCTGTTGATAAAGCCGATGGGAATCGACCAGATGAGGATCGTCAGCGCGATGGCCGAGTCGGGCAGGAACGCCGACCCGCCAAGGATGCGGATCAGCAGCGTCGAAAGCAATGTCACCAGCACCGCAATCGGCAACGCGATCATCACCAGCAGGCGGATGGCCAAGTGGTAGGCGCGGATCAACGACTCGTGGCTGTCGCGCGCATAGCGGCTCATCAGCGGAAAAATGGCCAACGTGAAGTAGCTGGGAATGACGTTGAAACCGTCCAAATACTTGACACCGGCCGAGTAGATACCGACCGCGGCCGCGCCGGCCAGCGGCTTGAGCAGCCACATGTCAATGCGCCAGAAAATGCTGGCCAGCAGGTGGTTCAGCATCAACGGATAGGACTGGATGGTCATCGTGCGCTGCAAGGCCCAGTCAGGCCGGGTCATGTGCACCGGGATCGTGCGGCGCATGACGATCCAGAGCCAGGCCGCCTGGATGATGTTCATGATCAGGCTGACCGCGGCCAGGCCCACAAAACCGAGGCTGAAAGGAGGCAGCAGCACCAATGCGCCCAGCGCGACTTTGCCGGTAGCGATCGCGCTGCTGACGCCGGCGGGGTATTCCATCTTTTCGTAGGCCATGAAGACGGCGCTGAAGCTGTCTGACAAGGTGGCGAAGAACAGCGACACCTGGAACAGGACCAGTGCCTGCGCCTCGGCCGGCGACAGATTGCCGCCACGGGCGTAGATGCCCATGACAACCATCAGGATCGGGATGGAAACCACCCAGAGCAGCAGGCGCAGCATCAACACGTTGGACAGGTAGCGGCCCGCCTGGTCCTTTTCCTGCGCGACATCGCGGGTCAACAGCGTGCCCAGCCCGAAGCGCACCACCACCTCGAAAAAGCCGTAGATCGCGATGACAAAGGCGTAACTGCCCTCGCCCGTCGGCCCCAGCACACGCAGCCGCAACATGGCGAACACGAAATCAATGGCGCGGTTGAGCAGCGACAGGAACATCTGCACCGAGGTGTTCTTGGCGACGGTACGCACCGCGGCGTCTTCGTCGTCCACGTCGCGGTAGAACTTGCCCCACGCCCACCAGCCGCCCAGCAGGATCAGGCTGATCAACGCCAGGAAGCTGACGTAGATGCCGACCTGCAACGAACGCGGCGAGTAAACGAAGCGCACGGTCCACTGGCCAGCCTCCGGCAGATAGACCGCACGGAAGTTGCCGTCAGCGCGGAAGACGGGCAACTCGGTTTCCAGCGGGTTGCCTTCGGCATCTACGCCCTCGCCGGTGACGCCGAAGGGCCGGATGTACGCCTTCCAGCCGGGGAACCAGGCGTCTGCCAACACCAGCCAGCCGCGGTCGCTGACATTGACATCCACGTACACGTCGCGCATTCCGTAGCGGCTGATCTCGGCGTCGCGCAGTTGGGGCGAAGCGGCCGGCGGCAGCTCGCTGACTGGCAACTGGCCGGCATACTCCAGCGCGGCGCGCGGGAAACCGGAACCGGTGGCCGGTGCATCCTCGCCGCGCACTGCCTCGGCGGTCGTCTCCAGCACCACCGTCTCGCGCAGATCGACCGCGCGCGTTCGGTCCAGCACAGCGGACTGGTCGGCCAGTTGCGCCTCGCCAACAATAAACGCCCGCGGGAAGACGTCGGCGTTCTGATAGATCTTCACCTCGTCGTCGTACACCAGTTGCCAGCCCGCCACATCCAGCGGCAGCTCGCTGACGACGTATTTCACGCCCAGCAGGTCGGTCAGCGGGTCGTCCAGGCTGGCGGGGTCATAGAACGGCGAGATGCGGTTGTAGAGCAACTGGCCCTGTGGCTCGATCGCCTGCATGTACTGGACGTACTGGCGCGGGATGATGGAGTCGTAGCCGCGCACGTCCTGCAACCCGGCCATCCACGGCGTGTTGGCGTTGAGGGTCTTGCTGGTGCCCTCGCCTTCGAAGGTGGTGATGCGGAAGAGCGACGGATCGGCCTGGAGGAACGCCACGCTGGGCGGCGTGACCTCCAGCAGATCGGGATCGCTGGCCGGATTGAAATTGCCCAGCACCAGGAACAGATCCAGCATCAGGATGGCGGCAGCAGCGGCGGGCAGGACGATGGTCCAGGGTATCCGGCGTGTGGTGCGCGGCCCGTTCCTGACATCGCGCGCCGCCAGCAGCAGCCAGCCGCCGGTCAATGTCGCCAGCAAACCGAGATGCAGCACATGGCGCCACTCGTAACTCCAGAAGTCGCGGCCGTTGGCGAACACCGTGCGCGCCAGGTCGGACGAGTCGACAATCCGTTGGCCCAACGAGAAGAACGGCGCGGGAACCGACAGGCTTAGCAGAGCGACGACCAATGTGGCTCCACCGGCGAGCAGCAACAGCCAGCCAAAGACGCGCACTACCCGGCGACCACGCCCGGCAGCGCTGCCACTCCGCAGCCGGGTGATAACGATCTGCATACCGAAGCCAGCCAGCGCCGCCATGGCCAGCGTATAGGGGAACACCCAGCGGAACGCCGAGTGCAACTGTTTGTAGCCCGGTACCCCGTAGAACAACACTGCATAAAGTGGCGTGCCAAATGCAAACAACAGACTTACCAGCGCCAAGGCTGCGAGGATCCACAGCTGGGGAGTGGAACCTGGAACAACCTCCACCGTCTTGTTGTTTCCTTGTTTGCCAGTCTGCCTCGCTTCCTTCGTTTCCTTCCGGCGCAGAACCAGCTTGGCCGCAGCGTAGATCACAGCTACGCCAGCGAGCGCCAGCGTCATCACGCCCAGGTAGTTGCCGCCCTCGACGTAGTTCTTGACGCCCCAGAAGACGTCGCGCACAGGCTGGCCGGCCGCATTGGGCCCGGCAGCCCGCCAGGCGCCGATGTAGGGGTCGAACCAGCCGTGGTGGCTGGGATTGCCGAAGAAGTCTGGAAGCAGGAAGGTGATGATCTGGCGCACCGGCCAGGCCCAACCGACCACCTGGTCGTAGCTGGCTGAGCCCTCACGAAAGCTGGTGGACACCAGCTCGAACAACGGGACGAGTTGGACCGCGCCCAGCGCAATCCCGACGCCGACCATCACCAGCAGCCAGCTGGCCAGCCGCGCGACCCGCCCCAGAGCGCCGATGCGCCGCCACAGAATCAGCAGACGCAGCAGGCTGTAGAACCCGGCTGCCAGCAGCGTGATGACCACGATCTCCGGATGGCCGGCCAGCGCCTGGAGACCCAGCACCACCGCCCCGCCCAAAACATAGGGAATGGGAGAGTAAGCGACGTCCCCCTTTTCCTCCTGTTTGCGGATGATGATTTCGATGCAGGCCAACAGCCACGGCAACCAGGCCGCGGCGGCGATAATCATTGTGAAGACAACGCTGACCACGAAAAAGCCACTGAACGCATAGGCCAGACCCGCAAAGGCACTGGCGGCGCGGCCCAGCCGCAGCGCTCGCCCCAAGACATACATGCCCAGCGCTGCGACGGCCAGTTGCAGCCAGGTGAACACGCCGTAGGCCAGCGGCAACGGCAGAATGTAGAAGACGAAACTCAGGGGGTAAAGCGCAGAGTGCTGGCCGGCCGCCAGAAATGGCACGCCGGTAAACAGGTGTGGATTCCAGAGGGGAAGCTGGCCTGTGGAAATCGCCTCGCGCAAAAACGATTTCCAGACGAAGTTCTCCAGCACCAGATCGCTGAGCAGTTCGTTGTGCGGCACACCGACGCCGTACTGCTGCGCCAGTGACGCCCACGGCTGAAACTGAAAGAGGTTGTCAGCCGGAATCAGTGTCTTGCCGCCCAGGATGACCGGTGCAAACCAGATCAGGGGCGCAAGAATCAGAACTGCGACGGCCAGCAAGGTGCGCCGATCCAGGAAGCGCTTCATGGAGGTGGGAGACTATTCAGGCAGGACTGACGGTCCTGATTGTGCGGCTAAAATACAAACAGGACACGCTATTGGCTCCGGTGTGATGGCAGCCCGAGATTCGGGACGCTGGACCAGAGCATCTCTACGAGTTCTCTGTGTGAGGTTGGCTGGTGTAGGTTGGCGACGCTGCAGAAATCTGACGAGTGGCGCCGCGATGGCGGGCGCGAATCTCCAGAACGCGCCATGCCGCTTCCAGCTTGACGCCAAAGGTCATTTTCGACGATCCCAGACGCCGATCCTCGAAGAAAATCGGTATCTCGATAACTCGATAGCCTAGCTGCTCGGCGACGTAGACGGTCTCGACCTGAAAGACATAGCCGTTGGACTTGATGCGATCCAGATTGATGCCTTCGAGTGCGGCTCGCCGCCAGCACTTGAAGCCCGAGGTCGCATCTTGCACGGTGAGATGCAGGAAGGTCTGGGTCCATACTGTGTTGGCCCACCAACTGAGGAAACGACGCCACCAATTCCACTCCCGGTCCAACGTGCCCCCTTCGACATAGCGCGATCCGATCACCACATCGGCGTCGCTGATGGCGTCCAACAGACGCAAAACGTCGTCGGGATTATGCGAGAAGTCAGCGTCCATCTGGATGATGAACTGCGCGCCCATTTCCAGAGCCAGCCGGCAGCCAGCCTGGTAGGCACGCCCCAACCCACGCGGCGCCTGGCGATGCATAACGTTGATCCGCCCCGGATTGTGCGAAACGAGCCGGTCCGCAATGGCGCCGGTTCCGTCCGGCGAAGCATCGTCCACGATGATGATCTTGAGATTGGGCAAGGAGAGCGCCAGCAACGCTGCTACGATGGCCGGCAGATTGTCAGCTTCGTTATAGGTCGGAAGCACCACAACGATCAGAGGGAGGTCGGTGGTTGCGCCAGGAGTGTCGGCATCTGGCAGCGTGAATTTGGTTGCGGTCATGGCTGTGGATTATACTACGGTGAAACGTAAAGGTCAATGAAAGCAGTTGCCAGCATCTCAGCGCTGGTGTATAATGCGCCGGCAACAGACCGGTAGGTAAGAACAGGGGTGGCGCTCCCCGCTAACGCCCGTCCCGGCGTCGTCGACATCCGTCATGACATCAAACGTGCTTTTCGTAGGACGACAACCAGATAAATACGCGCCATTGTGGCGTCACCTGCTCCTGAGCCAGGTGCGTGTCGCGTTTGCCGCCAGTATGCAGCGCGCGCCGCGCGAGCTGGAAGACGCGATGGCTGATGTCATTCTTGTCGATTCCACATCGCTGCGCGGTTCAGGAGACTCGCTGGCCCGGCACCTGCGTCGTCTGGCCCCGGCTGCGCACCTCATCCTGATCGCCGAAACCGATGTGATGACCGGGCTGAGCTATGACTATCTGCTGCCGGCGGATGTCCACTGGCATCGGGTGTTGAAGGTCATCGAACACGCGCTGGAAAGCGGGCGTCGCCAGGTGCTGGTAGTCGGCCCGTTCGTGCTTGACCTGGTAGAGCGGACCGTCGTTAGCCCGGTGGGCGAGACAAGCCTGACCACCAAGCTTTTCAGCCTGCTTGAGTTGTTCATGCGCAACCCCGGCAAAACGGTTACGCGCTTGCAGATCATGCAGGATGTCTGGCACACCAGCTTCATGGAAGACACACGCACCCTTGACGTGCACATGAGTTGGCTGCGGCGGGCCATCGAGCCCAACCCGCGCCAGCCCGTTCACTTGCGAACACGCCGTGGCGTCGGCTACACGTTCTACCCCAACGGCGCGGCTGACAAGGCAACCCTACAAGAACCGGACACGGCAGAGCGAGACGACACTGACCAGCAAGCGGAATGACAACCGGCTGGCGCAGGCGCTGCGGTTCGGGAAACGCACACGCAAAGACCTCCTGTGAGGATCCGGGATACGCCCGGGTCGTCACAGGAGGTCTTTGATTTTCTACCTGCCGTCATACCCGGCAGGCAATGACTTTGGCCAGCGGCTACTGTGCAGCTGCTTTTGCCTGGTTGTAATGCTGCACCAGACGCGACTTGCGCCGGGCGGCGTTGTTCTTGTGAATGACGCCCTTCTGGGCGGCCGAGTCAAGCGCACGGATGGCTGCCTGCAGCGCAACTTCCGCGTCATCCCACTTCTTCTCGGCAACAGTGATTCGGGTCTTCTTGACCGCAGTACGGGCACGACCGCGAACGATTCGGTTGCGCTGACGCCGCTTCTCAGAACTGCGCATGCGCTTCAAGCTAGATGGATGGTTAGCCACTCAAGTCCTCCGTGTAACAAACACGTGTCGTAGTCTCTGACATGCTCCGGTTTTGTCTTTGTATTAGCTGCACTGATTTGTTGAGAGGACATGGACCTGACGGCTGGCCACTCGCCAGCAGATCCTCAGCACAGACCAACAAGGGAAGATTATATGCCAGGTCGTTCGATCTGTCCAGTTTCCTGGGCCAGTCGCGCCTCAGTCGTCAGTACAATGTCGTCCATCGATTCCTGGACGTAAGGATAGGTCAGCCAGATGGTGGCGAGACCAAAGAGGGCGCCGGTGACCGTGCGCAAGAACCAGTTGCTGGTTCTCAGACCGAACAACTGCGAAAATCCGTCGATTGCGATTGGCAGCAAAAACAGCACGTAGATACCGATCGGCAGTCGCGGAATGCGCCATCGCTTGCGCGCCACAGCAAACATCAGGCCGCCAATCAACATCGATCCGTAGATCGCGATGTCGCGTTCACAGATTGCGACCTTGTAGCCCAGTGTCTCGTCGCCGATGTACTTGCGCCTTTGCAGGACCGACGTGTCGGACAGCACGCCAGCTGCTTCCAGATCCGCCAGGGTATAGACGGCTTTGTCGCCGAAAAGAAAATAGGAGCGATCAGGGAGCTGATGGCAGGTGGGCAGGTAGATCGTGTAGAACACGCGGGCGGCGCGCGGCATGCCAGCACGCATCAGAATCGGAGCAGCAAAGGGCAGTGCAATGAATGTAAACAGCGCCAGGTTCGCGATGGCGAGCCAGTGACGCGCAATCCCCATGACAATGCGGTCACCAAGCCGTGTCGCCCGATTGGGTGTGCGATTGCGGCCCGCCGGCGGGCCGCTGGCTGGTTGGCTATCCATGTCGCTCACTTGCTGCCGTGATGGCATCACGAAGGCGGCGGATCGTCAGTGGCGGGGTAAGCAACTCCCCGCCGTCGATGTCCACAACCGGAATCAGGTACCTGAAGCGCTCAAAGGCGTCCGGACTTATTGTTATGTCGATCTCCGTCAATTCGAAGTCGTGCTCGCCTGCCAACAGATCCAGATCAGCACGCGCATCGTCGCACAGGCCGCAATCAGACTTGCCGTACAGCGTCACCCGCTGCATGATCATCCCTCCAGCAACCGCTGAAGGCGCTCCTCCAGGATATCCGGGGTCAACATCCCGCTCCACGTTTCCACCACATTGCCATTGCGGTCGATGAAGAACGTTGCGGGCAATCCTCGCGCAGCATACAGGCTGGCCAGATCGCCCCGGCTGTCCAGAATCACGGGGAACTCGATACCGTATTGATCCATAAAGGCCAGCGCCTTGGCTTCCTCGTCTTGTTCGTTTATGCCGACGATCACCAGCCCGCTGTCCTTGTGCGTCTCATACGCTTTGACCAGATCCGGCATCTCGGCGCGGCAGGGCGGACACCAGGTAGCCCAGAAGTTGAGCACCACCGGCTGGCCTCGCAGATCAGACAGCGAGGAAAGGCTACCGTCGACGTTGGTCATCACAAAGTTGGGCGCCCGCATGCCCGCCTCCGGGCCGGCCCCTTTGTTGTCCACGCCGTGCAGGCTGACCACCGGCAAAGTCGATGTCCCGGCGCCGCTGGAAGCAGGCGTATCACCGGTGCAGGATACGGCCAATACGACCATACCAACCAGTGCAAGCAGCAACAATAAACGCGTTTTGACAGTCATTTCGTATCAAATCCGAGGCGCAGGCGGAGTAACTGACATGCGAACTCAGCCGCCTCCGCCAAGAATACCCAGCAGCCAGCTTTCCAGTTCCACCTGCGGCACCAGTGTGGACATCAATTGCAGACCGCCGGTGTAGATCACAACACCGACGGCGACCAGCAGGAAGCCGCTTACCAGGCTGATTGCCGGCAGATATTTGCTGATCTTGGGCAGGTAGCGGCCCAGTTGATTAAAGGCCAGGCCGGCGATCAGGAAAGGAATGGCGAGGCCAATCGAGTAGAAGAACAACAGCGCCGCGCCGCGCCCGATACTTTGTTCGGTGGCCGCCAGCGCCAGGATGCTGGCCAGGATCGGCCCGACACAGGGTGTCCAGCCGGCTGCGAACACGACGCCGGTCAGGAACGAAGTCCAGTAGCCGCGTGGTCGTTCATTGCTCAACGTCGCACGCCGCTCCATGTAGAACAGTTCCGTGCGGCTTGCCCACGCCACCAGCAAAGCAATCAACGCGCTCTCACCGATAGCAGCAAACGTCGAAGTAAAACCGCCAAGGTCAGGCATGCCAAGCAACGCGCCCGTCCCGTCCCAAATCGCCAGGAAGTTCAGCGCGCCTGCCAGAACACCCAGGACGATGTGTCCGGCCACCGGCCAGGCAAACCCGGCTAAGGCGATGACGCCGAACATGGAGGCCATCAGCGCCCGGTTTGGCAGCGTTTCACGGATGTTGACCGCAAAGGCGAAGAGCGCAACGATCAACGCCGTAACGATCCAGCGCCCTATCGACCAGCGGGTATGGGCAATGCGCAAGCCGAAAACCACCAACATCACGCCGCCGACGCGGACAATGGCCGGTATGGCGCGATTCAGGGCCATGCCCAGCGCGCCACCCACCGCTCCAAGCAACACGAAGATGACCGTGAAACCGGCCACCAGCGCGACGGCGTGCGAGAAGGTAAACCAACGGCTGACGCGTCCTTCTGCATCCGCGCCTGCGATGGTCGCCCCGGTTAGATAGCCGATGTACACCGGCACCAGGGGCAGCACGCAGGGCGAAAAGAAGGACACCAGGCCAAATACAGCGGCCAGTACAAATGTCAGATTCTGTGAATCCACAATCACCTTCACTGCTCATGGAAATGTCTGGCGGACGACGCAAACGTCCGGAGATCATCACCAAGAGAAGATAAGTGGGAACTTTCTTACTCGCCGGCTAGCTTTCAGTGCTTTCTTTGAGTACCGAAAGCTCCTCTTCCACAGTGCGCTGACGCCGGCTGATGCTGAAGATGAAGGCAAAGGTCGCGATCCAGAAGACGAGCATACCTGCAGCAATATAAACCATGGTCGGATTTCCTTTCGATTATGACAATCAAGAGTCGGCCATTACGGCCATCTTATATTCCTCAAGTTCGACACGCTGATCTTCCAGACAGAGCCGGTAGTGCAGCAACACGAAGTAGAGCAACGAAAACGTGAAGATGCTGAACAGCAGTGTGATGACCATGTTGCCGGACATATCGAACCCACCCTGCGACGATGCGCTGGCGGTGCCGATGACAGCCGGATGGATGGTGCGCCAGATGCGCACCGACACAAACGACAGCGGAACGCTGATAAAGCCAACAATGCCGTAGATCGAGGCCAGACGCGCCTTGCGTTCCGGATCGTCAATGGCGTTGCGCAGCATCAGGTAGGCGATATACACCATCAGGACGATGGCTGCCAACGTCAGCCGCGGGTCGTCCCACGTCCACCAGGTGTTCCAGGTTGGCCGCGCCCAGATGGAGCCGCTGACCAGATTGGCGGCGGTGAAAACGACACCGATTTCCGCTGACGACACGGCAAGGTTGTCAAACCGGCGCGAGCGCTTGATTAGATAGAGCACGCTGGCCACGGCGGTCACGCCAAACGCGACGTACCCAACCCAACCGGCTGACACATGAAAATAGAAAACGCGCTGTGCGAGCTGCTCGTTGACCGTAGGCAGGTTGAGAGCTGTCGGCGCCCAGATCAGCGACATGTAGACGCCAATCAAAATCAAGACGCCCGTGATGCCAGTAAATACCATCCAGAACGTCTCACGACCCGAACGTTTGTGTGCAGTCATCGTCGTACCTCCTGAAATCGGTAAGAAAACATCTACTCTTCAACTACGTAGTCGAACAAAATCATGGCGGCTGCAATAAAAATGCCGTCATAAGCCAGCAGCAGTTGCACCCAACGCGCGATCTCAGCCAGAGACTCACCATCCAGCAACCGGGCGGTTGCCTGCACGCCGGCCACAAACACCGGTATCATCACCGGGAAGAGCAGGATGGGCAACATCACCTCGCGCGCCCGTGTATTGATGCTCAATGCTGCGAAAAGGGTGCCAACGGCCGCGTAGCCTATGGTCCCCAGGAATACGACCAGCAGAATCGAAGGCGACAGCAGCGACATATTATACAACACGGTCATCAGCGGCAACAACACCAACTCGACCGCAAAGATGAACAACAGGTTGCCGATCAACTTGCCGAAATAGATCGCGCTGCGGTCCATGGGCGCCATCAGCAGGCCCTCCATAGAGCCGCGATCCTGCTCCAACACAAACGACCGGTTCAGACCCAGCACGCCGGCAAATGTAATGGCAATCCACAGCACGCCCGGCAGCACCAACTGGATGACCGAAGCCCGCAGATCGAAAGCGAACTGAAAAATCAGCACGGTCAGACCCGCAAAGACCAGCATCGAGCTGAGGATGTCTTTGGTGCGCAGCTCCGCGCGGACGTCTTTCCAAACGATCGCCCGCACCTTGCTCAGGTAACTCATGAAGAAGCAGGCTCCTTGCCAATGGTCGGCACGGTCGCCACCACATCGGTATATACCTGGCGAAACTCCGCGGGTGTCAGGTTATCCGTCAGCGAGTCGTAGCGAATCTTGCCGCCGTTGAGAATCAGTGCACGGTCAGCCCATTCGAGGCCGCGCTCCAGATTGTGCGTCGTCAGCAGCACTGTGCGATCGCTGGCGCCGATGTCGAGCAGCAGGCCACGCAACATGTCAGCTGCCTGCTGATCAAGACCCGTATCTGGTTCGTCGAGCAACAGGATCGGCGGATTGTGCAGAATCGAGCGTGCGATCGTGAGACGTTGGATCATGCCGCGGCTGAAAGTCCGCACCAGATCCTTGCGCCGGTGCAACAACCCGACTCGGTCCAGCACGACGTTGATACGCTGCGACAGCTCCGGCACCTCATACAGGCGGCCAAAGAAGATCAGGTTCTCTTCAGCCGTCAGGCTGTCGTAAAGCAACGGATTGTGCGACACGAAGCCGATGTGACGACGCAGCCCGTGGCCGGCCTGCTGCACCTCCTGGCCGCCCAGCTTGACGCTGCCAGATGTGTGCTTGCTCAGTCCGGCGATAATGCGAATCAAAGTCGTTTTGCCGGCGCCGTTGGGCCCGAAGAGCGCCACGGACTGGCCGGCAGGCACGCTCAGATCGATGCCCTTCAGAACCGGCTTGCGACCAAACGCTTTGATGAGTTTCTCGATTGCAATCACGCGTCGGACTGTCCCGGATCTGTGCTGACCTCGGCTTCCACCGCGGCTGAATCGGTTGAGTCGTCCACAGGCGGCTCGGATAATTGCACGAGACGGCGCTTTTCTGCCGTCCGTAGCACAACATAATTATCTTCGCCCAGCTCGCCCGCGGCGTACATGTCATCCAGACGGGCGATGGACTGCAACAGCGCCTGCCGTTCGTCGCCGTCAGCGCTGGTTGAAGTCCCTGCCGGAGCGACGGCAACGGCGTGCTGCGGCTTCGAGCGCAACACATAGGCAACGAATACGACCAGCGCCAGAATTCCCGTCACCAGGGCGACACCAGCAACAATGGGCGGGTGATAGGCAACGACCGCTGTGGTCAGCGCCGGAGTGGCAGGCATTGCACCCGCTGCTGTAGCATCAGCACGCTGCAAGCCACTCAAACGCAGTTTGATATCTTGGCCAGCCGCGACATTGGTGGTGACAAAGTTGTTCCAGAGCTGGTCCTGTATCGTCTGCGGATCAGTCTCTTGCAAGTCAGTCTCAACTTTGGGTCCATCCACCACCAGCACGCTGAGATTGTCGACCGGGTAAGACATTTCGCGATCGAAATCGGCGCTGGTGCCCGTGTACGGCAGCAGATAACGCATCAGGATCTGCGAACGGCCAGGATAGAGCGGCTGTGTATCGATGACGCTGTTGTTGGTGCGTACAAAACGGCCGCCGATTTCGCCGCCGTCCATCGCCAGCGCAGTCGCTTCCGGCGGCAGACTGAATTCCAGCACCTTGTTGCGACCAGAAGCCGCCGGCTCGCTGCCGGTGTAAACCCTGTCGCCATCCTGCACCACGCGGTACAATTCTCCGATCAGCAGATTGCCTTGATGGGACTCGACAAACAACTGCGCCAATTCGACGCTGATGTCGCCCGCTGTGGTAGAGGTCTCCCAGACAGGCACAGTCACGTCAGCCTGGAGCGTGTCGGTAGGCACTGAAAGCACGTTCGATCCAAAGGGAAGACCGCCATAGTCCGTAGTCAAAATATAGGCAAACTGATCGCCAGCCGGCAAGCCATCGAACGTAAACGACCCGTCAGGGCCAACGGTTGATTCTATTGGCCGCCGCTCTTCAAAGTTTTCGAAGGGATGCAGCGTCACCACCGCGCCGGCTGGAACCTCGCCACCAGCCGTGTTGTTGACGACCTTACCGAGGAGACGACCTTCGCCTGCTGCCAGGGTTGGCGTCCTGGCCGGCTCGTAGCTGAAGGTACGGGCAAACTGCACAGCGGCCCAGCGGTCATCCTCGGACAGCGAGCTGCTAAAAGCGGGCATGTTGCCGCCGCCGTCGCTGACCGTCTGAAACCACTCCTCGTCGGAGCGCGCCGTGGCAGCGTTCAGGTCGCTGAGATCAGGCATCTGCCAACCATTGGCCACCGCCTCGGGACCGTCGCCGGCGCCCTGCGGACCATGGCACTGGCTGCATTGCTCACCCCACACGACCTCGCCCTGGTCGAGACTGGTATCAGTAACGTGCAACGAATAGGCGAAGGCCACTGCGTCCCAGATTTCCTCATCGCTCAGACGGTTCTTCCAGGGAGGCATCATGCGATCCATGCGACCTTCCTTGGTAACCTCGAACCACTCCTGCATCGAGGCTGGGCGGGCCAGGGCAGGATCAGCCAGCGGCGCTGCTCCGTTGGGCAAACCGGAGGCGCTGGGACCATCGCCCATGCCAGTATCTCCATGGCAGGGCGCGCAGTTTTCCTGAAACAGGGTCTTGCCGCGGATCGCGGAGGGAGGCTGCACCGGCCCTTGCAGTGCAGGCGCCGCCGCGGCGCTGTGCGCGCCGAGAATGACCACGAGGGCAACTATGGCGACAACTGCAATGGCAGAGAAAACGGTCCAGAAGGCGTGAGGTCGACGACAAGCGTTAAGAATGCGGGGAAGATTGCTCATTAAACCAGACTATTGGCGGCATTGACCGCCTGGAATAAACAAGAGTCGCGGTCACTCGCCCAAAAACAACGAGCGACCGCGACCTTGAAAGGATGCAGTTACCCAGCCAGGCTCAACGGCCGAGCATTTGGCTGGTGTGCGAGAGACACGATCTAAGGCCGGACCGTCAGACCTGGCAGCGACCGATATCAACCAACTGCGTTTACTTGAATCTCTTCGTACTCCACCGGCTGAGTTTCGCCACCATGTTCCTCGTAGCGTGAGGGACACTTCAGCAGCAGCGTATGAGCGTAGAGCACGCCGTCTTCGCCGTACTTGCCTTCGACAATCGCCTCGGCAGCCCGGCTGAAATTGTCCGGCTTGGGACCATTGAAGTAAATCGGCAGCT
Source organism: Anaerolineales bacterium (assembly GCA_020634615.1). Taxonomy (GTDB): domain Bacteria; phylum Chloroflexota; class Anaerolineae; order JAAEKA01; family JAAEKA01; genus JACKBK01. Next base: position 62,227 of record JACKBI010000002.1, read on the forward strand.
GCGCGTTCTCATCGCCGATCTTGAACTGCAAGATAAGATCGGCCGAGTTGTAGTCCACAGTGTTGTCCAAAACAACGCCGCTGACGCGCACGTTCTTGCCAATATGCTCGGCGGCTTCATTCTTCAATTCCGGCACAGTCAGGTAATAAGCGCCGGCGCGGCCGACCGCGTTATAGACCAGAAATCCGATGGCAACGAACAAGATGACGGCGCCGAACACGAACTTCGTGTTCTTGCGCACCGGCTCGGATTCGAGCTTTGGAGTCGTGAGTATGGGCGATTCAGACATTGTTTGGCACTCCTGCAAAGTGATGATAACGACGGGTTGTTTGGAGTATATCACCGCCTCGCATCGCTGTCAACGATTTGCGTAGCGACGAAAAACCCGTCTGGATGTCAGTTCTTATCTATTGTGCCACATTTCCTGAAAAAAAGTATGACTCATATCACAAAAAACCAGGCAATTTGAACTATTCGCCTATCGCGCCACGGAAGTTACCGACTTCCGCACGGCTTCGGAAGTCACCACGCCGAAACGCAACGTGCCAGGTGGCAACTCCCGAAGCCTAAAAGTGGCAGGCTACTGCGCCTGCGTTACCGCCGCGATGACCTGCTGGAACGCCTCGATGGGATAGGCGCCGGGCAGCCGCTCGCGGTTGATGAAGAAAGCGGGAGTGCCGCGCACGCCGTAGCCCACACCTTCCTGAAGGTTGTTGGCAATAACGTCCTCGTATTTCTTGTTGTCGAGGCAGTCATTGAAGGCGCCCGTGTTCAACCCTAACTGGCCGGCATATTCTTTGAAGATGTCGATCGCACCGGCGTTGCCTGACCAGGCCTGTTGATTCTCAAACAGGATGTCGTGCATTTCCCAGTAGTGGTCCTGCTCGGCAGCACAGCGACCGGCGTTCGCCGCCGCAAGCGCCTGCGGATGAATGGAAGTCAACGGGAAGTCCTTGACCGCGTAGAGCACCTGGCCAGAGTCGATGAGCTTCTGCAATTCGGGCATCACCTGCTGGAAATGGCGCTGGCAGAACGGGCACTGAAGGTCCGTATACTCCACGATCACGACCGGTGCATTGGGATCGCCCTGGATACCGACCGCATCGTCGAGAGGAATATCGGCTGTCAGCGGCGCCGGGGTCGGCTCCGGTGCAGGTGTGGGCTGCGGCGGTGGGGCAATGCTCTTGCCTTCGCTGACCATGGTAATCGCTTGCTGGAAGTTAGCGATGGGCTGCGCACCGACAAATGCCTGACCGTCGATGAAGAACGTTGGGGTGCCGCCAACACCGAACCCCAGGCCTTCCTGCAAATCAGCCTTCACAGCCGCCGTTTGTTCGCCGCTCTCGATACAACTCTTGATCGCTGCAGCATCGTAGCCCAGTTCGCCGCCGTAGCGGGCAAAGATGTCGATTGCGTTGGCATTGCCCGACCATTCCTGCTGGCCGCCAAAGAGCTTGTCATGCATGGCAAAGTAAACTTCATCCGAACCGTCAGCAGCCTGGCGCACGCAACGGGCAGCCTCGGCAGCTTTGGCAGCCTGGGGATGCAGACTCTCCAGCGGGAAATCCTTGAATACCAGCTTCGCTTTGCCGGTGGTGATGTATTCATCAACCAGCGGCCCCATGGTCTGCGTATAGAAGCGCTCGCAGAACGGACACTGGTAGTCGGAGTACTCGACGATCGTCATCGGCGCATTGGGGTCGCCCTTGACCGGCGCGTCGCCAAGCTGGATGTCGACAGGCTCGGGCGCGGCGGCCGGCTCCGGCGCCGCTGCTGCCGCGTTGGGATCAACCAGCGTGCCACCGGCCATCACAGTCTCGATGGCGTTCTGGAAGACCTGATAGGGCTGCGCACCCACCAGCAGCTCGCCGTTGATCAGGAAGCTGGGTGTACCGCTAACGCCGGCCTTCTGGCCTTCGGCGATGTCCTGCTGAATAGAATCATCGAACTTACCGCTGCTCAGGCAGCTCTCGAACGCTGCCGCATCCAGGCCGATGTCACCCGCGTAGCCGATGAAAGTCGGTTTGGCGTCGGGAAGCTCCGACCAGGCCGGCTGGCCCGCGAACAGAGCATCATGCATTGCCCAGTAAGCATCCTGTTCTGCCGCGCAGCGCGAGGCCACAGCAGCCTCGTCCGCGTTGGGGTGGAAGCTCAGCGGGAAGTCACGAAATACCAGTTGTACCTTGCCGGAATCCACGTAGTCCTTCAGCAACGAAGGATAGGTCTGCTCGACCCATCGGGAGCAGAACGGACACTGGAAGTCAGAGTATTCGATGATCGTGACCGGCGCATCAGGACTGCCCTTGGTGCGGTCTGTGCTGTTCTCCACTTCAGCGGCTGCCGGCTGAGCGGCCGCCTGAGAGCCGTCGTCGCTGCTGGTGGTTGCAGCCGGCACCGCCGCATCTGGCGAAATGCCAGGCGTACCGCACGCCGCCAGCAGCAGCGCAAGCAGCAGCAAAGCGGTAGAAACTACTGCCGCTGTCCTGAATTTGTTGGTTTCTCGTGTGATTTTCATTCGTTTGTCCTGTCTAGATTAAGATCTTGCCAAGTATCAAGTATTGGGTTGTTTACTGCACGGGGTCGAAATTTGCCGGTGTGAAGTCTGCCGGCGTGACCGGCGCCTGAAGTTCCAACGGAGCTGTGGTGTACCCGCATTCGCCGCCGTCGAGCGGAGCAGACGCCCGGGTCGTAGCGACATAGCTGGTCGCCATCAACACCAGCGCCAGCGCAACACTGGCCACCACATGACGCAGCCGCACAACATCCGAAAAGCGCAGGCCCGGGGCCTGATGCACCAGCCGGTCGATGCGCTTGCGCGTCACATCCATGGGACCAATGGCAGCCAGCGACGCATTGGCAGGCAGCGCGTGTCCATGGCGCAACAGTTTCAGCAGTGCGCTGGCCAGCGCATTGTCGGCCGCGCTGGCCTGATCCGCCTCGACTTCTTTGGCAGCCATGTAGGTGTCGCGCAGCGATCCGGCCAGCGGCAGGAAGAACAGCGCTTCGGCCAGACTTCGGCTGAGCAGCACGCGCAGGGGATCGTGCTGGCGAATATGGTGCCGTTCGTGGATCAGCACCGCACGCAGTTCTGGCTCGTCCAGCAAGTCCACCAATCCGGTGCTGAGCCAGACCTGCGGCCGCAGCAGTCCCTGTGTGAACGTATACGCAGCGCGGTCTGTCACCAGGTGCAGGTGCCCGGCCAGCTCCAATTCGCCGATCCGGTCATCCAGAGCAGCAGGCAACACGATCATGCGTTTCTGCATGGCAGCCACCAACAGGCGGGTATTCCAAAGCTGCACAACCAGCGAACGCACGAAACGAACGGCGGCGATGACAATCACTGCCAATGGAAGCAGCAGTCCGATGGCGGGCAAATAGCCGCCAACGGCCGAAAATGCATCCTGACAGGCAAGCCACACACCGCGCGCCATCTGTGGCGCCTGCCACAGCAGCAGAAAAATCAGCAATACCAGACTGCCCGCGGCCAGGCCAAGCAACGCCCAAAACGCACGCTTGGCAGAGTTAGCTGGCGTCATTGCTGGCCTCCTTGTCAGCGGCCTGTGCCTGGCGGCGCTCGCGCACCAAACGCTCCAGTTCGTCGAGTTGGGCCGGGTCCACCTCGTCCAGCGTCTCGACGAATTGCGCCACAGCCAGACTGCCAAAGTCGCGCACCAAACCACCCAAAATCAGGCGCGACACCCGACCGATGAATGCATCGCGACTCTGCCTGGGCAGATAGATAAACGCCCGTGACTGCCGCTGTCGGGTCAGGGCGCCCTTCTCAACCAGACGATTGAGCACCGTCATCACGGTCTTGTAGTTGTGGCCCGGCCCCAGGTAATCGCAGACTGCCTGAACCGTGGGCTCCTGGTCCTGCAATTCCCAGATTGACTCCATTACTTTGGCCTCAAGCTCGCCAAAGAGGCGCGCAATTCCCTCTTCATGAATACGAAATGACTGGATCGGGATCGACTTGCTCACGGGCTTCTCCTACGATTTTCGCTTGCCGCTGGTGCGAGATTGCAAGCTGCGCTACAATGGGTGGCGACATGCCGGAGTGGCTGCGAAACCGTATGCTTCGAACTGCGGCGCAGCCGTCCCGGCCAAGTCTTACGCATTATAAGACATTCAGATTGTTTGTCAAACTCAGACTGGCGACCGACCTGCAATTGTAACCAAATCGCAACTGCTCAGGCCACAGAGGACTGACAGTCCTGGTCTTGCGACAAAGCGACTGCCGCGTCAGTTGCAGCTCTGGTGATCGACCAGGACTGTCAGTCCTGACTGAACAGTTGCACCAAATCTCGCTACGTCTCGTCCTACTGCCTACTGTACCCGGTACGTACAAGAGATTGGAGACTCATCCATGCTGTTGCGTTACTTCTACAACGACAAACTTGCACAGGCTTCCTATTTCGTAGGCTGCCAGGCCACCGGCGAAGCCATCGTCATCGACCCGGCGCGCGATGTGGAACCGTATATCTGTGCGGCGGAAGAGCAAGGCATGCGGATCGTCGCAGCTACCGAGACTCACATCCACGCCGACTTCGTCTCGGGCGCGCGCGAGCTGGCGGAACGCACCGGCGCGGCGCTGCTGCTCTCCGATGAGGGCGGCGCTGACTGGGAATACGGCTACCTCGACGACTACCGGCACGTGCTTCTCAAGGACGGATCGACCTTTTACGTCGGCAACCTGCGCTTCGAGGTCATGCACACGCCAGGCCACACCCCTGAGCACATCTCATTCAGCCTCACCGACACGGCCGGCGCGGACAAGCCAATGGGCGTGTTTACCGGCGACTTCGTGTTTGTCAGCGACGTGGGACGACCAGACCTGCTTGAAAAAGCAGCCGCCCAAACCGGTACGGCAGAAATTGGCGCACACCAGATGTACCACTCGCTGGAGCGCTTCAAGCAGCTACCCGATTACCTGCAACTTTGGCCGGGCCACGGCGCCGGCAGCGCCTGCGGCAAGGCGCTGGGAGCGGTTCCCTCCAGCACGGTTGGCTATGAGAAACTGTTCAACTGGGCGCTGCAACATGACGATGAAGATGCCTTCGTTGCCGCTCTGTTGGAGGGCCAACCGGAGCCGCCGCGCTATTTCGCAATGATGAAACGGCTCAACAAACTGGGACCCAAAGTGCTGCACGGAACACCCCGCGTCCAGCACCGACCGATTCAGGATCTGACGCGGCTGCTCAACCGCGGTGCACGCGTGATCGACACCCGCGCACCGGAGGCGTATGCCTCAGCTCACGTGCCCGGTACGATCAACATCCCGTACGGCAGTTCGTTTGTGAACTGGGCCGGCTGGCTGATCAGCTATGAACAACCCTTCTACCTGATCGCTGAACGGCACCTTGTAGAGCAAATGGCAAAGGACCTGAGCCAGATCGGCCTCGACGATCTGGACGGTTATTTCGAACCGCCGAACCTCGGCGGCTGGCAGGAAGCGGGACTGTCGTTACAGTCCTACCAGATGGCCACACCGCGGCAGGTTGCCCAGCATATCATGGCCGATGACGTGTACGTCATTGACGTGCGCAATCAGGCGGAATGGGAAGAAGAGCGGCTACCAGCCGCACGCCACATCATGCTGGGCTATCTGGAGGAGCACGTGGAGGAGTTGCCGCGCGACAAACCGTTGGTGCTTCACTGCCGCGCGGGCACCCGCTCAGCCATCGGCGCCAGCCTGCTGCAAGCCAGCGGCATCACTGGAATCATCAACATGGTCGGTGGCATTCGCGACTGGACGGCCGACGGCCTGCCGGTCGACCAAGGCATCTGATCGCGCAGAAGCCCGGCGTTGTCAGACAACGCCGGGCTTCTGAAATAATCCTACAAGTCGATTGCCGCCGGCAAAAAGGTCAGCGGTCGTCAATCAGTCGGCCGCTTCAGTGTCCCCGTCTTCTTCCTCGCCCTCTTCCTCGGCGCTTTCCAGCAACTCGGTTGCCTTGCCGGCCAGCGGCTCCGGGACCATCACTGACACCTGCGCCAGCGGCCCGGTGGAAAAGCCGATCACGCTGCTGATCGATTCGTGTTGCAGCATGACTGGAATTCCGTTGCTCTCGAGGAAGCCCTTGATTACTTGCGCCTCCATCTCATTGACGGCGCGATAGACCTCGACCGGTCTCCCTGCCTGAACATCGCCACCCGTTGTCGTCATTGTTGTATCCTTCCTTGCTCTGATACGAGACAGAACGTCCCGCAATCCAAAGGCACCCGTTGCCACGCCGTCTCTCCTACTCGCCCTCACCCTTCGGCTGTACACTATCTTCCGACGAGGGCTCCACCGACAGATCGTTCACATCGTGACTCTCGACAGCAAGCGCCGCGTTGGCATCGTCCGCAGTCGACTCCGCCGCCGCACTGGGCGACTTCCGACTACGTAGGTGGCGTACAACCAGAAGCACCACGGCAGTCACCAGTAACCCAAGGCTGATCACCTGGGCCGTAGCCAACCCGCCAAAGCCTGATATCCACGCGTCCGGGCGGAACATCTCAACCAGAAAACGACCCAGCGGGTACCAGATGAGGTAAAACAGGAAGATGTCACCGTCCAGCAGCCGCTTGTACCAGCGGCGGCCAAAGATCATCACCAGCGCAAAGCCAAGCAGATTCCAAAGGGCCTCGTAGTAGAAGGTCGGATGGAAGCGCGTGATGGCGATATAATCTTCCATCGACATATCCAGCGGTCGCGTCAACGGCGGCTGGTACGGGAAATTCGGGTTGATTTTGAAGCCCCAGGGCAGCGTGGTGGGCGGTCCATACAGTTCCTGATTGATGCGATTGCCCATACGCCCGATTGCCTGCGCCAGCAGGATGCCAGGCGTCAAAATATCGAGCCAGCGCACCAGGCTCAGATGTCGCCGCCAGCAGTAGAGAATGACTGCGATCAGGCCGCCCAGCAGAGCGCCGAAAATGCCAAGCCCGCGGAAGCCGCCCGACCAGAAGTTGATGATCTCAATCGGATGCTCGCGGTAATAACTCCACCCCAATCCACCGACCGGATTGGAAAAGACGTGGTACAGCCGGGCGCCAATGATACCGAAGATCAATATCCACGCCAGCATGTTCCAGACGTGTTCCGGGTCCTCGCCGCGCCGCCTGGCCTCGATAGTCGAGATCCAGGCTGCCAGCACCGCACCAAAGACGATCAGCAGGCCGTACCAGGTAACCTGGAACGGTCCAAGATGTATGATGACAGGATTCATAACTTTCTCCGAACTATCAGAATGACTTGTGAAGGACATTATACCGGATAACCGGACAGCAAGCCAAGCGGCGTACAAGCGGAACTTCCGCCAGCTTGCAGCACCCCCACGCCTGGCCAGCACATGCCGGCGTCATGACCTCATCCGAGGGTGCTTTGGCGCTACGCTCCCTTTGCGCTATAATCCGCTCCAGGCTTGCGCCTATGATTCAAGAACATCAACACACCGGCGAAGCGCAAAGGCTGTCACAGTCACTCGCTTGTCGGTTGTTTTTTGTGCCATGACCAACCTCAAACCGCCAGGAACTATTCAGGTCGATGTAGATGACCTGTGGGTCTATTACGAAAGCATCGGACTGCGCGCGCCTGACAACTGTCCTGCGCCGGCCTTCGAGCAAGGCGTGCCCAGACTCCTGGATCTGTTCGACCGCTTCGACATCCGCGCAACGTTCTTCGTCTGTGGGCGGGACGCTGCCGCGCAACGTGCAACCCTGGCAGAGATGGTCAGCCGCGGCCATGAAATCGCCAACCACTCGACCTGGCATCGCACCGGATTCGCCAATCTCAGCACCGAGGAGAAGCGAGCCGACATTGCCACCACGCACTGGCTCCTGACCGGTGCCACCGGCGTCCAACCCGGTGGTTTCAAATCTCCCGGGTTCAGCTTTGCGCCGGATCAGCTGGCAGTGCTGGCCGGCCTCGGCTATCGCTACGACTCGTCGCTGCTGCCGACGCCCTACGCCCCCTTGATGCGCATGGCTCAACGTTTCCTGTCGGGTGGAACCGTCGATCCGACGCACTACGGCAAAGCACGCTATGGCATAGCTCCGCTGCGCCCCTACACGCCTGACGCTGACGCTTCATACCGCGCCGTCAACAGCCGGGGCGGTGCCTCTCTCATGAATGCCGTCATCGAAGCGCCCGTCACGACCATGCCGCTGACGCGCCTGCCCATGCACAGCACCTTCGTGCTCACCGCCGGCCAACTCCTTTTCGACGCCGGTCTGGCGCTGACGACGACGTGCAACGTGCCCGTGAATTATCTGCTGCACGCAGGCGACGCCATTGACGCCACGACCGCCGGCGCGCTGAGCTCGTACCGCTTTTTGGTCCAGCCTTGGCAGGAAAAAGAAGCGCTGCTGGATCACATGCTCGCCCGTCTTTCCGCCGCCTATCGCCTGTTGCCGACGATTGAGTACGTCGAGGAATTGATGGCTGATAGCTGATGGCAGGTGGCAGGTTGCAAGTTGCACGTTCCTGCAAACGCGAAAGTCACCCTGCCACCCTATAACCTGTGCGCTGCAACATGCCACCTGAAACTCCGTTCCCCCACCGCCTGATCATCATGCCTGCCCACAATGAGGCGGGCAACCTGCCGCGCGTCATCGCCGAGATCCGCGTGGCCGCGCCTGGTTACGATCTGGTCGTGATCGATGACGGCAGCACGGACAGGACGGCCGCCGTCGCCGCCAGCCTGGGCGCGGCAGTGGTGACGCTGCCGGTCAACCTTGGCTACGGTGGCGCAGTGCAGACCGGCTTCCGCTATGCCGTCCGTCACGACTATGATCTGGCGGTGGTCATGGATGCCGACGGCCAGCACGATCCGGCCGGCGTCAACCTGCTGGCCAACGCAGTAGACAAAGGCGAGGTGGATGTCGCCGTGGGCTCCCGCTTTCGCGGGCGCATGGACTATCATCAGCCGTGGGTCAAGCGAATTGGCATGTCAGTCTTCGCATGGACCGTATCGCGGATCACGCGACGTGAGGTCACTGACCCGACTTCGGGCTATCAGGCGCTGAACAGAGCCGCTCTGCGCTTCTTTGCTTATGACAACTACCCGTCGGACTACCCCGACGCCGACACGTTGCTGGTGCTGCACTACGCCGGGTTCCGCGTCAGCGAGATTCCGGTGACCATGCGCGAGCGGATCAGCGGCGTATCGATGCACAGCGGGTGGAAACCGATTTACTACGTGTTGAAGATGTGGCTGGCCATCGGCATCGTGCTCCTGCGCCAGGGCACCCACGCTTCGGCCCACCGAGTGGATTAAGGCAGACCTATGATCGACCCGCGCAGCCGGCTGCTGCTCTTCCTTATGGGGCTGGCCGTGCTGATCCTCGTGATCAATCTGGTGCGCAAGCGGCAATTGCAGGAGCGTTACGCACTGCTGTGGCTGCTCGCCGGCCTGGTGCTGACTCTGGCGCCGTTGTTCAGCAACGTGCTGGACCGCATCGCCTACGCGCTGGGCATCGACTACCCGCCGGCGCTGCTGCTGCTGCTCGCCATCATCGGCCTGATGCTGATCATTTTTCAGCTTTCGCTGGCCATCTCGCACAACAGTGACCAGTTGAAGGTGCTCTCGCAGGAGCTTGGCCTGCTGCGGCAGCAACTCGACAAATTGCAAAGAGAACAGGTCGCGCAACCAGAGCACCTCCCGGACAACGAAGATGGCACCGACGCGGACCAGATTCCCTATGTCTGACCACGTCGACACCTACCCTGAACTGATCATCGAAGACGCGGTTGGCGTTTGCGGTGTGCGCGACGACACGCGGACGCTGGCCGAAGCGGCGGCAGCTGACGACGCCCCCGGTCGCGCGCTTGATCTCGGCGCGGGCACCGGCTACGTGGGGCTGTATCTGGCGCAGCGCGGCTGGCAAGTGGATGCAGTCGACGTCAGCCCGCGCGCCGTGGAACTGGTGAAGCGCAACGCGGACCGGACCGGCCTGCGAATGAGCGTCTACCAGTCGGATATGTTTGCCAGCGTGCCGGGCACGTTTGACGCGATCGCCTTCAACCCGCCCATGCGGCCCGACGAAAACGAGCTGACCCGCATCGCGACCAGCCTGCTGCGACGCAGCCCGCGCGTCAGCCGCGCGCTGATGGCGCTCCTGGGCGAGCGGTTGGAGGGCAGCCGCATGCCATTCCTGACCAGCGTCGTCCATGAGAGTCGGGCGCGTCTGCGGCCTGGTGGACGGCTGGTGCTTGCAATCAGCGAGGACGAGACGGTTGAGCTGGCCGCGCTTGATGGCGTCCATTTGGGGCGCGTCTGGCCGATTCCCAGCATGGTCCGCCAGCAGATTGCCGAGTTTCGATTTGGGGACACCGGATGAGCGACAGTTCGCCGCGCGCTCGCTGGCCAGCCTGGTTCATCCCGGCGGCATTGGTCGTCGCAGCGGTGCTCATCCGCATCTATTTCGCGACCTGGGACCGGGTGGTCTGGGGCGACGAGCCGTTCTACCTCTGGATCGGCAAGAGTCTGTGGGCGGGCGCCGGCTACAACTTTTTCGGCTACTCTGGCGCACATTTTCCACCGCTCTACCCGGTCCTGGCCGGCGGCCTGGCGCTGTTGACCAACAATTTGCAGTGGGCGAGCAACCTGATCTACATCGCCGCGGGCGCGCTGCTGGTATTGCCGCTCTACTATCTGGTGCGGGCAACCGTCAACGCGACCGCAGCCTGGATGACAGGCCTGGTGGTGGCGCTTTACCCGGCGCTGACCAGCGGCGTGCTGGCCTGGGGCACCATGACCGAACCGCTCTATCTGTTGTGGGTCGGTCTGGCCGTCTATCTTCTCTTCCTGGCATTGGATCAGATGCCAGGGCGCTGGCGCGATTACGTGTTGTTGGGCGCTACGCTGGGTCTGGCCTACCTGACACGCACCGAGGCGCTGGTGTTGGTGGTCGCCATGTTCGGGTTGCTGCTGATCGGACGCCTGCTGCGCCGGGACAGGTTTCCCGTGCTACTGGGACGCCTGGCCGCGGGTCTGGCGATCTTTCTGTTGGTCGCTTCGCCCTATCTGGTCTACATCCGTCAGGAAACGGGACACTGGAACCTGACCGGCGCGGCCGGTATGGCGTTTGTCAGCATGACGGGTCTGGCAGAAAAAGATCCTTCAGCGTTCGACCGGTCGACCTGGGAACTTGACCCGGCCAGCGGCGAAGTCTACATTTTCGCCCCAAGCAGCGAGACCGAACCGCTGCTGCCGGCGCTCCTCTCCGACCCGCTGGGCTTGCTGCGACGCCTGCGGGCCGGACTGATCGATGCGCAGGCCCTCTTCTTCAGCATGAAAATGGCGCCGTGGCTGTTGGCGGGCATAGCCGCGTTGGGTCTGCTGGCAAGGCCATGGCCGCCGCGGCGGCTGCGCGGCGAGCTGGCGTTGCTGGCATCGCTGGCTGCGCCGGCTGCCTATGTGCCGTTTTTCGTCCAGGAACGCTATCTGGCCGGCGCGCTGATCCCGATGATGGTCTGGATCGGCATCGGCGCGTGGGTGCTGGGCGACTGGCTGGCAGGGACGTGGGCTGGGCTGCGAGCGCGGCCGTTGTCAGATCGACATGCAAGCCTGCTGCTGGCCGCGCCTGCGGTTGTGTTGAGTGTGCTGCTGGTTGCCATGGGTCCGCTGGTCTGGCAGCGGATGCAGCGCACCCACTCGTTCCAGCCCGGCCACCTGGCGGCCGCTGCCGAGCTGCGGGCTCTGGGCGTGACGCCAGACATGACTGTCCTGAGCCGCTATCCAGCCGTCGCATTTCACGCCGGAACCCGCTGGGCGCCGACGCCATTCGAGGCGTGGCCAGAGCTGGAAGCCTATGCCAAGGCGCACGATGCACAGTATCTGGTCATCGACGGCTGGGAAGCAAGCTTGCGCCCGGTGTATGACTTCCTGCTGACCCCCAGCCTCGCGCCGCCCGGTCTGCGCTACGTGACGACAGTCGAGACCAGCGATGACCCGGTGCTGATCTACGCATTTCAATGACGTTCAACCGTGACGACCAACACGCAGATTGCCACGAAAAACGAAACATATAAGCCGCCGCCCGCGGATGCGACACTGCGCAACTCCCGCCTGAGCACGCGCCAGATGTGGTTGGTCGGCGCGGGGATCGTGCTGCTGGGATTGCTGCTGCGCGCGATCTGGGCCGCTCCGCCGCGTGCCGTCCGCTGGGACGAGGCCGACATGCTGGTGCTGGCACAAAATCTGTTGCGCGGCGTGGGCTATCAGGTGCAGGGTCCGCCTGAACTGCACTGGCCGCCGGGCGCGCCCTATCTGGCGGCGCTGTCAATGGTGGCCGGTGTGACCGCCGACCGGGCGCTGACGGTCTGGCATGTGCTGGCCGGCGCGCTGGGATGTGGTCTGCTGTTCGGGCTGGCCAGCGACGTAACCGGGAACTGGCGCACCGGCGCGCTGGCCGGCCTGCTGCTGGCCGTTTCACCTGCGCTGGCGGTTTGGCCGCTCTACTGGGGCAGCAACAGCGAGTCGCTCTTCCTGGCGTTTTTGCTGGCGGGCCTGTGGGCGACGTGGCGGATGCTGCACGGCGGCAGGTGGCGGACAGGGCTGGCAGGCGGGCTGGGGTTCGGCGCAGCCTACCTGGTGCGGCCAGAAGGGATGATCTATTGGCTGCTGTTTCTGGGACTCGCACTGCTGCTGGCGCTCGCGCGCCGTACCGACTGGCGCGCTGTGGCCTTGTTTGCGCTGGCGTTTCTCATTCTGGCAACGCCCTACATCGTCTACCTGCAGCATACCACCGGCCGACTGATGGTGTCGGGCAAGGCGGGCATCACGACGACTCTGGGCGCCGCCATCACCGATCAGGGCAGCGCGCTCGGTGAAGACGCCGGCAGCGTGCTGGACAGCACCGGTCAAGAGATTCTTTGGCTGTCGCCGGAGCAGTTCGACATCAGTTGGCTGGACTCGGCGCGTGCAGATCCGGAGCTGGCAGCGCGGCGGCTGGCGCGCAACCTGATGGCCTTGCCGGGCATTGTGCTGGAAGATCTCGCCAATCCATTGCTGCTGGTGTTGGCTTTTCTGGGTTTGTTTGCCAGACCGTGGAACCGTGAAACGACAATGCGCCAGGGCTTCTGGCTGGCCTGCCTGCTGCCGCTGGCTGTGGTGCCGCTTTTCCATGTCCACGCCCGACTGCTGACACCGCTGGTGCCCGTGCTTCTGGTCTGGGCGGCCGAGGGCATGTTGGCGGTCGCAGACTGGGCACGCGGCACAGCGGCGGCGTGGCCGCGAATGCGCCCACTGGTGACAGCGCTGCTGGCGGGGGTGCTGATTGTAGTGCTACTTGGCGGCGTCTGGTCACAGCGCAGCGCCAGTTTGTCCGGTCAGGCCACCCTGTTTCCCAGCCATCAACAAGCGGGCCAGTGGCTTTCGGCCAACAGCCAGCCTGGCGAACCGGTCATGACGCGCAACACCGAGATCGGTCTCTACGCCGACCGGCCCCAGGTCGCATTGCCCAACGCAACCTGGGAGGAGATCGTCGCCTACGGGGCGGCGCGCGGCGCGCGCTTCCTGGTGATCGACGACTGGGAGGTGGAAACGGTGCGTCCACAGCTGTCCCCACTGTTGCTTCCGTCGCTGGTTCCACCCGAAGTAACTATGTTGCAGTCGTTTGAGGATGAGCGGCGCACGACGTATGTTCTTGGTTTTGAGCCATGAGTGGGGCACGCAGCGCTTTGCCATTACCGCAGCCAAATGCGCGGCTGGTGGATCATTTTGCCTGCGAAATACGCCATGCGCGGCACACCTTGACGATCCCAACCTTGCAAAACTGACATCTTGACGGCGGCGCGGAGACGGCGGCGTTCATGCATTTTTCATGTTTTGCGGTTATACTTGCCGCGCCGTCCTTCCAATCAAGCTCCAGGCGCACTTCCGCCGCGCCTGGCTGCAAGGATACTATTCCAGACCAGTGTTAGACGATCTGTGACCGGCCGCGCAGCCGATTTGCCGCCTGCGCGGTCTCAAACCAACCGATTCAAGGAGAAAGATGTATGCATAGCTTCAAAAAGAACGGACGATGGCTGCTGCCGTTGATCCTCATCGCCGTGTTGGCGGTGCCTGCCAGCGCAGCCCTGTTGCCGGCTGCACCCAGCCTTTCCAATCCGGCCGCGCCGGTCTATCAGTCAGGTGAACTGACATGGACACAGGTTCAGGACAGCCCGGGCGTGTACTGGTACTCCGTGGTGTTTCCAACCGCCAGCATCGGCTACGCAGTCGGCGGTCCGGACTGGAACGTCAACAGCGGCATCGGCACGGTCAAGATTGCCAAAACTACCGACGGCGGCCAGACCTGGACTGTCAACACGGTGCCCAACACCAATCGCTTCATGCGCGGTCTGACGTGCAGCGATGAAAACAATTGCTGGATGTCAGGCGCCAGCAGCCCGCGCATCCTGCGCACCACCAACGGCGGCGCCACGTGGACCGAGGCGTACATCAACGCCGACTGGACAGGCTGGCTGTGGTCGGCCGGCTGGACAGGCGTCGATAACACGGTGATGATCGGCACCACCGGCTACGCCGATGAGCCGGGGCGGCGAGCCAACATGTTGCGCTCGACCAACGGCCAGAACTTCTACGCTGAGATCGCCAACGACCCGCGGGAATTCGTGGTCTATGACTTCTCCTGCCCGACGCCAGGCATTTGTTACTCTGCCGCCAAGCAGACGGCTTTCTACTCTTCGGACAACGGCGACAACTGGGTGCGCCGGCCCGCGCCAGTCGTGCGCTTCTTCGGCATTTGGTGTACCGACAACAATACCTGCTGGATGGCCGGCGGCAGCAACAGCAACACCACCGACGGCGTGATCCAGATCTTCCGCTCCGGCGACGGCGGCTTCAACTGGCAGCAGGCCAGCGCGACGCCGCTCTCAGGCAACCGACCGCGGCTCTACAACATCCAGATGGTCGATCCGCAGCACGGCTATGCCGTCGGCTGCGTCAACGCGCCCGATGCGATCCAGGAAGTCTGCCAGGGCAATGGCCTGTTGATGCGCACAACCGATGGCTTCTCCTGGCAGCAAATGGCCTCACCGACCAACGCGGACATCATGGACCTGTGGGTGCACGACATGGACAACGTCATCATGGTCGACTTCGCAGGCCGCATCTGGCGCGGCACCGGCGCACCGACGCCGACGCCCACCTCCACCAGCACGCCGACCAGCACGCCCACCCGTACGCCGACGCCAACCGCGACCGCGACCAACACGCCCACGCCGACAGCCACTCCGTCGACCGGCGTCATCACGGGCCAGGCGTATTATGACCAGAACGGCAACCTCTATCCGGACAACGGCGAGCCGGGCCTGCCCGGAGCAGGTTTCGCTTTGAAACAGGGTAACACCGTGGTGGCAACTCAGACGTCCAACAATGCAGGCAACTTCACCTTCAACGGGGTAGCGCCGGGCATCTACACGTTGATGGAGCAGACGGCGCCCAACGGCTACGGGCCTAGTTCGAACCTGACCACGTTGCGCATCAACGCCAACACATCAACTGAGCTGTTCTTCGCCCACAGCCTGCCGCCGACGCCAACACCAACACCAACGGCCACGGCAACGCCGGTGCCTACCGAACCAGCCTGCCACTGTGGGTTCCTGCCCGCGCTGCAAAAGAACTTCACCGAGCGCACGCCGTAACCTGCCTGGTCGACAAGCTGAAAGTGTGGCGTAGACAAACGAAAACGAGGCGTAGCCGTTATGGCTACGCCTCGTCGCATTCTCGCCAGGTGCCGCTCACTTGAGCATCGCTTGTCAATCAAGTCGCCTACTCGGCCGTATCAAGCAATAGGGTCACAGGCCCATCGTTGACGAGATGAACAGCCATCATTGCACCAAAGATGCCGGTCTCTACGGCGACACCCTCGGCGCGCAGCAGGTCGACAAACAGGTCACACAGTGGCTCAGCGTGTTCCGGTCGCGCTGCCTCGGTGAAGCTGGGACGACGCCCCTTGCGTGCGTCGCCATACAGTGTGAACTGGCTAACCACCAACACCGCGCCATCCTCGTCCGCCAGCGACCGGTTGAACTTACCGGCCTCGTCCTCGAAAATGCGCAGGCCGGCGATCTTGCGTGCCAGCCAGACTGCCTCGGCTTCGCCGTCAACATGTGTCACGCCGAGCAGCACCAGAAAGCCGCGCCCAATCGCGCCCACCGTTCGGCCATCCACTGTCACCGACGCCTCGCTGACCCGCTGCACAACTGCTCTCATCGCGATCCTCTCATCAATACCAGCGCCATGACCGCGGCCGACAGCGCAGCAACAACGAAAACCGCCTGCTGGCCCAGCAACAGAACCAGCAACGCGCCCGCGGCCGGTCCCAGCACCTCGCCCAGCGCCTGCGACTCGCCGGGTTGGCGACTACCACCCGGCTGCACCAGCGTCCCGAAGGCCGACACGACGCCCAACGCAGCCCCGCTGGCAATCAACCCGGCAAGGAGTATAGCCGGCGTATTTTGCGCGACAGCAAGCGCTGCCAGCGTCACTGCCAGCGCCAGCGCCGCGCCAGCGTACCAAAGACTCAACCGGTCGCCAGGCAGTCGACGTTGCGCAATGGCGGCAGCCAGCAGTCGCGCCAGCCAATGTGTCGCTGCCAGCGCGCCGATCCAGACCAGCGCCACCTGGCCCTGCAACAGGCGAGCGGGCACCAACCAGAACCACGCCAGATAACTAACACTGAACAGGAAAGGCAGCCAGCGCGCCAGCGTCCCAGCTTCGCCACGCGGATCTATGTCTTCGTTGCCGGGCGCCGCCTCCAGATCTGGTCCGGCGCGCCAGGCGATCACGAAACAGACGGCGGCGATCAACCAGGCGCCGGGACCGGCCGCCAACGGACCGGCCAGCGCCATGCCTGCCAGCAACAGGAATTCAGCAACCCGCCGCTGCGAATGGAGATTGGCGAGTGCGATCTCCACCAGCGACCAGGCGATGCCAAACACCAGCCACAGCAGCAGCCCGGCCGGACCTTCTTCGGGCGTCAGTCCCAACAGGAGCAATACACCACCGGCCAGCAGAGCGCCGGTGCGCACCCGCCGCCGGCCGCTGGTGCGAGTGATGAACCAGCCGCCGACCCGCGCCGCGGCCACTGCCAGCCCGGCCATCACCAGCGCCGGTCCATGCTGGTCGTGCACCACGACCGCCAGCGGGATGAATACCTCGCGCCAGCCGAAGACAAACGGAGCAGGCAGGCTGAACCACGCCGGACCGCTGCGCTGGACGGGCTGAGCGGTCGCCATTAGCCTGCCAGCGCTGCCACAATGCGTCCCGGCAGGGATGGATCAACCCAAACGGCCGTATCAATCTGGACGGCGCGCGCGCCAGCTGCCAGCTGCGCCAGCGCGTCGTCCAGGTTGTGAATGCCGCCGCACGCCACCAGCGGCGCCTCGACCCAACCGGCCAGCGCAGCAATTCGAGCAGTCACCAGCGGCGCGAGAGCAGCGCCGTGGACGCTGCCATAGACCAGATGCCCGCTGGCGGGATCTATGCGCGCCCCGGCCGGCGGCGCGACGACCAGGGCATCCACCGGCGTCTCCAGCAGCGCCTTGACCAGGTCATCGCCTGCAGTCAGCGGGACTCGAACGAGAATCGGCAAGTCCGCTGCCTGGCGGGCAGCCCAGACCAGGTCAGTTGCCAGCCGCGGATCATCGTCAGGTGCGTCCAACTCCAGCCCGGCGACGCTGCGCACGCCTTCCAGCCCGCCTGCCAGCGCTGCGATCTCGCCGGGATCGTCGGCGGCAAGGTGAACGATGATCGGCAGCGCCAAACGTCGCCAGAGCGGGGCGAAGTCGCGCAACACGATGCGCAAACCGGGATTCCAATCGCCGCGTTGCCAGAACAGCCCACCTGGCAGTTCCTGAATCTGCGGCACATTTCGGCGAGCCGGCCGGCGAGTTACCGGAGCGGTCACCAGACCGCCCAGCGCGGCCAGATCAAGACCGGGCGCCTGGATATCGCCATAGCCGGCGACGCCCGACGCCAGCATGACCGGGTTGGCGAGGCTGAGGCCGACCTTATGCTGCGGGGCCAGCTCCACCGTGCCAGTCACAGCGCCAGCTCTCCCAGATCAAAGACGGGGCCGCGGACGCAGGCTCGATGTCGGCCGCGGCCGCTGTCAACCAGACAAGCCATGCAGGCTCCCACGCCGCATGGCAATGCCACAGGCGCGACGGCCTGCGCGAAGCCGCTGGTTACGGCGAAGCGGGCCTCGGTGACCACTGCCTTGGCCTGCCGAAGAAATTCGGCCGAACCAGCCAGGTACAGGCCATCGGCCCAGTTCAAGGCGCTGACGAACGCGTCGTCCAGCGTGGTGGGCTGGCCGGGCAGAGGATCGTCACAGGCCGTGTAATATTCGACCGCGGGCGGCAGCGCGGCAGCCGGCAACAGATCGGCTCGCCGCCGGCCGTGCAGCAACAACGTAATGCTGGCCTGGCGCGCCAGCGCGGGCGGGATGAGCGCAAACAACGGCGCCACGGCACTTGCCTCCGCCATCAACAGGATGCGGCGCTGGTGCTCGTGCAGCATAAACCCGCGTCCCTGCGGACCGATGAGATCCAGTGCGGTGCCTGCCGGCTGCGCGGCCAGCCAGGCCAGTCCAGGATCGTTGGATGGCGCCAGGAGAAAACCAAGCTCGTTTGGATCGATAAGAGTGGGGAACAGCGCCCGGCGTCCGTAGGGAGACCAGGCGGCGCCGGTGCGCAGCAGATAAAACTGCCCCGGCTGGCATGACCAGAAACCCTCGCTGCGGCCAACACGAATGGCGAGGCTGCTGCCGAGATCAGAGCGGCTCTGGATAGTTGCGGTAAAGACCACGCTCAGTGCTGATTTGCGACGGTTTCGAGTTCTTCAGGCTGTTTGATGACGACCCGGCCGCGCTGTGTTGTGATCCAGCCCTGCTTGCGAAAACGGCTCATGACCCGGATCGCGGTCTCGACGGTGGTGCCGGTCATGTCGGCCAGATCCTGGCGCGTCAGTCGCATCTGGATCATCAGACCATCTTTGGTGGGCGTCCCGTTATAGGTTGCCAGCCGCAGCAGGGCGCGGGCGATGCGCCGCTCGACCCGGTCCACCGCCAGGCTGTGCACCAGGTCGTTGGCGACCCGCAGCCGCCGCCCAAGTTCGTTGATGACTGCCAGGGCAAGCACCGGGTAGCGCTGCAAGAGATATAGATAGTCGTTGCGCGCGATGCTGATGACGGCGACATCTTCCATGGTTTGCCCGGTCTGGCTGTAGGGAGCGCCTTCAAACACAGCCACTTCGCCCAGCAACCGGCCAGGTCCCAGCACGTCCAGCACCACGTCGCGGCCATCGACCGAGTGTCGCAGCAACTTGACTCGCCCCATCCAGATGACATAGAGGATGTCAGGTGGATCACCCTCGAAGAAGAGATAGGCGTCGCGCGGATAGCAGTAGCCATTCAGGAGAGGCGCCACATCATCCCAATCTGACTCGCGCAGCGAGGCAAACAGGGGCACAGAGCGAACCACCTGCACCATGTTCAGTTGCAGCCGATCAATAGCGGCAGTGCGTCGCGTAACGTTTTCTACCATAAAAGTTGGGCGTGGAAAAGCGAATCAGTGATTCTGGTGCGGCCAGCGGCGGGAGTACGTGCCTAAAGAGCAGCGGCGCCATTATAGCATGAGCGCACCAGCGCAGCAATTCCTTTGGGTGGTTCCAGACGGTGGGAGGAAGAGGCTGGAAGCCGGCAGTGGGTAGCCTCCGGCGAGCGTCACGATGCAATTGCCGGTTTATTTTCTTAACTTTCATAACTGTGGTGCTGGCGTGACGTTCTGGATCAACCACATCTTTCAAGGTGTGGGCTGCCAACAGTTGCCCGACTACGCCGCGCCTAACCACCCCTCGTATATTTCCCGCTGCTCTGCCGTCGCGTCCGCGCGCGGCGTTATATCCAGGCGGTTAAATGGTCGCTGCCCCAGGGTGATCTCCACCGATCGCAGTTCGTCGCGGCGGAAGCAGGTGACCGTCACCCGTTCGCCGATCTGGCGGTCGCCCAGCCGATCGCCGATCGTTTCTTTGCCGACGCGGTAGCCGTCGATGGCAATGATCTCGTCGCCGGGCGAGATGTCGGCGTGGTAGGCCGGACCGTCGGCGAAAACGGTCTGCACCAACGTATGACCATCCTCATCTTTGACCCGCACGCCCAGACCAGCCGCCCGCTCGCCATATTCATCCCCCTTGTAGCCGAACGTCATGGCGAGGCCAGCCTTGGCCAGGTAGGTCTCGAACGGCAACTCAGCCACGCCGCGCACGTAGTCGTCGAAGAACGCTTGCAGGCTGCCGCCGGCCACTTCCTCACAGACCGCCTGGAACTCGTCGTCGGTGATGCCGCGCTGGTGCAAGGTGTAGTCCCGGTAGGTCTTCACCAACACGTCGTCAAGGGAACGCTGGCTGCCGGTGCGCTCGCGGATCTCCAGATCCAGCAGCATCGCGATCAGACTGCCCTTGAGGTAATAGGAGACGGTCGTGTTTTGCGTGTTCTCGTCGGGCCGGTAGAACTTGATCCAGGCATCGAAACTGGCCGACTCGGCGCTCTGAAAGTGGCGACCGGGCGTCTGTAGCAATCGCAGAATCCGCTCGCCCAGGATGGCAAGCATCCGCTCCGGCGTGATGAGCCCGGCCCGCACCAGCAGCACCAGCTCATAATAGGTGGTGAACCCTTCCATCACCCACAGAAGCCGGGTGTAAGTTTCCCAGCGGTACTCGAAATCCTGAAAGCTGGCCGGCAGAATGCGCTTGACGTTCCAGGTGTGGAAGAACTCGTGCGCCAGCAGCGCGATGGCGCGTTCGTAGTCGGCGGGCTTGCGGAAACTCCAGCGACTGACCGCGTTGGTGGAGGAGTTGCGGTGCTCCAGCCCGCCGCCGCGCCGCTCGGTGAGATGGAGGATAAACAGGTAATTGTCGTAGGGCAATCCACCGAAGATGTCTCTGGCAACCTGGACCACTGCCTGAGTGTCGGCTCGCAAGCGTTCCGGATCCTCGTTCCCATGCCCCCAGACGGCGATGCGATGGAGAACGCCATCCACCTCGAATCGCAGCAAGCGGTGGTTGCTGATCTCGACGGGGCAATCGATCAGGTGGTCGTAGTCATCAGCACGGAACGCGTAGCGCAGGCCGCCGGTTTCAGAGGGGCGCGGCCCGACGCTGCCACCGTTGCCCACGCCATAGTCAGCCGGCGTTGCAGGCAGCCCGGTGGCAACTTTCCAGTCAGAATGGGCCGGGACGATGCGCAGTTCCACCGGATGGCCGCGCTGGCCGTCCAGATAGACGAACAAGTTGGCGCCATTGAAATAGCCGTGGCTGGTATCCAGGTGGCTGGTACGCACAGTCAGCTCGTTGGCATACACCTTATAGCGCAGCGTTAAGTCCGGTGCGCCGCTCTCAACCCGCCAGGTATTCTTGTTGAGCTTGTGCCAGGGCAGGGGCGTGCCGGACGCGTCCAGCGCCTGGAACTCCTGCACGTGGCGCGCGAACTCCCGGATCAGATACGAGCCGGGAGTCCATGAGGGCATGACGAAATCATGAACCGGCTGGGCAAGGCCTGAGACAGCCACCTCGACGTGAAAGAGATGGGTCTCAGGCTGCGGCATCGAAACTGTGTAGCGAATGGTACTCATGGCATCTCACTTGGCAAGGATCAGAACAAGTGCCAGTCCGGCGAAACCTACCATGCCGAACTCCAGCAGCACGCGGCGCGTGAGGCGGCCCAGCAGCGTTTGCCAGGTGACACCGATCAAGAGGTAGAAAAGCAGCAGCAGCAGCAGCCCGGCGCTCAGCGCGCTGAGACCGGTCAGCAGCAGCGCCCAGGCGACCTGCGCCACTACTGCTCCGGTGACAAAGGCGTAGAGGAGAATGTCGCCGGTATTGCTACGGGAGCCGCGCAGCAACTCCATCGCCAACAAGGCTGCGACGCCGCCCAGGATCAGCGCACGGCCAACCTCCGACCAACTGTCTGGAATCAACAGGAAGAGCATCAGCGCGATGGCGTAGCAGACGAGATTGAGAAAGGCACGCGCCCGCCGGTATCCCGGACTTTCGTAGTCGAGGCTGAAATAGAGCGCAGTCAACACCAACGACAGCAGCAGCGTGGCAAGCAGCAGACCGGCCGCCCAGTACGGTTCCGACGGTGCGCGCGGCAGCAAGACCAGCGAGATCATGGCAACCGACACCGGCAACGCCCAGAAGCGGATCGTCAGGCGCAGTCTGCCCTGCATCGCCAACGGGTGAGCGCGTATCACAGCCTCGGTGCCTGAACCGGCCAACAAAGCCACCAGCAGCGGCGCCAGTGTGCTGGCCGGCAAAGGAAGCTGGAACGTGCGTCCAACCAGGCTGATGCTATCGCCCTGAATCGGCAAGCTGACCAGTGCGGTGCCTGCCATGGTTAACACTACCCCCCAAACAGCAATGCTGATGCGGTCGCGGAAATCAGGCGTCATGAACGGGGATTCTACCGGCGCGTGTCGCGCTTGTCAAAGCCGGGCAGTATCCAGTCATCAGCATGCGCTGAACAGAGACCATGAACGACGCCGGAGGCCGGCTTCTGCTCGCCGTTCACCGAAAACCGTCCACTACTCGCCGTAGAAGGTCGGGCCATAGAGCAGCAGCGTCATCATGGCATCGACGGCCAGGAAGAGCAGCGCAGCCTTGAGAAGCTCAGGGCGCCGGTTGCGACGAATGTAGATCAACACGGCAATCAGTGCAACCCCGGCGATAAGCAGCGCCACCACCCAGGTCCAGATACCGAGCAGCTCAGGTGGAATCGCATTCATCAACGGTGGCCGATCAAGCAGCCCGCCCATGATAATCAGCTTCGTCGCCAGGTAAAGCACCAGCGCCACCAGCAACGCGAACTGGGCGCCGAGGTTGTTTCGCAGCGAGCCATCGTTGCCCGTGATGTAGTAGATGCCGCAGACAACGATAATTGGCAGCGCGGCGATGATGCTCAAAGGGATCAGGGTCAACCCGGACGCCATGCCCCAGGCCAGGTCCACGCTGTCGTTGAGCGTATCGTTGCCCGTGCGCCGGTCCAGCGCGGCAATTACCTCCGGGCGGGTGGACGCGTAGTAGACCGAATACTCGCCAGGCGATTCCAGGTCGATCCAGGCGGTGTGCAACTGGCCGTCTGGCGAGACCGCGCCGGTCGGTTGCAGCGAAAACTGGCGCGTCAGCGCCGGCTGCTGATAGGCTGTCAGCGCGCCATCCTCCAGCAGGAGCAAGGCAAGCTGCGAGCGTGGATTGACCCGAAAATCGTAGATCATGTTGGCCAGCACGGCCGCGCCGGGGCCATCCCAGGGCAGGGTCTGCGGCGTTTCAATGAACCCGGTCCAGACATCGCCCTCGGACGGCACTGCAACGTGTTCCAGCGGCGCAAAACGGTCGATCTCTTGATAGCGTGGCTTGGCCTCGTCGGGCACAAGGAGGGTCCGGATCGTCTGCAAACTGGGAGCTGCGGCCGGGAACGTCACGCTGGACAACTCAGCAGCGCCTGCGCTCAGTCCGGTGCGATGCTCCACCGACCAGAAGAGTGACACATCGGAACCCTCGACAGACATCGCCAGCGTCGACTCGACATCGGTCGATGCAATGCGCGGATCGGCAACCCGTACCGGCTCTCCGCTGACCGTTTCACCAGGTGCGAGCGACGTGTAATAGATGTCCTGGCGCGCTGCGCCCACGGGCAGCATCCACGCCATGTGCAGCGTGCCATCCGGTCCAAACTGGGCGGTGGGCCGGTGGCCGTCGGGTCCAACCAACTGAGGGAAACCGACGAGCTGGCCATCGGCATCGAGACGTGCGTGGTAGATGCCGACGCCCGGTCCCTCGATCACATCCCAGACCGCGTGCATGCTGCCATCCGGACCCTGTCTTGCGGCCACTTCACCCACCTTTTGATCAGCGCCAGACAACCGTTGAAGCTCGCTCAGTGGCTGTCCGTCACGACTCAGCGCGACGTGGTAGACACCATCCAACTGGCCTGAGGCAACGCGGGTGACAAGAAACAGATGCAATTCGTCCCCGACCAGAAGTTGCAGGGACTGGGGAAATATCGTGTTGAGTTCGCTGATCGTATCGCTGACCACCAGACCGTCAGCATCAAGCCGCACGAGCTTCAGCCGCGTGGCATCCTCGGTCCGCACCGGCCAGACCAAATAGGCGCCGTCGTTGTCAGCAGCCAGTGCGACTGGCTGGCGAATCGACGCTGTCCCGATCCGGTTGCCGCGGCTCCAGTCCTCGGAGATCTTGAAACTACGCTCACGCGCGCCCGCGCAACCGGCCAGAATCGCCAGCGACAGCATCAAAAGCAGCACACTCGACAAGCGTCGAGACTTCATATCTTGCTCCTTACCTCTACGTACCCAAACCCGGCCAGGTGGAAGTCGGCAGCACAAACGGCGCTGGCGCGCTGCTCAGGCCAAGGCGGCGCGCCACCGCCCAGCGCACCACCGGCTGGTCACGCCACGGATGCTCCACAGCACCGAAGCACATCGACTGCTCGTGCCCCTTACCGCATACGATTACCACATCGCCGGGGCGCGCCAGGTTCATCGCGGCCTGAATCGCCTCGACGCGGTCGGGAATGCGCACAAAATCGCGCTCCTCCACACCGCCGGCCCGCCGCGCGCCCTCGGCCATCTGCGCCAGGATCATGTCCAGTGACTCCGTGCGCGGGTCTTCGGCAGTCAACACACTCAGATCGGCCAGTCGCACCGAGATCTCAGCCATCAGGTAACGTTTCTGGACATCGCGCAGGCCGGCGCTGCCGAAAACCGCAATCACGCGACCGGCAGTCATGGGACGGACCGCCTCCAGCGCGCGCTGCAATGAAACCGGCGTATGCGCGAAATCGACAATCGCCGTGAAGTCCTGGCCGCAGTCGATGCGTTCCATCCGGCCGTCGACGCCCGGCATGGTTGCCACGGCTGCGACAACTTGTTCCAGCGGCAGTCCAACCGCCAGACCCGCGCCGATGGCAGCCAGGCAATTGCATACGTTGAACGGCCCGGCCAACGGCAAGCTAACCTCGGCCGGCCCGTCCGGTGTAGCGGCCACAAAAGTCGTGTGATCCGCGCCATAGTCGATCCGGCTGGCGTGCAGATCAGCCGTCGCCGCCTCGATGCTGTAGCTGAGTTGCCAATCCGCAGCCACGGACGTCAGCCGCTGGTACGATGCATCATCGGCGTTGAGAACCGTCGTCTTCGGCTGTGAGCTGCCGTCGGGCCGCAGCTTGCCGGTGGAGCCGGCCAGACTGCGAAACAAGATCGCCTTGGCATCGAGATATGCGTCCCAACTGCCGTGGTAGTCGAGGTGTTCGTGGGTCACGTTGGTAACCACGGCCACATCGAAATCCACAGCCGCGACCCGCCCCTGATGCAGGCCGTGGGAGGTCGTCTCAAGCACAGCGATTTCGCAGCCCGCGTCGCGCATCTGCGCCAGGTAGCGCTGCACATCGGGCGCGTCAGGCGTGGTGACATGCAGCCCGGTATCCAGGTCGTCGTCGCCGATCTTGGCGCCGATGGTGCTGATCATCCCGGCCTGCAGGCCAGCCGTGCGCAAAATGTGGTAGATCAGGTTGGTGGTCGTGGTCTTGCCATCGGTGCCGGTGACGCCGATGATCCGCAACGCGCGCGAAGGAAACCCGTGCAGAGCGGCAGCCAGAGTCGCCAGCGCCAGACGAGCGTCGGCAACCCGAATGTAGGGTGCGGGCCAGCCAGCCGCCTCAGCCGTCAGGTCTGCCGTACCAACGACCGCCGCGGCCCCACGCGCCAGCGCATCGGCAATGAAACGGTGACCATCCGTTGTGCCGCCCTGAATCGCGACGAAGATCGTTCCGGGCTGCACCTGCCGCGAGTCGGCGGTAACCGCGGTGACCGGAACGTTTGGCGCCGCAGCGCGGTCGATCGTGTCGGGAAGCGTGGCAAGCAGGGAATGGAGAGTTGCAGACATAGCAGTGTACCGGCCGGACAGGTTGATCGCGGCGTCACCATTATATGACCCGCTGGCGCGCCCGGCAAACTGCATCTACCAGTTTGACGGCCGCATTTTCACCGGTCGCGGGTTTTCTGTTGACCTGCTGGACCTGCTGTGCTAGAATCGCCTCGCACCGGCCTGCCAGTCGCAGATTCAGTTGGCGAATTGCCTGCTTCCACCCGGCTGGTCCTTCCCACAATCAGCTGATAGCTGAGGAACAACATGAACAGACATCTGGATCGAGACTGGGAACGCGGCGTCATCCGCTATCCGGACCCGGCTATTGAGACTATCGAGCCGGCCTTCGGCAAATACGTGCTTGGCAGCGCGGCCCTGGAGCGACTCTACACAGGCGCGCGCTGGACCGAAGGGCCGGTCTGGTTTGGCGATGGCCGCTATCTCGTCTGGAGTGATATCCCCAACGACCGCATGCTGCGCTGGTCCGAGGAAACCGGAACGGTCAGCATCTTTCGCAGCCCGTCCAACAACAGCAACGGCAACACGCGCGACCGGCACGGCCGGCTGATCACCTGTGAGCACGCAACGCGACGGGTGACCCGCACCGAGCACGATGGGCGCATCACCGTTCTGATGGACGCCTATCAGGGCAAGCGACTCAACGCACCCAACGACGTGGTGGTGCATCCGGACGGGCACATCTGGTTTACGGATCCCGGCTACGGAATTCTGGGCAACTATGAGGGCTACAAGGCCGTGCCGGAGCTGCCGACCCATGTCTACCGGCTCAGCCCCGACACGGGCGAGGCCACGGTCGCCACCGACGAACTGGTAATGCCCAACGGCCTTTGTTTCTCGCCCGATTACAGCAAGCTCTACATCACGGATACCGGCGCTTCGCACAAACCGGGACATCCCCGCCAGATTCTGGCGTACGATGTGGTCGACAACGCGCGGCTGGCCAACAGGCGGGTGTTCTGCGACATGGGCAAGGCCCTCGCGGATGGCATCCGCTGCGATGTGGACGGCAACATCTGGTCCAGCGCCGGATGGGCAGGCGAGAGCAGCAACGGTGTGCACGTGTTTGATCCCGGCGGCCAACTGATCGGCAAGATTCACTTGCCTGAAATCGTATCCAACCTTTGTTTTGGGGGCGTGAAGCGCAACCGGCTGTTTATTACCGCCAGCCAATCGATCTACGCGCTCTATGTCGAAACTCAAGGCGTACCATTTCCATAATCACACACAGACAGCAAATCGAGGCTAATAGCATGACAGTTACCGTTAAAAACTCGTACGCCAATCTGATTGGCGGCGACTGGAAGTCTCTGGCTGGTGACACACTTGAAAACCGCAATCCGGCTGATCATGGCGATGTCGTGGGGCTGTTTCCCATGGCCACGGTGGAGGACACCAGGGACGCCATCGATGCGGCGCGAGCCGCCCTGCCTGATTGGGCAGGGATGCCCGCGCCGGCCCGCGCCGCAATCCTCGATAAAGCCAGTCAGATCATCGCAGCCCGGCTCGATGAGATCGCCACGACGTTGACACGCGAGGAAGGCAAGACTCTGGCCGAAGCCACGGGCGAAGTTGCCCGCGCCCGCGACATCTTCAAGTACTACAGCGGCGAAGGCTGGCGCTACGGCGGACAGGTGTTGCCCAGCGCGGTCAACGGCGAACTGCTCTACACGCGCCGCGAGCCGCTGGGCGTGGTCAGCGTGATTACACCGTGGAATTTCCCCATTGCGATCCCGGCCTGGAAAATCGCCCCGGCGCTGGTCTACGGCAACACGGTCGTCTTCAAGCCGGCCGAGGATGCGCCGCTCAGCGGGCTGATGCTGGTGGAGGCGCTGGTGGAAGCGGGCGTGCCGGCCGGGGTCGTCAACTTTCTCACCGGCGACGGCGCGCTGATTGGCACGGAGATGACGGGCAACCCGTCCGTCAACGGCATCAGCTTTACCGGATCGCGCTTCGTCGGCGGGCAGGTCTATCAAAGCGCGATCGAGAACATGGCGCGCGTGCAACTGGAGATGGGCGGCAAAAACGCGCTGGTCATCTTGAAAGACGCTGACCTCGATCTGGCGGTCGACCTCGCCATCAAAGGCGGATTCGGGCTGACCGGCCAAGCGTGCACGGCCACCAGCCGCGTCATCGTGGAAGAAGACATCGCCGATCTGTTTGTCTCAGCGCTCACCGCCGCGGCCAGCAGGATGGTGGTCGGAAACGGCCTCGAACGCGGCGTGCAGATGGGCCCGCTGGTCAATCGCGAGCAACTGGAAACCAGCCAAACCTACATGGCGCTCGGCGCCAGGGAAGGCGCTAAACTGTTGCTTGGCGGCGAGGTGGACGGCAAGAAAGGCTATTTCGCCCAGGCCACCATCTTCGACCATGTCGAACCGACGATGCGGATCGCGCAGGAGGAGATCTTCGGACCGGTGATAAGCATCATCCGCGCCACCAGTCTGGACGACGCCATCGCCAAAACCAACGCGATCAGCTACGGCCTCTCGGCGGGCGTGGTGACCACCAACTTGCGCAGCGCGTTTGCCTTTGCCAACCAGGTGGATGCGGGGGTGGTGAAGATCAACGAACCGACAACCGGCCTTGCGCTCAATGCGCCATTCGGCGGGTTCCGGCAGTCCAGCGCCAACACGTTCAAGGAAATGGGCCAGGCCGCGGTCGATTTCTACACCCGCACCAAGACCATCTATGTCAACCATGGATAGCAGCGACGCCGACATCTACAACGTCCAGACCCACGCGCCTGGTCCCGCGGGGCAGCTGCCGCTGGCGCCTGATTTCCTGACCAACGCACCCAGCGGCGACCTCTTTGGCTGGACGCAGGACGCAGCCATGGGTTGGAACCCGGCCGACCTGGGCAAGGACGAATACCTGATCCTCAGCACCCAGGGCGGCATCCGCGG
The DNA here is from genome assembly GCA_020634615.1 of Anaerolineales bacterium. GTDB lineage: Bacteria > Chloroflexota > Anaerolineae > JAAEKA01 > JAAEKA01 > JACKBK01. Next base: position 91,088 of record JACKBI010000002.1, read on the forward strand.
CGAAGACGGCTCGCCGGTCGCGCTGGGCTATCACACGGGTCATTACGAGGTGGGACTGCTGGCCCGGGCGGCCGCGGATGAGTTCAAGCAGCACGGGGCGATTCCCTTCGCCGGCTTCGTCAGCGATCCGTGCGATGGGCGGACGCAGGGCACGCCAGGTATGATGGACAGCCTGGCTTACCGCAACGACGCCGCAACCGTCCTGCGCCGGCTGATCCGGTCCCTGCCAACGCGGCAGGGGGTGCTGGGGATCGCGACCTGCGACAAGGGTCTGCCCGCCATGCTGATGGCGCTGGCCGCGCAGCGCTCGCTGCCTTGTGTCATAGTCCCTGGCGGGGTGACCTTGCTCCCGCAACAGGGCGAGGACGCCGGGAAGATCCAGTCGCTGGGTGCGCGCTTCGCCCATGGACTGATTTCGTTGCAGGATGCAGCGGATCTGGGATGCCGCGCCTGTGCTTCGCCCGGCGGCGGCTGCCAGTTCCTCGGAACCGCGGCCACCAGCCAGGTCGTGGCCGAGGCGTTGGGGCTGACGGTGACGCACGCCGCGCTTGCGCCATCGGGTCAGGCGATCTGGATCGATATGGCGCGGCGCTCGGCGCAGGCGCTGATGGCGATGTCGCAACAGCACACCACCACAGGCGAGATCCTCGCCGACGATTCGATCCACAACGCCATGGTGGTGCACGCCGCGTTTGGCGGCAGCACCAACCTGCTGCTGCACATCCCCGCCATCGCACATGCCGCGAAACTCCGCCGCCCGCTGGTTGAGGACTGGCTACGAATCAATCGCGCGACGCCGCGCCTGGTTGACGTACTGCCCAACGGACCGACCGGTTACGCCACGGTGCAGGTCTTTCTCGCCGGCGGCGTGCCCGAGGTGATGCTGCACCTGCGCGAGCTGGGGTTGTTGCGGCTCCATGCTCGCACGGTCGACGGCGTCACGTTGGGCGAGGCGCTGGATAAATGGCAGGGCAGTGAGCGCCGCCGCCGGCTACGCGACCGCTTGATGGAGCTGGACGGCATCGACCCCGACGACGTGATCATGACCCCCGCTAAAGCGCGGGAGCGCGGGCTGACCGGCACGGTCGCGTTCCTGACCGGCAACCTCGCGCCGCAGGGCGCCGTCGTCAAGAGCACGGCCATCGCCCCGAGTGTTGTCGATGGCGACGGCCTGTATCGCAAGACGGGACCGGCGCGCGTGTTCACCAGCGAGCGGGCCGCCATCGCTGCGGTCAAAGGGCTGAGCGAGCCTCCCGTCAAAGCCGGCGACGTCATCGCGCTGATCGGCTGCGGTCCCATGGGCACGGGCATGGAAGAGACGTACCAGCTCACCTCGGCGCTGAAATACCTGCCGCATGGCAAGTCCATTGCCCTGATTACCGACGCGCGCTTCAGCGGTGTCAGCACGGGCGCGTGCATCGGACACGTGGGACCGGAGGCGCTGGCGGGCGGGCCGTTGGGCAAGCTGCGCGACGGTGACACGATCCGCATCATCGTTGACCGCGCCAACCTTTCGGGATCGGTCGATCTGCTTGTCGAGGGTGACGCCGGCTTGGGGGAGCAGATGATGGCGGCGCGACCGCCGCACTCTGACCTGCAACCAAACCCCGACCTGCCGGATGACACGCGCCTGTGGGCTGCGTTGCAAAACATCAGCGGCGGCACCTGGGGCGGGTGTGTGTACGATGTGGACGCGATCGTTGAAGCGTTGAATTCGACGGGTTCAGGACGGGCAGCTTTCAGTGCCACTCATGATCTCTCGGTGAGCGCGCCTTGAGCTTGTCGAAAGGCGCTTCGACAAGCTCAGCGCTCTTGGTGTTCGGTTCGATGCATTGTCGAGGTATTGCCATGCTACTGACGAAACACAAAATAACCGACGGAACTCGCTGGGCGCTGGATGGACGGTTTCTGCCGCCGGGCTGGAGCCTGGGAACCTTGCTGGAGCTGCCGAGGACGGCAATGGTCAGCGTATTGAAGCAGGTGGCCGGAGGCGAGCAAGCTGGCGGCGAAACGGTCGCCCCCATCGATCCATACCAGGAGGTCTGGGCGGCCGGCGTGACCTATCTGCGCAGCCGCGATGCACGCCGGGCCGAGTCCACAGCGGCGGACATGTACGAGAAAGTGTACGACGCGGCGCGGCCCGAACTGTTTGCCAAAGCGCTGGGCTGGCGCGTTGCAGGCAGCAGCCAGGCGATTCGCATCCGCCGCGACAGCCGCTGGAACGTGCCAGAGCCCGAGCTGGTGCTGGTGATCAACCGCGACCGGGAAATCGTCGGCTACTGTGCCGGCAATGACGTGTCGTCGCGCGACATCGAGGGCGAGAATCCGCTCTACCTGCCGCAGGCCAAGATCTACGATGGTTCCTGCGCGCTGGGCCACGGCATCCTGGTGTGCGATCCCGCCGAGATCGTCGATGTCCCGATCCGGTTGACGGTCCGCCGGTCCGACACGACGATCTTCGAGGGCGAGGCCAGCACGGCTACCATGAAGCGCTCGCTGGCCGAACTGGCCGAGTACCTGACTCGTGAGCTGGCGTTTCCGCAGGGTGTCTTCCTGATGACAGGCACCTGCCTGGTCCCGGGCGATGATTTCACCCTGCTGGTTGATGATGTGGTCACGGTGCGCGTCGGATCTTTGACGCTTACGAATCGTGTGGCAGCTTGATCTCTTATGGATGCTGAAATTCAAACCTTCGAGCACTACATTCAGCAACAAATCGATACCAACAGATCGAGGAACCTGCTCTACGAGCAGGCAAAGTTCTCCATGGATATCGAGCCGGGATTTTATTCCGCTCTTGAAGAGTTACTGGCTCGGTCAGCAGCAGGCGAAGCAGATGCTATTTCGCTTGACCTGGTGCGATTTACTGCTCACACGTTGCTGAAAAGACTGTATGCAGTCAATCAGTTCCTCAGGGTCGATCCCGGGAAGCTGGAGGAGTTGGAAGGGATTTATCGACAAACCTGGGAAGCCATGCAGGAAAATGGCGAGATACAGGCAACCCTTCGAGAACTCCATTACCCCCAGCTGGCCCGCTGGCTCGCCTCCTTGTTTCCAGAACATTTCCTGGAACCGCTGAAAGCTTCGCCGGTCATTGGCAATGTAGTGTGCGAAGAATATTCGCCACAGTTGCAGGTGCAGTTGTTTCAGCTTGACGTCTCCCGAATAAAGCAACCGGTAATCGACGTGGGCTGCGGCAGCCATGCCAATCTGGTGCGGTATCTGCGCTCCATAGGTGTCGATGCTTATGGTGTTGACCGGCATCTGGAAGTCCATGAATCCTATCTGGAACAAGGGGATTGGCTCGATTATCCTTTCGAACGGGATCGGTGGGGATCAATCATCTCCAACATGGCATTCACCAACCATCTGCACTACACCTATCATCAGGATCGCAACCAGTTCGCTCGGTATCTTTTGAAGATGAAAGACATGTTTGCATCGCTGGCGCGCGGCGGCAGCTTTTGCTACGCGCCGAGCGTTCCTTTCGTTGAAGACAGACTCGCCGCGGAAGAATACCATGTTAAACGACGGCGAATCACCGAGGGCGTTTTCATCAGCGTTGTTCAAAAGATCGCAGGATAGGACAGCCAGCGAATTGGCGTAGATGCCGATTCGACGTCCCACGATGCCGCTTCAGGCGCAATGTTACCACAGGAGAAACACAATGCGGGTGTTGGTATCCACTATCGGATCACGGGGCGACGTTCAGCCGCTGGTGGCGCAACCTTTGGTCACACCCTCCGGGCTGACGTGGCTGCCCGCGCCCGGTCGGTCGCCGGAGTGGTACGAAGCGACGGCGCGTTGGTCGCCACGCGACGAGTGATGAGCGCGGCATGAACGGGCTGTCGATGAATTCAGGCGAAGCATTGCCGGGCGGCAACATGTCCGGTGTCTGGCGGATTGGTGACACCGTGCGTCGGGAAGCAGGGCCGTGGACTCCCCAGGTCCACCGCCTGCTTGTGCATCTGCGTTCTCAGGGAATCACTTTCGTCCCCGTGCCGCTGGGAATGGATAAAGATAGTCGGGAGGTGCTGACCTATCTCCCGGGAGCCGTGGGAGGCAGCCCCCTGGCCGGGTCGCAACGAAGCGATGCGGTTCTCGTACAGGCGGCGACCATGTTACGCACGCTGCACGATGCCACAGCCGATGTGGCGCAGTTCTGGCGAACCGGCTGGCGTCTGCCGGCGCGCGACCCGGTGGAGGTGATCTGTCACGGCGACTTCGCGCCGTACAACTGCATGTTCGTGGACAATGAACTCACCGGCGTGATCGACTTCGACTTTGCACATGCCGGCCCCAGGGAGTGGGATCTGGCGTATGCCGTTTACCGATTTGTGCCGCTGGCCGACCCGAACAAGACCGAAGGATTCGGGACGCTCGAAGATCAGGCCCGGCGGCTGCGGCTCTTCTGCGACGCCTACGGACTGGCGGATCGCTCCCAGACATATGCCTACATCCTGGCGCGTGTCCAGTCGATGGTTGACTTCCTTCTCGAAGGAGCGGCCATCGGCGACCCGCGCCGGATCGCCAACATCGAGGCGGGACACCTGACGGTCTACCGCCACGATCACGAGTATGTACAACAACATCGGGAACAGTTCGAGGCGGCGTTGTGATGACTGTCAACGACATCGCACAGCACAGCGATGACATGAAGCCTCGCGCCGAGAAGGTGACCGCCTTCGTCACCCGGATGTCGCCGCGCGGCATGGAGGTGCTGCTGTTCCAGCATCCCAGCGCGGGCATTCAGGTGCCGGCGGGCACGGTGGAAGCCGATGAGCACCACGCCGTCGCGGCGGCTCGCGAGGCGCGCGAGGAAACCGGCCTGGCCGACCTGCCAGCCGGCCGCTTCATCAAGGCAGTCACCGAAACGCTGCCCAGCGGCCGCTGCATCGTAGCTGCCACGACGACCGTCTACTCACGTCCCGACACTGCCAGCTTCGATTGGGCCAGCATCCGCCGCGGCATCATGGTGCAATGGCGTCGGGCGGAAGAGCAGTTCTCCCAGGTCTCGTACGTCGAGCGCTCGTCCATCGTCGAGCCATCCTATGTGACTTACCAGATCACCGGCTGGGTGCCCACGGCGCTGCTGACACGCCAGGTGACGCGTTACTTCTACCATTTCCCCTATCACGGCCGGACTCCTGAGACGTGGCCGGTGGAGATCGACAACCACCGCTTTCTTCTGTTCTGGGCGCGGGTCGACCAGCCTCCGTCCATCGTCGAGCCGCAGCGGTGGTGGCTGGATCTGCTGCCATCGGCGTAAGCCGGCATCGGGCCAACCTCCGGGGATGTTGATCTCCGTCCTTCCAAAGCCAATGACTGCAACCCTGGCCAGTTGCCTTCCCCTTGCGCAATTCCAGAATCGCGTTAAAATTCCAGTGGTACCCTTGGTTTTCGTGCGAGGCATCTCCCAGCCGCAGCAGTGAGGCAACCCGTGACATCAGCCGTCCGGTCCCACCCGAGCAGCCAACCGCAGTGGACGACGTGGACCCAGCTCAGCCTGGATCGTCTGCGCGCGCCCTATTGGGCCGTCGCGTTGTCGCTGGGCGTCATCGTGTTCGCCGGCCAGGTAATCGAGCGCAGTCTCTCCGGCCCGCTGAGCGACCTGCTCAATCCGGAGATTCTGAGGTTCAGGCTGGGGTTGCCAATTCTGACCGTCTATATGTTGCTCGCGTTGAAAACCCTCAAGACCAGCGCCCTGCCGATCCTGGCTGACCTGCGACCACCTGTGCAAGTTGACGACGCAACCTATGACCGGCACGTGCGCAACATGCTGTATACCAGCCGCCGCGCCGAAGCGGTCCTGGCTGCCGTCGCGCTGGCCATCATGATCGCCTGGTTTTTCATTTTCCGGTTGCCGCTGCCGCTGACGTTCGACGTCAGCCTGCCGGCGAACCCACTCCAGATGTTGGTGATTCTGGCGTCGTATGTCATCTTCGGCTGGGCCGGTCTGTGCCTGGTCTACAGCTCACTGCGCTTTGCACACGGTCTGGGAAAGCTGGCGGGCAGCCCGCTGACCATCAATGTCTTTGATCCCGATGACCTGCTCGGCTTCGGCAAGTTAAGCCTGCGCCAGAGCATGACGGTGGCGGTAACCATCCTGCTGTTCGTCATTCCCCTGGGTACCCCAAGCCGGCCCGCTGAATACGCGGTTCTGCTGCTGGCCTCTATGGCAAGCCTTTCCGCGCTGATTTTCCCCCTCTGGGACGTGCATCAACAGATGTCGCGTGCGCGCGATGTGACCGCCGGTCGCCTGGGCGGCGAGTTAGCCGAATGCCAGTCGCGGCTGATGGCGACGACAACGCTGGACACGGCCACGTTGAGCGAACTCAGTGACCGCACCGAAAAGTTGCTGGCGCTCCGCTCGACCATCTACAAGTCGCCCACGTGGCCATTCCGCAGCATGCCGTCCATCGTGCGCGTCGTTCTGGCGTCGCTGAGCCCGTTCCTGGTGTTCATCATCAACGAGGTCATCCGCACGTATTTGCTGCCACTGTTCGGCGTCCGCTAGAACCGATTGGGTCCATCCATTTGTCACAGCAAACGCCCGCAGGTCATTCCAACCGGCGCGCGTCGGGGCTAAACGGGCTCATGCCACACGGAATGCCCGCGATAGGGGTTCCAGTGCGCCACACTGCGCGCCACGCCGTGCAGGCGCTGACGGCTCACGTTGTCCTTGATGTAGTCCGCCTCGACGTCGGTCAACGTGATCCCGATACTGGCGGCGGCCGCCTTTGGATCGGTGCAGACCCAGCTGCGGAACTTGGTGTCTGCCAACAACGCGTGACCCAGAAAGCTATAGATGTGTTCGGGGAATTCCATAGGTGTCCTCCTGTTATGGTGAATTTTGGCAACAAGCCTGAGTTAGACGCTAGCGAAACCGGCCACCAGGCTGGCCAGTGCGTCCTGATATGTCTTGCGCGCTGCCGCCAGTTGACCTGCGCTCTGCTCCCGCGCCGTGCGACGAAACGCCTCGATATAAGCGCACAATCCGGCTGAACCGACCTGACCGGCAAACTGTTGCGCCCGTTGCAAATGCTGGTCGATCAGATCAAAATACGAATGGTGATCGTCGCCGTCGCCCTGCATCAACGCTGACAGCACCTGTCGCCGGTTACGATCGACATTTTCTGCATGTTGCGGCAGACCGCTGAGCCAGGTTACATAGGCATTGAACTGGCCTCCGGCAAGATCCTCCTGCCAGTCATCGGCGTGGTCCAGCAGCACTGTCGCAGCCATGATGTGATCCACGCACAGTTCCAGCGGCGCGATCGCGGCGGCGCGGCCGGCCAACAGGCACGCGGCGGTCGCCGTGATCTTGCCCGGCGCGCCGCGCCAGGCCAACCATCGCCAATCGGTTACAAGCCGTTCGCGCGGTCCATCGCGCCACAGATCTTCGCTCTCGCCCGCCTGTCGCCACTGGTCAAGATAGGCTTCATAGTGCCGCCAGAAGGGCGACTCGGCGAGGAACAAAGACCGCAGCAGTTCGGTAGAAGTCTCCAGCAGGCGCCGGCCAAGCAGGTTCTTGACGGCCCTTTGCGGCTCATCCAACGTCGCATCAGCCAGGTCATCGGCCAGCCGCACATACGCCATCCCCAACAGGTTGATATGGACCAGTTGTTGCCAGACTGTTTCATCAAGCCCGAACCCGACGCCCAGCCAGACTGGCAAATGCCATTCCAGCGGCCACAAGTCAGGAACCAGCCGAACCGCCAACTGGTTAGCTTCACCCAACGCAGCGCCGCCAAGATCCGCGGCAACATCGATCAGCCGCTGCTTGGTGCGTTCAACCGTCAGGATGGGAAGAACCGGATAGGATTGCACCGCCAGGAAACTCCGAACCGTTGAGGGCACATCTACCAACCTAGAATTGCGCCGGCCGGTCCCCTGACCGGGCCGACGCGGACCAGCGTCATCACTCGGAGACTGTTTGAAAAGGCGTTCGCCCAGACTTCGGAAGTCGACGAACCTGTCGCCAAAGGGCATTCCAGCAACTGGATGGTGTCGTCACGAGGAGTCGTCGACTTCCGAAGTCCTCCAACGAGACTTCTCAAACAGTTTCTCAGTGCCTTCAGCCAGTACTTGCCAAGGATTTGCCCGTCGATTGTATCATCACGCATTCGCCAGCGCAAGGCCCTAAACTTCTTCGCTGACCTCGACGCGGATGACCCGCCCCGTGGCTGACAGCGTGCGCAGCTCGGTGCGCGTGCGGGTAATCGTGTGTACCGGGCGAAACTGGAAACCGCTGTCGATGATGTGGCTGGGCACGCCATGTTCTGCCAGCAGCCCGCGCATGGCAGCGGAGGCTGCCGCCGCATCGCCCGGCTCCTTCTCCACGCCGCCTTCGCCGGCAAAGGAGGGCGCATCCAGCAGTAGCGCAGCCGGCGCGTTTCCCTGATTGGCCAGTTGCAACAGATGGCCAATCCAGACAGGATCCGTCGATGGCGTGATGACCAGCACGGTACGTCCGCGGCCCACGTTGGGGCGCAGGTCGTCCAAAAGGCGAGTTACCGGCGCGCCGCTGACCGGTTCCGCACGTGCCAGAACCTCCAGAATGCGCCAGAGCTGTATCTGGCCCGGCTGCGGCGGGATCAGCCGCCCTTGCGTGACCAGCCCAACCCGCCGGTTCTCTGCCAGCATCTCCGACGCCAGCGAGGCCGTGAGCGTAATGGCGTATTCCAGCGTGCTGCGCGCGCCGTCTCCTTGCTGGACAGCCGCATCCAGATCGAGCGCGATCCACAGGTCGCCCGATGGCTCCAGGTCGAATTCTTTGACCATGAACTCACCGTGGTGGGCCGTCTGGCGCCAGTGGATCGCGCGCAGTGGATCGCCGGCCACGTATGGCCGCACACTGGCCACAGTGGTGGTGTACAGTTGGGAGGGTCGTTGTGTGCGAGACGCGCCGGCGGCATCGCCGCGCGGCAACTGCAAGTCAGGCAACACCATCGCCCGCGGGTAGATCAGAATCGAGCGCGCTTCGGGATACTCGACGCTGACGGAGAAGATGCCCAGCGGGTCGCCGGCACGCAGTTCCCACGGCCCCAACGTGAACACGCCACGCCGCTGGCACCGTCCCTGGCGCGGGTAGGTCTGTGTGCCGCGCACATCAAGCGTGGCCACCCAGTCTGGCTTGTAGCCGGGCAGGTCGGAGTGATCGACGACTTCCACCGCCAGCGCAGGAAATGACGACTGGTTCTGAACCGTAAACGTCTCGCTCAGGAGATCGCCCGCCAGAATCCACGCGCCGCCCTGGGCTCGCGTGCCGTGCAGATGGTCGCGCAGTTGCCGCGCCCAGAGATACGCCATCCCCAACATCGCCGCAAGCGCCAGCATCACCCCGACCCAGATACGCGCCGGGTTGAACACCTGGTTGACCAGCAGGATCGCCAGCAACACGACAGGCAACCGCCGCCTCAATCGCAGCGTGCGGATCGGGGATATCGAACCCGGCGGTCGGGAGGAAGTTGGCAGGGTCATCAGATCCAGTGTATCACAAAAACGAGCAAATCGAACAACAAGTGAAATCCAAAATGACTCAGCGCCTCGTAAGTGGTGATGCATCCGACCTTTATTCCACCTTCCGACCATGAGACTTGATGTCATCTCTTCCCGCCAGCTCGTGAACCCTGTCGGCGTGTCCTCCAGACGTCATGACGCTGCTGTTCGCGCTGGCGTGGCTGGCGCCCGGCATCATCGGCCTGTTCGACTTCTATCCGTGGGGCTGGAATCGGGACGGCTGCTCTCGGTCGTCACGCTGGCCCTGTTCGCACGAACCTTCAACGAACCATGATCCGCACATCCACACCTTCCCACATTTCGATTGCACCGAGGTCCCTTGCCCTGCGCGGTGCAGCGCTCTTTGGACTGACGACGCTGCTGGCCGGCCTGGCCTACCTGCGCACCGTCGCGCCCGGCGTTTTCACGCTCGACAGCCCCGAATTAACCGTTGGCGCATACAGCCTGGGCATTGTGCACGCACCGGGCTATCCCGTCTACATGCTGGTCGGACACTTGTTTCTCAAGCTGCCGCTGAGCGATGTGGGGCTGCGGATGAACTTGCTGTCGGCGCTGTCGGCCGCGTGCGCGGCGGGCATCATCACGCTGCTGGCCTGGTGGCTGACGGAACGCAAGCTGGCCAGTCTGGTGGCCGGAATGACCTTTGCGCTTTGCTATTACGTGTGGTCGATGGCTGTCATCGCGGAAGTGTACACCTTCCAGGCGTTGCTGCTGGTGGCGGCGTTGGCGCTGCTCTGGCAATGGCGGCGTGCGGGCAGCTTCGCCAGTTTGGCGCTGGCGACCGTGTTAGCCGGCCTGGGCGCGGCCAACAATCCCTCAACTGTGCTGTGGTGGCCTGGTCTGCTGTTTTTGGCCGTTACGGCAGATGCGCGCCGGACCTTGCGCTGGCGGCAGATCGCCGGTCTGGCTGTGCTGCTGGCGGTGTCGTTATCCGCGCTGCTTTATCTGCCGCTGCGCAGCCTGACCGATCCCGCGTTTGTCTACGTTGGCTCCTATGATGCAGCCGGTCGGTTCGTCGCCATGGATCTCTCGCAACCTGCGAACCTGCTATGGTACCTGTCGGGCCGCCAGTTCTCGTGGCTGGTCGCGCCGTATACGCCGCTGGAACTGCTGCAGGAGTTCGGGCGGGCGGTCAATTGGCTGTGGGCAGGATTCCTCGGCGTCGGGTTGCCGCTGGGATTGTGGGGACTCTGGACGTTGTTCCGCCGCGACCGCTTTCTGGCGCTGGGTCTGGCTTTGACGGCGCTTCCCCATACCCTCTTTTTTGTCGCCTACGCCGCGCCGGACAAGGAAACGATGTTTCTGCCGCTGTTTGCTGTCTGGGCCATCTTACTGGGCGTTGGGCTGGCCCAGCTTGAAACCATGCTGCCGCGACGCGCGCGGCCCGCGATGCTGGCTTTGCCGCTGGCGCTGCTGCTCATCAATCTGTCTTATGTCGACATGAGCGATTTCCATGCGTCCGAAATCGAGAGCGTCACCCGCTTGACGCAGACTCGACCCGACTCGGTGGTGCTGGCGCACTGGGGCGACGCCGGCGCGATGCACTACCAGCAAATCGTCAACGACCTGCGCACCGACGTGACGGTAATCAACGCGTTCTTCATCTCGCCCGAGAACCTCAAGACGTTAATCGAAGACTCGTTGGCCGGGGGACGCGCAGTCTATGCCACCTATAGCAGCGGCCTGCCGCTGGATCACGTCCAACTGGTGGCGGCCGGCGATGAGTTCCAGCTTGTGCCAAAGCGACCCGTTCCCTCGAATCGACATCCGATTGTACAACAAAGGAGAAACCCATGAGACACACTGCAACACGCTTGTCACGCGCCGTTCTGGTAGTGCTTGCGCTGGCGGTCAGCCTGGCGTTGCTGCCCTACATGGGGCTGCCCTACCAGCCGCTGGAGGTAACGGCCATGCGACTGACATCGATCCTCTACCACGACGGCTGCCCCGATTATGACCACAACGGCATCATCGAAGCCTATGACATCGGCCAGGTGGCGCTGCGCTGGACGCTGACAGCCGCCAACCCTGACCCGGATGGTGATCCCGGCACGCCAAACTACGCGCCGGAGTACGATCTCGAATTCGACGGGGTGATCGACATGCGCGACATCACGGAGGTAACCAAAGACTTTGGCGATACGTGTGATTGATCGTCCTGCGTGATGAAGAGAATCGGCTCCTGGTTCAGTGCGACTGACAACCGCTGGCTTTGGGTTCCCGCGCTGGCCTTTCTGGTCACGCGCCTGGGAATCGTTGCCATCGCTGCGCTTTCAGTGTCACTGATCCCCGAATCGACGACACCAACGCCATATCATCTGCGGGGGCAGGAAAACGTGTTGGTGGACCTGCTGGGTAGTCGCTGGGATACCGGCTTCTACATCAGCATCGCCACGGAGGGCTACCGGTACGAAGGTGTGCCGCTGCCCTCCGTGGCATTCTTCCCACTCCTGCCGCTGCTGATGCGGCTGCTGGGTGGGCTAACCGGTGACGTTGTGCCGGCCGGGATTCTGATCAGCAATGTGGCCCTGTTGGCAGCCATGATGTTGCTCTACCGACTGACCGATGAGCAGTTTGGCTCATCCACGGCCAGCCGCGCGGTCTGGTATACCCTGATCTTTCCGATGTCCTTCTTCGGCTCGGCCATTTACACCGAGTCGCTGTTCCTGCTGTGCGCCATCGGAGCATTCTATGCGGCGCGCCGCGGCCACTGGGCTATCGCCGCGCTGCTGGGGGTTTGCCTGACGATGACGCGGCTGGTAGGGATCATCATCGCGCCCGTGCTGCTGGTCGAATGGCTGATGCAGCGGCGGCGCGCAGGCACGCCAATACCGCAGTTCCGCGCCCTGTCAGCTGCCTTTATCGCGCCGCTGGGGCTGCTGGTCTACATGGTCTACCTGCGCCAGACGTTCGGCGACCCGCTGGCGTTCGTCCATGCCAGCGCGGCCTGGGCACGCGTTCCGCAGCCTGTTCCACAGCTGATAAACGAACTGCTGCACGCGTCCGGTGGCCCCAATGTGCTCAACGATTGGATCGATCTGTTGGCTGTGGCCGCGTTTCTAGTGCTTGGTATCGTGCTGTTGACCGAGGAGCGCTGGAGCGAGGGGTTGTTCGTCGTTCTGGGCGCACTGATTCCCCTCAGCTCGGGTCTGTTGATGAGCCAGCGACGTTATATGTGGATCCTCTTCCCGGCTTTCATTCTGCTGGCGCGCTGGGGACATCGCCCTTGGGCAGACCGGGTGATCACCTTTGTCTTCATCCTCGGCCTGGCGATATCGACCGTGCTGTTTGCAAACTGGTATTGGGTAGCGTAGGGAAGGGGGAGCGAAACGGAACTGGAGATACTTGCTGTGACGTCGTTTTGCCTACGGCTCCCGCCTGTGTCATAATTCGCGCCACCATGCTATTCTACCAACTCCTCACCATTCTCGTCTTCAGCGGCCTGATCCTCCTGGCCGTCCTCGCGTTTATCGAACCTGGCCCGCTCAAGCGTCGCAGCCGCAACCGCACCGGCGACGGCCCCGTGGACGAAACCGGCGACACCAGCGACCAGGAACAGTAGGATACTGTTCCTGGACATTCCCATAAACTAGGGCGGTGTTGGCTCGGTCAGGAGACCGGCCAAAGCAACAATAGACGCGTCCTTATTGCTCCACACCAACCAAAGGCCGCAGCACGTCTGCCATCGTCTCGGCCACCACTTCGTGCCCCGCGTAGTTCCAATGTGACCAGCGTAGCGGCTGGCCGTTCTGTTCGTAGTGTTGCCGAAAAACCTCATACAAACCGGCGTGCATAAATCCGTCTTGGGCAGCCAGATCCGCCAGGTCGTTGTCGAAATATGCCGGATCGTAACTGGAATCGATGTCTTGTGCCGCGGCGATTTCTTCCGGTCGGTAAAGCTGACCGATGCTGACCAGAATGAACGGTATGTCGTTCTCCTGGGCGATTCCGGCCATGGCTTCGATCAAGCGCTTGTTGAGTCGGTAATTCTCGCCAAACTGGGGATCAGGCTGCGCGGTGGCCACGCTCCAGGGACCGCCGAGCTGCCTGGGCTGGCTGGGCTCGACATCAGCGGCCGGCCGGCGCCGCTGCTGCCGCCAACTGTTGACCTGCTCGGCCAGCCATGAGACCAACGCCGAATTCTGTTTCAGCGGGTTGAGCAGTTGTTTCCAGCGATAGGTCGCACTCTGATTGAAGCTGGTGTCCAGCACGAGATCGCCCGACGGCGAGAGCGTGAAGAAGGGACGCACCAGATCGCCAGCGGTCTCCCGGCTGATGTCGGCGATGTCGTTGTCGGGCAGGAAGAATAGCGCCACCGCGTCCGGCTGGTACTGCAAGACTTCATCGCGCAACAGCAAGTATTGCTCCGACTGGGTCATCCCGGAGCGGCCGAAATTGAGCAGTTCCACCGGCCGGCCGGTCTCCTGGCTCAGTTGCTCTTCGGCCAGCGCCAGAAACGTGGCCTCCTGCTCCACCTGGAACGCCTCGACAAAGCTGTCGCCCAGGATGGCTACGCGATAGACATCGGGTGGCTTTTCCACCGTGCGTTCCTCGTCCCGCCACCCAAGGCTGTTGATGCGCCCCACGCGCGGCGTCTCGTTCTCGCCAAAATGATAGTAGGCTTTGTTGGGAGTGAACCGCCAGCCGATCAGGGAATCGGGCTGTGACCAGGAAAGCCGCGCACCGCCCAGGTGCGTGGCTCGCAGAAATACCTCCAGCAGCAGCACCGTGACCAAAACAGCCACCGTTGCCACCCCCAGGCTACAGCCAAGACCAGGCTTTCGGGTCGCCGGGTTCACGTCCGCGCCCGCCTTCTTCATCCTTGCTGCGCCACAGGCATCGCCGCTTTGAGCATGCGCAGCGCGCGCAACGTGACCCACTTGCTGGGCTGGCCGCGCCGCTCGATGTTCTGCCACATCTTGCCGGTGAGCGAGTTGCCCAGCTTCCAGCGCCCCTCCGCGTCCTGCCTGTCGAGCACCCACTGGACGCCATCCGCCAGCCGCGGGTCGTGGCCGTAGCCCGCCTGCGCGAGGACATCGACCACCTCCAGCACATCGCTCCAGTAGCTGAGGGGGAAACCGAGCTTGAACCAGGTGCTGCTGACCTTGTCGCTGTACGGGTAATCTGCTTCAGCAGGATTGCGGCTCAGCAGGAACTCGACACCTGTGTCGATGGCCCGCTGCACAGCGCCGGTTCGACGGTCAGCAGGCATTGCCAGCAACGCGCGCATCGCCTTGGCTGCGCCCCAGCCGCACGGCTGTCCGCCGTTGATGCCGCACGCAAAGCCCGGCCCGGAGGTCGCACGCGCGTAGTAACGAATGGCAGGATCGCCGATCACCGAACGCGCCAGCCAGTCCAGCGCGCCATGCAGCCGCGGGTCGTCCGCGTAGCCAAGCTGCAACAGCGCCCAGATCAGGTTGCCGTTCAGACAGTGGATCGCGCCGCTGGGACTTGGTTTCGACCCGGCCGCGAACGCGCCGTTGGACGCGATGCTGTGGTTCAACACGTAGTCGCACCCCTGCCGAACGCGCGCATCGGCCGGGTCCGCGCCCAGCTCAGCCAGCAGCAGAATCTGCCAGACCGTGCCGCGATACTTGGGCGAGTAGCCACCGCCCGGCTTTACCCAATAGCCGTCGGGCGCCATCGCGTCGAGAATCGCCGGCGCAGGGCCGCTGTGCATGACGGCTGCCCTGGCGCTTCGCAGTTCCCCATCGTCGCCCGGCCGATCGAGCAAATCGCGCAAGGCGAAGTAGCGAACGCCGGGATTGGCGTCATCGTTCTCCAGGAGCCACACAAGTGAATCTCCTCGCAGTTGTTGTTGCCACAGCATAGCCGCCACCTCGCTCGAAAGCCGCTAAATCTGCCGGATCTTGTCCAGACCAACCGCGACCAGGAAGCCCGCACCGGCGAGCAGGCTAAATCCTGCCCGGCGGTGGCGGGTTGCCACCAGACCGGCGCCTGCCGCGCCCGCCGCCGCGCCCAGCCCGAGGTTGACTTGACGCACCGTCCGATCAGCCTCCTCCTCGGTGAGACCGCGCTCGACCAACGACCACTTCAGGATCGAGCCGCCGTCGACAAACGGTAGCGGCAGCAGACTGCCAACCAGGATCATCGCATTGGCTGCGGCCGACCAACCCAGCAAGTCGTGAAGAACACTGTCGTGCGGGGTAACTTGTCGCGTGGCCAGATCGGCGGCCAGCGCTGCGGTGCTGTAAATCGGACCACCCAGCGCTCGCGCCCGATGCGCAGTCGGCGGCACGTCGTTGTCGTAGTACAACGTATGCGGCATATGCATACCCAGGACGATCTCGTCCATCGGCGCCCCGGCCCGCTTGGCGCTTAGGGTATGTGCAAAAGCATGGACCAGATCCGCAGGGATCATGATAATCACCGCCACAAACCCAATGCATAGCCGTGCCGGAAGGCTGCGTTCAGGATGCCCGCGACCCGCCACCCAGGTCATCACCCCCCACAACGCGGCCAGCGTACCCCAAAACCCCGGCTTGATCGTCAACTTTATGTCGAATACATTGAGCGTAACCGTCGCAGATTGGCTGTTCATCTCGTGCCTCCTGGAGTACTTTCGATGCCGCCGGACCGCCACGCGGCGTCCGCGCGGTGAAAATTATTACACCCCAAGTATATCACGTCCGGACGAATTCGGGCATCATGGATGTGTCGGTTGCGCGCGAATTCCCGTAGCACTGAGCGCGCCTGAGCCAAGGTTGTGATTCCCCCGCGTAGTCTTGGTGTCTATGCGAAACTCACAGATTCGGCTGCGCTTTGGCGCGGTTGAACCATTGCGGCGGTGCGCCTGGCGGCGTCTCTGCCCTGCCTGACGCAATCGGGGATGCCAACGCCACGGTATGCGCTGCCGGTCACCGTTAAGCCAGCGGGCAGGGCTGCCTCGATCGCGTCCACCCGCTCCAGATGACCGACATCGTATTGCGGGTTCGAATGCCACCAGCGAAATATGCGGTGAAACAGCGGATCAGCGTCCACACCGAGCAGCTCGCTCAGTTCCCTGAGCGCCATCGCCAGCAACTGGTCATCGTCCAGTTCCATCGACTGTGGGCTGCGCGAGCCGCCGAAAAACGCCCGCAGCAGCACAGTTCCGTCAACCGCACGGTGGTCAAACTTGGTCGAACTGATCGTGATTGCGTTGATGGGACGGCGTTCGCTGGTCGGTATCACCAGCCCGAAGCCCTGGAGAGGAATATCAACCTCGGATGCGCGATACGCGAGCGAAATCGTGCCCGTGCTGACATAGCGTATCCCTGCCAGCAATTCGGCCGCGTCCGGGGCCAACGGCCGCACTAACTCGGCCGACGCGAAGGCTGGCGTAGCCAGAATCACGGCCTCGACGGGCAGCGACGACCCGTCTGCCAGCGCCAACACGTAGCCGCGCGCGGCTGCCTCGATGCGCTCGACGGCGGTGTTGAGGCGCAGATCGCCGGTCAAACTGGCCGCGAGCGCGTCCACCAGTTCGTTGACCCCGCCACGCAGCGTGATGAAAGCCGACTTGGGCCGGCCGTTCGGCGCGTGCTGTGCGCCGCTGCTGCCATTCTGACGCGCATTGCGCGACGCGATCATGCCCCTGGTCAGGCTGCCGTGGCGCTGCTCCAGGTCACGAAAGCGCGGGAACGTCGCCAGCAGGCTCTGCCGCTCCGCCTCGGCGTTGTAGATCCCGGACATCAGCGGTTCGGCGATCTTGTCCAGCGCCTCGCTTCCCAGCCGGCGGCGGATGAAGTCGGCCAGCGTCTCGTCGCCATCATCGCGGCGCGGCGGGATGAACAGGTCCATGCCCATACGCAGCTTGCCCAGCGGCGAGATCAACGGAGACAAAGCGAAAGGCTTGAACTTGGTGGGGACAATCAGGAGGACGCCGTCGGGCAGCGGGGTCGGCTTGCCCTTGTTGAGGACGTAGACCTGGCGCTGGCGGTCGTTGGTGCCCATCAGCCGGTCGGCCAGCCCCAGTTCCTCAGCCAGTTCTGTGGCCCACGGCTTCTGAGCGATGAACGAATCGGGGCCGCCCTCCACGACGAACGACTGCTGGCCGAAACCATCGACGTGCTCGGTCAGGATCTTGCCGCCCCAGCGGCCGGACTGCTCCAGCAGCAAATACGGCACGCCAGCCTGCTGCAAATACCAGGCTGCACTGAGACCTGAAATACCCCCACCGACGATGGCGACCCTGGCTTGCGTCTGTGTCATGATGCCGCTGCCTCGTTCAGGCCGTCGAACACGTCATGAATCGCTGCTAGTGTTATGTCGATTTCAAGATTGCCGTGCGTGCTGCTCATGAAGCCCGCCTCGAACTGGCTGGGCGCCAGATAGACACCGCGGTCGAGCATCGCGTGAAAGACATGCGCGTAGCGTTGGCTGTCGGCATTTTCTTTGGCGCTGGCGTAGTCGCTGATGACCGCGCCCGGCGACTTGAGGAAATAGACGCCAAACATGGTGCCCGCAAAACCCGCCTGCACCGGCACGTCATATTCCGCCGCGGCCGCCTCGATCCCCATCACCAGTTCCGCCGTCGTGCGCACGATGCGCTCGAAGACACCAGGCTCGACCAGTGTGCGCAGCGTTGCCAGTCCGGCGGTCATGGCCAGCGGGTTGCCCGACAGCGTTCCCGCCTGGTACATCGGACCGGCCGGCGCCACCAGTTCCATGATGGCGCGCTTGCCCGCGTATGCGCCCACCGGCAGCCCGCCGCCGATCACCTTGCCCAGGCAGGTCAGATCCGGATCGAGACCCCACAGCTCCTGCGCGCCGCCCAAGGCCGCGCGGAAACCGGTCATCACCTCGTCCAGGATGAACAGCGCGCCGCCCTGGCGGCATAGCGCTTGCAGCCCTTCCAGGAAACCGGCGGCCGGCGGCACGAACCCGATGTTGGCAGCGATCGGCTCGACGATCACAGCGGCGATTTGACCAGAATGGGCCGCAAAAAGTTGCTGCACGGCAGCCAGGTCGTTGTAGGGCGCGATCAGCGTATCCGCGGCGGCCGAAGCAGGCACGCCCGGCGAATCGGGCAGCCCCAGCGTCGCCACACCACTGCCGGCCTGCACCAACAGCATGTCGGCGTGGCCGTGGTAACAGCCGCTGAACTTGATGATCTTGTCGCGGCCCGTGGCGGCGCGCGCCAGCCGCAGCGCGCTCATGGTCGCCTCGGTGCCGCTGTTGACGAAGCGTATCATCTCGATGGACGGCACCAGGTCGATGACCAGTTCGGCAAGCTCCGTCTCCAGCGCTGTCGGTGCGCCGTAGCTCGTGCCGTTGTCCAGCGCCGAATGCAGCGCCGCGACCACGGCCGGATGCGCATGGCCCAGGATCAGTGGTCCCCAGGACAACACGTAATCGACGTAGCTGTTGTCGTCCGCGTCCCAGAGATACGCGCCGCGGCCGCGCTGGATGAAGCGCGGCGTCCCGCCCACGCTGCGAAAGGCCCGCACGGGGCTGTTGACGCCGCCCGGGATAACCCGTCGCGCGGCAGCGAAGAGTTTTTCAGAGTTCTGTTGGTTGTTCATAGTGATCGTATCTCGACAAGCTAACGCCGGTGGTCATTCCCGCGGATGCGGGAATCTACACGTCCGTAGCCTGGGTTCCCGCCTTCGCGGGAACGACGGATGGTTGTCCGTTGATTGTCATTCCCGCGGATGCGGGAATCTACGCGTCCGCAGCCTGGGTTCCCGCCTTCGCGGGAACGACGAATGGTTGTCCGTTGGTTGTCATTCCCGCGAAGGCGGGAATCTACACGTCCGTAGCCTGGGTTCCCGCTTTCGCGGGAACGACGGGATGTGATGTCAAGTGATTGATGCGCAGCACGCGACCTATGCCCGGTATTCGTGGACGAAATCCACCAGCCTGCGCACGTTGTCCACCGGCGTCTGCGGCAGGATGCCGTGCCCCAGGTTGAAGATGTGACCGGGTCGCCCGACCGATGCGGCGCTGTCCAGCACGCGGCGGGCACGTTCGCGCAACTGCGGCCACGGAGCGAACAGCGCAACCGGGTCCAGGTTGCCCTGAATCGCCACATCGCTGCCCAGCCGCTGCCAGCCCGCTGCCAGATCGATGCGCCAGTCGACGCCGATCACGTCGCCGCCGGCATCCCGGATCAACTCCAGCATGCCGTTGGTGTCGGTGCCGAAATGAATGATCGGCACGCCCGCCTGGCGTGCGATCTCGATGGCGCGCCGGCTGTAGGGCAACACCAGACGACGGTAGTCATCCGGGCTGAGCTGGCCTACCCAACTGTCGAACAGTTGCAGTGCATTCGCACCCGCCCGCGCCTGCGCCAGCAGGTACTGCCCCACGACCTCCGTCAGCTTCTCCATCAACTGCGCCCAGAGGTCCGGTTCGCCCATCATCAGGCTCTTGGCATGTACGTGGTTGCGACTGCCGCCGCCCTCAATCGCATAGCAAGCCAGCGTAAACGGCGCGCCGCTGAAGCCGATCAGCGGCAAGCCGCGATTGTCAAGCTCCCGCCGCGCCAGCTTGATCGCCTCCAGCGTGAACCATAGGCTTTCATCGGGCGGTGTGACCCGCAGCGCAGCGATGTCGCCGGCAGTACGCACCGGGTTGTGGATCAACGGCCCCTCGCCCTTGACGAACTCCAGGCTCAGGCCCATCCCCTCCAGCGGCGGCAGGATGTCGGCAAAGATGATAGCGGCGTCCAGATCGAACGCGTTGATCGGCTGCATGGTGACCTCGCAGGCCAGCTCCGGCGCCTTGATCAGTTCGAGGATGGTGTAGCGTTCGCGCAGCGCGCGGTACTCGGCCATGTAGCGGCCGGCCTGGCGCATCAGCCAGATCGGCGTTGCATCCACCGCCTCGCGGCGGCAGGCGCGCAGGAAGCGACTATTCGCCAGACTGTCGTTCTGATTTTCCTGCACGGGTGTCATCGTGGTTGTTAGCACGGTGGTAATCTCCAGGTAAATACCGGCTCGCAGAAGGCGCCGGTAACTGATAGGTTGCAGTTCGGCAAGCCAACGTCAATCGTCATTCCCGCGGAGGCGGGAATCCATTCTTCACGGTCCAGGATTGCCGCTTGAACGAAAACGACGGAATGTGCGTCATTCCTCCTCCAGCCACTGCGCGGCGTCCTTGGCGAAATAGGTGACAACCATGTCTGCGCCGGCGCGCTTGATGGCCGTCAGACTTTCCAGCGCGCTGCGGCGCAGATCGAGCCAGCCGTTGGCAGCGGCGGCGTGCAGCATCGCGTATTCGCCGCTGACCTGATAGGCCGCGGTGGGCAGGTTGAAGGTCGAACGGACGGCGCTGAGAATGTCGAGGTACGGCAACGCCGGCTTGACCATCAGAACGTCGGCGCCTTCAGCCACGTCAATGCTGGCCTCCTTGATCGCCTCGCGGCTGTTGGCCGGGTCCATCTGGTACTGGCTGCGGTCGCCAAACTGCGGCGGGCTTTCGGCCGCGTCGCGAAACGGCCCGTAGAACGCGCTGGCGTACTTGACCGCATAGCTCATCACAGCGACGTGCTGGTAACCCGCGCCGTCCAGACCGCTGCGAATGGCCGCGACCATGCCGTCCACCATGCCTGACGGCGCAATGATGTCCGCACCGGCCTGCGCATGGACCACCGATGCGCGGCCCAGCAGGTCCAGCGTCGGATCGTTGAGCAGGTAGCCTTCCGGCAGCGCCGACTGGAAATGCGGCTGACCGGGCTGGTTGATGATCCCGCAGTGCCCGTGATCGGTGTACTCGCAAAAACACATGTCGGAGATAACCAGCAGATCAGGCGCAGCGTCCTTGATGGCCCGGATCGCCTGTGGCACGATGCCGTCGGCGCTGTAGTTGTCGCTGCCGGTCGCGTCCTTGGCAGCCGGGATGCCAAACAGGATCACGGCGGGAATGCCCAGCGCGGCGATTTCGCGGGCCTCGCCTGCCAGTTGATCAACGCTCAACTGCGAAATCCCAGGCATGGAGCGGATCGGCGCGCGCTGCTCGACGCCATGGCGCACGAACAGCGGATAGATGAAATCAGCCGGGCTGAGGGTCGTCTCTCGCACCAAGCGCCGGATGGCCGGGCTGAACCGCATGCGCCGCGGTCGCATCACCGGCCGCGGCAGAGTTGTGGTCACTAGACTACTGTGCAAAATACGCCTCCAAAGTATTCACCAGCGCGGCAATGGTATGCTCCTGTGGCACAACCTGAACGGTCAGGCCAAGCTTCCGCGCCGTTTCAGCGGTAATCGGACCGACGCAGGCCAGACAAACACCGGCGAGATCGTCAACGCAGCCGCCCTCTGCTTCCAGTCGAGCCAGCAGGTTCCTGACAGTCGACGAACTCGTCAACGTGACAGCATCGACCTGGCCGCTTCGCAGCAGCACGGGCAAATCAACGCCGCCGCTGCCGCGGACAGTGCGGTAGGCAACCACCGAAGTGACGGCTGCGCCGCCTGCTGCCAGCGTTTCCACCAACACCGGACGGGCGATGTCAGCCTGGCACACCAGCACGCGTCCGCCCGACGCCAGTTGCGTCAACAGGTCGGCCGCCAGCGCCTCGGCCACAAAGGTCTCCGGAACCAGATCGACCGGCAGGCCCAGGTCACGCTCGACCGCTTGCGCGGTGGCTGATCCGATAACAGCAACTGCGGCCCCGCTTGCAGAGAGAGAGTCGATGGCCAGTATGTGCAACCGCTCTGCCAGGACCGTGACCGCGTTGCTGCTTGTCAACACCAGCCAGTCAAACCGGCCTGCTGCCAGATCGCGCAGCGCGCCGTCCAGCGGGCCAGTGTCCGCGGGCGCAGCGATGGCGATGCACGGGTAGGCCAGCGGTTCGGCGCCGCGATCGCGCAGGAGGGCCTCCATCTCGCCGGCCTGTTCGGCGCTCCTCGTGACCACGACCCGCCGGCCGGCCAAGCTGCTCAGGCCGTTGGTCATGGCTCGTCCACCACCGCGGTCCCGAGGATCGCCCCTGCGCCCAGCTTGAATGCCCGACGGGCCAATTGCCGGCCCAGTTCAACGGCTTCGGCGGCAAGCGCGACATCTGAGACGTCGATCTGTCGGCCACCGTCGGGCGCGGTCACCCGTCCGTGCAGAGACACCTCGTCGCCATCCACTCGAGCCAACGCGGCCACCGGCACCGAGCAGCCGCCGCCCAGCCCGGACAGAAACGCCCGCTCCGCATTCACCGCCCGGCGGGTTGGCGGATGTTCCAGCGGAGTCAGGAGGTCAAGCGTCGCATCCTCATCCCGGCACTGGATACCCAGCGCGCCCTGAGCCGGCGCGGGCAGCATGGTTTCCAGCGGCAGGATCTGGCTGACGACGTCCTGGTAGCCGAGCCGCGTCAGACCGGCCTGCGCAAGCACGATCGCGTCGTAGGGACCGTCGCTGGCGAGCGCTTTGCGAATGCGTGTATCGACGTTGCCTCGCAGATCAGCAATGCGCAGGTCGGGGCGAGTGTACAGCAGTTGGGCAGCGCGGCGACGGCTGCTGGTGCCGACGGTCGCGCCTGCCGGCAGCGTCTCCAGCGTGAAACCGGCGCGGCTGACCAGCACATCAGCCGCCGCAGCACGTTCAGGCACCGCGCCGAGAGCCAGCCCGTCAGGCATCTCCACCGGCAGATCCTTCAGGCTATGGACCGCAAGGTCGATCGCACCTGAACGCAGAGCGGCCTCCAGCTCGGCTGTGAAGACACCCTTGCCGCCGATCAGCGGCAGCGGCGTGTCGAGCACCCGGTCGCCCACCGTCTGGATGACCTCGACGACGCAGGTCAGGCCGGGCCAGGCGGCGCGCAGCAAGCCGGCTACGTAGTCCGTTTGCCAGCGCGCCAGCGCCGAGCCGCGGGTTCCCAGTCGTACGGTCAGGTCAGGCATGGTGGGCAACTCCATTTACGGCCGCTGGAATACCCGCTGGTTCGTCGCCCAGCGCAAACATCTCGCGCAGCGCATCGGCGTAGGCGACACCGTTGCCGTTGGCCGCCTCGCTCTTCAGCCGGACGGTTGGTTCGTGCAGCAGCTTGCCGACGATGCGATGAACCAGAAGGCGCATGGCTTCTTCGGCCTGCGGGTCGGCGCCGTCAAGCCGCCGCAGCGCGGTGTCCAACTCGCCCGCAGCCAGCGATTCGACCTTGCGGCGCAGGTCAACCAGCACCGGCACAACCTCGCGGCCGCGCAGCCAGCACAGAAATTCGTCCAGTTCCTGCTGAATAATGGTCTCGACCGCGGGGATGGCGGCCTCACGCTGTGCCAGGTTGGCATCGACTACCCCGTTGAGGTCGTCGATGTCAAACCGCAAGACACCGCTCAGCTCGCTCACCTCATGCTCGACATCGCGCGGCAACGCGACATCGACGATCACCAGCGGGGCGCCGTTGCGGCGCTCCAAAATCGACGCCACATCGCCATGGCGGATCACCGGATGCGGCGCACCGGTGGCGCTGATCACCAGATCCGCCTCGGCCAGCGCACGCGACAGGTGGTACCAGTTGTAGGCGCGGCCGTCGAAACGCTGAGCCAGCCGCTCGGCGTGTGCGTAGGTGCGGTTGATGACCGTCAGATGCTGCGCGCCTTCGTCGTGGAGGGCGGTCGCGGCCAGTTCCGCCATCTCGCCTGCGCCGATGATCAGCACGCGTGCCTCGCCCAGGTCGCCCAGCCGCTGACGCGCCAGACGGGCCGCGGCGTGACTGACGGACGTGGTGTGGCGGCTGATATCGGTTTCGTTGCGCGCCCGCTTGCCGGCGCGCATGGCCCGGGTGGCAAGCTGCGTCAGCACGAGACCGGTTGTCCCGGCGCCCTGGGCGCGTGCGAATGCTTCAGCCACCTGTCCCAAGATCTGCGACTCGCCAAGAACCATCGAGTCGAGGCCGCAGGCAACACGCATCAGGTGTTCCGCGGCCGCCTCGTCCTCGGCAATATAGAGATGCGAACGGAGTTGGTCGTCCGCGAGGCCCTGCAAACCGGAGAGGAACCGCACAATCGAGTGCACGGCTGCCGAGGGATCGCCTGACGTCGCGTAGATTTCGAGCCGGTTGCAGGTCGAAAGGATCAGGCTGTCGTGGATGCCGCCGGCCAGTTGCAGGTCGTGCGGCAGTGCGCTCAACCCATTGTGCGTGGGCAGTCCAGCGGCGCGGTCCGTTATCTTGCAGCCCGCCAACGCCATTTGCTCGCGCAGCGCGACCGACGCAGTTTGATGATTTAGGCCGACTAGAACGATAGACACCGTGGCTATCCTCGTGGTTCAGGGTTAAGCTGCGCGCGGGCAATGGCTGCCAGCGCCGCGATCAGCGGGGGAGAATCGTTGAGCATCGGCGGCCTCTCGACACGCATGCCATGGCGGGCTGCGATGGCCTGTACGCCGATGTCGATGTCGTAGAGTACTTCAACGTGGTCGGCAATGAAACCAACCGGCGTGATTAGGACGTTCTGCCTGCCCTGCGCGGCCAGCTCAGGAATCACCGCTTCGATCTGCGGTCCCAGCCAGGGCACGCCGGTCTGCGCCGCGCTCTGGTAGGAAAACATCCAGCGCTCCGCCGGCAATTCGAGACGATCCGCCAGCAGTTGCGCCGTCTCACGCAGTTGCCGGTCGTAGGGGTCGCCGCGTTGGAGGAT
The DNA here is from genome assembly GCA_020634615.1 of Anaerolineales bacterium. Taxonomy (GTDB): domain Bacteria; phylum Chloroflexota; class Anaerolineae; order JAAEKA01; family JAAEKA01; genus JACKBK01. The sequence continues at coordinate 116,179 of JACKBI010000002.1, forward strand.
GAACTCCGGCAGGCTGTGCGCGGTAAAGACCACCAGCACCTCGTCCCGGTCCGTTGCTGGAAAACGTTGCAACGTCGCCGCGGTATTGGCTGCCAGCGCGTCGAGGTACTCAGGCTGGGTGTACCAGGAGTCGACGAAATCGAGGCCGACTTCAGGACTGGTGGTGCTCGTCTGATAGGTTGGCGCGCTCACGCGCTGTGAGTTAGCAGCAGCGTGATCAGCACTGCCAGTCCTTGCGGCCGCCAGCGCCTCTTGCAGCCGCGCACGATAGGCCCCGATGCTCAGCGTGCTGAAATGGGGCGCCATGCAGATGGCGACGATGTGATCGACGCCGTCGGCCAGAATCTCGTCGACGGTCTCGCGGATCAACGGATGCCAGTGACGCATGCCGACGTAGACCCGCAGCCCCAGCTCAGCTTGCAGCTTGGCCGCGGCGCTGCGGGTGATGCCCAGCAACGGCGAGCTGCCGCCGATCAGCCGGTAGCGCTCGCTGATCTCGTCGATCAGGTGTTGCGGCGTCTCGCGCCCGCCGCGGATGTCCAGCAGGTAAGCGGGGATGTCGTCCAGCGAGTCGGGACCGCCGTAGGCCAGCAGGAGGATTGCAGTGGTCATGAGGTGGGCGCCTGCCAGATCGCCTTGCCGGTAAAGAATGGCCCCAGCCGCTCGAGATGCAGCGACGTCTGCTTGGTCTTGCGCATCCGCTGCACGATGGACGAGAGCGGATACAGATCAGGCCCGACCAGCCCGACCACGAAGTCGTTGTCGTTCTTGTCCAGACCGTGGCACATGAGGCGAATATCGGTGCCATAGCCGGCGCGCCCGTAGGCCATGCCGATGCCGCCGTGTTCCATGAGGATGGTGCGCTGCTCCTGGGCTGAAAGCTGCTCGAACGAGCCGGCGCGCCGCAGGGGATACCAGATGGCCCACGGCATGGCCGGGTTGCAGACCTTCTCGCGCGGCCGGTCCAGCAGCGCCCGCTCCAGGTCATCCTCATAGCCCAGCGCGTAGGTCCGGCCCAACATGGTCAATTCCGGCTTTGGCAGCAGGTCGGCAAAAGGCGGATGGCTCAGAAAGGTGCGCAGATCGGTGAGAAAGAAGTCGGGATCTTCGCTGAAAGTCAGCAGAGCTATGCCGCGCGGGTCGTTGATGTCGGCGTACAGCACGCCCGGCAGGTGGTACTCGTCCAGCGCTGCGGTCAGCAGTGCAGTGTCGCGACAGTCGCCAAACGCCAGCAGTTGCATGAACAGCCGGCGATCGAGCGCGATCTCCCGGCCGTCGGCGGCCCGTCCTTTTTCACGAATGTCAAGTCCAGTGGTTTCAGTCATAGGTCAGTGTCAGGTTTCAAGCATTGAATAAGACAGACTTAGTATCGCACAACGCATCACTGTTCACGCATCACGTTTTGGGGGCTACGCATCAAGTCGAATGGCCGCCGGCTCGTAAGTGCAGAACGGCTCTTCGCCCAGATACTCGGCGGTCATGCCGAAGGCGCGCGCCCGGCAGCCGCCACAGACGCGCTTGAACTCGCACAGTCCGCACTTGCCGCCCAGCAGATCGGGATCGCGCAGTTCGGCAAACAGGCTGGAGTCTTCCCAGATCTCGCGGAATGGCTGTCGGCGGATATTGCCCGCCTCCAGCGGCAGGTAGCCGCACGGGAATATCTCGCCGCGGTGGCTGACGAAACAGACGCCGGTGCCGGCCAGACAGCCCTTGGTCATCGCGTTCATCGCGCCGGCTGCTGCGCCGGGATGGCCCGATGCGCCGTTCGATCCGGCATGTTTCTGGCGGCCATGGCTGGCCGGCCGCTCGCGGAAGATGCCCTGGCGCCGCTCCTCAGTCTGGCGCTGGCGCACGATGCGGAAGTAGTGCGGCGCGCAGGTGGCCTTGAGTTCCATGCCGCCGGCCATCTCGGCGTCGTACATCCAGTTCAGCACGGCTTCGTACTCGACCGGGCTGATCTGCTGGTCGTCGGCGATCTCGACGCCGCAACCCACCGGCACCAACAGGAAGAGGTGCAGGGCCTGCGCGCCCATGGTGTGAGCCAGCGCCAGCGTCTGCGGCATCTGATCGACGTTGTGCTTTGCGACGGTAGTGTTGATCTGGTACGGTACGCCGGCGGCCCGCAAGTGCTGCATGCCGGCGATGGCCCTGTCGAACGCGCCGGCGCCGCGGAAGATGTCATGGGTCGGCGCATCGGCGCCGTCGAAGCTGATGCTGACCCGCTGCACGCCGCTGTCCCTGATCTCGCGCGCCACGACGGCATCGATCAACGTGCCGTTGGTGGCCAGCGCAACGATCAGGCCGGCATCGCTGGCATGGCGGGCAATGTCGAAGATGTCAGGACGAAAAAGCGGCTCACCGCCGGACAGGACGAAGATCGGGCGGGCAAACGCGGCGATCTGGTCGATCAGCTCGAAGGCCTCGCCGGTGGTCAGGTCCTGCGGCAGCAACTGGTCGGCGACGGTGATGCGGCGGCAGTGGATACATGCCAGATTACAGCCAGCTGTGGTTTCCCAGAACACAAGGCGCGGCGGGGAATAGGGCGACATTTTCATCGGGGTTCCTTTGCTGTGGACGCGTGTACAAACAACTTGTGTGTATTGGCTCAGTCAGGCCCCTGCCGGGGTGCAAGCAAAGACCGGCCAAAGCAGTAACCGATTGATAGACGCGTCCTAACTACCTGGGGATAGCGGTCAACTGCCAGACTCGTCGAACGCCTCCAGTGTGGCCAGAAGCATCGAGTCAAGGAAGGTGTTCATGCGGTCATAGAGACGCCAGGTTTCCGTGTCAGGTGAACCGGCCAGCGACCCGGCTTCGTAGACAGAGTCCATGATGGAGCGCCGGACACGCACGAAAGCTTTGGCGGTCTCGACCAGCGACAGGCCGGCCTGGCGGCACACCTGCCCGTAGTTGACGGCCATGCGCCGACCTTCCTGCATGAAGACTTCGCCGCCGTTGGTGCGGGTGGCGTACTGCATCAGCACAGCCATCATCTGGCGACCCTCGTCGCGCAGCGACACGCGTTGGGTTTCGTCGAACTTGCCGTACCATGGCTCACCGGCAGTGCCAGCGTGCGCGATGCGAGCGCCGACCGATGGCGTGAGCGGTACGACCGACCTCGTATCGGCGATATCGCCTTCGTGCAAGCTCTGTAGAAAGACCGCCAGTTCGGACTGCTTGAAGCGCCGGCGGCCGCCGGGCGTGCGGTAATGTGGCACTTTGCCATCGTCGGCCCAGCGGCGCAAGGTGGTGTAATGAATTCCCAAGAGGTCGGCGGCGTCTGAGAGTTCGAGCCAGTTGTCTTCAGAGCGGGGTTGATGTGATGCCATGAATCGAATAGATCATTTCTTAGTAAAAGTATGCAGAGATGATTATACCTATGCACAGATGATTGTACAATGATTCAGATCATATTTGCATGGACGAATTTGCGTTACCCATTCAGAACCGCCCTCTGAGCGCAATCCGCTTGCAGCGCAGAGTCGTCAAACGATTTGGGCTGGCGATGGGCGAAATTTCAAGGCATCAGGCAAAAATAAAACCGGCGCAGCACCCTCGTCATTCGAGGAAGCTGCGCCGGTGGAGACGCATTTGTCTGGGCAATCGGACCTGCTAGACGCCACCTTCCAGGATTGCCTTCTTGACATCGCCGATGGCGCGCGTGATGTTTATCTCGCGCGGGCAGCATTCGACGCAGTTGAACACGGTGCGGCAGCGCCAGACACCCATCGCGTCGTTGAGGACTTCCAGCCGCTCCGGACCGCCATGGTCGCGGCTGTCAAAGACGAAACGATGTGCCTGCACGATGGCGGCCGGACCAACATAGTTTCCATTGGCCCAGAAGGAAGGGCAGGAAGTGGTGCAGCAGGCGCACAGGATGCACTTGGTGGTGTCGTCGAACCGCTCGCGGTCCTCGACGCTCTGGTAGCGTTCCCGGCTGGCGGGCGGCGGATCGTTGTTGATAAAGTAAGGTTTGATGGCGCGATAGCTGGCGAAGAACGGTTCCATGTCCACTACCAGGTCCTTAAGCACCGGCAGGCCGCGGATCGGTTCGACCTGCACCTTCTTGCCCAAGTCCTTCATCAGCACCTTGCAGGCCAGCCGGTTGCGGCCGTTGACGACCATCGCATCGGAGCCACAGATGCCGTGGGCGCAGGAACGGCGCAAGGTCAGCGTCCCGTCCTGGTGCCACTTGACCGCGTGCAGCGCGTCCAGAAGCTGATCGTTGGGGTGTACATCAACCTCGTATTCGCCCCACCAGGGCTTGGCGTCCTTCTCGGGGTTGAAACGCTTGATCTTCAGTGTTACATTCATGAATTACCTCCGGGTGAGGCGGACGGTGATCAGTGATCGGTGATCAGTGATCTGACCTCTGACTGTTTACTGATTACTGATTACCGATAACTATTCACTGCCCCGCCCCTAGTACACCCGCTTTTGCGGCTGGTAACGGCCAATGGTGACCGGCTTGTAGTCTATTTGGTAGTTCTCGCCGTCGCGTTGGATGAAGGTATGCTTCAGCCAGTCGTCGTCGTTGCGCTCAGCGTAGTCATCGCGCGCATGGCCGCCGCGGCTTTCCGTGCGATTCAACGCCGACAGGGTCGTCACCTCGGCCAGCTCCAGCATGTTGCCAAGTTCCCAGGCTTCGAGAAGGTCGGTGTTGAAGCGCTTGCCTTTGTCAGCCACATAGACGGTGCGAAACTGCTTCTTGAGCTCGCGCACCCGCTCCAATGCCGTCGTAAGCAACTCCTCGGTGCGGAAAACACCGACGTTGCGCATCATGATCTCCTGCATGGCCTTGCGAATATTGGCAGCAGATGTGCCCGAGTCGCCTTCCAGCAGGAATTCCAGCATCGCCTGCACGTCGCCCTCCGGATCATCGGGCAGCGCCGGCAAGTCGACCTGGTTGCAGAAGTCCATCATCGCCATGCCGCCGCGCTTGCCGAACACCACCAGGTCTACCAGTGAGTTCGTGCCGAGGCGGTTGGCCCCGTGAACGCTGACACAGGCAACTTCGCCGGCGGCATAGGCGCCGGGCAGGATCGTGCCCTGTGCGTCGACCAGCACGCGCCCGTCCGCGTCCGTGGGGATGCCGCCCATCGCATAGTGCGCCGTTGGCTGGATCGGCATCGGATCCTTGATGGGATCAACGCCCAGGTAGGTCCGGCAGAAGTCGGCAATGTCAGGCAGCTTTCTCTCGATGTCCTCGGCGGTAATCGTACGCGGGCTGCCGTCGGGGTTCTTGATGCCATCCTGCTCAAAGTACTTATTGACCGTCTCCGGTCGTACGTCGAGATAGACGTAATCCTTACCTTCGATGCCGCGGCCCTCGGCCACCTCAAGGTAGATCGCACGTGAAATCACGTCACGGCTGGCAAGATCCTTGATCGTCGGTGCATAGCGCTCCATAAAGCGCTCGCCCTTACCGTTGATCAGAACGCCGCCCTCGCCGCGCACACCTTCGGTGATCAGGATGCCCATCTTGTAGATTCCGGTGGGGTGAAACTGGAAGAACTCCATATCCTCCATCGGATAGCCTTTGTTCAGCAGAACCGCCGGTGCGTCACCGGTCAGCGAGTGGGCGTTGGAAGTGATATTCCACAGCCTGCCCCAGCCGCCCGTCGCAAACATCACAGCCTTGCAATGGAACACATGCAGCTCGCCGGTGTTGATCTGATAGGCGACGATGCCCGAGACGCGGCCATCGGTGACCAGGAGGTCCATGAACTGGTATTCGTCGTAGAACTGGACCTCGTTCTTGATGCACTGCTGATAGAGCGTCTGCAGGATCATATGACCGGTGCGGTCGGCGGCGTGGCACGCTCGCCGCACGGGCTTCTTGGTGTCGTTGTTGGTATGGCCACCGAAAGGACGCTGCGAGATCTTGCCATCCGGCGTGCGGTCGAAGGGCAGTCCCATGTGCTCCAGTTCCAGCACGATGTCTACCGCGTCCTTGCACATGATGTCCACGGCGTCCTGGTCAGCCAGATAGTCGCTGCCCTTGACCGTGTCGAAGGCGTGCCACTCCCAGTGGTCCTCTTCGAGGTTGCCCAGCGCCGCTCCGATGCCGCCTTGTGCGGCGCCGGTGTGGGAACGGGTCGGGTAGAGCTTGCTTACGACTGCCACGTTGGCGCCACGCGAAGCGTAGAGCGCAGCCATCAAACCAGCGCCGCCAGCGCCCACGATAACCGCATCATACTTGTGATAGTTCATCGGGTGCGCCTCCTAGAACCCAATCGCGGCCGCGACGGCCGCGCCGATGCTGTTGCTGGCGGTGGCAGGATCATATGTAAAAATAACCTGCGTGCCCATCAGCAAGAAAATAAACACAAACACGTAAAACACAGCCTTCAGCCCCTTGTTGAGACCGGGCCGGTGAATGTAGTCGTCGATCACCCAGCGGGCGCCGTTGGCGCCATGGATCAGCGCAAAAAAGAGCAGTGTCAGATCGTAGAGCCGCCACCACGGGCTGGCCCAGCGCCCGACCACCAGAGCGTAGTCGATGTTGTCCACCCCGATGACAACGTGCATCAAGATAAGGTGAAACACAGCGATGAGCAGCAGCAGCGCGCCGCTGACACGCATGAAATACCAGGACGCCACTTCAAAGCGGCGCTTGTTGCCGTAGCGCTTGTTAGCCGTCATAGAAGTCATGGCTTTCCTCCTTACGCCGGCCACCAGGGCAGACTGATATTGAAAAACGGTGCGACTGTGGCAATGGCGGCGGGAATGAAGAAGACCACCGTCAAAAGCACGACCAGGCGAAACATGGTTCGCTGCGCCTTCCAGTTGGAGAAGCGAGCCGGCCAGAAGTCGACCAGAATGATCCGCACGCCGTTGAACGCGTGGAAAAATACGCCAAAAAGCAGCGCCATTTCCATGATCTTGAAAAGCGGATGCGTATATAGGATCAGGAAGTCGTTGAATGTTTCCTCGCCAAGACCAATCAGAAAGATGTCGAGGATGTGAAGAAAGAGGAACAAGAGGATACCCAAACCGCCTACCCGATGGATCATCCAGGCATAGTGCCCGTCTCGGCCGCGGTAGGTAATGCCCTGCCAGATGGATGAAATCGCCTGCGCCATGCAGACCTCCTTTCAGACTATGGGGCAATGATGCGACAGCTCGTTACAGCGTCACGGCAAGCGCCGGGTGGGACCTCTGCAACGGTCATGTGAAGTTCTTCGCATTATAGCGCCCGACCAGCGATGTGTCAAACAATCGCGGCTCTTGACCCGGACATGCTTGGCGCTATGCGCCGTCCGACGTATAATCGTCAGAATGCAAAGCTTTCCGGAAAACCTCACACAACCAAAAGAATCGATTCCACTGGCTCGCCAGATGCCCTGGCGCCGGCTTCTAGGATACCTCGGCCCCCATAAATGGCGCATGCTGGTCGCCATCATTGGACTGGTGATAAGCAGTTTGATAAGCCTTGCGTTTCCCTTGCTGATCGGGCAGACGGTCACCGATATCCTGAATCAGGGGAGTTATGCCTCGCTCAATGCATTTGTAGCCATGCTTGTGGGCTTGTTTGTCGTCATGGCAATCGCGACGTTCGTGCAGACCTATTTTCTCGGTATCACCGGTGAAGGAATCGTCTACGATCTGCGCACCGAGCTGTTTGACCGCATGATTTCGCTTTCGCTGACCTACTACAACCGCAACCGCGTCGGCGAAATGATGTCGCGCATCTCCAACGATGTGACCATGGTGCGGACGATGCTGACGACAAACATCACCACGGTGCTCAGCTCGCTGATCTCCCTGATCGGCTCGATCATCATTGTCTTCACGCTCAACCCGCAGCTCACTGTCTTCATTCTGCTGCTGGTGCCGATTCTAGTGATCCTGGCGTTTGGCTTTGGCCGTCCGCTGGAACGAATGAGTACGCGTGTCCAGGATCAGCTCGCTACGGCCACGGTGACGGTCGAGGAGGGATTGACCGGCATCCGCACGGTCAAGAGCTTCGTGCGTGAAGATTACGAAAGCAAACGCTACCGCAACGATCTGACGGCAACGCTGCGTTCAGCCATCCGCATGATCAAGGCCCGCTCAGCTTTTGGCAGTCTGATGCTGTTTCTTGGCTTCGGATCCATCGCTGCCATTCTGTGGTTCGGTGGACGCCAGGTGATCCAGGGAACCATGACGGTCGGCATGATCACCAGTTTCATCATCTACGGATTCCTGATCGCTGCCGGGCTGGGCAGCCTGGCCGGCCTCTACGGCGAGTTCCGCGCGGTAACCGGCGCGGTCCGGCGTGTGTTTGAAATCCTTGACACCGACAACACGGTGGTTGAGGCGCCCTCGCCGCGTCCAATGCCTGCGATCCACGGACGCATCACCTTCGACCATGTCTCGTTTGGTTATAACGTTGGGCAGCAACCGGTGACCACCTCGCCTGACAGCGGCCAGATCACCGGCCTCGTCCTCAGCGAGATCATGCTGGACATTGCACCGGGCGAAGTCGTTGCCCTGGTTGGACCCAGTGGCGCCGGCAAAAGCACGCTGTGCAACCTCATCCCGCGCTTCTACGACCCGGATCAGGGCGTTGTCAGCATCGACGGCATGGATCTGCGCTCGCTGAGCAAACAAGGCCTGCGCGAGCAGATCGGTCTGGTGCCGCAGGAGACGATCCTGTTTGGTGGCACAGTGCGCGAGAACATCCTCTACGGCCGGCTGGACGCTACCGAAGAGGAGATCGTCGAGGCAGCCAAAGCAGCCTACGCTCACGAGTTCATCCAGCAGATGCCGATGGGCTATGAAACGCTGGTGGGCGAACGGGGCACAAACCTGAGCGGCGGCCAACGACAGCGAATCGCCATCGCGCGTGCCATCCTCAAAGATCCACGCATTCTCTTGCTTGACGAGGCGACCAGTTCACTGGACAGCGAGTCCGAACTGGCTGTGCAGAATGCGCTGAACCACCTCATGCGCGACCGGACGACCATCATCATTGCCCACCGGCTGAGCACTGTGCAAGCCGCTCACCGGGTGGTCGTGCTCGACCATGGCCGCATCGTCGAGATTGGCACCCACAACGAGCTGCTTGCCCAGAACGGCTTGTTTGCCAAGCTGTACAACATGCAATTCGCCGAAGAAGGTCGTGGCCGCGAGGTGGTGGACATCTGGCCCGAGGGCGACTGGGCCGTGCTGGGATGGCCGCGTGTGCCTGAACTGGAGTAGCACCGTGCAACGCCGGCAATCGCAAACACCGGCCGCGCCAGCGCTCCGCCGACTGAAAGATCGCAGAACGGATTTGTCATGTCACTTGACCTGAACGACGGCGCGTCGGATGCGGTCACACCTGCTTCGATCCACATTCTGACGCCGCGCTTCATTCTGGAGCAGCATGGCCGCGGCGAGTTCAGCGGCGAGTTGCGCGCCGCCACCTTATTTGTGGACATCTCGGGTTTCAGCGCCATGGTTGACACGCTGATGGCGCACGGGCAGCACGGCGCGGAAGTCGCGGCAGACATCATGCGCGCGGTGCTGGAGCCGGTCATCGATACCGTTTTCAGCTACCGGGGTTTCGTCTCCAACCAGGCGGGTGACGCCGTCACCGCCATCTTCCCTGCCGACCAAGGCGGTGATGACAGAGCGGCGCTGCAAGCCGCGCTGGCGGCGGCGGCCCGCATCCAGACCATCCGAAAGTCCCACACCGACCACGAGTCGCCCTATGGATCCTTCGCGATCGGGGTCAAGATCGGACTGGCAGCCGGTCCGGTTGAATGGGGCATTGTACGTTCGACCGACGACCGGCGGGCGATGTACTACTTCCGCGGACCGGCCATCGACGCCTGCGCGGAAGCCGAACACCAGGCCAAGGCCGGCGATATCGTCCTTGCACCAGGCGTGGAAGAACGCGCGCGCGAATTCGCCACAGTTGACGTGTCCGGCGGCGCGGCGCGGGTCGTGGCGGTGGCTGACGACCTGCCTGCCGCGATCGTTCCGCAGTTGCCGCCGCCGGATCTTGACCTGATGGCGCGCTATTTCCCCCTTTCGGTGCTGACCCAGGAGTACTCAGGCGAGTTCCGCTGGGTTGTCAACGTTTTCGTTGCCCTGCCCACCGTGCGCACCACCGTGCAATTGCACACGTTCATGCAGACAGTTTTCGAGCTGCAAGGTCGCTACGGCGGTTTTGTCAACCGCCTCGACTTCGGAGACAAAGGCGCCAATCTGCTGATTTTCTGGGGCGCGCCTGTGGCCCACGAGAACGACATCCAGCGGGCGCTGGAATTCCTGCTGGACCTGCAAACGCGCACCAGTATCCCGGTCAGCGCCGGCGTCAGCTATCGCATCTCCCACGCCGGCGCGATGGGCGGCTCACTGGCCGAGGAATACACCTGCTACGGTCGCGGCGTCAACCTGGCCGCCCGCCTGATGCAGACCTCATCGCCGGGCGACATTCTGGTCGATGAAGATGTGGCTCAACGGGCTGAGCAGCACTTCGATCTTGAGTTTCTGGGGGAACAATCCTTCAAAGGGTTTGCCGACAAGCAGCGGGTCTACCAGCTTTTCGACCGCCGGGAAGATCACGATGAGCTGTTCCGCTGGCCCATGGCCGGCCGGCAACGGGAACTGCACCAGCTCGAGGAGTTCCTCGCTCCGTTGGCAACTGGCACCTGTGCCGGCGCGGTGATCGTTCTGGGTGAAGCCGGCACGGGCAAGAGTCATTTGATCCACGCAGTGCAGCACTCACCCGCGGTGGAAGCGATCGGTGCGCGCTGGGCGTTATGCCAGGCCAACCAGACCCTGAGCGAAAGCCTGCATCCCTTTCGTTACTGGCTGATGGATTTCTTCGGCCAGTCGAGCACGCAAGTAGAAGCGCGCAACAAACTGGCCTTCAATCGGCGACTGAACACGCTGGTGGCGGATTGTCCCGACAGCGATTTGTCCCACGAGTTGGACAGGACGCGCAGCTTCATCGGCGCCCTGTTGGGGCTGCGCTGGCCAGACTCGCTGTACGAGGAGATGGACGCCCAGGGCCGCTTCGAGAACACAATGGAGGGGTTGATCGCGCTGATCAAGGCGGAAAGCCTGCGCCAGCCGATCATCTTGCACGTCGAGGACGCCCAATGGTTGGACGCCGACTCGCTGACCTTGATGGAGCGCCTGTGGCGGCGGATCGATGATCAGCCTGTAGCGATGGTGGCGACTGCCCGCAGCGAGCAGTTTGCAGCCAGCATCCGCGATGCGCTGCTGGCGCTGATCACGTGTCTGCCTTGGATTCAGATCGACCTTGGCCGGCTGTCGACTGACGACCTGACCGATCTGGCAAGTCATATTCTGGGTGCACCGGTGGCGCCGTCGCTGGCGGCCCTTTTGCAGGCCCGAACTGAAGGCAATCCCCTTTTCGCCCAGCAGTTTGTCCTCTATCTCAAGGAACAACAACTGCTGCAACAGAACGCTGACGGCGCATTCACCGCAGCATCGCTGGCCGGTCAGGACGTACCTGCCGACGTGCAGGCGCTCCTCATTGCCCGCATCGACACGCTGACCAACGAGATTCGCAACATCGTTCACACGGCATCGGTGCTTGGCCGCGAGTTCGAGGTATTGCTGTTGTCCGACATGCTCACCAACGCCAAGTCGATTGCGCGCTGGATCGCGATTGCGGAAAAGGCGGACATCTGGCAGCCGATGTCGGAGATCCGCTACATCTTTATGCACGGCCTATTGCGCGACACGGCCTACCGGATGTTGACCCACCAGCGGCGCAGCGCGCTGCACCGGCTGGCGGCTGAGGCCAGCGAGCGCCAGTTTGCTGCCGACCTGGCGCCGCATTACAGCAGCATCGGCTTTCATTACGAACAGGCTGACATGGCGGCGCCGGCGTGCCGCTACCTGCAACTGGCCGGGCAAGCTGCCGCCGATTCCTATCAAAACCAGGTGGCCATCGATCTGCTCACCCGGGCGCTGGCGCTGGCGGAAGCCCCATCACAGCGGCTTGACCTGTTGCTGGCGCGCGAAACGGTCTTTGACCGTCTGGGCCAGCGCGACGATCAGCGCGACGATCTGGACAAGGCGACGCAGCTGGCAGAGCAGCTTGGGGAGCCGCAGCGGCAAGCCACGGTAGCGCTGCGGCTGGCCAACCTGCTGCGCGTCGTTGGCAAGCTTCAGGACTCGCTGGAAGCTCTGGAACACGCGGTGGACTTTTCCCGGCGTGCGGACGATCGAACCGGCGAGGCGCGCGTCTGGCTGCTGCGCGGCATGATCGCCTTCCGCAATGGAGACTATGACCTTGCCAGCCAGCACTTGACGACGTCCTACACGCTGGCCAGCGAAAGCGGCGCCTCGACTACGGCCGCTGAAGCTCACTACAACTTGGGCAACTGCGCGCTGGCAAATGAAGATCTGGACGAGGCGCGCCGGCATTACACTGAAGCGCTGGAGGTTTTCCAGGAAACGCACCAGCATCGCGGCGAGGTAAACTGCCTGCTGATGACTGGCGTTGTCGACCGGCGGCTGGGCAACCTGGACGTTGCTGTCGAAACCTATCAGCGGGCACTGGTCACGGCGCGCGAAATCGGGTGGCGTCATGGCGAAAGCTACGTTCTCAGCTCGCTGGGCAACACCTGGTTCATTTTGGGCGACTTCGGGCAAGCCGCCGAGAAGCACCTCGAAGCACTGGTGATTCGACGCAACGTGGCTGACCGCCAGGGCGAAGCGGCCAGCCTGGACACGTTGGGATTGGTGGCTCAGTTCCAGAGTGACGCAGACCATGCGCACCAACAGTACGAGGAAGCGCTGGCGATGCAGCGTTCACAGAACGACCAGCGCAGCCAGGCATATACGTTGACGCATATTGCACTGTTGACTGAAGAGACCGGTGATCTGGACGCCGCCGCGTCCGCTCAGAGGGAAGCGCTGGCGCTCAGAACGCGCGGATCGAGCCTCATCAGCGCGGCCATTGACAACCTGGCCGGGCTGGCGCGCATCGCCCTGGCGCGCAGCGACATGAGTGAAGCGCGGCAAAGGGTCGGACAGATCGCGGACCTGTTGGCGGAAAAGGGAATGGCCGATGTGGAGTTTCCCGCGTTGGTATACCTGACAATGTATCGGGTGTTGCGCGCGGCTGGCGAAACAGAGCGGGCTGAGGCGGCATTGGTCGAGGGACAAGCGATGATCCGTGCACAGGCGGGCCAGATCGCAGATGCCGCAGTGCGACAGATGTTCCTCGACCATGGCCCCTACATCCACCAGCTTCTATCGGCCTGACAGTCTCACTGCCTAAGGGAGGACATCAGCGAAACAAACAGGCCCCCGGAGCGTGCGACTCCGAGGGCCTGTCTTCTGTGTTACCTACCGCGGTGCTAGCCGCCGCTCGGAAACTCCAGATCGTGCTTGCGCAGCTTGTTGTTGTCCCACTTGATTGTGCCAGGCACATCCTGGCCACCGACGGTGAACGTGACATCCCGTGTGGGCGCGCCGCAGCCGGCGTTGCCGCCCACGTCAGCGGCCTCAACCTTGACGGTATAGCGCAAGTTGCCGTCCTGGTCGGCGCTGACAACACCCGAACCGCAGATACTCTCGCCCACCCTGGCGTCGACCGTCGCGCCGACAGCGATGCCGGCGGGCGCGTTCACCAATGCGCCGTAGTACACCGCCGGCGGAGTGCGCTGGAAGATCGGTGTCGTATTCGCCGAAACGGTGTTGGTCGGGAAGGTCTGAGCCTGCCCCTCGGCGACTTCGATTTGCAGAAGCAGCGGTTGGTCCGTTGTCGGCGTGGTGACACTGATCCAGTAGGATTCGCCAAACTCCAGTTGACTGAGGTCGTTGACCCATTCCATGCCCACCGTCGGACTGTAGACCTTCCACGGATCGCTCAGGTCCTCACTGTCATAGCCAAAGATCGTCCCATACGAGTCTGCCGGCAACGACCTCAGCACCTCCGTGATCGGTCGTGAATTGGCAATTGGGTAGGAGAACAAGTTCCAGCCTTTGGTGTACAACGGGACATCGACGGCGGCAGCCAGCGCATAGATGCCTGAGTTGTCGGCCGCGACCGTCGCAAGGTTCTGGTCAGGATACAACTCTGTTGGCAGCCGTTGCCACGTCTTGCCGTCGTCAGACGAGTAGTAGACGTTGATGGTGTGTTCGTAGCCGGCAGGAATCTCGCGGCGCAGATAGTGGAAGGCCATCACACGCTCCTGCGTGCCCTTGGCTTCAAAGCGATAGGCCCGGCCCACAGTGGTCAGCCAATCTGGCAAGCCAGGCGGCTTGGCCAGCGCCTGCAGCGACAACGTGCCGGGATCGCCCAGGATGTCGCCGCGATTGTAAACTGCCACCTGCCCATCCTCCGAGGAAATAGGCGCACCGGCCGTCGACCAGGCCGAGTCGAGACCAGGCAAGTCAGCACCAAGACCGTAGAGGTCGTTGGGACCTAGCCCGTAAAGATCGTTAGGACCAAGCCCGTAAAGATCGTTGGGACCGAGACCGTAGAGGTCATTGGGACCGAGGCCATAGAGGTCATTAGGTCCAAGGCCGTAGAGATCGTTGGGTCCAAGGCCGTACAAGTCATTAGGCCCAAGGCCGTAAAGGTCGTTGGGACCAAGTCCATAGAGGTCGTTCGGCCCAAGACCGAAAAGGTCGTCGGGTCCAAGACCATAAAGATCATTGGGACCGAGTCCATAGAGGTCATTGGGGCCAAGACCGTACAGGTCGTTTGGACCGAGACCGTAAAGGTCATTGGGGCCAAGACCGTAAAGATCGTTAGGACCAAGACCATAGAGGTCATTGGGGCCAAGACCATACAGGTCGTTTGGACCGAGACCGGTGTAGTAAGCCAGGCCGAAGTCAGGCAACTGGTCAGTTGACTTGTCAGCACGCCTGGCAGCCCAGGCATAGAACTGGCTGGAACGGTCGGCCGGCCCGAGTCCACGCCGGTTGTCCACACCCATCTGGTAGCCATCGACGCCGCCCCAGCGCACACCGCCACCGGGCGAAAGCTCTTTGGCCAGGAAGAATTGGCTGACAGCCGTCCGGTAGCTGGAGCCGCTGGCGCTCACGAAGCCGGAAAAGACTGGATAGTCGACCGGAAACGTGATTGTAAACGTGTTGGTAATCGTGTCAGATTTAGCGGCCTTGCCTGCGGGCGAGAAGACAAGGTGGTCGCCGTTCGGACCGCTGTAGATATAGTTGCGGTTTGGAATGAAGTAGCCGGGATACAACTGAAGCCGCATGGTATCCGGCGTACCATCGGTCGGGGGAGCCTGGGTCGCGCTGATACGCACAGCCGGCCGATAGATCTCGATGACGGCTGGCTGGCCAGCCGTCAGTTGCTGGGTCACGCTGACCGCGACCGACGGCCCGCTGATCTGGCGGATCCAGAGTGACGGAACGGGATTGGTGACGGTCTGTGTTACAGCCAGCGCAAACATCGGCCCGTTAACCTGAGACACCAGAGTCACCGGTAGGTAGCCGTCGAGGTTTGGCTGACTCGTGCTGGTGACGACCGGGCTGTCCCCCATCAGCTTGGTCACTTCGACGACAGGCGCGGTCGAATCGACCGACTGCGTCACGGTCATCACCATCGCCAGTTGGCTCACCTGATCGATCTTGATGTCCGGTCCCCAGTCCTCGTATCTGTGCATCGTAATTACCGGGGAGTTGGCGCGGATCCAGGGGTTGCAGCCAACCAGCGCCTGATCGCCGCTGGTATCCACCACACAGACCTTGTCGCCTTCGCTCGCGCCGCGCACCTTGATGCTGCCGCTGTTGCCAGTCTGACCCAGCGCGATGATTACATCGTCTTGCAAGGCCGCGGTTCCCTGCGTCTTGATCAGGAAGGCTTGCCCCTGGGGAACGACAATGCGGTTGTTAGTCTTCTCTTCACGCAGGTCAAAATTGCGCGCCGGGATCGTGGGAACGCCTTCGATGGCCGGCCGGCGATAATACAACCTGGTGATGTCGAGCGGAATCGTGGACGGGCCATTATTGACGGCGACCGATGTGATCGGACGACTGGCGGCAAGGCTCGGCGCTGTCGTAGTCAGTGGCGGCGATGTTGCCGAATCACTGCTAGCTGCGCTCAGCCGGCTTGCTGCGTCCTCAAACACCATTGGGTAGAACTTGTTGACCGTTTCCCAGTCGGATCGTCCGGTGGTCGCCGCAGCAATTGTGTCGGCGCAGCCGCTTGCCGGATTTGCCCACTTAGCCGCATCGAGGAATTCACTGTACTTGTCATCGTAGGCTGTGGTCATAAAACTGCCGACACAATTGACGATGGCTTTGGTGGGATCCCTGCCCAGATAGTTATCGGGCAGGTAGAGCAGATAGTGGCCGTACTCGTGCGCCAGCGCCCGCCACCAGTCCTGCTGCAGCTCAGCGCGGCTCTCGCCATAGGGATCCCAGATCGGACCGATACGAATCCGCCCTGGGCGAAACTCCTCCGTGATCACGCGCGTGGCGCTTATTGAGTTGCTTGCCGGAATTGTGTCGGTCAAGATCAGAGTCTGAGTGAGAACGCCACCCATGGTAGCGCGCGGACGCATGCTGTTGTTGGCATAGACGACGATATCGGATGTCAGCCAGTTGGCTTTGCCCTCGAAGACACGCACATTGCCCAGCGCCATCTGGCCGTTGCTTACATCAAACAGAATCTCCGATGACTGCTTGATCGCCTGTTCGAGATCGGCCAGGAAAGTGCCGTCGTTACGTGCATCCCATTCCAGCGACACATCCAGGTTGAACGCCACCAGCGGCTGGTCTTTGGAAACCTCCAGCCGTTGCAGGCCAGGTTCGGTCACTACGTGGCCCGAAGCGCCGTTAGCCGTCGGTGTCAGGTTGGTGTAATACAGCGTGTACTTGTCATCGGGTGTGGCCAGCTTTCCAGGTACCGGCGCCAGCGCAAACAACTGATCGCCCACGTCAATGGTGCCGCTGCCTTGCAGGTAGCCGTTCTCATCGGTGCGGAACTGGGTGGTTGCCGTGCCGAGCGGCTGCGCGCCGCTGACCTCGCCCTTGGGCAGCCGGTAGACGACGGCCATCGGCATCGGATCGCCGGTCTCCTGGTCGACGACCTTAACCTGCGTCCCTTGCGCACGGAAGGAGAGCGTTGCCGCCGAATCCGCGCCGTATTGGTGCAGATTTGGCAGATGATCAGCCCCGGTGGCTGGCGTCGTGACCGCCTTCAGCCGGAAAACGGTGTTGTCAGACCGGCCCATCAGTCCATCGGCCGCAGTATCCCAGAGGAACGTCTGGCGGTCGGCGGCCATCTCACCCGTGGCAGGCTGCCAATTTCCCGGGCCGTTCAGCGAATACTCGCCAACCAGTGTTACAGTGGCAGGCAGCGACTGACTGAGAGCATAGGTGAACGAAATGACCGTATGGGTCAGCACCTGGGCGCCAGAGACGATCTCGGGCGCGGAGTAGAAATCTGCCGGCCCGGTCACTGTGGGTCGTTGCACGAAAAGGGTCGGAACTCCGGCAGCCGCCAGCCGCTCGCTGTGCAGGTTGGCAAACAGCACCCCACCGACCGTTACATCCATGTCGCCATCGTTGTTCGTGTCCACCAACGCCAGCGGCGTGCAGCCTGTTGCCTCGGACGAGGGTGTCTTGCAGAGGGGCAGTTCAGCCGTCCACACCGAAGCGCCGGTCAGTGCGCCCCCCTCGTTGCGATAGACCCGCAGAACTTTCTGGTCGTTGACCACCAGATCGAGATCGGCATCGCCGTCGATATCGCTCAGCGCAACTCTGGAAGTTGTGCCGGCGTCCAAAGCAGACCAGGTGAACGACGTGGCAAGCTGGCCGTGGTTGTTCTGGTAGAGTCGCGACGCCTCCTCTGTGTTGCCAACGATGAGATCCAGATAGCCGTCACCGGTCACATCACCGAAGGCGACACTGGACGTGAGTTCTTCTTCGTCGGACTGCCACGCGGGAACGCTGCCCAGTCTGCCGCGGTTGTTCAGATACAACACATTGGCCTGCCCGCGTCTGCCGACCGCCAAATCCAGGTCGCCATCGTTGTCGACATCGCCCAACGCCAGACTGGTCGAACCGCCGGCCAACAGCGACCCGGTGGCGTCGTCCACTATCGTCGATGACCACGTCGCGCTGACCCCGGCTGTCGTGGTAACTGGCAGATTGCTGCCGATGTTGTAATACACCCGTTCCGGCGTAAATGAACAGACCGGCTCCTCGCTGGCATTCTGGCTGCAATTCGCTGCGTTGGCAACGGCAAGGTCCAGCTGACCATTGCCGTCGAGGTCGCCCCAGGCCAACTCCGCGGTGTTGTCGTTTTCAGCCGTTTCCCAGGCTGGCGTGCGGTCGAGCATGCTGCCGGTGTTGAGGAATACCTGGTTGCGTCCACCTTGATTGCCAACGGCCAGATCAAGCAGGCCATCGCCGTTGACATCTCCCCAGGCCAGGCTGGAGATGTCATTTGCGCCGCTCACCCGCCAGGCCGGCTGGCTTGCCAGCACGCCGTCCTCGTTGCGATAGACGACCACAGCGCCCTCGTTGCTGCCGGCCGCCAGATCCATGAACCCATCGCCATCCAGGTCGCCCCAGGCATAGGTCGTGTACTTCGGAGTTGCCTGGCCGGGGTCGTTCAGCAGCTTCTTGCCGGTGGTCAGAACGAAACCGTTGTTGCGGTAGATGCGATTCGGTTGTGACAAGTCGTAGCCGACGCCGGCTGCAAGGTCCAGCCCGCCGTCGCCGTCGATGTCACCCCAGGCCAGCCCGGCTGCCGTCAGCCCGTCGGGCGAAGTCCACAGCGGCTTTTCCTCGATCTTGCCGCCCACGACAAGAAACACCTCGATGGAACAATCGTCCGGTGACAGCGTGCAGCTCTTGCCAACCGCAATGTCTTTCTGGCCGTTGCCGTCGTAGTCACCCAACGCCATGGAAATGGGATAGCCGGTAACTCTAGGGCCGACTACTGACTGGTCACCAAAAGTTCCGCCTTCGTTCAGGTAGAGTTCGATACGCTGCTCTGCCGTGACCATCACCAGATCCAGCGCGCCATCCTCGTCCGTGTCGGCCAGAGCGAGCGCGTTGACATCCAGCTTCCCCGGACTAGACCAGTCAGCGCTGCTGTTCAATCGACCGTTGGTGTTCAGATACAGGCGGGCGGGGCCGGCTTCGTTGCCAACCACCAGATCCAGCTGACCATCGCTGTTGACATCACCCAAGGCGAGGCCGGTCGTCAGGTCTGTCTCCTCACTGGGATCGTTGGATTGCCATGCATCCCGGAATTGGGCGCCCAAAGCGCCACCGCTGTTGACATAGACGCGGTTCGGTGCACCGTAGTTGCCAACCGCGAGGTCGAGGGATCCATCGCCGTCGATGTCGCCCAACGCGATGCTGCGCGTCTTCTCCCGCTCGGTCGAAGACCAGTTTGCGCTGGTGGAGAGTGTGCCCAGAGTCTTGTCGTACAGGTACAGACGGTTGGCGCCACCGGAGCACAAACCAGCCTGCGCTGCGCGGGTTCTGGGAAAAAACTTCGCGATCTCCGGCGAGATGAAACGACTCGCTTCCGGACAACTCGGTTCGTTGCCCACCACCAAATCAAGATAGCCGTCGCCGTTGACATCGCCCCAGGCGAGGCTTGTCGTAAAGTCATCCTTTTCCGCAGGGTCGGAGGATTGCCACACGTGCCGTGGATCGGTGTCCAGCACACCATTGTTGTTGATGTAAACGCGGTTTGGCTTGCCCCAGTTGGCGACGGCCAGATCGAGGTCGCCGTCGTTGTCCACATCGCCCCAGGCGACCGCGCGCGACGGATCGGAGTTCGGCGCGAACCAGTGCAGCACGAAGGCTGAATCGGGCAGGGCCAGGTCGGTAATCAGCACGCCAGACTGACCTCCCGGAACGATCAGGGGCGTGATGAAAGTCGGCGTCGGGGTGGGGCCTTCTTGCAGCGAGGAAGTCGCTGAAAATGTACTGGCGCTGACGGTCAAACCGCCGATAATCAACAGACCAACAGCCACCAATGCGGCCAACGCGAAAACCTTCAAACGGGAAAGGCCGGGCAGGTCTTTCGTCTTCCCGTTTGTTTCGGGCGCACGCGAGCTATTCATAATTCTTGTCCTCCTGCAACAACGCGCCAATTCTGGCAACTACAGCGTGCAGTAAATTGTACGGATATTGCAGATATACACAAATAGACTGAAAACCACCCGGCCGATGAACCGACGTGCCACGTTTGACACAAACGACGATTGGAACGATAATTTCATGGCTACTACGCACCGCGTCCCGGTCCTGCAAAAACAGCTTATCCGTAGGAAGTCTACCCAGCGACCACGCGATGCGGTGGAGAGAAACGTCTCATCGAAAGGAAATCTTTACCCGTCATGACTTCAGGCAAATCCCCGTCCCAACGCAAGGCTGCACCTCGTCAGACTACGGAACAGCCGGCGCCGACATCGCAGAAATCTGGCAAGTCAGGCAGCCAGAACAGCAAGCAGGGCAGCAAACCGGCCAGCAAGCAGCCTGGCAAGGCGGTACAACCTACCCACAAAAAGCGCGGCCCGATGCTGACGGTCGCATTGGCCCTGATTCTGGTCGATGCGCTGTTGACAGCAATTATGCTTTTCTCTTACCGCAAGGACAACATCGACTCAACCCAGTTGCCGATTTTCCTGACGCTGGGTGTCCTCTTCGGCATTGCAGGCCTGGTCGGCGCGGCCGGCATGTGGTTCTGGAAGCGTTGGGCGGTCTACCTGTATCTGATATCGGTCGCTGGCGCCGTCGCGGTTGGCCTGGTGATCTTCAGAACCCAGTACGCGGCGTTTCATGCGGTCATTCCGCTACTGCTTCTGGGCGCCGGTCTCAGCACCAAGAACAGCATCCGCGATTTCAACTAGCGCATGGCAGGATCACGCTAGCAGACGCTTGACACGCCGCCGAAAGCATTGGCGAGCGCTGATCACGGTGACTGACGCCTCGTCGCAACTCCCGTCCAGGCCCCACCACACGGTGGGGTCTGGCGCGCCGGGAGCACTAAACGTTGGACGGATCGCCCAACAGCGGCGCAATCGACGCCATCCTGCCAACGGCTTGTTTGACCGGGCGTCATGCACTGTATGCAGCTTCGTAGCTGCCAGCGTTGCCGTTTGGATGTTGGCGTACAGCGATTCGTATCCGCATCGAATAACTTTGCATTAGGTAGTCTGAACACAACAACACACAAAGGAGAGTTCACCCATGTCAGTTCGAATTTCAGAGGCCGTTTGGGAAGGCACCCTCAAAGAAGGCAGCGGCACCATGAAGCTCGGCAGCGGCCGTTTCGAGGGCCCCTACACCTGGGCATCACGCTTTGCCGACGAGACCGGCACCAACCCCGAGGAATTGATCGGCGCGGCCCATGCCGGCTGCTATTCGATGTTCCTGTCGGCGCTGCTGACCGGCAACGAGACGCCGCCGGTGCGCATCCACACCGACGCGCACGTCCACCTGACCGCCGGGCCGACTATCAGCCGCATTGACCTGGTCTGCCGGGCGGAGGTGCCCAACATCACCGCCGAGCGCTTCGCCGAGATCGCAGCCGAGGCCAAAGCCAAGTGCCCCGTATCCAAAGCGCTGGCAGCCGTGCCCGAGATCAACCTCGACGCCACGCTGGTCTAGCGAATATTCAGGGGCTGTCAGAATTATTTCCTGGCAGCCCCATTTTCTTGCCTTCGTTCGTAGTAGGCGCTTCAGCGCCGTTGAGCGGCGCTGGAGCGCCTACTACGAACGATCTTGTTTTCCTTGAATGAGACATGATGCTGGACTTCAACGCTGTCCGCAGCAAGCGAATTACCATCGACGAGCTGTGCCGCGACCTGGACATCGACGACCTGCGGCGGCTGACCAACGAGATGCTGGATGCCATGCAGACGATGATCGCGGCCGCGCAGGATGAAGACGTTGTCTTCGTGCCGGACGACCCGGAGGCGGAGGATACGTTTGCCGTTGATCCCGATGAGGCGCTGCTGGCCTGGACTCTGGGGCACGTGATCGTCCACGTCACCGCTTCCGCCGAAGAAGCTGCTTATCTGGCAGCGGAGTTGGCGCGCGGCGTGCCGCTGCGCGAAGGTCGCTCGCGTTTCGAGATTCCCTGGCGCAGCGTGACCACCATCGCCCAGTGCCGGCAACGTCTGGAAGAAAGCCGCCGTATGCGTCTGGCCAGCCTGGCAATGTGGCCGGACCCACCACATCTCGACGTCCTATTCACTTCCCCGCGCGGCAACCGTTCTTACAACGCCGTGGTGCGCTTCGTCTTTGGTCTGATGCATGACCAAGCCCACCTGGACCAGATTGCAAAAATCGTCCGCCAGGCAGAGCAGGCTCGCACCGGCCTCACGCCCCCCCCCCGTACAGTGACGCGACCACCAGAGAGGTGATCATCGTGGAATTCAAGCAACATTATGTAGTGCTGATGCGCAAGGGGCCTGACTGGACCGCCGATGACACGCCCGAACTGGACGAGTTGCAACGGCGGCACCAGGCACACCTGAGCGCCATGCACGAAGCGGGGATGCTCGTGCTGGCCGGCCCCGTAGAACTTCATGCCGACGGCGACATTCGCGGCATCAGCGTGTTCAGCCATGATGTCTTCCGCTCCTTGGACGACCTGAAGGCCGTAGTGGAGCGAGATCCGGCCATTCAGGCCGGCCGCCTGCGGGCCGAATACCTGACCTGGTTCACCGAGTCATCGGCCGTAATCGGCCCGCGTGGCGAAGTCTGCAACTGACCACAGACCGGCTGACGCTGGTCCTCAATCGCAAACCATTTGGCCTCTCGGCCTGCAATAAGTACTATTACCTCAAATCGGGGCAGTTCACGGCTAGACCGACCGCGAGTATTTTCCAAAAGCTCGCAGCGCGGCGACTTGGCGCTTCCAGGTGCTCAGGACACCGCCTCGGCCACCCCACCTTAAGGCGCCGGTTTCAGTATCCACGCAATAACCGTGAAACTCCGACGTAAGACCTACTCAAAGGCGAGGTTCCAATGTCATCTGCAGGCTCCACCCCTCCGTCCCATGTCTCGCGCCGGTCACAGCTCGCCGAAGAATTCCGTCCAAACCGGCTCTTTCCGGCGCTGATCGCCGGTCTGATCGTCGGCTTGATCGAAGTCATCTTTGCCGTTTCCTTTTCGACCCTTCTCCTCCCGGGTGAAGCGGCGCACATGATCAGCCGCGCGGTTGGGCTGGCGTTGTTGGGAGCCACGCTGTCAGGCATTGTCATTGCCCTGTTTGCGACGCTGCGCGGTACGATTGGCGGCAACCAGGATGTGCCGGCGGCTATTCTGGGGGTGGTCATCGCCGCGGTGCTGGCAGCCATGCCGGCTACAGCTACCCAAGGACAAACCACAGCGACCGTGTTCGCCACCATCGGCCTGACCACGCTGGCCACGGGCGCATTCATGTTGATGTTGGGGGTCTTCAAGCTGGGCAGCCTGATTCGATTCCTGCCATACCCGGTCGTCGGCGGTTTCCTGGCCGGCACCGGCTGGCTGCTGGCGCACGGAGCCATTGAAGCGATGCTGCCTGAAGGTCGTCACATTGCCGAGCTACTGCATCCGCAGGAGTTCGGTCTGGCCGCGCAACTGGTACCGGGTGTGGTGCTGGCGGTGGTGCTCATCGTCCTCTCACGGCGCGGCAGCGGACCGATGCTGACCACCGGCGTCATCATCGCCAGCGCGGTGCTGTATCACCTTGTCGCAGCTATTGTGACCGGCGGCAACCCCCAGACTATCCATGGCTGGTTGGCCGGGCCTTTTCCAGACAGGTCGCTCCTACAGCCACTGACCGCCACCGAACTCAGCCAGGTCAACTGGAAGGTGATTCTGAGCGAGACGCCCGCCATCGTGGTGATCGTTCTGGTCAGCGCCATCAGCGCCCTGCTCAACGCCACCGGCCTGGAAAGCGCATCCGGCCAGGATGTCAAACTGGATCAGGAGCTGCGGGCGGCCGGTGTGGCCAACCTGCTGACCGGCTGGTTTGCGGGCATCGTGAACTTTCAACAGTTCTCGTTGTCGGATCTCAACCTGAAAATGCGCGTTGACAGCCGTCTGCCCGGCCTGGTGGCCGCGCTGGTGTGCGCCGGCGTGTTGTTCTCCGGCGCCGGTCTGCTCTCCCTGGCGCCCCGATTTGTGATCGGCGGCGTGTTGCTCTATCTGGGCCTCGAACTGCTGATCGAGTGGGCCATCGAAACCTATCGCAAGTTCCCCAGGATCGACTATGCTATAATCCTGCTGATCCTGGGTGTGATCGCCGTCTTCGGTTTCTTTCAGGGCGTGGCGGTCGGCATCGCCGCGACGGTCGTGATGTTCGTGGTGGCCTATAGCCGGGTCGATGTCATCCGTCGCCGCTTCACGGGGGAAATTCTCAACAGCCGGGTCACGCGCCCTGCCCAGCAGCGGAATTTCCTGAGCAGCGTCGGCGCGCAGATGTATATTCTGGAGTTGCACGGCTTCATCTTTTTCGGCACCGCCAACTATCTGCTGGAACAGGTGCGCGCACGAATGGAACAGCAGGGCACGGCTGCGTTGCGCCATGTTCTGCTGGATTTCCACCAGGTCACCGGCATCGACTCGACGGCCGCATTGAGCTTCGCTCGTATGGAAGAGATCGCTGCGCAACGGGGAGTCACGCTGTTTTTCACAGGCGCGTCGGAACCGGTGCTTCAACAACTCCAGCGCACCGGTATCATAGCGGAGAACCGTCCCACGGTGCGGGTTTACACAGATCTTGATCGGGCAGTGGAGTGGTGCGAAGAGGATTTGCTGCGCGCCAACCAGTGGGCTCCGACTTCGACAGGTGGCCTGGCGGAGCAGCTTGCCGTACTTACCAACGACCAGCTTGCTGTGGACCAGTTGATGCGCTATCTGGAACTACTGCGCCTTGCCGGCGGGGATCGCCTGATCCGGCAGGGCGACCCACCGGACGATATGTACTTTCTGGAGTCTGGGCAGGTAACCGCACAGGTCGAGCAGCCAGGCCACGCGACGCATCGCCTGGAAACGATGCGCGGCGGACCGACCGTCGTAGGAGAACTGGGGTTCTATCTGGGGTACGAGCGCGGCGCGTCGGTTGTGGTAGACGAGCCGTCAGTGGTTTACCGGCTGACAAGGGCCTCGCTGACCAGGATGGAGGAGGAACAGCCAGCAGCCGCCTCGGCACTGCACCGGGCTGTCGCAACGCTGGTGGCCGACCGCACCACGCATCTTATCCGGGTGGTAAACGTCCTCGAAGCGTAGCACGTCGGCTAGAACTGCCAGTCCCCGTCCTGTACAAGAGACAGAACTGGCGCGTCAGCCACGTGGTCGCAAGGGCAGGACTGGCACTCCTGGCTTATCAGCGCAGCACGATCTCGCGCTGCCGATTGAGCGGCTCCTGCATGTACAAAGTCCAGTAGCTTTCGGCAACAGCCGCGGGTTCCAGATGCGCGCCGGGGCGCACGAAGTCGTTGACGGTGACCATGGCGACATGCACCCCTTCGACCTCCAACTCGTCGCCCAGTGCAATCGCCAGGTTGCGCAGCCCGGCCTTGCCGATCCCCAGCGAGGCATATTGCAGATTGGGGTTGGTCGCCAGTTCTGCGCCAGTGAAGATGATTGTCCCACGACGGCGGTGACGCATCTCTGGCAAGACCTCCTGAGCGCTGACCAGCGCGCCGACGACGTTGACGGCCAGCTCGCTTACCACCGTCTCCGGATCCAGCTCGGATGGCTGCACCGGGCGGGCGATGGCAGCGTTATAGACCAGCACGTCAGCGTCCCCCAACTCCTCGTGGACACGACCAAAAGCGGCGCGCAATTCAGCAAAATCCCCGGGATGCGCGACATAACCGGTCGCGTCGATTCCTTCCTCGCGCAGCGTCGCCAAATAGCCGGGCAACAGCGCGCTGCGTCGCGAGATCAGCGCGACGCGAAATCGTTCGCTCCCAAATCGGCGAGCGATGGCAACCCCCAAATTCGGCGCAGCACCCACGATCACACAAAGACGTTGGTCCATGATCACGCTCCTTGATTGTTACGATGTAGAGACGCTATTGTATCGTCATCGCAGGCGTTTGGCAAGCGCGTTTTTTGCTGGTCTGTCTTCCCCCAAACGATTTGATCTGTACCCTGTTGGAGGCCGCCGGCTATTTGCCCTCCGCCTGAAATCCAACCACCGCGTGCGAGTCGTCGCAAAATGGCTTGTTCCGCGACTGACCACAGCGACACAGCAGCGCCCGATTCCCCTGGTAAACCGCCCGGCCATGACCGCCGATCAGGCGAAAGTTGCCCCGCAGCCGCAGCGGCCCGTTGGCCATGGGAATGATGTGCAGCGGTTCTTCGTCGCCCGGCGCGACGCGCGCCATATTCTCGCCCAACTCGCCGTCAGCCACGAAGCCGGTCTTGCGATGGCGATTGTCGCAAAAGGGCTTGTTTTCCGACGCGCCGCAGCGGCACAGAGTCACCCGGGTCTCGTGCAGCGGCTCGTCCTCGCCCGGAAGGTCCAGCGTGAAGTCGCCACGAATGAACAGTGGATAGTTCGCCGGCGTCCAGATAATGGTTTCCTCTTCGCCCTCCTCCGCCGGACCGCCGTCTTTGCGCTCGAAATGCAGCGCACCGGACGGACAGCGCATCACCACCGCGGCAACTTTGTCCGCAGGCTCATTGGCGGGCTGCACCCAGGGGCGTTTGGACGTGTCAAATACTTCGGGCGCGCCGCGCAGGCACTCGGCAACGTGGATACATCGGCGCAGTTCAAACGTCACATCGATGTCGTCGCTCCAATATCGTTTGGCCGGTTTGCTCATCGTCTACTCCTCTCTACTTGATGAACATCAGATCCACGTAACACCAGCGCCATTTCTCACCTGGCTCAGCCGACGCAACGATCGGGTGCCCGGTTTCATGAAAATGGTGCGTGGCATGCTGGTTGGGCGATTGATCGCAGCAGCCCACATGGCCGCACGTCAGACACATGCGCAGATGCACCCAATGGCCGCCGATTTTGAGACAATCTTCGCAGCCCGCGGCGCTGGGAACGACATCGTGGATCTGGTCGAGGTGTGTACAGGTCACCAGTTATTCCTTTCCTGGCTCAAAGGCCAGTGCGGCTGAATTGATGCAGTAGCGCAGGCCGGTTGGTTGTGGGCCGTCGTCAAAGAGATGGCCTAGATGCGACTCGCAGCGGCCGCAGAGAACCTCCGTGCGAACCATGCCGTGGCTGAGGTCGCGCTTCAGCACCACGGCGTCGGCATCGACCGGCTCCCAGTAGCTGGGCCAGCCCGAACCGGACTCGTACTTGCTGTCTGAGTTGAACAGCGCTACGCCACAGGCGCCGCAATGGTAGACCCCGCTCTCCTTGTTGCGGTAGTACTTGCCGGTAAACGCCCGTTCGGTCGCGCCCTGGCGCAGGACCTGATACTGCTCCGGCGTCAGTTCCTCCCGCCATTCAGCCTCGCTCTTGATTACCTTCGTGTCGCTCATCATTGTCGTTCCTTTCTGTGCCCCGGGATGGACTTCACCGGCGCTCATCTATCCGGTGATCGCCGGCGCCTGATGCAGATAGGTGTCGTCGTCAAGTTGCAGAAGGACGAAGGCCGCCACGTCCGCTCTGGAAACCTGGCCGGCCGTCAGCTTGACATCGACGCCCGCTTTGTACGAACCGGTCGCAGGTCCATTGGTCAACCCGCCGGGCCGCACGATGATCCAGTCGAAGCCGCTGGCCTTGACCAGCGCCTCCTGCCGTTCCTTGTCATCCATCGCCTTCTTCAGGACGGTGTTCATCAACATCTTGAAGGCGAAGGGCACCTGATCGCGGCTTTCGCCGACGCCCAGCGACGAGACGACGATCAGCCGCATGGGTTTGCCGGCCGCGGTCATCGAGTCGACGATCACCTCGGTGCCGCGCGAGACGATGTAGTCGGGATTGTTGGAAGTGTTGCCGAGCGAGACGATCACGGCATCCGCGCCGGACACGGTCTCATCGACTTTGGCTCGATCCAGCACGTCGCCCTCCACGACGGTCAGCCGCTCATCTTGAGCTGCAAGACGCGACGGATCGCGCACCAAGGCTGAGACTGAATGCCCGGCCGCCAACGCCTGCTGCACGACCTGCTGGCCGGTGCCGCCGGTCGCGCCAAAAACTGCGATTTGCATGCTTCAATGGCCCTCGATTTTAGGTTTATGCAACTTCAAGACCTGCGAACAGGTCATCCAGAATCAAGCCTGGCGCCGGCTCTGGCCACGCCAGCGCGAAGAACTCCCGGCACAGCAGATCGCGCATCACGTCAGCGGGCAGCTTGCGGAACATGTTTTCGCCGCCAAACTGGGACGCGTGGCATTCCAGCGCAGCCAGCTTGGCGTCCACCGTATCCGGCATCGCCATGGCCACGGTGACCTGGTCGTCAGGCCACCCCCGGTCGCCTGCCTCGGCACTGTCCCACTGGCTGACATCCTCGCCCGCCGCGGCCAGCTCATCGCGCAGTCTTGCCCAAAACGACTGGGGAAATGCGGCATAATACAGCCGCTGCGGCTGCCATGGCTCGCCGTCATCCGGGAACTGTGCGCTGTCGCCGGCCGCATGAAAGGCAGCGACCGTGTGATTGTGGATCGCGATGTGGTCAGGATGGCCATACGCGCCGCTGGGGTCAAACGTTATGACGACCTGCGGGCGCTGCTCGCGGATAATCCCGACCAGACGCCGGACAACTTCTTCCGCCGGCGCGTTGATGTACGCTCTGGGGTCGGCGTTCTGCTCAGTGCCGGCCATGCCCGAGTCGCGATAGTTGAGAAAGATCAGGTCGTGGACGCCCAGATTGTCAGCTGCGCAACGCAGCTCGTCCTGGCGCACCCGCCAGAGCGTCTCAGGCGTTGCGTCAACGCCCTCGGCGATCTCACCCACGTCACCGTTTGTGGCGCACACGAGGCCAACTTGCGCGCCGCTGCGGGCATAATGCGCCAGCGTAGCGCCTGTGCCGAAGGCCTCATCGTCAGGATGCGCGAATAGCGCCAATACACTTCGATTCATAGTCGTTCAATCAATCCTTGTCATTATGCTCTGCGCTGAATAGATCTCTCGCAGAAAGCGACTGGGCACCGCGGCCAGCTTGCGAGTCGCAAGTAAGCCGCACCTGCCGGCAAGCTGCTGCCAGCTGGCAAATGAAAGCGGATACGGCACCCAGTGGTTTCCGGCGTCCGTATTGTACTCGACAAGCACGATCTGTCCACCTGGCTTGAGGTAGCTGCGCACCAGGTGCACCACCGGTTCTTTGTCGCGGACAAAATGCAATGAGTTGGCCATGACGATCCCATCGAGCAGCGGCAGCTTGAGCGGTTTCGTGAAGTCCGCATTGTGGTACGTGACTGCCAGACGCGGAAAGCGGGACCGTATGGCAGCTTGTTGGCGCGCCAATGCGCCCGCATCCTTGTCCACCGAGTGGATGTGGGCATCTTGACCGATCAAGTCGGCCAATGCGAGTGTGAAAGCGCCGCTTCCTGAGCCGAAATCGGCCCAGATCACCGCGCCCGGCTGCGCAGCGCCCTGCAACAGCCGTACGTGATCTCTATGTTCGATGGGAGTAAATCAATCGTCTTTGAGGATCTCAAACTGGTTACCCTGCAACAGTGCAGCATTGTCAGGCCGCATTAAGGAGATCGCAGGAGTGATACGAATGAAGACGCCCGAGCACAGCGGGCCGTTCCAAAACGAGAAGGGCGACGGTCATCGCCGTCGCCCTTTCAGGTCGGTAAGTGAAGTCTCGTTAGTTTGCAACCACAGGCCCGGCCGGCTCGGATACTTTGACCGTCTTGCCTGCCTTCACGTCGTCAGCCGCCGACGGCTCGTTCACGTTGGCGGGCTGCTGGATGAACTCGGTCTCGATCACAATCGCGATTTCCTTGCTCACCAACCAACCGCCGGTTTCAAGGGTCACGTTCCAGGTCAGATTCCAGTCCTCGCGGTTGATCTTGGTGGTAGCCTCAAAACCGATGTTGTTCGTGCCCCAGGGTGACTTCGAACTTCCCAGGTAGGTGACATCCAGGACCACCGGCCGCGTCACGTCACGAATCGTCAGATCACCATGCAGCTTTGCGGTCTTCTCGCCGGTCCGCTCCACCCTCGTGCTCTTGAACACCATCTCGGGGAACTCGTCGGACTTGAAGAAGTCGGGCGAGCGCAGGTGGCCGTCACGCTGAGGGTCACGGGTATTGACGCTGGCGGTCTTGATGTGCGCTTCCACGAAAGCCACTTCCGGCCGCTCGGGATCAAGCTGAAAATCAACGTCAAAATCCTGGAATTCGCCGCGGACTTTCGAGAGCATCATGTGTCGAGCGGTGAACTCGATTCGGGTGTGGGAAGGGTCAGTTTGCCAAGCCATTTGTAGTATACCTTTCTGATTTTGTGTCATTGATCCATACGGAACAATTAGCCGTCTAACTATATGTGCAAAAAAAGAGGTTGAATCCAACCTGCTTTTAGCCACCAAGGTTCGCTATCACCTGCATCAGCAGGCGGCGCAGCAACACACGTTCCTCGATCGTGAAATTGGCCAACGTTTGCCGCTCCAGGTCACCCCAGACTACCTCGATCTCGTCATGGGCTCGCACGCCCGCTTCAGTCAGGTGTAATCGGGTAATTCGACCATCGTTGACATCACGGCAGCCCGAAATGAGTCCGGCGGCGTCCATCCGGCTCAACATCTTGCTCACAGTGGCCGGTTGTACTGCCAGCATTTCTGCCAACTCGCCCTGTGTCAATCCTCCGCCGCTCTGAGAGATCTCGCAAAGCATCATCTCCTGACCGGGGTGTAAGCCCAGTGGAGCCAGCTTTTCGGCAGTCGCATTGCGGTAGAGCTTGCACAACTGCACGATCAGATAACCAATCGTATCGGTAACTTCTTGTGTTGCCACGAGAGACACTATACCACCTTTGCTTAGCCGGCTAAGTTATCATTCTTACAATTGAACGCTGTGTATAACCGCCGCGGCAGCTGCCGCGGCGGTTAGGATCATGTTTCAAAACCTGCTACATGTTGCCGATCAAGGCCTGGCCGAACTCGCTGCACTTGACCTCGGTCGCGCCTTCCATCAGGCGGGCGAAGTCATAGGTCACTACCTTCTGACCCAGCGTCTTTTCCATGGCGGCCACGATTAGATCAGCCGCCTCGGTCCAGCCCATGTGGCGCAGCATCATCTCGCCGCTCAGGATCACCGACGAGGGGTTGACCTTGTCCAGCCCGGCGTACTTGGGCGCGGTGCCGTGGGTCGCCTCGAAGATAGCCCGCCCGGTGACGTAGTTGATGTTCGCGCCGGGCGCGATGCCGATGCCGCCCACCTGCGCGGCCAGCGCGTCGCTAATGTAGTCGCCGTTCAGGTTGAGCGTGGCGATGATGTCGTACTCGGCCGGGCGTGTCAGGATCTGCTGCAACATCGCGTCGGCGATGACATCCTTGACGATCAGGCCGCCCGGCAGCACGTGCCACGGACCGCCGTCCAGCGGCTTGCCACCGAACTCCTCAGCCGCCACCTTGTAGCCCCACCCCATGAAGGCGCCCTCGGTGAACTTCATGATGTTGCCCTTGTGCACCAGGGTCACGCTCTTGCGTCCGTTGTCCAGCGCGTACTGGATGGCGGCCCGCACCAGCCGGCTGGTCCCCTCTTCGCTGACCGGCTTGATGCCGATGCCGCTGCTTTCGGGGAAACGAATCTTGGTAACACCTAACTCGTTCTGCATGAAAGCTATGATCTTCTTGGCGCCTTCGCTGTAGGCTTCCCATTCGATGCCGGCATAGATGTCCTCGGTGTTCTCGCGGAAGATCACCATGTCCACCAGCTCAGGTTGCTTGACCGGGCTGGGTACGCCGTTGAAATACTGCACCGGCCGCACGCAGGCGTACAGGTCGAGCCGCTGGCGCAGCGCAACGTTGATGCTGCGGATGCCGCCGCCGATGGGCGTGGTCAGCGGTCCCTTGATGGCGACGATGTACTCGTCGATCGCGTCGATGGTCTCCTGCGGCAGCCAGATGACTTCGCCATAGACTTCGTTGGCTTTGTCGCCGGCGTAGACTTCCATCCAGGCGATCTTGCGCTGGCCACCGTATGCTTTGGCAACGGCGGCATCCAGCACCGGCTGGCTGGCGGCCCAGATGTCCACGCCCGTCCCGTCGCCCTCGATGAACGCGACGATGGGGTTGTCAGGGACGGTCAGTTTGCCGTCCTGCAAGGTGATCTTCTCGCCCTCAGCGGGCACAACGATCTTCTCGAATTGCATTTCTAGCGTTACTCCTTGTGCATGGTTTTGTGGTCGTATCTATTCAGCCTATACCAACCCAGTGAATGAAATTCACTGGCTGAAAGTACGAAGGCCCCGCAGGGCCTGGCCGACCGACTCCCAGCGGCTGAGGCCGCTTCGTGCTTTCAGCCGGGGGATTTCAATCCCCGGGCGGAGGCAGACTGAATAGTTACTTGTGGTCTTTGCTTTGCCACTCACGGAGCGCAGACGCGGGAGGCAGACCTTCCCGGTGCCAGGCTCATTGTAAAAGTAGTTGGATCCAACGGCCATGGGTTTAGGGACAAGCTGTGCCCCACATCGAGGCAACCGCGCCGATATCAACAATGTCGTTGACGCCGTCGCATGGCCCATGCATGTGACAGCTCACGTCGGCGGCAATGGTATAGCTGCCGTCGGACAAGTAGAGGCTCCAGGCATTGGCCACCGCGATCACGTCGTCCACGTCGATGGTCGTAGAGCTGACGCCACACGAACAGTTTACGTCCGCCCAGGAACAGGCTGCCGAGGGTACGATGCTGAAATCGACGTTCGAGATGTCAAAGAACACGTTGGACGTACACGACACTTTGACACGCGCCGTCGTGGTGTTGATGTTGGGTATCGTGACCGTTTCCGTGCCGTCGTTTGATGTGCTGGCAGCCAAAAAAGTCGGATAGGTCAGTCCGCCATCAGTGGAAAGGCCGATGGCCACGTTCGGGCAACTGACCGGAGCCGCTGTCGTGTTAGCCACGTTCCATGTGATCGACTGTGTGCTGTTGCCAGTCCACGACACCGCTGCGTTGGGTGCGGTTACCTGGAACGGGCCGGCCGCGGTGGTGACGTTGAATGTGATGCTCGACGAGTTCACCCCGCCGCCACCCATACGATTGTCGCGCGCGGTCAGGCGGTAGGTCATGCTGCGCGTCGCATTGGGCAATACTTCGCCGATCACTGTGGTACCGTTGACCAGATCGCTGAGGCGCGGGAAGGTGCGCGATGGACTGGCCACCGACGGCCAGGAGCGGAAGAAGGGCGGGTTCAGCGGGTTGTTCGGCGCTCCCGCAGCGCCCAGATCGAACTCCTCCCAATTGTACGTCAACGCGTCCCCGTCCGGATCGTCGGCCGAGCCGGTCAGAGTGAATGGGGTCTGGCTTGGAATGGTGAAACCACCGACGCCGGCGCTGACGCTTGGGGGCTGATTGCCAGTATCCGTGACCACGGGGCAACCATTGCCGGAGCCGGCCGTGCTGTAGGTGACGATCTCGTCCAGATTGACGCCGTGGAAGTAGTCATCGCTGTGCGGCTGCAGATCCTGTGCGCCGCAGATGCCCGCATAGGCCATGATCGTCGAGCCGCTGCCGGGCTCATAGGCAGTTGGTCCGTTGCGATTGCCGCCGCTGCACGAGCCGGCGTTGCCGTTGAAGCTGTGGTTGCCGCCATACTGATGCCCCATCTCGTGAGCGACGTAGTCGATGTCGAACGGATCACCCACAGGCGCAGAAGAACCGGTCACACCGCGCGCCTTCCAGCTTGCCCGGCACACCACACCCAGATACGCCACGCCGCCGCCGCCCGTGCTGAAAACGTGGCCGATGTCGTAGTTTGCGCTGCCGATCACGCTGTCGAGGTTGGTCTGATTTTGCCCCAGCATGGTGCTGCCGTTGTTGTTGGTGTAGGGATCGGTGCTGGGATTGGTGTAGACGATCAGGTCATTGTTGGCGATCAGAACCATGCGGATCGCCGTCTCCCGCTCGTACACGCCATCGACACGGTTGACCGTGGTGACAATGGCGGCCATTGCCAGCGGCACCGTGCCGCCGTGGAAGATGGTATACTCGCCCGTTGCCGCCATAGCCAGCCGATAGGTGCGCAACTGCGCGCCTGTCGGTGGAAGAACGCCCTGATCGACCAGCTCGGCCAACTCAGCCGTCAGGTCATGGTCCGCGTCACCATCAACGCTGATGGGCATCGTCTCTTCATACTGCTTGTCCGGGTTCGGCACAAAGTCACGCTTGTGGTAGCTGATGTAGGTCGTATTATCGTTGCGGCTGTAAGGATCGATGTAGACGGTGCCGCTCAGTCCAAAGATGATTGCGTGAAATCCTGTCGGGGTCCAATCGAAGCGCGTGGTCGCCGTGGGATCGTCGAGACCCTGGCCGGCATAGGTCGTGATCTCGGGGAACTTTGCCGCCAGCTCAGGCGCCATCACCGGCGATTCAACGATCCGAAAGCGGCCATACCCGCCATCGGGCAACGGCAAGGCCAGCACCACGTCGCTGGTCGCGGCCGCGGGCGTTCCTTCCATCGGCGCTGCATCCAGCACCGCTTGCAACGCATCGACGTTCAGCCCGACAGTGCGGTAGCTTTGTGGCACGATCCAGCGTTCGCCGCCAGCCGGCAAATCGCTTTCATCGACATCGTACCAGACATCGCCCGACGACGGCGGCTGGCTCGCCGCCGAGGAAGAAGCGGGCAAAATTCCTGCCACCAAGGCGGCGATCAGTGTCGCAATGAACACCAGACCAATTACTTTGTGCAAGCCAATCATGAGATCCTCCGAGATGGGGAGTGATTATCAGTCCGTACCACAAGCACACCGGTGGCGGGTAGCCTGATCTGCTCACTCAACCTCGAAGAGTGTTCGAGGAAGTCCCGATTGTCTGATAATACCCGCTAGAGTACCCTGCCTGAGTTCCGCGTGATCTGGCACTGGAACGGTCGTTGTGGTGCGTCCAACCTTCTTCTGCATGATAATGTGGCTGCCTTTCTGACGCACCTCGACAAAGCCTTGTTGCGCTAGAATCTTGCAAGTTTCTCTGCCTGATAGGCGTCGTAGCTTAGCCATGCTCCAAGTGCGTTCCTGCGGATCCTGTGGAAGTCGAATGGGGCATCATGGGCATTATAGGCATCACATAGGTCTCCGTCTTTAGTCTACGCTTTACCTCAGACGATGACGCTACTTCCAAAAAGCCTTCCACAGCTTCTACAAGGTTCAGACGCGCTTCTTCAACCGTCATTCCCTGACTCACGACGTCAAGCTCCGGACATGTCGATACAAAACCATCCCCCTCGCGCTCAATCACCGCAGTAAGCTTTAGCATCTTGTTCATTGGTCGACTCTTGTCTGCTCCTCGTAGCTACGAGCTGACCTCAATTGAGAGGTTTGCTGTCAGTTCTGGTCGTTGCGCTCGACCTTGAATCTGGTTCATAGGATGCGTCTCAGCACTCGCCGGCGGCAGATTGCACACGGCCGAGAACTCGTGCCGGTGGTCGGCAAAGGTGCGATAGCCCCAGTCCCACAGCCTGCGCAGACCCGGCGCGACCGAGAACAGGTAAAGCGGGTAGGCCCACCAGATGTGCTGCACGGCGTAGCGATAGACCTCGGCGCCGGCCAGATGGCTGCCATCAGCCAGCAAAATGCGGATGTCGTAGACCAGCTCGTCGTGGTCAAGACCCAGCCGCGGCGCTACCCACGGTGCCTGCAACGGCGCAATCTCCAGGCCGACTTTGCGCAGCGTCGGACCCCAGAACGGTACCCACCTTCGGCAGAAACCGCAGTCGTCGTCGTACAACACCCATCCGTTCGGTTGGTCAGCTTGCATCAAATCTCCAGCACCGGGCTCACGGCACGGTCACTCCGCGCGCCACTATCGAAGTATACTCCATCTGTTCCAGAGCGACCAACTGCCGGATGCTACTGATCGATTTGACGATCCCTACTCGTTCAATGCACACCAGTTGGTCGCAACGCACAACAGCGGCCCCAAACCTTGAAAGGAGCGGCTGGATCAGCGCGCCCCGCCAGCCCCACAGTTCAGTGTGGGGACTCCCACGACTCGACAGCTTCGCCGGCTATTGAGGCCCCACACCTTGCAAAGATGTGGCTAGACATGAGCGCCGCGCTAGCCCTACAGTTCAGTGTGGGGGACTCACACGACCCGACAACCTCTTGCGTCATCTAGGCCCACACCTTGAAAATGTGGCCGGACCAGAGCGCCACACCAGCCCCACAGTTCAGTGTGGGGGACTCCCACGACCCGACAAGCTTCGCCGGGTATTGAGGCCCCACACCTTGAAAGATGTGGCTAGACATGAGCGCCACATCAGCCCCACAATCGGTTTGACGAGAATGTCACGCTGCTAGCGTGACCTACGGCTACTTCCGAAGCCCTGAGGGGCCTTTGTGCTGTCAGCCGGTGAATTCATTCACTGGGACCGAATCGCCCGCAGCATCGGCACCAGCTTGTACTTGCGCGCGTGCAGGTCGGGCAGACCTGCCAAATATACCTGCCATTCGGCCAGGCGACCGTGTTCGCCGTAGATATCGCGGGCGTCTTTCAGCCATGAGACAGCGTCTGCATAGTGGCCTGCTTTGCCGGCGTCCATGATGCTTTCCGCTTGCCGCTTACAGCGCGCGATGCCCCAGTCAGGAAACTGCGCACCCATGGTCAACGAATGTGCAAACCCGGCATCTGAGGATGCCTACTCCTCAAATGAGCGTTGACGAAAGACTGGTAGACGGAACCTTTTCAATGCGCAAGCCCGCCCCACAGTTGCAGGGCGGGCTGTCTATGATAACGATCAAGGTGCATCAGTGCATCCACCTTGGCCGGTTTGGGCGGAGCCACCGAGCCAGAGCTTCAGCGTACTATGCCCGCATCGTCCTGATCTGGTTCAGCGCCGACCCCGCCTTGAACCACTCGATCTGATTCTCGGAGAAGGTGTGGTTCAGCAGCGCCTCGTCGGTGGTGCCGTCAGCGTGGCTGATGACCATGCGCACGGTGGTGCCGGGCGCCAGGTCGGCCAGCCCCAGCAGGCTGATGCGGTCGTCCTCGCGGATCTTGTCGTAGTCGGCCGGGTTGGCAAAGGTCAGCGGCAGCACGCCCTGCTTCTTGAGGTTGGTCTCGTGGATGCGGGCGAAGCTGCGCACGATGATGGCCGCGGCACCCAGATGGCGTGGCTCCATGGCAGCGTGCTCGCGGCTGCTGCCCTCACCGTAGTTTTCGTCGCCGATTGCAACCCAGCGCAGACCGCGCGCCTTGTAGTCGCGGGCGATATCAGAATACGCCACGTCGTTCTCGCCGGTGATTACGTTGCGCCCCTTGCCGGCCGGATGGTCGA
This sequence comes from Anaerolineales bacterium, assembly GCA_020634615.1. Taxonomy (GTDB): domain Bacteria; phylum Chloroflexota; class Anaerolineae; order JAAEKA01; family JAAEKA01; genus JACKBK01. The sequence goes on from JACKBI010000002.1 coordinate 153,494, forward strand.
ACGCGCTGATCGCGCCGATGAACATGTTGTTGCTGATGTTGTCCAGATGGCCGCGGTATTTTAGCCACGGGCCGGCCGGCGAGATGTGGTCGGTGGTACACTTGCCCTTGGCCTTCATCAGCACCGGCAGATCGTGCATGTCCTCGCCGTTCCAGGCCGCGAACGGCTCCAGCAGCGCGATGCGCTCGCTGTCAGGATCGACCGCCACCGGGACAGCAGAGCGGCTGGCCGGCGGCGCTGCCAGGCCCTCGGTATCGCGGATAAAGCCGTTGCTGGGCAGCTCGTCGCCGGTGGGCGGATCGAGACGCACCTTTTCGCCGCGCTCGTTGACCAGCGCGTCGGTCAGCGGGTTGAAATCCAGCCGGCCGGCCAGCGCAAAGGCGGTCACGATCTCCGGCGAGGCGATGAAGCTGTGCGTGCCGGGATTGGCGTCGTTGCGGCCGGCGAAGTTGCGGTTGAACGAATTGATGATACTGTTCTTCTCGCCCTTTTCAACGTCCGTCCGCCGCCATTGGCCGATGCACGCGCCGCAGGCGTTGGCCAGAATCGTCGCGCCCATTTCCTCCAGGACGCCCAACTGGCCGTCGCGCTCGACAGTCGCGCGGATCTGCTCGGAGCCGGGGTTGATCAGGAACTGCGTCCGGGCGGTCAACCCCTTGGCCAGCGCCTGGCGGGCCACGTTGGCCGCGCGGCTCATGTCCTCGTAGGAGGAGTTGGTGCAGGAACCGACCAGCGCGGCTGTCAGCTCCACCGGATAGCCCTTCTGGGCGATCTCGTCTGCCATGGCTGAGATAGGGCGGTCCAGATCGGGGGTGTAGGGGCCGACGATACGCGGCTCCAGCGTGTTGAGATCGATCTCGATGACGCGGTCGTAGTAGCGCTCCGGGTTAGCCTCGACCTCAGGGTCGGGACGCAGATGGGCCGCGACAGCTTCGGCAAGCTCAGCTACGTCAGCGCGCTCGGTGGCCCGCAGGTAGGTCGCCATGCGGTCGTCGAAGGGGAAGAGCGAGGTCGTCGCGCCGATCTCCGCGCCCATGTTACAGATCGTGCCCTTGCCGGTGGCGCTGATACTGCGCGCGCCTGGTCCGAAATATTCGACGATGGCCCCGGTGCCTCCCTTGACGGTCAGGATGCCCGCAACCTTCAGGATCACGTCCTTGGCCGAGGTCCAGCCGTTGAAATCGCCGGTCAGCTTGACGCCGATGACGCCCGGCCAGCGCAGCTCCCACGGCATCCCGACCATGACGTCCACCGCATCCGCTCCGCCGACGCCGATGGCGACCATGCCCAGCCCGCCCGCGTTGGGCGTGTGGCTGTCAGTGCCAATCATCATGCCGCCGGGGAATGCATAGTTCTCCAGCACCACCTGGTGGATGATGCCCGCGCCCGGCTTCCAGAAGCCCATGCCATAGCGGTTGGATGTGCTCAGCAGGAAGTCGTAGACCTCGGCGTTTTCGGTAACAGCGATGGGCAGGTCAGTGTTGACGCCGAACTGCGCTCGGATCAGGTGGTCGCAGTGCACGGTGGTCGGCACGGCGGTATCGTCGCGGCCGGCCAGCATGAACTGCAGGATCGCCATCTGAGCCGTCGCGTCCTGCATGGCAACCCGGTCGGGGTTGAATTCAACATAGCTCTTGCCGCGCACCGGAGGTTCCGCCAGTGGCGCTGCCAGATGTGCCAGCAAAATCTTCTCGGTGAGGGTCAGCGGGCGACCCAACATCTCCCGTCCGGCGGCCACTTTGGCCGGCAGATCCGCATAAACCTGGCGGATCAGGCTGTAATCCATGGTCATTAAAAAGCTCCTGTTCTACTCTCTACGAAGCACTCGGGCCGGTCATTGCGAAGCAGAATTCCAGCCCAATACGTATGTTGTTCGACAGTGGTTAGCTCGCGGTATAGCTCGCCCTCCCCGCGTAACAAACACTGGGAGGGCGCACGGCTGCGCACTGGGCAGCGAACGTTCATCGGTTGCGCCAACAAATACGTCAAGAAATCAACGGTCGGCTACCGAAGGATTATACTTTCCCGCCAATCGACTGTCAAAGAAAATCAGGCTTTGTATCGCCTCGTAAGGTCTGAGAGACTGTTCAAAAAGGGGTTCACTCACACTTCGGAAGGCGACGAACCTGTAGCCGGATGGCATTCCAGCAGCTGAAGAGCTGTCGTGCTGAGTAGTCGTCCATTTCCGAAGTCTTCCAACGAGACTTTTCGAACAGCTACCTCGCCGGCCTGCCGCTACCTCGATGGATGCAAACAGCGGGCCTCGGTCGGAGACCGGCCCGAGCGAGAAGTCCTCCAACAAGTCTTTTCAAACAGCTTCTGCCATCCTCACGGACGTCCTGAACGTTCGCGAGGGTCGAACCTATTGTGTGACCTGGAACGCGACCACACGGCACCCCTGGCTGTCCGCCACGATCAGCACGCCGTCGGCAGCACCGCTGGCGGCTATGCCTACCGGCTTCATCAACCCCGCCTCCGCACCGAACTGGCCCAGCGGCTGGCCGTCGGGGCCAAACAGCAGCACCCGCCGCCCTTCGGGATCGGTGACAGCCAACTCGCCAGCCGGCAGCCAGGCCAGATGCGGGCCGTCCAGCGTGCTGGCACGCGCCGGACCTGTCCAGCGGTCCATGCGCCCATCCGCCGCAAGAAGGGTCACGACGCCGGTCTCAGCCTCAACGAAGTAGAGATCGCCGCCGGGCGACAGAGCCGCGTCGCTGGGCTGTCCCTTGGCCAAGTCGCTCTCCGGCCCGCCAAGCTGGCTCAGCAGCGTCCCGGCCGGGTCGAGGCGGACAATGCGCAGACCGCCTGTGTCAGCCACCACAATCTGGCCGCCGGGGTCGATCCCAAGGCCTCGCGGCCGGTAGAAGGTCAGGTTGTCGCCAAATGTCGCCAGAAGCTGGCCGTCGGGGGTGAAGCGCTGTAGATGCTGGCCAACAGCGTCCAGCACCAGCACCGACCCGTCCGGCTCGACGACCAGATCCGCCGGCTGTGGTCCCTCAGCGTCCGCGGCAACTGTATCGGCGCCGCCGATTGTCCACGCGCCCAGCAAGTTGCCGTCCGCGTCCAGCCGCACGATGCGCCCGTTGCCGCTGTCGGCCACGAAGACGTCGCCGCTGCGCGGATCGACCGCCACGCCGCGCGGCGAGTTCAGCTGGCCATCGTCCACGCCACAAAAGCCGTAATCCCACAGCACGTTAGCCTGCAAATCGGCGAAACTGCCGGCGGGTCGTGCAGCCGCGTCGGTCGTTTCCGGTCGCTCAGCACTGTCGGAGGCAACCGCCCCGGCTCCTTGTTCCGGCTCGCGCTGGAGCTGGGCAATTTCCGGCGGCGGCGGCAATGTCAGCCCGGCCGGCACGTCGGCGCCTTCCAACGGGAAGAGATACTGGCTGTCCACCAGCCCGCGCCCCTGGCCGGGCGGCTGCCAGTAGAGTTGCATCTCGCGGCTGCCGCCTAGTTCGCTGTACAGCACCTCGATGTCATGGAAGCCCTCGTCGAGCTGGATCTGGCCGCTGCGGTCCTCGGCGCCGTGGCTGCCGCCGTTGTCCACCACCAACTGCTTGTCGATGAAGACGAAGGAGCCGTCGTCGGAACGAGTGCCGAAGGTGTACAGGCCGCTGGACGGGATGGCGATCTTGCCGCGCCAGAGGATGCTGAACGGCTCGCGCAGCGGGTTGTTGGGCGCAATCAGCAAGTCATTGCGCACGATGGCCGGGTCGCCCTGCCACTCACCGTTGGCGAAGTAGTAGCCAACCAGACCCTGATCTCCCAACCGGAAGGCATAGAGCGCATCGCCACCTACCACCTGGTCGCTGAACCCGGAACCGGACCATGTCAGCCGCAGGCGTCCCGGCGCGTCACCCGAATGGAACTCGACCCGCAGCGGATGGAAGCCGGCCGCCAGTGTCGCGTCCAGCGTGCCGCTGCCGCCTTGCGGCAGGTCCAAACGCTGCTCCCGGCCAATTTGCAGACTGGCCGACTCGCCTTCCGCTGTCAACCCGAAGCTGTAGTCGCCGAACTCCGGCACCAGCAACGTGCCTTCCCAGAGCGCAAAATAGGGTGACTCCAGCGGCGCAGCGCTCATGTCAAGGTCTAATTCAGCCTCGCGCTGCGTGTCATCCGGCGCATAGACCGGTGGGAAGTTGATGTAATACTGGCCGACGATGCCGCGCGTCTCAGCCAGATCAGCCGCCGGCACAACATAGCTCAGGAAGAGTAGTTCGCCGGTCTCGGCCCGGTGCTCCTCGGCCACCCCCGTCGGGTAGATCTGCTGCATCAGGCCGAGCAGCGGCCGGTCGGCGGGCTCCAGGATGTAGACCAGATCGCCGCTGGTCGCAGAACGGTAGGGCAAGTCATTGACCACGTCCAGCGCACGGTGCGAATGGTCGCGGGCGATGAGTTTGATGGCCGAGTGATGCTCGAACTGTGGCGTGATCAGCACCGTCGCGTCGCCGGGTAGCGTCGTCAGATACTCGCCGACCGCAGACTCATAGGGACTGAAAGCGGTCTCGACCGACGGGTTGGTGGCCTGCTCGGTGAAGAAGGCGCGCGCATTGCTGACCATGACCAGAACGACGATCAGCGCGACGGCCACGTTGAACCAGCGCACGCCGCGGCCACGCCAGGCCGCCTTCCATGCCAGGAAAAACTGGTCCGCTACCAGCGCCGCAAACAGATAGACCAGCGGCACAATGCCAATGGTACGACGCGCGGTGGGCGCTTCATGAGAGACCGACAGCACGCCAAGGCTGACGATGCCCACGAACCACAGCACATAGAGCACGGGAACCGGCCGCGCGTGCAGCGCGTACCAGAGCGCATAGGCCAGACCGAGCACGAACAGGATCGCGACCACGGTGTCCAGCATCGGCGCGCCGGGCAGGTTATTGAGCGCCGCCTGGTCACCCTGCCAGTTGAACATGGTGAGCGTCTTCTTGAGATTGCCGATGACCGGCTGCATCGAGCCAAGCTGCTCGACCTCACGCATGACGCTGATGTGTTGGATGCGGCTGGTGAACACCTGCCAGTTTTGCACGGTGTAGACGCCCAGCGGCACAACGCTGACCAGCGCTGCGCCGGCCATCAGCGCCATGCCTTCGATATCGTGGCGCAGGCTGGCGCGATCGACAAGCAGGACGCGCACGAGCCAGAAGATCAGGAACGCCGCCACCACAAACGGCATGACGCGAAAAGCAGTGTAGGTGTTCATGCCGAAGGTCAGCGCGACGCCGGCCAGCGCCCAGTAGCGACGCCGGCCCGTGCGTAACGCTCGCAGCATGAACATCGCCAGCAGGATCATGGCCAGCGGCTGCAAGATAAGCTCGTAGACAATGCGGCTGAAGGTCAAATGCCAGCGAGACGCAGCCAGCAGCGCTGTGCCGACCAGCGCGGCCCGCCGGCCATACAGGTCACGCCCCAGGAAAAAGAAGGCCAGCACTGTCAGCACGCCAGCCAGCGCGGCCACAACGCGCATCTGCACCACGCCGACGCCCAGGAGCTTGAAGCTCAGCGCGATCAGATAGGTGAACAGCGTCGCCTGGCCTTCGTTGGTCTCGGCGTAGGGCAGGTAGCGCGCGCCTTCCAGCCAGCGCAGCGCATCCAGCCCATTGTTGCACTCGTCAGACTGGCAGCCGTTGGGGAACGTGTCAAGCAGGTAGAAGCGCACCGCAGCCGACACGAGGACAATTGCAAGGAGGAGCAGGATGTCCCAGTGCTCGGCAAGCAGTGCTCGGTAATCCGTGATCGGTGATCGGTGATCGGTACGGGCGGGTGACGAGGTGCTTGATGCCGGTTGCGCAGGGTTGGGAACAGTGGCCACTTCTTGGTCGCTTTCGGCCAAAGCCGCGCTATCACCTTCGCCCTCCACAACCTCGGTTGCCTCTGCTTTCCCTGTTTCCCTGTTATCCCTATTTTCCCTGCCGTCTTCCAGGAATGCCCCGGCGACAAACAAAACCGTCGCCAGGGGCCATAACAGCAGCCCGGCTACACTACCCAGGTCCAGCCACAGGAGCGCCAGCGCGACAAGACCGATGACCAATCCGGCCAGGGTGACCCATCGGCCGCGCGGCTGCCAGCGCGCAAACTGCACATTGGCAACGCGAAAAATACGCGGCGGGCGCGCGCTCAGAGCGAACACCACCCCGGCGATGACGAACAGGATGAGGGCGTCGCGCGGAATCCCCGGGTCCGGGCCGGTGAGCATTCGTTGCGCCCACAGTCCCGCGACAATTGCGAAGAGTAATCCCAGAAGACGATTCACAGCAGGGTCAGGTCAAGAGACAGATTGCGAGGAACTTTCAGCCGGTGCTGACGCCAGGCCATCAACACGGGCGTCGCAAGCCTACTATGCACCAAGCGGACACGTCTGTCAAACCTGCAACGAGTGTGAGGTGAAAAACATGCGGTGATGAATTGGCCGGTCAACTTTCGGTGTACGGCACGTAATCGATCTCCATGAAGTCCGCCACTTCCGGGATCCAGCGGGTCTGCACGAAACTGACATGGTCGGGATGCATGTTGTAGGTCTCGTAGTCTTGCGCTGACGCAAACTCCATCGACAGGCCGAAGCCGTAGCCGTTCTTCCGGCTGACCTGACGCAGGCATTCGAAGTTCTTTACCACTGGAATGTCAGCCAGTCGCTGGGCGGCGCGCAGAAAGTCGAGTTCGGCCGCAGAACCGGTCGCGTGCTGAAGCTTGAACACTACGGTGTGACGAATCATGTCTCTTCCTTATTGGTTGGGCAACGTCGTTTGACATCGCCTGGCGTCCACTCTGCGCTGTGTGGCTACGTCTCGCCGAACCGGCGTTCGACAAACATCTCGGCATGGTCGCCTGCCAGGAAACGCACGATCTCTCCAGCCGGCGCTTCAGGCGAGACTAGCTGCCCCTGGGCATGAAAACCAACGAAAGGTCGACTCCACGGGGAATCGGCGGAACGGGCAGTCACCTGCATCGGTGTGTCGACCACTCCGGGTGAGTAACTCATCACCGCGACGTTGGTCCGTGCACCGCCAGCCAGATCGCCGGACCGCAACTCAGCCCCCAAGGTCATGCTGGCCAGGCGGAGCGCCGCCTTGCTGCTGCCGTAGTCTGCCAGGCCGGGAAGTGGCCACGTCGCAGCGCCTGAGGAGACGTTGACGATGCGAAGCGGGATCCAGGCCGGCGTATGCCTGACTGCCACACCCATCAGGTAGACCGGCGCAACAACGTTGACTGCCAACACCTGGGCAAGATCCTGTGGCTCGATCTCCTCGACCGAACGCATAAAGCCGGGGGTGGCTGCGTTGTTGACCAACCCGATTCGCTTCCAGCGATCGTCGCTGAACAGCGGCGCGAGTTGGTTGTCGACCAGCGCGGCCAGCGCATCAAGGTTACCCAGATCGATCAGGAACTCGTGATACTGGGACTCGTCAAGTTCAGCGGGCCGCCGGCTGATACCGACAACCGTCCAGCCTTCGGCGAGCAAAGTGCGCACCACTGCATGGCCAATCCCGGAACTGGCGCCGGTCACAATTGCAACGCTTTCAAGCTTCGTCATGATCGCTCGATCTCTCACTTCTTTTTCGCCGCTGCCTTGGTCAGGCGCTGCTCAACGTGGAATGTCACGACGCGGCTGATCAAGTCGTAGGGGATTGGTTTGTTGAGCGGAAACTTCGCCGTGGACTTGCCGCTGGCATAGGGCGCCAGATCTTCTTTGAACCCGTCAACGTCCAAAGGAACCGGGTACAAACCAATATGCTTGGCGTATCCCGCGAAACTTACCATATTGCCATGGAAGACGTACGTGGGGATCTGGTACTTGATGGCCTCGGTTGCGTCAGGCGCGGCCTCGCGGATGGTCATGCGCACCTTCTGCAGGATCTCCTGCATGTTTGGCGGAAAACCGGCAATGTATTCGTCGATCGTCGTGGGTGTTGATTTTACTTCGTCCATGTCCCTTACCTCATGCTGACTATGTTACACGCTTCCAATAACGGCGGTCTGCTCCATCATCGGTATAGACGGTCGATCCGGCGCTTTCCACGTCGAATTCGAACAGGATATATCGCTCGGCCGGGTCATAGGAGGAGAGCTGCGTGGCCAGCGCGCGTAGTTCTGGGTCGCTCACCAGATGCGCACGCCCGGTGACGAAGAACTCGCCGCTGACGCCGCTGTTGTCGGTCACACCGCCATGGATCGCGTAACGCCCATCGCGCTGCAGGTCGTGTCCTTTGGGCGAGGTTGGTTCCATGAATACAAACAGGTGGCCCGCGCCGATGATTGGTGTCATGGGATGGACGCGCGGCGAGCCGTCCTTGCGCACCGTTGCCAGATAGGCGACCTTGCCGTTCAGCCGCAGGCGGCCAAACGCTGCCAGCTCGGGTTGTTGTTCTTCCAGTAATTGCCAGCTCATAGTCATGATGCCTTTCCAGCTTTCGCAAGGTTCTCCTCGACCCTGAATTCGACGATTCGGCGGACCAAATCAAGCGGCAGCGGTTCATCCAGCGGGAACTGGACGGACCCTTTGGCGCCCTTGTAGACTGCCAACTCATCCTTGAACTTTTCGATCCCGCTCGGTGTCGGATAGAAGCCAATGTGTGTCTTGAACGCGCCGAAGTGGACGAGGTTGCCCTTCAGCGTGAAGGTCGGCATGCCGTAGCTGATCTTCTCTACGGCGTCCGGCGCCGCCTGGTGGATCGTCTGGCGTAGCGTCTGCAAAACGACCTGCACGTCCGACGGAAAGCCGGAAATGTACTCGTCAATTGTTATCGAAGATGTCTTTGTTATTTCCAAGCCACTCACCTGCTGCCCATTGATTCCAAGAGCGGTCAAGCTACCAGCACTTCGTTAATTCAGGATCTGCTCGACCAATTCGCCAATCTGTCGTCTGCAACCGGTTTCCCACGCCGCCTGGTAGCGGGCCGGATCCAGTTGCGCTTCGATCTGCACCCGCAGCTTTTCGGCTTCATCGCGCAGCCGCTCTGGGCGATTGAGCGAGTTCTGTTCGCTGACGGGGTGACTCAGCACCACGGACAGAAGCTGGAGGGCATTCACCAGATCGCCTCGCCCCATATAGACGCTGGCGAAGTCACGCAACGATGCCAGCATCTCGCGCGTTTGCCCGCACTGATGGCTGATGCGTAAGCTGTTGAAGAAATTCTGTTCGGCCGCGTCGACGTCCTTCTCCAGCAGCGCAATGGTGCCCAGGTTGTCATAGCTGATCTGAAGCAGCCGCAGATAGTCGATCTCTTTTGCAGCATCAAGACCGCGCAGAAAATAATCCTTTGCAGCGGTGATGTCGCCAATCGCCATCGAGATCGATCCCAGTATAATCCCCGAAGCAACCGACCAGCCAAACGGGTTTCTCAACCGTTCAAAAATCGCCAGACTTTCCTCCGCCGACTGGATTGCCTGGCCGATCTCCTGCTTCATCAGCAACGCGTAGGACCACCAGATTAATGCCCAGCCGCGCTGCCAGTCACCGCCGCTGCGCTCGGCACTGGCCAGCATTTCCTCACCGGTTGCGACTACAACCTCGTTCCTGTTCAGGAAGATGGCATTGATGTTGACCCCGCACAGCGTCTCCACCGAGATGTCCTGAGCGTAACGTTTCAGCGTCTCGACGCTCTGCTGAGCCAGCGCCAGGCCCTCATTGGGCATGCCGATCAACGCTGTGAACCATGCCTGGTGCGCCTGCAACTCGGCGGCGGCACAAACTGTATCGGGTTGGCTTCTGGTAAACTTGCGCGCTGCATCCCCATAGAGCGCAATCGCCGGCGCGTACGAACCGCGAACTTCAAAGAACACCCACAAGGCACTGATGAAATCTGCTACACGGCTGGCGCTCTGCCTGTCCGCCCAATATGCCCAGGCGATGCGGATGTTGTCGAGATCGGCATCGATCTCCAGAAGCGCCTCCCTCTGTCGATGATCGCGCAGATGAGTTTCGTGCAACTTCATGAAATCCGCGAAATAGCGCGCATGATCCGTGTGGGCCGATTGCTCCTCGCCTGCCGACTGCGAAAGTTGTTCCTCAGCGAACTGGCGCAACAGCTCGTGTATGTAGTAGCGGCCGTTGTCCAGGTCGCGCCGCAATAGCGCCTTGTCGACAAGCTGTGACAACCCGCGCAACGTCGCTCCAGCAGCCTGCTGGGCAGCGACGCGGGTGAAGCCGCCGCGGAACACCGCCAGACGCATCAACAGGTTCTGCGCCGAGGCGTCCACCTGACGCCACGACCATTCGATCACCGCCCGAACGCTGTGTTGGCGACCCGGCACGCCGCGCATCTCCGTTTCCAGGATATCGATACTGTTCTCGATTTCGGCCGCGATTTCGTCTACCGAAAGCGTGTCGATCCATGCCGCCGCAAGCAGGATGGCCAGCGGCATCCCCTCGATCATCCGACAGATGTGCGTTACCACCGGCAGCGTGGCATCGGTCAACTCGAATCGAGGTTGCAAACGTCGGGCGCTGTCGATAAAGAGTTGAATCGCGCTGTTGTGCTCAGGATCCGCCCCCTCGACGGCCAAACCGTCGAGGCGAAAGGTCGTTTCGCCCAGCAGATCGAGCTTGACACGCGAAGTAGCCAGCACCTGAGTGCGCGGCGCTGCCCCCAGGATGTCCTGAACCAACACCGCGCCGTCCAGCACGTGTTCGTAGTTGTCCATGACCAGCAGCACGGATTTGTCGCGTAGGTAGTCCAATATGCGGGTTTTCGGATCTTCGTTGGAGGAAAGGGAGATTGGCAACGCCTCCGCCACGACCTGCACGATCATGGCCGGCGAGCTGATCCGGTCCAATGCGACGAAGTAAACTTCCTGGGCGTTTTCCTGGTAGATGCGCGAGGCAACTTCCAGTGCAAGGCGGGTCTTGCCCATGCCGCCGTGGGCAACGATGGTAACCAACCGGTTGCGGGGATCCGCAAGCAGCCCAGTGAGTGATGCTAACTCCCCCTCGCGTCCGATGAAACTGGTGAGCTGCCTGGGCAGATTGGTCGGCGCCGGGTCGAGGGTGTTCAGCCGCGGAAACTCAGCCGGCAGATCGGGCGCTATGACCTGGAAGAGATGCTCCAGGTTTGACATGCCCTTCATCCGGTGTCGGCCGAGGTCGCGCAGCGTGACGCCGTCGGGCAAGGTGCTCCAGACTCTCTCCGCCAGTTCTTCGGATACCACGATCTGCCCACCATGGGCTGCGGACATGATGCGGGCTACCCGGTTCAACGTGTGGCCGACGTACTCGCCATCCTTCCGCTCAGCCGGTCCTTGGTGCAATCCCATGCGCACCCGCAGCATACCCAGCGAGCCCCACGGCGCGGCCAGCAACATACGCTGTGCCTCAACCGCGGCGGCAATGGCATCGGCAGGCTGGCGAAAGGCAACCTGAAACGCGTCACCGATCATCTTGTAGGGCTGGCCGCCGTATTTTGTGACTGCCGCCCGCACCGCTTCGTTGTGAACCTCCAACGCGATCCGCATCTGACGCGGGTGGGTTTCCCACAACGGCGTGCTGCCCTCGATGTCGGTATAGAGGAATGTGACGTTGCCGACAGGCAATGGAACAGTCAACGATTGGCCAGAGGGCTGTGATTCGTCAGTCATCTTATCAACGGTTCAACCGTGTCAGTGGTTACAGTCTGTTCGCCGCCCTCGGGTCACGACATGACGGTGATAACAACGTTGCCTTGCTTCTTGCCGGTCTCGACGTAGCGGTGCGCCTCGGCAACCTGCTCCAGCGGATAGCGCCGGTCGATGACGACCTTGAACTTGCCCGCCTCGATCAGATCGCGCAGGAAGTCCAGGTCGCCGGGCTGCCGGTCGGCCATCGCGAAGATGACCTTCCTGTCGCCCGTGGCGGACGCCCACTTGCCGCGCACCATGGACCGGATGCGCGGGTTGGCGATCAGCAAGCGGCCACGCGGCGCCAGCGCCCGCATCAGCCCTGAAAACGACCCGCTGCCAACAACATCGAGGATCACGTTCCAGGTCTTGCCGCTGCGGGTGAAATCCTCGGTCTTGTAGTCGACGACGTGGGCCGCGCCCAGCTCGCGCAGCATGGCCAGCTTCTCGGCGCTGTCCACCGCGGTCACCTCGGCGCCGTAATACCGAGCGATCTGCACGCCCGCGGTGCCGATGCTGCCGCCCGCGCCTTTGATCAGCACCCGTTCGCCCGGCTTGATCTTTGCCTTGCGCAGGAAGTGCAGCGCCTCCAGCCCGCCGGTGGGCACGGCCGCGGCCTCGTCGCAGGTGATATTGGCCGGCATAGTCGCCAACACGCCGTCGCCAGACTCTTCGGCCAGACAACAATACTCGGCGTAAGCGCCGAACCTGAAACCGGTGGTGCCGAAGATGCGGTCCCCCGGCTTGAACCGGTTGACACCCGCGCCCACCGCCTCGACCTCGCCGGCAAGCTCCTGGCCCAGCATGATGGTCTTGCGCGGCTTGCGCAGGCCGAGGTAGAAGCGCATGGGAATCGACAAGAACATCGGAAACTCCATGCGGCGCGCCTCGCAGTCGCCGGCGGTCACCGTCGCCGCGCACACCTTGACGAGCACCTCGTTATCCTGGGGGACAGGCTTGTCCACCTCCTGCAACTGTAGAACCTCCGGTGGCCCATATCCTGTCCAAACCATCGCACGCATCAGTTCCTCCTTTGCGTCACTAAACCGGGATGTCTCTTCAATCTTACCGCATGAATGCCATTCATCGCGGAGGCGGCAGATCAACTGAATTCATCGAAGAATCGCTCATCGATGTCGAAAGCCTTTTTTGGCTTCAACCCGAGTTCGAGCTCTTCAAACATGTCAAGCAGTTTCTCGCCATCTACGAGTTCGATTGGTGGCACTCCATCGCGAACGGCTTCCTTTTTCGCGTCAGAGGTAAATGTTCCAGTAGTCAGAATGATACCTTTGTCTGCTCTACCCATCATGGCGCCTCGAAAATCTCTCACTTGCGACACGGTCACGCTACCGGAATACCGCTTGCACTGGAACAAGACCTTGAAGCTGACAAAAGGATTAACTTGAAGTTTTCCAGTTCCATCTAGGCCTCCGTCCCCGCTTCTTCCGGTTACTGCAACACTTTCGAATCCTGACTCTCGAAGTAGCCTTTGGCATAGCCGCTCGAAGCCATTGGGGGACAATGCCATAAGTCTGTTGAGCAGTAATATTCGATGGTCAACGTCTTCTTCCAGCAGTGCATCAAGCTGAGGATCCTTTTCAGCAGTTCCCTCCGAATTTGGTCCCTTTTTTCGCGCGACGGAGAATTCCTGATGGACTTCCTGAAAAAGGCCCAGTGCATCCTTCGGAGAAAGTCGTACATGCCTTCCACTTTCGGTCAGACTCCACACGCCGCGGGTCGATGCGTCAATGAAGCCAGCCTTGGCCAAATAGAATCTCGCCCAATCCACATTCTTGCTGAACCGCGATGCCCCACTGGCAATCTGTTCCTCTTGTTCTTCCTCCGCTATGTTGAGCTTCGAAGCAATGAGTTCTTTCACTTCAGCCGGTCGCCCCGAACCGCCTAGCTCGATGAGCGCATCAACTACCGGTTGAAAGTATTTAACGAATTGCGGCCCCTTGATCTTGGTGCTCATGAATCCTACCTGTGGTCCTTCCCAGTTTGAAGGTCAGCCTGCATTTTGAAGGAACGTGGTTTCTGGGTCCTGCAGAATGGCTGTTCGACTCTTGAGCCCTATGGCGACAGCACCCCCGGCGACACCGGCCGCAACTGCTCGCCGGGCGGCTGCCACCAGAACTCGAGCGCCTTGCCACCACCGCGCTGGAACCGATCGATGCGCACGTTGTGCGGGTCGGCGTCCAGCCAGGTGTATACACCCCGACGATTAGCCTACGTATCAGTGTGCAGTCATTGGAGTCGTTGATCCGCAACGAAGTAACTATGACATGGGCCGACAGATCATGCTGGAATCTTGTTGCCACCGAAATGCTCTGCAAGCAACGCCCTAACAGCCGGCACCAGTTCAAGAGGAATTTCCATTACTGCCTGTGTCTGGTCCGCAAACGCTGCTTCATCTTCGGCAACTGCTTCTTCTTCACTTTGTTCTTCGTAATGGGCAAGCAATCTCTGCACTCGTGCCTCATCCCAACCAAGAGGATAATTGTCTTGTTTCATGATCTATCTCCGGTTACGGCGGCGGCGGCGATACGCTATCAGCGGTTTGCCTCGCAATTCATACGCGGTGACTACAAATACGCTGTCTGGCTCAGGATCGGGCACATATATCACGCGTAGATAACGTCCACTGTGCGTCTGCCCGATTGCGATACGTGAACCTTCGCGTCCCGGCCGATCTTCGACAGGGTGATCCAGAACTTCTTCGACCTCATCCACAGCAACGTCGTGGTTGTAGATATGTAGGTCATCGGTTACCGGATCGACGTAGAAGCGTAGACGCATGTTTTGGGCTCCAAACTGATGCCATTCTATCATCACCGCTGTCTGCCGTCAACGCAGTTACGGCGCCAACACCCCCGGCGGCACCGGCTGCAACTGCTCGCCCGGCGGCTGCCACCAGAACTCCAGCGCCTTGCCGCCGCCGCGCTGGAAGTAGTCGATGCGGATGTCGTGCGGGCCCGCGTCCAGCACCACCTCGGTATCGATCAGGTTAACGTCGTCGGGGCGCACGCTTTCGCCTACCAGTTCACCATCCAACCACATGCGCACGCCATCGTCGGCGTTGAGCTGGAAACGGTAGACTCCGCTGGACGGTGCGGTCAGCACGCCTGTCCAGCGAGCCGAGAATGGCGCCGGCCATGGCTCCTGCTCCGGCCAGGCGAACAACAGCATCGGATCGACACGCGTGAAAGCCGGCTCGCCCTCCCACAGTTCACCCTCAAAGTATTGACCGGTCAACCCGTGGCCCGGCGGTGCGACGGTGAAGAAATAGTTGGGCGCAATCAGTTCGTTTTCGGTCTTGCCTGGCGGCAACCAGCTCACCACGATCACCGCATCGGTGCCTGGCTCGTTCTGCTGCAAAGCGAACCCGTGCAGGCCTTTGCCCAGGAACTGCTGCCCGCTCCACGGCTTGCCGTCCAGTGTGAACTCGCCGGGGCCGTCGACCGCGAAATCATACAGCCCGCTGGCCGGGATCAACAGCGATCCAACCCAGTCGGCCGTGGCATCCTCGCCCGCGTCAGCCGCCAGCGATGGCGGCCAGGCAAAGCGCGACCCGCCGGCGTAGGTTTCTACCACACCCTGCGTGCCAGCCTGCTGCGTGTAGACGCCCAGCGAACCCTGCAATGCGGCGATTTCGTCGCCCGGCACGGCGACGCTGAGGTAGAGCGGGTTGCCGCCCGGCCCTTCGACCAACTCGAACCTGGTGCCGGGGTAATAGGCAGTGAACAGCTCCGGCACATCCTGGTAGTAGGTGTCGAGCAGGAACAGCGCGTCCTGCGCGAAGGGATCGCTGATGGGCAGGTCGGTCACCGGATCGGCAAGCTGGTAGGCCGGGTGATCCAGCCCGCCGCCGCCTTCAGCCGGCGACCGGTAGGTCAGAAACTGGAGCGGCGAGAAGTGATACAGCCGCGGCGACAAGTAAAGGCTGGCGTCGTCCATGCGCGCCGCTACCTCGCTGGCGACTGTGGTCTCGATGGGCGAGAAAGCCTGCCAGACGCGGCCGTCTTTGGCCTGCACGTCAAAGTAGAGCCGGTAATTGAGCGTCGCTCCCCAGACCAGCAGCAGCGCCATCGCGCCGGCTGGTATCCACTGCACCCAGCGCATTTCGCCGGCCTCGCGCCGCAGCAAGCTGCCAAAGACGCGCACGCTGCGCACCGAGGCGTCACCGGCCAGCAACGCCACTGCACCGACCGATGCCAGCGTGCGATAGGCCTGCGGCGCCTCGTCCAGCCGCGTCAGAATGCCTCCCAGCAGCGGCACAAGCAGCCAAAGCAGCAGCAAGGCGTATCGATGCCCGCCGCTGACGCCGGTGACAACATCGCCGGGACCGTCGGGCGACGGGTTGGGGCGAAACACCTGGAAGAGCGCAAAACCCAGGGCTAGGATCAGCAGGCTGCCGGTCACCGGGTCGACCATGGGCGCACCGGGCAGGTTGTGGCGCGGGTTGCGGTCGCCCGCCGCATGGAACATCTCCAGGTGGCGAATGATGCTCTCCTGCAGCGGCAGCAGGCTGATCTCCTTGGGCTGGCCCAGCGCGCGCATCACCTGCCCAACGACTTTGGGCGCGGGGGTTTGCTGGGCGAGGTAGGCGGCCTGCATGTCGTTGAGGATGCTGACCTGGCTGCTGCGGTTGCTGAAGGTAAATGGGTTGCGAACGTAGGTCACCAGCAGCGGCGAGATGACCGCCAGGTAGAGAACTAGAAAGATCGCCAGGCCGCGCCATTGACGCCGCAAAAAGCCGCGCTCAAAGATGAGACGGTAGAGCAAGTAGAGCAGCACCGTCAACAGCACCAGCCGCGAGGCGAGGTAGGTGTAGTGGCTCAGCCCCAGGAACAGCCCGCCCAGCGCGTAATCGCTGGCCCGTTTGTCGCGCACGGCCCGCAGCAAGAAGTAGAGCGCCAGTATCATGAAGAGCAGCGGCGCGACTTCGTTCCAGCCCCAGCGGCTCATGGTGATGTGCCAGCGGCTGATGGCCAGGATGAAGGTGGCAGCAAAGGCGGTGGGAATACCGAACAGAAGCCGCGCCAGGGGATACATGGCTGCGACGGTCAGGATTGCGGGGATCAGCGAAGCGGCTTTGAGCGCAATAAACGTAGTGCCCAGGAACTTGAACAGGGCAACCAGATAGAAGGCGTAAAGGGTTGGCGTTTCAAACCAGCCGGTGCCGAAGGGGCTGTCGGGCCGGCCTTCCATGATGCGCAGGGCATCCAGCGCAGCGTTGGTCTCGTCGACGAAAATGCCCGGCGGCATCTGGTTCAGCCGGTAGATGCGCAGAAAGATCGCCAGCAACATCAGCAGCGCGACGCCGCCCAGTTCCAACCACAGCAACCGGCGGTCGGTCTTGCGGTTCTCGGCCACGCTCTGCACGCCGGCCGGTCCCAGTGCACCGACGACCGCTGCCCCAAATACCAGCAGCAACAGCCCGCCAATCCACACCCAGCGCATAGTCTGGTGGTTGTCGTACAGCGTCAGGCTGACCACCGTAACAATTGCCAGGACAAGGCCCGCCAGCATCAGAATGAAGCCGATGGCCATGCGCCGCATAGGGACGAAGGGAGCGGACCGGGCGGCCAACAACGTCTCGCCCTCGCGCCGCTGCAGGCTGGCAAAGGCGAAAGCCGCCAGCACCGTAGCTCCCAGCGCCCACAGCCAACCGGTGGCGGAATAGTCGGGCGGATAAAGCAGGCTGGTCCCCCGAACGGCAAGAATGAAGGCTACGATCAGCGCAACGGCGGCAGCCACGGGGCCGGTCGCCTGGCTGGCAATGGATGAACGGGTGGAGGATGACATATTGCTGCTATTGTACCCACGTCATGCCAAAGCAGTCAAACGAGGTCGGCGTGTTCACGCCGGCGCGTTAATTCCATGCTGGATGAGCCGCAGAGCACGCGGCTGTTGCTGGCTATCGAACTGCCTGTGAGCACTTTGTGTAGCCGCCCGAATGGCGGGACCGGCGAGAAGCCCAGCGCGACTTGACAAGCATTGTCCACCCGGCAATAATCAGGCCCAATGATACTTGTGCACATTGCCATTTTCCTGCTCGGCCTTTACATCGTCATACGCACGTTGATTGCCGCGTTGCGCACGTTCGTACTGGCGCGCGGCGCGCGTGACCGCCTGACCAACTGGCTGTTTGTGGCGCTGCGTGCGTTGTTCAACTTTGCGCTGCGCTTCGCCAAAACCTACCAGCAGCGTGACCAGGTCATGGCATTTTACGCGCCGGTCGCCCTGCTGCTTTTGCTGCCGTACTGGCTGGTCCTGACCGCTTTCGGCTACGGCATGATGTACTGGGCGACTGACACCAGCGTCTCTTGGTCTGACAGCGTCGTACTGAGCGGGTCGTCATTGCTGACGCTGGGCTTTGCGCGCGACAGTCATCTGCTGCACGACCTGCTGGCGTTTTCAGAGGCGACCATCGGGCTGCTGCTGGTCGCACTCTTGATCGCCTACCTGCCGACGATGTATGCCGCGTTTTCGCGCCGTGAGCTGCAAGTCACGCTGCTTGAGGTGCGCGCCGGCTCGCCGCCTTCAGCCATTGAAATGATCGCTCGCTTTCACCGGATTCACCGTCTGGAAACCATGCACGATCTTTGGGAGACCTGGGAGGGATGGTTCGCGGAGATCGAAGAGAGCCATACGTCGCTGGCTGCGCTGGTCTTCTGGCGCTCGCCGCAGCCCGACCATTCGTGGATCACAGCCGCCGGCGCAGTGCTGGACGCGGCCGCGTTGATGCGCTCGGTGGTGGATGCGCCGCAGGACCGCCAGGCCGACCTATGTCTCCGCGCCGGCTATCTGGCCTTGCGGCGCGTTGCCGACTATTTCATGGTAAGCTACAACGACGCCCCCCAGTTCCCGGTCGATCCGATCAGTATTTCACGCGAGGAATTTGAAGAAGCCTGCGAAAAGCTGGAAGGCCAGGGCGTGCCGATGAAGCAAGATCGTGACCAGGCATGGCTGGATTTTGGCGGCTGGCGTGTCAACTACGACACGGTGCTGCTGGCGCTGTGCAGGCTCACAGTCGCGCCCTATGCACCCTGGTCGTCGGACCGCAGTCTCCTGGTGAAGATGCGCAAGGTCGCCAAGGCGTAGCAAGGGCCGCGACCTGGCGACTGTTTGACACACTACCAAATAGACTTCGGAAGTCGATAAACCCGTCCAGAGTGTATTCCAGCGGTTGGATAGCGGTCGTGACCGGTAGCCATCGACTTCCGAAGTCTACCCACGGCACTTTTCGAACCGACTCGTAAGAAACCAACGACTACCGAACTACCAAACTACCGAACTGCTAAACCACCATGTCCATAAACTGGCTCGGCACACCAACCATTCTTGAGTCGCACGTCTTGGATCGACGCGGCTGTCCGCTGCACTACTGGACGGGCGGCCCGGCTGGCCAGCCTGTGGTCGTGTTCATGCACGGCGCAACGATGGATCACCGCATGTTCAACGCACAGATCCCCGTCGCGGCCGAGACCTACCGCGTCCTGGTCTGGGATGCCCGTGGCCAGGGCCGCTCCCAGCCAATCGGCGAGGGTTTCACGCTTCAGGGGTGCGCCGAGGACTTGATGTCCGTTTTGGATCGGGAAGCTGTGGAGAGTGCTGTGCTTGTGGGCCAGTCGCTCGGCGGATACATCGCACAGTACGCCTACCTGGCGCAACCGGAGCGCGTGCGCGCAATGGTCGTCATTGGCTCGACGTGTATTGCCCTGCCATACACGCGCGCCGAAATCTGGACGCTGAAGGCGACAATGCCGATGTTCAACCTCTGGCCGTACGGACATCTGCGCGGCACCATCGCGAAGAACACGGCGTTGCGGCCCGATGTGCAGGCATATGCCCAGGCCGCGGTCGATCAGATCGACCGGCGCGACTTCCTGACAATCTGGAAGGCCGTCAGTATGGCAGTTGACGAGCAGGGCATCCCCGGTCACCACATCGCGACGCCATTCCTGCTGACCCACGGCGACCAGGACAAGACGGGCAGCATACGCAAGCAGGCGCCGACCTGGGCTGCCTACGAGCCGGATTGCCGCTACCACGTCATCCCCGATGCTGGTCACAACGCCAACCAGGACAACCCGGCGGCGTTCAACGCCCTGCTGATGAGTTTCTTGAGCGAAGTTGAGAGGGCGTGAGGGCAGCGCCGATCCGGCGCGCCTCACGTTTAATGCGGTGCTGTCTGATCAGCGCGCTGATCAGCGTGAACGAGATGGTAGCGCGCGCGTCAGCCGCGGCAGGCGCACCTGGCGGAGCGCCCGCTCAGTGTGAGTTTCCCGCTGCGGATCCATGTGCGTAATCGCCTTGACAAGATAGGGTCTGCTCACCCGGCCGATATAGCCAGACAGTCCGCTGCTCCAGATGTCGCCCAGCGCCTCGCGATAGTAGTCGAAGATATTGACCTGTCCCAGATTGATCCCCGCCCGGATCGCCCCCAAACCGATGTAGGAAGAAACCAACCACACTGAGATGTTTTCGCGCTCGGCCGTCTCTTGCATTTGCAGTGCGATAGCCCGCAACGTCTCACCACCCGGCAGTCCACGCGTACTGGCACGCAAAGCCTCCCAACTGGAGCGCATCTCGCTGACACTGGCCTGCAACTCCGCCTGCGCCAGTGGCGGGATATCGATGGCTCGCGAGAAGACGCTGGTCGTTCCTTCCAACGAATCGAGCAGGTTGTCTACCGACGCGAATTCCATCTCTTCCGGCAACACGTTGAGCCGCTTTAGCTCGTCTGTCAGAGCGTGCAAATACACCTGCGTGCCGCCTGTCACATCGGCTGCTGCCGCCAGCATCCACAGCGGCGACCAACCAACCGTGACGATGCTGGTCAGTTCGACGGCGTTGCCGGCAGCCTTGCGAACCGTCAGCCGGCCGGCAGTCATCGGATCGGCCTGCGCAAGTTGTGGCATCCCGCCTGCGAACTCGACCGTGATGCGCAACATACGACCCAGAACCGCCTGATATAACTGTGCGCCACGCGCCCAGTCCGGCAACAGCACCAGCGTGCTCTCGTAAAGCAGGCCGCCAGCGCCCGCAGCTAACGCTCTGGGCAAACGTTCGGGAAGTGAGGCCACGTAAAGAAGTTTGTTTGGCATGGATAGTTCGTTTACTTTCGAATACATCGTACCGGCGGCGACTACCGGCAATCCTGTCAGGCAGAGCGTTGTGCGGGCATAATTGACACGTCGAACCCGAGCCCTGCCACCGTTTCGATCAGTTCCTCGAAGGGCACACCTTTGAACAGGCAGGCATCGGCGCCGGCGCTTTCTGCCAGGGCGCGATGACTCATTTCGAGCATCAGGACAATCACTCTGATATCCGGCCAGCGCGACTTGATTTCCACGGTTGCGTCCAGCCCGCCGACTTGCGGCATCTCCACGTCCATGATGATCAGGTCGGGCTGGTCAACTGCCGCCATATCAAGCACCTGAATACCGTTCTGAGCCTCCTGCACGCGTGTCTGAAGAAACACAGCCATCAGCAGGGCAACCAGGCCCTGGCGAAAGATATGGTTGTCGTCGGCAACGATGGCGTGGCGAAGTCTTCTCATGCTGTCCCGTGAGGTGGCGCCGACCTGCTACGCACTGGCACCGATTGGATATTGGCTACGAGCCGACTGCGCTTAACAGGTCTTGCAGCGATGGGTACTCGTCGGTATCAAACAAGACAAGAATACTGCCGGTCAGCGAACTGACCTGAATGCGGTCTACGCCAGGCAGGCTGCCAAGGGCAGCAACACACTGCTCAGCCAGCACAGATTGTCCCTTGAGAGCAGGCAGGTACAAGCGCGCGCGTCCTGGGATCTCAGAGGTAACCTCGGCCTCCGGCAGGGCAACGAGAATGTCGGCGATGGTCAGATCTGCCGGCTCATCATGCTGCTGTTCGATCTTGACCTCTTCCACCAGATCAACCCAGTTCTCGAAGTACTTCTCGACATGAACCGCGAGCCTGGTGTAAGCCTTGTGCGTTGCGTCGACCAGCGGCTTGGCGGCGGCAGCGGCATCCGTCGCCGCAGAAGATGTGCGTGAACCGCTTGCTTCGGCGGCGCCATTTTCGGCTGTCATAATTTCTTCCTGTCTACTCTTCGGGGATCGTGATCTCGATCGTCTCGACCGCGGCGGCGCGCGCTTCAGCTTCGGCATCGCGTTCTGCTTTGGCCTCGGCCACCAGATCCGCCCACTGCTCGCCTGCAACTGCCACAATATTGCGGGTTCTTTCGGCAACGACGAGACCGCCGGCGACCACCTTCTTGGCCGTCGGGCGCAGCGAGGGAACCAGCGGAGCAGCTGCAACCACACCAATGCCTGCAAGTAATGCGAGAAATTCCATATGGGTCTCCTGTTATGCGGGAAGTTGTTTGAGAAGTCCAAACCCGGACCACGGAAGTCGCTGCCCGGTCAGTACGACCGGCTCGCCGCCGGGGCCAGTTCATTCGGCTGACCCGACACCATCAGCAGTCCGAACAGGTGACTTCAACCGGCCTCATGTTATGTCTTGTTGAATTGGCCCATCGCCGCCGCGGTTCAAGCTGCGATCGCTTACGCGGCGAACTGGCCGAAGCCACCGTTCAAAAATCATACCATAAAGAACCGCCATTGTCATCAAGACAAAGGAGCATGTTTACATACTCCTTTTGTAGTATGCGGCACAGGCAAGAGAGACGCTGCTGCGTCAAATATCGAGAGATTGAGTAGTTTTGTATACATTTACCTGTTCATATACTTGACAAAAGTTATTCAGTTTGATATACTGCCTAGCGAACAGTAGGTAGACAACAACTTGTCACAAATACAACGAAACACATGATGCAACAGGACCCATCCCTCAGCGACAGCCGCGTGCGCCTTTTGGATACAGCACAACAGCTTTTCCACCAGCGCGGCTACAAATCAGTTACGATGCAGCAGATTGCCCGCGAGCTGGGCATCCGCCAGGCGTCCCTTTACTACCATGTGCCGGACGGCAAGGAGCAGCTCTTCGTCGAAGTGTTAGCTCGCAGCTTCGAACAGCATCGTGAAGGCTTGCAGGCGGCGCTCAAGACAGCCGGCCCATCACTGGAGGCAAAGTTACGCGCTGCAGCTATGTGGTTTGCCTCGCAACCGCCCATGAGCCTGCTGGGCATGATGCACGCCGACATGCCCGCCCTCAGCGAGGAGAACACGCGCTGGCTGGAAGAGCAGGCGTTCCGTTGCCTGTTCGATCCCATCGCAACCGCCTTCCGAACGGCAGTGGCCAGCGGTGAGATCCGTCCGCTGCAACCGGACCTGCTGGCCGGCTCCTTCCTGGCGCTGATTGACGGGATCGCCTATGCCAGCGCCCACCAAGCGGGGTCGCCACCGCGGCGTGCGATGAACGATGTCATCGTATCGATGATTCTGGATGGCCTGCGACCGAGACCAGAGACGAATGGAGTAACGACAGATGCAATTTCCACCAATTGAAGGATCAAATCTGGCAAAGCGCACCTTCAGGCTGCCCAATGACCTGGAAGGTGAGCTGAACGTCGTGCTGGTTGCGTTCCAACGCTGGCACCAGGATCAGGTCGACACCTGGGCGCCGCTGCTGGATGATCTGGAGAGAACCCTGCCCGGCTTTCGCTACTACGAGTTGCCGGTTATCCGGTCGATGAACCGCTTCAGCCAGTGGATGCTGGACGAAGGCATGCGGGCCGGCATTCCCAGCCAACCGGTGCGGGCACGAACAATCACGATTTACACCGACAAAGAGGAATTTCGGAGCGCTCTGCAAATGCCCGAAGAAAACAACATCTACCTCATGCTGGTGACTCAGCACGGCGAGATCCTGTGGCGAGGACGAGGTGCATACACGCAGGAGACTGCGCGTTCCCTCAGTCAGGCGGTTGCAGATCAGTTAGTCGCGGTTCGGTAGGCGACACAGTCGATTGGCAAAACACTGGCCGTTGCGAGCCAGATATCCAAAAACAAACAAGTAGAAAAATCACGGAGCAAGAAAAACACCATGAAAAAGTTGATAATTGCAGGCGCAATCGTAGGGGTCGTAGGTATCGGCGCATTCGCCGCCGTTCGCTTCGGCGGATCGGGAGATGCAAGCGGCAGCGCGGCTGTCGCCATGGCTGCTGAGGAACAGCAGGCACAGCAGACCCGCGACGGCGTCACAGTCGATGCCCGTGTCGTGCCGGCGCAGAGCGCCGAACTGAGTTTACCGATGAGCGGCATCGCCGCCGAGGTGCTGGTGGCTGAGGGTGAGACGGTCGAAGCCGGCCAGCTGATCGTGCGGCTCAAGGCAACACAGCAGGTAGCCGCCGTAGCTCAGGCTGAGGCGCAGGTCGCACGAGCCGAGGCGCGGCTGGCAGAATTGCAGGCCGGCGCACGCGAGCAGGAAGTCGCCACGGCCCAGGCGGCTCTGGACGGCGCCAAGGCGCGCCTGTCTCGTGTCCAGAACGGGGCGCTACCCGAAGAAGTCACGGCAGCCCGCGCCGCTCTGTCTGAAGCACAGGCTTCTTTGCAGAAGGTGCTGGAAGGCGCCAGCGATCAGCAGACTATCGCCGCCGAAGCAGACCTTGCCAACGCTGAAGCGATCCGTCGCCAGGCGCAGGCCGCTTACGACCGAGTCGCCGGCAACGCCGACATCGGCGCTCGCCCCGAAGCTGCTCAACTGGAGCAGGCCACCAACGCGGTGAACGCGGCCCAGGCCCGCCTGGCCGACCTGCAACGCGGCGCCAGCGCGGCTGACATCGCCGCCGCCCGCGCCCGTGTGCAGCGCGCCCAGGCGCAGCTTGACCTGCTGGCTGCTACTAATCCGGCTGACGTCGCCGAAGCCGAGTCTGCCGTGCGCCAGGCGCAGGCACAGCTTGATCTGGTTGAGGCCGGCGTGCGCGACGAGACCATCGCCGTCGCCGAGGCTGACGTTCAGGCGGCTGAAGCTGCCCTGACGCAAGCGCAGGCCGCGCTGGCAGAAATGGAGCTACGGGCGCCCTTCGCCGGCACGGTGGCATCGTTGAACGCCGCCGTTGGCGAGCAGATTACAGCCGGCGCGCCGGTGGTCGTCCTGGGCGACCTGACCCGCTGGCAGATCGAGACCGAAGACCTGACCGAATTCGACGCCGTCAACGTCAAGCCGGGCGACGTGGTGACCATCGCGTTCGATGCGCTGCCTGACCTGCAGAAGGATGGTGTGGTGAAGCTGGTCCGCCCCATTGGCGAGAACAATCGCGGCGACATCGTCTACACCCTGGTGATCGAGCCCAGCGAGCACGATGCGCGGCTGCTGTGGAACATGACGGCGGTCGTGACGCTGGCGAAGTAGGCAGGTGACAAGTGGCAGGTGGCAGAAGAACAGCGATGTCTTTTTGCCACCTCGCCAGCCTCCTTACGGTTTGCTAGCAGAAATTAACTCTTCCATACCAAAACACAAAGCGAGACAAAAATGGCATTCTATCTGGCAATCAAGGAACTCATGCACAACCGCGGCCGGTTCCTGCTCATCGCATCGATCGTGGCGCTGATCACGACGCTGGTGCTGTTCATCGCCGCGCTGGCCGAGGGGCTGGGCGACGGCAACCGCGAATATCTGGAAAAGCTGAACGGCGAGCTAATCCTCTACCAGGACAACGCGGATTTCTCCATTTCCGCCAGCCGTCTGGGCCGCTCGACGCTGGCCGAGGTGCGGCGGGTTGATGGCATCGCCGACGCCGGACAGATCAACTTCTCGGCCACTACGCTGGAGTTCGCGAACGGCAGCGAGCCGCTGGATGTCTCGCTGGTAGGCGTCGAGCCCGGCAAGCCAGGCGAGCCGCCCGCGCTGGAAGGCACAGGCCTGAGCCGCGACCGGGCTAACGAAGCAGTGCTGGACCGCAACGTCGCTCTGCGTGCCGGCGTCGAGGTAGGCGACACGATCGTCGTCGTCTCGAACCAGGGCACCGAAGAGGAACGTTACCCGATCACCGTGGTCGGCATCAGTGATGGCCGCCAATATTCGCTGCAACCGTCGATCTTTGTTCCGCTGCTGACGTGGGACAAGATCCGCCCGCAGGCCGGTAGCAGCCAATCCAGTGACGACCTCGTTTCAAACATCATCGTCGTCAAGCTGGAGAACCCGGCCGACGTGGAATTGATGAAGGTGCGGCTGCCGGCCAACGTGTCCGGCGTCGAAGTAGCCGACCGCCGCACCGCCTACGAGTCGACGCCCGGCTACTCGGCCCAGCAGAGCACGCTCAACACCCAGCGCTACTTCACGCTGCTGATCGGTGTGCTGGTCATCGGCGGCTTCTTCCAGATCCAGACTTTGCAGAAAATCGCGCAGATCGGCATGTTGAAGGCCATCGGCACGACCAACGGCATCGTCGCACTGGCCGCCGTCACGCAGATCGTCGCCGTCAACACGATTGGCGTCGCGATCGGTGTCGCCGGGTCGCTGCTGCTCTCGCTGACCTTCCCGGTCGAGGTACCGATCGTGTTCACATCGCAGGCGGTGATCCCCGCGGTGCTATCCCTGTTGATCATCGGGCCGTTGGGCGGGCTGGTGTCCGTCTGGGCGCTGACGAGAGTCGAACCGCTGCGCGCGCTGGGGCTGGCGCAGTAAAGAAATCAATCACAATGGTGCAACGACTTCGGATGTCGCCGCAACTCGAGTGTTGTGAAGATACCAGTGAAAAAGCAACTGTGTACCTCAACCGGCGACATCCGAAGTCTTGAAAAGGAGATCAACATGTCGATAGCATTGCGCGCAGAAAACGTTACAAAAATCTATGGCGACGGTCCCGACACAGTGAAAGCAGTAAAGGACGTATCCTTCGAAATCAACAGCGGCGAATTTGTGGCGCTGGTAGGCCCCAGCGGGTCAGGCAAGACCACCATGCTGGCCATGCTGGCCGGGCTGCTCCGTCCCACCGATGGCCGGATCTTCATCGACGGCAAGGAAATGAGTGCGATGGGCGACCGCGAGCGGGCCAATTTCCGCCGCCAGTACATCGGCTTCACATTTCAGCAGAACAACCTGGTGCCCTACCTGACCGCCAGGGACAACGTGGACCTGATGTTACGTCTCAACAAGAAGCCGCTGCGCAACGGCGTGGTCAAATCGGAATCGATCTTGACGCGGCTGGGGCTGGAGCAGCGCATGCACGCCTACCCCAGCGAGCTGTCAGGCGGCCAGCAGCAGCGGGTAGCCATCGCCCGCGCGCTGATCCACGAGCCGGCTGTGGTGCTGGCCGACGAGCCGACGGCCAGTCTCGACACTACCCTTGCCTACCAGGTCGTTGAGACCTTCGCCAACCTGATCTACGAGCAGGGCCGGGCCGGTATCATGGTCACCCACGACCTGCGCATGACAAAATTCGTAGACCGCGTCATCCAGATGCAGGACGGCCAGATCCATCGCATCATTGACGAGCGGGCAGAGATCGACGAACTGGCCAGCCTGTCGGCTGCGTTGGGGTAACGGTCGGCGGAAGGGGCAAAGAGTGGAAAGAAAGGAAAGGGCCAGTCCAATGACTGTGCCGCCTTGCAAGACATGAAGGAAAACTGTTATTGAACGTCGAGAGATATATTCGGTAAATCGCCGTGGCTCGTCATTCCCGCCTCCGCGGGAATCCAGGCCCTGTGGGCCTTCCGCGTTGTAGCCGGACGGCTTTGCGCAGTACCCCGTAGCGGAGCGGAGTGGGTAACCTCCGGCGGACGTCACGAAACAATTGCCGGTTGATTTTCTTAACTTTCATCAGCATACATTGGGTTCCAGATGCCGACACTTGCGCCACACGCACGTGCGGGTGTTTCAATCGGTGGGAATAACCAAAGTCTCGTCGTAATACAAGAAAGGCCGCTCTTCTCGAGCGGTCTTTTTTGGTTGCCGAAGTTGGCAGCGCAGGCCAGATGGTCTAGAATTGGCTGTCTGACAGTGTAAGAGGAAAGCGATGACCAACGAAACTATCACCATCGAGTGCATCGACGAGCTGCTGGAGTTCCTGCCGGCTTTCGAGGAACCGAACCGGGAATATATCGAGCGCTGGACCGGGGGAACAACTGCGGCCGGCGATCTGGTTTGGCCGCACCCGGTCTACGTGTCTGATGTGATGGCGTTTTTCCAGCTCGCCGGGCAGCCGTGCTGGTGCGACTATGGCTACCGCCCTGCCGAGGCGGCGGCCATGCTCGCAGAGGACGAGCTGATTCGCGCGGCCAGCCTTGAGCAAATCAAGACCATGCTGACCTTTTGCGTACGCGGCGAGCGTTTCACCGATGGACACTGGGGCATGGTGTTGCAAGAGGGACGTATTGTGCGGCTTCTCAGGAGACTGTTGGTACTGCGCGATCAACTGACCTGACCAGCGCCCTATTCTCTGAAGTGTGCGCCCATGCTGTTCTTGTTCTGCCACGCGGCTGATGCCACGAGGATCGCTGTCCGCACGGCGTTGCGCAGGCCGATCAACCCGTCGCTGAGAAGGGTGCGGCGGTAGAAGGTCTCGATCTCCGTCTCCAGGTGATACAGTTCGCGCAGCGCCCGTTCCAGCCGCGGCGCATTTCTCGCCAATCCCACGTAATTCCACATGATGTGTTTGATAGAACTCATGTCCTGGCTGATCAGCGCCGGGTCGGGCACGTCCAGTCCGTCGTCGCGCCATGCAGGAATCAGTTCGGGGTCGATGGCCAGGCCAGGAGGCATGTTTTCGTGGATGAAGCGCGCCGCGCGGCTGCCCCAGACAAGTCCCTCCAGAAGCGATGTGCTTGCCAGCCGGTTGGCGCCATGCACTCCTGTACATGATACCTCGCCAATCGCGTACAGATGACCGATGGTCGTCCGGCCCCACTCGTCCACCCACACGCCGCCGCAAGAATAATGCGCGGCCGGCACCACCGGCACCAAGTCTGTCGCAATATCCACGCCGTAGGGCAGCAGGCTCTCGCGAATCGTGGGGAAATGATGCAGTATCTCGTCCTGTGACACGTAGGAGCGCAGGTCGAGATAGACGTGCGTCAGATCACGCGCCAGCATCTCCTGATGGATGCTGCGCGCGACCACATCGCGCGGCGCGAGGTCTCGCCATTCAGGCGCGTAGCGTTGCATGAAAGGAACGCCGTTTGCATCCACCAGACGCGCACCCGCGCCGCGCACCGCTTCCGAAATCAGCAGATTGGGTGCGTTGAGGTGGTAAAATGTCGTTGGATGAAACTGGACGAACTCCATATTGATCACCCGCGCCTGGGCGCGCTGGGCCATGGCCACGCCGTCGCCACGCGAGCCGGCCGGGTTCGTCGTCCGCAGAAAGATCTGCCCCAGCCCGCCGGTCGCCAGGATCGTCGCGCGCGCCAGACAGCGCTTGACCTGCCCGCTGGCTTCTTCGAACAGATATGCGCCAACGCAGGAACGCCGTTCATAGACCGCCAAGCGGTTGAGCGAGTGGTGGGAGGGGGTTAGCAGGTCGACCGCGGTATGGCCGGTGAGCAATGTCACGTTGGGATGTGCCTTAAGCGCCCGCACCAGCGCCAGTTCGATAGCTTTGCCGGTGTAGTCTGCCACGTGAACGATGCGCGGGATCGAGTGACCACCCTCCAGCGCCAGCGACAGGTCACCGTCCTGCTCGCGGTCGAAGCCCACATCCACCCGCTCCAACAGAATGCGGCGCAGCGTCGGCGGCCCTTCCTCGGCCAGGATGTGCACCGCCTTCGGATAGCTGTGGCCGGCGCCCGCGCGCAGGATGTCGCCGGCCAACGCGTCCGGGCTATCGTGTTCGCCGCGGTAGATAATGCCGCCCTGCGCCCAATAGGTGTTGCTGTCCTGCGGCTGCACAGCGCGCGTCGCGACAGTCACTTGGGCGCCGCGGTCGGCCAGCTCAAGCGCTGCCGTCGCCCCGGCGATGCCGCTGCCGAGGATGAGGACGTCGGTTTCGAGGTGGTCTGACAAGCGAAGACTCCTGTGGTTTCGAGGAAAGGGAGAGGAGGGGAAGAAGGGAAACGATGGAAAGAGCACCCTCGGGTTTCCCGCCTTTCCCTCTTTTCCTTCCTTTCCCCTTCTGCATCACCCGATGGCGATCATCCGCTCGACAGCCCGCCGGGCGCGATCCATGATCTCCACCGGCACGTCGATCTCGTACTGCATGTATTTCAGCGCGTCGCGGGTCATCTCTAAAGTGATCTGGTTCATGTGCGGGCAGCGGACCATGCACAACCGCACCATCTCCTTGTGCGGGTTGGCCGCGGCGATGTTCTCGCCCATCGCGCATTCGGTCAGCAGCAAGTAGCGGCTGGCCGGCGTGTTTTCCACATAGCGGGTCATCGCGTTGGTGCTGCCGGAGAAGTCGGCTGCGTCCACCACCTCGGGGCTGCATTCGGGATGCGCCAGAACGACCACGTCGGGGAACTGGGCGCGCACCATGGCCACGTCGGCGACGGTGAACTGCTCATGCACCTCGCAGCGGCCATTCCAGCCCACCATCTGGTAGTCGATGTCGGTGTCGTGCAGTGCGATATTGCCGGCTGCCAGTCGTGTTGGGAAGATGATGTGCTTGCCGGTGTCACGCGCCACGTTTTTGGCGAGATACTCGTCGGGCAGGAAGATCACCGTGTCGGTGCCCAACGACTCGACCACCGCCGCCGCGTTGCTGCTGGTGCAGCATATGTCACTTTCAGCCTTGACGTCAGCATAGGTGTTGACGTAGGTAACCACCGGCACGCCCGGCAGGCGGGCTTTCAGAGCGCGCACATCCGCGGCGGTGATGCTGGCAGCCAGCGAGCAGCCGGCCTTGAGCGACGGCAGCAGCACCGTGCGCGACGGGTTGAGTATCTTGGCGGTCTCGGCCATGAACTTGACGCCGCAGAAGACGATCACGTCCTTGTCAGTCGCCGCGGCCTTGCGGCTCAGGTCCAGCGAGTCGCCGACGAAGTCGGGCACCGAGTGAAACAGCGCCGGCTCCATGTAGTTGTGGCCCAGGATCACCGCGTTGCGCTGCACTTTGAGCTGGTTGACTTCCCAGGCCAGCTCGGCTTGCACCCGCAGCTCAAACTCAGGCGTGAACTCGCCCAGTTTGGCGACCAGTTCCTCGTAGATCTCGTCAACCGACATGGCCGT
Organism: Anaerolineales bacterium; assembly: GCA_020634615.1. Classification (GTDB taxonomy): domain Bacteria; phylum Chloroflexota; class Anaerolineae; order JAAEKA01; family JAAEKA01; genus JACKBK01. The sequence continues at coordinate 184,145 of JACKBI010000002.1, forward strand.
GCGGTCGGTTACTGTCAATGTTGCAGACATAGGTTGCTCCGTGTTGTCAGTTGTCAGTTGTCAGTGATCAGTGGCCAGTGGTCAGTGATCAGTGATTGGAAGGCAGATGTGGTTCGCAGTCTGGTCAGTGGTTACTGTTAACTGGTTACTGAACATCCAGGCTGATGTCCAGCGCGGTCACCGAATGCGTCAGCGCGCCGACGGAAATGTAGTCGACGCCGGTCGCGGCGATGGCGGCCACGGTTTCCAGACTGACGCCGCCGGAGGCTTCCAGCGGCGTGCGGCCAGCCGCGATGCGCACCGCCTCGGCCATCAGCTCCGTGCTCATGTTGTCCAGCAGGATGCGATCAACGTTCAACGCCAACGCGTCGCGCAGTTGGTCAAGGTCGGTTACCTCGACTTCGATGGGCCGGCCCTGTGGATCACCAGCGCGGATGCGGCGCACTGCCTCGGTGATGCTGCCCACTGCGGCGATGTGGTTGTCCTTGATCATCGCCATGTCGTAGAGGCCGAAACGGTGGTTCTGACCGCCGCCCAGCCGCACTGCCAGCTTATCCAGCACGCGCAGGCCGGGCGCGGTCTTGCGCGTATCGAGGATGACTGCATGGGTGCCTGCAACCGCATCAACGTAGCGGCGTGTCTCGGTCGCGATGCCCGACATGCGTTGCAGAATGTTCAACGCCAGCCGCTCGCCGGTCAGAATCGCCTGGCCGGGGCCGTCGATGGTCGCTATGATCTGGCCGCGTTGCACCGACTCGCCGTCGGCCACCTGTAAGTCGATTTCGACGCGCGCGTCTACCAACTTGAATACGCGCTGAAAAACCGCCAGTCCGGCCACCACGCCGTCCGCCTTGACCAGCAAGGTGCCGCGCAGGATGGCATCAGCGGGCACTGTGTTGAGCGTCGTCACGTCCCCACTGCCGACATCCTCGACCAGCGCGTTGCGGATGATCGCGTCGATTTGGTCCATCAGTTGCGTCATATTCTTCTTCACGTCTCAGTACTCAAGGGTGGATGCCAGCCCGCATCGATCCATAAGCATCGGGCGTTGGTGAGTGTCACACGATTCAGTCGCAGTGCACCGATCGTAGCACGCCCCACCGGCGTCAATCCGGCGATTACCAAACCATCTTCCTGCCAAACGAAGTGATCGAACCAATTCTGTATACGTGGATTGAAGAGACGTACGGTGACGCCAGTCTCTGGATCGATCGCAGCGATCCGATTCCGCTTTAGGAGATTACATCTCCAGCAGGCCAAGCAAAGATTATCTTCATCAGACGAACCTCCCAGCGCTTGGGGAACGATATGATCTATGGTGAACTCGGCGCCCACAATGTGCTCAGAACTAAGAAGCTGTTTGAAAAGACTTCGGAAGTCGCCGACTGACTGTCACGACTGGCCTACAGCGGTTTTGACAGGCTACTCTTGTTGACTCGGCGACTTCCGAAGTCTGAACGGGCGACTTTTCAAACAGCTTCTAAGGCAATAACAACACCGATGCTGAAAATGATCGGTAACCGCCCGACGCATTGTCGCCGAGATAGTCGCTTGGGTCATAGAGATTCAAGCAGCGTCGAGACATTCTGACCGCGTTCACGTAGCAACGCCGCCGCACGCGCGCGCAGCAGCATGACCCGCTCCTGGCGCATCGTCAATTGTTCGGCCTCGATTTCCTCCTCAGGGGACAGCCCTTCTCGCTGTCGTTTCAGCACGAGCGCCTGCATTCGCCGATTCTCACCTGCCGTCATGACGGTCTGAGCTGCGTGCCAAAGCTCTGAGTCGGTCAAGAAGACCATCTGCCCCAGTTCGTCGGCTATATCTGCGAGGAGGAAGTCAAGCACCGGCAGGGCATCCTCAACAACTGCCACCACCTCTTCTTCGACCGACCGCTGCATACGCCCGGCGCGCTGCTCGACTTGATGATACAGTTGATCCGACATTCGAATTGTCACATTCTGAACGGCCATTTGTACACCTTCGTTTCGTTCTGTTCGCAAGCCTACGGCAAGAACATTCGACTGCCCATCACTGATTGTAGCACACCAACGAGATCTGTCGCAATTGCATTGCTTCAGCGCCGCTGAACGAAACCGGGGTCGTTTCGCTCCGATTGGTCGCCAAAGTTTGCGACAACCAGTCCGGTTTTCAATTCTGCGCAATTCGTGATATTATAGCACTTGCTAAAGGACTTCGGCCCGTTCGGCCGAAGTCTTTGCTTGTCCTACACGATTGAGAGAACAAAATGAAGACAAAACGTACTGACTTACGCAACATCGCCATTATCGCCCACGTCGACCACGGCAAGACGACCCTGGTCGACGGGCTTCTACGCCAGGCCCAGGTTTTCCGCGCCAACCAGCAGGTGGCCGAGCGGGTCATGGACTCCAACGACCTCGAGCGGGAGCGCGGCATCACGATCCTGGCCAAGAACACTGCCATCACCATTGTCGAACCGGCGACCGGCGAACACATCAAAATCAACATCGTTGACACCCCCGGTCACGCCGACTTCGGCGGCGAGGTCGAACGCGTCCTCAATATGGTGGACGGCGTGCTGCTGCTGGTGGATGCGGCTGAAGGTCCCATGCCGCAGACCCGCTTCGTACTCAAGAAGGCGCTGGAGATGGGCCACCGCGCCATCGTGGTCATCAACAAGGTGGACCGCAAGGACGCCGAACCGCAGCGCGTGCTCAACGAGACCTTCGAACTGTTTCTGGAACTGGGCGCCACCGACGACCAGGCCGACTTCCCGGTCGTCTACACCGTCGCCACCAAAGGCCAGGCCGGCCTGACCGAGCAACTGGGTCCCGACTTGCAGCCGCTCTTCGAGACGATCCTCAGCCACATCCCCTGTCCCGAGGTTGATCCCGACGCGCCGCTGCAGGTGCTGGTGACAACCCTGGCCTACGACAACTACCGCGGTCTGACGGCCATTGGCCGGATCTTCGCCGGCCGCATCGAGACCGGGCAACAACTGGCGCGGCTGACTCTTCATGGCGGCATGAGACTGGAGAAGGCCCGCTACCTGACCGTCCACGAAGGGCTGGAGCGGATCGATGTCGAGCATGCAGAAGCAGGCGAGATCGTGGCCATCGCCGGGCTGGAGGAGATCGCGATCGGCGAGACGCTGGGTGATCCCGAAAATCCCATCCCGCTGCCAGTCATCAAGGTCGAGGCGCCCACCGTTCGCATGACCTTCGGCGTCAACACATCGCCGCTCACCGGCCGCGAGGGCAGATGGGGAACGTCGCGGCGGCTGCGCGAGCGACTGGACAACGAGCTGCGCCAGAACGTCGCGCTGCGGGTCGAGGACACTGAAAACGCCGACACCTTCCTGGTCTCCGGCCGCGGCGAGCTGCATCTGGCGATCCTGATCGAGACCATGCGGCGTGAGGGCTACGAGTTCCAGATCTCGCGCCCCGAGGTGATTATGCAGGACGGGCTGGACGGCGAGAAGCTGGAGCCCTACGAAGAAGTCCACATCGAGACCTCTCCGGAGACCGTGGGCGTGGTGATCGAGATGCTGGGCACCCGCCGCGGCCAGATGCTCAATCTGCAAGACATGAACAACGGCAGCGTGCTCCTGACCTATCTGGTGCCAACCCGGGGCTTGCTCGGTTTCCGCTACCAGTTCCTGACCGCGACCCGCGGCATGGGCACCATGCACAGCCTCTTCCATGACTACCTGCCACTGGCCGGCGCGCTGCCATCCCGATCGCGCGGCTCGCTGGTCGCCTGGGAATCGGGCACGACCACAACCTACGGCCTGAAAAACGGCGAAGAACGCGGCGTGCTTTTCCTCGGCCCCGGCGTCGAAGTGTATCAGGGCATGGTCATCGGCGAACACCAGCGGCCGGGCGATCTGGACGTCAACGTCTGCAAGGCGCGCCACCTGGACAACATCCGCAGCTCCACCAAGGAAATCCAGGAACGCTTGACACCGCCGCGCGAGCTGAGCCTGGACGAATGCATCGAATACCTGGCCGACGACGAGCTGCTGGAAGTCACACCGCTCAGCCTGCGCATCCGCAAGCGCATCCTCACCAAACACGACCGTGACCGCGCCGCCCGCCAGACCAAGGCGATGATGGCGGAGGCGGGGTAAGGAGAGGGAAAGAAGGCAAAGAAGGAAAAGGAGGGAAACAGCGACTGGCGGTTACCCGTGATCCTGACTTCTTCCTTCCCTTCTTCCCTTCGTTTCCCTGTTTTACTTCTGCTCTAGTCGGTCGCGATCATGACGTTGGACGCCTTGATGACCGCGTAGACTTGCTTGCCTGCTGCCAGATCGAGGCTTTCTGCAGAACTCTTGGTGATGACCGAGACGATTTCGGGGCCGCCGGGCAGCGCGATGGTGACCTCCGTGTTGACGGCGCCGTGGTTGACCGACACAACGGTGCCGGCCAGAACATTGCGTGCACTGATCTTCATGTTGTTTCTCCTGGTTTGCTAGAACCGATGTTGTGGGGTCGATTATAGCCAACCGTCGGGCCAATTGCCCAATCCCCTCTTTTCCTCGCGCCAAAACGCTGGTACAATCTGCAAGTGACGGAATGTCCACCACCTGCAACCAACTCCTTCGGAGGCGCAAACTATGACTGACAAACAGGTCTACTTGCCAGCCAGCGGAATATCAAAGGAAGTCATCCTGACCGAGATGCAGGCTGCCCGCAGCCGAGACGTCGATTGGCGCGACGGTCGCGTCTTCAGCCTGGTATTCAAGGCCAACGACGACGTGACGGGATTGCTCAAGGACGCCTACGGGATGTTCTTCTCCGAGAACGGCCTTAACCCGACCGCCTTCCCCAGCCTGCGGCGCTTCGAAACCGAGGTCATCGCGATGGTGGGCAACCTGCTGGGCGGCCAGGGAACCGCGGCCGGCAACATGACCACCGGCGGCACCGAGAGCATCCTGATGGCGATGCTGACCGCCCGCGAATGGGGACGAGCGACCAGGCCCAAGATCAAGCAGCCGGAGGTCGTCCTGCCCTCTTCGGCGCATCCGGCCTTCGACAAAGCCGCCCACTATTTCGGACTCAAGCTGGTACGGGTGCCGGTCGGCGATGATCTGCGGGCCGATGTCGCGGCCATGCGTCGCGCTGTCAACATGGACACGGTGCTGGTGGTCGGGTCGGCGCCGTCGTATCCTCACGGCGTCGTGGACCCCATCGCTGACATCGCCGCGCTGGCGCAGGAACGCAAGCTGTTATGTCACGTCGATGCCTGCGTGGGCGGCATGATGCTGCCCTTTGTGCGCCGTCTGGGTTATCCCGTGCCTGATTTCGACTTCACTGTGCCGGGCGTCACGTCGATCTCGGTCGATCTGCACAAGTACGGCTATGCGGCCAAGGGCGCATCGGTCATTCTCTACCGCGACAAGGCGCTGCGCCGCTACCAGCTTTTCGCCACCACTGACTGGGCCGGCGGCATCTACGCCTCGCCCACCATGACCGGCACGCGGCCGGGCGGCGCCATCGCCGCGGCCTGGGCGATCATGAACTACCTGGGCGAACGCGGCTACCTCCAGATCGCCGCCGAGGTGATGCGCACCACGGTGCGGCTGCGCGATGGAGTCAATGCGATCGACGGTCTGCGCATTCTGGGCAACCCACCGATGAGCGTCATGGCTATCGCGTCGGATCGGGACAACGTCTACGAGATCGGCGACGAGATGAGCGTACGCGGCTGGCAGTTGGATCGCCAGCAGTTCCCGCCCACCTTGCACCTGACGGTGAACTACGCCCACACTGCGGTGGCCGACGCGTTCCTGATGGACCTGGCGCAGTCGGTCATCGCTGCCCGCCAGCCAAGCCTGCGCCGCAGCGGCAACGAGGCAGCGGTCAAAGCTGCCCGCGGCGCAGCGAAGGTTTTGCCCGGCCGGCTGGTCAGCGGACTGACCGGGCGCGCCTCAGCGCTCTTCGGCGGCGACGACGGCCTGCCGCAGCGCTCAGCCGCCATGTACGGCATGATGGGCACCCTCCCCAACCGCGGTGACCTGCACGAGCTGGTGCTGGATCTGCTGTCGTCGTTTACAGAGTCGTAGAGCAAGGCACAGGCATCGTTTCCAAGGAATCGAAACGGGCCGGGCGAATTCGCCCGGCCCGTCGAATATTGTGAGACGTTCCAACCCTACCATCGCCGGTTGGCGATGCTGACGTAGTAGAGCAGTTGCAGCCCGGCCGTGACGGCGGCGGCGATGTAAGTCGTGGCGGCGGTGGTTAGCAAGCGTCGGGATCCCCGGCGTCGCCGCAGCTGACCGGACGCCAGCCCAACTACTCTTCGGGTGGATGCAGCCCCAGCACGATCCAATAGCGACGGGCCTGAACAAGCCCCGGTCGATTCAGATGAAGCGCATGAACCGTGGCTCGCCCGATCGCGGTAAGTCCTGTTATCTGGACACCGCCGTTGATCCACTGGAAGTGCTCTGCCCATAGTTGGTGATTTGGGTGAAACAAAGGAACGAGCTCCCCGCTGTCGGGGTCATAAGCCTGCGTGCGCGCCGCCTTGTGACGATTGCACGAGGGACAACTCAAGCAAAGATTGTCAACATCCGTCTCCCCACCCGCGGATATCGGAGTAATGTGGTCGATCTCAAACGCTATCCCCATCAAACGCTCAGCGCTGCGACAATAGGCGCACCAGCCGGCTGCCTTTGCAGTAACCTGTCTCCGCAAGAATGATGGCACGCCACCACTCATCAGTTCCCTCTGGACTGCTCTCTGGTCAATTGCAGCGTGTACAGTGCCCGTGCTTTCAACAGTGCCACCTGATCCACTTCGGCGATCAGGTGGTCCAGAGTCGCCCCCTGCTCAACCGTCAACATGCCCTCGCGATTAAGTGCCAAAAGGTCTTCAATCTGTTGTTGGCGCTCGGGGGCAACAACTGCCTCGGCAAGCGCCTCGAGTTCGCTCTCGCTCATCCCCAGTAGCGGTGACAGGTTGACTGCTGCCTCAGTCTCGCTCAGAGGATTCAACGTCATACGAACATTACCCAGCAACGCCTCTGCCAACTCAAGCTGGGAGTTGAAGGGAAGCTGCTGGGCAAGCTTCAATACCTGACGATATGATGCAACAGTCATGATGTTACCTCTTGGCGCTCTTAAAAAGCGCGCAACATGACAAACTGATCACGTCCCGCAGATTTACCGTCGCCGGTTGGCGATGCTGAGGTAGTAGAGCAGTTGCAGCACTGCGGTGATCGCGGCGGCGATGTAGGTGGTGGCAGCGGCGGTCAGGACGTTTTTGGAACCCTGCGCGTCGCTGGTGTTGACCATCAACCCCGCCTCGTTGAGCAGCTTGATGCCGCGCCGGCTGGCGTCGATCTCCACCGGCAGCGTGATGATCGAGAACAACACCATCAACCCGAACACCAGGATTCCCAAGTAGAACAGTCCCGTGATGTTGAAAATCAGGCCCATGAAGATCAGCGCGTAGGAAAGCATCGGGCTGAAGCGCACCGCCGGCACCAGGAAGTTGCGCATCGCGATCAGCGGCGAGTGCTGAGCGTGCTGCTGCGCGTGGCCCAACTCGTGCGCGACAATCGCCATGGACGCCACCGACGCCTGCGTGGCGACACCCTGTGACAGACCCACCACGTGCTTGCTGGGGTCGTAGTGATCGGTCAACTGCCCGCCGATGCCCTGAAACTGGACGCCTTTGCCGTAAGCTGCCTGGTACGTGACGCCCAGCCCGGTGCGCTGCAAGAGGATCTGGCCGACCTGCAAGCCGGTCAGGTTGTTGCTGTTGGGCACCTTGCTCCACTTGCCGTAGGCCGATTTGACATACATCTGCGCGCCCAACGAGATGATCAACGTGACAACGAAGATCACCATATAGGTCGGATCCAAATACATTCCGTAAAAACCCATTGTGCCTCCAAAGTTCCTGCGTTTTCGCCCGCAATTCTAACGATGTCATTCCCGCGAAGGCGGGAATCCAGTCTTCACAGTGCTGGATTCCCGCCTTCGCGGGAATGCCTGCAAGCACTGCATGCCCAGCTATACCTGGAACCTTATCGCGAGCGACGTTTTCTGTTGCTTGATGCTGGTTCTATTGTAGCACCACAACTGCACGGCGCAAGTCACCCATTCTACAATTATCCAAACGCAGCGTTAACCTTCCAGCGTCGCCACCAGAATCGCCTTGATGGTGTGCATGCGGTTCTCGGCCTGGTCGAACACCACCGACTGCGGCGACTCGAAAACTTCCTCGGTCACCTCCAGCCCATCCAGGCCGAACTTCTGGTAGACCTGCTCGCCGATGGTCGTGTCGCGGTTATGAAAAGCCGGCAGGCAGTGCATGAACTTCACATCAGGTTTGCCGGCCAGCGCCATCGCTTCACCGTTGACCTGATACGGCTGGAGCAGCGCGATGCGCTCGGCCCAGACCGCGTCCGGCTCGCCCATCGAGACCCACACGTCGGTGTGGATGAAATCGACACCTTTCACACCTTCCTCTACGGATTCGGTGAGCGTGAGTTTCGCGCCGGTCTCCGCGGCGAGCTGGCGGCACTGCGCCACCAGCTCACGGTTCGGCCAGAGCGCCTCAGGCGCGCAGAGCCGCACATCCATGCCCAGCTTGCAACCGCCCACCATCAACGAGTTGGCCATGTTGAAGCGCGCGTCGCCCATGAAACAGTAGCTGATCTCGTTCAACGGCTTGCCCGAGTGCTCCTGCATGGTCAACACGTCGGCCAGGATCTGGGTCGGATGAAACTCGTCAGTCAGGCCGTTGTAGACCGGGACGCCGGCGTACTGCGCCAGCGTCTCAACCGTGGACTGCGCAAAGCCGCGATACTCAATCGCATCATACATCCGGCCCAGCACGCGCGCCGTATCCTTGGCGGTCTCCTTCGTACCGAGCTGCGAACCGGTTGGCCCCAGGTAGGTGGTCCGTGCGCCCTGGTCATAGGCGGCCACCTCGAACGCGCAGCGGGTGCGGGTCGAAGACTTCTCGAAGATCAGCGCGATGTTCTTGCCGCGCAAACGCGGCCGCTCGAAACCGCCTTGCTTGGCGCCTTTCAAGTCGAGCGACAGTTGCAGCAGATAACGAATCTCATCCGGTTTAAAATCCAGCAGCTTCAAAAAGCTGCGATTGAGAAGAAGACTAGACATGATTTTCTCCTTGAGTAGATTGCCGTGTGGCGTTGAGCACCGCGGATGAAGAGGAAACCGCGGATCAGGTTTCTGAAATCCGCGCCGTTCTCAATCCGCGGGTCGGTGTCTCATGTTCTCACAACGGCCATGCAATTGGCACAATCAACAAGCTGATGAACAGCACCAGAAGCAGCAGCGGCAGGCCAATCCTGGCGTAATCGCCCCAGGAATAGCCGCCGGGCGCCAGCACCAGCGTGTTGGTCGGCGAGGCAATCGGGGTCAAAAACGCGGCGCCTGCGCCCACGGCAACCATCATCAACATCGGTTGCGGAGCGATACCCAAGCCCAGCGCTGCCTGCAAAACGATTGGCGCCACCAGGACGGTCGTCGCGGTGTTGCTCATCACCTGGCTGAAGCCGGTGGTCAGCAGGAATGCGCCGGCCAGCATCGCCAGCGGACCGACCGTACCCAGCGTGCTGATCAAACCGTTGGCGATCAGCTCGGCGCCGCCGGTGATCTCCAGCGCGATGCTCATCGGCAGCATGGCAGCGATCAGGATCACGGTCTGCCAGTTGATGGCGCGGTACGCGCCGTCCGGTGTCACGCAGCCGGTGATCACCATCACTGCGGCAGCCAACAACACCGCCATCACGGTCGGCATGACGTTGAAAAGCATCAATGCCACCATGCCCAGCAGGGTCAACACGGCGATCAACGAGCGGGGCGTCAGGTCGATGACCTGGCGAGCCATGGCCTGCGGCTCGCCCACGACCACGAAATTGTCGGTTTCCTTGCCGATCCGCTCGATGTTCTCCCATTTTCCGCGAACCAGCAGTGAATCACCAAACTGCAATTGGGTGCTCTTGCGCGGCAACAGCGAATCGCCGCGACGCACGGTGATCACCTGCACCTGATAGGTGTCGCCGATCTGCGACTCGGCCACCGTCTGGCCGGAATATCTGGACCGCGGCGTCAGGATGACCTCGGCCACGCCCACCTCTTGCGACAACAGCAGGTCGCTCAGCCGCTCGTGGCTCGGATCCACGGGCTGCACGCCGACGTTGAAACGCTCAGTCAAGTCGGTGACAGCATTTGGATCGCCCTTTACCAGCAACATGTCCTGCGCCCGGATCACCGTATCCGCGCTGGGCAGGCGGCCTTCGTCAGCCTGTAACCAGTCCAGCCGTTCCTGAAGCCCGTGACGTCGCCGGTCCCGCCGGCTTGCAGGCTGCTCGTCAGGATCAGCTTCCTGAAACACGTCGAGCACCGTGACGCCAAAATCACGCCCCAGGGCAGCATCGGCCAGCGTCTTGCCAACCAGCGACGAAGCGTTGCGCACCCGCACCCGGAACAGCTTGCCCGTCAGCCGGTAGGACTCGGAAAGCCGGCCCATCGATTGATCGAGATCCACCGGCCGGTCGCTGGTTTGATGAGAAGGCAGCAGCTTGCGGCCAAACAGCAGAACAAACGCTGCCGCCGCCAGCGTCAACGGGATGCCGATGATGGCAAACTCGAAGAATCCGAAGGATGCGAACCCGGCCGCTACCAGCGTGTCGGACACGACGATGTTGGGCGGCGAACCGATCAGCGTCATCAGCCCGCCCAGGTTGGCAGCGATAGCCATCGGCAGCAAGAAGCGCGATGGCAGGCCGCCGATGCGCCAGGAAGCCGCCACAACCGCGGGCAGCAGCATGGCCACCGTGCCGGTGTTGCTCAGGAACGCCGAGAGCACGGCCGTGCCCAGCATGACCACAACCATCAGCCGCAGGTCGCTGTCGCCCGCCTGGCGCATAAAAAACTGGCCCAGCCAGGCCGTGATGCCGGTGCGCGACAGTCCTTCGCCCACCACGAACAGGGCGGCGACCATGATGACTGTGGAATCTGCGAAACCGGATAGCGCCTGTTTGCTGGTCAGGATGCCGGTGGCAAAGAGAGCGAGCAGCGACAGCAGCGCCACCAGATCCGCCCGCAACCGGCTGAAGATGAACAGAGCGATGGTCAGGCCCAGGATCGCAAAGGTCAGGATCATGGGCACGTTCTCGCTCATCATGCCAGCTCGCGCCCTCCGCTGATGTTGACAAGCTGACCGGTCAGGAACTCGGCCGCGTCCGAAGCCAGGAACGCCACGACGCTGGCCACATCGTCCGGCGTGCCCAGCCGGCCCGCGGGAATGCGCGCGATGCCAGCGGCCACCACTTCGCTGTAGGGCCGCTGCATGATCTGCGCCTCGAGCTGATAGCCCCACTGCTTCATGCCGGTGTCGATGTCGCCCGGCAGCACCGCGTTGACAGTGACACCGAACTGGGCCATCTCCTGGGCCATGGACTGTGTCAGCGCGGCCACGGCTGCTTTGCTGGCCGCGTAGGCTGACATGTAGGGCCGGGGGCGCACGGCAGCCAGCGACGACAGATTGACGATACGACCGCCGCGGCCGCCCTGCATCATCACCGGCGCGACGGCTTTGCTGACCAGAAATGTACCGGTCGCGTTGACCTCCAGCGTTTTGCGCCAGGCGTCCTCGGCCATCTGCATCACCGGCGACGGTCCAAAAATGGCCCCCGCGTTGTTGACCAGGATATCGATGCGGCCGAATTGCTGCACGACCTTGCCGACCATCCGCTGGATCGATGCCGCGTCGGTCACGTCCACCTGCAGCGGCATGGCAGGCGATCCCAACGCCTCGATTTCAGCCGCGATCTCGTTCAGTTCTTCCCACTGGCCGATGCCGGGATGTGGCAAGTCAGCCGGCGGCGGCGCACACAGATCGGCGATGACCACGGTCGCGCCGGCCTGAGCCAGCCTGCGTGCGACAGCCTCGCCGATCCCGCCGCGGCGACCAGCGCCGGTAACCAAAGCAACTTTTCCGTTCACAAGAGAGTCTCCAATGTAAGAATTCGTGTCGAGTATTTGCCAGGGCGCAGCCTTGACTACGGACCGCGAGCCTCTTCTGCAGCCTGATCGATGAACCTTGAGAATTGATCCGGTACTCCGTCATTCCCGCGAAGGCGGGAATCTAATCTTCGCAGTCCTGGATTCCCGCTTTCGCGGGAATGACGATCAAAGTCGGCTTGGCGATTGTTTTCGCAACTGGTCACATGCTGCCTCAGAAACTGGGTTTTAATCTCGCGGACCAGATCTACGATGCCCTGAAAGGCGCGTAAAACGGCGGAGCATTTTGTGCAGAAAAAACCCGGTTTCTACCACACCGACCGAATAGACCTGTTTTTCTCAACCCTTGTCATCCAGTGGACTGCAGTCGCCTATGCTTCCGCGGGCGCGGCTGCTACCACTAGTTCCGGCTCAGCCGCGGCCTGGCGCGCCGACTTCTCGTTGACCGTCAACACAATCAGCAGGCCGGCGATCAGGAAGCCAGCGATGACCAGCAACGCCAGCCGCATCCCCTGCTGCTCGGCGGGCTCAACCGCCACGCCCTGACCTTCGAACATCAACGCCAGTTCCGCCGCGACCCAGCCGAAAACCAGGGGCCCGATCCAGAAAGCGATGCGACCGATCATGGTGAAGAAGCCGAAGAACTCAGCGCTCTGCGCTGGCGGTGCAAACAGGCCAACCATGGTGCGGCTGACCGACTGCACGCCGGCCATCGCGATGCCAGCCGCCGCGCCGATCAGGATGAAGCCGACTTGCGTCTGGTTGAAGTAGAGCGCAGCCACCACGCCGACCATGGCCACCAGCGACGCCAGCAGGGTCGGCTTTGCCCCGATGCGCTCGACCAGCAGGCCGAAGATGTACGCACCCACCACGTTGGCAATCTGCACCACAATGGCGAAAACGATGATCAGCTGCTGGCCCATGCCGAACAGCACCGCACCAATGATCGCCGCAAACTCCAATGCAATCGCCACGCCGCCGCCGTAGACCAGGAAGGCGATCATGAACTTGGTCATCTCGCGGAAGTGGCCGGCGGTGCGAATGGTATGCGCAACCTGCTTGAAGGCTACGCTGACATAGTTCTCACCTGGCGGCAACGTTTTCTTCTGCGCCTTCTCCGGCAGCCAGAGAATCAGCGGGATCGTGGACAGCACCCAGAACAGCGCGGTGATGACCATCGCGAAGCGAACGGTGGTGTCACCGGGGATCAGAATCACCAGCGGCAGAATGATCAGCAGCGCAATGACGCCGCCGGCCGATCCGATGGCCCACCCCGTGCCAGATATCTTGCCCATCTCGTCCGGGCGAGCCAGTTCCGGCAGGAATCCGTCGTAGAAGATCTGCGAGCAACGGTAACCGATCTCGGCCAGGATGAAAAACAACATGCCGGAGACTACATCGCCCGCCTGGACGAAGAAGAGCATGGCGGTGAAAATGATTGCCTGAACTGTGAAGCCCAGTAGAAAGCGCTTTTTCGCGCCAGAGTAGTCGGCCAGCGCGCCCAGGATCGGTGCGATCACCGCGACGATCACCAGCGCGATGCCAATGGCCAGCCCCCACAGACGTGAACCTTCCGCGCCGCCGACGACCACCTGCTTGAAATAAGCGGCAAACACCGCCAGATAGACCACCGACGCGTAGGCTGAGTTGCCAAAGTCGTACAGATACCACGCGACGCGTTCACGCCGGGTGGAAAGAGGTGGCAGGGACGTTATGGTCATGTCGTGCTCCTTGGGGAAGTGGAAGCGGATGGGACGGAAGGGAAACGAGGGAAATGCGGCAATTCAGGCGCTGTCTCCCGCCGCTGATGTTCTGAATGATACAACGGCAGCCGGGCAGTGTCAACTCAACGCGCACCAATTCCGGGGCTTCTCACTCGTCTCTAATAGGTGGCTTTTCAAACATCTCGCAGATGCACAGGTGCTGGTATTGTTCACACCAGCATCAGAACACCGGTTGCCATAATCAAGACAAGAACGGCAGTTCGAAAGCGTTCGTGGCTCATGCGTCGGTCGATGAATGCGCCCAGCGCGATACCTGCCAGCAATGCCGGTAAAGCAATAGCAGCCATTCGCGCCACGTCGGCCGTGATATTCCCGGCAGCGGCGTGAGCCAGAATCACCGTTGCGCTGCTGGCAAGGAAAATGACCTGCAACGTGGAGCGGAACTGGTCGCGCGGCCAGACGCGCGCGTTGCCGTAGACGATGATTGGCGGGCCGGGAGTGTTGAACGCGCCGCCCAGGCAGCCCGCCAGGAACCCGACCGGATACGCCCAGACGGTAGATTTCAGCGGCGGCAAGGCAGGCTTGAACAGCGCAAACAGGGCGTACCCGATCAGCACTACCCCCAACACTCCCTTGATCAGATTTTCATCGAACGTACGCAGAACCTGCACGCCGACCAACACACCCACCAGCGCCGGCAGCAGAAGCTGCAGCGTCTCCCGCCACACCAGCCCGCGGCGATAGCGCAGCAAATTGACCAGGTAAAGCGTGAACCCCACCAACGCCACCAACGGCGCGGCCGTCTTGAGCCCTAACACCAGCGTCAGCAGCGGCATGACCAGCAGCGCAAAGCCAAACCCGGCCAGCGTCTGCAACGCGGCAGCAAAGAACACGATCAACACTATCAGTGGCCAGCTCATACGTCCATCACCCGCTGCACACCTCGCCCCAACGGCTCGCCACCAGCATCACATCGACCACGGTGATCTGACCGTCGCCATCGCGGTCATAGTGCGGATCGCTGGATGCCTGGCCCCATTGACTGGCGATCGTAGTCAAATCGGCGGCATCGACCGCGCCGCTGCCATCGAAGTCGGGGCAACTCCACCAGCCTAGCAGTTGCACCAGCGCGGCCGGCGTATTCTGCGGCGGCCCGTTGCCGGCCTGGTCGAATTCGCTCAGGCCGTGGCATGACGTGCACACACGAATCTCGCCCGGCTGGAACGTCAGCCAGTAACGCTCGCGTACCACGCCCACACCGTCGCCGTCGGTCAACTGCCAGCTCAGCGCGCGGCTGGTGGGCACAAACGCAGCTACAGAGCCGTCGGGCGCAACTGCGACGCTGCCGGGCGGCCCGGATGTGGGCGGATTCTGCACAGCCGGGTCGTGCAGCGGCTGCGCCAGCACCCGCCGGCCGGGGTCGGGCTCTTCTGTCCCGCCCAGCCCGCGGATCAGATCGGCCTGGAACAGTTGCATCGCGGTCACGTCGTAGATCGTCCCCGGCGCGCCGATGGTCTGCGCACCGCCGCCTGCCACCCGCAAGTTAAAGGGCTGTTGCAGGTCGAAGTCGTCGCGCGTCGTTACGTTGCGGCTGACGATCAGTGCCAGGTCGTTGGCCGTCAGATAGCTGCGCAGCGCCTCAGGGCTGACTCCGGCCTGGTTGAACGCATCCAGTTCCGGCGCAACCAGACTGGCTGTCGTCGCCGCGGGCCGTGGCGTTGCCCGCGCCTCTACGGGTTGCAGTTCCCACAGTTCGCCGGAATAGCTGACCAGCACGTCCGGGTCCCAATAGCTGACCGACTTGCTGATGCCGGCGGTCAGCGGCTGGTCGGCCTCGTAGTAACCGTTGCCTGCCACGCTCAACGTCTTCAGGCGAAAGCGGTAGCGAGGAATCGGGTTCGCGCGCGTGCCTTCGTTGTACGCTGCGCGCGTTTCGGTCGTGTGTGCGGCTATCAGCGCCCCATCCGACAGCAGCAGCGGGTCGCGGTAGTGGCCGGAATGGTCGGGACTGGGATCGTCGGTGTAGCTGGCCGTGTCGCGGTGGGTGATGTAAGTGACCGCGATGTGGTCGGCGTCCAGCCCTGGCGGCGCGTCGATGCGGATCACCTGCCCTGCGGCGTGGGTGTAGAACTCAGGCGCGTCGATGCCGATGTAGCGGCCCGGTGTGGCAGGATCCTCTGCGATCTGCAGCATGTTGTCGATGGCGTTGGGGTTGAAACGCGGCAACTGGCCGTAGTACTCCACCAGATTGGGATCGTCGGTCAGGCTGGGCGGGATGTAGCTATGCAACTCGTGGCGGCCGATGTGGTTCAGCGTTTCCAGTTCACTGCCATCCTGGTTCATGGTCCAGGGAAAGAAGTGGTTGAAGGTGTGACCCCAGAGGTTGGTTCCGGTCAGATCGTGATCGGCCCGCGGCTCCGGATACACTTCGACACGCGTCTCCAGCGGCACGGAATCCGGTTCCTCGCCCGACCAGTTGAAAGTGCAGTAGCCGCATGGCTGCCCGTTGAGCGCGTTTTCGTTGTCGGCATCGGCCTGCTGATCGCGCTGTAAGTGGTCCCACTGGGTGAACACGACGCGGCCGAAGCTGTCCACGAAGGGGGTGAAATCGCCCGACGGCGCATGGTTCAGCAGGCGCAGCGTGCCGCTGGCCGGATCGAGCTGCCACAATCCGCTGACCGTGGCCGCTTCCTCATACTCGTCGAGTTGCGGATAGAGATGCGTCTGGCCGTCGCGCGGCCGGTCACTGGTGAAGATGATACGGTCGTCGCTGTCATAGATCGGCGAAACGTTGTTGTAGTCAGCCGGCTGGCCGGGCACGCGCGTGATCACTGCCGTCTCGCCCTGCCCCAGCCCGCTGACCTCGTAGATCTGCCACTGGTAAGTTTCCCAGACGTATTGCTCCGTCGGCGCGCCGATGACCATGCTGAACAACGCTTTATCACCGCTCCAGTGAACGGCTGGATCGCGTACGGCGATCGAGTCGGCGCCTTGAAAACCGGTCATGCCGAAGCCACCCTCGGCGGTCAGATTGCGCAGCGTGCCATCAGGGTAGCGAATCCACAGGTCGCCGCCGCGGCCCACGGCCTGCAACTGCGGGTCGTGGTTGCCGAATACCGACCCGATCGTGGTGAAATCGGCCGGAATGGGGATCTGGGTGACGAACAGGATCGGATACGGCGTGTTGACCGCCGTAGCCGAATCGACGTGCTTGCCACCGCCGGCAAGCACAGCCAGCGCGATTCCGGCGCTCAACAGCAAACGACTTACTCGCTCAATCATTGCAACGTCTCCTTCCACGTCAACCAATCAACGACAAATCGCACAAAGTCTATCCCTTGACGTAGGACAGCTTCTCGATAATCAGGCCGCCGCGTACGCGAAACACATCCACGCCGCGAACGTGCCCATCGCTACCCGTTTCATCCACCCATGTGTAGCGCCAGCGCATGACGCAACGCTCACCGAGACCGAAGATCTCCTCGATGTCGATGTGCGCCTGTGGCGACGCCTCGAAGAACCCACGCCAGAAATCAGCCACTGCCTCCTTGCCGGCGAAACGGGTACCATCGGGCGCCGGCGCGGTGTTCTCGAAAACGCTGTCGCTGGTCACGAGTTGCATCATGCCATCCACATCGTGGCGATTGAACGCTTCGTTGAACGCGAGGACCGTGCGCATCGCCGTCTCAAGTTTGGCCAGGCGGGCAGGACTCATGGAACGCTCCTTTGAATGATTCGATACCGGCTGACAGAAACGCCATCCCGGTCTGGCGCGGTCCAGAAATGGCCGAAGGTGTGACCCCAGAGAGGTTGGTTCCGGTCAGATCGTGATCGGCCTGCGGCTCCGGATACACTTCGACACGCGTTCCAGCGGCACGGGAATCCGGTTCTCGCCCGACCAGTTGAAAAGTGCAGTAGTCGCGCCACGGCTGCCCGTTGAGCGCGTTGTCGGCACGGCCTGTTGATCGCGCCGTGCGGTCCCACTGGTGAACACGACGCGGCCGAAGCTTTCGTCCACGAAGGGAGTGAAATCGCCTGACGGCGCATGGTCGTTCAGCAGGCGCAGCGTTGCTGGCCGGATCGAGCCGCCAAGTAACTTCCGAAGTCTTTTCAAACAGCCTCTAATTTGACAATGTCAGATTAGGACAATGAGAGCCTTTCTGACAATAATAGACGAATGAATTGCCACAAAATGACCGGATGGAAATCGAGCGCTGGGGCCTGAATCTGGGAGAGATCGAGGATTTAGGCCACCGATTGAGAGAGTTTTGGCATGTATATGGTGTGTATACGCAAACAAAAACTCGAGATACACGTGAATATGGCTATCATTACCTGAACGGCATTCTGCGGATCGAGAAAGAGCGAACGATAGCAGCAATCAGTCGGACGGAGGGCGTGCCATATCAGAATATGCACCATTACATCAGCGAATCACCCTGGTCGGGACCGAAAGTGATCAAGCAGGCCCGGACGGAAATTGTCTGGCATCCACATTTTGAGACGGGAAGCATGTTGCTGGGCGACGAAAGTGCGGATGACAGAAGCGGCAAAGTGTTGGTCGGCGTCGGTCGTCAGTATAACGGACGACAAGGAAAAGTAGATATCAGTCAGGTCGGCGTCTTTCTCTCGATTGTCAAAGATGGCAAGCACAACTGGATTGACGGCGAGTTGTACCTGCCAGAAGAGTGGTTTGACGAAGACCATCAAGAGTTGCGCCAGAAAACCGGTCTGCCTGAGGATCGGCAGTTCCAGACAAAACTGCAACTGTTTTGGCAGATGCTGCAACGAGCGCAAGCAGAAGATATTCCGTTTGCTGCGGTGGGCTGCGATGGACTGTACGGGCGCAGCTTCTGGCTTCGTCAGAAAATGGATCAGGCTGGCATCGAATTCTATGCCGATGTTCCAGCCAATACCAAAGTCTATCTGAGTGAACCGAAAATCGGCATTCCACAGAACAAACGAGGTCGCAAAGCCACGGAACAAAGGGTTTTGTCACCTTTACCACACCGGATCGACGACTTACCAGTCCATCCGTCTGTCCTTTGGCAAACTCTGACGATCCGGCCTACCGAACGGGGCTGGTTGAAGGCTGGTTTTGCTCGTATTCCAGTTTGGACTGTCCAGGATGACTTGACCGTGACCAAACAATGGTTGTTGATGCGCAAAGAAGGCAAGAAATACTCCTATACCTTCAGCAATGCTTCAGCAGACACACCACTTCAGGTCATGGCGTTGCGGAAATCCCAACGTTACTTCATCGAACGAGACAACCAGGACGCCAAATCCGAGTTCGGATGGGATGAAATCCAGACTACTTCCTACAATGCCTGGCAACACCAACTCGCTTTTACCGTTCTTGCCCAGTGGTTTATCAATCAGACCCGTCTCGACTGGGAACAGAAACACCTTCGAGACCCAGACCTTTTAGCCGAGTATGAAGTGGATCGTCTGCCTGCCCTTTCGGTTGCGAATGTCCGAGAATTACTCCGGGCAGCACTCCCTTTGCCTACTCTCTCTCCGCTAGAGGCTGCTTCTCTTGTCGTTCAACACCTGGATAATCGTACTCGCTCTCGCAAATCTCGGGTTCTGAACCGCTCAGGCCCCTAATCTGACATTGTCAAATTAGATGCGATTGCCCTGACAGTCAGATCGGCTCTCCGACGCCGGATTGATTTCCTCCGGCAAATCGGTATAATCCATTGCACTATGACACGCAAGGTCGCTATTGGTCCGAGTGTAGCGGGAGATCATGCCATGATACAGGAACAAACGTTGACCGTTCGCTTGCCAGCATCGGTGGTTGCCAAGCTGCAACGAGCGGCTGATTTGACGTATCGCACTGTCGATGACATCGTAGCCACGACTGTTGATGCAGCCCTGACTGCGCCACCGAGCGTTCCAGAAAGTCTTGCAGCAGAGTTCGCAGCTATGCACCTGCTTTCAGACGAGGCGTTGTGGGCAATGGCTCGGCCATCGCTTTCCTCAGCAGGACAGCATCGCTTGCGTCAACTCAATCATGCCGCTGGAGAGCGCAACCTGACCGAGGCGGAAACCTCAGAACAGACGGCCTTGCTTGAAGAATACCACATGTCCGTACTTCGTCGTGCACAGGCGCTAGCGATTCTGGCTCAGCGAGGCCACGAAATTCCATTCAGAGCTCCGTTGGAGAACAGCGTCGATGACCAGTCCTTCGATTCCGAGATCACTACGTGACCAGGTCAAGCGGCGAGCCGGCTTCCGTTGCGAATATTGTCGAACTGCCGAGTGGCTGAGTGGAATCGAGGGCGAGATCGACCACATCATTCCGCGCTCAGAAGGCGGGTCGAGCGACCTCGAGAACCTTTGCTACGCCTGCACGGCCTGCAACGGCTACAAGCAGGCGAAGACAAGCGCCATTGATCCGCTATCGAAGACTTTGGTTCACCTCTTCCATCCGCGGAAGCATGTCTGGGAAGAGAACTTTGCGTGGAGCGATGACACACTCCGCATCATTGGATTGACTCCCGTTGGACGCGCGACAGTTGAAGGGCTGCGATTGAATCATCCGCTGGCAGTGTCGGCGCGCACAATCTGGTCCCGAGTCGGGTATCATCCACCACCGGAAGATGGAAACGATTCCCAGACATCTGGAAAGTAGCTCCCCTCGTGGATTCGGCTGGTTCGTTCCCCTTACAAGCATTTTAGGAGGTCATCGGTGACCGACACGCTCATCTCTGCTCTCGGTTCGATCTTTCCGCCCGGCCGGCTGTTGACACAGGCCGCGCAGGTTGCGCCCTACGAGTGTGACGCGCTGACGGCCATGCGCGTGCGGCCGCGGGCAGTGGTGCTGGCGGAATCGCAGCAGGAGGTCATCGACACGGTGCGGCTGTGCAACCGGCTCCGCGTGCCTTTCGTGGCCCGCGGCAGCGGCACCAGCCTCTCCGGCGGCTCGCTGCCCATCGCCGAGGGGATCGTCATCGCGCTGAACCGGCTGAATCGCGTCCTCAAGCTGGACCCGGACGCCCGCATCGCGGTGGTAGAGCCGGGGGTGATCAACCTCAACGTGACCAAGGCTGCTGCGCCATACGGGCTGTACTACGCGCCTGACCCGGCCAGCCAGTCGGTCTGCACAGTGGGCGGCAACATCGCCTTCAACTCAGGCGGCGTCCACTGCCTGAAGTACGGCATGACCAGCAACCATATCCTGGGCCTGAAGGTCGTGCTGGCTGATGGCGAGGTGGTCAGCTTCGGCAGCGAAAGCCTGGAAGCAACGGGACCGGACCTGCCTGGCTTCTTCGTTGGCAGCGAGGGGCTGTTCGGCATCGCGCTGGAAGCGACCCTGCGGCTGATCCCGCGCGTCGAGACCTATCGCACGGTGCTGGCCGCCTATCGCACTCTCGAAGCAGCCGGCAATGCAGTCGCGATGGTGGTCGCCAGCGGCTTGCTGCCCGGCGCGATGGAAATCATGGATCCGCTGGCCATCAAGGCAACCGAGGAAGCGGCCCATGCCGGCTACCCGCTGGACGCGGGCGGGCTGATGATCGTCGAGTTGGAAGGTGAAGCGGTGCAGGTCGAGGTTGAATTCGAGCGCCTGCTGGAAGTGATCCGCGAATCGGGTGCGTACCAGATCCGCGCCGCCCAGAACGACGCCGAACGGCTGCTGATCTGGAAAGGGCGCAAGGGTGCGTTCTCGGCCGTGGGCCGGCTCAGCCCGCAATACGTGGTGCAAGACGGCGTGGTGCCAAGAAGCAGCCTGGGAGAAGCGCTGGCCAGCATCGAGGCGCTGAGCCAGAAGTACAGCCTGCCGGTGGCCAACGTCTTCCACGCCGGCGATGGCAACCTGCACCCGCTGATCCTCTACGACGCCCGCATCACCGGCGCTTACGACCGCGCCGAGGAGATGGCCAGCGAGATCCTGGACCTCTGCATCGGCCTCGGCGGGTCGATCACCGGTGAGCACGGCATCGGCATGGAGAAACGCGCCCATCTGCCGCGCATGTTCAGCGAATACGACATGGCAACCATGACGCGCATGCGCCGGGCCATGGACCCGCTGGAGATCGCGAACCGCGGGAAGATGCTACAAGTTGCGGGGAACGGTGATCGGTTATCGGTGATCAGTGATCAGTCGTCAGTAGCCAGTGGTCAGTTGCGGAGAGAGACGGATCGAGGCAAGTCGGGGCCAGCAGATGTCGTGCAGCCGCAGAACCTGGCTGAGCTACAATATGTAGTGCGAAGCTGCGAACGGCTGGTGGTACGCGGCGGCGGGAGCAAGCACGCATTATCTGCGGCGCAGGACGGTGCAATGGTGCTGGACATGCGCGGGCTGCGCGGCATTGTGGAGTACGTGCCCGACGAGTTCACTTTTACAGCGCTGGCCGGCACGCCGGTGAGCGAGGTGGCGGCGATGCTGGCGGAACACGGCCAGTACCTGCCCTTCGACCCGCCGCTGGCCGATGCCGGCGCGACGCTGGGCGGCACGGTGGCCGCCGGACTGAGCGGGCCGGGCAGGTACCGCTACGGCGGCGTGCGTGATTTCATCCTGGGCGTGCGCTTCGTGGACGGGCACGGCAGCGTGGTGCGCGGCGGCGGCAAGGTGGTCAAAAACGCGGCCGGCTTCGACTTTCCCAAGCTGATGGTAGGCAGCCTGGGCCGGTTGGGCGTGATGGCTGAGCTGAGCTTCAAGGTCTTCCCGCAGCCGCAGGTTTTCGCGACGCTGGTCGCTTCATACACTGATGCAGCGGCTGCCCAGGCTGACATTCAACGGCTCACTCGTCAGCCGCTGGACATCGAAGCCATTGATCTGGCAGTTCCCGGCGAGATCGACAGCACCGGCGTTACTCTCTACGTGCGCATCGGCGGGCTGGCGGAAACGCTGACGCTCCGCATCGACCGCCTGCAGGCCCTGTTGCGCGCGGTCGCCGGTGATCTACAAGTCGCCACCGGCGACGAAGAGGCCGGGTTGTGGCGCGCGGCGCGCGAGTTCACCTGGGCGCCGCATAAGCTGCCGCTGGTCAAGACGCCGTGCAACGCTGTCAAGCTCGCGCGACTGGCAGACGCATTGATACGCGGCGCCGGCGACCAGACCGGTGATATGCGTTTGCGTTTCAGCGTGGCCGGCAATGTGGCGTGGCTCGCCTGGCCGGGCGACCTGCGCGGCGACGCCCTCGCTCTGGATACCATTCTCAGCCAGGCAGGCCTGCCCGGTCTGGTGCTGCGCGGCGCAACCGGCGGCCCTCACATCGGCGCACCAATCCCGCAAGCCAATGCCTTCTACCGGCGCGTCAAGGGTGTCCTCGATCCGCAGGGCCGTTTTAGCTCCTAGCCGCGCGCCCCGCTGAACCTGAAAGAAACTGTCTCATGCCAATCTCATTCGATCCACAAACGGGGTTTGTAAAACCGCGCTACGATGGCGGCTGCTTCTCCGACATTCCCGGCTTCATCCGCTCCGTGCTAATCGGCGATGCATCCGGCGCCCTCAAACCGGATGGCTTCCAAAGACTGCCGGAACGCTATCAGAACGTAATCTTGCTCTTCATTGATGCCTTTGGCTGGCGCTTCTTCGAGCAAACTGCCGACCGCTACCCGTTCCTCCAGCGCTTCATCCACCAGGGCAGCGTCACCAAGTTGACGTCACAGTTCCCTTCCACAACCGCCGCGCACGTCACTGCGTTGTACACAGGCCGACCGGTGGGCCAACATGGCATCTTTGAGTGGCAATACTACGAACCGTTGGTCGATGCGATCATCCAGCCGCTGCCATTTTCCTTTGCGGGCACCAAGCAACCAGAGACACTACGCGAAACAGGCGTCCCCGGCAACGTGTTGCTGCCGCGCAACGACTTCGTGCAAGGCCTGCAGGCGGCCGGCATCACCTGCTATGTTTCCCAGCCCGGCGCGCTCAGCGGCTCGACCTATTCGACGATGATCAGTGAAGGTGCGACGCTGCTGCCCTACAAGACCCAGCCCGAAATGCTGGTGAATCTTGGGCTGGCGATGGACGAGGCCAGCGGGCCGGCGCTGTTCAGCATCTACCTGCCGCAGATCGACTCCATCTGCCACGACTACGGGCCGGGGTCGCTCCATCTGGAAGCGGAAATGGAGGCGTGTTTCGCCGGCCTGGAAAGCTGGTTCCAGCGCGAGCAACTGCGCGGCCGTCCCGACACGCTGCTGCTGGTGACTGCCGACCACGGCCAGGTCGCGGTCGATCCCGATACGGTGATCTACCTGAACCTGCTGCCCGAATACACGACTCTGAAGCCGCTCCTGCGCACCAACCGTCAGGGCCAGGTGCTGGCGCCGGCCGGCTCGCCGCGCGACATGTTCCTGTACGTCCGCGAGGGCGAGATCGAAGCGGCGCGCAGCCTGCTCTCGAGCCTGCTGACCGACCGAGCAGTGGTAGCACGCACTTCGGAACTGATGGACGCCGGCTACTTCGGCCCGCCGCCCTTTGCGCCACAGTTCCTGGCGCGCATGGCTGAACTGGTGATCCTGCCATTCGAGGGCGAGAGCGTCTGGTGGTTCGAGCAGGACCGCTACGACATGCACTTCCGCGGCCATCACGGCGGGCTGACGGCGGGCGAAATGGAGATCCCGCTGCTGCTGTACGCGTTCGATTGACCTGTGGTATAATCCCGCCCATGCAACTGGCACGTGTGATCGGCACTCTTGTCGCAACTCAGAAATATCCGGGCCTGGAAGGGGTCAAGCTACTTGTCATTCAGCCGCTGGACAAGCAGCAGCAGCCCGCCGGTGAACCTGTGGTCGCGGCTGACGGCACCGCGCAGGCCGGTCCTGGCGAGCTGGTCTTCTTCATCGCCAGCCGCGAGGCTGCGCTGGCGCTCCCCGTCCAGTTCGTGCCGGTCGATCACGCCATCGTCGGAATCGTCGATGATGTGAGTTCCGTGGTGCTTTAGTGCAGTAGTTCGATAGTTCGGCAGCGCTGAAGTTCTGTTCGATAGGCGCGTCTCGATTGATTTGCTGAAACGACCAGACCCTGAAAGCGCAACCAAAAAACCATGACTGATGTGACCGAGATCAAAGCAGCCATCACCCAGCTCTCGCCGCGCGAGGTGCTTGAACTGCGCAAGTGGTTCGACGAGTGGGAAGACGAAGTGTGGAACTGCCAAATCGAAGCCGATATTCAGGCAGGACAGCGTGATCTCCACGCTAACGAGACGATCCACGACCTCAAAGCCGGAAACTTCCGAGAACTTTGACGCCCCTCGCCAACCCTTCGCTACGGTTTCCTTAACCCATTAACGAACTACCGCACTCACACACTAGCGAACTCCTTCCCCCATGTACATCGGACGCGTCTTCGGCAACGTCGTTGCCACCATCAAACATCCCACCTTCGACGGCCACAAGCTGCTGCTGGTCGAGCGGCTGCGCCCTGACACCGGCACGGCCGAGGCCAAGTACGACATCGCGGTCGATCTGGCACAGGCTGGCCCGGGCGACACCGTGCTGGTGCTGGACGAAGGGAACGGGGCGCGGCAACTGCTGAACATGGAGCCGAACGGCTGCGTGCGCGCGGTGATCGTCGGCATCGTGGACGACATCGACCTGCCGGGGATGGCTGCGTGAGCGCTTTGATCCGCTACGAGGCCGGCAAGAAGCCCGCCCGCCGCCTCACCGAACAGCAACTGCGCCAGGAAATCATCCAGGTCTGCCGGTTGCTTCACCAGAAAAACTACTGCCTGGCCACCGATGGCAACGTCAGCGCTCGTCTCGACGACGGGCGTTTTCTCGTCACGCCCAGCGGCTACAGCAAAGCGCTGGTGCAGGCCAGCCAGCTTGTCACCATCGACGACACCGGCCAGGTCGTGGGTCAAGGAAAGTACAACGCCCAGCGCGGGCTGCGTCCCAGTTCCGAGATCCTGCTGCATCTGGAGGCCTATCGTCAGCGCCCCGATGTCCAGGCGGTGGTCCATGCGCATCCACCCATCGCCATCGCGCTGAGCATCGCCGGCTACGATGTCGCGCCCTGCCTGCTGCCCGAGGTGATCCTTGGCTTTGGCCGCATCCCGACCACCAACTACGCCACGCCAGCTTCGGTCGAGGGAGCGAAGGTTATCACCGACCTGATCAACCGCTACGACGCGCTGGTGTTGCAGCGTCACGGCAGCGTCACCGTCGGCGGCACCGTCGTTGAGGCGTATCTCAGACTGGAAAAGCTGGAGCAGGCCGCGCTGATCACCAAGACCGTGATCGAGCTTGGGCGCGCGCGGCCCTTCCCCGCGGACGAAGTGGAAAAGCTGGCCGGCTGGCGCAGGGATCAGGGGCTGAACCGGCCCGGCCAGGACGAGGAAATCCGCGGCGCGTGTGCTGTGTGCAGCGCAGGCGGCGGCGGCAGTTGCCTGTTCCCCGATCGGTGACGTGACGGCCGCTCCACGCCAAGTCATTGGGGATGAGGCTCCCCGCACCAAACCGTTGCAAGACTGATAGCCTCTACCGGCGATAACCGCCTGGTAGAGGCTATTTTGCAACTATGAGAAGTGTGTAAATGGAATTGACCCGAATCCTATTCATTGGCCTCGGCGGCTTCGTCGGCGCCAACCTGCGTTACGTCGTACAAGGTTGGGCGGCCGACCGCCTGGGCACCGCGCTGCCTTACGGCACGATGATCGCCAACGTGTCGGGCAGCTTCGTGCTGGCGTTCTTTGTGACGATGGCCAACCAGCGGTTGCCCATCGGCCCCGGATGGCGGCTCTTCTTTGCCATCGGGCTGCTGGGCGGCTACACTACGTTCTCATCCTTCTCCGTCGAGACACTGGCGTTGTTCCAAAGCGGCCAGTGGCTGGCAGGCGGCATCAACTTCTTCGGCAATACATTGCTGGGCCTGACGGCCGCGTTGCTCGGCGTCTGGGCTGCGCAACTCCTGTGAGGCGTCTATGGAAATCGTCGGAACTGCGACCAAAGTATCCATCTACATCGGCGACAGCGACCGCTGGCACGGTCGTCCGCTCTACAGTTCGCTGCTCGAGATGCTCAAGAGCGAGGGCTGCGCCGGCGCCACGGTGACGCGCGCGGTGGCCGGCTTCGGCGCGCACAGCCGTATCCACACCGCCAGCATCATGCGCCTGTCCGAGGACCTGCCCCTGATCATCGAATGGGTGGACCACCCCGACCGGGTTGCACGTCTCATGCCGCGGGTGGTTGAAATGGTGGCCGAGGGGTTGATCACCGTGCAACCGGTGGAGGTCATCAGCTACACCCACCGCAAGCTGCGCGAGCTGCCGGCAGCCGCCCCTGTCTCCGACATTATGACAAGCGAAGTGCGAGCCGTGCAAACCGACACACCGGTCGCGGAGATCGTCACGCTGTTGATCGGCAAGGACTTTCGCGCCCTACCCGTGCTGGATCGGCAACGCCGCGTCGTGGGCATTCTCACCGACGGCGATCTGGTAAGCCGCGGCGGCATCCTGACCACCAGCCTGGAAGAGGTACTCACAGGCAGCGAGCTCGGTCAACATCTGGCTGAGATCAGAGCCAGCGGGCGGACGGCAGCCGACCTGATGACACCCAACCCGGTCACCGTCCAGACCGACACCCCCATCGGCGACGCCGTCAAGGCGATGACGGAACGCAACATCAAGCGGCTGCCCGTGCTGAATACTGCCGGACAACTGGCCGGCATGGTCAGCCGGGTCGATGTGCTGCGGGCGCTGGCGCTGCCTCCTGTGCAGGAAGCGCCCCACCGCGCAACACAGCCGGGCAAGCGGACCAGCGTTGCCGATGTCATGACTCAAAATGTGCCAACTGTGCTGGCCGATGCCAGCCTGGGCGACGTGGTCAACCTGCTGGTGACCGCCAGCCAGCGCCGTGTGGTCGTCGTCGACGAAACGGGCCGCATCGCCGGCATCATCACCGACGGCGACCTGTTGCGCCGGAGCGGTGAAGGCGAGCGGAGCGGCATCCTGGCAGCGTTCTCGGGGCGCCTGCCGCTCGCGGGCAGCGAGAAGATCCGGCTGGGACAGCGCCGCGCAGCGGACGTGATGACACGCGACCCGTTGACGGTGTCACCCGACACGCCGCTGCTGGAGGCACTGCAACGGTTGCTGGAAGGCAAGATCAAACGTCTGCCGGTGATCGACAGCGCCGGCAAGGTCGTTGGTCTGATTGGCCGCGGACAGATCTTGCAGGCGCTCGCAGGCGAAGTGTGAACTCCTTTCACAAGCCCTCTCTGACTTGACGCTCGCGGTCTTCAATGTTAGAATGCCACCTGTTGTTCGCTAGGACGCCCCCATCGTCTAGAGGACTAGGACACAGGCCTTTCAAGCCTGCGACAGGGGTTCGAATCCCCTTGGGGGCACAGGTTTGCGCCGACCCCAGTATCCACGGATGCTGGGGCCTTTTTTGACTGCGGGAAGGGTCCAGCAGTGGCAAACAGCACATTTCAGAGGCCATCTGCGCCGGGCGGAACCACTGAATAGAGGTATTCAGCAATTCCAAATATGACCTGCGAGTTGTAGGAGTGATATGGTAGAATAGGCGGCACCAAACAGGGAGAGCCGCCATGACCAAACCAGTGACCTTCAATCGCTTGTTGTCTGTTCTGGAGCGCACATCTGCGCAGCTACCTGATGGGCGTAACGGTAAGAATGCGACGTACAGCATGCGCGATGCGGCGATGGCGGCGTTTAGCGTGTTTTTCATGCAGTCGCCATCCTTCTTGGCGCATCAAGAGGCCATGCAGGGGCGTGAGCGGCGCAACAACGCCGCCAGTTTGTTCGGGATTGAGAAGGTACCCAGCGATCCGCAGATCCGCAATCTACTAGATCCCGTCACACCGACGAGCCTATCAGCGCCTTTCTGGGAGGTGTTTGGCCTGCTGGAAGAAAGCGATCTGTTGCAGAGCTATCGCAGGCTGGACAATCAGTGGCTGGTAGCCTTGGACGGAACGCAGTACTTTCATTCAAACAAGATCCACTGTAAGCGTTGTACGGTCACTGTGCGCAACGAGATCGAGTACTATTCGCACACAGCCATCACGCCGGTGCTGGTGGCTCCCGACGAGAAGCGAGTGATCGTCCTGGAACCGGAGTTCATCCAGCCGCAAGATGGGCAGGTGAAACAAGATTGCGAACGCAATGCGGCAAAACGCTGGTTGGCCCGTAACGCTCCTTACCTGGCTGGGCACAAAGTGACGTTACTGGGCGATGATTTGTACTGCAATCAGCCTTTCTGTGAGCAAGTGTTAAGTCAGAAGCTCAATTTCATTTTCACTTGTAAACCTGAATCGCACACGGCGATCTACACCGAGGTGGCTTTGCTGGCTCAGATGGGCGCAGTCGAGCAGTTCACCCAGCGCCATTGGACTGGCAATGGGCACGAAGTGTGGACCTATCGCTACGTCAACGACGTTCCGTTGCGTGCGGGCGCCGATGCGCTGCGGGTCAACTGGTGCGAACTGACCATCACACATGAACAGACGGGCGAACAGCTTTATCACAATGCCTTTGCTACGAATTTCAGGCTGACAACGCACAACGTGCCAGCTATCGTGGCTGCTGGCCGGTCGCGCTGGAAGATCGAAAACGAGAACAACAACGTGCTCAAGAACTATGGGTATCATTTGGAGCACAACTTCGGCCACGGCTCCGAGTATCTCTCTATGATCCTCGTCCTGCTCAACTTGTTGGCTTTTCTCTTTCACACGGTGCTGGACTTCACTGATGAGGTCTACCAGCGCTTACGCACTCATTTGCGCGTGCGCAAGACCTTTTTCACCGACCTACAGGCTTTGACTCGGTACATGTTTTTCGCAAGCTGGGATCAGCTACTCAACTTTATGTACGTGCAACTGGAACTCGACCAGCCAACGACGCACCCCAGACGCAAGTCCTAGCCGAACCGCGCCCATTTTCCGTCTGACTTTGCTGGCAGACGGTTCACGCCAGCCGAGCAGACCAACCAAGCGCTGTCACCCATCCAGTCAAGCGTCAATCAACTCCTAACTCTTCCACAAACACCTCGTGACCGCTCTCGATTTTGCGCTTGGACGCCAGACAGCCACCTAGATCACCAGGATCACTTACTCGCTCTCATGCCGCACTCAATTTGCTCTGCCACCACGACGACCAGCCACTGCTAAATTTGGAATTGCTGCATTATGACACTTAGGATTGACAACCATGTAACTCATCGATTTGGCCCAAGTTTTCAGGCGCATCACATGCAAAATCACTGCGTTGTTTGGCCGTCAGTCCTTGAGCGAATGGACAACGTCGGCATCGTGGTGGAATCCCTGGATGCCGCCATCTCGTTTTTCACCGAGCTTGGCATGACGCTCGAAGGGCGAGGCACCATCGAAGGGGAATGGGCCGGGCGAGTCACCGGACTGGGCGACCAACGTGTCGAGATCGCCATGATGGTCACGCCCGACGGCCACAGCCGGCTCGAGATCTCGCGATTTCTCACCCCGCCACCAGTCGCCGATCACCGGAACGCCCCCGTGAACGCTCTCGGCTACCTACGCGTCATGTTCGCCGTAGATGACATCGACGACACACTGGCCAGGTTGCGCAAGCGCGGCGCCCAGGTCGTCGGCGAAGTGGTCCAGTACGAGGACTCGTATAGACTCTGCTACATCCGCGGCCCTGAAGGACTTCTCATCGGGCTCGCCGAGCAGCTCCGCTAACGCGTGCCGCATGAGCATTGGTTTCACCGTTTCGGGAGCGAGTCTCGCCCCGCAACCGCTGGTAACGCGAGCCGTTAGACGTCACGACACTTTACGGCATCGTAACTACTCACCCGTCATTCCCGCGAAGGCGGGAATCCAGGTCTGCGAAGTGTGGATTCCCACCTTCGCGGGAATGACGACACTCTGTGGGCTGAGCAGTTACACGGCATCTACCAATCCCAATAGAAGGAACACCATGTCCAAGTATCTGATCTCTTTTCCCAGCGCTGCGATGATCGTGCCCGACGGGGAGTTGGAGGCGGTCGGCCGCGACGCGCATGCAGTGATCGAAGAGGCGAAGGCCGCCGGCGTTTACGTCTTCGGCGGCGGCATCGATGAAACCGTGCCACCCGTACTCGTCTCGGCGAACGGCGCCGTCACCGAAGGCGGCTACCCGTGGGCGCCGACGCTCGATGGTGGTTTCACCGTGCTCGAATTGCCCTCACGCGAAGAGGCTGTGGCGTGGGCCGCGCGTATCGCGAAGGCTTGCCGCTGCGACCAGGAGCTGCGCGTCTTTCAGTTCGACCCGCAGTCATAGGTGCGACGTGACCGTGTAAGTGCAGTCGACAGATGCGATTGTCTCCTTTTCTTGTTGCTTCACCAGAGGGGCGAGACCGGCGCATCCGTCAGTTCTGCGACCCCGCCGGGACTCCCTCGCGGTTGGCCAGCCGCACCAAGTCTTCAGCGTTGCGCGCCGCTTGTTTCGACATCAATGCGGCCAGCTTCGCTCGCATTTCGTCGGCGTAGGGCCGGTTACCCAGGCCTTCAAGCAGTATGATCGCCTCCCGACAGGCAGCCACGGCGGCGTTAAGGTTGTTCTCACGTTCGGCGATTGTTGCCAGCAGGTCCCAACCGACGGCCAGACTGTGACGGTGGCCGACCTGTGCACGCAGCGACTGGGCCTCTTCAGCGTACTCGCGCGCTGCGGACAGATCGCCCGCTTGCAGGCTCAGGCTGGCCAACATTCCCATCGCCATCCCGGTACCCCAGACATCCCCCAGTCGCCGGTGGATAGCGACGTTATCCAGCACGTCGAGCATAATTGTCTGCGTCGCCTCTCCCTGGACGACCCGACAGCGGGCGATCCAACCCGCGACAAAAGCGATGCCCCACTCATCCGCCACCGCGCGCATAAGCGCCAGGCTTGCCTCAAGACTCTCAAGAGCCGGCGGCACATCAGCGTTGTCTGAGAAGTAGGCCGCACTGTAGCGCGCCATGCCAAGTGTGTGCAGCGCGTAGGCCGCGCCGCGCCGTCCGGAGTCACCCAGCGAACGCCAGAACGCCAGACTCTCTTCCTCGCGCTGCATCGACAGCGCGAGATCGTCCTGCATCCAGGCCATATGACCGGCATGATATAGCAGCGCGGCTCGCTGCGCGGTCGTCAGACCAGGCAGTTGCAAGCTCCTATCCAGCCACTGGCGACCCTCCATCACGTGGCTGCGGATGCGCCAGAACCAACTCAGTGCGATGACCAGATCAGCCGCGCCGCCGGCCAGTTCGGGCTGTGCGAAAGACCACGCCAGCGCGACGCGGACGTTGTCACCTTCCGCATCCAGCCGGTCCAGCCATGCGATCTGTTCGGGGCCAAACAAGTGGTCGGTAGCCGTCTGCGCCATCCGCAGGAAATAGTCAAAGTGGCGGCGCTCGGTGGCGGCCCGCGTGCCTTCTTGTGCCAGCTTTTCATGGCCGTGCTGCCGCAGCACTTCGTGGACGCGATAGCGCTCGCCGGCCGGATCGAACGTCAGCAGGCTCATGCTGATCAAGCGGGCCAGGGTCGGCAGACGGGCGCTGGCAACTTCGGCGGCCGCCGCGCGGCTGAACCCGCCGCGGAAGACGCAGAGTTGCATGAACGCGCGCTGCTCGTCTGGTTTCAACAGCCGCCAGGTGCCGTCCAGCACAGCCTCGATACTGCGGTGACGTGCTGGCAAATCCACCAGATCCGACGCCAGCAGGTCGACGCCCGCGCCCAGTTCGTCGGCGATGCCGGCCAACGACAGCGAGTCGACCCAGGCAGCCGCCAGTTCCAGCGCCAGTGGCATCCCTTCGACCTGCCTGCAGATACGGTCGAGAATTGGCTCATCTTCGGACAGCAGGCCAAAGTCCGGCCGCAAACGACGGGCTGACGTGACGAAGAGCCGCGATGCAGCAGAAGGCTGGTTGTCAGGCTTCAGCGGGGCGACCTCGATACCTGACAGCGGATACAAGTGCTCCTCGCGCAGGCTGAGACGCAGCCGTGAAGTTACCAGCAGCTTGAGACCTGGCGCGGCAGCCAACATGTCGGCCAGCAGCCTGGCTGATCCGGCCGACACCAACTGTTCGAAGTTGTCCAGGATCAGCAACAGGCGGCGGGGAGCGAGAAAATCAAGCAGTTTCTGTAGGGAGGATCGGTTATCACCGCGCCGCTCGGCCAGGTCCAGGCCCAGTGTCGCGGCAATGGCGAGCAGGACAGCGTCGTTTTCGTGGACGGACGCCAGATCCACGAAGGCGACGCCGTCGATGAACTGGCGCGGCTGCATGTCCCGCTCGCCGTCAGCGGCCGCCAGCGCGAGACGGGTCTTGCCCATCCCGCCTGGCCCCAAAATCGTGAGCAGGCGCACGTCGGGACTTGCCAGCAGCGCAGCGATGGCAGCCAGCTCCGCCTCGCGACCGAAGAAGGGCGTCCCCACATGTGGCAGCTTGTCGAGCGGCGGCTGGGCAACTTCAGGCGTTTCGGACAACGCGAGGAAACTGACCGGGCGCTTGCCTTGCGCGACGGCCAGGAACAACGCCTGCTCGCGGGCAGGCAGGCTCAGACAAATCGCCAGCCGCTCGGCCATCTGCGGCGAGGGACGGCGCGCATCGGTCTCAATCTTCTTGATCGTTGCCAGCGAGCAGGGAATCTGATCCGCCAGCTCAGCCTGCGTCAGATCCAGTGCTTTGCGCCGACGTCTTATCCAATAGCCGAGGGAATCGCTGTCTGGCACCCACCGTCCTCCTTTCGGTTGTATCTCTTCGCGCACGGGAAAAGTGGACTGGATTGTATACCAAAGGGAGACCCGATGCAAGCGGTTTCGTGGTTGAATGGTGGCTGTACGAGGATATAGAAGGGCAGTCACGAAATTGAGTTTCTGATACAGGAGAGAAGGCCATGAACCCCTACATGTTGCACGAAGTTCGCAAAGACGATCTGGCGACCCGATACAAAGAAGCAGAACGCTCACGCACGGCCGCGACGGTGATGAATGACGACGCTGATGCCAGCGGACTTGCTGTCGTCAGCGGTTTCCGCCGCTGGACGAGCCACCGAACTGCACGCTGGGCAGCGGCGATCACGGTCTGCGTCGCCGTGGCCGCGGCCTTGCTCACGGTAGCCGGGTAAGAACGGCGCGCGATTGCGCCGAATTCAGCGTTCAACGGAGTGTGCCGGTGGTCGAGCAGCAAAGCAGGCGGGAGTCTGGATCACGAAACCACGAAGAATCGCGAAGGGCACGAAGTTCGCGAAGCCGGAAGATGGTTGTTCGACGCAGTCTCGTCAGCGTCTCTTCGTGCCCGTTCGCGCCTTCGTGATCCAGACGACGCGCGCTCAACTGATTCCAATCACACGCAAATCACGCTCAGACTCACGAGGAAGATTGACATGTACTACACCAAACGAATTGTATTGTTAGCGTTTGCGATTCTGTTGAGCGTCGCGCTGGCTGGCTGCACAGCTCAGACGCCTCTAGTTGACCAGAACGCGCCGCCTGCCTCCCAGTCGGCCGCGGCGGCTGAACAACCAGCCGACCAGCCAGTTATGCCGGCCACCGCCGGCACGGCTGAGCCGGTGACGCTCAACGTCAATCTGGGCACGGAGCCGCCTACGCTCGACCCTTCGTTGGCGACCGACGGCGTTTCGCTCTACGTGACGGAAAACCTCTTCAACGGGTTGACCAACGTGGCCGGCGACGGCAACGTCGAGCCGGAGCTGGCGACAAGTTGGAGTGTTTCGGAGGACGGCCTGACCTACACCTTCGCCATGCGCGAGGATGCTACCTGGGTGCGCTACACGGCCGCTGCTGGCGTCGAAAAACTGCGCCCGGTGACAGCTTCCGATGTCGTCTACGCCGTCCGGCGCAGTTGCGATCCGCGCACGGCCTCCGACTACGCCTACGTCGATTATGTGATCGCAGGCTGCATGGAACTGAACACGGCGGACCCTGGAACGCTGACGGTGGACGACCTGCAGGCTCTGATCGACAGCGTCGGGGTTTCAGCGCCTGACACCTACACCGTGCAGTTCACCGTCACCACGCCCGCGCCCTATTTCCCGGCGATCGCCGGCCTGTGGATCAACGCGCCGCAATACCGTGAAGTGATCGAAGCCGCGGGCGAAGGGTGGACCGAGCCGGGTACAATCGTCACCAACGGCCCGTACGTGCTGACCGACTGGCATCACAACGACAGCATAACTGCCGAAAAGAACCCCTTCTGGTACGGCTGGGACGAGGTCGCGGGCAACATCGACCGTGTCGAACTGGCCATGGTCGGCGACCCGTCCAGCGCGTTCGCCATGTACGAGACCGGCGCACTGGACACGACCATCGTGCCATCGCCGGATATCCCCACCGTCGAGAGCGACGCGGCGCTGAGCCAGGAGGTTCACCGCTATCCGACCGCCTGCACAGCATCGGTTGGCTTCACGACGACCAAGCCACCAATGGACAACGTGCTGGTGCGCAAGGCGCTGTCAGCGGCCATCGACCGCCAGAGCCTGATCGACAATGTCATGAAGGGTGGCCAGATTCCTGCCAACACCTTTGCGCCGGCCATGATCTTCGGCAACGCAGCCGGCGACACTGACATTGCCCCCTGGGCGCTGCCCCAAAGTATGGGCGGCTGGGGCTATGACAAGGCGCTGGAGCAGGCCAGGCAATGGCTGGCTGACGCAGGCTACCCGGACGGCGCCGGTTTTCCGGCGATCACGCTGATGCATGCACAGATGCAGGACAGCGCGCAGGTCATGCAAGCCGTCCAGTCGATGTGGCAGCAGGGTCTGGGCATCGATGTCACCGTCGAAAGTCAGGAGTTTGGCGTCTATCTCAACACCATTGAGAACACGACCCCGCTGGAGGAACGTCCGCACGCGTTCCGGCTGATCTGGTGCGCCGACTACCCGGACGAGAACAACTGGGTACACGAGAACTTTAACACGGACGCGGGCTTGAACCCCATAAGCTGGGAAAAGGATGCCAACGCGCCGCTGGGGCCGGACGGCATGAGCTTCAACCAGTTGACCAGCGAAGCGCAGCTTGCACAGGACCCGGCTACGCGCATGGAGCTCTACAAGGCCGCGGAGAAGATTCTGGTGGACGACGCGGCCGCCATCGCGCCGATAGACTACGCAGCCAGCATCGAGCTGACCAAGCCGTACCTGACGCGCACCTATCCTAACATCGGCGGCGTGGAGTGGCAGCGCTGGGTGTTGGATTGGGCTGCCAAGCAGCAAGCCGTCAGTTTACACCGTATAGCGTCTTGACGGTCGCGTATACCCAGCCCATCTCCTTGCGTGGGTAATGCTCCGAGAGGTGTCGCATCAGCGCGGGCAGGTCGTGCGGGTCCAGACCGGACGCGTCGACCAGCCCGCGCAGCCATTCCTGGCGTTGGAGTTCGACCACAAAGTCCAGCACCACCCGTTCGATCAGCTCAGCTTCAGCCGCCACGTCCTGGGGTTGGTAATCGACCTCCAGCAGGGCGTTGACAGCCTCGACCGTGCCGGCGGCGAAGTCGTGGCCGCTCTCGACCAGCTTGAGAAGCGCCTGGCGGACGATCTCCTTGCTGATGTGCTGGTCGGCCTGCCAGTGGATCTCCTCGATGGAGGGCGGCTTGCATTTCCAGTACTCGGCCGTCTCGGCGGTGGAGAGCATCAGGATCGCTCCCTCCTGCACGAAGACGTCCTGACCCGCTGCCTGGTTTTCAGCCTCCAGCCGCGCCTGCCAGCGGCGATAGGCCGCCGCTAGACCGTCAGCGTCGGGCACGGCCACCTCCAACGTCGGCGCCATGTCCAGCCCGTAACTGCCGGCGATGTCGGCCAGACGACGGTAGCTGACCGGCTTGCGGTGGCGGATGGCAGTGTGCAGCGTCAGCGCCAGGGGCGTGTCGTAGCGCACGAGGTGCGGATTGCGGTAGCCCCACAACTCGAAGACCAGCACAACATCCTGGCCGCGCACGGCAGCTTCAACCGGGCCACGGTCGGGCAGCGCCTCGGCGAGCATACCGTTCCAGTCGCCCCAGCGGCTGGGCATCAACATCGGCAGCAGGCGGGTGCGCGCGACGACTTCCAGCACCTGCCCGGCAGCGTCCTTCAGTGGGTAGAAGATGATCGCAGTGCCGTCCAGTTTGACGTTGAAGCGAGCGTCCGTCACGTTGATCGGCACGGGGATGCTGACCTGCAAGCGGCCTTCGCGGTCCTGGATGTAGGGGTAGTGGATCTTGGGCATGGCCGGGATGAACTCCAGCCGCTCCTGCCCGTCCAACGCGGTGACGGCCAACATGCCCAGCTTGTCGCTCTCCTGGCGACAGAGAAAACCGGAGAACGGAATACCGCCGGGTGAGGTCGCATCAAACGGCTGCCAGTGCCGGGCGCCAACATCGGCGATGGCAGTGATTTGCTCCAGCGTGGCAGTGGTCATCAGGGCAGCACCTCGAAGGTTGTAGTTGTGTCAACCAGGATTCGCATCATCTCAACCCCATCCATAAAGGGGATGAATGGGGCAGCACGCAGCATTTCCTCGTCCTTGCCGTCTGACACGTCCATTGAAAAGGCCAGGCGATATGCAATCTGCACATTGCCTGGCCTTTTTCGGACCGGTTGCTTTCGATGTTACCGAACAACGTCCAGAGCGGCCCTTGCCAGCGTCGGCGGGTGCAGCAGCATGTTGGCGTAGCTGGCGTTGGCCATGGGGCAGGAGCATTCCTTGTTGGCGATGGAGCGACGCATCGCTGCCATTTCCTCGCCGAACCAGATCGGCGCGATGTCGTAGTCGGTGTCGCGCAGGTTGCCGGTGCCCTCAGCGCGGATGCAGCAGCTCCACAGGTCGCCGTTGGGGCCGATCTGGCACGAGGCCCAGCCGGCGTAGCAGTCGATGACCTGCGTCTGTTCCAGCAGGGTGCGCTTGGCCAACTGGTAATACTGGGCGCGGAAGGCCTGCGTGAAGCGCGCCATGCCCTTGGCGTCCGACTGGTGCGCCTTCTGGCTGAGGAAGTCGGCCACCGGTGCGTACTGCTCGGCCAGCGGCGTGATGCCCCAGCCGACCGTGTCCAGCTCGACCCGCTCCTCGGCAACCTCGGTGATGTAGCTGTCAGGCTGTAGCTTCTGCAGGCCCTCGTAGGTTTCCTCGAAGAGGTGGATGTTGAAACGGCTGACGACCGTGTGGACGGTCAGTACAAGGTTCTTGTAGCGGGTCTGGAGCTCTTTCAGTCGCCGCCAGGTTTCCATCGACTTGTCCCAGTTGCCGGGCACGCCGCGGATGTCATCGTGGACATCGCCGATGCCGTCCAGACTGAGGTTGATGCCGACCTGCGCATTGCTGCAGGTGCTCACGATGTTTTCTGCTTGTGCCAGAATGCGGTCGGGCAACAGGCCGTTGGTGGGGATGGTGATGTAGCCCGGCCGGCAATGCTGGTAGCCGCTGATGACCATCTGGTCCAGGTCATCGCGCAGGAACGGCTCGCCGCCGGTGAAGGTCATGTAAACCGGCGAGCGGCCCAGCTTCTGGAATACCTTGTCCCATTCGGCCAGGGTCAGGTCATCGTTGGGTTTACGCCAGACATCGCAGGTGCGGCACTTGCTGTTGCAGCGGTAGCTGATGCTGATGACG
Source organism: Anaerolineales bacterium (assembly GCA_020634615.1). Classification (GTDB taxonomy): domain Bacteria; phylum Chloroflexota; class Anaerolineae; order JAAEKA01; family JAAEKA01; genus JACKBK01. The sequence goes on from JACKBI010000002.1 coordinate 222,356, forward strand.
ACGCTGAACGGATACATGCGCGGCCAGCCGGTGCGCCTGAACGACCAGTACAGCGGAAGTTTGGGAACTAATCCTATCATATCGGGTTCAAATAGCTGGCGGCGGACCGTGGTCCGCCGCCAGGATACTCATCATAGTTGTGCAACAGGACTACAGCAGGAGGGCGCTGCCGTGACTTGAAGAATCGCTCCAGCCCAGCAGCCGGTCAACTTCGATAATTTTGCCAGCGTCATCCGGCAAAATGCTAACGCCGCGGCCACCCATCCAATCGAGCGCCTCGGGCAGCCCAGCGGCTCTGGTCGCGGCAACCTGGGCGACCAACTCCTCCAGTAGTTCATCCCACTCGTCAGGCGGCGCCGGCACGCGCAGTTCCAGCCGCGTGCCTTCTTCCAGGAAGCTTACATCCTGCTCAGGTACAAACACCCCGCCCTGGTAGACAACCGGTACCGCCACTGTATTCTCGTCCATTTGTCACATTCCTAACCCAAGCGGTGCACGTGCTGCTGCAATTCTCGCTGGCTGATTTTCTCATACTTGTCGAAATAGATTTCGGCCATTTCCTCATCGCTGAGGCGAACACTCAGAATGTCAAGTGCGTCTTCGGGTGACTGCCCGTAGGCCAGCTTCTGTTTGCCGTTACGCATCTCAAACAGGTACATGTAGTGGGGGTTGCTGAAGCTGCTCATAGTGGATTAGTTCGGTAGTGTGTTCGTTTGTTAGTTCGGTAGTTCGTTAGTGCGCTGGCATGATAATGTGTGCGAGACAGATGGCGCCGGTGCGAAACAGGGATCGATGACGATACATTGGATCATACACAAACTCTACAGCGTCCGAGACACTTCCGAACTGCAGAACTGCCGCACTAACGCACTATCAAACTAAAGAACTATCGCACTATTACGCCTTGATCAACGTTCCCTGATACAGGTCCGCGCCGCGTGCGCCGCCCAGGCCGCGATTGACCTCAGCGTCATATTTGCCGGCCAGCAGATCACGGTAGAACTGATAGTCGACGCCCTTGACCTTCTCGTCATCCGGGAAGCGGTGGTAATTATCTTTGCTCATCAGGCTCTTGCCTTCGGCAATGAGCTGATAGCCGAGCGCGGAACCAGGATAAGGCGCGTAGAAGGCGATAGACGGCATGACCCGCTTCATACGCTTCAACATGCGCATGGTCTTAAAGGCGTCTTCCGGCTCCTCGCCGGGGATGCCCAACATGATGTTGGACCAGAAAACGGGTGGTCGCTCGCCCTTCGCCTCCAGGTCGTCGCCAATGCGGTTGACCAGGTCGATGGCGAAGTAGTTGTCTTCCTCGGTGCATTCCTTGTTGAGTAGCCGCAGAATGCGGTCGCTGCCCGACTCGAAACCGATGGAAATGGTGCGCCAGTTGGTCTCGCGGATCAATGCCTCGAACAGGTCGGGCCATTGGCGCACGGTGTCAGCCCGGCCGGCGGCCCAGTAGCTCCAGTTCTTGGTCTGGCGGGGATACTTCTCGATCCACTCCTTAAGCCAACGTGGATTCTGGAAGAACATCGAGTCGTGGATCACCACTGAACCGACGCCGTAGGTGCGGTCGAGGAAGTTCAGTTCATCGATTACCTGATCCACCGAACGCCGTCCCATGTTGGGGATGTAGCTGTTCTCGTTGCAGAAGACGCACTGCCAGGGGCAGACGCGGCTGGTGATGATTGTCGCCACCGGCCCGGGGCCCCAGCCGCACTCCGGCTCCATCGGCCAGCGCCACTTCCACTTGCGCTGCATTCGCCAACCGACCGGTTTCGGCCACATCGTGCGGTCGATCATCGGCCACTCGGTCATAGATTTGGCGCCTTCGGCCGAGAAGACGCGTTCGAAAGCCATCGGGTCCTTAACCAGATCGACGATCACCTTCTCACCCGGCCCCATGCAGATGCGGTCGAACTCAGGCACGGCGGCCATCTCGTCAGGCGCGACCGTGGCGTGCATGCCGCCGACGATCACCATTCCGTTGGGGTTGAGTTGCTTGAACAGCTTGGCTGCCCCCAGCGCCGGCGGGTAGGTGTAGCTGCGCACATTCATCAGCAGCATGTCGTAGCCCTGCATCTGTGGCGCAAGCTGGTCCCACGAGGTGACCGCGCGCGTCGACGCCAGGTCGGTCTGGATGCCGTTCTGGTGCAGGATGGTGCGCAGCAAGCCCAGCCCGTGGTCCTGCCACTGCTCGTGCGGCCCGCCCGGGTTCACCAGGTCGCCCAGGTCGCCCAGGTCCAGCCAGAGGATATTCGATTGTTTCTTTACACGTGGTCCAAACAACATCATTGCACGCTATCGTATGCAGCTTCCATGGTCTTGCCTCTCCAGACTGTTGCTCCCTATCAGCCCAGCAACAATACACTCTTGGTCACGACCGAGTCCGTTTCTTCAAGACAACGTAGCAAGAATCGTCCGGTTCCATCTCCAAGTAAGAGCCAAACTCAATCACCTCGTACTCCTCGCCGATCACCTCGCGCAAGGACTCTTCAGTGTAGTACACAGAGCGCAATCCTGAGAAGTCCTCCTCGCCCTCGCCGAGCCAGAAGGAGTGTAGCAAAATGCCGTTGGCGTTCAGCACTTCGGCCTGCCGCTGAATCGACTGGGCCAACTCCTGTCTGCTCAGATGGTACAGAACCTTGTTCGAGTAGATGGCGTCGAAACGACGATCCGTCTCCAGCGTCACCGCGTCCAGCAACAGCACGTCCGCGGCCGGAAAAGCGGTTCTGTAACGTTCAACGAAAACTGGCGACGAATCCGACCCGGTGACCTGAAAATGCTCACCCAACAGGACCAGATCCTTACCCGGCCCCATGCCCAGTTCCAGCACAGTCGAGCCGGCAGGCAGGTGTTGGGCCAATATCGTCACCAGGTCTCTTCCATCGTAGCCCTCTGCCATCGCGATGTACTGCTGAACGTTCTCCTCGCTGTCGTAGTAACCCACTACAATGTCCGCTCCAGCAAACCCTTCATACTGGTCACCGGCTCTTCAGGTGCGAAGCTCGGCGCGCTTTGGTCGTTCTTGCCGAGGAAGAAGCGCCGTGCGTTGTCCACGGTGTTGGGCATGTCCAGCCAGAAGCTCTTCTTGGACATCTTGTCCCAAACTCGCTTCGGACGATAGAGATAGAAGCGCCGGTAGGCCTCACGCCACTTGCGGATCACCAGGTCCGGGTCGTAAATCCCGTCGTTCATGGTAAAACGGGCCTTCTGCTCATGGATGGCGAAATCGGGCCACTCATTGGCAAAGATCTCGCCGCCTTCCTCGATCATATCATACATCTTGGTGCCTGGGAAGGGGGCCGCCAGCATGAAGTTGGCCAGGTCGGGATCCAGTTCCAGCGCCAGTTGGATGGTCGCCTCCATAGTTTCCTCGGTCTCGTTGGGCATGCCGAAGATGAAAAATCCCATGGTTTGCAGGTTGGCTGCCTTAGCGTTCTTGAAGGCGTCGCGCACCTGGTCCAGCGTCTGGCCCTTGCGGATGACATTGCGCAGCATGTAGGGGTCGCCGTTCTCGACGCCGAAACCGACGCGCTTGCAGCCGGCGGCCTTCATCAACTGGAACAGCTCGAGATCGGTGTGGTTGACCTTCATCCCGTGGACGGTGACCCAGGGGACGGTGTTCAGCCCTTCCTCGATCAGCCGGCGCATCAATTCTTTGGCGCGCGGCAGCTTGAGGTTCCAGATGTCGTCGGTGACGCCGATCTCGGTCGCGCCCAGGTCCTTGACCAGCCAGCGCCACTCGGCGACCACGTTCTCGACGCTGCGGCCGCGCCAGGTGTCGCCGGTGACAGGTTTGGAGCAGAAGGTACACTTATACGGGCAGCCGCGGCTGGTCAGAATCGTGAACGAGCGGGCATGCGGATCCAGGCCATCAGTCAGTGGCTGCAAGTTGGTGTATTTGTCGATCTTGAACAGGTCGTGAGCCGGGAAGGGCAGGCTGTCCAGGTCTTCGATCATGGGCGAACTGTAGTCGGAGATGATCTCGCCGTCCGGGCCGCGCATGTGCATGCCCGGCAGCAGTTCCACCGGCCGGCCGGCTTCGATAGTGTTCACCAGTTCCAGGAAAGTGTACTCGGCCTCGCCCTTGAAAACGTAGTCAACGTACCAATGCTGCGGCTCCAGGCTCTCACGCGGCATGATGGTCAGATGCGGCCCACCCAGCACGGTGATCATATCGTATCGCTTGGCAACTTTTGCCATGTCCCAGGCGTCGCCGATCAGCGGTGTGGTGGCGGTGATACCGATCAAACTGTAAGGCCGGCCCTCGGCCTCAGCCTGCTCGATGTAATACTCGACCGGCACGTCCTCGATAGCAGCATCGAAGATGAATGGATCGTGGCCGCCCTGGCGCAGCGTCGCGGCCAGGTATCCCAGTCCCAGGGGTATGTGTTTGCGTTCGGACCAGACTTTAGCCTCTGGACTGGCAAGTATGACTCTCATCAGATGTGAACCTTCGATCTCTGCTGCTCAACCGCGGCTGATAGTTGTGCCACGACGAGCGCAGGATTGCGATTGGTGTTGGCGGGACTCTCTGCCCCGCTCGGAACGCCAGTGCCTGTTCCACGACCGGACAGCGCAGGCCGTTCACTGGGGGTGACTACTCACCCTGAAGAAGACTGGCAGTCCTGATTCTGCGACAAGGTGACTGACGCGTCGGCTGCATCTCTGGCTCAGGACAAGGACTGCCAGTCGTGCCTGAGCAGTTACCACTTTGGAGCCGGTCAGGAGGCCGGCTGGAGCGCGTTGTTGGCGTAGTTGTTGCGGAAGTTATACGCACGGCGATAGCCGAGGTCGGTGCTGAAAGCCGACACCAGCCGCTTGGGAACCTTGGGCAGCGGATGGCGAGCCAACTGGCGCAGGCTGCGATGGGCGATCATGCTGGGGCTGTACAGCTTGCGGCATAGCCAGTCATAGGAATCGCGCAGTTCATCGACCGTCATCAGGGCCGGGACATAGGTCACGTGCGCCGTGTCATAGTCTTCCCACGTGTCGTGCGGCAGGATACGGCCGGCCGCCAGCAGCTGAGTGCGCTGCTCGGTGGCAGGAAACGGTGTCAGCACGGTCGCGCTGACGCTGTCCAGCCCGCTGCTGCGCACGAACTGATACGTCTGGTCGAAGGTGGCAAAGGTGTCATGGTCGAAACCAAAGACGAACAGGCCAACGACACCGATGCCGTGCTCCTGCACCGTCTTGATGACGCTCCGGTAGCGTTCGGCGTTGCCCTTGGCCTTGCCGCCCAGCTCGCGCCGGTTGTCCGGATTGAGCGACTCGAAGCCGATGAAGAACTTGTCCATGTGCGCCTCGCGCGCCAGAGCAAGCAGATCCGGGAAGTCGGCCACCATTTGCTCTGACTGGCAGGTCCAGCCGCGCAACGGCAGCTTGGCCAGCGCGCGGAAAAGCTCTTCCATGTATTCAGGATGTAGCCGGAAGTTCAGACCGAAGTTGTCGTCGGTCAGGAAGAAGCGCTTGATTTGGCGGCGCTCGATCTCCTCGACGACCTCGCCCACCGGACGCAGGCGCATCTTCTGGCCCGACACGCGGATGGCAGTGCAGAAGGTGCAGTTGCGCGGGCAGCCGCGCGTGATTTCCAGGTAGGGCGTCCAGTAGTTGCGGTGCTCATCGACCTGCTCCAGCACACGGTCTTGCAGGACAGCGATGCCGGAGTCCAGCGGCGCCCAGGCTTCGTCCACATAACGCTTCTGCAACGTCCCGTTGTCGAAGTCGCGTATGATCTGCGGCCAGGTGCGGTAGCCCTCGCCGACAGCGATGACATCGGCCCACTCGGCCACCTCGTCGGGTACCAGTGTGACATGCGTGCCGCCAATGACGACGGTCGTGCCCTGCTTCTTGATCCGCTCAGCCAGCACCCTGGCGCGGTCGATGAGCAGCGTTTTGGCGCTGATGCCGACCAGGTCCTGCGGTCCCAACGTGTCGATGGGCAGGGCGCGCAGGTCCTCGTCCCAGATCTCGACCGGGATGTCCAGCGGCACCAGCGAGGCAAGCCGCATCAACGTGTAGGGCTGGCTGATGCCTTTGCCCATCATGCGGCCATCGCGTCGCGGCTGGATGAGTACTACTTTTCGAATTGCCATAAATTGCTCTCCTGAGCGGGACCTATACCTGCTCCACCACTGTCAGGCCGTTGCGGGCTGCGTCGCGCACAGCGTAGCCGATGCCATCGTCAGCCGGCAGCCAGTTGCGGTGGTTGCACTCCATACGATAGCCGAAATCGGTGCTGAAGCTGCTGAATGCCTTGCGCGGCCAGTCGCGCACGGGATAGCGGCGCATCTGTCGCAGGCCGCGGCTCGCTATGCCGTTCCAGCCGTAGAGCTTGCGCGCCAGCCAGTCATAGCCGCTGGCAAGCTGCTGCGGCGTCATCTGCGCCGGATAGTAGGTCACATGGTTGGTATCGTAAAGCGACCAGGGCACGTTGGTCATCAGCCGGTTTTCTTCGATCCAGCGGTCGCGCTGCGGCGTGCCGACATAGGGGGTCAGAACCGCGGTGCTGATGCCGTCCAGCTCGCTCTTGCGCATGAAGTCGTAGGTGCTCTCGAAAATAGCCGGCGTGTCGCCGTCGAAACCGAAGACGAACAAGCCGACCACGCCAATGCCGGCGGCGTGGATATTGCTGATCGCCTCGTGATAGCGCACGATGTTGCCCTTGGCCTTGCCGCCCAACTCCTTGCGGTTGTCCGGGTTGGCGCTCTCGAAGCCGATGAAGAACTTGTCGAGGTGCGCCTCGCGCGCCAGCTTCAGCAGATCGGGATAGTCGGCCACCATCAGCTCAGCCTGGCAGGTCCAGCCGTGCAGCGGCAGCTTGGCCAGCGCCCGCAGCAGCTCTTCCATGTACTCAGGATAGAGGCGGAAGTTGAGGCCGAAGTTGTCGTCGGTCAGGAAAAACCGCTTGATCTGGCGGCGTTCGATCTCCTCGACCACCTGCTCCACCGGGCGCAGCCGCATCACACGCCCTGAGACGCGGATCGCCGTGCAAAAGGTGCAGTTGCGCGGGCAGCCACGGGTGATCTCCAGATAAGGCGTCCAGTAGTTGCTGCTCTCGTCCACCTGCTGCAGGACACGATCGGAGATCGGCAGCAGGTTGTCGAGGTTGGCCCAATCGGTGTCCACGTAGGCGGGCTGCAAGGCGCCGCGGTCGAAGTCGCTGATCATCTGCGGCCACGTGCGGTAGGCCTCACCCACGGCGATGCTGTCGGCCCACTGGCTGACTTCGTCAGGACTCAGCGTCGCGTGCGTGCCACCAATCACGACCGTGGCGCCGCGCGCTTGCGCTCGTTCCGTAATCCACTGGGCGCGCTCGATCTGCAATGTCTTGGCGGTCACACCGACCAGATCGCCCGGTCCCAGCTTGTCGAAGGGAACCGGCTGCACATCCTCGTCGATGATTTCAACGTCCAGCGAGTCGGGCACCAGCGACGCCAGCCGCATCAGCGTGTATGGCGCCATGGTGGCCTTGCCCAGGAACTTGCCGTCCCTGCCAGGCTGGACCAAATATACTTTACGAATCGTCATGATCTCTTTCGGGCCAGTCATCAGTGACCAGTGGCCAGTAATCAGTATACAATCCCGGAACCGACAATACCGGTAGCGGCTCCGCCGGACCCTTGCAAAGTGCAGGGTGCTACGGAAGGACCGGCCAAAGCGGGTCGGGACTGATTACCGATCACCGTTTACTGATTACCGATCACTGGCTGCTGCCAACGCTACTGTCGTGCTTCTTTTCTTTCAAATTTTCCATCACCACGGCGTTGTAATTGCCGTAGCCGCGACCCAGCCGCGGACGCCACCAGGCCCACTCGACACAGGTGTCGCATGGACTGACGGTGTGCGCCTGGCCCTCAACGTGCAGCCGGCGCAGCTCCTGCATCTTCGGGCCGTTCCAGTTCTTCATCACCTCGACCTTTTGGTTGGGGCTGATGACGTTGCCCAGGTCGTAGTTGATGTTGAAGTCGCGGTCGCACATCGCGATGCGGCCGTCCCAGTAGATGTGGACATGATACCACAGGTTCGGACAGGCATAACGCTCGGTCGGCACGAAGCTGGCCGGATCGTCGGCCCGCAGCAAGTTGATCTGCTCGACCTGACCACCCCACGAGTCGAAAGGCTTGACGTTGATGTTGTCCACGCCGGGCAGGTCCCAGGCCGCCACGAACTCATCGACCTCCGGCATGGTCTGCTCCATCTGGATGATCTGCAGGTTCACGTAGGGATAGGTGTAGCCGCCGTTGACCTTCAGATCGAGGAAGCGGTGGATGTTGGCGTTGGTGCGCTCGTAGTCGGCCTTGACGCGGATCGACTCGTAGGTCTCCGGGCGGAAGCCGTCCAGACAGAGGTAGATGGTCGCCAGCCCGGCGTCCAGCAGTCCCTTGGCCTTGCGTTCGTCCAGCAGCGTCGCGTTGGTGCTGATCTCAGCCCGCAAGCCCTTCTGGCGGCAGTAGGCGATCATGTCGAAGATGCGCTTGTGCATCAACGGCTCGCCCCAGATGTGCAGCGTGGTCGCCTTGACGTAGGGCGCCATCTCGTCCACGATGGACTTGAAGACGTCGAAGTCCATGTAGCCCTGCGGCCGCTTGACCTGTTTCAGCCCGGTGGGGCACATGACGCAGTCCAGGTTGCAGATGTTGGTCGACTCGATGTACATCCGGTCGGGCGGCGGCACCAACCGCGTCTGGCCGGTCTCGTAGGCCATCCACTTGATGGGACCCAGCGCCTTGTTGCGCAGCTTCTTGATCTCATGGCGCGTCTTGCGGCGCGCCTTGGCCGAAGCCGATACATCCAGCTCAGGTGAGACTGTGAAGAGTGGCTTCTCTGGTCGTCCGCGCCCGTTGCCGGATGGGTTACTCGGTTGATCGCTCATAGTTGGTATCTGTCCGTTGCCAGAATGTGACTGCTCACCCGTCATTCCCGCGAAGGCGGGAATCCACTCATCACAAGCACCGGACTCCCGCCTTCGCGGGAGTGACCGATGTGAAGTTACGTCCGGGCAACATAAAACGGCGAGTGACGCCGCAGGCCGTGACTACGCGGTTGCGCAGCCAGCGGTACACACGGGGCTCTCACTCGCCTGTCGCTGTGGCTAGGCCCAGGAGCTGGCGCCTTCGCGTGGCTGGAGCTTGCGGAATTTCGGGAAGAGACCGGCGTCCAGCGCTGCTTTGGCGACCGAGTTGACCGGCCCAACCTTGGAAACCTTGTAGGCGCGCCGGCCCCAGTCCTCGCCGAAGTATTTGACGAACTTGCGCTGCTCGCGCGCTTCCTGGAAGCGCTCACGCGCCGTCAGCGCCATGCCGCTCAGCGCCTCGTCGCCGATCTCCGAAACGTTCATGAAGGGAGCGATCTCGGCGGCGTAGTTGTTGTAATAGTAGGTCTTGGTGAAGTCGGCGTCGTAGGCCATGCCGGGGTTCTTGAGGATCAGCTCGTCCCACAGCTTGGTGCCGGGGAAAGGCGTCGCAATGCTGAACATCGCCTCGGTCAGCTCCAGGCTGGCGGCGAACTCGATGGTCTCCTGCATGGTCTCTTCGTTGTCGCCCGGCAGGCCAAGAATGAAGTAGCCCTTGGAGCGGATGCCCGCGTCCTCGGTCCACTTGACCGCATCGCGCACCTGCTGCAGGTCGATGTGCTTGGCGGTTCGCTTCAGTACTTCCTGGTTGCCGCTCTCGATGCCGTAGTGGATCTGACGGCAACCGGCTTTGTACATCTTCTTCAGCAGATCGGGCGTCACCCGGTCGACGCGCGCCAGGCAGCGCCAGCGATAGTCCAGCCGCTGGTCGATGAAGTGGTCAAGGATGACTTCCAGCCGCTTGACGTCGATAGTGAACAGATCGTCGATGAAGTAGAAGTTGCGAATGCCATAGGTGGCATAGACTTCCTTCAGCTCGGCGACGATGTTCTCGGGACTGCGCTGATGATACGACCGCCCGACGATTCCCTTGAAGCAGAAGGAGCAGGCATACGGGCAGCCGCGGCTGCTGAGAATCGTCAGCATCGGCTCGCCGTTGGGCGCGTAGAGAGGATATTTGCTCAGGTCGTACAGGTGGCGGGAGGGGTAGGGCAGCGAGTCCAGATCTTCAATGGGTTTGCGGCTTCCGCCCGGCACCACCTTGCCGTCTTCCTTGTACCAGAGGCCGGAAATCTCGCCCCAGCGGGTATCACCGCTCTCCAGCGCGCGCAGGAAGTCCTGCCAGATGTACTCGCCTTCGCCGAAAATCAGGTAGTCGATGTTGGGGTTGGACAGCGTCGCGTCGGGCATAGTCGTGGCGTGCGGGCCGCCGATGATGACCGGCACGCCGGTGGCGGCCTTCAGCCGCTCGACCAACTGCTCCACGTAGTGGTAGGAGGTCGTCATCGACGTGAACGCCACCAGATCGGGCTTGAAATCGACCACCTGGCGGGCGTCCTCCTCCAGCGGCTGTGACGGGTACAGCCCAAAGTCGTGGATGCGCACGTCGTGGCCATCCTGCTCAGCCACCGCGGCCAGATAACCCAGGCCAAGCGGCGGGTAGCTATTGATCATCTCGTTCCACTTGGGACCGATGAGGGAGATTCGCATGGTTAGCTTCCTTGAAACAGGGTAGATTGGTAAATTGGGAAGTTGGGAAGTTGGTAGGTTGGTGATCAGGGCAACCCGGCAACTCCTGCGGGCGACCAGTCTCCCAATCTACCAGTCTACCAGTCTACCAATCTACCGACCTAGATCGACCCCTGTGCTTCCATCGTACGGCGCAGTTCCGACTTCTCTTCCTTCTTGAAGAAGGTGCGCCGGGCGATGCGCATATTGCGCGGCAAGTTCAGCCAGAAATCCGTGGTCTTGGCGCGGCGAATGATGGGGCCGGGACGCAGATAATACTGGCGATAGGCCTTGCGATACATCTCCTCCACCAACTCGGCAGTCATGTCGCCCAACTCGAAGCGCGCCTTCTGTTCGAAGAAGACATAGTCCTCCCAGTCGTTCATCAGCATCCGCCCTTCCCGCTTGACGATCTCGTAGACCTTGGTGCCGGGATAGGGGGTCATCATACTGAAATTGGCGATCAGGGGGTCCAGTTCGATGGCGAAGTCGATGGTGTCCTGCATCGTCTCGCGGGTTTCGCCCGGCAAGCCGATGATGAAGAACCCGATGGTCTCCAGCCCGACCTCCTTGCAGTTGCGAAATGCCTGGCGGATGGTCTCGTGATCGACGTGCTTGTCGATGGTCTTCATGATCTCGGCGTTGCCGGTCTCGATGCCGAACGCGGTGCGCTTCAGCCCGGCCTGCTTGAGCTTGGCCAACATCGGCTTCTCGGCCAGGTTGGCGCGGATGCCGTTGACGAAGACCCACGGCACATGGTTGAGCTTGTCAGCGATCAGTACATCGGCCAGACCGTACATGCGGTCCTTGCGGATGTTGGCGCTGTCGTCCAGCACGCCGATCTCCTTGGCGCCCAGATCGCGCACCAGGTGCCGCCATTCCTCGACGACGTTCTCCGGGGTGCGGGCGCGCCACTTGATGGGCATGATCGACTGGGAGCAGAAGGTGCAGCGATAGGGACAGCCGCGGCTGGTCATGATGCTGAAGCTGCGCGCGCCGTCGATGTGATCGGTGGCCGGCTGCAGGTTGGTGTACTTGTCCATCCGGAACAGGTTGTAGGCCGGCCAGGGGAGACTGTCCAGATCGTTGATCGGCTTGGCGTCCATGTTGCGATAGACGCTGCCGTCGCTGGTCTTATAAGTGATCCCCTGGATGTCGTTCCAGATGCCCTTTTCGGGGTCCATCAACGCGGTGGCCGACTGGTCTTCGCTGTCGCGCAGGAACTCCTCGACGCGGTTGGAGATCTCCAGCCAGGGGCCTTCACCCTCGCCGCGCACCACAATCTCCACTCCCGGCTTCTCGGCCGACTCGTAGTCGAGTCCTTCCGCGGCGACGCTGGGGTGTGGGCCGCCCACCACCACCGGTATATCGCGAACCGACTTGATGGCCTTGGCGGTGCGCCAGGCCTGCTTGACCTGCGGCGTGTTGGCGGTAATGCCGACCAGATCAGGCTTGAATTCGCTCACGAAATCCTCGACCGACTGCTCTTCCACGTCAGCATCGAAAATGCGCACCGTGTCGCCGCGCTTCTGGGAAACCGCAGCCAGATAGGCGAGGCCAAGATGGGCCGTCGTACGGGTGTCGATTGGCAATCTGAATCGAGGGTTAATCAGCGCTACGCGCATGGAATGTCCTCCAGTCCTTCGACATATTTCACGATCTCATCACAAGAGACAGCACAGCCAAGCGTCAGCCCACAGGTCACCTGCGAACTACGCAGTCGCTATGTAAAGTTGCTTGGGAAATCGGCTGCCGAGACAAGAAAAGTTGGTCCTGCCAGACGTGACCGGGCAGGGGTAAGCCTCTGGCGATTATATCTACGCAGGCGTCATTGTCAAATTTCTATGACCGTTCCCATAAAAATTACCCCCGCCAAAACTCACCCTTTGACGACCCCGATGGGCCGCAGACGCGCCACCTTGCGCGCGATCCCCGCGCCGTCCACGACATCGACGACGTTGTCCACATCCTTGTAGGCGACCGGCGCTTCTTCGGCCAGACCGGCCAGGCTGCCGGCGCGCACGGAGATACCGCGCGCCTCCAGCCGCTCTTTCAGATCAGCGCCGCGCACCTCTTTCTTGGCGCGCGAGCGGCTCATGGTGCGGCCCGCGCCGTGGCAGGTCGAGCCGAAGGTCTGGTTCATGGAGCCTTCCGTGCCCACCAGCACCCACGACGCCGTGCCCATGCTGCCCGGCACCAGCACCGGCTGACCGACGCCGCGGTAGTCATCGGGCAGCACGGCGTTGCCCGGCCCGAAGGCGCGCGTCGCTCCCTTGCGATGCACACAGACCCGCAGCGGCCGGCCATCGACGTCATGCACTTCCAGCTTGGCCATGTTGTGCGCGATGTCATACACCTGGCGCAGATCCCAGTCCGCCACCCGCCCCGCCAGGACATCCTCGAACGCCAGACGAATCTGGTGCGCCAGCACCTGGCGGTTGCACCAGGCATAGTTCGCGGCCGCGATCATCGCTCCCAGGTAGTCCTGTCCCTCCGGCGAGTCCACCGGCGCACAGACAAGCTGACGGTCGGGCAGGACAATGCTGTACTTCTGCAGCACGCGCTGGAAGCTCTGCACGTAGTCGGTGCAGACCTGATGGCCGAAGCCGCGGCTGCCGCAGTGGATCTGCACCACGACCTGCCCCTCGAACAGCCCCATGGCCGCGGCCGCCTCGTCGTAGTAGATCTTGTCCACCACGTCCAGCTCGGCGAAGTGGTTGCCCGCGCCCAGCGTGCCGATCTGCGTCCGGCCGCGCTGCTTGGCGCGCTGGCTGACCCTGGACGGATCCGCGCCCGGCATCGACCCGCTCTCCTCGGTGTGTAGCAGATCCTCCTGGCGCGCCATACCTTGCGCCAACGCCCAGCGCGCCCCGGTGGTCAGTACCTTGTCCAGTTCCTCAAAAGAAAGGTTAAGAAACCCGCTCCCACCGACGCCGCTGGGCACCCGGTGGTAGAGCGCCGTTGCCAGGTCGGACAAATGCGGACGAACCTCGCCCTCCTCCAACTCCGAAGCCAGCAGACGCACGCCACAGTTGATGTCATACCCAACCCCGCCAGGCGAGACCACGCCGTCGTGCGCCGGGTCCGTCGCCACCACCCCGCCGATGCTGAAGCCGTAGCCCTGGTGGATGTCCGGCATGGCCAGCGCATACTTGACAATGCCCGGCAGCGTCGCTGTGTTGACCAGCTGCTCCAGCGACTGGTCGTGCATGATCTGGCTCAGCAACTCCTGATCGGCATAGATGCGCGCCGGCACCCGCATGTCGCTGCGATAGCTCTGCGGTATCTCGTACAGATATGGACTTAGCTGACGAAAGTGCTTCTTCTCGACCATAGTTGTCTCCTACGGACGCAAGAGGACCGGCAGCCAGATACGCCAAGGGTCTGATGGCTCATCGCGGCGCAACGCATACAACCCGCCGCTGCCGTCTGCGACATACACATAGCCATCCGCCACGGCGACATCCGTGGCCCAGCCTGGCAATGCGTAGTAGTCGATCTCAATCATCGCAGCCGGGTTGCGCACACCGATCATTCTTACACCTCCCCCGGTGGTGATATAAGCGTGAAGTTCTTCAACTGCGACACTTCTGGCGCCTGATATGGCGAAATCTCCTGCTGACACCGGAGCACTAGGAACGCTGATATCGATAATCCGAAGTCCAGACTGATAAACAACATATGCATAGTCGCCTGCCACCGCGACTCCCCATGCGGCTCGGAGATTATAGGAACCGACCTCTACAGGCGCGGTGGGGTTGGAAATGTCAACGATCCGCAGGTCGCCGGAAAGGCCAACCCGCCAATGGTTTGCTGCTTGCGCCACGTACGCATACCCACCGGCCACGGCGATAGTGCGAGATAACCAATCATCACCCCCCCATGGAAGGAAGACACTGCCGACCTCCACAGGGTTCTCTCGATCCGTCACATCGATTGTATGCAGGCCGTAACCATCGACGACGTAGGCATAGTCGCCAACCACCGCTGTACTGAAGGGATTGCTATCAGGTAAGCAACGCCCAACTTCCACCGGCGCAGCAGGGTTCGTGGCGTCGACAATTTGCAGCCCCAGGTTCGAGGCAGCAAGGTAAACATAGTCATCGGCTGCTTCTACATCATCCAGGGTCCACGGGTCGGTAAGTGCGCCCACCTCATGTGCGCCCACCTCGGTTAGGGCGGCCGGGCGTGTCAGATCGATCACTCTCAGTCCGTCTCTATAATCGATTGTATATGCCCAGCGCCCCGCCAGGGCCACATGGGAAGTAAACCCTCCTGGCGCTACAAAATGACCGACCTCAACTGGCAGACTCGCCAGTACTCTCATATCAAATACTTGCAGGTCATTACCAGCGGCAACGTAGGCATATCCCCCGTCCACAACAAGGTCTTTCCCCCGTGCGACACTAGGCTTGTAAGAAGCAGCCCAGGCCGGTGCTGAGGGATCACTGATGTCAATCACTTCAAGACCTTCGTACGTGGTAAGAAAAGCATAGCTTCCCGCTGTGGTTACCGCCAGTGAACCATAGGTATTGATGAAACCTACCTGCGCCATGAGAGCAGGGTTTGCCACATCAATGACATGCATACCACCACTGCTGGCAACGTAGGCGTAGCCTTCGGCGACTGCTACGCCGGAGTTATCGTGAAATAAGGCGTAGAATCCGGCCCTGACTGGCGCGGCCGGATTGCTCACGTCTACAATTTCCAGCCCATTGTACTCCGTAATTCCAGTACCGGAGACCATGTACACATAGTTATCCACAACTGCGACGCTGGTGATAGGCATAGGCCCGGCGGCATAATAGGCAATTTGTGTTGGCAATTTTGGATCATCCACATCGATTATCCGTAATCCCGCGCCGTCGGCAAGATAAGCATAGGAACCGGAAACAGCCACATCCCGGGTAATCAATGGCGTATCGAAGTATCCAAGCTCGAACGGCGCAGCCGGGTCGGACACATCGATTACCCGCAATCCATGGTTGTTGTCAGCCACATATGCCATTGGTCCTACAAGCGCCACAGCCAACGCTTCTCCCGGAGTTTCGCAATAGCCATTCTCGACAGGTACGATCGGATTAGTCACATCAAACACCTGCAATCGGCTTCCTGTAGCCACATATGCATAGGTCCCCGCTACCGCAACCCCTCGGACTGCGCCAGATGTCGTAGAATATCCGACCGCTGGGGCCATAGTTGGATCAGGCACTTGAAGTGTTCGCAATTCCCCCTTAGAAGAAGCGATATAGGCAAAGCCACCTGCAATGGCTACATCAGTGACAGGATCAAACATTTCAAAGATGCCAACGTTTACCAACATAGCCGGATTTGCTACATCGATGACGGAAAAGCGATACGTTTCAGTCACATAGGCATAGCCTCCCGCCGCTGCCACATGCCAGACATCATAATAAGTGGTGTAACTGCCGACTTCGACCGGCACGGCCGGATTCGCCACATCCAGTACTACCAACTTGTGATCATAGGCCGTCGCTATATACGCGTGACTACCAATGACGGCCACATCCGCGATCCATGCGTATCCCTGATACACGCCGATTTCGACCGGGGCGGCCGGGTCCGTCACGTCGATCATCTGTAGTCCACCGCGGTAACTGGCGACGTATGCGATATCGTCCACCACTGTCACGGACGCGCCTCCATCCGGTCCGGGGATAGCGCAGGAACCGATCTCGATCGGTGCGACAGGGTTTGTCACGTCAAATATCGACAGCCCACGATTGGTGATGGCATAGAGGGTGTGATCCACCATAGCCACATCTCTTACCCACCCATCCGATTCAAGGAAGAAACCAACCTCGACCGGCGCCGTTGGTTGGATGACATCGATAACCCGTAATCCGTAGGAACCAGCGGCGATGTAAACGTATCGTCCTGCTGCCAACACGCTTTCCACCGTGTTGGGGAAAACTTCGGTTTGTCCGACAGAGCTCGGATGAGCAGAATCGGCCACATCGAGAACGACCAGTCGAGGACCGATGCCAGCGTACATAAAATCCCCGTCTACGGCTATGGCCGTGATCGAGCCCCCGATTTGGCCGACCATCTCAAGGGTAGTTCCGGCTGCCTGCGGTTGAAAGCTCGCCGGTTCCGAAAGAACAGGATTGGACAGCGCTTCGTGATTGTCGATGGTCGATAGTTGGTCAGCTCGGAAGCTGGTACCCAACGAGGAAGTTGCCAGAAGAGCGAAAACACCCAGAGACGCAAGCCAGTGTACCATGATTTGGATCCCTCCTGCTACATGGCGGACCTGAGCGGCAAGCATGTGCTTACCACATGCTTGGATTCTCATCCCAAAGTGCACAATTTCCAAATATTGCACCCCGATGTTTCCGAAGCTGTTCCCCGCCGAATTAGTTCACAAACGCTTGCGCCCTGCATACCCCGCGTGCAGCTCGTGCCAGTAGGCTACCTTCTGCTCGCCGTAGCGCCAGCAGAGGTAGACCTCCGTGCCATCGGGCAGGCGGTGCAGGAAATCCACCAGCCCCATGTCGGTGTCCTTGAGATGGACGCCCAGTTTCTCGATCGCGCCGACCGCCGCTTCCAGGCGTTGAAACTCGGGCAGCATCTCGCCGGCCTTCTTGCTGCCGCCGTTGCCGATCGACTTTTTCAGCACTGGCCAGAGCTCCGGGCGCGCCTCGACGATGGCGCGCCTGGCCTGCATGGCCTGGTCAAGCAACTCGTTGAGCCGCGGCAGGACGGCGTTCGCTTCGTCCAGGGTGAAGAATCTGGCTGACATGGCGTCTCGTGGGAGTATTTGTGTCACAATGCAACGCGCGGGCTGCGGACACAATGCCACAACCCGCGCGGGTGCTTCCTACGGTTCGTAGTGGGCGCTGAAGCGCCTACTACGAACGGAATGGATATCGGCTTAGTGATAACCGCAGCTATCGGCCGCTGCTTCGCCGGTATGGGTTTCCTTGGTGCGGAACGAGCTGCCGCAGCCGCAGGATGAGACGGCCTGCGGGTTCTCAATGCTGAACCCACCGCCCATCAGGCTGTCCTTGTAGTCGATCACCGCGCCGTTGATGTAGAACAGGCTGGTCGGATCGACATATACCTTCATGCCGTGCTGCTGGTAGACCTGGTCGCCCGGTCGCGCCGTGCTCTCAAAGGTCATGCCGTACTGCATGCCGCCGCAGCCGCCGCCCTGAACGAAGACGCGCAGGCCATGCGTTTCCACCTGGCCCTTTTCCTCAAGAATGCCGCTGAGTTTGCTGGCTGCGTTCTCAGTGAGCGTCACACCATCCAGAAACGTCACTTCCGGTTCGAGAGTCTGCACTGCTGTTGCCATGATACTTGCCTCCTGAAAAGAGTTTATGAATTGCCTGGCAGCTTTTGCGCTGCAACAGGATGTAATTGGTCGAAATTCTCCGGCGGCCTAGCCGCCGATCTGCGACATCTCCCGCTGCTGCGGCACGATCCCGTCGGGCAGACCGTGGCCCCAAGGCTTGTTCCACACCGCCGTGCGGATGATGTCCTTCAGGTCATCCACTGTACACCCGTTGCGCAGCGGAGTGAGTAAGTCTACTTCCTTATCGCGCAACAGGCAAAGTCTGAGCTTGCCATCCGCGGTCAGCCGGTAGCGATTGCAACCGGCGCAAAACGGTTCGGTGACCGAACTGATGAAGCCGATCTGCCCGCGTGCTCCGGCCAGCCGATACGGTCGCGCCGGGTCGGAGTTGTCGCCGGCCACCCGGTGCAGCGGCCCCAGCTCGGCCTCGATCAGCGCACGGGTCTCGGCCGACGACACCACCATCTCCTGCTGAAACTCAGCAACGCTGCCGAAAGGCATCAACTCGATGAAGCGCACGTGCCAGGGCCGGTCGATGCTCAACCGCGCCAGCGCGACCGCCTCCTCGTCGTTGAAGCCACGCGTTACGACGGCGTTGATCTTCAGCGGATGCATCCCGGCAGCTTCCGCGGCAGTGATGCCGTCCCAGACGCGGCCCAGATCGCCCCAGCGCGTGATGCGCTTGAACTTCACCGGATCCAGCGTATCAATGCTGACATTCAAACCGCGCAGGCCGGCCTGCGCCAGTGGCTCAGCCAACTCAGCCAGCAAGAGGCCATTGGTGGTCATCGCCACCTGGTTGATACCAGGCACGCTGGCGATAGACCGCACCATCTCCACGATACCAGGCCGGATCGTCGGCTCGCCGCCCGTCAGACGGATCTTGGTCGTGCCAAGTTCAGCCGAAGCGCGCACGATGGCCAAAATTTCGTGGCCGTGCAGCAGTTCGTCGCGCGGCCGGAAAGTCATGTGCTCCGGCATGCAGTAGACACAGCGCAGGTTGCACGCGTCGGTCAGCGAAATGCGCAAATAATTGATGGCCCGGCCAAAACGATCGACCATCGGCCCATCGTACGCGGGCGCAGGTTCGAACGCCGCGGCATCGTTTTCATTCAGAAACTGAATGGCCGTTTGCATAATTGCTTCCGTTACGCCGCCGCCTGGTCATACAAAGGAATGAACGACCGCGGACTGTCAGCAATTGTGGCGCCGTCAACGCGGTAGGCGCAACTGCATGCGCCTTCGGACATGCGCGCCACGACAACCGGCGCGCCGCCGATCAACCGGTCCAACAGCCGCTTGTCCATGCCGCACAGCTCCCGGTGCTGCTCAGCGATACCCTGGTACGGACAGTTGAGCGTGTAGAGCATATATTGGCCATCGACCAGTTCGTAACGCGCCAGATAGCCCTTCTCGTTGAGAAACTCCACTGCCCGCTCAACGCGCTGCTTCAGCGTGGCGTCGGGCTGCAGCGGACGCGCTTCGGCAGCCATGCTGTCGGCCAGCCGCTCGAAAAGCGTCTGCAATTCGCCCGCCGGCAACACACCCTTCATTTCCTCCAACAACCGGCCAGCCAGTACATCATGGTTGCGCGGGAAATAGGCGTTGGCAGCCTCGGTCAGGGCGTACACCTGGCGCGGCCGGCCGACGGTGCCGCGCCGCCGCACGCGCGGCGAGCAGATCAACTGTTCACCTTGCAACACGTCCAGATGGTGGCGAACAGAAACCGGCGCCATGCCAAGCTGGCGCGCCATTTCGGCCACCGTCAGGTCGCCTTGCTCTTTCAAAATCTCAAGGATGCGCAAACGCGTTGGTTGCACGATCTATGCTCGCTGTTCACTCCAGGCAGCGCTCGGAGGCGCTTAGAAAATACGGTGGTGATTGTAACACAGGCGTTGGCCAGTGTCAATTCTTATCACGAATATCATAGAAATTGCATGGGCTTTGTTCCCAAAAACACTTGACAGTGACAGAGGCGAAAGCTATAATCCGAGGACAATTCTTGGCGCGGTGCGACTTTCCAGATTTCCGGCCGCATCTTGTCTGTACCGCAGTTCATTTTGCGCCAGTTATCTTTTCCCTGAAACATTCGAAGTCTGTGCTTGATTGGTCGTTTAGTGGCACGAAGTGGTGAAAACTTGCACGGTGTATGTCTGTTAATGTAAAATGTTGCCTGCCTGCCGAGCTTGACCCATGGTCGCGGCCGGCAGCCAAGAAAGGTTTCCCCTATCCTATGGAGTCGATCACCGTCCCCGTTGGCGACACAACAGTTGGTCCTCTTGCAGAAGTCACGCAAGTCTCGGTAGGCGCTGATAACGATGTCGCGCCGGTCAACGAGTTGCTGAGCAGCGGCTGGAAGCTGCTGCACATCGGCCACGCTGGCGAGCAAACCGTCTATGTCCTGGGTAAGCCACCGACACAAGCAAAACGCCAGACTGGCTTTGTGACCTAGTTCTGCGCACTGCGGCTGCCGTATGCACGGCATACAACGCTGTCCTTCAATCCAATGACCGGGACACACTCCGCAGTGTGGTCTGTTAACCAACTTTCAATCTGAACGTGAGCAATGATCGCTTCCTGGAGTGAAAGGACACACGCATGGCAGAGAATACCTCGACCACCGGTGTTGCGCCCGAAGAACTCAGTGACAACATCCTGATTACAACGGTCGATTCCGTTTACAACCTGGCCCGCTCCTTTTCCTTGTGGCCGATGACCTTTGGCCTGGCTTGCTGCGCCATCGAGTTCATCGTCGCCGGTACGGCGCGCTATGACATGTCGCGCTTCGGCATGGAGGTAGCCCGCCCTTCCCCCCGCCAGGCTGACCTGCTGATCATTTCCGGCACGGTGACCAAGAAGATGGTCGTGCCGATTGTGCGTCTTTACAATCAGATGGCAGAGCCGCGCTATGTGATCAGTATGGGCGCATGCGCCACCGGCGGCGGACCATTCAAAGAGGGCTACAACGTGGTCTCCGGCATCGACAAGTTCCTGCCGGTGGACGTCTATGTGCCCGGTTGTCCGCCAACCCCTGAGGCGCTGATCCACGGCTTCATCACCCTGCACAAGAAATTTAAGACCCAGTCTGTGCGCACTGTACCATGGTATCGCAAGAGCTACACCGGCGAAACCCCCATTCCAGCGCTGGGACCTGATATCATCGACACGAATCCTGATGCTCTGAAGCGTGTGCGTGATGTCAACATGACACGCTTAATGGCATCGCGCGCAGCAGCTGCTCCGCAGATCAGCCTTGGCGACGCGGACACGATCGTACTTCGCAATCCCGGCCTGACTGCCGACCTGACCGGCTGGACGCTCCAGAGCAGCGCGAGCGAGCAGACCTACCACTTCCCGGCCGGCTTCGTGCTGATGTCCGACGGCGAAGTGCGGGTTCACACCGGACCAGGAGCGACATCGTCCAGCGCGGGCGACATCGTTTGGACCACCGAGGCGGCGTTGGGCGGTGACGGTGAGAAGATCTCACTTGTCAACGCTGAAGGCGCCGCGGTGTCTGTAATTGAATACGAGGCAACGACGGCATGAGCGAAGAAACTGTCGTGACACCCCTTCCTTACAGCGACGTCTTGCCTGGCGCGGTGCTGGCTGAAGAGACCGATCTGGACGGCACCAGCCTGGTGGTTGCTGCGGACAAGCTGCCTGAATTGGCCAGACATCTGCGCGACGTCGAGGGACTCGACCTATTGTCGAACCTGACCGCGGTTGATTACTTTGGCTACAAGGGCCGTACTGCCGAGGATCGTTTCGAGGTCGTCTATCATCTCTTCTCGACAGAAAAAGGCGGTGGCCCGACCGTCCTGAGAGTGCGGCTGCCCGAGAATAACCCGGTGCTGCCGACTCTGGTTGACGTGTACCGCGGCGCTGACCTGCAGGAGCGCGAGGCATACGACCTGTTTGGCATCCGCTTCCTGGGCCATCCGGCATTGCGACGCATCCTGCTGTGGGAGGGTTTCCACGGCCACCCGATGCGCAAGGACTGGCAGGAGCCGTATTACGAGGCCGAATCGAAGCCGTTCAAGAGCCGCCACCCCGATGGCAACTACGCCTGGGCAGAGGACCGCAATCCGTGGGGATCGAACGTGCAATATCCCGATGGGTTCGATCCGCTGACCTGGCAAGAGCCGGTCAGTCAGATCCCTTTGCAGAGCCACGCCGGCAACGGCGCATCAGGCATGCTCAAGACCGATCGTTTGATCGTCAACATGGGTCCACAGCACCCCAGCACCCACGGCGTGTTTCGCATGATCGTCGAACTGGAAGGCGAGACCATCATGGCGCTGGAGCCGGAGATGGGTTATCTCCATCGCAACCATGAGAAGATCGGCGAGCGCAACACGTACCTGATGAACATGCCGTACACCGACCGGCTGGACTACATCAGTTCGATGTCCAACAACCTGGCCTATGCGATCGCAGTCGAAAAGTTGCTGGGTGAAGAGTACGCGCCGACGGAACGCGCCGAGTACATCCGCGTGATCATGGCGGAGCTGACCCGTATTGTCAACCACCTCTTCTCGGTCGGCACGTTCCTCAATGACCTGGGTGCCTTCTTCACGCCCTTGCTCTACGCAGTGCGCGAGCGTGAGCTGATCCTCGACATGTTTGAGGCCGTGTCTGGCAGCCGCATGATGTGCAACTACCTGCGCTTCGGCGGCGTGGCGCGTGACCTGCCCGATGGCTGGCTGGAGCAATGTAAAGATCTGGTCTTCAAGCGCTTGCCTGGCAAGATCGAGGAGCTCACGACCTATCTGACAGGCAACGAAATCTTGCAGGAACGCTGCATTGGCGTTGGCTACCTCAGCCCGCAGGACGCGATCAATCTGAGCTGCACCGGGCCGCAACTACGCGGCTCCGGCGTCGCTTACGACATCCGGCGCGCCGAGCCATATTCGATCTACGACCGGTTCGAGTTTGACATCGCCGCATTCAACGGCTGTGACGTCTACTCCCGCTTCCTGGTGCGCATGGAAGAAATGCGCCAGAGCGTGCGTATTCTGGAGCAGGCGCTGAAGCAGATTCCTGAGGGACCGATCCAGTCGCCCAAGGGCCAGGGCAGCTACGTAGTCCGTCCGCCCGTCGGCACAGTCTATGGCCGCATCGAAAGCCCCAAGGGCGAGCTGGGCTTCTACCTCGTGTCCGATGGCAGTGGCAACCCGTTCCGCTACCGCGTTCGCCCGCCGTCCTACATCAATCTGAACGCCCTCGGTCCGATGTCCATTGGCAACAAGGTAGCCGACTGCGTGATCATTCTTGGTGGCATCGACATCGTGCTCGGCGAAGTAGACCGCTAGTCTGGAAGGTGGAGGTCTCATGTTTGGAACTGGTCTGATAAAAGGTCTCGGCGTCACCATCAAGCACTTCGTGGACACCTATGTCGACGACGTGAAGGCGATACCCAGCCGCTACGCCTACGGCTACGATTCGATGCGCCAGATGCCCGATGAAACAGGGCTGTTTACCATTCAGTATCCTGAGGAAAAGCGCGAGCTGCCCGAGCGGTTCCGCTACATTCCGATGCTGATCTACGACACCCCGAAACAGGAAGACCGCTGCACAGCCTGTGGCATCTGCGCCAAAGTGTGTCCGCCCCAGTGCATCTGGATCGTGCGCGATAAGGATCCAAACGGCAAGCCTGTGCCGCGGCCAGCAGAGTTCTTCATCGACGCGTCGATCTGCATGAGCTGCGGCTTCTGCGCTGAATACTGCCCCTTCGACGCGATCAAGATGAACCACGACTACGAACTGGCAGTCTACGAGCGCTTCCCGAACCTCGTCTACAACATGGCCGAATTGACCGTGCCGGTCGAGTATTATGCATCGATCTGGCCGACCCAGTACGCGGTCGAAGAGGAACGACGGGCCGAAGAAGAGGCCAAGAAAGCTGCCAAGGCCGCCAGCCGGGCCAAGAAGTCTGACGCCAAGCCGGCAGCTGCAGCCGGCGCAGCCGCAGCAGCCAAAGCAGCTGCTCCTGCCAAGCCGGCCCCGGCCGCTGCCAAGCCAGCCCCGGCGGCCCCAGCAGCAGCCGTCGCTGTCAGCGCATCGGACAACCCGTTCTATCGCCTGCCCAACCCGGCCAAGACTTCCGGCGGTTATACCGTAGAGGAAATTGCCGCACGGCGCGCCGAGGCTTACGAGCGTTACAAGGCGCGCAAGGGAGCGGACGCCAAGCAACTTCATATCGGCGCAGCGCCGGCGGCCGCCGTAGCAGCCGTGGTTGAAGCCACCGCGCCGGAAGCAGTCGAACCTGCCGCGGAAGTCGTGGCTGAAGCAACGCCTGAACCGCCAGTCGCCGCAGCAACAACCGCTGCACCGGCCGCCAGCACAGGCGACAACCCGTTCCGCAAACTGCCCAACCCGGCCAAGACCTCCGGCGGCTACACCGTCGACGAGATCGAGAAGCAGCGCAAGGAAGCCTACGCACGCTACAAGGACCGCAAGGGCGCCGACGCCAAGGACCTGCACGAGTAATCTCATGACCTGCACGTATACCTACCACGGTCACGCCTGCTTCACTTTGGAAGGCGACGGCGTGACACTGCTGTTCGACCCCTTTCTGACCGACAACCCGGACGCGAAGGCAAAGCCTGAAGACTTCTCACCCGACTACATTATCCTGTCGCACGGTCACTTCGATCACATGCCTGACACGGTGGCCATCGCCAACCGCAGCGACGCAACGGTGATCGGCGTCTTCGAGCTGGCGAGCTGGATGAACAGCCAGGGCGTCGCCAGCGTCCACGGCATGCAGCCGGGCGGCTCGTTCAAGTTCCCCTTCGGCCGCGTCAAGCTGACCATTGCCCACCATGGCACGATGCTGCCCGACGGCAGCTACGGCGGTGTGGCAGTCGGCGCGATTGTTGATCTGGGTGGCGTGCGCGTTTACTTCACCGGCGACACAGCGCTGACCTACGACATGAAGTTGTATGGCGAGGAACACATCGACGTGTTAGTGCTTCCCATCGGCGATAACTACACCATGGGACCGGAAGACGCGTTGCGTTGCGTCAAATTCGTCAATCCGAAGGTGGTCATCCCGCTGCACTACAACACCTGGCCACCCATCGTCCAGGACGCGCAGGCCTTCAAGACGGCGGTGGAAGCCGAAACCGACGCCACATGCATCGTCGTGGGCGTCGCAGAGAGCGTCACCCTGTAGTTCAACCGCAGCGGCTTGCGCGTCTCGTTTCCCGACAAGTTCCCCCGGATGCCCGCGTGCTGGCAATGTCCAGCCACCGTGCAGCGCCGCGGGAACTTGTTTCGTTGTCGAGCCAAACTGGAAGCCGGCTGGCTGCACCGCGCGCCGACCCGTGTTAGACTAAAGTTGTCATTCCCGCGAAGGCGGGAATCTAGCGCCTACCAGACTGGATTCCCGCCTTCGCGGGAATGACTAGGTACAGATTTCGTAACTATTCAGACTACAGAGGACTGACAGTCCTGGTCTTGTGACAAAGTGAGAGACTGTTTGAAAAGTCGCCTGTTCAGACTTCGGAAGTCGCCGAGTCAACAAGAGTAGCCTGTCAAAACCGTTGTAGGCCAGTCGTGACAGTCAGTCGGCGACTTCCGAAGTCTTTTCAAACAGCTTCTGAGTGACGCGCCCGTTGAAGCCCTGGTGATTGACAAGGACTGTCAGTCCTGGCTGAATAGTTACCAGATTTCTTTGTTCTACAGAGGTGTCCTGTGATCAGCATGTATCCCAAGGCGGAGATACTCTTCCCGCCAAAACTGATTCTTTCGTTGAAGGACCTGCGCGGCCCGGAATGGGCCGAGTTGGTGACGCAGGTCGCCCGGCTGCCAGAGACTCACCCGGACGCGCTGGCCTTCTGTTACATGATGATTGAACTGGATGGCTGCCTGAACTGCTATGCCGGCAGTTACAAATTCATGCGCGGCTGTGCAGCCTGTGCCAAACAAACTATTATGCAGTACAAAGGCACCGACGCCGAGCTGCTCAGAATGTACAAGGCGTCCCAGAAGACGATGCACGCCTATCTCAAGAAACAGGAACGAAAAACCGCGACAGCCAAAGCGTAACGCATAGCTGGTTCGTAGTCGCTGCTTCAGCCGCCTCCGGAGGCGGCTGAAGCAGCGACTACGAACCTCAGAATCACGAATCCGATGACACAGACAAAACAAATCGCCATTGTCGGCGCGGGGGTTGCCGGCCTTACGGCGGCCTATGAACTGCGCCAGGCCGGCCACGAAGTTACCATCTACGAGGCGGCGCCAGAGGTCGGCGGCCTGGCGGCCGGCTTCAAAGCGCCGCACTGGGACTGGACCCTCGAAAAGTTCTATCACCACTGGTTTCAGGGAGACAAACATATCCTTGGCCTTATCGAACGGCTGGGCTGGAGCGATCAGGTGGTGTTTCCGCGCCCCTACACCGTCGTCTACTTCAAGGACAAGTTCTACCCGCTGGACTCCTATGGCGAGGCGTTCAAGTTCACGCTGGGCAATTTCGGGCCGGTCAACCTGGTGCGCTTCGGGCTGGTAGGCGTCTTCCTCAAGCTGACGCCCAACTGGCAGGCGCTGGAAAAGCACACCGCCGACGCATGGATGCGCCGCTATGTCGGCGACAGTGTCTACGATGCGCTTTGGCGGCCGATGCTGGTGGGCAAGTTCGGCGAGGAAAACCTCGACGTGGTCAACATGGCCTGGATGTGGGCGCGCATCAAGGCGCGCACGACGCGGCTGGGAACGTTCAAAGGCGGCTTCCAGGCGTTTCTGGACAAGCTGGCCGATGTGATCAGGTCACAGGGCGTCGAGATCCGCCTGCGCACACCGGTGACGCGCATCAGCCAGGACGACGCGGGCCGGCTGACGGTGACCACCTCCATGGGCAGCGAGACGTACGACGCAGTCATCTCCACCAGCTCGCCGGCGCTGATGGAACGGCTGATGCCCGACCTGCCTGACAGCTACGCCGGCCGGCTGCGCTCGCTGAAATCCATGGGCGCGGTGGTGCTGGTCATCAGCATCCGCCAGCAGTTGACCGAATATTACTGGCACAATCTGCCCAAGGACGCCGGCTTCCCCTTCCTCGCGATGGTAGAGCACACCAACTTCATCGACCCGGAGCACTACGGCGGCGACCACATCCTCTACTGCGGCGACTACCTGGAGCCGGACCACGAATACTTCAAGCTGAGCAAGGAAGAGCTGCTGGAACGCTTCCTGCCGGCGCTCAAGCGCTTCAACCCGGACTTCGACCGCACCTGGGTCAAGGACACGTGGCTCTGGAAGACCGCCTATGCGCAGCCGGTGCCGCCGGTCAACCATTCCAAGAACATCCCGCCCATCCGCACCCCCGTGCCCGGCCTCTACTTCGCCAGCATGAGCCAGGTCTACCCCTGGGACCGCGGCACGAACTACGCCGTGGAGATTGGCCAGAAGGCCGCGACGCAGGTGATGGAAGATTTTGGGGCGTAGGGGGTGGGGCCTGGTTGAGATTGCCAGCTTGCGGTCTCAACGCTGATCCCGAAGCACCCTTCACGTTTCACGCAGCACTCATCATCAGACACAACTTCACCAATAACGAGGTAATCGAGCCACAATGTTTAACAAAAAGAACGGCACTGTAACTGAAAAGGATATCCTGGCAGCGCTGAGCAACGTGCAGGAGCCGGAGCTACACGACGACCTGGTTAGCCTGAACATGGTCAAGGACATCCACATCAACGGGGGGCAGGTGGGTTTCACCATCGTGCTGACCACGCCGGCCTGCCCGCTGCGCGGCCAGATGGAACGCGAGTCCACCGACGCGGTGATGGCCCTCCCCGGTGTCGAGCAGGTAGCGGTCAAGTTCGACGCCAACGTGCGCGGCGACAACCGCATCGCCGGCCGGCTGAACATCCCCGTACGCAACATCGTCGCCGTCGCCAGCGGCAAGGGCGGCGTGGGCAAGAGCACCGTCTCTGTCAACCTGGCGGTCGCGCTGGCTCAGCAAGGCGCACGCACCGGCATCCTGGATGCCGACATCTACGGTCCCAACATTCCGACAATGATGGGACTGACGCGCGACAGCCTGCCCGCGCCGCGCGATGGCAAGCTGGTGCCGCCGCTGGCCTACGGCGTCGAGGTGATGAGCATGGGCTTCCTGATCCCCCAAGGCGAAGCGGTGATCTGGCGCGGACCGATGCTGCACGGCGCGATCCGCCAGCTATTCACCGACGTGGCCTGGGGCGAGCTCGATTACCTGATCGTGGACATGCCGCCCGGCACCGGCGACGCCACCTTGACCCTGGCGCAGTCGGTTCCGGTCACCGGCGGCATCATCGTCAGCACGCCACAGAATGTCGCACTGGAGGATGCGGAGAAGGGGCTGGTCGCCTTCCGCAAGCTGCAAGTGCCGATCCTGGGAATCATCGAAAACATGGCCGGCGACGTGTTCGGCGAGGGCGGCGGCGAGCGCGCCGCGCAGCGATTGCACGTGCCATTCCTGGGCCGCGTCTATCTGGACGGCGAGATCCGTCGCGGCGGCGACGCCGGCCAGCCCATCGTGGCGATTGACCCCGACAACCCGCAGTCACTGGCATTCCACGAGCTGGCGCAGGCCGTCGCCGCCCGCGTCAGCGTCATGAGCTTCCAGTCCGCGCCGGAGTTGAAGATCATCTGACGGCAATGACTCTTAGAAGTTGGACTTCTCCGAAGAAGCCGGACTTCTCAAGACATTCTTCGCCGGGAACGTCTTCACCGTTCCCGGCGTTTTTGTTGACGAACTGTACACTCTACCCTATGGAGGATACCACGATGATCGACCCACCCGTGGCGCAGGAGGCCTACAACCAACTGGCCGACGACTACGCGGCGCGCATTGACTCGAAGGCGCACAACGCCTTCTACGACCGGCCGGCGGTGCTCTCGCTGCTGCCAGACGTGACCGGCAAGCGAGTGCTTGACGCCGGCTGCGGGCCGGGCGCGTACGCTGAATGGCTGCTGGACCACGGCGCGCAGGTCGTCGCGGTCGATGCCAACGAAAAGATGTTGGCCCACGCCCGCGAGCGCACCGGCGACCGGGCCGAGTTCCACCTGGCCAACCTCAACGCGCCGCTGGACTTCCTGGCCGACGCCAGCTTCGATCTGGTCATCTGCCCGCTGGTGCTGGATTATATCCGCGATTGGACTCCGCTGTTCCGCGAGTTTCACCGCCTACTACGGCCCGGCGGCGTGCTGGTCTTCTCCCACGGGCACCCGGCCTCCGAGTTCTTCCTCTACTACGCCGACGGCAACTACCACGAGGTCGAGCAGGTGTCGTGGGAATGGACTGGCTTCGGCACGGTGGTGACAATGCCCTCCTACCGCCGGCCGCTGGCGGCAGTCTTCAACCCGTTGATCGATGCCGGTTTTGTGCTCGATCGCGTGCTGGAGCCGCGGCCCATCGAGGCGTTCAGGGAAGCTGATCGGGAGCATTATGACCAACTGATGCGCCAGCCTGGCTTCCTCTGCATCCGCGCGGTGAAGCCATGATCCCCGTCGAAACCCTGGTCGATGCGGCAGGCTGGATCGGCGCGGTCGCGCTGCTGTCGGCCTATGCGCTGGTCAGCAACCGCCGGCTGGCCGGCGACAGCATCCGTTTTCAGTCCCTCAACGTGCTGGGCAGCGTGCTGCTGGCGCTGAACTCCGGCTACCACGGCGCGATGCCCTCCGTCGTCGTCAACAGCGTGTGGATCCTCATCGGCGCGGTCGCGTTGATTCGCGCGCGCCGCGCCCGCCTGCCTGCTGCCGGCTAGGCTGTCGATCCGTCCCGTTCGGTCAACGGACCACCTGTTGCAACCGGCAGAAGTCCAGCTTTTTCGGAAAAAGCCGGACTTCGCGCGCTTGACAGCAGGGCGCTGCAATGGATAATGGCGACACGAACCCTGCTTTGTTGACATCGCCTGAACCATGGAAACCCTGCGCCTACGCGACTTCGATCTGGAAATCGGCCCCGGCGACGGCAGCAACTACCCCGTTGCCGTGCTCAACTCGCCGTCCGGTCAGGCGCGGGCGACGATGGCGTTTCCCTTTGCCGACCCAGACGCGCTGAGCGCAGAACTGGCTGCCATCGAGAACGCAGTCTTGGGAGCCGGCGGCGCTGCGGCCAATCAGCGGGTGCAAAACTTCGGCGCCCGCCTTTTTCACGCCCTGTTCACCGGCGAGGTGCGTACCGTCTACGACCGTAGCCAGCAGGCCACATCTGCTGCGGGTGAAGGACTGCGCATCAAGCTGCGCGTCAATGCGTCCGAGCTGGCGACCGTGCCGTGGGAGTTCCTGTTCGACCCGCGCCCGGCTGAGTTCGTTGCCCTCTCGCGTCACACCCCGATAGTCCGCTACCTGGAACTGCCGCTGGGCGAGCCGGATCTGGCCGTCAAGCCGCCGATTCGCGTCCTCGGCCTTGTCGCCAATCCCACCGGTGTCGCCGCGCTGGACATCGAGCGGGAGAAAGCCAGAGTGGCGGAAGCGCTGCAACCGCTGGGGAATAAGGTCGAGCTGGTTTGGCTGCCCGGCCAGACAATACAGGATCTTCAAACCGCGCTGCAAGGCGGGCCATGGCATGTCTTCCACTTCGTGGGCCATGCAGCAGCAGACGGCGGCAGCGGTGAAGGGGTCCTGCTGCTGGCCGATGAGCAGGGCAACCCCGACCCGTTGAGTGCAACCCAACTCGGCCGGCTGCTGGCCGATCAGCGCAGCTTGCGGCTGGCAGTCCTCAACGCATGCCAGGGCGCCAAGGGCAACGAGCAGAGTCTCTTTTCCAGCCTGGCAGCCGGCCTGGTGCGCCGCGGTCTGCCGGCTGTGCTGGCGATGCAGTATGACATCAGCGACCGGGCGGCGGTCGAATTCACCGGCAGCTTCTACAGCGCGCTGGCTGCCAACCTGCCCATCGACGCCGCCACGTCCGAGGGTCGCAAAGCCATCGCAGCGTTGGAATCCGCCGAATGGGGCACGCCGCTGCTGATCATGCGCGCGCCTGACGGCGTCATCTGGGACGTGCGCGAGCCGCGCAAGCTGCCACTGGCCGCGATCGGAGCGGCCGCAGCGGGGGCGATCGTAGTTATCGCGCTGCTGGCCTTCATTGCATTCCAGGTCCGTCCCGCGCCGATCCAACCGATGACAGGGGCCTTCAATATAGCGGTTGCCGACTTCGGTGAAATTGATCCGGCCAGTGGAGCCGTGAAATCGACACGGGCGGCCAGTGCGGCCAGTCAATTTCTGTTCGACGGCCTGCAGCGCCAGTTGACCGCCAGCGAACAAACCATCCCGGTGGTGCGCGACATCCAGGTGCGCCATGACAAGACGACGCCGCTGATCAAAGGCAGCACGGCAGCCGAGCAGGAAGCCAACGCAGCCGCGTTGGCCAAAGCCCTCAACGCCCATATTCTCATCTACGGCAACGTCCTGGCGGAGCAAAATGGCAGCGATCTGCAAGTCGGGTTCTACGTGTCGCCGCAGGCCAGCGAAAAGGAATTCAACGCCTTGCTGGGTACGCAGGCGCTGGGCGGTCAAGTCTCCCTGCCTGCGTCTTTTGACGGCTCCGGCTCGCTCACCAATATCACCGTCAGCGAGCAACTGGATCTGCGCTCGCGCATTATCTTCTGGCTGACGGTTGCCATGACGCAGGATCTGCTGGGCAAGTCCGATCAGGCGCTGGCGACCTTGCAGGATGCCGAACAGGCATTGCAGGACTGGCAGGAAAGCGACGGCAAGGAACTGTTGTATTTCCTGCAAGGCCGGGAGCACCTGTTCCTGGATCAAGTCGACGACGCGCGAACGGCCTTTGCCCGCGCGGCATCGATCAACCCGTCCTATGCCCGCGCGGAGGTCGCATTGGGCAGCGTCGACGCGCTGGTGTCCAACCGGCAAGAGCAGGACGCGGCAAGGATCGCAGACGACAGCGCGTTGCGTCAGGCTATCGACGCGCAACAACGGGCCATGGCAGAAGCGGAAGGCGCCGGCGACAGCTTTACCGCTGCGCTGGCCAAGGCAGCGCTGGCCCAGAGCCTGGACGTGCTGTGCATCAGCTATGTCAACCTGGGACAATTGGAACAAGCCGCAAATGCCTGCACAGATGCGTTAAACTATGCAGATGATGCAGTCGCGTACTTCATGGATTCACAGGAGAATCGACTTTACGGCCAGGCGCTGCTGGGCCAGGGTCTTGCGCACTTCGGGATGAACTACGTCAACGACGCGAACGGCGCACGCGACCAGGCGCTGGCAGATTTGGATGCTGCAACCGCAGCATTTACGCAATGTATTGCGCAAGGCGAACTGGCACCGTTTGACAAAGTCCTGCAAGAAAAGGTTATTGCAGCAGCCTGCCAGCCCGGTTTGGCACAAGTGCAGGGCAGGCTCGCACAACTCCAGGAGAACTGATTATGTCGATTAGAGGAACTTTCACCGGACTGCTGGCCCTGAGCGCGCTGGCAATACTGGTCGCAGCCTGCGGTGGACAACCGACACCCGACGTCAACGCGGCTGTCCAGACGGCGCTGGCCCAGACACGCGAGGCGGAGGACAACGTCGCTCAGGCCGTCGCTGCCACCCTAACGGCCAGTGCTCCTACAGCCACAGAGCAGGTAGCGCAGCCCACAGCCACCGAACAGGCAGCGCCCCCTACGGTCACGGAGCAGGTGGCGCAACCAACGGATACGCCCGCGCCACAGCCTACAAACACGCCTGTCCCAACCAATACGCCCACCCCCGCTCAGATCGAAATCATTCCGACGCCTACAGCGACGCCCGTTCGCATCGCCATCAGCCCTGTGGACGGTGGCGGTGACGACAACGACTTCCTGCGCGGCAGCTCCGACAGCAATGGCGGGCGCAACATCCTGCTGCCCGGCTTTAACCAGTCCGACGTCCAGAACGACCCGACTTTCCGTGATTTCATCAACTTCCGCGTCGAGGTGTTCGACACGCGCGCCGGCCTCTATGATGGCGCGGGCATTCAGGATGTGACCTTCCACATCATCGCCGACGACGGCAATGGCGACACGGTCTGGGAGAAAACCGAAGCCAACGCACCGTATTGCGTTTTCGGCGGTGATGCGCCCGACTGTGCGCCGGCCATCGATCTGCGCCCGGACGTAGAGTGGCCGAACCCGTTCGCGGGCCGGATCAACAACAACGTCTACCTGGCGGTGATCGATATCGTGCCCGTCAACGGCGAACCAACACAGTGGCGCTGGCGATTCTTCATCGACTCGCCACAACTGCGTGAGGAACAAACAGCCAATACAGCGCGCATCGATCAGATATCGCTGCAAGATGGCCGCTATTATGTCGACTTCGAGACCTTTGGCTTCACACCGCAGTTGCCGGGTCAGCACGTCCACTTCTTCTGGAACACCGTGCCGCAGGAGCAGGCCGGCGTGCCGGGCAGCGGGCCGTGGCAGCTCTACCCCGCCTCGGCGGGTGCCACTAACACCAGTCCCTTCACGATGTACACGGTCAACGATCGGCCCGCGGACGCGACGCAGATCTGCATTCTGGTTGCCAACGGCGACCACAGCGTCAATCAGGGAACGGGGAACTGCGTGGATCTGCCGTAATCTTCATGACGCGTGTCCTGCCAACCGTCAGTTGAGGAGTCCGCAGGCTGACTTGAAAAATAGACGTTTTGGCCAGTCTCCGACCGTGCCATTCGATTGTCATCCATGATCGTGCGCTCAACACATGGTCGTCCACTTGCAGAGCGGCATCTGAGGATGCCTTACTCCTCAACTGAGCGGGTTCTTCCGAGCAACCTGGCCCACAGGATCTGAACCACCTTCTATACTGGGCGAAGTAGAACAACAAAAATCCGGCTGATGCACCCTTGAACAGTGCATCAGCCGGACTTTCATCTCAGACACCTGGCCGGTCGGACCCAGCACTCCGATCAATGAAAATGAGCGGGACTTGGTCGGATAAAGGCCCGAGCGAGACGCTATTTTCGAAGCAACTATACTCAACTTCTTGAACAGCGGTACCGCAATGTCCTGCTATTTCGCCGGCAGCGCTCCTGCCACCAGTTCCACCAGATCCACGACCGCGACGCCCTGATCAGCATGGTTAGAGGCGTCGGTCAGCATGGTCAGGCAGAAGGGGCAGCCGACGGCGATGGTGCTGGCGCCGGTAGCGGCCGCTTCCTCGTAACGGGCCATATTGACGGCCTGTGTGCCGTGCTCCTCTTCCTTCCACATCTGGGCGCCGCCCGCGCCGCAGCAGAACGACTTCTCGCTGTTGCGCGGCATCTCGACGAAGTTGCCGTCCAGACCGCGCAGCGTGTAGCGCGGCTCGTCAACCACGCCGTTCTGACGAGCCAGATAACACGGGTCGTGGAGGGTGATGCTGCCTTTGATTGTACCGGCATCGGGCCGCAGCTTGCCCTGCTCCATCAACTCGGCCAGGAGCTGCGTGCTGTGGATGACCTCGTAGCTGCCGCCGTACTGATGATACTCGCGACCCAGCGTATGCATGCAGTGCGGGCAGGTGGTCACGATCCGTTTCGGCTTCTCACCGGCCACGAACTCGTTCAACACCTCGATATTGGCGGAGGCAAGCTCGAAGAAGAGCGCCTCGTTGCCCGAACGCCGCGCCGAGTCGCCGGTGCAGTTCTCCATGTCGCCCAGCACCGCGTAGTTGACGCCCGCGGCATCCAGCACCCGTGCGAAGGACGTTGCCGTCTTCTGCGCACGCAGATCATAGGACGGCGCACAGCCGACCCACCACAGCAAGTCGAAATCGGGGTTGTCTTCCACAGTCGCGATATCCAGCCCCTTGGCCCAGGCCATGCGATCCTTGCGCGCCAGGTTCCACGGGTTGCCGGAGCGTTCCATGCCGCGGTAGGCGGCCTGCAGCTCGTGCGGGAAGTTGCTCTCCATCAACACCTGGTTGCGGCGCATGTACATGATGTCGAACATCGGCTCGTTGCCGACCGGACAGACCTGGACGCACGCACCACAGGCCGTGCAGGCCCAAACCGCCGACTCGCTGATCGCATAATCCAGTAAGGGAATGGATTGATCGCCGTTGGCCAAGGAATTCAGGTTGGCATTGATGTAATAGCGCTTGTTGATCTCCAGTGCCGATGGCGACAGCTCTTTGCCGGTAGTGTAGGCCGGACAGACGTCCTGGCAGCGGTTGCACATGATGCACGAATAAGCGTCGATCACCTGCTTCCAGTGCAGATCCTCCAGCCGGGCCGCGCCGAACTGCTCGATCGACTCGTCCTCCATGTCGATGGGCTCCAGCTCGCCCAGCGACGTGCGCTTGGGCTTCAGCAGGAAGTTGAAGCCAGACATGATCAGATGGAAGTGCTTGGTGTAGGGAAAATAGGGCAGGAAGGCCAGTATCAGAACCAGCGCAATCCACCAGCAGGCGTGCTCCGCCACCACCAGCGCCGACTCGCTCATGCCGCTCCACAGACCGGAAATGCCGCTGGCCACCGGCTGCCACGGATCCAGTTCGTGCGCGGCCACGCCGAAGCTCTGCCCCAGCAGACGGAACCCGACGTGACAAAGAATGAACACGCCCACGATCAGCGAGTCCCGCCGCATCCCGCCCGCCTTGACTTTATCCATCAGCTTGACGTTGTCGTTGAAAGTCAACACCTTGCTGTTGAACACAAAGCGCCGTAGCAGAAAATAGACCATACCGACCAGCACGGCCGCGCTCAACAAGTCCGCAAGCAGACGATAGGTGTCGCCTGCAATTCCAGGTACCTCCCACCCGGTGTAGCCCTTCAGCACGTCCAGCCCGTTGACCAGGAAATAGAACATGAACCCCCAGGCGATCAGGGCGTGCATAATGGTGGACCCAGGACGGGCACGCCAGGTGGGAGCAAGCGCGATCCACTGCACGGCAGCGTTAATCAGGCGGCGCGGCACCTCGCGCAGCGGCGGCTCGCCCTGCCCGCGCTGGATCACCTGGATCACCTTCTTGAAGCCGCGATAGCTGAGGAACAGCGAGGCGACAACTATCAGAGCGAAGAGCAGCATTTCCACGAGTGTCAACTGAAACATGTCAGGTATCTCCTTGACAAGCGATGATTGAAAGTGAGACGTTTGCTTGATTGCCCAAGTCTAGTGCATCTTGGCGCGATTTGGTATGATCACGGTCATATCTTTCAAAGTACCGTTTCGACTCGCGACTGGAATGGGACAAAGAGGTGCACCAACCACCCGGTTCCTGCGGATTATACGCCACAAATCGCCGCTGCCCAAGCCGATAACGCGTCGCGTCATGACTGATTGCAGGCAGGCGCCTCCATCCCGATCCACAATGAGATCAGACGTGGCCGGCTGCATCTGACTGCCAGTTGCAGGCGACAGTTTGTGACAGCCTCCGGGATACGGTATAATCGCTTCCTACCCTCGAATTGTCGCAGCCTGCAAACAGTGCTCGGCCCGCCGCGTCTTGTTTCATCGATATCTATGCCTGTCATCACCAGCCAATCGCCGCGCACTACTCCCAAGCCACTTGCTGTCGTACGCAACCGGGCCGGCGCGTTTCTGGCGAGCTATGACGGTCAAGTACGCATTTTTCTGCTGCCGTTCCTGCTGGGCACTGCCCTGTTGATCGTCGCACCTGCGGTCTTGACTGTCGGCCTGGCGTTCACACAATACAACTCCATCAGCCCGCCGACCTGGGTTGGGCTGGACAACTTCAAAAACCTGCTGGCCTCGCCGTTGGCGC
The DNA here is from genome assembly GCA_020634615.1 of Anaerolineales bacterium. GTDB lineage: Bacteria > Chloroflexota > Anaerolineae > JAAEKA01 > JAAEKA01 > JACKBK01. The sequence continues at coordinate 258,934 of JACKBI010000002.1, forward strand.
GGTTGTCAATACGCAACTCGCTGCTCTTCCTGTTTATGGCCGTGCCGCTGCGGCTGGTCGGCGCGGTGGGCATCGCCCTCCTGCTGCAGCGACCGGGCCGCATCTACGGCCCACTGCGAGCCGGTGTCTATTTGCCGACGATCATCCCGGAAGGCGCCTACGCGCTGATTTGGCTGTGGATTCTGAACCCGCTTTATGGACCGCTGAACGCGCTGCTGGGCGGGTTGGGACTGCCGACACCCGACTGGTTGATCCAACCGGACACGGCGCAGTTCTCGTTTGTGTTGATGTCGCTCTTCACTATCGGCGAAGGTATCATCGTCGCACTGGTGGGTCTGCGCACGATTCCAGGCGCGCTGTACGAGGCAGCGCGGGTGGACGGCGCGGGCCGCTGGCAGTCCTTCTGGCGCATTACGCTGCCCGTGCTGGCGCCCTGGCTGCTGCTGCTGACCTTCCGCGACCTGGTAGTTGTCCTGCAAAACACCTTTACGCCCTCGTTCGTGATGACCTACGGCGGCCCGTACTATGCGACGACTTTCGCGCCGCTACTGCTCTTTGAACTGGCTTTCGACATGTTCGATTTCGGCGGCGCGGCGGCGTTCATGGTCATCTTGTACGCGCTGACGGCACTGCTGGTCGTGGGTATCGTGAATCTCGTCGGTCTGAACCAGGACGCTGATGTGGCGTAAACTGGGTTCGGCGGCGCGGATCGCAGCCGGAATCGCAGTGGCAGTATTGTTCGTGCTGCCGCTGCTATGGATGATCGTCGGCTCGCTGCGGCCCACCGGCCTGCCGCCGGCGCGCACGGTTGAGTGGTGGCCCAGCGATCCGCAGCTAGGCAACTACATCGCGATTTTTGACCTGTTGCCCATGGGTGTTTACCTGCGCAACTCGCTGATCGTGGTGGCTGTGGCGGTGCCGGCGACGCTGCTGACCGCGTCGCTGGCCGGCTTTGGTCTGAGCCAGCTGCGCGAGCCGTGGCGCCAGCGACTGCTGATCTACACAGTGGTCCTGTTGATGGTTCCCGCGCCCGCGGTCTGGTTGTTCCGCTACCAGATTTTGAGCTGGTTGGGCCTGCTGAGCTCCCTGTGGGCGCTGATCCTGCCAGCATTTGCCGCGGGCAGCCCGCTGCTGGTACTGCTTTTCTACTGGACCTTCCGCCGCACACCAGTAAGCTATTTCGAGGCGGCGCGGGTCGAAGGCGCGGACGCCTGGACGTCGTGGCGCAGGATCGCAATGCCGATGGCCCGCCCGACGACGGCCGCTGTGATTGTGCTGGCTTTTGCGCTGTTCTGGAACGACTTTACCAACCCGGTGCTCTACCTTTACCGGCCCGACACCTACACACTGCCGGTCGGCATTCAAATTCTTAAGCAGGTCGACTCGACCAACTGGCCGCTGCTGCTGGCGGGAGCGACGCTTGTCACGCTGCCCATGGTGCTGCTTTTTCTGGCACTACAACGCCAGTTTCTGCATGACGACGCCTTGTCTGAGCTGTTAGATCGTGGTTAATAGCCACTCATTAATCCCGAGAAGGAGTGTAGATTTTCCGATGAAACGTGCGATTCTGTTTCTAGTGATTGGTGCTTTTGCTGCAGGCGCTTTGGCCGGATGTTTTCCACCCCAGCAGACGCAGCAGTCGAACGTATCATTTATGATCTCCGGTGACCCGCACGAATATGCGGCCTATCAGGATCTCGTAGCGGCGTTCGAAGAAGCAAATCCTGACGTCAAAGTCGAATTGCGCTATGTCCCTGATGACGGCGAGTATCGCCGGCGACTGGCAGCCGACCTCTCCGCCAATGTCCCCGCGGACATCATTCTGCTGAACTACCGCCGCATCGCGGACTTCGCCGCCAACGGCGCGCTCGAACCGCTGGACAGTTATCTGGCAAACAGCGAGACGCTTTCGCTGGACAACCTGTTCGACCCGGCTGTCAAAGCGTTCCAGTTTGCCGACCAGCAATGGTGCATTCCCCAGAACATCTCCAGTCTGGTGGTATATTACAACAAGAACCTCTTCGATGCCGCAGGCATTCCCTATCCCACCAATGACTGGACATGGGACGACTTCCTGAACGCCGGCCTGACACTGACAGCCGATACCAACGGCGATGGCGTAACGGATCAGTACGGTGCGGGTATCGACCCGATCCTGTATCGGCTTGCTCCCTTCATCTGGCAATTGGGCGGTGAACTGGTTGACGACCCCGCCAACCCAACGCAACTGGTACTGGACAGCCCGACCGCCCTGGCGGCTATGCAGTGGTTCGTGGATCTGCAAGTGAAACATCACATCGTGCCCGACGCGGCAGCTGAAGCATCGGAGTCGGACGAAAGCCGCTTCCTGAACGGCACGCTCGGTATGTTCTTCGACAGCCGTCGCGGCACGCCCACCATGCGAACTATCAGCGATTTCGACTGGGACGTGGCGCCACTGCCCAACGGCTCAACACCCGCCAGCATCCTGCACAGCGACGGCTATTGCATGACAGCTGACTCAAAAGACAAGGAGGCAGCCTGGAGACTTATCGAATTCGCCAACGCCCAGACCGGGCAAGAAGTGATGGTGACCACCGGACGCACCGTGCCGTCCATGCGCGTCGTGGCCGAGTCGCCGGCGTTCCTGGAACCAGACAATCCGCCCGCCAACAGCCGGGTCTGGGTGGATGTCGTCCCGACCCTGCGTCAGGTGCCGACCATGCCCGGCTGGGTTGCCGTCGAAGATGCTGCATCGGCTGAGATCGAGCGGGCCTTCTACGGACAGGCCAGTGTCGAAGAGGCAGCGGCCGCTGCCGTAGCCCGCACACGAGAGTTTTTCGCCCCGGCAACACAGCCCTAAGGATACGCCTGAGGACAACGCCTTTGTCCATGACCGGCAGTTCTTTGGAGGACTGCCAGTCATGACAAAGCAAATCTCCAGGCGCGCCCTACATGTTGCCACATTGACCCACAAGTTTTCCGTTCACAGAAGGAGCACAACGCATGAAATCCCTGACCAAAATGCTTGGCGGCCTGATGATCCTCGGGATCGTCGGCGTCATGGTAGCGCTACCGTCGAGTATGACGGCGCCGGCAACCACTGCCGGCCGCAGCGCAACCGGCAGCGCTGCCAGCGCACAGAATGCCCCTGGCACCGAGCAATGGGTTGGCGCACCCGTGTCGCCCGTCCTCACCCAGGCTGCACGCGACCTGCCGCCCTACGTCGTCCAGCCCAAGCTGGACCGCGAGATCAACCCGCGCATAACCACCAACAGAAACATCGACGGTGACTTGCGCGTCAAGAGCGGGATCGATCCCCTGCTGGCGATCCAGGAAGCTGCGCCTGAAGCCAGCGCTGATGGTTTCGACACACCGATTTTCAACTTTGATGGCGGCGGGTACCAGTTCCTCAATCCACCGGACACCAACGGCGACGTCGGCGCAAACCACTATATCCAGATGATCAATGCGACCATCGTCAGTATCTACAACAAGAATACCGGCGCACTGATCCAGACCTTTGATCTCACCAGCCTCGGCGGCTGCGCAACCGGCAGCGGTGACCCGGTCGTGATCTATGACCAATTGGCGGACCGCTGGTTCCTGAGCGAGTTCGGACCGGGCAGCTCAATCTGTGTGTTCATCTCACAGACTCCTGATCCGCAGGGTGCGTACTACTCCTACCAGTTCAACACGCCCAGCTTCCCCGACTACCCCAAGTTCGGTCTTTGGCCGGACGCATACTACATGACCACCAACGAGAGCAACCCGGCAGCCTATGCGCTGGACCGCGTGGCCATGCTGGCCGGCAATCCTGCGACAAGCCAGCGCTTTACTGCTCCCGATCTGTCCGGTTTCCCGTTCCAGGCGCTCACACCTGCTGATCTCGACGGCATGATCCCGCCGCCTGCCGGTTCACCTGGCATCATCATGCGCCACCGCGACACCGAAGTGCATGGTCCGGCTGGCTTCCCTGCCGAGGACTTCCTTGAGATGTGGGCTTTCCACGTGGATTGGGCAACACCGGCGAACTCGACGTTCATCCAGTTGCCTGACATCTCCGTCGCCGAGTTCAGCTCCGATCTGTGCGGCCTGAGCTCGTTCTCGTGCATCCCGCAGCCGGGCACCAGCACCCGCCTGGACCCGCTGCGTGAGGTCATTATGTTCCGCCTGGCCTACCGCAACTTCGGCGACCACCAGGCGCTGGTCGGCAACTTTGTCACCGACGTCAACGGCAACGACCTGGCCGGCGTGCGCTGGTTTGAGCTGAACAGCCCGCCCGCCACCACCTGGAATCTCCACCAGGAAGGCACCTACTCACCTGACAGCACCAACCGCTGGATGGGCGCCATCGCGATGGACGCTTCGGGCAACATCGCACTGGGCTACAACGTGTCGGACGCCACCAATGTGTACCCCGGCATCCGCTACGTTGGACGTCTCGTATCTGACCCGCTGGGCACCATGCCCCAGGGCGAATACACCCTGGTGGCCGGTACGGCCAGCAACGGCAGCAACCGCTACGGCGACTACAGCGACATGGCTATCGACCCGATCGACGGCTGTACCTTCTGGTTCACCGGCGAATGGAACGCCAGCAGCCAGTGGAGTACCCGCATCGGCGCGTTCCGCTTCGACGCCTGCGGTTCCACTGACTTTGCAATGAACGTGGTTCCCAACAATCTGGCAATCTGTGCTCCCAGCGACGCCACCTATGCCGTCAATGTTGCGCCGGTCGGCGGCTTCACCGGCGATGTCAGCCTGGCAGCGGTCGGCAACCCCGGCAGCGCGAACTTCTCACCCAACCCTGTGACAACCCCGGGCAGCAGTGCGCTGGTCATCAGTGGTGCAGGCGCCGGTAACTACTCGTTCGACGTAGTCGGCACCAGTGTGGTTACCCCGTCCCTGGTCCACACCGAGACCGTGGGCCTGGACGTGGTGGCAGCCGCTCCTGGCGCGCCGACACTGACCAGCCCGGCCAACGGTGCGATCAATGTCGGAACAACGCCGACCTTCATGTGGAACGCCGCGGCTGGCGCAACTTCCTATAGCATCGAAGTGGCCACCGATCCGGCCTTCGCCAACGTGGTCGCGTCGGCCAGTGGGCTGGCAGGCACAAGCTGGGTGTCCAACGTGACGCTCAACACCACAACCACCTACTACTGGCGCGTCTGGGCAGAAAACGCCTGCGGCACCGGTGCATACTCCGCGACCTGGAGCTTCACCACCGTGGCCGGACCGGGCGACTGCGCCCCTGGCAGCACGCCTAGCATCCTCTACGAGACCGGCTTCGAAAGCGGCGCTGGCGGCTGGACCAGCAGCGGCACGGGCAATACCTGGGCCATTGCAGCAACCAATCCGCACAGCGGCGCCCAGCACTTCCATGCCAATGACCCGGCCACGGTCTCCGACCAACGGCTGGTCTCGCCGGCAGTGGCTATCCCGACCGGCCAGAACCCCGTGGTCCTGAAGTTCTGGCACGAGCCGAACACGGAACCCAGCGGCTCCACTGCCTGTTTCGACGGCGGCATCCTGGAGATCTCCACCAATGGCGGCTCAACCTGGACCCAGGTACCCAACGCGGATCTGCTGCTTGGTTCCTATCGGGGTACAGTCTCCGGCTCCTTCGGCAACCCGCTGGCCGGTCTGCAAGCCTGGTGCGGCGAAAACGCCTACATCCAGACGATCGCCGATGTCAGCAGCTACGCCGGCCAGACTGCCCAGTTCCGCATGCGACTGGGCACGGACACCTCCGTCAGCGCCCCCGGCTGGGACGTGGACGACGTGATGGTTCAGAGCTGCCAGACACCGACCGCCGTGACGCTGAGCAGCATCGCCACCGATACGGCTCAGTCGCCTGTGCCGATGGCTGGCCTGCCGCTAGGAGCAGTGGCTGCCGCGGGCATGGCCGGTGTAGCCCTGGCCGCTGGCTACGTCACACGTCGCCGCAACAGCTAGCTTTCGCTTCAAGTGACTGTCACTTCGTAAACTAAGGACGCAACGGTCAATTGCTTACCGCTCTGGCCGGTCTCCTGACCGAGCCAGTACCGGCAAGTCCTTTGTAGACGCGTCCCAACAGTCACTTTACAGACTGACCCCCGTCAGAGTTATTTGGCGGGGGTCAGTCGCGTTGGCGTCCAGGCACGGAGATCGATCGCTAATCACCCCCTGATTGGACGCTCGTCTGCCAGAGTCTGCGCACGACAATCGTTCAATCAGGTGACGCCCTGCACGCGGCGGAATACGTGAGACAGGTGGACCTGGGCGGCAAAGGCCCTGATAGTTCGGTCCATAACATCGGCTGCTACGCTATTTGCTCTGGCGATGCTGCCGCGTTATACTTGATGTTGTTAGACCCATCGTGCTAGGGGCACTGTACAATCCTGGACCCCTCGGTCCGCCAAATATGAAAGGGAATGAAAACCATGAGGCAATCTCGTAGACTGTTTGGTGCATTCTTGATCATCGCCCTTGCGGGTGTGATCATCTGGTCCCCGGCAGGACTTACTGCCCCCGTGTCTGACGCTGGTCAGCGCAGTGCGGCTGGCGTCAGCTCCTTGCTCCCACAGCCACAAGAAGTTTCCACCGGTGACGATTTCGTCACCAAACCGGTTACACCCACCCTGACCGTGGCCGCTGAGAGCCTGCCCGAGGCTCAGCTCGAATACACCCTGGACCGGGAGATCAACCCGCGCCTCTCCACCCATTCCGTCTTCGATCCAGAGTACAACCCGGACTATGGTCCCGACCCGCTCTTGCAAGTCCAGGAAGACGCAGGGCCAGCCGCAGTCGATGCGTTCGGCACGCCGATTCTCAATTTCAACGGTCAGGGCTTTACCAACGTGAACCCGCCTGACACAGTCGGCGACGTCGGCCTGGATCGCTATGTCCAGATGATCAACGGCAGCGGCGGCGCGCTGGTGCGCATATACAACAAGACTACCGGCGCGACGATTGGCAACCAATTCTCGCTGGACAATCTGGCGACCGGTGGCGCCTGTACATCTGGCGCTGGCGATCCGATCGTCCTCTACGACCAGGCTGCCAACCGCTGGATGCTCAGCGAGTTTGCCGCCTCCGGCAATCACCTGTGTGTTTATGTCTCCAAGACTGCAGATCCCGCCGGCCAGTATTACTTCTACGACTTCACCACACCAAACTTCCCGGACTACCCCAAATACGCGGTCTGGCCAGATGCATACTACGTCAGCACCAACGAAAGCAGCCCGACTGCCTACGCGCTGGAACGCAGCAAAATGCTGGCTGGGCAGGCTGCCAATTACGTGCGCCGGACCGCTACTGCCCTGTCAGGCTTTGGCTTCCAGGCGCTGACACCGGCAGATCTGGATGGACCCACCGCGCCGCCCAGCGGCTCGCCGGGCATCTTCATGCGCCATCGCGACACCGAAGTACATGGCCCTGCAGGCTACCCGAACAAGGACCTGTTGGAGATCTGGACATTCACTGTCAACTGGAACAATCCAAGCGCAGCGACGTTCAGCAAGATCGCCGACATCCAGGTGGCTGAGTTCGACTCGACGCTTTGCGGCCTGACATCCTTTGCCTGTATCCCACAGCCCGGCACCAGCGTCAAACTGGACCCGCTGCGCGAGGTGGTCATGAACCGGCTGGGTTACCGCAACTTCACCAACCGCCAGGTGCTGGTGGGCAACTTCTCCACCGACGTCGGCAGCGACCGCGCTGGTGTGCGCTGGTTCGAGCTGCGCAAGACAGGCGCAAGCTGGACGCTGTACCAGGAAGGCACCTACGGAGCCAGCCCGCTGAACCGCTGGATGGGCGCCATCGCCATGGACAAGAGCGGCAACATCGCGCTGGGTTATAACGTCGCCAGCAGCAGCACTTACCCCGGCATCCGTTACGCCGGCCGGCTGTCGACCGATCCGGCAGGCACGCTGCCGCAGGGCGAACACACCATCGTCAACGGCACTGCCTCCAACGCGAGTAACCGCTACGGCGACTACTCAGCCATGAGCATCGACCCATCCGACGACTGCACCTTCTGGTTCACCGGTGAGTGGAACGGCGGCAGCACCTGGTCGACGCGCGTTGCCAAGTTCAAGTTCGACCAGTGCGGCAACACGCCGCCGCCCGGCAATCGCAAAACCTACGTGCCGCTGGTGTCGAAACGCGTGCCGCAGTTCGGTACAGTGGCTGGCAAGGTGTCGAACGCTACCAACAACGCTGGAATCCCTGGCGCCCAGGTTTGTGTGCTGTCGAGCAACCAGTGTGCAACAACCAATGCGCAGGGCAACTACAGCATTAGCAACGTGCCCGTGGGGAGCCGGAGCGTCAAGGCAACGGCAAACGGCTTCACGCCGCTCACCTTGACTGGCAACGTGCCGGCAAACGGCACGTTAACCCTCAACTTCTCGCTATCGCCAACGCTGGCAGCCGGCGAGATCCGCGTCGTGCTGACCTGGGGACAGAGCCCCAGCGACCTCGACTCGCATCTATGGCTGCCGGCCTCAAATGCATATCACGTGTACTGGAATAACATTGGCAGTTGCACAAGCTCCCCGTGGGCATGTCTCGACGTGGACAACGTGACCGGTTACGGACCGGAAACCATCACGATCAAGCAGCGCTACAACGGCACCTACGTTTACGCTGTGTACAACTACAGCCAGAACCCGGCGATCACGGCCTCACAGGGCGTGGTGCGCGTCTACGGACAGTCGGGTCTGGTGGCGACGTTCAACGTACCAACGAGCGGCAACGGCGCGTGGTGGTACGTCTTCGATCTGAACGGCAACACCGGCGCGATCACGCCGCACAACGTGGTCCAGACCGGCTCCCCGGCGCCGTACTCTCCACCGATCGAGACCCTGGAAAAGTAGAGTCTTCACATGTAATATCAAAGCCCCCGGTCGGCGAATGCCAGCTGGGGGCTTTGTGTTTCAGGAGGAAGAAGTACCAATCTAGACCGCCAGCCTGATTCCCACCGGGCAGTGGTCGCTGCCCAGCACGTCTGGCAGAATGAAAGCATCCTCAACCCGATCCGCCGCCTCGGCAGCGATGAAGAAGTAATCGATGCGCCAGCCGACATTGCGGTCACGGGCGCGCGTCACCTGATCCCACCACGTGTACTGATCGGTCAGGTCGGGATAGTGCAGACGGAAGGTGTCCACATAACCGGCGGCGATGAAGCGGTCCATCCAGTCGCGCTCTTCGGGGAGAAAGCCGGTGGTCGTCTGGTTTTCTTTGGGCCGCGCCAGATCGATCTCACGATGGGCAGTGTTGACATCGCCGCAGAAGATTACCGTCTTTCCGGCAGCCCGAAACGTCTCACACTTGTCGAGAAACGCCTGATAGAAATCCAGCTTGTACGGGACGCGCCCATTGCCGCGGCCGCCATTTGGGAAATAGCAGTTCAGCAGCACGAAGCTGGGATACTCGGCGATCAGGGTGCGACCTTCCTGGTCGAACTCTTCGACGCCCAGGTCGTGCTCCACGTTCAGTGGTGCTTCGCGTGTCAACAGGCCCGTGCCGCTGTAGCCTTTGCGCGCCTTGGAGTGGTTCCAGTAGGTGTGATATCCCGCATGATCGCGGATCTGCGCCGGCACCTGATGCGCCTCAGCGCGCGTCTCCTGCAAGCACAGAATGTCCGGCGCAGCCTCGGCCAGCCAGTCGCTGAAACCTTTCTTGGCAACGGCGCGGATGCCGTTAACGTTCCAGGAAAGCAGGGTTTTCGTTTGGTCGCTCATTGTCTGTCAGTTCCTTCGTGTCTGAAGCTGCCGCATCTCCAAGTATGCCGCAAACAATCGACGACTGGTTACTGCGTCATCGATCCAGCGATATTCTTGGGATTGTCCCGGTCGAGTGCCCACTGACGTGGGTTGTTAATGATGTATCTCCGAATCGCGTCCAACTCGCGCTGGGTGCGTACGATGTGTTCGTAAAACCCTCGCTGCCAGAAACGCGTCCCGGCCATGTTGCGTGCCCGGTTGATTCGGCGAGTCGTCTCGTACTTGTGAAAGGCCACGATCTGACCGAGGGTTGGTTTTCTTGTCAACGATCTGATGGGCAGATCAGGCGCCAATTGGTCGCTTTGGCTGCGAACGCTCACTTCTAGGGCAAACGCGGTCTCGATCTCTTGCGTCCATTCATGGATCCGATAGATGACATGGGCGTGGTTTGGCATGACAACATCCTGGTCAATCGAGACATTCCATAAGTTCACAGCGGTTTGGTCGAACACGTCCCGTACGATCTGCCCAAACGTCGAGAGGCCGACAGAGTCACCGATGACATCGGCCAAAAGACATTCTCGAAGATGGACACAGAAGGTTACGAAGTAGTACCCGGGTTGAGAATAGTCGAAACCTGGCAAACGTGTCGAGCGTCGATGATGCTTCTGCGGATCGTACACGACCATGAACAGATTCCTTCTTAACCTGTCACGCGCCTTGGGTGCGGAAACCGCACCCCTACGCATGTCGCACGGTAGGGGCGGGGTTGCCCCGCCCGCCGGCCACACCACCACCTGTCACACACCTTGGGTGCGGAAACCGCACCCCTACGCACATTACCCACGGTAGGGGCGGGGTTGCCCCGCCCGCCGGTCGCACCACCACCTGTCACACATCTTGGGTGCGGAAACCGCACCCCTACACACGTTACCCACGGTCGGGGCGGGTTGCCCCGCCCTTCGGCCGCCGTCCCTACCGCGCCTCACACAATCCCAGCACCAGCAGATCCAGCGCCAGGTCGTCGGGCAGCTTGCCGGTTTTGATGGTGAGGTCGGTCTCCAGCAGGCGGTCGTAGGCGTCCAGCAGGTCGGCCATGTGCCAGTTGCGGCTTTGTTGCATTGCCTTGCCGGTGGGAAAATGATGCAGACCGATCTTCGACCCGATCTCGTACTTGTTCAAGCCGCTGCCTTGCAGGTCTGTCACCTGTACCAGAATGCGGAACTGGCGGGTGATCATGGCCAGGAGATAGAGCGGCGCCGCGCCGTCACGTTCCAGTTCGCGCAGCAACCGCGCTGCCTCCGCGCTGTTGCGCTGGCCGATGGCGTCCACCATGTCGAAAATGCTGGCCTCCTGCGTGTAGGGCGTCATCAGCCGCACGTCGGCCTTGCGAATCGGCCCGGCTCCGCCCCGGTAGGAGATCAGCTTGTTGAGTTCGTTGTCCAGCAGCATCAGGTTGCGCCCGACGCTGGTTGCCAGATCGTAGGCCGCGGCGGGCTCGATCTCGCCCCCTTTGCGACGTGTCCGGTCGATGATCCAGGCCGGCAGGTCGCGATCCTCCGGTGCATCGCAAACGACCAGTGCAGCCTGGCCTTGTTCCGCCAGCCGCTTCAGGGCCTTGACCACCTTGTCGTTGCCTGGCACAGGCGTTGCTTCTACGAGGATCAGGTCGGTGGTGTCGGGAACGTCGGGCAAGTAGGCCAACAACTGTTCGCGATCCTGCGCCGCCGCAGAGAGGTTCTCGGGCGTGTCATTCTCGTCGTCCCTCTCATCCTCGTCCTGTTTACCCTTGCCCGAACGTATCCGGCGGCGAAGCTGCGCCAGATACCCTTCGACGACCACCAGCCGGCGCGGTGTCAGGAAAGGCATGGCGTCGGCGTGGTGACGGATCTCGCCTACAGTGGTGCGGCGGCCGTCCAGCCAGGTCATGCTCAGATCGGCCATCTCCGCTGGCCCTAACGCTGCGCGCAGCGTCGCCAGATGTTCGCTGCGCAGCAGGTCGTCAGGGCCATGGAGAAGCGTGATCATGCGAGTGGTCTCAGGCGGTCGCTTCCAGGGGTACGAAATGCAACACGAAACGGCCGAGATCGCGCCGGGTGATTTCGCCCAAATGCAGGTCGGTCACGTCGGCCAGGGTGGTAACCTGGCGCTGCAAACGCATGCCAATGGGACGGCTGGCGACCACCGCGCCGGTGGCCGCCAGAATCGCCGCCGGTATCTGGTCAAGCAGGCTGGCGCGGCGATAGCGGCCGATTGCAGCGGCAGTCAGCGCAGCGACGCCGGCCAGTGTGCCGGTCGTGACAAGATTAGTGCCACAGTTGGGGTGGATCGCCAGCCGCGCCTCGCCGTTCTTCAGCCGCCGGAGCGCTTCCTCGACAGCGGTTGAAAGCGCAGATGTCTGCACCGGGCCATAGATGTAGAAGCCGCGGTGATCGCTGCGCCCGCCGACCAGTTGCAGCCCGGGGTTGCGCGCCATGAGGATCGTGATAGTCGCGTGCTCCACGGCGTGGTGTTGGCGCACGCGGCGCAGAAAGCCGGCGTTCAGTATGTCCATATCAGGCAGCCCAGACGACCAGCGCCATCTCGTGTTTGTTCAACATGCCAGCGTGGTGCGGCAACACACGCACGCCGTAGACATGCGCGCCGGTCTGACCCGGCTCGAATTCGCCCTCGTAGTGGTGAACACTGTCAGCATCGGTGCGAACATAGGTCATGCGAACATCGTGGGGATGCGACATCACCGTGCTAAATTGCTCGCCATGGACGATTTCCACCAGGACATCCTCGCGCTTGAGGTTGCCGAGAAAGACCTGCGCCGTTACCTTGACTGCGTCGCCGATGGTAGTCTGCGCCTCGTTGGGACCACGGGCCGCCACGGCGACTTCGCCCCAGTGCTCGCCGATAAAGGTCTTCCAACCGGCCAGGGTGCGCGCCGCTGCGAAGTTATCGGCGATGGCATGGGTGCTGGCGACCGCCGTCGGCACGTAGAGCTGTTCGCAATATTCCTGCAACATGCGGCGGAAGCTGAAGGCCCACAGGCTGCTGCGCATGGCTTCCTTCGCAACGGCGACCCAACCGTGTGGGATGCCATCTGCACCACGGTCGAAGTAGAGCGGGATGATTTCATGCTCCAGCGTCCAGTAGAGCGATAGCGCGTCGGCCTCGTCCTGGACACTCTCGTCACGGTAGGCCCGATCCTCGCCGATGGACCAGCCGTTCTTGCCGTTGTAGCCCTCCACCCACCAGCCATCCAGCACGCTGAAGTTCGGGTTGCCGTTCATGGCGGCTTTCTGACCGCTGGTGCCGCTGGCCTCACGCGGCCGCCGCGGGTTGTTCAACCAGACGTCCGCGCCCTGCACCAGGTAGCGGGCCACGTTCATGTCGTAGTCCTCGATGAAGCCGATCTTGTCCCAGAACTCCGGCATGCTGGCGACTTGCACGATGCGCTGGATGTAGGCTTTGCCGGAGTCGTCGGCCGGGTGCGCCTTGCCTGAAAATACCATCTGCACCGGTCGCTCGGGGTCCATCAGAATGCGTGAGAAGCGCTCCATGTCGTGGAAGATCAAAGTGGCGCGCTTGTAGGTGGCGAAACGGCGGGCAAATCCCAGAATCAACGCATCCGGGTCCAACGCCTTCTCGATCTTTTCCAAAACTGCCGGCGACTCGCCCTGGCGGATGCTGCGCTGCCGGGCACGCTGGCGCACAAAGTTGACCAGGCGATGCTTGGCGGCGACATGGGCCTGCCAGAACTCGTCGTCCGGGATGCCGCTAACCAGGTTCAACACCGCGGGATCGCTCAGCCGTGATCGCCAGTCGGCGGGCATGTGACGGTCCAGCAGCGCATCCACATCCGGGCCGAGCCATGTCTGCATGTGGACCCCGTTGGTAACGTGGCCGATGGGCACCTCGTCCGTGGGCGTGCCGGGCCAGAGCCAGTTCCACATCTCGCGTGACACCTCGCCGTGCAGCGCCGCCACGCCGTTGCTGCGCCCGGCGCAATGCAACGCAAGAACGGTCATGCTGAAGCCCGGTCCCCAGGTCTGGTCGTGGCGTGCCAGTTCCAGAAACTCTTCGCGCGTGCGGCCCAGCTTGGTCCAGAAGCCGTCGAAGAAGCGATCCATCAGATCCCAGCTGAATACGTCGTGGCCGGCCGGCACAGGCGTGTGGGTTGTGAAGACAGTGCTGGCACGCACCACCTCCAGCGCCTCGCCGTAGTCCAATTTGCGTTCTTCAACCAGCTCGCGCAGGCGCTCCAGACTGAGAAAAGCCGAATGGCCCTCGTTCATGTGCCAGACTACAGGCTGCAGGCCCAGCGCGCGCACGGCCCGCACGCCGCCGATGCCCAAGACGTACTCCTGGCTGATGCGCAGGTTCTGGTCGCCGCCATAGAGTCGCGCGCTCAGTTCGCGATCGCCAGGGTGGTTCTGCGGCACATCGGTGTCCATCAGGTAGAGCGGAATGCGGCCGACCTGGATCTTCCAGACCTTGGCGTAGACATCGCGGCCCGGCAGCTCGCATTTCACCAATACTTCCTTGCCGTCCTTGCCGACTGCGGGTGTCGCAGGGACTTCGGAGAAACTCAGCTTGCTATAGCGCGCTTCCTGCCAGCCCTCGGAATTGATGTACTGGGTGAAATATCCTTGCGGATAGAGAAAACCGACGCCGACAAAGGGCAGCCCCAGATCGCTGGCCGTCTTGCAGTGATCGCCGCTCAACACACCCAGGCCGCCCGAATAGATAGGCAACGCCTCATGCAGGCCGAACTCAGCCGAGAAATAGGCGATGACCTGATCACTTTCACCAGGAAAGTTGGTGCTGAACCAGGTTTCGCCGGGATTCATGTAAGCGTCAAAGCGGGCCAAAATCTGGTGATAGCGAGCCAGATAGTCGGCATCTGAAGCCGCTGCGTCCAGTTTAGTTTGGCTCGCTTCGCGCAGAAACTTGATGGGGTTGTGGCCGATTCGCTCCCACAGATCGGGATCGATATCTGCAAAGAGCGCCTGGGCATCGGCGTTCCAGCTCCACCACAGGTTGTAGGCCAGTTCGTTAAGCCGGTTCAAAGGCTCCGGGATTCGGGGAAAGACGGACAGCCGTCCAAGAATGTTCAAGATGATATCCTCCAGAATATGTCGCGCGTCATTTTCCAGCCAGGACTGACAGTCCTCTCACGGAAAGTGAGGGCGCCACAATTGGTGGCAGGACTGTCAGTCCTTTGTCAATCTGAGTAATCGCTGGTGCGCAAAGAATAGTTGCGGCTAATAGTGTTAGTTGTGCCGTCCCTGTTGTTCAATGGGTCCGGTTGCCATCGGGCATTATACCGCCCGCAAACGTGAACGCCAAGAAGTCAGGCGATTTGATGCTGTTATCCCGTCTCGCCCGCCGCAAGATAGCCAGCTTCGCGCAGCCAGGCTTCCGTGCGCCGCATCCCTTCGTCCAGCGAAATCGATGGTGTGTAGCCCAGCAGCCGGCTCGCTTTGTCGATGCTGAAGCGGCTGGGATTGAAGCGAAAGTGGACGCTCCACGGACCGGGCGGCTGTTTGCCCATCAGGCGGCGCAGCCATCGACCAGGTGAAGTGGCAGCGCCGCGAGCCAGAAACGCGGGCACGGTCGGCAAACTGGCCTTGCCCAACATGGCGGCGTAACGCAAATAGAAGTCGCGGTAGGTGGTCGTCACGCCGTCACAGATGTTGAATGTTTCGCCAACAGCCGCAGGACTGGAGAGCGCCAGCAACACGCCATTCACAAAGTTTTCGATGTAGCCGGTATTGACCAGCCCTTCATCTTTCCCCAGCAACACCAGACTACCTGCCTTGATCTGCTCGATCGGCCCGATTGTCCAGGCGCCGCCTCGGGGTCCGTAGGTCGATGCGGGACGCACGATGGTCGTTGCCAGGCCTTGTTCTCCGGCGCCGCGCACCAATGTTTCCGCGGCGATCTTGCTGTCCGGGTAAAGCTGGCCGACCAGTGGCGTCCTTGCGGTCTCATCGATGACCGGAGCCCGGTTGACGCCGTACGCAGCAACACTGCTGAGGTAGACGAAGCGACTGATGCGCGCTTGGCGCGCTGCTTCCAGCAGCCAACCGGTGGCAGCCACGTTGGTGGTCCATGCCTCATCTTCCGGGACGCCAGGGGTGCCCGTCCACGCGCCGGCATGGATCACCGCGTCGCAGGCGTACATACACGACGCCAGGCTGCCACGATCCAGCAGACTTCCCTGAACGATCTCGATGTCCTGTGCAGCCAGTGCAGCCGCATGTTCCGGCGCACGCGCCAGACCGCGCACAGCCCAGCCAGCGCCGTTCAGTCGCTCTGCCAGATGTCCCCCGATGAAACCCGTCACGCCGGTAATCAAGATGCGCATAGTGGCTTGCTCTCCATGCAAAGATGTCACTCATAACAAAACGGCGTCGTGGCGAACGACGCCGTTTTGTATTGCCTCAAGTTGTGGTCGCCAGCCGCCCGGTCGCCCACCACGGCGATGCGACGAAAGCGAGGAATTGTCTGCGACCGGCGGCGCAAAAGCAGCCTCAGGTCAGTGCAACCAGTGGTTCGATGCTCTGTTCGCAGTCGATCAGCGCTGCCAGCAGGTCGCTGGTTGTCAGGATGCCCACCAGTCGGCCCCGATCCACAACCGGCAGCCCACCGATCTTGTGCTCGATCATTAGCCGGGCAGCGTCGGCGATCAACATATCGGGCGACGTGGTGACCACCTCGTAAGTCATCACATTGGCAACCGGGATGTGCTGCCAAAGAAAGTTGTCTCCACTGGGATCCCGGACAACTGACGACATACCAGTGATACGCCGCACGTCGCCGCTGGTGACGATGCCGACCAGCTTGCCGTCCTCAACCACTGGCAGGCGGCGCAACTGGCCTGTTCGCATCAGCCGGATAGCTGTGGCCACGCTGTTCTGCGGATCCACCGACAGGACGTCGGTTGTCATAGTTTCCGCTACCGTGTTCATGGCATTCTCCTGAACATTGCGCGCTGGCTCCGGTTTCAATCGTCGCCCCGCATTGCAGTGCAAACTTGTAGCCAGTTTAACCCGGTTTTGCGGAAAGCACTATGCGTTACATCATATTTGGCAGAATTTTTTTGCGTTTAGCCCGCATCCGCCATGTCGCAGACCAGATCGCTGTCCGAAATCACGGCGATGGGGATCATCCCAGCATCGCTCTCCCGAACCACCACGACCCGATGGATATGGTTTCCGAGCATCAGCTTTGCCGCATCCAGCAGGCGGTCGGTGGGCGCCACGGTGACGACGTCGCGGGTCATGTAGGCCTCGACCGGCAGCGCGCGCCAGCCTTCCGGGTCCTCCATGTAGGCGCGCAGCAGGTCGCTGCGGCTGATGATACCCGCCAGATCGTCGGCAGGGTTGACAACCACCAGCGCGCTGATGTCGTCGTCGGCCATGCGTTGCGCGATGCCGCCTAGTGCGTCCTGACGCTGACAACTGACAATTCCCAGGCGCTTGGCTTGCAAGACAGTGCGATCTTTCATGCCTCTACCTCCTGCTCACTTGCCACCGAAGCCATCTCCAGCGTGGTAACGCGCCGGCTGAGCGCGATGGGGATATCCTGTCCATGAAATACAAGGTGGGTCGGAATGGCGCTGGCCAGCAGCTCGGCCAGAGTATCCAGATAGGGTGGCGCACTGGCGAAGGTGTTGGCAGCCAGCAAAACGCCCATCCCATGAATGCCGCGCCGGCGAATGCCGCGCATGGCCGCGACCCAGGATGGATCGGTGGACGGGGTAATCGCCAGCACGGTGGTATGCCGCGGCAAGTGTTCCATCTCCGATGTCAGCACCTGTGCAAAGGGAATGTCACCCGTTGCATTGACCACCGCCAGCGTCTCCAGAATCTTGGTGAGCTGCCGCTCACCGCGGTCGGGCTGGATCAACTCGCGGTGCTGGGCGTGCGCCACGAACCCGACCGACCTGTCCTCGATGATGAAATGGCGCGCCAGACTGGCTGCAATGGTCACCGCGTACTCCATTGTGCTGGGGGGCAAGGTCAGACCGGCCCGCTCATGGCGCAGTACTGCCGGTCCCACGTCTTGCGGCGGCGCAGTCCAGGGGGACGCGACGTGGGCAAACTTGTCCAGGTCGAGGACGATCCAGATATCCGCAGTCGGATCGAGTTCGAACTCTTTGACGATCAACCGGCCGGTGCGGGCCGTGGAACGCCAGTGGATGCGGTTGAAGCTGTCGCCCGGCACATAGTCGCGCACGCCTGAGACGTTAGTGGTGACGTAGTGGGTGCGGCGCCGCATGGCGTCGCCGCCCGGCAGCATGCCCATGGGTGGTGTAAATCCGGGCAGGTCAAGCGTCGCCGGGTAGACGATCATCGCTGAAGTAAAGGGAAGCTCGCGCTTGCGCGGAAACAGGCCAAGGGGATCGCTGCTGTAAAGCGTCAGCGGGCCGAGGCGAAACCGGCCGCGCTGCGTGCAAACCGTGCGCACGATCCAGCGGCGGCGGCGGCGCGGTCCCAGCGAGTTGAGGACACGGCTGGCATCGTGCTGCGGCAGCTCGGAGCGGTCGCGCACCTCCAGCCACAGCTTGGGCAGGCGTCCGGCGTTGATGACCTCGAACTGTTCTTCGGCCATGCGTCCGACCTGGGAGCGCCTCGCTCGGGTATAACGCCCGATGCGTACCGAGCGCAAATTCAGCCAGGACCACACAAACGAAATGACGACGATGCCGGTGAACAGATAGGCGATAGTCCACGCAATGCTACGGTTGCGCTCGGCGACAAAAACCGCGAACGCTACCGAAAGCAGCCATAGCAGGATGAACCACCAGGAACGGCGCATGGGTCAGGCTCGCTTGCGCACCTAGTTGGCGCGCACCCGCGTGCCCGGCACCGGCACTGAGTCCAGAATTTCCTTGAGCACCGCGCGTGGATCCACGTTCTTGATGCGCGCCGAAGGACTGACGATCAGGCGGTGGCTCAGCGTCGGCTCGGCCATCAACTTGACGTCGTCGGGAATAACGAATTCGCGGCCATCGACCGCGGCATGGGCGCGGGCCGCTTTGTAGAGCGCCAACGAGCCACGCGGGCTGGCGCCCAGGTAGATGTCAGGATGCTTGCGGGTCGCGCCGACCAGCGAAACGATGTACTCCTTGATCAGGTTGTCAACGTAGACATCGGTGACGGCGCGCTGTGCCTCTACCAGTTCAGCGGCAGTGATGACCTGTCCCAGGCTGTTGATGGGGTGGGTCTGACGTTGCGAGTCGAGGATTGCCATTTCCTGCGCCGCCTCAGGATAGCCCAGGGTCGTCCGCAGGAGAAAGCGGTCGAGCTGCGCCTCGGGTAGTGGGAAGGTACCTTCGTACTCAATGGGGTTTTGCGTCGCCATCACCAGGAAGGGGCGCTTCATGGGATAGGTCGTGCCATCTACGGTAATCTGGCGTTCTTCCATGGCCTCCAGCAGCGCTGCCTGGGTCTTGGGCGTCGCCCGGTTGATCTCGTCGGTCAGCACGATCTGAGCCATGATCGGACCGGGGCGGAACTCGAACTCCATCGTCTTCTGGTTAAAGACCGACACACCGGTAACGTCGGACGGCAGCATATCAGGGGTGAACTGGATGCGGCGGAACTCGCAACCGATGGAGCGCGAGATCGCACGCGCCAGCATCGTCTTGCCCACGCCGGGAACATCCTCGATCAGCAAATGTCCTTCGCACAACAGCGCCAACAGCGTGGTCTGTACTTCGACCCGCTTGCCGATGATGACCGTCTCGACATTGTCGCTGATACGGTCCGAAACGGTTTTGACGATTGAAATATCTGGCATATGGGGAAAAGCTCCTCGTGTTTTCTGAGCAAAACGCGCTGCAGGGGGAATTATACCAGCAGTGCAGAACTTCGGACAATTGCCGGTCTTGTGAAACACCACCCGCGGCGCATAGAGGTTCATTACCATGTGCTTTGATTGCCCTGCAGATGACATTTGCTTGAACTGGCGCTGTCCTGAACGTACGCAACTGCCGGCAAGAGAGCGGCCGGAGCGGTGATTTGAACAACGAACGATTGGTACGTGTGATGGGCTGTGCTATAATCGACCCATGCCCGAACGAATCCTGGTTGTTGAAGATGATCCCCGCATGTCGGACATGCTGCAGCGCGGTCTGCGATTTGAGGGGTACGAGGTAGAAGCGGCGCCCGACGGCTCGACAGCGCTCAAGCTGGCGCGTGATCAGTTGCCCGACCTGGTGGTCCTCGATCTGATGCTGCCTGGCGAGCTGGACGGACTGGAAGTTTGCCGGCGGCTGCGATCAGGCAGCACCGTGCCGATTTTGGTGCTCACCGCGCGCGGCACGTTGCAGGACAAAGTGGCCGGCCTGGACAGCGGCGCGGACGACTATCTCGTCAAGGCTGACCTGCACTTCGAAGAGCTTCTGGCGCGCATCCGGGCCTTGCTGCGCCGCCGCCAGCCGGCGCAACATCAGGAAGAGCTGCGTTTTGCCGACCTCGTGATGATGCCGGCCAGCCGCGAAGTGACCCGCGGCGGCCGGCGGCTTGAGTTGACGGCCAAGGAATTCGACTTCCTGGAGATGTTCATGCGCAACCCGCGTCAGGTGCTGACGCGTGACACGATCTACGAGCGCATCTGGGGCTACGACTTCGGCGGCGAAAGCAACATCATCGAGGTCTATGTGCGCTATCTGCGCACCAAGATGGAAACGGACGGCGAACAGCGTCTGCTGCATACCGTCCGCGGCGTGGGCTATGTACTGCGTGAACAATAGGGCGGCCGGCGACGGGCAGGCGAAGCAATGACGCTACGCTTCAGGCTCACATTCTGGTACACGGTTTTGTTGGCGCTGGTGCTGGTGATCTTTGCGCTGGTTTTCCGCGCCTTCGTGGCCAACACGTTGTACAATGAGCTGGAGGATACGATCCGCAGCCAGACAGAGCAGGTCGTGCAGATACTCCAGTCCAACATCGATCCATCGCGGGCGCGCATTCCCTCCGCCATCGTGCTGTCCTCCCAGGCCATGGCCCAGGCGACCACCGTTACCGGATCGATCGTCGAATCGACGCCCAACACCATGGGACTGCCGATGCCGCTGCCGGTGTCGGTATTGGAACGTAACCTGGCCGGCGAACCTGTCCTCTATGACACTGTATTCGAAGGCAAGCCGGTGCGCGTCTACAGTTCGCCGGTGCGGACCTCGAACGGGCAGATCGTGGCCACGGTGCAGGTTGCTTTGCAGCTTCAACCCATCATTGAAACGTTAGAGATTATCCGGCTGGCGCTGTTGGCGGGTGGAGGACTGGCGCTGCTGTTGGCTGCCATCGGCGGAGCGGTGATTTCTGGCAGGACGCTGCGCCCGTTGCGCAATTTTACCGAAACCGCCAACCATATCGTCACCGCACAGGACTTGCAGGAACGGCTGGTGGCGCCTGATCCCCACGACGAGGTGGGACAGCTGGCTGAGACCTTCAACAAGATGCTGGAGCGCCTCGACATTCTGTTCAATACCCAACAGCAACTGGTCGCGGATGTTTCCCATGAGCTGCGAACACCGCTGGCGACCATCCAGGGAAACCTCGACCTCTTGCGCCGGGGCGCTGCCAAGGATCCGTCCATGTTACAGGAGAGCATGGACGCCATGAACTCCGAAGTGGCGCGCATGAGCAGGTTGGTACGCGATCTGCTGCTGCTGGCGGAGAGCGACGCAGGCGCGCCGCTGCAGCTGCGTCCGGTGGAACTGGACACGCTGCTGCTGGAGATCTACCGGGAGGGGATGCTGATCGCCAACAACCGCCTCAAGATGCGCCTGGGCCACGAAGACCAGGCCGTCATCCAAGGTGACCCGGACCGCCTCAAGCAGTTGCTGTTGAATCTGGTCAACAACGCGATCGCGTATACCCCGGATGGCGGCACGGTTACCTTGAGCCTGCACCGTCGCCCCGACAACTGGGTGCGCGTTGCCGTGGCGGACACCGGCGTGGGCATCGCGCCGGAAGACCTGCCACACATTTTCGACCGTTTCTGGCGTCAGGACAAGGCGCGTAGCCGCAAGCTTGGCGGCAGCGGTCTGGGGCTAAGCATCGCCAAGTCGATTGTCGAGGCTCACGGCGGGCGCATCTCGGTTGAAAGCGAGCTGGGCAAGGGGACAACATTCGAAGTGCTGCTGCCGCTGGCCCGAATTGCGCCGGCTGCCGCGAACGATGCCAGTCTTGACAGGCTTGCCAGCCACGGCTATAATCCTCTCCAGGCAAGTAGTGAGTAGGTTCCGATTTTGGACATTCATCGTGCGACGGGTCACCGTCTGCTGAGGAGTTGCAAGACTGCGCCAACACGCTCATCGAGCATCAACGCAATCGTTGCTGGAAATCGTGGGCCTCGCTTGCCTTGGCAGTGAGGTCTTTTATTTTTCTACAAGAAGGAGGTGATCATTCATGGCAACAGTCGAACTACGCCCCGGCGAATCGCAGGAACAGCTGCTGAAGCGTTTTCGTAAGGAAGTAACGCGTACGCGCGTCCTTTCGACAGCACGCAAAAAGCGCTGGTTCACCGCACCCAGTGAGGTGCGTCGCATCAAAAAGCAGAAGGCGATTCGTAAGGCGCGTCAGGCTCAACGCAAGCGGGAACGCACCATAGAATGACGCCTTACAAAACATTTGTTGACGAACATTGCAAACCTTTGTATCTGGTGGAAAGGAGGTGATGGCGAATGGCATCAGAAAAAGATGACAAGCTGATCATGGAAGGCAAGATCATCGAAGCGTTGCCCAACACAACGTTCCGCGTTGAGTTGGAAAACGGCCACGAGGTGTTGGCTTACCTGTCCGGCAAGATGCGCAGGCACTACATCCGAGTCTTGCTCGGTGACAATGTGCGCGTCGAGCTTTCGCCATACGACCTCACGCGCGGGAGGATTGTCTATCGACACCGAACCCCGCCGCGAGCCGCCTAGCTCTCCGCCGGAAAGCCGCAACACAAATAAAAGGAGGCAACCCAGTGATGGGTTGCCTCCTTTTATTTGTTCGTAGTCGCGGTTTCAGCTGCCTCCGGAGGCGGCTGAAGCCGCGACTACGAACTGGGGAACGCTACAGCTTGGTCGGCAGGTCGATGAAGACCGTCTCCAGTCCGTAGCGGCCATTGATGTGACGACCGAGCGCTTTGAGGCCGACCGTCTCGGTGGCGTAATGGCCGGCGTAGATGACGTTCATGCCGTATTCGATTGCGGCGTAGTGATGCGCATGGCTGGTTTCGCCAGTAATAAACGTATCGGCGCCCAGCGCAGCAGCCTCGCCGATGTGCCCGGCCGCGTCGCCTGACACGATGGCGATTCGCCGCGACTTCAGCGGACCATGTTGCAGAAGTGTCGTCTCGCAGGAAAGCTTGGTCCCCAGAATGTCCGCGATGGCCTCCACCAGGAACCCATCAGGCGAATTGCAGATGACGCCGATATCAGTGCCCTTGGCGTTGCAGAACCACTTATCGACTTGCAACTCCAGCAGTCGCGCCAGTTCGACGTTATTGCCCAGATCAGCATGTGCGTCAAGGGCAAGATGCGCGGCGTACAGGCTAAGATTTGTGCTCAGCAGTCGCCGCACCTTGCGGCCAAACGCGCCGCGGATCGGCTCTTGCGCACCCCAGAACAGTCCATGGTGGACAATCAGCATCTGCGCGTTGACCTTCAACGCAGCCTCGATGCAGGGCAGCCCCGAGTCCACTGTGAAAGCGACGCGGGAAATCTCATCAGCACCTTCGACTTGCAAGCCCTGCGGGCCGTAGTCAGGCGTTTCCGGTATGCGCAGATACCAGTCCAGGTAGCGAACCAATTCATCTCGAAGCATGGGGGCAACCTCGGTTCGTATGCAGGAGTACGGATTTGTGTCGATACAGGCGTCGCGGTGACAGTCACTTCGACGTCTGGTGAAGCGTTGTGCAGGCGCCAGCTATCCGGAAGACTCGACCGCCGGAAGAGTCTCGAGTTTGGTGCGTGCCGGCTCGCTGGCTGCTTCTGCCTCAGCCTTGACAGCCGGCGGCGGTGCAGCGACGATTTCGCCAGCCGTGGCGTTCACGGCAGCAAGCCCGGACGCGGCGTCCTGGCCAATGCGTCGCTGCATCACAATGGTCACCACCAGCACGCCAGCCACCACCAGACTGACTCCCAATAACACCGCCGCAATGCCGATCAGGTCGGCCAACCCGGCAATTGCCAGCATGGGTGGAATTCCGATCAGGTTGTTTAGCATGAACTGCACGGCAAAGACGCGTCCTCGCAGTCGTTCAGGCGTGCTGTCCTGAAGCGTCGTCTGCGAGACAATGTTGACGCTGGACATGGACAACCCCAGCAGCAGGCTGATCAGCACGATGGAAAGGATCAACGCCGCGCTGGCCGGCGGCAGCGTGACGACCGAGCTGTCGAGCACAAAGCCCTGGCCGGTCGCCACCATGCGCCAGGAGAACAAGCCGAAGGCCGCAAATCCCAGAGCCATCGCTGCAAGTCCAAAACGAATCGTACGCTGGCGCGGGGTGCGATTGCCCATGCGTCCCAGAACGAGAGCAGCCAGCAACATGCCCAACCCGGCCGGTGCAAACACCACCATGGCGTCCTCGGGCGCAAGGCGCAGCACCCGGTTGGCGATCCCCGGCGCCAGCATGGCCATCACCATCACCAGGCTGGCGATCAACGTCAGGTGTGTCATTGTCAGCATGATCGCCGGACGACGCCCGACAAACACAGCGCCTTCCTTCAACTCTGCCCAGGCGTGATGCCACGCGCTGCGTGCGGCCTGGGACGCGCGCGCAGGTGTGTCCTTGGGCAACTGGCTGACCAGCACTGTCGCCAGGAGATACATGACCCCGACCAGCGTGAAGGCGGCTTCGGTGCCGATCAGCTTGACCGCCAGCGGGCCAAGAATGATCAACCCCACGACTTGCGAAAGGGCGAGGGTGAGATTGAATAACGAGTTGGCCGCGATGAGATGGTCGCGCTCGACAAGAATTGGAATGGTCGCGGCCTCGGCCGGGTTGAAGAACTGGCCAATGGTTGCCATCGAAAAGGTAAGCAGATAGAGCGCAAGCAACAGCCAGCCGGTGCTAACCCGCCCCTGCATCCCCAACACGAGGAAGTAGCTAAAGATAGCAATGACGCGAAAACCGTTCGACGCCATCAGTACGTATTTCTTGGGCCAGCGGTCGATGATCACGCCGCTGATGGGAGCGAAAATGATGGCCGGCAGCGTGAACGAAAAGATGATCAGCCCCTGGTGAATGCTCGATCCGGTCATCCGCTCGATGAGCACGATCAACACGAAATGAACCGTGTTCTGCGCCGACTGAGCCAGCCATTGCGCAGCCCACAGCTTTCGGAAGGCGCTGTTGGCCATCACGGGCATCAAGCCCTGTTTAGAGTTAGCGATTTCCATCGTGTCAGTTAGCGCTGTCCATTCAACACGTCCGCGTGAACCGGTTTACTTCAGCTGCCATTATATCATACGCCGACTTGCGGCAAGCAGCTCGCCATAGACGCTTTTTCTCTACCTTCAAAAACCGCCACACACAAGAAACCCCGGACAAGGTCGCCCAGGGTGCCGCGCTACTGTCTATGATGTTGGCGGGAAAGTGACTTGTGTATTCGGCGCAGCGCCGCTGGCCGGATCACCGCGGCGGACAAAGGTCTTGAGCCGCCGAGCGAACTCATGACGGGTAAGCAGGACGCGGCGACCACACGTGTTGCACTGCAAGCCGATGTCGGCGCCCAGTCGCACCACGTCCCAGTTGTAGCCGCCACACGGGTGCGGCTTGCGCAATCGCACTACATCGCCAAGTCGAATTTCTATGGTCATGCTCACACCATGGGACTCGATTCGGGTCCCGGCCAACAC
This sequence comes from Anaerolineales bacterium, assembly GCA_020634615.1. Taxonomy (GTDB): domain Bacteria; phylum Chloroflexota; class Anaerolineae; order JAAEKA01; family JAAEKA01; genus JACKBK01. The sequence goes on from JACKBI010000002.1 coordinate 284,480, forward strand.
AGATTGCTGATGATTGTAACACAGCCGCGCGCCGGGCGCAATTTTGTTTGAATCTACCCAATCCGAACTCGGTCTGCCAATCGTATGATATTCGACTGACGCATTTGTCACATCACGGTACAATACTTGTACGCTAACTGAACCCAACTTTCTTGGAAGGCTCGCGCCGACCGAGCGACACCACACCATCAGGAGGCAACCCATGGACCGACAAACCATCACCATGCTGAGCAAGCTGGCTGCACTGTGCACCGTGAGCTCCCAAGGATACGCAGTCGCCGCGGAAAGCGTGCGCAACCGCGGGCTGAAGGTCATTCTGCATACCTACGCATCGGAACGCGCCTCGTTCGCGGAACAGCTGCGCGACGAGATCGTGCGTCTGGGCGGCAAGCCCGGCCGGCATCGCAACCCGCTGGCTGCGCTCCATCGCGGCTGGATCAACCTCAAGGCCACCATGTCGATTGGCGCTGAGAACTCCCAGAACATTGTCCTGGACGAAGTCGCCCGCGGCGAGCGGACCGCCGATAAGCGTTTTCAGGCTGCCTTGCAGGCCGAAATGCCCGAAGAGACACGTCATCTGGTGGAAAAGTGTGCGCACCGGGTGCAGGCAGTTCAGCAGCACATCGACCAGCTGCGCGGCGTAGACGGCCAGCAACTGGTCGTGCGACTGATGGACAACCCGGCTGACATTTCGCGGGCTGTCACAGAGCTGACGGCCGCCGGCTTTTCCAGGGATCAGATCGAGACGCAGCCGGCTGCGCAGTTGATCAACCAGAGCGGTCCACTGGTGCAACATGGGACGGTTCGTGAAACGCTGGCCACCACGGCCCTGCTGGTGGGGATCGCCGGCGCGCTGCTAGGCGTGGTCATGGCGATCCTGTCAGTCGTCACCCAGGAATTCGACGCCAGCACACAATCGATTGCGCTCGCGACAGCCATCGCCTGGCCCCTTGTCGGCGCCGGGGTCGGTGTCCTTTTCGGCGCTATTGTCGGGAGCCTCCTGGGACAGGGCATCAGCGAACAGGATTCGGTCCTGCTGGCCGACTGCGTCGAGCACGGCGACAGCCTCGTCACAGTGCGCTGCGAGACGAGACGCGCCGACCTCGCGGCTAGCATTATGTACAGTGTTAACCTTGCCAGCCGGTCCAGCCGGCCGCTTGAAACCGCAATGCCCGCGCCTTCTGCCGCCTAGACACAGTTTGCTGCTCCCGCGCCGTATGCTATAATGCGCAAACTTTGTGGCAGACGACGTGAGGAAAACAACTGTGTCAAGCACTACCAGCAACGGGTCCGGGCGATTCCGCGGATCCACAACCACTTATATCCTGATTGGGGTGGCCATCATCATCGTGGTGGCCATCCTGCTTTACTTTGTACCTGTCTCAGTGGCAGGCCAGGTCACCGACGCTGCTTCCGGCGAGGCGCTGGCCAACGTGCCGGTCGCTTTGTCCAACGGTCAACAGCTCACCAGCGACGCCAGTGGAGCCTTTTCGTTCAAATCGCCCCGCATGCAGCCGGTCACGGCCAGCATCGACGAGGGCATTTTCGAGCCCTGGCAGGACACCCCCCAGTTCACCCCCATTCCTCTGCTGAACGGCAAGCTTAGTGCCAGCCTGACACCGGTGGTGGTCAGCGGATTGGTCTCCGACGCATTGACGGGTACTCCGGTGGCGGGCGTAACAGCCAGCTTTGATGGTCAAGAGACAACGACCGACGCTGAAGGTCGCTTCCAGCTCAGCCGATTGCCGAGGAGCGGTGCGCAGATCACCTTGAGCGGCGACGGATTCGTTGAGCGGACGATTGCTCTGGATCCAACCAGCGACGACGAGGCAAGTCTGCAAATCTATCCCAACGGTCTGCACGGGCAGGTACGGGATGCGGGCAATGGCGATCCGGTGGCCGGCGCAACGGTGACGCTGAACGGCGCAACCAGCGCAAGCGCGGCTGACGGATTCTACTATTTCCCAACCGATACCGGACCCGGTGAAATCGCCGTCCAGGCTGCCGGCTATCTGCCGGCCACAGTCTCCGCAAGTGATGACAGCGCGATGGCCGGCGAGCAGGCTGTGGATGTCAGCTTGGACCCGACAGTACTGACCGGCAAAATCATCGATGGCAAGACCGGCGCCCCCGTTGCTGACGTAAGCTTACAGGCCGGAGGCCAGTCGGCCACCAGTGACCAGGCTGGCGTTTTCCGGCTGGAGCGGCTTACCGGCAGCGAACTGGCAATCACTGCCAGCCATCAAACTATGAGCCGCTGGAGTTCAGCGCAGATGGAAGCCACTAATCTGCTGGCCGGCGAACCGCGCTGATGACGATTTGCCGCCGCATTTTGGCTGGCGCAGTTGTCAGCAGCGACCAACAGCCCGGTGGTGGGTGCAACGATTTACCGCCGGCAATCTGGCCAGCGGTAACCGACGATCAGGGCCAATTGTGCTCTGGACCACCGAAGGCGCTGCAAGTCACCGTCGAAGCGATCGGCTACGAAGTCGGCAGAGGCCAGTTCGAGTAGTGCCCCTCGGCGTCGCACTGGAGCCGAAGGTCTGGTGGTCAAGGTCACCGACAACACGGGCCAGCCTGTCAGCGGCGCGGTGATGAACAGCCACTTTTAACGTGCCGCCACGACCGACGCACAGGGTGTACGTGCTGCCATTGCTGGGATGGGCGTCCTACACGGTCACGCTGGCCAAACTTTGCTCAGCCGACCCAAACCTACAGCGGCAAGCCAGGCCGATCTGAGCATCGTTCCCCAACTTTTGGGTGCCGGCTTTGGCGTGGACGCAACCACCGGCGACGGTGCCAGGGCAATCATCTATGTCTACGACAAGACCTCGTGCCAGGGTGAAGCATGCGGCAGCGGCCGGCCTGTGCTGGTGGACGCCAGCGCGGATGGCACGTTCCTCGTCAATATGCCGGCTGATCCGCAGGTGATCAAAGCGCCCGGTTACAGCCTGCTGTTCCCGACTCGCTGCAAACCGGCGACTGCGACGCTCCCTACTGCCTGCAAGCAGAGATGCGTTAATAGCCGTTCGGCGCGGAACTTACGTAAAATTCGATGATCTCCGGAAATCTGATGCTCTAATCAGCCACAGCGACTGGATCAAGTCGCTGGTCTCGCTATTGTAGTGGACCTCAAGACAGGCGCGGATTGACCGTGAAACCGGAATACCCAATTGCACGAGCTGGATAATGAAGCTTCAAATAGAATGTCTGCTCAAGGCTTGTTGCGTGCTTCTAAGGAACGTGGGTTACGTGATTGGCATTCTTGACATTTAAGATAACGCGCCAGCTGAAGAAGAGCCTGGTGGGCAATTGGGAAAATCAAGTCGAATTGAAATCTGGTATGGAATCTGTTCGGCCATTCCCAAGGCCTACGTTAGCGCATTAGGCCGGAGTGCGTGAATACAGAAATAGCCCTGGCAAAAGAGTTAGCCGCATTGGGAGTTGACGAGATCCCCGGTTTGATTACTTCAGGTTTCACGGTCGCTCCAATCAGAGGATTACATCGCAAAGCAGAAGCTACGGACAGTCGAAGAAGCCATAACAACATTCTCTCGCGAGGTCACGAATGCACTCAAGCCACTTACGGAGTATTCCATCAATTGATGTATTCAGAGCATTCTCTTTAATGGAACTAAGACACTTATATCGGTATTGAAGATATGGTGATAAAGGGGTTGACTATCTCAGTCCTATGATATATCCGCAGGTGTGGGTGGCTCATGACTTTCCTGAGTGCGGTAACGCCCTCTGTCCCTACACTATTTATTTTGAGGCGTCACTAAAGCACTCAATCTGAGCACACCCTCTTCCGACAAGAGGCCGACCCCAGTTTGCAAGGTTACCCTACAACTATCATTCTGTACGGACCTGCCACTGGTTACTGACACGACATTCCGGAATACCTACTTCAGCGTCAGGCGGCAGATGCGGGCGCTGCTGGGTGCTTTTCTTCTGGTCTGGTGGCGCAAATATGACCGGCAAGATCATCGATGGCAAGACCGGCGCCCCCGTCGCTGACGTAAGCGTACGGGCCGGAGGCCAGTCGGCCACCAGTGACCAGGCTGGCGTTTTCCGGCTGGAGCGCCTTTCCGGCAGCGAACTGGCAATCACTGCCAGCCATCCAAACTATGAGCCGCTGGAGTTCAGCGCAGATGAAGCCACTAATCTGCTGGCCGGCGAACCGCTGGAAGTGACGATTTTGCCGCCGCATTTGGCTGGCGCAGTTGTCAACGGCGTGACCAACAGCCCGGTGGTGGGTGCAACGGTTACCGCCGGCAATCTGTCAGCAGTAACCGACGATCAGGGCCAATTTATGCTCTGGACCACCGAAACGCCGCTGCAAGTCACCGTCGAAGCGATCGGCTACGAGTCGGCAGAGAGCCAGTTCAGTGAAGATGCCCCGCTCAGCGTCGCACTGGAGCCGAAGGGTCTGGTGGTCAAGGTCACCGACAACACGGGCCAGCCTGTCAGCGGCGCCGTGGTAAACAGCCCGCGCAGCGACGCCACGACCGACGCACAGGGTGTCGCATTGCTGCCATTGCTGGAATCGGGCGATCCCTACACGGTTACGCTGGCCGGCTTTGCTCCGGCCGCCCAAACCTACAGCGGCGAAGCCCAGGCCGATCTGAGCATCGTTCCCAACACCGTTGCGGGCACAGCCGTGGATGCAACTACCGGCGAGCCGGTGCCAGGAGCGATCATCTATGTCTACGACAAGACCTCGTGCCAGGGTGAAGCATGCCGCGGCAGCGAGCCGGCTGTGCTGGTGGACGCCAACGCGGACGGCACGTTCCTCGTCGAAGGCATGCCGGCCGATCCACAGGTGATGATCAAAGCACCCGGCTACAGCCTGCTGTTCCCCGACGCACTGCAAGCCGGTGACTGCAACGCTCCCTACTGCCTGCAAGCCGAGCTGCAGCCGTTCGAAGCGCGCGGCTTCTATGTTCCATTCCACTATCTGTATAACCGCGATCTGATCGAATCCCGGTTGGATTTGATCGAGCAGTCAGATGTACTAAACGCCGTTGTGGTGGACATGAAGAGCGACTACGGCGAGATTGCATGGGAACCGAAGAACGCAGTTGCGCAGGAAATCGGGGTCTACCAGGAAGATGTGATGAGCGCGCAGGAGTTCCTGGCCGAGGCGCAGAAGCGCGGCATCTACACAATCGCACGTTTTGTGACCTTCAAGGACAACGCACTGGCTGAAGGCAAGCCGGAATGGGCGCTGTCGAAGAAATCCAATCCGGGCGTGCTGTGGAAGGACGGCGAAGACCTGGCCTGGGTCGATCCATATCGTGACGAGGTCCGTCAATACGAGATCGATCTGGCCAAGGAGCTGGCCGAAATCGGATTCGACGAAGTGCAATTCGACTACTTCCGTTTCACAGGTCAGCGCGATCACAACCTGCTGACCTATTCGGTCGAAAGTACCCCCGAAAATCGGCGCGAGGCCATCAGCAGCTTCTCGCGCGAGTTGATGGCAGCGCTGAAGCCGTATGGCGCATTTACCTCCATCGACGTGTTCGGGAGCATCATCCTCAACGGCAACGAACCGCTCATCGGCCAGAATTTGGCGGACATGGCGCAGGGTCTGGATTATCTCAGCCCGATGATCTACCCGCAGGTCTGGTGGCCGGGCACATTCCCAGGCTGCGAAGAGCCGGTGCAGTGTCCGTACAAGGTGATCTACGACAGCACCGACATCGTACGCGACATCGTGCCCATGCCGACGCGCATCCGCCCGTGGCTGCAAGGCTACCCCAACAACTACCGCACCGACGGTCCGGCTGCCGGCTACAACTACGCCGTGCCGGAGATGATGATCCAGCGCGAGGCTGCTGACGATGCAGGCGCTGAAGGCTGGCTCTTCTGGTCGGGCGGCGGCAACTTCCCCGACGAAATCTTTGGACCGCTGCCGTCGCTGGCTGAGCTGGAAGCACAGGTGCGAGCGCGCCAGGGTGGCCGCAGCGGGCCATACTGAGATGTAGGCTCATCAACTTCCGAAGTCCTGAAGGGATGGCTTCGCAAACAGTCTCCCAGATCCAAGTCCGAACTTATTGTCGCAACGAACAGAAGGAGTAACCTATGTCACGCTGGATTCGTGTGTGTTTGACGCTGGCGATCGCGCTGGCTACGCTGGGCAGTGCACCGGCTGCCTTCGCCCAGGACGGGCCGGAACAGCCATCCATCGACTCGATGACTGTCGATCAAATCGTCAATTGCGAGCCTGATGGGACGCAGACCAGCGGTGCAGTTTACCGCATCTGCATGCCACCCAATTGGTGGTACAACGGCGACCTGGTGATCTACGCCCACGGTTACGTCGCGCCCTACGAACCGGTAGCCATCCCTGAGGACCAGTTGTGCCTGCCGGACAATGGCCCGTGCTTGCCGGACATCATCAACGTCCTGGGCTATGGCTTTGCCACGACCAGCTACAGCACCAACGGTCTGGCGGTACAACAAGGCGTCGCAGATGTGGTCGATCTGGTCAACGTGTTTGCGCAGACCCACGGCCAGCCCAATCACGTCTACCTGGTCGGCGTGTCGGAAGGCGGCCTGGTCACCGCGCTTACTACTGAGCAATACCCCAACATCTTCGATGGCGGTGTGGCTGCGTGCGGCCCGGTAGGTGACTTCCGCTATCAGGTCAACTACTTCGGCAACTTCCGCGCCGTTTTCGACTACTTCTACCCCGGCCTGATCCCGGGCGACCCGGTCAACGTACCACCGGCGCTGGTTCCTATCTGGGAAGACTACTACCAGACCGATATCAAGCCGGTGATCTTCGACCCTGCCAATGCCAGCAAGCTGCAGCAGGTTATGGCGGTTACCAAGGCGCCGGTTGATCCGGGCGACCCAGTAGCATCCACCGAGCATTCGGTCAAAGACGCGCTGTGGTATCAGATCGTCGGGACCAATGACGCAACGGCAAAGCTCGGTGGGCAGCCGTTCGACAACCAGCGGGTCTGGTACCGCGGATCGGTCAACGATTGGCAACTCAACCTGATGGTGCAGCGCATTGCGGCAGATCCGGCTGCGCTGGCGCAGATCAACGCGCATCTCCAGACATCCGGTGTCCTGACTTCGCCGCTGGTGACCATGCACACGACGCTCGACCAGCAGGTGCCTTACGCGCACGAGGTGTTTTATCGCCTCAAGACGCTCTTCGCCGGCTCTGGCCTGAAGCACATCAACATCCCGATCCAGCGCTACGGCCACTGTGAATTCACGACCGCGGAAGCACTGACAGCCCTCGGCGTCATGCTGGCGCTGGCCGGCGACCAGCCAATGAACGAAGCCGCCATTCAGAAGCTGCTGCCCAACCCGAAGGACCAGGCACTGTTGACGCAGATGCTGGATCAGTATTCCGACCCGGCCAACCAGCCGGATGTGAACACCATCGGCGCGCAGACACCTTGACAAGGCCTCGAGCCTGTGGTAAATTCGCTGGCACAATCGAATAAGTCGACAACGACGCCCTTATCCAGAGAGGTGGAGGGACCGGCCCTATGAAACCTCGGCAACCAGGTCGTCAGTTCAGTGAACAGAAATCAGTAGACAGTAATCAGTAACCGGAAACGGCAAGACTGAGCATACCAACTGATAACTGATTACCGATCACTGTGTACTGGCAGAACCCAGGTGCTAACTCCGTCAGCAAACGGCTGGAAGATAAGAGGACCTGGACGATGCTGTTTTTGGACCTCTTCGCTTCGGTGAAGAGGTCTTTGATTCGGCAGACGGCCCGGCGACACCCTCCGGATATGCGGCTCGCACCATTCCGGAGGTTGTTTTATGTCTACTATATCCACAGTTGAAGCGACCGCGACTGCCGCGCACACCAACGGCGCCGAACCCGGGTTGCCCGGTGCCAACACCGTTTCCACGCGACCGGGACCGTCGACACTCTCAGTGCATGGCGGCGAGGCGCGCGACAAAGCGTTTCACAGCATCACCACCCCCATCGTCCAGGCATCGACCTACACCTTCCGCGACACGGCCGCTCTCGTGGAGTACATGGAAGAGCGCATGTTCTGGGACGAGCCGCAGCGCGACGAGTACGGTCGCTATGGCAATCCAACCGTGCGCGCGGTCGAGGCGCGGCTGGCAGCGCTGGAGAACGGCGACGATGCGCTGCTGACACCCAGCGGCATGTCGGCCATCACCGGCACGCTGCTGGTGTTCCTCAGCGCCGGCAGCCACCTGGTCTGTACCATCGACTGTTATCGCCGCACGCGCGATTTCATCCAGACGATCCTCACCCGCTACGGCGTGGAAGCGACCATCGTGCCGGCGGCTGATCTGCAAGCCATCGAGGACGCTATCCAGCCCAACACGCGGCTGATCTTCTCCGAGTCGCCCACCAACCCATTCATGCGCTGTCTCGATCTGGAAGGGCTGGCCGATATCGGACGCCGCCACGGCGTGCGGACCGCCATCGACAGCACGTTTGCCACCCCGCTAAACCTGCGCCCGCTGGATTACGGCATCGATCTGGTGATCCACAGCGTCACCAAATACCTGGCCGGCCACAACGATGTGATGGCCGGTGCTGTTATCGGCAACGGTGGCCTGACGACCGCGTTGCGCCAGATGCACGGCATTCTGGGCAGCGTCATCGACCCCCAGACCGCCTATCTGGTCGGCCGCGGCCTCAAAACGCTGGGACTGCGCATCGAGCGCCAGAACAGCAATGGGCTGGCCGTGGCGCACTATCTGGAAGCCCACCCGCGCGTGCGGCGCGTCTGGTATCCCGGCCTGACAAGCCATCCTGACCACGCCATCGCGGCTGCGCAACTGCGCGGCTTCGGCGGCGTCGTCAGCTTCGAGATCGAAGGCGACGGCGAACAGACCGGCCGTTTCATCGACGGCTTGCAGATACCCTACATCGGCCCCAGCCTGGGCGGCGTCGAAAGCCTTGTCGAGCAGGTGCAGATCGTCAGCTACTACGACGCCGACCCGGAAAAACTGGACGCGCTGGGCGTGTCACCGTCGCTGGTGCGCCTGGCCTGCGGCGTGGAGGACGCGGCGGATATCATCGCGGATTTGGAGCAGGCGTTGGGTAGAGTGGGAACTGAGGGGAGTTGAGGGAAAGAAGGAAAGAAGGGAAACGAGGGAAATCGGAGGTCAGAGGCCAGGGGCCGGAAGTCAGGAATCAGCAGGTCGATAGGGACATGGCCTATCCCTCTTCACCTTGTCACCCTGTCATCCGCCACTTGACACCTAACCCAGCCGCGCGTACGATTCCGCTATGAACGAACAGAACCTTGCGCGCTACGCGCGGCAGATCATCTTCCCCGGGCTGGGCGAGGCGGGCCAGCGCAAACTGCTGGCGGCGACCGTCGTCGTCATCGGCTGCGGCGCCACCGGCACCGTCCTGGCTAACCATCTGGCGCGGAGCGGCGTTGGCCATCTGCGCATCGTCGACCGCGACTTCATCGAGCTGAACAATCTCCAGCGCCAACTCCTGTTCGACGAGCAGGACATCGCCGACCGGCTGCCCAAAGCCGAGGCCGCCCGCCGCAAGCTGTCCAGGATCAACTCCGACATCGAGGTCGAGGGGATCGTGGCCGACGTCAACCCCGACAACATCGTTTCGCTGATCCGCGACGCCGATCTGGTGATGGACGGGGCGGACAACTTCGAGACTCGCTTCCTCGTCAACGACGCCTGCGCCAAGCTGGGCATCCCCTGGATCTACAGCGGCGTCATCAGCAGCTACGGCATGACCATGACGATCCGGCCGGGCGAGACGGCCTGTTTGCGCTGCCTGCTGGGCCAGATGCCCGCCCCCGGCACCACTGCAACCTGCGACACAGCCGGCGTGCTGGCGCCCTCGGTCAGCGTCGTTGCCTCCATCGCCGCCGGTGAGGCGATCAAGCTGCTGGCCGGCTTCGGCGAACTGAACGACGGGCTGATCAACTACGACCTGCTGGACAACAGCCTGGAGCAGTTCGAGGTCATGCGGCGGAACGACTGTGAGACCTGCGGGATAGGCAACTACGAATTCCTCAACGCCGAAGCCGGCACGCGTACTGCTACGCTGTGCGGCCGCAACGCAGTACAGATCAGCGTCCCCGGTGGACAGCGGCTGGACCTGGAGGCATTGGCAGCCGGGCTGCACCGATCTGGCATCGACGACGTGGCCGTCAACCCCTACCTTCTCCGTGCCCGAACCGATACCTTCGAGATCACCGTCTTCCCCGACGCCCGCGCCATCATCAAGGGGACCGAGGACGAAAGCGTAGCCCGTAGCTTGTATGCCAAGTATGTTGGTGCATAGAAACTGAGATGCCTGGCAAGGCGTCCCGGCAAAGGGAGGAATGCGTGAAAGAATATTTGCAGATAGTAGGGATTTTGTTTGTGATGCTGGGACCGCCTATCCTCTTCTACTATTTCGCCAATCGCCATCCACTGCGTGTCGAAGAGATCGATGACGAGAGATTCGAGAAGTTCTGGCTGTTGCGCCGCTTCACCGATCAGGCGCCGGCTGGCAGCGTTTCAAAGCGTAGACTGGATTGGCTTGAGGACAGAGAAAGCACAAGGATATTTCCCGACAAGAACACCATCATATGGGAGACATACTCACGCACTTTCATACTGATCATGCGAGTCAAGTGGGATCGCACCGGCCAAGTGAAGGTAGAAGGGCGTATCGCGCCTCCTTCACTGACATGGCTTGTGTTTCCGGTGTGGTTTGTTCTCCTCTTGATCGCAGGCTCGTACTTCGGGACGGACATGTCATTGTCAGTATCCATCGGAATCGGGTTCTTCTTTTTACTTTTCCTGCTGGTGGTGTTTTCCATCCTTGCCCTGATAAACCTGGTAGTAGAATGGTTATATATACGCAAGATGCACTACCCCACCATGAAGAATTTCTTATGGCCAGGGCGAAAGAAGTGACATGACAACCACCATCCGCGCACACGCACGTTGGTCAGGCGCGGGAGCATATGCGTATGGTGCAGGGTGCGACATGCCGCTGCGAGGCGCTGGCAAAGGATTTTGAGCATGAAACACTCAAAGAGACTCGCAACTTCACGCTTTGAGAGCCGTAGCGTCTTGTAGTGTCGCCGACTCATCACAGGCTTGAGATCATCGATACAAAACAAGGCCAACTCGTGCGTCGAGTTGGCCTTGAAACAGTTATCGCTTCAACCGGCTTGCTGCCGGTTTCCCTCATCTCCCCTCCATTTCCCTGCTTTCCCTTGCCCTAAATCGTCCCCTTCGTATCAATCACCTCCGGATGCACGAAGAGGAAGTGGTCCTGGTAATAGTGCATCCAAAGGAAACTCAACACGGCGATATAGTAGCCACGGTCGAAGGCGGCGTCGAAGGGCATCTTCACCACCTGCCACAGGATCACGAAGATCACCAGCGCCAGGCCGACGTCGGCGATGGTCAGGCCGATGTTGAAGGCATAGTACTTTCGAGCCGATTTGTTGTCATCCGACATCTTCTCGACGAAAGGTGAGTTCTTCAGCTCGCCGCGCTGATTGCGAATGTGGATCAGCATCCAGGTCAGCGCGAGATATTGGAACGAGTGCCAGACGTTCATGCCCTGGAAAGCCGTGTCCAGGTTGCCCAGCGCCGGCACAAAGAATGAGGCGGTCACGGTCACGGCAATGAACAGCGTCTTGGGGCGGTGCAGCGTGCCCTGGCGATGTTCCGCAATGGTCTTGGCGATCCAGACCGTCAGGGCTATGAGGAATGCGCCCCCGGCCAGAATCCACATCCAGGAGCCCGAACTCAGGCCGACGATCCCAAGGATCTGATCGACCATTTCGCTGAGGTTGTTACTGCCAATGGCAAAGCTGTTGTTGGCGATCTTCCAGGCCGCCAGCGGATAGAGCGCCGTCAGGATCACGGCATAATCGGACAGCCGCGAGAACCGTGAAAGGTCGAAGCGTTGCCCGGTCTTTTGCCGTTCGTTGTACAACGACGTGATGTAGATGATCTGGTGCAGAACGTGGATCGAAGCCCAGAAGAAGAAGATGGTCAGCAACAGCGGCAGGTTAAACAGCGCCAGCACCGTGACGATCACCGGAATCACCAGGCCGACCGTGAGGAACCTGCGGTGCTTGTGAGCGAAGTCCCGATCCAACCCGGTGCGCGTCCAGGTGGCGTACATATGCGGTCCGCCGACCAGCAACGCCACCGAGGCATTGACGAAGTTACGGCTCAGGTCGTCGGCTGTTGTACCCAGCGCTGTTGTCAGTGGGAACAACAGCGCCTCCATGTTCAGGAGCATCAGATAAACCAGATAAGGCGCCGCTACCATAACGACGCTGAGGGAGATGAAGCGCAGGTCAAACTTGCGCGTATACAACCAAAGAGGGTTGCGCGCCTGTTGAGTAGACACGGTTGCAGTGGATACAGCCATGGTAAGTTCTCCTCTAGCGTGATACAACAGCGGACAAAACGGAACGTGATTGCGCCCAATTGAGACAGGAGTGTCTGCCTGGCCCATCGACCAGCAGCAGACGGGGCCAAGTATATCATAGCCTCGGAATTCTTAAAAACGCTTGACTGGTTACTAACCGATGCGCACACTGGTTGTAGCGTCCAGCAGTGGACACATACTGAAATTTCACTGGCGTCTTCGTTCAACAAATTGCACAGCCAATATGGGCGTTGCGCAGAGCCATTCGACCAGCTAACCAAGTAGCTGGTTCGTTCAAAGAGTGCCCGTCCATTTTTGACACAGTCGGGCGCTGGGACTATAATCTCAGCAGCCTTGAAGGAGGCTTTGTAACATGCAGAACTGGACTATGACCACCATCACTCGTATGACAAGCGTTGTTCCCGCTCCCAGCGGATTCACGCGGAGTGCGCCCATTTCCAGTTAACTGGCCATCAAGCAGTTACCAGCCGTGGGTGCACCGATCCGTGCCCCACGGCTTTTTGATTCTTCGTCCCGTTACGCCGTGGGAGTCACAGACTCTACCCACGGCGTTTTTGTTTCCAGCACACGCAAAGGAGGAAGCGTCACGTGCAGTTTCGAACGTTCGAGTCCAAGGTTCGATCAGTCCATCTGATCTCCGCACGATCACTCAAGGAGGTGAGGCTATGACCCAATTGACCTATCAGATGCGCGCGTCCTACGCGTTCATCGAACGAAACTTCAACCTGGTAAGGCGCTACTGGGGTTGGGAGGTGGTGTGGCTGGCCTACACTATCGCCAACGCCCTGGCCGTTGCCTTCATCGGTGTTGGAGCCGGCGCGATCACCGGACAGGAAGTCAACACCGACTACTTCGTCCTCTACCTGGTGATCGGTACGCTGGTCTGGCACTTCCTCAGCGTCGTCTTCGACAACCTGAGCGAAGTGATCGCCTGGGAGCGCTGGGAGGGCACCATCGAATACACATTCATGGCGCCCGTCCACCGCATGACCCACATGGCTGGCCAAACTTTGTTCAGCCTGACCTACGGCCTGCTTCACACAGGCATCGTCCTGGTCGCAGTAGCCGCGTTTTTCAAGATCGACCTGAGCCAGGCCAACATGGCCGGCGCGCTGATGGTACTGATCGCCGGCAGCTTCAGCTTTATCGGCTTCGGCATCATGGCATCGGTGCTGCCGCTCCTCTTTCCGGAGCGCGGCGCGCAGATGACCCACGTCTTTCAGGCCATACTGCTGCTGTTCTCAGGCGTCTACTACCCGATCTCTGTCTTGCCCGAATGGATGCAGAAAGTTGCAATGCTCTCGCCGGCCACCTACGTGTTAGCCGGCATGCGTGAGGCGCTACTTGAAAATGCCACGATGGACGAACTTTGGAAGTACATCTGGCCTCTGCTGGTAGCCGCGGCGATCGCAATCCCGGTTGGACTGAAGGTGTTCAACTCGGCCGAGCGCTATGCAAAACGCACCGGCAAGCTGAAGCGAAATGGCTAACCCTACAATTGACTTCCCGTCGCGTCCCGATACAATGGAGGGGCGCACGACACCAACTCAAACTGGGCCGGCGTTGCGCTGGCCCGGTTTTCTTTTTCGGAGCATCCTGTGATACGAGCACTCATTCTTGACTTTGGCGGCACCATCGTGACCATGGATGGCAAAGCTGACAGCGCACGTCAGATCGCCGCCGAACTGGACATCCCGCAAGACCAGATGATGTCAGTGGTGATGGGACATCCCGACTGGACCGACGCCATGCTGGGCAAATACACCATCGAAGAGTTTGATCAGCGGCTCTATGCGCGGCTGGGCAAGACGTACGACCCGACCCAGTATCCGGTCATCTATCGCATGTTTGCCGACGAGGTCCTGAGCACCAACCTGCTGGTCGTCGCCGACGAAATACGTGCAGCCAACGGCAAGGCCGCCATCCTCAGCAACGCCACGTTTGACCTGGAGGAACGCCTGCTTGGCCACAAATTCGGCATCATCGACCGCTTCGATCTCGTGGTGAACTCGGCGCGGCTGGGCATCGTCAAACCGGACCCGGCGATCTACCACCACACACTCGACCTGCTGGAAGTCGCCCCACACGAAGCCATCTTCGTCGACGACATCCCGGTCAACGTAGAGGCCGCCGATGCGCTGGGAATCCATGCCATCCTCTTCCGCAATGAGGCCCAGGCCATCGCCGACATCCGCAACATCCAGGCCCGCGCCAACGGCGCTTGACGCACAAAACCATGGAGAAGGACACCCCATGAACGACACCATCGCCGCGCAGTTGGAGCGTCTCGCGGCAGACGCCGAGCAACACACCAAAAACCTGCGCTTTTACTGGGACGACGAAGGCGTCCACCAGCTTGGCATCTTCATCGATCCGGACCTTTACCAGTACGTCGAAAAAATGTACAACGAGTCGCTGGCGTTTGCCGAACGCTGCGCCGAGTTGACGGCGCTAGCGCAGCAACTGCGCTCCGCCTGACACCATCAGCACCAGCCAATAGACTGTTTCAAGGGCAATCCAGGCAGACTTCGGACGACGACGGATCTAAGGCAAGAGGTCATTCCAGCGGTTGGAGGGTGGTCGTGACGAGTACCCGTCGACTGCTGAAGTCTACGGATGACGCTCTTCAAACAGTCTCTTACACACTATCGAACCAAGGATGCATCGGCAGACAACTTCCGAAGCCGGCCCGATCAGCCCATCCAGGGTGAAATCAAAGACCGGCCAGCACGCCAGTTGAAAAGCGGATGCGTCCAGACGAATGATCGAACGGACAGCCACTCACGTGCCAAGCGTTTTCTTCCCCCTGCTCAGTTTAGTGCTTTTCGTTCTGGCGGCTCTGGCGCTGGCGTTCATCGGCGTCCTGTGGTACATCTTCTGGCGTCCGCTGGCCAGAACCAAACAGGACCTGGTGATCGACGAGCTGGCCGCGCCGGTCGAGATCGTGCGTGATCGGTGGGGTGTTCCACACATCTACGCAGGAACCGCTCGCGATGCTTTCCTGGCGCAGGGCTACGTTCACGCCCAGGACCGGCTCTTTCAGTTGGAATACGCCCGCCTGTTGGCGCGCGGATCACTGGCTGAGGCGCTGGGACCGGCCGCGTTGGAAGCCGATCGCTGGAGCCGCGTCATCGGATTCTGGCGCGCAGCTGAGCGGGATGTGGCAGCGCTTGCGCCGGAGGACAGGGACGCACTCACTGCCTACACAGCCGGCGTCAACGCGTTTCTCGAGGCCAACCAACTGCGCAGACCGGCAGAATTTACCATCGTCGGCCATGTGCCACAGCCCTGGCAGATCCAGGACAGCGTGGGGATACTCAAGGTGCTGGGCTGGGCGTTGAGCATGAACTGGGAAGCCGAGCTGGTCCGCATGCAGCTCATCCAGCGTCTCGGACCGGAGCGGGCTGCAGAGCTTGACCCGGCGCTGCGCAATGGCAAGCTGCCGGCCGACGGCGACGGACTTGACGCGGCCGCGCTTGCCGCGGCCGGCCAATTGATGGCTGCCTACCAGGAGGTGGCGGGCTGGTTCGGCAACGCACCGGCGGCCGGCAGCAACAACTGGGTCGTCAATGCACAGCGCGTCGCCGGCCCCATGCCGCTGCTGGCCAACGATCCTCACCTCACCGTTTCGATCCCATCACTGTGGTACGAGAATCACATCGAAGCGGCCGATGGCAGCCTGCGGGTCACCGGCGCAACTTTCGCCGGCGTCCCCGGCGTGGTCAGCGGCCACAACGACCACATCGCGTGGGGCATCACCGCCGGACGCGCCGACAATCAGGATCTTTATGTCGAGCGCAGCAATCCCGCAGATGCAACCCAGTTCCGCGCCGGCGACCAATGGCTGCCTGCCACCATCCTGCGTGAGCAAATGGCCGTCCGCGGCCAACAGAAACCGGTTATCGAAGAAGTGGTCGTCACCCGCCACGGGCCGTTAATCAACACATTGATACCCGCCGAAGCACGCGCCGATCTGCCGCCCATGGCGCTGCGCTGGTCGGGTCACAGCGCAAGTTCAGCAATCCATGGCCTGCTGCAACTGCAATCAGCAGCCGACTGGACCAGCTTCCGCGCTGCGCTGGCAGCCGTCGGCGAGCCGTCCATGAACTTCGTCTACGCCGACGACGCCGGCAACATCGGCTATCAATACGCCGCCCGCGTACCCATACGGCGGAGCGGTCACGGCCTGGTGCCCGCCCCTGGCTGGGACCAGGCCCACGAATGGGAAGGCTTCGTGCCCTTCGACGATCTGCCGAGCCAGTTCAATCCACCTGACGGCTTTGCGGCGTCGGCAAACAACCGGCCGCCGCAGGCTGACAGCGGCCCGTGGATCGGCGCTGACTGGGATCCCGGTTACCGCTTCGAGCGTATCGTCAAGCTGTTGCAATCCAAGCCGCGCTTCACACAGCGCGACTTCCAGCGCTTCCAGACCGACGTCTACTCCGGCCTGGCCGAGAAGCTGACACCCTGGTTTGTGCTGGCCGAGGGCAAGAACCAGTTGGAACGGCGTATCGTGCAGGAGCTGGAGAGCTGGAACCTGCGCATGGAAGTTGACAGCTTCCCGGCTGCCGCTTTCGAGGTCATGCGCCTGCACCTGCTGGACATCGTCCTGACCGACAAGCTAGGCCCGCTGGCCAGACAATTCAAAGGCCGCACCATCAGTGACATTTTCGCCGCATCCCCGTTCTCAGGTCACAGCGGCCCCTTCCTGGTCAACTTGCTGGAAAACGAGTCAAGCTGGTGGTATGGCGACGACGAAACCGGCAAGCCGCGCACGCGCGACGCTGTGCTCACCCTCGCCCTGCAATGTACCGCAGAAACGCTCTACCAGATGATCGGCAAAGATCCGCGCAAATGGGCATGGGGCAAGGTGCACCAGATCGAGTTCAGCCATCCCTTCGGCCGCGGCCGGGTGTTGCACTGGCTGTTCAACCGCGGTCAGTACCCCATCGGCGGCAACGACCACACAGTTTGGATGACCGCCAACGAGTTGACGCTTCCATTCGGGCTTGTCACCACAACCGCGACCTACCGCCAGGTCATACAGGTAGGAGACTGGGACCGCTCGACCTCGATTCTATCCACCGGCCAGTCGGGCCAGCCCGGCAGCCCACATTACGCCGACCACATCGACATGTGGCGCGAGGGTGAACAGCATCCTATGCTGTGGACGCGCGCCGCCGTCGATGCCGAGGCAGAAGCGACCCTCTGGCTGCGCCCGCCCGCGGCGGCATAACACATATGCTCTGACCAGTCTCCGACCGAGCCAGAACCAGCACTGGCTCGGTCGGAGACCGGCCAAAGCGAGTTTGAAACTGGCCGGCAAGACTACCATGAAACGACCACCCATCGACATGCGCGCCGCCTGGAACCGTACCAGTGCGACCTACCAGGAACTGCACCAGATTCCGGTCGACTCGGCGCATTACGGACCGTGGGCGCCCGACGAAAATCATTTACGCCTGCTGGGCGAGGTGCGCGGCAAGCGCATTTTAGAACCGGGCTGCGGCGGCGGGCAGTGCAGCATCGCCTTTGCGTTGCAGGGAGCAACCGCCACTGGCGTTGATCTCAGCGATGAGCAACTGGCGTTTGCGCGCAACCTGGCAGCAAAGTCTGGCGCAGCCGTGGATTTCTACCAGGGCGACGCGGCTGACCTGTCGCGCTTCGCCGGCGCGAGCTTCGATATCGTGTTCTCGGCCTACGCGCTGGCCTATGTCGAAGATATCACCAGTTGCCTGAGCGAGGCAGCGCGGGTGCTGATTCCTGGCGGTTTGCTGGTGTTCAGCCTGGACCACCCATTTCGTGACTGTTTCTGGGATGAAGAAAACGACGAGGAAAGTCTGACGCCGGCCCGCAGCTACTTCCTGCGCGACGCCTCGGAATGGCAGTTCAGCACCAGCGGCGAGTGGATGCGCTCTTTCCACCGTACCATCGGCGACTGGACCGATCTGCTACGCGAAGCTGGCTTCCAAGTGCAGCGAATACTGGAGCCGGAGCCGGTGCTGACGCCGGAAGAAGAGAACAGCTGGGCAGAAAGCTACGACCTGGAAACCGCCCGCTTGATCCCGCAGACGATCATTTTCGTGGCGACGCGCGGCGCGTGACAATGCGCGGTATTGCAGGAAGTGGTCGAGGCTTCACAAGGAGCAGCTCAGGAAAGAGTACGAGTAGGAGTAGGAGTATAAAGTAGGAGGAGCATGCTCTACTGGTTGTTCAGCAGAGGGCGAGGATCGATCAAGTAGCCGAAATCGCGCAATTCGAAGTGCAGGTGGGGCCCGGTGGAATTGCCTGTGGAACCGACATAGCCAATGATCTGGCCTTTCTGAACAATGTCGCCCTCTTCCACCAGGGCCTGCGTCAGATGTGCGTAGAGTGTCGTGTAGTCAATCTGGTGATCGATGATCACCCGACCGCCATAGCCAACTGTGGAATAGCCGGATTTGACCACGATGCCATTGTCCACCGCCCGCACCGGCGTGCCGATGGGCACAGCGATATCCAGCGCCTTGTGCGTGCTATGGAAGCCCTGGGAGATGATCCCATCCTCCACCGGCCAGATGAAATGACCATCGCCATAGGGCCAGTTGGCCGGCCGGCTGCCAGCCAACTGATCAGGTGCTTCGGCCCGCTGCACGTTCATGTCAACGACGCCGGCGTGCGGAACCAGCACGCGACGGCCGGCCGCCAGCGGCTCATCAGCATCGGTCAACCGGTTCCAGTCGGTTTCCAGAATCGCGTCAACGGCCACATCATAGCGCTGGGCGATTTGTCGCACCGTCTGCCCCGCGGCCGCCCAATGGCAGCGGAAATGTGCGGCGGGTACCTGGATCGTCTGGCCCGAACGCAGGTCTGACAGCGGCTGTAACGCGGTCGTCGTGACGCAGCCCATCAGGCCCACATCGCGTCCCATGTCCAGCGCCAGCAAGCTCAGATCGTCACCCGGACGCAACACGTAAGGTTGGCTCTCGCCGTCGTGCTCCGCGTCGAACTCATCCACCAGCGCGGATGGATTGCTCATCAGCATCGGCAGATAGGCGCGCGGTTGTTGGCTGGCCTTGCCCGGCTCAGCCTGCTGAGCCAGCGCAACCGCGCACATTCCAAAACTGGCCAGTACCAGCAATCCCACCATGATACCCAGCCGGTTGAAACGACGTTTTGCGGAGGTTGAAAACATTGGGCCGATTTTACCAGTTCATACGAAGCTCGTCAACCTGGTGCCGCGCAGCAAACGCTGAACGCGCTGCGCGTCGCTTTCCAGACGACCTGATGAACGGCCAGGTTCCCAAACTTGGCCTCCTCTGAGGAAAACATGACAAATCAGACCGATGATGCTTTCCATTCCGCGCTGTGGCGCATCTACAACCGCCGCCAGCCGGCTCGCCCGTGGGAAGATGGCGAAAATCTCCCGTGGAATGATCCAGAGTTCAGCGAGCGTATGTTGCGCGAGCACCTGGACCAGACCCATGGCGCTGCCAGCCGCCAGCGGCCGGAGATCCTGCGCCAGGTTGACTGGTTCTGGCAACAGCTTGACCTGGCGCCCGGCGCGCGCGTTCTGGACATCACCTGCGGGCCGGGGCTGTACACCACAGAACTGGCCCGGCGCGGTGTGCAGGTGACCGGCATCGACTTCAGCCCGGCCAGCATCCGCTACGCGCGCGATCTGGCCGCACAAGAGGGCGTAGCAGATCGCTGCACCTTTATCCAGGCCGATGTCCGCATGGCGCTGGCCGAGCAAACCGGCCAGTCGTACGACGCAGCGCTTTTCATCTATGGACAGCTCAGCGTGTTCACGCGCGCCGAAACAGCGACCTTGCTGCGTCAGGCAGATGCAGCGCTGCGGCCAGGCGGCCGCATGGTCATCGAATTGCTGGACTTCGAACGAATCGACAAGTCGGACAGCAACTTCTGGTTCACCGACGACCGCGGGCTCTGGGGCGACCGCCCGTTTATGGTCCTGGGCGAACGCTACTGGGATACCGCCGAGCGCACTGCCATCGACCGTTTCCACGTCATCGATCTGGAAACCGGCGCAATGCAGGTCATCGGCCTGCCAGATTGCGGTTACGAGACCGAGGAATTCCTGTCACTGCTGCACGCGTGCGGATTCACGTCGGCTGAAGCCCACCGTGCCTGGGACAATATCGGCCTCTACGATGCCGAAGAATGGATCACCTATGTGGCAACCCGTTGACCGTCCATCCGCCATCCAGGCTGCCGCTGCCATCCTCGCGCGCGACTTTCCCGACTGCCTGGCTGCGTTCATGGGCGGCAGCGTGGTGCGCGGCGAAGCAACCGCGACGTCCGACCTCGATCTGTTGATAATCGTCCCCGACGATCACCCCTCTTATCGCGAGTCGTTGCACGACTTTGGCTGGCCCATCGAGGTCTTCGTCCAGACGCCTGCGGTTCACCAGTACTTTGGCCGGCACGATGCCGCCCGCCGCAGCCCATCCACGTCGCGTATGGTCTGTGAGGGCGTCGTCCTGCAGGACCGCGACGGCTGGGCAGCGCGGCTCAAAGAAGCCGACTGCGCGCTGCTGGCCGCCGGTCCCGCGCCGCTGACCGAACAGGAACTGGCCTTCGCGCGCTATTTCGTCACCGACCTGATGGACGACTTGATGGATGCACGTCCGGATGAGAAGGCTTTCATCGCCTGGGAACTCGCCCAGAACGCCACCAATCTGATCCTCGACTGGCACCGCCAGTGGCGCGGCCGCGGCAAGTGGCTGCTGCGTTCACTGCGCCACTTCGATGCGACGCTGGCGGAAGGCCTGACGGACGGGCTCCACCGGGCGATGACCACCGGTGATACGACTTCTTTGCTGGCCTTCGCCGACCAGGCGCTGGAGCTGACAGGCGGTCGTTTGTGGGAAGGTTTTCGCGCCGACGCGCCAGATGTCAGCCAATGATTTCATCCCTGCAAGACCTGCGCCTGATAGTAATCGCCGACGATCCGCTGGCACGTGCGGGATTGGCTGCGATTCTGGCCGCGCAGGCGGGCTGTCAGATCGTCGGGCAAGCCGCAGGCGACAGTGACTGGTCAGCCGAAATCGAGACGGCTCAGCCCGATGTCGTTGTCTGGGATCTGGGCTGGACGCCGGCCGGCCCGCTCGATCGCCTGTCAGATCAGCGCACCAGCTTGCCGCCCGTGCTGGTCCTGTTACCTCAACACGATGCAGGCTCGGCCAGCGCAGCCCAGGCCTGGCAGGCAGGCGCGCGCGGGCTGTTGCCGCGCAACGCGGATCCCGCCGTCATCGCCGCTGCCGCCCACAGTCTGGCACAGGGATTGGTGGTTCTTGATATCGAGTTGGCTGCCGACCTGCTGGCAGTCGCACCGGATCGGACCACTGACTCTCCGGTCGAGCAACTGACGCCGCGCGAGCATGAGGTGCTGCAACTATTGGCCGAGGGAATGACCAACCGTGCCATCGCCCAGCGGCTGGACATCAGCGAACACACCGTCAAGTTCCACGTCAACGCCATCCTTGGAAAGCTCGGCGCCCAAAGCCGCACCGACGCGGTGATGCGCGCAACGCGCTTGGGCATGATAGTGCTGTAGCCACGCTCACCCCACCTACCCATTCTTCCAGGTACCACCCTCCCCACACAGCCGATGCGCTTTGCCTGCTCCGTGCGCGATACTGGTAGTCAAGACCGAGAATCGACACAACTACGCAATACGGAGCAAACCAATGTCAGACACAAACACACTCACCGCCCTTTCCGACGGCCTGGCGGCCGCAGTCGAAACCGCCGGCCAGAGCATCGTCCGGGTTGACGCCCGCGACCGGATGCCGGCCACGGGCATTGTCTGGTCAGCCGACGGGCTGATCGTTACCGCCCATCACGTCGTACAGCACGATGACGCTATCACGGTCGGCCTGCCCGACGGGTCCAGCGTCGCGGCGAATCTCGTCGGACGTGATCCGTCCACCGACATCGCCCTGCTGCGCACCGAGGCAGCCAGCCTGACCCCCGCGACCTGGGTGGAAGCCGCCGACCTGAAGGTTGGCAACCTGGTGCTGGCGCTGGGCCGGCCGGGCCGTACCGTGCAGGCGACGCTGGGCGTCGTCAGCGCGCTGGGTGACGCCTGGCGCACAGGCGCGGGCGGCAACGTGGATCGTTACCTGCAGACCGACGTCGTCATGTACGCCGGCTTTTCCGGCGGTCCGTTGGTGGATGTCGCCGGTCGCGTCGCCGGACTGAACAGTTCGGCGCTGGCGCGCGGCGTCAGTGTTGCGCTGCCTGCCAGCACGGTGCGCAGCGTGGTCGAGACGCTGCTGGCCCATGGCCGGGTGCGCCGTGGCTATCTGGGCGTCAGCACGCAACGCGTCCGTCTGCCCGCCAACCTGTCTGAACAACTGGGGCAGGAGACCGGCCTGCTGATCGGCGCAGTGGTGCCTGACAGCCCGGCTGAGCAGGCAGGTCTGTTCATGGGCGACACCATCGTGGCGGTGGCCGGTGAGCCGGTGCGTCACCACGACGACCTGCTGGCCAAGCTGAGCGGCGACCGCGTCGGCCAACCCGTTCCCCTGCGCATCGTGCGCGGCGGGCAGGTGGTCGATGTGCCGGTGACCGTAGGCGAGCGCGAGTAGCGGACGGGCAGGACTGGCAGTGCTCAAGGCACAGGACAGCCAGCTGAAAAGGGCAGTGTTACCTTGAACACGAGCAAGCACTGCCAGTCCTGAAACGCAAAGCAAGGCATCATGAACACAACCATCCTTCAACAAATCGACGACGATCTGGGAGCCATCGTCCAGAACGCCCGCCGCAGCCTGGTGGAGATCCGCACTGGCCGGCGCGGCCAGGGCGCCGGCACGATCTGGCACGCTGACGGCCTGATCATCACCAACGCGCACGTGGTACACGACAAATCGCCCACGGTTACGCTGGCAGATGGCCGCCAGTTTCCCGCCCGCTTGCTGGCGCATGAACCGGCACTGGACGTGGCCGCGCTGGCCATCGACGCCGGCGATTTGCCTGCTATCGAATTGGGCGAATCGACGACCCTGCGCGCCGGGCAGTGGGTGCTGGCGCTGGGTCATCCATGGGGCGTTCACGGCGCGGTCAGCGGCGGCGTGGTGATCGGCGTCGGCGCGGAGTGGACGGACCTGCCGCAGCCACAGCGCGGCCGGCTTGTCAGTTACGATACTTCAACGGGGATGGAATGGCTGGTGGCCAGCCTGCAACTGCGTCCCGGCCACTCCGGCGGCCCCATGGTGGACACCGCTGGACGGCTGGTGGGTATCAACACCATGATGGCCGGCCCGGGCGTCGGCGTCGCCGTGCCGGTCCATGTGATCAAGCGCTATCTGAAAGAAGCATGGTACAGGACAACGGCCTGAACCACTTGAGTCGCCAGGTCAACTCGTGCACACCGGTCCAGAAGATGCATCTATAGATAACTTCCCGGTGTTGGCACGGTCAGGAGACCGGCCAAAGCGGTATCTATCAACTCGTGCACATCGGACCAATGAACGCGTCGATAAACAACTTCCGGTGTTGGCTCGGTAAGGAGACCGGCCAAAGCGATACCTAAATTCTGGACGTGTCCCATATCGACGCTACGGGCGTGTCACTGTGTCCGGCCGTTGCTGGTCGAACGTGCGCCAGAGCGTGTATGTCCGGGCGGTTGTGGAACGACTGGCGTAGCGCCGGGTCGCTGATGTTTCGCTCGATGCTCTCGACGATCGCCTTGGCTCGGTCGCACAGCTCCTTAGCCTCAGCCTGAGACGACAGGCTGGACAGCGCGGCCAGAATGCGCCATTCCATCCAGCGCGAGCCGATGGCTGTGGCAAGCTCCCTGGCCTCGCGCAGGTAGGCCAGCGCATCGCTCTCCCGGCCAGCCTGCTGACGCGCCTGCGCCAGAAGATAGAGCCCCTGGGGAATGTATGCTTTCATGCCGAAACGTCGCAGGTCGGCCAGCCGCTGCTCCAGCAGGCGACTGGCCTCGGTCGCGTCACCTTGCAGCAGCGCGAGCTGGCACTCTATGGCGGAGATCACGTTCGGCTGGACCATGTGGAGCGGTCCTGTACGTTCGCGCAGTTCCGCCACGGCGACGGCGGCCGCATCGATGTCGCCGGCCAGCAGGTGCAGCCGCGCAAGTTGTGACAATGGATAGCGCAGCAGTTGGGGACGCCCATCCTCCGCAATTCGGATAGACTCGCGCACGGTCGCCAGACCTTGTTCGACGTCGCCCAACTCGCCGAGAACGACACCCAATTCAGACCGGGTGTACACCTGGGCAACCACGAATCCGGCCTTTTCCGCGTAATCCATGCTGCTCCGCATCGTCTCTATCGCCAGATCCGGGTCGCCTTGCTCCCAGTACACCTGGCCGATCATCGCCTGGCTGTACGAGCAACCCCACGCATTCTGGATCGACTCGCTGATACGGAACGCCTCGCGTGAGTACTCAGCTGCGCCGCTGTAGTCGCCGGTAAACGCGTGTACATAGCTGGACGTGGCCAGGTTGTCGGCCAGCATGGGCGTATTGCCAAGCTCGCGCCACAGGGTGCGCGTCTCCCGCAAGGTTTCGATGGTCTTGTCGTACTGGCCCGTGCGGTTGTAGAGATGGCAAAGATCGCTGGCCGTGAACGCCATCTGTTCGCGCAGGTCGAGTTCACGAGCGATCTCCAGCGACCGCTCACCCGCCTGCAAAGCTTCCTCGGTGTGGCCTGAAAAGCGATTGAGATTGAGCAGATTCCACAAAATCCTGGATTCTGCCGCCCGATCGCCCAGTGTCTGCGCGAGTTGGATCGCCTGACGCGACAGCCCATCGCCACGTTGCGGATCAAAGAACGAGGTCGGTGTCGAGTAGAGCGTGGCCAGGGGAATAAGAGCAGCCAGCTCCATTTGCTGATCGTTGAGCGCGGCCGCGTGCTGGCGCATCGTCTCGTACACCCCTTCGGCTTCGCCCAGCCGGGAGTCCAGCTCGAGCGCGCGGCCGCGCCGGGTGTAAAGATGGATGAGCTGCTCCGATGTCAGCGATGCCCCCGGCGCGCAGTCCAACGCCTCGGCGTAATGCTGCGCCGCTTCCTTGTTGGCATACAAGCGGAACGCCGCGTCGCCAGCGATGGTGTGATATTTGACGGCACGCTGCCGGTCGTCGGCGGCGCTGAAGTGGTGAGCCAACACAATCGCCTGTTCCTCAAGCTGGTTCGGGAACAGCGCCTCAATCGCCTTGCCGACCCGCTCGTGATATTCGCGCCGGTTCTTGCGCAGGATGCTGCTGTATGCCAGTTCCTGGACCAGCGCCTGGCGAAATATGAATTCGATCTCAGGCAACCGCGCGGCCAGCGTGATCAGATTCATGCGTTGCAGATCGCTCAATTGCCGGTCGAGCTGCCCGCCCTCTGCAAGCCCCGCGCTGGTGTCGCGAACGATCACCTCCAGCACCCGGTAGTAAAACGAACGGCCGATCAATGCGGCCAACTGCAACGTATGGCGCTGGGCTTCATCCAGCCGGTCGATGCGGGCCATCAGCAGCGACTGGAGCGAGTCGGGGATGTTGACAATCTTCTCGTTGTGGTCCGGCGACACCATCCAGTTGGCGCCGTTGTGACCAGGCACGATTGCACCTTCGTCCTGAAGCGCTCGGACCACCTCTTCGAGGAAAAAGGGATTGCCCGCGGCTCTTGCCAGGATGGTTTCCAGCACCGTCTCCGGCAGATCAACCTGCGGCAGCAACTGGTTCACCAGCGCAATGCTCTGCTTTTGTGTCAAAGGCGCCAGCTGAATCTCGGTATAGTGATGCGGGAAATCGGCATCAGCCTTGATCTTGATCTGCCAGCCGGGTGCATCCCGGTCGGGCCGCAGGGCACAGACAAACAGAATCGGCAGGCGGTCGGTCAACTGGAAAAGGTGAACCAGCAGATCGATCGACGCCTGATCGGACCAGTGGAGATCATCGCACACAATAACGCCGGGGTTGTCCTTGGCCCATACCTCCAACAACGACGCGATGATTTCATAGAATTGTTTCCTGAACGCCTCGCCATCCAGAGACGCGCCGTCGGCTTGAGTGAGACCAAAGAGCGCAGCCAGCGTGTTTTGCACATACTCGTGGTGTTCCGGCGGCAACATGGCCGCCACGAACTCAGCAATGGTAGCTTGCAGGGCGACCGGCGACTCGCCGTGCGTCGCGCCCAACACCTGGCGCAGAAAGTTCTGAAACAGGCCGTAGGGACGGGTCGACTCGTAGGAGAGGCTGAAAGTCTCGTACCAGCGATCCAGCGTGTAGCCGGTCGTGTCTGCAACCGGCGGACGCGCCCGGCTGTCCCACTCGGCGCGCATCTCTGCGATGAGGCGGCTTTTGCCCATCCCCACTTCGCCGATGATGGTGACAATTTGACCGTTGCCGCGCAGCGTCCGGTCGATAGCCGCGGACAAATTGCGCCGCGCCTCGACACGTCCAATCAGCGGCAGAGTCGTGTCTGTCAGTCCACGCAACCGGCGGGCGGTCACGACAAACTTCAGCACGCGATAGCCGGTCACCGGCTCCGACTTGCCCTTGACATCGATACCGCCAATTTTCTCGACCTCAAACTCCGAGGCAATGATACGATAGGTGCCCTCGGCAATCTGGACCGTGCCGGGTTGCGCAGTTTGCTCCATACGCGCCGCCACGTTGATCGCGTCCCCCATCGCCGTATACTCCGTCCGCAGATCCGACCCGACGTTGCCAACCACCACCAGCCCGGTGTTGATGCCCACCCGCACATTGAAGTCGATGCCCCAGCGCCGCTCGACTTCCTTTCTGTAGGTCGCAATGCCGTTGACAATATCCAGACCCGCCAGGACTGCCCGCTGTGGATCGTCCTCATGTGAAATCGGAGCGCCAAAGAAGGCCAGGATGGCGTCCCCCATCAGTCGGGCCACCGTTCCCTCAAACTTGTAGATCGGCCGGATCATGTATTCGAAAGCGCCGTTGATGATTTCCGTCCATTCCTCCGGATCGAGCTTTTCCGCGTTCGCCGTCGAGTTGTGAACATCGCAGAAAAGCATGGTCACCACCCGGCGCTCACTCTCGACCTCTGTCATGCGCGCTGCGCCGGCAGATAGGGCCCTGGATGCTGGCTCTGCGGCCGCTGGCAGGTCGGTAACTCCGGATCGAACCGGCTGCTCCTGCGATACGGAATAGCCGGTGCTTTCTGGCAACTTTGGGAGGCGTTCAGCGGGCGGATGCTTTGCAGGTGGTTCAGAAGCGACTGTGACTACCTGCTGAGCTGGCTCGGCAGCGCCTGCCAGACTGCCCGCCACCCAACCTGTCAGCGACGCCAAACTGGCAAGCCTGATCCCGCACGCGTCACAGAACTGGGAAGCTGATGGCAGCGCGTTGCGGCAGTTTGGACAGGTCGCACCAAGGAACTGGCCGCATTCTTTGCAGAATGCGGCCTCAGGTCGATTGGCTGTCTGGCAGCGTGAACAAGGTTTCAAAGAGGCAACTCCCGTGGTTGATGGATGACAACGGCAATCATATCACAGGCTCATAGTCCTGTCTATCGTGATTCAAACTATTCTGGTGCGCAACAAACCGGATTGCGCCTTCCTGCCCGAAGGTATGCGATTGCGGTATACTGGACGTCACTACACAGCATCCAGGCTTTCGCAGTCATCCGATGAACAGACAAACTCTCATCATCCTCGTTGTCGTACTCCTGCTGGTCCTTGCCGCGGCCGGATTTGCCGTGCTGAGGCAGCCTGACCAGGATTTTGTCGCGCAAGCGCCAACTCCTGTTGCAACCGTACCTGCCACCAGCACGCCGACACAGACGCCGACCGCGACCGCGTCGCCGACGGCCACGCACACGCCGACAGCCACACCAACGGCCACCCCGTCGCCGACACCGACCATCACACCGACGCCGACACCAAACCCCTATCTGGCGTTCAGTGTTCCCGGTCTGCGCGAGCGTGACTACCCCGGCGGTGAAATCAACATCACCAGCACCTGGGAGTCAACCGACGCCTTCACCCGCTACTACATCACCTACCCCAGCGACGACCTGACGATCAGCGGCATGATGGCCGTGCCCAAAGGCCAGGGGCCGTTCCCGGTGATCATCCTCAACCACGGCTACATCGCGCCGTCGCAGTACTGGATCGGCGCGGACACCTACGACGCCTCCACCTATCTGGCCAGCCGCGGCTTCCTGACTATCAGCCCCGACTTCCGCGGCTGGGGCCGCTCAGACACCGGCGAAAACGTCTTCCGCTCCGGGCTGGCGGTCGACGTCATGAACTTGATCAGTTCACTGCCATCGCTGCCGCAGGCCGATCCGGAACGCGTCGGCATCTGGGGTCACAGCATGGGCGGTGGCGCGGTCTCCTGGACCATGGCCGTCGATCCACGCGTCAAGGCCAGCCTGCTCTACGCCCCCGTCAGCGCGGACGCCAGCGACCGGCGCAGGTTCGGCGGCAGCGGCCCCAGCAGCAGCGACCCCGTGTGGCGCGACGACCCCCAGTTCATCGACAAGATCTCACCAATCAACTACTTCAATGGCGTGACCGGCCCGGTGCAGATCCACCAGGGCGACGCCGACACCACCACCCCGCCCCGCTGGGCACGCGCCATCCGCGACGCTCTCGAAGCGGCCGGCAAGGACGTCACCTACTTCGAGTACCCCGGCCAGGGCCACGCCCTCAAAGGCGACGCCTGGCGCGCCTTCATGCAGCGCACCGCAGAGTTCTTCGCCGATAACCTATAGGACTTTCGCTCTTCTCATAAAGCCGTCCGCAGTCTCGAGCCGCTGAATGAATGATGCTTGCGCAGGTCAGCCGTTTTGACGACGGCGTTGCACCGGCTATAATTCAGGCAGCAAGGGTGTAAGAAGGTAACTGCTCAGCCAGGACTGACAGTCCTTGTCGATCACCAGAGCTGCAACTGACGCGGCAGTCGCTTTGTCGCAAGATCAGGACTGTCAGTCCTCTGTAGCCTGAGTAGTTACGTAAGAAGACAGAAACGAAGAACGTCCTTCAAATCAGGAGTTGCCAACCGTGAAATCTCAAGATTACTCACTGCCGTTTTATGAGCAGGTGCTGGAATTCCTGGCTTCAGGTCCATCGGTCGAGCAAATCGCTGCCTACCGGCCTCCCCGTTCCGCACAGGCACGCTTCAGCCGGCTGCTGGAAGTGAATCGAGAACGTGCTTTGAGTCCTCAGGAGGAAGAGGAACTCGATCACTACATCGACATGGATCGCATGCTGTCCTTGCTCAAAGCGAAGGCATCAAGCCATCTGTCAGCCTGACAAGCGCCATGGCACGGATTGCGTCCAGCACGCGAGTAATGGTTGCCGCACGAGCGATGCACAGTTGCGAATACTGTCTCGTCCATTGGGATTACACCGCCTTCGCACACGAGGTTGATCACATTGTCGCTCGAAAGCACGGCGGTGCCAGCGATCCTGACAATCTTGCCTACGCCTGCGCCCAATGCAACCGTTTCAAGGGTAGCGATATCGCAGCACCGGACCCTGAGACTGGTGACCTTGCGTACCTTTTTGACCCTCGCACTATGCCATGGAGCGACCACTTTGCCCTTGACGGCCCTCGAATTATCGGACTTTCAGCAATTGGCCGAGCCACCGAAAAGCTATTACGACTCAACCAAATCGATCGAGTGCTGCTACGGAAGGAACTACTTGCGAAGGGCAGATATCCCTTTTGGGGCGCTGGACATCCCCAGTAGTTGACCTCGCTCACGCGACCTACGAAGTCAACCCAGCCGTAGCACGTATTCCTCCGTCTCCCCGCCGCGCGCGGTGGCAAAGCCCTTGTCTTCCCCGCAGATCACGAATCTACATTTCGCCAGCACCCTCAGCGAGCCGATGTTGTCCTGCGCGGCGCGGGCGTAGAGCGGGCGCACGGTGACAACCTCCAGGAACGCCGCCAGCGCCCGGGTCGCGATGCCTTTGCCCCAGTACTCCCGTCCCAGCCAGTATCCCACCGCCGGGTCGCCAAACAGCATGAAGCTCGAAACGTTACCGGCAACCTCGCCGTTCCACATGATCGTCCTCGTAATCCGCGTGTCGTCGTTCAGGGCTCGCGTCCAGCGCGCCGAGAACTCGCCCCAGTCGCGCATGCCCGCTGCGCCAAACGCGGCCATCCAGGCCGCCTCCGGGTCCAGTTGATGCTCGAAGAACAGCGGCAGGTCATCAGCCATGACAGCGCGCAGCATGACAGCCCCCTGGTTTTCGTTCGTTCCCATCGTCCTCTCCCTGTTTGGCTTTCGAGTCTATCCGCTACGGGCGCTGAGCTTGTCGAAGCGCCTTTCGACAACCGTTCGACTGAGCTCACGCCGATGTCTCAAGGCTCGTTTTCGGATACATTCTTACTCCAGCCGTCGCAGCTTCCAGAGCGGCCAGGACGCGGCGATCGGTTTCACATCCAGCTGAGCGGGAGCAGTGGACTCCGCGACATTTCCCGCCGTCACGCCTGCCAGCGCAGCGCGTCCGTTGGCAGCTCCCTGCTCCACCAGCAGCCGCGGCGCGCCGCCGATGAAACAGTTGGACGTGTTGCTGCAGGTCGCGCCGGGCAGGGTAATCGTATACGCCCCGCCCACGGCGCTGATCGGCTGAACGCTGCCACGCTCGTCCACCAGCAGGGCATCCGCGGCGACGGCGGCTACACGAACTTCGCGCACCACCGTGCCGTCGGTCCACAGCACGGTGGTGGTTGCATCGCCGCGGTCGAAGGTCACCGCGTTGACGTCGCCCCGAGTTTCGTGGACCGCGCTGCGAAAACCGCTGAGATAGGTCGTCGCCGTGCGGTAGGCGTCGAAGGCCGGCCGCGGCGAGTGGTCTGCGCGTAGCAGACCGAACGGCTCGATGGACTCGGGATGGTCGGCCGTGTTGCGCAACTTGTAAAACTCCACCCGCTCGGCGCCGTGGGAAAAAGCCAAGGCGAATTCCTGCAAAACGAAAGCCGCCTGCTCGTTCAGTGACACGCGGAAGCGCGGCTCGGACCAGGGCGGCTCCTGCGGGTCGTCCGAAGGCGGCGCGTTGGTCTCGTTGATCCAGATCGACTTGCCGCTGATGTCGTAGTGGGCCAACAAGGCGCGCGTCTCGTCCAGTACGTCCACGGTCTGGCGCGGGTTGAAATACAGGTGGTAGACGACGCCATCGAAGAAGTAGCCGTTGGCCGGCGCGTCGGGATCGGCAGCGATGATCTCAAACAGCCGGTCGAGGTAGCGCCGCCGGCCGTGCTCCCAATCCCAGTAGTAGGTCATCCCGCCGACCAGCACGTTCAGCGACGGATCGACGCCCTTGATCGCGCCGTACGCGGTCTTGAGCAGCAGAGCAAAGTCGGCTTCTGTGCCATCCCAGGTCTTGCCGGGGTGTCCCTCCATCCATACATCGGGCTCGTTCCAGATCACCCAGGTCTTGATGCGGCCGGCGTAGTGCTGCGCCATGCGGCGGGTGAACGCCTCCCAGGCGGCCATGTCGGGCACGGCCCGCGCCGAGGTGTTGTCGCTCGCGCTGGCCCAGGCCGGCGTGCCGATCAGCAGCCCCACTACCTCCCGCCCGGCCGCCAGCTCAGCCGCGACGACCGGATCAGGGACGTTGGCAGGCTTCCAGTCGGCCGGACTGCCGGGCTGGATCACGTCCCAGCGCAAGATGATGCGCGTGTAGCCCGCGCCGGCCTCTGCCGCCGCCTGCGGATTAGCAGTCGTTTCGACGATGCCAAAACGAGGATCAGGTGGTATCGCTTGCTGCGCGCTGGCTGCGGGTGCCAACAGCAGCGGCCAGCACGTCAGAAGGATCAGTCCCCAGCTCAGCATACGTCTCATCTCGACTCTCGCCCTCTTACTCGTCCTCGTCCTCCTACTCGTACTCGGTTCCGTTCTCCAACCAGATTCCCGGAAAGAGTACGCGGACGAGGAGGAGTAAGAGGACGAACCTGACCACCGCCTACTCCTACTCGGTTCCGTTCTCCAACCAGATTCCCGGATCGAGGACGAGGACGAGTAAGAGTAGGAGTACGAGCCTGAGGCTGCCGGGTCAATGGGCACTGCGGCGCACTCGGGCGGTAAGCACGTCGCGCAGGAGCCACATTTCTTTGACGCGCAGCAGCAGCGCTACCAGCAGGAAAACGGCGCCGCCCACCATCACCGCCGGCAGCAGCGCCCACGCCCGGTCTGGCATGAAATTCATGGTCAGCACCGCGGCGACAGCCATGGCAAACGACGCCAGCACCACCTTGCCGGTCAGTAGCAGCAGCTCGCGCAGTTGTCGGCGCACCTGCCGCTGGCTGGTTTCGTCCGCCAACTCGCTCCACTGGCCGCGGTCGCGCCACAACCACCACAGGCCCAATCCGGTAGAAACAATTGCGCCGACGGAGAAACCGACGGCAATGCCCTGGACGCCGATCATCGGCGCCAGCAGCACGTCCAGACCGATGCTGACCACCGCCAGAACGATGAAGAGGACCAGCACCACAGCGGTGCGCAGCGCGGCGTAGTAGTACGCCTGCACGACACGCGAGTAACCGAGGAAGAGGATGCTGACGGCGTATAGGCTTAGCACCACGCCGGTCAACTGGCTGGCTTCGGGTGTGAACCGGCCGCGCTCGAAGAGCAGCCGGATCATCGGCACGCCCAGCGCCGCCATGCCCACGCCGATGGGCACCGCCACGAAGGTGGTCAGCCGCAGCGCCGAGATGAGCAGCGACCGCACCTGATCCTTGCGCCCCTGGCTCATGGCCTGGCTCATGGCCGGCGTGCTGGCGGTGGTAATACTGGTCAGGAAGACGGAGCTGATGACAAAGGTCAGCCGGTTGGCATAGCTGACAATCGTGACGCTGCCAGGCGGCAGGAAGGCCGCGACTGCGGTCTCGGCCACGTTGATGCCCTGGCGTACGATGGCCCCCGCGGTGATCGGCACGGATACGCGCCCGGTTTGCCGCAGCCGTTGATCGCGCACGTCCAGCACCGGGCGCCAGCGCAGCTTTGTGTGGCGCACCGACTGCCAGGCCACGACCAAAAGCTGGCATACAACACCGGCCACCACACCCCACGACAACAGATGCAGACCGATCCAGTCATCGGTTGCGGCCCCCGGAATGAGCGCCCGTCCGACAAGCAAAACGACCAGCGTGACCGCGCTGCGCACGAAGTTGATGGCCGTGGGAATTCCGAAGATCTTGTGGGCGTAGAGAAATGAACGCAGCACCTCGACCGGTCCGGTCAGCAGAACGGTCAGGAACAGGATGCGGCCCAGGTCGGTGGCCATCGCCACGCCGTCATCCCCAAGCCCGCCATACAGGGTCTGTGTGATCCCTGCCGACCAGGCAATTCCAATCACCGTCACCAGTGCGACGATGATCGTCGACGTGTTGAGGACGTTGCTGAAGAAGCCCGACATCGGCGAGATCTCCGTAGCGCGCCCCTTCCCGTCGCGCCCCAGTTCGCTGAGCATCCGCGCAAACATCGGCACCAGCGCCGCGCCGGCCACCATGGTGAGCACCGAGGTGATCGCGTTCGGCAGGCGATAGGCGCTGAAATAGGCGTCGGTCTGCAACCCAACGCCAAACCAGGCGGCCACCAATGCGTCCAGCGCAAAACCGGCCAGCACGCCCAGCGCGTTGAAGACGGAAACCGTTGCAGAACCGGCCAGCAGGCTCCGCCCGGCGCGCTGTTGTTGCTCGCTGGCCGACTGGTCAGCAGCCACGATGCGTCTCACCTGCGCCGGTGCCGCCGCCGCAGGCATGACGGACCAAGCCACTCACGGCGTCACGCCCAGCGCCCGCAATTGGCGGCGCGCATAGTCGCTGTCGGGATTCAGCTGCAACGCCGTGCGGTATGCTTCGACCGCGCCCGTCTCATCGCCGGATGCCAGCAATGTGTCGCCGAATTGGACCCGGTAGAACGCGTTGTCCGGGCTCAGTGTAATGGCCTGTTGCCAGGCCAGCAGCGCCTGCTCGGGTTGGCCGTCGCCGTCATAGGCCTGCGCCAGCAACGCAAAGGCGTTGGGACGGTCCACCCGCAACTTCACCGCCTCGCGCAGCGCCTGAATCGCCTCATTATAGGCGCCCTGCTCCAGCAGCAGATCGCCCATGTCAACCAGGCTGCGGAATGGATCGGACGCAAGCGCGGCCGCGCGCTGAAAATACTGTATCGCCTCGTCCGGCCTGCCCAGGCGGTCCAGCACGCTCGCCAGCCCGGTCAATGTCTCGACATGGTCCGGCCGCACCGCCAGCGCGCTTTCAAATGCGCTGGCAGCATCTTCCAGCCGGCCGTCAGCAAGCGCTACCCGCCCCTCCGCGACATGCTGATAGAACGGGTCCAGCCCGCCAATCGCGAGGGCGCCGCGGTAGAGAGCAACTGACCGCTCACGGTCCTCCGGCCAGGTGTAGCTCGCCAGCGTATAGGACGGATTCGGATTGGACGGATCGATGACAATCGCCTGCTCCAGCAAGACCTTGGCGCGCTCGCGGTTGCCGGCGTTCGCGATTGCGCTGGCGGTGCGATGCAGCTGGATCGCCAGCGCCTGCTGGGCGTCGATGGACTGCCAGCGCGCCTGAGCGGCCGCGCCCTCACCCTGAGCGTCCAGCACGTTGCCCAATGCCAGCGTTGCGAAAAGGTCGGCCGGTTCGCCAGCCAGCGCCTCTTCCAGCATCCGCTGCGCTGCCGGATAATCGCCAACCGCCCCCAATGCAATGCCTGCGGCACGCAGCTCGCCGGCAGCGACCGCCTGTCGCTCAATCTTGCGCAATTGTCCGCTGTCAGCCGTTTCAACCTGCCGGCCCAGCACATAGATCCCAGGCGCGTCCAACGCACTCATCGGCTTTACCAACGCAGCGCGCAACTGGCGCGCGACCGCTGCCCGCCGCAGCGGCTGGACCAGTGAAGCAGCCAGCAGCAGGACAACGCCGGTAACAATCAAGGCGGGCACTAGCCAGCGTCTCATTGACCGCCACCCTTCAACCGATCCAACGCTTCGCGCGCGCCCTCTCGGGTGGGATCGAGCTGCAAGCCGCGTTCCAGCATGGCAATCGCCTCGTCGACCATGCCTCGCCGCCGGTAGGCGGTTGCCAGGGTGAGAACGGCATCCACACTGTCAGGCGCGGCCTGTACAGCGGCTTCGTAAGCGGTCAACGCCTGTGCCGTCAGTCCCGTTTCATCGAGCAACTCACCCTGCTTGATGTAGGCGAACGGATAGTCGGGCGCAAGTTGGGT
Source organism: Anaerolineales bacterium (assembly GCA_020634615.1). Lineage (GTDB taxonomy): Bacteria > Chloroflexota > Anaerolineae > JAAEKA01 > JAAEKA01 > JACKBK01. The sequence goes on from JACKBI010000002.1 coordinate 320,069, forward strand.
GATTCGCTGGTATTCCTGCAACGCCTGCGGCTGACGCCCTGCCTGGCGATAGGCATTGGCCAGCGACATCTGCAACCCAAGATCGTCCGGGTTGGCCACAGCGACCCGCTGATACTCCTGCAAGGCTGGTTCCCACTGTCCGCTGGCCGCGTAGGCGTCGGCCAGCCTGACGCGGATCGCCGTGTCGTCGGTCTGGCTGGCGCGCACGTCAAGGGCCTTCTGGTATGAGTCGGCGGCCTCCCCAGCCCGGTCATAGGCCATCATCAGATCGCCCTGGGCACTGTACGCCGCGGCCGAGTTGGGATCAAGCTGCAGGGCAGTCTGGAGCGCGCCTCTGGCCCACTCGAAACGCAACGCCCGCAGGTCGTCCGCCTGTGCAATGTGAGACAACGCCAGACCGATGTAGGCTTCGGGAGCACGCGGGTTGTTGCGAACCGCTTCATCCAGCAGCGCTTGCGCCTCGGGAGCGCGTCCCAGCCGCAGCAGCAGGTCACCGGCCCGCAGTTGCAATGGCAGCGGATCATCGGTCTTCGTGATGCCATCAGAATAGACCGCCAGCGCGCCATCCTGATCCCCCTGCGCCTCGCGCACAGCCGCCAGCAGCAGGTAACCACGCGTCAGCTCTGGCCGTGTTTCGATCAGACTGGCAGCCAGCGACTCGGCCCGGGATGCGTCGCCCAACCGCAGCGCGGCCTTGCCCAACTGATCTCGTGCCTGGGCAAGCTGGTCGGGATCGCTGGCGCGGGTCGCGGCCTCTTCGTAGAGCGGCAAAGCACGTTCGGCCTGATCCTGTTCCATGTAGAGGTCGCCCAGCGAGATCTTGATGCCCAGATCGTCCGGCGAGAGAACCAGCAGTTGGTTGTACGCTGTTTCAGCAGACTCGTACTCCCCGACCTCGCGATATGCAGCCGCCAGGTCGAGCAGCGCGCCCTTGTCTTCCGGCGCCTGCGTCACGCGTTGCTCGAAAACGGCGATAGCCTCCTCAGCCTTGCCGGCTGCCAGCAGCGCCGTCCCCAGCCTTCCCAGCGTCAGCAGGTCAGTAGAAGCAAGTTGCCGGGCCTTTTCGTATTCTGCGACCGCGTCATCGGGCCGGTCGTAGGCGAGATAGAGATCACCCAATGCCTGGTAGGGAGTCAGGTTATCAGGCGCAAAGTCGATGGCTTCCTTGAGGCGCGATTCGGCCTTGCGGAACTCGACAGCGCTGGTGCCGCCGCCCGCCTGAGCGTAGGCCTGCGCCAGACCGAGCAACGCGTCGGCGTTGGTGGGATCGAGATTCAGGGCGGCCTCGAACCGCTCCTGTGCGCCGGTGAGATCACCAGACAGCAGGTAGGTGGCCGCCTGTCGCGCCACCGGCACGGGTGACCGGGGCGCCACTGCCACTGCGCGGGCATAGGCTTGCTGGGCGCCGTCGAAGTCGCCCTGGGCGCGCAACAGATCGCCGACCAGCAAGGGCGTTTGCAGGACGTCCGGCCGTTGTGTCTCGACCTCACGCGCCAGCTCCAGCGCTTCGTCCAGCCGACCTTCGATCTGCAAGGCGCGTGCCAGTCCGGTCCAGGCGCGCCACGGCTCGATGACTTCGAAAACCGGCGCCGGGTCAGACTGCGGTGCAGGCTGCAACGCGTCAGGTGTTCCCCGCAGCTGATCGACGACAACGCGATAGCGCGCTTCAGCCTCAGCGGTTCGCCCCAGATCCAGCAGCGCGTCGCCCTGCTGGATGATGGCAGGCGTGTACTGGGTGTCTAGTCCCACGGCCTGCGCCAGCGGTTCCAGCGACTCTTCGGCGCGTCCGACCTGACGCAACACCAATCCCAGCAACGCCAGCGCCGCCGGGTCTTCCGGCCGGTCAGCGGTGTACTGCTGCATGGTCTCGACGGCGCGATCACTTTGGCCGGCGCTCAGCAGCGCCTGGGCAATGACCAACGGCGCCTGCTCCGGATCGAGCGCGAGCCGTTCGGTATAGATCGCCAACCCTTCGTCGATCTGCCCCGCCGCCAGATATGAATCAGCCAGCGCGGTAAGCGTATCAACCGGCACAGTCTCCTGGTTGGCTGCTTGAGCCTCGGCAGCCTGTTGCAGCAACGGGATGGCCTCCGCGGCGCGGCCGCTGGAAAGCAGCACGCGCCCCAGCGAGGACAGCGCGCCCGGATCGTTGGGCGCCATTTCCAGTGCGCGCCGCAGCATCGCTTCAGCCTGCCGATACAGGTTCTGGCGTTGATAGACACGTCCCAGACCGGTCAGCGCAGGCACACTGCGGCGGTCAAGCGACAGTGCGGTGTTGTAGGCCGTCGCCGCGTCGTCCAGCCGGCCCGCTTCCAGGAAAACGTCGCCCACCTGACTCTGCAAGGAGGCGCTGGTGGGCGCCAGTGAAGCCGCCTGACGCAGCGCCGCCAGGGCGGCCACTGAATCGCCCCTGGCCTGCGCGACCCGCCCCGTTAGCAGGTACGACTGATAGGCCGACGGACTGCGCGCCACCATCGCGAGCGCGACCTGATCGGCGCTATCGATGTCGCCCTGGCGCAGATAGGCCGTCCCCAGTGCCAGAGAAATGCGCGGGTCGGTCGCGTCCACGTCGCTAAGCTGCTGGAACACGGCGACCGCCTCATCAGCGCGGCCCTGGGTCAGATAGAGATTGCCCAGCGCAAGACCGGCAGTGGTGTCGGCTGGAGCCGCCTGCTGGGCAGCCAGATAAGCCTGCTCAGCCTCGTCCAGCCTGCCGAGACTTCGCAGCGTCGAGGCCAGAGCAAGCTGCCAGCGTGCGCGCTCGGCATCGGACTGCGCCGCGTCGATGGCTGCTGTGTAGCTGGCCAACGCGTCGTCGGGACTGCCAGCGGCCAGCAGCGCCTGCGCCAGACTGTCGATGACGGCCGCGTTGTCCGGCTGCTGTGCAAGCACCGACTGGTAGGCATCGACGGCTTCCGCCGCCGCGCCTTGAGCCATCAGCGTATCGCCCAGCGCCAACTGCGCGGCCGTGTCCGCCGGATTGGCAGCCAGCACATCCTCCAGCAGCGACCGGGCGCGCGCCAAATCGGCATCGCCGCGCGCCGTGCGTTCCTGGTCGGATTGCGCCTGCGTCAACGTGCGGGCCATGCCCAGCCGGCTGTTGCGATCGGTGGGCGAAACTGAGAGCGCCAGTTCATAGGCGGCGCGTGCATCGGCCAGCCGTCCGGTCGAAAGTTGCATGTCACCGACGCGGCTGTTGGCCAGCGCGTCGTCAGGAGCAAGCTGCACCGCCTGACCGTAGGCTGCCAGCGCCTCAGCCAGCCGTCCCCGCGCCCGCAGCAGGTCGCCCGTGAGAATCGCCACTGCCGATACATCGGGCCGCAATGCCGCAATCTGCTGCGCAACTGCCTCGGCCTCATCGTAGCGCCCCTGGCCGGACAGGAGACGTGCCAGCCCGGTGTAGGCCTGATAGAGCGTGCCGGAAGGGCCATCGGGCAAGGCTTCGATGGTTGCAATGGCCTGGCGATAGGCGGTTTCTGCCTCGTCGCTGCGATCCAGTAAACGCAGAGTGGTCGCCTTGTCGATCAACGGGCCGGGAGTCGTCGCATCGACTCTGGCGGCCCGGTCGTAGGCAGTGATGGCCTGCTCCAAGGTCGTGCGGCACTCGAAGCCGGCCGGCGGATTGGCCGTGTCAACGCCGTCGGGGCAGAGGTTCACCAACTGGTTGCCCAGTGTCATGAGCGCGTCGAAGCTGTCAGGGTTGCGCGACAAGAAGAGGTCGATAGTATCAATAGCATCGCTGGGCCGGCCGCTGGCGACCAACGCATCGGCCAGGGCGGCCAGCGCATCGACATCATCGGGCGACTGGCTGAACAGTTCCTGGTAAAACCCGACGGCTTCGTCACCGCGATCCTGCGCCAGATACGCGCTATACATCTTGTCGCGCACGGTGGAGAGACTGGGGTCGCGCCGCAGCGCTTCCTGATAGCTGCTGACGGCAGTATCCAGTTGGCCGTAGCCAAGATAGAGATCGCCCAGCCCCACCTGCGCCTGGATGTTGTCAGCGTCGAACAACAGCGCCGACTGGAAGGCGTCGACCGCATTGAAGAAGTTGGCGTCCTCGGTCACCGGATCGGCAGGAATGCCGTCGACGCCGGCCTGGCGTAACCGCTGGGTGGCCTGCGTCAGATACATGCGCCCCAGCCCGACGTAGGACAGCGCGTGTTGCGCGTCGTAGCTGAGCGCGCGATTGAAGCTGGCTTCCGCGCCGCTGATATTGCGCTGCAAGAGATAGACATTGCCGATACGCGTCTGCAAGTCAGCCAGGAAGGTTGCCATGCTCTCGTTCGCAACCGCCTCGGCGTCGCGGTCTACGGAAGCCGGTGCAGGCGCCAGCGACGCCGCCTGCCGGTAGGCGTCCAGCGCTTCGTCGGTGCGCCCCAGCGCGCGCAGCGCATCGCCTTCGACCGCGTGGATCTGGAACACATCGGGGCGAGTGTCGCGGGCGGCGGCAGCCACGGTCAACGCCAGATCAGGACGTCCCTGAGTCAGATACAGACGGGCCAGACCGTCGGCAGCCTGCCATTGAGCAGGATTGGCTGCCAGCGCCGCCTCATACGCGGCAATGGCGCCCTGAGAATCGCGCCGCTGCGCCAGTAGATCACCCTCAGCGGTCAGCAGTTCAGGCCGGTTCGGCGCAAGCGCCATCCCCTCTGCCAGCGTGTCCTGGGCCGCGTTCAGCCGGCCCTGCCTGACGTATGTCCTGGCCAGCGCGATGCGCGCGCTGGTGCTGCCGGGCGCAAGTTCCAGCGCAGCCTTGTAGGCAGCCGCTGCGTCATCGTCGCGCGCCAGCCGCTGGAAAACGCCGCCCACACCCTCCATCACTTCAGCCGACTGGCTGTTTTCACGGGCCAGCGCAACGGTCAGTCGTTCAGCCTGATCCGTGTCGCCGCCGTCGATCAGGGCGTTGACCCAGCGCAGATAAGCCGTAATGTTGGCCGGTTCCAGCTCGGCAGCCTGACTGTACAGGTCGGTTGCGCCGGCCAGATCGCCCCGGCCGCGCAGCGCATCGCCCCAGACGATCAGCGGTTCCGCCGAGCCGGGCGCCAGGGCGCGGGCCTGCTCGAACAGGTCTTGCGCGCCGGAGAGATCGTCGCGCAGCAACTGTGCGCGTGCCAGCAGCAGGAAGGCGTCGGGGCGATCGGGGTCAAGCCGGCGCGCTTCGAGCAGCGGCTGTGATGCGTCGGCGAACCGTTCCTGGTCAACGTAGAAACGCCCCAGCGCGGTTTGCGCGTCGTAGCTGGTGGGGTCGGTCCCGACAGCCTTGAGCAGGTAGCTTTCCACCACATCCCAGCGCGCCAATTCGCTGTTGGCCACAGCCAATTGCTGGTACAACTCAAGTCGCGCCGCGCTGTCGTCGGGATTGGTCAGGCTGAGACCGGTCTCGAACTGGCCGATGGCATCCTGCACGCGGCCATTGCGCAGATACAGATTACCCAGCGCAAGGCGGGCCGGCACGTCTTCCGGGTTGTTCTGGATAACCTGCTCGCGCAGTTGAAGCGCGCGAACGGTGTCGCCGGACGCATCGAACAACCCGGCCAGCTTCTGCAACGCCTGGTCACTGTCTGGCGTAACTGCCAGAACGGACTCCAGCAACGCGACCTGTTGGTCGAAGGGCAGGTCATCCAACAGCGCTGCGGTTCGTTGCTTGACCCAGGCGTTGCTGCCGTCAGGCAGCGGACCGTGGCTACCGGCATCCACAAAACGACCGGCCAGCCCGTCATCGCCGGCAGCGAGGTTGCGGATCAGCAGCGACTCCGGCGTCGATTGCAGCGGGTCGCAGCCGTCCTCACCGGTCTTGCCGACGATGAAATTGGCGTCCAGTAGATTGATATAGGCGTTGGCGCCGGGATCCACGGGAACGAACCGTAAGCGATCGCCCAGACCTTCCTGAGCGACGAAATAGGCGAAGGTGTCCGAGCTGAACGCCGGCAGACATGGCAATACAGCGACAACACACGTTTCACCATCCGGGCAGCGATCCGCCACCGCCTGACCTACGGCGGATACCAGCCAGCGGCCCTGCTGCGGCGGATACTGATTGACGACCGCGCGGCCCGGCGCGAGCAGTGACGCACCCGCGGCCAGCGGCAAATCCGCATCGACTGGCGTCGCGCGCAGGGCTGACTGTGCGGCAATCGGTGCGCCCCAGGAGATGACGACGAAGTTGACAAGCGCGACAAGCGCAGCAACCGCGCCCAGAACGACCAGGATCCGCCTCCCCGCAGAACTGCCAGCGCCTGCCCCGCGGCGCCTTTCGACTTCCAACGCCAGCAACGGCCACCACAGGACGAGTATCACGGCGGCCGCAGGCAGCAGCGGCAGCAGCAACCCGACTGCCGCGGGCACGCTGCGCATCACGCCCAGGGCCGTGCCGAGAAGCAGTCCGCCAGCCAGCGCCGCCAACGGCAACCCGAACGCCACCCGCGCACCGGGACGCGCGGGTCGGATCAACTGGACCAGCGCAACGAGAATGCCGATGATCAGCAGCACGAGGAAGAAACCGCCCAGCGCATCGTCCAGCAGGGCAGCGCCGGCCAGGCGCGGCGAGAGCTGCTGTGTGGTGGGGGCGTCGCTCACCAGGTAGAAAGTCAGCCCCAGCAGCGCCAGCAAGAAAGCGATCGCGAGATTGATGTGGGCCGGCGCCAGCCGCAACCGGCGCGCTAACCCATCGCCGCGACTGCGGCTGGGAGCATGGCGCGAGGTTGCAACCGGGCGCGGCGTCAGGACCGCTTGTACCACCACGATCAGCGCCGGCAAAAGCAAGTACAGCCAGAAAGTGGACGCCATCCACACGCCGGCGGCAGCGACCAGACCGAACGCGACCGCATAGCGGCGGCTGGCGAACCCCTGCGAGCGCACCAGCAGCCAGGCAGCCAGAGCCACCACGGTGGCCAGCCCGAAGACCGGGTTGTAGACCCGTTGGTAGGTGAAGACGAGGGGGAAGAAGGACAGAAAAGCCGCGGCCGCCAACGCCATCCATGGGGCGAGACTGCGGTGCGTCGAAGCATCGTCGGAGTCTGCGCTGAAGAACCGCGCCAGCAATCCGGCTGTCAGGCCGGCAGCGCTGACCAGCAACAGCGCCAACAGCCCCAGGTTCACAAGCGTCGCCGAATCCGCGCCCGGACCGAAGAGCCAGATCAAGGGCGCTGTAACGACAAAGTAGAGGGGGGGCTGGCCGTCGCTGGCGGCGACGATGCGCGCAATCCAGTCGAGCGATGGATGCGCCAGGACGTCAGCGACGCGGAACGCACGTACAAGGTTGACCGCCGTATCCGCGATGGGGTAGCGGTTGTCCTGCCGCAGCCAGATGACCGTAGTTATCGCCTGAAAGAGCCATAGAAGGGCCAGCAGCACCCAGGTTCGGGAGATTGCTGGCCTCCGTCGTGTCGTTGCCCCGGCCGCGGCCAGAGTCGGTTCAGTTGTTGTCATGCAATCAGTCTAGACTCGCCCAACACAGGGTGTGGAGCTACAGGATATTTCATCTTTGCAGGAAAAGTGACAGTCACCTTTGAAAGTGACTGTCACTTGATCGACCGCACCGAATTATACGCCACGAGCCGCATTCGGTGAAACTCGTGGCCCTGCCGACTTACGACGCGTTGAAACTGGCCGCAACCCGCTGAATATCAGAAACATCGATATCGCCGTCGTAGTCCAGGTCGTTGCGGTCGCCGCAGGCGCCGGTCACCGGCTGCCGCCAGCAACCGGCCACCAGCATGATGTCCGCCACACCGACCTGGCCATCCCGATCTATGTCGGCACGTTTGTATTGCAGTTGCCAGATCGGCGCCGGCAGTCCATCGGCGACCTGGCAACTGCTGCCGGCACAGGCATACAAAGCACTGAGCCAGCCCTGAAGCGCCGTTTTGAAGGCCGGCGTGGCATCGTTGTACTGGTTATAGATCTCGTACCGATCGTTGACCATGTCGTAGAGTTCGTAGGCGTTGGCCCGCGAAATGAACTTGTACTCCGGCGTGCGGACGCCCCGGTAATCAGGATTGGGAATGTTCAATTCCTCGAGTTGATGGTCGAAGGGATCAGGCGGCTCCAGCGCAAGCCGGTCGTCCAGACCTGTCGCAGCCGGCGCCTGCCAGTGCTCAAGCAACATGCCAGATCGCCAGGGAACAGGGTCGGCAGTATGCCACAATGGCAACATCGAGCGGCCATCGCTGGGCACGACAAGCGTCGCGCCGGCAATGTCTGCGAAAGTTGGTGTCAGGTCGATAATGCCACCCACGTCGGTGCGCGTAACACCGGCGGGAACACCGGGACCGCGCACCAGGAACGGCACATGGATGTCTTCCTCGTAGGGCGTTCCTTTGCCCTGGACGAAACGATGCTGTCCCATGTGAAACCCGTTGTCGGAGGTGAAGACAATGTATGTGTTGTCCAACGCCCCGGTGGACTGCAACGTCTGGACCACCTCTGCCACCAATTCGTCCACGGCGGCCAGCGTCTGCATCCGTTTGCGCTGGTCACGGTCGAACGCCTGAAGGTCGGTTTCGGTCAACGGCGGAAATCCCTGCATGAACGGCGGCTTGTCGCTCATGTCGGACTCGTTGAAGCTCGGCGTGCGCGGCACCTGCGCGTCGGGGAAAAGCGACGTGTGACGTGGCGCGGCGATAAACGGGCTGTGCGGCGCGTACACGGAGACCATCAGAAAGAGCGGCAGCGGCGGATCAGCGCCGACCGTGCTGGAAATGAAGTTGACCGCCTTGCCAGCGATGACATCGGTGATGTAGTCCTGTGGCTGGTTGCCGTAGTCGACCAGCGTGCCGTTGTCGTTAACCGTATAACCATAGCTGCTGTAGGCGCTGTCCGTTGTCGGCACCCACCAGTAATCCCAGCCGGGGGGAATATGGGTAGGGTCGTCAGGATCAGGATAGGCATTCAGGTATTTGCCCATAAGCGCGGTGCGATAGCCGGCTGCCTGCAACGCTGTTGCCACCGTCGCGTCCTCGAGTCCCAGTTCCAGAAAGCGTTGAAAGCCGCCATTGGGCGGTGTGTTATAGAGAATCTGTGTGTTGTGTGCGTGCTGGCCGCGCAGCAGCGAAGAACGCGCCGGGCAGCACAAGGGATTCGGCACCATGAAGTTCTCCAGGGTCATCCCCTGGTCGCCGATCAACGATTGCGTCATCGGCAAGGCGTCCATGCTGTCAAGCATGAGATCCTGGTCGTCGGTGAGGATCAGGACGATGTTTGGCGATGTACTTGCTGCCTGAGCGATCACCGGCTGGGCTGCAGGAGCACCCTGTGTCACGAGCAACGCCATCAGTATCACGAGTACTAAACCGGTTCGAAGACGATTCATTCTTGAGTTTCCCTCCTGGGAGCATCAGTTGACCGATTGGCCGACCAGCAGTCGGCGATACGCATGATATCTTTCAAGTCGATCACACCATCCGGCCATAAGTCGAGGTTGGCAAACTGAGGCAAAACATTTTCTCCAAATTTCGCAGAAACCGCCTGCACATCCGCGATGGACATCCGTTGGTCCGAGTTGACATCGCACACCAGCGGCTCAAGGGCAATCCGGTTCGTGAACACTATCGGCTGGTTGTTGGCGGTCCACATTTCTGCACGCACAAAGCTGGGCTGGCTGACGTCGATCATCACCGGCTGGCTGGGATCGATCACCTCATGATCGCGGATGTAGGTCAGCTCACGGCCCGGCGTCAACGCGACCTGCACCAGCTTGATCTGCGCGCCGGCAGGCAATGGATCGACGATGACACGGAGCGGCAGCACACCTTCCTGCACCGGATGCACACCGCCCATGGGCACGCCATCCAGTGTCAGATCAAAGACTCCCGTGAAGCGCTCCAGGTTCCCAAAGAACATCCTGCAACCACGCATCGAGGCCAACAAACTGTCCTGGTCGGGCGAATTGGCTTCGATCCAGGTTGTCCAGAAGGCCGGGCCAACAAACGGCGCGCCGTGTTGGTCGCTGGTCGAAGCGCCACACATGGGCACACCATTGGTCGCCAGCAGGTCCCAAAGACGGATGTGATTCAGCAGGTTGACCTGGGCGCGCAACAGGTAGGTTTCGACCAGGTCGGCGCCCCACGCCTTGACCGGCAAAAGGATGTCCAGCTGACTCTGCAGCAGCGCTTCCTGGTCTGCCGGCGGCAGCTCAACGCCTGCCCCGGTGCCAAAGGGGTGGTTCAGCATGGCCAGCCCACCCTGGTTGTGCACCATGGGCACGAAGTTCGGCGCCTGGATGTCATCCAGGCCCGGCAGCAGCGTTGCGCTGGTGGGCATAAACGCGTTGATGTGCCGCTGACCGCTGAATTGCTCCCAGCCCGAGGCGATATCGGTGTGATAGGTGATTCCCATTTCCTCAGCGATCTCGCGATGTTCGGCATAGTTGTGCTCCGGCTGCGGCTCGCGGCTGTGCAGCAGGAAGTTGCCGATGTTCAGGCAGGCCGGCGCGCCGTTGCGCGACCCGAGCGCGATATACATCTCCTGGAAGATATTGTCCTCGCCATCGCGCAGCGGCTCGGCATGGGCCAACAGCGGCAGTTCAACACGCGTGTCGGTCAGCGGCACGGTGTAGGTGATGCGATTGGTGGTCGCAACCACCGAGGCCGGCTGGTTGGGCGGCACGAGACGGTAGATCAACCGTTGGTCCACCAGCCCGCCATAGTCGTGATACGAAAGGTGGATACGTACCTCTGCATACGCGTCGGCAGAGGTGTCGCCACACAGGTTGGCATCGAAGCTGTATACGGGATCGCTGACCAGTGGGCGAGGAAAGCGCTGGCCCGCGACTGGCACGCCGCCCGCTGCCATACCGCGATATTCCAGCCGGGACGGCGAACTATCGTTGTCGGTGATGCTGGCGTGCAGCATGCCGTTGGCGACCGATGCCGTGGATGTCCCGTTGCCGGTGACCGTCGCCCGCAGCCGGCTGACATACCAGCCCTGCGCCCAGACGGGCGTGCCGGGCGGGAACGGAATATCGACGCTTAGCCCGTCCATGGTCGCGCCGCTCAGGTCGATCCCAATGTCATTGACCTGGTTGAAGATCGAATTATGCTCGGTCCACCAAAGCACGTCCAGGTTGACCGAATCCGCCCAAACGGTATAAGCCTGTAGCGACGCAGGCTTGGGATTGGCATTGTGGTTGCTCCACCCGTGGAGGTGCAGTTGCGCCGAATACCAGTGCAGCGAACTGTCTTCCGATAACTGGCCAGGGCCGTGGCTGCTGTCGATGAGTTGCAGCGGAAACCGGACATCGTGATCGTGGTCCGTGTCCGAATCTGCAGTTGCATCATGAATAATGGTTGACGGAAGCGGTTGATCCGCTCCCCAGACGTCGCGTGCGACCAGCAGGGTCGCCGCTAGAATCGTACACAGTACAAGTCCGCCCCAAATCTTGCGTGTACTTGGCATATTTGTTGCATTAGCACTCCTTTCAATCCTGACGTGGGTACCGACAAGACAGCATCAACCGTTCGGGTATCTGCCTACTTCAACTTGTCCAGGGCCGCCTGCACGCCTGCTCGGTTGGGATCGACAGACAGGACGGCTTCGAATTGAGCGATTGCCTCGTCACGCTGATCGAGGCGCATAAACGCAAATCCCAACACGAAAGAGAGATCAGCATCCTCCTGCCCCAGAGCGGCTGCGGCGCGATAGTCCTTCAGCGCATCGCGTTCCTTGCCGACAGTTTCCAGCAACTCGCCCTGGCGCACGTATGACCATGCGAAATCGGGCCATTGCTGGCTGATCTGGTCGAACAGCGCGACCGCATCGTCGGTGCGGCCCACTGCCCCAAGGGCTTGAGCCAGACCCATCATGCTGCCGCGATGGTTCGGATGCGTATCGACCAGATCCTGGTACTTCGCCAACGCTTCTTCGTTGCGCCCGGCTCGCAGCAGTGCAGCAGCTTCCACCCATGGCCCCTGATCGGTGGGGATCACCACGGTTGCTGTCGGCTCGGGTGTCGGCGTCGGCGCCGCGGTTTTGGCGGACGCATTGTCGGCCCCGGTTGCACGGGCATAGGCCTCCCAGGCGCGCTGTGTCGGCGGATAGGGCGTGTGCGGATTCCAGGCGATCTCAAAGGCCGCGTCCGCGTCCTCGCCATACCATGTACTGCCTTGCGCACAAGTGCGGTAGTAAACCGTCAGGTCCTTGACCGGTATCTCCACGAAGTTGTCGGCGACCCATTGGTGCTCGTCGTTGGAAAGCAACTCGTTGGGCATCACCACCAGATAGGTCTCGCCCTTCAGTTCGCAGGCAATCTTCAGCGCCGACACAAGATCACCCTCCACAGCCTGAATAGCCGGGTAGTACCAGGAAAGGTTCTTGGCAGCTTTTGGCTTGGCCACGGCCACATCGCCGGTTTCCACCAGGGTGTTCAGCATCTCGCCGACGGTCTTCCAGTCCTGCTTTGGCCGGGCGTAGTAGCCCTCGATGGGCGCGATTGCAGCGAAGGTGAAGAGCAGCACCAGCGCAACCGACGTGATCGTCGCGGCCCGGCGGTGTCTGACACCGCGCGCCGGGTCGTCGTCGCTGCTTGTGCCGCTTGCCAGCCTGCTGATCAGCGCGACGATCACGACCATGCCAACCGCCATCACCAGAATCAACACCGGCAGGGTGAAAATAATCCGGCGCACGTTGTAGGCAATCCCCGTGCGATAGGCCATGAAAATGCTGGGCGGCAACGGCAGCAGCAGGATCAGGATCATGCTGATTGCCAACGGCGCGCGCCGCCACAACAGCCATGCCAACCCGATGAGCGCGACCACAATCACCGCGATGACGCCGAAGTGGTAGCCCAACTCCCAGTTCTCGGTGATGGGTCGGGCTGCCCACAACGCGCTTTCCAGCAGCGAGCGCTTGGGCAGGGACTGTTCAAGCTTCGATGCGTATTGGAGACTGTTGCCGACGCCGGCGATGAGCTGCGGCAGGTAGAACACACCGATAGCTGCCATGGCCGCGACCATCCGCCCGATGGAGATGCGCCGATCGCGGTCCTGCCACAGCGAACTCAGCCGCCCGCCCGCGCAATCCAACAGGAACAGAGGAAACAGCAGCAGGCTCAACGCGATCAGGAAGAGCGAGTAGTAGTGAACGTACATCACAACCACGGCCACGACAATGAAAGCCAGCCACGTTCCCAGCCAGCCGCGAATCGTGCGCCCGGCAGGGGCCGCGACAGGTTCAGCCTCAGCGCGTGCCGCCCGATAGAGCAACCAGATCGCGGCGATGCTCAGCAGGCCGTAGAGGCCATAGCTGTGCGCTTCCTGAGCGTAGCGCAGGTGCATGGGCGACAGGGCCAGGATCAGCGCTGCAAAAACGCCGGCCAACGGGCCAAACATCTCCCGTGCGAGTCCCCAAATGGCTACCAGCGCGACGATACTGGTCAGCATGGCCGGCAGGCGCAACCACCACTCCGACTGGCTGACGTGCATCATAATGCGCAAGATCACCATGTAGCCCGGCGGGTGGTCGAGAATGCTGAGGCCAAAGGGCGCGAACCAGTCGCCGCTGGCATACGAGGAACGCAGCAGGTTCAGCTCATCCAGCCAGAGACTCTTGTCGCCCAGCAGATAGATGCGAAGCGCAGCGCCAACCAGCACAATGGCCAGCAATGCCAGCAGCTCCCACTTGCCGGGACGCGGCCGGCGAAAGGTGGCGCCGCGAGTGATGCGTGCGAAGGCGCCGGGCGGTGCAGCTTCCTGGGTTGGCGGCTCGATAACGGACGTGGTATGGGTCATCATTGATTGGTTTCGGGACAATGCAATTGGGAGATCGTTATGGCTTCTTTGAATCACGATCCAGCTCGCAGAGCGTCCAGCGCATCCTGTGCCGCCTGGCGGCCAGGATCCAGCGCCAGGCCCGCCTCGAACGCGGCGATGGCCTCGTCGGTTAAACCGGCGCGGCGCAGCGCGTATGCCAGTGTGAACTGAACATCAGCATTCTCGGGCGCGATCTCTGCCGCCGTGCGGAAGGCATCGAGCGCGGCATCCATATCCTGCTGTTGCTCCAGCAGCTCGCCGCGCTTGATGTGGGCAAATGGAAAGTCGGGCTGGTCGGCGCTGATCTGCTCGTAGGCGACCAGCGCCTCGTCGACGCGGTCCAGGGCTGCCAGCGACGCAGCCACGCCCATCCGGCTGGCGGTGTCGTTGGAATCCGTCTCAACCAGCGACTGGAACGCTGCCAAAGCGTCCTCGGCGCGACCGCTGCGCAGCGCCACCTCGGCCTGTGCGCGTCTGGCTGCCGGGCTGAGAACCGGCGTGCCCGTTGCGGACGCAGCTGGTGGCGTGGTTGACTCTTGCTGCTGGCCGGCTGCCGCCAGCAACTCATCCAGGGCACGGCGCGGCGCCAGGTTTTCGGGCGGAGCGAGATCGATCGACTGTTGCAAGGCGCTGCGGGCCAGTTCCACCGCCGCGGGATCGTCTTGGGCAGCGGCAGCGTAGGCTCGTCCCAGCGCCAGCCAATTCTCCCAGCGTGTTTCGTCGATGCTGACCGCGTTCAAGCCGGCCTCCAACGCGTCTTCGACGCGTCCCTGCCGCGCCAGCACTTCACCCTGGCGCGCGTGCAGGAAACTGAGCTGAGGCGCAAGGGCGGTTGCACGCTGGTAGGCTGCCAACGCCTGCCCCAACTCACCCAGCGCGCGATAACCGTCGCCCAGAACCAGGTAGCCGTCGTACCGATTGGACTCCAGGGCGACCGCACGCCGGCCCTGGGCGACTGCCTCGGCCGCGTCACCTGCGCTCAGTGCGGCCCGACCGCTATCCAAAGCGCCCTGCAGGTCAGCGCTCGGCGCACTGGCTGGCACGTTGCCTGCCAGACCCGCGGCGATGATCGCCAGACCCGGGTCGTCCGGCAGGGCAGCCTGTCCGTTGGCCAATACCGTCTGGGCGTCTTCGATCTGGCCGGCCAGCAGGAGGGTCTGTATCCACAGGTTGTACGCAAGACTCTCTGCCGGGTCCAATGTCGTGGCACGGTTGAAGCGATCAACGGCCCGGTCGAGTTCGCCGGATTGCACCAGATATGCGCCGAGGCGGGTCAACGCTGCGGCGCTGTCGGGCTGTTGTTGGACAGCAGCAGCCAAATACGCGCCGAGATCGGCGACCGGGTCAGGCAGCGGTTCCGACGGTGGCGTGGCGGTTGGTGCGAGTGTCGCAGTTGCCTGTGGCTGCTCAGGCGCTTCGGTGGCAGCGGCTGTCGGCTGTGATTCCGGCGTCGCAGTGGCGGCAGGGGCGGGCGTGGCGACCGGTTCTGGCGGCAGTGCGGCAGCCAACTCGGCAGCCTCCTGATAGGCCTTCAGCGAAGTGCGCACGGGATTGAAGCTCAGGAACGGATCGGTCGCCAGTCGATAAAGCTGTTCAGCGCCGGCGCCGTACCACACGCCAGGCTGGCAGTTGCGGTAATAGAGAGTCAGCTCCTTGAGCGGCACACGGATGTAGTTCGCCGCCAGGTAGGCTTCTTCATCCGCGCTTGGCTGCTTGCCAGTGGTGGCAGACGCAACGTAGACATCGCGGCTGCTGGCACATAGCTCGTCCAGCTTGCCCGTCAGGCCATCAGAGATGAAACGCGCGGCCGGGTTCTTGTAATACCAATCCAGCGGCGCGACGGCGTTGGGCAGGATCACCACGGCGTCGCCCGGCCGGGCCGCCGTCTGCAAAATCGTGGCCAGCGTGCGCCAGTCCTGCTTCGGCTTGCGATAGTAGCTGCTCAGCGGATCCAGACTGCCCTTGACAAACGCCAGAACCAGAACAGTTAACGTCACGGCTGTTGCCGCCCGGCCAAGGGCGCGGCGATCAGGGATGAACCGCAGGACGAGGTTGCCCACCAGCCGCGCAACCGCCGTCATGCCGACCGCAACGGTCAACAGAAAAACGGGCAGGATGAAGATCAGGCGGCGCGGCGCAAAGCTGAAACCGGTCTGAAAGGCAAACCAGGCCAGCAACGGCAGCGGCAGCAACATCCAGAACAGAAAGGCTGCGCCCACCGCCCGCCGCCGCAACAGCAGCCAGACCAAACCGGCCAGCCACAGGCCAGCCACGGCCGGCACAAAAAGCGGATCCGCAGTCCACGGCGTGCGGTTGGTAATGAACGCCAGCACTGTGTCGCCAAAGGTCCCCAGCGAAAACGTGAACCCTCGCTCCAGGCTGCCGGTTTCGATTGCGCCGGCCCGGGCGGCAGCCGTTGCTGCGCTACCGGTGAGTTGGCTGACAACCTGTGGCAGGAAGAGCAGCGCAATGATAGCCAGCGCGATGATCAGATTGATCAGCGCGCGCCGCCTGGCGGGGTCGCGCCAGAGCGATGAGACTGGACCGGGACTGGCCGCCAACAGGAAGCAGGGGAAAACCAGCAGGCTCAACCCAACAGGAGCGATGGCGTAGTAGTGAATATAGAGCGCCAGCGTGGAGACGACGATGAAACCAAGCCACGTGGCGAGCCAGCGCCCCAGCCGCCGATCGAACGAGCCAGCAGCTGCCATCTCGCGACCGGCGGCAATCACCAGCGTGAGCAGCAGCAACGTGCTCAGCAGAGCAAAGAGTGCGTAGCTGTGCGCCTCCTGGGAATACTCCAGATGCAGCGAGGAAAGGGCGAGCAAGAATGCTGCCAGCAGCCCCTCGGCGCGGCCCAGCAGTTTGCGGCCCAGCGCCCAGAGCGCCACCACAGCAGCGACGCCCGAAACCATGGCAGGCAGGCGCAGGAACCATTCAGCCGGGTTTGCCGCCCCCATCAGCCGCAGCAGGAGCAGGTAACCGGGTGGATGCGAAATGCTGGCGTAGCCGTAGGGACCGAAGAGCGGGCCAAGCTGGGCGGAACGAACGTATGTCACTTCGTCCAGCCAAAAGCTCTTGTAACCCAAATGAAAGGCGCGCAAGGCGCCGGCCAACAGCACGATCAACGCCAGCAGCAACAGTTCGACGGCCAGCGAATGCGCACCCAGCCAACCGGCCAGCCTTTGCAGCGCGGGTCGGTGATGGGAAACGGCGGCATCTGTTGGGGTGGGCATGATCTCGTTATTGCTGGGTTCAGACATGATTTTCAGAACGAGTGGCCTTCTTTCAATACCGCGCGGGTAGACGCCCATGCAGGGAACGCGGTTCCTCGCGCTGCACAAAAAAACGAGAAAGGCGGACCTTCCTCGTTTTTGAGTACTGGTGCCCCCGGTCCGACTCGAACGGACACGCCCGTACGGGCACAGGCCCTCAACCTGCCGTGTATGCCAATTCCACCACGGGGGCAAACCAACGTGCGGATTATAGCACGCTTTTGAAACGCGTCAAAAAGAAACGCCCGACTGTGCAACAGATCGGGCTACCATGTGGAGGGCTTTACGGGCCTGGGGGTTTGCGCTGCCGGACTTCCGCTCGAACCAATGTGTGCTTACAACGATCTCTCCTTCCTCCTCTCTTTTCCTTCGTATCCCTCATTTCCTTCCTTTCCCTCTTTTCCCTCCTGTGATAGAATCCTTCCATAACAATCTCACTATTTCCCGGAGGATTTTCATGTCCGATTTCGACCGCTTCGCCCGCTTCTATGACCTGGACTATGACTCGTTTCAGGAAGACGTGGCGATGTACCTCGGTTTCGCCGAACGCACCGGCGGACCGCTGCTGGAACTGGGCTGCGGCACGGGACGGCTCCTGCTGCCGCTGGCCGAAGCGGGCTACGAAGTGACCGGTGTGGACATGTCGGAGCAGATGCTGGCCATCGCGCGCGCCAAGCTGGATGCTGGCGACCTCTCCGATCAGGCGACTTTGCTCCTGGCCGACATGCGCGAGGTTCAGCTGGAGCAGCGCTACCGGCTGGCCTTCATCGCCATCAATTCGTTCATGCATCTCACGACTATGGAAGACCAGTTGGCCGCGCTGCGCACATGGCGGGACGCGCTGCTGCCCGGCGGGCTGTTGGTCATCGATGTCTTCAACCCCAATCCGCAGCAACTGCTGGAGGCCGACGGCCGGGTTGAGATGCAGGGCCGCTGGTTCGATCCCGACACCGGCGCAACGGTGATGAAGCACTTCACGCGCACGCTGGACGACGCGCTGCAACTCCAGCACGTCCTGTTCATCTACGACGAGGTGCTGCCTGACGGCACGCTGCGACGCACGCTGGCTCCCTTCCAGGCGCGCTACCTGTACCGCTTCGAGGGCGAGTTACTGCTGGACAAGGCCGGGTTCACACCGGAACAGGTCTACGGCTCCTACGATCTCGACCCGTTTACCAGCGAAAGCGAGCGGATGATCTTCGTGGCGCGGCGGCGCGGCTGAACCTCGATCGACCGTGCAGCGTGAAATGACGTGTGGGTTGGACCACGAAGACGCAACCGCTTGCAATAACTGCCTTTCGGCTTCGCGGCCTTCGCGCGTTGCGTGTTTCGCAGCCCTTCCGGTCTTTGTGGTCCAGACGCCGTTTGCTCAACCAATTTCAAGCACACTACAGCTATTTCAAACCGACCAGCATTGCTGGCATCACAAAGGAGAGATTCTACGATGAGAAAGATGACACTATTAGCAATTCTGGCGGCGCTGCTGATCGCAGCCTTGCCGGTGTCCTCAGTTTCCCTGCCGGCCGCTGAGGCGCAGGATAAGACGGTCGAGCTGACGGTCTACAACCAGAACATGGCGCTGGTCAGCGAGACTCGGCCGGTAGCGCTGGAAAGCGGTCTTAACGAGGTCGTCTACACCGACGTGGCCGCGCAGATCGACCCCACCAGCGTTTCGTTCAAGTCGCTGACGGACCCAACCGGCACGACGGTGCTGGAACAGAACTTCGAATACGACATCGTCGACTCGTTCAAGCTGCTGGAGAAGTATATCGACCAGGAAATCGTGGTGGAGACGCAGGACTCGCAGGTCTACCAGGGAACACTGCTCAACGCGTCGGACAACATCATCCTGCAAGGAGCAGACGGCTCGGTGGTCATGCTCAGCCGCGACCAGATCCGCAACGTCAACTTCCCGGCGTTGCCCGATGGCCTGCGCACCCGCCCCAGCCTCGTCTGGCTGATCGACACGGATCAGGCGGGCGACCACGACACCCAGGTGACCTACATCACCAACGGCATGGGCTGGAGCGCGGATTACGTGATGCTACTCAATCAGGATAGCACTGCCTTCGATCTCAACGGCTGGGTGACGCTGGACAATCGCAGCGGGGCGGCCTACACCGACGCCAAGTTGAAACTGGTGGCTGGCGATGTCAACGTCGCTCCCCAGCCTGAGTTGATGCGATTCGATACGATGGCGATGGCCGAAGCGCCGGCGGCAGCGCCCAGCGTGCAGCAGCGTGAGTTCTTCGAATATCACCTCTACGAAGTGCAGCGTCCGGTGACTGTCAAGAACAACCAGACCAAGCAGATCGAATTCGTCACCGGCAGCGGCGTGCCGGTGACCAAGACCTATATATACAACGGTGCCGCCGGATACGGGTATTATGGATCGCCCAACCAGGACCAGGGATACGGTGCAGAGACCGGCAACACCGACGTAGCCGTCACGTTGGAGTTCCGCACCGACGCCGAGAGCAATCTCGAAACGCAACTGCCGGCGGGCCGGATTCGCATGTATCAGGAGGACGTAGATGGCAGTCCGCTGCTGGTCGGCGAGGATCGCATCGACCACACGCCCAAGGATGAGACGGTGCACCTGACCGTTGGCAACGCGTTCGACGTCAAGGGCGAGCGAGTACAGACCAACTACAAGCGGCTGGGCGATAGCGGCGCAGAAGAGACCTTCAGCATCACACTGCGCAATCACAAGGACGAAGACATCACCGTGCGAGTCGTGGAGTACCTGTACCGGTCCTCCGACTGGAACATCACCAGTCAGACGGTCGACGGCGCTGCGGCTGAGTACGAAAAGCTGGACTCCAACACCGTCCAGTGGGACGTCCCTGTGCCGGCGGGCGGTGAGGCTGAGTTGGTCTACACGGTGCAGTATCTTTGGAAGTAGACGATACCGGGTGAACATGCATAAAGGCTCGCTCTGAGCCGTTCGACAACAAAACAGCGCCGGCCACGATGGCCGGCGCTGTTTTGTTTTTGTGCCAGTTGGTCGACTAAGGCCGGCCGAATGCCCGGCGGGTGCCTGGCAGCATGATGTAGATCAGAATCAACGCGTCGAGGACGAACTTTGCCGTCACAACGGTCGGAACAAAGCCACCGCCAACCATGGTGATCAGACCCAGGATCAGGTCAAAGATCGTGATGACGGCGACGAAGATCCAGCCTGACTCGTTGAGCGTCCAAAGCATCTGGAACACCCAGATGTAGATGTATGCCAGCAGGCCATACATCAGGGCATACCAGAGGTTGAACGTGCGTACATCAGGGCCTGGTCCCATCCAGGGGAAGAGACCCAGCCACTGAAGCGCAACGAGAGCGGCCAGCAGACCGGCGAGGGCGACAAACACGGCGATGATCGTCACGCCAATTGGTCGTTTCACGAAACTACTCCTTTCAAAAATAGAACAAAAAAGATTTATGCGGTTACACCAACCGCTCCGAACGCGGCGTTCGGGCAAACAACCTGATTCAAGCTATTTCACCGGAACGATTCAATACGCCCGCATCATATCATAGATTTGCAATAAATGCATTACCCGCAAAGCTGCAAAAAAAGACCAAACTGCCGATGTCGCGCCGGTGGGCGTCAATATCGTTCAGACCTTGCCGGCGCGCGAACCGGCGTGCCAGCGCTTGCGATATTTGGTCTGCTCGGTTAGAATAGCCCAGCACATCGCCCGATTTGTATCACATCCGCTTCCGTTATGAGGTACCTCGTTGACCAGTCATACTATCGTCGTCCTGATCGGTGACCAAACCGGCCAGGAATTGCTGGCTGAAGCGCTGCGAATCCTGGATCCCAGCGTGACCGGCCTGGACTTGCGATTCAAATCTTTCGACCTGAGTCTGGCCAACCGGCGCGCCACGCAGAACAAGGTCGTCTACGACGCGGCCGCTGCCATCCGTGAGCATCGCCTTGGCCTGAAAGCCGCCACCATCACGCCGGAGACCAAGGGAGACGTGGGCAGCCCCAACGCGATCCTGCGCGAGCAGATGGGCGCGCAAGTCATCCTGCGCACCGGCCGTCGCATTCCCCGTGTGCGCCCCATCGGGGGCGTACACTCGCCCATCAGCGTGGTGCGAATGGCCGTCGGTGACGCCTACGGTGCAGAGGAATGGCGCGATGGCGAACCTGGTTCGCTGGACGAGACAGCGTCCCGCACGGAACAGATCAGCCGGCGCGTTTGCCGGGCCGTCGTGGAATATGCCTTCCAACATGCCCGCCGCACAGGCGCACGCATCTTCGGTGGCCCGAAATTCACCGTCAGCCCGGTCTACGAGGGCATGTTCAAAGAAGAGATGGATTCGGCTGCGACGCGCTATCCCGACGTGCCTTACAAGCCGCAACTGATCGACGCCACATTTGCGCTACTGCTGTCTACCTCCGGCAACCCGCTGGTGATCCCGGCGCTGAACCGTGACGGCGATCTGCTCTCCGACATGGTGCTTCAGATGTTCGGTTCTATCGCCGGCTCCGAGTCGCTGGTGATCGCTATGGACGAGGATGGCAAGGTGCAGGCCGTGATGGCGGAAGCGCCCCATGGCACCGCCCCGAGCCTGGAAGGCAAGAACGTCGCCAATCCCATGGCTATGATTATGGCAGGCGCGAGCCTGCTGTCACACATCGAAAGCAACGACGCGCGGCTGGCCAGCCGCGCGATCTACGAGTCGACTCTCGAGGCGGTCTACGACGGTTTCGCCACGGCAGACTTGGGTGGACCGACACGGACGGACGAGTTCACCAATGAAGTCATTCGTCGCGTGCGCACCAAAGTCGAGATCTGGTCATCGCTCAACTGAGCACACCGCTACGTCCAGCAGAAGCTCTGCGGGGCTTCACACCTATGGGTCACACATCACCAACGCGCAAATTTTCACTGTTCTTTTTGACGATCATTGTCGGCGCTATGGCGCTGAACACCGCCGTTCCACTGACTTACGCCCAGGACACCGGACGAGTCCAGATTGCAACCGGTGAATTGGACGACCAGATGCGCGGGCAATGGTACATTCTCAAGGATCTCAAACAAGGAGAAACTCTGACGGTTCTAGCACAGGGCAAGTCTGGTAGCCTCGATCCGCTGGTGGCCATCGTGGACGGCGGGATTGATCCCGCAACCATCGGACCGGCGTTCCAGGCGGACGTTCAGAAAGCAGTCGACGCCGGCCAGGACCCACTGACGGTCATACCGCAGTTCGCCAACACCTATTTCCTGGCCTGGGACGACGACAGTGGCGGCGGGCTGGATGCAGCGACCCAGCTTGTCGTGCCAGCCGACGGCGATTACCATGTCCTGGTCACACGCTCACCGTTGGCAGAGACCTTTGGCAACTACCGATTGACGTTGGGCCGCGACTTCCAACAGCCGCTGAGCGAGCAAGTGCGCTCGGCGGGGCAGCCCTTTGCCACCCCGATTGAGGTGCAGACGGCTGTGCAATCGGTGGAAGAGAAGCTGATTACGCTCTCCAGTGAAACTCCGTCCGTTGAGATTCGGCTAGTCGATTTTTCGCCTGACGACACGCTGCAGGTGTTTGTCGAGTCAGCGACGGCAGGCAGAACGCCGGCGGTTGCGCTGCAAGCCTTTGGCACCAAAGCAGTGCGCGGCGGCGACTACAACGCCGACCGCACCCAGGCCAGCTTCGATTACAGCTTCCCGACCGGCGGCGAGAACTATACGCTCAACGTATCGGCCTGTTGTCAGGACGGCACGACCTGGACGGAGGATGTGCGTCTGCTGGTTGGTCGCAACTCGCCTGACGTGATGACTGGCCAGGCTGAGCCTGCCGGCGCTCCGGTGATCAACGAGCCGATTCCGGTCAAAGTCGGCGTCAAGCTCCAGCAGATCACCGGCGTCGACCAGAAGTCTGAGAACTACGGCGCCGTCTACAGCCTGCGCATGAAATGGCAAGACCCGCGGCTCGCGTTTCGCCCCGATGAATGCCAGTGCGAGTACAAGGTTTTTTATAACGACGACTTTGCCAAATATGCCAGCCAGCAAGACATCGAATGGCCAACCTTTGTGATCGAAAACCAGCAGAACAACCGCTGGGTGCAGAACAAGGCAGTGGAGGTCAACCCGGATGGAAGCGCCACGTACTTCGAGCGGTTCACCACCGACTTGCAGGCGCCTGACTTCGAGTTTCGCACCTTTCCTTTCGATGAGCAACAGTTCTACGTGCACGTCGACTCGCTTTTTCCGGTCGATACCTTTACCTTTGAACCCGACAACGATTTCACGGAGATCGGAAGCCAGCTTGGTGAAGAAGAGTGGTACATCACCGACTCTCAATCCACTGTGACCAGCGGCAGCTTCAGCACGGAGGCCGCTACGCCACGCTTTGAGCTGCGCTTCTGGGCCAAGCGGCATCTGACCTTTTACATTTTCCGCATTCTCGTGCCGCTGGGACTGATCATTGCCGTGTCCTGGATCACGTTCTTCCTGCAGGACTTCGGCAAGCGGGTCGATGTCACCAGCGCCAACCTGCTGCTGTTCTTTGCCTATAACTTTACGATCGCCAACGATCTGCCGCGGCTGGGCTACATGACCTACCTTGACGCGCTGCTTGTTGGCACCTTTATCATCAGCGTCTTGACGCTGGGATACAATGTGTACCTTAAGCGCCAGGAATCCAAGGGGCGTGAGACACGCGCCAGACAGATCGACCGCTACATGATCTGGCTCTACCCCCTTGGCTTCCTCCTCGCTTTTGGCGTCGTTACCTGGATGTTTTTTGTGAAGGTGTGAGGAAACCATGAACAAACACGTTCGACTTCGGTATGTATTCGGTGCGGTTGCAATACTCATCGCACTACTGGTCGCCGTTGCGCCCGGCCCTGATCTCAGTAAGGCGCCTGTTGGAGACCCCGACGGGGGTAAACTGCTCACTGTTGCCGAGCCTGGCGAGACAGATAACGAAAGTGAAAATCTGATGGCCGTGGGCGACTACTTCTACCATCGCGTCAGCTACCCGACCGGCCAGTTCGATGGCCGCTGGTATATTGATGCCAAGGCCGAGGACGCTCAGGTCGATCGCGCTGTGCCGGCTGGCATTGTTACCTACAATCGGGAAGCCAGCCAGTCACCGCTGAGCCTCGATCCCTACGCATTCACCTCGCTCGGCCCCAAGCCGCTGCAAAGCAACGGCTGCATCAACTGCTACAACTACGGCCTCGTGGCCGGCCGAACCAACGTCATGCGAATCGATCCGGTGGAGACCAACGTGGCATATCTGGGCAGCGATGGCGGTGGCGTCTGGAAGACGACCAACTGCTGTTCCGCAGCCACGACCTGGACGCCGGTCACCGACGATCCGCTGCTTTCCACGCTCGCAATCGGTGACATCACGATTGATCCCAACAACCACAACGTAATCTACGCCGGCACCGGCGACCTGCGCTTTGGCTCGTACTCCTTCGGCGCGGCTGGCGTGCTGAAGAGCAGCGACCAGGGCGTGACCTGGGAAGTGTTGGGAGCAGATGTCTTCAACGGTGCGTATACACAGCCCCCCGGCGAATTCCCGCAATACCAGGCCATTGGCAAGGTGCAGGTGGATCCCAACAACAGCAACAACGTGGCCGTGGGCACCAAAACCGGCATGTTCTTCTCCTACGACGCGGGAACGAACTGGACCGGGCCATGCTTGACCAACGCCTTCTCCACGCAGCGCCAGGATATCACCGGTCTCTTGACCCGCGATGAGGGCGACGATACGACCCTGTATGCGTTCGTGGGCGCGCGCGGGACCAACACACCGGTGCAGGCCAATCTGAACCTGAACGGCGCCAATGGCGCCTACAGCACCACCTGGCCCGCTTCGGGCTGCCCGGCCAGTTGGGATCTGCTTAGCCGGCCCGACAACGGCTGGCCTGTCGGCACTGGCAGCGGCATTCCCGTCGCCGATCCCGGTGGCAACACCTTGGGACGCATGGACGTCGCAATGGCGCCCAGCAATCCTGACGTCATCTACGTCCAGGTGCAGGCCGTCCTGGGCAATACCCACGGCCAGCTTGGCGTGTGGCGCACCACCGACGGCGGAACGACATGGGAGCAGCGCTCCACCGTGGCCGGCTTGACTGGCTGTGGCGGCGACTATCCTCAGAACTGGTACGACCAGGGCCTGGCAGTCGATCCCAACAACCCCGATGTCGTTTTCATGGATACGTTTGACATCTGGAAATCGACCAATGGTGGCACGACCTTTACCGACATTACGTGCGGTTATAGCGGCGGCGACACGGTCCACGTCGACCAGCACGCGCTGGCCTTCGTGCCCGGCTCGTCCACGACACTGATCGCCGGCAGCGACGGCGGCGCCTACGTCACGCTCAACGCTGACGCAGCCACCCCGACGTTCACTCAGATCAACAACAGCCTTAGCACGCTGGAGTTCTACTCCGGTGACATCACGGGCGGCTTTGCCACAGCTGCGCAGCCGGGCATCAACGGCGGTATGCAGGACAACGGCTCGGCTGTCTATGTCTGGAACGCTGGCAATCCCAGCGAAGCGGTCTGGCAGTTGCGCAAGGGCGGCGACGGTATGTTCGCCCGCATCGAGCCCGTGCTCAACCAGCGCTACTACCAGGAGAGCCAGAATGGCTCGCTGGCCGTCAGCACCACCGGCGCTTACGGCAACCAGGTCAACATTACCGGCGGCTGGACGGCTGACCGGCGCGGCTTTATCTTCCCCTACGAGATCCAGAAGAATGGCTGCCCCGGCACCGGCTGCACGCACATGATCGCCGGCTCGTATCGCGTCTGGGAGTCGATCACCGGACTGGGTAACTGGCTTGTCAACAGCCCTGACCTGACCAAGAACACCCTCGCCGACCGATCGATCATCAACCAGCTCAACTACGCCTGGAGCGACGTCACGCGCGCCATCGTCGGCACTAACGACGGCAACGTGCAGATGGGCTTCAATCTTGGCCAGGGCGCGGCAAACAGCGCGACCTGGGTAAATGTCACCGACAGCAACACAGTTCTGCCCAACCGGCCAATTCTGGACGTAGCAATCGACCCGGTCAACCCGCTCATCGGCTATGCGGCGGTCGGCGGCTTCGACCAGAACACGCCTGGCACTCCGGGCCATGTCTACCAGGTAACCTGCACAGCCGATTGCGGCAGCTTCACCTGGGCCGACAAGTCGGGCAACCTGCCCAACGTCCCGGTTGACTCGATCATCGCCAACCCCAACTACCCGCAGCAGGTGTTCGCGGGTACTGACTGGGGTCTCTACTACACCAACGACATCACCGCCGGCTCGCCGGAATGGTATCGCTTCCAGGCCGGCCTGCCCAACGTGATGATCTGGGACATGACCATCGACGCTGGCGCAACCACCCTGGCAGTGTGGACCCGCAGCCGCGGCGCATACGTGTGGCCGCTGCCCAGCTCACCCATCCCGACGGCTGTCACCGTCAGCGAACTCGGAGCCGCAAGCCAGAGCTTCAGCGCGCTGCCGTACATGCTGCTGGCAGTAGTAGCCCTGATCGCCGGCGGACTGCTGGTGCAGCGCAGAAGATCGCGCAGCACCCTGACAATCGGTGTGTCTGAGTAATCTATCGACCTAGGCCGACATTGATCGATGACGCGGGTCCATGCCAGGTGAGTAGCGGGCTGAAGCAGGACCACGTGCATCAAGCATCAGTGCGGTTGTCGAGTACTTCGACGAAATACAGTTCTGGTCGGGCCGGAACAGCTAGCCCGACCAGGACGGAGGCAGCGACATGACTATCACGCTGCTGATTGCAGAGTTAAGCAAGATATGCAATAGCTGCTAGTCGCTTGCCTCCCCACTTAACACGAAAAACGCCCCCGGCTGACTCGCCGGGGGCGTTTTTCGTGTGTACAGCGCCGATCGAGCGTGAAGCACGCGTGAATGGAGTAGGCGCAGCGCCGTATCAAGATCAAGCGGGTCTCGCATGCGACTCTCGGAAGGTCTCGATACGCTGGAATCCTGCACCTTCATGCCCGTTGGCGCCCCTCATCCCGCTACTCGACCAGCCGCGAATGCGAACACGTCACGACAAATCCTGCCGCGTATGACATGAATCATGTTACGCGCTGCGCAAACGTGGTATGCTTCTTCTGTGGACGGCAAAACCCTTCTACATTTCACAACTAGCAACGCTCAGCATACCTACCGGCTGCCGGCGAGAGTGTACCACGGCAGCCAGGAAATCTGACGACGGGAGCGATCATGAGTAAAAGACCCTATGTAACTATCGACGGCAACGAGGCTGCCGCCTATATCGCCCACAAGGTAAACGAGGTCATTGCGATCTATCCGATTACCCCTTCCAGCCCCATGGGCGAGTGGGCTGACCAATGGACGGCCGAGGACAAAACCAACATCTGGGGCACCGTGCCGCTGGTGGTGGAGATGCAATCTGAGGGCGGCGCAGCGGGCGCGGTCCACGGCGCGCTGCAAACCGGCTCGCTGACCACCACCTTCACAGCATCGCAGGGCTTGCTGCTGATGGTGCCCAATATGTTCAAGATCGCCGGCGAGCTGACACCGACCGTGTTTCACGTCGCGGCCCGCAGCGTAGCCGCCCAGGCGCTGTCGATCTTCGGCGACCACTCCGACGTGATGGCGACCCGCCAAACCGGCTGGGGCATGCTGTGCAGCAACTCGGTCCAGGAAGTCATGGACTTTGCGCTGATCGCACAGGCAGCCACGTTGAAAGCACGCGTGCCGTTCATCCACTTCTTCGACGGTTTCCGCACCAGCCACGAAGTCGCCAAGATCGAGCAACTGACCGACGACGACATCCGCGCGATGATCGACGACGATCTGGTGATCGCACACCGGGCGCGCGGCTTGTCGCCTGACACCCCGTTTATCCGCGGCACCGCCCAGAACCCGGACGTCTTCTTCCAGGCACGCGAGACGGTCAACATCTTCTATCAGAAGACACCGGCTATCGTGCAGGAGGCCATGGACACCTTTGCCGGACTGACAGGGCGACACTATCACCTGTTCGATTATGTCGGCGCCCCCGACGCCGATCGGGTCATCGTGATGATGGGATCGGGCGCTGAGACGGCTCATCAGACGGTCGAACACCTGGTGGAGCAAGGCGAAAAGGTCGGCCTGGTGAAGGTACGCCTCTATCGCCCCTTCGACGCCGAAGCCTTTCTTGCTTCCCTGCCGGCCACAACCACCAAGGTGGCCGTGCTGGATCGCACCAAGGAGCCAGGCGGCTCGGGCGAGCCGCTCTACCTGGACTGCATCACGGCCATGGTGGAAGGCGAGCGCAGCGGCCTGAAGATCGTCGGCGGGCGCTACGGCCTCTCCAGCAAGGAATTCACGCCCGGCATGGTCAAAGGCATCTTCGACGAGCTGGCCAAGCCACAGCCCAAGAATCACTTCACGGTCGGCATCAACGACGACGTGACCTTCACCAGCATCGACTATGATCCCGGCTTCAGCATCGAGTCGCCCAAGGTCGTGCGGGCGCTGTTCTACGGACTGGGCGCTGACGGCACCGTGGGCGCCAACAAGAACAGCATCAAGATCATCGGCGAGGACACCCCCAACTACGCCCAGGGCCATTTCGTCTACGACTCCAAGAAGTCGGGCGCGACGACCGTATCGCACCTGCGCTTCGGTCCCACCGAGATCCGCCAGCCCTATCTGATCACCTCGGCCAACTTCATCGCCGTGCACCAGACGATCTTTCTGGAGCGCTACGACGTGCTGGCCCAGGCGGCGCCAGGCAGTGTCTTCCTGCTCAACACCTACGTCAACAAGGACGAAGTCTGGGACAGCCTGCCGCGGGTCTACCAGGAGCACCTGATCCGCAAGAACATGAAGTTCTATGTAATCGACGCCTACGATGTGGCCGACAAGACCAACATGGGTGGGCGCATCAACACCATCATGCAGACCTGTTTCTTCGCCATCTCCGGCGTGCTGCCCGAGGACGAAGCCATTGCCGCGATCAAGCAGGCCATCAAGAAGACCTACGGCAAACGCGGCGAAAAGGTCATTCAGCAGAACTACGAGGCGGTCGATCAGACGCTGGCGCATCTCTTCCGCGTGCCGGTGCCTGCCGATGTATCAAGCACGGTGGAGTTGCCCTCCATGGTGCCAGCGCAAGCGCCTGATTTCGTGCAGAAGGTAACGGCCGAGATCATGGCGGGCCGCGGCGATGATCTCCCGGTTTCCCTCCTCCCCATCGACGGCACCTACCCATCGGCGACCACCCAGTGGGAAAAGCGTAACATCGCATTGGAAATTCCGATCTGGGACCCGGACGTCTGCATCCAGTGCGGCAAATGCGCGCTGGTCTGCCCGCACGCCACGATCCGCATCAAGGCCTACCCGGAAGAGGAACTGGCAGGCGCGCCAGAGTCGTTCCGCTCCATGCCCTACAAGGGCAAGGAGTATCCCGGCTGGATGTACACGATCCAGGTAGCAGCAGAGGACTGCACCGGCTGCGGAGCCTGCGTCCATGTCTGCCCGGCCAAGAACAAGCGGGAGCCGCGCTTCAAGGCCATCAACATGGAGCCACAGCCACCGATCCGTGACCGGGAGCGCGAGAACTACGACTTCTTCCTGAGCATCCCGGAGATCGACCGGCGCAACGTCAACACCCGTCAGGTCAAGACCAACCAGCTGCTGCAGCCGCTGTTCGAGTATTCCGGCGCATGTGCTGGATGCGGCGAAACGCCCTACATCAAGCTGATCACCCAGCTCTTTGGCGACCGCACCATCGTCGCCAACGCCACCGGTTGTTCGTCGATCTACGGCGGCAACCTGCCAACCACGCCATACGCTGTCAACAGCGATGGTCGCGGCCCGGCATGGTCCAACAGTCTGTTCGAGGACAACGCCGAGTTCGGTCTGGGCATGCGCCTGACACTGGACAAGCGGCTGGAGTACGCCATCGAACTGCTCAAGCAGAACGCCGAACTGATCGGCCTCGAACTTGTGGACGGCCTGCTGACGGCCGACCAATCGGATGAAACTGGTATCTACGACCAGCGGCAACGGGTTGCGGCGCTGAAGCAGCGGCTCGCCAGCCTGAACGGCGCAGCGGGGCTGAAGCAGCTTGCCAGCCTGGCCGACATCCTGGTCAAGAAGACGGTCTGGATCTTCGGCGGCGACGGCTGGGCCTACGACATCGGCTACGGCGGCCTGGATCATGTGCTGGCATCGGGCCGCAACATCAACGTCCTGGTGATGGACACGGAAGTGTACTCCAACACCGGTGGCCAGATGTCCAAAGCGACGCCGCGCGCCGCAGTGGCCAAGTTCGCAGCGGCCGGCAAGCCGCTGCCCAAGAAGGACCTGGCGATGATCGCGATGAGCTACGGCAACATCTACGTGGCGCGCATCGCGATGGGCGCCAGCGATGCGCAGACAGTGCGAGCGATTCTGGATGCCGAGTCCTACGACGGACCAAGCCTGATCCTGGCCTACAGCCACTGCATCGCCCACGGCATCAACATGACCACTGCCAACGATCAGCAGAAGAAGGCTGTGGACAGCGGTCACTGGCCGTTGCTGCGCTACGATCCGCGGCTGGTTGCAAACGGCAAGAACCCGTTGCAGCTCGACTCGCGGGCGCCGAAGATGCCGCTGCGCGACTATGTGTACAACGAGACGCGCTACACCATGCTGACCAAGACCAAGCCGCAGCACGCAGCAGAGCTGCTGACGCTGGCGCAAGAAGATGTCACCAGCCGCTGGCACCTGTACGAGCAGATGGCGACGCTGGATTACAGCGACGAGAGCTGATGGAGACCACCATGGACCTGACAACCACCTACATGGGCCTGTCCCTGAAAAACCCGATCGTACCGAGCGCTTCGCCGCTGAGCTACAAGCTTGACAACATTCGGCGCATGGAAGACGCTGGCGCAGCCGCAATCACCATGTACTCGCTTTTCGAAGAACAGCTTGACTTCGAGGCTGCGTCGCTGACCCACTTCCTGGACTATGGCACGGAAAGCTTCGCTGAAGCACTGAGCTATTTCCCGGAACCGTACGAATTCAACCTTGGACCCGACGAATACCTCGAACACATCCGCAAGGCCAAGGCAGCGGTCGATGTGCCGGTGATCGCCAGCCTGAACGGCATCAGCGACGGCGGCTGGATCGACTATGCGACCCGCATCGAGGAGGCTGGCGCCGACGGGCTTGAGATCAACCTGTATTTCATCCCGACGCAGCTGACGCTGACCAGCAGCGAAGTTGAGCATGTCTATCTCGACGTGCTCAACAATGTCAAAGCCCACGTCAACATCCCGGTGGCGATGAAGCTGAGCCCCTTCTTCAGTGCGATGCCGCGTATGGCTGCCATGCTGGACGACGCCGGCGCGGATGCGCTGGTGCTGTTCAATCGCTTCTACCAGCCGGACATGAACATCGAAGAACTGACGGTCGGGCCGCGTCTGGTGTTGAGCAATTCGGATGAGATGCGCCTGCCGCTGCGCTGGATCGCCATTCTCTACGGCAAGATTCGATCGTCGATGGCGCTGACCACCGGCATCCACACGTCAGAGGACGTGATCAAGGCGATGATGGCTGGCGCAGATATCGCCAACGTCTGTTCTGTCCTGCTGCAAAACGGCGTCGGCCATGTCAGCACGCTGCTGACCGGCGTCACGCGCTGGATGGAAGAGCATGAATACGAGTCCATCGACGAGATGAAGGGCAGCCTCAGCCAGCGATCCGTGCCCGAGCCGGCTGCCTTTGAGCGAGCCAACTACATGAAGACGCTTCAGAGCTACAGTGGCCTGAATTAACGTCGTTGTACCCTCCTTCCGCGAAAAGCTCCCGGCCACACACCGGGAGCTTTTTGTGTCTGCACTACACGTCTGCTAGTACTCGTCGCCTGAGGACCAGAGCGGTTACGGAACCTGAGGACGTGGGCCAAACCGGCAGACGATCTCGGTGAAGCCCGGCGGATCGTACCCCACCAAGGGATAGACAACGGCTGCATAGTTGACAGTAACCGCAATCGTATCCTTCATCTTTCCGGCACAGAACAGACCCGTCGTGTTGTAGTCCAGCTTGATGAAATGATCGGGTATGGCTGCCGATTCGGGCAACGGCCCCCTGCAACGCATGGCCAACGTACCGCCCTTTTCGTAGAAATAGGAAATGTTCGCTCCCTCAATCACAGTGGGCAAACCGTCGCCATCAGGTGCAACACACGCTCCCTCAGCATCGATGAAATAACGATGCGGGATCGGCGAAGTTGCTGCGACGGGCAATGCCGGCAACAGCAACATGGCGATCAACAATAGTACCGCAATCAACTTGTTCATGGGACCCCTCCTGGTCAAAACACTGAACGGTGCCACCTTGGCCGGTACCCCATTGCGGTGACGGTTGCCCTCAACGACCCCAGGTTGCACAAGTGGCTCGATCCGCCTGCCGGCACAGCCGCTTCCTGCCCCCGCACAGATCGTTGTTGCCGTGCCAGCAGGCGGATGAAAATGTTTCCCGAGCCCAGTGCCGTTATCAAAGCACAGCGCCGCTTCGTTTTGCTCCTCCCAATACCCAGTGCTGTGTTTTCAACTGACTGGCCTCGCGATTGCACCTATCATACCGCGAATATCAGTTTTTCGCTATGAAGTAGTTCACAATTTTGGTGTGAATTTGACCACACTTTTGACGTGAAGGGGAAACTGCGGACAGATGACAGTCACTGCGAGCGCCACGAGCAGTTATGACAAGCTCGTAAAAGCGACTGCCCCCTGGTCAGTCGAGCTAGCTTACTTCTGCGCAACAACTGCACGCACAATGACGCGCGCCCGGTCGATCTCGTCGCGGTTGACGGTGTGTCCCATGCCGGGATACAACCGATACACGACATCGCCGCCCAGAGCCTCGAGAATCTGGGCGCTTTCCACCACGCGCTCCTGCGGAATGTGAGGATCGACATCACTGCATCCGAGGAAGACCGGCGTACCGCCCAGGTCACCGCTGTAGGTGCGCAACCCGCCGGGTGGACCGATCAGACCGCCGCTGAACGCCAGCAGGCCGCCGTAACGCCGGGGATTGCGCGCCACAAACTCGCTGGCCAGACACGCCCCTTGCGAGAAGCCCCCAACTACGATGCGCCGGGCGTCGATACCGGCGTCCTCCACCTGCTGCACCACGGCTGCGACTGTTTCCAGCGCCGACGTCAGCCACGGCTCGTTCTGCGCTATGGGCGCGAGAAAACTGTAGGGATACCACGTATTGCCAGCAGCTTGCGGCGCCAGATACGCGAACTGGGGATGGTACAGTTCTTCGCCCAGCAGCAGAATATCAGACGCGCTGGCGCCGCGGCCATGAACCAGCACCATGGCCGCCCAGGCGTTGGACAGACGTTCGCCGGCCGTGTAGACAGGTTGACCACGATGCAGGTGAGTCTGGGTTGCAGAGTCAGCCATGGTCATACCTGCAATACCGGCAAGACGCCAAGCAGCTCGCCGCGTCGATCTTCCAACCATGGCGGCAGCTTCAGGCCGGTGCCCAGGTCAGCGACACTCTCGTCCCAGGTAAAACCGGGCGGATCGGTTGCAATCTCAAATAGGACGCCGCCCGGCTCACGCCAGTAAATCGAGTGGAAGTATTGGCGGTCGCGCACCGGGGTCACATCGAAGCCCGCAGCGCGTATCGCCGCTTGATACTCCAGTTCCTCGGCGTCGTGCCGGGCGCGGAATGCGACGTGATGCACAGAGCCTGCGCCCATGCGGCCAAAGCCGATTCCTGGCCGCTCCAGCACATCCACAATACCGCCGCCCGCGGACGAGTCGGCGCGATAGCGCCATCGATCGCCCTCCTGATCAACCAGCCGATAGCCCATTTGCCCGGTGAGCAACTGGCCAGTCGGCGCTGCCCGCGATTCAAACAGGGTGACGCCGAAAAAGCCGCGCAGCGCGTGCTCCTCCGGTACGGGACCACCCGCCCAATAGCGCGGCGTGTGCACCGCGTCGTTCACCACCAGTTCCAGCGCCATGCCATCCGGATCGCGCAATGTGATCACCTCGGCGCCAAAGCGGGTCTCAACGTCGCCGGTGTGAACGCCATACTGTTGCAGGCGTTCCTGCCAGTAGCCGACTGAACCGGCCCCGATGGCATAGGCGGACGCGCCGATCTCGCCGTTGCCAACAACGCCGCGGCGAGCGTGCGGCCAGGGAAAGAAGGTCATGATTGTACCCGGACTGCCGGTCTCGTCGCCGTAGTAAAGGTGATACGTCCCCGGATCGTCGAAGTTAACGGTGGTCTTGACCAGCCGCTGGCCCAGGACTTTGTGATAGAAGTCGACGTTGGCTTGCGGATCGCTGGCGATGGCTGTGATGTGATGAATACCGGAAATGGGCTGCACGTGCTATCCTCGTTGAAAGTTGTGGTCGGGAAGAGAACTACCGGCCGGTCGCTTGACGAGACTGAAAAAGTCGCCGGCCAGCGTTCAAGTCTTATCGAATGGCTGCAACCTGGCGACCTGCGCAGCCTGGAGCAGCAGTCCTAAGAACACTCGTCTGCCGCATCGTACCCGCGTTGCCGCAGCAAGTCTGTCTTGCGGATTCCCAGCGGCGCGTTATTTGCTGCTGCGCACGGCTGCAAACCAGGCGACGACCACCGCAACAATGCCTGGCAGAAGAGACGCCGAACAGAATCCAGCCGCGAACTGTCCCAAGTCCTTCATCAGTTGGTCCACCTGCTGGCGAACCGCCTGGCCGGCCTGGTAGGGGTCAACGCCACTTTGCGCACATGCCGAAAGCACAACTGCGACCAGCAGCAAGCTTGCTACCACCACCAACACTCGCCACCTGTTGCTTCTCATGCCACTGTCCTCCATGCAGGCTGAAATCGACCGCCGATCAAGTCGTTGATTGGATGTGGCAGCCATTATACCACGTCCCGCAAAACGTCGGGATGTTTTTCCCCAGCGCGCGGGTGTGCTAAAATTCAGCAAGGCGAAGCTCAGCTTTTTCGGCAAAGTTGAGCTTCTGAAATTCACCATGCGCAGAGTTACACCGATTCTGGTCGGTTTGTTGCTGGCCCTAGCGACTGCGGCCATGATCGTCATGGCCTTGTATGCATTGAGGTAACCCCATGTCCAAACACCAATTCCTCTATTTGTCTCGTCACGACGTGGTCGCCGCAGGTGTCGGCATGACAGAGATCATCAACGCGTTGGAGATCGCCTTTGGCGAGCATGGGCGGGGCAACGTCGAAATGCCGCCCAAGCCGGGCGTCCACTCACGACCCGATGCGTTCATCCACGCCATGCCGGCCTACATCCCCTCGCTGGACAGCATCGGCGTCAAGTGGGTCAGCGGCTATCCCCAGAACCAGGACCGCGGCCTGCCCTACATCAGCGGCCTGCTGGTGCTCAACGACACCGACACCGGCCTGCCGCTGGCAGTGATGGACTGCACCTGGATCACCGCGAAACGCACGGGCGCAGCGACGGCGCTGGCCGCCAAATACCTGGCACGGCCCGAGTCGGAAACGCTGGGCATTCTGGGGTGTGGCGTTCAGGGTCGCAGCAACCTGGAAGCGCTGCAAGTGCTGTTTCCCCTGAAACGGGTGGTCGCCTATGACCACCGCCTGGTCACTGCGCTGCGCTACGCCGATGAAGTGGAGGACAAGTACGGACTGGAGGTGATCATTGCACGGAGTCCGCAAGAAGCTGTCAGCGGCTGCGATCTGGTAGTCACTGCGGGACCGATCCTGCGCACACCGCACGCGACGATCCAGCCCGGCTGGCTGGACGAAGGCGCCTTCGCCTCGCTGGTCGACTTTGACTCATACTGGCATCCCGCGGCGCTGGCCGAGGCCGACAAGTTCTGCACCGACGACATCCCCCAGCTTGAACATTACCGTGGCATTGGCTATTTCCAGGCGATCCCCCCGATCCACGCCAGCCTCGGTGAGCTGGTGATCGGCCAGAAACCAGGCCGCGAAACGGCGTCAGAGCGCACGGTGGCCTGTAACCTGGGTCTTGCCCTGGACGACATGGCCACCGCCCCGTTGGTCCTGCACAACGCCAAGGCGCGCGGCCTGGGCACGTGGCTCGATCTTTGAAGATGAAGTCATTGGCTGGGCTTTGCGCCTTGGCCTGCTAGATTCAGCAGAATGAGCGAGGAGGAGCTGAGAAGCAGACCGACGCATCGCCAACCAAGCGTGTACGAATCGACCTGTTCTGGCAACGTATTGGGCGATCTGCCTGGTTTCAAGATGGGATGAATCGAAAGTGTTGATGTGGGATCGTAAATGACAGGCGGTGGTCGTTGTGATCAAAGCTCATTCCCGCTCGAAGGCCTGGTTGTCGAACTTGAGTGTGCGGCCATTCTCCGTCACTGTCCGAACGACATGGTCGGGCGCGCCTTCGGGCATTTCGGCTTCGATTTCGAGGGTGACGGTTACTCTGGCACCGACCAGGCCAGCCAGATGGGCGATGACTTCGTCGGCAATTTGGCTGGCGTCACGACCGACACGCGTGGTGTCGAGGGTGACTGTGCCGTAGTAGCGTTTCGGCTGCTTCGTGGGTGCGGCGGTGGCGCCGGCAGTGCCGGTGGTACCAGCCGTCTCTGTCTCGCCAGTTTGTGCATCCTCATCCGTCCCGCCGATCACAGTGATTTGCTCGGGCTTTGCGGCGGCCAACTCTGCATTCAACTGCACGCGCGCTGCGGCCGGTTTTACCAACAGCCCGGGCGCAGTTGCGTCCACAAGCATCACGTGCTGCCCGCACTGCAAGCCGCGATAGCGACCCGCTTCCTCGTCGTAGTCGTCGGCGTAGGCGAACCCATCCTGTTCCCAGGTTAACAGCGCAACGCCGGAGCGGATGGCGTTGAGCAATACTTCGGCGTCGCGCAGGCGCGGCAGATAGGTGTAGCGTGCGAAGTCGTCGACGAGCTGCCGGATGCTGACATGATCGCCGCGCCAGAGCGGGATCTTGTCCATCCACATGCGCAACATGGTGCCGGCCAGCCCTGTCACCAACAGGTCGTCATTCCTGAGCTTCTTGCCGGCGCGCACGGCCAGCGCATCCTGCCCGGTCAAGCGCAGGGCCTGCCAGGTGGCCGGAACCTGGGGCGTCGCCTGCACGGGCACGAGCAGCCATTGGTAGGTTTCAGGCAGGCGCGCGGTCACAGTGCTGTCGGCTGTGTTGCGCTGCGCCTCGGCCTGCTTGACCTGAAGGGGCGACAGGTCGAGCTGCACCTTCTCTGCCAGGATCGACTCCCACGCCAGGTATTTGCGCGTCGCTTCATCCAGGTCCTGGAGCCGGGTCTTGTCGGCGGCCAGGAAGACTACGGAGTTGCGGTAGAGGCGCGGCGTGTTGCCGCGCATGTCGAGGATCGCCCTGGCGGCCAGCTCAGCCGCGCTGTTCTCATCCTTGCTGTAGGGGTGATCGACGTTCAGCACCACCAGGCGCGCGTCGAGGTCGTCGGGCACGTCATAGCCCGACGCAGGCAAAGCATGGACGCGGCTGAAGTCGCCCTTGTGCACCAGATCCTTGCGCAGACGGCCGTCCAGCTCGTGCACCACTTTGTCGGTATCACGCTTGAGTTGTTCGGCGCGATCCTCGGCCAGCTTGGTAACGGTGGGCTGGGTCGAATACCAATAGCGCGGGCCGTCCTGGTAGAGGTAGGTGGCCGCACTGGCCAGCCGGCGCAGCGCATCGCCGAAGACCGCGGGCGACTCGCCGGGCATGACGCAGCCGAGCTTGATCCGGCGATCCTCGATGCCGCGGTGGGCAGCGGTCGCCGTGGGCGCGGAGCCCAGGTAGATGGCGCGCGCTACACGCCGGCTGGCGGCAAACTTGCCGAGGTTGGGCACCTCACCGTCCAGACGCAGCGGCAGCGAATTGGGACCATCGACGTCTTTTTCGATCACGGGCACCCAGTTGTCTGAGAGATAGCGCGTCAACTCGAACTGGATGCGCCGGTCATCGATGGCGATGTTGGCCGGCATGATCAGCGGGTTGCGGTCGCCCTTTTCCCACAGATTGTGGATCACCGCGGCCATCAACCGCAGCACGCCGCGCGTGCGCTGGAACTTCACCAGCGTTGACCAATCGGAGTAGAGCCGATCGAAGATCTCCGGGTGGATGGGGTAGGCGGCCCGGATGCGCTTTTCGTAGTCGGCGTCGCGGCACTCGGGCGGGAATTCCTGGTGCTGCGTCCGGTAGAAGTCGGCAAAAGCGCGCGCGACGACGTCGCGATCCTTGAACTGGCCAGGGTCGTTCAACGGCTCGAACAGCCGACGGCGCACGATCTCGAAGCCTTCCTCGGCGCTGGCCGGCCGCCAGGAGGACTCGACGCGCCCGACGACGTTGCGCAACCGGTCGAGCGCCTCGCGGCCGCGGCGGCCGCCCACTTCGGCATCGTCGGCCTGGGTGTGGGGCGAGCCTGACGTGTCCGATGCCGGCAGGCTGATGACCAGCAGACAGTTGCCCACCAGCTTGGCCGATTCGGTCAGCACCTGGGCGAAGGTGAACTGGGTTTCGAAGGCGCCGGCCGGCAAACTTGCACTGGACGCCGAGGACGCATCGCCCTGGTCATGAAGCTGGCGAGCGTAGGCCACCCACTCGTCGATCAGGACCAGGCAGGGGCCATAGTCCCTGAACAACTCACGCAGCGCGTCGCCGGGGCTGGTGGCGCGCTCGTCGTCGGCCTGAATGCGGGCGTAGGCTTGCGGGCCGCCAAGCTGCCAGGCCAACTCGCCCCAGAGCGTGCGCACCACGGTGCCGTCGGGCTTGACGACCGGATTGCCGGGGGAGATCTTGTTGCCCACCAGCACCACGCGGCGGACGGACGGCAGTTTAGTCGTCCCGGCCTCTTGCATGACGGCGTCGATGCCGGCCAGCTCATTGGGTGCGATGCCAGAGAATAGGTGGTAGAGCGCCAGCATGGAGTGGGTCTTGCCGCCGCCGAAGTTGGTCTGAAGCTGGACCACCGGATCGCCGCCCTGGCCGGAGAGACGGCGCACCCCGCCCACCAGCATCGACTTCAGGCTTTCGGTGAGGTAGGTACGGCGGAAGAACTCGACCGGATCGCGGTACTCGTCCGTTCCTTCGCCCATATGGACCTGCCACAGGTCGGCGGCGAACTCGGCCTGCTGGTAGCGGCCGCTGGCCACATCGCGGTGCGGCGTCACCACCTCGCGCCAAGGCTTGAGGCCGGAAGCAGCCTGGCTCTCAATCGCCGTACTCGCGCTCTTGCGCCGCTCGCCGCGTACCTGCTCGTCGAAGCGCAGGCGCAGCAGCTCCATCTTCATCTTTTCGATCTCGTCGGCTTGAGGCGCGGAGATGGCAGCCAGCAGGCGCGCCGACGAGTCCAGCGCGCGGTAGGCGTCGTCGGAGGAGAAGGGTTCCTGGTGGGCCCACTTGTTGCGCATGTCGCGCAATTCACTGACCAGACTGCGTTCAGAGAAGCCCAGCGTGTCCCTGAAGACGGCGTTCCACTGGTCCCACATCATGCGCAGCAAGACGGCCACATCAAGCTGCGGCAGGTCCTCGCCCTCGCGCCAGCTCAGGTCGTTGGGCCAGGAGGCGGTCACCGACGTGACCCAATACTTGCCGAATTTGGCTTCCAGCTCGCGTGCCACGAAGGGGCGGAGCCCGTCGCGCAGCAGTTCCAGCGCCTTGCCGACGCGTTCGTAGTTAGTGATGGCCATCTTCTCTATTCCTCACCTTCGGTTTGTCTGGAGTTTGCCTACAAGTGCGCACTTACAGCGATAAAAACGCCGGAAAGCTTAAAATTGCCTGGTTTTCCATTGACTTTCGACGCCAACTTGGTTATGATTCCCGTAACCTTTACTAACAGTCTGGGTCCTACAAAGGCTTCGACCGCTGGGCCAATACTAACCAGCGGTCACTCTCTTTCTTCTGCCTGTTCTGGCGTCTCTCGATTACCACCTCGGATTGCTTCTGATCTTCTGTATCGTCTTCGGGTCGGCTACATATAGACGTGATGAAAGTGGCAGTATTGCGCTTGCCGCGGATTTGCCGATCCGAAGTTCGGAGTCTAGGCTTTAGCCGGGTCTTACCCCAGACCCGGCTAAGGCCTAGACTCCTGCCAGTGCGAGGCTTCGTCAACACCATTCGGAGTCTAGGCTTTGGCCGGGTCGTATGCACTGTACGGAGTCTGGGTATTAGTCGAATCGTACGCCAGACCCGGCTAAAGCCTCGACTCCTGCTCACGGACTCCGGTTAGATCGAGATCGTCGCCTTCCAAGAAATCGATCACCGGGTAGCGAGCCCAGCAATCGTCGAGCCAGTCTGAACCCTTCGTCGCCAGCCAGTGATGATAGCTGGAATAGGGCCAATCTTCCAGTCGCTTAACGTATCCGTGCTTGATTGGGTTGTTGTGGATGTAGTTGAACCGTATCCAGAAATCCTCTTCCGAGCGGATGCAGGTGTCCCAGTAGTTGTGCCAGACCTGGCGGCCTGCGGCTTCATCCCACAAGTTGATCTGTCGGGAGGTCGCTCCGTGAAGCTGCCCGAAAAACCGCGGTAGGTCCTCGCCCAGGCGCGACTTGAAGAGAACGTGGTAGTGGTTGTCGAGAATGACCCACGCGCGCAGCGTGACGGCATAGGACGTCACCAACTCGCTCAGCTTGTCGATCACAAGCGCTTTCGCCCGCGACGCTGACAGATAGCGACGAGTGTAGAGCGTTGCAGCGGTCACAATATACCAGGTGTCATCGAGATAGATGTGCGGCGGATGGTGAGCCATGAGAACCTTTTGTCAACACACCGGCTGAAGCCTCGACTCCGGGGCCCTGGCTGAAGCCTCGACTTCAGCGGCGGAGGTTAGTCGAACAGGCCGGGCTGGGCCGGTTCTGGTTCGCCTTGCGCGCGTGCCAGGCGCATGATC
>JACKBI010000020.1 GCA_020634615.1 Anaerolineales bacterium
TGGTTCAACTTCAGTATGCCAGTGTTTCCCGGCAGCAACTGGATTGCCCCGATCTTTGCTGCGCTGGTGTTTGTCATCGGCGGTGTTCCCTTCCTGCGTATGGCCGTGCCCGAACTGCGCAACCGCCAGCCGGGCATGATGACACTGATCTCACTGGCCATCGCGGTTTCGTTCTTCTACAGCCTGGCGGCCCTGATTTTCGCTCCGGGCAGCGGCTTCTTCTGGGAGCTGGTGACACTGATCGACATCATGCTGCTCGGCCACTGGCTGGAGATGCGCAGCGTGCGCCAGGCGTCTGGCGCGCTCGACGAGCTGGCCAAGTTGATGCCCGACACGGCCGAGCGCATCGCGTCCGATGGCAGCGTCGAGTCGGTGCAGACGAGTGACTTGAAAACCGGTGATCTGGTGCTGGTTAGGCCGGGCGCCAGCGTCCCGGCTGACGGCGAGATCGCCGAGGGCGACTCGGACGTCAACGAGGCGATGATCACCGGTGAGTCGCGGCCGGTCAGCAAAGGGCCGGGCGACCGCGCCATCGCCGGCTCGATCAACGGCAGCGGCAGCCTGCGGGTGCGCATCACCGCCACTGGCGATCAGACTGCGCTGGCCGGCATCATGCGCCTGGTGGATCAGGCTCAGCAGAGCAAGTCGCGCACCCAGATTCTGGCCGACAAGGCGGCCGGCTGGCTGTTCTACGTCGCTCTGGGTGCAGCCGTTGTGACCGCGATCGCCTGGATCGCCGCTACCGGTTTCAGCGTCGATGCGGCCGAGCGGGTGGCAACGGTGCTGGTCATTGCCTGCCCGCACGCGCTGGGGTTGGCCATCCCGCTGGTGGTGGCCATTTCCACCAGCCTGGCGGCGAGCAACGGCATCCTGGTGCGCGACCGGCTGGCGCTGGAGCAGGCGCGTGAGATCGACACGGTAATCTTCGACAAGACCGGCACGCTGACCAAGGGCGATTTCGGCGTAGTGGGTATGGCCGTAGCTGATGGCGTGGACCGCGACGCGGCCCTGGCGCTGACCGCTGCCGTGGAGGGCGACTCGGAGCACATCATCGCCCGCGCCCTGCGCAGCGCGGCGGAAGAAAAGAGTCTGTCCCTGCCGGCCGTCGACGACTTCGAGGCGATCAAGGGCCGCGGCGTACGAGCAGCAGCCTCAGGGCGCACGATCCACGTCGGCGGACCGCGGCTGCTGGAGATGCTGGAGTTGACGCCTGCCGAGCCATTGATCAGCTTCGCCGACCAGGCCGGCGCCAAAGGACAGAGCGTGGTCTTCCTGGTGGATAACGACACGGTGAGTGCCGCATTTGCCCTGGCCGATGTCGTTCGCGATGAGAGCAAACAGGCTGTAGACCGCCTGCATGAGCTGGGTGTCCGGGTCGTGATGCTGACCGGCG
This sequence comes from Anaerolineales bacterium, assembly GCA_020634615.1. Classification (GTDB taxonomy): domain Bacteria; phylum Chloroflexota; class Anaerolineae; order JAAEKA01; family JAAEKA01; genus JACKBK01. Next base: position 1,394 of record JACKBI010000020.1, read on the forward strand.
ACAGCAAGGCTGTGGCAGCCGCTGTGGCAGGGGAGCTGGATATCGACGACTACATCGCTGAGGTGTTGCCGGAGAACAAGGATGAGAAGGTAGCTGCCTTACAGGCAGAAGGGCGCAAGGTTGCCATGGTGGGCGATGGTGTCAACGACGCACCGGCGTTAGCGCGCGCCGATGTCGGCATCGCTATTGGCAGCGGCACCGACGTAGCCATCGAGTCGGCCGGCATCATCCTGGTCAAGAGCAACCCGCTGGATGTGGTCAAGATCTTCGATCTGAGCCGCGCCAGCTACAGCAAGATGCGGCAAAACTTGCTCTGGGCGACCGGCTACAATGTGATCGCAATCCCGCTGGCAGCCGGCGTACTCTACCCGTTCTTTGGCATTCTGCTATCGCCGGCTGCAGGCGCGATCCTCATGTCGTTGAGCACCATCGTCGTTGCCATCAACGCGCAAACGCTGCGGCGTGCCAGGCTAGGCGCATCCGCAGCGTAGGTTGCACTGGAAATCGATTTGCACCCAGGTGCGTTCCGCTAACGGATCACTGATCGCACCAACCAGATCACCTTCCTGATCAGGTCCACACCGACCGCGATTGCAATTATCGCCAGGATAAAGGGGATGATCCAGGTGAACATGGGCGACATCTCGCGCATGACCTGGGTCCAGCCGAGGTCTGCTGTTGCCAGACCTGGGTTGATGGCGTTCATCGGCGAGCCAAACAGCAGGCTCAGGATGATGTTAAGACCAAGCACAATCACCACGATATCCAGCACGCGGGTGGCCAGGGTCCAATGGCCCAGCGAGAGATGCGCGATGTTCAGACTTAAGGCCAGGATCCACCAGATGTTGAACCAGGGTAGCCAGGTCGCGAGAAATACGGAGTTGAGCAGGGGATAGAAGCTGATCTCATCGCCGGTAAATTGCCAGATCCCGATCCGATCCGGATAGAGGTTAAAGACCAGCATCAGGATCACGATAGCGCAGATGTTGAAGATGGCCTTGGCCTTGGGAAAGCGGTTGATGTCTTTTTGCTTGCTGGATACGTTGGTCTGGTCGAGAGTTAGAGACATTTTCAGTGCTCCTTATTGGGCAGTGGGTGGGGCCTCTGGATCACAGGTCGCTGGTGTGTTCATTACGCCGTCCTAGTTCAATCATACACGAAGGCGTTTCCGATTGCATCGTACAAATGGGACATCCTGCACTGTCCAATCGGACAGGAACCTTCGAAAGAGCGGCGTTGCGGGGAGGGTGATGCTGTCGTCAACCCGCCACGAAGTGCGCATCGTCCAGTTGCTCGGCCTGGCCGAGGCTGGCCAGCGTTTCCAGCAGCTCGGCGACGCGCGCGGCTGGTGCGCCGTCGAAACGAGCCGCGACCTGCGCGGCGGTGACGGGGACGGCTGCCGACGCGAGCGCGGCGCGGACGGCCTGCGCCTGGTCGGCCATACGCGCCGGCCAGGGGAGGCGGGAGCGAGACTCCTTATCAGGTTGGTCAGCGGGGAGGTCTTCTTCGATGAGTGCGTGCTGCGTGAAACGTGACGCGTGATCGTCGGGGGCCTGGTATTCGGGGCGCAGCCAGCGAATGATGCCACGTTCTTCCTCGGCGGCCCGTTCGGCGTTGAGCGCGACGAGACGTTCCAGTATCTGCTCGTCGCTGAGAGTGACCGGCCAGCCGTAGGCGTCGAAGACGGCCGCGTCGAGGTCGTCGTGCAGTTGCCGCAGCACGGACACCAGCCCCTGCTCGTGGACGGCCTTGTCCTTGCCGGTCAACGGCTGGCCGGCGCACAGTTTTTCCTGGACGTTGTACATGTCTGTCAGGGTGAGCTTGGGATGCAGCGCCTGCTGGCGTTTGCGGTGCGCGTCCAGTTCCTCGGCGATGGCGCGGATGCGGGCTTTCTGTTCGTCGCTGGCGGCGGGGAAGGGGAACGGCTCGAAGCAGCGAGTTTTGTTGTAGCGCGGATCGTTGCCAACACCAAGACGTCCACCAGCGCCCAGCGCCCAGGTGACGTGCACGCGGCTGGAGAGAACGCCCAGGAACCAGGCCTCGTCCAGCGCGATGTTGACCAGCATATTGTCGGGCAGGATCGAGGCATCGAGGAAAACAAAGAAGCGGTGTTTTGAGGTCTCGACGGTGGCGATGTAGCGCGAAAGGCCAGACAAGGCGGGACGAAGGCTGGCGCGCGGCTCGCCGTGGATCCACCAGTTGATGCGATAACTGGCGCGGTTGTTTTGGTCACGGTCAGGTTTGACTCGCTCGTAGACCCACTGGTAGACCGCAGGAAACTGCGTTCGCACCTCGTCAACGCTCAGTCCAAACAGATCAATGACCATGACGCCGCGGGGTGTGGCAGTCAGGTCACGTCCGTTGCGGTACGGGCGGATGTGTCGTTCAAGCCCAGATACTGTACCCAGACCGAGGGTTTGAGCTTCCTCTTCTGTGACGATGAACCCAGAACCAAACAACTGAACGCCGCGACCGCTGACGTCGCCATTTGCTTTCAAGGCTGTTGCGCCAGCCACGTCGCTGCCGGTTGTCAGATTTGCCAACACACGACCAACGCTGCGTCTGAATGAGATTTCTGCTGCGTCTCCGTCGCCCGCCCGCTCGGTTGCCACTTCTTGTAGTACTCCGGCTACCTCGCCGGCCGCGCCGACGGTCATCGCGATGCGCACGGCTGCGCCGTCGGTGGTGTCCACCCACGGGTGGTCAGGGATGGCGAAAAGCAGTGACAATGGCGGCGTGGCCGACAGGTGGTGCTCGATGACGCGGCGGTTGAAGGTCTGGCGCAGGCTGTTGGTGGTGATCAGCCCGAAGCGCTGGATGCGGCCGCTGCGAGCCAGCTCGGCTGCTTTATCCCACCAAAACATGACGTAGTCCGCCGAGGCGGGGACGTTTTTGTATGCCTTGCGGATCGCCTCAGTGTAGCCGTCGCCCAGCGCGTCGCGCATACGGGCGGTGCCGATGAACGGCGGGTTGCCGACCACGAAGTCGGTCTGCGGCCACTCGGCCGGCCGCGGGTTGATGTAACGAAAGGCTGGCACACGCGCGGTCTCGTCGGGCACTTCGAGGCCGGTCACCGGATGCGTCTTGGTGGTGCGCCCGTCCCAGCGGGTCACGGGGTTGCCGTCCCCGTCCAGCAGCGGCTCGACCGCGTCCCAGGCCAGCACGGCGTCGCGGCATTCGATGTTGTGGGCGCGGTGGATGATCGGCTCGGGCGGGCGCACGTCGCCGTGGCTGCGGAAATGCCATTGCAGGAAGCCGATCCACAGCACCAGTTCGGCGATGGCGGCGGCGCGCGGGTTGACCTCGATGCCCAGGAACTGCTCCGGGCGCACCATCAGGCTCTCCATCTCCAGCAGCATCTGCTGCCCGCCCAACTGGCGGCGCACCTCCAGTACCTCGCCCTCCAGCCGCTTCAGGTGTTCCAGGGTCGCGTAGAGGAAGTTGCCGGAGCCGCAGGCCGGGTCCAGCACGCGCACCGATGCCAGCCGCTGCTGGAATTGCTCGATCTCGTCCAGCGCCTTGCCGGCCTTATCCTGTTCAGCCAGCAGCAGCGCAGCAGCCTGCGCGGCCTCCCACTCGGCGCGCAGCGGCTCGACGACAGTGGGCAGCACCAGCCGGTCAACGTAGGCGCGCGGGGTGTAGTGCGCACCCAGCTTGTGGCGTTCGGTCGGGTCCAGCGCCCGCTCCAGCAACGTGCCAAAGATGGCCGGCTCCACGTCGCGCCAGTCGGCCTGCGCAGCCTCGATCAGCAGTTGCAACTGGTCGGCGGTCAGCGGCAGTGCGCTGCTCTCCTCGAATAGCCCGCCGTCGAAATAAGGTATCTGCAAGCGCAGCGCCAGCGAGAAGCCGCCGGTGTTCATGGTGCGCCACAGCTCGCCGACGAACTCGGGGAAATGGGCGACGTTGCGGCGCGCGTCAGCCAGCAACTGGGTGAAGCTGCCGGCCGGCAGCAGCCCCACGTCCTCGGCGAACATGGTGAACAGGCAGCGCATCAGAAAGTGCGCGACGGTCTCGGGGTCGTAGTCGCCTTCCAGCGCCCGCGCCAGCCGCGCCAACCGGTCGGCGATGTCGCGCGTCACCCGTGCGCTGCGGCGGGCCGGATCCAGGCTCATGGGATCGAGCCAGACGGTGCGCAGCAGTTCGCGCGTGTCTTCGTCGGTCAGGTCGGCCAGCTCGATGCGATAACTCTGCGGGTCGGGGAAGGGCAGGTAGTTGCCGCCGCTGCGAGTGAACTCGGCGTAGAGGGCGATGGACTGACCGACGTCCACGACCACGAGGAAAGGCGGGCGGCCGTCGCCGATCTCGCCGGGCGGCAGGTTGCGGGCGTACATCTGCGCCTGCTGTTTGGCGCGCTCCATGGCCGTGTCCCAGGCCGAGGTGCCGCGCACGGCTGTGCCGCGACGGCGCTGCTTGCGCTGCCGCTCGCCCGCTGTGGAGAGGGCCGCGGGCGGCTGCTGTTGGTCGCTGCCCTGCTTGGCCTCCAGCACGAAGCTGCCACGCCGGTAGAGGTCGATGCGCCCGGTTGTGCCGTGCGGCAGCGGTACCGGCTTCTCGAAGACGTAGACGTTGCCCGCCTCGTCAGGGACAGTCGGATTGGGCCGCGGCAGGTCGAGCACGTCGCACAGTTCGGAGAGAAAAAGCTGGTAGTTGGCGCGCTCAGCCGCGCCGGAAGCCTGCCAGCGGGCGATGAAGGAGTCTGTGGTCAGGATGTTTGGTGGCATGCGGCAGGTTTCGGGTGTTTCCCAAGCTCGGGGAGGTTCTCCACGCTGCAATAATACCACATTGAGTAACTATTCAGCCAGGACTGACGGTCCTTGTCAATCACTAACCCTTCAACTGGCGCGTCACTCACTTTGTCACAAGACCAGGGCTGTCAGTCCTCTGTAGCCTGAATAGCAACGTCCGGGCAAGGAGGTGATACAATGAGCCGCTTGAAGCGTTTAGTGCCTGCCGATCCTCTATCTTTGGTGACGCCGGGCACGCTTCAGAAGCTGTTTGAGAAGCCGCCTGTTCAGACTTCGGAAGTCGCCGGGTCAACAAACGAGGCTAACCCAACCGTTACAAGCCAGTCGTGACAAGCAAGCGGCGACTTCCGAAGTCATTTCAAAGTGCTTCTCAGAAGGGTCAGATCTTGTCCCGATAGAAGGAGTCTCCTCATGTCCCCATCACCGGCTGGCGACATCGTGTTTCGCCTCGACACGATCGACCAACTCTTCAACGCCCCAGATATCAATCCATTTTCCAGCGAGCAAATCGACATGCTGGGCGAGCCAGCGATTACGCTCATCGTCCGCCGGCTGATGGTGAGTCGATCCCGCAACTGGAAAGGCGTCAAGCTGGTCCTGAAACTGCCCGCCGACCAGATCACGCCCGACCTGGAGGCGCAAACCAGGGAGGCGCTGCGTCGGCACGCTGCCGCAAAGATCGAGGACAACCGGCTGCAGATTCGCCTCTCGCGGGTTCGTAGCTTGATTGGCCTGGGCCTTGTCACTGCGATCTCAATTGTCGTGGTCGCAGTCGCTTATGTCTTGCTCAACAACGTTTTCACGACAGCTTCGCAGATTGTGCGAGGAATAGCGGTTGCGACCATCAGCGTGTTTGTATGGGTGATCCTTTGGGATCCGATGGAGCAGCTATTCTTCGGTTGGGTCGAGCCCCGTCTGGAAAACAATGCCCTGCGCAAGCTTCAGAACCTTGAAATCGTTGTGCAGCCCAAGTCATAGCCCTCGAGGATCGAGCCATGCCTGCAGAATCAGGAATCGTCGTTCAGCTCAGCAACATTCAAGAGTTCTTTGTTGCGCCCCCAGTGAATCCTTTCTCCACCCGCAGGGTCGACATCCTGGGAGAAACAGGTCTGGAGATCGCGCAAAAGCGGGTGCTGCAGCATTGGCCGTTCCTGCCGCGCACCGTCCATATCACGGTACAGTTGCCACCCGATCAGATCTCACGCGATCTGGCGCAGGCCACGCGCGCCGCTGTGCAGCATTACTGTGCCGACAAGATCGACGACAACCGGGCTCAGAGAAAACTGACTGTGCGAAACTCACTGCGCCAACTGGCGGCGGCGGCGGTGGTCATCGTGCTGGCGTTGATGTTTGTTGGATTGCTGGTAGCGAATCCCCTGGGACTGCTGCCGGACTTTCTGCGCGGGATACTGATCGTGCTGGCGATATATGCCTGTGCTGTGCTCAGTTTCGACGCCTTGTGGTCCCTGGCCTTCGACTGGGTGCCGTTCGTGCAGGAGAACTCAGTGTATCGTGTGATAGCAGCCAGCGACATCACGATCGCCCCGGCAGATTGAGATGGGCGGAGAATACAAGTACCGGTACGCCGGACCATGATCACCCGGAACTGGTCGGCGCGCCGCCCTATTGGACGGGCTGTGGGCCTACCGGCCTCTTCGTCGGATGATGTCCAGGTAAACCGCCAACACCACGATGACGCCGGTGATCACCATCTGCCATTCCTGCGGCACGCTGAGAATGCGCAGGCCGTTGGTCAGCGTGCTGATGATCAGCGCGCCGATCAGCGTGCCGAGGATCGTGCCTTCACCGCCGCTGAGGCTGGTGCCGCCGATGACCACCGCCGCGATGGCTTCCAGTTCGTAGCCGATGCCCAGCGCCGGCTGGGCCGAGTTGAGCCGTGAGGCGATCATGACGCCGGCCAGCCCGCTGAACGCGCCGCCCAGCGCGTAGATGGCCGTCTTCCAGTTGGCGACGTTGACGCCTGACAGGCGCGTCGCCTCCTCGTTGCTGCCGATGGCCACCGCGTAGCGTCCCAGCACCGTCTTGCCCAGGATGAACGCCGCCACCAACGACGCGCCAAACAGAATAAACACCGCGTTGGGCACCGAGAACCCGGGAATCACCGCGCCGACCACCGATCCCATCATGATGTCACGAAAGCCAGGGGTGTCGTTGAAATAGATCGGTTTGACGCCGGAGATCACCAGCGACAGCCCGCGGGCGATCATCATCATGCCCAGCGTTGCGATGAAAGGGGGAATCTTCATGCGGGCGATCATCAAGCCGCTGAGCAGCCCGGCCGTGGTGCCAGTCAACAGGCCGACGACGATGCCAACCGGAACCGGCAAGCCCTGGTTGGTAACGGCCACGCCGGTCATGACGGCGGAAAGCGTCATCACTGTGCCGACCGAGAGGTCGATGCCGGCAGTGATGATCACAAACGTCACACCCAGCGCCAGCACGCCGTTGACGGCGGTCGCCACCAGGATGCTGCTGATATTATCCGGGGTGCGGAAGAAGGGCGATGCCAGCGAAAAGAAGATGAAAATCAGGATCAGGGCAGAAAATGCCAGCAGCTTTTGGGCCGCATCAGCCCGCAGCAGCGAGCGTTTCTTGGGGGCCGCGGTCGCGGCATCGGTAGTTGCCATGGGTTAGGCCTTTCCGTTCTGTTCGGTGCTCTGGCCGCTGGCTGGTTCGCCGTTAGCGCTCACCAGGCCCCGCCGCTGGGTTGCAAGCCGCATGATTTCCTCCTGCGTCGCGTCCGCTGACGAAAGCTCGCCTGTGATACGTCCCTCACACATGACGATGATGCGATGGCTCATGCGCAGGATTTCGGGCAGTTCCGAGGAAATCATGATGATCGATTTGCCTTGCTGCGCCAGGTCGTTGAGCAAATGATAGATCTCGCTCTTGGCGCCGACATCGATGCCGCGCGTCGGCTCGTCGAAGATCAGTATTTCGGTGTCAGCAGTCAGCCACTTGCCGATGACCACCTTCTGCTGATTGCCACCGGAGAGGTTGCGGACGCGCTGTTCGATGTTGGGTGTCTTGATCTGCAGGGCATCCACGTAGTGGTTGGCCGTCTCGCGGGTTGCGCTGCGGTTGACGGTGCCCAGCCTGCCCACGAACTTGCTGAACCCTGCCAGGGCGATATTCTCCTCGACGTCCATGCCCAGCGCCAGCCCGTAGCGTTTGCGGTCCTCGGAGAGATAGCCGATGCCGTGGGCGACCGCGTCCTTGGGCGACTTGATATGCACCACTTCGCCATGCACGCGGAACTCGCCCGAATCGACCGGATCGGCGCCGAAGACGGCGCGGGCCACTTCGGTGCGCCCTGCGCCCATCAGCCCGGCAAACCCCAGGATTTCACCCTTCTTGAGGAAGAAGTTGACATCGCGGATGACATCGCCGCGGTTCAAATTCCTGACCTCCAGTGCGATCTCTTCGTTGGGCGTTTCCGGCACCTCCGGCGCGGCTTCGAAAATTGTCCGGCCCACCATCATCGAGATGATCTGGTCAATGCCGGTCGTCTGGGCGTCCACGGTGTCAATGGTCTGGCCATCGCGCATCACAGTAATGCGGTCGGAAATCTGCTTCAGTTCTTCCAGCCGGTGCGAGATATAGACGATTCCAACACCGTTGTCCCGCAGCTCGCGAATGATGCGAAACAGCTCTTCGATCTCCGCCTCGGTCAACGCGGCCGTCGGCTCGTCCATGATCAGCACTTGCGAGTCAAAGGAGAGCGCCTTGGCGATCTCCACCATTTGCTGCTTGGCGACCGTCAGGTCAGCGGCTTTGGTGCGCGGATCAAGGTTGAGCCGCATGGAGTTAAACAGCGCGCGTGTCTGGTCATTGATCTTGTCGTCGTCCAGTAAAAACCGGATGGCTCGGCGCGGCTCGCGGCCGATGAAAACGTTCTGCGCCAGAGTCAGGTGGTTCATCAGGTTGATCTCCTGGTGAATCATGCTGATGCCCAGGTCCTGAGCGGCGCGCGGCGATGGAATCTCGACTTCCTTGTCCTGCAATAAAATATGTCCGGCATCTTTGTGATAGATTCCGGACAGGATCTTCATGAGCGTCGATTTTCCGGCGCCGTTTTCTCCCACCAACGCATGGACTTCGCCCGCCCTCAAGTCGAACCGTGCTTCGATTAGCGCATGCACACCGGGAAAAGACTTGTCGATTCCCTGCATATTGACCAGAACGTCGCCCATGGTGTGTCCTTCGAGGGGGTTGTGCAGGGGCGGGGGAGGAGGTCCCGCCCCTGCGTGTTCAAACGTGGGTGCCGGTCAGTGGACCAGCCGATATAGTCTACTGATACAACAGTGGCTTGATCTGGTCAGAGTCGATGTTGGTCTTGTCGTACCAGAAGAAGCCGGTATCGATGACCTTGTCCAGAGTTTCGCCGTTTATGGCCTTGACGGCGGCTTCGACACACTTGTAGCCGATGCCGACCGGGTTCTGGGTGATGGCGCCGGCCTCAGCACCGCTGTTGATGGCGTCGATCTGCTGCTGGCCGGAGTCGTAACCAATGACTACGATCTGGCCTTCCTTGCCCAGTTCCTTCACCGCGTTCAGAACGCCGATGATGGAACCTTCGTTGGCCCCGAAATAGCCCTTCAGGTCCGGGTTGGCCTGGATGACGGCCTTTGCCAGGTCGGTGGACTTGAGCTGGTCGCCGGCGCCGTAGTCGACGTTGACGATCTCAACGTTGGGATGCGCTTCCGCCATGCGGTTCAGGAAGCCATCGCGGCGGTCGATGCCGGTGCGGCTGGTCTGGTCATGCACCAGCACGGCAACCTTGCCCGAGTCGCCGATCAGCTCCGCCATCTTGTCGGCAGCCAGAGCCGCCGCGGCGATGTTGTCGGTTGCGGCAGTGGCCAGCGGGATGTCGCTGTCAACACCGGAGTCGAAGCCGATGATCGGGATGCCCTTGGTCTTGGCCTCTTCCAGCAGCGGCACCATGGCCTTGCTGTCTACAGCGGCAAAGCAGATCGCGGCAGGGTTCTTGGCGATTGCAGCCTGGAGCATTTCGTACTGCTTGTCAACCATCGCCTCGGTCTCGGGACCTTCGAAGGTGATGTCGACGTTCAAGTCTGCGGCAGCCTGCTCGGAGCCGGCCTTCACGGCCTGCCAGAACTGGTGCTGGAATCCCTTGGAGATGACCGGGATGTAGGGCTTGGCAGCTGCATCGCTGCCCGTTGCTGGCGCGGTGGTGGCGCTGGACGTGTCAGTGGTGGTAGCAGCGGGCGCGGCGCAACCTGCTGCCAGGGCAAACACAACCAGCATCGCCATCAGCACGAACAGAACTTTGTGGGTCTTCATTGAATCCTCCGATTCTGAAATTGTGGTACATGATGCTCCTGAAGGGAGCTACGGCACGGAACAGTAGGGTTGAGACATGGCCTTCGACGGTTTACAGGCGCAATGGGGCGGGGTTGATGCCATGCGTCGCGCTTGTTATATCGATACCATGTTATCGATGTTACAATGCATAAGATACATTATCTTGTGTTGCTTGTCAAGGTGCGAAACGACCGTGATCAACGCGATAGTTCTGCACTGCCTTTGCCAGCGCGATCACATGTGACGCGGGAGTTTCAGGGCAAATGCCGCCGGCAGAACCGGGCACGAAGCCGCCGCCAGCCGCCAGCTCGAAACACAACTTGCGCGCCTGCGCCTCGATGGCGTCCACCGGCCCTGTCATCAGCAGGTCGTCGGGGAAGCCACCGGCCAGCGCCAGCTTGCCTATCCAGGAACGACGCAGCGCAGCCAGGTCGTTGCAGGCAGGATCGACCGGATGCACGAAGTCGAACCCGACCGCGTGCAGCAGCGGCATGATGGCTTCAAGCTGGCCGGGCGAGTGTATTCCGACCAGTTTGTGATGCTCCAGGGCGGGCGCAATGAGCCGTCGTGCACGGCCGGCGTACACGTCCTCCAGCGAGTCCAGGTCGAGCAAAGGGCCGTCCAGAGCGCTTAAGCAATCGCTGATCAGCACCGCAGCCAACTCGTCGGTAAAACGATCGAGCATCGCTCTCAACAGGCGAAGCTGGCGCAACAGCACGGCATCCATCTGCCGTTCGGCCAGTGAACGATCAGTCTGCGCAAGCCGGGCCAGTTCAGCAGCTTCCTCTGCGTTCCCACCCATCAGCCCCGCGACGTGGACGATTACCCCCACGCCGGTCCCGTTGACCGAACGCAGGTAGCGCTCCAAATAGTTCAGTTGGTCCAGCAGCGGTGCGACCGGCGGATCGGCAATGCGGTCGCCGGCTGCCGTGGCCATGTTGTGACTACCACCTAACCTGGAGAGGTCGCAGACCACTGCGTCCATCCCCAATTGCACCGCCAACTCCACGCGATCTTCCGGCATGAACGGGTAGCCGCTGATCCTGTCAACCTGTGCCGGCCTGCCCAGCACATGCGCGTAGAGCGCCGGATTGTCGATCCACATCTCCAGATAAGGAATGCGGTCAGCGGTCTGATGCTGCAAAGTCGCCAGCAAGCGGGCTACATCGGGCTGCGGCGTCGATACTGCCACTGCGTGGCGACCGGTCAGCATGCCCAACGCCTGGAGACTCGCGCGGCTGGCGCCGGCATCCTCCGGCGACACGCGCGGCGCAATGCTGACCGTCTCAGGGACGCCCTGAGAAACGGGCAGGCTGAGCGAACTGCCTGCCGGATCAGCCAGACGGCTGCCGCAGGAATGGCGCACGACCAGCCGGGTTGGCAACACGACCTCGCGCGCTGGCAGGTCGTCTTCCGCAGCCAGACGGCTCAACAGCAATTGCGCCGCGTTGACACCAAGTTCGTAGACCGGCTGGCTGGCGACCGTCAGGAAGGGAAAGAGATGCGTCGCGTGCGGCAAGTCGTCAAAGCTAACCAAGGCAACGTCATGCGGAATTCGCAGCCCATGGCGCCCGACCGCGTCGATGACCCCTACGGCTATGGTGTTATTGGCGGCGAAGAAGGCTGTCGGTGGCGCCGGCAGGCGCAAGAGCGCATCGGCCTCGCGCTCACCGGAACCGCTGCGAAACTCGCCAAAGCGGATCAGGTCCGGATCGACCTCAATCCCCGCCTCGCTCAGCGCCAGGTGATAGCCGACCACCCGATCCGCTGCAGTCGTCGTGTTGGCCGCGCCGGTAACAACCGCAATGCGCTGGTGTCCAAGCCCGATGAGATGCCTGACCAACGCACGCGCGCCGGCGACCGAGTCGCCGCGCACTGTGTCTACTTCCCAACCGCTGATATCCCGGTCCACAATCACCACCGGGATCTTGCGCCGGCGCAGCTTCTCCAGGCTGTCCGCACTGCTATCGCAAGGCGCGATGATGACGCCATCCACCTGCTGGCTGATGACGATATCCAGGTAGCTCTGCTGTTTGGCGGGAGTTTCGTCAGTATTGCAAAGGAAGACGGAATAGCCCTTACCCTGAGCCGCGTCCTCGACGCCGCGCGCGACCGTCGTCCAGAAGGTGTTGTTGATATCGGGCAGGATGAGCGCCAGCGTGAAGGTCTGGCGTGAGCGCAGGCTGCGAGCCGCAACGCTGGGCACATAGCCCAGTTCGTCGATGGCGCGCTGCACCCGCTCCTGGGTTGCCGGGCTGACCCGGTTAGAGTTGTTCAGCACCCGCGAAACCGTGACCGCCGAGACGCCGGCAAGCCTGGCTACGTCATGAATGGTTGCCAAAACGCGTACTCCCTTCTACCCTGGCAGCTCAAGCGGTCACGTCAATCATCACCTTGGTGAAGCGGACCGGATCGGCGTCCCAGGCGCGCAGCGCCTCACCGGACTCGGCAAAGGGATAGACCCGGGTGATCAGGTCGGGGAACGGCCGCTCGCGCTCTTCCAGCATCTTGATGACGGACGGAAAAACGCGCAAGGCATTGCGCGCGCCGCAGATGTCCAGCTCCTTGCGCACAAACAGAGCGGTATCGTAACTCACATCGTGCTTGGCGTAGCCAACATAGACCACACGCCCGGCATAGGCGACCGCATCGACGGCCAGCCGGAAGGTCTGTGGCAGGCCAACGGCTTCGACCGCGACGCTGACGCCGTCGCCGCCCGTGAGTTCGCGCACCGTGTCCAGAACGTCTTTGTGTGTTGAGTTGACAATGTGACGGGCGCCGAAACGCTGAGCGTCGGCCAGCTTGCCGTCGTCGATGTCGCTGGCGATGACCGTGGCGCCCTTGCGCGCCGCGGCTGCGATCACGCCGATGCCCACAACGCCGCAGCCCATGACCAGCACCGTATCGGCCTCGCTGATACGACCGCGGTTGGCAGCGTGATAGCCAACGCTGAGCGGCTCGGTCAGCGCCAACTCTTGCAGCGTCAGGGTGTCGCTCGTGAACACCTTGCTGTAGTGCATCGCAACCATCCGGGTCAGCGCGCCGTCACGTTGCAACCCCATGGTCTCGTTGAATTGGCAGCAATTGGGCCGCCCTGCGCGACATGACGGGCAGATGCCGCATTCAGAATAGGGCGAAAACATGACCCGCGCGCCCTCAGCGATCCGGTCGGGCACCGCAGCGCCACGGGCAACCACGATGCCGCTGGCTTCGTGGCCCAGAACGCGCGGATAGCGCATCAGGGGAAAGGTGCCGCGGTAGGCGTTCAGGTCGCTGCCGCACATGCCGACATAGCGCACCTCGACCAGCACCTGATCCGGCCCCGGCTGGGGAACGGGAACATCTGCGATCTCTACCTGGCGCGGTGCAGAAAGACGTACAGCCTTCATTGGATCCTCATATCTTGTTCCCAAATTCGAGAAATTCTGTATTGGTCAGTTGGATGGCGAAATGGCTGCACAGAGCATAGCGAGCGTCGGTCGAGTAGCGGATCAAACTGGAACCGTCGTCGAACTGTGCAGTCAGCGTATCGAGACCAGAGAACGGGCCATGCTCTAGAGCCGCTGGTCTCGATACGCTGACCAAATGGGCCCGTGAAGATGCGTGATTGACCCGCTACTCGACCGACGCTGTGTTTATTCGCCATTGAGTTGACCAATTCAGCATTCGAGAAATTCGTGTGATTCGTGGCAACATCCGGTCACGACTGCTTCGGTACCGCGCCGGGATCGTCGTTCTCCGGCCGACCTTCCATCCAGATCACGTCGGCCACCGGTCGAATCATGGCCCGCACCTCGGCCAGCAGGCGCGGATCGGGCGTCACGCCGACCGCCCTGACGTTGCTGTCGACATGGGCCACCTTGCTCATGCCTACCAGAGTTGTGGCGACATCATCGTAGTCCAGAGCGAACTGCATGGCGAGATCGGCGATATCCACACCCTGGCTCCGGCACCAGGCGGCCACCTTCTGGCCAACCTCGACCACATCGCGCGGCGCAGGATGCCAGTCCGGCGCGCCTTTTTCGGTCAGCAGTCGCATATGCAGCGGCGACGCATTTATCAGACCGACGCCGTATTTTTTGGCCGCGGGCGTCAACATGCTGTCCATGGTGGTGTCGAACAAATCATAGCGGCAGTAAGAGAGAATGGTGTCCACCCGGACTTGCGAGATCACGTCCACAATCTGCATCAAGGGGTAGCCGGTAATGCCTACGAAGCGGACTTTGCCGCTTTCGGTCAGCGCGCGCAAGGCAGGCAGCGTTTCGTGAATGATCTGCGAGCGGTCGCCATACTCGATATCGTGGATCTGAATCACGTCGATAAAGTCGGTGCGCAGGCGGCGCAGGCTTTCATCCACCGAGTTGACCACGCAGCGCGCAGAGTAGTCGAACTGGTCGACGTCATAGCGACCGACCTTGGTGGCCAGAATCACCTGGTGGCGCTTGCGCTCCAGGAACTCGCCCAGCCGGGTTTCTGCCAGCGTGCGACCATAATATGGCGCTACGTCGAAGTAATTGATGCCACAATCGATGGCGTGATGGACAGCGCGCCGGCCTTCTTCCGGGTCGATTTTGCCAAACTCGGCTCCCAGCGGCGATGCACCGTAACCAACAATCGAGACCCGCAACCCGGTCTTCCCCAGTGTTCGATAGATCATACCTGGCTCCTGTCAGAGGAATGAGAAATAATGGAACCGATTAACCGAAAACGATTACATACAAATGATAAACACCTTCGCTCATTTGTCAAACCGTTGGCGTGGTTCGCGCCAGGCCCTGTTCCGGTCGACGGGAAACAGCCTTCGAGTGCGTCCGGCGTGCTGCGCAGCGAAGACATAGTTTCTGTGCAAAATCAGGCAAGAGCGACTCGTCATGCACGCATACCCCGGGACCGGAAATGATGCTATAATGACGGTATCGCGATACCAATTTCACAAACCCTCCGGTGACTTATCCATGAAACACTCCGCAAACTTTCTCGCCATCGATTTGGGCGCCTCCAACGGCCGCGTCGTGCTGGGAACCTGGGATGGCCAACGCTTCGACCTGCACGAATTACATCGCTTTGCCAACGGCCCGGTCAACGTTCTGGGCAACCTGCACTGGGATCCGCTGCAACTCTGGGCTGAGATCAAGATCGGCCTGGCACGCTACGGCCAGCAATACAGCCAGCCGCTGACCGGCATCGGACTGGACACCTGGGGCGTTGACTTCGCGCTGCTCGACAAGGCCGGCCGCATGCTGGGCAATCCATTTCACTACCGCGATGCCCGCACCGACGGCATGATGGAACTGGCGTTCGAGCGCGCCGGCCGCGCGACGATCTTTCGCCAGACCGGCATCCAGTTCATGCAGATCAACACCCTGTATCAGTTGCTGAGCATGGTCGCGAGGCACGATCCGCAACTGGCAGCCGCCGAGACGCTGTTGATGACCCCCGACCTGTTCAACTACTGGCTGACAGGCCGCAAAGCCGCCGAATACACCATTGCCAGCACCAGCCAGATGCTGGACGCGCGCCGCCGCACCTGGGCCAGCGACCTGCTGGAAACACTGAACATTCCCGCGAACATTCTGCCGCCGGTCGTCAACGCCGGCACGGTGCTGGGCGAACTGCGCAGCGACGTTGCCCGGGAGATCGGCGCACGGGGAGCGCCGCAAGTCATCGCGGTCGGCAGCCACGATACCGCCAGCGCGGTCGCTGCGATTCCCGACCTGGGACCGGAAAGTGTCTACATCAGCAGCGGCACCTGGAGCCTGATCGGCGTCGAGACCGCGCAACCGGTGCTGAGCGATCGCGCGCTGGCGCTGAATTTTACCAACGAGGGAGGGGTTGCCGGTGACATTCGCCTGCTGAAGAACAGCACCGGCCTGTGGCTGTTGCAGGAAAGCCGGCGCCAGTGGCAGCGGGACGGCCACGACTATTCGTGGGACGAACTGCTGCGGCTGGCGGACCAGGCGCCTCCCTTCCGCAGTCTCGTGGACCCGGATGACCGGGAGTTTCTCAACCCGACCGACATGCCCGCTGCGATCCGATCCTACTGCCGACGCACGGGACAACCGGAACCGGACAGCGTGGGAGCGGTCGCGCGTTGTTGCATGGAGAGCATGGCGCTGGCCTCGCGGGCGGTCATCGACTCGCTGGAGACGCTGCTGGAACGCCGGCTGGAGGTGATTCGCATCGTCGGTGGGGGCAGTCAGAACGCGCTGCTGTCGCAGTTCACCGCCGACGCGTGCCAGCGGCCGGTGGTTGCCGGCCCGGTCGAGGCCACCGCGCTGGGCAACGTCATGGTGCAAGCTGTCGCTACCGGCCATATCGACGATATCGCTGCCGGCCGCCGCGCCATCGCCAGTTCGATCCCGTTGTCCAGCTATGCGCCTGCGGCAAGCGTGGCCGCGCAATGGCAGGACGCCTTTGGCAGGTTCAACGCGCTGCGCCAGCGATGAGGGAGCGCGCGTAGGACTCTCGGTAGTCGCCGGGTCAACAGATTGAGTCTGGCCGTACCGTCTTGGGCTGGTCGACTCAGATAATCGGCGCCTTCCGAAGTCCGCCGCGACCGGCAGGAACGGCTGGAATTGACAGGACTTTGCAGCAATCGTACAATGCTCGTGTCTTGCACAACGAAGTCGAGACAAGCCGCATCGGCCTGTCCTTGTCCTGGGTCGATGCTCTTTTATTAAGAAAGCCAGACAATCCATGTCCACCACTGTGGATACTGAAAAGACATATGTCCTGCACACCTGGCAGGCCAAACAGGGCGACTGGAACGGCCCCGAAGTGGTCGGCGGCGCGGGCGCATGGTTTTGGGACGCCGACGGAAATCGCTATCTGGACATGGCCGCCCAGGCTGAATGCAATCATCTGGGCCACCAGCACCCGGCGATCATCGCTGCCATCCACCAGCAGGCGGATGAGATGTGTTTTATCCACAACGCCTGGGGATCGGCGCCGCGGGCTGAGCTGGCGCGGCTGATCATCGAGAAAAGCGGTCTCGCAGGCGGCAAGGTCTTCTTTACCATGGATGGCGCCGAGGCCACCGAGCACGCCATCAAGATGGCGCGCTGGATAACGGACCGGCGCAAGATCATCGGCCGTTTCCGCAGCTATCACGGCGCTACCAGCAATGCGATTGCACTGAGCGGCGACTCGCGCAACTGGAAGGCGGCCAGCGTGCCCGATCTGGTACGCGCCCTGCCGCCCTATTGTTACCGCTGCCCGTTCGGACACACCTATCCCGAATGCGACCTGCGCTGTGCCGACCACATCGGCGACCTGATCGAATGGGAAGGCCCGGAGACGATCGCCGCGGTGGTGGCTGAGCCGGTGGTGGGCACCAATGGCCTGTTCGCCGGCCCGGGCGACTATTGGCGTCGCCTGCGCAAGATCTGCGATCGCTATGGCGTTTTGCTGATCGCCGACGAAGTGATGTCCGGCTTTGGGCGCACTGGCGAGTGGTTCGCCTGGCAGCACTGGCCCGATGCCGCGCCAGATATGATGTTGCTGGCCAAGGGGCTGACCGCGGCGCATCTGCCGCTGGGGGCGGTGACGCTCAATGCCCGCTGCGCCGGCTACTTCGATGTGAACCCGTTGCCCACCGGCCTGACCTACGCCGGACACACCCTTTGCTGCGCGGCCGGCGTGGCTGCGATCACCGCCTACGAGGACGAGAAGCTGGTGGAGCGCAGCCGCACGCTGGGCCAGTGGATGCACCATCGCCTGCGCGCGATCGCGGCCAGGCATCCCAGCGTCGGCGACGTGCGCGACATCGGCCTGTTCGCTGCCCTGGAGCTGGTAGCCGACCCCCAGACGCGCGCACCGGCCGTGGTCTGGCCGATGGTGCCACCCAGCCTGAGCCGCCTCTCCAAAGAAGCCAAGAGCCGCGGCGTTGTCTTCGGCGTCCGCGGCAACTTGCTGATCCTTTGCCCGCCGCTGAATGTCGAGGAAGCGGATCTGGCCTGGGCGTTGGACGTGCTGGACGAGTTGCTGGTCATCACCGACGAAGACTGCCGCGTGCCGGCGGGCGTTGGCTGACATCTGGTGCGTAATGCGTGATGCGTATTGCGTATTGCGTATCCCGGAACAGCCTCCGCTGCTAATCACGCATTACGTTTCACGTTTCACGCCTTCACACAACCGACACCGCACCAAAACAACCTGCTACGCAATACGCATTACGCATCACGAATCAACTTCAAAGGAGAAACACAATGGCTGCACAGAAATTCAAGATCACCTACGCCACCCTTTCGGCCACCAACCCCGAGCTGCACCAGGCCTTCGACGAAGCCGTCGAACGCGTCAAGGGCAATTTCGGAACCAACTACCCGATGTTCATCAACGGCGAGAAACGCTGGGCTGAGCAGACCTTCGAGGATCGCAGCCCCATCAACGGCGACTGGCTGCTGGGCACGTTCCAGAAGGGCACGCGCGAGCAGGCCGCCGAGGCATTGACCGCGGCGCGCGCTGCCTCGCCCGGCTGGCGCGCGACGCCCTGGCAGGAACGTATCGCCATCATGCGGCGCGCGGCTGATCTGATCAGCGACCGCCTGATGGATATCGGCGCGGCCGTGACGCTGGAGATCGGCAAGAACCGCCTGGAAGCGCTGGGCGATGTCGAGGAGACTGCCGACCTGATCCGCTGGTACTGCGACGAGATGGAGCGCAACAACGGCTTTGTCAGGCCGATGCTGCAAGAGTCGCCCAAACACCACAACACCAATTTCCTCAAGCCCTATGGCGTCTGGGTGGTGATCTCGCCTTTCAACTTCCCCTTCGCGCTGGCGGGCGGACCCAGCGGCGGCGCGCTGGTGGCCGGCAACACGGTGGTCTTCAAGCCGGCATCGGACACCCCGCTCAGCGGCTGGCTGTTGACCGAGTGCATCCGCGACGCGGGCGTGCCGGACGGCGTCTTCAACTTCGTCACCGGCCCCGGCAGCACCGTCGGCGAGGAACTGATCACCAACAACGAGGTGGACGGCATCACCTTCACCGGTTCCTACGATGTGGGCATGCACATCTACCGCACGTTTGCAGCCGGCCAGTATCCGCGCCCCTGCATCGCCGAAATGGGCGGCAAGAACGCGACGATCATCAGCCGCAAGGCGGACCTGGACAAGGCTGCGCTGGGCGTCATGCGCTCGGCCTTCGGCCTCACCGGCCAGAAATGCTCGGCGTGCAGCCGCGTTTACGTGGAGGAACCGGTGCGCGAGGCCTTCGTGCAGAAGCTGGTCGATCTGACCAACAAGATGGCTGTCGGCGATCCGTCACGCCAGGAGATCTACATGGGGCCGGCCGCCAACAAGGGCGCGTACCGCGACTACCAGGGCTTCGTCGAAGCGCTGCACCGCGACGGCAACGTGCTGACCGGCGGCAAGGTGCTGACCGACGGCGACTACGGCAAAGGCTTCTTCGTTGCTCCGACCATCGTCGATGAACTGCCGCTGGACCACGAGCTGTGGAAGGTGGAGATGTTCCTGCCCATCGTCAAGGTCGGCGGCGTCGAGTCGCTGGAGCAGGCGATGGCGCTGGCCAACGACAGCGTCTACGGCCTGACCAGCGGCTTCTTCAGCGAGGACGCCGACGAGGCGCAGTGGTACCTGGACAACATCGAGGCCGGCGTCGTCTACGTCAACCGGCCGGCCGGCGCGACCACCGGTGCGTGGCCGGGCTTCCAGGCCTTCGGCGGCTGGAAGGGCAGCGGCAGCACCGGCAAGGCCGGCGGCAGCTTCTACTACGTCCAGCAGTACATGCACGAGCAGTCGCAGACGGTGATCGACTAATCCATCTCGAGTCTCGTACTCTTACTCGTCCTCGTACTCCTACTCGTCTGGTGCAGTTCTCCGACGAGTACGAGGACGAGTAGGAGTACGAGTACGGATGGAAACGCATTTTGCCGCGTGATGCGCGAAAAGGTGACAGTCACTTTCCGAAAGTGATTGGGAACCATCCCGGAGGGACTGTCACCTGGGAAAGCAAACGGGGTATCGGATGTTGATCCGATACCCCGTTTGCAATGTTAAGGCACCTCGAAGGCGTTGGGCCATTGATTACGCTGCCAGCGGCAGCGGCACAAAGATGCTGGGATCGATCCGCGCTTTGGTGTTTTCCTGGTGCGCCTTGATGCGGGCAAATACCACCGGCTTTCCTTCGCTCCCGTACTTATCCAGGAGATCGAGGTTATGCTGGCGGATGTCTGGATCATCGTCGGGCAAGACGACCAACTCAAACTGATCCGGCAAAGCGTCGAAGATATCAGGATTCTCCAGCAAGAACTGCATAATCTTGCCGGTTACGGTGATGTTGCGCTCCACGATTTCTTGCTGGCGGGTCACTATTGTATTATCCATGTCTCATACCTCCTGCGATAAGCAAGCTGTTTGAGAAGTCGTCCGTTCCGACTTCGGAAGTCGCCGAGTCAACAAGAGTGGCCGCTCAACACCGTTATAGGCCAGTCGTAATAGTCAATCGGCGACTTCCGAAGTCTTTTCAAACAGCCCCTAACAGATCTGTCCCCTATTAAACTCAAACATCCGAAGCGAGTTCATAAGCTGATTCTGACGAC
Source organism: Anaerolineales bacterium (assembly GCA_020634615.1). Taxonomy (GTDB): domain Bacteria; phylum Chloroflexota; class Anaerolineae; order JAAEKA01; family JAAEKA01; genus JACKBK01. Next base: position 22,046 of record JACKBI010000020.1, read on the forward strand.
AGAACTCTTCGACGTCTGACCAGCAAAGGTAACCCCATCTAGAAACATCCCAGCCCTGCAAGTTCCCGGGACTTTGGTTTGGGAGCACGTCACGGAAGAAGGCCTCAACACGTCGCGGACTATCAGGTACGACCGCAACAAACTGGACCAGATCGAGGTAATTCGAAATCTGCGCGGCGGTACGCAGAACGACGGGGTTGTCACCGATCTTTCGCAATTGCTTGCGCGAACATGCAGGAAACTCAATACCATTCTGAAGACCTGATACACCAACACTTCTGAGCGCTGAGACGAACCGAACCTTGTGGTAGAGCTGTGTAAAGAGATTTGAAGATTCTACTTTGACCTTAACCCCGGCTGTGAATTTCGTCCACTCCTTTTCAATTGTCCAAGATCCACTTCGAGAGGTTTTTACTTTGCCCTCGAAGAAGACAACGCATCGTCGGTTGGCACCGTGTATTAGGGCAACCGCATCTGGATTGCCGAAATCGGAAAGGGATGGCTCCAACAGAACTTCGACGCCGTCGATGACCTCGTGCTGGATGGCTCCGCGCGGCATTCTGACAAGATTCAGAAACCGCATCAGTAGTTCGTTGGCGTTATCGGAATAGCTTATCTCATGAAGTAGGGCATTGAACGCGCCTCGCTCTGAATAGCCACAAACGGTTACCGAATCTGGAAGTGCAATCGGTTTGGACACGAGTACCGCGGGCCGGTTCATTGTCATGCCTGGGAATGAATCCTTCTGCCCCTTCTCGAACTGGCACGTTGGATTACTCCTGTGCCTGACGTAGCCTTTGCCCGAAAGGTCTCGGCCGAGCTCATCTCCACAGGCAGGGCAGATGAAGTTGTGATTTTCTGCTGTCGTCGTTTTGACCATGGTGCCTCCTTCGTGTTACGCGCGTAGCCCATCGTGTCACAAATGCCCCATATACGCTATCACAGAGAAACGTTCGACCTCTTTGATGTACCCTTGCAACAGGTCAAGGCATTTGTCCAGGTCGCGATAGGCATACGGCCCTTCGGTTCGTAGTGACGCATCCTGAATGCAGTCCGGCATCATGACTCGCTGGCGAAGCGTTGCAAAATCATAGCTCCCGGCCAGGCTTTTGCACTCGCCTCTTGGAACGATACGCCCGATTCCGTGACTCAACGAGTTCAAGATCTGGCAGACTTTGTTGCTGGCGCGAACCAGCGCTATGTCACCGCTCATATTCGACAGGATGATGTTCAGATCACCGGGCATCACTTTGACTGTGCCCTTGCGGATCACGACGTTTCCATCAGGCAAGGTTTCATAGGTGTTGTGCGCAAGATCGAGAACGAGCTCCAACTCTCCAAAGACTTGCTCCAGAGTTTCCTGAACCCCGCTGCGATTGTCATAGGCCCACTGAACCGTTTGCTGAAATACCTCATCGAATTCATCGGGTTGGTCAACGTAGGCATCCACCAGTCCGGATTCGTTGCGTGACCCAGTATGGATCAGGAAGTAGATTCTGGTTTCGGAGTATGGCAGCAAGGCATCCAGGAAATGGTTGCCGCCGCCCAAGTCGCCCAGTCGTCCCTTGTTGGCTTTCAGAAGGTCAGCGACCTGGTTCCACTGCTCCAGGCTGATGTGCTCGAGGTCAGAACGCAGCAAGCGCATGCCACACCCCACATCAGAGACCGCGAATTTGCGCCAGTTTGCCTGACTGAGCTTGACGACTGTACCGGTCGGCAAGGGGGACTTCCCCGGACAAGCGTCCGGCAAAATGACGATCTCTTCCGCCTCCAGGTCATGCGGCAGCCAGGAGTACAGTTTGTTGGTTGGTTCCGCCGATAAGTTGATCATCATTACACATGGAAAAGCTGTCGCGATAATGTGAGGAATTCGCGAGACCCGCCGTTTGATCGTAACAGTTGCAATTGATGCGATTCTATCACCACAACTGATCGGTGTTAACGCACGTGAGCAGCCTGGCTGCTTTGAAGAATCCCCTTGCAGCGCCGCCGCGGCATGAGAGAAGGTCGACTTTGCCAAAAGAGTCGACCTTCGTGGAAAGTTTGGTCGTGTTGTAAACGATCTGCTTCAGCTATGAACAGGACAGGGCAGTTGGCCCGACTTTACGTGCTGGCTTCGATCCACTCCAGAACTTGTCGGACGTTGGCGCTGATGGAAGAGTGGCCGGCGGCGACTACTCACTCATTGCGAATGAGGCGGCCTTCCACGCCAATGCAATTGAAGCCCCCTCCGCAACGACCACAGATGTGTCCGGCTCAAATTCGTCAGCGACTCAGCCAGCCGCCGTCTACAGGCAGAATCGTGCCGTGGACGTAGTCGCTGGCAGGTGACGCCAGGAAGACCACCGCGCCCTTCAGGTCATCCGATGCGCCCCAACGTCCCGCGGGAATGCGGTCGAGAATCGCCCGGTTGCGTTGCTCGTCAGCCCGCAGCGGCGCGGTTACATCGGTTGCCATGTAGCCCGGCGCGATCGCGTTGACGTTGATCCTGCGGCCCGCCCATTCGTTGGCCAGCGCATGCGTCAGGCCGGCGATGCCGCTCTTGGCGGCGGTGTAGGAGCTGACCAGGATGCCGCCCTGGAAGGAGAGCATCGACGCGATGTGGATGATCTTGCCGCGGCCGTTGGGAGCCATGGCGCGCGCGGCCGCTTGCGACAGGAAGTAGGGCGCCTTGAGGTTCACCTGCAACACGTCGTCCCAGTCGGCCTCGCTGAAGTCGATGGCCGGGCTGCGGCGGATGATGCCCGCGTTGTTGACCAGGATGTCGATCCTGCCCATGCGTGCGACCACATCGCCCACCGCGGCTTGCAGGCCAGCAGGCGTGGCGGTCAGCAGGTCGCATGGCACCTCCGCAAAGCGCCGGCCCAGCGACGTGACCGCCGCGCCGGTCTCAACGGCCGGTGTTCTCCCCAGGACGCAGATATCGGCCCCGGCCTCGGCCAGTCCCACGGCCAAACCCGCGCCCAGGCCGCGGGTCCCGCCGGTGACGACGGCTACCTGGCCGTCCAATCGAAAGGCATCGAGAATCATGGCATCGTCTCCCGTCAATGGCCCAGCGCCCGCAGCATAGGCACCGTCCTGCTGACCCACTGAAGCGCCGGGTCTTCGACGACCGCCTGGGTGCGGTGGTTGCCGGCCAGGAACCAGAGGAAGTAGCAGGTATAGCCGGGGGCGCTGTTGGTGGTGTGATAGCCGTAGGGGATCATCAGGATCGTGTTGTCGTGGATGACGAAGCCGTGGTCCATCTCCTGGTTGTAGAGCCGCGTCATGCCGAATCCCTCGGCCGGCGAGACCTTGAAGAAATACATCTCCTCGTGAAACGCCTCGCTCGGCAGGTCGTCCTTCTCGTGCTTGTGCGCCGGGTAGGTGCTCCAGTTGCCGGAGGGGACGTAGGTCTCGCCGACGATCAGGCGCGCCGCGGGCAGATCAGGCTGGCCCGCTTCTGTCAGGATCTGATGGAAGCTGCGGGTGAAGTTTGCTGCGCCCCAGACGCCGCTGGTCACCTTGTCCGGGCCGATGACGTATGGATCGACCTGCAGGTCACTGGGCGCGCTGCACAGGCCGATCTCCAGCGAGCCGTGAGCGGTGATGGAGTAGTTCGACTGACAGGGGATGTACACCGAATGCGGCTTGCCGGCGAAGACGTTGGGACGGCCGCCTGCCTGCCCCAGATCGCGGCCGTTGACGGTGAATGCGCCGCGGCCGCCGAAGATCACCGCCAGCAACTCACGGTCGCCGGTAGTTCCTTCGTGGGTCTGGCCGTCGCTCAGGACGAGGCGGCTGAAATCGAGCAGCTTGCACGGGTTGGTTGACAGGCCGTTCAACCCGTTTTCTCCCGAAACCGATGTGAAGTATGACATGGTATATCCTTTGTGTGTTGTAGCAGTGTTGCAGGGCTTGCCGATTGATCAATATCCAGAGCTGTGTCCAGTGTCTCCACCGTGTCACCGCTGGCTCGGTCAGGAGACCGGCCAAAGCAACTGCGTTGGGAAACGATTCAGCTTAGGCGGCGACGGCTTGCGCGGTCGCGCCGTTTACCATGACGCCGTGGGATTGATCGTCCTCGATACGGACGTACTGGTCGCGGCTGTCGCCGGGCAGGCTGCCATGCACCAGCGCGCGTGCCACGTTGCACAGGCTGATCACCGGCACACCTGGCTCGGGGCTGCGGGCTGCCAATGCAAAAACGTCGGCGTCGCAGGAGTCCACCAACTGCAACGCAGGCCCCGCGTGGCCCTGCAGCGAGACGCTGTGCAGGCGCAGCCCACTGACGTTGCGCAGATAAAACCCGGTGCGCTGCATGATCTCCAGCCCATCAGCCATCTCCGGGTAGCCGGCCTCCGCATCGGGCGCCATCATCACCGAGACATCGCTGAGCGAGAAATCCTCCAGCGGCTTCTCGGGCAAGCCAATGATGAAGCCAGCCGCCAACCTGGCGTCCAGCGCAGTGACGTGGCTGATATGGATGCGCCGGAAGGTGGGCGTGTTGTCAGAAGTGGCGCGCGGGCGCCTGTCGGCCACATCGGGGTCGCCCCAGACGCCAACCGCGTAGTACAGGTTGACGGTGACGGGGCAGAGCACGTCGCGCATGATGATGTTGGTGACGCGCACATCCTCCACGACGCCGCCGCGGCCCCGCCGCGACTTGAAGCGGATGCCGCGGTCGGTGCCGTCGAAAACGCAGTTGCTGATCACCACGTTGCGCACGCTGCCGCTCATCTCGCTGCCGATCACGACGCCGCCGTGGCCGTGCAGCATGGTGCAGTTCGTGACGGTGATGTTCTCGCAGGGCTGCAGGGCGCTGCGGTCGCTTGCTTCCGTGCCCGACTTGATGGCAATGCAGTCGTCGCCAACGTCGATGTGGCAGTTGGCGATGTGCACGTTATGGCACGAGTCGGGGTTGATGCCGTCGGTGTTGGGCGAGTCCTGGGGGTTGACGATGGTGATGCCGTCCACGGTCACGTTTTCGCAGCGCAAGGGCGAGACCGTCCAACTTGGCGAGTTGATGCACGTGATGCCGGCGATGCGGACGTTGCGACAATCCTGAAAGGAGATCAGCCGCGGGCGTGGGTGGGCCAGGCTGCCGGCGCGATGGCGCTGCCACCAAGCCGCCCCCTGTCCATCCACCACGCCGCGGCCGGTGACCGCGATATGCGTCAGGTTTGCGCCGCCCAGCAGCGGCGCGTAGGTGTCGCGGTCCACCCCCTCCCAGCGGCTGCGGATTATCGGGTAATGGGCCGGGTCTGTGCTTCCGAGCAAGCGGACGCCCGCGTCGAGATGCAGCGTCACGTAGCTGTGCAGGGAGAGCGCTCCGGTCAGATAGGCGCCGGCAGGCACCCAGACTGTTCCGCCGCCCTGCGCGCTGCAGGCGTCGAGACATGCCTGAATTGCGGCAGTGTCCAGCGCCTTGCCATCACCGGCTGCTCCGAAATCGCGCACATCGAGGACCGCCGGGGAGTTCATTGGCCGGGTCGATGGTTGTTCTGTGAATGGTTCACGGCAGCGGCGGCCCGTTCCATCTCGACCGCGGCCAGAATCAACGGTCCCACGCCGTGCAGGTTGTTGGTGATGACCGGCTCGCCGACGTAGTACTCATACGACCCGTCGCGATAGGGCGTGCCGCCCAGCCCTGCCGTCGAGCAGACGCCATGCACATCCACCCGTCCCGCATCGTTCACAGTCACCAGGTGGGTCAGCAGGCCGTCAAACCCTCGCTGCGCCACAGCCAGCCAGCTGCGGTCGAGGTAGCCCAGGCGGGTCGCCTTGCCGATCGCGTAGACAAACATGCCCGACCCGGATGCTTCCGGGTAGTTTCCTGGACGGCCACCCTGATCCAGCACCTGAAACCAGAGGCCGGTGGCGGGGTCCTGCACCGAGGCAACGGCTTCGGTGCTGCGTCTTAGTATCTCGATGATCCGGCTGCGGGCCGCGTGGTTGGTGGGGAAGCTGTCAAGGATATCGACGATGGCCATCATGTACCAGCCCATCGCCCGGCTCCAGAAGTGCGGCGAGCAACCTGTCACCGGATCGGCCCACCGTTGCTGCCTGCTTTCGTCCCAGGCATGGTAGAGCAGCCCGGACGCGGCATCGCGGGTGTGGTTCTCGACGGTGATGATCTGGAACGCGACGTCGTCGAAGGCAGCGGGCTCGGCGAAGGTGCGGGCATAGGCCGTGTAGAACGGCGAGGCCATGTAGATGCCGTCGAGCCACATCTGGTAGGGGTAGATCTTCTTGTGCCAGAAGCCTCCCTCGTGTGTGCGCGGCTGGCCGCGCAGCTGGGCACGCACCAGTTCTATGGCCTTGCGATAGCGCTCCTCGCCGGTGGCTTCATAGACTGGGAAGAGCAGCGTGGCCGGCCGGATCAGGTCGACGTTGTACTCTTCCATCGAGTACGACCGGATGTTGCCCGAGTCGTCCACGAACCGGTCCACAAAGGCGTGGATGGCTTGCTGGTAGCGGTCGTCCTTGCTGAGATGCCAGACCTGTTCCATGGCGGTGAACAGCAGACCATGGGTGTAGTGCCAGCCAGCTTTCGCCATGTCATAGCGGCCGAGCGCGGAGTCCGCAACCTGTAGCGACCATGGTTTGGACAGAACTTGTGTTGGTTGAATGGTGGTCTCTAACACGGCACGCGCTTTCAAGGTTGCGATCTGCAAGCGCGCATTTGGTGAACGGTGCACCGCGGCCGGCGCTGGCAGACAAGGGGTGGTTGCGACAGAGGACGCCGCCACGGGAGGCGCCCTCTGTCGGTTCAGGCGAGGTTACGGCAGCAGACCAGCGTCGGTCAGTGTCTGCCTGGCGCCCTCCTCGAATTGGACTGCGCCCAGGCTGTCCAGACCAGCCAGGTACTCCGCCCAGGATTCGGGAGTCAGTTCTTTCTGTCCGAGAGCAAACTGGAGAATGCCTTCATCGTAGTAGCGATAGAAGTCAGCCGCATTTTCCGGGGGCGGGATCAGCTTCTTGGCAAAGCCCTCGATCCACTGTTGACTCTGGAAGAACTCCAGGTACGTCTTGATCGGAGTCATCTCCCGACCGTTGTTGGTCTCGTAGTTCGGATAGCGGGCGCTGATCTCGGCCAAGGTGTTGTAGAACGCCGTGCCGCGCAGCTGGGTCGGAGGCTGCATCGCCGGGGAGTTGAAGGCCAGGTCAGGATCAATGCCGTCGAGGGTGATGTAACCGTCCTCGTCGAGGTTGAAGTTGACACCCTCTTCGCCGAATCCGATCAGGTAATAGCCGTCGGTGGCCATCCACTCAAGCAGACGGGCGATCGCTTCCTTCTTCCCTTCATCGGCAGCCTTCTGCGAAACGGCGTAGGTCGAGAAGTTGGCTTCGTTGAGGCCATAGACATGTTCGCCACCGGGACCCGTCAGAGCGGGCAATGGCGTCCAGGAGGCATCGGGGAAGTTGTCATCGAAGGGAGTGTAGTTCGATTTGTTGGTCAGCGCCGCGAAATCCTCCCACATGATACCGGTCCGGCCTTGCTTCCAGCGAGCGCGGAACTCATCCTTCGTCAGGGTAGGCCAGTCGGGATCGATGACGCCGGCGTCGGTGAACTCGATCATGGTCTTCATGGCTTCGTAGTACTGCGGGTCGCGCACATTGAGACCGAAGTTTCCATCAGCAGCATCGACAAAGTTCCACAGATCTACCACGCCATAGGCGCCGAAAATCGGGTTGAACCGGCGTCCAACGCCAGAACCCTCGATGAAGGCGCCAATCCCATAGGTGTCATCCTGTCCGTTGCCGTCAGGGTCGTTGAATGTGAAGGCCTTGGCCACTTCCAGAAGCTCCGCAGGGGTGGTGGGAGCTTCCAGGCCGAGGTTGTCCAGCCAGTCCTGGCGGATGACCAAACCTTCGCGATTGGTGATGCCTGGCGGATTGGGAAGGCCATAGGCTTGGCCGTCAAAGGAATCCAGATCGATAAGAACCGGATTGTTGTAGTGGGTCTTGGTCCGCTCAGGCATCATGGCGAACATGTCATCCACCGGGGCAATCAGGCCCAGATCATGATACGTGCGCAGATTGTCGCGGTCATTGGTGGTGCTGACAATCATGAACAGGTCGGGCAGATCGTTGGCGGCAGCAGCGGCGTTCAGCTTGGTTTCACCATCACCCTGGGGCGGGATGATCGTATAATGCAGGTTAATGCCCAGCTCATCGCGGATTCTGTCGTAGGCAATCCAGTCATCCGCTGGCGGGCCGGCCTCTGTCACCGATGCCAGTGCCCACATTGAGATGTCCACAGGTTCGGCGGCGGCGGCCGGCTCAGGAACCTCGGTGGCTTCAGGAGCTGCGGCAGCTTCAGGGGCCGCAGTAGGTTCTGTCATCGCAGTGGGTTCAGCGGCGGTAGTATCGGCAGGTTCGTTGGATGTTCCGCAGGCCGACAGAATCGACGTCAGCGCAATCAGCAAAACGAGGAGAAGCGTTGTCCACTTCTTCATGTTCTAATCTCCTTTAACGAGTTGAATGGGGGTGTACGAGTAACGCCGTGCAGAGAGTGCGCACATGATCATTTCATCTAGAACTCCTTCTGTGGAACCAGTCTCAAGTCCGGCGCCGGGACGAATGTCATCATTCCTTGACGCCTCCTACCAACGAACCTTTCGTGAAGTAGCGCTGAATCCATGGATACAATAGAAGCATGGGAAGCATGGTGATGAGCACACCCGCTGCTTTCAGCGACTCAACGGAAGTTGTACTAAACGCGTTGTATTCGACGAACTCATTCAGGCTGGATGAGATAAGAATGTTGCGCAGCAGAACAGGCAGAGGTATCAGGTTGCCGTCGTTCAGATACAGGATGGGTGTGAAGAACTCGTTCCAGAAGAAGACGGCGTAGAAGAGTCCAATTGTCAGCAGGATCGGCTTGGAAAGCGGCAGGATCACGTGCCACAAGACCTGCAGCTCGTTGGCTCCATCCAGCCGGGCCGCTTCCTTGAAGTCATCCGGCAAGCCTTCAAAGAATCCCATCATGACCAGCGTGTTGAATACGCTGAGCGCAGGCGGCAGGATGACGGCGAGAAAGTTGTTCTGCAGCTTCAAGCTGGTGACTAACAGGTAGACAGGAATCAACCCGGGGTTGAACAGATAGGTGAACAGCACGATTGCCACGATCAACTTGCGGCCGGGCAGGTTGCGAGCGGACAGACCGTAGGCGAGCGGGATGGTCAGCGTCATGCTAATGGCGACACCGAGCACGGTGATGATCACACTGTTGCGCAGAGCAATCGTAAACTGAGTATGCCCCATCAACTGCGTGAACGCTTCAGCCGTCCATTTCTTGAGTGGAAGGAAGAACGGAACACCCTCGGTGATGTAGGTATCAAGCGGCACGAAGGCCGTCACAATCACGCGCCAGAACGGAATCAGGATAATGAGCAGGACGGTCGTCAGGAATATGCCGACACCGATCTGAAACCATCTTCCGTCACGGGTTTTGCTTTGCAGCATTGCAGGAACCTCAGAATAGACCTTGTTGCGCCACGCGCTTGGCGACACGGTTTGCAACGAGGATCAGGATCAGCCCGATCACGCCCTTGAAAAACCCAACTGCGGTCGCAAGGCTGAACTTGAACTGCAGAAGACCTTGACGATAGACCCAGGTGTCAAGGATGTCACCCACGCTGTAGACCGGCACCGAATACAGAACAAAAATCTGGTTGAAGCCTGCCTCGAGGATATGCCCCATGCGCAGCAGCGTAACCAGGACTATGACAGGCACGATGCCCGGCAGTGATATGTGCCAGATGCGCTGAATCGCGTTGGCGCCATCCACTGCCGCCGCCTCATACAGTTCAGGATTGATCGCCAGGAGCGCCGCAAGATACAGGATCGTGCTCCAACCTGTCTCCTTCCAGATGTCTGAAAAGACAACGACCCAACGGAAGTACTTCGGCGAGGTCATGAAGGCGATCGGCTGCCCCCCGAGCCGTTCGATGATCTGATTCAGCAGGCCGTCGCCGGGTGAAAGGATGGACAAAAGGACGCCGAACATGATGACCCACGAAAGGAAGTGCGGCAGGTAGATCACGGTCTGCACAAACGTGCGGTAACGACGCAGTACTGTTTCATGCAGGGCGAGCGCACAGATGATGGCAACGGGCAAACCGAGCAACAGCTTTGCCAGGCTAAAGAAGATCGTGTTTGTCAGGAGCTGGCTGAAATAGAACGAGTTGACGAACGTTTGGAAATGTTCGAACCCTACCCACGGACTGCCCGTCACCCCAAGCAGCGGTTTGAAATCCTTGAACGCGATCTGGGCGTTCCACAGCGGAATGTACTTAAAGACCAGCAGGTAGATCAGGGTGGGCGTCATCAGCAGATACATCCACCGCATTCGCCACATGGAATGTGCCACTGCCCGAACGCGACGGCCCAGAGAATGCTCCGAGGTTGACCTGGAACCTGCTGCCACCATATCTGTGCTTCCTGCGACGTTGCTCATGAGACGGCCCTTGTCCGCATAGGAGTTTTCGAGTTGCTGGCTGGCCGCCTTGCCGGCCCGGTGCTACACCGATGGAGGAGAATCGGTGATTCGACCGGGAACCGGCCAAGGCGGCCTTATTCCAGAGAGCCTGGGAACGTCACGCTGGCATGCCGGCAGGCCAATCATGGCGTGACAATCACATTTTACCGGATCTGGCTTGGACAATGGCGAACAGGTGTTGGATTCTTCCGACCCCTGGGCATCGCGCACATAACACACATGCCTGTAGGATGGGGGCCTTGTGCCCGTTCCGGGAATCCCCGAACGCCCGCGTGGGGCTATCCCACGACAGGACGCGGCGGGCGGATGGGCTAGCCGGCCAATGTGGCGCGGTACTGGCTGGGGGATGCGCCGCAGACGTTGCGAAACACGCGGCTGAAGTAGGCGGCGTCGGAGAATCCGACCTGCCGGGCAACGGAGCCGACCGGATCGTCGGTCAGGCGCAGCAGCTCCCGGGCGCGGATCATGCGGTAGCGGTTCAGGTAGTCCCAGGGCGTGATCCCCAGCTCGCGGTGGAAGATGCGGCTCAGATAGTCCTCGCTGGCGCCGACCGCGTCCGCGATCTCCCAGCGCGAGAGACGCCGGGCATAGTTTTCGTGGATGTAGGCGATTGCCTGCTTTGCCAGCGCGCTGGTCTCCGCCGGCAGGGTGTCGCTGCCGAACAGGGCCTGATGGAGAGAGGCAATCAGCTCCTCTTCCGACAGCATATCCTTGCTGTGTACCGTCACGGTGGCGTGCCGCTCCAGCCGCCTGACGTCGTCCATGGTCAGTTGGCGGCTGCTGAGGATCACCACCGGTATCGAGCGGGTCTCGTCGTGCGCCCGCATGTGATCCAGCACCTGGAACCCGTCGATCCCAGGCATCATCAGGTCGAGGATGACCAGATCGGGCCGTTGGACACCGAGCATTGCCAGCGCCGCGTTGCCGTCAACCGCTTCGTGGATCACCAGATCGGGCATGCCCTCGCTGACTGCGGCGCGCACCATCGCACGCGCCTGCGGATCGTCGTCCACGATCAGCACCGAGCTGTGGGCGCCGCGCGGAACCGCCGGTTCCAATGCCTTCCAAAGGCTGTCGCTGGATGCCGATTTGACCGCCAGACTAGTCAGGCCCGCCGCCGTCCCGCCCCTGGTCAGGCGCTGATATAGCAGGAACGGCGTCTGGCTCAGAAGCGGATGGTTGTACAGGCGACGCATCATCGACCACCGATGAATGCCGCCGTCGTCCATGTCCCAGGCGACAGCCGCCGGCGCGCCTTCCTCCAGCAGCGGGCACAGGTCCGCCTCAGGTTGCAGACGTACCACGCTCAGCTTCCGCTTGCGGCAAAACTCGACGACGTCGGGGGGCGTCATTTGGGCCGACGAGACCAGCCACAACACCGGCAGGATCGTCGGCGCGGCCGGCTGCGGCGCTTCACCTTCGGCCAGCGGCACGAAGACGTGGAAGGTGCTGCCCTTGCCCGGCTCGCTGTCCAGCGCCATCCGCCCGCCATGCAGGGCGACCAGGTGGCGCGTGATTGACAGGCCCAGGCCGATGCCGCCATACTGCCGGTCCGTCAGTTCGCCGGTCACGAACGGCTCGAAGACATGCTCGCGCTGATGGGGTGGAATACCCGCGCCTGTGTCGCTGATCCAGATATGCAGCTCGCCGCGCTCGACATCCGCTCCAAGCACGATCGAGCCGCGCTCGGTGAAACGCCGGGCGTTGCTCAGCAGATTGAGCAGCACCTGGCGCATGCGCACCGGGTCAATCTCCACCGCCGGCAGGCTATCCGGCACATCCAGCCGCCACTGCACCGCCTTGCTTGCCGTGTCCTCTTCGGCCATAGCGACAAAGGCATCTTCCAAAAGCGGACGGGGGTCGAGAAGGCTGGGATACAGGTCCAGCTCGTTGATCTCAGCCCGCGACAGGTCGAGCAGGTCGTTGATGATGCGCAGTTGGTGCTGCGCGCTGCTCTGGATGTGTTGCAGTTCCCGCGCCAACTCGGGGGGTGGGGCGGACGCACGCGTGCTCGGCGTGTTTAGCGCGCGTTGCGTGTGCCCGATGATGATATTCAGCGGGGTGCGCAGTTCGTGGCTGACGTTGGCCAGCAATTGCGTCTTGATCTGGTCGCCCTTCTCCGCGGCGATGCGGGCCTGATAGGCCTCGCTAAGGAGCAACGCACCCTTCAACGCCGTGCTGATGTGGCCGCGCAACCCTTCGTACACTGAGCCGTCCTGCGGTCCAACCTCGAACAGCACGAAGCCAATCTGTTCGGCCTGGAAGAATAGGGGCTGGACCACCATACTGAATCGGCGGTCGGGAAACAACTCGGGCGGGGCCAACTGGCGCGACGGAAAGCGCAGGCCGGTCGGCGGCAGGGGAACCCGTTGGCCGTCGCGCAGCGCCGCCGCGAGCCGGGACCACTCCAGCGGTGCGGTCGGATCTTCATAAAGGGCCAGGTAGCAACTGGCGATGCCAAGCCTGGGCAGGCTGGCGATCAAGGCGTCCGCCAGGCGATCCAGGTCAAACGTGGTGATCAGTGACTGGCCGAACTCGCGCAACAACTCGGCGCGGCGCTCGGCCTGGAACTGGCGCGCGACGTGGGCGCGGTGGGCGCCGTCGCTGATGGCAAGGCGCGCCTGCCCGAAAAGGTTCTCGGCAACCAGAAGCCCGCGGTCGTCGTAGTTTGGCAAGGCCCACCGCCGCATCTCGGCGATGGCTGCGTGCCAGGCCACCGCTTCGTCGCCATCCAGTCCGCGCTGCTGCAGGATGCTGTCCAGCGCGGCGGTGAAGCGATGGTGCTGCGGGTCCGCCATGTCGTCGGCAAACCCGGCGACCAGTTGCTCCGTCCACGCCAGCGCCAGATCCTGATCGCCCGTGATGCGGTAGATGTGAGGCGCCAGGCTCGTCTCGAGCTGGGCAGCCCTCATATCGGGAGCTGCGTCGCGCGGGGCGCGGGGCGCGGCGGACGCCAGCGCCAGGGAGCGCGAAGGACAGCCGCACGAGCGCCGCACCAGCAACTGCGACTCGAGGACGACATGCTGCGCGACCGGCTTGCCGTTGCGTAGCGCCATCAGCGTCTCGACGGCGCGGCGGCCCTGTTCGTAGAACGGAAGCGCGACCGATGTCAGGGGCGGCCGGGTGAGCTGGCTCTCCGGCAGCGCGTTGAACCCCACGATGGCCACGTCGCTGGGAACCCGTATGCCGCGATCGGCCAGCGTTCGCATCGCTCCCAACGCCAGCAGGTCGCTGGCTGTCACGATGGCCTGGAAATCCTGGCCGGGCTGCAGCCGCCGGGTGTCGAGCAGATAGCCCATGGCCTCGGCGCCCTTTTCCCAGTTGCTGGGAGGGGCGATCAGCGCCGGATCGTAGGGGATGCCTTCGTCGTTCAAGGCGTCGCGGAACGCACGAAAACGCTCCTGGGCGTAGTGATGTCCTTCCGGGCCGCGCAACATGGCCAGCCTGCGATAGCCGTGGTCGCGGACGAGGTGCATGACCGCCGAGCGCATGCCCTGATAGCTGTCGATAGAAATCGCCGGCTCACCGGCCGCCGACGCCGCCAGACCAACCACCGGCAGATCGTGGAAACGGCGCTGAAAATCAGCCGCCTGGTAGGGGGGATCAGACCCGCCCACCAGGGAGGTGGTCCAGCTCACCAACCCGTCCAACAGGAGCGGGTCGAGCAGATCGTAGAGGATGTTGCGCTGAGCCTCGAAATGATCGACCGCCTGAAGCCTGCCCCCGGGAAAGCAGATCAGATTGAGATCGGCGTCCTGCGCCGCGTCCAGCACGCCCGGCCAAAGGGTGCGCGCAGCACCGGAGTTGATGTTGCCGGTCAGAAAACCAATGGTCGGTCTGCCCGAAAGACTGCGCTGCCAGCGCCGGTTACCAGCGGACACATGTTGCTTCTCCCTACCCACTGCCATCACTCCAGTCCAGGTCCATCCCCGGCCAGCGCTCCAAGCCCGTTTGCTTCTCTGTCGGCTGAAAGCCCAACGACTCGTACAAGCGCGCCGCGTTGGTGGCCTCTTTGGCAACGATGACCAAGGTGTGCAGGTCGTACGCGGCTTTGGCCTGCCTGCCCGCTGCGACGATCAACGCGCTTGCAATCCCGCGGCGGCGGAAGTCGGGGTGTGTCCCGACGGATTGATAGCGGCCGACGCCCTGGTCATGAAAAAGCCCCAAATCTGCCACCAGTTGCTGGCCGGCAAATGCGCCGTACCAGTCGCCAAGGGCGGAGTCGATCATCTCCCGGTAGCGAATCATCTGCCGCTTGCGGAATTCGCGATAGCTGCTCTCTTCATGCTCGAGGTCTCGGGACGCGACCTGAACCTCGATGACCTGCTCCCACTCGGCTTCTGTTTTCAACGCGCGGATGCTCACCGGCGCTGCAGGCCTGGCAGGGCGACGCGGCTCGCTGCACGTCAGAACGACGCTGTGGTTCCTGCGAAAACCGGCATCAAGAAATGGCTGAATGACGCCCTCCTCGCCATCGACCGTATCCCAACCGAAGACTTGATGTTCCGCCTGGGGCGGGACGCCAATTTCAAGCGCGAACAGATCGAGCCACTTGCTGCAATCGCCTTCTCTGGGCGGTTGCGAAAAGAACAAGAAGTTGCCCCAGTAGAAAGTTGGATTGGTGGGTGTGCGCAGTACCAGATAGGGGCCGCGATCGATGATCTCGCCGTCGAAAGCGAGGAAGATCAGATCTGTGCGATAACCTAACGATTTGACGTTCATGATGACCCAGTAGCGCGGCGATTGTAGCATCCCGCCTGCTGGCTGTCAACGCACGTGAGCGGCGGCGGTGCGAAACGTTTCGTCGCACTGCCGCCAGAGACTTCAAGTCGCAAGCTGTTGAAGCCAGTCAACGGCAGCCTGCCGCGTTTCGAACAGCCCGAAATGGCCCTTGGGCATTTCGTCGTCCACCATTTCGCGGAATCGGCTGCTGAATGTCACGCTCCCTGGCGGACAGACGACCGCCAGTCGAATGTGATAGGTACGCAGCTTTTGCAGGACAATTCCGGCTTCTCCCGAACTGATGTCGAAGAAGGCCAGCGGCAAATTCGCTGCGTAGAGCAGCGCAGCGCTGGCTCCTTCGGAGAAACATGCTTCGATCAGACGGTCAACATCGCCGGCGTTCGCCAGAGATACTTCACCAGGGATGCCTTCGACAAATGTCATGTCGTTCCCGGCAATTAGCGTGAGTTTCATTTGTCCTGGTTCCAGCGGAATGGCCTGGACCGGTGCGTCCATAGCCCCATCCATGTACTGCTCGGCCGGCTCGTGCCGCGCCGCCGCCAATATCTTCTCCACCACGTACTCGGGGCTATCGACCACGATGTTCGCAGGCGCTCCCTCTCTTTGACTTTGACGAGTTGCCCGGTCGCCCAGCGAGTTCTTGCCGAAATCAGTTGCAGTCATGCGCGGTTAGACCGTGATCACCCGAATGTTGGCAGGCGCCAGCTCCACCCGGGCGGTTTCCGACAGCATGTTCAGCGCCGTTTTAGTCGCCGCGTAGGCCGCCAGACCGGGAATGTGCATCGCTGTAATCCGGTTCCTGCCCTGCATCAGATTTCGCAAAGCGCTGGCGCACGTTTCAGACCAGCGGTCTCGCGGAATCGGCAGTTTGCGAAGTCCGCCGATCTTGCCTGAGCAATCGCCGATTATCCTGAGTATATCTCGCAGTCCGGGTAAGTGAAAGAAAAGCCATACCAGCGCGAAAGCAGTTGCATCGGCGCCTCGCCGGTGTCGGCCCACATGGCGAACGGCACGCCATCGATCTCATTGCGTGTGATCCGCACGCGGCGCCCCAGCCATTCGTCTTCGATCTCACCGCCTGAAGGAATCAGCTTGACCGGATAGAATTTGCCCTGATTGAGTTCCTTCGTCAACCCCAACCCCTGCTCGCCTTCCGGCAGACGCGGATCGATTTGCTGGTGCATCGTAGAACGGAAATTCGGAGCCAGCATCGTTCCTTCGTTGGTGTAGCGCATGCGCTTGCCGAGAAACATTCGCATGATGCTACCTCTCAGGGATTGATGGCCCGATTTGAGCAGAATCGTGTCTGGATGAGCGGCAACCTCAGCGGCGACGTTGGTGATGTGGACCTGCCAGAAATCTAGCCGGCGCCCTGCCAGCGGCCCGTCAAAGCATTCTCCGGTGATGTGATCCCACAGACTTTTCGTTTCCTCGTCGCGCATCACTGCCAGCCCGTTGGCAAGGCCAGCCACACCAAACCAGTGAACGGTCCCGTCAATGACCGGTGTCAGACCGACACCGCTGTTGCAGGGCGCTCAGTAGGTGACGAGATAGGGTTCGCCTGCCAACTCGCCTTGAACGATGTGGTGATACATCACCTCGGAGATCAGCACGGCCCGCCGTTGCCCGTCGCGTTCGAAGGCCAGTAGTTCGACGTCCTCTTTCAGTT
Organism: Anaerolineales bacterium; assembly: GCA_020634615.1. Lineage (GTDB taxonomy): Bacteria > Chloroflexota > Anaerolineae > JAAEKA01 > JAAEKA01 > JACKBK01. The sequence continues at coordinate 38,944 of JACKBI010000020.1, forward strand.
GCGCGTCAGCCAACGAATATTGATGTTTTGCCTGGGGTCGAAACGGATCAAACTTGAATCCTTTTGCGGTTACCTTAATCTTGCTGCGATCAATTCTGCTCATCATTGGTCTCCATCTTTGTGCTGGAACTGGCGAATTTTCGTCTGAAAGAATCTACCCATGCCCCGCAAGCTCCGCATCGCGGTCATCGATTGGCCTTGCCGCTTCGATGCCGTAGCGCGGGATGCGAAACTGCGGAGCGCTGGGATTGCCCTTGAAACGCTCGTGGACCGCGTCGTATCCCACCTGGCTGAACGGGCAGACTGCCAGGCAGACCGCGCAGCCGAAGTTCTGGTTGAAATAGTCGCGGCAGGCACCGTGGTCGATGCTCTGCATGCCTCCATCGCCGCGCGGCCGGGGCTGGTCGAAGATCGCGTCAACCGGGCACTGGCGAACGCATTTCTTGCACATCGCGCAAAAATCTCTGACCCACAGGTGCTCGTTCTCTGTCTCGATCGGCAGGTTGGTGATGTTGGTGTAGATCGTGTTGATGCGCAGCCGTGCCCCTTCGTCAGGGGTAATCAGCAGGCCGTGATAGCCGATGGCGCCGAGCCCGGCCAACTCCGCCAGGTAGACATAGTCGGTCAGTCCGCCCAGCGCGGTGCCCGGGTAAGCCGCGAAGCCGTTGCTGCGCATGAATCTCGCCAATTTGTTGCCGATCACCGCCAGGTTTTTGTAACCAGTGGCCACCTCTTTGAACGCATCATAGCTTGGCGCACTGGACATGTTCTCCTTGTCCATCTCCACCGTGAAGATGACGGCATACTGGCAGGGAACGCCCTTGTCCCTGAAGATCGCGTTGTTTGGCACCTTGACATAGGCGATGTCTGCCGCGCCGGCCGCGCGCGCCATGGATTCCAGTTCAGCCATGAAGGCGGCGTCAGCTTCGGCGCGGGTCGGCTGAAACGTGCCGTCGTACAACTTGGAACAACGGCGCATCTGCATCATCAAGGGCAACATCACCGGTAGCGCCGAGAGCATCTGCTTTGGCGTCATGTTCGCCATTGACATCTTTTCGCGGGGCACATTCTTGCTGTCAAATGGCGTGCGCGGTTTCGATTCCGGCGCAGGCTGCATCAGAGTCGGGAAGTTGTCCAACTCCTTATCGAACGTTGCCAGCATTGTATCCAGCGAAGGTCCGCCGCCATTGGCGGTTGTTCTTCCTGTCATGGCCTTTTGGAAAATTCGTGTCATGAACGTCATCTTCTGCCGGTTTCCTTTCTTTGGCAGGCCCATGAGGATTTGACAAAAACCTTATTGTTAGTACACACTAACATCATCATAGCATAAGCATATTTGTAAGTCAATACTTGCATACGGTCAACCAACAACAACGGATATCAAAGACGGAAGGTGGAAGAGGAGCAGCAGAATGCCGAAAATCGTTGAGGACGAAACGATCTATCGCGCCACCGTGCAGATGGTCATCGAACGCGGGTATGCCGGGGCTACGACCAAGCAGATCGCCGAAGCAGCCGGAACCAGCGAGGTGACGTTGTTTCGCAAGTACGGCAACAAGGCGCAGTTGGTGAAGCAGGCCATCGCGGCGACTCTGGAGCAGATGGACATTGAGTCGACCACATTTTATTCGGGCGACGCGGCGGCTGATCTGCTGCGGGTCGTGCAGCGCTACCAGGAAACGGCCGACAAAAGCGGCCAGTTTTTCGCCATCGCTATGACGGAGATGCCGCGCTATCCCGAGTTAGCGGACGTGCTGCACAAACCGCTGAACGTGATGAGCAGCATCGGAGCGCTACTGGCGCGCTACCAGGCGGAGGGTGTCCTGCGAACCGAGCACCCGCTGCACGCCGTGGCCGCGCTGCTTGGCCCGCTGAACAGCGCCACCATGATACGCGCAGCATCGCTGGAAGACGCGCTTCCGCCCATTGACCTGCAGAGCCACGTAGCGCTGTACCTCAACGGCCGCATTCGATCCTGACCTCGACCTCTGAAGCCGGACTTTTCAAAAATACTCCCATGCGACGCATCACGATGACAGCCATTTAACGGGCCAACATCGTGAATTGCGACCTGCCGCACCCCTGTGTTACCATGCTCGCCATGGCAACACCCAACCGCTGGCGCAAGCTATTGCCGGGCCTTTTGCTCGCCATATTCAGCATCCTGTTTACCGTTCTGCTGTTGGAATTGGGCGTCCGTCTGCTGCATCTGGCGCCGCCCGCTGAAGGAACCGGCTGGTTCTGGCAGATCCCGGACTCACAGACCGGTTGGTCTTTACTACCTGGCGCGCGCGGGCACTGGTTCAACCCGCAAATGGAGTACGACGTTGACGTAGCCATCAACAGCGACGGTCTGCGCGATGTGCAGAGAGAGACGCTGGCCAAACCGGACGGTGTGTTTCGCATCCTGCTGCTGGGCGACTCATACGTCGAGGGGCTGCGGGTTCCGCTGGAGCAGACCTTCGGCAAAGTTCTCGAGCAGCAGTTGAACGCCAGCGCGCCGGCCGGGCAGCGTTTTGAGGTGATCCCGGCGGGCGTCAGCGGCTGGGGGACCGACCAGGAACTGCTCTGGCTGCGCGAGCATGGCGCAGCCTATCAACCCGACCTGGTGCTGCTGGCCTTCTTCCCCGGCAACGACTTTCAGAACAACAGCGAGGCGCTGGAAGTGGAGAACATGGGCAGCATCCAGAAGCCGTTCTTCCACCTGGACACCGGCCAGTTGACGCTGAGCTACTCCCCCTTCGACCCGGCCACGGTGCCGCAACCTGTGCAGCCGCAGACATCGTCCGGCGACGCGGCCAACGCGCCGGCTGGTTTGTCACCCCTGGCCGGCTGGCTCAAGCAGCATTCGGCCCTCTACCGTTTCGTCGGGCCGGCGCTGGCAACGGGCGCGCCCGACTTCGCACGCGGGCTGGCCAACCGCGGCCTGCTGGAACGCAGCCTCGTACGCGCCGACGCACCTGCCGACTCCATCCCCGTGGCCTACGGCATCTACCGCGACCCTTTGTCCGACGACTGGACGAACTCAGTGACACTGACCGGCGCGCTGGTGGCAGAGATGCACAGCGAGGCCGAGGCGCTGGATGCGCCGCTGGCCGCGGTGATTCTGACCGCGCCTGAGCAGGTTTACCCCGACCGCTGGCAAAAGCGGCTGGATGACAATCCTGCCATGTCAGCATACACCTGGGACCTGGAACAACCGAACCGCCTCGCGGCTGATCTGCTGCAAGCGGCCGGAGTGCCATATCTCGACCTGCTGCCGACCTTCCGCGAGGAGGCGGACGCAGGCGCCTCGCTCCATCTGCGCCACGACGGACACTGGACAGCGGCCGGTGAGCGGCTGGCAGGCGAGACGACGGCTGATTGGCTGGATGAGCAGGGATTGATTGCCGCTCGATAGACGTACACTCACTCTCTCAATCGACCCGCGGGCCAGGAGGAGTCGATCCGCGTCTCGCACGGAGTATGCCGCTATGCACCCAATCACGATACGTCCGGCCAGATTCGAAGATCGCTATGCACTGGCGCGCGTCCTCATTGACGCGACGCTCACCACCTTTCGTGGCCGCGTCCCGGATCGGTGCCTCTACTCGTTGACTGTCGAAGAAAGCGCTACCAACTGGGGGCGCAACTTCAAAGACGACACACTTTCTGATGGCCAGTATCCGTTTGTCGCAGAAGTCGCGAGCGTTGACGTCATCGGGCTGGCCATGGCCGGCAGGCGATCAACCGACTCTATTCTGGATCAGCAAATCGCCCAAAGCTACCCCCGGGAGTTGGTGACGCTTCAGGTTGATCCAGCCTGGCAGCGGCGCGGCGTCGGACGCAAGCTGGTGGCAGCGGTTGCTGTGGCGCTGATGAAAGAGGGCGAGACGAATCTTCTGGTGCAGGTGCTGGCGGAGAATCCCAACGTTGCCTTTTACAAGGCGCTCGGTGCGCGGCTGGTCGGCTCGCAACCGTACGACTGGGAAGGGTATCCAGCAACATCGTTGATATTCGTCTGGGATGCCCTACGCGCGCTGACCAGCGCAGTTTAGGGTCTTCCCACTCCGCCTGCACTGGCGAACAAACAAGTGCTGAGACTTTTAAGGTTGCAAGTTGAAAACTGTGTCGATTTCGGGCCGTGTCGTTCGACGTTATTATAGAGCAAGGGATTATGGCGGAACGAATGAGTTTGACAGCCAGGGTCCAAATCAATATCTGAAGGAGAATAAACGATGCGAGTAATGGTGATCATCAAGGCTAACGAGGACAGCGAGGCGGGCATCATGCCCAGCGAGCAGTTGCTGACGGATATGGGCGCGTACAACGAAGAACTGGTGAAAGCGGGCGTCATGCTGGCCGGTGAGGGGTTGCATCCCAGCTCCAAGGGCAAGCGCGTCAGGTTCTCGGGCGGCAAGACGACTGTGATCGACGGTCCGTTCACCGAAACCAAGGAGCTGATCGCCGGTTTCTGGCTGTGGCAGGTGAAGTCCATGGAAGAAGCGGTCGAATGGGTCAGGCGCATGCCCAGCCCCGACGGCGCCGACGAGGGCAGCATCGAGATCCGTCCGGTGTTCGAGGCGGACGACTTCGGCGACGAGTTCACGCCGGAACTGCGCGAGCAGGAAGACCGGCTGAGGGCGCAGATCGCGACCAAGGCGTAATTTCGCCAGGACTGGCAGTCCTTTGCAATCCTGTCAGGACTGCCAGTCCTTGAGACCAAACCAAGGAGACTATCATGCAGAAGATCACAACATTTCTGGCATATGACAACCAGGCCGAGGAGGCGGTGAACCTCTACGTCTCGCTCTTTCCCAATTCCAGGATCCTGAACAAGTCATACTACATGGAAGGCAGCCCCATGCCTGCCGGGCTGCTGATGACGGTACAGTTTGAGCTGGCAGGACTGGAATACATCGCCATGAACGGCGGGTCGTACTTCAAGTTCACCGACGGCATTTCGCTCTCCGTGGCCTGCGAATCGCAGGAAGAAGTGGACTTCCTGTGGGAGAAACTGTCGGAGGGCGGCGAACCGGGACCGTGCGGCTGGCTGAAGGATCGCTTCGGCCTGTCGTGGCAGATCAACCCGATCGTCCTCGGTCAGATGCTGGGCGACGAGGACCGCGAACGCGCCGGGCGGGTCATGCAGGCGATGTTAAAAATGGGCAAGATCGAGATCGCCGAGCTGCAGCGGGCCTACGACGGGGAGTAACCGGCGGCGCTCATGACCGTTGCGACGTCCGACATCCACCGCACCATCGACGCCGTCTGGCGCATCGAGTCGGCGAAACTGATCGGCAGCCTGGCGCGCATCGTCCGCGATGTCGGCCTGGCTGAGGATCTGGCACAGGACGCGCTGGTGATCGCGCTGGAGCGGTGGCCGCAGATGGGCATCCCCGACAACCCGGGAGCCTGGCTGATGGCCACCGCCAAGCACCGCGCCATCGATCGGGTACGGCGCAACGTCACCCTGGAACGCAAGGTCGATCAGTTGGGCCGGGACCTTGAGATGCAGCAGACGCTGGCCGAAGCAGATTTCAGCGATGTCCCGGATAGCGATGACCTGGATGACGACCTGCTGCGCCTCATCTTCACTGCCTGTCACCCGGTGCTTTCGCGTGAGGCGCGCATTGCGCTGACGCTGCGCCTGCTGGGCGGCCTGACCACCGGCGAGATCGCGCGCGCGTTCCTGATCTCCGAGCCGACCGTCGCGCAGCGCATCGTGCGCGCCAAGCGCACGCTGGCCGAGGCGCACGTGCCGTTCGAGGTACCGCTGGGCGCGGAACGCCAGGAGCGTCTGTCGTCGGTACTTGAGGTGATCTACCTGATTTTCAACGAAGGCTACTCTGCCAGCGCCGGCGACGACTGGGTGCGTCCGGCGTTGTGCGAGGATGCGCTACGCCTGAGCCGTATCCTCGCTGAGCTAATGCCGCAGGAGCCGGAAGTCCATGGTCTGGTCGCACTGATGGAAATCCAGGCATCGCGGCTGCGGGCCCGTGTCGGACCGAACGGCCAGCCGGTGCTGCTGCTCGACCAGAACCGGGCGCGCTGGGACCGGCTGCTCATCGGCCGCGGGTTGGCGGCGCTGGCGCGCGCCGAGGCGTTGGGCGGCGCGCTGGGACCGTACACGCTGCAGGCGGCGATTGCTGCCTGTCACGCGCGGGCCTTGACGGCTGACGACACAGACTGGGCGCGCATCGCGGCGCTATATGACGCGCTGGCCCAGATTGCGCCGTCGCCCGTTGTCGAATTGAACCGAGCCGTCGCGGTCGCGATGGCATACGGACCGGCCGCCGGGCTGGAACTGGTCGACGCGCTGGCTGACGAGCCGGCGCTGAAAAGCTACCACTTCCTGCCCGCTGTGCGCGGCGATTTGCTGGCGAAGCTTGGTCGAAGCGACGAAGCGCGCACCGAGTTCGAGCGCGCTGCATCGCTCACCAACAATAGCCGCGAGCGCGATCTTCTGCTTGAACGCGCTGCCGAAGCCAGTCGAGGATCGTAGTTGGCTGACAGAGGTTTGGACCACAAACCCAGCAATGACAAAGCCCCCTGAAAGCGTTTCAGGGGGCTTTGTCATTTCGTGAATACGACGCTTACACGTCGAAATACATCATGAACTCGTGGGGATGCGGGCGCATGCGCATGGGATCGACTTCGTTCTCGCGCTTGTAGGCGATGTAGGTCTCCAGCATGTCGCTGGTAAACACGTCGCCCTTCAGCAGGAACTCGTGATCGGCCTCCAGAGCGAAGAGCACAGCTTCCAACGAACCGGGCACCTGCTTGACTGCCTTTGCCTCTTCGGGCGGCAGGCTGTAGAGGTCCTTGTCCAGCGGGCCACCGGGATCGATGCGGTTCTGGATGCCGTCGATGCCGGCCATCAACATGGCGGCAAAGGCGAGATACGGATTGGCCGACGGGTCAGGCGCGCGGAACTCGATGCGCTTGGCCTTCGGGCTCTTGGAATAGACCGGGATACGGCAGATGGCCGAGCGGTTACGCTGCGAGTAAGCCAGGTTGACGGGCGCTTCGAAGCCGGGCACCAAACGGCGGTAGGAGTTGGTGGTCGGGGCGCACAAGGCCAGGAGGGCCGGGGCATGCTTCAGCAAGCCGCCGATGTAGAAACGGGCGCTGTCGGAGAGCTGGCCATAGCCTGCTTCGTCGTAGAAGACGTTCTTGCCGTCCTTCCAGACACTCTGGTGGACGTGCATGCCGCTGCCGTTGTCGCCAAAGATCGGCTTGGGCATGAAGGTCGCCGTCAGTCCTTCCTTGCGGGCGACGTTCTTCACGATGTACTTGTACTTCATGATGCTGTCGGCCATCTGCAGCAGCGGGCCGAAACGCATGTCGATCTCACACTGGCCGGCGGTCGCCACCTCGTGATGATGGACCTCGATATCGATGCCGGCTTCTTCCAGTGCCATGACGATGCGGCTGCGCACGTCCTGCAGTGTATCGGTGGGCGGGGTCGGGAAGTAGCCACGTTTGGGTGGAATCTGCGCGCCCAGGTTCTGGCGGTCAGCGCGGCCGCTGTTCCACCAGGCCTCATCGCTGTCGATGGAGTAAAACGCTTCGTTGGAGCCGCCGCCATAGCGCACGTTGTTGAACAGGAAGAACTCGGCCTCAGGTCCCCAGAAGCTGGTGTCGCCGATGCCGGTCTGTTTCAGATAGGCGTCGGCGCGCGCGGCGATGAAACGCGGGTCGCGCGAGTAAGGATCGCGCGTGATAGGATCGTACACATCGCACACGATGGCCAGCGTTGGGACTTCAAGGACCGGGTCAATAAATGCGGTCTCGGCATCCAGCATCAGGAGCATGTCCGACTCGTGGATCTCCTTGAAGCCTCGAATGGATGAACCATCGAAGCCAACACCTTCTTCAAAAGTCTCTGCGGTCAGTTCTTTGGCCGGCACCGAGAAATGCTGCCAGACACCCGGCAGGTCGGTAAACCGGAAATCCACCATTTTCACCTGCGGCACCAAGGCCAGCACATCTGCTACGGTTTTCGCCATGTTCAGTCTCCTTGAATTGTTGAGTTCATCTGCCGGGCCGGAAATTCGATGGTCTGTAACAGCGTACGTTTCGCTGTAAGGCACAGATCTGGACTTCTACCAGCGTGAGCAAGATTCAGCCTTTAGTGTATCAAGTCCGCGGCGCTCTGTCCAGTACCCAAAGGGGTACTCTTTGCCAAAATCGGCCTTGAAAGCCGGACCTTTAACGCCGTCTTCACACGTGTGAGTCACCTCAGCCAAGCAGGCTTGCATTCAACATCTGCACGTTGGCGATGTGATCGGCCAGGTCGGCGCTGAACAGCGACTGGTTGTTGGCGTATCCCATTCGCCGGGTCAGAAAGGCGAACTCCTCGTCTGTCTCGCGCGGCACAGTCAGGTCCTTGCTGTGGCCGCGTACCACCCGCAATGCATCGATCAGCCGCTGCAGGAAGAGATGCGCGGCGCGCAGGTGGGTGAAATGCTCCTGGGACAAAATCCCCAGCCAGGCCAGCGCGGCCATGGCTTCCTGTGTGTTGGTCAGATGCAATGCCGGCTCGTCGCGTCCATGGTTGATCTGCAATCCCTGGACCAGATATTCGACATCCACCAGGCCGCCGGGGCTGTATTTGGCGTTGATGCGCCCCGGCGTCACCAGATGGCGCAGTTGCCGTTCGCGCATCGCGCGCATGGCCGGCACATCGAACGGCTCGCCACCGTAGACATAGGCATCTCGCAACAGTTGCACCTGGTCGCCCAGCGCAGCTTCGCCGCAGATCGGCCGCAGCTTGATCAGCGCCTGGCGCTCGTAGCTCCAGGCTGGCCCGCCGGGCGCGAAATAACGCCGAAAAGCCGCCAGCGACACGGCCAGACTACCGGCGCTGCCATAGGGCCGCAGTTGCAAATCGAGATCAAATGAGCCCTCGTGACGGGTGCGGATCGCCTTGCGCACCTCCTGCACCAGCCGCTCGTAATACTCCGTAGTCGTCAGCAGCCGCGGCCCGCTCGTCTGGCCATTGCTGTCGTAGATGAACATCAACTCGATGTCCGACGCGTAGCCCATTTCACGGCCGCCGCACTTGCCCAGCCCCACCACCGTCAGCGCGCTGGGTTCGCCATCTTCGCGCAACGGCCGGCCGTACTGTTCCTCCAGTTCGGCTTGGCACAGCCGGACCGTGGCCTCGATGACGATTTCTGCCAGATCGGTCAGCTCAGCCGCGAACTGGGCCGGGTTGGGGATATAGCCAAGAATGTTGCGCATGTCGATGCGGAACATCTCGCGGTCCTTGAATTCATTCATCGCGTCACGCCAGGACGCGTGCCGGTCCCCTGTGGAGATGTGCCCGGACTTCGGAAGTTGCCGGGGCTGCAAGGAAACCGGGGCTTCACTACGGAAACTACCTCGTTCGCCATGGCCGGCAACTTCCGAAGTCTTGAAGAGCACGCCGTCCAGCTCGTGAGCCAGTTCGGGCTTCATCTTGGCGTGCGGGAAAGAGGCGACGTCCTGCACCACCGGGAACAGGTTTTCGTGCTGCATGCGCAAAAAGTCGTCCCACAAGAAGTCGCTGACACCCAGCAGTTGCGCCAGCGCGTTGAGAACCTCCGGCCGCTCCAGCGACGCCAGTTCGTCCGGCCAGTGCGGGCGGGCGAACAACTGACCCAGAAACTCGTGGAAGTGCGACAGCGCCGTCTCCGGGTTGGACGCATAGGGCAACAGATGCGTGAAGTGTTTGACAAGCACCGTGGCCGCGCGCAGTTCACGCTGCTTTTCCCGGTCCACGATCTTCTCGCCGCGGGTGTCAGTAATGTAGAGCGTATCGTGGATGCGGTTACCCGTGGACGCCACCGAGACATGTGCGATATGCAGCCCATTGAGCGCCAACGCATTGGTCAGTTCATAGAGGAAACCGATGGTATCCGGTCCCTGGATGCGCAGGATTGTGTAGCGCTCATCGCTGACGTTGTCGATGTCGATGTCGATGGGCTGTACCATCTGCGACGCGCCCGGAATCTCACCGATCACCAGCGCCACCCGCTTGGCAAGCTCGCCCTGCGCCTCCCGCTGGCGGCGGCCTTGCAACAGCGACACCAGTTCCTCCAGTTCACCGGCATAGCGCAGCCAGACGCCCGGCTCGCCGTCGGGCGCGACCGTGCGCACCGTGAACACATCGACGATCTTACGCTGATCGGCCGGCTGGCTGGCTGCCTGGTCCGCTCGCGGATCGCCCGCGCCCAGCGGCTCGTAGGTAAACACATAGCCATCGACGATGCTGAACCCATAGGCAAACAGCAGGCCGCAGATCAGCGTCAGCTCGCCCAGATAGTCGAACCCCACGATGGTGACGCGCCAGCGGCCGTCCGCCAGCGCGTCGGCGCGCACCTCGACCGGATTGTCGTACGACAAGCGCGCGGCCAGATCGGCGTGACGGCGGATCTCGTCACCGTCGAACACGGCGGCGTAGGAGGGCGCCATGCGCGAGATGTGCTGGCTGGCGGATGAACTGGGCGGTTCGGATGGCCGGGCGACCGGGCCGGGATTCGGTGTAACAGTATCGCGTTGCATAGCATCGACTCCATTGTCTTGCTGCAAAGCATCGGTGGATGGCTGCGCCAGATAGCGCCAGTAAATCGCGCGGATGGCGGCGCTATGCTGCCCATAGCGGGTGACGAACTCCTCGGCCGCTTCCGGCCCATGGAAGCCAAGCCGCTGCGCCAGGTAAGTCTGATCGGCCAGCCCGGTGGGCAGGGAATAGGTCTGGCGATAGTCGAGAATCTGCAGGTAGTGTTCGACGGTACGCAGGAACACGTAACCATCGCCCAGAATGCGGCGCTCGTCGCGGGTCAACAAGTCACGCTCGGCCAGCCGCGCAAGCGCATCCAGTGTCTTGCCTGTCCGCAGCTCCGGGTGCGCGCCACCGTGGACGAGCTGCAGATATTGCGCGACGAACTCGACATCACGGATCGACCCCTCCCCCAGCTTAACCTCGCCCCAGTTCCGGCCGCGCTGGCGTAATTGCTCTTCAGTGCGCTGCTTCATGCCATGCACATCGGCCCGCACCGCGGCGGGATCGGCGCTTTCATAGAGTAGCGGTTCGGCCCGGCGCAGGAACTCTTCAGCAGTCTGTTGGCTGCCGGCAATCGGCCGCGCTTTGAGCAACGCCTGCTTCTCCCACAGGCGTGCGTGTTTCTGCAGGTAGGCCAGGTAACCGTCCACCGTGTTGACCAGCGGACCCACAGTTCCCCAGGGCCGCAGCCGCATGTCGACGCGATAGAGAAACCCGGCTGCGGTAGCCTGGCTCAACGCCTTAATCAGACGCTCACCGAGCCGAGCGTGGCGGGTTGCGTCGGCGTTGGCCAGCAGCAGCAGGTCGATGTCAGAGCTGTAGTTCAACTCCTCGCCGCCCAGTTTGCCCATGGCGATCACGACAAACCCGGCCGGATCGACTGCCAACTGCGCTGCCAGCAGCTCGAGACAAATCTGCACCACCGCATCTGCCAACCAGGAAAGCTGTAACGTCACCGTCGACATATCGAGCTGACCGGTCAGGTCGCCGAGACCGATGCGCAGCAGCTCCCACTGTTGGAAGTGACGCAAGGAGTCCAACGCGCCGTCCAACGCGCCGTTCGCAGCCTGCTGGACAGCGGCGCCGGCCTCGGCGCGGAAGTCGTCCGGCATTTTGATGTGCCCGATCCCGTTCCTCGTCGCCAGCCGCTCGAAATAGGCCGGGTTGCGCAACAGGATCTCGGTCAGGTACTGGCTGCCGGCGAAGAGCGTCACCAAAGTCTCGATCTGGCGCGGATCGTCGGTCAACGCGATGTAGAACGCTTCCTGATCGGGCACCCGCTCGGCGAAGCGTTCGAAGTTGACCAGTGCGCGATCGGGGGAGGCGGCGTCGCCCAGCAACAAGAGCAGATAAGGCAGCGCGCCGAGGAGGGCACCCTGTGCGGGCGGCTGCGCCAGGCGGTCGATGCGGCCGCGCAGCGCATTGGGGCCATCGAACCCCAGGCGCGCCAGCAGCCGCGCCGTGTCCTCCAGGCGAACGGCCGGACTCCAGGGCGGGCGGGTCTGCGAAAATGGGTGCGTCGGATCGGTGGTCATAAGATGCCGCGAGCATTGTACCAATCCCGCTGCGCGCGCGCAAAGAAGCAGCCAGGAAATCCAACTTTTCTGGAAAGGCGAACTTCTCCTGGAAACACAAACGCTCCCGGCAAGCTGGTGGCCCGCCGGGAGCGTTTTTCAGGAAGTGCCGGGGACTTCAGAAAGTCCCCGGCACTTGGAAGATCAGTCGCGGTTACGACGCCAGACGAAGGCTGCACCGAGCGCAGCCGCGGCGGCTGCCGGCAAGGTCGCCAGCGGCAGGCCGCTCAGCGGTGCAGGCATCTGCTCGACGCCTGCGGCCAAATCAGTTAGCGCCACCGCCGTCGGCGGACGCACCGTGAGGGTCACAGGCACGACCACCAGGTCGGTCCCGTTGCCAGGGCCGGCATCAGGATCGTTGCTTTCGATGCACAGGTTGCCCGTATAGACGCCGTTGGCCAGGCCAGTGGAGTCGAAGGTCACGGTCACACCAGTGTTCGTTCCGCCTGTATTGGAGCCGCTGGTCGTGTTCAGCGACAGCCAGGGGATATCCGAGGGTACTGCACAGGCCGGAGATCCGCCTGCCACCTCACCATCGATGAGGAAGGGCAAACCCTGCGGAGCGCTCGTACCGCCGCCGGTTGACGACAGGTCGATCGCCGGATTCCACGTGCCTGTGCTACCGGTGAACTGTAAGCCGTTGCCGGTTGCAGTTTGGCCCAGGATCGTGATCGGCGGCGCCCATGGACCGGACGCCAGTGTGCCAGCGGCCTGCCATGCCAGCCAGTAGGTCCCTGCCGGCAGATACATAGGCGCATTGACCGTGTTGGCCATGATCGGCCGCGTCGTGCCCGGTGTTCCCTCGGAGTCGCGATAGATGTTGGACCACACGGTATTGTCCAGCCCGCTGCCAGAGGCGATGAGGTTGCCACCTGCTCCTGGTTCCCCATCATACAGCTCCCAGTTCACATTCGTCATGGTTGACGTGGTAGTTGAGCCTGTCTGGTAGGCAAAGAAGGTGAAGCTGCTGACATCCCAGCCAGCGGCGTCGCTGACTACGAAGTCGTCCGCCATCCAGTTGTTCGCGGATTCCTGGGCACCAAAGCCGAGAATCACCATGCCTAGCGTGACGTTCTCCAGCCGGCTGACATCCGCACCGCCTGCGCCACAGCCAGCGCAGTTGACCAATGGGCCATTGTCCCACAGTACCGTTTCCGGCCATCTGAACTCAGACCGAGGCGCTGCGTTGTTGACGCTGGCTTCCCCGGCCACCACGGCGTCGTTCGCCGCGCCGACCGCTGCTTGCCCCAGCGCCTCACGATTGAAGGCGCCGATGAATGGCATGGTCGTGTCTTCCTCGTCGATGGTCCAGTCCAGCGTCCCGCCGCCGGTGTTGGCGATGGTCAACGGCTGGTTGGTCGTCGTGTTGGTGCCCTGTGTGCTATCCAGGCTCAACGGGTTGACATCGATGTTGGGCGGACCGCCCGTGGTGACCACCAGCTCCAATGGCACCTGCACCAGCGGGGTCACAGGATCGTTGCTTTCAACGCACAGCGTACCGGTGTACGTGTTGGGCGACAGGCCGGTTGAGTCAAAGGTGACGTTAACGGCTGTGCTGTTGCCAGGAGTCGTCGTGCCAGCAGCCGGGCTTACGCTTGCCCACGGGATGTCGTCCGGAGCGGAGCAGGTCACGGCGAATGGCTCCAGGACCATGTCGTCGTAGTAGATCACAGAGGCGCCGTTGGCGAATAAGTCGACGGCGGCGATGTTGATGGATCCGCCTCCGCTGACACCGTCGCTCCAACTACCTGTGTACAAAACTTGATTGTCGTAGTAGAAGGTCTGGGTATCGGCGTCCAGGTCGATCTCTACGCGCAGTTCAACCCACTGGCCCTTGACCAGTGTTAACGGAGGGAAGGCCGCGCCGACGCCGTCGGCCAGCACCTGGTTGGTGGCGCCGTTGAAGTGCACCTGGGCGGACCAATTGCCATCACCACCGCCAGCGGACGTGTACTCGTTCAGCAAGATGAAGTACGATTCACCAGTGAAGTCGCTCGGCACATACTGCCAGGCGGCATAGAGCCAGCCACCACTGGTGTAGCCACTGTACTCATGCACCAGGTCTGAGTCGACCTCGATAGCCGCAGAGTTGGGCGCGCTGCGCGCCTGTGCGCTGCTGGTCAGCGCGCCGGCCGTGGGGCTGGCACCCCAGCCGTCCCAGCCACCCTGGCCGATAAGCTGGCTGCCGGTGGCATAGCTGTCGAAGTTCTCGCTCCAGTTGAGCAGTTCAGGCACGGTTGCATTGTCCTCGAAGATGTTCCAGGTCAGGTCCGCTGTGCCTGTGTTGCCGACGTTCAGTGGTTCAACGTTGGACGTGTTGGGTGCCTGTGTACTGCTGAGGCTGCCGGGAGTGACGTCGATAATCGGCGTCGAGGACGACGGCTTGACAGCGACTGGCAGATGCTGCGCAGCAAAGCCACCACCCTCTAGCTGGCCCGGCGTCAAGTTCACCTGACCAAACGCCCACGTTCCCACAGGAAGCCCAGCAACATTGGCGGTGATATTCAGTACCTGTGTCTGACCCGCGTTGAGGCTGAAGCTGTTGGGAACGACCGTCAGGGTCATGCCTGCCGGAGCAGAGGCGGAAACTGTCCAGGTACCATCGTCCACTGCCTCGACCGTGCGGGTCCAACTGCATGAACTGCCGCAATCGTCGTTGCCAAGGCTGGCCAGGTTGAGGGTCTTGGGATCGCCGCCGCTGCCGGGGTTGGCAGCCTGGAAGGCGCCAGGCGCCACGTTGAACAGCAGGCCCGACTGCGCGCCCTGGTCAACCTGCACGCGGCCGCCGCCCATGTCGAACGGGTCGGCCTGGGTGACGTAGTCTTCCTTGTAGACGCCAGCGACCTTGCCGGTGCTCATCATGGCGGCCTTGACCTCGGCCGGCGTCCAGTCGGGGTAGAGGCCGCTCAACAGCGCGGCCGCGCCGGCTGTGTGCGGGCTAGACATGGATGTACCACTGACCACGCCGTAGTTCTGGGTTGGGTCTTCAGGACCAGGCGGCAGGTCGCGGTAAGCGGCGATGATATCAACGCCAGGCGCCGTCACGTCGGGCTTGATGATGTCGGAGGCGTTGTTGACCAGCGGGCCGCGCGAACTGAAGCCAGCCATGATGTCGCCGTTCGCCGGGTCAAAGCTGATGTTGGTGCCTTCGATCTTGCCCATGTGGCCGCTGCCGCTGGCCATCCAGGTCTTGAGAGCGGTTCCCTTGACCGAGTCGAGTTGGACCGCGGGAAGCCAGTGGACGTCACCGTTCAGCGACTGGCCGGGATCGGTGTTGACCAGCACCATGCCACCAGCGCCGCCTTGCAGAACGTTGTAACCCTTGGCCACGCGGGCATTGGTGCCGCGGTCACAGACCACGATCTGGCCGGTGAAAGTGCCGGGGGCGAACTCATTGAGGCACAGAGCGTCGCCGAAGTCGCCGGCGTAGACCATGGGGAGCATACCGGTGCCCAGCGAGAAGCCCTTGCCCTCCAGGTCTGGGGGAGGTGTAGTGTCGCCGCCAGTCATGTCGATGATGGCGTTGATGCCGGCGCGGTTGTGAGTGCTGGCGCCAACGGTCATCATCCAGGGCGCGTCGCCGGGGGAACCGACGGTGGAGGCGCCGGGGCCGTTGTTGCCAGCCGAGGTCACGGGCACGACGCCAGCGTCCTGGGCGGCCAGAAAGGCCAGTGCGTCAGCGTCGGTCCAGGGGTTGCTGGTGCCGCCGCCGATGGAGTAGTTGATCACGTCTACGCCATCAGCCGTGGCCTGGTTGATGGAACTGACCAGTGCTGCACCGGGGCAGCCGCCGGCGTCGAGGCACGCCTTGTAGCCAATGATGTTGGCGTGGGGCGCTACGCCTGAGATAGCAGGGCTGTAGGTGTTGAAGGGGCTGAGGTCCACAGTGCCAGGCTGCAGGTAGTTGCCGGCCGTGGTGCTGCCAGTGTGGCTGCCGTGGCCGTCGCCGTCCTCGGAGACCTCGCCGGTGAAGATGTAGAAACCGTAAGTCTTGTCGTTGCAGACGTAAGTGCCCGGGTTGCTTAAGCAGAGACCCAGGTAGTTGCCGGAGCCCAGCGGGTTGGTGTGAACGTAGCCGTCCTGGCCTGTTGCCGCAAAAGATGGATGGCCCAGGTTGATGCCGGTGTCGATGATACCGGCAACCACGCCTTCGCCCTTGTAGAGGGTTCCAGTGGCTGAGCCGTTCCAGATGTTGTCAGCGCCGATCCACTGGGGACCGACATCGGTCTGCGGGTAGCGCATGAACTCGCGCTGGACGATGTTGATGCCCTCCAACCCGACGACTGTGGCCGCCTCTTCGGGCGTCATCTCTATAGCAAAGCCGTTGTATGCAACGTTCCACTGCGCGTGGACATAAACATCTCGGCCCAATGTCTGGTCGATGGTATTCAACATGGCTGCCTGCACGCCATCGAGGTAGTCCATATAGGCCACGCTGGCGGCGCTGTCCATGTTGAGTTTGCGCTCACCGGTAACAGCAGGGCTGGTGGGTGCAAAGCTTTCGACGCCGCCGTAGTAGCTGGCGAGCGGAGGATCGGAAAGTTGAACAATGTAGAGGGCGGAACCAGTGGCGCCGACAGGCTCGATCAGTTTACCTGAGTGGTGTTCCACGCCAGTTGGGCCGGCGGGAGCTGCTAATGCGGAACCGGCAACCATCGAGAAGGCCAGGATGGCGACCAGCACAAACGCAAATCGAAGCTTCATTGTGAGGGGTTCTCCTTTGTGTCCGCAGCCGCGGCATCGTTGTTCGAGAGACCGGCGGTCAGACACACTGCAAAAATGGATTGGGGGACGAGGGGCGCGAACAGACGCCAGGTCCCGGACGGTACGGAGAGAGGGGTTGTGGTCGGGTTCACCTCCTGTCGGATCAGCGTGCCCGCTTGTGCAGATTGCACGGCGGCTGACACGTGTCGTCACGGCGCTTGGCAATGACCGATTGGGCGAAGCACAACGGTGCTCCGTCAAAACTAAGCAAACGATACTGATGTGTGAGGGACTTGGTCCACAAGCGAGGACCAGAGCATGCGGCAAAAACAAATTGGCAAAACGGGATGAATGCAGACGAGGATATTATACCCGCGCTTCTATATGTGTCAAAAGACACAACTCAGGTGCTGCGTGCCGTTCAATCCGCGATCGTGACTATGCGACAGGATAAGTGACAGTCACTTCGCACACCCGTGCCAAATCCGGCTGACGTTGACGAAAGTGACTGTCACCTGATACCTGCTGATTTCCGATTACTGTCCGCCGCTCGCCTTGCGCGCTTCCTCTTCTACCAGGACGCGACGGATGTACTTGCCGACCATGCTTTTGGGCAGGTCGCTGCGGAATTCGACTTCCCTGGGCACCTTGTAAGGCGCCAGATTCTCGCGGCAAAAGGCGATCAACTCATCGGCGGTCGCAGTCTCGCCCGGCTTCAACACCACGTAGGCTTTGACCGTTTCGCCGCGCACCGGATGGGGAATGCCGGCCACCATGGCCTCCAACACCTTGGGATGCATGAACAGCACCTCCTCCACCTCGCGCGGCACGATGTTGTAGCCGCCGGCAATGATCAGGTCCTTCTTGCGATCGACGATGTAGAAGTATCCGTCCTCATCCATCTTGGCGATGTCGCCGGTGTACAGCCAGCCATCTTCGTCCTTGACGTTGGCCGTTTCCTCGGGCTGGTTCCAATATCCCATCATCACCTGCGGGCCGCGCAGCGCCAACTCGCCCTCTTCGCCGGGGGCCACGTCGTGCAGCATGCCATCCTCGTCCGGTTCCAGCGCCACCAATCTGGCTTCAACGTCAGGCAGCGGCACGCCGATGGAACCGGCCTTGCGCAGCCCGTAGACCGGGTTGCAGTGCGTCACGGGCGCTGCCTCGGTCAGTCCGTAGCCTTCCACCAGCCGCCCGCCGGTGATCTGGCCAAACTTCTCCTGCACATCCATCGGCAGCGGCGCGGCGCCGCTGATGCAGGCCTTGACGCTGGTCAGGTCGTACTTGGCAACGTCGGGGTGGCTGTTGATGCCGATGTACATGGTCGGCACGCCGGGGAAAATGGTCGCCTTCTCGCGCTGGATCTGGTTCATGACGTTGTCGATGGGGCGCGGGTTGGGGACGACGATCAGCTTGCCGCCGCAATAGACGCACAACGCCATGCCGACCGTCATGCCGAAGACGTGGAAGAAGGGGATCGCGCCCATCAGCACCTCTATGCCCGGCTCCAGGTCTGTCAGCCAGTTGGCACACTGGATCACGTTGGCGACCAGGTTGTGGTGACTGAGCATAGCTGCCTTGGGCACGCCGGTGGTACCGCCAGTGTACTGGAACAAGGCGATGTCGTCGGGCTGCACGGCCACCGCGGGCGGCGTCGGCGGGTACTTGGCCAGCAGGCTGGTGAGTTGCCAGACACCGTTGCCCTCCGGCACATCGACCCACTGGCCCTCCTTGGCCTGGGTTCGCTGCACCAGCCGGCCAAAGGGGAACCCAGTGAAGTCGTTGATGCGGCAGATAATCACCCGTTTGACGGCGGTCCTGGCCTGGATCTCCTGCAGCCTGGGATAGAAGCTGTTGAGCAGGATCATGGTCTCCGCGCCCGAATCGCTGAGTTGGTGCTGCACCTCGCGCGGCGTGTAGATCGGATTGGTGTTGACCACGATCGCGCCGATCTTCAAAGCGGCGTAGAAACAGATCAACGAGTGCGGCGAATTGGGAAGCTGAACGGCCACCCGGTCGCCCTTGCGCACGCCCAGTTCCCACAACGCGGTCGCCAAACGGTCGACTTTGTCGTTGAGCTCGGCGTAGGTCATCTCCATGCCGACGATCAGCCCGCCGGGCAGGTAACGTAGAATCATCTTGACCGCGGTCTGCGAACTGTAGCGGGCAGCAGCTTCATCCAGCATCTCGTGCAGGGCGATCGCGGGGTAGTCGAGATGCGCGGGCACTCCGTCTTCGTAATGTGCTAACCAGGGCTTTTCCACGGTGAAACCTCGTTTCGTAATAGCCATCCATGCGGGAAAAGAACGGTTGCCAGGCACGCCGAACGGCATGTCTCCAGCATTGTTCCGATGTTCACATTATAGCCTCAAACTCAGAAAGCGTCAACGAAACGGCGGTTGTTTGACCGGCAACGCGCCTCTCCCGTATAATGCCAGGAAAGCAGCGAGACAACAAGGACACCACACGTGACAACAAACGGACCAGACCGCATCCGCGCCGCCTTTGCCCGTGCACACCAGCAGGGACGCGCGGCATTCATGCCCTACCAAATGCTGGGCCATCCATCGCTTCAGGCATCGCCTGAGATCATCAGCGCACTGGCCGGTGCAGGCGCCGACCTGTTCGAACTGGGCTTGCCCTTCTCCGATCCGCTGGCCGACGGGCCGACCGTCCAGGCTGCCGGCCAGATCGCGCTGAACAACGGCGTCACCGTCGCCCAGTGTCTGGCGATGGTAAGCGACCTGCGCCGCGAACTTCCTGATCCGCCCTTCTGCCTGATGGGCTACATCAACCCAATCCTTGCCTACGGCACTGAACGGTTCCTGCGAGCGGCTGCAGAAGCAGGCGTCGATGGGCTGATCGTGCCCGATCTGCCGCCCGACGAACCTGAAGCAGAGGAGATAGCGGCGCTCTGCGCACGTTTCGGCATTGCGCCGATCTACCTCTTGGCGCCGACCAGCACAGCCGAACGCATCGAACTGGGCGTGCTGCGCAGCCAGGGTTTTGTCTACCTCGTCAGCGTCGCGGGCGTCACCGGCACACGCGCTGCGCTGCCCGCGGACCTGAGCAGCTTCGTCCAGCGGGTGCGACGGATTGCTGACCGACGTCCAGCCAGCGAGCGGCCATACATCGCCGTGGGGTTCGGCATCGGCACGCCGGAAGTGTCGGCGGCCGTGGCCCGGATCGCTGACGGCGTGATCGTCGGCAGCGCGCTGGTCAAACTGGCGGGCAGCAGCGAGCAGCCGGCTGAAGCCGTGGCGGAGCTTGGTGCAGCGCTGGGAGCCGCGGCGCGGCGGTCGGTAGCGTCCGCGGACGTCGCCGCCGAATGAATTCGGCGGCTGATACTACAGAAGCATGCTAAAGCAAGCTGACCCGACCAGCGGGGAGCGCGCGTTCGAGGCGCAGTCTGTCTATTGGGCGTTGTTTCGGGGAGATGCACCGTTTATTCTGATTCAGCGCTATGAGCAAGCGGCGCGGCAACTGGACGGGGCGGCGAACCCCGGGGACATTTCGGCGATCCACCAATTGCTGGCGCAGCGCGCGGACCTGGAAGCGGCTGAATTAGCGGGACGTCTCACCGGCCGGCTGCCGCTGTTGACGCGCAAATTCTCGGCCATGACCTACCTCGCCGAGACGCTGCCCGACCACCAGCGATTCTATATCAACCGCCGCTCCAGCCTGGCCGGCGGGGTGATGATGCTGACCTGGGCGGGGATGTTGACCGCGGTCAAGTTGGCGCGCGGGTTGTGGTTATTGCGGAGCGTGCGCCGTGGCTAAGTTCATCGTCGTTGGGTCGGGTGCAGCCGGCGTTGCTGCCGCGCTGGAACTGGTGCGCCGCGGGGTCAGACCGCTGCTGCTGGATGTCGGCTACACCAACCATGCCGACCTCCCGCGGGTACACGGCAATCTGTACGACTATCGTCGCGGTCACGACAGTTTCGATTTGCACATCGGCCCGGATTTGGGTGGTCTTGCCAGCGCACTAGCAAACGAGCCGGGTGTCGCAAAGCTCAACGCACCCAACATGGCCTTCGTCACGCGCGACGCCGACCGGCTTGCGCCACTGGAACAAACGCATTTTCAGGCCGTGCAGAGCTTCGCGGCCGGCGGGCTGGGCAACGCCTGGGGAGCCGGGCTGTACCGCTGGACCGAAAACGATCTGGACAACTTCCCCATTGCACTGTCAGCGCTGCAACCCTATTTTGACGTGCTGACGCGAGAGGTCGGCATCAGCGGCCAGGACGACGACCTCTCGCGCTTTTTCGGCGACCCGGCCGGCCTGCTGCCACCGTTGACGCTGTCCTACAACGCGCGGCTGGCACATGACGCCTACCTGAAGAAACGTGACGCGTTGCAGCGCGCGGGCGTTTATCTTGGATTCCCGCGGGTTGCGGCGCTTTCCAGGCCCCACAACGGCCGGCCCGCCTGCGACTACAACAACCTGGAGTTCTGGCAGGCGCAGCCATACATCTACACCCCCGTCGTCACCTTGCAGGAAATGATCAGCCGCGACCAGATCGACTACCGACCCGGCATGCTGGTGCATTCCTGGCAGGAAAACGACAATGCAGTGACCGTTCAGGCCACCGACATCCACAACCAGGCCCCGCTCCAGTTCACCGGAAGCACGTTGTTGTTGGCCGCCGGGGCCATCAACACGGCGCGTATCGCCCTGCAAAGCCGCAACGACTTTTCCACCCGCCTGCCACTGCTGGAGAATCCGATTCTGCAGATTCCGCTGATCCTGCCGCGCTCCATTGGCAGACGGCTGGATACCCACGCGTTCGGGCTGGTGCAGTTGAATCTCGTCTGGCAATCAGCGGGACACGGGACGTTGCTGCAAGGCAGCCTGATCGAGTTGACTGCGCCGATGCGTTCCGAGTTCTTCGGACGTTTCCCGTTGTCCGCGCGCGGCAATCTGGCAGCCATGCGAACGCTGCTGCCGGCGATGATGATGATGCAGCTCTACTATCCGGGCTCAGCCCAGCCGCCAGCTGAGCTGTCACTATCCCCAAATGGCCGTTTGCGCATAGTCGCGCCGCCGCATAACCTGGACCGGGGCGCGCTGGCGCCGCTGCTGGCAGCGCTGCGCTCGCTGGGGCTGTGGACACACCCAGCGCTGATCCAGCAGCCGCCTACCGGCCACGCCATTCACTATGCCGGCACACTGCCGATGAACGACGACCCCGCGGCGTACCAGTGCGATCCCACCGGCCGGCTGCATGGCACACGCCGCGTCTTCGTCGCCGACTCGGCCGGCTTCCCCACTTTGCCGGCCAAGAACATGTCCTTCGGCATGATGGCCAACGCGATGCGCATCGCCGCGACGGCGGCCGGATCATGACAACCGTCCTGATCACCGGCGCGGGTGGATTTATCGCCCGCCACCTGGCGCAGACGCTGACAGCCGCGGGAATACGCGTGCTGGGCGCGTCACACAGCGGCGCGGCTGGCACATCCTACGCGCGCGTCTTTCAGGCCAGCCTGGGCGAGACACTGCTGGCTGTTCTGGCATCCGAGCGCGTTGACGCCGTCGTTCACACCGCGCTGGCTGAGGGCGCGGATGCATACCGCGTCAACGTGGATGGCACGAGTCGCTGGCTGGACGAGGCGCGCGCCGCGGGCGTCAGGTTGCAGATTTTCCTCAGCACGTTGTCGGCAGAGCCAGGCGCGCTGGCGGACTACGGTCGCGCCAAGTGGGTTTTGCAGAAGCGTTTCGTGGAGGCCGACGAAGTGGTGTTCAGGCTGGGCGTGGTCGTGGGCGACGGCGGGATGTATGCCCGGATTCGCAGCTCGGCAACGCGCGCCCCGGTTGTGCCGTTGTTGGACGGCGGACAGCAGTTGCTCTACGTTGCCGGCGTTGATACGGTGTGTGCGGTGCTGCGCGACGCAGTCCTGACTGGCGGCGCAGGGCTGCGCGGTGTGGCCTGGAACCTGGTGCAGCCGGAGCCGGTAACGCTGCGCGCCATGGCGGCTGCCATCAACAGGCTGGCTGGGCGACGTGCGCTCCTGCTACCAGTGCCTGCCAGGCCGGTGTTGGCAGCGCTGGAGATCGCGGAACGCGTGCCGCTGCTTCGCCTGCCGGTCACCAGCACCAATGTGCGCGGCCTGATCCAGCAAGGCCAGCGCCGCTTTCCGTCGGATTTTGAGCGATTCGGGCATCCCGCGCAGTCGCTGGAGACGTTGATCGCGCTGGCGGGATCGTGAGGATGCCGGAGCACGGTCGGAGACCGGCCCGAGCGAGTGGACGGAGACCGGCCCCAGCGAGTGATCAGAGACCGGCCCGAACGGTGGGTTTAGTCGTGGTTGAGGGGTCCCCCCGGCCCCTCGTTTGGTTCCACAGACTGCGCTGGCCATGCCGGACAGCCAGCGCAGTCTCCTCCCCACGTGTTATAGCTAACCCTACCAGAGGATGAGCCGGATGCCGGTCACCTCCAGTCGGGTCAACTCCGTTCCAGATACCGACGCGTCGAGGGTCATGCGCGCCCAGCGAACGCCCCGGTCGGACACTGTCACCAGCGCCCGGAAGCCGTTGCCTGTCTCGTCAGCGCGAACCAGGCTGTAGGTTCGTCCCGCGGGCACGGTGTTCCCCAAGTAGCGGCCGATCTGGGCCGTCCCGACGTAGCGCTCGCCGCGCGCCGGGATCGTCAGTTCTGCGTCGGCGGCGAACTGGCTGACCAGCTCCTCGACCGTGGCAGCAGTCAGGTCGCCATAGCTTGTTCGTTGTGCGTCGCTGCCGGCGTTTGCCACGCTGGCGGGGCCGAAAAAGGCCGCGACGAAGACTAGCAGCAGCAGCACGGCCGCTGCGCGTTTCATACTCCCGTTCATCATGTACCTCCCAACTATACTGTTCGCTATTGCGAGTGGCGCGCGCTTGCCCCACGCATCAATGTGACCACCAGGCCTGTCCCAACCTATTGAAACCGTCCAGGTCTTACTTTTCCTCTCCGTGTCTCGGCTGATCCTGCTTCATTCGGAAGCCAGGTTGCGGGACAGGAAGGGCAAAACATCGTTCTCCAACGACACCACCACCGCGCTGCCGTGTCTGTCGGTCGTGTTCAGCTCCACCGGAGCGCCGGCTGCCGATAGCTGTTGCACCAGGGTGTCGATCGCGTCGTTCTCCACTGTGAACACCCAGTCCTGATCCCGGGAGATTGCAATCGCCTTCAGTCGGTCTGGCCCGGCAAGGTAGCGGTCGATCTTGGCGGCCCAGTTTCCAGCGATGCTTTCCCAGCGTTGCCAAACCTCCTCCGGCGCCGGTGTGTCGCTATCCACGTACGGATAATCGAAGTATGGCGCGTTGTTCTGTGATGTGGTCGCTATCGCCATTCCGTAGGCAAGCGCTCGTCGCATTGGACTGCGCATGCTTACTGTCTTCAGGAGAGCGCCATAACCTTCACTGGCCTGCTGGGGAGGAACTGATGCCAGTCGGCTGATTGCATTTGATGCCCGTTGCCGAATGGCAGGTTGCAGCGTGAGGTCCTCAGCGACCCTGCCCGGCGCCATCAACCAGGGCTGCTGTGAATGCACGACACTGAAGACATCGGCATGATGAAGCGCGAGATTCAACACGTTTAGCCCGCCCACCTGCGCCCCTCCCGCCAATCCACGGGAAGCTGCCTGCGGCAGCGTGCGGAAATTCTGATCGATGAAGGGCACCAGGTCTTCGACCACGTAGTCCTCCCAGTTGCCTGTAACCGGCGAGTTCGCGATGATCGCCTCTGTATCAAGGACAGTGCGAACGCCGGGCACGACAACGATCATCTCCTGCATCGAGCCCTGGTTGGTCAGTTTCTCCGCTATGATCTCCGCCAGATCGTCCTCGTCGGTCCGATCCGGTGACTGATCGCCTGAGACGAATAGGTATGCGACCGGATACCTGCGATCTGACGTTGCGTACGAGGGTGGCAGGATGACCGCAACAGGCTGCACGGTTGTCTCTCCTATGATGTTGTTGGCCAGCGACGGCGCTGGCACATCGACAACGATGCGACCAGAGGGCGATTGTGGCACCGGCCGGCTGGTGGGACTTGGCTCCGGCGTTTTCGTAACCGGAGGCGCAATGATCGCCACCATGGTCTGCAACGGAGACGCCAACTGCTCCGCGAGCGGCACTTGCATCGGCTGGTTGCCTGGAGCCGTAACAATGAAGGCATACAATGTGCTGACACCGATTAGCGTCAGGATGACAAGAAATGCCAGCGATCCGGTAAAACTTTGCGTGCCATTGTGATGCCGCCCGCCTTGTGCGTGAGCAAGGACTGCTCGACGTATCGCGGGGGGAGCAGAGGTTCGCACAGGCGACAGCTTCAGACCACGGCGCAAGAACTGATCGGTGCGGGCGTAGCTGCTGCACTCTTCGCAGTCCTGCAAATGGCCGTTAAGACGCGCTGCGTCTTCCTCTCCAAGACTTGCCTGCTGAATCAACCGTTTTGCTTCACGATGGGAAACCGATGTCATGATTCTACTCCGGACAGTCCCGACTGCGCGTCGCCAAGGGTGAGTTGGTGCCCCAGCTTGCGACAGGCGTAATGCAGGCGGGAATAGACAGTACCTTCACTGACGCCCAGGATCTCTGCGATCTCTGCAGCCTTCATGCCGTGGACATAGCGCAGAATAATTGGTATGCTATGCTTCTCACCCAACTGGTCTACGGCCCGCCACAACTCATTGCCCATCTCGCCTCGTATGGTCTGGATTTCCGGCGATGGATGCGGCGGACGGCGGTCCTCAAGCCAGTGCCACGCGTTGTGCCATTTCTGACGCGCCTGACGTCTGCGTAACCGATCGCGGCAGAGGTTGACTGCAATGGTGGATAACCACGATTTCAGGTTGGTGCCTGGCCGATATTGGTGGATCGTGCGTAGAGCCTTGATGAAAGTCTCCTGGGCGATATCATCAGCTTCTTCAACATTGCGCAGAATCGAATAGGCGACATGATGAACCGTCGCAAAGTAGGTGTCCAGCAGCGATTCCGCCAGTTCCTCCTGGCTATATGTTCTTTGTTGAAGAAGTTGTTCGGGACTTTTCATGGTCGAACCTTGTAACCACTTAAACGCACATGCCAACAAAAACCTTCAAACACTCCTGGTTCTAGTGGATTCTGAGGGTGTGCGACCGCCCGACCGCTACGCAAACGGAGCGGTAGCCGGATGGCTTTGCGTAGCACCCCGGGGCGGAGCGTAGTGGGCTGCCTCCGACGGGCGCCCTTTGCGACGACAACTTCTTGCATCCACAGAATCCGGTAGAACCAGAAACATTCGTCGCAAATTGCCCCTGCCTTCAGTTGTCCGCCCGCCGATCTTGTGTATACTTGAAACTGTGACCTTCCATTAATCCACCCACCTACCCCATTTCACAAAGTAACCAATCATGCATCACCGTGAAACACATACTGTCGAAGTAGCTGGCCTGATCCGCCACTTTCCGCTATTCGAAGTTGCACCTGGCGTGCGCATCGCGATTTTCAACATGCTGGGCGACACTTATGTCGTCAAGGCAGCCGCGGCCGCGCTGGCCGAGCAGCTGCGTGACGTCCGCGCCGATGTGCTGGTAACCGCCGAAGCGAAAAGCATCCCCCTGATCTACGAGATGAGCGCGCTGATGGGCCTGCCCTACGTCGTCCTGCGCAAAAGCTACAAGAGCTACATGGGTGACGTGATCCGCAGCGAGACGGTGTCCATCACCACCGGCCGGCCGCAGACCCTCTTCCTGGACGAAAAGGACCATCGGCTGATCATCGGCAAAAATGTGATCTTGATCGACGATGTGGTAAGCACTGGCAGCACACTGGAAGGCATGCAAGACATCGTCGAACGGGCGGATGCCAGGGTCGCCAAAGTCGCGGCTGTCTTCACCGAAGGCAACGGGGACTGGTCGCACGTGGTTGCTTTAGGCAATTTGCCAGTGTTTGTGGATGGGGCTGGTAGCTAACACAATCCAAAAGGAGATTTCCATGAACAAGCAAACGATGATTGACCACCTGAACGAAGATCTCGCCGGCGAACTGGGCGCGATCATCCAGTACATCACCTATGCCGCCAAGGCGACCGGCCCTTACCGGCCGCAGTTGGCGCAGTTCTTCCTGACCGAGGTCGCGGACGAGCAGTTGCACGCCCAGTACCTGGCCAACAAGATCGTCGCCTTGGGCGGCGAGCCAACCACCCAGCCGCGGTCTGTGCCAGCTGCTCACAACAACCGCGAGATGTTGCAGGCGATTCTGGCTGCCGAACGACAGGCGACCCAGGATTATTCGAAGCGGGCCAAAGAGGCCGACGAGTTCGGCGACAAAGGGATGGCCGTTCAGCTCGAGGACATGATCCGCGACGAAAGTGGACATTCCGAGGAGACCGAGCGCATGCTGCGCGACTGGCCGCTGTAGCACACAATATTCGTTAAGCCAACGCCGCCTGATCGTCTTGATTGACAGATCAGGCGGCGTTTTTCGTTAGTGACCCCGCCCAACGCGTCACCTACACACTGTCCGGTCGCCGCCCCTCCTTGATCACAACTTCCTCGTCAGCCGTGAACGGCGGATCAAACAGGCTGGCCTCCAGGTGATACGTCCGGAACAGGTCGGCGATGAAATGCATCCGCTCGGGCAGACGGCTCCAATCCTCGACGCCTGCCTGGTGGCCATCGTCTCGCGCCAGTTCAACCTGCTGAAGCAGCATGTGCAGGTCGGGATTGGCAACATCTTGCAGCAGCGCAGGAAACCCAACCGGCAGCTCACGCCCCAGGCGCAGTTCCCCGACGCCCGCCAGCCGCAGCGTCATCATGTGCCCGGTGACCACCTCACGCCCCAGCCGCTGCACTTCTTCTGTCAGCCGGTCCCGTGCTTCAAACAGCGAGTCAGCCCGCCCGGCCAGTTTCGCAGCCAGCAGCTTGACTCTCGCTCCGGGGTCAGGGAACAACTCCTCTAACAACCGGCGGCGCAGCGCTGCCGAACTGTATACCGGCGCATCCATCGCCTCCCGAATCTCCGGCTGCAAACGCGTCTGCTCGTGGAAGCCGATCTCCAGATTAGCCAGCAGCAGCAGCTCAGCGCGCGCCTTGTCGTCGTCAGCGGCCATCGCCTCCACGTAACGCGCAAATGCCTGCCGCAAATAACGCTGGCCGTCAGGCGGATCGCCCGGACGCAGGCCTGCATCGAACTGCGCCAGGTCATCATCTGCCAACGCCCCGCCTGCAAACAACGCTATGAAATGTGCGAACTGGAGGCCAATCTCCTCGAAGACCTTGCGATTGCCGCGCGCCACCGCCTGGCTGGTACGTTCAAACGCCGCAGCCGGGCTGAGCGCGTCGCGCAGCGCGTCCACTGCGCCGGCCAGACTCCTGGTCTCGTCGCCGCTGATAGCTGCACCCTGCGCAGCCATGGCCTGCGCAGCCGCGGTAGCGTCCTGCGACCGGCGCACCAGACGCTCAAGCGCGCGCTGCAAGTCTTCCTTGCGGATCGACTGGCCTGCCTGGTTAGATGCCCAGGTCGCGACAGTACACCAGTTGGCGCCTGGCCCGGTCAGTTGCGCCATGGCCTGCGATAACTCGTAGTAACATTGGGTGATCTGCAAGTTGCGCACGACTGGATCGTCAAGCGCGGCGATCCGCTGCACATCGGCAACAGTGGGCGGGAAAAGAGGGGTGTTGCTCATTGGTAATTTTCGGGAGAAACTACGCCAGATGTCTTCGTGATACGTGATGCGTGATGCGTAGTGCGGAACCCGAATGCTATGCCGTCCGGGTATCGCGTTTCACAAGCTGCCTCTTCAAAACACATCCAGATCATTGCCACAAACCACCGATCCGTCGTAGACCTCGGCGATCTCAGCCAGCAGGCTGTCAGGAGTCTCGCCCCAGAAAAGCTGGTGATACAACACCAGAAGTCCCGGCCGCACCACAGCGGCAACGCGTGCCAGTTCCCGGGTCGAGATATGGACGGCGGCGTGATAGTTCTGCCAACTGGCCGGACGACGGGCAAATCCGGCTGCAGAATAGACCTCGTGTACCAGAAGGTCACAGTTGACGTAGTTTGCAAGCATCTGGTCGTGCGGAGCGCTGTCGCCCGATATGACCACGGTGCGGTCGGCGGTGGTAAGGCGATAGCTGAAGGCCGGCCAGGCGCCGTGCCTGGCCGGCAGCGCCTCGACGCGTACGTGGTCGTCCACGAAGACGAGCCCGGCTGCGACCTCGTGTGCATCAACCTGCCAGCCGGTTGCATTTGCCGGCTCCAGTCCGTCGATGCGCTCGCTGATGTCCGCCTGGTAGGCGGCCAGCAGGTGGCTTGTCATCGCCGACAGACCGGGTGGCCCGTAGACCTGCAGCGGTGCGGCGCGGCCCAGCACCCAGGGAGTCAGGAGCAGGTCGGGGTAGCCGGCGGTGTGGTCGGAGTGCAGATGGGTGAGAAACGCGACGTTGATCCGTTGCGGCGCCAGCGCGTCGATGCCCCGTTCCGCGGCCGCAGCCGCGCGCCGCACGACACCCGGCCCGAAGTCTACCAGATACGCCTGGTCGTTGACGACAACTGCCACAGCCGGCCCGCTGCGCGCAGGATCGGCGTTGGGTGTGCCTGTGCCGAGGAGAACGACACGGGTTGCACCGTCCAAGTGATTGTCACTTTCCGCAGTGACAGTCACTTTTGCACCAACCTTACGACCTGCGGCGACTTGCCCGGCACGCGCTCGATCTCGCCGCGCGCCTCCAAGTCCAGCTTGACGGTGGTGGTGTACCAACCGATGGAGCCGTCAAACGGCTCGCTGAGGCGCGCCGCGACTGCCTCGCCCAACTGGCTGAATGGCATCTCGCCCTGCTCCGCCAGACTGGCAAGAATCGCCTGCTTAATGAGAGCGTATTTCGCCTTGTCGATGTTGACGCCCTGCTTGCCGTCGGGATGCAACGTCATGATCCGCTCGCCCATTGCCTTGCTCCTTTCATCCAGGGTGAAGCGCCGCGATTATAACGCATCGAACCAGTTCAGAGAAACGGTTGAAAAGTAGCTGAATGTGAGCAGAGTAGCTGCCAAAGCTGCCGTCTTTTTTCAGTGTGCAGGGGTATTGACACGGCGCATCTGATGTGATAAAATTTGTCCGTACATTCGGACAACCGTACCAATCATCCTTTTATCATAGCACATGCCGTTTACGCTCAGCGAGCCCACAGCCGCCCGAATCGACCGCACCAGCGGTTTGCCCCTCTACCTTCAGATCGCAGAACAGTTGCGCGCCAGAATCGTCGCTGGCAGCCTGCGTCCGGGCGACGCATTGCCCACCGAGTTCGACTTGAAAGATCAATACGGCGTCAGTCGCGCCACGGTGCGCCAGGCGCTGGACACGCTGGAGCGCGAGGGTTTGATCTACCGCGAGCAGGGCCGCGGCACCTTTGTGGCGCATCCGGCGGTCGAACAGGCGCTGACGCGCGTCGTCAGCTTCACCGAGGACATGCGCAGCCGTGGCTTTGCGCCGGGCACGCGGGTGTTGTCGGCCGAGTTGCGGCCTGCCACAGGAGAACTGGCAAACCGGCTGGGCGTGCAGACCGGTGATGAACTGGCGCGCATCGAGCGTCTGCGGCTGGCCGACGGCGAGCCAATGAGCGTCGAAGTGTCGCACCTGGTGCACCGCGCCTGTCCTGGCATCTTGCAGCACGACTACGCCAACCAGCCGTTGCGCGAGATGCTGGAACGAGACTACGATGTTCGCATCGCCAGCGCCAGCCAGTCGATCCAGGCAATCAACGCCAGCCGCGAGTTGGCCGACGTGCTGGGCGTCAAGCGCGGCGCGGCGCTGCTCTTTATCGAACGTGTCTCGCATTCGCAATATGCAGTCCCCATCGAGCTGCTGCAAATCTATCACCGCGGCGACCGCTACGTGCTGCACAACGAACTGCGCGGGTAGCAGAGGGTAGTCGGTGAGCGGTAATCGGTAAACGGTGAACAGAAGTCAAAGGTCGGAGATCTGACGAGTAGTTTGCCAACTGGATAGGTGTTGCAAGTCTCCATCCGATCACCGATCACGGACTACCGATCACCCGGTCACCTTGTCACCTTGTCATCTTGTCATCCGAAAGGAAACCCACCATGCGCGACCTCAAAGTCTCCTGCGGCATCTGGTTTCTGGGCGCCACCAGCGACCGCTTTGTCAAGCAGGGCTACCGGCCCGATCTGAGCATCCCTGACCGCTTCATGTTGGCTGCTTCGGTGGAAGGAGTCGGCGGGCTGGAGATGCATTATCCCACCGAGGTCACCGACGCGAACTACCGCGACCTAAAATCGCTGGCCAACGACCTGGGCATGGAAATTGTCCAGTTCTGCCCACACCTCTGGGTTGATCCCAAATTCAAGTTCGGCCAGTTCACCAACTCCGATCCCAAGCTTCGCCAGCAGGCCCTCGATCTGGCCAAGCGCACCACTGACATCGCCCAGCACATGGAAGCCCACGTAATGGTCTACTGGCCGGCCCAGGACGGCTACGACTACCCTTTCCAGATCGACCATCGCAAGGCGCTGGACTGGCTGGTGGAGAACCTGGCCGCCTGGTGCGACTACAACCCGCAGCAGAAGGTCGTGGTCGAGTACAAGGCGTGGGAGCCGCGCTCGCGCATCCTCCTGCCGACCATCGGCCACTGCATGACCATCGTCAACGAGATCAACCGGCCCAACTTCGGCGTCAACATCGACATGGGCCATGCGTTCATCATGAAGGAAAACCTGGCCGAGTCGATCGCGCTCTGCAGCCGCTACGGCAAGCTGTTCCACACCCACTGGAACGACAACTGGAAGCTGTTCGACGACGACCTGATCGTCGGCACCGTCAACCTGTGGGAGACGCTGGAGGCGCTCTTCTGGCTGGATGAGTGGGGCTACGATGGCTGGTTCGGCCTCGACCTCTTCCCGTATCGCGAGGACCCCGCTCAGGTCGTCAACGAGACGATCCGCAACCTCAAATTCGGCTATGAGCTTCTGGACCGCGTGCCGCGCGACGAACTGCGCGCTTGCATGCACAGCTACGACGCGATCCGCATCTCGCAGTTGATGCGACAGATGCTGGGCGGATCGTGAAGCGGATGACCGGGTGACAAGGTGACAAGGTGACAAGGAGGGTATCGTGAGTAACAAGATTCGATCGCATCGGGATTTGGAGGTGTATCGGAAGGCATTTGGCGCGGCGATGCGGCTGTTTGAGCTGTCGAAGTCGTTTCCCAAGGAAGAGACCTATTCGCTGACTGACCAGGTGCGGCGATCTTCTCGGTCGGTGAACGCCAATCTGGCCGAGGCTTGGCGGAAGCGTCGCTATCAGGCAGCCTTCATCAGCAAGCTGTCTGACTCGGAAGGTGAAGCCGCCGAAACACAGGTGTGGATCGAGTTTGCTGTAAACTGTGGTTACATGACCGCTGACGATGGAAACGAGCTATTCCGAATCTACGAAGAAGTCCTGGCAACACTCGTAGGCATGATCAATCACCCTGAAACGTGGATAATCAGTCCCAAACCAACAGGCTGAAACGCCAAGTCACAAGTCTGGTTGAATTCCCTCCGGGTCACCCTGTCACCCCCTCACCGTGTCACCTTGTCATCGAAAACACGAGACTTCCAAATGGATCTAATCACCCTCAGCGACCTCCTCGTAGACATGTTTCCGGCCGAGATCGGGCGGCGGCTGGCGGATGTCAGCGCGTTCTATCCCAAGCCGGGCGGCGCGTCGGCTAACGTCGCGGTGGCGGCGCAGCGGCTGGGTGTGGAGACCGCGTTCATCGGCAAGGTGGGCGACGACGCCTTCGGGCATCACCTCATCGACGTGATGCGCGGCGAAGGTGTCGAGACGCGCGGCATCCGGCTGGACGGCGAAGCGCGCACGACCATGGCGGTCATCGCGTTGCCGACCGAACACGACGCCGAGTTCGTCTTCTACCGCAACCCCGGCGCGGACCAACGCCTGCTGCCTGAGGAACTGGACCGTGAGTTGCTGGCAACCGGGCGAGCGTTACATGTCGGCTCGCTCAGCCTGACCGATGAACCGAGTCGCAGCGCGGCTTTCGAGGCCGTGCGGCTGGGCAAAGCCAGTGGAGCGCTGATTTCCTTCGATACCAACTACCGGCCCAGCCTCTGGCAGTCGCCGGCCGCGGCGCTGGCGCAGTACCACGCGTTAATCCCGCAGGTTGATGTGCTGAAGGTCAACGAGGTCGAGCTGGAGATGCTGGTTAGTGGACGCTGGTCGGCGGCTGGCGGTGAATTGACAATTGCAGAAGCGGCCGGTGAGCTGCTGGCTCGCGGGCCGTCGCTGGTAGTGGTGACGCTGGGCCGGCAGGGCAGCTACTTCCGGTCTGCAGCGGGCGGGGAGGCGGTGCCAGGGTTCCAGGTCGCGACGGTCGATGCGGTCGGCTGCGGCGACGCCTTTGTGGCTGGTGTGCTGGCGCAGCTTCTAACTACGAATGACTGGCGCGAACAGCTTTCTACCGAACGCTTGCGCGAGGTCCTGCGTTACGCAAATGCTGTCGGCGCGCTGACCGCCACCAAACGTGGCGCCATTCCTGCCATGCCTACCGCTGCCGAAGTTGACGCATTTCTGGCAGGAAGTTCACCGCAGAGCCGCTTTGACACAAGGAGTTAGCATGATTGACACTGCAACGGCAACCGGCGACCTCAGCGAAGTCGCCCGCCAGCTTCGGCTGGACATTCTCGACAGCACCACCAAAGCTGGCTCGGGGCATCCCTCCAGTTCCTGGTCAGCCGTCGAGATCTGCACGGCGCTCTACTTCGGCGGCGTGTTGCGCTACCGGGCCGACGAGCCCTGGTGGCCGGCACGCGACCGATTTATCATGAGCAAGGGGCACGCCGCGCCGCTGCTCTACGCAGTGCTGGCGCGCGCCGGCTACTTCGACCGCGAGCTGCTGTGGACGCTGCGCCAGATCGACAGCCCGGTGCAGGGCCACCCGATCCATGGCCTGCTGCCAGGGGTGGAAGCGACCACCGGCTCGCTGGGGCAGGGCCTGTCGCTGGGCATCGGCCACGTGCTGGGCGGCCGGCTGAACGGGCTGGCCTACCGCGTCTACGTGCTGCTGGGCGACGGCGAATGTGAGGCCGGTCAGATATGGGAGGCTGCCATGGCTGCGGCGCATTTCGGCGCCGGCAACCTGACGGCGATCCTCGACTACAACAAGTTTCAGGAGACCGGCCCGATCGCGCGCGAGATGGGGCTGGAACCGCTGGCGGACAAGTGGCACAGCTTCGGCTGGCACGTCGACGAGGTGGACGGCCACGACATCGGCGCGATCATCGCCAAACTGCGCACCTTCCCGGCCCGCCCCGACCAGCCGTCGATCCTGATCGCCCACACGGTCAAAGGCAAGGGCGTCTCCTTCGTCGAGACCGACTTCACCTGGCACGGCCGCGCTTTGCCGCCCGCGTTGGCTGAACGCGCACGCGCCGAGCTGCTTCAGGGAGGTCCTGTCGCATGATCCAGTCACGCATCACATTTCACGCATCACGGGAGGTCACCCATGCAACTCGGTAGCAAAGCGGGCTATGCGCCGGCCACCATGCCGCTGCGCAACGTCTTCGGCGAAGCGCTGCTGGATGTCGCGACCGACAACCCGCGCGTCGTCGTGCTGGATGGCGACCTGGGCAACTCGACCATGGCCGAGACCGTGCGCAAGGCATACCCGGAGCGCTTCTTCAACCTCGGCATCGCGGAGAGCAACCTGGTGGGCGTAGGCGCTGGCCTGGCAGCCTGCGGCCTGATTCCCTGGATCACCAGCTTTTCCTCGTTTCTGCTCTGCAACGCCTACGACCAGATCCGGCTGGCCATCGCGCTCTCCAACATCAACGCCAAGGTGCTGGGCAGCCACGGCGGGATCACGCTGGGCAAGGACGGCCCGACACAGATGGGCATCGAGGATTTCGCGCTGGTCGGTGGGCTGCCGACCTTCACCATGCTGGTGCCCAGCGACCCGGTGTCGATGCGGGCGCTCGTCAAACTGGCGACCGATCACGTCGGGCCGGTGTGGCTGCGTTCCAGCCGCCTGCCGCTGCCAGTGATCTACGACGAAGAAAGCACCTTCAAGATCGGCCAGGCCAACATCGTGCGCCAGGGCGACGATGTGGCCATCATCGCCTGCGGAATCATGACGGCGATCGCGCTGGACGCCGCCGCTGACCTGGCGGCTGAAGGAATCGAAGCGCGAGTCATCGACCTGCTCAGCCTGCGCCCGCTGGACGTGGACACCATCGTCGCCGCGGCGCGCGATACCGGCGCGGTGGTCACGGCTGAGGAGCATCTGCTGACCGGCGGCATGGGCAGCAACGTCGCGCGCGTCATCGCCCAGCATCACCCAGTCCCAATGCGCTTCGTCGGCCTGGCCGACACCTACACCGAGTCCGCCGATCCCGCCGATCTGTTGGTCAAGTATCATCTGACGGCGGACGACATCGCAGCGGCGGCGCGGGACGCGGTGGCGGCGAAGCGGGCGCAAGGGTAGGAGAGAAAAAAGGGAAAGGAAGGAAAAGAGAGAAACCCGGAAGATCCCGACAATGTCCGGCTTTCCCTTCTTTCCCCTCCTCTCTCCGACGAACGAGGTTGCATCATGCTTTTCGAGAAACTCCAACAACGTCAAGCCACCAACACCCCCATTCGCATTGGCGCGCACGGCGCGGGGTGGATGGGCAGCGGGTTCGTGGCGCAGGTTGAGCACGTGGTCGGCATGGAGGTGTCCGTGCTGGCTGATGCCGATATCGATCTGGCGCGCCAGGCGTTTGCGGCGGTCGGCATCGCGCCCGCCGCCATCGTAGAATGCGCCGCTCCCGGCCCGGCCATGGATGCTCTGCGCGCCGGCAAGCGAGTCGTGACGAACGATCTCAGCCTGCTGGCGCGGGTCGATGCAGTGGACATTGTTACCGATGTAACGCCGTCGCCGGCCAGTGGCGCATCGGTGGCGTTGGCCGGCATCGAGCATGGCAAGGATGTGGTGCTGGTCAATATCGAGGCAGATGTCACCGTCGGGCGCATCCTCAAGAAACTGGCACAGGATGCCGGCGTGCTGTACAGCGTCTCATCGGGCGACGAGCCGGGCTGCCTGATGGAGCTGTGGGAGTATGTGCACATGCTGGGCTTCGAGCCGATCGTCATCGGCAAGGGCAAGAACAACCCGCTGGACCCCAGCGCCACGCCCGACACGGTCGCCGAAGCGGCTCGCATGGCCGGCAAGGACGCTTACCAGACCGCCAGTTACGTCGATGGCAGCAAGACCATGTTCGAGATGACCTGCGCGGCCAACGCGACCGGCTGCTTACCGATGCGACGCGGCATGGCCGGCCCCGATGCGACGATGGAAACGGTGACGGGCATCTTCTCACTGGTCGAGGACGGCGGCATCACGCCGCGTCCCGGCACGGTGGACTTCGTGCAGGGCAAGGCCATGGCCGGCGGCGTCTTCGTCACCTGCCGCGTGCATGACGCCCGCATCGCCGACGACTTGAAATATCTCAAGGTGGGCAACGGCAAATACTCGACCTTCTTCCGACCCTACCACCTCTGGTTCATCGAGGCACCCATCAGCTTCGCCGAGGCCTATTTCGACCGCAAGGTGACGCTGGCGCCGCTGGATCGCCCTGTGGCCGAGAGCATGGCTGTGGCCAAGCGCGCTCTGCAGCCGGGCGACCTGCTGGACGACTTCGGCGGCTACTCCTTCTACGGCGTGATGGACCGGGCCGAGGTCGCGGCGGATCTCAACGCCCTGCCCACCGGCCTCGCCCCCGGCGCACGCGTTGTACAGCCGGTAACCGCCGGAGAGGTGATCCGCTGGAACGATGTGGCACTGGACGAAGCCAGCGCCGTGGTGCGGCTGCGGCGAATGCAGGATGATCTTTGAGCGGCGCGTTTCCGCGGCAGCGGCGTCCCAACCGCGGAGTCGGCATCCTCAGATGCCGGCGGCGCGCGTGGAACGTTCGCATCTGGGGATACGAACTCCGCAGTGGTAGCATCCTGACCCTTGACATTTCTGAGCACGATCATGACCCTAACCCCTGAACGACAACGCGACCTGCTGCGCCAGATGTGGCTGATCCGCGCCTTCGAAGAGAAGGCCGAGAACCTGTACGCGCAAGGCAAGATCCACGGCACGATGCACCTGAGCATCGGCATGGAAGCCTCGGCCGTCGGTGCGGTGGCCGCGTTGCAGCCCGACGACTACATCCTCAGCACCCATCGCGGCCACGGCCATTGCATCGCCAAGGGGGCTGATCTGGACCGCATGATGGCAGAGTTCATGGGCAAGGAAACGGGCTACTGCCGCGGCCGCGGCGGCTCCATGCACATCGCTGACGTGGCCGGCGGCAACCTGGGCGCCAACGGCGTCGTGGCCGGCGGCATCCCCATCGCAGTTGGTGTCGGTCTAAGTCAGAAAATGCAGGGGACGGGACGAGTCTGTCTCTGTTTCTTTGGCGACGGCGCGGCCAACAGCGGACCATTTCACGAGGCGCTCAACATGGCGGCCATCTGGACGCTGCCGGTAGTGTTCGTCTGTGAGAACAACCAGTACGCCATGTCCTACCCGGCCAGCAAGGCCTTTGCCATCCCGCGCATCTCCGACCGGGCGGCGGGCTATGGCATGCCGGGCGAGACGGTTGACGGCAACGATCTGAACGCTGTCTACGCGGCGGTCAGCCGGGCGGTGGAACGGGCGCGCGCCGGGGAAGGTCCGTCGCTGGTGGAGAACGTCACCTATCGCTGGCGCGGCCACTCCAAGAGCGACGCCAACCGCTATCGCAGCCGCGAGGAGATCGAGGCATGGAAGGAGAAAGACCCTATCGCGCGCTTTGAACGCTGGCTGGCGCAGGCGATCAGCCTCAGCGAGCCTGACGCACGCGCAGTTGAGCAGGCAGCGTATGCCGCGATCGAGGCCGCAGTTGCCTTTGCTGACGCCAGCCCTGAGCCTGACCTGGCCGCCATTGAGGAAGGTGTCTATGCGTGAGCTGAGCTACCTCGAGGCGATCCGCGAGGCGTTGCAACAGGAGATGCGGCGTGATCCGCGCGTCTTCGTCATCGGCGAAGACGTGGGCGTCTACGGCGGCGCATTCGGCGTCACCCGCGGGCTGGTGGAGGAGTTCGGCGAGCAACGGATCATCGATACGCCCATCAGCGAACTGGGCATCGCCGGCGCCATCACCGGTGCGGCGCTGACAGGGATGCGGCCGGTGGGCGAGATTATGTTCATGGATTTCACCACACTGGCCATCGAGCAACTGGTCAACCAGGCGGCCAAGATCCGCTTCATGTTTGGCGGCACAGCCACCGTGCCGTTCGTGCTGCGCTGTCCCGCCGGTTCA
Organism: Anaerolineales bacterium; assembly: GCA_020634615.1. Classification (GTDB taxonomy): domain Bacteria; phylum Chloroflexota; class Anaerolineae; order JAAEKA01; family JAAEKA01; genus JACKBK01. The sequence continues at coordinate 77,063 of JACKBI010000020.1, forward strand.
GGCACCGGTGCGGCTGCCCAGCATTCCCAGAGCCTGGAAAACTGGTTCGTCCACGTGCCCGGCCTGAAGGTTGTGATGCCTTCCACGCCCTACGACGCCAAGGGGCTGTTGCTGGCCGCCATCCGCGACGACAACCCGGTCATCTTCGTGGAGCAGAAGTTGCTCTACAAGACGCGCGGACCTGTGCCGGAAGAGGACTACACCGTTCCGCTGGGCAAGGCAGACATCAAACGTGCCGGCCGCGACCTGACCATCGTCGCCACCGGTGTCATGGTGGCGCGCGCACTGGAGGCGGCTGAGCAGTTGGCACGCGAGGGCATCGAGGTCGAGGTGGTGGATCCGCGCACCCTCAAGCCGCTGGACGCGGAGCTAATTATCCAGTCCGTCAGCAAGACCGGCCGGGTGCTCATCGTTCACGAGGCTGCCCGAACCGGCGGCTACGGCGGCGAACTGGCGGCCATCATCGCCGAAAGCGAAGCCTTCGACTATCTGGATGCGCCCATCGTGCGTCTGGCCGGGCGCGACATGCCCATTCCCTACAACCGCACGCTGGAATACCACACGGTGCCGCAGGTGGAGAACATCGTCGAAGCGGCGCGCCAACTTGCGCAGGGCAGGGTGTGACATGGCTGTTCCGGTGATCCTGCCCAAGATGGAGATGTCTCAGGAAAACGCGACCATCACCGAATGGCTGACGGTTGAGGGCGAGACCGTGCGCAAGGGCCAGCCGCTGCTGATGGTCGAAACCGACAAGGTCAGCGTTGAGATCGAGTCGCCGGCCGACGGCATACTGGCTGGCATCCGCTTTGGCGCGCAAGAGACCGTGCCCGTCACCACCGTCATCGCACAGATACTGGCGCCAGGCGAAGAATTAGGTGCGGTTGAAGACCCAGACGGGCAGGCTGTTTCATTGAAAACGCAAGAATTCGCTCTGCCGGCCGATGACAGGGTCGTCACCCCGGTAGCCAGGCGAATGGCGACTGAACTGGGAGTTGATCTGAACGCTGTGTCCGGCAGCGGACCGGGCGGCCGCGTGGTCAAGGCTGATGTCGAGGCTGCCGCGTCAGCGACCGGGCCGCGTGGCCTGCGAGCCAGCCCAGCGGCTCGCCGTTTGGCGCGCGCCGGCGGCATCGATCTGGCTGCTGTGCCGGGCAGCGGGCCGCGCGGTCGGGTTCAGGCGGCGGATGTGCAAGCGCTGTTGGCACAGTCCACCGCTGAATCGCCGGCCGACGAGCTGATTCCGTTCGCCGGAATGCGCGCGACGATCGCCAGACGTATGACCGAGAGCTACCAGCGCGCGCCGCACATCCACCTGCGGGCGACTGCCGATGTCAGCGCCGTCGAGGCGACCCGCCGGCGGCTGTCGGAACTGGGCGACGAGAAGATCACGTTCACCGTGATGCTGGTCAAGGTGTGCGCCTGGGCGCTGTGCCATCATCCGCGCGTCAACGCGACCGTGACCGACGCTGGTATGCAGCTTTGCGCCGATGTGAATGTCGGTGTGGCCGTCTCGCTGCCAGAGGGGTTGATCGTGCCAGTGATCCGCCAGGCTGACCAGCGCTCCCTCAGCGATTTGGCACGAGCCTTGAACGACCTGACGGTGCGAGCGCGTGCCGGCACTCTGACACCGGCAGACGTGGCTGACGGCAGCTTTACGCTAACCAATTTGGGCATGTTTGGCGTCGAGTCCTTCGACCCGATCCTAAATCCGCCGCAGGCAGCGATTCTGGGTGTTGGCGCGCCTGTACGGACGGCAACCGAGGTTGGCGATCAGGTCGTCTTCCGGCCGCGTGTACAGCTTACCCTGGGCGCAGATCACCGGGCGCTGGATGGCGCAATCGCAGCCCAGTTCCTGGCTGACCTGGTAGCCGCATTGGAGCAGCCGGAGCTGATGTTGTTGTGAACGCGCGGCCGACATCCCAACCTGTTTCCCTCATTTCCCTTGTTTCCCTTCCACCTCCCATCAGTCTCTAAGAAAGGAATCCTATCATGCGAATCGGCGTATTTACCGCCCTCTGGGGCAATCTGAGTTTTGAGCAGGCATTGGACACCGCCGCCGCGGCGGGCGTCACCGCGGTGGAGATCGGCGCGGGCGGCTATCCTGGCAGCCCGCACTGTCCGGTGGACGACCTGCTGGCCAGCGAAGCAGCACGCAGCACGTATCTCGACGCGATCCACAGCCGCGGCCTGATGCTGAGCGCGTTGAGCATCCACGACAACCCGGTGCATCCCGATCCGGCAGTTGCAGCGGCTGCGGATGCCACCTTCCAGAAGGCTGTGCGACTGGCCGCGCTGCTGAATGTCCCGGTGATCAACGCCTTTTCCGGGCTGCCAGCCGGCGCACCGGGCGATGTCATGCCAAACTGGGTCACCTGCCCATGGCCGCCCTACAACCTGGAAATGCTGGACTACCAGTGGAACCAGGTGACGATCCCATACTGGACCAAAGCTGGCGCGTTCGCAGCGGAGCACGGCGTCAAGGTCGCGTTTGAGATGCACCCCGGTATGCTGGTCTACAACGTGGAGACGCTGCTGAAGCTGCGCGCGGCTGTCGGTCCGGTGCTGGGCTGCAACTTCGATCCCAGCCACCTGTGGTGGAACGGCGTGGACCCGGTAGCGGCCATCCGCGCGCTGGGCGATGCCATCTTCCACGTCCACGGCAAGGACGTGATGGTGGATCACCTCAACGTGGCGGTCAACGGCTGCAACGACAACAAACCCTACGGCGAGATTTCAGCGCGCGCCTGGACCTTCCGCAGCATCGGCTACGGGCACGACGCCAAGGCGTGGAAGGATATCGTCAGTGCGCTACGGCTGGTGGGCTACGACTATGTCATCTCCATCGAGCACGAAGATGCCATGATGTCGCAGGCCGAGGGTCTTGCCAAGGGTGTGGCGTTGCTCAAGGAAGCGGGCATCTTTGAGTCGGCCGGTGAGATGTTCTGGGCATGACTTCGCGTAAGCACAATTCCAATTTGACAGCCAAAACGAGTTCGGTATAATAGCGCCATACGACCAGTATACAGGTTGCATTTCCCTTACCAACCAGGGATTAGCCAGATCCCCCTCACCAATCGGACCGTGCTACTGTTGCAGCGTTGCAGCGGAAAGTCGCCAGACACGAACATGGAAGTTCAGTCAAGCACACCATCCCTCGTGGCTACAATCGATTTTGACGCCGCCGACCCCGCGGTACTCCTTAGAGACCGGGCCTATGATGAGATCAAGGCTGCCATTCGCCTTGGTCAGGTTCAACCCGGCCAACCCCTTTCAGAAACTCGTCTTTCCAAACAATTAGGCATTAGCCGCACGCCGGTGCGTGAGGCGTTGCAACTCCTCGCCCAAGAGGGCCTGGTTCAGGTCATCCCCGGGCGAGCCGTCACCGTCGCTGCACCGTCGCTACACGATGTGATGGACGCGATCCATGTTCGCTTCCTGATCGAGCCAGAGGTTGCCCGGCTGGCAGCCAAGCACATCAGCGACTCCTTGCTGGAGACTCTGCTGCAAGCGCAGCAAGGTCTGGACGCGGCCATCGAAAGCGGTGACCGCGCCGCGTGGTCACGGTCCGACAACGTCTATCACGAAACAATCAGCGCCGGCTGCTCGAACCAGTTGCTGGCCGATCTGGCATTGCAAATGCGCAACCGGGTCTCCTATCTTTCCATCGACGCCCAGGGCAACTGGGAGCGGCTGGTGATCTGTACGGGAGAGCATCGGCAGGTTGTTGAAGCTATTGCACGCCACGACTCCGAAGAAGCTGCTCTGCTGATGCGCCAGCACATCGAGGCCTATCGCGAGAGCATCATCCGCAGGCTAAGCCATCGCTAGCGCCTGCCCGACGACTGAAGCCTGCACCATAGCCATTTTCATTTCAGACCTCGCACGTTGCAGGCCCGAGATACTGTGACAGCCACAAGGAGGTGGTCAAAGAACTGTCGCCAAATCCTTCCCCTACCGACAATCGCACGTTCGAAACCTTCAATTACTCTTAAGGAGGAGTACACATGTCTCGCAAACTGCTACTGCCTTTTCTGCTGATCGCTGCCATGCTCGTGCTGGCAGCCTGCCCCGCGGCAACCCCCGCCCCAGCGCCCGCCGCGCCTGCGGATCAACCCGCTGCCGCGTCCGAGACGCCGGCTGAACCCGCCGCGGCCCCGGCCGCCGACACATCGGGCGTCGAAGAACTGAAGATCCTCTGGGCGCAATGGGACCCGGCCGACTACTTACAGCAGATCGGTAACATGTACGAGGAAGCGACCGGCACCAAGGTAACCATCGTCCAGGAGCCCTGGGGTTCCTTCTATAACCTCTTTGCTACCGAGGTTGCCGCGGAGGGCGACACCTGGGACATGGTCGTGGGCGACAGCCAGTGGCTGGGACAGATGGCTACTGAAGGTCACTATGTTGACATGACCCAGTTCCTCACAGAGACCGGCCTGAAGGATACCGTGGTACCGGCCACGCTGACCTACTACGGTGAATATCCGACCGGCTCCGGCACCTATTGGGCCTATCCCACCGAGGGTGACGCCGACGGCTGGGCCTATCGCAAGGACCTGTTCGAGAATCCCGACGAGATGGCAGCCTTCGAGGCCGAATACGGCTATCCGTTGGCGGTGCCTGAGACCTACGACCAACTGATGGACATCGCCAAGTTCTTCACCCGGCCCGACGACGGCCTGTATGGCGTGGCAATCTACACACAGAAGGACTACGACGCCATCACCATGGGCGTCGAGAACACGCTCTTCCCGTTTGGCTCTGACTGGAAAGATGCCAACAACAATGTCGAGGGTGTCCTCAACTCACCGGAGGGTGTGGCTGCGGTGCAGTACTACAAGGATCTGTATGAATGCTGCCAGGCGCCCGGCCTCAGCAACGCCTTCTTCGCAGAGACCAACGACGCGATGATCAGCGGCCAGGCGGCTATGGGCATGAACTACTTCGCCTTCCTGCCAGCGCTGGTAAACGAGGGCACCAATCCCAATTACTTCGACAAGATGGGCTTCTTCGCAAACCCGACCGGCCCCTCGGGCGAGCGCGGTGCAGCGTTGGGAGGCCAGGGTGTGAGTATCGTTTCTCACATCAGCCCGGAGCGCCAGCAGGCTGCCATGGACTTCATCAAGTGGTTCGGCCAGGACGACATTCAGGCCAAGTGGGCTGAGGTCGGCGGCTACACCACCAACAAGAAGGTGTTCGAGTCTGAAGCGTTCCTCAACGCAACGCCATACAACCAGGCGTTTGCCGACACGATGCAGAACGTCAAGGACTTCTGGAATATCCCGATCTACGGCCAGTTGCTTGAAATTTCCCAGCGCGAGCTGAGCAAGTTCATTGTCGAAGGCCAGGGCACGGCTCAGGAGACGATGGATACCATCGCCGCCGAGCACCAGAAGATCCTCGAAGAGAACGGCTACATCACCAAGTAGCGCAACCTGGTAGGCTTTCAAGGACTGACAGTCCCGTCATACGGGCTGTCAGTCCTGCCTGAAAACTGCCCGGCAGCTCTAAGCCGGAGCCTGTTCCTCCCGTACCCAACAAGGAAATCCACTATGACCGCAGTCCAGACGCAGGCGCGCACCAGCAACGTTCAACAGCAGAAGCGGCGTCGAGGGCTCAGTGACAGGGCAATCATCAACCTGTTTATCTGGCCGACCCTGCTCCTGCTGATCCTCTGGAACGCCTTTCCGCTGTTCTATAGCCTGTTCCTCTCCTTTACCGAGTATTCAGCCATTGCCCGCAAGGAGCCGGTTTGGGTCGGCCTGGCAAACTACCAGGACATCCTCACCGATCCGCAGATGTGGAAGTATTTCGCCACCACGGGGCGATACGCGTTGGTCACGGTAGGTATGCAGACGCTGCTGGGATTTGGACTGGCATTGCTGGTGCGTGAGAAGTTCAAGGGAAGCGGCCTGATCACCACGCTGATTTTGATCCCGATGATGTTGTCGCCGGTGGTGGTCGGACTCTTCTGGAAACTGATCTACAATCCCGCGTTTGGTTTCTTCAACTACCTCATCATGCAGACGACTCCCGGCAAGGCGCCAGACATGCTTGCCGGCACCATCGCTCGTACGCCGGTCCCCAATCTGGCATTATGGGCTGTCGCCCTGGTGGATATCTGGATGTGGACTCCCTTTGTGATGCTGCTGGCGCTTTCCGGGTTGAAGGCCATTCCAGACTATCTCTATGAAGCGGCGGTCATCGACCGGGCCAGCTCCTGGTTCCAGTTCCGCCGCATCACCCTGCCTCAGGTCGCACCACTGCTGATGATCGCCGTGCTTTTCCGCACCATCGAAGCCTTCAAAGGCTTTGACCTGGTAATGGGCATGACGGGCGGCGGGCCAGGCGACCAAACCGAGCTGATCGCGGTCAATCTGTATCGTCAGGCGTTTCAGGGGCAATTCCGCACCGGTCACGCCAGCGCGTTGGCCTATATTATCCTGATCATCATTATTGCCATCAGCAATCTGTACATCCGTTATCTGAACGGACTGCGCGAGGAGGGCTGAGCACCATGTCAGATTTTTACGAAGTTGGCCCAGCCGAGCCGGTTGTCATCTCCACCCGGGTGGACAAGGTCAGCCCGAAGGCGCGCCGCGAGCACAATGTGCGAGCAGCCATTGTTATTGCGATTGCTATGTTCTGCCTGCTTCCGATCTTCGTCATGTCCATGACCGCCTTCAAGACACGCTCGGACGCCGTCTCGGCCCCGCCCAAATTGCTGTTCAAGCCGACGCTGGAGGGGTTCGTCTTCCTCTTCACCGAGCGGGCGCTGGTGCCGCCGGCGCGCGCGCAGGAGTTGCTTGCCAGTGATACGACTGACCTGAGCCTGTTCGAGCGCGTCGCATTGAGCAGCGGCCAGGAGATCACCGGTCCCAGCGATTACGTCGGACGCCTCAAGAACTCGCTGATCATTGCCGGTGTTTCAACCATCTTCTCGGTCGTGCTGGGTTTCTTTGCCGCCTACGCTTTCAGCCGCTTCGATGTGCCCGGCAAGGACGACTTGATGTTCTTCATCCTCAGTACGCGCATGCTGCCGGCTGTGGTGGTGACCATTCCGCTCTTCCTGATGTACCGGCAGTTCGGCTTACACGATACCTACCAGGGGATGATTCTCTTATATACCGTGTTCAACCTCTCGCTGGCGGTCTGGTTGCTCAAGGGTTTCATCGACGAAATACCTCTGGAGTACGAGGAGGCGGCGCTGGTCGACGGCTACAGCCGGATCCAGGCGATTTTCAAGATCGTACTGCCGCAGGCAATGACCGGCATCGCGGCGACCGTCGTGTTCTCGCTGATTTTTGCGTGGAACGAATACGCCTTCGCACTGATGCTCACCAGCGACAAAGCGCGCACGGCTCCGCCCACCATCGCCACTATGCTGGGTCGCGGCGGCATTGAATGGTCGGCAATCGCAGCCGGCAGCCTGGGCTTTCTGATCCCCGTGGCAATTGTTGTCTTCCTGCTGCGCGACTATCTGCTGCGCGGCGTCACCTTCGGCGCTGTACGCCGCTAACGAGATTCTCATGGCACAGATTGAACTGAAACAGGTCGAAAAGCTGTTTGGCGAGAAATATGCCGTCAAACCAATGGACCTGACGATCAACAACGGTGAGTTTGTCTGCCTGCTGGGACCATCTGGCTGCGGCAAGACCACGACGTTGCGCATGATCTCGGGCCTGGAGACCGCTTCCGGCGGCACAATCCTGCTGGATGGCGAAAACGTGACCTGGCATCATCCCAGCGATCGCGACATCGCCTTTGTCTTCCAACTCTACGCGCTCTACCCGCACATGACCGTGCGCGACAACATTGCGTTTCCGCTGCAAGCCGAAGGAATGAACAAAGACGACATCGACACGCGCGTTTCAGAGGTGGTCGACATCCTGCGCATCGGTCACATGCTGAAATACAAGCCCGGCAAGCTGAGCGGCGGCGACCAGCAACGGGTGGCCCTGGCGCGTGCATTGGTGCGCCGCCCCAAAGCATTCCTGATGGATGAGCCGCTGGGCGCGCTGGATGCCGAACTGCGCGAGACGATGCGCGCCGAGATCAAGGCGCTGCACATTGCCCAGAACGCAACAACCGTCTACGTCACCCACGACCAGGTGGAGGCGATGGCGCTCAGCGATCGGATCGTCGTTATGTCGGCAGCCGAAGTGCAGCAGGTCGGCACGCCCGCTGAAGTATACTACGATCCCGCCAACCTCTTTGTGGCCGGCTTCATTGGCAGCCCCGGCATGAACGTGCTCAAGGGCCAACTCGACGGCGATGTAGTCCGTTTCCTGGGAAACAACAATACGCTGCCGCTGCCGGCTCGCTATCGCATCCCGTTGCTGACTACGCTGGATGCTGACAAAAACGTCATTGTTGGCTTCCGTCCCGAGGCTGGTACGATCAACGCTGATGGTTCGATGCAGGGCGAGGTATACGCGGTAGACATGCACGGTGCGTACAAGCTCTTGCACGTCAACCTGGGCGATGTGCCAGACACGCACGAGCCAACTATCGTGCATCTCAGGACCGATCGTATGGCATCCAACCCCATGGGATCGCAGTTGCGTTTCACCGTCGATCCCGCGATGATGCGCTTCTTCGATCCTAAGTCAGGCAAGGCAATCCTGCCATCCCAGACCGACCAGACGGACAGGCAGCCGGTGGAAGTCCTGAGCACCACCGCGGAGGGACAAGCATGAGCAGCGTCGAACTTCAGAAGATCACCAAACGGTTCAAATACGTCACGGCGCTGGAAGATGTCTCCTTCATGGTGCACGACCGCGAGTTCTTTGTGCTGCTGGGACCGACCGGCGCAGGCAAGACTTCTACCTTGCGGATCATCGCGGCGTTGCTCAAGCAGGATTCTGGCAGCGTGCTTTTCGACGGCGAAGTTGTCGATGGTCTGACACCGGCCGACCGCGATGTAGCGTTCGTCTTCCAGCAGTACTCGCTCTACCCGACAATGACGGTCTACGACAATCTGGCCTTCCCGCTGCGATCGCCGCTGCGCAAGACGCCGGAGGACGAGATCAAAACCAAGGTCGAGCACGCTGCTGAGATACTGCGGATCAGCCATCTGCTGGACCGCAAAACGGCCAAGCTGTCAGGCGGTGAAATGCAGCGCGTTTCCATCGGGCGGGCCATCGTTCGCGAGCCGCGCATGTTCCTGATGGACGAGCCGTTGTCCAATCTTGACGCCAAACTGCGCGAGTCGCTGCGGGTCGAGCTTCAACACATGCAGAAAACCCAGGGCAACACGACGCTCTTCGTCACCCACGACCAGATCGAGGCGCTGACCATGGCCGACCGCATTGGCGTGCTGAACGAAGGCCGCCTCATCCAGGTCGGCACACCGGTTGACATCTATGACCGGCCAGCGACCACCTTTGTGGCGCAACTGGTGGGCACGCCGCGCATCAACCTGCTGCCGGCCGGACGCGAGAATGGCACGATCCATGTCGACGAGAGCCTGTTGCAGATGCCGGCTCCCGAGGGACGCACTCTGCCCGACAAGCTGTTGGTGGGGATTCGTCCCGAAGATATCTCGCTCAATCCCACCGGCCAGTTCAACGGCACCGTCGTGCTGACCGAGCCCCTGGGCGTGGAAACCATCGTTCACGTGCAATCGGGCGAGCGAACCCTGTTGAGCCTTGCACCTGGCATGATTCACCTGCAACGCGGCGCCGACATCCGGTTCAACCTGCTGCAAGACCGGCTGCATTTCTTTGACGAGACCGGAAAGCGGATCGCCTGAGCAATCTGACAAGATAGCGAAAGTCGCCAGCCGGTTGTTATGGCCGGCATCCAGACATCTAGACATGCTCCATTTTCGGCCCGGCGACTGCCGAAGTCTGGAGCAAGGAGTAACAACCATGCATTTCGGCGTTAACACTTGGGTATGGACCTCGCCGTTGACGACGGAGGAACTTGAAAAGCTGGCTCCGCACGTGGCCAGCCTGGGCTTCGACTGGATCGAAGCGCCGCTGGAGGGTCTCGGCGACCTGAACTACCGCCAGGGTGCGGCCATCATTCGCGACAATGGCCTGGGCGTCAGTTGCACCCTGGCCATGGGACCGGACCGCGACCTGATCCACCCTGACCCGGCCATCCGCGACAGCGGCATGGCTTATGTGCGCGGTGCGATTGACGCCACAGCCGCGCTGGGCGGCACCAATCTGGTCGGACCGCTATATTCAGCCGTCGGCCGAACCTGGCAGATGACTGCTGACGAGCGCGCCCGCGATCTCGATCTGCTGGTGGAAAACCTGAACCCGCTGGCCGCTTATGCCGGCGACAAAGGCGTGATGCTCTGCCTCGAGCCGCTCAACCGTTTCGAGACCAGCTTCATCAACCTGGCCAGCCAGGCAATCGAGGTAGTGGACCGGGTGGACCACCCCAACTGCCAGATTTTGCTGGACACATTTCACATGAACATCGAGGAGAAGTCCCTCGGCGATGCAATCCGACTGGTTGGCCCGCGGCTGAAGCACCTTCACGCCTGCGAGAACGACCGCGGCGCGCCCGGCAGTGGCAATGTCGATTGGCCCGGCGTCAAGCAAAGTCTGGCCGACATCGGCTACGACGGCCCGGTAGTCATCGAGTCCTTTACCTCCAAAGTGAAAAGTATTTCTCGCGCGGCGGCAATCTGGCGTCCGTTGGCGCTCACGCAGGACGATCTGGCGCGCGACGGCGTTGTATTTTTGAAGGGTTTGCTTCAGTAGAAAAGCGTGAAACGTGACACGCAATACGCAATAAGAAACACGTACCACTTTCCCAGGAGATTTCACCATGGCACGTCCCGTAACACTATTCAGCGGCCAGTGGGCCGATCTAACTTTCGATACGGTCTGTGAAAAGGCCAAGTCCTTCGGCTACGACGGCGTAGAAATCGCCTGCTGGGGCGACCACTTTGAAGTGGACAAAGCCCTGGAGGACGACAGCTACGTCCAGTCCCGCTGGGACATTCTCAACAAGCACGGCCTGAAGTGCTTCGCAATCAGCAACCACCTGGTTGGGCAGGCAGTCTGCGACCGGATCGATGAGCGCCACAAGAGCATCCTGCCGCCGCGCATCTACGGCGCAGGTGCGCAGGATGGTGTGCGCGCCCGCGCGGCTGAGGAAATGAAGAACACTGCCCGCGCCGCCGCCAAGTTTGGTGTCAAAGTCGTTCCGGGCTTTACCGGCTCGCCCATCTGGCACATGGTCTATTCCTTCCCGCCCAATCCGGCCGATTACCTGGAGAAAGGGCTGGCCTTCTTTGCGCAGATGTGGACGCCGATCCTCGACGTGTTTCAGGAGGAAGGCGTCAAGTTCGCCCTCGAAGTCCATCCCACCGAGATCGCCTTCGACGTGGCCAGCGCCGAAAACGCGCTGAACGCGTTGGGTGGACATCCGGCGTTTGGCTTCAACTATGACCCCAGCCATTTCGTCTACCAGAACGTGGACTACGTCCTGTTCATCCGCAAGTTCGCCGACCGCATCTTCCACGTCCACATGAAGGACGCCTACCGGTCACCGCATCCCACCGAGGGTGGCGTGTTCGGCGGTCACCTGAACTTTGGTGATCCCCGCCGTGCCTGGGACTTCCGCTCGCTGGGCCGCGGATCAGTGGACTTCGAAGAGATCATCCGCGCGTTGAACGACATCGGCTACTGGGGTCCGCTGTCGGTGGAATGGGAAGATGGCAAGATGGACCGCGAGCACGGCGCCGCCGAATCCTGCGCTTTCGTCAAGCGACTGGACTTTGCGCCGTCGGCGCTGGCGTTTGATGCCGCATTTGCATCCGATGAGCCCACCAAGGACATTCAGGGCTACGTCGAGCGGGCCTGAAAGGAGCAATCTCATGAGCGAAGGTACTGGTTTCACGAGTATGGCTGGCGCCCGAGCCACGGGCGAAGCCCCCGAAATAGGCGTCGGCATGCTGGGTTATGCCTTCATGGGCAAGGCCCACAGCAACGCCATGAAGAAACTGCCCTACATGATGTATCCGCCGGTGGCGATTCCGAAACTTGCGGCGATATCTGGCCGCAACGAGGAGGCAGTTGCCGAAGCCGCCCGGCGTTTTGGCTACCAGAAATATTACACCGACTGGCGAGCGATGGTCGAGGACCCGGACGTCCAGTTGCTGGACAACGGCGGACCCAACAACCTGCACGCCGACCCGTCGATCTACGCGGCGCAGCTTGGCAAACATGTTTTATGCGAGAAGCCGCTGGGTCGCACCGCGGAAGAGTCGAAGATGATGTGGGATGCAGTCGAGAAGGCCGGCGTCAAGCATATGGTGGCCTTCAACTACCGCTTTGTGCCTGCCGTGCGCCTGATCCGCAACCTGATCGACGAGGGCCGGCTGGGGCGTATCTATCACTGGCGGGCGATTTACCTGCAAGAGTGGATCATGCCGCACTACGGCACGCCCATGATCTGGCGGCTGGACAAGGATGCGGCCGGCAGCGGCGCGCTGGGCGACCTGGGCGCTCACATCATCGACCTGGCGCATTATCTGGTCGGCGGCATCAGCACCGTGGCCGGGCTGACAAAAACGTTCATCAAGGAACGAGCGACGGAGGACGGCGGCACCGGAATCGTCGATGTGGACGACGCCTTCGCTGCAGCGGTCGAGTTCGAGAACGGCGCGACCGGCACCTTCGAGGCGACCCGTTTCGCTGCTGGACGCAAGAATGCCAACTGCTTCGAGATCAACGGCGAAAAAGGGTCGGTGCGTTTCAATCTGGAACGGCTGAACGAGTTCGAGGTGTTTTGGGTTGGCTCGGAGCCCAAGTCGACTGAGGGTTGGACCAACGTACTGGTTTCAGAGGGCCATCATCCCTGGTGGGAATATTGGTGGCCCCAGGGCCACATCATCGGCTGGGAACACACCTTTGTCCACGAGATCAACCACCTGCTGGACGCGATCGTCAACGACAGGCCGGTCGGTCCGCACGGCGCGACCTTCGAGGACGGCTACCGCTGCTCGGTGATCTGCGACGCCATCGTGGAGTCGAGCCGCAGCCGTCGCTTCGTGGATGTAACCTATTAGCCAACTACCTGCCCCTCCCATCCCCCGCCCCGCCTGACACCACCAGGCAGCCTCCCCTTTGCCCGAAGGCGCAGCGTTCTCTGACGCTAGCATGGCGCAAAGGGGAGGCAAGGCGAGGGCAGCGGGCAGTACTACCAGCCAGCGACTGACTGGAGGACCTGTTATGCGACGACCACACGTACCCATCGCTTTGCCAATCGTGATCGTGGTGCTGCTGATTCTTGGCTTCGTTGCCATGCGCTTGATTCCGGCTGTTGTGCCCGCAGATGTGCTCAACAAGAACGTCCTGTTGGCTGCGATCCCGTTCATTCTGATCTTCATCGGCATCCTGTTGACCTACATCATGCTGATCGTCATCGTGGCGACAGCTATCAACGATCTGGTGAATCCGCGGTTCTACACGTGGTTCATGCGCATCATCATCGCCTGCATTATCATCGGGGTGCTGGGCATGTTTCAGTCCATCGCCATGCCTCTCTACACCCATGGTTTCCAGCTGGTCTTCATCGCCACGTTGACCTACATCATGTGGAGCCACGTCCGCCCGGCGCGCGTCATTGACAAACCGCTGAGCGTGGATGCGCCGGTATGATCGTTGTCACGCCATCGATGTGACCGTCCCGGCGTACACCTGACTCACTTTCCCATCGCCAAATCTGACAATCATGCCTCAACTGCTTCTTGGTATCGACGTTTCTACTACCGGCGCGAAAGCGTTACTGATTGACGCTGCGGGTTCAGTCCTGGGCGTCGCCAACACGCCGCTGACCCTTTCCACACCCCGCCCGCTCTGGTCCGAACAGGATCCCTACGAGTGGTGGGCTGGCGCTGCTGCCAGCGTGCGTCAGGTGCTGGCGGAGACCGGTGTGGCAGCCGCCGACATCGCCGCCATCGGTCTGACCGGCCAGATGCATGGGCTGGTGCTGCTGGACGACGCCGGCCAGGTGTTGCGGCCCGCGATGCTGTGGAACGACGGGCGCACCCAGGCACAGTGCGACGAAATGCGCGCCCGCATCGGTCGCGAACGGCTGATCCAGATCACCGGCAACGACGCGCTGACCGGGTTCACTGCGCCCAAGATTCTCTGGGTGCAGGAGCACGAGCCGGATGTCTGGGCGCAGGCGCGCCACATTTTGCTGCCCAAAGACTACATCCGCTACCGGCTGACTGGCGACTATGCCTCCGACCGCGCTGGCGGTTCCGGCACGATCCTGTTTGATCTCAAGACACGCACCTGGTCCCCTGAAATGCTGGCGGCGCTGGACATTCCGGCGAGTATGCTCCCGCCCACCTTTGAGGGACCGCAGATCACGGGCGTCGTCAGCGCGGCAGCGGCGGGTGAAACCGGCCTGGTCGCCGGCACCCCTGTTGTCGGCGGCGGCGGCGATCAAGCCGCGCAGGCCACCGGCGTCGGCGCGGTCGAGCCAGGTATCATTGCCCTGACCCTCGGCACATCGGGCGTTGTCTTCGCCACAACACCGACTGCGTTGGTGGAGCCACAGGGCCGCCTGCACGCCTTCTGCCACACCGTGCCCGACCGCTGGCACTTCATGGGTGTCATGCTGAGCGCGGCCGGCAGCCTGCAATGGCACCGCGATACGCTGGCGCCTGGCGTGTCGTTCGACGACCTTGTTCAGGAGGCCGCCGGGATCACGCCTGGCAGTGAAGGTTTGCTTTTCATGCCCTATCTGACCGGCGAACGCACGCCCCATCCCGACCCGCTGGCGCGGGCCGCCTGGGTTGGATTGACGATCCGCCACAGCCGCGCCCACATGACACGCGCCGTGCTGGAAGGCGTCGCGTTTGGCATCAAAGACAGCTTCACGCTGATTCAGGGCGCCGGACTGGGCAGCATCGACCAGGTGCGCATCTCCGGCGGCGGTGCGCGCAGCCCGCTGTGGCGGCAGATCATGGCCGACGTGTTGGGCGTCGAGTTGGTCACGGTAAACACGACCGAAGGCGCGGCCTTTGGCGCGGCGCTGTGCGCCGCGGTCGGCGCGGGTCTGTACGCCAGCCTGCCGGAGGCTTGCCAGGCAGCCATCCAGGTGACTGGCCGCACCCAACCCTCCAGCCAGGCGGCGATCTACGCTGAACACTATCCGATCTACCGGTCGCTCTATCCGTCCCTGTCCGGCGCGTTCGCCGCGCTGGGCGCTCTTGCGTAGGGGCGGGGTCTTCCCGCCCGATCACGTAGTGACGATCTGCTCGTCGGTGTCTCCTCCTGTGGGTTTCCCGGCCCTTCCTTTGCGGAGGGCCGGGATGACACCGATGTGCCAGCAAGCCAGGTGACAGTCATTTTCCAGCCACTCCCGGAGCGACGGCCAAGGAGCCGACGCTAACTGTCACCAGACCTCACCCTGCGAGGTTATGCAATGGAAAAAAACGGCTACCGCTTCTCATTCGGCCCCTGGAACATCCACGAAGGCGCCGATCCCTTCGGCCCGCCGGTGCGGCCCAGTGTAGCATTTGCCGACAAATTGACTGCGCTCAAAGACCTGGGATTCGACGCGATGCAGTTCCACGACGACGACGCGGTGCCCGATCTGGACAGCGTGTCGCACGGCGAGATGCTGCGCCAGGCACGCGCCATGCGTCAACTGCTGGCCGACAATGGCCTCTTCGCCGAGTTCGTCGCGCCGCGGCTTTGGGAGCATCCCATGACCATCGACGGCGGGTACACATCCAACAACCCTGCGGCACGCGCTTACGCCATCGAACGCTCCAAAAAAGCGGCTGACATCGGCCGCGAGCTAGGCTGCAACCTGATGGTGCTCTGGCTGGCGCGCGAGGGCACCTACATCCGCGAGGCCAAGGATGCGGTGCTGGCAACCCACCGCCTGCTGGAAGCGGTCAACGCGCTGCTGGACTACGACCCGGCGTTACGCATCGTCATTGAGCCGAAGCCCAACGAGCCGATGGACCTGGCCTACATTCCCACCATCGGCCACGCGCTGGCGCTGGGGATGCAATCCAGCGACCCGGTGCGCGTCGGCGCATTGGTCGAGTCGGCCCACGCGATCCTGGCCGGTCTCGACCCATCCGACGAGATGAGCTTTGCGCTGGCGTTCGACAAGCTGTGGAGCGTGCATCTAAACGACCAGAACGGGCTGAAGTTCGACCAGGACAAGGCGTTTGGTTCGGTGGATCTGCGGCGGGCATTCAACCAGGTGCGCGTCCTGGACGAAAACCGCTTCTGGGAGACCGGCGTGATCGGGCTGGACGTCAAAGCCATGCGCACGCAGCCGGCTGAGCTGGCAACCAAGCATCTGCGCAACAGCTTGCATGCCTTCCTACGGCTGCTCGACGTGGTCCGTTCGCTGGATCGGGCGCAGGTGGACGAGTTGATCGCGGCCCGCGATTATGAGGAACTGGACTGGCTGGTTGTGAGCAGCCTGCTGGGTTAACTGGAGAAATCATCGCATGAATCGAAACGAGTTCCGCAGCGAGATGATCCGCAGCGAGCTGGAGGACATCGTCGGCCAGCACTTCGTCTCTGTGGACGAGAGCGACAAGCTGGTCTACTCCACCGATTGGTCGTGGATGCCGCAGATGTGGCTGGATCGCGGCCAGCCGCTGCCGACGCCCGACTACATCGTCCATCCAGACTCCGCCGAGCAGATCGCCGAGATCATGGACATCGCCAACAAGTATCGCATTCCTGTGGTGCCCTGGGGCGGTGGGTCGGGGACGCAGGGCGGCGCGCTGCCGCTGTTCGGCGGCATCCTGCTGGACACCAAGCGAATGGACAAGATCATCGAGATCGACGAGGTGTCGCTCAAGGTGACGGCGCAGGCGGGCATCAACGGCGAGCAACTGGAGTGGGCGCTGCACGAAAAGGGGCTGATGCTGCCGCACTACGCAGCCGCGTCGCGCTGCGCGACGCTGGGCGGCTATCTCGCGCCGCGCGGCACCGGCACCATCAGCACCAAGTACGGCAAGGCCGAGGACATGGTGCTCAACATGCAGATCGTGCTGCCGACCGGCGAGATCATCCGCACCGCACCTGTGCCGCAGCACGCTGCCGGTCCTGACTGGCCGCGGCTGTTCCTGGGCGCAGAGGGCACCTTCGGCGTCATCACCGAGGCGACCATGCGTCTGGACTACCTGCCGGAGGCGCGGCTGATGCGCGCGGTTTTGTTCACTGACTTGAGTAAGGCGCTGGAGGCCGGCCGGTTGATAATGACCCGCCGTCTGCATCCGTTCGTGATCCGCCTCTACGACCCCGAGTCGACCCGCTCGCAGGTCAAGAAAGTGCTGGGGCTAGACTACGAAGGCGCGTACATGGTGATGGGGTTCGACGGCGACCCGGACATCGCCGCGCTGGAGGAGCAGAAGGCGCTGGCCATCTGCACCGGGCTGGGCGGGCAGGACGTGGGACGCGCCCCGGGTGAGGCGTGGTGGGAACACCGCTACGACTTCTACTACCCGCCGCTGAGCCTGCATCTGCCGTGGATGTACGGCACGACGGAAACCGTCACCACCTACGACAAGATCGAGCCGCTTTACTGGGCCGTCAAGCGGGCCGTGGAAGAGGGCTTCCCCGAATGGGACATCAAGTTCATCGCCCACTTCTCGCATTGGTTCCACTGGGGCGTGATGTGTTACTCACGCTTCATCATCGAGGAGCCGCCGGCTGACGCGCAGGAGGCGCTGCAACTGCACAACCGCGTCTGGCAGGCCGCCATGCAAGCCGTCATCGACAACGGCGGCATGATCAACGAGCATCACGGCATCGGCCTGAAGCTGGGCCGTTACATGCGCCAGCAATACGGCGACGCCTGGCCGTTCATGCTGCGGCTCAAGAAGATGATCGATCCCAACGGCATCATGAACCCGGGCAAAGTAGGCTTTGGGTTCTAGTGCGGCAGTTTGGTAGTTTGGTAGTTCGTTAGTTCGGTAGTTCGATGGTTCGGTAGTAAGGCGAATCGCTCGAACTTCCGCACTAGCACACTATCGAACTAACAAACTCCCGCACCAACAATCTGACAGGACTTTCGTATGCCACTCGAAAACGCCGTTCTGACCACCGACAACTGCCGCTACTGCCTGATGTGCCGGCACGTCTGCCCCGTTGGCCATGTGACGCGGCTGGAGACGCTGACGCCGCACGGCTGGGGGCTGCTCATCTCATCCAAGCAGCGCGGGCTGATCGACTGGACCGACAGCGCGGTGGACAAGCTGTACACCTGCGCCGACTGCGGCACCTGCCAGTCGCACTGTGTCACCGACCAGCCGCTGCCGTCGGCCATCGCAGAGGCGCGCGCCGAGGTCGCTGAACTGGGTCTCGCGCCGGCCAACTTGTATTCGCTCAACGAGGCCATCAGCCGCTGGGGCAACCCCTACGCGGAGAGCGAGCCGGACGCGGTGACCGGTACCGGGGAGGTTGCGCTGTTTGTGGGCGACGACGCGCGCTACCTGTGGCCGGATGGCTTGAAAGCCGCCCTGACCCTGCTGCGTGCGGTCGGGATGGACCCGGTGCTGATCGGCGCGGGACGCAACAGCGGCTATCTGCCCAGCTCGCTGGGCTTCCCTGAAACGGCGCGCAGACTGGCGCGCGCTAACCTGGATGATCTGCAAGCCAGCCAGGCAACCACCTTGCTGACCCTCAATCCCGGCGACACCTACGCGTTTCGCAAGCTTTACAGCGAACGGTTGGGCATCGATTTCCCGGCCAACGTCGCGATCAAGGAAGTGACGACGCTGCTGGCCGAGCACCTGGGCGCGGGAACGCTGACCCTGCGCCGCGCCGGCGGCGGTCCGCCGCACGCCTACGTCGATCCGGCGCACACGGTGCGTGTCGCGGACCGGGATGCTGCGCCGCGCCAATTGCTGGCAGCCGTGATGCCCGCGCCGGCCGTTGAGCTTTTCTGGCGACGCGAGCGCTCGCATCCCGCCGGTAGCACCTCGCTGCGTTTCGCCAACCCGATGATCGCCGAGCACCTGACCTATGCCCGCCTGGGCGACGCCCGTGAGTCGGGCGCGCAGTTACTGTTCTGCGAAGATGCCGGCACGTTGAGCGCCCTGTCGTCCAAGGCGCCCCGCTTCGGCCTCACCATCCGCGGCCTGTACGAACTGCTGGCCGAACAACTGGTATGATCGACGTCAACGAGATTCTTCGCTGACAATGCGTGCTCAAATGCGTCTTGGTCGCCTGGCCAGGTCCTAATCGTTTGCGAGGCAGACCGTTCGATCCGCTCAGAATGACAAATCACCAATCTACCAATCTACCAATCCACCAATTCCCAATCTACCAACAACCACTTCACAGGAGACACACCATGCATCTTTCCATGCACAACTGGATGCGCGCCGAGCCGATCGAGGTCACCATCGCGCGGCTGGCAAAGTACGGCTACAAGAGCATCGAAATCAGCGGCGAGCCGGAGAAGTACGACACCAAGGAAGTGCGCGGGCTGCTCAACCAGTACGGTCTGAGCTGCTGGGGCTCGGTGACGTTGATGTTCCCCGGCCTCTGCTTCCCCGCGGCGGACGAGGCGACCCGCGCCCGCACGGTCAAGTACGTCAAGGACTGCATCACCATGGTCAAGGAACTGGACGGCCAGGAGATGACCATCGTGCCCGGCACCGTCGGCAAGGTCAACCCCGACTCGACGCCTGAGAAGGAGTGGGCCTGGGCAGTGGAAGGGCTGCAAGAAGTCTACGCCCACGCCCAAAAGGCTGGCGTGCGCATGGCGCTGGAGCCGCTCAACCGCTTCGAGACCTACTTTGTCAGCCGGGCTGACCAGGCGTTGGCCCTGGCCGAGGCGGTCGGCCCCGACTGCGGCGTCTGCCTCGACACCTTCCACCTCAACGTCGAAGAGGCCGACATGCTGGCCTCAATCCGCCGGGCTGGCCCGCGACTGGTCGACTTCCACGTCGCCGACAACAACCGGCTGGCCTGCGGCATGGGCGCGCTCAACTGGACGGCCATCGTGCGCACGCTCAAGGACATCGGCTACGATGGCGCGCTGACGGTCGAGTTCGTCGCTCCCATCGACCGCACGCCGGCCAACCCGTTCCCGGAGGCCATCGAGCAGCACCCGGTCAACATCAGCGCCGAACAGCTCAAGTTCATCGAAGACCACGGCTCCAGCCTGCTCAGTGAGTCCTTCTACGATTATCTGGTAGGCCGCTGCGCCGCAGTGTTGCTGCCGTTGATCTAGTAGGGAATGGGGCGTAGGGTGTGGGGCATAGGGACCGAGCTAATTTCGATCCCCGCTCACTCCCCACCCCCTACGCGCCACCCCCCAGACCCCACCCATGGGAAAGAACGTCGTCGTCATCGGCACCCTGGACACCAAGGGTCCGGAGATCGCCTATTTGCGCGACCGGTTGCACGCGCTGGGATTGACCACCACCGTGGTCGATTCGGGAATCCTCGGCGAGCCGCTGGGCATTACGCCGGACATCAGTCGGGCGGATGCGGCCGCGTATGGCGGCACGACCGTTGACGCGCTGCGTAACGCCGGCAGCCGCGGCAAGGCGGTGCACGGCATGCGCGAGGCGCTCAAGGTGCTGGTGCGCCAGCTTTGGGCCGATGGCCGCCTGGACGCGATTGTCAGTATGGGCGGGGCCGAGGGCGCAGTGATGGGCGCGGCGACGATGATGGTGTTGCCGGTCGGCGTGCCCAAGGTGCTGGTGTCGCCCATCGCCTCGGGCAAGCACTACTTCGACCCGCTGGTCGGCACCAGCGACATCATGGTGGTTCACTCCATCGTGGATATCCTGGGCCTGAACCCCATCGCGACCACCGTCTACGACAACGTGGCCGCGGCGCTGGCCGGATTGGTGGCGCATGGACATGTCCTGCCGCCGCCCCAGCCGAGCGACCGCTATGTGGCGGTGACCATGCTGGGCAACACGACACGCGCGGTGATGGCGCTGAAGGATCGACTCGCGCAGGCTGGCTACGAGGCGGTGATCTTCCATTCCAACGGCGTCGGCGGGCCGGCCATGGAAGAACTGGCCGAGGCGGGCCAGTTCGTGGGCGTCATCGACTTCACGACCAACGAGACCTACGACCCGATGACCGGCGGCATCCACGACGGCGGGCCGGAGCGGCTGAAACGGATTGGCCCGCTTGGCCTGCCGCAGGTTGTCGTGCCAGGCTGCATCGACTTCTGCGTCTTTCACGCCGGCGCGATCCCCGACGCGCTCAAGGGCCGTCCGGTCTACGACCATAACCCCGAGTACACGCTGGTGCGCGCCACGCACGACGAGATGATCGCGTTGGGACACCTTTTTGCCGAGCGCCTCAACCTGGCCAGGGGACCGGTGGTGATCGCAGTGCCGACTGAGGGCCTGTCGATCCCTAACGTGCCCGGCGGCGTCTTCTGGAACCCGGATGCAGACCGTGCCTTCCTCGACACGCTGCGCAGCGAGATCCGCCCCGACATACCAGTGCTGACCTACCCGCGCCACGTCAACGACCCGGTGTTTGGGGTCGAGGTGGCGGAGTTGTTCATCGAGATGATGCGTGAAACGTAATGCGTAATGCGTAGTGCGATATCCGAGTTAGCCGCCAGTTCACGTTTTACGCATCACGAATTACGTATCAGTCTTCATGCGCCCATCGAAATTGATGGAGGAGCAATAGATCATGATCGCCGACAACGGCCGAGATTACAAAGACCTCCCGCACCTGACCAGCGGTGACGAGGAGTTTCGCAGCAAGTTCCTTTCCTGGGACCTGGGCAACATCAGCTACGTCGATGTCCAGGAGTATCTGAAGGTCAAGGACACCATTCTGGTGCCCATGGCCAGCTTTGAGCAGCATGGACCACACCTGCCGCTCTACACCGACACCATCACCGCGGTGGAGATCAGCAAGCGGGTGGCGGAGATGATCGCAGTGTTACACGCGCCGCCGATCTGGACCGGCTACTCGCCGCAGCACATGCACGAGCCGGGCCACGGCCGCGGGACGATCACCATTCGCAGCACCACGCTGCTCAACCTGCTGTACGACGTGGGCCGCAGCCTGATCCACCACGGCTTCAACCGCATCATCTTCGTCAACGGCCACGGCAGCAACGTCAAGGTCGTGGACCCGATCCTGCGCAAGCTGCGCTACGAGACCGGCGCGCTGATCAGCTTCGTCAAGCCGTACATGGAAAACTACGTCGGCATCCTGGCGGGACTGATGGAGAACCCCGTGGACGAGACACCCGGCTGGCACTCCAGCGAGTTGGAGACCTCGCAGGACATGGCCTGGAACGAGAAATACGTGCGCATGGATCGGGCCGACTTCACCCGCGCCCACATCCCCGACTTCCTGCCGCGCAGCTTCGCCAAGAAGGACGGGATGCCCGACGTTGAGTTCCAGGGCTACAAGTACTTCACCTTCCCCATGGACCACCACGAGTTCATCGAGAGCGGCACCATCGGCAACCCCCTGCGCGCGACGCGCGAGAAGGGCGAAGAAGCCTTCCGCCGCCTTTCGGAGCACGTGGCCAAAGGCGTGATGGAGCTGGAGAAGGTGCCGGTCGTGGTCCACAACCGCGAGTTCGTCGACCGCGTTTTCTAGGGGACGGCAACGATGGCACGCAAACAACAGACCGCTTCGGAGCCACGATTCCGGCTGCTGATGGCCGGCCTTGGCAATATGGGCAACCACTGGCTGCGCGTCCTATCGGGAGTTGACGAGGTGGAGTTGGTCGCAGCGGTCGAGGTCAACTCGGAGTTGGCGCGCGAGCGGTTCGAGCAGTATCACCTCGATCCGAAGCTGCACTTCACTTCCTACGAGGATGCGCTGCGCGCGATGCGGCCCGATGGTGTGTTGCTGGTGACCCCACCCGCTGAACATCGTCCAATGTCCATCGCCGCGCTGGAGGCAGGCGTGCCAGTGCTATCCGAGAAGCCGCTGGCGGAGAGCATGGAGTCCGGGCTGGAGATCCTGGCCGCAGCCGAGCGCACCGGTGTGCTGCACATGGTTTCGCAGGACTATCGCTACCGCCCGCCGGTGCAGACGGTCAAGCGCGTGCTGGACAGCGGCGAGCTGGGCGCGGTGGGCTCAGTGACTGTCCAGTTCTTCAAAAGCCTGATCCGCAGCGGCTTTCACGACACGCTGGCCTATCCGCTGACCATCGACATGTCGATCCACCACTTCGACCTGATGCGTTTCTTCCTGGGCAGCGAGCCGGCGTCGATCTATGGCCGCGCCTGGCGCAACCCGTGGGACTGGTGGGTGGGCGACTCGTCCACCAGCGTGCTGCTGAGTTTCACCGGCGGGGTGCAGGTCAGCTACACGGGATCGTGGTGCGCCACCGGTCGGGAGACCACGTGGAACGGCGACTGGCGCTTCGAGTGCGAACACGGGGTTGTCATCATGCAGGACGACCGCGTCACCGTGCAGCGCCGCACCGCGGAAACCGGCTCGCCGCAGGGCTATCCCCAATACCTGAATGAAAAGCCGCAACGTGTGCGGCTGGTCAGGATGCCTGCTGAGCGGCAGGCCGAAACCATCAGGCAGTTCTGCCGGGCCGTGCGTGCGGGGGACCGTCCGCCCACCGCGGTACAGGACAACATCAACTCGTTTCGCATGGTCTGGGACACGATCCGGTCCTTCGAGACGGGCCAGACCGTGGTTGCCGATCAGTTATCGACTCACCGATAGAAGGAAGCACGGAGACAATCTCAACTGGCATCATCTGTCGCACATCGACGACTGACAGTCCGGGTCATGAAACGGTGTGAGCTAAACGCGCAAGCACTTGCATTTGTTGATCAGGACTGTCAGTCGTGGTCAGCTTGTAAAGCCACTATCTGTGTTTGCTTCCATCAGTGGGATTATCGGAGGTTCGAATGGTGCGTGTGAAGCTGGCCTATGGCCGCAGCGGTCTCGACGTCGATCTGCCCGACTGGACAGACGTCATTACCCCGCGCTTCGTGGCCGGTCTGCCTGACGAGCAGGCGGCGTTGCTGACCGCGTTGCGCGCGCCCATCGCGTCGCCGCCGCTGGCTGATCTGGTCAAGCCAGGCGACACGGTGGTGATCGTGCATACCGACATCACGCGCGCGACGCCCAACGACCGCATCCTGCCACCGCTGCTGGCTGAGCTGGAACGGGCCGGCGTGCAGCGCGACCACATCACATTGCTCAACGGGCTGGGCACGCACCGCCAGCAGACGGAGGCGGAACTGCGCGCCATGCTGGGCGACGCGGTGGTGGACGGATACCGCTGCTTGCAGCACGACTGCTTCGACGACGACAATCTGGTCTCCCTGCCCGCCACCAGCCGCGGCCATCCGGTGCGCATCAACCGCGTCTACATGGAAGCCGACGTCAAGATCCTGACCGGCTTCATCGAGCCGCACTTCTTCGCCGGGTTCAGCGGCGGCCCCAAGGCGATTCTGCCATCGTTGGCCGGCGCCGAGAGCGTCTTCACCAACCACGGCGTGCAGATGATCGGCGATCCGCGCGCCGTCTGGGGAATTCTCGAGGGCAATCCGATCTGGGAGGAGATGCGTGAAGTGGCGCTGAGCAGCGAGCCGACCTTCCTGCTCAACGTGACCCTCAACAGCGACCGCCAGATTACCGGTGTCTTTGCCGGCGACATGCTGCAAGCGCACGCGGCCGGCTGCGAGTTCGTCCGCGCCAGCGCGATGGCGGCGGTGGATGAACCGTACGACGTCGTGATCACCACCAACAGCGGCTATCCGCTGGACCAAAACCTCTACCAGGCGGTCAAGGGGATGAGCGCGGCAGCGCGGGTGGTGCGCGACGGCGGCGCGATTATTTGCGCAGCAGCCTGCGAGGATGGCCTGCCCGACCACGGGCAATATGCCGCGCTGCTGGCGCAGGCCGGCTCACCGCAGGGCATCCTCGACTTGATTTCGCAGCCCGGCTTTCAGGCCCACGACCAGTGGCAGGTGCAGACGCAGGCGCTGATCCAGCAGCGGGCCGAGGTCTTCGTCTACAGCGACGGCCTGAGCGATGCCCAGATCGAGCAAGCGCTGTTCACGAAGTGCCGCGACATCGCCGCGACGGTGGCCGCCTTGCAACGGCGCTACGGCCCGAATGCCAGACTCTGCGTCATGCCCGACGGCCCGTTGACCATTCCCTATGTGAGAGAGACTACCCCCGGATAACACGACAGATTCAGCCACGAACACTTGCGCCGCACGCACGTGCAGGTGTTAAACGAATTTCACGAAGTCGATCCGGAACAATTCGTGCAATTCGCAGCAGGTTCGTAAACAGCCACCCAAGGAGCACACCCATGTCACCCATCGATCGTCCCGTCAACGTGGCCATTATTGGCCTGGGTTTTGGCGCGGAGTTCATTCCTATCTATCAGCGTCATCCCAACGCCACGATGTACGCCATCTGCCAGCGCAATGCCGAGAAGCTGAACAAAATCGGCGATGCGTTCGGCGTTGCAACCCGCTACACCAGCTATGACGACGTACTGGCCGACCCGCAGGTCGATTTCGTTCACATCAACTCGCCAATCAACGACCACGCCTGGATGTCGATTGCGGCGCTCAAGGCGGGCAAACACGTCATGTGCACCGTCCCCATGGCGACCACCATCGAGGAGTGCCAGGAAATCGTGCGTCTGGTCAAGGAGACCGGTCTGACCTACATGATGGCGGAAACGGTCGTCTACAGCCGCGAGTTTCTCTTCATCCAGGAACTGTACGAAGCGGGCGAGCTGGGCAAGCTGCAATACATGCAGGCGTCGCACCCGCAGGAGATGGAAGGCTGGCCGGAGTACTGGGAGCGGATGGTGCCGATGCACTACGCCACCCACGTCGTCTCGCCGGTGCTGGGACTGGTCAAGGGACACGCCGAGTATGTCTCATGTTTTGGTTCGGGGACCATCAACGAGCGGCTGGCAGCGAAGTCGGGCAGTTCGTTCGCGGTCGAATCCTGTCACATAAAGATCAAGGACTCCGACGTGGCCGCGCACGTCTGGCGCTGCCTCTTTGACACAGCTCGCCAGTACCGCGAGTCCTTCGACGTCTACGGCTCCAAGAAGAGCTTCGAGTGGGCGCTGATCGAAGACGAGGAGCACGTGATTCACACAGCCAAGAAGCCGGAACCGGAGATCCCCGAGCGGGTCAGCGTGCCCGATTACGCCCACCGGCTGCCGGAAGAGATCCAGATGTTCACCTCCACCATCCAGGACGCCGCGCATCTGTCGTTCATCCAGGGCGCCGGGCATGGCGGCTCGCATCCCCATCTGGTCAACGAATTCGTGTCAGCGCTGACGGCAGGGCGAGATCCCTGGCCCAACGCAGTCACCAGCGCCAACTGGACTTGCGTCGGCATCTGCGCGCACCAGTCGGCGCAGCAAGGTGGCGCGATTGTGCATCTACCGGGGTTCACGTTGCCGGATTAACAGGACAATTGACGACCATAGGTAGCCGGAATCAAGAACGTAGCCGTCACGAGGCTACGTTCTTGATTCCGGCTACGGCCTGAACGACGCCTGGATCGGCTGGCCTTTCATAAGCTCCCCAAAGATGGCTGCCAGATTGGATGGCACCGCGATTCGAACACTAGAAGCGGCGCGCTCTTTGAAAGTTGGCTGTCTGTACCAACGCTGCCGTAACGTTGACGCTTTACGCATCGCGTCTTGTGCACAGCATTGGAGGACAATCACTGATTGCACAATGTCTACGCTGCTGTGTGCAATCAGTTCGAAGAAGCTCTCTCCAGATGTCACTCACAACTGCTTAGGCAGAGAAGATAGGCATTCTGAACGGCAACGTAAGTAGTGATTCTCACAAGATTAGTCTCTTTGAACGGATAATTCAGGAAGTCAGGATTGTTATCCAAGAAGCCGTTGAATATGATTTCTTCGTATCGGTTGATTACGGGGAGAACATCATAGCGATCCAAGAGACGTTCACGGTGTTGCTCATTATCAGAAAACGAGGTGTATATTTCCGCTAGGTTCAAATTTGGGCGCCGCGAGATGGTCCTTTGATTCAGGTTGGCAACACACGCATAGAGTCGGAACCCCTCAAATACTGCACTTTGAAGCGTTTCCTGTACGGCTTCAACCTTTGCGTAGGTCAGATTCATGACTATGCCAGAATTCTCAATGAATCTCTGCTTGATAAAACCTGAGAAACCATCTAGATACTCCCCGCTGTTTGCAAGGACTTGTTCACTGATCCGTCTCACTCTTGGAGAATCATCAAACAGATGACCCAAGTAATCACGATATCCCAAACTGGCCATTTCCTTTGTCTCCTTCCGGAACTCGATGACTGCGAAAAAAGTGCGGCATTCTAGCGTTCGAAAGCCCTATTGACCTCGTACGGCCCAATAATCGTTTCAATTGCGTTGATTCCTCAGATCCTGTTTGGGTTCGAGGCAGACATTTCCAAACGGTGAGTCTAGCACTCAAGTTAGCCAGCCTCTTTTCACTATTTGGAGCGGCCAATCCCAATGGATGCCGGTATTGTAACCCTCCAATCCGACGCTGTCAATCACAAAGTCGCAAATTGACATCGTCACTCGAACTGCGGACCGACAAGCGCTGCTTCCTACAGCCAGCCAGCACTAGATGCCGGTGCATTGGCATCAGTACCTGCGCCTAGCGGCGGTCCGCTATGCCGGAAGCAATCTATCAAGCCCCAAACTCAAGTTTTTCAACCAGATCGATGTCGAAGTGTTGCCGCATCTGCCCTAGGTCGTAGGTGTTCTGCATTGCCAGCCAGCTTTCCGGTGATCAACCCAGAGTCTTGGACAGGCGCAGCGCCATCTCAGGCGTGACGCTGCTCTTGCCGTTGAGCGAGCGTGTCAACGTGGACGGGGACACCTTCAGCTTGGCGGCAACTGTGCGCGAGCTGACTTCAAACGGTTCGAGGTAGACTTCCCGAATGAATTCCCCTGGATGGGGCGGATTATACATGCTCATCAGTGATAGTCCTCATAATTCACAACGTAGGGCGTAAGGTCGGAAACGTATTATGTTCCTTCCACATGCGCTTTCAGCACTTGCAGTGAATTGAGCAGTGATTTTTCCAGGAAATGAGAGTCGGACAATTTCAGGACGCGGGGAAACCAACCTGACAACGACTCTTCTGTGGTTACATGCGTGCCGTCTTCGACCGCGTCAAACGTCCAGATGTGTATGGCTTTCATGCCCAACGACTTGCCTGTCCAGCCAATTCGATGCATCGGCTCCAACACTTGAATGGTTGACACGATGTTCAGTCCTTTGGCCTTCCAGTGGAACGTCGTACCTGCTGCCAATTCGCCATCCAATCTTGACGAAGTAACGTCGGACTGCCAGGCGGACCACTGATCAATTGTGGTGATGGCTGACCAGACTTCTTCCAAAGGCGCCAGGATCAGAATGTCTTTCCTGGCATTCAATGGGGCATTGCGATCGATTTCCATGCTTTCTCCTGAGGATTCAGTTTTTCAGGTGTTGATCACCTGACTACCGAGGAACTTGAGGCGCCTTCCTGTCTGCGGACGCGGGATCAGGATGTGGTTGGTGGATAGGTTGTTTGGCTGAGGTCTGCCTTGCGCGCCAGGTGTGCTGCCCCTTGAGTGAGGACGATGACCACGGCCACAGCACATTGGAGTCCAACGAATATCCAGAACAGTTGCGAACCGCCTGTCATGACGTTGCTATAGGCGATTGTCGTATCAATGGCAGCGTGAAAAATCGCTGCGACAAGGACGCTTCCCTTGCTATGATTGAAGACCCATGTCATTTGTATGGTCGTGGCAACCGCCGACAGCACAAACCCAAAGAAGTTGACCGTTGATTGAAAAGAGTCGGGGATAAAGACAAGCGGCAAGTGCCAAATACCCCAAAGCACTCCCAGAATCAGGCTGGCAACCAATGCGCTGTAACGGGCCTGCAGCCGTGGAAGCGCGAACCCGCGCCAGGCTGTTTCTTCTGTGAGGAGGAAGAAGAATACCTGGAACAAGAAGGCAGGCAGCAGCTCCCGAACAGAAAGTGACGGGGTGGCTTGATAGGTTCCGCCGAGCACCACATATATGAGAATGGCGGCAAGACTGATCAGCGCCGTTAATGTCAGGGCAACCACATACCAGATTGGTGCCACGCGCCACCGGACTATACGGCTGAGGAGGTCTTTTACGGCCGGCAGACCGCCGGTCAGCGCCGCCGAAACATATGCGGCCAGGGTAAGGCCAATCCAAAATGCCAGCGGTTGGGGAATATGAAACGAGATCAATCCGTTGGCCTGGGCAATGCTTGTGCCCCAAACCAACCAGGGGAGAGCAAAAGCCAGGACAAAGAAGACAACAAGGGGATGACGTTTCACAGCGTTCATTGATGCTTGTCCCTTTCGGTGGAGTGAAGTTGACTCGATCAGTGGCCGAGGGCGTAATTACCTTATCTGACTCGTGCGCATCCTTGGTGTTGAGAATCTACCTGGTGGAACCGGTAGTTGATTCTGTTCCTGCCATTTCTTTATGCCCTCTCGTTGTTGCCAGGACAGATAGAAATGACGCGTAGGCTCTCGCCCGCGAACGAAGCCGGACTCCGCCACTTCCTCTGGCTCGCTTTCAGAGTCGCTGAGATCATGTTCATCCCAAAAAGGAGCCGGCTCATCAATCGAATTTGTGGTAGGAAGGTGGTTGGTTTCCATGGGCTGGATCACGTAGAATTGGCCGTCAGAGGATGTAACTGCCACGCCGACCGATATTTTACTCTCCCCAATTTGCACTGTCAACCACAAATGAGCAAACGGGGCATGTGCCTAAAAAAACGAACCGGTCGCGCCATTCCCTGCGACCGGCCGGCGCCAGACACCTGCGCTTCAACCAATAGATCCTTGCCCCATTTGCGCCGCGTCGGTCATATTCCGGGGACCAGGCCGGTTGTTCGCCATCAGGAACAACGTCATGCCGCCCACACCACAGTGCATGCGTGCGAAGCAGCCGCTATCGAGATTGTCACTTACAAAGCGTTAGGTAACAGTCGCTGGAAGAGTAGAATGCCATCCATGGCGGAGCGCACCCAGTAATCGGCGCCCACGAACGAGCAGATCTGCTCGTCGATCTGGCTGCCGCCGATGATGATCGGCATGCGGCGACCCGTCCTCGCTTCGACCTGGCGCAAGAGGGCGATAGTCTGGCCCATGGCGTCGAACGAGGCGGTGATCAGGCCGGAGAGACCGATCAGATCAGGCTTGAGCGCTTCCGCCTGCGCGACAAAGATCTCGGGCGGGACGTCGACCCCCAGGTCGTGTACGACGAACCCGTAGCAGGATGCCAGGATGCTGATGATGTTCTTGCCGATGTCGTGGATGTCGCCCTGCACCGTGCCCAGCAGGACGATCCCCGACCCGGTGCTGGCAACCTGCGTTTCCACTACCACCGGCTGCACGATTTCCATGATTTCACGGAAGATCTCGGCGGCCATGATCAACGCTGACAGGTAGTACTCGCCCTGCTCATAGCGCAGACCGACCCGGCGCATACCTTCCTGGGCATCCTCGATAATGGCCAGCGGATCTTCGTTCTCTGCCAGGCGCGACCGTACAGCGTCCAGTATCTCGATTTCCTGGAGGTCCGACAGTTGCTGAATGAATTGTTCTTGCGCCGTGTTGGGCTTCATGCTGACCTAGTCCTGAATGCCTACCGTTGTCGAGAAATGTAGCCGCTCACTGTTGGCAATGAACCAGCCCCAACTGATGGGACGGTCGTCGAAATCGTAGAAGATGTGCTCCAGAAGCAAAGCAGCCGCGGGCAACTGGGTCTTCAGCACCTGAGATTCTTCCTCATTCATCAGTGTGGCGCAGATGGTCAGATCGGCCCGCTTGACGATGGCGCTGCCGCTGCCGCTAAACAGACCGCTCAACGAACTGACCTCCATCTCCGATTCGACAATAGGGCGCCGGGGATCGTAGACAAGATATTCCCGGTGGTAGAAGGCCGGCTGGTGTTCCACCGACAGCAGGCGGCGGATGTAGATCGCGCTCCTGCCGACAGCGATGTCCAGTTTGCCGGCGACCCGTTGGTTAGCTGTGACGATCCGGGCATCCAGCAGCTTGATGGTGGTAGCATCGTTGCGCAGCAGGCTTTGCAGTTCACGCAGATCGAAGGCCGCCGCGCCAAACTGGACGCGTCTGACAAAAGTGCCCTTGCCCTGAGCGGTGGACACCACGTCCTGGTCCGCCAGCAAGTTGATGGAACGGCGGACCGTCATGGGGCTGACACCGAACGTACGGCAGAGCTGCGCTTCCGATGGCAACTGGTCGCCAGGCCGAAACGCGCCCGCGGCGATCTGTGCCTTGAGGATGTTGGCCAGTTGCGAATAGGCCGGCTCAAAGGAGTCGCGGTCGATGGTGTTTGGTATCGTATGTATCGCGGGCGAGGTAGCCATCTTGCGAAATCAACGCACTTTCACGCGCCAGGCAAAGACAAAACCGGCCAGAGCCAGCGGGATCATGGCAGAACCGGCCGTAATCCATCCAAAGGATTGGGCCAGCACGCCAAAAAGGATCGGCCCAACAAACATGCCGAGGTTCTGGCACATGATGATAACCGCCAGACCGATTCCCGCCAATTCCGGCTTGCCCATGATCTCCGGCGCAGCCGCGAAGGTAGCCGTGGGTATTGCCCCGACCACCAATCCCATCACGATCAGGAGGGCATATAGCTGCCAGCCGGTCACGCGAAATGGCAGCAGGAACATCACCGCGATGGCCAGGAAGGGCAGCGAAAAGACCAGGCGCCGGGAGCCGATCCGGTCGGAGAGAATGCCGGCCACCGGAGCGGAAAAAAGGACCACCATGGTCGAAATGCTGGCGATCAGTGCGGCCTCCCTTAGCGAATAGCCGCGGACCTCGGACAGGAAGGTGGGGTAGAAGGTAGCCAGTCCAAGAAACACCGCATTGAAGCAGCCGAAGGCCAGCCCCAGCAGCCAGATGTTGCGGTTTGCCAGCGAGTCGCGCAGACGGGGAGGCGCGGCAGCGGGCTGTGCATCGCCGCCGGGTTGCGGCTCGCGCATGAACAAAAGATAGATGACAAACGCCGCGACGGCGAAAATGGCGCCGAACCACCACACCGACTGCCAGCCGCCGGCCGCAACCAGCGAGGGACCAAACGCATACATCAGCAACGAACCCACGGGAACCCAGGTCGCCCAAACACCCATGGGCATACCTTGGCGCTCGCGCGGGAACCAGCCGGCTATGGCCGCGGGGGCTACCACGGCGATCAGGCCCATGCCCACGCCTTCGATGACGCGGCTGACCAGCAACATGCTCACCGTGCCGGCGGCGACGCCGATGAGCGACCCCAGCACCAGGAACCCCAGGGCGACGAGACCGGTCGCCTTGAAGTGCCATCGTTGCAGCAGGATGCCGGCCGGTAAGGCCAGCAGGAAGCCGGTGATGGCAAAAACAGACATCAACAGCCCTGCCTGGCCAAGGTTGATCTGGAACGCCTCCATGATGACCGGCATGATGGGAGGCACCTTGTTCTGGATCAGCGGCGCGGCCACGCTGGCCAGATAGACTACTCCAAGAACCACCCATGCGTAACGCTGGATGGGCGCTGAACGCGTGGATGGCGTGGCCGTTTCTGCTTCAAACGCACTCATCGTGCCTCCTTGGCTACCGGGATGAATCGGCAGGGCGTCACATGGGAAACGCCCTGCCGATCAGCGACGGTGGTCGCGCCCGGATGGGTTGTTACTTCTTGACAGCGTCCATGAACGCGCGTAGCTTGTCGTCGGTGGTGTTCTCGAAGTAGCAGCCATGGGCCAGGATGTAGGCCGGCGCGTCTTCGAACAGCTCCACCAGGTTGTCGCAGTAGGCGCGGACTTCATCCGTGGTGCCGGCTGACATCAGCGAGGCGGGCACGTTGCCGGTAATAATGAACTTGTCGCTAAGGATTTCCTTGACCGGCCCCATGTCGGTCTGGTCGAAGTGGCATACCAGCGACTTGTCCGGCATCTGGGCGAGGTTCTCCAGGCGCTTGTTGTATGACCCTTCGATGAACAGGTAGCTGATGATGCCTTCCTCGTAAAGCGCCATCATGACCTGCTTCCACGTGGGCCAGTAGAACTTTTCGAACTGGGCCTGCGACATGAAGGCGTCCGCACCCTTGTGCAGCACGTAGAACGCTGTCGGCGCGCCGCTGCGGTCGCATGAGCCCACGATCGACTTGATCAGCACGGGCACGTATGCCTCGCAGGCCGCCAGCAGTTCGTTGGGCCGGCGATACATATCCATCAGAATGCCTTTGGTGCCGCGCAAGGTGTCGCCCAGATAGTCGAACGGGGTCTTGACGATGTTCAGCCCCATTGCCGGGAAGCCTTCGGCAGCGATCATCGCACCGGTCTGGCCAACAATGCCCAGCGTCTTCATCAGCTCGTTGCCCGCTTCCATCATTTTGTGCAACATTTCCTGGAACGGTGGCATGCCGAAGGGCAGCAAGAGGTCGATGGTGTCTACGCTTTCTGAGATCTTTGGGAAATCCGGCAGCATGGCCAGCGGCGCCAGCGCGCCATAGGCGCGCGGCAGATATTGCTTGAGCCAGAAAGCGGTCGGGTCGGCAATGAAGTCCGCGTACTCATCCGGCATCATGTACTCGCCCTCGACCGCCTGGATGACCAGGTTGTCGGGCAGCTTCTGGCCGCCCCAGAGGTACAGCTTGAAGTCCAGCAGGTCCCAGGACCTGCCGGGATAGGGCAGCACGCCCACCGCCACATCGGGTTGGAACTCGCGGTGGAACTCCAACAGCGGCTCGCGCAGCTTCTCGTGGTTGTACACCAGGTCCGTGCCTTGCACCCCTTTGCGGCGTACGATGTACTCGCTGGCGCCCATGAAAGGATCAGCAATCGGCCGGTCGTGGGGCTCCATGTCGTAGATCTTGCGCAGCCGCTCGATGCGTACCTTGTAGGCCGCTTCCGCCTCCGGGTTGACGAACTGCACCGGCGCATTCTGCCAGGCATCCAGGCGCGCTGACCGCCGTTCCAGCGGCGACATCTCGTTCCAGTTATCAGGTCTTACAAACATCATATCCTCCTATACCCAGCTCTTGGCCAGGTCGACAGCCGCCATGGCGTCGCGGCCATAGGCGTTGGCGCCGGTGTACTGGCGGATGTTCTCGTCGATCTGGCCGCCGCCGATCATGATCTTAACGTCGTCCAGCCCGGCGGCCTTGAACGCGGCGACGGTGTCCTTCATCGGATCGAAGGCCAGGGTGAGGAAGCCACTGAGACCGACAATGGTCGCGCCGGTGTCCTGGACGGTCTCCACGAACTTCTCGGGCGGGACGTCCACGCCCAGATCGGTGACGTCGAAGCCGTTGAGGTCCAGCATGAAAGCGACGATGTCCTTGGCGATGTCGTGGATGTCGCCCTGAACGGTGCCGATGACGATCTTGCCCAGCTTGTCGCTGGTTGATTCCTCGGCCATACGCGGCTTGAGGATGTCGGTGACGGAGGTCATCATCTCGCCGGCCAGGATCAGTTCTGGGATGAAGGCGTCGCCCTCCTCGAAGCGCTTGCCGATGACGTCCATGGCTTGCTTGCAGGCCATCAGGATGTCGGTAGGTGCGACGCCCTCGTCCAGCAGTTGGTTGGTGATGGCGACCACATCCTCTTCGCGCATCTCGGTGATGGCGTCGATCAGTTCTTGGGACATAGGTGGGACTCCTTGGGAGCGGCCAGGAAATGCAACTCCTGGCCGCTTCATCTCTTGTGAGAGTTGGGTAACTGGTCAGTTGGCAGGATAGAAACCGGGTTTTTCCTGCGGAAAGCGCCATTCTCAGCGCAGTAGACTGCCGTGGTATCGTAGTCCAGGTCTACGGAACAAAAACCCGGTTTCTGGTGCAGCGTGATGTCTAGTACACCCCGTATTCCTTGCCCGTCGTGAACATGGCGTGCAGGTTTTCGGCGGTGGTGTGGTCGAGGACGGCGCCGGTAGCCAGCGCATAGCCGCCGTCCTTGCCTGCTGTATCGATCAGACCCTTGACATAGGTGGCCACATCTTCGGGCGTTCCAGTGTGGAGCAGCGACGACGGCACGTTGCCGGCGATGGCAGCCCAATCGCCGAAATACTTCTTGGCAGCCGTCATGTCGGTCTGGTCGAAATTCCAGTAGCTTGCCCCGGCCGGCGGATGGTCCTCGGCGATCACGGCCAGCCGGCTGTTGTATCCGCCTTCGACCAGATTCCAGGGCACCAGTCCCTCGGCAATCAGCCCTTCCAGCACCGCCTTGTAGGTCGGCCAGTAGAACTTGCGGAAGTCCGCGTCGGACATGAACCCGTCGGCGCCCTTGTGCAGCGGGATGAAGACGAAGGGGTTGTTGTTCATTGTCGCTGTCTGAACCCCCAGTTTGGTGGCGATGGGGACCAGACGCTCTACAGCGGCAATGACCTTGGCCGGCTGGCGGAACATGTCCAGCATGATCCCGCGTGTGCCACGGATTGTGTCGCCGATATAGTCGAACGGGGCCTTGGTGAAGCCGCCCGGCAGGGCCGGCATGCCGTAGGTAGCCTGCAGGTAGCCATCAGCCTTGCCCGAGGCTTCCGCGTATTCCAGCGCTGCCAGCCCGGCTTCCATAAATGCCTTGAGCGATTGCTGTACCGGCGGCAGACCGGCAGGGATCATCAGTGCCGGCGCCATGGGCAGTTCCATGGAGGCAAAGAATGTCGGGAGCATCCCAAATCCTTGCAGCGCGGAGAAAGCGCGCGGCATGTAGGTTCGCATGTAGAACGATTCGGGATCGGCGATGAAGTCGTCGTACTCATCGGCCAACATGTACTCAACTTCCAGGCACTGGAAATCGACGTTCTTGCTCAGGCTGCCGCCCGGCCAGCGATAGACCTGGTAGCCCAGAATGTCGAATACCTTGCCAGGGTTAAACGCACCGGAAAATACCAGGAAATCGGGTTTGAATTCCTCGTTGAATTTGTGCCAGGCGACCGTGTACTTTTCGTAATCGTACATGACATCATAGGGCGTGATCCCGCCAAACTTCGCGAAATAGCCACCGACGAATGGCGTAATCGGCACGCGGTCCGGCTTTTTGAGGTCGATCACATCCTTGATACGCTGGGCGCGCAGCTTGTATTCCGACTCCGCGTCTGGCGAGGCAAACGGACGTCCTTCGGTAGACATCCAGGAGGCAAAACGCGCCTCCCGTTTTTCAGTGGCAGAAAGCTTGGACCAATTCTCAGGTTGGACAAACATGATACTCTCCTATACCCAGCTCTTGGCCAGGTCCACAGCCGCCATGGCATCACGGCCATAGGCGTCTGCACCGGTGTACTGGCGGATGTTCTCGTCGATCTGGCCGCCGCCGATCATGATCTTAACGTCGTCCAGCCCGGCGGCCTTGAATGCGGCGACGGTGTCCTTCATCGGGTCGAAGGCCAGGGTCAGGAAGCCGCTGAGACCGACAATGGTCGCGCCGGTGTCCTGGACGGTCTCCACGAACTTCTCGGGCGGGACGTCCACGCCCAGATCGGTGACGTCGAAGCCGTTGAGGTCCAGCATGAAAGCGACGATGTCCTTGGCGATGTCGTGGATGTCGCCCTGAACGGTGCCGATGACGATCTTGCCCAGCTTGTCGCTGGTTGATTCCTCGGCCATACGCGGCTTAAGGATGTCGGTGACAGAGGTCATCATCTCGCCGGCCAGGATCAGTTCTGGGATGAAGGCGTCGCCCTCCTCGAAGCGCTTGCCAATGACGTCCATGGCTTGCTTGCAGGCCATCAGGATGTCGGTAGGTGCGACGCCCTCGTCCAGCAGTTGGTTGGTGATGGCGACCACATCCTCTTCGCGCATCTCGGTGATGGCGTCGATCAGTTCTTGGGACATAGGTGGGACTCCTTGGGTGAATGGGGTGAGATTCCTGCTCGGATCTCACTGTTGCGTCACTCCCGCCTCCGCGGGAGTCTGGTAATCTCCGTCGTTCCCGCGTAGGCGGGAACCCAGGACGTTGAGAGTAGATTCCCGCCTGCGCGGGAATGACAGGTAGTCGATTGGTAATCTCCGTCGTTCCCGCGTAGGCGGGAACCCAGGACGTTGGAGAGTAGATTCCCGCCTGCGCGGGAATGACAGGTAGTCGATTGGTAATCTCCGTCGTTCCCGCGTAGGCGGGAACCCAGGACGTTGAAGAGTAGATTCCCGCCTGCGCGGGAATGACAACTAGGGCGTTAATCGAACAAGCCGGCGCGGGACGCCTTGAGATATCCCTTGCAGTACTTGTCCTGGCCCAGCAGTAGCTCGGTCGTGACGATGGCTGCGCGCAGTTCCTTGTCCAGCGGGTCAAGGATGGCGCAGTCCAGCCCGGCTTGCATGGCCAGGATCAGGAAGCCCCGGTTGACCTGCTTGCGGGCCGGCAG
This sequence comes from Anaerolineales bacterium, assembly GCA_020634615.1. Classification (GTDB taxonomy): domain Bacteria; phylum Chloroflexota; class Anaerolineae; order JAAEKA01; family JAAEKA01; genus JACKBK01. The sequence continues at coordinate 114,405 of JACKBI010000020.1, forward strand.
CCCGAAAGAAATGTTGCTCAGGCCCATGGTGAAATGGAGGTCGGGATACTTGCCGTGGACTGCGCGGATGGTGTCGCAGGCGATCATCGCGCTCTGATTCATGGTGGCGATGGTCAAGGCCAGGGGATCGACGTACACCTTGCCGTCAGGGATGCCGGCGGCGCGGGTGTGTTGCAGGACCATATCTATCACTTCCATGCGCTTGTCGAAGGTCTCTGGAATCTTTTTGTCGTCCATAGCCAGCGCAATGACTTCGCAGCCGTGCTTTGCCACAATGGGCAGGATCTGCTCCAGGCGGTCAGGTTCGCCGCTGATGGAATTGATCATCGGCGTCTTGTTGACCGCCTGGATCGCCACGTTCAGCGCCTTGGGATTGGCGCTGTCCAGAGCTAGCGGCGTCTCCACCACAGCCTGGATATTCTCGATCAGCCAGACCAGGTCGTCCGGCTCATGGTCGGGACGCGTGCCGGCGTTCACGTCCAGCCAGGTTGAGCCTGCTTCCGTCTGTTTGATCGCCAGGTCGCGGATGTATTCGGCGTCCCGTTCGGCGATGGCCTGGGCGACCCGCTTGCGCGTGCCGTTGATCTTTTCTCCGATAATCTTCATTCTGGGGTTACTCCTGAGGGCCAATGAGTTCGGGAAACAGCATGGCCATTGCGAATTTTCGGTTGAACTTGGGGAAAACCGTCAGTTCAACATAGTCAGCGCCGGCGGCCAGACGCTCGGCGCGCGTGCGGGCCTCCTGCGAAAGCAGCATCTGCTTGGCGCCCACGCCGGCCGCATTGCCCACCTGGCGGAAGCGGGCGTTGGGCATGTCGGGAAACAGGCCGATGGCCTTGGCGCTCTGGATGTCGAGATAAGAGCCGAAGGCGCCAGCGATGATCACTTCTTCCACAGCCTCTGGCGCAGTGTTCGTTGCTTCCAGCAGCACTTCGAGGCCGGCCCGGATGGCGCCCTTGGCCAACTGGATCTCGTTGACGTCCTCTTGGGTGATGACCACGTCCCGCCCGCTGCCGCTGTTCTGCTCGTCCACGAGAAGGAACTCCAGGCTCTGGCGGCCGCGGCGCACGCGCTGCGAATCGCTCTTGAATCGCCCGCGGTGATTGATGAGGTTCCAGCGGTAGAGCTCAGCCACAGCATCGATGATGCCGGACCCACACAGCCCCACCGCCGGCGCGTCGTCCACCGTCTTGATGTCAGCACCATTGGGGGTCAGGTGCACCACCTCGATAGCGCCCGACGCGGCCCGCATGCCGTCGCTGATATGGGCGCCCTCGAAGGCCGGTCCCGATGCACAGGAGGCGGACGCCAGATGTGGCCGGCCAGGCTGACGCAGCACGATCTCCGAGTTGGTGCCGATGTCGATGCCCATGGTCACCCGGTCCACTTCGTCCAGACCGGTGGCCATGATCATGGCCACGTGGTCGGCGCCGACGTAGCCGCCAATGGAAGGCGGCACGTAGACCCACGCGCCGGGTGCAGTGTCCAGCCCAAGGGTGCGTGCTTTGACCTCGACGCGGGTGGCGGTAGCCGCCACGTAGGGCGCCACGGCCAGCTGGCGGATCGGCAGCTCCAGCAACAGGTGCGTCATGGCGGTGTTGCCCACGATGCAGACATCCACGACCTGGCTGCGAGTGGCGCCGGCCTCGGCCACCAGCTCGCCCAGAAGTTCGTTCAGCGATTCCTGGATCATACGGGCGAGATGCCGCCGCCCGTCAGGGTTGCGGTGGGCGTAGGCCAGGCGGCTGATCACGTCCTCGCCATAGCCGATCTGGGCGTTGAGGACGCCGCCGCGCGCGAGCTCGCCGCCGGTACTCAGATCTACCAGATACCCGGCGACCTTGGTGGTGCCCAGATCCACGGCATAGCCCAGCGGATGCGATCCGGCCGGGGCGACACCCACCAGTTCCTCCCGGCGGAAAAAGGTGGTAATTCGCCAGTTCTCGGCGCGCGCCAGCGGCGAAAGCTGGTCCAGCACCGCGGGTTCGGCATGCACCTGCCCAACCTGCACTGTTTCGGGGAGGCCCGCGACAACGCGTGCCAGGTCGGCGCGCGGGTCAGACAGCGCTGGCGGCGGCACAACAACCTCAAAAGCGCGTACCAACGGATCGACCTGCAGCTCCCCGTCATCGCCTTCGACCTGCAAGCGCTGTCCGATCAACAGCGACTCTCTGGGGATGTGGACGCGGACATTGCCCTCGACCTCGGTGCAACAGGCCAGACGGTCGCCGCGGGCCAACTCCAGCTCACTGAAGGTGTCTTTCTCAGTCTCGTTGGGAGGCGTGGCTGCGCCGGCCAGGAGGCGGACGCGACACTGCCCGCAAAGGCCCATCCCTCCGCAGGCAGATGCCAGATCGATGCCGGCCTGGATGGCTGCTTCCAACAGTGTGGTGTACTTCGCGACGGTGACGCGCTTGCCCACGGGCTGGAAGTCAATCTGGGAGTCGTTAGCTTGAAGCGTCATTGCTCGGTTTCTTTGGTTGGTCAGGTTTGGGAAGGGTGTGGAGCCGGCGCGACACCGAACGTGTTGCCGGCGATGCGGTTGGTGGTTTTGAAGTCGGCATAGGCAATGGTTTGCCCCGGCTCGGCGACAACGAACTCGTCATCCCAAGGCCCCTGCAGAAGCTTCTCGATCAGGCGACTGGATCCCTGGACCTCTTCGTAGCGCAACTGGAACGCGTCGGCCACCATCCGGGCGTAGTCGCGGTAGCGCTCCTGGTCCCGCTGTCCCGTGTCAATATAGGCCAGCCGGGTATAGTTCTTGAGCATCAATCTCATCATGCGCTGCGCTGTCGTCTCGCCGTAACGCTCGATAAGTTTCTGGTACTCGTCCCAGATCGTGTCACTGACTTCGATCCAGCCCTTGGTAAGATAGTAGGTGCCGGGTTCCGCGCCCGCCTGGGTGCTGTAAGCCTGGCGCGATCCCATGAAGATAGCTATGCAGTCATCCACCTTGGGGACCACCAGCGTGCAGTTGTTGGCCTTGAGCCCAACGACGGCCAGGGAGCACAACCCGTAGCCCAGAAGAACCGTGTCGGCAGTCTTCCCGGCTTCGTCGATTGCCTCCTGAAGCGCCTGCTTGAGGTTGGCGGGTTTCAGGTGCAAGCCGAAATCGAGTTCGAGGCAGGAGGTGCCCTCGGGGAGGATCGGAGCGATCTCTTCAAGCACTGTGGCACAGGCAACGACGGTGGTGCGGTTGGGCAGCATAATTACTTCACAACATGGAAGAGAGTTGTAAAACTTTGCAACAGAGCCAATTATATACTTATATAGGGAAGTTGTCAAAGCATAGCAACGCCTTACACGTCACGGATCGTTGACCTGGGCAACCTGATATGTAGTTATCCCCTCTCGCCCCGCAACACAGTTCACCGGGAAGCGCCATAACCCAGCGGCTCACGTCTGGCGTGGATTGTTCGATACCGCCCGCCAGAACCGCGAGTCCTTCGACGTCTCCGGCTCGAAAAAGAGTTTCGAGTGGACGCTGGTGGACGCTGATCGAGGACGAGGAGCACATCAGCGTATCTGATTGCGCACGCCGGGTGCCGAAACAGTTCCAGATGTTCACCTCCACCATCCAGGATGCCGAGCCCCTGTCGTTCATCCAGAGCGCCGGCCAGGGCAGCGCGATAGTGCAACTGCCGGCGTTCACACTGCCCAATTAGGCACGACTGATCTCGCAGATGTACGCGCGAAGAGGTGTCGAACCGCTGATCGGGTCGGCCACGTCGCCGCCGATGATCAGGTTGACGTTGGCGCCGCTGGCGTCGAAGGCGGGGTAGCCCGGAGCGTCGATCTCCGGGCAGGCCTGCCACCAGCCGTGCTGCCCGCAGACCACCCGCGGGTCCAGCGTATCGTTCAGGCTGGCGCGGGCGCGCACGCGGCCCTTGGGCGTTTCGATGGACACCCAGTCGCCGGCGTTGATGCCGCGCGCGGCCGCCGCTTCGGGATGCAGTTCAATCTCCGGGTCACGTGCCCGCCGGCGCAGGCTCGGCAGCGCGCGATGCTGGCTTTCGCAGAAGAGGGTGTGTTTGGCGCAGGTGAAGATCAACGGATAGCGTTCAGCCAGTTCCGGCTGCGACACGGGACTCACCAGTGGTTCCTCGAAGTCTGGCAGCGGCGAATAGCCGTGCTCCAGCAGCGTCTGCGAGTACAGCTCAATCTTGCGCGTCGGGGTTTCGAAGCCGCGCACGACGCCCCCTTCTTCCTCGGCGTACTTGCGGTAGCGCGTCGCGACCGCCGCCTGGATGCCCTGCGGGCTGGCGCGCAGCGCTTCCAACGAGATGCCAGACGGCGCAAGCTGATAGTCGTAGGCCGTGTCGATGTCGCCGTCCCAGAACCGCTCGCCCAAGTCCAGCCGGCGCGCCACGTCGAAGACGATCTCGACGTCGGAGCGCGCCTCGCCGCGCGGCTGGACAACCCGTTTCCGCAAGTGCACCAGCGACTGCGCGGCCGGGCTGATCTCGAAGCCGATCCGCAGCGCCTCGTGCTCGAAGGGGCTGGTGACTGGCAGGACCACGTCGGCCAGCTCGGCCGTCGGGTTCATGAACAGGTCGGCGTGGACGTAGAAGTCGAGCGCAGCTAGTGCAGCGCGCCCGCGCCCGCTGTCGGGGTGGGACAGCAGCAGGTTAGCGCCGAACCCGACCAGCCCGCGCACCGCGTATGGCTGCCTGTCCAGCACGGCCCGGTAGAACTCCTCCGACGTGACGTGCTGGATGCGCGCCGGCCCCATGGGGCGCTCGGCCATGCCCACGGTGCGGGCGCGCTGTTCCGCGGTCAGGAACTCGTGGCCGGCGACGTTGTTCGTCGCAGCGGCGGCGAACTGCACGTTGCCGCCGGGGGCGTCGAAGCTGCCGGTCAGCGTGTAGAGTTGGGCGATCGCGCGGGCGGTCTCCGAGGCGTTGGTGTGCTGCTCGACGCCGCTCCAGGCATAGTAGGCCACCGGCCGCGCCTCCCACAGCAGCCGCGCGGCGCGCTCGACCTGCTCCAGCTCAACCCAGCAAATCGACTGCACCCTCTCCGGCGGGTAGCGGCGGCAGAGCGCCGCGACCAGATCGAAGGCCGGCCGGCAGGCCAGTTCGCCATCGCGCGTCGGGATGCGGTACTCGCCAAACAGCGAGAGCTGCGCCGGATCGCCTGCGTAGCGGCCCGTCGCCGGGTCGTAGATCACAGGGCCACCGGCCGCCTCGTTCCAGGCGACGAAACGCGTGCGGCTGCCGCCATCGGCGAGATCAGCTTCGGTCAACAGCCGTCCATCGTCGGGGCGCACCAGCAGCGGCCCGTTGGTCCACTCGCGGACGAAGGCGGAGTCGTACCAGCCGCGCTCGATCATGATGTTGGCGATGCCCAGCGCCAGCGCGCCGTCTGTGCCGGGCCGGACCTGCAGCCACGCATCCGCCTTCTTTGCCAGCCCGATGCGGCGCGGATCGACCACGATCAGCCGCGCGCCGCGCTTCAGCGCAGACGCGGTGGACGTCGCGTGGGCAAGCCTGGCCTTGTTTGGGTTGTAGCCCCAGAAAAGGATGCAGCCGGCGTTTTCCAGGTCGGGCAGGTACTGGCCGGGCACCGCGGCTCCGAACGTATAGCGCGTCGCGCCGTAGCGTCCCCAGCCGCACAGTTCCATCGATGCACACAGGTTGGGGCTGCCGAACGCCCGCATCAGCCGTTCGATCCACTCCGCCGAGTCCGAGATTGCCGAGGTGGACGGGGAAGCGGCGCTGAACATGACGCTTTCCGGGCCGTATCGCTCCGCCAGGCGACGCAGGTTGGCGGCCGTCAGATCCAGCGCTTCGTCCCAACTGATCCGCTGCCAGCCCGGATCGGGATCGCCCTTGGGGCGTGTGCGCTTCAGCGGATGCAGCAGGCGATCCGCGTGGTAGACCAGCTCCGGAGCCGCTCGCCCCTTGGCGCAGAGCGCCTGTCCGGTGGGATGTGACGGATCCGGTTCGAGCGCCGTGAACCGGCCGTTCTCGACGAGTGCGATGGCGCCACAGCGCGAGACGCACAAGGCACAGAAGCAAGGAATGCGTTCCTGGTGTTGATCTGGCATGGTCAAGCCTCCTTCGGCACGGCTGGCGGGCCGATCAGTCAGAGATCCTAAGACTCTGGATAACCAACTCGTTCAGCTTTGACGTTGGGTCGAAGACAACGCGGTAGGTGAAGCGCGACCCGTCGACGAACAGGAATCTGCGTTCCCGCACACCGCCGCCGAGCTCGCCGCGAAAGTCGAAAGATGTGCATCTTCGTCCGGAGAGATGCTGTTCACCAGGCTCGCCCATCTCAGCATCGGATGATCCCTCACGAAGGAAACGGTGTTGCGCGGCGATCAGTGTCTCATGGCTCAGCAGCTTGGCAATGGTCGCAATCTCGAAGTAAAGCTCGCAACCATCGGGTGACTGAGCGTGCAGCACATGAACGTCCTTGCTGCTGTCGATCTCGACTGTGACTGTCTGGCCTTCCGGCGTCTGGTCTGGGATCAGCACGGCGTAGCCGCGATATTCATCGACGATGTGAGATGTGGAAGGCATAGAAACTCCTCCGACGGAGGGTGATGCTGTCTGCTTCACGGCCGCGATCGTTGTTTCCCCGGGAATGCTGGCGAGCAGCGACAAACGAATGATGTCATATCTGGTCGTTGTGTCGCGAGTATAGCAGGCGGCGGTGAAGCTGTCAACCGGCTTCGTCGCACACCGGTTTTTGACGGATGCCCGACTTTGTTCCACAATAGCCAATCACGTCCGTCCTGAAAGTTCGCCCCTTGTCCTACACATCTCTCCAACATACCTTTCCATGGCCTACCCCTCACCGCTTTTTTACCTGACCTTCGCTGTCGTCGCTTTGATCATCGGGCTGGGCAAGGGCGGTTTCGGCTCGTCCTTTGCCGCGCTGGCCACGCCGCTGCTGGCGCTGACCATGCCGGTGCCGGAACTGGTGCCGCTGATGC
>JACKBI010000021.1 GCA_020634615.1 Anaerolineales bacterium
ACGGGGTGCTACGCAAAGCCGTCCGGCTACAAGGTGGAAGCCCTTCCAGGCCCGTAGGGCCTTCTACCTCGTAGCCCGATCCGTTTTACGGTCGGGCGGGCCTGACTGGACGATTACCGGGTTGAATTCTTAAGGCTCATCGATCATTGCTCAACCGCCGGCGTCATCAACAAGTTTGGCGAGACCGTAGCGGGCCAGTACGTCGCTGACGCGCATCGGCTGTCCGTTAATCGTCGACTCGTCCATGGCCTGCATCAATGCCACGGTGACGATCCCCTCGCGGACATCCGGCTTGGGCGTCTCGCCGCGCTCAAGACAGCGCGCAAAATATTCAATGTAGTTCTGGTACTCGCCGGCGTGGTGGCTGTTGCCGCCGAAGCGGAAATAGTACTCTCGCCGCGATTCGAAGGATTCGATAACCTCTTGTTTGCCGGCGGTCCAGGCGTAGCGCAGTTCATGATAATCAGCCTGGCTGGCGCCGTCGGTGCAGCGCAAGATGCAGGTCATGGGGCTGTCCCGCTCCACGGGGACGGTCGGACAGGAATAGACGCCGGAGACGCGCGCGATTCTGCCGTCGGCAGCCTTCAGCACGAAGTGGTAGGTGTCGGGATTGACCAGTCCGCCAGCCCGCCCGTTGGCGCTGAGGTAGGCATAGCCCATGACCTCGACCACGTCGGGCAGGTACCAGCGCACCAGATCGGCCGGGTGGCTGATGCCGCCGTAGAGCCATTTGAAGGCCGCTTGCCGCGCCCAGGGCTTGTTCAAGAACCAGCGGTGATCGTCGCTATAGCTGGCTTCGATTGTGACCAGATCGCCCAATGCGCCGCTGTCAAAGTGCTCTCGCTGGCGCATGAAGGGCGCGAAGAAGCGAGTACTCTGCCCGACCATGACCTGTTTGCCGCTGCGCTGCTGCGCTGCCAGGACTGCCCTGGCTTGCTCCAGGTTGTCGATGAACGGTTTGGCACAGATCACGTGCTTGCCGGCATCCAGAGCGCGGATGATGTGCTCGGCGTGCAGATGGTCAGGCGTGTAGATGCCGATAACGTCCACCGCCGGGTTGGCCAGCATCGCAGCATAGTCGGTCGTGAAATTGCTCACGCCGAATTCGTCGCAACGTTCTCTGCCGAGCGTCTCGTTGGTGTCGCAAAGGCTGACGACATGCCAGAGATCGCTCTGCAAGCCGGCCGAGATGATGCTGCGTCCTTCGCCCAGACCGAGAACGCCCAATCCAAGTGGGTTCATGGGTTGTGCTCCCGCGCTTACCGTAGCGATGCTGGCACCGTGACACGCGCCGGGCCAGTGCTCCCGCGCACTTGCAATGTGGAGCCTACCAGAACCTGTTGCGGCTCAGTCTCGGCCCCGGTGAGTTGGGCAATCAACATATCCACAGCGATGAATCCCAATTCCCGCGAGGTGAAACTCAGGGCGGTCAGTGGCGGCGTCATCATTTCGGCAACGGATTCGTCGAGCAGCCCGACAATCGAGATATCATCGGGGATACGCAACCCTTTGGTGGCAATGGCTTTGAGGATACCCGGCACGCCCGAATCCTGCGGCGTGACCACGGCTGTGATCTCCGGGTGTTGTGAGAGCAGGTCAAACGTCACGGCCGCAACACTTTCGTTGGAAAGATCGGCTGTGCGCCAGAGCAGTGGCAGGTCATGGTGCAGACAGGAGTCCCTGTAGCCCTGGCGCGCCCAGGCGGTGAACCCGTATTCTTTCTCAGGTGTAATCTCGCCCAGCGTGATGAAGCCGATGTGCCGGTGTCCGAGTTCAACCAAATGGCTCATCGCGTCTTTGACCCCGGCGCCGATGTCGGAATCGACATAGCTCAACCCGTCTGTGTCGGCGCAGCGGCCGACCATGACGAAATTGATGTCGTGTTCGCGCAGCACTTCGACTCGCCAGTCGTGGGTCAGGATCTCCACCAGGACGATGGCGTCGGCCTGCCCGCTGTTGAAGATCGTAAGCAGCTCGTTCTCGTCCAGGGGACCAACGATCAGGTTGAGTGTATAGCCGGCGCTTTCGCAGCGCAGCGCAGCGTTGGTGATGATACCCTGGGAAGGTGGGTTGAAGTCTTGCGGAAAATGCAGGGCGATGAAACGACTTTTGCCTGTACGCAGTTGCTGCCACGTGATGTGCGGCGCAAAGCGCTCGTCCTCGATGACGCGCAAGACGCGCTGGCGCGTCTCCTCGGCCACATCCGGCTTGTTATTGAGAATGCGTGAAACGGTGGAAACCGAGACACCGGCGGTCCTGGCAATGTCTACGATCGTGGTCTTCTTGCTCACTATGGTAGCTTCCTCGATAAGGCGTCAGAACAGGTGAGTAATGCGATCAGACACGCGTTGCGCGTTTGCCGCGAACTAGACGAATCTTGTGAATTGCCGTTGCAGCCCGGCCCGAGCGAGCTATTTTCAAGACGGCCTTGGTGAAATTCGACCAGTTCCTGGCAGATTCCAAACACTTCAAAGGTTCGCAAGGAATCACATCCTGACAACGACTTCCTGGCCAGCGTATGTGAACTGTCGGCTGCTGCCTGAGGCAGTTTCGCAGGGCAGCAGCACACGAAATTCACGGGTTGCCAGCATGCCCGGATAGCTGCCCTGCCGCTCTCGCAGAATCAGCTGGCGGGATGAGTCGTGCCACTCGATGTCGATGGTAGAGAACGCACCGGATTCGTAGTCATAGCTGTCGCCCGCATCCTCGTAGAGTTGAAAACTTCCATCGGAACCGGGATAGACGTGCAAATCGACAACGGCCTCCGGCATCTCGTCGACGTACTGCATCGGCGCACCCAACGGAACGATGGAGCCGGCCCGCACATACAGCGGCAGCACGTCGAGGCCAGCCGCGGCAACGATGATTTGGCCGCCTGCCAGCCGTTCTCCCGTCCAGAAATCATACCAATCCGTGCCGGTCGGCAAATACACCGGACGTGTCAGGTCGGCATCGATCACAGGAGTTGAGCCGGTGGTGAAGAACATCGGTTGCGTCACCGGGCTGACCAGCAAGGCAGGGCCAAACATGTACTGGTCGGTGATGTCGTGAGTGCTGGCATCTTCCCGGAAATCGAAGGCCAGCAGGCGCAGCATGGTGTAATCGTTCTGCGTGGTCCATCCGGCCAGTGAATAGACATAGGGCAGCAGCCGGTAGCGCAGCCGCAGGAATTTCACCAGCGAGTCGTAGGTGGCGTCACCCGGCTCGCCAAACCGCCAGATCTCGCGCGGCGTGTCGGTGCCGTGCGCTCGGAGCATCGGCAGGAAGGTGGCGAACTGAAACCAGCGCACAAACAGCTCGCGATACCCCAGATCATCCACACCGAGGTCAAAATCGCCGCTCCAGAACCACAGATGCGGTTTGCTGATCACAAAGAAGCCGCCGACATCCAGTGTCCAGTAAGGCATTCCTGTCGCACAGAAGTTGAGACCTTCCGCGATCTGGCGGCGCATGGTCTCCCAACTGGCGATGATGTCACCCGACCATGTGACGGTGCCGTAACGCTGCTGACCCAGGTACGCCGAACGGGTGAGATTGATGACGCGCTTGTCAGATCCGACCTGACGCTGTCCCGCATAGATTCCCTGCGAGTGCAGCAGCGAATAGGCGTTGATGTACTCGGGGTCGAGATAGCGCTTGGCCTCATCGATGTTGATGCGGACGCGTTCTTCGGGGGACGGCTTGACCGGACCATGCCAGTCGGCTTCAAATGGCTCGGTGCAGTCGCACCACCAGGCATCGATGCCGTGGGCAAACAGCCCTGTCCTGGCCTGTTGCCAGTAGAGCTTGCGAGCTCGCTCCTGAAACGCGTCGTATGTAGCCTGGTTTCCCAGCAGGAACCCTTGCTCGCGCATCTCCCGCCAATTGTCTCCGCCCGGGCGCATGATGGGCCAGATGGAAATCATCAGGCGCGCGTGCAGGCTGTGCAGGTCTTCCATCATTTGCGCGGGATCGGGAAACCGTTCGGGGTCGAGAGTCTTCTGACCCCACAGGTCGCCGGTCCACGACATCCAGTCCAGCACAATCGCGTCCAGCGGAAGCTGGCGGCGGCGATATTCCTGCACGATCTCGATCAACTCTGCCTGCGACTCGTAGCGCTCTTTGGACTGCAAATAGCCAAAAGCCCACTTGGGCAACATCGGCGCCTGGCCGGTCAGTTGGCGCACTTCGTGTACGACCTCATCCAGCTCCGGTCCATAGATGAAGTAGAAATCCATCTCGTCGTCGACATCCGTCGAAAGAAACGAACCTTGCGCAGTGTCGCTGAACGTGATGAAGGAATAGCTGTCCAACACGATGCCGTAGCCGCGCGTGGAGACAAGCGCCGGCACGACCGCTTTCATGTTGTGCTGATAGAGGTATTGCTGGTGGCCGCGCAGATTGAGCGCGCCCTCTTCGTGCGAGCCCAAACCATACAGTGCTTCCCCATCCGCCCATTCGAAGTCCAGCCTGGTTTGATAAGCCTGCCGGTCGACCCGCTGGTGTACGTTCTGAGCTTTGAGCCGAACACCGTCCGCAGTGGGGGTAGCATCAGCGACAGTCGAATCGTCGAAGACTGATACCACGACATCGACCGGGGTCAACGTCTTGCCGCCTGATGCCGGCTCTCTGGTCAACAAGCGACCGCTGTTGTCCCGGTAGGTGAACGCAGCGCTGCGCCGATCGATTTCAATGGTCAGGTCGGCGGTCGAGACGATGAGGCAGTCCGGCTCCTCCGCGATCGTGAAGTTTACATTTGCGTCCGGCCTGGACACGACCATCAGGCTTTCGGCGCTGCTGAACTCTTCGCCCAGCGTATACCGTACCCGCACGGTGCGCGATGTGTACGGCGTCAGCGAGATGCAGCCCCGCCCGGTGTGCAGCTGCAGTTCGTTGTCTCGCAATGAATAGGTCAGTGGTGGCATGATAGGTTCTGTTGTTTCAGCGATATTGTTCGGCGACTTTGAGCGCGCGCTCGATGTCATCTTCGGATTCGAAGTGCATTAACACGTTCATGCCTTCCGGCCCCACGGCATCGAGCAGAGGCTGCAATTCTTCGACCTCGACCCAGCACGGCATGATCGATTTCCCGTTGGCGCGAATCCGGCGATACAGATCGTACCAGCAGGGGTCACCGCCCTGAGGCTGACCAACACCTGGTGTCCATTGGATGGCGTCCAGTTCGTCGATTTCCAGCAGGGCATCGAGATGACGAATGGCGCCAACCCCATCGAGGTGGTACAGCGAATAGTCCAGCCATTGGCACTGTTCGCGAATGAACGGTTGCACGAAGCGCCGGAAACTCTTGGGTGACATCATGATCGAGATGTCGCTTTGCAGCTTGGCAACGCGCCCTGGTCCCCAGATTGAGAAGTAGCAGAAGGCCATCTCACCGGCGACATTGATTATATCGTAAATGCGCTGGAAGACGGTAAACCAGACATTGTTGATTGCCTGTAGTTCCTGCTCCAGTTCCTCCGGCCGGTCGATGGTGTCGAGCAGCACGGGCTGCGTGCCTCGTATGCCGGCCAGCGTGTCGAGGCCCTCGATCAAATCAGGGCACCCCACCAGATAGTTGCCCTGGGCGAGCCGCCGGCAGGCATTGATCAGGTCAAGATGCAGACGCCACCAACGGTTGTCTTCGTCCAGCACCAGGTCGCGGCCCAGGTCGGTCCGGGGATGGATCCAGATGGTATCCTCCCCACCTCCAAGTTCGGCGCCAAGGATGGCTGCCAATGAGCCCGGTCCGAGATGCGTGTTGGCGACCGGCAGGATGTCAGCCTTGAACGAGCTGCGAGAAAGCTGGTAGTGCAGCCTGGCAGCGCGCCATTCCGGGTCAAACCAGTACTGCTGCAAGTCTCTGGCAGGTTCAGGAGCAGGTACTACTGCGTGTGGCGGGCCGTCCTTTTTCAGATGCTCCCACATGCTGATCACCAGACCCTTGCCCGCCCACCAGTCCAGGTAGTGCACACGCGATTCGGTCCAGTTTTCCTTCCAACCGAAACCATTCATTGTCTGATTGCCTTTGTTTTGTGATTCTTGAGCGAACTGGCGGAAACCCGGTTTTTCTGTAGGTTCGTCGACTTCCGAAGTCCTATGGCTTCTGTGAACAACTTCTAACGACCGGTTTCTGAGTTCAACGAGACCGTCTAGCCTTTGACTGAGCCGGCCGTCATGCCGGACAGGATGAAACGCTGAGCAAACAGGTAAACGATGATGACTGGCAGAATAGTCAGGAGAATGTCAGCCGAAACGAGGCTCCAGTCGGACTCGAACTGACCAAAGAAATTGTAGACCGCCAGGGTCATCGGCCAGTAGGCGCTACGGTTGAGGTAGTACAACGGCAGGAGAAACTCGTTCCAGATGCCCAACAGATTCAGCACGCCCGCGGTGATCAACACGGGTGTCAGCAGCGGGTAGATGACGGAGAAGAACAGCCGGATCGGACTGCAACCGTCGATAATCGCCGCTTCATCCAGTTCGCGCGGCAAGGTGCCGACAAAGGCATAAATCAGAAACACACTGAACGGGATCGAGGTGGCCGAGTATAGCAGAATGATGCCAATCTGCGTGTTGATCAGGTGCGTTAGCTGCATCACCTTCATCAACGTGACGAAATTGGTCGGCATGGCGATGCCCATGATGATGAAGAAATAGATGAAGCGGTTGAAGCGGCTGCGGTTGCGCGAGAGCACATATGCAGCCAGAGCAGCCAGGGTGGTGCCGATCAGTGTGGCTCCGACGGCATAGAGCACACTGTTGCCGAACGCCGTCAACAATTTGCCGCGCTCGATAACAACTGCGAAGTTCTGCCAGTTGAGAGTGGTTGGCAGACCTGCGCCCATCGAACTGGCTTCTACCTTGGTCTTCAGCGAATTGACCACGACAAGGTAGACAGGAATGAACATGATCAGGCTGGCGACCAGCGCGACCGAGTGGTTGAACAGGCCCCGAATCTTGCGAATGATCATCTGCGTCAGCCCTCCGTCTCGCGGTGCATGAGCCTGATTACGAAGTATCCCAGGATGATCATGATAAAGAACAGAAGCGTAGACAAGGTGGTCGCCATGCCGTAGCGCCCCTTGGAAAATTCGTCGAAGATGGCAGTATATACCGTGTCTGTCGCGCGTCCGGGGCCGCCATTGGTCAACACGAAGACGATATCGAAGACCTTCAGCCCGTAGAGCAGGTTCAGGACCGTAGTCACTGTTAACACCGGCATCAGCAGCGGGATGGTGATATGCCAGAACGAATCGAGTCCGCTGGCGCCGTCGATCGAGGCCGCTTCGTAATACTCGTCCGGGATCGCCATCAAGCCGGCGATGAGGATGACCATGATATATCCCACCCCGCGCCAGGTATCCACTGCGATCACCGAAGGCAAAGCCAGGTGAATATCCACCAGCCAGCGCTGCGCCAGGAAATCAAGCCCGATGTTACGAAGAAAAGTGTTGAGCAGCCCGGTAGCTGGATTGAGGATCGATTTGAATACCAGGCTGACCACCAGAATGGGCAGCACAGCCGGCAGATACATCACAACCCGGTGAAAATAGCTCAGCCGCTTGATGCCACCGGTGAGCAGCAATGCCAGTCCCAGGGCAATGGCAGTCTTCAGAAAAATGGTGGTGATGGTGAAGATGATCGTGTTTCTGATGAAGTGCAGGTAGTTCTGACCAGCGCCTGAAGAAAAAATCGTTCTGAAGTTGTTCAGTCCGATGAAGTTGACTTCTGTCGAATAACTGTTCCAGTCGGTGAACGCGTAAAAGATACCCATTATGCTGGGAATGACGAAGAATATCAGGTAAAGCGCGAGTGCTCCGCCGGCGAAGTAGAATGGATAGGTCCTGGCTTTCATGTAACTTCGTCATCCTCGAGTAGAGCCCGGCAACATTGGGGAACCTTGCAGCCCCGGAGCCGGAGAGCCTCCGGAGCTGCAAGACACGTTTGGACGATGGCTCAGCTTACTGGGCCCAAGCCGGGTCTTTTGCCGTCGCTGCCATGTCGGCGCGGCGCTGATCGATGCTCGCAAGCACGTCTTCCGGCGTCATGCTGCCGGTGAACATACCTACCATGTCCTTGCCGATATCCATCCACTGCGGATTGACATAGTTGACCGCGTCCTGATAGACGATGGACTTGGCCGGGAAGGTGTCCAGAAACGCCTGCTGCTCAGGCGTCCACTTTGCTTGCAGCCCCGAGAAGTTGAGGGCGGCGAAGTCAGGGGTGTTGTCCAGCAGATACTGCAAATTTTCGGGTGCCATCAGGAAGGCCAGGTATTGCTTGGCCGCGTCGATGTGCGGTGAACCCGAATAGATGAACTTGCTGGGCCCGGCAGGATGTGCGGGCGCCAAAGTGTTGTCTGCCAACGGCATGGGGAAGAACCCGAAAGTTTGGGCCGGTACGTCAGGGTAATCGGTCTCGATGCTCACAGGTGCGGTGAGGGTCGTTACCGACATGGCATACTCGCCGGATGCCAGCTTGGCGTTGGTGTCGGAGAATGCGTCGGAAAGGGCATTGTCGCCAAAGCAACCCATCTGATACAGTTCGTTGAGTTCCGTCATGGCTTCTTGCATGACTGGCACATCGGCAAACTTGGCGGTGTTGGCGTTCAACTGGTCGGCCAGGCCGGGATCCACTTCCTCGAAACGCGGACCTACCATCGGGAACCACAACACGTGGTGCCAGCCATCCGAGATCGGCTCATAGATCGGGTTGATACCGGCGTCCAGGAGTGTTTGACAGACATCCTTGAACTCGGCAAAGGTGCTGGGAACGCTCAACCCGTGCTGCTCAAAGATATCCTTGTTGTAGACGACGACGAAGTAATTCGAGGCAACCGTGTCCCAAATCTCAGCGCCGTACACCTTGCCGTTCAGGCTGACCATGTCAAGAGAAAGGGGCTCGTGGCGCGAGACCCATTCCTCGCCTGACAGATCGACTGCGTTCTTTTCGACATCGTATTGCACTTGCAGATCGGTCTTGCCGCTCTGGCCGCCGAAGATGTCGGTAGCTTCTCCAGAGTTCAGCTTGGTCTTCAGCACGCTGAAGTACTGGTCAGCAGGGATGATCTGATAGTCGACGTGGATGCCGGTTTGTTCCTCGAATTTCTTGGCGAGCTCGAGCTCTGCATCCTTGATCCAGCCCTGGCTGGCCATGTAGGTGAGGGTGACCGGTTCCTGTTGGGCCGCGGGAGCGGCCGTCGGTTCGACAGCAGCCGGTGCGGCAGTCGGTTCGGTAGCTGCGGGTTCAGTAGCGCTGGGCGCTGCGGGGGAAGCACTGCATCCTGCGATCAACATCACGCCGAGCAGAAGCATGCCGAGAACAATGACGAGCCGTTTCATTCTAATATCCTCCATGGATGGGTGAGATTGGCAACTCAGGTTGGTTAGCGACAATGCAGGGGGTCACGTCAATAGGCTCCTCCGAAAACGGAAATCGGTCCTGGCCCTGGTTTCTGGCAAAGTAGCTTGATCGCATTCAGGGTTGCGAAAATCTTGCCGGCAACGTTGCCGGTACTGTTACCGGTAGTGTTTGCAAATATTCTATGCTATAATCGGGTCCGTGTCAATAGGCAGCGCGAAATTTAATGTTCGTGCGTCCTGCCCGACGTAAGTCCCGGTCCTGTGACGACCGATAACGGCCACGAGGGCCTGTCAATTGCGTGTTAGTAACGCGACAACAAGCGACCAGACTCGCTGCCGTCCATCTCCATACTCTGTATCTGCGAGAGAAAGTCTATGAACTTGCCAAACTCATCGGAGTCGCTATCAGTCTCTGCCGGCAGCGTTGCCGGTGTGTCGCTCAGTGCTGTCCGCTGCGAACATCGGCGCTCGCCTCTGGGGCTGGGTGTTGCCGCGCCACGCCTTTCGTGGATTATTCAGTCTTCGTCGCTCGGCTGGCTTCAGACCGCCTATGAAATCGAGTCATATGACGCCGGCGAAAGCCTGCGCGCAACATCGGGTCGAATCGAGTCCGATCAATCAGTGCTGGTTCCCTGGCCCTTTGCACCGCTCGGCTCGCGTGAACGCGCCTTGGTGCGCGTCCGCGTCTGGGGCAACGATGGCATGGTATCGCCGTGGAGTGCCCTGACTTCTGTCGAGGCGGGTTTGCTCCATCAGGGCGATTGGATCGCCCACTTCATCAGCCCGGACTGGGACGAGGACATCACCCGCCCGCAGCCCTGCCCGCTGCTGCGGCGCGAGTTCGATGTGCGCCCCGGCGTGGTCAAGGCGCGGCTCTATGTCACCGCGCTGGGTGTCTACGAAGCGCAGATCAACGGGGTGGTCGTCGGCGACCATGTCATGGATCCCGGCTGGACCAGCTACGAGCACCGGCTGCGCTATCAGACCTTCGACGTGACGGATCACTTGCAGGAAGGCCGCAACGCGCTGGGCGCGATTCTGGGCGATGGCTGGTATCGCGGCCGGTTGGGCTACGGCGGCGGCCGGCGCAACATCTACGGCGACCGGCTGGCCTTACTGGCCCAGTTGGAGATCGAATTCGCCGACGGCTCCAGCCAGCGCATCGTCACAGACGACTCGTGGCGAGCCGCCAGCGGGCCGATCCTGGCCAGCGACATCTACGACGGCGAAACCTACGACGCCCGGCTGGAAAAACCGGGCTGGTCGGCACCCCGCTTCGACGACGACAACTGGGCGGGCGTCAGGCTGGTCGAGCGCGATCTGGCAACCCTTGTCGCACCAAGCGGTCCGCCTGTGCGCCGTATCGAAACAGTGGCGCCGGTCGCGATCTGGCAGTCCCCCGCCGGTCGCACCCTTGTTGACTTTGGCCAAAACCTGGTGGGGAGCGTGCGCTTCACCGTGGCCGGCCCGGCCGGCCAGACCATCACCATGCGCCACGCGGAGGTGCTGGAGGATGGCGAGCTTTGCATGCGGCCGCTGCGTCACGCCGCCGCCACCGACCGCTACACGCTGGCCGGCCGCGGGCCGGAGACCTGGCAACCGCGCTTCACCTTCCACGGCTTCCGCTACGTCGATCTGGAAGGCTGGCCGGGCGAGCTGACCCCCGACGCGATCCGGGCCGTCGTCATCCACTCGGACATGGAGCGTACCGGCTGGTTCGACTGCTCTGATCCACTGGTCAACCAACTGCACGAGAATGTGGTCTGGGGCATGCGCGGCAATTTCCTCGACATCCCCACCGACTGCCCGCAGCGCGATGAGCGTCTCGGCTGGACCGGCGACATCCAGGTGTTTGCGCCCACGGCCAGCTTTCTCTACGACTCGGCCGGGTTCCTGCAGTCGTGGCTGGCCGATCTGGCCGCCGAACAAACAGAGGCGGACGGTATCGCGCCGTTCTTCATCCCCAATATCCTGGCTGTACCGGTGTCGCCGTCAGCCGCGTGGGGGGATGCGGCGGTGGTTGTGCCGTGGGTGTTGTACCAGCGTTTCGGCGATGCGGGCATTCTGGAAACCCAGTTCGACAGCATGTGCGCCTGGGTCGATGTGGTCGAGGCTGCGGCCGGACCTGGCCGGTTGTGGGAGCACGGCATCCAGTGGGGCGACTGGCTGGACCCCAAGGCGCCGCCGGACAAGCCGGGCGATGCGCGCACAGCGCCGTACATCGTCGCCACCGCCTACTTTGCGCGGTCGGCTGACTTACTGGCGCGGTCTGCGGCGGTGCTCGGCAGGACCAGCGAGGCGAAGCACTACGCTGCGCTGGCCGCTGAAGTGCGCGCTGCCTTTGCCCGCGAGTACGTCACGCCGGCCGGTCGAGTGGTGAGCGACGCGACCACCGGCTACGCGCTGGCGTTGCAGTTTGCCCTCCTGCCGACCGAGAAGCAGCGCCAACTGGCCGGGAAGCGGCTGGCGGCGCTGGTGCGCGGCAGCGGCTATCGCATCAGCACCGGCTTCGTTGGCACGCCGCTGGTGTGCGATGCGCTGTGCGAAGCGGGTGAATATGACACCGCGTACCGGCTGCTGATGCAGCGCGAGTGTCCCTCGTGGCTCTATCCGGTGACCATGGGCGCGACGACGATTTGGGAGCGTTGGGACAGCATGTTGCCCGACGGCAGGGTGAATCCTGGCAAGATGACGTCGTTCAACCACTATGCCCTGGGGGCGGTGGCCGACTGGCTGCATCGCACCGTGGCCGGTCTTGCGCCGGCCGCGCCGGGCTATCGCCGTATTGCCATCGAGCCGCATCCGGGCGGCGGTCTCATGTCGGCCCGCGCCCGTCATCGAACGCCCTATGGCATGGCCGGGTGCTCGTGGCAGATCGAGGACGGTGCGATCACGGTTGAGGTCGAGATCCCGCCCAACACGTCGGCCAGCGTTCATTTACCTGGACAAGACGACATCCCGATTGAGGTCGGATCGGGCCGTCACCGCTGGTCCTATCCATTTGAAGTTGTCGATTTTGTCCGCCCTGAGTTGACGCTGGACAGCACCCTGGGTACGGTAGCCGATTATCCCGAGGCATATCCCGAGGTGATGAAAATCTTCGTGCGGCAGAGCCCGGATTTTGCCGATCGCATGATGGGCCAGACTGAGGTCACGTTGCGCGAGGCGATTTTGCAGAACCCCAATGCGCAGCGATTGCAGGCACAGGTCGAAGCAGTCCTGGCATCGCTGGCTTGACAGTCTGCTGCAATGGGACGTTGGCGAAACCGGTTGTGTGATGCTAGAATTGCTGGCGACGCTGGAACGCGTTGCTACTATTTCAACGGAAGGACAAACTGACATTGCATTTTATCAGCCCGCGATGGCCGGATGTCAGTGGGTATAAGGAGCTTCGATGACAAGTCTTCCCAAAGTCACGGTCTGGAACGAATTTCGGCACGAGAAGAGCGACGCAGCCGTGCAGGCCATCTATCCGCGCGGCATTCATGAGGCTGTGGCCGAACCGCTGCGCCAGGCCGGATTCCCCGTGCGCACGGCAACGCTGGACGAACCGGAGCACGGCCTGACCGAGGCCGTGCTGGACGAGACGGATGTGCTGGTCTGGTGGGGCCACAGAGCTCATCCGGAGGTGCGTGACGAGATCGTGGACCGGGTGCAGGCGCGCGTGTTGGGCGGCATGGGGCTGTTGGTGCTGCACTCCGGCCATTTCTCCAAGGTTTTCAAGCGGCTGATGGGGACCTCGTGCGACTTGAAGTGGCGCGAGGCAGAGGAGCGTGAGCGGTTCTGGGTCGTCGCGCCAAGTCATCCCATCACTGCCGGTCTGGGCGAGTACTTCGAGCTGCCGCAGGAAGAGATGTACGGCGAGTTCTTCGACATCCCCGCGCCTGACGAGCTGGTGCTGGTCAGTTGGTTCCAGGGCGGTGAGGTGTTTCGCAGCGGTTGCTGCTACAGCCGCGGCCGAGGGCGCATCTTCTATTTCCGGCCCGGCCACGAGACCTATCCGACCTACTACGACGCCAATGTGCAGCGGGTGATCGCCAACGCGGTGCGCTGGCTGGCCCCGGCCGGCGGGCCGGTCGTCACCTTCGGCCACCGGCCGCAGCCGTTGGAGGCGGTTACCTGAGCGGATGGCTCGCTCCCTGATCGTTCGTTGCTCAGGCTATGCCCAACGCGGCGGAAACCTGAGCAAGCGCCTCCTTCTCGGCGTCATTCACCATGATTTTGCTCCGTGAGAAGAAACCACCACCCTCAGCGCCAGCCTCGCTGGTGCGCACAGCGGTGTTGATCACCCATTGCTTGTAGCCTGCTGCTTCGGCAGGATCCACCTTGCTGTCAAGCAGCTCGGCCAACTGCTGTAGCCGACCGAGCGCTTCATCCCTGGCCCCCGGTGCGCTGGCCAACTCACTGAAGTCAGCGAACTTGGCGCCGCTGTCAGCGCGCTTCTCGATCGCGAACAGGATGGAGCTTACCAGCGCGTTGTCCAGGTAATCGCCCCGACTGTTCAGGATGTATTCGGCGGCGGCAATCCCTTCCGAGGCCGTTTCACGCTTTTGTCCCAAACTGGCAGCGGAAACAACCACCGCGCCATGCCGGGGACCCTCCATCAACAGCCGTTGTTCGTCGGCGGAAAATTCACTCAAGACAGTCATTACGATCCTCGCTTTCTCGACTACGAAGCATCCACATACGTCCGCAGCAGCGTCGCCGGCTGGCGGGCAGTCACCGTGAATTCGCCCAGCGCGGCCGGCAGCAGGCAGAAGCGCACTGCGCCCAGCGTCAACTGGTTGATCGACACTTCGCCTGCCAGGACGCCCCATATCTCCAATGTGTCACCGTCGCGCTGGTTCTCGAACTCGACACCGGGTTCGAGAACCAGCCGTTCGGTGACGAAATAGCGGTTGCGGCAGAGCTGCTCGCGCCGGAAGCCGGTTTCCTCGGCCAGCACCACCGGCTGGCGTACGGCCGGTTCCACCCGGTCGAAGTCGATGACGTCCAATGCCTTTTCCACATGCAGCGGCCGCGGCCTGCCATCGGCGCCCATCCGTCCCCAGTCGTAGACCCGGTAGGTGGTGTTGGAGTTTTGCTGTATCTCGGCGATGATCAGGCCGCCCATGATGGCGTGCAACGTGCCGGCCGGCACGCAGACGTGGTCGCCACTCGTGACCGCCACCCGGTGCAGATACGGCTCCAGCCGGCCCTCTTCAATGCCGCGCCGGAAGGCATCCGCCGTCGTCCCACTCTTCACCCCCAGGATTAGCTCAGCATCTGGCTCGGCGTGCAGCACGACCCACATCTCGCTCTTGCCCAGCTCGTTGCCCTCGTGCGCCAGCGCGTAGGCGTCGTTGGGATGCACCTGCACCGAGAGTGGGGTGTTGGCGTCCAGCAGCTTGACCAGCAACGGGAACTTGCCGCGCGCCTGCGCCCAGGCGTTGTTGCGTCCGATCAGGTCGATGCCCACCTCGGCATGGACGCGGGTCAGCGGCCAGCCGGCGAACCGGCCGTTTTCGACCGTTGACGTGCCGTCGTCGTGGCCGGCGATCTCCCAGCTTTCAGCGATGACGCCTTCTGCTGGCAATGCGCGGCCCAGCCGCGTCTCCAGGTTGCGCCCGCCCCAGATGTAATCCTTCAGCACCGGGGTGAAGATCATTGGATACAGTTGATTGGCCATTTCGCGGTCTCCTCTGGTCAATCTAACCACGAGTTGCGCGATCGGGCAAGTCTCTCGTGTTGCGCCCTGCGCGGCAAGACATCCATCCTGTTCAGCCACCATTCTACCGCCTTGTCGATTGCACGAATCTGCGGTAGAATTCGCGCAATTTGAGAACATCGCAGGCCACCGCCATTATCTCAGGAAGAGGGGGCGCATGCTCGCCAAAGTCGTCAGTTGTTCAGTCATCGGCCTCGAAGGAACGGCCGTCGAGGTGGAAGTCGATATCTACAGCAACGCGCTGCCGTCCATCGTGCTGGTGGGTTTGCCCGACGCGGCGGTCAAGGAGTCGACCGAGCGCGTGCGCGCCGCACTGGTGAACTCCGGCCTCACGTACCCGCGCGGCCGGGTGACGGTCAACCTGGCGCCGGCGGATCTGCGCAAAGTGGGGCCGGTCTACGACCTGCCGATTGCGGTCGGCCTGCTGGCTGCCAGCGATCAGGTGCCGCTGGACCGGCTGGAGAACGCGCTCTTCATCGGCGAGCTGAGCCTGGACGGCAGCCTGCGCCACATCGACGGCGTGCTGCCCATGGCGCACATGGCGCAGCAGTCCGGCATCCAGACGGTCTACCTGCCCGAGGTGGACGCGCCTGAAGCCGCCTTGATCGCGGGCATCGACGTCATCCCGGTGCCATCCATGTCCGCGTTGGTGTCTCATCTCCGCGACTTCGATCCGATCCCGCCGTTCGAGCATGATCAAATTCTCGACGATGTGCACGAGGCGGTCTATACCGTGGACTTCGCCGACATCAAGGGTCAGGAACATGTCAAGCGGGCGCTGGAAGTGGCGGCGGCCGGCGCGCACAATGCGCTGCTTACCGGTCCGCCGGGTGCAGGCAAGACATTGATGGCCCGCTCGCTGCCGTCGATCCTGCCCAAGCTGGTGCTGTCTGAAGCGCTGGACATCACGCGCATCTACTCGGTGACCGGTATGTTGCCCGGCGACACGCCGCTGATCAACCACCGCCCCTTCCGGGCGCCACACCACACCATCAGCCACGCCGGGTTGGTAGGCGGCGGGCGGTTGCCGCGCCCGGGTGAGATCAGCCTGGCGCATCGTGGCGTGCTGTTTCTGGACGAGTTGCCGGAGTTTGGGCCGCGTAATCTGGAGACGCTCAGGCAGCCGCTGGAGGACAAGGTCGTCACCATCAGCCGCGCCCAGGGGTCGATGAGTTTCCCCGCCAATTTCATGCTAGTCGGCGCAATGAATCCCTGCCCATGTGGCTGGTTTGGCGATAGCCAACATGAATGCTCGTGTAGCATGGCGACGGTCACCCGCTACCAGAAGCGTCTCTCCGGCCCGCTGCTTGACCGCATCGACATCCACGTCGAGGTGCCGCGAGTGGATTTCGAGAAGCTGAGCGACCGCCACCGCGGCGAGACGTCGCGCACTATCCGCGAGCGCATCGAGGCAGCCCGTGACATCCAGCGACGACGATTTGCCGCGCTGACCGACGGGCGGGTTGTCACCACCAACGCCGACATGGGGCCGGGCGAGATCCGAGAATTCTGCCCGGTGGACGAGGCCGGCCACAGCCTGCTGCGGGCCGCCATGCGCCAACTGCATATGAGCGCCCGCGCCTACCACCGCACGCTGAAGTTGGCGCGCACCATCGCCGATCTGGCCGGCGTCGATCGCATCGAAACCGCGCATCTGGCAGAAGCGATCCAGTACCGGCCGCGCTGGCAGGCGTGAACGCGGCCTGGTGGCCCCAACAGGTTGCCCGCAACACCCTTTGTGGCTTATAATCGAACCGCAGCAATTGTAGATGGTCTTCGGCTTGAGATGAGTTGCCCGGCACAGAAGAAGTCGATAACCTGGCCTTTGCCTGTGCTCGCTGCAACCTCCATTAGGGACAGCTAGCCGCGCCCCGGGGTCATCGTATATGATCGGATGAAGGAGTTGAACTGTGAAGAATCCAAAACTGAGACTCGCTATCGTGATTGTCGCTGCCTTGCTCATGCTGACTTTGGCGTCTTGCAGTGCTTTGCCGGAGCCGTTGTTCGTCACGCCACAGCCAACGGCCGATCTGGTAGTTGCTCCGGACAACGAGCAGGATTGCCTGGATCAAGGCGGCATGTGGGGGCCGCAAGGCCGGGCGCAGACGGAGATGTGCGACATGCCTGCAATGGATGCCGGAAACGCATGCACGGATTCCAGTCAGTGTCAGGGCCTTTGCCTGGCAAGCGAGACCTCATCGACCGGGACGTGCAGCCCACGTACGGTCAACTTCGGCTGCCATGATGTCATGGTGGATGGCGCGCAGATGGGGATTTGCATCGATTAGTGACGCTCGCTGATATACAGCAGGGGTGACGTTCGCCTTCCTTGACGTCACCACTGAATAGCTTGCAGATTTTTCTGCCGCGGCGTACCATGCGGCAGAAGCACCGCGCGTTTCACACAACTCAAAGGGATCGAAAGAATAAACTATGACTGCTGAACCTCACATCATCGTCCTCGGCGCCGGGTTTGCCGGCGCCGGCGCTGTGCGCAAGCTGAAGGATGCGCCGGTCAGGATCACGATCATCGACCAAAACGACTATCACACCTTCCAGCCGCTGCTGTATCAACTGGCGACCAACGAACTGGATACAACCCAGGTGGGCTTCCCGGTGCGCGAGACCATGCACCGCCAGGACAACGCCGTGTTCCACCAGGCCAAAGTAACCGGCGTCGATCTGGCAGGCAAGCAGGTGCATTTGGACGGAATGGAGCCGTTGGCATATGACTATCTCGTGGTGGGTCTGGGCGCGGTGGTCAATACCTTCGGTGTTCCCGGGGCAGACGACCACGCCTTCCCGCTCTACACCATACGCGATGCCCTGCGCCTGAAATACCAACTGCTCCAGACGCTGGAAGCGGTGGACAAGGACCCGTCGCTGATCGACGACGGCGCGCTGACCTTCTGTGTGGTTGGCGGCGGCCCGACCGGCGTGGAAACTGCCGGCGCGCTGGCCGAGTTCCTGCACTTCGTCGCGGAGGAGGACTACCCCAACCTGCCCATCAAGGAGAAGGCGCAGGTCATCCTGCTGGAGGCAAGTCCGCACCTGCTGGGACCGTTCAAGCCCAAGCTGCAGAAATACGCCAGGAAAACCCTGGAGAAGCTGGGTGTTTCCGTAAGGACCGGCCAGATCGTGGCCGAGATCGCGCCGACCCACGTAACCCTGAAGTCGGGCGAGGTCATCAAGACCCACACGCTGATCTGGGGCGCGGGCATCCAGGTCAACCCGCTGGCGCACAGTCTTGGCGTTGAGCAAGGCAAGGGCGGCCGCATCCCGGTGGAGGACGACCTGCGCCTGAAGGATCACCCCGAGGTTTTCGTCGTTGGCGACATCGCCATCATCACCGACACCAAAAAGGACAGGCAACTGCCACAGCTGGGGTCGGTGGCGCAGCAAGCCGGGCATCATGCCGGCGAGAACATCGCCCGGCTGGTGCAAGGCAAGCCGGCCGAGCCGTTCGAGTACCGCGACAAGGGAACCATGGCCACGATAGGACGCGGCGCGGCGGTGGTCGAGATGCCGGAGCACGGCACGATGACCGGCCATGCCGCCTGGCTGGCCTGGATGGCTGTCCACGCGGCGCTGCTCTCCGGCGGCGAGGAGAAGACCACCACCATCGTCGATTGGGGCTGGAACGTGGCCACCAAGAAGCGCGGCAAGCGAATCATGGTGACCGACGAGGATGTTCTTAGCGGAGACACCGAAGAGTAGCCCGCGCCGGCCGCCGTTGGCCATCACGCGAGTCTCAACCTACCCGCCTTTTTTCAACCAGGCCCACGCCTTATCTGTGTCTTCCGGCCGGAAGTACTGGGCCTCTTTGGCATAGAAGGGATCGGCGAGAGCGGCTAGCCACTTCTCCCAGCGTTTGTCGCCGACGATGGCCATCTTCTTGATCTTGTCGTGAAAACGGTGGCCGAACTTCAGATCAGGCAGCCATGCCTTCACTTCCTCGCCGGCGAATTCCTGCAGGTCCAGCAACAGGTACACACCGTCGGCGTACTGATCTACCAGGGTCTCGATTGCCGGATTCAGCTGCTGGTAATCGTCAGGCGTGACCTTGCCCACGACTTTGTAGCCAACCACCGCTCCAGCGCTTTCACTGAGTTTCTCTATCACGAGACTACCTCCTGTTGAATCTGGTCTGCGATCTATTTGGTCAGATTGAACCGAGCCTGACAGGTACAAAACCTGTCAGGCTCGGTGGTTAAGAAACTGTCCATAAATAACTTGGCGGGATGGCCCGGTCGGAGACCGGCCAGAACAGCAAAGTTAATCTTGGACAGTTTCTAAGCTTGCCTTGTCGGCCGCGTCAACGTACGGTCTGTGCCTGCGGCACTACTCGGGGCTCGCTGCAACGACGGTCCCTTCGGCGGCTACGTTGCCCTCAGCATCGGCAGCCACGCCGCCTTCACCCGCGACCACGTTGCCTTCAGGATCCTGGGCACCGCCGGCCACGTAGGAAGCGATCTGGCCCGACAGCTCATCGCCGACGGTCAGGGTGACTACGTCTGCGCTGTAGCCCTGCAAGCTGTTGATCACGCCTTCGCTCTCGGTGTCTTCCAGCAACAGCATCATCATCGAGCTGTCCGGCGTCAGCGCCTGGCCGATCTGCTCCAGGTCACCCTTGGAAATTGGACGGCCCAGGTACTTGCCTGCTACGCCGCCGACTACGCCGCCGGCTGCTGCCCAGGCCAACAAGCCGACAGGACCGCCGATCAAGCTCAGCAGGCCGCCGGCTGCGATTCCAACCACTGCGCCTACGCCGCCGCGTCCAGGCTCATGGACGTGGACCTTGCCGGCAGCATCCTGCTCGACCACTGCTTGTGCCACAATCTTGTGGCCATCCAGCGCGCCGGAGGCCTTGATTTCACTCACGGCGTCCGAGGCGCCTTTCTGACCAGCAAAGCGGAAGGCCAGAATGTTGTAGATTGCCGAAGAATCTGTCTTTGCCATCATGGTACTCCTTCAGATAGTTTGGAATTACGAACCTATTTCCTTAATGAATGCGGTGTTACGGGCATTCATTTTCATCGCGGGTGGATTATTCGTCGGCCAGCAAGGATGCTACGGCGTCAGCCGCTGCCTCCTCCTCGATGATCTCGGCGGCCACCAGCGCATCGATGGCTTCCTGAGCCGCCTCTTCCTCGATAACTTCAGCGACGAGCAGCGCCTTCAGGGCAGCCAGCGCAGCCGCAGCTTTGACTTCTTTCGCTGCCTCAACCGCTTCGGCCGCTTCCTCTTCGGCTTCTTCCTCGACGGCGAGCGCGCCTGCGACGACTTCGGCTGCCTCTTCTGCCGCGGCTTCTTCGATCAAACCGGCAACCAGCAGCGCCTCCGCGGCATCTTCGGCCGCAGCATCCTCGATAGCCAGCGCGGTGGCGACAGCATCAGCAGCTTCCTGCATGGCCGCTTCTTCGATCAGTTCAGCCTCGACCAACGCGCGGGCCGCCGCCAGCGCAGCTGCCTCGATGACAGCCTCCGCCTCGGCAATCGCTTCCGCCTCCGCTTCCATGGCTTCGGCCACGACTTCGGCGGCTTCATCCATGGCGGCTTCCTCGATCAACTTCGCAGCAACCAGGACCGCGGCGACATCTTCTGCCGCCGCATCCTCGATGGCCAGCGCGGTGGCGACCACGTCGGCAGCCTCGGCGATGGCGGCTTCCTCGATCAGTTCAACCTCTGCCAACACCTGGGCAACTTCCAGCGCAGCCGCGTACTTGATGGCCTCGGCGGCCTCGATAGCTTCCTCAGCCTCGATCATGGCCTCCAACTCTTTGCCAACCATGATCAACGCCTGGGGCGAGATCATGGCTTGAGCCAGTGCCACACCACCGGTGTCAGCGATGGCATCGCGCAGGCGCGTTGCCCAGTGGTGCTCGATCACCAGGATCGCTCCGGCGCTGCCGGCTGGGATGCTATCGGCCAGGTCGCGCAGTTGGTCCACGTTTAGACCGTAGTCGCGTTCGGCGACTGCGACGGCACCCACAACGGCACCTTCCGCCGCGCCTTCCAACCCACCGACCTGGAGTCCGATCAAGCTGCCGGCCACGGCGCCAAGGCGCTCGCGTTCGGCCTCACTCAGATCGGTCATGTGCATGGCGTTGGAAACTGCGCCGCTCTTGTCCTTCTGAACGAACAATAAATCTACAAGGCGGATAACACCGCGCTTGCGAACCCGGCGCAGTTCAGCCAGGATCTGGCCGGTAGCCTCGAACCTGTCGAAGCCGATAACAAAGACCTGTATCGGGCCTGTAATCCTCTTCTCGCTCATTGAGAACCTCCTTTGTACATGGAACTTGGTAGTTCGTCGAAGGGATACGAGTTCATGAAGCACCCAGATATTGCACGGATAACAACGCAAAGTGGTTTTCGTACAGCGTATTCAGTATGCCTGCCAGCGCGGCTTGATCCGGCACCCACCCAACCAGCCGCGTCACCGGCAAGGGATTTTCGGGTGTTACTTCAGGTCCACTTACCGTCATGCCGCCAAGGCGATCCGTCCAGGATTTATCCAGAACGCCGGCAACACAGATGGCATAGGTGCCTGATCTGTCAAAAGGGTAAGTCATCCTCAGATATTCCGGCCTTTGCAACCCTGCATTGGCAGCGTCCGAACCTTTCGTCTTCCGCTGAACAGATACTGACCACTGTCACCCTTACCATTATAGAGCTACCCAGCTGTCCTTGTCATGCCCAGAATTAGGTAGAAGTTGGGTATCCCGAGAGCAATTGTACGCGGTCGAGGCCACATGCTGCGGATGGGTGGACCACAACCTCAAGCCCGCCAGCCTGAAAAAGTCATTGACTGGATAGGGGCTATCGATTTGTCAAACGGCTGTCGTCGTTTGCTTTTTCTGGCCGCTGCCACCTGAACTGAGCCCGCGGACGACCGCAAAAGACGTCATCGACGCCAGGACAACAGGCACGACGTTCAACGGCGACAATCCCACGATGAGTGCAACAATGACAGCCAAAGCCACCGGAATGGGGACAATCGCTGCGGGAACTGCCGCCATCATGCAGCCTACGGCCAATCCCAGTGGGATTTGCGGAAAGAGCAGATTGATGGCCGAACCCAGTGTCGCGCCTACAAACAAGAGAGGGAAGATGGGACCACCGATAAAGCCGAATGAGAGTGCCCCACCCAGGGCCAACACCTTGGCGAGGGCAAACAGGATCAGCAGACCCACACCAATTTCCGCCGCCTGACTCGTCGTCGTGCTCAGCCCGGCAGTGCCCAGGAAGAGTGTGATGGGCAATGCTTTGCCCAGCAGGCCCAGGAGCAGCCCGCCGATGAGGCCGCGCAGGATCGGTTGCTTGTTCAAGGGGGCAACCAGCGTCCTCAGTCCCTTGACCAGCAATCTGAAAACGACGGCGATGGGGAACGCAAGCAAGCCAAGCAAGATGCTCAGGCCGATTTGCCACACGCGCAGATCATAGGCCGGAGGCTGCACAATTCTCAAGAGGCTGGAGAAGGTGTCGCCGCTGAGCCAGAAGAAGAGGGCAAACCCCACTGCTGCCGCCAAACCGACGATGAACAAGGTACCGTAGTACGTCACCGTCTGCATATGCGTTGATTCCAAGATCATGATCAACAACGCAAGCGGGGAAGAAAACAGGCCAGCATATGCCCCGCCCACCCCGCTGAGCACGTTGGTGTGCGCGGTCTCCTCGTCCAATTGACGCTTTTCAGACAGCCAGGTGCCCAGACCAGCGGCCAGCATTCCGGTAGGCACTTCCGGCCCTAGGCTGAACCCACCAACGAGCGAGACCAGCGAAGCCAACAAGGATGCCGGCACCGGCTTGTAATCCATGTGGCCGGTATCCAGGGCTTCGAACACATTGAGCTCTCTTGCATCTGTGTAACGATGGATAAGTCCGACCAACAAGCCAGCAATCGTCATGATAAGGACTATTGTCCAGGAACCGGAGAACGGCTCCCAGCCCGGTGGATCAGGCCACACCATATCTATTCCCCAATTCATGAGGGCAACAAAAACGAATGCCCCGATTGCACTCAACAGTCCAACCAGGACACCCCAGCCCAATCGCCGCCAATATGCTTTTGATCGCAAGTCAAACCCGTCTGCCATGAATCCTCCTCGAAACAGCCGATGCTGTTCCAGGCTGGTTTACGTCAAAAACCAAACTAGCCACGCGAGTCAGCGCTAGTTACCGATTGCTTCGGCAGACTTGGCCTTCAGCCACGTTTGCGCTTCTGCCCAGGATGCATCCAGAGCTGCGACCAGGCCAGGCTGCTCCGGAAACACGTTGTCACGGCCGATCTCATCAAGAATCCCAGTCTTCTCCAGCGTAGTCATCACGCGCGCCTCAACACCCTCGAGCATGAAACGGTTACCGCCAGCCTGTGCCTTTTTAGCAAATGTGGATAGCTGCTTGAGAAAGGTGCTGTGAGTCTCCTGCACGCTGCGCAGACGCCAGATGACGACCGCGTTGGTGACACTTTCCAGGGAAGGCATCTTGTTCATGACGGCAGGCACTTCGGCGAAGAAGTTTGCACCTTCGTAGGCCACAACGGTTGCCTGGTTCGAGGGAAAGACGGCAGCCAGGTCCTTTTCTTGCCAGTAGCCGTCCTCGCCCCGTACAAGCTGATACAACCTGATATGGGAAGCAGAGGTGCCGATGAAAAGCAGCAGCGACAACCCCGCACCAAGGAAAATGGTGTATTGCAGAGGAATGAACAGCGCAGAGACAAAGGTCAACAACCCGGCTGCGGCTGAGCCCCAGGATGACCGGTACACCAGTCTGGCGTTCGGAATTCGGGCAGCAATCAACTCGCCACCGATGACAAACAGCATTCCGGCAATGACGGCCAGCGGCACCAACTCGGCCAGGCTACCGAAGAGCATGAGAATCAGGGCCAGCCACAACCCGGCAAAGACGCCGCCCCAGCGGGATTGGCTCCCGGCGCCGACACTGATGCCGGTGCGCGACAGTGAACCACCGGTTCCCATGGACTGGAAGAAGCTGCCCAGCAGATTGCCAATGCCCTCGCCGATGAAATCACGGCTGGCATCGGCCCGGCTGCCGTCTGTGTTTGGGTAAGCAGTGCTGATGCCGGCACCCTGTACCAGCGCTACCAGCGCCACCGAGAGCGATCCCAGCGCCAGTTTTGGTATCAGGGCAAAAGCCGGCAAAGTGGGCGCGGGCAGGCCGCGCGGGATCGATGCAATGCTGCTGACCAGGGGGACTGGCAGTTTCAGCAGATAGACGACCACCGTCATGATTATCAGTGTGAAAATGGCCGCCAGCTTCTCCGTCTGCGGGATGCGTTTGAGAATCAGCATGAGGACGATGGTGCTAACGGAAACCGCTGTTATCTGCAAACTCCATTGGGGTATGTTCGCAAACCAGTTGATCATCTCCATCAGCTTGTTGCTGCCCGACGGAGCGTATCCGGAGAAATCGCCCATCTCACCGATGATGATGAGCAATGACGCGGCGGCGACAAAGCCGGTCATCACGCCGTTTGAGACGAAGTTGACCAGGCTGCCCAGCCGCAGCAGCCCCAAAATCAGCATCATCGCCCCGACCAGAAATGTAATTGTAAACAGCGCCGCGGGCATTTGGCCGCTTTGAATGTTGGCCGTTTGCATGACGCTGGCCGTTGACAATGCAATTGCGCTGGTCAGGGTGCTGATCATCAAGATGGTGCCGGTCGACAAAGATGCTGCAATCGTGGCGACGATGCCCGAGTACATTCCGTACAGCGGGTTCACGCCGGCCAGTTGGGCGTAGGCCATCCCTTCGGGAATGCTAAACAGGCCGGTGGCGAAACCGGATACCGCATCAGATTTCAGCGTCTTTGGGTTTGGCTTGACAGAATTTAGGAAGCTCTTTATGTTCAAGGCGCGTTCTCCTGAGAGTGTTCAGTTACACTGTTGTTCGATAGATATCCAGAGTCTACCTGATAGCATTCAGTCATTGCGCACCGTGGCCGGAAGCGTGCGTGTGGGCCTCAACTGCCTCTTCCAGATTCAGGAACATCCGCTCGCTGCCCAATTTCTTTCCCAAGGGCGACTGTCTGATGATGTTCAAAGCTGTGGGATTTAAGGATGCCAGTTCCAATGAAATGCCGGCGTTATGCAATCGCGTTTCAAATTGCTCCAAGGACTTGAGGGCTGTGTACTCAATGTCAGGTATCGCGTCGCAGTCAAGGATCAGGGCCTGTGGTGAGCTTTGGTGGATCAGCTCCCATAGTCTGTCTATCACTTCCGCTATGTTGGCAAAGAAAAGCCGCCCTTCGGTGCGGGCGATCAACAATCCGGGGATTGTCTCAAGATCAGGGTGATGGTCGTCCAGCGGCCGAAACACATCAGTACCCGGCTTTCGACCTATGGCGTACACTGGCGGCCGATCGACGTCTATAAGGAGCGTTAGCAGCGAGATGAGCACAGCAACCAGAATGCCCTCCAGGATGCCCAACAAGATCACCCCGGCAACTGCGAGCAACGCCCAGATCAGCTCCTTTCGCCTGATCCGGGCCATGTCCCGGAACTCGCCCAGATTGATCAGACTTGCGGCTGCCACCAGCACCAGCGAACCAAGCGTCGCCTCGGGCATGAGGCTGATAAGTGGCGCCAGAACCAGAAGGGTCAACACAACCACTCCGACCGTCACCAGTTCGGCAAGCTGGGTTTTGGCTCCTGCGTTGGCATTGACAACTGTCTGCGAGGTGCCGCCGCCGGCTGGGTAGGCCTGGAAAAAGCTGCCCGCGACGTTGGCCACACCAAGCGCGAGAAGTTCCTGGTTAGCATCGGCCGTGGGTTCTCCATGTTCGCGAAAAGCTCTGGCGGCAGCCGTTGACTCGGTGAAAGACATCAGGGCGATACCGATGGCAGGGAACCACAGGCTGCCTACCAGGGACGGATCAGGCAGGGTCAGAGAGGGCAATCCGGTCGGGATCGTACCGATCAGCGCAATCCCAAGCTGGCTGAGGTTGAAAAGGGCAGACAGCGCGATCCCGAAGATAACTGCTACCAGTGGCGCCGGAATGGTCGAGACCAAACGCGGCAACAAGATCAGTATCGCCAGCGTCACTGCTGCCAGTGCCGCTGTGGGCCAACTGATTTGTCCCAGGCTGGTCAGGATAACCGTCAAAGTCTCCAGGGTCGACGAGCCGCTGGGGACGGACAGCCCCAGGATTTTGCCCAGCTGGCTGACGAAAATCACCACGCCGATGCCTGCTTTGAAACCGGTCAGCACGGGCAGTGAAATGAAGTCGGCGAGAAATCCCAATCGCAGCACCGCCGCCAGAAGCAGGAATGCGCCCACCAGCAGGGCAAGGGTGGTGGCCGGAACGATGTAATCAGTGGCGTTGCTGACAGGTCCGACAGCTGCCAGCAGCGCAGAGCCTGTGAGAATGGAGAGCGCCGAGGTCGAACTGACACTCAAGCGGCGCGAGCTGCCCAACAGCACATAGACGGTCATGGGCACCAACGCCACGTATAGGCCGGACTGCACCGGCAAGCCGGCAATGGTGGCATAGGCCATGGTCTGGGGGACAACCACGGCGCCAGCGATAAGCCCTGCCAGCAGATCAGAGCGTAACCAACTGGACTGGTAGCCCGGCAACCAGCTTAGGATAGGGATCTTCTTTTTCAATCCTCTGGGTACGGTTGTCGTATTGATGTTCTTATCTGTCTACCAAGTGGTTACGCAGTCTGACGGGGAAAAACCGTTTGCCAGTCCTGTTTCATGCTGACCATCACCCAGCCGCGCTCGTTTGCCATTTTCATGGCATCTTCTGCCCCGGCCATGTAGTCAAACTCCCTGTCGGCGTCGTCATGGTTGACCAGCAAGCACAAGGAGGAACGCGGATTTCCCTCGACATACTGCAACATCTGGATGTCACCGTTGGAATTGCCCGCCGCCAAAATGGGACGCCGCCCGATGCGACTCCAGATGCGCGGCGGTTTCACCGGTCCGTCGTTCAACACATCGAGGTGCGGCACTGTCAGCACGTCGCCGCCGTGGTCGCCGGCGCGAAACTCCAGCGATACACTGCTGCCGATCACACGATCCGGCGCAATGCCGTACATTTCGTCCGTGATCGGGCGCATGAAATCGCGCCCGCCGCCGGATGCGATGAAATTGGTGAACCCGTTGGCCTCCAGAAAACGCAACAGTTCGACCATCGGTGCATAGCCGCACTGGTTGTACAGCCGTTTCAGCGTGGGATGCGACTGCGTGTGCAGAAACTCGCCGGCGCGGGCAGCAAATTCCTCAACTGTGATGCCGGCAAAGGCGGTAAGGATGCCCTTCATCACCAAGGGTAGATCGCTGTCATCGCCGCGATAATGTTTGGTAACGACGTTGCCCAGCCAGGAGTAATCTTGTTCGACGGCCGCCTTCCACGGCTGCTCCTCCGCCAGAGCAGGATTCTCGTCCACCATCTCCATCCAACGCCGCAGGATGAAATCGAGTTGGATGTACACGGGCTTTTCGCACCAAAGTGTGCCATCATTGTCGAAGACGGCAATGCGTTCTTCTGGCGGAACGTAGCCGGGGTTGGCGCGGTCGGTGACTTTCGCTACAAAATCCTGTATCGCTCGTCTGGTTGCTGTATCGTTCCAGAGGGTCAAGTTAGCTGGCATTATGTGGATAGCTTTCTACAGACTTGCCATCAATTCAGGCGTCTTGAGGCCCGTTTGCAGGCTGTTCGCCTGTAGTCGGTGCTTTGATTCGTGCCCCCATCTGTTTCGCAATGGGCAGCAGGATCAGCAGCAGCAATACGCCGCCCACAAGAACATATGGCAGCGTAGCCGTGCCGGCGAAATTTTGTGCGCTGACCAGGATGGCCGCTGAGACATTGCGCTGGGCTGTGCCGAGGCTCATCACACTGCGGATCGCCGGATCTCTCCCGCCCAGGAGCAAGCCGATCAGGACGCTTCCGACGATTAACAGAGCGAGCGCGAGCAGCCCCCAGGACCCGATCAGGCTGATGATGTTGGAAACGTTCAGTCCCAGTCCAACCACCAGAAGGACGAGCAGCGAGACGCTGGAGGTCTTGTTCATGAACGGCTGCCAGTGCCCGGCGCTATCCGGTGAATGGGACTTGAACAACATACCGAGCGCCAGCGGTACCAGCATCAGGGCGATCAACGACTTGGCGATATCCCACGGGTTCACGGAAACGCCAGGCAGCAACAGCGGAAGAACAACCGGCAGGTAGAAGACGGTGACCACCATCAACAACACCATCAGCCCAACGCCGAAGGCGATGTTGCCTTTGGCGCCTTGCACCAGTTTGGGCAGAAACGGCGCGCCGGCAGCCGTTGCCAGCACGATCAGTCCAATCTGCAGCGGCTGGTCCAACGGCAAGACTACTGTGATCAAGTACGCCCACAGCGGCACCAGCACAAAGTTCGCCACCAGGGCCAGGATGACAAGCCTTGGATTCTTCAACGGTCCGACGATTTGCGGCATCGTCAGGCTCATCCCCATGGCCAGCATGCTGGTCACGATGAAGAGCAGTCCCGACACCTGGGCGATCACGGTTAGAAGCTCTGAGATCGTCATCACTTTTACCCTTCAGCGATACGAAAGTCTCGCGCTGCCCCACCTATTCTTGGAATAGCGGAACAGCGCGTCCGATAGCATCAGGCGGGGTACCAGCAGAGCCGATACCCCGCCGTGCAATGTCAGAAGTGGGCAGTACGAGGATCAGTCGAGCGCCATTGCGGCAGCCATCTCCATCTCAAGATCGCGGTACTGTTCCTTCTCGACCGATACTTCTACGTACTGGATGGTACCGCCGGTGAATTTACCCTGGGACTCAGGCGTGTATTCCTTGGCGACGGCGTCGGCGCTGTCGCGGCCGACACACAGGCCGTCCCCACACAGCGTGAACTTGCCAAGCTGAGCCTTCATCGGTCCTTCGGCCACCACCTTGTCGTTGATATAGAGCTTTGCGGTGCCGTGAGATTCGCCGTACTGGCCGGCCTTTTCGCGGATGAACTCCATACCCAGCGTGTACTTGCCCGGCTTCAGCTCCTTGCCGGAGACAAACTCCTGCTGCGGCGGAATGCCCAAGAAGTTGTACACGTAGTAGAGCTTCTGGTCGTGAATGAAAAGCGAGTGCCCGCCGAAGCGTGATCCATGGGCGAAGATGACGCCCGAGCAGTCGTCGCCCACTTCCACGTCGGCCAGGATCTTGTACGAGCGCCCGCGCACGTTGGCGGCGACACCCTCGGGCACCGCTGTTGTGTCCGGGTAGTAAATGTAGCGCTCCCGAGGCGGCTCAGTGGACGGTCGCTCGGTGGTGAGAATCTCCACCGCGGTGCGGTCATCCAGGGGCAGCACGAGGTTTTTCCTGGCCTCGTCCATCCACACCTGCTTCAGATGCTCAAGCTTCTCGGGGTACTTGTCGGCAACGTTGGTGGACTCGGAGCGGTCCTCATCGACATGGTAGAGCTCCCACTCGTCCTCGTCGAAGTGCCCGGCGCCGGTCATCGGAGCATGAACCGCCGATGCCCGCCAGCCATCCTCCCAGATGCCGCGCGTGCCCATCATCTCGAAGTACTGGCGCTTCTTCTGCGTCGGCCCGTCCGGGTCGGCGTCGAAGCTGTAGCGCATGGAAACGCCGGAGAGCGGATATTGTTTCACGCCGCGGTAGGTGTCGGGCATCTCCAGTCCGCACACGTCGAGGATGGTCGGCACGATGTCGGTCGAGTGGTGGTACTGGTGTCGTATCTCGCCACGCGCCTTGATGCCCTTGGGCCAGGAGATGATCAGCGGGTCACAGGTGCCACCCGAATACTCAGAGTAGCGCTTGAACATCTTGAACGGTGTCGAGAAGGCAACCGCCCAACCGGTCGGGAAGTGGTTGTAGCAGTCTGGTCCGCCTAGTTTGTCGATCATCGACAGGTTTTCCTGCAGATCATCGGGGTAGGTGTTGAACAGCTTGTTCTCGTTGACCGAACCATTGGGCGAGCCTTCGCCCGAGGTGCCGTTGTCGGCGGCGTAGATCACCAATGTGTTCTCAAGCTGGCCCGATTCCTCCAGATAGTCAATCAGTCGTCCGATCTGCGCATCAGTGTATTCCGAGAACCCGGCCCAGACCTCGGCCATGCGCGCGAAGAGCTTTTTCTCCTGGTCGTTCAAGGTGTCCCACGGCCTGACCTGATCGGCGGGGATCGCCACATCGGCCATTGGGTTGAGTTCCGTTAGCTTGGTACCTTCAGGGATGACGCCTTTCTCGATCATGCGTGCCAGCACCCACTCGCGATAGGCTTCGTAGCCGTCGTCGAACTTGCCCTTGTACTTGTCGATGTATTCCTGTGGGGCCTGGTGGGGGGCGTGGTTCGCGCCGGGGCAGAACCACATGTACCAGGGCTTGGAGGGATTGCTGGCCTTGTTGTCACGGATGATGCGGATAGCCTGGTCGGTTAAATCCTTAGACAGGTGATAGCCCTCATCAGGCGTATACGGCTGATCGATGAAGTGGTTGTCTTCAACAAGATCGGGGAAGTATTGATTTGTCTCGCCACCCAGGAAGCCGTAGAAACGGTCGAAGCCCTGCTGTAAGGGCCAGGTGCCCTTGTAGCCGCCGGGTGCATTGTCCTGCTCGGGCACGTTGTGATTTTTACCGATCCAGAACGTACTCCAGCCGGCATCCTGAAGGATATGGGCGACCGTGGCGCACTGGGCGGGGAGACGACCGTGCTGGCCCGGGAAGCCGATCGTGGCTTCGGCGATACAAGCAAAGCCAGTGAGGTGGTGGTTGCGACCGGTCAAACAGGTAGACCGGGTCGGTGAACAGATAGCTGTCGTGTGCCACTGAGTGTACAGCAGGCCGTTTTCGGCGAGCTTCTGCCCCGTCGGCATGTTGATCCCACCGCCAAAGGGTGACCAGGCGGACAACCCGGTATCATCGTATAAGATGAAGAGCACGTTAGGGGCATCCTCTGGTGCCTTCGGAGGACTGTACGGTCCCCAGTCCGGTACCGAGTCGCGGACGTCGAGTGCGATCTTTCCCTTGAAGACGTGCTCGGTATACTCCTCGGGATACGTTTTCTTTTCAGACATTGCAAACCTCCTGTTGGTTGCTTGGGAGTCACTACTTAAAGTGCTTCCTGATAGAAACCAGGGGTTTGCGTGACATTCTTGCGGCAGGGATGACTGCTCAAAAACCCCTGGTTTCAAAGTGGCATTGCTTTAGCCTTCATTAAGAGTAACATGGGCCTCGCAGGATGTCATCCTCATATTTGGGTAAAAACATGGATGATTCGCGCGAAGTATTCGAGAACACCCATCTGCAAATTATCAGACAGATCCAGCACCGTGATTAGCGCTGGACCTGTCTGGAAGACACGCGGCTATAGCTGACTGAGGATGCCCTCTAGGTCTCAGCAAGTTCTCTGGCACGGTGCATGGCTTCCATCCTGTTGTGAACGGACAGCTTGCCGTAGATGTTCCTGGTGTGCGTGCGCAGCGTGCTGAGGGAGATACAAAGTTCTTCGGCGATCTGGCTTGGTGTGAGGTCGGTTGCCAGGTACTCCAGAACCTCGCACTCTCGTTGGGTCAGGTCCTCAGTCCCTACCGGTATTGTCGCACCGGGTGTAGGTGACTGGTGCGCTAATGGCACATTTGTCATCGGGGTGGGAACCAGGACGTGTGTGGGGAAGGCGGCAAGCAGCTTGCTGACAAAGGCGGTGATCGAGGGTTGCAAGGCCGATCGTTCGCGTTCAAGGTGCTGGAGCAGCCTGGCCATCGGTTGGCCCAGGTCCACGAAGTAGCGGATCGCGCCGGCAGCCTGCGCCAGGTCCAGCGCTGCGATCAACTGCTCCCTGGCCGCGGACCAGTTGTCCTGGGCGTGGTACGCCAGGGCTTTCAGCGCCAGCACATCGATGCGATAGATCCTGCGATTCATCGCGAGCAGTCGCTGATCTATCTGCTCAAGCAAGCTCAGCGCCTGTTTCGCATCCCTGGCGTTTCGTTCTGCCAATAACAGTTTAACCGGTGTGAGTTGGAGCGGGTAGAACCAGATCACGCGGTTCATATCGAAGTCGATTACCATGCCAAGTCGGCGGGCGAGATCGACATCTTCCTGCGCCAGAGCGATCTCGATCTGAAAGGCACGCAGCTCATCTAATACGTATGTACTGTCCTGTTCTTCCAGATTGGCAGTGCAGGACGCAATGACCTCCACCGCCCTTTCGCTGCGTCCCTGGGCAAGATAGATCCTGGCCAGGGTAATCGCTGTCTGAGCCAGATATTCAGGCGGTGCCAGCGCCGGTTCGTGCATAATGGTCTGAAGAACAGATTCCGCCATGGTCAGCTCGTTGGAGAGGTAGTGTGCGATACCCGACACATACCTTGCCTCGTTGAGAGTCTCTATCAGGCCGCAGTTGCTGGTCCAACGTATACTTTCGCTGGCCGATCGCTGAGCACCAAAAAGGTCGCCGTCCATGAAGCAAATGAGGGACCGGTAACAGAGGAGCCTGCCTTTTTCGCTGGCCGGCAAACCGGGATTTCTGAACGCCTCTTCGAGGATCGCATTGCCTTGCTCGACCTCACCCATCATCTGGCAGCCGAAGGCATGAAATGCAATCGTTTGGCTGCGAATGTGCTGCAGGTATAACGGCAACAACTTCAACGCTTCAGTAGAGGCGGCACGGACCGTTGACGGATCACCTGTATATACGCCTATCATGGCTTCGAAATAGGCGAGCTCTCCACGCACTTCCTGCGCTACGGGCGAGTCATCCGGCAGCGAAGCCACCAGATTCGCAGCACGGGAAACAGCCATTTGCTGATTTCCCCGACCCCGTGTCACCGGGAGGTTTGCCAGAGTGATCGAGAGCAAGGGGTCGTTGGCTATAACTTCATCCGGGAACCATGTCATCCAACGTTCCAGTTCGGACCAGTTTTCCGAGTTGATGAAATGGTGACGCTGTTGCGCCACAATCTGTATGGCCGCTTCTGTTTCTCCGGCCGCAACGTAATGGCGGATCGCGTCATTCCACATGGTATTGCGGCCAAACCAGGCGGCGGCCCTTCTGTGCAAACCGGCCCGATCCTCAAGGCTTAGGCGCCCCTGCAACGTCCTCTGCAACAGATGTTGGAAGAGATGGTGGTAGCGGAACCACTGGTGTTGGTCGTCCAGCGGGATGAGAAAAAGGTTCTGCTTCTGCAGCCAGTCCAGAAAGCTGTGGCCAGTCATGGCATTTTGTTCGCCGGTGCCATCGGCCCGGCAGACAGCTTCAATCAACGATGCTGACAGACGATCCAGCAAACTGCTGGCCAATAGCCACCGCTGGTTCACCGGATCGAGGCGCGCTAGCACTTCGGCAAACAGGTAATCGTTCAGATAGCGGTTGCTAACCGGGATTTCATCTACCAGCGCAGCGCTCTCGTCCCGGTTGCGCAAGGACAATGCCGCTAACCGCAACGCGGTCACCCAGCCCTCGGTTCGTTCGGTCCATCCGGCCGCGGTCGCTTCGTCCACGTTCCGTTGCAGCAGCTTGCTCAATAAGCTGGTTGTTTCCTGAACGGTGAAGCGCAGGTCGCGCGCCCGAACTTCTGCGATTTGACCGTGAGCACGCAGGGACGCGATGGGCAAGGGTGGATCCCGCCGGGTGATCAGCAAGAGGTGAAGGACAGGCGAGGGGTGGTGCAACAGCTCGCTCAGCAGCGCAAAGATCAGCGGCTCGCTGATCCTGTGGAGATCGTCAAGGGCAAGGACGAAGGGCTCGCCGATCGTATCCAGATCGTTCAGCAGGTAGCGGGCGACTACCGGCGGCGAAGGCATGGCAGTCGCTTGTAGCAGGCCTCTGGTTTTCAGGTTGGCATCGGGAAAGACCCGTTGAATCCCACTGACAAGGTAGCTCGTGAAGATGCGCGGGTCTTTGTCGGCTTCGTCCAGGGATATCCAGACGCTGGGATAAGGGCTGGCTTCCAGCCACATACTGGCCAGCGTGGTCTTGCCATAGCCGGCAGGCGCTGAGA
Source organism: Anaerolineales bacterium (assembly GCA_020634615.1). Taxonomy (GTDB): domain Bacteria; phylum Chloroflexota; class Anaerolineae; order JAAEKA01; family JAAEKA01; genus JACKBK01. Next base: position 34,027 of record JACKBI010000021.1, read on the forward strand.
TCAGGGTGAGCGGGCGCAGCGTTTGGCGGCCAAGGCGTTTCAGCAGATCGGCGCGCGACTCCATGTCCGGGGTAACAGGCGGACGATAGAGTTTGGTGACTAGCAAGGGATCAGGTGCTCTTACCGCCATCAATTCTGCATGCACTGACCCACCCGGTGAGGAATAACTGGATTCTAGAGTAGTTTGAACTTTGTCCCTGGGATTCATGGAGACACAGACCGGATGTTTACTTGTTCACAAAGCTATCTCAATTATCGCATGAACATGATACCTACGAAATAGCCGACAAGCAAATCGGACCAGCGATTTCGTTTCCTTCCCATGAACAAAAAGGCCGTTGACAGCCTCGCCCGACTGTCAACGGCCTTTGTCAGTGAATTCCAACGCCCGGTGCGTCTACTGCTGCAACGGACCCGCCTCCTGTGGTATGAAAAACGCCGCTAGCGCGTAGATCACAACACCGGGAGCAAAGCCGGTCAGCACGGTCAGCATCACGTAGCCGATGCGCACCACCAGCGGATCGATCTGGAAGAACTTGGCCACCCCGCCGCAAACGCCGGCGATCGTTCGATCATCGCGCGATCGGCGCAACGGCATCCGGTAGCCTGTGCCGCGCAGGTCGCGCCATTGCCGCCAGTCCGGCGCCCGACCCATCACGCCCAGCACCAGAAACACACCGGCAGCGATCAGCGCCAGCGGCAAAGCCAGCGCCCAGAACGCGCCCCATAGCGTCTGCAGTCGCCAGGGGAGCAGCCCCACAGCGTTCAGCAACAAGACTGCGCCGATCATCACCAGCAAAGCCCCGTAGAGCAGCGCCGGGTTGCTGCGGACCTGTCGCCACAGGTCGGTGGCTGGGACTGTCTTGGCAGCGGCGTGTTCCTGGCTCTCCTTGGGCATGGCCAACGCCAGCACGGCATAGGGGATCAAAGCTACGCCCGCGGTCAGGAACGTGGCGAATAGCCATACCAGCCGGATGATGCCAACATCGACATGGAACCGTTCGCCCAGACCGCCGCACACGCCGGCGACGCTGCGATTGGTGATGCTGCGGTATAGATCGCGTTCGGCGGTTACATCGCGGGCCTGCCCATCGATGATCTTTTGTTCACTCATCGGATAAAGCTCCTTCAAGCTGTCTGAAAACAACTGAGAGACTTCGGAAGTAGCCGCTTTCTGCCGAAACTTGCCTAGCTGTCTGGATCTAACTCTTCAGTCGCCGGCTGGTTCCGAAGTCTACAGTTCTGAGTCGTTTTGAACGCACCGGGTGGCCGGTGTCTGCATATTATTACGCATGGGCGTCAAGAAGGTTACACCTTCGAAGCCTAACGCGTGTAAAATCCCGGTATGACTTTGCCCGATCGCGATTTTGTCCTGCGCGCGCTGCTGCGCGACAAGATCCACGTTCGCCCGGAAACATTGGCCCGCCTGCCGTCCGCAGACTCTGCCCGCTTGCGCAGTCCGCTTGATCTGGCACGCAAGGTGTTGCAGCCAATGGAACGCGCCCCGCTGGCCATGCTGGACTGGTGGCGGCTTCATCCGCGCGGGCACGCGGTGATTGGGCCGGTTGATGCGGCGTATGCCGCGGGACCGCAAGCCGTTGGCAGGCGCACCCTGGATTGCGTAGCCTGGGTGTCTGCCCGCGATCTGCTGGCCGACGATCAACTGCCGGCTGCCGTTGTCAATCTGTTCGACCATCTGCTGGGCTCCAACGGCGATCCCGACGGGCTATGGCTCAGCGACGGCGCTGGATTGAACCAGCTCTGGCAATCAGCAGGCGCACGCATCCAGCGCCAGTTCGCGCTGGGCTACGCGCCTGAACCTCTCAACCACCATCCTCACGATTACCTTGCCTGGGGAATGTCAGCTTTTCTGAGCCATCGGCAGCAATTGAACACGACTGATCCCGGTCTGGAGCGCCTGCTGGCCACGACCCTCTTCGATGCGGCGTTCTGGCAGCGTGCAAACCCGGCTGGGGATGCAGACGGTCAGGCCGCGTCGGGCTGAATCGTAGACGTCCTGGCAGCTCGCCGTTCACGATGCCATGCCAGCAGCGACAACACCAGACCGATGCCGATCAGTCCCGCTACCAGCAGAAACTGGTCATGCAGCGCGCTGGCGATCACGACCGGCGACGCATTGCCGATATCGACCGGCTTGCCGGCATAGTGGGTGAGCATGCTGGCAAACAGTGCACCGAGCAGCGCAATGCCGGCCGTCTGGCCCAGCGTGCGGGTGATGCTCAACATGCCGGAGGCGATGCCCAGCCGGTTGCGCGGCGCGGCGCCCATGATTGCGCTGTTGTTGGGACTTTGAAAGATGCCCATGCCCATGCCGATGAGCAGCATGCGCCATATGAACCCCATTGGCGTGGTCGTGGCATTCATGGTGCTGGCTACGAGATAGCCGACCAGCAGCACCGCCAGGCCCACCACACTCACCGGGCGAGTGCCGAACCGGTCAGACAGGCTGCCGGAAAGGGGGCCCAGCACTGCCAGCACCAGCGGTGTGCTGGCCATCAGCAGGCCAACCTCGGCCACCGGCAGCGACAAGGCCAGTTCCAGGTAAAACGGCAGCAGGAACACCACCGCGGCAATTGCCACAAACGTCAGCGCGCCGGTCGTCAGGTTCAGGCTGAACTGGAGGTTGCGAAACAGGTTCAGGTCAACCATGGGGTAGCGCACCCGCCGCTCGATCAGAACAAAACCCACCAGCGCGATAGCTGCGCCGGCAAACAGCGCCAGAATGCCCGGCTTGGTGAATCCGGTGGTCTGGCCGACCGTCAGTCCCAGCAGCAGCGCCAGCAAGCCGATGCCAAACACAGCCGCGCCCAGGAAGTCGAAACGCTCCTCGGTCGATTTCGGCCGCAGCGGCGGCACGTAGCGCCAGACTGCCAGCAGCGCCAGCACACCCAGCGGCACGTTGACGAAGAAAATCCAGTGCCAGCTCAAGGCGGCGATGATCAGCCCGCCGGCTGTGGGACCGACCACGATGCCCAGCGAGATCACGCCTGCCGAGAAACCCAGCGCCTTGCCGCGCTCCTCCGAAGGCCACGTCTCCGTCACGATGGCGACGCCCAGCGCCAGCAGCATCGCGGCTCCTATGGATTGAATCAGCCGCGCGCCGATCAGCACGTAGACCGTGGGCGAAAGGCCGCACAGCGCCGAGCCGATGGTGAAGATCACCAGCCCGATCATGAAAATGCGTTTCTTGCCCAGCATGTCGGCCAGCCGGCCTACGCTGAGCATCAACACGCTGAGGCCAAGCAGAAATGCCAGCACCACCCACTGGATGGTTGGGAAATTGGTGTTGAAGTCGGCCACCATGGTCGGCAGCGCCACGTTGACGATGGTGCCGTCCACGGTCCCCATAAACAGGGCCAGGCTGACGGCGGCCAGAATCAGCCATTTGTTGCGATACGCCTCATCCATATAACTCAGATGCCTGTCTTGTCTGTGGTATAATTTCGCCAGCGACCTACCGGTGGATGACTGTCAAGAGACAATCCCGGTGAGTAACGTGAGTTGTCGTTTCCGCGAAACCGCAAATGACGAAACCTTAAATTGTAAATCGATACTTGACTTGGCACACCCGCCGGGAGCCAAGACTCCCGGCTGCAAGGTGGAAGCCCGGTCCGTTTTCGTTCGGGCGGTCCGACCTGAACACGACGAAAGATCCAAAATGAATCTTGAAGAAGGCGCATTTCAACTGGGCGTGCCGCTCGATGCCGCCCAGCTTGCCAGCTTTGATCAGTATCTGGCCCTGTTGCTGGACTGGAACCAGCGAATGAGCTTGACGACCATCACCGATCCCGTCGAGGTGGTGACGAAGCACTTCCTGGACAGTCTTTCTTGCCTGCTGGCCTTGCCGCGCATCGACCAGCAGCCGCTGCAAGATTGGCTGGCAAGGCCGCTGCGGGCCGTGGATGTCGGCGCGGGGCCGGGCTTTCCGGGGTTGCCGCTGAAGATCGCCTGGCCGGCCTTGCGGCTGACGCTAATCGAATCGACCGGCAAGAAATGCCGCTTTCTGGAGCAGGTGGTCGCCGATCTGGGCTTGCAGTATGTGACCGTGATCAACGAGCGAGCGGAGGACTACGGCCAGGGGCGGCAGCGTGCATCCTTCGATCTGGCGCTGGCCCGGGCGCTGTCGCGGCTGCCCACGGCGCTGGAATATTGCCTGCCGCTGCTGAAAACCGGCGGCTGGCTCATCGCGCAAAAGGGCAAGGATCCGCAGGAAGAGGCCGCTGAGGCGAGGGTAGCGCTGAACACTTTGGGCGGCAGTCTGCACGACATCCTCCCCGTTGACGTTCCCGGCCTCGATGCGCAGCGTTCGCTGGTGATCGTCCACAAGGATGCCAAGACGCCGGTTGCCTATCCGCGCCGGGCAGGCATCCCACAGCACCAGCCCTTGCTTTGACACAACGTTGCGCCACTTGCTCGTACTCCTGCTCCTACTCGTCCTGCCTTCTCCGCACCGTTCCCGCCGCCAGCACACCGTTGCCAGCGTGCGCCAGCAGAACCGCCCCGATTTCGAAAACGATAATCTCAGCGCGCGGCAGGTTCAATTGTTCAGCCAGCATGTCGGCCAGGGCGCCGGCTTCGTCGGGGCTGCGACTGTGGCCAACGATGGCTGTCTCAACCGGCGCCGTTTCGATCAGATCCTGAGCCAGCCGCTTGATCGCCCCTTTGCGGCCCCTCGCCGGACCGACCATGGAGATGCGACCCTCATCGTTGACCGTCAGAATAGCGCGGATGTTCAGCGTCTGGCCCAGCTTGCTCATCACCGGTACTAACGCATTAAGGCGTCCGCCGCGCTTGACTTGATCCAGCGACTCCAGGAAGAAGCGAATGGTGATGTGGCGCTGCATGTCGCGCAGCGCCGCGGCGATGGTGGTCAGGTCCGCACCGGCTTCTGCCAACTGCGCAGCCTCGCGCGCCTGCAGGCCGTATCCCAGCGACAGCGACCGGCCGTCGACGACCTCCACCTGGCCGGGAAAACTCTGTGCGGCCACCCAGGCGCTGTTGTACGTCACGCTGTGCACAGCAGGCAGGGTGATACAAAGTACCTGGTGGCCGGCGGCAATCAGCGGCGCGAATGCTGCTTCGTAGGCGCCGACCGGTGGCCCGGACGTCTCGCAAGGCAGGCCGGCTTCAACGCGTTGCCACAGCTCGGCGCGCGTCGTTTCGTTGTCCTCCACCTCGCGATCGCCAAAGCGCAAAACAAGCGGCACCAGGTGGATGTCGTAGGCAGCCAGCCATTCTGGCGGCATGTCGCTGCCGGTATCGGTGACGATCTTGATGGTCATAAATGCGTGCTCACAGGTGTTGGTCTCAGGGTGGGAGGATTATAGCCTGCATTCGGGCGCGGCGCAACACGCAAGGTGCAATCGCCAGTCTCCAGCGACACGGGAGAGTGTGAATCGATACTTGACTTAGAACATGCGTTCTGATATACTGGCCTTACACAAAACTTTTCGGGGCATAATCCCACCATTTGCTTTCGCACACCAGGTCCATGAGTTGCCGCTGCCCCCTCGTTTGGGTTGA
>JACKBI010000022.1 GCA_020634615.1 Anaerolineales bacterium
GCAGCTTTCCTGTTTGCGAAGTGGGCTGCATGACCCGTTACAAAGAAATTGGGTTATGTCACCCTGAATGGGTCTTACGCGCAACGCTCATTTCAGCGAACCGCAAATGAAGGGTCTCGACTCTCATGGGCCGCGAGATGCTTCATTGGCGATGCCTGTTCGTAGATATTGGCCGTTGGACCCATTCAGCATGACAGACTACGCCAAGTTTCTCACTCGGTCCGAAGGGCGCCTCAGCGCCATAGGAAATTCAGAATGACGCACTGAAAAGTGTCCGTGAGTGAAATCTTGTCTTGTTTGGAGTGCATCGGACGCAACATCCACATACAACCATTGACCATCAGTTTCTCTCTTTTCCCTCTTTTCCTTCCCCCTCTCCCCTACCTCTCCGGCAACCGTGCTTTGTCCCGCTCACGGCGGAAAATCCGTTGCGCCGTCTGTCCGAGAATCTGCAAGTCCAGCCAGATCGTCCAGTTGCGAATGTAATACATCGTCAGGCGCATCTCCTCGTCCAGATTGTGTTCGTCCACCACGGCCCACGGACCTGTAATGCCGGGTTTGACGGTCAGCAGGTTTGGCAGCCAGGACGAATGCGCCTCGACCTGCCCTACCGAGACAGTCCGCGGCCCGACCCAGCTCATCTGGCCGCGCAGGATGTTGACAAGTTGCGGCATCTTGTCCAACCCGGTGTTGTAGAGGAAGTGCTGCAGACGGGTGACCTGTTCGGCGGTGACCAGTGCGCCGCCGCTGGAATAGTCATCCAGCGCCAGCGGATGGGCGAAGCCGGGTCGCGGCGTATCGCCCAGGCCCGTGTGAAATTTCCAGGTGGTGAAGGTGCCGCCGCCGCACGCCAGCACCTGATGGCGATCGACCACCGGTCCGCGCGCGTTGATCCGCATCGCCGCCGCGATCAGGGCCATCAATGGGGCAGCGACAATCAAGTTCAACAGCGCCAGTGAGTAGTCCAGCGCGCCTTTCAGCAGCTTGTCCACGCCGGTGATCCGCTGGCGGTTGACCAGCAACAGCGGCACGTTGGCATCGTGGGTGACCTGAACGCCTGTGGTCAGGATTTCATAGAAGCCGGGCGACAGCTTGATCTCGTACGGCGCTCGCCCTTCGTTGACGTTCAGTTCCGCCATCAGTTCCTGGAAAGTCTCCCAGGCCACAGCATTGGTCACCACGACGACCTCATGGACATCCAGACTCTGCGCCACCTGATGCAGACGGTCCGGTCCACCCAGCACCCGCAACGATTCGCCGCGCGCTGGCTGGTCATCCAACGCCACCGGCGTACCGGGCGCCAAAAAGTCGTCGATGAAACCGACGATTTCGACGCCTGCCGAGCGTGCACCGTGAAACTGGCGGGCGATGGCCTTGCCTTGCTCGTTCGCGCCGACAATCAGCGTTCGGGTGCGCATCTGGCCGCGCCGCCTCAGCCGGTAGATGTAGCGACGAAACAGGAAGCGAAACATGCCTACAAAGGACAGGGCGAAGAAAAAAGCCAACACCAACCAGCCGCGGCTCAAGGTTGCGATGCGCACCCAGTAACCGAGCATGATGATCGCGACGACCGCAAAGAGATTGGACTTGGCAATCTGGACGTACTCGTCGATGCCGCCCAGCACCCGGCGCAGGTCGTAAAGATGATTGAGGGCAAAAATGATCAGCCACAGCGGGATGATAAGCAGCCCGACCTTCAGGTAGACTGCGAACTCCTCGAAGGCGCGCTCCGGCAGCAGACCGCTGGCAATGCGCAGCCAGTACGCCAGCACCAGCGCCAGCGAGATACCCAGCGCGTCCAGAAGCACCAGCGACGCGATCACTCGACGGCGGGTGGGCTGGTTCATGAAGCCGCCTCGCTGGCCAACGTAGGGGCGTGGTCTCCCCGCCCAACGCCGCGCAACGGCGCTGAGCGGGCCGGCGCGCTGGCGGATCGCCGGTTCTCCGCGCCGTTCCAGCCGCTGGATGGCCGCAGCATCGCCGGCTGGATCGACAGACCCGCGTTCATCAGCACGCGCGCGCCGGTGCTGTCGAACTTGTAGTCCATACGCAACAATCCCTTGGCCTCCAGCGCATCGGTAACAGCCGGCTGGCTGGCCCGCGGGCAATAGAGCATCAGAAAGCCGCCGCCGCCCGCCCCGGTGATCTTGCCACCTACGGCGCCCAGCTTGCGAGCCGTGTCGTAGCTGTCATCGATCAGCGCGTTGCTGATGCCGGGCGCAAAGAGCTTCTTCTGCATCCAGTTTTCGTGCAACAACTGGCCGAATGCAGTCAGGTCGCCACCCACAAAACAAGCCCTGACGTCCTCGACCATCGCCTTGACGCGGTGCAGCGCCTCGACGGTGGATGAGCTGGACTTGCGGCTGGCATGGGTCTGCTCGCGCAGAATGTCAGCCGAGTTGCGCGAATGGCCGGTGAAGAAAAGCATCAGGTTGTCCTGCAACTGCTGGCGCGTATCCCACGACACGTCCAGCGGCTTGACAGTACAACCGGAGGCGCTGAATGTGATTTCATTCAGCCCGCCATAGGCAGCCGCGTACTGATCCTGCTTGCCAATGGGCATCGCCATTTGCTCCATCTCGATATGGCATGCCAGCTCCGCCAGATCGCCCTTGGTCAGCGGTTCGCCGATGGCCGTGCTCAGCGCCTTGATGATCGCGACCGTCACGGTGCTGGACGATCCCAGGCCCGTTCCGGGGGGAATCTCCGACGCCAGGAACATGGAGAGGCCGCGCGCCACACCAAAGTGGTTGAGCACCGTGCGCGGCAACTTCAACGTCCCCTCGATGGGCGCGTCGCTGTCGTCCGGCTCGAGATTGGGGTTCTGACGGTAGAACGTGCTGTAATCAGACGACGCGATTTGCAGCGAATCTCCGTCGTAGACCCGCAGGAAGACGTAGAAATACTTATCGATGGTGGTGTTGATTACGACGCCACCGAACTGATTGTAGTAGGCAGGCAGGTCTGTGCCGCCGCCGGCCAGGCTGATGCGCACAGGTGCGCGGGCAATTAGCATAGTGTTTGGAAGGGAAAGGAGGGAAAGTTCAGGGAAACCATGGGAAACCTAAAGACTGGCTGAAAATACATCAATCGGACTTCGGAAGTCGACGAACCGTAGCCAGAGGGTTTTCCAGCCGTTGAATGGCGCTCGTGACTCGTGGTCCTCGACTTCCGAAGTCGATCTGCGTCGCTTTTGAAACAGTCTCAACGGAACTAGCGCCGCAGCAGCGTCGCCGTGCGCTGCGCCAGGCGGCTGGCATACAACGACATTCGCTGGCCGACGCTGCTATCGGCGCCAGCGACGCCGGACAGCGCCTCCGAAGGCGGGAAGAGACGATAGCGCAGTTCTCGCGCCATCGCGTCAGGTTTGTCCAGCAAGACTATCTCCAGGGCAGCCAGGCGCGACCAGCCGGCTTTGTCCTCAGCGACCGGCACGTCGAACGGATCGCCGGGCAAAGTCATTGCCAGGACACGCCGCCGCAACGCCGATGGCTGAAGCCATGCCAACACATAGGAAGGTACTGGCGCTTCCAGCAATTGTACACAGGAACTGAGACTAGTAAAAAGAAGCGTTTCCAATCCGGCGTGTCTGGCATTGACAAGCACATAATCCCAGTCCAGCCGGCCGTCGAAACCACGAGCGAGGTCAGCCATGTCGCACAGCCAGCGCAATCCGACGAAGCGATGCTTGCGAATGTGCAGCGCCAGATGCAACAACATGTCCTCAGGCGAAAAACGGAGCGCCGTCATGCCATCCACGGTGAACTGTTGGGAACGTTGCCACATCTCGTCGAGGTTGAGTGCGTTCAGACCCCGTGGTCCCAGGTCCCAGTGCAGTTCAACCGCCAGATCGCGCCCGGCCAACTCAGCCCCGGCCAGCGGCAGGTGATAGCCGTTCTCGAGGTGAAAACGAAACGCCTCGGCCGGCGGCGGCGGAATACCGATCGTCTTCAATACCGTGCAAGCCAGCTCGATCTGATCCGGCCGCACGAGCAAGTCAAGGTCGCCGGATGGCCGCAGCGCCAGGTCACCGTAAAGCAGATCAGTCAGACCGTAGCCCTTCAACACCAGGACGTCGACTGCGGCGGAATCCAGCGCGGCCAGCACCCGGCTCACTTGCTCGAACTGTACCAGGAGATCGAAGCGGATTCCATGCAACGCCTGCCGCATTTGGGTCCACACTTGCGGCGGCACGCAATTTTCAAGTCCGTATCTGGTCAGGTTTTGGGTGACGAGCGCAATGACCTGGTGCAGCCTGGCCCAAAGGAGCAGTTGGGACCAGTCAACCGGCCCATCGAGGAGCTGGCTGGCTCGATCCTGTGCGCTGGCTGAGAGACTGGCTCGACTCAGACAGAGCAGCAGTGATCGGCTGGCGTCACGAGCCTCGCCACCAGCGTTGCCGCTGTCACCACTGCTCACGCTCATTCTGCCAATCGCACCGTACCAAGTTGCTTCATGACCTGCTCGGCGGCCGCGTAGTAGTCACCCAGGCCGGTCTGCTGCCGCGCCCAGTCAGCGTACTCGGCGATGATCTGGCGCAGCGGCGTGGACGGTTCCCAGCCCAGCCCGCGCAGCTTGCTGATGTCAGAGACGATGTGGCGGGTGTCGCCAAAGCGGTATTCGCCCGGCACGGCGATGTCGATATCGACGCCCAACACCTCCGCCACCAATGCACCGTAGGCCAACACCGACGTCGCATGACCCCCGCCGACGTTGAAAACCTGGTTATCGGCGCGCTCATCTTCCAGCACGAGCACGTTGGCGCGCGCCACGTCGCCGACATAGACGTAGTCGCGCAGTTGTCCGCCATCCTCGTAAGCTACCGGCTGCTGGCCGGCCAACATGCGCGTCACGAAGATGCGGCAGATGCCCGAATAGGCGTTGCGGAAGCTCTGGCGCGGCCCCTGGGTGATGGAGTACCGCATGCCGACGCTGGGGATGCCATAGCGCTGCCCCAGATTGACAGCGATCATCTCCTCGGTGTACTTGGACATGGCGTAGGAGTTGTGCGGGCGAACCTGCGACTCGTCGGTGGTGCGATAGGTCATCGGACCATCGCACACCGGACAGCACACGTCCCACTGCTTGCTGCGCAACTGCGCTTCGGGCCGCAGCGGCGGGTACTGTGCGCCGTGGTCAGGGCAGGTGTACGCGCCCTCGCCGTAGACGGCCTGGCTGCTGGCGACCACGACCTTCTGCACCGGCAGCCGCTCGTTGACGATCAGTTCGTACAGCAGCGCGGTGCCGGTAGCGTTGACGTCAAAGAAGGTGCTGAAGTCGGTCAGATAGTCCTGGTAGGCAGCCAGGTGAAACACCACATCAACGCCGTCCAGCGCGCCGAGCATCGCCTCCCTGTCACGCACGTCGCCGCGGATGAACTCCACCGCGGCGGGCAGGTAGTCAGGAACGCGGCCCGCTTCGTGCACCGGCGGCGCCAGCGCATCCAGCACGCGCACATCGTAGCCCTTGCTCAACAGCAGGTCCACTGTGTGGGAACCGATAAAACCGGCGCCGCCGGTTACTAATGCTTTGGTCATGGTTGTAGTAGAGAGAGTTGCCAACTTTTCCCTCCGGGACGGTTCCCAGTCGGAAAAGTTGGCAACTCTACGGCACCTAGCGCTCCGTCAACAGAATGTTCAGCTTGCGTGCGACTTCTTCGCGGTTGCGGGTGCTGTAATACCAGTCGATGGTGCGGCGCAGGCCATCCTCGAACGAGATGTTCGGTTCCCATCCCAGACGGTCGCGGCTGCGGGTCAGATCAGCTGCGCGGCTGAAGACGCCGACCGGCTTGTCAAGATCGAAGAATATCTCGTCCGGCTCCCAGCCAGTGATCTCGAAGATCTTGCGCGCCGCGTCGATGACCTTGATGTGCTCGGCTGTGCCGACGTTGACAGCGCTGCCGTCCTCGATGCACTCCAGCGCGCGGATCGAGCCTTCGACGATGTCGCCAACGTAAGTGAAGTTGCGATCCTGCTCGCCGGTGCCCCAGATCTCGTAGGGATCCATGCCCACAAAGGCCTTGGCGATCAACGCGATGACCGCGTGGGTCTCGTTCTCGCGCTCGCCGTAGGCGGTGAAGTAACGACAGGAGACGCATTTCATGCCGTACTGCTTGTGGTAGGCGCGCAGCGCCATCTCGCCCATCAGCTTGGCCCAGCCGTATTCGCCATCGGCCAGCGCGGCCCCCGGCTTGAACGGATCGGCCCAGTCCTCGCGCAGGTAGACCATGCCGCCCTTCTCGATCTGTAACTCGTCCTGCAGATTGGTGGGGTAGACGCAAGCAGAGCTGGAAAATGCAACCCGCTCGACGCCCGCCCGCCAGGCCGAGTGGAACACCGAGCCATCGAGGATCATGTTGGTGGAGCATTCCACCGGATGGGTGTCGATGTAGCCGCGCCCGCCGTGGGACGCAGCAAGATGAAAGACGACCTCCCGGCCCGCAGTTGCCTTGTCGGCAAAGGCGCGGTCGCGCAGGTCGCCCTCCATGAACTCGACGTCGCCAATGGATTTATGTAAATTCTCCAGCTTACCGCTGGACAGATCGTCCGCGACCCGAACGGTCGCCCCGCGGGCGACCAGTGCATCAACCAGGTGGCTGCCAATAAACGAGGCTCCGCCGGTCACCAATGTCTTTGTGCCGGACCAATTCATTTGCTTTGTAAGCTCCTTTCGGATTTGGGTATCAAATTGCAACCGTCATTGCGAGCCGCTGCGACGGAGAGATCCTTCGCTGGCGGTTCGCCGTCGTGCTGGTTGGATGCTAGACCCGCTCAGGATGACAGTCACGGTGGTCGCGTTTCTCGCCAGGCGCATGCCGCCGCGCGGCATCCGGAACTCTCAATGACACTGACGGACTTCGTTGACCGTGCAGTGAACTTCTTACCGTCCAACTGCGTCGATCAGACGGATGTAGAACGCTTCGAGCCGGTCAACCAGGCTGTTCCACGAGAGGTCGCCTTCGGCCAGAGCGCGGGCTGCGATGCTCATGCGCTGCCGGCTGGCTACGTCTTCCAACAGCGCCGCGCATCCTTCAGCGAAAGCCTGCGGCGTGTCGTCGGTCAGGATGCCGATATCGTAGTTCTCATAGATGGGCCGCAGGATGCGCATGTCGGTTGCGACGGTGGGACGCCCGACGGCCAGGTAGTCGTTGAGTTTGGAGGGCCAGATGTTGTTGGTCGCGGTCATCCGCTTGAACGGCAACACCATCACGTCAGACGACGACAGGAACAGGTTTAGTTCCTCGTAGGAGATCCAGCCGGTCTCGATCAGATCGTCCTGACAGTCGTCGGGCACGAAGGAGCGCATGTCGGGCAGCTTGGCGTTGCCTGCGCAGACAACCTTGACAGGTCGATCGACCATCCGCTTGAGCAGGCGCAGCGACTCGAACAGCAGCGCAGCGGTGGTGGGACGCATCACGCCGACGTAGCCCAGCACGTACGCGTCGGCCGGCACACGATCCTCGCCAAGCTGCGCACGCGCGTCGGCCATGACGTGCGCCGTCAGCCCTTCGGGATCACAGCCGTGCAGCAGATTGATCATCCGCTCGGCCGGGACACCCAGCGCCAGCGCCCGCTCCATCAACGGCTCGCCCATCGCAACCACGCCATCGGCGAAGGGATGGAAGAACTCCTCGCAGAAGGTCTCCACCGGGTGCATAAACGTGCGGATCTTGCGGCTGCGCTCTGTAGCCGTGCCGCCGCGACCGTACCAGTCCGCCCAGTCGAGGATCACCGGCACGCCGCTGCGCCGTTTCATCCACAACGCAGGGAGAGAAACCACCGGCCGCGATTCAAGCCCGTGGACGATGTCATAGTCGCGGCCATCGAAATGCGCCATCCGCCGCGCCGCGTCCCACAGATCCCAGCCGGTGCGCGCCTGCCCGGGCAGCAGGTCGGGCGCCTCAATGATGGTCACGCCCTCGGTTACACTGGTGTGAAAATCGGTTTTGTCGTCGGGCGAAATACAGACCACCGTCACGTCGTGGCCGCGGCGAACCAAAAAGCGGGCCTGGTGATAGGCCCGAAAGAATGCGCCGCCGCCCTTCCAGGTGACATTGTGGGTGAGATAGAGGATTCGCATAAGTGAGTTCAGACGCTCCGGCTCGCCCTCCTACTCTTACTCGTCCTCGTACTCGTCCGGTTCTGGTCAACCGAAAGATTCGAGGACGAGTAGGAGTACGAGGACGAGTAGGAGTAAAAGTAGGAGGACGAGTAAGAGATTAGCCCGCGCCCTTTCCGGTCAGCATCACCCACGGCGTCTTCAACATGATCATGATGTCGCCGCGAAATGTGCGCGTTCTGATATACTCCAGGTCGATGGCCAGCATGCCGCTGAAACCGACCTGGCTGCGGGCCGTCACCTGGTACAGACCCGTGATGCCGGGTGTGACGCTGACGCGCTGGCGAGCGACGTCGTCATAGTGTTCATATTCGTACGGTACCGGCGGCCGCGGCCCCACCAGGCTCATGTCGCCCAGCAGGACGTTGATCATCTGCGGTACCTCGTCCAGGCTCAGCTTGCGCAGATAGCGACCCACCGAGGTGATACGCGGGTCGTTGACGACCTTGAAAACCTGCTTGCCTGAGGCGTCCTGCGAAAATGCTGCGTCTTCCTTGACGAACTTTTCCAGCCACTCCTTGTGCGCCTTGTTGTCGCTGTCGGCGCGCATGGTGCGGAACTTGTAGTAGCGGAACCCGCGACCGCCCTTGCCGATCACTGTGCCGCGGTAAAAGACCGGGCCGGGCGAGCTGAGCTTGATCAGCAGCGCGATCAGCAGCCACAGCGGCAACAACACGACCAGAACCAGTGCCGAGAGCACAACGTCCAGCGTCCGCTTGCTTGCGAGATAGCCCGGCGGCGCGTGACGTTCGGCCCACTGGACCGTGATCAGCCCAGGAGCGGCGGATGAGCTTGTCGAACTCGTCTGCGTTTGCCCGCTCACAGGTAGCCCAGCCCTTCCAGTTGCCGCAGGGTCGCCTCGTCCAGACCCACCTGCGCGCTGGTGTCGCTCAACGCCGCGAATTCGCCGCACTCAGCCAGCCACGTTTCCAACGCTGCTGCCAGCCGCCGCACGACCTCTGGGTTCTCAGCAGCGACGTTGCGCTGCTCGCCGGGGTCGGCCTGCAAGTCGAACAGCATATCGCGCGCGACGCGCTGTCGCCGCACGTAGAACATGGGATTGCGCAGCACCCGCTTCAGCATCTCCGGGTTGGAAAGCTGTTTTGCGTAGTCGGCCAGCCGCTGACCCGCGCCGCTGCCGCCGCCAGCGCGGCCGCTGTAGTCGCCGGGCGGATCGACGCGCAGGTATTTCCATCGGTCATCGCGGACTGCAAGCAGCCGCTGATTGGCGGTGGATGCCTGCGTCTCAGAGTAAACCAGCGAGCGGGGCCGTTCGCCGGCGCGCGCCGCGGACAACAGGCTGACGCCCTGCATCCCGTCGGCCAACTGGCCCAGCCCCAACGCGTCCAGTACCGTCGGCGCGATGTCGGTCAACTGCGCCAGCGCGCCGGTCGCGCCCGGCTGCACGTCGAAACCAGCCGGAAATTTGATGATCAACGGCACGCGCATGATCTCTTCATAGGCGAGATGTCCGTGGACGAAATCGCCATGCTCGCCAAACGCCTCGCCGTGGTCGCCGGCCACCACGATCAGTGTGTCGTCGTACTGGCCCTGCGCCTTGAGCTGCTGCACCAGCAGCCCGAATTGCACGTCTGTGTAGGCAATCTCGCCGTCGTAGAGGTCAACCAACCGCTGGATGTCGTCTGACGTCCGCACCCGGCGCACGCTTTCCGCGCTGCCGTCGATCTTACCCGTGTATGCTGTGTCGCGCCAGCGGTCGTAACCAGGCGGCGGATAATACGGATCGTGCGGATCAAGCACCCACAGAAACATAAACCAGGGAGAACCCGACGCGGCCGGCTGATTGCCATTTCCATTGGCAATGGCTGCTGCCTGGCTTGCCAGCCACGGCAACGCGGCTTCGTTGACATCCTCCGCCAGCGGCAGGACGACCGTGGTGTCTTCCTCGAAATAGAGCTTCCACGCCCCGGTGTTGCTGACCTCGCGCCGGCTGACCAGCGACGGCTCTTTGTACAGATCGACGAACTTATCGAAGCCGACCGCATATCCCATGGGCGAGGAAACGTTGCCGATAGTGCTGACGGCAGCCGTACGATAACCGGCAGCCTGCAACAACTCAGGCAGCCGCGGCACGGCGCGCACAAACAGGTCGCTGCGGCTGCGCACACCATGCGCCGGCGGGTAGCAGCCGCTGAGGATCGACGCGGCCACCGGCTTGGTCCACGTGCTGGGCGAGCAGGCCGCGCTGAAACGCACAGCCGAAGCCTCAGCCGCCAGCGCGTCAAGATTCGGCGTCGTCGGTCGGGCGTAGCCGTAGCTGCTCAAATGGTCGGCCCGCAGGGCATCGACGATGTAGATAAGAACGTTGGTCATGAAAACAATCTGCGGTTTCAACCGCTTATCTGCTGCGGTTGATGAAAGTTAAGAAAATAAACCGGCAATTGCATCGTGACGCCCGCCGGAGGCTGAAAGCCGTCCGGCTACAACGTGGAAGCCCTTCCAGGGCTGGAATCCAGGCCCGTGGGGCCTTCCACCTCGTAGCCCGATCCGTTTTACGGTCGGGCGGGCCTCGCTGGACTATTACCGAGTTAAATTTTTAACTTTCATCAGCATACTTTCTCCGTATCAAACGCCGAATTCATTCGGCGGGCGCACCGTCGTCACATCGGCATACAACGCCAACAGCCGATCCACATAGCGCGGCACGTCGTACTCGGCCACGACCTGCTGACGGTTGAGGTCGCCCATCGCGCTGCGCAACGCCGGGTCGTCCAGCAGCCGGGTGATCGCGGATGCCAGGGAGGGGACGTCGCCCGGCTGCACCAGCAGCCCGTTGCGGCCTTCGGCGATCAGATCCGGGATGCCGCCGACCGGTGTGGTGACCACCGGCAGCCCGGCAGCCATCGCCTCAAGCACGGCGATGGGAACGCCCTCGGCGTAGGAAGGCAATACCAGCAGCGCCGCCTGCTGCAACAGGGCCAACTTTTGGTCGCTGCGCACCCAACCGGCAAACGTCACGCCATCGCCAAGCCCTGCTGCCAGCGCTGCCACGTCCACAGGCGGCTCACCGCCGGTGACGACGAAATGCGCTTCAGGGCATCGCTCCAGTACCGTTGGCGCAGCAGCCAGCAGATCACGCACGCCCTTGCGAGCGGAAAAGTCACCCAGAAACAGCACCTTGGTATCGGATCGCCGGTCAGGGTCAGCCGGTGGGCGGATTGCGGCACAGTCCACGGGGTTGTGCAGCGCAACCAGTCGACTATCAGCATCGACGCCGGCTGGAAGCAATCCGGCCAACGCAGCCTGCCAGCTTTCTGACAGCACCACCACCACAGTCGCCGAACGCAGCGCCCAGCGCACGAGCCAGCCTTGCAACGGATTGCCGCCGGTGATCTCAGTGGCGGCGCTGGCATCGCCGGGAATATGCCAATGAAAAAGAACAGGCCGGCCCGCCAGCCGGGCCAAAGCCAGGTACAACGCATGTCGATAGAAGCTGCTGCCGCCGCCAACCTGCAAGTGAACCACGTCCACGTGCCGCCTCGCCAGCAAGCTGATCTCGCCAGCCAGCGCAGCCAGGGAGCGACGCAACTTGCTCAATCCGCCGGCCCTCGTGCCCTCTGCCAGATAGGTCAGACGGCAGCGCGCCGGCAGAGTCGAGTCGAGAATCATGCCGGTGACAGCCGAGATGCCGCCGCCCACCCGCGGCTCCGGACCGATCATCAGCACGCGCGGGCCGGTCACCGGCGCGGTCATGGCGTCGCCGCAGTGTCTTGCACGGCTGCTGGCATCATGTGTCGTGTGATCGCCATGATCAGCCCTGCCATAATCCAGAAATAGCTGGCGACGCTGGGCTGCGAAAAGACGTTGTCGCCCATCGCACCGAAGAGAATGCCGGCCGAACCGATGATAAACGCCAGAGCGAAAAGCTGCAACGGCTGGTCATCAGATCGACGGAAAATTCGCCATGCCTGACGGATCACGATCACCAGCGACGCGATGAAGGCGATCAGGCCGATCAGGCCCACGTCCAGCCAGAAGCCAAGGATCTCGTTGTGTGGGCGGTTGCCGATCAGGAAGGCCTCGCGCCGCCAGTAGAGGCCAGCGATCCGCGGCGCAGCCTGCAGGATGTAGAAATATTCGAACGATTTCATCCCAAGACCGGCCAGGAAGGCCAACGGGCTGGTGGTGATCCAGTCAACTGCCAGCTTCCAAACCTCGATGCGACCGAAGAGTGTGCTGGTTGGGTCGGCCACCTGCTCCAGGCGATCCAGCGCTGGCGAAAAGATGAGCAGCACCGAGCCGGCAACCACCGGGATCGTCAGCAGCAGTTGGCGGTAACGCAGCGAGCCGCGCAGCAGGCCTAGCAACAGCACGGCGAACACCAACGCAAACCACGCGCCGCGAATGAAGGTCAGCAGCAAAGCCGCGCCTGCCCCAACCAGCAGCAATGCCAGCAGTCCCTTGCGAAACTGCCAGACGCCGCTGCCGGCGTCCTCGGGCGACGACTCCAGAAGGAAGATCAGCACCAGAGGGATCAACAACACCAGAAAATAGGCCAGTGTGAACGGCCCGCCGGCCAACCCGTAGACTCGGTTGAACAGCTCGCCGGCCCAGATCGTCTGTCCACCGCCGGTGGCAGCCTGCAAGAAACTGGTGAGTATCGGGATAATCGGCGCCAGCAGCAGAGCGACCACCATGTGCCGCAGTTGCTCCTTGCTCTGGATCACATCCACGATCAGCCACATGATGGCATAGTAGCTGACGAAACGGAAGATGCCCTTCATCGACTCGACCGGCGTCGGGCTCCAGATCATGGTAACCATCGGCACGGCCAGGAAAATCAGATAGGGTGCGGTGATGGGCAGTGAAAAGACGGGCCGGCGCATCGTCAATGCTCGCAGCGCCACGCCGACGATCAGCAGCGACGTCAGCAGAATGTCCGGGCTGAGACGCACGCCGCCGGGCACCGGCAGGTCGATGCTGTTCAGATTGACCGCCAGCACGGTATAGATCAGCAGCGCGAATTCAGGTCGTGCGACCACCAGCGCCACCCAGGCCACTGAGATACCGGCGCCCAGCATGGCGGCGGCCATCATCGGCGACTGGCGCACGCCCATGACGAAGCCGATCAGCAGGCAGCCAGCCAATCCCAGCGGAACGATCCACCAGGCGGGATTGCGACGATCAGCGCGCGGCGTCGATGGCCGGCCAATTCGTTGGTTGATCACGCCAATGCCCTCATTCGCGTAGATACCCAAGACCGGCCAGTTGCGCGCGGATCGCTTCCTCGTCGGCGTCGCTCAACCTGGTGGAACGATCCACATCTGCCAGATCATAGTCGGCGTAGGCCACCGGACGCAGCGCGGACGGCTCAAAAATGCCCGTGATCACCTTGCCATCCATCCACGACGCTGCGGGCAGGCCCAGCAGGTGCATCAGGGTCGGCGGCAGATCAATGATCTGGGCACCCTCGATCCACGCACCGGCACGGACGCCCGCGCCGCACACCACAAACAGACCGTCGGGATGGTGCGATGCGCTGTACTCGCTCAGATCGCGCAGCGGCAGCGGGCTGATCAGTGGGCCGGCAACCGAAGAACCGCCGGTGTAATCACCATTCAACTCGACGATGATATCGGGGATGTCGTCCAGGAACGGGCCCTCGAACAGCATCTCGCGCCGGCTGGCGCGCGCCACGATCAGCTGGCCCGTGTCAGGATCGCGCAGCTCGGCCAGGGCATCAACCAGTTGGTCGCACAGCGCATCGTAGGCCGCGCCCGGTTCGACGATTCCTTGTTCCTGCCGGCCGCGCAGATTGATCACGACCCCTTCCACAGACGGGAATATCTTGAAGCGATAGGCCAGTGTGTGCGCCCAGTCGATCTGGTCGAGGTTCATGTGGCGGGCATGCATGCCAGCGCGCATGTCAGCCGGCAGCCGGCCGCGCAGGCGGTGACGCCACTGCGCCGGCAGCCGCTTGCGCGCGCTGCTGACCACGCGACTGGTGAGGCTGGGCTGACCACCACTGCCGCCGCGCACTGCCAGCAGGCCTTGCCCGGCCAGCCAGGCGTTCAGGTGAACATACAAATGAGGATACGGTCCCATGCCGTGGTCGGACATGACGACGACGGTGGTGTTGTCAGGATCTGGCAGCGCAGCCAGCAGCTTGGCAATTTCGCCGTCCGCCACCTCGTACTGGTGATTGATGACCTCGCCGAACTGCTGCGCGCCGGCCGCGTCATAGGCCGGGAAATTGGGGTCGGTGTATTTCCAGAAGAGGTGTGGGATATTGTCCGTGCTGTTCCATACCACCAGGAACAGATCGTAGTCCTTCTCTGCCAGCGCCTCCACCGAGATTTCGGTGTACCGCTCCACCCAGTAGTCGGAGGTTTCCACGGTCTTGGCGCCCGACAGCGAGAAATTGAAGCTGTCCTGCACCTCGTCCCAGCGGCCCAGTTTGCCGGCCATTTCCGGCGGGTAGACCTGGGCAGTCGGGCCGAAGGGCCGCGGAAAGCCGCTGACCAGGAAGCCATTGACGGGAAAGGGCGGATAAGTCATCGGCACGCCCACCGAGCCGACCGTCCGCCCGCGCTGCCCGACTAATTCCAGGAAGCTGCGCCCCACGTAGTCGTTGCTGGTGGCGAACTCATCGCGATAGCCGCTGTAGTTGTGCAGGTCGAACTTACGGAACTGGTAAACGCCGTGACGGCCAGGGTTCTGGCCGGTCAGAAACGAGACCCAGGCAGCGGCAGAAATGGGGGGCACAGTGGACGCGAGCGAACCGGCGGCGCCTTGTTCGACAAGGCGCGCCAGATTGGGCATTCGTCCGGCAGCCATCAAGGGGCGCGCAATGGCCCAGGTAGCGCCGTCCAATCCAATCACGAGAACACGGGAACGGGGGATGCCGTTGGTTTCCACCATAGCGGCGGCATTGTACCATGGCGTTTTGGTTGTGCCAAGAAAAAAGTGCGACGGAAAGCCCTGATGAGATTGACATAGACGCATGACGAGAGTACCATAGCCCCATGGACGATCACAACGATCACCTACATACCATCGATTTGGCATACGCAGAGGCGGGCAGCGGCGAACCTCTGGTGATGATCCACGGACTGGGAGGGAGCCGCAGCGACTGGGAGTTGCAATGGCCGGCCCTGGTGCCGCACTTCCGCATGGTCACGCCAGATCTGCGCGGTCACGGCGCCTCCCAGCGGCCAGCCGGCCCGTATCGAATCGACCTGTTCGCTGCCGATGTGGCAATGCTGATGCGACGAATCGAGGCGCGGCCGGCACATGTGGTCGGCCTGTCGCTGGGCGGCGCGGTGGCACAGCAGTTGGCGCTGGATGCTCCGGATCTGGTGCGCAGCCTGGTACTGGTGAACACCGCTGCCAACTTTGTGTCCGACGGATGGCGACGCCGGCTGATGGGTGTACAGCGGTTTGCCTCAACCTACTTCAGCGGGATGGACAAGGTTGCCGCAGATGTGGCTCAGCGGTTGTTCCCGCGCGAGGAGCAAGCATCCCTGCGCAACGAAGCCACCGCGCGCCTGTCTGTCAACGCGCCGCAGGCATACCGCAACTCGCTGTTGGCCGTGGCGCGCTTCAATGCCCTCGACCGCCTGCCGTCTATCACCTGTCCGACGCTGGTGGTTTCTGGAGATACTGACTACGCAGTGCCGATGAGCGTCAAGAAGCGACTGGCCGAAGGTATTCCCAACTGCCAGATGGTGGTGATCCCTCATTCCGGCCATGCCACGCCGGTGGATCAACCGGAGGCATTCAATAAGTTGGTGCTGGAGTTCCTGCTGGGAGGACGCATGTAGCCCGTCATTCCCGCGGAGGCGGGAATCCAGTCTGGCAAGCCGTGGATTCCCGCCTCCGCGGGAATGACGGACGCCAGAATCAGCGAAGCCCTGGAACCATTCCAGAGCTTCGTTCATGATGATAGGTCTCGGCGGCGATCTAGTGGATCACCTCGTCGTCTAACAACAACATCAGTTGATCTAGAGTAAACATCGGGAAGAATTCCAGCAATTCTTCCAGGGGATACCCCTGGACCAGGAGGTTCAACACCAACTCCTTGGGCAATTGATTGCCGTTCTTCTCTACATCCCTCCGCTTGCTCGCCGGAACATTCCGGGCGGTGCGTCGTTCCAAGTCAGGTGACCTCCATTTGTCAAAGTGCCGCAAGTATAACATAGCCCGCAGCGGCCCGCAAACTCACCGGGTTGCGCGCCGGCTGGCGCCAGGTGCCGGGGACTTTCGAAGATTCCAGTAGCCAAGGGAATGGAACCGAAGTCCCCGGCGCTTTCAGGCCGCGCCCAGTGACATGCCCACCACAGAGATCGCCAGGAAGATCGCTCCGCGCGCTGTGGCGCCGTCCAGCTTGGCCTGCAAGGCTTGCATCGTGCTCAACTGCTCAGGCTTTGGCGGCCCGCCAGCAGCCTGGATCTCCGCGCCCAGCTTGCCGATCTTGTCGACGGTCGGCCCGGTGACGAATGCTCCTTCAAAAAACGCCGCCAGCCCAGTCAATGCGCCGATGGTCAAGGCGGCCCCCTTCCATGACACCATGTATCTCGGGTTGAAGTGGCCGGAGTACACCCAATACAACGCCAGGCCTGCCAACACAGTAAGGATGGGTGCAATCGTCATCGCACGCGGCAAGGAACTACGCGCAATGCGTCCCATGACTGTCCCACCGGCCGGCCCGCTGGCCTTGACGGCCGGCCCAAGCCAGGCATAGTTGACAAAGGCAACACCTGCCCAGATGACAGCGCTGAAGACGTGGATCACACGAATGACCGATAAGAGCACCAGCATAGCTTCCTCCGTACGTATGGATGTGAAGTGGAACGAACTTCGGACCGTCGCTCAACGATGTCCGTCGGAACCGGATGACATCTTCTTGCCCCGACTATTTTGTTGGCAAACGGACTATTACAGAGTGAGACCCATAGTTTAGCGCAAAGCCGTTGCTTGTCAAGTGACTTTTCTGCTTTGACAGCGGCCATGTCCTGTGCTAGAGTCGCCAGGCTCACCGGCTCGTTTTTCCCTGCCAATCCACGTATTGTCTGGAGTAGTTGCGCCATGCGAATCCCCCGAACCGCCTTGCTTGTGCTGGTAATTTCAGTATTAACGGTCGTTATCGCTGCCTGCAGCAGCAATGCGCCCGCCACGTTGCAGGATATTCCTGTCTATGCCGGCGCCCAACCTGCCGAAGCCGGCTCTAATTTCGTGACCGATGCCATGGTCAAGGCAATCGAAGATAGCGTCGCCGGACAGAATCTGACATCGCAGATCAATCTCTATGAGCTGCCTGAGGGAACACAGTGGACCGACGTCAAGCAGTTCTATACCGATCAGGTCGGCGATGACTGGAAAGCTTCCTCTGACCTGACCCAGGAAGCGGATGTCATCAACATTATCGGCTGGCAGCGCGGCAGCGGCGCCAGCGAACAAGCGCTCATAGTCGGCCAGGCCGAAGACCCGTTGTCAGGGAAAGTGTTCCTGTTGACCGGCCTGTTTTCAGAATAGCTCAGGAGGCCCAGAATGAACCGTAAGACCCTGCTTGGTACCTTGTTGTTGGCGACGATCCTCCTGGCGACCCCGGGACTCGCGGCGGCCGGCCCCGCGCCAGAAAACGAAGCGGAGACGCCAGTTGCAGACGTACAACCGCCCAGCGGCCGTTACTACGTCACCATTGACATCAGCAGCGGCCAGGACGCGGCAGACCTGGCGCAACTTTTGCCCGACTGGGACGAGTCGTTCGAGGCAGGCTCGTCGACGATCATACTGACGGCGGCCGAGATCGCACGTGTGCGCAGTCAGGGCTACACCGTCACCGTTGTGGGCGATGCGCCTGCGGTCCCGGACGCGTGGCCCGCCTGCTATAGCCACTTGAGCGACCTCAACAGCTGGCTGCAAGGCTTTGCCGCCGCGCATCCGACGATGATCGACCTGATCGACTACGGCGACAGCTGGTGCAAGACGCAGGGCGGCTGCACGTCGCCCGCGCCGCAGAACTGGAGCTGGCCAGGCGACGACCTGATCGTCGCACGCATCACCAACGAGCTGGCCGACGGGCCAAAGACGGGTCGATTCTTCGTCGATGGCGGCATCCACGCGCGTGAGATACCGACGCCAGAGCTTGCCAAGGCGTTCATCGAGTTGCTGGTCAACGGCTATGGCGTCGATCCGAACGTCACCTGGCTGCTGGATGAGCGTGAGGTCTACGTGGTGTTGAGCAGCAATCCGGACGGCCGCCGCATGGTAGAGTTGGGTGCGGGCACCGAGCCGCCCTACTCCGGCAATCCCTGGTACTGGCGCAAGAACAGCAACTACAGCGTTGCCGGTTCGCTGGCCTGCGCCTGGCCGCCGACTTCCGGCAGCCAGTTTGGCATCGACATGAACCGCAATCACGTTTTCAAGTGGGAAGGCCCCAACGGCGGATATAGCGACTATGTCTGCGCTCAGACCTTCCGCGGTCCCAGCCCCGCATCGGAGCCTGAAATTCAGGCCTACGAGGATTTCGTCCGCTCCATCATTCCCGACCAGCGCGGCCCGGGCGACAACGACCCCGCACCGGCCGATGTCACCGGCTTCCTGATCAATCTGCACAACTACACCGACGGCGTCATCCTGGTTCCGTGGGGTTGGACCACGGCCAACTCGCCCAACAATGCCCAGTTGGAGGCCATCGCCTACAAGATGTCTACCTACAACAGCTACGGCGTGCAGCATGCGCTCTATCCGGTTAGCGGCAACACACGAGACTGGGCGTACGGCGAGCTGGGCATCCCGGCCTACGTTATCGAGCTGTACGGCGACGACTTCTTTTCGAATTGCAACCTGCTGCCCGGCATCATCAGCAACATGCTGCCGGTGCTGAAATACGCCGCGACGATCTCTGACCGGCCCTACATGCGGGTCTATGGACCGGATGCACGCAGCGTAGCCGCCAGCCCAACCAGCGTTGCCTCTGGCGCGCCGGTAAACCTGACGGCCCAGATCAACGATACGCAGAACGGGAACCAACCGGTCGCGGCCGCAGAGTATTTCGTGGTGCGCCCCGGCGATGCGCCTCCCGGCGATCCCGGTACAGGCACGCCCATGGCGGCCGCAGACGGTACGTTCAATTCGACGATCGAAAACGTCGTCGCCACCGTCGCCACCACCGGCCTTGGCCGGGGAACGCATCTGGCGATGGTGCGCGGGCTGGACAGCGGCGGCAACTGGGGCCCGTTCTCAGCCCAGTCGTTCGAGGTCACCTGCTTCTTCGCCGACATCAACTGTAGCTCGCAGGTCGACGTGACCGACATCATGCTGGCCGCTGAAGCGCTGCAGAGCTACTGGACGAACGGCGTCTACGACCCGATCTTTGACCTGAACAACGGCGGCGCGGGCGACGGCGCGTTTGACCTGCTTGACGTGCAGACCGTGGCGGCGAACTTCGGGGTGACGACACGCTGAGGTTGCAAAGTCGCGGCGAGCGATGCAGGGTAAGAATGCACAACGCTGAGCCGCCGCTGATTGTCATTCCCGCAAAGGCTGGAATCTAGCCGTCGCGGTCCCGGATACCGGCTTGCGCGGGCACGACGGAATGCTGCAGTAGAGTCTAGCCGTTCACAATTGACAACTCTATGCATACGCAGACATGCTTATGAACCTTAAGAATTAAGATCGGTAATTGGCCCGACACGCCCGCCGGAGGCCACCCACTCCGCTCCGCTACGGGGTGCTTCGCAAGGCCATCCGGCTACAACATGGAAGCCCTTTCAGGGCTGGAATCCAGGCCCGTAGGGCCTTTCACCTCGTAGCCCGATCCGTTTAACGGTCGGGCAGGCCTCGCCAGGCTATTACCGGAAAAAATCTTAACTTT
This sequence comes from Anaerolineales bacterium, assembly GCA_020634615.1. Lineage (GTDB taxonomy): Bacteria > Chloroflexota > Anaerolineae > JAAEKA01 > JAAEKA01 > JACKBK01. The sequence continues at coordinate 19,958 of JACKBI010000022.1, forward strand.
CATAGGCATGTTACCGGAAGAGTTCGGCGTGACCGAACGCGTCAAACCTCTCGATAACCATCAGAGGCGGCAGGCCAGGCGCTTGCCGCCTTTGACATTTCCAGGAAGACACTGTGACCGACATCCTCACCCAGCGTAAGATCATACGCTTCTGGCTGCCGCTGGCGGCCATGTGGATATTGATGGCGCTGGAGCAGCCCATGCTCAGCGCCGTCATCGCGCGTTTGCCCGAGCCGACCCTCAACCTGGCGGCCTGGGGCCTGACCTTCGCACTGGCGCTGATCATCGAAAGCCCGGTGATCATGTTCCTGACCATGGGAACGGCGCTGGCCAAGGACCGCCAGTCGTACCGCAGGCTGCTGCAATTCACCCACATCATGGCCTGGGGGTTGACCGCGCTGCATTTGCTGGTGGGGCTGACCCCGCTCTACGCCTGGATCGTGGGCAGACTGGTGGGCGCGCCGCCGGAGGTAATCGAGCCGAGTCGCGTCTCGTTCCTCTTGATGACGCCATGGGCCGGCGCCATCGCCTACCGCCGCATGTGGCAGGGCGTGCTCATCCGTTTCGGCCGACCGGGCATCGTGGCCTACACGACCGCTATCCGGCTGATAGCGACTGGAATTGTCGCAGGGATCGGTCTGCTGACGGGATTCGCCTCGGGCGCGAACGTTGCGGCTCTGGCACTCAGCGTTGGCGTGGTGGCGGGTGCAGCCGTCTCCTATGTATTTGCACGCAGCACGATTAGCGACGATCTGGCAGTCGATGACCCGACGCTGGAGCCGCTGACGTGGTCCCGCCTGCTGAACTTCTACGTGCCGCTGGCGATGACATCGTTCATCGTGCTGATCGGCACACCGATCATCAACCTCGGTTTGAGCCGGGCGCCGCGGGCACTGGAATCGCTGGCCGTCTGGCCGGTGATCAACGGTCTGATTTTCATGCTGCGCAGCACAGGCGTCGCCCTGCAAGAGGTGGTGGTCGCGCTGCTCAAGGACCGCGACTCGTACCGCCAACTGCGGCGCTTCAGCTACGCATTGGCCGGCGGGCTGACGCTGCTGACCGCGCTGGTGACGCTGACGCCGCTCTCCGGCCTCTGGTTCACTGACGTGTCCGGCCTGCCGTCTAATCTGGTCGATCTGGCGCGTGTGCCCGCGGCGCTGATGGTGCTGGTGCCTGGTCTGACAACGCTGACATCGTGGCAACGCGGCGTGCTGATCCACTTCTCACGCACGACGGCGATCACCATTGCGACGGTGATTCACATCAGCACGCTATACGTGACAGTGATCGTGGGCGCGTCACTGCTGCCATGGCCAGGCGCGGTGACGGCCGCGCTGGCATGGACGGCCGCGCTAACCTGCGAGGTGGCATATCTGACGTTCCGTGCGCGTGGCGCTCGGCGGGTGGTCGCCTGGGCGTAGGGGCGAGGGAGCGGGAGAGCGAACGGTTTTGAAAACCGTCTTACGTGGGAGGGGCGAAGTCGAAGAGTTGCTGGAGTTGTGGGAGGTCGTAGCCGGCGCCGAGGGCGGCCATCAGCAGCACGCGCGCTTTTTGCGGGTTGAGGTCAAAGGCAAAGATCGCGCCGGCGCGCTGCAACGCCACACCGCCGCCGGCATAGGCATAGATCGGCCGGCTGCCGCCGTAGGGCACACGGCTTGAGATGACCACCGGCAGGCCGGCGTGCAGGGCATCCAGGATTGCGCCGAACAGATCCTCGTTGACGTTGCCGGCGCCGACGCCAGCGATCACCAACCCGGCGGCGCCGCGCTGCACAGCAGCCCGCAGCGCGAAATCATCCACGCCGGCATACATCAGCACGATATCGACCCGCGGCAGCGACTCCGGCAGCGGCACATGAACATGCGGCGACCAGGTCTCACTGAACTCGGCCTGCCCGCTGCGCACCGTTCCCAAATCAGGCGGCAGCACCGAGTCGAAGGCGTCCACGTCGGAGGTGTCGATCTTGGTGACCCGCCGCGCGGAGTGAATCTCGCCGTGCATCACGATCAAGACGCCGCGGCCGCGTGCATCGGAATGCGCAGCGACAGTGGCTGCATCGAGAATGTTGGCAGGCCCGTCAGGTCGCAGATCCGATGCCGCCCGCATTGACCCGGTGAAGACGACCGGCACATCGGTCGGAACCGTGATGTCGAGGAAGAAAGCGGTTTCCTCCATGGTGTCGGTACCGTGGAGAATCACGATGCCGTCGGCCGCTCCCTCCGTCAGCAGCTCGTTTATCCGACGCGCCAGCCGCAGCCAGTTCTCAGGCCGCATGCGTTCGGAAGGGATGTTGGTGAACTCCTCGACGGTGATCTGGCCGACAAGCTGAAGGCCCGGCACGGCTGCGACCAACTCCCGGCCGCTGACAGCCGGCACCGGGCCACCGCCGACAGGATCAGCGCGCATGGCGATAGTTCCGCCCGTGGCGACGACGTGAATGCGAGGAAGATGGTCTGGTATCATTGGCTCGATGCGTGGAAAGCGAATTTGCAGCGGATTGTACCCGCGAGCGTGCCGAGCGGCCAATGCCTCGAGCGACGTTTGTTGAGCCGTCTGCGCTATGCTACACTGCCAGCGAACCGAGACCCCACCGAATGACCTCCAACCCACCTGAAATCCCTCAATCTGCTGCTCCGAACGGCGAGTCACCACCGGTGGCGCGCCGTCGAACACTGGACCGCGTGCTGCTGTTCGGCGGTCTGGGCTTCGTCCTGGCGGTGCTCGTACTGTCGCCAGGCGATTTGCTGGGCAAGGCGGATCACATCGGCTATGCGGTTTGCCACCAGATTTCGGTGCGCTCGTACTTCTTTGGCGATCATCAGTTGCCGCTGTGCGCACGCTGCTCCGGGCAGTATCTGGGCGCGCTGTTTGGGCTGGTGTTGCTTCTTATCCTCGGCCGAAGCAAGGCCGCGGCGCTGCCACCGACACCCATCGTCGTGTTGCTGCTGGGATTTCTGGCCGTGTGGGCGTTCGACGGACTGAACTCATACCTGACCTTTTTTCCCGG
>JACKBI010000023.1 GCA_020634615.1 Anaerolineales bacterium
GCCTGTAACACCACCAACCAGGGGCAGTTGCCCAAGCGCTACCGCGACTGGTTCGTGGACAAGGATCTGGCCGGCGGCGGCTCAGGCATGGACCACATCGTGCATCTGGCCGACCTGCTGCGCTGGTTCCTGGGCAGCGAGGTCGTCGAGGTGTACGCGCAGATGAACCGCATCATGCACGGCGACGCGGTCGAGGTCGAGACGGGCGGGCTGGCCATGCTAACTTTTGCGGACGGCACGTTTGCCAGCATCGACTGTTCCTGGAGCCGCCCGTTCAACTATCCAACCTGGGGCGGGCTGACCATGGACCTGATCGGTCAGCGCGGCGTCGTCAACGTCGACGCCTTCCGCCAAAACATGACGCTCTACAGCAACCGGGGCGACCATCCCGCCTGGCTGCCGTGGATGTCCGACGCGGACCGGGCGATGATCGCCGAGTTCGTCGCGGCCATCGACGAGAAGCGAGCGCCAAGCGTGACCGGGCTGGACGGTTACAAGGCCCTCGAGGTTGTCATTGCCGCCTACCGGTCAGCCGAGTCGGGACAGCCGCTGCAGTTGCCGCTTTAGAGTTGCTTTAGCTAGCATTGTTGATCTGATGAGGATCGGTCTATGCCACGACGATTGGAAGTCGCCTCTCCTCGCCACGTCGAGCTCGTGGCGTACGACGATGCCCCTTTGCAGCCGCACCAGGTGCGCGCCAGGGCCATCTTGAGTGGCATTAGCCACGGCACTGAGTTGAATCTCTATCGCGGCACATCTCCCTTTGAGGAGAAAGAATTCGACCCGGAGCTACGACTGTTTCGGTCTCGGGCCGGGGCCCCGCCGCCGCTCCGGCTCGGCTACGAATGGGTGGGCCGCGTGACCGAGGCTGGTTCGCAGGTTGAACACCTCCAACCGGGTGATCTCGTGCATATGCTGCTGCCCCATGCCGAGACGCAGACTTTCGATCCCCACGACGTTCCCTATCGCCAACGGGTTGAGCCGCTGCCAGCCGGCCTCTCGCCTGACCAGGCCGTGCTGCTGGCTCTGGGAGGCGTCGCGCTGGCCGCGGTGCATGACGCCCATATCAAGGTCGGTGACCGTGTAGCAGTCTTTGGGTTGGGCGTAATTGGTTTGCTGGTGGTACAACTTGCGCGACTGAACGGCGCGGCCTGGATCGATGCCGTGGACCTTTATGCGTCGCGCCGCGCGCTGGCAACCGATTATGGGGCGGATTGTGTGCTCGACCCGGCCGCGTGCGATGTCGGTCTTGAAATCAAATCAGCCAGCAGTCACCGCGGCGCCGATGTCGCGATTGAGGTTTCCGGCCACTACGCAGCCTTGCAAGAGGCGATACGCAGCGTGCGCAAGGGTGGCGTGGTAGTGGCAGCCGGGTTTTACCAGGGCGGCGGGGCAGCCCTGCGGCTGGGGGAAGAGTGGCACCATAACCGGGTGACCATGGTTTCCAGCATGGCGGTCTGGGGAAATCCACACCGCGATTATCCGCTGTGGGATCGGGAGAGAGTCAATGCTACTGTTACCGGTTTGCTGGTCAGCGGTCGTCTACGCAGCGATGGCCTGATCACACACCGCATTCCCTTCGATCGCGCCGAGGAAGCGTACCGGTTGATCGATATGCACCCCGAACGGGTCCTCAAGGTTGTGTTGACGTACTGAACATTTAGCTCTTGAAGCACGAGGCGCACTGTGGCAAAAATCTTCTACGTCGGCGACTGGGCGGTCAGTCTGGGGCCCGTCTTTGCCGAGACGCCCTTCAACTACGCCCACAAAGGGCTGGACATCTTCTACTATAGCCGCTGGCTGAGGGATGCGCTGCAAAGCAGCGGGGAGCACGAGGTGACCGACGCGCCCGCCTGGGACTTCTACAAGCTGGCGCCGGGCGAATATGAGCGCATCCTCGACGAGTACGACGTCATCATCTTTAGCGATGTCGAGGCGAAGCTGTTTCAACTCGCGCCCAATTTCTTCGACCGCCAGGCGTTTGGCAAGGGTGTGCTGACCTATCCCGACCGCGTCCGCTTGACTGTGGAAGCGGTGCAGGCGGGCAAGCGCATGATGTTTCTGGGCGGGTGGCTCTCGTTCACCGGCGAGATGGGCAAGGGCGGCTGGAACCGGACGCGGCTACGTGAGATACTGCCGGTGCGCTGCCTGGACTACGAGGATTTGATCGAAAGCACCGAGGGGTTCACCGCCGCGGTCACAGATGCTGGCGACGCCACCTTTCGCGACCTCGACTTCCGCGACTTTCCGCCGATTCTAGGGTACAATCAGGTGCGACCCAGGGAAGGTTGTCCGGTCTTGCTCGATGTGCGCGAGACCGGCGACCCGCTGGTGGCGGGCGGCGATTTCGGCCGCGGCCGCGTGCTGGCCTACATGTCCGACCCTGCGCCGCATTGGGGCTGCAACTTCGTCTTCTGGCCGCACTACCCGGCCTTCTGGCTGTGCTGTCTCGACTGGCTGCTGCGCTGATCGATGCGCCCTTTGCTGAACAATTTGGCAAAGTAGCTGCGTGTAATGGCCGCGTGATGAGCCTCCGGGAGGTGGCAGGAAATCAACCCACATGTGATTTCGACTGTCACCTCCCGGAGGCTACTGTATTTGGAGGACAACATTGAACGTAAGAACCGGTATAGTACTACTTCTCTTGACGGGCATTGTGCTGGCAGGCTGCGCCGGGCCGGCAGGCCCCGCCCAACCCACCTCGACCGTTGACCAACCGACCATGACGCCCGCGCCGCTGGCAACCCCGACCGACGCGACCGTGCCGACTGAACCACCGCCTGCTGCCAGCGAACCCCCGACTGGCGTGCCAGCCACAATGACGACCGAACAAGTTGTCAAGGTGCTGTCCGGCAAGCTGGCCGTCGATCCGACGCAGATGACGTTGGTGTCGATGGAGCCGGTCAACTGGCCCGACTCGTGTCTCGGCGTCAACACCATGGAAATCATGTGCGCTGAGGTGATTACGCCCGGTTACCGGATCGTTGTCGAAGTGGATGGCTTGCAGACCACTGTGCACACCAACGAAGACCTGTCGGTGGCCCTCATCGCCGATGTAGAGCAACCTGCCGGCGCAGTTGCGGAGGACGTGATTGTGAGTTGGCAAGCACCTGGCGAGCCATGCATTGCCGGTCAGATCAGCGCTGAATGGATTAACTTTGGCCCGTGCGGCTCGCCGCCGACGCAAACTGCGCCGTTGCCACAGCCGCGCGCCGCCGAACTGGCATATTACACGATGCTGTATGCATCCTATGATGCGGAAACACCGTCTGGCATGGTAAGTCTCAAAGGAGATGGTCCGGCGCGTGCCGAAGCCGCCGACCAACGCAGTCTGGCCGCATGGGCTGGCGAGGTCGTTGCCGATGCAGCCGGTGGGCAAGCTGATCCGCTGAACGGTTTGGCCATGATCTGGCGGCGCGAGGGCGGGATCGCCGGCTTCTGTGATGGACTTTCAGTTTACGCCGGCGGGCAGGCGCCCGCGGTGACCTGCCAGACCTCCCCCGCCAGCGACCTGGGCGCGCGCTGGCTTTCCAGCCCTCAGCTTGGCCAGGTTTTTGGGTGGATCGACGCGCTGGCATCCTTCCAGTACAGCCAGAAAGACCCGGCCACCGCGGACGCCATGACGTTGGATCTTAGTTTCAACGGTACGGGCCAATCGACGGCGCTCCAGGTTGAACAGCAAGCGATGCTGGACTACGCAGGCCAGTTGTTTACCTTCGGTGCGCTTGCGACGCCGACCCGTTTTGTCCAGGCCGACGCTGACACGCCGATGGTGACCGGCCCCGGTCCGCAGTTCGAGCAAATTGGCGAGGTGTTTGGCGGGCAAATGGCTTTTGTGACCGGTGTGAGCCAGGATGGTCGCTGGTGGCGGGTAATTTGCGCCGACGACACGGTGGGCGACTGCTGGCTGGCGGGCGACCAGGTGACCCCGCAGGTGGCAACGCCGTCGTCTGCCACTCCTGCCAGCTACGATCCTGGTGACATCTACCAGCGAGTCGTTCGTCAGGTCTACACGGTCGACCACACCTATGGCCAGCCGCCCAACTTCCCGGTAGTTTATCTCGTGCGTCGCACGGATGACAGCGTTGGCGCGTCAGGCTCGCCGGCCAACGGCCAGGCAATCGCGCCTGCTGATCAGGAGCGCATCAGCGCTGCACTCTCCGATCTGCCGGCCCGGTTCATATGGGTGGACAAGGCTGACGACGTCCCGCGCGATCCGAACGGCGCCGTCGCCGACGGCGGTGCGATCATCACCGTGGGCAACATCACAGCGCAACCTGACGGCACGTTGCATGTACCGGCCAGCATCTATATCGCAATGCTGGCCGCCGGCGGACAAACCTATGTGCTTGAGAATTTTCCCGAAGGCTGGCAAATCACCGGAACTTCCGGACCGGCCTGGATCAGTTGAAAGGAGAGAAATATGAAGCGGCTATCACTAACAGTAGGTATCCTGATCTTTGCAGCGTTGGTTATGATGAGCTGTTCGCTCCCGCCGGTGGTTGCTCCCGGGCAAACGCCGGCAGAACAGCCTGCTGACAGCTCACAGACTACGTCGCCGACGACCGAGGAACCGGCGTCGGGTACCGGCGCGATTCAAAATGGCGAGGCTATTGTGGAAAGCGTGGAAGTGCTGATCCTGGAGTCGTTCCCGGTGCAGGTCCACGTCGTCGTCAAAGGCTATCTGCCTGACGGTTGCACGACGCTCGACCAGGTGACCTCCCGACAGGAAGGCAACGAATTCATCGTAACAATCACGACCCAGCGGCCGGCCGATGCGATGTGCACCGCCGCTCTGGTGCCGTATGAGGAAGTGGTTCCGCTGGAGGTTGAAGGCCTTTCTGCGGGTCAGTACACGGTCACCGTCAACGGCGTCAGCGCGACCTTTGAGCTGGCCGTGGACAACGGATGATCTGGTTCGCAGTAGGCGCTTCGTTGTCTCGCTCCAGAAACCGCGCTGAAGCGCCTACTACGAACGGGGTCAACGCACCGTCACTTGTGTGTAGCTGTCGGTGCGGTTGCCGTCCAGGTCCTCGGCGATGAAGCCGATGACGTAGTCACCCGCGGCGGCATCCAGTAGCTTCCAGGTTACCGGTCCGTTGCCAAAGGTGATGGTTCCACCATCCTGCGTTGCCGGGGTTGACATGCGGCCGGCGCTGTTCAGGTCGTACCAGGTCTCGGTGATCGTGAAGCGGTCGCCCTGCTGGGGCAATATCTCACGCGGCGCACCGGTCTGACCGTCGTCGGTGAACCCATAGACGTTGCGCAGCTCGCCGTCGCTGAGATACAGCCGGGCGGCTCGGTGCTCGCCATCTGCGTAGGTATACGTTCCATCGACGGTGTAGACGGCATTCTCGGGCGCGGCACCGTATGACTGCGGCGTCAGCAGGACTTCTACGGTGTTCTGACCGTCATCCAGAGCAAACACGACCGGCTCCCATTCGAACTCCAGATTGAAGTCGCCCGCGCCCCAGTCGGGGTAATAGACGCCGTTGAGTTCGCGCGTCTCGTTGCTGGTCAGGAAGTCAGTGTCGGCTACGTAAATCGAGTTGGCCTGGCTGTCCAGATAGCCCGCGAAAAAGTAGATGTTGCCGATATTCTCGCCGCGCACAACGGTCTTCATCAACACCGGTTGTCCGGGTGCTGCCACGTTGTCGGACAGTTCGACCGGACCGAGAGTGATCTGTCCGGCGCCAGGCGCTTCAACGGGCTGATTGCGGTCGGGAGCGACCAGCTGGCTGTCGCCCGCTTCAAAGCGCCGCCCGGTGTAGTGGAAGGCCAGATAATCATCCCACAGCGAGTCGGCAGCAAAGCGGTTGGCGATGGCTGTGTACGACTCCGGGCCTGCGGCCGGGTTGCGATAGAGCTGCGAGTTGGGGAAGTAGATCGAGAAACCGGTTGCGCCCGGTTTCTTGCTGCCATGCCTCTCCGCCACGATGGCGCCGTTCAGCGCGTCCAGCACGGCCTGGCCGGCTTGCGTGACCGCCGGGTTGCGCGTTTCCTGGGCTGCCAGTTGAGCGAAGTTTCCGAGGTCGATGTAGGACGGCGGGACGTCGCTGCCGAATATGCTGGTGAACGGTTGGGCGTAGCTGCGCGCTTTGGCTACCGCGCGCTGGTCCACGCCTTGCAGCGCCAGGGCAAGCTGATTGACGGCCGCGTTCAGTTCCGGCATGGCGCTCAGGTCAACCGCCGACAGCGTGATGCTGCTCTCCAGTTGGCGGGTGATCTGGGCGGCGGACCCGGAACTGCTGCCGACAAAACGCTGTCGTGCCCGGTCGTCGACGATGCGCTGGTCGTCGCGGATGTAGGTGTCCACTACGGCAGCACCCAGCCCGGCGCCGTTCATGCTCGGATTATTGACCAACTGATTGAGGAAACTGGTGTAAGCCCAGCCAAGGGCCGGCTCCGTCTCCTGGGATGCAACACCGTAGCGCGCGTGCTGCTGCAAGACGTTGAAAACTTCCATGTGGCTCATCAGGCAGGCATCCAGACCGATCAACTCAAACTTGTCGATGCCGGTGGTTGCTCTGATCTCGCCCAGCGCCTGATCGAGCTCCATGAGATACAACTGGTCGCCAATGGCTGCTGCCAGCGGAATGCTCCGGTCGCCGCTGCTGCGCGGGTCGGGGTCGCTCCAGCCGCCCGGCCAGCCCATCCCATGGTCTGACAGGATCAGGGCATATTTGTCAGCAGGATAGTTGGCTACGGCCCAGGTGACGAAGTCAACCAGCGTCTGGCCGTCGGACATGTTGACCTCGCCAAGATCTCCGACTACCTGCGAATTGATGCGCTCCAGGTCGTCGTCCTGTGTCACATAGTAGCGGCGTGCTCCGGTCCAGTTGCCGTCGCCGCTGAAGCCGCCTTTGTAACGGTCCATCTGCGCGACGATGTTGACCTTGTTGCTCGAGCCGATGCGTTCTACCTCATTGAAGTCGATGAACAGATCCTCTTCCAGGATCTTGTCGTCGGCGTCCTGGTAGAGCATCACCGTCCAGGTGTCGCCGCCGCCTGTCACATTGGTCGGCTGGCTTGGCTGGCCCAACGCGATCGCCGGCGTCGGCGGTACGCGGGTTGGCAATGGTTTCTCTGTCGCGGCCGGTTGGCTGAAATCCTGCTGCGCGATGTCTGTGTCGCCATCATTCCCGCCTCCTAACAGCGAGAATGCCACGAACGCGCACAGCGCCAGGACGACGATCACCCCAATCACGACCATGCTCATTGGCCCGCCGCCGCCCGGCAATATTGGCATTCCTGAGCCGCCTGAGCCGTAAGAGCCGCCGCCGCCAGAGCTATGGGATCCGCCACCGCCACCGGTTCCCTGGGATCCGCCGCCGCTTCCTCCGCTGGGTGGCCGATCACGTTGAGGCGCGCTTGCGCGCCCGTGGGTGCTTGAATCGCCTGATCCGGCAGGCCGTCGTCGGCCTGCGCGCACCGTGCGGTTGGGGTTGTCTTGCTGAGTCATATGTCTCTCCGAAACGGCAACACAAGGCGGTCTCTCAACCATTTGCCTTGTCAATTGGTCAGCAGCGGAACCAGGGCGTCCGCGCAGGCCAGGGCTGGTCCGTCCAGTTCTTCGTGATCTTCCAGTGTCCACCAGGCCGACAGGACGGCCTGTGCTACGCCGTAGCCAACGATGCGCCGGCGGTCGAAGCCGAGTATCGCGGCGAGCTGATCGACGCGGCGGCGCTGGATACGCGGCAGGTCCGGCCAGTTGGCGACCTCGGGCATCGGGTTGTGCAAAAGGGCGCCGACTTCGTAGGCCGGTTCGCCGGCGACACCTTGTGGATCGATGGCCCGCCACGATCCGCTCTCGCCGGCCAGAATGTTGCCGTGATGCAGATCGCCGTGCAGCAGGACTGCGGGTGCAGCGCAGGCAAACAACTCCTCGAATAAGCTCTCAGCCAGCGCGACGCGGTCTGATGGCAGCGGACCTGTCCCGCCGTCGTAGCGAGCGCGCAGGCGTGCAAATCCGGCCGCCCATTCGGTCACCGGTTTGAAGCGGTGGCCGTCCGGCAGCGGCCGCCAGAGTGACTGCATCACCCGCGCTGCGATTTCCGTCGCACGGGCGTCGTCCGGTTCGGTGGCAAGCTGTACGCCCGGCTGGATTCGTTCCAGCAACATGACGCCCCGGTCGGCGTCTGCTTGCCATAGGTGGACGCTGCCGCGTCCGGCGTAGACGCGCAGAGCGTCGATCTCACTGGTCAAATCGGGCCGCGGCACGCCGGCTTTGAAAACGACCGCCTGCCCGTCCGGTCCGGTGGCCGGAGCGGCAAAGTTGTAGCTCAACGGCTCGAAGGGCGGGTGGATGGTCAGCGACCAGCGTTCTGCATATTCCCGCAGCAGCGCAGGCAGGTCATCCAGCCATTGCCGGCCGGCGTCGCCAAATGCGCCTGCAATCCGATGCCTGAACTCTCGGGACAGATGCAACGTCATGGGATCAGTCTGCACAACGCGAAACCGGCGATGGCTACTCGATAAGCTCGATTTCGTAATCGACCAGTTCGGCGTCGATGCGCCAGCGCTCGACGTGATCGACGACCTTCATCAGCAAACCGTGGGCGTATGCCTTGTCGTTGGAGACGCAGGCCACGCCGATGATTGCCGCGCGGTGACTGTCCAGCAGATCGACCTCGGCGACGGAGACGTTGAATTCTCTGCGCAGCCGGGCAATCAGCGGCTTGACGACGCTGCGTTTGCCTTTCAACGAGTCGTTGACCGGGATGCTCAGCTCAAGGGTTGCGATTCCGATAACCATAGATTGATGTCAAAAGGGCCGTGTAAAGGCGCTAAAATCGCGCGTTGCGCTATTATACTCATCGATGCGCCAAGTGGCGAAGCCGCGCGACTGGACGCACCGCAGTGAAACCAAACGTTGCCGCACAACGTAAAGTGGCTTAGAACCGTGACTATTGAGCCACGGCGTTTATGCGCCGCGGCCGTACATTTGAGAGGACTGCAATGACATTTTTGGGAAACGTGATTTGGCTGGTTTTCGGCGGATTGATCGCCGGTCTGGGGTATATCATCGGCGGTCTGGTGATGTGCCTGACGATCGTTGGCATTCCGTTCGGCCTGCAAAACATCAAACTGGGGATTGCGACCTTTGCACCGTTTGGCAAGGAGATCGTCGAGACTGACAACAGCAACAGCGCGCTGCGGGTGATCTTCAACGTGCTCTGGCTGGTGTTGTTCGGCTGGGGGATCGCTCTGGCGCACCTGGCGTCAGCCGCGCTGCTCGCCATCACCATTGTTGGCATCCCGTTCGCTTTGCAGCACATCAAGCTGATCCCGCTGGCGCTGTTCCCGTTTGGACGCGATCTGCGTTAGGCCAGACTATTCGGCGTTCCAGATGCTGTGAGCCATCCATACGTTTGGCTCGACATAAACACCGCGGTCGTTGGATGGATCGATTTCCACTGGGACCAAACCACCCGGTATCGGGTATGCCCCCTGATCGTGGAATGTCAAGCCGGTCCAGCGCTCCCAGTCGCTGATCGCGCCGGAGATATGCATCGATCGGTGACAAACCTTGATGATCTCCGCGCCCAGGCGGGCATGTACGCGCAACCAGGGGTCAAAGGGCAGACCATCGGGGTTGCGCCAGCGGGCGTAACTCTCCATACGAACCAGCGGGTATTGCTGCTTCATGCTGGGGCGCACCGGTGCAATGAGGTAGTCGAAGCCGTGCGCGCCGCCCAGTGATTTCATCGCTTGTACCATCTGGCTGCTGTAGCCCTTGCCGCGAAACTCCGGGGCCAGCGTGATGCTCAAGGCACACTGGATGCGTGGCGCGTCCCAGGTCTCCCAGTCGGCAACCGCGCGCTGCAGCGCCCAGTCCCAGCCCTCGTCGGGTAGGTTGGCCAGGTCGTCGTGCCACGTCAATGGCACGCTGTTGCCGATGCCGATGATCTTGCCGCCGGTGCGGGTCATCAACGCGAATTGGTAGTCCGGGAACTTGCGGTACAGGTCGAACCAGTGTTCGTTGGCGACGGCATCATGGAGCATAAATTCCGGCCAGCCAGCGTCAATAATGCGCTGTGCCTGGTCCATCAACTCGGAGCCGAAAGTGATGGCGTGCAGCGTGAACTCCAGCGGCTCGTCAGCTACCCCCAGCGACTCGCGTTGCCAGTCGATGCGGCGCTGCAAGTAGGGCGAAAAGTAGCCATGGTAACGCTCCTGCAGCTCGGCCAGCATCCAGTCGTTGCCGGTGACGTGACCGCGGCAGCCGGGCGTTTCACATGAGCAGCGGAACTCGTCGTAGGGACTGCCGTCGCACATCGCGTAGTCAATGCAGATTTCCTCGCCGGGCTCGATATCCCGCAGCGCCACTATGCCGATCTGGCCGCTCATGCCGGCGTTTGGCTGGCACGAATGGTTGATGTAGTCGGCCGGTTCGATGGGGGGCAGCGACACCAGGTACAACGTCTCTTCAATTTGGGCGACATAGGCGCGGATATGGGGAGGAACGGTTTCGAGTTGTTCTTCGTCGATCACCACACCTGTCCAGACCGCCAGCAGCGTGCTTTCGCTGACCGACTCGCGCGCGAAGACGCCGTTGCCACCTTTATCCGGGTGCGAGCGGGCTTCCAGTTGCGGCGCCAGATACGATTTTGTTGTACCGAAATTCTGAATATCCATTGTGTTTTCAAGCCCAGGTAGTGGCCGCGGCTGGCGGCTTCAGGCGATTGCAGTGGCCGGAAACTGCGCCGGGCACCATCTATTCGGTTGAAACCGTCCGGCGCCGGTCAGCCATGCCGCTGATCAACGTGACAGAGAAGAGGATGATGGCCATGGCGCCCAGCATGGCCGGTGTAACCGGTTCGCTGGCAACAGCCCAGCCGAGAAAGACGGCGACGACGGGGTTGACATAGGCATAGGTCGAGACTTTGGCCGGGCTGGTGGCAGTCAGCAGCCAGATGTAGGCCGAGTACGCGATGATCGACCCGAAGACCACCAGGTAGAGAAAAGAGACGATCGACGCAGGCGAAACGCTGGCAGCGTCGAACTGGCTCCACTGGCCGGTTGCGGTGGCCGCGATCAGCAGCAGCGCGCCTCCGCACAGCATTTGCATTCCGATTCCCTGCAATGGCGCCTGTGGCTTAGGTGCGCCGCGTGAGTAGAGCGAACCGATGGCCCATGACAGCGGTGCAAAGAAGAGGACGATCATGCTGATGGGGCGAATGCCCCCGGCGGCGCTCAGATTGGCGGGACCAAAAAGCAAGGCGATGCCGAAGAAACCAATGACCACGCCGAGAATCGTGAATTTGGTGGGACGCGTGCCGCCTGGCCGGATGGCATCCAGCAGCACCATCCAGATCGGGATGGTCGCCACGACCAGCGCGGCCAGTCCTGACGGCACCTCCTGCTCCGACCACGTGACCGCGCCATTGCCGCCGGCCAGCAAGAGACCACCGACGATCAGCGCGGTGAGCCAGTGGGCGCGGCTGGGCCGCCCTGATCCGCGCGCTGCTGACCAGATATACAGGATCGCGCCGGCCAGCAGGAAGCGGCTGCCTGCCATGACAAAGGGCGGGATCGTCTCGATGGCGACTCGAATCGCGAGATAGGTCGATCCCCAGATCAGGTAGACAGCCCCGAATGCGGCTGCCAGGCGCAGGCATCGGCCGGAATCGTCGCGGCACAGGCCGGTCAGAAGGGTGGTTACTCGTGTGGTAGTCATAGATAGCGCTGTTGTGGCGGACGCACCTGCCGGTGGCGACACGGGCAGCGTTCACCCGGCAAACACTTGCTACAGTCGCTTCCATCGCAGGACCTGTCCAACACGCGCATCTGCCATGGGCTGGCGCACATGCTTTGGCCCACGGCAGATGTCTGCTTGCTTCAGCGAATCTATAGCAGATGGGAGCAACTGTCAAATACCTTCAGGCTGAGCTTATGGGTTTCCACAATCAGCCCCGTTGTGGTACGATTCAGCAGTTCACTTCCGTCGGCTGCAAGCGGTTCAGCCAACTTCAGAGGACCTACAAGGCAATGACCGATCCTATCGATGAAAAAAGTGCGCCCAGCCACTCCGACACCACCAGAGGTACGGGTCTGGCGCGCTCGCTGATACGTCTTGGGCTGGGTGGGGTGATGATCGGCGCGCGCACGATTCGCCGGCCAGAGTCACTGCGCGAAGCGTTGGCGCCGACGGCTGTGCCTGATGATGGCGATGCGCAGCCGCAGGACTCCGGGATGTCCACTGACGACAGCCGGTTCGATACCGCCCTCAGCACGGCAGTTGGGGCCGCGCTGGCAACCCAACATCTTGTCGCTCAGGGAGTCAACAAGTCGGTCGCCGTCAACAAGCAGGTCTGGAACTTCACTGCGCCGTTGCGCAAACCGCTGGATTGGATCGGCGTCACAGACCTCGCGACTGCAACTGCCCAATCGCTGGCCATCCATCTGGATCATCTCGAACAGACCGGGCGCGTGGAAATGCTGGAAAGCAGGGAGCAGGCGCTGGGGACGTTGACGACGACCATCGACACGGTCATTGCCTATCTGGGCCAGAGTCCTGCGGTTGTTGCGCTGGTGCGCGACCTTCTGCAGGAGATTCTGCCTGAACTGGCCGACGATCCAGCCATCGCTAACCTCGTCGAAGAGCAGGTAAGGCTGGTCCTGCCGGGGTTGGCCGACGACTCGGACGTCCAGAACATCATACGCAAGCAGGCCAGCGCCTATTTGTTCTACTTGCAGAACCACTCTGAACAGATTGAAGCGCTGATTCGCACGCAGGGCGACATCTATATCGAGTACCTGAATCAGCATCCGGAGAATGTGCAGGCGCTGATCCAGGGACAGAGTCTGGGCCTGGCCGGCCAGGTGATGGACGGAGTGCGCGAGCGCGCGGTCACTGCCGACTCGGTGGCTGAGATGATTGCCCGCCGGGTATTGGGCCGGGCGCCGCGTGGCGACTTGCCGCCGCCTGCCTACGAGGTAATTCGCAGGGCAGACGCTACGGTGATTCCGTCCGACTTGATCCGCAAGGAGGACGAAGATGCAGCAACTGGTCGGTAAGGGCTTGCTCGGCCAGTATGCCGGGTTCGTCAGCCGCGCTGTTGGGTTCGTGCTGGACATCCTGATCGTGATCGGGCTCCTCTGGGTGGTGAACTTCGCGATCACTTTGCCGCTACAGTATTTCCTGGGGTTCAACATCAACCAGTGCAAAACCATGGTGTCGGGAACACTGCCATCCATTATCGATCAGAGTCCCTGGCTCTGCATTGCTGTCATTTCGACCCAGGCGGCATTGAGCTTGCTGGCCGGCCCGGCGTATTTCATCCTGCTCTGGTCCATGGGGGGCCAGACCGTTGGGCAATACGTGGCCGGTGTTCGAGTTGTACGGTTGAACGGGCGCAAGATGAATTTTAAGTCTTCGCTGGTTCGCTACCTCGGCTACTTCGTCTCGTTTTTTGCCCTTGGCCTGGGGTACTTCTGGGTGCTTTGGGATGACCGCAGGCAGGGGTTTCAGGACAAACTGGCACGGACAGTGGTCGTCTATGCCTGGACGGCGCGCCAGAACGAGTTCTTGTTGGACCGGGTTCGCGAAAGGATGGGAGCGAAGGCAAAAGTCTCCAGCACGGCGATGACCGAGGACGAAATACGCGCGTTACACTATGTCATACTCTCGTTCAAGCTCCACACAGAAATGAACAGCACGTTGAGTTCACTGGAGGAAGCTGTGCGCGTGAGTGACTTTTCGGTCATTAACGTGGCTGTGCTGGTCAAGGACGAGACCGGGCATTTGGGGCTGGTTGGTGTTAGCGATCTGTCGATGAATACATCAGGGCAAATGCCATTGATGACAGTTGATTTTCGAACTATCAGGACCGGCCTGCAACGTCTCTTGCAGCACTATCCGCCTGAGAGTTTTGTGATGGTTATCCTCGTCAAGCGCGATATGGAAAAGCGCCTTTGCCACGCGCTCGACCGGCTCAACTTACCATTCGAGATTGTGGCGATGGACACGGTGCTGGCGGCTGTCCAGGAATCCGCTGTGGCGGACGACGCCAGCATCGAAGCGTCGCATCCAGGCTGACGTCCTGTCAGGGCAGTACTGGCTCGGCCAGGCGCAGCCGGCCAGAGCGTTAGCTGAAAATCTGTCACCTCCTTCCGTTCTTGTCCAAATGTGGTCCGCGTTCCTGGTTCAGCGATCCGCGGGCCGCGGCGGGCGAACCACTCTCCTGCTATCTGCCTTTCACCCGTAACCTGCCATCCGCCTGTCTTCGATTTGCCCGCCGCGTGGCTTGGGACTAAAATTGCATGGTTATGCCAGGACGCCCCGATGATTTCGTGGAATCGCAGCGCGAACGACCGAAGCTGCGTGACGTGTTGCGCGCCGGTTTATTGCGACCACCGCCGCCGCCTGTTGCAACTCGTGACACGCCATCGGATCTCAAGCGAGCGCTCCAGGCGTACCAGTCGTCCATGCTGCAAGAGGACTACGCTGATTTCGCCAGCCAACCCAAGTATGCAGCGCTGACCCAATTCTTTTTCACGTCGCTCTACGCGCCGGCCGATTTTGGCCTGCGCAACGAGTCGTTTCGCACACTGCACGAATGGCTCGAGGGCATTCTCGGTCGCGACCCAGTGCGCATCCTGGCTCAGGCAATCGAGCTGTACGACCTCACCGACTCGCTGGACGACGACATGCTGCTGGCATTGCGTGGCATGGGCGCTACGGACGTGGTGACAACCGAAACCTGGGAGCTGGCGTACCAGCGTGTCGGTCGCCGGCAGGACCGTGAGCGCCAGGTGTTTCTGATTATTGACAACGCCCGTGCGTTGGGTGCGTCTACCCGTGTGCCGCTGGTCGGGATGCAACTGCGGGCCTTTCGGCCTGCTGCCGGCCTTCTTGGCTGGGGGCACGTGGTTGATTTCCTGATCGAAGGCCACGAGGCCCTGTCCAAAGCCTCACCGGTGGAAGCGCCCTTGGTGGCACTGGAAGCGCGCGAGACAGCGCGCATCGAACGGTTGCTGGGCAGCGACGACGAACCTGCCGTGGCGACTTGAACGGAGACCTACATGCGAAGTGACATTGACCGTTTGATGGCGGAGCGTGACCTGGATGCTGCCGTCGCGCTGGGCAGCACGGCAACCAGTCCGACGATGTATTACCTGGCAGGCGGCGTGTCCCTGGAAGGGGTAACCGTAGTGTTGCGACGCGGCCAGCGTCCGCTGCTGGTGCACAGCCCTATGGAACGCGATGATGCTGTCAAGACCGGGATGGAGTGCGTGGCCAACACGCGCTGGAATCTGGCGGCCATTACGCGGGAGATGGGCGGTGCGCTGCTGGATGGCAAGGCCGAGCAGTTGCGGCGTATCCTGGCCGACTTCGACGTCCGCGGGCGGGTCGGCTTCTACGGTCACGGCGAGATCGGCCAGGCGCATGCGTTGCTCACGCGGCTGGAGCAGGTGCTGGATGACGTCGAGGTGGTGGTCGAATTCGATCATGATCTGATTTCCAGTGCGCGTGTCACCAAGGATGAGCAGGAGCTGGCGTCCATGCTGGACGTGGCGCGGCGGGCCAACGACGTGGTGGCAGCCGTGGCCGACATGCTCAGCAGCCGACCGGTGGCCAACAATCGCCTGCTGGCGCCGGGCGGTGCGCCGCTGACCATCGGCGACGTCAAGCGCTTCATTCACGACGAATGCGTCAAGCGCGAGCTGGAGCAGCCGGATGGCAACATCTTTTCGCTGGGCCGTCACGCGGGCATTCCGCATCACAGCGGCGACCCTGACGCGGAGATGGAGCTGGGCAAGTCGATCGTCTTTGATTTTTTCCCGCGGCCGGTAGGTGGCGGGTATTTTCATGACATGACCCGCACCTGGTCGCTGGGCTACGCGACCGACGAGGTACAGGCGGCCTGGGACGATGTCAAGGCGGCCTTCGACGCGGTGGTGGACGCCCTCGCAGTGGGCCGCAAGACCAGCGATTACCAGATCATGACATGCGAGTTGTTCGAGGCCAAGGGGCATCCGACGGTGATGTCCACACCCGGCACCGAGATTGGCTATGTCCACGGGCTGGCCCACGGTCTGGGACTAGAGATACATGAGCCGCCGAGCTTCTTTCCCTATCCGGGCAACTCGGCAACCCTGCAGCCGGGCGCGGTGTTTACCGTCGAGCCTGGGCTGTATTACGAAGCAAAAGGTTATGGCGTGCGCATCGAGGATGTCTATTACTGCGACGGCGACGGGCGTTTTCACAGCATGACGCCAGCCAACCAGGCGCTGGTGCTGCCCGTCGGCGGATGACAGGATGACATCGTGAGGCAATCAGCGGTGTTCGCATCCTACTGCTCACCGCTGGTGGAAACACACGTTGCTGCGGCCGGTCTCCGACCGAGCCACCCCGAGTTCACGGGTTGTGCGAATGGCGCGTGGTCGCGGGAGATACGAACGGCTAACGGATGGCGATTTCGATGAAGACAGGTGATATAGCGCCCGGTTTCGAGCTGGTAGATCTCGACGGCATAACCCATCGGCTGGCGGATTTCGCGGCTGACATTGTTGTGCTCGACTTCTGGTCGGCTGAATGTCCCTGGAGCGCGTATTATGATGGCTGGCTGTCAGAGCGCGCCAAAGAGTGGGCGCGCCGCGGTGTGCGCTTGCTGGCGGTTGCGTCCAATACCAACGAAACGGCTGCGACCTTGCGCGCGGCTGTGGCGGAGCGCGCCATCACATTTCCGGTGCTTCTCGACCCTGACAGTGCCGTGGCAGATTTGTTTGATGCGATGACCACACCGCACATTTTCATTGTTGACCGAGCCGGCCGGCTGGCCTATCAGGGCGCCATCGACGATCGCAATTTTCGCCAGCGTGAGGCCCGCGTCAACTACCTCGACCAGGCCATTGCTGCTCTGCTGGCAGGTCGACAGCCCGATCCGGTCCAGACCGATCCCTACGGATGCACAATCGTGCGTCCTGTTGTCCAAGAGGTAAGCCGCGCGTGACATCGGGACTCGCCGATCAGGTGCGGCCGGCTGAGGCAGTGGAGGCGCTGCCCGGTGGCTTGGTTCGCGCGCCGCGGGTGCGCCGCATCGGACTGCCTGCCGGCTTGCTTCGCTGGTTGCTTGCCGGTCTGACGGTTGTGCTGGCGGCTGTTCTGCTGGCCGGGCTCGCCTGGGGATTTGTAACAACTGCGGCGCCGGTGACAGTTACGGTCGATGGCATGGCGGTCGAGGTCCTGACCCACCAGGCGACCGTCGGTGAGTTGCTGGCTGAAATGCAGGTTGTCCTCAATCCGGAGGATCGGGTGTCGCCGGGGCTTGATGCACCATTGGCTACCAATGCTACCATTGTTATCCAGCGTGCCAGGCCGGTGGTTATCAACGGCGACAGCCGCCAGCGGTTGATCCGCACCCACGCGACGACCGTTGCCGACCTGTTTGCCGAGGCCGGCATTGCCCTTGGTCCCCACGACGAGCTGACGGTGGCAGGTGAGCAATCAACGATGGATGCCGCGCTTCCGGCTGCCGAGCTGGCAGGCGGGCGGAACCTACCTGGCGTACCGGCCGTTTATCCATGGCGCGGCACGGAGATTGCTCCGGTGGAGATCGGGTTGCTGCGATCCGTTCCTCTCGTCATCGAGGGCGCCGGTCTGGATGGCACGTTGTGGACCACTGCCAGCACAGTGGGTGAGGCGCTGAACCGGGCCGGTGTGGTTATCTACGAAGGCGACCTGGTAACGCCCGGCGAGGCCGAGCCGGTGACCGCGGGACAACACGTTGTGGTTGAGCGTTCGTTGCCGGTGGCCCTGTTGACGCGCAGCGGCGATCTGCGCACGCGAACACGCCGCGAAACAGTGGCCGATCTGCTGGCCGAACAGGGCATGGTCCTGACCGGGTTGGACCGTATTGATCCCCCGCTGGACACGCCGCTGAAGGCCGGCATTCAGATTCGTGTGACGCGGGTCGAGCGGCGTTTCGAGGTCGAGGAGGATGTAACGAAATACGCGTCGGTCTGGGAACCGGACTACGATCTGGAGATCGACAACAGCCGTCTGGACCAGGAAGGTGTCAACGGCATCACCCGCTACCGCTACCAGGTGACGCTGGAGGACGGCGAGCCTATCACCAGCACATTGCAGGATGTGTGGCTGGCGCAAGAGCCAATCACCAAGGTGTTGAAATATGGCGCCAAGATCGTGCTGCGCGACCTGGAAACAGCCGATGGTCCTCTGACCTACTGGCGCAAAGTTACGATGTTTGCCACCGCCTACACGCCGGCCAGCTCCGGTACGCCCAAAGATGCGCCCTGGTACGGCCGCACGCGCATCGGCCTCAAAGCGGGCTATGGGGTGGTCGCAGTGGATCCGTCGGTGGTGCGGCTTGGCAGCCGGGTTTATGTGCCGGGCTATGGTGCAGCCATCGCTGGCGATACCGGAGGCGGCGTAGTAGGCCGTTGGGTCGATCTTGGCTACGACGACGGGACGGCGCGCCCCTGGGGCCGCTGCGTGGACGTCTATATGGTCGGCGAGCCGCCACCCGATTATTTGATACGTTACCGGCTGCCTAACACGCCGCAGGTCTCTTGCCTGCGCTAGCGGATGGTCCAAATGCCTGCGTACGCGTTTTCCGACAGCGTCCAGGCACATGAGTAGTCACACTTGACCAAAGAAACAACCCATCGCGGCTGGCTGGTCGGCGCGATACTTGTGCTGATCCTGCTGGCTGCGTTCGTATTGCGCACCTGGCATGTCGATTATGCCGACGGACAGCTCCCGCACCCGGATGAGCGTTCCACGGTGGCATTTTACGCGCCCAGTATTCAGTGGCCGCCGGAAGGCACCAACCCGCTGGATCCCCGCCGCTCTGCGCTGAACCCACTCTGGGACACCACGCGCGGCGAGCGGCGCAGCTATACTTACGGCCATTTTCCCCTCTACTTGCTGGTGCTGACCGCCAACACAGTGCATAAGCTGGCGCCGCTGGCAGAGCAGTTGGGCGCGTCACCTGACCTCGTGAACACCTTGCGGACGGCCAATGGCGTACCCGGTTTCGCCATTGTGGGCC
The DNA here is from genome assembly GCA_020634615.1 of Anaerolineales bacterium. Lineage (GTDB taxonomy): Bacteria > Chloroflexota > Anaerolineae > JAAEKA01 > JAAEKA01 > JACKBK01. Next base: position 19,020 of record JACKBI010000023.1, read on the forward strand.
GGGTGATCATGGGGATTGCCGATACGTTGACAGTATTTCTCGTCTTTTTGCTGGCCGACAGGATCTACGGACGGCGCAAGGGGTACCGCTGGGTTGGTCTGCTGGCGGCTGCTTTTTCTGCCTTCTCGGTCTTGCAAGTCCAGCTCAGCCACTTCTTCGCGGTCGATCCCATCAGCACCACGTTCACCGTGCTGGCGGTCTACGGCGCGCTGCGTATGGTCAACGGACGGAGCTGGGCGTGGTCCATCATCACCGGAGTTGGCGCGGGGCTGGCGATCGCGTCGAAGTTCAGCGCACTGCCGATCCTGGCCGCGCCGGTAGTGGCCGGGATGCTGATCTGGTGGCGGGGGAGACGAAAGGCAAAGGAAGGAACACGCGGGGAAGACGGGACATCGGAGGCCGATGACGGAGCGACCGTCAGTATTTGGCGTGCATTTGGTTTGGTGGCGGTGGCATTGGCCGTGGCGGTCGTGGTGTTTGCCGTCACATCGCCGTTTGCAATTCTGGACTGGGAAAGCTTCAGCCGCGCCGTCCTGGTTGAGCAGGGCGCAATGGTGCGCGGCCAGGCCGACTTCCCGTTTACCCGCCAGTACCGCGGCACGTTGCCCTATCTGTATCACATCGAGCAACTGGTGCGCTGGGGTCTCGGCTGGCCGTTGGGGCTGCTGGCATTCATCAGTCTCGGCTGGGTGTTCGTCAAGCTGTTCATCGGCAAGGCGCGCGACGGTGAAATCCTCATTCTGAGCTGGATCGTTCCCTATTTCGGGCTGACGGGTTTGTTCCTGGCCAAGTTCATGCGCTACTCAGTGCCGATCACGCCGTTCCTGATGGTATTGGCGGCGGGGCTGATCGCGGCGATGTGGGCGCGGGGCCAGGGAAAGGAAGGAAATCAGGCAAAAGAGGGAAATGAGGCAAGAGATGGGAGCGGAGGTCAGAAGCCAGAAGTCGTTGAGGCCGACGGGCAGAATTCAGAGGTCGTGGCGGTAGACGACCAAACTCCACCTGAGGAGGTGTCA
>JACKBI010000024.1 GCA_020634615.1 Anaerolineales bacterium
CAGATATTGGGGCCAACAGGGTCATGGCAGGTTTTCGATATCGCTCGGTGGCATGACCCGCAACTCGATCCGCCTGTTACGGCCGCGGTTCCAGCGTGACGGGAACGCTGATCCTGGCGCCGTCGCGCAGCACCGTGACATCGATGGTCTGCCCGATCGTGGTGTAGAACGCCAGGTAGGTGTTGAGGTCGGCGAAGCTGTTGATTGGTTGCCCATCGATGGCGACGATCAGATCACCGCCGCGTCCGCTGTTCGGATCGGCTGCGATCAGGCCGGCATTGTCGGCTGGCCCGCCGGGCGTGACACCGATGATGTACGCGCCCTGAGACTGCGTCAGGCCGTACTGTTGCTGGCCGGCCAGACTGATTTCGTCAGCAAAGGCTGCTCCCAGGTAGGAATAATCGTGCGATCCTTTCTCGATCAGACTCGGGACGACCTCACGGACGGCAATGACCGGGATCGAAAATCCCACGCCTGAGTTGACGCCTGTCTGGGAGGCGATGGCCGCGTTGATGCCCACCACCTCACCGTCCAGATTCAGCAGCGGCCCGCCGGAGTTGCCCGGATTGATGGGCGCGTCGGTCTGGATGACACTGGGCAGCGAGTAGGTGGAACCAAAGCGGCTGCTGCGCTGGGAACGCAGGCTGCGGCCCAATCCGCTGACAATCCCCAGGGACATGGACCCTTGTTCGCCGAACGGGTTGCCGATGGCGACGACAAACTGGCCAACTTGCAGGCTGTCCGGTTCAGCCAGCGGCAGCGGTTCTACGCCATCCGGCAGCGATTCCACCTGCAATACGGCCAGGTCGCTGTCGGTATCGGTTCCCACCAGCGTCGCCGCCATGTGTTCGCCTGAGGCGAATACAACCTCAAAGGCACGCCCACCGTCGACGACATGGTTGTTGGTGACGATGTAGCCATCGGCGCTGTAGACGAAGCCGCTGCCTGATCCGATGGGCGGCACGACGATGTAGACCACGGCCGGATTGGCAGCGCGGTAGAGATCGATCAACGCCGTGTCGACGCCTGGCTCCTCGGTTTGCTGTTGCTCAGCCAGTCTCGCCGCTACGGTATCTTCGACCAATTTCGCCACCGACTCCGGGCTGGCGGCCGCCAGCCGTTCCTCGACCGTCGCCAGGATCGACTCTTCCAGTGCAGCAACATCGGGCGTGGGGTCTTGCTGCGCCAGCCGTTGGTCGACCTGGGCGGTTATGGTGCTGGCGATGTCCGGAGTCGCGATCTGGGCAGGGGGAATCGCCACCGGCGCGGAACTGGCCACGGAACAGCCTGCCAGCAGCAGGCTTGCAATCAACGATAATGCCACGATACGTTGTTTCATACGATTCATCTTCCTTTGCGATAATTGCCGGACTCAGAAACTGTTTGAAAAGGCATTCAACCAGGCTTCGGAAGTCGACGAACCGATGGCTAGAAGTCATTCCAGCAGGTGGTGGGCGGACATGACGAGTAGTCGGCGACATCCGAAGCCTACCCACGACACAATTCAAATAGTCTCTCAGATCTTGGGAGTTGTTATCTGCCTCGATTCCTGGTCCGGATGAAAAGCGGTCCCACGCAAGGCTCGCTTGCTTTCGGTGCCTATTCTGTCAGGTCGTCTTCATCATTGACAGGCGAGGCGGGCAGGGTCACGGTGAAGACCGCGCCTCCATTGACGCCATTGTCGGCGCGGATGGTTCCACCTTGTGCCTCGACCAGCGAGCGGGCGATAGCCAGCCCCAGCCCGGACTCGCCGTTGGCCTGCCGTGATTCGTCGGCGCGATAGAAGCGCTTGAAAATAAACGGCAGATGTTCGGGGTCGATCCCCGGTCCGGTATCGCTGACCTGCATGACGACATCATTGCCGACCGCGCTGGCCGACAGGGTGACGCTGCCGCCATCCGGTGTGTAACGCAGCGCATTGGCGACCAGGTTGCCTAACACCTGCGCGATGCGCTCGCGATCGACGTCGATGTACGGTAGATCGCTGGCTGCCTGCACGTCGATGCGGATGTTGCGCTGGGCTGCCAGGGTGGCATGGGCTGCTGCGGTGCGGTCCAGACATTCCAGGGGCGGCAACGGCGCGCTGTTCAGCGTCAACTCGCCCGCGTCTGCCAACGACAGCGTGCGCAGGTCGTCAACCAGATGGCTCAGCAGTCTCGCCTCGCCGTACATCGCGTCGTAGATCGCCGGCTTGCCATGCAGCTTGCCGTCGGCCAGCGCTTCGGTGTAGCCAAGAATGACGCTCAATGGCGTGCGCAGCTCGTGCGCGACATCGGCGGTCATTTGGCGGCGCAATTGGTTGGAAGTGGCGAGGTCGGTGCTCATCTCGTTGAAAGAAGCGGCTAGCTGCCCCAATTCATCAGTGGTGCGCACCGGCACCTGATGGCCGAGATCGCCCTGCGAGACGCGCTGGGTCGCCACCGTCAATTCTCTGATGGGCCGGGAAATGGCACGCGCCAGCAGGAAGCCCAGCAGCAGGGCGATAACCGTCGCGCCCAGTGCGCCGAAGACGATGGCCTGGTTGACGCGGCCCAGAAAATCGGCTTCAGGCGATGGAGGCCGCGATTGCGCATCACTGGTTCCGTCGAACAGCAGGTTGCCGACTACCTGACCATCGACTTCGATTGGCAGCGCGTGGCGCAACTCTGCGTTGCTCAGCACTTCGCCAACATGGTAACGCCGCGTGCCCAGCAAGACAGTCTGGTTGGTGTCCACCAGAGCGACCGGCGCACGGACGTATCCGCCGGGGGTGCGCAGCGCGATGGCAGAGATATCCTGCCAGCCGCTGTGCTGGCCATAGTAGTCGACCAGCTCCTGGACCATGTCCTGGCGGTAGCGGTCGTTGATGAACTGGTCGAACTCGCGCTGGGTGCGTATGCCAACGAAAACCGCCACCAGCACGGCGCCGATGAGGCCAACGAAGAGAAACGCCAGCGTGAGTTTAAGGGCTAGAGAGCGCATGTTCGGTCGTCTGTGGGCAGTCAGCAGTCCATGTCATATGATTACTGTCTGCTGATCACTGGTCACTCCGTGGCAAAGCGATAGCCGACGCCGTAGACGGTCTCGACGTATTTTGGCTTGCTGGGGTTCGGTTCCAGTTTAGTGCGCAGATTGCGGATGTGGACGTCGATGGTGCGCTCGTAGCCATCGAATGCGTCGCCTTGCAGCCGGTCCAGCAGCTCTGCCCGCGTGAAAGCCCGTCCCGGTGACGAGAGGAAGGCGGCCAGCAGATCGAACTCCGACGGCGTGAGGTCCACCAGCCGGCTTTCTACGGACACCTTCCGGCTGCCACGGTCCAGCGTCACATCGGCAACGCGCAACACTTCCGGTTCCTGCGGAGCGCGGCTGGCGCGCCGCAGGACTGCGCGCACGCGCGCCGTCAGCTCGCGCATGCTGAACGGCTTGGTCACGAAGTCATCCGCTCCCAGCTCCAGGCCCAGGATTTTGTCGCTTTCCTCAAGTCGGGCGGTCAGGATGACAATCGGTGTGTCGGCCTCGCGCTTGTGCGCCTTGAGGAAGTCGTAGCCGCCCATATTGGGCATCATCAGGTCGAGGATGATCAGGTCGGGCCGCTCATGGCGAGCGACGTAGAGGGCTTCCTGCCCGTCAGATGCAAGGACGACCCGAAAGCCCTCTTCCTCGAGGTAGGACTGAACCATCACTCGCAATTCTTTTTTGTCGTCCACCACAAGAATCGTCTGGGACATGAGTTTCTCGCTTTGTCTTGATCAGGAGTGGCAGCCCACGGAGGGACTGCCGCTCCTGCGAAGATCGATACTATACGCCCGATACTGGTGTGGCCACAAATTGCAGCTCCAGGGTCAAATCGTCTGCTACGGTATCGACCGAGGGCGAGTCGGGAATGCTGACATTCAGTTCACGGTAGGGGATTGTCAGCGACGCCAGCCCTTCCAGCCGCGTATCGCTCACGGGCGTTACGGTTACGTCGAATGTTACAGGAACCGTCGTGTCGCGCACGGTCAGGTCGCCGGCCAGTTGGAAGGTGAAAGGCTCGCCGACAGCTGCGCTGTCCGGCAGGCCGGAAATGCCGGATGGCTCAAATGTCACGAACTCGTATTGATTGGTCTGTAGAATCCAGTTCTTCAGCGCCCGGTCGCGGCCACCGCTGTCGGTGGCCAGCGTGCGCGCGTTGATCAGTATCGTGCCGACCTGGGCTGTGGATGGGTCTGCGGGATCGACGGCCAACTGGCCCGACACCTGGTCGGTCGTGCCGACGACCGTCTTGGGTGCGCCACGCAACACTTCATCGATCACGAAGCGCGCTTGTGACTCGGCGGGCACGATCTCGAAGACTACGAGGCCACCGGTCGATGCCGGTTCCTCGGCTGGCGGTACGTCCGTTGCGGTCGCCGTAGCCGTCGGCTCGGGTGTCGCTGGCTCCTGGGTTGGCTGCACTTCAGCCACGGTTGGTTCGACGGTTGGCTCAATCGTGGGTTGAGTCTCGGTGGTTGCGGTGGGCTCGGGGGCAGCGGTGGCAACAGCCACAGGCGCTGCGGTTTCGACCACCAGCGGCACAGCCTCGATAGGCGCGCTGGCCTCATCAGGTGTCCTGAACAGGGCGAACGCTCCTACCGCCAGGGCAACCACAACCACGATTCCTACAATGATCACTATCGTTCTCGACACAGTCAACTGCCTCCATTATGGTTTCTCCGCATACTACCGGTTTCGGACACCAGGGTCAGTCAGGGTGGTTTCAAACCGGATTGATTCGTGCGCGCTCTGGTGCGCACATCTTTCCTACTGACGACCAAATCATAGCAAAGAGATGTTCAGGAAATGTTAAGGCCATGTTTGGAAGCTGTTGTTTGGACCGGGCGTTACAAAACCTTCGGCGCTAACTTGACCGGCCGTGCCAGCAGTGTTATATCTCACAGAACACCATTTTCTGAGCAGCCAACGCTGCCAGTCAACGCTCTACACTGATCGCACGAAAGGCATACCCTCCTCGATGTCTACCAAAACCCGCCTCGCGATGATAGGCGTTGGTGGCATGGCGCGCCACCACATCCGCCAGATTCTGCGCCAGACCGACACCACCGAGATCACGGTCATCTGCGAGCCGTCGCTTGAGCAATATGAAACTGCGGCAAGCATGTTTGAAGCGGATGGCCTGCGTCCGCCGCCTAATGAGCCCGACCTGGACAGACTGCTGGCCACCTACCCGGTGGACGCGGCCTTTATCATTACTCCCCACGTCTTTCATCACAATCAGGCAGTCGTCTGCATGGGAGCCGGTGTGGACGTGCTGCTGGAAAAGCCGATGGTCATGAACGCGTCGGAGGCAGAGCACTTGATTGACGTTCAACAACAGACCGGCCGGTTGTTGGTGGTTGCATTCCAGGGTAGCCTGTCACCGCAGGTGCGGGCAGCTTCGGCGATGTTGCGGGCCGGCAAGCTGGGCCGACTGCTCAGCATCAGCGCGACGGTCTGGCAGGGCTGGGGACCGAACACCGCAGGAACGTGGCGCCAGATTCCTCAGATGGCCGGCGGCGGCTTCCTGTTCGACACCGGCGCGCACATGCTGAATACGGTGGTTGATCTGGCCGGGGAAGGATTTGCGGAAGTGGCTGCCTGGCTGGACAACAACGGGCGGGATGTGGAAACGATGGGCGTGGTCATGGGACGCCTGCGGTCCGGTCCGTGGGTGACGATGCACGGCTGCGGTGAGACCATCAACACCTGGGGAAGCGAGATTCAGGTGTTTTGTACCGAGGGCATTCTGCGCACCGGCATCTGGGGCGAGCGTCTGCAGATGCAGCGCAAGGCCGGCCCGCCGCGCTTCAACAAGGTCAGGTTGCCCGAGTCGATGGGTGTCTGGCAGCAGTTTCTGGCCGTGCGCAACGGCGAAATCGAAAACCCCAGCCCGCCGGAAGTCGGCCTGCGCATGGCGCGGCTCTACGACGCCATCACGGAGTCAGCGGCGCAGGGCGGGCAACCGGTGCGCTTGCTCTAAAGCAATGCTACTTTGAAACCAGGGGTTTGCGAGCAGTCATCCCTGCTGCAAGAACATCATGCAAACCCCTGGTTTCTATCAGGAAGCACTTTAGCCGCTTGCCCTTGGGAGCATAGTCAAGGAGACGAACGCCTGACATTGCAGACGTTCGTCTCCTTTTTTATAGTGTGTGTGCGGCCACGTTGCTGGCCAGCGCGAAGATCCCCAGAAACTGGTTGAAACTACCTATTGACAAACAGCACGGCGTATGATATTCTTTTTGCTGACACGTGTAAGCAAGCGTTCGGCGTCGTCGCTCGGCACAGGTCATCTGATCCACACTCAACTCTCCTCCGAGATCCCGGCACCCTATGTCTCAAACGGACAACGCAAGGATGCGACGCCCCACCCAAGTTGACGTAGCCAAGCGCGCTGGTGTCTCCCGTGCGACTGTGTCCTACGTCATCAACGGCCAGGCCAGTGACAAAGGCCGCATTTCTCCGGATACTGTCAACCGGGTCATGCAGGCCGTTGCCGAACTTGGCTATGAGCCGGACGCCGGCGCCCAGGCGCTGCGCACCGGCAGCAGCAAGACCATCGGCCTGATTATCCCCGACCTGCACAATCCTCACTTCTGGGAGAACGCCGAGGGCGTAGAACAGGGCGCGCGCGCGGCAGGCTATCGCCTGCTGCTTTCCAGCATGGACCAGAACGCGCAGTATGGCGAAGATATCTTCAGGGACCTCTCGGGACGGCGTATCGACGCACTGATTCTGATGCGGGACCTGGTCACCCAATCGACGGTAGCTCAGGTGGCGCTGGCGCGCAACAGCAACCGCAAACTGCCTGTCGTCGAGATCAGTGATCACTTCCCTGAGAACTACAACCTGGACCGCGTGGTCTCAGACTATCGCATGGCTACCTTCGAGGCGATGACCCATCTGTTCGCATTGGGGCATCGGCGCATTGGACTTGTTCATGGAGTAGCGAACCCTGACATGGCCTCGGACCGCGTGCAGGCCTATCAGGAAACCCTGCGGAACGAAGGAATCCCGGTCGATGACATGCTGATCGTCAACTGTGGCCCCACTTTTGAGGATGGCTATCAGGCGGCGCTGCGTCTGTTCGACTTGGCCGACCGGCCCTCAGCCATCGTGGCTATCAACGACCTGCTGGCGTTGGGCGCAATGCGCGCGGCCGGCGACAGGGGGCAGCGCGTTCCCGAGGATCTTTCCCTCATCGGGTTCGATGACATCCCGACGGCCAGATATTTGACGCCGCGTTTGACAACATCTTCCAAGGACGCTGTGCGCATGGGGCGCGAGGCGGTTCGCCTGGCGTTAGAGCGCATCGCAGTCCCTAACCATCCAAGCCAGATCATCACGTTACCGACCCGGTTCATAGTTCGCGAGTCGACCGGACCTGCGCCAGGTCGCGGAGCACAATAGCAGCAAAAGGTCGAAGGAAGATCAGGTTGCAAAGAGTACCGCGGTACTGTGTCGTCGATTGCGAGCAAGACCAACAGCAAGGAACTTTGGCGTGACGTTGGATTTCGTATGAAGGAGGTGGTGACAAGAGCACACAAACCAGCAAGTATGCGACTTCAACTTACTGCCCTATCCGACCTCAAACCACAAGGAGATTTCTGATGACTCGAAAGACACTGCTGATTCCTTTTGCGCTGATCCTGATCAGCCTTGCGATCGTGGCCTGTGCGGCGCCGGCCGCGGCGCCAACGGCGGCGCCTGCTGCGCCCGCCGATACTCAGGCGCCCGCCGCGGCTGAAGCCCCTGCGCCCGTCAAGCTAACCTATATGGTAGGCGACGTCGAAACCGACCAGTTGATTGCTCACGCGCTTGTCGATGCGTATGTGAAAGAGCATCCCAACGTGACCATTGAACTCGAGAACCGGCCTGGCGGCAGCGAAGGTGACAACGTGATCAAGACACGTCTGGCCACCGGCGACATGACCGACCTCTTCTCGTACAACGCCGGCTCACTGATCCAGGCATTGAATCCAACTTCTACGTTGGTGGACCTCACCGACGAACCGTTTATGGCCAACGTCGATGATGCGTTCAAGCAAACCGTATCGCAGAATGGTCGGGTCTTCGGGACACCTGATCAGACCGCAATGGGAGGCGGCATCCTCTATAACAAGAAGATCTACGAGGACCTTGGACTGAGCGTGCCCAAGACCTGGGAAGAGTTCGCCGCCAACAACGAGAAGATCAAGGAAGCCGGTATCGCGCCGGTCATCGCCACCTACGGCGACACCTGGACTTCCCAGTTGTTCGTGCTGGCCGACTACTACAACGTGCAAGCGTCCGACCCGACGTTCGCTGACGACTATACGGCCAACAAGGCCAAATACGCTACAACCCCGGCGGCGATGGCTGGCTTTGAACACCTGCGCGAGGGTTACGACAAGGGGTGGTACCAGCAAGACTTCGCCACGGCCAAGTTTGACCAGGGTTTGGAATTGCTGGCCAACGGCGGGGGCGCGCATTACCCGATGCTCTCCTTTGCGCTCCCTACTATCGCGACGAACTGGCCCGACAAGGTCAACGACATCGGCTTCTTCGCCCAGCCCGGCACGGATGCCGCCAAGAACGGTGCAACCATCTGGATGCTGCTCGCCAACTACATCCCGCAGACCACCACCGGTGAGAAACTGGCGGTAGCCAAGGATTTCCTGGCGTTCACGGTCTCGCCCGAAGCGGTCGCAGCGCTGAACGCTGCCGTCCCGCCGTCGGGTCCGTACCTCATCAAGGGCGCTGCGTTGCCTGATGACGCATTGCCCGCGGTACTTGACATTGCAGCCTACATCGATTCTGGCAACTCCGCGCCGGCGCTTGAGTTCCTCTCGCCGGTGAAAGGTCCGTCGCTGGAGCAGATCACCGTCGCCGTAGGAACCGGACAGATGACGCCTGAAGAGGCAGCCGCGGCCTACGACAAGGACGTGGAAAAGCAGGCACAACAACTGGGTCTGCCTGGCTGGTAATCGACCGCTTCAGTATGTGCTTCTCAGTGTCTCTGAGGACCGGCGAGCTACGCCGGTCCTCAGAGACCAGGAAGCGATCCCCAAGGAAGGTGAGGACCAATGGCGCACGACGACCGGCCGCGGGCCATCCTACGAACCTATCCAAACTGGTTTTACCTCCCGGCAGCGATTGTGTTCGGCGTATTCTTCATCGTTCCAACTGCGATGGCGTTCTATTTCAGCCTGACCCGTTGGACGTTGTTCAGCGCCACCTTCATAGGACTTGACAACTACGTCACGTTCCTGGGCGATCCAATGCTCATGTCGGGGTTGCGCAACACGATCATCTACGCCGTGATGACGAGCGGCCTCAAAGTGATCATTGCACTGCCACTGGCGATGTTGCTCACCTCGAATATTCGCGTGAAGGGCCTTCTTCGCAGTATCGTCTTCTTTCCAGTGCTCGTAAGCACCGTCGCCGTGGGGATCACATTCTCAATGCTCATGCAGCCGTCCGTCGGGCTGATCAACACCGTGCTCGGCGCCATCGGACTGCCACAACCGGACTGGCTTGGCAACCCAGGGCTTGCGTTGTACTCGGTGGCGCTGGTCGATGTGTGGAAGGGGCTTGGCATCGCGACAGTGATCTTCATGGCGGGAATCTTGTCGATCCCGCAGGAGTATTTCGAAGCGGCACGGCTGGAAGGTGGAGCCTGGGTCAAGTTCCGCTATGTGGTCATCCCGCTGGCCCGCAATGCCACTTTCACGGTCATCCTGCTGTCGTTCATCGGCGGACTGCGGACATTTGATTTGATCTGGACCATGACCCGCGGTGGTCCAGGATTCGCCTCGGATGTGCTTACGTCGGTCATCTACAAGGAATATCAAGCCGGGTTTTATGGCCTGTCAACGGCTGGGAATGTCGTGCTCTTCATTCTGGTCACGGTCATTGTTTACCCGCTGATGCGGTTCTTCAACCGGATGGAGCTCGACACATGAGAATCCAGAAGCTCATCCGACGTTACTGGGTGGACGTTGTTTCCCTCCTTGTTATCGGTGTCGTTTTCATCGTGCCGTTTGTGTTTGTCTTGTTGACTGCTTCCAAGACGCGCCAGGATGCTGCTCTCCTGACATTCAGTTGGCCGAAAGAGTTTCGACTGATCGAGAACCTTCGGGAGGTCATGACTTGGGGCGACAACCGTATGGTGCGTGCTCTGTGGAATAGCACGCTCCTGACCCTTGGATCGGTAACGTTGATCGTCTTGTTCTCGGCGCTCGTCGCTTTTGTCATGCAGCGCCGCGCTGATCGGTTGGCGGCCGTTGTTGGCAGCTTCATGCTCGCGGGGTTGATCATCCCTCCGGCCGTCGTGCCAACCATTTTCCTCCTGCAGTGGCTTGGCCTCTACAAGACGCTCGTAGGTCTGATCATGGTCGAAGTGGCGTACAGCATGCCCTTCGCGATTCTGATCATGCGCGCGTTTATGGGCAGCATTCCGCGGGAACTCGACGAGGCTGCTGTCATCGATGGCGCGTCTCCGATGCGCGTGTTCTTCTCCGTGATTCTGCCGCTGCTGCGCCCAGCCATCGTGACCGTGGTGGTCACTTCATCCGTTACGATATTCAACGACTTTGTGGGACCGCTCTACTTTCTCCCTGGTTCCGAGAACGTCACTGCGCCACTAACATTATTCAGCTTCATCAGCCAATTCACGTCCCAGTGGAACCTGCTCTTCGCAGACGTGGTCGTCATTACGATCATTCCGTTGATCGTGTTCATCTTCTTCCAGAGGCAACTCGTCTCCGGGATGATGGGTGGCGCGATCAAGGGCTGACCGAGCGCTGGAACCGAACTGCCAACAAGGCCCAAGCCACCATGCCAACGACTCTCGCGACATCCAACGTAACCGTAAAAGAACTACGCATCGAACACCTTCGCAGCGCCTTCGGAATCGGCGCTGCGACGCCGCGGCTTTCCTGGATTGTACACCCCACCGCCGACAACTGGCGGCAGTCTTCCTACAAAATCGAGCTTCTGGGCCCGGACGGCAGCGTTCAAGACGAAACTGGCTGGGTCCAGTCAGACGAATCGGTTCTCGTTCCCTGGCCATTCGCTCCTCTGAACGCGCGCGATCTGGCGCAGGTGCGCGTCAAGCTGCGCGGCGTTGACGGCCAAACCACTGCGTGGAGTGACCCTGCCGCAGTCGAGGTTGGCCTGCTACATCCCGGCGACTGGACGGCGCGCTTCGTGACGCCGGACTGGGACGAGGACCTCACCAGCCCACAGCCCTGCCCGTTGCTGCGACGCGAGTTCGACGTCAGTCCGGGCATTGCCAGGGCGAGGCTTTACGTGACTGCGCAGGGCGTCTACGAAGCGCAGATCAACGGCGCGGTCGTCGGCGACCACGTCATGGCGCCCGGCTGGACCAGCTACAACCACCGCCTGCGCTACCAGACCTTTGACGTGACCGGGCTGCTGCGTCCCGGACGCAACGCACTGGGCGCGATCCTGGGCGACGGGTGGTACCGCGGCCGGTTGGGTTACGGCGGCGGCCGGCGCAACATATACGGCGACCGGCTGGCGCTGCTGGCGCAGCTCGAGATCGAGTACGACGATGGGACCAGCCAGCAGGTCGTCAGCGACGACTCGTGGCGCGTCGCGGCCGGCCCGACCCTGGCCAGCGACATCTACGACGGCGAGATCTGCGATGCCCGGCTGGAACTGCCCGGTTGGTCCGCGCCCGGCTTTGACGACAGCCAGTGGCGCGGCGTGCGGCTCGTCGAACGCGACCTGGCGACGCTGGTCGCGCCGACGGGGCCGCCGGTGCGCCGCATCGAGACGGTGGCGCCGGTCGCGATCTGGCAATCGCCGGCCGGCCGTACGCTGGTGGACTTCGGCCAGAACCTGGTGGGCCGCCTGCGCATCACCGTGAACGGACCGGCCGGCCAGACGGTCACGCTGCGCCACGCCGAGGTGCTGGAGGAGGGCGAGCTTTGTACGCGGCCGCTGCGCCACGCCGCCGCCACCGACCGCTACACCCTGGCCGGCGTCGGCCCGGAGACCTGGGAGCCGCGCTTCACTTTCCACGGCTTCCGCTACGCCGAGGTGGAGGGCTGGCCGGGCGAGCTGACGGCCGACGCCATCCAGGCCGTGGTGATCCACTCTGACATGGAGCGCACCGGCTGGTTCGAGTGCTCCGACCCGCTGGTCAACCGTCTGCACGAGAACGTGGTTTGGGGCATGCGCGGCAACTTCCTGGACGTCCCTACCGACTGCCCGCAGCGCGATGAGCGCCTGGGCTGGACCGGTGACATCCAGGTGTTTGCGCCCACCGCCAGCTTCCTCTACGACGCGGCCGGCTTCCTGCAGTCGTGGCTGGCCGACCTGGCCGCTGACCAGGCGGATGCTAAAGGCGTGGCACCCTATTTCGTGCCTAACATCATGTCGGCGGAAGTTTCGCCGGCGGCCGCGTGGGGTGATGCGGCGGCGGTGGTGCCGTGGGTGTTGTATCAACGCTTTGGGGACACAGGCATCCTGGCTGCCCAGCTCGACAGCATGTGCGCCTGGGTCGATGTGATTGAGGCGGCGGCCGGGCCGGACAGGTTGTGGGAGCAAGGCATCCAATGGGGCGACTGGCTGGACCCCAAGGCGCCGCCCGACAAGCCGGGCGATGCCCGCACCGCTGCGTACATCGTCGCTACTGCTTACTTTGCCCGCTCGGCGGACATAGTCGCGCAGGCGGCCGCGGTGCTGAGCAGGACCGCCCAGGCCGAGCACTACGCCGCATTGGCCAGCGAAGTGCGGGCCGCCTTCGCCCGTGCGTACGTCACACCGGACGGCCGCGTGGTTAGCGACGCCACTACGGCCTACGCGCTGGCGCTGCAGTTTGCCCTCCTGCCAACTGAGGAGCAGCGCCAGCTGGCCGGGAAACGGCTGGCGGCGCTGGTGCGCGGCAGCGGCTATCGCATCAGCACCGGCTTCGTGGGCACGCCGCTGGTTTGCGACGCGTTGTGCGGCGCGGGCGAATACGACGCAGCCTTCCGGCTGCTGATGCAGACCGAGTGCCCCTCCTGGCTCTACCCGGTGACCATGGGCGCGACGACGATTTGGGAGCGCTGGGACAGCATGCTGCCCGATGGCTCGATCAACCCGGGCGAGATGACTTCATTCAACCACTACGCCCTGGGTGCTGTGGCCGACTGGCTGCACCGCACGGTGGCCGGTTTGGCGCCGGCCGCGCCGGGCTACCGGCGCATCGCCATTCAGCCTCACCCGGGCGGCGGTCTCACTTCCGCGAGCGCACGCCATCGCACCCCCTACGGCATGGCGGAGTGTTCATGGCAGATCGCGGCAGGTGAGATGACGGTCGAGATCGAGATACCGGCCAATACCTCGGCCACGGTCTGCCTGCCGAACAACGACCAACAGGCCATCGAGGTCGGATCGGGCCGCTATCGCTGGTCGTACCCCTACGAAGTGCATGAGCCGGAGTACCCTGAGCTGACGCTGGACAGCACGCTGGGCATGGTCATCGACCAGCCCAAGGCATACTCCAGAGTGTTGCAAGCCTTCGCCCAGTACAGTGTCGATTTCGCCGACCGAATGGCCGGTCAAACGGAGATGACACTGCATCAGGCAATCCAACAGAATCCCTACGCTCAACGGTTGCAGCCTGTGGTAGAAGCAGCGCTGGCGGAGCCTGAAGCTGATGTCGTTCTGGGATGAGACGACCGGCGACAGGCACGTTGCTTGCCCAACGGAGCTAGACTCGGCGCCGTCCCACTGACTTCGACCTGGAAGTAGTAGCAGATGCAAACCCTCGGCGCGCCGCCGTCATCGGGGATCACCCCTTCCGATGCGGTGCGCGCGCCTTTGCGCACCATCCCTCCGCACCGGGGATCGATGACGCGGTACGGGCGCGGCACCGCATCGCTCCAGATCTTCAATACCACCCACGAAGTAGATGGCAGGGCGAGCGCCGTAGCGCGCCACCAGATAGCGGCAATGGTGGGCGTATTCTTCAGGCGGCACCACCTTGCCCGCCGTGCTCAGTCCCTTCCTGCCAACGCCGAAGAACACCGGCTGCAAGACCGGGACGATTTCATGGGCAACCAGGATGTCGAGCAGCCCGTCGAGATACTGGAAATAGGCCGGATTGAGCTGGTCGAGGCGGCCATTTGGCAAGTCCTCGAAGCCTTCATCGGCGGTGCGATAGCGCGGCCCGCGAGCCTACATGTCGGGCTGCACGGTCATCAGGCGCGTGGCACTGAAGCCTTTCGCCTGCCGGTCGGCGGCGTAGATGCGGCATTGTTCCACGGTTGCCCGCCAGGGCAACGCCCAGGCCGTGTCGCCTGCTAACAACGCCGGCGTGTCGTCGGCATGGACCAGATTGCGCCCGCCGGGTGACATGCGCCAGAAGCCGTGCTTGTAGAACCGGTGGGTTGTTGCGGCCGGCGCACAAACGAGCTGCCCCGACTGCCCGGCCAGCCCCGCGTCATCCACGGAAGCGAAGCTGCGCCACCGCCCGATTCCTTCGGCCAGCGGCGAGGCAAAGCGGACGCGCCACTCCCGCCCACCGTCCCAGAAGGCCGGCCGGCGAATCGTCAGCCCCGTCTCGTGGCGGAACTCCGCCCACACATCCACGTTGGTGTAAGGGTTGGGATATTCGTCGGTAGCCGTCAACTTAATCGAGCATTCGCGCCATGGTGAGATGAGTATGGTGTTTCAGAAGCTTCCGGCCAGACCAATGACGAACATCTGGTGGCCATCCACCTTCGGGGCAACAAACTCCACGCGATCGCCGCGCATCGTGAATGGCACTGGCTCGCCCTGCGGGACGGCCGTTACGCTTTCTACGCCCGACGGCGCCCGCACCGACAGAGCGATGTCGTATACCGGGATCACGTCCTCGATGACGTCGAACTGCTGGCCGCGGCGCTCGGGGATGTAGTGCAGCAGATGCAGGATCTGCCGGTTGAGGGCCGACTGTTCGTTGAGGGTCACCAGCAGCGTGGATGGCCCGTCGTGGCGCACCAGCGCGTCGGGCAGCAACAGGTCGATGGCGTTGAGCAGCAGGCGCTTGCACCAAAGCGGCGCCATCTTTTCGTACGTTGTGAATATCGGGCTGCTGAAGTAGATCGCATTGCCGTTGCGCACGATGGCCGGATTGCCCGGCAAGCCGGCTGATGGCGTGTGGCGGTGGGAACAGAAATGCTCCCAGGTGCGGTCGAAATAACTGGGCACGATCTGCGCCAGCACCTCGCTGCCGTCCTGGGCGTGCACATCCATGCCCCTGATATACATGACGTGTTCGGTAGGAGGCAGCCCGCGTCCGATCTCGCTGCCTGGCAGGATGTATTCGGCGTAATCATTGGCGGGGAAAAACTCGCCGCGTGCCGGATGACCATCGAGCTGGCGCGGTCCTTCGCTGGCCATCGTCACCCCCAAAGCTGCCAGGCCAAAGCCTGTCCCTTCGGGGTTCAGGCCCGACTCAAAGGTGGCGATGATCTTGCCACCGTGTGCCAGATACTGGTCGAGCTTGGCCGCCAATGCGGTGTCGACGGGGATGGTATCTGGCAGGATGACGAGCCGATAGGGAGCGAGATCGGTGGCACTGTCGATGATGTCGAATTGCTGCGCGGCCTCTTCCAGCAAACGATTGGCGCCTTTGATGGCGTCGGGCAGGATGCCTGCGCTGGCGCTGGTAAACTCCTCCGGCGTGAAAACCGCGATCTCACTGACCGGCTGCGCGCCCTGGCACCAGGGTTCCTTCTCCTCCACCTCGGCATAGACCTGGCCGACCAGCTTGTAGACGTAGGGTTCGATGCGGCCGCGCGGCGGCAACTGGTCGCCGATCATACACTTGGCGCCCATAGCCAGCATGCGAAACACCTCGAACTGCAGGGCCGGCAGGTTCTTGAATGAGTGGAAGTCACCCCACGAGGTGTGGAACTTGCCGGTCTGGCCTAGCACATCGATGCCAAGGGTGCGGGCATAGCGCATGCTGACCGGGAAATGCTGATAGCCCCAGCCGCCGGAAGGCAGCGTCTCCAGTTCCCAGTGAGAGTAAGCGTCCGTCACCGCGCGGTGGCGCGTGCCGACATGGCCGGCGTTATAAAAGATGCTTGCTTCGGGATTGATCGACCACACGAACGCGCTCATGTCGCGCTTGAAGTCGTTCAGCGACTCGAGGGCGAACCGGGCGCGCTCGCCGTCGCTGGCAGGGTCGAGGCCGGTCGCCCGCATCTGTTTCTGTGTGTGCGGGTCGGTGGAGGGAATGGGTTGCACGATGTCGAAGAAGAGTCCATCCACCGGAAGCGTGTCCAGGATCTCACGCACGTGCGGTTTGAGGAACTCATCGACATAGGGTGAATTGACGTTCAGTTGGCGGTAGAAGCCTGCCTCGAACGGCGGCGTGCCCACGATGCGTCCGGTTTCATCCATGCACAGCCACTCCGGATGCGCCAGCGCGGTGAAATGGTCCCACTGGACTGTGGTGTAGATCGGCACACGGATGCCGCGGGCATGGCAGGCTTCGATCTGCTCCCGCAGCAGATCACGCGTGAGATGGGGATGGCGGCGTTCAGGGTTGCGCGCGGTGTCGTAATAGATCCAGCCGTGGTGGCAGCGGGCAAAACAGGTGATCGAGTTGACATGCGCCCGCGCCAGGGTGTCGGCGAATTCGTCGGGATCGAATTCAGCGCCGATGCCGGTGATCAGCTCGCTGGTGTGGAAGTCCAGATGAATCTGGCGAAAGGGCAGGAAATCTGTGTGGTTCATTGGTTCTCTCGTTTGCCACCGATTGATAAAAGTCAAGGATAAAAACCGCCAATTGG
>JACKBI010000003.1 GCA_020634615.1 Anaerolineales bacterium
AGTGCGAGTACGAGGACGAGTAGAAGTACGAGACGGAATCACTGCGGGAAACTTGTGACTGACACCCCCATCTTCGAACTGAACAACGTCAGCAAGCAGTTCGGCAACACCGCTGCGCTGCAAGGCGTCTCGCTGCGCGTCATGCCCGGCGAACGGGTCGCGCTGGTCGGCCCCAGCGGCGCGGGCAAGAGCACGCTGATCAACCTGCTTAACGGCTCGTTGCTGCCCGATCAGGGCGAGGTGCGCGTCATGGGCCAGGACCTGGCGCGACTGGGAACGCGCAAGCTGCGCGCCATCCAACGCCGCGTCGGGACAGTGCACCAGCAGTTCGATCTGGTCGGCAACCTGCGCGTTATCCACAACGTCAACGCCGGGCGGCTGGGCGACTGGCCGCTCTGGAAAGCGGTCGCGTCGTTGATCTACCCGCTCAACACGCAGGCTGCTTTCGACGCGCTGACGCAGGTCGGCATCCCCGAGAAGCTCTACGAGCGCACCGACCAGCTCTCCGGCGGCCAGCAGCAGCGGGTAGCCTTGGCGCGCGTCCTGATCCAGAACCCGGCCGCGATCCTGGCCGATGAACCGATCTCCAGCCTGGACCCCGGTCGCAGCCGTGAGATCATGGACCTCTTCGGCGCGCTGAGCCAGCAAACGGGCAAGACGCTGGTGGTCAGCCTGCACGCCTTCGAGTACGCGCTGAGCCACACCGACCGGCTGATCGGTCTGCGCCGCGGTCGAGTGGTGTTCGACGCCCCGGCTGCTGAGGTCACACCAGCCATGGCGCAATCCCTCTATCGAATCGAGGTCTGATCGGTGGCACGCGGTCTGCTTACTCCTGCAGCGGCGACCGCCACCGTCCCTGCGCGGCCGCGCCAACTCAACAGCCGCACGGCCTGGACTACAGCGCTGCTGCTTCTGTTGATCTGGTCACTGGCGCAGCTCGGCATCGGCGACCGGCGGCTGGTCAACCCCGGCGGCATTACACAGGTCGCGCAGTTCGTAGCGGCTGCCTTCCAGCCGGACCTCAGCGCCCAGTTCCTGCGGCTGACATTCGAGGCGACGCTCGTCACCGTCGGCTACGCGGTGCTGGGAACGTTCCTCAGTCTGATCCTCGGCTTCGCCGGCAGCCTTCTGGTCTCCGAGACGATGTGGAAGGCCTGGATGCCGACCCGCCGCCGGCCGACGCTTTACCGCGCGCCATGGGCCATGTCGCGCGGCCTGCTGGCCATTCCGCGCGGCATCCACGAGGTGATCTGGGGGCTGTTTTTCGTCATCATCCTTGGGCTGGACCCGTTGGCAGCGATCCTGGCTATTGCGATTCCTTTCGGGGCCATCGTCGCCAAGGTGTTCGCCGAAGCCATCGACGACGCGCCCCACGAGCCGTTCGACGCGCTGATCACCAGCGGCGCGTCGCCGTTCAAGGCGCTGCTCTACGGGCTGCTGCCGCAGGCGCTGCCCGACATGATCTCCTACGCCTTCTACCGGCTGGAGTGCTCGATCCGCGCCTCGGTGGTGCTGGGGATGATCGGCGCGGGCGGGCTGGGCTACGAGATCCTGCTCAGCTTCCAGACGCTGAACTACAACGAGATGTGGACGCTGTTCTACGCGCTTTTTGCGCTGTGCGCACTGACCGACCTGTGGAGCAGCGTGTTGCGCCAGCGGATGGGCCGGATGGTCACCTGCACCACCAGCGACGCGACGCCCATCGAGGGTCTGGCCGAACTGCCGCGGCGCGGCCAGGCCGGCGCGCCCCAAGGCGACCGCTTCATCAGCGGATCGCTGATCGCGGCCGGCGCGCTGACCGTGCTGTCGTTCTGGTACATCGACCCAACGATCAGCAAGCTGTGGGCGCCGAAGACGCTCACGCTGCTGGCCGGGCTGATCGACGATGTGTTCCCGCTCTCGCTGACGCTGCCGCAACTGACAGTGCTGCTGAAGCTGTCCGGTCAGACGCTGGCGATGTCGGTGCTGGCGACCGGCTTCGCGGCCGTTGGCGGACTGTTTCTGGCGTTTCCGGCGGCGCGCAATTTCGCCATGCCCGGCGCGCTGACGGGCGCGGGCAGCCACGGACGGGCGCGGCGCTGGCTGGGCGCGGCCGTGCTGGTGTTCACCCGCGGGCTGCTGCTGGTGCAGCGGGCGATTCCCTCGCCGGTCTGGGCGTTGATGCTGCTGTTCGTCTTCTTTCCCGGCGTGCTGCCGGGCGCGCTGGCGCTGGGCATTTACAATCTTGGCGTGCTGGGCAGATTGATGGCAGAATCGGTGGAGAACATGGATGAACGACCGTTACGTTCGCTGCAAGCGCTGGGTACGGGCCGCGTGCGGGCGTTTCTCTACGGCGTGCTGCCACTGACCGCGCCACGCTTCACGGCTTACACCCTCTACCGCTGGGAGATCGTCATCCGCGAGACGGTGGTGGTCGGGTTGGTGGGTGCGGGCGGATTGGGCCGGCTGCTGGCTGAGCAACTGAGCAGCTTTGACTACAGCGGCGTCGCCGTGACGCTGCTCTTCTACATCGCGCTGACGTTCATGGTCGACCTGGCCAGCGCGAGCATCCGAAAGGCGTACCGATGACATCAAACGATACGACGCGACCGACCTCCCGAACCGCGCCGCTGTGGCCGATTGCACTGGCGCGTATCGCCATCGGTGTGCTGTGGCTGTTTTCACTGCGCTGGAAGTTGCCGCCTGACTTCATGCCAGCCGCCGGCCGCGGGCTGATGGACTGGCTGCAACTGGAGGTGCAGCATCCCTCGTTCGGCTTCTACGCTGACTTCGTCTCCGGCGTCGTGATCCCCAACTTCACGCTGTTTGCCTGGGTGATTTTCCTGGCCGAGTTGCTGGTCGGGCTGTCGCTGCTGACCGGGACGCTGACCCGGCTGGGCGCGGCGCTGAGCCTGCTGATGGCGCTCAACCTGGGCGTCGGTCTGTTGGAAGTACCCGGCGAGTGGCCGTGGTCGTATCTCATGCTGGCGATGTGGAGCTTCGTGTTTTTGATTGCTGGCGCGGGACGGATGTGGGGTGTCGATGGATTGCTGCGGCGCGGCCGGTCGGAGTCGAGTTTGCTGCGCTGGCTGACGTAGGCATAACAGGACCGGCAGTCTTTCGGAAAGACTGCCGGTCCTCGCGTTGTTAGCCCGTCGTGGTGGGCTGTCTGGTCTCTACCGGCTCGGCTGGCATCGGCTGGCGAGCTGGCGGGTCCTGCTGTGACGCCTGCGCTTCGGACCGTTCAGATCCACAGCCGCCCCAGCGACCGTGTCGCTGCCAGTGACGCATCCAGTCCTCACCGGGTGCACCCGTTCCGGCTCTTCCGGCTGCGTGACGGAACGCCCGCATGGTGACCATGAAAAGCATCCACAACACGCCGAGGCCGAAGATCACGCCGAAGAAACCAGGGCCTGAGCGCTGGTTCTGCATCGCCAGCGCATACGGAATCGCCGCGCCGTCCTGGCCGCCGGCGGCCGCCAGCCCGGTCAGATAGCCCTGGGTCCAGGCATCCTGCTGGCGAGCCTGCCCGCCGATCACGAACAGCCCGATCACCACGATCAGTATCAACACGAAAAAGGGGAACCGTCTGTGCATTGCACACCTCCTGGGAAATGTCGGCGAGGCCAGGCTGCGGCATTTGCCGTACCCTGACCACGCACTGTTGTTCAACTATCCCCAGTGTGCCACGGAAGTGTGAAGAAATTTCGAAGAAGTGTGCGGGGTGTTGCGCGAATGGGAGGCGCGTGGTAGTGTAAGGTTCACCCTCACCCCCAGCCCCTCTCCCTCAGGGAGAGGGGAGCGTTGCTGGCGAAGACTCGTCGGGCTTCTGGTTCCCTCTCCCCTTGGGAGAGGGTTAGGGTGAGGGAGGAGCTTCACTTTCACAGCTTTCTCTCTTTTCCCCCGTTTCCCTCAACTCCCTCGCCCGCTCACAACTTCCCCTCGTCCGGCGTCTCCCTTTGCCGGCCGGTGAACATCGATAGCAGGCGTTGCCGGCCGGCCGCGATGTCCAGCCGGCGCAGGCGCCAGGTGCCGACGATGCCGTAGGGCAGGAACATGACGATCAGAACGTAGATCGCGCCCAGAATGAAGGCGGAGCTCTCGCCAAACCAGCGCGACAGGTAGTACTCCATCAACCGCAGAATCGCTGCGCCGATCATCGCGCCGCTAAGCGTGCCGATGCCGCCGATCAGCAGCATCAGCAGACCCTCGACGGTGAAGCCCAGCCCGGCGATCTCGGGGCTGACCAGCGGCTTGTAAAGCGTGTTAAACATGCCGGCCAGACTGGCCGTGATACCGGCCACCATCAGCGCGGCCAGCTTGAAGTAGAAGGTGTTGAAGCCGATGGTCAGAGCGCGGTTCTCGTTCTCGCGCGTCGCGACACAGACACGGCCGGTGGGCGAGTCCACGAACCGTTTGTAGATCAGGTAAACCAGGATGGCAAAGGCCAGCGTGACATAGTAGAAACGCAGCCGGTCGTCCACCGGGTTGAGGAAGTCGGGCCGGGGAATGCCCTGTAGCCCGACATCGGAGCCGGTGTATGGGTTCAACTCCTGGGTGCGAATCAGGATGTCAAACACCGACGCAATGCCCAGTGTCACCAGCGCAAAGGTGATCCCCTTGACGCGTGGCAAGACCACAGCGAAGAGCAGTGCGTTGAAAAGACCCGCCACCACCGCCCCGACCAGCACCGCCCACAGCGGCCAGCCGAATGTCTTGAGCAACACGCCGGTCAGATACGACCCGAAGGCGAAGAACATGCCGTGGCCAAACGAAAGCAGGCCGGTGACGCCCAGCACCAGATCGTAGCTGATGGCAAACACGGCCAGGATGAAGACCTCGACCAGCAGCCCTTGCAGGAACTTGGCGGTGCTGGAGTCGTTGGCCAGCAGGCTGCCGACCGGCAACCCTTCCATCACCGCCATTATAAAGGGCAGCGCGGCCAGCCCAACTACCGTGACGATGAAGCCGATGTGACTTTTCCAGGCGAATCTGCCCGTTGTCTGTGCGTTCAATGGTGTATTCCTCAAACTTCGGCGTTATTCGCTGCGTCCAAACAATCCCTGCGGCAGAACCAGCAGGATGATGATCATGAGCAGGATAACCGACGCCGGCACAAGAGGCGGCGACGGCTTCCATGGTTCAGCCAGGAATGGCAGATTGATGCCAAGCTGGCCGTAGCGGATGATGAACTGTTGCGTCAAGCCGACGATGACAGCGCCCGCTGCCGCGCCGGGAAAGCTGGTCAGCCCGCCGATGGCCAGCGCGATCAGCGAGCTGAGCAGCAGCGTCGCGCCCATGGTGTCCGACAGGCCGGTTGCCGGTGCGGCGATGACGCCGCCAAAGGCTGCCAGCCCGACGCCCAACGCAAACACCAACGTGAAGACCCGCCGCACGTTGATGCCCAGCGCCTCGACCATCCGGCTGTCCTGCACGCCGGCGCGGATGATCATCCCCAGCCGCGTGCGCTGCAAGAGCAGCCAGACGGCGATCAGCACCACGATGCCCACGGCAATGACAAACAGCTCGTTGTAAGTACGGATACGGGCCGGTTCGCCGCCAATATCAACGATGATGGTCGAACACTGGTGTTGCAGCCAGCCGCTGATGCTTTCGGCGGGACAGCCGTCGCCGGTGCTGGAGAAGAGGGCCGGTTTGGGCATGGTGAAGCCGGTGCGTCCCCAGATCGAGCGCACCATCTCGACGCCGATGAACCCCAGCCCCAGCGTCAGCAGAATCTGATAGATTCCCCGGTCGTACAGCGGGCGGATCATCGTGCTCTCCATCAGCCCGCCCAGCCCAGCGCCCACCAGCGCGGCAACGATGAGGGCCAGTACAAAGAGGGCGTTGCTGCTGAGACTCAGCAGGAAGTCCGACAGCGGCGTGTTGACAACATACAACCCGATGGCAACAGCGGCCACCAACGCAAACCACATCAGCGGACGAGCAACGCTGCGGGCTGCCTGGGCTGTCGGGCCGCGGCGCGCAATGGCGAACCCGGCGACTGCCAGCCCCACCAACACGCTGCCGGCCAGCAGGCTGCCCCAGTCCACGACCGCCGCAATAATCGTGTCGAAGGTCGCAGGCGTGACGTTTTCCTGAACTGTTCCCGCCTCGAAATACTGGTTCCAGACGATGGGGCTGTTCTGATACTCAGTGCCGCTCCAGATCGATAGCGGGTAGCGGGTCAGCGCCAGCGCCAGCAGCGCCAGGCCGGCCAGCAGCGCAATCCACGGCCAGACGCGCGTCGCCGACCGCCCCAGGCGCAACCGGCCCAGCAGCGGCATCCACAGCGGCATCAGCAGGAAACCCGCCAGCACCAACAGGAAAGGCGTCGTGGCATCGACCACCGTATCGGGGCGCACATACATGCTCCAGCCGACGTATGCGCCGATCATGAACAGCGTGCCATGGGCCAGGTTCAGCACGTCCATCAGTCCGAGGATGATGGACAGCCCGGCCGCCACCAGGAAGGTGATCGACCCGACTGCCAGCCCGCGCAGGACGGTCACCACCCAATCGCGCGTGCTCATCCCCTGAATTGCCAGCAACAGCAGCAGGAAAAGGATCACCAGGGTGATGATCAGGGTGCGGTTCTTGCGATAAGTTTGCAACAGGTTCGGCATTGGCAGGTTCCAGTCTCTACGCCGCGCCCAGATAGCGCTGGATGGTCGCTTTGTCGTGCACGAGGTCGGCCATCAGCCCGGCTTGCACGGACCGGCCTTCCTCGATGATGACATAGTGTTGGGCAAGCTGACTGGCGACGATGAAGTTCTGCTCGACCAGCAGCACGGTCGTTTCCGACGAGAGCCGGCGGATGGCCTCCATCATGGCCTCGATGATCACCGGCGCGAGGCCCTCGCTGGGTTCATCGATCAGCAGCAGCCGGTTGTCGGGGACCAGTGCACGCGCCACCGCCAGCATCTGCTGCTGACCGCCGGACAGATGCGTGCCCGGCAGCTTGATCAGCCGTTGCAGATCGGGGAACAACTCGAAGATAAAGTCGGACTTGCGGTCGAGATCGCCCTTCTTGCGCTCGGCGATTTTGAGGTTCTCCAGCACGCTGAGATCGCGGAAGATGCCGCGGTTCTCCGGCACGAAGCCAATCCCAAGTGAAGCGATCTCGTAGCTTGGCCGCCCCTGGACCGGCTCCTGGTCAAAGATGATCTCACCCGAGCGCGGCGGAGTCAGCCCCATGATTGTCTTCAGCGTAGTCGTCTTGCCAGCGCCGTTGCGCCCCAACAGCGCGACAATGCCGCCCTTTGGTACCTCAACGTCAACCCCTTCCAGAATGTGAAACTGGCTGATATATGTATGGATGTTACGAACTTCGAGGATGTTGCTCATGCCGCAGGCTCGCGATCTTGCTGGTCCAACTCATACAACCCACCGAGATATGCGCTCTGCACCGTCTCATTGGCGGCGATCTCGGCAGGCGTGCCCTCGGCCAACACTTGGCCCTGGTGCATGACGGTGATCCGGTCGGAGATGCTCATGACGACGTTCATGTTGTGTTCCACCAGCACGACGGTCTTGCTGCCCTGCTGCTGGATCTGCTGAATCAGCGTCATCAGCTCTGGCACCTGCTCGGCTGCCATGCCGGCTGTCGGTTCATCCAGCAGCAGCACTTCCGGGTCAGCGCCGAGGATGATCCCCAGTTCCAGCTTGCGCTGGTCACCGTGTGGCAGCGTTCCGGCCAGTTGCCCGGCCCGCTCGGCCAGCCCAACCTGCTCAAGAATCGCCACGGTTCGATCAGTGTAGCGGGTGAAGTGCCGCGCCGGCTGCCAGAAGCTGAAGTTGTTGCGCCCCATGGCCTGGCACGCCAGCCGAACGTTCTCGAACGCCGTCAGGTTCGGAAAGAGATTCGTGATCTGGAACGACCGTCCCATGCCGATGTGCGCGGTGCGATAGAGCGGCAGCTTGGTGATATCACGCCCCTTATACAGCACCTGGCCGCTGGTCGGACGGATATTGCCGCTCAACAGGTTGAAGAAGGTCGTCTTGCCGGCGCCGTTGGGACCGATGATAGAGTGGATCGCGCCGGCCTGCACCTGGACACTGACGCCGTCCACAGCCAGCAGCGCGCCAAAGGCCTTGCGCAGATCACGGGTTTCGAGGATGGTTTCGGGCATGGTAGTAGATTGATAGACTGGTAGATTGGTAGATTGGCAGATTGGTGACTGGTAGATTGGTGACTGGTAGATTGGTTTGCCGCTACGACGCACCAGTTTCCCAATCTACCAATCTACCAGTTTCCTGTACTATCCTCCGCTCAGGCTACCCACCGGCAGATCGCCGCAGCGGTCGGTTTGACCTTCGGGCAGCAGGCAGGGCGGCTCGGGCCGGGTCGTGGTGACCAGGTCGAACATCGCGAAGTCCGGCGCCGCCAGATCGGTCAGCTTGACGATGTACATGTCCTGAATTGCGACATGGTCCTCTGGGCGGATCTCGATCAGACCCTTCGGCCCTTCGAACGAAAGACCCTCCATCGCGTCGATCAGCGCGGCCGAGCTGGTGTCGCCACCCGTCTCGGCCAGACTGTAGATCGCCATCAGCGCGGCGTTCATGCCGTCGGCGTCGAACAGGTCCGGCGGCTCGCCGTAGCGGGACTTGATCTGCTCCACCAGCCAGTCGTTGATGGCGTTGTCCGGCGCTGTGTAGTGGTAGAGGATGCCGCTGGCCTGGCCCTGCATCTTGTCCGCCACCGGCCCGAAGATCGCTGCCATCGTCTTGTTGTCGAAGTAGGACGCACCCATGCCCATGCTGTCCAGCACGCCCAGTTCCTTGGCCGACTGGAACATCGGCACGAACCCGCCGCCGGCCCAGGTCACGATCCACGCATCCGCGCCGCTGTCGGCGATCTGCTCCATGTAGGGCGTGAAGTCACTGGTGTCCAGCGGCGCAAAGATGTCGTCGGCCACGAACGTCCCGCCGAACTTGGTGCAGGCGTCACGGGCCGAAGCCGCGCCGCCGTAGCCGAAGCTGTAGTCCGGCGCGATCTGGATGAACGTGTCGTACTCCGAGGTCAGGTACTCGCACAGGTTGATGAAGTCCTGATAGTTCTCGCGGCTGACCCGGAAGGTGTGATCGTTGAAGTTCACGCCCGTGATGTCGTTGGCCGCCGCCGGCGCCGCGATCAGCACCACGTCGTTCTCCTTGGCGATCTCCTGCAGGCTGGCCGTGCTGCCGGAACTGACCGTTCCGACCAGCATATCGACCTGATCCTTCTCGATCAGCTCACGCGCCAGGGTTGCCGTCTCGTCGGCGCTGCCCTTGTCGTCGCGCACCAGCACCTGCACTTCGCAGTCGCCGAACTTGTACGACCAGGCGTTGTCGCCCATCTCTTCGCCGGCTGCACCGGAGGCGTACTCCATGCCCAGCAGGAACGAACGCTGCGCCATGGTGCCGTAGATCGCCAGCCCGCCCGTCAGGTCGGTGATGAGGCCGATCTTGATCGGTGCGTCACAGGTGAATGCACCCATGGCCTCGGCCGGGGCTTCAGTAGCCGCAGGTTCGGCCGGCGCGGCCGCTTCGGTAGCCGTAGGCTCGGGAACCGCGGTCGGTTCAGGCGCGGTGGTAGGCGCCGGTTCGGGAGCGGTAGTCGGCTCGGGCGTTGAGCCTCCGCCACAGGCTGCCAGCAGCATGGTCGCCACCAGCAGCAGTGCTATGACTGTATACAGTCTCTTCATGATCGTCTCTCCTTCGTGTGGTTTGAATCTGATCTTGTTTGGTCGGGATGATTACGAAACGTCGCTGACTAATACCAGCGCCTCGCCCTGGCACACTGTCAATCCAGAGGATGTGGTGCAGCGAGTTGCCAGGTTTACCAGTTGTTTGTCGGCCCGGATGCGCACGATTTCGACCTCAGCGAGCAGGTCTTGCTCCGGGTAAGCGGGCGACGGAAACTCGAGCCGCTGTTTCAGATAGTTGGTGCCCGGACCAGGAAGCCGCGTGCCGAGCAACGTCGAGAAAAGCCCGCCCAGCAGCGCGCCTGGCACCGGCGTGTCGGCAAAGCCAGCCTGCCGGGCACGGTCGGCATCGCTGAAAACCGGACAGCGCTCGCCGGCCAGGTCAGCGTAATCCACCAGGTCTGCGGCGGAGAACCGGCGCTGCAAGCTGGCCCGCTGTCCGACAGCCAGGTGTCTCAACATCTCGCTGGACAGCGCCGACGCATCGCCGCCGGGACCACCGGTCTGAAGCTGAAAGGCGGACGATCCCGGCAGCCGCACCAGCATCTTGCCCTTCAGACCATACGCGCCGTCACGCTGGACAACCTCGGTCGCAAGCTCGGCCAACCCGTCGCTGTGCATGACTGCGATCACCTCAGTTCTGATCTCCACCGTCTGATCGGCGTAGGTCGGCGCAGGAAACTTAAGTTCCTGGACCAACTGCTTGCAGCCCAGATGCGGCCAGCGGCTGCTCAGCGTCGAGCTGACGGCGCTGTAAAGCAGCATGCCGTGCGCCACCGTGCGACCGAACTTGCTGCGGGCGGCAAAGGCCGGATCGACGTGGATCGGATTGTCGTCGCCGCTCAACGCCGCGAAACGATCAAAATCCTGCTGGGTGAAGACTCGCGTCACTGTCGCGATCTCACCAACCTGGACAGTCATGGCTGCACATCCTGGCTTGACTCGCGTAGCTCGCGTTTCAACACCTTGCCGGCCGCGGTGCGCGGCAGCGTGTCCACGAACACCACCGATTTCGGGATCTTATAGCGCGCCAGCTTGCCCTGGCACCAGACGATCACCTCCTGCTCGCTCAACGTCTGGCCTGACTTGACAACCACGAAAGCCCGGCCCACTTCCTGCCATTTGGGGTCAGGCACGCCGACGACAGCCGCTTCGGCCACCGCGGGATGCTCATAGATCACGTTTTCCACCTCGGCCGGGTAGACGTTCTCGCCGCCGGAGATGAACATATCTTTCCAGCGATCGACGATGGTGTAGAAGCCCTCGTCGTCGAACATCGCGGCGTCGCCAGAGTGCAGCCAGCCATCGCGCAGCGCTTCCGCCGTCGCGTCGGGCCGGTTCCAGTAGCCGGTGGTGACGTTGCCGCCGCGAATGCACAGCTCGCCGACCTGGTTCGGACCGAGGACGTTGTCATCGCGGTCGCGGATCGACACCTCGGTGTGCAGCACCGGCTTGCCCACCGAGCCAGCCTTGCGCACGGCATTGTCGCGATCGATGAGGAACACCGTTGGCCCCGTCTCGGTCATGCCGAAACCCTGCTGAATGACAAGCCCCCTTGACGCAAACTGGTTGACAAGCGATGGCGGCAGCGACGAGCCGCCGCTGGCCCAACTGCGCACGCTGGACAGGTCGTAGCGGTCGAAGTCGGGGAACTGGGCCAGCATCAGGTAGATCGACGGCACCAGCAGGATCACCGAGACGCGCCACCGCTCGATCAGTCCCAGCAGCCCGGCCGCGTCGAAGGCCCGCATCACCACCAGCGTGCCGCCCGCATGGAAGGTCGGACCTGCATAAAGCCCCAACCCGCCGGCGTGAAACGTGGGCAGCACGTTGAGATTGACGTCCTGGCTGGTCAGGTCGATGGCCTGGCCCATGCCGACCGCGTTGTAGAAGAAGTTGCCGTAGGTCACCTGCGCGCCCTTGGGCCGGCCGGTGGTGCCCGACGTGTACAGGATGCACCAGGTGTCGTCGTAACGCAGCCGCGGCGCGGTCACGCCGTTGCGATCGCCGGCGGCCAGCGCGTCGACGTAGGATGCCGTATTTCCGTCGGGCGAATCGCTCAGGACCAACTGATGCTCAATCGCTACCGCTCCTCGCAAATCGCTCACGACCTGAGCGAATTCCGGCTCGTAGATCAACAGCCGTGGCCGGCAGTCGTTGAGGATGTACTCCAGTTCCGGCACAGTCAGTCGCCAATTGAGCGTATTCAGGATCAGGCCCGCTTTGCTGCACGCCATCAGCACCACGTAGTAATCGGCGCTGTTGCCGGCCAGAATCGACACGCGGTCGCCCTGGCGTAAATCGAGCTTGTCAAGAAAGAAGCTGGCCAGCCGGCCGGCGCGCTCGTCGAACTGGGCATAGGTCAATTCCAGCCCGCTGTGCGCGTCCACCAACGCCAGTTTGTCAGGCGTTCGTTCGGCGTGTCGTTTGATCCAGTCGAAGTGATACATGGTTGTAATGCGTGATGCGTGAAACGTAGTCCGTGAACGGTGATCGGTGGTAGGTCGTATTGCGTGTTTCGTATTGCGTTCTGATGAGCGTCACTACCAACTGCGAATTGACCGTGATTGACTGGGATATGAGCACACTGACAGTGCCCACCAATCTACCAATCTACCAGTCTACCTGTCTACCAGTTCCCGCTCACCCTCTGCCCGCGATCCGTTGCTGCGCAGACCGTCCAGAAACGCCCACATGCCGGCCTGCGCCTCCGCAGTCACGATTTGATCGACGAATGAACGCCGCTCGGCCTCCAACCGCTGCGCTACGGGGACATCTGCCCACAGTCGCCGCCTGATGGCCTGCACCGATCCCGGCTGCATCGCTGCGACAGTCAACGCAGTCGCGCGCGCCTCGCGTTGCAGATCTTCTTCAGGAACCAGCCGGCTGGCCAGTCCCCAGGCGACCGCTTGTTCAGCCGTCATCGTGCCGTTGGTCAGCAGCAGGTCGGCCGGCCGCTTCTGGCCGATCACGTCGGGCAGCAGGGCTGTCCAGCCGCCGTCGGGGCTGAAGCCGACCACGCTGTAGAACGGTGTAAAGCTGGCTTGTCGCGTCACCAGCGCCACGTCCGACGCCAGCACCAGCCCCAGCGAGCCGCCGGTGACGATCCCATGCACGGCAGCCACCACCGGCACCGGCAGATCGATCAGCGCGACGATTGTCTCGTTCAGCAGCCCGACCAGCCGCCCGGCGTACCGTTCCAGGTCGTCCCGGTGCTCGACAAAGCCGCCAAGGTCGCCGCCGGTTGAAAAGCTGCGGCCGTTGGCCTGCAGGACCAGGACCCGCACGTCCGGCCGCGCTGCCACCTCAGCCAGCGCGGCCAGAAGCTTCTCCAGCAACTCGGGAACCAGGCTGTTGTGGCGCTCGGGCCGGTTGAGGGTGACCGTCGCCAGCGGCGGGTCGATGTCCAGCAGGATCATGTCGGTTACGCTTCGGTCGCTGGCTCGAAGGCCAGGAAGGTTCGCCGGGCGTCGCCCTCGCCGCGGGTCACGAAGGTGGCTTGCAGCGGCATACCCACCGCCACCTGTCCGGTATCTTTGGCGTCCACGCCCACGATTTGCCCACTGATGGACGGCCCTTCGTCCAGCGCGACGATGCCGGTCACGTAGGGATTGTCACGTCCATAGCCTGCCTCGATCATGGCGGTCGGCGGGATGTAGACCACGGTGTACGCGGCCAGCTTGCCCTGACCCGACAGCGGTTCCCAAGACATGTCGTCGCCGAAACAGTCGGGACACATAGGCCGCGCCTCGGCGTAGAGCGCACCACAAGACTGGCAGCGCGCGCCCATCAGCTTGTGTTCAGCGAGCCAACCTGTGAAATCTGCTTGTGTAAAACTCTCGGTTGCCATGGTTGCTACCTGGTTCTCAGTGATCAGTTGTCAGTTATCAGTAATCAGTTGTCAGTTGTCAGTTGTCAGTGACGCATCAACTGTTCACTGATTACTGGTTACTGGTTACTGATCACTGACTACCGCCGCTCAAAAATATGTACCACACACGTCTGGCCCGTGCCGCCGACGTTGTGGGTCAGGGCGATGTCCACGTCGCGATCGACCTGACGCGGGCCGGCCTCGCCGCGCATCTGTTTCCAGACCTCGATTACCTGCGCCGCGCCGGACGCGCCCACGGGGTGTCCCTTTGCCTTCAAGCCGCCCGACGTGTTGACCGGTCGCAGCCCGTTGCGCGCCGTCAGCCCTTCCTCGGCCGCCACGAAGCCCTGGCCCGGCTCGAAGAACCCCAGGTCCTCGGTCGCGACGATCTCGGCGACCGTGAAGCAATCGTGGACCTCGGCGATCTTCACGTCCTGCGGGGTCACGCCGGCCATCTGGTAGGCCTGCTGGCTGGCATGGCGCGCCGCGCCCAGGCTGGTCAGGTCGGGGCGGTTGGGCAGCGCCCGGTCACTGGCCTGGCCGGCGCCGATGATCGCGATAGGCGTGTCGCTGAAGCTGCCGGCAAGCTCCTCGGACACCAGCAACAGCGCCGCCGCCCCGTCAGTGATGGGCGAACAGTCGAACAGACGCAGCGGCCAGGCGATCATCGGGTTGTAGACATCGTCCTGCAAGAACGCCATCTCGTCGGACCACTGCGGCACCGGACGTCCCTTCTTTGCCGCGCTGGCCTGGCGGGCCTGCATGATGCCGCCAATGGAGATGTTGAACTGGGCTTTGCTGTTCAGCGCGCCGTTCTCGTGGTTCTTGATGCCGACGCGCATCAACGCCTCGGGCGTCGCGCCGTAGCGCGCCATGTAGGCTGAGGCGATCGCGCCGTAGAAGCCGGGGAAAGTGAAGCCGGCCGGTATCTCGTAGAGCACGTCGCCGGCCGTTGCCAGGGTGTCGGTGACCTCGGCCGTCGGCAGGTTGCTCATCTTCTCGATGCCGCCCACCAGCACCACGTCGTGCAGCCCGGATGCCACCGCCATGATACCCTGCCGTAAGGCAACGCCGCTGCTGGCGCAGGCGTCCTCGATACGCACCGCCGGCCGCGGCGTGAGCCCCACCCAGTCGGCCATGATGGGCGCGGTGTGGCCCTGGTGCTCGAACAGGTCGCTGCTGTAGTTGCCGATGAACAGCGCCTCGATGTCGCGCGGATCCAGCCCCTTGTCCACCGAGGCTCGCATCTCGCGAAACGCCTCGACGAACAGGTCGCGCGTGGCCTTCTCTGGAAATGTTCCAAACTGGCTCATGCCGGCCCCGACGACTGCCACGCCGCGACCGAGTTTTCTTTGGGTCATGATATCTTCCTACTGGCGATGACCGCCATTTTCCTCCAAGAGCTTCATGATTTCAACAGATGCCGCGGTATAAGCACCCATCCGAAATTCGCCGGCAATTGCTGCATGATCAAAGGCCACAAGACCAAAAGAATCCTCCGCCTGCAAGTCCGCTCCTAACTCAATTAGCCTGCGGACCATCTCAACGTTTTGGGCACGAGCTGCCCACATCACTGGCGTTGTCTCGTCTTCATATCGCGCGTTCCTGTCGACTCCTTGTTCAAGTAGGCGATTGGCCGTAACGTTCCAATGATTCAATATAGAGTCGTGGAGCCGATAAACATCCATTTCAACTTTGCGCATATTGCTCACGTAGCTCGCGTTTCAGGATCTTGCCGGCGGCTGAGATTGGCAGCTCGGGCAGGAACTCGACGTCCTTTGGCACCTTGTAGCGGGCAAGGTTCGCTTGCAGGTGCGCGATCAGCTCATCTTCAGTCGCGGTCATGCCCGGCTTCAGCACCACGCACGCCAGACCAACCTCGCCCCAGCGCGGATCGGGCACGCCGATCACCGCGCACATGGCGACCGCCGGATGCCGGTACAGCACCTGTTCGATCTCCGCCGGGTAGACGTTCTCGCCGCCGGAGATAAACATGTCCTTCTTGCGATCGACGACGTAGAAGTACCACTCGTCGTCGTGATACACCAGGTCACCGGTGTGGAACCAGCCGTCGTCGTCGATGACCGCGGCCGATGCCTGCGGGTTTTGCCAGTAGCCCGACGACCCGCTCGGCCCTTTCAGGAGTAGCTCACCCACCTCGTTCGGTCCCAGGGGCCGGTTGTCGTCGTCAACCACGCGCACGTCGATGAAGAAGTTAGGCCGGCCGATGCTGCCCGCCTTGCGGATCGCATCCTCCGGCGGCAGGGCAAACAGGCCGGGGCCGTACTCGGTCATGCCAAAGCCCTGCTTGAAGCGGATGCCCTTCTCGCGTGTGTACTGCTCGACCAGCGGCACCGGCAGCGGCGCGCCGCCGCTGGTGCAAAAACGCAGACTGCTCATGTCAGCTGTCGCCCAGTTGGGCGCGGTGGTCAGCATCTGGTACATGGTCGGCACCGCGGCGAACACCGTCACGCCCTCGCGTTCGATCAGCTCCAACACTTGGGCCGGGTCGAACTGACGCGTCAAGACGCTGGTGTTGCCGAAAACGACCTGCGACGACATGTAGGCGAACAGCCCGCCGGCATGGAACAGCGGGAACACGCACAGGTAGATGTCGTCGTGGGTCAGGTCGTGGATCACCGTGTTGAGCACGTTCCAGCAAATCTGGCGATGGCTGATCTGCGCGCCCTTGGGCAGACCGGTAGTGCCGCCGGTGAACAGCAGGCAGGCGATGTCCTCCTCGGTCAGCGTCTCGCAGGTGACGGGTCGATCGGTAGATTGGTCGATGGTAGATTGGTATTCCTGGCTAAAGGGAAGGCCCGGGCCGTCGAGATGTAGGAAATGGTTAATGGTCGATGGTTGATGGTTGATGGTTAATCGGATCTGTGCGACTGTGTCGCGGAAATCGTCGCCGAACAGCAGCGCCTTGGGCGTCGTCAGTTCGATCAAACCGGCCAGTTCACGCGGGTGCAGCCGCCAGTTGAGCGGCGTGCTGATCGCGCCCAGCTTGCCGCAGGCGTAGAGCAGGTCCAGGTGTTCGATGCCGTCGCGCGCCAGGATGGCAACCCGGTCGCCCTTGCCGACACCGGCCTCATCGTGCAGCCAGTTGGCCAGCCGGTTGACGCGCCGGTTCCACTCGCGCCAGGTCAGCCGCAGCTCTGGCCGCTTACCCGCGTCGATGATCGCCAGCTTGTCTGGTGAGTATATCTCGCGTCGTCCGAGGGTGTCGCCGATGTACATGGTTTGGTGGTTGGTAGATTGGTAGACAGGTAAATTGGGAAGTTGGTTAGTCGGATTGGTCGGCTGCGCCTAACATTGGTGACGAATTCGCAACATCATCCTGCGACTCGTCTTGGAACAGATGGTAAACGAGGGGGTCTTCGGCTACGTAACGAGCACCGTATTCGGTGCGGCCTTGTTGTTGGTTGCGGACATAGCGGATGTAACCGTTGAGCGACCGCAATGCTTGATGGCACAACTCTCGCTGGCTGTCCAGTTCTCCGGCGGTGTATTTCAGCCTGTCACAAGCAACAAAACCACCGAGTACCTCCATCAATGAACCGCGAGCGATATAGTAGAAGCGCAATGAGTCCAGATAGTGGTACCTGCCGTAGCCTTCCGGGATATTGAAGGTAACACTTACAGACGCCTTGCGCATCTGCAGCTTCAGATTGTACTCCTCCTCCCTTGGCAAACGATTCACGACATCATAAGCCTCATCAAGAACCTTCAGCGCAAGCTGATAGCATTCAAGATCCTCAAACCCGCGCTGCCCTCGCCGTTGCTCATCCATAACGTTGGGACTCCTCAAACCTCATGATCTTATCAATCTACTCAATCTACCAATCTCCTAATCTACCGACCTGCCAACAGCCCATGAAACGCCGCATTGAACTCCGCCGGCTTCTCGATGTGCGGGCCGTGGGCAGTGTCCTGGATGACAACTTCCCGGACCTGCCCGCCGGCGGCTGCGTACTGATCCAACACGGCACGCGTCTGGCTGACCATCGGCTGCGGCGGGTAGATGTCCTCGCCCGGTCCGCCGGGCACGTAGCCCAGCTTGGCCAGCGCGCCGAAGTCGAAGAAGGACATGTCGCCGACGATCATGTCGTCGCTGCCGTGGATCCACAGGATGGGCGGCTTGGGTTGGACGGCAATCAGCGCCTCGGCGTCGCCCGCCACGTACTTGGGCGAGCCGGCGTTGATGGGGCCCCACTTGCCCGGTGCGACGTTGGGCCAGTTCTCAGACGGGGTCAGGTCGCCGGGATAGCGCTGATCGCCCATCTTCTCGGCCAACGCCGCGGTCAGGAAGTCCTCCTCGCGCGCGGCCCGGAAGGGCGCCTTGTAGTAGAACGCGTTGATGACATTGCGCGGCGAGTTGGGATCCTCGTCGCTGCGGTCGCCGGCGATGATGCGTTTGACGAACTCCGGGTTGACCGTGCCGCCGCCCGAGCCGGCAAAGTCGGGATAACACGGCGTGCCCTGTGCGTCCTTGGTGCCGCCGAAACCGTAGGGCGACACCGGCGCAACCAGCGTTGCCGACAGGACCTTCTCCGGGTGATCGGCGATGAACCGGAACACCACGCCGCCGCCCAGGGACCAGCCCACCAGATGCGCCTGCTCGATGGACAGCGCAGCGAACAGCGCCGCCAGGTCATCCAC
Organism: Anaerolineales bacterium; assembly: GCA_020634615.1. GTDB lineage: Bacteria > Chloroflexota > Anaerolineae > JAAEKA01 > JAAEKA01 > JACKBK01. The sequence continues at coordinate 18,202 of JACKBI010000003.1, forward strand.
CCAATCGCGCATACCGCGCGTCGCGTCGATCAGCTTGTCCTCAGCCCAGCCGTAGCCGCGCAGGTCAGGAGCGACGCCGCGAAAGCCGGCCGGAAGAGCCAGCATCGTCTCCTCCCAATAGGTCGCGGCAGAGAAATTGCCGTGAAGAAACACCACCGGAACACCGTCGTCCGGCCCGCTTGTCAAGACGTGGGTGTTCAGGCGACTCGTTTGGATCATCTGCGAAGAAACGCCATCAAGAGGTGCGATAGTCGTCATAGTTCGGAAACTCCTGATACAGTTTTGGCTGCAAAGAATGCTCTTACTGCCGGCCAGAAGATGTCTGGCCGCTCCATGTAGGTCATATGGCCGCTGCCGGGCAGAATAATTTGGTGCGCGTTGGGTAGAATATTCAACAGCTTGGCCTGCTGCCAAGGCGGGATGGCGCGGTCCTGGTCGCCGGTCAGGATCAGCGTCGGCGTCGTGACGCCGCGGTACAGGTCGGGATCACCGTCGATGCGGGCGAAGAACGGGTCCTGCGCCTCGGTCAGGCGGATCAGGCAGTACTCCTTGCCGTGGTAGTCATCGAAAAAGCCCTGGCGCATCCGCTCCATCTTGTCGCCATAGATGCGCCGGCAGAAGGCCTCGCCGAAGATCTTCTCGTACATGTACTGCGTGTAGATCTCGAAGGCCGGGTCGGGCGATGTGTAGAAGGTCAGCGACAGGTCCTGGTACATCTGGAACTGCACTTCGCGAGTCAGCAGGATGCCCGACAAGGTCAGCGTGTGCAGCCGGTCGCCGAACAGCCGGCCCAGCTCGGCAGCGATGAACCCGCCGTACGAGACGCCCACCGGGTGGATACGCTCGATATCGAGCTCGTCCATGATGCGCACCAGGTGGGTTGCAAACTGGTCGATGTAGTACGGTTCATCTTCCTGCGACGACCGGCCCTGGCCCAGATAATCGTAGAGCAGCACGTCGTAGGCAGGTTGCAGCTCGGGCAGATTGCGATACCAACCGCGGGTGGACATGGCTACGCCGTTGAGCATCACCACGACCTCGCGGTCGCCGTGGCCGAAATACTCCCAATACACGCGGCGCGCGCCACCTTCCACGGCCAGATAGCCGCTGCGGTCAGGAAGGACAACTTGTTTGGTAGCCATGGTTATCGGTAATCGGTAAACGGTGCTCAGTACACCTGCCGAATGATGAATCCTACGAATTCAAGTCGCCAATTTGCTCGACACGCCCGCCGGGAGCTTGAACCTCTCGGCTACCCACTCCGGGGCGCAAGCAGCCAGGTGGAAGCCCTTGCAGGGCTGGGATCCTTAGGTCCGCAGGGCCTTTCACCTTGTAGCCCGATCCGTTTACGGTCGGGCGGTCCTCGCCAGCCTATTGCCGGACTTTTCTCTTAACTCTCTTCGATTCACGGCGCCCGCGCAGCCAGGTGCGCATGAAACATCGCGTTGAACTCGTCCGGCTTTTCGATGAACGGCACGTGGCCCGCGTCGTCAATGACCACCTCGCGGAACGAGCCGCCGGCCGCCGCGTAGCGTTTGAGCACCGCACGCGTCTGCTTCAGCATCGGCTGCGGCGGGTAGATCTTCGCGCCCGGCCAGCCTGGCACCAGACCCAGCGCGCCCAGCGTCGCCATGTCCGCGGCGGCGTTGTCGGCCACGCTCAGATCATCGCTGCCGCGCACCCACAGAATGTCTACCTTCGGCTCCGCCGCAATCATCCGCTCAACCGCCTCGGTCACATATCTGGGCGACAGCGCGTTGGCCGCGCCCCAGACGCCCGGCGCCACAAAGGGCCAGTTGGGTGACATGACCTTGTCGCCCGGAAACGCCTGGTCGCCGACGTGGATCGACAGCGACGATGACAACAGGTCTTCCTCGCGCGCCGGCACGAAAGGCGGCTTGAAGACCAGCCGGCGCAGCCCGCTGCGATAGCCAAAGGGGTTTTCCAGGCTGCGGTCGCCGCTCTTGACCGCTTGCACCACCGGCGCGCCGATCAACCCGCCGCCCGAGCCGGCGTAGTCGCCGTAGCAAGGCGTGCCGTCCACGTCCTTGGTGCCGCCAAATCCGTAGGGTGAGCCGGGATCGACCACCGTCACGCTGAGGAAGCGACCCGGCGCATCGGCCAGCAGCCGCCAGACCACCACGCCGCCCAGCGAGTTGCCCACCAGGTGCGCCTGCTCGATGCCCAGCGCATCCAGCAGCGCCAGCGCGTCGTCAGCCCAGTCACCGGCGCCGCGTGTCGCGTCGATCTTCTTGTCGAGGTCAGCATCGCCGAAGCCGCGCTGGTCGGGGGCGAAGCCGCGATAGCCGGCCGGGAGGGCCAGCATCGTCTCCTCCCACCACGTCGCTGAGGAGGAGTTGCCGTGCAAAAAGAGCACCGGCTTTCCGCCGGCTGGTCCGCTGAAAAGCACGCGCGTCTTGATGCGATCGCTAGTGATGGTCTGGGGTGTGATGCCTGCTAGAGTTGGAATGGTCATTATCACCTCGTGGAGAGTTGCCAACTTTTCGGAAAAGTTGGCAACTCTGGGTCTCGTTCACGGCATCCGCAGCGCCACGCCGGCGTAGTTGTAGCCAACGCCGGAGCCAACTAGCGTCACCAGATCGCCCGGCTTCACCTTGCCTTGGTCGATCGCGTCGTCGAAGCACATGCCGATACAGGCCGAGCCGGTGTAGCCCCATTTATCCATCACCCAGTGGGTCCGCTCCAGCGGCAGGCCCAGATCCTCCATCACGAGCTTGATGGAGGGCAGCCGCACCTGCGTGAAGATGGCCAGATCGACGTCACCGACCTCAAAGCCGCCGCGTTCGGCCAGCATCCGCACGATCCGCGGCCAGTTCTCGTGGTTCACGTCAGGCGGGTAACGTTGCAAGAGACGAACGTTGGTGCGTCCGGCTTCCACCGCCTCGACGCTGGCCGGCTCGTAGGTGCCGCCGGCGTACAGGCCCCAGTAGTCGTGGTACGCGCCGTCGGCCAGGTAAGCGGAACTGATGAAGCCCGGCTTGCTGTCGGTTGACACCACCGCTGCGCCCGCGCCGTCGCTGTAGAAGAACGAGGTCACATCGGAAGGATCGGCCAGCTTGCTCATCATGTAGACGCCGACCACCAGAATGTGGTTCATCCACGGATTGGTGGCCAACAGTCCGGCAGCCGTGGCGATCCCGGTGGGAAACGAAGCGCAGGCGCAACCGATGTCGTAGGTGCCGGCGTTGACAGCGCCCAATTTGTGCTGCACCACGATCGAGGTGGCCGGCGTGATGTAGTCAGGCGTGTCGGTGCCCAGCAAGATCATGTCCACTTGCTCGGCCGTGATGCCGGCCGCTTGCAGCGCATCCTGGGCGGCGCGCACGGCGATGTCCGAAGCGGCCCAGTCGCGCGGCGCCAGCCGGCGGGCCAGGATGCCAGAGCTGTCCTGGAAGCTGTCAACTACCCGCGCCAGGTCCGGGTCGATCTGCTGCTTGAGCATGTCGTTGGTGTGTATGGTCTCGGGAACGTGGCGTCCCGTGCCGATGATGGTTGCGTAACGTGTCATGGTTTGGATCTCAGAAGACTTCCGAAGTCGCCGCAACAACACATGCCGGAGTTCGACGCTGGGAAGCCGCTTCAGGTCTCATCCGACGACTTCGGAAGTCTGTGGCGACGCGAACCGTTCCTTCAACTCCTGCTTCATCACCTTGCCGTAAGGCGAGTAGGGCAGGCTATCGACGAACTCAACCCGTTTCGGCGCCTTATAGCGCGCCAGCCGGCTGTAGCAGAACTCGCGCAACTCCGCCTCGTCGGCGGTTTGGCCAGGCTTCAGCACCACCACCATCAGGCCGACCTCGCCCCACTTATCATCGGGAATACCGATCAGTGCGGCTTCCTGCACGGCGGGATGGTCGCGGAAGACGTTCTCGACCTCTGCCGCGTAGACGTTCTCGCCGCCGCTGATGAGCATGTCCTTGAAGCGGCCGGCGATGGTGTAAAAACCGTCTTCGTCCACCCGCGCCATGTCGCCGGTGTGGAACCAGCCATCGCGCAGCGACTCAGCCGTAGCCTCCAGGTTACGCCAGTAGCCCAGACAGACGTGCGGTCCCTTGATCAACAGCTCGCCGGTCTCGCCCACCGGCACGCCCAGCCCAGTCGCCGGGTTCACCAGGCGCATCTCGCTGTGGAAGATCGGCTTGCCCACCGAACCGACCTTGACGAAAGACTCGTCGTCGGTCATGCTAAAGCAGTTAGGGCCAACCTCTGTGAGCCCGTAGCCCTGGCGGAACACCACGTCCTTCTTGGCCCGCCACGCTTTGACCAGCGGCACGGGCAATGGCGCGCCGCCGCTGATGAAGAAGTGGACGTGGCTGAAATCCGCCTCGGCGAAATACGGCGTATCCAGCCACATCTGGAACAGAGTCGGCACGCCGAGGATCACCGTACAGCGCTCCTCCACAATTGCGCGCAGCGACGCTTCAGCATCGAAGCCGCGTGCCAGCAACACCCGCCCGCCGATGTAGAATAGCGGCGTCAGAAAGGCGAACAGCCCGCCGGCATGGAACATCGGCGTCAGCACCGGGGTCACGTCGTTCTCGGACAGCCCCCAACTGACCACCGTGTTGATGCAGTTCCACAGGATGTGGCGGTGCGGAAGAACGGCGCCTTTTGGCTTGCCGGTGGTGCCGGACGTGTAGAGGATGCAGTAGGGCGTGTCGCCGTCCAGTGGCGGGCGCTCCGGCTCCATCGCTGACGCCGCCGCGACACCCTCCTCGTAGCTCTCCGCACCGAGAATGACCGCGCCTTCCAGGCTGACCAGGTGTTCAACGAAGATCTCAGGCCGCATCTCCTCCAGCAGACCGGTAAACTCGGCGCTACAGATCAGCACCGCCGGCGCACAGTCGTTGACGATGTATGTCAATTCGGCCGCGGTCAGCCGCCAGTTCAGCGGCGCAAAGATCGCGCCGATCTTCGCCAGCCCGTAGAACAAATCCAGGTAAACGACACTATTCTGTGCCAGGATCGACACCCGATCACCCGGCTGCACGCCCAGCGCCCGCATGTAGTTGGCAGCCCGGTTGGCGCGCGCGTTGAGTTCACCATAGGTGAAGCGCTCGCATGTGTCCAGGAACAGCAGCGCCTCGCGGTCGGGCGTCAGTCGGGAGCGATTGGACAATAAGTCAGCTGCGTGCATCAGGTTCCTACAACGATACCGCCATCGACGCGCAGGACGACGCCGGAAATGTAGCTGGCTTCGTCGGATGCCAGGAACAGGTAGCCATTGGCGATGTCGCGCGGCTGGCCCATGCGGCCCAGCGGCACATGCGAGACCATGTCGGCCAGCACTTTTTCGGGCATCTGCAAGACCATCTCGGTCAGCGTGAAGCCGGGTGCGATCGCGTTGACGCGCACGCCGTAGCGGCCCAGCTCGCGCGCCCAGACCTTGGTCAGACCGATGACGCCAGCCTTGGTGGCCACGTAGTTGGTCTGGCCGAAATTCCCGTCCAGACCGACAATGCTGCTGGCGTTGAGTATGACGCCGCTGCCCTGCCTGATCATCACCGGCGCAACGGCCTGCGTGCAGTTGAACACGCCCTTCAGGTTGACGCCGATCACCAGATCCCAGTCAACTTCCGGCATCTGCTTGACCAGCTCGCCGTCCTTGACCACCACCAGCCGGCCGTCGCGCAGCACGCCAGCGTTGTTGACCAGCACGTCGATCCGGTCGAAGCGCGCTGCTACGTCGTCGATCCAGCGCTGCACATCCTGCCGGTCGGCCACATTGACCATGTAGAAAGCCGCCAGGTTCAACTCGCGCGCGACCGCCTCGCCCGCTTCCTCGTTGACGTCACAGATGACAACCGTCGCGCCCTCTTCCTGAAAGCGCTGCGCCGTCGCCTTGCCAATACCGGCCGCTCCGCCGGTGATGAGAGCTACTTTGCCGTCGAGTCGCATTTCCTGTTTCTCCTTGTGTTTTCGTCTGCCTGTCGTACGACTGGAGATCAGTGATCGGTAATCGATATCGGAACGCCATGACTCGTATTCCAGCAACTGATCACTGATTACTGGTTACTGATTACTGGTCACCTTCCGCCTCGCCCCACCGCACCACGCCCGCCGCCCAGACGTAACCAATGCCGGCCGCGACGATGGCCATCAGGTCACCGTCCTTGAGCCGGCCGGCGGCCAGCCCCTCGCGGATACTGAACATCGCGTCCTGCTCGCCGGTGTGACCGATCTCACCCAGATAGACCGACTGCTCCTCGCTCAGACCCAGCCGCTCCAGCATCTCGCGGTGGCCGGAGGGCTTGATCAGGATCATGTTGAGGAAGTCGATGTCGCTACGGGAATAGGGAGCGCCGTCTGGCTTGCTGCCGCTCTTGCGCAGCGCCTCGTCCACGCAGCGCAGCCAGTTGTCCATGCTGACCGCGTTGAGGCGATTCTTCATCGCCTCCGGCTCCAGCAGGTCGAAGTAGAACTGGCTGGCCGGCACGCCGTTGTCGCCGGCCATGTCCTGCGGTGTCGCGAACTGCGCCGTGCCGCTGGCGGGGACGAGGACGTGCTTGCTCATGCTGCCGTCCACGATGACGTGCGAGCCGAGGACGTGATTGCGCGGCCAGCCTTTGCGCAACAGCATGGCGCCAGCCCCTGAGCCGATGTTCCACATGAACGACGTGCGGGCGTTGCCGAAATCGATGAAGTCGGAAACCCGGTAGCCGCCGGCGATCAGCACTGTGTTGATCTCGGGATCAGCCACCATCATGTCCCTGGCCATCTTCATCGCTCCCACCGTCGTCGCACAGCGCATGTGCAGATCCAGCGCCCAGGCGTTGGTCGCGCCGATCTCCTGCGCCAGGTGGATGCCCGACGTCCAGAGCAGATACTCGCGCCACTCCTCGGTGGTGCAGATGACCAGGTCGATCTCGTCGGGTCGGATGTCGGTCTGCGCCAGACAGTCCAGCGCGGCCTTGATGGCCATCTCGTTGGGCTGGTCGTCGGGGCCGGCCACGAACTTGCGCGTGATACCCATCTTGTCGCGGATCACCCATTCCGGCAGCCCGCTGGCCGCGGCGATGTCCGCGGCCGTCACTTGGCTGGCAGGCGAATAGGTGCCAATGCTGACGATGCCAACCGGCGGTGATGAGGTGGTCATTCGCGCACCGCTCCTTCTCCCTCTTCGCGCAACGGATTGTGCAGGTCAACGAATTCGCCCATGAAACGCAGGGCGTCATCGATGCGCGTAAAACGCACCTGTTCGCTGGTCTGAACATGCTGAACGACGCCGCGCCAACCTGCACCGGGCAGATCAGCAGCCGGCGTTTCCTCTGTAAAGCGGACGACGAACGAGGCGATGGTTGTGTCGGACATGGACGTTTCTGGGCTTCAATGGCCAGCGAGCGCGCTAAGACGGGTCTTTCGATGGTGAACATGTTCAGTCTACCACAGCCCAGTGACACAGGAGTTACAACGCGCAAAGAACCGCGGATTGGGAGGAAGCCGCGGATTTTCCGATTCCGATCCGCGGCTTCCTCTTCATCCGCGGTTCTCCGCCCGTAGCCACCAAGAACCACGGATCAGCAGGAAACCGCGGATCAATCCGCCTCCGATCCGCGCCTTCCTCCCAATCCGCGGTTCTCCCCCCACACCCATTTGCCAACCCGCCCCCGCTCAAGTACCATGAAGTTGTTGAAGATCCAGGAGACTGTCATACCCGCTGCGTTTTGCGTATTCTGAACTCAGAAAGCGCTTCGAAACCTGCAACCTGCAACTCGCAACCCGTGAACCCCTACCCCGTGGTGGTGCGCACCCGCCTGACACCACCCCGCTCCAACCGCCGCATCTTGCATCGTCCTCGACTGGCCGGCGCGCTGGCCGAGGCGCTGGATTACCGCGTCACCCTCTTGCAGGCCGGCGCAGGCTATGGCAAAACCACAGCGCTGGCATCGGTGGCCGGGCTGGGCCATCCCCTCGCGTGGTACCAACTCGACAGCGACAGCGCCGATCCGTTGGTGTTCCTGCTGCATCTGCTGCACGGCCTGCGCCAGGCGCTGCCCGACCTGTCTGAAGCACCGCTGGCCCGGCTGGACACGTGGAACCAGGCCGGGGCACAGGGGCCGCCCCCATGGCCGTCTGCGGTCGATCTGTTGGTCAACGCGCTGGACGTCCCCGACAGCCAGCCGCTGCTCCTGGCACTGGACGACGCCCACGTTCTCAACGGCCACGCCCAGACCCTGGACATCCTCGATCGGTTCATCGACCGCGCGCCGGACAGCGTCCATTTCCTGCTGGCGACCCGCTATCCGCTGGAGATTCCGGGTCTGGCTCGCTGGCAGGCGCGCGGGGAGGTGCTCACCCTCGACCAGCGGCATCTCGCCTTCCAGCCAGACGAGATTGCCACCCTTTTCGCACAGAACTACGATTTGCAGCTCAGCCGCGCCGAAGTCCAGCAGATCGCAACCGAGACCGAGGGCTGGGCCATCGCCGTGCAACTGGTGTGGCAGGGGCTGCGGGCGCGCCAGGCGACCGCGCGAGCCGGGACTCCATCCAACGCGGACCGGACGTTGCTTACGCCCGACAGCCTGTTTGGCTTTCTTGCCCAGGAGGTAGTCAACCAGCAGCCGCAGCCGGCACGGGCCTTCCTGCGCGACACCGCGGTGTTGCGCGAGCTGTCGCCGGAGGTATGCGACTGTCTGCGCGGCAGCGATGACAGCGCGGCGCTGCTGCGTCACCTGTTGGACAACGGTCTGTTCACCGTCGATCTCGGCGGCGGCCATGCACGCTATCACCACCTCTTCCACGAATTCCTGGCGCAACAACTGAGCATTGAAGAAGCGCGTGCCGGCCATCGTCGCGCTGCCGACTGCTACGAACGTCTGGATGACCGCGAGGCAGCGTTGCATCACCGGCTCGCGGCCGGGCAATACCACGAAGCGGCCTCGCTGCTTGCCGCCCTGGGGCGCAGTCTCGTGCGGGCCGGCCAGCTCGACACGCTGGCAGCCTGGATCGACCGCCTGCCGCCGGAAACGCTGCAAAGCCACCCGGCGCTGCTGGTCTACCTGGGCGACATCGCCCGCCTGCACAGTCGCTTCGAGGAGGCGCTGGGCTGGTATCGCCAGGCCGAGGCGATCGCTCGCCAGCGCGGTGAAATGGACCGGCTCGGGCAAGCGCTGCGCGGCCAGGCACGCGTCTACCTCGACACCGTCAACCCCAGCCAGGCCGAGACGCTGCTGCAGGAGGCGCTGCGCATCTCCGACGGACTGGAGGATCGTGAGGCGCGCATCCGGCTGCTGGAACTGCTGGAGGAAAACCGGCTCAACCTGGGCAAGCTGGAGGACGCGCAACGCTTCGGCGCGCTGGCCCGGGAGCTGCGCGAGGAAGGGCCCAGCGATGCGGAACTCAACGCGCGCGTGCTGGTGCGCACCGGCCGGCTGTCTGAAGCGCGCCGGCTGCTGGAACGTTGGGCCGAAACCGAGCAGCGCGACCCGGTGCTGCGGCCGCGCGCCCATCGTGAGACCCACCTGCTGCTCGCGCTGGTGCTGGCATTTCAGGGCGAGGGCGAGGCGGCCTTCGAGAGCGCCGTGCAGGGCAAACAGCGCGGCCGCGAGCTGGAGTCGCCCTTCATCACCGCGGTCGGGCTGATGCGCGAGGGGCACGCCACCCTGCTGCGGTCGGAGCCAAACGCGCAAAGTGAGGCGCGCCGCTGCTACCGTGAGGCCATCGCGCTGGCTGACAGCCTGGCTGTGCCGCGCCTCAAGGTCGAGGCCAACTGGGGCCTGTGCCGGGCCTATGGCTACGCGGGCGAGACGGAAGCGGCTGAGGCGGCCGCGCTGCAAGGGATCGAGATCGCCCGCCACACCGGCGACGAGTGGATCGTGGCGCTGATCCGGCTGGCGCTGGGCGGCGGACTGATCCTGTCAGGCGAGCTGGAGGACGGGCTGGGTTGGCTGGGCAAGGCCGGCAGCGCGTTTCATGAGTGCAGCGACAGCTACGGCGAGACGCTGGTGCGGCTGTGGCAGTGTCTCGCGTGGCAGGCAGGCGGTGACCAGACGCGCTTGCAGCACGGGCTGGACGACCTGCTGCGTCTGACGCGCGAGCATGGCTACGAGTTCCTATTTACCCACCAGACCTTGCTGGGTCCACCCGATGCGCGGCGGGTCGTGCCGCTGCTGCTGGCGGCGCGCAGCATGGGGCGTCAGCGGCCGCTGGCCGAAAGCCTGCTGGCGCGGCTGGGATTGGCGCGCGTCGAGTTGCATCCCGGCTACCAGTTGCGCGTGCAGACGCTGGGCGCGTTCCGTGCCTGGCGCGGCCGCGAGGAAATCGCAGCGGCGGAGTGGCGGCGCGAGAAAGCCCGCCAGCTTTTCCTGCTTCTCCTGACCCAGCGCCGGCGCATGCTGGAGCGCGACGAGATCGTCGAGAAACTGTGGCCCGACCTCAGCCCGGAGGTCGCCGAGCGCGATTTCAAGGTCGCCCTCAACACCCTCTACCGCGTGTTGGAACCGGCGCGTGAGGCGCGCACGCCGTCCGCGTTCGTCGTGCGCGATGGCAGCCACTACGGCCTGCGGCCCGGCGCGGATCTGTGGCTGGATGCCGACCAGTTCGAGCAGCGGGTCGCCGACGGCCAGCGGCGCATGGAATTGGACGAGGAGGCCGGGCTGGCGCTGCTGCGCGAGGCGCTGGCGCTTTACGGCGGCAGCTATCTGGCCGAGTACCCGTACGAGGAGTGGTGCAGTCTGGAGCGAGAACGCCTGTTGACGCTCTTCCTGCGCAGCGCCGACCGGGTGGCCCAGGCGCTGGCCGACCGCGGTCGCTGGCAGGAGGTCATCGCCGTCTGCCAGTCGATCCTGGCGGCCGACGACTGCTGGGAAGGCGCCTACCGGCTGACGATGACGGCGTACGCCGCGTTGGGCAACCGTACACAGGCCGTGCGCACCTACGGCCAATGCGTCGAGCGCCTGCGCGCCGAGCTGGGTGTGCCACCGTCGGCGGGGACGGTGGCGGTGTATGAAAGAGTGCGCTTTGACAGGTAGAGTGGCTTGGACCGGGTACGGCGTGATGAGCCTGCTTTCGGTTTTTTTCCACCTGCCGGAGACAAAAAATCTGGTGTTTGGTGTATTGACATTATATATACAAGTGGTTATACTGATTCGCAATGAAAGTGCAATACACTCTTCAAACTGTCAGCTTTGAATGGGATAGTCAAAAGGCCGCAACCAATTTCCGCAAGCATAATGTTCGGTTTGAATTGGCTTGTGAGGCGTTTTTCGATCCGTTTGTGTGTTATCTCGATGAAGAAATTGTTGGCAACGAACTTCGGGAAAGAATCGTTGGATTGACGACGACCTGGTCGTTGCTCATGATAGTGTATGTACTGCGCGGCGATGTGATCCGTATCGTCACCGCCCGTGTTGTGACAAAGGCAGAAAGAGAAGTATATGAAAACCAATAAGATTACGAAGCGTTTGCATAAAGATCGTCCGATGACAATGGTCAGCATTCGTATTCCTGATGATGTCATTGAAGATTTGAAGCGTGTTGCTCCGATGCTTGGATTTTCTGGCTATCAGGCGTTGATCAAGGCTTATATTGGTCAGGGACTGCGTGTAGATCTTGAGCGTCTCGAAAACAGTCTGGAAATCTCCGCATTGATCGAAAGCCTGCGAAAGAAGGGCGTCCAGGAAGAGATTATCTCCTCCGCTATAGCAGAAGCGCAGAGCTCCAGTTGAAGTACTCAGGGCATACGGTGGCCAACACTGCGTGTACTGAGCGCTGGTTGGGCCGGTGAAAACAAACCATGCAACGAGATACAGTCCTTCAGGCCCGCAGCGCCCACAAACAGGAAATGTCCACCCGATACGGCGTCACCCGTCTCGGGATCTTTGGTTCCGTGGCGCGCAACCAGGCCACGGACACTAGCGATGTGGATATCGTCGTCGAGATGCCGCCTGATTTGTTTCAGATGGTTCAAAAGCGTATTTAGCGCGATATAGGTCACGTTGGCAGATTGCGTGTCAAGACAAGATCATCGAAGACGTCAAGCGTGTGGATAATCGTTCGAGATACAGAGGCAAGATGGCGACACGAGTTGCAGATATGAGTGTGGACGAACTGAAAGTGCTCATTCAGGAAACCGTCAAAGTGGCCTTGACGGAGCTATTCAGCGACCCGGACGAGGGCTTGGAACTGCGCGACGATCTGGAAAACGCGTTACAACTCTCGCTGGGTAACGTCAATGCACGAGAAGAGACATTAGCGGTTGAGAGCGCTTCTGCCAAGTTAGGACTGATTTGGTAATGGACATTTTGTGCGACATCGCCGCGAGGTTAACAAAACCAAATAGATAGGGGATCGGTTATCCACCACGTTGCCAAAGCCGTTGACCTCTATCCACCGCTTACGGCAGCGAATGACAGTGGATTTAGCAAGCGCACTTGATAGCGCGGCCCTTAAGGCAGCGCGCCTTGATGCAGTCCAGGATGCCAATAATGACCGCAATGTTGACCACCTATGAGGAATTTGTTGCCCGCGTCGAATCGCTGGGCTTCATGACACTGTCGCCCTTGTTGCCCGGCTTGCCATCTCTGGGCGATGAGACCACAGAAAGTCAATGGCACACCGGTCTCGACAGCGACCCCTGGCGCTGGAAGGATCGCGTCGCTGAAGAGAAGCTTCTGGCCTATGGCTGCATTCTGGGTGGGAACAAGGGCTTTGTCACGGAGCGCATGTACCCGATTTTCTATGCCGCCTACCATCCAACGCTCGCGATGCCCGAACGTTGGGCTGGCGGAACAGTCAGCCAAACAACATGGCAACTCTGGCAGCTTTTTGAAGAAAAGAGCATACTCAACATCAGCCAGGTGCGGCAAGCCATGGGCGTCACCCGCAAGAAAGGTGCAAGCGCGGTGGATACTGCCATTCGGCAGTTGCAGCAAGAGTACTACATCACCGTAGATGGCAATGACCGCAAGGTCAACGCCAAGGGTGAATTCTACGGTTGGCCAGTCAACCGCTACTGCCGGGTGGTGGAATGGGCGCCCGCCGGCTGGCTGGACAGCGCCAAAGACTGGTCGGTGGAGAGGGCCAGGGAATCGATCCTGGACCATGGCGTGGCAATGGCAAATGGTATCAATCGCCAGGATTTGGCGAAGAAACTTGGTTTACACTGAAGCGAGGGAAATTGAACGGTGAATAGAAATAGCGTCTTTATTGAAGCTGATGAACTGCTCGCAAGGCTGGGTGACGCCAACATTCGCATCTACGATGCCACGATCCTGTTTTTCAGAAGCGAAGCAGATCCGGCAACTGCCTACAATAAATATCTCGCGGGTCACATCCCCGGCGCCGCCTTTTTTGACCACGCTGATTTTTCTGATCCAAGCAGCGAGTATGAGTATATGGTCGCGTCTGAAGCAGAACTTGTCGAGCAAATCGGTCGCGTTGGCATTTCACAAGACGCGGAAGTCATCTTCTATGCATCCGGCGTGCTGCCTGCCGCTACCCGCGCCTGGTGGATCCTCCGTTATGCCGGCCATGATAACGTGCGCGTCCTCAATGGCGGGCTTGCTGCCTGGGTAATGGCAGGTGGAAAACTGGAACAAGAACCCTGCCACTACGCAGGCGCGCAGTTTGACGGCCACTTCAGGCCGGCCATGTTCGCCAGCAAGGAAGAAGTGCTGCTAGCGATTGACGACAGCAAGGTCTGCACGGAATATACGCTGCCTGTCGAAATGTATGGCGGCGTATACATACCGGGCTCGTCGTTCGTTTCAGCGATGGACCTGATGCAAGGAATGGATACGTTCGCGCCCGACGACGAGTTCGTATCGCGCATGCAAGCAGAATCGCAGCACGAACGGATCATCACCTACTGTGGTGGCGGAATCGCCGCGACCGTCAATGCAATCGCGCATCTGATTGCCGGGAATGAGAATGTAGCGGTGTACGACGGCTCACTGATCGAATGGATGGGCGAAGGGATGCCGATCAGCGAAAGCAGAGAATCGTAGACACTTTGTGGTTTGGTATTCGTGGCCAAAGCCGTTGACATCGATCCGCCTGCTACGACTGGAAATGAAGTCAGGTTCTGGCGACACTGATGTTGTTTTGACATCAGCGCTCCGCGGGAATCCCTTGTTCTGAAAGCCGCTTAAGGAATAGACGCGAATGACAATGACACATCAGGCGTTCTTGACCAATTTCGATGATGAGCGCAAGCCACTCGTTGAAGCAGTGATTCAAGCGATCAATGAAGAATGTCCGAATCTCACCCAAACTATCAAGTGGAACGCTCCATCTTTTGTTGACAATGGCAAAGACCGCTTGACGTTGATGCTTCACAAAAAAGATAGAGTTTGTCTGATCCTCCACACAGGCGCAAAACCCAAAGAAGATAAGAAAGCGCCGCGCCTGTACGAAGACAGCACGGGACTTCTTGAATGGAACTCGAATATTCGCGCAACAGTTACCTTCATCGACAGCACCGACTTCGTTTCCAAAAGACACCTGTTCAAGACGGCCGTAAGCCAGTGGCTTGATGAAACCAAAGACCTCTAGCGCCAGCTTGTGAAGTAAACTTGGCCCCTGCGCCTATCCTCAACGCTTGCGATGAGAGCAACTGTCTGATGGATAAATGTGAAGAGTATTGAAAAAAACATGGAGATAACGAAGGACACACGTGTTTCCGATATTCTGGATGAACATGGGGATATCGCAGATGTGATGGAAGTTTTCGGCGTCAAACGTGTCAGCGAGTATTCGGTGCGCCGCCTGCTGACCAAAGCGCTGACCGTTGAGCGGGCCGCGCGCGTGCACCGCGTGCCGCTGGATGAGTTCCTGGCGACGTTGCAGCAGGCGGCGGCGACAAACCAAGCTGGTTGATGTCGCAACGTCCTCAAGGCCGTGGTGCTCGTTGGTTTAGCACGTGATGAACGACAATCCAATCATCGAATACGCGCCGCATTACCACAGCCAGATCATCGACGTCATCGGCCGGTCGCTCAGGGATCAGAAGGTCGTTCCTGACTCCGACGAGCCGTTGGAGGACGATGACCTGCGGCACATCGCTGAGAACTATGCCGGGCGCGGCCGATTTTGGGTCTGCCTGGCTGGCGAAACGGTCATCGGAACCGTCGCCATCCGTGAGGTGGACGCATCGACTGCCTACCTGAAGTGCATGTTCGTGGTGACAGCCCGACACGGGCAGGGGATCGGCCAACAACTTCTGGATCATGCGTTGCAGTTTGCGCGAGCGCAGGGCTACCGCGTGATCGTTCTGGATACGCATCAGCTCATGAAACGCGCGCACCGATTCTACGAGCGAAATGGCTTTATGCGTGTTGCTGATGGCAACGAAACGTACGGCTATCGAATGGACTTGTGAGTTCAGCAGCCAGCACCATCCGATTCTCAACGCCAAACGGGTGCCCGTCAGAAAAACCCGTCAGACACAGATGAATCAAACGCCACCCGCCATGCTCAACCACGCGTCACTGACAGAGGCGGTGCATTTTCTGGCCGGGATCGATGCGGATCTGGCGGGCATCGTAGCGGCGCATGGCCATCCGCCGCTCTGGGCACGCACGCCAGGCTTCCCCACCCTGATCCACATCATCCTGGAACAGCAGGTCTCGCTGGCCTCCGCCCAGGCCGCATTCAACAAACTCGCCGCGGCGGGGCAAGTCACGCCGCAACGCTTCCTCAAGTTCAGCGACGAGGAATTGCGGGGATTTGGCTTCAGCCGCCAGAAAGCACGCTATGGGCGCGAGCTGTCGCGCGCTATCGAAAGCGGCGACCTCGACATCGATGGACTCGCCGCGATGGACGACGACAATGTGCGCACACAGCTCATGCGGGTCAAGGGAATCGGCCGCTGGACCGCGGACATCTATCTGCTGATGGCCCTGCTGCGCCCCGATGTCTGGCCAACGGGCGATCTCGCGCTGGTCAAGGCGATGCAGAAGGTCAAAGGAATGCCTGCCGCGCCAACCGCGGACGAAGCGTCTGACGTTGCCGCGTCATGGAGACCATGGCGCGCAGTCGCCGCGCGCATACTGTGGCACTACTATCTGAGCACACGATAGCATCAACCGAGACAAACTAGTAGCACTGGACGCATAACGCTGTCCACAAACGGAGAAAGAAGATGACCACCCTTGTAGTTGGAGCAACCGGAGCAACCGGAAAGCTGCTGGTGGAGCACTTGCTTGACCGCGGAGAAGCCGTCAAGGTGATCGTGAGATCGCCTGACAGGCTACCTGAAACGATCAGAAATCACGATCTACTGACGGTGATACAGGCCAGCGTCCTCGAATTGAGCGATGCCGAGATGGCCCGCCACGTTCGCGGGTGTGATGCGGTGGCGTCGTGTTTGGGACACAACATGACTCTGAAAGGACTCTGGGGCAGCCCGCGCCGGCTGGTCACCGATGCCACCCGCCGCTTGTGCGCGGCTGCCAAGGCCAACCAGCCGGCAGAGCCGGTCCGCTTTGTGCTGATGAACACGACCGGCAATCGCAACCGCGATCTCGACGAGCGTGTCACGTTTTCCGAACGGCTGGTTGTTGGCCTGCTGCGCGTGCTGTTGCCACCGCAGGCGGACAACGAAGCGGCCGCGGACTACCTGCGGGCTGGCATCGGCCAAAACGACCCGTCCATCGAATGGGTTGCCGTTCGCCCAGATAACCTGATCGACGAGGACAAGGTTACGAGGTATGAGGTCTATCCCTCACCAATCCGCAGCGGGATATTCGATCCGGGCAAGACCAGCCGCATCAACGTCGGCCACTTCATGGCGCAGTTGATCACCGACAATGACACGTGGAAGCGGTGGAAGGGGCAGATGCCCGTCATCTACAACGCGGAATCGGCGTGATGGCTTGCTTCTTAGTTTTGCGACCAGTCTGTTACCTCGATACAATGGTTTTGGTTGTGCACCAACACACATAAGCAACCAAAGCAGAAAGAACCTATGCCAGAAAAACAACCACGCGTCGCGATGATCACAGGTGGGAACAGTGGGATCGGTTTCGCCACTGCCGGAAAGCTGGCGGCCAAAGGATTCCACGTCATCCTGGCTTCACGTAACCAGCAAACCAGCGCGCAGGCCATCGAGCGGATCTGTGCCGGCAATCCCAGCGCCAGCGTCGAGTCGATCCCGCTCGACCTGGCGTCTTTCGCAGCCGTGCGGCAGTGCGTCGCCACGTTTCAGGCCAAGGGCTACCCGCTGCACCTCCTGATCAACAACGCCGGTGGATCGGTCGCCGGCCAGCAGGCCAGCTTCACCGCCGACGGCTTCGAAATGACGTTCGGCACCAATCACCTGGGGCACTTCTTGCTTACGAATCTGTTGCTGGACAACCTCAAGCAGTCGGCCCCGGCACGAGTGATCACGGTCTCCTCGCAGAAGCACGTCCCGGGTTACGGAGGCAAGGGAGCGCCTGATTTCGACTACGACAACCTCAAGGGGGAAAAGTACTACGACACGCAGGTGTTCTACCGCAACTCCAAGCTGGCGAACATGTGGTTTGCGTATGAGTTGCAGCGCAGGCTCGCCGGTACGGGCGTGACGTCGAACGCAGTCTGTCCTGGCTTTGTGCCTGAGGCCATCGGTAATCGCCGGACGTCGGCGCTTGACCGACTGATGTACAAACAAATCCTGCCGCGCATGCCCTTTGCGCGTTCGCTGGAGCAGGCGTCCTCGTCTTACATGGTCGCCGCGACCGATCCCCGCTATGAAAGCGTCGGCGGCAAGTTCATCGTCGATGGCAAAGAGACACCCTCCAGTGACGAGTCTTACGACGAAGAGAAAGCGCGCCGCTTGTGGGAAATGAGTTGCGAGTGGTGCGGACTTGGGAATGGCGCCTCATGATCGCGCCGCGAAACAGCGCGGCATTTGCCGCTACGAGGTGATCAGATGCCTCTTAGCCTGACGATGCGCACGGTTCTGCTCGCGGTGCGAGTCACCGGCGGCAAGCCGATCAACGAGATGACCATCCCGGAGGCGCGCAGAGCGACCCAGGCACGAATTCGCAGGCGCCGCAAACCTATCCCCATCGCCAGCATCGCAGATCGCACCATTCCCGGCCCCGCCGGCCCAATCCCGATACGACTCTATACACCCGAAGGACCGGGCCCGTTTCCGCTGGTGGTCTTCTTTCACGGCGGTGGTTTTGTGGTGGGCAATCTCGACAACGACGACATGATTTGCCGCAGCCTGTGCCACGGTGCGGACTGCGTCGTCGTATCCGTTGACTATCGGTTAGCGCCGGAGCACAAGTTTCCCGCCGCGCCTGACGACTGTCTGGCCGCCACCCGTTGGGCCGCGGAGCATGCCGTCGAGTTCAACGCTGACCCGGCCCGGATCGCGCTGGCAGGCGACAGCGCCGGTGGCAATCTGGCAGCGGTGACCGCAATGCGTATTCGTGACGAGGGCGGACCGCGCCTGCGCGGCCAGCTGCTCATTTACCCCATGACCGATTATCACACCCCTCCTGCCCCCTCCCTGGTTGCCAATGCAAGCGATTATCTCGTCACGCGCGACATGATCATCTGGTTCTGGGGACACTACCTGAACGATGCCAGCCAGGCTAACCACCCGCACGCAGCGCCGCTGCGCGCGCCTGACCTGAGCGGCTTGCCGCCCGCGCTGGTAATCACCGCGGAATATGATCCGCTGCGCGACGAGGGTGAACGCTACGCCCAGCGTCTGCAGCAGGCAGGCGTGCCCACCGTATGTACGCGTTACGACGGCATGATCCACGGATTTTTCGTGCTGGATGAGCTCTTTAAGGAGAGTCGACAAGCGGTCGACCAATCAAACCAGTGGTTGAGACAGGTGTTTGATCACCTGGGGTAAACATAGCTTCTCCTCCGCTGGATGGCATTCAAGCAGTTGGAGGGCGGTCCTGACGAATAGTCGTCGACTTCCGGTGTCTGCCCATGGTGGATCCAACGTGCCGCAGTTTCTCGCCAACGCACTTCCCCACGATTCCCAAATGACCACAATTCGAAACTGAATGACCTGCCCGGCTGCGACTACCCTTTGTTGGAACCGCTCACCTGTGCTACTATGGGTGGTATATGCTGGCAGCCGCAGGCACCCCGCTTACATGGTCTGAACCATTCATCCCCGACGATCCTTCGGTCCCCACTCCGTTGTGGGCGCTTGAGCAACGTCCGTGGTCGGTTGCCCTGCCGCGCCGCTACCTGGACCAGCTCAGCCAGCCGGGTGATACGGTCCTCGATCCCTTTGCCAGCCAGCCCGCTCTTATCCGCTACGCAGGCGCCAGCCAGCGGCGGGTGGTGATCAACAATGCCATTCCCGCCAGTCTTCTTGCCGTTATGTCGAGCGCAGACCCGCCGAATGCGCAGGCTGTCGATGGCGCGTTCACGCGCATTGCCGACGCCCCGCGGCGTGGCCAAACCCTGGCGGACCATCTGCAAAGCCTCTATGCCACGCTCTGCCCATACTGTGCAGGCACGGCCACCGCAGCGGCCTACATCTGGGATCGGGAGACGGGAGAGCCGCAGCACAAGCGCATCGAATGTCCACACTGCCACGAAAGCGGTCTGGCGCCGGTGGACATGGACGACCTGTCCCGGCTGGCGACGCTGGAGATTCGCGGCGCGGCCTACTGGGGCCTGCTCAGCCGGCTGGTCGCGCCGGGAGACGTACTGACCCCCAAGGCGCGCGCCCTGATCGATCTTTACGTGCCGCGCACTCTCCTGGCCGTCAACGAGCTGATCACCGCCAGCGAGCAGCGCATTCGTGACCCGGAGGAACTACGGGCCGCGCGCGCCATGATTCTGCACGTCCTGCAGCAAACCAGCTCCCTCCACACTGTCGACCATCCGGATACACCTCCCGGGTCGGCACGCGTTGCCAGCGTCCTGGACCCGCCGCGTCGCTTCGTGGAACACAACGCCTGGCGGGCTTTCGAGCACGCCCACCGCACGCTGCGGGAACGATCCGCGCACTCCGTCCTGTGGGCAAACAGCCTGGTAGCACTGCGCGGCCCGTCTGGTCAGGGGCGGATTGCCACCGACTCGCTGAACGTACCAGAGCTGGTTGAGCGGCTGATCCCCGGCTCCGTTGCGCTGATCCTCAGCCAACCGCCGCCCTTCGACCCGGGCGCCTACCTGCTGGGTTTTCTGTGGACAGGCTGGCTTTTTGGCCGCGAAGCTGCCAGCCACAGCAAAGCCGCGCTGTCAATCGAGCACTGGAGTTGGGACTGGTATGCCCGCGCCATGACCACTGCCTTGAGCGGCCTCAGACCGGCAGTCCGCCCCGATGGGCATATGGTCCTGGCCTTTCACGACCGCTCACCGCGCCGGATGATCGCGTTGCTGGCCGCGGCGGAGCGGGCCGGCTGGCGACTGATGACGCAGGCGTCCCAGACGTCAACAGTTGCACCACAACGCACCACCTGGCGGCTGATCTTCGCTCTTGCTGAGCCGTCCGGCGAACCAAGGCGCACCGACACGACCACATCGTTTCAGGCGAGCTTTCAGGAGGCAGCCACCGACCTGCTGGTCCTGCGCGCCGAACCCACACCCTGGCCGCTGATCGTCACTGCCGGCGTGGCACGCTGGGCTGCAGACGGCCTGCTGGCACAGCCGGGAGCGTCGCCGGAAAGCATCCGTCGTCCGGTCTCTATGCTGGTCGAACAGGCCCGGCTGGCGCTCAGCCCCGACCTGCCGCCGGCCGGCCTTCGTCCGGTCACACCGGGAAGCCGCGAGCGCATGCAGTGGGACCTGGAAGAAAGGCCCGCGGGCGCGCCGCTGGCAGACCGGGTGGAGCAGTTCATTGCGGCCCGGCTGCACCAAGGCAGCCAACCGGATGCCGCCCTGCGTTCCGCGGTCTACAGCGCGTTCGCTGCCTGGGAGACGCCCGATGCGGAGTTGATCGACGCCTGCCTGACATCATATGCAGTCCGGGGTGAGGCGGGCTGGCAGTTGCGCGCCGAAGACGAACCGGAGCGGCGCGGCCGCGATTTGAGCGAAATGCTCTTGCGTTTGCACAGCCTCGGCCATTCGCTGGGCTTCCAGGTGTGGATCGCGCCGGATCAGCAGACCGCTGCGCTGGGTCTCGTGCCGTTGGGCCACGGCGGACCAGACCATGCCGACCAGTGGTCGCCAGCCAGCGTGGTCTGGCATGCCGAGGGAAGCCCAGAGTTCGCATTTGCCCTGACCACCCGGACTACGCTGCAACCGTGGCTGGTCGGCGCGCCTGGTCCGCTGGAATTCCTGCCGCGCTACGTCGTGCTGCCAGGTGGACGGGCTGAGTTGCTGGACTTCAAGCTGCGCCGCTGTCCGTCGTGGCGTGGTCAACTCGCCTGGACAGGTTGGGAGTTCATCAAATTCCGCCACATCCGCCGGTTGGCAGCGGTGCCGGATCTGACGCTGGCCGGCTTCCGGGCGCGGGCAGGAATGGATCCGGTGGTTACGCTGCCCGGCCAGCAGCTCGCCTTGTTCGATGAAGCATCGGATGAAACTGCGCTTCCCTAGACCCGATGGAGAACACCATGACTTTACCCAACCTTCCCCGTTTTTCCCTGGCACACCTGCCAACGCCGCTTGAAGAAATGCCACGCCTGCGGACCGCGCTGCAAAACGAGCCGGGCCAACACCCCGTCCCTCGCCTCCTGGTCAAACGCGACGACCAGACGGGTCTGGCCACCGGCGGCAACAAGACGCGCAAACTCGAATTGTTGGTAGCCGAAGCGCTGCGGCTCGGCGCAGATACGCTGGTCACCACCGGCGCGCCGCAATCGAACCATTGCCGCCAGACGGCCGCCGCGGCAGCACGTGCCGGACTGGCCTGCACGCTGGTATTGGGCGGAAACGCGCCCATGCTCGACGGCGGCAACCTGTTGCTCGACCGGCTGTTCGGCGCAGAGATTATCTTCGCCGGATCAGAAGACAGGTTGATCGCCATGCAGCACGCGGTGGATGACCTGGCAGCGAAGGGGCATCGCCCGTTCGCCATCACTTACGGCGGCTCCAACCCGCTGGGAGCGGCGGCCTACGCGCTGGCGATGGATGAACTGGTGGACCAGTGCGCCGAACGCGGCATCCGGCTTGACCACGTGATCGTCGGGTCCAGCAGCGGCGGCACGCAGGCGGGGATGGTCGTCGGCGCACGCGCGCTGGCGGCCCCGGTCCAGATCCACGGGATCAGCATTGACCTCGCCGAGAAAACCCTGGTATCAAATCTCGTGACGCTGGGCCAGCAAACTGCCGACCTGCTTGGCCTTGACCTGACGCTGGCCGACCGGGACTTTACGGTGCATGACGCCTATCTGGGTGGCGGCTACGGTGTGATGGGAGCGGCGGAGCGGGAAGCAATCGGCCTGCTGGCGCGCAGCGAAGGCCTGCTGGCCGATCCGGTCTACACCGGCCGCGCGCTGGCCGGTCTGCTGGACCTCATTCGCACGGGCCGTTTCGCAGCCGACGAGACCGTGGTGTTCTGGCATACAGGCGGGCTACCGGCGATCTTTGCGTACGAAGACGCATTGCGGGGATAGCGCAGTCATCCTGAAGCAACGTCTGTTTTTCCTACCGCACGCATGTGCGATATAATGACGGGGTCACATCCCAACACCGCAACATCGCACGCTTTGGAGGCTACTCTGTGGAGATCAATTGGTATGGCCATGCCTGTTTCAGGCTGAAAGATCGCAACATTACGGTCGTTTGCGACCCTTACGACAAGCTCATCGGGCTGACTCTGCCGCGGCTCAAGGCTGACGTGGTGACGGTCAGCCACGACGCGCCGGGCCACAGCTATGTGGATGGCGTCAAAGAATACCGCCAGGTGTTCACCGGACCCGGGGAGTACGAGGTCGAAGGCATCTTCATCACCGGCATCGCTACCTTTCACGGCAAGAACGATGCTGGCGAGACCGAACCGAACACGATTTTCCTGATCGAATTTCCTGATCTGACTGTTTGCCATCTGGGCGACCTGGGGCATGTCTTGACCGAGGCACAGGTGGAAGCGATGCCCGACATCGACGTTCTCATCGTCCCGGTCGGTGGGCGCCACACGCTGGACGCGACGACCGCGGCTGAGGTGATCAGCATCATCGAACCTGCCATCGTGATTCCCATGCACTATCTCATGGAAGACACACCAGGGCATCTGGATCCGGTGGAGCGTTTCCTGAAAGAAATGGGCATCCCTGCGCCGGAGCCGATCAGCGTATTGAAGATCAGCAAGTCCCAACTGCCTGAAGAAACTCAGGTGGTGTTGATGGACCCCAAATAGGCTGCGTCCGAATGATCGCGTCTCTTGTCAAGCCCGGCAGAATCACAGCAGGACTGCTGGTGGCTGTCCTGGCGGTTGTCATCCTGGCCGGGTGCGGCCAGGCAGATCCAACGCCGCAAGCGTCCGCCGAAGCGCTTTTCGAGCAGGGCAACGCGGCGATCGAACAGGGCAACCTGGCCGAGGCTGAGCAGGCATTCAAGCAGGCACTGGAGCTTGACGGCACGAACGCGGCCTACTTGACCAATCTTGGTGTGACCTATTACTCGCTCGGCCAGTTGAATGACGCTGAACAGGCGTTCATCAGCGGCCTGGCTGCCGAACCGGACGACGCCGAGTTGCACTACCTGCTGGGCGCCACCTACTTACAGCTCGACCGGCTGGACGAGGCCCAGTCCAATCTGGAAGCTGCCAACAAACTCGATCCGAACCTGGCTGAGCCATACTTCGGTCTGGGTGCGCTGTATCAACTGCAAGGAAAACGGGCCGAAGCGATCAAAGCATTTGAACGCTTCCTTGAAATTGGACCTGGTCAGGATCCAGCCGCAGCGCCTGCGGCCCAGGCCACATTGGAAGCGTTGAAATCCGGACAATAGCCGGCAAAGAGGAACAGATTGAAGCTGGAACTGCAAACTACTGTCTTACCGAACGGACTGAGCATTCTGAGTTGCGCCATGCCTCATACCTACTCTGTGGGTGTGGGGTTCTATTTGTCTGTCGGCTCGCGCTATGAGGAGAGCACGATTGCCGGGGCGGCCCATTTCGTCGAGCACATGATCTTCAAAGGCACCGCCCGCCGGCCAACGCCGGACGTCATCGCGCGCGAGATCGAAGGACGCGGCGGGATGCTGAACGCCAGCACCGGCCAGGAGATGACGGTCCTGTGGGCCAAGATGCAAAAGCCGCATTTACACGTGGCGATCGACGTATTGGCCGACATGCTGCGCAACAGCCTGCTGGCCGAGGCTGAGATTGAACGGGAACGGCGGGTCATTCTGGAGGAGCTGCTGTCGTCGCAGGACATCCCCGAAGAGTTGGTCGGTCTGCTGGTGCAGGATATGACGTGGCCGGGCCATCCGCTGGGATGGGACGTGGCGGGGACGCCGGACAGCGTGTCAGGCATCAGTGAGGCGACCCTGCGCGCATTTCTGGGGCAGTTCTACGGCCCGCAAAACATCGTCCTCAGCGTGGCTGGCGACGTCGATCACGAGCGGGCGGTGGCAGTGGCCAACGACCTGCTGGGCGATTGGCAGCCGGCGCCGCGGCTGGCTTTCGCGCCCGCGCCGGTGGACGGCGTGGCGACGCGCGCGGTCGTTGTCCACAAGAAAACCGAGCAAAGCCACTTTTCGCTGCACCTGCCCGGATTCGCCCGCACCGACCCGGATCGATTTGCCCTCAGCCTGCTCAACGTCGTCCTGGGCGAGGGCATGAGCTCACGCCTCTTCATGGAGATTCGGGAGCGCCTGGGCCTGGCCTACACCGTCGATTCCTATGTCAGCTATCTGGCCGATACCGGGCTGGTAGGCGTCTACGCAGCCGTTGCGCCGACGCGCCTGAGCGAGGCGCTGGAAGCAGTCACCGAGCAGTTGGTGAAGTTGCGCGACGAACCTGTGGACGAAGTGACGCTGGCAGAAGCCAAGGAATATGTGAAGGGCCGGATGTTGATGGGGCTGGAGGATACGCTGTCGGTGGCCGGCTGGTTTGGGCGACAGCACTCGGTAGGGCAGGAGGTAT
Source organism: Anaerolineales bacterium (assembly GCA_020634615.1). Classification (GTDB taxonomy): domain Bacteria; phylum Chloroflexota; class Anaerolineae; order JAAEKA01; family JAAEKA01; genus JACKBK01. The sequence goes on from JACKBI010000003.1 coordinate 43,160, forward strand.
TGACTGTCGAGGAAGTGGTAGAGCGGCTGGAGGCGACCACGACCGCTGACCTTCAGCGGGTCGCGGGGCGAGTGTTCACCGATTCCGGCGCGCGGCTGGCTGTCGTCGGCCCGCACCGCAAGACCGAAGCTGCCAAACTGGCCAAGCTGGTCAAAAGCGGGCTGGCGAGGGCCGCCTGACGGGAAGCAGGCGGTTTAGAGAACCGTCCTACACAGCTATAGACATGAAAAGGCGACTTTGCAAAGCCGCCTTTTTGTCGCCACAATTCAGTGCGCCGGGAAGTCGTCTGACCCACCACTGCGAGGACTGCGCTACAACTTGTCTGCGTTGTCGTCGTCTGTCGTCTCAGCGGCCGGCTTGCGGCGCAGCCTGCCACGCATGTCATCGAGGGGTTTGAACCAGCCGCGCACCCACTCGCGGCGGAAGAGCTGTTGCAGGCCGCTCCAGCTTGAGGCAGCATTTACCGCCCGGCGCTCGTCTACCTCGTAGGGGCTGTACAGATCTTCGACGTACAGGTCGGTGATCGACATGATCGCCGCGCGGCCCTCAGGAGTGATACCCGCCAGCAATGCGGCCTGTTCGTGCGGAGTCTGGCTGGGCAACAATGGCAGCTTAAGCCGCTGCGCCCACTGCACCAGTTTGCCGAACAGCTTGCTGGCGAACAGAGGGTCCTGACGAATTTGCTCGGCCTGCGGCCGGCGGGAACCGGAACGCAACATCACCACAGCCGCCACAACTACCACGATCAGCATCAGGATCAGGCCGATCCACCAGTTGCCGGAGACATTCAGCGTGCTTGGCCCGGTGTCGGGAAGGGGGGTGTCACCCTGGCCTAACTCCGGGTTATCGCCAAACTGCTCCTCCTCCAGCAAGCGGTCCACCGTGGGGGTGGCGCCGGGCACGACGAGGGACTGCTCGTCCTGGCGGTTCTTGCGAACGATTTCCACTTCGGAAGCCGTGGGCTCAAACTCGACCCAGCCATAGTCGGGGAAAAAGACTTCGGGCCACGAATGGGCATTGTACTCGCGCACTCGGTAGACCTCAGCCTCTTCCAGCAATTCGCCTTGCGAGTATCCGGCCGAGACGCGCGCCGGAATGCCCAGCGTGCGCGCCATCATCGCAAAGCTGCTGGCATAGTAGTCGCAATAGCCCTGCTTGACATCGAACAGGAAATAGTCGACAGCGTTTTGGCCGGGTGGCGGCGCGGGGATCTGGTCGTTATAGGTGAAACCGCGCAGGTAGCTCTCAATGGCCAACGCCTTGTCGTAAGGGGTTTCGGCGCCGGCGGTGACCTCTTTGGCCAGTTCGCCAACGCGCGCTGACATGTCGTCGGGCAGCTTGAGATAGAGGTCGGTGACCCAGGAGGGATAGTCCTCACCGGCGCCCTGCAAATCCTCGACGGTAGCGACGGACAGCGACGATACCACCTGATAGGTGTTGCCCATTTCCAGCGGCGGCCCGGCACGATGCAGCATGGCAATCTCGGCCAGCGGCAGATCGCCCTTGACGTTGCGCTCGATCACCTTCAAGTCGGCTTCGGCACGCAGACTGACCCGCAGGGGTTGTGATGCGGCAAACAACACATTCCCACTGGGCGCGAGCACCGTGACGGTGTGCGTGATCTCCTCGCGGCCTGAAAACTGCGGCGTAATGACGTTGTTGGCAGCGTCTACGGACTGGATCAGGGTGCCGGTGTTTAGCCAGCGGCGTCCGGTGAATGTATCAAACGCCACAGCGCGCCAATAGCGGCCCGCGGTGGACCGCACATCCATGATCGGCGCGTCGCCCAGGTTGCGTTCGCCGCCCAGCGTCAGCGTGTCGCCAAACGCTGCCACGCCAGCGGTCCCACCCTGATAGTTCAGCGTGCTGAAGAGGCGTCCCCATTCCTGCTGGATGTCGTACCACGGCTCCCGCAATGGATCAACAGCAGAAGCCAGCGCGCCGTTGCCGCCGGCGTTGGGCAGGAAGAACGCGAGCAACATGACCGCCACGGCAAGAATAAACCCGTCGCGCAGAAAGTCAAACTGAATGTCGTTGGGATAGCGAATTCCCTCGATCCGCCAATTGATCTCCTGTTCCGAGAGGTTACTGCGCACCGCCAGCAGCAAGGCACAGATGATGAAGATCGCCAGATGGAAGCCCAGGCTGGCGGGGCCGAAATACACGTTGACCACCAACACAAGGCCGATCGGGATGATCGCCCGCCACACACGCCCTTCACGAAAAACAGCCCACGCCGACAGGTAACCCAGCCACCACATCAGGATCGCGAGCTCGAGAATGAACACCAGATTGCTGCGGGCCGGCGATTCGCCGAACAAGAGCATGAACCAGTTCCACAGGTTTTGCCCGATGACAACGACGCGCTCAACGCCAACGACGCCGTCGGGAATCTCTGGTGTTCTGCCGACCAGCATAAGCACCCACACCGTACCGACGACCAGGCTCTGGAGAAGAGGAAACAGGCCGCTCCAGCGGGTATAGCTCATGGCCAAGCCAAAGAGAAAGCCGCCCAACACAATGAAACCCAGCACGCCCAGACCATCGGTCCAGCCAGCGGAACGAAGCGACATCGCCAGGTTCATCAGCATGATGGCCAGCAGAATGGCCGAGATCCATGCACCGGGAACCAGGAAGCGATTGGATGATTTTGGGGCAGATGCCTGCATGAATGGGGCGCTCCTTGAGGCGTCACGTTGACCGAGGTACCGATCACACGGTGACGCAGCAGCGTTGTAGGTTGATAATGACGCGTCTTCGACCGACAGTCGGCCTGCGCGTATCGCGTGCATGACATATCACAACCGCTGCCGCCGCTAAGTTCAATCGCAGAGACAGCGCAAACGTGTCATGGCCAAGACGCTTACAGATTGTAAGAAATCAAGCGCAATGTGTCAAGTAGGCTGCGACACCCTTGGTCTTGGAGGTAAAACAACTTGCCAATTCGGGTCAGAACTGGTATGCTATCGCCAGTTGAATGTTGGCATTGCCGTCTGGCTGCCACCGTCAAAGATCACCGGTTCACTGTTGCGACTGCCCTACCCCTGGCTGTAAGGAGCCACCTGAATGATGATGAAGCTGCTGATGAGTTGGGACATCAAAGCTGGACGTGAACAGCCCTATTTTGAGTTCATTGTCCGCGAGTTTGCCCCAAAGTTGATGCGGCTTGGTCTTCAGCCCACCGAAGCGTGGTATACAGTCTTCGGAGACGGGCCGCAGATTCTTACCGGCGGGGTCACCAGCGATATGGAAGCGATGAACGCCATACTCGCTGGCGACGACTGGAAAGCCTTGCGCGACCAACTGCTGACTTACGTTACCAACTTTGAGCACAAAGTTGTTGCTGCAAGCGGGAGCTTCCAGCTCTGAGCGGGTGTTCATCGCTACCCGTTTCGACTGATAAATCCTCCCCATTGCAGCTGGTAAGCGCTGCAAGCCCTGCAGTGCTGGTCTGTTCCCCTGATCGATAGACCCCGAAGTTCTGAAACGGCTCAGGAGCTTGCGTTCTTGGACTCGCCTGTCTTGACAGGAGCCGTAGCGGTCTCACTTTTGGTAGTCTCAGGCTTGCTTTCGCCGCTAGCTGTATTGTCGCCGCCACTGCTGTCGCCACTGTCGCCGTCCTTACGAGATGGCGGAGTCGTCGACGATTTACCGCGATTATCGGTTACGTAGAAGCCCGACCCTTTGAAGATGACGCCGACAGGTTGAATCACCTTATGTACCAACCCGCCGCACACCGGGCACTCGGTCACCGGTTCATCGCTGAAGCGCTGGCGTTTCTCAAAACGATTGAAGCAACTCTCACATTGGTATTCGTAAACAGGCATTCCGTCAGCCTTTCAGGCACACTATTTTTCGCGAGGCATTTTCGTTAGCGGTTGAATTATATCCCTACCGCCTAAATCATCAAAAGCAGCCCATCACAGCATCACCTGCGCCTTATAGTACTCAAGTCCTATTGTCTGCATTGCTTTTGGCGGTTATACTTGGAAAGTACCGGCAGCAAAGTATGCGAGAGACAATGTAATATCGCGATTTTGGGTTCGTCCAGGCTGACAGGAATCCACGTTCACTGTTGCCGGATTGCACGATGTCACGAAAAGAGGTGAACTTCCATGCCAAAACTGTTGTTTGTACGACCGCTGACTTCGGATGAAAAGGACGCGCTACAGCAGATCATGGCCGGGCAGAACCGTGCCCTGAAGCAGCGGGCGCTTATCATCCTGCTGTCATCAGAAGAACAATACCGGGTGCCGGAGATCGCACCCATGGTTGGTTTACATGTCGACAAGGTGCGCAAGTGGGTTGTCAGATTCAATAAGAGCGGCATAAAAGGCTTGCAACCACCTCGCCGCAAACCAGGACCACGCGGCAAGTTCGACCCAGACGCACGTCTGAAAATCATCGAACTTGCTTCGACACCGCCACGGCAACTCGGCCTCCTGCGGACGAACTGGACGCTGGACTCGCTGCGCGAGTATCTGCTCACCAACGAGATCGTGCCCGAGATCAGTCGCGAAAGCCTGCGCCAGATACTGGTCCAGAGCAACGTCAACTGGCAGCGTTATCGCTCTCGCTCGACTGAGGTAAGCCTCTGGCTGCAACAATGGAAAACCGGGGCATCTAACTGACCCTAGTTCAAACCTCCCCATCCCCTCCCAATTGGTAAGGTCATCCTGAACCGGCACTCTAGCCTTCCTCGCTCCGGAATATTCAACCGGTTGCAGGATGACAAAACAAATCGCCTGTTGAAGGTCTTGACGGCCCTCAACAGGCGATTATCTATTTCTGAACAGAAGCGTGATCTGGTATGCGCCTGGCGTGGTACAAGACGCACCGGTTATGGCCGCAAAACGCGCACATCGTCTCGAAAAGCAGTCACCCCTCCAGCGCTACCGGCCTCGCATTGCCTACAAATACCACGTCCACTTCGAGCCGCGCATCTCGCGCACGATGTCGGTAGTGGACACAATACCCACCGGCTTGAGCTTGCCATCATCATCCTCGGTCACAACCAGGCGGTGAATGTGGTTGTCTACCATGACCTTGATCGCCTCACCAACTTGGGCGCCGGGCAGGATGCTGATCACCTTTCTGGTCATCACCTCAGCTGCCGTATACTCTGACAACTCCTTGTCATGATATGGAATGACGTCCATGTGGGACAAGATTCCAACGACCTCTCCGTCAGCACCAGTCACGACCAGCGCATGTATGTCGGTGTCACTGAGTATGCGAACCACTTCTGCCAGTGGCGTGCCGGGACCACATCCGATGACACCGCTGTGCATGATGTGTTTGACGAGTTTTTCGCTCATTGGGGTTGCCTCCGTGAAAGGTGTGGCGATGATCAACACCAGTCAATACAAGGAAATTATACGAGCAACAGAAAACAGGCGCAAGTCCATCGAAGGACCACCAACCGCATCAGCGACGGGTCATGCCCTCTGTCTTTCCGCCGCGCATCCACCAGTCGGTAACGCCGCCGGCCAGGCTGCTGGCGCGGTAGCCATTGTGGATCAGATAGCCGGCGACGCTGAAGGACCGGTTGCCGTGGGCACAGACCACGACCCATTCATCCGCGGGATCCAGTTCCGCCAACCGCCGCGGTATCTGATTCATCGGGATATGAAGGCTGCCTGGGATGCGCACCTGCTGCCATTCATATGATTCCCGGCAATCAAGCAGCCGCGGCGCATCGCCCGCATCATAGGCTGGAATCAACTCGGCAGCCTGGATTTCGGGAACGACGATCTCCACTGGCTCATCACGCCTGGCCGCGGGCTGATCACTTTCACTGGATTGGTCAACAGGCGATGGTCTGTTAAATGTATTGCGCACAGCGTCAAATAGTCCCATTTTCTCGACTCTCCTAGCGGTTCTAATTCTGAACCTGGTTACAGCACGTCCTCATACGGCGAATGCTCGATCTGCACCTCTGTCTTGTTCACCCGCAACCCCATCTGCGTCTCGATCACGTCGCGGGTCACAGCAACAACTTCTTCCGTCTTCATCGGAATATCGACGTCAGGCGACGTCTCCAACGCGATCTTGACATCAACCGCCGCGCCGCGTGGCCGGATGAATGCCGTCGCGCTCACAACCTCAGCAAGCTGGTCCAGATGCCACGCCAGACGACGCTCTACCGACTCTGCGGTGACCGTGGCTTCGCCGCCCGACGCAGATCTGATCTTGACCACCGGCGTCTTCTTGCGACGCACCTCGGCCCATAACAGCGCGAGAGCAATCAACGTAACGCTGACGATAATACCCGCCCGGATCAACAGGTAAAGCCAGGCTGGCTGGCGGCCGCCGACAGACTCAACGTTTGCGCCGAACCAGTCCACCCCCTGCTGTGCCCAGCCCAGGGCTGCCTCTGGCGCGGCGACGATCAAAACCACAACAAACCAAACCAGGATGATAACCAGGATGGTGACCAAGCGATTCAACAGATTCAATGCAACGATACCTCCAGGATCTGTGAGCACCTCACGTTGAGATTATACGTCGTTACGTAAAAAAGGTCACACAACGCCTCGTCTCATTCGGAAGTTTCATCTCCGTTGAGCCGTTGCTAGCTGGTCATCCAACCTGTTTCTTCCCGGCTTTGCCACGGCGAAGCAACAAACCCACCAGCAACAGCAGCAGCAACCCAACCGCCGCCACAGCCGTCACCAGCAGCCCGGTGCGCAGACTGGCCGGCTGGAAACGCATCGTCACCACATGCTCGCCCGCGGGGACCGGCACGCCACGAAACAGGTAGTTGGCGCGCAGGATCGGTGCCGGGACGCCGTCAACAGTCGCTATCCAACCGGGGTACCAGGTATCCGCCAGCACCAGCAATCCTGGCTGTTCCGTCCGCACCCGCAGTTCCACATCCTCGGGCAGATAGCGGGTCACTACCACATCGCCGCCGTCCGCCGAACCGGCCAGCGCATTGGTCAGCCCCTGTTCCTCAAGATCGCTTTGCACAAGAACCGTCGTCCGCGCCGGGTCGAAGTCCGGCTGGGCCAGGGCGGCCAGCGCCGCCTCGTCGCTCTCGACCACCGTCACGCCGCCTGCCAGGTATGCCCGCGGCAACGTCTCCAGGTTTTCATAGATCTTGACGTCGCCCGAATGAACCCGCTGAAACGCGCCGTCCGCTGGCATTGTCAGGGCCGCATGGGTTCCCGTGCGTCCGTCGATCAGCGTCACGCCGCGCAACACCAGGTCGCCCGTGTCGCTCACGTTGCGCACGGTAATGCTGGCCGGAGTTCCTGGCTGCACCAGCGGCAGCCGCGCCAGATAGTCCCAGCCAATGGCGTCGCGCGGCCACGGCTGGCTGTTCGCCGGCTGACCATGCTGGACATCCGATGTCCACACGCCTTCAGCGGTTTCCTGCCCGGCCCGCAGCTCGAACTGGCTGCGCTCGCCTGTACCGTCGACCACGCTGACCATGCCAAGCCGCTGCCCATCGGGCAACGCCGCCGCCCCCTCCAGATGGCTGAACAGACCCAGTTCAGTCGCCTCAAGCCGGTCGACGGCCGTCAGCGTGATTGCTTCGCCCGGTGCAATGTGCGTGCTCAATTCCAGATCGTAGTAGACGCCGTCGCGCCACACGTCGAATCCCTTGTCGGTGATGACGTGCTGAACGTTGAGCAGACGCAGCAGACGGCTGGCGGGCACGGCGGTCAACTGCTCGCGCAGCCGGCCGTCCGGATCCAACGCCTCGCCCGGCGCAAAGAGCGCCTGCAAGTCAACATACCGCCTCAGCGGCAGGACGCCGCCGTCGTATCCATCCACCGCCGGCAGCCGCCAGAGCAGCGGCAGATTGGGCGCGACGATCTCCTGTAGCTTGCTGGCAACCACCAGATCGTAGATCGCCTCCGGCGGCAGCTCGCCGCTGAACATCGTCTCAAGGTCGGCCAGATCGCCGGGGTCAAACGTGATACCAGAGATGCTGAGGAAGCGGCCCGGTATCTCGCCACGCTGCTCAGCGTCGCGCGCCGCGGCCAGCAGATCGGCGGGCGCGGTGCGCAAACTGGTGATAGCCTCTGGAGCGGTAGGACGGGTATGCTCCAATGCAAAACTGGCAAAGGTCAGTTCGACCAGCAGCAACGCGACCAGCGCTGCCCAACGCCAGCGACCGCCGCGCCGCACCAGCGCCAGCCCGATCACCAGACCGCCAACGACCAGCCACGCCAGCAAAGTAACGAGCCCCGGCCAACTCTGCAAAGCCAGCAGGCCGGCCGCGCCGATCACCACCAGCACCAACGCAATCCACTGCCACCGACGGAGCCGCGGACGGCTCACCTGGCGGCCGGTTAGCGGCCCGCGTGAGGTCATGAACCAGCCATCGACGCCGTAGCCCGCCAGCACGGCCACACCCACGGTGTAGAGCAGCATCCAGCGCGCCGGCGCACGAAAAAGATCAAAGCCAGGCACAAGCTTGTAGAGCAGGAAATAGAGCGGATCGTACACCCCCAGCGCCAGTGCGAAACCGACCACCGCCAGCGCAAGCGCCAGTCCCCTGGCCAAGCGCAGGCCGCTACCGGACGCGCGCCTTCCAGTCCACAGCCCCAGCCCGGCCAGCAGCAGCCCGGCCACACCGACGTAGACGACATACTCACCATATGCCGGCGAACCGAAACGATCTGGCAAGTTTTCGCGGTAGGTCGGCAGCAGGCTCAGCAGCAGCCGGCGCGGGTCCAGCGAAAAGGAGGCAACCTCGCGGAAGGTCAAACCGCCGCTGCGGATCGACTGGCCGGCCAGTTCCAGCGTTGGGAGCAGTTGCACGGCAGCCAGTCCAAACCCGAGCGCGACCGCCGCAAGCAGCAAGCCAAACCGCCGCCCGCCCGCAGCGAGGCTTGCCCGCTCCATCGCCGGCGCGCTGTGGTACAGCCGCTGCCACAGCCACGCGAGCAGCGCGACAACCGCCGGCCAGATCGCCGCGACCGATAGCCCCACCAGGTTGATAAACGCGGTTTGTGTGTGACCGGCCAGCAGTTGCAGGGCAACCACCAACGCCAGCGCTGCCCCGGCGATCCAGTTGACACGGCCCGGCCCGGCAGCCAGCGCTCGCCCGCGTCCCCAGGTCTCTTCCAGAAGCCACAACATCCACGGCAGCCAGGCAGCCGCGCTCAGCTGATTGACCTGACCGGCGCGCGCCCCGAGGTAGCCGCCCAGCATAAAAACCAGGCCACCTACAAACGCGGCTGACCAGCTCAGCCGGGCGACGCGACGAACGTAAAGCGCCGTGCCAAAACCAGCCAGCCAGAGGTGCAGCCCGACCGAAGCGGCCAGACTCTTGGCGGCCGGCAAGCCAATGAAAAACCAGTGGAGTGGATAGAAAACCGCCGACTGCGGATTAGCCAGAAAAGGCGACCCCAAGAACAGGTACGGGTTCCAGAGTGGCAATCGCCCGGCCGCCAGCGCCTGGTTGGCGAAGTCGCGGTAGGGGGTGAAGTAGGCAAAGGCGTCACCTGTTGCCAGCACCCGATTGGTAAGCAACAACGGGCGGAAGACCAGCAGCACTGCCAGCGCCAGCCCGACAGCCACCAGCACGCCCCCAAAACGGGCAGCTCGGTTTTGCGCCTCGTCAGTCATCGGTCGCAGCTCCGGCCAGCGGTTCGACGCTAAAAAGCGTTGCCGAAAGCGATCCGTCCGGGTGTGACACAGTAGTCACTGGCGTCAGAACAAGCCCGGCGCGCGCCAGTGCGGCATCCAACTCGGTGCGGCTCTCGGCAGACGGCAGCGCGATCAGTTGGCGGCGATCGTGTTCGCTGGCGGCTTGGCGCGCCAGATCGGCCGGCGTCTGCCACCAGCGCAGATCAAGGTCCGCGCCATAGAGATAGAATTGGTAATGCCAGCCGAACCAGCGGTGGTAGACAACCGCGTCAGCGGGCGCAGTGGCGCGAATGGTTGCCGCCAGCGCGGGCACACCGTCGTAGGTCGCGTTGTCTGCCACCGGGAAGCGCGGGCTGGCCGCAAGCGTGATAGCCCACAGGCTGGCCGCGGCGACGGCGGCAGCCAGCGCGAGGCACGCCCGATGCCGGCCCTGCGCCGCGAACCGGTCAGCCCACCAGAGGACGGTGCGCGCCAGCAACAGTGCGAACACCGGCGCCAATGGCAACGCGTAGCGGTCCCAGGGCGCAAGACTGGTCGCCAGATGCAGAAGGAGGAAGCCGGTGAGGAACAACGCCAGCAGAGCGTCGAAACGTCCTGCAATCGCCGGCTGGGCAGCAGATCTTGTCTCGCGTCCGCGGGCGGCGAGCACCAGTTGTCCGCCCCACAGAATCACCAAGAGAAGCAACAAGGGGAGCCCCAGCACCATCGCCAGTACCGTCATCCATCCGGCCAGATGACCGGCTAACTGCGGGATCGAAATCAGCGCCAGCCCTCCGTAGGTCGCCGCGCTGCGTTCCCAATAGCTCGGCATCCACATCCAGCGCTGGCTGTCCCACCAGAGGACGATCACCGCGATCAACGCAAACCCACAGAACAGCCGCCAGAGATCACCCAGCAGCGTCCCGGCTTGCGATGCAGATCGGACCAGTCCCTGTGTTCCTGCTCGGGCCGGTCCCTGTGTTCCCGCTCGGGCCGGTCTCTGACCGTGCCCGCCCGCCATGTTGTGTCGAACGAGAAGAAAGACGCCTAAAACCAGCGGCAGAATCAGCAACGCCTGCTGTTTAGTAGCGAATGCCAGCCCGCAGGCGATGCCGGCCAGCCAGGGACGGCCACGCTGGGCAGCCCACAGGCCGAGCAGCATCCACAGGACCAGCCACGGGTCTGTCAGCAGACTGGGCGAAAGACGAATCGTCAACGGCGACAGGGCCAGAAATGCGACCGCCAGCGCCGCGACCCGCTTGCCATAGACCGGACGCGCCAGGCTCCAGAGCAGCGCGAGGCTCGCCAGACCGGCGCCCACCCCGGCCAGCCGGCCAAAGGTGACCAGTTGCTGAAGATGAGCGATCGAGTCCGGGGTGTTGCCCATCAGGGAAGCGATGCCGGCCAGCAGGTAGGGCAGAAAGGGGGGCTTGTCGACATACACGCCCAGCAACAGAGGATCGCTGCCATCAGCGATGCGCAGCGCCCAGCTTGCATAGAGCGCCTCGTCGGGATGGAGACCGACCTGAAAGACCCAGATAAGGCGAAGCGCCGCGCCAGCCAGTATGATTCCAGCAATCGACGCGGGAATCAGCCAGCCGGGCAGCGCCAGGGTTGGGCTTTTTTGGGAACGGGAGTCCCGCCCCAGATCAGACAGAGGTAACGGAGCGAGTCGCTGCACGCGCGTTCTGCGGGGGTCGCGGATCAGTCCACGAAACGGTACTTCAGCAGCGCCCAGACCGCCTCAAAGGCGTCGAACGCGCCGATCTTCTTGCCTTCCTGGTACTCGCGCCCGGTGTAGGAGATGGGAACTTCATAGATGCGGTAGCCGCGCTTGAGCAGTTTGGCTGTGATCTCGGGCTCGATCTCGAAACGCTTGGAGCGCAGTGGCAGCGTCTGGATCACATCAGCGCGGAAGACTTTGTAGCAAGTCTCCACGTCCGACAGGATCGTGTCATAGAGCACGTTGGTAAGCAAGGTGATCGAGCGGTTGGCGATCATATGCCAGAAAAGCATCGCCTTGCGCGGCCCGCCGAGGAACCGCGACCCGTAGACGACATCGGCCCGATGTTCAAGTATAGGCAGCAATAGCGACGGAAAATCGCGCGGGTCGTATTCCAGATCGGCGTCCTGGATGACAAGAATGTCACCTGTAGCAGCCTTGATGGCGGAACGGACCGCGCTGCCTTTGCCCTGGTTGTGCGGGTGAAAGACCGTCACCAGGTCACCCTGGGCGGCTTCTTCGCGCAGGATCGCGGGCGAACCGTCGGTCGATCCATCATCGACGACGACGATTTCCTTTTGAATGACCAGGGGGCCGTCTGTGTAAACCAGCGAAGCGCTGCTGATTTGCAGATCAACGGCACGCACGCGGCGAAGTATCTCGCTCAACGTGGCCCGCTCGTTGTACACAGGAATGAGAATCGAGACTTTCACATTACCTCCAAGGACGCGGCGTGCAGCCGGCGCGATGCGGCTGGCAAAACGCGTTTGAAAGCGCTGACCAACCGGCCCAGCGCACGGCGACATTCAGGTCGTCAAAAGCCCAAACGCCCACCAGGGACGATGCTGCAACAGATATGGTCTTCAGGAGAGTCGGCAGTCGTTGTGGAGCCGCGTCGTGCACGGATCCAGAGAACATCACGCAACACGGCATCGGGCAGCGCGCTGGCCCGTGATGCAATCCCGAAGAACCACCCACCGCTAGTGCGTAACGGTCATTTGATGGGCGAGGATGATGGCTTCAGCGACTTCACGCATGGATTTGCGGCTGTTCATGCTCATGCGCTGGATGCTGGCAAAGGCTTCCTGCTCGCTCATGCCGCGGTGATCCATCAGTATGCCTTTGGCGCGATCGACAGCGATACGCGTTTCAAGACGATCCTCCAGTTGGGCAACTTCGCCGCAGATCGCCTGGTACTCGTTGAAGCGCGACATGACGACCTCGATGGCCGGCAGCAGGTTGGATTCGTCGAAGGGTTTGATGACGTAACCGGACACTCCAGCCGCGGCTGCCCGCTCCACCAGATCGCGCTGGCTATAGGCCGAAAGCAACAGCACCGGTGCAATCCCGTCCTCGGTCAACAGCTTGGCTGCTTCAATGCCGTCCATATCAGGCATCCGAATGTCCATGATCACCAGATCTGGCTTCAGCTCACGCGCCAGGTTGACTGCACTGCGGCCATCACCTACATCACCGACAACCAGGTAGCCGAGATTGGTTAACATCTCCCTCAGATCACGGCGAATAAGTGCCTCATCGTCTGCAATAACAATACGTTTGCGTTGTTGTTCCACAGGTCATACCTCTTGATGCGCCACGTTACGCGTCAACACGGTCGATAATTCGGGCCCGACGAACCAAGGAACTCCGGGCAGGCCCTATGCCCCGAAGCTGCTTATGCCCGGTTGGGCACATCCTTCATAAAAGTGACACTGGCGCGTGTGCCAGGCGACGCACGTTCCATCGTGAACTCACCCTTCAGGTCACCTTCCACCAGGGTACGTACGATCGTCAATCCAAGACTGTCGTCGACCGACCCGGTGCTTTCCGGCAAGCCGACGCCGTCATCGAGAACTACCAATGCCATCTGGTCGCCCAGATCGGTCAGTTGTACCGAGACCGAACCGCGCTCACGGCCATGAAATGCATGTTCCAACGCGTTCAGAACCAGTTCGTTGGCCACCAGCGCGCAAGCGGTAGCCTGCTGGCTGGGCAGGTAGATGGGCGGTCCTGCAACGTTCAAGCTGATCAGCTTGCCCGGTGCGACGACTGCCCGTTGCGTCTGGGTGACGATCCGCTGGCAGACATCGCGCACGTTGATCATCTGATCGTCCTCGCGCGACAGGAACTCGTGAATGACCGACACCGCCAGGATCCGGTTGACCGCCTCGGTAAGCTGCAAGCGAACTTCGGGATCATCCGTGCGTCGACCCTGCATCCGTAAGATCGAGGCCACGGTTTGCAGGTTGTTCTTGACCCGGTGGTGGACCTCCTTGATCATCGTGGAGAGCACCTGAAGTTGGCGGGCCTTGTCGCGCTCAACGGTCTCGTCGTGAACCAGCACCAGCGCGCCGCGCTGGGTCAGCTTGCCAGAATTGCGCTTTCTGAAAGGCGACCAGGATGCGCCGTAAGTCCACACCGGCACCACCTTGCGCGTCCAGTAGAGACCGCCCTCAATCACCTGATGCTCCTGGCATTTCGATGTGCGGAACGCCTCATCGATCAGGATAACATCTTTGGTTTGCAAGTCGCCAATGTGCTTGCCATCCAGGCTGTCAAGATAACCAAGGCGGCGGTACAAGTTGTTGGCGATGCCGCTGACGTAACGTATCTTGAAGGCCTCGTCAACAAACACAACTCCGTCCCACTCGCTGAACGGCGTCAGATGATCTGCGCTGGCCAGATCACCGCGGAAAGTCATCTGCTGCAACCAGACGACCGCCTTCTGAAAGATGTCATCGCGGCGCTTCTGTCGCTCCCAGGCGATCAGATTGGTCTCCACTTTGACCGCTGCGATGACTCGTCCGGCTGCCGACACGACCGGCATGACCTGCAACACCACCGGCGTTCCCCGATCCATCAGGTTGACCTGGACCTGACCGCTGCGTCCTTGCCCAAGCGCGGCCGTCAGCAACGGATTATCGTCGTATGGGAGGATCCGGTCAACCCACGACTGCCGGTACAGCGATGCGATGGAATGCGGCATCGCCTGCGCAACAACCCGAAGACCATCGTCCGTGCCAACCACCAGGCAAATGTCCGCGCGGCTGAGATCGGCAGTGATGGACAACCCGCGCTGCACGCGCTGCATCAGCTCAACCTCATCCGGTTTCAAACCGGCAGCGTAGGTATCCTGGTTCAGCGTGATGAGCGGGTGTTCGACGATTGTCATGTCATCGTAACAGAAAGGCCGACGGCGCCCTTGCCATCGGCCCTAGATTGACTACCGAGTCAAGCTGCGACCCGTGATTTGGTCGGGGCGAGAGGATTTGAACCTCCGACCTCTTGAACCCCATTCAAGCGCGCTACCAGTCTGCGCCACGCCCCGACGACCGTGGTGATTATAGCATGGCGGCATGTGATTCACCAAATGCATGTCACGCTGCACCCAGCTTCGAGCCTAAGAGACCCGGCTGGCCACGCAGAAAATCGTTGATGGACATGGCTGAGCGCCCGGCCAGTTGCACGTGCTCCAGCCTCAGCACGCCCGCGCCTGTCGCAACTACCACCCGTCCATCCGTTGCAACAACGACGCCCGGCGGTTGGTCCAACACAAGCTCCGGCTCAGCAGTGGCCCGAAGTATTTTGAGGCTCACGCCATTCCAGGTCGTCGTGGCGGCCGGCCATGGGTTGAAGGCCCGCACTGCGAGCGAAATTGTCCGGGCAGCGTGTGTCCAGTCGATGACACCCTGTTCCTTGCGCAATGGCCGGCACAGTGTCGCCAGAGTCTGATCCTGCGGCTGCGGGCTGATCTCGCCTGCCAGCCAGCGCGGCAGCGTTTCCGTGAGCAACTCTGCGCCTTGTTGTGACAATCGGGCGGTCAGCGTCTCACCGGTATCAACCGGATCGATGGTCAGCGCAGCCTGCGCCAGGATTGGCCCGGTGTCCATCCCCTCATCCATGCGCATGATGGTGCTGCCGGTCACCTGGTCGCCGGCAAGGATAGCAGCCTGCACAGGTGCAGCGCCCCGCCAGCGAGGCAGCAATGACGCATGAACGTTGATGCAGCCACTCGGCGGCAGATTGAGAACATCCGGTCGCAGTATCTGGCCGAACGCAGCAACGACGATCACGTCCGGCTGCAAGGCAACCAGAGGAGCCACTGCGTCCGGATCGCGCAGGGAGCGCGGCTGGATAACCGGAATGCCGCGCGCCACTGCCGCGTGTTTGACCGGCGTTAGATCCAGCTTGCGGCCCCGACCGCGGGGACGGTCCGGCTGCGTCACCACGGCCACGATGTCGTAACCGCCATTCGCCAGCGCGACCAGAGAGGGAACGGAAAAGTCGGGCGTACCCATGAAAATCACTCGTGTCATCTGCCACCTCGGACAGTGATTGTATCACACGGAACGAAGGAAGGAGAAAGGGGGAAAGCGGGAGAAATGCGCCAGGATCATATCGCCGCGCGCAGTGTGAAACCTTGATAGCCTTCGTGCGTAAAGCAGGTAGGAAAATATGTCACCAGGTACTGGTTGCCCGCGAACCATACTATTGGTGCAGGAGGATCATGTGACTGAGTTGAACGAACCGATAGAGAACAACCTGCCAAACGAATCTGAAACGCCGCTGGACCCGACGGCTGACGCACTGGACGACCTGCAGGACACAGTAGAAACTGGCGCGCAGTCAGCCGCGGCCGCAGTTGACGAAGGAGCGCTGGTGGTGGTTGAATCCGTCAGCCAGGCAGAGCAGGACAGCACTGCTGGCCAGGCCGAGGAGCCGCCGACCATCATGGACCGGCTGGCAACCGACACCGAGTACGACGCCGACGCAACCAGCGACGACCGGGTGATGGCGGCGCTGGCGTATGCGACCCAGCTTATCCTGCCGTTTGTCGTGCCGATCATCATCCTAATTTCGGAGACGAGCAAGCGGCGGCCCTTCCAGCGCTATCACGCGATCCAGTCAATGGCTGTCGCGGTGGTGATCTACGGGCTGGAATTGGCGCTGGTGGTAGCAGCAAGCATTTCTCTGGCCACCATTGTTCTGTGGCTTTGCCTGTGCTTCGTCATCCCGGCGATGATCGTGCTCTGGCTGTTGCCGCTGTACTATGCAATCCTGGCTTACAACGGTAAGCGCTTCCGCATCCCCGGACTGACCCAGTTCCTGCACGACCAGCGCTGGCTGTAGGGAGTATGTTAGTTCGGTAGTTCGATAGTGCGAAAGTTCGGTAGTGCAGCATCGGGTCCGGTCGCCAATTGAGCGCCCGCTGGCCTTTAAGCAAGCTCAAATCGAGAACACAGACCCCGTCGTCAAGGCGGGGTCTGTGTTCTTCTCGCACATTTGTTTCTACATCCTGCGCGGGTCTGGTATAATTCCCCGGCACCGTTGCGCCACGACATGACACGACCGGAGCGTGACCAACGCCACAACCATCCGACCAATCTGGCGCACTAACAAACTATCGCACTAACGAACTCTCCACCCATGGAAGACCGCACCATCTCTACACAGAAACGCCCCGAAGAAGTCGCCGTTGATGCTGCATTGCGGCCCAAATATTTGGCCGACATGATCGGTCAGGACCAGTTGCGCAACAACCTGGAGATCCTCCTGGAAGCGGCGAAGCTGCGCACCGAGGCGCTGGACCATATCCTGTTATACGGCCCACCCGGCCTGGGCAAGACCAGCATGGCGCACGTCCTGGCCAACGAGATGGGCGTCAACATGAAGATCACCGCCGGGCCAGCCATTGAACGCGCCGGCGATCTGGCCGCCATTCTGACCAATCTACGCAAGGGCGATATCCTGTTTATCGACGAAGTCCACCGCCTCGGCAAGGTCGTGGAAGAGATCCTCTACCCGGCCATGGAAGACTTCGCGCTGGACATCGTCATCGGCAAAGGCCCCAGCGCGCGCTCGATCCGTCTGAAGCTGCCACGATTTACAGTGATTGGCGCGACGACCCGGCTGGCGCTGCTGACCGCCCCGCTGCGTTCCCGTTTCGGTGCGGTCTACCGGTTCGATTTCTACGACCAGCCGGCGCTGGAAGAGATCGTGCGCCGGGCTGCCAGCCTGCTGAAGGTTGAGATTACCGATGACGGCGCGCAGGAGATTGCCCGCCGGGCGCGTGGCACGCCGCGGGTCGCGCTGCGACTGTTGCGTCGAGTGCGAGACTACGCGCAAGTGCGCGCTGATGGGAAGATCACCGCCAGCGTTGCCGAAGATGCGCTGGATCTGCTGGAAGTCGATCAACAGGGCTTGGACGAGCTGGACCGCAAGCTGCTGCGGGCGATCATCGAGAAGTACGACGGCGGACCGGTCGGCCTCGAGACGATCGCAGCCAGTCTGAGCGAGGATTCGGGCACCATCATGGATGTGGTGGAACCCTATCTTTTGCAGCTTGGCTACCTGGACCGAACGCCGCGTGGTCGCGTAGCAACGCGACTGGCTTATCAGCACCTCGGTGTTGCCTGGACAGGCGAGACAACGGCGCCAGTTCAGCAGCCAGGCCTTTGGGATGAGAGCGACGAGTAACAAACCCGATGAACCCCAAACCACGTATCGGCATCACAACTCTGAGCACCGCGCGCGACTACTTCGACCGGCTGGTGCGCAACTACTGGTGGGCTGTCACCTGGGCCGGCGGCGAGCCGGTGATGCTGACGCCCGAATCGGCCACTTTGCCCCCGGGCCAGCAACTCGCGGCGCTGGACGGCCTGCTGCTCTCCGGCGGCGGCGACGTGCATCCCCGCTACTACAACCAACCCATTGACGGCTCTGATCCCGACGATATCCAGATTGAACGCGACGAACTGGAGTTGCCGCTGGCGCGCGCTGCGCTGGCGGCTGACCTGCCGATCCTGGCCGTTTGCCGCGGGATGCAGGTGTTGAATATCGCGGCCGGCGGTTCTCTGCTGCAACATGTGGACGGTCACCGGTCGCCGCGCGACAGCGCCAACTATCACGACGTAGACATCTGCAGCGGGACATTGATGGCTCGCGTGCTGGACCACGCAGGCCCGCTTGCGACCAACACGTATCACCACCAGGCTGTCACGCTGGACGCGCTGGCGCCCGGCTTCCGCCCCGCCGGACTGACCATCGACTCGCCGATTCTGGTCGAAGCCATGGAAAGCGAGACCGCATCGTGGGCGCTGGCCGTCCAGTGGCACCCCGAGCGTTTCTACGAACTCGACCCGCGGCACAGGCGGCTGTTCAGCCAGTTCGTGGCCGCGGCAGCCGGCGGTGTACGCTGAGAGACTGCCTACAGTCGTACTTACCCAGCTGCGGCACCGGAAACCGGGTTTCTTACTACGCCGACCAGACACCGGTCGACGACCACTGATTTCCACCCCATGAAAACATCCGACTTCGATTACAACCTGCCGCCGGAGCGTATTGCCCAGACACCGGTGGAGCCACGTGATTCCTCGCGCCTGCTGGTGGTACACCGGGCCACCGGCAAGCTGGAACATCGCACCTTTCGCGATATCGGCGACTATCTGGACGCAGGCGATCTGCTGGTAGCCAACAACAGCCGCGTCATCCCGGCGCGGCTGTTCGGACGCAAGCCATCGGGCGGGCAGGTTGAGATATTCCTGCTGCATCCATTGCCCGAGGGCCGCTGGGAATGTCTCGTCGGCGGCAAGGGCTTGCGACCCGGCATCCAGATCCAGATCGACATTCCCGACAGCGACCAGACACCTGTCACCGCAACGATCGAGGCCGAGTTCGAAAACGGAAGCCGCGCAGTCAGCTTCGACCAACCCGTGGACGATTGGCTGTACGAGGCGGGACACGTGCCGCTGCCGCCCTACATCCACGAGACGCTGGCCGACCCGGAGCGCTACCAAACGATCTACAGCAGGGTGGAGGGATCGGTGGCTTCCAGCACGGCCGGCCTGCATTTCACACCGGACCTGCTGATCGAGCTGCGCCAACGCGGCGTGGGCATAGACTTTGTGACACTGCACATCGGTCTTGACACGTTCCAGCCCGTCAAGGTGGAAGAAATCGACGAGCATCCCATGCACAGCGAGTGGGCCAGCCTGTCATCGGAGACAGCGCGCCAGATCAACGACACAACGCTGCGCGGTGGCCGCGTCGTCGCGGTTGGCACCACGGCCGTACGTACGCTGGAGTGGGCGGCCACCGGCGCGCAGGGACTGGATCCTTACGATGTGGAAGCCTGCCCCTGGAAACGCACAGCGGCCTTCGAAGGGCCCACGGACCTCTTCATCCGCCCCGGCTACCGCTTCCGCGCCGTAGACGCGATGATCACCAACTTCCACTTGCCGCGCAGTACCCTGCTGATGCTGGTCAGCGCCTTCGCCGGCAAGGATCTGATCGACCATGCTTATCAGGTTGCCATCGATGAGGACTATCGGTTCTACAGCTTTGGCGACGCGATGGTGATTCTGTAGGAGACCCTGATGCCATCCATCTTCACCCAGGCAGTCCATGCGGGCGAGCGGCAGCAGCCGCCGCGCGAAACCTCAGTCACGACGCCGCTCTATCACAGCGTCGGGTATCTTGAGCCGTCCGCGGCGGTTATGGAGGAGGTCTTCTCTGGCGAGACGCCCGGCTACGTCTATCGCCGCTACACCAGCCCGACGGTGGAGGCGTTCGAGCGGGCCATTGCGGCGCTGGAAGGTGGCGACGCGGCCTTTGCTACAGCGTCCGGCATGGCAGCGGTCCACGCCGCGCTGCTGGCAGCAGGCGTGCGCGCCGGCAGCCATGTCGTCGCAGCACGCGACTGTTACGGTGCGACCTATGACCTGTTGGCTACGCTGTTGACCGAGCAGGGTGTCACCACTCACTTCGTCGATGCGACGGACGCGAAACACGTCGAAGAGGCGGTGTCGCAGTACCACCCGGCGGCTGTACTGGTCGAAATTGTTTCCAACCCGCTGCTCAAGCTGGCTGACATCGGCGCGCTGGCCCGCAGCGCCCAAAACGCCGGCGCGGCGCTGATCGTGGACAGCACCTTTGCCACGCCTTATCTGTGCCGTCCCCTTGCCCTCGGCGCAGATTATGTCGTACACTCAGCCTCGAAGTATATCGGCGGCCACGGCGATGTACTGGCGGGTGTGGTTGCAACCTCACATGCCAACCGCGACAAACTCTTCGCCATCGAGAAGAAGATCGGCGCGGTGCTGGCGCCTGAGGTTGCATGGCTCGCGCTGCGCGGGTTGAAAACCCTGCCGCTGCGAATGCGCCAGCAATGTGCAAACGCGGGCATCGTGGCGCAGTTCCTCAGCGAGCATCCGGCTGTTACGCGCGTCTTTTACCCCGGCTTGCCCTCGCATCCTCAGCACCAATTGGCACGGGAGCTTTTCGGCGAGCGCGGCTTCGGCGGCATGGTAGCGTTTGAGCTACGCAACGGCACGCGGCAAGCCGCGTTTGCCTTCCTCGATGCACTGAAACTGGTTCTCCCCGCGACTACGCTGGGTGATGTGTATTCGTTGGCGCTTTATCCGGTCATGGCCAGCCATCGGGCAGTTCCGCCGGCGGAGCGCGCTCAGTTGGGGATCACCGAAGGGTTGCTGCGACTTAGCATCGGCATCGAAGACGCGAATGACATCGTCGCCGATCTGGATGCTGCGCTGGCGGCTACCAACTAAAGTGATTCCTGATAGAAACCAGGGGTTTTTGGGCAGTCATCCTTGCTGCAAGAACATCGAGCAAACCCCTGGTTTCTAAGTAGCATTGCTTTAGCTCGTACTCCTACTTGTACTCGTTGTCGTACACTTTCCGACCGGCAGCCCAACGGCGGCAAAGAGTACGAGTAGGAGGTTGAGTAGGAGTACGAGCCTTCGGACGAGGGATAATCTTCTAAGCTTGTGGGTCCGTGGGGGGCGCGGGTTTCTGCTTGCGCAGCCAGTAGACCGCCACAGCGATCACGACTACCACAAACAGCAGCACCAATATCGGGCTCCACGGCACACGGACGCCGATGCCCCGGGCCGCATCCACGCCGCCGGAGAGGTTGATCGGCGTTGGCAGCGGCTCGGCCGGCGGGATCACCACATTGACCTGCAACGGCTGGCGTACACCGGCTGCTGCCGAACTGATGGTTGTGAGGTACTCGACTTCGTCCGCCGTATAGCCCAACTCGGCGAAGTCGATCAGACCATCGGGCACGTGGCAGTCCTGGCACTGGCGGGCGTTGTCCTTGTCCACGACCCCGTGGCTGATCTGCAACAGCGTGCTCACCTCTTTGGGCTCCCAGTTGCCACTGTAATCCATCCCCGACTCGCTGGCACCCATCGCGATGGCTTCATCGAGATTGCCGTCGGCATAGAACGGCTGTAGCTTCAAGGGTATCGGCTCGCCGGTAGTCGCATCGGCCGGCACAATCGCATCGAACTTCTTGAACGGTTGCAGGCGCGCCGTGAGGTCGGAGCGGCTGCCTGGCCATGCTTCACCCGGCATCGCCGGATCGCCATTGTACCACTCGAAAACCGGCTGCACTGAGTTAGGCTCGGTCTCTTCTCCAACCGGCGAGTAGATTTCGGTCACCGGATCATAGGTCGGGGTGGCCGTCCAGTCACGCGAGACCAGTCCGCCGGTGCCGGTGACATGGCAGGTGCGGCAGTCGAGGCGCACGTGTTGGTTGATCAGCGGATCGGTGTGTGGCTCCGCAGTGTGGCACGTGTCGCAAAGCAGGCGATGTTCGGGGATGTCCCGACTCCACAGATCGGCGCTATAGCCATATACCTTGTGGTCGTCGCCCGCGTGGCAGTCGACGCAGCTCATGCCGGCGGTAGCGTGAACGTCGCCCTTGCTGGACTCGCCATGCGTGTCAGATACTGGGGCAAAGTCCACACCGCGCTTCAGCATCGCCCCGCCGCCGACATTCTGGTGGCACAGCAGGCAGT
Source organism: Anaerolineales bacterium (assembly GCA_020634615.1). Taxonomy (GTDB): domain Bacteria; phylum Chloroflexota; class Anaerolineae; order JAAEKA01; family JAAEKA01; genus JACKBK01. The sequence goes on from JACKBI010000003.1 coordinate 65,291, forward strand.
TTTCGGTGGTCGGTCGCTGCGCCTGGCGGGCGGCCAGTACGCTGCGGTCCTGGGTCAGTTGCCAGTTGCCATCCTCTGTCTGAATGGGGAAGCGCAGGCTGGTGTCATAAACGGGCGAATGACAGATCAGGCAGTCGATACCGGCGATGTCCTGAGGCGTCACCTCGTCCGGCGACTTGGGCACGGATCCGTCGCCGACATGACAGCGTCCGCAGCCGGCAGGGATACCAAGATCCTCGTTCAGCATGCCCAGCCAGTTGATACGGGCGATGGTACCGGCCACCGGGCTGTAATGATCCATTTTGTTCTCCCACGTATAGTGAACAGAATGGACCACGTCGTTGGCAACGTCGCCGTGACAGGTGGCACAGGTTGCCGGACCAACATATTCGGTGATGTACTGATGCGGAGCAGGAGGCTGGGCCAGCGCCGTTTTCGGAGCAAGCAGCAACGCCAGCAACAGCAGCCCGGCAGAAATCATCAGCCAGCGTGTGTTGAGGTGTGATATGGCGCTCATGGTGCACCTCCAGCCTGCTGATGACAGGTCGTACATGTGTTATCGCTCCGCCCTTCATGGTCAAGCGGCGCCGGTCGTATCATGCTATCGACCGCGTGGCACAGGCTGCATTCAGAACGATCGTCATTGATGCCGTGCGGAATGGCCGGAATCGCTGCCCTGGCCGGGCTGATGACTGAAAGTGGCGTCGGCACAGGCGTCGGCTCGACAGCCACCGGCAGTTCCTTCAACGGAATGGGTTGATAGACATTCTCTTCAGCCGCGATGCGAGGCACCGTGGTGATCGCGGTCGCTTCCGCCGTCAGCCAGCGCCACGTCCCAATGACCGAGAAGAGCACGAACAGCGTCGCCAAAGGCACATAGATGCGCAGCCGGCGATAGCGCAGATCAGGAGTCGGTGGTGTGCGAACATTGCCAGCCAATCGCTGTTCCAGTTCCTCGCCGTGCTCCTCTTCCATTTCCTCACCGGAAAGGTAACCGGTGAAGATGCTCTTGTTGAACTTCGCCATGTGGACGAAATAGAAGTGCCAGGTAATGATCGCCAGCACCGCCAGCAGCGCCTCCATACCATGGGCGATCTTGGCCGCCGGCACAACCTCACCAGGCAGGTACCGGGTCACCAGAATTGGGTTCCACAGAACGTAGCCCGTCAAGGTCATGAGGATCGTTCCCCACACAACCGCCCAGTATTCCATCTTCTCGATGAAATTATAGCGCGGATAGTGCGGTCGAACGTCGGTCATCCGCAGATTGTACTTCATCGCGTCGAAGAAGTCTGTGATGTCCTTCTTCACGGGCAGCATAGCCAACTCAACCCGTTGAACGTACACCCGATAGCCGATCTGCACGACGTGCGCAATCGACACCAGAATGAGCATGACGGCAAACGTGTGATGGATGAGTCTGGTCTGCTCGATGCCGCCAAGCAGTTGGATAAACCAGATGGAAATGCCGGCGTCAGAGTACTTCTGCGCAAGGCCGGTAAAGCCCAATATGGTAAAGGAGACCAGCAGAAGCACGTGCAGCAGCCGGTCGCTGCGCATGAAGCGTAGATAGCTTTTAGGCATGGTTTCGGCGCTCATGCTTCAGCCTCCTTGCTCTTGCCCGCCCGCCGATCGTGGATGCGACGCTGCAGGTCAATCGCAATATAGATGATGAAGAACCCGATCACCGCCGGGATCAAGATGCGGTAGAACAACGTCACGGCTGTAACCAGTGGTGCGGTGCTCCACACCGGCGTGTAATGTCCCAGCCAGCTATCGGCGAAGTTAGTTGTGGCGTCCGGATGACATTCCTGACAGGTCTTCACCAGATTGGTCTTCATCACCGATTGGTCACCGTGTGCGGTCTGGATGTCGTGGACGCCGTGGCAGTCGGTGCACACAGCCTTGTTGGTGGCCTGGTCTGGCGTCGTCTTGTCGAAGAGCATCACCGTCGTGCCATGGAAATCGCTGACGTAGGTGTCGAACACCTCGGTTGACAGACCGTATTTCGCCATCAATTCCTTGTTCGCGTGGCATTCGCCACACATTTGCGGCGAGTCGAGGCGGAACTTGAGGGTTCGCGGGTCGGTTGCGGTGTGGGCCGGGTGGCAGTCGATGCAGGTTGGCACGTCCGGGTTACCACTGAGCATCGCTTCGCCATGAACGCTGTTGGCATACTTCTCGTAGATACCATCATGGCACTGGCTACATGTCTCGGCCGATACGGCGCCGGTGATTTCAGGATGCTTCGAGCGGCTGATGGGCTGAATGTCGTGGCTGCCGTGGCAGTCGGCGCAGACCGCCGCTTCCTCTACCCCGGCGGCTCGCACCTGCGCATGAACGCTGTCAACCTGCTCCTCAGCCTGCTCGGTGTGGCAGTTGGCGCAGGATTGGCTGTAGTGTACCTGAAGATCGCGATGGGTCTCGATTGGCGGCGTGCCATGGGGATAGCCGGCGATGTCAGAGTGGCACTGCTGGCATTGCAACCCTGCATGCACCGAGCCGGCCAGCACCTCGCTGTCGACCGTCACGGAAAGAACGTTCCCGGTGGGTAACGTGAGATGCAACCCTTCCTGCGTGTGACAGCCAAGACAGGTTTCGTTTGGAATTGGAACAGATGGCGGTTCTGGCCCTTGGGCACTTGCAAGACTGGCTGTCAGAAGCGCCAGCAGCAACGCTGCAAAAAGCGTTGCTGCGATCACTTGGACGCGGAGGAGGATGGGTCTGGCAATCATTGCCTTTGCTCCGGACGTGTTGGGGGAACCCGAGGAACGATGACCTCGCGATTGGCCTCGAGTTCATCTGCGGCGACATCGCTTTCGGTCAGGAAGAGATCAGTCTGACCATGACAACTGTTGCAGCTCTCGTTTTGGGGCGTGATCCGCTGCATGTTGTGCGGTGTAGTATACTTCCAGGTCGGCAGGTTGTCGAATTCCGGCAGCAGATTTTCGCCATAGAAATCGAACAACTCAGGGTTCGCCGGAACATGTCGCACCAGAACGTAGTCCCAGGGCCGGTCGTCAGACTTCAGCGGATTGGCGCCGATCTTGAAGGTCATTTCGCTGGGATCTGTCGTCGTGTACGGGATACCAGAGTCGTCGCGGCCGGTGTGGCAATTGGAGCAAGACTTGTACTCGCCGGCGGAGTGGCAGACCTGGCACTGCACGGTGCTGGTGTGAATGGTATGTTGCAGGATGTCACCGCCTACTGCCACATCTTCGGCGTGGCAGTCCACACAGTCCGGGCTGGGTGCGCCGTCGTAGCGCGTGCCGTGAGTGCCCTCATGGAACTCTTCTATGGTGTGACATTGGGTGCAGGGCATGCCAGCCTTTTCCCAATGAACGTCAGCCGGAATACCCTCGTGCACACCCTTATACTCGTCGCCAATGCGCGCGCTGTGGCAACCGCCGCAGGTGACGAATACGGAGGCAACCCGCTTGACCTGGTGGCCCGCGATCAGACCGCCATCGAGCGCGCTGGGCCGACTGATGTGACAGTCGCCACAGTCCGCGTGGCATTTGGTGCAGTGCGTCGTGTAGGCTTTTACCGTCTCAGGCATGGTGAAGTCGGCGCCGCGGTGTTCCAGCACATCCAGATAGCCCGATTGCAGGCGGTGGGTACTGTCGTGGGCCTGCTCGACAATACCAACGTGACAGGTACCGCATGATTGCTGCGGCTTGGCGCTGGCCTTGGGCAGCATCCCGTCGTGGGCCTGTTCCTTGTTTACCACACCGGGCTGGCCGCCATGGCAAGCGATGCAACCTGGCTCGGCATGTACGTCGTCCAAAAACTTCTCGTCAACCAGCACCTTTTTCCATGCCTCCAACGGAGGCAACTCGCCAGCTCAGCCTTCGCCGGCGGCAAGCTCGGAGACTACCTCCTCCGGCTCCTCGGCCAGTTGCTCCAGCACTGCCTGGTTGGTGTGGCAAGCAATACAGTTGTCGGATGACGGTGTATCGGCCACGACCTGAACGCTGGCGTCCGGTTGTTGAGGAACCGGTGTTTCCTGAACAACCATGCTGACCGCATCAGGCGCTGGCTCGCTCAGGATATCAGATTCAACAACGGCAGCCGGCGCCGCTGCTTCAGAGGGCAATGCCAGCTCTGCGGCGGGGCGTAGGAAAACCACCAGCGCGCCCACCAACGCCACCCCGAGTATTGCCCAGATCCAGGGCCGTTTCACGATAGACTTCATTGGGGATGGCTCCTTTCCATTGAGGGGTTAAGAAACGGGACTGCCTGCCCCGAGTTACCTCAGGGCAGGCGATTCAATCATCTCAGCAAGCGGCGTTGCGGCCGTCCGGTCACTGGCCGGCCTCGGTCGGATAGTCGTGAGTCGACTTCTCAGCACTGAAGCGCTTGACGTATACGTCGGGATCGTCGCTCCAGGAGCTCATGCCAAAGGAGAGGCTGCTGGCATCGTAGCCCAGCAGGTTGAGCGCCGACGTCACCTGGCTGGCGGTCTGGCCGGTGTAGCAGTAGACCACGATCGGCTTGTCGGTGGGCAGCGTCGCCAGACCTTCGGGCGTGAAGAGCGCCTTGGGATCCTCCCAGACTGCACCGGGCAGGTGGCCCTTGCCGTAGTCCTCAGCCGAGCGAACGGAAACGATGTAGGGATCGTTGCTTGTGTCGCCGTCGTTGAGGTTCTCGTACAGCGCGTCGGCCTTGATAGTCTTCATGCCGGCGTCGAAGTAGGTGTTGGCAGCCTCGGCCACAGTGGCAGCCAGCGGACTCGGCAAGGCGTATTCGCCCGTCGCCTCGAACGGTTCGGTCGTCGTCGCGTAGCCTTTGGCCATCTCCGGCTCGAAGCGCGTCTTGTAGACATCCGGGTCAGTCGTCCAGGAACTCATTCCGAACACCAGATTGCTGGCATCGTAGCCGGCCATGTTCAGGGCTGAAGTCACCTGGCTGGCGCTCTGGCCGGTGTAGCACTGGACTACAATGGGCTGGTCGGAGGGCAAGGTCGCCAGCACCTCGGGGTTGAACACATCGCCGGGGCTAATGTTGACCGCGCCAGGGATGTGGCCGGCGGCGTAATCTTCCGGCTTACGCACGGAAATGACGTAGGGATTGTTGGTCTCGTCGCCGTCGTTCAGGTTCTCGTACAGCGCGTCAGCCGCAATGGTCTTTGGGCCGGCGCTGAAGTAGGCAACCGCGGCGTCCAGCACTGCATTGCCAGCCGCAGCGCTGTCGTCGGTCATCTTGCCGGCGGTCAGGCTGGCCGGTGCGCCCGTGTCAAAGGCAAAGTCGCGTGGCGTCTTCTCAGGATCGAAGCGCTTGACGTAGACTTCGGGGTCGTCGCTCCATCCGCTCATACCATAGGTCATGCTGGCTGCATCATAGCCCAGCAGGTTCAGGCCGGCGGTAACCTGGCCGGCCGTCTGACCGGTGTAGCAGTAGGTGACGATAGGACGGTCGGCGGGCAGCTTGGCCAGCATCTCAGGAGTAAACAGTTCTTTGGGGCTTGCCCAGACTGCGCCAGGCACATGCCCCTTGGCATAGTCTTCGGCTGACCGCACCGAGATAATGAAGGGGTCGTTGTCCGGGTCGCCGTCGTTGAGATTGTTGTAAACGTCGTCCGCGGCGATCAGCTTCGGCCCGCCATTGTTGAAATACGCCTCAGCAGCGGCCGCGCTGGTGTCGCCCAGAGCCTCCGGCATATCGCCAGTTGCCTCGGGCCACGCTACCTCATCGGTGCTGGTCGCGTACTGGCGAGCGCTCTTCTCCGCGTCGAAGCGCTTGACATAGGCCGTCGGGTCGTTGGACCAGCCGCTCATGCCGTAGACCAGACTGTACGCGTCGTACCCCATCATGTTCAGCGCAGCCGTTGTCTGAGCAGCGGCCTGGCCAGTGTAGCAGTAGACCACAATCGGCTGGTCGGTGGGCAGGTTCGCCAGCACGTCAGGTGTGAACAGTTCCTTGTTGCTGACGTTGTAGGCGCCGGGGATGTGGCCGGAGGTGTCATCCTCCAACGAGCGCACCGACAGAATGAACGGGTCGTTCTCGGCGTCACCATCGTTCAAGTTTGCGAACAGATCGTCGGCTGAAATGGTCTTCGGGCCGGAGCCATAATATGCCATCGCGTCGTCTGCGACGGCGCTCGCCATGGGCGGTTCCGGTGTCGCCGTTGCTGGCACAGGTGTCGCGGTCGGCGGCACGGGCGTGTCAGTGGGCGGTACAGGGGTCGCCGTTGGTAGTACGGGTGTCGCGGTCGGCGGCACGGAGGTTGCGGTCGGTGGTACAGGTGTGGCAGTCGGCGCAGGTTCCTCAGCAGCCGGACCACACGCAGACACCAGCACAAGGGCCAGAATCAGCAGTGTCAGTAGCGCTAGCTTGCGGGTCATCTTGTTTCTCCTCGTTGTGCGAACATCGGGCACATTGCGAAAGCAGGTAAAACATCGGAAACGTCAGGTTCCTGCCATTGATCATACAAGAGAACTTAATAAGGTCTTATGACCTAGATCATGTTCGTTAATAACAGTATCTGATAAACTACATCTGAGAAAGTTATCACAGGAAAGGAACATGCCATGCTCGATCTCGACAGCTTGCGCATTTTTGTGACCGCGGCGGAAACGGAGAACTTCACGCGTGCGGCTCAGCGTTTACACATGAGCCAGCCCAGCGTTAGCCAACACATTCAGAACCTGGAGCAACAACTGGGCATCGAACTCTTCGAACGCCACGGCAGGCGCGTCGACCTGAGCGCGGCGGGCGCGTCGTTGCTGCCGCTGGTGCAAGATCTGTTGCGCGCCGGACGACAGGTGGAAGAAGCAGCCCTAGCGCTCAGCGGCGAAGTCGCCGGTCTGGTGACGCTGGGCTGCTCGACCTCGTCAGGCAAGTACGTGGTGCCCCGCTTGCTGGCCCGCTATCGCGAGACGTATCCCCAGGTCCAAGCCGCCGTGAGGGTTGGACCGCGTTCTCAGGTGATCGACTGGCTGCTGGCCGGCGAGGCAGACGTCGCCATTACCAGCCACCGCGTCGAGCGTTCCGGCCTGCATTACAAGCGCTTCTTCGAGGACAAGATCAGCCTGGTCGTTCCTGCCAGCCATCCATGGGCGCAACGGGAGAGCATTCAGCCAAAAGAACTATACGGCGAACGCTTCATCTTCCGCGAGGCCACTGCCGGCACGCAGATGGCGGTCACCGAAAGCCTTGACACGTTGGGTGTGAACATTGAACACTTGGAATGCGTGTTGGTGCTGGACAACTCTGAAGCGATCGTAATGGCCGTGGAAGAAAAGATGGGAGTCGCCTTCGTGCCGATGGTCACTGCCGAGCGCTGCATGACCTGGGGCCACATCAAGGCTGTCCCTGTCGAGGGGATGACCATCACCCGCTGGTTGTATCTGGTCGACAACTCCAACCGCTCGCGCACGCCCGCAGTCAACGCTTTCTGGAGCTACGTCGAAGAGCTGCAACGAATTACACTGACCCGCCGCCACGCTATGCAGCCGGAAGCTGCCGAGGAGACGTGCGACACGGTAGGCATTCCGCGACAGTCGTTGCCAGAGCGAGTGCAGCCGTCGCTGAATTAGCGCGACAACCAGACTTTCGAAGTATTCGCCGCCATCACCCTCGCGGAGGTTTCGGAAACCTCCGCGAGGGTTTCTGTTTTCCGCGCTCAATAACAGTTGACACCGCCCGCGGGCAGTGGTATAAAACGTGAAATCAGGCTCAATGGCAGTCACAGGTGCCATCACCTTCTACCTTGAAAATGGCGCGCTGTTGTCATTGCGAGCCGCGGCGGCGAAGCAATCATTCTGCTCAACCGGAGAGACTGCTTCGGCGGCCGCCGCCTCGCAGTGACATTTTCATCGATGGTTGTGCGTAACGCGCATGGTCGTCTAAAAGGAACGAGCGAACCGATGAAGCAAAACAACAAAATGCGGACCTACCTTGGGGTTGCCCTGATTGCGCTGCTGGCGATTGCCCTGACAGCGGCCTGTGCGCCGCCAGCCAGCCAGCCTGCCAGCGGCATTCAGGCCAGCGAGGTCTGGGCAAGAGCCGCCAAAGCGGGCGAGATGAAAAGCGACGCGTCCTCCGACACCGGCATGGCCATGGGCAGCATGAACAGCGCGGTCTACATGCTGTTGACCAACTCTGGCGATTCGTCTGACCGATTGCTGAGCGCCGCGGCCGATGTGGCCGGCGCGGTCGAGATCCACGAGACCAGGATGGAAGGCGACGTCATGCACATGCAGCAGCTCACCGACGGCATTGAAATCCCGGCCAACGGGCAAGTGGAACTCAAGCCGGGCGGGCTACACGTCATGCTGATCGACCTGACGAGAGACCTGAACCCGGGCGAGACGTTCCCGGTGACGCTCCAGTTTGAACAGGCGGGCGCAGTCACCGTCGAAGCCGAGGTGCGCCAGCCTTGAAAGACCGTCGCTGTTTCTTCAGCAACGCAACGAGCGGCCCGCTGGCGGGCCGCTCGTTATTTAGGCCACTATGAAACTTGCCGTTCTAGCAGATATCCACGCCAATCTCGCCGCCCTGGAGGCGACGCTGCGCGACATTGACGCGTGGCAACCTGATGCAGTGGTGGTTGCCGGCGATGTGGTGAACCGCGGGCCGCAACCGGCTGAATGCCTGGCGCTGGTGCTGGAGCAGCAGGACGCGCACGGCTGGCGTACGGTTCTGGGCAACCACGAGGAATATGTCATCCAGCAGGCCGGGCCAAATCCACCCGGCAAAGACGCGCTGGCAGACATCTACCGGCCAACCCGCTGGACACTGGAGCAACTTGGCGGCGACATCGCACCGTTGCTGGCGATGCCCTTTCAGCAGAGCATCGCTGGACCCGATGGCAGCGAAGTTCGGGTCGTACACGCCTCAACGCGCGGCACGCGCGACGGCATCTTCCCCATGACCGATGACGACACGCTGCGCGAGCAGATCGGTCATCCCGCGCCGGCGGCGCTCTGCGTCGGTCACACCCACTGGCCGCTGGTACGCCGCGTGGACAACACGCTGGTCGTCAACGTCGGTTCGGTGGGGCTGCCCTTCGACGGCGACTCGCGGGCCAGCTACGGGCGGCTGACCTGGACTGCCGGCGACTGGCAGGCAGAGGTGATTCGCCTCAACTACGACCGGCAGCTCACGGAAGAGGCATACCTGACAACCGGGTTCCTCGAGCAGGCTGGCCCACTGGCCCGCCTGCACCTGGAAGAGCTGCGCAGCGCGCGATCAGAGCTTTTCTCCTGGGTGGCCACTTATGAGGACGACATTCTGCACAGGCGAATCACTGTGGAGGAAGCCGTCGATCGCTGGCTGGCGACCAACTAAAAAGCTCCCCGGCAGGGAGCTTTTGGAAACTGGTTAATAGTGGCGTCCGTTCAGACTGCGAAATTCGACGAACCTCTAACTGCATGGCTGCCGTGACGATCCGTCGTCGACGTCCGCAGTCTTCCACAAGACGTTTCAAACAGCTTCATATTCCTGTAAGTAAAAGGCGCTTTACATTTATACGCCGGCGCTATTGATCCTCGGGCCGCCGTAACACGCGACGGGCTACCTCGGTGCTGCCCCTGGCGACTTCTCTGGTTATCGTGTAAGTCGCGTCCGCGCCTGCGTTGGCGGCCAGCTTGACCCCCACGATCGTTCCACCGACTGCACCCTTGGCGCCACCAGCGACCGCGCCCGTGGCCGTCGCTGCGCCGCCCAGCGTGCCAAACGCCACACCGGCCGTCGCGTCAAAGCTTTCCTGTGTGAAGGTGCGGGCCGCCTGCTTGACCTGGTCGGCGCCCTGTTCCTGATCCTGGGTGGCGATCACCAACCCTTCCGTGACTGCGCCGGCAGTGCGCGCGGTGGTTCCAGCCAGTCCGCGGGTGGCCTCGACGAGTGCGCCGCCGCTGATCTGCGCGGCCATGATCAGCCCGCCCAGCGCACCCTTCGCGCCGCCAATAAACGCGCCGGTGGACACTGACGCCGCCTGTACAACGCCTGCGACAGCCCGGCCCAGCGACTCAGACACCGCTTGCGTCGCCTCGGCAGCGGCCTCAGCATTGCTGGCCGCCTCGGCCGAAGCCATCTCAGCCATGCTGCTAACCGTTGAGACTGCACCGGCCACCGTCATATCGGCCAAATCCCTGGCCTGGCGCATGCGCTCGGAGACCATCGAAATCGGTATTTCCTGACCTTCTTCGGGGGTCATGTCCTGCTCGTCTGTACTCATAGATCCTCCATCAAGGATACGGCTGCGGTCGCAAGGTGTTGAAGCGCGTTCGTGACGCGCTGCATTATAGCTGAACGCGGTCCGGTAAGCAAAGTTGCTTGCATCGGACCAGCGATGATGTCAGTCTTTCACCGCCGCCAACACATCGGCAAGTTGGGCCGAAAACAAGACGACTCGTTTCGGCTCCGCTGCGTGTTCCCAGCGCACAAGCCTGATCTCGCGGTCGGCGATCTCGATCGCGGTGATGGACCCGTCGCTATAGGAGCAGCAACCGCTGTTGAAATAGCATGGGGTGCGGCCGGGCAGAGACACGGCCTCAGCCGTCTGTTCACTCATCCACAGCGCATCGACTTCCGGCGCAGCGCCGACAGCCCGTTCCGCTTCCATGGCCTGCTCCAGGCTCAATCCCTCCCAAACGGGGTGATGTGTGTGCCCGGCGATGAGGACAACGCCTGACTGCTGCTCGGCGTAGCTGTACATGGCCATCTCGTGCTTGGCCCGCAGCGTGAAGTTGTTGCTGGGCGTGCTGCTTCGGATGTTGAATACGCGCTGGATGGGACGCCACACGTAGCGCACGACAACGGCTGACAGCCCGGCAAAACGGTCCGAATCCAGCGTGCCCTGGTGGCCGTGCAGCAGGAAAAGCTCACCCAGCGGCTCGCCCTCCTCATGAACCGTCAGCCGCAGCCCTTCGATGACCGGGTTTCCGCCAATGTACGGACCGAGGTACTTCTTGACCTGATCCGGGAAGTACCAGACATCATCGTGGTTACCGACAAAGCGTTTGTAGCGGCGCCCACGCGACCTGTCAGCAAAGCGTTGCTCGCTGAGCAACACCTCCTGGTACTCCCGTATCACTGGCTCCGGCCAACACTCCCACAGTTCCTCGATGTCGCCCAGCAGCAGCAGCTCGTACCGGTCATCCCAGTAGTGATCTACAGCCGCGAGGTAGGTCTGCTCACAGGCGAGGAAATCGTCTGCCCGGTCGCGTTGCCCCTTGTGCAGGTCGGACAGGATCGCCATCCGCACATCCGCCAGTTCCACACCCTCCTGAATACTGTTTTGGGTGTAGACTCTCGTGAGACCTTTGGCAATTTCATCAGCGTAGGTTGTCATTGTTCCATCCTTCCACGAGCCGCCGCCGCGCAGTTGGCCAGGTGGGGGCAGCAAGTACGTGCTACTCGCCCTTTGTGCTGTGGCGCTGGTTGTTCGTTACTTCCGCATTATACGACCTTTTGCTGCGGTCGGGCAACTGCACTGCGGTGGCCAGCTTGCCGCTGCACAACAACAAGGGTATTATTTCAGCAACGTATGGAAGGGACAGCACCTCTTGCAGATTGATCCGCTGTTATAGTGATTCTTCGTAACTACTCGGGCTACAGAGGACTGACAGTCCTGGTCTTACGACAAAGCGACTGTCGCGTTAGTTGCAGCTCTGGTGATCGACCAGGACTGTCAGTCCTGGCTGAGCAGTTACGATTCTTCGGTGAACTATTGGGCTGGCAAGCCCCGAAAAAGGAAAACGAGAGAAACCATGGTAGAAACCGATCTGATATTGACGCTGGCCAAGACGCTCATCGCCGTTTCATGGGCCGACGGCAAGCTGACCAGCGACGAGATCACCAACATGAAGGAAATGCTGGCGCGTATCCCTGACCTGAACGCCCGCCAGTGGATGTCGGTGGAGATGTACATCGAATCACCCGTGGACGATGCCGAACGAGCCCGGCTGATCGGCGAGTTGCAGGTCCAGGCGCAGACGCCAGAGAACAGAGCACTGGTATTCCAGGCCCTGGATGACATGCTGGCCTGGACGGATGAGGTCACCCCGGAGGAGAGGCAGGCGCTGGACGAAGTCAAGGCGGCTTTTGAGTCGGGCGACAGCAGCGCCAGTCTGCACGGACTGTCGCGTCTCTTCCGCGGTCGATCCGCCAGCCAACCGGCGCAAAGCGCTGGTCCCAACCGCGAGGATCATCTCGACGACTTCATCAACAACCGCGTTTACTATGCCGCCAGCCAGCGTATGGCGCGCGGCGAGGCGGCGCTGGACCTGCCCGATGCGCAGGTACGCAAGCTGAGCCTGGCCGGCGGCATGATGGCCAAGGTCGCCGCGGCAAACCCGCAGATCACCGATCAGGAGATGACTGTCATGACCGGCGCGCTGCAAACGCACTGGCAGCTCAGTGCGGACGAAGCCAGTTTCGTAGTGGATGTGGCGCTGTCCCAGCTTTCATCTGAACTGGACGACTACCGGTTGGCCAGTGAGTTCGCACGCGTCACCGGCTACGATGAGCGCTGCCAGTTCGTTGACCTGCTGTTCGTCATCGCCAACGCTGACGGCGGCATCACCGAACCGGAGATCGAAGAAATCAGCTCTATCTCCAACATCCTCAGCCTACCACGCCAGCGTTTCTTTGAAGCGAAAAAGAAGGCGGCTGTTCAGTAACGCGACACGTCGCGCACATCGAATTCGTTTATCGCGCTGCGCGCGATGATTGAACCGAAAGTCGCAACAACGCGAAGAGGCGGCGGAACCCAAGCATCCCGCCGCCTCTTCGCGTGACTTTCTCCGTCTGGTGCTAGTGGACCAGCTTCGGCTGATCCACTAACGTACCGTTCAAATAGGCGCTGACGGCCGCGTCGATTTGTCTGATGTCGGTTAGGACGGGATTGACACCGATCTGCAACAGACTGGACTGTGCGCCCATGCCCATGCCGCCGGCCAGCAACACCTGGCAATCAACAAGGTTGGCCATCATTCGACTGTGCTTTTCCTGGGAATGTTGACCTTGGCCGTGCCCGTGCTCGTGTTGATGATCGTCGCTCTCCTCGTGGTGCTCTTCGAGTTGAAACTGATTATGGCCCAACTTGGGTCGCAGTTCCTGCTGCACCACCTCACCATCTTCCACCGTGAACACCAGGTAGTATTGTGCCCGGCCGAAATGGCGGCTGATAGTGGTCTGATCATCGGTAACGACTGCGATCTTCACGAGTGCCTCCTTTCGCTTTTCTAGACAGCAACGGCCTCGAGTTGCTCCCTGCCCAGGATGTCGATCTCAATTCCTTCCATGGTCAGAATTGTTTCGTGCACCGGGCAGTGCTCCGCGACACGATGAATAGCTGCCTGCCGATCGGCGCACTGGCCATGAGGCAGTTCCACGCGCACCTTCAAATTAGTGAGCCTGGTGGGGTTCTCCAGCTTGTCGAACGTAACATCAACCGTCATCTCGCTGGCATCGATACCGGCTCGACCACAGTACTGCGCGACGAACGCGCCAACGCACGATCCCAATGACGCCACAAACAGTTCCGGCGGCGTCGGCCCTCGATCCTTCCCGTCCATACTGGCCGGGACGTCGATGATGACGCTGTGGTTGCCAAGCTTGCTTTCGAAGAGCATGTCGCCCTTGTAGTAGGTGGTGATTTTCGCCATGGTGGTTGCTCCTTGCATTCTGCGGCGTCCAGCGCATGCCAACGTCGGCAGAAGCTACTGTTGTGACAAGATATCACACCCACACTATACGCCACATGGGCGCGTCTGGCAATTTTCACAAGGTTGTGCAACATTCTACAATATGGCAATTAGCAAGCCTTGCACTTGATCAGCCAAACCATTTTGGAGGACAAATTGCAAGTAAGCGGTCAGGAAGAAAACGCCGGCGTGCTTCACTAACGCCGGGTTACGCCTCCCGTCCGCCATCACGGAAGCTTTGCTGTTCGCCTGGTCGGATAGCAGACCCACCAGACGCGCGTCATACCTCGGCCAGACCTCAACAGCGTGCCGCTGGTCTTCTGGTGCCACTCCCCACCCCGATAACCCCACACCCCATCAATAGGTGTTTTCCCGCCCCATGACCATCATGCCGAGCAGCAAGGCTTCGCCAGCTTGCTCAAGCTTGTCGGCGGAGATGGTCGCCAACGTGTCGCCAGGTAAACGGGCGGTTTCTTGCCAACCCGCCCAGCTGAGGGTGACCATCGGCGCCTCCTGTCCCTCGCCTGTTTGCAGCGCGCGATCCTCGAAGACAATGCTAATGTCCACTGCATCGTTCGCCGGGCCAGCTTTGACACCCATCCGCCCGGCAGAAGTGTCGAACAGACTGGACAGACGCTGATTGCCGCCAGCGGCGATCTCCAGCCCGTCGCCTGAACCATCACCCAACCCTTGCAGCAAAATCACTCCCTCGACCTCGAATGCAGAGGTGAAACCAACGTGCGCTTGCAGGAACTTGCGCACGTCGCCAGGTCGGATCGGTTCACCGCCATCCTGACCCTCGCCGGCATAGGCCACAAACAGATAGCTGCGATAGGGCTGATACTCGGACGCCTGCATGGCGCGGATCGCCTCCAGCATTACCGCCACGCCGCTGGCGTTGAAGTTGGCGGCCTCGTGTGCCTCGTCCGGCGGTATTGGAGCGCTGTCGTACTGCGCCATGACGACGATCAGCTTGTTGTCGAGCGCTTGATCGACCGAGCGCCCCTGAGCCGAGCCGCCAGGAAGATCCTTGTCGAAGCTAGTATCGCCGGACCCGGCCCTCCCGCTGACTCCAGGTAAATAGCCGATGACGTGACGGGCAGGGAATTGATCAACGATCGTTCCATCGACAGTCATCGACACATCGACGCCCGTATCGATGACTGTCACCTCATCCGTCCCCAGGGACGTCTGCTGGCGGCGCAAGCTGGCAACAGTCTCGCCCGTGCCTTGCAGCAGCCGGTTGGCAATTTCCTCGGTGATCCACAGCGCCGGTGTGTGCTTGCCCGTCAACTCCCCGGTTAAGTAGTTGGAAACGATTAGGTCACGGCCAGAGATAGTGTAATGGCGCTGCATGTCTTCAGGATCGCTGGCAACCACCAGCAACCCGCTGTGCGGCGCAAACTCAGCTACCGATGCAACGTCCTCGGATAGCACCAGCAAGAGATCGTCCTTCCCCAGCGCACGCTCCAGAGCCGGACGACCGCGGGCGCCAAAGCTTCCCCTGCTCAAGGTGCCGGTAAGCAGGGCGCGGACCTGTCCACTCGCCTCGCCGACAGCACTGAAGTAGCCGGGATATTCGACGAAATCGGTGCGGTACGTCAGCGCCGGATCGCCGTCCCAGATTCCCAACTGGGCAGGGCTGTTGATCTGCGTGAACTCGCGCGTTCGGTTTTGAAAATAGGTCGCGTTCTCACCGCCATTAAACAGGCCCAGGCTCTCAAACTGTTGCGCTATCCAGTCGGCCGAGTCGCCCATGCCCTCCGTCCCAAGGCTGCGGCCCTGAAATTCGGGTGCTGTCAGTTGCCCGACCTGGGCCAGCGCCTGCTGACCGTCGAAGGCGCGCGCCTGCTGCCGGTAATAGGCGATGGAACCGGTGTTTGCCCGCGCCCAGCCGAAGATCAACAGGCCGCCCAGCGCCAACGAAAGCGTGTATCGGTTGAACAACTTGCCAAACCCCACGCCGACTGTCTCGATCATGCGCCGGATGCCTTCACCAAACAGGTTAAAGCCAACAATCGCGATAAAGAATGCCAGCGCGGGGTAGATCGCCAGCCAGGGATAGGAGCGGGCATACAGCCGCGCGCCGCTGAGCAGCGATCCCCACTCCGGTACGTCGGAATAGTGATAGAGCGTAGCGCCAACGTCCAGTTCGGCAAACGCACCACCGCCAATGAAGATGCCGACAAACCCAAGTTCGCCCAATAACATCAAAACCGCGCCCATCTCCAGCGCAGCCAGAGAAATCAGCGCTGCCAGCAAAATCGGCAACACGTGAGCCACCATCATGCGAGTGGTGCGCACACCGACCGCGACGGCGCTCTCGATGTATGGCCGCGGGCGAATCGCCATCACCTCGCCGCGGACGTAGAGCATGGTTTCGCCCCAACCGACGACACACAGCGCGACGACAAACACACCCATCCCCTGGCGAATACCCATCGCAAGCACGATGATCATCGCCAGCACCAGCGCCGGAAATGCCGACAGCACCTCGGCGACGCCCATGACCAGGCGGTCGATCCAACTGCCACTCTTCCAGCCGGCGATCGCGCCCAGCACGAAACCGATCAGCAAGCGGGCGCCGACGGCCAGCACGGCCAGGATCAGCGTCTGCTGGGCGCCGGACAGGATCAGGCTGGCGATGTCACGTCCCAGCACATCGGTTCCCAGCGGATAGGTTGTGCCCGGCTCAAACGGCGGCACCAGAAACTCGCCGTCGATGATGGTCAACCCGCGGGTCGTGTAGGGATTGTGCGGCGTCAGGCTGGGGCCAAAGACCAGGATCGACAGCAAGGCGAGCACCAGGAAGCCGCCGACCATGAAGGGCAGATTGCCCATGGTGGCGCGCCACCAGGCACGCCGGCGTTGCGTACGATAGACGTCAGCCGCTGAATCGAAGAGTTCGTTGTGAGCCGCTGCCACATCAGCAAAGGGGCTTGGCTCAGGTTCAGCGCTGCGGCGGCGGAAAGCCTGACGGAAAAAGTCAGTGATCTCATTGTAGCGCAGGAAGCCGGCTACGCTGCCCAGACCGTCCCGAATTCGTCCGACGAAACGCCGCTTGTCCTCGTGCGCAATGTTGGAAATGCTGTCGCGCAGTTGTGGGTCGATGAAGCGATAGCTGATGTCCAGAGCCAGGTTGACCACGATGAAGATGAGCCCCATCACCATCACCAACGCGACGGTCAGCAGATCGTCCTGCTTCGAGATCGACTTCAGCAGCGTGAACCCCATCCCTGGCCAGCCGAAGAAATACTCCACAACCGGCAGGCTGCTGAGAGAAAAACGCAGTGAGATACCGATCGTGGTCAGGATCGGTATCAACGCGTTGCGCCAGATGTGCCCGCGCCAGATCTGGCGCGGCAACAGTCCCTTGCCCTGCGCGGTACGGACATAGTCCATCCCCAACAAAGTGCCCAGTGTGACGAAGGTCACCCGCGCGATCTGAGCCACGGGGCGTGCAGCCAGCACCAACGCCGGAAGAATGATGTGCTTATCCCAACCAAAGCCGCCAATTGGCAGCGGAGGCAACGAGCCGGTCGTCTTTGCCCAGCGGACCATGAGTAGCTGCAACAGCAAGGCGGCGAAGAAACTGGGGATCGACACGCCGATGATCGAGACGAGGATGAACACCAGCGACACGTTGCTGTTGCGCCGCTTGCCGGCCAGGTAGCCCAGCAAAATACCGATAACCGTGGCGAACAGCAGCGACACGGTCAGCAAAGCAATGCTTTTGGGGACTACATCGGCCAGGACAGAACTGACCGGTATCGGCCGCAGCGTGATGCTGCCTGCAGAAGTGTAACCCAGGTTGCCGTGCAGCAGGTTGCCGAAATAGACCACCGTGCTGTCGGCGGCATAGGAAAACGCCCGGGAAAAGTCTACGCCGCGGGCCATGTCCAGACCAAGGAAGCTGATGAAGACGATCACCACCAGCACCAGCAAGCCAAAGGCCAGCCGTTTCAGAACAAACAGACTCAGCCCCACAAACCGCTGATTGCGTTCGGTCCAGGACTCCCGCGGCGCGGCGGGTGAAACAGATTGAGGTCTCTCTAGAGGAAGCTGCTGCGCCATACAATGCTCAGTTTACCACACCGTTTTGGGCACGATATGGTTCGAAACGGCATTGTAACAGGCAAACCAAGGTCGGGGAAATTTCCGCTGACGTTTGTCAGCGTTGTCATAAAAACGGTGAAGTGACCAGGAACTGTTGGCACCTGCGCAGATGCTACGCGGGGTCACCACTCAGGTCAATAGTCAACGAAATCTCGGAACCATTGACGACCGTGGTGGCGGGAAAGGGGGAATGGCGCACCAGCGCCCAGATGGCTTTGTTCTCGCTGCGAAACAGCGCCGTCAACGTGCGGATTCCCTGTTGACGGGCCTGGGCGCAGGCAAACTTGAGAAGCTCGGAACCGATACCACGCCGCTGGAGGTCATCGCGCACCGAAATGGCCAGCTCGGCAGAGTCGGGACCGTTCATGCCGTAGCGCACGCCGCCGACCGGTGCGTTGTACTGGTCCGGGAGGTCGGCGAATGCCAGCCAGGCCATTTCCTGCGGCGGGCCGAGATGCGCCAATCGTTCCGCCTCCGCGCGCACCCGTTCAGGGTCAGGGTCTACCATCGACTTGCTGAAACGCAGATAGCGGCTGTCAGCGCTAAGCCGGTTGAACAGGTCCACCAGATAGGGCGTGTCACCCTCCTCTTCGGGACGCACACGCACCAGCAACCCGTCGCGGGTTGAAAACTGATACCAGTCGTCGCGCGTGGCTAGCGCAGGCGGGATATTCACCGTTGCTCCATCAATTCATCGTGGTTCCAAGCGAAGCGCGCGCTTGCAAGTAAACCACCATGTCGATCTTGCTGCCGCGCTGCTGCCAAGTCATATGATAAGGTGAGTATTGCATCACCTGCCAGGCAGCTTCGTTCGTGCTTGCGAAAGACGTGATCGCCTTGCGTGCGCCTGCGGCGCGCGCCTGGTCAAGCAGGAAGTACAACATGCGCGAGCCGATGCCGCGGCCTTGCATGTCATCGCGTACGACCACCGAGACCGCAACCTCACCCTCGCAAACCTGGGAATAGCGGGCCACGGCCACAGGATCAGCATCATCCGGGTCGCCCTCGATCAGGGCGATCCAGGTGTATCCATCCAGCAAAACGGCAGCCACATCGGCGGACGCCGTAGAGGGTTGGGACTGACTGGCCGTGACACGGTTTTCTGGCGTGGCGCGATCGATGAGATCACGCAGACGCGCCTCGTCCGTCATATCGGCGGAAAACACGCGCACCTGCTGCCCATCCCGCGTCTCGAAGGCATACGTCGGGGTTCCTTGCATGATTATCACCTCTCCTGCTAACCTTCCAATTGTGTTACATGATTTTTATCGGGCGTGACCTTGGTTGACCCAAGATCGATTGTGACAGTGGTTTGAAAACCATCGATCACCGTGGTTGATTGATAGGGCGACTCGGCCAGCAGCGCCCAAATGCGACGGTTGCCAGTCTGGAACGTGCCAATCAGCGTTCGAATACCGGCCGCGCGCGCTTCCTGCGATAGAAAGAGCAGCATCTGCCCACCAATGCCCTGGTGCTGCATATCGTCGCGCACCGACACTGAGACTTCGGCCTGCTGCGGGGCGCCTGTCCGGACATAGCGCGCCACAGCCACCGGCGCATGAGGCTGGTCAGGCAAGTCGGCAAACGCCAGCACGCCCAGGCCGCTGGCCGCGTCGACCAGCGCGATATGCTCTGCCTCACGCTGGACGATCTCCGGGTCCACGATGGCGAGGTACTGGTTGAAACGCATGTAGCGGCTGTTAGTTGACAGGTGCTCGAAGAGATCCACCAGATAAGCAGCGTCTTCGGCCTGGACACGATAGACGTCGATCACCAGGCCGCTATCGGTTTCAAACGTAAATTCAGACTTTCGTTTCTCCATACAGTTTTGTATTCCTTAATGACGCATTGCGTCATGCGGAGTATAGCATAAAAGCCAGCGCCCGACAAGTAGCAGGCAGTCCAATTCATCGCAACTATCGAAACTCGTGCTTTTGGTGCGCTGTGCCTGCCGCGGAAAATTGCCTTGACACCCTTCCCCGATGTGTTACAATGCAGCCCATACGTCGGATCAAGGGGAGTAATCGAGTCGAGCAGGGCCCAGAGAACGCGCCGCAACTGTGACCTCGGCACACCTCTCCGCCAGGCCGTTCTCAAGGAAACCAATCATGCTGCTGACCATCGAGAAAGTTGCCGTACTGAAAGCCATCGATATCTTCGCCGAGACGCCGGACCATGTGCTGGCGTCGGTCGCACGCATCGTCGAAGAACTGAACCTTTTGCCCGGCGAGACTTTCATCAACGAAGGCGATCTTGGAGACAGCATGTATCTGGTGGCTGAAGGCAATGTGCGGGTCCACCACGGTGAGCGGACGATCATCACCTTGGGCGCCGGCAAGGCAGTCGGCGAGCTGGCAGTGCTGGACCCGGAACCACGATCGGCGTCAGTGACCGCCATCGATGAAGCATTCGTCTTTCGTATCGCCAAAGATGCCTTCGACGAAGCCTTGGCCGACCGTCCTGAGGTTGCCCAGGGCGTCATTCGTGCGCTCTGCCGGCGCATCCGCGAACAGGGCGCGCTCCTGCAAACCATGCCCGACCAGCCCGGTTGATTGCCGTGACCGGCCCCAGCGCCTCTCACCTCGCCCAACGCGACGAACGCACCAGAGTGATCTTGCTGGTGGGTCAATCGATCTCGCTGGGCATTTTCGCCTCCCTGCTGCTTATCACAGCCAACAGCCTGTTCCTGTCAACGTTCGGCTCGGCCGCGCTGCCCTACGCCTATCTGGCGGTGGCCGCTTTGGGATCGGTTACATTCTACGCGCTGGCTACCATTCAACGCAGTTGGCCTCCGCCGCGGCTCGCACTGCTCATCGACCTGTCGCTGGTGGCAGCGGCGCTGGCCGGCTGGCTGGCACTGGTTGCCGGGCTGATTTGGGCATCCTTTCTGCTGGTGGTCGCGATACCGCTGGTGATCCAGGCCGGTTTTGTGGTACTGGGCGGTCAGGTGGGTCGCCTGTTCGATGTCCGGCAGATCAAGCGGCTGTTCCCGAGGGTGGTCTTCGGGTTCGCCACCGGGTTCATGCTGGGTGGTTTGCTCAGCGGCCCGCTGCTGGGCTGGCTGGGCAGAACCGAGAATCTGTTGCTGCCCACCGCCGCAGCCGGCGTGCTGATGACCGGCTTTCTGCTGGCGACAACCCGGCGCTATTCCAACGACCTGGCGCCGATCGCGCGGCCCCGCCGGCAGCAAAAAGCGAAATCGCTGCCGAAGTTGTTGACCCGCCGTTACGCATTGCTCATTTTCAGCTATCAGATGCTGGCCGCGCTCACCAGCCAGCTCCTCAATTTCATCCTGCTGGACCGCAGCGGAGCACGCTTTGCAACCAGCGAAGCGCTGGCCCGCTTCTTCGGGACATATAATCTCGTCCTGAATCTGACCGACATGCTGTTCCTGGCGCTGCTGGCCGGCTGGATATTGAGTCGCTTCGGGTTGGGACTGGGCTTTCTGATCAACCCGGCCTCAGGATCGGCGCTGCTGGTCGTCATGCTGGCGGCCGGTGCGCTGTTGGGACCTGCCAGCCTGGCATTCTTCGTGTTGATCGCACTGACGCAGTTATTGAACATCGTATTGACTGACGGCGCGATGCGCACCTCGCTGAACGCTGCCTACCAGGCGCTGCCGGCCGACGAACGAACCGCCGTACAAACGGGCGTCGAAGGCATCGGACTGCCGCTGGCCATCGGATTCGCCGGCCTGCTGCTGCTCATCTTCCGGGCACTGAACGTCGCCGACATCCTGACTGTGACGGTAGTGACGATGGCCTTCGCACTGCTGTGGACCGGCGGCGGCTGGCTGGTCTACCGCGGTTATGCCCACGAGCTGTTGCAAACGCTGCGCCGGCGCGCGCTGGGCAGTGAGCCATTGACGCTGGACGACCGCTCCAGTTTGGACGTGGCGCTGTCGCTTTTGGACTCACCGGAACCGGCCAAAGTCAGGCTGGGGCTGGACGCGCTGGAGAACGCGCACTATCCTGAGCTCGGCAGCCGAATCGCCCCGCTGGTCAGCCACAGCAACCCACATGTGCAGATCGACGCGCTGGAGCGCGTCGCCCAGTTGCGGATTGGCGAAGCCCGGCCGGCTGTGATCGCCACGGCGCAGGCTGGCGCGGACGACTCAGTGCGCGCCGCTGCCCTGCGCGCCTGGTGCGCACTGGACGGAACAGGCGCGATTTCGGCGGTGCTGCCGGCGCTCTCCACGCCAAACGCGACCGTACGCGCAGGCGCCGTGCAGGGTTTGCTGATCTACTGCGGTGGGGCCGGACGAGCAGCCGCCAGACCGGCTCTGGAAAACATGGTTGCGTCCCTCATCCCGGTGGAGCGAGCAACGGCCGCAACGGCCCTGGCAGGCGTCCCGGAAGCGCAATCCAGCGGTCCCCTAAGCAAGCTGCTGCAAGACCCGGACCCGAAGGTGCGGCAGGCCGCTCTCCATGCGGCGGGCGGTCTGCGCTCGCCCGCAATCATTGACCTGCTGACCGACGGTCTCGCGGATCGGCGCACCCGGTCGGCCGCGACGACCGCGTTGGCGGCCAGCGGAATCGCGACTCTGCCGCGGATCGAGTTATCTCTCGCCGATGCGAATGAATGGGCTGACGGAACCAGCGAACGACTGGTGCGCGTGGCCGCCCAGATCGACTCGCCAGCGGTCACCGAGCTTCTGTCTAAGCACCTCGAGCATCAGCATCCGCCGGTCCGCACGCAGGTGCTCGAAGCGCTTCGATCGCGTGGCTACCACGCCGCCGGCCAGGAAGCTGCCGCGGTGAACACTGCTCTGCACAACGAGGCGCAGCACGGCCGGGCACTGCTGCAAATTCGCACCAGCCTCGGTTCAGCGATCGAAGTGGCAGCGCTGCAGAGCACCATCGCCGACGAACTGGGGGCGATCCGCCATCGAATGCTGCTGCTGCTTTCCCTGCTGTATGACCGCCAGGGGATGCAGCGAGCCGAGGATCTCATCGGCAGCGGTCAGGGCGCGACCCGCTCGCTGGCGCTGGAAGGACTGGAGGTCATGCTGTCTGGTGAACATCGGGCATTGCTGTTCCCGTTGATCATTCAGGACGGTGAACTGGCGGAGATTGAGCCGTTGAGCCTCGTTGATCCGTTGCAGGCGCTGATCCAGTCGCCCGCCGTGGCCTTTCCCCCGGCATGGACACAGGCCTGCGCGTTGTATGCAGCCGGCCGGCTGCGGCTCGCTGCCTTGCGTCCCTACCTGGAAGCGGCCGCAGCGAACCCCGACTCGGATGTGCGCGCAACCGCCAACTGGGCGACGCGGTTGGCCACAGACATTGCCAATTGATAAGCAGGTGTATGATTATTTCTTTGGACCGCTGGGTTTCCCCCCGCATCAGACAGCTCATCGAAGACCGTTTTTATGCCCAGGTCACGCGTCAAGCGAGCTTCGAACTGCTCAGCCGCGATCCTGAGTTCCTCCGGCGACCGGGCGCCCACGTTGGCCTCTTCGCCGACCACGGCATCGTCCACGTACGCGATGTCGCGACGCGCATCCTGAGCGTACTTGAGACGATCCACACGGCGCACCTCATCCCGGCCCGACCCGTTGACCGTTACACCAACATGTGCGGCTTTGGCGTGCTGCTGGCCTATTTCCACGACATCGGCATGATCGACTTCTCGGCCGCCGGTCGCGCGATTCACCCTGAGTTTGCCGCCCAGGCTGTTTTTGACCCGGCCAACGAGGACCTTATCGAACTGATCTGGCGGGAAAACGCTGCCAACCTGTCGTGGCGTCTCACCGAACTGGCGGCCCAGGGCGTGTTCAAGCAGACACCCAAGACGGTGCTGCGCGAAATGCTGGCTGTTTCCATGGCTCACAGCAAGACCAAAGTACCGATTGCCATGCTCAACGAACCGCGTGCCCTGCGCGCCGCGCTGCTGGAAGCCATCTCCACCGACCTGCAAACGCTCTGGCGGCAGCACATGAAAGTGCAGACCAGCGTTCCACTGCAACTGGTGCGCACCATAAGCGCCGACGCATTGGGGCTTGAAGAGGACCGGCCCGGCGCGGATCCAGTCCCAAACCCGCCGCCATCGGCAGCACGAGATGCGTGGCAGTTTCATGCCGCCCGCTTCTACGGCGACTTCCAGCGCGACGCATTCGCCTGGCTGACCACGACTGACGGGCCGTTGCACGATTTGGCACAGGACGCGATCGATACCGTGCGTGCGCTGCGCTGCGCCGATGCCCTGCGCCAGCGCGGCACGGTTCTGCGCACCTCTGCGGGTTACGAAATCTACGTCAACGGTCAAACCGCCAACGCCGTGTTCTCCCTGCGTTTGGGCGCCGATCGACTCTACCTGCTGGAGCTGCCTGGCCCGATCAGCGCCGGCGAGGCCAACATGGCGAGCAGCGAGCTTGATCCATGCGGCGATCTGCGGGTTACTTTCCACCGCGGCGCGTTTGCCGATCATGATGCCAACCGCTATGCCGCCCAAAGCGCAGCGCTGATCGTCCTGGACCTGGCAGCGGACACTCTCGACAGTCTGCTGCGCACGCCTGATGACAAGTCGGCCCTGCGCCGGGCCGAGGATCTCGCGATCATGGTCGAAGAAGTCGGCGACAACCTGGAGTTTGCCGAGATGGTGCGTGCGGAGGTTGCGGCCTTCAACACGGCCGCGGCGGCCCGAATCCAGGTCGCCCCGTCGCTGATCGATGCCACGGAAGGAGAGCGCAAGCTGTATCTTTCGGCACAGCCGGTTCCGTGGGACCGGGCGACACGTCTCGATTTGCTGGCGCGCATGGGTGCGACCGGCCACGCGGTCGATGGCATCGATCCGGCGCTGGCGTTTGAGCACGTCAGGCTGGCGCAGCTCGAACGCAACGACGTGCTGATCGAGGCCGGAACCGCGGCCGCCTTTGTCTACATTCCCTTGGGAGTCGGTCTGCGCATCCTGCCATTGGGCGGATATGATACACTTTTGGTCCCGCCCTGGATGCCTCTTGGCACGACCGGCGTGATTCGCGGCGCCGTTCGCAACGCTTCGGTGGTGGCCGAACAGCCGCTGCAATTGCTGATCATCCCCAGGTCAACGTATCTCAAACATTGGCACCGAACGCTGAGCCCTGACGAACTGCGGCAAACGCTGTCTTGAGACGTTGCCGGCCAGCGAGAGTCGTTTCGACCAGCGGCATATGCCTTTGCTATTCAGCCAACGGGCTGAGCAGCAGCAGTGCGAGCAAGGCCGCGCGGCGCGGCATCGCGTCGATCACCACATGTTCGTGCAGCGCATGGGCGCCATCGCCGACCGCGCCCAACCCGTCGAGGGTCGCGGTGAACTGGCTGGTGGTGTTGCCGTCCGACCCGCCGCCGACCGCCCCCTCCTCCAACGCCAGCCCCAGCTCGCCCCCCAGCCGCTGCGCAGTTCGCCACAGCGCCTGGTTGCGCGCCGTCCGCTCCAGCGGCAGCCGGGTGACGCGGCCGCTGGTCTCCAGGGAAACGGAGGGCAGGCCAGGTTCCAACGCGTACACCGCCGCCTCGACGCGGCGGGCCGACTCAAAGTCCGGCACGCGCGCATCGATGACCAGCTCCGCCTCGCGCATTGGTCCAGTCGTAGCGCCGGCTGTCACCAGGCCCACGTTGAGAGTAATACCGCGCGACAGGTCGTTGAGGTCGAAAATCGCCCGAATCAGGCGCACCATCTCTGCCCCGAGCGCGTTGTCCGTGGCTTGATCGCTTGCCAACCGCAAGCGAAACTGGCCGACACCTTTGCGCGCGGTCTTGAGTTTCCCCGCCGACCCCAGCGCCGGCTCCATGACAAAGGCGCGGCAGGCGATGCGGGCCAGCCGCTCGATGGTCCGCGTCGACTCGCCGCTGCCGATCTCCTCGTCGCTGTTGACCAGCAGCACCGGGGTCGCAGGCGGTCGCAGGCCCAGCGCTGCGAGCGCCCGCAGCGCAAACAGCGTCTGCACCAGCCCCGCTTTCATGTCAAACACGCCTGGCCCGCTCAGACGACCATCGTGCACGTGGACCGGCATCGCTTCCAGCGTCCCCACCGGCCAGACGGTGTCGCAATGGCCCAGCAGCAGTTGCACCGGCGCGTGACGCGGGCGCGTGCCTGGATATGCCAACAGCATGCCACCGGCGCGCCGGCCGGGCCACCAGGTCGCGTTGTAACCGGCTTTTGCCAGCTCACGTGCCAGCAGGTCAAACGCCGGGCGCTGCGTTTCTGGCTGTGAGGACGGAGTCTCAAGCCGCGCCAGCTCCATCAACACGGCCAACATCTCAGCCTCCTGACTTGCCAGATAGGCCCCAAGTTCGCCCGCCCATGCCGAGGTTAAAACGGCATCTTGCAGCACCACAGGATCCCGACCGGAGCCAAGACGAATTCTACCAGAAACTGGTTGAAACGTGTCGTGGGCCGACGCAGAACGAGGCTCGCTGGCCATGGCAGAGACTGGTAGACCTGCCTGCTGCCGGTCCCCATCCAGCACAGGCGCAGCATCAGACGCCACCTCCACGTCGAGACTCGCGCCGGGAACGACGGGTTGCACTGACTTCAGGGCAGCGTGAAACGCATCGATCTCGCCGGTACCGGCAGCATCGACGCGTATCCATGCCTGGCATTCCGGCGCGATGACATTGGGACGCATGCCACCCCGCACTGCCTCAATCGAGACGCGCTGGCCGTCGCGGTCGAGTTGCAGCACGCCCTGCAGGACGTGCATCATCGCCAGAATGGCGCTGATGCCTTCCTCAGGCGCGAGTCCTGAATGAGCTGCCTTGCCGCGGGTTGTGAGCAGGTATCGTTGGGTGGTCATGGGGATCCTTTTCGGCGCGAGCCAGTTGCCAATCGGTGCGCAGATGTGGTATCTTGCGACCCGTTACCAATTATCAACCCTTGACAGGATGTATCCAAATGACTGACTTCACTGCTTTCGATGCCGCTGTAGAGGCACAGGCCGGCGACGTTCTGGCGCAGCTTGCCGCGCTGTGCCGGATTCCCAGTGTCTCTGCGGAGCGCGGCCCGGCGATGCTGGATGCTGCCGCTTTCGTGCAGACGCTGTGCACCGCGGCGGGTGTGGCCACTGAACCGGCCGACCAGCCTGCCGGCCCGCCGATCATCATCGGCCGCGCCGGCAGCGGTGAGCGTTGCCTGATGATCTACAACCACTACGATGTCCAGCCGCCCGATCCGCTGGACGAGTGGCTGTCACCGCCCTTCGAGCCGCAGGTACGCGATGGCAAGCTCTATGCCCGCGGCGTCTCCGATAACAAGGGTGATCTGGTGGCACGGCTGGCTGCCATTCGCATCTACCAGGAGACCGTCGGACCGCTGCCGCTGCGAGTTCTCTATGTCATCGAAGGTGAGGAGGAGGTCGGCAGCCCATTCCTCTTCCGCTTTGGCGAGGAACAAGGGACGCTGTTGAGCGAGGCGGACGGCTGTCTGTGGGAGTTTGGCTCCAAGAACGCGGACGAAAACCCGGTGATTTGTCTGGGCGTGAAGGGAATGGCGGCGTTCGATCTGCGGGTGCGCACCGCCACAATGGACGCCCATTCGGGCAACGGCGGCATCTTTCCCAATGCTGCCTGGCGGCTAACCGAGGCGCTGGACAGCCTGCGCGCGCCCGACGGTCGCGTGATCATCGACGGTCTGCTGGATCACGTTCGCCAGCCGACGGAGGTCGAAGAGCGTCTGCTCGAATCGGTTCCGTTCAACCACGTGGCGCTGCAAGCTTCCTATGGCTTCAGCAACGGCCTGCTGGGCGGGCTGACCGGCGCGGCCGCCGTGCGCCGCTGGCTGATGGAACCGGCCCTGAACGTCAACGGGCTGGTGAGCGGCTACAGCGGCCCCGGTTCCAAAACTGTGATTCCTGCCCAGGCGACGGCCAAGATGGACATGCGGTTGGTGCCGGAACTGACGCCCCAGATTGCTTTCGGTCTGCTGCGCGAGCATCTGGATCGGCGCGGCTTCAGCGATGTGGAGATCATCGACCACAACGACTACCTGATGCCATGGCGCACATCGCCCGACAGCGCCATCGCACGCGCAGTGACGGCGTCGATCAGTCAGGTGAGCGCCCTGCCACCCATCGTGCAGCCGACCTCTCCCGGCAGCGGTCCCATGTGGGAACTGTGCGGGCGCAACGGCGTGCCGGTCGCGTCTGCCGGCGTGAGCTGGCAAGACAGCCACGTCCACGCGCCCAACGAAAGCATCCGCATCGCCGACTTCGTAGAGGGGATCAAGGTCATCGGGCGGCTGCTGGAGCAGTTTGCGCGCGACGACAACGAGTAGCTCACAGGCATAGCCGGCATCGAGCGGGTCACGCAGCAGTTTAGCTAAAACGGGTTGATCTCGGCAGCCCAGGCTCATAGGAGAATAGCTTGAATATCCTTGAACATAATCGTCAGGCCTGGAACCGACTCTCTAGTGCTGGAATAGCATGGTCACAACCGGTGTCGCCCGAGTTGATTGAGGATGCCCGGCAAAAGAGATGGGAAGTGTCGCTGGCGGGAGGCACAGTTCCACGGTCATGGCTCGGCGATGTAGCCGGCAAGGACATTTTGTGTCTGGCGTCGGGTGGCGGGCAGCAAGCGCCACTTCTTGCAGCAGCGGGAGCGCATGTCACTTCATTCGACATCTCCGACACACAACTTGCGAAAGACAAGCTTGTCGCAGAGCGTGAGAACCTGGCAATCCGCATCGAGCAAGGAAGCATGACGGACTTGTCCCGCTTTGGTTCGGCCGAATTCGACTTGATCTTTCTGCCGGTGTCCGTAAACGCTGTTCCGGATGCTCAACCAGTGTGGCGAGAATGTTTCCGCGTGTTGCGTGACCGCGGCATTCTGCTTGCCGGCTTCATCAATCCACTGGCTTATTTGTTTGAAGAGAACGATGGATCATCGCCGAACCAGGGGCTCACCGTAGTCAACCGCTTGCCCTATGCCGAGTACGAATCGTTCACTGAGGAAGAGCGACGAAGCACCATAGATACACAGTCGGTATTTCTCTGGAGCCACTCGTTAGAATCGCTGATAGGTGGCCAGCTTGCCGCTGGGTTTGTGCTTACCGATTTTCAGGAAAGCTACCGAACCGATGACCGCGCACCAATGATCAACGCGTATTGTCCGACGTACTTCGCTACTCGTGCCGTGAAGGCTTACAGAGAGCCTTGATGGTTGTGTCAAACTACGCTATACTTGTGGCAGCTGTGTCGATTCCATGCTATTTGCAGTGACGCGAAAGGAGTAGTCATGAAGCGCAATCAGGCTCTCAAAACCTTGAGAACTGAACGAGAACGTTTGCGGCGAGAGTACGGCGTCAAGTCGTTGGCCTTGTTCGGCTCAGTGGCGCGTGACGAGTCGACCGCGGCCAGCGACGTAGATCTGCTCGTCGAATTCGACCGACCAACCGGTCTCGTTGGCCTATTCGCCCTGCAGGAACACTTGGAACAACTACTGGGATGCCCGGTAGATTTGGGAACGCCAGCCAGTCTGAAACCACGTGTCCGACAGCGTGTGATGGCTGAGGCTGTATATGTCAACTAGAGGATGGAGTGAGCGCGTCCGAGATATTTTAGACGCCATCGAGGAGATCGATGCGTTCACTGCGGGTATGGAGAGGGAGACATTTCAGGCAGACTTCAAGACAGTCCGTGCGGTTGAACTGGACCTGATTGTCATCGGAGAAGCTGCCAGCGGCATACCCGATGATATCCAGGAGAGACACCATGATATTCCATGGTCTTTCATGAAAGCCATGCGCAATCGTCTCGTTCATGCCTACTTCAATGTCGATCCACAGATTCTTTGGGATACCTTGCAAGATGATTTGCCCCCGCTTAAGACAGCATTGCAGCAATTGGTGACGGATCCTCCCACTTCTTTGACGCCAGACACAGAAGATCTCTGAAACCGACAGCGACACCGATCAATGTGCACATCGACCCGTTTGGCAACACCACCATTTACCGCCCTGTCGCAAGCGCAAGCTAGTGTCATCACCCCAGTTTGCGAATGAACGGCAGGCGCAGCCAGACAATCCCCGCGACCAGCAGGACGATGGCGGCGTTGATCGCCAGCGTGACTGGTTCGGTGAGGAGTTCGGCCATGCTGCCGATCAGCAGCGATCCCAGCGGCATGCCTCCGAAGAACATCAACGTATAGACGCCCATCACGCGGCCGCGCAGCTCGTCCGGCACCATAGTCTGAACCATGGAATTTGAGGTGTTGGCGACGACCATGAAGCTCCAGCCGACACCTACCAGCATGGCCATCGACACAGGGACGATGCGGGCGGCAGCAAATGCGAACATCGCCAGCGGCATCACGAAGCTGCCGACGGTCCACAGCTTGCCGCGGATTGGCCGGCTGCCCAGCGCAGCCACCATCAATGCGCCGCTGACGGCCCCGATGCCGCGGGCTGCCAGCAGCGCGCCGTTGGTGCGCACATCCCCTCCCAGCACATCGACGGACCACGCCGGAATGAGCGTCACGAGGCTGATGCCAAACATCGCGATCACCGCCATGTTCAGGATCAGCGTCAGGACGACCTTGTTGTGGCGCACATATCCCAGCCCAACGCGCATTTCAGTCATTGCGCGGTCCTTGCGTACGCGTGGCACAAAAGCAGGCAAGCGCATTGCGGCCAGCGCCAGGATGACCGCAAGGTAGGACAAGGCATTGATCGTAAAGCACCAGGCAGGCCCCCAAAGCGCATAGACGATCCCTGCCAGCGCCGGCCCGACGACTGCCGCCATGTTGAACATGGTCGAGTTGAGCGCGATGGCATTCGTCAGGTCTTCGCGGCCCACCATTTCCATCACGAATGCCTGGCGCGCGGGGGCATCGAACGATTGCGCCACGCCGAGCAGCATCGCCAGCACGATGATCTGCCAGGCCTGGATCAGTCCGCTGACGACCAGTCCTGTCATGGCGAAGGCCAGGACCATCATCGCCGCCTGGGTAATCATGATCAGCGTACGGCGCGGCACACGATCGGCGATTACGCCGCCATAGAGAGTGAAAATCCACGAGGGAATTCCACCGGCAAACCCCACATAGCCAAGAAACGCCGGAGACTTGGTCAGTTCAAAGACGAGGTAACCCTGCGCCGTGGTCTGCATCCATGTGCCGGCCAGCGAGATCAGCTGGCCGATAAACCAGAGCCGGTAGTTGCGGTGGCGCAGCGCGGAAAAAGTCTGCTGCACGCCCAGCCGCGTACGGGGAGAAATGGCAAGTCGCATGGAAGTGGATGGGCTGGGTGTCAGGAGCGTCATTCCCGCCTAGCGAAAATGACAATCGATGCCGGTTTACCAATCTACATTCTTAGAGGCTGTTTGAAAAGACTTCGGAAGTCGCCGATTGACTGTCACGACTGGCCTGTAACGGTGTTGAGCGGCTACTCTCGTTAACTCGGCGACTTCCGAAGTCGGAACGGGCGACTTCTCAAACAGCTTCTTAGTGGTAACTGCTGAGGTATGGCTACAGAAACCGGGTTTTTGTCTCGCAAACCAGAGTTACAATGCCATGAGTGGTGTGGATGCCGACAGGAGTGTTTTCCATAAGAAGTAACCCGGTCTCTGCCTTGGCGACTGAGTTCTTAGGTTCCCCACTGATCAGCCGGCGAGCGGCGCAGCGCCGGAGAGGTCGAAAACCAGCCCCGCCGCGCCAG
The DNA here is from genome assembly GCA_020634615.1 of Anaerolineales bacterium. Taxonomy (GTDB): domain Bacteria; phylum Chloroflexota; class Anaerolineae; order JAAEKA01; family JAAEKA01; genus JACKBK01. The sequence continues at coordinate 96,685 of JACKBI010000003.1, forward strand.
CATCCACGGTTACGACCGTGCCCGGCGCCGGATCGTCTGCCAGCATGCGGTCTGCCAGCGGCTCACGCAGATAGCGCTGGATGATGCGTCGCAGCGGCCGCGCGCCCCATTCAGGATGATCGTTCTGCGCCAGCAACCAGGCCTGCGCGGCGTCGGTCACGCGCAGCGTCATGCCACGCGCGTCCAGCAGCTTGCCCTCCTTCTTCAACATCAGCGTCAGGATCTGGCCCAACTGCTCGCCGGTCAGCGGCAGGAAGATCACGACTTCATCCAGGCGGTTGATAAATTCAGGCCGGAAGAACTGCTTGACGCGCCCCATCACCAGCTCGCGCACCGTGTCGGTCATCTCGACGGTTTCCAGGTATTCGGCGCCCAGGTTGCTGGTCATGATGATGACCGTCTCGGCAAAGGAGACTACGCGCCCCTGGCCATCGGTCAGCCGCCCCTCTTCCATGATCTGCAGGAGAACGTCCAGCACGCGCGGATGCGCCTTCTCCACCTCGTCGAACAGCACCACGGTGTAGGGCCGAGCGCGTACCTGCTCGGTGAGCTGGCCGCCGCCTTCGTAGCCAACATAGCCGGGCGGTGCGCCGACCAGCCGGCTGACAGCGTGCTCCTGCTGGTACTCGCTCATGTCCAGCGTCACCATCTGGTCCTCGCTGCCGAACATGAACTCGCCCAGCGCCTTGGCCAGTTCAGTCTTGCCGACACCGGTGGGTCCAAGGAACAGGAAGGAGCCAATAGGACGGTTGGGATCTTTCAGTCCAACGCGTGCCGTCTTGACGGCGCGGCTGACAGCCAGCACCGCCTCCTCCTGGCCGATGATGCGTTGGTGCATGTGCTCGACCATGCTGGCGTAGCGGCTGCGTTCGTCCGCGCCCAGCTTGCTGGCGGGGATCCCTGTCATCAGGCTGGCGGCCAGGGTGACATCCTCGTCGTCCAGCAGCCCATCGGATGGCGCATCGCCGGGGCCGTCGCTCGTGTACAGGGGAATGCGCACCAGGGCGCAGGCCCGGTGCATCAATTGCATAGCCGAAGCGGGCAGCGGCGTGTTGGCAACATAGCGGCGAGCCAGCCTGGCAGCGGCCGGCAGGCTCTTGTCGGCGATCTCGATGCCGTACTCCGCCTCCAGTTGCGGCTTGTGAACGGCAAGGATCGCGGCAGTCTCGCGCTCGTCAGGTTCCGGCACCCGTAATAAATGCACGTGTTCGGCTACCGCGGCCTCACCGGCCATACGCTCGTTGAAGTCAGCCTCTGTCGTCGTCCCGATGAGGACAACATCGCCGTTGAGCAGCGCTTTTTGCACCGCTTTGGTCGCCTTGGCGAAATCGGCCCGGCCATAGCTGCCAAAAAATCGCTGAATGTTGGGGAGGAAGAGAATGCCACCCGCGGCAGCACGCAGACCAGCCTGCACCGCCGCCAGAGGATTGTCCAGCAGTGCCGTTTCCCCGATCTGCACCAGCTTGGTCAGTCCTGCCGGTCCCTTGCCTTCAGCCATCAACTGCGCCAGAGCCTGCACCAGCGAGCGCCGGCCCACGCCGGTTTGCCCCAACAGAATGACATGGCGATCCGAAGCGACCGACAGCAGGTTGAGCAGATCGCGCAGCAACGCGTCCCGGTAGTAGACCGGAGCGGAACCGCCGCGGCGGGCAATGTCGGCCAGATCAAACGTCGTGAGGCTGCCCGCGAGCACCGACTCGGCGAGCATGCTGGAGAGAACGGTCGGGGTGACGCCGTGGCGCTGCAACAAGCCGGCAGTGCTGACGCCGCGCTGCGACATAGCAGCCAGCGCGTGGACCGTGCCGACGTAGATTTCGTTCATGGACTGGGCGATGGTGCGTCCCTCGTCCAACACGACCAGCATCTCGTCCGACAGGTCTACGTGCCGATTGTCGCCGGTGACGTAATCAAAATCGGCGCTGCGACCCACGCGCGCCTTGACCAGCGACTCTGCCTCGTTCTCCAGGTCGTCCAGCTTGAAGCCGCGTTCGGCTGCCAACTGCTGCAAGACCGCGTAGGAGGGAAAGTTGCGGCCGCGCACCAGTGTCAGCAGGAGGACTTCGGGTGTCAACGTCCGCTTGCCGTACGCGGCCAGGTTGCGGGCGGCTTCGTCGAGCGCCAGTTTCAGATCAGGAGCAGGAATGTCAGGGTTTAATGTTCCCAAAGCAGTCGATTCGTCGATTCAATCGTTTGCAGCCGGGCTCCAGCGCAACTGCGAACGGTGTTGTTTCAGGCAGCCGGAATAAATGTGTTGACAACGCTGTTGTGGCTGCCATGCGGATTTTCATAGTATCCGTCGGCCGTGTTGTCGTTGAACCACTCGCCGTCACACAGATACCGGAATTCGTATACGGTGTCGCAAGGAAGATCCAGCACGATACGCCACTCACCGCTGTGAGATTGCCGCATGGGATGTGAGGTCTCGGACCAATCGTTGAAGCTGCCAACCAAATAGACCTCGTCAGCCCAGATTTGCTCCGGCAAGGTAAATGTGAGACGGCATTTGGACTTCTTGCCCGTGCCAACGAACTGCTTCTGGATCATATTGAGTCCCTGAAAACCTAAATCCTCATTCCTGCACGACCTGGTCAATAGGTCAGCATTGTGACCAATTCGGCCGGTTTTGCTGCGCCTTCTTCTGAAGGAAAATCACACTCACAGGCCAGCCCCTGTGCACATTGCTGACAACAAAATGTCTTTTCTCCCCTTAACACCGGCGTCCACGTTACTTCGACGCCGCACCCATCGCAGATCACGGTGTTGGTATAGCGAATCCGAGTCATGTCACACCTCCTTGAACGACGTTGCCGAACTCGTGAGAAGAGACACAGGATGCAGTTCTATCTTACCACTTATGGGCGGGAGACACAAGACGCACCAGATGCGTTCTCGCTCACGCTGACCAAACGGGTTGCACGCGACATTGACGCCGCACGTGGCGCGACTATAATGATGAGAGCCGCGGCAAAGGTCGCAAGGTGTTGACTGCGCCGCCGGCCGGTGGTTCGTCTGTCAGCCCTGATATCTATGGAGTGACCCACCTCCTGTCCCGGGATGAAACTCGACCGTAAAACAGCTAATGTCTGGCAGAATCATGACTCCGATCCCGCGTTTGCTGACCCTCGCTGCTCTGCTGCTGGCGATGGTATTGACGGCGTGTTCGGGCGATACGGCGCTGTCGGTGTATCTGGAAGCGAACGCCACCCGCCTGAGCCAGCCGCTCAGTGGCCAGTCGCAACCAACTGAGTTCACCGTTGATACCGGCTCACCCGCGCGCGTCATCGCGGACAACTTGAAGCGGGCCGGGTTGATCGATGACCCCTTGCTCTTTGAGGCGTATGTGCGAGTCAACGGCCTTGCCAACCAGCTGGAAGCCGGCGATTTTGTCCTCAGTCCGGACATGACCATTCCCGAGATCGTCGATGCCTTGCAGAATGCAATGGCGCCAGGGATCGGAGTGACAGTGCGTCCCGGCTGGCGTCTGGAACAGACCGCCGACCTGCTGGACAAGACTGGCGCGTTGAGCGGCGAGGAGTACCGGCGGGCGGCTCAGCAGGCCGATCTCAGTGGCATACCGGACGAGGACCGCCGGCGCTACTCTTTTCTCCAGTTTCATCCGGCCGGCCAGAGCCTGGAAGGCTACCTTTTCCCGGACAGCTATGAGCTGCCGAGCGAGGGAGCAACCGCGGCCGACCTCCTAAAGGCGCAGTTGGACGCCTTCGAAGACAATGTGATGCCGGTTTATTGGGCTGCGGTCGCCAACGGTTCGACCATGGACCTGCACGATGTACTGACGGTGGCCAGCATTGTGGAGCGCGAGGCGGTACTGGACGAAGAACGACCGATGATCGCGGCGGTCTATCTCAACCGGCTGCGCCAGAACATGCGCCTCGAGGCCGATCCGACTGTTCAATATGCCATGGGATTTCAGCCCGCGAGCGGCCAGTGGTGGAAGTCGCCGGTATATCTTGAGGAGTACAGCGCCGTGGTCAGCCCGTACAACACTTACCTCAACGCCGGTCTGCCGCCCGGCCCTATTGCCTCACCGGGCATCGCCAGCATTGCTGCCGTCCTGTCACCGTCACAGCACGACTATCTCTACTTCGTAGCCGAACCTGGCGGCACAGGCCGGCACGTTTTCAGCCACACATTTGAGGAACACCTGCAAGCCGTAGAACGTTTCCGGCGAGGGAAATAGGGCGTTACGCTAGTTGCGTCATAACCTAAACACAAGCTAGTCATCAATTTGACAGACATGATAAAGTGGCGTATAATATCTCGTATTAGGGCCACTGATACCCCCATACCCGCAAGCTGAACCGATGGACGCTGAAGGTTTGGAAAAACGAGATTGTGACCGGTCATCCAGTGCCTCCGGGTTACCGGGTGATATGGGAACCAAGGTCAAGGAGCGACTAATGGCTGTGCAAATCTACGGCTGGGAACGCCATTTGGTTGACCTCGCGCACGAAGCGCTGGAGGGACAGATCGTCGCGGCGCTGCAAGGTATCCATGACGAGCGCGCCATGGGAACAGCCTATGCGCAATGTGAGCGCCTGACCAAACAGCATAGTCGCACGTTCTATCTGGCCTCCGGCCTGCTGCCCGCAGAAAAACGGCGCGGCGCACGCGCGCTATACGCATTTTGTCGCGTCTGCGACGATATCGTCGACGAACAGCCGGCAAGCTGCGATCCGGTTGCTGAGCTGTCCAGATGGCGCGGCCAGCCGGGACAGGACGGACCGGATGTCGCCGACCCGGTATCAATCGCCTGGGCCGACGCGCGCGCGCGCTTTCATATCCCGTGGCGCTACGCTGAACAGTTAATCGAAGGCGTTTCACAGGACCTCAGCCAGGTTCGCTACCCGACGTTCGATGCACTGGCGCACTACTGTTACGGGGTCGCATCGACCGTCGGCCTGATGGCGATGCACATCATTGGCTTTGAAAGCACCGCAGCGATCCCCTATGCGGTCAGACTGGGCGTGGCCCTGCAACTGACCAACATCCTGCGCGACATCGACGAAGACTGGCAGGCTGGCCGCCTCTACCTGCCTCAGAACGAGCTGGCAGCTTTCGGTCTGACCGAGGATGACATCGCCGCCGGGCGCGTCGACGACCGCTGGCGGGCCTTCATGCGCTTCCAGGTGCAGCGCACCCGCAGCCTCTACGACGAGGCCATGCCGGGCATCGCCCTGCTGGACCGGGATGGCCGCTTTGCCATCACCGCCGCGGCGGAACTGTATCGCGGCATCCTCGACGATATTGAGGCCAACGATTACAACGTGTTTGGCCGGCGCGCCCATCTGACCACGTGGGACAAAATAAGCCGGCTGCCGGCCATCTGGCGTCTCTCGCGCTCACTGGCCGTCGTTGACTGACCCGGTGTTTGCCGGAACAAGCGTAGTGCTTATCACTTGCACCGAGCAACATTCGGCGTCGGCCGAGTTGCAGGTCGTGGTGACACAGATCATCAAGGGTTATGACGGCTGCGAATCGACGGTTTCAGCTTGATCTCCTCCTCGATCAATGATCGCTGCGCCCTCGATTCCGCCACCGCTATCTCCCTCACCAATTCAAAACAGGAAACAAAACATGAAACCCCACAAAATAATAGTTATCGGCAGCGGCTTTGGCGGGCTGGCGGCGGCTATCCGTTTGCGCGCCCAGGGCCACGATGTCACCCTCTACGAAAAACTCGACAAACCGGGCGGACGCGCCTACGTCTTTGAGATGGACGGCTTCAAGTTCGACGGCGGCCCGACAGTCATTACTGCACCGTGGATGTTCGACGACCTGTGGGAGCTGGCCGGCAAGCGCCGCGAGGATTATGTCGAATTCGTACAACTCGACCCCTTTTACCGCATCTTTGACGAGACCGGCCGGCATCTCGACTACAACTCCGACCACGAATTCACGCTGCGGCAGATCGAGCGCTTTAACCCGGCCGACATGGACGGCTACACCCGCTTCATCGGAACGACCAAAGAAATCTTTGAAACGGGGATGGCGCTGCTGGACGTGCCGTTTCTGCACATGGGCGACATGCTCAAGGTGGCGCCTGACCTGATCCGCCTGCAAAGCTACCGCAGCGTTTACGGATACGTGGCGAAGTTTATCCACGACGAGTTTTTGCGCCGCTGTTTCTCCTTTCACCCGCTGCTGCTGGGCGGCAACCCGCTGACTGCACCGTCGCTCTACGTCTTGATCCATTACCTGGAGCGCGAGTGGGGCATCCACTACGCGATGGGTGGCACGGGAGCGGTGGTGGCGGGCCTGGCGCGGCTGTTTGATGAGATGGGCGGCAAGCTGCACCTCAACAGCGAAGTGCAGGAGATCCTCGTCGACGACCGGGCCCGACGGGTAACCGGTGTCCGGCTGGCCGATGGGACGACCCACAACGCCGACGTCGTGGTCTCCAACGCCGATGTTGCCTGGACTTACATGAACCTGATCCCGGCGCGTTACCGGCGCAAGAACAGCGACGGCTGGGTCAAGCGCAAGAAATACAGCATGTCGCTCTTCGTCATCTACTTTGGCACCAAGCGACGCTATTCCGAACCAGGCACGCCGACCGGTGACCGTCTGGCGCATCACAACATCATTCTCAGCGATGACTATAAGGGCCTGCTGCGCGAGATCTTTGCCAATCACGACCTGCCGGAGGACTTTTCGCTCTACCTGCACGTGCCAAGCAAGACCGACCCATCGATGGCGCCGCCCGGCTGCGACTCGTTCTATGTCCTCTCCCCGGTGCCGCACCTGGACGCCGACATCGACTGGACGTCGCAGGCCAAGCCGTACCGCGACGCCATCATGCAGTTTCTGGAGGACAACTATCTGCCCGATCTGCAGGCCAATATCGTCGCCGAGCACTTCATCGACCCGTTGTACTTCCAGAATGGTTTGAACAGCTACCTCGGCTCGGCCTTTTCGGTTCAGCCAACGCTGCTTCAGTCAGCCTGGTTCCGCCCGCACAACCAGTCAGAGGACTTCGAAAACCTTTACTTTGCCGGTGCGGGAACGCATCCGGGCGCCGGCCTGCCCGGCGTGCTGGCTTCGGGCAAAATTGCGGCGGACCTGATCGGCGGCGTTGCCCCCTCTCCCGTACCCGCTCGCAAAGCTGCCTATCCACCAACCTCACTGACGCCCGTCCCCTAGTCGCTTGCAACGCATCCTGCTCCAATGACCGGCAGTTTTGCCGGTTTTCTGGAGCAGGAGCGTCTTACTTCTGACAATCGCGACCACCCTGCTGGCGCGGTTTCCACTGGTGCCAGATTGCGAAATTCGCAGTACACCATTTGTCCTGCTACGAATCGTATGGTAATCTACCGTCATTCTTCGTATCCAGGATAGTCCCGTGGACCAGCTCGACCTCAACATTCTCGCCCACCTCCAGCGCGATGGCCGCGTGCCATTCACCGAAATCGCTAACGTTCTTGGTGTCTCCGAGGGCACTATCCGCAATCGCGTCACACGTCTGGTCGACGAGCAGATCGTGCAGATCGTCGGCCTCGTGGACCCACATCGATTGGACTTCGATGCGCCGGCCATGATCGGGGTAACGGTTCAAGGCGCCGACCTGGACGTGGTCGCCGCGACGATTGCCGACTACCCGGAAGTGAGCTACCTCGTCATCGTGTCAGGCGAATATGACCTGATCGTGGAAGTGATGTGCCGCGATCGGGAACATCTCGCAACCTTCTTGAACCAGCAGTTGCGCAAAGTGCCAGGCGTGGCGCGCACGCAGACCTTCGTCATCCTCAACACATACAAGATGGCGTACGGCGCTCGCCCTGGCCTTGCATTGCCAAGCGATCGTTCGTAGAAGTTGACTGCTCAGGCACGACTGACAATCCTCGTCCTGAAGCAGAGATGCATCCGGGTAAGCAGTTACCTCAGAAACGGAGTGTCGATGCCCAACACCATTGCGGTTGAGTTGCGCGATGTTGTCAAGGCCTTTGGCAGCGTCGTGGCAGTTGACAACCTGTCGTTGTCGATCCCCGACGGCGAGTTTTTCTCCTTGCTCGGCCCCAGCGGCTGCGGCAAGACGACGACGCTGCGCATGATAGCAGGTTTTGAAATGCCTACCTCTGGCGAGATCGACATCGCGGGCGAGGCTCAAGGTTACCGGCCCGCGCATCGCCGCCCCGTCAATACAGTATTCCAACACTACGCCCTCTTTCCCCACATGACGGTGTACGACAATGTTGCCTTTGGCTTGCAGATGCAAAAGGTTGACAAGTCCGCGATCGCCCGCCGCGTCGCCGAATCGCTGGACCTGGTGCAACTGAACGGCATGGACAAGCGGCGGCCCAAGCAGCTTTCCGGCGGCCAGCAGCAGCGCGTCGCACTGGCGCGCGCGCTGATCAACCGGCCCAAGGTGTTGCTGCTGGACGAGCCGCTGGGCGCGCTGGATCTGAAACTGCGCAAAGAGATGCAGGTCGAATTGAAAACCTTGCAGCAGGAAGTCGGGATTACCTTCATCTATGTTACCCATGACCAGGAGGAAGCGCTGACCATGTCGGACCGTATTGCCGTCATGGACCAGGGCAGGGTGCAACAGCTGGGCGTCCCTGAAGACATCTACGAAAGGCCGGTCAGCCGCTTCGTGGCCGATTTCATCGGCGAGACGAACTTCCTGCATTGTATGGTGATGCAGACTGCGCCGCGCGGCGAGGTCGAGCTGGCTGGCGGCATCCGTGTGCCCGTCTCGTGGATTCGGGAAGGCATCTCACCCGGATCGCAGGCGTTGCTTTCGCTGCGCCCCGAAAAGATCAACCTGTTCGAACTGAGCGACACCTACCCCACCGGCCCTGACTCGGCAGTCGTTCACGGTCACGTCGAGCGGCTGGTCTATGTCGGCACCGACACCCATCACACCATCAAGCTGGACAACGGCGCGACCGTCATCGCCCGCGTGCAGAATTTCCACGTGGAGGAGGAGCCGTGGGAGATCGGCGAAGAGGTCATCGTGCAGTGGGATGCCGCTCACGCCCGGGTCTTCCGCGAGTAGCGCCATGGAACAAACGCTTCGCCGCAACCCTGCCCTGCGAGCCTGGCTTTTGATTGCCCCGGCCGGGTTGTTTCTGTTGATCTTCTTCATCCTCCCGCTGTTCATTGTCATCATCTACGGGTTTCTGGAGCGGGGAACCTATGGCGGCGTCGTCTGGCAGTTTACGGCGGAGAACTTCAGCCGCGTCTTCGATTCGCTCTACTTCAGCACCTTTCTGCGCTCGCTTTACATCGCCGTCCTGACCACGCTCTTCTGCATTCTGGTGGGCTACCCGCTGGCATATTTCATGACCTCGCGCCCGCCCAGACAACGCAACCTGCTGCTCCTGCTGCTGATGATCCCCTTCTGGACCAATTTCCTGATCCGCACCTACGCCTGGCTGACGCTGCTGCGCACCAACACCGGCCTGATCAACGTCACGCTGATGAACCTGGGAATCATTAAGGAGCCGCTGCCGCTTTTTGGCAACGACTTCGCGATCGTGTTGGGACTGGTGTATGGCTGGCTGCCGGTGGCCGTATTGCCGATGTACGCGTCGCTGGATCGTCTTGATCGCAGCCTGGTCGAGGCAGCGAGGGATCTCTACGCATCCGGCGGGCAAGTTTTCCGGCGGGTCATCTGGCCGCTTTCGCTGCCGGGCGTCGTGGCAGGTTCGATGCTGGTGTTCATTCCGTCGCTGGGCGCGTTCGTCACCCCGGCCATCCTGGGCGGCGGCAAGTCACTGATGATCGGCAACGTTATCAGCAACCAGTTCCTGGCAGCGCATGACTGGCCCTTCGGCTCCGCCCTCTCCACGTTGATGATGGTGATCATGCTGTTCGCTACGCTGCTCTACTTCCGCTCGACCGCCCTCAAAGCCAAGGAGGAACGCGCATGAGCGCGGCACGCAGTTCTTCCGAGGGACGCATGCGGGCCAGGCTCGGCCCGTGGGCGCTGGTGATCTACGGCATCCTGGCGTTTGCGTTCCTCTACCTGCCGATCATCATCGTCGTGATCTTTTCGTTCAACGACTCGCGCTCGACCGCGCAGTGGAGCGGGTTTACCATGCGCTGGTATCAGGAGCTAATGGGCGATGACCAGATCCTCCTGTCGCTGTGGAACAGCCTCTTCGTGGCCGTCATTTCGACACTGATTGCAACGGTGCTGGGCACGCTGGCTGCGCTGGGCCTGGAGCGCTACACCTTTCGCGGCAAGCTGGTGGTGGACAGCGCCTTCTACCTGCCCATCATCATCCCCGACATCGCGATGGCGATCATGCTGCTGATCTTCTTCAACACCAGCGGCATTGGCTTTGAACCGTGGCGCGTCTCGTTCCTGGGGACGCGGCTGGCTGTGCCCTATTCGGTGATCATCGGTCACGTGGCCTTCAACATCGCGTTCGTCACCGTCGTCGTTCGTGCCCGCCTTGCCAGCATGGACATGACGTTGGAGGAAGCTGCCAGCGATCTCTACGCCAACTCCTGGCAGACCTTCCGGCGCGTCACCCTGCCGATTCTGATGCCTGGGATTCTCGGCGGCGCACTGCTGGCCTTCACGCTGTCGCTGGACGACTTTGTCATCACCTTTTTCACGAGCGGCGCCGGGTTCAACACGTTGCCGGTGCGCGTCTTCGGCATGATCAAGCGCGGGGTGACGCCAGAGATCAATGCCATTTCAACGCTAATGCTGCTGGCATCCTTTGGTCTGATCGTTTTCTCGATCCTCTCCCGTCGCCGCAGCGGCAGCGATGAGGAAGCAATTCAGTTCGGGCTGTGAGCGTTTCCAACGCGCGACGGCCATTATACGCAACGTAGTATCGCAGAGGAGGCGAACCATGAGACGATTCTATTATGTGTTCTTGCTGCTGCTGGTCATTGCCCTGGCGGCAGCAGGTTGCAGTCAGCCGGCTGCCGCACCCGCGACCAGCGCGCCGGCATCTGATACGCAGACTGCGCCGGCCGCTTCATCAGACAGCGTCAAGCTGCCCGAAGAGATCGTGATGTTCAACTGGACCGATTACATCGATCCCGATCTCTACGGCGAATTCGAGGAAGCCAGTGGCGTCCGGGTCATTGAAGACAACTACTCCAGCAACGAGGAACTGCTGGCCAAGCTGCAAGGCGGCAGCGCGGGCTATGCGGTCATCGTGCCGTCGGATTACACCGTCGGTATCATGATCGAAGAAGGGCTGCTGGCCAAGCTGGACCACGCCAATATTCCCAACCTCAGCAACCTGGCCGACCGCTTTACCCAGGTGCCCTACGATCCCGGGAGTGTCTACTGCGTGCCCTACATGTGGGGTACCACCGGGTTTGGCTACGACTCGACCAAGGTCGATCCGCCCGCGAGCTGGTCGGTGTTCTTCGAGCCCGATCCCAACTCGGACATCTACGGACGCGTCACCATGCTGGACGACCCGCGCGAGTCCTTTGCAGCCGCGCTGGCCTATCTCGGCTATGACATCAACACCACCGACGAAGCGCAGCTCAACGAGGCCAAGGACGCGCTGATCCGCGCCAAGGCTCAACTGGCAGGCTACGATAGCGACACCTACGAAGACCTTGTCGCGTCGGGCGAGAACCTGCTGGCTCACGGCTGGAACGGCGACTTCCTGCTGGCCATGGAGGATAACGAGAACATTGTCTACGTGACACCAAAGGAAGGCGGCGTGGTCTTCGTGGACAACCTGTGCATCCCCGCCTCAGCCACGCCTGAGCAGAAGCTGGCCGGCGAAATGCTGATCAACTTCCTGCTGGAGCCGGAAGTCGCGGCCCGCAACTCGGAGTTCATCTACTATGCCAGCCCCAACAAAGCTGCCGAGGCCTTCCTGCCCGAGGACTTCCTGAACGACACGTCGATTTATCCGCCGGCCGAGGTGCTCGACAAGCTGCAATACCTGGAACCGGTGGGCGAGGCCGAATCGATCTACCAACGCCTGTGGGACGAGGTGAAGTCGGCACAGTGAGTGGCGAGTGGCGGGTCTTTGTTGCGGCCGGTCTCCGGACCGGGTCTGGTTCCGATCCGCGCCTTCCTCACGATCCGCGGTTCTCAGCCATCACACGTCATGCCCGCGTAGGCGAGAATCCACAACACCGATGACGTAAATCACCGGAATACCCTATGCCTGACATGTTGATCAACGGCCGCTGGACGGCCGGCAAAACGACCGAACGCATCACGGTCATCAATCCGGCGACGGAGGAGGTGCTGTCCGATGTACCGCGTGGCACGGCAGCCGATGCTGACGCCGCAGTAGCGGCCGCGCGCGACGCGTTCGACGGCTGGCGACGCACACCGGCCAACGAACGCGCGACACTGCTGCACGAAGTCGCCCGCCTCGTCCACAACAACGCCGCCGAGCTGGCCCGCCTGCTGACGATGGAAGAAGGCAAGCCGCTGCCCGAAAACGAAGAAGAGTTGGAGTGGACCGCCACCACCTTCCACTACTACGCCGAGCTGGGCCGGCACGAGCGCGGCCGCGTCCTGCCGCCCGGCGATCCGGGCCAGTTCAACTTTGTCATCAAAGAACCGTACGGCGTCGTGGCCTGCATCGTGCCGTGGAACTACCCGCTGCTGTTGCTGGCATGGAAGGTCGCGCCCGCGCTGGCAGCCGGCAACACCGTGGTCATCAAGCCGTCGGAATACACGCCGCTGACGACGCTACGGCTGGCTGAGTTGGCCTTTGCGCATCTGCCGCCCGGCGTCGTCAACGTGGTCACCGGCTACGGGGCAGAGGCCGGCGAGCCGCTGGTGCGCCACCCGGACGTGCCCGTGATCGCCTTCACCGGGTCGGTCGCCACCGGCCAGCGCATCGCCAGCATCGCCGCGCCGATGATGAAGAAGCTGCATCTGGAGCTGGGCGGCAAGGATCCCATGGTCATCGGGCCGGACGTCGATCTCGACATGGCGGTGCGTGCGCTGGCCTACTCGGCCTTGCTCAACACCGGCCAGGTCTGCACCAGTACCGAACGGGTCTATGTGCCGCGCGACAGCTACAGCCAGTTCGCCGAAGAGCTGGCCGGTTTCGTCAGCGGCCTGCGGCTGGGCAACGGCCTGAACGAGGGCGTGGATATCGGCCCGATGCTGCGCGACCCGTTCCGCCAGAAGGTCGAGCGCCACATCGCCGATGCGACAGCGCGCGGCGCACAGGTACTGGTCGGCGGCAGTCGTCCGTCCCACTTCGAGCACGGCTTCTTCCTGGAGCCGGCCGTGCTGGTCAACGTCGATCACTCCATGGCTATCATGCGCGAGGAGACGTTCGGCCCGGCCATCCCGTTGATGCCGTACGGCGACTTCGACGAGGCAATCCGGCTGTGCAACGACAGCCAGTTCGGGCTGGGCGCCTGCCTGCTGAGCCATGATGCGCGGCTTGTCAAACGTTTCTTTGAGGACGTCAAAGCCGGAACGATCTGGATCAACGACCCCTTGACCGATAACTACGCCGGGCCATTTGGCGGCATGAAGATGACCGGCGGCGGCCGCGAGCTCGGCCAGGAGGGGCTGGATGAATTTCTGGAGGTGAAACACGTCCACTGGGACATCGACGGCGGGGTGAAGGAGTATTGGTACCCCTATTGACTCGTACTCCTACTCGTCCTCGTACTCGTCCTCGATTACCCCTCGATTGGCCGAAACCCGGAACGAGGACGAGTAGGAGTACGAGTACGAGCCAGAGAGCAACGCACGCGTTCGATGAAATGAACGCAACATCCGATCCAACGGAGGACCTATGAGTCTGCAAGGTGAGAAGACCGGCGCGCTCTACAAGCGTGCGACAGAACATATCCCCTACGGCGTGAACTCCAATTTCCGCTACTGGGGACCGGACGACACCCTCGTCGTCACCCGGGGAGAAGGCGCCTACATCTGGGACGCCGACGGCAAGCGCTACATCGACTATCGCCTCGGCTTTGGGCCGATCATCCTGGGCCACGGCTACCCGGCGGTGGTGGAGCGCGTGCAACAGGCAGCAGCCAACGGCACCGTTTTCGCCTGGACCACGCCGGGCGAGGTGGAACTGGCCGAGCGCATCTGCCGCATGACCGGTGTGGAAATGGTGCGGCTCAGCAACACCGGCACCGAGGCCACCATGCACGCGCTGCGGTTGGCGCGCGCTTACACCGGCCGCGAGAAGTTCATCAAGTTCGAGGGCCACTATCACGGCATGTACGATTACGCGCTCTACAGCACGGCGTCGTCCAACAACAAGAAGATGCTTGGCTCGCAGCGCCACCCGCGCCCGGCGCCCGTCAGCTCCGGTATGCCGCGCCGCATCGACGAGTATGTCATTCCGCTGCCCTTCAACGACATTGAGCGCCTGGAGGAGACCATCGCCGCCCACTGGGAGGACATCGCCGCGATCCTCTTCGAGCCGATGATGGGCAACGTCGCCAGCATCATGCCCGACAAGAAGTTCCTGAAGACCATCCGCAGCCAGTGCAGCAAATACGGCATCGTGATGATCATGGACGAGGTCAAGACCGGTTTCCGCATCGCCAACGGCGGCGCGCAGGAGTATTTCAAGGTCCAGGCCGATCTGGTGACCTACGCCAAAGCGCTGGGCAACGGCTTCCCGGTCGCGGCCATCGGCGGTAAGCGCGAGATCATGATGATGGCTGAGCCGGGCGTTTTTGCCCTGGGCGGCACCTATGTCGGCAATGCTATCGGCGTCGCGGCGGCCAATGCCACACTGGACATCCTGGAAAACGAGCCGGTCATCGCGACGATCAACCAGCGCGGCCAGACGTTGATGGACGGTATGGCCGAGATCCTGACCCGCGTCGACATTCCTCACGCGATGCTGGGCCTCCCGCCGATGTTCGGAATGATCATCGGCGCGACCGACGCGGCGGATTTCCGCGGCTTCCTCAATACCGATCTGCGGCTGGCCGAAGAGATCGGCATGGAACTCAACATGCGCGGCATCCAGCCGGACGCGGACAACCGCGAGCCGTGGTTCCTCTGCTACAGCCTGAGCGATGCCGACGTCAACGAGACGCTGAGCATCTTCAACGATGTCGTGATCGACGTCAAACGTCGTTAGCGCCGTTAGTATCGCTCCCCTACGCGTACTCCTACTCTTGCTCGTACTCGAATCCTTCCTCAGTTGGAACTGGATAAGAAGAAGGAGAAAGAGTACGAGTACGAGGATGAGTACGAGTACGATAACATACTGAAAGGAAAAGCTATGACCCGGTACGGCTACCATGGCCGCATTCTGCACGCCCACCTGAACGACCTGCGGCTGGAGATCGAAACCCCCGATGAGTCGTTCTACCGGACCTACGGCGGCGGCAGCGCGCTGGGCCTCTACTACCTGTTGCGACACACGCCCGCGAACGCCGACCCGCTGGGCCCGCAGAACACGCTGACGCTGGCGTTGAGCGTACTCACCGGCGCGCCTATCTCCGGCCAGAGCCGCATGACCGCGGTCGCCAAGTCGCCGCAGACCGGCGCGGTCGGCGACTCGCAGGGCGGCGGCTTCTTTCCCGCCGAGATGAAATTCGCCGGTTTCGACGCGATCGTGCTGCACGGCCGCGCACCGCATCCGGTCTACCTTTGGATCACCAATGGGCAGGCTGAGCTGCGGCCGGCCGAGCATCTCTGGGGCAAGACCACCGACGTCGTCGAGGACATCCTCAAGGATGAACTGGGCGACTCCAAGATCGAGGTGCTGCAAACGGGCATCGCCGGCGAAAACGGCGTCCGCTACGCGGCGCTGATCAGCATGGCTAACCGGGCTAACGGTCGCACCGGCATGGGCGCGGTCATGGCCAGCAAGAATTTGAAAGCGGTCGCAGTGCGCGGCAAAGACCGGCCCAAGGTCTTCGACAGCAAGGGCCTCAACGCGCTGGCCAAGTGGGGCGCCAAGGAGTTCCCCGAATCGGATGCCTACGGTACCGGCGTGCTGGGCACGGCAGAAATCGTGCTCAGTCAGAACGCGGTCGGCGGGCTGGCAACGCGCAACTGGGCCAGCGGCGTCTTCGAAGGACACGAGGCCATCAGCGGCCACCGCATGCAGGAGACGATTCTCAAGGAGCGCGACACCTGCTACGCCTGCACGGTGCGTTGCAAGCGGGTAGTCGAGGTCACCGAGGGTCCATTCACCGCCGATCCGCGCTTCGGCGGGCCGGAATACGAGACGCTGGCGACCTTCGGCGCGTATTGCGGCATCGACGATCTGGCAGCGATCGCGCATGTTAATCAACTCTGCGGCCAGTATGGGATCGACACCATCTCCTGCGGCGCGACCATAGCCTGGGCCATGGACTGCTTCGAGCAGGGACTGATCACGACCGAGGACACCGGCGGGGTCGAGCTACGTTTCGGCAACGCAGCCGCGATGGTGCAGATGGTGGAGCAGATCGCCCGCCGCGAAGGATTCGGCGATCTGCTGGCCGACGGCTCCGACCGGGCTGCAGAGCGGATTGGCCGCGGCTCGGAGGAACTGGTCGTTTCGGTCAAGAAGCTGGAGATGCCGGCCCACATGCCGCACGTCAAGCGCTCGCTGGGGCTGATCTACGCCGTCAACCCGTTCGGCGCGGATCACCAATCCAGCGAGCACGATCCCGGCTACCGCGCCTACCCGGAGCGTATGGCGCAGATCGGCCTGACCAACCCGCAGCGGCCCAAGGAGATGAACGAGGCGAAGGTAGAGTTCGCCCTGCGCTCGCAGTACGTTTACAGCGCGACTGACACCTACAACGTCTGCCAGTTCGTCTTCGGCCCGGCCTGGCAGCTCTACGACACGGCGCAGATGGCCGAGGCGATCCGCCTGATCACCGGCTGGGACGTGACCGTGGAGGAACTGATGCAGGTGGGACAGCGGCGGCTCAACATGCTGCGCGCCTTCAACGCCCGTGAGGGCATCGGCCGCGAGCAGGATACCCTGCCAAAAAAGATGTACAAGGCGCTGAGCGGCGGCCGCACCGGCGGCCTGGCACTCAGCCGCGACGAGATGGAGACGGCCAAGGAGCAGTACTATGCCATGGCCGGCTGGGATGCCGAAACCGGCAATCCGACACGCGCGACGCTGACCAGTCTGGGGCTGGAGTGGGTGGCTGACGCGTTTGAACGATGATCGAAATCATCGCCTGACAGCAAAAACATGTTGCCGAAGTGGCGTTTCCGGTAGGCCTCAGCATACTTTTCGCGCAACATACCAGACACCGATTTATGAAAGTTAAGATTTTATTACGGTAATAGCCTGGCGAGGCCCGACCGACCGTTAAACGGATCGGGCTACCAGGTGAAAGGCCCTACGGGCCTGGATTCCAGCCCTGAAAGGGCTTCCACGTTGTAGCCGGATGGCCTTGCGAAGCACCCCGCAGCGGAGCGGAGTGGGTGGCCTCCGGTGGGCGTGCCGGGCCAATTACCGACCTTATTTCTTAAGATTCATCAATCGGTGGGCACTTCGCACACACGGAGTTTCCTCTATGCGCATTACCGTACTCGGCGGGGCAGGCAAGATGGGCTGCATCGCCGTGCAGCACCTGGTCAACGACCCGCGGGTTGACGAGGTGGTCATCGCCGACTTGAACGTCGAACAGGCCCAGGAGGTCGCCGCGATCCTTGACAGCCCCAAACTGTCGATCCGACGGGTGGACCTCGCCGATCGTGATGATCTGATCCATGCCTTGCGCGGCTCGCAGTCCTGCCTGAACGCCACCGTCTACTACACTAACTTGCCCGTGATGGAAGCGTGTCTCGCGGCGCAGGTCAGCTATGTCGATCTGGGCGGGCTGTTCCACACCACCCGCCGCCAGCTTGAGCTGCACGATGACTTCGCCGCGGCCGGCATCTCCGCAGTGCTGGGCATGGGTTCCGCGCCCGGCATCCCCAACGTGCAGGCCCGCTTCGGCGCGGACCGGCTGGATAGGATCGAGAGCATCCGCATCTACGACGGCATCAAGCCGCCACCGCCCGGCGCATCGACGTTCACCTACGCGGTGGCGACGATTCTCGACGAACTGACGCTGGAACCGGTGATCTTCCGCGACGGCCAGTTCGTGACCTGCCAGCCGATGAGCGAGTTCGAGGATTATGCCTTCGCTGCGCCGCTGGGCGTGCTGCCGATGCACCTCTCGCTGCACTCGGAACCGGCCACGCTGCCCATCACCTACGGTGACAAGGGGCTGCGCGAGTGCTTCTTCAAGATCAACTATTGGGGCATGAACCCGGAGCTGGTGGCCAAGGTGCGCACGCTGGCTGAGTTTGGCCTGCACAGCCGCGAGCCGGTGGATGTACGCGGCCAGCCGGTCGCGCCGCGCGACCTGCTGATGGCGCTGTTAGGCGGAAAGGTTCCGCCCATTGGCGACTTTCTGGCGCCGCCCGCCAATCAGCCGCCCGACTGGGTCAAGGAGATCGTCACCGAGATCCGGGGCACGAAGGACGGCGAGCCCATGACCTGGCGCGTCGGCACGCTGACGACCAAAGGCTCGCTGCCCACCGGCGTTGCGCCGGCCATCGCCGCGATCTGGCTGGCTGAGGAACGTATTCCCGCAGGCGTCTACCCGCCGGAAGCGGTCATCGACCCGGAACCATTCTTCGCCGAGCTGGCACGCGTTGGCATTCCAACGCAAGTGTCGGTGACGCACATGCTGTAGCGGCGTTCCGGCTCGCACTCCTACTCGTACTCTTACTCGTCCTCGATTCCGTGGACAGACCGAAGAGTACGAGTACACCGAGTAAGAGGACGCGGGAGGAGTACGACCCGCCAGAGCCCTGGACACTCACCTGCGACAGATCCAGGCCTGCTTTGTCGTTCCTACAAATTTCAGGCGGGATCATGCGGGCGGCCGTATTGACACAACACAGCGCTGATCGAGTGGCGGGTTGAGTGACACGCCGATCATGGACCGCGCCCGTATCGAGATCAAGCGGCACAAACGTGCCTGCCGCGTGATCTCGACAATACGCTGACCAGTCGGTAACACCACATCGTGCAGGCCTGACCCGCTGCAGCAGAGTCGATCGACTACGTTCTGGCCGCGGGTGCCGCGAACCCGCGCGCTACTGCCAGTAATGCAACGGTCAACCCCTTCTTCGACTGACCGATAATCAGCGACCTGACTGCCACTCCTGGGCTACGGCGGATTGACCATTGGCGCCGGTGGGGACCTGGCGCGCTGACGTCGTCGCATCGTCGGCTCCGGCTACACCGGACTAGTGGCAGCGCTGACGCTGGCGCGGGCCGGCGCGCGGGTCGCGGTGCTGGAGCAGCAGACCATCGGCTGGGGCGCCAGCTCGCGCAACGGCGGCATGGTGTCGCCCGGCCTGAAACTGGCGACGCGCAAGCTCTTCAAGCAGTTCGACGCCGAGCTGGCGCGCGAACTGTGGCAGACCTCACTGGACGCCATCGAACTGATCGACGAGTTGGTGCGCAACGAGGGAATCGACTGCAACTGGCAGCGCGACGGGCACCTGCATCTGGCTTCCAAGGAAGCGCATTTCGAGGCCATGCGGGACAACGCGGCCTGGTTCCGTGATGCACTGGGCCATACGCTGCGCGTCGTGCCGAGCGCCGAACTGCGCAGCGAGATTGGCACGGACAAGTACTTCGGCGGCGTGATCGACGACGTGTCCGGCGCCCTGCAGCCGGCCAAATACGTCGCGGGTCTGGCAAAGGCTGCCGCGGTCGCCGGCGTCAGACTCATGGAGCAATGCGAGGTTATGCACGTCGCGCGCGACCGCGACACATTTCAGGTGACGACCACCCGCGGCCTGCTGCGAGCGGGAGATGTGATTGTCGCAACCAACGGCTACACCGGTCAGTTGCTGCCGGAGCTGCAACGGCGAGTGGTCCCGGCCGGCAGTTACATCATCGTCACCGGCCCGCTGCATCCTGATGCCCAGCGCGAAATCAGCCCGAGCGGGCGCATGTTTTACGACTCGAAATGGTTCCTGAACTACTTCCGCTTGACGCCGGACGGCCGCATGCTCTGGGGCGGACGCAACAGCCTGATGCCCGACGCCGACGCGATCCAGAGCGCCCAGGCCCTGCGCCGCCAGATGGTGCGCGTATTTCCGCAGCTCGCTGAGGTGCCATTGACGCATTCGTGGTCGGGCCGCCTGGGCCTGACCTTCGACATGCTGCCGCACATCGGGCGTATCGACGGCGTCCACTACGCACTGGGCTACAACGGTCACGGCGTCTCCATCGCCACCTACCTGGGGCGGGAGATCGGCCTGCTGCTGTCAGGCGCCAAGAGCCGCAGCCCCTTCATGGACATTCCCCATCCCACCCGCTTCTTCTACGACGGCCAGCCCTGGTTCCTCCCGCTGGCCGCGCGCTATTTCCAGGCACGCGATCTGGTTTCGTAGGAACGGTCCGGCAGCGCCAGATCAGCCGGCAGAGGACGTCAGCCGTTCATATCTAGTCGCAACTGGGCTGTTGCGAATCTCCTCTGGCGGGCAACAATCCAGACCTTAGGTAACGCCGAAGGAACGGCATCAAACCGACCTTTGCGAAAAACGCAATGATAGGCTCCTCTATCCGATGCCAAGTAGCGTCAAGACTGCGCCCAACAAACACGTTCCAACAAAAATAGTCGTCATGACTACTCCCCATACCCGGATGTGGTAGACAGCTGCTATGTATTTCTCCGGTTGTTGCTCGCCTTCTTCTGCAAAACGGGAGACGCTACCTCCCAACAGTCGTTGTCGCGTTCCCGACCATCCGAGTTTCTCCAGATCCTCCTCGGTTAATCCATATAGCTCTTTGTACCGTTTCGTCTGCCTGGCCATGAGTACCACATACTTTTGCGGCCAAACAGCCATGCTGACACCAAGTGCGATGAATAACGCGACAAGCAAGAAAGTTAACAAATTGTTGACCATAAAGTCAGTCCATTCTGACAACGACCAAGCCGTGCAATTACACGGAGGCCCCTGATTGCTGCCGCCAGCAGCTGCCCGACCGAGGTTCCCCATGATCCTGAAGCAATTGCCAGGAAGCCGGTGCCGAAGTATTATCGCTGCACGTAGATGCGCTTGCCGTGTTCACGTTCCCAGGTGACTGCCTGTCGAAGAAGGTACCAGACAGAACCTGTGCCAAAAGCAGTGCCATAAGCAATTCCGAACGCCACCAGCCCAATCACGAGTACGGCATAGTCGGCGCTTAGGGTTCTGACAAACACATACGACAGTCCGGCAATTACCGGTCCATACCGCCGCACTTTGCTAACTGACTCGGCTGTGGCTTCAGCCGCCTCAGTCGCAGCTTTGCTGTCCTCTCGGTAAATCCTCGCTGTCCTGGTGTCCAGACTACCTACCCATCCAACCGGGTTCTTCCGAGTACGGGAATACCGAGTTCGATTATTACTGTAAGCGATATTTGCGACGATCACAAGGGTTAATCCGACGGCAATCCCCAGCAACACTGACTGTTCAACGGATTGACCAGTGTTCAGTACCGCCCAGACAACTATGCCAAACGCAAGCGACAAGATAGCGAGGCTAAATGTCTGATACATCCGTATGAACAACACGCGACGCGTCAAGAAATGCATGACCACACCTATCAGGGACAACACTAAGCTACCCCACCAAACCCAGCCGGGCACCACATAGCCAAGATAGCTCAACAGTCCCCATCCCATCAAAGCGACAACACCACACGTCGCAAGATTCAAGGTTGAGTAGTCAGCGGCATACGGGTCAAATCTGTTTCTCATGCAGCCATCCGGCGACCATTGATACCATGTGACCAATCGCATAACAGCGCCACCAAATTGTAGCATCTTCCCGCTGGCTTGTGAAGCGCTACATCATGTCACAGAATCTTCCAAAGAGCGGGAAATTCGGTGAACCATTCCACCCGCTGTACAATCGGTACATGACCGCGACGCCGATCCCGCCGGGCTTCACCCGCCTCCACGTCCCCACCGCATTTCACACTACTGGGCGCGAACGTAGCGCTGGGCCAGAGAAGGCAGCAGGCTGATCCCATTTCTGCGCCGGCACTTTGCGCCCGGGTAGTGTATGCATTTCGGTTGAAAATGTGCGCAGTATTGCACAAGCTAGATTTGGTCGCGATTGCTAAACGTTACCCGACATAACATGACGGTTTCGAGCAAAAATAGGCAGTTTTCAACCCGATTCTTGCTTCTGCTTAGTGCCTGATCGAACCCTCTGTGACCGTTGCGAATTTCAACCGAATTGTATACACTTCCTGCGCCCGGCCTGTCTTGACGTTCCCTGTCGCTTGAGGTAGACTGAACCGGCCTGCGCCGCGATGAACATTTGCCGTGGCCCGGTGGTGTTACCCGGCAGGCAACGAACCTTTTTCTGGAGATCGATCCGTGCGTTCAACCGCTCGCTTCTGGCCACTTCTGGCCCTCGGTTTCATGCTCGCGTTCGTCAGCGGGTGCAGCTTTCGCCCACTGCTGACGGATGTCAGCGTCCAACCTGACGTCATCAGTCCCAACGCCGACGGCGACACCGACGCCACCAACATCCGCTATACACTGGGTCGCAGCGCCAATGTCTCGATTTACTTTGAGAACGAGCAGGACGAGCGCTTCTATTTTCGTGACAGCCAGTTACGCTCGCCGGGCGACTACGGCGTGGCCTGGGGCGGCGGCGTCAACGAGTCGCTGATGGTGAACGACGGCTTCGGCCCACAGCAGGTGATGAGCCGCGTGCTGCCCGACGGCGCCTACACCTGGACCGTCGAGGCGACTGACGAGCGCGGCAACGTCGAAACCCAATCGGGGACGATCACGCTGCACGACGGCGACACCGTGCTGCCGGAGTTGCAGAACTTCACCGTCGTACCGCAGGAGTTCCGTCCCAACCAGGACGGCCTGCGCGACGACTGGGTCTCGATCTCCTACTACCTGCCCAAGGATGTGGACAACGTGCAGGTCTACCTGATTGACCCGGCCGAGCCGAACCTGAAATATCCCATCGCCGAGAGCGAGCGGGTCATCAAGCCGGGCGAACTGGGCTTCCACGAATATCGCTACGAGGGCGGGGTCGATCTGGGCGCGGAGCCGCCGCCCGACGGCACGTACATCATCTACGGCGACGCGCGCGATCTGGCCGGCAATCGAGTGGTTGTCTCGTCCACTCTGACTATCGCCGACGGCGGCAAGCCGCGCGCTGACATATTGCAGGGCGAGATCGACTGGAAGGACGAATTGAACCGGGTGGTCAGCGTGCCGCTGGGCGGGACGCTTTGTTTCACTGCCACGATTCAGAACGAGGGAACGGTCAGCATCCGCACCGCCGGACCGTGGCCGGGAACGACCTACAAGTTCAGCGAGAACAACAACACGCTGGCGTTGGAGCAAAACGATCCCAGCTTTCGCCAACAGGCCGGCGTCTTCCGCTTCGGCGTCAACTACGACACCACCGGCATCGACTTCCCCTTCCGCTGGGCCATCGGCCGCCAGGAAGACCTGGAGCGGCGGGTGATCGACGGCGAGGAGCAGTGGTATTTGTTGCCCGGCGAGCGCTCGCAAGTCAACGGCTGCATCGAACTCGATGAGCAGCCCCCCACCGGCACCAATTTCTGGTGGGGCGGCCTGATCCACGAGTTCGTCGATGTGCCCAACAACTACGTCGATCGCATCAGCGTTGTGGTCGGCGCGCCGTAGGGGGAAGGGAAACGAGGGAAAGGAAGGAAAGCAGGGAAGGCGGAGGTCAGTCACCCTGTCACCCCCTCTCCCACTCACCCACACCATGGACCTCGCTATCATCATCGTTAGCTACAACACGCGGAAGTTGTTGCGTGCCTGCCTGGAGAGTGTCTTTGCCAGCCTGGCCGGCTCGCGGGAGTTGGACGCGCGGATCTGGGTGGTGGACAATGCGTCGGCGGACGGCAGCGCGGCGATGGTTCGTGAAACGTTCCCGGCCGTTCATCTGATCGCTCTCTCCGACAACCTGGGGTTTTCTGGTGGCAACAACCTGGCGCTGCGCGCCCTGGGATTTCAGCCCGCGGGCCGCGAGCTGGTGCGCAGCGGACACGTAGCTCTGCCGGACGATCCTGGGTTGACGCCGCTTGAACCGCCGCGGCACGTGCTGTTGCTCAACTCGGATACGCAGGTGCAGGGCGACGCGCTGGCGAGGCTCGTCACATTTATGGATGCGACGCCGCGCGCGGGTGCATGCGGGCCACAGCTTCTTAATCCCGATGGCAGCTTCCAGCATGGTGCGTTTCGGTTCCCCGGCCTGGCGCAGACAGCGCTGGACATGTTCCCCCCGCCCGGCCGGCTCAACCCGGCGCTGATGGAGTCGCGTCTCAACGGCCGTTATCCGCGCAGCCATTTTGCGGGGAGCGAGCCGTTCCTTGTTGATTTCGTGTTGGGCGCATCGCTGATGGTGCGGGGCGCGGCGATCCGGCAGGCTGGCCTGCTGGACGAGGGCTATTTCATGTACTGCGAGGAGATGGACTGGCAGCAGCGGCTGGCGCGGACTGGTTGGGAAGTGTACTGCGTACCAGCTGCGCGGATCGTTCACCACGGTGCAGCGAGCACCAGCCAGTTCCGGGCCGCGATGTTTGTGGTGCTGTGGGAAAGCCGGTTGCGCTATTTTGCCCGCTATTGCGGACCGGTCACCAACCGGTTGCTGCGCGGGCTGATCCGCGCCGGCATGTCGGCAGAGGCAGATCGCGCTCGCAGCAGCGCGCCGCCAGACCTGGACGACCGGCTGCGCGCATTCGAAACCGTGGCCAGGACGGCGGGAGGCAAGAAGTGAAGCTCGTTGCCGTCATCCTCACCAAAAACGAGGCGCGTCACATCGGCGAATGCGTCGCCAGCGTCGCCTGGGCAGACGGCGTGCTGGTGTCCGACTCGTTCAGCGACGACGACACCACTGCGTTGGCGCAATCCGCGGGTGCGATCGTTGAGCAACGGGTGTTCGCGGGATGGGCGGTGCAGCGCAACGCATCACTGGACTCGGCGGCGCGCATGGGCGCCGACTGGGTACTCTTCGTGGACGCCGACGAACGCTGCACGCCGGAGTTGGCGCGGGAGGTACGTGAAGTCATCGAGACGCGGCCCGAAGCGGGCTGGAGCGTACCCCGGTACAACTTCATCGTCGGCAAGCAGGTGCGCTACGGCGGGTTCTACCCGGATTACCAGCTTCGCCTGCTGCGGGTTGGCAAGGCGCGTTATGACCTGGGCCGGCCGGTGCACGAGGTGGTTGAACTGGATGGAACCGAGGGTCGCCTGCAAAACCACCTGTTGCATTTCAACTACGACACCTGGGCGCAGTTTCACGCCAAGCAGCGACGCTATGGGGCGATGGAGGCCACCATCCTCGCGCAGCGCGGCATCCGCGCCCGCCCGCACAATTTCGTCCTGCAGCCGCTGCGCGAGTTCCGCCGCCGATACCTGACTCTACAGGGCTACCGCGACGGCTGGCACGGCCTGAAGCTGTGCGCGCTGCTGGCGTATTACTATGGATGTTATCCGTATTGGGTGTTGATGAAGCGCGACGGGGAAGATGCCGCGGATTGACGCCGTCGGTTGATGAACCTTAAGAGTTAAGATCGGTAATTGGCCCGACACGCCCGCCGGAGGCCACCCTCTCCGCTCCGCTACGGGGTGCTTCGCAGGGCCATCCGGCTACAACATGGAAGCCCTTTCAGGGCTGGAATCCAGGCCCGTAGGGCCTTTCACCTCGTAGCCCGATCCGTTTTACGGTCGGGCGGGCCTCAGGCATGAGGGTGGTCGCGATTAGTGATCGTTGGATTCCCGCCTACGCAGGAATGACGGTGAGGAGAGCTGCGATTGACCATCAAAATGTAACATGGTCTTTCCCTCCTTTCCCTCCTTTCCTTTCTTTCCCCTCCTACCGCTCCACCTCCAACCTCCGCAAAATATTATCATACCCTTCGTCGATCAGTTTCTCCAGCCGGTCGGCGCAGATTTCGTACTCCGCTTTCGGCCGCCGATAGGGGTCTTTGACGTCGCCATAATCGCCGCTCATCTCGCTGAGCAGGAAGACCTTGGTGAGATATTGCGGGTAGCTGTAGAACAGCGTCCGCCGATGCCCTTCTTCCATGACCAGCACCAGGTCCGCCTCGGCGATCTCCTGGGCGGTGACGGTGTGCGCGATATGACCGGAAATGTCAATGCCGCGTTCAGCCAGCACCTCGACGCCAGGCGGGCTGGCGCCACTGCCGTCCACACCGTAGACGCCGGCCGATGTAACAGAAACCTGGTCGGCCAAACCGTCGGCCGCCAGCCGCTGGCGCAACAATCCCCAGGCCATAGGCGACCGGCAGATGTTTCCTGTGCAAACAATCAAGACCCGTTTCACTGATGTCAACCTCCGCGAGCGACTCGCTTCCTGGCGCGAACGGGCCAGGGTGTTCCGCCCTGGCCCGTTTTATCCAGCGTTCAACTTGTCTGGCCCACTACCTACTGACGATCTATCATGCCAGGTGCAAGCCAGTTACCAGAGTATGGTTCCAACAATCGGCTCATTCTGAGCAACCCGTGACCGGGAAAATCACACCAGCTCCGGCTCCAACAAACCGTAGTTGCCGTCCGTGCGGCGGTAGAGCACGTTGATGCCCGCCGCGCGTGCGTTGAAGAAAACGAAGAAGTCGTGCCCCAGCAGTTCCATCTGGTCTACTGCCTCGTCCTCGTTCATGGGCGTCATGGCAATCTGCTTGCGGCGTACAATCTGACCGTCAAAGAACGCTTCCTCCTCTTCGGCCACCGGCGCTGTAGCGTCACTGTAGGCCTCCAGTTCCGCAATCGCTACTGCGTGTATCTGGGCCTTTTCGAGCTTGCGCCGTCGCTTGCCCTTGTAGCGATTGATTTGAATCTGTAGTTTTTCAGCTGCTCCATCCACAGCCGAATAGATGTCATTACTGCGGACTTCAGCGCGCAGCAGGCTGCCGTTGCTGCGAATCGTCACCTGTACCACCTCGCGCTCGCTGGCCTTGCGGCTTTGTTCCTCTGCCAGTTCAACGCGCATTTCCTGGATGTCGGGCAGATAGCGATCCATCTTGCCCAGTTTCTTCTCAACGTACCCCCTCAATTGGTCGTTCACCTCGAGGTTGCGACCCTTGATCGTGAGTTGCATAAAGCTAGCTCCTTTCCAGCGGGAGATATGGAATTTGGGTTGAGCGGCTGCCGGGTGACCGGCAGCGGTGGTTCGAGCGTTGGCAGCGAAATTTGCTCGAGTGGTGCCTCTCATTTTAGCCAGCCGGCCAGCCTTTGTCAACCCGCTCGCGCAGCACCGGCTTCGTATCAAACGACGCTGCGGGGGCACCATGGCCCGCTGAGGCGGTCGTGACGCCCACAACCGGCCATGCAGCGCATCAGGCGCGCGGCCGGCAGACTCTTACTCACCCAACGCGCGGGCCACGGTCAAAGCCCAGACGCGGGTGGCGCCGGCGGCGTGTAACGCTTCACCGCACGCCTCAAGCGTGGCACCGGTGGTGGCAACGTCGTCGATCAGCAGAACGCTCACACCGGTCAGCGGTGGGCCGGCCCACTCGAACGCGCCGCTGACGTTCTGTCTGCGCTCCTCCGGTCCCAGATGGATTTGCTGCTGTGTCGCGCGCTCGCGCCGCAGCACCTCCGGTTGCAACAGCGGCAAGCCAGCCACGCGGCACAACGTCTCCGCCAGCAACTGTGACTGGTTGAAACCGCGCTCCTTCAGGCGCGCCTGGTGCAACGGCACCGCAACCACCAGGTCGACCGATACGGTGCGGCCGCGCCAATAGCCGGCCAATAGCTCGCCCAGCGGCTGGCCCAAATCTTTTCGCCCGTTGTATTTGAATTCGTGGATAGCCTGGCTGACCGGTTCTCGGTAGACAGCAGCAGCGCGGATGGCGGAGACGTGAAAACTGGCCTCGCGGCAGGCAGGGCAACGGCCCGGCTGCTGCACTGGTTTGCCACACCGCAAGCAAACTGGTTGGGGAATGGGCTGCACCTGGCTTCGGCAGGCGGCGCACCAGATGTCACCCAGCGTACCGCAGCCCGCGCAGCGCGTGGGAAAGACCAGATCAAGCAGACGCCCTGAGAAGCGGCTGGCCGATCGGGCCGCTAGCGGAATACCAGCTAACGATTTGAGGTCGCTGTTCTGCGACGACAAGTTCCCTCCGCAGATACGGCTGAATTGTGGTCAGGCTTGCCGGCGTATCAACCCGGGAACCAGGCCTGAAGCAGGTCGTTGACGAACGTTCGGATCTCGTCACCCATGATGAGCAGAATCGCGGCAACGACGATGGCGATCAAGATCAAGATCAATGCGTATTCAACAAAACTCTGGCCTGAGTCGTCTCTGAAAGACATTTATTACCTCTGATCGGACGCCGGCGGGGGCATCCGGGTATCATGCAAGGGTATCCATCCGCGGCGCAGCGCTGCTACGGCGGCCTCGGTGCGGTCGCCAACGCCCAGTTTGCGCAAGATGTTGGTCATATGGTTCTTGACGGTCTGCTGACTAATGCCCAAACTGGCTGCAATGACTTTGTTGCTCGCGCCTTGCACCAGGTATTCGAGCACTTCCATCTCCCGGGTCGAGAGCGGGGTTAGCGCGCCCGAGTCCTGGCTGAAATGCAGCGTGTGTTCTTCGATCCAGTCTGCCAACCAACGCTGCACCTGCTCGCGAGTCATCAGCTTGCCGCCAACGATGTAACGCCCGGTGCAGACGGTGCGGATGGCGCCGATCAGTTCCTCGGGAGTCACATCCTTGACGAAATACGCTGCAGCACCGGCGCGCATGGCGAAAAACATCTGCTCTTCGTCGTCGTAGGCTGTCAGCACGATCACAGCAACGCCATCCAGCGCACTGCTGATGATCTGCGTCGCCATCAAGCCGTTCATCTCCGGCATGTTGACATCCATCAGCACCACGTCAGGGATCAGTTCCAGCGCAGCCGCCACGGCAGCCGCGCCATCCTTTACCTCGGCTACGACGACCAGGTCCGGTTCGATGGTCAGCACACGTCGCAGGCCGTGCCCAAAAAGGGCATGGTCCTCGGCGATCATGATGCGAATCGGCTGATCCATAGTGCGTTCCTGACGTCGGTTGATTGCCTGTCAATGGTCTTGTAGCTCGGGCCGCGATGATATTGAATTGTAGCACAGGTGGGGAGACTGTCCAATCGCTTGCCCGGCAGCAAACGTAGCTCAACGTAGCCACTTTCTTCCCGGCTCCGATCAGGCATGGTGATCGATCGGCGCGTCCGTCAGCCGGAGCGGTTGAATTGTGGGATCAACCAGAGGAGGGTTATAATGGCACGCGTATCTGAAACTGCAATGGGAACTCGGCGCCATCGCACCGACCGGAGGCACGTAATGAGCAACGTAAGCGATATGTGGGTACTACAGCAGACCGACCTGGCTGTGGAAGCCATTCGCCGGCGCCTGAAAGAGTTGGAGCACCAGCGCGGCGAAACGCCGGCGCTGAAAGCCGCCCGCGAGGCATATAGGGCCGCCAATGCTGAGCTTGTCCATTGGCGAACCACCCGCCGCGACCTGGAGATTCAGGCCCGCGAGCTGTCAGCCAAGATCGAAGCCGCTGACAGGGACCTGATGAGTGGCCGTGTGCGCAATCCAAAGGAGTTGGAAGGGATGAACGCCAACGTCGCCTCGATGAAGAAGCGACTGAGCGCGATCGAGGATCAGGTTCTGGACGCTATGGTGCAGAACGATCAGTGGCAGGTTGACAGCGATGCCAGAAAGTCTGAACTGGACGCGGCGGAAGCCGACTGGCAGGCCATGCAGGCGGCTAACGCGGCTGAGGTGACAGCCAAGCTGGCAGACCTGAAGCGCCTCGCTTCGCAGATGAACCAGCAGTGGGCAAGCCTTTCGCCTGAGGACCAGCAACTGTACCGTGACCTGCGCTCCCGCAAGGGAGGACGCGCACTGGCCGAAGAGCGTAACGGAACCTGCCAGGCGTGCGGTATCTCTTTGCCCACCGGCATTGTCCAATCGGTGCGCAACGACGAGGTGCACTCCTTTTGTCCCTCGTGCGGGAGGCTGCTGCATGCCGGGTAGGACAGATCCGGCAACAATCTTTCAGAGTTGTAATGTAGGGTTTCCTGTGGGTTTTGTGTTTGACAAAACGCGTCGTAACAATCTATAATGCCTATAGTTACGCGTTCAAAACCAACCGGTCCTGTGTTCTACAGCCCATTATGAGCCCCGGTTGTCGCTAACTGCCCATAGCGTCATTCAAAGCGCATGACTTCCCCTGCTTTTCCTGCGGTATTCCAGCCCTGGCAAGGACTGCCAGGTGTCACCACACTCTCTCACATAAGGAGGTGACAACGCTCACGCAAGACGTTCCTTTAATTCTATCTACGCGCAAACTAGTCGATCCATATCACTTCACCCCTATTAGTTTGAGAAGGAGGACAAGTTGAATTCTCAACAATCTCACCACCGGGTCAAGATTATGACCCTACTTGTGATCGCAGCGATGCTGATCACCCCGCTTTCGGCGATCGCTTCCAGCGACACCGCACCAGCAGGCCCGCAAGCACTGCGGGGCCGCGCGCTGATCGACACGATCACGCCGCTCCAGTTCCCCAATCAAATTGCACCGCGCGATGATAGTGTCATCGCTCAAGCCGCCGGTGTACCGGTCGGCGCAACCGCCGCTGAAGCCAAGGCCATGACCGATAGCTGGCTGAAGCAGTTCAACGCCAAGAACGAAAAGAGCGGCCCCAATCCCATCGCCTACAACCAGCGCATGCAAGAACTTGCACAGGCTGACGCTATGGGCAAGAGCCCCAAGGCAGCTGGCCTTGGCGAGATCGGTGTCGCCGAGATGCTCATGGTGGCATTTGAGTTCGCCGGCACCGACGAGCTGCCCGTCTGCGACGACGACGGCAACCCGATGGGTACCGTCACCGCCAGCGGCCCGCTGCACAACGAGATCCCTGATCCCGCTGGCACCGGCGACAACAACACGCTTTGGACCAGTGACTTCAACATCGACTGGTACGACAGCTTGATCTTCGGTGATGGCGTCGGTGTAGTGCGAACGGACCTCAACGACGGCGCTGGCGTCGATCTGACCGGCGTCTCGGGCACCAACTGGTATGCCGAGCAGTCCGAAGGCCTGTACGACCTGCAGGGCGAATTCTTCCCCCAGTGGGTTCAGCTTGACCACTCCGAAGGCTTTTACGGCTGGGAAGGTGGCGACCCGAATCCTTACGGCGCAGGCGTCTCGTGCTCCTTGCCGTCTGGCAACACCTCCGCATTCGTTGGCGATACGATTGCCGCTGTCAATGCTGACGACCCGAACTTCGACTGGGCGACCTATGACACGGACAACAACGGTATCGTCGATCACTTCATGGTCGTCCATGCAGGCGTCGGTGACGAGGCTGGCGGCGGCGAACAGGGAACCATGGCCATCTGGTCGCACTCGTTCGTAGCAACCTGCGACAACGACGGCAATGGCACACTCGAGCTTGGCTGTCTTGCCTATGACGGCGGCACGGCTGATCCTAGCGACGACATCTACGTCGTCAACTACACCGTCGTGCCTGAGGATGCCGACATCGGCGTCGTCGTGCACGAGTACGGTCACGACATCGGCCTGCCTGACTACTACGACACCTCCGGCGCTTCCAGCAACTCCACCGCTCACTGGATTGTCATGAGCGGCGGTTCCTGGAATGGCCCGCTGGGCGGCGCCGAGCCGGCTGCCTTCAATCCGTGGGCGCGCTGGTTCTTCGGCTGGGCCGACCCGATGGTTGTCAACTACGACGACCCGATGCAGGAAGTCATGATCGGCCAGTCCGATCCGACCCCGGCCGGCACCGAAGACTCGGTCTGGGTGAACCTGCCTGACCAGGAATTGGGTGTACCAAACCTGGCCGGCGACGGCGGGGGTCTCCACGCCGAACTGGGCGACCTGGTCTTCGAGACTGTGACCAAAGAGTTCGACCTCAGCGGCACTACGGCGCCGGTGTTCACCTTCACCACCGACTTCGACATCGAAGAGGATTGGGACTACTCCTACGTTCGCGTCTCGACCGACGGCGGCGCGACCTGGGACATCATCCTCAACGACGAGGGTCTCTATGCCACTGCTAACCCCAACGGCTCGCCTGCCTATCTGGGCGCGGGCGGTCTGACGGGCGTCTACGACGGCCTGTTGACCTTCGACCTGAGTGCATACGCTGGCAGCACGATCCTGCTGGAAATCTCCTACGTCACCGACACAGGCTTCCAGGCAGCCGGCATCTGGGTGGACAACTTCTCGCTGGACGACGGCGCCACCAACCTGTACTACAACGACCTCGATGATCCCAGCGACTGGACTATCGACGGTTGGGAAGAAGTGCCCTTCTCGGCGCTCATCCCGCACTACTACATGCTGGAATGGCGCAACAACGAGGGTTCCATCGCCAGCGATGGCCTGGACTACAACTATCAGACACTGGCACATGCTGGCACCGGCTGGATGGTCGACAGAGTACCGATGAGTACCCCCGGCATGGTAGTTTGGTACCGCAACAACCTGTATCCTAACAACAACATCTATGCTGGCGACCGCGAGTACGACGGTCCGGCCTACGGCCCCAAGGGCGAGCTGCTTTTGGTGGACGCACGCTACGACGTCATCGAGTGGACTGGCGGCATCTGGGATCCGGTTGGCGGCCATTCCGCTCCAGTCATCAGCAACCGCCGTGCTGCATCGGACGGCGCCTTCACGCTGGATACCACGCCGGCCTGGAACCTGCACGACTACGCGGATGTTTCCCTTCCGGTCTACGACTTCGGCAGCATGCCGGCCGTACCGGCCTTCCATGACAGCATGCGTTCGGTGCCTGGCTGGTTCCTCAACACGCTGGGCAGCGTCTCCCGTGTCGATCGGGCGTCTTCGGTGGTCATTCCTGCGCAGGACATCTACACGACCCGCATCCGCGGCCTCGAAGCAGATGAATCGCATCTGGACTACAACGGCGACCTGACTGACTTCTGGGGCTACACGGTCGGCGGTCTGCCGCTCGGCTCTGGCAATCCTGGCGATGAGAACGTCCAGTACGGTTTCCATGCACAGGTCATGGACCAGGCAGCCGATGGCAGCTATGGCACGGTCAAGATCTGGAATTCCATGTACCAGTTCGACGGCATGGTAAGCCAGACCCCGAGCACCAACCCGGCGGTCATGGGCACCTACCTCGACGTCAACGTCAACACCACCAACACCGGTGGCGCAGTCGAAGACGCCCTGTTCATGGTTCCTGTCGATCCTGACACCGAGTACGTCATGGGCAGCGCCTACGGCGGCGCCTACCCGCTGACCGCAGCCTACGCTGCGCAGTTGGCGGCTGAAAAGGGCCTGACCGATCTGGCCGACGCAGCCGCAGGACGCAATCCCGATGACGTGGTCGCCGTCGCTTGGTCGGGTGAAGTGCCCACCGGCTTCAACGTCGACTTCGGCTTCGCCACCCAGATCACCAACGCACCGGCGACCGTTCAGTACACCGCCGCGATCTTCAACGGCGCAACTCTGATCGGCAGCGTCGACGGCGAGACCGTTGACGTCATCGACAACAGCACCTATCCGGTCAGCCGCTCGCGCCGCTTCAACGTCGACCGCGACAGCTACATCAACGGCACCCAGCCCGGCATGTACTACGGCTCCGACCAGACCATGTGGGTCGGCTTCTACGACCAGATGCGACCGGTGGTCCACACCCCGATCAACGGCATCCCGACCGACTCGCCGGTAGACCAGGCCTGGCTCTACCTCTACGTCACCGAGGGCCGTAAGTTCGGCAACTGGTCGCAGTCGGTCCTGGAGAATGTGACAGCCCACCCGGCCACCACCGAGTGGATGCCCTACGCCGTCAACTGGTGGATGCCCTGGACCATGCCTGGCGGCGACTACGGTCCCGGCGGCGTGCCGAACCACCTGGGTTCCGGCAAGGTCGGCACCTGGCTGCGCCTGGACGTCACTGCGGCAGTCGAAGACATGCTGCGCAGCGGTGAGAACCAGGGCTTCCTGATCAACTCCACGGTCAACGCCTCAGGCGTCCACTACGGCCTGGCGACCAAGGAATACTGGGATCCGTCCAAGCTCGGCTACATCCGGGTCTACTTCCGGACCGCCAGCTAATCCAGCCACGTGAGTCCGGCTGCTGGCCGGACCTGCGCTGAAACAACGAACGGAGGTTGCCATCAGGCAACCTCCGTTTTCTCTTGCCAAAGAACATCGCACCACCCACAGCGTTCAAACTCTACCCCGGACACCGAGAAAACGATCCGCGGACTTTTGAGAAGCCCTGAAGGGATCCGCGTGACTCATTGACAATGGCTGCTGCCTCCGGTATAATCCCGGCTGTCAACAATTTCGTCCAACACAATCGAATCTCTGAACGCGTCATGCGTTTGAGCCGGCGACAATCACGGCTGCAATGCTAGCCGCGCGCAGTTTTCAGCCCTATTGAACGAGCAGAGGAGCGTCTATGTACAACTTAATGCGTCTACCAGTGAAATCGATTCGCACTACTTTTCTTGTGATATTGATCGCCGCGCTCACGCCGTTTTCAGCCGATGCCAGTGCTCCAAAAGCGCTGGCTGCTGCGTCAACAACCAACCGCGCGGGCGAACTTGACAGCATAGCCACTCCGCCGACGCCCGGCCAGGAACTGCCATGGATAAGCATGGCCCTGCCGCCAGCCCATGAGGTGGAAAAAATCTTGCAGGCCAGCGGCGCCATACCGATGGATGCCGACCCTGGACAGGTTCAGGCCGCTGTCGAGCAATGGTACCAGAATGCCAGCAAGGACGCCTATATCGGCCCCGATGTCGAAGCATTGCAGGCGCTGGAAGAGCGCGAACGGGCGCTGCTTGACAACGACCCATCCAACGACCCGGATGCCCTCCCGCCGCGCAATATCATGGCAGTCGTGGTCAATTTCGACGGCACGGATACCGTGACGCGCCCTTACCCTGACCCTAACAACCCCGACGGTGCGTGCGTACCGACAGATTTCACCTGGGGACCGCTGGCGCTGGGAGATGACCCGCCGCCAGGCGCGGACGACAACTTTACCTTCTACGTCCCCGATCCATCGATCGCCAAGTATCAGGAAGCAATCTTCGGCGTCGGTCCCGATGCGGGCTACGGTGTCATCGACCACCCCGTGCTGGGTCCAGTCGATCTGAGCGGCTACACGCTACAAAATTACCTGCTTGAAATGTCGCGCGGCGCCTACAGCATCGGCGGTTCAGTGCTGCCAGATCCGGTGTCCGTCAACCATTCGCAAGAATATTACGGCTATGCCGAGTACAGCGAAGACGGTACGGGGAGGTGCGCAGCGCCGGTGTTCAGCGACGCCCACCCCGGCGAGTACATCTACGACACAATCGATGCGATCAAGGCGCAATACAACGACACTCTGGATTGCAGCCAGTTTGACGCCAACGGCGACCACGTCATCGATCTGCTGGTCACGATCCACGCGGGTTATGGCTTCCAAAATGGCGGCGGCGAGGATCGCCTGAACACCAGCAGCTCCGGTTTCTACTGGGAGCCATATTTCCAGCGCCCCAAGATCTGCGGCTTCAGCACGCCGCTCAATCTCACCGACGATTACTATGTGGCCGGCTACAACGTCGACCCGGAACAGTTAGCGGTTGGCGCGCTGCAGGAGGAGTTCGAACACCAGCTCGGCCTGCCGGATCTGTATTCCATCGACGCTCCTGCCAACTCCAACGGCTGGTGGGGTGCAAACTCAGTAGGTGTTTGGGGTGGCCCGCTGGCCGGCACGCGGCCGGTCGGACACAACCTGTGGCAGGATTTCGTGCTGGGCTGGCGCAATCCGGTCGTCATCAACTATGACGATCCCGCGCTGGAAATGACCATAGGACGGGCGCGCAACACACCACAGGGCACAGACGACGGCCTGATCGTCACCCTGCCAGATTACACCCGCCAAATCCCCAATCTTGCCGGCGCTGGTGTCGGTTGGTGGGCTTCGCTCGGCAACTTCCAGTCCCACACAGTCACCCGCGACTTCGACCTGACCGGCGCTACAGCTCCGGTCGTCTTCTCGTTCGACTCGTTCTGGGACCTGGAAGACGACCGCGACTATGGCTTCGTACAAGTCTCAACCAATGGTGGCCTGACATGGACCAGCCTGCCTGACATGGATGGCTTGCTGACCAACAGCGACCCCAACGGTCTCAACATCGGCTGGGGACTGACCGGCAGTGGCGATGGCAACCTGCGCTTCGACCTGTCAGACTTTGCCAACCGCGCAATCAAGCTGCGGTTCAACTACCAGACCGACCTGACTATTACCAGTCCCGGCTGGTGGGTCGACAACCTGCTCCTGACCGATGCCGGCAGCACGCTGTATGAGAATGACCTCGAAAGCGATTACAGCGACTGGACCCTGGACGGCTGGCTGGCTGCGCCAACTGAGTACAGCACGGAGCGCTACTACCTCTTCGAATGGCGAGATGACAGCGGCTTCGATCAGTCTCTGAATGATGCGTACAACACCGAATTCGCCACGACAGACGGTCCGCCGCCAACAGACATCGTCGGCCGGATGCCTGCCACCACACCGGGCATGACCGTCTCGCTGCGCGATGTGGGCCAGGATTTCGACTACGAGATCGCCAGCGACATCTGTGCGCCGCCCAGCTGTGGACCAAAATTCGGCCTGATCGTCGTCGAAGCCAACAACTTCCCCAAACGCTTTGATACCACCTTCCCCAACGTGCAAGACGGATGGGTAGGTCCGGCGCCCAGCGGACGGGCGCTGGCAGGCGACGCCGTCTTTGGACTCACCCCCACAGCGGCGTGGACCGCGTCCTTGGGCTACGATTACAGTACCGGCCAGTACGTTCAACCGCCCATCGAGACTAAGAGCTGGCCGAGTCTGCCGGCCACGCCTGCTTTCCACGATTCCTACGGCTACTACCCCGGATTTTTCTATCCGGGTACCGGGTCGTCGTTGTACTTCAACTACTTCTCGGCCAGTGCAGCATTGCCGGCCCAGGAAAACTACTCCACCAGAGTGACGCTGCCAGACAGTACGCCGCTGCCGCAGTTGTACGGTCTGCCCATCGGACCGGGCGGGCTGGGCACAGGCAATCCCGGCGACGACAGCGCGCAGTTCGGCATCCACGTCGAGGTGGTGGATCAGTCGAACGAACAGGCAACCATCCGCTTCTGGAACGCGATGACCGACTTTGATGGCACAGTGACGCAGACGCCGAGTACGACTCCCGCGGTCATGGGCACGTACGTCGATGTCAACCTTCACGCCACCAACATCGGTAGTGCACTGGGTAATGCGCTCTTCCTGACGCCCATCGATCCAGACAGCGTCTACGTCCCCGGTAGCGCCTGGGGCGGCGCCTTTCCGCTGACCGCGGCCTATGCAGCACAACTTGCTGCGGAACGCGGCCTGACTGACCTGGCCAACCTGGCCGCCGAAGCGATGCCGGACGACGTGGTTGCTGTGGCATGGATGGGCGCCACTCCCACCGGCTTCACCGTTGACTACGGCTTCACTGTGAAGATTTCGAACGCGCCTGCTGAGCTACAGCATACAACTGCGATCTTCGATGAGGCAACGCTGGTTGCCAGTGTGGACGGCGATACTTTGCCGGTTGTGGACAACAGCACCTATCCGGTCAGCCGCGCGATGCGCTTCAACGTCGACCGTGACAGCTACATCAACGGCGCCCAGCCCGGCAACTACTACGGCTCCGACCAGACCATGTGGGTCGGCTTCTACGATCAGATGCGGCCGGTGGTCCACACACCCATCAACGGTATCCCCGGCGACTCGGCGGTAGACCAGGCCTGGCTCTACCTCTACGTCACCGAAGGCCGCAAGTTCGGCAACTGGTCGACCTCCGTGCTCGAGAACGTGACGGCTCACCCGGCCACCACCGAGTGGATGCCCTACGCGGTCAACTGGTGGATGCCGTGGACCATGCCTGGCGGTGACTACGGTCCCGGCGGCGTGCCCAACCACCTCGGTTCGGGCAAGATCGGCACCTGGCTGCGCCTTGATATCACTGCGGCCGTCGAGGACATGCTGCGCAGCGGCGAAAATCAGGGCTTCCTCCTCAACAGCTCGATCAACCAGTCAGGCGTCCACTACGGCCTGGCCACCAAGGAATACTGGGATCCGTCCAAGCTCGGCTACATCCGGGTCTACTTCCGGACCGCCAGCTAACCTGACATCCACCCGCGGAGTTCGCATCTAAGGATGCGAACTCCGCGGCGAAACTACCCCGCTGGCGTGCAGCGCACATGTTTTGCAAAGAACCCGGCAGCGGCAGATGCGTTGCCGGGCAGCCCCATTGATTTTCAATTTCGCTTCGGATCGTTGATTAAGGAGTCTCGCCCGGCGGAACGGGGCCATTCGGACCGCACAGAAAGATGGTGTCCGGCGTACGACCGCGGTAATCATAGGTCTGATCGCCGACTTGCAACGTCAACTGCGTGCCGTTGGTCATCATCTGAGCATAGGCAAAGTCTGGCGCTGGACAGCCAAGACTCGTGTCCGGCCACTCCATCTCCACCGCGTCTATCACTTCGACGGAGTCAACCGGGACGCCTAGCCTCGC
Organism: Anaerolineales bacterium; assembly: GCA_020634615.1. Taxonomy (GTDB): domain Bacteria; phylum Chloroflexota; class Anaerolineae; order JAAEKA01; family JAAEKA01; genus JACKBK01. The sequence continues at coordinate 135,214 of JACKBI010000003.1, forward strand.
GGCCAGATCGTCGATAGCCGGAACCGCCATCCGGCGTAGCGGTGAAACCGTAGGCGTCGCCTCTCGCGAGTCGTCCGTAGGGGAAACAGTCATCGGCGGTAAGGGTGTCGACTCACTGGCCGCTCCGGAGCCCGCGGGAACAACGGGACCGGCTGGAGCTACACACCCAGTCGTGCACACGCCCGCAATCACAGTCACACGCAAAACACTCCGCAACATCACTACCTGCCACTAAGCCAGCCGACGCAGCAGCATCTGCAAGCCCTGCAGGATCAGGATGACCACGATCGGGGAGACGTCCATGCCGCCAATCGGTGGGATGATGCGGCGCGCCGGCTCCAGGATGGGGTCAGTCGCCTGGCGCAGCAACCGGACAATCGGGTTGAACGGATCCAGATTCGGTATCCACGTGATCAGCACGCGGATCAGAATCAGCCAGGTCAGCGCCTGGAGAAGAAGGTCGATGAACTGAAACAGGAAATTGCCCATAGAATCTAGCTGCCGTGCTTCTCTGAAAGATCGCCGAGGTATTTCGACTTGCGATATGCGGCCCAGACCGCCTTGGACAGGATCGTCCGCAGCGCGCCCTTTTCCAACTCGTACAACGCCTCGGCCGATGTGCCGCCGGGCGAGGTGACCATGTTGCGCAACTGCACCGGATGCAGGTCTGACTGACGGGCAATCTCCACCGAGCCGGCCATGGTTTGCAGCACCAACTGCTCGGCCACCTTGCGTGAGAAGCCGAGATGCACCCCGGCGTCGATCAGCGCCTCCATGAACAGGAAGATGTAAGCCGGCCCAGTGCCGCTGATGGCGGTCGCCATGTCCAGATAATCCTCGTTGTCCATGAACAGCGTTTCACCCAGCGCCTTGAGAATCGTCTCAGCCTGCTCGCGCTGAGACGTATTGACTTGCTCGGTGGCCGTCCACACGGTCATACCCAGCCCGACCTGGGCCGGCGTGTTGGGCATGCAACGCACAATCGCCGGGTGGCCGGTGCCAAACAGCAGCGAGCTGATGCGCACGCCGGCCAGGATCGACAAGATCAACGAACTACGGCTGAGATGGCCCCGCAACTCGGGCAACAGATGCGGCAACACCTGCGGCTTGACGCCCAGCACGACGATCTCGGCGAAATCCGCCGCGCTGCGGTTGTCAGTGGTAGTCCGGATGCCATAGCGCTTGGCCAGTTCAGCTGCCCGCTCAGGCCGCGGCCCGCTGGCAATGATTCCCTGCGGCTCGACCAGCCCCTGGTTCAGCATCCCTTTGATCATTGACTCGGCCATCATGCCGGAGCCGATAAATGCGATCGGTGTTTCTTTTAACATTCGTCTTGCATACCTTGTATTACGTTTTCCTGTCACGTTCGTCGCGTGAATGGCACCGGCCAGATGACTATTCCTCTACCCAAGCTCGCGCGTGCCGAAAATGGCTGTACCGACACGCACCAGCGTCGCGCCTTCAGAGATTGCCACCTCGAAATCGTGGCTCATGCCCATGCTGAGATGGCGCCAACGGGCCGCACCATACTGTGCTGCCAGCGTCTCCTGCAAAGCGCGCAGGGCAGCGAAGTGCGGCCGCGCCAGCTCCGGATCGGGATCGTAGGGTGGAATCGTCATCAGCCCGCTGACATTCAGATTCGGCAGGCTGAGCAGCGCTTCCACGTCACGCTGCAAACCGGCCGGCGTAAACCCGAACTTGCTCTCTTCGCCGGAGACGTTGACCTCCAGCAGCACGTCGAGCACCAGTCCGGCTTCGGCTGCGAAACGATCCAGCCGGCTGGCGATTTTCAGCCGGTCCACGGAATGGACCAGCACCGGTCGGCATGAAACCGCCAACACAGCCTTGCGGCTCTGGATCGGCCCGATGAGATGCAGGAGCGCCTCCGACCAATCTGCCAGCGGTGAGTCCGACGCGACGAACTTGTTCCACGCCTCCTCCACGAGGTTCTCGCCGAAGTCACGTTGACCGGCCGCCAGCGCCGCTTGCACGGCCGTCGCCGGGTGCGTCTTGCTCACCGCCACCAGCGTGATCTTCTGTGGATCACGGCCTGAGCTGCGTGCCGCACGCGCGATCCGCTCGCGCACCTGTGCCAGATTGGCTGCTACATCCGTTTCGTTCACTGTCTACCGTTCGCCGTTCATCCGCTAGTTGCGCAACATCATGACCGCGCCAAACCGGCCAGTCACGCCATGATCGCCGCGGTGCGAAAAGAATGTGTCGCGCTGGCAGCGAGTGCAGACACCGGCGACCTCAATATTCCGCACGCCAGCCTGCTCAAACTGCCACTGGTTGGCGCGCCACAGATCAAAATGGACCGCGGGCCGCCCAGCGTTGGTCGTTCCGTTGCCGTTAAGCGAACTTTCTTTCGTCAACAGCACCTCGCTTCGCACAGCCGCGAAGGCCGCGCCAGCCGCTTCGACAACTTCCTGTCCGACTTCATAGCAGCACGGACCGATAGCGGGACCAATCGCCGCCACCAGATCTGCGGGATCGCTGTCGAACTGTTCGACCATCGCTTGTACCAGCGCCGGCGCTACTCCGGCCACGGTGCCACGCCAGCCTGCGTGCGCCACACCGGCCGCGTGCCGCCGCGGATCGTAGACCAGAACCGGCGTGCAGTCGGCGTAACGCTGGGTGATGGGCAGGCCGGGCACGTCGGTGACAACGCCATCGGCCTTGTCGATCATGCCGCCCGCGTTTGCACGCGTGGCGCGCACGATCCGGTTGCTATGAACCTGCCAGGTGGTTGTCATCGCCTCCCGCGACACGCCGACGGCCTCCGCCAGTCGCTGATGGTTAGCCTCCACGTTCTCCGCGTTGTCGCCTACCACTCTACCCAGATTCAGGCTGGCAAACGCGCCCTGGCTGACACCGCCGTGGCGCGTGCTGATCGCGTGGATCAGTCCGACGTGCTGGCGCAGGTTGTCAAAGCGAGCGAGAGGAAGCGGTGTTTCGGTGTCGATCTGCATGATGCTTCAACGATTCGTACGTCCGAGCGCCGGAGGCGACTGAAGTCGCGACTACGAACAACCCGCCTCAAATCTGCAACGCGATCGGCACCGCGGCCGGCCGCCAGTCCTCAGCACGCCACGGCCCCTTGCTTTTAACCGGCACGCCGTCGTTGGCGCGATACGCCCAGTCAGTGTCGCACGAACCGCAGGTCAGGCAGCCGCTGGCATCTGGCGGGCAACTCAAACCGGTCTCGCTGCGCTGCGCGTGCCGCTGCTCGAACTGGAAGTAGTTGCTGGTGACGCCGCTTTGCACGATGTCCCACGGCTGGCGGACACCCGGCTCACGCGGGCCGATGAACTCCTCCATGGTCAGGCCGTGGTCAGACAGCGCGCGCTCGAAGTTGGCGACTGACAGCCGCTTCATGCTCAACAGCACAGGCGCCAGCCGCCTGTCGCCGCGCGCGAGCACCGCCTGCACGGCAGCCCACTGCGGCGAGTCGGCGCGCACCGCCACCTGATGCTTGCCCAGCCCGCGCTGGATGAACTTCTGCCGTCGCTCGAAAGTCGCAACGTCGGTCATGCCCTCCCACATGAAGGGTGTGTGCGCCTTGGGCACGTAAGGCGTCGCGTTGATGACCAACCGCCGTTTGAAGCGCCCGCGCACCTCCAGCGCCAGATCCACCAGCGCCTGGATGTCGTCGTCGGTCTCAGTCGGATGGCCGATCATGAAATAGAGCTTGAGCTGCGGAAAGTCCAGCCGCTCGGCCAGATCGACGGCGTCCAGTATTTGCTGCGCGGTCTGGGTCTTGTTGATCACATCGCGCAGCCGCTGGCTGCCAGCTTCGGGCGCGATGGTCAGCGTCTGCGTGCCGCTGGCGCGCAGCGCCTCGACCAGCGGCACCGAGATTGGATCGACGCGCATGGAACTGACGCTGAGCTTGGCGCCCATGGCGCGCAGGCGGATCGCCAGCTCGTCGATCTGGGTATGGTCGGACACCGCCGCGGAGATCAGCCCCACCTTGTCGCGGTGCCGCAGCCCTTCCTTCGCCCAATCCAGCAGCAACTCCAGCGGCTGCTCACGCGGCGGGCGATAGACGTAGCCGGCCAGACAGAAACGACAGCCGCGGCCGCAGCCGCGTGCGATCTCCATCAGGTGCAATCCACCAAACTCGGTGTCGGGCGTGTAAAGCGAGCTGACGGTTGGGTACCGCTCCAGCTCGCGCACCCAAAGGCGCTTGATCTGCCGCTGCTCCCCGCTGTCATGCCTGGGATCGATGGGCGGGACAAGCTGCGGCACATAGAGGCCGTCGATACGATCCAGCGCCGCCAGCAACTCACCGCGGTCGTCGTCGCCCACATCGATGATCGTCCCAACTAGCGTATCGACGATCTCCTCGCCTTCACCGATGACGATCGCGTCAAAGAATGGCGCCATCGGCTCCGGGTTCATGGTGATGCCCGGCCCGCCGGCGATCAGCAGCGGCCAGCGCTCGTCGCGGTCGGCAGCCAGCGGCGGCACACCGGCCTGGCGCAGCATCTCGACCACGTTGAAGTAGTCCATCTCGTAGGAGATGGTGAACGCCCAGACGGCGAACTCGTTCACCGGTTCCTGCGTTTCCAGCGAAAACAGCGGCCGGCCAGCCTTCTCACCGCCCTTATCCCAGAAGACGCGCTCGCACACGACCTGCCGGTTTTCGTTGAACCGGCGGTAGAGGATCTGCAAGGCCAGGCTGGACATCCCGACGTAATAGGTGTTGGGATAGGCCAGTGCAATAGGCAGCTTGCCGCCCCAGTCCTTGACGACGGTCCCAATTTCCTTGTTCAGTATCTTGTTTGCTTCTACAGTTTGTTCCCAGGTCATTCAGATTTGTTACCCATATACTCTATCACTCAACCAAGTCAACAGTCGGTCTACAAATGGAAGATCTTGCGCGGCCGTCAGCAGCACACCGCCGGCCTCCCGCAACGAATACCAGGCACGCAGCGGCGGGAAAATGCGCCGCAGGTTCGTGTTCGTCGGACTGGTGTACACCTCGATACCCTCGCGTTCGAAGAGCCACTTGGCCCGGAAAAGATGTAACGGATGACTCACCAGGATCGCCGATCGCCAGCCGTTGGCTCGCATGATGCTGCTTACTTTCGCGGCTTCGTCAGCCGTGGTCCAGGCGTTGCCTTCCTGCGCGAACAGTGCGTTGTCTGCCGGCAAGCCCAGCTCCTCCGCTGCGTAGCGGCAGGCCACCGCGCCGGCTGACAGCCGGTCGCCGCCCGCGCCGCCTGCGCAGATCACCACCGGCGCCAGGCCGGCGTTGTAAAGGTCGATGCCGTGGAAGGTGCGGCTCAGCAGATCGGAGCTCGGCGATCCATCGGCATTGACGCGAGCGCCGAGAATGACGATCGCGTCGGCCGGTTGCGCCAGATCCTGGCTGCCCAGCCGGTTGATCTGCCAACTCAAAACGCCGACGACCAGTACGGCCATCAGCGTCAGGGCCAAAATCAACAGGCCAACGATTCGCAACACCCGCTTCACCCACAGATTATAACACCCGTGGTGCGCGAATGCCAATGTCGCCGGGAGTCCGGGATATATGATCTTTGACTGAAAATACGCTATAATATCTGGCTGCACGCACCTGTACTGAACTCCCGGTATGAAGTGAAAGAGATACCTTCTGCGCCATGCCCGCCACATCTACTAAAATCAAACGCCCGTTCGGCGTCTATGCGATCATCGCCTTGCTGGCCTTCCGTGCACTGGCAGTCTACCTGGATCTGGTACGGGTGCGCGAGCACTTGAGCCCAATCATGATTCCAGACCTGCATAACGATGCATACAACTTAGCCCTGGTTGGCGTCATCCTCGTTGTGGCCGCGGCGATTTGTACTGGGCTGTTCCTGCTCAAACGCTGGGCCTGGATTGCGGCGATGATTTTGATCGGTGCGTTTCTGCTGGCCGCCATCGTCTATTACCTCAGTGGCGGCAAGCCATATGTACCCATGTTGCTCGATGTGATCAGCGTCTTTTACCTCAACCAGCGCAGTGTTCAGGCAGCGTTCGAAGGGCGGGCCGTCCCGCGAGAGGTCGCGCCATGAGCGATCTCGAACTGCTGCAACAATTCGAGCCAATTGTACGCTACACTGAGGGTGAACTGTTCTTCCCCACCGGCGTCGAGCAATATGTGCGGCACGCCAGCCTCTGGATGCGCACGCCTGCCGGCAAGGATCAGCTACTCGTCCCGTCGGGCCAGCTCACGCTGGACGTCCTCGCCCAATACAGCGAAATTCCCACCGGCCACACGCTGTACATGAATCTGGTCGATGAACCGCTCTCCGGCCTTGCGTACCAACGCTGGCGAAACCGGCCAGACCGCACCATCTTCCACAGCGCCGGCCGGCTGTCGCGCGTGCCTCTCACATTCCGCATCGTCGACTCGTTGTTCGACCTGACGTTTCTGGTACGCGGGCAGGTGCCGGGTGGCTTCACCGCGGCTGCCCAGGTGCAATACCAGGCGCTGCAAAAGCTTGACCCGAGACGCGTCTACCACGGGCGTGTGGTACGCGACAATGGCTGGATTGTGCTGCAATACCTGTTCTTTATGACGATGAACGACTGGCGATCAACCTTCCACGGTGTCAATGACCACGAAACCGACTGGGAGCAGATCTTCGTTTACGCCTTCGAGAACGAATTGGGACAACTGGAACCGCGCTGGGTTGCCTATGCGTCGCACGACTTCAAAGGCGATGACCTGCGCCGTCGTTGGGACGACCCGTTGCTCGATAAGGAGGGAACGCATCCGGTTGTCTACGCCGGGGCCGGCTCGCATGCCAGCTACTTTGAGGCAGGCGAGTATATGGTTGGCATCACGCCAAAGTTTCTGAAGCCTGCCGAGCAATATGTCCAACGAGCACGTCGCTTCTGGTATGAGCAGCTCCGCATGGGCCGTCAAGACCAGGCCCCTGACGCAGACAGAACCCGGCCGCTGCTCAGCATTCCCCACATCGACTATGCCCGCGGCGACGGCAAAAGCATTGGCCCCGGTCAACCGGAGTCATGGAGTCCGGTGCTGATCTCGGATGACGTCCCCTGGGTGGACCAGTATCGAGGGCTTTGGGGACTTGATACACGCGACTTCATCGGCGGCGAGCGGGCGCCTTCCGGTCCCAAGTACAACCGCGACGGCTCGGTGCGCCAGTCCTGGTACGATCCGCTGGGCTGGGCAGGTATGGACAAAGTGCCCACACCTCCTCAGGTAACGCAGAAGTTGCAAGAGCGTACGACCGAGTTGGAGCATCAACTTCAACGGCTGGATGAACAGATCGCCGATAAGCGCGCCACCGTGGAAGAGCTGGAGATGGATATCACGTCGCTGCGCAGTTCAGCCTATGGTGAGGCAATTGCGAAGGAATTGGACGAGCTTGCCAGCGATGAACGTAAGGCCCTGGACACCATGCAGCACAATCGTGTGGCCATCGTTGAAACGATTCGGGCCGTTCGGTCTACACAAGCGCGCAGTGCTGCCGGCGAGGGGTCGTCGCCTACCGCCCATATTCGCTCTGTCCATCACCCCGAACCACCGGCGCCGCCTCACCGCCGTATCGTCGATATCTGGGCAGCATTGAGCGGCGCGCTGGCCCTGCTCGCCCTGGCAGGATTGATCTATGTCAAGCCGTCCTACTGGCCCGAATTGATCGTCTCGGTGTTGCTGATCTTTGGAGCAATCGAGGCGACTGCGCGCGGACGGCTGACCAACTTCCTGTTGAGTACTGTCATTATTCTGGCAATCATCGCCGGCGGGATATTACTCTACGAGTTCTGGCAGCTCGTGCTGCTGTTGGCAGTGGTCGCCGTGGTAGTTTCCATGATCGTGGACAACCTGCGGGAGTTGAGACAGATCTAGCTGGCGGCGCACCGGGCCGCTGGTTTCCTCGTACTCTTACTCGTACTCCTCCTCATACTCGACTCCGGGAGCTGCTGCATCTATCAGAACGAGTACGAGGAAGAGTAGGAGTACCAGTAGGAAACGCGGCGTTCGCTGAGTCGACCGCTCACTACTGTTCGTGGAGTTCCAGCGTATCGCGACCCCACTCCGTCCAATCGGCGTTATGAATATAGACCCATACGTCTGAAGGGATTTGCCAGCGGGGGTCGTCCGGGAAGACGAATTGGATGGTGAACCCTTGAGCAGGGTTGGCCGGGGTGGTAACCGTCGTGCCGGGCACGGCGAACGCCTGCGTATAGGGCTGACCTGCCTCGACTATGGAGACTGAAACGCTGATTTCAGGTGTCCAGTTCCCGCTGGTCACATGTATCGTATCTCCTGGCACGGCGATGGACGGGTTGATGTCAACAGGATGGACGATAGCGATGGGTGTGACGTTCTTCGTGATCACTGGCAGAAAACAGCGCTGCGTCAGTTCCATCGGATAGGAAAAAGCTGAGCTGGTGTTGATGTCCTGCACGAGATAGGGCGCGGGCGGCCACTGTTCGGGCGTAGGTGGCGCCTCAAGCGGACGAACCGCGCCAGCAGCCGTAGGCGCCAGCAGCAGGGTAACCAGCGCGACAAACACGACACCCAGATACGTGTTGCGTGCGTTGAGATTCATCGGGAAGGGTCCCTCCTTCTTGAACGTGGCGGACTAAGAAACGCCCAATTGTGTGCCGGGCTTCCCCTTCGTTGATGTCAGCACGTCTTTCCAGAAACTGGACCTGCGTGAAGAGGATTCACGGCAATGCGGATAATCACAGCCTCGTAACAAGGCCAGTAATCCCACCACTGATGTACTGCATTTAAGACCCTTTCGAGTGCTTTGTCAAACTCATCCGGCGCAACTGCCGGGATGAGGAGCATTCTTAACAGAAGGCCCTGCCAGTAGTGGCAGGGCCTTCATTCTATCGGATTTTCGCTGTCCTTGTATCCCGGTCGGCTCGCTCTAGCACTCGCTGTACCCGCAGACGTGGCACTTGCGGCAGCCTTCGATGTTCAGCAGCGTGCTGTTGCCGCAATCAGGGCAGAGATCACCGATCTGTTTGGGCATCGGCAGCGCGAGTTGCTCATTCGTCGGTTGCGCAGGCGGCGGGGCAGGCATGGCGTCAAGATGCTCGGCCAGCACCTGAGCCACCGCGTCCGGCAAGCTGCGCACCCGCTGCGGCCCGAAGCCAAGATGCCGTCCGCCGCCGATGCCGTTGAGCTGGTAGACAACCTGATTCAGTCGCTCGGTGGGCGTCAGCGAGCTGGGAATACGCAGCGTCAGGCTGATCAAGCGGCCCAGCGCCTCGCTGACGGCGGCTACATCCGACCCAGCCTTGCCGACGTTCATGAAAATCTCGAACGGCTCACCCTCATCGGTATCGTTGACGGTGATGTAGGCGGTGCCCAGCGGCGTCAGGCGGCGATAGGTCGATCCATGCAGCCGGCGCGGCCGCGGCCGTTTCACATCGTACGAGATCATCTCGGCGTGCGGTTTGCCGTTGCTGCCATTGGCGACAGCGCCTTCCGGCTGGTACGGCAATGCTTCCAGCGTTTCGGCGTGGCTGGCCGTGCCGTTAGCAGGCTGATCGCCAGACGCGGCTTTCTTTGCGTCGGCGGTCGCCTTCGTTTCCAGCACCACCTCCTGGCGGCTGCCGGTCACATAGACTGTCAAGCCCTTGCAGCCCAGTTCCCAGGCCATCATATACGCCTCGGCCACGTCTTCCGGTTCCGCCTCGGGCGGGAAGTTACACGTCTTGGAAATGCTGTTGTCAACAAAGCGCTGCAATGCTGCCTGCATCAGCACGTGCTCGGTCGGCGCGATGTCCTGGCTGACGACGAAGGTGTGGCGCAGGTCCGCCGGCAGTTCGTCGATGCCCTGGCATGTGCCGGTCAGGACGATCTGGTCGACGATTGATTTGCGCTCGTCGCCCACGATGCCGGCCGCGTCCAGTGCCCGCAGGAAAAGCGGGCTAACATAGGTTAGCGCAACATCGCCCGCGGCTTCCTTGACGTAGCGAGTGTAGGCCAACGCGAACACCGGTTCGCAGCCGTAGCCCTCACACCCGGTCACCGTACCGATCGTGCCGGTGGGTGCGATAGTGGTCTGGGCGCCGTTGCGAATGCCGTGCTCCTTGATGCCATCCACGATCAGATCCCAGCTGAGATGCGGCCGATCGAAGTCGTGGGCAAAGGGTTGCACGGGAGTCGGTGGCTGCCAACGGAGATTGTCAGGGTCGTAGAGTGAACCGGAGATGGCGGGGAACGGTCCGCGCTCGCGCGCCAGTTCGATGGAAGTGCGCATGCAGTGGTAGCGAACGAACTCCATGACCTGACCGGCAAGATCCAGCGACTCTTCGTCGCCATAGCGAACGCCGATCATGTACATGACATCCGCCAGTCCCATGATGCCCAAGCCGATGCGACGAACGCGGTGGGCGGCATCTTCGAGCTGCGGCACGGCCGGCACATACTTGTTGGCGCTCACCACATCGTCCAGGAAACGGGTCGAAAGCACCACTGTCTCCTCAAGAGCTGCCCAATCGATCTGGCCGTCAGCGGTCACATGCTGCGCCAGATTGATGGAGCCGAGGCAGCAGTTTTCGTAAGGTCCCAGGAATTGCTCGCCGCACGGGTTGGTTGCCTCCAGCTCATAGAGATGTGGCACCGGGTTAGATCGATTGGCGGCGTCCAGGAAGAGAACGCCCGGCTCGCCGTTGCGGTGCGCGTGCCTGATAATATCCTCAAACAGTGTGCGCGCCCGCAACGTACGCACGACATTCTTGCCGCGCGGCTCCACCAGATCGAAGTCGCCATCCTCTTTCACTGCCTGCATGAATGCATCAGTGACACCGACGGAGATGTTGAAATTGGCGATCTGGCCTTCCACGCTCTTGCAGGCGATGAATTCCTCGATGTCAGGATGGTCTACCCGCAAGACGCCCATGTTTGCGCCTCGCCGTGAACCGCCCTGGGCTATCTCGCCAAACGCGGCGTCATACACGCGCAGGAACCCCACCGGGCCGCTGGCAACGCCGGCGCTGGTCTTGACCGCGCCGCCCTTCGGTCGTAGCCGGCTGAAGCTGAAGCCATTGCCGCCACCTGTCTGCTGAATCAGTGCGGCGTTGCGCAGCGTATTGAAAATTCCTTCGTCCGAATCCTTGCCCATGTCATCGTCAATTGCCAGCACAAAACAGGCTGCAAGCTGGCCCAGAGGCGTTCCCGCCCCCGTGAACGTGGGCGAGTTGGGGAAAAACTTCAGCGTTGTCAACAGGTCATAGAACTGCTGGCTGGCCTCCGCATATGCTTCGTCACCGGACCAGGTTCGCTCCGGCAGAGCCACATTACTGGCAACCCGCCAGAACATCTCCGGTACGCTCTCCACCGGCTTGCCGTCCGGCCCCTTGCGCAAATAGCGCCGGCGCAGAACCTCCAACCCGTTGGAACTGATCTTGCCGGGCCTTTCAAGCACCGCCTCAGGCATGGTCAATACAGCAGCGTCCGCCGTCACCGCTTGTTTCATCGTTTGCCTCCATCAAAAGTGATTTTGTAACTATCCATTATTCACTACAAACATTAGGTCCAGAACCCTGTACCAGATTCTCGATCCAGGTCACAACCAATAAAGCCTGGGGATCACAGTGGCACGTTCACTGCGCCAGGCATGGTCTCGCCCCGAATTCATTTCGGGTGGCTGAATCCGCCGCAGAAAAAAAAGCTCAGCGAACTGGTTCGTAGATAAAGCGGCGCCCACCACCGTCGATGACTTCCTCACCGACTCGGTAAAGCAGCCCGCGGCGTTCCAGTTCCTTGAGCCGGTTGCTCTTTGTGCTGGGTGACAACGCGTCTGGCAGATCCTGGGCGCTGATCTGGCCGCGCGCCACTGCCATGTCGTAGGTCTGGCGCAATGAAGGACTGAGATTCCCCAGCACCGATGCCTTGCCCTCACTGTCAACCTTGACACAGGTCAGCCCATGCAACGAGACCGCGGCCTCGATCGATTCGCTGACGCTGATGCTTGGCTGGCGTACCACGACAAAGCGCGGCGCCTTGGCCTTGCGCGACGCCTTCAGCAGGCTGGCAATGATCTCGTCGGCCCAGGAATAGTCCATGAACTGAACCGTTTCCAGGTCCAACACGAGCAGACTGTTGGCCGGCATCGCGCGAAAGCGCGACAGCAATTCCTCACGCGTCGTGGCATCACGACCACCCAATATTGTTTCCGGTAGCGCGACGTGTTCCTCATGCAACGGCGTCAATTTCCTTCTACCTCCTATGGTCGTTGGCTGAAGCTGATGCCAACCAATGTGCCCGGGAAGAGGGCACCTGTATGGACTTTTGGCGTTCGGTCGGCTGAAACATAGACCCGATCCGTCCCGGATCGCACCGTCAGCCGGCCCTGATAACGCCTCACCACGGCGGTCACGCTGCGCAACCCTGCGCCACCGCCAGTCTCCCGGCTGCTGAGACCGCCCAGTGCTCGCTCAATGGCGACTCCGTGCTGCCATTGACCGGCTTCGGGATAACGTCTCGTCAGACTGCCGCGAATGCCGATACCGTCGTCAGCTACCGCCAGCGCCACGTAGCGGGCGCCGTAGCGGTCCGAACCGAGTTGGGCCAGGACAATCCCTTCTGCGCCGCTGTGATCGACAACATTGTTGCACAGCTCTGAGACGACCTTGGCAGTGTCAAGAACATCACCGGTGTTGTAGCCTAATCGATCACGGGTCATCTGCACCAGATGTCCGACGACGGTTTGCACATCGTTGCGGCTACGGATGGCGGTCGCCGGCAGGGCGCTGGGATACCTGGATGACAGTTCCTTGGGCAGGTTACGCAACTCAGCCACCGGCCGCAAGGCATCCAGCAATCCGGTCTGCACGATGGTTTGAACGGGCCGGTCACTACCGGGCAACACGCAGATCAATCGACCGTCACGGCGATGAAGCTGCCGTCCTACCATCACCAGCATCGCCATGCCGTATGGATCGACAAACGATGCCGATCGCAGATCGATAGTCACCTCACCTGCTTCTTTGGACGAAGCGTCAACCAGATGAGACAGCAGGCGATCACAACTCGACGCGTTGAGGCCCTCGCCTGAGGTCAATACAAGACGCATCAGCCAGCTACGCGGGAGGCAAAATGCGCCCGATGTGCTGCTGCACCACCTCTAGGTCGCTCATCTGAAGGTAGACCATCGCAAAGCGAATGTACGCCATAGGATCGAGCTGTCTCAGATGTTCCAGAACCAGGCTTCCTACGTAGTTGCTCTTAACCTCGGTACGGCCCAGTGCGGCGAGTTCTTCTTCAACGGAGTCCACCATCGCCTCGATGGATACCTGGGGAATGGGACGTTTGGCGCAAGCGATCAGAATACCGTGCATCAGCTTCTGACGATCATACGGCTCGCGGCGGCCATCACTTTTCACGATCAGCAACGAAGCCGCAACGTGCTCGTAAGTAGTGAATCGCTTATGACAAGTCTCACACTCGCGCCGACGCCGTATTCCATCACCCGTGGAACGCGTATCAACGACCCGCGAGTTTGCATCACCACAGTGTGGACACTTCATTCACGACTCCAACAGCAGGCACATTGCCGACCGATTAGAAATCCCGGTCCCAAGCGACCGAGATTTGAATAGATGTCTGTCTAGAGGCTGTTCAGCCTGGGGTACAACACGCTCCTTGAACTACACGATATAGTGGTAAGTGAACGCACACCATACTATATGTTGTATCTTGAGCGGCACGTGCCATTGTACCATAGGAGAGGGGCTTTGACAAGGCTTTTTCCACACCGCACGCAAGTCGTATGCGATTTTTAAGGTTACCGATCTCCCACCCGTTGCAGATCCAGCGGCATTGCGACCAGGCTCTTGCCCCGGTTGTGCCAGGTCTCGTACGCTATTGCTTCGCCTTAATGTGTCTATTGAAAATTTGCCGGCCCTGGCCCGCTGCGAAGACTGGTCGGAACGAGAAGATCGCCGCATTTGGTCGTTAACGCGATACGCCCCTGGCCGGGCAAGCCCGACCAGGGGTAGTTGCAACTATCAGAGCAGCGACGAAGGGACGACTAGGCTTGCTGGCGTTTGCGCAGGAAAGCCGGGATATCCAGATCGTCAGGGTTGTAGGTTCGCACCGGGAATGGTACGGTCTTGTCGCTCCGCTCCGGAGACACTGCGCTCGGGAATGGACGCGCGCCCGGAACAGGTTTCTGTGCAGTGGCAGCGACCTCGAAACCGGTGGCGATCACCGTGACGCGGATCTCGCCTTCCATATTCGGATCCAGGACGGCTCCGAAGATGATGTTGGATTCGGGGTGTGCCGTAGCGCGGATGATCTCCGCTGCCTCGTTCACCTCGTGCAGCGACATATCCATGCCGCCGGTCACATTGAACAGGATGCTTTGGGCGCCGTCGATGCTGACGTCCAGCAACTTGCTGGCGATGGCGCCTTCGGCTGCCTGCTGGGCACGGCCTTCGCCGCTGGCAGAGCCAATAGCCATCAACGCCGATCCACCGTTTTCCATCACCGCGCGCACATCGGCAAAGTCCAGGTTGATCAGGCCGGGAATGGTGATCAGTTCGCTGATACCCTGGATGCCCTGGCGCAACACATCGTCGGCCACGTTGAAGGCGTCGCGGATGCTGGATTTCTTGTCGACAATCTGCAGAAGGCGATCGTTCGGGATGACGATCAGCGTGTCGACCTGTTCCTTGAGTCGCTGCAAGCCCTCTTCAGCAACACGGCGGCGCTTGGCGCCCTCAAAAGCAAAGGGGCGGGTAACAACGCCGATGGTCAGTGCGCCGGTTTCACGAGCCAACTGCGCAACCACGGGTGCTGCACCCGTACCTGTGCCGCCACCCATGCCAGCCGTCACGAACACCATGTCAGCGCCGTCCACCATATTGCCCAGATCTTCAGCCGACTCGACGGCGGCCTTCTCGCCAACTCCGGGATCTCCGCCGGCGCCCAGGCCGCGGGTCAGCTTGTCGCCGATGCGCAGCCGCTGCGGGGAATTTGCATCCAGCAGCGCCTGGGCGTCGGTGTTCACCACAATGAATTCAACCCCCTGAATACCGGCTTCGATCATCCGGTTTACAGCATTGCTGCCGCCGCCGCCAACGCCGATCACGCGGATCTTGGCGAAGTTGTCGGCGAAGCTCGGCTGCGTGTCTCTCGTCACTTTCCTGGTAGTCATGTCGTCGCTCCTCTACTATCTGTCAAGTTATGCCGTATCTCGGCATTCCGGTTGCCAATTGCCGCCTGAGAGTTCCCGTTCAATCAGGCAACAGATTCTGTAGCCAGCGCATGATCCGTTCCATGAAGGAACTTTGCTGGCGCCGATCTCCATGTTCAACGGCCACCCATTGGCCTTTGAGCGCCCACCTCAGCATCCCAACGCCGGTGGCGTTGTCAGGAGTGCGCAGCTCATCGGGCAGCCCGGCGAAACCTGCGGGTGCGCCGATGCGCACCGGCAGATGGGTCATCTGCCGCGCCAGGTCACGTAGTCCGGCAAGTCGAGCCGTGCCGCCGGTGAGCACCAGCCCCGCCGGGATCAGCCCGTCATAACCGGATCGCTTGATCTCCCTGAGAATCAGGTTGATCATCTCTTCCGCCCGCGCTTCCAGTATCTCAGCCACCAAGAGCCGGGATACAACGCGGGGTTCCGACTCGCCAAACACCTCGACATTTACTTCCTGGTCTGGCGCGATGCGGTCGGCCATGGCGCTGCCATAGCGGATCTTCAGTTGCTCGGCAGCCTCAAAGGGCGCACCCAGGCCAACTGCCAGGTCGTGGGTCAGGTGCTGGCCGCCCACATCGAGGACAACCGTGTGCCACAGGCTGCCCTTGATGAACATCGCGACATCGGTGGTGCCGCCGCCGATGTCCACCACGACCACGCCCATGTCGCGCTCGGCGTCGGTCAGGACTGCTTCACCCGATGCCAGCGGCTCCAGCACCAGCTCCTCGATCTCGATGCCGTGGGTCTGCACGCAACTCAACAGGTTGCGCACCGCGCCGGTGGCTCCGGTAACAACCTGTGCATCAACCGAAAGCCGGAAGCCGTGCATTCCCAATGGGTCCTGCAGGTCCTCCTGCTCATCGACTGCGAAGCTGCGGGCGACAACGTGGATGATCTCACGGTTGTGCGGCAATGCCACCGCACGAGCAGCTTCCTTGACGCGCGCCACATCATCAGGCGTTACCACGCGGTTGCGACCGATGGGCACAGCGCCGCGGCTGGGCTGCGCATCGATGTGGCTGCCGGCAATGCCGACATAGGCGCGACCGATAGATCGATCCGCGGCATGCTCAGCCTCTTCGATGGCCTGGCCGATGGCCGCAGTGGCAGCGGCCACGTTGGTCACAACGCCTTTGGTCATGCCATCGGACGGCGCGCTGCCAAAGCCCAGGACGTGGAGGGTGTCCGCGTCGATGACCTCAGCGATTATTGTGGTGACTTTGGTAGTGCCAACATCGATGGCACAGATTATATCGGCCACGTTTCTCGTTCCTGAACCAGCCGCTAGGGCAGTTTCAATGTGTAACCATCTTCGTAACGCCAGTCGATCTCCAGCGGCATCTGGCCCAGACTGGCCAGGCTGCCCTGCAACACCAGTAGTTCGTCGACCCGCTGCGCCAGGCCGTCCGGCTTGCCAAGCAACACAGCCGTGCCACTGGCCAGATGGAATTGCAAGCCGTTGAACCGGTCATAGGCGAATTCGTTGATCTCCGGCAATTGTTGTTTCAACTCGTGAACGCTGCTGATCAACTGCGTATCGACGCCGCCATCCGGTCGCACGGTACTTCCGTCCAGGTCGGTAAACACTGGAAGATTCACGTCCGCGCTGGCCACCGGCATGGTCACGCCATCCACATCGACCCACAGATCCTGGCCGTTGACCCGCCAGAGCGCCACGGGCACCCGCTCCTCAACATCGATACGCACCAGGTTTGGCAGGGCCGTCAGCACCGTCGCCCGCTTGACGTAGGGCAGCGCCTCGATTCTCTGCGCCGCCTCGCGGGTGTTGACCCAGAAAATGCTGTAACCGTTGACGTCCGCCTGCTGGTAGATCTGATCCATCGGACTATACTGCACGCCGCGAATGTCAGCGGCATGCACATAAAAGTGGCTATCAGCGAAGCCAAACACCACCAGACCTACCAGCACAAGCGCCAGCACGAGGGCCAATGCCCGTCGTTTTCCAAGACGGGGCATCGCAGGCGCCTGACGCGGTTGGCGCGACTTGGCCGGTTTCGCCGCCTTGGACACCCGGGTCTTGCGCTCGACCTTCGTCGGACCGGGCGCAGTCGATCGATAGGTGCGTGACTGCTTGCGAGCAGTCCGCCGCCGCTCTTCCGGAGTACGGCTCCTGCTTTTCACCTGACCTGGCTTGGCCTTGCCGCTCATGATGGCGTTCCAACCGATGGCGCATAGGTTGTCTCCGAACGTGCCCGGTCCTGCTGCCGCTCGACCGCCAATTCAACCAGCCGGTCGACCAGCCGATTGAAGGGCAGACCACTGGCCTCCCACAGCTTGGGATACATACTGATGCTGGTGAAGCCAGGAATGGTATTGATTTCGTTAATGTACAGGTCACCGCTGCTGCGATCCAGCAGAAAATCTACCCGTGCCATACCTGCGCCATCCACGATGCGGAACGCCTGTACTGCCAGTCGCTGCACCTCGGCCTGCTGCTCAGCTGTCAAGGGCGCCGGAATGAGAAGCTCCGAGTCGTCATCGATGTACTTCGCTGCGTAATCATAGTACTCGCGGGCCGGCACGACTTCGCCGGGAACCGATGCTATGGGCTCGTCGTTACCCAGGACGCTGACTTCGATCTCACGGGCATCGACGCCTGCCTCAACCACCAGCTTGCGATCATATCTGGCGGCTTCGCGAATCGCTGCGGCAAGCTGGCTGCTGTTCCTGGCCTTGCTGATGCCAACGCTGGAACCGAGATTGGCCGGCTTGACGAACACTGGATACGCCAGCTGACTTTCAACGAACGCCAGGACTTCGTCAGGATCAGCATCCCACGCCTTGCGCAGCAGTACCAGATAGGGCACCTGCGGCAACGCATGTACGGCAAACAGCGCTTTGCATACTGCCTTGTCCATGGCCACTGCCGAGGCCAGCACACCGCAACCGACGTACGGAACGCCGGCCAGTTCCAGCAAGCCCTGCACCGTGCCGTCTTCGCCCAGCGGGCCATGCAGCACGGGAAAGACCACATCCAGGTCAAGCAGCGACTCGGTTCGCGGCACGATGCCGACTGCCGGCTCGGCAGCTACCAGCGCCGCGGGCATCGCGTCTGACGACGAACCGGCCAGCAGCAACTGCGACGCCTCACCCAACAGCCAGCGCCCCTGCTTGTCGATGCCAATCGGCACGATCTCGTACCGTTCAGGATCGAAAGCACCGATCACCGAGCGAGCTGAACGCAGGCTAACTTCATGCTCACCGGAGCGCCCGCCAAAGAGAACGCCCACACGCAGCTTGCTCATGACGCCTGCTCCCTCAACGACCGGTAAGGCGGCTGAGACGCCCAATCACCCAGAAACAGGATCTCCGGCATCAGTTCGACACCCAGTACATCCCATGCGCTGCGGCGGGCCAGATCGATCAACGCCAGGACATCTGCTGCCGTGGCGCCGCCCAGGTTCACAATGAAATTGGCGTGAACCGCTGAAAACTGCGCGCCACCAATCGAATGGCCCTTCAGCCCCAGCGAGTCGATAATGCGCCCGGCGTAGTCGCCCGGCGGATTCTGAAAAATTGAGCCGACGCTAGGTTCAGTCGGTTGCGTCGCACGCCGGTGAGCCAGAAACCCTGCCGCCCAGCCTTCCATCTCGGCCGTGTCGCCTGCCTGCAGCTGAAAAGCCGCTGACAGTACAACAGGCGCTGGCTGGCCAGCACGGAGCAGCACCTTCATTGCGCTGCTCCGGTACTCATACTGGAAACGTGCCGCCGGCCACTCAGCCAGCGAGCCATCCGGGTTGAGCACCGCAGCACGCAGTAGACTGCCGGCAATGTCGCCACCATGGGCGCCCGCGTTCCCGACTACGGCGCCACCCACAGTTCCTGGAACACTGACACACCACTCCAAACCGCTCAATCCCCAGCGCATCGACTGGCGGGCAAGACCGGCAAGATTCACGCCTGATTCCGCCCAGACGACCTGGCCGTCCCGTTGCTGCACGGAACGGCACGCATTGGCAAGGACAAGGCCGCGTACACCGGCGTCACTGAACAATGCATTGCTGCCACCGCCGAGCACCATTACCGGCACTGAGTGTTCGCGGGCCAGTCGCACTGCCGCGACCAACTGATCCGTCTCGTTGACTGTGATGAACAGATCAGCCGGACCACCGATGCGCATCGTCGTGTGGCTGGCCAGCAACTCATCGAACCGCACGGCCAATCCTGTACGCTGGGCGATGGCCGCAGCCAGGTCAGCATACCGATCACTCATAAGAGCTGGCACCCTGGAATCGTCACGAGCCTGCAAGCCGGCCAAAACCCGCTGGCCTACCTGGTTGCCATCGCCGGCGCCAAGGGTCAACAACACGTCGCCTGCACGCAATTCATCGAGTAACGTCGCCGTGGCCGCGTCTAAACTGCCTGCAAAGCGGGCATCGGGATGGGACGAAAGCACCCGAACCAGATCGGATGCGGCCACGCCCAGGCTATCACGTTCTCGGGCTGCGTAGATGTCTGTGATGAGCACGTGATCGGCGTTTTCAAAACTGTCGCAAAACTCGGTTAGCAAGGCATGAGTGCGGCTGTACGTATGCGGCTGGAACAGTACCCAAAGGGCACGGCGGGGAAATTGCTGCCGTGCCGCACTCAATGTTGCTCGCACCTCGGCAGGATGGTGCGCATAGTCGTCAAAGATCATTATATCATAGCTTTCGCCAATAAATTCAAGTCTGCGGGCTGTTCCAGTCAATTTTTGCAAAATTTTAAGGTTTTTTGCAGGAGCCGTGAAAACGTCAAACCCGGCCTCGGCACAGGCCGCCAGCGCCGCCAGAAAATTGAGTACGTTGTGGTGGCCAGACAACGGCAGCGTCACTCGCCCGACCAGCGCCTGGTTGTGCAACACGTCGAAGTCCTGGCCGCCCGCTGCATTGACACTGATCACGGCCGCCTGCCAATCAGCCGGCCGTGAAGCGCTATACGAAACCCACCGCGCCTCCAGACCGGGCAACCGCGCTTGCAGACTGGCAGCGCCAGGGTCATCAGCGCAGATCACCACCGCACCGCCAGCCCTGACTAAGGCTGCAAAATCAACAAACGCGTGCTGATAGGACGCCGGGTTCGGATAGCAATCCACATGATCCCACTCGACATTGGTGATGACGGCAATGTCAGGGCGCAAGCCGAGAAATGTATGGTCATATTCATCGGCCTCGATTACGAAGGGACCACCGCTGCGTCCGGCCCGGGCCGACGTGCCCAGCGACAGGATGGTGCTGCCGACGATGAAACCCGGTTCGGCGCCCAAACTGTCGAGCATGGTGGCGATCATAGCGCTGGAGGTGGTCTTGCCATGGGTTCCAGCAACGCAAATCGCACGCTGGCCGGCCATCAGTGGCGCCAGGAAATGATCCCGTTTGACAACCAGCACACCGGCCTGCTGCGCGGCCTCCAGTTCAGGGTGGTCAGGCGCAACAGCCGATGACACCAGCAGGAGATCGGCCTCTGCAGCATGGCTCGCACTGTGCCCCACCGACACCGACGCGCCGAGCTGCCTGAGTTCGTCAATCACGACAGAGTCTTGGCGATCGCAGCCGGACACACTGAAACCGCGCTGAAGCAACACGCGCGCTATGGCCGACAGCCCAGCGCCGCCGATCCCCATCAGGTGAATGCGTGTGCTGGCCGGAGCAGCCAGCAGAGCCGCCAGCCGCGCATCGATAGACTGAGACGACATCATCATTTGATGACTCGAATGATCATCATCGTCACGGCCAGCAGAATGAAGAACTCCCAGCCGAAGATCGCCGGCGGCAAGATCTGGACGAAGAAATTGTAGAACGACGAATAGTCGGGCACAACGTCAGCGAAGGGATAGTTTGCTTTAGCGAGATAGTACCAGATGCTGCCCGCAAACAGATACCCGTTGATCAGACCCACCAGCAGGCTGACAAACGCATTCTTGCCCGAACCGGGATACACCAGCCCAAGCCCCTGATACGAAATGAACGTGACCACCAGGATCATGATAACCGCGACGATTGCCCACATCGTCTCCAGACTGCTGGCCGTCATTCCGGCATCCAAGAGGAAACCGTTGATGCGCGCGCCAAAGGGGCCGTCGGTCAGGAACTCCAGGATGAAGAGCGTGATCAGCAGCATTGTCGTCACACCCAGCTCGCGCTGATAGCCGCGCACCAGGCCGACCGCGCCGAATATCGCGATAACAACTAGGAAGACAACTTCAACTGGACCCATTGCCCTTACCCTTCCTGGCGCCACGCCGCACTGTAAGCAATAAGAACAGGACCAGGAATGCGCCGATCAAACATGTGAGCGTGCTGATCGTTTCCGGTTGGCTGAGGCGCGTCCAGAACTGGTTGGTAGCCACCTGGACTGCGCCAGGTTGGACGTCCGCCGGATAGAGAATTGGCACCGGGAATACCCCGGCCGGCACCGCGCTGATCAGTGGAATGACGCCGGCCGCCAGCAGATAGCCATACAGAAATCCCCAGATCAGGCCGAAGACGCCCTTCTTGCTCTTCATCAGGGCCGCCAGGATCAGGGTGAAGCCGACCGCCATGGCAAT
Organism: Anaerolineales bacterium; assembly: GCA_020634615.1. Taxonomy (GTDB): domain Bacteria; phylum Chloroflexota; class Anaerolineae; order JAAEKA01; family JAAEKA01; genus JACKBK01. The sequence goes on from JACKBI010000003.1 coordinate 156,934, forward strand.
CACCAACAGATACGCATACTTGATGTTGTCGCCTTCAAACGGTTTTTCGATGGTTGAGATCGTCTCGCCGACAGCTTCAAAGTCACCGCTGGCGATGGCGCCCAGACCTCCGTTGAGTACCAGCATGACACCGGTATACATCCCGTTCAGCAGCATGACGATCTGGTCAGAGAACAGGTCAATGGCCAGCAGCGTGCCGAACAGGATCAGCAACGAGATGAATGCCCAACGCGCGCCTTGAATGTAACCGATGGTCGCAAAAACAGCCATCGAAGTCGCCGCAAGCAAGAAAATCAGCAGGTTCAGGTTCATGGGCCGCTCTTCCTTTTGCCAGCCGCCAAATGCCGCAGTTCCTGGGCAATCCGGGCCGCTGCATCAGGCCGCGCCAGCGAACTTGCCGCCTGGCGCATCTCTTGCATTCTGACTGGGTCCTGCAACAGTCCGATCACCGTGCCGCGCAACTGGGCGCTCAGATCCGCGTCCGCAATCTTGATCGCGGCGCCGCGCGCCACCAGGAAGTCAGCATTGACATCCTGATGCTGGCCGGAATACGGATATGGCACCAGCACGCTGGGCAGGCCCAGTGCGGGAAACTCTCCCAGCGTGGACGCACCGGCACGCGCCACCACCAGATCGGCCGCTGCCAGCGCCAGCGCCATCTCATCGTGCAAGTACGGATAGGGATGATAGCGTCCGCGCAGCGGTTCAGGAATCCCAGCAGCCCGGGATTCGACATCGGGCCAGTCCAGCGTGCCGCTGACGTGGACCACCTGGCAATGCTGCAGGATGTCGGCCAGCGAGGCTGCCAGCGCCTGGTTGATGCTGCGTGCACCACGGCTGCCGCCAAAAACAAGCAGCATCGGCAGATCAGGATCCAAACCCAACGCCGTGCGCGCTTCTGCCTTGCGGCCCACCAACGCCAGAATCTCCGGTCGCACCGGGTAGCCTGTCACCACAGCCTTGCCAGGGAAATACGATGCTGCTTCGTCGAACGACACGCCAACCCGGCTGGCAAAGCGGCTCATGCGGCGGATCGCCACGCCCGGCTCGAGATCAGGCAAGGAGATAAACACTGGAACCCCAGCGCGCCAGGCCGACCAAACCACGGGACCGGCCACGTAACCGCCGGTCACAAATACCACGTCCGGCTTGAAGTCACGCATCAGCGCAGCTGCCTGGCGCGTGCCGCGACCGGCCTTCGCCAGCCCTTTGGCAGCGCGCACCAAGCCGACGCCGCGCACCTGGCCGCTGTCGATGGCGCGGAACGAAATGCCGGCCCGCCCAGCCAGTTCCTCCTCCACCGCGCCTGCCACGCCTGCGTACATCACCTGCACCTCATCAACGCCGGCGCGGAACCCGGTAGGTTCCGCTGCTACTGGAGGATTTGGCAGGCTTGCGGCTGGTTCCGGTACGCCGGGCAATGGTGCGTTTGGTGCGGGTAACCCGCCGGCTAAGAGCGGCTGTTCGGGGCGCGCTGCTGGCTTTGACGCTGTAACTGCTGCCGCCGGAGGAATATCCGCGGCCCGATTGTTGCGTGGTTCGGCGGCTGGCCGTAGCACGTCGAGCACGGCCAGCACCGGGTAGACGTGCCCGCCAGTTCCGCCACCCGAGACCAAGAGTCGCATAGGTTGCTCCATTGGTTGGCTGCACTGCCGCCCGCGCAGGTGATGCGGCAGTTTGGTTGCTGTAACGTGAAATGCTGAGAAGAACACCAACGCCGGCCATACAGGCCACCAGCGACGAACCACCGTAGCTCACAAAGGGCAGCGTCAACCCACTGAACGGCAGGGTCGCCGTGTTGACTGCTATATTGACGAATGCCTGCAACGCAATCCAGCCGGTGATACCACAGCCCAGAATGAGGCCAAAGCTGTCATTTGACCGCAGCGCGATCCGCAGGCCGCGATAGGCGAACGCCATGAACAGCGCCACAACGCCAAGCGCACCCACCAGTCCCAGTTCCTCACCGATCACAGCAAAGATGCTGTCAGTGAATGCCAGCGGTATCGTGGTAGTCCCGTCGCCCAGTCCGGCGCCCAGTACGCCGCCGTTGGCCAGCGCCTGAAGACTGGCCGTGAGCTGGTAGCTGCCAGTGCCGGGATCCTTCAGGAAGTCGATGAACTCATTGATGCGGACGGACGCATAGTTGATCTGTGTCACGACAACCACAAACGTAATCGCCGCGACGACACCAGCGATGCCTAGCTGCTTCAGGTCTGCTCCTGCGATGAAAAACATGATCAGAGCGGTCATCACAATCAGCGCGGTGGTGTCGAAGTCGGGCTGCAAAACGATCAACAGTGCGACCAGCGACAGCAGCACAGAGAATGGCACCAGCCCGACGGACACCTCGCGCAGCCGGTTGCCTTTCGAGCTCAGCCAGTAGGCGATGTAGATGATAATCGTCAGCTTGGCCACTTCGCTGGGCTGCACCGACGTGCCGAACAGGTGTCGGCGCGAGCCAAGGTTCTTGTCGCCGAACAGCAGCACGGCCACCAACATGAGCACCGTCAGCGCCATCAGGATCAGCGCCAGCCGCTTGAGAATGCGAAAGTCAATCAGCGCCGCAACGATCATGCCAATTACAGAGACGACAAGCCATTGCAACTGACGCAGAAAATAAAACGCTGACTTGCCGTACAAATTGTTCGCCTGAACATAGCTCGCGCTGAAAATCATTACCAGGCCCAGTCCGATCAAGGTGGCAACGATCATTACCAACACGAAGTCATAGCGAACGGGCGAAGGCCCGGCGCGCCGGCGAGGTGGTTTCGGTGATGTCTTTGATGTGTTCGTTGTCGTCGGCATTGCAGAATCCTACAGGTCAGCCACCAGCGAGCGGAAGTGCTCACCCCGGGCTTCGAAATCGCGATACGCGTCGTAGCTTGTCCCGCCGGGCGACAGCAACACCACATCGCCCGGCTGCGCTGCACTGACGGCCGCCTCGACAGCAAATGGCAGATCGTCGGCGTGGATTACGATCATGCGAGCGTCGGCCGGCGCGTTGGCGGCCACCGCTCGTTCGATCAATTCGGCCGCCTCGCCAAACGTGACCAACACCCGTACACGCTGATGCGCCAGGCGGGCAAACTCATCCCAGGGCAGCTTCTTGTCGCGGCCGCCGGCCAGCAGTACAATCGGCTCGCTGAAGCTGCGCAACGCCGCAGCGGCCCGCTCCGGTGCGGTTGCAATCGAGTCGTTGTACCAGCAGACACCGTCCAGCTCTCGCACAAGTTCCAGGCGATGCGGCACGCCGGCAAATGTCCGCGCCACCTGCGCCATCGCATCCACCGAAGCACCGGCCAGGGCAGAGATCGCAGCGGCTCCGGCGATGTTGAGCAGGTTGTGCCGGCCGCGCAGGGTCACAGCATCCGATGCAACGATCGGTTTCTCCACGCCATCCAGCCGCAGCATCAGTGTTTCACCATGCAGCCAGCAGCCGTCGCCCACCGCATCATCAAGACCGAAGCCCACCAGCCGCGTCCCGATGGGAAAGCTGACAGCCGGCTGGCCGGCGCCGGCCGCGATGTTCACCGCTGCGCTGCGCAGCCAGGCGCCGGTCACAGCGTCGTCCGCGCCGAGCACCGCCGCGGCGCCGGCCTGTTGCCAGCGCAGGATGTTGGCTTTGCAGGCGGCGTACTGGCTCATCGAAGGGTGTCGATCCAGATGATTCGGTGTCACGTTCAGGATTGCTGCTATCTGCGGACTCAGTGACCGCCCGCCGGCTGCGTCGTCGAACAATTCGAGTTGAAAGCTGGACAGCTCCAACACCAGCCAATCTTTGACATCGATCTGCTCAAGTTTATCGACCAGCGGCTGGCCGATGTTGCCGCCAACCCAGACGTGCGGCTGCGGCCCGCTGCGCGTCACGTCTATCCCGTGGCCGGCCGGCGTCGCCATCCCTGACGCTGCCAGCATCAGCCCAACCAGCGTCGTAGTCGTCGTCTTGCCGCTGGAACCGGTGATGCCGATTGCACTGGCAGCGCTGCGTTCCAGTGTCAGGATCGTGTCATTAGTCAACGGCACGTGCCGGGCCAGTGCTGCCTGCACCAGCGGTATCTGCGGCGGCACGCCACCACTCAGGCAGACCACGTCGCAATCATCCAGCAGGCTCAACGGGTGGCCGCCCAGCACCAACCTGACGTCGTCAATGCGGCGTCCGTCGTGATTCAATGCCGCTGCCAGTTGCGCCAGCGGTTCGGCCAGCCGCTCAGCCGGCGACGCATCGCTGACGATCACCTGCGCGTCCTGCTGCACGAAAAAGCGGGCGGCGGCAACGCCCTGGCGGGCCAGTCCAAGGATCACGACCTTGCTGCCGAGGAAGCTGTCCATGGCTAGATCAGCGCCAGCGCGACGCCCAGCATGCCGGCCAGAATGCCGCAGAGGAAGAACCGTTGCATGACCTGTGTCTCGCTCCAGCCTTTCAACTCGAAATGGTAGTGCAGCGGGCTCATCTTGAAAACGCGGCGGCCTTCGCCATAGCGTCGCTTGGTGAACTTGAACCAACTGACCTGTATCGTCACCGACAGCGCTTCGGCTACAAACATCGCACCTACAATGGGAAGCAACAACCACTGGCCGGTCATCAATGCGACAACTGCCAGTGTTCCACCGATGGCCAGCGAACCGACGTCGCCCATGAACAGCTCGGCCGGGTGGGCGTTGAACCACAGGAAGGCCAGCAGCGCGCCGACCATGGTGAAACAAAATGCCGCCAGCCAAACCTGCCCCTGGAGGTAGGCGATGACACCATAACAGGCATAGGCAACCGCCGCCAATGAGCCGGCCAGACCGTCCAACCCGTCGGTCAGATTGACCGCGTTGGAAAACCCAACGATCAGGAACGCCGCCACACCGATGTAAAGAATACCGATGTTGATCTTCTGCGGAATACCTGGAATCGCGACGCTGCGCAGTTCCGTCGGACCGATATAGAGCAGCACTGCGATTATCAGCGCGAAGATGACCTGCCAGGACGCCTTGGTGCGTGCCATAATGCCTTCACCGACCACCCGGCTGCCGCGGATGCCTTCCAGGTCGTCGATGAGACCAAGGATGCCAAATGCTACCAGCGTTCCCATGGGCACCAGCACTGACTGGCCGATCAGATTGAAGCCCAGCAGATTGGCGAAGTTCAATAGCCCGGTGATGATGATCACCGGCAAGATGACCATCAGACCACCCATGGTGGGCGTGCCCATCTTCATCTGGTGCGATCCCGGCTCCTCGACGCGGATCTTCTTGCCCATCTCGTTGCGGATCAGCCAGTTGATCAACGGCCGGCCCCAGATGACGGCGAGGAAGAAGGTGATCGCGCCCAGAGTCAACGGATATGCCATCGCGCTAGCCCTCGTGGCCTTGCTCGTACGACTCAGCCAAAGCCGCCACGACATCGTCCATATGAGCGGCGCGTGATCCCTTGACCAGCACTACATCTCCCGGGCCAATAACCGAACGCAACACTGAGATCGCTTCAGCCGCGCTTTCAACGGCTCGCACGCTGCCGGGGGCCTGACCGGCGGCCCGCGCCTCGTATGCGGTCCAGCGCGCCCGTGGTCCGACGGTCACAATAAAATCAGCCACGTCGGCGGCTCGCGCGCCTACCAGACGGTGACCGGCTTCCTCCTGGCTGCCCAGTTCCATCATGTCGCCCAGGACCGCGATGCGCCGCCCGTTTCCAACTGTCAGGTCTTCCAACAGGTTGAGCGCTGCGAGCATCGACGCAGGGCTGGCGTTATAGGTGTCATCCAGCAGCGTTGCACCGTTGATCCCGTGGACTACCACCAGCCGCAACTGCGCGCCGACATCCTGCAGGCCGGTGACGATCTCCTCCCAGTTCAAACCCTCCACAAGGCCCACGGCGGCGGCTCGCAGCGCCGTGTGGACGCTGTGGCGGCCCAGCAGCGGCACCTTGACGTGTACGGTCTCACCCTGGTAATGGAAGCGGAAACGGATGCCGTCCATTCCCTCGCCGACGATCTGATCGGCCCAGAGGTCACAATCCTGGTTCAGGCCGTACATGAACACCCGCGCATGCGTCAGCCCGCGCATTGCAGCCACCAGCGGCTCGTCGGCGTTGAGCAGCGCGACGCCATCCGCAGGCAGCGCCTGAACGAGCTCCGCCTTGGCCTCGGCCACACGCTCGATGGTGCCCACGCGCTCCAGATGCACCGGGCCAACGTTGGTGATAACCCCGATCCGGGGCTGGGCGATTCGACACAACTGGGCGATTTCGCCCAACGTATACATCCCCATTTCCAGCACGGCCCGCTGGTGGCTGTCGTCTAATTGCAGCAGTGTCAACGGCAGACCGATCTCGTTGTTAAGGTTCCCTGCGCTCTTCAGCGTGACGAAACGCTGGCGCAGAACCGCGGCCGTGATCTCCTTGGTGGTCGTCTTGCCAACGCTACCGGTGATGGCAACAACCTGCACCTTAAACTGCCGTCGCCACCAGGCCGCCACCTGCTGCAACGCGTCCAGCGTGTTCTCAACCAGCAAGCAAAGCGGCTGTCCAAGCGTCTCCGGCATGAGCGCGCCAGGCTGTCGCAGATCGAGGGTAGCCCACGGCCCGTCCACCGGGCGATCTACCAGCGCGGCCGCAGCGCCGCGGCTGAAGGCGTGACCGACGAAGCGATGGCCATCGGTGTTTTCACCGGGCAGCGCGATGAACAGGCTGCCCGGCTGCACGTTGCGGCTGTCGATTCCAACCGCTGACAGAGAAGGCACAGAAGCGGCAGCGCCTTCAGAAGAAAGCGTGCCGCCTAAAGCAGTGATAACATCGATCAGGCGAAGCTTCATGGTTTCTGCGCCACCTGCGGCGGTGGAATGTGCCAGATACGCAGCAGTTCGTTGGCCAGTTTGGCAAAGGTCGGCGCGGCGGTGCTGTCCGCCCAGGGCTGAGTCTTGGGCACATCCAGCTTGACCAGAGCGACAAACACCGGGTCCTCGGCAGGCATGAACCCAACGAACGAATGGATAGTTTCGGTGAGGCTGTACCCACCTGAGATCGGGATTTGAGCGGTGCCGGTCTTGCCAGCCACGGTGTAACCCGGAACGCGAGCGGCGTAAGACGCCTGCTCGACCACCTGGACCATCATATCCCGCACTTCGCCAGCCGCCTTGGCGCTGATCACCCGCCTCACCGGCAGTTCTTCAGGCTTGTGTATCTTGCCTTTGAAGACCATGGTGTCCACGACGTGTGGCCGCACCAGCAAGCCGCCGTTGGCAATCACACAGGTCGCGGTCGCCATCTGCAGCGGCGTCACGGCCAGGCCCTGACCAAAAGAATTGGTGCCCAGATCCGAGCGACTCCACAACTCATCGCCGGGTACTTTGACCGTGCCCGGACTCTCGTTGGCCAGATCGACCTCGGTCAACTGGCCGAAGCCGAAGCGGCGGACGTACTGGTAGAAGCGCGACTCTTCGAGCTTCAGCGCTATCTCGGCGGTTGGGATGTTGAGCGAGCGCACCAACGCTTCCTCGACTGTTACCTCACCGAAGGTACGCTGGTTCGAGTTGTAGATCAGCCGATCACCGATCTCGATTGACAGCGTGTCAGTCATGATCGTCTCAGGTGTTACAACACCTGCGTCAATGCCACTGGCAAAAGTGACGATCTTGAAGACAGACCCAGGTTCGTATTGCTCGGCGACAGCCGGGTTGAGCAACAGATCGGCGTTTGTGCTGCCAAACTGGTTAGCGTCATAGGTCGGGAAATTGGCCATGGCCAGGATCGCGCCGTCGCTGGGCCGCATGACGATGATCGTGCCCGAATCGGCCTTGTACCGTACGACCGCATCCGCCAGCACTTGCTCGGTGGCATGCTGTACGCGGCGGTCGATAGTCAACACCAGGTCTTGTCCGGTGGCCGACGGAAGCATTTGCCGCCACTCGGCCGGCAGCCCGTTGTAAACCGCTTGCGCCTGCGCGTCGGATCGCAGGAATGGTGGATCAACCTTGCGCAGATAGTCGTTGTAGTATTCCTCGACGCCGTAGTAGGCGCGCGGCTGCGCATTCACAAAGCCCAGTAGGTGGGCAGCCAGCGACCCTTGCGGGTAATAGCGCACCGGGATCGCTTTCGCGCTGACGTCCAGCCGGTCCCAGGAGTCCACCGTGCTGCCAGCAAGCTGAGGCGCTTCCTTGGCCAGCGTGACAACACCAGCTTTGTGCTCGCGCAGTGCGGTCATCAGTTCTTCCGGCGAGATGATGAGGCTTGATCCAAGCAATTGCACCAGTTCGCTGCCGAGTTCGGCCTCTGTGCCACGCGGCACCAGATGCGGCTCGACCCAGATTTCCCAGCGATAGCGGTCAATCGCCAGCGGTACGCCATGCTGATCCACGATAGCGCCTCGCTCATCGCCGCGCGGCCGGCCGGCCGTGCTGGCCAAATCGGCCGGCAGATGCGATGCGGGTTGATATGCGTCAGGCGCAAAGAGTGTCCAGCGGAATAGCTGGACCACCAGCAGCAGGAAGGCAAGCAACAGTGCAGCAGCAACGACGGCTATTCGTATTCGGGGTGGCGATGGCTTGGCTGTCATGAATTGCTCCCGGACTGCTAGCGATTCTCGAAGCGGCTAACCAAACCATCAACCGCTCCCACCAGGCCTTCGCGAACCTGCTGAACGACGGATTTCAGATCGAGTTGACGTACATATTCGCCGGGCGACATGGGCGCCTCATCGAGGAGCGGCGGTTCGGTGGTGAGCGCCGTCGCGCTGGCATCAGTCCCATCAGCCGCCGGCAGCTTGAGGTACACTGCGCCGCGTGCCGGCGCCATGCCAAGCTGTGTCGCCCGCTGCTCGAGAATCTTCATATCTGAATAGACTGCGATGTCGCCAAGCAAAGACGCATTCTCACGCTCCAACGCAGCCACGTCCGCTTTGAGTTGGCTGATCTTTGCCGTCGATGCGCTGATCTCGCTGTTTGGCACTACGTAGAGATATGCCACCAACGTGGCAAACACGATGGCGACCACCATCAGGGCGTAACGCCCGGCAGGCAACCAGGAGCGCTCAAACTGTGGACGAATCGAGGGGGCCGTGATACGCTTGATCATAGATGAAAGCTCCAAAAGATGGCAGTCAATGCAGTTGTCCCAACAAATCCTGCACTACAGGCGGGAGTGACCGTTGCCTTGCGTTGCTGCGGGCCGCTACAGCTTCTCGGCCGCCCGCAACTTAGCGCTGCGGCTGCGTGAGTTGGTCGCAACTTCGCCGACGGACGGCTGCAATGGCCTGCGAGTCAAAATTCGCACACTGGCCTTGTGACCACACTGGCAGATCAGAGTCTCCGGAGGACAGATACAGTCCCGCGCTTCCGTCTGCAGAAACTGCTTGACAATGCGATCCTCCAGCGAATGAAAGGAGATCACAACCAGCCGGCCGCCTGGACGCAACAGTGAAACTGCCTGTGGCAGCACCTCGCTCAAACTGTCCAACTCCCTGTTAACGGCGATCCGCAGCGCCTGAAAGGTGCGCGTCGCGGGGTGGATCTTCTCGCGGCGGCCAACGCTCCGTGCGATCAGATCAGCCAATTCCTGCGCTGTGTCGATGGGACGATGGTTTACGATTGACCGGGCAATGCGTCGCGACTTGCGCTCTTCGCCGTACTCGTAGATGACGTCAGCCAGATCCTTCTCATCCAGATTATTGATCAGGCTGGCGGCGGTCACGCTCTGACTCGTGTCAAAGCGCATATCCAGGCTTCCCGACGCCGTCATTGAAAAACCGCGCTCCACATCGTGTAACTGATCGCTGGAAAACCCAAGGTCGAACACGATCCCGTCAACTTGTGTAAACTGCTGCGCTACTGCCACCGCCTGCAGATCACGGAAGTTGCTGTGCACAACGACGACATGGTCGCCGAAAGGTTCGAGACGGGTCCGTACCCGCTCGACCGCTTTGTGATCTGCGTCCAAACTGAGTAAACTTGGTAGGACATCGTCTCCGGTTGGCGAGATAGCGCTCAACAATGCTTCGGAGTGGCCACCGCCACCGGCCGTGGCGTCGATGTAGCGTCCGCCGGCCGTCGGCCCAATCAGTTCGATGACTTCGTTGGTCATCACAGAGACGTGCTGTGTGGCAGTCATGTCGTGGCCCAGGGTCGCTATTAGATCGGCAAGCAACAGCGCTCAGCGCCACCTACTCGCCTGGATGATCAGATGGCCAGACTGGCGAAGAAGTCTTCGTCGGCGGCCTCTTGTTCAAGTAAGAGATCGTGCTCGTCCCAGGCCTCAGGCTGCCAAAGCTCAATATATGAATCCATGCCAGCGATCAGCACTTTGTCGGTGATCCTGGCGATCTCACGCAGGCGCTGCGGGACGATGACACGGCGCTGCCGGTCTGGCTCCGTCATCTGCGCATTGGAAAACAGCCAGCGCTTCAGCTTGCGCACGCGTGAGTCGGTCATCGACAATGTGCTTAGGCGGCCACTGATCCGTTCAAACTCGGCCTTGGGAAACAGATAGACACAGTTTTCCATCCCGCGCGTTAGTACAACGCCGGCTGCCAGATCGCCTGCGTACTCGGAAGGGAGTGTTAAGCGCCCTTTGCTATCGAGCGAGTGCTCGTATCTGCCGAAAAACATGTACCGATCAATCCACCTGAATGTCAGTCACCGAGACGATTAGAGGAACAGAACAAGCGTTCGAACGATTGTCCCACTACAGTTGGAAAAAGTCGATCATTTTAGGGAACTTGTCCCACTTTGACCCACTTTGACCCACTTTGGCAATGATAACACCTAACCAGCGATTTGACAAGAGCCGTTGGTAAAGTAAGTCCGCGTTTCTGGTAAATTTTAAGGTTATGTAAGGAGATCGGTCCTGCTGGCCGTCAAGGAGAAACTATCGATGAGCGAGTTGACTGAGTTCAGCTGGGGCGGCGAGATCGTTTGGACACCCTCGCCGGCATACAGCGATGGCAGCCACGTCACGAGGTTCATGGAACGCCACAATATCAGCACCTGGGACGAACTCCACCGGCGCTCCATTGGGGACGTGGCCTGGTTCACCGATGCGATGTTGACCTATCTCGGCATCGAGTTTGCCACTCCCTATAAACAGATCGTCGATCTCTCGAAGGGTAACGCCTGGCCGGTTTGGTGCGTGGACGGCGTCATGAACATCACGCACAACTGCCTCGATCGTTGGCTGGGCACGGAGGTGGAGCGCAAGGTGGCGCTGCGCTATGAAAGTGAAGCCGGCGACGTGAAAACTCTGACCTACGGCGAATTGCATCAAAAAGTAGGTCAGGTGGCTGCCGGCCTGCGCGCTCTGGGACTGGGCAAAGGAGACGCCATCGCACTGTACATGCCGATGATTCCGGAAATCGCAATCGCGATGCTGGCGATTGCCCGCATCGGTGGGATCATCCTGCCGCTATTCTCCGGCTACGGCGCGGGCGCAGTGGCAACCCGGCTGGCTGATGCTGACGCGACCGCTATTTTCACCACCGACGGAACCTGGAGGCGCGGGCGCCGCGGGCCGATGAAGCCCACAGTTGACGAGGCGCTCCTGCTTGCACCCGGTGTGGAACATGTCATCGTATGCGAAGTTGCAGGCGACGATATCACAATGGAGCCGGGACGCGATCTAAGGTGGGACGATCTGCTGCGTCTGGCTGACAAGACTGTCGATTCGGAACCCACTGCTGCCGAAGACGTGGTGATGATCATCTACACCAGCGGAACCACGGGACGCCCCAAGGGTGCCGTGCACACTCACTGCGGATTTCCGCTCAAGGCAGCGATGGACATGGCCCTGGGACTGGACCTGCGGCGGGACGACACACTCTACTGGATGACCGACATGGGATGGATGATGGGACCATGGGAGGTCTTCGGCACGTTGTTGCTGGGAGCGACCATGCTGTTCTATGACGGAGCGCCTGACTTCCCTGACGTGGATCGCCTTTGGAGTCTGGTGGAGCGCCACCGAATCACCACACTGGGTGTTTCGCCCACGCTGATTCGCTCGCTGATGCAGCACGGCGAAGAACCTGTGCGGCGGCACGACCTTTCCAGTTTGCGCATCATGGCATCCACCGGCGAGCCATGGAACCCTGAACCCTGGCTTTGGCTGTTCAATACTGTGGGCGGCGGGCAGTGCCCGATCATCAATTACTCTGGCGGCACAGAGATCTCGGGCGGCATCGTGATGGGCAATGTCCTCAAGCCTCTCAAGCCGTGTGCCTTTTCAGGCCCCAACGTCGGTATGGCGGCTGATGTGGTGGACGACCGCGGCAACAGCGTGCGCGGCCAGGTAGGGGAGTTGGTAGTGCGCGCGCCCTGGATCGGCATGACTCGCGGCTTTTGGAAGGATCCCGAACGCTACATCGAAACCTATTGGAGCCGTTTTCCCAATGTGTGGGTGCACGGAGACTGGGCCGCCATTGACGCCGACGGTCAATGGTACATTCTCGGCCGGTCCGACGACACCATCAAAGTCGCTGGCAAGCGGCTTGGCCCGGCGGAGGTTGAAACCGTCCTGGTCAACGACCCCAGGGTAATCGAAGCCGGCGCGATTGGCGTCCCCGATGAGCTGAAAGGCCAGGCGCTGGTTGTCTTCTGCGTGTTATCCCCGGATGTCGAAGCGACGGACGAGTTGGCAGCGGCGCTGAAGGCAAAGATAATCGCCGCCATGGGCAAGCCGCTAACGCCGAAAGCGGTGGTTTTTGTGCCTGATCTGCCCAAGACGCGTAACGCCAAGGTCATGCGGCGTGTGCTGCGCGCTGCCTGGCTGGATGAGCCAGCCGGTGACCTCAGCGCGCTGGTAAACCCGGAAGTCGTGGACACGATCCGACGTGCCGGCAGCGCGTCAAGTCACTAAGCCGCTATCCCCCGGCTGCTTTGGCCCGATACCCCATCTGGTTGAGTAGGTCCACAGCTCGGTCGCGGTGATCGCCCTGGATGACGATATTGTCGCCTTCCAGCGCGCCGCCGGTGCCAAGCTTTTGTTTGAGTTGCTTCAGTAGATCCTGCCGGCGCGCTTCCGGTCCCGGCACCCCGGTGATCACTGACACAGTCTTGCCCCGCCGCCCCTTCCGTTCACGCTGCACGCGGACCGATGCACCGCTGCCTTTGGACGGCGGGTTGGCAGGCGCAGGCGGCGGCGTTTGCTGCCCGGCAGACGTGTCGTCGTCGGTAATTTGCCCGCGCAGGATGGCAAATGGAGAGTCATCCCCCGGCGTATCGTCGGTCGAATAAACCAGCTTGCGGTCGGCAGTACCCATGTGCACCTACGCGGAATAGACGTCCGGAACGCCGGCAGCCAGCGCATCTGCGTCGCACTGTTGACACGGACAAAGCGCCCGCAGCAGCCCCCATGTGTAGATTCCAGCCTCGTGGCCATCAGCCCAGACGAAGCTGAGGGCGTAGTTACCCACGAGGTGCGCACCACTGATCTGCCACGTCTTCTGTGGTTTCTGGTGAATCGCAGCGCGATCTACCGGCGCCGACATATTTTCGTGGCCACCACGACACTCGGCGCACGGACAGACGTTGCGCAGGCCAGCCAGCGGATAAACGCTGCGATGCCCGTCACTCCAGATAATTTCCAGCGACTGCTCTTCGCGATTGACAGTCAAGCCTTGCGGACGTTCTTGTGTCATGCCTACTCCAGTGGCGTCAGCCAGCGATCAGTCGAGTCCCCTTCGGCGGCCCAACCGGTCACCGAACCGCCGTCACTAACCCGCCACCAGCGATAGCCGTTGGCTTCGACCGGCCCCTCAACGACGCTCAGTTGGCTGCTTTCCGGCACCTGATGTTCGACGGGCGAGCCCGTCCCGGGTTCAGCACGCACCTTCAACAATCCGTTGGCGCCCACCGTTACCACAACCTCGTCGCCCAGCCGCACGGCCCGGTTGACAGGTTGGGTGCTGCCGACCTTGGGACTGAGCCACTCCTCCCCGCCGTCGGCATCGCCATCAGCCACCCAGCCGGCCAGCTCGTTGTTTCCGACGCGCCACCAACGGTAACCGTCTGCCGTGACCGGCCCTTCGAGAATGGTGATGATCGCACCTGGCGGATATCGACCGGCCCGATCGCCGGTGACGCTGGGAGTCTTGCGCGCGTTGAGGCCTTGCGCTGCCGAGACGCGCGCAGGCTGACCCACGATCAGTTCCGTCCCAGGCACGGGCGTCGGCGTAAAAGTGGCTGTGGGCACCACGCGGGTCGGCACGGATGTCGCCAGGACAACAGTCGGTGTCGCAGTTGCCTCCTGGCGCGTACCGGATTCCACGATCGCTGTCGGTGACGGACGGGGAATTGGTGTTGGGCGAGGCACGAAGCTGCCACAGGCCAGCGTCACCGACATGACAGCAAGCCCGGCAATCGCGATCGCACGACGACCGGCGGCAACGGGATTGGACTGTGGGTCAGAATTGGGAGAATCGTGATGCGGTTTGTTTGACATACAAAAAACCCGGGGCTACCTGCAGTATCCAACTGACGACGCCAAGAAAGTCGTAATTGGTCGGGCAAGTATACCACGGGTGAGAGCGACCGGCAACACAAGAACTGCGATGAACTGAGACGGCCAACGGTTCCGGGAGGGATTATGCAACCGTTGTCCTGTCTGGCGCCTGGGTCCGTCCAATATTCTTCTCGACCACTGCCAGAAAGTCGCGCAAGCTATAGGGCTTGCTGAGGTAGCCATCGCAACCGGCATCCAGCGCCCGTTGCTCATCGGCCGGGCGAGCATGCGCTGTGACGGCAATCACCGGGATGTGCTGCAAGGCCGGGTCCTGTTTGATCCGGCGAGTCGCCTCGAAACCGTCGAGCACCGGCAATGAAATGTCCATCAGAATCAGGTTGGGCTGGCGAGTGCGCGCCACCTGCAATCCCTCTTCGCCATCAGCCGCTTCCAGAAATTCATAGCCTTGCATCGACAGCACGCGCGCCAAGAATTCGCGCATGTCGCCGTTGTCCTCCACGACAAGTACGCGCGGTCGCTGCCGGCTGTCGCTTTTCGCCAACATCGGGTCCGAGTCGGCAGGGGGGTCGGCAATGATGGATTGGCTCATGACTTTGTATCTCTTTTCGATTTGTGGGCTTGTGCAGCCAAGCTGTAAATCCTGTCCTGAAACCAGACAAACGATTTGAGTCTGGCTGATCCCGTCCATTTTACCACGGCCAGCACGCGGTTGCAGTAGTACGATAGTACTATAGCTGCTTCTCGCGTCCAGCTACTCAGGTCGTAGCTGACAGCTGCATGCTGCGGTCCAAACACGGTACCGCTGGATTTTCTGAGGTGGGCGCCTGTTGAGAGGAGGGGAAACAGCGATGGGGGCGACCAAACCGACCTATCCGAAGCCGAAGATTACAGATCCACGGCCTTTACCCAGTAGTTGTGCGGCATGGCGAGAATCTCCGGGAACAGCCGTTCAGGGATTGCCTCGTCCAGGCCCAGCACCATGATCGCCTCGCCGCGGGGGGATCGACGACCGACGTGCATGTAAGCGATGTTAACGTCATTCTCGCCCAGCATAGTGCCAATTGTGCCGATGATGCCCGGCCGGTCAAAGTGCCACGTCAGCAGGAAATGCCCCTTGGCCACAAAATCGACCCACAGATCATCGATACAGACGATGTGCGGCTCGTTCTGGAGGATCGAACCCCGCACCAGTCGCTGGCGCTCGTCGTTGCCAACTGTCAACGTCAGCAAGTTTTCGTAGCGTTCACTGTGATGATGCTGGCGGCGTTGTGAAAGTGCCAGACCGCGCTGGCGCGCGATCAGACGCGCATTCACCAGGTTGACTCGTTCAGCCACCACCCCATCCAGCAAGCCCTTGAGCGCCGCTGCCTCCAGATACGCCAGATCGTGGTCTGCAATGGGACCATGGGCAGTCAGTTCCATGCGGTCCAACATGCCCGGCTCAAACTGGGTCAGGAAGCGGCCGAGCCGCTCAGCCAGGTCGATATAAGGCGTCAGTACTTCAAGATCTTTGGGCGGGAGAATCGGCGTGTTTATCGCATAACGCGCCATTTGCCCGTTCAGCACTGCCACCACTTGTTCGGCGACGTCGATCGCAACCTGCCGCTGGGCCTCGCGGGTCGAACCTGCGATGTGCGGCGTGAGGACAACTCCCGGATGATCGAGCAGCGGACTGCCAACGGGCGGCTCCATGACAAAAACGTCCAGCGCCGCCCCGGCCACATGACCGCTCTCCAGCGCGCGCAGCAGCGCATCCTCGTCGATGATTCCGCCGCGGGCACAGTTGACCAGACGAACGCCTGCTTTGCATCGGCGTAGCTGCGATTCACTGATCATATTGCGCGTCTGATCGGTGGCCGGAACATGCACCGAGATGTAGTCTGAAGTCTCCAGCAGCTCATCCAGCTCGACCAATTCAACGCCCAGGTTGCTCGTGTAATCCTTGCCCACGTAGGGATCGAACGCCACCACCTCCATACCGAACCCCTGAACCCGCTCAGCAACCAGCGATGCGATCCGGCCCAGGCCGATCAACCCCAGACGTTTGCCGTTGATCTCGACGCCAACGAAGGCGGTTCGCCGCCATTCGCCCGCCCGTACTGACTTGTCCGCTTGCGGTATCTGCCGCGACAGCGACAGCAGCATCGCCACCGTGTGCTCAGCGGCTGCCAGAATATTGCCAGTCGGCGCATTGACGACAATTACGCCGGCTTGGGTTGCTGCAGCCACATCAATGTTGTCGACACCGACACCGGCGCGCCCCACAACTCGCAATCGCCCGTTGCGCGTGCCGGCATTCAGTACCTCCTGAGTCGCCTTGGCGCGGCTGCGGACGATCAAACCGTCGAAATCGCCAACCATTGCGACCAGCTCATCCTGACTGATGGCCGGCAGCTCAACCAGCTCAACATGCGACCGCAGGATTTCCATTCCCTCGGCGTCCAGAGGGTCAGCAATCAATATGCGTGGTTTTTCCAGGTTCATAGAAGACTACATCTGCTCCGGCGCCGTAACACCCATCAACCCCAGCGCACGCGCCAGGACGATGCGAGCCGCTTCAACCAACCGCAGCCGCGCTCTGGTCAACTCTCGTTCGGCTGGCACCGTGGAAACAACCTGGCAGTCGCGATAAAAGGCATGGAAGTCGCTGGCCAGCCCCTGGGCATAATGGCTCAACTGCTGTGGCGCCAGCTGCGCGGCCGCATCGGCGATCACCTCAGGCAGTTCCATCATCTTGCGCAGCAGGCGCAACTCCGCCGGATGGCCCAGCAGGCTGAGATCGCCGCCAGCATAGTCATCGGGCGGGAAGCCCTCGGTGGCCGCCTTGCGCAGGATGGCGCAGATACGCGCGTGCCCGTACTGGACGTAGTAGACCGGATTTTCGCTACTTTCCTTGACCGCCAGATCCAGGTCGAAGATCATGGAACTGTCGGCGGAACGGGTCAGCAGCGTGAAGCGCATCACGTCGCGGCCGGGGATCGACGGCGTAGTCAGCTCGTCGAGCAGCGTGTCGATGGTGACGAACTCGCCGCGGCGGGTGGACATCTTGACTTCCTGCCCCTCGCGCATCAGCGTGATGAACTGGTGAATGATGACCTGGATGGCGCTTGTGTCATAGCCCAGCGCGCGCACGCCGGCCAGCACATCGGGCCAGGTTGCGTGGTGATCCGCGCCGAAAATGTCCACGATATACTCGAAGCCGCGCCGCAGCTTGTCAACATGATAGGCAATGTCCGGCATGCGGTAGGTCGGCTCGCCGCTGGACTTGATGATGACACGATCCTGTTTCAGGCCAAGATCGGTAGCCCGCAGCCAGGTCGCACCGTCCTTCTGGTACGCGTAGCCGCTGGTGGAGAGCGCCTGCACAGCCGCGTTGATTTTGCCGCTTTCGTACAGATCCAGTTCGTTGTAGTAGACGTCGAAATCAACGCCCAGCCGCGCCAGTGTCGCACGGATGTTAGCAAAGATCGACAGCTCCGCCCGCTTGCGGAAGTAATCGTTGTTCACTTCGGCCAGGCTGTCGCCGTGCTCCGCGACCAGAGCCGCTGCAACCCAACGCAGGTAGTCACCCTGATAGCCGTCCTGGGGAATGGGATTGGATTGGCCCAGCAACTCCAGGTAGCGCACGCGCAGACTTTCACCCAGCAGCCGCATCTGCCGGCCGCCATTGTTGAAATAGTACTCGCGGGTGACATCCCAACCGGTGGCCGTCAACAGGCTGGCGATGGTGTCGCCCAGCACCGCGCCCCAGGCGTGGCCAATGGTCAGCGGGCCAGTCGGGTTGGCACTGACGAACTCAACCTGCGCCTTGCGACCCTGCCCAGTGTCAGAGTTCCCAAAACTGTCGGGTGCGGCAGCGATCGCCGCCACCTGCTGCGCCAGCCACGCGTCAGAAAGCGTGAAGTTGACGAAGCCCGGATGCGCCAGTTCCACCTTGCCGATGAATTGAGCCGGCGGGAAATGATTGATAAGCGCTTCGGCGATCTTGACCGGCGCCATTTTGGCCAGTCGCGCTGACTGCATTGCGACGTTGGTCGAGTAGTCGCCATGCTCAGGGTTTTTGGGCCGCTCGACAACGAAGTCGGGCAGACCAAACATCGGCAGGTCGCCGGCCGCCTGCGCCTTATGCGCGGCTTGCTGGATTAGGGAAATAATATCGTCTCGAATCACTTTGCGTTGTTCTCCTGCACGTCGTAGGATGCTTTTTGCTCTGCCAATACGCCAATAATATTTCTGTTGTCCAAAAACTCCACCGGTTCTTCGTCAGCGCCGCGCTCCCACATCAGTGAGAAGAACCAAATGCCGCTCTCGCCGATGCAGAAGTCGGCCGGTGTGAAGGTCATCTTGGAGTCCAGTGGCGGCTCCGGCCGTTCTGGGTTGTATTCGGCAGGCCAGCCGAATGCCTCGCCTGCCCAAGCTTTACCCTTGACATGCAGGTTGGCAGCAAGCTTCCTGACATCAGTCAGATCCGGAATCATCACAGGTACCACTGAAGGGTAGTCACTATTGTACGTATTGATTCTGGCTCTAGCTATTACCACGTTTACTCTGCTCCTTGCGCCACGCATCCATAATCTGACGGCGATTGCTTTCTATTATCGCTTCTATCTCGTTCAACTCATGGTCTCGAAAGCCGCGTGACCTTGCCAACAAAACTGGATCGATCCAAAACTTCGCCTCTGATCCCGCCTTTCCGACATGAACATGTGGCGGTTCAATAAGATCGGCTTCGTAGAACCAGAACCGGTAGCCTCTGATCCGGAGTATCACAGGCATGAGTCAATCCTCTGCAGAAGGTTAACCTACGACAATGTATTGCGTCACTAACGCCAACTGCTCCAGAACTCGCTTGTTTGCCTGCGAGTGAGCTTTGATAGCCTCGACAAGCAACCATTGCTGTGGATAGTGTTCGCGAATGTCCTGCCACTCCATCGTCCTACACCTTCTCCATCTCGTACCAGTTCGGCCCGACCTCGGCGTCCACTTTCAGCGCCGCGTCCAAATGGTAAGCGCCTTCCATCACCGACCTCACCAGCGCTGCTGCCTCTATCACCTCGCTATCGGGAACCTCAAGCACCAACTCGTCGTGCACCTGCAAGACCATCCGACTCTTCAGGTTGCGCTCGCGCAGCGCGCTGTGCAGCCGGACCATCGCGATCTTGATGATGTCAGCTGCGCTGCCCTGGATCGGGTGGTTGATGGCGGCCCGCTCGGCGCCCATCTGCTCGTTGCGGCCGCCACGCCCGCCGCCGGTCAGGATCGGGAAGTAGCGCCGCCTGCCCAGCAGCGTCTCGACGTAGCCCTGCTGGCGGGCCGTCGCGATGGTCTCGTCCACGTAGCGGCGGATGCCGGGATAGGTGGCGAAATACGCTTCCAGAAAGGCTTGCGCGTCGGAACGGCTTAGCTCGGTGCGACTGGAGAGGCCAAACGCGCTGACGCCGTAGCTGGTGGCGAAATTGACCATCTTGGCGATGGCGCGCTGGTCATCGGTAACCGCCTCCAGCGGCACGCCATAGATTTTGGCAGCGGTGGCACGATGGATATCCGCACCTGCACGGAAGGCGGCCAGCATGGCCTCGTCGCCTGACACATGCGCCAGAATGCGCAGCTCCACCTGTGAATAGTCAGCAGCCAGCAGTTTGCTGCCCGCAGGCGCGACAAACGCGCGCCGGATCTCGCGTCCCAACTCGCTGCGGATGGGGATGTTTTGCAAGTTCGGGTTGTTGCTGCTGATGCGGCCCGTCTCCGAACCCGCCTGATTGAAACTGGTATGCACGCGGCCGGTGGCCGGGTTTACCATCTGCGGCAACGCGTCGACGTAGGTGTTCAGCAGCTTGGTGAGCTGGCGCTGGTCGAGGATCAGGTCGATGACCGGATGCCGCCCCTTGAGCGTCTCGAGGACGCCGGCAGCTGTAGAATAGTGACCCGATTGCGTCTTCTTCAGGCCATCGGTCGGCAGCCCCAATGTGCCAAACAGCACGTCTGACATCTGCTGCGTGCTGTTGATGTTGAAACGGTAGCCGACCAGCACGTAGATCTCGTCTTCGATCGCATCGAGCCGCGCCCGCAAATCACTGGACATCTGAGCCAGGTAAGGTACGTCCAGCACGATGCCGGCGGCCTGCATATCCACCAGCACGGGCACCAGCGGCATCTCGACGTCGCGGAAGAGACCGGTCAGCGCCCGTTCTTCCAGATCGCGGCGCAACTGCGGCACCAGACGCCAGGTCATGTCGGTATCAGCGGCGGCGTAGCGGGCCGCATCTTCCACCGGGACCAGATCCATCGTCGTCTGCTTTTTGCCCGTGCCGATGAGCTCGCTGATGGGTGTCATTTCGACGCCCAGCCGCTGCCAGGCCAGGTTTTTCAGCCCCAGACCGCGGCTGCCCGGATCAATCAGAAATTCCGCGATCATGGTATCGAACAGCGGCGGGGCGATACGGATGCCGTAGCGGCCCAGCATGGTCAGATCGTATTCGGCATTGTGTGCGGTCTTCTCAGCGGTGCCATCCTCCAGCACCGGCTTCAGCGCCGCGATAACCTGCTCCAGCGGAAGCTGCTGCTCGGCGCCTTCGGCACGATGTCCGACGGGGATGTAGGCGGACTGCCCTTCTTCCCAGGCCAGCGAAATGCCCACCAGGTTAGCCTGCTGCGCGTCGGTGGCAGTCGTCTCGGTGTCGAAGGCGATCAGCGAAGCTTGCTGCAATGTTTCCACCAGCCTGGCCAGCCCCTCTTCGCTGACCACCAATCCGTAGGGCATTGGCTCGGCTGGCGCTTCATCAGTTGGAGCGGCAGGCTGCGGTGCCATATCGGCAAAGAGGGCAAGCTGGCCGGTCGGCGTGGCAACCGTCTCACTGGCCAGTTCATTGCCGGGCCGGTTGCTGTCAGGCAGCCGGTCGACCAGCGTGCGAAATTCCAGTTCGCGGAACAGCTCGACCATCACGCCCCGGTCGTAATCCTTGAGCCGGCAGGCTTCAAGGTCCAGCGCAACGCCCGGCACATCGGTGATAATGGTCACCAGGCGCTTGCTGAGAAACGCGCTGTCACGGCCCTCCTCCAGCGCTGTGCGGGTGCGTTTGGCGGTGATCTCATCCAGGTGATCGTAGATGTTTTCCAGGCTGCTATAAGTCAGGAGCAAATCGGTGGCCCCCTTTTCACCCACGCCGCGCACGCCAGGCACGTTATCGGACTTGTCACCGATCAGCGCCTTGAGGTCGATGAGCTGCTTGGGCGCCAGCTTGTAACGCTCCTTCACCGACTCTGGCGTGTAGTAGATCGTGTCGCTGAACTTGCGCCCGCTGGTCAGCACAGTCGTCTGGTCGGTTACGCACTGGACGATATCGCGGTCGCCGGTGACGATCACGGTCTGCACGCCTTTGCCATCGCCCTGATGCGCCAGCGTTCCCAACACGTCGTCAGCTTCAAAGCCCTCGCGTGTGAAAATGGGGATGTTGAACGCTTCAACCAGACTTTGGATGCGCTTCACCTGCAGGCGCAGGTCATCGGGCATCCGGTCGCGCGTCCCCTTGTACTCGGCGAACTCCGCGTGACGGAACGTCTTGCCGACGTCGAAAGCCACGGCCACAAAATCCGGTTTCTCGTCGCGCAGCACGTTGAGCAGCATGGAAAAGAAGCCGAAAGTCGCGTTGGTCGGCTCACCATCGCGCGTCTGCATCTCCGGCGGCAGCGCATGATAAGCCCGAAACGCCAGCGAGTGGCCGTCAATTAGTACAAGTTTGGCGCACAAAAGATCTACTCCGATCACTCAATCAGGTTGCATTTTTGCAGCAACCGTCAGATCAGGGACTGCGTATCCAGCAATGGCTGCAGTTCAACGCCGTTGTCGAGTTCTTGCCACCAGACGCCTCCTCCAGAAGGCATAATTTCCCAAGACTGGCGTTGCTCATTCGTTGCCTCCTGGAGCCATTTCAGCCAGGCATGATCGTTCATTCGCAACTGGAGTATGCGACCATCGCTGAGCTGCAAGGTCAACATGTCGCCAACAAACGCGACTCCAATAAGCTTTGCGAGCTTTACGGGCTCAGCCTGCAAAGTGTTCATCCCAAAGGTCGAATAGCTCATTCAAGTGACTCCTTGTCACGCGGCGGATCCGTGTCAGTTCCTGTCCCGCAAAACCATAACTGTAAGCAAACTCCAAGGTGGCCAGCCAAATCTTGGTTCCATTGCCGCCTTTCCTGACGTGCATGTGTGGCGGCTCGTTACGTTCATTAGAGTAGCAAAAAAAAGCGCTAGCCATCGATCAGGAGACTTGGCACAGTTCTGCTCTCTGGGTGCTTCTAGCCTGTGGCCCGCCAGCGTATAACGCCCGTGCTGCCAGCTACTTGCTTGTGATCTCAACCTCGCCAGCGGTCACCAGGTCCTTCACCTGCGGCAGGTCGGCGATGTCGCGTGTCATGCCAAAGCTGCGACCCGCGTCAAGACGGAAGTAGCCCGTCGGGAGGTCGAGCAGAATGTTGTGCGCAGATTTGTTGCGAACGATGACTGTCTTCTGCGGATCCCAGTCGTATTCCAGTGTATGGTGTTTTTTGCTGCCGGCCACGACATCCTCCTGAATTCAAACCGGATTGGGCTGTGTTCTGCGGAACAAGCAGCAGCTATTGTATCCCCACACCCAGTGAAAGTCAATCAGCGGCGGGACGGGACGGTTGATCCAGCAGCGCAGCCAGCAGATCAGGACGGTCGGTGATAATGCCGTCAACTCCGGCGTCGATCATGAGCTGCATATCCTCAGGCTCGTTGACCGTCCACGTGTAGACTCGCTGGCCGCGTGCGTGCGCCTCCTGCACCAACTCAGGCGTCACCTTGCCCCACGAGGGATTCAGGGCGGCAAGGCGCAGCAAGGCGCGCGGCCAGCCAGTGTCCATCTTGAACGGCATCCCGGTTTCGTAGAGCAGGCCCAATGGGATGCGTCTATCCTTCCGGCCGACCCGCCAGAGGGCTGCCGGATTAAATGAGGACACGATCACCCGGTCGTAAAGGTTGTGGCGGCGCACAGCCTCGGCGATGCCAGCTTCCAGACCATCGTTCAGTAGCTTCTTGCGTTTTGCTTCGATGTTGAGGAAACAGCGCGCTGGCAGGGCCTCGACGGCCTCATCCAGCGTCGGTATCAGCTCACCGGCGTACTGCGGACCGAAATAGCCGCCGGCGTTGAGTTCCCGAAGCTGGGCCAGCGTGTTTTTGACCACCAGCCCGCGCACGCCGGTGATGCGCGACAAGTCGTCGTCGTGGAACAGCACCAGATGGCCGTCCCTGGTGCGCTGCACGTCGAACTCGACGCCGTCCGCGCCAGCCTGGACCCCGGCCAGCAGGCCGGCCAGTGTATTCTCCGGCGCGAGCGCACGCGCGCCGCGGTGGCCAATATTCAGTGGCGGTGTCATAGACGAGTAAACCGGCGTCGCAATCGACTGCGCCACGAGGTAGGTTCCGCGACTTGCGCGGGAGCCTGCGGTTCGCTGGCCGGCAGGCCCAGCAGCGCGCGCAGCGGCTCAGCCATCTGGTAAGGCGTCCAGGCTGGCTCGAAAACCAGTTGCACCTCGACGCCCGGCAGACCGGCATGGCTGACAGCACGACGAACCGCCGCGGTCAGCGCTTCCCCGTGCGGGCTGTATGGCGTCGTCAGTGTTATGTCGATCTGAGTGATGTCGGGCGATTCCGCGCGCACGGCCC
Source organism: Anaerolineales bacterium (assembly GCA_020634615.1). Classification (GTDB taxonomy): domain Bacteria; phylum Chloroflexota; class Anaerolineae; order JAAEKA01; family JAAEKA01; genus JACKBK01. The sequence continues at coordinate 181,052 of JACKBI010000003.1, forward strand.
GCACCAGCCCCAGATCGACGATGCTCTCGCCGAGGTCAGGTTCGATTACGTCCCGTAGCGCCTGCCACATAGCTTGTTCAACGCTATCTTGCATCATAGAATCCAGAGGGCCGGCTTGGCCGGCCCTCGTATCACAATTCGACAGAGCACCATCCGGGCCACGAATTTTGCAATTGGTTTCGACACAGTTCGTGAAATTCGAATGATTCGTCGCCTGATACGCTGGAACTGCGTCGTTGTCCGCTCAGCGCTTGCTGTAATCGTAGAAGCCGCGGCCGCTCTTGCGGCCCAGCAGGCCGGCCGACACCATGCGGGTCAGCAACGGCGGCGAACTGTAGCGCGGCTCGCCGTACTCTTCGAAAAACACCTGGGCGACCTGCTTTATCACGTCAAGGCCGATGAAATCGGACAACGTCAGCGGCCCCATGGGATGGGCCGCTCCCAGCTTCATGGCGTTGTCGATGTCCTCGCGGCTGGCCAGTCCTTGCTCGTAGACGCGGATGGCGTCCAGCAGATAGGCGACCAACAGGCGGTTGACAATGAAGCCCGGTGTATCCTTGGCCAGCACCCCCGTCTTGCCCAGCTTCTCACCCAACGCGCTGACCGCATCGATGGTTTCCTGGGATGTCAGAATGCTCGGCACGTATTCCACCAGCGCCATCACCGGCACCGGGTTGAAGAAGTGCATGCCGATCACCTTGTCGCCGCGCTGGGTCGCCGTCGCGATCGCCGCGATGGAAATGGAAGAGGTATTGGAGGCCAGGATGGCTTCCGGTTTGACAACCCGATCCAGCTCGGCAAACACAGCCCGCTTCACATCCAGGTCTTCAAAAACAGCCTCGATGACGATGTCGCAGTCCGCCAGATCCTCGGTGCTGACCGTGCCTGAAATGCGGGACAGCACATCTGTCATGTCAGCTTCAGCCAGCTTGCCCTTCTCGACAGCTTTTGCCAATGACTTGTCTATCTTGGCCAGACCACTGGTCAAGATTCCATCGTCAACCTCGCAAATCATGACCTCAAATCCGGCTTTTGCGGCGACCTCGGCAATGCCAGCACCCATCTGGCCGCAGCCGACGATGCCGACGGTAGTGATCTCCATTGATGTTTCTATGCCTCCATGTATGAAAGAACGGGTTTTCTGGGGTTATCCTGGAACCCGGCGCGTTGCGTAGCGCCGGGGAAACCGTTTACAAAAGGTCTAGTCCTCGTCCCGGCCCGTGCCTCCGGAACGCTCCATCGCTGCCAGCAACGTCTTGGTCAGCTTGAGGTGCCGCTTTTCTGCCTCGCTGAGCGCCTCCCAGATGGCGTTCACCTCCGGGGGATCGCCCTGAGTCAACTGGCTGGCATACCATTGCAGCGACTTCTCCATGCCCACGATCATGAAGTTCAGCTTGCTGAGCATGCCATGCCGGCTCAACCCCTGGCCAAGCAGCTTCTCGTGCGCGCCGGCCTGCAGGGGGCTGCGATCCAGCCGGCGCAGTGCGCTGCTGAGCTGTGCGGTGGCGTCTTGCGTATCGTCCACCAGAGTCTGCAACAACTCAACGAATTCGGGCTTTGGCCGGTGACGCAGATAGTGCTGGTAGATCGTCAAATAGCCGCGCCGGGCACGCAAGGCAGCCATCAAACGCGCCGAGAGGCCGCCCGAGTCAACCAGCGCGACCTCCTTGTCATCATCCGGCTCCAGGCCGGCGAACAGGTCGGTCTCCCGCTGTGGCGCGGCAGCCAGCCGGTGAGCCAGCAACTGCAAGTACTCGCGGCTGACAAAAGCACGCTGCACCTCGTCGGAGACCTGGCTGAACATGCCCTCCGGATTGTGCTGGCTTTTGTGACACTCCCAGCCGGCCACGCGTTTCTCCGACCAGGCCGCAACATCCATCACCGCGGTGATCTCGTCGTCCGGTGTGCTGAAAAAGCGCAGTTGCTCGCCGTTCAGCGAGATGCGAAACTCGGCAAAAGCCGGGCTGGACTCGAAAAAGCTCTGCGGAATAACGCGCGCGTACAGCTTCGCGACCTCGACGGCCGGCCCCAGATCGGGCCGGTAACCTGGCTCAGCCGCGGCATACCAGGCCGCCAGGGCGATTTCGTGCACGGCGATATGGTCAGGATGAGGATAGCCGCCGTTGGCAGGGTGGGTCAGCATCACCTGCGGACGCACCTCGCGCAGGAGTTTGACAACTGCCGCGATCGCTTCCTCCCGGTCAATCCCGGCCACCCCACCGTCAGGCCAATCCATCCAGCGCAGATCCGTGATGCCCAGCGCTGCGCAACAGCACTGAAGCTCACCTGTGCGGATCTGGCCCAGGTTCTCGCGGGTTGCGCCATACTCAGGCGGCGAGTAGATGGTGGCGGCTTCGCCGCGCGTCGCGCAGACCAGCGTCACCTGCGCGCCGCCGGCAGCATAGCGCGCCAGCGTCCCGCCGACTGAAAGTTCGTCGTCGGGATGGGCAAAGAGCCCAACAATACGGTGCGAAGAGGTGTAAGTTTGTGACATTAATGGCTTGCTCGTTATCTTGTGACGCGTTGCATTATACTGCCAGCCGCTGTGTTCGACCGAATCAACGGTCCGACTTCGGAAGTCGCCAAGTCCAGCAATCAAGCTGGATTGCGCGCTCAAAATTGGTCACGACGTCTACCGGCGACTTCCGAAGTCGGAATCTTCTACCGCTCCGCCGGCAGGATCACCACCGGCACCTCTGACATCGAGCGCAGCCGCTCGGCGTCCGCCAGCGTGCCGACGATGTCACCGTAATGCATCGGCACTACCAGCGCCGGCTCCAGCAAGCGGATCGCTTCCAGCGCCTCGTCGGGGGTCATCACATACGTGCCGCTGACCGGCAGCAGCGCGATGTCAGGCGCCAGGCCGCTCATCTCCGGGATCGCGTCCGTGTCGCCCGCGTGGTAGATCCGCAGATCATCGACTGTGATCACGTAGCCGACGTGGCCGGCTGCGCGCGGATGAAAGCGCTTTTCGATGTTGTAGGCCGGCAGCACATCGATTGTCACACCATCCAGTTCAATGTGATCACCCGGTGCGACCTCGCTCACTGTCCCGGTCAACGCGAGAGCCACGGTCGGCGTGGCGATGATCCGCGTGTCGCGCCGGCGGATCTTCTCGATGTCTTCCTTGGAAAAATGGTCGTGATGTTCGTGCGTAATCAGGATCAGATCGGCCGGCGGGCTGTCTTTCGCCAGCTTCCACGGATCGATGTAGATGATCGTGTCAGAGTCGATTCGAAAGCTGTCGTGGCCGAGCCAGTGAAGCTTGTCATACATGGCAGCGCCTCCTTGAAAAGGGCAATCTGGTCGGAAACAGTTCAATCAAGGCGCGCATTATAGCGCAGTTTGCGGCCAGATGCCACCGCGCCGCGCCCAGCACGCTATGGTATAATGCGACCGTGACAGTCATCCAAACGGTAAGCGAAACCATCCATCGCTTCGAGCTGACCGCGGCCGGCCAGACGATTCTGGTTGGCGTGTCGGGCGGACCGGACTCGCTGTGTCTCTTGCATGTCTTGCAGCGGCTGGCGCCTGAACTGAACATCACCTTGCATGTGGCGCATTTGAACCACGGTCTGCGCGGCGCGGACGCCGATGCGGATGCGGCATTCGTGGCGGATACGGCCCGCGCCTGGGGACTGCCGGTCACGATCGAGCGGGCCGATGTGGCCAGCATGGCCGCGCAGCCGGGAATTTCCACGGAGGAGGCAGCCCGCAATGCGCGCTATGACTTTCTCAGCCGGCTGGCAGCCCAGCTTGGCGCAACGGCGGTGGCGGTCGGCCACAACGCGGACGACCAGGCTGAGACGGTGCTGATGCACTTTTTGCGCGGCAGCGGGCTGGCCGGCCTGCGCGGCATGTTGCCAGCCAGCCCACTGCCATCCGGTCCGGGCGTGTCGGGATCGCTGACGCTGATCCGCCCGCTGCTTTTCACGCCACGGGCCGACATATTGGCCTACTGCGACGAAAACGATCTGCAACCGCGCTTCGATCGATCCAACGAAGACGTGACATTTTTTCGCAACCGCCTGCGCCACGAGTTGCTGCCGCTGCTGGAGACCTACAATCCGCAGATTCGTCGCATCCTGGGCGCGACGGCATCGGTGGCTGCGGCGGACCACGACCTGTTGCACGACCACACCGTGGCAGCCTTCGCCGCGCTGGCGCAATCAACCACTTCCGGTGCAGTCATCTTCGATCTGGCGGGCTGGCAGGCGTTACCGCTGGCCTTGCAGCGCAGCCTGCTGCGCGAGGCCGTCCATCGGCTACGCGGCGGCCTGCGCGACATCGGCTTCGTCCACGTGGAGCAAGCAGTCTGGACATTGGCAACCGGCAACGCGGGAGCGAGGATGACCCTGCCCGCCGGGCTTGAGGCGGTGCTCGGCTACACGCGCTTTGCCATCGGCGAAGCGGGCATCGAACTGCCCGTCGCAGGCGCCCCGCAACTTCTGATCGAGCCGGTTCGCCTGCACGACGAGGCAACACTGTCAGCGGCGCTGCCAGGCTGGCGGGTGGAGACCGGTTTGCTGACACCCACCGAGCTGCCGGCCGGCTGGCAAAACAACGCAGACCCCTGGCAGGCAGTGTTCGACGCGGACGCACTGGGAAACAACCTGGCATTGCGCGGGCGTCGTGCAGGCGACCGTTTCCAGCCGTTAGGCATGGACGGCAATAGCAAGCTGCTGGCCGAGTATTTCACCAATGTCAGGCTACCCGCAGCCGCGCGCGACCGCTGGCCGCTGCTGGTCAATGCCGCTGACCAGATCCTCTGGGTCTGTGGACTGCGAGTTGACGAGCGCGCCCGCGTGACGGACCGCACTAGCCGCGTGCTGCACATCTGGCTGCAACGCGCGCAGGACTGACGGTCCTACCAGCATTACCTGCGACATGCTCAAGCCAAAAAAGACCGTCAGTCCCAGGACGCTCAATTCGAGGATTGTTATGACAACATCAGTGTTTCCACCCGGCCCCAAGGCTCGCTATCCGCTGGAGTTCCTCGTCCGCTTTGGCAACGACCGCATCGGCTTCCTGGAGGAGATGGCCTCCTTCGGCGATGTGTCGCACATAGCGTTCAACAACACGCACATGTACCTGCTCAACCACCCGGACATGATCCGCGACCTGCTGGTGACCAATCATCGCATGTTCAGCAAAAGCCGCGCGCTGAAGGTCGCCCAGCGGTTGCTGGGCCAGGGGCTGTTGACCAGCGAGGGCGACTACCACCTGCGCCAGCGGCGGCTGGTGCAGCCCGCGTTTCACCGCCAGCGCATGGGCGGCTACGCCGAAGTCATGGCGAATTACGCCGCGCGCACCGCCGACCGCTGGCAGGACGGCGCGCAGGTCAACATGGCGCAGGAGATGATGCGGCTGACGCTGGCCATCGTGGGCAAGACGCTTTTCGACGCCGACGTGGAAGACGAAGCGCCGCAGATCGGGGAGGCGCTCACGGAGAGCCTGCACGCTGTCAACCGGCTGTTGCTGCCCGGCGGTCCGACGATGGAAAAGCTGCCGCTGCCGGCCAACCGGCGCGCCGAGGAGGCACGGCAGGTGCTGAACGACGCCGTCTATCGCATCATTCAGGAACGGCGCGCGAGCGGCCACGACCGCGGCGACCTGTTGTCGATGTTGCTGGAAGCCAGGGACGAAGAGCACGACGGCAGCCAGATGACCGACGAACAGGTGCGCGATGAGGCCATGACGCTGTTTCTGGCCGGCCACGAAACGACAGCCAACGCGTTGATCTGGACGTGGTACCTCCTGGCGCAGAACCCGGCCGAGGAACGCCGGCTGCACGCCGAGCTTGACCAGCAATTGGCCGGCCGGCTGCCGACCATCGACGATCTGCCCAACCTACCTTACACGCGCATGGTGCTGAGTGAGGTGATGCGGCTGTTCCCGCCGGCGTATGTGGTCGGACGCCAGCCGATCGAGGATTACGAAGTGCGCGGCTGGGTGATCCCGGCCGGCAGCACGGTGTTCGCCAGCCAGTACGTCATGCACCGCGACCCGCGTTACTGGTACGACGCCGAGCGTTTCGATCCCCTGCGCTGGACGGCAGACGAAATTGCCAAACGTCCCAAGTTTTCATACTTTCCCTTCAGCGCCGGCCCGCGCAACTGCATCGGAGAGAGTTTCGCCTGGACAGAAGGTATCCTGGCGCTGGCAACGCTGGCACAACGCTGGCGAGCGCGCCTCATGCCCGGCCTGGCGGTCGCACTGGAACCGATGATCACGCTGCGGCCCAAACACGCCATCGAGATGACGCTGCACCGGCGCTGAACGGCCTCGTGATGAGCAGATCGCGCAGGTCCGGTGGAATGATGGGTTACGCTGCACTCACTGACGCACATATCGCAGGTGTGTGGCGTATGAACCATCAAGAACGTTGTCAATGCGAAACTGCGGCCCAGGCTCGCTCAGGTTCTCGAAGAGTCGCCGACCAGCACCGAAGAAGACGGGCGCCAATGCAATTTCCAGTTCATCAACAACACCAAGGTTCAGGTACTGCTGGATAACATCTGCACCGCCTGAAATGCGAACGTCACGACTCCCTGCAGCCTCCCGAGCCAGCGCCAGCGCATGCTCGGGCCCGTCAATCATGAAATAGAATGTTGTTCCGCCGGGGCGCACCCAAGGGTCCCGTTTCTCGTGGGTAAGAACGTACACCGGGGTGTGAAATGGAGCCTCCTCTGGCCAGCTGACCTCGCCTTGGTCGAACATACGCTTGCCCATGATGTTTGCACCGGTGCGCTCGAAGGTGTGGCGCACCATGTCGTTGACCGGGCCAGTCTCTCCCCCAGGGCCGAAGTTGAGGGTCTCGCGAAAATACTGCTGATTGATGATCCAGGCCATCAACGCACCCCATTTGGCGCCCCAGTTCTTGTACTCAGGGTCGTCCATGGTCATTCCTTCCGGTGCCATGTAGCCATCAAGGCTAAGCCCAATGTTGACGAATACTTTGCTCATGATTCTACTTTCGCGTGCTCGGATTGCGGCCGAAGGTTTCCGTTAGCCCGCTTTTCAATTTCATTTCTTGTAGTGTAACGCAACAACGCCCGAATGAAACGTTTTTGATCCAGCAAGATGTAATGTACGGTTCTCGACCGATTCGAACAAGCGGGGACCTTTTCCCGCAATGATCGGGTGAACGACAAAGTGATACTCGTCGATGAGATTCCATCCTGCAACTTGAGATGCGATATTCAGCCCGCCAACAAGAATATTTTTTCCTGGCTGTTGCTTTAACTTGATAATCTCTTCGCGCAGATTGGAGTGGAGGAGCGTGGTGTTGTTCCATTCCACGCTCTTCAACGTCGTTGAAAAGACAATCTTTGGCATGGAATCGAATGTACGTGCGAATTCGTTGATTGTTTTCGATTCCGATTGGTTTACTGCGACATCATGCCAAAAGGGATACATCAAGTGATAGGTGTTCCGTCCGAAAATGTCAACGTCTGAATCCTGCAAGAGCCTGGTGAAGTACTCATGCAATTCATCATCGACGATTCCGGTTTCATGACCACAGTAGCCGTCTATCGTGATGTTGATTGCGAAAATAACTTTTCTCATTTGTTGTTCTTCTGACATTGTTATGGTCCTCCGGTCGTCTGATCTCGGTAGCTCGCATTTCCGCTTTTTGTCTGGCTACGGGTGGATATGCGGCGGGCATTCCGCATATCCACCCGTTTAGGGATATTTTTCGGAAATACAACTGGGAAATTTGCAGATTGCACTGGACTCGAAATCCGCTGTTCTGGCCTTCGGGCGAAGATCATATCACCGTTTCTCACCCTCGACAAAGCTGTCCGGCACAATTGTCTGGAGTTCACGCAAAGCCTTGCTCCTGGCGTTCGGTGGAAATGGTTGCCTGCGATGGCTTCGGTGAAACCAACTCCATTTCCCACCCCTGTTCACCCCACGACCAAGCGTTCTTCACGAAAATCGCAGCGCCTTCTTGGTCTCCCTTGCCTGGGCTAGTAGATATTTGAAATCGATGCCAGGGCGATCACCCCCAGCACCAGCGAACAGGGAATCTCAATGAGGGGCAGCAAGGCAATAATGAAAGCGCTCTGAAATTTCTCCCGACGATACCGAAGCCAGGCAAGCACGAGACAAATAATCACCCCAACCGGATACACCAGAATCGAGAGCATCGCCAGTTTCCAGGGTATAAGCCCCGGCTCGGTGTCGCTGATAACGCCATCGGCAGCAAGCTACAAGAAGAACGCATAGAATGCCGCCAGAAAAAGCGACAGGAAGTAGACAATCGGAGCCATGATCAGAGTGTATTTGCTCAGACGTTGGTAGGGTTTTGGGGTATCCATAGTCTCAAGATTACGGCGTATCAACGTGTATTACAAAAGTTGCCTTAACTCATGTTACTTTGGCTCGACGGACAAGTCCTTCAACGGCTAACATCCTGGATCGACAGGATCTACGAGCTACTATGAAGTCAATTGAGCACAGAACCCTTTCCCCAAACTGTTCGCTCAAGCTGATTTGCCAGATTAACTCGGCAGTTGCCCGTACACGAACGCGCCTGGAAAGTCCTCTGCCGCCTGCTTGCGCTTGCCGCTCCACGAGTCGATGTCGATGCGCATGACGGTGGTGCGCACCAGTTCCTCGTCGATGATCGGGCGGTAATGCTCGCCTGGGCGCAGGTGCGGTGCATATTTGTCAAGCAACCTTTGCAGCCACTCACGCGCCTCCTCACGGTCACTGACGACCGATGCGCGGCCGAACACGGTCACGCCGCCGTATTCCACGCTGAACTCCAGCGCCTCGTCGGCCGGCAGCAACCGCCCCATCTCGAAGATGTGGAAGCAAACCTTGGCAGGCACGGTCGCAGACCCCCGCTCAGGCCGGTCTGTGACCGTGCCTGCTTCGACGTTGTCACGCGTCCGGCCTTTGCGCGCCGTATGAATGTAAATCGTGTTTGACATTTCATCGTAAACGAACAGGTTGCTGTTGATAAACGGCTGATCGTCGCTGACAGTCGCCAGCACACCGACCGGCGCACGATGGAGAAACGCCTTGATCCAGGCGTCGTCCTCCACAGCCCGGTCGCTGCGGCGGACGGTGTTGATGGGTTGAGCTTCTTTTGTCACAAGTCTGTTTCCTGAGTTGGGTTACTGGTCCAGCAGTTGCTGGGCAGAGGCGCGGAAGCGCTGGGTTTCGTCATCCTGCATGGTGCGGGTCAGCGCGAGATAGTCCTCCAGCGCCGCGCGGCCATCCAGCGTCCGTCCTTGCTCCAGGTACAATTGCCCCAGATGAAAGACACCGGCGCGACAGCCGGGGTCGGTCTGATCAGACGCCTGACCTCTGATGCTCTCCAGTTCGGCCAATGCCTGATCTTTGGCCCCGCCGAGATAGAGAATCACCGCCAGGTTGTTGGTGAAAGAACAATAGTTGTAAGGGACACGCTCGCGACCGGTCACCAGGATGTTGGCCGCGTCGTTCAGCCTGCCGGCCGACTGATAGGCCACTGCAAGCTGCTCGTAGGCCTGGATATTCTCCGGCTGGCCGGCCAGCACGGTGTTGAGGTCGGCCTCTGCATCGTCGTATCGGCCGTCCTTGATGGCAATGACCGCCCGATTGATCAGCGCGTTGGGCGTCGAACTGGCCGTCAGCGACACCAGCGATCTATCCAGCGCCGCGCGAGCTTCCTCTGGTCTGTCCGCCGCCGTCAGCGCGTTGCCATACTGCGCCCAGTTGAACTGCGACGATGGGTCGGTCTTGACCGCCCATTCCCACAACGGCACCTCGGCCAGCCAGGCTGTGTTGTAGCGGACCGTCTGGCCGGCCAGCAGCAGGCAGCAGATGACCGCGACGCCATAGCCGGCCAGCCTGCCCCACGACTGATCGCGCTTCAGAATGCCCTGCACCAGCGACACCAGCGAAGGCACGACGATCATCAGAAAGCCCAGCAGCGGCAGGTAGAGATAGCGGTCGTGCACCAGTTGTTCCGGGACAAAGGCGTTGATGTTGAGCGCCGGCACCAGCGGCAAGAGAAACAGCGCCGCGCCGATCTGCTGCACCGGGCCCTGGCGTATCGCCCAGACGATCAGCGCCGCGGCAGCAATGACCACCAGCAGCGGCAGCCAGAAATTCGCCACTGACAGCGACCCTGCATGGACGGCTCGTAGGGGGTAGGATGGGCCGATGAACAGCGGAAACAGCGACTGGCGCAAATAGAACGCCAGCAGTGACGGCGCAGTCAGGATGATCGCGCTCAACGGCTCCTGGGTGGCGTTGGTCTTGGCCACCTGCCCCAGCAGCAACGCCCGTACCACGAAATAGACCACTGCGAGAACGGCGAACGGCAGCGCAACCTTGATGCCGCGCAGCGTGCGCGCCAGCCAGTCGGATGTGCCACGCGTCGCGGCTCCAGCCGCCGCCACGAACACCACGGCCGGGAAGACGATTGCCACCTCCTTGGCCAGCAGCGCCACGGTGAACAAAACCGCCGCGCCGGCCGTCTTGCGCCAGTCCGGTCGCGCCAGCCCTGACAGCACCAGCCACAAGGAGCCTAGCAGCGCCGCTGCCATCAGCAGATCGGGCGAGCCGGAAATCCACGCCACCGACTCGACGTGCACCGGATGGACGGCGAAGATGAAGACGATGACGCCGGCGATCGCCCGTGACAACCGCAGTTGCCGCAGCACGTCGTATGCCAGCACCACCACCAGCGCGTGCAGAAGGATGTTGGAAAGATGCCAGCCGGTCGTGCTGTTGAGACCGAAGAGGCCGTTGTTGACGATCAGCCAGACGACGAACGTCGGTCGCCAGTAGTTGCTCCAGGCCTGGCCAGCATTGCCCTTGAACGCCCACACGTCTGAGACCAGCGCCTTGCCAAAGAGGCGGCTGTCCTGGATCAACTGGTTGCCGACGATCTGTTTCGCGTCGTCGTACACAAATTCGCCGCGGACGGCGTTGGCATAGACCAGGATCGACACCAGCACCGCGCCCAGCACGATCAACACATCGGTGCGCGTGATCCGCCCGCTGCGTGCCTGGGATGGCGGCGCGGCAGCAGGCCGCGGTTCGGAGGGCTTGCGCTGCTTGCTTTGACGTTTCGACACGATACAGGCTCTTCTCTAGCCTTCGCCAGCCGTTCCCTCTGCGGGTGCAAAGAACACCAGAACCGTCAGGTCTTCAGCGATGCTGTGGAAGCGATGGTCGACGCGCGCCGGGACGTAGATTAGCGAGCCGGGCTGCACTGACTGGTCCTCGTCGCCCACTTGAATCGCCGCTTGCCCGCTCAACACCAGATAGACCTCGTCCTCGCCGTGGGGCGACTGCGGATCGACGCCGCCGGCCGGCAGCGTGTAGACGCCGAAGCTCAACGCCGGCACGCGCAGAAACTCCGACCAGTTCGCGCCGGCGGCTTGATGCTGGCCGAGCAGCGCCTTCAACTCAAACGATTGCATCGGACTGTCTCCTCAAACTTCAGATGGGATCGACACCGGTTGCCTGGCCCCCAGTACGCGCCAGACCAGAAACATCAACAAACCAAAGGGTCCGGTCATGAGCGTGAAAAAGAGCGATGGCACGCGCACCCAGCCGGGCGCGTCCAGCCGCATCGACTCGCGGTAGATCCACGCGCCGGCAAACAGGTCGAGCGCCAGCATGTGCGACCAGGCCGCCAGTGCGCCTTCCGGTGTGCCCAGCCCCTTGCGGATCCCATCCAGCGACGTGAAATCGGCCGGAGAGATGGCCCGACCGGCTTTCCCGCGTCCCATGACAACCGACAAAAGGAGTGACAAGACGTAACCGAGCGCCATCAGTCCAAAGACAATGCTGGAACGGCTGGCCTTCTGTGTTACCTGCGCACGCGGTGCAAACATCATCGCCAACCAGACCGGCATGGGCAGCAGATTGACAAACTGAAACAACTTAGCCATCGAAGACTCCGGGGATTTTGATCAGTGAATTAGCGCTTTGTCGCGAGTTGAGGTGCGCAGTCTAGCATGTACGCTGGGATCGGTCAAACGCAGAGTGCGGCCGGGAAGTGGAGGTGAACGGAACGGTTCTTCTGCCTTTTGACATCGTCTTTCAACGGTGCTAGACTTCTGCCATCTTCATTTTTTTGTGGTTCAAGGAACAAAACACGATGGCTTATTCTGCCTGGTTTCAATGTGTGCGGGGCTGCGAGGGACACTGGTCACTCTATGAGGTGATCTACCGCTGCCCGACCTGCGGCGGCCTGCTGGAGGTGATCCACGACGTCGATGCCCTGCGTGATCGCGGGCCGCTCGCCTGGATGCGCCTGATGGATGACCGCGTCGGCACCACCAACTGGCCCTACGGCAGCGGCGTCTGGGGCAAAAAAGAGTGGGTTGTCCCCGATCTGGACGACGACAACCTGGTCTCCATGTTCGAGGGCAACAGCAACCTTTTCTGGGCGCACCGCCTTGGCCTGCAGATCGGCATTGAGGACTTGTGGGTCAAGATGTGCGGCAACTCGCACACCGGCTCCTTCAAGGATCTGGGGATGACCGTCCTCGTCAGCGTCGTCAACCAGATGATGCGCAGCGGCACAAGCCCGGTCAAGGCGGTCGCCTGCGCCAGCACCGGCGACACCTCAGCCGCGCTGGCAGCTTATGGCGCAGCCGCCGGCATCCCGACCATCGTCTTCCTGCCGCGCGGCAAGGTCAGCGCCGCCCAGCTCATCCAGCCCATCGCCAACGGCGCGCTGGTGCTGGCTCTCGACACCGACTTCGACGGCTGCATGCGCATCGTCCAGGAAGTCACCGAAGACAACAGCATCTACCTGGCCAACAGCATGAACAGCCTGCGCATCGAAGGCCAGAAGACCGTCGGCATCGAGATCGTGCAGCAGTTCGACTGGGCTGTGCCCGACTGGATCGTCATGCCGGTGGGCAACCTCGGCAACATCAGCGCGCTGGGCAAAGGGCTGTTACTGCTGCGCGATCTGGGGATCATCAGCAAGCTGCCGCGGCTGGTGGCAGCCCAGGCGGAAAAAGCCAATCCGCTTTACCGCAGCTACCGGGCCGGTTTCCAGGAGAAGATGGCGATGCAGGCCGAAACCACGCTGGCCTCCGCCATCCAGATCGGCAACCCGGTCAGCTATGAAAAGGCCGTCAAGGTGCTGGAGCAGTTCGACGGCATCGTGGAGCAAGCCAGCGAGCACGAGCTGGCCAACGCCGCCGCGCGCGCCGACCGGACAGGCATGTACTGCTGCCCGCACACGGGCGTCGCCCTGGCAGCGCTGTTCAAACTTGTCGAGCGCGGTGTCGTTCGCCACAACGAACGTGTTGTGGTCATCTCGACCGCCCACGGACTGAAATTCACTTCATTCAAGACCGGCTACCACGAGGATACGCTGGCCGAGGTGGAAGCGCTGGACGCCAACCCGCCCGTCTACCTGCCCGCCGATGCCAAAGTCGTCCGCCAGACCATCGATCGCCGGCTGGCACAGGCAGCCTGACGTCGTTCCTGGCAAGCAGACAGAAACGCTCCCACCAGGGCATGACCTTCCTTGCGATGACAGACACCATTCAGGAACCGCTCCGCTTCCAGACCAGCCGCAGCTTCCAGTTTCTCTACCTGTTGCCGATCCTGCTGGCAGCCGCACTGGCTGTTGATCTGGTTCTCAACGGGCGGAGTTCCAACTGGCCGCTGATCGGCGGTGCCATCGTGCTGGCTCTCGTCACTGTGCCGCGCGCCCTGGCGCGTGTCGATCTGCAGGGCGATCTGCTCAGCCTGACTATGCCGCTGCGCGCGCCGAAACAGGTTGCGCTTGACCAGTTGGTCGGATTCGAACGCAGCGGCCGAATGGGACGGTCACTGATCTTGCGTTACCATCCCATGAACGAGCAGGGCATGGCAGACATCGCCAGCGAGCAATTCCTGGGTCTGCCGCCGCTGGAAATGCAGGCCGACCTGGAAGCACAACTGGAACAGTTCATCACCCCATGACGTACTATGTAACGAGGAAACTTGATGCCGGCAATCACTGATTTGAGCGGTATGTGGCGTGCCTTTTCCGAGATCGACGCCGGATCGATGCGCGAGGATGCGCAGATTACGCCGCGACTGGCGGTCATCGGTCCCAGGGACCGTACCAGCCTGCTGGAAGCCGCCTTGCAGCGCGGTCCGCGGGCCACCAACCAATTGATGACAGCCGTGCCGCACTTCCAGTTCCCACTGAGCGCGAAAGATCTGGACACGCTTGCGGGCTACGACCTGCGCATCGCGCTGCTGGACAGCACGGCCGACCTGACATCGGACGACGTGCGGGCGTTGGGCGCCCAGCCCGGTCCGCTGGTGCTGGTGATCGAGCAGGCAGGCAAGTCCTCCATCGTCTCGGGTCCACAAGAGTCGGCCGGGGCAGCCAGCGTCACGATGGTGGCTGCCTGGCTGGAAGACGCGAAGTCAGTGCAGAAAACGTTGTTGCCGGCCATCGCCGACGCGATGTCCGACTCAGCCGTCGCGTTGGGGCGCGCCTACCCGGGATTGCGCCCGGCAGTAGTGCAGGACCTGATCCAGCGCACCTGCATGACCAACTCGATCTACGCCGCGGGCACGGGCGTTGCCGAGATGGTGCCGGGACTGGGCATTCCCTTCGCGGTGGCCGACGTCATCATCCTGACCAAGAACCAGTTGGTGATGGCCTACAAGATCGGCCTGATCATGGGGGAAACAGGCGAGTTTCGCGACGTGCTGCCCAAACTGGCGGGCGTCGTCGGGGCCGGGTTCATGTGGCGGCAGGTGGCGCGTGAGTTGGTCGCATTTCTGCCGCTTGGTGTCGTGCTCAAGGTGGCTATCGCCTACGCGGGCACGTATGCCACCGGTCAGGCGATCTACCACTGGTACGCGACCGGCGAGAAGCTGGACCGCCAGCAACTGCGCCAGATCTTCAACGAGGCGCTGGTGCGCGGCAAAGAGGAGGCAGTCGCGCTGGTCGAACGCATGCGGCGCCACGATGAGGCTGCGCTGGATGAGCCGGCGAAGGCATCGCGCCGCCGGATCGCGTTGCCGCGGCGGAGGGCGCGTGCAGTGTGAGTTGCTCCAGACTTCGGAAGTCGCCGCTTGGCCGTGAGACAGGTCTCTGACGCAACCAGCAACCCCTGTTTCAAGCCGGCGACTTCCGAAGTCTGGAGCTCCCGACGCGTCGAAGTCCATTTGACAGCCACCCGCAGTTATGTTATAAGCAGACAATCATGAACACGTATTCGTTTCTCCCTAGGAGGCCGCACACCGATCACCGGACGTAAGTCTGGCTAGAGGCGCGTGTGCCGGTTTTCGGGAACGATTACGGCAGCGAAGCTCTCCAGACGGAGAGCTTTTTTTGTTGCATTGAAAGGTCAGTCATGCTGCGAGCAGGTATTATCGGCGCAACCGGATACACAGGGATCGAACTGGTCAAATTACTGCGCGGCCATCCCGCGGCGCAGGTCGCCTGGCTGACCAGCGAAAGCTACGCGGGCCAGCAACTGAGCGACGTCTTCCCCTGTCCATGGAGCGACCCGCTGCTGCCCCTGGAGGACGCGCCGCTGGCTGATGCCGATGTCGTCTTCCTGTGTCTGCCGCACGCCGCGTCCATGCCGGCCGTGGCAGCCGTGCGCTCGGCAGGCGTCAAGGCCATCGACTTGAGCGCCGATTTTCGCCTCAGCGACACCGCGGTCTACCAGCGCTGGTACAACCACACCCACAACCAGGCAGCACTGCTGGCAGAAGCGGTCTACGGTCTGCCGGAACTGCATCGCGAGCCGATCAGGGCGGCAAGCCTCGTCGCCAATCCGGGCTGCTACGCCACCAGCGTCATCCTCGGTCTGTGGCCGCTGGCGAAGGCCGGCTGGCTGAGCGGCCAGGTGATCGCGGACAGCAAGTCGGGCGTCAGCGGCGCGGGCCGCAAGCCCAGCCTCACCACCAGTTTCGTCGAGGCCAACGAGAACCTGTCGCCCTACAACATCGGCTATGCACACCGGCATATCGCGGAGATGGAGCAGGAGTTGAGGCGAGGTGCGGGTGGCAGGTTGCAGGTGGCAAGTGGGAAATGGCAGATGGTGTTTTCGCCGCATTTGTTGCCGGTCAGTCGGGGCATTCTTTCGACGATGTACGTTAACCTGCCGGAGGGCGTGGATGCGGCAGGGGTGCGCGCGGTGTATGCTGACGCCTTCGACGGCGAACCGTTTGTGCATCTGCTGCCCGCGGGCCGGGTTGCCACGTTGCAGCACGCCGTCAATACCAATCGCTGCGCCATCGGACTGACCTTTGTGCCGGGCACCTCAACACTGATCCTCACCAGCGCCATAGACAACCTTCTCAAAGGCGCATCTGGCCAGGCCGTGCAGAACATGAACGTGATGTTCGGTCTGGACGAAACAGCCGGCCTCCCGGCGTAACCAGAAACACAGCTTACGGCTCGCCGCAGGACGTCATCATGAACAGTACTCAACCCGACTCCTCGCTGGTCCTTCTCAAGGTCGGCGGCAACGACATCGACGATGCGGTATTTCTGGCGGAATTCGTCGAGATCGCCGCGCAGATGCACCGCCAGGCGCCGCTGGTGATCGTCCACGGCGGCGGCAAGGAAATCGGCAGCCTGCACGAGCGCATGGGGGTCGATTTCGAGATCGTCGAGGGGTTGCGCGTGACGACCTACGACAGTTTGCGGCTGGTGAAAATGGTGCTGGGCGGCCTGGTGAACAACCGCCTGACGCGCTGGCTGGTCAACGCTGACGTGGATGCGCTGGGCGTAAGCGGCATCGACGCCGGCCTAGTGCGGGTCGAACCGCTGCGGCCGGGCGGCCAGGACATCGGTTTCGTCGGCCGGGTGGTCGAGGTACGCGTCGATGCGCTGCAGCGTTGGCTGGCCGCCGGCTTCCTGCCGGTCATCTCGCCCGTTTCGCTGGGCATCGACGGCCATTCCTACAACGTCAACGCCGATCAGGTCGCCAGTGGCATTGCGGCGGCAGCCGGCGCGCGGCGGCTGGTCTTCATCAGCAATGTGCCCGGCGTCCTCATAGACGGCGCGCTGGCGCCTCGCCTGACCATCGACGAGATCTCGCAACATATTGCCAGCGGACAGATCGCCGGCGGCATGATCCCCAAAGTGCGCTCGGCGGTCGACGCGGTTCACGACGGCGTCGCCGAAGCGGTCATCACCAACCTCACCGGGCTGCGCGGCGGCAGCGGTACGGCGATCGTCGCGAACGGTGCGAGCGGGATGTGAGGCACATCGCCGACACAACCGGACTCAACCACACCACAAAATCAACAGAATCCGCAATATCGGACTATCGAACTATGAACACCCACCAAATCATCGAACAAGAAGAGCAATACCTGATGCAGGTTTACGCGCGGGCGCCGTTTGTGCTGGACCACGGCCATGGCTGCACCGTGGTTGACACCGATGGCCGCGAGTACATCGACTGCGTGGCGGGCATTGCTGTCAACGCGCTGGGCTACGACGACCCCGATCTGCAGGCGGCGCTCCATGCCCAGGCCGGCAAGTTATGGCATGTCAGCAACCTCTATCACACCGCGCCTCAGGCGCAACTGGCGCAGTTGCTGTGCGAAACCAGCTTCGCCGACAAGGTCTACTTTGCCAACTGCGGCGCCAGCGCCAACGAAAGCGCTTTCAAGTTCGCGCGGCGCTATGCATACGACCGGGCACGGTCAGCCCCTGCGGGAGGTTTCGCAAAGACCGGCCCCAGCAGCAAGCACGTGATCGTGGCGTTCCGCGGCGGCTTCCACGGGCGCCTCTTCGGATCACTGGCGGCCACCGATCGCCCAAAGTACCAGCAACCCTTCGAGCCGCTGATGCCGGGTGTCCGTTTTGCGCAGTTCAACGATCCCAATTCCGCGGCTGAGGCCATCGCGGAGGACGTCTGCGCGGTGATCGTCGAACCGGTGCAGGGCGAGGGCGGCGTCCATCCGGCCACGCCAGAGTTTCTGGCCGCCGTGCGCGAGCTGTGCGACCAGCACGACGCGTTGCTGATCTTCGACGAGGTGCAGTGTGGCCTCGGGCGCACCGGCCACCTGTGGGCGTATCAGGGCTACGGCGTGCAACCGGACATGCTCACCGCCGCCAAGCCGCTGGCCGGCGGGCTGCCCATGGGCGCAGTGTTGATGACCCAGCGAGTCGCCGACGCGATCCACCCCTTCGATCATGCCAGCACGTTTGCAGGTGGCCCGCTGGTAGCCGCCGTCGCCGAAGCGCTGGTCACCAAAGTCAGCCAGCCGGCCTTTCTGGAGCGGGTGCAGGACAAGGGTGTCTATCTGCAAGAAAAGCTGGCCGAGATCAACTCGCCGCACATCGTCGAAGTGCGCGGACAGGGCCTGCTGCTGGGCATTGAGCTGGACATCGCCGCCGCGGACGTGGTCAATGCCGGCTATCATCACGGCCTTCTGACTGTGAGCGCCGGTCCCAACGTCCTGCGCCTGGTTCCGCCGTTGATCATCGACTACGACGAGATCGATCAGGTCGTGGACCGTCTGAGCGCGGTGTTGATGGAACTCTAATGCGAGGTATCATGGGTCAAGCAACAAACAACGACACGCCGCTCATTCGCGCGGCCCTGGCTTCAGATGCGCCGGCCGTGGCCGCACTGGTCAACTCGTTCGCGGCGCGCAACATCATGCTGCCGCGCAGCGAAGAGCAGGTGCTGGCCGCGCTGGAACGTTTCGTGATCGCCGAAATCGACGGCGAGCTGGTCGGCTGCGGCTCGTTGATTGCGTTGACACCGGCCCTGGCCGAGATTCGCTCGCTTGCGGTCGCGGTCGGGCAACAGGGCAGCGGACTGGGTGGCGTCATCGTCAGCGCGTTGCTGGTCATGGCGCGCGAGCTGGGCTATGACCAGGTGTGTGCCCTGACGCTGCGGCCGGCCTTTTTCGAACGGCAAGGGTTCGAAATCGTCGATCGCTGGGGACTGACACCCAAGATCTGGCAGGAGTGTGTCTTCTGCCCCAAGTTTCACCACTGCGACGAGACAGCCATGCTGATGAACATCTCCGAGCCGGCCGCGGCCGGACATGAGCCTCGTCCGCTGTCGTGGCGTGTAAACGGCGGCCTGCCGGTGTTCCGGTTGCTGCCGACGACCTGAGTGACCGGCTGGCATCTGCGCCATTTGCGGGTATAATCTCTTCAGATCACTCGTCCATCGCACGAACCCAATTATCCATGACTGCCGCCCCACCTCCCGCCTGGAATCGCGACACCAAACGCATTGTAGCCGTTATTGTGCTGCTTGCGGCGTTCGCGCTGGTCTACGTGGCGCGGGGGGTCATCTCGCAATTGATCATTGCTGGTGTCCTGGCCTATTTGTTCCAGCCCATGGTCGGCTGGCTGGCCGAACGACGCGTGCCACGCGGTGCAGGCACGCTGATCTGCCTGTTGTTGCTGATCCTGTTGCTGGCTGTCTTCCCAATTCTACTCGCCCCTGCCATCATTCAAAGTGTTCGGGCTATAATTGATGTCTTCAGTCGCTTTCCCGAACTGACCACCGCCCTTGACAGGATTGTTGAACAAGCGCCGGTAATCAACCTGCTGGGACGCCAGTTCGATCTCGGCGCCATGGTGCTGGCAGGCCAGAACTCCATCGAGCAGGGCTTGCAGGAGTTCCAACTGCCCGATGTCCAGACGTTGATCAACTACGGCCTGGAGGGCCTGCGCACAGCCACCGACGTCGTGATCATCGCGGCAAACATCGCGTCAGGCGTCTTTTCAGCCGTCCTGACCGGCCTGCTGCTGCTGGTGTCCACGTTCTACCTCACCAAAGACGGCAACCAGTTGACACACTGGTTCAGCCAACTGGTCACCCCCACCTATCACGATGAGATGCAGGAACTGGGCCACCGGCTCAACCTGACCTGGAAACGTTTCTTTCGTGGCCAGCTACTGCTCTCGCTGGCAGTTGGCACCGTGGTGTTTCTGGCAACAGCGATTCTGGGCCTGCCCGGCGCGCTGATTCTGGGAATTCTCGCCGGTGTCCTCGAGGTCGTGCCAAACCTCGGGCCGGTGCTGGCGCTGATCCCGGCAGTGATCATTGCGTTGATCCAGGGCCCCTCCTATCTCCCAATCAGCAACCTGTTATTCGCAGGAATCGTGGTCGCCGTGTACGTAGTCATTCAACAGATCGAGAACAACTTTCTCGTGCCGCGAATCATGGGCCACAGCCTTAATCTGCATCCGCTGGTGGTCCTGATCGGCGTCGTGGTGGGCGCAAGTTTCGCCGGAATTCTGGGCGCATTTCTGGCCGCCCCAGTGATGGCGTCCATCAAGATTCTCGGCTGGTACGCCCATGCCAAGATGACAGACCGGCCGCCCTTCCCGGTCCATGTCAGCGACACCGACATCGACCCAACCGCGATGTTCCCGATCGGGGCTATGTCCGAACAAGAATCCGATCTCGCGCCGGAGCCGTCCGCCAACGACAACGCGAACATCAACGAAGCGGCAGCAGGTGAAGCGCAGTCTGGAGGAATTTCATGACTGGCCTGCAAACCATCGACCTGATTCTGGTCGGCCTCGGCAACGTCCACCAACGATTTCTGCACTTGCTTGACAGCCGCCAAGACATTCTTGCCACGCGCTACGGACTGCGACTGCGCGTGGTGGGCGCCAGTGATAGCAGCGGCGCGCTGGCTGCTCCGGCAGGCATTGACCCGGCGGCGCTCCTTGCTCACAAGCTGGCCGGCGGCAACGCGGCCAACGCTCCCGGTGGCCAGCCCGGCGCAACCGCACTGGACCTCTTCAGCCAGCAGTTGCAGGCCGACGCCTTATTGGAAGCATCGCCGGTCAATCTG
Organism: Anaerolineales bacterium; assembly: GCA_020634615.1. Classification (GTDB taxonomy): domain Bacteria; phylum Chloroflexota; class Anaerolineae; order JAAEKA01; family JAAEKA01; genus JACKBK01. The sequence continues at coordinate 201,830 of JACKBI010000003.1, forward strand.
GACGATGCCGAACCAGCGTTGAGCTTCGTTCTGGGTGCGCTTGAACGGGGCGTCGATGTGGTATTGGCCAACAAGGCTCCGCTGGCCCTGCGCTATCGGGATGTCCACCGCGCGGCCGAGGCAAACGCTGCGCGGCTGGCTTTCTCAGCGACGGTCTGTGGCGGGTTGCCGGTGGTCAACGTCGGCATGCGTGACCACGTCGCAGCCGAGATTCAACGCGTGCAGGGCATTTTCAACAGCACCAGCAACTACATCCTGACACAGATGGCAGCCGGCCAGTCCTACGATGACGCGCTGGCCGAAGCGCAACGCCGCGGCATCGCCGAGACGAACCCGCGCCTGGACGTGGAAGGCTGGGACACTGCCAACAAGCTGACCATCGTCGCCAACGCCGTGCTGGGCTTCGATTGCACGGTGCGCGATGTTCAGCAGGTGGAGGGGATCAGCGAATCGCGACAACAGGAAGACGATGGTAATGAGGGGGTCGTCAAGTTGCTGGGCGTAGCAGAGCGCCGACCAGATGGCGGCTACGACCTGAGCGTCCGGCCAGTGGCGCTGTCGCCCGATCACAAGCTGGCGCAGGTCAGCGGCTGGCAGATGGGCGTCCTGTTCGAGAGCGACCTGTTCGAAGAAGTGTTCATCGCCATCGACGAGCGCGGTCCCACCGGCACGGCAGCAGCGATGCTGCGCGATGTGGTCAACCTCTACAGGGATCGGTAGTTCGATGCAGGTCGATTTTGGCAAAACCTCTGAAGATTACGCGCGGTTCCGGGCTGGCTTCCCTGAGTCGCTGTTCGACCGGCTGGCGGGCCACGGCGTGGGGCTGGCGGGCCAGCAAATCCTCGACCTGGGAACCGGCACCGGCACGCTGGCGCGCGGCTTTGCCCTGCGCGGCAGCACGGTGACAGCGGTCGATGTCGCCGCGGAACAACTGGCGCAGGCCCGTTGGCTGGACGAGTTGGCCGGTGTGCAGGTCGAGTATCACGTTGCACCTGCCGAGGAAACCGGTCTGCCCGATGATAACTTCGATGTCGTCACAGCCGGCCAGTGCTGGCACTGGTTCGACCGGCCACGCGCCGCGGCAGAAGTCGCCCGGCTGCTGCGTCCCGGTGGAACCCTGGTGATCGCGCATTACGACTGGCTACCGCTGGCCGGCAACGTCGTCGAACTGACCGAGGAGCTGATCCTGCGCTACAACCCGGCCTGGCGATTAGGCGGCGGTACGGGAATCTATCCCCTGTGGTTTCGCGATGTAGCTGAAGCCGGTTTCACGCAGATCGAAAGCTTCACCTACGATGAGCCGGCGATTTACAGCCACGAAGCCTGGCGCGGCCGCGTGCGCGCCAGCGCTCCCATCGGCGGCAGTCTGCCCCCCGTTGAGGTCGCCGGTTTCGATGCTGACCTTGCCGCGGCCCTGGCAAGCCGATTCCCCGGCGAACCGCTGGCCGTGCCGCACCGTGTCTTCGCCCTGATCTGTCGAAAGGTCTGAAGCAAAGTGACTTGGGAAGCCGCCGGACCGATAATCTGATTACCTCAACGCGTCAAAAAAAGAAGCCTTGCGGCCAACCGGCGACTGCCAAAGTCTCCGGTAACGCTACCACATATGAAACAAACCCTTCGAAATCATGCCACGCAAAACTAAAACTCAAAGGAACCATCCCATGTCCAATCAATCGGTCAACAAAGTCGTCCTCGCCTACTCCGGCGGCCTGGATACGTCGGTAATCGTGCCCTGGCTGCGCAACAACTACGGCTGCGAAGTCATCTGCTTCACGGCTGATCTCGGCCAAGGCGACGAGCTGGGCGGCCTGGAGGAAAAGGCCCTCGCTTCCGGCGCCAGCAAGCTATACGTCGAAGATCTGCGCGAGGAGTTCATCACCGAATACCTGTACCCCATGCTCCAGGCCGGCGCCGTCTACGAGCGCAAGTATCTGCTTGGCACCAGCGTTGCCCGTCCGCTGATTGCCAAACGTATGGTGGAAATCGCCGAACTGGAAGGCGCAGATGCGGTGGCCCACGGCTGCACCGGCAAGGGCAACGACCAGGTCCGTTTCGAACTGACCGTTATGGCGCTCAACCCGCGGCTGCGCACCATCGCGCCCTGGCGTGAGTGGACCATCCGCAGCCGCAAGGACGCGCTTGACTACGCCGCCGAGTACAACGTGCCCGTCACCGCCACCGAGAAGTCGATCTACAGTCGTGACCGCAACATCTGGCATCTGAGCCATGAGGGCGGCCTGCTGGAAGACCCATGGACCGAGCCTGAGGAGGCCATGTACCAGTGGTCGGTCAGCCCGGAGGCGGCGCCTGACGAGCCGGAGGAAGTTGTCATTGACTTCCAGAGCGGCATTCCCAAGCGCATCAATGGCGTCGCCATGGGGCCGATTGGCCTGTTGACGACCCTGAACGCGCTGGGCGCGAAACACGGCGTGGGCCGCATCGACCTGGTTGAAAACCGGCTGGTCGGCATGAAATCGCACGGCGTCTACGAAACACCGGGCGGCACGATCCTCTACGACGCGCACGCGGCGCTGGAAGAGTTGTGCCTCGACAAGCAAACGATGCAATACAAGCAGCAGCTCTCATTGAAATATGCGGAACTGGTGTACAACGGCTTGTGGTTTACCCCGCTGCGCCGCGCGCTGGATGCCTTCGTCCAGTCCACGCAGGAGAACCTGACCGGCAGCGCACGCCTCAAGCTGTACAAAGGCAGCGTCCGCCTGGTTGGCCGGCGCTCCCCCTACTCGCTCTACCGTGAGGACTATGCCACTTTCGGTGAGGAAGACGTCTATGACCAGAAGGATGCCGAGGGCTTTATCAAGATCTTCGGACTGCCGATGAAGGTCGAGGCCATGCTTGACATCGCCGGCCTGGGCGCCAGCAAGTATCGAATGCCCGACTACTCCACCTTCAAACGCGACTAGGCTCCCCACGCCTCATGCCTTCACCCTTCAAGACGCGCGCGGCCCAGGCTCTCGACGACTCCGATCTGCGGACAAGCCTGACGCGCGCGTCTTCCCGTCTGCAACGCTGGCGCAACCAGGCATTTGACGACCTGGAAACGCCGTGGGCTGACCTGCAAGCCGCGGCCGCAGCCAGCCGGCAAGCTGCGCTGGATCACCTGCCGGAACTCTTGCAGACGCTTGAGACCCGGCTGCTCCAGCGGGGCGCCGAGGTGGTCTGGGCGGAAGACGGCGCGGCGGCATTCCGTTACATCGCCGCGCTGGCCACCGCCCGCGGCGCAGAACGAGTGTTGCGCGGCCGCTCGCCGCTGGCCGAGGAGATCGGTCTTGACGCCGCGCTGGCCGCGGCCGGCGTCAACGTTATCAACACCCATTTTGGCGACTACATCATCCGACTCGCCGAGGACCGTTCGACACACCCCCACTTCCCCGCGCTGCACCAGCGAGCAGCTGACGTGGCGGACCTGTTCGAGAGCAAACTCGACATGCCCAGGACGCTGGACCCGCAGGCCATGGGCGGCATGGCGCGCTTTCGCCTGCGCCGCGAGTTGCCGCGCAGCGAGATGATGATCTGCCAGGCAGCGCTGGCTGCCGCGGACAGCGGCACGCTGGCGCTGGTCAGCGACTCGGGTGAAGACCGTCTGGCTGCCAGCGTGGCCCAGATTCAGGTCATCCTGTTGGGCATCGAGCAGGTTGCCGCTACTCTGGAGGAAGTGTTGTTCCTGACCCAGATGGGCAGCCGCAGCGCGAGCGGTCATGGCTTTCCCGGCGCTGTGACCCTGTTGAACGGGCCTGTGCAGCCTGATAATCCTGACGGACCGGGCGAATTGCATCTGGTGATCGTCGACAATGGCCGCAGCGCATTGCTGGCGACCCCATTCCGCGACGTGTTGGCGTGCATCGGCTGCGGCGCATGCCACAACGTTTGCCCGGTCAACCGGGAAATTGGCGGCGGCGCCTACGGCGACCACTACAGGGGACCGGTCGGTGCGGTGCTTGGGCCGCTGGTCGGCGCCATGCCGAGCATCAGCCGGCGCGGTGCACAGACTGCACCCTCGCCGGTGGCAGCCGCCGACATCCCGCTGCTGGACCCTGCCTATGCGGATCTGCCTTTGGCCAGCACTTTATGTGGCGCGTGCGCCGATGTTTGCCCGGTTGGCATCGACCTGCCTGAAATGCTCCGTTCGCTGCGCGAGCAGCGACTTGCTGCCAAAGGAGAAGGCCCGGTTGACAAGGCACTGCGCGCAGCGTTCCGCTGGGCCACGCAAGACCCGGCAAACTATCGCCGAACACACGGCTGGCTGCGGCGGGAGTTGACAGGCAGCGTCGCACCGCCGCTGCGGGCCTGGCAAGCCGGTCGCGACCTGCCAAAGCCGGCGGCAAAGTTGTTTCGCGACCGATGGGCTGAGCGAACCAAGCCATGAACGACGCCAGAGAAGCTATGCTCAACCGGCTAAGGGACGCAGCGCCGTCGCAAGCCCGGCAAACCGTTCCTCTCCCGCCCTTTGCGCGTGCTGCAGATGGCGATGCCACGCTGATCGACCGGTTCGCGGCAGCGCTGGAGCGGATTGGCGTGACCTGGGAGGTGACCGACACCGCGGTGAGCGCCCGATTGTATCTGGTTACTTCGTTGCAAGCCAACGCCATCACCCGCGTGCTGACGTGGGATGCGGCGCAACTGCCGGCGCCCGGTCTGTTGGACACCATGAATGTCCTCGGAATTGAAACCATCAGCCCGGATCTGCGCGCCGCGCCGCCGCGAATGCGTCCGCAGGATCCTGACAGCCGTGGCGATCTGCTGCGATCCGTTGCCACCATCGAGGTCGGCATCGTTGCTGCCGAAGCTGGTTTTGCCGACACGGGCGCACTCGCGGTGCGAGGCGGCAAGCAGCGCCCCCTGCTGGCTGCCTACATACCTCGGCGGGTCGTCGTGCTGCTGCCGGCCAGCAATATCTTCCCCGCGCTGTCGCACTGGCTGGCCAATGAGGCGGCCGATACTGGCGAAGTCGTGACCTTTCTCACCGGTCCCAGCCAATCCCTCGACCTTGAGTTGATCAGCGCTGCCGGCATCCACGGGCCGCGCCAGGTTCATGTGGTAATTATCGGGGGCATCTGACGCCGGCTGGCGTGTGAATTCCTTACCCGAGTTGGAGGAATACAAGCATGCAAACTCGTGACATTCAAATACGCGATCCCTTTGTCTTCACCAGCCAGGCGGAGAAGACCTATTACCTGTTCGGAACAACGGACAGGGACTGCTGGCGCGGTCCCGGCCAGGGGTTTGACTGCTATGCGAGCAGCGATCTGAAGAATTGGGACGGCCCGATGGCCGCGTTCAGACCATCCAGCGATTTCTGGGGCAAAGAGAACTTTTGGGCACCAGAGGTTCACCAGTTCAATGGCCGGTTCTACATGTTTGCCTCGTTCATCGCTCCAGGGCGCTTTCGGGGCACCCAGATCCTCGTCTCGGACGCCATTGTCGGGCCGTACAGCCCGCTGACTGACGGGCCAATCACGCCCGCCGCGTGGCAATGCCTGGATGGAACGCTTCATGTCGACAACGATGGCGACCCGTGGATTGTGTTTTGCCACGAATGGGTGCAAATCAACGACGGATCCATCTGCGCGATGAGATTGACGCCGGATCTCAAGCAAGCAGCAGGCAGGCCGGTGTTTCTCTTCAATGCGTCAGAAGCTCCCTGGGCCAGGAAGTTGGACCGGCCGGAGAAGGATGCGAAATTCAGATTTCCGGCATACGTGACCGACGGCCCGTTTCTCCACAGACTGGCAGACGGAACGCTGGCCATGCTTTGGTCGAGCTTTGGTGCACAGGGATACGCCATGGGAGTCAGCCGTTCGCCAGATGGGAATGTTTCAGGCGACTGGCGTCATGACCCGGACCCGCTGTGGGCCGAGGATGGCGGACATGGCATGATCTTCAAGACGTTCGACGACCAGTTGATGCTGACCTTTCATAGCCCCAACAAGACCCCTGACGAGCGGGCTATGTTTGTCGCGATCCAGGAGTCCAACGGCAGGATTCAACTCAAGTAGAAGAACCATCGCGATTCGGCCGGGACAACAGGAGCCAAAACGAACTTTTCGTCACGTTGTCACCTGACAGAGCGCAGTACCCCTGTTCGTCTCCACGCAATTTCAACCGTTCGTTCGCCCGCAATACGCAACAACTTACCGCCGGTGACGCGTCTCGACCACGTTGTTCGAACCGTGTCACCGGCGCTATCGCGCGTGGCAAGGCGGTCGCCAGCGCGTTGCCACATGGCTGTCTGGATCATGGGAGGCAAACCTGGCAAAACCTATTGACAAGAAATGAATTGTGCGATATTATCGTTTTGTTACATTATCACGTGTAACGTTACACGTGATAAGTCAAATTTGGACGAAATCTCCCTTTCGTTCCCTCCAACCCACTTCTTCATCAGACTCCCACCCAGAAAGCCTTTGCAGCGTGGCAAAATCATGAAAGGACCAACTCAAGCTGATGTAGCCCGGCTGGCTGGCGTTTCCAGAGCCACCGTTTCGCACGTCCTGAACAACCGGCTCGATCGCCAGGTGCCTGTGTCGGAAGAGACCCGCCGGCGAGTCCTGGAAGCGGTCATCGAGCTGGATTATGTGCCCGACGCGCGTGCACTCGCCCTGCGTTCGGGCAGCACAAAAACGATCGGACTGATCATTCCAGACATCCATAACCCCCACTTCTGGGAGGTTGTGGACGGCGTCGAGAAGGAAGCCAGCGCGGCCGGCTACCACATCCTTCTGTCGAGTATTTCCCCCGAAGACAAGAATGCCGAAGATATCTTCAAAAACCTGTCGCATCGACGCATCGACGGGTTGATCATGGTGCCAAGTTTCGTCTATCAATCCGAGGAAGCCCAGAAAACCCTGGCACAGTTGGTCAAGCGGCGGATCCCCATCGTTGGCATCATGGCAGATCGCGGCGAGATGAGTTTCAAGATAGATCGCGTGCTTTCGGACTATCATGACGCAACTCTGGAGGCCATGGCCTACCTGTTGTCATTACAGCACCGGCGGATCGGCTTCATCTTTGGCATTGCCGTGCCGGAATTGGGCAATGACCGTCTGCTGGCCTATCGCGAAAGTCTGCAGGCAGCGGGCGTGGCAATAGACCCAAGCCTGATCGTGGAATGCGGACCGACTATCGAGGACAGCTACCACGCCACTCGCCAGTTGCTCGAATTGCCTTCCCGCCCCACAGCGTTGCTGGCAATCAATGACTTCCTGGCGATCGGCGCGCTACGGGCTATCAAAGACATGAATCTCGACGTGCCGCAAGACGTTTCGGTGCTCGGTTACGACGACGTTCCTTTTGCCAATTACCTGATTCCGCGGCTCAGCACCGCATCCAAGGACGGCGAGCTAATGGGACGCGAGGCATGCAAGTTATTGCTGGCACGCCTGGAAGATTCTGACCGGCCGCGCCAGGAAATCAGGCTTCCGGCGCGCTTGATTCTTCGCGAGTCAACAGGACCTGCCCGATGACATCGACAGGATTAGTCAACGAACCGGGTGTGGTCGCACGCAAGAAGTCCGGTATCGTCAAGTTCTTGAGGCGGGATGGCGTTGCCTACATGTTCCTCGCGCCGTGGCTTCTGGGTTTCTTCGTGCTCACAGTGTATCCGATGGCCTACTCGCTATGGCTCGGTTTCACCAATTACGACTTCACACAGCCCAATTCGACGCAATGGATCGGGATTGCCAACTATCTAAAGATGTTTGGACCGGTGTTCGGGCTGTCGAATTTCACGGCGTCCACGGGCGAAGTGATGCGCGTGGATCCCTACTACATGAAGTCGTTGTCGGTGACGTTTACCTACGTGCTGGTGTCGGTGCCACTGAAGCTGATTTTTGCCCTGGCTGTGGCGGTGCTGATGAACCAGAAACTGCGCGGCGTGTCGTTTTACCGCTCCGTGTATTACATCCCAACACTCCTCGGCGGATCGGTGGCCATCGCGGTGCTGTGGAGGAAGCTGTTCGAAAAAGAGGGGCTGCTGAACGGCCTGCTGGGAGCCATCGGCTTCACCAACCTGCCAGGCTGGATCACCAACCCCAAATTCGCGCTCTGGACGCTTATTTTGCTGACGGTGTGGCAATTCGGCTCATCGATGATCATCTTCCTTGCCGGGCTGAAGCAGATTCCGCAGGAATATTACGAGGCAGCCAGCGTGGATGGTGCGAGCAAGACACGGCAGTTTTTCTCGATTACCCTCCCCTTGCTCTCGCCGGTTATTCTGTTTACCCTGGTTCTACAGACAATAACCACGTTCCAGGCATTCACCCAGGCCTATATCATCGGCGGCGGCGGCGGCGGCGTGCTCAACTCCACGCTGTTCTACACGCTCCACCTGTATATCCAGGGATGGCAATACCACGAGATGGGATATGCATCCGCGATGGCCTGGGTGCTGCTGATCATTATCGGCGTGTTCACAGCGATTGTCTTCAAATCATCGAACCTGTGGGTGTCGTATGGGACCGGGGAGTAACATGAAAGATCGCACCGCTGCCCGCCACACCTTGACCCATCTGTTCATCATCGCCCTGGGGCTGTTGATGATCTACCCCGTGCTCTGGATGATTGTCAGCTCGTTCAAGCCCAACAACATGATCTTCAGCGATCCGGGACTCATACCAAAAGCCGTAACCCTTGATAACTACATCAGCGGGTGGAAAGGCTATGCGGGTGTCTCCTTCGGCAGGTTTTTCATCAACTCGTTGCTGATGTGCGCCGGAGCCGTTATCGGGAACCTGATAGCCTGCACGATGGCAGCGTATGCGTTCGCCAGGCTCAAATTCGCGGGCAGGAACTTCTGGTTCGCGGTGATGCTGGTAACGCTCATGCTCCCGGGTCACGTCACCACCGTGCCGCGCTATATCCTGTTCAACACATTCGGATGGGTCGGTACGTACCTCCCGATAATCGTGCCGAAGTTTCTGGCTACGGATGCATTCTTCGTATTCCTGCTCGTGCAGTTTATGCGCAGTCTGCCGAAGGAGATTGAAGAGGCGGCGATAATCGACGGATGCGGGAAAGTCGGCGTGTTGACTCGCATTATTGTGCCGCTTTCGACACCGGCCCTGGTGACGGTCGCGCTGTTTACGTTCCTCTGGACGTGGGACGACTTTTTCAACCACTTGCTGTACCTGACCAATCCGGCAATTTTCAGCGTATCAAGGGCGTTGCGCACATTCGTCGGCGACGCAGGCGCGGTGTCCAACTGGGGCGGCGCGCTGGCGATGTCCACGCTGGCGATGCTTCCCGCCTTTATCCTGTTCTTCACCCTGCAGAAGTATTTTGTACAGGGCATCGCAACCACGGGCATAAAAGGTTAATGCAACAAGGAGGAGGACGCGAATTTGAAATGATGCCACGTTGACGTATTCCGGTTTTGTCCGCTCAACCCACACTCAAACAGGAGAATCCAACCATGAGACGATTACGCATCTTTACGCTCGTAGCACTGCTCGCAGTGACGCTCGCCGCGTGCGCCCAGCCAGCCCCGACACCCGAGGTCGTTGTCCAGACCCAGATTGTCGAGAAGGAAGTCATTCAAACCGTAGAGGTAGTCCAGACTCAGATTGTCGAGGTCGAGAAGCAAGTTGTGACAGAGGTCACCGCCGTCCCGTCTCGCTCTGACGGACTCCCCATGTACACGGGCGGTCCCGCCGAAATCCGCATGGGTTGGTGGGGCAACGACGACCGCGCCGCCAGAACGCTGCAAGTCATCGAGCTGTTCCAGCTGGCCTATCCCGACATCAAAGTCGTGGGAGAGCCGAATGGCGGCACGCCTGACCACTTCGCGATCATCGACACGCAGCTTGCGGGCAACAACGCCCCCGACCTTATCCAGTTCGGCGGCAACTGGCCCGACTACCAGCAGTACCTGGAGCCGCTCAACGGCTATCTCGGCAAGCAGTTGATGATCGACACCCCTGAGCAGTTCGACCAGACGGCGCTTATCCCCGCGACGGCAGCCGATGGCAACCTCTATGCCGTTAGTCTCGGTACAAACACCCTGGTCCTGGCCTATAACAAGACGATGATCGAGGCTGCAGGGATGGAGCTGCCGAAGGACAACATGACATGGGACGAGCTTATCGCCTACGGCACAGAGCTTAAGTCGAAACTCCCCGAGGGCGTCGCGCCGTTCGTGGATAACAGCACCAACCAGGCTAACTACCTCAGCTACTTCTATCGTCAAGAAGGCACGCCGCTCTGGACTTCCGACGATGGCGGCAAATCCTACGCGACCGTTGAGTCTGCACAGAAATGGCTGCAAATGTGGGCGGACATGCGCGAGGCAGGGCTAATCCCCGATGCGGACACCACCGCGACCTATGCCGAAAGCGGCGCAGACAGCTCGGCGCTCGTGGCAGGCAAGGCAGCGATCGGTATGATCTGGAGCAACCAGATCGCAGGTTACCAGTCGGCCATGACTGACACGCTAGGCGCGACAACCCTCCCCGCGGGTGGTGAAGATTCGTACGTCATCCAGATGAGCCAGTACCTGGGCATGAACAAGGCCAGCGAGAACAAGGAAGCTGCGGCCCTGTTCATCAACTTCTTCGTTACCTCCCCAACGGCGGGCGCGATACTCCAGACCAATCGCGGCGTGCCTTCCTCGCCGGTTGTGCGTCAGGCAATCGATGTTGGCGCCTCCAAGACGGACGCCGAGGTCTACAGGATCTACGATGTGGTAGCCGACCGCACGATCCCGCAAGACCCGAACCTCCCGAACGACCAGGAGTTTGTGAACGAGCTTGGGTTGATCGGACAGCAGGTGGCGTTTGGAGAGTCCACCGTCGAACAGGGCGCTGCCGATCTGCAAGCATTGATCGAGCGGCTGGCGGTCAAGTAACTTCCGGAAAAAGCGACGGTTACCAACGTGCGGGGTCTCACGACCCCGCACGTTCACCACGATCTGGCCCACCAACAGCAGCCATGCGCGGGATCAACCCGCCACGACCACGCCTGCAAGCTTTGCCCCTGACTGCTGTCGAATTAGTCTCCTCTCGCCCTTGAGCTAGCAGACCGCCATTGCCGCGCGGGAAAATTGTCTTCGTCCCACAGATCGATCAGCCTGCCTCCAGGCTTGACAGATCGCGCCCGACGGGTAAAACCAGAGTAACGCCAAAGAGAAACTGGAGCTTCTTCTTGACATGCTAATTGCTGACAACCTTGTTTGTGAGTATTTCACCAACCCTATCGGCCTGGACGTCAGGCGGCCCCGCTTGAGCTGGCAGGTTGGCGCCAGCCATCGCGGCGCGCGACAGACCGCTTTCCGCATCCTTGTAAGCAGCAATCCAGCCAGCCCGGACAGCCGGTCACTCGATGTGCTGTGGGACACGGGCAAAGTAACGTCCGACACTATGCTGCACGTGCCTTACGACGGTCCCGCACTGCAACCCGGTCAGCGCTGCTCCTGGCGTGTCCGGGTGTGGGACGAGAACGATGTTGCTTCAGCATGGAGCGACGTCGCCTTCTGGGAAATGGGTTTGCTCGACAGCAGCAATTGGCAAGCTGACTGGATCACGCCCGATTGGGATGAGGACATCAACGAGGCGCAGCCGGCTCCGCTGTTGCGTCGCAGTTTCAGCAGCAACGGAGATCTTGTCGCCGCCCGCATCTACGCCACCAGCCTGGGGCTTTACGAGTTGTGGCTCAATGGCCAGCGTGTCGGCGATGCTGTGCTGACGCCCGGCTGGACCAGTTACCACCATCGGCTGCAATACCAAACCTATGACGTGACAGGACTGATACGCGCGGGCGAGAATGCGCTGGGTGCGCTTCTGGGCGACGGCTGGTATCGCGGCTATCTGGGCTCCAGCAGAAACCGGAACATCTACGGCGAGCGGCTGGCGCTTCTCCTGCAACTTCACCTGACTTATGCCGATGGCCGGGTTGAGATCGTCAACAGCGATCCCGCATGGCGCGCAACCACCGGACCCATCCTGATGTCCGACATCTACAACGGCGAGACCTACGACGCTCGCCTGGAAATGCAAGGCTGGAACGATGCCGGCTTTGACGACAGCGATTGGTGCGGCGTGCGTCAACTTGATCATGACAAACGGATCGTCATTGCACAAGAGGGGCCGCTAGTCCGTCGCCAGGAGGAAATCGAGCCGGCGTGCGTCCTCCATTCTCCCAACGGCGAGATTATTCTCGACTTTGGCCAGAACATGGTCGGATGGGTGCGCATGCGTGTCCGCGGCCCGCGCGGCGCCACAGTTACCCTGCGTCACGCCGAAGTGCTGGATCAGCAGGGCAACCTCTACACAGAAAACCTGCGCACGGCCGACCAGCTCGTGCGCTACACCTTGAAGGGCCTGGTCGACGCTGATGAGGTGTTCGAGCCTCATTTTACCTTTCAAGGCTTTCGTTACGTGGCTGTGGAGGGGTTTCCCGGCCAGCCTGCTCTGGACGATTTCACCGGCGTGGTGGTTTATTCGGACACGCCAGAAACCGGCGCGTTCGAATGCTCCAATCCGCTGATCAACCAGTTGCAGCGCAACGTCGTCTGGGGCCAGAAAGGCAATTTCGTCGATGTGCCCACCGATTGTCCCCAGCGCGATGAGCGCCTCGGCTGGACCGGTGACACACAAGTCTTCATCCGCACCGCCTGTTTCAACATGGATGTGGCTGCGTTCTTCACCAAATGGCTGCACGACCTGCGCGCCGATCAACTGCCCGACGGCAATGTGACGTTCGTGACGCCGGACGTTCTGACTGAACTCAACGCCCGCCGGCCGGATCCGCTTCGAAGCGCCGGAGCTGCGGCCTGGGGTGACGCAGCGGTGATCTGTCCCTGGACGGTCTATCAATGTTACGGGGACCGACGCCTGCTCGAAGAGCAATATGAAAGTATGGTTGGCTGGGTCGAATTCATCCGCGGCCGGTCAGACGACGACCACATCTGGCGCCGTGATTTCCAGTTCGGTGACTGGCTGGATTTCCGCGGCACCGATGATCGCTGGCCCACTCCGGTAACCAACCACGAGCTGATTGCTACTGCGTTTTATGCCTATAGCACCCAGTTGCTTGCTAATGCAGCCGATGTGTTGGGCAAGTCCGGCGATGCCAGGCACTACGCCGAGCTGGCAAACAATATCAAGGCGGCCTTCAACAGTGAGTTCGTAACACCAGCAGGTCGTGTCGGACCCAACACCCAAACCGCCTATGTGCTGGCGCTGCAGTTCGACCTGCTGCCGGAGCGACTGCGGCCACTGGCTGCCAAACGCCTGGCCGAGGAAATACGCCTGGGCGACTATCACGTGACCACCGGATTTGTCGGCACGCCCTATGTCTGCCACGTCCTGAGCCGTTTCGGCTACGCCGATGTAGCGTACCGGCTGCTGACCCAGGAGGGCTATCCTTCCTGGTTGTATCCTGTCAAGCAGGGCGCCACGACAATCTGGGAGCGCTGGGATGGCATCAAGCCAGACGGCAGCTTTCGCAACGCCAGCATGAACTCGTTCAATCATTATGCCTACGGGGCCATCGGCGACTGGTTATACCGCGTGGTAGCCGGAATTGAACTGGATCCTGATGTGCCCGGCTACAAGCGTATCCTGATCCAGCCCCAGCCGGGCGGTCAACTGACCTATGCGAAAGCTCGCCTGGATTCGCCGTATGGCAGGATCGAGTCGCACTGGATGGTTGAAGATGATGAGTTCAGGTTGGCTGTGACCATCCCGGCCAACAGCGAGGGTATCGTTCGTCTGCCAGCTCAGGCGATTGCCGACGTCACCGAACAGGGCCATGCTTTGAGTCAGGTCGAAGGCATTCGTGAGACTCGGCAAGATGGTGACACTGTTGTCATGACCATAGGTTCTGGTCAATATCACTTTGTATCCAGGTGGGTACCTTTTAAAGCTTCAGAGGACTGACAGTCCTGGTCTTGTGACAAATTGAGTGTCGCGCCAGTTGAAGCTCTGGTGATTGACAAGGACTGTCAGTCCTGGCTGAATAGTCACCCAGGTGAACTGAATAGAGGAGCATGCGTATCGGCGCATTGGAGATCGGTCCCCTGTTGCCATGCCAACCCAGTATCCCCGGCGGAGCAACGATACATCGCGATGCTTGAGTGACAGCAAGAGCATGGCGAAGCAGATCATGGCCATAATTCCCTGATAGATCCCCGAGACGGAGTAGCTCGGGGATCTGCTCTTGAAATGTGTTCGCAGATCGCTCCTGTAACCGAGGAGTGCTCTGTATGCGTTCCATGTTGCGGATCAACTCCTTATCATCCGTGGAGGGGGATCAGAAATGGGCGGAAATGACAGTTACGCGACCGGGGACGGCTCGCCTCGACACAGCGGCATGTCGGTCAGTATCTAGCGGGCAACATCTGGAGCCTTTGGTCTGTTCCCACACAAGTCGGAATTATCCAACACTTGGACGTAATCATCCAAGTCAAATATGATAGAATATCCAATATCACCAGAATAAATATGCACCCAGGCTATTTGGTCCTGGTAGCTGACTTGGTGCGCAGCCATTTCATTGAGGATATGGATAATTCTGCTTGGAGGTGACTATAGAATCAAGCATTGACGCATGCCCCGTTTCGTCTTTCCTACAACCCCCATTTGCTTTCCCCAAGCGTCCACAGGAGGACAATCGTGATTACCAATAAACGCTACATTGTTGGGCTACTGATTCTACTGATGTCCATATTGATAGGCGCTTGCAGCAGCGCTCCAGTAGATACAACGGCTATTGATGCTGCCAACGCTACAGCTGCTACAGCCGAGGCCAAACTGGCAGAAGCTGAGGCTGCCGCAGCAAAAGCGGAGGCAAATGCCGCTGCCAGCGCAGAGGAGATAGCAGCCGCCAAAGCTGAAGCAGAAGCTGCCAAGGTCGAGGCTGAGGCCGCCATGGCCGCGGCTGAAACAGCTAAGGCCGAAGCTGCAGCAGCAGTTCCGGCAGCGGAAGTGGAAATGACAGATGTCGGTACGCCGCGCAATGAGACGCTGATCTTCCAGACATTTGACCGGCAAACCGCAGACCCCGGCAATATGAACCCCATGTTGGCGTATGCGCGCTGGCGTGGATTCAGGGAGCTTGGCTGGGGTTGGCTCTGGGAAACAGATACCGGGACCGGCGAGTCCTACGGGGAACTGGCTGCCGGGCCGGCTGAACCGCTCAACGACGAACACACCAAGTTTAGAGTTAAGCTCAAAGAGGGCATCTACTGGAGTGACGGTGTTGAGTTCACGGCCGACGACGTCATCTATACACTGGAGACCAATTTTGCGTGTAAAGACATTGCGACACGCGTGACGGGAGTTGTCACCTACGTCAAAGAGGGCGGCTGGGAGAAGATCGACGACTACACAGTCGAAATCGAGACTCAGAAACCGTCTTACGACTTCCAGCAGAACCTGGGTGTTCGCACCTGGGGTTCAAATTTCGTGCCCCTGCCCAAGCATGTGTTCGAGAAGGAGAACGCCTGCGAATTTCGCAACACCTATCCAGTTACGTTGGGACCATACGTCATCAAGGAATTTGATGAAAACGGGTTCTGGCATTTGTGGGAACTGCGTGAAGATTGGCAACGCTCAGCATGGGCAGACTTGGATAAAGACGGCTTTATGCCGAAATACGTGCTCTACAAGGACTACGGACCCGAAGAGACGCGCTCCCTGTCCTTCGTCCAGAACGCGTACGACGTCGACACCTTCATGAGCCCTGACACGATCAAAGCGGTTCAGAATCTCAACGACTCAGTTACGACGTTCTCGCCCACTATGCCGTACCACAACATGGATGATGCCTGTGTTTATGGCATGTTGATCAATATGCAGCAACCCCCCTATGACCTGAAGAACGTTCGTTGGGCGCTAGCCCTGGCCATGGACCTGGAGTCAATCGCCATTAACGCCGTAAGTGGTGAAGCGATCGTCTCGCCGTGGCCGATGGCCGACACTCAGATTCTGCGCCCGATCTACTACGACCCCCTGCAACCTTGGTTGGAGGAGTTTACTCTTGACGACGGTTACCAACCGTTTAACCCGAACTTCGGGGCAGAACTGGCTGCTAAGCTAAAGGAAGGCGGCGCTGAGGACATCCCCGAAGACACCACGGACTTCGGCGTTGGCTGGTGGAAATACGATGTAGAGGAGGCTGCCAAGCTGTTGGAAGCGGAAGGTTTCACCAAGAATGCCGACGGCAACTGGCTGCTGCCCAGCGGTGAAGAGTGGGTTGTGAACCTGATCATCCCCAGTGACTGGAACAAGGTCATGCAGCGGATAGGCTTCGCGGTTGCCGACAGTTGGCGAACTGCTGGTATCCAAACGAACGTACGGCAGGTCGATAGCGCCGAGAATTCTACGGTTCAGACGATCAATGCCCAGCACGAAGTCCAGTTCATGTGGACCAACTGTATCTTCACGCCAAGCTGGATGGGCGCCTGGCAGGAGCTTCAACCAGGCCATATCAAAGCGGGTGATTCCCAGGAACGAAATGATGCCAACCGCCAGCAGTGGGACAACGAAACCGTCTACAAGTTGGTTGAGGACTCCAAATCGCTGGAACAGGACTCAGAGGAGTTCTATGAAAATGGTCGTTTGATCATGAAGGAATTCGTGACGGATATGTCCTGGATCAACATGATGAACATTCCGACCACGATCCCCACCAACGAACATTACTGGACGGGCTTCCCCAAGGCAGATAACTACTACGCAGTACCCTATTCCTGGTGGAGTTCCGCCAAAGAGATGGTCGCTGCTATCCAACCGACAGGGAACTAGTTAGCATCGCATCACAAGGGAGCAGCTCAGGTCTGAGCTGCTCCCTTCAACAATTGTAACCGGAGCAGGAAATGGCACTATTCCAGTATATTGTCGGCAGATTTGTATCATATTTTGTGGTGCTGTTCATTGGCCTGACAATCACCTTTTTTCTGCCGAGGCTCATGCCCAGCGATCCCATCGAGCAATACATTTTTGAACTCCAGTCCCAGGCGGGGCAGACCATGTCACCTGACGAGATGGCGAACCTGCGCGAGACACTGAGCCAGATCTATGGCCTTGACGGCAGTCTCGTTTCTCAATATCTGGGTTATCTTGAGCGCGTCATATTGCATTTTGATTTTGGACCTTCATTCGCGTCGTTTCCCGCACCGGTAATCGGCTTCATTGTCAGAGCGCTTCCATGGACGCTGGGATTACTGGTGACAACTACCTTGATTGCCTGGACAATTGGTAATCTGATTGGCTTGCGGGCAGGTTATCATCACAATAGCCGTGCCGCAACGGTGATGGAGGTAGTCGGAGTCGCGCTCTACCCGATACCGTACTATATTGTAGCGCTCGTTCTGATCATGGTATTCGGTTACCTGTTATCGATCTTTCCATTGACGACGACCATTCGTCCCGGTCCGTTGACATTCGCAAAGATGCGTGTCATTCTCTACAATTCGGTTCTGCCCGCGCTGTCTATTATCGTGGTCGGCCTTGGCTGGAACATCCTCAGCATGAAAGCGCTTTCATTCGCTCATAAGGAAGAAGGCTATGTAACCTTTGCCAGGCTCAAAGGAACGCCTTCAAGAACGATCATGAACAGTTATGTGGGCAGAAACTCGCTTCTGCCGCAAATTACCGGACTGACGCTCTCTCTGGGTGCGATTTTCAGCGGCGCCTTGCTCATTGAGATTCTCTTCTCCTACCCGGGCATGGGCTTGCTGATGCGAACCGCTGCCAGCAGCGGTGATTACAACATGCTTTATGGCACGATCCTCGTGACTATCTTCGCTGTCGCCACAGCTACACTCGTGCTTGATCTGATATATCCAGTGTTTGATCCAAGAATCCGGTACAGGTAACTGCCATGAAGATGAACAACCGTTTGAAAATCGGTATTGTCATACTCACAATCATGGTCTTGGGAAGCTTTCTTCTCCCTTTGTTTCACGACGCTGACCCAACCAAGCAAGGCACCTTCCCCAAGAATCTGCCTCCCAGCCTTGCGCATGTGCTGGGAACCAACAGTCTGGGTCAGGATCTCTTCTGGTGGCTGGTATACGCTGTGCGCAATTCGCTGATACTTGGTGTTTCGGTGAGTATTTTCACGACCCTGATTGCTGGCACGGTGGGCTTGACTGCCGGATACATTGGCGGCGGGTCTGACAGAGTTATCATGACTCTGACTGATGTAATTATCGCTATACCGGTGTTCCCGATCCTGATCGTGCTGGCCACGCTCGTGCGCGGCCAAACGTCCTTCCTGATTGTAAGTGTTATCCTCATATTCTTTGGCTGGGCCTGGGGCGCTCGGCGGGTTCGATCAATGGCGCTATCGCTGCGAGAAAGGGAATTCATCAATGTGGCGAAGTTTTCGGGTTCCACAACGCTGAAAATCGTTTTCAGGGAAGTGTTTCCGTATGTCTTTGCCTTCATGGTCGTTGATTTCATCAATGCCATCCTTTGGGTAATCAATACAGAAGCAGCGCTGGCGGTAATTGGCTTGTCGAACGTTGAAATTCCTACACTGGGCTCAATCGTCTTTTGGGCACTAAACTACAATGCCTTGTTTATCGGCCAATACATGTGGATCGTGGCGCCTGTTGTCGCCACGGTAGTCCTGTTCTTAGGGCTTTTCCTGACATCGACTGGTTACAACCAGATGTATGCCACCAGGCGCGGACATTCATGATCAGGCTTAATAACATCGTCGCCACCTACACGACTACACGCGGGGAGGTCAGCGCAGTTGACGGCGTCAATCTTGAAATTCCGACAGGGAAAATCATCGGCATTGCCGGTGAATCCGGCTGCGGCAAATCGACATTGCTGAAGGTAATCTATGGTGACTTGATCTATCCCCTCGCTCTCAAGACGGGTAGCGTGCAGTATGGCTTTGATAGTTTCGGCCAGGAAGTCACCACCAGCGATATCAAGGAGTACTGGTTCAAGCGCATCTCGTATATTCCACAAAGTTCCATGAGTTCCTTGAATCCGGTTATTCGCATTAACAAGCAATTCACTGATCATCTCGATCCCAGCACTGACAAAGCGAAAGTGCTAGAAGACGTACGGGCCTACGTACAGAAGTTGGATCTCCCACCTGAAGCCATCGACGCCTATCCACACCAACTCTCCGGTGGAATGAGGCAACGAATCATGGTGGCCATGGGGACGTTCTTCAACCCGGACATCATTCTGGCCGATGAGCCAACAACGGCTTTAGATGTCGTGGTTCAAAAAGGAATTCTTCTTCTCCTGATGGGTCTTCAAGAAGAAACGAAGAGCACCATATTCTTTGTTTCTCATGACATGGGGGTTCACTATCAGATCACCCATAAGATGCTGATTATGTATGCTGCCAAAGTGGTTGAGTTTGGCGACTCAGACATCATCTTTACCGAACCGCTGCATCCCTACACAAGAATGCTGATTGAATCCCTGCCAACTATCGGTGATGATCATCTTCGAACGGGTGTATCTGGTCGCCCACCAAGCTTGTGGGAAGATCTCACAGGATGTCGGTTTGCACCGCGATGTCCCTTGGCCACTGAGCTCTGCCAAACGACTGAGCCTGAGTTCAAGGAATACCGGCGGGGACACTTTGCAGCCTGCCATTACGCTGAGAATACCTATCAATCAAGTGAGATTGCGATACTCTATGACCATCATCCTCAAAACCAGTCACCTGAATAAAGTCTATAAGCTAGGTGGTTTTTTCAACAGGATCAAGATCAACGCGCTGGACGACGTAAACCTGACTGTTGAGAGCGATGAACCGGTGATTATTAGTGTCGTGGGGGAGTCGGGTAGTGGAAAAACCACCTTGGCCAAGGTGATTCTTCGCCTGGTTGAACCAACGTCCGGCAGTGCCCACGTCTATGACCGATTGGTTGCAGGAAAAGGCGATAAGCCATCGAACCGTGAATTCCTCAACTCAGTACAGCCAATCTTTCAGAATCCATTTGAGGCGTTTAGCAGTCATCGCACGGTAGACACTTATCTTTCTGATACGGCTGTTCGTGTCACGAAGTTGAGCAAAACAGAAGCCGTTGATGCGATGACGGAGGCGTTGCATCTGGTTGGGCTTGATTATCGAGACGTCCGTGGCAAGTATTCAAATCAGTTCTCCGGCGGTGAGCTGCAAAGGGTTTCCATTGCCCGCGCGCTAATTCCTCATCCCGAGATTATCGTTGCCGATGAACCGGTCAGTATGATCGACGCTTCTCTGCGAATGAACATCATCAATCTTTTCCTGTCGCTAAAAGAGGAGTATAAGAGGAGCTTTCTGTACATCACTCACGATCTGGCTACGGCCTATTACATCAGTGATTACATCGCGGTTATGTATCGGGGCAGCATTGTTGAATTTGGCGATGCCAAGGCAATTTTGGCTGATCCCCAACACCCCTACACGCAATTGCTGCTCGACTCCATTCCTGAAATCGGTAAGAAGTGGCAGAGAAAGAGAATCGCCCTGGCAGACATCGAGGCCAAAGAGTTCCAATTTACAGGCTGCAGGTACTGCAATCGCTGCCCCATTGCTGAAGACAAGTGTGTCACCGAAAGACCGCCTGCCGTGAAAAAGGTCGATGGACGGGATGTCTATTGCCATTTTGCTTGAACGCCTCGTGTCACCCGAAACGTTCTCAAGAATCTGGAGCCAGGAACCATGAAGTCTGAAACGAATGCCAAGAGTATCGAACGTTGGGATATCTTTGAAGTTGTTCTGAAGGGTCCCTCTGGCGGCAATCCCTTTGTCGATATCGCCTTGAGCGCCCAATTCAGCTATCAGAATCGAATACTAGAACCCGATGGCTTCTATGACGGTGACGGTGTATACCGCATTCGCTTTATGCCGGACACGCCAGGGGAATGGCAGTACGTCACCAAAAGCAACGCTCCCGAACTGGACGGGCAACGGGGCCAATTCACCTGTGTAAAGGCGTCGGAGGGGAATCATGGACCTGTTCACGTCAGCAATACTTTTCACTTTGCGTACGATGATGGCACCCCATTCTACTCCTTCGGAACCACGTGCTACGCCTGGGCACACCAGGGGGATGAATTAGAAGAACAAACACTGGAGACCTTGAAGAAGGCGCCCTTCAACAAAATACGCATGTGCGTTTTTCCCAAGGATTACATCTACAACGAAAATGAGCCGGTTTACTACCCCTTTGAGCGCGATGAAAAGGGCCAGAGCGATCCGACACGCTTCAATCCTGATTTTTTCCGTCACTTTGAGCAACGGGTGGGCCAGCTATGCAAAATGGGCATTGAGGCCGATATCATCATTTTTCACCCTTACGACCGTTGGGGTTACTGCGACATGGATGCCGAAGATGACTATCGCTATTTGCGCTATCTGGTCGCCCGTTTGGCCGCCTATCGAAATGTCTGGTGGTCAATGGCCAACGAGTACGATTTCCTGCTGGATGTGAAACCGATGAACCAGTGGGATCGCTATTTCCATATTCTGGAAGAGAAAGACCCCTACCAACATCTGCGTTCTAACCACAACGGTGATGTGACCAAGAATTACGACCATACCAAGCCCTGGATCACCCACGTTTGTATCCAGAATTGGGATGTTAAGCGTGTGGAAGAATGGCGCAATGCTTACCGGAAACCCGTAATCAATGATGAATGTGAATATGAGGGCAATATTCCACGGCCGTGGGGTAACATCAGTGCCCAGGAACTGGTTCACCGTATCTGGATTATGATGGTCAGAGGCGGTTATGCCGGTCACGGCGAAACTTACATGCATCCGGAGGATATTCTGTGGTGGGCCAAGGGGGGTGTTCTCATCGGCGAAAGCTGGCTGCGGATTGCCTTCTTGCGCGAGATTATTGAAGACATGCCGGCAGGCGGATTATCACCAATGGAAGGTAGCTGGATGTGGACGCGGGTGTCGGGTGGTATAAATGGCGACTACCGCTTGATTTATTTTGGAGAACACCAACCACTCGAATGGGCCGTTGGTTTGCCCATGGAAGATGGAGAGTATGAGATAGACCTCATTGATACTTGGAATATGACCATTACACCCATTGAGAAAGGCCCGCTGCCGGTATCCCCGCCCACGCGCAGGAAAAAAACTGACAAACAAGCAGCGGCGCCCAAACCAGAGGCGGCGTTCGGGGTGACACTTCCGGGCAAACCCTATATGGCACTGCGGGTTCGGCCCATGAAACAGTCAAATAGTGCCTCGCCAAGTCGGTAAAGGATGACGCAACTAAGAGGCGGCGTGCTGGGCTTTGGCTCTACTGGCCGGCAACTAACGACTTACATCAATCAGACGCGGTCCGATGTGGCCCAGATTGTGGTCGCGTGTGATGTGGCCCAACCTCAGCTAGACCTGGCTAAAGAGACATACGGTCTGGTGACTACGCCGTCTGCGGCTGAACTGATCGCCATGGACCTCGATTTTGTGCTGGTGGCCTCCTCGAACCATGCTCACGCCGGCCAGGTGGTCATGGCGGCGGAGGCTGGCAAGCACATCTTCTGCGAAAAACCGATTGCCCTAAGCCTGACTGAAGCTGACCGCATGATCGCGGCAGTTGAAACCGCCGGGGTCGTGAACGTGGTCAACTACTTCATGCGCTATAGCGATGGCTACCTCAGATTCAAGGAGATTGCTGAGCAAGGCAGATTGGGCCAAATCCTGTGTATGTGGCAATGGATAACCCGGGGCTTCGGCCTGTACGAGGCTGGGGCGCGTCACTGGGCCGTCACCCATCCAGAGCTATCGGGAGGGTGGACGGTACACCATGCCTGCCACAGCATCGACTTCTTTTATTGGATCAACGGCCCCATCACCAAGGCCTACTGCAACACCCAGACCACACTTCCAGATAACGGTTCAGAAGAGGTGTTGTTGGGCAACCTGACCTTTGCCAACGGAGCTATGGGCATGGTTGGCGATTCGACCTGCGTCCTTCGCGAGCACCATACCGGTATCATCGGCAGTAAAGGCTCGCTGTTAATGACGGGGGAGCATGACCAGACTGTCATGCGACTGCATCTGGAAGGGGAGAAAGAGGAACACCTGATTCCGGTCATTGACAGCACGCGACACGGCAACGGTATTGACCACTTCCTGGACTGCATTCGACAAGGCCAACAGTCGCCTAACTCGCTCAGAGAGGCCCGGCACTCACTGGCGGTAGCTTTGGCCATGCAAGAGTCGGCGCGCACAGGACAGGTGGTAGCGATTGACTAGCGAATCAAGAAAGTGGGCTTTTCCCACACTACGTCAGATCATAAGGAGTCTATCCAATGAGTGATTTTACAGTTTTCGATGTATCCTATCCGCCCGAGGCCAGGCAACGCGTCATTGTCAACACCGACGCCAAGAACGAGGCGGACGACCAATATGCGATTGTACACGCCGTGCTGACACCATCGTTCGAGCTTCACGGCATCATCCCGGCCCATTTTGGAACGGGCAAGTCAGCCACAAGCATGCAGGATAGCCACGATGAGACCATGCTGCTCCTGCGTCTGATGGGTCTGGAAGACGAGGTACGGGTCGAAGCCGGCGCAACGCACGCCATGCCGGACGAATCGACGCCCGTCGACTCGCCCGGCGCCCGTCTGATCATCGAGGAGGCCATGAAGGACGACGATAGACCGCTTCACATCGCCTTCTACGGACCGGTGACAGACATCGCTTCAGCCCTTCTGCTCGAGCCAAAGATCGAAAACCGCGGCATTCGCGTGATCTGGATTGGAGGCGGGACCTGGCCGAGCGGTGGTCGGGAATTCAACCTCTCAAACGACATTCACGCAGCGAATGTTGTCATGAAGTCGAATCTGGAGGTGTGGCAGGTGCCCAGAAGCACATACCGGACGATGGGTGTCACCTATGCTGAGCTGATCGAAAAAGTGTATCCCCAGGGCGAGATTGGCAAGTACCTGGTTGAACAGCTTTTGGAGCACAACGCGAAGATGAACCCGGGGATGGAATACCGCTCTCTGGGCGATTCCCCTTGCATCGGCATTATCATGGACCCCGAGTGCGGTCGGTTTTCGTGGCGGCCTGCGCCAACCTTCGACGCGCAGATGCACTACATCCACAGCGGACAGTACCGTCCCATTCGGGTCTATGAGAACGTGAATACGCGCTTTATCCACGAAGACCTTTTCGCCAAGCTCGCGCAGTTCATCCGGCGTGGGTCAAGAAACCTGGATCGCTGACCACATGAGCCGGCGAGCTGTAGCCTTGATCGGCGACCTGTTTCGAAGGAGCTAGATTATGCAATTGACCAAATTCAATAATAAGCTTGGCAAGCTGCGGGTCGCAGCCAACCACCGCTACCTGGAATACGATGACGGCACGCCATTTTTTTACCTGGGCGATACAGCCTGGGAACTCTTTCATCGCTTGAACCGTGAAGAAGCGCAATATTATCTGAGCAATCGCGCCGCCAAGGGATTTACGGTGATCCAGGCTGTTGCCCTGGCCGAATTAGGCGGTACAAATTTTCCCAACACGTATGGCGACCTTCCGTTGATCGACCGTGATCCATCCAGGCCCAATGAAGGTTATTTCCGCCACGTGGATCAAATCGTGCAATACGCGGAGGAGTTGGGACTGTTTATGGGGATGTTGCCAACCTGGGGATCATACTGGAAACTGGATGGTAGAGATACAGCTATCTTTACGGCTGAGAATGCTCGCGCCTATGGTCGTTTTATCGGCGAGCGTTATCGGGACAACGCCATCATCTGGATTTTGGGTGGCGATCAAAACATCGAAAGCGAGGAGGAACGCGCCATCATAGAAGCGATGGCCCTCGGAATAAGAGAAGGCGATGGGGGCGCGCACCTGATAACCTTTCATCCGCGCGGGCCGGGACGTTCTTCTGAGTTTCTCGCTGCTGCGGAATGGCTGGACTTTAACATGTGTCAGACCTCCCACGGGGCACACGACCACGATACCGGGCTGTTTATCGACCACGATTATGCCCTTGAGCCGCCCAAGCCAACCGTGGATGGCGAACCGCGCTACGAATCCATGGCGGTCGGATTCTATTACCGGGAGCTCTCACGCTACGACCGCTTTGACGATTACGATGTGCGTCAGGCTGCCTATTGGGCGTTGACGGCCGGGGCCTGTGGCCACACATATGGCAACAACAACATCTGGCAAATGTGGACGCCCGAACGCAAGCCAGCAATCTGGGCAAACATCCCCTGGTACGAAGCACTGGACCACCCAGGAGCGTTTCAGATGGGCCATATGCGGCGTCTGTTCGAATCACGGCCATTTCAGGACCTAATACCTGACCAGAGCATGATTCTGGATGGTCCGTCCAGCGGCGGAGCCAAAATCAGGGCAGCTCGGTCAATCAATGGAACGTTTGCCTTTATCTATTCACCCAGAGGCGAGCAGTTCACCATCGACAAACGCGTGTTCAAGGCTTTGGGAGTCGAAGAATACTGGTTTGATCCGCGCTATGGCTGCACCTACTCTATTCATACAGCTACAAATGCGGCCTTTCAGACCTATGCACCACCCACCTCAGGCCGGGGCAATGACTGGATACTGATTATGGACGTCAATGAGGCCGGTATTCCTCAGTTCTGATCCCTCAAGCACGTGAGCCCAAGGTGTGTTTTCGAGTGAAGCGCGTGCGCGGACGAAGTGATCAGGGGTTCGACGATCCGATGGGGCGGTCCGCCAGTGTCGAGAAGACTGGGTGATTCCCTGAAGCATGAATCCTGAGTCATCCAAATATCGTCTTCGCGATTTGGTTTTGTAATGCAGGAATACGATAATAGTAGCTGGTATCCAAAGCTTGGTTCTTCGCTAACGAGGCTTTGAAGCCTTGAGCAAAGGATAAAACGAAATGCGCATACTTATTATTGGCGGTACTGGCATTATCAGTACGGGAATTACGCGCCTGCTCATAGAGCGTGGCGATGCGGTTGTTCTCTACAATCGAGGCCTGAGACCATCGCTGGTCGAGGGCAATTACACCACCATTACCGGCGACCGGAAAGACTTCGCGACATTTGAAGGACAGATGCAGGAAGCCGGCGTCTTCGATTGTGTGATCGATATGGTCTGCTATCTGCCCAAAGAGGCCGAAAGTGCCGTTCGTGCATTCAAAGGCCGCACGGGGCAATACATCTTTTGCAGCACTGTCGACGTCTACACCAAACCTGCTACCGCCTATCCCATCACAGAAGCAGCCGAACGCTTACCCTCGGAGAAGTTCCCCTACGCCTACAATAAAGCACGTTGCGAAGAATTGCTCTTTGCTGCCCACGAGCGCGGCGATCTGGTTGTGACCAGCATCCGTCCGGGGCACACCTATGGCGAAGGCGGCAATAACCTTCTCCACGCCCTGGGACACGGCAATTATCACGTGGATCGCTTGCGGAAAGAGCAACCAATCATCGTTCACGGCAACGGGACATCTTTTTGGCCAACCTGTCATCGGGATGATGTAGCTGTGGCTTTTGTCGGGGCAGTCGGCAATGAGAAGGCCAAGGGGCGCGGATATCATGTGGCTGGCGAGGAGTGGATGACCTGGGAGGGATATCATCAAGGGCTGGCGAAAGCCATTGGCGCCAAAACGCCGGAATTTGTCTATATTCCCACAGATGCTCTGGTACGGATGGCTCCTCAGGAGGCCATGTTAACCGCGGTGAACTTCAACTACAACAATCTGTTTGACAATACAGCAGCCAGAGAAGACCTCGGTTTTCGGGTGACAATTCCCTGGGTCGCGGGCGCACGTCGAACCATCATGTGGCTGGAAGAAAACGGGATGCTTGAAAAGAGTGAGGACTTCCTCTTTTACGATCGGATCATTGAAGCGTGGCGGCAGGCGATTGAAAAACTGGGTTAGCCGGTAAGCCAAAAAAACCTCTATGTAGAAACGACACGTCCTCCCAATGTTCGGCGTTTCAACTCAATAAGGAGATACACAAAATGATCAGTAGTATCAGTGATTGCACTGTGCTAAACAACGGACTCGCAATGCCTTGGTTAGGCTTTGGCGTGTTTCAGGTCGATGACGGCCAGGATGTAGAACAGGCGGTTAGGCACGCGTTGGAAACCGGCTATCGTAGTATCGATACAGCGTCTGTATATGGCAATGAACGCGGTGTCGGCAACGCAATCCGGGAAAGCGGTGTCCCGCGTGAGGATATTTTCTTGACCACCAAGGTGTGGAATGAAGATCAACGCAGGAAACGAACGCTGGCGGCATTTGAAGAAAGCCTGGAACGCTTAGGGACCGATTATGTGGATTTGTATCTGGTTCATTGGCCCGTGAAGGGGTGTTATCAAGAAACGTGGCAGACGATGGAAGAGATTTATCGAAGTGGCCGCGCCAGAGCGATCGGTGTCAGTAACTTCATGGTACATCATCTTGAAGATATTTTGGGCGCCAGCCAGATAGTCCCTGCAGTGAATCAAGTGGAGTTTCATCCGTATCTTGTCCAGCCCGAACTGTTACACTTTTGTCAAAGCCACCAGATTCAGTTGGAAGCCTGGGCTCCCGTCGTGAAGGGAGAAATTGTGAACGAACCGGTTGCTCAAGAACTGGCTCAGAAATACGGCAAGACCCCAGCCCAGATTACTCTGCGGTGGGATTTGCAGCATGAAGTGGTTACGATACCAAAATCAACCCACGCCAACCGTATTGCGGAGAACGCTAACATTTTCGACTTTGAGCTGTCTGAGGCAGACATGAAGGCGTTGGACGCGCTGGATCAAGGCAGGCGGACTGGGCCAGATCCGTATAATTTCGATTTCTGAGCGCGTCCCAATCAGATTTTGGAGGAACCTTTGACACTATTGCAACAACCCCTGCAATTCGATCAGACAGGAGCAAGAACACGATGCGTTATACAAACTTGGGCAAGTCGAATTTGAAGGTCAGCCGCATCTGCCTCGGCACGATGCACTTTGGCAATCGCACCCCGGAAGACGAAGCGATCAGGATCATGGATCGCGCGTTGGACATGGGCATCAATTTCTGGGATACGGCGAACGTCTATAGCGGCCCCGGCAAACTGCGTGGCACCTCTGAGGCGATCATAGGGCGCTACTTCCAGGCGCATAACGGCAGTCGGGACCGTGTGGTGCTGGCGACAAAGGTTAACGGCCCGATGGAAGATGTGGATGATCCCAACTATGATCGTGGCGTGTCGGCATACAAAGTGCGCAAACATGTCAATGATTCGCTCGAACGCCTGCAAACCGATCGCATCGATCTCTACCAGGTGCATCACATTGACCGCTCGATTACCCTCGAAGAATTTTGGGGCATGTTCGAGAAACTGGTCGCGGATGGCAAGGTATTGTATGTGGGATCGAGCAATTTCCCTGGCTGGAGTCTGGCGAAATTCCAGACAGCGGCAATGCAGCGTGGATTCATGGGGCTTATCAGCGAGCAGACGATGTACAACTTGCTCTGTCGCTGGCCAGAACTCGAGGTCTTGCCCGCCGCCCTCGATATGGGTATCGGCGTGATTCCGTATATGCCGTTGGCAGGCGGCATTTTAACCGCGAAAGTGCAGTCGGAAGCAGGCTCGCGCACAGCGTCCGTCGAGAATGAATACGGCGTCTCTGTCAGCAGCGATCAGATTCAGGCGTTTCAGGCGTTATGTGCTGACCTGGGCGAGTCGCCGGTTGCGGTGGCGATTGCGTGGACGTTGGCGCAACCCGCTGTATCTTCTGCAATTGTGGGCATTCGCACACAGGAGCACCTGGACGAAATGGAGCGCGCGAGTGAACTTGATCTCGATGAAGAAACGCTCAAACAGCTTGATGAGATGTTCGATACGAACAAAGGCCGCCCTATTCGTACATCGAGGCCTGCGCCAGAGGCGTATGCGTGGTAATGCCATTTTGATTTGGTGGCTATGTTTAGAATTCGCGCAACACCGGCTACCATCGGCATGAATCGCCAGGTGAATGAGCCAAAACTTAACTGAAGCGAGGAGTTAAGGAAGATAACCATGCTTGCGATCAAGAATTTCTACTTTAACGCTGATCTGCCACTTGAAGATCTGGGGAATGGCATCAAGCGGAAGGTGCTTGCCTATCGGGAAAGCCTGATGGCTGTGGAGGTGTACTTTGAAAAGGGTGCTGAAGGGGTTGTGCACTCTCATCCGCATGAACAAATTGGATATGTACTGAAAGGCAAGTATGAGTTCAATATTGATGGAAAAAGGCAACTGATCGGACCTGGGGATACCGTTTATCTGGAAGCAAATGTGCCGCATGGAGTCATTTGCCTCGAAGAGGGAATATTGCTGGACATATTCACACCTTGCCGAGAAGACTTCATACCGCAAAAATAGAGAAATGAACTGAGTTCCCTTCGAGAAAGACGAGCACCTATGAAAATCGCATTTATTGGCGGAGGCAGCGTGCAATGGACCACCGGATTAGTGGTCGACATGGCGCTGAGTGAAACACTGGCCGGCGCCGATCTGGTGTTGCACGACATCGACCCGGCTGCGCTTGACCTGCTTACCACAGCCTGCCAGCGAATCGTGGATCAACTGGACGGCAATCTCCACATAACGGCCACCACCGATCGGGTGGCGGCGCTTCAGGACGCTGACTTCGTGATTCTCTGCGTTTCCATTGGCGGCCTGGCGGCAATGCGCAACGATCTGGAGATTCCAGAACGATACGGCGTTTTCCAGTCAGTGGGCGACACAGTAGGGCCAGGCGGCCTGGCGCGCGGACTGCGCCACATCCCCTTTGCAGTACAGGTGGCCCGCGAAATGGAGTCGCTCTGCCCCAACGCCTGGCTGCTCAACCTGACCAACCCGATGACGACGATCTGCCGCGGCATCACGCGTGCGACGTCAATTCGCACCATCGGCCTGTGCCATGAGGTTGACAACGTTCGTCAGCGGCACCTGGCGCCCATGTTCGGCGTACCGGCAGACAAGATCACCATGGCAGTGGCAGGGATCAACCACCTGCCGGTGATCCTTCGTATGGACGTCGATGGGCGCGACGGCATGGATCTGTTGCAGGATTGGCTGGACCGTCACGGCGCGTTCAAGTTCGCCGGCGACCATGACGAGGACGTCCATGACATTTTCAAAGATCGCCTTGCCGTGAAATTCTCATTGTTCGAGAAATTGGGGGCACTGTTCGGCGCCGGCGACCGTCATGTGGCAGAGTTTTTCAGCGGTTTTCTGACCGAGGAAACGAATCGCGGCCAGCGTTATGGCGTGGTATTGACTACAGTGACTCACCGCGAGCTGCTGGCGGTAGAGCGCAGGGGACGCATCCAGGCATTTGTCGATGGAGCACCACTGGAAATGAAGAAATCTCACGAACAACTCGCGCCGGTCATGGCTGCACTGGTGGGAGGGCCGCAAGCGCGATGCGTGGTCAACATCCCCAATCAGGGGCAGATCAGCAACCTGCCGGCCGATGTCACGGTGGAGTGTGTGGCCGAGATCGATGCACTGGGAGTTCGCCCCATCTCGGTGGGAGCACTCCCGTACCCGGTGTACGCTGTGATAAGCTCTCACGTGGCGCGCCAGGAGTTGATCGTTGAAGCAGCTTTGACTGGCAAGAAAGCGCCGGCTTTGGCAGCACTGGCCACCGACCCGCTGCTTCGAGACATGGAAACTGCCGGCCCGATGCTGGAGGCCCTGTTGGCTGCCAATGGCAGCTTCGGTGTCCCGCTCGATTCGCAATAGTCTCCTCGTCGTCAACTGGCTCAAGTTCTGAGTCCCAGAACCGCCACATGATTTTCTACGATTGGTTGCGAAACCTTCGTTTTCGCAACCAATCGTGATATACTCCTTGCACATCTTGGTTCACCATCTTCAAAGGAGTTAGTCAATGCGCCGCTCGATCACCGCTGCCGCTTTCGTTGTTGTTCTTGTCATTGCCAGCCTGGCAATCGCCGGTTGTGTGGGATTACCACAAAATTCTCAGGGGAGCACTGCGCCGCTGGGAGTTGAGGAAGCAACTTTTCCGGTGATCGATGTCCACCGCTCCGGCGGCCCGGACAGCGTGGACGACCGCGCGGTGATGTATCTTGACGGACACGTGGTGCTGGAGCGAGCCGGTGATGATCCGGTTACTTTCCAGCTCTCCGCCGCGGCCCAAAGTCAGATCGATGCCGCCTTTGAAGCCGCGAATTTCTTCGACAACACTCGCACCGCCCTGACGCCCTCCCCCGTCCCGGATGACGCAACCGCCTATGAGATCAGCCGGCACGGGCTCCTGTTGCAAGGTTCTCTCACCACCAGCGACGCCACCGCGCCGGAGTGGGCGCGTCCCCTGATCCCGCTCCTGACCAACCTGCTGCTGTCGCCCGATCCCGCGACCGTGAGCGCCTATCAACCGGAGCAACCCACGGCAATAGTCTCTGTCAGCACCAGCACGCCGGCGCCAACGCCCGCAGCGCCATCGATGCTGCTGATCAGCTTTACGCGCAGCGGCGCAGCGGGCGATGAGCGGGTGCTGGTCAATCTTGACCGGTCTTACAGCGTCGCGCGCGGCGGCCAGGTTACCGAAGGGAGGCTGACGGAGCAGGAGATGGCGACGCTGTTGAAGACGCTGGAAGACGCGAACCTGCGCGAGCAGGCTGGCGACTACTTCTCTGAAACCGACTGCGGCGACTGCGCCACGTATGAACTGGTCTACCGCAACCTGTTTGGCGAGCATATCCTGCGCACAGCCACGGGCCAGGAACCGGAATGGGCGCTGCCCGCCCTGGATGCGTTGACAGCCCAGTTCCTGCCCGAGCTGCCGGCGGTGGCGGCGCAGCCATCTGCCACCCTGCAATTGCTCCTAAGAACCACGGACACGCCATCCCCTGAAGCGGCGTTAACCGTGACTGCAACGGCCACGCCTGCCGCGACCGCCGCCGCAACATCCAGCGCCACACCAACCGCCGCTGCGCAGCCAACCGCGTCTCCAACGCCAGCGGCTCTTGCGACAACCGCGGCTGCGGTGGAGTACTCGACGCTTGACCTGCTGGCTGATCTGGCGGCCCTCGGTGCACAGGTGGATGTCGCGCCGGGACGGGTCTTCAAACCGTACCTGACGACCTACGGGTTGATTGTCCGGGTGGACGGGGATCCGATCCAGGTGTTCCAGTACAGCGACGAGGCGAGCCTGCTGGCTGACGTGGCCGGGCTGGATGCCACCGCCACCAGTATCAACGGCCAGCCGCTGGTATGGCCGGCCGCACCGCATTTCTGGAGCAAAGGAGGCGTGCTGGTGCTGGCGGTGACGGACGACCAGGAGTTCGTCGACTTGATCAGCCAGGTGCTGGGAACACCTTTCGCCGGCCAGCCATAGATGAAACAGCCGATAGGTTAGTTCGCGATCTCGAACGTCAACTTGATTTTGCGCGGCTCTGTGATCGTCTGGTCGTTGCGAACGTAGGTCACATCGTACAGCGCGGGCGACTGCGCCTCCATGGTGTCGACAATCAGTTTCTGACGCTCGCGCAGCTTCTCCAACTCAAGACCGGTCAGTGAACTGAAACGATCTTGTGCGATCGCCCTCAGATCGGTCTCGTCAAGCTTGTCCAGCGCATTGATCCCCAACGCGTAGACGGCGACACGACATTGCCCCAGCCGCTGGCGCACGGACTCCAGGGTGTTCTGCTCGGAGTAGTTGTCCTTGCCATCGGTGAGCAACAGTATCCAGCGCTTGTCGAAGTGAAGGGGCCGATCCTCTGTTGTCTGTCGCTCCTCGAACGAGTCAAAAGCGGCACATGCGGCATCCAACGTATCGTAGAGCGAAGTGTAGGGCATTGTATCAAGCTGCGAAATGTAGCGCGAGACCTCGTTCAAATCGGTTGTGAAATCCAGGTAAACACCGGCGGGATCGAGCGGCAGAACGCTCAACCAGACACGGTCACCCCAACGCTGTGCCAACAGAGCGGACAGATAGTTTGCTGTGCTTTTGGCCGCGCCAAGCTGCCTGTCGATGGATTTGCTGCTATCCACCACGATCACGACTCCGATGCGTGAAACTGGCGTCGTGCCGGGATGAAACTCGGAATACTCCTCCCATTGTCCTTCGACCATTTCCTGCGCCGTGACAATTCTGGAAATCTTGTAGTTTCTGGGTAATCGGGATGGCGATGACGAAGTAGCAGTGACTTGATCGGTCCTGCCAAGTTCCGGCAACTCGATGAGAGGACGCGACGGTGTCACGTCAATGGAAACGTCGTTGAGACGTATCGTGACCTGATGCCCCTCGATTTGGATCGGCTGTTTGCGATAAACGATGAATGGGCTGGACTCGCCGGGCAGCACGGTGAACACCGGTTGCCCGTCCTGATAGGTGTACTGACCGACCAGATCCAGTCTGTTGGGCGGCCCGCCGACCAGGCTTTGACAACCCGTCAGCGATACAAGCCAGATGAAGGCAATCAAAAGATGTAATGAGCGTCGTCGCATGGGTCCTCCCAGAACGATCAGCGTCGAGCCGCAAGGTTGCCGTAGCCGGGCATTTCCGTCACCCAGCCAAGACCTACATTATACCTGATCGCGCCAGAAGTCAATGATCTGGGTCATATCGCCAGCAAGTAGCGATCACGAATTCCCAGCATGTGTCAATAAACTAAGTCGTTTAGCCCGCCGGGAGCTAGTGCTCCCGGCAACAAGGTAGAAGCCTCCCCGAGCTGAGATCCCAGGCCCGCAGGGCCTTTCACATCGTAGCCCGATCCGTTTACGGGCGGGCGGCCCTCGCCAGCATATTTTCGCACAGTTGCCAAGACTTCTATCGGCCAGGTCGAACAGACTCAACCCTGACCGAAAACCGGCACGCGCCGCTCCTCCGTAGCCAGTTGAGACCGGTTGCCGGTACTCGTGGCAAATTGACACCCCTCGGGCGCGATGCTACACTTGGCATGAACGGCCAGCAACTGCTCCGACAACTGCCGGCGTCGACATGGCGCCTTCCACAGCTTGAGCAGGCGACTTTTCGGACACACTCGCTGACCTTCCTCGCTCAACCGGAGAAATCAATGCACCGAATGATCGCATTTGCCCAGGTGTGCCTGCTGGGCATCGTGTTAAGCTTTGGCTGGTTGCCCACCAACGCCGCGTCGGCGGGCAACGGCATCCAGTCCCCTGCCGACGGCGCCACTGTGCGCGGCGCCGTAGTTGTGAGCGGAATCGCCCAGGACGAACAGTTTGCCAAGTGGCAGTTGGACCTGTTGCCGGCAAACCAGACAGATCAGGTTGTTTTCCTGAGCCTGAGTGAGCAACCGCTGCCCACCACCGGCGATCTTGCGGTCCTGGACACCACACATTTCCCCGATGGAGATTACAAACTGCGGCTGCGCGTTGTCCGTCGCGATGGCAACTATGACGAGTATTATCGTGACATCGTGATCGCCAACCATGTCTCACCTGCGGCGACACCGCCGCAACCGGCGGCCAACCCTGTCGTCCGCCAGCCTGCCGTCACTCGGGCAACACGACTTGGGTTGCCGACCCACAGCCCGTCAGGCGCGCCGATCCTCTATCTGACCTTTGACGACGGTCCCAACCCGGT
The DNA here is from genome assembly GCA_020634615.1 of Anaerolineales bacterium. Lineage (GTDB taxonomy): Bacteria > Chloroflexota > Anaerolineae > JAAEKA01 > JAAEKA01 > JACKBK01. Next base: position 236,330 of record JACKBI010000003.1, read on the forward strand.
GCTGACGCCCCAGATCGTCGCACTGCTGGACCGCTTCGACGCCAAAGCGACGTTTTTTGTGATCGGAGTGCATCTCAACCGGTCGCCGGCCGCGTTGCAGCCGGTAGCCGAAAATGGACACACCATCGCCAACCACACATGGAACCACAGTTCACTGGTAGGGCTCGGACCTGAGGGAATAGCCAGCCAACTCAATCGCACAGCGGATCTGGTGAAGGAAACAGTCGGCGAGCTGCTGCCGGCCGGTAGCCGGATGCGCTATCTGCGTCCGCCCTACGGTGCAGTGGACGATGCGCTGATCAACCAGGCTGAGGACCTCGGCTATCAGATCGTGACCTGGGATATCGACCCCAAAGACTGGCAGCGTCCCGGCGCGGCCGCGATCTCGTCTGCAGTGATCAACCGGGCATTTCCGGGTGCAATCGTTGTCATGCACGACGGCGGCGGCGGCAGCCAGCAAACGGTGACTGCACTGGAAACAATTCTGGAGGCGTTGTCTAAACAAGGATACGTATTCCACGCGTTGCCCTGAGCACAGCCGTCAAGCGCCCGCACAATTCACAAAAAAAAGCAGACCCGGCAACTGAGTTGCCGGGTCTGCTGATCTTTGAAGGTGCGACGTTCAAATCGACCAAGGTACACAATACGCGGGCGGGGGGAGGTACGTATGTATACCACGAGGCGAGGAAGATACTTGATTTCGTGCCCTACGGTGCGAACAAGCCAAACCTCGTCACTACCTTCGTATAATATTCTAGCACAGAACGCAACCAATGGCAAGCGTTTTTTTGCCGATTTTCGCGCCAGTTTTCACGCTGGCGCCCCACAGATTGTAGAGGTTACCAGAACCCACTGCATGCGGCGCATCCGAAGGCCTGGCGGCCCACTAACTGCCGCGGCTGAAGGCAACGAAATCCAGCGCGGCCGGATCTGCTCCGCTCACGGGGAACATCTTAGGCAAAAGCACATGAAATGCGCTGCCACCGCCCTCAACCGCCTCGACCCAGATCCGACCGCCATGCTGCGTCACAATGTGCTTGCAGATCGTCAGCCCCAACCCCGTGCCTTTGTAACGGCGGCGCGCGCTGCTGTCCACCTGATAGAAACGGTCGAAGATTCGTTCCCGCTCTTCCGCCGGCACACCGATGCCGCTATCCGCCACCACCAGTTCAATCATGGTGCTGCCGTCCGATCCGGTCACCCGGATCAGCCCGTTGTCCGGCGTGAACTTGATCGCGTTCTCCACCAGATTGGTCAGCACCTGCTCCAACCGCATCGGATCTGCCTCGATCTCAGGCAGGCCGGCTACGTCCAGTGCCAGTGACAACCCCTTGTTACTGGCCAGTGGCGTGAGCTTGTCCGCCACGGAAGCGACAATCTCCGCCGGACTGATCAGCAACGGCCGCAACCTGATCTGCCCCGACTCCAGACGGCTGAACTCCAGCAGGTCCTCGATCAGTCGCTGCAGGTGACCTGTCTGCTCTTTTACCGTGGTGAGAAAATCGCGCTGCAACTCAGTCACCGGACCGGTCTTGCCCATGAGGATGATGTCCACAAACCCCTTGATGGAATGGAGCGGTGTCTTCAACTCATGCGAGACCACCGACAGGAAGTTGGACTTCATCCGTTCCAGTTCTTTTTGTGCGCTGATGTCGCGCAGCACCGTCACCACGCCGCTTACCTCTTCACCGGCCTCGGTGGGACGGAACAGCGGCGCGGCCAGCGCCTGGAACGTGCGCGGCTGGCCGTCAGCGCCCAGACCGGCCGATGCAATCGGCAACTCGCGCACGACAACCAGCCCCGAAGTCGCCGTCTCTTCCAGCACCTGCAACACGTCGTCGCCAGGAGACAGATCGGCCAGCCAGACACCCAAAGGCGGCGACGACAGGCCAAAAACGCGCGCCGCCACCGGGTTCATCAACAGCAGATGCGCCTCGCTATCGACCACGATCACGCCGTCGCCAATGCCAGCCAGCACCGCCTCCAGCTCGCGGTGGCGGTCAGTCACGTCGCCGTAGAGGCGCGCGTTCTCAATGGCCGTCGCCGCAAAATAGGCAAAACTCTCGGTCAGGCTGCGGCTCGACGGGTCGCCCAGCGTCTCCTGTGAATGGCCCACCAGCAGCGCGCCGATGGGTGCACCGCGCGCAACGAGAGGAACCACCTCCAGCGCGCCTACGGGCCACGCGACCGGCCACGCAGTGTCCGGCTGACCCGATCCGTTGCTCGACCCGCGCAATACCTGGTGACGTCCCGACGCAACTGCCGCCATGAACGAGGCTTTCACTTGAGACGACTGGCGCGCCGCAACCGTCCCGCTGCCGGCAGCTACGACAAGGCGCTCGATATCCGTGCGCTCCTCGTCGAGCAACGCAACGGCACAGTAGGGCGAACCGGACAGCCGGCTGAGCCGATTCGCCACCGTAGTCAACGTCTCGTTGAGGTACAACGTGGCCGACAATGCCTTGGCCACCTCTTGCAGCGTGCGCAGTTCCAGCACCCTGTCGCCCAGATCATTAGCCGTGCGCTGCAACGCACGCGCCTGGTTCGCCAGATCCTCAGTGCGCGCGGCCAGCGCCAGCCTCAGGCGATCCACCTCGCTCAGCCGGTTGGCCAGCACCAGGCCCGCACCCACGATGCCAACCACCAATGCCAGCAGCAGCAGATATCGCGTTAGAAAGAGCGGGTCGGCCACAAACGCCAGATTGCCGTAGCTGATGACCAGCGCCGCAAAGTAGAGCGGCCCGAAGGCGAACGGCAGCCACACCACGCCGCGCACATCCGGTCCATAGACGAGCGTGCGCAGCCCCAACAACGGGTATAGCAAATAGAGTGGACTGGCCAACCCACCCGATGTGGCAATCAGACCGGTGACAAAGGCCGCATCGATCACCTGCATGGCCCAGTAGATCGCGGTTGAGCGCAGCCGCAGGCTCCATGGCCCCAGGAAGTAGATGGTCGTTGCTGCCGCGAAAGCTGCGAATAACACCACCAGCACGGGGCTGATCTGGGCCTGCCCGCGCAAGGCGGCAAAAGCGGCGATGACTGCCAACAGCCAGCGCACCGGCAGGCTATAACGCAATTCGTTGCTGCGCAGGCGGGAATAGTTGGTCATCTCGGCGACGTTGTCGGCGCTTCCGTGGGTGCGGTGGTCGGCGCGCTGGTGGCCGCATCGGTGGGCGTCGGTGCTGAGGGCGTCTGGCCCGCAGACGGCGGCGCAGTGGGCGCCGGTGTTTCACCCGGGAAGGTCGCAGTGGATGTGGGTGTCACGGTCACTGTCGGCGTCGCTGTGGGCGGAGATGTGGCGGTGGCAGTTCGGGTCGGCGTCGCCGTGTCGGTTGGCGTCGAGGTCATCGTCGGTGTCGCGCTTGGGGTCGCAGTCATCGTCGGCGACGGCGTGTCAGTGGAAGTCGCAGTCGGCGTCGCAGTAGAGGTGGCAGTTGCGGTGGCAGTCGGTGTCGGCGTGGGTTGCTGCAGGAGAATGCCTTGCGCCCAAATGCCGTCGTCCCCGGCGCTGAACAACCGATCGCGGCTGCGCACATCAATCGCCAGCGCAGCAATCGACTGACGACCCTCGCTGGTGGTTCGTGTCCAATGCCGTCCGGCATCGTCGCTGCGGTATACCTGGCCCGCGGAATCTGCTGCCATCACAGTCTCACCGACACGCGGGTCAACCAGCAACGTACGAACCATGCCTGTCGAACCCGGCAGTTCAACCGCCTGCCAGGTGACACCGTCGTCATCGCTTACAAAAACCAACTCCCGCCCGCCGATGTAGATCAATCCATCGCGGTCGCTGGCCAGTGCCAGCGCACCAACCTCTGCCAGCGGCGGCAGGCCATCGGCAATGCTCCACGTCGCGCCGCCGTCGTCGCTGAGCCACACGCCTGCCCCGCTGCTCGCGACCAGACGAGACGGGTTGCGCCATTCGGCCCGCAGCAACAACGGCTGTTTGCCCACCAGTTCAGGCGGCAGCCGCGCGGCAACGATCCACGTCTGACCGGCATCCTGGCTGGTCCAGAGAGTCTGTTGACCGGCAATTGCCAGCCATCCGCCGGCGCCGCCGGCCAATGCACGCAACCGGCTGGCGTCCGCTGCGCCGGCAGGTTGCGTCAGCGGTTGCCACGTATCACCGTTGTCAACACTGGCGTACACCTGAACGGCGTTGCCTTGCTCCACCAACGCGACGAGGTTCCACGGGTCGCCCTGCAGCGCAAGCCAATCGATCAGGCTCGTCCACCCAAGCCCAACATGTGGCAGGCCAGCGTCAATGCGCTCGAACGACGCGCCGCCGTCGCGGCTGCGCACCAGCAGACCCCCGGCAAGCTGGGCATACAACACGCTGCCCGCACCGGTGGCAGTCGACTCAAGGCGCTGCACCGCCTGGCCGCGCAGGCCGACCGGTTCGCGCGCCGCCGACTGCGCCCAGACAAAAGGTAAAACGGCCAGGGGCAACAAAAAGATAAGCACGGCCAGCGCCAACTGGGGTACGCGCTGCCGGTACCAGTGGGGCGTCGAGGTCGCTACGGGTGTCTGGTCCATGATCAGCGCGGATCAGCGCGGCGGCGGCGTTGCTGTAGGCGGCGGAGGAGGCGGCTCCGGGGTCGATGGTTCCGGGGGTGGCGGTTGTGGAGTTGAGGTTGGCAGCTCGGTGGCGACCTGAGTCGGGGTGGCGGGAACCGTTGGCGTGGCTGCCACGGTGGGCAGCGCGGTCGCGGTGGGCACCCGGGTTGGCGCCAGCCCCACCGGCAACAGACCAACATCCGCGGCGGTGCTGACCAGGCGCGCAGTCACCCAGCCAGCCTGCTCGTCCACACAGCAAACCACCAGCCAGTCGCCAGCCTCGTTGCGACCCACCAAGGTGAAGCGATCGCCAAGCACTACCTGACCAAGCACCGGGTAGTCGGTTCCCGGCCCCAGGCGCACGTTGAGCGTGTCAGACTGGACCTCGACGTAGGGTGTCGGAGCCACCACCGGGGTTGCCGTGGCCTGCGGCGTTGCCGTAGGCTGGTTGATCTGCAACGCAGCTTGCGCAATGGAAACGTCCGCCACCGGCAACGCCAGCGCAGCCTGGAGCGCAGCGACTGCTTCTGCCTCGCGGCCGGCGCTGCGCGCTTCGTCCGCGCGCGCGGTGAGAAGCTGGTAATACATCTCGGCAGCCTGTCCACCGGCAAACTCGGTGTCGACCTGCATGATGGCTGCCAGGGCTGCCTCGGCTGCATCCGGGTCGCTGCGATCCAGCGCCTGACGCACGGAGAGGAAACGATTGGCAAGCTGGCCATCGTTGGCTGCCTGCACATTGCGTGGCCGCAGCGACAATGCCTTGCCATAGCGCGCGATAGCTTTGCGAATGGCATCCTGGCCAGCGTCGGGAGTTGCAAGCAAAGCCTGCGCGTCGCGTACGTAAAGAACGAAGAGCAACTCGCGCACGGCGTCGTGCTGGTAGTCCGGGTCCGCTTCCACCAGGCGCTCCAGATGCCCGATGGCGCCGGGAATGTCGTTGCTGTCATAAGCGGCGATGCCCGCTGCGAACAGGTCTGATGCTGTCCGCTCGCGCTGAACCTGCGCCAGCAAATCGGCCGCATCACCGTAGGCGGGGTCCGCGGCCAGCACTTGGCGCAGGCGCTCCTCAGCCGTGTCCCATGCCTCATCAGCGATGGCAGACTGAGCAGCCTGATAGGCCTCGGCCAGTCGCTCCAGACGAGTCGCCCGTTCCAGTCCTTCGACCGCGCCGGGGTCACCAGGCGACAGGATCGCCAACTGCGTGAAGGCCTCACGCGCCGCCACGTAGTCGCCTACCGACAGGCTCGCCTGCCCCCGATTGTACAACGTATCGCGCTCCAGACTCCCGCCAAGACCGGGCAAACCTGCCTGCCACCAAAGCAGGAGCGCGGTCAACATGACGCCAATCAGCACCGGGGCCAGCCAGCGAATCTTGCCCTTGAAGCGACGCGACGGCGCCGCGCGCTCTGGCAGCACCGGGTCGGCGTCGGGATGCACCTGCTCCAGTTGGATAAACCAGCGTACCTCATCGATCAGGGAAGCAAGGCCGGGCCAGTTGGGATCGACATCTTGCAGACGCTCGAAGTAGTCCAGCGCGAGATGCCACTCCCGCCGCTGGTAGTGGGCCATCCCCTGCTCGTAGAGCGCGTCAGGCACAACTCCCGACGGCTCACCGGAGACGCGGCGCGGCTCGCTCACCGCAGCTCACCTCGCGGCGGACCGTCAGGCGCCAAATCGCCACCGGCATCCGGCAACATGTCGGCGGGCACAGTCGTCTGCGGCGCATTGATCGAACCGTTTGGCCAGCAGACAAGCTGCTCAGGCGGTTGGGCCGGGCTGCCAACGTTAGTCAGCGGCAGGAAAACCCGGCGCACTCCACCCCGCACCCGGATTCCGGTCACGTCGGTCCATGTGTTGAAACGATTGTCCAGCCGGTTGTGGCTGGAGAAGTCCAGCGTCACTGTCTGGCCGGCATACGGCGTCAGATCAAACGTAGCCAACTGCCAGCCGAGATCGCGAAACTCAATAGGTTCAGGAAACTGCGGCAACTCATTGCCTTCACGCAGCAGCAGATCGGGTGTGATCGCTCCCTGTTTCGTCACGCTGACGTCAAACGAGTCGACCCAGCGGAACGCTGGCGGCGGATTGACCGGACACTCGACGTCCCAGATCGGCGAACTGGTGGTGACCTGGTCATAGGTCTGCACGCGGTACCAAACCTCCAGCTTGGGACTGGGCAGTTCCTGCAAACCGGGCACCGTGATTGTCTGGGAGACGCCTGACCAGGTATCGCCGCACAACGGGGTCGGCAGCATGTCGGGACCGCTGGCCGCGCAGGCTTGATAGATGCGCGAGCCGAGCCGGGCCGCCGGCACTACCGAACCAGGCTGCAAGTCAACTTCCTGGATGATCGCCATCTGCAAACCATCTTCGGTGTTCCAGCCATCCCAGTTGTTTGTCAGGAACGAGCCGTTGACGATCGGATCGACGAACACGCTGTTGCTCCCGCCAGCCTCGGACCACGGCGAGATGTTGCCGGCAGCGTCGCGCGCCCGGACGCGGAACGAGACCTTTTCGCCGCGCTGGGCGCTGTAGGTCGATTGTGTCAGATTGGTGGCATCCAGCCAGGGCTGCCAGACGCCGGCGGTTCCGACACGCACCTGAACGTCGTAACCCGCCAGACCAGAGCTGCGCTGCGGATCACCCGGATCCTCGCCGCTCCAACGCACAGGGATGTTTGGCTGAGCGCTGTAGTTGCCGAGCGCAAAGAGTTGCGCGGTCGGTGGCAGCGTGTCGATGCGAATGATGTGCTCGCTTTGGCTGGCATTGCCTGCATTGTCAACACTGCGGGCCACGAATGTATGATCCCCGTCGCCGCTGATGGGTGCATAGCTGCCGACAACCGGATCCTGGTCATCAAGCTGCCAGGTCACGTCAGCAACACCGGACATGGTGTCGTTGGCGACGATGGTTGCAGCAATGTCGCTGCGCCACCATCCGGCTGCATTGGGTTGCGGGATAAACGAAACGGTCAGGCCAGGTGGCGTAACGTCGAAGCGCAGCGCGTCCGGCAGCGTCTGCATGCTGTCCAGCGTCGCGTTGCCGGCCGTGTCCTCCAGCCACAGGTACAGATCATAGGCCCCCTCGATCGGCGCTTGCAAGGTCACTTGCTGTTCGGCGGCATTGACGCGCAAGCCGTCTGCGGCGGTTTGCGGCGGTTCCATGCTGACGTGGATGTAAGCGACACCCGATGTATCGACCGGGTTTCGCCAGGTGAGCAGAAACTGGTTCACCCGCGACCATGTGGTCGGCGTCACCTCAGCCATAACGGGCAGGGCGGGCGGCTCCAGATCGATACGGATCGGCAACATAGCCAACGCACTGGAGTGACCGGCTGCGTCGACACCGTCGAACGACAGCGTGTGCTTGCCGGCCTCGCTGACCGGCACGACAACCTGTGCAGCGGTTGTCTGTTGCCAGGGACCGCCGTCCAGCCGGTAGCGCAGCAGCGCCGGACCGCTGCCTGTATCGCTAATCGTAAGCGTCGCCTGCACAGGTCCGACAAACCAGCCGTTGTTGCCTGCACCGCCGGCAAGCTGGCTTTCCACGATCGGCAACGTGCTGTCGAACTGGAGCGCCCCAGCCTGCACGGGCACGCCGATATGGCCAGCCCCATCTACCAGCGAAATCCAGACCGGCCAACTACCCTCAGCGGGAGCGGTCAAACCGGTAACCAAAGTAGCATCGGGGTAATACACGCCGGTGCCCGGCGCGGGCGGTTCTGTGCCGATAGCAATCCAGGCGCCAGCGATGCCGCTGGTATCGGACGGGTTTTGCCACGTCAGCGTGAAGCTGTTTTCGCCTGTCCAGCCAGCCGGCTGAACGGCGGGAGCGATGGGCGATGGCGGCGGGTTGAGGTCTACGGAGATCGCCTGAGTGTGGCTAATCTCGTGGTTACCGGCCACATCGATGCTGAAGTCGTACAGCGTGACCAGCCCGTCCACCGCAAATTGGAGCGGCGCGGCCGGCTGCCACGGGCCGTTGTCGGTGCGTATCCACGTTTCCGCAACGCCCGACACAGCTCCGGGCGGCGTTCCCGGTGGTCCATCGACGGCCACAAACTGCACGCTCACCGGCGCAGTGAAGTAACCACTGGGCTGAGGCTCCGGCGGGTCCATGGTCAGCGTGGTGGTAGGCGGCTGGCTGTCCAGCCGCAAGGCCAACGCCAGTGGCTGTGACCGGTTGCCGGCCACGTCCTGGCCAACTGCGATTAGTGCGTTGATCCCCTGCTGATCGACCACAGCGTCATTGCCCATCGCGGGCGGATCGTCGTTCAAGGTCCACGTCACAAAGTTTGGGCCCGAAACCGGATCTGTGAGACCGAAAGTTACCGTGATGGGCGTGACATACCAACCGCTGTCACTCGTGCCGGGCGAAACCGTATGTGTCAGCACGGGCGCGCCGCCGTCGATGTCCACGGTGTAGGTAAAGGGCGTCATGACATTGTTCGCCTGATCGGTGGCGTTGATGCGCACGTCGTGCGTCGCATCGCCGCTGACGGTCCCGACCGGCGCGGAACTGGGGGGCAATTGATCCAGTTGCCAGCTCCAGCTCTGGATGCCGCTGGTCACGTCAACGGGCGAAAAGGCCAGCGTCACGTCACCAAGAAACCAGCCGTTGGCTCCCGCCGGGCCGGTAGCAGCAACGCCAACCGATGGGGCGGTCGCATCATAGCGAAGCGCGCTCAGGTCAACGCGATAATTCTGCTGATCTACATTGCCAGCCGCGTCTTTCAGCCAGACCAGAATACTGTGGGCGCCCTCCGTTGGCACCTGAATGTTTTCAATGGTATCAGGCGACTGGACATAGGTGCCATCAGTCGGAAAGCTGGGAGTTGAGTCGAGCCGATAATAGGAACCGACAACGCCAGACAGATCGGCAGGCACAATCCAACTCTCGCGAAAGTTGTTGACGCTGGTCCACCCGGCAGGCAGATGCTGCATGTTGGTCGGTGGCGCCGGCGCGGTCGTATCGACCTTGACCGTGTAGGTGCCGCTGGTCTGGTAGCTTCCGCCGGTGACCCGGACGCGAAACTCGACCAGATTAGCGGCCGCGCTGTCGGGCATGGTCATGCCGGTGGCGGTGAAAAGCACCGTGGTTGCCAGCGGAGCGCTGACAATCAGCCCGTTGTTGCCCCACTCAGTCCACGTCACTGATCCATCGGTGGAATAGCGAAATTCGGCCGTTGCTGGGTCAAGGCTCAGTTCGTTGAATGCGCTGACGCCAGCCTGCTGCGGCGTCGCATTGGTCCAACCGGTGGGCCAGAAGTCGGTCCAGACGGTCGTCAGTTCAGCCTGGCGCGCCGCAGCAATTCGATCCGGCTGCACATCATCGGGAAGATCGGCACGCGCACTCTGCGTAGCCGCTGCCAATGCGACCAACAGGCCGACGCTGGCCAGCAATGTGATCGCGGCGCGCGTTGCCAACACTGCGCCGCACTTCCCGCTATCCGGCGATTCGTTTCTGGTTATCATACAATCTCAGTTCCTACAAAAACTTGTATCCCACGCCGCGCACCGTCTGTACGTATTGAGGATTGTCAGGGTCAGTCTCGATCTTCAACCGCAGCCGGCGCACGTAAACAGCGATCTGGTTGCTATAGCCGTCGTAGTCGTAGCCCCAGACGCTGCTTATGATCTTGTCATGTGTCATGATCCGGCCTTGATTGCTCATCAGACAATGCAGTAGCCGGAACTCCAGCGGCGTCAACTCGACTTTGACGCCGCTCGGCAGCGTTACCAGATTCGTCACCGGGTCAATGTGGAGCCCGTGTGCCATCAGCGCGGACTGTGTGTCGCCAAACGTATAGGCATCCGCTCGCCGCAGCACTGAACGCACCCGCGCCAAGAGTTCGGACGGTTCGAAAGGCTTGGCGAGATAGTCGTCTGCACCCACATCCAGCCCGACGACCCGATCGGCCGTCTCGCCTTTGGCCGACAGAATGATGATCGGCAAATTCATGCTTGAGCGGATGCGCTGGGTGACTTGCAAGCCGTCCATGCCGGGCATCATTACGTCGAGAATTACCAGATCGGGTAATTTCTCTTCGATCAGGCGCAAGGCATCGATTCCGTTATCGGCGGTGAACACGTCATAACCTTCCTCCACCAGGAGGAAAGCAGTCATTTTCAGACTGGGCGCATCGTCGTCAACTACCAGTACACGCATAAAACTCGCTACGCATTGCGGTTATCGCAGTTCTTCAGGATAGTAATGCACGGCCAACGCCGTGCTTGGCGCATTATACCATTTGGACAGAGCGACCGCAAAGCACCCGGCGAATCACAGCGGCCATGCCGCTGGACGCCGGGTGGCACGATCGCAGACCGGCCAGAGCGTCATCTCTCGCTTTGGCCGGTCTCCGACCGTGCCAGGCCAATCCCTAAGGACGTGCGCTGACAAGTGGCAGATAAAGCCGCAACAACCTGGGCTGCGGCGTGACGGTTGCTGTGGGCGTCGGGCTGGCCTGGGGTGACGGATCCAGCGGGCACCAGACGTTCAAGCGATACGGCCCGGACGCGCCGTCGAAGCCGTCGATCACCAGGTAGTAGTCGCCTGCTGCCAAATCAGGCAGCGATACGGATGTGTCGCCGGCGGCAATACAGGTGGATGGGCTGACGCCGGTCAGCACGAACAGGTCAAGATCCTCGCTCAGACCGCCAAGCAGGGCATCGACCGTCACACCGCCGGGCGCAGTAAACCGATAGACATTCTCCGGTCCATTTTCAGGCCAGCCGGGCGCGCAGGCATACCAATTCACGTTGTCCGCGGCGCCTGCCGTGTTGCCGACCGCCACTTCGCCGCAGTCAATGGGCAGCGCAGCGCTTATGTCAATGGTTTGCACCGGCGTCGGCGACGGACTGGGGGTCGCGGTTCTGGTAGGCGTTCGCGTGGCCGTGGCAGTTCGTGTCGCAGTCGGTGTCACGAATGGATCGAGCAGCACGAGATCGCCGAAGTTTTCCGGTTGCGAATAGGTCGAGTAACCGCGCCAGAACAGATGACCATCGGTGCCGCCGCCGTCGTCATCGTCGATCAACCCCAGGTTGAAGCCCAGCGACATGCCGGCTGCCAACGCGCCGGTATCGAACTGCGCCACGGGAATGCGCATCTCCAGCCCGTAGCCGTCGGGTTGCCGGCCGACTGCCCCGACTACACCAGCCGCCACTGCCCCGTCGTTGTCCCGAACCGCCCCATCGACGCGCACCTCGTACAGGTGATCGTCAGGACAGAACCCGCTCCCGCAGAAACGGACGTTGTCGTTGTGGCCATCAAAGGCCAGTTCCACCGTGTCGTCCTCCCAAATGCGCACACTGTCGGCGATCAGCCGGTCGTCCTGCACTGCGCACGCCACGTAAATCGCGTCATCATCCCACTGGCTCCAGCAGGTCGCCGCTGCATCTGCAATACTGTCAAAGGTGCCCGACAGACTGAAGGCGGTGTCACGGTTGAGCAACAGTGCACCGTCGCCCGGCCACTCGCCCAGGTTGCCGTCGATCTGCGGCGGGCTGACAACGCGGTAGGAGTAGAAAACACCCGGCGCTGGTGTCGGCGTCAACTCAGGTCCACTACCGCTGGCAGTGGACTGGCCCACGACCAGCAGGCTCAATATGGCTAACACCGCGCCAATCCACAGCGCGGCCAACATGGCTCGAACGGCCATATGGGTGTTTCTTAGAGTCACGTAATGCCTCCAGCGCGAAATGTCTGGTGATCGGTGGTCAGAACCAGATGCATGGTGCGACTGGCTGTGGTCAACGCGTCTTGGCTCGATCGCAGGTCGGCCACAACTTTGAAGTTTCGGCCAGAACCACGAACAAGCTGCTTGCGAATAGTAAGAGTCGCACGAGCGCGTTTCAGTTCCATTATAACGCAGGCCACCTTACAACTCAATTGGGTGCGACAGGCAGCAACTCCGGCACGTGCGGTGCATGACCCTGATCGTCACCAACCAGGTTGAACAGACAGGCTTCACCTTGCTCCCAAAGGTATGGTTGTGTTATCATCAACCCGCCTGTGATCGGGAGCGCGGACGAACCAGTCTTGCGCCAAACATACAACAAGGGGAGGTCAAAACGATAGTCATTCCTGCACAGCGCAACCAAACCAAACCTGCAAGCGAGCGTACCAATTGTCCACCACGAATTCTAACCTGACCACAACCTGGCCTGATAGCCAAGACTCCTGGCGCGATAAGCGTGTGATCGTGACCGGCGGCGCTGGATTTCTGGGTTCCTCGGTAGTAGAACGTCTCCGCCGCCGCGGCGCCGCCGAGATCATCGTACCCAGAAGCCGCGACTACGACCTGCGCAACGGCGAAGCGATTCGCCAACTGCTGCATGACACTGCAACGCCAGACCCCGTGGATGTGGTGATCCACATGGCTGCCCGCGTCGGCGGCATCGGCGCGAACCGGGCCAATCCAGCCGAGTTCTTCTACGACAACCTGATGATGAGCGTGCCGTTGCTGCACGAAGCCTGGCAGGCAGGCGTCGGCAAGTTCGTGGCTATCGGCACAGTCTGCGCCTACCCCAAATACACACCGGTCCCATTCCGCGAGGAAGAGCTGTGGAACGGCTACCCCGAGGAAACCAACGCGCCGTATGGCCTGGCCAAAAAGATGATGCTTGTCCAGAGCCAGGCCTACCGGGAGCAGTACGGGTTCAACTCGATCTTCCTGTTGCCGGTCAACCTCTATGGCCCGCGCGACAACTTCGATCCGGCCAGTTCGCACGTCATCCCGGCGCTGATCCGCAAGTGTTTGGAGGCCAAGATGCGCGGCGACGACGAAATCGTGGCCTGGGGCGATGGCTCGCCAACCCGCGAGTTTCTCTATGTTGACGACGCAGCCGAAGGCATCTTGCTGGCAACCGAGCGCTACAACGCCAGCGAACCGGTGAACCTTGGCAGCGCGTTTGAGATCAGCATCAAAGACCTGCTGGAGACCATCGCCCGCCTGACCGGTTTCCAGGGCGTCATTGTGTGGGACACCAGCCAGCCCAACGGCCAGCCGCGCCGCAAGCTGGATGTCAGCCGCGCCCAGGAATACTTTGGGTTCGAGTCAACGACGCGCTTCGACGAGGGGCTGCGCCGGACCATTGAGTGGTACCAGGAAACAGCGCTGACACCGGCGTGACCACCATGACCAACCCGTTGGTGGCCTTCAGCGGTTTGGACGGAGCCGGCAAGTCCACCCAGATCGCGTTGCTGGCTGCACACCTGCGTCGCCAGGGCCAAGAGCCGGTGGTCATCTGGACCCGCGGCGGCTACACCCCACTCTTCAGCGCCCTGAAAACACTGCTGCGTCGCCTTTCCGGCCGCCGATTGGTGCCGGAAGCCGGTCCCAGCCAACAACGCAGCCAAACCATGGCGCGTCCCGCCGTACTCCGCTTGTGGCTTACGCTGGCAATGCTGGACCTGGTGTGGATCTATGGCGTGCGCGTACGCATGGAGCGCTGGCGCGGCCGGCCAGTGATCTGCGACCGCTATCTTTGGGACACGGAGATCGATTTTCGCCTCCACTATCCTCAGGCGCGCTTCGACCGTTGGCTGCTTTGGCGACTGCTGGTATGGTCCACACCCCGCCCCGACGCCGCCTTTCTCTTGTCGATCCCGCTGGACGAATCGATGCGCCGCAGCCAGTTGAAGAACGAACCGTTCCCGACGCCCCCTGACCTGTTGGCCCGCCGCCAGGAGATCTACAAAAGAGCCGCGCAGCGTAACCACTTGCTTGTTCTGGACGGACTGCAACCGGTGGACCAACTGGCCGGCGAAATCCTGGCGGCCATCCCTGCGATACCGAGGGCTTGATGCGAATCAGCTTGCTGTTGCAGCGGGAGCCCTTTGGCCAGATCGTTGAGCAAACGCTGGCCCGCTTCTGGTCGGAGCGACACGGCCAACCTTACTACGTCGAATGGCGCATGGCTGCGCCCATCACCCCAGACCGCAGCGTCCCTGCGGCGCAAACCTGGTTCGCCAACATCTATCTCAACGCGATCTTCACAGCGGATGCGCAGCCGGCCGTTTTTGACCCGGTGCGGCGCGAGTTTTCCCGCAGCACCACCTGGTGGAAGCGACCCGCCCAACAGATCTACACCGCACTGGCGCTGGGACAACCCAGCGCGCGCTGGCTGACGCAGGCGCGTCTTGCAGTGTCTCCCCCCGTACCCGATGCAGGCAACCTGTTGATCGTGGCCGGCAACCGCAAGATTCGTCTGCTTGACCGGCGGGCGGGTCTGGCTTTTGGAGTACAGAAGACAGGTTTTCGCCCGGAGTTCATGGCGCACGAACTGGCGGGCCGCCTGCAAGCCCGGGCCGCCGGCGTGCGAACACCGGCGCTGCTGGCGCAATCCGGTCGCGGGGCCTGGTACTGCGAACAGTACATCAGCGGCACACCTATCAATCGCCTGGCCAACCGCGCCGCCGCGCGTGCGGCAGCAACGCAAGCAGCCAGCAACTTGCAACGGCTTCTCCAGGCAACGGCGGTGGAGCGCGATATCGGCGACTATGTGGACGGGTTGCAGCCGCTGATCGGCAAGCTGGCCGCAGCCAGTCCGTTGTTGACCACCGTGCAGCGCGAGGCAATCGAGGCAATGACCAGCGCGCTGGTTGCTCGCGCCCGTCAGCGCAGCGGGCAGATCACGTTGGCGCTGACCCATGGGGACTTTCAACCGGCCAACATCCTCGTGAACGAGGACGGCATCTGGTTGATCGACTGGGAGTTCAGCGGCCAGCGGCAAGCTGGCTACGACGCCCTGACGCTGGCCCTGAATGCCCGCTTCCCGCATGGGCTGGCCGACAGAATGCAGGCGTTGGCGCGGGACGGTTGGCCGGACGACGCTTTGGTGTCGCCGGTGGGATGGCCCGGACTTGCGGTGGACCAGCACGCCGACCGCCGGCTGCATCTGGCGATCTATGCGCTGGAGGAGCTGGCGTTGCATCTGGCCGAAAACGACGAGCCCTTGCTGACCCACCTGAACCCCGGCTTCGATGCCTTTCTGGCGGAAGTCGCACGCTGGCTGGAGATGGACCATGAGTAAGCAACGCAACAGCCAACCTGCTCTGCTGATCCTGAATCAAATGGCCGGGCCCATCACCTGGGAGCTGGCCGAAGATCTGGGCAAGCAGTTCGGCGCGGTCGCGTTGCTCACCGGCCATCCTGATACCCTGGCCAAAGGCAGTACGACGAATTCAGCAGACAGCGCGGGGGTGCTGCTTTATGCCGCCGCGCCTTACCAGCGGGGCAGCTTTCCCAGGCGCGCATGGTCGTGGCTGCGCTACCTGGTGCAGGCTTTTTTCTGGCTGTGGCGCCGGCCGCGGCAGATCCCCGTGCTTCTGTTTTCCAACCCGCCGATGTTGTGCTGGCTGGGCTGGCTGATGGCTGTCTTGCGCGGACAGCGCTACGCGGTCATGGTGCACGATATTTACCCGGATGTGTTGATCCGACTGGCCGGCTTCAGCGAAGGTGGAGCGTTAGTGCGGGTTTGGCGCTGGCTGAACCGCCGCGCCTACCAACGAGCTGAGATCGTGTTGACGTTGGGGGAGGACATGGCAGCAACGCTGGGCAGCCAGTTCAAGCCCAGAAAAACCAGGGCCGGCGCGGTCGAAGTCGTCTATCCCTGGGTCGACACCGCAAGAATCAAGCCGATGACCAAGGCCGCCAACTGGTTCGCTCGCCAGCATGGACAGGTTGACAAGCTGACGGTGTTGTATGCCGGCAACATGGGGCTGGGCCATGACCTGGAAACGATGGTGGAAGCTGCACGTCAATTGCAGGATTTGCCGCAGGTCCACTTCATCTTTGCCGGCAGCGGGCCAAAGTGGTCGGTGGTGCAAGAGATGGTCCGGGAAGGCGATATAGCAAACGTGACGCTGCTGGGCTGGCAACCTGAGGAGGCGCTGCCTTTCATGCTGGCAACTGCGGAGATCGCGCTCGTGTCGCTGGAAGATGAACTGCAAGGGCTGGCTGTGCCCAGCAAGTCGATCTTCGCCCTGGCAGCCGGCTCAGCGTTGCTCGTTGTGGCGCCAGCCGCCAACGAGTTGGCGCACTGGACCCGACGATTTGGCTGTGGCGCGGTCGTTGCGCCGCGCACCGGCGAACTGGTCAAGGTGATTCGCCAACTGGCGGCGCAACCTGACGTCTTGTCTGCAATGCGCCAGCGCGCTCGCCGGGCCGCCGAGACCGAATTCGCTCGCAGCGGCAACACGCTCCGCGTGGCAACGCTGCTGCAGACGTGTCTCGGGTTGCGTTCGCAAACACGATGACTGCTAACGGTCCCGTCACACCACCAGCGGTTCCTCCCGAAGAATCGACGGCGAACGAGCTGGGCAGGCCCACTCACAGTCGTACGACGACCTCTGTGCTGTACGTGGCGCTCTCCTACCTGAGTGTCGTCTTTGTCATCATTCAGGGTCTGCTGCTGGTTCCGCTGTATCTCAAGAATATCGACGAAAACCTGTACGGGGCCTGGCTGGCGACTGGCGGAGTACTGGCCTATCTTTCACTGCTCGACCTGGGATTTACTGCGGTCGTCCGCCAGCAGGTCGCTGAAGCCTATGGCAACCGTGATCGCAAACGAATCGGTGAGGTAACCGGCACGGGCCTGGTGGTCACAGCCTGCCTTTCGCTGGTAGTCATTGCGGTAGGCGCGCTGCTGGCGCAATGGTTGCCCGGCTGGATCGGCATGACCGGTGCGGATGCAGACACCCTGCGCACGGCGATCCTCATCGCCAGCGTCGCCAATGGTCTGGCCGTGTTCGCCTATTCGCTCTCCGACGTGGCCGTCGGGCTGCAGCGTGTCACCGCCATCAATACCCTCGATCTGGCTGCCTGGTCGGTGGGTATTGTCGTAACTGTGCTTACGTTGACCAATGGCTGGGGGCTGCTGGCGATTCCTTTCGGTTACCTGGTCCGCACCTCGATCTACGTAACCAGTCTGGCGGTCAATCTGGTGCTAATCTGGATCAAGACGCGGCTGGATCGGCCGGCGTTTCGCCGTCACCAGTTACACTTCCTGGGTGGCATGGTCAGCTACACGTTTCTGGGCCGGGTTGCCGATACGATCGTGCTGCGCACCGACGAGATTATCGTCGCCAAGGTGATGGGGACAGCCATCGTCCCGATTTTCGCGTTTACCAGCCGGGCCGAAGACCTGGTAAACACATTCCCGGACCGCCTGAGCTTTGCCCTGGTGCCCACCATGGCACACCTCTACGGCGAACAGGGCATCGAAAAGACGCGCCAACGTTCGATCCAGGCGATCAGTCTGATCTTCAGCATCACGGTGGCCTCCGCTGCGGCCATTATCGCTTTGAACCAATCGTTTGTGACGCTTTGGGTGGGACCGCAGTATTTCGGCGGCGTTGTGCTGACCCTGACGATCTGCCTCCAGTTTGTGCTGATAACGTCGCGGCGACTGCTGTCACGGCTGCTTTTCGCTATCGCTATCGTGGACGTGCCCAACCGCTTGCTGTTGCTTGAGGCAGGATTGCGCATCCCACTGGCAATCTTCCTCACCATGAAGCTGGGGCTGATCGGCATCCCGATCGCCGGCATCATTGCCCTGTTGCTGGCGAATGGCGTTTTCTTGACGCGGGAGTTTGGCCGCAAGATGCGCGTGGATTTGGGCGATTTCCGTAGCCGCTGGCCGGCGCTACTCTTGTATCCGCTGGCAGCTTTCGCGATCGGGGTAGCCTGGATGGTGCTTGAAGTCGCACAGACCTGGCAGCAATTTGTGGCACAAGCCATCGTTGTCTGCCTGCTGTTGGGCGGGCTGATGTGGTTGCTCAACGGCGACACGCGCGCCATGGTTCGTCAGCTTGTAACCCAGCTCTACCGGCGTTTGCTGCGGAGCAGATCGACTGCCGAGTAAGCAGGTGGTCGAACCGCAGCCACACATTATCCCGAAAATTGCTGAAAAATCGGTCGTTGGATTGACACTCGCCAGACGCCGAATTATAATGAACTGAATGCTTTCGGCGCATCGTTGAGATGGCAATCGTTGCTGGCGCTGCGTCCACACCAACCATCCAGGCGTGAAAACGATCGTCAACGGCGCCAAATCGCCAGTCTTCCTCGGTTTGGGTATCACTCGCTTTCATAAGCTGTCAGGAGAAGGGAATGCAACCACTTACCAAGATCTTCGCACTGGGATTTCTGCTGGTTCTGGCAACTGCCTGTGTTCCACCGCCGCTCACTCCTGAAGACGCTGCCAGCTATGCGCTGTATGCCGAAGCACGCGCGACGGAGGCGGCGGCCAACGAAGCGATTGCCGCCGCCAAAGCCACCGAAGCCGCCGCAGGACTGCAGATTGCCCAACTGACGGCCGAAGCGGCAGCGCCCAGCACCACGATCACCGTATCCGCCACACTGACGCCGACGGCCCTTCTCACGGAGACGATTCTCGTCAGTGATACTCTTGTCATGTCACCTACTGTCGAGGCGTCATTGGTCCTGACCGACCTGCTGGCCTCGCCGGTGGTCACAGCGACAGGTCAGGTGACGGCCACGGTCGAGATCACTGCGACGCCGACCGTCTCACCAACTTTGCTCGCCACGCCTACCGTCACAGCCACCATTGCTGTCACCGCCACCGCGACACCGGTCGTGACCGCCACAGCGACGCCGGCCCCTGCACCAGCGGTAGCGACCACAGGCTGGGTCTGGCCGGGTTTGCCCGCCGCCGCCTCAGCCGGCCAGGCGTCTGCGGCCACAGCCACTCCTGCGCCAACACCGGAAACGTTCGGCGCTGCCGTCGTCACTTCACAGCAGGCCAACGTACGCGGCGGCCCGGGCACCTCATTTTCTGTCCTTGGCACATCGCGCCAGGGCAACAGCCTGCAAGTGGTGGGGAGCAACGAAAATCAGACATGGTGGCAGGTATGCTGCATCGACGACCAGACGGGCTGGGTGAGCCAGTCTGTGGTACGTTTCGAAGGGGACCGGCAGGCTGTGCCGGTGGCTGGGCCGTTGATGCCGGATGACCTGAACGCCTCATGGGCGCTGCGCTGGGAATGTCACGGCAACGGCTGTAAACAAGAAGAATGTCTCGGGCAGAGTGAGGCGAACGCGTTGCGGGTCATCGATGACCGCTGGCTGGAAGTGACCCGCAAGGCAACCTGGCCCGATGGCTGCGGTGAGGACGAGGACTGGTTGACGCAGGTGGACCGTTACACCGGGGACGAGCGGCAAAGTTCTGCCAGCGCGACCCTGTTCAACATCTGGGAGGGGGCCAATCCCGGACCGACCAATCGAACCGTGGATCTGATGGACACGCAACTCTCGGTCTGGTGCACGGACACGCGAACGCGTGAAGTCGAGCAGCAGGACGGCTGGACCGTTCTCTACGAGGGTCAGGCATGTTACGACACCGATTCCGGCGTGCTGGCATTGATGCAATACGTCAAGCGCTGGCTGTTCTCAGGAACAGTCAGCGGCCAGACCTTCGACCGCGAGTACTTCGGCGATTACGAGGTATATCAGCAGGTGCTGACCGGTACCAACGCCCCGTTGACCGGCCAGCCCAGCCAGTCTGGCGGATAGCCAACGGTGCGACCGTAGCATCCGCCACCATCGTCACTTAGCTCCAAGACGCGAAACGAGGCCCGGACAGATCTGTCCGGGCCTCGCCCGTTGATACCGGAATAATCTTTGCTTAGCCCTGGTAAGGCTCGCCGTCCACCCAGACCTGAACGTCATCGAAGTAGCCATTGACGTTCTCGGCCAGGGGGCTGATCACCTGCAGGAAGATCATGATGCGGCCATCGGGACCGGCGGTAACGGTGTGTTCCAGCGGCAGCCACTGGCCATGCCACGGTCCGTTGACCCATTCCGCGTCCATATCGTCGCATTTGATTCCCAGCGCTGCCCAGTCGTAGGTCCAGACATTGCCGCCATGCAGCCCACCGTGATCATAGAGGACATACATGACACGTACCTTGACCTCGGACCCCGGCGGCACGGTGATCTCGCGCGAAATACCTGCTTCGAACGGCACGCTGGCGGCAATCTTCATCGAGTAGCTGCCGTCGTACGGTCCCTCATCCTTAACCACCTGTTCGCGATCGAGAGTCACGCTGTCAGCGCCGCGATAGGCGTAACCGCCCCAGTTGTCCGGGATCATACGCCACGTCGTGCCATAGAAGTGGTCGAAGGTCTCGAAGAAAGGACCAGGGTTGGCGGAACTGAGCAACTGGTTGCCAAAAGCCCATTCGTTGCGGGCCGCCAGACCGGTTGCGGCGGGACCATGTCCCACGATGGTCGAGTGGTTGTCGCCGCGGGCAACCTCTTCCGCATGTGCTGCCATCGATGGTTCAGGGAAGGACGGGATCATGTTGACCCATGCTTGCAGCGATGCATTGGACGGAGACTTGGTGGGAATGGGAAGCCCGGCTGGACTACCCGGCCCATTGGGTGATGGGGGAACGATAGGTGTGAAATTTGCCTGCCAGCTCGACCAGTCAGAGACTGGCGCGCTGCCAGATGCGCCGACAACACTGGCTGACATTGCCAGCAGCGCAACGACTACCAACAGAACCAGAAACCGATACTCACTTCGCTTCATAGGACTCCTCCCTGCGCGTTTGGCGGCATCATTGCCGCAGATCGAAACCAGTTGCCTACATTATACGATCTGGCTCACCGGGAGTCAAGCGAATTGCTCGATTTTGCACGGTCATTATATTTTCTGCCGACATGGCACTCTGAGAAAAGCCATCCAATCGGTCTTCCGTAGGTGACGAACCTACAGTCAGGAGGCATTCCAGCGGTTGGCGTGCAGTCGTGACGAGCAGTTGTCGATTTCCGAAGTCGACCCACGTCACCTATCAAACAGTCTCCGAGTCTGGACCTTGTTATCTGTCCCCAAGATTCGTGCCCACGGCACGCGCACTGGCAATCCAGGGATGATCCAGCGGCACAACCTTCAGCTTGCCGGCGACCTCCTCCAACGGAACCGGTTCGGCGTGGTCACCTCGGGCCGCCACCATCACGCCGTAGACGCCATCGTTGATCAGGGACGCGCAGGCAGCACCCAGACGAGTTGCCAACAGCCGGTCGGCAGCTGACGGCGTGCCGCCGCGCTGCAAGTGCCCCAGGATGGTCAGTCTTGACTCCAAGCCAGTCAGTTCCTCCAGGTTTTTCGCCAGACGCAAGGTGCTGCCTGCCTGCTCCGCAGACAGCAGATCGCGGTGCGCTTTGGCCGCCTTGCGGCTCTTTTTGTCGTCGGCTGCCGCCACCTTTTCGTCAGCCTCTGCCATCGCTTGCGCGTCTGCCTGAGATCGGGCTCCTTCCGCCACGGCGATGATGCTGAAATGCTTGCCTGACTGGCTGCGCTGTCGCACAGCATCGGCAACCACTTCGACGTCGTAAGGGATCTCCGGGATCAGGATGACATCGGCGCCGCCCGCGATGCCGGCTCCCAGAGCCAGCCAGCCGGCCCGGTGGCCCATGACCTCGACGACGATGATGCGATGGTGGCTGTGCGCCGTGCTGTGCAAGCGATCCAGCGCCTCGGTGGCGATGCCCAGCGCCGTATCGAAGCCGAACGTGATATCGGTCATGGCAACGTCGTTGTCGATGGTCTTGGGCAGAGTGATGACGTTGAGTCCGTTGCGCTGCAGATGCAATGCATTTTTCATGGTGCCGCCGCCGCCCAGGCAGACCAGCACATCCAGATGATGATGGTGATAGTTGGCAACGATGACGTCGGTCATGTCGCGGTTCTTGTTGCCGATGGGCATCTTGTTCGGCTTGTCGCGGCTGGTGCCGAGAATGGTGCCGCCGACAGTGAGGATGCCGGAGAGCGCGGCACTGTCCAGGCGGACAGTGCGGTTCTCCATGGTGCCGCGGAAACCATCGCGAAACCCGATCACCTGCATGCCGTATTCGCCCTGGGCCGCCTTGCCGATACCGCGAATCGCGGCGTTGAGACCGGGGCTGTCCCCACCGGCCGTGAGTACTCCAACGTATTTGGTCATCACTTACCTCTCTGGTCTGCCGTCCGACTTGGCATCTGTCAGTTGCAACTTTCATGTGTTGGCCCGGTGAGAAGACCGGCCACAACTGCAACCAGGACGGACGTTTCCCTAGTCGCCGGGCTCCGGGTAGTTCAGCAGGTCACGGTACTGCGGGTTGCGCCGAATATAGCGATCCACATACCAGCAAACGGGAAGGACGCGCAAGCCCTGCGCACGGGCGCTCTGCAACGCGTGTTCGGTCAGCAAGGCCGCGACATTCTGACCGCGCGCGGCCGGTTTGACGAAGGTATGGGGCAGTTGCATCACACCGTCGCGGATCTGGTAGGTGATGTAACCCAGCACTTCGCCACCATAGTTGGCCTCGAAACGCCCGGCTGCCTGGTTGTCGGTGAGCAAAAGATGTGCAGAATCGACGTTCATAGCTAATGCGCGACGATTGTACAGCCGTGCGGCCAGTCCAACAAATCGCCACAGCTTCACCGGTCGCCGTGCTTCGCCTGACCGAAACAGTTGTGGTACACTCACGACACTACTTTGACGGAGGAAGGCTATATGTCCAACAAACTCTCATCGGGGGCTGAAACTGTTAGCTGGGATCTGACCGATCTGTATGATGGCATGGATGATCCGCATCTCAACGCCGATCTTGACGCCTGCGATACGGAAGCGGACGCCCTGGATGCGGCCTATCGCGGCCGGATTGCAACCCTGACTGCTGACGAAGTGGCTGAACTGATCAGACGCTATGAATCGCTGATGGAAACGGCCCACAAAGTCGGCTCGTTTGCGTCGCTGAACTGGACGCAGGACACACAAGACCCAGCCCGCGGCGCCTTGCTGCAACGGGTCACTGAACGCGGTTCGAGACTGGAACAAAAGCTGGTGTTCCTGGAATTGGAGTTAGCCACCATCCCTGACGAAACGGTCGTGGTCTGGCTGGCTGACCCGGCCGTCGCGCACTGGAAGCACTGGCTGGACACCGTGCGCATCTACCACCCGTACCTGCTGAGCGAATCGGAAGAAAAGATCCTGTCCGAGAAGGCGGTCACTGGACGCAACGCATGGGATCGTTTTTTCGACGAAGTCCATGGGGCCGCCCGCTACGAGTTCGATGGCGAGAGCCTGATGCGCGACCAGTTGCTCACCAATCTCTACTCACCCGACCGGGATCGGCGGCAGCGGGCAGCAGAAGTGGCCACCGAAGGGCTGAACGCGCTGCAGCGCACCACGACCTATGTTTTCAACACCGTCCTGGCCGACAAGGCATCGGACGACCGGCTGCGCGGCTACGCAAGCTGGATCAGCGCCCGCAATCTGGGCAACCAGGTCGATGACGCGACCGTCGAGGCGCTGGTCGAGGCTGTGACGTCACGCTACGATCTTGTGGCGCGCTATTACCGGCTGAAAGCCAGGCTGCTGGGCGTGGAGGAACTGTTCGAATACGACCGCTACGCACCGCTGCCGGCCGCCGATCATTTCTACACATGGGATGAGGCGCGTGACCTGGTGCTGACATCCTATGGCCGTTTCCACCCTCGCATGGCTGAGATCGCCGGCTGGTTCTTTGAACGCGGCTGGATCGACGCGCCGCCGCGGCCCGGCAAGATGGGAGGCGCATTCAGCGCCGGCACCGTGCCGTCAGTCCATCCTTACATCCTGCTCAACTTCGACGGTCGTTCGCGCGATGTCATGACGCTGGCGCACGAGCTGGGCCACGGCGTTCATCAGAAACTCAGCGGCGGGCAAGGCATGCTACAGATGCATACGCCGCTGACATCGGCGGAGACCGCGTCGGTGTTCGGGGAGATGCTGGTCTTCCAGGCGATGATGGCCAACGAGAACGATCCGGCAGTGCGGCTGGCCATGCTGACCGCAAAGATCGAAGATTCGTTCGCCACTGCCTTCCGCCAGATCAGCATGAACCGCTTCGAGAACGCCATCCATACGGCGCGCCGCGAGGAAGGTGAACTGACCACCGAGCGCATCAGCCAGCTGTGGATGGAAACGCAGCGAGCCATGTTTGGCGACAGCGTGACCCTGACGGACGGCTACGGCATCTGGTGGAGCTACATCCACCATTTCATCGGCGTGCCGGGCTATGTCTACGCCTATGCGTTCGGTGAACTGCTGGTGCTGGCGTTGTATGCCCGTTACCAGGAATCACCCGACGGATTCGCGGACGCCTACATCGAAATGCTCAGCAAGGGCGGGTCAGACTGGCCGCACGCCATCGTCAAACCACTGGGCGTCGACCTGACCGATCCCGCGTTCTGGGGTGAAGGACTGCGAATTCTGGAAGGTTTGGTCGAAGAGGCGGAGGCGCTGGCGGCAGCCCAGTAGGTCGTGTAAACAAGGACTGGCAGTGCTCGGAAGCACTGCCAGTCCTGTCATGGACAAACAAAATGCGAGGCAGAATCTGCGGTCAGGTTGGCCGAACCAGGAGCACCAGCTGACCTGGCTCGACGCGCAGATCTTCGACATGCCAGTCGTTGGCCAGCATTCCCAGGAACTGGTTGATCAGTGGAGGGATGAGATTCGTGGCGAAGCTCGACGGCTCAATGCGGGTCGCATCGAAAACGGGCACGCCGCCTTCAGCGCGCAGCGTGCCTTCGACCACCACGTCGCGGAGGCTCAGGACGCCGTAGCTCAGCTGTGCCGCGCGCAGGGTCATCTGGTCCTGAGCAAACTCGACGTCCAACCCGTCGATAGTAGCCCCATCCAGCGTGACGGATCGAGCGCCTTCCTCGATATCCGCTTCGGTGATCACTACCTCGCTCTGCGATGGCGTTGTAACAACTGACGTTGCTTCGGCAGACGCGGTAGTCGGCGTCGGCAAGGCAGGAGCAGCGCTAGGTGTGGCAATTTCGGCTGTGCGGCCGCAAGCCAAAGCTGGCAGCGCGAGCAACGCAACAAACAACAACCCAACAAGTCGGTGTGACGATTGACGACGGTTCATAGATAGTAAGCCTTCCAATCTTTCAAGCTGTCCGGCCATACTACCGCCCGCTGCCCGTTTGGACAAATCTGCTACCGAAAGGCAATCTTTTCCTCGCCAGTTCCAAACGCATGATGCCGGGCTGGATGGCATCTCCGGCGTTTTGCCCGCTTCCTCTGTCCAGATATAATGACCGCACTATCCTCTCGTGAAAGATGAATCGCCGAACCATGAACAACGAGTTGCTTAACAGTCTACAAGATTCTCAAGCGGCGCTGCTGCCGGATTATCAGTCGCTGCACGCCGCCATGGCCGCCTTGAAACGAGCCATCGCGCTGGCCAGCGACGAGACGCTTGACGCCATCGCGATGCACAAACACCTGGCCAAGCTGGAGCAGGCAGCCGCAGCGCTGGACGACCCCGGCCTGAACGCGGCGCTGGAAGCGTTCGCCCGCCAGACGCAGCACGGCCTGGACGCGCTGGCCTTTGAGTTCGCCCGCGACCTGAAGGAGGTCTTCGAGCGCCGCGGCCAGACCGTGCAGGGCCGGCCGCCCACCCTGGTGGTCGACTCGCTGGCGCTGCACATCGACATGGGCGCACGCAAGGCCCAGTGGTTCTACGGCAAGGAGGCGCTGACCAAGCCACTGCCGCTGTCGCTCAACACCATCGTCAAAGCCTACGACCAGCAGACCAAATCGGTCGTCAATCGCTCGGTCGATACGGAGCGGTAGACTTCGGAAGTCGTCGAAGCAAAGTGGAAGCTTCTCTCACCGCGTTGAGCTAGTTGCCACGTACAACCGGCGACTTCCGAAGTCTAGGCAGCGGCGACGCGACGACGCACTATTAATTGGTGAATGGTGAATTGGTGAATGGTTAACTCCCCAGGCATCGGCGCGACCGTCGAGCATCCACAGTTTGGGCCGGGCACGATCGTCGCCGTTTTTCGCAACGGCAGCGAGTGGCTGGTGCGTTTCGAGAGCGGGCTGCGCTTTCGCCGGCCGCGCCAGGAGTTTTCCGGCCAGCAGGAGGCCGCTCCGGCCCCGGCCGCGCCGATGCCCGTCCTTGACCTGCAGCCGATGCCGCTGGACCAGTTCAACGCACGCCAGTTGCTGGAGGCGCTGCGGGTCGGCGTAGCCCCGGCCCAGCACATCAAGGAGCTGACTATCGGGCTGGAAAGCGAGCGCGCCAACCTGGTCGAAGGGCTGGCGGCGGCGCACCAGACCGGCGGCGCGGCCCGCGCGGTCATCGGCGAGTACGGCTTCGGCAAGACGCACCTGGTCGAGTTGACCGCGCGCGATGCCCTCGACCGCAACTTCCTGGTGGCCACTACCAGTCTCGACCTGGGCGAGGTGCCGGCCCACCGCAGCATCGCCATCTACAGCAGCCTGATGCACGGCCTGCGCTACCCGGACAGCGACGAGCGCGGCCTGGAGCACCTGATCGACCGGGCGCTGGAGACGCCTCGCTGGCGCGAGCAACTGTGGAACGCCACGGCGTTCGCCAACGACCCGCTGGACGTCGGGCTGTACGCCATCAGCAGCACCTCCTCATCGCGCCAACGCAAGGCCTGGCGCGAGTGGCTGATGGGCGGGCGCCGTACCAGGGCGATGAACAAGGCAATGCCACGCGGCGTCAAATTCCCCAGCATCTACCGGGTCGGCCACAACGCCCGCCAGATGGCTTACCTGCTGAGCGGCGTCAGCGTGCTGGCCCGGCTGGCCGGCTACAGCGGCCTGTGCGTCCTGATCGACGAAGCCGAGAGCTACTCGCTGCTGGCGGCCTACCAGCGCCCCAAGGCCGACACGTTCTTCAGCGCCGTGCTCTACGCCGCCTTGCAGGAGCGCCAGGCGCGCATCACGCCGGACATGCTGCCCCAACACCGCTGGCGCGAGTATCCGCCGGCCTACAACGGCCGCCAGTCGCTCTTCTTCCTGTTCACCGTGACGCGCAGCGAGAACCGGCTGCCGCTGGAAACCTGGCTGATCGCGACCAGATCCTGACGCTGGAGCCACACCACACGGCCCAGGAGATCGGCCAGTTCACAGCAGGTCATGAGCTACTACGCGGAGGGCCGGCTGGGCTTATGGTGACCGGCAACGCCGGTGCGTTTCGCCGCCGCCGAACATCTGGCACTGGAATGCAACGGCCGCCTCAGCATCCGCGGCGTCGTGCGCCAGACCGTGGAACTGTTCGACCTGCTACCTGTACCCGGACTACGAAGTAATCGCGTTGGATCGAGCCTGCGCCAGCAGATGCGCTGAACGGAGTATTTGATGACCTTACAAGAACATCCGATTGAACTCAAGCACACTGAACTGGCGAAGGAACTTTCGCTTCGGATAAGGATCGGCTCGTCGAACGTATTATGATGCCGCAGATCGAAGATGGACTGGCGTTGGCGACCAAGAAACTGAAATTGTCGCTCCTGGGCATTTGTAAGAATCTAGGGCCTGTGCGTTCTACCGAGACGATCGATGAAGCACGCCGTGAAGGGTCAACTTCCCGCGAGGTTGCTGATGCTACGAGCAGGAGATTTGAAACGACAAAAGCTTGCCTATTTTTCCATTGATATTTGTTCTTATCGCATGCTCGCCAACCGTCCAATAATCACTCCCTACCGATACTTTGCAGCCTACATTAGCATCCATAGCATCCAAAACGACAGAAACAGCCAAGCTACTTCTACCCTCAACAGACACATGTCCCTCTCAGACAGCAGATTTGAAACTTTTCAGAAACGCCGATGATGGTTATTGTCTGCTCTATCCACAGAAGATACCCCTAACCCACCATATCTGATTATTATCAATCCAAATGGTGGCGCGCCTGAGATGTACCAGGAGATGCTTGGGTACAAATCTCAGCGCGGAAGAAGCCTCAGGTCGCACTGCCGAACAAGCAGCCAATACGCAAATCGCGGAAGCAGGCGATGGTTTAACATATCACACGACGAGCTTTGATCGATGGAAAACAGCAATTGTAGTGACGGTCTTCCAGGTCCTGATTCGTGGCGTAAAGTTTTCATTGTTGCCAATGACCATCTATACACACTTTCTTTTTGCCCTGGGCGCCAAGTGCAGATGGATTCTTCGGCTAGAAGAACTATACAACGGTCATAAACACCTTTCACTCTTTGCCACCATCTGCGCCAGTTCCCTAAACAACCTGAAAACGTATACGAATGCAGGCAGATTGGTTTCTACATACAATACCCTCGAATTGGCAAGAGGACTTGCCGACGAAGTCGACGGTCAGGCATCACATAGTTTTGAAAGGCCCAGAAGGAGAGTGGAGTTGAAATGGGGAACTGGGTTTGGTGGAGCGATCCAGAAGGCTATCAACCGATAGCCGTAGCAAAGGTCTCCTTGCCCGCTTGTCATACTCAAAAGGAAGATGGAACAGAATTGTGGAGTTTGGCTGGCTCAACGGTAGGAAATACGTACTACTCAGGCTACAGGACTGATCCTGGTCTTCGCGACAAGGCGATGTCGCGGCTGTGTTTGCGATCGACAAGGACTTCACGTCCTGGCTGACGTTACGTAAAACAGTACTGCGGGCGAGGTGTGACGATGCAACAGCAGAAAGTCAGGGCGGTTGTTCTGGTAAAGGTTTTCGACCTCAGTTTTGCTGGCGGCTTCCTTGTGAAACTATTGAGCACGACTGATTCGGTTACACGAAAATGCCGCCCAACACACCGTGCAATCTGACGGCGGGAGTCTGCGCGCGCTTTTCAGGCAGTTTGCGTGGCTGGAAGTTGGTCCCGGCAAAATGGCGTTTCGTCCCACCCACCTGCGGTAATGCACCCGTCGTTAGCGGGCTGTCGACGGACATGCGGTATTTCGGTTTAGCCAATGATTTGTTCAAAGACGAGATCCCTGCAATTTAAGATAAAGTTGTCATGCATCTACCGAGTCAAATGTTGAGATTGGTGAAAGCAGCATTCGTAGTTTCGAGTTGATCGAGAACGAAAAACTGTGGGAGCTACTGAGCGGATGCGTTCACTGTTTCAAGAAATGTTCGGGAACAAGAAGCTGGACGGAGACAACCGAAACAGTAATGCTGCTTCACTGCGCCACGCATCGCCAGAATACAGAAACAGGTCAACCCCCTAATCGAGACCTCATGTCCATAGGACTACATAAGTAACGTATGTCCGATGGTGAAAAGTAAACCCGCATCGTACTTTCTTCCGTCAATCGAAAAAAGTACGGATTCCCAGTCAGTCACTGGTTTGATCTACTGGGAGATAAAAAGATTTCAAACACATAGAGATGGTTGACTTGCTAAAAGTGAGCATGGAGTTGGTCATGGTCATGCCAATGCGCTCGTAGCCTACTCGCAAACAGGAAGGTCTGTGAGGAGCATCAGGTTGATGCTATCGTCTCCAAAGCCCCAGTCTGGTCAACCAACCAGGCCTCGCCAACATTGTATCCGGCGGACGGCGGCGTCCGCCGAGCATACTGTCAAAGTTCGAGTAGAAGTCAGCACTTCACCATATGTCAACAAAGGAGAAAATCATGTACATTTTACAAATTGAACATCCAGTCCCAAGTTACGAAGGTTGGAAAAAAGCCTTCGAGAGTGACCCGGTTGGCCGGCAGAAAATGGGCGTCCGCCGATACCAGATTCTCCGACCAACCGACAATCCCAATCACGTGATGATTGCGCTTGAGTTTGATACTTAACAAGAAGCTGAAGCGTTGCTCGCCGCTATGAAAGTTGTGGGGACGCGTCGAAGGTACAGTCATGACGAATCCTCAATCGCGGATTGTTGAGATCGTGGAAACCAAAAGTTACTGACAGAATTGAACCTGTCGTGGAACCGCTCCGGCCAAGAGACCACCTCCCCCACACCTGGTCCGCGTTCTTTGCCCGCCACGGCAGCCTGACGCCTGTCCAGGAGCAGGCCATCCCGTTCATCCTCGCGGGACGCGCCACGCTGGTCAGCGCGCCGACGGCCTCGGGCAAGACGGAGGCGGTCATTGCGCCGCTGCTGGAGCGCTACCTGTTAGGTCCAACCGCCGCCCGCGGGGACGCACCCACCCTCCACATCCTCTACATCTGTCCCACGCGCGCGCTGGTGCGCGATCTCTACGAGCGGCTGGCCGGGCCGCTGGCTGGCTTGAACGTTTCGCTGGGCATGAAAAGCGGCGATACCGGGCCGGTCTCCACCAGCCAGCCGCCGGCCGTGCTGATCACCACTCCCGAGTCGACCGACTCGCTGCTGACACGGGCGCCTCGTCTGCTGGCGTCGCTACAGGCCGTCGTACTCGACGAGATCCATCTCTTCGACGGCGGGGTGCGGGGCGACCATCTGCGCTGCCTGTTGCAGCGCATCGAATACGTCCGCGCCTACAGCCAGCGCGCGGCCGGCGTCGATCCGCCGATTCCGCTGCAACGGGTGGCGCTGTCGGCTACCGTCCCGGAGCCGGAGGCTGTTGCCCGCCGCTTTCTGGCCGGGGACAGCCCGGCCGGCGAGGCTGCGATCGTAGCCGTCAGCGGCGGCCGCCAGATCGAAGCCGCGACCCAGCCGTTATACGGCCTCGACGACCTCGTCATCGCGCTGGCACAGCGGGCGGGCGATCGGCTGGGAATCTACAAGACCCTGATCTTCTGCAACACCCGCAACGAGGTGGAGCAGATCGCGGCCTATCTGCGCGGCCGGCTGCCTTTCGAGGCGGCGCTGTTCGTCCACTACTCCAACGTGGACGCGGCCCGGCGGCGGGAGGTGGAGGACGGCTTCGCCCAGGCCAGCGTCGCCATCTGCGTCGCCAGCTCGACGCTGGAGCTGGGCATCGACATCGGCAGCATCGACGATGTCGCGCTGGTCGGACCGCCGCCGTCGCTGACTTCCTTATTGCAGCGCATCGGTCGCGGCGGCCGGCGCACCGGCGTCACCCGGGTGCTGTGCCTGCCGCGCAGCGCGCTGGAAGATGTGCGCTTCGCCGCGCTGCTGGAGCTTGCCAGCGATCCCGCGCTTGCCGCCCGTTTCCAGCCCGCCGCTTCCCCGTTTCGCCCCTCCGTCCTGGTGCAGCAGATATTCAGCCTGCTCAAGCAAAGCCCCACAGGCGGCATCCGGCTGGCCGACCTGCGCCGCGTCGCGCCGGGTGAGTTCGACGACACGGTGTTGCGCCAGATCCTCGATCACCTCGTCGAACTGGACTACCTGCGCCACGGCGGGCTGGGGGAATGGCGGCCGGCGCAGCGGCTGCACGATCTGGCCGACCGGCACGAGATCTACAGCAACATCGGCGCCGATCCGCTGGCCGCGGTGGTGGTCGATGCCTTCAGCGGCCGGACGATCGCGCAGACCCGGCGGGTGCTGGCTAAAGGCGAGACGTTCTTGCTGGACGGTAAGCTGTTGGAGGTGGTGTGGCGCGACCGCTATCGGCTGGGTGTGCGGCCGGTGGCAAAGCAGCGCAGCGACGAAACGCTACGCTTCACGACCGCGCCCTATGCGGTGCCGGTTGAGGTCGGCCAGGCCATGGCTGCGCATCTCGGACTCGCGCCGAACCAGATGGCGCTGGTCCACGGCGCCGAACATACGGTGCTGTTTCACTTCTGGGGCAGCCTCTACGGCGCGCTGCTGGCAGCCATCTTGCAGGCCAGCCTGTGGCCGGAAGAGGACGATGGGATTGTGTCTTCCCTCAGCGAGGTATGCCTGCGCCTGCCGGCTGGTCTCGCCAGGCTGCCGGCATGGGACGAGTTCCTGGCGCGCCAGGAACTGCGCCGGCTGATGCCGCGCGTCGAGCCCTCCCTGGATCTGGGACGCTTCCACCCGCTCCTGCCCCCCGATCTGGCCTATCTGGCCGCACAGGTGCAATGTGACCTGCCGCGCTTCGAGCAGCTCTACCGCGCCGCCACGCTGGTGAGTCCGCCGGCCGGTTTGCGGTCGCAGCTGCTGGAACTCATCGAATAGCGACCTACAGCGCCGCCACGAACTCCCCCTTGACCTTACGGTGGCCGGTCTGGTCCACCGCCTCGACCTCGCAGCGGACCCGCTGCTCGCCGTCCGCCTCGTATTTCTCCACAACCTTGCCGCTGACAGTGATCTCGTCGCCCGGCCGGCTGATGCCGGTGAAGCGTACGCCGAACCTGCGCACCTGGTCGGGCCGCACCCAGTCGGTGATCATCTGGCCGACAAAGCCCATAATCACCATGCCGTGGGTGATGACGCCGCCGTTGCCGCTGTCAACGCCAGCCTGGTGCACCGTGTGGATGGGATTGAAGTCGCCCGATGCGCCGCTGTAGCGCACTAGTTGAATCTCAGTAATCGGCGGCTTGGTCAGCGCTGGGAGCGCATCGCCAACGGTGATATCTTCAAATCGTGGATCAGTCATCTGAATGCCTCGCAGAAATTGGACGCGGATGAACGCGGAAAACGCGGACAGGTTTGTCAATCAGCATTTTCAGGTAGCCAGGTTGCTGTCTTGCCGATGTTGTCGAACGCCTTGCGTATGAACTGCGGTTTGGGACCGAAGTTGAGCAATAGTCCGACTTCGTACGGTGTGGCCCGCAGGTAGTTAAGGAGTTGTGCCTCGTGCTCGTCAGCCAACGCCCTGGCGGCCTTGAGTTCCACGATTACCTTGTCTTCGACAACCAGATCGGCGTAGTATTCGCCGACGATTTCATGTCCATAGTACACCGCGATCCGTTGCTGTTGCACCACCTTGAGTCCCATCTGCCGCAATTCAATCGCCATAGCGTTCTCGTACACCTTCTCCAGAAAGCCATAGCCCAGCCGCCGGTACACGCGCTTGAAAAACGCCGCCAGAATCTTGCTGGTAATCTCCTCGTGCTTGAGTTTCATCCGGTTCCCCTTCCAAACTTCCGCGTCCTCCGCGTGCATCCGCGTCCAGTATGCCTACCATCGTACGACCATGGTCGCGCGGGCGATGACTTTGACGGCGCCGTGCTGGTCGCGGTAGGTCGCGCGCGTCCTGACCATGTCCATGGGGCCAGCGCTGCCTTCCTTGCGGTCGATGCTGACGATCTCCAGCTCGCCGGTGATGTCGTCGCCGGGGCTTAATGTGCCGAAGTACTCGTACTCCTCCTCGCCGTGCAGCACCCGCAGCAGGTCAGCGCCCATCTCGCCCAGCAGGGCGCGCGTCTCGGCGCCGGCTGGCGTGCCGCCCCAGAAGCGAAACAGCGTCGGAAAGGTCAGCGGCGCGATGATGTCCGGGTAGCCGGCCGCCTGGGTCGCTTCCTTGTCGAGAAACAGCGAATTGTCATCGCCCAGCGCCATGGCCAGCTCGCGAATCTTGCTGGCATCCACCTGATACCGAATCAGCGGCAGTTTCTTGCCGATGTAGCTGTGGTCGAGCATCATTCGTCCTTTCGTCGGAGGGGGGAAGGGAAAAGATGGAACAGAAGGAAAGGAGGGAAAGCAGGAAGTCTATGTTTCCCTTCTTTCCCTCGTTTCCTTCCTTTCCCTTCTGTCAGATCACCACCGGCGGCTCGTACTCGCCCCAGACATCGCGCAGCGCGCCGCAGATCTCGCCCAGGGTAGCATGGGCGCGTACGGCGGCGATGATCGGAGGCATGAGGTTAGTAGCCGGGCCGGCAGGCGCCGCGGCGAAGTCACCCAACGCGTCCAGGGCGGCGTCAACCGCCGCGTTGTCGCGTTCCTTCTTGAGCGTCGCCAGTCGACCGGCCTGAATGCGATAGGTTTCCGGATCGGGGCGGAAGATGCCAACGGGCCGCTCCTCGCCCGGCGTTTGAAATTTGTTGACGCCGACAATAATTTGCCGGCCGCTCTCCACCGCCTGCTGGTGACGCCAGGCGCTGTCGGCAATCTGCTGCTGCATCCAGCCGCTCTCAATGGCCTTGACTGCGCCGCCCATCTCCTGCACCTTGTCGATCAGCGTCTGCGCCTCGGCCTCCAGGCGATCTGTCAGGTTCTCGACGTAATACGAGCCAGCCAGCGGGTCGATGACCTCAGTTACGCCGATCTCATGCGCAATTATCTGCTGGGTGCGCAGGGCAGTCGCCTGCGCCTCTTCAGTGGGCAGGGCCAGCGCCTCGTCGTAGCAGCTCAGTGCCATGCTCTGGATGCCGCCCAGCACGCTGGCCAGCGCCTGGAAACCGGCCCGGGCGATGTTGTTCAGCGGCTGCTGCGCGGTCAGGGTCGCGCCGCCGGTCTGGACGTGGGTGCGCAGCGTCATGGAGCGCGCGTCCTGCGCGCCGTAGCGCTCGCGCAGTATCCTGGCCCACAGCCGCCGCAGCGCGCGGTACTTGGCAGCTTCCTCGAAAAAGTTGTTCTGGGTGTTGAAGATCCACGAGATCTGGCCGGCGAAGTCGTCGATGGTGACACCCCTGGCCAGCACCGCGTCGATGTACGCAAGCGCGTTGGCGACCGCGAAGGCCATCTCCTGCGCCGCCGTACTGCCCGCGTCGCGGATGTGGTAACCGCTGACGCTGATGGCGTTCCAGCGCGGCGCCTCCCGTGCACACCAGGCGATGGCATCGGCGGCCAGGCGCACGCTGGGAGCAGGCGGGAAGATGTAGGTGCCGCGGGCCACGTATTCCTTGAGGATGTCGTTCTGGATGGTGCCGCGCAGCTTGCCGGCCGGCACGCCCTGCTTCTCACCGGCGACAATGACCATGGCCAGCAGCACAGCCGCCGGCGCGTTGATGGTCATACTAACGCTGACCTTGTCCAGCGGGATGCCGGCCAGCAGCGCCTCCATGTCGGCGAGCGAGTCGATGGCCACGCCGGCCTGGCCAACCTCGCCGGCTGCCAGCGGGTCGTCGCTGTCGTAACCGATCTGCGTCGCCAGGTCGAAGGCGACGCTGAGGCCGGTCTGGCCCTGGCTCAGCAGATACTTGAAGCGCTCGTTGGCCTCCGCGGCCGTGCCGTAGCCGGCGTACTGGCGCATGGTCCAGAAGCGGCTGCGGTACATGGTCGGCTGTACGCCGCGGGTAAAGGGGTACTGGCCGGGGAATCCCAGCTTCTCCAGATACGCGGCCTCGGTTTCGGGAGGTGGCGGCTGAGGATCGACGTCGAGGGGTGTGTAGAGCCGCTGGAATGCCTGCACTGCCTCTCGCTCTGGCAGACGTTTGATCGCTTCAGCCAGATCGTCTTCTTCCCAACTTCGCAGACCATCCGTCAGCACGGTACCAGCACTTCTATCCATGACCGCTCCTGTAACCTATACTTCACCTTATACCGTTTTCTTATACGCCCGGTTCTGCACGATCTTGACGAAGGAACGCCCGTGCAGTTCCTCCAGGGTGATGCCGGTGGCCACGGCTTCTTCCTCGGTGATGGCGCCGCAGGCGATGCCGCGCAGGAAGAAGTTGAGCAGGCCCTGGCCGGTCGCCGCGTCGTCGAACATGTTGCCGCTCAACGTGGCCTGGGCAGCCGCGTCTACAAAACGGTTGAGGCGCATGGAAGCGTCATCGAGGCTCTCCAGGAAGAAAGTGTAGATGGCAGCATAGCGCACCGGCAACTGCGCCGGGTTGAGGTCCCAGCCCTGGTAGTAGGCGTGACGCAACGAGTGGCGAATGTTGTCATAGTGCAGCTTCCAGGCGGCGTGCACCACTGCCAGGTTTTCGGCTTCCTGCTGCGCAGTCAGAAAAGTACCCTTGGGCGCGCGGTGGGGGCCGATCGGCATGGTCGTGGTTGCGCCGTCACTGACACTGACGCCGGTGCCGGCCAGGCTGACCTGCAACACGTGGCGCGCAAAGTCGGCGGCGGGATGCGTATGCGTCTGGTAGTGGGCGGTGATGTTAACCAGCGCGGTGTAGTCGTAGGTGCCGAAGGCGCAGTACCTGACCCGTCCGTTGCCCGCCCGCACCAATGGGTTGACGGTGTTCTCGCCCAGATGATTGATGATGGACTGCGGCGTCTCAATCATCAGGTCGAGACCAATGACGCCCGGTTTGATGCCGTTCCTCTGCTCCAGTTGCTCCACCAGTTCGGCCAGCGCCGCGACCTGCTCCGGCATGGTCACCTTGGGCAGCGTGACGACAAAATTAGCTGGCACTTTGCCGCCGCTGGCGTCGGCCAGCGCGGTGATGGCCAGATCCAGCGTGCGCACGGCCCGTTGGTAACTCTCCAGCGTAAACGGCTTGATGCGGATGCCGATAAAGGGCGGCAGTGTGCCGGCGGTCATCCCTTCGGCCAGTTGCTCGCCGACGGTGATGGCGTGGAAGTCCTCTTCCTCGTCGGGCCGGTTGCCGTAGCCGTCCTCGAAATCGACGCGGTAGTCTTCCACCGGCTCGCGCAGCAACTTTTCGCGCACGCGCCTGTAAACCGTGTAGGCCATCCAGGCCGGCTCGTTGGCGCAGCAGATGGCATCCGGATCGTGCTCGATGACCTGACCCAGGTGGGCGATTTCCGCTTCTCCTGCCGGCAATGTCTCGGCGCCTGGCAAGCCCAGCGCCCTGGCGAACGCAACGAAGTTCGGCGCATAAGCGTTTAGGTTGCGCAGCGCAATGCCGCCCAGTTTGGCTGCCGTATCCGCTTTGAACAGATGTCCGCCGCCGTAGACGGTATGCACCGGCTGGCGGGTGGTCACGTCGCCGGGATAGTCGCGGCGGAATTGCTCGTTGGCCGCCTCGATACGCTGCGTGATGCCGGCGATGCTTTCGGGTGTGAAGGTTGTTTTCATAGCTGCACTCTCTTTAGCAGTAATCAGTGATCAGTTGTCAGTAATCAGTTCTGACTGTCTTCTGATCACTGGTAACTGGTCACTGATAACCGATCACCGTTTACTTCCGCTCCGGTATCAACCGCCGGGCGATGACCTCGGCCTGGATCTCGCTGGTGCCCTCGAATATCTTGAAGATACGGCCGTCGCGCCAGAAGCGGTGCGCGGGGTACTCCATCGCGTAGCCGTAGCCGCCGAAGATCTGCAACGCATCGCTGGTGACTTTTTCAACCATGTCGGCTGCGAACAGCTTGGCCATGCCGGCTTCCAAATCGGAACGCTGGCCGGCATCTTTCTTCTGTGCTGCGAAGTAGGTGAGCTGGCGGGCGGCTTCGATGTCGGTCGCCATGTGGGCCAGCTTGTGCTGGATGACCTGGAACTCGGCGATGGGCTTGCCAAACTGCTCGCGTTCCTGGGCATATTGCAGCGCAGCGTCAAAGGCAGCCTGCGCCACACCGACCGCGCGCGCCGCGGTTTGAATGCGCGCCGTCTCGTAGACGCCCATCAACTGGTAGAAGCCGCGCCCCTCCACCCCGCCGATCAGGTTCTCGGCCGGCACCTCGAAATCCTCGAAGTTGAGGCTGAACGACTTCATGCCGTAGTAGCCGATGGTGGGAATCGGCGCACCGGTGAGCTGTGGCGGGACGAACTCATTGCCCGGTGTCTTCTCCACCACGAACATCGACAACCCCTTGTGGCGCTTGCTGACATCGGGATTGGTACGCGCCAGCACGGTCATGATATGGGCGCGGTTGGCGAAGGTGATCCACGTCTTGGCGCCGTTGAGCAGATAGCTGCCGTTGGCTTGCTTGACAGCGCGCAGTTGCATGCCGGCCGTGTCGGAGCCAGCATTCGGCTCGGTGAACGCCGCTGCGGGCAGGATGTCCCCGGCCGCGATGCCCGGCAGCCAGCGTTCTTTTTGCGCGTCCGTCCCGCCGTTTAGCAGAAGTCCGCCAGCGATAAGCATCCTTGTCATCACCGATCCCACAGACAGCCAGACCCGGCTCAGTTCCTCGGTGACCAGCGTGATGGTCAGGGTATCCATGCCCAGACCGCCGTACTGTTCGGGAATCGCCATCGCAAAGTAGCCGAGATCGGCCATCTTGCGGATGATGGGCATCGGTATCTCGGCGCCCTCGTTGTAGAGGTCGTGGGCGACCGGCGCCACCTCTTTTTCGGCAAACTTGCGCGTCTCGCGCCGGATCGTCTCGTATTCACCTGTTAGAACTGTCATAGTTCCTTCCTCATAGAATGACACGGTGAGGGGTGACAAGGTGACAAGGTGCGTCAGATGCCGTCACCATGTCACCTTGTTTTCCTGTGTACTTGTTTCCCTGTCACCGAATCAGCTGGGCATCAGTTCTCGCCGATCAGCCGCCGCACCACGTCGGTCATGCTCAGAATGCCTACCGGAACCAGCTTGCCTGCCTGCTCCTCGACCACCACCAGCCGGTGGATGCGGTTGCGCGTCATCAACGTGACGGCATCGGACAGCTTGCGGTCGGACGTGCAACTGACCAGCCCTGGCGTCATGACGTCGCCTGCTGTCAGGACCGCAGCATGTTCAACGGACCGGCCCTGTTGGGCCAGAACAACATCGGTCTGCGAAACGACGCCTGTTGCCCGTCCGTCGTCGGCCACAACCACCACCGCGTGGATCTGGTTGGCTAGCATCGTGCGCGCTACCTCTTGCAACGGCGTCGTGCGGATGCAAGTGATCACACCCCGGTGCATGAGGTCGCGCACCAGCGTCTCGTCTTCGACCAGCTCGGCCAGTTCATGTTCGCCTACCAGTGTTTCATAGATGTCATTGGCGCCTGACGGCGGCAACGACATGGTCAGCTCGCCGATGGGATCGTACCCCATTCCATATGTGATAACGTCAGTCATACTTACAACTCCAATCGGCCAGGGCTTGCCCCGGCTCTCATCCACCACTACCAGTCGATGGATGTGGCGGCGGGTCATCAGTGCAATCGCTTCCGACACCGGCGTATCCGGGTGACAGGTCACCACGTCGCGCGTCATGATGTCGGAAGCGCGCAGTTCGACCAGTTCCTTGAGCGGCCGGCCCTTACGGGCCAGCACAACGTCGGTTTGCGACACCAGACCCGACAGGTAGCCGGCGCTGTCCACAACCGCCAGCGCGTGCACGTGGAACTGAACCATGCGCTGCGCCACTTCGTCTACCGGGGTACTCTCGCCGGTAGCAATCACACCGAAATGCATGATCTCGCGCACGGTCCGGGTGTCGAGTTCCGTAGTATGGCCGTTGCCGGGCGCCGGCAGCGGCGCGTGCGGCGCCTTGTAAGTGTCATCAGAAGGCAGGCTGGCGGGCAGCGTAGTGGCAAGCTGCTGCACCGGCGCGGCCTTGTTGACGCCTAGCCCGAAATCCGGCGCGCCGACCAGGACTGCCATGTTGCCGTAGGGATGCTTGTTCTCGTACATCAGTTGGTGCGACAGCGGCAGCTCGTCCCAGGTGAATGCCCGTGACATGCACGGATCGACCTTGCCGTCGATCACCAGATCGTTGATCCCCTGGGCTTGCAGGTCGTTGGCGAAATGCGACCCCTGCAGCCGCTTCTGGCGCATCCACAGGTAGCGCAGATCCACGGTCGCGTTGTAGCCGGTGGTGCCGGCGCAGATAACCACCATGCCCCCTGTCTCGCAGACGAAGATCGAGGTCGGGATCGTGGTTTCACCCGGATGCTCGAAGACGATGCGCGGGTTGACTTTCTCGCCCAGCACGTCCCAGATCGCCTTGCCGAACTGGCGCACGCCCTTCAACCACTGGCTATAGCCGACCGAGTCTTTCCAATGCGGCAGCATGCCCCAGTGGTCAAAGTTTCGGCGGTTGATGCAGCCGGCCGCGCCGAGGTTCTCGCAGTAATCGAACTTGTCGTCCTCGCTGACCACGGCGACAGCACGCCCGCCGGCCGCCTTGACGATCTGGATCGCCATCGACCCCAGCCCGCCCGCGCCGCCCCAGACCAGCACCACATCGTCGCTGCGCAGCGCGTGGGCGCCCCAACCGTACAGCATTCGGTAGGCAGTCGCACCCACCAGCATGTATGCCGCCGACTGTTCCCACGTCAGGTGTTGCGGCCGCGGCAGGCACTGGTGCGCCTGCACTCTGGTAAACTGGGCAAAGCTGCCCCAGTTGGTCTCATAGCCCCAGATACGGAAGCTGTTGCCGTACATCGGATCGTCGCCGGCCTGCACTGCAGGGTCATTGCGATCCCAGGTGCCGCAGTGGATCACCACCTCGTCGCCCACCTTGAGGTTGGTAACATCCTTGCCAACCTTGTAGACGATGCCGCTGGCGTCGCTGCCGCCGATGTGGAAGTCCTCTGGCTCACCGGCCTTGTTGCGAGCCGCGATGACATTCACCGGCACGCCCAGCCCGGCCCAAACGTTGTTGTAGTTGACGCCCGCCGCCATGACATAGACCAGCGCCTCGTCGTCGGCCGGCTCGGGGACGTCGATCACCTCGACCTGCCAGGCCTTGGTCGGCTCGCCAAAACGCTCGGCCCGCACCGTCCAGGCGTACATCTGTGGCGGCACATAGCCCAGCGGCGGCTGCTCGCCGACCAGATACAATTTCTTCAATACCTGTTCGTTGACAAGAACCCCTTCGCTCTGTGGACCGTTCATTGCCCTGGCCTCCTTGCCATGGTTGGATAGCTACAAATTGAACAACCGATCCATGACGCATTGTGTCATAAACCAGGGGTTTTTGCAAGTTCATCAGGCGCGTTGACACGCCGCGTCATGAACGAGACACACCATCTAGGGCAAGTTTTCACTGGCTGGTGGGCCAGCCAGCGTACGCGTTTTCCCCGGACCGCAACATTGGAATCAGGGAGCGTTCGACGCTGCGCACCGCGGGCAACCTTCGACGTCTGTCACACGGTCGATAGTTTCAGCGGTCAACGCCACAGCGTCCTCGCCGGCGAATCCGACTGCGCCACAGCGACGGCAGGCGTACCAACCACCGGTTGTCGCGGCAAACGGTTCCCCAGGCCCCAGATCGACCACCTCGACGCCCATCCCCCAGCGCGTGTTGGTGATCAACCGCCGGCAGCCGGCGGCGCGCAGCTTCTCGATATAGAGCGCGTAGTGCGTGCAGTGGCGCATCAGCAGCACGGCTACGGTCACGCCGTCAGGCACCGCCTGGATGCGGGCGTCGGTACACACGACATGCAGGTTGCCGGGCAACGCGTCTTCTGGCAGTGTGCCGGCCTGCATCTCCCACGCGACCACGCGGCGCGCGACGGCTGCCATGCGCCGCGCCAGGCGCAGATCGCCCGCACCGATGTCCAGCACCACGTCGTCGGGACGGATCTGGCTCAGCACGAAAGCGTAGGTCGCCTCGTCGTACGGCGCCCACATCGCCTCCCAGGAGTTGAGGCCGGGCTTCACCTTAGTCCGCAGCCTCGCAAGCGGCAGCGATGGCGCGCGCAGTTTCCCAGAGGTCCAGCACAGCGCCGCGCGACCGCGCCGCATCGGCCGCAGCATCTGACAGGCCGCGGGCTGCCTCGTGAACTCGTGCGCCGTAGACATCCTTGAACCAGACCGAGTTGGCGACAAACGGGAACGCCTCGGCGCGGGCGTAGATCTCCGCTGCGCCCGCGGCGTCGCCGGCGTGCAGCCGCAGCAGCGCCTCGTTGCCAAAGCAGTAGGCCAGCCAGTACGGGTTGGGGTGGCGCAGCAGCCAGTCCATGGCCTGGCAGTGATAGCTGCCGGCGGCCGCGATATCTCCCCTTTCCAGCGAGGCGCGCGCAAGGCCAAGATAGGAACTGGCAAACCAAGACTCGGCTGAGATGGCGCGGAAGTTGGTCAGGCTGCTTTCGAATCTGTGCAACGCCTCGTCCGGTCGCTCCACAGCCAACAACGCCAGCCCCACGATCCAGCTCAACCATCCTCGCCCGTGATGTTCGATGCGCTTCTCCTGCGTCGCCGCGGCACGCTCCCCCATTGCCAGGGCGTCCTGGTATCTGCCCACCGTGTGATACGCCTCGCTCAGCAGCATCTGGCACAGGCCGATGCCATACGTCGATCCCAGCTCCTCGGCCATGGCCAACCGCTGTTCGCGCAGCTCAACCAGATCTGGAAAACGCCCTTGAATCAGGGCCAACTCCTCGTCAGCTTGAAGCGCTTTGCTCAGGCTGACGTGGTCGCCGATCTGGCGGTTGAGGGCAGCGGAACGGGTAAACAGGTCAGTTGCGCGGTCGATATCACCATCGCGAAACGCCGCCAGCCGCGCCAGCGCCAGCGTGCAGTCGGCCACCCCGCTCCGGTCGCCCAATCGCTCTGCGATCGCCAAACATTCCCGGAACGCGCGCTCCGATGTGGGCGCGTCGATCGCCCAGTTGTTGATTGCCAGCTCGAACAGCACGATGGCCGACCACCAATCGGCGCCGACCTGCCGAAAGAGGGCGAGACTCTGGTGGTAATACGGCTCGCGCGTGCGCACATCCAGCGGTGTATCCGCCTCGGCCAGGTAAACAAACGCCCGTGTGAATGCGGTCTCAGGTGTGTCCTGGTCCGGCGCCGGCAGGAGTTCGTGGCAGCGCCGCAACATGTCATCCAGGTCGCTTTGGCGCGTATAGCGGGCGTGGAAGAAGGCTTGCCAGGCCAAAATGTAGGCCAACATGGTCTTTTGGCGCATCGACGGCGTTGGCCAGACACGATTCAGTCGTTGGCTGACCGAGCGAAAAAGTGCATCACCGCGCTCGTAGTGCTCGTAAAACTGCAGGTAGTAGATCCCCACCCCTTCACACGCTTCCTTCAGCCAGGCCGACATCCCTTGGTCCGCCGCCCACTCCAGCGCTGCCTCGATGTTGGCCAGGTCTGCGCGAAACAGCAGGACGGCCCGTTGCTGATCCGGGCCGGTCAGCGCCTGTCCCCACTCGGCGGCGCGTGTGCCATACCAGTCGCTGTAGGCGCGCCGGGCTGCCCCAGAGACAGACGCGTCCGCAGCCAGCATCTCTCCGGCAAACTGGCGCAGCAGCTCGTGCATGTCGAACCGCCCGACGCCCCTGCGCTGCACCAGCGACTTGTTGGCAAGTCCCAGCAGGTCGCGCAGCGAAGCGCCGGCAATCGCTTCCGCCGCGTCGCGGTCGAACCCGCCGCGACACAGCGACAGCGCCGTCAGCACCCCCTGCTCCCGCCGGCTGAGCATCTCCCAGGTCTGTGACAGGACGGTACGCAGGCTGCGCTGCCGGTCCGGGATGTCCTTGAGTTCGGTCGCCAGCAGGTCGATGCTGCGCTCGATCTCGTCGGCGATCTCGCGCGGCGAGAGCAGCTCGATCCAGCCGGCCGCCAGCAGAATGCCCAGCGGCATCCCGTCTACCGCCTGACAGATGCGGGCGACCTGGTGCGCGTCCTCGGCTGATAGCCGGAAGCCGGGCTGAAAACGGCGGGCGCACTGCACGAACAGGCGCGCCGCGTCGGAGATGGCGATGCCCTCCTCGCTGCCCGCGGCCGCCAGCCCCAAACCGGACAGCGCGTAGACCGTTTCGTCCTGGAGGCGCAGCGGCTGGCGCGACGTCACCACGATCTTGATGCCCGCTCCCATGGCCAGCAGCGCACTGACGGCCGCGGCTGCACCGGCCAGGTGCTCAGCGTTGTCGAGAATAAGCAGCATCTCCTTCTCTTGCAGGTAATCTTCGACCACTTGTTGCAGATCGGCGCCGGTCTGCGCCGGCAGGTCCAGGGCATCGGCCACTGCCGACATGATCGCCTCGCCGGCTGAAAGCGCCGCCAGGGCCACAAAAGAGACGCCATCGTCGAACCGGCAGCCGGCATCGCCGGCCAGGGCCACAGCCAGTTGCGTCTTGCCCATGCCACCCACGCCCAGGATGGTGACCAGGCGAACGTCGGGCGTTTCGAGCAGATGGGTCAGGTCGCCCAGTTCTGCGTCTCGCCCAACGAACGGCGACACCTGAGCGGGAAGATTGCGTCGCCTTGCCCGCGTTGGCGCCGGCGAGTGCTGGTCGGGCTGCTCACCGGATTCGACAAGAACGACGACCGCATCGCGCTCAGCAACCATCTCCTGAAGCACGCCGTAGCGGATGTTCTCCATCAGCGCCTGCGTGCGCGCATCGGGTGCGACACCCAGTTCCTCGTCCAGGATGCGCTTACATTCCTCGTACTGGCGCAGCGCCGCGTTGCGCTGGCCGGCCAGCGCGTACACCAGCATCGCCTGGCGATGCGCCTCCTCGTCCAGCGGGTCCAGTTGCAGCCAGCGGCGCGCCGCCTCGATGGCCCCGCTCAGATCACGCTTGCGGGCGTAGATCGCCACCAGCCTGCGCAGCGCGCCTTCCTGCTCAGCCCGTTGTTCCTCCGCGGCGAAATAGAGCCAGTCGTCGAACTCCGGGCTGTCGGCCACAGCAGCGCCCTCCAGCAGACGCCCGCGGGCCAGCGCGACCGCGTCGCTCAGCGGCGCGATGCAGCGGGGACAGACGGCGTTCTCAGCGTGGCCATGGGTACGAGTTCCCG
Source organism: Anaerolineales bacterium (assembly GCA_020634615.1). Lineage (GTDB taxonomy): Bacteria > Chloroflexota > Anaerolineae > JAAEKA01 > JAAEKA01 > JACKBK01. Next base: position 280,955 of record JACKBI010000003.1, read on the forward strand.
CCAGTAGTTGCCGGAACGCGTGCAGATCGGTCCACAGGCCCGACTGCGCAGCCACGGTCTCGCGGTCGGCGTCCAGAATCCCCTCCCCTAAGACCTTGTTCAGTTCCCACAACACATGGCGCAGGTTGGCGTAGGCGCGCTTCGGTTCGGCGTCCGGCCAGAAAAGGCCCGCCAGGCGGTCGCGGTGGTGGCGCTCGCCGGACACAGCCAGATACCCCAACAGTGTCAGCGATTGCCGCCGCAAATCCATCGTCTGTCCGTCACGTTCCAGGCGCGCAGGCCCGAGAACATACAGCCGCTCACCCGTCATACGATATCCCTCACCGCAGTTGCCACAAGTGTGACGCGATTCACACCAAAGCTGTGACACCCTTCATATCGAAACGTCGCCATTCGCTGTACGATCAACCCAATCACAAAGTCAGTCTTTTGTAGACGCACGGAGGGTTGGGGTGCATATGCAGACACGGCACAGCTACCGCGTCCCACGAGAATCAACGCGTTTGTAAACGCGTCTGCCAACATATGTCCGACTCGCGCTCTCTAGACTGCACTGTGACAGACACAGTTTACCAGCAGGCAACGGGAGCAGCGAGATGGCAACCCCAAACAGTTTCAGTGGCAAAAGAATATCACGCAAACCAGGCCGTGTCAACCGCATTTACGGCGTGTTGGCGGCACTGCTGGCAGCGACCCAGGTTTGGAGCGGCGCTGCCGTTGCGAGCCAGCCTGTGGCGCCGGTTTTGGTTCAGCCGGCAGTAGAAAGGTCGCCGGCAGGAAACGGAGCTTCGCTGGTTCTGGCCGCCGCGAATGGCGACACGATCCGGTTTATGCCCCAGAACGGCAAGGAGATCGACGGAGTCAAGCCACAACTGCTGAGTCTGCCGCACCTGGTGCTGCGCCGCAACGGGCAACTGACCGACGCAGCCGAGCGGACGCTGGTGGTGTTCGCAACCGGTCTGGATATCGATCCGGCCGGTACGTTGGTCAGCCTGGAGTTGACAACCATGCACCGCGACCCCGACGCCGGCGAGTATGGACCGCCCATCGTCGTGGAGCGAGTGGGAAACTTCACGACCAGCAGCGCCGTGACGTTCACTGTGACCCTGGAAGACAGCTTTGGCAACAGCAAGCTGCAACTGGCGACTCCCACAGACTACTACAGCCTGACGCTGATAATCATCACCAGAGACGGCCAAAGGACCAACCTGGCTACGCCATACGCGTTCCTGGTGGAGAGCCAGTGGATCGCGCCGTTGCCGGCGGCCACGGAAGAAATGCCGGGCGCTGCGCCGGACTCGCTGATCATCTGGTACACCGACATGGTGCCGTTCCAGCGGGTGGCCGGCCAGCCCGATACCCGGCTGGCGCGTGCCGAGGTTGACGACTTCGTAGGTGCAACGGTGCTGCCTGAGCTGGTCGAGGCGTTCCGCGTGCAGTCCAACGAGTGGGGCTTTACCTGGCACCAGGCGTGGACGGGCCTGCGAGGCGGCGATGATGCCGAGCGGCTGAGCGTGGCTCTGGGCGACGGCGCGACCTGGTTCCACGGCAGCGCGCCGGCTGGCGCCAACTCAAGCATTGCGATCAATGTCAGCAACGGGCTGAGCAGCGAGTACGCCACCCTGGCCGATGGGATCGTGAGCGTCTTTCACCACGAGTTGTTCCACAACCTGCAGCGCGACCTGCGGCAGGCGCTGGCGGGCGAGGGCGATGTGGACGGACCGGGCCGCGCCTGGGCGTTCATCACCGAGGGGATGGCCGTAGCGGTGCAATCGGTGGCGCGACCGGACCTGGAATACGGCGCCAGCAGCGAGGCGCGGGCGTTCTATTCCTGGTCAAACGAGTTCCTGAACGGTGACGAGGCGCTGAACACCAGCTATGCGGAGCTGAACCCGTACGAAGGAGCGCTCTACTGGCGGTTCCTGTTCGAAGCAGCCGGCGGCATGGACGATCCGGCGGCGGGCATGACCGTGCTGCGCAACGTCCTGGAAGTAATGTACGGCGGCGAGGTGGTTGACATCGGCACGTCAGATGACCTGGTCAGATACCTGCCGGAGATCGTCAGCCGCGGCCTGGCACGGACCCCGAACAGTCCATTCCAGACCTATGAGGAGAGCCTGCGCAGCTTCGCCCGTTCGATCTACCGATCGCCGGAGGGTAAGGGTCTTTACGATCCAGGGCGGCAGTTCGCCCGACCGGTTTCAGAAACCATCAGCTTCCCACCTGCCGCAGTCCGCTTCGATCCTCAAAACCTGCCAACGCCTCGCGGCATCGGCAGCAGCTACGGCATCGACTTCGTGCAAATCGCGTTCGAGCCGGACGTGCAGGGAATGCCGGTGGAGATCGAAGTGCGCGGCGCAACAGGCAGCGCCGCCGAGTTTGACGTCGAGGTGCTGGGAATCGTCACCGGCGGCAGCGTCATCAGCACCTTGCCTGCGCCGGAGAAGGTACGGGGCGCAGACAGCCGCGGACAGGTTGCCAACGTGGTGCTGAATGAAACCGGCGAACAACTGGCCGGCGCGCTGGTGATCATCGTCCGGGTGGACAACCGGGAAGCGCAGGATGGCGCAGGGCGCTACGAGCTAAACATTCGTCCCGTCTACGAACAGCTTTGATGCAAATAGCAGGCCGCCGAGAAGATCGATGATCTCATCGGCGGTCTGCTGCGGCGTCTTGTCGACCTTGCTGGGACCGAACAACACTACATCGGGGGCATTCCTCACCGCTGCTTGACTGCTCCGGCCCGGTAGGCGTCCAGCAGCGCCCGCAGGTCGTCCACCTGGTGCTGGATGTCGCGTCCCAGGTCTGTGTCACGTACCCGAATGCGGCGGGTATTGGCCTGGAGAATCTGCGTCTTGCTTTGCATGTCGGTGCCGCTCTCGATCAACGTCTGGGCAGACTCGAAGCCCTCATGCGCTGCCAGCAGCAAGCCGAATGAGTTGAAGATCAGCGTGTAGCCCGCGATGCCGGTCTCGCGTTGATAGGCGCGCGAGAACCCCCCGTCGATCACCAACAGCTTGCCGCCAGCCTTGACGGGGCTCTCACCCCGCCGCACCCTGACCGGAACATGGCCGTTGACGATATGCGACGTGTCGGGATCCATGCCGAACTCTTCCATGATCCGGCGAACCGTCTCCTCCTGATCGCGGAAGGTGTAGTAGGCGTTGCGCTCCTCGACATGGGTGGCCTTATCTTCAATGAAGTAGCGCTCAAAAGTCGCCATTTTGCGCTTGCCGAAGATCGGCGACTTCGGCCCTGCCCAGAGGTACCACATCATATCCTGGCCGAACTGGCGTTGCATCGGATCATGCGAGAAGTAACCCTGGCGCACCAGCCGGTCGATTCGATCCAGATAGCTCTTGCCCGCCACAGGCTGGCCGTCCAGCGTCACGGCCTGGAACGAACCGTCAGCATCCATCGGGATGCAGCCGTGATACAGCAAGTTGCCGTTGAATGCGAGATACATGCTGCCCTTGCGGAACAGCAGCGCGACGTGAGCCTGCAGCTTGTCGTTCTCCAGGAACGATAGCCGCAGGCGGTCTGCCACGCCCTGCTCCTCGACGGTCAGCGCGTACGGGTCGGCCGGATCGATCGTCGGGAAGTTGCTGTCGTTGAGCGAATACTCCTGACCATCGAGCTGGATCACGCCGCGCGCGTAGTCGATCTTGTCCAGCAGCAGCCGGTCGCCCATCTCGAATTCCGGACGGCGGCGGATTACCTGTGCCTCCAGCTTCAACTGGATGATCGTGATGGCCTTTTGCATACGCGCCATCAGAATCAGTTCGTTGTCGGTGTATTCCTCGTCGCCCGGTTTCGGTCGAAATTGCTCGCATGGATCATCCGCGTAGGCGCTCATGGCAAACGTTGCCAGTGGCAGCATACGGATGCCGTAGCCGCCCTCCAGCGTCTCCATGTTGGAATAGCGCAGACAGATGCGGATCACGTTGGCGATGCAGGCATCACCGCCGGCCGCTGCTCCCATCCACAGGATGTCATGGTTGCCCCACTGAAAATCGACCGAGTGGTAGTCCATCAACGCATCCATGATGATATGCGCGCCCGGCCCGCGGTCATACACGTCGCCGATGATGTGCAGGTGATCGATGTTCATGCGCTGGATCAGCGCGGCCATGGCGGCAATGAAAGCCGGCGCCCCGCCGGTGGAGATGATCGTTTCGATGATGCTCTGGTAGTATTCCTGCTTGTTTTCGGCGGCCTCATTTTCGTGCAGCAGTTCCTCGATGATATAGGCAAAGGCTGGCGGCAGCGCCTTGCGCACCTTGGACCGCGTATACTTCGAGGACACCGAGCGGCAGACCCGTGTCAGCCTGAAGAGCGTGACACGATACCAGTCGCCCATATCTTCCGGCGCAACGTAGGCCGGCAATCGCGACAGCATCTCATCCGGGTAGTAGATCAGCAGCGTCAGCAAGCGGCGCTCATGATCCAGCATACTGTCGCTGAACATCTCCTCGATCCTGCGCCGCAACGAGCCGGATCCATTCTTCAGCACGTGCAAAAACGCCTCATACTCGCCGTGGATATCGGAGAGGAAGTGCTCCGTCCCCTTTGGCAGGTTGAGAATAGCGCTCAGGTTGATGATTTCGGTCGAAGCCGCTTGAATCGTAGGATACTGCCGCGCCAGCAGTTCCAGGTAGCGCAGATCGCGGTCGTCGTTTTGCACAAGACAACTCCTCAGAATACGAAGGGCCGCAGCTGAGATGCTGCGGCCCTTCCGTCATGGAATACGGCTTCAGAAGCCGTCGAACAGCATCGTCGCAACCATATGGGACAGCTTGGAAAACTGTCGATCTCAGACCAAATCGCGGGTATCCAAATCGTACAGCCCATACGCTGCGGCCAGAATTTCGATGGGGTGGCGGCAGGGCAGGTCGGTGCCGGTCTCGATGTGCCAGCGACAGGTCTCCGAGTTGCACGACGTCATAGTCACTTCCGCGCCCTGCTCCTTGACGAAATCGAACAGTTCCGCGCCAACATCCATCGCGATCTGGTATTTTTCCTTCTTGTAGACGTAGGTGCCCGCACCGCCGCAGCAGCGGGCGTGGCTCTCGCGGATGTCCAGCTCCGGGATCAGGCTCATGATCTCCAGCGAAGGCGAGCCGATACGGTGGGCGCGGTACTGACAGGGCGAGTGATATGGCAGGACCATAGGCAGTGGCCTGAAGTCGGTCTGCAACTGGCCAGACTCCTGCAACTCGCGCAGCCACTCGAAGATGTCCCACACGGCCATTGTCAGTTCATGCGCTTCCGGGCCATGCATGTCCAGCATCTCGGGCGCTTCCTCTTTGAGGGTCAGCGTGCAACTGCTGCTGGTGCCTACAATGGGGTAGCCCTGGCGCGCATACGGCGTCAACCAGTCCAGATTGCGCTGGTGATACTTCCTGGCCTCGGGGAACTCGGCGTTGTTGAGCAGCGGCAGCCCACAGCAGCCCTGCTCAGGCACGATGACTTCGTAGCCGTGATGCTCGAAGACTGCCACGGTCGCCTTGCCGATGAACGGTTCGTAGTACATGGTCGAACAACCGTGGTAATAGACCACCTTCTTGTCGGACTTCAGCCGCTGCTCAGCCGTCTTCTTCATCCATTTGGCGAAGGTATCATTGGCCCAGCGCGGCAGTTTGGCGCCCTTGGAGATGCCCATCACGGAGTCGGCCAGGGTGCGGCTCAGCCCGTTGTGCAGGCCAAAATTCGCCAAGCCGGGGACGATGCTGCCCAGCTTCGCCAGCACGTCGTTGCGGCCCAGCATCCGGTTGCGCAGCGGAATGCCGTGTTCTTCAGCCAATTCGGCCCGGGCGCGCGTGTTGATCTCCGTGATGCGCACGCCGGTGGGACAAACCTCGTTGCAGACGCGGCAGCCGGAGCAGTAGTCAACTGAGTGGTCAGGGCTATGCGGCTGCCCGTTCTCGCGGAAGCGCTGCGCCTGTGGGCCAACAAACTTCGGGCCGGGGAACAGGTCGGTCACCGCCGCCACCGGGCAGTAGCTCGCGCAGATGTTGCATTTGATGCACTCGTCCAGGGTCGGACCGACGGATTGCCATGATTCGGTGTGCATAGATTGCTCCTCTAGCTGGCCGCTGCCGCGGCTTTGGCAGCCGCGAAACCGGTTGCGATTGCAGTGCCTTCCAGGCTGCGCTGCAGGATCGGGTTGTCGTGGGCGAGCAAGTCACCAGCCACCCACAGATTGCTGTATACCACTTCGCCATCGCCGTCCAGCGGCTGCATTGCCTCGTTGACCGCGACACCGCCGCTGAATACAGGATGGCCGGCCGGGTTGATGAATACCGGGTTGAACCACTCGCTGCGCGCCTGCGGCGTCGTCAGCGGCAGATCGAAGATCGTCTCCCAAACATGTCCTTCGTGATCGCTGTTGAACCCGCCACCCATGATGCCTCCGGTGGCCAGCACATACCCGCCAGCCCGATGCTTCATCGGCCGGGCGCTGGTCGCGCTTTCCACCAGATGGACGCTCGGACCCGCGCCATTGCTGGAAGGCTCCGACTGCGCGCTGACCACCTCCATGTTCGAGTCGACACGGACGCCCATTTTGTTGAGCCTGTTGCGCCAGGCCTTGAAGAGGCGCATCCCCGGCACGCTGGGCGGCAGGGTCGCGATTTCAAACACTGTGGCGCCGGTTTGCGACTGCATGTCGAACAGGACCGCAGCGTGATCGTCCAGCCCCAGGATCGGAGGCAGGCCAATGCGCTCGCCCGTCTTTGCCAGCTTTTTCAACTCGCTGATCAGCCGGCTGCGGCGCGCTGGATCATCCATGCCGTGGGCCTGCTGAACCGTGTTGCTGTCGCGGCGATCGGTCAACACGTCGAATGGCAGAAGTACAGCCCGCGCCTGGATGCCCTGCTTGGCCAGATTCTCCGCGATCAGCTGCGGATAAAAGTCGCGCAGCCCTTCAAATCCAACGATCACCATCGGTTCGGAGCGTCCCAGATCGCCGCCCAGCTGGGCTTGCGGGGCAAGATAGGTCGGTCGCGCCGCACCAACAGCCGTTGGCAACATCAGGTTCTCACCCGGCTGCGCTGCGCCGCCGTAGGACAGTCCCAGCTCATGGGTCAACGCAACAAAGCTGTCCAGCGCCGCCACCAGCCGGTCCTTGCCCAGCAGCGCGTAGGGATGTTGTGGCTGCTCCTTGGCCAGCTTGCCGGTGACATACTCCAACGGCCGGTGGATTGGCGTATCAGGTGCATCGGGGGCGTAGCCGAACAAGTCGATGGACCCGGCGGCCCAGTGCATGGACCCCAGCCCCTTGGCGATCACCTGAACCTTCAAGCCGGCATTGGCAGCGGTGTAAGCCGCCATCAGTCCGCTCCAGCCGGCGCCGATTACCAGCAGATCGATTGAATGCCCGCTCATTCTGGCGCCTCCAGATTGCCGTTAGGCGTAGTGTCGTAACGATAGAACTCTGTGACCGGACTGCTCAGATCGCGGTCGGGCAGGTGATCGACATTCATCACGCTGAGGTAGATCAGCTCGTCCAGCCGCTCCTGTTTGAGCTGTTGTCCCCAGAGAATCGGCGTCACCCCTTTCCAACGCTCCTGCAGAAAGTCGCGCAGCAGCAGGTTGGGGTTGAACAAAGCGCGTTCGTCGTCGGGAATTGCAGGTGCGCCGGCCGATGCGCTGCTGGAAACGTTACGGGCCGGCGACTGCATGTAGGCCACGTCCCATTCGGCCGTGCCGCTCTCGGCGGGATGGCCTGTCTCGCTCACAGTCATCTCGTGAACGATGCCGACGGCCCGGTAGGTGCACCAACCTCCCTGGCACGGTCCCATGCCCAGCCGCACATCGCGCCGCAGGTCGTCAAGCGTAATCGTGGGGTTCTGCCTGACCGCGTTCTCCAGCATCGACCGGGTCACCAGCTCGCATTCGCAGACAAGCTGACCTTGCAGCTTCTTCTCTTCGATTTCGTGCAGCCGGTGGCCGAGCCAGTATGGACCCTGATCGACGCCCGGCACCGAACTGGTTGCTGTAATGCACGGTTTGCGCTCGCCCAAATAGCTGGTTGCCATATCGACCGTCTTCTCGGCCATCAGGCGGAAGGTGGTCCACTTGCCGCCGGTGATCGTGATGAAGCCGTCGATATTGTGGCGTTCCTTGTGGTCCAGCAGGGCAAACTTGCGGGTGGCGTCGCGGCTCGATCCGGCATAGTCCTCCTGATACAGGGGACGCACGCCTGCCCAGGCGCGCACGACACGCGCCCGGCTGATGCCCGGAACCAGCTTCTCCCCCTCCTCCAGCATGAGCTGCACTTCCCATGGCTCAATGCGCAGGTTCTCAGGGTCGGCCACCCGTTCGTCGGTGGTGCCGATGACCGCAACGGTATGCACCGGCACGATGATGTCACCGTCAGCGGGCATCTTGCAGCGATTGACCACGGTGTTCAGCACGCGGTGGTTCATGGCGACCATGGTGCCCTTGCCGGGAATGACACTGATGGAAATGCCGGCCATGTGGGCCACAACGTTGGCCCAGGCGCCGGTGGCGCTGATGGTCATCTGGGCGCGGATCTCCAGATCCTCGCCGCGCGCTACGTCGCGGACATGTGCACCAACCACCCGCTTTTCGCCGTCGCCGCCCTCGATAATCAGACCGGTGACCTGGTGATAGTTGAGGAGCTGGGCGCCGGCCATGCGCGCTGCCTGGGCGGTTGCGTGGGTGGCCAGAAAGCTGTCGGCGCTGCCGTCCGGCACTTCAAAGACCCGGCTGATACGCGGGTTGAGCAGCGGCTCGCGACGCATCGCCTCCTTGAGTGAGATCTCATTGCATGGCACGCCGGTCGCGGCGCAGCCCGCAACGAACTTATCGGGATAGTCGCCCTCGTCTTCAGGCGTGACGACGAAAAAACCGCCGGTGTCTTCGATGCAATGGGTGTGGGTCTTGCGCAGGATACGGTTTTCGTGGATGCACTCGGTGGCGCTGACCGGATCCTTGACCACATAGCGCCCGCCGCTGTGCAGCAGACCGTGGTAGCGGCCGGTGGTGCCATGCGTCAGGTCGCGCCTTTCCACCAGCACGACCCGATAGCCCCGCAGCGCTGCATCCCACGCGACCCCGGTGCCGGTGGCGCCGCCGCCGATGACCAGGATTTCTGTGTCGATGCGTTTCATGGTTGCCTGCTTTCTGAGTTCATAACCGGTTTCAGAAGAAGAAACCGCGAGAATGGGCGAAGAAATGGAAGATAATAGGAAAGGAGACAGCAACTACTTGCAGGTTATAGTGTAACGAAGTTGGCGACCTATGTCAAAGGCGCCGCTGAAATCGGGTGCTCGCTCAGGAAAGCTTCGAACTGCTCCAGAGCTTCTCCGAATGCAGCGCGGCCAAACCCCATGCGCATGTAGCGGTCATCGGTCCCAAGCGTAGCAGCCGGCAGGATCAACACGCCAGCCTCCTGGGCCAACTGCGACGCATACGCAGTCACCGAGGGCACGTTCATGCCCACCAGAGCGACGGAGCCAGCCATGGGGCGACGCCATTTGAACAACTCGGGCCAGCGATGGAAGAACGCATCGGCCAGTTGCAGGTTCTGTTCAATTCGGGCCACGCTTCTTGCCCGCAACTGATCGCGTACGGTCAGCGCGACCATGGCCAGGAACTCGGAGGGGGCCGGCGGGCAGATGCTGGTATAGAACTTCCAGTTGACAATGGACTGGCGCAGCTCGCTGTCCGGCACCACCAGCCATCCCGTGCGCAGCCCCGGCAGGCCGTAGGTTTTTGACAGGCCCGAAAGGACAACCGTTCGCCTGGCAAGACCGGCAACTGACGGTATCGACGGCGTCCCGGAATGGACCAGGCCGAAGTACATCTCGTCACAGAAGAGGGTCAGGTTGTTTTCGTCGGCGATGGCCGCCAGTTCCGTCAGTTGTTCCCGGCTGGGCAGGTAGCCGGTGGGGTTGTGCGGGAAATTGACGACCAGCATCCTGGTGCGGGGAGTGATCAACTTCCGCAACCGCTCGATATCCAGACACCACTGTGTATCGGTGGCGGTAAACTCCCAGCGCCGCACATTAGCAGCGCCCACGATATGCTCGAAGAGATTCAACAGCGCGTCGTAGGCTGGCGACAGAACAATGACCTCATCGCCGGGGTCGAGCGCCGCCCGCGCGGCCAGATAGATGCCTTCCACCGGCGTCCCCAGCACAACCACATCATCGCTGGTGACCTGATCATACATCTCCGCGATCATCCGCCTGAGTTGCGGATGCCCCAGCGACTCGGTATAGCCCAGTGACAACTTGCCCAGCTCATCCGGCGACACGCCGGCCAGAGTCAACAGATCATGGACGGTCAGCGTCTCACAGTCCGAGTTGCAAAGTTGATAGGGCGTTGTAAATTCATAGCGGGCGAAGAAGTGCTCCGTCCCAAAGGGTGCGATTTGCATCGGGAAGTCCGAATGTTACGCTGCCACTGATAAGCTGTATAAGCCCGGACACAAGCGGGGCGCCCCTGCTGTTGCAGAGACGCCCCGCAAGGTTTGTCGGCGAAGACGTGGGACAGTAGTGACTTACGACTGACAGTCCTGGTCGTGAAATCGTGTAAGCTTGACGCGTAGACGCCTTTGCCTGTTTCCTGGGACTGTCAGTCGCGGGCAATGGATCGTCTTATTCTTCCAGCCAGTGCATGGAGCGCTGGACGGCCTTCAGCCAGCCCTTGTACAGGCTCGCGCGCTCATCCGCGCCCATGGTGGGTGTCCAGGTGTGGGCAATCTGCCAGTTCTGCTTCATCTCTTCGAAGGTGGTCCAGAACCCAACCGCGTAGCCGGCTGCATAGGCCGCGCCCAACGCTGTGGTTTCAGCAACCACCGGGCGCACCACCGGCACGTCCAGGATGTCGGACTGGAACTGCATCAGCGTGTCGTTGTACACCATGCCGCCGTCGACCTTCAGCGCGGTCAGGGTCACGCCGGAGTCCTTCTCCATGGCGTCCAGGACCTCGCGGGTCTGGTAGGCGGTCGCCTCCAGCGCGGCGCGGCAGATGTGGTTCTTGTTGATGAAGCGGGTCAGGCCCACGATTACGCCGCGGGCGTCAGACTGCCAGTAGGGGGCGAAGAGGCCGGAGAAGGCGGGCACGAAGTAGATGCCGCCGCTGTCCGGAACCTTCTTGGCGTAGTCCTCGACGTGCATCGAGAAATCGAAGAAGTCGAGGTTGTCGCGCAGCCATTGCACCAGCGCGCCGGTGATGGCGATGGAACCTTCCAGCGCGTAGACCGCCGGCTGATCGCCGAACTTGTAGCACAAGGTCGTCAGCAGGCCGCTGGGGCTGGGGACGATCTTGGTGCCAGTGTTCATGATCATGAAGCAGCCGGTGCCATAGGTGTTCTTGGCCTCGCCGGGGGCAAAACAGGTCTGGCCAACGGTGGCCGCCTGCTGGTCGCCCAGGTCGCCGCAGACCGGCACCTTGCTCCAGTAGCCGTAGACCTTGGGATCGCTGGAGGGGCGGATCTCAGGCAGCATCGAGCGCGGAATGCCCATGATGCCGAGGATCTCGTTGTCCCAGTCCAGGGTGCGCAGGTCCATCAGCATGGTGCGGCTGGCGTTGGAGACGTCGGTCACATGCGCGCCGCCGTTGACGCCGCCGGTCATGTTCCAGATCACCCAGGTGTCCATGTTGCCGAAGATGGCGTCGCCGCGCGCAGCGGCTGCGCGCACGCCGTCGACGTTTTCCAGGATCCACTTGATCTTGGGGCCGGAGAAGTAGGTCGCCAGCGGCAGGCCGACCTTGTCGCGGAAGCGGTTCTGGCCGCCATCCTTGGCAAGTTCGTTGCAGATCTTGTCTGTGCGGGTGTCCTGCCAGACGATGGCGTTGTAGTACGGCTTGCCCGTCTTTTTGTCCCACACCAACGTGGTCTCGCGCTGGTTGGTGACGCCGATTGCGGCCAGGTCGCCGGCCGTGATGCCAGCCTTGTCCATGGCGCCCTTGATGACGTCCTGAGTGCGCGCCCAGATCTCCATAGCATCGTGCTCAACCCAGCCCGCCTTGGGATAGATCTGCTCGTGCTCAAGCTGGTGCACGCCTACTACGCCACCGCTGTGGTTGAAAATCATGAAGCGGGTACTGGTGGTACCCTGGTCAACTGCACCTACATACTTGGTCATTTGATGAACTCCTTTGTTCGTCAGTTAAACGTTTCGCTGCCATCCTGGCAGCCGTAGTGATGCCAGCGGCAATGCTGGCTTTGGTGGGCTTGTCTGGATCGGCTGGTCATGCGCTGGCGGTGCTTTCAGTGGCGCAGCGCGGCCCTGTGAGTGGTACCCGGTTAGCGTTTTCACCCAGACCAGCAGACGTTTCATGGGTTAATCCTTGCCGAAACAGTCAGCGGCGCACTGGACAAGCAGGAAAGACGAGGTAGCGCCCGGATCCTGGTGACCAATACTGCGTTCACCAAGATAGCTGGCACGGCCTTTGGTTGCAAGCATGGGAATGGTGTCCTTCATGCCTTGCTCGGCAGCTGCAGCAGCGGCATCCAGAGAGACCTTCAAGTCATTGCCGCGATCCAGGGATTCGTGCAGCGCCTGACAGGCGGGAGTCAGAGAGTCCAGCATGGTCTTTTCGCCCAGGGTTGCCTTGCCGCGCTGCTGCACGCCGGCCACACCGGCGTCGAACGCGCCCGCCAACTCCTCGGGTGTCAACTCTGCCTTGCCATCAACTGCCATGCCGGCCCGCATGAAAAATGTGCCATACAAGGGGCCGCCCGCTCCGCCGACGGTGGATACCAAGGTCATGCCGGCGGTCTTCAGGATCGTGCCGATGTCCTTCTCCTCGACCGAGGGCAACTTGGCCACCACAGCGTTGAAACCACGGTCCATATTCGCGCCATGGTCGGCGTCGCCGATGGCCGAGTCCAGCTCGGTCAGGTAGTCCTTGTTGTCCTTGATGACCTGGCGATAGCATGTCAGCCAGGTAATCACGTCTTCGCGCTTGATCACTGTTCACCTCTTATCGGAAGTTGCAGGTTGCGGGTTGCGGGTTTGCAGGTCACAGATTGCGGGTTAGTTGTCTGCCATCTGCTGCCTGCTATCCGCCACTTGCCGCTCACTACCTGCCACTTGCAACTCAGACTCCCCAACGCAACCCGGCCGTCTTCACCGGTGCATCCCAATAGCGCAGCAATTCCTCGTCCGCCTTGAGCAGCGTGATTGAACAACCGGCCATTTCCAGGGAAGTAATGTAGTTGCCGATCAGCCGGCGAGCGACGAAGATGCCATGCGCTTCCAGAATCTGCACCATCTTGTGATACACGATGTAAAGCTCGATAAGCGGCGTGCCACCCATGCCGTTGACCATCGCGATCACGTGGTCGCCCTTCTCGAAAGGCAGGTCGCTGACGATGGCCTCGGTGAGCATCTCGGTGATTTCGTCGGCCGTCTTCAGGTCCATGCGCTCACGGCCTGGCTCGCCGTGGATGCCAACGCCGATCTCCATCTGGTCTTCGGGCAGATCGAAGGTTGGCTTGCCGGCGTGCGGCACGGTGCATGAGGTCAGCGCCATGCCCATGCTGCGGCCCCATCCGTTGACCTTGCGGCAAAGCTCGGCCACATCCTGAAGGCTCTTGCCCTCTTCGGCCGCCGCGCCGCAGATCTTCTCGGCCAACACAGTCGTTCCCACGCCGCGCCGTCCTGCGGTCCAGGTGCTGTTCTGCACGGCCACGTCGTCGTCGATCACGACGCTGGCGACTTCGATGCCTTCCATCTGGGCCATCTCGGCAGCCATCTCGAAATTCAGAACGTCGCCGGTGTAGTTCTTGACGATGTGCAGCACGCCTGCGCCGCCATCGACAGCCTTGGTCGCTTCCAGCATCTGGTCAGGCGTGGGCGAGGTGAAGACCGCGCCGGGGCAGGCTGCGTCCAGCATTCCCATGCCCACAAAACCGCCGTGCATCGGCTCATGGCCGCTACCGCCGCCCGAAACGATCCCAACCTTGTTGGCAATGGGTGCATCGACGCGTACCACATAGTCCGGATCAAAATGCACGCGCACCAGATCCGAATGGGCCAGCGCAACACCCATCAGTTCTTCCTTCACTACATCTTCTGGTTTGTTGATAAGTTTTTTCATCGTGTGTCGCTCCTGAAAGAGGCAATCAATTATTTGGAACAAAGCGGGTCAGGAGCCGGGCGTGTCATGAGGCGTCAGGCAAATCAACCACAACACACGTCCGGCTCCAAAATTCAGCTACAGCCCCGTCTGCAGCGGGCAAGAAACACCCCGCAGACAGGCGTGCCCGTTGGCACAACCAGCCTATGCAAACTAGGCCGGAATTACCACGCCGGCCACCAGGGCGGCGATCACGGCGCCGATGATCGGGCCGACGACCGGTATCCAGGAATAGCCCCAATCACTGCTGCCCTTGCCCGGAATCGGCAGGATGGCATGAGCGATACGTGGTGAAAGGTCACGAGCGGGGTTGATCGCATAGCCGGTGGTACCGCCGAGGGCGAGACCGATGACCAGGACGGCCAAACCGACGGTGAACGGCCCCGGCAGACTCCACACCGTGGGAATCGCCAGGATCGCGAACATCAGCACGAAGGTACCGATGATTTCAGAGATCAGGTTCATCGCAGTGCCGCGAATTGCAGGACCAGTGGAGAAGACGGCCAACTTCGCGCCTGGATCGTCAGTGCCCGCAAAGTGCTGATAGTAGTGCAGCCAGACCAGGAAAGCGCCAAGAAACGCGCCGACAAACTCACCGACCAGGTAGTAGGGAACTTCTGCAGCCGGCGTCTTGCCTGCCACGAAGAGACCAATGGTGACCGCAGGGTTCAGATGCGCACCGCTGCCCATGGCAACGGCTGCATAAGCGCCAATGAACACCGCCATCGCCCAACCCCAGGTAATCACGATCCAGCCAGAGCTATTGCCCTTGGTGCCCTTGAGCACCACATTGGCCACAACGCCATCGCCCAGGAGCAGCAGCAGCATGGTGCCGATGGTCTCACTAATAAGAATTTGGGTACCCATTCTATTCCTCCTTGAATGGAATGATTGGTAAGTAGTTTATTGTTACGTCAATGTAACAGCCGATAGAAAGACGAATCTGCAAATGAGTTTGGACGGAAGGAGCTAGGTAGCGCGAAACACCTCCTTTCATCAGACCACGAGGCGACACGCGGTCAGAGGCGATTCAAGATCAAGAGGAAACCAAAACTGCTGCGCAACGGTGCCGGACCGAGTTTTGAGACACACGCACTGGTTGCGAGCCAGAGTGGTCACCAGCGAGCTAAACGGAACTACCAGGCGGAGAATTGCGCTTCCGAAGTCTAGCACGGTTGGTTTGATTTAGCAAAAACAAAAACCGCGCAAGCACAGGACAGCACAACAAACCGCCAAACAAACCGAGCAACCAGGACGCACTTGTCCAACAAACCAGACATCGGACATCTTACCACAAAGTCCCCTGGATATACTATGACGCAAATCATGTTCGGCAGGCGAAATTCATGATTTCTGGATTTGTCACACCATTCCGCTTGCTCCTAACCGCGCTTTACGTTATACTCCCCAGCAATGAATGTTACCAATCGCCTTGTCATTGTCATCCTGGCCGGTGGCAGCGGAACCCGCTTGTGGCCGCGCAGCCGTCAGGCATATCCCAAGCAGTTCCTCGACTTCACCGGTCAGGGAACGATGTTGCAAGAGACCTTTCACCGTCTGACGCCACTTGTGCCGCCTGAGCGGATATTGGTCGTCACGAACGCGCAATATGTCGATCTGGCGCGTCGCCAGTTGCCAGAACTCCCGGCTGACCATGTCATCGGCGAGCCGCTGCCGCGCGGCACGGCTGCGGCCGTTGGCCTGGGTGCAATCCTGGCAGAACACGTGCAGCCAGGCGCGATCATGGCTTCGGTACACGCCGACCACCTGATTCTCAAGCCCCAGGCATTTCGCGACGCGCTGGCCGCGGCCGCGGAAGTCGCTGACCGCGGCTCACTGGTCACGCTGGGCATCAAGCCAACCTTTGCGCACACCGGCCTTGGCTATGTGGAACAGGGAGAGTCGCTGGCAGCCGCCGGCGGGCAACCAGTGTTCCGGGTCGTGCGTTTCGTGGAGAAACCTGACCTGGCGACCGCCGAGCGTTTCCTGGCCGATGGACGTCACAGTTGGAACTCAGGCCTGTTCGCGTGGCGCGTCGACCGGATCATGGACGAGTTTGCCCGCCACATGCCAGAGCTGCACGCCGGATTGAGCGAGATCGCAGCCGCATTTGGCGAAAGCGACGCCGCCACGACGCTGCAACGGGTCTTCCCGACGCTGCCGCACCAGACCATCGATTATGGCATCATGGAGCGCGCCGAGGACATCGCCGTGCTGCCGGTGGATATCGGCTGGACCGACATCGGCAGTTGGGCAACGCTGCTGGAGGTACTGGACAGCGACGGCAGCGGCAATGTGATCCGCGGGCGCGGCCTGACCGTGACGCCCGACACGCGCAACACGTTGATCTATACGGCTGAACGGTTGGTGGCAACCATCGGCGTGGAAAACCTGATAATCATCGACACCAACGATGCCGTGTTGATCTGCCCGCGCGAGCGCGCTGAAGACGTCCGCGAAATCGTAGACCAACTCAAACAAGGCGGGCACGACGCTTATCTTGTCGATGCGGCCGTGCACCCAACGACCGATCCGGAAATTTAAGAGACTGTTTGAAGAGTGCCTTGGGTGGACTTCGGAAGTCGACGGCTACTCATCAAGATCGCACTCCAGCAGTTTCCAAGGAGATATTGTATGCGCAAACTTTTTGTCATCGGGTTGGCGGCCGGACTGAGTCTCCTGCTGCTGGCTTGCCAGGCACCCGCGGCGCCAGTAGACACGGAGCTGTCCAATGTCCAGGCTACCATCGAACAGGCGCCTGTTGAAGCTCCGACTGCGACCACTGCGCCCGTTGAGTCCCCTGTCCCCACCGCCGACACCGGCCAGGGCGACACCACCGCCAGCGGCGACACCTCGACCAGCGAACCGGATCCGCTCAGCGTGGATCCGGCACGGCCCGGCTTCACGCTCGATGGATCACCGACCCTGGGCGCCGCTGATGCGCCGGTCGTCATCATCGACTTTTCAGACTTTCAGTGACCGTACTGCCGTCGCCACGTGTTGGAGACAGAACCGAAACTGAAGGAAACGTTGGTCGCCGATGGCTCCGTTCGCTTGATCTACAAGCACTTCCCGCTGCCCAGCCATGATCGAGCCGATGACGCGGCCGAAGCATCTGAGTGCGCAGCCCAGCAAGACAAGTTTTGGGAGATGAAAGAGTTGTTGTTCGAAAAGGCCGCCAGTTGGGGCGCAGCCGCTGATCTGCCGGCGACGTTCGAGCAATATGCCAGCGATCTCGGACTGGACACCGCGACCTTCCGCCAGTGCTACGACAGCGGCGGTGGCCGGCAGCGCTGGCAAGAAGACTCAGCGTTGGGTCAGAGTGCCGGAGTGACCGGGACACCGACCTTCTTCATCTTCAATCCATCGACCGGCCAGGGAACCCGCATTCCCGGCTTCGTGGAGTACGATCAGCTTGCCGAAATCATCAACCAGGTGCTGACTGCTCCGCCGGCCGGCGAGTAAACAGTCACCCAACAGTAAACTACAAGAGCGGCAGATCCGGGCGAAAACGCCTGAATCTGCCGCTCTTCGATTCCTCCGATACAATTGAACCTTGGCGGAGTATCCGCTAGTAGGACACGCGCAGCAAGCGCGTCTGGCTGACCATGCCGGCCCGCTCCAGCGTCTTCTTGGAGTTATGATTGTAATACCAGCAGCCCGCCACGGGCCGCAGCCCGCGCGCATAACATACGTCGATCAGGTGGGCGATCATGCCCGCGCCGATCCCCTCCCGCCGAAACGATGGGACAGTAAACATACCAATACTGGCAATCCCGTCGATCAATGAACTCGGCTCAACAATTCCAAAACCGGCATATTCACTGCCGCGGCAGGCAACATAGAGTTGCTCCTCGCGCACCCGTCGCTCCAGGTCATCGAAGAACGTCCCCGACAGCCGCTCGATCGCGGCGATGTCATCGACAGTCGCTGGCCGCTGCACCTGCCCGCCGCGCGGCTGAAAGCGCCTGGCCTGGGGATCATGCTGAAAAAGATATGCCTGCTTCTCGAGAGTCCGGTAGTCATCGAGCGCGTGCGACAGGAAGAATTCGTCACTGGTCGGCGTCAGCGCAGCTTGCACCTGCTCCAGCTTGCGCACCTGAGCGAACACCCGCTGACCAAGATGGCGATACGGCGACATCAGACCAAACTGGGTGATCAGCGACTCGTCATGGACCGCTGTCCAGCCGGCTGCTTCCTGGCCGAGCTCAATGCGGTAATGATGGGAGGCGCGGACGTGGTCCTCGAAATACGAGTCGACCGGCGCTGGCAACCCCAGCAAGTGTCGGCGCAAGACCGGCTCGGCCTCGGAGAAATCAATCGGAGCGAACGCGAAGTCTGTCATTGAAAGAACGAGTTGATTGCAGCAGCCACTTCAGCCGACCGCGTGACAGTCGGCACATGTCCCGCTCCTTCGAAAACTTCCAGCCGGCTGTTCGGCATTGTCCTGGCCAGCCAGCGGGCGCTCTCTGCTGGCACGAACACATCCAGCTCGCCGTGCAAGATCAACGCAGGCAACGCGATGCCACTGACGTGCGGACGCAGGTCGATGCCGTCCATGCACTGATGCAATCGTATGGCTGCCGCCGGTTCAGCCCGCATGAGAATCTGACGCCCCCAGCGGCGCACCGCCGCGCAGTCACGTTCAGGAACACAGGTGTCAACAAACCAGCCCACAGTGGCCTCGAAGTCAGACTGTAGACCAAGGAGGAAGCGATCCGGGCCCTGCGGCGCGGGTCGGTGGATCAGTCCGTCCACAAGGACCAGGCCGTCAAAACGCTCAGGGTGCAACAGCGCGGCCTGCAAGACGATAGCCGCGCCCGCCGACTCGCCTGCCAGCACGCAGCGTTCAATCTCCAGCGCGTCCAGGAGGGTAAAGACGTCAGCCGTCATCGACTCGATGGAGATCGATTCAACCGGCGCAAGGGTTGCGCCTGCGCCGCGGTGGTCATACGCCACAGTGCGCCAGGTCTGGCTGAGATGCGTAAAAGGACCGGCCCAAAGCTCCCAGCTGCCGGCCCAACCGCCCAGCGCGACGATGGTACGCGGCCCGGCACCGAAGGAAACAGCGAAAAACTCAGCGTCGCCCCGGCGGATAAACATCGCGGATTATTCGTCCAGCAGAGCGTCTTGCTCCGCCTGGCACTGGGCGCAGGTTCTGCCGTCAGCAAGCTGCACCATATGCTTCGTGCAGACCGAGAAGATTTCCATGCGTTCACCGAAACGCTTCTTGCGGATCGTGCCCTCCAGCGCCAGATGGGCGCAGTTGGTCTCGCGCAGGATCTCCGGTACGCGGCACGTGTCGCAGACGCTGCGTTCCCAGTGCGCAGAATCGCGGCTCTTGGGCAATCGACATTCGCTGACCTCGCGGCCGCGGTGAAAATCCTCGTAATAATATCGACAATTTGGCGGGGGTTTGGTTGACATGAACCGTTCGTCGTAAGAGGGAGATTGGTGGGTTGGTGGATTGGTGATTGGTAGATTGGTGATTGGTAGATTGGTAGATTGGTGGATTGGTGACGGGTTATCGCTCGGAGAATGTTTGAAAGGACTTCGGAAGTCGCCGATTGACTGTCACGACTGACCTGCAACGGTTTTGACAGGCTACTCTTGTTGACTCGGCGACTTCCGAAGTCTGAACGGGCGACTTCTCCAACAGCTTCTTACTGATCACCGCTTACCGATCACTGGTTACCGCCCGCGCTAGCCTGACGGGCTGAGCGCGATAGTTCCAATCAATGCCAGCGCCATGCTCAACACAATCAAGATGCTGATGATAATAAATACCGTCTGCCGCCAATCGCGGTGCTTTCGGCCTCGACCTGATTTTGCCATGGAATACCTCCGTTTTTTCTGACACTCTGTTGCCGCCAGGCGAATTCATGAATCCCGCCCGACGGCTGGCCGATTATACCACAGCGCCAAAACGCCAGCCAAGCGCCCGGTGTATTGATTTGTTGTTGACCGGTTTTCTCGCTACGGGTATAATGCGTTTGCCACAAGCTGTCCGCTGTTTGCCCGCTAGAAGGAGGCCCTCCTTGCTCGACTTCGTGAATACCAGCGCCCTGAATTGCCTCTATTTTGGCATGCTGGCTGCCGGTTTGGTCTTTGCACTGGGCACGTTGTTGATGAGCGGCGGCGGCGATGCAGACGCCGATGCGGATGTCGGCGATATTGATACGGATATCGATGCCGGCGGCGGCGACCTGCGTATCTTCAGCCCGGTTTCGCTGGCAACGTTCATGGCCGTCTTTGGCGCCATCGGCCTGATTGCCACCATCGGTTTCGGCGTCGATCCGCGACTCAGCCTGCTGATCGCCGGCCTGGTGGCTGCCGGGCTCAGCCTGCTGGTGGCGTACGTCTACGGTCGCCTGCTGGTCGAGATGCACGGCAGCACCGACATTCGCCAGAAGGACATGATCGGCATCGACGCGATGGTCATCACGCCGATTCCGGTCAACGGGCTGGGTGAGGTCATGTTCGAGGTCAACTCAGAGCGGATCACCCGGCCGGCGCGTGCATTGGACAACGGCGCCATCGCCCGCGGCACCAGTGTGATCATTGACCACGTGACCGGCGTTCACGTGGTCGTCCAGCAACGCAAAGCAACCGCAATCGCGCCGGAGCAACCGATTGATGCCAGGTAGGCTGTGTAGGAGGAAGAAGTGGATCAAGTAATTCTGCTGGCATGTGTACCCATCGCACTGGTGGTTGTGTTGTTGGCATTCGGCGTGGTCTTTGCCAACCGCTACCAGAAGGCCGGCCCCAATGAGGTGCTGGTGATCTCCGGTGGCCGGCGGCGCAAGGACGGGCACGCTTTTCGCATCGTGCGCGGCGGCGGCACCTTCGTCTGGCCGGCGGTCGAGCGCATCGACGTCCTCTCGATGGAAGTGATGACCATCGACGTCGTCACCCAGCGCGTCTACACGCGCGAGGGCGTGCCGGTCACCGTGGACGGCGTGGCGCAGGTGTCCATCGACCCCAGCGAGACCGCCATCCGCACCGCCGCGCAGCTTTTCCTGTCCAAAACCGATGACGAAATCCGCAACGTCGCGCTGCAAACGCTGGAAGGCCACCTGCGCGCGATCCTGGGCACGCTGACCGTCGAGGAGATCTACCGCGACCGCGATGCGTTTGCCCAGCAGGTGCAGGAAGTCTCATCGGGTGACATGGCAGCGATGGGTCTGCGCATCATCTCGTTCACCATCAAGGACATTCAGGACGATCAGGGCTACCTCGACGCGCTAGGCCAGAAACGGACAGCAGAAGTGAAACGCGACGCGGCCATCGGCCAGGCTGAAGCGGCGCGTGACGCGACCATCAAGAGCGCCGAGGCCCGCCAGGCCGGCGAGACGGCCAAGTATCAGTCCGAGACCCGCATTGCCGAGTCCGAGAAAAGCTACGCCGTGCAAAAGGCGGCCTACGACAAGGAAGTCAACCAGCAACGCGCCGAGGCAGATCTGGCCTATCGTCTGCAAGAAACCAAGACCACGCAGTTGGTCAAGGAGCAGGAGATCCAGATCGACGTGGTCGAGAAGCAGAAGCAGATCGAAGTGCAGCAGCAGGAGGCGCTGCGCAAGGAGCGCGAGCTGGAGGCCACGGTGCGCAAGCCGGCCGAGGCGGAGCGTTACCGCATTGAGACGCTGGCCGATGCTGAGAAATTCAAGCGGCTGGCCGAAGCGCAGGGTCTCGCCTCCGCCACCCAGGCCATCGGCGAGGGCGACGCCTCCGCGATCCGCGCCAAGGGTCTGGCGGAAGCCGAAATCGCCAAGGCCAGAGGTCTGGCCGAGGCCGACATCGTCAAGGCAACCGGCTTCTCCGAGGCCGAGGCCATGGAAAAGAAGGCCGAAGCCTGGAAGCAGTACAACCAGGCAGCCATCATCCAGCAGCTCATCAACGCGCTGCCCGAAGTGGCAGCCGCTATCTCGGCGCCGCTGGCCAAGACCGACCGCATCGTTGTCATCAGCAGCGGCGGCGACAGCGGATCAGGCGCAGGCGCGTCCAAGGTGACCGCCGACATTGCAAACATCGTCGCCCAGGTGCCGGCCACCGTGGAGGCGCTGACCGGCGTCGATCTGATCAGCGCATTACAGCAGTTGCCCGGCATGATGAAGGATGGCAACGCGTCCGAATAGCCTGCCGGTAGTTCGAGGCACGTCGCAGTTGCAGATGACAAGGCGCTGATGTGATTTCATCAGCGCCTTTCGATTTGGATGAGTTCGAAACTGGTGCGCCAGCGCGGCTGCGTTCGGGCAATGACAGATTGCTGTGTTACTTGCAGCTATGGTAGAATTGGCAGACCGTCCAATTACAGTTGCTGTCAGCTTGCCAAGCAGATACCGTATCGCCTCAACTGTTTACCCATGGAGGTCTTGTGAAGGCAATCCTCTTCCGCGAACATGGTTCCCTCGATGCATTGGATTATGTCGAGAACTTTCCCGTTCCTGAACTTGCTCCCGACGAAGCCCTGATCAAAGTTCGTTATGCTGCGCTGAATCGGCTGGACCAGTTCGTAGTGCGCGGCTGGAAAGGACTGGACCTGCTGCTGCCGCACATTCCGGGCGCCGACTTCAGTGGCTCCATCGTCGCGCTGGGCGAGGATGTCACCAACTGGGTCGCGGGGCAACCGGTGACCGCCAACCCATCGCTTTGGTGCGGTCACTGCACGTTCTGCCTGGCCGGCCAGCAGAGTCTGTGCGACACCTTTGCGATCCTGGGCGAGCACGTCCGCGGCAGCTTTGCTGAGTTCGTCAAGATGCCGGCGCGCAACCTGATGGCCGTGCCCGACGGTTTCTCGATGAAACAGGCCGCAGCCGCACCGACAGTGGCCGTCACCACCTGGCGCATGCTGGTCACGCGCGGCCAGCTCAAGCCGGGCGAGACGGTCTTGCTGGTGGGCGCGGGCGGCGGCGTCAACAGTTTCTCGATCCCCCTGGCCAAAATGCTGGGCGCGACGGTCTGGGTTGTGGCCGGTGGCGCGGCCAAGGCACAGCAAGCAACGGAGCTGGGCGCGGACTGGGTCATCGATCGCGAGGCCGAGCCCAACTGGTCCAAAGCTGCCTATCTGCACAGCGGCAAGCGAGGCGTGGATGTGGTGGTTGATAACGTCGGCGCGGCCACGTGGGAAGCCAGCGTGCGCAGCCTGAAGAAGGGCGGCCGGCTGCTGACAGTCGGCGGCACCACCGGCTACACCGGACAGACGCCCATCAACATCATGTTCGGCCGCCAGGTCAGCATCATCGGCTCGACCATGGGCAGCCAGTTGGAGTTCGAAGACGCCATGCGGCTGATCTTCGCCGGCAAACTGGCGGTTCCCATCGACCGGGTCTACCCACTGGCCGAGGCGCGTCAAGCTGAGGAGCGGATGCAAGAGGGCGTGCACTTCGGCAAGATCTTGCTGGAAGTGAATTAGCTGTCGCGAAAGAGATGTTCTGCAACCAGTGTGGAAAAGACTTTATCAAGGAATGGCACGCTATGAAACTCCAAATCATTCTCGAACCTTCAGAAGACAGCGGCTATACGGTGATTGTCCCATCGCTTCCAGGCTGCATCAGCGAAGGTGATACCGTCGATGAGGCGATGGCCAACATCCGGGAAGCCATTGAGCTATATCTGGAGCCGGTTGACGATGACTGGATTCCAGAACATAACTCGCTCGTGCGGGAGCTGGTTGTGTGAGCAAGGTACCAAGCCTACCATACACAACAGTTATTCGCGCATTGCAGCGTGACGGATGGACGGTTGTCAGACAGAGAGGAAGCCATATCCGCCTTCAGAAGAGAATCGGTGAAGAAGTGCTCAAGATCACAGTTCCTGCGCACCGCCCAATAAAGCGTTCCACACTGGCTCATATTCTGAAACAAGCACACATTGACATAGACCGCTTCCTTGAGTTGCTGTAAAAACCCAGTCTACCCCAGACCACTAACTCCCATGACCGCCCTCAACACGTACTTCTCAGGAATGCGCACCAGCATCCGGCCGGTGATGCACCTGCGCGCCGACCGGTTGTGGGAGATCGACGCGCTGCGCGGCATTGCGATCATCATGATGGTGATCTACCACCTGCTGTGGGACCTGTCCAGCATGGGCGGCTTCGACATCGCCATGCGCAGCGGCTTCTGGGGCATCTGGCAGAACATCACTGCCAGCCTGTTCACCGGTCTGGTCGGTCTGTCGATGACGTTGAGCTATGCCGCCGCGCGCCAACACCAGCCCAGCGGCTCGTTGTTCCGCAAGTTTTTCCTGCGCGGCCTGACGGTCTTTTCCTGGGGCGTGGTGATCAGCATCGTCACCTATCTGGCGCTGGGACCGGCCTTCTACGTGCGCTTCGGCATTCTGCAGCTCATCGGCACGTCGATCATCATCGCCTATCCGTTGCTGCGTTTCCGCTGGCTGAACCTCCTGCTGGGCATCGTAGTCATCGCGCTGGCGCCGGTTATCAATGCGCAAGGGCTGGACATTCCCTGGTTGCAGTGGCTGGCGCCGACGCCGGGCGCGGGCGTGGACTATGCGCCGTTGATCCCCTGGTTTGGCCGCGTGCTGATCGGTATCTTCCTGGGCAATATGTTTTATCCCGGCGGGCAGCGCGGCTTTACCCTGCCCGACTTCGCAAACAATCTGCTGGTGCGTTTCCTGCGCATTATGGGCGAGAACTCGCTGCTGATCTATCTCATCCACCAGCCGATCATGATTGCCACACTGACAATGCTTGGCATCATTCACCTGTTCTAAACCCAGCGGGCACGGTCACGAGACCGGCCCGAGCCCGGGTCAAATGTAGGAGGCACCATTGACGACCAATCCACAGATTGAACAGTTGCGCCACCTGCGGCAGCAGGCGCTGCGCGGCGGCGGCGAGGATCGCATCGCCCGCCAGCACGCGGCCGGCAAGTTGACAGCGCGCGAGCGCTTGAACTTCATGCTTGACAAGGGCAGCTTCCGCGAACTCGACATGTTCGTCACGCACCGCAGCCATGATTTCGGCCTGGAAAAACAGCGGTACATGGGCGACGGCGTCGTGACCGGCTATGGCACCATCGACGGCCGGCCGGTATACGTGTTTTCACAGGATTTCACGGTGTTTGGCGGCTCCCTTTCGGAGACACACGCCGAAAAGATCGTCAAGATCATGGAACTTGCCATGAAGAACGGCGCGCCGGTGATCGGGCTGAACGACAGCGGCGGCGCACGCATTCAGGAAGGTGTAGTCAGCCTGGGCGGCTATGCCGATGTCTTCCTGCTCAACACGCTGGCCTCCGGCGTCATTCCGCAGATCAGTCTGGTGATGGGACCGTGCGCGGGCGGCGCAGTGTATTCTCCCGCCATCACTGATTTCATCATCATGGTGCAGGACACCAGCTTCATGTTCGTGACCGGGCCGGACGTGGTCAAGGCAGTAACCCACGAGGAGGTCAGCTTCGAAGAGCTGGGCGGCGCGCTGACCCACGCTGCCAAGAGCGGCGTAGCCCACTTTGTGGCCGAAAACGAGGAGCACGCGCTGTTCCTCGCCCAGAAGCTGTTGAGCTTCCTGCCGCAGAACAACCAGGAAGACCCACCCTTCATCGCCACCAGCGACGATCCGCTGCGCATGGATGAAGCGCTGGACAATATCGTGCCGCAAAATCCCAACAAAGCCTATGACATGAAGGACATCATCCGCCACATTGTGGATGACGGGGATTTTATGGAAGTGCATCAGAACTACGCCATGAACATCATTGTTGGGTTCGCGCGACTGGGCGGGCACACAGTGGGAATCGTGGCGCAGCAGCCCACAGTGCTGGCCGGCGTGCTGGACATCGACTCGAGCACCAAGGGGGCGCGCTTCGTGCGTTTCTGTGACTGCTTCAGCATCCCCATTGTGACCCTGGTCGATGTGCCCGGTTTCATGCCCGGCACGGCCCAGGAGCACGGCGGGATCATCCGCAACGGCGCCAAGCTGCTCTACGCCTACTGCGAAGCGACGGTTCCCAAGGTGACGGTGATCACGCGCAAGGCCTATGGCGGCGCCTACGACGTGATGAGCAGCAAGCACATCCGCGGCGATGTCAACCTGGCCTGGCCAACGGCTGAGATCGCCGTGATGGGACCGGAGGGAGCGATCAACATCCTCTACCGGCGCGAGCTTGCTGCAGCCGACAACCCGGAGCAGCTACGTTCCCAGTTGGTGCAGGAGTACCGCGAGAAGTTTGCCAATCCCTACGTGGCCGCTGCCCGCGGCTTCATCGACGATGTCATCGAGCCGCGCGAGACCCGGCCCTACCTGATCAATGCACTGGAAATGCTGCAAAACAAGCGCGACACCAACCCGCCCAAGAAACATGGGAATATGCCGCTTTAGGCACCAGTTTCCAGTAATCAGTAACCAGTAATCGGTTATCAATGAGCTCTCAGCATACTGATCACTGACCACTGGTTACTGATCACCGACCACCGACCATGCGCCTCACCTTCTCACTCTCCGACGAACAGTTTGCTGCCAACGACCGGGCCGGCGTCATGGTCGGCTTGCCGCTGGCGGTGCAACTGGACGCGGGCCCGCTGATTGCCGGACGGATCGACGGCGACGGCTGGATCGAGCCGGTCAATTTCGGCCACGCCAGCATCCGCCCCGTCAGTCTGGATCGCCACGTATTCTGCGGGCGCATCAGCGAGATCGAGACGTGGACTCACGACGGCGACACGGTTTGCCAGGCGACGCTGGACTGCGGCGTGCCGCTGAGATTTGAGCTGCTGGCAGCAACGCCCGCCGAGGCGCCACGAACGGGCGACTGGTATCTGGGGCTGGCGCCGCTGCGTGGCCTGCTTGCCATGAACCCCAGCGATCTGCTTTGGCAAACGGTAACCGGTTCGATCGTGGATATCCAGCGGCTCTCCCTCGACCCGCTGGCGGCCGGATTTGGCGCGATGCGCTGGCTGTCCGGCATGCCGCGCCAATCCTTCGCACCGGATCAGGTGTTTGTGACGGTGGAAATAGTGCGATAGCTTGTTAGTGTGGTAGTGCGGAAGTTTGTTGGCGGCGGTGTGTGCTAATGCGATGGGTTTCGCCGGAAACCAGGGCCTGGATTCCTGTCTCGGGTCTCCATCCCCTACACCCCACGCCCCAGAAAGGTATCCATGTTTAAGAAAGTCCTGGTAGCCAATCGCGGTGAGATCGCCGTGCGCATCCTGCGAGCCTGCGAAGAGCGCGGCCTCCAGACGGTGGCCGTCTACTCCGAGGCGGACCGCAACGCGCTACATGTGCGCTATGCCAATGAGGCCTTCCTGATTGGCCCGCCTCCCTCGTCACAGAGTTATCTGCGCATCGACAAGATCATCGATGTGGCCAAGCGGTCGGGCGCGGACGCAATTCATCCCGGTTACGGCTTCCTTGCAGAAAACGACGAATTCGCCCAGGCCTGTGTCGACGAGGGGATCGCCTTCATCGGCCCCACACCGGAGAACATGCGCGCCATGGGCGACAAGGTGACGGCGCGCCAGACGATGATCGCCGCCGGCGTGCCGGTGGTGCCAGGATCGGCCCATGGACTGCGTGACGACGAGGTCGCCGCCGAAGCGCAGCGCATCGGGCTGCCGGTACTGATCAAGGCGTCAGCAGGCGGCGGCGGCAAGGGGATGCGGGTCGTGCGCGACGAATCCGAGCTTCAGCGATCGCTGGGTGCCGCCCGCCGCGAGGCCATGAGCGCGTTCGGCGACGACACGGTCTACCTGGAAAAGCTGATCGAACGGCCGCGCCATATCGAGATTCAGATTCTGGCCGACAGCCACGGCAACGTCATCCACCTGGGCGAGCGCGAATGCTCGATCCAACGCCGCCATCAGAAGCTGATCGAAGAGTCGCCCTCGGTGGCCGTGGACGAGGCGCTGCGGCAGAAGATGGGCGAATTGTCTGTGCAGGCAGCGCGGGCGGTCAACTATGTCAGTGCGGGCACGCTGGAGTTTCTGCTGGACCAGAGCGGCAACTTCTACTTCCTGGAAATGAACACCCGCCTGCAAGTCGAGCATCCGGTCACAGAACGTGTCACCGGGGTTGACATCGTCAAAGAGATGATCACCATTGCGGCCGGCCGGCGGATGCGCCTGAAACAGGAAGACATCCGCCCCAAAGGCTGGGCAATTGAATGTCGCATCACTGCCGAAGACCCGATCAACAACTTCATGCCCTCGGGCGGCAAGATCACCACGTTGCAGGAACCCACCGGGCCGGGCGTGCGGGTTGAGAGCGGCATCTATGAGGGGTTCGAGGTCAGCCTGTTCTACGACCCGATGATCGCCAAGCTGATCTGTTGGGGCGAGACACGCGCTGAGGCGCTGCTGCGGATGCGCCGGGCGCTGAACGAGTATCGCATCGGCGGCATCAAGACTTCGATTCCCTTCCACCAGCAGATCATGAGCAGCGCGCAGTTCATGTGGGGCACGTTCGACACCAATTTCCTGGAAGAGCGTTTCAGCATGACCTACACCGAACGGCCGGAAATGGAGCTCAGCGCTGCCATTGCCGCTGCACTGGTGGCGCACACAAGCGAGCAGCGGGCAACCGTGATGCACCACACCAGCGGATCAACCGGTTCAGCCTGGAAACGCAGCGGCGGCTGGAAGCGCTGAGAGAGACACAGGCTATGAAATACATTGCGACAATTACGCCTACCGGAGCACGGGTCGGCACAGGCCGCACCCTGGAGATTGAAATCGAGGAAAGCGGAATCGTGCGCGTCGGCGATCAGGCATTTCAAACCGACTTGCGCCGAATCGGCGACCTCGATCTCTACTCGCTATTGGTCAACAACCGCTCTTACGAGGTGCATGTCGACCAGACGGAGCGCCATGCGTACCGCATCATGGTATCCGGTGAGGGGTACGAAGGGTTCGAGGTCCACATCGTCGACGAACGCACCTACCGGGCCAGCCTGGCTTCAGGCGGGCTGGGCGGAGCCAGTGGCGACTCTGCCATCAAAGCGCCAATTCCGGGCCTTGTGGTCAAGGTACTGGTCAACGAGGGCGATCCCGTAACTCTGGGCCAGAGCATCATTATCCTGGAAGCCATGAAGATGGAAAACGAACTGCGCGCACCGCGCGATGGCGTGGTGGCAACGGTCAAGGTCAAGCCGGGCAACTCGGTCAACCAGGGCGAGACGCTGGTGACACTGCAATGAAGCACTGGTGCTGCCTGTGACAGGCCCACTGATAGTTCCTGCGGCATGGCCTCCAAAGCTGGTAATGTGACCGTCATCGATCGAATGCAACAGCAAATCGCTGCATGGGAAGCGGCGGCCGACCCGCGAGCAGTCTTTCTGGACTGCTATCGCTGCATGACCGAGAACGTCCTCGCGGCCATCGACGGCGGTGAATTCAACGACGCGGCCTGGGTCAGCGACCTTCTGGGGCGTTTTGCTGAATACTACTTTACGGCGCTGGATGAATATGACGCAGACGCCGGAGCCACGCCGGCAGTCTGGCGACTGGCCCACGACCAGGCGCTGCACCACCACACAGCCGTCCTGCAAAAGATGCTGCTGGGGATCAACGCCCACATCAACTATGACCTGGTGTTCGCTCTGTCCGACCTGCTGGCGCCGGAGTGGGAACAACTGACGCCAACACTGCGCGAAGCACGCTTTGCTGACCATTGCCACGTCAACGCGATCATCGGGCGCACCATTGACACAGTACAAGACGACGTGATCGATCGCTACAGCCCGCTCATGGTTCTGGTGGACAAACTGCTGGGGCCGCTGGACGAGCTGATTGCCTCGCGGCTGATCGCCGACTGGCGCGATGACGTGTGGAAGCAGGCGGTGCGCTACCTGGAGATGACCAGCAGCGACGAGCGCGACGAACTGCGCCGCGAGGTGGAAGCGGCAACGCTGCACAAAGCCGGGTTCATTCTGTTGCGCTAAGAAAGAGATGACGAACGATGTTTACAGGTTTTCCCATTGAAGGACTGACATTTCTGGCCGACCTTGCGCAAAACAACAACCGCGAGTGGTTCGAGGCGCGCCGCGAGGTGTATCAAACCGCTCTGCTGGAGCCGGCGCTGGCGTTTGTCGAAACGCTGGGCGAGCGGCTGAGGGAAATCGCGCCGCATATCCGCTTCGATACGCGCACCAACGGCGCCGGCAGCCTGATGCGTATCCACCGCGACGTGCGTTTCGCTAAGGACAAGTCCCCCTACCACGACTACGTCAGCGGGCTGCTGTGGGAAGGCGCGGGCAAGAAGAACAACTGCCCGGCGTTCGGTTTCCAACTGATCCCCGAAGGGCTGGGGCTGATGGCGGGCCAGTTCATGTTCACCAAGGAAGGTCTGGATAGCTATCGCGCCGCAGTGCTGGACGAGGAATTCGGCACCGCGTTGGCAAAGATCTGCAACGATCTGCGCGGCCGGCCAGGCTACGAGCTTGGCGGTGAGGCGTTGAAGACCGTGCCGAGGGGCTTCGATGCCGATCACCCGCGCGCCGATTTACTTCGCTACAAGGGCCTTTACGCGCACCCGCCCCGGCTGACCGGTCCGCTGCTCAGCTCACCTGATCTCGTCGACGCCTGCATGGCTCACTTCGTTATCATGGCGCCGTTGCAGCAATGGCTGGTAACGGCGACGCAGTAATGCTCGACCACCCAACTCTGGTCCGGTGCGTTGTTCTGTAAGAAACTTCGCTCGTGCTATATGGGTCGAGACAGAGCCATGAAAATCGCCAAGAAAATCGCTTGCACAATGCTATCACATATAGTATCATTTTGAAATGGGCAGAGCGGACAAAATCCTGGAAAAGATGCGTAGCAACCCGCAAGATTGGCGCATCGATGACCTAAAAACGGTTGCTCGCGCTTTGGATATTGAGTGGCGACAACGTGGTACCAGCCATGTGGTTTTTGTTCGCTCCGATGGGGCCACATTGCCGGTTCCTGCTCGCCGCCAAATCAAACCTGTCTACATCAGGAAGTTTGTAGATTTCGCTACGGAATAACGATGAGAGATTTAACGAAATACCCTTTTGAAATCCGTCCGCTCGATCAGGACGAGGGTGGCGGGTTCCTTATTTCCTATCCCGACTTCACTGAATGCATCTCTGACGGCGAAACACCGGAGGAAGCCATTCACAACGGGCTGGACGCGCTCGCTGAGACTATCGCTGCGTTGGAAGACTTAGGGTTGCCTGTACCTGAGCCTCGAAGCGGAGGTAGCTACAGCGGACGCTTTGTGCAGCGAGTGCCCCGGAGTCTGCATGCCAAACTAGCTGCTCAGGCACGGCAAGAGGGCGTCAGCATGAATACGCTGGTAACGGTTATACTGGCTGAAGGTGTTAACATGCACGAATTCAAGCGGTGAAGCACCTGTGCTACCGCTTTGAGGCGTTAGCGATGCTGTCTTGTCCGTGACGACCCGATAATCGATGAGGCTGCAAACAACATGATGTTGCTTGCAGCCTCTTGTTATTCAGGATCGAAATCGAGCTGGCCGCAAATCGGCACCTTAGCGCAAGCTATGCCCAACAAGGCGCGATCGCTGCCCGATTGCCTGGCCATTAACGCCGCAGACGCAGCGCTATACCTGCCAGCAGAAGCAGCCCCAAGCCGGCCAGGCCAACCACCAGCCCTGTACTGGGGCTGCCGGCCGCTTGATCAGCCGTGAACTGCACCACGTTCACCGCGGTCGGTTGCATGACGATCGGGCAGTTGACCAGGATATTGGTCGGCGTGATCGGATAGCTGGCAGCTTGCAGGTCACTCAGCGACGTAGCGCTGTCAGCGACATAGTCGTCGGGCACTGTCACTTTGTGCACCTGCCAGAAGGCCGAGTAGTTCATCTGGCCCGGCACGGTGTCCACGATGTTGTGCTGGCCGGGCACCGGCGTGTCGTCGCCGTAGAACAATACGTAGATCGGCGCTGTCTCCACCGGGTTCAGCCCGAAGTCGAAGTAGAAAACCATCTGGCCGCGGTACCATCCCTGGGTGTAGGGCGCATCGCTGGGATCGGCCAGGCTGCTGCCCTCCGGCACCACCGGGCAGTTGACGAACAGATCCAGCACATCGACCGGGTAGCCGGCATCCACGATCTGAGCATAGGAGCGGACCGAATCGACGGTGTAGTCGTCGGGTACGGTCACCTTGTGGACCTGCCAGAGGTCGGAGTAGCCGGGATCGCCGGGCACTGCGTCGACGATGTTGTGCTGGCCGGGCACCGCCGTGCCGTTGTTATAAAACAACACGTAGATGGGCGCAGGCACGACCGTCGGGCTGCCCTCGGCGGTGGGGATCGGATTGCTGAAGCTGTAGTAGTCCACCTGCCCGTGGCGGAACCAGCCGCTGGTCAGGTCGTACATTTCCGGCGCATCCTCGGTGCGCACCACCGGGCAGTTGACCAGGATGTCGGTCGGTGTGACCGTGTAACCTGCCGTCGTGATGTCGTCCAGCGAGCGGGCGTCGTTCGCCACGTAGTCGTCAGGCACCGTCACCTTGTGGACCCGCCAGAAGGCCGAGTAGTCCGCGTCGCCCGGGATGTCATCGATGATGTTGCGCTGGCCGGGGACCGGTGTGTCGTCGCCGTAGAACAGCACATAGATCGGCGCGGTCGCCACCGGGTTCAGCCCGAAGTCGAAGTAGAACACGGCGCTGTTGTCGTCCCAGCCCTGGGTCAGGCCCTGCTGGCTGTACTGCAAGGTGCTGCCATCAGGCACGATCGGGCAGTTGACGAACACGTCCACAGGCGTCACTGTGTATCCGTTGGTCACGATGTCGGCGTAGGAACGCACGCTGTCGGGCGTGTAGTCATCCGGCACAGTCACCTTGTGGACTTGCCAGAGGTCGGAGTAGCCTGCGTCGCCGGGCACCACATCAACCACGTTGTGCTGGCCGGGGACCGCTGTGTCGTCGCCGTAGAAGAAGACGTAGATCGGAGCCGGCGTCACCGTTGCGCCGCCGTCCGGGCTGGGGATCGAATTGTCGAAGCTGTAGTAGAAGGTACTCTGTCCCTGGTACCAGCCATAGGTCAGGGCGTACTCGGTGCCGCCGGTCGGTGAGGCCGGCGCGGCCTGAGCTAGCCCGGGTGTGACGAGCAGCGCCAGCGCAATTACCAGCACCAGGACGCTGCGGCGTTGGGTTGAATGTTGTCTTGCCATGATAGGGTCTCCTTGTGCAGAGCTGAAGAGGAGGTTCGGGGATCGTCCCGCTGGCGGGTTGGGGGCAGTCGTGGTCCTGTCCCATAACCCAGCCGTCCCTACAATCGTAGCCGGTAAACCTGAAGCTGAGGTTGCAGAAGGGTTACGAGACTCTTACGTGCGAACTTGCACGAGGGTTGGCTTTGTGCTACCTTTCTCCCACATACCCCACACAGGCGAGCTAATTGTCGCGAGGTAATCGATGAGCCAGAATCAAGCAAACAAGCAGTCAATGCGCGGCAAAGTGTGCATGGTGACCGGCGCCACGTCCGGCATTGGGCAGGTCACGGCGGCCGCGCTGGCCATGCAGGGTGCACACGTGATCGTGGTTGGCCGCAACAGGGCCAAGGCGCAGCAGGTCGTCGGCGAGATCCGGCGCCAGTCGGGCAACGACGCCGTCTGGTACCTGCTGGCCGACTTTTCGGATCTGCAACAGGTGCGCGAGCTGGCAGCGGCGTTCAGCGCGCAGTATTCGCAGCTTGACGTGCTGGTCAACAACGCGGGCACCTACTTCAACACCCGTCATCCGGCCCCTGGCGGCGTGGAGATGACCTTCCATGTCAACCACCTGGCGCACTTCCTGCTCACCAACTTATTGCTGGAAACGCTGACAGCCAGCGCGCCGGCGCGCATCGTCAACGTCACATCGCGGGCGCACGAGTACGACAATATGGATTTCGACGACCTGGGCTTCGAGCGTTCCTATTTCGGCATGAAAGCCTACGCCCGCTCCAAGCTGGCCAACCTCCTGTTCACCTACGAACTGGCGCGACGGCTGGCAGGCAGCGGCGTCACCGTCAACGCGGTCCATCCCGGCGGGGTAGCCACCGACATCTGGCGCACCAACTTCCCGGTCCTCGGGCCGGCCATCAAATGGGTGATGAGCCTGTTCGCGCTGACGCCGGAGGAAGGCGCGGATACCCTGATCTACCTGGCGTCGTCGCCGGACGTCGAAGGTGTAACCGGCAAGTACTTCGTCGAGCGCGAGGCGATCGCATCATCGCCGCTTTCGTATGACGAGCAGGTCGCCGCGCGGTTGTGGGAGGTCAGTGAGCAGTTGACGGCTGTGTAAATCGTCCGGCTGGTACGCCTCGATCTGAACTGGTGTTTCCGACGTGTTGCTTGTCATTCACTGCAAGCTGCGCTATACTCGCGCTGTCTTCGGGTTCGCAAGGGATTAGCCATGCACTATTCGTACGCTCAACTTAAGGAGAAGCGGGTTGGATTAATGGACATCAACGATGTGCTGGAATTCGTCGCGCCAAAAGTGCGTGATGCTGCCATCCAGGGCGCAGCCCAGCTGGAAAGGCTGGGAATTCGCCATGCGCTGGCCGGCGGTCTCGCCGTTGGCGCTCACGGGTATATCCGAGCCACGGCAGATGTGGATTTTCTGGTAGGGGAGGAGGCGTTCGAGCATCACGGCGCGCTGGTCACCTTCCGCCCCGGTGTGCCAATCGAGGTAGACGGTGTGCGCATCGATTACCTGTCACCGTTCTCACTGGGCGCACAACTGGAAGAGGTTCTGGACAACCCGCCCGTGAGCCAGGGTCTGGCTGTGGTTCCGGCGGAGGCGCTGATCTACATGAAGCTCAGCCAGACGCCGCCAGGATGTGCTGGACGTTGTGGAACTCATCAACGCCGGATCAACGTCACGAAGGTGCGCGACTACCTTCAACAGTACGCCAAAGATCTTGTGTCACTCTTCGATGAGCTGGCCGACGAGCGTTGCAAAGCTAGGACAGCAGCATTGGCTTTCGGAGGGATTGCAACTTTGACTGGCCTTGTTTCCAAACAACTCCTCAAACCTAAGGCCAACCTAAATCATGATTGAGGATCTTGTCATCCGCCTTGCAGCGTTTCAGTGGTTGTCGCAACAAACAGACATCCACGGCGACGTTCTGCCGCGCTCGCTTCTTCAAAGTGGCTTCAAGTTTGGGGATGATCAGATTCCACTGCTATACCCTATGAACGGGCACTTCCGTGTCTTGACAAACCCGTCCACCTTACCACTTGTAGATAGGCACGATACAGGTTATGGACTCGACTGCAATTGATTCGCACAAGACCAAGAACCGTGCGGTTGAATGACTGGTATTTTTCATCGTTGAAGTCGATAGTTTCGAAAACATCTGAGGTTCCAACATGGCAACCCACAATTGGACACGAGATGAGTTGATTGTGGCGTTCAATTTGTACTGTAAGATACCCTTTGGGCGCATTCACAACCGTAATCCTGAGATACTCGAACTCGCTGGTTTGCTGGGACGAACTGCATCCGCTGTTTCCTGGAAACTTGCGAATTTCGCTCGCCTTGATCCAACGCTTCAGAGGCGTGGCATTGCTGGCGCATCGCACGGCAGCAAAAGTGAACAAGAAATCTGGGACGAGTTCAATCAGGACTGGGATAAGCTGAGTTTTGAAAGCGAGAATGTCCTTGCTCAATTGAGCGGAAAAAGCGTTGAAGAGGTGGCGAACATCGATGTTTCGGACTTGCCTCTGGGAAAAGAACGAGAGACAACGGTGCGTGTGAGGGTGAACCAGGGTTTCTTTCGGAGTTCAGTATTGGCGGCGTACTCCAACAGATGTTGCATTACGGGCTTGGCAATTCCAGATCTTTTGAATGCCAGTCACATTGTCCCTTGGTCTGTCGACTCTCAAAACCGCGTCAATCCTCACAATGGGCTTTGTCTCAACGCTCTGCATGACCGAGCGTTTGACAGGGGACTGCTGACAATTACGCTAGACCACAAGGTGAGATTGTCCTCGCTTGTTAAGGGACTTCCAAAGCCTGATGCAGCAACAGAATTACTGCTGAGATACGAGAATTCTGAAATCGCTTTGCCGGAGAAATTTGCGCCAGAGTCACGTTTTCTTGAATATCACATTTGCAATATCTTCAGAGGTTAGTAAACGTGAGTCCGATTGTTATCACGAATACGGTTCGGTAGAAGTTGTTGAGCGTACGGGATCAATTGCACACCAAGGCTCAATCAAACAATTCATCGAGCGCGTGGAACAAGAGTCCAAGTCAGGGTGGCGGCCATTTGACCCCTGCTGACAAAATCGTCCAACGCTTGCTGCGAAACAGTGATAGCAGCCATCCATTGCCAGCCTAATCATCGGCCCGAACTGCAGCGATCAAGTGTTCCAACTCGCGCTCCGCAATTACGGATAGAACTACATGACAACAATATTAGGCATCGACTGTTCGACGAATCCTCGCAAGACCGGTCTCGCTTTGGCACACCTGCGAGACGATACTGTTGTGATCACCCAATGCGATTTAGGAACGCCTCAGAGGTCGCCGGCAAGTATTGCGTTGGAATGGCTTCGAGGGCACGACGAAGTACTCATTGCTCTAGACGCACCCCTCGGCTGGCCGAAGGCGTTGGGCACTCAGCTTGCGGTTCACCACGCTGGAGAATATCTGGAAGTGGAAGCAAACAGTCTGTTTCGTCGCGTCACGGATACTGCCATCAAGAACCGTCTCAAAAAGCAACCGCTCGATGTCGGCGCAAACCTGATTGCTCGGACAGCAGTCGCGGCCCTTCAACTGCTTGAACACATGCGCAAGTCGTCCGGTCATCCAATTCCGCTGGCATGGTCGACTACAGAAACCGAAGGCTGGCGTGCCATCGAAGTATATCCGGCAGCGACGCGGATTGGTTACCGTGCCTCGCCCAAAGGTGGCAGCCTTGCAGGCCTAGATGATGTCCTCGATTGTTCCGCAATGCGACCAGCGCTTCGAGAGTCGGCTGACGCTGTAGACGCGGCTGTTTGCGCGCTTGCCGGGGCTGACTTTTTGCTTGACCGAGCAGTACCGCCGACCGATTGGGAAACCGCTCGCATCGAAGGCTGGATCTGGGCACGGCAACAAGCTAACTTGTAGCTTTCAAAGTTCTCACCCACGAAAAGGACGCCATTTCCCATGATCGCACGACTCTGGCACGGATGGAGGACCAACGACATCGCAGCGGCGTATGAGGCGCTGTTGACCGAAGAGATCTTCACTGGCATCCAGGACTGCCACATCCCGCCTTTGAGAGCATCAAGTTGCCGGCGCGGCGACGCTGGCGGTTCAAACTCATGACCACTCTCCTCGCCTGCCGGATTACTGAAACACCCAACAACGAGAACAGAAGATGATCGAATTCAAACCCATCGGCGTCATTCACACACCCTTCACCCAGCCCGAGGGAATGCCCATCCAACCGGTCGGCGCGGCCGGTGTTCATGGAACGGTCGAGGTTTTCGCCGCCTACCAGGCCGGGCTGAAGGATCTCGACGGGTTCTCGCACGTCATTCTGCTCTACCACCTCCACCGCAGCCAGGGATTCGAGCTGGAGGTTGTGCCTTTTCTGGACACACAGCCCCGCGGCCTCTTCGCCACCCGCGCCCCCAGGCGGCCCAATCCCATCGGTCTCTCCGTCGTGCAGTTGGACAGGATCGAGGACGGCGTTTTGCACATCCAGAACGTGGACATGCTCGACGGCACGCCGCTGCTGGACATCAAGCCCTACGTGCCCGAGTTTGACAGCCCCACAACCATCAGAACCGGATGGCTGGAGGAAGCGGGCAAAACTGCTCCCGCGCGCCGCTCGGACGACCGCTTTACGTAGAACAACAAGCACGCCTCGCCGGCCGCGGGGACAACCGCCCTAACCCCGCTAGATTGCTTCCCCTTTGAACTGGCTCATGTACAGGTGACGGTAGAAACCGTGCCGGTCGAGCAGTTGCTGATGCGTGCCCTGCTCGACGATCTCGCCGTCGCGGATCACCACCACCTTGTCGGCGTCGCGGATGGTGCTCAGGCGGTGGGCGATGACGAACGAGGTGCGACCCTCCATCAGCCGCAGCAACGCCTGCTGGATGCGCGCCTCGGTGCGCGTGTCCACGCTGCTGGTGGCCTCGTCGAGGATCAGGATCGACGGGTCGGCCAGGATGGCGCGCGCGATGGACAGCAACTGGCGCTGCCCCTGGCTGAGATTGCTGGCCCGCTCCGACAGCACCGTGTCGTATCCCTGCGGCAACTGGCGGACGAAATGGTCGGCGTCGGCCATCTGCGCCGCCTCCATGACCTCGGCGTCGCTGGCCTCCAGCCGGCCGAAGCGAATGTTGTCCATGACCGTGCCGGAGAACAGGAACGTGTCCTGCAGGACGATCCCGAGCTGCCGCCGCAGGCGGGCTTTGCTCATCTGGCGGATGTCGGTGCCGTCGATGCAGATGCTGCCGGCGTCGATCTCGTAGAAGCGTGACAGCAGATTGACGATGGTGGTCTTGCCGGCGCCGGTCGGGCCGACCAGCGCTACCGTCTCGCCCGGCCTGGCTGTCAGCGTCATGTTCCTGATGACCGGGGTTCCCGCCACGTAGCTGAACTGCACCTCGTCGAAGCGCACGTCGCCGGCCAGCTTGCCCCGCGCGGCCGCGTCGCTGGCCTCGTCCAGCTCGGACGGTTTGTCGATGATCTCGAAGACCCGCTCAGCGCCGGCCAGCGCGGCCTGGATCGAGTTGTACATGTTGGCCAGTTGCCGCAGCGGGTTGATGAAATTGCGCCCGTAGCTCATGAAGGTCACCATGGTGCCCACCGTAGCCAGCCCCAGCAGCGCCAGCCACCCGCCCAGGCCGGCGATCACGATCACGAACAGGTTGCCCAACTGGTTGGTCAGCGGCATCAACAGCAGGGCATAGGTGTTGGCGTAGACCCCGGCGTTGTACACTTCCTCGTTGCGCTGGCGAAAGGTCTCGATCACCGACTCGTTGCGGCGGAAGGTCTTGATCACCCGCTGGCCGCTGATGGCCTCCTCCATCACCCCATTGAGGTGGCCCAGACTACGCTGCAGGTCGCGGAAGCCGCGGCGGGTGTAGCGGGCGACGAAATTGGTGAACCAGAACATGATCGGCACCACCACCACCGACGCCAGCGCCAGCCAGTAGTTCAGCAGGAACATGGCCACCAGGATACCGGTCAGCGTCAGCACGCTGGTCAGCAGCACCACCACGTTCAGCGAGACGGCGGTGTTGATGGCTTCGATATCGTTGGTCAGGCGG
Organism: Anaerolineales bacterium; assembly: GCA_020634615.1. Classification (GTDB taxonomy): domain Bacteria; phylum Chloroflexota; class Anaerolineae; order JAAEKA01; family JAAEKA01; genus JACKBK01. The sequence goes on from JACKBI010000003.1 coordinate 320,278, forward strand.
CTCATCAGCTCGCCGGCGGGATTGGTGTCGAAGAAGCTCAGCGGCAGCGTTTGCAGGTGGCCGAACAGGTCGCGGCGCAGCGCCTTGAGCGCCCGCTGCGATACACGCGCCATCAGCCAGCCCGACACGGCATCGGCCAGGTTGCCCGCCAGGTAGACGGCCAGCATCGCGACGGCGAAAACCGCCAGCTTCGATGGGTCTTTGGCGCCGATGGCGTCGTCGATGGCCCGGCCCATCAGGTAGGGAGCCAGCAGCCCCAGGCCGGCCGAGAGAACCAGCAGCACCAGCACGACCACCAGAATGACCTTATACGGTCCGAGATAAGGCAGCAGCCGGATCAGCGCCTGGCGCGGGGCTTGCGCTTTCTCGATCTTGCCCGGCATGGCCGGGCTGCGGGGCATCATACGCGGGCGGTTGCCGCTGTCGCCGCGGCCGGTCTGGTTCGTCATGCCGGCTGGCTCCCGTTGAACCCGTCGCCCAGTTGCGACGCGTAGATCTCCTGGTAGATCGGGCTGGACTGCAACAGCTCGCGGTGCGTCCCTTCAGCCGCGACGCGCCCCCGGTCGAGAACGATGATCTTGTCGGCCTTCAACACGGTGCTGATGCGCTGTGCCACCATGAAGCAGGTACGGCCAGCCATCCACGTTTCCAGATAGCCCTGAATCTTGGTCTCGGTCTCCACGTCCACGGCGCTGGTGCTGTCGTCCAGGATCAGGATGTCGGGATGTAATAACAGCGCGCGGGCAATGGCGATCCGCTGCTTCTGGCCGCCCGACAGGTTGCCGCCCCGTTCCTCGATCTGCGTATCGTAGCCGTCGGGCAGATCCAGAATGAAGTCGTGAGCCTGGGCCGCGCGAGCCGCCGCTTCCACCTCGTCCTGGCCGGCATCGGGCCGGCCATAGCGGATGTTGTCGCGCACCGTCCCGGTGAAAAGCACCGTCTCCTGCGGCACGACGCCGATGCGCGACAGCAGCGAATCCTGGGTCACATCGCGCACATCTGCCCCGTCGACCAGCAGCCGCCCCTCGGTCACGTCGTAGAAGCGCGGGATCAGGTTGACCAGCGTTGTTTTGCCCGCGCCCGTCGCCCCCAGGATCGCGACTGTCTGGCCCGGTTCGATGGCCAGGTTGATCCCCTGCAACACCGCCGTCTCAGTGGTTCCGTTGTAGTGAAACCCGATGTTCTCGAAACGCAGCCGCGGCTGGGCTGTCTCGGGCAGGGCCGGCGCGTTGGGAGCATCCTCCACCTCTGGAATGGTCTCGAGCAGCTCGTTGACGCGTTTGGACGAGGCGATGCCCGCCGCCCAAACGCTGGCCAGGTTGCCCATAATGAGCAGCGATCCCAGCGCCGTTTGCAGGTAGTTGACAAAGGCCACGATCTCGCCGGTGGTCAGTTGGCCGCTGATGACCTGCAGGCCGCCACGCCAGATGACGACCACGATGCCGATGTTGACACAGGTGCTCAGCGTCGGGCCCATGGTTGCCATCCACTCCATGATGCGGATGTTGCGCTCCGTGTAGTCCTCGTTGCTGACCTCGAAACGCCGGGCCTCGTGTTCATCGCGCACGAACGCCTTGACGACGCGCACGCCGGCGATGTTCTCCTGCAAGACAGTGTTGAGCCGGTCCAGCTTCTGTTGCAGAGTGAGGTAGAGCGGCCCCATCTTGAGAATGAAGAACACAATCAGCACCAGCGTGACCACCAGCAACGGCACCAGCATCAACGCCAGCCGCGGGTCGGTGTTGTACATCAGCAGCATGCTGCCGAGCATGATCAGCGGCGCGCGCGTCCCGATGCGCAGCGAGATCTGCACCAGTCGCTGGAAGATGTTCGCGTCGCTGGACAGTCGCACCATCAGCTGACCGGTCTTCATGCGGTCGAGGTTGCCGAAGGAAAAGGACTGGATCGTGACGAACAGCGCCTCGCGCAGATCGCGCGCCACCCCCTCACCCACCTGAACCGAGTAGATGTTGTTGCCGATGGCGAAGATCGTATCGAAGGCCGAGATGACAAGCATCAGCAGGAAGGTCCGCCCCACCACCTGCATGTTGCCGGCAATGATGCCCTGATCGATGATACGCTGCACCAGTCGCGGGATGGCCAGATCCAAAATGACCACGACGACCAGCAAAAACAGCGCAAGAACGCTTGTCTTCCAGTACGGTCTGACGAAACGAAGCAGCTTGAAGACTTGTTGCATGGCGAATGAATGGAAGCGAACAAGTCGCTTCTGTCGATGAGTCCGGTGTCTGTTGTAGCAGAGGTTACCCCGACTGTCAATGCTGGACCATAAGTCTTTTGGGACATCCTGCCTGCGGTCTGGACCGAGCGGAAACCCCTTCGAGCCGGAATTCCCAGTCGGGCGGTCCTCGCCAACTTACGGGCTGCGAAAACTTTTCAGCCCAAAAACGGTCGTTGCTTGTCCGCGGGTGCCATCTGGGCTATGATATGAATCCAACAGATTCTACGTTCCGATGAGCAGAGAAAGGACATCTCCCATGATCGCACGACTCTGGCATGGATGGACAACCAATGACAACGCCGCGGCCTACGAGGTGCTGCTGACCGAAGAGATCTTCAATGGCATCCAGAACCGCCACATCCCCGGCTTCAAGAGTATCCAGTTGCTGGTCCGCCCGCTCGGTGACGAGGTCGAGTTCGTCACGCTGATGCTATTCGACTCACTGGACGCGGTCAAGGAGTTTGCCGGCGAGGACTATGAGGTGGCCGTGGTTCCACCCGCCGCGCGGGCGTTGCTGGCACACTTCGACGCCCGGTCGCAGCACTATGTGGTCAAGGCGCAAAACGACGCCGTCTGACATCGCTCCCCCCTCTGTCTTTCTACAACCCATGCGGGTATGACGCGCGTCATACCGCAGCGGCGCTTCTTGCGCCAGAAAAATGGTGGCGCGCTGCCACTGTCCCGAATCGCCTCCCGGGACGGTGGACGCCTGCCCGCTGTTATTCCACCAGCGCGCCGCCGGCAGGCCTTCCGTTCGCACCCTCGCAACGCGCACCCCGCCCCTCTTTCCTCGCGCCCGACAACAGGCCCGTACACGACTGAAAGCTCCTTTCTTCGTATCCCCAGTTTCTCCAGATATGATTCAGGTCATATCGCAATCGCCGGATTAGCGATAGAATAATGCTGGCGCATTCTTGCCACGCAAACTGCAGCGCTGGCGCGCGAAAGACGCCTGACACGATAGCTGATTACCCGCTGTTGGTCCGGCCGACCACAAGGCGTGCCTGTCCCAAACAGAAAGCGAGGAACCGAGACCCACGCATTCCGGGCGCATGGCTGGACCACCAAAGGTACGCCAGTCCCAAGTCTGCGCAACATCTCACTTCAAGATCGATACCACCGAGATACACCACTCAATCTGTTCCGCACGTTGAACAACAGGCGCAAGTCGTCCCAACCTTGTCCTGTTCGATGGTAGATCGCGTTTCCCCTCCGGGAAACAACCACCCTGACAACCGCACACTAGCGGAAGTCACTTGCAAAGGAGCAAGGAGAAAGTCTCATGCAAAGAAAGATGGTATTAGGACTGTCCATCATAGCAGTCCTGCTCCTGGCCGCAGCCGTCATTGCCGGCTGCGGAGGAACGCCCAGTACCGCAAGTCAAGTTGGACCTACTGGTCCAGTCGGTCCTGCTGGTCCTGCCGGTCCTGCTGGCCCCGCCGGCCCTGCTGGCCCTGCTGGTCCTGCCGGCCCCGCCGGTGCGACCACAATGATCAGCCATACTCTCACCCTCGAGTCCTGCACGACCTGTCACAGCGGCGCCGGAGACAAACATCAGGCATCCTATGACGAGCTCTACCAGGACGGCGTCATCCAGGTTACCGATCTGGCCTATTCGTTCTCCGGTACGGACACGAGCACGGTGACGTTTAACATGACGAAGGATGGCGCTCCCTTTGACGCCAGAGAAGCAGATGCCCTGGGCATTTACTTCACACCGTATGCCGATGGAAAGTTCCAGTTCGACCCGCCTGTCGAGAGGTTTTCGCTTGCGGGCGATCTCGAATATGACGGCAATGGCGGGATCACGACCAGCATCACCGGAACGACCGATTTCTCGCAGGTGCCCGGCGTTGTCGTGGTCTACGGTCGCGATGAGACCGTTGGTATGATTCCCAATAGCCGCGTCGCACAGAACAAGTACCCGTTCGCCGCTTTGCTGAAGACCGGGACCGGTGTCGATTACGTTTCGGCCGCCAACAACGACGGCTGCGTGAATTGCCACACCGACCCCTATCTCAAGCACGGCTACATCTATGGTCAGGTCGATGGCGATCCTGCAACTGACTTCTACACCTGCAAAGCCTGCCACATGGACAACGGCGAAGGCGGCCATTTCGAATGGCAGCTTCTGGTCACTGACCCCGCGCTGGCCCAGCAGTACCTGGCAGGCGAAGTTGAGTTGACGGAAGAGCAGCAGGCCCAGTTCGCCTACAACACGTCACTGATGAACGACGTGCACATGTCGCACGCGATGGAATTCCCCTATCCTCAGTCCATGGCGAACTGTGCGACCTGCCACGAAGGCAAGCTGGACACCATCCTGACGGACGCCAACTTCACCGTTTCGACCTGCAAGAGCTGTCACCCCGTGACGACTGTCGAGGGTATCGAGACTCCGGCGCCTGCGCTGACGACCATCCTGCCCGAAACGGTCCATGGTTCAATGGACTTGAACACCACCGACTGCACCACCTGTCACGGTGAGGGCAAGCTGGCCCCGGCGTTCAATCAAATTCACACCGGTTTCGACACGGCAATCTACACGGCGGATGGCCAGAAGTACTCTGAGGCCATCACTGTGACCGTTGACAGTGCCACGTTCGACGGCTCCATGCTGGACTTCACGTTCAGCGCAGTTGGGTCGCCAGATCTTGAAGCGATTGACACGACGACCATTACACCGACCGTTATGGTCGGACTGTATGGCTACGACACCAAGGACTTCATCATCGGACCGCACGAGCGGCTGTTCGATGACAACGGCGATGGCACCATCGACAACAGCGACCAGCGCACCCTGGAGTACGAGGTCGGCACGGAGCATCCGCGCTTCACGACCGTGTCAGCCGGAGACGGCACCTGGGAAGTCACCGCTGACCTTTCGACATGGACCGACATGATCGGCGACGGCACGGTAAAGCGTGTCGAAATCGCAGTGATGCCGGAGCTGGTAAACGCCGATGGCGTCCAGCTTGCGCTGAATGCGCCATCGCGGACCTTCGACCTCGAAGCCGATGCGTTTGCCGATGACTTCTATGCGCCAATCGCCAAGGTCGTGGACGGCTGTAACACCTGCCACGATGCACTGGCAACAACCTTCCATACACCAGACCGCGGTGGCAACATCGTCGTTTGCCGCATGTGTCACATCACCAAGAGCGGTGGTTCACATCTGGAAATGCAGTCGCGATCGATCGACTCGTATGTCCACGCGATCCACTCGTTCCAGGCGTTCGACATTGGCGACATCGACTTCGCTGACCCCGTGGCGGCTATGGAATACGAGCATCACATCGAGACCCCCTATCCGACCCACGGCATCACGGACTGCGAGTCCTGCCACAATCCGGGCACCTACAACGTACCGGATCAGTCCATGTCGCTGCCCGGCCTGCTCTCGGCTTCCGATGAGATCACTGGCTGGGACCGCAACATCGGCACCGTTCCGTCAGTTGTCACCGGGCCTGCATCGCGCGCCTGCGGCAGCTGCCACCGGGCTGAGCTGATCAATGAGGACGACGCCAATGGGCTGCTCTCCTTGAACCAGCACACCAACCTCGGCGGCTACATGATCGATGCCGGCGATGATCCCACAGCCACGCTCATGGACACGATCAACCAGGCGATGGCCAACTTCAAGTAAGCAAGAATGACAGGCGGGCTTCGGCTCGTCTCGCACGGGAAAAGGGCCCTTCGGGGCCCTTTTTTCGTACCGCATACAGCTCTGGCTGGTCTGCCCACCGAGCCGGCGCCGATAAAAGCGTCAACGCGCGCTCAGCTAGCCGCAGCCAGCGACAGATAGATGATCGTGTCCAGCACCACGTGGATGAACCACGACCACCCCATCCCACGCGTATCCAGCATCGCCTTGCCCAGCAACAGCGCCAGCAGCCCGGTCTGGACAAACCCGAAAATACCCGATGGTATCCCGCCATACCAGTGCCCCAGGCCGAAAAACACGGCGGTGATCGCCAGCGCGTGGCCCGAACCAACCGCTGGCAACAGGGTTGCCAGCGGCGCGGCCCGGTACATCACTTCCTCGCCAAAAGCATTCAGCGCGGCACTGGCAAGGATCAGCGGCAGCAAGCCCAGCAGCGCACCAGACCCTGAGAAGAGACCAGGAGTCTGTGACGCCATAAAGGCGAAGAACAGCGCGCCCAACAGCAGCGTCATGGCCGCGCCGAACGCGATCCAGCCAACCGGCCGCGCGCGGCCCGGCAATCGAATCCCCGCGGCCGGCGCGTTCAAGTCACCAACCGCCAGGAAGACAGCGCGCCGCTTGTAGCCCATCAGGAACAGCGCGGCCAGCACGATCAGCGCCTCCAATGCGATCAACGTCCGTTCGCCCAACAGGGTCACCAGCGACGACCCATCCGCGAACAGGCGCTGCCAGACAGCCGTCTGCTTCATCAGTTGATCGAACGGCAACGTCACCAGGAAGATGATCATCATGATCGCGAAGAAGGTGCGCAGCGGCTGCAGCGCGCGCCAGATGAAACTCAGGGCAACCAGCAGCGCCGCCGTCACGATCCAGGCAGCGGTGATCCATGGAATGTCCGTGTGCAGAACCTCACGCGCGATCACCAGCGGGAACTTGCTCAGCAGCAGCATTGCCGTCCACGCTACAACGATCAGCAGCCGGCGAGACGACTGGTTAACTGCGGCTGGCGTGGCAGCCGCCACTGGAGCTATTGCGGGCTCGTTCATGGAAATCTCCTTGATGCTGCGTTCAGGCCGTGTCCGGGACGGCCACTGGTGAAGGCAGGCTGCGCAGCAGGAAGATTCCCGCCGCGGCCAGCGGAATCATCAGCAGGCCCAGCATCAGCCAGGATTGCAATTCCTGCTCCCCACCGCCGGCCAGGTTGAGAAAACCGGCCAGATTCAACGTGCCGTGGAAGAACACCGCCGGATAGATGCTGCGCGCGGCCAGCACCAGGCAGGCCAGAAAGACGCCCAGAAAGAACGCGACGCCAGCCTGACCGAGCGCCTGCGCCAACGGCTGGCCGCCCAGCACATTGACCAAATGCATCGCGGCGAAGAAGAGCGAGGACACCAGCACGCACCTGATCGACCCGCCGTCGCTGTCGCCCCAGACCCGCACCAGGTCGTGCAGGATCAGCCCGCGAAAAGCGATCTCCTCCAGAAACGCGGCTACGGTGATGAACAGTGCGATCAGAGAGAGCGGCACGGAATCGTCCGGGCGGAAGTTGAGATTGCCTGTCAACGCGTAGGCCGAAACAACAATTGCATAAGTCAGCGCCAGCAGGCTGAACAGCCACACCTGCCAGCGTCCGGGCCGCGTGAAGCCGGCCGGTTCAAGCCACTCCAGCCCGCGCAACAGCAGGAGCAGCAGCCCGATGAACACCAGCCTGGCAAACGTCCCGCCGGCATACTGACCATCAGGTGCGCCCGGCCAAATCCGCCCCACAATGGCCGATACGAGCACCATCAGGATGAAGACAACGGTAACGGCCAGACTGAAAAGCCAGGGATGTTCCGCAGCGAAGTCGTTGATTCGCTTCATGCTACGTTGCTTCCACACTGATCTTGCCGACGCCTCCCTGGAGGACAATGTCCAGCGAGACGGCCGTCTGGCCAAAGTGGTCGTTGGTGTAGGCGTCGCCATCGCGCGTCAACCCGTGCAATTGGGTGCTGCCCAGTCCGACTGCCGAGCGAACGCGCACGCCGGTGCTTTCCGGCAGCCGCAGGGTGATGTCGCCAATCCCTGCCTTGATGAGCATCTCGCTGCTGTGCTGCCACTCACCGCGCAGGTCGAGAAGCAACTCACCGACGCCGCTCTGTAACTCGACGAACGGCAGGTTCAGCCCCGCCAACGCCAGCTCAGCCTGCCCGGCGCCAAACTGTACGTTCAGTTCAGTCGGGACATCCCCGTTCAACCGGATCGTCCACTCACAACGCCCCGGGTGCATGTACGTTTGCCGGCCCGCCTTTTGCGACACAGTCCATCTGCCCTGGTGGTTGTCATCGACGACGTAGTCGGCCACCGGCGGCAGCCAGGCGCCGTCATCATAGGTGAAGTCGGCCTCTGCGATGCCCGCAGCGCCGGGCGTCAGCCGCATTACTCCTGACTGCATGTTCAGGTCGACGTGTAGCGTACTGGCCCCGCCAGCCTCGACGCGCGTCGACTCGTTCCTCAGTTCGCCGCGGACGCTGTCCGAGGTTGTGGCACTGGCAGACCCAACCTCTTTGGCAACGCCGCGGTAGACGACGGCCGCCACAATCAAGCCCACGGCAATTGCCAGCAGGACAAAGATCCCAAGCCACGCCCACAACGGCAGCGGGCTTCCATTGACGACGGCCTGATAGATCGCCGCGACCAGTGCAATCAGAAAGATCGCAGTTATAATCCATGAGAACACCCGGATGAGCCGCAGCGAGCGCGGATTGTTGAACCGCGACTGCGGGAGTCGGCTCTCGACACCTGGGGACCGGTTAGTTGTCGTCATGGCAGGTAGCTCCTTTCTCACAATTCATCGTCAGCCTGCAAAGTGTTGACCGAAATCAGAGTCAAACCCAGATTGTTGATGTGCCTGAGCACACCTTGCAGCGCCGCCTGGTCGGGTAACAGACCAGATAGCACTGCTTCGCCGCTCTCCAGGTTTGAGACAGCCAGTCCGTCGAACCAGTCCGTCCAAATATCGTCGAGATGCCCTTTGACCTTGATCTGGCAATTGATAGGCTTGTCCATTGAGTCGAACCTTGCTGGTTCAGTTAGGGATAGTCAGTGTTGACCACGCATCAGGAAAATCTCCACCGAACCGCCCGTACCGGCAGCCGCTACGCTATTTTCTCTTCGACTGCTGCACCGGGCGCCTCACGGAAGCACGCTCATGGAACCGTCAGTTCGATCGCACCCACACCGGACTGAATGTCCAGCGTAAGGGTATGCGCTGCGCTGCCATATGCTTCGTTGACATATGCACCCCCGCTGTTGGTCAGCCCAGTTGCTGTGACGCCGCCCAGACCGGCCGCCGCCGTTACGCGCACGCCCATGTCGGCGGGAAGCGTCACCGACAGGTTGCCTACGCCAGCCGACACAGTTGCATGAAGGTCGTGCCCCCAACTGCCGCTCAGATCCAGATTCGTGTTGCCTGCGCCGGTCTCGACCTGCAACTTCGACAGATCGAGCCCGCTCAAGTCGAGAATCCCTTCTCCCGCGCCGGTACGGACAACCAGATCAAGCGGCATATCGCCATTCAGTTGAATGTCCCATCGGTTATTCACGGTCGATCCAACCGGAACATTGTCGACAGACCCTGGCTGAGTAACCGCTAACTGTCCCTGACTGCCATTGACCTGGTAGTCGATTTGCGGTTCCCACCCGACGATGTCGTAGTCGAAATCGGCTTGCATGAGCTGTTGCGCGCCATCGGTCACGCTCATTTCCCCGGCTTGCATTTCGAGCAGAACACTGGCCGAAGTTGCCGCGCCTGCATCGACCGAATGGGACTCGCTCTTGGCGTCGCCCCTGCGCGCAATCTGGAAAGTGCCGCAGCCGCACAGCACCAGACTCAGCGCCAGAAGTGCAATCCCGAACCTCCAATGGCTTGATTTGGCATTCATCCTGTTCTCCATTGCTCGTGAATTAGTGGTCCGGCGCGCACCGGGACGGCGCGCGGCACGGCTCATTCGTCCTGCTCGTCTCTACTCGATCGCCGGCATCGCTTCAAGCGACAGGTTGTCCGCCCGCGCTTCGGGCTTGCGACCCAATTCCCGACCGGTCACGATCACCAGCGCAGTGGCCACAGCCAGATAAACGATCACCATCCACACGGTTTGCCGTACCGCGTCGGCGCCGGTGAACAGCGGATTGAAGAACAGCAGCGAGATGTCAACCGAGGCGTGCAACAGCATTGCAATCAGCACGCTGCCGTTGGTGTGGTTGAACAGCCATGTAAAGAACACGGCGCCTGAGATGATGATCGGCACGCTGATGGGCGAGTCGCCGTTGAACAGGAAAAGCGGCAAGTGCCAGATGGCGTGCAGCACACCCAGAATCAGGCTGGCCGCCAGCGCAGAACGACCGATCAACAGCCGCGGCAAGGCAAAACCGCGAAAACCCGGCTCTTCACCCAGCGAGATGAAGAACACGATGAAGATGAGTTCGAAGATGAGATCTTCACCGGACATGAACTGGGGTGTAGCCGTCACCGTCGCGCCGGAGATGATGTTCAGCCCCAACGCTGCCAGCCGCAACGCCACCGGCAGCAGCAGGGCAATGGCGTACCACTGGATGCCCACGCGCCAGCGGACGATTCGACTGAAGTAGGTCTTCGTTCCCTGCCGTCCGTCGGCCAACATGGTAACCAGCGCGCCGCCGATGAAAGGCCCCCAGATCATGAAGCCCCACAGCGGCGAAGGATACAGGCTGCTCATATACCAGCCGATGAACGACGTTGCCCAGGCGATCGCCCAGAAAATCACCTGGGCATAGCGCTTGAAAAACGAGGTGGACGAACTCATGGCATTCTCCTTTGTCCCAACAGAAATTGAACCGGTATGTCTACCATACCAGTTCGCCGTGGAAAACGTCATCCACCAAAAGGTGGAATCGGGAGGTGGATTGCGGGGAGCGGGGGATCAGGCGGGCAGCAGGCCAAGCTCGCGGGCAGTGACGACCGCCTGCGTACGCCGGTGAGTTCCAAGTTTGCCGTAGATGGCGTTGATGTGCGACTTGACGGTGCTGACGGCGATCACCAGACGATCGGCGATCTCCCTGTTCGACAGCCCTTCGGCGATGAGCAGCAGAATTTCCAGCTCGCGTTCGCTGAGCGGTTCGATGAGGTTGGAAGGCAGTCGGGTGTCTGCCACAGCAGATTGGGCAAACGCGGCCAGCAGCCTGCCGGCGTACGCTGCAATCCGCCTGTTTTCGCCCTCGTCAGGGCGCAGCGCGAGGGTCGATTGGAGCTCGACCAGCAACGCGCGCATCGTATCACCCTCGTCCAGAAAGACGCGGACGAAGCCCTCCGGTTCTGCCAGGGTCAACGCGTGTTCAAGCTGCCGCAGCGGGCGCTGTCGGTCGTTGGTCAGGCCGAATTCGCTGTGCAGGGTAGCCTTCAGGACAAGAATTGCGATCGCGCTTCCGGCGCGCGCTTCGTTGCGCGCCGCGTCCAGGAGGCGATCAAGCAGGCCAAACGCCTCCTTTTGCCGGCCCTGGGCAGCCAGCACGCGTGCCAGCGCCAGATACTCGACCTCCCACCAGCCAGGGTGGGCCGCGGCCGCATCGTCTGGTCTGAGCCCGCTGGTCGCCGCCCAGGCAGCCGCGACATCAAGGCTACCCTGTGCAAGATGCACCGTTGCCTGGAGCGCAGCCGCCTGCCTGACCACAAGATTCACTTGCGCGCGCAGGCCATTGTGGTAAGACCGTTCCAGGATCGCCAGCGCTTCCGTCCGGTTGCCGCGCGCCAGTTGCACGCGCGCCAGTGCCCGGTCCAGCACGTGAGCTGACCACGCGCCGCCCACATTCTGAACCATGGCGGCGCCTGCCTGAACGTGTGCGCTGGCCGCGTCGAGCTGATTCTGCTCGCACAAGATGCTGGCCAGGCCGGCGTGCGCCATGACGCCGCCCTTTTGCGGCAAATCGGGGTTAGCCCACGCCAGCACCTGACCATACACCGCTTGCGCGCGCGCCAGGCGGCCTTGCAGCACCAGAATGTCACCGAGGAATGCGGCAGCCGCCAGCTGGATATAATGAGCGCCATCGTTCTGGCTGAGTGTGATAGCGTCTTCGAAGGCGCGGGCAGCAGCCGTGATGTCGCCAGCATCGACGTGCGCGGTGCCGAGACAGAAGGTCACCGCGCTGCGCCAGGGGCTGTCAATCGGCAGGTTCTCCAGCGCCTGATGGGCGAGGTCGCGGCTGAGCGTCGATTCGCTGCGCGTTGCTGCAATCATCGATTGTAAGGCCGCAATCTCACCGCTCAAGCTGGAATCCAGCGACCCCGCCGCGAGCGCGTTCTCCAGAGCGAGCTGCGCCCATCCATCGGCGCGTTCCAGGCTGAGCGCAGGGCCAAGATGATACGTCCAGGCGCGCGCCAGCGACAAGCGCGGCCGCGTTCGAATCATCGCCTCAGGCAGCGCGTCCAGCCAGCGCATCAGCGACGCAATCGCGCCCATCCGCAACATGCTTCCGGCAGCTTCCTCGATAAGAGCAGCGGCCAGGTCGAAGTCCGCGCCTGCCAGGGCGTGATGGACCGCCTCGGTTGTCATGTCCTGGCGCGCGTGCCAGCGCGCGGCGAGGCGATGCAATTCGGTCACCTTTTCAGGCTGCGTCCGCTGTAAACGCGCCTGCAAGACTTCGGCGAACAGGTGGTGATACCGAAACCAGATGCCTTCGTCATCCAGCGGCGAGATAAAGAGGTTTGTCTGTTCCAGTTTCTCCAACGTCGCCTGGCCGTCGCTTTCGCCGGTGAGCGCATCACACAACGGCCCGCTCAGACGGTCCAGCACCGATGTCTGCAGAAGAAAGTGCAGCGTGCCTTTCGGTCGCTGGTTGAGAACTTCCTCGGCCAGATAGCCGACGATGTGGCGGTGGCTGCCGGAGAACACCTCGATGAAACCGGAGATGTCGTCGCGGCCCTGCATGGAGAGCGCCGCGATTTGCAGGCCGGCGATCCAGCCCTCGGTGCGCGATTCCAGCGCCTCGACCTGGTGCGGCGAAAGGATCAGTCCCATGGCCCTGGCAAGAAAAACGCCCGCCTCTTCCGGCGTAAAACGCAGCTCGTTGGATCGCAGTTCGGTCAGTTGATTGTGGGCGCGCAGGCGCGCCAGCGGCAACGGTGGATCGACGCGGGTCGTGATGGTCAGATGCAGGTTGTCCGGCAGGTGCTCGATCAGGTATGCCATCCCGCTGTGGATAGGTTGCGAGTCGATGACGTGATAGTCTTCGAGGACGACTGCGAAAGGCTCGGGGAACGCGGCGATTTCGTTGATCAGCGAGGTGATCAGCGCGGCGGTAGTGGGAGCTTCCGGTGATTGCAGCATCGCCAGCGCGCTGACGCCAAGGCTCCGATGAACTTCCTGCAGCGCGGCAATCACGTAGGTCCAGAACCGGGCGGGGTCGTTGTCCTCCCCATCCAGCGCCAGCCATGCAACACACCGCGGGCTCTGGGGAATCCATTCGCTGAGCAAGGTGGTCTTGCCAAAGCCCGCCGGTGCGGCGACCAGCGTCAGTTTGCGATTCAGCCCGGCATTGAGGCGTGCGGTGAGGCGCGGCCGGGCGACTCGTCCCGGTCGCGGACGAGGAATGAAGAGTTTTGTCCTCAGCAACTCAGGCATCGAACCCTCCTTCCAAAGGCTCGAACGCTTCCGCAGCGCCCATGCAAAGGGACGATAGGCAACGAGGTGACACCTTCAACCGCGCGATGGGACGAATCGCCTGGTTACCGCCGCTCCATTCGTCTGCCCGAGGGGTGAACATATTATAGACAAGCCGGCGGATAGGTCAAGACACTCTCTGTACCCTGCCGCTCGATCTACTTGACCGTATCGGGGACCACAACTACAATCCTTTGAGCCGGGATCCTGTGGAACCGGTAATCGAGCGCTTCGACACCGATGTGATGTGAATCATACCCCTTCTGCCCGCGCTGCGGTACAATAGAGTCGACGCCAGCACCGGCGCGATCTCCCTCCCTTGAGGTATCAAACATGACCACGATTTCTGAGGCCCGCGAGCAGTGGACCAGTACATCTCTGAAGAAAACTCTGGACCGTTTCCCGGAGCGCCAGCCTGAATTCGAAACCAGTTCCGGAATCCCGGTCGATATCGTATACACGCCGCCCGACGAGCTGGCCGGCGACTACCTGGAAACACTGGGTTTTCCCGGCGACTTCCCCTACACCCGAGGCGTCCAGCCGACCATGTATCGCGGTCGGTTCTGGACCATGCGCCAGTATGCGGGCTTCGGCACCGCAGTCGAAAGCAACAAACGCTACCGCTATCTGCTGGAGCAGGGTCAGACCGGCCTCAGCGTCGCTTTCGACCTGCCGACCCAGATCGGCTATGACGCCGACCACCCGCTGGCGCTGGGCGAAGTGGGCAAGGTCGGTGTCGCCATCTCGTCCCTGGCCGACATGGAAACGCTGCTGGACGGCATCCCGCTGGACAAGGTTAGCGTCAGCATGACTATCAACGCGCCGGCCGCGGTGCTGTTGGCGATGGTCATCGCGGTGGGCAAGAAGCAGGGTGTGCCTGCCTCGGAACTGCGCGGCACGATCCAAAACGACATCCTCAAGGAATATCTGGCCCGCGGCACCTACATCTTCCCGCCGCGGCCCAGCATGCGCCTGATCACCGACGTCTTCCGCTACTGCGCCGCCGAGGTGCCGCGCTGGAACACCATCAGCATCAGCGGCTACCACATCCGCGAGGCGGGCAGCACCGCCGTGCAGGAGGTGGCGTTCACGCTGGCCGACGGCATCGAGTATGTCAAAGCCGCCATCGCGGCCGGGCTGGATGTGGACAGTTTTGCCAGCCAGCTCAGCTTCTTTTTTAACGCCCACAACAACTTCCTGGAAGAGGTGGCCAAGTACCGCGCTGCCCGCCGGCTGTGGGCCAAGATCATGCGCGAGCGTTTCGGCGCGAAGAAACCGGCCTCCTGGCAGTTGCGCTTCCACACGCAAACCGGCGGCAGCACCCTGACCGCGCAGCAGCCGGAGAACAACGTCATCCGCGTCACGCTGCAAGCGCTGGCCGCGGTGCTGGGCGGCACCCAGTCGCTGCACACCAACTCCATGGACGAGGCGCTGGCGCTGCCCAGCCAGAACGCCGTACAGGTCGCGCTGCGCACCCAGCAGGTCATCGCCTACGAGTCCGGCGTGGCCGACACCGTCGATCCGCTGGCCGGCTCCTTCTTTGTGGAATCACTGACCGACGAGATCGAACGGCGCGCCGGCGAGTACATCGACAAGATCGACGCACTGGGCGGCGCGCTGGCAGCTATCGAGCAGGGCTTTATGCAGCGTGAGATCCAGGACGCCGCCTACCGTGCCCAGATGGCCATCGAGCGCGGCGGGCAGGTGGTGGTCGGTGTCAACCGCTTCACGACCGAGGCGGGCCACGCCGGCGACGCCGAGCTGCTGCGGGTGGACGAGTCGGCGCAGCGCGAGCAGATCGCGCGCTTGCAGGCCGTCAAAGCCGGTCGCGACGCTGACAAGGTAGCTGCGCTGCTGGGCCGGCTTGATGCCGCTGCGCGCCAGCCCGACGCACCACTAACGCCGCTGATCGTCGAGTGCGTCGAGAACTACGTCACCCTGGGCGAAATATGCGGCCTCCTGCGCGACGTCTTCGGCGAATACCAGCCCGACGTGTGGGTGTAGAAGAGCATGAACAAACAACCCAACAGCCGCATGTGTTTCATCTGCGGCGTCAAGAATATCGCGGGCGTCCACGTCCGCTTCTATGAGCCGGGCGACGGTACTGTGCAAGCCCGCTTCAGCGGCCAGGAAGTTCACCAGGGCTATCCGGGTCGCTTCCATGGCGGCGTGCTGGCCGGAATCCTTGACGAGACGCTGGGACGCGCCATTCGTCTGGAACACGGCGACGACGTCTGGGGCGTCACGGCTGAACTGACGATACGTTACCGCCAGCCGGTGCCGCTGGAAACTGAGTTGGAAGCCGTGGGCCGCATCACTGCTGAGCGCAGCCGCTTGTTCGAGGCATCCGGCGAGGTCCTGTTGCCCGACGGCACGGTGGCGGTGGAAGCCAGCGGCAAGTTCGTCAAGCTGCTGCCGGAAGTTCTGGCCGAGTTCGACCCGGCTGCCGAGGAGTGGCAAGTTATCCCCGACTGACACCATGTATGTACTCATTGTCAACCAACAGCCGCTGGGGCGCGCGCTGGCGGCGACACTGGTCGATCACGGCCACGAGGTCGCCTATCTCGACAAGGACGCCGAGTATTGCAACGCGGTTGCCAGTGAGCTGGGCTGTCTGGTAATCAACGGCGATCCCAGCAACCTGCGCATGTTGCAGGAGGCCGGGATCGACCGCGCCGATGCCATCATCGCCTTGCTGGAACGCGATATCGAGAACATCATGGTTGGCCTCTTCGCCCGCCAGTACAACGTCCCTAAGATACTGGCCCGCCTGCGCCAGCAGCACTATCGGGCCGCCTACCAGTTGGCTGGCATCACCGACATTTTCAGCGCCTACGAGTATCTGCACAACGAGTTGATTATCGCCGTGGAGAACCCGGAGATACGTCACGTCATGGCGCTGGGCAACGGTCAGGTCGAAATCGCGGCCATCGACGTGGCCGCGGAGTCGCCGCTGCTGGGCCAGGATCTGACAGTTCTCTGGCAGGACGCTGATTTTCCCACCGGCGCGATCGTGCTGGGGTTGCTGAAAGCCAGCGAGCAACTGTTTCACCTGCCGCGCGACCGCCAGCGCATCGATCCGGATGACGAGGTGCTGCTGGTCGCCTCGCACGACGACGTTCAGCGCATCGCGCGCATCCTCAACACCCGCAAACGCCGCTTCCTCCGATAAGCAACACCCTCATGCCGACCCAACGACGACCCGTCTGGCAACAGCGCCTGGAGATCGTGGTCGCCTATCAGGCGCCGGTACTGTGGGCCATCGGCATCGCGCTGCTTGCACCCCTGGTGCTCGCGTTCTGGGATTCGCGCGGCCTGCCGCCGCGGCTGGAGACCGTCAGTTTTTTATTACCGGCCCTGCTGGCAATCGTCCTGGGGCTGGCCATTCGTCTGCGCCGCCCCTCGCCCGCTTCGCTGTCACAGACCGAAGCGCTGCTGGCCACCACCGCGGCCTGGCTGACGGCCAGTGTCATCGGCGCGCTGCCGTTCATCCTGCTGCTGGACATCCCCCTCATCGAGTCGGTGTTCGAGACCGTCTCCGGCTTCACCACTGCCGGGACGACCATGCTGGTGCATCTCGACACCTTGCCGCGCAGCATTTTGCTCTGGCGTTCGCTGACCCAGTGGCTGGGCGGGCTGGGAATCCTGGTCATCATCCTGCTGGTGGGCCAGTCACGCGGCAGCCAGGCGCTCAGCCTGCTCAACGCCGAAGGGGTGAAGGTCAACTCAGGCCGGCTGTCGCTGAACTTCCAGCGCGCCACGGTCAAGTTCCTGCAGATCTACGTGGTGCTGACGGTCGTGCAGGCGGTCATCACCCTGCTGCTGGGCATGCCGCTTTTCGACGCGGTCAACCACGCCATGACCACCGTCGCTACCGGCGGTTTCTCACCTCACGACGAAAGCCTGGCCTTCTACGCCAACCGCCCCAGCCAGTTTCCTAACCACGTCGCCATGGAAGTCGTGATTACCGTCTTCATGCTGGCCGGCGGCATCAATTTCTTCATCCATTACCGGCTGGTGCGGCGGCGGGAGTTCAGGGCGTTGTGGGACGGGCTGGAGATGCGCATTTTGTGGGCGGTGCTGGCGGCGACCACAGTCATCGTCGCGCTGGTTTCCTGGCGCAGCATCGGGGGTAGCTTATCTGACTGGGCGCTGCGCTCCGGCTTTGCAATTGCGTCGCTGATCTCGACCACCGGCTACGAGATCACGCCGACTGGCGAATTCCCGCGGCTGGCGCGCGAGATATTCCTGTTGCTGATGATTCTGGGCGGCACGGCAGGATCGACGGCGGGCGGCTTCAAGCTGATCAGGGCGGGGATGCTGGGCAAGCTGCTCAGCTTCGAGGTGCGCAAGCTGCGCCTGCCGCCGCATGCCGTCCATCCCCCCGCCATCGACGGCAAGGCTATCAACGAAGTTGCGTTCCGTCAGGCAGTCTTCATACTGCTGCTCTGGCTGGGCTACATCGCGCTGGGCGGCCTGGCTATCAGCCTGATGGCGCCGGAGTTGCAGATCGCCGATGCCTATTCCATCGTCTTCTCGGCCATCGGCGTCTACGGCCCCAGCTTTGTACCGGTGCCGGTGGTCATCGCACTGCCCGGTGTGGCCAAAGCGATTCTGATCGTCGGTATGCTGGCCGGCCGCCTGGAAATCCTCCCGCTGTTGGTGTTCTTCAACCTGGAGGCATGGCGGCGGTAGTGGAAACTGGCTTTCAGCCCGCCTTCAGCGCCTCGATGTAGAACCGATGGCTGTGCAGCGTCAGGCCGCCTTCGCGCAGCATCTGCTCGTGTAACGCCAGCAGGCGCGCGCGGTATCCCTCCACGGTGAACCTCTCGATCTGCCACGGTATCTGGCGCAGGTAGTAGACGACTGCGCCGATGTCACTGACCCAGGTCTCAACCCATGCTTCCCGTTGATCGAGGAGTTGAAAACCGGCTGTCTCCAGCCCGGATGCAGCCATATCAGGTCCCCAGTCGGCGAATTCGAAAGACACCTCATCCTGCAAAAGCTCGTTGAGCTCCCGGCAATCGCGCCCGCCCACCTGCTGTGTGATAAAGCGCCCACCCGGTTTGACGATGCGAAACACCTCCAGCGGGTCATACGACTCATGGCGGTCGATGACCAGATCGAAGCTGGAGTCAGCGAATGGCAGCGCGTTGTCGGGAACGTCCGTCATGACCCGGACGCCCAGCGGCTCCAGCCGGGCACGCGCAATCGGCCCGTTGGGCGGGTAGTTCTCCGTCGCCCAAGTGTCAGCCGGCAGCGGCGCCATCGACGCCAACATCTCGCCGCCGCCCGTACCGAGATCCAGCAGCGATCGCACATCGGCAAAGTGCACCCTCACCCGCTCCCGATAATCCCAAGGAATCGCCCCCTCAATCCAGCGTCCATCCAACCAGGAAAAATCCCAGCCCGCAAAAGCTGCCGCCTGCGCCTCACTGACCAACGATTCGAAAGTCGTCATCATCAGCCCGGCTAAGGCTTACCAGAAAGGCAATGAATGCCTGGAGGTCTTCCTGAATCTGCTTCCACAATTCTGGCAGGCCAACTACCAAGACCTCCATCCTGAGAGGATCAAGGTTTGTGGCATAAATATTGCGAACACGGTGTCGAAACTTCCGATAGTCGTCCAACAGAAGGGCAGTCTCGGGCTGAATAACCGCAGGCCGGATCTCGGCCAAATCGAGGGCCACCTGACGCAGCATTTCCCTGTGCCAGTCCGCGCCTCCTAATGCACCGCCATCGATTTCGACAGCAATCAACTCAAAGATACGTTCCAAACCCGAGTAGAAGCTGTGCAAGTTCAACGCCACCGAATTGACGTAGGCATCCTGGTCTGTCGCAGCCACTCGCGCCTGCTGCCAATGCCTGTTGACGGTCGCCTGCGTGCGGTCGAGTTCGGCAAGTTCGAGCTGGATTCTCTGCGCCAGCGCGCGATAACGGGGAATCATAGCTCAACTCCCTCCTCCTCGATGGTGGTTCGCAAGGAAGCCGTGGCTGTCTCCAACGCAATCAGGTTGATCTCAAAAGATGAACCGATCGCATCCAGCGCGCTCCATGCACGCCAGAACAGATCAGCCGGAATGCCACTCGCGGCCAGGTCAATGTCTGATCTGGGTCCAAACCAATGGCCATGCGCCAACGATCCAAAAACAAGCACGCGGTTCGCGCCGAACTCGTTGGTGAGCAATGCACCTGCCTTGCGAGCTACCAGCCAGGCGGCTGCACGACGATCGCTGGCAAACTGTCGTCGCTGCTGTTCACGTAACACGGCTGCCCGCTTGTAAGCACTCAAATCTATGATGGCGTCGGGAGTTGTCATGCTCGGAGTATAGCGCAGCCTGTTTCTAGTGTCAACCAGATTCTTCGACCCAGTGCTACAGCGCACGCTACGAGCTAGCGGCGACGAGATCGAACGTCGTCTGCCCCAGCGATTCGATGCCCGCCTCAGTGAGGCGATACAACCCAATCAACAGACGGTACGGTCCCGGCGCGGCATCGGCAGGAATAGTCAGTTCGTGGCGATCGAGCAGCATCTCGCCCGGCCGCCACATACTGGACGGGTAGAACACGCCGCCCGGTTGGTGATCGCTTTGCGCCACTTTCTCATCGCTGCTGGCCAGCAATTGCACGAAGCTGGTCAGGTCCGCATCCACCGGCTGACTGGCCTGCCAGTAGAGATCGACGGTCAGTGTATCGCCTGGCTGCGGCCCGGCCGGCTGACCATCGTAACCCAGCAATCGCACATCGTCACCAATAGGTGCGTCCGTCGGCGTAGCCGGTGAACCGGTCACCGAGTGGCCAAGTACCGGCGTCAGACCGCTCGCGTCAGATTCATCCAGCCGCGCCAGAATCTCCAGCCCGGGCATCGGCTTGATCAGATAAACCGGCCGGCCGGTCGCCAGGGCGCTGTCCAACACACGTCCGATGTTCGACCAGTCCGGGTCTGGCAGCAGTTGCGGAAACACGCCGGCCAGATCGGGACGAATGCCATCCACCTGCTGGAAATACCAGAGGGGCATCAAGTCGTCACGGTCGTTGCTGATCAACACTGCGTCTGATGGTGGATCGGCGGTCAACAGCGCGGACCAACGCTCCGCGGCGTCGGTGTCCTGGCTGCGGCTCTGGCTGGCCGCCTCCCGGACAAACACGAGAAGCGGCAGGGCGATGAAAACCAGCACGACCACTGCGGGCAACCAGCGCCCCAGCCGTCCGCGGCTGGCCAGCTTCTCAGCCAGCCAGGCAACCGTGACCGCCATCCAGCCGCAAGCCAGCAGGTAGGCCGGAATGTAGAACACTGCAATGTCGCCGATGGCGTAGAACAGGTTGAACCCGATGAAAACGATGAACCCAGCGCCTGTCAGCCAGAGCACGCTCCAGCAGCGCCGCGCTGCCAGGATCAGGACACCGACCGCGGCCAGCGCAACGCCAAACCACGTCAGTTCGCCGACGAGCCGGGTTGGCAACTGCGCGGTCTGCGCCAGCGCATGGTTCAGGCCATGCAGTTCACCGGCAAATCCTCGACCTAGCACGTAGCCGACCAGCCCGGCCGGCGAGCGATCCAGCAGGTTCAAGGTCTGGCCCGGCTGCCACGCCAGCGTCAGCCACGGGCTGTGGCCGGCCCGCAACGGCACGTAGAGATAGAGCAGCAGCGGCGCGACCAGCACTCCGGCGGCGATCAGCGCACCCTGCCAATGGTTTCGCCAGTACCGGCTGCCGGCCACGGCCCAGAGATACACCACCAGCACCGGCAACAGCAACACGGTTGTGCGATGATGGGCGAGGCTCAAGCCGGTAGCCAGCGACAGTGCCCAGAGCAGCGGACTGACGCCGTCGCGTGCCAGCTGGTCCATGCGCCACAGCAGCGCCAGCCAGAGAATCGCCGCCACCAGGGTTGCGTGCAACGTGTAGACCTCAGCGATCAGCGCCTGGCTCCAGAAGGTAGGCGTGAACGCAAAGACCAATGCCGCGGCCAATGCCGCTCCGCGCAGCAGCCAGCGGCTGCCACTCGTTTCCTCCCCGGTCTGTTTGGCAACCAGCGAGGAAGAACAACGTCGCCAGCGCGACCGCCAGTCCGCCAAACACAGCCGACAGCAGATTCATCGCCGCCGCGGGCGATGCAATTCCCAGCGCGGTCAGCCCATGCGACCACGCCCAACCCAGCAGCATGTACAGCGGGTAGCCGGTGGGGTGCGGCAGGCCTGCCAGCCAGGCAGCGAACTGGAACTCGCCGCTGTCGCCTGTGAGCACGCCCGGCGCTGCGCCCGACACGTAGACCGCGCCCGCGAGCAGGCCGGCCACCGCCGCTGTCAGCCAGTCGCCGCCGGTCACCAGAGCCGGGCGTTGCGCATCGGTCTTCGTGGTCATCGATCGCGCACTTTGTTCACTGCAATCTGGTCGTCTGCTGCGCCAACCGGCAGCGTCAAGACGATGCCGGCGGCTCCCGGCGTGCCGGTCACCGGCCATCTACTCAGATCGTCCAGCCAGTAAGCGCCGGTCTCGAATTGCACGCTGTCGCCGCTGGTCTGTGGAAAGCGGTGGCGTTGCACGAGGACATCGCCCGTTTGCAGGGCCAGCGGCGAGAGACCCAGCCCGTCAGCCATCGCGGTGGCCGCGCCTTGCTCATCCAGCACGTGCCCTATCAGCGAGAACGGGCGCTCCACCGGTCCGTCCAGCACCTGCCAGCGAGTCTCGACATCGATCCCGTCCCCGGCGCGAATGGCGACTGCGCCCAGAAAGGCCAGCGGCCCGTCCAGAGCGACCTGGTTCACACCTCCCACGCTGACAAACTGGCCCGGCTGCTCGAACAGGGCGAAGGCAGGCAACGCGCCGTCCTCCGGCTGCTCATAGGAAAGTCGTGTCCCGGCAAGTTGACGCTGGATGAACGGATCCAGCGCCTCGGTTGGGCACGGCAACAGCGTCGGCAAACAGGGCCGCGGCGCGGTCAACAGGTCGTGATGCAGGGCGTAGATGCCTGGCGCCGCGCTGTCCCCGGGGTAAATCCAGGCCTGGTCGCAATCCACCTCGACAGTGCGCAGGCCGGTTTGACCCATCCGCGCGGCAATGTCCTCGCCGCTCAGCGGAGCCGCGGGCCGGGTGCATTGGACCAGCCAGTCAGGACTCGCCGCCGGCACGTTGAAAATCAACTGGCTGCCGCCGGCAAGCTGCTCGTCAGGCGCGGTGGCGAAACCACTCATAGGCATTGACGTTGCTGACACCGACGCCGTCCAGCGCGCTGGCGCCTACCAGATAGCTGCCGGCCGCGGGCATCAACGGTGTCACCGGGGCAAATGGGCGCGTGCCAGGATGGGCCGCCAGATAGTCCTCACGCACCCGTTCAGCCTGCCCCCAGTCCACATTGGAATCCGCCAGATAGCGATAGCCGCCGGACGGTCCGCCGGCAAGCTCGTTGAAGAAACTGATCTCCCAGGGAAAACTGCGTGCCGCACCGACCACAAACCACAAAGCCAGCGCTGCCACAACCCAGCGTCGCCACGGTCTGGCCGTTTCTCCCCATGCCCAAGCCGCCAAACCGCCGCCGATGGCCAGATAGACGAACGGATGCAACGGCAGCAAGTGGCGATAACCGATGGTCATCCCGTCTACGATCGCGACCAGACCGTAGAGCAGTGGAAACGCGGTCAATGCTACCAAATCGGCATAGCGGCGGCCGCCGGATGGCCTGCGCAGCAAAGCCAGCAGAGCGATTACCAGGGCAATCAACAGCGGCAGCGGGTTTTTGATCAGGAAAGCCAGCGGGAAGTACCACCACCAGCCGCTGTGGGCAGCCTGGCGCATGCCCAAGGCATAAACGTCCGTGGTGTAGGTGCGCAAATACTGGAAGCCATCCCAATAATCGGGCGCGGGCAGCGCAAACGGAAATGCTGCGCTGTGCCCCCAGGTAAACCCGTACGCCGCCCACCAGATCAGCCCTGCCAGCGCCAGCATGGCTGCTCCCTGGCCGGCCAGCGTGGCCACGCGCCCGCCGCGGCGTCGCTCCCACAGCCCGGCCAGCACGATCAGCATGGCGGCCGCCAGCCAGAGCACGCCTGAGACCTTGGCCAGCAGCGTGAGCGCCAGCAGCAGACCGGCCAGCAGTGTCTTGCCCCAGGTTGGCCGGCGCGCCCAACGCCAGACGACGTACAGGGCGGCAGTGCCCAGCGCGGTCGCGCCGGCGTCGGTGTGGGCCAGCCGGCCATGGGCCAGCATGGTCGGATCGAGGGCCATCACAGCCAGCGCGATCAGCCCGGCCAGCGGCCCCCAAAGCTGCGCGCCCCAGCGAAAGACTACCGCGCCCAGCAACACCGTCAGGCAGATGGTCGCCATGCGCGCGGCCAGTTCGCTGCGTTGAAGCGGCTCCAGGTAAGGCTTGAAGGACAGCGTGAAGGTGTCGTAGCTGGCCGGCCAGCCGGTCAACTGCTCGACGGGAACGCTGGGGTTGGCCAGATAGACGGGCAGCGCTTCCAGCGTTGCCAGGAAAGGGGGATAGCCGCGCTGCGCAAGCATCGGCAGCGCGGCTTGGCCGCGTGCCAGAACAGCATAGCCCCCGGCAATGTAGGCCGGCTCGTCGGCGGTAAGTGAGTTCTGGCGCGCCCCAAAGAGTAGTAGGGCGAACATGAGCAGCAGCAGGCCTGCGGCGCCTGCCCGCCAGCCCGCGTTCGACCCAGCCGTCATGGGGCGTTCTCCAAGCGAATCCAGTCGATCGCGGCGGCCAGCGTGCGCCGGTCGCCTGCCAGCCGCAGATACGCGCCGTCCGCGCCGCTGGCTTCGGCGGCTGTGCCGGGAGCGGCGCCCTTGACGCCGATCAGCGCGTGGCCGTAGCCGGGGCTGGTGCGCAGATCAACTGCGCTACCCAGGCTGGCCAGCGCCGCGACGGCGCGGTCGGTCAGGAAGCGGCTGGCATCGTCGCGCGCCGCGGCGACGACGATGGTCCCGGCAGGCAGGTTCTCGATGAAGTCGGCCATGCTTTCGGCTTCGAACTCGTTGGCCCAAGTGTCGAAGCCGCGCACGTCCACTACGTCGCCGCTCTGCGGGTCGATTGCAGTCAGGTTGTAGCCGCGCCGGCCGGCGGAGGCGTCCTGCGGGTCGCCATCGGGTGGCGTGACGGTAATGAAGGCAATGTCCTGGGCCGCGCCGCCGCTGTTGATCTCGATGTCGACGGGCGACTGAACGCCGGTGCTGCCAATGGTCGCCTGACCGGGCAGGACATCCACGGGTCGGGTGGTGTGGTCGAAGTGCAACATGACACGATTCAACCCGGATCTGGTTGCATCGGCGGGCACGGCGAAGGTGATCTCCTGCCAGCCATCCGCCAGCGTTTGCCCGCCCAGTTTCACGCCGTTGAACTCAACGGAGACGGTCTGCTGCGGCGCGCCATCGTAGCTGAAGGGCTGGAGACGCAGAGCAAGCTGGATCGGCTGCGACTGGTCGAAGCGCAACGGCAGGAAAACCTCAGCCTCGCGATCGCTGGCCCAGACTCCGCTTGTGCCGGCGATGTCGCTTTCATCCACGCTCCAGCCGGGGCCGCGCCAGGCGTCGGTGTTGCTGCTGCCCAGGTCCAGCTCGTAGGGGAAGGGCACGGGTGGCTGCTGCACCTTGTACACCTGCACGCCGTCTGCATCCCAGACCGGCTGCGGGTCGACCGGCACCGCATCCAGCACATAGTCGCGGGTCGCCTGCCAGGTATCCACATACGGGTAGCGGTCAGGGACCGGCGGGTTGACCACGACGTAGCCGACGTTCCATAGCGCCATCAGCTCGGCAGCGCTGGCGCGGGCGGCTGCATCGGTGGCCTCGTCAGGCTGGCCATAGGCTTCCAGCGCGGCGATGGCTTGCAAAAGCGGCAAGCGCTCGAAATATTCGAACTTGAAAGCCGGGTTGCGGGACGTGTTGCCGCTCAGAATGGGACGGTCATGGACCGATTGGTACCACTCGACGCGCGTGTCCTCGGTGCCGAAGACGCCGAAGCCGTTGCGCCAGCCCATGGGCAGTTGCAGCAACGCAAAGTCGCCCGGCTGCTGGGCGATCTCGCGGTATGGCTCGGGCACGCGCGAGTCGGTCAGCGGCAGCGGAATCGCGAGGTGTTCGAAGATCACCGCGGCGGCCAGGACGACCGCCAAGATTGCAGCGAGCCTGGGGCGTAGGGAGTGGGGTGTAGGGGGTGGGGAGGAACCCTTTTCCCCTGTTTCCCTCGTTTCCCTTCCTTCCCTTTGTCCTGCCACCTTCCCCAGCAGCCACGCCGTCCCAAACCCTGCCAGCACCGCCATGGCCTGCATCAGGTCGATGCTGAAACGGCTGGGCGCGCGGAAGCCTTTGATAAAGGGCAGGTAGTGAAGGACGATGTACGGCAGCGGCACGCTGACTTGCAGGCCGTCCAGATCGAACAGCGACTGGCCGCTGATCTGCAGCAACGGCCCCAGCGCCAGCACGCCGGCCAGCAGCGCAATGGCAGTCCAGGCGCGGCTGCGCCGGCCACCAACGATCGCGCCCAGAACGGCCAGCGCGAGCGTCACCCAGCCAACGAAAACGGTGTTGATGTCGGTAAAGGGACTGTCGCCGGTTTCAACATCGCGCAGTGCGGTCACCCAGTCGTCACCAAAGATCGGATGCAGCGCCGTCGGTGTCACCATGCCGACCAGGTCCGCGCTGAGTTTCTCGGAGTGGCCCCAGCCTTCCACGGCGTAGTCGGCATTGAACCCTTCGCGCAGGGTTGGGATCAGCAGCGGCGCGCTGATAATTGCTGCGACGACCGCCATGATCGCCAGCTTGCCAAGCAGTGAACGGCCAGTCGGTGCGTCTGCCTGCTGCTGCGGCTGCTTTCTGCGCTGTAGCCACCAGTCCAGCAGCAGCACCGCGGCCATCAATCCCAGCAGCACGCCGAACAGCATATCGGTGAACAGGCAAAACGCGGCGAACAGGCCGGCCAGCAGCGCGTCGCGGGTACGTCCACGGTCCAGCAGGCGCATGAAATAGAGCAGGAAGAAGGGCACGAACTGGGTCGTGACGATCATGTAATGGCCCAGCGCCAGGTAGACCGAACGGCTGGCCGCAAAGGCGTAGATCAGGCCGGCGATGATAGCTGGGGCGTGGAGCCTGGGGCCGAAGGCTCGCCGGTTCTGAGGATAGGCGAGTGAGGTCTGGGCGGTGGAACGGTGGACGCGGGTGCGCAGGAGGTAGAGGACGAGCAGGTAGGTGCCGAAGCCGCCCAGGACGGACGACGCCAGGTTGACCAGGTTGCTGGAGAGCGGGACGTTGCCGGTGGCCAACTGGATGGGCAGAGCCAGCGCGGCCGCCATCAGGTTGAAAGTGTACATCACCAGCCCCATGCCCAGCGGGTAGAAGGTCAGGTCGGTGAACAGCGGGCTGATGTGCTGGTCAATGAGGGCGGATTTGAAGTACCAGATGTTCCAGAGAAAGGTGTATTCGTCGTACGCCCAGGTGTCGCTACCGGGGACGTGAGTCGTCAGCCGCGTGACCAGCGGCCAGGTCAGCGCCAGCGCCAGTCCACCGAACAGCAGCAGCACCAACAGATACGAACGTCGCATGTGCGACCGGGAAGAAGGGGATGACATCAGGTACAGGTTTCCTCAGCGCGTGATCAATGTCACAACGGCGCATGGTACCACAGCGCCAATCAACCGGCAAAGGTACCTGTTCCCGGTGTTGACGTAGTGCGCTGCCGCGACGCGACGATCATTGCGCGCGTCGCTCGAATCGAGTAGAATACGTGCGACAGGCAGCAGGTTTCGGAGTTCCAATTTGTCAACAGAGCCCGTATCCAACCCGCACGATCGGTACTTCAAACAGCTTTTCGCGCAGCCGGACGTGGCGATGGATTTCATCCGCGCTTTCTTGCCGGCGGAAGTTGTCGACACGCTGGATTTACCGACTCTGGAGCTATCAGCCCAGTCTTTTGTCGACGATGCCTTACGGGCGCATCATACAGATCTGCTGTTCCAGGTTCAACTCCATCCGGACGCGCCGGCGTTCGTGTATGTTCTGTTTGAGCATAAGAGCTATCCGGATCGCCAGGTCGCGTTCCAGTTATTGCGCTACATTGTTCGTATCTGGGAGCATTCGCAGCGACGCTATGGAGCATTGCTGCCGGTGTTTCCAGTAGTGTTCTACCACGGCCGGATCGCGTGGACGACCGGCGATCGGTTGAGTTGGTTGGTGCAAGCGCCGGCCGCTTTTCGTGACTTCATGCCTGATTTCAGGTACTGGCTGTGCGACCTGTCGGCAATACCGGAAGAGGTGATTAGAGGAGAAATCACGTTTCGGGTTGCGCTGACGGTTCTCAAATACATCTGGTACGATGACTTGCGGCCACACCTTTTGGAGGCGTTACGCCTGATGTCAGAATCAGCACGAACGCAGAGCACGATGGAATTCCTGGCATCGTTGTTGACCTACGTCGTAACCGCAACAGACAAGATGAGTTCCGAAGACCTGCGTGAAGTATTGGTGGAAGTGTTTCCCGAAGAAGGAGAGCTGATTATGAACACGATTGCCGAGAGATGGATTGAGCAGGGTATGCAGCAGGGTATGCAGCAGGGTCTAAAGCAGGGACGTGAATCGGGCATGCACGAGGGTTTGCGGAAGGGATATCTGGCCGCCATTGAGTTGGGCATAGAACTACGTTTTGGTGCGGATGGCTTGCGACTGATGCCGGAGATCTCCCAGATCGACGATCTTGACGTTCTACAGACAATACAGAAAGCGATTAAAAAGGCTGAGACGCTCAACGAAGTGCGCAGTTCCTATCTTCGGTGAGACGTATTCCCCGATTCCGATGACTTCTAACCACCGTCGGCGCGTAGTCGTTGTGACGCCAACCTACGACGAGCGCGAGACCATTGCTGATTTGATCGACGCGGTGCTGGCTGAACAGGACCGCGTCGATGCTTTCGAGTTGTACGTGCTGGTGGCCGACAGCCACTCCCAGGACGGCACCCTGTCAATCGTGGACGGGCTGGCCGCGCAGAATCCGCGCGTTCATTTGCTGGACGTGCACGAGCGCGGCATCGGCATCGGCCTCTTCCGCGGCTTCCAATACGCCATCGACGACCTGGGTGCGGACGTGCTGATCGAGATGGACGCCGATTTTCAGCACAATCCCGGCGACATCCCTCACTTCCTGCAGAAGATCGGCGAGGGCTACGACGTGGTGGTGGGTTCCCGTTTTGTGGACGGCAGCGTCAACGAGATGCCGCTGCACCGCAAGGCGCTGAGCGTCGGCGCCAACCAGGTGGTGCGCAGCGCGCTGGGCCTGAAGAACGTTACCGAGATCACCACCTCCTACCGCGCCTTTACCAGCGAGACTTTTCTCAAGGTCGATCCCGACTCGGTACCCTGGCAAGAGAAGTCCTTCATCTTCGTCCCCGTCTTTCTGGTGCGCATGCTGGAGACCGGCGCAAGCGCAACAGAGATCCCCATGACCATGCACCCGCGCGTGCGCGGCTACTCCAAGATGATCTACTGGCGCTACATGCGTGACATCCTCAGCTTTTCCCTCAAGTCGCGGCTGGGCATCTCCAGCAAGCACGCTGGGTGAGCCAGTAACTCTTGATTAGAAGCTGATTGAGAGATGGACAAAGGTCCGGGAATGTCGGTCGAGTAATCCCTTGGTTGCACGTAACTCACTTTCCCTCTGCTCCGGCCGGTCTCCCGACCGTGCCGGTCCGCTCAATCTGGATGAGCGCGAAGAGACCAAAATATGATCCGTCACGCCCCGCGACGCGCCGACGAGAATCCGCTCTTCATGGCCTTGGGCTCCCGCCTTCGCGGGAACGACACCTCGCCCGACCATTCCTGCTCGCCTTTACCGGTTACTGATAAATCACCTGACCGATTATATGGAACTCGCTGTTGTCCGCCGGTTCCCTGGCCGGCAGCCAGTCGCCGCCGAAGGGACGGACGCCCACCTCCACGGTGTAAACGCCCGGCGGACCGGGATTGGGCAGCAGCAGGTAGCTGTCTTCGAACACCTCGCCCTCTTGCCAGTGGTCGGTGCTGTGACGCCCATCGGCCGGCGAGTGACTCCACTCCGCTGCCAGCCAGCCGTCGCTGTGGACCAGCCGCACGGCCGGCCGCAGATCGTCCAGCCCCTCCGCGCCGGCCCGCCACCACAGCCGCACGGGGATCGCTGACCCGGCGGACACCGGCTCGCCGGGCAGTTCAGCGGCTACCAGTTCCAGCGGCCCAAACGCGGCCAGCGTCTCACCTGCCACGCTGCCGGCCGGGACAATCGGCTCCGGCGGTGCAAAACCCGGCCGCAAAACGCCCAGCCACACCACCAGCCCAAACACTGCCATCCCTCCCGCGAATCCACCAACAACCACCCGGTCTTTCCCTCCTTTCCCTTCTTTCCCTCGTTTCCCACCTTTCCCTTCCGTCCCTCCCTTCCCTACCCAATCCACCAACCCAACGACTCCGACTCCTGTCCATACCGCCATCGCCGACAGCGCAGGAAACATCAGCCGCACCTGATCCGTGCCCAGCGCGATGGCGCTGTAGCGCACGATGGAGAGGAACATCAGCAACGGCGCGGCGGCGAGAAGCGTGAGGTGCAACCAGAAAAGGGAGCGGGTATCAGTGATCGGTGATCGGTGATCGGTGATGGGAGGTGTAGGCTCAAACGATGGATCTGAAGGTGGTGCGGCGTCGATCTGCCATTTGCCGCGGGCGAGATACAACACCGCCCCGGCGATGACGATTGCGGTGAAGACAGCCGCCAGCGTAAAGACCCACGTCGGCGCGGCGACCTGACCGGCGGCTGCGAAACGTCCCCAGAGACTGGTGTGGAAACCGCGCAGCAACCAGCCGATGTCTGCCAACCGCAGCGGTTCCAGCCGCTGATCCACTGTAGCGCGCACGAGGTCCCACGCCAGCGGATCGCCGTAAAGCTGCCCGTTGCGCAGCAGCCAGGGCGACGCGACCAGCACGGCGACGCCGTAGATCAGGATCAACTGAACAACCGCGCGCAGCGCGACCTGTTTCCGGTTCGTTGACAGCCACCAAGCGCCACCCACGGCCAGCAGCGCCACCGGCCACAGCGCCAGCGTACCGACTTTCGACAACAGTCCCAGTCCCAGACAGACACCCAGCAGCAGCGAACGCCACCAGACCAGCCCGCGCCGCAGTGTCACCGCGCACAGCAGCACCGCCAGCGCGCCGAACGTGGCCGCGGCGTTGTCGTTGTTGATGGACGCGCTGATGAACAGGAAGCCGGGCAGACCGGCCAGGAACGCGGCCGCCAGCAGGCCGATGGCCAGGCGCTCTGGAAATACCTCCGTTCCCAGCCGCCACGCCGCCCAAACTGTTACCGCGCCAAAGAAAATCGACAGGAAGCGCGCCAGGTGCATGGCCAGCGGACCGCCGGTCCAGGGGAAATCTTCCAGCGTGGTGTGGATGAAGAAATTGGGCGGCTTGTCAGGCCCCAGCGGCAGCGCGTCGGGGTTCGAGCGCAGGAAGGTGAAATCCAGGCCTGTCCAGGTGGTCAGCGCGGCGGCCGCGGCGTGATAGAGCGGCGGGTGTTTGCTCTGCGTGACCGTCGTCCCCTCCGGCAGGCTGCGGTGCTCGCCCAGGTAGACAATATAGGCGTAGTGGTCGGCCTCGTCCGGCGCCTCGCCCAGCGGGAGCGCGACGGAATAGGCCACCGCCAGCAGGAGGTAGATCGCCAGGATGGCAAGAAAGGTTCGACGAGGATTCATGATACGTACAAGGATTCAGGTCAAGTTGATGTGGTCACGCGATACTCAGCCATGCCGTCCACGAATGCCTGCGGCAGCACGAATACACGAATGCCTGCAATCTCGCCATCGCATTCGCGTATTCGTGAGGCATTCGTGGATGGCAACATGTTCAATGCTCGATCGTCACCGTCCCGACATCCACACGCTCATCAGGTGTGGGCGGATCGACAGTCAAATTGCGCAGCGGGTCGGTCTGGTACATCCCGGCACGCAGGCTGTATTCGCCGGGCGGCAGGTCGGGCGGCAAGGAGATGACATGGCGGTCGGCGATGATCTCGCCCGGTCGCCAGCGGGTCGTCGGCGTGAAGCCACCCACCGGGTCGCCGTCCTGCTGGGCGATAACGCTGCCATCCGCGCCCAGCAAGTGCACGAACGCTTTGTAGTCCTGGCTCGTCTCGCGCAGTGCCTGCCAGTAGAGCGTCACCTCCGCGACGTTCAGATCGGATAACGTGCGCGCGTCCGTGGCTACCAAGATCGCGACGTCCTCAATCGCTGCATTGGCAGGCTGCGGCGTCCAACTCGTCTGACCGGCGCCCAGGCTATTGGCGGCCAGCAGGAGGGCCAGCACGCCGACAACGACGCTTGTTGCTCGTAAACTGCGCTGCCGGCCGCGTAGCCAGACCAGCGCCAGCCAGGCCGCCAGACCGGCCAGCGAGATCACCGCGCCCGCTTGCTGGGCCGCTGTGTCGCCGAACGCCAGCCGCACGCTGTGTTCGCCCGCCGGCAGGTCAACGGTCACCAGCCCCAGCTCGCCGGTTGGGTAGGTCGGCGCGGCTGCGCCGTCCACCGTCGCGTTCCAGCCCGGCAGGTGGAACTGGTGCAGCCGCAGCGACCACGGCGCGTCGCTGCTGACCTGCGCGGTAAGCTCGTCGTAACCCACAGCGCTGAGCGTCACATGCGGCAAGGGTTGCAACGGCGGGCCGTCCAGCGCGCCCTCGCGCGGCCGGCCCAGCGCCCAGCGCTGCTC
>JACKBI010000004.1 GCA_020634615.1 Anaerolineales bacterium
GCGTCCGGGTTGAACGGGATGTCCAGAATATCCCAGGCGTTGCGCCGGATCATCTCCAGCGGCACTTCGCCAGGCGGCGGCGGTGGCGGCGGTGGCGGCGGTGGTGGGTCGGCATGCGTCTGTCGGCGCACGGCTTGCCAGACAGCAAAGGTCGAAACGTGCAGCTTGTAGGGCAATCCGCCGCCAACGACGACATCCGCCGCACCGACCGGACTCCAGCACCACGGGCCTTGCTTGCCCTGATCAGGGTAGTAGTTCTGGTAGATGTCCAGATTGGCCCAGCCTGAGTGGCTTTTGGGCGTCTTCATCACATAGCCCTGATAGGACGGATCGGCCAGCTTGTCCAGGCCGTCGGACCAGTAGCGAACCAGGTCAGCCGTCGCGATGGGCTGTCCATTGAGGTCCAGCACCCGCGCAAACAGGTGGTGATCGCCGCCCGCGTCGTCGAAGTAGTCGGGCGCGGACAGCGGACGCAGGTACGATTGCCGCGCCCAGAGTTGCACGCCACCTGGCTTGCCAGGCTCCGGGTCCCAAATACCATCGCGGGTAGTAAACAGATCCACCAGCCGGAAAATGATTTCGCCTTCTGGCTGATCGGGCCGGTCTTCGCAGCGCACAACCTGGACCTTGAATTCGTCGATCCAGTCACCCTTGCGCAGCGGCGGAAGAGCGACCGGCTGCGGATCAACGGGTGGGTCAAGTGGTGGATCGACCGGCGGATCGACGGGCGGGTCAACCGGCGGCGTTCCATCGTCCCAGCTGAACTGACGCACGAATGCCGGAATCGCCTGCACAGCTTCGATGGTCTGCGTAAGCTGGCCTTCCGGCGTCAGCGGGTTATCCCACCAGTTCTGACCGGCAAAGGTCCATGACGAGACGATCCAGGGCGTAATGCTGAATACGTAATCAGGCAGCGGTTCGCCGTTGGCCAGCACGCCGGTGCGCAACCAGTCGAACATCTCGCGATGATACTGGGCGTGCAACGCCTTCTCGACCTTGGGATAGCGACGGTCTTCTTCCGCGCCGAACAGCCAGCCGCCCTCGCCGCCGACAATGGGCAGGACATAGCCGATGCGTTCCTGCATCCAGGCCGCATAGGCCAGAAAGCCCAGCCCACTCAACTGGTCCTGAATGATCGTCTGGCCCGGGTTGTCAACCTGATTGCGCTCGTCATACGGGTACGCCGGCGGGTGATTAGCGCCATAGTTGTGCTGCACGAAGAAAGCGCGCTCCCAGAGTTCCTGGTGGCCGCTGGCGCGCACAGCATCAACGGCCGCGTCGAACGGTTCCCTTGTCAGCACCTGGATGCCAGGATAGCCGCCGGCCCGGTAGATGCGCTGGGCGTGCGCAGCCCAGTTGCGGGCGAATATCTCCACCCAGTTGCCCGGCCGGCCATGCCGCCACTCGCGCTCATCCTCCGGCTCGTTGTATATCTGGATGTAGGGCCGCGACCCGAAGACCTGGAACGGCTCACGCAGCGCCTCGACGAATGGTTCCGAATCGAACGGCTCATCGATCAATTTGCCGATGCGCACCACGGGCATGATGCCAACGGCTGCGCAAGCCTGTGCGGCACGGCGCGCCTGTAGCTCGTCCTGGGCGTAGATCATCGTCCAGGTGGCACGGATCGACTGGAGACGCGCGACCGTGCTGGTGATAAACTCGTCGCGCAGGTCGAGGTGGAAATGCAGGCCGATGCCGTTGTCACCGGGCGGACGCCGAAACGTCTTGAGGCGTTCGATGTTTTCGGCAGTCAGCGTGACCGTGGGCGGCCGGGTCGTTTGCGGGGGGCTGGTGCTGGTCATGCGTGGGTTGCTCCCTTCGTTGGGTGTGATGGTTGGTTGTGTATGACATTGCGCTGGACGGCAGATGTCAATGTGTTGAACGTAAGATGGCAGGTTCTTTCATCGTCGGGCGAGACCGCCGGGCGATTTGATCGCCCGGCTACAACATGCAAGCCCCTCCGGGGCTATCGACCCCACGCATCCCAGGCCCGTAGAGCCTTCCACCTCGAAGCCGGATCGTTTGCCAATCCGGCAGCCGTCCATCGTCTTTCCCCTAACCAGCCGTGCCGCGTCATTCCTGACTTCCGGAGATTTTGCGCTCCAACCGTTCCAGCCGATGCTGCAAGCCAGCCTGCGCCAGCTCGCGGTCAGGGCCGGGCGGCATCTGGCCAGCGACGTGGACGGCCCACAGCGTCCACTTGCGCGCCGCCGACAGGTCGCTGTCGTGCCACTCGTAGTGTTTGGCCAGCTCGACGTAGGGGGTGATGTCGTGACCCGGCACGGAGGTGATCCAGTCCTGCCACAACGCGGCTGCTTCCAGGCGCCGCTCCTGGCGTTTCAGCAGCCAGCTCAACCGGTTCAGAGCTTCAGCCCGAATCTGAGGCGGCAAGGACAACTCCAGCGCGCGCCGGTAGGCCCTTTCACTGTGGTCGTGCCATGCCAGTTCCTCGAAGCAACGGGCGAGAGCGACCACATCGATCGGGTGCAAATGATCCGGCAGCAGCGTGCCTGCCTGAAAAGGTTCACAGAGAATAGCGGCCAGCGGCGCCATGTTGACGATGTCGTGCAGGTTGTGATAGAAGACGTGCGCCACGTCCCCCAGCACCTGAGGCGTCAGTGCATCGCCGCCGCGCGCGTATTGCTGGTAGATCGAGGGGATCAGCCAGCCGGGGACATCCTCCTGGCTGCGTTCGAAGGCCAGGATGTCGCGCTCCAGCGAACCGAGAGACCGGGATGGCAGCCGCAATCGCCAGCGCTGGCGCGCGGCAGGTAATAGGTCAAAATGCAGCAAACCGCGCAGCGGGGACGGCTCACGGTTCAGCAGATAGCGGTTCTCCAGCAGCGGCGCATCGAACGCCCGCCCGTTGAAGCTCACCAGCCCCGTGCAACGCGCCAACACGCCGCCGACAAAGCTCAGCAGCGCCCGCTCCTGCCCCGGATTCTCCATAAACACCTGCCGCACCACATACTCCGTCGCAGTTCCCTCGTTTCCCTGATTTCCCTGTTCCTCTTCAAACGTCCCAATCCCTACCATGAACGCAAACGTTCCCGCGCCGCCTGACAGGCCGCTGGTCTCGGTATCGATGAAGCCTGCGCGGCGAAAGTCGAAGCTGGCCAGTTCCTCGTTGCGGCTACAC
Source organism: Anaerolineales bacterium (assembly GCA_020634615.1). GTDB lineage: Bacteria > Chloroflexota > Anaerolineae > JAAEKA01 > JAAEKA01 > JACKBK01. Next base: position 3,143 of record JACKBI010000004.1, read on the forward strand.
GCGGCAACAGCAGCCCCGTCAAAAGTCAGCGCTGCCCCCAATGTCCAACCGCCGCGGGTTTCGTCCAATGGGAAACGGGTTTCGACGACATGGCAAGGACCAAAAGCGGTCTGCACGATCCGCCCGCCCACCAAATCCAGCAGCGACTGGCCAGTTGCCGCGTGCGCTGCGGCAGCCGGCTGTTGCGGCGGCTGAATGGCCGCGCGGCCGCGCTTGACGCCCAGTTGCTGCAAGCGACGCAGCCGCTCAGCGACATCGTCGTGGCTGCTGCCCGGCTGATCAGACACGTTACTGCCCCAGAGTCGGCAGCATGACCGAAAGGAAGTTGTAACCGAAGTGAACGAGGATACACACCGTCAAACTGGTGCGGTAGCGCAGCACGCCAAGCACCAAGGCAATGACGAAAATGATGCCGGCCGCGGGGGAAATACCGTACTGGCTGTGGATCACCGTGAACAGGACCGAGGTCAGCAGCAGTCGGAAGGGCGGCAACAGCGCGCCGCGAAAGATCATCTCTTCGCCCAGCGCGGCTGCCAGACCGATAGTCAACGCGCCAAACACACCGGTCAGATCGCCCAAAAGGAGGTTGCTGGCGTCGGAGATCTCCCCAAAACCGGCTGGGTCGAGCGCCTGCCAGACCATCGAATAGACAATCTGGAAAACAAAGAGGCCGATCACTGCACCGACGGCGATGGCGAGATGGCGCATGGTCAGCCGCTTGAAGCCCAGCCGGTCGATGGTCTCCCGCCAGTTCCGCCGCACCACGAAACCGACACCCGTGAAGGCCAGCAAGACCATGCCCAGCGCTTGCGCCCACAGCAGCCCGGCGGTGATGTTGCCGCCGCCCAGCTCGCCCAGCACTTCCGGGTCGCTCAGCAATGGTTGCTGCCCGATGCCGGAACCCACCAGATAGACAGCATAGACCAGCGCGGTCACCGTGACGGCCGAGCCTGGATTGACGCGCAGCCAGCGCGCCAGCAGGCGAGGCACCGGTGGAATCATCGGAACGAACGCCAGCAAACCGGTAAGGATCATCGCGCCTGCCAGCACGCGGTAGGCGTCGACCATGCCCAGCGACACTTCCGGCATGTCCACCAGACTCAGCACCAGCAGCCCGAGCCCAATGATCACCACCAAGAAGTTCAGTCCCGCCAGCGCCAGATAGGTCAGCCAGAGAAAAATGCGATCCCTGGATTCAAGATTGGCCAGGATCAGTACGAGAGAGAGCAGAACGAAGGGAAAAAGCGTCAATCCGATTTCCATGAATTACTCCTGTGGCAAGGATTATCGCCTGCGCTCTGGAAACGCGCAAATGCCGTTACATCTTCCAGCCGGCCAGCGCGGCAGCAACATTGCCTGGCAACGCTTCGCCGCACTGCTCCTGCAGATAGATCAACACCCGTTCGGCAGTAATGCCCTGGCGGGCCGCCCGCCGCAGCCCGGTTTGAGTGATTCGATAGCGGAAAAGCAGCGCTGGCTGGCGCACGACAGGTTCCCAGGTTGTAAAACGGGCCACACGAAAGCGATCGATCAACGGGGCATCGGCGGGAATCTCCAGGGTGAAATCTGGCAGTACCACAAGCTGGCCGGCGGTATCGGAAGCCGGCGCTGCCTCTTCTGCCAGCCAGCGCGCGCCATCTTCGGTGAGCCGAAACAACGCCGCACCGCGTTCGTCCAGGCCCGTTTGCACGACGCCCAGCCAGCTCAGCGGGCCGACCAACAGCCAGCGCAAAAGTTCACCCTCTACCTCGTCCCACCGTTCAAAACCGCGCAGAAAGATCGAATCGTCGCGGCGGCGGAGGTACCAGGTGTTGTAGTCGCCGTCCGGTCGCTGAAAATCGGGGGCGTGCTCCTTGGCTGCGGCAACGAAGTCTGCCGTCGTGTACCAGGTCATGTTGTCCAGCGATGCCAGCAGCGGCAGCAAGCGCGTCCGGGTTGCCGCTGGATCGTTGCCCCAACTGCCAGTTTCCTCGCAACTCAGCACCGGCGTGCGGCACAGGTCATTCCAACTGGTGGAAGCGCGCCAGGCCTCCATCAGCCGGCGGCGCTGCTCGGGTCGTGAAAGCAACAGCCATTGGTGCACGGGCTCGGCATGCAGGCGCACCACGCCACCAGCAACCCGCAGCCACCCCATGTCGGCAACCAGCGCAAAGGCCAACGCAGACACGTTACCGGGCGAACGAGGGTCGAGAAAATGCGCTGCTTCCACGGGCTGCAACATTAACTCACCTAATGCGTATAGACTGGTGATGCGCCAATTGGTCGCCTCGCCTTGCCCTGCGGTCCGGACTTCACCGGCTTGCACCAGGCAGAGCAGCGAACAGACATCGTGCAACAGCGTGTCGGGCAAGGGCAGCGCTGCCATGCTTGCCGGGCCGGAGACAGCAGACAGGCGAAAACTTCCCACCGGTGATTGTAGCTGCGGCAACAGCGGTATCACTTCGGTGGGAATGCCAAGGAACTCGGTCAGCCCTTCCGGCGTCTCAGCAAACGTGCGGTAGATCAGACCAAGATACCAAAGCGTTTCACTGGTCGTAGCCGGATTGCGCTGCGGGCGTTCACGCTCCAGCCGACCTGGGCCAAAGGAACGTATCTCGCCGTAACGTCGCTCAAAGGCCGCAGTTGTCATGCGCCCATCCTCCTGAACCAGGTGAGCCAGTGCATCGCAAGCTTCAGATGACAACGATGCGACAACCGATGCAAGGTGCGCTGGATCGACCAGGACAGCGGCCAGTTCGTCAGCCATGGCGCGAGGCACGTTGCTCGCCAAGCTGACATGGTTGTTCTCGGCCACCGCACGCAGCATGGCAGGCGAGAGGTCTTGCAAGGTACGCAGTAAGGTGTTCATTGAACGTGGTTAGGTGGCACTCTCGGCCAATCGTTGCCGCAAGGCAGACGAAGTGCATTCGGGAAATGTCACCACAAGCAGAAGATCGTGATCGATTTGGCGAATGACTCGTATGAGCGGTATAATCAATCACCGTGTGGCAGAAACGCTCACGAGATCGAATCGCTCAATCGCTCACGACCAACATATAAAAGGTTTTGATCGAAAGGAGTGAGAACTCGAAATGGCTGAAAGTAAAACCAACAAATCAGGTAGTTTTCTCGACGATCTGCTCGTCAACGGGCAAATCGCGTGGCGGCTTTACACCGATCCGCGCGTCTCGATGTTGCTGAAGATCGCTGTTCCGGTCGTAGCGCTGATATATTTCATCATGCCCGTCGACCTGTTACCCGACTTCATTCCGGTTATCGGACAGTTGGATGAGGTGGCCATTGCGCTGCTGCTGATCCGAATGTTCGTGGCGCTGGCGCCGACGGATATCGTGGCTGAGTATCGCAACAAAGCCACCGGCGGCGGATTCAGCCAGAAGTCGGATGCGACCGGCAATGCTTCGCAGAAATCAAGCAACGCCGGGGCGTCACGCAAGACATCCAGCAACGGGACCGGTGCTCAAGCCAACTACGACGATGTGGTGGACGCCGAATACCGCGTGGTGAACGATGACTAACGACCCGTCCCTGGCTGCGACCGGGCCATCCAACCTCTATCGCCCGGCCGAGGTGACGCAACTCCTGGGTATCAGCGCTGCAACCTTGCGGCGCTGGTCAAGTCGCTTTGCGGAATTTCTCGTCCTCAACGACGGTCCTTCCGAGGGTGGCAGCCACCGGCGCTATACGTCGGAGGATGTGGCCATCTTGCAGCGTGTTCAGGAATTGCTCGACCAGGGACTGACCTATGAACAGGTCACTGAACAACTTACGCAGGAGCGTGCGGCCGCCGAACCGGACGACACAGATGATCTGATTTTCGACTCAGTCGATGATCAGGTAGACAATCTGGAATTCACGGACGGGCAGGAGCCTGGCGCCGAGCGTGACCAACAACTGCCCGCCGAGATTCTTCCACCGGCGGCCCGCTTCCTGCAGGACGCTGTCAAGAATCTGACCGACACCCAGCAGATCATCCTCAACAGTCAGATTGCCAGCCGTGATCTGATGGGCGTGATGATTCAGGATAATCTGAACCTCAAGGGCGAAAACTCTGATCTGCGTGAGCGAATGCTGGAACTCGAGCGAGAAATCAATGAGCAGCACCGCTATCTGGCCGACTACCGTGAGCGAATGGAAACGCGGGTGCGCGTGCTGGAAGACGCCGTCTCCAAACTCATGGCGAGCCAGCGCTCACCCCAGCAGACGCAGCAATACAGCCAGCCGCCACAGCAACAATACGGACCGCCCCCACAGGCAAATCAGCAGCCCTACTCAGGACAGCAACAGCAGGAACGTCGCAGCTTCTGGTCACGGCTCATCGGCGGCTGATCCCTCACCCCGGCCCTCTCCCAAAGGGAGAGGGAGTTCCGGAAAGTTCCCTCTCCCTTTGGGAGAGAGTTAGGGTAGGCCCTCAACCAAACAGCGTTAACTCTGCAGCCGGTGTGAACGTCACGCCGGCTGTTCTTGCGTCCACGGCCGGCTCGCCGATCAGGTCGTAGGCCATCGCGCCGGTGATGGTCACCGTGGCCATCTCACCCGGCTGCAACGCGACGCCTGGAATCAGCACCAGACCGTCAACTTCGGGAGCGTCGCGATAGGAGCGCGCCAGCGTTACCGCTTCGCCGCTGCGTAATTGCAGCGGCGCGTCGATACTGTCCGCGTCCAGCTCGCCTGCACCCTCGACCAGAACGTCCAGCGTCCGGCCGATCTGCGTCTGATTGCGCGCCAGCGAAATATCCTGCTGCAACGCCATGACCCGATGCCAGCGCTCCTCCATGGTGTCGGCGTCTACCTGATCGGGCAGATCGAACGCGGGCGTGCCAGGCTCAGGGCTGAACTTGAAGACGCCCAGCTTGTCGAACTGCACCGCCTTCATGAAATCCAGCAAGCCGACGAATTCCTCTTCGGTCTCGCCGGGGAAGCCAACGATGAATGTCGTACGCAACGCAATTTCCGGCATGGCATCGCGCAACTTGCCGACGGTCTTGTAGACCCAGTTCAGACTACTGGGCCGGCGCATCCGGCGTAGCGTCTCCGGGTGGCCGTGCTGCAAGGGCATGTCGAGATAATGGACAATTTGCGGCTCCGTCGCCATCACCTCAACCAGGCGGTCGCTGACATGACCAGGGTAGGCGTACATCAGCCGCAGCCAGCGCAGGTCAGGTGAACGCCGGCAGATGGCCGCCAGCAACTGCGGCAACGAGTCCGGTTCGCCGCGGTCGCGGCCGTAGTCGGTGCTGTCCTGCGCCACCACCACCAGCTCGCGTGCCCCACCGCGGACCAGTCCAGCCGCTTCGTCCACCACCGCTGCCAGCGGTCGGCTGCGCAGCTTGCCCTTGAACGTAGGAATCGAACAGAAGGCGCATGGCGCGTTGCAGCCATCGCTGATTTTGAGGTAGGCGCTGCCACCGATGGCCGGAGGACGCACAACCACACCGTCGTCGTGTTCCGGGTCGCCCAACAGGCTGTAACGTTGGCTCGTGCGATCGGAGCGCAGAGCGTCCACCAGCGGGACAATCTCCATCCAGCGGCGAGTGCCCAGCAGCGCATCCACACCGGGGACGTGGCGGACAATCTCGTCGCCGTTGCGCTGGGCGAGACAACCGGCCGCGACCAGCTTCTGGCCACGTCGCTTGCCGCGGGCAAGGTCATTCAGCGTGGCCAGCGACTCTTCCTTGGCCGACTCCAGGAACCCACACGTGTTGACGATCAGTATGTCGGCGGCGTCGGGATTGGCGGTCGAGCGATAGCCATCGCCCTGCAGCAACATGGCCATCCCCTCGCTGTCGACCGTGTTCTTGGGGCACCCCAGAGTCAGCAAATAATATGCCGGCTGGCGATTGGTTCGGTTCTTGTGCTTGGACATTGACAACTCGTATCTATGAAGCTTCCGAAGTCGACGACTGGCTGCGCACACCTGTTTCGAACACGCATACCGGCCCGTAACCAAATCCGGCGACCTCGGAGGCTAATACCTGGGACAATAAAAGGCAGCGAAGTTGCACCTTCGCCGCCTGAATTTCGTTCTGTCCGATCGCCGATCAGGGGGTCGGCGTAGCGGTAGGCTCGTCTGTGGGCGTCGCCGTCGCCAGGACAGGAGTCGGTGTCGTCTCGACGATCTCACCGTTCACCAGGTCCCAGCGGCGTTCGATGACCTCGCCCGGTCCGCCCAGAAATGGCAAATCCTCGTCGTTTAGCGTCACCTTTACGCCAGCCGCGTTGCCTGTGCGTAGCACGATCGATCTTGGCCTCGAAGCTATCCTCGACACCCTGTTCCATCACTGTTTCGGTGGCAACCTGTCCGTCGATCACCAGCCTGATCCACGAACGCCAGCAGATTGAGTTGCAGACGCATCGTGTCCAAAGATGGAGCGACAGTTTCCAGCGGCCCGACTGGCTCAGCAGTCGAGTCCGCTGATGCTGCCGGTGTCGCTATGGCTGCAACCACAGGCACAGGTGTTGCCTCGGCGGACGGCTCAACGGTGTTGGTTGGCGTCGCGGTCACCCGGTTCGACTGCTGCTCGACCGCTGTGGCCGTCGCGGTCGGCTCCAGAGCGATGATATCGCCTGCCTGCGGCAGATTCTGCGGCAGCGCAACGAAGTTATTGATCCAGTTGGGCCGGTAGGCATAGATCCACCATCCGGCGGCTACTACGCCAACCAGCACCAGCAGCACGACAATGCCACGCCAGGGAATTCGGCGCGGCGGCTCTTCCGCAAGCGCCAACTCGATGGGCCGGTAGTCAAGCTCACGCTCGGCCGGCACCTGAGCAGCATCCGTTTGGGCACCGGTCACCCTGGCACGCTGCTCGTACATGCCCACCACTTCCTCCGGGTTCAATCCAAGGAAAGCAGCATATTTGCGCAGGAAACCGCGGGTCGGAACATCACCCGGCAGAGCACCCCAGTCCTCGGTTTCCATCGCCGCGATGAACTTCTGGCGAATACGAGTGCGGTCTTCTGCCTCGGCAAGGCCATAGCCCTGCGCCTCGCGCGCCTCGCGGAGCTCATGTCCTAGCTCGTTCATGTGGCGCTCTGCAGAACCCGGTAAGTATGAGGAGTTCGGTTGGTAGGTGCGTTAGGCATACAGCGGTGACTATACTTGCAAGGTCAGGGTTTGTCAAAAACGGTCGTATCTCTATGACTGGCAGTGAGAGTCAACACCCTCTGCCTGTCTGGGTGGCGGCCTGTAAGTGACTGTCATAGTCCTGCATCCATGATTGTGGACGCTCGGATTCAGACACTGTTTGGTCCGCGCTCCGACGGATGGTATAATCTTCACAACCGGTCGCTTTGCCGACCGGTTTTGCAAGCTCTGGAGAGTAACACGATCATGCGAATTCTGATGTTCACGGGCAAAGGCGGCGTCGGTAAGACCAGCGTCTCGGCCTCGACTGCACTGCGCTCGGCCGACCTGGGTTATCGCACCATGGTGCTGAGCACCGATCCCGCCCACAGCCTGGCCGATTCCTTCGATATGCGGATCGGCAACGAGCCAACCGAACTGGCGCCCAACCTGTGGGGCCAGGAGGTAGACCTGCTGCACCAGATGGAGAAACATTGGGGCAATGTGCAGGAATACCTGTCGGCGATCTTTATCTGGCGGGGCATGAACGATCTGGTGGCCGAGGAAACCAGCGTCCTGCCCGGCATGGAAGAACTGGCCAGCCTGATGCAGATCAACGACCTGGCTGAAAGTGGTTTGTACGATGTGGTGGTCGTGGACTGTGCGCCCACCGGCGCGACGCTGCAGTTGCTGGCTTTCCCGGAACTGGCGCGCTGGTATCTCGAGAAAATCATCCCGTTCGAACGCAAAGTGCTCAAAGTGGCAGGTCCGATGATCAAGCGTATGATCGAGGTGCCGTTGCCCGATGAGGATCTCTTTGCCAGCGTCGAGGAACTGGTGGTGCAACTGGAGGCGATGACCAAGCTGCTGAGCAAACCAGACATCACCTCCATGCGATTGGTGCTGAACCCTGAGAAGATGGTGGTCAAGGAGGCGCAGCGCGCCTATACCTACCTCAATCTTTATGGCTATGCTACCGATCTGATCGTCTGCAATCGCATGATCCCGGCCACCGTCACCGACGGCTACTTTGCCAACTGGCGCGAGATCCAGGCGCGTTATCACGAATTCGTGGAGGAAGCCTTCTCCCCATTGCCGATCTACGATGTGCCCTATTTTTCCACCGAAGTGGTAGGGGTGGAGATGCTGCGCAAGATGGGTCAGGCGCTGTACGCTGATGTCGATCCGACGACGATCTTCTATACCGGCCTGTCGCAGGAAGTCGTCAAGGTCAACGGCAGCTACCAGTTGCGCCTGCCGCTGCCCTTTGTCGAAAAATCTGACATCAAGCTGACCCGTTCCATGCACGACGAATTGATCGTACACATCGGCAACTGGAAGCGCAACATCGCCCTGCCGCGCATCCTTGCCGGCCTGCCGGTCAGCGGCGCCCGCTACGACGAGCAGCAGCTGGTGGTGTCGTTCAAGGCGCAGACCAACGGCTCTTCAGGTTAAACCCCGTTCGTAGTAGGCGCTTCAGCCGTTCCGGGTGTTCGTGCGTCCGGAATGGCGCTGAAGCGCCTACTACGAACTTGTTACGCCATGACACGGCGAGTGCTATTTCTCATCTCGGACACAGGGGGTGGACACCGCGCCTCGGCGGAGGCGCTGGCCGAAGCGCTACAACGGCTTCACGGTCCGGCGGTCGCGTCCGACATCGTCGATCCCTTTGCTGAATATGCGCACTGGCCGCTAAACCACGCGCCCGGCGCCTACCTGCCACTCATCAACCGGGCCGGCTGGCTCTGGCAGACGCTGTGGCGGTTAAGTGCGCATCCAGCAAGCTGGCGCGCAGCACGAGACCTGACGACCATCTGGCAGTCCGACCGGATGCACCAGCTATTCGCTGACCACCCGGCTGATCTCGTGGTCTCCGTGCATCCGCTCTTGAGCCAGGCGCCTCAACGCACCCTGCGCGCCAGACAGCCGAAGACACGCACCGCCACAGTGGTGACTGACCTTGTTTCAGCGCCGCGGATGTGGTATGCCCCCGAGGTCGATCTGCTGATAGCTTCGTGTGACGAGGTGGGCGCGGCGGCCCAGGCGGCTGGCGTGCCGCCAACGCGCATCAGACAACTCGGCCTGCCTATCCGGCTGGCATTCGCAGAACCTCCCGTCAGCCGGGTGGAAGCGAGGGCGCGGCTGGGTCTGGCAGACCTGCCGACCGCGCTGGTCATGAGTGGCGGCGAGGGAATGGGTCCGGTGGAGCAAATCGTCAGCGCGCTGGCCGCCGCGCTTTGGGATCAACCGGCACAAATTGTGGTGATTTGCGGACGAAACATGCCGTTACAGCACCGTCTGGCCGCCACAAAATGGCCAGTTCCGGTCACCCCGCTGGGGTTCGTGGCCGACATCCCCCTCTGGATGAGCGCCGCGGATTGTCTGGTAACGAAAGCGGGACCGGGGTCGATCGCAGAAGCGTTGGCCTGCGGGCTGCCAATGGTTCTCAGCAGCTTCGTGCCTGGACAAGAAACCGGCAATATCAGTTTCGTAGAAAGGCACGGCGCCGGCGTGTATCGCCGGGAGCCAGGGGAGATCGCGGCCCAGGTGCGCGACTGGCTGGCAGCGCCTGAGACCGCAGAAGCTATCAGACAACGGGCGCGCCGGCTGGCACGACCGACCGCAGCGCTGGACATCGCCAGCGCGCTAAGCGAACTACTCTAAGCTACTTGGGCGGCAGCGACCTGGCAAAGGTGACGCCGCGTCCGACCCAGCCAGCCAGATCCTCGTCCTCGGCGGTGGCATTGGCTGAAACCAGCACCCAGCCCTTCATCGGCCTGCCAGCCATGTCGGAAATGCGCACGCCGGGCTGCGCTGTGAGCGCATCAGCGCCATCGGCCCCCACACGAACCATCAGTTCGTCGTTGCTCACCGCGCACGCCATATTGCCGTCCAGCATGAACGCGATACCGCCAAACATCCGTTTCTCCGTCAGTCCCGGCTCCACAGCCAGAACTTCACGCACCCGTTGTGCCAGTCCTTCATCGTAGGCCATTTTGAACCTCGCTTTCTAACTCTCCGGCGGTGCGGACTTGAGGAAGTCGTAGATGTCGAAGTCGTCGCCAAGCTCCTGCTGCGAAGTCGCTTCGGACTTGGGCGGCTCATCGTGCAACGTGATCGGAGATCGTTCCATACGACGGGAAGGCGCTGCCGGCTGGCTATCGGACATCGTGAACGCCGCCGTCCCGGAAGCGGCCGGCGCTACGGCCTCCGGCTGTGCAGACAGTTGGCCGGGCGGGGGAGCGGGCTTGCGCGAGCGGGTCACGCCGTAGCCGATCAGCACTACACCGAGGATCACCAGCAACACGGGCCAGAAACGCACACCACCTGCCAGCGCGGAGTTCAATGTCGCAACGTACGCGGCCAACGCCACCAGCGCCATCAACACCAGCGCGACGGCCGGTGTCAACGCCCATGCCAGTGCGCGGCGGTCCTTAGCCAATCCGTAAACCAGCAAGAACACCAACCCCATCCCGGCAAAAAGCACGACGCCGACAGCCGTAGCCGGCCAGCCGGCGTTGGACAGGATCATCACTGCTACCATGACCGCCATCGCGCCAAACGGAACCAGCGCCCACCAGCGCTCCTGGCGCTCGCCAGCGTAAATGATCAGAAACGCCAGTGCGATAGCCGCAAAAAGCGCCGATGCGATCCAGACGGGCGGCGCATCCTGAATGCTCAACAGCACAACGCCGGCGATGCCCAGCAGCGTCATGCCCGGAATGACGCGCCACCACGCCTGCGGACCCAACACCTGTGCGACTAGGATCGACACGCCCAGAATGCCGAACAAGCCGACCGCGATCCAGCCGATGGTAGCCTGGTAGCTGGCCAGCACGCCCAGATTCCACAGCAGGAATGCCGCGCCGATCAGCAGCAACAAAATGCCCCAGAATATGCTGTCTCGTGGTCGACTCATGGTTTCATCCTCGTTTTGCGACTGCTCAACCGGTGGTTTAGAAACCGGGTTTTTCACTTGCGATCACGAACGTAGCGCCCTTACAAGCCATCTCTTGCCCATGATCGTTGTCGATCAGATCAAAAACCCGGTTTCTTGCGCTCCACCTGGGTAGTTACCTCGTTTTCACGTATGCTCAGCAACCGGCGACTTCCGAAATCATTCCACACCGGTTCTCAGCGACCGCGCCCAACAAACTCAAATAGCGATACGGCCCAACGACGGCGGGCTGACCGGCGAATGCTGGCGCAAATGGTCTTCCAGCACGTCACGCAAGTTCGCCGGCACTTCATACTGCACGTCGTCGCCCAGCTCGAAACTCAGCAGGCTGCGCCGCTCGCCATCGCGCCATGACAGGTCGGTCAACTCCGCGTCGCTGCCTGCCACACGATACGTGCGAGCGGGATCCAGGGTTTCGCCAGCAACCCGGACATCTGAAAGCCGGCTGCCAGGCAGCGCGGCAGCGTCATACGTCGCAGCCAATCCCGACACCGCCAGCCGTCCGTTAAGTCGCCCCCGGCCCCACGGAGCCGGTTCCTCTGCCCGCACCGGGTCCAACCCGACCTCGAGCATCTCCAGCAACTGTGCGCCGGTCAGCGTGCGCACCGCCGGGTTGCCAGGGGACTTGCAAGCGTCGTAGACATCGCCCATGGTCACCGTTCCCGCCGCCAGGCTACCCAGGAGATGGGTCGGCTGCACCAAAGCGATCTGTGCGTCACAGCGCAGGCGCACGGCGTCTGCCAGCAAATTGGCCAGCGGACTTTCGGCCACCGGATCGAAGTTCAGCGCCGCGGCTATTTCGCCCACCGGCTCGGCCAGCGTCTCGCGCACCAGCGCCTTTTGCTCGCGCCAGGCCGCCAGCAACTCCGGGTCAGGAGCCGTATCAGCCTCCAGAGGCAGCAGCGTCGCCCGCTTCTCAGTCACCCGACCGGCCTGGTCGTCGATGACAAGATCGACCCGTCCCAGGAAGCGGCCGAAATCGCCGGCCTGCGCCAGCAACACGCCCATCTGTATCAGGCCGCCGTAGATAGTGGAGTGGCTGTGGCCGCCGACGATCAGATCGATGCCGCGCACGTTCAACGTCAACTGCAGGTCGTCCACGATGCCGAGATGCGACAGCAGCACGATCACGGTCGCGCCGGCCTGGCGCACCTGCTCGATGCCGGCGCGCACGATGGGCGCCGATTCTGGGTTTTGCAGGCCAAACCACGTCCAATACTCCCAGCGCGGCGCCATGCCGATGAAACCGACATTGACGTCGCCAATCGTTCGCACCACCGAGGGAATACAGCCGGCCACCAAGGCGCCCGACTGATCCAGCAGATTGCCGGCCAGCAGCGGCTGTCCAAACTCCTCCGCCATGTCCGCGATGACCTGCGGACCAAAGGAAAGCGGCGCGCCGTTGCCAACCACTGCCAGATCGTAGCCCGCCGCCCGCAGGCAGACAGCGGCCGCCCGCCCCTTGGTGACGGCCATCTCCAGCACGGAGCGCTCCTCGGCGTCGCCGCAATCGACCAGCAGGCAATGTCCGCCAGCGGCTTCGACTTCGCCGCGGATGCGCCGCGCCATGGCAGCCAGCACGGTGAGCTCGTCGACGTGTCCGTGCAGATCGTTGGTGTGAAGGATCGTGAGGTTCATGTGGGAAATCGCAGGACGGTTTTCCAAACCGTCCCTCCGGGTCAACTCTGATCCGATTCGTCGCCGGGATCATCGGCATCCACGCCATCCGCCTGCGGACGACGCAACCTGCGCCAGGACGTGAACGCCAGCCAGGTGAACGCGAACGCCAGCAGCGCCCAGCCGGCAATCTGCCACCACGACGCGCCGCCCAGCGCCAGCCCGGCGCAAAACAGCACCATGCCCAGGCTGAACACCGCCTGAAAGCCGGGTTGGCCCAGCATGGCGCGGAAGCCGATGCGCGGCTCGCTCGTCCGCCGCCGCCAGTCGCTGTAGCTCAGGCTCGCCAGCGCGATTGCCAGACCCAGCACCCACAACGCGTTGTGAAACACACCATACCAGTCGATCATCGGTCACACCTACCCAAGATAGCCCAGACCGGCCAGCCGTTCGCGCACATACTCGGCCTCGTCGTCGGAGAAACCAACTTCCGCGCCCGGCCCGTCGAACCCCAGCTCGGTCAGCGTCGTCGGTCGCACGGCACCCAGCACATCGTCGCGCAGCGTCTCCGCCAGCACACGTCCGTCCATCTCGCGCGGCACCGGCTGGCCCAGCATGTGCAGCACGGTGGGCGCCACATCGATCAACGCAGCGTCATCGATGCTGCTGCCCGGCTCCACGTCCGGTCCCCAGGCGATCAGCACGCCGTTCATGCGGTGGCAGCCGGTGATCGCCCGCTGGCGCATCTCTTGCGCCGACAGGTTGCGCACCGCCGCAGTCCCGTGATATGCGCCGTGCGGCTTGAACATATCGGGATAATCTGCTTCGACGATCAGGTCGGGTAATCGCTCCAGATACGGACCGCGGTAGAGTTCCTCACGCCGCCAGACCCGTCGGATCGGACGGTCGCCGGTGACCGGATCTGCCAGCTTTGGCAATGCCGCGATGATCTCGTCGCGCAAGGCCTCGTATTCCGCGCCCGGCTCGACCACGCCCTGTGGATCGCGGCCGCGCAGGTTGATCCAGATGTTGCCGCGCAACTCCTCGCTGAACGCTCGCGTATGCGACCATTCCACATCGGGGAAGAACGCCTCGGCGCCCAGCCGCGTGCGCAGGCTGTCGGGCCACAGGCGGCGCAATTTCGTCAGCGTCTGAAAGCGAATGCGGCCATACAGCGAGCGCTTGCCCTGCTGCACGGCGCGCGATGCCAGCGTTGTCGCGCGTTCGCCCAGGGGACGCTTGTCAGCGCGGCTGCGAAAGTGCAGCAACCCTTGCCCGGCCAGCCACAAGTTGAGGTGAATAGCCTGCGAGCCAAGCTGTCCTTGTCCGTGATCCGACACCACCAGCACGTTGCAGTTGCCCGTCTCTTCCAGCCACGCCAGCAATTCACCGATGCGCTGGTCGCAGCGGCGGTAGACCTCCAGAATCGTGTTGCCGTAGCGCTCAGCTTCGACGGGATCGTAGAGCGGGTGAGTGGGGTCGTGGTACTTCCAGAAAAAGTGCGCCACGCCATCGGTCGCGCTGACCACAAAAAACGTCATGTCCCAGGGGCGGGTTTCCATCAAATGCCTGGCCGCGTCGAAACGCACGTCGATCTCGCGCAACAACTCGGCGCGCGCCAGATCCGGCCGGCCGCGCTGCATCCACAGCCAGTCGTCGGGCACGATCACATACGGTGTGTCGCTGACCTCGTCCAGCTCGCCCTTGAGGCTGGCGGGGTAGGTGTAAGCCGCTCCGAGGCCCGGCGTGTCGCGTCCACTGACCATCACGCCCTGCACCGGCTCAGGCGGATAGGTCTGCGGCAGATTGACGATGATCACGTCCTTGCCGGCCGCGCTCAGTAGATTCCAAAGCGCCGGCAGCGCCCGGTGGCTGGCGTTGAGCAGGCGGAACCCGTAGGTAGCGAAATCGCGTTCCCAGAAGTCAAACACCCGATGCTTGCCCTGCTGCGTGCCGGTGACCATCGACGTCCAGGCCTGAGCCGTGAACGGATGGACCACGGAACGCAACGGCCCCCAACTGCCTTCGCTCATCAGTCGTTGCAGGTTGGGCAGCTCGCCCGCCTCCGCCCACGGCCGCATCAGATCAAAAGTTGCTCCGTCAAGCCCGATGACGAGCAGACGGTTTTTGGTTGTACTCATCGATATCAGTCGTTTTCAGGCATTGCTGCCGTTGTTGGTGGAGCTGGTTCGCCAGTCAGCGCTGCTCCAGTGTTGAGTCATACTGCGCACGATACAGACCTGCCGATAGACCGGCGGATCGTGCTGGATACGCACAATGGGCCACCAGGGCCGGAACAGCAGCCGGTGTAAAAGCTGCACCAGCCTGCCCTGTTCCTGCAATAGCTGCCACAGTTGCAAGTTGGTGTTATCAACCATGCGCAGCTCATAGCGCCGAAAACGGCGGGCCGCGGCAGTCGCCATCATGCTCCTCAGCCCTTCCGGCGTCATCGGCGGGTACATCAGATGCTCGGCCAGCCACGGATGCTCGCGACCGGTGCGGTTCTGGTAGCGATCGCTGACAACCTGTTCGACCGCCCGCGCATCGTCGCCGCAGGGCGCACCGGCGATCACCAGGCCGGACGACCGCGTCACGCGAAACAATTCAGCGATCAGCGTCTCGCGCGCCGGCGGCGAGAGGTGCTCCAGCGTGTCCATGCACAGCGCCACGTCCACGCTTGCATCGGCCACGGGCAGCTGCAGCGCCGAACCTACCACGGGTGTCACCGCCAGGTGCCGGCGAACGCGCGCCTCGTTGAAGCTGAGATCGACACCCACCGTTCTGACCGGCACGTACGAGGTGACGCCGCCCTTGCTGCCACAGCCCACATCCAGGATCACCGCATTGCTGCGCAGCCAGCCCTCTTCTGCCAGCGCAGCAGCGACCGGTACATAACGCAGAGCGATGTCAAGCTGCCAACCGTAGTTCCAGTCAGAATAACGGCGCGCCAGACCACGCAAAGGACCGGGCAATCGTCCGCTCAACCGCTGGCCGCGGTCAGTGTCTTGCAGCCCGGTCATGATCTGTCCACCGGGCCTTGCGGCAACGACAATCGCAACAGCGGCAAACGCCGTGGCTGCCCGTCGAGTTCATAGACGGTCTCGCCGAACGGCTGACAACCCAAATGACGGTAGAAATCAACTGCGTGCGGGTCCGCCTCGACCTCGACCAGGGTCGCGCCGCTCCGGCGGGCGTGCAAGGCCGCCTGGTCGAACAATGCCCGGCCGACGCCGCATCCCTGCATCCGGCAACACCCAAAGGTGTTCAAGGCTGGCGATGTCATCGTTGATCGACAGCGCAGAAGCCGACAATCGATCATCAGCGCACGCGACGAAGGTCGGATCGGCGACAATATCCTGGGGATCGACCGTCAACTGGGCATGCCAGGCAGCCATCCACTCGTCAGGATAGCCCAGTAGCTTTTGGCCGTGGGCGATGCGGGTCAAATCGGAAACGTCATCCGGGCGGGCAAGCGACACAGTGAAGTTCAAATTTCGTGACATGATCCTGACGTGGCCCATCGTTGGCTGGCTCGGTCGTAGACTGGCCAGAGCAAGTGTTAGCGCCATGGCTGGTCTCGACCGGCCAACAGCCAACGACAACGAGCCAACGAGCCAACGGGCTAACGGCCAACGGGCACTATACACGAATGAAAACGATTTGCCAAGGTAGTCCGTGCACAGCGTTCAACCTCACAGCGGTTGAACGCTAACTCAAGCCCTAGCGCCGCCAGCCGTTGGCAATCTGGCCAGCTTCATCGGCCGAATAGTTCGGCGCACCTGCGGTGCTGTCAGGGTCAGGCTCGGCGTCGTGGATCACCGAACGTGCGGCCAGCACCGCCGGGTCGAATGCGTCCACTATAATTTGGCCTTCAAGGCTGGTGAAACCGGCAATCCCAGCGTAGAGCATGGTCGGCAACACGTCCTCGATCGACGCATCCGGCAGCGTCTCACCGCATGATCGACGGCCCCATAGCCATGAATATTCCGGCCGGCTGGTGAATGCCGGCGCCTCGGCCAACGCATCGCTGAAGATACCTGCGATGACAGCTCAGATGTCGGCTCGTAGCCGGGCGCCAGGCTGAACAGCAGATCGGGTGCGTCCGCGACGTAGGCTCCTGGTGCAGATCCTCGCGCAGCCACGCCTGCGGCACGACTGCGTTGCCGGTGGCGGGATCGCGATTTGCAGCAATGCCTCAACAATCGGCGCAGCGCATCAACCTCGTCGGCAGGCACAACGCCTTCCGGCTCGCGCCCCTGCTGGTTGACGTAGATCGCGTGCTCCATGGTGCAGCGCCGAATAGGCCTGTGTCTGCTGCCAATCGATGATGCGACTGACTGCGAACGCGCGCCGTCCCCTGCGCAACAGCGAACGAGGAAGGAAGCGGCGCAGCTTGCGCAGCGGCTTCGCGCAGGCGCTGCCGCACCGTTGCCTTGCCGCCGGCGTAGGTCAGCCACCTGCGTGGCCAGCCATTGATCGACGTGAAAACGGGTGCGCATCAGCCAAACCCGTGATCTGACACGAAGAAGACATGCGTCTCCGCGCCGGGCCTCGTCGAGCAGTCGTCCAACGATGCGATCGAGTTCCTCAGCACGCGCGACTGACTTCGTGCAGCGGAGTGCGTTCCAGGCCGCCATTGTTGTGCAGCAGTTGCTCAACGGCGCAGGCCCAACGCTGCAAGCGGTCTGGTGTCTCGAATACCACCACCAGCGCATCGGTCGGCCGCTCGGCCAGAAGCTTGAATACCGCCTGCTCGCGGAGGCGCAAAACCTCCAGCAGGTCGCGCGCGATGGAGGTGACGCCGGCCGCGCTGCGAAAATCGCGCTCATGCAACTTGACGCGCAGATCACAGACGTAATTCATGGCGCGCAGCTCGTCGGCCAGCTCCGGCGGGTCGGTGAAGGGCACACTGGTATCGGGCGTTTCCATACCGGTCACGACGTAGCTGCCAGCCGGCATCGGCAAGGGCGGCCACGTCATGGGCAGATTGACTACGCCGGTTGTCAGCCCGTGGCGCGCCAGCCAGTGCCAGAGCCGCGGCCCATGGATCGCGGTGCTGTTGACGAACTCACGCTCCAGGGTCGCGTCCAGCCTGCGCTGAAAGGAGAAAACGCCATGACTGCCGGGACGCAGGCCGGTCTGGAAGCTCGTCCAGGCGGGTGCGGTCAGCGGCGGCACAGTGGAGCGCAGCACGCCGCGTGCGCTGTCTGCCAGCACATGGCTCAGGTTGGGCAACCATCCCTGCGTCGCCATCGGCTCCAGCAGATCGAAAGTGGCGCCGTCCAAACCGATCACCAACAGGCGCGGCGGCTTGATTGATTGGCTCACTTCTTCTTCCGTCCTAGTTGCAACATCGCTTGTATGCTCTCCATCTCGTCTTCATCAAACGTTCGCAGCAGGATCAGCGCACCGGCAAAGCCGGCCAGCCCGATCAACCCCACCACAAGCACCTCCACGATTGCGCCGACCGTGCCGCCAGGAACGATGCCGGCAGCCTGCAGACGTTCGAACAACAGGTTGCCGCCAAGAAACACCAGACCGGTCAGAAAACCGGCCACCAGGATGCGCAGCAGCGACGGCAGCAACTTGCGCCAGTGAAATGACGCCACATGGCCGCCGTGCCGACGATGAAGAATATGCCCTCCGCGGCGAAAATCGCGTACACCACACCATCGCTTCATAGGCTGGAATCGCTACATATGCCATGCCAACCCGACCACGGTTCCCAGTACGAGCCCCAGCGTTCCAACTTCTGGCGGCCCAGCGCAACCAGCGTCACGCCGTAGAGCCAGTTGGGGAAGTAGAGAACGATCACCCACCCCAACAGGGCCAACACGGCAGCGGCGGTGTTGAGATCGATGTTCTCGCCCAGCAACAGTTCAACCAGCGGATCAGCGAGGAACGTGAACGCCAGCCCGATCAGCAGGCTGATGGCCAGAAACAGCTTGAGGTCTTGGCAAAGGCGGTGTCGAACTCGTCTGGCGCGCCGACCTGATTGCTGAACACCGGCAACATGGCGGCGGCAAAGCAGCGGGAATAATGCGCAACTGCTGCACGGCGCGCAGCGGGCCGTACAGGACGCCGTTGACGAGATCGCCCTGTGTCTGGCCGAGCCACAGCACGGTCAGGACCACACCGGCGCCAGATATAGCTGCGCAACAGCAGGCTGATGCCAACCGGCACCGATCTGACGAACATGCTGCCACGAGCAGCGCGTTTGCACGCCTCGCCCAGTTTCGCGCCGGTCGCGTTGATCACATCCCGCCCGCCTCCTTGCCATCGCGCCGCCAGGCGCAGGCTGGTGAGCCGCACGGCTACGAAACTGCCGCACGACCTCCGGCATCAACGATGCGTGCGAAGCCGCGATGGACGCTGCACCACCACAGGTAGGCCAGCCGCAGCCCGTTGGCGATCAACCGCACGCCAAACAACGCCACCAGTCCCCAATTGAGCCACACCACCAGCAACGTCAGGACCAGCAGCGACACCTGAGCGAGGTTGATACCCAGAACTGGAACTCCATCCGCTGGTAGCCCTGAAACACCGAGCCAAACACGTCGCCCATCAGGAAAACGACCTGGGCGACATAGTAGACCATAACCGCCAGCCACAGCCCGGTCGCCCGTCTGGGCTGCCAACACGCCAACAATCACCATGACGATCAGCGAGAGCAGCGCAAGGTCCAGATCGAACTGGTCAGCCGGTCGGTCTGATCCATGTCGCGAGATCTCTGCGCACCAGGATGCGGTTCATGCCCATATCCACCAGGGCGATGAACAGTTCGATGAAACTGACTACGTAGGCGTAGCGGCCCAGCCGGCCTGGCCGAGATAGCGTGCAACAATGCCAACCATCACCAGACTGACGGCCGCCTGGAAGCTGAACGCAACTAACAGCAGGCCAGAGTTGATCGCAACCCGGCGTTCGGGTCGCGCCGCCTGCGTCGTTGATCGGGGCTTGCTCTCGTGCCCAGCGGACTACTGGTAGACATGGTATCGTCCGTGCCCTCACTATTGCGGCTCGGTTTGCGCAAACTTTGGCAACACCGTCCGCCAAAGCTGCTTTTCCATCGGCTGACCGGCCGAGTCAGCCAATCTCAAGATCGTAGCTCGTGGCCTGGCTGGCCGATTTCAGCGGCAGTTGCATCCGGGCAACCAGAAAGCTGCGCGGATCGGCAGATCCGTCAGGGAAGCGGGGCTATTTTGCCCAGGCTGCCATCGGCTGTGGCAACCTACGTTTCCTGGCTATCAAGCAGGCGGGCAACGACCGTATACGCCGGGATCGTGCCGGCCTCGCCAGAAGCCGGATCGACCTCCCAGAAAACGTCAGTGTCACTGCACCCGGCGGCATGTTGTGCTGGACAGCCGCCAGATGCACCCAATGATCGTTGTCCAGTTCAATCACCGGCCAGTCGTCGCTGGCAACGGCATTCCCGGCGCCATACGAAGTGATCTGGTACGTGAACTGTGGCAATGCCCACGGTTGCGCGGTCTCAGCCAGAACCGCTCAACCGGCCGGTTCCCAAAGCCGGAGCGGTGGAAAACAGTTCCAGGCCGGTCAGGTCGGTAGCCACCGGTGCCAGTCGCACGCCGTCCCGCAACTGGTCAGTCGTCAAGCGCACGCCGTCCTGGCCATCGTCGGTATACTGCGTCACCAGCGCGACCTGTGGAACCAGCGCGATTGCTTGCGCCACACGTCCCAGGAAGCTGAGTTCCAGATCAGCCTGCACACGGCGGATGCCGCCCGGCGGCGACAGGACTATCTCTCGCGAACCGAGCGACGCCCGTCTGACTATCTGTCTGGTCAACAGGGCGCAGCTGGTTCAGTCGTTCCAGCAGCAGAAACTTGTCGCCGTAGCGCCAGATCACCCGGTACGATCGCAACAGATCAAGCGCGCTTGGCGAGCCGGCCAGAACGGGTCATATGCCGGATCATCGCTCAGACCCAGCATTATAAACCGCGGAGCGCCGACGCCGCCAATTTGCCCCGGCAGGTCAGCCGGCGACGGGATGTCTGCACTGGGTTGGAAGGCCAGATTGTTGACAACGATAAAGGGTAGCAGATCAGCCGTGGCGTCCACCGTTCCGTCGCCGATGAGTTCCAGCAGCCGCGGCGTCAGGACGTATCCTAAGCTGCCGATCGTTGACCGCCGGCTGGGCGCTTGCAGCAACTCCGCCCCGTATGATCGCAGCGACGCGAGGCGCCGTCAGGTAGTCTCCTGCATGTTGCCGCTGACAACCGGGAAGGAGAGGATGAGCACGGCAACGAATGCTGCACCCACCTGGCGCTGCCTCCTGACTGGTCAGAAAAGCGCCAACATGCCGATGGCCGCGGCTGCAGCCTGAAAAAGAGCCACGGATGGCCCCAGGGTCGCACGAAAGCCTCGCGGAACGCCAGCAACAGCAGCACACCCACCAGGCCGCTGGCCAGCCAGTCAACCGCCCGCCCGCGCAGCGCCGGTTCGCCACCAGCACACCGGCAAGATCAGCAGGATCGTGACGGCCAACCAAACAAACTCAGTCCTGCTGCTCGCCTTGCCGATGGCCAGCGCAGGCACGGGCAGCGCGACCAGACTGCGCGGCTGCAGCGTTGCGCAGATGCGCCGGCAGATCGATGGCAAACAGCAGCGCCAGCAGCGGTCCCGCCGCCAGCCAGCCACCAGCGCGACAGCCGTCAATCGCCGTCGTGCGGCTGGCAGCAGACGAAACACCAGCGCCGCCCAGCATCGCGAGCGCAGCCAGGCCGATGCTGGATTGGAAGAACAGCAGCCAACTCAGCCCGGCAGCCGCCAGCAGGCTGAGCACCGCCTCGCGCACGTAGTCCAGCACGACCACCAGCAGCACCAGCCACAGCAGCACCGCGAGAGGAAAAGCATAGGAGCGAACTCCTCAACCACCAGCGCGGCGGCCACCATGCCCAGCAACGCTTCGGCGGAGTTGGCCCGCCGGAAAAGCAACCACAAGCCATAGAGCAATGCTGCCGCAACCAACAGGTCAAAGGCCAGCGTGCGGGTGGGCCCAACGCCAGTGCACGCGTCGCCAACCGGGTCAACGGACCAAGACCAAAGACGGTGCTGGCCGGGTCCACCTGCCCGTTGAGCGAGGCCAGATCCACAGCGTATTGCACCGGCGCCAGCACCGCGGTCGGCGCGCCGCGTAGCCCGGCTGCGGCAGGAGGATGACCGCGATCAGGAGGAAGAGCGCCCATTTGGCGACACGAAACAGTTGCGGTCGCGAGTTCACGGCGTGCCCGGCTTCTGCACATCGTACTGGGTGATCTGGTAGCGGAACTCAGGCTGGAAGCGCGGCGAGTCGGTCTCAAAGCGAATCCGCTTCACGCCGGCTGTCGCTGCCCAGACTTTCCAGATACGTCTCAGCGTCGTCCAGCGTTTCGAAGAAGGGATCAACCAACGCCTGGTCGTTGACCATGGTCTTGATCGCGGAAGCGGCGCGTCTCGCCGTCCTCGAACTCGACTGTAACCCACAGCAGCCGGGGCTGATGAAAGCGCGCCAGCCTGCCAGGCAGCGTGTACTGATGTCTGCCGTGATGAACTGCAAGCCGTCCGACGACGGCAACTCGATGTACTGCCGAGGCGCAGTGCCCGCCGGACCCGGCGTTTCGTCGATCTCCAGCGGCTGTGCCCGGCGTTGCAGCAACAGAAAATCGGGCGTTCGCTGGACGATCTCGTAGTGTGTCAGCAGCGCACGCCGCCTGCGGCTCCGTGAAATCCGGTGACGGCGATCGATGTCGCCCATCGTGAACAGGATGAACTCAGGCGCGGTTTCTGAGATGTACTTCTCGTAATTGCGTTCATCCAGCCAATTGTCATAGGTTGTGTAGCTCTGCACCACCGGCCGCGGGTCGTAGTTCAGATCGTTGAAGTAAACCGTGGAGATCTCCCAGCATCACATCCACTGCCGTCGCCGATAATGTCGAGGGTGCTTTGCGGTAGGGCCTGTGTCTGCGCGTCGGGGTTATCCTGAAAATAGGGTTGCCCAGTGACTGCCATGGTTGCGTAGTATTGCAGCGTTGCGCTTTGATCGCCACTGACTGGCTGCTGTAGAGCTGTGCTCCGGCTGGAAACGCAAACCAGCGCCACCACGAAAACGCCTGCTGTCCAACGCCGCAGCGCCGGACTGCAAACAACGCCAGCAGCCCGATCGCGGCAGCACAGACTGGAAGAAGTACCACGGATGTCCCCAGGTGCGCCATAGGCGTGCTTGAAGACCAGAAAGATATAGCCCGCGATCATCAGATACGTGAACGCGAAGTCCAGGTCGCGCACCATGGCCCGCCAGTTTGCCAGCGCCAGCAGGATGAACGCGCCGATGATCGCCAGCGACAACGGCAGCATCTCCGGGGGCAAAGGGCTGTTGACCAACGGGAATACCATCGCGTCGTTGTAGGCATCGGCCAGATGCCACGAACCGAGCGTGAAGCCGATGATGTCCACGTTCAGTGCGACCGTCAGCACCACACCCAACACGACGAAACCCGCGACGGCGACAACTGCAGGCCGGCGACCACCGGGCCGCGGTCGAATCAGCAGATACGCCAGATACACTCCCATCAGCGCCAGCGCGGGCAGTCCCATGTTCGCCTTGGTGAAGAAGATCAGCCAACTGTAGACGACCGCCAATGCCAGCGCCCACAATGCGCCGCGCCGCAGGTGGTAGATCAGCAAGAACAGGTAGATGACGAAGAGCGTGTTGATCAACGCCGTGGTGTAGGGAGCGACCACGGTGAACAGAAGTGCGGCCAGGAACGCCAGAAAAACCGAGAGGTAGGTGCGTGTCTCGCGCAGCGTCAGAGTCAGCACCGTGGCGATGCTGCCCACCAGAAACACATCCCACGCCACCATGGCCAGCGTGCTGACGCCGATATTCAGCCGCGTCGCGAAGATGCCCAACGGACCAAAGGTAAATATGAAATCCTCGCCGAAACGCATCCCCCGCTCGAACGCGAGATTGATCGCAATGGCCCAGGACGGATCGAGACCCGAGCTGGGTCGGATGAACAGATCGTTTGGCAGCAAGAAGAGCAACGCCAGCGCTCCCAGCGCCACGCGGTATGCGCGAAAAAACCAGCTCAGCGGCGGCGCGGGCGGCGACTCGATGGCGGGAGCGATCGTGGCGGTGGTCATGGTCGTTGGTTCAGCGCCGGCATTTGACTTGCGCTGGAGGCTGATCGAAGCGACATCGTTGCTTTCACGCTGGAATTTCTATCCCGGCTGCGCGCAACAGCCCCAGCAGGCAGAACAGCGCGACTGCCACCAGCAGGCGTTGGCCCGCCGTGGATGCAGGTCGAAGTCCAGCAAACCGTCGAGGCTCAATCAACAAGGCGGTGATCGAACCAGCGTGAACAGATAGCGTTCTGCGGCTGCCAATCCCGACCGATCATCGGCGCCACGGTCAGCAGCGCAGCCAAGCGGCCGCAACGAGCTCACGGTATCCCGCTAACGGGTCACTGCGCTTGCGCGACCATCATGACCCGCAAGACCGACCAGGCCACGACGGCCAACAGCCCATAGATCCAAAACCGGCAGCGGCGCCTGCAGCCA
The DNA here is from genome assembly GCA_020634615.1 of Anaerolineales bacterium. Classification (GTDB taxonomy): domain Bacteria; phylum Chloroflexota; class Anaerolineae; order JAAEKA01; family JAAEKA01; genus JACKBK01. Next base: position 27,341 of record JACKBI010000004.1, read on the forward strand.
GCCAATTGCCCCAGAATCCGGGGAACAGAGGGCCGCGTAAAGCGGATAACGCTGCCAGTCCGTTGCAGCCGCCAGTCGAGGACGAAACTGCTGCCACGTATCCTCCAGCGGCGCCAGGGCGACCTTCCGAGCCGAGCCGCATGAGCGAATCGAGGATCTGCCAGCAGGGACGATGACAGCGTTGGCGCATCGGGCATCCATGGTCACGTTGCGCGCAGCAAGCTGCCAACTTCGGCGGGTGTCGCCGACGCCCGGCGCAACGGCAATCTTGACATGCTCCGTGAGCGGGCGACCCGATGCGTCACCGTCACAGTCTGCCATTGATCGGAGGCAATGAACCGTGTCTGGCTGACACCCGCCGCATCGCGCACGGTCAGGCGTCCGGCGGCAGGCTTGCCGTCCACGCTGCGCACCTCGGCGCCAACAACCAGCGAATGGTCACGCAACGCAAGCGCGGCGGGCCCGGTGATGCTCTGAAACACCCGTGCGTAGCCCAGCTGCGAGCGATCCACCACCTTTACGCCCCAGGTGTCGTCGATTGGGACACGCGTGACGCTCAGCGGCAAACCAGCGGCCCGCCAACCGGCCGGGACCGGAGCGGGCATGAGCAGAACGCCTGTTGCAATTATGGCCGCCAGAGCGGCAACCGACACCAGCTTACGTCTCTGCCAGCCGCGCCGCCGGAGGCTGGTCCACAGCTGCGCGGTGGCCATCAGCCCCAACCAGACGAGCAAGAATACACTGGTCTTCTTGGTTGCCACGGCCAGCAGTGCAGCCGCCAACGCCAAGAGCGCCCAGCGCCACCGCCAGCCCTGACGCTGGATCCGCAGCACGGCGGCAAAGGTGAGGGTAGCAGCGGCCGCAGCCAGCCCGTCGTTGTTGGCCGAGGCGGCGATAAAGGCTGGCATCGGCAGCATAACCAACACGGCCGGATGAAGGATTCGCAGCCGGGTAAGCGCGCCGCCCGACCAGCCCCAAGCCAGCGCCATGCCCGCCAGACCCCAGACCACAGCGCCAAATACGCGAATCAGACGCAGGCGCGTCTCAATGCTTACGTTCAACCGGCAAAGGACAGCGGGGATCAGGTAGTAGGTCGGTGGCTCGTCGCCCACCTGACGACCGGAGCGCACCAGAAAGGGGTCAGCAGCAAATGCAGCGGGCAACGGTTCAGGCACGGACATTCGCACTTGCGTCCAGAAGTCACTCCGGTCCAGACTGGCGATGATCTCGCGCTGCAAGCCAGGATCGAAGTCGTCGCCATTGAGGGGACGGCGCAACTGGCTCAACAGGCAGGCATATTCGACGTGGCCCGGCTCGTCGGGCGCTTGCCACAGAGGCGTAAGGAGAGCAAATGCTGTGCCCACCAGCGTCCCCAGGAGCAAGACCAACCAGAGCCAGCGTCGTTGAGACAGCCCGCCCAGCCAGTTCATGGCGTAGCCTAGCCAGCGATCGCTTGCTGCTCCCGCCTGCGTTCCGGTGTTTCCCGCAGGCCAAGCCACAGCGCCAGCAGCGCGCCGATAATCAAGCCAACGACGGCGGCCACAGCAAGCTGGGCCATGCGCCGCGTCTGCACCGGCGATGTCGGCGGCGTCGCCTCGCTGACGACAGTCAACTGACTGGGATCGATACGGTCCTGAATTGTCGCTTCGTTGACCTTACGCCACAGTGTGTTATATGTCTCGCGGGCCAGGTTCAACTCGCGCTGCGCGGCGGCGTAGCTCTGCCACTCGGCAGCCAGATCGGCCTGCAAACCATCCGATTCACTGGTCAACGACTCGGCCGTGCCGGCCAGTGCCTTTTCCTCAGCCTGCAAAGCAGCGCTAAGCTGATCAGGCTGGTCCAGGAGGCTCTGCGCCAGTTCAGGCGTCAACACGCCGCGGGCGGTCAGCGCTGGACCGGCCAGAAGCTCCCACGGCAGGCCGGCAAGCTGGTCAGCACTCGATGCCTGAGACACCTGCGTTTCCAACAGCCGCACCGCTTCCAGATCGGTAAGATACTGCGCCAACTGCTCGTTGACCAGTGTAACCTGGCGGTGGCGCAGATTGTTTAACTCCTGTTCCTCGCTGGCATCGCTATTGATGAACAGGCCGGTCTCGGTGCGGACCCGGGCCAGATCAGCCTCGGCTTGATTCATGCGCTGTGTGGCGATTTCCAGTTCGGACTGGTAATTTTGCAGCTCCGCACCGACGCCGGTCACCTCGCGCGCGACCTGCACGAAAGCATCGGTCCATGCGTTCGCGATTGCGGCTGCCTCTTGCGGGGTGCCGGCCGTGGCAAGCACCTGGATCGATGAAGCGTCGCCGGCGCGCAGCGTCACTGCTGCCAGAAGGTCATCAGGACCGGCCGCGGGCAGCGCGCCGGATGCCTCTAGCTGCTCGGCAACCATACCGGCAATGCGATTGCTGCGGCCAATCACCAGGAACTCACGCTGATAATCGCGCCGGCTATCGATATAGGGAAGAATGCTTGCGTCAAAGCGCCACTGGTAGCGGGGAGACGTGGCGATCAGGGTTGCGGTCGCCTGGTAATGTTTCTGCTGAACAGCGCCAAAGGCGAATGTGATGGCCAGCGCTACCAGCATGCCGCCCAGCAGCAGCCACCAGCGGCGCCGCAGCGCGCCAAGATATGCGTGCAGATCGATTTCGTCGGACATAGTCTTTCACAGGGTGATGGGATTCGCTTCGGCGGCATTATAGCACCCTGCAAATGGTTTCCGCAAGATGGATACGGGCGAACCGAGGATTGTCACGTGGAGCTGGTCAGCCGTGCAAAAAAACCGCGTCTTCGTGCACTTCCACGGCTCATCGGCACCTGCCGAACGGAGAACCATGGACCAAGAAGACGCGGATTTGACTGGAGTAACGCTTGTGGCCGGCCAAATGACGCTGGTGTGGGCTGCGTTTTGGCTGAATGGGTCGCCAACTTAACTATTCTGACAAGACAGGCGTTACGGTTTGCGAAGATTCCTTCCACAACCGCACACGGAAACGCCAAAGCTCGCCAAAGGCGCGCTTGATCACATCAGGACGCGCGCCGGTCTGTGCACCGGCCCGGCGCGGCAGATGGCTGACCGCCACCTCGGCGAAAGTGTAGCCGGCTCGCTTGGAGAGCACCAGCCACTCCGCGCTGAAAGTCGCGCCGCGTGAGTTGATCGAGGGCGCCACGGCATTGAAGGTGTGGCGGCGCAGAAGCTTGAACGCGCAGTCGATGTCACGCGCGGTGTAGCCAAACAGCAGCGTAACCAGCGAGCTCCAGCCATGGCCAAACAGCACCCGGGTGAACGGGTCGCGGCGCGGCGAGCGGTAGCCAACCACCATCTCCGCCTCGTTCAGGCGCTCTGCCAGCAGGTCGATCTCTTCGAGGATGAACTGGCGGTCAGAGTCGGTGAAGAAAAGAACGTCTTTGCTTGCGCTGCTCAGCGCCGTGAACACCGCCGCTCCGTAGCCCTGGTTGACCTCGTGGTCCACGGGCCGCAGTTGCGGGTATTTCAGCGCCAGCTCACGCAACACCTCACCGGTGCGGTCTTTGCTGCCGTCGTTGGTCACGACGACCTCGAAGTCGTCGAAGCGCTCGGTCATCACTGCCACAACATCAGCAATCATGCCCGGCAGATTTGCTTCCTCGTTGTAGGCCGGCATGCATACCGACACGCTGAAAGGGTATTTAGTTCGCTCAACAGTCTGTTCGGTCACGGTTCTATCCTGTCTTCAGGGCAATTGAGGTTGTTGCTATCAAAGTGGCATTCTGTGACTGCCACCGCAGCATTCATTTTCGGTCCGTCACTTATAGTTACGGACAAAAATGTAGATGCGGATTGGATCGCAGCCATTACATGCGACTCCATGGCACGCCAGAATCTCGCGGACACCAACGACGCGACCTTTCGCTTGGAATTGGAGCGCCGCAGGCGTATCATCATTCCTGGCGACGTGACGTATTGCAATGGAACGTTGCGCGTGCTGATCGCGCGGGTTGGTTCGACAGTTGAGCCGGTCCGCAAATAGCTGATGAAAGGAATTGTCATGCGTCTTGCCACCCACCGACTACCAGGACTTGTGTTGACCGACCACGAGTTTGAGGTTCCGCTGGACCACAATCGCCCCAACGACCAGCGTCTCACGGTATTTGCACGCGAGGTCGTTGCACCCGCAAACGAAGCGGCCGATCTGCCCTGGCTGCTATTTCTGCAAGGCGGCCCGGGGTTCGATGCGCCGCGGCCCGATAAGCTGGCGGGCTGGCTCCAGCGAGCGACACAGGAGTACCGTGTTCTGCTGATGGACCAGCGCGGCACCGGGCGCAGCACTCCGGTCCTGGCACAGACACTGGCCCGCTTGTCCACCCCGCAAGCGCAGGCTGACTATCTGCGCCATTTCCGCGCCGACGCCATCGTCGGCGATGCAGAATTGATCCGGCGCGAGCTAGTTGGCAAGGATGTGCCATGGAGCGTACTGGGACAAAGCTATGGTGGATTCTGCGCAATACACTATCTCAGCGCAGCGCCGCACGGGCTGCGCGAAGTGCTGTTCACCGGTGGACTGCCACCCCTCAGCGCTCCAGTCGACGCGATCTACCGCGCCACGTATCAGCGTGTGCTCGACAAGAACCGGCGCTACTACCAGCGATATCCCGACGATACAACGCACGTGGCTGAAATCGCGGATTATCTGGCCGATCACGAAGTGGTTCTACCCGGCGGCGGTGATCTGACAGTGCGCCGCTTTCAGCAGCTGGGCATGCCTTTCGGCGCCAGCGAGGGCTTCGAGAGGATCCATTACCTGCTTGAGAGCGCCTTTGTGGCGGGCGTCAATGGACGCGAGCTGAGCTACCCGTTCCTGCGCGGCGTTGAGAACCTCTTGGACTTCGACACCAACCCCATTTACGCGTTACTGCACGAGCCGATCTATTGCCAGGGAAATGCGTCCAACTGGTCAGCCGAGCGGGTGCGAGCCGAGTATCCCCAGTTCGACCCGTCGGCGCGCGCGCCGCTGCTATTCACCGGCGAGATGATCTACCCCTGGATGTTTGACGATTATGTCGAACTGCGTCCGCTGAAAGAGGCCGCTGCAATTCTGGCGGGAATGGACGACTGGCCCGTGCTGTACGATTTGGAGACGCTGCGCCACAACGCGGTGCCTTGCGCGGCCGCGATCTATGCGGAGGACATGTACGTCGAGCGGGCCTTCTCAGAGCAGACGGCCGCCGCGATTCCCGCACTGCGGTCGTGGGTTACCAACGAATACGAGCACAATGGCCTGCGCGCTAATGGTGAAGTCATCCTGGACAGGTTGTTGAAGATGGTGAGGGGAGAGGCTTAGGACGCGTCTATTAACAAGTTCCCGGTGTTGGCTCGGTCAGGAGACCGGCCAAAGCGGTAACTTACGCATAGGCGTGTCTTTCGAACGGAAAAAAGGTGAAAGGAAAGGCGGGAAACACAACTTCGATGGTTTACCGCCCAGTCGCCAGTCCCTTTACACCACCCCTGATCAACCGCTCCTTGTAGCGTCTGCCACGGCGTTTGATTTCGTCCTCACGCTTCAGGGCAGCGGAGCGATCGGATTGAGCTTCCCACCAGACCAGTTCCACCGGGCCGTGTTGGCGGGTATAGCGAGCGCCGCGGCCGGCGTTGTGCTCGGCTACCCGGCGTTCCACGTCGGTGGTCCAACCCGTATAGAAGCTGCCATCGGCGCAACGGACGATGTAGACAAAGGCCGGCTGAACCAGCGCGGTATCGGAAGGGATTTCAGTCACGTCCGCCATTGTATCCAATCGCGCCACCCCGTCAATCTCGCCAGAATGCAACCGCCCCCGATTAGCTATTTGCCAATCGGGGGCGGCTTGGAGGAAGTGACGGCCACGCGTTCAACGTGACTGTCGCTTGCAAACTGATCCTATTCTTGCGTTCGCCGTCTCCGGAGGGCGTAGCCAGCAGCCATAGCCATGCTGAGGCCAGCAGCAGCCACCACGCCCATCGGCACGCCAACCGGCGCGGGCATCTGATCCGTCTCAGCAGCCAGGTCGGTGAGCGCCACGGCAGTCGGCGGGCGAACCGTCAGGGTCACTGGCACGATCACCTGATCGGTCCCGTTGCCGGGGCCGGGGTCAGGATCGTTGCTGGTGACGCACAGGTTACCCGTGTATACACCGTTTGCCAGGCCGGTCGAGTCGAAGGTCACGGTCAACATGGTGTCCGTGCCGCCAGCGTTGGAGCCGTTGTAGGCATCCAGCGACAGCCACGGGATGTCAGACGGCACTTCGCACGGCTCGCCGCCACCGCCGCCGCCCGCATCCAGCGACACGTCGTCCAAAGCGAAGTTGGTGGTATCAGTACCGAACACCTCGGAGTTGAACTCCAGCAGGTGTGCGCCGTCATCGGCGTATGCACTGACATCTACGGTGACCTGACGATAGCTCAGCGTACCGCACTCGGCCGCAACGCCAGTGGTTTCCCAGAGTTGCGTTCCGTCGATGTAGGCTCGGAGATAGTCGGCCGGGTCGCCGGAGCACGTGCCGTTCATGACCCAGAAGGACAGGGTGGCAGGGCCGCCAGACGGGATGACCACGCTCTGCGACACGTTGCCGTCCTCGTAGGCCGCGATGCCGCCGAACCATGACCACCAGTCGCCGGTCAGCGGGAAGGAGGTGCCGCCGCCGTTGCCACAACCCGCTAGATCACACAGCGGCGTGCCGAAGTTGGTCGACGATTCGTTCCAGAAGGGATTCGGTGTACCGGCTTCGAAACTGCCATCTGCCACCACTTCGGCGTTGGCCGCCTCCATGAGGCTGGTCAGTTCCTTGGCGCTGTGCTGAACCTGTTCAGGCGCAGCCAGCTTGGCTGCGCTGCCCGCTCCTGCCGGCGGCGCCGCGTTTGGTGCAGTCTCTTCTTCGTCGATCACCCAGTCCAGCGTCCCGCCGCCGGTGTTGGCCACCGTCAGTTGTTGCTGGGTCTGGGTGTTGGTCGCCTGCGTGCTTTCCAGCTCAACGGGTTGACGTCGATGTTGGATCTTCTCCGCCGGAACTGTCGCCGGGGATCAGACACCACTCGTAGATCGTGCCGGTGTCGCCCACAGCGTTGTCACTGACAGTCAGCGTCCAGTCGCCTGCTCAGATCCTCGCCGTCGAAGAGCCAGCACAGAACCAGCGGGTCGCCGCCCTGGTAGCTCGCCCGGAACATACGCCGGATTGCCGCCCGGCGCAGTCGTTCTCGAAGGTCAGCAACGCCTCGTCGTCGGCGTGTTGTTGATGTTGTTGCCCGAGCAGCCAGTGGTGCCGGGCGGCACGCCCGGCCGATCGAACACCGTGGCGGTTGAGCCGGTATCGACGTGCTCCAGGGTCAGGATCAGGTCACCCACCCATGTGTGTGTGACGTTCATGTAGACATTCAGGTCGGCCAGCGAGCCGCCGGACGGCACGTTGATGGTCGTCGAGGCACCCACCGGGTCATTGTCGGGAATTGCCAGCTGAGGCGCCTGGCAGACAGGCTCCAACTGAGCGGGCGGTATCCACGCACCGGCCGAGAAGGTCTCGGCGCTGGTCCAGGGTGCGGTCAGCGGGGCCACATAGGCGCCGCCAACCAGGTCGTAGACATAGATGTTGCCCGGCTCGTCGATCACCAGATATGCGTAGCCGTCGTCGCTCACCGCCAGGCCATCGATGTCGGTCTGGCCAGCCGGGTAGGGCGTGACCGGCGTAACCGACGCATCGGGGTTGATAATCACCAAGCCGGCGCCGTACGGGCTGGCGTCGTCGTTGGTGCAGTAGAACGTGCCGTCATTGGGGTCGGCGGAGAATCCGCCGCAATCCAGGTCGGCATCCACGTAGTCGATGAAGACTGTCGCCACCAGCGTGTTGGTGTCAATGGCCCAAATGGCCTCGTTGGCGATGTTCTTGGTGCCATACAGTTGGCCGTTGTAGAACGCCAAGCCCACCATGACCTGCGTCGCGCCGGCCGCGTCTGTAATCGTGCCTAGCAGATTGACGGTGCCGCCTACCGGCCATTCATAGAGCACGGCGCCATCGTTGAAGAGGACGCGGTCGTTGACGTCGTCATAGGCTGAGCCCCAAACCTCGGCGCCGACAAAGGCCTGGATGGTGGCGCTGTTGGTGACATCCATCAGGTAGGCGGGCACGGTGATGTCATCGACGCCCATGAAGAGGGGATAGGAGCCGCCGTCGGGGATCGAGAAGGCAGTCGCGGCATCGGGCGCAGGCGCAGAATGCTCGGCCTCCAGGGCCTTGGCTTGCTCAACCAGCGTGTCGGGAGTTTCGCCCTGCTGAAGCGGGCTGGCGTTCGGGGCGGCGGCGGGCGAATCTGCAATCGCGGCTGCGGGGAGTGCAGCGATCAGCAGGGCCACAACGGCCACAAGGTAGATCAATCGTTTGCGTTGCATCTGAAGTTGCTCCTTCGTGAAAATCGAGGGGGCGACAGCCAAGGCTGCACCAATCGCGGGATGTCGGAAGATAAACAGTCAATCACGTCACTGTGGCATCTCTCCGACCTAGTACACCGACTCGATGAATTTTCTTCTGCTTGCACTCCTCCTTCCCGAAATCACGTAGTTGCCGGTCAGGGCATTGTGATGTTGCCATGAAATGTCCACGGCGACGGCTGGCACGGTAATGCGAGAAACCGGGCACCGGATTCGGACACACGAAAGCCCCATGCTGATCCTGTAACAACGCGCACTGGCCTTATTTGGGCTGAGCCAGCGGCGAGGCGATTATACAAATAATGCCAGATCGTGTCAAGCCGATTTTCACGTCAGCCGCCATGAACCGATGGGTTTCCGAGCGTCGTCAAGTTGGCATATAATGCGCATGATGAACTTCCTCACGGCTTTGCGACTGACTGAATCAGCTGCCGTACCCTGCATCGCCCTGACCGGATCTGGGGGCAAATCAACCGCCCTATTCAGGCTTGGCAGCGAGCTGACAAGCAGCGGCCGGCAGACATTGCTCACCACCACGACGAAAGTGTGGGCACGCCAGGCAGATCATGCGCCGTTTACAATCACGACAGACAACGAAACGCTGCTGGCGCGCGAGCTGCCGGTTTTGCTGTCTCGCTACGGCCGCGTACTGGCGCTGAGCGGATCAGCCGCTGAACCTGAGAAGATGCAAGGCCTGCCAGTTGACACGGTCTGCCGGTTGGCCAGGCTGGCCAGCGTGCAAGCCGTTGTGGTGGAAGCAGACGGCAGCCGCGAGCGTCCGCTGAAGGCGCCGGCAGACCATGAACCGGTCATTCCGCCTTGCGCAACCGACGTAATCCATGTCGTCGGGCTGAGCGCGCTGGGCAAGCCGCTGCATAGCGACTGGGTGCACCGGCCAGAGCGCGTTGCAAGCCTGACCGGACTGCGTGCCGGCGACCCCATCACCACCGAAGCCGTCGCCCAGTTAGTCGTCCATCGGGACGGTGGTCTCAAGGGCCATCCGTCAGGCGCACGGTCATGGCTCTACCTCAACCTCATGGGCAAGGAGACGGACGCAGACAAGCGGGCAGCCCGGCAGATCGCCCGCGCAGTGCTGCGTCACCCGGTTAGCGGCGGGCAGGGCTACCTGGCCGTCCTGATCGGCAGCGCCGCGGGCGCAGAACCGGTGCTCGAAGTGCACGGACGCGTGACCGGTGTCATCCTCGCCGCCGGGCGTGGCAGCAGACTCACCGGTGATCTGCCCAAACAACTGCTGCCGTGGGGCGAGGCCGATACACTGGTTGGCCATGCGGTCAAAACGGCCCTTTCATCCTCGTCCTTGCATGAGGTGATGCTGGTCACTGGCTATCAGGCGGACGCGGTCGCAGCGGCTGTTGCCGGAATGCCCGTAAGGGTTGTCCACAACCGCGACTGGCAGGCAGGGCAATCGACCAGTGTTCGCGCCGCGTTGCAGGCCCTGGCGCCGGACGTGACCGCTGCCGTCTTCCTGCTGGCAGACCAGCCAACCGTCAGTGCGGAAAGTTTCGCCACGCTGGTGGCAGCGCACAGTACGACCCTGGCGGCGATCGTGGCGCCACTCTACCGCGGTCGTCGCGGCAACCCGGTCCTGTTTGACCGCACGACTTTTGACGATCTGGCTGCATTGACGGGCGACACGGGCGGACGAATTCTGCTCGACAGCTACGGAGACCGGGTGCGGTTCGTGCCAATCGACCAGCCGCAGCCGCAAGGTATCGAAACCTGGGACGATTACCACTCGGCGCTCAGCAGAGCACGTTTGTAGTAGGCGCTTCAGCGCCGTTCCGGGGAACGTTATCACCCGGAACGGCGCTGAAGCGCCTACTACGAACGGCCGTATATTTGGCCGAAGTTGGTTGCCCGAATATCATCTGATGTTATGACATCATTCAGCAAAGTGCGTTTGCTGGGCGTGGCAACCGGGGTCGCGCTGGCCTACATTGCCCAATATTTCTTCAACCAGCCGCCGCTGAGCGGTGCGTTTCTGGCAACCATCCCGGCTGCGCTGCAAGATCCGACTGTGCTGGCAACCGTCGTCCTGCTGGCCGGCGCGGTCATCTTCGCGGCGGCAGCGCCGGCGATTCGGGAAGTTGCGAGCGAGACTGTTCAGACAGCCACGGCCCGCAGGTTCGTCGATCATCCGTCGAATCTGGCGCGTCCGCTGCTGCTGGCGACCCTGCTGTTGTATGCCGGCTGCCTGGCGCTCTACCTGCTGAACGGTGAAAACGCTCTGGTGCGCTGGCTGTGGCTGGCCTCGGTGGTGTTGCTGGTCGCCTCGCAGGTTCCATGGGGAGATCTGCGCCGCGCGCCGGACCATGTGGCAAGCCAGTGGCGCAGTTACCTGCTGCCTGGCTTGCTGCTGCTCCTGGCAGCCGCGTTGCGGCTGTACCGCCTGGCCGATCTGCCGCAAGACCTGCACGGCGACATGGCATCGCATGGCCTGCAAGCGCAGCAGATCCTGGCCGGTCTCGTCCGGGGGTACGTCGGTGTCGGTTGGGCGGACATTCCGCTGCCCGGCTTTGTGCCCACCGTCGCGGCCATGACGCTGACCGGCGACCAGGGCATGCTGGGGCTGGCCCTTGCTTCTGCGTTGGGCGGTGTTCTGGCGGTTTGGGGCACGTGGGTGCTGCTGCAAACAGTGCAGACACGGCGTGTGGCGCTGATCGGTACGGCGCTGCTGGCGGTATCCTACACGGCCATCCACTTCAGTCGCATTGCCGAGTACATGGATCCGGTCCCATTTGGTGTTTGGGCGCTGGCGTTCCTCGCCGTCGGTCTGCGTCAACGCACCAGCCTGCCTTTTGTCTTGGGCGGCATGCTGGCCGCCGGCGCCAGCCTGATGTATTTCTCAGGACGGGTGGTCTTCGTCATTTTCGGCGCGCTGCTGGTCTATTTGCTGCTGTTCGACCGGAAGTTACTGCGTGCCAATCTGATTGGCCTGGCGTGGCTCGCTGTCGGCGCGCTGATCGCGTTGGGGCCGATGACGGTGTTTTTCGTGCAACATCCGGCAGCGTGGCTGAGCCGCTCCCAACAGGTCCTCGTATTCAACCCGGCGGTCATCGAGCATTCGCGCCACAAGTACGGGGTCGAGACTACCGCACAGATCTTACTGGAGCAAGTCCGGCGCACGCTGCTCGTATTCAACTACACCATCGACAGCAGTACACAGTTTGGCTTCCCCAGAGCGATGGTGGACAGCGTCACAGCGCCGTGGATTGTGTTGGGTATTGCCTACGGGCTGGCGCATTTTCGCCGCTGGGGCAACGGGCTCCTGGTGGTTACGCTGGGTGCGATCTTGCTGGTTGGCAGCGTGCTGACCGACAATGCGCCCTTCTATCCGCGCCTGATCCTGGTTCTGACGCCGGCGCTGGGACTGGCGGCCCTGGCCGTTGACCGCACGTGGGAGGCGATCGAGGATGCGCTGGGCAGGGAGACGGGCCGAATCGTGGTCGTGGTGGTGGTGGGTGCACTGCTCTACATCGGGCTGGTGAACTGGGTGGCGTATTACCAGTTTGCAGCCCACAACGCACAACCGCGCGCACTGGTGGCCCGCTACGTATCAACGCTGCCGGCAGATGCCACGGTCTGCATCGTACCTGAGGATGACGGCGGATGGATCCACTCGACCGACGAACGCGAGATCGACTTCTTGTTAGGCCAACGTCACGGCGAACAGGTGGTGTTCGATGACAACGGTGCACCGGGGGATATCCCGGAAAGCTGCGGGCAAACTGGCGCGGTTTGGATTGTACCGGCCAGCCGCCAGCCGGCGTTGGGGGAACTGGAGGCACGGTTCCCCGGCGGCGAACGCAGCAGTTACGGTCCGCGGCAGGGAGAAGTGGCGTTTTGGGCGTATCTAGTGCGGTAGTGCGGTAGTGCGGAACTTACCCTCACCCCAGCCCTCTCCCAAGGGGAGAGGGGGCAGGAGGGCGGCGATTCCCCTCTCCCTGAGGGAGAGGGGGTAGGGGGTGAGGGTGAGGCCTGGGCTAATTGCCAATCAACGGGCTAACTACCGCGATTAACCCGATCATGGCCAACACTGATAGTATCACAGCCAGCAGAATCAGGATCACCGCCGGCAGCAAAGCAGCCACAACAGCGCGGCCCGCGGTGAAGCGCTGGCTGACCTGCACCGCCTTGATATAGACAACCACGCCCCAAATCCAGCCAACGAAGGCAACCATCGGGCCGACACAGGGGATAGGAGCGAAGATGCTCAGTAAATTTGGCACGGCAAACAGCGCTGTCAGACCGAAGAAGCGATCCACCCCGCCGTTGCCACCCAGCAGTTTGGCAAACAGCAACACCCAGATTCCATAGGCAAGAAAAGCGGTCAGCCGGCCGAAGGCAGTCGACAGCCAACCGCCTAGCGCGGTGAAAAAGCCGGCGATGCCCCGCGGCAATGGCGTGGGAATACTCGCTATCTCGACGCCCATGCGCAAGCCCGATTCGAAGTTCTGGGTGAACTGATCGAGAAACATCTGGGCTTCCGGACTGGTCCCGCCGAAGAACTGATACTGGTCGAAGTTCTGCAAGACCTCCTGGCGGAGCTGATCGGCCTGTTCAGCGCCGAACGGACGGACATGACTCACAAAATTGATCACCGCGGCCAGACTGCCGGCGATCAGGAAGCAGGCCAGCAGGATCGCGACTCCGCGTTTCATCGCATCTTTGCGGTCGCGGAACGACTCGAGGGCCGGCTCACGCAGCAGGGCTGCGTCGCGCATCAGAACAAGCATGTCGTTCATGTTACATTCCTCCCCCAAAGCTGGCTGCAGCGACCGCGATCCCGACTGCCAGCACTGCGCTGACGATCAGCCCGATCACCAAACCGATGATCAGCGGCGGAAGCAGCACGGCGAAGACGGCTCTCGGCCATGACAGGTCGTGCACCGTGCGCAGCGCCATGTAGCTGCACAGCAAAGTCCATGTGCCCAGGCCAGCGATCGTGACAAATGGCAAAACGGTCACCAGTGTCAGCAACTGCGGGCCGGATGCCAGCGCAGTTGCGCCCAACGTCTGGTTGAGCGTGCCCTTGCCGCCAAACACCCGTGCAAACAGATAGGCAAGGCTGCCGAATACCAGCCAGAAGACGATCAACGCCAACGGCCGGGTGATGATGCCTGCCAGCGAACGCACCGGCGACGGCGCCATCGAAGCAAACGCGTTCCAGATGCCGTTCCAGATCTGAAGGAAGGTCGACTCGCCGCCGGGCGCCAGCTGCATGGAACGGTACCACTCCATGTTTTGCAGATTGTTGAGCACCACGTCGCGCACGGTGTTGAGGTTCGGGCTGCTGGCCCATTCCAATGTCGTGCCGATGATGCCTGCCACGGCCAGCAACACCCCCAACAGCACAAGAATGAACAACCCTTCCACGAAGGGGTTGTCGTCGTCACGCATGTGCGCGTAGGCGTCCCGCTGCAGGAACAAGCCGTCCCACAACAGGCCAAATGAACGTGCGATGCTTTGCATCAGGTCCTCCTTTTCCGGGTCTCGCACCCGGTTCCAACTATTTCGAACGGGTGTCAGATGGCGGGTCAGCCAATCGAGAAGTTACCAGCGTTTCCACCAGCGCGCGCTCTTCAGCCTCGCTGGCAATCAGATTATCCAGCCAGGCATCGCGCGCCGCTTCCAGAATGTCGCGGTAAGCTGGGCCGGGCTGCAAGCCCATAAGCTTCAAATCCTGACCGTCGGTAAACGCGCGCACCATGCGCAGCTCGTTCTCGTACAGATCGATGTGCGCCGCGATGACGGGCGAGTCGCTGATCAGTCGCATCAGCCAGCGGCTGGCCGGCAGCCGCGGATCGAGCAGCTTGTAGATCTGGCTGCGCGGCAGAGCAGGATTATCCAGCACGGGGACAAGATTCTTCAGGTCGTGGAGGTCTTCCATCAAGGCCACCGTGCTGTGCATCATACTGAGTCGCTGGTCGAGGACAGCAATGGCGGCACGCGGCAGCGGATACGTCCAGATGGCGAAGTAGAGCTGATCCAGGTCGGCAGGCGGCGTTGAAACGTGCTGGAGCGCACCGCGCAGCCGCTCAAAACGAGTTGTCACCCAGTTGTCCACCCGCAGGTCGGGATGCAGGTGCTGGACCACGCCGAACTGTTCCAGCCGCTGCAACGCCTGCTCGGGGCGCTCCTCAGCGAAAATCAATTCCAGCTCGTGGCGAATGCGCGCCGGCGTAATCCGTTCCAGAAGCGCCACGGCGTCGCCGATCAACTCCAGGGTGCGCTGCTCGATGACAAAGCCAAAACGCTGCTCGAAACGCACTGCGCGCAGGATACGTGTTGGATCATCGACAAAACTGTGGGTGTGTAGCACCCGAATCAGGCCGTCTTCAAGGTCACGGGCGCCGCCGTAGAAATCCAGCAACTCGCCCCATCGCCCGGGGGTGAGGCAGATTGCCAGCGTATTGATGGTGAAGTCGCGCCGATGCAGGTCTAGCTTGATGGAACTGTGCTCCACCGTCGGCAGCACGGTCGGCTCAGCGTAGAACTCGGTGCGTGCGGTCACGAAATCCAGCGAAGCCGGCGGGGCCAGAATGCCAGCCAGCGCGCTCATCAGATCGCCCTCCGGCTCATCCTCATCCGCAGGCTGATCCTTGAGCGGTAGTATCCACTTGGCGGTGCCGAATCGCTGGTGGCTGCGTACCCGCCCACCGTGTTGCCGGGCCAGCGTGCGTGCCAGGTTGATCGCATCTCCCTCCACCACAAGATCGACATCGAAGTTGGGACGGCTCAACAGCAAATCCCGTGCAAAGCCGCCGACGGCGTACAACGGGCAGTTCAGCTCCTCGGCAGCCTGACCGGCAAGCCGCAGCAGCTCCAGCAGCGCCTCAGGCAACCCGGTCTCCATGCGCATGGCGATCCTGTCCCGCTGCAAGGGTTGTTCAGGCATGCCCCACAGGTTGATCAGATCGGTACGCGTAGCGATGCCGACGATCATGCCCGTTTCGGGATCGGCCACCGGTATCTGGCCCCAGTTGGATTCGATCATCAGCCGCTGCAAGTCTTGCAGGCTCTGCCCCGGCGTCACCCAGACCGGGTCGGTTCGCATGAAGTGGTCGATGGTCTGGGTCGCCAGCCCGTGGTGCTGGGCGCGGTCCACCTGCCGTCTGGTGATCAGGCCGCGCAGCTGGCTGACGTGGATGGCGCGCTTGCCGTTTTCGTCGGTCCCGTCACCCTCTACCACGGGATAGCCCTCGAAGCCATAGCGCTGGAGGATGTCGGTCATCTCGGCAATCGACGTGTCCGGCGACACCGTTACCGGCATGCCCAACGTCATGATCTGCCCGACGGTCAGGCTGGGACGGACGGTCTCATACAGCAGGCGCACGATCTCGGCTTCCACTTCCTCACGCCGGCCATCGCGCACCATCGCTGCGGCGGCGCGTGCATGGCCGCCCCCGCCAAGCTGCCGCGTTACAGCACTGACATCGATTCCATCAACGGTGCTGCGGGCTACGACCTGAACACGGTCGCCCAGATCGACCACGAGGAACAGCCCGGCCGGATCGTAGACGTCGCGCAGGTTGTGAGCCAGCGTGCTGATCTCGTCGTGGAAGTCGATGGCCTCAGCGCTGGCGATGACCACAGTGTGCCCGGCCACGGTGTAGATGCGGCTGTTTTCGGCCAGTTCGGCGTAGAGCTTGGCCTGTGCAGGGGTCAGTGGATGGTTCAGGAAGCGATGAGCGACCTGGAGGTTTGCGCCGCGCTCCAGCAGCCAGGCGGCAGCCCGCAAATCACGTGCAGTCGTCGCGAGGTAGATCAGCGAGCCTGTGTCCTCGTAGATGCCCAGCAGCATCAACGTCGCCTCGACAGCTGTCAGCCGGGTCTGGCGGTCGGCCAATTGCTCAACCAGCAGGGTCGTGGTGGCGCCCGTTTCGCCGCCCCAATAGGTCGAGTCGTTCTCCAGCTCGCGCTGCAACGGATGGTGGTCGATGATCTGCGCGGGCGTGCTGCGCCGCATCCCCTTGACGGTTGCGTAGGACTGCGTATCGACCACGATAGCGCGATCCACCTTGCGCCGCGGCAGATCCTCCTGGGTACGAAACGGCAGCGCGCTGCGATAGAGCGCCAGAAAATCGCGCAGGTTACGGTTCAGCGTGCGCGGCAACACCGGCACAGCATCGGGGTAGAGCTTGTGCGCCGCCAGCATCGATGCCAGCGCGTCGAAGTCCGTGTGTTCGTGGGTGAGGATGATGGTGAACCCGTCGTGTGGCATGGTACGCTCCTGCTCCTGCGACCATTCTACCATATCCTGCGACGGTTGACATACATCAAAACTCAGTTGACGATCACCGTGCGCACGCCGCCGGCGCTGTAGCCCGCCATGCGGTCCATCACGGCATTGACAGCATCGGGATCCAGGGGAATCGTCGCCGTGACAACCGGCTTGAGGTCCAGCGCGCCCCGACGGACGAACTCAGTCAGCAGAGGAATCTCCGACGCGAGGTGGTCGGAGCAGCCGATGATCTCGGCTTCGCGGTTGATGATCTCGCCATACGGGTAGATTGACACGGGCTGGTCGCCCAATCCAACCGCTACGACACGGCCAAAGGGCGCCAGGCTGGCGATGGCCGGACGCATGGTGGCGGGGATGCCAACCAGATCCACGGCCACATCAACGCCATGCCCGCCGGTGGCCTGCCTGATCGCGGTCACAGGGTCGCCGCGGCCGGCATCGACCGGCTCCGCGCCCAGTTCCTCCACCAGGGCCAGCCGACCGGCATCCAGATCGACGGCGAAGACGCGCAGCGCGCCCAACGCCCGTGCCAGTTGGATGGCAGACATGCCGAGCCCGCCCGCGCCGAAAACGGCCACCGTCTCACCCGCCTGCAAACGCCCTTTGCGTAGGGCATGGAACGCTGTTGCTGACGAACACATCATTACCGCGCCCTGCTCGAAGGGTATCTCGTCTGGCAGCGGAAACACGCTGCGCGCCGGGACGACGATGAATTCGGCATAGCCACCGGCGCGGTGCTTGCCCAGCATCTGGCCGCGGGTGCAGAACTGCTCTGTGCCCTGGTTGCAGTAGGCGCAGTGCCCGCAGGTTGCCATGTAATGCAGACAAACGCGGTCGCCGGGCTGCCAGCCGGCTACTGCGTCACCGACGCGTTCAACCACGCCGCTGACTTCGTGCCCCAACGTCATCGGCAGCGGCTGGACCGGCGAGACGCCGGCACGGTAATGGACGTCTGAATGGCAGATGCCGGCCGCCCTGACGCGCACGAGCACGTCAAGCGGATCGACAGCGGGCAGCGGCACGTCGCGCAGTTCCAATGGGTGGTTAGTTTGTATCAGTTGAATAGCTTTCATGGTACCCGTCACTGTTGACTCTCCGCCGGTCCGCCCGCGCCAGACTTTCCCTCAGCACGGTTGTCGTAGAAACGCGTAGTCGGATAGGCAAAGTCGATTTCCGGTTCGTCAGCGAACGCGACCAACACGTCTTCCCATATGATGTGCTCCATCACACGCGGCTGGCGTACTTCACACAGAAAGCGCATGGTCAGTTCAACGCCGATATCCACGACACGGGTGAACACCACCGGTCGCATAGCGCCTGTCCTGACCATAAACTGATCGTTGACCATACGCACCTGCTCTTCAGCTTTCGGCCCAAAGTCGCCAGCGTGGCGCTGCACAATTTCCTCCAACGCCAACTTCGCCTTTTGCCAGTTGCTCTCGAAGGTCACCACCACTGGAATTTCGTGCCAGATGAACTCGAAGGCCATATTTTCATTGTGCAGTTTGTAACTGAAAATATAGGCGTTGGGCACCTGGATGATGCGCCCTGTGCTTTGGCGCGGGCCGCTGATGCCATCTCCCAGCTCCAGCAGCGAGAAAACGAAGGGACCAATATCCACCACGTCGCCGCGCACCCCGTCAATGCCGACCCGCTGGCCGACACGCAACGGTTTGCGCCAGAGGATATAGGCCCAGCCGCCCAGGTCCACTATCGGGTCGCGCATGGCAATGGCAAAACCGGCGCCGATGATGGCGATGACCGTAGCCATATCGCCAAAGCCCTCCAACCAGATAGCTATGATCAACACAACTATCAGTCCCCACATCACGTAGCCGCTGGTTTTTGACCATCGGTAACGGTTCGCGGCATCGCTCGTTCGCCCAGCAACAAAGCGGCGAAACGCATAGCGCAAGATGAACAGGCCGATCACCACCGCCAGTGACAGCAGGATTTTCTGTAGCAGCGCCATCGTGCTGGTGGTTTGCAGATAGACCTGCAATTCCTGAAGCGCGTCTTGAGTTGGCAAGGAACTTACCTTCCAGCAACAGGAAACGCCTGAGCAGCATCTCCGAACAACGCATCGCCCGGCGCTAGCTGTGCAGCCGCGGCCAGATCAGCGGCGATCTGCGGGTCTGACGGATCTGCCAGATACTCACCCCAGGCGCGCACAAAGAGCGCGGGCGCCAGCTCGGGCTTGACCTCCAGCGCGGCGGACGCACTCTGAGTCAGGTAGCTGCTCAGCTCCGCCTGCCAGCTTTCGGCCACGGTTCCCATGACCAACGGGGTGTCCGGGCTGAAGATCTGGTCGACCGGCCAGGCGCGCATCAGATCAACCGCCGCAGCGTAGTCACCGTAGAATACATTGCTCAACAGCGGGTACGGACTGCTTTGCAGCGAGGCCAATTGGGCATCGGCGTTGAGCTGGATCAGCGCGTCGTTCCAACGCAGCGAGCCGGTCGGCGTCGGCGGGTCATCAGCGCCCGCCAATGTCACAGCTTCCTTGATCGCCGCCAGCGCGTCGGGCCACAGGCCGGCCTGGGCAAGCTGCACCGCGCGGCTGTTGGCCTCGTCGGGTGGTGTGCCGCGCTGCCCCATCATCAGCGCTGATATCTCCACAGGAAGCAACTGATCGCCCAGCCATGTGTACACGCTGAAGTAGGGATGGCGGACGCCGCAGGCGTAGCAGAAGACGTAATACTCGGTGGCGTTCAAAACCACGTCGTTCATACCATCGCCGTTGAGGTCAGCCAGATAGCCCGCACCCGGACTGGCGGACACGCCGCCGATCTCCTGCCGCAGCGTTTCGCCATCGAAGCTGAGCACCTGGAATGTGCCGCCGTGCGCACCTACACCGCCATCCACTGTCAGCCAGATGCGGCCTGGGTCGATTTCGACCTGAGCGACGCCATCCGGCGCGACGAAGTCCGGTCCCAGCTCCAGCAGAGGATCGCCGGCCATAGCGGCGTTGCTGATGTCCAGACGTGCCACCTCATTCCAGCCATCGCCGACTGGCGCATACAGCGCGACAAAGTGGCTTGGCGTTGGATCCAGCGTAAAGTTGCGCATCCCCGTGCTGTAGACGGCCCACAGTGGCGGCCCGCCGGGCAATGGCTGCAACTCGAGTGAAGCAAGACCGTCGTACGCACCGGCTGGCAATGCTGCCTCTACCGCCGACATCAACGCTTTCTGCGCTGATGTGGTCGAAGTAACTGTGGCGCTGGGCGCGACATGTGCATCCTGTGGCTGGCCGGGTCCGCAATCGCCGGTGTAAAAGTCCGTCTCCTGACATACCGTACCGTCTGCAAGAATACAGACGGGGAAACGATTGCCTGATCCGTCGGTCAGTATCTGGTTGGAACCACCCTGCTGAACGCAGTAGGCAGCCGCCGGGTTGGCCACTTCCGGCTCCGATGTTGGCACTGCGTGTTCGCCGGGCGCACATTCGCCGCGGAAGAAGGCCCACTCGTCGCATTCGCTGCCGTCGGCGAAGACGCAGACGCCGCTCTGGTTGCCAGCAGCGTCGGAGCGGATCTCCAGCGTGCCGCCTTGCTCGCCGCAGTAAATGGATGCCGGATTGGCCAGGCCCGGCGCAGTCGTGGTCGGCGTGGCCGGAACAACCACCGGTTGTCCCGCAACACAGCCCGTCAGCCCGACGGCCAACGTGACCAGGAATGCGACGAACAGGACGCTTTTGTTGAATTTCTTCATTGGTTTATCCTCACGACGTTTGCGGCGCGACTGCGCTCCCGATTTCGGAAGCCGCCGTCAAAGACAACCAGACTCCAGCAGCTCGACCGCTCTCTTCTTTGGAGCCTGGCGACTTCCGAGTCGAACCGATGTCTCTTCAAGCGACCGCTCGGAAACAGTATAAAAAGTCTCGCTGGAAGAGAGCGAACGCCATTTCAAACGACCGTTTAGCGGAAGTCAGCCGGCGCCTCAGGCCTGTTGTCCAGGATCGCTTCGATGCGTTGGTTCAGGTCGTCCGTGAACTTGGCGACTACATCCAGCGCCTGCATGTTCTCTACCACCTGCTCAGGCTTGCTTGCGCCGGTGATGACGGTGCTGACGTTGGGGTTCTTGAGGCACCAGGCCAGCGCAAGCTGCGACATGGTGCAGCCCAGATCGCCAGCGACCGCACTAAGCTGACGGGTCTTGGCAGTCCATTCCTGGCCTTGCGTAGTTTCAAGCCGTTGGCGCAACCACTCGTATCCTTCAAGGCTGAGCCGCGAGCCTTCAGGGATGCCTTCGTTGTATTTGCCGGTCAGGAAGCCGCTGGCCAAGGGGCTCCAGATGGTCGTGCCCAGTCCGATCTCATCGTAGAGGTGCGCGTATTCTTTCTCGACACGCTCGCGGACGAACATGTTATACTGCGGTTGCTCCATGGTCGGCGGGACCAGATGCTCGCGGCGGGCGATGCCATAGGCTTCGATGATCTGCGCCGCACTCCACTCGCTGGTGCCCCAGTAAAAGGCCTTGCCGGAGTCAACGATGTAGCTCATGGCGCGCACCGTCTCCTCGATGGGCGTGTGAATGTCCGGTCGGTGACAGAAGATCAGATCCACGTAGTCCATCTGAAGACGGGCCAGCGCTGCGTCAGTGCCTTCGAGGATGTGCTTGCGTGACAGGCCGCGGTCGTTGGGACCGTCGCCGCCCCAGAAAATCTTGGTCGAGACGATCAGATCGCTGCGTTTCCAGCCGGCCCGCTTGATCGCCTTGCCCATGACGATCTCTGCCTCGCCCTGCTCATAGGACTCGGCGTTGTCGAAAAAGTTGACGCCAGCATCCCTGGCCGCCTGCATCATCTCCAGCGCAATGTCCACATCTGCCTGTTTGCCAAACGTGACCCAGGCGCCAAAGGATAACGCCGAAACCTGTAAGCCGGATTTGCCAAGTCGTCTGTATTCCACTGTTGTTCTCCTTCGCAACGTTGTGTTATGTCGATTTGTCGCCAGGGACGGCTGTACTGACGAAGCGCAGCAAGCCCTGTGATCAGGTGATTTTAGCACGATTCAGCGCGATCTCAGAATAGTGGCCACGCCAGGACACCGTTTTTTACGACAACCGCAGGCCGTGGTATAATTTGGGCCACGGCGGCTGGCAGTGTTGACTGGCCGCCGTTGACATGCACTCCACTAAGGAAACCCAGCAATGAGTTTGTTCAATCACCATAGCAGACGGCCCAATGTGCGCCGCACCCTTATCGCGGGTGGTCTGATGATCCTCGCTTTGGTCGCCCTTGCTGCCTGCGGTCCGGCCACGCCGGAATCAGGTACGGACCCATTGGTCCAGCGCCCGACCTTTACACCCACCAGCGCTTTCGATGTGGCAGCGACCGAAGCCGCGGCAGCCGAAGCCACCAAGCTGGCCATGGTCACCGACACGCCAACCGCGACACCAACCGCAATTCCAACCGACACACCGCTGCCCACAGATACACCTGCACCGACCGATACGCCGTTGCCCACCGACACGCCCGTGCCCCCAACAGCCACGCCGCGTCCCCAGCCGGTGCAGCCCACCAGCCCGCCGCCGCCCACCAACACTCCCGCCCCACCGCCGCCGGCCGACGAGTGCGCAGGCATTGGCGGCGACGGCTGCAAATTCAAGGTGCGCGGCGGTCCCGCCTTTGCAGACAACGGCGGGCAGGAATTGCGGCTGACGTTCGCCTTCATCCACAGCGGTCGCGGCGATGAGCCCCAGGGAAGTTATTTCGTCTGGCTTGAGAAGGACGGCGTGGGCAAGCTGCCGGTGTCCGACTCGGTGCGCAGCGTGGCCGGCTCGATGAACCAGGGTCCAAACGGCGGGTTCAACTACGACTTCAAGCTGGGGCTTGATGCGCTGGGCGGCAACATCGCCGGATGTTATACCGGCTGGGTGCTCGATGGCAACGGCGAACGCGACAGCCAGAATTTCAACTTCTGTGTGCCGGATGGTCAAGGCGAGGTCTGGATCCGGTTCGACCAGGCGTAGGCCGCGAACCATCCTGAACCGCTTGTGTCGGCTGCCGTACGCGTCTTGACACTCGCTTTACGATGGCTATAATCTTAGAGACTGTTTGAAAAGTCTTCGGAAGTCGCCGAACGGCTGTCACGACTGGCCTTCAACGGTTTTGACAGACCCCTTATTTTGACTCGGCGACTTCAGAAGACTGAACGGGCGACTTTTCAAACAGCTTGTTAGGTGCGCGCGGGTGTAGCTCAGTGGTAGAGCTACGGCTTCCCAAGCCGTGAGTCGTGGGTTCGAATCCCATCACCCGCTCACATCATCGTTCCCTCCCTCCTTGGAACCGTCCCTTGCCCCCGGGGACGGTTCCTGCTTATTCAAGTGTTTGCCGATTGTCCGACGCCGTGCTACCATCGCTCCATGACGGCAGGCAAGGCGCAACACGGCGCTTCATCGAAATCGATCCACATGGGACTGGCAGGCGCGCTGACCGCTGCGGCCTTCGCCCTGCGTCTTGTGCATCTCGGCCGCGACAGCCTTTGGTACGACGAGACGGTTTCAGTCTTCCTGGCCGGCCAGCGTGTCCCTGATCTGATCGCCCACACGGCACGCGACATCCATCCTCCCGGTTACTACCTGCTGCTGCGCGGCTGGCTGACGCTGACTGGCTTCCCCACCGGCCATGCCGACCCAACCGGCTACCGGCTGGAGTTTGCAGCAGCATTTTTGTCGCTGCTGCTGGGCGTGTTGCTGGTCCCGTTGACCTGGCAGCTCGCGCGCCGGCTGCGCCTGGGCGATTCGACAGCGACCGTTGCCGCCCTTCTGATCACGATCTCCCCTTTCGGCGTCTGGTACAGCCAGGAAGTACGCATGTACACTCTTGGCGCAGTGCTGGGTGTGCTCTGCCTGCTGGGCGCCGCACCGTTCCTGTTTGGCGATGCATCGTCTGGCCGGCTCTGGCGGGCCGCGATTGTCTTCGCGATCGCCGCGGCGGCTGGCCTGTACACTCTCTACTATTTCGCGTTTCTGCTGGTCAGTGTCAACCTGCTGATGATCGTGCTGCTCCTATGGCGCTGGCGTGCCACCGGGCGGACAGGGCGGCAAGGGCTTGCCATCTGGCTCGTTGCACAGATCGGCGCGCTGGTGCTCTTTGCGCCCTGGTTGCCGACAGCCTGGCGGCAAGCGACTGATCCACCGGTGCCGCCGTGGCGGGCTGCCCCACAGCTTGGCGCGGCGCTGGCCGAAAGCTGGGGTGCGCTGAGTTTTGGCCAATCGGCAGAGCTGACCCGGTTCTGGCCGCTGCTCGTGCTGACATTGGTCCTGGTGGCGGTGGGCGCCGTCGCAGCATGGCGCGGGCTGCCTGCCGCGATGGCACAAACACGTACGGGCGCGCCAAACACAATCAACACCCCTGACGCGCGACTTTCGCTGGCCCTGCTGCTGGCCGCCGTATTGGGTCCATTGGCGTTGATCCTTCTGTCCTCGGCGTTTACTCCCCTCTACCACGTGCGCTATCTGTTCACCTATGCGCCGGCCTTCAGCGTACTGCTGGCGCTGGGTATTGTCGCACTGCTGCACTGGCGACGGCCGCTGGGCAGCGCGCTGGCAGCCGCCGCGGTGATCCTCCTCCTGATTGGATCAACCCTCTCGCTACGCGCCTTCTGGAGCGATCCGCAGTTGCGCTCCGATGATCACCGGGCAGCCGTGCGCGAATTGGCCGACCGCTGGCGACCCGGCGACGCCATTCTGGTCAATGTCGGCTACGCCTACCCCGCGCTGCTGACCTACTGGCCAGGACCGCCCATCGGCTGGCTGGGACGGTTGACCGACTTCGACCGGAGCGTGGTCCATCAAGCTGGTGGCCTCCCGGTGGTGGTCCAGACCGGGCACGTCGATGGCAATGCTGATCTGGGTTGGGGTGATCCGCGCTCCGATTTCTATGCCCTGCCCGCGGAAGTGATGCAGAGTAAGCTGGCTGAGTTGGGCATCGCCAGCAATCGCATCTGGCACTACCGCATCTACGACACGGTCAACGACCCGAGCGGTCAGATACGCACGGCGCTGGCCGCAGCGAGCACTGCAATCGACGATCAGGTGTTTCCGGGCGAGGCTAACCTGCGCGTCCAGCTCTGGCAGACCATGCGCAGCGTGTTGTCTTCCTACGCGCCGCCGCGGCTGGCGACCTTCGACGGCTGGCTGACCCTCGGCCTGTCACCGGGTGCGCTACCAGACCAGGTGACAGGCGGCCAGTCGCTGGACATCGCGGACGTCCGCTGGACCCGACCGCCAGAGCTTGCCGGGCAGGACGTAGCGATCTCCCTGCGGCTGGTGGATGAAACAGGCGAGGTCTGGGCAGCGAGCGACGAGCGGCTGGGCGGCAACCAACTTGACATGGGCGACGCTACGTTGCTGGACCAGCCGCTGCACCTGACCGTCCCGGCCGGCACGCCGCCCATCCGCTACGATCTGATGCTGGTGGTCTACGATCCGCTGACCGGTGAACCGCTGGCAACAACGCCAGACGGCGCGGACAGCGTCGTACTTGGGCAGGTCACCGTCCTGCCAACAACGCAATCAACTGCCAGCCGCCCGCTGGCTGATTTCGGCGCCTTGCAACTTATGGAGGCAACCAGCCCGGCCAGCGTCGTCAGCGCAGGCGATTCTATACCGGTGGAGTTGCTGTGGCGGTCCGACCAGGGCATGACATCACAGCCGTTGGTGATCGTCGTCCAACTCGTGGACGAACAGGGTAAGGTCGTCGCCGGACTGGAAGAGGAGCCGCTTCAGGGCCGCTACCCGACCACAAGTTGGCAGGCCGAAGAGATCGTACGCGACCGGCACTGGTTGCGCGTGCCTGTGAACACAGCGCCTGGCGCGTATCAACTGATCGTCGGTGCGTACGGCGCGGCCGATCGCGAACGCTTGCAGACACGTAGCGGCCCCTTCGGTCTGCGTTCCAGCGACCACGCAGCCATCAAAACAATCGAGATTCGCTGATTCCTTGCGAAAATCTGCGTCCATTGGCCATGATGTGCGTCATGAATGGATGAAACCATGAAAGGACGAAAGGAACCGAAAGATGAACTCTCAACAAATCAAGGACAACGTGCAGGAATACTACGGTGCCATCGCTGTCAACGGCGGAAGCTGCTGCGAGCCAGCCGGCTGCTGTGAGCCCGCCGGACAGAGTGCCCAAGTCACGCTGTTTGCATCGCCCGCGGATACCGCCATCGCTGAAGCGGATTTGGGGCTGAGTTGCGGCAGTCCGACGCAGGTTGCTGCGATCCGACCCGGCGACACGGTGTTGGACCTCGGCAGCGGGGCGGGCGTAGATGTCTTCCGCGCGGCGCAGGCGACTGGCCCAACCGGTCGCGTCATCGGTGTTGACATGACGCCGGCCATGATCGAGCGCGCCCGCGGCAACGCCGTCAACGGTGGCTTTGCCAACGTCGAATTTCGCCTCGGTGAAATCGAGGCGATGCCGGTGGATGACGTCAGCGTGGATGTGGTGCTGTCCAACTGCGTCATCAACCTGGCGCCGGACAAGCAGCGGGTCTTTGGTGAGATCCGGCGAGTGCTCAAGCCGGGTGGACGCTTTGCCATCTCAGACATCGTAACCGATGGCGACGTACCGCAGGCTGTACGCGAGGATGCGACGGCCTGGGCAGGCTGCCTCGGCGGCGCGCTGGATCGTGAAGCTTACCTGGAAATCATACGGGCGGCCGGACTGGTGGTGGATGAAGTACAGGCCGCGCCGTGGGGCGACGAAGACCGCACGGCCGGCTATCGTTTCGTCAGCGCGACATTGGTGGGACGCCGGCCATGACCCTGAACAGCGGTGATGTGTGGTCGGACTTCAGCCAGCGCTTGCGCTCTCTTATCGGGGCGAAAGTCGCCGATCCCGCAGACGCCGACGACATCCTGCAAGAGGTATTCCTCAAGGTGCATCTGCGCCTTGATACGCTGCAGGACGAAAGCCGGCTCGCGCCCTGGCTGTACCAGATCACCCGCCACGCCATCACCGACTACTACCGCGGCAGACGTCCCATGGTTGAGCTGCATGAGGACCTCGCCGAGACGCCGGCAGCAGACGAGGATGAAGCTGCCCGCCAGCTCGCGGTAGGTCTGCGCGAGATGATCGGGGCGTTGCCGCAGCCATACCAGGAAGCGCTGACGCTGACTGAGATCGAAGGGCTGTCACAGAAGGAGGTGGCCGAGAAACTCGATCTCTCCTACAGCGGCGCGAAATCACGGGTGCAACGCGGGCGACGTCTGCTGCGCGAGGCGTTGGTAAACTGCTGCCACATCGAACTGGATCGCCGCGGCAGGATCATCGACTATGTGCCACGCGACCGGCTGTGCCAGGAATGCTGCGCACAAAGGACCCAGGAAGTTCGACTTTTTCTGTAAAGTTGAACTTCTGCACCCGGCGGGTGCCAGCAAGACCCCAGGTAACTGCTCAGGTGGAGCGTTGATCTCATTGATAACGTTCATGGGCAATGTTGGCTTTTGGGGACGCTACTTTCGTGATCGCAAGTGAAAAACACGGTCTCTAAACCACCGGCTGAACAGTTACGAACCCATCTGCTCGACTTTGCTGGCAAAGTCGAGCAGCTTCCCAGAATCACCAGAGGCGAGCCGTTGCGGCTCGCCTCTGTATGATTGCTGGTCGTGCACCCCTCTTCGAACTGCGGCTACTGGCTTGCCGTATCAGCCAACTCAGGCCAGGCGACCCCGTGGCACCCGCGGTTTACCGCTTATGGCTGCTACCTTCCGGTCCTGACCAGGTTCACAGCTCCACGCCGCACAGGACCCAACCCTCCACGTTGTTTGACAAAGCAGTCCCGGCAGCCGTCGAGCCCTCCGAGTGGGAATTCAGCCCCGCTATAGCGGATTGCGGGTACAAGGCACCGCTAGCGCCCCGCTTAGCACGACCACGGTCATTGTATCTGAGAGGAGGGGAAGTGGCAAGTTGCAGAGGAGGCCGGTTGCAGGTTGCAGGTGGCAGGTTCAAGTCCGATCCGCGGCTTCCTCCCGATCCGCGGTTCTCTGGGGGCATAACAAAAGCCGGCGCTTGCTGCACCGGCTGTTTGATATGAGGCGGAGAGGGTGGGATTTGAACCCACGATCCCCAAAGGGGATACGCGCTCTCCAGGCGCGCGCACTAGACCGAACTATGCGACCTCTCCCTGAATGGTTCGATTATACCACCGGCCGCGCGCCTGCTCAAATCTCAACAGCAACAACAGCGGAATCGGCCACTGGCAGCAGGCTGGCTACGACCTCACGCAGGCGGTCGTAGCAATCGGGTTCGCCAGCCGCGCTGGCCGCGGCGCCGAACCAATCCAGACGGGCCCGGCTGGCGCCCCGCGTCGCGTTGTGAGACAGGACCAGTTCGGCCAGCTCAGCCGCACGTGGATCGCCCTGATGCCAGAACGCCACCGCCAGCTCTGCCAGAACACCCAGTTGCAGAGGTGTTGCGCCCACCAGACTGGCCCGGCGCAGCGCTTCCAGCAGCGTGCGCTCGGCTACTGCCAAGTCGCCCGCAACCAGGGCAAGACGGCCCAGCCGCAGCAAACTCTCGCCCGCCCCTTGCAGGTTTGAGATCCCTTCGAACAGACCCAGTGCATCATGGTAGCGCAGGCGCGCCTCGTCGATATTGTCCTGCGCGGCGGCAACGTCACCCAACAAGTTCAAACAATAGCCCGTGCCGCGCGGATCGCCGATTGCCTTGCGTATCTTCAACGCCTCGGAGAAGCAAGCGACGGCGTTTGCAAACTCACCCAGCGCCAGCAGCGCCCGCCCCACGTTGACCAGCGAGAAGGCCGTGCTCCAGTTGTTGCCTCGTTCGCGATCAAGTGCCAGGCTGATCTGCGCCAGTCGCCGCGCTCTGGCGAACTCACCTACCTCGTAGGCGATCTGTGAGAGGATATTCTGGGCAACGACGACCCCGTGAACATCCGCGAATTGGCGCGCCAGCCGCAGAGCAGCTTCCCCATGGAGCTCTGCTGACTCGTAGTCGCCGCTGTGCTGCATCACCGCTGCCAGGTAGTTGAGGCAGAAAAGCTGCTCCAGCCGATCCTCTTTGTCACGGAACAGCGTCACGCCCTGCTCCAGCCAGGCACGCGCTTCCTGCTGGCGGCTCAACTGAAATGCGAACCATGCGCCGCGTGCCAGCAGCCGCGCACGGATCCGGTCCAGTTCTGAACCATCGAGAAACTGCGCAGCACCGATGAACCGTTCAGCGCCTTCACGAAAAAGGCTGCGCATCTCGTAATAGCGAAAAAGGCCCAACGCGGCGCGGTCCAACCCTTCGGCGTCTCGTCGCGTGACTGCCCAATCCCACGCGGCGCGCACGTTGTCCAAATCGTCTGACAGCGCTTCAATGGCCCGCCGTTGGCCGCGCCCCTGGAGATCGTCCGCTATCTCGCCTAACCAATGGAGGAAATAGCCGCTGTGCCGGCTGCGAAGCTGTTCCTCCTCACGCGCGTTCACCTGCTCGGCCACAAACACGCGCAACACCTCGATGACCTCGTAGCGGCTGGCCGCCCCTGTAGAACCGGGTACTCGCTGAAGAAACGAGGCGTCCATCAGCGCCGCCAGCGTGGACAGGGACGCATCGGCCAGCGCTGCGGCGGTCGCGCGTGTAAATCCGCCGCGGAACTGCACCAACCTGACGAGGCTGTGCCGGGCTTCAGGTTCCAGCAAACGCCACGAGCGCTCGAAAACACTGCGCAGACCGCGCTGGCCACCGGCCGTTCCTTCGTCGATAAAGCGGATGTCCCGTGCCAACTCGCCGGCTATCTCCTCGACGCTCAGATAGCGCACCAGCGACGCTGCCAGCATGACACCCAAGGGTAGACCGGCGACACAACGGCAAATGCGCGCTACGGCTGAGATATTGGCGCTGTCAAGGTCAAAGTCTGGCGCGACAGTACGCGCCTGCTGACGGAAAAGCTGTAACGCCGGGAAGTCCCACTCGCCAGCCAGCTCTCCGTCCTCAGCGGGCACGGGCAACCCATGCAAAGTGAGCAAATGTTCGCCAGAGAGTCCCAGCGTGCGTCGTGACGTCACGACCACCATCAGCCCCTTGGCCGCTGTCAGCAGGTCCGCCACCAGGTCCCGGGCGCCAAACATGTGCTCGAAGCTGTCCAGGACCAGCAGCACACGGCGCGGCCGCAGGTGCTCGATCACCAGAGTATCCACAGGAACCGGCTCCGACGCGATCAGGCCCAGCGCATCACCGATGGCTGCTGCCAACTGGACGGGCTGGCCACCTCCGCCAACCGAATGCAGCGAAACTACAATCACGCCATCGCTGTACTGCCGGGATTGTGGACTTGCTAACAGCTCGCGCAGGCTGTGCAGCACCAATTCTGTCTTGCCCATGCCGCCCGGGCCGGCTACCGTAAGAAGGCGGCAGGCCGGGTCGCCAATCGACGCAAGGACGCGATCCACCTCCTGCCCGCGGCCGACGAATGGATGGGTGCGCGCCGGAAGGTTGCTGGCAGGTGTGACAGCCAATAGCGAGGGCGGCGCAACGGGCGCAGTCTGGACCGAAACGCCCGGATGCGTTCCGGTTCGAATTTGCCGGTAGAGCGCCTCAGTCTCATCGTCTGGCTCGACGCCCAGCTCATCGCGCAAGACCGTCCGCAGCCGCTGATATTGGGCGACGGCAGCGCCCGTATCTCCGGCGGCAGCGAGCAGCGTCATGAGCTGGCGGTGCGCATCTTCGCGCCAGGGATCGGCGCTCAACAGTTGCGTCAACGTATCGATGGCGCGCAGCGATTGCCCCTGGGCAATATAGAAGCTGGTCAGATCCGACAACGCGTGCAGAGCCAGCAGCCGGTAATGCTCCCGCTGTCCCAGCGCCCACTCATCGAACAGCGGCGCACCGGACAGGTAGAACCCGGCAAGAAATTCACCGCTGTAAAGTGCGGTCGCTCGCGCCAGCGAAGCAGGCCCGCCCGCGCGCACGGCCGCTTCGAATGCCGCCGTGTCGGCCACCAGCGGCACATCGGAAGCGATGGCGACCTCGTGGCGGGCAATCTCCAGGAAGGGACCGATCACGGAACGCAGATTGGACAGGACGTCGCGCAGGTTCTTGCGCGCCCGCTCCTCGGCTACGTCGCTCCACAGCAGGCCGGCCAGATGACTGCGCCGGTGCGTTTCACCAGTCGCAGCCAGATAGAAAACCAGCGCGCGCGATTTGAGCGAGACGAAGCCAGTCACAGGCTCGCCGGCAAGAGCAATACCCGGGCTGCCGAACATGGAGATGGTGAGGGTGTTCACGTGACAGGGTGACAGGGTGACAGGGTGACAGGGTGACAGGGTGACAGGGTGACAGGGTGACAGGGATGATTTTACCGTATCGGGAGGAGATTCGGCAAGGGGGGTCGGCTATCGACGATTTATCGACGTTGGTGGTGTATGCTCTGTGTGTCAGCGAACCAGAACAGGATTGAACGAGGAAGCGATCAATGTATACCAACCAACAGGTTACGAGCAATCAGCGAAGGACGTGGGATGGTGTGCCTGGTGAACTGACTGAGACAGAGCGTCTGTTTGCCCAGTTTAAGCGGCGAAGGCTTTGGGATGGGGTTTGGGGGTGGGCAAGCAGACGCTCTGCTACGATGCAGGATCTGGGGACGGCAGTAGGTATGAACACGGGTCTTTCCTCACACGACGCTGGAGAGCAGACCGTGTCACTCGCCAGGATCATCGGCACCGTAGAACGAAGCCGCACCTTCGACTTCGACAGCGACTTTCGCCCCATCAGCGATCACAGCAAGCAACGCTGGGTGGCAGTGGCGACTCTCTTCCGCCGGGGACGATACATCCCGCCGGTCGATCTGATCCAGTATGGCGAGAGCTACTTCGTGATCGATGGCCATCATCGGGTGTCAGCAGCCAAAGCGCTGGGATGGAGCAGGCTCCAGGCGCAGGTTACGGTAGTTGAGTAGTCAACATGATCGTTTGCACACCAGCAAGGCTGGTCACTGTGTGAATTAAAGGAGTGGGAACATGTCAACCAACACATACATCACCCGGCCGCGTGAAGCCGGCTCAACCTGGTTCACGGCCCTGACGACGATATTTATCACCTGTCTTGTGGTCGCCAACATCATGGCCGTCAAGCTCGCCGGCGTTGGTAGCGTGATCCTGCCGGCCAGCATGATCATCTTCCCAGTTATCTACATCCTGGGGGCGGTGATCACCGAGGTCTACGGATTACCGGCAACGCGGCGAATCGTCTGGCTTGGGTTTGCGTGTAATCTGATCGCGGTTGGCGCGTTGTGGATCGGGCAGTTGCTGCCTGCCGCGCCTGTATGGGGTGACCAGGAAGCCTATGCTGCCATCTTCGGCTACACGCCGCGCGTGCTGGCTGCGTCGTTCGCCGCCGTCATGGTTGGCGAGTTTGCCAACGCCCACATCCTGACGCACATGAAGACGGCGCACCTCGGTCCGCTCTGGCTGCGTGTCACGGCGGCAACGGTCATTGGTCTGGGCGTCGACACGTTCGTCTTCTCAGGACTGGCGTTCGCGGGCACGGTGCCATTGAGCGCCCTGTGGTCGATCATCCTGGTGTCGTGGGCGCTCAAGGCGGTCTACGTTCTGATCGCTACTCCGATCACGTTGGCGTTGATCAGGCATCTCAAACGGGTTGACTCGGAGTTTGCCCAAGGCTCGAGCGAACAATCGCGGCGGATGCCTGAAAGCAGCGTGTCACCGAACAAAGTGTCGAGCGCCTGACGACTGAGTCTGGCAAGGACAGGGTATACGAAAGCCCCGGCGTGACCGGGGCTTTTTTTAGTGGCGGAGAGGGTGGGATTTGAACCCACGAGGGTGATAAGCCCTACGCGTGTTCGAGACGCGCGCACTCGGCCAAACTATGCGACCTCTCCCTGACAGCGAGATTATAGCACAGGCACTGGCGATGCAGCAATTCTGCGGCGTCCAGTTGCCCGGCAACTCTATATGTAAGCTGGCGCATTTCACCGCGGCGTGCTAGAATGTTGCCGTCAGCCAAACGTCACTATCGCACCGGCCGAAGCTATTCTCCACCTGTTTACAAGCCTGCACAATGACCGTCCCGATCCCTGCGCAAAGCCCGCGATATTCAAACAGCAGTGGCAGCATCACCGCAAGGTCAATCAGCGCGCGCGTCTGGGATCTCGCGTTCGAGCCGCGCATGACGCTCACCGTAGAGTCGGTGTTTGCCGACGCGTGCAATATTGTCGCCCCTGACGGTCAGCGCTATTCTCTGGTTAGCGCGGCAATTGGCGACGGCCCGTTGAACGTGGTTCTCAACCGCAGCGAGTCCTTCTCGGTAATCGAGATCGGCGACCCGGTGACCTCGGACAGCCGCGGCTTGTTGGTGGGCCGCGGCTGGCGCATTGACCTGAGCCGCGCCAGGCTGTGGGATCCTGTGCCGCACTATGGCCGACTGGCTGCATGGCCGCAGGTCGTACGCGCCAATGTCGCCTGGCTGCGACAGAACGTTGCGCTGCCCTCTCCTTTGGTGGACTCGCCGGACCAGAATGCTCCGGTGCTGGCCGGCGCGTTTGGCAGCCGCCCGTTCAATGCCACACTGCTCAGCCGCGCCGCCCTTGCCATTCAGGCGCTGCTGACCGCCCACCGACGCGGCGATGTTCACCGGATTAGAACCTCTGCGCGGCGGCTGGCCGGTCTGGGACCGGGGCTGACACCGTCAGGCGACGATTGGCTGGCAGGTTGGCTGGTAGGTCTGCGAGTCAGCCAGGCCATCGACCGCAACAGCGAGCACGATAGTCTCACGGTTGAAACGGTAAGCAAGGCTGTCCTGCAAGGCGCGTCCGACCAAACCACTGAGCTTAGTCTGGCATTTTTGGCCGCGGCGGCTGACGGTGCGTTGGCACAGGTCTGGCACCTGCTGATCGACGCCCTTAGCAACGCCGACCCGGCTCCGCTGCGCCAGGTCGCTGCGCAGATAATGCAGGTCGGCGCGACCTCCGGGGCCGATATGCTGGCCGGTTTTCTGGCCGCATTCGACGGCGAGCATTGAGCGATTTGGGAATGGTTCGCCTCTACCTGGTCAGACACGGCTGGACGGCGTGGCATTCTGAACATCGCGTTGCCGGCTGGTCCGATGTGCCGTTGGATGCACGCGGACAGGCTGAAGCGCAGGCGACCGGTCGCTGGCTGGCAGCACGCGTCGATGCCGCTTTGCCCTTGATCGTTTCCAGCCCGGTCACGCGGGCGCTGCAAACTGCGGAGTTGATCACCGGATGCCTGCCTGCCCACCCGGAAGTGCTATCGGACGAACGTCTGGCTGATACGCGGGTTGGTCACTGGGAGGGCATGCTGGTCAGCGAAATCGAGGCTAGTGAACCGTTGTGGCCGGAGTTTTTTCGCAGTCCGGCGCGCTTTCGGTTTCCCGGCGGCGAGTCGTTGGAAGATGTTCAGCGCCGCTCAGTGGCAGCCGTGGAGTCACTGGCGGCCGCCGGCACGCAGCGTGGGGTCGTCGTCGTCGCCCATGCCGATCCGCTGCGCTGCATCATTGCCCATTACCTGGGTCTGAGCCTCGATCATGCCTACCGCATGCGACTTGGATGCGGCTCGGTCAGCCGGCTCAGCCTGCCCTTGGAGAACATCGACGGACATGGCAACTGGCCGCGCCTCGACTTCCTGAACATGACCGAACACCTTCCTGCCATGGAGCAAGGAGATAGCTCGTGACCGACGCTGACTCACAGATCACCCCCAATTCGGTGGTATCGCTGCGCCCGATCAACAAGGACAACCTCTGGTCCGTCCTCAAGTTGAAGGTTGCGCCCGCTCAAGAGGGCTTCGTCGCGTCGAATGCCGTCTCGCTGGCCCAGGCACATTTCAACAAGGACGCGTGGTACCGCGCTATCTACGCCGACGAGACTGCTGTCGGCTTTTTGATGTTGTCTGACGATCCGGTGACGCCGGAATACTTTCTCTGGCGGCTGATGATCGCCGAGCCGTTTCAAGGAAACGGCTTTGGCCGGCGCGCCATTGACGCCCTGGTGGATTATGTCAAAACGAGGCCGGGAGCGACAGAACTGCTGGTCAGCCACAGCGAAGGCGAGGGCAACCCGGGTCCGTTCTACCAAAGCTATGGTTTCCAGTATACCGGTCAGGTACTGGAAGGTGAACTGGTGATGAGTCTGCCGCTGCTGGCTAACGTCGCTGCGCAAACGGTCCACCCCGTCGCCGCTCAGCCGCTGACACATGTGGTCCTGTTCAAGCTCAAGGATCGCAGCCCGGACAACCTGGAACGGACTGCGGCTGTGCTGCGCAGTCTTGATGGCACGATCAACGTGTTGCGCCACATCGAGGTCGGCGTCAACGTCGTGCCGTCGGCGCGCGCCTATGATGTTGCCCTGATCACTCGTTTTGACAGCCTGGCTGACATGGAAGCCTATCAGGTGCATCCACGCCACCAGGAGGTGCTGGCATTCATGCGTGAACAAACTGACACCGCGGCCGCGGTGGACTACAATACGCTATAACACTTCATTCAAGAGGAGAAACAAATGGCTACCTTTCCCTACGATCACGTTATCACTGAGAACCTGCAAACTTCGGCCGAACTCGTCATCAACACCCGGCCAGACGTTGAGCGCGTCGAATGGGTCGCGTTCCTGCTCAACGAGATGCAGGGTCTGCTGCCGGACGATGAAATGACAAGTTTGCTGGAACTGGTGCAGACGCGCATCGCTGGCCGCCTCGAAAGCGGCGTCTGGTAGGCGCGTTCAGCGCTCCCACTCGTACTCTTCGGATTTCGAGTAGGAGGAAGAGTACGAGTACGATAGCCAACCAACGGAGGTTCACGCAACAATGAAGTTCATCGATTTGAGCATTCCCCTGGGCATCGGGACACCGGCCTGGCCGACCTACGAGCCGCTTCAGGTGAAGTATTTCAAGCGGCTGGCGCCCAACGGCGCCAACGGCCAGTTGGTCAGTCACTCCAACCACCTGGGAACACATCTTGACGGCGAGATCCATTTCTACACACCCGGCAAGGACATCGCCAGCCTGACCCTGGACTTCCTGACCGGCCCTGGCGTGGTGGTGGACCTGTCAGACATCGCCGGCGACTACGACATCTACACATCGCAGATGGTCGAGGAACGGGTCGATGTGCACGAAGGCGATATCCTGATCATCCACACCGGCTTTCACCACTTCGGCTGGGATCAACCGACCGCCGACGAGATCGCCTACATGGTCAAGCACCCCGGCCCGGACCGCGAATTCGCGGAATGGTGCAAGGCCAAGAAGATCAAATGGATCGGTGTCGACTGCGGCAGCGCGGACCATCCCATGAACACCATCATCCGCAACTGGATGCCACGGCAAGCTAAAGAAGCGGACGCGCATTTCCAGGCCAAGTACGGCCAACCGCTGGCTGAGGTGTTCACCGACGACAAATACCAGTTGATGCACATCGAAATGTTCCCGTACGGCATCATCCACGCCGAGTGCGTCGGTGGCGACATCGATCTGCTGCTGAACCAGCGCGTCAACATTGGCTGCTTCCCGTGGCGATTTGTGGATGGCGAAGCCAGCATCGCGCGCATCGTGGCCTACGTGGACGACGACGAATACGAGGCGTTGATGGCCAAGAAGGCCGCCATGCCTAAGACCCGTTTCGGCGACGCCATCGGCCCGCTGCCGCCCTTCGCCACCCGCACCAACATCTGACGCTGCAAAGGCTATCTGTTGCCGGCGGGCTTGACCCAGCGGACAAGTCGTGGCATGATGTCGCGGTCTGATCACAACCACATGATTGGAGAAACAAGATGTTGGCGAGCTATCTTGACGCGGCGCTGGAACATGCACATTACGAGATCATCGAAGATGAAGACGCATACTGGGGCGAGATAACGGGCTTACAGGGCGTGTGGGCGCGCCATGCCACACTGGAAGGCTGCCGGCGCGAATTGCGCGAGGCACTGAGTGACTGGGTTGCCGTCCGCCTGCGTCTCAATCTCGATATCCCGCCGATGGCAGGCATCGACCTTTCGCTTATCTCGCAAGTAATGCCCGCGTGATCAGCGATGGCCAGATTGACGTCCGTTTCATGGCGCGAGTTCGTGCACAGGATGCGCGAACTTGGTTTCGAAGGACCGTTAGCAGGTGGCCGGCACCCCCAGATGCGACGCGGCGACTTGACTGTCATCATTCCAAATCCCCACGAAGGCGACATAGGAGTTGGCTTGCTGCGTCGTATCCTGCGGCAGGCCGGTGTCACGCGCGAAGAATGGTTGGGAGAGGAGTAGCGGTGCGATGAAAGCTATCCGTTTCAATGCCACCATTCCACGGTACGTCGCCGGCCAGGCCATGGGCCGCGTACGCTCCTCGCTGCTGTGGAGCGGTCGGTCATGCACCTACGTGGACGACGTGCCTGAGCCTGAGCTGATCGGCCCGGACTGGGTGCGCATCGGAACGCGACTGGGCGGCATCTGCGGCACCGATATCAGCACGATCCACTTGCACACCAGTCCGTACTTTTCGCCGCTCGCGTCTTTCCCCTACACCTTTGGCCACGAGAACATGGGCATCATCACCGAGGCTGGACCGGAGGCAGGCGACTGGCACGCGGGCCAGCGGGTCGTCGCGGAGCCGCTGCTCTGGTGCGCGCCGCGCGGCTTTGAGCGCGAAAATTGGTGCGCGGCCTGCGAGCGTGGCGAGGTCAACCGCTGTACCCACATCACCCGCGGCAACCTCGCGCCGGGGATCATCATCGGCGCGTGCCGCGATACCGGCGGCAGTTGGAGTCCCAATTTCATCGCGCACCGCTCGCAACTCTATGCGTTGCCGGACGAAATCAGCGACGAAAACGGGCTGATGGTGGAACCGTTCGCGGTTGGATTGCACGCCGCGCTGAACGACACGCCCGGCGACGACGAGACGGTGCTGATCATCGGCGCCGGCGTCATCGGCCTGTGCCTGCTGGCCGCGCTGCGCGCTGTGGGATGCAATGCGAAGATCCTGCTCGCTGCCCGCTATCCCTTCCAGGCTGAAGCAGGCAAGCGGCTGGGCGCCAGCGAGGTGCTGACCGGCGACCTGTACACGGACGTCGCCAGCCGCGTCGACACCCGCTTGCTCAAGCCGATCATCGGCCGGCAGGTTGCGCTGGGCGGCGTTGACCGGACCTATGACTGCGTGGGAACCGACACGACCCTCGACGACGCGCTGCGGCTGACGCGTAACGGCGGCAAGGTGGTTCTGGTGGCCGTCCCCGGGCTGGCCAAGGGGGTGGACTGGACGGCGGTCTTCGCGCAGGAACTGACCGTGCGCGCCGCTTACATCTACAACCACGCCGAGCAGTGGCGCGGTGAAACACGCGCGACCTTCGACATCGCCATCGAGCTAATGACCAGCGGCCAGGTCGATCTGGGCTGGATGGTCACCCATCGGTTTCAATTGGATCAGTACGACGAAGCACTCAAGTTGCACGGCAAGAAGGGCAGCAGCGGGGTAATCAAGGCCGTTTTCCAATTCCCTTGAACCAGTGATCAAGCGGGCCGGGGCGTTCGGCGAAGTCCTCGTGCTGGACATTGCGCTGCGGATCATAGCCGCGCTGGCTGGCCATGGCTGCTGCGAGGGTTGCTTCGTCGAAGTCGTCTCTGCGCCACTGGCCGGCCAGCTCGCCGTCGCGCAACACAGTGATCGCGTCGGCGACCAGGGTGGCATCCGCCGGCCGCGCCGCGAGGAAGAGGCAGGCGACGCCGCCCTCGGCTATACGCCGGACCATGCGCACGAGCACGCTCACCGAACGCGCATCGGGCATGCCGGCCAGTGGCTCATCCAGCGCCAACAACTGCGGTTCGACAGCCAGCGCGCTGGCGATCATCACCTGACGGCGTTGCAGCGGGGACAAACTGCGCACGTCGGCGTCCAGCGGGACGGCGATCTCCCAGCGGTTAAGCAATGCGGCCGCGTCGTCGTGCGCCGCGCGCCGGGAAAAGGTGAAGCGACGCTTGACCTCGCCCTTGGTCATTGTGATGTTCTCGGCAACGCTCATGTTGTCGAAAAGCGAAATCTTGCGCGGCACCATCGCGATACCGTGCTGCAGGCCGTCCTTGATCGAACGCAGCAGCAACGGCTGGCCGTTCAGCAATATCTGTCCGCTGTAGCCGCCTGCCGGAATGTAACCGCTGACCACCTTCATCAGCGTCGTCTTGCCAGCGCCATCCTCGCCCAGAACCGCGTGAACCTCACCTGCCGCGATGTCAAACGACACGTCGTTGAGCGCAACCACCCCCTCGTACGCCGCAAGCAGGTTCCTGATCTGCAACAACATATCTGCTTCTGAAATCATTGTTCGACGCGCGCCTTCAGTCGCTGAAGCAACTCTTAATGCGCGGACCGGGCTGTGCGTAGAACGTAGGCGGCAACCGGCGACGGCATGGCAATGTCCACGGTTTCGCGCGCCAGCGTCCCGTCAACGCGCGGCAGGAAGCGCCATTTCGAGCGCAGGTGAACACGAGGAAAACTCCACGCTGCCGAGTCGATGCCGTCTTCCACGATCATCATCCACGCCCGATAGCGGACCGTGAACGAAAGACAACCGCTGCCAAAGCGGTCGGTCACAGTGTAGTAGCCAGGCTGCTGCTGATCGATCTCCACCTTCACCACCAACGGATTCAGGTGAGCAAAAACCACCGGGTCTGCTACAACCGCCAGCACCGTGGCAGGCGGGGCATCTATCACCAGTTCGTTGACGAGGCTGCGATCAGTCGTGAACGCCATCTGCTGAACGTCAACGCGGGACGGGAACCAGGTCGATCTCAAACAACTTCGGCCATAGCTTGCCGGTGACGAAGAGGCGGTCGGTGTCGGGATCGTAGGCGATGCCGTTCAGCACGTCAACCGGCTGCGTGCGATCTTCGGCAGGCAGCAGGCCGCTTAGATCGATCCAGCCGGTCACCTGTCCCGTCGCCGGGTCGATGCGCGCGATCCAGTCGGTCTGCCAGATGTTGGCCAGAACTTCGCCGTTGACGTACTCCAGTTCGTTGAGTCGCACGACCGGATTGCCCTGCTGATCAGTCACAGCGACGCGGCCAAGCTCGTCAAGCGTCTCCGGGTCCAGAAAACGCAACTCGTTGGTGCCGTCGCTCATGATCAGCCGCTCGCCGTCCGTGGTCAATCCCCAACCCTCGCCCGGATACGTCCACGTGTCCAGCAGCTCGAAGCTGTCCTTGTCGTAGATGAAGCCGGTGTCCTCCTGCCAGGTCAACTGGTAGAGCTTGTCGCCGAAAATCGTGATCCCCTCGCCAAAGTACTGATCCGCCAGATCGATCTCCTGCGTCACATCACCGCTGGCCGGATCGACCTTGCGCAGGCTGGAGCGGCCGCGCAGCCCAGTTCCCTCGTAAAATATGCCGTCCTGCCAGACCAGCCCCTGGGTGAACGCGTCAGGATCGTGGGGATAGGTCGCGACGATTTGGAAGGTGTCAACGGGCAGATCTGGCAGCGCTGACGTTGCGAGGCTGGTTGCCGTCGGGGTAGGCGGCGGGTCGGTGGGAAAGGGCGTCGCCGTGGACAACGGGCTGACGGGATCAGTTGGCTGAGGCGGGGCAGTGGGAACTTCCTCAGCCGTTCCGACGGGATTAACAGGCAAGGTCTTGGGACCAGCGATATCAGAAGCTACCGCCGCAGTCGCTGTGACCGGCTGTTCGGTAACCGGTTCCGAGCGGCTACACGCGGACAGCGACAACAGAAACAAGGCGGCAATCATCAGGATTGCCGCGCGTGGAATTTCGGACGAACGATAGTGTTTCATGAATTATCCGGTTCGTAGTAGGCGCTTCAGCGCCGTGTTCAGAGCAGGAGGCACTGAAGTGCCTACTACGAACGGTAGGTTGCTTAGGCCAGGCCGGACTGTTGGCGGCCCTGGCGGGTGATGGCATCCACCAACACAGCGGTCAGCAGTACCAGGCCGGTGATGACGAATTTGACGCCCGCGCTTAGCCCAAGCAGACCCATGCCGTTGTTGACGGTGGCGATGACCAGCGCGCCCAGAAAGGCGCTGATGACACGTCCGCTGCCGCCGAACAGGCTGGTGCCGCCGATGACCGCGGCCGCGATAGAGTTGAGCAGCAGGTCGCCGCCGCCGGCTGCTGTGTCCACGGAACGCAGCCGTGACGACAGCACGATGCCGCCCATGCCGGCCATCAGGCTGCTGATCATGAAGACATAAACGCGGATGCGGCTGACGTTGATGCCGGCTCGCCGGGCTGCTTCTGCATTGCCGCCGATGGCATAGACGTAGCGGCCAAAGCGTGTGCGTTCAGCCAGGAAGGTAAAGCCGACCAGCAGCACGATCAGGAAGATGCCAACGAAGGGCACGCCGCGGTCCTGGTTGGCGACGTAGACCACGGCCGCGCCGGCCAGCGCCACCACGAAGATCGTCGCCACCATGAAGATCAGGGGCGAAGTCGTGACCCCTTGGGTGCGGTTTGAACGCCAGCTCTGGATACGGCCAATGGCAAACAGCACCACACCTCCGATGACCACCAGCCAGCCCATGGCCTTGGGCAGGAAGTAATTCGCCAGCCCGATGATCGTCTTGTCCTGAATGACAACCGTGCCGCCGCCGCCGATCATCAAGAGAACCACGCCGTTCCAGACCATCAGCCCGGCCAGCGTCACCACAAAGGAGGGCAGCTTGAAGCGGGTGATGATCAGTCCCTGGCCGATGCCGATCAAACAGACCACTGCCAGCGCCGTGGCAACGGCCAGCGGCCACGGCCAGCCGCCGGGGGGCCGCAGGCGCAGCGTCATGAAAACAGCCGCAACAGCGCTGACGTAGCCGATGGACAGGTCGATCTCACCCAGCAACAGCACGAACACGACGCCGATGGCGATAGTCGTGATGCCGGCCATCTGAACGACCAGGTTTACGAAGTTACGGGGGGTGAGAAAATTCTGGTTGAGGATCTGAAAAATGACTACAAGAACGAGGACGCCGAGGATAATCGGTAGCGATCCGACGTCCCCAGCGCGAATCCGCTGCCAACGCAGTCGCGCCTGCTCGGATACCGACCGCGACGGGGTGATGTCATCCACCGCGACGGGCTGATCTGTTGCTGTGCTCATTGAACCACCATCCCTGGTACAGTATCCAGCTTGCCGGCCGTGATCGCATGCACGACCTCTTGCTGGTTGGTTTCGCTGGACTTCAGGACAGCCACGCGCCGCCCAAGCCGCAAGACAGTAATCCGGTCGGCAACCTCAAAAACATCGTGCAGGTTGTGCGAGATGATTACCACACCCAGTCCTCGATCTGCCAGCCGGCGCACAAGATCAAGCACCTGGCGGGTCTGAGCGACGCCCAGCGCGGCCGTCGGCTCGTCGAGGATCACAACTTTGGAGTTCCACATCACAGCTTTCGCCACGGCGATGGCCTGGCGCTGCCCGCCGGACAACTCTGCCACAGCCTGGCGCACGGAGCGGACGGTGGTTACCGACAAGGATTTGAGGGTCTCGCTGCACTCCTTTTCCATCTCCGCTTCGTTCAGACGACGGAAAGAGGAAATGCGCTCGCGTCCCAGAAACATATTGGCCACGACGTCGAGATTGTCGGCCAGGGCCAGGTCCTGATAGACGATCTCGATCCCCAGCGGGGCCACATCACGCGGACCATGGATTTTGACTGGCTTGCCCTCCCAGAACATCTGGCCGCCGTCAAAGGGATAGATGCCGGCAATGCCCTTGATCAGGGTTGATTTTCCGGCGCCATTGTCGCCGACCAGCGCCATTACTTCCCCGGGGCGTACCTCGAAGTCAACATCGGTCAGCGCCTCGACAGCGCCAAAGCGTTTCGAAACGGATTGCAGGAAGAGAATGGGTTCTTCCGCCATGGGCCTGTCTCCCAAACTTGTCAGGTTATCCCACCCTGCCGCCTGCGCGCAGCAGACGAACTGTGGTTGGGAAGTGTGAGGATTTATAGCGGCAGCCGA
The DNA here is from genome assembly GCA_020634615.1 of Anaerolineales bacterium. GTDB lineage: Bacteria > Chloroflexota > Anaerolineae > JAAEKA01 > JAAEKA01 > JACKBK01. The sequence continues at coordinate 69,958 of JACKBI010000004.1, forward strand.
ATTGCCTTGCCGGCAACTCGGCTGCCGCTTTCTCGTCGATCTCTGAACGAGCTGGTCGCAGGTTCGCCAGCCCGCTCAGAGACAGATTGGCGGGAGTCGATTAGCGATTGGTCGGGCAGTACTGCTCGAAGTCGCCGACGCAGATCTCGTCCCAGGTGCGGAAGCCATCGGCGATGACGGTGTCCGCGATGTTGTCGGCGGTCACGGCCAGCGGCGTCAGCTTCATGAACGGCAGATCGTTGGTGCCGTTGTTGATGGTGTCGGCGGTCAGCGTGCTGACATCATCGCCGCAAAGCAGAGCGATTGCAGCCTGGGAGGCGGCGTCCGCTTCCAGCTTGATCGGCTTGTAGACAGTCATCGACTGCCAACCCGACAAGATGTTCTGAATGCCACCCACGGTCGCATCCTGGCCACTGACCGGGATCGGATCCGCACCCTGTGCCTTCAGCGCCGCAATCACCGACCCGGCCAACCCGTCGTTGGCTGCGAAGGTCGCATCCACGTTGCCGCCAGCCGCAGTCAGAATCTGCTCGTAGATCGTCAGCGCCTGCTGGTTGTCCCAGTCCGGCACTGCCTGGTCTGCCACCAGCGCCCAGTCACCTGCGTCGTAGTGCGGCTTGGCCACGCCGTAGTAGCCCTCGCGGAACAGCGTCGCATTGTTGTCGGTCGGCGAGCCGTTGAGCTGCACGACCTGCTTCGGATCAGCATCCAACCCGTCGATCAGCGGCTCCAGGGTCTCGCCCATCAGCCGGCCCACCGACACGTTGTCGAAGCTCACGTACACATCCGCACCGGGGCCTTCGATGGTCAGGCGGTCGTAGTCGATCACCTTCACGCCAGCCTCGCGCGCCTGCGCAATGATCGCTGCGCCAGAGCCACTGTCCAGGTTCACCAGCAACAGCACCTTCGCGCCGTTGGTGATCGCCTGCTCGGCCTGCGTCTGCTGCATGCGGGCGTCGCCTTCTGCGTTGACGATGGTGTAGTCCACGCCGGCTGCCTTGAAGGCTTCCTCAAAGAAGCGACGGTCGTCAGCTTCCCAGCGGGCTGATGACGCACTGTCCGGCAGCAAGACAGCAATGCTGCCAGTCGCATCGCAGACAGGGGCGGGTTCGGTCATCGCCGCGCCGCCAGTTGCTTCGGGCGGGCAGTACTGGGCAAAGTCGCCGACGCAGATCTCGTCCCAGGTGCGGAAGCCATCGGCGATGACGGTGTCCGCGATGTTGTCGGCGGTCACAGCCAGCGGCGTGAGCTTCATGAAGGGCAGATCGCTGGTACCGTTGTTGATGGTGTCGGCGGTCAGCGTGCTGACATCTTCACCCTTGAGCAGGGCAATGGCGGCCTGAGCAGCAGCATCAGCTTCCAGCTTGATCGGCTTGTAGACAGTCATCGACTGCCAACCCGACAAGATGTTCTGAATGCCACCCACGGTCGCATCCTGGCCACTGACCGGGATCGGATCCGCACCCTGTGCCTTCAGCGCCGCAATCACCGACCCGGCCAACCCGTCGTTGGCTGCGAAGGTCGCATCCACGTTGCCGCCAGCCGCAGTCAGAATCTGCTCGTAGATCGTCAGCGCCTGCTGGTTGTCCCAGTCCGGCACTGCCTGGTCTGCCACCAGCGCCCAGTCACCTGCGTCGTAGTGCGGCTTGGCCACGCCGTAGTAGCCCTCGCGGAACAGCGTCGCATTGTTGTCGGTCGGCGAGCCGTTGAGCTGCACGACCTGCTTCGGATCAGCATCCAACCCGTCGATCAGCGGCTCCAGGGTCTCGCCCATCAGCCGGCCCACCGACACGTTGTCGAAGCTCACGTACACATCCGCACCGGGGCCTTCGATGGTCAGGCGGTCGTAGTCGATCACCTTCACGCCAGCCTCGCGCGCCTGCGCAATGATCGCTGCGCCAGAGCCACTGTCCAGGTTCACCAGCAACAGCACCTTCGCGCCGTTGGTGATCGCCTGCTCGGCCTGCGTCTGCTGCATGCGGGCGTCGCCTTCTGCGTTGACGATGGTGTAGTCCACGCCGGCTGCCTTGAAGGCTTCCTCAAAGAAGCGACGGTCGTCAGCTTCCCAGCGGGCTGATGACGCACTGTCCGGCAGCAAGACAGCAATACTGCCTTCGGACATGGCAGCTTCGGTGGGCGCAGCGGGCGCCTCAGTAGCGGCAGCCGGAGCAGTCGTAGCTGCTGGCGCGGCGGGCTCCGCGGGCGCCGGCGTAGCCGCCGTTGAACATGCGCTGATCATCATGACGATCACGACAAGCAGGCTAAGCAGGGTAAAGCTCTTCTTCATAAGAATGTCCTCCTGAAGTAGTTGGAAATGGATTGAAATGGCGCGCGACTACTACGCTGCCCCTGCAAGCAACGTTTCGGACGCGAACCAACGAAAAAGGCGCAAATCGCCTTCGTTCACGTAGTTGGTTAGGATGTAATGACGTGTCTTCAACGACCGCACTTGTGCAACCTTGCATGGTGCGCACTTTCGTGGCCGGTGCGCAGATATCGGGACTGTTAGGGATGAAGATTTCGGAGAAGCCCAGCCATAATTGACGAGACTGGTGCATTGTAGCACAGGTGATCGGGGCCGTCAATACCGCTATTTTCGGACCAAAGTCCCGAACAATTTCGCTCTTGTGACCATGGACATGACCTTCGGCACTGGCTAACATGACCAGCAAACGGCTACTATGGAATCAACAGAAACACTGGCGGCCGGCTACAGACGGCCAGCAGTTGCAAAGGAGCAAATCGATGAACACTCAACTTACCGAACCAACCACTACCGAGAGCGTCGCCAAACAAACCGATACCCGCGGCCGGATTATTGCGGGCGTTGCCCTGATCCTGATCGGTGCGCTGCTGATGATTGCGCAAATTACACAATCGGCCAACCTTGCCCTGCTGGTTCCCATCGCGCTGGGTGTGATCTTCCTGGCCTGGGGCTTGATCACGCGCACCTTCGGTCTCATCGTTCCGGGCAGCATCCTGGCAGGCATCGGCTTGGGAACCTACCTGATCACCGGCCCGTACAGCACCATGGAAAGCAACCCGCAGGGTGGCGTGTTCATGCTCGCCTTCGCTGGTGGCTGGCTGCTGATGTGCCTGCTTTCACCCTTGACCCGCAGTGGGTTCCAATGGTGGCCGCTGATCCCGGGCGGCATCATCGGCGCAGTCGGGCTGGCGCTGGTGGGTGGCAGCTTTGGGATGCAAGTGCTGCAAATCATCGGCTATGGTTGGCCGCTGATCCTGGTCGGCGTCGGCATCTATCTCTTGATCAAACGGCGAGGATAGGCTTTGGGTGGGCCGACCGCACAGCCAGACACCAGGGGTTCGGGCGAGCCAGCGCGAACCCCTGGTTCTGTCAAACCAGTTGCCGCGAAGACGCAGATAAAGTATCATGCCGACATGAGTACACAGTCCAAAGCACGCGAACCCCGCAACCTTGCAAGTATCAGCGCCTACCTGATCATCCCCGCCGTTGGCCTGCCGATGCTGTGGACGATGTTCCAGCGCGATGAACCTACCCGCTGGCTGGCGTCCGCGATGCTGGCCGTCTTCACACTGCTCTTCTTCTTCCACGAGAGAATTCCAGCGCGCTTGCCGACCTGGGGCAGCTATCTTTACGCAGCCTGCCAAACGCTGCTGGTAACCGGTCTGATATTCCTGCCACCCGGTCAGCTTATGGCGGTTATCCTGTTCTTCATACTCAGCGCCGACGTTACCATGCAGTTCTCACAGCGGGTTTCGGCACTCTGGATCGCCCTCTTCAGCGTCATCACCCTGATCACCTACGTGGCTCTCGGGGGTGCGGACGCCATTTTCGCTGTTCCGATCTACGTCGCCGGTTACATCTTCTTCTCCACTTTTGCGCAGCAGACGGCGCGTGCCGAGCAGGCACGGGCAGAAAGCGATCGCCTGCTTGGCGAACTCCGGGCAGCCCACCGTCAGCTTCAGGATTATGCCTTGCAATCTGAAGAGCTGGCAGTGCAGCAGGAACGCAACCGGCTGGCACGCGAGATGCACGACACGCTTGGACATCGCCTGACCGTTTCCTCGGTGCAGCTTCAGGCTGCAGAACGCCTGATCGCGACTGACCCCGACAGAGCCAGGGAGATGGTGGGGACGGTCCGCGAGCAGATTCGCGAAGGATTGGGTGAGTTACGGCGAACCGTGGCAACCTTGCGCGCACCGGTGGAAGCTGACCTGGCGCTGGCGCCTGCGCTCCAGCGTTTGACGGCCGGTTTCCAGGAGGCAACAGGCATCACCGTGCATCTCGACATGCCTGGCGAACTGCCCGACTTGCCGGCCGGCCACCGCCACGCCCTCTATCGCGGCGCCCAGGAAGGGCTGACCAACGTACAGCGGCACGCCGCCGCTGCCGACGCGTGGGTCGCACTGATGCGCCGCAACGGCGCTGTCCTGCTGTCCATCCGCGACAACGGTATGGGCCTGGACGCCAGCGCAGGCGACACACCGGGGTTTGGTCTGCATGGGCTGCGCGAGCGCGCCGCGCAACTGGACGGTACGCTGGTAGTCGGTCGTGCCCCCGAAGGTGGCACGGAGATTGTGATGTCACTGCCCCTGCGACAGGAGAACGCTCATGCCTGACCACGTACGCCTGCTGTTGGTCGATGACCAGCGTCTGATGCGCGACGGCCTGCGCACGCTGCTCGAGATGGAACCGGAGATGTCAGTGGTCGGCGAAGCCAGCAACGGCCAGGAAGCGCTAAAGCTTTTCGCGACGCTACGGCCCGATGTCGTCTTGATGGACGTGCGTATGCCAGTCATGGACGGCGTAGAGGCAACACGACAACTGCGTGCGCGCTGGCCCGACGTGCGCGTCATCATCCTGACCACCTTCGACGACGACGAGTATGTCTTCGAAGGTCTCCGAGCCGGCGCATTGGGCTATCTGTTGAAAGATGTCGGCATGCAGGAGCTGACCGATGCGATCCACACGGTGATGGCCGGCGGCGTGCTGATCGAGCCATCCGTCGCGCGCAAGGTAGTAGCCGAGTTTGCCCGCATGACACCGCAAACGCCTGCCGTTGACTCTGATCTGATCGACGCGCTATCCGAACGCGAGATCGAAATCCTCAAACTGCTGGCAGAAGGGATGACCAACCGCGAGATCGCGGGTCGACTTTATCTGGCCGAAGGAACCGTCAAGAACTACGTTACCAACATCCTCAGCAAGATAGGTGCGCGCGACCGGACCCAGGCAGCGCTGCGGGCGCGCGAGCTGCAACTACTGTAAGCCAGGCTCCCCAGTGGTCGGGAAACAAGCACAATTCTGACAAAGCTATGCTATAATCGATGACAACCGGCGCAAACGCGACCAAACCGCAGGTCGGTCGTATTGAAGATAGCGATTATGGACTACAAAGATTATTACGGCATTCTGGGCATTTCGCGCGAGGCAGACAGCGACGAGATCAAACGCGCCTACCGCAAGATGGCGCGCATCTATCACCCTGACGTCAATCCCGACAAAGTGACCGCAACTGAGCGCTTCAAAGACATCAATGAAGCGTACACCGTCCTGTCGGATCAGGACAAGCGGCGACGCTACGACCAGATCAACACCAGCTACGAGCAGATGCGCCGTTCGTCGACGCGTACATCCTCGACGACGGGCCAGACACGCGCTCGCACCACTTCCTCTTCATACTCGTACACGACCTCGTCCTCCTACTCTTCGGCCGCCGGCTCTTCCGCCAAACGTTCGGCTGATGCAGACAGCAGCAGGGCCGGTGCAGCCAACGGCAGCGCCGGCGCATCCAGCGGCAGATCCACGGGTGGACCTCGCCGAACAAATACCGGCACGATCTCCGAAGAAGACATGGAGCGTATCTTCCGCGGCTTTGGCTGGGCCTACTCGGCAGCACGCGGCCAGCGCACTGCCAGCAGCGGTGCTGATTTCTCCGACTTTTTCGATGCCATCTTCGGCGGTATGTGGGGCCGAAGTGAAGAGGACGCCAACAGCACCGAGTTCCGGCCCGGTCGCGATCTGCAAACCGAAGCGACGCTGACGCTGGAGGAAGCATTCAGCGGCGCGTATCGAGTGGTCTCGCTCAACGACGGCCGCAAGGTGGAGATCAGCATCCCGCCCGGCGTCTCAACCGGCTCCAAGCTGCGCGTCCGCGATCAGGGCAGCCGCTCGTTTGGCAGGCCGCGCGGCCATCTCTATGTCAATATCACCGTCAAGCCACACCCACAGCTCGCTCGCGAGGGCGACGATCTACGCGTCAACGTGACCGTTCCCTATCAGGTCGCGGCAAAATCGGGCGAGGTCAAGGTGTCAGCACCGGATCGCACCGTTGTCTTGAAGATACCGGCCGGCACACAGAACGGTCAGGTGTTCCGCCTCAAAGGCCTTGGCATGCCCCGTCTGACGCCTGACAAGCTGCGCGGCGACTTGCTGGTCGAAGTGACCGTGTTGCCCGCGCCGCCGCCGAAATCAGACGGCCCCCGTCCCTCAGCGCGGCGATCAACCAGAAATTCGCAATCCATCGGCGCCCGCATCGGCGGGTGGCTGCGCAACCTGACCGGGCTGGCGCTTGTCATCATCGGGCTAACAGCATTCGTCGCGGTCGCGCTGAGTTCCGGCATCGCCGGCTGGCAGTTGGCAGCGGTCATCGGCGCGATCCTGATCGCTCACGGGCTGGCGACGCGTTCCTGGCTCGTTGCGCCGGGCGCAGTCGTAACTGGCGCCGGCATAGGTTATGCCCTATGGAACGGCACTGAGGTCGCAGAAGTAGCCCAGTATGCGCTGCCGCTGCTGCCTCTGGCGTTGGGATGGTACCTGTTGCTCTACCGTCCCGCTACCTGATCGATTGACTTCTTTTTGAAGAGTCGCCGCAAGGCGGCTCTTTTTTTGTCGGTTGACGATTGGTGCCCGCTGCATCCTGTGGTATAGTTGGCGCAACACCACAGAGGACATCGATTATGGAATCAATCAACATGTTTCAGGGTTCGCGCGTTCGCCTGACGGCGCCGCGTGCTGGCGATGCTGCCACCATGTCGCGCTGGCACGAGGATGGCTGGTTTTTGCGTCTGATAAACGCCAGCACGGCGCGCCCGCAGAGCGAGTCGCAAATCCAGGCATGGATCGATGAAACTGACAAGAGCGACCATGATATCGTGCTGGCAGTTCGATTGGTCGATACCGACGAGCTGATCGGCTGGATCGAGCTGACCGGCATCCTCTGGAACTGCGGCACCACCATGCTCGGCATCGCGGTTGGCGATTCAGCGCGCTGGGATCAGGGATACGGTCGCGAGGCAATGGAACTGACTCTGCGCTACGCCTTCGACGAATTGAACCTGCACCGGGTCGGGCTGACGGTGTTCAGCTACAACCAGCGCGCCGTCGCGCTCTACGAGAAGCTGGGCTTCACCTATGAAGGCGCACAACGCGAGTTTCTCCACCGTGGCGGCCAGCGCCATGACATGTATTACTACGGCTTGTTGCGTCGCGAGTGGGAAACACGCGCAGACCTAGATCACACGCCTGCCACGATTTGAACCGAGGAGCAACCCATGCAATACACTAATCTTGGTCATACCGGCCTAAAAGTCTCCCGAATCTGTCTCGGTTGCATGACCTACGGCACGTCACAATGGCGTGACTGGGTGCTGGACGAAGCTGAGAGCCGGCCGTTCTTCGCCCGCGCGCTGGAGCTTGGGATCAACTTCTTTGACACCGCCGATATGTATTCACGCGGCGTCAGCGAAGAGGTACTGGGACGCGCCATGCGCGATCTGGCGAACCGTGACGACGTGGTCATCGCCACCAAGGTCTACTTCCACTGGAGTGATACGCCCAACCGCGGCGGCCTGTCGCGCAAGCATATTATGGCCTCTATCGACGGCTCGCTACGCCGGCTTGGCATGGATTACGTCGATCTCTACCAGATCCATCGCTGGGACTACGAGACGCCCATAGAAGAGACCATGGAAGCGCTGCACGACGTGGTCAAAGCCGGCAAGGCACGCTATATCGGGGCGTCCAGCATGTACGCATGGCAGTTCGCCACCGCGCAACATGTCGCTGAAAGATACGGCTGGACCCGTTTCATCAGCATGCAGAACCATTACAATCTGGTTTACCGCGAGGAAGAACGCGAGATGAACCCGCTGTGCGCGGCGCAGGGAGTCGGTTTGATCCCGTGGAGCCCGCTGGCGCGGGGCTTTCTGGCCGGTAATCGCACCCGCGGCGGCGGCCATCCCACCGTGCGCGCCGGGACCGATGACTTCGCCCATCAGCTCTACTACCAGGATGCCGACTTTGCCGTCGTGGATCGGGTCGTCGAGATCGCGCAGAAACACGACGTCAGCCCGGCGCAGATCGCGCTGGCCTGGCTGCTGGCGCAGCCGGCCGTTGCCAGTCCCATCATCGGCGCCAGCAAGATGTATCAACTTGAGGAAGCGGTGGAAGCGCTGAAGATCGATCTCACCCCGGAAGAGCGCAGTGCGCTCCAGGCGCCCTATGTCCCGCATCCCGTGCTTGGGCATTCTTAGGTCGATTCATACCCGTGGAGGCAGCAATGAACTGGTCACAAGTTCAGCAGGCATATCCCAATCAATGGCTTGTCATTGAAGCGCTGGAGGCGCACACCGATTGAGCGACTTGACACTGGAATTCGCGAAGGGTTAGCCACGTGACAATCCGACGCGACCACGACAACGTGTCCGTAGCAGCCAACTCTGCCGTCAAGGAGAGCGCATGGCGGATGGCATCGAACCTGCTGTTCGCGCTGACGATCATCAACGTCGGCGCGGTGATGTTGACGGCATCCACGTTCAGTACGTTGTTCATGATCACCACCATCGTCAACATCGCGCTGGCGTTGGGACTGCGGCAGATGCAGTCGTGGGGGCGGATTTTGACGGTGGCGCGCTGCTTACTGGGCATCGCATTAGCGGTGGCCGTCGCTGCTACCCAGGGAGCGTATCTCGACGCGGTTGTGACAACCCTGCTGCTGGCCGGCATCGCCCTGCCGATCCTGGGGCCTCCGCGCAAGGCGAAATCGCTGGTTGGTGCCGGTCTGTTCACACTGGGCGGCGTTGCCACCGTAATCGCCCTGCTTTCATCGCTGGTCGCCGTTGGCTGACCACCACACCGCAGCCTGATATTTCCCGCCATGCGCGCCTTTCCCTTGATCGTTCCTGACGGCCAGCCCTACCTGCTCCCCGCGGGGCCGACGGCCTGCATCCTGTTTCACGGCTACACCGCCATGCCTGGCGAGATGCGCTGGCTGGGTGACGACCTGCATGCGCGCGGGCACACGGTGCTGGGTGTGCGGCTGGCGGGCCACGGCACGCACCCGGAAGATCTGGCACGCACTCGCTGGACTGACTGGCTGGTGGACGCCGAAGATGCACTGGCGCTTGTGGGCCATCTCAGTGAGCGAGCGGTGTTGATCGGCCAGTCAATGGGCGGGATCGTGGCTCTTCTGGCCGCGGGAACATATCCCGATCGGGTGGCTGGCGTGGTCGCCATTGCCACGCCGTTCGCAGTAACCTTGCCCAGCCGCGAAGATCTGCGCGATGTGCCGGTCGGCCAGATCCAGCGCAAGGGCGTCCCGCAGCACCGCGAATACGGCATCCGCCGCGAGGCAGTCTATCCAGCGTATGCCGCCGAATCGTTGCACAGCTTGCCCGAGCTGGGCAGCCTGCTGAAGGAGATGCGGGCCGTGCTGCCCCGTGTCGAAGCGCCGGCGCTTCTGATCCACTCGCGCGACGACCATGCCGTGCCGCCTGAAAATATGCCTCTGATCTATGACGCGCTGGGAACCCCGTACAAAGAGATGCTCTGGCTCGATGCCATCGGTCACTCCGTGGTGCGTGATCCGCGGCGCAGGCCCGTTTTCAACCACATCAGCCGATTCGTCCAGTCGATCGCCGACTCGTCAGAGTTTCGCTTGACAGAAGCAGCGACTCGCGAGTAGACTGCGTTTACCGGTCCCACATCGATTTCACTACACCAGGAGGCTCTTCCATGCGATATCAAACTACCACTATCGTTCGTGTCTTGCTGCTTCTGGCGCTGATTTTGACGGTACCGGCCGGCATCGCCAGCGCTGCACCGTCAGCAGCCCAGGCAACAATCTGTGAACCGCCAGCAAAAACCTTGTCCAGCGGTCCGGTTGTCGTGCAGGGCTGGGTGATCAACCACCGCGAGCAAGCGGTTGACGGCACGCGCACGCCCGAGCCGCTGGTGATAAGCGCGACCGGATCAAACGGCGCGGTGGTGACGGCGGCCGTCGCCAGCAACGGCTTCTTCAAGCTCAGTCTGACGCCGGACGTTTGGAACTTCACCATGCCACTGCCGTCGGATTGGGATGGCATTGTGCCGATCGCGCAGCGCGCCGGACTGGCAGAAACTGGCTGCACGCCGCTGCCGGGCAGGACTTCCCCATATCTGATCGTGTTCAAGATCCGCCGCCTGTTCGACGTCACCGCTTTGAAGTGGGAAGAACTGGCTGATGGCGCAGTTCAGCCCGGGCAGGCATGGACAATCACCTACAAACCGGTCAACGACCCCTTTGCGATTTTACGCACGGGGCAGACCGACGTCAACGGCGTCACCTCGGCGGCCCTCACTCCCGGCACCTGGTACATCTACGAGACGTTGAAACCGGGCTGGGCGCCGGTAACGCCCGCCGGGGTGTGGATTACCCTCGATCAATACGCGCCGCCCGGCGCGATGGATCCGGTGGTGTTCAAGAACCGGTTGGCGCACTGACCTGAGCAAGCAACCGGCTTGGCGCGGCCGGCAAGAGCATAGATAGAAGAGGCTTCGACGCTGAGGGTCGAAGCCTCTTCTATTTACGTTTGCCCAACTCGCAGTCTGCTCTGGCCGGTCTTTGCGAAGCGCCCTAAGGTTCCTCCGAAGGGGCTTACCGAACTGGACCGCTACCTTCCGGCGCTGGCTCGGTCGGAGACCGGCCAGAGCGGGAGCAGACCAAGAGTCTCAGTCCATGGTACCAGGCAGCAGGCCGGTCGGCAGGGCGGCGGGACGATCGCAGGTGCTTTGCAGCGCTACGTGCCGGCCCGTATCCGACGACTCGAGGATCGATTGCATTATGTCGAGCACGTGAAATGCCATGTCGCCGCTGGCGCGTTGCGGCCGTTCAGCCGTGACGGCGTGCACCATCTCAGCCACGCCGATGCCGCGCCGCATGTCGGATCCGTGCGTCAGCGGCACTTCGCTCCAGCGATCGCTGCCGGCTCGCCGCACTTGAACGACACCCCCGAAGATGTTGGGATCGGGAACGGACAACGAACCTTCGGATCCGTAGATCTCGATGCGTGGCAAATTGGATGACCAGACATCGAAGCTGGTGATCAGTGACGCCACCGGCCCGGCAGCAAAGTCCAGCACGCCGGCAACGTGGGTGGGCACTTCGACCGGCAGACGCCGCCCGAAATGCTCCTGGCTGGTCGCGATCCGCTCCTCAAAGGAAATACGCGCCGATCCGGTAACACGACTCACAGGCCCCAACAAGTTGATCAGGCTGGTCAGGTAGTACGGCCCCATGTCGAACAACGGGCCGCCGCCGACCTGATAGTAAAAATCGGGGTTGGGATGCCACGATTCGGGACCATGACCGGCCATAAACGCCACGGCAGCCACCGGTTGCCCGATCCAGCCATCGTCGATCAGCTTGCGGCAGGTCTGCTGCCCACCACCCAGAAAGGTATCCGGGGCACAACCGACCCGCAGCCCGCGTGCCTGGGCGGTGCGCAAAATCTGCAACCCATCTTCCCGGCTTACAGCTAAGGGTTTCTCCGAATAGACGTGCTTGCCGGCCTCCAGAATGGCGAGACTGACCTCAGTGTGAGCCAACGGCACCGTCAGGTTGACGATGATCGACACGTCAGGGTCTGCCAGCAGGTCAGCCACGCTAAGCCCTTTGGGAATGCCAAAGCGATTGGCCTGCTCCACTGCCCGCCCATAATCCATATCGGCAACCGCAGCGATTTCCAGGGCATGAAAGCCGCGACAACCTTCGACATACTCAGCAAAGATCTTGCCCGCGCCGATGAAACCGATCTTCACCTTATCTGCCATGAGCCAGTCCCTCACCAGTCAGATAACGATAGCTCTCGTCTACCGCCACCATCATATCTGTCGCACAGCGATCCAGTTCGACGATCAGCCACTGCGCACCGGTAGCGGCAGGTATGATGGCCGGGAAGTCCATCACGCCCTGCCCGACCGCGACCATGGGATCTTTTTCCGTTGCCGGCCCATCCTTGATGTGCAGCAGCGGCGCGCGGTCACCCAGTTTCTTCACCAGGGCCGTCGGATCCTGGCCGCCGGTCTTTACCCAGTAGGTATCCACCTCGAACACCACGCCGGGATCGAGCAACTCCAGCATTATGTCGAAGCCCAATCGGTCCTCAACGCGCGCAAACTCCCACCAGTGGTTGTGATAGGCAAGTGCGATGCCGCTGGCGGCAACCACTTCGTAGGCGTCGTTGATCCTGCCGCAAAGCTGGCGGATGCTGTCAACCGTCCCAAACTCCTTTGGGCCACCCGAAAATCCCAGCGTCTTGACGCCGAACATTGCGGCGAAGTCCAGGACAGCGCTGCGTTTGTCACCCAGCGGCAGCGGTGAGTGGGCTGCTGGCGTCTGCAGACCGAGCCGGCCGAACACTTTCTCCGCCTGGGACAGGGATGCGCCGGGAATGTCAATAGTAATCTCCAGCGCGGGATAGCCGATTTCAGCCACTCGCGTGATGGTTCGTTCAAAGTCGCGCGCCAGCTGCTCGCGCACCGTGTAGGTTTGTAGTGCAATCGGAAGACTCATGGAATTACTCCTTGTTGTGTTTTGAAGGCCGGCTGGCGGTGCCAGGGTATGACACGTGATCAATCGTATTCTCGGTAAGCCATTATAGTTCAATCAGTTACAAGCAGCAACGTTACCAGACCGTCGCACATGGCTGGACAGGCAAATTTGTTGTTTTCAGTAACCTGCATGATAATAGCCTCGTCCACAATGTGGATAGCTGTCTGGCTCAAACGCAACAGGTATCCGGGTAGGTTTCTCGGCTGAGTATCTTCAGGCATCCGACGGGCGGTTGGTCGAGCAGCAGAAGTTCCTGGTCAGTGAGGTCGGAGCGGACCAGGGGGTGTCGTCCCAAATGGGCGATTCAGATCTAAGTGATGCGCCGACGAGGCGCATTCGTTTGAAGGAGCGCTGGGACTGATACAGCGCAGGAGAGTTCGTGTGACAAGGATCTACTGTGGGAATCTGCCGTTCAGCACCAACGATGATGAGCTTCGCGGCATGTTCGAAGACTTTGGTACCGTAAACGACGCATCCGTCGTGAGCGATCGGGAAACAGGTCGTTCGCGTGGGTTTGGCTTCGTTGACATGGATGCCGAGGGCGCCGCGAAGGCGATCGAGGCTTTGGATGGTCAGGATTACAAGGGACGCAACCTCAAGGTCAACGAGGCACGCCCCCGCGAAGAGCGACCACCTCAGCGAAACAATCGCAGCAGCAGCCGTCGCTACTAGCCCCAAGATACGCTAGCAACCGCTAAACGATCTGTGCCCTGGCGACGTGAGCGCCAGCCGGGCATCCCGCTCAGCATCCCTGATCCGACCTCAGATCGCCTGCTGAGCCAGGGCGCAGTCAGCGTATAGACAAGCAATCAAGGACCCCACGACTGTGGGGTTCTTTCATAGCCAATCGCCGTACCGTTGCCCCCTCGTACAAGGGATCGACAACGGAGGCTCCCCACCAGAGCGCATCGACGCTCCGGTTCGCCTCCGTTTCGACGGAGGTTTTTTTGATGAACAAGACCTACCATATTCACACATTCGGCTGCCAGATGAACGTCGCCGACAGCGGCCACGTCGCGGCCCAGCTCGAAGCCCTTGGCTATCAGCCGGTCCTCAAACCCGACGGCGCCGACGTGATCGTCATCAACACTTGTGTCGTGCGCCAGAGCGCGGAAGACAAGGCGGTTGGCAAGCTGGGAGCGTTGCTGCCCCTCAAGCGTCGCAACCCAGACACCGTTATCAGCCTCATGGGCTGCATGGTTGGCGTCAAGCCGAATCCAGTGCTGGCTGAGCGCTTCCCCTGGGTCGATGTGTTCATGCCGCCGTCCGAGCCCGGTCCGCTGATGGGTTTCCTGATGGAACGTGACCTGGCCAGCGAGTCGCGCGCCATCGACGAGGCCAGCGTCCTGGCGCGATACGCCGCCCAGGACGGCGATCTCGCCGAAGCTGGGCACGACCAGCTCGCCCTGGTTGCGTCGCCGAAGGAATTGCCGGGCCGGGCTGGCTCGGTGCTGCAATCGGTGCGCCATCTAACCCAGAACGGCGAGACGCCCATCTCAGCGCACGTCCCCATCGTCTACGGCTGCTCGCACGCCTGCACCTTCTGCATCATTCCCTTCCGCCGTGGCATCGAGCGCAGCCGCCCATTGCAGGAAATCGTGGCTGAAATCGAAGACCTGGTCGCCCAGGGCGTCCGTGAGGTAACCTTGCTGGGCCAGATCGTGGACCGGTACGGCTATGACCTGCCGGGCCGCCGGCCAGACCTGGCCGACTTGTTGCATGCCGTACATGCGATCGATGGTCTGTGGCGCATACGCTTCCTGACCTCGCACCCCAACTACATGGACGATCGTATTCTGCACGCCGTGCGCGACCTGCCTAAGGTTTGCGAGCATATCGAGGTGCCGATCCAGGCCGGTGACGACCAGGTGCTTGAAAACATGCGCCGTGGTTACACTTCCGACGATTACCGGCGGCTCGTAGCCCACATTCGCTCGACGATCCCCAACGCGTCCATCCACACCGACATCATCGTTGGCTTTCCCGGTGAAACTGACGCGCAGTTCAGGCGAACCTACGATGTCCTGGCAGAACTGAAACTGGATAAGGCCCATCTGGCCCGCTACTCACCGCGGCCAGGGACAGTCAGCGAGCGCAGAATGGTTGATGACGTAGCCGAGGAAGCCAAGGTCGAGCGCCATCACGCGTTGGAGGAATTGCAAGCCGTTGTCCAGAACGAGATCAACCGGCGCTTTGTTGGTGAGACTGTCGAGGTTTTGGTGGAAGACCTGCACAAGGGGAAATGGCGTGGCCGCACCCGCCAGAACAAGCTGGTCTTCTTCTCCGATCAGGAGAACTGGCGCGGCAAGCTGGCTGACGTGTTCATTACGTGGGCCGGCCCGTATTCGATGCAAGGCAGGCTGTCGAACCAGCGGCCTGGCGTCACCTCCCCCAGTATCACGCTGATGCCGTTCGAAGAAGAAGTCACCACCGTCTAGCGGCCTCTCCGGCAGCTTGGCCTGACACGTACGCCCCAGACCGTGTAACGCATCGGGGAACAAACGAACAAAAAAGCAAGAGGCGGGTGGCTTTAGAGCAAGTCACCCGCCTCCTGTTGCGGAACTACCGGCCATAACGATGGTCTAGACCATTAGTTGCACCGGTAATTATGATGCCGGAGGGAGGACGGCGGATCCTCCCTCCGGTTATCACCAAAGGTTAATGCTTACTGCACGCAGAGCGTCTGGCCGGCCCGGATCATGTTGGGGTTGGCCAACCCGTTCAGTTGGGTCATTGCGGCCACCGTGGTGCCGTTGGCGGCAGCGATGGACGACAGGTTGTCGCCACGCTTCACGGTGTAGCTGACAGCGCAGTTTGCAGAGCTGGAACCGGCCGATGATACGGAAGCACCGGGCAGCGGCGGATCCTGGACGTTGGTGAAGTTCACCTTGGCGCCCGTGTACGTCGCAGGCACCGGGTAGGGGAACATCACGTCGACACAGGTCGGAGTGACCGCGATCCAGTGGTCGCGCTGCTCCTCACAGACCGTGATGGTCGCGCCAGGGATCGCCATACCAGCGGCATCCAGGGTCGCTTCAGAAAACTTGTAGTTGCCCAGCGCATCGGTGTGCGTGGTCACGAAGATCGCAGGATCGGTGCCCTTCAGTGTGGCGGTAATTTCCCAGCCAGAGAGACCGACGGTCACGCCCTGGTACGGGGGAACCCATGCACGGAAGTACTTGGTACCGCTGATCTGCAGGTCGCCGGCGATTTCCTTGTTCTCGAACAGCACCCGGGCGTCTTCGCAGTCACGAATGACAACGGTCTGCGGGTTGTCACTGACGGCTTCCCAGCCAGCCTGCACGGCTTCCTTGACACTGTAGACGCCAGGGATCAGGTTCTTGAACGTGACCTTGCCAGAGCCATCTGTCGTCATGGTGACCGGATAGATCTTGCCATCGGGCCGGCTGAGGGTGATCTGCCAGCCTGCCAGCGGGCCAAGCCAGACCGTGCCGCCGTTGGCATCCGTGCCAAGGCCGTTCTTCTCTACGGTGATGGAAGCGTAGCACGGGGGCTCCAGGTTCTTGAAGACCACGGGGTCAGTGGCGCCAGGAGGCGCGTACTGGTCGAGGGTCAGGTAGACGGTGGACGGCGTGATCGGCTTCCAGCCAGACTGGACAGTTTCTTTGATCTGCCAGGTGCCGGGTGTCAGTTGAACAACCGCGGTGCCAGTGGCATCGGTGGTTTCCGTCTGCTTCACTGCCCAGGGATCGCCCTGCGGTGTGGCGGTGATAGTCCAGCCTTCGCCGGGCTGCACGGTGCCATCCATCAGCTCTTCCCACTTGATAACAGTGACGTCGAACCAGCGGCGGATCTTGAACAGGATGTTGTAGCAGGTGGTGCCATTCTCATCCAGCTTTGCCCAGCCAGTCCAGGCGATGCCGTTGCGGTGTGCCGCAGGAACGATACCGTCCCAATCTACAGGCAGGGGCAGCGCAAAAGCATAGTAAAAGCCGGCGGGCAATTCCTTGAACTCCCAATAGCCATTGCTGCCAACCTCTGCGACCGCCACCAGAATACCGGTGGTGTTGGCTTCATCAGCGCTGCCAGCGGCCAGTTGATCGAGCTGATCGACCGAGCTAACTTCTGCTGACAGGTCAGGCAGTTCTGCCGCGTCATAGGTCGCCGGGACGCCAATGGCGTATACCTTCATCCCGGGGGTGAACTGGGTGCCATCGACCGCTTGCTCGCGGTGGTTGATCACATAACCATTGACACAAATGGTCTCATCGGTGCCATCTTCACCACCGGCGAAGCTGACGCTCGCCATGGTGAACAGCATGGTCAGGGCGGCAAAGACTGCCACCAGGATCGTAAATCTGCGACGTTTCTGAGTCATCATATCCTCCTGAGAGATTTGCCTGTCATTACAGGCTGGTTGTTAATTAACCTGCTAAATCGACTGAATTGGTAGCTACGATAATTGGGTAGCCAACCCATGAAAGCACTTTGACCTCCGTGTCCGGCTCGGGAGCCGTAGCCCTCGTCGGGGTTAGCACCCCTACCTGGGCTACAGCTCCGCTGGATGCGAGCCTCGATTTTTATGATGCCGCTACACTCATGGCAGAACCAGGATCTGCCCGACGTAGATATTGTTGGGATTGGATAGGTTGTTAGCTTGCGTCAGCGCTTCCACGGTAGTACCGTTCTGCGCTGCAATCGCGCTCAAGGTATCGCCACGTTGCACTCGATACGTGCTGCCGGAGGCTGTCGTGGCGGTTGCCTCTGATGCGGTCGGCTGCGGCGCCATTACTACCGGCGCTGCGGGTGCATCGGCTGGGGCAGGCTCCACGTACGGCACTGCTGCTGCCTGGCCGGGGATACACAGGGTCTGGCCGACGTAGATAACATTCGGATTGCTCAGACCATTCGTCTCCATGATCGCCTGCACGGTCGTGCCGGTGGCCGCTGCGATGCCGCTCAGCGTGTCGCCGCGCTGCACCGTGTACCACGTCGCGCCAGCCGCTTCGTCACAGACCGGCCCGGGGTGCGGCTTGGAGGGCGGCACTACCGGATGCACCGGCTTGGGCGGGTAGACCGGCTTCTCGGGATAGATCGGGTGCACCGGCTTGGGCGGGTACACCGGGTAGATCGGATGCACCGGCTGGGCGGGTGTGCACTGCTGCAACACCACGTTGTCCAGGTTGACATCCAGCTCACGGTTCACGGTCGCCCACTTCTTCAGGCCCCAGATCGCCAGCGTGGTGTAGCCGCCCGGCGCTGTGAACTGCGTCGTGTACGACTGCATCGCACCCGGTTCCGTCCGGGGATAGATGGTCGTCAGCGGCACCAGTTGCTTGTAGGTCATCTGGTTGGTGTCTGTCGACCCGGTCGTCGAGTAGCCCCACAACACTTCGTAGCGGTAGGCATCCTCGTCCGTCGCCACCGGCGCTTCGCGCATCATGGCGTCGAAGGAAATCTGGTAGGTCGCACCGGCCTGCAGGTAGACCCGCTGGGCGATGCCGATCACCCGGTCGGGATCGGTGCCGTCGGGCAGGTTCTTGCTGTTGATCTCCAGCAACTGCCCGTGGGACCCCTGCGAGACCACCGGCGGCCACATCTCATCGTAGTAGCCGTAGTTGGCGCGGCCGCCGTTGTTGAAGCCGGTCCAGTAGAAGGCGACGCCGTTTGGCGCAAAGCCGTTCTCGAAACCGCCGTTCCACAGCAGGTTCGCGCCACTGCACACAGTCGTGGCCGCTACCGGCGCTGGCACGCTGTAGCCGGGATCCACCGGATAACCGTCGCCAGGTTGCGCCGGCGGCACTGTGTAGCCACCTTCAGAGGAAGGTTGGGCGAGCGAGGCTGTGTAGCTGCCATCGCCAGGTTGCGCAGGCGGATCGGTGTAAGCGCCGTCACTGGGCTGCGCGGGCGGAGCAATGAATGCGCTGTCGCCAGGATTGGCAGGCGGGGCTGTGTAGCCACCTTCAGAGGAAGGATGCGCCGGCTTGACAGGCTCCACGTACGGGACGGCCACGGCCGGACCCACCAGGCTGATGGTGTCCAGGTTGAAATCGGTCTCCTCGTACCACGTGCCCCAGCGCCGCTCGACCCGCACAAATACTGTCAGCGCCGGCCCGCTGGCCGTCACCGACGTGCTGTAGCTGCTGAATGACCCCGGCTCCGTCCGCGGGTAGTAGGTGTCCCACGGCAGCTCGCGCCAGTCGCTCACCGACTGCCAGTTCACGCCGCCCGTCGGGTCGAACCCCACGTACACCCGATAGCGCCACGGATCCGACGTATCCTTGTCGTCGGCACGGATCATGCCCTTCAATGACAACTGGTAGGTCGCTCCCGCATGCACCAGCGCCCGCTGGAAGATGCCCGCCTGGCGGTTGGCGTCGCCGCCCTGCTGCTTGGTGTTGATCTCGATCAACTGCGAGTTGGCGCCGTCAGCCACGGTCGGCGCCCACATATCATCGTAGAAGCCGTAGACCGCTGCGCCGCCGTTGTTGAAGCAGCCCCAGCCAGCGCCCACCATGCCAGGGCAAGCCGAGTTCGACTCGAAGCCCAGCTCGAACCCGCCGTTGTACAGCACGTCCGCGCCGGAGGCCTGCGGCCCGCGCCCCATGGGCACCACGCTGGCTACCATCACCAGCGCCATCACCAGTATCAACATTCTCGGCTTGAGCATTTTCATCGTTGCTATCCTTCCCGGCGGCGCACCGCTCGGTTGTCGTGCATCTCATTCAATGTGTGGCCTGCGACAGGTGGTCGCTTCAGGCACGCAGATTGTAGCACGGGCGCAAGCCCCACTTCAAGGCCCAGGGGCCTGAAAACACCTTAAATGAGCCTCATTTTTCGTATAGTTGACCCCGAAACACCCCCGCACTGCTCAAACTGATTACTATCCGCAGGATTTAAGGTGAATTTAGCGCCTATTGCGCCAGAAAACTACCTATTATGTCGATCTCGTAAGATTCAATGCCTCCCAGCACAACGCCCACTACAACCGCAGGCGTCGTAGGAAAAACAAAAAAGTCCGACTTTTCTGCAAAGTCGAACTTCAAATCTCCCTGTCATCACCCCCTGATGCCCGCCCGTATCGAAGCAGTCACATGATGTTCAGCCGCCCATTGCCCGGCGCCCCATGAGTATCAGCTGACCGGCAGCGCTACCGGCGCAAGACCATAGGCATCCATCGCCCCCGCGAGCGCCTCCAGACCCCGGTTGGCATATTCCTGGTAGCGATCGCCTTTGTTGCGCACATTCTCCGTAAGTGGCGGCAGCAGCCCAAAGTTGGCCTTCATCGGCTGAAAATAGCGCGGGTCAGCGCTGGTGACATAGTGCATCAGCGCCCCCAACATCGACTCCTGCGGCATGACTGCCGGCTCTTCGCCCGCTGCCAGCCGCGCCGCGTTGATTCCTGCAAGCAGCCCGCCGGCCGCCGATCCAACGTACCCCTCGGATCCGATGATCTGCCCGGCAAGAAAGAGGTCACGCCGGGACCGCAGTTGCAGCGACGGCTCCAGTAACAACGGTGAGTTGACAAAGGTATTACGATGCATCTGGCCCAAGCGCACGAACTCAGCCTGCTCCAATCCCGGGATCATCCGTAAAATGCGCCGCTGTTCCGGCCATTTAAGGTTGGTCTGGAACCCAACCAGATTGTAGAGCGTGCCCGCCTGGTTGTCCTGGCGCAGCTGTACCACGGCATGAGGCCGCCGGCCTGTGCGCGGGTCGCGCAGTCCCACCGGACGCATCGGCCCAAAGGCCAGCGCTTTGTCGCCCCGCCCCGCCAGTACTTCAATTGGCAGGCAACCTTCAAAAAACCGCTCTGCCTCGTCGTCTTGCTCGAAGGAGCGCAACTCCATCCGCTCTGCTGCCCGCACGGCTGCCACAAACGCCTCGTACTGCTCCCGATCCAGCGGGCAGTTTACGTAGTCGCCCTCGGACTCGCCGCTGTCACGATCATAGCGGCTTTGCCGCCATGCCGGCGGCATGGTAATGCTTTCCAGCGTTACAATCGGCGCCAGCGCGTCGAAAAAGTGCAGATGCGTCTGGCCGGTCATTTCGCCGATGCGCCGCGACAAGGCGTCCGATGTCAGCGGTCCCGAGGCGATGATGGTCAGGCCCGCGGGGATGTCGGTGATCTCGCCTCGCACAATATGTATGTTGGGATGGGCGCTGACGCTGTCAGTCACAAGCTGTGAGAAGGCATAACGATCAACGGCCAGCGCCCCACCGGCCGGCAGCGCGGTACGGTCTGCGCAATGGATGATCATCGAACCAAGGCGCCGCATCTCCTCTTTCAGCAGGCCCAGCGCCCGGTCCAGCCGCGTCGAACCGAGGCTGTTGCTGCACACCAGCTCGGCGAAACGGTCGGTCAGGTGCGCCTCAGTCTGCACTACCGGCCGCATCTCCCAGAGAGTAACCTGCAAGCCGCGCTGCGCCAGTTGCCAGGCTGCTTCGGTGCCGGCCAGCCCCGCCCCGATCACTGTCACGTCAGTCGTTGTCATTGTTGCCCATCGCACAAGATAAAGGCAGGTCTGGCAATTCCGGCTACCACCAGATGCCGCCGATACAGATACACTGCATAAGCTGCGGCGTCAAGCGTCCAGACATATCAGACCCGCCGAAAAGTTACCATAACGCCGTTAAACTGCTACACGAATAGCAAAATCGCTGCTCTACTGCCCTGCCAACACCATCCGAATCGCCTGTTCGCTAATCGGTCCGCTGCGGACTACCTGCGGCGGCGACTGCGTCAGATCAACCACCGTCGATGGTTGCCCACCAGGACAGCGACCGCCATCCAGCACCGCATCGATGCGCCCGTCAAGCTGCACCAGCACCTCAGCAGCGGACACCGGGCTTTCCAAACCGGACCGGTTCGCGCTGCTCACTGCCAACGGACCAGTGCGCCGCAACAATGCCAGCGTCACGGGATGGTCCGGCACACGCAACGCTACGGTGCCCGTTCCGGCGGTGACGATCTCCGGCACGGTCTGCCTGGCAACAGCCACCAGAGTCAGCGCACCCGGCCAGAAGCGCGCGGCCAGCTCGACCAGGCCGGCAGGCAGGTCATCCACCAACGCGCCGGCTCCGTCGAAGTCAGCCAGCAACACCGGTATCGCCTTTTCAGAGGGCCGCTGCTTGGCGGCGAATATTCGAGCGACGGCCGGCGCATCCCAGACCGTAGTCCCCAGACCGTAGACGGTGTCGGTCGGGAAAGCAACCAGTCCGCCCCGGCACAACAAGTCGGCAGCAGCGATTACGTCGGCGGCGTCATCTGCTCGTAGCCGTCGCGTTGACAATTCGGACATGCGGCCAGAAGCTGTCATGTCTGCACTCGCACAATGCGGTCGTTGTACGCATAGTCGGTCACGATCTCGACAAAGGCATCCGGGAACACCTGGCGAGCCAGCGCGGCAACTTCCGCGCCCTGAGTCGCGCCGATTTCCATCAGCATCATCCCACCGGGGCGCAGCTTGCCAGGCGCCTGCTCCACCAACCGCCGGATCAAACCGAGGCCGTCAGCGCCACCCGACAACGCGAGACTTGGCTCGTACTGTGCGATATCGGGCGCCAGCGCACTCCACTCGTGCTGCGCCACATAGGGCAGGTTGGCGACAACGACATCGACCTGGCGGTCCAGCGGCTCCAACAGATCGCCTTGAAGAAACTGGACGCGGTCGGTCAGGTGGTGGCGCTGCGCGTTGGCGCGCGCCACTGCCAGCGCATCCGCTGAGATGTCAATGCCACACACGATCGCCGCGCGCGTGTTGGCGGCAATGGCAAGCGTGACCGCCCCGCTGCCTGTGCCAACGTCAGCCACGCTGACCGATGGCTCCCTGTGACCAGCATTTCTGCCATTGCCATTGGTCGCGCTGGCAGCTAGCCGATCCGCCTGCATGATGATATCGAGAGCCAGGTCCACCAACAGTTCGGTCTCGGGACGAGGGATCAGGACACGATGATCGACGAAGAGGTCGAGCCCGTAAAACGCTTTCTCGCCGACGAGATAGGCTACCGGTTCGTAGTTCAGGCGCCTTTCCACCAGATGCTCGAACGCCTCACGCTCATCGTCGCTTAGAGGACGCTCCATGTGAGTGTACAGTTGTGCGCGCGTCCAACGAAGAACGTGCCCCAGCAGCAACTCGCTGTCGAGCTTGGGGGTGTCGATGTCGCTTCCCTTCAGACGCCGGGTGGCAGCATGCAATGCAATGCCAACTGTGCTGCCCTGCTCCAGTTGCCAGCTATAGTGAAAGACGGGCACTTGATGCCCATTGGTCTTACCGTTGATCATGATTTCCCATCTGACAGTTCGTTTGTGTTTCGCCCAGGCGATACGCGGTTGGCTGGTCGGGTGACGCTGCCCGTCTCATTTTGCTGCCGTGCGTGCAGCGCAAACGCACGCTGGTCGGTACCAGCTGCACGCTTTCCATGCGCTGCTGCTTGCCCGGCACCATCGTACTGACTCTGCATCGCCATTGAATCGCCTTTCATCGCCACATTCTTCCGCTAAAACCCCACCACTATCGACACCGCTGTGTCTTTCGATTCGCTACTCTTCGTTGCCGTCAGACAAACTCGCAAGCCGCTCGGCTTGTTCGTTGCTGATCAGCGCCTCAATCAACTCGTCCAGGTCGCCTTCCAGGATCGCGTCCAGCCGATGCAGAGTGAGCCCGATGCGATGATCGGTCACCCGGTTCTGCGGAAAGTTATAGGTCCGGACTTTCTCGCTGCGCTCGCCCGACCCGACCTGGCTGCGGCGGGCTTCGGTCTGTTCCGCCATCTGGCGGTCCATCTCCGCCGCGTAGAGCCGGGCCCGCAAGATCTGCATTGCCCGCGCCCGGTTCTGAAGCTGCGACTTCTCGTCCTGACATTGCACCACCAGACCCGTGGGGATATGGGTGATGCGCACCGCGCTGTCGGTGGTGTTGACGCTCTGGCCACCCGGACCGCCGGCCCGGAAGACGTCGATGCGAATGTCGTTGGCGCTGACATCGACCTCGACCTCGGTCATCTCCGGCAGCACGGCCACCGTCGCCGTCGACGTGTGAATGCGCCCTTGTGACTCGGTGGATGGCACCCGCTGCACCCGGTGGACGCCACTCTCGTATTTCAGACGGGAATAAGCGCCCTGTCCGCGAACAGAGAAGATAACCTCTTTGAAGCCGCCAATGCCGGTCTCGTTGTTGCTCAGCATTTCGATCTTGTAGCGCTGCGCCTCGGACCAGCGGGAGTACATGCGGAACAGATCGGCGGCAAACAGACCCGCCTCGTCACCGCCCGTGCCGGCCCGAATCTCGACGATGACATTCTTGGAGTCGTTGGGATCGGTGGGCAGCAGCATCAGCCGCAGCGCCTGCTCAAGCTTCTCCAGTTGCGTCTCCAGGCGAGCCACCTCGTCCTGGATCATCTCGGCCATCTCAGGATCCTGGCCGTCTTCAGCCAGCAGCGCGCGGGCATCGTCCAGCTCCGCCTCCGTCGCGCGGTAGCGATGGTAGGTTTCCACCAGTTCCTGCAACTCGGAGCGCTCGCGGGCCAGCCGGATCATCTCCTCGTAGTCGGATGTGACCTCCGGGCTGGCCAATAGCTGCGCCAACTCGTCGTAACGCTTTTCGGCGTTTACCAAACTGTCAATCATGTTTCTTCTCTGCTATGTTCTTCCTGCAACCGGCCAGGGACGGTCACACCGTAATCCGCAACTTCGGCTTTGAAATTAGCTGCTCACCGCTCGGGCCGGTCTGTGCGAAGCCTCCCGGAGGGACAGACCGAGTCCCGCTGTTTTGATCGATCGGAGTGCCGGATCTGCCCGGCAGGGCGCCTGACTTGGAAATAGGCGCTTTGGCCGGTCTCCGACCGTGCTGTTCCATTTTCATCCATGGTCGTGCGCTCAACGCATGGGCGTCTTGTATGTCCATAGATGTTTTATTTTGGTCTCGCCTTACAACCAGGCCCCCTCGCCAATGCAAGCTGTGCCGGGTCGTGACAAGAGTCAGCGGCTGCTGACGAAGAGCAACCGCTGACAGGAATTGTACCACAACGGCGTGGAAAACGAAAGCCGATCACCCGACGCTTGCCCTACGGAGTGGGTGTGATCGGTGGCATCCCTTGCAGCGATTGCATCAACCCGGCCATTCTCATGCGGGCGATGGCTGTGATCTCCGGGTCGCTGTCGCTGGCGACCTCCGAGGCCTGCGTATACGCGTCCAGCGCGCCAACCGGGTCGCCCATGCCTTCGCGGGCCGTCCCGACCAGCATCCAGGCGCGCCCGTCATCGGGCTTCAATGCGACTGCCTGCAGACCATCGGCCAATGCCCTCTGAAGATCCTGCACTTCAAGGTAGCCAAAGCCACGCTCAATGTAATACCAGCCATCGTCGTTCACTGCGGACCTGGCGGCAGCGAAGGACTCGCTAGCCAGATCGGTCTGACCAAGCTGCTCCGCCAGCACGCCGACCATCAGGCGCAGTTGCGGATCGTCGGGCGACCGCTCGACCGCCTGTTGATAGCTGGCCAGCGCACCGGCCACGTCGCCGCTCTCAAACGCGCTGCGCGCATCCTCGCGGAATGTGTAAACGTCGCGCACCACCGGGTCGACGGGCAGC
Organism: Anaerolineales bacterium; assembly: GCA_020634615.1. GTDB lineage: Bacteria > Chloroflexota > Anaerolineae > JAAEKA01 > JAAEKA01 > JACKBK01. Next base: position 95,365 of record JACKBI010000004.1, read on the forward strand.
AGGATACGCAACATCTGCGATCCCAGCGCCAACACGCCAACCACCACCACCGCAATGATGGCAGCACGTACGAAACGACGCGAACGCTGTGCGGACGTCTGCTCGTCCAGCCACCACCACCAATTGGCACGATCGGGAGCAGCCGCAGTACGTGCTGCCGGCAAGCCGCCAGCACGATTCCAAGCTTTCAAAATGGCGCCGGCGCGGGTGGTCACCTGGCCTTGCAGCGATTCCCAGCGCGCCGCTTCGGCCCGCACGTCCGAGCCGCTGGCCTCCAGCGCCGGCCACATTGCAGCGATTTCGTCCAGCCAACCGTAGAGTTCCGGTGCGCCGCCGCCGTCGGAAGGTGCTACCACCCGTTTCTCCGCCTGCGCCAACAGGGAACGCATCTGGCTGGCCGCCGTCACAAGCCCGTCAGCGACTGAAGCTGCCATTGCTAGACCACCACCGGAGTCTCTTCCAAAGGAAAGAGCAGAATGTCGCCGAACAACTCGGCTTGCCTGGCCTGCAGGCGGCCGCGCTTGATCAGTTCCAGCACAGCCCACAGGCTGACTACAATGTCAACGCGTGTGGCGCTGCGACCAACAACCCGATGAAATGGCACCGAGCTGTGCTCCGCCAGCAGGCGTGCGATCCATTCCATCTTTTCGCCGACCGTGATCTTGCGTCGAGTAATCACCGATTCCACAATGTCGTCGGCGGGAGCGATTGTCAGCAGTTGCCGCAGCGCGACGATCAGGTCGTCCAGCGACAAGGCGCCCCAGTCGATGCGCGTCTCCATCTCCGGCGGCGGCGCGACGCGCACATGGCAGCGCCTGTCCTGCGACTCCAGCAACTGTAACGCTGCCGCAGCATCCTTGAACCGCTTGTACTCGCGCAGACGCCGCGCCAGCGCCTGCCCCGGATCCTCCTCCTCTTCGTCGATGGCCGGAGGTCTGGGTAACAACAACCGCGATTTGATGACCAACAGCTTGGATGCGATCACCAGGAAGTCAGCGATCACGCCGGGTTGAACGTCCTGCAAGCGGTGCATGTGTTCAACGAACTGGTCGGCCACCTTGGCCAACGAGATAGCCGTTATGTCGAGCTCATTTTTTTGGATCAGATGGAGCAACAGGTCCAGCGGGCCTTCGAAAAGAGGAAGCTTGACCGTGTATGGTGCTGTGGTTTCGACGCTTTCAACAATGTCCTGCATGCAGAGCGATGCTCCTAACCAGGGAATGTCAGAAATCGACGCCCGGACGCGGCCAGGTCATCGAGGATGCGCTTGGTGTCCGCAAAATCCTTGCCGGCCAGCCGTTCGACCTTGCACCCGGCGCCTTGCAGCGTGCGCTCGGCATCGAACGAAACGCCGGCGTCGCCGCCCACGATGGTGACGTATTCCGCAGTCTTTGCGTCGTCCACCGAGAACCCGGCCGTCGGACGGAAGCGACCAATGTAAGTCTCGGCTGCCTCCCAGTCCTGCTGCGCCCATGTATCGGTGCGCTGCCAGAAGAGCACGTAGTGGCCGATTCGCTGCCCGACGTAGCCATTTTGCCCATCACGCACGCTGCGGATCTTGTCCAGCAACGTATTCTTCCAGGTCACCTTCTTGAGCCACGTTTCGCCCGGACAACTGGTATCGTTTTTCGGGAATTCCTTGTGGCCCATGATGTTCGCGTCGGGAATGTCGAGTTCCTGCATCAGCCAGGCCACCAGCCGCGCGGCGGCGTCAACCTGGGTGTCCGGCGGTGGCTGGTAGGTGAAATCACCGGCCACACAGACGCCCAGCGTGTAGCTGTTGTTGTCGCTGACCTGATACGAGATGGTCTCCATGCGGTTGGTCTGGTAGGTCGCTCCGTCCGGCTTGATGTAGTAGTGGTAGCCAATGCCCGGCCAGCCGCGGTCCTTGACGTGATACTCCGCCACGTTTTCGATGGGAATCGTGGCCGGTGCAGCGCTGTGATGGATGCAGATATGGGTGATCTTGTCCAGCTTGCGAGTGGCATAGCGCAGCGTCTCGTGCTTCACCAGTTGGTCGGTGATGTCATGCATGGCTGGCGCGGTCAGTGGAGGCGCCGCGGGCAGCTCGCCGCCGCCCTGTTGCAATGCTGCCTTCAGCCGGTTGATCTCAGCCTGCTGCGCGGCAACTTTGGCCACCTGCTGATCAAGCTGGCTCTGCATGCTGGCCAGCCGGTCGTCACGTCCGGCCAGCTCGCGCTCCATGGCTGCCAGGCGCGTCTGGGCTTCAGCCAACTCACTTTCGCGCCGTTGCAGCTTCTCGCGCAACGCTGTCAGTTCGGCCGCCGAGCCGGGTTCGACCGGATCGGGCGTCGGATCGGGCTTGGGATCTACTGGTGGCTTGGGCGTGCCGGGCTTGGTTGCCTCGTCGACCGCTTCTTCCACGTACGCCAGCAATTTGTCCTTGTAGCGCTGGCCCTTCAACCACTGCGCACCGGGCGATCCGGTGGAAACAAACTCGCTGACGCCCTGGATGGCATCGGGCAGCAGGCGCAGCTCCACCAGCAGCCAGGCGCAAAGCTGCGCCGCGGCCCGCAGCTGTTTTTCGTTGGGGATCTCGTTGTCGAACTTGCCGGCAATCGCAATGTTCAGGCCTTCGCCCAGATACCCCTGATCGCTGACGGTGTCAGTCCAGGGATTGGTCTGCATGATGGCGCCATTGCCATCGATGACGTAGTGATACGCCAGGCCTGGATAACCGCGGTCGCGGTGATAGCCTGCCAGCTTGTCGATGGCCAGATCGGCCGGCCCGCCCGTGTGGTTGATGACGAGATACTTGATCGCACTGCTCTGGCGGCGCTTGAAATCCTTGGCGGTGCGCGGCAACTGGTCGGTGATGTCCTCGATGGCGGGCTTGAGCGTCACACTGCCGTCGCCGCCGTTCTGCATCGCATCCTTTAGCGCCTGGATCTCGCGATGCAGTTGGTCGATGTCGGCTGTCAGCCGGGCAATGTCTGCGTTCAGCCCGTCGATCTCCGTCTGGGCAGTCAGCGCCTCCTGGCCCACCAGCCGTAGCCTGATCTGGCCCGCTTTCGGCTCCTCCAGCGCGACGCGCTGGAAATACTGGGTATTCAGGTGGCTGTCTTCATCCACATACTGATCGGTCAACGGGTAGCCGGTGATCTCCAGCCCATACTGGCGGTAGGCTTCGAGGAAGGGACCGCGCACCCATTTCTTCGTAACCGGCTCAAAATAACCCTGCATCTCCGGCGACGGGGTGACGTTGACGATCTCAACGAAGGGCGAACTTCCCTGCTCAGCAAACCAGGTCACGCCCTCCTCCACCAGATCCCACGTCAGGCGCAGATTGCCATCGGCCAGCGGGATCATAACCTTGACGCCCTGGATGGTCACCGTCTCGCCCGCCTTGACATCCTTGGGCAACGGCGTGCGAAAGTCGCTCTCCGGCGGCACGGTAACTGGCTCGCCAGCCTGGTTCTGCCAGGTGGAGCCGAGCCGCACGGGATTGCGACCACCCTTGCTCCAGGTCTTGGCGCCCTCGTTGCGCACAACGAAATGGGTGACCAGGGTTTGGCCGGCCTCGGCAGCATGCAGACCGCCGCCTTGCACGAAGGCAGCCTTGTATTCAGGCAGTTGGGGCGGGGTGGGCTTGACGGCGTCAACGCGCCATTTGTACCCCTTGCCCAGCGCCTCTTTGAAATCCTTGACAACCTCCGGCTTGCCGTCGATGTACCACTTGTCATGGCGGCTCCAGCGGTAAAGCGTCAGCGCGCGGATCTGCTGGTTGCCCTTCTGCTTGTTCCAGGTCTCGATCTCCTCGTAGGCCGCCTTGACCCAACCGGAGTTGACGTCGGCCCACTCGTCGATCTGGCCGGTCTCAGTGATGTAGGCCGGCAGATGGCGCATCGTCTGCGGCACGGCCTGCATGAAGTCACGATAGGCGGCGAAATGGTAATGGCGATCCTGGAAAGGCGCTTCCATGACGGCGTCACTGGTGATGAGCGCCGGGTCGCTGCCGTGGGTGTAGATGTGCAGCGCGAACCCATCGCACTGGGTCGCCCCCAGATTCGCCAGGATGTCGGCAAAATACTTGACCCAATCGCCGCTTTCGTTGCCCGGATAGGTGGTCTGATTGTTCCATGGCGCCACCGGACCGACCAGCACCTGGTCGTCCTCGTGGCCCGGCTGGGCATGGATCGCCTCGCGGCAGAGACGGTAGCAGCGGGCGTACATCTCCGGGGTGATGGGATCACGGTCCGCGCCGCGGGAGCGGCCGGATCGCCGCCCCTCTTGCAGCGCGCTGAAGCGGTCAGGCAGCTCACGCGGCGACCATGCAGGCTCATCAGCCTCCCGTTTGACGCCGCGCGGTGGGCGCATGGCGCGCCGGCTGGTCGGCGCGGGCCGCTCGGCCGCGAAGTTCATCTCGTTGCCGATGATCCAGATGTGGCAGCCGCTGCTGTTGCGCACGAAATTGCCGCAGCGGCGGGCGAAATCCTGATAGCTGTCGCTGACCGGTATTGTCCCCTCCGGTTCGTAGCCGTGGTTGAGACGCACAATGACGCCGAAATCGGCGTCGGACCACTGGGAGTAGTCGCGGCTGCCGAAGTCCTGCGGGTTGGAACCGATGCGCTCGCTGAACACGATCCAGCCGGGCCGGCGCGCGGCGCGCATGACCTCCTCCCCGCCGGAGTCGTGTAAACCGTAGATGAATTCCGAGTCGCACAAGGGACGTGCCATCGATGACCTCCGCGTTGTCTGTCTGTCCCAAGCAAATGCCAGCAATGCCGATTATACACGAAAAGCGTGCATGCGTCCATGGCGGCAGCGGTCGTGTCCAGCCGCTTCTTTCAAGATGCGGGGCTGCCAACAACGCGAGTCTCCGCGTCCGGCGGGTCTCGTCGGATCGTGGGAGTTCGATGTGGACGCACACAACGGCGCCCGCCGAACGTCCTCGGAGGGCGTCATGCTTTGCTGCCCCATGCGGGACTCGAACCCGTGTCTCAACGGCAACTCAAGCTGGCGGACTGCTTGCCGTGCAGGTGAGTGACACAACCAGTTCGATGGTCAGTCGGCAGGCGCAGCTTCGCCAGCAGGCGACAGGATCTCGACCAGTGCTTCGATAAACGCCGCGCCCACGGCCTCCAATATTTCGCTTGAAACGCAGGCCGCGTCAAGCCGCTGGTCTGTGGCGGGCTGGTCTCCTGGCAGTTGGGCCATTTCCTCCTTGCTCCAGGTTGATAGACGGACATGCTGAGGCAGAATGGACTGAATCCATGCCAGTTCCTCGTCACTGACCTCACCACAGAATATCTCCGCACCATTGTGTGCTGACGACATGACGATCGTGTCATCTATCGCCAGGAGGAGCGTAAACCACTTCACCGCGCCGTCAGCATCGAAAGGATCAGAGAGAATCATCTCGAGAAGATCGGGTGCCAGGCGACCTACCACAACCACCGGGCTAGCGCCGGGAGGGCTTTGCGTCTCAACGTAAGGTTGAAACATGGCGAGAGCGGCGGCGTCCCGTGGCCAGCAGTCGGCCCGGAAGCGGTTGCAGTGCTGGGCGAAATGGCGCACCATCGGGCGCCAATGATCAAGATTGTCCGGCATCGGAATGTCGTTCTCGTAATGGATCGAAGTTGCCTCCAGGTGAAGCACGTACATTTCCATCAGACTGTTCAATATCCCTTCTTTCAAGCTATCGCGACTGTGTCGCGCGACCGCGTCTTGCACACTGTTGAACGAGAAGTCAGCTTCAAATCCAGCGTGGTGGCGCTGATCTCGCACAGTGCCTTGACAATCCCAACCCGCTGCCTAAAATGCTCTCCACCAATCCGCATCACAGTGGATGGTGTCGCAGTCGATGAAGGTGGTTCCAGCCTGCGCGTGGCGCTGGACCATGCCGACGAGGACGGCCGCGTGTGGGTGCTCGTCAACCCGCAGTGGCGTCAGCAATGAAAACAGCCCACACCGCAATGGTGTGGGCTTGTGCTTTGGTGGCCCATACGGGACTCGAACCCGTGTCTCAGCCTTGAGAGGGCTACATCCTGGGCCTCTAGACGAATGGGCCAAAGCATGACAGATTTTATCGATCCGCGGGGGGTTTGTCAAATCTCTGGGGTGTGGGGGATGGGGACTGGGGCGGAAGGGGAAAGAGGGAAACGAAGGAAAGGAAGGAAACAGCGGAGGAATACGCAGCACGCAATACGGGTCACGTTTCACGCTTCACGTTCGCCCCGTACAGTTCCATCAACAGCGGATACAGTTGCGTGGGATCTGTGATGGCGGACATATCCCAGGTGATGTCCGGCGGCAACAGGATGAACGGGTGGTTTTGCTCACCGCCCAGACCGCCATGGGTTGCCCAATGCGGCTCGAAGGCTATCGTCTGGCCGCGGCTGTTCCAGCGGCCCAGCACCACCAGATCACCGCACGAAGGGAACGACAACAGCCGGGTAAGCTGCTGCGCCACCAACGCGCGATCGGGCAGGTTGTCCAGCAGGTCGCGGATCGACGGATCGCTCAGGTCGTTCAGGTGGCGCGGGCCGCGCACGGTCATCGCCATCGCCTGGCCGTCCTGCCGACCCAGCACCAGTCCCAGCCCCGGGTGCTCCTCCAGCCCGCGCAGCAATCCGGGGTAGATCAGTTCTATCTCGCTGAGGTCCATCCGCTGCGCCGTCAGCGGGAAATAGACCAGCGAAATCGTGCCGGAGTTGCGCAGGATGATGTCGCCGTGGCGGGCCAAATCCCACTCAGGAACTTCTTCGGCCGGCACGCGACGCGCCAGCAAGTTCTCCAGCACGCCGACCAGCTTCTGGCCGCGTGGCGCGAGGTTGGCCTTGATCCCCTCCAACTCGGCCAGCAGAAAGCGCGCATCTGCGTCGGAACGGTCCACTTCGCTGCCGCCCTCATCCAGAACGAACTCCTGATCCTCGCGCGCCACCAGACTGGCAACCAACTCGCCCAACGTCTGCCCATAGCGTTCCTTCATCGACGTACACGGGCTCATGCCGTGGTCGGCCAACACGATCAGATCGTAAGGGCGCCGGTCGGCAAAACGGCGGCGAGCGACGTCGATCTCGTGAATGCGCGCATCGATACCGCGCAGCACGCGCAGCGTTTCACCGTCCAGCGGGCCTAGCTGGTGCGCCACGTCGTCGTAGCCATAGTAGTTGGTGTAAATCGCCGGCACGCGCCTGTAGATGTCCAGCAGAACGCCGAACGTCTGCAACTCACGGAAGACAATGCTGGCAAAGATCTGAAAAAGGGCGGCTGGCACCGAAAAAGGACGGCGGCGCCGGCCAACACGGGTGTCAAAACGCGCCGCCAGCCGCTGCCAGAGATCGCGCACGAACTCCCAACCGCCGGCCGCGATGGCGCGCAGCAGCCGCAATGGACTGAGCAGCATCAACACTACCAGGCTCACACCGCGCACGTTCTCAAAGAACCGTGAGCCGCCCAGGGCACTGACGGTAAACAGCGACAGCCGTGCGCCGCCGTCGAAGATATTGACGTAGCTCGACCCACCCTCCAGCAGCCCAGTCCGCCCCTCGCTCAACCGATCCTGAAGCTCACGCGCATCACGCGGGTTCTTGGCGACCCACGTCCGCCCGCTCTCCTTGTCATACCAGCGAAAGGCCGGCACATCCCAGTTGTTGCCATACATCAGACCGCTCTGGACGACCGGCGTGCTGCTAGGAAGGCCACACCACCAGCGTTCCAACCGATACCCATCCCGCTCCAGCAGCCGCTTCAGACCAGGCAGCGCGCCCGCATCCATTGCCTGCACCAGGGTCTTGTGTGACAAGCCGTCGATCTGGACCAGGATCAGCCCGCGCCGCCCATCCGCAGTGGCGCGGTCGTCAGGATCACGCCCGACCTGCCGCGCCAGCGCGCCATAGCGCCGCCGGTTGAACCAGGTGATGATGATGTCGACCAGATCGAGTACCCGCTGAAGTAGCCAGGTCATCTCCCACCGTCCTCAGTGATCGGTGAACGGTAATCAGTGATCGGTTCGAAAAGTTATGTGCGATATCCGCAGGATGATGATCAGTACTGCGAAAGCGTTGAGCGCGGCGATTTGGGACCGTTTACCGATTACCGGTCACCGCTTACCGGAAAGCCACTGCGCCAGTGTGGTGGAATCGTCCATCGTATCACCGCGCAGCGCGGCGCGCAGCTCGCGCAGTGTGCCGCTATGCTCGGCGAACGCGTTGTGGCGATGGATGCTTTCGAAATTCTCCTGCCGCGCCAACACGAAATCGTCGTCAGGCAGGCCATGGTAGACTTCCAGCGCGCCATACAGCATCTCGCGCACTACGTCTTCCACGAAACGCGGGTTGCGATGCGCCTTGTTGACGACGAAGAACTCATCGGGCCGCTTGAGCAACTCGTAAACCTCGGAACTCATCGCCCCCTCAACGATATGCACCAGATCGAACGCCTCGATCTGTTCTTGTGTGCCGACCAGCAGCGTGCCGCGGCCGCGTTGATTGTGGGTTGCCAGCGGGATCAGGTCGAGGATACGGCCCGCGGTTGCGGCGTCCATTCCCTCCTCTTCCTGCAACAACTGGCTGGCATAGCCGCGGATCATATCCTGCGCACATGGGCAAGCTGTCAGCCCGTCCGCCTCGACGCCTACCAGCCGCCGCTGCCCCGTTTCCCCGGCTACTGCCATGCCGATCAGCGTGTAAATCGACTGGGTCGGCTTGCCGGAAATGGGCGCGGTCTTGCGCATCGAGAACTTGGCGCGCACCTGCACTTCCGACGACACCGCCTTCTGGCTCTCTACCACCTGATTGGCCAACTGTGCTGCGAAGGTCTCGATGTCAGGCGCCCGCAGCGTTACCATCTCGTCGATGACCTGTTCAAGCTGGTCGCTGAAGCGCGACATGTGAACGCCGGCCTGTTCAGGCGCCAGATCGACGAACAGATCGACGGTCGCGTAGAATAAGTTGTCGCGTCCCTTCTCCGTCAGTCGGATGACGCGCTCCAGATTGGTGACCCCGACCCGGCGCAGGGGCAACGTGTGCTGCGGGCGGCTGCTCTGCACATCGTTCTGGAATGCGGGCTTCAACCCGCGCGCTGCCGGCCAGACACCCTTCCGGTCCACGGTCTGCAGCAGCTCGCTGGTGGTCTTGCCCAGAACCGGATGCCGCAGGTCCGGCGCGATCTCGGCCAATGGGACCAGCACAAACGCCCGCTCTGCCATGCGCGGATGCGGAATAATCAACCCCGGCTCGTCCAAGGTCAACCCGTCGTACCACAGAATATCAACGTCAATCAGACGCGGCCCGAAGCGAAACGTGGTCAGCCGGCCCATCCGCTGTTCCACCTGCTTGACAAAATGCAGCAGTTCGGACGGCGAAAGCTCAGTGCTGACCCGACATGCAATATTGATGAAGTTGGGCTGGGCGGTGTAGCCAACAGGCGCGGTCTCGTAGGCTGACGAGACCTGTTCGACTTCGACCCGTGCCCGCAGCAGTTGCAGCGCCTGCACAAGGTTGGTCTGGCGGTCGCCCAGGTTTGCACCCAGGCCGAGGTACACGGTGTGACTTGGCATCTCGTGCCCTTTCGTGGAAAGTTGCTTCGATTATAGCCGATGGCGAAGCGGGTGACAAGCGATGCAGGGAACGGCCGGCTCGTCGCTCCAACGAAGTTCTAACACCACGCTTACGGCGATCTAACAGGGGATCGGGTATAATGCCTGTAGCAATCATGGAGAAAAGCTTGAAGTTGCGCCCTTCGCCAATCGATTGGCTCTGGGTGCCTGTGTGCGCGTATGACACGAGCATGCGGCGCAACCTGGCCGGCAATGTACTACCGGGAGCCAGACGCGTAACTTCGACAAGAAAAACGGAGAAATCATTAGATGGTTGGAAGCTATCGCACAGCCGGGAGACCTATGTATCCCGATTATCAGCAGGTCGTCCAGGCGTATCGCGCCCTGCGTCAGCAGTACGACCAGCTTGCCGTGCATGAACAGCAGCAGGCGCAACGGATCGCTCAGCTCGAACGCGCGCTGACACAGGCGACACAGGGCCGGCCAGCCGCGCCGGCCACTGCTGGCGACGCCGGCCAGATGCAGGCGCTGGCCGGACGGATCGCCCAACTGGAAAGCGAGCTGGCACGCGAGCATCAGGCCGCTGAGCGCGCCGAGCAGCAAGCAGCCAGGCTGGAGCAAGAGGGTCGCGACGCGCTGGAACGGAACCGCGAGGCCGAGCAGAAGCTAGCGGTCGCCCAGGAGCAAATCGACCGGCTCCGGGCGCAGCTCGACGAAGCCGGCGACGCGACGGAATGGCGTGACCGCTTTCTGCGCCAGCAGGCCGACGCGGACAACTTCCGTCGCCGTCAGGAACGCCGTTTCGCGCAGCAAGCTGCTGAGGAACGCCGCTCCATGCTGCGCGACATGCTGCCCCTGGCCGACAATCTGGATCTGGGCCTGCAACACGTGGCGCAGGACGCGGCCGGCGACGATCCGCGGCTGCAAGGCTACGCGGCCAACCTGCGCGCCGTCCGCCAGGCGTTTCTGGACACCCTGGAGCGTTACGGTGTTCGCTCCATCGCGGCGCTGGGCGAGCCTTTCGATCCCAACCAACACGAAGCGCTGGGGCATCTGGCCAGCGACTCGGTGCCCGAAGGTCATGTCGCCCATGTCGCTCAAGCCGGCTTTGCCGACGGCGACGGTCTGGTGCGGCCGGCGCGCGTTCTGATCAGCACAGGCCCGACGGAGAGCCAAACAGCGGTGTCGCAGTGATTTCAGTGGCAATGAGCAAGACAACCCATCAACCAGGACGGTCAGTCCTGACAACAAGGCGCTAACGAGGTAGAGCAGTATGGAATACAAGGACTATTATGCAATTCTGGGCGTGCCCAAGAACGCCGACGAGAAGACCATCAAGTCTGCCTACCGCAAGCTGGCGCGCGCCCATCATCCGGACGTCAATCCAGACAAGCCTGAAGCTGAGCAGCGTTTCAAAGAGATCAACGAGGCCTACGCCGTCCTTTCGGACGAAGAAAAGCGCAAGATGTATGATCGTTTCGGCGCGGAGTGGGAAGACTATCAGCGGGCGGGCTTTGGACCCAACGATGCACCCCACCGCAGCCGTCCTGGCGGTATGGGCGGCGGCACGCGCACGATGACACCTGAGGAATTCCAGGAAGTCTTTGGCCGCGGCTTTGGCCGCAGGGCGCCGGGAGGCTTCTCTGCATCCTTCGGCGACAGCGGCGGCTTCTCCGACTTCTTCGAAGCCATGTTCGGCGGTGGCATGGCCGGCGGCGCCGCAGGCGCACGCACGAGTATCCGTCCGCGCAAGGGACGCGACGTTGACGCCCCGATTGAGGTTTCGCTGGAGGAAGCCTTCAGCGGCGGCGTACGCGCGCTGGAATGGGAAGGCGGGCGACGCATCGAGGTCACCGTGCCGCGCGGCGTGCGCACCGGATCGCGCGTGCGCGTCAGCGGCCAGGGAGAGCCGGGTGCCAACGGCGGACAGGCCGGCGACCTGTATCTCAATGTTACCGTCGCGCCGCACCCGCACTTCAAGCGCGAGGGCGACGACCTGCGCGTCACAGTCCCCGTAGATCTGTACAGCGCGGTGCTGGGTGGCGAGGTGCGTGTGCCGACGATGGAAAGGTCGGTGCTCCTGACTGTGCCGGCCGGCACGCAGAACGGCCGGTCGATCCGGCTGCGCGGGCTGGGCATGCCCAATCTGCGCAACCCGGAGCAGCGCGGCGATCTCTACGCGGTGGTTGACGTGCAGATTCCGACCGCCATCGGCGATGAGCAGCGCCGTCTGTTCGAGGAACTGCGGGCGCTGAGCGCAAAGTGAGCGAAATGGCAGACGACAAGGGAGTAATCGTGACAGATCAGGTTCACATCGACGTCTGGTCAGACTTCGTCTGACCGTTTTGTTTTCTCGTGTCCTCCAGTTTGGAGCGACTCAAGCAGTCCCACGGTGTAGCCGTCGGTTGGCGGTCATTCGAGCTGCGACCGGCCGGCGCGCCGCCGATCTCGCCGGAATACCGGGCGCGCATCGAAGCAGGCCGGCCGCGCCTGGTGCAGATGGCACGCGACGTCTACGGCCTGGAAATCAACCCAGGCAAGATGGACGGCACCAGCCGCGCCGCCCTGGTCGGCGCCAAGTATGCCGAAGGTGCAGGCCTGGGCGATGCCTACCACGACGCCGTCTTTCGCGCCTACTGGCAGCAAGCGCAGGACATCAGCGACCGCGGCGTCCTGGCCGATATCGCTGACCAGATTGGTCTAGACCGCGCCGCGTTTCTGGCAGCGTTAGACGACACAGCGTACGACGACGCCGTCCAGGCTGACGTCGATCTCGCCCACAGCTACGGCCTGGGCGGCGTGCCTGCGCTGGTGTTCCAGGACAAATACCTGGTCTCCGGCGCGCAGCCTTACGAGACGCTAGTGCGCGTCACCGAGCAGGTCAGCGCCGAATCATGATCCGCAAACATTACAACAGCGGCACACCCTGGGAACCGGTCGCCGGCTACTCGCGCGCGGTGCGGGTCGGCAACCAGGTCTTCGTCTCCGGTACCACGGCCACCGACGACCACGGCAACGTGGTCGCGCCCGGTGATGTCTACGGCCAGACAGTGCAGACATTGCGCAACATCCAGCGAGCCCTCAACGCGCTGGGCGCGGAGCTGCGCCACGTGGTGCGGACGCGCATGTACGTGGTGGACATCGACGACTGGGAGGCCGTCGCCCGCGCCCATGGCGAGTTCTTCGGCGCCATCCGCCCCGCCACGACCATGGTAGAGGTCAGCCGCCTGATCGACCCGGCCATGCTGGTTGAGATCGAAGCCGACGCGGTCATCGCGGAGTAGCGTTGCGACGGAGACATCCTTCGCTTCGGTCCGGGCCAGACAACGTTGGTCTATCGAGCCGCTACTAAGAAACAAGATTATGTCACTCTGAATGGGTCGTACACCCAACACACAGTTCAGCGAATCGCCAATGAAGAGTCTCGACTCTCACGAGCCGAGAGACGCTTCATTGGCGATGGCCGCTCGTGCGATTGGCCGCTGGACCCATTCAGCGTGACAGCCTGCGCCAAGTTTCTCACGCTATCCAAATGGCACTGTGGCGCCTTATGAATCTCAGGATGACAATTGTAAGCGACGGCTTAATACGGCGCCACTATAAAGGCTTTCCTTCGTTTCCTGGTTTCCCTCTTTTCCTCCCTCCCCCTTCTGCCCCATGCCCCCCACCCCCATCCTCGTCTCCGGCCTGATCAACATCGAGACCACCGTCCGCGTTGACGGCTTTCCGATCCCCTATTTTCCCGTGCGCTACCCGTTCTTCGGTGTGCGGAGCACCGTTTCCGGCGTCGGCCTTAACGTCAGCAAGGCGCTGACAACGCTCGGCAACGAGGTGCGCTTCCTCAGCCTGATTGGAACGGACGGGTCCGGAACGCTGGTGCGCGGCGAACTGGCGCAGATCGGCGTGGACGACCGTTACGTGCTGCCGCAGGTAGCCGAGACGGCCCAGTCTGCCATCCTCTACGACGAGACTGGCCGGCGGCAGATCAACGTCGATCTCAAGGACATACAGGAAACTGCTTACCCGGAAGCACGCTTCGAGCAGGCTGCCGCGGATTGCGAGTTGGCCGTGCTGTGCAACATCAACTTTTCGCGGCCATTGCTGGCGTTGGCCCGTCGCCGCGGCATGACGATCGCCAGCGACGTGCATACGATCGCCGATCTGGATGACCCCTACAACAGCGATTTCATGCGCGCGGCCGACATCCTCTTCATGAGCAACGAAGCGCTACCGGTTTCACCGCAGGAATGGGCGGCTGCCGTTCAGGCGCGCTACGGTAATCAGATCGTTGTCATTGGTCTGGGCGCTCAGGGAGCGTTGCTGGCGGTCAAGGGTGAGCCGCCCTTGCATGTACCGGCTGTCGTGACGCGACCGGTGGTCAACACCATCGGCGCGGGGGATGCGCTATTCTCCTCCTTTCTCCACGAATTCAGAAAATCCAGAAATCCGTACATCGCGATACGGAAATCGATGGTCTTCGCATCGTTCAAGGTAGGAGAAAGCGGCGCAGCCGCCGGCTTCCTGAACGAGACTGAGCTGGATATCTGGACCCAACGCACGCGGACGCCATAGGGCAGCTTTCCAAATCCGCCGACCGTCAAGCACCCGCCGGCTGCTCTGCAAAATCGACCCACAGACCAACGAGATTTGCGCGATCCGGCGTGCTTGCTATAATGCCGGTACCCCTGACTGAAATACTTGCCGCCGACTGACGGCGCGCTCGCGCCAACGGCCGACGCTCACAGATGTACGGCAGCCAGCCAACAAGACTGGCTGTCCGCCGCGACCAGAAATCCGGGCCCATGGCCGATTGAAAACCAAACTAACTGAGGAGAACACGAATGAGGTCTACACGAGGAACGATAATCGTCAACGTATTGATTGCGCTGGCCCTGATCGCCGCCCCGACACTCCGGCCCGCCGAGGCCACCACCTCGCCGCCCGACCTGGCTCTGACACCGGCTAGCCTTGCCGCAGCGCCTGCCCAGGCAAACGACCCGCTTTCCACACCCCTTTCCCTCTCCTTGCAACAATCGACCTTTGATCCGGCCACCGCGGCCAGCGGGCTGGTCGTGACTGTCACCGTCCGCAACAATCTCGGGCCGGTGGTTGTACCGCCGATCACCGCCGGAGCAGACATCACCGACACCATTGCCGCCATGCGTTCGGTGGATTTTGACGCCGATCCCAATACCGTGCGCGATGTCATTCTCGCCGACCTGCTGACCCACCCGTCAACCAGTCTGCTCGACGCCATGCCGGCGTCTGATCAGGATGGCAACTCGATCGTGGTCAACCTGGGCGACGTACCACCGTTGAGCAGCACACAGGCAGTTTTGCATCTCAGTGCGCCCGGCGCGCTGGCCGATTTCACCGACCTGGACGACGGCATCACAGCCCGCGGTAACTGGCAGGGACGCCCCGTCACAGCGGCTGCCAGTCCCATTTCCCTCGCCCCCAGCGGGTTCGCGTCCTGGCTGGTCTGCACCATCGACGCCAATTGTGCCGACAGCTATGTCCTTCGTCAGGCAGCGGAGCTGGCGGGCGACCCGCTGGCGCTATTTCAGTTCGTGCGCGGCCTGGGCTACGAAACGTACATCGGCAGCCTGCGCGGCGCGCGCGGCACATTGTGGAGCGAAGCCGGCAACGGCGTCGACCAGGCCAGCTTGCTGATCGCGCTGCTGCGCGCCAGCGGCATACCGGCAGCCTACCGGCTGGGCACGTTGGACCAGACCGATGCCCAAACGCTGCTGGCCAGCATGTTCGACGGTCTGCCGGCCACGGGCGGCTACGTGCCCGCGGGCACAGCAACGGCCGATCCGGTCAACGATGGCACACTGCTCGCCGAAGCGCAACAACACGCCTGGGTCGAGGCATACCTGCCCGGCAGCGGCTGGACGGTACTCGATCCATCGTTCCCGGCCGCGCAGCCAGGCGATCTCTTCGGCGCGCCCAGCGGTGGCCAGCTTACCGAGCTGCCCGACAGCCTGCGCCATAAAGTCAGCTTTGATCTGGCGGTCGAAAAATACCGCACCTTCCCCGTCGGTGCGACCAATCTGTACGAGCTGCCATCGCCGGTGTCCGCCACCTACAACACCGTCGAACTGGTGGGCGAGCCGGTGATTTTCGCCCATCTGGTCGAGAGCAGCAATCCCGGTGGGCTGGTCTTCACCACGGCCGAGCACACCTACACCCCCTATTTTGTGGTTGGCGAGCGCGAACAACTGATCGAGGGCACTTCATTTGGCGAGCTGATCAGCAGCTTCCCCTTTGCCCAGGATTTCGTGGTGGCCGAATGGCTGGACATCACCGTCACCGAGCCGGGTGGCGCCAGCGAGACCTACCGCCGCGAGCTGTTCGACGATATCGGCTACGCCGCGCGCACCGGCGGCGGTCTGATTGGCAACATCGGTCGTGACGAGACGGCTCGTGTCAGCACGCTCTCCTCGTGGGCGACTTTGGTCGCCACCTCACGTCTTCCCGCCTATGCCATCGACGACGCCTACCAGAGCATGGTCACCCTTGGACTGGATGTCGGCGATGCCTGGGACGCCGTCAGCGGCCTCGAAGACTCCGACGCGCCCGGCCCGGAAATCACCGCTGCATCGCAGCAGGCGGTCATCGCCTTCGGCAAGGCGGCGCGGCTGGGGCAAAAGCTGCACCTCTACAAGTTCCTGCGCGCCTCGGATATGGGCGTTGACTACCTGACCGACAGCCTGCGCACCAAGAGCTACGCTGCAACGCCGCGTGTCTTCACCCTCGGTTGGGAACGCAACGAGGTCGAGGATACCAACGCCATGTCCTTCGACCTGGGACGCAACCGCATGCGCGCGCTGGGCTACCCCGGCCAGACCGACGCCGGTGTGCAGGCATTCAACTATGCGCGCGGTATGCTGGACCTGTCGCTGGAGCATGGCGTGCTGGCCGAGGTCTCACCGGCGCCGGTGGTCAGCGTCATCGCCGTGCTGGATCAGGCCGAGTTGGACGGCGTCCCGGTGTCCCGCTACACATTCGGCACGCTGGACGAATTGAACGCGCTGCCCATCTCCGACCAGGCCAAGGCGCGTATCTCCACCGCGCTGACGGAGAACCCCGATCTCAACGTCCTGGTGCCCGAAGCCATGGTCACGGTACCGGGCGCATCAGCCCCGACCATCGGCTGGCTGCTGCTCGACAACGACACCCTGGAAACGATCGACGTCATGGAGAACGGCCTGCACATGGCCGTCTCGTATGCAGTTCTGGGCAACTTCGCCAAGAAGGTGGGCAGCCTGGTCGGCGGCTTCGGCGCGGGCTTCGTTGCCACCACCATGGGCTTCTGGGGCTCGTTCTTTGGTGCGGTGCCCATCGACCCGGCCGACATAGGCAGCGTCATGGCACAGGCCAAGCGCGTTGCAGCCGAGAAGGGCAAGGAGGCCGAAAAAGCCTGTAAAGCCAAGGCCGACAAGAAGTGGTGCAAGGCAGGCGTTCAGGCGGGCGCCGCTGCCGGCAACGCGGCCATCAACCGCGCCGACCCGCCGCTGCCGGAGATGCAGCTCAACCTGCCCTTCGAGGTCACCTATCCGACCACCAGCGCCAGCGCGGTGGTCAACCAGACCGCTAACCTGACCGGCAACGCTGTCGCCGTCAACGTCACGACGCCACTGGTCGGCGTCCACCGTTCGACCAGCGAAGCCTGGGCAAGCAACGCTCAAAACAACCTCGCATTCGACAATCTCTGGGTTGCCGACGCACAGGTCTACCAGGGAGCGACGCTGCTGGGCAGCGGCACGGTAAGCGCCGCGCCGGCCAGTGCCGGCAGTCCAGCGGTGGCAACCACCGACAGCAGCGCCATTGACATCGATGCCACCGCTACGGGCAGTCTCTCACTGCACGGTCCGGTGTCGGCGCAACTGGCCGCAGGCAGCAACCGCGATTCCTACACAGCCGACCTCAGCGGCGTGGCCAGCTTCGAGCTGGCCCTGCGCGACGCTGTGGTCAACGTCGGCGGCAACGATTACAGTGGGGATCTGCGGCTGGTCACCAGCGAAACAGTCAATGTGATCGGCAGCGGCCGGACGGCCGCGCCCAATTTCGCCGCCAGTCTGCTGGTCAACACAAGCAACGGCGGCTTCACCGCAGCTGACGCGAGCGGCACCGCCACCGTCGGCGGCGCCCCGGTTCTGGTAGCCAGCGGCTTCGCACTGGGCGACGCGGTCGGCACCGGAAGCGTCACGGGCGCGGCTGGCGACGATGACACCTTCGTGTTCAACGGCACCGCCGACTTCTACCGGCTCGGCCTGAGCAGCAACGCCAGCGGCACGCCGGCTGGCGGATCCACCAGCTTCAGCGCGGTTGTCAGCGCCAACGTCAGCGACGCCTACACGATGACCGTCTACGGTCCGGCCGGCTGGGATGTGAGCATCGACAGCAGCGGCCTGATCGACGTACAGTCACCGGTTGACGCTGCCGCGGGCGCGCACGAAATCGTGGTCTTTGCGCAGCCGGCCGGCGCGCCGGACCTGGCGGTATCCGCCGTGCATGTGGTTACTGTCAGCCCGGTGGATGGCGTACAACTGGACGTTTTCGTCGATCCGACCTTCACCGTGCCGTGGGGCGACACGGTGCCGGGAGTCTACGATCTGGCAGTCAACGACGGGCGGATGCAACTCACCGGCGCGTCCTTCGCCGTCGATCTGACCAACACCTCGTCGGTAGCTCGCACCTACGACGTGACCGTCACCGGCCTGCCGGCCGGCTGGTCGATTCTGGGCAGCACGCCCGGCGCAACCAACCTGTCCGTGCCGCTCCAAGCCGGCCAGAAGGTGCAGCTTGGTCTGCACATCCTGCCGACGGTGACGACACTGCCGGCCATTGGCACCAACTATCCCTTCACCGTCGTCGCCACCGCGCAAGACAACGGCGCAGTCACGGCCAGCGACAGCGATTCGTGGAGTGTCCCGGCCGTTCCCTTCCCCTTCGTGCAGGTCAGCCCGGCCGAGCAGTATCTGGGCGAAAACTCGGCCAGCAGCTTCGAGGTCACGCTGACCAACGTCGGCAACGCGCCCGGCTCCTTCGACCTGCTGGCCGAGTCGCCCGCGGCTGGCTGGACCGTCTCACCGCCCACCAGCCCGGTGGCGCTCAACCCTGGCCAGTCGTCCACGCAGACGCTGAACTTCTCGGTGACCACCGGCCAGCGCAACGTGGACTACCCTTGTGGTCAGCAGCCCTGCGTCCACCATCGCCTACACGCCGACCACCGCGATGCTGGTCTATCTGGCCGGCCCCCTGAGCGCGCCGGTCTATGAAGCCGGTTCCGACGTGTTGGCGTGCACCGACGACAGCGCGCTCGCGGCTGCATTCACCAGCCTCGCAGGCGCCGCCAGCGAACTGGAAGCGTCATGTGACGGCGGCACGTGCAGCAACGCGCTGCGCGATTCGGCGGTCAGCGCCGCCGGAACGCTGGTCTCGCTGGTCAACGCCAACTGGCCGGCGGTCAGCACAGCAGCGGTGGTCGCCGACGCGTCTGCGCTGGCATCGGCCTCGGGCACCGCGGCCATCGGCGCGGCGTTGCAGGATCTGGGCGACTCGGCGGCTGCGCTGGGCGTGGCGGTCTGCCAGTCGGCAGAACACCAGCCAGCGGCGCAGTTCACCCCATCCATCGACGCGGTGCTGCTGGGCGGCAGCGCGACTTACACCCTGACTGTGACCAACGAGGGATCCGTGGCCACCACCTACGCCGTAACCACCACCCTGCCCACCGGCCCGGACTACGACAGCCTGAGTCTGGACCCCGGTGAGAGTCAGCCGGTGGTCTACAACGTCACGGCGCCCGCGTTGGGCTTCCAGGTGCTGGAGGCGCATGTGGTGGCGACGGGACCGGACGTGGTTGGCACCATCTCGGACGATGCCACCGCCGGGCTGAACGTCGTCAACCAGTTCGTTCAAATCACGTCGTTAACGCCCGATCCGCCCTTCGTGGAGACCGGCGTCAGTTCGACGGCGGTCAGCATCGAGGTGGCCAACGTCGCCAACCTGCGCCGCGAGGTAACCGCGCGCACGACTTTCTCCGCTTCCGGCGGCGGAGCGATCTTTACCGACGACACGCCGCTTACGATCCAGCCCGGCGCGCCGCAAAGCTACGCGTTGCAGACTGTCAACACCTCCGGCTGGGCCAGCGGCGTTTACACCGTCGAGGTCGAACTGCTGGATGCTTCGCTGGCCCCCGTGCCTGATGGCTACGGCTTTGCGCCCTTTGGCGTCGGCCAGGCGTTGGGTGCAAGCCACAGCGTCAGTCCGATGGTCGTCGCACCGGGAGACGTGACGGTGACAACAGTCATCACCACGGAGATTCTGGTGGACACCATTCTGCCGGAGCAGCCAGCGCTGCCGCCAATGGAGCCGCGCAACGTGCGCTCCGGCGAGCAGTGGACAGTGACAAAGGAAGCGGGCGGAGAGGTCTTCTCGGCGGCTGATACGGCGCCGGCGAGTCTCACCCTCACCCCGACCCTCGCCCTGAGGGAGCGGGTGGCGGAGCCCGAGACAGAACCAGACCCGCTTGACGCATCAGACGTTGAGGCGGGGTCACCCCGCCCTCCGACCGACGACGCTGCCGAAGAAGTGGTACCAGACAACTCGCGCTCCCCACTGGCAGCCCCCACGCGCGAGGAGCAAAGTGGAGCCGGTTTCGTCTACTCCGGCAGCTGGCAGACAATCACCAGCAACCGCGCCAGCGGCAACAACTACATCCGCTCACAGACGGCCGGCAACACGGTCAGCTACGACTTTGACGGTACGTGGGTGAAGCTGGGCCTTCTGGGCACCAGCATCTCCGGCGAGGCGGAGGTGTTCCTGGACGGGGCCAGCCAGGGCGTGATCGACACCTATCGACGCGAGGACACCGCGTTTGCACTCACCTTCGAGGGGCTGATCTCGACGACCCACACCATCTCGCTGACGATGTTGGGCACGGCGAACCCGAAGAGCGGCAACGAGTATGTCGGCATCGACTACATCGACACCTGGGACGGTGCAGCGCTGCCCGACGGCCTGTTCGAGCAGACCGACCCGCGTGTGCTGCTCAGCGGCAGTTGGGTCAACATCAACGACGCCAACGCCAGCGGCGGATCATACTATCGCAGCAATAACGGCAACGCCTGGTTCTATTTCAGCGGCGACTCCTTCACCTACCACGCGATGACACGCAACGATGGCCGTACCGTGCGGCTCTACGTGGATAGCGTCTATCTGACAGAACTGGAACTATTCGATTGGAGTGCCGCGGCGCGCACCTTCTCGTTCCAGGGATTTGGTCCCGGCCTGCACGTGGTGCAGGTGAGCAGTCAAAACGGCTACGGAACGGTTGACGCGTTTGCACAGCCCGGCTCGGCTCCGTGGACCGATCCCAACCCGCCGCCCGCCAGCTTCCAGCGCTACGAGGCGGACAGCCCGGCGTGGCTCTACAACGGCGAACCGTACACGCTCACAGCCCGCACCTGGACGCGCGAGACCAACGCAACCTCGCGCTACGCCAGCGATGCGGAAAGCATCTGGTCGAACACCGCGTCTGACAGCGCGGCGATCACCTTCGACGGCAGTTGGGCGGCCGTAGGATTCATGGGCGACAGCGATGGCGGCAACGTTGAGGTCTTCCTGGACGGTATCAGCCAGGGCGTGGTGGACACCTACCGGCGCGAGGTGGAGCCGCTGAGTTTCACAGTCGGAAATCTCACCCTGGGCACGCACACCATCTCGCTCACGGTAGTGGGCGATGGCGAGGTGCGGGTGGACTTCCTGGACGTCTGGGACGGCGCAGCCTTGTCCGATGGAACGTTCGAACCCAGTGCAATTGATCGCTATTATCTGGACGACGACTGGAGCCTGCGTACGTCGATCAACCCGCCAGGCCAGTTCCTGCGCACAGGTTCTGGCAACGCCTGGTTCCCCTTCACCGGCGACACGGTAAGCTTCCAGGCGTGGGGCGAGAACGGCACGCGCAAGCTGCAGTTGTATGTGGACGACAGCTACAAGGGAACTTTCGATATCGAGGCAGCAGGCACGATCACACCGACCTGGTCGTTCGATGGGCTGGGCGCGGGCGCGCACGTGCTGCGGGTCCACGGCTGGCAGGCCAACGCGACCATCGCCGCGTTCATCCAGCCGGGCGGCGCGCCCTTCTACACGCCGCCGGCCATCGGCGCCTTCCATCGTTACGAGGACGACTGGCCGGCCATTCTCTACAACGGCCAGCCCTTCACCACCACCGTGACGAACTGGTCGCGAGTGAGCAACATCTTTGCCACAGCCGCCAGCAACGGCCAGTATATCTGGTCCGGTACCGTGGGCGACACGGTGTCGTTCGACTTCAGCGGCGTCAAGGTAGGTGTCGGTTTCTTCGCCGATCGCTTCGGCGGCAACATCGAGATCCTCATCGACGGCAACAGCCAGGGCGTGTTCGACAGCTACCGAACCGACCCCGACTTCCTGAGCATCTATTACGACGGACTGGCTCCCGGTCCGCATACGCTGACGCTTAATCTGCTGGGCGCCAGCCATCCCAACTCCAGCGGCGCGCGCCTCTACCTGGACTACATCGACGTGTGGGACGGTACACCGCTGCCCGATGGCTGGTTCGAGCAGGACGACAGCCGCGTGCTGCGCAGCAACGGCTGGGACACCATCACCGGTGCCAATGCCAGCGGCGGAACTTATGGCAGGGACGGCCTTTACAATGGCGCCAACGCCTGGTTCCCCTTCAGCGGCGATTCGGTCACCTATCAGGCAATGGCCCTCAGCAACGGCGACGAGTTCGCCATCGCCAAGATCGACGGCGAGTTCGCCGGCTATCTCAACCTGTATAGCAGCACGACCATGACGCGCACCTACTCGTTCGAGGGGCTGGGCGCCGGGCTGCACGTGCTGCAAATCCAGCGCAACCGCAGCGAGTTGACCATGGACGGGTTCCAGACGCCGGGCAGCGCGCCGTTCTTCACACCGCCCAGCTACACTGGCATGGTGCGCTACGAGGAGAACGACCCGGCCATCCGCTACAACGGCTTCGCGTACTCTCAACGGCCCCAGTCGTGGTACGACGTTGGTGTGACGCAAACCAGCGGCAGCCACGTGCTCGAAACTTCTGTGGCCAACGACACTGCCAGCTTGCAGTTCAACGGCACATGGGTCAACATCGGTTTCCGCACCCGCTCCAACGGCGGGCAGGCGGAGATACTAATCGACGGCATCAGCCAGGGCTTCATCGGGCTGTACAGCGCCAGCGAGGACGTGAAATCTGTCCAGTACGGCGACCTCACCCCCGGTCCGCACACGGTCGAGGTACGGTCGACGGGCAACCCTGATCCGCCCAGCACGACGGCCAGGATCTGGCTGGACTACATCGATGTCTACGACGGCACGGCTGTGTCGGACGCGTTCAGCAACGCGAACCTGGCGCAGCACAATGGCCGTATCCACTTCAGCAGTTGGCTGGACACCTACCCGGCACCCACCGGCATCGAAGGCGACTACACATCCGTCAGTAATGCCACCGGCGCCAACATCTGGTACAGCTTCTACGGCGACTCGTTCACCTTCTACGCCTTCAGCCGCAACAACAACCCGCAGATCGAGGTGATCATCGACGATACGATCACCGACACGGTCAGCGTGGACTACGACTTCACCGACACGCCGGTGGCCTTCCACTACACCGGCCTGCCCGTGGGCCCGCACAGCGTGCGCGTGACCAACATCAGCAACATGCGCGTCGACGGTTTTGCCGCCAACCCGCCCAACACCTACCCCTACGCGCCCATGGTGGAATGGTACGACAATGCGCCGGCCGGCAACGGTGCGCCTTTCTTCGGCAGCATCGGTATGGTCAGCGGCATGGCAGCGGGCGACATCAACAACGACGGCGTGGTGGAGCTGGTCTTCGGTTCCGACACCACCACGATCTGGGGCAAGCTGTTTGTCTATCGCGCCGACGGACAGGACGCTGGCGGCGGCTCGCCCCTGATCTGGACCGACGACATCGGCGGCGCGCCGGTCAACCGCGCGCTGATCGGCTCCATCGCGCTGGCAGAGCTGGATGGCCAGCCCGGCAGCGAAATCGTGGTCCACAGCAGCAAAGACCTGCGCGTCTATCGCGGCGATCCTGGCGGTGCAAGCTGGTCTACCTGGTGGGTAACGCCGACGCTCAAGGGCTTTGACATTCTGGGCGCGCCGGCCATCGGCAACCTGGACGCCGATCCCGAACCGGAGATCGTCACCAACGCCGACAAGACGCTGGCCGTGCTGGACGGCGACGGCACGCTGCTCTGGTCCACGACCTTTACGGACTACGTAGTGCCGCCGCTGCTGGCCGACATGACCGGCGACGGGCTGCTGGACATCATCGCGGCCGACTACGGCGATGGATCGGCCGGGCGGCCCACCGATTTGCGCCTCTACGACTTCAACCTGGGCACGCCTTCGCTGGTCTGGTCGGTTCCCATCACGCCCGCCATCCGCACAGACGGGCTTAACGGCCTGCTGGGCTCGCACGCGGTGGGCGATATCGATGGTCAGCAGCCGGGCGGCGACCCCGGCCCCGAGATCGTGGTCAGCCACAACGGCAACGTGACGGTGCTGGACGCCGACGGATCAGTAGTCTGGACGGTGCCGCTGGAGCCGGGCAATCCGGGCGGCGTCAGCATCGCCGACATCGACGGTGACGGCGAAGTGGAGATCGTCACCGGCATGAAACACGAGTACGAGACCGGCCACACCGGCAAGCTCTATGCGCTCAACGCCGATGGCACGCTGCTCTGGGATGCCATCGCCGAGGACGGCACATCGGCCAACTCAGCTTCGGTGCTGGACCTGAACGGCGACGGCATCTACGAGGTGGCGTGGACAGGGCGCGAGCAGGGCTTCACTATCTACGACGGCGCGACCGGCGACGTGGTCTTCTACGAGCCGGACGTCTTCTCCATCACCGGCTCCGACCATCCCATCATCATCGACGCCGACAACGACGGGCAGGCCGAGATCGTGGCTGCCAGCCTGAGGGGCCCGCGTGTCTTCGGCATGGGCGGCGCGTGGACCAACTCGCGGCCGCTGTGGAACCAGCAGACCTACCACATCACCAACGTCAACGACGACCTGAGCATCCCGGTGGCTGAAGCCAACAGTTGGGAGGTGCACAACACCTACCGCACCCAGACCAGCGAGCCGCAGCCGTTGCCGGTCTTCGGCATCGAGCTGACCCACACCGCGGGTATCAGCAACGTAACGGTGCTGACCGGCACCTTCAGCATCCCGCCGACGGCGTCCACCGACCCCGACTATCGCTGGGACTTCGTGCAGACTGCCGCCGAAACGGTCCTGACTCCGCACCTTCGACAGCCTGCTGACCGCTATGCAGCCGGGCGAGGCGCGATGGTGGCGCAAGGCACCGAGATCGCTACACATTGGGCAGCGGCAGCAACACGCTGCACCTGCCGCCGCTCTGGGTGGCCGCACCGCACATCGTGCGCTGGCGCCAGAGACGCAAACCGGCTACGGCGGCAGCAGCCAGCTTCGACGTGGCTGACCAATCCCGCCGCGACGCCGGCTGCCCTACAGCTTGCAGGTCAGCGGCCTGCGGCAGCTGGCAGGTCAGCCTGCCGGCCAGCGTCAACATCGCAGCTGGCGCAACCCTGACCGAGACGCTGCTGATCCAGTTGCCGCAGGATGCGCTGGGCGACTATCCGCTGACCGTGTCGGTTGAGAACGGCGCGGCGGTCACGGATCAGGTAGCGGTCTGCTGCAGGTCAGCGACGCGCTGACATCGCCATCCGCCGGCCTCGCTGGAAAGCCGCGAGGGTGTCGCCGTCGACTACACCGTCACCATCACCAACAACACGCCGTCCGGCGAAACCGTGACATGGTGGTGACTGGCCTGGACGACCACGCTGTCAGCCTGGTGCCGTCGCTGGCGGTCCCGGCCAGCGGATCAGCAACCACAACCCTGACGTGACGCCGCAGGCTGGCCCGCGCCTTCGGCTTCGCGGTGACCGGCACAGCGATAGCGGCGCAGCCGACAGCGCACAGGCTATGCTGGACGTGGTCGGCCTGCGCACAGTGGCGTGTCCATCGATCCGGCCAGCGCGGCCGGCGGTCCCGGCTCCGGCGCAGTTCACCGTGACGTCACCAACACAGGCACGCTGAGCGACACCTTCACGCTGGATGTGACCGTCCCTGGAGGCTGGAGCTACGAGCTTTCCCGCAACGGAACCGCTGTCAGCAGCGTGAACCTGCAACCGCTGGCCTTCAACTCGGCCGAGCTGCTGCTGACCGTGACGCCGCCGCTGGCGCGACGCCGGGCAGTTACCCGGTGACGGTCAACGGCAGTCGACCCGGTGGCAGGCGTGCAGGGCAGCGACACGGCGCAACTGGAGGTGTTGACCCGCGGCGTCACCGCCGCGATCTCGCCACAGTCCACCAACCTCTCGCCGGAGGACAGCGGCGCGTGGAGCGTCACCGTCACCAACCGCGGCTCAGTTCCTGACACCTACACCCTGTCGGTGGGCGGCGCGTAGCGGCTTCGGCGCAGTTGACGCCATCCAGCGTCTCGCTGAACCCGGGCAGAGCCAGGTGGTACAGCTCAGCAGCGGGCCGTTGCTTCGTCCACGCCGGGCGAGCAAGTTCACGGTGACAGCGCAATCCACCGGCGACAGCCGCATCGCGCGGCGAGGACACGCCACGGTCACCTTCGACAGCTACGAGGCGGTCAGCGCCGCCTGGCAGCCGATCAGCCAGACGGTGAGCAGCCTGTCGGCGACGTTCACGCTGGTCGTCACCAACACCGGCAACATCTCGACGGTCTACGACTTCGACGTCAGCGGCGCCGGGCTGACAGCCGAGCCGCAGCTCAGCCAGTACAGCATCCCGGCGCACTCGTCGGTGGCCAACCCTGGTGACGCTGAGCGCCGGACGTAGGCACGTTCCCCTTCAACGGCACAGCCGCATCAACCACCAGCGCAGCTAGCGCGCCCGGCACGCTGGTCATCACCTGCCCCGGCAACCCCGACGTAACGGCGACGGCGAGGTGACGGTGCTGGACATCACTGCGGTCGCCGAGCGCTGGGACGCCTTCGACCTGGGCAACTACTCGGCGCTGTACGACCTGAACTGCAACGGCGTGATCGACATCCTGGATATCCAGACTGCGGCCGGCGTGCTCGGCCAGTAGTCAGTATCGGTGCCCGCACAAGAAACGCCGGGCACCTTTTTGAAATCGAGTACGAGTGAGCGGCCAGACGAAACACAACCATACTATTTTTCATGCTTACCAAAGGAGAAACTGAATGAGGTTCCGAAACGCCATGTCCCTGGTCAATGCGGCGCTCGCGCTGGCATTGGCAGCCACTTCGACGTTCTTGCCCGCCGAGGCGACCGCCTTACCACCCGAACAAACGCAGACCAGCACGGATGTGGCTGTCGGGTCCCCGACCATTGCCACCTCTGCGGGTGTCATCGATCCGTTGGTGACACCGCTGTCCGTTTCTTTGCAACAATCAACCTTTGATCCGGCTGCCACGGCAGCAGGGCTGGTGGTCACGGTCACCGTGCGCAACAACCTGGGACCGGTGGTCGCACCGCCTATCGTGGCCGGAGAAGACATCACAACTACGATCGCCGCGCTGCGTTCGGTGGACTTTGCTGCCGACCCCAACACGCTGCGCGACGTCATCCTCAGCGACGAGCTGGTTCATCCGTCGTCCGACCTGCTGGACGCCGCACCAACCGCCGACCAGGACGGCGACCGCTTTGTGGTCAACCTAGGCGATGTGCCGCCGCTGGGCACGGCGCAGGCCGTGCTGCGCCTCAGCGCGCCCGGCGCGCTGGCCGACTTCACCGACCTCGACAGCGGCCTTCAGGCGTTCGGCAACTGGCAGGGGCGGCCGGTGGAAGGGAGCGCGGCGCCGATTTCTCTCGCGCCCAGCGGCTTTGCCCAGTGGCTGGTCTGCACGGTGGACGCCAACTGCGGCGACCGCTACGTGCTGCTCCAGACGGCAGCGCTGGAAGGCGACCCCGCGGCGCTATTCCAGTTCGTGCGCGGGCTGGGCTATGAGGCGTATGTCGGCAGCCTGCGCGGCGCGCGCGGGACGTTGTGGAGCGAAGCCGGCAACGGCGTCGATCAGGCCAGCCTACTGGTGGCACTGCTGCGCGCGGGTGGCATCCCGGCCGCCTACCGGCTGGGAACCTTGAGCCAGGCCGACGCGCAGACGCTGCTGGCCAGCATGTTCGACGGCCTGCCGGCCACCGGCGGCTACGTGCCTGCGGGCACAGCGGTTGCCGATCCGGTCAACGATCCGGCGCTGATCGCCGAAGTGCAGCAGCATGCCTGGGTCGAGGCATACCTGCCCGGCAGCGGCTGGACGGCCATGGATCCCTCCTTCCCGGCCGCGCAGCCCGGCGATCTCTTCGGCGCGCCCAGCGGCGGCCAGCTTGCCGAGCTGCCCGACAGCCTGCGCCACAAGGTCTCCTTCGATCTGGCGATCGAGAAGTACAGCGAGTTCCCATCGGCGGCAGCAACCTGTATACGCCGCCGTCACCGCTGTCGGCCACGTTAAACACGGTCGAACTGGTCGGCGAGCCGGTGATTTTCTCGCATCTGGTCGAGAGCAGCACCCCGGGTGGGCTGGTCTACGCCTCGGCTGAACACACCTACACCCCCTATTTCGTGGTCGGCGAGAGCGAGCAACTGGTCGAGGGAACCGCCTTCGGTGAGTTGATCAGCAGCTTCCCCTTTGCCAAGGATTTCGTCGTCGCCGAATGGCTGGACATCACCGTCAGCGAGCCGGGCGGCGCCAGCGAGACCTACCGCCGCGAGCTGTTCGACGACATCGGCTACGACGCGCGCACCGGCGGCGGTCTGGTGGGCGACATCGGCCGCGACGAGACGGCCCGTGTCAGCACGCTGTCGTCCTGGGCAACCATGGTCGCCACCTCGCGCCTGCCTGCCTACGCCATCGACGACGCCTACCAGGACATGGTCACCCTGGGATTGGATGTGGGCGACGCCTGGGACGCCGTCAGCGGCCTCGATGACTCGGACGCGCCCGGCCCTGAGGTCACCGCCGCGTCGCAGGGGGCGGTAGTTGCCTTCGGCAAGGCGGCGCGGCTGGGGCAGAAGCTGCACCTCTACAAGTTCCTGCGCGCCTCGGATGCTGGCCTCGACTACCTGACCGACAGCCTGCGCACCAAGAGCTACGCCGCGTCCCCGCGTGTCTTCACCCTGGGTTGGGAGCGCAACGAAGTCGAAGAGACCGACGCCATGTCCTTTGACCTGGGACGCAACCGCATGCGCGCCTTAGGCTATCCCGGCCAGACCGATGCCGGCGTGCAGTCCTTCAACTACGCGCGCGGCATGCTGGATCTGTCGCTGGAACACGGCGTGCTGGCCGAGGTCTCGCCCGCGCCGGTGACCAGCGTGATCGCGGTGCTGGATCAGGCCGAACTGGACGGCATTCCGGTCTCCCGCTACACCATCGGCACACTGGACGAGCTGAACGCGCTGCCCATCTCGGCGCAGGCCAAGGCGCGCATCTCCACCGCGCTCACGGAGAACCCCGACCTCAACGTCCTGGTGCCAGCGGCGATGGTGACGCTGCCGGGCGCCGATGCGCCCACCATCGGCTGGCTGCAAATCGACTCCAACACGCTGGAGTTGACCGACGTCATGGAGAACGGCCTGCACATGGCCGTCTCGTACGCGGTGCTGGGCAAGTTCGCCCAGAAGGTGGGCAGCCTGATCGGCGGTTTCGGCGCGGGCTTCATCGCTACTACCATGGGGTTCTGGGGCTCGTTTTTTGACGCAGTGCCTTTCGGCCCGGCCGACATCGGCAGCGTTCTGTCGCAGGCCAAGCAAGTGGCAGCGGAGAAGGGCAAGGAGGCCGAAAAGGTCTGCAAAGGCAAGGCCGACAAGAAGTGGTGTAAAGCGGGGGTTAACGCAGGCGTCGCCGCCGGCAACGCCGCGCTGGCCAAGGCTGATCCGCCGCTGCCCGAGATGCAGCTCAACCTGCCCTTCGATGTCACCTACCCCACCACCAGCGCCAGCGCCGTGGTCAACCAGACCGCCAACCTGGCCGGCGACAGCGTTGCGGTCAACGTCACCACGCCGCTGGTGGGCGTCCACCGCGACGTGACTGAGGGCTGGAGCAGCGTGGCTGCCAACAGTTTCACCTTCGACACCCTCACCGTCGGATCGGCGGATGTGTACCAGGGATTGACCCTGCTGGGCAGCGGCACGGTGGCTGCCGCGCCGGCTGCCACGGCCGCGCCGGCCGTGGCAACCACCGACGGCAGCACGATCGCTGTTTCGTCCTCGACCTCCGGCACGCTGTCGCTGCACGGCGCGGCTCTGCCGGAGCTGACGGCCGGCAGCAACCGGCTGGCTTACAGCGCCATGCTCAGCAGCGGGTCGCAGCATGAGCTGGCCCTGCGCGGCGCGGTGGTCAGCGTCGGCGGGGTCGACTACACCGGCGACCTGCGGCTGGTGACCGGCGACGCGGTCAGCCTGGCCGGCAGCGGCGCCACGGCCGCGCCGAGCTTCGCCGGTAATCTGACGACGTCTGCCAGCAGCAGTGGTTTCACCGTCGCCGACGCCAGCGGTACGGTGACCGTGGGCGGCAACCCGGTGCTCGCGGCCTCTGGCTTTGCGCTGGCCGACGCGGCCGGCAGCGCCAGCGTCACCGGCGCAGCCGGAACGGACGACACCTTTGTGTTCAACGGCACGGCCGACTTTTACCGCCTTGGCCTGAGCAGCAACGCCAGCGGCACCCCGGCCGGCGGCTCGGTCAACTTCAGCGCGGGCGTCGACGCCAACGTCAGCGACGCCTACACCATGACCGTCTACGCGCCGACCGGCTGGGACGTCAGCATCGACAGCGCCGGCCAGGTCACCGCCCAGTCGCCGCTGGACGCGGCCGCCGGCGCGCATGAAATTGTGGTCTTCGCTCAGCCAGCCGGCGCGCCCGATCTGGCAGTGTCAGCGGTGCATGTCGTCACCGTCAGCCCGGTGGACGGGGTGGAGCTGGACGTTTTTGTCGATCCGACCTTCACCGTGCCGTGGGGTCAGGTAGTACCGGGTGTCTATGACCTGGCGGTCAACGACGGGCGCATGCAGCTCACCGGCGCGTCCTTCGCCGTCGATCTGACCAACACCTCGTCGATATCTCGCACCTATGACGTGACCGTCAGCGGCCTGCCGGCCGGCTGGTCGATCCTGGGCAGCGAGCCGGGCGCCACCAACCTGTCCGTGCCGCTGAGAGCCGGCCAGAAGGTGCAGCTCGGTCTGCACATCCTGCCGACGATGACAACGCTGCCGGCCATTGGCACCAACTACCCCTTCACGGTCGTGGCCACCGCCCAGGACAACGGCGCGCTGACGGCCAGCGACAGCGACTCATGGAGCGTCCCGGCGGTTCCCTTCCCCTTCGTGCAGGTCAGCCCGGCCGAGCAGTATCTGGGCGAAAACACGGCCAGCAGCTTCGAGGTCACCGTGACCAACGTCGGCAACGCGCCCGGCTCATTCGACCTGCTGGCCGAGGCGCCCGCGCCCGGCTGGACGGTCTCGTCGCCCGCCAGTCCGGTGGCGCTGAACCCCGGCCAGTCGGCCACGCAGACGCTGAACTTCTCGGTCACCACCGGCCAGCGCAATGTGGACTATCCGTTCGCGGTCAGCAGCCCGGCGCCCACGGTCGCCTACACGCCGACCACCGCGATGCTGGTCTATCTGGCCGGCCCGCTGAGCGCGCCGGTCTATGACGCCGGCGCGGGCGTGCTGGCGTGTACCGACGACAGCGCGCTGGCCGCCGGCTTCAGCAGTCTTGCCGGCGCAGCCAGCGAACTGGAGGCATCGTGCGACGCGGGCACGTGCAGCGCGGCGCTGCGCGACTCCACAGTCACCGCTGCCAACGCGCTGGTGACGCTGGTCAACATCGCGTGGCCAACAGTTGATACGGCATCAGTGGCCGCTGACGCGTCCTTTCTGGGATCGGCCTCGGGCAACGCGGCCATCAGCGCAGCACTGCAGGATCTGAGCGATTCGGCGGCTGCGCTGGGTGTGGCTGTCTGCGAGGCAGCGCAGCACCTTCCTTCGGCGAAGTTCACACCGTCCATCGACGCGGTGATCCTGGGCGACAGCGCGACCTTCACGCTGACGGTCACCAACCAGGGCTCTGTGGCGACGAGCTATGCCGTCACCGCGACCCTACCCACCGGCCCGGACTACGACAGCCTGAACCTCAACCCCGGCGAAAGCCAGCCGCTGGTCTACTCCTTCACCGCGCCCGCGCTGGGCTTCGAATTACTGAAGGCGCAGGTCGTGGCCACCGGTCCCGACGTGGTGGGCGATGTCTCGACGGAAACCAGCGCCGGGTTGAACGTGGTCAACCAGTTCGTCCAGATCACATCGGTGGAGGCGGACCCGCCCTTCGTGGAGACCGGCGTCAGCTCGACCACGGTCAAGGTCGACGTGGCCAACGTCGCCAACCTGCGCCGTGAGGTGACGGCGAGGACGACGGTCGTCAATTCCGGCGGCGCGACGGCCTTCACCGACGACCAGCCGCTGACGATCCTGCCGGGCTCGCCGCAGCGCTATGAGCTGCAGACGGTCGACACGTCTGGCTGGGCCAGCGGCGTCTACACGGTCGAGGTGGAGCTGCTGGACGGGTCGCTTGCGCTGGTTCCGGACGGTTACGGCTTCGCGCCCTTCGGCGTCGGCCAGGCGCTGGGCGCCAGTCACAGCGTCAGCCCACTCGTAGTGGCGCCGGGTGACGTGGCGGTGACGACCGTCATCACCACCGAGATCCTGGTGGACACGGTCGTGCCCACCGAGATTGCTGCCGCGCCTTTGTGGCAGCCAACCGGCCTCAGAAACAACAGTTCACCGGCGACGGTCGATGAAACAGTGGCGCTTGAGGAAACCGTTGAACCGGTTGACGTCATCCTGGCCAGCACCGACCCGGTCACCGACGACCTGTCGTCAGCCGTTGAGAATCTTCCCTCCGCTGCCCATTCACCGCTGGCCCCGGCGGGCTACACCCGTACCGAATCGTCCGACCCCGCTGTGACCTACACAGGCAGTTGGAACACAACAGGCATCCTGACACCTTCCAGCGGCGGCAACGCCCAGCGCAGCACGGCGATCGGGAGCACCGCCAGCTTCTCCTTCATTGGCACCTGGGTCAACGTCGGCTTCGTTACGACCGACGACAGCGGCGCCGTCGAGCTCTTCCTCGACGGGAATTCGCAGGGGATCGTCGACCTCTACAGCAACAAGAACGGAAACCTTGACATCATCTTCGACGGTCTGAGCAACACCACCCACACGATCAACCTGACCACGCTCCCGGCAGTTAATCCCAATGCCACCAACGAGCGCGTCTATCTCGACTTCTTCGATACCTGGGACGGCACGCCCATTCCCAACGGCTCGCTGGAGCAGGACAGCAGCGATTTCCTCTACAGCAACAACTGGAACACGACCATCAACGGCGGCGCCGTGGCCAGCGGCGGCACCTACGCCCGCAGCGGCAACGGGACTGCCTGGCTGCCGTTCGAGGGGGACAGCATCAGCGTCGACGTCTACAAATACAACGGCGCCGGCCCGGCCGAGTTCTTCGTCGACGGCCAGCACCTGGCCCGCGTCGACCTCTTCAGCGTCGATCCCGTGGCCGAAACGATCAGCTTCACCGGCTTTGGCAGCGGCCTCCATCTGCTGACCCTGCGCCAGCACCAGAACCTGATCACGGTAGACCGAGTGACGACGCCGGCGACCACGCCTGCCTATAGCCCGCCCGTCCAGACCGGCATCTTGCGCATCGAAGAGTTCGATCCGGCCATCCGTTACGACGGATTGCCGTTCACGACGACCGTCAGCAACTGGAACTATGATCCGGAAGGAACGGCCAGCCGGGGCGATACCACTTACAACGGCAACACGGCTGGCGCCACCGTCAGCTACGAATTCGCCGGCGACTGGGTCTCCCTCGGCCTGGTCGGCACCGACCAGGGCGGCCAGGTAGACGTGACCATCGACGGCCTCCTGCAGGAGACGATCGACACCTACCGGCGCGCCAACGAGCCCATCGGCCGGGTCTACAACGGCTTCGGCCCCGGCTCCCACACGATTACACTCACGGTCCTGCCCACCAGCAATCCGCTCAGCGGCCAGAACCGGCTCTACTTCGACTACTTCGAAACCTGGGACGGCGCCGGCGAACCGGCCGGCACGTTCGAGGCCGATCTTCAGGACATCGACCGGCTGCGCTACAGCGGCGGCTGGTCCCTGATCAACGAACCCAACGCCGCGGGCGGCAGCTACGTCCGCTCCGGCAGCGGCAGCGTCTGGTTCCACTTCACCGGCGACTCGGTCACCTACGAGGCGTTCGCCTACACCGACGGCGACATCGCCCAGGTCTGGCTCGACGGCAGCTACGTGACCACGCTCAACCTCGAGAGCCCGGTCGACCTGTCCCGCACGCTGACCCTGGACAGCCTCGGGGCCGGTCCTCACGTTCTGCTTGTCCGCGCCCCGCGCGGCGTGGCCACAGCCGACCGCTTTCATGCGCCGGCCATCGAACCGGCCACTGACCTTGCCTGCGGCCCCTACTGCCGCTACGAGGATGAGCATCCCGACCTGCGCTACAACGGCTTCCCTCTGAACCAGGCAGCATCCACCTTCTTCCCCACCGCCAACAACCGGGCCAGCGGCAGCTACGTCCTGGAGACGCGCACAGCCGGGGACACGGTCGGACTGGCCTTCGGCGGAGCAGCGATAGCCGTTGGCCTCCACGCCTATGAACGGGGCGGCCTCGTCGACATCACTATCGACGGCGCGCTGGTCGAGACGGTCGACACCTACAGCCCCGATCCGTTCAATCTGACCCGATTTTACCCGCTGCCGGTCAACGGCAGCCACACCATCAGCGTCGCCCTGACGGGCGCGCAGCACCCCAACGCGCTCAACGCGCGGCTCCAACTCGACTTCATCGACGTCTGGGACGGCACGGCTCTGCCCGGGGGCACACAGGAAATCGAAACGGCCGCTTACGTCAACGCCAACTGGGGTGAACTAAGCGATCCAGTGGCCAGCGGCGGCACCTACCGGCGCAGCCAGCCACCGGTCAGCTACAACCATCAGATCGGCACGATCTGGATCCCGTTCGAAGGGGATTCGGTCCAGTTCGACGCGATCGCCCGTAGCTTTGACGATCCCTACGCCCGGGTCTTCGTCGACGGGATCGAGCAGCCGTCTATCAACCTTTGGAATGGTGAGGCAGAAGTGCGTACGTTCGCCTTTGACGGCTTCGGCCCCGGCGCCCACCTGCTTCAGATCACCGGCGAGCGGGCAATCATCGCCCTCGACACAGTAACGACACCGGCCACACAACCGGCCCACAGCAATCCATCCCCGGTCGGGCTGATCCGCTACGAGGAGGATGCATTTACCTATGATGGCTACAGTTGGAACAAGCGTCCAACCGGCTGGGTCCGAGTCACCGACACCTCCAATGCCATTCTGGTTAGCGGCTACAGCGCTTACGAAATGGTCCGCACCAACCAGGCCGGCCGCAGCGCCAGCCTGACCTTCACCGGCAGTTGGGCCAACCTCGGCTTCCTGCAGTACAGCTCTGGTGGGACGGCCGAGATCTATCTCGACGGCGTGTTGACCCGCACGATCAGCCTCAACGGCCCGAAAACCATCACCGAAACCCAGTTCACCCTCACCCCAGGCAGCCACACGATCGACGTCTCTGTCGTTGGCGATGGCCAGGTGGTCCTCGACTTCCTTGACGTCTACGACGACACACCGGTGGCCGACGGGCTGATCGACGCCTGGCTGGGAGACCCGCAGGCCAGCACCCGCCTCCACTTCAGCAACTCCTTTGACGGCATCCTCAATCCGGACGCCATCGGTGACAGATACATGAACGCCGGGGCGGCCCTCTGGTACACTTTCGTGGGCGACAGTTTCTCGTTCTACGGCTTCGGAATCAACAACACCAGCAACCTCGACGTCTATATCGACAACCAGTTCGTCGACACCGTCAACCTCTCTTACGGCTTCAGCAACTCCCCCCTGGCCTTCCACTTCAATGGCCTGAGCAACGGGCCCCACTCCGTCCGCATCCAGAGAGGAGGGAACATCCGGGCCGACGCCTTTGCCTCGCCGGCGACCAACACCCCTTACCTGCCCATCGTCGAGTGGAACGGCACTGAAGCACGCGGCAACGCCGGCAGTTGCGGCATTTGCAGCGGCTTCACGGCCGGGGACATCAACGACGACGGCATCGTCGAGTTGGTCTTTGGCTCCGCCACCAGCGGCGGTAACAAGTTGTTTGTCTATCGCGGGGATGGCGGTGACACCGGCGATGGCGACGCCGTCATCTGGAGCGACGCCTACGGCAGCGGCGACATCGGCACACCGGCCCTGGGCGAGCTTGACCCAGCTTATGCCGGCACAGAGATCGTCGTGCTCAGCAACGCCAGCCTGCGTGTCTATCACGCCGATGGGAGCTTGTGGTGGGAAGACACGTCGATCACGATGTACGACTATATCGGCGCCGCCACCCTGGGGAACCTTGACGCCGATCCTGAACC
Source organism: Anaerolineales bacterium (assembly GCA_020634615.1). Classification (GTDB taxonomy): domain Bacteria; phylum Chloroflexota; class Anaerolineae; order JAAEKA01; family JAAEKA01; genus JACKBK01. The sequence goes on from JACKBI010000004.1 coordinate 131,498, forward strand.
GGAGATCGTCGTCAACGCTCGTGAAGAGCTGATGGTGCTTGACGCAGACGGCACCGAACTCTGGTCGATTACCAAGGCCACGCCCATCGGGATCCCTCTGCTGGCGGACATAACGGGCGACGGCGTTCTGGACATCGTCCTCAGCGAATACGGCAAGTCGAGCTTCCCGACCAAACCGGCCTATGTATACCTCTACGACTTCAACCTGGGAACGCCCAACCTGGTCTGGACCCACACCTTGATCACTGACCAGGATGGCCTGTTCGGCTCCATGGCTGTGGCCGACGTCGATGGCCAGTTGCCGGGTGGAGATCCCGACCCCGAAATCGCCGTCAGCTCGGACGGCAATCTGACCGTGCTCAACGACGACGGCTCAGTTCTCTGGACGATCCCCCTCGACCCCGGCGAGCCGGGAGGCGTCAGCGTCGCCGACATCGACGGTGACGGCGAGATCGAAATCATCACCGGCATGCGCTACGAATTCGAGTCCGGTCGCTTTGGCAAGCTCTACGCGGTCAACGCCGACGGCTCGCTCCTGTGGAGTGTCAACGCTGAGGACAGCACCTCCGCTAACAGCGCGGCCGTGCTCGACCTCAACGGTGATGGCATCTACGAGATCGCCTGGAACGGCCTCGAACAGGGCTTTAACATCTTCAACGGCCTCGACGGCTCCGTTCTGTTCAACGATCCGACCATCTACACGCGCTCCGGGACCGACTACCCGATCATCGTCGACGTCGACGGAGACGGATCGGCCGAGATCGTGATCGCCACCCAGGTCGACGGTGTCGTCGTCATCGGCTTCGACGGCCTGTGGGGCCAGGCCCGGTCGCTCTGGAACCAGCATGCCTACCATATCACCAACGTCAACGACGACCTGACCATCCCCGATACCGAGCTCGACAGTTGGGCGATCCACAACACGTACAAGACCCAGTACCCCGGCGAGGTCGTTCTGCCCATCTTCGGGGTCAATATCTCTCACACCGTGGGCACAGAAGGGCTGAACGTCACCGGCTTCAGCGTGCCGCCGAATCTGTCAGCCGATCCAACCTACGAATGGGACTACGTGCAGACCGTCTCCAGCCCGGTCGTCGTTCGGACCCTCGACCTGTCCCTGAACGGCATGGCACCGGGTGAAGCCCGCCTCGTGGCTGCGGGGACGACGATCAGCTACACGCTGGGCAGCGGCCAGAACACGCTGCACCTGCCGCCGCTGTGGGTGGCCGCGCCGCACATCGTGGCGCTGGCTCCCGAAACGCAAACCACCTACGCCGGCAGCATCGCCAGCTTCGACGTGGTGTTGACCAACCCGGCCGCGGCCAGCGACGCTTACACGCTGACGGTCAACGGACTGCCGGTGGCCTGGAGCGTCAGCCTGCCGGCCAGCGTGGCGGTTGGGCCGGGAGCGACGGTGACCGAGACCTTACAGATCCAGCTTCCGCAGGACGCGCTGGGCGACTACCCGCTGACGGTGGTGGTGGAGAACGGCGCAGGAGGTATGGACCAGGCCAGCGGCCTCCTGCAGGTCAACGACGCGCTGGACGTTGCGATCACGCCGCTGACGCAGGAAAGCAGGCAGGGCGTGGAAGTGGATTACACGGTGACCATCACCAACCACATACCGAGCGGCGAAACCGTGGCGTTGGCGGTCAGCGGGCTGGACGACCACGATGTGACCCTGGTGTCTTCGTTACCCGTACCCGCCAACGGATCGGCGACCACGACCCTGGCGGTGACGCCGCAGGCCGGTCCGCGATCTTTCGGCTTCGCTGTGACCGGCACGGCGGCCAGCGGCGCTGCGGACAGCGCCCAGGCTGTGCTGGATGTGGTCGGGCTGCGTACGGTCGCGGTGTCCATCGATCCGGCCAGCGCAGCCGGCGGTCCGGGATCGCCTGCCCAGTTCACCTTGACAGTCACCAACACCGGCACGCTGAGCGACACCTTCCTGCTGGATGTGGCGCTGCCGGCCGGCTGGAGCTACGAACTGACCCGCAACGGCGCCCCGACCAGCAGCGTCAGCCTGCGGCCGTTGGCCTTCAACTCGGCCGAGCTGCTGCTGACGGTGACGCCGCCGCTGGGCGCATCCGCCGGCGCGGTTCCGTTCACCGTCAGCGCCCAGTCGACCGCGCTGCCGGGCGTCCAGGGCAGCGACACGGCGAATGTACAGGTGCTGACGCGTGGCGTGACGGTCGCCACCGCGCCCCAGACCAGCACGCTGTCGCCGGAAGCCAGCGGCGCATGGAGCGTCACCATCACCAACCGCGGCTCAGTTCCAGACACCTACGATCTGTCGGTCAGTGGCCTGCTGGCGGGCAATGCGACGTTGACCCCGTCCAGCGTGTCACTGAACCCCGGACAGAGCCAGGTGGTACAACTGAACAGCGGCCCGCTGTCCTTCGTCCACGCCGGACCGAGCCAGTTCACGGTAACTGCGCAGTCGACGGGCGACAGCCAGATCCGCGCCGAGGATGCCGCTGTCGTGACCTTCGACAGCTACGAGGCGGTCAGCGCCGCCTGGCAGCCGGTCAGCCAGACGGTGTCCAGCCTTTCGGCGACGTTCACGCTGGTCGTCACCAACACTGGCAACATGGCCACGGTCTACACGTTCGATGTGGCAGGCACAGGCTTGACGATATCGCCGGAGCTCACGCAGTTCAGCGTCCCGCCGCACTCAACGGTGGCCAATCTGGTGACGATAACCGCTTCCGGCGTGGGTACGTTCCACTTCACCGGGACCGCCGTCTCCAACACCACGGCTGCCAGCGACAGCGCCGACGGAACGCTGGTGATTCAAGGTCCACTGGCCGTCACCCTTGCCCAGTTCGATGCAGTTCAGGAGAACAACCACATCCTGGTCACATGGGAAACGACCAGCGAGCTCGGCAATCTCGGCTACAACCTGTGGCGCGGGACGTCCCCCAGCGAGCCCGATACCCAACTCAACGATGCCCTCATCCCCTCTCAGGCTCCGGGCGGTCTGGGCGGGTTCGTCTATACCTGGGAAGACCGGTTGGACCTGGCGCCAGACACGGAGTACTACTACTGGCTGGACGATGTGGAGATCGGCGGCGCGGTGACGAGGCACGGGTCGGTGAGCTTGGTCTACGCCACACCAACAGCAGTGACGGTCCAGGGACTGAGCGCCAGCAGCAGCCCGCCTGCCATTCCGCCGCTATGGTGGGTGATAGCGGTCGTCTGGCTCGCGCTGACGACAGGAAGCATCGTGCAGCACAGAACCCGGCTGGCCCGATAGTGCCGGCCAGAATCGACGCGAGTTAGAATGTTTTTTCGCAGCAAGGAGCAAGGAATGGTCACAAAGAAACGACTGGGGATGCTGGTCGCGGTGATGGCGCTGGCAACGCTGCTCGCAGCCTGCGGCGGCGGTGTCGTGCCAGAAACGCCCACAACACCGGAGCCCCCTGCAACACCCACGACGCCACCCGACCCGCTGGCCGGCTGGATCGAATACACGCCGGACGACATCGGATTCACCGCCCGCCTGCCCCAGCAGCCAGACGTTCAGTCTCAGACCGTCCCTACCGAGGCTGGTGACCTTGAGATTGTCATGTACGTGGTCGAGCAATCCGCCAGCGCGCTGCTGGTCAGCCACAATGGGCTGCCGGCGCAACTATCCGAATTGGTCGCGGCCGGCGACACTGAAACCATCACAGCGATGCTGGACGGCGGGCGTGACGGTGCGATGGGCAATGTCTCAGGCGTCGTGCAGGACGAGCAGGAGATCACCATCGACGGCAACAGCGGACGCGACATCGTCTTCACTGTGGATGGCAGCGCCTCACCGACCGGGTCGGCGATCGATGGCCGCGCCCGGATAATCGTCACGCCGGACCGGCTGTGGCAGATCCTTGTGCTGGGCGCTCAGGGTGAGATGGACTCGGAACAGGTCAATGCGTTCTTCGACTCGTTCAAGATCGCAGCCTCCCAGTAGATCCGGTTACGGGCCGGCGTTCGATTGAATCACACAGCGTTGCCAACGTTTCGGAAACGTTGGCAACGCTGACCAGGTTTCAGGAGGTACCTAACATGTTCCATTGGCTGACCGGTCTTCGGTCGCGAGGATTTTCAATAGCAATTACGGCAGCGCTGGTTTTGGTAACTGCGCCGACAGCCTTTGCCCACACCGGGCCTGGGGTGCTACCTGCGCCGCAGGTCACCACGAAGGTACTGAACACCTTCGTGGTGAACATCACCGGCGATCAGCCAGACGGCAACCCGGGCGACGGTTTGTGCGAGGTCGATGTCGCGGGCAGGCCATGCACGCTGCGCGCTGCCATTGAGGAAGCCAATCAGTTGGGTGGCGGTCCGCACCGAATCGAATTCGACATCCCAGGCGACGGTCCCCACGAGATTCAGCCGGCCAGCCCGTTGCCTGTCATCGACGTGCCGGTGGAAATCGACGGCGCGTCGCAGCCCATCGCCAGATGCCCCTCCATCGGCAACGCTGCCACGTTACGGATCATCCTTGACGGCAGAGCGGCAGGGTCCAGCAACGCCTTGACTTTTGCCGCCGGCAGCGATGGCAGCAGTGTGAGCGGACTGGTGATTCGAGGCTGGAGCGGAAACGGCATCAAGCTGGAGAGCAGCAACAACCTGGTTACCTGCAACCTCATCGGCGTGGATGTCGATGGCTCCGCAGACGCCGGGAATAGCCTTCAGGGCATACATGTCACTGGCGCTAACAACCAGATCGGAGGCGCCGACGCCAGCCAACGCAATGTGATCTCCGGCAACGGCGCTTCCGGCATCTATATTCAAAGCCCCAGCGCCACCGGGAATACTGTCAAGGGCAACTACATTGGCACCGATGTGTCGGCTACCAGCGCTATCCCCAACGATGACACTGGCGTGCGCTGCCACAATGCCGATAACAATACAATCGGCGGCTCGGAGGCCGGCGCTGGCAATGTGATCTCTGGCAACGGGCTATTCGGGGTGCATCTGCGCACCGGCAGCGACTTGAATCAGGTGCTGGGCAACATCATCGGTCTGAATGCCAGCGGCACCGCGGCCATTCCCAATTTCAGTACCGGGGTGTACGTGGTCGGCTCCGGTGAAAACAAGATCGGGGACTACGGCGCCGGCAACGGCAACCTGATCTCAGGGAACGGCGGGGTCGGCATCTACCTGCTGGACGACTCTAACTTCAACTATATTCTGAACAACATCATCGGTCTGGACGCCAGCGGCAGCGTCGCGCTGGGCAACACGCAGTTCGGCGTTTTGCTGGACGGCAGTGGTGGCAACACCATCGGTGGGCCCGGTAACGGCAACGTGATTACCGCCAACAACAACGACGAAATTGAACTGCGCAACAGTGTTGCGAATCAGATCGATTCCAATCGGATCGGCACGAACAGTGCAGGAACGACCATCATTGCCAGCAACGGCGTCGGCATCGTGCTTGACGATTCTGACGTCAACCTGGTCCTTCGCAACACAATCGCAGGTAACTCCGGCGGAGGCATCGACGTCGTGACTGCGGCCGTGCGAAACACCATCTACGCCAACCACATCTATAACAACACTGGCCTGGGCATCGACCTGGGCAACAATGGTGTCACACCCAATGACCCGGGCGATTCTGACACTGGCGACAACCAACTTCAAAACTATCCCATCTTGACAATCGCTACCGAGTCGCGGGTCAAGGGTATGCTGGACACCCTCCCCGGCGACATCGACCTGCACTTCTATGTCAACGACACATGCGACGCTTCGGGCTACGGCGAGGGCGAATCATATGTCGGCCTGCACGAGTTCTATGTACCTGGTGTGACCACCCTATTCAGCTATTTTGTTCCGGCTGGCGCGCTGCAGATCGGCCAGTATGTGACAGCCACAGCCACCGACTCGGACGGCAACACGTCCGAGTTCTCGGCCTGTCTGGAGGTCACGTGCAGCAGCCCTGATGTTGACGACGACGGCGACGTGGACGTCAATGACATCATTGCCGTGGCTACCCAGTGGAACGCGCAGACCTACAACGCCACCTACGATTTGAACTGCGACAACGACATCGACATCCTGGATGTGCAGATCGCCGCCGGCGCGTTTGGATTGTAGATACTTGACGCAGAGATGCCAACTTCACGGAAAAGTTGGCATCTCTCGCATCAGGTGACAGAAACAAGGAGCAAGGAATGTTCTCAGTTAGACGTTTGATGAGTTTCGTCGCGCTGATGGTCCTGGCCGCGCTGCTGGCGGCCTGCGGCGGCAGCGCGACGCCGGAAAGCCCCGCTGCAACTGAGGCGCCCGCAGCGCCTACCACACCGCCCGACCCGCTGGCCGGCTGGATCGAGTACACGGCGGACGACCAGGGTTTCACCGCCCGTCTGCCGAAGCAGCCCGACGTTCAGTCGCAGACCGTTCCCACCGAAGCCGGCGACATCGAGATCGTCATGTATGTGGTGGAGCAGGGGGACGGCGCGCTGCTGGTCAGCCATAACGAGCTGCCGCCACAACTGGCCGAAATGGTGACCGCTGGCGACGCGGAAGTCACCACCTCGATGCTGGACGGCGGGCGCGACGGCGCGCTGGCCAATGTGTCGGGCGTCCTGCAAAGCGAGCAGGAGATCACCGTCGACGGCATCTCCGGACGCGACATCAACTTCACCGTCGATGGCAGCAACTCGCCGACCGGCAAGGCCATCGACGGCCGCGCCCGAATCCTCGTCACGCCCCAACGGCTTTGGCAGATTCTGGCGCTTGCCAGCCAAGGCGAGATGAACGAGAAGCAGGTCAACGCCTTCTTCGAGTCGTTCAAGATCGCCGTAGGAGAGTAGCGCGTCACACGGAGAGTTACGGAAGATACTCGGGGCCGAGAAACTTCAGCAGGGCCGGATCGACCTCGTCACCGGCGACTTCCTGCTGCAATGTGGTCAGCCGGCCGTCGTAGGCCGCCGCGGCCGCGGAGTCGCCACAGCCCGGCCCCAGCAACACAACATCTTCCTCAAAATAGCACACTTCCAGGCCGCGCACGTCGGCGATCCAGCGCAGCAGACCGTAATACTGGCGCGGCTGGACGCCGTAACGGTGGTCGTTCAGGTCTACCAGCACCCAGTCGACCCGGTCGGCGACGCGGACGATGCGCGGATCGTGCAGCAGGAACAACTCCCGGCGGTTGGCCAGATGCGACGCGTAGGCCTCGCTGGTTGCCAGGGCGCCATCGGCGGGCAGCAACTCGGTCGCAGCGCGCAATGCTGTCACGCTTTGCGGCGATACCCGCCACGCCAGTCCGTAGTTTTCCCAATCAAGCGGCCCCATACGTGGCTGCCAGAACTGGTCAAAACTCAACGCCAGCAGCGCGCATCCCACCAGCCAAACCACCACCAACGCCCCGCGCCCTTCTTTCCCTTCTTTCCCTAGTTTCCCTTCCTTCCCCTCAGTTCCCTCCTTTCCTTCCCCTCCCCGCGCCAAAACTCGTTCCGTCCCATACACCGCCGCCGCAAAAACAACCGGAATCGTCGCCGCCGCATAGTGGAAATAGATCGACGACTGGTAAAGGTTGCCTGCCAGCCAGTTGACGGCGACCGCCGGCAAGCTGACCAGAACAGCCGGGCTGAGCAGCGATGTAAAACCCAGCGGCAACAGGAACTTGACCAGCATCCACAGCCGGCGCGGATCGGCCAGCAGGTGCTGCAAGATACGCCCCGGATTGCCAAGCACGTCAGCGGGGCCGGCCAGCAGCCACGAATACCTTGCCAGCGTGTCAGACGGCGCGCTGCGAAACGCGGGAATGATCACCAGGAGCGCAACGAGCGACCAGACGACGCCCGCGCCAGCCCACGCCAGCCCAATAGTCTTCATGCGCCGGTTGCTTCCGCGTCGGGCCTGATCGCCTGCTGGCGGCCAGGAGCGGGCGCGCCACCAGGCAAACACGCCAAAGGCGGCGACAGTCAGCCCAACATCCTCTTTGCACAATAGCGCCAACAGCAGCGCCAGACTCATCCAGCCGGCGCGGCGAGACTCCAGCGCCAGAAACGCCGCCAGCAGCAGCGGCACAACCAGCACTTCCTCGTGGAATTCGAAACGGTTGACAAAGCCCAGCGCCGGGTAGGTCAGGAAGATCAGCGCCAGAACGAGGGACAGCAAATACGGGTTGACCGACAGCCGGCGGCGTGCCAGCAGCGCCAATGGCAAGGCGCCTGACGCCAGAACGACGGCCTGCAGCACTAGCAGCAGCCGCGGATCGGGCATGAGACGATAGAGAGGAGCGAGCAGCAGAATGATGGGGGAGACGTGGTCGCCCAGGTAGTTGTCCACTTCCACCGATCCGGCAAAAAGCCGGCCGTGGCTCGTGTTCCAGAAGACCTGCGCATGCAAGCCGAGGTCGTAGGCCTTCGCGTTGAAATGGTTGAAGCGGGTGATGCTGTACGCGGCGAACACCAGCGCCATGGTCAGCGTCACGGCAAGCAGGAGCACCCACCAACGCCAGCCCACTGCCAGCCAGCGCTCGACACGGGCCAGCGGCCGGGCAGCTCGCCCGGCCGCCGCTTCGATCTGCGGGCTGAGCCAGGCAACCAGCAACAGCACCAAACCCAGCAGCGCCGCGGCCACACGCACTTCGCTCAACAGACTGCTGTTGAACTGCGACAGCCGCGCCGCGCCGGACCAAAGCGGTAGAATCACCAAAGCGCCGGCCATGAGCGCCAATCCGACGGCCGTCATTCCCCAGCGCACGACTGGTCGCAACCCCGGCCGCCGCGCCACTGTCAACGAAGAAACTCCAACGGGGGATCGTAGATAGTGAGGTCAAACACCGGGCGCATTTCGCCCACCACAACCTGGCGATGGTTGCGCACTTCAGGACGGCGCAGCGATTCCAGCGACACCAGCACGTCATGCGTCGCCAGGCCCAGGCGTTCCAGCACGGCGTAGATCACCGGACCTTTGGCCCGCGCCGCGCCGTCGGCCATCTTCAGCGTGAAACCAAGCGAGCGGCCATCGGGTGTACGGATACCAATGCCCTGGTAACCCTCCGCGCCGCCCTTGGCGACCAGCGCGCCCGCGCCGGCGCGCATCAACATATCGTCCATAGCACCGTGGCCCGAGACAAGGTGCGGATACGCTTGCATGGCAGCCACGATCCGGCGCGCTTCCTGCGGAGACGTTGGATCGATCAATCGAGCGAAGGCCAGCGCAGCATTGGCCAGCGGCATGGCAAAGGCGGGAACGGTGCAGTTGTCGGGAGCAACCGAAATCGCCTCGGCTGGCAGGCCGGTAAACTCGACCAACCGCTGCATGATGGCACGCTGCACCGGGTGGGAAGGATCAGTATAGTCGCTGTCCGCGCACTGCCAGAAGGTTGCCAGCGTCAACATCCCGGAATGCTTGCCGGAGCAGTTGTTGTGACGCGGATCGGGGGTCAGGCCGGCCGCAGCCAGCCGGCGCGTCGCTTCTTCATCAATGGGCCAGTGGACGCCACAGCGCAGGGCCGACGCGTCCAGGCCACTCGCGTCGAGAATGCGCTGGCAGACCGCGACGTGTTCCTCGGTGCCGTGGTGCGAGGCGCACATCAACGCCAGCGCGTCCTGCGCCAGACCGGTCCGGTCAAACGCACCGCTGGCGACCGTGGGCATCGCCTGAAACGGCTTGGCCGATGATCGCAGGTAGGCAGCGTAAAAGGGATCGCCCGCACTTGCCAGCAGCCGACCATCAGAATCGACTACCGCCAGCGCGCCCAAGTGGCGGCTTTCGACGATCTCGCCGCGGGTGATTTCGACCAGCGGCACGGCTGCGGCTACCGAGTCAGATTTGGCATGTGGCGCAGGGTAGGGTAACAAGCTATGGCGTCCTGGAGAGTCTGGCAATGGGAGCTAGCAGAATCAGGAAAATCTCACTCGTCAATACCGTCCTCGTCGAGGTCGTCGAGGTCATCGTCGTCTTCCTCATCATCATCCTCATCGTCATTATCGCCTTCATCATCGTCAACGTCGCCATCCAGCCTGCTGCCAACGTCTGCCAACGCGCTGCGGTACTCAGCGTCGTCGCTGTCTTCTACGGCGCCTGCTTCCGAGACCGTACTGCCGGCCTCTGTCTCAGACTCTTCAACCTCGTCCGGGGCGATTTCCTTTTCTTGATCTTCGTCTTGCTCTTCGGCCTCGGCGCCCTTCTTGTACTCGTTGTAAACGCGATTGATCGCCTGTTTGATCTGCGACTCGATCTTGCCGCGCCGATCCGGGTTGACGGTAAACATCGGCACCAGTTGCTTGACCAGCGAGCTGGCCGTCTCTTGTTTCGAGTAGCCGCGGCGGATACGAATGCGCACCTGGCGGCGGACGTAGCGAATGTAGGCTGACAATGGTTCGGTGGCCTCGACGGTGGTCAGGGGACCATGGCCGGGCACGATGATCTGCGGGTGCAGCTTGCGTATCTGGCGCAGCGCGTCCAGCCACTGCTTGCTGTTAGCCTGCGCCATATAGGGATGCTGATCCCACCAAACCGTGTCGCCGGCAAAGAGGACTTTTTCCTCGGGCAGCCAGATGACGATGGTGGCCTCTGTGTGCCCACCAACGTGAATCAGGCGCACGGTGCGCCCGCCGTGGTCGATGTCCATGCGCGTGTCGAAGGTAATGGTGGGCCGGACGATGCGCAGATCTGCCAGTTCTGCCTGAATCTTCGGCTCGCGCTTGAAAGAATCGACAACCCGCTGGCAGAAATTCGCGCCGTAGCCGCGCATGTTCTTCCACGCCAGGTCATGGGCAATGACTGGCGCGTCGTAGTACTGATTGCCCAGCACGTGGCCGCGGTGGTGATCGGTGTTGATGACGTACAGAATCGGTTTGTTGCCGGTGATCTGGCGGATGTATTCCAGCCAACGCCGGCTCTCCGAGGGAATCATCGGCGTGTCGATGAGGATGTTTCCATCATCGGTCTCGATCAGGCCAACGTTGCAGCCGCGAAAATCAAGGTTGACGTAGACGCCAGGTGCGATCTCTTGCATGTCTGTTTTCTCGTTGTGTTTATTGTATGTCTGTAACTGAGGCTGGGAACGAAGTGTCATGAAACATGATGCGTGGTGCTCGCACTCACGTTCTCCATCCCAACCCGACTTCGCCAGATTTCAGTTGCGTGCGTCGGCAACCACGTCCGCGGCCAGTGCCAGCGCTTGCGCTGCACGTTCCCAGTCAGGAAACGCGCCTTGAGCGTAGTCGCCGCGGCCGCCGCCTTTGCCACCAGCCGCGGCCACCAACGCACGCACCAACTGACCGGCATCGATGGACACATCTTCGCTGCGCGCCACAAAAAGCTGCGGTGCGGCGCCGCCCGTCAGAACGGTGACTGTCCCGGGAAAGCCACGCAGGATCAGCGCCAGTTGCTTGACCTGCTCGCTCTGCCAACCGGGATACTGTGCGACGATCAAGTGCGGCTCGCTGCCGTTCCTGGCTGCCGTGGCCAGCAGACGCTGCGCCTCGGCCTCAACCAGCGCGGTTTGCGCTTCTTTGAGCGCCTTGTAGTTGGCGTTGGCCTGTTCGTGCATGCGCTCTACGACGGTATCGAGGTCGTCTTCGGCGCAGCCAAACCGAAGCGCCAAGCGGCGCGTCAGGTCGTGTTTGCGCTCATAATCGGCCCGCGCCCGCCCGCCGCAGACGAAATGGATGCGGGTTTCCTGGCCGCGACGCTCAGCCCGCAGCAGCTTGATCAGCCCGACCTGAGCGGTAGCCGCAACGTGAGTACCGCTGCAGGCCACTCGATCGAAGTCGCCGATCTCCACCAGCCGCAGCGGACCGTCGATGGCAGGCTGCTTGCGCAACGCCAGCGCCGGCAATTCGTCCTCGGAGACGATGCGTGCCGTGATCGGCAAATTGCGCTGGACCACCAGATTCGCCAGTCGCTCCGCGTCGGCCAGCGCCTCGTCGCTCAACCCAATGCGGTTCAGGTCGATGGTCAGGCTGGTGTCGCTGAGATGCCACGCAACTGTCAGCGCGTCGTGGGTTTCGATGAACGACTGCGACAGGATGTGCTGGCCGCTGTGGTTCTGCATGTGATCCCAACGCCGCGACCAGTCGATCTCGCCGCGCACGGTTGTGTCGTCCAGAGGGAGCAGACCAGCCAGCACATGCCAGATCAGATCGCCCTCGTCGCGCACGTCCACCACGGGGACGCCATTCAACGTTCCCGTGTCACTGGGTTGACCGCCGCCGGTCGGATAGAACGCAGTGCGGTCCAAGGCAACGGCGGGCTGCCCGTTGATCTCAGCCCTCGCCACCACATCGGCCGTGAAATCGGTCTGGTAGGCATTGTCGTAATAGAGACGTATGGTCATCAGACTTTCAGCCCGCTGCTGGTGAGGAACAGAACCACGGTTTCGCTGCCGGCCAGCCAGCCGGAGTCGCGCAGCTTTGACACGGCGGCAACGGTGGCCGCGCCTTCCAGACCGGCGTAAATGCCCTCACCGTGGCCAAGCTGCACCTGTGCGTCGCGCATCTCACGGTCGCTGACGGCTACGGCGATGCCGCGGCTGTCGTAGACGGCCTTCAGAATCATGAAATCACCCAGGGCGTGGGGCACGCGCAGACCGGCTGCGTCGGTGCGGGCATCGGTCCACGGGATGCTATCCTCGTGGCCGGCGCGGAATGCGGCGACCAGCGGCGCGCAGCCTGAAGCCTGCACGCTGACCATGCGCGGCCGGCGGTTTGGCTCGATCCAGCCCAGCGCCTCCATTTCGTCGAAAGCCTTCCACATGCCAATCAGGCCGGTGCCGCCGCCGGTGGGGTAGACCACGACGTCGGGCAATTGCCAGTCGTGCTGCTCGGCCAGCTCGTAGCCCATGGTCTTCTTGCCCTCGATGCGATATGGCTCGCGCAATGTGGCCATGTTGAAGGCGTAGCCGGCCTCGGCCACCTGGCGGGCTTGCCTGCCCGCTTCATCGATCAATCCATCGACAAGCCGTACCTCACCGCCTGTCGCCCTGGCCTCCGCGATGTTAGAAACTGGGGCGTCGGCGGGCATAAAGACGCGTGCGGTGAGGCCGGCCCGCGCAGCATAGGCAGACAAAGCTCCGCCGGCGTTGCCCGCCGTCGGCACCACCAGTTCGGTTGCTCCCAGTTCCTTGGCGCGACTGACCGCTACTGCCATGCCGCGATCCTTGAAGCAGCCGGTTGGGTTGACACCTTCCAGCTTTGCGCTCAGTCCGGGCAGGCGTAGTTGCTCGCCCAGGCGTGGCAGCGACAGCAGCGGTGTGCCGCCCTCACCCAGCGTGGCCCGAAAACGGCGGTCGCGCAAGGGCAGCAGTTCCTCGTAGCGCCACAACGTGAATGGACGCGCCGGCAGAGCGGCCGGTGTCACTGCCTGGCGAGCCGCCTCGATGTCGTAGCGGGCCAGCAGCGGCGACTCACAGTCGCCACAAACGCCCTGTAGAACGTCGGCATCGTGGTGCGCGCCACAGCGGGCGCAGATGAGATCAGTCAGAAAGCTCGTCAAGAAAGACTCGTCAGGGTGTCGGCACGGTGGAAGACCGGCCAGAGCAGTGATAGATGCAGCAGCCAAAGGGACGTGTCATTCCCGCTTCCGCAGGAATCCACTCCACACGACGCCAGATTCCCGACTGCGCGGGAATGACGCAACACTTCAGGCTGAACAGGTTCGTCAGGGATCGGTTCGGAATTCGACCGGAGGCCAGATTGGGATTATAGCACAGGGCGGACGCGTGTGCCAGCGTCATCAGCCAGGCAAAGCCGGTTCCTGCTGGCGGTCGATGGCGGCCCGAACCTCCTGCGCCAGACGAGCAAACTCAGGGGTTCCCATGTTCTCCAGCGGACGCGGGCGCGGCAGCGAGACGACCACCTCGCAGACAACCCGACCGGGGCGATGGCTCATCACGAGCACTCGATCAGCCAGAAAAACGGCCTCAGAGATGTTGTGCGTCACCATGACCGCGGTGTATTCGTAGGCAGCGCGGATGCGCAGCAGTTCCAGGTTCATCCGCTCGCGGGTGATGGCGTCCAGCGCGCCGAACGGCTCGTCCAGCAGCAACAACTCAGGTTTGTGGACGAGGGTGCGGGCTAGCGCGGCCCGTTGCGCCATGCCGCCGGAAAGCTGACGCGGATAGGCCTGTTCAAATCCCTGCAAACCAACCAGCGCCAGCACGTCACGGGCGCGCCGCTCCACTTCCTCCTTGGGCAGGTGTTGCAACTCGAGCGGCAAAGCAATGTTACGCTCTACCGTGCGCCACGGCATCAGGTTAGCATGCTGGAAAACGTAGCCGATCTCGGAACGCGGCCCGGTCAGTGGCTCGCCGCGCAGGGTCACCTTGCCGCGCGTTGGCGGCAGCAGCCCACCGAGAATGCGCAACAATGTGGTCTTGCCACACCCGGACGGACCGACAATCGCGATGAACTCACCGGGATAGACGCGGAAGGTAGTGCTGGCCAGCGCGCGCGTCGCTGCCTGCCCGCTGCTTGCGTCATAGAGCCGCTCGACCTGGTCGACCGATACCAGCGGCATGGCTTGACTGGCGCGTGGCGGCTCGTGGACTCGTTCCTGTGCCAGCGGAATAGTGGCAAACATCAGGGAGTGCGCGCAGCCTCGACAAACTGATTAGTGAAGAGCGCATCGGCCGGAATCTTGCGATCGACCAGCCCCATGGCTGCCATGAAGGTGGCCGCCTGCTCCCAGGCGGCAGGATCGCTCAGGCCAAGCTCTTCCGGGGTGGTCTGCCAGAGGTCAAGCGACGCGTCGAAAATGGCGCGGTTGGTCGCCTCGTTCTCGCCGCCGGCCTCAGGAATTGCCGCAATGCTGATGGCAAAGGCCTCGTCCGGGTTTTCCAGTGTATAGCTGATACCGGCCAGCATCGCGTTGGTCATCTTTTGAACAAGATCCGGCCGATCTTTGATGAGCTGATCGCTGGCAATGAGGCCATTGGAAGGCAGATCGATGTAGTCGGATACGGCAATGACATCCACAGCTTCCCCGGCTGACTTCAGTTGAACGGGCCCGTTGACGATGTAGTCGATGGCCGCGTCCACACGCCCTTCGCTGACGGCGGCGGCCTGGGAAAAGCCGATGCTGTCCAGCGTCACGCTGCTCTCATCAAGGCCAGACGCGTAGACCAGCGCCTTCCATGCCACAAGGCTGGCTCCGTAGAGACCGGGAATTCCGACGCGGTGGCCCTCCAGCGCGGCCGGTTCGGTCAGTCCTGCGCTGTGCAGGGCAAAGACCACAACCGGAAACTTGCGGTACCAGGCGGCGACGTAAGCCAACGGCAGATCCTGAGCACGGGCCAGAATCACCTGGTCACCGCTGCCAACCGCAAAGGGGATCTCACCGGCAGCTACCAGCTTAAGGAAGTCGGTCTCGAAACCGTGCTGAAATTCGACGTCCAGGCCTTGCTCAGCAAAGAATCCCTTTGCCTGAGCCACGTAAAAGGGCGCGAACTGCACGCTGGGGATGTAGCCCAGGCCGAGGACAACCTTCTCCGGTTGTCCGGCAGCAGCCGGTTCGACTGATGGTGACTCTGAAATCGAAGTTGACGGAACTACCACCGGCTCACCGGCGGCGCACGCACTGATGATCAACGCGCCGATGACCATCAGCGCAAGAACGAACGATTTGGGACGACTCATGTTTCCTCTTGGTTATTCTATCCGCTTCCAGGCAAGCAAGCGGTGTTCAAGCAGACTGACAAAGCCGTACAGCAGCACGGCGACTACTACCAGACTGACTAACGCCACGAAGAGCAGCGGGGTGTCAAGAATGCCGCGCGACAGATTGATCAGATAGCCCAGGCCGCGGTCAGCGCCGATGAACTCTGCCACCACCGCGCCGATGACAGCCAGCGAGACGCCGATCTTCAGGCCACCGAAAAGCACAGGCAGCGCGCCGGGAATCTCCAGCTTGGTCAGGATCTGCCAGCGCGTGGCACGCAGCGACTGCATCAATGCGATCAGGTCAGGCTCCACCGAACGGATGCCGACCACGGTGCTGATTAACGTCGGGAAGAAGATGGTGATGGCGCAGATGAGTACCTTGCTCAAATTGGGATCTTTGATCCAGATAATCAGCAGCGGGGCTATGGCGATCACTGGAATTGACTGCGCCGCAACCAGGTAGGGCGACAAAATCCTCTCCAGACGGGGCGATTTGGCGATCAGGTAGCCGAGGACGGTGGCGGTGCTCAAACCAAGCACCAGACCCAACGCGATCTCGATCAGCGTGCTGCGGGTGTGGTACCACAGCACCCCATCGGCCAGCACGACCAGGAACTTGCGCGCAACCAGAACCGGGGACGGAAGGATGAAGGAGGGGTAACCGCGCCAGAGAACCAAACCCTCCCACAACAGCAAAACTGTTGCCAGGACGATCGGCGCCAGCAAAATCTCCGTGCGATGCCTGCGGAACCAGCCTGCCCGGCGAGACGGAACAGCGTCGTCCTTAGTGCTTCCTGCTTTTCGTGCAACCCACATGCGGCATCCCTGACATTTCTACGGCCGGCACAACAAAAACCGGCCAGGATTCTGGGAAACCTGACCGGGCAAAGATTGCGAAGACTGGCGCTGGCCGCCGGCAAGCACAACAGACAACATCCACCGGAAGGCCGATCACTTCCACACGGGAAAGGCCCCCGTGATCGTGATCGACCTTCGGGGGCGCTGTAGCAGGCCATGCCGCCGCGCGCGCCGCACACAGATGTGCTGGACGCGTCAACAAGCGGAAAGACGCATACCTTCTCTTCATCCGGACTATACCGTCGGCTCTGGCCTTGAGACGTATTGCTCGCACCAGATCCACCGCTCGCGCGGGTCACGGGCTCGGACAGCTAAACTGTCCACACCGCCGGTCGGGAATTGACGCTGGGCAGCCATGCGGCTGTCCAGATTCTCACCCTGCCCTGAAGGTTTCCAATAGATGTATTCGATTGCCGGCATTATAGCATGGGCGCGCGAGGGGGTCAAGGAAAAATGTCACATTCGCGCGTTTTGCTCAGTGTGTCCTGGCCGGCATCGCCCCAGTCTTGGTCTGGTACAGGTAATACAGGTTGGCGCGGTGGAGCTGCTGCACGACGCCATTGAGTGGAATGCGCGACTTTCCACATTGTTCTATGGTGGTCTCCTTGAGCAACACTTCGACCGGCGTCGCATTGGCGATGGCAGTGTCAACCGCACGTTCGACGCAGTCCAGGTATTTGAGACTGGACGAAATCGTGCCGCGGATCTCGCCGCGCAGCAAGACTTCTCCATGACCCTGAACGACATTCTCCAGACCGGCCACTTCGACATCGCGCAGCGAGCGGCGCAGGTCGTTGATGCTGCCGCCGACAACAAAGTCGATGTAAGGCACAGGCAGAATCGTGTCACTCGCGAACATCACCTTGTCTTCCTTGACACGTACCGTGATGGTGTCAGGACTATGACCGGGCGCATGCTTCAGGGTGATCGTCTTGCCGCCGAGCCGCAGGACCAGCAGGCTATCGAACACCAGATCCGGCAGGCGCAACTCGACTGTCGCCAGGTCGTTCGAGTGACGCTTGGCCTCAATCAGGTTGGCTTCGCCGTGCTTCACCAGATACTCACGCGCGCGACGATGGCCGATAAGTTCGGCCTCGGGAAAATAGCAACTGCCATGGGAGTGATCGGCGTGGGCGTGCGTGTTGATGACGTAGCGGACGCCCTGGGGACAGCGACGCTGAACGAAATCGCGCAGCGCCTTCGTTTCTCTCGGAAACGGCAAGGTATCGACAATGACGGCGCCTTCCTCCGTGGCGATCACGCCGGCGGTCACTTGCAGATAGAGATCACTACGAAAGACGTAGATGTCGGCAGATACCCGCTCTCGCTGCATGGGGCAGCACATCCTTTCATCGACAGAAAGGCCACCGGCTGAATGGCCGATGGCCTGCACTTACAGGATTCCCCGCCGTGCCGTGTGTCTTCGGGTTTTGAACCTGCTTTCGCAGGTGGGCTAGCTCATTACCGGCTTTCACCTTGCCTATCCCGGTGAACCGAGGGCTATCGTGTCTTCCGGCGATATATCGCTTCCCGTTTAGTAGGTGTTGGCTCAAAACGTAGAATCGACATCACGTACACAGCAGGGCATTCTGGAGTGAATATAGCATAGGTCACTGGAATCTGCAAGTCGATTGTCGGCTCTTGGACGCTATCTGGCCTCGTCCGCGTGCCACACGTGCAATGACCTGAAGGAATTAGTCTACCAAGAAAACACGGACGAATCGGCCAGCGATCTGAACAAACCGCCGTCAGGCCGTGGACCTTGATACGACGATCTCCGCGAAGTTGCGCAGTATCTGCAAGCCGACCGCGTGGCTCTTTTCCGGGTGAAACTGCGCGCCCCAGACATTGCCGCGGCGAACGACCGAGGGGTAATCGATGCCATAATCGGTCGTTGCGACCACGTCGGACGGTTCGGCCGCCGCACAGTAGTAGGAGTGGACAAAGTAGGCGTAGCTGCCGGCCGGCACGCCGCGCAACAAGGGATCGGTGTCGTTGTGCCAGAGCTGGTTCCAGCCGATCTGCGGCACCTTGAGGCGTTGCCCGGTTGAGTCCTGGTGACCCTCTGGAAACCGCAGCACCTGCCCCGGCAACAACCCCAACCCGGTGTGCTGCCCCATTTCCTCGCTGTCCTCAAACAGCAGTTGCATGCCGACGCAGATGCCCAGCAAGGGCCGGCCGCTGGCGGCCGTCTCGCGCACCAGGTTCTCGAAGCCACCGCGCCGCAGTCCTGCCGCGCACGCGCCAAAGGCGCCAACGCCGGGGACGACCACGCCGTCCGCCGCCCGCACCTGGTCCTGGTCGGACGTCAGCATCACCGGCGCGCCGACGTGTTGAAAAGCCCGCTCCACATTGCGCAGATTGCCAATGCCGTAGTCGATGATCGCGATCACCTGGTCACTCCCTGACCTGCCGGGCGCGCTCCAGCACACCTTCAATTCGTTTTATGTCGACCTGCCAGTTGCGCACCATGGCCGGCGGGAAGCGTCCCTGTGCGATAGCAGCCGTCAGCCGGCGCACATGCGCCTCGGCCCAGTCTGCCTCCTCACGGCTGAGCTCCCCCTGCACGACTGCTGCCTCAAACGCGGCTTCGTTAGTAACGGTTACCCGTCCATCAGGCGCGATCCATATGTCCAGCACCAGGTCATGGGTGCGCCACTGGCGCTCCTCGATCTCCATGGGCGTACACAGATCGATCTGGGTTCCCAACAACGTGCCGCCCCTGTCATAGTAACGTTCCACCAGTTGGTCGTCACGCCAAACCCAGAACCGGTACCAGATGAAGCCATAGCCGGCCAATTGCCGCCCGGTTCGTTCCAGCGTATCCCAACCGTCGCCCCAAATGACGCGCTCGATCAGGACGTCGTCTACCAGACCGGCGAAATAGTCGGCCACGCCGGGCTGCGCTTGCCAGTCGCCGCTTTCAATCAGTTGCATGGTTTGCCATGTTGCGTGTCATGTGGTGCGTAAACGATGTCACGATCTGTTACAGACTGCCCTTGGTGGACGGTACACCGCGCCGTCGCGGATCGACAGTTGTCGCTGCATCCAGTGCGCGTCCAAGCGCCTTGAATAGCGCCTCACAGGCATGATGATCGTTAGCGGCGTAGTGGACGCGGGCGTGGATATTCATCCGCCCGTGGATTGCCAGCGTCTCAAAGACGTGCCCGATCAGGTCGGTGCCCAGCGCTCCCAGCCGGTCGGTGCGCCATGTCGCGTCGAAAACGCAGTACGGCCGGCCGCCCAGGTCGATTGCCACGAGCGCCAGCGCCTCGTCCATCGGCACAAAGCTGTGGGCAGTGCGAACGATGCCGGCGCGGTCGCCCAGCGCACGATCCAGCGCCTGCCCTAGGCAGATCGCCACATCCTCGACCGTGTGGTGTTCGTCGATGTGCAGATCGCCAGTCGCTGCCACGCGCAGATCAAACAGGCCATGACTGGCAAACAGGGTCAGCATATGGTCGTAGAACCCGACGCCGGTGTGGATGTCGGTCTCACCGCTGCCGTCGACCTCGAGCGCGAGTTCGATGGCAGTTTCTTTGGTTGTGCGTGAGATGTTGGCGTGTCGCATGATTGTCCGATTCCGCAACTTTGTTTGGCTCGAAGTGATCGCTGCGCCGCCGCCTGGGATTGAAATCTCAGGCTGACACAGCAGCATGGTAATGCAAGCTCGCTCATACGCCTACGTGTGTGCGGCCCCAAGCGATGACGCTTGCTCAATGCCACGAGGGGAGTATAATCGATGCACATAGATTCGTTCAATATCAACGCCTACGAATACTGAGATTCGATGATCGTTTACGACAAAGGACTGCAACCATGCGCAACGAGTTCACTGCAGTAATCGAGCAAGACGGCCCCTGGTACATCGCGTATTGCTTGGAGATTCCAGGCGCCAACGGCCTTGGCAGCACGCAACAAGAATCTCTGCACAATCTGGCTGATTCGATCGAGCTAATATTGGCTGACCGCCGTGAAGACGGTTTGCGCGGCGTGCCGCACGATGCAGTTCAAGAGATGGTCGTCGTTGGATGAAACGCCACGAGCTATTGCGCCATTTGCGTCGCCATGGCTGTTACTTGAAACGCGAAGGTAGTTCGCACTCGCTTTGGACCAACCCGACAACCGGTGAGGTAGAGGCGGTGCCTCGCCATTCGGAAATTCCCGACAAGTTAGCCGTTAAGATTTGCAGGGGATTATCCGTTCCAGAAATTGGGCGTCGTAGCTGAACTTTTTCCGCTAGGCTGCCAGCGCCGCCAACACGGCGTCGGTGTCCTCCGGTCGCCCAGCGCTGATGCGGATGCAGTTTTCGAGGCCCGGCTTGGCGAAATACCTGACCAGCACGCCTTGTCTCTCCAGCCCCTCTTTCAGCTCGCGGGCATCTCTTCCAATCACGCGACACAACACAAAATTGCTGCGGCTGCCTGGCACGGGTTCCAGGTAATCGAACCTCGCCAGTTCCGCACACAATCGCTCCCGCTCGGCCACCAGCCGCGCGACGTTGCCTAGCAAGAAGTCGCGGTCGGCCAGCGACGCCAGCGCGGCCCGGTTGCCGGCCACGTTGACGTTGTAGGGTTGCTTGATCTTCCACAGCTGCTCGATGATCGCGGGCGGGAAAACGCCGTAGCCGACCCGCAGCCCGCCCAGCCCGGCCCACTTGCTGAAGGTGCGCAGCACAATCAGATTTGGATGGTCAGCGACCCAATGAGCCAGCGACTCATCCGGTCCGGCAAACTCCACATATGCCTGGTCGAGAACGACCACCACTGGCAAGCGCAGCAAGCGGCGCAAATCCGCCTGCGCCGTCAATCCACCGTCCGGATTGTTGGGTGAGCAGAGGAACAGCAACTTGAGCGGCGGTGATACGGGCTGGCTCGCGGCGGGATCGTACCAGGGCGCCGCCGCATCCAGCCAGCCGAACTCATCATAGCCATCGCGGGATGCGAACAACCTTTCGATCCGGTCGACATCGATCGAGTAGTCCTTCCGTCGCGGCACGTTGATCACCGTCGCGCCGTTGATCGCGGCGTCGAAACTGTACATGCCAAAGGTCGGCGGGCAGTCGATGACGCCATCGCCGGGCGACAGGAATAGACACGCCACCAAATCGATCAACTCGTCGGCGCCGCTGCCGGCCAGAATGCTGGCAGCCGGCACGTTGAGAAATTCAGCCAGCGCGTCACGAAGCTCGATGCTTTGCGGATCGGGGTAGATGTGATGCCAGCGATAGGACGCCATGGCTTCGACGGCGCGCGGCGACGGCCCGTAGGGGTTTTCGTTGGCGTCGAGCTTGACGATGGCTTCGGGCGCGCGGCCCAGTCGCCGGCTCACCACCTCGAATGGGTGGATCGGCGTGTATGGCTCCAGCGCTGCCAATTCGGGTCGAAACAGCCGCACGATGTCAGTTTCGGTAACGGTCGTCAAAATGGATTTCCTTTGCGTCATTCCCGCGAAGGCGGGAATCCATTCTTGTGTGCACTGGATTCCCGCCTTCGCGGGAATGACGAGAGTTGGTCGTACAAACTCAGGTGACAGTCAACTGCTGGTCGCGATCTCGTGCACGGCCTGCACGAAGGCGTGAAGATTTTCTGGCGGTGTGAAATCTACGTCATACGCGGGCGCTAGCAGCAAGCCGGCATGTCCAAGGGTAGCCACGCGCTGCCGAACCTCGCGGCGGATGGCGTCCGGCGTTCCATGATCCCAGACCGAGGCCGTGCCAACGGCGCCCCAGAATGCCAGCCGGTTGCCAAACTCGGCGCGGATCGCAGCCGCATCCATGCAGTCGGGCTGGACCGGGTTGATCACATTGACACCAATCTCGACCAGGTCCGGGATGATTGGCGTGAAGTTGCCGTCGCTGTGATAGAACACCAGCAGATCGGGCGCGACCTTGCGCGCCGCGCTGATGATGTCCCGCAATCGCGGCTGGAAGTACTCACGCCACATGGCCGGGCTGATCAGCATCCGGTTCGACTGCGCCACGTCGTCGTCCAGCAGCAGGATATCCACGCCGGCCTGCGCCAGGATGACCGCACTGTGCAGCGTCATCGCCGTCAACTGGTCGAGCAAGTAGGTGGCAAGGGCCGGCCGGGTCTTGAGATCGATCAGCCACTCCTCGAAACCGCGCAGCCGCCAGGCTGTCTCGAACAGCTCACCGCCAAGATGTGGCGGCGAGCCGGCCACGGCCAGCCCTTGCGCGTGCCAACGCTCCACCTGCTCCGCCAGCCCGGCGTAGCGTTGCGGATCGGCAAAATCCGGCAAGACCAGCGCTGCCAGTTCTTCTGGCGAGGAAACACCGGTCAGACGGCGCTGCGGGCCGCGTTCCGGGTGATAATCCCACTCGTGGTAGGTTTGCAGCTGCCCCAGGTTGCCGACGTGGACATCGGGCGGCAGCCCGCGCAGGTAGCGCATGAATGCGCCGTCCTCGCGCGGCGGATTGAACGTCGCGTAGCGGATATCGGACGCGAAGAACTCGTCGGCATCCGCGCCGCCGATCTGGTCCAGGGTCTGGCCATAAAATCCGAGCGTGAACGGCACACGATCTGGCAGGTCGCCGCTCAACGCGGTGCGCACACGCTCGCGGGAGTTCATTCCCCGACGCCTTCACCGGCGATCAACTCGATCTGATCCGGCGACTCGACGACGACCTCGGGCGCACCCTGATAGAGTTCGATCTCGCCTGTCACGCGCACGTTCTTGCCATAGAAAAGCTCGTCGGGCGACTGCGGCCACCTGTCCCAGTCGTCCTGGAAGATCACCACCTTGAACTCGTCGCGGTCGGGGCTGAAATTGAGGAAGATGACCTTGGCCGAGCGGTAGGTATCGACCACCCGTCCATCGACCGTGACCGTCTGTCCGGCATAGTTGACTGCATCCTGCCACGAAACGGCTTCCGAAGCGTCTCCCGCAACTGGTGCTGGCGCGTCGCTCGGTGCCGCGCTGCCGCTGCCGGCCGGGCCGAGGATCACGATCTGCGACGGGTCTTCCACAACCATTTCCGGCGCGCCCTGATATTCCTTGACCTTGCCGGTGACCTGGATGCGTTGGTTGAGATAATACTCGTCGGGGGACGCGGGGAACTTGCCGTAGTCACTGGCAAAAATCGCGACGGTGAACGTGTCCTGGTATTCCTGCGCGAAGTTGAGAAACGCCACCTTGCCGCTGTTGTAGCTGCGCACGATGTCGCCTTCCACGGTGATGGTCTGGTCGATGTGCTGACCGGCCTCCTGCCAGGGGATCGCCTCGCCGGCCGCGTTGACGTCCAGTGCGACGCCACCTTCGTGCGCTGCATCGAGTGCCCCCGAACTCCCGGCGTCGCCGACGACCTCGATCTGGTCGGGTGAGTTGATGATGATCTCGGCCCGGTCGCGGTATAGCTCGACCTCGCCGGTAGCGCGAATACGCTTGCCGCGGAAAGCATCTTCAGGCGCGATCGGGAAGGTGTCAGCATCCTCGGCGAAGATCACCAGCGTGAAGTCGTTGAGGTCCTTGCTGAAATTCAGAAACACCACCGCGCCGGAGTTGTAGGTGTCAACGATGTCACCCTCGACGGTCACGAGCTGGCCGACGTATTGCGGCGCATCCTGCCACGGTATCACTTCACCCGGCGGTAGCTGCGGGCTGGCAGGCTGGCCAGCCGCCAGCTTCTCGGCAGCGTTCCAGTCCTGCAAAAACGCAGCAGCCAGCCGGTTGACAGCGGCTGCGTCGTCGAAGACAATGCCCAGCTCGCGGTTGGAATCCAGCGACGTGCGGCTGAAATTCTGCGAGCCAACGAAGGCGGTCTTGCCGTCGGCCAGAATCGTTTTGGCATGGACGTATGGGGTGTCGAGGAACGCGACCTCTACCCCACCGGCCAGCAAACCGTCGATCTGCACCATCTCGCGATCGGCCGGGTTGTCCACCGAGGGGGTGACGATCCGCACGGCGACACCGCGGCGCGCTGCGGCCTGAAGCTGATCGTTGAGGTCTTCGTCCAGCAGCGAGTTCTGCTCCAGGTCGAGGCTGGTCGAGGCGCCGTCGATCAGCGCGGTGATGCGCTCGCGGCTGTTGACCGGGCTCCAAACCAGCAGCGAGTTATCAAGATCAGGCGCACGCCGGCTCCAGTCGTCGTCAAAAACTTGCGCGACCTCGGCCACCAGCGCCGGGTCATCCACGATCACCTCGTACTCGCGGTTCTTGTTGAACGAGGAGTAGGTCAGGTTGTGGGTCATGATGTGCGCCCGCCGGTCGTCCACAACGAGACTCTTCTCGTGGCTGAAACGAAAGGTGCTGGGCGTGTTGCGCACGTTGATGCCCGCGCTGCGCAATTCTTCGAAAGCCGCGCTATTGGACTCGCCGCCGCCCTCCGGCTCCGGCTCGATCATCACCCGCACATCGACGCCCCGCTGCGCAGCAGCCTTCAACGCGTCCACCACCTCGTCCAATGTGATGAGATAGACCTTGAGCCGGATCGATTCCTGCGCGCTGTCGATGGCCTGCATCAGCGGACCTTGGCCTGCGTCAGGCAAAACCACCAGTTGCAAGCCGGGCGATTCGGTAACCGGCGCGATGGCAGCTGAGGCCGGCGCGTCGACCGCAGCAGCGTCGGACGTTTTGTCACCAGATCGGCAGCCTGCCAGCAGCAGAGCAGCCAACAGCAGCACTGCAACGATTCGGTATTTGTCGAGCCTCAGAATGTTGGTCTGCAACCGGTTCCCTCCTGTTAGCCCGGCGACGTCCAGCCCCACTGAGCCGCCACCGCCTGAACATCGACGATGTCCACCACATTGTCGCCGTTACTGTCATAGACCGGGCTGTAGTTCCACTGGCCATCGCTGGCCTGCCAATGCATCGCCTCAACCGTGATGTCGGTGACGCTGACCTGATCGTCGCAGTTCAGGTCGGCCCAGTAGCAGTCGCTGCGAATCCCGGCCAGATGCGCCAGAGTCGCCAGCGACGCGGCTGTCATATCATGGAAGTAGGGCAGATTGAAATACTGCGTACGGTCGTTGACGCTGTGGTAATACGCGTTGAAATCGCGCGGTATGCCGCTGTCCGCGTTGTAGTTCTCGATGGCAAGAATGGCGGGCACATTGATGTTCCAGAACGAGGAGTGGTCGCTGGCCGTGGTGCCGTTGCTGTAGATCACCGGCGTCAGGTCCAGACCATAGGCGGTGATGGCATCGACGAAGGTCTGGGCCATGGGAACGCTGCCAGCAACTGTAGAACGGGCGTGGATGTCCATGTCCGGCCCGCCGATGTTGTCCCAGGCGATCATGTCCATGTTCAGCATGCCGCGGATGTCCTGACCGTTGACCGATGAGGCGTAAGCGGCACTGCCCCATAGCCCCTGCTCCTCGCCGGAGAACAACACGAAGCGGATTGTCGCCTCGAACGTGTAAGGAGCCAGCAGTTCAGCCGCGGTCAGCACGGCTACGCTGCCGCTTCCGTTATCGTCGGCGCCCGGCGCGAACACCAGCGGCGCGTCATAGGTAATGTTGTCGAAATGCGCGCCGATGATGTAGACGCCGGCTGCCGGGTTGGTACCAGGCTTTTCGGCGACAACATTGGGCAGCGGGTCGGGAACCGATGTGCTGTGGGTCCACCAGTGATAGCTGACGTCCAGCCCCAGCCGCGCCAGCCGCTCAGACATGTAGTCAGCGGCCCGCAGCACCGCATCGCGATTGTAAGTGTAGCGGGTGGCGAGTGTGACCTGTTGCCCGCCGACCGCGGCCGGCTGCTCGCCGCTGAGTTCAGATGCATAGGTCATCATACGCGTCAGATTGATCTGGTCGATGATGTCCTGTACCTGTGAAATCGGCGTGATGGTCTGGATGTCGTCGATGTCAACGGTGGTCGGGTCGAGGGCCAGCGGCGGGCCGGGCGGTGATGCCAGTGCAGGAAGGGCGAGTGTTACGGCGAGTACAAGGGCGAGTGCAGCTGCGGAGGAAAGGGGGCGTTTGCGAGCCATGGGAAAGCTTCTTTCATGATTGTGCGAAGGAACACGACCGCCGTATTTTAGCTGATGTCGGACGATTTGGCTAACTCGTTCGCGGCAGGAAGTTGCCCTCGCAGGTGAAGCGCGTTAGAATCGTGCCATGTCATCACGCGCCATCGTTCACCTCGATCTCGACGCATTTTTCGCAGCGGTGGAAGTCCTGGAAAACCCTGAGTTGGTCGGCAAACCGGTGCTGGTGGGCGGCAAACCGGGCGAGCGCGGTGTGGTCGCGGCCGCATCGTACCCGGCGCGCGCCTTTGGCTGCCGCTCAGCCATGCCAATGGCGCGCGCCCTGCAGCTCTGCCCGAATGCCATCGTGCTGCCAGGCCGTCACAGCCTGTATCGACAATATTCCAAGCGCGTCATGGCGCTGATCCACCAACTGACGCCGCTGGTCGAGCAGATCAGCATCGACGAGGCGTTCTTCGACCTGACTGACCAGATCAAGGCATGGGAGGAAGCAACCGAGGTCGCGCGACGGCTGCAAACTGAGGTACGCGAGCAGATCGGCCTGTCAGCGTCGCTGGGCGTGGCTGCCAACAAGCAGGTCGCCAAGGTCGCGTCGGACTTCGACAAACCGGGCGGCCTGACGGTGGTGCAGCCGGGTGACGAGGCCGCGTTTCTTGCGCCGTTGCCGGCGCGCGCCCTGTGGGGCATCGGCCCCGTGACGGCTGAGAGGCTGGCGAGCATGAATGTCACGACCGTCGGCCAGTTGGCAGCGTTGTCTGAGGACGACCTGCGAGCCGCCTTTGGCCGTCACGGCCCTGAGATGGCAGAGCGCGCTCGCGGCATCGACGATCGCCCGGTGATCACCGAGTACGAGCGCAAATCGGTCAGCCAGGAACGGACCTTTGACCGCGATCTGACCGACCTGCACGCGCTCAAGGTCCGGCTGTGGCGCATGAGCCAGGGCGTGGCGGAATACCTGCAACGCAACGAGCTGGCCGGCGGTACGGTTGCCATCAAGCTGCGCTACAGCGATTTCACCACCCTGACACGTCAGATGTCGCTGGCCGTTCCCACCGACGACGCGATCGAAGTCTACCGGGCCGCGCTGGTGTTGCTGGAGCGGACCTGGGAGACGGGCCGGCCGGTGCGCCTGCTGGGCGTCGGCGTGCATCAGCTCAGCGAACCGACAGGCCAGTTGTCACTTTTCGATTGACCGCCGCGCTAAGACCTGTTTGACATGGCCCGTTGGTGGGAATACAATGCCCAAGCGAAGGAGCGCTGGCAAATGACTGAACTGACCGCACCTCCCACACACAGCTTGATCGCTGGCGAAGAACTGGGTGTCCTCCAGGGATTCGTGGTACTCGCCACCCAACTGTTCAACGAGCTATAGAGCGGTAGATACGTGTCACTCCAAAGCAAGATTACCCTTTTGAGCGACCGCTCGCTCCCTGATGAATTTCAGAGCATCAACAAGGAACGAATCCGCGCAACGCTACGCGCTATTGATCGGGAAACTGATGACATGGTAGACGCTGTCTTTGCCCTACTGGACAACATCACCCCCAGTTTGTACTCTGGCGCACCGCTCAATGCCCACTTCTGCGATGGCGCCTCAACTCAGCAAATCGCGATCCACATAGGCACTTTTCAGCGCGGTGGGACAAGACTTGATAGAGAAGGACGCGATTACTGGATCAAGCCGTTGCGGGACATCGGTGCAGTGGAAGCAGTGTATCTCCAACCGGAGACGGGTGCTTTCGTCCTCGGTCACCCTGTTCCAAAGTCGCCAAATTCTGCCTATCGACTTTCGGCGAGTTTTGTTGATGTCCTGAAGGCTCCCGAACAGAATTGGCAACCGAGACTACAGGAGTGGATTCGTGAAGATAATGTGCGCATTCGTCTTCAGCGACAGGCCGAACTCGCGAATCTGGCACGATCGGCCGTTGATACCAAACATGCAGACCTCATCAATGCTTGCATGACGTTTTATGTACCGACCTTCCTGCCTGATTTCCAGGTCGTGTACATAGATGACGGCGATGGTGACCGTATCACGGAAGCACAGCGCGCGGCTCTGGCGGCGGCAGGCGTGACCCTCGGCTTGGGAGACTCGATGCCAGATGTTCTACTTTGGAACGAAACTAAGGAACAACTGTGGGTGATCGAAGCCGTGACCAGCGATGGCGAAGTTGACCTGCACAAAGTGGACCAAATGACCGAGCTTGCCCAACGAGCCGGCAAACGAGGCGTTGGCTTCACTACTGCCTATCAAACGTGGAAGACAGCGGCGGCGCGTCAATCCAGACACAAGAACTTACCGCCCGACACCTATCTTTGGATCATGGAAGACCCGACCAAGCATTTCCACGCGATAGAAGCATCCACCGCTGCTCAGAGAAATCGGTAAATCGCAATGCCAAAGCAACTGTTGGCTCCAATTGAAGACATTCCTCTTTCTCTGTCTGAGCAGGCGGATTTGAGACGCCAGCTGGTCCCACTTATGCAATCGGCGTCGACCAAGACTGAACTAGGTCAGTTCATGACGCCCGCGCCGGTTGCCGACTTCATGGCCTCTATGTTCGGCTTAATTCATGCGGACGTTGTCAGCCTGCTGGATCCGGGCGCAGGTGTTGGTTCACTCACTGCTGCATTTGTTCAGCGCATTTGTCGCCAGAAAGTTCGGCCCCGACAGCTGGAAATCACTGTGTGTGAAGTCGATCCCGGTTTGCGCAGCGCTCTTGAAGCCACCTTGCGAGACTGTGTGCAGAGCGGAGCAGCGCATGGTATCAATGTATCCTATCAACTACAAACGACTGACTTCATCGAGAGGTTCTCGGTACATGCAGGCAGGGGCCTTTTCAGCGATCACGTTGCCTTCACCCACATCATCACTAACCCACCTTATAAGAAGATCGGCAGTCAGTCTGCTCACAGAAAACTGCTGCGATCCGTCGGAATAGAAGCAACAAATCTGTATGCCGGCTTTGTCGCGCTGGCAATCCAGCTGTTAGCGCCCAACGGAGAACTGGTTGCCATCACCCCGCGTAGCTTCTGCAACGGCCCTTATTTTCTGCCTTTCCGACGTTTGCTGCTGAACAACATGGCGCTCAGGCGAATCCATGTGTTTGGCGCGCGTGACATCGCTTTCAAAGACGACAATGTCCTGCAGGAAAATATCATCTTTCGTTCTGTAAAGTCTGCACAACCGAACAAGATTCTGCTGTCGTCCAGTCACGGAGTGGAGCTAAACGAGATCGACCAACGCTGGGTGCCTGCGGCTGAAGTGTTCCAACCAGATGATCCCAACCTGTTCATTTACATTCCCGTAACCGAAACTGACGCCGCGTTGATTCGAAGGATGAAGGTGCTCAAGCACTCATTGGACAGTCTGGGAATTTCAGTGTCTACCGGACCGGTTGTCGAGTTTCGGCATAAACCGCATATCCATCGTGAGCCGAGAACGTTCAGTGTCCCACTGATCTATCCTGCGCATTTCGAAAACGGCTTCGTCCGCTGGCCGAAGGTCAAAGGCCGCAAACCCAACGCTATCGACGACAGCGACGAAACAAGAAAGTGGCTCATGCCACAAGGTTTCTATACACTGACACGCCGCTTCTCATCCAAAGAAGAAAGGCGCCGGATCTTCGCGGCGGTTTACGATTTGGCAGATGTTAGTGCAGAATGGGTAGGCTTCGAGAACCACCTGAATGTCTTTCATATAGACGGAGCAGGGTTACCGAGCTCAATCGCGCGCGGCTTGGCCCTCTTTCTCAACTCGACTACTGTAGACCGATACTTCCGGCTCTACAACGGTCATACACAGGTAAACGCAACAGACCTAAGAGTATTGCCTTTCCCTTCCCTGAAAACGCTAGAAACGCTGGGTGCTCAACTGATTGAAGACAAACTGCCGAGCCAGCAAGCAATTGACGCCATGATCGACGCCATCGTTTTTGGAACAAGCGAACCATCCCCTGTCAACGCCAAGAATCACAAGGAGCTTCTGGCTTGACTGTCAATAACAAGCTCTTCTTCATCCACGGCCAGGCCGGCAGCGGCCAGGGTTTCAAGGCCACTTATCTGCGGGGCCTCTATCCCGATCTGCTGGCGCCTGACTTTCCCGGCGACTTTTGGGAACGCATGGCGCAACTCAGCAGGCTCTTGGCTGAGACGACGGGCTGGACGCTGATCGGGTCGAGCATGGGCGGGCTGATGGCGGCGGTGTTTGCCTGCCAGCATCCTGGGCAGGTCGAGCGTCTCGTACTATTGGCGCCGGCGCTGCCCTACATCGATCTGGCAGAGAACCCGCTTCCGCCGATAGATTTGCCGGTGACAATCATACACGGTGGGCAGGATGACATCGTCCCCATCGACAAGACTCGCATCGTTGCTGAGCAGATCTTCACCAACCTGACCTTTATGACCTTCGACGCCTCCCACGATCTCAACCCGATCATGCCACAGCTTGACTGGCCGGAATTGATTGCAAAACCCGGCGGCAGGTCGCAGAGCGAACTGCTGTGATAGCTCCCCTGCGCGGCATTCTGCGATTCGTTGCAAGCGCACTGATTGTGGTCGCCGGCGCGGTCAGCACCGTTCTGCTGGCATGGGTGCCCATCAAGGTGCGCGGCGTGCGCCTATCCGCGTGGTGTTTCTCGCTAGGCGTACGGATGCTGATGCCTTCCCTGGGCCTGCGCTTCGAATGCACGGACTGTGAACGGATCATACAGCACCGCGGCTTTATCCTCTCCAACCACGTCTCGTTCTTCGACACACTGGTGATGGCCTGGCTGCTGCCGATGCGCTTCGTGGCCAAGGCAGAGGTGAAGCACTGGCCGTTTATCGGCTGGATTGCACGCGCGACCGGCAGCTTGTTCGTGGATCGCAGCGACAAGTCGGATCGCAACAGTGTCCGCCGGCAGGTAGCGGACGCGGTCCTCGCCAATCAGTATCCACCGATTGTGATTTTCCCCGAAGGCACGCGCAACCCGCTGGACACACTGCTGCCATTCCGCTACGGCGTGTTCGACATCGCCATCGACACGGAAATGCCCTATCTGCTATGCGCCATCCATTACGAAGAAACCGATTCGATGACCTGGCATAGCCGCAACGAAGGGGTCTTGACAACCGTCAAGCGCATCGTCATGCGTGATACCAGCCGCGTCTGGCTGGTGCCGCTGGAAGTGATCGAGCCGCATCACGGCGACGACTCGACGGAACTGGCTGCGCAGGCGCGCGATATCATCGGCGCGGCGCTGACCAAAATCCGCGCCACCAACGATCCCGCCCGTGCGTTGCAGGATGCCAGCCGCGAGCAGCCACGCTAGCGCGGCTGCAAACGTGCAGCAGGCTGCGCGCCTTCACCGAAATAGAGATCGCGGTAGAGAATCACTGCAATGCCGACATAAGCCAGCGTCTTGGGGATCATGAGCATGCCGACAGTGGGAAGCTGCTGGACGAAGAAGATCACCGGCATGTAGAACAGATATGACGCGACGATGAAGCCGCCGACCCAGGTGAAGGTGTGGTCATGACCGGCCCGCGCGTCGCGCAAAATCAAATAGGCCACACCGAGCCCCATCAGCATCAACGGCAGGTTGCGCACCGTTGACCAGGGCTGCGGCGGCACGACGTTGTTCCATTGGTTCCAGCCGGGGATCATCACCAGCAGACGCACGGCAGCCGCGGCAAAGAGCAAGTAGCCAAACCAGCCGTACGGCTTGCGGAATCGTTCGTGCCACATCACCAGCACCAGCACATAGAAGATGGTGACGGTGACCGCGGTGGCCAGCGCACCCAGACCTACCAGACCGACGGGCCGACCCAGCAGCGTCATGGTGGTTTCAAGGCTGCCACTGGCATAGGCCCAGACGCGGAAACCGACATGGCCCGTGTCGCCCAGCGCCAGCAGGAAAAACATCCAGCGACCGAGGCGCGCCACATTGCGATTCGCGGGCGCGACCCGGTCGCGCTGCACCATCATGAGCGCGACCAGCGCCCATATCGCCACCAGGTAGCCGATATTGAAGACGATTTCCATCCACATGCGAGATTCTTCTGACATGGTTTTGTTTCCTTGAGCGGTGGGGGCGCCACGACTGTTTCGTCGCGTGCAGCTTTTCGGTCTGTTTCAGGATAGCTCAAAGCACGGTCAGCGCGCTATGATCCAGATCATATGGGCAATGTATGGACCACATAGCACGAAGCGCGCGAGAAGAATTGGGTGCATTCAAAATGGGTTGACCACGTCATTGCGAGGCTCGGCGAAGCAATCTCTCTGGTGAGCGCGATAGATTGCTTCGCCGCATCGGCTGCCTAGAAACTCTCCCGGAGAGATCCTTCGCTAACGGTTCGAGATCGAGTAGATCGCGTGCTCGACCCGCTCAGGATGACAGTGACGATGGTTGAGTTTCTCGCCAGGCGCATGCCGCCGAGCGGCATCGGAAACTCGCAATGACTAGGCTACCAACCAGTTTTTAATACACCCAAGCGAATATGACACTATATCCCGCGTCAGTAGCCCTGCTGCTTCGCGCGCTTCGCGGCGTTTCGCATGCTCTTGGTCCGGACCGCACGCTTCGAGTTTCCCGCAGCACACATTTGAGAGTACAATCACACCGGCCAACAAGCAGATCTGATAGACTGGGATACTGAAGAGACTTCGGAGATCGCCGGTTGTTCTTCATGACCGGCCCGCTGCGGTCGTGGCAATGCCTTGATGTTGAACCGGCGACGTTCGAAACCTCATCCCGTCTGAGCGAATTCCATCGGGAGCACAACACGTGTTTGGTCGATCAAAACGAGCTAAAATAGTAACCCCCACCAGCAACCCCGGCGCCTATCGCTTCGGCAACCAGCGCCTCATTGAGTTGCGCACGGTCACCAAGGCGTATGAGACCGCGGCCGGACCGTTCGTCGCGCTCAAGCATATCGACCTGGAAGTGGACCGCGGCGAGTTTGTCGCGGTGGTCGGCAAATCGGGCAGTGGCAAATCGACGTTGATCAACATGATCACCGGAATCGACCGGCCGTCGTCAGGCGAGGTTCTGATTGGCGACACGGCTGTGCATACCCTCAGCGAGGGGCAGATGGCCGTCTGGCGCGGCCGGCACGTCGGCGTGATCTTCCAGTTCTTCCAGTTGCTGCCAACGCTGACAGTGTTGGAAAACGTCATGCTGCCCATGGATTTTTGCAACACCTATCCGGCGCGCGAGCGGCCCGAGAGAGCCATGGCGTTGCTCGAAGAAGTGGACATGGTAGACCATGCTGACAAGCTGCCCTCCGCAACATCAGGAGGCCAGCAGCAGCGGGTCGCCATCGCCCGCGCGCTGGCCAACGACCCGGCCATGATCGTCGCCGACGAACCGACCGGCAATCTCGACTCGCGCACCGCCGAAGCGGTCTTCAGCCTGTTTGGGCGGCTGGTGGATGAAGGCAAGACGGTGCTGATGGTCACCCACGACGATGATCTGGCCCATCGCGTCAGCCGCACGGTCACCATCGCTGACGGGCTGATCGTCTCGGACACCGGCCACGGATCGGCGACCATGCCGCAGCCGGTCGCGGAACAAATGGCGGTCTAGCGTGAGCGTGCTTCCTGAATCGCGCGCCGTTGCGGCAAGACCCGACGCGGCGCGTTCGCATCACGCCAGGCGGGTGCGACTTGCCCCTCGTTGGGCCAAGGTGTTGCGCGATCTGCGCGACCAGAAGGCGCGGACGCTTCTGGTCGTTCTTTCCATCGCGGTCGGTGTTTTCGCGGTCGGCATGATTGCCGGCACGCGCCAGATCCTCACCCACCAGCTCAACACCAGCTACCAGAGCATCAACCCGGCCCATGCCCTGCTGGGTGTCAACGGCTTCGACAGCGATCTGCTGGCGGCCGTCCAACGTATGCCGGAAGTCGAATCGGCCACCGCGCGCTTCAGCCTGCGCACCAGGGCCAGCCTGGGACCGGGCCGCTGGCTGGATTTCACGATCTTTGCGCTGCCCGACTGGGAAAACATCCCCATCAACATCGTGCGATCGGAAAGCGGTCCGTGGCCGCCACCCCGCGATGCTGTTGTTGTCGAACGGACATCGCTGCCGATGCTGAAATCGGCCATCGGCGACACCCTCTCGCTGGAGCTGCCCGATGGCCGGCTGCGCGATGTCAGCGTCGTGGGAACCGCGCACGACATCAACCTGCCGCCAGCCCGCTTTACCAATCAGGGCTATGGCTATGCGACGTTCGACACGCTGGAGCGTTGGGGATTTCCCAAGCAATACACCAGCCTCAGCATCACCGTGGCCGATCCGCAAGGCCGCAACGACCAGGAGTATATCCAGTCAGTCGCCGATCTGGTGAAGGACAAGGTGGAAAGCAGTGGCCGCGTCGTCACCTTCACCTATGTACCGGAGCCGGGCAAGCATCCCGCTGACGAGGTACTGGCGCCGGTGTTCCTGCTGCTTGGCGTGCTTGGATTGCTGTCCCTCTTCCTCAGTGCATTCCTGGTCATCAATACTATTGCCGCCATCATGGCACAGCAGGTCCGCCAGATCGGCGTCATGAAAACCATCGGGGCGCGTTTCGGCCAGCTCGTGACCCTTTATCTCGGCATGGTGCTGGTCTTTGGCCTGCTGGCGCTGTTGATCGCAATCCCGGCGGGCCTGGCCGGGGCCTATGGATTCACCAGCTTTCTGGCGACCTTCCTGAACTTCGACGTGGTGTACGAAGGTATTCCCGTGCCAGCCGTGGGCCTGCAAGTGCTGGTTGGCCTGCTCATCCCAATGATCGCGGCGTTGCTGCCGATCCGCAACGGCGCGCGGGTCACCATCCGCGAGGCGATCAGCAGCTACGGGCTGGGCAAAGGACGGTTTGGTCAGGGTTCCTTCGACCGGCTGCTGGTCAACAGCCAACGCGTGCTCCCCTGGCTCAGCCGGCCGCTGATGATCTCGCTGCGCAATACGTTTCGACGCAAGGGTCGCCTGGCGCTGACTATGGTTACCCTGACGCTGGGCGGGGCGATTTTCGTTGCCGTGCTGTCGGTGCGGGCATCGCTCTATCAGACGGTGGACGACGCGGTGCGCAACAACAATTTCCACATTATCATCGGCATCGACCGCGACGTTCGGACCGAGGCGCTGCAGGAAGCGGCGCTGCAAACACCCGGTGTGATAGCCGCGGAAAGCTGGGGACGCGCGAGCGCTCGTCGCCAGCGCCCCGACGCACCGGCAGATTCGACGGCCGATAATAGTCTGCCCAGCCTGCCCAGCCGCAACGGACAGGCCGACTCGCAGGTAAGTACACAACCCGGCATGCCCGGCGGTGAAAGCGACGAGATCCGCATCAACGCCCCGCCAGCCGGCAGCAAGATGGTGAACCCGCAGATGGTGGCCGGCCGCTGGCTGCTGCCTGAGGACGAGAACGCGCTGGTGGTCAACACCAATTTCATGGACGCCGAAAAGGACGTCAGGCTGGGCGACACGATCACACTCAAGATCAACGACAAGGAGAGCGATTGGGTCATCGTGGGCGTCATGGAAGGGGTGCTGGACCAGGCGACGGCCTACGCCAACTATGATTACTTCAGCCGGCTGATGGGCAGAACAGGACGCGCCAACGGACTGCGTGTCCTGACCAACAGCGAGGACCCCGCGGTACACGTGCGCGTGGCTGCTGCGCTTGAGCAGAAGTTCAAGGAAGATGGCTACACCGTGACACAGCTCTCCACCCGCGCCGAGAACCTGGAAGGCACAGAGTATCAGTTCGGCATCCTGGTCAACCTGTTGATGGTGATGACCTTGCTGATGGCGCTGGTAGGCGGGCTGGGGCTGATGGGCACCATGAGCATCAACGTCATCGAACGGACACGCGAGATCGGCGTAATGCGCGCCATCGGCGCGGCAACACGCTCCATCATGCAGATTATCACGGTTGAAGGCATTCTGATCGGGCTGATCAGTTGGATCCAGGCGACGATTCTTGCCTACCCGCTGAGCCGCCTGCTCAGCGACCAGGTCGGTCTGGCGTTTACCGACGCGCCGCTCAGCTTTGCCTTCTCCGTCCAGGGCATCGTCATCTGGCTTGCGATTGTGACCATCGTCGCGGCGCTCGCCAGCTATCTGCCAGCCCGCAACGCGTCGCGTCTGACGGTGCGCGAAGTGCTAGCATACGAGTAATCAGTAAACAGTTATCGGTAATCAGTGACCGGAAAATTTTACCGCTCTGGCCGGTCTCCGACCGAGCCAGCACCGGAGAGAAAACATGAAGAAACAGACCTTAGTGATCCTCATCGCCCTGCTGAGTGCAGGGTTGCTGGCGAGTTGCGGTGGAAACAACAATGCCGCCAACACACCCGTTCCCGACCCGGTGGTCGTGGCGCCAATCCGCGCCAGCAACGAAATCATCGTCGACGGCGTCGTCGTACCGGTGCGCAGTGCGGCCCTCAACCTTACGTCCGGCGGCATCGTGGATGAGATCCTGGTGAGCGAAGGCGCGCCCGTATCCGCCGGCGAGCCGATTTTGCGTCTGCACGCAGCACGGCAGCAGGCCGCTGTTGCACAGGCACAAGCGACCCTGGGGGCGGCCGAAGCGCGGCTCGCAGAACTGACCGCAGGCCCTCGTTCGCAGGAAATCGAAGCTGCCGCGGCTGCCGTTGACGCCGCCAACGCGCAGATCGACCGGCTGAACGCCGGCGCAAGCACGGAAGATATCGCGGCTGCACAAGCCGTTCTGGACGGCGCCGAAGCCAACCTGCAACGGGTGCGCGAGGGCGCATCGCAGCAACAGCTCATCGCGGCCAGAAACAACGTCGCCAACGCCGAGGCCTCGCTGCGGCTGGCCCAGGCGGCCTACGACCGCGTATCCAGCCAGCCGGACATCGGCGCGCGTCCGGAATCGCTTCAACTGGAACAGGCCACCAACGCCTACAACGCCGCCCAGGCCCAGTTACAGGACCTCCAACAGGGAGCGACGGCCGCCGAGATCGCCGCTGCCCAGGCCACCGTACGTCAGGCGCAGGCCCAACTTGACAGCGTCAGGGCGCCTGCCCGCCCAGCCGATCTGGCCAGCGCACAGGCAGAGTTGCGGCGCGCGCAGGCGCAACTGGACCTGCTTGAAGCCGGTGCGCGGCCGGAGTCAGCCGCCGCGGCCGAAGCAGACGTGGCATCTGCCCGCGCCGCTGTGCAGCAGGCCCAGGCTGCGCTGGATGAGACCGTGTTGACTGCCCCATTTGCGGGCACGGTGGCCCAGATGACCCCCGCGGTGGGCGAATCGGTTTCGCCCGGTGTACCGGTGGTGCAACTGGCCGACCTGACTGAATGGCAGATAGAGACCGACGACCTGACCGAGCTGGATGTGGTGCGCGTCAGCGAGGGCGCAGAGGTGCAACTGCGCTTCGACGCGCTGCCGGGGGTCGAACTGACCGGCCACGTCAGCCAGATCAAGCCCATCGGCGTCAACAAGCAAGGCGACATCACCTACACCGTCGTCATCATCCCCGACGAATTCAACGATCAACTGCGCTGGAACATGACGGCCGCGGTGACGATCCAGACGAAGTGAGGTACTCATGGTACTCGTACTCCTACTCTTACTCGTCCTCGTACTCTTCTGAGACTTCCGGAATCGAGTACGAGTAGGAGGATGAGTACGAGTAGGAGAAGGAAACCACCGATGACAAACCAACAACTGGTCGATGAACTGGTGGGCAATGCCCACGGCAACGTTGAACGCGTGCAAGAAATCCTTGGCGCGCACCCGGAGTTGGTCAACGCGGCTGCCAGCTGGGGTGAAACGCCCATCCAGGCCGCCGCGCAGATGGGCGACCGGTCGATGACTGAATACCTGCTGAGCCTCGGCGCGCCGCTGGACATCTGCACCGCGGTCATGCTGGGCCGGGGCGACGTGGTGGATGAAATGCTGGCAGCCGATCCGGCGCAAGCGCAGGCAACGGGCGCGCACGGACTACCGGTGCTGTACTACCCCGTGCCACATGCTGAGCAGGCCATTGCTGAAAGCCTGCTGGCAGCCGGCGCCGACGTCAACGCAGGCGGCGGCATGGCGACCCCGCTGCACGCCGCGGTCAGCTTCAACCAGCCGGCCATGGCGCGCTGGCTGTTGGACCATGGCGCCGAGGCCGACGCCAAAGATTACAATGGCAAAACGCCTCTGGAGCTGGCGCAGGAAAAGGGGCTGGACAATCTGGCCGGCATTCTGAACTCGCTTTGAGGCCAAATGACCACATTTGAACGACCGCCTGCCCAATGGACCGGCGGTCGTTCCATATTGCGCAATAATTAAAAGGGGTGATTTGCAGATCGCGCGCGCTTCAGCATATAATCCCGCCCCGTGGTGCGGCCCGCCAGTTGGAGTGTCCAGGCGCACCGGCGGACCCGACTCAGCCAAATCCCCATCAGGAGCAATGCCCCATGAAGCGTAGCGCACCCCAGAGGTTTCGCCTGCTGGCAGCCCTTATCATGCTGGCGACAATGATCGGCGGCCAAACGGCCGTCTTTGCCCAGGAAACGGTCACCAAC
Organism: Anaerolineales bacterium; assembly: GCA_020634615.1. Lineage (GTDB taxonomy): Bacteria > Chloroflexota > Anaerolineae > JAAEKA01 > JAAEKA01 > JACKBK01. The sequence goes on from JACKBI010000004.1 coordinate 170,414, forward strand.
GAGCAACCGCCTGTGCTGACCAAGACAATGCAAGCACTGTTGGCAGATCAGCAACCGGCATCGAACCGAGCAGCACAGGCTGCAACGCCCTGTGTCGCCGGTTTTGCAGGCGCCTATCCCTGCGACAACGTCGATCTGCTGGCCTACATGCCGCTCGCAACCTTTGGCTCCAGCAGCGGCAATGACAGCTGGGGCTGGACCGATCCGCTGACTGGCAAAGAATACGCCCTGATGGGACTGCGCGACGGCACAGGGTTTGTGGATATCAGCGACCCGGAAAACCCACTCTATCTCGGCAAGCTGCCGACCCGCACCAGCAGTTCAACGTGGCGTGACATCAAGGTCTTCGACAACTACGCCTTCGTCGTCAGCGAGGCCAGCGGCCACGGCATGCAGGTATTCGACCTGACGCAACTGCGCAACGTGCCCAATCCGCCCGTCACCTTCTCCCAGACGACCTACTATGGCGATTTTGGCAGCGCCCATAACATCGTCATCAACGAAGACTCTGGCTATGCCTACGCGGTGGGAACCGGCACATGCAGCGGCGGGCTCCACATGGTCAACATCCAGGATCCGACCAACCCAACCAACGCTGGCTGCTTCAGCGCTGACGGCTACACCCACGACGCCCAGTGCGTCAACTACATCGGGCCGGACGCGGATCATCAGGGCGAGGAGATCTGCTTCAACTCCAATGAAGACACCCTGACAATCGTCGACGTCACCAACAAGGCGGCGCCGGCCCAGGTGTCACGCACCGGCTACGCCAACTCTGCTTATACCCACCAGGCATGGACCGACGAAACCCAGACCTACCTGCTGCTGGACGACGAGTTGGACGAACAGAGCTACGGCTTCAACACCCGCACCAGAATCTGGGACATCAGCGACCTGGATTCGCCGCAGCTTCTCGGTTTCTACGCTGGTAGTACTGCAGCCATTGACCATAACCTGTACATCAAGGACGGCTACGCCTACGAGGCCAACTACCGCGCCGGCCTTCAGATCCTCGACCTGTCAGGCATGGCCAGCGCCAGACTGAGTCAGGTCGGCTACTTCGACATCTACCCGGCCAACAACAACGCCAACTTCAACGGAGCGTGGAGTGTCTATCCGTACTTCGCCAGCGGCGTCGTGATCATCAGCGGCATCGAGCAAGGCCTGTTCATCGTCCGTCCACACCTGCCGACACCGTGTTACGACTTCAACGGCTCAGGCACTGTCGATATCGGTGACATCACCCTCGTAACTGCTGCCTGGGGAACCGACAACACGCTTTACGATTTCAACGGCAACGGCACCGTGGATGTCGATGACATCCAGACCATCGCATTGACCTGGGAGAATGCCTGCTGAGCTGGCATTTGCTTGACGGCACGACCCGGCAACACCCCGACCACATGCGCATCTCAGCGGAGCACGGACAGTTCAGACTGCCTGTGCTCCGCCTTTTTTTTACCACTGTTTGAGAGGTGTCGTTGGCGCACTTCGGAAGTCGATAGCTTCCCGTCATGTCCGCACTCCAACCGCAAGAATGCTTTCCGGCTGTAGATTCGTCGATTTCCGAAGTCTGAGTGAACGCCCTTCCAGACAATCACCTACTGCCGAATTGCCTCTTGACTCTCCTGTTGGGGGAAGGTGTATACTGGGACTGAAAGCTTTCGCTGCCAGTGATCACAGGCAAACTCAGGAGTGACGTAATGTACAAGATCGGCGAGTTCTCCCGCCTGAGCCGCATAACAGTGAAGACCCTGCGCCACTACGACGAGGCTGGGCTGCTCAAGCCTGCTTATGTCGACCGGTTTTCGGGTTACCGCTACTACTCAGCCGGGCAACTGCCCGATCTGTACCAGATTCTGTCGCTGAAAGACCTCGGCTTGTCGCTGGAGCAGATACGAACGCTGCTCAGCCAGGGTGTACCGCCGGCTGAACTGCGCGGCATGTTGCGTCTGAAGCAAGCCGAGATTCAGCGAACCGTTGACGAAGAACAGGGGCGGTTGGCGCGAATTGCCGCCCGCATCCAACAGATTGACCAGGAGGAAACGATGCCTGCTTACGAGGTAGTAATCAAAGAAGTACCGGCCATGCGGGTTGCCGGTCTGCGTGACATTGTGGCGAACTACAGCAGCCAGGGGCCGCTGTGGAATGAACTGATGGGCTACGTGTTCCAAAACGGCGGCAAGCCGGCAGGCCCATGCCTGACCGTGTACTTCGACGAGGAGTACAAAGAAAGCGACGTGGATCTCGAAGTGGTGCAGCCGGTGGAAGGCCCGCTCAGCAGCGGCGGTCGCATCCGGGTTTACGACCTTGAGTCCGTACCCACCATGGCCAGCACCATTCACCGCGGGCCGTACAGCGGCTTCAACGAGGCCTACGGTGCGCTGATGCAGTGGATCTCCGCCAACGGATATCGGATCGTCGGCCCCAACCGCGAGATCTACCTGCGCAGTTCCGGCGACGAAGGAGTCACACCTGAAGACTTCGTGACCGAGGTCCAGTTCCCGGTAGTCAAGGCGTAGCAGCCAACTGCTACGCTTCGAGAGAACGTTGCACCACCCGGCCGCTGGCAAGCCAGCGGCCGGGTGGTCGCGTTGCGGCGGGAGGATTTGGATCACGAAGACACGAAAAGGCGCGAAGGCGGCGAAATCAGAAACGTGTCGCGCCATGTGACTGCACCTTCGCGGTCTTCGCGCTTTGTGTTGTTCGCGGTTCTTCGCGCCTTCGTGATCCAGCGCCCCCGTGGTCCAGCGATCTCGTGTCCTCTCCATTCAGCATTTCACCGCCAGCCAGTTTCACAGTATCATAGGGGCTGCTTTGCGAGACACTGTCGAGCTGCAATTCCCCGACGAGGAAACCCTGATGAACACTCCCACAGATTTCGTCCCTGAATGGGCAAAACGGGCTGTCTGGTACCAGATCTTCCCGGAGCGCTTCGCCAACGGCAACACCGACAACGATCCCACGCTGGACAGCCTGCGCAACAGCTACCCGCACGACCTGTCGGAGCCATGGCAGCCACACCCATGGACCAGCGACTGGTACGCGCAACAACCCTACGAGCAGGCCCATGGGAAAGACATATGGTTCAACCTCCAACGCCGGCGCTACGGCGGCGACCTGCAGGGCATCATCAACCGGCTGGACTATCTGCAAGACCTGGGCGTGACGGCCCTCTATCTCAATCCGGTCTTTGAAGCCGCTTCGTCGCACAAATACGACGGCAACAGCTATCACCACATCGACCCGCACTTCGGACCTGACCCGGCCGGCGACCGCAGCCTGATTGAACTGGAGACGCCCAACGATCCCGGCACCTGGCTCTGGACCTCAGCCGACCTGCTTGCACTGGAGCTGATCGCCGAGGTGCATCGCCGCGGCATGCGCATCATCTTCGATGGGGTGTTCAACCATATGGGTCTGAACAGTTGGGCTTTCCAGGATGTCGTTCAAAAGGGCCAGCAATCGCGCTTTCGCGACTGGTTCAAGATCAGCGACTGGAACCGGCCCAGCCGCTTTGCGCCATTTACATACCGCGGCTGGTTTGGCGTGCAGGAGCTGCCCGAGCTGCGCCAGGATGAAAACGGCATCGTCAGCGGGCCGAAGGGGTACATCTATGCCTCTACGCGCCGCTGGATGGACCCGTACGGCAACGGCCGGACAGACCTTGGCATCGACGGCTGGCGGCTGGATGTCGCCTTTTGCGTGCGCCACGGCTTCTGGAAAGACTGGCGCCAGCACGTCAAGGCGATCAACCCGGACGCCTACCTCGTTGCCGAGATCGTGACCGAAGACGCCAACGAGCCGTATCTGCGGGGCGACGAATTCGACGCGGTGATGAACTACCTCTGGACGTTCACCTGCGCTGAGTTTTTCGTCGAGACCGGCAGAACCATGCCGCCCAGCGAATTCGACCGTCTGTTGCGTGAAGAGCGGGAAGCATACCCGGATGGGGTCGCCTACGTCATGCAAAACCTGCTGGGCAGCCATGACACGGCGCGCATCGCTTCGCACATCGTCAACCGGGACCGCCTGTCTTACCGCGACTGGCAGACCTACGGCGATTCGTCCCGGCCCCGGCAGACACCGACCTTCGACACGCGCGCGCCCAACGGTGCGGAGCATGCCGTGCAGAAACTGATGGTCCTGTTTCAGATGACTTACGTCGGCGCGCCGATGATCTACTACGGCGATGAGGCAGGGATGTGGGGCGCCAACGACCCCTGCTGCCGCAAGCCGATGGTCTGGCCCGACCTGGAATACGACCCCGAAACAACGCTGCCAGACGGCTCGCCAAGATCGGAACCGCAGCCGGTTGCCTTTGACCATCAGTTGCACGACTGGTATCGCCGGCTGATCAGCATCCGCAACAGCTCACCGGCCCTGCAGCTGGGAGACTTCACGACGCTGCTCGCCGACGATGACACCGGCATGTACGCCTTCCGGCGCAGTTACGAGAATGACCAGGTCGTGGTCGTGCTGAACAACAGCACGCTCACGCGCGCCGTGACTCTGTCATTGGATGGATCGTGGGTGGATATGCTCAAGGAGGGGCCGCCACTGACGAGTATCAATGGAGTACTTGAACTCACACTGGAAGGGCTGGCCGGGGCAGTTTTTGGACGCAACAACGCCCGCTCCACAGTTGGGGGGAAGTAGACTGTGGAACGGGCGTCAGTGAGAACAGTCTACCACAGGTTGGCGATCCTGCCCAAATATTCGTTGCACCAGTGTGACGCCAGGACCGGTAGGCCTCCGAAGGACTGCGGGTCCTGGGCTTCGATGCGGGTAACGTGCCGGCCATGAAACGCGCGCTGGTCATCCTGCTGATCGCCCAAATTTCGCTGGGCGTGCTGTACTCGTTTGCGACGCCGGTCTTTGAAGCGTCTGACGAAGTATGGCACTTTCCGGTCGTGCGCGAAATCGCAGCCAACCAGCGGTTGCCGGTGCAGGACATCTCCGCGGAACAGCCATGGGCGCAGGAAGGCAGCCAGCCGCCGCTCTATTATCTGACCGCCGCCGGGCTGACGGCCTGGATTGACACCGCTGACTACGAACAGGTCGCGCTGCACAATCCGTTTCCCAAGATCGGTGTCCCCGGCGCTACCGACAACGTCAACCTCGTGGCTCACCCGGCCGGCCAAAGCCCGGCCCAGGGCGGAACCGTACTGGCGGTCTATCTCATCCGCTGGCTGTCGATCTTACTGGGAACGGCAACAGTCTACCTGACGTGGCAGTTGGCCACCCGTGTGGCGCCAGGCCGGCCACAGGTGGCGCTATTGGCTGCTGCGCTGGTCGCCTTCAACCCCATGATCTTGTTCATCAACGCCTCGGTGAACAACGACAACCTGTTGATGCTGCTGGCGACGCTGGCGCTGCTGTTGCTGCACGAAGACGTCGAATCGGATGTCCGAGGCATGCGCTGGCGGGCGACAATTGTTTTGGGGATCGTCCTTGGCGCAGCAGCGCTGACCAAGGTGTCGGGGCTGGTGTTGCTGCCCATAGCGGCGCTGGCAATCACCCTGGAGGCGCTGCGCACGCGCGACTGGCGCACCTGGCTGGGCCGCGGGCTGCTATTGTTGGCGCTGGTGGTGGCGATCAGCGGCTGGTGGTATGTGCGCAACCTCATGCTGTACGGTGAAGCGACCGGGATGGAACGCATGGTCGCGATCGCCGGTGCGCGGCCGGCGGGTTTTGGTCTGGCAGACCTGCGTGCTGAGTGGAAAAGCTTCTGGTATTCATTCTGGGGCCTGTTTGGCGCATTCAACGTCCTGGCCGGATCGTGGTTCTACACGCTGATGGGCGCGCTGTCGTTGATCGGAGCAGCCGGCTTGCTGCTGGCCATCGCGCGTCTCATACGCAACCGGACGCTACCGCAGCTTTGGCGCACCCACGCCTTGCTGGCAACCTTCCTGGTGCTGACGGCCCTTGGCCTGCTGCGCTGGACATCGATGACGCCGGCGTCCCAGGGGCGGCTGATGTTCAGCGGCATCGCGGCCATCGCCCTCTATCTGGCGATTGGACTGCTGGCGTGGTTTCCGCGGCGCTGGCAAATCTGGTTCAGCCGCGGGTCGAGTGTCGCGCTGGCGCTGGTGGCTGCCATCGTTCCATTCACTGTCCTGCTGCCTGCTTACCGACCGGCTCCCCCCATCGCGGCGCTGCCGGAGGACGCGGTCGTGCTGAACCACACCTGCGGCGATGGCATCGTGCTGGTTGGCTATCGACTGAACGACGACACGACGCCGGCCGGCCAGCCGCTGGATGTGACGCTCTACTGGAAAACAACCCAATCCCAGGCCGCCAATCTTGACCTGTCGATCAACGCCTACGGCTACAACGAAGAGAACGTCGCCAAACTGGACACGTGGCCCGGCAACGGTCTGCGCCCCACGACGTTCTGGCAACCAGACGCGCTCTACGCCGACCGGTCACTGATCGCGACGGATCCGGTCGCAGCCACGCCGACCACGTTGAAACTGGGGATCGGCTGGAATACCGATCTGCTGGATCCGACTATTTCATCGCCCGTTACATGTTATGTCGACGGACAGCCGACCGATGCCCTGTTCCTCGACGGCGGTGCGTTCGTCTCACCCATGACAGCACCGGCAACCGGCCCGGTCCAGGCGCAGTTGCAACACGGCATCGAACTGCTTGGCAACTCGGTGGAACGCAGCGATGGCCGGTTGGAGGTCGGTCTCGACTGGACGACAACCGAAGCCATCCCCGGCGATTACACGGTGTTCGTGCATTTGTTTGACGCGGCCGGCAACAAGATCGCTCAGGGCGATGGACCGCCGCGCGACGGCTACTGGCCCACCAGTCACTGGCGTCCCGGCGAGCCGGTAAGTTCGACCCATACGCTGCTCCTGCCTCCCGATTTGCCCGCCGGCCAGTACACGCTGGGCGCGGGGATGTATGATCCGGTCACGGGCCAGCGGCTGTTTGCCTACGATGCCGCGGGCAACGAGCTACGCGACTGGATGATCATCCTGCAAAGCGCGATCTCCTTTTGACAGAAAGTCCCGAACTGTTATAATCGTATCAACACGATCATACAGTTCAGGAGCGTCTGTCATCGAAGACCTGGTCAACGGCCTGACCGAAGCAGTCCGGCTGATTGTCAGCCGCGACGCGGCAGTAATTGAAATCGTCTCACTCAGTCTGCGAGTCTCGGGGGTCGCACTGCTCATCGCCGCCGTGCTGGGCGTGCCGCTGGGCGCGGCACTGGGACTGAGCCGCTTTGTCGGCCGTTGGCTGGTGGTGATTTTCATCTACACCGGCATGGGCTTGCCGCCGGTAGTGGTTGGCCTGTTCGTCTACCTCATGCTCAGCCGCACCGGGCCGCTGGGACAACTCAACTCCCCCCTGATTCCCAAACTGTTCACACCGGGCGCGATGATCGCCGCCCAGGTCATTCTGGCATTGCCGTTGATCGCCGGCTTCACCATGGCTGCCGTGCTGGCGGTTGATCCGCAACTGCGCCAGCAAGTGCGCGCGCTGGGCGCAACCTCATGGCAAGTCGCGCTGGCCACTGTGCGTGAAGCACGCGTCGGCGTCCTTGTAGCCATCATCGCCGGTTTCGGCGCGATTATCTCCGAGGTCGGGGCGGTGATGATGGTGGGTGGCAACATCGCCGGCAAGACGCGTGTCGTCACCACGGCAATCGTGCTGGAGACCGGCAAAGGCAACTTCGACCTCGCGCTGGCGCTGGGAATCATCCTGCTGTGCATTGCCTTTCTCATCAACGGCACTGTGCTGGCGCTGCAGGGACGTTCGGGTGGGCTATGAGCGAACCGCTGTATCAGCTGCGTGACGTGACGCAAAGCTACCGTGACCGCACCGTGCTGAAAGTTGACCATCTCGACATCCAGGCTGGCGAGGTGCTGGCGCTGCTTGGGCCCAGCGGCGCGGGCAAAAGCACGCTGCTGCGCTTGCTGAACTTTCTGGAGTTGCCCAGCGCAGGCCAGATCAGCTTTCGCGGTCAGGTGATCAACGGCGCCAACCCGGCCCCCCTGGCAGTGCGCCGCCGCGTTACAACCGTCTTCCAGCGCCCCGTCCTGCTCAACCGCTCTGTCTGGGACAACGTCCGCTACGGGCTGAAGCTGCGGGGCGAGCGCAATGGCGATGCCGCAGTCGCCAGCGCGCTGGAGCAGATCGGACTGACGAGCTACGCCCGCCAACAGGCGCGCACTCTGTCGGGCGGCGAGGCGCAGCGGGTTGCGCTGGCGCGCTGGTGTTGCGACCGATGTGCTGTTGCTGGATGAACCGACCAACCTGATCCCTACAACGTGTCACTGATCGAGCAGATCATCCAGCACGCCAACAGCGAGCAGGGCGCCACAGTCATCATGGTGACTCCACAACCTGCATCAAGCCCACCGGCTGGGCACCCGTGTCGGCCTGCTGCTGGACGGCGCAATTGTCGAGTTGCTCCGACGGACCAGTTCTTCGAGCCCGCCGATCCGCGCACCGGACGCTTCATCCACGGCGGAAATGGTTTACTGAGCGACCACCCGCTCTCACGGCTTCCAAAACTTCTCGATCGAAAGGAACTACAAGATGCAATTCAAACGATTTCTGGTGCTCACGCTGGTGCTGGCTGTCTTGCTGGCCGGTTGTGTGCGCTGCCGCCACAGACGCCTGCTGAACAGCCAACGGCAGCGCCGGCTGGCAGCGACACCGGCAGCTGAGACGCCAGCCGCGGCCGCAGGCACCTCATCGATTCTGGACGACCACCAGCACCCAGGACTCCGGCCTGCTGGAGGCTATCCTGCCCGATTTTGAGGCCGCCAGTGGCGTCAGCGTCGACGTGGTAGCTGTCGGCACCGGTGCGGCGCTGAAGCTGGCGAGGACTGCAACGCTGACGTGGTGCTGGTCCACGCCCGCTCGCGGAGGACGCGTACATGAACGACGGCTTTGGCACCCGTCGCAAGGATGTCATGTATAATGACTTCGTCGTGGTTAGCCTGCCGGCCGATCCGGCCGGCATCAGCGGCATGACCAGCAGCGAGCGACGCCTTCACCCAGATCGCAGCCGATGCAGCCCCTTTATCTCGCGCGGCGACGATTCGGGCACCACAAGGAGCTGAGCGTCTGGGAGGCCGCTGGCATCGAACCGCAGGGCGACTGGTACATTTCGGCGGCCAGGGCATGGGCGCGGTGCTGTCAATGGCCGACGAACAACAGGCCTACACCCTGAGCGACCGGGCAACCTATCTGAGCGGACACTGGAAGGCACCGATCTGGTGATCGAGGTTGAAGGCGACCCGATCCTCTTTAATCCCTACGGTGTCATGGATGTCAACCCGGACGCTGCTCCGCAGGCGAAAACGACCTCGCGATGTAATTCATCGACTGGCTGGTCTCGTGCCAACGCAGCAGCTGATCGCCGGGTTCGGTCAGCAGGAGTTTGGAGTCGCTGTTCGCCTGACTCGGCGGCCTGGAACGAAGCGCACCGTGGTGTGAAGTCGAAGACGTCCTTTCCGTGCTCCCAGGTGAGGAGAAATATACGGAGGTGACTGTCATCATCTGGCTGCAAGGACCCCATCTACCAGCAGATCATCGACGCGGTCGAGCGCAGCATCGCCGACGGTTCGTTGCAACCGGGCGATGCCGTGCTTTCGGTACGCGAGATGGCGCAACGCTGGAACTGCACCGCAGGCACGGTGCAACGAGCCTATCGCGAGTTGGCACAGCGAAACGTGGTCGTCGCGGTGCCAGGGAAGGGGACGCGGGTCGCCGAGCCGCCGCTGGCAGCCGGTCACAGCATGCCGCTGCGCCGGGCTGCGATTGTCCACCAGATCGAGTCGCTGCTCCTCAGCCTGCTGAGCGCGGGCTATTCGCTGCCGGAGGTGGAACAGGCGGTCAATCTGGCGTTGGATCGATGGCGGGTGCTGACGCAGGAGCCGCCGCAGGGCAGCATCGGCGTGCTGCGTTTCGCCGGCAGCCACGACCCGGCGGCGGCCACGCTGGCAGCACGCCTGCCGGCCGTCTCACCCGGCTGGACCATGCAGATGACCTTCACCGGCAGTCTCGGCGGGCTGATCGCGCTGGCGCGCGGCGAAGCGGATCTGGCAGGCAGCCACCTGCTGGACGTGGAGACCGGCGCCTACAACGAAGCCTACGTGCGCCGTCTGCTGCCTGGCCGACGAGTTGCGCTGCTCACCGTAGCGCACCGGCGGCTGGGTCTGATGGTGCGACCAGACCGGGCAGCTCGGGTGGATGGCCTGCACAGCCTGGCCGCGGGCGGACTGCGCTTTGCCAACCGCCAGCCGGGATCAGGCACACGCGTCTGGTTTGATGCCCAGCTTGCCGCGCTGGAGATTGACCCGCCAGCATCGCGGGCTACGACTACCCTTTCGCAACCCACACCGCCGTCGCGCAAGCAGTGGCAGCGGGCCAAGCCGACGCCGGGCTTGGTGTAGAGACGGCGGCGCTGGCCTTCGGACTGCAATTTCAATTCCTGGCGCGCGAGCGCTACGATCTGGTGATCCCCGAGGCAGGCTGGCAGTGCGACGGTGTCCAGGCCATGGTCCAGTGGCTCTCCTCCGACGCCGGTCAGCGGACCATTCGCTCGCTGGGCGGTTATGACACCAGCGAAACCGGCTCTCTGCGTTGGGTGACGTAGCTGTGGCGCGCGACCATCCAAACGCTTTGCCGCGCAAGCCCCTGGGACAACCGACGCGCGGCAAAACCGCCCCAAACCGGCTGCGACGGGTAGACAATTTTCTGACATGGTACGATCCGGGGCTGTTTCGACGCAGTGATGGACCTTTCGCCGATGCGTTCTACGTTGATCTGGGCTACGGCGCCGATCCGGTCACCGCGCTGGAAAGTGCGGCGCGGCTGAGACGGCTGAACCCACAGTTGCCAGTGTTGGGCGTGGAGATCGATCCAGAACGGGTGGCAGTTGCCCAGCCCTTTGCCGACGCGTTGACCGCGTTTCGACTGGGCGGCTTCAACCTGCCGCTCAAGCCAGGCGAGTCTGTCCGTTGCATCCGCGCTTTCAACGTCTTGCGCCAGTACGAAGAGAGCGAAGTTGCCGGCGCGTATGATCTGCTGGCGCGCAGCCTGCTGCCCGGTGGCCTGCTGGTAGAGGGGACGTCGGAACCGTTTGGGAGGTTGTGGGTGGCGAATGTGGTGCGGAGAGGGGAGGGAACAGAGGGAAATGAAGGAAAGCAGGGAAAACTGGCGCATGAAGCGCTGGTGTTCAGCACGAATTTCAGGCTGGGCTTTGACCCGGCAGACTTTCAGGCAGTGTTGCCCAAGAACCTGATCCACCGGGTGGTGCCGGGCGAACAGATCAACGATTTCTTCGCAACCTGGAAGCGAGCCGCGCTGGAGACCTCGGCGATGCAGGTTTGGGGGACGCGCCAGTGGTTCCGGGCAGCGGCCCTGCGGCTGGCTGAGTTGGGCTACAGCGTGGTGACCCGGCCGCGGCTGCTCAACGCGGGGCTGTTGGTGGTGCCGACAAGCGGCGCGGCGAACCAACCGATTTTGCACGTTGATTGACACAGTTTCGCCGGCGGATATACTGTAGAGGCTGTTTGAAAAGACTTCGGAAGTCGCCGATTGACTGTCACGACTGGCCTATTACGATGTTGAGCGGCTACTTTTGTTAACTCGGCGACTTCCGAAGTCAGAACGGGCGACTTCTCAAACAGCTTCTTAGACAACTCGCGCGCAATCGGTTGCGAAAGACTGAGCTGGACACCATGCAAGCGCAATACACCCGTTGTGATGAAAGGTAGGATACCTGTATGTCAAGTCAACCTGTTCGGGGAACCGGGACCAAGGACGACCCGTGGATACTGCTGACGCCGCCCGGCACGTCAGAGTACCAGATGTACCGTGACGAAGCTGCTGATCCGCCGCTGCTGGTCTGCACGGTTGGGAAGACGCAGCTCGGCTACCTGCTGCGCTGTCTGGATGACCTGCACACGATGCTCAAGGAGTACGGCGACTGGATGCCACTGGGCAGCGCCGATGAGCAGAAGGAAGCCAAAGAAGGCACGGTGGAAGCCTGGGCGCGGTCGGCTGACAATCCAGTCGGCGGCTGGTATGGGACGAAGAAGGGCCTGCGCGGCCGCTTCGCTAACTACGTGCCGCCGCTGATGGAGGCGCTGAGGCTGGCTGAGGTCGAGCACAATGCCCGCAATAACCGGATGCGCGCGATCTGACGGGCTGAGAAGAGTGCGAAAGTCGCCGGCAGTGGGTTGCTATGCCTGATCCCGCTCCGGCAATTCCACGGTGAACCGACTGCCCTGACCCAGTTCGCTGGCTACCGCAACCGTGCCGCCGTGGGCTTGAACGATGCCCTGGACAATGGCCAATCCCAGGCCGCTGCCTGGGGCGTCGCTGTCTTTGCCGCGGTAGAAGCGATCGAAGATGTGTGGCAGGTCGGCCGGGTCGATACCCGCGCCGCTGTCAGCCACGCTAAACGCGATCACCGCGCCGCGCTGCTCCGCCGCAACCGTTACCTCGCCACCAGTTGGGGTGAACTTCAGCGCGTTGTCCACCAGATTGGACAGCGCCAGCTCCAGCCGCATCCGATCACAACACACACTCAGATCAGCGTCCACCGGCGCACCGGCCAAGTGGATCCCTTTCGTCTGTGCCACGCTGCGGAACGAACTGGTGACCGCTTCGACGATCTCCTCAGCCGCGCACTGCTGCAAATCCAGGTCGATCAGCCCGGCATCCAGCCGCGATAAGTTCAGCAGATTGGCAGTGATCCATTCCAGGCGCTCGATCTGCACCGCGCTTTCGTCCATGAACTCCTGGCGTGCGTTTTCGTCGGTCAGCGCCGGGCCGCGCATGAGCTCGTTGAAACTCTTCAGTGCAGTGATGGGGGTACGCAGTTCGTGGGACGCGTCGGCGATGAACCGGCGCAAAGCGTCGCGTTCGGCGGCCAGTTCGCCAAAACTGGCCCGCAGGCGGGTTGCCATTTCGTTGAACCCGAGGGCAAGCTGGCCGATCTCGTCCTTGCCTGTCACCGTGGCGCGTGCATGGAGATCGCCGCCGCTCATCTTGTCAACGGCGCCGGCCAGTTCCGTGATGGGTGCGGAAAGGCTTTGGCTGACGACCAGACCGGCCAGCAGCGCCAGCAGCGCAGCACCAAGCCCCGCCAAGAGGAACGCCCGGCGCGCCGTTGCCAACGACTGTGCGCCAAAATCAAGATCGCTGGCCAGTTCAACGAAACCGACGGGGTTGGACGGGTCGCCAATCGGTTGGCGGACGACGGTGGGCCGCGAGGCAGCCGCATCGGGTTGCTTATCAGACGACTCAACCGGCTGTTCGTCTGCTTGCGGCACATGGCGGGTCTCGAAGACCACCTGCCGCCCCCAGGGTGTGTCCACCTGACGGATCACGGTGTATTCAGCGCCAGCAGGCAGTTCGCTGAGGGGGACCGCGGTGAAACCATGCGGACCGCGCATGGGGGCCATGTTCTGAAACGCGGGATCAAGCAGCAACGCACCGAGATCGTTCTCGTTCAGATCCAGATCCGGCAACTGCTCGAGAAGCGAGGGCAGCCAGAGATACACCTGCTCCTGGCTTTCCAGACCGGAGTCTGCCAACAGCGCTTCGTCGCGATCGAGAATGCGGATCTGCGCGCTGCTGAGAAACGCGGACGTCTGCGCCAACTGCTGCAAGCTGGCGCGTCCGTCACGAGTTTCGATCAGCGGCAGCGCCTGGCGGGCAATGGCGTCCGCATTGGCGCGCATGAACTGGAGTTCCTGGCTGGTGGTCTGGCGTTGGAACAGTGCCAGTGCCAGCACGCCGATCAGGCCGACCGTCAGCAATGTCACGGCGACGAAACTTGCAACCAGCCGCCAGCGGATCGAGTGAAACATAGGTGGCTATTGTGAACTCAAGTGACAGCCCTTTCGCGAAGTGGCTGTCACTTGAAATCAGTCTGGCGGTGACAGTCACTTTCGGCTCCTTGCGCTATGCTACAGGAGTCTACGAAAAGTGACTGTCACCATGGAGTCTGTCAGGAGTTCTGTTGGGTAGTCATGCCGGGGAAGAGCTGCTGAAGCAGATCCGGCAGAGACGGCATCTGTCCCTGGTCGGGAGGCGTCGTGCCATTGCCCTGGTCAAAAGGCAACTGGAACTGGAACTGCCCCTGCCCGGGAACGATCTGTTGCGATTGCATCGACTGGAACGTGCCCAAGGAGACGCCCAGGTAGGCGCGGGTTGAATCGTCCGGTCGTGCTCCCAACGTCACTGTAACATCGGCGCTTTCTTGAGCATCCGCAGGCTGGGTCGACAGTGTCACGTCCTGGCCAGGTTTCATAGCAGCCACGATGTCAACCACATCCTGAGGAGTTGCCACATCTTTGCCGTTGACGACCGTGATCACATCACCCTCGGCCAGACCAGCGGCCTCTGCCGGGCTGCCAGCGGCGACACTGACCACGATTACGCCCGATTGGGTCGAGCCGAAGTCCGGCATTCCAGGCATAGACGGCATCTGACCAGGGGTCATTCCCTGACCGTGCGAGAAAGGCATCCCGCCGTTGCCGAACGGCATCCTCTCAGCGTTGGACGAAGTGTCGCGGTACTGTACTCCCAGGAAGGCGACGCCCGCCTTGTCGGGGTTCTCGGCCAGTGTCACATCCAGCGACAGGTTGGCAGTCTCGCCAGCCCGCTGAACTTCCAGCGTAACCGTATCACCGGGTTTCATGGCGCCAATCGCGTCGGCCAAAGAGGTTCCCTCAGCCAACGAGTTGCCATCCACCGAGACGATCACGTCGTTTGCCTGCAGGCCAGCCGATTCAGCCGGGCTGCCGGCCACGACATCGACGATCAGAGCGCCAGCGGTGGCAGATTCGTTCGTTTCGTTGTCCAAGGCCCCTGTATCTGCTTCATTTGTCTCCTCGTCCTGCGGCGAGAAAGCACGCTGCATGCCGTAGTACGGTTGGATGCCAAGGTAGGCGCGGCCGTTGTTGTCAACAGTCGTGACAGTCAGTGTGCGCTCTTCATCGCCGTGCGTCACCACCACCTCAACCGCGTCGCCAGCCGTCAGGCCCGCGACTGCTTTGGTCACGTCCTGGCCAGTGTTGGTTGCCTGCCCGCCGATGGAAATCAGGATGTCGCCGCGTGCGACGCCTGCGGCGGCGGCCGGGCCGGCCGGGTCAACGGAAACGATCACCAGCCCGACGTCGTCAGCCGCTGTCTGCTGGCTCAGTTGCGTCGCGCTGGATGATGCAAACGCCGCCGTTGCGCCCACCAAGGTAACCAGGGCAAGTACGGCAAGCACGATAATTAATCTCTTGTGTTTCATATACTTTTCAGCCTCCATTCAAATGTTCGGGTCATCTACCCAACGATCAGGATAACAGGCAAGTGCAAGAAAGAGATGTAGAAGGTGTTAAGACTTCTTAACAATTCATCACAATTCATCATTTCCAAGCAAAGTTATTATTACCCGGAAGGCCCGAAAGTGAAAGCGGCTGGAATACAAACCTGGCGGCAAAGTCGGATTCGTTTGAGCTAACTCCGGCGATTGCCCCCGACCACAAAACAATGCTACAATTGCGCTCGCCTAAGTTCGCTTGTTTACTTGTCGTTCTGGACGCCCGATCAGTCCAAATTACAGCTACACTAATATTTGATGGTATGAGCAAAGCAGTCTCTTGGATTCCGCGCTCGACGCTGGCGATCACGCTCGCTGGGTTCTCGCTTATCGTACTTCTTGGTCTTGTGGATCTGGCGACAGGGTCGGAACTATCGTTTTCCATATTTTATCTGCTGCCGATATCTCTGCTCACGTGGTTCACCAATAGGCGCATTGGGATCATCTCTGCCTTTGTTTCCACGGTAGTCTGGCTATTGGCGGACTTGACCACCCACTCCGGCTACGCAAATCCCCTGATTCCTTTTTGGAACGCCTTTGTCAGGTTTTCCGTTTTCCTTGCGATCGTGTTGCTCGAATCCGCGCTTAAGAAACTGAATCAGGGGCTAGAGGAAAAGGTAAAGGATCGGACCGCTTCACTTCGGGCTGAAGTGGCTGAACGGGAGAAGGTCGAAGAAAGACTGCAACAATACACGCGCTGGCTCGAGATCCTGCATGACAATGATCAGGCAATTCTTGCTGCCGCATCCCCGAGGGCGGCGGCGTTGACAACCATTTTACATGTCGAGCGTTTGCCTTCTTGTGACCGAGCCAACCTGGTTCTGTTTGATTACGAAACGCAGCAAGCCGTCGTATTTGACGCTTCCGGTCGGGCCCAGGACAACGGCGTAAAAGAGACATACATTCCGCTGGCAAGGTTGGTTGATTTCATTGCCATGGTGGAAGCACTTCAAGGCCAATTGGGTCATCTGGAAACTGACCTGCAAGGTTCGCAGATCATTCCTGCAATCGCGGCCATTTTGCCTTCACGAAAGATTCGATCCCTGATGGTTCTGCCGATATACGTACTGGATGAACTGGTCGGAAGCCTGAACCTCATGGCAATTGCTCCTAATGCTTTCTCTTCCGACCATCTCGGAATCGGGCGTGAACTAACCAACCAACTTGGAATCGCCTTCCAGCAAGCTGAAATGATAGACCAACTGCAAACCAACCAGGATAATTTGCAGGCACTGTCCAAGCGGCTGCTCGGAGTTCAGGAAGCTGAACGCCGTCATATCGCGCGCGAATTACACGACGAAGTGGGTCAAGCGCTAACCGGGATCGGACTGACATTGGAGATGGCGGCTCATCTGCAAACTTCTCCAGCCGCGGAGAAAATCAACCAGGCGCGCGTACTCGTGGTTGAACTGATGGACAAAGTAAGTAGTCTATCGCTGGAACTCCGCCCTTCTCTGCTGGATGACCTGGGTATTTTGCCAACCTTGCTGTGGTATACAGACCGCTATGCGTCCCAGACAGGTATCAAAGTCGACCTCAGGCACAGCGGCCTGGAGAATCGGCGTTTTAGGCCGGAGATTGAAACAGCAGCGTATCGCATAGCCCAGGAAGGACTGACGAACGTCGCAAGGCATGCCCGTGTACGTGAAGTCAGGTTGGCCATGTGGTATGATCAAAACTGTCTCGGGATCCAAATCCAGGATAAGGGCGTCGGCTTCGAACCTCAGATCACGCCGACATCCCCTTATGCAGGTGGATTATTGGGGATGCAGGAACGCGCCTGGCTGCTGAACGGTACATGTGCGATCGAGTCTGCTTCTGGAAAAGGGACTCGCATCACAGCCGAGATTCCAGTTGACGTCCCGGTAGGCGCGGAAGGGGAATGACGTGACGACGATAGTCCTGGCTGATGACCATCACGTTGTTCGACAAAGCTTCCGTCTTCTGTTGGAAGCCGAAACTGACTTCCAGGTTGTGGGAGAGGCTGCTACCGGGCTGGAGGCAATTGACATGGTCGAGCGCATACGACCGGACCTGTTGGTCGTCGATCTCATGATGCCTGAACTCAACGGCATTGAGGTGGCGCGCCGCGTAAAGAAGTACGCACCGAAAACGGTGATCGTGATACTATCCATGCACGAAAATGAAGCCTACGTTCTGGAGGCCCTGCGCGCCGGCGTGTCGGCCTACGTGCTGAAGAAGTCTACCGCCCAGGAACTGGTCTATGCCATACGGCAGGGCATGGCCGGGCTTCATTTTCTTAGCCCGCCGCTCAGCGAACTCGCGGTGCAGGCCTACATCATGAAGGTGCAGGGTGCAGACCTGGATCCTTATGAGACGCTCACCACACGCGAGCGCGAAACACTCCATTTGTCTGCGCAAGGTCTAAGCAATGCAGAAATCGGCGCCCGACTGTCCATAAGCCCCCGGACTGTCGAAATGCACCATGGCAACCTGATGCGGAAGCTCAATCTGCGAACGCCGACGGATTTGATCCGCTTTGCATTTCAGCGCGGTATCCTGACGATCGACGATTGACACGCCGGTCGCCGCTGCGTTGGACAATCCCCGACGTCGGCGGAAGTCCGCCACAAAAATACGGGGCAGTTTTCGGCAAAATACCGTACCTGCCCGTATAGACTCCTAAGTTCCTCTCTAATATACTCCTCGTATCGTCGCCAGCCGGTCATGATTCATCATGGCCGGTTCTTGTAGCTTCCGCTGCAAGTCCGTCTCACCACCATCATCGAGGAGAAACATGAAGAGTAGAAGTCATCGCCGTAAGGTTGTCGGTTCCATTTTTGCCGTTCTGGCGGTTCTTTCGCTGTCGTTCCTGGTCTTCGGCAAATTCGATTTGCAGCCAAACGCTGAGCCGGAAGAACTGTTGCGGTATATGCCGATTCCGGCAGAGGAAGGCAAAGAAGAATCGGAGTCGCTGGCCCAACTGGAACTTCAATGGAATGATCGCCTGACCTATCCCACCGGTCGCTTCAACCCTGGCTGGATCCGCGAGGCGGCCGTGGAGGACGCCAGCGTCGAGAGCGTTGTCCCGCAAGAGCAGAAGGGCAAGAGTTCAGACTCTCCGTTCGTCCTCAACACCGCAGCGTTCACAGCGTTGGGACCGCAGCCCCTTCGTATGACAGGTTGTAACGGCTGTTATAACTATACTACCACTCAGGGGCGGGTCAACGCGATCGTAGTCGATCCGACCACGACAACCAACGGCAGTATTGTGGCCTACGCCGGCACCATCGGCGGGGGCGTATGGAAGACGACCGACTGCTGCACCTCGGCGACCAGTTGGGTGGTGGTCACCGATGACCCGTTGATCTCAACCACCGCGATCGATGCGCTGGCCCTCGATCCCAACGATCACAACACAATCTATGCTGGCACCGGCGACCTGAACTACGGCTCGTTTTCCATGGGCAGCCAGGGCATCTTGAAGTCCAGCGACGCAGGCGCCACCTGGACCTTACTAGGAGCGGATGTGTTTGGACCCATGCTTCCCCAGCCGGCTGGCGAATTCCCGCAATACCAGGCGGTCGGCAAAGTGCGCGTCGACCCGAACAACAGCAACAACGTGGTAGCCGGGACCAAGACAGGGCTGTACATGTCATATGACGGCGGCGTCAACTGGACCGGCCCCTGCCTCACCAACGGATTCACGACCCAGCGCCAGGACATTACTGGTTTGGAACTGTCCAACGTTGGCGGCGCGACGCGGATTGTTGCGGCAGTTGGCGTGCGCGGCTTTGCCACGACGGTACAATACAACCTTGGCGCTAACGGCGCCAACGGCTTGTACCGCGCTGCCATGCCTGTGAGTGGCTGTCCCGCCTTTGATTCCATCGCGAGCAACAGCAACGGCTTTGTCTTCGGCCCGAGCGTGTCGGGCAGCGCCTACACCACCGGTGCTCTGTTGAACGCCGGTAGCGGCGCTCCCTACGTCAGTGTCAGCAGCGGCAACCAGCTTGGCCGCATCGACATTGCGGTAGCTCCCAGCGATCCCAACGTAATCTATGCTCAGGTGCAGTCAATCGCCGCTAACAACAATTCTGGTTGCGGAAACACCAGTGGCTGCCAGATGGGTGTTTGGGTGACCACCGACGGTGGCACTTCCTGGTCCTTCATGACCGGCTCGGCCGGCGGATCGCTGCGCAACTGTAGCAGCGGCCAGGGCGACTATCCGCAGAACTGGTACGACCAGGGCCTGGCCGTCGATCCGAACAATCCCGACCGGCTGTTCGTCGATACGTACGAAGTTTGGTACGCCAACCGCACCGGCACGTCGTTCAACAATCTCACCTGCGGCTATTCCTACAGCGGGAGCGCTGGCCCGGTCCATGTGGACCAGCACGCCCTGGCTTTCGTTCCCGGTTCTTCCAGCATTCTGGTGATCGGAAACGACGGCGGCGTCCATGTATCGACCAACGCCGATGTCGCCAGCGCGACTGTCGATCCGACCTGGACCAACCTCAACAACAATGGTCTCAATACGATTGAGTTCTACTCGGGCGACATCAGCGCCAACTTCGCCACGTCGGCTTCGCCCCAGGCGAATGGCGGTGCTCAGGACAACGGCTCCATGGCTGTAACCTTCTCCGGCAGCCCAACCGGACCCGTGCAGTGGCAGATGGGAAAGGGCGGCGATGGTTTTTACGCCCGCATCGATCCCTTGAGCACCAGAATGTTCCAGGGCAACAACAGTGGACGAATCAACCGCTGCACGTCTAACTGCACCGCCAGCGGTTCCAGTTGGTCCGTTATCAGTTCAAATAGCATGCATGGTGATCAACAGTCGTTCATTCTTCCCTACGAAATCTTCAAGGGCACGCCTGACAACCCGTCTACTGACTGTAGTGCAACCACATGCAACCATATGATTGCAGGCACCGTGCGGGTTTGGGAGACGATCAACGCATATAGCGGAGGTAGTTCAAGCTGGTACGTGAACAGTCCCGCAAACCTGACCAAGCAGTCGCTGGGCAACCGTTCGTTCATCAATCAGCTTGCATACGCCCCCAAGAGTTCAGCTTGGGCCATTGTGGGCACGAACGACGGCAACGTCCAGATCGGACGCGGTCTGGGCACCGGATCGAACCAGGCCACTTGGGTGGACGTCACGGGAGGTAACACCGTGTTGCCTAATCGCCCGATCCTAGACGTGTGGTTCGATGCCGCGTTTGATCCGACAATCGCGCCTTCCCCATCTGCGTATGCGGGGGTCGGCGGCTTCAACGCCAATACACCCGCCACACCGGGACACGTGTACCGCGTAGATTGTACCGCAAATTGCGCGTCGTTCACCTGGACGGACAAGACCGGTAACTTGCCTGACATTCCGGTGGATTCACTCATCGTCAATCCGCGGCTCCCGCAGCAGGTCTTTGCCGGGACAGACTGGGGATTGTACTTCACAGATGACATCAACGCTGGTTCACCGATCTGGTATCGCTTCGACGCCGGCCTGCCCAGCGCGATGATCTGGGACATGCAGATCGACCGCGGCAGCACCACCCTGTCAGTCTGGACGCGGGGACGCGGCGCCTATGTGTGGCCGCTGCCGGATGAATACATCAACAAGCTTCCCCAGACCATCACGTTCGACCCGCTGAGCGGCAAGACTTATGGCGACGCCGACTTTTCCGTCAACGCGACCGCTAGTTCGGGCCTGCAGGTTGAGTTCAGCGCCGGTGGCAACTGTACGATCAGCGGTAACCTCGTCCACATCACCGGCGCAGGCAGTTGTACGATCACAGCTTCTCAGCCCGGCAACTACATGTACGAAGCTGCGCCTGACGTGGAGCAGAGCTTCGACATCGCCAAAGCGGACCAGACCATCGACTTCGCGGCACTATCAGACAAGACTTTCGCCGATCCGCCCTTCAACGTGACCGCGACGGCGACCTCCGGTCTGCCCGTGAGTTTCTCAGCCAGTGGCAATTGTACCGTCGTCGGTAACACGGTTTCTCTCACTGGCGTGGGCAGTTGCACCATCACCGCCTCACAGCCCGGCGACGACAACTACAATCCTGCCGCAGATGTCCCCCGCGATTTCAGCATCACGGCGGCGGTAACCAATCTCACGGTTTCGGTGAGTCCGTCCAGCGTTCAGTACAGCGATTCCAGCACACTGCAGGCAGTCGTCAATCCGGCCAGTGTGAACGGTGACCCGGCGACCGGCTCAGTCGAGTTCTTCATCGATGCTGTCTCGGTTGGATCATCTGCAATCGATGCGACTGGTACGGCCACCCTGTCGGTGCCGGTTACCAACGGTCCCGGCAATCACAATGTAACCGCCAGCTTCACCAGCACCAACGCGAACTTCAGCAATAGCAGCGGCGGCCCGACAACGTTGACGGTGACCCAAGAGAACGCGGAAGCCACCTACACCGGCAACATGCTGGCGTTCACGGCCCCCAACAGCTCTTCCGCCAGCGTGCTACTGCGGGTGACCGTGCGGGACAGTTCGGTCGTAGCGGGATCTGGCGACACACAGCCAGGCGACGTTCGCAACGCGACGGTGACCTTCAAGGAAGGTTCAACGACCCTCTGCGGACCACTCAACGTGGCGCTGATCAACGGCGACACGACCACTGGAACCGCCAGTTGTACTGTGGTTTTGGGGCTCGATGCGCATCAGATCGACGTCATCATCAACAACTACTATGTTGGATCGACGTCAGCGATTGTCGAGGTCGCCCAACCGAATGGCAGCTTTGCGACAGGCGGCGGCTACTTGACCATCGCAAACGCTGGCGGCACGTACGCAGCAGACACTGGTTCGAAGATGAACTTCGGGTTCAATGTCAGCTACAAGAACGCCAGAACCCCCAAGGGTCACGTGAACATCGTATTCCGCAGCGGTGGAAACACGTACCAGATCAAGAGTACGGCGATCGATTCCCTGGGGATCACCTTCAAGACTCCGTCCGGACAGCCCTGTAGCGGCCCGGCAAGTCCCGAGTGCTATGGAATTGCTGACTTCAGGTCGAAAGCGAACTTGACCGGCGTTGGTGGAAATCTCACGTTGCAGATGACGCTGACTGACAAGGGCGAGCCCGGCGCGAGCGACACCATCGGCATCACTCTCTGGAACGGCAACAATCTCCTCCTGTCCTCCGAGTGGACGGGAGCGCAGACGGTCGAGACTTTGCTCGGCGGGGGCAACCTGGCCGTGCACTAAGCCTGTAACCTCAATCGATATGATGTAATGATGCCACCAGCGACCAAGAGTAGTCTTGGTCGCTGGTGGCAATCGAATTTACAATACACTGTGACAAGGAGCATTCTGTGAAACATATCCATCGGATACTGAGTTGTCTGACAATGATTGCGCTTCTCATGGCTTTCATGGGATCGGCCGTACCGCGCGCGTCGGCGGCGCCTTCCAATGATGCACCCACCAATACGGCGTGCACACCGCTTACACCACCGAACAAGGCCTTTGGACTTGCTGACGGCTCTGGCCAGAATCTCTGGCACGCAGTAGATGAGACGGCCCTGCCTGCGCGCCAGAGCGCGCAGCGTGCGGTAAATCCGCTGTACTTTCAATCTTACACGCTGGACCGCAACGGCATGGCTGTGCTGCTCTCTACCGCTCCTGCTCAATACAGCGAAGCTGCGACCACGAATCCGCTCGTGCTGTCGCTGCCGAATCCCTGCGGCGGCTTCGAGCGCTTCACAGTCGAGGAATCGCCGGTCATGGAGCCCGGGCTTGCTGCCAAGCATCCGGATATCAAGACCTACCGCGGACGAGGGATTGACAACACGGCAGCCACGATCCGCTTCGATCTCACTCCGCTTGGTTTCCACGCCGCGGTCAGATCGCCGCAAGGGGCCTGGTACATCGACCCGTACTATCATCTCGACGACAGCGTCTACGTCGCCTATTTCGGGCGTGACCTGAGCGAGGACCCACATGGCGGCTTTGCCGAGAGTATGGCGGATGACTTCGATCTCGCTACGGTTCGCGAGGTTGACGCAGTTGCCAACCCGCCCACCGGCGATGTGCTGCGAACATACCGTCTCGCCTTGATCACCGACCCGGGCTACGCCACCTACTTCGGCGGCCCGGCGAATGTGACCGCCGCCAAGGTCACACTGATGAACCGTGTCGACCAGATCTACGAAGAGGACCTTTCGATCTTCATGGTGCTGGTCGCCAACAATGACCTGCTCAACCTGGACACATATGCGCAGGCCATCGCTCCCAACGGACCCTGTGGAGCGGCAGGTTGTTTTACACAGTCGCAGGTCACTGGCTGCTCCAGCACGTCTCGCGCCCGTTACGTAATCGGCCAGATAATCGGCGCGTCGAACTATGACATCGGCCACCTGGCGCTGGGCCAGCCGGGCGGCGGCGTCGCCAACCTCGGCGTTGTCGGCCGCTCGAACAAGGCTGGCGGATGCACCGGCATCCCGACGCCGGTCGGTGACTTCTACGCCGTGGACTACGTGGCACACGAGATGGGCCATCAGTTCAGCGGCAACCATCCCTTCAACGGCAACCAACTCAACTGCTCCGGCGGCAACCGCAGCGCAGCCAACTCAGTTGAGCCAGGCAGCGGCTCCTCCGTCATGGCCTACGCGGGCATCTGCCTGACCGACGATCTCCAGGCCCACAGCGACCCCTACTTCTCGCAGCGCAGCCTCCAGGAGATTTCGACCTACACCGCGTCGAACCAGGCCGCTATCAACGAAGTGCAAACTGCCTCACTGCAGCACTTCGGCGGCGGCAACGAAGTCCAGGTCGTCACCTTTGGCCCCGGTTACTCGCAGGCCGCAACGGTCCAGCCGCTGAGTCTGGCAATCAACGGCGCGCCAAGCGCAACGTCACGTGGCGGTGCAGAAGAGACCGGCAACACGGTCACCATCGCGACCGGAAGCGCGCACACGCTGCAGGTTGGGGACACGGTAACGATCTCTGGTGTTGGGGTTGCAGACTACAACGGCACCTGGACGGTTACGGCGGTTCCTACCTCGAGGTCATTCCAGTACACCAATCCGACCGCAGGGCTTGCTACCTCCGGCGGGGGCACAGTGACGCTCGCAGTACCAGGCGCCACAGAGTCCGGCACGACGGTCACCATCAGCACGTCTGCGCCGCACGGCCGGTCGGTGGGTGACGTCGTTACTATCGCTAGCGTTGGCGTAGCCGGCTACAATGGCACGTGGACCATCACAGCGGTGCCGACGGCGCGCACCTTCGAGTATACGGCTGCCGTTTCCGGCCTGGCCAACTCAGGCGGCGGCTCGGCGACCTATTACTCGCCGTTCCAGGTCCGGATCGGTGGGAACGACTCGGTCCTGATCGGCGGGAGCGGCCTCCCCTACACAACCGCGAATCTCAACACTGCCATAAACGCCATTGCCGGGTTTGCGGGCACTGCGACTGTCTCTGGTGCGGCTTCGACTGGCTTCACGGTGACCTACGGTGGCGCATCTGCCGGGCTGGATGTGCCCAACATCGAGCTAGTCAACCTGAGCTGCGGCGGCTGTTTTGCCTCTGTTGAGGAAACAAATCACGGCGGCGCGTTCGACTCGTTCACTGTCAACTACAACGGAGCCGATTCGGCCTTGATCACCAACGGGGTGAACTACACCACCGCAGGAATCAAGGCCGCGATCGAGGCGATCCCCGGCTGGCCTGCAGGGGCGACCGTGACGATCGCCAACTTCGGCGGCGGCGGTTCCCCGAGCACCAACGGGTTCCAGGTGACGTTTGGTGGAACGCTGGGCGTCACAGATGTGCCCGTCATGTTGTCGTTGACGAACATGAGCGCTGGCGCCAGCGGCTTCTTTGGTGAGACCGACAAGGGCGGCGCGGTGGACAACAAGGGCGGAATCATCACCGCGACAGGCAATAGCTGGCCGTCGGTGACAGCGCCGGCGTCGTTTACGATCCCGCTGCGGACGCCTTTCTCACTCACCGGCGAAGCGACGGACGCGGATGGCGACACCATGCTCTACAGTTGGGAGCAGAACGATCGCGGCGGCTCAGCAGGTACATCCCTGTTGAACAACGTTAAGAGTAACGGACCGTTGTTTGCCATGTTCCCGAAGTCCGCGGTGGTCAGCGACCCATTGCTCTATAACCCGCCGGGTGAAAACCAACTGACGACCAACCCGACGCGTGTATTCCCGGACATCGATCAGATCCTGGATAACAACACGAACGCCGACACGGGCGTCTGCCCGACCGGGCCGATCGCGCCATTTGCGCCACTGGATGTGGTCGAATGTTACGCAGAGTTTCTACCCACCGCCGACTATGCCGGATTCGCAGGTGTCAATGCAAGTCCGCTGTCGTTGCACTTCCGCTTCACGGCCCGCGATGGCTGGGGCGGCGTCAACGCTGCCGACACAACCCTGCTGCTGGCCACGGGCACCGGCCCGTTCCTGGTCACATCGCCCAACGCCGCGGCCACTTACAAAGGGCTGTCGATGCAAACGGTCACCTGGAACGTAGCGGGAACCGATCTGTCGCCAATCGACACCGCAAATGTGAAAATCTCGCTTTCTACGGATGGTGGCTATACCTATCCCTACATCCTGGCGGCGAGCACGCCAAACGATGGTTCTGAAATGGTTGCTATGCCAAACGTTGGAACGACAGAAGCGCGGGTCAAAGTCGAGGCAGTTGGAAACATATTCTTCGACAT
Source organism: Anaerolineales bacterium (assembly GCA_020634615.1). Classification (GTDB taxonomy): domain Bacteria; phylum Chloroflexota; class Anaerolineae; order JAAEKA01; family JAAEKA01; genus JACKBK01. Next base: position 196,442 of record JACKBI010000004.1, read on the forward strand.
CTCGAACAGCGACTTTGCGATTCAGGCCGTACCAGAAGTCAGCAACTCGTTGGGCGAAGGCGGCAGCCAGTCGGTCCAGTACAGCGACTCCCTGACGCCGGACGTGACCGTCACGGCCAGCGACCCCGACTCTTTGGGCACCAGCCTCAGCGCGGTGGCTGTCGGGCTGCCGGCAGGCATGTCGTTGTCGATTGTGTCGACCAGCGATGACTTGACCCTGCCTGGCACCCGGACGTGGAAGGTGGCCGGCACCGCGACAGCGGCGCCTGGCTCGTATCCAGTCGCCGTCACAGTAACCGACGAAACGGGCGGCGCAGCAACGACGATGTTCACAATTGTCGTGACCAAAGAGGACGCGGATGTCACCTACACCGGCGACATGCTGGCGTTCACGGCCCCCAACAGCTCCTCCGCCAGCGTGCTCCTGCGGGTGACCGTGCGGGACAGTTCGGTCGTAGCGGGATCTGGCGACACACAGCCAGGCGACGTTCGCAACGCGACGGTGACCTTCAAGGAAGGTTCAACGACCCTCTGCGGACCACTCAACGTGGCGCTGATCAACGGCGACACGACCACTGGAACCGCCAGTTGTACTGTGGTTCTGGGGCTCGATGCGCATCAGATCGACGTCATCATCAACAACTACTACGTCGGATCGACATCAGCGATTGTCGAGGTCGCCCAACCGAATGGCAGCTTTGCGACCGGCGGCGGCTACCTGACCATCGCAAACTCCGGCGGCACGTACCGAGCGGATGCCGGTTCGAAGCTGAACTTCGGGTTCAACGTCAGCTACAAGAACGCCAGAACCCTCAAAGGCCACGTCAACATCGTATTCCGCAGCGGTGGAAACACGTACCAGATCAAGAGCACGGCGCTAGAGTCCCTGGGGATCACCTTCAAGACTCCTGGCGGGCAGCCTTGTACTGGCCCGGCAAGTCCCAACTGTTACGGCATCGCCGACTTCAGGTCGAAGGCGAACTTGACCGGCGTTGGTGGAAATCTCACCTTGCAGATGACGCTGACTGACAAGGGCGAGCCCGGCGCGAACGACACCATCGGCATCACGCTCTGGGACGGTAACAGGCTACTCCTGTCCTCCGAGTGGACGGGAGCACAGACGATCGAGACCTTGCTCGGCGGGGGCAACCTGGCCGTGCACTAGCATAACCGCTGGTCGGAGCGCCCGGTAATGGCGGCGCTTCGACCAGCCCTGACCACACTGGGGAACTGTCCGATGAGATAAAAGGAGGGGCGGCTTGGCCGCCCCTCCTTTTAGAATTCACACAACAGAGCAAAACGCGAATGCAAGATCTGCGCCACCTGGTCGATGCGACAAGGCAACTTGTATTGCCTCCGTTCACGCGTCCGAGCGACTGGAAACAGACTCTACGGCTCAAACTTATAGCCAACGCCGCGCACAGTCACCAGCCAGCGCGGGTCGGAGGGATCGTCCTCCAGCTTCTGGCGCAGGTGGCGCATGTGGACATCGACAGTGCGGTCGTTGCCCAGGTCGCTGTCGTAGCCCCAGATTGCCTCGATGAGCTGCTCGCGGCTGGCGGGCCGGGCAGGCTGGCTGACCAGGTGACGCAGCAGGCGGAATTCGATGGGTGTCAGTTCTGTGATCTGACCGCGGCGGGTCACCAGCATCCGTTCCAGATCGACCTCGACCGCGCCGAAGGCCAGCCGCCTGGCATCCGCTGTGGGCATCGCCAGGTCGCCATACGTCCTGCGCAGCAGCGCGCGAATGCGTGACACCAGCTCGCGCAGGCTGTAAGGCTTGACAAGATAGTCGTCCGCGCCCAGTTCCAGCCCCAGGATTTTGTCCACCTCTTCATCGCGCGCCGTCAGCATCAAAATCGGCTGGCGCTTGCCCTCGCTGCGCAGCGTGCGGCAGACGTCGAAGCCGCTGATGTCGGGCAGTCGGATGTCCAGCACAATGAGATGCGGCGCCTCGTTGCGCGTCAGCGCCAGCGCCTCGTTGCCAGTGCGCGCCCAAAGAACGCTGAAGCCCTCGGCCGTCAGCCCGTACTCCAGCCCCCTGGCTACCGCCCGCTCATCTTCGACAATCAGTATTTTCTCGCCGGACATTCGGTATCTCGTCCTCGTACTCGTACTCGTACTCCTACTCGTACTCGTCCGTGCCTTCGAACGAGTACGAGTAAGAGGACGAGTACGAGTAGGAGCCGGAAAAGCTTGCCCGCTACTTCTTGGCGCGCTTCAGGAACAGTTGATAGAAATCGCTGGCGCCGTAGAGCGTCTTGCCACCGCCCGCGCCTACCATTTCCCAACCATCCTGGCCCAGCTGCGCCAGGTAGTCGTGAATGACCGGCGCCTGGTTCCAGTTGCGAATCTCCTGGCCGTTGATATAGCGGGGCCGCCAGCCGCGATAGTTACTGAACGAGACAATCAGATAGTCCCAGCCTTTTGGAGCCGGCGCGGGTTCCGGCTGTTTGGCTTGTTTGGCCTTGCCACCTGATGAACCGGCAGCGCGGCTGGTGCGCGCTTTTGGCGGCGGTGTTGATTGAGCCGGTGGAGCAGGGATGTCGGCGTCGGTCGGTGGGCCAGCCAGCAGCTCGCCCAGCACGTCAGGCGTTTCCTTGCGCGTCATCTTGCATGATCCTTTCTACCAGTCGCCCGTAGTCCTCGGCGCCGGCCGAGCGGGGCGCGTACTCAAAAATGTGCTGGCGATAGCCGGGAGCTTCGGAGAGTCGCACGTTGTAGCGGATCGGCTCGCACGTCTGGCCGGGGAAGTAGGTGTGCAGCTGAGCGAGGATCTCCTCCGACTTGCGCACCCGCCGATCCATGAAGGTCGGCACGACGTAGCGCAGCGCCAGGCCGTCGCGGTAGCGCTGGATGTCTGTCATGCTCTGCGAGAACTCCATCAGCCCTTGCAGCGTCATGACCTCCAGCGAAACCGGCGCCAGCACCTCGTCGACGTAGAAGAGCACGTTGACGGTCAGTACATCCCAGCCGGGCGCGGTGTCGACGATCACGTAGTCGTAGCGGCCATCCAGCGCGACCAGCGCCTCGGCCAGCGTGCGTTCGCCGCCGAAATCCTTGCGCGCGATGACCCGTTTCAGACCGGCCAGGCTCTTGCCGCCGGCCAGCACGGCCAGATTGTCGCGCGCCGGCGTCGCCAGCTGTTCCGGCGCGCCTTCGCCTGCGACCAGCTCGGCCAGTCCGCCCGAGGCGGTCACGCCCAGCGACCGGCCGGCCTGGCCCTGGGTATCGACGTCGATCAGCAGCACGTTCTGGCCGGCCAGCGCCAGGCCGGCAGCCAGGTTGACGGCGGTCGTCGTCTTGCCGACGCCGCCTTTGGTCAAAGCAACGGCAATTTTCCTCATGGGTTGCTCCTGTGGTGAAGCCTTTGCACGGTAGTATACCACAGGGTAGCGCCGTAATGCACAAGGTTCGTCCGCCCCGTTACTTTTCGTCCCGTCCAAGCGTCTTTTCATGTGATAGCTGCTTTCGCGCGCAGTGCGCCGCGGCCGCGTTCCCCGCACATAGTCACGGAGAGAGACGCTCGTGTCCAAAAACTTCCCATTTGTACTGCTGGTTTTGGTATTTGTCCTGGTTGCCCTGGCCGTGACGGTGGTTCCGGCGTCGTCGGGCGCGCTGTTGCGGTCCGGTGATCTCAGCCCGCGTTTGCAGGGCGTCTGCCCCGACCAGTATGAGCCGGACAACGACGCGTCCGAGGCGAAACCGATCCTTGCGGACGGCGCGGCCCAACGCCACACTTTCGACCCGGTGGGCGACCAGGACTGGAAGTACTTCCAGGCGACGGCCGGCCGCGTTTACACCGCGACGACCTTCAACCTGCTGCTGGACACCGACACAACGCTGCGGTTGTACGACACCGACGGCACTACCGTGCTGGCGTTCAACGACGACTACCCCGGTTCACCCGAACCGCTGGCGTCGCAGATCGTCTGGACCGCGCCGGCCGATGGCCAGTACTACCTGCGCACGCGCGACTTCTACGGCCGGGGCGACTGCCTCGGCTACGACATCAACCTGATCGACGACCTGACGCCGATGGCCGGTTTCGGGCCCTGGCTGCCCATGCTGTTTGTGCGTTACGCCCCGCCGCCCACTGCAACGCCCACGGCGACAGCCACTGCCTCGGCTACGGCTTCTCCAACTGCGACCTCCACGCCGACCGCGACAAACACGCCGACGATCACGCCATCGCCGACAGTCACACCCTCGCCGACGGTTACCAATACGCCGACGCCGCCTGGCCCGACAGCCACACCCATCGCGGTGCCGGGTCTCGATGCGCCCAACGGTCTGGCAGTCAACGCGGCCATCAATCGCGTCTATGTTGCCAGCCGTAACACCAACTCGTTGTTCGTGTTGAACGGCGCCGACCAATCGGTGCTGGCGGAGCTGCCGGTGGGCGCTCTGCCCTTCGGCGTGGCCGCCAATGCCGCCACCGGCCGTGTGTATGTGGCGAACTACGGCAGCGCATCGCTGACGGTGATCGACGGTCTGACGAACCAGGTGGTGACGACCGTGCCGCTGGCGCCTGAGATGACCTACGTCGCGGTCAACACCCAGACCAACCGGGTCTACGCAGTCAGTCACGCCGCCAATACGTTGTATGTGCTGGACGGTGCAACCAACGCGGTGCTCAACAGCGCCAGCACCGGCATCAACGCGGGCGCGTACGGACTGGCGGTCAGCGAAAGCCTCGACCGCGTCTATGTCGGCAACCGTGACAACCAGAAGATCGTCACTTTCGATGGCGATGGCAACGTCATTGCCGGCCAGGGTGTCACGCCGCAGCCGCCGGGCGCGGTGCCCTACGCGCTGGGCTTCAACAACTACAACAACAAGCTCTACGTGGTGCTGGCGACCAACTCGGTGAACGTCAACGCGGTTCAGGTCTACGCGGCAAGCGGCTCCGGTCTGGTGCTGCTCGACACTGCCAGCCTGCCTTCCGGCGGGACGACCGGCGGCGGCGGCGTGGCGGTCAACCCGGCAACAGACCGGGTGTTCATCACCAACTCGGCCTCCAACAATGTCAGCATCGTCGATGGCGACAGCAACGCAGTCGTCGCGACGCAGGCCGTCGGGCAGTTCCCCTACGGCATCGCGGTGAACCCGACCGACGGCGCAGTCTATGTTGGCAATGGGTTGAGCGATAACCTGTCGCTGTTCTACGATGAGGGAGTTCGCAGGAGGGAGCCATGAAACCACGCTTATCGTTGCGTTGGCTGGCAGGGGTATGGGGTGTTGCCGGCGGTCTGCTGCTGCTTTTGTTGATCAGCCTGGGCGCGGCCAGCGCGGCCACCTCCGGGCAGGCGCCGGCGGTCAGGTCCAGCTTTCAGCCGCAAGCCGGTCTGACAGCCTGCAAGTTCAGCGACCGCAACGGGAATGGCGAGCGCGACGCTGACGAAGCGCCGGTCTCCGGCGTTTCGCTTGGCTACATCAACGACCTGGGGGACACCGGCAGCGGTGTCACCGGCCCGGACGGCTGCGTCATCTGGGCTGACCTGCCGGCCGCGACCTATGCTGTGACCGAGACCAGCCCGTTGGGTTGTCTGCCGACCACCGATCCCTATCCGCCGCAGATCACAATAACGGCGAGCCAGTCGGCCCAGGTAGAGATCGGCAACCGCTGCTTCGGCGCGCTGGTGGCGCACACCTTCGAGGATCTGGACGGCAGCGGCACGTGGGATCCCGGCGAGGCGCCGCTGGGCGGCGTGGTGGTGTCCTGGACCAACGAATACGGCGAGGGCGACACGGATGTCAGCGACGCGACGGGTGTCGTTTCCTGGCTCGACGAACCCGAGGGCATGGTCACCGTGACTGCCTCGACGCTGCCCGGTTACGTGCCGACCTCAGCAACGACCCAGACCGGCGCGCTGCTGACCGCACAGACCACGAGCTTCGATTTTGGCCAGCAACCCAGAACACTGCACATGTATCTGCCGATACTGATGAAGCAGATCGCTCAGCCGACGCCAACGTCGACGTCCGGCCCACCGCCACCAACGTCCACTTCGGGTCCGCCTCCGCCAACACCGGTTGGCGCCGGCTGCGTCACCGGTCGCAAGATCGACACGACCATGACCGGGCTGCCGGGCTGGACGATCATCCTGGAACCGGCTGGCGGCGGTGAACCGCGCAGCGCAGTTACCGACGGACTGGGGAACGTTCGCTTCGACGGTGTGCCGGCCGGCAGCTATGTAGTGTCAGAGGTATTGCAGCCCGGCTGGACGCCGGTGGTTCCGCCGTCGGTGCTGATCGTGGTCGTACCCGGCGACCAATGTACGGCTGTGACCTTCCAGAATCGGCGGTCCGTGCCGACATCGACGCCCACCGCGACAGCCACCGCCACACCGACGACCACATCCACCAGCACGCCGCTGCCGACCATTCCTGGTATTCAACATCCCAAGGGAATCGGCGTCAACGTGCAGACGAACCGAGTCTATGTCGCCAGCAAGACGACCGATCGGCTGGTCAAGATCGACGGTGCGACCAACGCGGTGCTGGCGTCCTATCACACCGGCAGTGAGCCATTTGGCGTCGCGGCCAACAGCGCGACCAACAAGGTGTACGTCGCCAACTACGCCGGCAACTCACTGTGGGTGCTGGACGGCACATCCGGGGCGCTGCTGGGAACGGTCTATTTCAGCAGCATGGGCTACGGCGAACCGTCCTATGTCGCGGTCAACGAGACGCTGAACCGGGCCTATGTCAGCCTGCACGACGGCGGACGGTTGGCGGTCATCGACGGCGCAACCAATGGGCTGATCACGACCGTCGAGGCGGAAGCCGGCGCGCTGGGCGTCGCAGTCGATCCAGGCTTGCAGCGGGCGTTCGTCTCCTGCCGCGACACGGACAACGTGGTGGTGGTTGACACGGCCAGCAACACGCGCCTGTGGAGTCAGACCTTCGCGGTGCAGGGCGAGCCTTATGCCATCGCAGTCGACGCAGTGCGCCACCGGCTGTATGCGTTGATCTCTGTCAGCGGCAGCAATCCCGACCGGGTCGCGGTGTACAGTCTTGCGTCCAGCGGCGCCAGCCGCATCGGCACGGTGATGGTCGGCGCTGGCGGCATCCAGGGCGGGACAGGCATTGCGGTCAACCCGACCACCGGCCATGTCTTCGTTGCCAACAGCGCTGACGGCACGGTGACGGTGATCGACGGCCCGGGCATGGCGGTGCTGAATACTGTCACCGTGGGCGACGCCCCCGGCATGATCGGCGTCAACCCGTCAACCGGTCGCGTCTACGTCGGCAACCGCGGCGACAATACCGTTCAGGTGCTGCAAGATAGCTTCACGCGCCGCCGGACGCGGCGCTAGATTTCGCGGTTCTGGGGGGATGTACGTGCGGCTGTAGATACCTTACTCGATGGTGCAGGTTAACAGCAGCCACCGTAGTGCCACTGTTGGGACCGGGTCGCAGCCTGGCCCGAAGCGGTCAGCCTTGGTTTTGCCCAAGCAGATCCGAAAGGACAGGGAGGGTGTGGTCCCAGAACTGCTTGATGAAAGCGATGTTGTCGGCCGTGGCAGCATCCTGTGGAATGCCGTTTTCGTCGATGGTCGACGCCATCGTGTAACACAAGACGGAGCCCTCGGCGTCAGGTTGTAGCTCGTAGGTTTCGTTGTATGTAAGCCCAGGATGGAAGGGGTCGGCGAATTTCACGGTGAAGTAGCTAAACGGACGCCAATCGATGATCCAATAGGAAAACTCTGCGTCGGTGTGTATGCAGTGGTAGCGCGAGCCAGTCCCCAGGCGTCCCTCAGGCAGATCGGCGGTGACCGAAATCATGTCCATCCAGATACGCTTGAGTTCAGGTCTCACCAGGCCGTCCCATAGCACGCTTGGCGAGTGCGGAAAATGGCGCCTGTAAGTAAAGACCGCTTCGTCTGGTCCGATGTAGAAGCGTGCATGACGATCCCGAAAACGCTCCCATGCGGCCCCCAAGTCGTAGACCTGCATCTGGACATCGCCGAAATATTCCAGCCCTTGTGAGTACGGCGCCAGCGCAGCCTCGATCCCCATTGCGTGGACGGCTGCGTCGGTGAAAAGCGCATAGCTCTTGATGCCGGTGACCTTCTTCACGTCGGTCTTGGCCATACGATGCACCAGGATGACATCGCTGCCCGACAGGTCATTCATTGGGCCGAACTGCATCTCCTCGAACGTGCCGTGATGCGCGATGATCTTCAGGTCGAGGTTTGCCACGTTTGCGCAGGCCCGGCACTGACATGTGGTGTTGGCGATGATGTCCTGTCTGCGAATCGCGAACGCGTTGTAGAGGTTCTCGCAGATGGCCAGGAATGTGTCGCCAGTCGGGAAGCGTCCGGTCGAGTAGGCAAGCACCGCGTCGCCTTCGATCCTCCAAAGACTCATCGGCTCACCAACCTGCTCGATCAACGTAGTCAGTAGCGAGCGCATAATGGGGGTAGCGTGATCCAGCTCCGACGATGTAAGATAGCTGGTGTAGCCGGAGATATCGGCGATGAGGAGATAGCCGGTGGTCGCCGTCATGAGGTGATTTCCTTCAGGTGTTGGTCCACAGGATTGCGGCGCAGACGTAGATGTTTCGGGAAGAACCCGCTCGAGTATATTGCAAGCCCAGACCGTTGATTGACCGATTACGCTGTGGCGACATTTTAGCACTGTCGTGAAATGATAGCAACAGGGATCAATCTGGTATTCAGGGCTTCTCAATAGTCCCGCATTTGTCATGTTGAGCGGCTCGAAAAGACAACAAGCACGTTCACATTACTCAGCGAAACATCTCGCATACTCCAGAGAAGACCCTTCACTTGCCTTGAATGCCTGCGCCTGTTTTTCGTCAGATCCGTTCAGGGTGACTGTCACGAGCGTGATCTCGACTTTTGAGCAGCCCTCGGTCTGGTGTTGCAAGACACAGCCAGTCTTGCGACTGTCAACCCGACCACAGAGCACGTTCTCGTCGCCAGCACCGGCGGTATGTGGCGACGCGGGTTGCTGTGGTGACCGGACTTCAGCGGCTCGAGTGACGCATTGCCCTGCGGTTGTGGTAGGTGGGTGGAGTTGTGGCATAATTGCGGGGAGTTCTGCCTGACAAATCTACTCCAGAGGTTCTCCATTGCCACACATCACTATCGTCGGTCTGGGTCCGGGCGACCCTGACTTGCTCACGCGGGCTGCCTGGGACGCTCTATCAGCCGCTTCTGACGTTTATCTGCGCACGAACCAGCACCCCGTGGTGACCGCACTGCCGGCGCACCTCGTTGTCCACAGCTTCGACGCTGAGTACGCCCGCGCAGACGAATTTGCCGACGTCTACGCTGAGATCACGCGCCAGGTGATCTCGCTCGGCAGCCGGCCAGAGGGTGTCGTCTACGCCGTGCCGGGCGATCCGGCCATCGGCGAGGCGACCACGTGGCTGATCCGCGCCGCGGCCGGCGAAGCCAATATCCCGGTACGCGTGATCCACGGCGTCAGCTTCGTTGAGCCCGCCTGCCTGGCGCTGGGGCTTGATCCGCTGGAGCAGGACGGCTTGCAGGTGCTGGACGCCATGGTCGCGGCGTCCAGCCATGTGCCGCCCTTTGACACTTCGCGGCCCGCGCTGCTGGCGCAATGCTACAGTCGCGCGCTGGCCAGCGATGTCAAGCTGACGCTGCTGCACAGCTTCCCCGAGACGCATCCGGTGACGGTGCTGCGCGCCGCGGCCGGCGGGCCGAGCGAGGCATCGCTGGCCACCATCCCGTTGTTCGAGCTGGACCACAGCACAGCGTACGATCACCTGACAACGCTCTATGTGCCGCCCGCCGGACCGCAGGCATCTTTCAACCGCCTGCAGGAGATCGTCGCCCACCTGCGCGCGCCCGACGGCTGTCCATGGGACCGCGAGCAGACGGTACAGACCCTGCGCAAGGATCTGCTGGAAGAGATCTATGAACTGGTCGAGGCGCTGGATGAGGACGATGACGTCAAGATGGCCGAGGAGCTGGGCGACGCTGCGCTGCTGTTGACCATGATCGCGCAGATCGGCGCCGAAGAAGAGCGCTTTCAGTGGCCGCAGGTGATGACGCAGATCGTTGAGAAGCTAATCCGTCGCCACCCGCACGTTTTTGGCGACGTGGAAGTGGCCAGCGTGGACGAGGTGCTGAGCAACTGGGCGGCGATCAAGGATGTGGAGCGGGGGGTGGAGAGCGGGGAGCGGCCGGTTTCTCCATTCGACAGCGTGCCGCGGGCATTGCCGGCCTTGATGCTGGCGGGCAAGTACCAGAGCCGCCTGGCGCGGGCCGGGCTGGAGCCATCGCTGGACGGCGCCAATCCGCTAGGCCGGCAGCTTTGGGATCTGGTCACCGAAGCGAAAGCCGGCGGCATGGATGCCGAGACGGCGCTGCGGGAGGTATGCGAGCAGGTGGCAGCCCATGTGGACGCGCGCTAGCAGTTACCGACGGCAGCGGTATGACAGTCTCAAGAAAAGCTCCGGCCAACCGCCGGAGCTTTTCTTGTGCGAGCAATCTGTCAATCCAGCAGATTATTGGAACTGTCGTCGTCCGGGTTGGAACGAAGGTAGACGCCGCCGTGTGCCAGCGGGTTGTGTACGGCGTGATGGCCCGGGATCGTGAGCAGACCATCGGCAACCAGCTCACCGGCCTGCCAGGGCTTGAGTGCGTGACCGGTGGTAAGGACGATTTCAGCCACCGACTGGACCGGCCGGCGGCGATTGGTGTGCTGGCCGGCGCCTCCCGGATCCCTGGCGACATGGGCTACATCGCGTGACACGGAGCGTACGCCAACGGTCCGCCGCCCAACGAAAGCCGCTGCCGCGACCGCCATGTGACCCTCGAAGAACCACACGTCGGCGAGATAGGCGGAGGTGGGAATGATGTCGATGGAGAACTCGTTAGCCAGGCGCTGGGCGGCATCGGATATCGGGGTCAGAAACTTGTCGAGCAAGGCAGCTTCCACCTGGCCGGGAGCCGCAGCGCTGGGCTCCCAGATGAACACATCACCAAGGAACCAGCCGATTCCGGGTATCAGGGCGGCGACGACGCTCAGCAGATCCACCCACCAGGCCGTGTCGACATCGGTGTCAATGGTGGAGCGCATGATGAGCTGGCCTCCGACGCCGCCGCGAAACTGAGCAACCAGCGAGCCTGAGAAGGATACCGTGGCGCCGGTTTTGTGCCCCTCGCCGGTGATGTCGAAACCATAATCGGTGGACGACGACGCAAAGCTGTCCATGGTCAAGCCTTGCAGCACAGTGCCCGGAATGGTGGCCGCTTCAAGCGCGAAGCGCAGGTCAAACAGTTGCGCGGTGGTCATCAAAGCAAGCCCGGTGCCGGGACGGACAATCGACGGCGCGGCGGGCGGCACCGGTTCCTGACCCGCCAGCGCGACACTGGCAACCAGGGCAGGCACGGTCGCGTACGAGACATCCAGGTCCAGGTCGGGAACGTAGTGGTCGCCGTCGAGCCTGATCTGCCAGACCGGGCGGGCCATGGACGCCGGCCGGCCGAGGTAAAAGGCGACGGAGAAAGCGTCACGATCGAACGGCGTGCCCGGGAATAGCTGGTCGTGCACGCTCTCGGTCAGAGCGGAGAACACATCGAGCTTCAACGCGTCGAGCGCGGACGCCACCGTGCCGTCGGGACCGAAGGCCTCGGCCACCACCGGCTCGGCGATGGGCGGGATCACTTCTTCTACCGCGTCGAAGACCAGCACGCCAACCGGGTTGCCATCGTCGTCGGTGCCCACTTCGGGGCGCAGGCGCACCCAGGCGTCAAACAGGATGGCATTGGGGTTGGCGTCGAGGAAAAGCTGCCCTCGCAGGTGGATCCCCATGCGAAAATTACCGCCGTCGCGCGTCTCGACCAGCGGCGGTTCAAGCTCCAGCCGGTACGCGCCGTCGGGATCTTCGATAGTACGAAAAGACGGGAGGACTTCGTGCAGAAAGTTAACGACTCCCTGCAACAGATCCACGTCCAGAGCAAACAATTGCAAAGACGATCCGGTGTTCATATCAGGTACCTTTCATTCAATCGGTTTCCAAAGCTGCCGCTGTGATGTTCAACGGCGACGGCACGTCTTTGGCGCGCGTCACCAGAATATCGTCCACAAAGAAGTTGCCCGTGTGTTCCAAGCCCATCATGTACCTGACGGTGCCGAACTGCCACGCCAGCGGCAGCACCGAGGGATCGATGCCGACCGTGGCGCTTCCCAAGGCCATGCCGCCCAGAAGGTCGATCTGAGCCACGGCGCTGTTGTCCCCAATATCCAGCACGACGTTCAGTGTAAACGACTGGTCGTGCGGAAAATCGCCAAACACGGTCGGGCCATCATCGATACGGACGTGGCCTTCGGGCATGAAATTGATGTGCATAAAGGAGGCGACTGGCTGACCGGACGACTCCAGCGCCACTGTGACCATTCCGGTTCCTCGCGGGATATAGAGGACACTGACCAGTGAATAGCGACCCGGTCCGCCGAGCTGGTCGAAATCAACCCGCAGCGCAGTCTGGGCGCTGGACGCGGCTGGATGGTGGATGCGGCCCCATTTGCCTTTCGACATGCCGGGCGTGGGCGCCGCTACCACCGTCACCGATCCGGCGCCCAGGTCCAGCGCTACCGATCCGGTGGATTGTAGAGGTGCGGGCGGCGCGCCGACCGTGTCCGAGTTGAAGTTCACCCGCAACGCCGTATGCGAGTTACAGGCGGTCAACATCAACGGCAAGACCAGCAGCAGACCATGAAGCAAGGTCCGCGCCAGTCGTCTGTGGCGTGTCGATCTGTTTTGGTTGGTTCTGTCCATACCAGCGCTCATTTCATCGCTCGCTTTGTCTTTGAAACCAGTTTGACATTGCTGTGCAATCGGTTTGACGACTGCACATGAAACTAAACGCTGTTTGCCCTCCAATTCTTGTGTTATGTCCGAAGTCTCTGGTAGATGATGTGGTGGTGGCGGCGCGCGCGAGGTGTGTGAACAGGCGGCGGCAAATTGGCGATGAAAAAGTGAGCAGAAACCCTATGCAAATTGGGCGATCTGTGGTATGCTGTAGTTACAAACGCCCTCTCTGCAGTCTACTTCCCCCCAACTGTAGAGCGGGCGTTTTTGCGTCCAGAATCCGGGCTATAGTTGACTTCTGCTACCGTCTCTGATCGCCGTTGCACGCCACAGCGATCTTCTCGCTCTCCCACGGCGCGCTGACGTGTCAACCCGACGCATCCAACCACTGCCTGATTTGCTGCGCTCGTTCGTTTCTGCCCATCGCTTGATACGCGACCATTTCGTGTTCCAGTGTGAGGACCGGAATCTGCATTACGTCGAGATCGATCCAGCGTCGATACCGCTCAACCTTGACCGGTTCTTCCCAGACGTCACCATCGACCAACGCCTGCACATCGCCCATGATTTCGACTTTGATCCCATCGATTTCCAGAGCGCCGAGATAAGAACGTTTTCGCTCTGAGGCCAGGTATCGAACCGGCTCAACAACGTGCTGCTGAAAACAGCTTTCAATCTCGAAAGCTCCGTCGCGGCTGGTCTGGATATCAATGTCGCGGACCTCGATGTCCATTCCCTGCAGCGCCAAACCCAGACTTCCTGTAACGGCCCATACGACGTGAAGGCCATCCAAACCCCTGTAGATCTTTTGAAGGGCGTTGAGCTTGTTCCTGTCGATCATCGAATTTACCATTTTGTTGTTCTTCGCCGTGGTGTGAACATCCCGCCAGCGGATGGATGCCGCTTGCAGGAGAACCAGGCAGAAACCGCGACATCGAAGTATTGTCAAAAAGTCTACAGCCCGGACCGAGGCTAACTCCCGATCCGGGCTGCATGTGTTGCGGCTAAACGCCTGCGATGCTGATCTACTTGGGCAGTGCCAGCCTAAGCCCGATGTAGATGGCCTTTGGATTCGAGAGGGTGTTGAGGCGCATCAGCTCGGTCACGGAGGTATGGAAACGGGCTGCGATGCTGCTCAGCGTGTCGCCGCGCACCACCGTGTACTGCGGTCCGCTGGCGTATCGGCTGGATGCGGCCGCACCGGGCGGCGGATCCTGCATGTTGGTGAAGTTCACCGTGGCGCCCTCGTAGTCCGCGGGCGTGGGATAGGGGAACGTCACATCGACACAGGTGTCGCCTACCGGAATCCAGTGGTCGCGCTCCTCCTCACAGACCGTGATGGTCGCGCCGGCGATTGCCATGCCGGCCCCTTCCAGTGTCGCCTGGGAGAACTCATACTCACCCAGCGTGTCGGTCATGGTGGTCACGAAAATCTCGGGATCGGTGCCCTTCAGCGTGGCCGTGATTGTCCAGCCCGACATGCCGACGGTCTCACCCTTGTAGGGCGGCACCCATGCCTGGAAGTATTTGTGGCCGCTGATCGACAGATCACCGTTGATTTCCTTGTTTTCGAACAAAACTCTGGCGTCCTCGCAGTCCTGGATGACCACGGTTTGCGGGTTGTCGCTCACGACCTTCCAGCCGGGCACTTCTTCCTCCTCGACGGTGTATACGCCGGGGTCCAGATCCTTGAAGGTGACCTTGCCCGAGCCAGACGTCGTCAGGATTATCGGATCGATCATGCCGTCCGGGCGGTCAAGGGTGATCTTCCAGCCGGCCAGCGGGCCAAGCCAAACCGTGCCGCCGTTTGCATCGGTGCCCAGTCCGTTCTTCTCCACTGTGATGGAAGCATGGCAGACCGGTACATGGTTCTTGAAGATGATGGGATCGGCAGCGCCGGAAGCCGCGTACTGATCGAGAGTCAGCCAGACGACGGGCGGCGTCACCGCGATCCAGTCCTCCTTGAGCGTTTCCTTGATCAGCCAGGTGCCGGGAGTCAGGGTCATAAGCGCGGTACCGGAAGCGTCGGTAGTTTCCTTCTGTATGACGGCGAACAGGTCGCCCGCGGGGTAGGCAGTGATGTCCCAGTCCTCACCGGGCAGGACAGTGCCGTCCTGTTGTTCCTCCCACTTGATGATAGTGACATCGAACTGGCGGCGGATCTTGAAGAGGACGTCGTAGCAGTCGTCCTGTTTATCCAGCACAGCCCAGCCGGTCCAGGCAATCCCGCCGCGGTCGGCCGCCGGCACGATGGCATCCCAGTCAGCCGGCAGGGGCAGGGCGAAGGTGTAATAGAAGCCGGCCGGCAATTCCTTGAACTTCCAGTAGCCGGCCTCATCCACGTCGGCGGTGGCGACGACGATGCCGGTTGAATTGGCCGTATCGGCGCCGCTGCTCAGCGTGTCGAGCTGATCTACAGAGCTGACCTCAGTGGCCATGTCGGGCAGTTGAGCGGCGTCGTAGCTGGAAGGCACGCCGATCGCGTAGACCTTCAACTGCGGCGTGAACTTGGTGCCGTTGACGGGCTGTTCACGGTGGTTGATCACGTAGCCGCTCACACACACGGTTTCATCGGAGCCATTGTCGCCGCCGGCGAAGCTGACGCCCGCCAACGTGATCATCATGGTCAAGGCGGCAACCACTGCCACCAGGATCATCAATCTGCGTCGTTTTTGAGTAGTCATCGTTATCCTCCTGAAATAGGTGCCTGATACAGGCGGTTGGTATCCCGATCCAAACTCAGGGTTGATGTTCAGCGATGTCGTCAACGGTGTCTTTCTACTTTCCATCCATAGGCATGTTTCCTTCCCTTGCGTCACGCGGTGATCCCGTTCCGTCCATCGATAGTGTGAATTAAGAGCAATGCACAATCCGCGAAGGTAACACAAAATCAGCGCCGGCAGGGGCGCGCTGTTGCAAATCTGGGCGCATCGGCCAAGACTTCTTCCCTGGATCGCGGGACTTCCCGTTCTTAACAGTTGCTGAGAATCAGGACGCTGGGGAAACGAAAAGGTTACTGGGAAAGGAAAATGTTGCGCGTAGAAATCCGTTCACAGCAGGCGCTGGATGGTATGTGTGAGAAGTGATGGGAGATCAGCAGGATCTCTGCGAGACAACGACCCCGCCGGATGTCATGAGCTGGGCCTGGTCGCCTTGCTGTCGTGATTGGGATTGCCCCACTGACATGGAAGCTGTGAGACTAGGATGCCGCCGGGAGTATAGAGCCGGGCCACGTCGCCTTCGTGGTTCCAAATAAAGAGGTTGGTCCAATAAGCGTCGTACTCGCCAAGAATTGGGTGACCAACTCCACTATAAATGTTGGCGGTGGCACCGGCTGGGAGCGGGTGGTTGAAAAATTGATAGACGTAACCGACGATGCTCTCCCTGATTTGATAGCCAGACAGGTTGCCGAAAACAGGGCCTATGTTGGTGATAGAGACATGTTCGTCCAATCCGCCACACCGCAGATCGCTGATGACGTATATCGCCCGTAGGGGGGTTGGTGTCGGGCTGGGCGTTGAGGTCGAAGTGGCGGTTGGAGATGCCGTCGGCGTCGCCGTTATGGTTGGGGTCGCTGTGGCCGTGGGTGTCCTCGTGGCGGTAGCGGTAGCGGTAGCTGTGGGTGTCCATGTGGCCGTGGATGTCGGCGTTGATGTTGGTGTCGCTGTGGCTGTTGGTGTCGGTGTCACGGTTGGCGTCCAGGTGGGTGTTGGGGTAATCGTGGCGGTGGGCGTCGGTGTGGCCAGCGGCAACGTGTTATCGGCGATGATCAAGGGGAGCCAAATTGTGCCACCTTGCAGCAGGATGGCCAGGAATATCGAAAGGAAGTTTATGTGTTTCATGTTTCGGTTATCAAGAGAACGGCTGCCTTCAGAGAAAGACGGCGAATAGGCTCCTGTGAACGGTCATCACATTTCAGCAGGATCTCGAGAAGACGACGGCGCCGTTGGGATTGATGAGATGGGCCTGGTCGTTGTTGTTGTTCCAGATGTAGGAGGTGGTCCACAGGAGATTGTTACCGTTGGTTGGCGGGGCACCGGGGCCGCTGTGGACGTAGACGCTGGCGCCTGGACCAAGCACGAAGTCGGGGAAGTAGTACGTCTGCGAAGCAACCACGGAATGGATGCGCCAGCCTGAGAGGTTGCCGGCAACGCCACCGATGTTGTCAACGCGGACGTATTCATCGGAGGTATCGCAGCGGAGTTGGCCAATGACGAAATAGGGGGCGGCGATGGTAGGAGTAGGCAATGGCACGGGGGTGTCGCGCGGTGTTGGCGTAGGGTGCGGTGTGGCGGTCGGCGTGGACAGTACGTTGTCAACGGTGATCAGCGGAAGCCACACAGGGCCGGCCTGCAACAAAACCGCCGTTCCTTCACCGCGTTCAACGGCTGGCCGCGCATGATTTTTCCTGGACGTTGTACTTTCATGTCTGTCAGGGTGAGCTTGGGATGCAGCGCCTGCTGGCGTTTGCAGTGCGCGTCCAGTTCCTCGGCGATGGCATTCGGATGCGGGCTTTCTGTTCGTCGCTGGCGGCGGGAAGGGAACGGCTCGAAGCAGCGAGTTTTGTTGTAGCGCGGATCGTTGCCAACACCAAGACGTCACCAGCGCCCAGCGCCCAGGTGACGTGCCGGTGCGGCTGGAGAGAACGCCCAGGAACCAGGCCTCGTCCAGCGCGATGTTGACCAGCATATTGTCGGGCAGGATCGAGGCATCGAGGAAAACAAAGAAGCGGTGTTTTGAGGTCTCGACGGTGGCGATGTAACGAAAGGCCAGACAAGGCGGGACGAAGGCTGGCGCGCTACTCGCCGTGGATCCACCAGTTGATGCGATAACTGGCGCGGTTGTTTTGGTCACGGTCAGGTTTGACTCTTGCTCGTAGACCCACTGGTAGACCGCAGGAAACTGCGTTCGCACCTCGTCAACGCTCAGTCCAAACAGATCAATGACCATGACGCTGCGGGTGTGGATAGTCAGGTCACGTCCGTTGCGGTACGGGCGGATGTGTCGTTCAAGCTTCCAGATACTGTACCCAGACCGAGGGTTTGAGCTTCCTCTTCTGTGACGATGAACCCAGAACCAAACAACTGAACGCCGCGACCGCTGACGTCGCCATTTTGCTTTCAAGGCTGTTGCGCCAGCCACGTCGCTGCCGGTTGTCAGATTTGCCAACACACGACCAACGCTGCGTCTGAATGAGATTTCTGCTGCGTCTCCGTCGCCCGCCCGCCTGGTTGCCACTTCTTGTAGTACTCCGGCTACCTCGCCGGCCGCGCCGACGGTCATCGCGATGCGCACGGCTGCGCTGTCGGTGGTGTCCACCCACGGGTGGTCAGGGGATGGCGAAAAGCAGTGACAATGGCGGCGTGGCCGACAGGTGGTGCTCGATGACGCGGCGGTTGAAAGGTCTGGCGCAGGCTGTTGCGGTGATCAGCCCGAAGCGCTGGATGCGGCCGCTGCGAGCCAGGATTAGGGCTGCTTTATCCCACCAAAAACATGACGTAGTCCGCCGAGGCGGGGACGTTTTGTATGCCTTGCGGATCGCCTCAGTGTAGCCGCCTCGCCCAGCGCGCCGCGCATACGGGCGGTGCCGATGAACGGCGGGTTGCCGACCACGAAGTCGGTCTGAGGCCACTCGGCCGGCCGCGGGTTGATGTAACGAAAGGCTGGCACACGCGCGGTCTCGTCGGGCACTTCGAGGCCGGTCACCGGATGCGTCTTGGTGGTGCGCCCGTCCCAGCGGGTCACGGGGTTGCCGTCCCCGTCCAGCAGCGGCTCGACCGCGTCCCCAGGCCAGCACGGCGTCGCGGCATTCGATGTTGTGGGCGCGGTGGATGATCGGCTCGGGCGGGCGCACGTCGCCGTGGCTGCGGAAATGCCATTGCAGGAAGCCGATCCACAGCACCAGTTCGGCGATGGCGGCGGCGCGCGGGTTGACCTCGATGCCCAGGAACTGCTCCGGGCGCACCATCAGGCTCTCCATCTCCAGCAGCATCTGCTGCCCGCCCAACTGGCGGCGCACCTCCAGTACCTCGCCCTCCAGCCGCTTCAGGTGTTCCAGGGTCGCGTAGAGAAGTTGCCGGAGCCGCAGGCCGGGTCCAGCACGCGCACCGATGCCAGCCGCTGCTGGAATTGCTCGATCTCGTCCAGCGCCTTGCCGGCCTTATCCTGTTCAGCCAGCAGCAGCGCAGCAGCCTGCGCGGCCTCCCCACTCGGCGCGCAGCGGCTCGACGACAGTGGGCAGCACCAGCCGGTCAACGTAGGCGCGCAGGGTGTAGTGCGCACCCAGCTTGTGGCGTTCGGTCGGGTCCAGCGCCCGCTCCAGCAACGTGCCAAAGATGGCCGGCTCCACGTCGCGCCAGTCGGCCTGCGCAGCCTCGATCAGCAGTTGCAACTGGTCGGCGGTCAGCGGCAGTGCGCTGCTCTCCTCGAATAGCCCGCCGTCGAAATAAGGTATCTGCAAGCGCAGCGCCAGCGAGAAGCCGCCGGTGTTCATGGTGCGCCACAGCTTGTCGCCGACGAACTCCCAGGGAAATGGGCGACGTTGCGGCGCGCGTCAGCCAGCAACTGGGTGAAGCTGCCGGCTGGCAGCAGCCCCACGTCCTCGGCGAACATGGTGAACAGGCAGCGCATCAGAAAGTGCGCGACGGTCTCGGGGTCGTAGTCGCCTTCCAGCGCCCGCGCCAGCCGCGCCAACCGGTCGGCGATGTCGCGCGTCACCCGTGCGCTGCGGCGGGCGGATCCAGGCTCATGGGATCGAGCCAGACGGTGCGCAGCAGTTCGCGCGATCTTCGTCGGTCAGGTCGGCCAGCTTCGATGCGATAACTCTGCGGGTCGGGGAAGGGCAGGTAGTTGCCGCCGCTGCGAGTGAACTCGGCGTAGAGGGCGATGGACTGACCGACGTCCACGACCACGAGGAAAGGCGGGCGGCCGTCGCCGATCCTCGCCGGGCGGCAGGTTGCGGGCGTACATCTGCGCCTGCTGTTTGGCGCGCCCATGGCCGTGTCCCAGGCCGAGGTGCCGCACGGCTGTGCCGCGACGGCGCTGCTTGCGCTGCCGCTCGCCCGCTGTGGAGAGGGCCGCGGGCGGCTGCTGCTGGTCGCTGCCCTGCTTGGCCTCCAGCACGAAGCTGCCACGCCGGTAGAGGTCGATGCGCCTGGTTGCCGTGCGGCAGCGGTACCGGCTTCTCGAAGACGTAGACGTTGCCCGCCTCGTCAGGGACAGTCGGATTGGGCCGCGGCAGGTCGAGCACGTCGCACAGTTCGGAGAGAAAAAGCTGGTAGTTGGCGCGCTCAGCCGCGCCGGAAGCCTGCCAGCGGGCGATGAAGGAGTCTGTGGTCAGGATGTTTGGTGGCATGCGGCAGGTTTCGGGTGTTTCCCAAGCTCGGGGAGGTTCTCCACGCTGCAATAATACCACATTGAGTAACTATTCAGCCAGGACTGACGGTCCTTGTCAATCACTAACCCTTCAACTGGCGCGCCACTCACTTTGTCACAAGACCAGGGCTGTCAGTCCTCTGTAGCCTGAATAGCATACGCCGCGCTTGCTGAAGTTGATACCGCCGGACTTCCCGCCGATTCGGACACTGCCTGGGCTATAGCTAATTTTGCCTTTAGAGGATATTCGAATGCCGCCTTTGCGACGACGGACGATTTTGGACATGCCGCTTCCCTCTGCAGAGAAAAACGAGTAAATTGGGGATAAACCCACCCTATAAGAGTCGGTACACACCGTACCGGCGAGCGCCGAGGATGTGTACCGACTAAAAGTAGGTCGGGGCGAGAGGATTTGAACCTCCGACCTCACGGACCCGAACCGTGCGCGCTACCGAGCTGCGCTACGCCCCGTGGTTACTGACCAACCGATTATACATTGCCGCCCGGTTTTGGCAAAATGGCGTGCGCTGCGCATTGCCTGTGGCAAGGTGAAACGTGAAGCGTGACCGAGCCCCGCCCGACGCATCACGCATCACTCGTTACGCTCCACGCCCCACCCCCCATTTTTGGCAACTCTCGACCCCTGTGTTATACTCTCTCCCGTGCAGCGAGGGTACCGGAAGCCCCTTCCGACCCTCGTTACTTTTCGCCTTTGACACAGACGGCTCCTCACCTGGCCGGCGGTTGATCAAGGGTAATCCCAAGGAAAGGAGGTAACTGCACGCATGAACGAGTATGAACTCATGTACATCGTTCATCCTGAGGCTGATAAGGATGCCGTGACGGTCGTTAGCGAACAAATAGCATCGTGGATCAGTGGACAGGGTGGTGAGATCAGCAAGACCAATGTGTGGGGTCGCCGCAAGCTCGCGTTTGCCATCAACAAGCAGACCGAGGGTACTTATGTCGTTGTCGATCTGAAGCTCACTGGCGAAGCGTTGGCCGAAGTTGAGCGCAACGTGAAGCTGCACGAGCAGGTCCTGCGATACATGTTTATCCGCAAGGACAACTAAGAACGACAGAGGATCGTGGAAGATGACCAGAGGGTTGAACAAGGTCCTGATCATCGGCTCCCTCGGCGCTGACCCGGAGATGCGCTATACACCAGGCGGCAAGCCGGTCACGTCTTACAGCGTGGCGGTGAACCGCGGCTGGCGCACCTCAGAGGGCGAGCGCAAGGAGGCGACGGAATGGTTCAATGTGGTTGCCTGGGGCAACCTGGCTGAGATCTGCAACCAATACCTGCACAAAGGCTCGCAGGTCTATGTCGAAGGACGGTTGCAGACCCGCAGTTGGGAAGACAACTCAGGCACACGCCACTTTCGAACCGAGCTCGTCGCCAATGAGATGATCATCCTGGACGGCCGCAACTATGTGGCCGAGTACGATGACAGTGAAACTGAATACTAAACGAGGTAACTCCAATGGCTTATAACGATTCGCGTGGCTCGCGTGATGAAGGCGGGCGTGGCGGCGGCGGCCGCGATGGCGGCAGCGGTGGCGGGCCCCGTCGACGCCGGACGCAGGTGCGCACGGCGCGCGTCTGTGCGTTCTGCGTTGATAAGGTCAAAGAAATCGACTACAAGCAGACCGACACACTCAAACGATACATTACCGACCGCGGGCAGATCCGGCCGCGGCGCAAGACTGGGTTGTGCGCAAAGCACCAGCGGCGGATTGCCGAGTCGGTGAAGCGTGCACGCTTCATGGCCCTGCTGCCGTACACGGGTGAGCACGTCCGGCTTTACGGCTAACTCGGGACGGTGACTCATGGCTAAACGACGCAGACAAGTAAGATCGGAGCCGTCGCGCAAAGAGCAGGCGATGACCAAGACGGAGCGCGAGCGCGCTCGCCGTCTGACGATCATCGTCGGCGTGGTGTTGGGCATCGCAGCCGTGGTGCTGGTGGGAGGCTTGCTGTACCAGCTCGTCTTCGTTCCCAACTCCAGCGTCGCACGCATCAACGACACGTCGATTTCGGTTCGCGATCTTGACAAGGAAAGCCGGTTCGTCCAGCTTCAGACCATCGCGCAGCTCGACCAGCTTATTCAGCTTCAGCAGAGCTTCGGATCGTCTGACACCAGCGGCTTCTTCTCGGCGCAGATCAGCCAGCTTCAAAACGAGCTGTTCAGCAACGAAGGACTGGCCAACCGGGTGATGGAAAGCATGATCGACACCGAGCTGGTCAAGCAACTGGCGGCCGAACGCGGCATCACCGCGCCGGAAGCCGAGGTGCAGTCACGGCTCGAGTCGTTCATCGCGACCCAGCAGGGCTTCGTCACCGCGCCTGACGCGACGGCTACCGCCGAAGCGTTGGCAGCCGCGACGCCCACGCCGACCTTCACCCCCTCGCCGACGCCGACCACCACCGTGACGTCGACGGTGACGGTGACGCCGACCGAGGTCTTGCCGACGCCCACCGTCCACGTTCAGACGGCGGAAGAATTCACCACCGGTTTCGACCAGGTGCTGACCAACATCGCCAGCGGCGCCGGCCTGACTGCCGACGACGTGCGCAAGATCTACACCACCAACATTACCGACCAGATCCTGCGCGAGCAGTTGACGGAGCAGTTGGGCAGCGAGATGCCGCTGTCCGGCGAGCAGGTCCATGCCCGGCACATCCTGATCTCCGTGCCCCAGGACGGAACTGCGGAAGACGACCAACTGGCGCTGGCCAAAGCGATCAGCATCACCCAGCAGCTGCGCGACGGCGCTGACTTTGCGACGCTGGCTGCCCAATACTCAGATGACACCAGCAACTCGGCAAACGGCGGCGATCTGGGCTTCTTTGGCCGGGGCTCCATGGTGCAAGAGTTCGAAGATGCTGCCTTCAGCCTGGGCATCAACGAAATCAGCGATCCTGTGCGCACGCAGTTCGGCTATCACATCATCCAGGTGCTGGAAACCAATCCCGGCAACCCCGACTTCAACAGCTGGCTGGAAAATCAGAAGGCGCTGGCGCGCATTGTCCGGTCATTGACCACAGACAAGGTGCCAAACCTGCCGCCGGTGCCGTCCAACCTGCTCTCGGCGCAATAACAGACATCGGCGGCGTCACTGCGAAGCGGCGGCCGCCACAAAAGAAAACAAAATGCGAGACCCGGACCGACATCGGTCCGGGTCTCTTTGTGTTCACGGTGCGGCACGCCATCGAAAGTGATTGCGTCGACTTCCGAAGTCCGCCTGAATGCCCATACCAACAGCTTATCAAGCCGTCGCGTGCCAGCGTTTGGCTTCGATGACGTTGGGAAGCCGCTCGATGCGGGTCAGGATGCGGCTCAGCTGCTCGGCATCGCGTATCTCCAGCGTGGCGGTTACGCGTGCCAGGTGCCCCTTGATGCCGGTCTTGGCGCCGGCGTCGCGCATGTTGACCCGTTCATCGGCCACCAGCGAGGCGATGTCGCGCAGCAGACCGGAGCGGTCATAGGCCTCGACGACGATACGGACGGGGTGCGCCCGCTCGGCCGCCTGTCCCCAGCTCACCTCGACGATGCGGGCAGGGTCTTTCTTCATCATGTGCTGCACGTTGGGACAGCTCTTGCGATGCACCGTCACCCCGCGACCGCGCGTCACGTAGCCGATGATCTCCTGACCGGGCACCGGGTTGCAACACATCCCTGTCCGGCTGAGAAGGTCCTCGACGCCGAGCACCGTCACGCCCTCAGATGAAACCGGGATCGGGCTGAGGACCTCTTCTTCCGGCTCAACGTGCTCTTTGCGTTCAAGATCCAGAACCTTGCTGGCAACCTGCTGGGTGCTGACATCGCCAAAGCCCAGCGCTGCATAGAAGTCATCGACTTTTTCGTAGCCAAACAGCTTGCCGATGGAGTCGTGGCTGCGCTCGATGTTGAGCCGCTTCAGCTCACGAATCAGGATCTCCAGCCCTTCCTGGATGTTTTCCTCGCGTGACTGCTTGCGGAACCACTGCCTGATCTTGTTGCGCGCCCGGTTGGTGGCGGTGAAGGGCAGCGACGGGTTCATCCAGTCGCGGCTTGGCCCGCCGCGCTTGGAGGTGATGATCTCGACGACATCGCCCTTTTTCAACTGATAGTCCAGCGGCACCAGCTTGCCGTTGACGCGCGCGCCGCGGCAGCGATGGCCCACTTCCGTATGAACGGCATAGGCGAAATCGATGGGGGTTGAGCCGGCAGCCAGGTCTTTCAGGTCCCCTTGCGGCGTGAAGACGTAGACACGATCGGCGAACACATCCTTCTGCATTGCCTCGACAAACGCGCTGGCGTCAGCGGAGTCGCCTTCCCAGTCCATCAGGCTGCGCAGCCAGGCCAGTTTGTTTTCGAACTCCACGTCGCGCTTGGCTTGCTCCTTGTAGCGCCAGTGAGCCGCAATGCCCAGTTCGGCCGAGCGGTGCATGTCATGCGTGCGGATCTGCACTTCGAGGCTGCGCCGGTTAGGGCCGACCACCGAGGTGTGCAACGAGCGATACATGTTGTCCTTGGGGTTGGCGATATAATCGTCGAACTCACCCGGAATGGGACGCCACATGCCGTGTACGATGCCCAGAGCGGCGTAGCAGTCGGTGATCTCGTCCACCATGATCCGCACCGCTTCGGTGTCGTAGATCTGCTCCAGCTCAACCCCCTTGCGCTGCATCTTGCGGTAGATGCTGAAAATGTGCTTGGGCCGGCCCTCGACAATGGCAGTGATGTGCGACTTCTGCAGTTCGGTCTGCACCATTTCGATCACCTGCTCGATGAACTCGCTGCGTTCGATGCGCCGTTGCTGCAAGCCGTTGGAAATCTCCTTGTAGGTCACCGGGTCAAGCCAGCGAAATGCGTTGTCCTCCAGTTCCCACTTGATCTGCCAGATCCCCAGACGGTTGGCCAACGGCGCGTAGATATCCAGTGTCTCGCGCGCGATGCGACGCCGCTTGTGCTCGTTGAGATGCTTGAGGGTGCGAATGTTGTGCAGCCGGTCGGCCAGCTTGATGATAATCACCCGGATATCTTCCGCCATGGAGAGGAAGAGCTTGCGCAGCGTTTCGTCGCGCTGGCTGCGCAGTTTGGGGTTGTTTTCCAGTTGCTGGCTGCGCTTCTCATCGGTGAAGCGCTTGATCTCCTCCAGCTTGGTGACGCCGTCAACCAGATCGGCGGCCTTGGGGCCAAAGCGCTCGCTCAGGTAGCTCAGGGGAATATCGGTGTCTTCGACGATGTCGTGCAGCAGACCGGCGACGATCGTGGTCGAGTCGAGACGCATGTCGGCCAGGATGCCGGCCACGGCCAGCAGGTGGACCGTGTAGGGTTCGCCGGAGGCGCGCGGCTGGGTTGAGTGCGCCTTCTCCGCGAGGTCGTATGCCTCGCGTATCTGCTCGATCTCGCTGTCAGCGAAGGTGCGCGGCAGACGGTCGATCAACTCTTCCAGGGAGGTTGGAGACTCGGAAAACTCGCTGTTTTGCATAGACACCACGATTTCAATTGAACGCTATCGCAAAGAATCAGGCAACCACCAGCGGAAGACCAGAAATGCGTCAAGGTTGAATCCTGGCCGGCCAGCTTGCAGAGGTGCACGTGATCCGAACGCTGATTATAGCCCATTGGATGATAACACGCAACGCAATTGCGCGCCGCAGATGCCTCAGATCTGGAAAACTCCGGTACGTTCCGGCCATGGGACAGCATTTGACAGCGCGCGACATCGGGGCTAAAATCGCTGATGTAAGCCCCCGTAGCTCAGCGGACCAGAGCATCGGTCTTCGGAACCGAGAGTCGTCCGTTCGAATCGGACCGGGGGTACAACGAGAAGAGGCTGCCACGATGTGGCAGCCTCTTGCTATTTCAGTCTATTCTGCCGCTCGGGCCATGGCTTCTGCCAGCTAAGCCGGCTGAAAACCAGGTCCTCGCCAGATGACTCTGTACCGGATCAGTCGTAGGTGCGGAACATCACGCGCATGTAGCCGCGCTTGCTGGCATCCCAGTTCTCAGTGGTTGCAAAGCCAAAGCGGGTGTCGTTGCGAGCCTCGGGGGACTCCACCACCACGTCTGGGTTCGACGTGATCACGAAGCCGTAGTTCGGGGCGCCGTCGATCATCGCCTGGACGCTGTCGGTCACGTCGAAGCGCAGCCAGGTGCCGATGCGGCCACTGCCGGTCGTCAACGCGGGGCCGGCCGGTCCCATGTCGCCGCCAGGCATGACCCATGGGCTGTTCCAGGTCGCAGCCGCCTGGTCCCATGCCGTGGTCAGCGGATTGGCCGACATCTCCATCACCGACTGGCTCCAGTTGTCGAAACCGCGGCCTTCGACCATGTAGAGATAGAGGTAGGCTGAATCGACAGGGGAGAATTCCGGAATACAGGTTGACGCGTTGTCGCAGATGGCGATAGGCGCATAGACTGCCGGTCGCATCTGATTGTTGAATCCGCCCCACATGGTCTGATTGCCGCCGAAGTTGGTGGTTGGCTGTGTGCCGTTGAGGAAGGTATCCATGCTGACATTGAAGCGGCGCGAGCGAGCAACGTCCGCACTCACCTGGGTGATACGGCCTTCGCCGCCCTCAGGATAGGTATCAGACGTCACAGTGCCACCCAGCACGTCTTGGATGTAGTAAACCACCGAGTCGGCCATGACTGCCCAGGTGTCATACGGATCGATGGCGTTCTCGGCGAAGACGGAGTAGCCGTCACCGCCATGGCGCAGGAAGTCGTTGGTCGTGACCCGGTAAATCTGGTCAGGATCGATGGGAGTGAACGAACCGTCAGGATTTTCCACTTCGGCTGTCAGGATGCGATTGCCCGACGGACGCGACGGGTCGAAGGTGTAGCGCATGCCGCCAACCTGGGCAAACCGCCCCGGAGGTGCGGCCGGGTTCCATTGGCTGACGCCGTTTTCCAGGGCCGCAATCACATCGGATCCAACGAGACCCATGGATGCGACCTGGTTGCCGAAGGGCAGCACGGTCAGAACGTTGCCCACGGTGATATCGCCTGCGCCAATGCTGGCGCGGATGCCGCCGCCGTTGGTGATGCAAATCTGGGTTTCGTCGCCCTCAGTCTGCCACAGCAGCGCGTCGCAGATCAGGTCACCCAGATTGGTCTCACTGGTGCGCACGGGCGTCCGCTCCCCGTTCAGGAAGACATCGGTCGCAGCGATAACGGTGTTCTGCAGGCCAAGAATCGGCTCGGCCCAGACTGCCACGTCGGCTGCAATCGTCGGATCGGCAGGAATGGTGTCATCCATGCGGATCGGATCGCCGTTGTAGTCCTGAACGACGCCGGCGGAGTCAAACGTGACATCCAGCCGCCCCAGGTACTTGCCCCATTCCCAGGCGCTGACGACCAGCACCGGCTCGCCGGCCGGTGAGGTAACCACGGTGGGATACGGTCCCTGGGGATCGGGCATCGGGCCAAGCGGCGTGTGGCTGTGGCCGCCCACGATCACGTCGATGCCGCTGACGGACGCAGCCAGGGGCACATCTACATCATAGCCCAGATGGGTCAGGGCCACGATCTTGTTGATTCCCATGCCCTGCAGGGTAGCAACGGTGGCCGCTGCTGCCGCGGTGTGATCGTTGAAAATCACGTCAGGGCCGGGGCTGGAAATGTTGGAGGTTTCTTCAGTGGTCAGACCGAACACACCGATGGACTCGCCGCCCACTTCGATGACCGTGTAGGGCTCGATCATCCCGGTCAGCGATACCTGCGCCGAGGCGTCGATGTTGGCGCTGAGCACCGGGAAGTCAGCCGCAGCAATGAAATTGGCCAGCGCCGGCGGACCAGAGTCGAACTCATGGTTGCCGACCGCGGCCGCCTGGTAGCCCAGTTCGTTCATGAAATGAGCTTCTTCCAGCCCCTGCCAATAGTTGAAGAACAGAGTGCCCTGGAACGAGTCGCCTGCGTCGACCAGGAGAACGTTGCTGACTTCTGCTTTGACTGCCTGAATGGCGGTATAGCGGCGGGCAACACCACCCAGATTGGTGTTGGGGGCGCCGCATGTGACAGTACAAGGCTCGATATTAGCATGTGTGTCGTTGGTATGCAGGATCGTCATTGAGAAGTCGTCCGTGGGCGCTTGTTGGTCTGCGCTCACGGGGACAAGCATGGCTGCGACCAACAACAGGGCCAAGATGGCGCCAGTTGTCAGCTTCAGCGATCGGCGTGGTCGTCGTTGCGATTGCATCTAATCCTCCTCAGATGTGCGGTCTGGCGGTCGCCAGTATTGGAAATAATGCCCCGGCGTTGTGCTGGTTGGGGCTCGCAGTATTATACCAGATAATTGCCAATTTTGATGAATGAAACATCGTGTCAGCGCAAAGATTCATTTAACAACCGGTTAATGCTGTGGTATCATGACCAGGACGACACTTCGGGCGCAGATCCGATGGCAGATCGTCGTGTTGGACACCAAATTGTATGCCTGCCGGCGCGCTGATGTACCTGCCAGTCGGCGCCCGGACGCTGAGGATCCCTAATGCCTGATTGCCCAAATTGTGGAACTTGGAACCCTGATGACAAGCACGTTTGCTGGCGTTGCCAGACTGAAATGCCGCGCCCGCAAGTCAAGAAACAACGCAGAAGCGTGCGCATCCTTGGCTTGCCCTGGTGGATGTTCCTGGCGGTGATCTTTTTCGTGATCATGGTTGTAGCCAGCCGCCTCCTCAACTCGGGAATTGCCCAGTTGGGTGGTTAATCCCGTGCCCCCGCTTGAAACGGACGCGGCGCGGCGCGCACGCTTGCGACGCGCACGGCGACAACAGAAGAGCAGCAGGCCATGGCCGGCGCTGGCGCTAGCCGCACTGCTGTTGGTCGGGTGCATCGCATTCTGTGGACTGGTCGCAGCCTTTGGCGCGTTGCGGAGTTCATCGCTGCTCGCCGAACAGCCGAACGCGTCACACCCCACCCTTCTCATCCTCGGCGTCGATCAGCGGGCCGACGAGACCGGCCCGACGCGCAGCGACGCGATGCTGCTGGCAGGCCAACAACCAGACAGCGGCCAGGCTGCGCTGCTGTCGATTCCCCGCGACCTGTGGGTCGATATCCCCGGCGTCGGTGAACAACGGATCAACACCGCCCTCTTTTTCGGCTATGACGGCGCAGATCCAATGGCTGGCCCCAGGTTGGCCGCAACCGCCGTTCAGCAGAACCTCGGTGTGCCGGTTGACCGGGTGGCTGTAATCGACTTCAGCGCCTTCGTCAGACTGGTGGACGCGCTCGGTGGCATCGACGTCGACGTGCCGCGCGCCATCGTGGATACTGAATACCCGACCCCCGACTATGGCGTGACAACGATCCGCTTCGACCCCGGTTTGCAGCACATGGACGGGGAGCAGGCGCTGGTCTATGCCCGCACGCGACACGGCGACGACGACTTCGGGCGCGTGGAGCGCCAGCAACAGGTCATTCAGGCCGTCGCGACCCGGTTGGTGAACCCGGCCGTGTGGCCGCGGCTGCCTGCCGTGCTGGAGGTCATACGCAGCGGTGTGGTGACCGACGTGCAACCGGCTGACTACCCCGCACTGTGGTCGCTGATGCAGGCCATGGGGGCAGGCAACGTCCAACGCGCCACACTGGCCGACGCTGCCACGCCGTGGATCACCCCGACCGGCGCCTGGGTGCTGCTCCCCGACTGGTCCGCCATCGAGGCGACGATGGTACGCTTGTTTGAGGAGACGCGCTGAGGTCGCTGCACGATGCGTCGCTCCTGCCGCACAGTTCAGTGTTGGGTGGGACTCACAATATCCGATAAGCCTCGCCGGATGCGGAGACTCGCGCTGGTGGCGGCCCCACACCTTGAAAGATGTGGCGGGAGCAGCGCGCCACGCCAGCCGCACAGTTCAGTGTGCGGACTCGCAAAGCCCGACGCGCCGCGCCGCGCGGCTCGGATAGCTCCTAACTGCCGCCCACTGCTTCAGCCAGCGCGTCCGCAAAGATGCTAAGACTCTGGTCGATCTGCTCACGGCTGACTACCAGCGGCGGTATCCAGCGGATGGTGTTGTCCCACGGACCACAGGTCAACAGCATCAGGCCGCGCTGGAAACATTCCTGACTGACCGCCTTGGCAGTGATCTTGTCAGGCTTCCCCCCGCTATCGCGGAACTCGGTTCCGATCATCAGTCCGAGACCGCGTATGTCACCAATCACGGGATACTCCTCTTGCAGATGGCGCAACCCGCTGGTTAGTTGCGCGCCGCGCTGCACCGCGTTGTCCAGCAGGTTCTCCTCGCGGATCGCCTGGATCGTGGCGACGGCGGCTGAGGTGGCGACGACGTTCCCGCCGTAGGTGCCGCCATGAGAGCCAGCCGGCCAGCGGGCCATCAGCTCACGGGTTGAGACGATGGCTGACAGGGGCAAGCCGGACGCCAACCCTTTGGCCAGGGTGATGATGTCGGCCTGCACGCCGAAATGCTCGTAGGCGAACCATTTGCCGGTGCGCCCAAAGCCAGTCTGAATCTCGTCGAGGATCAGCAACATACCATGCCGGTCACAGCGCTCGCGCAGGCCTTGCAGGAAGCTGGCCGGCGGCACGACGTAGCCGCCTTCTCCCAGAACGGGCTCTACCAGCAGCGCGGCGGTTTCGTTCGGGGCCGTCTGGGTCGCCAGCAGCAGATCCAGCTCGTCCAGGCACCAGGCGCTGGTCCGCTCGACATCCCAACCATAGCGATAGGCATACGGAAAGGGAGCCACGAAGACGCCTGCCATCAGCGGTTGGTAACCGCCGCGGTAGATGGTCTTGGAGGTGGTCAGCGACATCGCGCCGACGGTGCGGCCATGAAAGCTGCCCTGGAAGACAACCACGTTGGTGCGTCCCGTCGCCTTGCGCGCCAGCTTGACCGCGCCTTCGACCGCCTCGGCGCCGGAGTTGCTGAAGAAAAAGCTGTCCAGCGGCGCAACCAGCGGCAACAGTTCCTGCACCAGTTGCAGCATCGGCTTGTGGAAGACGATGTTGGCCTGACCGTGTAACAAGATGCCGGCCTGGCGCTGGACGGCCTCGACGACGCGCGGATGGCAGTGGCCGGTGTTGGTGACGGCGATGCCGCAGGTAAAGTCAAGGTAGGCGCGCCCATCCTCGCCGTAGAGCAGCGCGCCTTCGCCGCGCTCGGCGATCACGTCCGAGTAATGGGACCAGGCTGGTGAAAGATGGGGGATGGCGGATGTCAGGGATGAAGTCATGGGACACCTTTGTGGGTTACGGGTTGCGGACGGCGGATGGCAGATTGATCCGCGACTTTCTCTCAATCCGCGGTTCTCAGGCTCCAGGCCTACGGGAAGTAGCGCCGATCGGCCAGCAACGCCTGCGCGACCGATCGCAGCGCGGCCAGCGGTCGGCCTGGCGGGCCGTCCAGGTCCAGTGATTGCGCGGCCATGGGAGGCGCGAAGTGTACGGACGGGCGCAGGTCCAGGGTTCCAGGCAACAACAACTGCTGAGCGATCTGAAACACCTCAGCCACCTTCTGCCGGTCCTTGCGTTCCTCGCGCAGTCGGGTCACCGGGGAGTGATACCACCCTGGCGAGAGCACGCCGCCAACCGTCGTCACGACGACATGGGTCTGGGGGACACGCCGCAGAAAGAGCTCGACGCTGGGCGACCAGCGCGTCAGCGCCTCGATCGCGCCCGGCATGAAGGCCGGATCGGGATCGAGGATGCCGCCAGGAAAGATAAACAACGCGCCGTCCTCGTTGAGGTGCCGGATTCCCGCCCGCACGGCCTGCATGCGGCTGTCAGCCGCGCGCCCGATTGAAATGAAATGCGGGCCGCTTGCCGGCAGGTGGCGCAAGATCGAGATCTCGCTGACGATGACCTTGATGTCGTCGCGCGGCAGAAGCGCCAATACCAGAAACAAGTCCAACCCTCCAGGATGGTTGGAGAGCAGCAGCACCGGGCCAGTCCGCGGGATATAGCCAGAGTTGGTCACGGTCAGCGCGTTGACAAACTGAGTGGCGCGGCGGCGCAGTGCTTCGGGCATGCCAACGCTGGCGACATCGCGGTCGAACGGCGCCACGACGTCCACAAAACGTCCCAGCACCGGCTGAATCGCAGCCGTCAATACGTGACGCAGGGGATGCCCTTCATCAAGACCCAGTACCCAGAAAAACTCGGATTGGACGGCCCGCCGTAGCTCTTCAGGGTCCACGGAAGAAACCGGCGCGGTCACATCTCTTCCTGCACGCTGTAGCGGTAGCGCTTGCGGGCGTCCAGCATGGCGCGCCGCAGGATCTCATGGACATTTTCGGGGTCCCTGACGTTGCGCAGGACTGCATGCGGCTTCGATGGGTCGGCGCTGGAGATGACGACGTCGCCGATGCCCAGCGCGCGCTCGCCGATGCCCTGATTGTGGTCGATGTCCTGGACACGGACCAGTTCGATATCGTCACGGTCCTTGCCAAGGAAGCCGCTCTCGATGCGAATGCGCTGGTTGGTGATGCGGTAGCGGACCACCAGCGACAGGAATGGCCGGCCTTCCCAGAGCACGATTTCCTCGTCGGCCAGCGGCGACTGGACGCTATCGGTGCGCCCGGCAAGGCCGCTGTCTTCCAGCATGTCATCCACGGCGACCAGCACGCCGTCGGTGATGGCGTTGACCAATGTGTCAAGTTGATCGGCAGGCACGGCGTCGATCTGGACGCCACTCTTGGCAATCGATTGCCAGATGCTGGACTTGACCCGTTCACGTGATTGTTCGACAGTCATGGTTCTACCTTCCGCTGATTCAGTGGTTGCAAGCGTCTGCTCGCCAGCCAAAAGGATACAACGAATTCGGCAGGACTGCAACTCGTGCGCAAGATGAATTTGTTTTTATGTAAACTTTTGACGCTTCGCCCGCGACGTGTTACAATCATGCTATGGAAAAATTGCCAAAGACAACATCGTACATCGAACTTCTGAAGAACCATATCGACCTGACCCACGTTCCCTTTAGCGATCGCGGATCAAGGCTGCTGGTGTTCAAGACCGAGAATCACGACACCCTGTACATCAAGCTGGCGGAACGCCTGACAGCGCTCCAGCCCGGCCTCGACACGTATCGCTTTCGCCCACCCTATATTCAAGACCTGACCCTGATCGACGCCGAAGGCATGGCATTGGCGTTCAACCTGACCACCTATCCGCACCAGTTGGTGTTCGAAACGCGCCTTGGCGCCTTCCGCCTGGCATTCAATCGCGGTGACACGATTGCCATTGGCTTGCCGGAAGACACGGATGCCGGCATCCGTTTTCGGGTCAGCACACAGTTGTGGCAGCGAACCGATGACGGCGGCAGCCTACGGGCCGTGCGCAATCTCGCCTACCATTGTTCCGGCCAGGTCCTGCGCAACGAAGTCGGACTGGAACGCGAAGCGTATGTCGTGGAGTTGGTAGCAGCAGGCGGCCAGGACCTGACGATCCATCTCAACATCCGCAACGATCCTAATGTCAACGGAATGACCGTGCCCTTCTCCCAGACCCTGGCCGAGCGTCAAAGGGATTGGGAGGAATGGTTTGATCGGGTTCCACGGGTAGACGAGCGGTTCAGCAGGCATTACTACTATGCCTGGTGGGTCATGCGCAACAATCTGGTGGCGCCGTTGGGGCGGGTGACGCGGGAAGCGATGATGCCGTCCAAGATCAACTATGTCGGGATCTGGAACTGGGATGCCTGCTTTCACGCGCTGGCCTATCGCCATGTCGATGCCGAATTGGCGCGCAACCAGCTGCGAACCATGATCGACTGCCAGTTGCCGGACGGCATGATTCCGGACGCCGTCTACGACGAAGAAGTGGTGGCCTCCATCGAGCATCCGTTCAAGGCCGAGGTAACCAAGCCGCCGATCATGGCATGGGCCGCGTTGAAGCTGCACGAGACCGACCCGGACGACGCGTTTTTGGCGGAAATCTATATCCCGCTGGTGCGCTGGAACGCCTGGTGGTTCAGCATGAACGACGACGACGCCGATGGGCTGGTCCAGTACAACCACCCCTACAGCTCCGGCCTGGATGACAGCCCACTGTGGGACTACGGGATGCCGGTCGAGTCGCCCGATATCAACACCTATCTGTGTGTGCAGATGGGTTCGCTGGCGGTGATCGCTGAAGCACTGGGCATGGATTCGGAGGGCGCGATGTGGCGACGGCGGGCATCAGCCATCGTTCAGCGCATGATCAACGACTTCTGGGACGAGAACAGCGGCACCTTCCGCGCCCTGCACGACCATCAACCGATCGATGTGACGACGCCTTTCAACCTGTACCCGCTATGGACTGGCCAGTTGCCGGAGCATATCCGCGAGCGGCTGCTTGGCCAGTTGACCGATCCCAACAAATTCTGGGGCGACATCGTTATTCCAACCGTCGCGCGCGACGACCCGCATTTCGACCCGGCGACCATGTGGCGCGGTCCGGTCTGGGCCAACATCAACTATTTCTTCATCGAAGCGCTGGAGCAGATTGGCCGGCACGATCTGGCAGGGGAACTAAAAAACAAGACGCTTGATCTGATCATGGCACACGACGGCATCCACGAGTACTACAACGGCGTGACCGGCGAGCCGCCTGCAACGGCTGCCTCGATCTTTGGCTGGACCGCCGCGGTGTTCATCGATCTGGCGATTCGCGCCAGCTCAGGAGACGCGGGCTGACAGCCTGATGTTCTCCCCAAAGGGGCAAGCAAATGATCGCATCACTTCCAGACGGCGAGGCGCTGCAGGCCGTCATTGTGGCTGCCAACCGTGGACCGGTTACATTTCAAACGGCCTCCGACGGTAGCCGGACATTCACCCGCGGCTCGGGCGGTCTGGTCACTGCGTTGATCGGACTGGCCGGTCGCATGCCGATTACCTGGATCGCCTGTGCGCGCACGGAGGACGACCTCAACTGGGGTGAGGGCAACGTGACGCTGGATGTGGGTCGCAAGCCGGCCACAGTGGGCGTCAATTTCCTGTCGCCCGATCCCGCGGCCTACGATGGCTACTACAACACAATCGCCAACCCGCTGCTCTGGTTCCTGCAGCACAGCATGTGGGATCTGCCGCTGGCTCCGGTGATCGACCGCAGGACCTGGCAGGCCTGGACCGAGGGCTATGTCGTCGTCAACCAGCTCTTCGCCGACGCAATCACCCAGCAGGTACGTGCCAACAGAGAGCCGACGCTGGTGATGTTGCAGGATTATCACCTGTATCTGACGCCGCGCATGGTCCGGTCGCAGATGCGGCCGGCGGAGCGGCCATCGCTGCTGCACTTCGTCCACATTCCCTGGCCGGGGACCGAATACTGGCGCATCCTGCCGCCGGCGATGCGGCTGGCGATTCTGGACGGCCTCTGCGCCGTCGATTTGCTCGGGTTTCAAACACGCGCCGATGCCCTGAATTTCATGCGCACGTGCGAGGCGTACCTGCCGCGCGCGAGCATCAAGTTCGGCAAAGGGCGGGTCTGGTATCGAAACCATGCCACCCACATCCGCGAATTCCCAATTTCCATCGACGTCAAGCGCTTGAACCTGTTCTCCCAATCCGTTCAGGTCGCTGAGCTGCGGACCGATCTGGAGAGACAGCTCATGGGCCAGCAGGTCATCCTGCGCATCGAGCGCACCGAACCCAGCAAGAACATCGTGCGCGGCTTCCAGGCGTTCGAGGAGATGCTCGAGACCCATCCTGAACACCAGAAACAAGTGACCTTCGTGGCGATCCTGGTGCCGTCACGGTTAGACGTGCCCGAATATCGAACCTATCTGGACGCGATCATGGCAATTGCCGGACGGGTCAACGCACGCTATGCTACCCACGAATGGGAGCCTATCCGCCTGTTGATCGGCGAAAGTTATCCCCGGGCGGTGGCTGCCATGCAGCTCTACGACGTTCTGCTGGTCAACTCCATCGCCGACGGCATGAATCTGGTAGCCAAAGAAGGTCCCATCGCGAACCGCCGCGCCGGAGTGTTGGTGTTGTCAGAAAGCACTGGCGCGCGCGAGGAGTTGGAAGGCGGCGCAATCGTGATCTCGCCCTGTGACGTCCATGCCACGGCCGAAGCGCTGCACGAGGGCCTCACGATGCCGCTGGATGAACGCGAGCGACGCGCTGCACTGCTGCGCGAGGTCGTCCAAAGAAATGACATCTCGAACTGGCTGGACAATCAGTTGCAAGCAGCCGTCCGGTTGAAGCTGAAGGGAGCTGTCGGGTAATGCCTGAACAACGTCGCATTGCGATCCTGCATTACAGCGCGCCACCGGTGGTCGGCGGCGTCGAGGCGGTCATGCTGGCCCACGCGCGCACGTTTGTCGAAGCCGGCATGGACGTCACGATAGTTGCCGGCCGTGGCGAGCAGCAGGCGCTGCCGGCCGGCGCGCATCTGGCAGTGGTGCCGGAGATCGATTCACGCGATCCGGCGATCCACGAAGCTTCGGCATTGCTGGCGAGCGGGAAGGTGCCAACCAATTTTGCTGAGCTCAGCGGCCGGCTGGTGGCCGCGCTGCACCTGTTGCTCGAGCCGATGGACGCCGTGATCGTCCACAATGTGTTCACCAAGCAGTTCAACCTGCCCCTTACCGCAGCGCTGGATCAACTGCTGGATGCCGGCGTCATACGCCACTGCATCGCCTGGTGTCACGATTTCGCGTGGACCAGTCCGCGCTCGCGCGCCGATGTGACCGACGGTTATCCCTGGGACTTGCTGCGCACCAAACGGTCTGATGTGAGCTATGTTGTGGTATCGCAGGAAAGGCAAGAAACGTTGGCCGGGTTGTATGGCTGTCCAGCGGACGACATCAGAATCGTCTATAACGGCGTCGATCCGGTCGAACTGCTGGCGCTGTCGCCGCAGGGAGCGGACCTGATCCGGCGCCTGGACCTGCTGGCCGCGGACCTGGTTTTGCTGATGCCCGTGCGCGTCACCGTAGCCAAGAACATCGAGTTCGCGCTCGAGGTGGTGGCGGCGCTCAAGATGCACGTCGAACATCCGCTGTTGATTGTCACCGGACCGCCTGATCCGCACGACAGCAAGAGCATGGCCTATTATCGCACGCTGCAGGCACGACGCGCTGAATTGGGTGTGGAAAACGAGATGCGCTTCGTGTTCGAGGCGGGGCCGATCGCCGATGAACCGTACCTGATCGACGCGGATGTAGTGGGCGACCTCTTCCGGGTGAGCGACGTCATGTTCATGCCCAGCCACCGCGAGGGGTTCGGCATGCCGGTGCTGGAGGCCGGGCTGGCGGGCATTCCCGTGGTCTCGACGGCAGTGCCAGCCGCGTCCGAAATCTGCGCTGACACAGTGACGTTGTTTAGCTTGAACGAAAGCCCGCAGCATGTTGCGGAGCGCATTGTCGAGCGCGCCGCGGCTGACCCGCTGGGCATTCTGCGCCGCCGCGTGCGACAACGCTACACGTGGCAGGCGATCTTCAAACGCGACATTCTCCCGCTGCTCAACAGGTGATCATGACCCCTCCGCTTTGCGACTCCAACCCAACACTGCAACACCTTGCCGCGGCGGCTGAGCTGCGACTGTTTCTCGACTATGACGGCACGCTGGCTGAGTTTGCGCCCACACCGGACGACATCTTCCCTGATCCCGCCGTCGCGTCATTGATCGGCCGCCTGGCCGGGCTGCCGCGTACGCAGGTCGCCATTACCAGCGGCCGCCGGTTGAGCCACGTGCAGGCGCTGGTGCCGGTGCCGGGCATTTTGCTGGCCGGCACCTACGGCATCGAACTGCGCTGGCCTGACGGCACAGAAACCCAGCGCGTCGACTGGTCTGTCGTGCGTCCGGTCCTGGATCGGCTCAAGCCGCGCTGGTCGGCCCTACTCGAAGACCAACAGGGATTCTACCTTGAGGACAAGGGCTGGTCATTGGCGCTGCACGCGCGCTTCGCCGATGAAGCAACTGCGCAGGAGGTCCTGCGAACGGCGAACCAGCTCGCCGACGCCGTGCTGCTGGACGCGCCCAACGGACAGTTTCGTCTCCTCGGTGGCCATAAGTTCCTCGAAATTGGCCCGTCATTGGCTAACAAAGGCCGCACCATCGAGTTCCTCACGCAAGGAGACCGCTGGCCAGACGCATTGCAGGTCTACATCGGCGACGACGACAAGGATGAAGAAGCCTTCGCAGTGATCAAAGCGCAAGGCGGCTTCGCAATCGTTGTGGCAGCCGCGGATCGTGCATCGCTGGCCGATTGCCGCCTCCCCTCCCCGGCTGTCGTACGACAGTTTCTGCAACAACTGGCAGAAAAGCGCGCCTTGATCCCCGCTTCATAGCTGCTGGCCCTGCGGGCGTCTATCTCGCGCACGCTTACCCGACATCCGCAAGGGGAATCTTTAGTCCACAAGCTCACTACGCGTTTCGACGAACTGGATGCCCAGTGCTTCCAGCTCCGCCAGCACCGGCTCGTAGATCTCCGGCACCACCGGGGTTTGCACACCGGTCAGCGCAATCTGCCCGGTCAGGATGAGCTTGACTGCGATGGCAGCCGGCAGGCCGACCGTGCGCGCCATGGAGGTATCGCCGTAGGGGATGCCGAAATCAACCATGGTCGAGGTCAGTTGCTCACGCCGGTCGGGGAACTCAGCTTCAAAGATGTGCTTGAGGATCAGCATGTCGCGTTCACCCGGGGCGTAGCGCATCCTGTCCAGCATGGCCGCGGTCAGTACATCGATGGGTGAACGGACGCCGGGCGGCAACGGCTCGTCACTGAGCAGCCCCAGCCACGCCAGGTTGTCGAGTACAAACGAATCAGGGGCCAGGTCGAGATGCTCGGCCAGGTCGGCCCGCAGGTGGCCGGTGCTGTCCAGCAGGCTGGCGGTGAACTGCGCGAACGTCATGCCGCCCATGCCAGCGCGTGGCGTCTCGTCCAGCATGCCAAGCTGAGCCAGCTTACGCAGCGTCTGGCACCACCCCTGGTTGCGCAGCGTGCCGCGAAAGAACGTCCTGGGCGCTGTGATGCCGTAGGTCTGCATGTAGGGCAAGCTGTCGCGGTTGGGATAGCCGTCGTAGGCGATCTCGTCGCCCTCGACCACCACCGGCACGGTGACATGATGATCGAACAGTGCGTCGCCGGGGATGTCAACTTCCTCGCCCTCCCAGAGGTAATGGGCCGGATTTTTGCCTGCCAGCAGCACGCCGCGCGGGCTCCAGGAGAACTTGTAGCCTAAGGGGTTGTCGTTGGCATCGGGCGCAGGCAGCCCGCCGCACCAGGACACGAAACTGGTCACCTTGCCGCCATCGCGCCGCACCATGTGCACGATGCGCATCGCGGTCATGTGGTCGATGCCGGGATCGACGCCGATCTCGTTTAACAGGATGACACCGGCCGCGCGCGCCGCTTCGTCCAACTCTGCCATGGCCGGCTTGACGTACGACGTGGTAACCATATGGACGCCGTTGGCAACACACAGGCGGGCCACCGTCGGGTGATACGCATAGGGGAGCAAGCTGATGGCCAGATCAGCCTCACGGATCAGCGCTTCCAGAGCGGCCGGGTCGTCGGAATCGACTGCAAGAGCGCGGCCGTTGGGATGTCCGGCCACCAGTTCCTCGGCCTTGCTGAGCGTGCGGCTGGCGACCGTAACGTGCAAATCGGGCTGCGCCAGCAGATAGCGCACCAGCGCGCCGGCCACCATACCGGCGCCGAAAACGACGATGTTTTTCATGTTTTGAATTCCTTTCCTGCTCGTCCTCGTACTCGTCCTTGTCCTCGTCCTCGTTCTCTTTCCGGACGAAGACGAGAAGGAGGACGAGTACGAGTAGGAGTACGAGTAGGAGCAGACGTGAGTGCTAGAGAAACTGCTCCAAATAGCGGTAATCGGGCGTCAACTGGCCGCGATGAGTGATGACGGCGCGCTTGATGGGCGCGGGCAAGTCCAATTTCTCAAATGGCGCGGTGTAGTCGGCCGCAACCAGGTCGGGGATGAACCCGGCCAGGACGCGACTGAAGTCCTCGGATGCATCACGCGGCAACTCGCTGGGCAAGATATCGACCGCCATGACGACCACGCCCGGCCCAGCAATCCCATCGGTCGTCTTGCCGGTCACCGGATCGTAGACGAAGGATGGCTCGCCCGCTTCGGTCGAACGCACCGTCGCTTCGATAGCTCCGTCGATGTCGCAACTGATGTCGCCGATGACCTGCAGGCGCAAGCTGCCAGCCGCCAACGCGTCGCGCAGATAGGCCCTGGTCACCAGCCGCGGGTACAGCGGTGTCCAGTAGATCGCGTTGACCAGCACGTCCAGATGCGGCAAGTGCTGCTCGAAGATGCCGTGGAACTCCTCGGGGTGCTGGTAATAGCGATGGAGATCGAAGGGCTGGCCAGCTGCCAGCGGCGCGGCGAGATGCTCCTCGCGAAAGGTGGTCACATAGAGTACATGGCGCGACGCAGCCGGATCGGTGGACAGTCCGGCCAGATCGCCCGGCGCCACTTCTTGCACCGGCAGATGATGCAAGACATCCCAGACGCCGCGGGCGACGTTGCCATAGCCCGCCACGCCGATCGTCAGCGGCGCAACGCCCGCCGGCAGGCCGGTGGTTCGAATGGCATCCGCGGCAACGTCCACATCGACCAGCGCCTCAGCCAGATCGCGGTACTCGTATGGCTGTCGCAACCCGGTGAACGGGTTGGCGGTGCCTTGCCAGGCCAGACGCTGCCCCAGCGCGCGCAACGTCTCCAGCATCCCGGCGACCCCGGCGTGCCAGCCGAAAAAGATCAGTCGCCGCCCCGCGTCGTCGGTGATTTTTTCGTAGTCGATCAACGTACAGCCAAGCTCCAGCAGTCGTCGCAGCATCGGCATATTGTATGGCTGCCCCTTGATGACGTGCGAGAAAAAGACGTAAGCCTGGCCCGGCACGAAGACGTCCTTGGGGATTTCCTTGATGGCCAGCACCACCGGACACGCCGACAGGTCTTCATCGACCTGCGCGCCGGCCTGCCGAAATTCGTCATCGGAAAATGCGCGGATCGACGATGGCTGCACGCGCGTTTCGATGCCGTCGCGCATGCGCAACTGGCGCGCGACTGCGGGCGTCACCGGGACGCGCCGCTCCCAAATGCTCTTATCCTCCCGCCGCACACCGACGGTTGTCATGGTTGTTGCTCCTCAAAATGCAAAGTATAATCGTCCTCCGCGATGTCATGGACAGTTACCCGACACGGGCAGACATCGTGGTGCATCATTCACAGCGGATCGTACTTGAGCAGACTCAAGTGACGAGCATCGGAACTCGGCTTCAACCCAATGGAAACACTCGACACGATCACCAATTTCATGCAAGTCCTGCCGCTGGTGGGCACCGCCGGCCAACCGACCGCCGACCAGTTCCGCGCCGTACGCGATGCGGGCTTCGAACAGGTCATCAACCTGGCGATGTCCAACTCCACCGTCGTTCTGCCGGACGAAGCGGCGGTGGTCGCGGCTCTCGGCCTCGATTATCAGCACATTCCGGTGGTCTGGCAGAATCCGACGCTTGATGACCTGACGCAGTTCTTCGCGGTGCTGGATGCTAACAGCACACGCAAGGTCTTTGTGCATTGCGCAATGAACTACCGCGTGTCGAGCTTCATCTACCTCTACCGCGTGCTGCGCCTTGGCGCTGACGAGGAGGCGGCTCGCTGGGACCTGCTTTCTATCTGGGAGCCAGACGAGTGCTGGTCAGCCTTTATCGCCACCGCTCTGGAAGCGCACCGGGGGTCGCAAAACACCGCCGCTATTTGAGCAGCAGAAAGAGCAGCTGTGCCACAACGATCTTGGTCACCGTGGCAATCGGGAAGAGCAGGGCGTAGCCGGTGTTGGGCATCTCGTCCTCAGACTGTTCCAGAGCAAATCCCAGGACTGCCGGCTGGGTATGCACCCCGGCCAGCATGCCGGTCAGCAGGCCAAAGGGTATCTTGAGCACCTTGTAGCCGATCACCACGATGGAAATCGAGACGGTGAAAGTGATGAGCGCGCCGGCAATGAACAGGGTCAGCCCGTTGCCGCCGCCCAAAGTTTGCACGAATGTGTAGCCAGAGCGCAGCCCAATGCTGGCCAGCAGCAGAATCAGGCCGATCTGGCGCACCGTCAGATTGGCGCTGTATGGAAGCGTCCAGACGATCGGTCCGGTGCGGCGCAACGCACCCAGAACCAACCCCGCGATCAACGGCCCCAGCGCATTGCCCAGCTTGAAGCTGGCTCCGCCGGGCAGTGGAATGGTGATCATGCCGATCAGCAGGCCGATGCTGAGCCCCAACCCCAGCGCCAGCAGGTCGATCTCGCTCAACGCCTTGTACGAGTCGCCGAAAAAGACCGATACGTCATCCATCCGTTCGCGCGGCGCAACCACCCGTACCCGGTCGCCAAGCTCCAGCACCGTGCTGCTTTCAGCCAGCAGATCCACATCGCCGCGACGCACGCGCGTCACGATCGCACCGTACTCCTGGGGCAATCTCAGGTCACCCAACTGGCGACCGGCGATCTTCTGGCTTGAGACAAACACCCGACGAAAATCATAGTGGCTGCGGTCCAGTTCCAGGTGGTAGTCGGTCAGCTCGCCCAGCGCAGCCACGACCACGTCCACATCCTCAGGCGCCCCCACAACACTCACCAGATCGCCCGCTTCGATGACCGTGGTCGCAGTAGCCAGAGCCTCATCATCGCCCCGCTGCAAACGGGCGAAGACGACGTGCCAGTGCCGTTGCACCACCAACTGTTGGATCGACTGGCCGATGGCGTCAGGCTGGGTGACGCGCACGGTCCGGTTGTACAGTTCCTGCTCGACCAGGTAAATGCCGCGCAGCTTGCGGGCCTCGCCGCGGAAGTCGATGTGCCAGACGCGCTGCAAAACGTAGCTGGTTAGAATGACGCCCAGGACGCCCATGGGGTAGGCGACGGAATAGCCGACCGTTGGCTCGTTGGCCATCTGCTGCGCCATGCCCGCGGGCGCGGTGTTGGTGATCGTGTCAATGACGCTGGCCAGCGCCGGGGTGTTGGTCAGGGCACCGGCATATAGGCCGGATGTCACCGTGGCAGGCAGTCGCAGGGCGAAGTGTTCCGCGACTGCAACCAGCGCCGCAACAGCCAGCACGGCCACGGCAAACAGGTTGTCGCGCAGCCCCTTGCTGCGGAACGAGGCAAAGAAGCCCGGGCCGCTGGTCAACCCGACAGTGTAGACAAAGAGCACCAACCCCAGATCGAAAAGTGACTGCGGAATCTTGAGGTTCGGGTCCAGCGCGCCCACCGCCAGGCCAACGAACAGAA
The DNA here is from genome assembly GCA_020634615.1 of Anaerolineales bacterium. Classification (GTDB taxonomy): domain Bacteria; phylum Chloroflexota; class Anaerolineae; order JAAEKA01; family JAAEKA01; genus JACKBK01. Next base: position 239,832 of record JACKBI010000004.1, read on the forward strand.
CAGCGGCGACGCCGAGGCTGGCGCCCTTGATGCGGATTCGGCCAAGGGCATAACCGACCGCTGAAACCAGAAAAAGCAGCAGCAGCGAGCTTTCGATCAGCGTGTTGATGATCATTGTGGTGGTTCCCAGGTGTAGTCGCAAGCCGTCGTGATCTGGCGAAATCCGAAGCGCTGCACGATGGGGCGGCTCATGGGGCTGGCGTCTATGGTCAGGAAGCGCGCGCCGCGTTGAATCGCCTCCTGGAGACGCACCGCCAGCAACGCCGTATAGTATCCCTGTTTGCGGTAACCGGCCAGCGTTGACCCGCCCCACAGGCTGGCAAAAGGCCGGCCCTGGTCGATATAGAGCCAGCCGACGCTGACCGGCAGATCGCCGTCGTAGCCCGCGTAGACCGACATCTTCTCCGGGAATTCACGCAGCGCTTCGCCAAGATAGGTGATGATGCCGCTCGGGTCCTCGTCCCAGACAGCTTGCTCCACCGCTTCGACATCGCTCAGCAGTTCCGGGTCATGGATACGGCGGATGTCCATATGGACTGGCTGAAGCAGCGCCGCGGGCGCTTCGCCCAGATCCAGCGCCATGATACTCTCCGGCTCATCACCGGTGAAGCCGTGCAACAGCAGGCGCGCGTTGAGGTCGGCCGGCTGGTCGTGTTCGTAGAGCTTCCAGGCTACCTTTATGCCCTGCCCGCGGCCATAATCGATCTGCTCCTGGATCACACGGTCAGCAGTGTCGGCATCCAGCCGCGAAAAGGCGATGAAGCAGCTTTCGCGGACCGCGGCAGTGTCACCCTGCAGGTGACGAATGACGGGACCTGCCTCCTCGCGCTCCGAATTGGGCCACTCAGCCTTGATGCGCTCCTCCAGATCGTAGAGCGCCAGCAGTTCTTGCACTTCCATGTGTTATCTCCCTACGCCGACAAAGCCAAGTCCGACCACACCGGCGATGATCAGCCCAATGGAGAGCAGCTTCAACGCGGTCAGCGGCTCATGAAAATAGACGACACCGATAGCCGCGATCAACGCCGTTCCCAGACCCGCCCAGATCGCGTACACCAAGCTCACCTCCAGCTCCTTGAGCGCCAGCGCAATTGCGCCGAGGCTGAGTGCGTAGCAGACGAACATCATCACGGAGTAAAAGGGTCGTGTTAGCCCTTCCGACAATTTCATGCTGGTCGTGCCAACAACCTCGAGCACGATACCGATAAACAGGATCAACCAGGCCATCACCGACATTCCTTTGCATTCAGAAAAGAGCCAGGGAGGTCGAACCCCTGGCTGAACGGGCGAAGTCTCCACAGACACTTTCCGAGTCGCCAAGCAGGCGTCATCACTGCGACCGGCGGATTGACTCCACCAGTTTTGGTCCATACCTTCGACCAACGATTATACATTGCCAGCCGTGCAACAGCCAATGTCACGGGCTCTGTGGAACGCGGGGAGGCCGCACCGGCAGTGGACTGTATGTTGTTGCCAAAGGGCCAGAAACACCTGCATATAGTGGGCAAAAATGCCTCACAATTATTGCCGGCCCGGTCAGTTGACAGGCTGCAAATTGGGATAACCGGGCGTTTTGTGGTATGATTGCATCACTATTTGACAGACGCACCGCGGGGTTGCTGCCAATCGTTTCAGCAGCCCCGTATTGTTTGCATAACACTTGCGAGGAACATCCCCCTGGCTATGACAGAATCTGATCCCTTGGGAACAACTGAGTCGCCCGAAGCGCTGAGTGACAACAACGCTGGCGCGATACGGTCTGTAAACATCGAGAATGAGATGCGCGAGGCTTACCTCGACTACGCGATGAGCGTCATCGTCTCGCGCGCGCTGCCCGATGCCCGCGACGGCCTGAAACCGGTCCAGCGGCGTATTCTGTACGCAATGCATGACATGGGCATGCGCCCCTCCTCCCCGTACCGCAAGTCGGCCCGCATCGTCGGTGAAGTGCTGGGCAAGTACCATCCCCACGGCGACACGGCCGTCTATGACGCGATGGCACGCATGGCCCAGGATTTCAGCCTGCGCTACCCACTGGTGGACGGCCAGGGAAACTTCGGCTCGGTGGACGGTGATAGCCCGGCCGCCATGCGTTACACCGAGGCGCGCCTGGCGCGGATCGCCGAGACTCTCCTGCAAGACATCGATATGGACACCGTCGATTGGCGGGAGAATTTCGACGGCAGCCTGCAGGAGCCTGCGGTTCTGCCTTCGATCCTGCCCAACATGCTGGTCAACGGCGCATCAGGCATCGCCGTCGGCATGGCGACCAACGTACCGCCCCACCATCTGGGCGAGGTTGCCGACGCGGTCGTCCATGTCATCGACAACTGGGAGCGACTGGAAGAGATCACGCTGGAAGAGTTGATGGAGTTCGTCAAAGGCCCCGACTTTCCCACCGGCGGCACGGTCATGGGACTGGACGGCATTCGTTCGGCCTACGCCACCGGCCGCGGCCACATCCAGATGCGGGCCGTCGCCCGGATCGAAGAGGCGCGCGGCCGCTTCCAGATCATCGTCACCGAAATTCCCTACCAGCTCAACAAGACCAACCTGCTGGAACGCATCGCTGAGCTTGCCCGAGAAGGGCGTCTCGATCAGATCAGCGACCTGCGCGACGAGTCGGACCGTACCGGCATGCGCATCGTTATTGAACTGAAGCGCGGCAGCGCGCCGCGCAAGACGCTCAACCGCCTCTTCAAGTACACGCCACTCCAGTCCACATTCGCCATCAACATGCTGGCGTTGGTCAACGGCGAGCCGCGCCTGCTGTCGCTGAAACGCGCGCTCTACATCTTCATCGAACATCGCCAGGAAGTCATCACCCGCCGCAGCCTGTTCGAACTGGACAAACTGCGCGCCCGTGCTCACATCCTCGAAGGACTGCGCATCGCCCTGCAATTCCTGGACGAAGTCATCGAGACGATCCGCAGTTCCGAGAGCGCCGAGGCGGCCCGCAGCGCGTTGATGGAGCGTTTCGGCCTCAGCGAACTGCAAGCGCAGGCGATCCTCGACCTGCAACTGCGCCGCCTGGCAGCGCTGGAACAGCAGAAGATCGAAGACGAATACAGCCAGGTCATGGCGCGCATCGAATGGTTGGAGGACTTGCTGGCCAACCCCAACAAGATTCTGGCGCTGGTTCGGGAAGAGACGCTGTCGCTCAAGGAACGCTTCAACGACAAGCGTCGCACCGAAATCTCGCACGAGGCAGCGGCTGAGCTGCGCGAAGAAGACCTCACACCCAACGATCCGGTGTTGATCACCATCACGCAGAACAGTTATGTCAAACGGACCGCTGCCCAGCAATTCCGAGCGCAGGGACGCGGCGGCCGCGGCGTGATGGGCATGGCCACCCGAGACGAGGACGAGATCGCCCATTTGCATTTCGCACACGCACACGACCACGTCCTCTTCTTCACCAACCGCGGCCGGGTTTTCTCCGACCGGGTCTGGAACCTGCCTGAAGCGGCCCGTACCGGCAAGGGACTGCCGCTGGTCAACGTCCTCAATCTCGGCCCGCGCGAAACCGTCACCTCGCTGGTGCTGGTAGAGGACTTCTCAGAGGCACGCTACATCAGCCTGTTGACGACCCAGGGTCGTATCAAGCGGGTGGAGTTGAGCGAATTCGCCAGCGTGCGGCCGTCCGGCATCATCGCGATGAACCTGGACCCCGGCGACGAGCTGTCATGGGCAAGAACCACCAGCGGCGACCAGGAGTTGATCGTGGTCACCGCTGGCGGGCTGGCGCTGCGCTTCGACGAGAACGCCGTTCGTCCCATGGGCCGCGCCGCTGCGGGTGTCTGGGCGATTCGCCTGCGCCCGGACGACCAGGTCACCGGCTTCGACGTCGTCAACCCCGACGGCGATTTGTTGGTGGTTACCGCCAAAGGCTACGGCAAGCGTACGCCTCTCAGCCAGTACGCGGCCAAGAGTCGCTACACTCAGGGCATCCTGACCATCGACCATACCCGTCTGGACGAAACCGGTCCCGTCATCACCGGCCGCGTCGTCGATCCCGACGACCAGATCTCGTTGATCACCACCGGCGGCATCATCATTCGTATGCGAGTCAGCGACGTCAACCAGATGGGACGGGCGACCAAGGGCGTCAAAATGGTCAACCTGGACGACGGTCACACCGTCTCCGCCTGCGCCCGCATCCGCGCGACGGAGGCCAGCAAGGCTGAAGGGGAAGCACAAGAACCGGCGGGATAGTCTGCCCTTCTGGCTTCATCTGAAATACGCGACGAGACCAGTGTGGATCCACACTGGTCTCATCGCGCATTCGCGTGGAAAGAAGTCACAGCAAATCGACAGTAAGATGATAGGCCGATGCGCACATTTTCGACCTATAATGAGACCGTAACGCGTTCTTTTTTGTCAGCCCGCGCACCCGAGGATAAGTGCATTGGCATAACCTCTCACGCTCGTCAACACCTTGGGAAGGAGACCACCATGTATATCGTGCGAACTGCCAGTCTGTTTGTCCTGATCCTGGCTCTGCTGGCGTCCGCAGCGCCGCAGGCCGGCGCTCAACAGGAAACGTCACAGCCACCTCCACCCACCAATCGCGTGCAGAGCCCGCCGGTGGGGCCGATCCAGGGACCAGACGGCCTGTGGATGATGCCGGCCGGCGCCGATAGGGCTGCTGAAGGTATGGAGCTTGCGCCACAGTCCACGGGTGGACCCGACGAGTTCGGCTACACCTGGGACGATTCGGTCCCGCTGAACTGGATCGATGCCAGCGGCGGCATCGAGACCGGCATCACCAGCACCGTCGACCATGTCGGGCCGATCAATATCGGCTTTCCGTTCAAGTACTACGAGAATACCCGCAGCCAGATCTACATCTCGCGCTTCGGCTTCCTGGCTTTCAACGACGATGGGATCTATAACAGTCAATCATCGGTACCCAGTACGGAAAAGCCAGACGACGTGATCGCCCCACTTGGGTGCCGGTGGACAGCCTCAACGGCTACGTGCGCTATCTGCGCGGCGGCGTCAGCGCCCAACCGCTGGTTTGTTGTGGAATGGAACCGTCTGGTCAGCGACTATCTGCGACGATCCGCCGGAAGAATACCTTCGAGGCAATCCTACGTGAGAGCGGAGATATCATCTTCCAATACGGTGCAATGTCCGTTAGCGGCGGTTGCTGGTGCCAGGCATCTGGAATCGAAGATGCTGCCGGCCTTGATGGCCTTGCGATCACGACGTTCTGTGAGAACATTCGAGAATAACCACGCCGTCCAAATCTGCGACCGTCGCCGTCGGCGCGAGTTGGGCTATCGTCGCTGTTTCAGGGCGAATTCACCTCGCCCGGCGAGAAGAGCGTCTTTCAGATACCGATCCGCAACACCGGCGACCTTGAGCCGACACGTTCGATCTGACGGTCTCATCGCCCTGGCCCGCTATCGCTCTTTTCCTCAGACGGCGTAACTCCCCTGATGGATACGGATGGCGACGGCATGGTGGACACGGGTGCGTTGGCGCAAGGACAGAGCCGAACGGTCTTTGTCGAGATCCGACGCCTGGCGGCCTTCAGTGGGCCAACGAAACGCGGCCGATATCCAGATTCGTTCGTCGCGTGATGTTGCCAAGAAGAAAACGGTGTCGCTAGTCACCAGCGTGCCCACCAACTTCCTTCAGGCTTTTCAGGACGGAGTAGGCAGCGCGATGCGGCTGTCGTTGCAGCGTCCCGAGGCCCAGGCTGAACGCCAGGTGTTCGCAAGTTCGTATGGTCACTACTCACCGTCGATCGCTGAGATGCATGACCATAACGTCGTCTACGCCTGGAGAACCGGACGCTGTCTGGACTCTATCTGTAGCCGTTATGGGTATGAAATCGAATATGCGATCCTCGATCCCTATGGCGAAGTGGTAAGGGAAGCCAGCAAGCTGACCGACTACAGCGCGGCGACGTTGGATACCTACGACTACGATCCTGTCATGGCGGTTGCGCCTGACGGCCGGATCGGCGTTCTCTGGCGGCAACACCGCTACAATCAGTCTAACGACAAATTCAACGAGAACATCTACTTCGCTGTCCTTGGTTCTGGTGGCGCGATTTTGGTGGCGCCCACGAACCTCACCAACAACGGCGTGTGGGGCAGCTATTCAGATATCGGCGTGCCCGGATTCTACAATCCACGAATCTCCGCGGCGGGCGACAATCCCTTCTTCATTGCTGCCTGGAGTCGCTCTGAATATGGGCCTCCCTCGGGTAACTGCACCAGCTATTGCGCAATAGAAGATATTTGGTATACCGTGCGAGATAGCAACGGCGTGATGGTTCAAGGCGTCTCGAAACTAACCAACGACTCACCGGGATATGAGGATGGCTATGGCTATCCAGCGCTAGCCACTTTAGCTGGCGACAAGACGTTGCTGGCCTGGACGCGCAGCGGCGCCCACGGGGATATCTATTACGTTGTCCTGAACAGTTGGGGGTCCGTCGTGCGCGGTAGCCAGCCCCTTTCGACCGACAGTTCCGCGGACTGGGGAGCCGACGCAGTAGCATTAGATGATGGGCGGATCCTGGTAGCCTGGAATGGAACCGTTCCCCAAAACCAGGGCGAGCGTGGCTGGACCGCCAGTTTCTTCAACAACGAAAACCTGAGCGGAACACCGGTACTGGTGCGTACAGACCCCACAATCAACTTCAACTGGTTTGATGATCCTCCGGGACCCGGTGTAAATCCTGACCACTTCTCGGTGCGGTGGCAAAGCACTATGACTCTGGCGGCTGGCAAGTACGAGATTACCATGGGAAGTGACGACGGGAGCAGACTCTGGATTGATGGTCAGCTCGTTTACGATCGCTGGAACGACTGCTGTCAGTACTGGAACAAGAGCGTGGATCTAAGCGCGGGCCCACACATTTTCAAGATGGAAATGCGCGAAATCGACGGTTGGTCATGGGCTTATCTGGTGTGGCGGCGCACTCCCAATCAGGTGATTCGATATGCGGTGATGGACAGCAACTACAATCTGATCGTAGGTCCTACGGCGTTGGACAACCCCGCTGCTCGAACCGGTGACGGCTATGTTTCGGTAACTAAAGACCAGGCCAATCGTGCGATACTGACCTGGATGGACTACGACTACAGTAGTCGTCAGAATTTGTACTACGCCTTGCTGCGTAGCAACGGCACGGTGCAAACGCAGCCGATGATTTTCCGCAGCAGCCAGGCATCTCAGCCCTATCTAGTGTCCAGTTTCGAAGGCTCAGGCAGCACCTCCTACAGTTGGACACCGCCGGCCGGCGTGGACAACAGGCTCACCCTTGAACAATCTGCCTACAGCGGTGCAGTCCATGGCGATGCTGTCATTGACATCCACTACAGCGGCCGCGGCGGGCAGAAAGCGACCGGCGTCGTGCTGACCGCAACGCTCGATCCGCGTCTGGCTTATCGGAGCGACACCACCGGCGTGACACCGACGGTCAACGGCAACATGGTGACTTGGAATCTACCGGACGTTCGCCTCTTCGACCAGCATGAGTTCATACTACAACTACAGGTCACCAGCGGCGCACTCGGGGACCAAATTCCTGTACATCTAGCTTTGACATCGACGCAGCCCGATCTGAACCCGGACGACAACGTTGCCTCAGTCGCAGTTCGTGTGGATCGTCCGCTATATCTGCCGTTGGCTTTGCGGCAATAAAGCACCCGAGTTCTGACGGGCAGGAAAGCACCGATCAACCAAGCCCAAATTTCATCAGAAATCGGATCTCAGACGAGAAAGATACTCAGATAGAGGCGCCGCCAGTTGTGGCGGCGTCTTTGCTGTGCGGCGCACGTCACTTTGTGGTAGAATACAGCCGATGACACTCAAATCCTCACTCAAACAGGGTCCCGGCCCGCACACTGAATACATGGCCGAGCCAGACGCCGACCGGCTGGCGGAGACGCTGGTCGCGTTTGCCAACGGCGACGGCGGCACGGTGCTGCTGGGTGTCGAGTTGGACGGCACGCCTGTCGAAGGGCTGCTGGGCGACGAGATGGAGGAAGCGTTGCGGGCCGCCCTGGTTCAATGCCGACCGCCGATCCGCACCGAATGGGAGCAGATGGACACGCCGGAAGGCACTGTGGCAGCGATCCATGTGCCGCGCTCGACCGAGTTGCATTCACTGGCCGACGGCCGCGTCCTGATCCGCAGCGGTGCGGAGAACCATCCGCTGGGTGGCGAACAGGTGCGCCAATTGGCTTCCGGCAAGTCATCGGGCGATTTCGAGATGCAGGATGTGGCCGGCGCGCAGATGGCCGACCTCGACCAGGACGTCATCAAGGACTACATCGCCCGCCGCGAAGAAAAACAGGGCCGCCAGATCAAGCTGCCGCAGGATCGCCTGTTGCAGCAGATCGGCGCGGTCACAGCCGATGGCAATCCGACGGTCGCCGGTCTGCTGCTGTTCGGGCTGGAGCCGCAGTTCTTCCTGCCGCAGTCGGGGCTGACCTTTGTACGCTTCAGCGGCACGGAGTTGCGCGGGCCGGGTGGGCTGCCGGGTTACAGCCGTCGCGACGAGATCACCGGCCCGCTGGCGCAGATTATCGAACGCACGTGGACCATCCTGATGCAGGAGATGCGGCTGGAAGCGGTCGTCAAGGGGCTGCGACGTGAAGAGCGCACCGAGTACCCACCGATTGCCGTCCGTGAGGCGCTGGTCAACGCCGTCTGCCATCGCGACTACCGGTTAACCGGTCGGCGGATCGAGATCCGCATGTTCGACGACCGGGTGGAGATCCACAGCCCCGGTGGGTTGCCAGGCTACATCACCATCGACAACATCGTGGAGGAGCATTTCAGCCGCAACCCGCGGCTGGTCAATGGGCTGTACCACTGGAACTACATCGAGGAACTGGGGCTCGGCGTCGACAAGATGATCGAAACCATGATGCAAGCTGGCCATCCGCAGCCGGAATTCAAAGCCACGCCCCATAGCTTCACTGTCACTTTGCAGAACGCCAAAGAACGTGAGACCCTGACCGGCTCGCCGGCCTGGGAGAACAGCATGAACGAACGTCAACTGCGCGCCATCCAGTATATGCGCGACAATGGACGTATCACCAGCCGCGATTACCAGGATATCTGCCCCGATGTCTCACCGGAGACGCTGCGGCTCGACATGGTGGACTTGACCGACCGCGGCATCGTCATGAAGGTCGGCATGAAGCGCGGCACCTACTACATTATGAGATAGTACGATGAACAACTCACGAAACAACACCTTGGTGATCGCCATAGTCGCCGTGCTGGTTGCCGTGCTCATTGCAATGTGCGCCTGCATGTTTGGACTAGCTGTGGGCGTCGGCATCGGCCAGGTCAGCGCTCAGTTACGGACTGAGAGTAGCTTCGAGACGCAACCTGGAGGGATCATTCCGGTTCGCCCCGAAGTGCCTGACATGCCCGATCTGCCGACCTTCCCTGAGATGCCGGCCATGCCCGGTATGCCAGATCTGGACCAGCTGATGCGCATGATGAGTGGCGCGATGGTGGGTGAAGTGACCCCCGGCGGGCCGGCTGAGCAGGCAGGAATCCAACCGGGCGACCTGATCATCGCAGTCGATGGCGACCAGATTACACCCGACATGACGCTGCCTGCGCTGATCGGCGCACACGCGCCGGGAGACGAGGTCACCGTGACCATCGTTCGTATGGGCCAGGGCGACATGAGCCAAAAGGACATCGTCGTTGTTCTTGATGCCAATCCCGACGATGATTCGATTGGCTTCCTGGGGGTTCGTGTCGTGCCGTTCTTCTCTGAGGAGGAGCCTGACAGTCCATAAACCAGCGGCGCTGGTCCTATCTGTCACAGGTGCCCCAATGCGCTTAAACCGCGTTTCTCTTGCCGCGCTTGCGCTGCTGGCAGCCAGCCTTGGGCTGCTGTTTGGACCCACCGCAATCGCTGAGAAAAACAAGACAACCCAACCTGACCTGGCCTGTTTCGAGCCGGAGTTGCCCCATCAGCTTGGTCGCCGGACAGTTGTCGAAGTTCCCGACTATCTGGTGGCGCCGGCCAGTCTGCGCAGCGAGTCGGCTGCTTATGACATGATCCGATATCCGGTCAGTTTCCTGAGCGCGCCCGGCGTCGATCCGTTCATCCATGGCCGGCAGGATGTGCTGGCCAACAGCGATTTGATCCGCCGCTTCGCTGTGAAAGACATGGAACTGATCGTGGCGGCCACCATCGCACATCAAGCCAGCGACGCCAAAGACCGACCCTTCGGCGCGGATGCGGTCGAAACCTTCTGGATCGAAAATGTAGATCCCGACGCATCGGTGGGTATCGCCCAACTGCGCGCCAGCGAGGTGGTCTACTGGGCGCCCGAACTGGTCGGCGCAGACCTCTTGGACCCTGAAGTTGCAGTGCGAGTCATGACCGCCAAGCTGGAGAAGGCGAACCGCTACATCAGCCGCGCTGATCCGGATACCAGCATCACCGACCGCACCATGTTACTGGCGTTGGTGCAGAACGACAGCAGCGAGATTGCGATGCGCAACACGCTCAACGCATTCTTCGTGACCGCCCGGCAAGACTGGACCACCATGCTGTCGCTGGACGAAGCAAAGTCGCGCGACTGGATGGAGCAATTGCGGCTTGTGTTGGTGCAATACGACTGGCTTGTCAGCCAGGGATGGGAAAAACCGGCTGGGATCGACCGCGATTTTTGGGCGCGGACGGCGTTTCCGCGCGCTAGCAAGACCACCGAGCACTAAACAGCGACGACCCGGCTGACACGGCCACATGCCGATCGCCAGTCAATCGGGGCTGCCATCCTGGTGCCTGCACCGCCCCAGATTGCACTTTCATCCACGTCTATTTGCTTTCCACACGTCGGTTTGAAAATTTGCCCATTCTTTGAAGGCGTGCTAAAGTCGCCCCATGCACAAAACACCAATCGACCTGCGTCGGCTGTTGCCCCTTGTGCTGCTCACCCTGACCCTTCTCACGCCTACTTTCGCCAGTGCTGCCGATTCTGCGCAGAACGCTGGCCCTGAGCAGCCCACTACACCTGAAACACCTGCCGACATTCCGCGCGCCAATGAGACACCCGTGGTTGGCTATGTATACACCGTTCAGGCCGGCGACGACCTCTGGCAGATCGCCGTAGCCCATAGCCTGGACATGGAAGCTCTAGCAGCCGAGAACCACCTGGATCCGCCCTACTGGCTTCAGCCGGGCGACAAGCTCTGGGTGCCTGCCGAGCCGGCCCTCGTTCGCAGACCCGAACCGGTCCTCGCCACCAACCATCCTGCCGGGTACACCGTGCAGTCCGGAGACAACCTGTTTCAAATCGCCTCCATCTACGGCCTGACCGAAAGCGAACTTGCCAGAGCCAACAACATTGATCCCCCGTACCTGATCCACCCGGGCGACCGGCTGACTATTCCGGGACAGCCCGTGGAACAGCAAGCCCCCGATCAGCCGGCAGCGGAAACGCCTCCTCCCGCTGCGCAGGCCCCTGATTCATCCGATACGAACCAGTTCCAGACAGCCGACAGCAGCGCAGGCCAGGACATTCCCGGCGACGCGATGCTCATCCTGAACGACATGAACGAGAAACGCGCCGCGTGGGGCCTTGCGCCGCTCGTCTGGTCAGGCCAGCTAGCAACTGCGGCCCAGGCGCACGCCAATGACCTGGCGCAGCGCGGCTGGGGTGGCCACGTCGGTTCGGACGGCGCGTATCTGCGCACACGCTACGAACGCGTTGGCTACTATGCATCCTGGGCCAGCGAGAACTGGGCCAACGCCCACGGCCCTCAGCAAGCCTTCGACATGTGGTGGTTCGAGCCCGACTGGGGCCCACACCGGCTAAACATCCTCGGCGCCAACTTTGCCGAAATCGGTATCGGCATTGCCAGAGGCGGCTGGGGTTACTATTACGTCGCTGACTTCGGCAGCCACTAACCTTTGGGAGTCATTGGGTAACCCACACCACCAGCCGAAGGCGCGTCGTCATTCCGCAGCAGGAACGACGGACTGACAGTTACGAGAAAAGAGCGCGGGTCAGTTGACCCGCGCTCTTTCGATTCCACCCACTCAAAGATCGCGTCTTTGAAAGACGATCACGGCCAGCGCCAGGACAACCCCTACGTAGATCACTGAATAGACCACCGTCGCCGGGCTGGGCGTGCTTACCGTCACGAAGGGGCCGGCGTTGAGCTGTCGCAGAAACGTCGGCTGAATGAGATACGACGCTCGCCGCCAGATCGCTTCGCTGGGGAGGATGAAGCTGATCAGGATGCCGAGGTTGGTCGCTGCCTGGTTGCCGGCGAACGCGGCGATCTGTTCGATCCAGCCGCCGATGAAGACCAGGCCGTAGAGCATAAAGACAAAGATGCCGTTGGCCAGCGTGTTGAGGAAGGTGCCGCCAAAAATGGACACCGTCAGCACCAGCAATTGCGCCAGAACCATCAAGGCAATGCCCTGCGGCAGGTGGTCGGGCAGATACCCCGAAATGATCCACGCCACCAGCACCAGAGCGGCTGAAACCAGCGTCATGATCACACTCAGCAGCACGCTCAACCCCAGCCACTTGCCCACCACCACTTGCCAGCGGAGCAGCGGCTTGGTCACCAGCGTCTGCATGGCGCCGGAGCCGATGTCGCCGGCGATCACATCCACCGACATCACCACCGCCAGCACCACACCCAGGAAATTTGCCGCGTACAACCCCATCAACAGCAGGATATTGGAAACTTCCAGCCGCTCGCCGACCATCGCGAAGCGGCCCTGGCTGTGGATCAGGTAGTAACCCACGGCAAACAGCGCCACAAAGGCGATCCCCATCACCAGCACAAGTTGCAGCAGCCGGCGGCGGCGCGCCTCCAGAAAAGTCAGTCGGGCGACGGTAAAGACGCTCACGCGGTGTCCCCCTCGACCAGCCGTACGAACAGGTCCTCCAGCGACAGGCGCCGCGGCGTCAGCGAATAGAGCTGGGCGCCGCCGTTGACCAGAACGGCAGCAATGCCTGGCAGAACACTTTCGTCGCCTGCCTGAATGGTCAGGCGATCGCCTTTGCTGAACGTGATCCGCCCAAACGCAGCCAGCGCCACGCGCAGATCGTCGTTCAGGCCGCTGGCGCGCACGTCCACTTCGAGCTGCATCCCCGTCAACTCGTCGATGGTGCCCAGACCGACGACCCGACCGCGCCGCATGATCGCCACCCGGTCGCAGGTCGATTCGACCTCGCTCAACAGGTGCGAATTCAGGAACACCGTAACGCCCTCGCTGCGCAGATCGCGGATCAGGTCGCGCACCTGGCGGCGGCCTAGCGGATCGAGACCGGAGGTTGGCTCGTCCAGGAAGACGACCGCGGGCTGGCTCAACAGCGCCTGGGCCAGCCCGATGCGTTGTGTCATCCCCTTGGAAAACTCCGAGAGCCGCGAACCGCCCCGTCCGCCAAGTCCAACCCGTTCCAACAGCGTCGGAATGCGTTGCCGTCGCTCGCTGTCGGGAATGCCATAGAGCCGTCCATGAAAGTCGAGGAAGTCGTTGGCGGTCAACCACGGATGATAGTGGAAGTGTTCGGGCAGGAACCCCACCTGGGCCATGGCCCGCGGCTCGCCCGGCTTGTAGCCCAGTAAGCTGGCGCGGCCGCCGCTGGGCCGCACCAGGCCCAGCAGCATCTTGACGGTGGTTGTCTTGCCTGCGCCGTTGGGTCCCAGGAAGCCGAAAACCTCACCCTGCTCAACGGAGAGGGTGAGGCTGTCCACCGCGACTACGTCGCGGTAGACTTTGCGCAGGTTCTCGGTTTCGATTACAGACGGCGGCATCTGACTATTCTTGGCTAGCGAGGGGCCGCGTGTGCTTCGACTTCATCGATCAACACCTTGCCATGATCGACGGTTACGGTATTTCCTGCCGCGAGTACACCGTAGGACTGGCCGTTCACGATCAACTCCTCATCGCGAATGAGCACGTCGGCATCGCGACATGGTGTGAACTGGTACGAGACGGCGCCTGTCCCCGCATCGACGATCTCCTGAGGCTGCGGAACTTCCGTACGATAACAATCTGTGACGCGCACCGTATGGTTGCCGACAGCAGCCTCAACCTCGCCGAAAAAGAGGTTGTTCGACCGGCTGCACGAGGCCATCAACACCAAACATCCTGCCAATGCAAGTAGCGTGATTCTTCGCATTTCAACTCTTCTCCACGGAACACTAAGTCGCAAGCTTACATTCAAAAGTCGCTATTGCAGCGTATCCGCAACCAGAAGCATGCCCGAGTCGGACACGTTCCAGGTCAGCAGCCCGTAGACGACACCGTCGCGCTGCCAGAGCAGCACGCGTTCCCGGCCACGATCGGAGGTTGCGCCAGACTCTTCGAACAGTAGCCCCGGCACGCCATCGACGGTGACCTCTTGGTAGGCGCCCATGTCGCCGGCGAACGGGATGACCGCGGTCGAGGTCCAATCGATGGTTTGAGCAATGCGGCTCGCATCAGCCGCCGGCATACCGACGGCACGCAGATAAATCTCACCCATGGTGGCCGGATCGATGCCGGGCGGCAGGTCGATCTCAGGACTGGGCGCCTGGACGAGCATCATCCCGGCGTCGCGCTCGCCGTACGGGTTGTCGACCTTGTATTCGGCCTGCACGACATACGGCGCATCGACTTCTACCGCGGCCGTGTCGAATGCAGGCAATACCACGTCGGTGACGCCCGCCATATCCAGCGCCATCTGCACGGTTGGCCGGTCGACCTGCAGGCGGACGTGCGGTCCCTGCGTTACGCTCAGCTTGGCCATCGATGCGCCCTCGGGCAGTTCCGCGGGCAAGCGCGCCGTGTAGCCTGCCAGCGCTTCTGCCGCTGCCACATCGGCCACGACCTGTTCGTCGCCGAAGTCGCGCAGAATCTCCGGCTGGCCCAGGATCCCAGACTGCAACATATCCTCAAAACTCTGCACACGCGCTGAACTGTCGATGTCCACCACAGTGAACTGCTGTACCCTGAACAGCCCCAGGAACTGGGCCATCGCATCACGCGCCGGAGCAAAGGTAAACATGCCTGCCAACAGCAGCACTACCAGCGCTCCGATTGCACCTGCCCGCAACGCGGGCGGCGTCCCTCTTATCAAACCGTGTTCGCCTATGTTTCCACGCATTTCATTCAACCTCCTGAGCCATCTGCTCCACAGCGCGTCCTGCGCTACCGGCAACTCTGCACGTAGTTGTGCCAGTTGGGTCGCTGCAGCCGGAAGATCAGCGGGCCCCGGTTCAAGCGCGGCCAGCAGCGCGGCCGTCTGCCACCCAGCGGCTTGCACGGCGGTCACCTGGCGACGGCACGCGTCGCATTGGGCAAGATGTGCTGCCACCCGAGCTTGTTCATCCGCTGCCAGCGCACCGTCCAGATACGCCTGCAGCGTACCAATGTCAGTGGTCATCGTCGTCACCTCCTGCCGATCCGCCGGTTGCTTCCTCATAGGCGCTGGCGAATGCAGCATGCGCACGGGCCAGCAGGGTGCCCACTGACCCCGGTGCTACCTCAAGCACGCTGGCCAGCTCGTTGTAGCTCAGCCCGGCGTGACGCAGAAGCAGCAGCATCGCGTCGCGCTCTGGCAACCGGCGCAGCACCTGTCGCACCTGTGCTTGCTCGTCGTTGCGTACGGCTACGTCCGCCGGATCGGGAGCCACAGATTGGCCGTCGAAGACAGCATCCTCGCGCCTGTCACGCCGGTTGTCGCCGCGGACCTGATTGTATGCCAGGTTGGTCACCACTCTGAGCAGCCAGGCGCGCACATTGTGGTCACGCCCAGGGTCGAGCTGCACCTTGTGCAGGCGCAGGAATGTCTCCTGTGTCAGATCCTCCGCTTCTGGGGCGTTGCCGGTCACCCGGTATGCCTGACGGAAGACGCTGTCATAGTGCGCCATGAACAGAGCGTCGAACTCGGTTTCGCTGCGATGAGCCGCACCGCTTACGCTGCGGGCATCGGACCGCTGGGACCATTGGTTTGTCATCATCTTGAGGTGCCGTTCCGGATCGGTTCTCACTATTGTAACACCGCGGAACGGAATTCTGTGACACTTGAGGATTCTGCTATGCCGGTTATAATGGCGACGAGCAAGACGAAACAAATCGACCCGGACAAGGAGATTGGACATGCCACAACAAGCCCACTACGAGACGCTGTTCGCATATCATTGGCACACCACGCGGCACCTGACGGACTGCGCCGGCCGGCTGGAGGATGCCGCCTATCACGAAAACCCCGGCTACGGCCACGGATCGATCCACGACCTGCTGTTTCACTTGCTGCGCAGTGACCGCAGTTGGCGCATTGCGCTGGAAAGCGGCCATCAGCAGGCCGGCATCCAGCCCAGTGACTTCATGTCTTATCAGGATCTCGCGGCCGGCTTTGCTGACGAGCAAGCTGCCTGGACAACCTATCTCGCTACACTGAAAGATGCCGAGATTGACGGCGACATTACGCTGATCAACTGGCGCGGCGACCCGTGGACGTTCCCCCTCTGGCGCGTGCTACAGCATCTGATCCTGCACGGCATGCAGCACCACACCGAGATCGCGCAGTTGCTGACCGCACGCGGCCAATCCCCTGGCGATATCGACCTGCTGTTCTATCGAGGGTAGCTGGCTACTGCGAGGATGCCATCTGCGCGATCAGCGCTTCCATGCCCGCGGCCACAGCCTGCAAGCCGCGCAGCGGGCGGATCATCACCCGCAACTCGGTGATCTTGCCAGCGTCGTCGAGCTGGAAGATATCGACGCCCTCGATCTCCAGCCGCTTGTCGCCATCCGGTGACGCGACGGTCGTCGCAAACTGCATGACCACACCGCCCGCGTCGTTAGCCCACCAGTTGGTGTAGGTCAACGGACCGAAAACCTGAACCACCATCGATAGAATACCGGCGATGGTTTTGCGCCCCTGATAGGGTTTGTAAACCGCGGGGGAACGAAAAACGGCGTCTTCAGTGAACATCATCGCCATGCCGCGCAGATCGTCCCGGGCGACCACATCCTCCCACGCCGCTACGAAATCCTGGTATCTCTGGTCCATATCGGGTTCTCCTTGATCGGGTATTTCTCCCAACGATGGTGCCACATCTGGCGCACTTCGCCAAACCAGCGGCGCGGATTACAGCGTGCAGTAAGGCAGGCAATGGAAGCGCGCTTGCTGCACGATTTCTATGGGCTGGATAATCTTGAGAACAAAGCAAGAAATAAACAGCAAAAGGAACATTCCATGAAACTTGAGCTTACCGGCATTCACCACCTGACGGCAGTCACTGCGCAGGTACGCCGCAACCTACAATTCTACACCGACACGCTGGGTATGCGGCTGGTCAAACGTTCTGTCAACCAGGACGATGTCAGCGCATATCATCTCTTCTACGCCGACGGGTTGGCCAGCCCCGGCAGCGATCTGACCTTTTTTGACTGGCCCCACGTGCCGCAGGAAGGCCGCGGCCGCCAAAGCATCACCCGCACAGGCCTGCGGGTTGACAGCCGTGCCAGTCTGGCATGGTGGGTCGACCGGCTGGACGCACACGGCGTCGCAACGGCCGGGATCGGTGAACGCGATGGCCGCGCCGTGCTGGACTTCGAGGACTTCGAGGGCCAGCGCCTGACGTTGGTTGCCGAAGCGCCGCAGGCAGAGACGCACGTCTGGGAGCGCAGCCCCGTGCCGGCCGAACACCAGATCCGCGGCCTTGGCCCGGTCACCATGACTGTCGCTCGGCTGGAGCCCACTGAACGCGTGCTGACCCAGGTGATGGGGCTGCGCAAAGAACGCGTCTATCCCGATCCCGACAATGACCAGTATTCCGTCCACGTCTTCGCGATGGGCGAAGGCGGCGCGGCGGCCGAGTTGCACGTTTCCGAACGGCCCGACCTGCCCTTTGTCCAGCCGGGCGCCGGCGGCGTGCATCACGTGGCGTTTCGGGTATCCACCGTTGCCGAACACCAGGAGTGGGAACGGCACCTGAACTCACTGCGTGTCGGAAACAGCGGCATCATCGACCGCTACTACTTCCGCAGCATCTACTTCCGCGAGCCGAACGGCGTGCTCTTCGAGTTGGCCACCGACGGCCCCGGCTTCGACGTGGACGAGCCCATGGAGACGCTGGGCGAACGCCTGGCACTGCCCCCGTTCCTCGAACCGCAGCGCGCGGCGATCGAAGCGCAGCTCAAACCGCTGAATTGATTCGCTCCCTGAACTGCAGTCGGGTCTAGAAGAACATCAGGGCTACCAGCCCAATCAAGGCGAAGTACATCAGGGGATACGCCCAGTCAAGAATGTCGTCGATGCGCAAGACGCGCTTGCTCATTCCCTTGGTCTCCAGCCGCTTCATGATGACGTTGTAGAGCAGCACCAGAGCGTTCACGGCAAAGGTGACAGCCATGACCGCGTCGAGGAAGGTGACGTAGCCCAGGCGCGGGTAGTTGTCCGCCAGGCTCCAACTGAACGCGATGAACAGCAGGACATTGGCGGCCGATGCCTCGATCCGCCGCGTGTAATCGCGCAGGAAGAAGGTGAACCAGGAGATCATGATGATCAGAAGAATCGGCAGGAAGACCTGCAACACATAGTAGTTCATGTGGCGCGGCGCGCTGAAGCTGAAAGTCATGCGCGACACCGGGTCGTCTGCGGCGCTGGGGGTCACCACGCTCTCAGCGGCGGTGAGGCCGGAGACGATGAACTCATCCTCCCCGTGGGCCGGATCGATTTCGGAATAGCCTGCCAACTCGGTCGACGTGTACATGGCGGTCGGATAGAGCAGGTCCAGGTAAATCGGGAAGGTCTGGTTATCGAAGGGGTATTGCCGAAAGTCGAAGTCGGCCTGAAACGTTGTGCTGAAGCTCTCGGCATAGCGGGCGCGCCCGTCGGACCAGATCGCCGCCGTCCGGCTCTGGGGCCAGCGATTGCCCAGTTGGTTGAAAAAGGTGAAGGCGGGCCAGCGGCTCCCCACGTCGGACAGGAAGCGATCGACCTCCTTGTCGGAGTAGAGCTTCACGGTGCAGTCACACGTGTCCGGGCTGAACGCCAGCTCGGGGTCGGTCCAGTCCATGCGTACGCTTGCCAACGCAGTAAAGTTCTCGTTGGCGGAGTCCACCGCGGCGATCCGCAGTATCTTCAAACCGGTCTCAACTACGATGGGAGCCTCCAGGACGCGATCGCCTTGCGGCTCGGCTTGTCCGGTCAGTACATCAGGCTCGTTCGACCCCACCAACAGCCGATAGTCGCCTTCCGTCACGGTCCCGTCCGGCAGAGCCGCGGCCCGGACGTCAATGGTGTAGCCAACGGCGCTCTCCGTCAGCGTGTGCTCAAGACTCGCCACCGGCGTCTGGCTGTCCAGGTTGCTTGCTTCCACGGCCTTGCCGCCGAAATCGCGCAGGATGACTACCGGGATCAGGTTGCCAGACGTGGCCTCGGCATAGACGCTCAGGGTCTGGCCGGCATCCATGTCAACCAGTCGCAGGCTCGCAGCGGGAGCGCTGGCCGTCAGAGTTCCCGATGTTTCTTCGACCGACGCTGCCAGACCTGTGGCGCCTGAAAGCCGCACCGCGATGGGATCCGCGGTCGATTCACCTGCTCCGGCGGGTGCGTTGAGGCCAACCTCAAGTTCGTAGTCGCCCGCAGTCGCCCGCCCGAAGTTCGAGAGCGAGCCGCCAGCCAACAGCACGTAGTCGCCAGAAGCCGGAACGACGTACTCCAGGAGCGCTGCATACCCTTCGCCGCCATCGTCATCCCAGGCCAGGAAATTCTGGTTCCTGGCTGTATTCACGGCCTCAGAGACCTGCTCGCCGTCTGCGATGAGGCGGTCGGTTTCCGCACGGTATCTGTCCAGCACCTCATCGGGCGGCGCGCTATCATCGATGATGCCGAGCACCGGATCCAGATTGCCCGAAGTTGTCCTCATGGAAACAGTCAGCCGATCGCCTGCCCGCAGGTCCTGGAGAAGATATGCATGCATCTCGCTGCCATGGAGCCGCGCCGTGATGCGCTGGTCGCGTCCCGGCTGGTCCTGGGCGGAAACAGGGACAGTGACGCCGAGGGCGGTCGCCAACAGAAACATCAATACGATGAGCAGGCTGAATCGAGGACGAAGTTTCATGGTTGATCCTGTGACTGGTGCGAAAGAATGGTGAAGCGGCTGAGGCACGCGAAGTACGGACACATGGATTGTATCCGACCTGATTCGCAGCTGCAACTTGTTCCACGCCGCGTACAGCAGGCAGCGGGCCACAGGCAGATCTGGCCATAGATGAGTCGGTGCCGGCGCGCCGAGAAACCAACATCGGCTTCAAGGGTGTAAGGCCGGGTGCGCCGCGGTTTGTCCTCTGCTCCAGGATCATCTATACTTGGCGGGTGTTCTCATCGCGGTTCGGCTTGTCCATTCCCGGCCACCCGCAACGTGCGCTTCCATTCACCACAGCAGGAGCTTCATACACATGTCCACTTCCGCCAATCTGCAACCAGACATTCCGTCCATCCCCAACCTGCGCGACCTGGGCGGGCACATGACGAGCGACGGCCGGCGCGTGCGCAGCGGGTTGATCTACCGCTCTGAACAACTGAGCGGCGTCACTGCCGCCGATATGCCGGCCTTTGAAGGCTTGGGGCTGAACAAGATCTACGATCTGCGCACGGCCGATGAACGGGCCTTGCAGCCCGACCGCGTGCCGGTCGGCGCTGAGGATGTCATCGAAGACGTGTTGGCCGACGAGAAGGGCGCCGCGCCGGCCCAGCTTCTCAATCTGTTGGGTGATCCCGCAGCTGCCAACGCGACGTTGGGGGACGGCAAGGCTGCCAGGATGTTCGCCAAGGGGTATGCCGATGTGGTCAGCCTGCCCAGCGCGCGCCAGGGTTTTGCCGACATGTTCAGCGAGCTGGCGAACAGCGCCAACTTGCCGGCGCTGTTCCACTGCACCACCGGCAAGGACCGCACCGGGTGGGCCGCAGCAGCCCTGCTGACGCTGTTCGGCGTGCCCGAAGAGGCAGTATTCCAGGACTACCTGCTCAGCAACGACTTCATCCTGCCCGAATACCGGGCGCTGATCGACAAGTATGTTGCGTTGGGCGTTCAGGAGGAGATACTGATCTCGATCCTGGGTGTGCGCCAGGAATATCTGGAGGAGTCGTTCCGGGTGATGCGCGACCAGTTCGGCGGCATCGAGGGGTATTTCGCCGAGGGGCTTGGGATCGATCCTGCTGGCCAGCAGGCGCTGCGCGAGCAGTTTCTCGAACAGGTGTAGTGCTCAAGACCAGTCCGTGACAGGATGGCCGTTGCCCGCGTGAAGCGCGAAATGTGAACGTGGCAGACCGTAGTTGGTCTGCCACGTTCACGTTTCACGCCGGAGCGGTTGCCGACAAAACCGGCGCCGCGCCGCGCCGCGCCGCTACCCAGCCTCTAGAGTTCCGCCACGGCCGGGATGATCTCGCTGGCAAAGGTTTCCAGCGGCTCGATCTTGTAGACATCCGGCATGTTGAAGATCGCATGGGTGAATCCCATGGCAGACAGATCCTGAATGCGCCTGATGACGCCGTCTACCGTATCCTTGCCGGAAAGATGCACGGTGCCGAGAGTCGTTTTCTCGACGCTGTCGTAGTCACGTCCCAACGTCTCGCAGTGGTCTTTGAGGGAGTCGAGCGACTTCTGCATATTTTGCCTGCCGACCCAGTCGCCGATGTTGCAGGCATCGGCATATTGAGCCACCATGCGCAGCGTCTTCTTCGGCCCTGTGCCGCCGATCATGATGCGCGGATGGGGCTGCGCGAGCGGGCGCGGATTGTTGGTGATCGCCGGGGCCGAGAGATGCGTGCCTTCGAAAGAAGTCTCATCGCCAGCCCAGAGCGCCTTCGCCAGCCTCAGATTGTCCTCCAGCAGCTCGAAGCGCTCGGCGGTTGACGGGTAGGGGATCCCGTAGCCGCGCGCCTCGTCCTCGTACCACCCCGCACCGATGCCAAGATAGGCGCGCCCACCGGAGACAATGTCCAGGGTGTTGACCATCTTCATCAGCACCGAGGGATGGCGGTAGATGACGCCCGTCACCAGCGCGCCGAGATAGGCTCGTTCCGTCAGCCCGGCCAGGTAGCCGAGCACCGTGTAGCTCTCCAGCATCGGGTCGGTGTAGGCCTCGCCAAACAGCCCCTTGATCTGGTAGTAGTGGTCCATCACCCAGAAGCTGTAAAAACCCGCATCCTCGGCGGTGGTGACGATCTCCTTCAGCTTGGGCCGGATTGCGGCTGTGCCGCCGGGATACTTGAAAGATGGAATCTGTAGTCCGATGTGCATGGTCAATCTCCTTGTCGATACTGTTGGTCGCTGACGTGTTCCATCCAATCGACGGCTTTGCCGTCGAGGTATTCATGAATCGCTGTGTGGCTCATGGCGGTGGTGAGTGAGGCGCCGTGCCAGTGCTTCTCGCCGGCCGCAAACTGGACCACGTCGCCGGGATACACTTCCTCGACCGGGCCACCCCAACGCTGCACGCGGCCACAGCCGGCGGTGATGATCAGGGTTTGCCCCAGCGGGTGGGTGTGCCACGCCGTGCGCGCGCCCGGCTCGAAGGTCACGCTGACGCCGCCCACGCGGCCTGGTTCGGCAGCGTCAAACAGCGGATCGATCCGCACCGCGCCAGTGAACCAGTCGGCCGATCCTTGCGCCGAAGCCTGTGAGCCAATTCGTTTGATTTCCATATCTCCACACCATTTCTCTAATATCGGTGCCCGACCACGCTGATCTGCGCCATTGCATCTCTGATCTCGCCGAGGTCGGCCGCCGTCAACTCGACGTCCAGTGCGCCCAGGTTCTCGTCCAGGCGGTGCAGCTTGCGCGTGCCGGGAATGGGGACGATCCAGGGCTTCTGAGCCAGCAGCCAGGCCAGGGCAATCTGGGCCGGCGTGGCATGCTTGGCTGTGCCGATGCGCTCCAGCAGATCGATCACAGCCCGGTTGGCCTCAATCGCTTCATCCGTAAAGCGCGGATTCTTGTAACGAATGTCGTTTTCGGCGAAGGTGGTCTCCTTTGTAACCTTGCCGGTCAGATAGCCGCGGCCCAGCGGGCTGTACGGGACCAAACCGATGCCAAGCTCTTCGCAAGCTGCCAGGACGCCGTTTTCCTCGATCTCTGTCCACCAGATCGAATACTCGCTCTGAAGCGCCGCTACCGGCTGCACCGCGTGCGCGCGGTGGATTTGCTCGGCGCTGGACTCGGAAAGCCCGAAGTACCTGACCTTGCCCTCCTGAATCAGGTCTTTCACTGCGCCGGCCACATCCTCGGTCGGCACATTCGGATCGGGCCGGTGCTGGTAGAACAGGTCGATCGCCTCGACCCGCAGCCGCTTGAGCGATTCTTCAGCAACCCGCCTGATCTGCTCAGGGCGACTGTCCGGTCCGTACTTGGTATAAGGCCCCTCATCAGGACCATGCCGCCAGCCAAACTTGGTGGCAATCATCACTTGGCCGCGGAACGGCTCCAGCGCCTCGCCCACCAGTTCCTCGTTGGTAAACGGGCCGTAGACCTCCGCGGTGTCGAAGAAGGTGATGCCGCGTTCAACTGCCGAGTGAAGGAACGAGATCATCTCCTGCTTGTCGGTTGGATGGTCGCCAAAGCTCATGCGCATGCAGCCGAGCCCCAGCGCCGAGACCTCCAGGCCGCTGTTCCCAAGTATTCGCTGTTGCATTTCCTGCACTCCTTTGTTTGATGGGCGGGTTGGGTCACGAACGACAATTCATCCCCGTTGCGGTGGCAACGAAATCGTCCCGCTCGCCGCTCAGGGTATTCTACCACAATGGAGCGCGACAAAGTATGACGATCCTCACCAATCGCTGAACGCCTCTGCACTCCCCCGCAACAGACAAAACGTCAGGCGCTGTCCAGCAGGCGCTGGAAAGCCTCTACCCCCAATTGGTCCAGCCGCTCGACCACGATATCAGCGGCCCCCAGCGCCTCAGCGGGGTTGGTGGTGGCGACGGCGATGCAGCGCATGCCGGCGTTCTTTGCTGCTCCGACCCCGACCAGCGCATCCTCCATCACCACGCACTGCCGCGGCGGCACGCCGATGCGTTCGGCAGCCCGCAGAAATACGGCCGGATCAGGCTTGCTGGGCAGTCCTGTGCCCGAAACCACCGCGGCGAAGTAGGGGCGCAGCTTCAGCTCGTCCAGCATCAGGTCGATGTTGGCGGGCGGCGCGGACGAGGCCAGCGCCTGGCGTGCGCCGGCGTTCCGCAGCCGTTCCAGCCAGTCCATGACGCCCGGCAGCGCCCGCACGTTGCCGCGCAGCAGGCCGCGAAACAGCGTCTCCTTGCGCTCGGCCACCGCATCGACCAAAGCTGCGTCAGCCCGGTCGTCGGTCAAGACGGCCAGCACACCCTCGTTGGTCATGCCAAAGGTGCGCCGGAACTTGTCGGGCGAAAACGGGATGCCGAACTCGGGCAGCGCCATCTGCCACGACCGGTAATGAAAATCGCCCGTATCGACGATGGTGCCGTCCAGGTCCCAAAGAACGCCGAAGGGGGAGGGGAGTGCGAGAGAGGAAGTCATGTTTTCGGAATTAGTGACAAGATGACAAGATAAAGGGGTGACAAGGTGATCGGCGCCGGTCACCCTGTCCACTTCGCTTCGCTACGGGATGCTTCGCAATCGCCTTGTCACCCTGTCACCCGGTCATCCGATAATCAACGTCCGTACAACGGCCCAAAGTTCGCGCAGGCGCGGAAGTCGGCGGCTTCGCGGTCGGCGGCGCCGAAGGCGTTCCAGGCGCTGGGACGGAAGATCTGCTCCTCGGCCACGTTGTGCATGTAGACCGGGATGCGCAGCATCGACGCCAGCGTGATCAGGTCGGCGCCGATGTGGCCGTAGCTGATCGCGCCGTGGTTGGCGCCCCAGTTGTACATGACGTTGTAGACGTCGCTGAACGCGCCGCTGCCGGTCACGTTGGGCACGAACCAGGTGGTCGGCCAGGTCGGGTTGGTGCGCTCGTCGAGAACTTCGTGCACCGCCTGCGGCAGATCGACGGTCCAGCCCTCGGCGATCTGCAGGGCCGGCCCCAGCCCGTGCACCAGGTTCAACCGGAACATGGTCACCGGCATCCCACCGCGGGTCAGGTACTTGGTCGACCAGCCGCCGCCGCGGAAGTACTCGACCATGGAGGTGTGCCAGGTGGTGGCATCCAGGCAGCGGGCGGCTTCTTCCGGCGTGATCTCCCAGTACGGCTTCATGGCCGGCTGTCCGTCAGTTTCCTGCTGGCCGGTGCCGTCCAGCGTGGCCGGACCGGAGTTGATCAGGTGCAGGATGCCGCCGGCTGCCAGTCCGTCCAAGGTGTAGCCGGTGACGCGCCGGACCGCGTCCGGGCTCCAGTAGGTGCGCACGTCGGCGAAGATCTGCGCAGTGCCGGTCAGCAGGTGGCCGAAGAGCATGCAGATGCCGTTCAGCGCGTCGTTCTCGGTGGCGACGATGTAGGGCTGGCGGATGCCGTTCCAGTCGAAAGAGGTGTTGAGGATCGCCTCCAGAAAGTCGCCGTTGGGCAGGTGGTCGGTCCACTGGCGCTGGCCCTGGAAACCGGCCGCCAGCGCATTGTGGCCCAGCGCTTCCTCGCCGTAGCCCAGCTCGGCCAGCCGCGGGTTGCCCACCATCATATCGCGCACCACCAGCGCCATCTTGATGGAGTATTGCCAGGCCGCTTCCTGCTGCTCCGGCGTGTGCTGCATGTGCGGCGGATTATAATCCTTGCCCTTGACCAGGTTGGCATTGGCCCAAGCCAGTGCTTTCTCGAACTCGTCGGGGTCGTAGATGTTGCGGTCGATGCGGCGCGCGACTTCGGTCATGTCCACGGCTTCAACGCGCATCCCCAGCGTGCGCTCGAACAGCGTCTGATCGACGATGGAGCCGGCGATGCCCATGGAGGTACCGCCGATGGATAGATACGACGTGCCGCGCATGGCGGCCACGGCCAGCCCGGCGCGCGCGAACTGGATCAGCCGCTCAGCCACGTCTTTGGGAATGGTCTGGTCGCTGCTGTCCTGCACATCGCGGCCGTAGATGCTGAAGGCGGGCAGGCCTTTCTGGGTGTGACCGGCCAGCACGGCCGCCAGGTAGACCGCGCCCGGCCGCTCGGTGCCGTTGAACCCCCAGACCGCTTTGGGCAGGGTCGGATCCATGTCCATGGTCTCGGCGCCGTAGCACCAGCAGGGGGTGACGGTGATGGTCAGGCCCACGCCCTCGCGGCGGAACTTCTCGGCGCAGGCGGCCGACTCGGCCACGCGGCCTATCGTTCCGTCGGCAATCACGCATTCGACCGGCAGGCCGCTGGGATGGCGCAAGGTGTCGGTCAGCAACTGCGCCACGGCCTGCGCCATGGCCATGGTCTGCACTTCCAGCGACTCGCGCACGCCACCCAGCCGGCCGTCGATGGTGGGACGGATGCCGATCTTGGGCGGCTGACCGGCCAACCGATGCTTTGGAGGATTGAGTTCGAATTCACTCACGGGTTACATTCCCTTCCAATTGATGAATGTTGAATTGGTGAATTGGTGACTGGTTAACGTCCGGTCTGCTATTGCGCTCCGACCATTAACCATTCACCCATTCACCATTCACGAATTAACCATTAGCTCGCCCGCCCCAACGCGCCATAGCGGCCGTACTTGTGGGCAGCGCGCGTCATCGCTACGAAGTTCTGCGGCGGGATGCCTTCCATGATGCTGGTCGAGGAGCCGAGCACGTAGCCGCCGCCCGGACCGAGGCGCGCGCAGTACTCACAAACCCGCTCTTCGATCTCTTCGACAGTGCCGTAGGCCAGCAGAATGGTGGGGATGTTGCCGACCAGCGTGAAGCGGTCGCCCCACTGTTTCTTGACAGCAAAGATGTCGTTGGACTCCGGCTCCAGCGGGTGGACGATGTCGAAACCGATGTCGTCCAGGATCGGCAGGATCTTGTCCATCTTGCCGTCGGTGTGGTAGGCGACCAGCTTGTTACGCGCCTTGGCCGGCGCGATCAGTCGCTTCATCCGCTGCGGAAAGATGTCCAAAAACATGCTGGGGTGGATCATCAGCCCGGCGTTGTGGCCGATGTCGTCGTTGACGAGGATGAAGGCCAGCTCGCCGGCGAACTCGTCGCAGACCGCCTGCATCACCTGCTCCTGGTGGTCCAGGAGGATGTCCATCAGCTTCTCCAGAAATGGCCGGTTGTCGTAGAACATCAGGAACGAGTCGCTGACGCCGACGGCCAGCATCGCACTGTCGAAGAAGGAGGTGAAGTTGGCGAATACGCCGACGCCCGTGCCCTGTGCCGCCTTCAGGTAGCGTTCCAGATAACGCAGTTGTGCGTCGATGGGCGACGGCGGGTCGAGGTTGACCAGATCCGCCTCGCACTTGATGGAGCCATCGACGTAGTGCTCGGTGCCGTCGGACGCCATGCGCATGATGTTGTTGGGACGCCAGTTGAAGTTGCACACCACGGCGTCCATGCCCAGCCGGCCGGCGAACTCGACATGGTCCTCAGGCGTGATCGACTGGCCGCCCAGCGCCGCGTCGACGATGTCGTAGTCCAGTTTCTTTTCCAGCACGTATTCGAAAACCGTCTGGCTGGTGACCCAGAACTCCAGATGCGGGATGCGATCCGGTTCCTCATGGCGCATGGCCTTGAGCAATCGGTTGACGTCGGACCGGTCGCAGTTGGATTCGTTCATGGTGGCTCGCTTCCCAGAAACCCGGTTTCTCCGAAGAAACCGGGTTTCTCGCGGTCGTCCCGATTCCAAGAAGTCCGGTTTCACCGAAGAAACCGGACTTCTGAGATCCTGCGTTACGACAACCCCATCAAGGCACGCGCGGCGCGTGCCGCGCTGCCGGCGTCGGCTGCGAAGCCGTCGGCGCCGATCTTGACGGCAAAGTCGTCGGTGATGGGCGCGCCGCCGATGATCACCTTGACCTGGTCGCGCACGCCGGCCTCGGTCAACGCGTTCAGCGTGGCCGGCATCGACTTGGTCGTGGTGGTCAGCAGGGCCGACATGCCGACGATGTGCGGCTGGTACTCCACAACCGCATCGACGAACTTCTGCGGCGGCACGTCGGTGCCCAGATCGATCACCTCGAACCCGGCGCCTTCCAGCATCATGCCTACCAAATTCTTGCCGATGTCATGCAGGTCGCCGTGGACGGTGCCCAGCACAACTCTGCCGACGTTTTCCACGCCCGCTTCGATCAGCAGCGGGCGCAGAATGACCATCGCGGCCGCCATGGCACGGGCCGAGATCAACATCTCAGGGACGAATTTTTCGCCCTCTTCGAACAGTGCGCCTACCTCGTCCATTGCCGGGATACATGCTTCGTTGAGAATCGCCTGGGCAGTCTCACCGGCAGCCAGCGCGGCTTCGACCGCTGCTGTCGTGGCGCCGGCATCACCGTCCAACACGGCATCGTAAATCGTATCAAGATCCATGGGTTCTACTCCGTATGTTTGATATTGGGCTGACTAGCCCTTGAGTGCGCCGAACGTCAGACCTTCGGTCAGCCGGCGCTGGATCAGAATGACAAAGATAATCGCTGGAACGATCATCAGAACGGACATTGCGGTCATGCCGCGCCAGTCAACGGTAAACTGGCTGGTGAAGTCGTAGAGGCCGACCGGGAAGGTCTTGGATTTTGGGGTCTTGGTGATCAGGCTGGCAATCTGGTACTCGTTCCAGGCGGCCAGGAAGGCGAAGATGCCAGCCGCGGCCACGCCGGGCAGCGCCAGCGGCAGGTCGATGCGCCAGAAGGCAGTCCAATAGCCGCAGCCGTCGATGTAGGCCGACTCGTCCAGTTCCTTTGGTATTTGGCGGAAGAAGCCGTCCATCAGCCAGACGGTGAAGGGTATATTGACCGCTGTGTAGACCAGCGCCAGACCTACGGTCGTGTCAACCAGGCCGTAGCGCCGCATCACCAGAAACAGCGGCAGGCCCAGAGCGACGCCCGGCACCGCCCGCGAGAGCATGATGCCGAGGAAGACGGTCAGATGCAGCCGGAAGTCAAAGCGAGAGAACGCATAGCCGGCCATGGTGCCGACGGCCAGTGCGACCGATGTGGACAACAACGCTGTGAAGGAGGAATTGCGCAGGTACTCCATCACCGGCACGCCGGAAGAGTACCCCGGGTTGAGCCCGAACAGCGCCCCGAAGGCATCCAGCGTCAGCTTCTTGGGAATCCAGACCGGCGGCGTGACGTTGATTTCGTTGCCGGGACGGAAAGCGGTGAAGACGATCCAGATGGCAGGCAGGGCGAAGATCAGCAGCACAATCACGACCGCGATGTCGATCAGCCACTTCTGCGTCTTACGCCTGTTCCATCGGCGGCGGGGTTTCAGCATCGCTTCAGTCATTAGTACACCACCCTGGATTTGATAAGCTGGCGGAACAAGTACAGCGTGAAGACCACGCCCAGAACGACGCCGACCATCGACATCGCGCTGGCGAGGCCATATTGCGAGTCGCGTGTCGCCAGACGTCCGGCGTAGGTCCAGATCATCTCGGTGCGGTGAGCCGGTCCGCCGCCAGTCATGATGCGCACGATGTCGTAGGCCCGTGCGATGTCCAGCGAGAGGACGGTCAGGGCAATCAGCGTAAACGGCCTGAGCAACGGCATGGTGATGTGCCTAAACTTTTGCCAGGCGTGGGCGCCATCCATCTCAGCAGCTTCGAATACCTCGCGCGGCAGCGACAACGTGCCTGCCAGCAGAATGATGGTCAGCATCGGTATGTTCATCCAGATG
This sequence comes from Anaerolineales bacterium, assembly GCA_020634615.1. Taxonomy (GTDB): domain Bacteria; phylum Chloroflexota; class Anaerolineae; order JAAEKA01; family JAAEKA01; genus JACKBK01. The sequence goes on from JACKBI010000004.1 coordinate 269,547, forward strand.
GTGGCGATCATGATCGAAATCATGCCGGAGGGCACATCGATCAGCCAGGGCTTGGGCGACTGTATGACATGCAAGGCAATCAGGGCATTGTTGACCAGACCCACCGTGGCGTTGAAAAACCAGGCAAACTGAAAGCCCACCAGAACCGGTGCGAACATCATCGGGATCATCAGCAGCGTGCGCATGATCCCTTGGCCGCGCGACACCAGCGCCATCAACTGCGACAACCCCAGCGCGATGAAGTAGCTCAGGTTGACGGTAACGGCCAGGAAGATGACGGTGTTGCCCACGGAGCGCCAGAAGATCCGGTCTCCCAGCAGCTTGCCGTAGTTGCGGAACATGGTGTCAACGCTGAACACCAGCGTTTTCTCCGGTCGCAGCAGGTTATACGGCGTGAAGCTCAGGTAAAGCGAGTAGATCATGGGATAGGCCACGACCACCAGGATGATGATCACAGCCGGCGCGATGAGCATCAGCGGAAAGCGACTCTGTCGACGATAGAATTCGCCGCGTGTACGTTTGGCGGTTTGCCCTGCCGGGGCTATCGGGGTCTCGGTCGTTTGGATATCGGTCATTGGCTTGCTCACAGCGATTGGGACTCACGTTGCTAACCGGGCAGGGCAGCGGCCCTGCCCGGTTAGCAGAACTCAGACAGAACGGCTACTGGTAATAGCCTGCTTCGTCCATCATCTGGCGTGTCTGGTCGACGGCCTCGGTCAGGCCCTCTTCGACTGTCATGTCGCCAAGGATGATGCTCTGCAGGGTCGGATACCACAGATTGGTGAAGGAGATCCAGTCTGCGAAGAGCGGCGGGGTAAAGAAGTCGGTGCCGACCTGCAACTGCGCCAGCTCAAGGCGGGTCTTGTCCAGCGGCACGTCGGAGGCGGCGGCATCCGCGATAATGCGCGCCCAGACGTCGTCACGGACGGGCAGGCTGCCGCGTGCGGCCTCTTCGTAGGCGATCTCCTCAGAAGTCAGGAACTTGATGAGTTGGGCGGCCCCTTCCTTGTTCTCGGCTGCCTTGGGGATGGAGAAGGCGTGTGCACCAGCCCAACCGGTGTGGATGTCGCCGGCTGCGCCGACGGGGCCGCGTGCCAGGTCGAAGTGGCCAGCCACCTTGCAGCTTGCCGGATCCTGGAAGTAGCTGTACCAGCCATACCACTCCAGGTAGAAGGCGACCTTGTCGTCGCAGAAGTTCTGTGCGACTTCTGGCCACAGCAGGTTCGGCGTGTCGCTGGGGATCGCGCCTGCCTCGTACAGGTCCTTCATCCACTGCGCCGTCATCTTGCCAGCGTCGGAGTCGAAGACCGGCTCGAAGTTCTCATCGAAGTAGTTGCCGCCGTTGGCCACCAACAGTTCGTAGAACCGGCCCGCCAGCGCCTCTTCCTTGCCGGCAAACTCGGTGCCGTAGTCCACGACGCCCTGGGCGACGAAGAACTCAGCCATCTGCTGCATCTGCTCGATGGTCGTGGGCGGTGCCAGCGGGTAGCCATATTCGGCCTCAAACGCGGCTTGCAGGTCAGCATCACCGAACAGATCGGTGCGGTAGTGCAACGCGCTGATGTCGGCGTGCCGAGGGATCAGTTGCAGCGCACCGTCGATGGTGGCGGCCTTGATGATCGGTGCGCTGAATGCCGCCAACTCTTCCGGCGTGAAGTACTGGTTGAGGTCCTCGACGAAGGGCGCGTACTGGCTCATGAACGACGTGTGGTTCCAGGCCACGTCGAAGTCCACCGTGCCGGCCGCGTAGTTTTCCTTCAGATAGCGGTCGATCTGGAAGCCGTCGCCCAGGAAGACTGTCTCCACCTTGGCGCCTGTCTTCTCTTCGAACAGCTTGATCTGATCGTACATGGTCTCGTACGGCGAGCCGCCGATGTTGGCCATGCGAATGGTGTGGCCGGTCAGGTCCATATCCAGACCTGCATAGCTGGCGCGGCCATCGGGACCCATCATAGCCTCGGCGGGTTGAGCAGGCTGAGCAGCCGGCGCTTCAGTCGCAGCGGGCGCAGCGGGCGCTTCAGTAGCAACCGGAGCGGTGGTCGCCGCGGGAGCCGGTTCGGGTGTAGCACTGCTGCCGCAGGCTGAGATCATCAGCGACGTGACGATCAGCACGGTCAGCACAGTCCAGAGTACGCGATTGGTCTTCATTTGGGTGTCCTCCTTGACACGAATCCGCAAGAATCATACGGTGCATGGGCGAATTGGTCACCGACGTTGTGACCGGTTGATAGAACCTGGTAGCGATTCACTGCATCCTCTTCTCCTTGTTGACCTGACGGCATCACGCGTTGCTCGGTTATCGGTGATTGGTGATCGGTAGTCGGTGATCGGTAGTCGGTGATCGGTCTCCGAAACCGATTACCGATCACCAGGCTTCAACTCAAATCGGGTATGTCATACTCGCCCAACTGCAGCGGGTAATCGCCGTACTCGCGCACCAGCTTGACCACGTAGTCGTAGCGTTCGCCGGACACGTTGCTGGGCACCGAGTGGTCGGACTGGAAGATCATGCCGCCGCCTTTGGCCGCGTTGAGTTTACGCAGCACGATGCCCTTCAGATCCTCCTCGGGTGCGTCGGCCCACTCCATGACGTTCATGTTGCCAACGAAGCCCATTTGGTGGCCGTACTTGCGCCGCAAATCGACGACGTCCAGGCCGGCTTTGGCTTCCAGCGGGTTGTAGCCGTCGATGCCCATTTCGATGAAGTCGGGGAAGACGCGTGTCGCGTTGCCACAGCCGTGGTAGATCACCGGAAGGCCGGCCTCGTGGCAAACATCCACCATGGCTTTGAGGCCTGGCTTGAAGTAACGTCGCCAGTAGTCGGGCGAGAAGAACATGTCCTTCTTATAGGCGATGTCTCCCCAGATCACCATGCCGTCCAGCAAGCCGCCGGCTGCCTCGATCTGCGCCTTGCAGATCTCCAGCGCGAAGGCGTTGGTGCGCTCGATGAACGCGCCGTAGCGCTCGGGATAGAGGGCGATCATCAGCATGTTGGTCTCGGGGCCGACGATGCGCGTCATGTACTCGTTGGCCTCGCAGACGCTGCCGAACACAGCGAAGTCGCGGTAGATCGACTTGACGGTGTCCATCCAGGCTGGCGAGTTACGGGCGTAGCCGTCACCCACACCGGAAATCTGGTTGTCGCCGGCGCTGAAATAGCGGCGCTCATCCCAGGGATCCTCGAAGGTGTAGGCGTCGACCTGCTCGATGGTCTTGGTTTCCCAGTCCAGCCACTGGGGCATGGGATCGGCAAACTTCTTGCGGATCACCGCGTTGAAGCCGGTTTTGACGATCACCTCCTCCTCGTTCTCGCTCAGCACCTCGAACGGGCGGACATGGGGATCCATGTTGGGAATGGTGACCTGCCAATCCAGGTCGTAGTACTTGTAGACATCGGCGTCGGCGGGCAGACCCAGGTCGTCGCGCCAGCGCTCCAGAAAGCTGCCCCAGAAGAAGTCGCTGACCGGTACGCGGTCGGCTTCCTGTTGGTTCAGCGCTTTATGCACACGATTGACTTTAGCCAGGGCGTTGGGGGTTCGTTCCATGATCGGAATCCTTGTAGGTTCGTGCAATAGTTCGGTAGTGTGGTAGTCCGGTAGTGCGTGATGCGTTGTCCAATACCGGAGATTTACCAGAGACGTAGGGTGAGGTGACAGAAAGTCGGTGGGGTAACCAGGAAGCGAGGAAAAGGGCCGGAAGCAGTAAATGCCACACAGCGACGCGACCAGACTACCGCACTAGCACACTACCGAACAACTGCACTAATCGGTATGAAAAACTTCTTGCATCGTGGCCCACCACTCACCCTCGGCGCGGGTCGCAATGGGCTGTTGCATTGGCATCATGATGTCCCACCACTCCTGCGTCTTCGGGTCGGCAGCCATCTTGGCCATGTCGGCATCGAAGTCGTCGCCCACATATTCAAAATAGGCGAAGAGCATGTGGTCTTTCAGGAAAATCGAGTAATTTCGAATGTTGCATTGTCGGATCATGTCGAGAATCTCGGGCCAGACCGCCGCGTGGTAGCGAACATAGTCCTCGAGCTTTTCAGGCTTGACGCCGATCAACTGGCCGAAACGTTGCATGGATTAGTCTCCTGATTTGAGGTGAACTGTCTGGAATGGTGCCTAATGCGTGAATCGTGAAGACTCTGAATGTCACGTGTCACGCATACGCACCAAACTCACGAATCGTCTCGTACATCACGATCACGTTTTCGACCGGGGTCTCCGGCAGCAGATAGTCGTGGCTTGGCGAGGCAATAAAGCCGCCGCCCGGTTTCATCACGTTCAAGGTGTCGATCGTAAGCTGGCGCGCTTGGTCAGCCGTACTCTCGATCAGTCGCTGAGTGTCGATGCAACCGAAGAACGTCAGATCCTGGCCGAAGTCGCGCTTCAGGCCGCCCAACGCCATGCCCGTGCAATAAGGTTGCACGGATTGGATGCCGTCCAGGCCGGTCGCGATCAGGTCGGTCATGACCGCCCGCAGCGAACCGTCGGTGTGCAGCAGGACCACCTTGCCAAACTCGTGACCCAGATCGACGAACCGCTGCAGGTATGGAATGACGAAGCGACGGAACAGCGGCGGGCTGAGCAGCGGTCCGGTCTGCGCTCCGAAGTCGTTGCCGATGAAGAAGATGTCAATGGCATCACCCGCAGCTTCGAAGATCCGCCGGCTGACCTCCAGATAATAGCTGGCCGTATAGTCCATCACCGCGTGCACAATGTCCGGGTTGTCGAACATCTGGTAGATCAGCACATCGAAGTCCAGCAGGTCGATGGCATCATGCCAGAAGGGCGACCACTCGCCGCCGAGGATCGCGAACTCGCCGCCCCAACGCTCAGCATCATTGCGGAGCTGCGACACGTCCATCCAGTCCGGATCGGGCCATGGGTACGCGTGAACATCCGCCAGCGTAGCACGCTTGAGCGGGTTGACCAGCGGCATGCCGTAGCCATAGCCGTGGCGCTCGATATCGAACGGGGAGCGCCAGGTCACTCCGGGCGATAACATCTGATCCGGGCTGCGTTCTGGTGGCCCGGCATAGCGGCTGAACACGCGGCGGAAATCGTCGCCCAGGTAGCGCAGCAGCGCCTCTTCGTCCGGCAGCGCCAGATAGTCGCATGCCAGTTGTTTCCACTCAGGAGACGCCCCCAGCCAGACCGGCACGCGGTCCGGTTCCTGGTGGCGGAAGGTGGTCAACACTCGTTGTCGTGAACTCATAAGTAGATCTCAGATTGCGGTTGGTTGGCTGCTCGCCAAAAAGTCCTCACGTGCGAGGCGCTCTCGCCCAGTTCTGGCCGGTATGCGTCCTCACGCTCCGGCCGGTCTCCGAGCGAGCCGGCACCGTTGACGAACAGGTCCCAAATGCCGACAGTCAATCATGCCACAGCGCCCAGCACTGCCGGCTGGCTGCCGGCTTCAGACTGGCCCAGCCGGCCATAATGCCCATAGCGGTGAACGGCCTGGATCATCGCCAGGAAATTCTCAGGCGGAATACCATCGGTAATCCTCGGCGCCGCGCCCAGGACATAGCCGCCGCCCGCCGCCAGTTCCATGCACTGCTGCCGGACACGTTCCTCGATCTCGTCCGGGCGGCCATAGGCCAGCAGCAGCGCCGGGATGTTGCCAGCGAAGGCGATCTTACCGGCCCATTGCGTTCGCAGAGATGCCAGGTCGTTGCATTCAGGGGCGACAGGATGCACGACATCGAAGCCGATGTCAGCCAGCATGGCCATGGCAGGTTCAACCCGACCCTCACTGTGGAACGCGACCAGTTTGCCCGTTTCCTTGGCCGGCGCAATCAGCCGTTGCATCCGCGCCATAACCGTTTCGCGGAACATGCGCGGGTCGATCATCAATCCGGTCTGGTGGGCAATGTCGTCACAGACCAGCACCAAGGCGAGCTCATCACCGAATCGGTCACATACCGCCTGCATCACCCGCTGCTGATGATCCAGCAGCATGTCCATCAGCTTCTCCAGAAATGGCCGATTATCATAGAAAAGCATCAAGCCATCGGAGACGCCCACCGCCAGCAATGCGCTGTCGAAAAACGAGGTAAAGTTGGCGATCACGCCGACGCCGGTGCCCTGCGCGGCGCGCAGGGTGCGCTCCAGCGTGTTCAACTGCTGCGCCAGCGGCGGCGGCGGCTCCAAATTCTCCAGATCGGACCAGTTCCTGACGGACCCACCCACATAGTGCTCGCTGCCATCGGAGGCCTTGGTGAACACGTTGTTGGGACGCCATGAGAAGTGGCAGGTCACTGCGTCCATGCCGATCCGCTGGGCAAACTCGACCTCATCCTCGGGCAGCAGCAGCCAATCGGCGTCCCGGCCATTGCTTGCGCCGCGGTCCAGCTTGCGTTCGAGCACATATTCCAGAATTGGGCGATTGTTGGTCCAGAACTCCAGGTGCGGCACGCGATCCGCAGTCTGGTGCTGGAGCACCCGCAACAGGCGGTTGACGTCGGAGCGGTCGCTTTCCGCCAGCGAAAGGGTGCGGCGCGCTGATCCGGCGAGTCCACGGGAGAGAGCGGGTGTTGCCAGGCGCATTAGCACCGGATCAACCTTCGGTACCAACATCTGTGGCGACTCGGGAGCCAGGGCCATGGGGAAGCTGAACGCCGGCTTGTGCCCGCGCTGCAGTTTACTGCCGCAGGAGTAGCGTATGATCAGGCGTGTCGGCAACACCACATGACGCGGCTGCAAGGGAACGTTCGCCTCCAGCCGACTCAGCAAAAGCTGGGCAGCGTTGGCGCCGATCTCGTAGGCCGGCTGAACGGCAACCGTCAGGAAGGGGAAGATCCGCGAGGTGTTGGGAAGATCGTCGAAACAGACCAGCGCAATATCCTGCGGAACACCCAGCCCGCGCCGCTCCAGTTCGTCGAGCACGCCCATAGAAATGGCATTGTTAGCAGCAAAAACAGCCGTCGGATTGACGCCCGAGTCCAACACCTGCGCCATCATGTGCTCGCCGGACAGCGCCTTGAACTCGCCGAACTGGACCAGCCGCGGATCCTCCTCGATGCCCGCCTCGGCCAGTGCGATCCGGTAGCCAGCCACCCGGTCCAGCGCCGTCGCTGTGCCGGCCGGTCCGGCCAACATGGCGATTCGCTGGTGTCCAAGGGAGATCAAGTGGCTGGCGAGTGCACGCGCCCCGGAGAGCGAGTCACCGATTACACTGTCAACATCCCAGCCGGAGACCTGCCGGTCGATGACTACCGTTGGCGTATTTCTGGTGCGCAGCAGCGCCAGGTCGTCGCCGTCGGAACCAAACGGGGCAATCATCACGCCATCGACGCGCTGGCTGACCACCACGTCGAGATAACGAAGTTGTTTGGCGGGGTTTTCGTCGGTGTTGCAGAGGAAGACGGAGTAGCCGTGACTTTGTGCGGCATCTTCGACACCGCGGGCGACCGTGGTCCAGAACGCGTTCTGGATATCAGGCAGAATCAATGCGAGGGAGTTGGTTCGTTTGGAGCGCAAACTCTTGGCGACGCCGCTGGGCACATAGCCCAGTTCTTCGATGGCCCGCTCGACGCGCTGCTGGGTCACAGCGTTGACGTTGCCGACGCGGTTGAGCACCCGCGACACGGTCACAGGTGAAACACCGGCTAGTTTAGCGACATCGCTGATAGTAGTCATTTTGAAGCTTTGGAACGGTGCGGCAGGATCGCACGGGCGTGAGAGGCGATTGAAAATCGATATCATGATATCGATTTCAGTCGCAATGATACAGGACTTTCTTGTGTTTGTCAAGAGGCAATTTGCGATGCGCCCGGGACTGGCAGCCTTGTGCTCGCCGCAAAGGAACTAACGCGGCGGTGGCTTCACTGGTCCACGCCAGAACTGCCACTCCTGTCGATACGGTCGCGGTCGGCGCTGGTTTGCCGCAACCAATGAGCGCGCGGTACAATGCGTCCGGCAACAACCCGCCATCAAGGAGATCCCCGCCTATGAAGCTCAAATGCCTGGCCTGTGACGTGCTGGCACGCCCCCTTTACCTTTCCGCCGCCCACTCCCCCCACATCGTGGACATCGAGCTATTCCCGCGGGGCCTGCACAACACGCCGGGACGATTGCGCGGCCGTCTGCAGGAACGCATCGACGCAGCCGCCGGCCAGGGCTACGACGCGATCGTGATGGCCTATGGTCTCTGCGGCCAGGCCACCGCAGGCCTCACAGCCCGTGAAAAACCGGTTGTCGTGCCGCGTGCCCACGACTGCATCACCATTTTCCTGGGTGGTCGCGAGCGCTACGACGACCAGTTCGAGCAGCAGCCCGGTACTTACTGGTACGCGCTGGATTATGTCGAGCGCGATGATGGCTCCGGCGGCAATATGGGAATGGGTGCAGGAACCGGCACAGAAGGCCAGTCGGTCTACGAAGAATACGTCGAGAAGTACGGCAAGGACAACGCCGACTACCTGATGCAGGTCATGGGTCAGTGGCAGGCGCACTACAAGCGAGCCGCGTACATCGACATGGGTGTCGGCGACGGCAGCCGGGTCGAGAACATCGCCCGTTCTGACGCATCCCAGCGCGGCTGGATCTTCGAAAAAATCACGGGCGACATGGTGCTGGTGCGCCGGCTGCTGTTTGGAGACTGGGAACGCGACTTCCTCGTCCTCGAGCCAGGCCAAAGCCTGAAGATGACCTTTGACGAAAACGTGATTGGCTGCGTGCTGCCGGCGACAACGAATCAAACATGACCCCGGGTTAGCGGCCAGCGAGCGTCGACTGTTACGATCCACGCCGTCAAAAGCGTTTGTGATCTGCGGATTTCGCAAAAAGTTGACAACATTCGTTCTTCGGGTACCATGGTATACCATCATACCCATCAGCTTCGACCATCGAACTCGACAGCTCTGTCTTCCATGAATCTCCCACTCAGCACCATCGAACCGCTGGAGCGCGAACAACGCCTGTATGAGCGCGTGGTCGAGCAAATCCTTGTCATGATCCAGAACGGCGCGTGGTCGCAGGGTGACCGTCTGCCACCCGAGCGCGACCTGGCCGAAGCGTTCGCTGTCAGCCGCACGGTAGTACGCGAGGCGATCAAGACGCTGGAAGCGCGCGGCGTGCTGGAAACGTTGACCGGCAGCGGTGTCTACGTGCGCCCTCCCGACCCGGCCTTGGTCTCCCGTTCGCTGCACATGTATTTGCAACTGCTGGATCAGGACGACATCGACCTGCGCCTGGCGGAAATTCGCAGCGTGCTGGAGGTGGAAATCGCTGCGCTTGCCGCGGTCCGTTCCACACCGGAGGAACGGCAAGAGTTACGCCGCCTATGCCAGGAAATGCGCAAACACGTGACCTCCCCGCGCGTGCTGGCCGAGTTGGATTTCCAGTTCCACCTGCTGCTGGCCGAAGCAACGCGCAACGAGCTGTTCGGCATCCTTCTCACGCCGGTGATCCAGCAACTGCATGACCACTTTCTCTACGCCTGGGAACATTATGGCGCGCGACCGGTCGAAAACGTCTTCGCCCAGCACGAAGCTATCACGGACGCAGTAGAAGCCGGCGACGCACAACTTGCCCGCCGCGCCATGGCGCATCACATCGCGTTTTATGTCGAAATACTACAGGCGCGCCTGCAAATCCGCCAAGCTGCCAGCAATGGCTCGGCCAGCCACAGCGACTGATAAACTCAACGACCATGAGCACTAAATCTCACCCATCGATCATCAGCTCCGCCGCCAGAGACTGGACTGAGCATCCGCGTTTCCGTGACATCGGAATGAAAGCGTTGATCGGCGCCACCGACAACCCGCTGGCCGGTGTCAATCTGGTCCGGGTGCCGCCCGCCGGCGTCATCGGCCGTCACCTGCACGTCAAGGAGATCGAAACGGTGTACGTGCTGGCCGGTCAGACCGTGCTCACCCTGGGCAACACAGATCACGCCTTCAACGCCGGCGAGATCGTCGCCATCCCTGCTGGTCTGGAGCACGCCCTGGTCAACACCGGCAGCGAGACGGTGGAATTGTTATGCATCTTCACGCCGCCGCTTCCTTGAGAAGAATCTGCCACGAATTCATCGAATTTCACGAAATTGATACTGAGCGGTTCGTTGAACTCGTGTGATTCGTGGCAGAACGTAATTCCTGTCATATCCAAACAAACCATAGGAACAGCTACGATGACCCTATCTTCTGCCGACCTGCGCCGCATGTACCGCACGATGCTGTTGATCCGCCGCTTCGAGGAGCAGGCCGTCGCCTTCTTCCTCAGCGGTGAGCTGCGCGGCTCGTTGCACCCCTGCATCGGCCAGGAAGCCACCGCCGTGGGCGCGGTCTTTCCGCTGCGCCGCGACGACTACCTGACCTGCACCTACCGCGGCCACGGACAAGCCATCGCCAAGGGGTTGGACCCAAAGGAGGGCATGGCCGAGCTGCTGGGCCGGCGCACCGGTTGCAGCCAGGGCAAGGGCGGCTCGATGCACTACACCGATCTCAGTGTCGGGCTGCTGGGCGAAAATGCCATCGTCGGTGCGGGCGCACCGATTGCCGTCGGCGCGGCCTTGCGTGCCAAGCTGGACAAGACCGGCCAGGTCGCCATGTCCGTCTTTGGCGACGGCGCCATCAACCAGGCCGCGCTGCTCGAGTCGCTGAACCTGGCGGCTGCCTGGCAAGCGCCGGTTGTTTTCTTCTGCGAGAACAACCTCTACTCAGAGATGACGCCCATCAGCGCCATGATCGGCACCACAACGCTGGCTGAGCGCGCAGCCGGCTTTGGCTGGACCACCATGACTGTGGACGGATACGATCCCATCGCGGTCTACCAGACCACCATGGAGGCGGTCGAACATGCGCGCAACGGCGGCGGTCCGGTCTTCATCGAGGCCATGACCTATCGCCTCTTCGGTCACATGGTCGGTGACACCGAGCCGTATCGCACCAAGGAAGAGGTGGCCGAATGGCGGGCCAGGGACCCGATCACCGCCTTTCCGCAGCGCCTGATCGACGAGTTCGGCTTCACCCCGAACGAGATCGCCGAGATCGAGGCTGAGGTCGCCGCCGAAATGGAAGAGATCAGCCGCTTCGCCCTCCAAAGCCCGTGGCCGGATGTGAGCGAAATCGGCGAGCATGTGTTTGCGTAACGAGTAACGAGTAATGCGTAACTCAGAAGCTGTTTGAGAAGTCGCCCATTCAGACTTCGGAAGTCGCCGAGTCAACAAAAGTAGCCTGTCAAAACCGTTGCAGGTCAGTCGTGACGGTCAATCGGCGACTTCCGAAGTCTTTTCAAACAGTCTCTCAGAAAGAGAGTGCACACTGCTCCGGGCTACGCATTACGCATCACGTATTACGAAAAACCAGCGCCACCGGAAGTAAAAGGAACACCCCATGACCATCCCCATCATCGATTGCCACCAGCACCTCTGGGACCTGAGCAAGGTCGAGTATGCCTGGCTGGTGCCGGCCTACGGGCCGCTGTATCGCACGTATCTGGCCACCGAACTGGAGCCGCAGATGGCTGAGGCCGGTGTCTCGGCCACCATCTTGGTTCAGTCGGCCAACAGCTACGCCGACACGGTCTACATGCTGGACCAGGCCGACGTCTACCCGTGGATGATCGGCGTCGTCGGCTGGACAGACCTGCTCGACCCCGCCGACACCGCCAAGGCCATCGAACGCTTCAGCAAGAACCGCTATTTTCGCGGCGTGCGCCACCTGATCCACGAGGAGCCGGACCCACACTGGCTGTTGCAGCCGGTCGTCTGGGAGAGTCTGCAATTGCTGGCCGACGCAGGCTACACCTTTGACGTAGTCGCCACCAAACACGAGCACCTGGAATGCCTGCCGGCCGTCGGCGAGCACGTCCCCAACCTGCGCATGGTCATAGATCACCTGGCTCAGCCGCCTTTCCAGGCCGGCGAGCCGGGACAGTGGGGCGAGGACATGCGCATCGCCGCCGAGAATCCCAACATCTACGTCAAGATCTCCGGCCTCGGCACGGCCAGCGGCGACTGGGCTTCGTGGACCGCCGACAGCGTCCGCAAGCTCGTTCACTGGACCATCGACCTGTTCGGCGCCGAACGCTGTATGCTGGGCGGCGACTGGCCGGTTTCGGTGTTGGCCGGCGGCTACGTCAAGGCGTTCACCGTCTACAAGCAGCTTCTGGCCGAGCGCTCGCCGGCAGAGCAGGAGCAGATCAGCTACAAGACGGCGCAGGCGTTCTATGGCGTGGAACTGGGATAGGAAAGGGAAACGAGGGAAAGAAGGGAAACCAAGGAAAATATGTGGTCGTCCCCGCAGATACCGACCTCCGATTTCCCTCCTTTCCTTCCTTTCCCTCGTTTCCCTCCCCCACCAGATACAACAAAAGGATCTGTTCGACCATGCGTGAACTGACATATGCCAAGGCCCTGCGCGAGGCCTTGATCGAGGAAATGGAGCGCGACCCGAACATTCTGCTGCTGGGCGAGGACATCGGCGTCTACGGCGGCGTGTTCAAGGTCACCGAGGGACTGCTGGCACGCTTCGGGCCGGAGCGGGTCATCGAGACACCCATCTCCGAGGCCGGATTCGTCAGCGCGGCGGTCGGGTTGGCCATGACCGGCAAACACCCGATGGCCGAGCTGATGTTTATGGACTTCGCCTACGTCGCCGCCGATTCGATCTTCAACCAGGCGGCCAAGATGCGCTACATGTCCGGCGGGCGGGCGCAGGTGCCGTTGACCATCCGCACCCAACAGGGCGGCGGCCGCGGCAACGCGGCCCAGCACTCACAGAGCCTGGAGACCTTCTTCACCCATATCCCCGGTCTGAAGGTGGTGCTGCCCTCGACCCCCTACGACGCCAAGGGCCTGCTCAAGTCGGCCCTGCGCGATCCAAACCCGGTGATGTTCATCGAGCACAAGCTGCTTTACAACACCAAGGGGCTGGTGCCGGATGGCGAGTATACCGTACCGCTGGGCAAGGCGGACGTCAAACGATCCGGCACTGACGCGACGGTGGTCACCTGGTCACGGACGGTGCTGCACGCGCTGGAAGCCGCCGATTTGGCAGCCGCGGACGGCATCGACGTTGAGGTGATCGACCTACGTTGCACCGTGCCGCTGGACATCGATACCGTTGTTGAGTCTGTGAAGAAGACCGGCCGGCTGGTGGTGGCGCATGAAGCCCATCGCCGCCTCGGTGTTGGCGCGGAGATCGCCGCGCTGGTGCAGGAGCTTGCCTTCGACTACCTCGACGCCCCGGTGGAGCGCGTCGGCGCGCTGGACATCCCAACGCCCTATAGCAAGCCGCTGGAGGACGAGGCGCTGCCGGATGCTGCGAAGATCGTGCAGGCCATCAAGCGCGTGACGTACAGTGAAACGTAATGCGTACTGCGTGTGGAGGAGTGACAACACGAATCACGGATTACGCACTACGTATCATGAACCGCAGGAGTCAACCCCATGAGCGATGAGTTACTGGATCTGGATTACAAGCCCCACATGCCGCCCAAGACCGACTATGGCATCGGCATCGTCGGTTGCGGTGGCATCGTTCAATACGCAGTCTTGCCGACCTACAAGAAACATGGCCTGAACGTACTGGCCTGCCATGACATCAATCACGCGACCGCCGAGTCGGTGGCGGCGGAATTCGACATTCCCAACGTTTACGAAAACCTGGAAGAGTTGCTGGCCAACCCGGCCATCGAAATCGTCGAGATCTCGGTGCCGCCGCGGTACCAGTTGGAGATTGCCCGCACCTGCATCGCCGCCGGCAAGCATTTACTCTGCCAGAAGCCGCTGGCCGACACGCTGCCCCACGCGGCGGAGATCGTACGGCTGGCACGAGAAGGCAGCGTCAAGCTGGCCGTCAACCAGCAGTTGCGCTGGGGACAGGGCCTGCGGGCCGCCAAGACGCTGATCCGCAAAGGCTGGATCGGCCAGGTCGTCGATGCGTCGATCCAGGTCAGCGTCAACACGCCGTGGCAGATGTGGCCCTGGCTGGCCATCTCGCCACGACTCGAGGTGCAGTACCACAGCATCCACTACATCGACGCCATGCGCTCGATCCTGGGCGACCCGATCTGGATCACCAGCCGCCACGCCCGCAACCCGTTACAGGGCGAGATCGTCGGCGAGACCAAGACGATCACCGTGATGGATTACGACACCGATCTGCAGGTTCTTATCGCGGACAACCATTACAACCACAGTGACGACTATTTCGCCGTCTTCCGCTTCATCGGCACCGAAGGGCACATCACCGGCACGTTGGGCGCGATGTACAACTACCCCGACGGCCGGCCGGATACGCTGCAGTGGAGCAGCACGCGCTACTACCCTGAGAAACGCTTCGAGGCCAAGCTGGAGGGCAAGTGGATACCGGACGCGTTCATCGGCCCCACCGCCTCGCTGATGCAGGCCATCCAGGAAGACGGTGTACCGGAGACCGACGGCCACGACAACCTGCAAACGCTGCGCGTCGTCGAGGCCGCCTATCAGTCGGCCGCCGAAAACCGCTCGGTCAACATCGACGAGTGCCAGGCAGTGCCCTGCCCGGATTGATCTTGTACTCGTACTCCTCCTCGTACTCGTTCTCGACCCGCACGGGGATCAGCGAAAGAGTACGAGTAGGAGGAGGAGTACGAGTACGAGGAGAAGGAGGCGTCAAATGGAACATCGGTTTGCAAACAAGGTCGCCATCGTCACCGGTGCAGGCCAGGGAATTGGCAAGGGCGTAGCGCTGCGGCTTGCGCGCGAAGGCGCGGCGGTGGTAGTAGCCGACTACAATGCCAACACGGCTGGCGCAACGAGTGTCGAAATCGAAACAGCCGGCGGGCAGGCGCTGCCCTACGTTGTCAACATCGCCAACATCGAAGCGGTGCAGCGCATGGTCGCTGATGTCGTGGCAGCCTACGGCAGGATCGACATGCTGGTCAACAACGCCGGCGTGGTGCAGACCAAACCGATGCTCGATCTCGCCGTGGAGGACTGGGATCGCGTCATCGACGTCAACCAGCGCGGCACCTTCTTCTGTCTGCAAGCCGTCGCGCAGCAGATGGTCCGCCAGTTGCCTGACGAGCTGCGCAGCGGCGCGGCTTTGGCAGACGTGTTGACAAACCAGCTCAGCCAGCCAGGTGGCAAGGAAGCGGGCGAACCGGGCCTCGCAGCCAGCTACGGCAAGATCGTCAACTTCTCCTCCATCGCCGGCCGGCACGGGCGCGCGCTGTCCACCCCCTATGCGGCCAGCAAGGCGGCCATCATCAGCATCACCCAGTCGGCGGCGCTGGCCCTGGCGCCCTATCGCATCAACGTCAACGCCGTCTGCCCCGGCATCGTGCCCACGCCCATGTGGACCAAAATCGACCAGGATCGAGCGGAACTGTTCGGCGCCAAGGAAGGCGAGGCCATGGCCGCGTTCATCCAGCAGGTGCCGCTCAAGCGCGCCGCGACGCCCGAAGACCTGGCCGGCGTCGTCGCCTTCCTCTGCTCCGCCGACGCCGACTACATCACCGGCCAGGCCATCAACGTCGATGGCGGATTTGAGATGAATTGAGAAACGGTTAATTGGAGAATGGTGAGTTGGTGAACGGTTAACCGTCCGCGACGCGACCCATAGCAACCATCCAGGAAATGACTACCGTGTTTCCCTGATTTCCCTGTTCGCCTGCCCCAGGAGACCCCATGCTAACCTACCAACCCAACGACCTTCCCCTCCTCCCCACCCAGGTCATCGGCAGCCACGGCGTGCCGGGCTGGATCTGGATCGTGCGCGACGCGGTAGCCGCGGGCAAGATGGGTCCGTTCGACATCGACGAGGCGCTCAAGGACGCCACGCGGCTGGCCATCATCGACATGGAGGAGGCCGGCGTGGACATCATCTCAGACGGCGAGATGCAGCGCGCCGACTTCACCTGGCACTTCCACGGCAAGGTCCACGGGCTGGAACCGCAGGAATTCGCCCGCCGGCTTGGCTATCCCGGCCCGGACCAACTCGATGCGTTCCGCGCAGTCGCGCCGCTGACCGTGCCGAACGGCTACGGCCACGCCGAGGAGTTCCGCTACGCCCGCACCTTGACCGACAAGCCGCTGATCTCGCCCATTCAAAGCCCTGTGACGCAGGCGTTTCGCATCGATCCCGGCACGGTCTACAAAAACAAGACCGAGATAGCCTGGGCGCTGGTGCCGTTCATCAACCAGGAGTTGAAGGACGTCGTGGCAGCGGGCTGCACCCACGTCCAGTTCGACGAGCCGGCCTACTGGATCGCCGACGGCGGCCCAGAGGAGATGGTGGAGATCTTCAACGCCTGCGTCGAGGGTGTCGAGGCAACCATCGGCTTCCACCTGTGTTTCGGCAACTTCCGCGGCCGGCCGGCAACGTCGCACCGCAGCTTTGCCGTCTTCGCTCCCCATTTCAAGGACCTCCACGTCGATGTGCTGCATATCGAATTCGCCAATCGCAACATGTATGAGGTCGAGCTGTGGGAGCAGTACGGCGGCGACAAGATCCTCTGCGCCGGCGTCATCGACGTCAAGGGCCGCAGCCTGGAACCGGTGGATGTGGTAGCCGACCGCATCCACACCTGCCTCCGTCACTGCGCGCCCGACAAGCTGTGGCTCGCCCCCGACTGCGGCTTCAGCCAGACGCCGCGATTCCTGGCCAACGAAAAGATGCGCGTGATGGTCGAAGCGGCGGCGATGGTACGCTCGGAGATCGGGTAGGTACGGTTGCAGGTTGCAGGCGATTGATGATCTGCCGAAACGGAGACGTAGCGATGGTGAAGTTGGAGCACAACGCGGTTGTGAACCGCATGCTGCGGGTCGATGATCTAGACACGCTGGGTGTCTCGACGCAGACGCTGGCCGAAGAGGCGATCCGGGCTGGCCGGGTGGATGATGCCGCGGCGCTGGTGGACTACTTCCACCAGGAGATGCGCATCATGCACACCATCATGCGCACGTGGCTGACAGACATCACCCGTTACATGGTCGCCCGCGGCGGGCCGTCGGACAACGCCGGCGAGCTTGCGACCGCCTTGCTGGACATCTGGCGCACCTATCCACTGGGCGAGGCGCTGCGCGAGCGCTGCAAGGAGGCGATCCGCGCCACCGCGGCCAGGACTGACAGTCCTGCGGAAGGACTGTCAGTCCTGGCCGGCGAAGACCCCATCGCGCTGCTCGACCAGATGCGGCTGGAGTTCAAATACCCCCACGACGTGCTGGTGGCCTGGGTGCAAGACCTGCTGACCACCGTCGCGGCGCGCTGGGGCGAGGAGGCGGTGTTGGAGTCGATTCTCCAGACCCACCAGAGCATCTGGGGCGACCGCTACGAGAACTGGGCAAAGCTCACGCCGCACGAGAAGCTGGCGCTGACGGTGGAAGGCATGCGCGGCGGGCATTTCAGCGGCGAGCGCAGGCGGGGCGACGTGACGGTGCGCGATGACGGCGACCGGCTGGTGATGGTCATGGAACTGTGCGGCAGCGGCGGCGTGCTGCGCCGCGGCGACCCGGAGACCGGCCGCCCGCCGCATCCGCTGGGTGAACACGGCGTCAACCATGAGCCACACGACTGGACCTGGCAAAAGACTGGCATCCACTGGTATTGCAGCCACTGCGCCATCGCGATGGAATGGCTGCCAGGCAGGCAGCGTGGCCGGCTGCTGCGCCCGCTGGATCATGTCATGGACCCCGACGCGCCCTGCACATGGTACATCTACAAGGACGAAGACCAGACGCGCGCTTATCACTACCCGAGAACTGGTGTACCTACGCCGCCTGACGCGCCAGACTACGGCGAGGATTGGCATCTGGAATATCCTTCAGGTTTTTAGTCGACCGGATCATAATGAGGTGACCATGTTATCATCCGAAAAGACCGTCAACAATCTCCAGTATCAGCTTTTCATCGTTAGTATTTCACTGCTCGCGGTGGCCAACACCGTAGCTCTCGTCTTTTTCCGAGGAACGCTCACAGGTGACGTGCTGGCGTTGGTCGACGCCCTGCTGACCCCGTTCTTCCTGGTTGACTTTGGCCTTCGCATGATCGCAGCCCAATCCAAGTGGCGTTACTTCTTTATCGAGTTTGGCTGGGCCGACTTCATCGGCAGTCTGTGGTTGCCAGGGTGGGATGTCCTGCGATTGTTCCGTGTCTATCGCGTCGTCAACATCATCCGACAATTGCCCAAAACTAGCGGCCAGACCTGGGGAACATTACGTCGCGAGCGGGCAAACAGCATCTTCAGTTCGATGATCATGCTGGCGATTCTGGTGATCGAAATTGGCGGCATTGCAGTGCTCCATTTCGAAGGCACCAATGCCAACGCCAACATCCTGACTGCTGGAGACGCGCTGTGGTGGGGCATTGTGACCATTGCCACGGTCGGCTATGGCGACAAATACCCCATCACACCGGGCGGTCGTTTCATTGGTTCCGCGGAGATCATCACAGGCGTGGCTGTGTTCGGCACGATTTCTGCTTACCTGGCTAACGCCTTTATCGGCCGGAGGAAGCAGACCGACGAGAAGGAAGCTACCACAACAATCAACGTTCAGGACGTTCTGACGGAAGTCAAGCGTCTATCGGTAGAGATGGAACAGCGCCACAGCGACCTCGAGACACGATTGACCACCGACCAGGATCGCCATGCCAGTACACTGGAGGTCCGTTTGGGGCGAATCGAAGCGCTGCTCGGCGCCGCGGCCGAGGGTTCCAATTCGAGCAGCAGCGAATCCTCCTGAGAGATCTTCCAGACTGTGCCCCCCAAACAAGATGTCATCCGTCGCTTGCGTGGCAACCATGCCGATCCGCCGCTCTACTTGCCAGATCTCACGTTGTGGTACGACTGGCACGCCAAGCGCCGGACGCTGCCTGTCGAGTGGCGAGGCTGGTCGCTGGCGCAGATCGCGCGTAGCCTCGGTGTGCCTGTATGGCAGGCTGCCCGCCCCTTCCGCATCGAGTCTGGCAATGTCGAGGTTTACAAGTCGGAAACAGCCAGCGAGCGGCTGGTACGCTACCACACCCCGGCCGGCAAACTGACCGAACGCTGGAACCTTGGCCCGGACGGCGACTGGTGGCAGACCGAGTTTCCCGTCAAGACCGCGTCCGACCTGCGCACCTTGCTGCGAATCGTTTCCGCTCGGCGCTACGTCCTGGACACGTCTGAGCTGGAGCGGCTGGCAGCGGAGATCGGCGACGACGGCGTGGTGGCGCTGGAGTTGCCACGGCGACCCTTCTCGCAGGTTTTCCTGGAGTGGCTGGGCTGGAGCGACGGCCTTCTGCTGTTCTTTGACGCCCCCGCACTGGTCGGGGAGATAATGGAAGTACTGGAGCAGCAGGTGCAGTCCCTGGTCGAGCAGGTCATCCGCCTGCCCGACCAAATCATCGTCTCACCTGACAACCTGGACGCGCAATTCATCTCGCCGACGTTTTTCCAGCGCTATCTGGCGGACAGCTACCGGCGAACGGCCGGTGTCCTGCACGCAAGCGACAAAATACTGCTGGCCGGCACCGGTGGACCCATCGCCAAGCTGCTGCAGCCGCTGGCGAACACAGGTGTGGACGGCGTCGAAGGCATCTCCGGGCCACCGCAAAGCGACGCCGGTTTGGCCGAAGCGCGGCAGTTGGCCGGACCAGCGTTTACGCTGTGGGGCGGCATCCCCCAGGACGCGCTGCTGCCCGATTTCGACCGCGACCGGTTCGAGGCGCTGGTCCTACAAGCAGTCCGTGAGGCCCGGAATGACAGCCGGGCAATCATCGGCGTCGCCGACCGTGTGCCAGTTCTGGCCGACATCGGACGCCTTCGATCTGTGCCATCGCTCCTTGCCGCAGCCCTGAGCAATTCATAGGCACACAAATCTTCGACTTCTTCCGGTTACGCATTACGCATTACGAGTTTCGACCCATGCCATCCAACGCTATCGACTCCATCATCTTCCGCGACATGTACGGCACCGACGAGCTGCGGGCCGTCTTCAGCGACGAGGCTCTGCTGCAATGCTGGCTCGATTTCGAGGCCGCGCTGGCGCGGGCCGAAGCAGCCGTCGGACTGGTGCCCGCCAGCGCGGCAGCCGAGATCACCCGCCAGGCGCGCGTCGAGAACATCGATCTCCCGGCGCTGCGCCAGGGGATCTACGACACGACCCACGAATTGGTGCCGCTGATCTGGCAACTGGCGCGGCTGTGCGAGGGCGACGCCGGCGGCTGGGTGCACTGGGGCGCCACCACCCAAGACGTGACAGACACCGGGCTGGTGATGCAGGTCAAGTCAGCCTACGCGGTCATCCTGCGCGACCTGCGGGCGCTGGCAGACGCGCTGGCCGATCTGGCACGGCGGGAGCGCGACACGATCCTGCCCGGCCGCACCCACGGTCAACACGCGTTGCCCATCACCTTCGGCTTCAAGGTGGCGATCTGGCTGGCCGAGGTGCGGCGACACATCGAGCGGCTGGAGCAGGCCGCGCCGCGGGTGCTGGTGGGCCAGTTCGCCGGCGCGGCCGGCACGCTGGCCTCGGTGGGCGAGCAAGGGCTGGAGATTCAACGGCTGCTGATGGCTGACCTGGGGCTGGGCGTGCCGGAGATCTGCTGGCATCCGGCGAGGGACGGCTTCGCCGAGTACGTCTCACTGTTGGCCATGGTCGCCATGACCATGAGCAAGATCGCCCACGAGGTCATCCTCTTGCAGAAGTCGGAGGTGGCTGAGTTGGAAGAACCCTATGTGCGCGGCAAGGTCGGCTCCAGCACCATGCCGCACAAACGGAACCCGATGATCTGCGAGGGGATCATGGCCGAGGCGAGGATGGTGCGCGGCATTCAGAACACCGTGCTTTCGGCCATGGAGTCGGAGCACGAACGAGACTGGTCGGCGGTGCACATTGAATGGGCCTGCGTGCCCGAGGCCAGCATCCTGGCCGGCGGCGCAGTCGCCCACACGCTGCGAGTGATCCAGCACCTGATCATCTACCCGGAGCGGATGCGCCGCAACGTCGATGCGCTGCACGGGCTGATCCTGTCCGAGGCGGTGATGCTGAAGCTGGGTGAGTATCTGGGACGCCAGACCGCGCACGAAGTGGTCCACGAGGCGTCGATGCTGGCTTTCGAGCAGGAACGCCCCCTGCGCGATCTGCTGGCCGAAGACGAGCGAGTAACACACCATCTGTCGCTGGAACAGATCGACGCCATGTTACAACCGGAAGCGTACACGGGTTTGTCCGGGTTGTTTGTGGATCGCGTTGCTGGAACCTAATTTCGAAGAACAAAACAGGAGATCATACGTGCTCATCAACACCTGGCACTTCAGCTTCACCGTCAGCGACATCGATCAGTCCATTCACTTCTACCGCGACGTGTTGGGCATGGAGCTGGTCCACACGCAGGAGCAGGCCAACGCCTACACGCGCAAGTTCGTGGGCTACCCTGACGCGCACTTGAAGGTCGCGCAGTTCAGAATCCCAGGCCTGGCAACTCCCCGCTCCGGCCACATTCTGGAACTGGTGGAATACGTCGCTCCGCGGGGCGTCAAGGTTGACACGCGCACCCTCAACACCGGCACAGCGCATCTGGCGTTTCAGGTGGATGACATCCACGCCGAACACGCGCGCATAACCGCGCTGGGCGTGCGCTTCCGCAGCGACCCGGTGGCCATCGAGGCTGGCATCAACACCGGCGGCTTCACATGCTATTTTCTCGACCCCGACGACATCACGCTGGAGATCATCCAGCCCCCCGCCCGACCATAACTTCGAAGCCTGGGCATTCTTCGAGATCTGCTGCGACCCCGGGCTGAAACGTGAAGCGTAAATCGTGAGAGCCAGCCTGACAAAGCGAGATCACGTTTCACGTGTTCACGTTTTGCGAGCCGCTCTGGCCGGTCTCGGACCGAGCCAGCACCGGCCCGTTATTCCAGCAGCCCCAGCACGCGGCTGAGCTTCATCACAGTGAAACGGTTGCGCACATAGTGTCCGTATTCCTCCGCGAGCGCCATCTCCTCATCACCAAGGCCAAGCACGCGATAGTCGGCCGTGCCACCGGCCGTCTCCAACAGACCTGTTAGCGCTTCCGGTGACGGCACTTCGCGCGCCACAGCCTGCACCTCCGGCCAGCGCTCCAGAATCCGCTGCTTCAGTTGCTCCCAGCGGTTCTCGGTCATGTCGAGGAAGTCCGCCTGCTCCACGATCAAGCCGTCCGTCAAGTCGCCGAACGCGAAGCGAATGCGCTCGATCTCCTCGTCACGGTCAGGCAATGGGGACGCGGCCAGCCGCTGCGCCGCCTCGTCACGGGACATCCGGGCGATCTGGTCGTAGTAGCGCGCGACGATCGTGGTGGCCATGCCGGTCTTCGCGCCGTGCAGCACCGGCGGACGCCCCTCACGCACCAGTTTCATCTCCAGATAATGGGAAATGTAGTGCTCCGACTGGCCGGCTGGCTGAGACCCGCCGAACGCCAGCATGCACAGCCCTGCCTCGATCAGCGCGTCGATCAGGTCGCGGATGCCCTCGGGCTCGGCCGCGCCGACCTGCTCCGCTTGCGCCATGCAGCGGTCGCGGGCCGCCTCCATGCGCCGCGCGACCGGTTCGCTGTACGGCCCGTCCCACAGCAGCGCGCTCAATTTCCAGTCGGCTACCGAGGTATACTTCGCCACCACGTCACCGAAACCAGCGGCAATCATCGGCTGCGGTGCACCACAGAGCGTATCCAGATCGGCGAAAACCGCGATGGGCGCCTGGCTGTAAACGCTCTGCTTCAGGCCGCGCAGGATCAGGGAGGAACCGGTGGACGTGTAGGCGTCCACCGAAGGCGCAGTCGGCAACGAGATGAAGTCGTTGCCGGTGCGGTGGCTGGCAAAACGCGTGATGTCGGTGATGGTGCCTGAGCCGACAGCGAGATAGAGCCGCTGCTCACGACCGGCGGCCCGCAGCACTTCGACGATGGACTGTTCGTCTGGTGTGACCTCACCGCCGGCCAGCAAGATCGTGTGGACATCGATATTGCCGCCCGCCAGCGCTTCCGCCGTTCGTTGGCCGAGGACGCGCCAGGTATTGTGGTCAGCGACCAGATTCACACGGTCAATTCTGAGTCTGTGCAGATATTCGACCAGCGCCGGGACGGCGTCGGGGGCAATGACAACGGGCAATTCGCTCATGGCGCAAGTGCTTTCTAAGGGTGATACTGGCTGGATGAAGTAGTAGTTTGGTCGCGTGATGCCGCTGCAGGACTGACTGAATTGAGTTTTCAGGCAACCCATAGGGAGACACGCCGCTTTCATGCCTATCATAGCGATACATGAAAATTCGGGCAAAACTCGCCCACCAATTGCTTGACTTTTCTTGTGGTTCGTTGTACAATGAAACCATTCGAAAGCAAACGAAAGCACCGCGTTTATGCCCACCCACCAGTCAGCTCAGGAACGACGAAACGACATCCACGACCGCGTCCAGCGTGACGGCCGCGCCTCGGTGGCTGAACTCAGCCAGGTGTTCGACGTGTCCGAGGTGACGATCCGCGGCGACCTGCAAGCGCTGGCTGAACAAGGCTTGCTTGTGCGCACTCACGGCGGTGCGATCCCGGCCAGCCGTTTATCGCGCGACCTGTCGCTCGCGTTGCGCCGCCAGGAGCAGGTGCTTGCCAAAGACCACATCGGCAAGGCCGGGGCTGCACAGATCGAGGACGGCGACGCGATCTTCCTCGACACCAGCAGCACCGCGCTGGCCATTGCCAGACACCTTACCCATCACCGCTTCGTCACCGTCATCACCAACAGCATTGCCATTGTCCAGGAACTGACCGACTGCGCCAATCTGGAGGTCGTGATGCCGGGCGGACGGCTGCGTCGCGACACCTTCTCGCTGGTCGGAACCGACGGCCTGGCCATGCTGAGCCAGTTCAATATTCAAAAGGGTTTTTTCGGCGCCCACGGCATCACGCTGGACGAGGGACTGACCGACGTCAGCGCTGACGAAGCCGATGTCAAACGCGAGCTGGCAGCCATGTGTCGCCAGGTCTTCGCCGTGCTGGACGCCACCAAGTGGGGACGGGTTGGTCTCGCCTCCTTTGCGTCCCTGAGCCAGATCGACACCATCATCACCGACTGCGACGCCCCGGCTGACCTGCTCGCACAGGTACGCGCCGCCGACGTCACCGTCCTGCAAGTCTGACCAATACCGTTCGTAGTAGGCGCTTCAGCGCCCCGGAACGGCGCTGAAGCGCCTACTACGAACGGTGAATCCCAATCATTTCGTGAGGTAAACCTATGGCCATAGCGGCGATCATGCCCAAGCTGGGCAACTCAGTGGAAAGTTGCATCATTGTCGAATGGAAGAAAGCCGTCGGCGAATCGATTGCCGAGGGCGACGTGCTGTGCGACGTAGAAACCGACAAGGCGGTGGTGGAAGTGACCAGCCCCGCGGCCGGCACGCTGTTGGCGCAGTTCTATGCGGCCGGCGACGACGTGCCGGTGCAGATGCCCTACGCGGCTATTGGCCAGCCAGGTGAGGACATCAGCGAGCTGCTGCCGGGCCGCACCACCGCGGAACCTGCTCCCGCCACGGCCAGCGAGCCGGCGCCATCCGACACAGTCGTTGCCACGCCCCAGACCGGCAATGGCGTATCGAACTCCGGCAGGCTGGCCATCTCACCGCGTGCCAAAAATCTGGCGAAACGTGAGAACCTGGATTTCAGCCAACTGGCCGGCAGCGGGCCAGACGGCCGCATCATCGAACGCGATGTGCAAGCCGCGCTGGCAGCCCGTCCGCGGCTCAGCCCGGTGGCGCAGGCCAAGCTGGCCGAGGGCGGTTACGTCGCTCCGCAGCAGGGCAGCGGGCCGCGTGGGCGGGTGATGACGCGCGATCTGCAGGCGGTGGGACAAGGTAGACAAGTAGACAGGGAATCAAGGGAAACGGTTGAGGCAGCAGTTCTGGAAGCAGAGGTGGTGAAGGTTACAGGCGTGCGCAAAGTCATTGCGGAACGGATGCTGGCTTCGGTGCAGACCACGGCGCAGTTGACGCTCAACGCGTCGGCCGATGCCCGCGCGCTGCAAGCTTTGCGGGCCCGCTTCAAGGCCAGCTCCGAGTCGTTTGCCTTGCAGAGCGTCACGATCAACGACCTGATCCTGCTGGCTGTTGCACGCACGCTGCCACTGCACCCCGACCTGAACGCGCATTTCCAAGGCGACACGCTGACTCGCTACCGCGCTGTGCAGCTTGGTATGGCCGTGGATACGCCGCGCGGGCTGATGGTGCCGGTAATCCGCAACGCTGATCGGCTCAGCCTGCGGGAGATCTCCGGCGAGGCCAAGCGGCTGGCAGCAGCCTGCCTCGACCGTCGCATCGCCCCGGACGAGTTGACGGGCGGCACCTTCACTGTGACCAACCTGGGCGGCCTGGGCATCGAGTCCTTCACGCCCGTGCTCAACCCGCCCGAGGTAGGCATTCTGGGCGTCAGCAACATCAATCTCAAGCCGGTGCAGGCGGGACAGGATGTGGCCTTCGTGCCGCACATCGGCCTGTCGCTGACCATCAATCACCAGGTAGTGGACGGTGCGCCTGCGGCCCGCTTCCTGCAAGGCCTGGCGCAGAACCTGGCGAATATCGACCTGCTGCTGGCGGGTTGAGCCAGTTATCAGTTATCAGTGACCAGTCATCAGTGATCAGTACGTGGAGAACGGTAGAAGCGGAAATGAAACGGATTACTGGAGACTGATTACCGACAACTGATCACTGAACACCGATCACCGATTACCAAGAGACAAATCATGACCAAGCTAATCACCATCGACCCCGCGCAAATGCGGGCCCAGGGCGTGCTGCGAGCGCCTGAGATTCCTATCAATTGCTACCAGCCGGACCCGGCCGCCGAGGCGCGCCGCTACGGCAGCGAGAACCTGGTACGGATGTATCGCGACATGTTCGCCATCCGCCAGTTCGAGACCATGCTGGACCGCATCAAAAAGGAAGGCGTCTACGAGGGCATCGAGTACAACCACCGCGGCCCGGCGCACCTCTCCATCGGCCAGGAAGCGGCCGCGGTCGGCCAGGCGTACAACCTGACGCCCGACGACTTCATCTTTGGCTCGCACCGCAGCCACGGCGAGATCCTGGCCAAGAGCTTCTCCGCCATCGCCAAGCTGGACGACGCCGCGCTGACCGAGATCATGGAGACCTACCTGGACGGCGCGGTGCTGCGAGTCGTCGAGACCTTCACGCGCGGCAGCGTCAGAGAGGTGGCCTTCGATTTCGCCCTTTACGGCACGCTGGCCGAGATCTTCGCCCGCGCTACCGGCTTCAACAAGGGCATGGGCGGCTCGATGCACGCTTTCTTCCCGCCCTTCGGAGTCATGCCTAACAACGCGATCGTCGGCGGCTCGGCCGATATCGCGACCGGCTCGGCGCTGTTCAAGCGCATCAACCGCCGGCCCGGCATCGTCATCGCCAACATCGGCGACGCCTCCATGGGCTGCGGGCCGGTGTGGGAAGCGATGATGTTCGCGGCGATGGACCAGTACCGTACGCTCTGGCCGGAGGATGTCGGCGGCGCGCCGCCGATCCTGTTCAATTTCATGAACAACTTCTACGGCATGGGCGGGCAGCCGTTTGGTGAGACCATGGGGTTTGGCCAGTACGGCGTGTCGCGTGTCGGTCTGGCGGTCAACCCGGAAGCGATGCATGCCGAACGCGTCGACGGCTACAACCCGCTGGCCGTTGCCGATGCCGTGGAACGCAAACGTAAGGTGCTGGAGGCGGGCCGCGGGCCGGTGCTGCTGGACACCATCACCTACCGCTTCTCCGGCCACTCGCCCTCCGACGCCTCGGCCTATCGCACCAAGGAAGAGATCGAATCGTGGCAGCAGCAGGACTCGCTGCTGACCTATCGCAGCTATCTGGAGCAGAACGGTCATGCCAGCGATTCCGAACTGGCCGCGCTGGAGGCTGACATCCTGGGGCGGCTGCTGCCGGTGGTCAAGGCAGCCGTCTCGCTGGAAGCCTCGCCGCGCATCGAGGCCAGCGGCGAGCTGATCGGCGAGGTCATGTTCTCCAATCAGACGAGGGTTAGCAACAGCGAAATCAGTCCTGAAGTGTTACGCCCAATAAACGAGACGCGCTTCAAGGATACTTCCGCCAAACATCGCTTCGGGCTGGACGAGACCGGCAAGCCATTGCCCAAGATCCGCTGCCTGACCTACGCAGAGGCGATCTTCGAAGCCATGATCCATCGCTTCTACGAAGATCCCACCATGGCGGCCTGGGGCGAGGAAAACCGCGACTGGGGCGGCGCGTTCGGCGCCTACCGCGGTCTGACCGAGGCGCTGCCCTACCACCGCCTCTTCAACTCGCCGATCTCTGAAGGCGCGATCGTCGGCACGGCGGTCGGCTATGCGCTATCCGGCGGGCTGGCCGTGGCCGAGCTGATGTACTGTGACTTTATGGGGCGCGCCGGCGACGAGATCTTCAACCAGATGGCCAAGTGGCAAGCCATGTCGGCCGGCGTCTTGCAGATGCCGCTGGTGCTGCGGGTTTCCGTCGGCGCGAAATATGGCGCGCAGCACTCGCAGGACTGGACGTCGATAGTCGCACACATCCCCGGCCTCCAGGTGATGTTCCCGGCCACGGCCTACGACGCCAAGGGGATGCTGAACCTGGCGCTGCGCGGCAGCGACCCAGTGATCTTCTTCGAGAGCCAGCGGCTGTACTCCGAGCCGGAGACGCTGGTGGCCGGCGGCGTGCCGGTGGACTACTACGAGGTGCCCATGGGCGAACCAGCGCTGCGGCGCTCCGGCCGCGATCTGACCATCGTCACTGTCGGTGCAACGCTCTACCGGGCGCTGGAAGCTGCTGAAATCCTACAAAACACGTATGGCATCTCGGTAGAGGTCATCGACGCCCGTTTCCTCAATCCGTTGAACTACGCCCCCATCGTCGCATCGGTGAAGAAGACCGGGCGGGTGCTGCTGGCCTCCGATGCTTCGGAGCGCGGCTCCTTCCTGCACACCATGGCCTCCAACATCAGCCAGCTCGCCTTCGATTATCTGGACGGCCCAGTGGCCGTGGTGGGCGCACGCAACTGGATCACCCCGGCTGCCGAACTGGAAGACGCCTTCTTCCCGCAGACTGAGTGGATACTCGACACAATCCACGAGCGTGTCCTGCCGTTGCCCGGCCATCAGACGACCACCGACCACGGGCTGGGTGCGATTGTGCACAGAAACCGGTTGGGCGTATAACTGGCGGTAGTAGATGACGTAAGGAAGAACGCTCCCTGACAGCAGGGAGCGTTCTTTGTTGAATCGCAGCCTGTATCGATTCATACCAGAGATCATGGCCCGTTGGCAGAGGGTCTGGCGACAGTTTGCTTGGGCGCAACGCCGATCGGTGCTACAATCGCAACGATCAACTTGACGTGATCTTTAGCAGGTTGATCGCGCCGCTCTTCGCTTGCGATGGATCGTGCTATGTACACACAGAGGTGTCTTCATGCTACAGATTGAATTATCCAGTCGACTGATAAGCGTTCTCAATCTCACGGAGCCGGATGTAGGGCCTAAACAACAGGTCGAGCGCCTAGCTGAGCAGGAGTTGCGCCGCCGCCTGGCCCGTTACCAATTGACCGACCGGCTCTTCCGCGAATAGTACGGCATGACGCTGGAGGAGTTCGAGGTCGCTGAGACGGTAAAGATGCACGGCTACTCCTTCGAGATCGAGAACGTTCATCAGACTGGGACCAGGCCACCGACGGCATCCGCACCATCGAACGACAGTTGACAGCGCTGCGAGGCGAGGCATGAGCGCCGATGCCGTGGAGCGTGATGTCCAGCGCACCACGGCACAGTGGGCATTCATCCAGCGTGTCGAGACGATCGACAAGACCGATTCCACGGTCAAGCTGCGGCATGAATGAGATGAACGACAGACTACGGTCTGGATATGACCTGCGAGTGCTTCTGAATGATGGTGTGCGCGGCCAATACGTAGCCTGTTTTCGGGCAGGCGCCAATCTGATCCTGTTGGATCCTGACGTGGCCAGGGACTTTCCTGATGAAACCGCTGTGAACGAGGCGTTGCGTCTGGTTATCCAACTTGGCGAGATTCAGCGTCGCCAGGAACCAATCGTCACAGCCTGAGCTTTCCTGAATGGCGCAACCTTTTGCGCGGTGGGCCGGAAAACCAGCCACCGAGTACACGAATTGGTCGGATGCCGGCCAGAACGGCGCAAAGCCTGTCCGTCCGAACCGGTCTTTCGGCGGCGCCAACAACAACGAAACGCCAGCGAGATTCCTCGCTGGCGTTTCCGCGTCACAGCGTGCCAGACACACTCCACCTCCCAAATGCATCCGTCTAGCTTGCCACGAAGCGCTGCACCAACCGGACAATGAGAGTTTGATAGGACACGCCGGCTGCTTCAGCCTTGGCCTGGAGTAAACTCAAGTCCCGTTGCGGCAGGACGATAGTTACCGCTTCTTCCTCAGTCTGGGCTGCGGCATAGGTCTGGTAGCGCTGGATTGCCTCGTGCATGGCTGCAACGGGCTGCCATTCACCGTTCTCAACAGATTCGAGGAGGGCCTGTTCCTCTGGATCGAGCCTTGTGTCATACATAGCTAATCTCTCAGGTATAACTTGGTCATCTTCCAACTTGGCATTGCGGTCTTCAGGAAAATCTCAGTATTCGATTCCACAAACGGAACAACCCACGCATAATCGTTGATGCTGATAATGAAAACCTGCTGGTTTGGATATCGTTTCTTGTTTGGGTGATCCAAAACAGCCAGTACCAGTCCACTCTGAATATGCGCAACGATATCTTCAAAAGCGATCCCGCGCGCAGCTTTGAGATAATTATTCTTCTCAACACTCCACGCGAACCGTTTCATAAATCGAATTATACTTGTCTCTGTCTGAGCTGACAAGGATCCCCACATCTGGTCGCGGTTCATCTCTTTGCTAAGAAGCTGTTTGAGAAGTCGCCCGTTCTGACTTCGGAAGTCGCCGAGTTAACAAAAGTAGCCGCTCAACATCGTTACAGGCCAGTCGTGACAGTCAATCGGCGACTTCCGAAGTCTTTTCAAACAGCCTCTAAGGGTAACTACTCACCCGTCATTCCCGCGGAAGCGGGAAGCCACGCTTCGCAAGCAATGGACTCCCACCTCTGCGGAAGTGACGCAGCAGTGAAGGCTAAGCAGTTACATTGAGGATCTAAAGAATGAAGCCACTCGCAAAACACGGCCATTCCAGTCGTCACCGCCTGCGTGTTTTTGCTCAGTTTTGCATTTTTCTGCGCAACTTGGCCAATCTCTTATTGACATTCACGCAGCATTGTGCTACAATGAGCAAAGTTCGTTCCAAACATTCCTCGACACCGTTCCGTTCCCGCAGGCAGCCAGGCTAACATGTATTCTGCCCAAAGACGCCAGGAAATACTCAAGCTGATCCAGCAAACCGGCCTCGTCTCGGTCGATGACCTGGCGGCGCGATTTGCCGTCAGCCCTTCCACAATCCGGCGCGACCTGAACGAACTGCACCGGCTGGGTGTCGTGCAGCGCACCTACGGCGGCGCATTGACGCCCGACAGCCCTTCCTCCGAAGCTCCCTTCAACGTACGCGTCACCTCTCGCCACGAGGAAAAAGACCGCATCGGCAAAGCCGCGGCCGAACTGGTCCGGCCCGGCGAGACGATCTTCATCGATGGCGGCACTACCACGGAGTACATGCTCACCCACCTGCCCGCTGCTCTGGCCGAACGGGACAATGGCTTGGCCTCGACAGCCTCGACAGGCTCGGCCACCGGCTCAGCTTCGACAGGCTCGGCTTCGACAGGCTCGGCCGGCGGGAGCAGGACCACGGTGGTGACGTATGGCTTGAATATCGTCCAGCGGTTGATCGACCAGGAGCACATCACGATTGTGTTGATCGGCGGCATTCTGCACACGCCGACCCTGACCTTCGGCGGCGTTTTCGCGGCCGACAGCTTCGAAGGCTACAACATGCGCTTCGACAAGGCATTTATGGCCGCCAGCGGCGTCTCAGCCGAGGCGGGCATCACCAACGCCGGCTTCGAGGAGATACCCATCAAGCGCCGCGCCATGCGCAGCGCCCGCGAGTCGATCATGCTGGCCGACTCGACCAAGATCGGGGTGATCGCTGCTGGCGTCGTCGCCCCTACGGAGCAACTGACGCGGCTGATCACCACGACCGAAGCGCCGCCCCAGGAAATCGACGCCCTTCGTCGACACGGGGTGCTGGTGGACCTGGTATAGCATGAACGAGAACATTCTTGAACTGAGGAACATCACCAAGCGTTTCTCCGGCGTGGAAGTCCTGCACGAGGTCTCGTTTGAACTCAGGCCCGGTGAAGTTCATGCGTTGCTGGGCGAAAACGGCGCGGGCAAATCAACGCTAATCAAGGTGATGACCGGCGTTCACCAGCCAGACGGCGGCAGCATTTTCCTGAACGGCGAGTTAGTCCAGTTCGCCGACCCCAGCGAATCGCTGCAAGCTGGCCTGGCAGCGATCTACCAGGAACTGAGCATCTTTCCCGACCTCAATGTCGCGGAGAACATCTTTGTGGGACGCCAGCCAACCAAGGCGAGTGGACGTGTTGACTGGCGCACCTTGTACGCTGATGCCGCCAGACTGTTGGACTCGCTGGGCGTGCAACTTGACCTCAAGCAGAAGGCCCGCAACCTCAGCATTGCCCAGCAGCAAATGGTAGAAATCGCCCGCGCGCTGTCTATCAATGCCCGCATCCTGATCATGGATGAGCCAACCTCATCGCTGACCTTGAACGAAGTTGCCGAACTGTTTAACATGGTACGACGGCTGCGCGAAGGCGGAACTGCCATCGTGTTCATCTCCCACCGGCTGGAGGAGCTGTTTGAGATTGCCGACCGCGTGACCGTGCTGCGCGATGGCAGCTACATCGCGACCCGCCCCCTGGCCGATGTGACGAGAGATGACCTGATTCGCCTGATGGTGGGTCGCACGATCTCTAACCTCTTCCCCAAGCAGGAGGTGGCGGCGGGCGAGGTAGTTCTCAAGGTAGAAAACCTGACACAGGAAGGCGTTTTCGAGGACATCAGCTTCGAGTTGCGCCGCGGCGAGATCCTGGGAATGGCCGGTCTGATCGGCGCAGGCCGCACCGATGTCGCAAGAGCGATCTTTGGCGTCGCACCGCCGACTGGCGGTGTGATCGAGATAGAAGGCAAAGCTGTCGAGATCACCTCACCGCAGCAGGCCATCGACCTGGGGCTGGCGCTGGTGCCTGAAGACCGGCAGTTGCACGGCCTGATCCCGCCCATGAACATCACGTCCAATATCAGCCTGGCAGTGCTGGACAGCTATGCCCGCCGCGGCTGGCTCCGCAAAAAGCAAGAGCAGGAAGCCTCCTTCGCTGCGGCCAGGCAAATGGAAGTGCGCGCCAACAACATCTGGCAAAAAGCACGCGAGCTGTCAGGCGGCAACCAGCAGAAGGTGGTGCTGGCCAAGTGGTTGCTAACCAAACCACGTATCCTGATCCTGGACGAGCCAACGCGCGGCATCGATGTCGGCACCAAGGCCGCGATCCACGCACTCATGAGCCAGTTAGCAAGCGAGGGCATCGCGATCCTGATGATATCATCGGAGCTACCGGAAGTGTTGGGCATGAGCGATCGGATCATCGTCATGCGCGAAGGAAAAATCACCGGCCAATTCAGTCGGTCCGAGGCGACTCAGGAGAAGATCATGTCTGCGGCTACTCAGGCGGCAGCCGCGGGAGGCGCGTTGTGACCGCACAGAACCCGCCTGCTCAGCGCAGCAGCCTGCTGTCAACAATCGCTCGCTTCCGCGAGGCTGGCATCGTCGTCTTCATTCTCATCCTGGCAGTGCTGGTCACCTGGCGCACTCCCGCCTTCCTGACCGTCAATAATTTTCGCGACATCCTGCTCAACATCTCGATCCTGTTGATCGTGGCGCTGGCCCAAACGATGGTCATCATCACCAAAGGCATCGACCTGTCGGTGGGCTCGATGATCGGTCTGGTTGCCATGATGGTAGCCTTTGTGTTCAAGCAAAGCCCCGACTTCCCGATCGTCGGCGCGATCGCCTTGGGAATGGCGTTGGGCGCCGTGTTGGGATCTTTCAACGGGCTGATCATCAGCTACGGCCGCGTGCCGCCGATCATTGCGACACTGGGCACGCTGGCCATCTACCGCGGCATGGTGTTTTTCTACAGTCAGGGCACGTGGATCAACTCCTTTGAACTGCCCAGCGCTTTCAAACAGATCTCGAAGGGCGTCCCGCTGGGGCTGCCCAACATGATCATCATCGCGATTATCTTTACGGTTGTGGTGTACGTCTTCCTGAATCACCTGCGCACCGGACGCAACATCTACGCGGTTGGCAGCAACCCCGAGGCCGCGCAAATGGCAGGCGTTCGTAAGCAGCACATAATCTTCCTGGTCTATGTCCTCAGCGGATTGGCCTGTGGGCTGGCGGCCGTGTTGTGGGCCTCGCGATTCGAGTCGGCGCAGACCAACACGGCGCTTGGCTTTGAACTACAGACAGTGGCTGCCTCAGTGGTAGGCGGTGTCAGCATCAGCGGCGGCGTTGGGACCGTTCCGGGCGTTATTTTGGGCGCACTGCTGCTAGGCATCATCGACAACTCGCTGCCGCTGTTGCGCATTTCACCCTTCTGGCAATTGGCAGTTCAGGGCCTGTTGATCCTGACAGCCGTGGTCGTTGACAACCTGATCCTCCGAAGCAGCACGAGAAACCGGCGACGATGACTGAACCTACCTCTACCACTGTCGAAACCCAGTCGACAACGCTGATCAACGAAACGGCGCCGCGCCAATCGTTCGTGGCGCGCTTTCAGCGCTGGGAATGGCTGCTGGTCGCGCTGATCGTACTGGTGGTCGTGCTCAACAGCCAGCTCTCGCCGTTCTTCCTCGACGCGCGCAACCTTTCGCGCACATCCTCAGACTTCATGGAGATGGGGCTGATGATGTTGCCGATGGTGTTCATCATCATCACCGGCGGTATCGACCTTTCGGTTGCCTCCAACCTGGGAATGAGCGCCGCGTTCATGGGTGTGCTCTTCATGGCCGGCGTGCCGATCTGGCTCGCGGCGCTGGCGGGCCTGCTACTGGGATCGCTGGGCGGACTGCTCAACGGCGTGTTGATCGCCAAGGTCAAGCTGCCCGCGCTGGTAGTCACCCTGGGCACCTTCGCATTCTACCGCGGCGTGGCCTACGTTCTGCTGGGTGACCAGGCAGCGCGCGGCTACCCGCCGGCGTTCACCTATATCGGCCAGGGCAAGCTGCCCGGCACCTTGATCCCCTTTTCAGTTGCGCTGTTTGTCGTGCTGGCGATTGTCTTTGGCCTGGTGCTGCACAAGACCACCTTCGGTCGGCGGCTCTATGCAATTGGCAACAACGAGAAGGCTGCCAATTATTCCGGTGTGCCAGTAGATCGAATCAAGATCATCATCTACACCCTGTCGGGCTTCATGGCCGGATTGGCAGCTCTGGTTCTGGCGGCGCGCTTTGGAAGCACACGCCCGGACATTGGCAACGGCCTGGAGCTGGCGGTTATCACGGCTGTGGTGTTGGGTGGCGTGGACATCAACGGCGGCATTGGCACGATGGTGGGCGCAGTGCTGTCATTGCTGCTGATCGGCCTGCTGCGCTTCGGCATGGGCCTGCTCAACATCCAGGGACAGGTACAAGGCATGGTGATCGGCCTGCTGTTGATCCTGTCGATCCTGCTCCCGAATATGGTCCGATCTGCGTCCACCCGCGGCAGCAAGGTCAACCGTCGCACTGTTCTCGCAGCCGTCGGCTTTGCCATCGTCTTCGCGTTGTTTGTTGGTTTCTTTTTCCTGTCACGCGCGCCTGTGCTCGCTGGAAGCTAGCACGGCGCATCAACCATCTGCAAGTTTCAGGCGTCTGCCTGACTTGAAACATCTCTCTTGTTCCTTAAAGGAGGACACATGACCCGCCGAACGTTGTACCTGGTTTTGATCTCGACGATCGTGCTCGCCATGGCGCTTAGCGCCTGCGCAGCACCGACAGCTACGCCAGCACCTGCAGCGCAGCCTGCAGCTACCGAAGCCCCGGCCGCCGTAGCCCCAACCGAAGCGCCCGCAGCCTCAGAACCGGCCGCTGGCCCGCTGACTTTCGTTTTGGTGCCCAAGAACCTGGGTAACCCCTACTTCGACACCGCCGATGCCGGCGCTCAGGAAGCCGCCAAAGAACTGGGCGTGACCGTGCTCTATCAGGGCCCCGCCTCCGCCGATGCCACTCAGCAGATTCAGTTGATCAACTCGCTGATCGCTCAGAACGTCAACGGCCTCGCCGTGGCCGCCGATGACTCTGACGCACTTGTACCCACCGGAAAGGATGCCATGGCAGCCGGCATTCCGGTCGTCTCCTGGGACTCGGCCATCGCTCCCGACGGTCGTGTGCTGCACATCAACCAGGCCGTGCTGCATGACATCGGCGCGATCCAGATCCAGATGGCCAGCGACCTGGCCGGCCCCGACGGCGGCCAGATCGCCATCCTGAGCGCCACTTCCACCGCCCCGAACCAGAACGCCTGGATCGATGTCATGAAGGAAGTGCTGACCCAGCCCGAATACGCCAACCTTGAACTGGTTGACGTAGTGTACGGCGACGACGACGACACCAAGAGCTACAACGAGGCCCAGGCGCTCTTCAAGAAGTACCCGGACCTGAAGGTGATCATCGCCCCGACCACGGTCGGTATCGCAGCATCCGCCCGCGCCGTCACTGATGAGAATCTGATCGGCAAGGTGGCTGTCACCGGTCTCGGCACGCCGAACCAGATGCGCGAGTATGTCAAGAACGGCGCGTCGCCGCAGTTCGCTCTGTGGAACCCCGCTGACCTTGGCTACCTGTCGATCCAGATCCTGAACGCGCTGGCCAATGGCACGATCAAGGGAGTTCCTGGCGACACCTTCACGGCCGGACGCTTGGGCGAGTACACGGTAGAAGAGGATCCCGACCTGGGCGTCAACGTCCTGTTGGGCCTGCCTTTCATCTACAACGCTGACAACATCGACGACTTCAACTGGTAGGCCTTTGGCTGTCTTTTGTTGACATCTCTGGCTGCCACCTCGGCTTCCGGCAATCCAAAGCCGCTGGCCGGAGTGGCAGCCACTTTTTCGACGAGGTTCGTTTATGAAGCGTGTGGGTTTTCAATTCATGATCAGGCCAGATCGTCTCGCAGAATATAAAGAACTTCACCGGCACGTCTGGCCCGAGATGCTGGATGCCTTGCGCGCGGCTGGCTGGCACAACTACACCCTGTTTCTGCGCGACGATGGACTGGTGTTCGGCTACTTCGAGACGGATGACAGCCTGGAAGTCGCCCGATCCAGAATGGCGGCGACTGAGGTCAACACCCGCTGGCAGCAGTTCATGGCGCCGTTCACGCTGGCTGACGCCCGGCCCGACGAGACCTTCATGGAGCTTGAAGAGTATTTCCACCTCGATTAGGAATTCTTATGTTAACGCCACCCTTCCCCGAACTTGACGATCTCCTGCACATGATGGGCGAGGCCGGACGCCACCTGGCAGAAATTGAGGCCAGCGAAGGCGCGGCCGGCAACATCTCGGTCTGTCTGCGCTGGCCGGTGGAGCCGCGCAGCCGTTTCCCGCTGGTGCAGACGTTTCCGTTGCCGCAAGCGGTCCCCGAGCTGGCAGGCGCTGCCTTTCTCGTCACCGGCTCCGGCCGGCGGCTGCGCGAGATCATCGACATTCCGACTGCCAACATTGCCTGCATCGTCGTCGATCCGGGCGGCGAGACCGCCAGCCTCTACACCTCGTATCACCGCCGCTTCCAGCAGGTCACCAGCGAGTTCAACTCGCATCTCGCCGTCCACTACGACCAGATCCTGGCGACCGACACCAACTTCCACGCGATCATCCACGCCCAGCCGATGCACATTACCTACCTCAGCCATGTGCCGCGCTACCAGGACGAGCACTACCTGAACACCCATCTGCTGCGCTGGCAGCCGGAAACCATCGTCAACCTGCCGGAAGGGATCGGCTTCATCCCCTTCGCCGTGCCCGGCTCGACCGAGTTGATGTCCGGCAATGTGGCCGCGCTGCGTCGCTGCCGCATCGTCATCTGGGCCAAGCACGGCGTCATGGCACGCTCCGACATCTCCGTCAAGCGCGCCGCCGACCGCGTCGAGTATGCCGAGACCGCCGCCAAATACGAATACCTCAACCTGCGGGTAGGCGAGATCGGCACCGGTCTGACCCCTGACGAAGTCCGCGCCATCTGTGCAACATTCGATATCCAGCAAGAGATCTTCTGATCTCGCGATCCAAGGAATTGCCATGACTCCCACAGAAGGCAGCATCCAGGCTGCATATGAACTGGCCCGAGAGCGCTACGCCGCTTTGGGCGTGGACACAGAAAAGGCTCTGACCGGCCTCTCCCAGGTTGCCATCTCCCTGCACTGCTGGCAGGGCGACGACGTAGGCGGCTTCGAGACCGCCGGCGGCGAGCTGGGCGGCGGGCTGGCGGCCACCGGCAACTATCCCGGCAAAGCGCGCACCGCCGACGAACTGCGCAGCGACCTGGACGTTGCTTACCGGCTGATCCCCGGCCAGCACCGGCTCAACCTGCACGCCATCTACGCCGAAACGGGCGGCAAGCAAGTCGAGCGCACCGACCTGCAACCGGAACATTTCGCCGGCTGGCTGGACTGGGCCAAAGCCAACAATCACGGCCTGGACTTCAATCCGACCTGCTTCTCGCATCCCATGGCTGCCGACGGCTTCACGCTGGCCAGCTACGATCCCGCCGTGCGCCGCTTCTGGATCGACCACTGCATCGCCAGCCGCCGGATCGGTGAGAGCTTTGGCCGTGTGCTGGGCTCGCCCTGCGTTACCAACATCTGGATACCGGACGGCCTCAAGGACACGCCGGTCGACCGCAAGACGCCGCGCGCGCTGCTGGCGCAGTCGCTGGACGCGGTCTTCGCCGACAAGATCGACCCGCGCTTCAACCTGGACGCGGTCGAGGGCAAGCTGTTCGGGCTGGGCTCAGAGGCGTACGTGGTCGGCTCCCACGAATTTTACCTGGGCTACGCCATCACCTGCGGCGTGCTGCTGACGCTGGATAGCGGCCACTTCCACCCCACCGAGACCATTGCCGACAAGATCTCCGCGGTCATGGCGTATGTGCCCGAGCTGTTGCTACACGTCAGCCGCGGCGTTCGCTGGGACAGCGATCACGTGGTGACCTTCAACGACGACCTGCAGGCCATCATGCAGGAGCTGGTGAGGGGCGACTTCCTGGGGCGCACACACATCGGGCTGGACTATTTCGACGCCAGCATCAACCGCGTGGCAGCCTGGGTCATCGGCACGCGCAACGCGCTGCGGGCGCTGCTGCTGGCCCTGCTGGAGCCGATTGACCACCTGAGGTCGCTGGAGGTGGCAGGCGACTACACCGCGCGCCTGGCGCTGCTGGAAGAACTCAAAGGCCTGCCCTTCGGCGCTGTCTGGGACTACCACTGCCTGCAAGCAGGCGTGCCGGTCGGCGTCGCCTATATGGACGACATCAAGGCGTATGAAACACAGACGCTGCTGAAGCGCAGCTAGAAGCATGATTTCAGAAGTCGGGTTTCTCCGAAGAAACCCGACTTCTATCGCCGTAAGGAAAAACACCAACGATGCAAACAACAGATATTCTTTCACAACTGGTGGCCATGTCGTGCAGCCTGGCCGAACCAGCCAACGATTTCGTCATTCTGGCTGAGGGCAACACCTCGGCGCGCGTCGACGGCGACACCTTCTGGGTCAAGGCCAGCGGGGTCGGGATGCGCGGCATCGGCCCGGGCGGCTTCGTGCAGGTCTCGTTCGAGCGGGTGCAGTCAATGCTGACCGGGCCTGACCTGACAGACTATGAAACCCGCGAGGCGCTCCAGGCCGCCAAGATCGATCCGGCCGCGATCGGCCATCCCTCGGTCGAGACGGTGCTGCACGCGCTCTGTTTGGCGCTGCCAGGCATCAACTTCATCGGCCACACCCACCCGACCGCCATCAACGCCATCACCTGCTCCGTGGCTTTCGAAGAAGCGGTCAGCGGCCGGCTGTTCCCGGACGAGATCGTGCTCTGCGGGCCGGCCTCAGTGGCCGTGCCCTACACCGACCCCGGCCTCCCGCTGGCGCGCACGGTCAAGGAGCGAATCGACGCCTTCATCGACCAGTACGGCGAAGTGCCCAAGACCATCTACATGCAGAACCACGGGTTCATCGCGCTGGGCAGCTCGCCCAGCCAGGTCGAGAACATCACCGCGATGGCAGTCAAAGCCGCGCGCGTGCTGGCAGGCGCGTATGCAATAGGCGGCCCGCACTTCATGTCGCAGCAGGCCATCGATCGAATCCACACCCGGCCCGACGAGCATTACCGGCAGCGGTTGCTGGGCGGGAAGTGAGCGGGTGAGATGTTGCAGGTGGCAGGTGGCAAGTACACGCACGGCATTCCTGCTGACACCCAATGTTGAACGGCAACATGCGCCGGAAAAACGATGCTTACCACCGTCATCCTGAGATGTATAAGGCGCCGCGACGCCCTTCGGACCGAGTGAGAAACTTGACGTAGCCTGTCATGCTGAATGGGTTCAACGGCCATTACGCACTGGCAGCCAACGTTAATGAAGCATCTCTCGGCCATGAGAGTCGAGACTCTTCATTGGCGGTTCGCTGAAACGAACGTTGTGCGTTCGACCCATTCAGAGTGACATAACCCAGTTTCTTAGTAACGGGTCGAGGGAGCGATCAACATGACGCCGAATCGCCTGTGAAGGATCTCTCGGTGTAGAGTTTCTCAGCAAACCGGAATCCAGGACGCCGTCTCGCCGGCTGACACTCTGATCCGCGGCTTTCTATCAATCCGCGGTTCTCAGGAGATTTTATGCAAAACGATTTGACTGTTTCGGAACTTGAAGCACAGCTCGACAACTTCGACGCGGCACTGCGCGCGGCGGCGCTGACGGAGTTGGTGCGCCGCTGGCAGGCCGGCGAGTTGACGCTGCCACTGCAGCGCGACGTGGCCAACATGCACTGCCACACCTTCTTCTCCTACAACGCCTACGGCTACTCGCCCAGCGGGCTGGCATGGCTAGCGAGGAAGAACGGCTACCGGCTGATGGGGATCGTCGATTTCGACGTGCTGGACGCGGTGGATGAGTTTCTGGACGCCTGCGATCTGGTGGGCGTGCGCGGCAGCGCGGGCATCGAGACGCGCATCTTCGTGCCGGAGTTCGCGACGCGCGAGATCAACTCGCCCGGTGAGCCGGGCATCGACTACCACATGGGCATCGGCTTCACGTCCAGCGCGGTTCCACCTGAAGCATCCGGCATTCTGGCCGACATGCGTGAGCGCGCCCGCCAGCGCAACCTGGACATCATCCAGCGCGTCAACGCGTATCTGGATCCGGTCTGCATCGACTACGAGCGCGACGTCCTGCCGCTGACGCCGGCCGGCACCGCCACCGAGCGGCATATCGTGCTGGCCTACGTGCAAGCTTCAGAACGCAGCGCGCCGGACGTGGCAGCGTTCTGGGCCAACAAGCTGGCGCTGCATGCAACGGAAGTGACGGCGCTGCTGCAACAGCCGGCCAAATTCCAGAACCTGGTACGCACCAGGCTGATGAAGCGCGGCGGCGTAGGTTATGTCGAGCCGAGCCATGAGTCGTATCCGCGTGTCGATGAGTTTCACCGATTGATCACGGCCTGCGGCGCGCTGCCGTGCGCGGCCTGGCTGGACGGCATGTCGGCCGGCGAGCGGGACATGGAAGAGCTGCTTGGCCTGCTGATCAACAAGGGCGCGGTGGCGCTCAACATCATCCCCGACCGCAACTGGAACCTGGCCAATCCCGAGGAGAAGGAACGCAAGTTACTGGCGCTGTACAACGTCGTAAGACTGGCGCAGTCGCTGGACCTGCCGCTCAACGTCGGCACGGAGATGAACAGCCCCGGCAACAAGCTGGTGGACGACTTCGACGCGGCCGAACTGGCGCCGGTCCGCCAGGCATTTCTCGACGGCGCGCACTTCATCTACGGCCACACCGTCATGCAGCGCACTCTTGGACTGGGCTATCAGTCAGCGTGGGCGCAGGACAATCTACCGACCCGCCGGGCGCGCAACGATTTTTATACCGCGATTGGCCAGCTTGTGTCGCCGGGCCCGGCCGGTGCAGCCATGCTGCGCCAACTGGACACCAACGCCGCGCCGGCTGAGATGCTGGCGCAGTTGAACTGAGAACCGCGGATGAAGAGGAAACGCTGATCAGAAGCGGAATCCTGCTCTTCGTTTTCAATCCGTGCATCTCGTCGTACGCTATTCCGATCCGCGGCTTTCTCTCAATCCGCGGTTCTTCCCAGGAGATACCCAATGACCAATAAACTTTCCGAGTTCCGCCAGGCCGCCGAACCGTTGCCGGAGAGCAACCGCCTCTGGCCGCTCTACGGCGCTGGCTTTGAAAACCTCGGGCTGGACGGCCACCCCATCGACGTCCCCTTCCCGACCTACGGCCCGGACCAACTGCTGGTGCGCCACGATGCCTGCGGGCTGTGCTTCTCCGACATCAAGGTCATCAAGCTGGGCGAAGAGCACCCGCGCATCTACCGCGACATGCACGCCAACCCGGTCACATTGGGCCACGAGATCGCGATGACGGTGGTCGGCGTGGGCGAGAACCTGC
Organism: Anaerolineales bacterium; assembly: GCA_020634615.1. Lineage (GTDB taxonomy): Bacteria > Chloroflexota > Anaerolineae > JAAEKA01 > JAAEKA01 > JACKBK01. The sequence goes on from JACKBI010000004.1 coordinate 311,197, forward strand.
GCGACCAGTACCACGTCGGCGACCGCTTCACCATCCAGGCGGACGTCTTCGTGGATCACGTTGGCTACGCCTATGGCTATGAAATCCAGGGCGGGCTGTCGCGCTACAACGTCATCGACCAGCGCATCCTCAACGGCGACGACGGCAACTACCTGATCCCCGTGCAGCCATCGACTGGCTACGTCGAGAGCGCGCTGACCGAACCGTGGGCCTGCGTCACTGCCGCCTACGGACTGACCTATCGCACCAGCCTCAAGCCGGGCGGCACGACGTGGATTCTGGGCAATGCAGGCAGGACTGACGACTACACCATCAGCGACGGCTTCGACAACGAGTTTCACCCAGGCCGCCTGCTGCTGAGCGATGTGCCGGCCGGCTTTGCCGGCTGGCTGAAAAAGCAAGCTGCCGCGCTGGGTATTGAGGTGATCGACGGTGTCGATGTCGCCTCGCCGCCGGTGGAACAGGTGGACGACATCGTGTTGCTCTGCCCTGATCCTGAGCTGATCGAAACAGTCAGCCCGCGGCTGGCAGATTTTGGCGTCGTCGCGTTGCTGGGAGACGCTCCGCTTGGCCGCAAAGTCAACGTGGACATTGGCCGCGTCCACTACAACCGCTGGGTCTACGTCGGCACCACTAGCCACGACGTCGCCCGCGCTTACTCTGACGTCCCCGTGCGCTCCTCGCTCAAGCCGGGCGGTCGGGCGCTGTTCGTCGGTGCAGGCGGCCCCATGGGCCGGATGCACGTGCAGCGAGCCATCGAGGTGGCCGGCGCGCCGTCGCTGATGGTCTGCTCGGACGTCAGCGACCTGCGGCTGAGCGATCTGAAGGAGTCCTACGCGGCCGAGGCCGCCGCCAAGGGCATCGAATTCATCTGCCTCAACCCGATGGAGAAGGAAAGCTATGACGCGGGTATGGCGAGATTCTCCCCTCACCTAACCTCTCCCCAGGGAGAGGGATTGGGAGGCGGCTTCGACGACATTGTCGTTCTGGCGCCGGTTCCGGCGGTGATCGCGGATGCTGCGCAGTGGCTTGCGCCGCGCGGGGTGATGAACGTCTTTGCCGGCGTGGCGCGTGGAACGGTGACGCAACTGGATCTGAGCGACGTCTACCTCAAGGATGCGCGCGTCATCGGCCACTCAGCCTCGACCATCGACGACCTGCGGTTGATGCTGCACCAGGCCGAGGCGGGCGAGTTGTCACCCAATCGCTCGCTGGCCGCCGTCGGCTCGCTGGACGCGGCGAGAGACGGGCTGGCCGCTGTGCGCGACACCGTCTTCCCCGGCAAGGTCGTCATCTTCCCGCAGATCAAGAACATGCCGCTGACGTCGCTGCAAGAGCTGAAGGACACCCTGCCCAGCGTCTACGCGTTGCTCAAGGATGGCCGGGAATGGACCGTCGAAGCCGAGGCGGAATTCCTGCGACTGATGCTGCCGTAGTTCGGTGAGTGCTGGTGGATTCGTATGTTGGAGCGCAAGTAGATTGGTAGATTGGTATATTGGTACATTGGTAATTGGTGGGTAGGATAGCTGATGGACGAATGGGCGTCGCCACGATCAGTTCCTGGGTCCACCTGTCTGCCTGTCCACCAGTTTTCTAATCCACCAATCCACCAATCTACCAATCCACCAGCCTACCAATCTACCAATCTAACCCAACTATCTCAAGGACTGAATACCTATGACACGAATACTGGAAGACAAAATCGCGCTGGTCACGGGCGGCGCGCAGGGATTGGGCGAGGCAATTTGCCACAGGCTGGCCGCGGAGGGCGCGCACGTCGTCATCGCGGACCTGAACATCGACGGCGCCGAGCAAGTGGCCGCGGACATCATGTCCCAGACCGACCGGCGAGCCAAGGCGATCAGGGTCAATATCACCCACGAGGCGGACGTCGAGGCGGCGGTTCGTGTTGCGCTGGACGAGTTCGGCCGGCTGGACATCGCCGTCTCCAACGCCGGCATCCTGATCGCCGAGGCCATCGACGAGTTCCCGGCCGAGAAATGGCGGGCGGTGATCGACGTCAACCTGATCGGCTACTTCCTGTTGGCCAAACATGCCGCCGCGGTCATGAAGGAACAGCGCAGCGGCGTGATCGTGCAGATCAACTCCAAGTCGGGCAAGAAGGGCAGCTTCAAGAACTCAGCCTACGCCGCCAGCAAGTTTGGCGGCATCGGCCTGACGCAGAGCATCGCGCTGGAAATGGCCGAGTACGGCGTGCGCTGCAATGCGATCTGCCCCGGCAACCTGCTGGACTCGCCGCTATGGGTTAATTCGCTGTACTCGCAGTACGCCAAGAAGTGGGGCATCACTGAGGAGGAGGTGCGCCAGCGCTACGTCGACCAGGTGCCCATGAAGCGCGGCTGCACCTACGATGACATCACCAATGCGCTGGTGTTCCTGGCCTCCGATCAGGCCAGCTACATGACGGGCCAGGCGATCAACGTCACCGGCGGGCAGCAGATGGACTGAGCAAGGGAAACGAGGGAAACGAGGGAGCCCTGACGACCAAGACTTCGGAAGTCGCCGGTTGACGGTAAACAATGGTCCTGAGCGCGCCAATCGGCTCAACCTACTGACCCGGCGACTTCCGAAGTCTGGGCGTGTGGTGGTTCAAACGGACTGTGAAGGATAACTGGATGAAGAGTGACAAACTGACTGAGTATCGCGAGGCGGCCGCACCGTTGCCGGATGCGTATTGGCTGTGGCCGCTGTATGGCAAGGGTTTTGAGAACCTGGGACTGGACGGTGGGCCGATCCGCGTGCCGATGCCTTCCTACGGACCGGACCAGTTGCTGGTGCGCCACGACGCGTGCGGCATCTGCTTCTCCGACGTCAAGGTGATCCGGGCCGGCGGCGCGCATCCGCGGCTGTTTGGCCGCGACATGCAGACGCAGCCGGTGGTGCTGGGCCACGAGGTCGCGTTGACGGTGGTCGGCGTCGGCGAGAACCTGCACGATGAATACGCGGTCGGCCAGCGTTTCGTCGTCCAGGCTGAGATCTACTACCGCGGCCGCAACCTGGCCTACGGCTACATGCTGCAGGGCGGCCAGTCGCAATACAGCGTGCTGGGCGACGAAGTGCTGCGCGGCGACCACGGCTGCTACCTGCTGCCCGCCCCGCCGCAGTCAGGTTACTCGCAGGCGGCGCTGACAGAACCGTGGGCATGCGTCGAAGCCGCCTATCGCATCCGCTACCGCCAGTCGATCAAACCAGGCGGCATCGCCTGGATCGTCAGGGTACAGGGCAGGACTGACAGTCCTGCACCTGACACGGACAAACTGCAAACGTTACAGGCAACTCCAGCGGAGGACCAGGACTTTCAGTCCTCACGCCGCGACGACTACACCATCAGCCGCGGCTTCGACCGCCACAGCCACCCCGACACGGTCATCCTGACCGACGTGCCGCCCGCCTTTTCTGCCTGGCTGCACGCGCGGGCGGCTGAACTGGGCATCGAGGTCGTGGTGATGGACGGGCTGGAACCGTGCGACTTTCGCGACGCGCTGGCCGACCTGATACCTTGCTGCGGTCCCGACACCGGCACCGGCGAGGGCGTGGACGACCTGATCGTCCTCGGTCCCGCCGACGGCGACCTGCTGGCCAACGCCTTCTGCACACTGGCCCGCGGCGGCATGCTGAACATCGTCAGCGACCAGCCGCTGCCGGAGCGGGTTGCCATCGACAGCGGCTGGCTGCACTACGACCACATGACCATCGTCGGCACCACCAGCCACGACATCGCGGCCAGCTACGGGCCGATTCGTTCCAAGCTGGCCTACGGCGGCCGCTGCTGGATGATCGGCGCGGCCGGTCCCATGGGCCACATGCATGTCCAGCGCGCCATCGAGGTCGGCCCGCGGCCGGATCTGATCGTTGCCACCAACCGCAGTTCGGATCGTATCGACCTGCTGGCCGAGCGCTACGCCGCCACGGCGCGCGACCGCGGCACGGAGCTGGTCTGCCTGACCGAAGAGGCACTGGGCGCGGACGCGTTCCGGGCGCGATTGCTGGAATTGACCGACGGCGAGGGCTTCGACGACATCGTCATCCTGGCGCCCAGCGTCCCGGCCATCGAGGAAGCGGCGTCGATGCTCGCGCCCGGCGGCGTCATCAACGTCTTCGCCGGACTGACGCGTGGCACCGAAGCGATGCTGGACCTCAACCCGGTGATCGACGGCCGCCAGATCCGCTTCGTCGGCAGCAGCGGTTCCAGCATCGCCGACATGCGATCGATGCTGGTGCTGGTCGAGCAGGGCGTGCTCAATACCAACCGCACCGTTGCCGCCATCTCCGGGCTGGACGGCGTCTACGACGGCATCTACGCCGTCAGCCAGGGCACGTTCCCCGGCAAGGTCGTGGTTTACCCGCTCATCACCGGCCTAGGGCTGACGCCGCTGCCCGATCTGCGCGAGCGGCTGCCTGAGGTCTACGCTCGTCTCGGCCCCGGCGAGGTGTGGACGGTGGAAGCGGAGCAGGAACTGCTGCGTTCGCTGCTTTAGCTGGCGATTGGCAGGCCGTGCGGTCTGGATTACTGCTCACGGATCAACACTGATCGCACGGATCTGAAAGGTGAAGGATCAGTAATTACTCATGGAGCGCAAGAGACCGGGTTTATGATCCCATTGACAACGATCATGGGCAAAAGATGGCTTGTGAGAGCGCCAGATTCGTCGCAAGTGAAAAACCCGGTTTCTGAACCACCGGCTGAGCAGTAACAAGGATCAAAGATTTGATCCGTGTTCATCCGTGTAATCCGCGAGCAGCTTTTTCTCAAGTGACATCATGACACAATCCTCCCTTGTATTCGGCGCCGGCAATGTCGGGCGCGGCTTTTTGGGCCAGTTGTTTGCCGAGAGCGGCTACGAAGTTGTATTCGTCGACGTCGATCAACCGCTGGTGGCAGCCATGCAGACACGCGGCCAGTACACGATACGCCTGGTGGACAACGACTGGATGCAGGAGGTCACGGTTGCACCAGTGTGCGCGCTGCTGGCCGGCGAGACAGAAGCGGTGGCGGCACACGTGGCAACCGCCGACATCGCGGCAACCGCGGTCGGCGTGCGCGCGCTGCCATTCGTCGCGCCGCTGGTGGCCGCGGGCATCGCGCGACGCGCGGCGGCTGGCAACGAAATGCCGCTCAACATCATCATCTGTGAGAACCTCAAAGACGCCGCGACGACCTTCCGCAGCATGGTTCTGGACGTCCTGCCGGCCGAGCTGCATGAGTATCTGAACGGGCACATTGGCTTTGTGGATACGGTCATCGGTCGGATGATTCCACCGCTGGCCCCCGAACTGCGCGCCGAAGACCCAACCCTGATCATCGTCGAACCATACAAGGAACTGCCGGTGGATCGCGCCGCCTGGATCGGTTCGATGCCCCAGGTTGTCGGCATGGAAGCATGCGATAACTTCCCGGCGTATACGGCGCGCAAGCTCTACATCCACAACTGCGGGCACGCTGTCCTGGCCTATCTCGGCTACCTGCGCGGCCATGAGCTGGGTTGGCAGGCGCTGGCAGACCCGCTGATCCGACCGCTGTTCGACCAGGCGCTGGCCGAGTCGAAAGCAGGTATCGTGGCCGAATACGGGGTCGATCCGGGCTGGCTGGATGCGCACATCGCCGACCTGACCCGGCGTTTCGCCAATCGCGCGCTGGGCGACACCGTCCTGCGGCTGGGCCGCGATCCGCTGCGCAAGCTGGGTTCCACCGACCGGCTGGTCGGCGCTGCCCGGCTGGCTGAACGGGCCGGGACTGAGCCGAACAGACTCTGCATGGCAATCGCCGCCGCCTATCGCTTCAACGACACATGTGACCCCCTGGCCGTCGAAATGCAGCAACGCCTGGCGGACGCCGGTTTCGATGCCACGCTGGCGGCCGTGAGCGGAATTCTGCCGGATGAGCCGCTGGCCCAACAGATCCGATTTCACTACCTGGCACTTGCTGCCGAAGGACTGAATCTATGAGCGACACGCGCTCGTACAAGGCCGAATTGGTCGGCGTCTTCGGATATCCGGTGGCGGAAAACCCGACCATTGTGATGCAAGAAGCTGCTTTCGCAGCCGCGGACCTCCACTGGCGCTACCTGACCATCGAAGTACTGCCGGAGCAACTGGCGGATGCCATACAGGGTCTGCGCGCTTTCAATATGCGCGGCATCAATCTGACCATTCCCCACAAGGTCGCCGTCATTGCACACCTGGATGAGCTGGCGCCCGAAGCGACACTGATCGGTGCGGTCAACACGGTAGTGCGCGACGGAGAGCGGCTGGTCGGTCACAACACCGACGGCAAGGGCTTCGTGCGCTCGCTGCAAGACGCAGGCGTCGATCTGGCAGGCAAGCACCTGGTGTTTCTTGGCGCTGGCGGCGCGGCACGCGCCATGGCAGTCGAGTCAGCGCTGGCCGGCGCGGCCCAGATTACCATCGTCAACCGCAGCGCCAGCCGCGGCGAAACCCTGGTTGAACTACTCAACGAGCGAACGCCAGCGGCCGCACGGTTCACATTGCTGGACGGGAAATACGCCGTACCCGACGGCACCGACATTCTGGTCAACGCTACCTCCATTGGACTCTTCCCCGCTGTTGACGACCTGCCTGACGTCGATCTGGATTCGATCAAACCGGGAGTGCTGGTCTGCGACGTGATACCTAATCCGCCGTACACAGCTTTCCTCCAAGCAGCGGCGGCGCGCGGCGCGTCCACGCTGGACGGCCTGGGCATGCTGGTGGGGCAGGGCGCCATCGCGTTTACCATGTGGACCGGCCGCGACGCCCCGGTTGCAGCCATGCGCCGCTCGCTGGAGGAGATCTTTAGACCATGAGCCAGGCACTTCCCATTCCACCGCCATTGATGACTTCGGAGCTCGGATCGTTTGCCCGCGCTACTATCGTCGAACGCAAGCCACAGATCATCGCCCAGGTGCTGCTAGACAACAACTACCCGGAATACGTGGAAGCGGCGCTAAACGCCTTTGGCGATGAGATCGCAACGCAGCCCATGCAGCCGCTGCGCGAACAGAGCGCTGACACAGCGTTCTGGAACGCGCAAGTGGCCCGCTTTGCGGGCCGCGGGTGGCTGGACGTACCCTGGTACTTCGCGGAAACCTTTTTCTATCGCAAGCTGCTGGAAGCAGTCGGTTACCTACAATCGGGGCCACTGCATGGACGTGATCCTTTCGCAAGGCAGAAGCGGCAACAGGAAGCGGCAGCGTTGGCGCAACTCGCACCGAGCTGGGAGCCACTCGCCCACCTCCCCAGCGATCCACGTTTCGAGGCGCTGCTGCACTCAAGTCTCTGGGGCAATCGGGCTGACCTGAGCAATCTGACGATCACGGAGCAAGCACAGGCAGGCCTGGCAACCCGCAGCGAGCGGCATCTGCTGCTCATCGACGATACGGCCGCGGTCCACGAGCGGCTGGCCGCGGGCGTCCAGCGACTCGATTTCATCTGCGACAATGTGGGGCTCGATTCGCTCTTCGACCTGGCGCTGGCCGATTTTCTGCTGACTGAGGGCTGGACCAGCCAGGTAGTGCTTCATCTCAAAGATCGGCCGTTCTTCGTCTCCGACGCCATGACGACCGACATCGAAATTGTCGTCGCGGCGCTGGCACAACGGCCGGATTCGGGCCTGAACACACTGGCACGGCGGCTGGCCGGTGCGCAGAAAGACGGACGTCTGGTCCTGCAGACCGATCCATTCTGGACCACCTTCCGCATGTTCCGCGACCTGCCCGACCGCCTCGCGGCTGATCTGGCTCAATCCAACCTGGTGGTGGTGAAAGGGGATGTCAACTACCGCCGCCTGCTGGATGACAGCCACTGGCCACACGATACCCGCATGGAAGACGTGACACGTTACTTCCCCGCGCCGTTCGTCGCGCTGCGCACGCTCAAAGGAGAGATCATGGTCGGTCTGGCACCGGGCGAAGCCGACCAGCTCGCAGCCGATGATCCTGAATGGCTGATCAACGGCAAACGTGGGGTGATCCAGTTGGTTGGCTGAGGGGCCAGGACATTGATACAAGAATTCCAGCCATCCGTTGGGGAGCCACCTGGCAGTTTGAGGAGTCGACCGGCGAGCGTTCGGAGGACACGACGTGAAACACCGGACGTTGCGCATCGCGTTAGTCGTCGGTGCTGTGCTGACGGCTATGACCAGCACCGCATCTGAAGACAGCATCAGCGGACCTTCCAGTTCGCAGACTCGATACATCGTACGCAGCCAGCCGGGCGTCGTCGCAAAATCAATCCTGACCGTGTGATCTGTGTGCACGACGCGGTCATTCCCATTACTTCCAGCTGGATGAGGTGCAGATTTTCTGCCCGCCAAAGGAAGGCGTGTTGACCGAGTTACTGCTGGATACCATGCTCTGGGGCGGCTTTGGACTGGTTAGCTACCGGCCCAGCCTGGTGGCTCGGACCCCGCTGGAGCGACTGGATCACCTCCTGTTCACCCAACTGGCTCTTCAGGTGGAGATGGTTGCGCTACAGCCGTATCGCCTGGAAAAGCGTCAATGGTGGCGACTCCAACATGAAGACCAGCGGTCAGGTGACCTTCAAGGAACTGCCTCACGAGGAGGTTCAGGTCACAGTGACACTGCAATACGTGCCGCCGGCCGGCGCGGTTGGTGAAGCCGCGGTCAGCCTGTTCGGCAAGCCTGAGCACCGGTTGAGTGAAGACTTGAACCGGTTCAAGTCCTTTGTGGAGGCGAAACACAAACACGCACTCGCCTCAGCATGATTCGCCGAGCGGCACCAGGGAAATTCACTATGCAACACAGGACACTGGGCAACACCGGCTTGAAAGTCAGCCGCCTCGGCGTCGGACTGTCCGAGCTGGGCGACCTGCGGCTGGAAGATGAGGGGATTGCTGCCCGCGTGCTCAACACGGCGCTGGACAACGGCATTAACTTCTTCGATACTGCGGCTTGCTATGGCAACAGCGAGGAGTTGTTTGGGCGTTCGATGGCCAATCGCCGGGACGAGCACGTCCTGTCAACCAAGGCGGGTCATGCGTGGAGCGACGACAATGGCGAGTCGTGGACGGCGGAGACGGTGCGCGGCGACGTTATCCAGGCTCTGCAGGCGGCCAAGCAAGCGGACTAGACCCGTTACATCGGCTAGAGCAGCGACAACGAGTTGACGCTGTGGGCCGTCGAAAGCGGGCTGTCGGCGAGCCACTGGACTGAAACATGCCCAGGCTGGAGATGTTACATCAGTTGATAAGCAGTGAGAACCAATATGGACATAAACCTGGAGACGCAATTGCTGGACCTGGAAAGGCATTTCTGGAAAGGGGACACTGAGTTCTACCACCAGAATCTTGCTGACGATTCGTTGATGGTATTCGCCATGCCCATCGGCGTGTTGACGAAGGATGAAGTGATCCGTTCGATTGCATTGGGTCCGCGCTGGAACGAGGTGCACTTTTCCGACGTGCATTTGCTTCGATTGAGCGACAGGATAGTGACACTCATTTACCGCGCTCGTGCGGCGCGGCTTGGCGACGAAACAGCTTATGAGGCGTCTGCCAGCAGCATCTACGTTAATGCGGGCGGGGCGTGGAAGCTTGCATTTCACCAACAAACGCCCGATGACGACAGCAATTGAGCGTTATCCGGCGCGGCCCGCCCACATGATCCTGGGGCCAGCCGACGGCGTGGACCGTGGCGGACGGATTGAGGAGAGCATCGACGGAGGACACAACTGGAAAGTGGTCATGGATGGTGTCGAAGATCCGTGGGCAAACCACACGGTCGAGCGTTTTTCCAGATCGGCGATGAGTTGTTCGCGGTGGTTTCCAATGGCCGTTTGATCGCAGCCCCCTTGGACACGTTGCACTGGCAACCTGTTTTGCCCGCCATGGAGAACGTGTCAAAGGTGTTGGAACGCGATGACTGCTGTGTGCGCTTCGAAGGTGCAGGCGGTCAAGTTTACGTTCACGTGATAGATGAGGACGACAAGAAAACCGCGGTGGCGGTGGATTCGCGGGAATGGGACTACCAGGCGCGTGAGTTTTTGGACCTGCTTTAGGCCAGGGCACACCGGTTCGTCATGGACAAAAAAGGAGAGTATTGCCAATGGAGAGCTTTGAAAATCAATTGGTCATCGAGAGACCACGCGCTGCGGTCTTCGATTTCGTGTCAGACTTCGAGAACATGCCGAAGTGGAACTACTTCGTCGTCAACGTGAACAATGTGAGCGGGGAAGCGCCTGCTCTCGGCACGCGCTTTCATCAGATGCGCAAAAACGACCAGCAGGAATATGAGATCGTCGAGTTCGAGCCGCATCGGCGGGTAGCTATTGAGACCCTGCCGCCTGCGCAGCCGTTGACGATGCGTTTTACGCTCGAGACGGTGGACGATGGCACGCGCCTGACCGACCGTTGGGAGTTTGATCCGGAGGTGCCTGGACCACTGGCCTGGCTGGCGACGCGTCGCGTGAAATCAGCGGTGGCTGAGAATCTCGGAAAACTTAAGGAACTGCTGGAAAATGGGCAAGTTCATCTTCAGGACGGGCGTCAGGTTACGCTGTAGGTGTCCTACTGTGCTCTGCGTTGCGCCCAGATTAGCCTGGTACCAATCCAGTATAATGGATGGCGAAATCTGGTCACGTAAGAGGTGGATGCCGAGATTGGCCGGTTGACCTGGCTCAACAAAATCTGGCATCGACACTCACAAGGGCTGATCGTCTGGCTCTGTTAGAGCCTGGAAGCACCGGAACTGCCGCTCAAGACGCAAGCTGGCTTGCTCAGTCGCAGCCGATCTAGCCTCCATTACCAGCCCGTGCCGGTGTCGCCTGAGAAAGTTGCGACCAAACACGCCATCGATGAGACCTACACGCGGTATCCGTTCTACGGATCGCGACGAATAACCGTTGAGTTGCGCCAGCGCCGCCAGATCAGGTTCGCACGCGAAACCGTGCAGCGCTACATGTGCGAGATGGGCACACTTGCACCGCACTGGAAGTGCAGGTATTGCCAGCATCTGTCCAGGACCGAACCTGAGTCGTCGCATTGTCGAGAGTACAAGGTTTATCCATATCTGCTGCGCAACGTCAAAGCTGTCCGCGCCAATCATGACTGGGGCATAGACACACTGGCACCAGCGACGCAAGCGCTGGTGTCACATACATTCGCCTACGCAACGACTGGATGTACCCTTCGGCTTCGCTCAGGGCAGGTTCTGGCCGCAGTGCCTAATTGGTTCTCTCGTTACGTGGTGAGTTGGGAATTGGATCAAACGCTTGAAATGCCCTTCGTGGTGGCAACGGTGCAGCGAGCCTGGTCCAAGCCACGCCAGTTATCTGGAACAGCGATCCGGGCAGCCACTTCACCAGCTCTCAGAGACTGTTTGAAAAGACTTCGGAAGTCGCCGAACGACTGTCACGACTGGCCTTCAACGGTGTTGACAGACCACTTTTTTTGACTCGGCGACTTCCGAAGTCTAAACGGGCGACTTTTCAAACAGCTTGTCAGTACACTCATCTTCTGATCGAAGCTGGTGTTCAGACACCTGCACTTGCAGTGCGGTGCAAGTGTCAGCATGAATGGCAGGCAAAGGGCGAGCACTCGTTGAGGAAGCGTGAAGCGTCCGTAGCATGCAACGAGTCCGGGTATTGTACCGTGTAGATTTCGTCGATTGGAACGCCTCCTCACGAAGGAATATTGAAACTTCCCCGGCACGCTGAGTTGCTTCCTTCGATCCCTCTATTGCTTCAAAAATGACCCGCATCATATTGATTATGACCGAAGTGTGGTATCCTGGCGTGGTTGCAGGTTGGAACCTGGACCAATGCTTGACATGGTGACCTTTCTTCGCTACTATATGCGCATCGTAAGGCTCACCGATGGGCAGAACCTCTTTCGGGAAACACCGCATTGAACCTTCGATAAGCATCCCACAGCTCAAACAGTTTGCATCAGCCTCCACAAGCCCGTCACCTCTTAATAGGAGTTCGTAACAGGTGACCCGTCTCGAAGACCTGACTCGTGGCACAACCGCAAAGGGCATCCTGCCCGGCACTCTCGCCACATTTGTCGACGTGCAATGGCACGGCAGGTCCGCGATCGAGGTGACTTCCAAGGATACCGTCGCCAGGCCGGGTAACCAACTTCCCTTTCTCGAGAATGAAGCGCATCAAGACATCGTCACAGAGGGAACGCCAAAGATGGCTTATTGCACCAAGTTGACTACGCACCGCACCCCCTAAGGAGCACCGGATGGATGCATTTGCTCTCCGCAACAAGCTTGTCGACGACTACAGTTCCTACATCAAAAGCTTCATCACCATCGGCGATGACCGTATTGCGGCTTTGGTCGATGAGGAGTTGCGCAACGGCCTGCTCTGGCCCGATCCGCTCCTGCAACTGAACCCCAGCTTTGAGCCCGGCCCATGGATCGACGACCTCGTCGCCAGCGGCCATCTCCATCCTGAATGCAGCTCCATCTTTCGCATCAAGAAAGTTAGCGAGCCAGACAAGCCCCTGCATCTCCACAAGCATCAGGCGAAGGCGGTGGAAGCCGCCGCGTCGCGCGATAGCTACGTACTCACCACCGGCACCGGCTCTGGCAAGAGCCTGGCCTACATCATCCCCATCGTCGACTTTGTCCTGCGCCACGGCAGCGGCCAGGGCATCCGCGCTGTCATCGTCTACCCCATGAACGCCTTGGCCAACAGCCAGGCCAACGAGCTAGAGAAGTTTCTTTGCCGAGGTTATCCCGAGGGAAAACCGCCCGTAACATTCCGTCGCTATACGGGCCAGGAAAGGGACGAAGAGAGACAGGAGATCCTCCTCAACCCGCCCGATATTCTACTCACCAACTACGTCATGCTTGAGCTGCTGCTAACGCGGCCGCACGAGAAAAACATCGTCAATGCGGCGCGCGAGCGGCTTCAGTTCTTCGTCCTGGACGAGCTACACACCTACCGCGGACGGCAAGGCGCCGACGTTGCCATGCTGGTGCGGCGGGTGCGAGATGTATGTGCCAATCCACATCTGCAATGCGTCGGCACGTCGGCGACCCTGGCCGGAGCAGGTACTTTTGATGACCAGCAACGCCAGATCGCGGACGTCGCGAGTCGGATTTTCGGTACAGTGGTCAAACCTGAACGCGTCATCGGAGAAACCTTGCGACGGGTCACCGTGGAGACCGATCTCACCGATCCTGTTCAGCTCGCCCAACTCAAGGCAACCGTGGAGATGCGGCAGGAAGGGCCACAGATCGACTTCACCTCTTTCACGTCTGACCCTCTGGCCTCATGGATCGAGACAACTTTTGGTCTCGCGGCGGAGCCAGAAACTGGCCGCCTGAAGCGGGCCGACCCTAAGAGCATTTCCGGACCCGAAGGAGCAGCGCACAAGCTGGCCAATCTGATCGACACACCGGACACCATGTGTCGGGAATCCATCGAACGCACGCTGATGGCTGGCTACGATGCCATACACCCTGAGACTGGCTTCCCCATCTTTGCATTTCGCCTTCATCAGTTCATCAGCCGCGGCGACACCGTCTACGCTTCGCTCGAGAGCCCTGGCGTTCGCCATGTCACCACCCACGGTCAGCAGTTCGTGCCCGGCGACCGCAACCGTGTACTTCTGCCCGTGGCCTTCTGCCGCGAATGCGGTCAGGAATACTACACCGTCGTCCAGCAGAAGGATACAAGGACCGGCGAGGTCAACTACCTGCCTCGCACCTTGAACGACCAGAGCAGCGGCCAAGACCAGCAGGCCGGCTTCCTCTACGCCAGCCAGGAGCAACCCTGGCCGGAAGGCGCCGACGAACAGGCGGTGATCGATCGGTTGCCGGAGGACTGGCTCGAAGACACGGGAACCGGCTTGAGAGTCAAGACAGCGAGCCGTAAACGCTTGCCCGAGGCAGTGCGCGTCAGCGCCGACGGGAAGCAAAGCGCTGGCGCCAATCTCTATCACTTCATCAAGACACCCTTCCCCTTCTGCCTCGCCTGCGGTGTCGCCTACTCCGGCCGTCAGAAGTCGGACTACGGCAAGCTGTCGGTTCTCTCGTCGGAGGGCCGCAGCACGGCGACCACCATCCTGAGCTTGGCCACGTTGCAGTCCTTGCGCAACGACCAAAGTTTGCTGCCGGAGGCGCGCAAGCTTCTGAGCTTCACCGACAACCGGCAGGATGCCTCCTTACAGGCCGGACACTTCAACGACTTCGTCGAGGTAGGCATGCTGCGCACCGCCCTCCACCAGGCAGTGCAGGCCGCCGGCCCCGGTGGCGTCACACACGAGATATTGCCGCTGCGTGTCTTCGAGGCACTGGACCTGAATCTCGATCTCTATGCTGTTGACCCTGAGGTGAAGTTTCACCAGCGTACCGAGACCGAGCGGGCCTTGCGTGAGGTGTTGGCCTATCGCATCTACCAGGACCTTCGCCGGGGGTGGCGTGTGACATCGCCCAACCTGGAGCAGTGTGGATTGCTCAAGATCGACTACGCCTCTTTGACCGAACTGTGTGAAGCACAAGAAGAATGGGCAAATCTACATCCTGCCCTGGCGGATGCCTCGCCGGCCACACGTGTGGAGATCGCCAGGACGCTGCTGGACTACCTGCGCCGCGAGCTGGCGATCAAGGTCGACTACTTGAATCCGGTCTACCAGGAGAGCCTGCGCCAGCTGAGCAGCCAACGTCTGCGCGAGCCTTGGGCTATCGACGAGGGAGAAAACCTAATACGCGGCTTCATCGCCTTTCCACGCGCCCGCAAACGGGGCCTCGACGACCGGGAGGAAAGCCGCGAGCACATCTACGTCTCAGGTCGCGGCGGTTTCGGTCTCTACCTGCGCCGGCCTAACACATTGCCGGAACACCACGAAATGCTCAACGTCGAAGAGACGGCAAAGATTATCGTCGAACTGTTCGAAGCATTGAAGGTCGCCGGCCTAGTAGAACGGGTTGTTGAACCCGAAAAGGATCAGGGCGATGTGCCTGGCTACATGGTCCCTGCCTCGGCGTTGATCTGGAAGGCCGGCGACGGCACGGAACCGCTACGCGACGTCATCCGGGTGCCGCGGGCCTCTGCCCTGGGTGGGCGCACCAACCCGTACTTCATCGACTTCTATCGCCAGCCCTCCAAGCGCCTGCACGAGCTGCGCGCCAGGGAGCACACAGCTCAGGTGCCCAGCGACGAGCGGCAAGAGCGAGAACAGCTATTCCGCAAGGCCAAGTTGCCCTTGCTCTACTGCTCGCCCACCATGGAGCTCGGCGTGGACATTGCGCAACTCAACGCCCTCAACATGCGCAACGTCCCGCCCACACCGGCCAACTACGCCCAACGCAGCGGTCGCGCCGGACGTAGCGGACAACCGGCGTTGGTATTCACCTATTGCACCACCGGCAGCCCCCACGACCAGTATTTCTTCAAACGACCGCAACAGATGGTGTCAGGCGCGGTTACGCCGCCACGCATCGACCTGGCCAACGAAGATCTGGTGCGGGCCCATGTCCACGCCGTCTGGTTAGCGGAAACCGGCCAGGCGTTGGGCTCGTCTCTCAAGGACCTCCTGGACATGGAGGGGGAGAATCCAACTCTGGAGATCCTGCCCTCGGTGAAAGCCTCCATCGGCTCACACAACGCAAGGGCCAAAGCCAGGGCACGCCTGCTGGATATCTTGGCCAACTTGCAGCCGGAACTGCTGCAGGCGGGCTGGTATTCCACCGACTGGCTGGACCGCACGCTGGAACAGGTGGAGGAGGAGTTCGACCGAGCCTGCACCCGCTGGCGCGACCTGTATCGCTCAGCGCTCAAGCAGCGTGAAGTACAGAACAAGATCATCGGCGACGCCACGCGCGGCCAACGAGACAAGCAACAGGCCAAGCGCCTGCGCGCCGAGGCTGAGGCCCAGATGGAGCTGCTCACCGCCAGCAACAACTTGATACAGTCCGATTTCTATAGCTACCGCTACTTCGCCAGCGAGGGCTTTCTGCCTGGATACAACTTCCCCCGGTTGCCGCTCTCGGCCTACGTTCCCGGCCGCCGGTTGGGCAAAAACGAGCGCGACGAGTATCTCAGCCGACCGCGCTTCCTGGCCATATCCGAATTCGGCCCGCGCAGCATCATCTACCACGAGGGTTCGCGTTACACGGTCAACCGGGTGATCCTTCCCGTCGATCTGCAAACTGACCACGGCCTGGTCACTGCCAGCGCCAAACTGTGCTCGCGCTGCGGCCACCTGCACCCCATTCAGGAAGGCGTCGCCAACCCGGATCGCTGCGAGCAATGCAGCCAGTTGCTGGACACGCCGCTGACCTCGTTGATGCGTATGCAGAACGTCTCCACCCGACGCCGGGATCGCATCAACTCCGACGAGGAAGAGCGCACGCGCATGGGCTATGAGCTGATTACCGCCGTGCGACTGGAACGCGATGGCAACCACACAACCACCCGCGTGGCAACGGCCTACGGCGCAGATGGTAGTGAACTGCTGCGACTGACCTACGGCCACGCGGCCACCATCTGGCGCATCAACAGGGGCTGGCGGCGGCGCAAAGAACCAGAGAAATATGGTTTTGTGCTGGACACGGAGCGCGGCTACTGGGCGCGCAACGAGGAGACCGTCGAGGACGATCCCGAAGATCCCATGAGCGCGTCCAAACAGCGGGTTGTACCCTTCGTCGAGGATCACCGCAACTGCCTGCTGATCGAGCCGGTAGCGCCTTTGTCCGTCGAAGAGATGGCCTCGCTACAACCAGCACTCAAGAACGCCATTCAGGTGCTCTTCCAGCTTGAGGACAGCGAACTGGCCACCGAGCCCTTGCCGACACGGGATGATCGGCGCTTGATCCTGCTGTATGAGGCGGCCGAGGGCGGCGCCGGCGTGCTGCGCCAACTGCTGGACGACCCGGCAAGGCTGGCGGACGTGGCCGGCACAGCCTTGCAGCTCTGCCATTTCGACCGCCAGACAGGCGATGATCTGCGCCGCGCCCCGCATGCACGAGAGGACTGCGAGGCAGCCTGCTACGACTGCCTGATGAGCTACAGCAACCAGCCCGACCACCTGCTACTGGATCGGCTCAAGATCCGCGATCTTCTGCTTCGTTTGACCGGCAGCACCGTCAAGGCCAGCCCGGTGGGTCTGCCGCGCGCCGAGCACGTGGCCAGGCTCAAGCTGCTGTGCGACAGCGATCTGGAGCGCGAGTGGCTGGACTTTATCGACCAGCACAACTTGCGCCTGCCCGACGCAGCCCAACACGTCATCAAGGGTTGCAACACGGTGCCCGACTTCTTCTACAGCGACCAGGCCGTCGCCGTCTACATCGACGGCTTCTACCACACCTTCGAGGATGTGATGGCCAAGGACACGCACATCACCAACTGCCTGGAGGACGCCGGGTATTCGGTCATCCGCTTTGGCGTGCAGGACAGTTGGCCCGCCATCGTGCAACGCAACGCGTGGCTGTTCGGAGAGGGCCAATGAGCTTTTCCGTTGGTTCCCTGGTAAAGACCCGTGGTCGTGAATGGGTTGTGTTGCCCGAATCCAGCGACGACTTCCTGATGTTGCGGCCCTTGGGCGGCACCGATCAGGAGATTGCCGGCATCTTTTTGCCCCTGGAGGGCGACGACGTTCAGCCCGCTACCTTTGGCCTGCCCGACCCCACCCGGCCGGGTGACTTTCTCTCCTGCCGGTTGTTGCGCGACGCCGCCCGGCTGGGCTTTCGCTCCGGCGCCGGGCCGTTCCGCTCTTCAGCCCGCCTGAACGTGGAGCCTCGCCCCTACCAGCTCGTGCCTCTCCTGATGGGCCTCAAGCTCGACCCCGTTCGTCTGCTGATTGCCGACGACGTCGGCATCGGCAAGACCGTCGAGGCGGCCCTGCTGGCGCGCGAGCTGCTGGATCGTGGTGAGATCAGACGTATCGCCGTCCTGTGTCCTCCGCATCTGGCCGGGCAATGGCAGGACGAGTTATCTGAGAAGTTCAACATTCACGCTGAGCTAGTTCTGCCCAGTACCGTCACCCGGCTGGAGCGCAACACCGCTGCCGGCCAATCGCTGTTCGACCTCTACCCTTTCGTCATCGTCTCGACGGACTACATCAAGTCCAGCCGGCGACGGGACGACTTCGTGCGCAGTTGCCCGGAGTTCGTCATCGTGGACGAGGCCCACACGTGCGCTTTTTCAGCCGACCAGCGCGGCGGCCGCCACCTGCGCCACCAGTTGATCAGTGCGCTGGCGCGTGATCCTGACCGCCATCTGGTCCTGGTCACGGCCACGCCTCACAGCGGCAACGAGGGAGCGTTTCGTTCCCTGCTGGGCCTTCTGCGCCCTGATTTCCTGGAACTGCCCGAGGACCTGACCGGATCGCAAAACGAGAAGGTGCGCCGCCAGGTCGCCCAACACCTGGTGCAGCGCCGCCGGGCCGACATTCGCGACTACATGCAGGCCGACACGGTCTTCCCCAGCCGGGAGGAGGCCGAGTTCACCTACACCCTGTCACCGGACTACGCGCGCCTCTTCCGTAGCGTCCTGGCCTACGCCCGCGAGCGGGTGGCGGACACCAGTGGCGGCCGGCAGCGCCAGCGGGTGCGCTGGTGGTCAGCCCTGGCGCTGCTGCGCAGCCTGGCCAGCAGCCCGGCCGCGGCAGCCGCCACTCTACGCACTCGCTCTGGCACGGCTGAGACCGAGACTGAACAGGAGGCCGACATCGTCGGCGAGCGTTCGGTGCTGGACCTGGACGACATCGACACCAGCGAGACACTGGACATTGCGCCCGGCGGCCAGGAGGGAGAGGAACAACCGGAAGCTGACCGCAGCCGCCTGCTGCGCTTTGCGCGCGAGGCAGATCGCCTGCAGGGACCAACCCATGACGCCAAGCTCGCGACAGCCATCACGCTGGTCCGCCAGTTGCTGGACGATGGCTACAAACCTATTCTGTTTTGCCGCTTCATCCCGACGGCCGAGTACGTGGCCGAGGAACTGCGCAAGGCGCTGCCCAGGGGCGTCGAGGTAGCAGCAGTCACCGGCACGTTGCCGCCGGCCGACCGCGAGCAGCGCGTGGATGAGTTGGGACAACACCAACGGCGGGTGTTGGTGGCCACCGACTGCCTGAGCGAAGGCATCAACCTGCAAGACCACTTCGACGCGGTGATGCACTACGACCTGAGCTGGAACCCGACCCGCCACGAACAGCGCGAGGGCCGGGTCGACCGCTATGGCCAGCCCAAGGCCACGGTGCGCACGGTCACCTACTACGGGATCGACAACCAGATCGACGGTATCGTGCTGGACGTGCTGCTGCGCAAGCACCGCACCATCCGCTCTTCCCTGGGCATTTCGGTACCGGTGCCGGGCAACACTGGAGAGGTCGTGCAAGCGCTGATGCAGGGGTTGCTTCTGCGCGGCGACCAGATGGACCAGCGCCAGTTGGCGTTCGATTTCGTCGCCGAACAGGCGATGATCGCCGACCTGCATGACCGCTGGGAGGACGTCACCGAGAAGGAACGCCGCTCACGCACCATGTTCGCGCAACGCACGATCCGTGTTGAAGAAGTAGCCCAGGCCTGGCAGGCGGAGCGCGATGCCATCGGCGCGAGCGTTGACGTGCGCAACTTCGTGACCAACGTCGTGCGCGCTCACCAGGGCTTCGTCGTGGACAGAAACGGCGCGCTGGAGGTCACCTTGCCCAACCAGGCGGCCCTGCTCGAGGCCGTTGGCGGCCGGGAGCGCTTCACGGCGCGTTTTGAACTGCCGGTACCCGACGGCGTGCTCTATCTGAACCGGACGCACCCGCTGGTCGAAGGGCTGGCGACCTACGCCATGGACAGCGCGCTGGACCCGCTGCGCGACGGCGTCGCCCGGCGCTGTGGCGCCATCCGTACGCGGGCCGTCGCACGCACCACGACCTTGCTGCTCCTCCGTCTGCGCTTCCACATCGTGGTACAGCGCGGCGCTGAGGTCACGCCCCTGCTGGCCGAGGAATGCAGGGTGGTCGGCTTTGCCGGCAATCCGCAAAGCCCTCAATGGCTATCGCAGGACGAGGCTGAGCAGCTATTACAGGCTGAACCGGACGCCAACATCGCGCCCCAGCAAGCCAGCCAGTTCATCAGCCGCGCCGTTGACGGCATGCCGCATCTGGCAGAGCCGCTGAACCAGATGGCTGAGCGCACCGGCCAGACGCTGCTGGAAGAACACCGCCGTGTACGCGCCGCAGCCCGCCAGACCGGTGTGCGCTACAGTGTAAGGCCGCAGTTGCCGGTGGATTTGCTCGGCATCTACATACTGCTACCAGACATTGCCAGATAGTAAGGACCAGAATTGCCGGCATGGATAACTGTTGAGCAAGGCTCAATGCGACAGGAGCATTTCATGAACAATCTACAACAAGCCAACAATGCACAGCTCGATCCCATAGCCCGAATCACTGGATTGGCACGCAGTGTCGAGGGGACGGCAGACAGTTTGCTGACCCGAGCTGACGGTACCGATTTTCAGGCGATGCGTCCCTTGATGGTCGATATCTATCAGGCCTTAGTTGCGTTGCGCCCACTCATTGATCAGCAAGCGCCACAGCAAGACCCCAATGCCAACCCCTGGCAGGGATTTCCGCTCCCCAATCAGAGCAACGATGGAGGCAGTTTTTTCGCCGGCCTCGTGCTCGGGGCCATTGCAGGTTTCTGGCTGGCCTCGCAAACAGGCTAGCAAACCAAGATTACCGCGCCATGCCCAACGCAAACGCCAGAGCCCGCTCCACCTCGGCCATCCGTTCTGCCGACAGCGTGGTGATTGGCGCCCCGAGCTTGTGCGTGGGCACGGTCTGCACGTTGTCGAGGTTGACGACGCAGGGCGCCAGCACGCCGTCTTCCTCTGGCGAGAGGAACACTTCCGTAGGAATGTCGCGGATAGTCGAGGTCAAGGGCGCAACGGTGACGCCGGTGAGGAAGGCGAGCGCCGAGTTGCGCGTCAGGATCAGCACCGGCCGCCGCTTGTCGGGCGTCTCGAAGGTATACCAGCGCACGTCGCCGCGTCTCATGCGTCCCCCCAGGCTTGCTCAGCCTGCCAGACGTCGAACTCGCCCGGTTCTACTGGATGGCGAGTGTAGCCAGCAGCATGCTGGCGTTCCAGCTCCGCCACCCGGACCTGCTCTAGCGCGTCGCGCAGAGCCTGGCGAACAAAGGCGGAACGGCTCAGACCAAGCTGGCTGCTGGTCGCATCAACCTGTTCCAGCAACGGTTCTTCAATCGTCATCTGAATTGTCTTTGTCATAGATTTGCCTCATCGAATACAACAGTCTTCTAGCTATAATCTTGTGGATCATTATCCACAAATCTTGCCACCATGCAAACCATCTCCCGCACACCCTTCACCACCGTCAAGACTGAGGGCGGCATTCTGCCGGCTGACCTGCTGAGCCGCGTCGCGGCCGGGGATGCGCAAGCAGAGGGGCTGCGACCCACTGACTATCACCTGGCGCCCAGCGAGCGACTTAACGAGGCGATCAGTCGCTCATGGAACCGGCTGCTGGGGGTGTGGCGCGGCTTCGATGACCAGCGGCGCGCGTTGAGCGAGACCGACCGCGGCACCACCCTGACCCGCGAGCGCTGGCTGCTGATCCTGTTCCAGGAGCTGGGCTACGGCCGCCTGACCTTTGCCGGCCGGGTGACGATCGAGGATGGCCAGGGGGACAGCCAGAGCTACCCCATCAGCCACCTGTGGGAGCAGACGCCCATCCACCTGGTCAGCTTCCGCCAGGACCTGGACCGCCGCGACCCGGCGGTCGGACGCAGCCCGCACAGCCTGCTGCAGGAGTTCCTCAACCGCTGGGATCCCAGCCTGTGGGGCTTGGTCAGCAATGGGCTGCGGCTGCGGGTGCTGCGCGACAACGCCAGCCTGACACGCGCCGCCTATGTGGAGTTCGACCTGGAAGCCATGATGGCTGGCGAGCTTTATAGCGACTTCAGCCTGCTGTGGCTGGTCTGTCATCAAAGCCGCGTCGAGCGGTTGGGGAGTGGGGCGTCGGGCGTGGGGGATGGGGAAGCCGAGGAAACTGTCTCTTCGCCCGCCGATTGCTGGCTGGAGCAATGGTCGCACAGCGCGGCGGAGCAGGGCGCGCGGGCGTTGGATGCGCTGCGCGACGGGGTGCAAGAGACCATCAGCGCGTTGGGCAAGGGCTTTCTGGCGCATCGGGCCAACGGGCAACTGCGGGCTGACCTGCAGGCCGGCCGCCTCTCGACCCAGGACTACTACCGCCAGTTGCTGCGCCTGGTCTACCGGCTGATCTTCCTCTTCGTGGCCGAGGACCGCAACCTGCTCTTGTTGCCCGATGCACCCGCGGCGGCGCGGCAGCGCTACCGCTCCTACAGCCTGGGCCGGCTGCGCGATCTGGCCGAGGCTCGTCGCGGCTCGCCCCATCCTGACCTCTACCGCGGCCTGCGGCTGCTGATGGTGCTCTTGCGCACCGGCTACGACCCGCTGGGGCTGCCCGGGCTGGGCGGTTTCCTCTTCTCCGACCGCTCGACGCCCGACCTGGATGATGCCGACATCGCCAACCGCGACCTGCTGGATGCGCTGCGCGCGCTGGCCTTTGCCGTCGAGGACAGCGTGCGCCGGCCGGTGGACTACCGCAACCTGGACACCGAGGAGCTGGGCAGCGTCTACGAGTCGTTGCTGGAACTGCACCCGCAGATCAACGTGGACGCAGCGACCTTCGCCCTGTCGGTGGTGGCCGGCTCGGAGCGCAAGACCACCGGCACCCACTACACGCCCACGCCGCTGGTCAACAGCCTGCTGGACAGCGCGCTGGAGCCGGTGATCGCGGACAGGCTTGAAAAGGTGGTTGGGAACCATCCCGGAGGGACAAGGTGGCAAGGTGACAAGGCCGACTCGCCTAAAGAACCTGTCACCTTGTCACCCCCTCACCCTGTCACCCCCTCATCCGCCGAAGCCGCCATCCTCTCCATCAAGGTCGTCGATTACGCGGCCGGCTCGGGCCACATGCTGATCGGCGCGGGGCGGCGGCTGGCGCGCCATCTGGCGCGGGTGCGCACGGGTGACGAGGAGCCATCGCCCGAGGCGATCCGCACGGCCATGCGCGATGTGGTGCGCCACTGCCTGTATGGCGTGGACATCAACGAGATGGCGGTGGAGCTGTGCAAGGTGGCGCTGTGGATGGAGAGCCTGGAACCGGGCAAGCCGCTGACCTTCCTGGACAAGAACATCCAGTGCGGCAACAGCCTGCTGGGCG
Source organism: Anaerolineales bacterium (assembly GCA_020634615.1). GTDB lineage: Bacteria > Chloroflexota > Anaerolineae > JAAEKA01 > JAAEKA01 > JACKBK01. Next base: position 334,394 of record JACKBI010000004.1, read on the forward strand.
TGACGCCGGGGCTGGACATCGCCGAGGTGCCCGACGACGCCTTCCAGCCGTTCAGCGGCGACGACAGGAAGACCGCCACCGCCCTGCGGGCGCGCAACCGGCGCGAGCGGGGCGGACAGGGCAGCTTCCTGCGCGAATTGTTTGCCGAAGCCGAGGAGGAAACCACCGCCGAGCTGGAGAGCGAGCTGGCCGAGGTCGAGGCGCTGGACGAGGACGACCTGGCGACCGTGGCGCTCAAGGCCCGGGCCTTCGCGGACTACCAGAACTCGCCGGCCTACCGGCGCAAGCGGGCCGAGTACGACCTGTGGACCGCGGCCTTCTTCTGGCCCATCCCGGCCGGCGACGCCGAGCTGATGGCGGCGCCCACCCAGGCCGAGCAGGACCAACGTCGCCGCTACTGGACCGAAGGCGACCCGCTGGCGCAGCAGGCGCGCCAGATCGCCGACCGCCACCGCTTCTTTCACTGGGAGCTGGCCTTTCCGACGGTGTTTAGGAGGGGAGTAGGAAGTGGGGAGTGGGGAGTAGACCACCGTTCCCCTCCCTACTCCCATTCCCCATTCCCAGGCTTCGACGTCGTGCTCAGCAACCCGCCCTGGGAGCGCATCAAGCTGCAGGAGAAGGGTGGTTCGCCAGCCGCAGCCGGAGATCGCGGCCGCATCCAACGCGGCGGCGCGCAAGCGCATGATCGCCGCGTTGGAGGAGGACGATCCGGCGTTGTTTGCGGATTATCTCGCCGACCTGCGCGGCGCCGAGGGCGAAAGCCATTTCATCCGCAACAGTGGGCACTACCCGCTGTGCGGCCGCGGCGACGTCAACACCTACGCCGTCTTCGCCGAGCTGGCCCGCCAGGTGGTCAGCCCGGTCGGGCGGGCCGGCATCATCGTTCCGTCCGGCATTGCCACCGACGACACCACCAAGTTCTACTTCCAGGACATCATGGAGACGCGAACGCTGGCCAGTCTTTACGACTTCGAGAACCGGCGCAGATCTTCCCGGCTGTTGACAGCGGATCAAGTTCTGTCTGCTTACCCTGGCTGGGGCGAGACGGCCGGCGGACCAAGGTGCGCAGTTCGTCTTCTTCGCCCTGGACGTGACCGACCTGCGCGACCTGGAGCGGCGCTTCACCTTGAGCGCGCCGACATCGCCCTGCTCAACCCTAACACCCGCACCTGTCCCATCTTCCGCAGCAACGCGACGCCGAGCTGACAAAGAGCATTTATCGCCGCGTGCCGGTGCTGATCAGGAAGGCCCGCCGGAGGAGAACCCGTGGGGTCAAGTTTGCGACGATGTTCCACATGTCCAACGACTCGCATCTCTTCCGCACGCGAGCAGTTGGAGGCCGAGGACTGGCGCCTGGTGGGTAATCGATTCGTGCGCAGCGAGGAAGTGTACCTACCACTGTACGAAGCCAAGCTGTTCCATCACTTCGACCACGCTGGGCGATACGAGGCTTGGAGACCAGGGACTTGCAGGCCAAAGCGAGAAGGACCACCCTGATGTTGTCGTTTGCCGCGGTATTGGGTCAGACAGCGAGTTGACGAACGCTCAGAAATACAACGGATGGTTGGTGGGTTTCGCGATATCTGTCGCAACACCGACGAACGCACGGCGATATTCAGCCATTTCCGGGCTGCGTCAGTAACACAGCGCCAATCTTGCTGACGGCGATACGCGCTGACATGCCGTTACATCGAGCATCAGTAGTTTCCGCATTTGACTTCGTTGTGCAAGACAGAAGATCGGCGGAACTACTTCAATTTCTATCTGGAAGCAACTTCCTGTTTTGCCACCCACCATTACACCCAACCTTGCCCTTGGTCCGGTCACGATCACTGCACTAACCACTCATCACGCCTGGCTCCTCCCCGCGTCCTCGAACTCACCTACACCGCCTGGGACTGCTCCCTTCGCCCAGGACGTGCTGCCGGCCCTTGGTGACCATCCTTACCCATCACGTTTCACCCCTGCGGGTCACGTCCCGCCGCCCTTCCGCTGGGATGAGGAGCGCCGCTTCCTGCTGCGCTGCGAGTTGGACGCGGCCTACTTCCACCTCTACGGCATCGCCCGCGACGACGTGGACTACATCATGGAGACCTTCCCCATCGTCAAGCGCAAGGACGTGGCCGCGCACGGCGAGTACCGCACCAAGCGGGTCATCCTCGAAGTCTACGACGCCATGCAGCAGGCCATGGACAGCGGCGAGGCATACCAGACCCGTCTCGATCCCCCGCCGGCCGATCCGTCCGTGGCGCACACGAGTGAGCCGCCCGCGTGGGTGGAGGTGCCATCCACGAATGCCTCTGGCAGCACGAATACACGAATAACGTCTGCCAGGTCAGCAGCTACGCCTGCGATGTCACAGCCCGCAGAATCGGTTCCAGCCGTCCCTGCGCCGGCGCCCCAGCCGTCACGCACTCAGCCTCAGTCCCCAGTCCCTGCGCCCCAGTCCCCAATCCCGGTCATGCCTCCGCCGCAGGGCAGCTACGCCGAGAAGTTCTCCCGCATCATGACCCTCAAGCGGCAGGCCACACCCGAGGCCATCGGCGAGATCGTGGCCGCGCTGGGCGACGAGGATGAAAACGTGCGCTGGCTGGCCAGCTCGACGCTGGCGAGCATGAAGGATGAGCGGGTGGTGGATGCGGTACGTGCGTTTGCGGAGCGGACGAAGTCACCTGCCGCGCTGGAAACGGCGCTGAAGCTTCTCTGCGTATGAACAAATTCAAAGATTACTTCCAAATCCTGGGAATCGAAACTACGGCCACGGCCGAGGACGTCCGGCGCGCCTACCGTGAGCGCATGCTTTTCTTCCATCCTGACAACTACCCCAAAGACCCCAAACGACGGGCGGTTGCCGAAGAAGAGTCGCGCGTCATCAACGAAGCGTACGAAGTACTGCGCGATCCGGTTGCCCGGGAAAACTACACCCAGCTATGGCATCTGTTTCACAACAGTCCGAGCGCATATCTCGCGGCTAGCGAGCTGGAAGAGCGGCTGAGCCAAACCAATCAGACGGTAGCGCAGCGCAATGCTGAGCTGGCCCGTCTGCGCGCCCAAGCTCAACAGACGGCTCAGGAACTGGAGAAGGCCCGCAGGCAAGCTGAACAGCAGAAGCTGCGAGCAGATGCGCTGCACAAAGAATCCGCCGAAAACCGCGAGCGCCTTCGTGCAACCCAGCGCGACCTGGAAAGGATGAAGCGCGAGCAGGGCAAATCAGCTTCTACGACAGCCCAACGGCCGACATCCGTCAACACCATACCGATGGCGGAACAAGCGTATTCCGGGTTGCCTGATGCGGAACAACCTCGCGATCGATCGCCCGTCCTGCCGTCAGATCGCCGCGGCCACTTGACCCTTGTGGCGTTTGTCGTGATTCCACTTTTACTGCTGATGACCGTCATCGTCGTCCGTCCCTGGAATAATCGGGTTGCCAATGCGCGTGCCATGCCCGCGCAAACAACTCGTGTCCCGTCACCGGACGACGTCCAGGCAAGCCCGCAACCCGCTGGCCTGATCGCTGAAATACAGGAGTCGCCTTCCCCGACACCGTCCGCAACACACACCTGGACAGCAACACCCACAAGCACTCACACGCCGTCGGCGACTGACGTTCCGCCAACGCTAACCATCGAAAGCCCAACGGCTGCTCCTCTCGTTTTGCGGCCAGACCCGACCAAACCGCCACCAACGATCACGCCGACGTCGACGCCGCTGCCCTCGGCCACGCCCACTCGCTCGTCACCAGCGGCAGAGATCCGCGGCGACGCGATTAACCTCCGCTCCGGGCCGGGGACTGACTATTCGGTAGTCGGAAGTGCGAATCGCGGCGATGTGTTGCCGATCATCGGCAAAGATGCCGCGACGCCTGGGTGGTACAGAGTTGCCGCAGCCGGTGGCTCCGCTGCATGGATCAGCGCCTCGCCCGCGCTGGTCGCCGCATCGCTCGCGGAAGCCGTACCGGTAGTCCCTGTACCCGCTGCGCCGGCTACCGCCACGCCGCAACCAGTTCCCACTAACTCGCAGCCTGCTCCCACCGCGCCGCCGCAATGGACGCTGATCGCGGACTCGGTGGTGGACTATGGATCGCGTCACCAGCAGCCAAAATGGTGGTATCTGTTCTCTGAGGGTCGCAACAATTTCCGCTGGAAAGAGATGGGCGACGACGGGCAATCTTGTCCAAAGGCACCCAGCGAGAATCCCGGTTATCTGTGCGCCGATCGAGGCCTGGCCAGCACTTATGGTGATGTCGCGCTGCAATGGAAAGCCCAGGATGGTGGCACCTATCTCGTCGAATGGGATTTCACGCCGACAGCGGGTGACGGAGACTTGCTGATCTATCGGCATCTTGAGCAAGTGCGCAGCCAAGGTCGCGGTCCCACTTTGCCGAACAGCTACCTGCTGGAGGATATCGATGCGTGGCAGTTGTTCTTTTTCGTGTTGCGATCAGGCTACTCCACTCAGCAGTTTGAGGGATCGCTGCAAGTGCGCGTCTACAAAGAAACCTAGACTGATCGGAAAAAAGATACGACACCTATGGCTGGCGGGCTCAACGCTCTGTGTTTTGGACGCAGCCCCGGCAATGGGCGCGTTGCGGACGTTCGCAACGCGCACGCACTCAGATGTGGGACGCGAGGCGGCAAGAGAATGGTTGAATCGCATCGAACGATCGGAGGCAGCTTCCGTATGACAGGCAAGATCTATCTCATCCAATCCAACAACACCCTGCAGGCGCTCAGCCAGCAGCCCTATCCCAACGAGGACCTCTTCCAGGGCCTTCTGGAGCAGTATCCTGATCTGCTGGCCGGCGACCAGATGGACGAGGCCAACCCGCGCCGTTGGCTGTTGGTGGCTCGAGAAGTCGGTGTACCCGGCGAAGAGGGCGGCAGCAACCAGTGGTCACTGGACCACCTCTTCCTCGACCAGGATGCCATCCCCACTCTGGTCGAGGTCAAGCGCGCCAGCGACACTCGCATCCGCCGTGAGGTCGTGGGTCAGATGCTTGACTACGCCGCCAACGCCGTGGTCTACTGGCCGGTCGAGACCATCCGTGCCCGATTCGAAGCCACATGCGAGAAACGCGGCGATGATCCTGCTCAACTGATTTTGGAGCTTATGACCGCCAGTCCCGATGACGAGACGGTCGTGGAGGTATTTTGGGATCAAGTCAAGACCAATCTGCAAGCCGCCAAGATCAGGATGGTCTTTGTCGCCGACGAGATTCCGCCGGAACTCCGCCGCATCGTCGAGTTTCTCAACGCACACATGGATCCAGTCGAAGTACTGGCTGTTGAGATTAAGCAATACGTCGGCGAAGGTTTGCGCACACTCGTGCCTAGAGTAGTTGGCCAGACGGCTGAGGCGCAGGGAAAAAAGGCCACCACCGCCCGCTCTCAGAGGCAGTGGGATGAACAATCCTTTGTCGCCGAACTTCGCCACAAACACGGCGATGATGCCGTTCAGGTTGCCGAGAAGATCATTGCCTGGGCCAAGGAGCGGAAGCTGCGGCTTTGGTGGGGCAAGGGAAGCCAGGACGGCTCGTGCTACCCGATGCTGGATCACAACGGTGAGCAATACTGGCTGATTTCGTTTTGGACGTATGGCAGGCTCAATGTGCTGTTTCAACAGATGGCAACCAAACCGCCTTTCGACGACGAGGCCCTGCGCGTCGAATTGTTGCGCAGAGTGAACGATATCCTGGATGTCAACTTGCCACCTGATGGCATCAACCGACTTCCAGCGTTCCCGATCGCAGTGTTGAAGACCGGCACGAGACTGGAACAGTTTCTTGGCGTCCTGGATTGGATTGTCGAACAGGTGAAGCTTGCGTAGCTCCGGCCGGCCCCGGTTCCATTCAGGATACGCGAGACGACTGAGGATCTGGAGCCAAGCGATGGCAAGAGTAGAAACCCGCGGATACGACCGCAAGATAGGGTTCATTCCGGCATAGTGAGTGACCGATGGAGGATATCGAGTGATACTTGACGAGCGCATTGCTCATAATCTTAACCAACAACGCGATCAAATGGTGACGATCGGGAACCTGTTGTCAAAGTCGCGGTTGCAGGGCTACTACGACACGTTTCGCCGGCGCTTCGGACCTGAAGTCCTGCGCAACCTTGATGGCGAAGAGCTGTTAGCGACCATGCACGAACATGGCAACCGCGACAGTCTGGTGTATTGGCTGGAGTTCAAGAACGACGACGAGTTTCCGACGCTCGAGTTTGGCAGCATTGCCGGAGGCAGTGCTCTCAAGTTCGGCATTTATCGTCGCGCCGAAACGGGCGCCTGGATGACCGGACATCCAACGCGCCAAAGGGAACTCTCCGAGGCCGAAGCCATCGAGGTCGCTCGCCGGAACCGCGATCAACTGCTGGCCGGTCTCGAGCTGCTGGAACGATTGCCATCAGCCAGCGGCGACGCTCAATACGCGGGCCTGCAGGACGAACTTTCCCTGCTCGCGCCGGATGTCAGCGACACAGCATGGGGCCACAAATACTTCAGCCTGCTCTACCCTGACAAGTTGGATGACTATCACAACCCCACCTATCAACGTTTCTACCTGGTCAAGCTGCTACAGATTCCACCGCACGGAGACGGGCGATACGCGTGCGCGGGACACTTTGTCGCTGTCGCCAACGAGTTGGACCTCCCGATCAACAACTTGACGAAGATCTTGAACGAATTGCATCCAAAGCCCTATCGCTACTGGCGCGTAGGTACCAGCGACGGATCCACACCGCGCAATCGCTGGGATTTCATGCGTGAAAGCGAATGCGTTTCCATCAGTTGGGATGCTCTCGGCGACTTGTCAGCAGTTCCACACAATCGTGACGGTAAAGAGCAGATACGTGCTTTGATGGACCAGCATTACCCGACCACGCCCCAGTCCGTCGGCAGGGCTACACAGCAGGTCTACAACTTCATCGCGGCCATAGACCAAGACGAACTGGTGCTTGCTTCGGACGGCATGACGGTGCTAGGGATTGGTAAGGTCACGGGCCCGTACACATATGATCCGACTTCTGACTTTCCTCATCGGCTGCCGGTAGAGTGGCTCTCTCTCGAAGAGTGGAAAGTGCCGCAAACCGAGGGACTGCAAACATCCGTGTATGAGATGAAGAAGTATCCCAACCTCGTAGAAGCTGAACGCCATGTGCTCTATCCGCAGTTACCTGTTCTGCAGGTGCCTGTTACAATACGGCCGCGGCCAGTGCCGGTCACCCAAGTCCCGGTACTCTCAGGAATACCCGGGCGCATTCAGTCCGTACTCGATAGGAAGCGTCAGGTGATTCTCTACGGCCCGCCTGGTACCGGTAAGACTTACTGGGCAAGAAAAACAGCCCTCGACCTGGCCTCCTATACAGCATTCGGTCAAGCCTTTAACCAGCTCGCTTCCGACCAGAAAGCAGCGGTCATGGGAGAAGGTAGCAGCAACAGCGTATTGGTTCGCATTTGTACCTTTCACCCGGCCTACGGATACGAGGACTTCATCGAAGGTTATCGCCCAACCCAGACCAACGGCCAATTGGCGTTCGAGCGCCGCGCTGGCATCTTCAAGCAACTGTGTGACGACGCTCGCCGCCAGCCTGGCCGGCGTTTCTTCCTGATCGTAGACGAGATTAACCGCGGCGACATCCCCCGCATCTTCGGCGAGCTATTGACCATTCTTGAGCGCGACAAACGCGGTCAGGAAGTTCTTCTGCCGCTTTCCGGCCAGCCCTTCAGCGTGCCCGACAACGTGTACGTCATCGGCACCATGAATACGGCCGACCGTTCAATTGCATTGCTCGACACAGCGTTGCGCCGCCGCTTCGGCTTTGTCGAACTGATGCCGGACAAATCGGTTCTTGGCGCGACTGTTGTGAGTGGCATTCCTCTGGGGAACTGGCTGTACGCTCTGAACCAGCGCATTCGGGAGTACATAGGACGCGACGCGCGCAATCTGCAGATCGGTCACGCCTACCTTCTGGAAAACGGCCAAGCAGTCAATGATTTTGCCAAGTTTGCACGCATCGTGCAGGACGACATCGTGCCTCTTTTGGAGGAATACTGCTATGAAGATCACGACACGCTGGAGAAGATCCTCGGACCTGCCCTTGTCGACGTCACTGGCCAGCGCATCAGGCATGAGTTGTTCGAGCCAGGGCATCAGGCTGACCTGGTGGCAGCCCTACTCGCACCCACACCGGATTTGGTGACCTCCCTGGCTGCGACCTCTGCCCAGTCCGATGACGATAACGAAGAGACTGATAGCGCAGAAGAAGACGAGAACCCGGATGACACACCACCGGGTGACCAGTAGCCCAACATGCGGACTTTCTCCCTGACCGAATGGAGCATCGCGTCGCCGGAAACCGTGCCCGAGTTGGTCGGACTGGACCTTGGCGACCACAGCGCCCGCCAGCTTGCCGCAGATCTGGGCGCAAGCGGCAGGTTGAATGTAGTTGAGTTGCGCCGTGGTCTCCGTATCGAGACAACATCATTCGTTGGCAGTGTACAGATCGGTTCGGTGCGCGTGGCGATCCAGTCGAAGCTGCAAGGTTTGCCACTGCTGACCCTGCTGCGCTATGCATACGGGCTTCGCGACCTCGATCTGCTGTCGCTTCACGAACAAGGCACCCAGCCGGATGCATTTCAGGACTTGCTTTGCCACCAGCTGGCGGCTGAAGCTCAAGAGTTGCTAGCGCGCGGTTTGCATCGTCGCTATGAAAGACGTAGCGAGTCGCTGGCCAGCCCCAGAGGAAGGATTGATTTCACCAAGGTGGTGCTCGGGGCTGGAATGGCGCAGGCGGCGCTTCCATGCATCCACCACCCGCGGCTGAGAGATACCTTGGTCAACCAGGTCCTTTTGACCGGGCTGCAAATGGCCGTTGGGCTGACGCGTGATCTGGCTCTGCGCACCCATCTCCGCCGGTTGGCTGCTCTTCTGGCCGACGAGGTAACGCCTGTTAGCTTGGCATCAGCGACCCTGGTCGAGGTTGAACGTCAAAGCGACCGCCTGACTGCGGCCTACCAGCCAGCCCTCGCTATCGTGCGGCTCTTGATGGAGTCGACGGGAACGGCGCTGGAAACCGACGAACACAGCGTCAGGGTTCCCGGGTTCCTGTTCGACATGAATCGCTTCTTCCAGACATTGATCTCGCGTTTCTTGCACGATCACCTGGTTGGCTTCACCGTGCAAGACGAGTATCGGCTGCGAGGCATGCTGGCGTATGTTCCTGGCCACAATCCGCGAAATCGTCGCTCTCCCGAGCCGCGTCCTGACTTTCTCGTGCGCGACAACCTGGGCGTCGTAGCCATGCTGGACACCAAATATCGCGATCTGTGGCAACGCGATCTGCCGCGCGATATGCTTTACCAGCTGGTCATCTATGCCATGAGCCAGGAGCCAATCGGGCAGGCCACGATCCTGTATCCTACCCTCGACTCGGCTGCCACGGAGGCAAGGATCGACGTGCGCGATCCGCTACATGGCAGCCGTCGCGCCCAGGTTGTGCTGCGACCCGTCAACATGATCACACTGGCGAGTCTGGTGTCGTCTTACATGAGTGCTGCCCACCGCAGGGAAGCGCAGCAATACGCTCGTTGGTTGGTGCTCGCTACTTAGCCCTCGGCCAGTGAGCCTTTTTGGTCCCCGATCAGAGGACATAGAATGTCAACCTACCCCACTCTCTTCCAACACCGCTACGACATCGGCTATGACGGCGTCACTGACCTGGAGACCCTCATGCTGGTCGATGACTTCGCGGCAGTTTATCGGTCTGTCTTTCAGGGTGTCATGATCGGCGACTGGCTGGAAGCCAGAGTGATGCGGCTCATCAAGAAGTGGCTTCCAGACTGGCGTTTGTCCCATGCCCAAATCATCGACCCTACAATGCCGGACCTGCAGTCGAGGTCGTGGGACATCGTGGTGCACAGACCTGTGCCATCGGAGCTACACTTGCCGCCGCCAGCCTACGAGGATGAAGGCTATCCGTTGCTGCCGAAGGCGTTGTGCTGCGCTGCCATTGATTGCAAGGGCCGGTACGACACCCCACAGACATACGCCCGCAAGACGGCCTTCAACGTCACCAACACTGCGATCACTCCTCAACTTGAGATTCTCTCACCAACAGTAACGCCAATTCTTTTCATCATGGCTAGCACCCTGCCAGAACAGACCGTCGTCAGCCGCGCCAGAGAGCACGGGCTGTCAGCCTTTGTCCTGGCGCATGCTCGTGATCACGGCCTGATGCAGGGTCATGCTCACGTCACGTGGACGCTCAATGGTGACAACCGGCAGCAACCGCCGCTCCAGGAGTTTAAGGCGTGTCTCGAAGAGGCGGCTGGTCGCTGGCAGGCTGCACATGAAGTCGTTGAAAGAGAAGGCCTCTGACAGCAAGGGAAAGAAACGGCCGGCAATGCTTGCCTTGTCACAAGCGTGGTTCATGTGTCGGTCTGTCCAAGCAGCGAACGACGTAGGTTACGACCTGCTTCCTCTCCTCCGAGGCCAATAGCCGCCAGGACAAAGTGACCCTGCCGGTAGTGTTTGTCATGGCAAGAGATTGACGGAGGCCGTCCAGTCGCGAAAACACCCACTCCAAAGTCGGGGGGAAGTAGACTGAGGAACAGGCGCTCGTGGTCGGAGCATGACGCGTTGGGGAACCGCTGGCAATACCCAGTTTTCATGGGTTGTGTATACATTTCGGTTGAAATTGTCAGCGGGGCGGAAACCGAGTAGGGTAAGGGTGCAAAATCAAGAACCCGAAAGGAGACCGCCCCGCCATGGGAAGCTTACTACCGGATCGACGAACTGTCAACGGACGAAGAGCCTTGGAGCATATCATCGAAGAGAGCTATGCAGCTCTGGAGCAGATGATTGCGTACCGGATCACCCTCTGGCTTAAAGCAGCGGTGACACAGCTCTTGGGTCGCGAACCGTATGTGCGCCGCCAGCGGGTGCCGTACTGGGTAGAACAGAAAGGGTGCCGTACTGGGCAGAACAGAAAGGGTGCTGTGCTAACTACAAGACGCGAGAGAGTCAGCACTTCAGTCGCAACGGCAGCCGACCGCGGACGCTGGGTTTCAAGGATTTCGTGATCACAATCCGCTTGCCTCGGGTGGTCTGTGCCTGTGGTGGCAGCGTGCGATTGGATTTTGGTGGTCTGCTGCGTCCATATCAACGATTGGACAATCAGGTCGATGAGCAGATCGAGCGCTGGGCTGAAATCGGCCTAAGTTTGCGTCAGATGCGGCGCGAGTTGCACCGTCTGCATCTGGGACCACTGGCGCTGCGCACCTTGAACCAACGCATTCATGCGCTGCATCGTCTGGCTCCCGACTGCGCTTCCTCAGACGTCCCGCCTGTCCTGCTGGTCGATGCTATCTGGGCCACCCAACTGCGTCCGACGGGCAAATACCGCCGGGATCACAAAGGCCGACTGCGTGCTGTCAAGGGCCGGGTCAAGCGTCGCATCTTCATTAGCAATGGGACTCTGGCCCGATGAGAACCGGTGCGATATCCTGGCCTGGCACCTGGGCGACAGCGAAGAAGCGGAGGCATGGATCGATTTCCTGGGCAAGCTCGAAGAACAGGGTATCCGCGGCGCCAATGGTCTGCAACTGATCATTCACGACGGCGGCAGTGGTCTGTGTTCCGCTCTGCGCACAGTCCATTTCGGTGCCGAGCAGCAGCGCTGTCTCTTCCACAAACTGCGCAACATCTACAGTGCCATTGAAACGCCCGATGAACTCTCACCCGCCCAACGCCGCCGTCGCCGCAAGGCCATCTTCAAGGATTTCCGAGCCATCTGGGAGGCTCAGCACTATCAAACCGTCCTCCGTCGCTACCTCAATGTAGTTCGCACCTATCGATCAACTCAACCCAAGGCTGTTGCCACCTTGCGCAGAGACTTCCGCTACACCGTTACCTACTACTTCATCCAACAGCGCTTCCCTGACTGGCCACGTCAATTCTTGCGCACCACCAGTCGTCTTGAACGCTTCAACCGCTGCATCCGCCGTCGCTTGCGGGTTGCCAATGCCTTTCATTCCGATGTCGGTATCCAGGCTATGCTGGCGCAAGAAACCCACACGTTCAACCAAGCACAACCACTTTACTGAATTTCAACCGAACAAGATACACTATCACATGACGAATGTCATACCACGATGCAATTTGCCATGATTTAGGGTTAGGAAGCTTATCGCGCTTGAGAATACGAATGATACCGAGCTTGGCATATGTTTTTTTTCGCACACCCCGCTTCTCCCCGCGCCCGCATATGCTTCCCACCAAGTACACTCTCTACGGTGAAACCTCGTCCTGCTGCATGTGCGGGCTCCCTTCCTCGAGAACATGAACCTGGCCTTCAACCACCTCGTCTTGCAATTTACGCGATGATGCGAAATATCTGTGCGTATCGCCCGGTGAGCGTTGCCGGTGCGCTCTGCTTGGGCTACAGGCCGCTTCTGCTGCGCTAATGTCTCAGCTGCTCCAGGCGTGACGCAGGCAACAGCCAGCGCGGACTGGACCGTCGTCCCTTGCAAACTCGGCGTACCTGTACAGGTTGCTCCGGTACCAACTCAGCGTCTTTTCGCTTCTGCCTTCCACCTTCTTGGAGACCAGAAACAGGTCGATAAGCTTCGACAAGGGCATTCCGTTGGATACCGTCCCGCCCTTTGTTTGCCCTTGTTGGGCCGATTGCGTTGTCATGGATCACCTCTTCTCGCTACTTTTGTACAAAACCGAGTCAGTGTGACAACACAGAAACTTGTCAGTGTAACGGAATCGAAAAAGCGTCACGCTGACCCGATGTCAGTGTAACGCTTTCCAGGGTGTTATGTCTATTAGTGACCCACCCAAGACTCGAACTTGGAACCTACTGATTAAGAGTAAGGCGGTTTCGCTTAACGGTGTCGGGCCACATTCAGGCTGGCTCGCAACATGATGACGTTGGCCTTTCCTGCCAAGTCAGTATGTTACGGTTTCTATTCTACCTATCTCAAGCCATCTGTCAATTCATATTGCAATG
>JACKBI010000005.1 GCA_020634615.1 Anaerolineales bacterium
ATCTTAATCTTCGTATGATACGCTCGGCTGACCGTGATTCTGGAACGCGCCCGCGTTCAAACGTTTCACGGTAAAGCTGAGAATTCCGTAAAACTTGTGGCAAAGGAGAGTTCGCTAAAATGATGCGACGAAAAATAGCGACAGCGTTTGTGGTCATGGTGATTGTCGCCATCGCCGCCACGTCATTGGTAAACGCCGGATCGTTTACCAACCAGGAAAGCCCGGAAGTTGCGCCCACACCCAGCGCGCCCGGGTTCTATATCGTTGGCAGTAAGAACCTCGAACCGCTGGACTTCAACCATTCCGGCGATCTGCAATCCTTCACCTGGGCGACGTTGAACCCGGGTCAGGGACAATACAACTGGAGCGCCATCGACGGCTATCTCAATCAGCACTATTGGCCGCCGGGTCCCGGTCAGCCCGGCAAGAAGGTAGGCATTACCATTACAACCTACGATGGTCGCTATGACGGCGGCGCGGAGGCAATGCCGGCCTGGGTGCGTCAGCAGGCGAACACAACGGTGCCGGGCACAATGACAGAGGCAGTCAAGAATGGCAACTTCGAGGCCGATCTAACCAGTTGGTCGACGGAAGCGCCAGCCTCTGTGACCACGTCCAATCCCCATGGCGGCTCCAAGGCATTGCGACTGGGCGGCACACCCAATACTACCGCTCGCCTGCTTCAATATAATGTGCTCATCCCGGCGCTGCTCAACGACGGCGATTTGTCCTACTGGTGGCGCACCGAGGCGACTTCGCCCGATCCCGACGACCGGCTGATCGTTGAGGTTCTCGACGGCAATGATGTGGTCGTTACAGCGCAGAACCAGGCCAACCTTGGCACGCAGGGCTGGCAACAGAAGACGCTGGACATGGTTCCCCACGACGACCATTACGCAACGCTGCGTTTCACAGTGATCAACGACGGCGACGCTAACACATTATCCGTGGTGATCGATGATGTCGGTCTGACCGTTCAGCCTGTCGTTCCCAAGTATTGGGACCAGGCCTATCTCAGCCGTTACAACCAGTTTATCCAGGAACTTGGCGCACGCTATCGCAATGAAGCTCGTCTGGAGTTTGTCGGCATCGGCAGCGGTATGTACGGCGAGACCATTCCCGTCAACAACGCCGACGATCCCGCCCTCCTGGCGGCCGGGTTGACTTCCGACGGCTGGATCTCGACGGTCAACACGATCACTCAGTACTACAAGGACGCTTTCTCGCAGGGCGGAAACCTGCGTAAAATCCTGATGCTGCAGGCCGCGCCCTTCTTCCGAGAAGCAGGTGAACGGCGCGACTTCTCTGCGTTCGCTGCGGCGCGTGATGTTGGCATCTCCAACAACGGGCTGTATTTCGACTGGAACTTCGCTGAGACGTACCAATACAACGCACCGTCCAATATCTGGCGGACTGCTTATTACGACGCCATTCTGGAACACGGTGACCGGGTGCCGACAGCGTTCGAGACCTACAGCTACATGATCGGGGCCAGTCCATCGGCCAGATATGGCGGTGGTCCCGCCGATCTGTTCTACTGGGGTGTGCTGAACGCGCTTGACAAGCACGTGGACTACATCCGCCTGTCCTCCTACAGCGACTGGTACCTCGGCCCCAACGATACCCCGGTCCAGGCATTCACCAACATCATGCTCTGGGCGAAACCGTATCTCGGCGCCAACCTGGATCCGAACAGTTCGCACTATACGCCATCGGTCTGGGTCGCGATGCGCGATCATATGCAGCCGATGTGCTACTGGGGCACTGAATGTGAGAGCTTCAGCCAGTGGCCAGTCCTGGAGAACTTCCAGTTCTGGCTCTACCAATACGACAACGCGCCCAATGGCAAGACGGTTGCTGAAACCCATGTCGATGCCGTGCAGACCGGCAACGGTGGCGTGCAGCCATCCCTGGGACTCTGCCCGGCCGGCTCGCAAGGCCCAGCAGACTATCCCTGCTTCAACAACGCGCACAACTCGCAGTTGCCGGCAGTGAAGGAAGCGTTGGCTATTCGGCGCACAGATCAGGCTACCAACAACTATCTGATGGCTTTCGACGCCGATGATCAGTACGTCTACAACGAAAACTACGAAGCCGAGATTTCGGTCACCTACTGGGATCACGGCACAGACAAGTTCCGGGTGCAGTACGACTCGACCAGTGGGCCGAAGTATGCCAAACCGGTCGGATCAAACAATACCTGGGTTACCAAGCAGAACTCAGGGCAGTTCCGCACCGTCAAGTTCTTCGTGAACGACGCTCGCTTTGCCAACAACATGCCGGGCTACACCGATTTCATCATCGACTCGCGCGACGAAAACGGCAACATGGATGGCAACGAGTGGATCCATCTGGTCGATCTGAAGAAGGTGGACACCAACGTGCCGACTGCGACGCCGTCGCCCACCCGCACGCCGTCGCCGACCTTTACGCCGACCAATACGCCTACCGCGACGCCGACTTCGACCAGTACACCGACCCCCACGGCCACGGCTACCCGAACGGCCACGCCGACGGCGTCGCCAACCGGCACCGCAACCGTGGGCAGCATCGGTGGAGTGGCGTACGTAGATAGCAATGGCAACGGATCGCCCGATAACGGCGAGCCGCGACTGGGATCCGTGACCGTGGAGCTGAAGAACAACAGCGGCGCTGTCGTCGCGACGGCGACTACCAACAGCGGCGGCGGCTACAACTTCGCCAATCTCACCCCGGCGACCTACCGGGTGAGCCCGGTGACGCCGGCTGATTACTTCGCCCGGCCCGCCGAGTATGTGATCAATCTGACGGCTGGTACGGCAGTGACGACCAACTTGTCTCACTATCCATATCTTAAGTTCTACCTACCGCTGGCAAAACGAGGCGGATAGGCAAGTTACGCACACGTCCCGCGGCAGGCTTGCCGGCATTGCTGGCAAGCCTGCCGTTCCTGGAAACCTGGCAGATCGGGCCTTTCATAGCGCTGTGTGAATGAATTGTCATTTACACAGCCCTTGATATTCATCCAGATTTCATGAAGACATCGTACTCTATGGGTGAATGCGAAAGTCAAGAGTCTGGAGGCACGACCATGCTGGAAACACAACCCCGAATGGCTACCTGGTACGAAGAGTCTTACCATCCTGTGGAAAGCACGCGCGATCGGTCGATATCCTACGAACGAACCAAGCGAGCGTTCGATATTGCGCTGTCGGCGACGCTGCTGGTTTTGCTCTCGCCGCTGCTGATGTTGATCGCGGTCGCAATCAAGATCGATAGTCATGGCCCGGTGCTTTTTGTGCAGCGACGAACGGGCCGTTATGCGCGTCCTTTCAACTTCTTCAAGTTCCGCTCCATGAGCTACGGCGCCAACCACGCGGACGTGCACCGCGAGTATGCCCGCCGCTATGCTAACGGCGCCGACGACTCCCTGGCCACCAAAGGGCTGTACAAACCGCAGACCAACGGCCAGGAGGTTACGCGGATTGGGCGGCTGTTGCGAATGTCGAGTCTGGACGAGTTGCCGCAACTCTACAACATCCTGCGCGGCGATATGAGCTTCGTTGGACCGCGCGCCTGGGCCGACTATGAGCTGGAGAACTACAAGGACTGGCATTTCCGCCGGCTTGAGGTGCTTCCGGGGCTGACCGGCCTTGCGCAGATCAGCGGACGCAGCGCCCTGGCATTCGACGAGATCATTCGCCTGGATATCGAATACATCGACAACCGGTCGATGCAGCAGGATATCAAAATCATGCTCAGGACTATTCCTGTGGTAGCAGCCGGCAATAACTCGGGTTGAGCACAGGCTCTGCCACCCTCGGGGACACTTTCCCACCATTCGCCAGACGGCTCTGGACTTTCGCATTCACAACCGGGCTGGCGCCCTGATATCGCATTCAAATCTGATCGGGAACGCCCTTCGCGAGTCTGAAGCGCGCGATGTGCAATCGGCTCGCGCCGGCATTTCGCATATTCGTGTCGCCCGTCGTGGACGGCAAACCCTGCCCAGCAACATGCACAACGATCTTACACTGAGGTGACCTACCGTATGAAACCAAGACTACTCATTTACCTGGCCGCGATAGCCATCGTGCTGCTCGCGTCTGCCGGCTTCGTTGCCAGCACGCAGGCTGACACCCACCTGCTGGACGTGCCGCCGGGCGCGCAGCCCGGCTTCTACATCGCCGGCAGCCAGAACCTGAACCCGGCTCAGTTTCACAACGCCGGCGACCTGCAGTTCTTCTGGTGGCGGGTACTGAACCCCGATCCGGGCGTCTTCAACTGGTCGTCCATCGACAACTATCTGGCCCAGCATGCCATCAACGGCAAGAAGGTGGGCATCTCCATCGTCACGGCAGAGGGACGCAGCGGCAACGGCGGCCTGCCATCTCCCGGCTTCGTGCGTGGCAACTCGAACGTCTGGTACAACGGCGTCACCACGGATCAGATCTACGGCGGCGGCTTTGAGAATGGCCTGGCCGACTGGGTCACGTCCGGGCCGGTGACCACGGTCAATAATCCGGTCTTTGCCGGCAGCCTGGCGGCCAAGATGGGCGGTAACACCGGCTCGACCGCGCTGCTGCGCCAGTACACCTTCCGCATCCCGGCTTACCTGAGCAACGCGACCATCAGCTACTGGTGGCGCATGGAAACGGCGGAAGCTCCCGGCAGCGCCTCCGATACCTGGCGCGTCGAGCTGCTGGAGAACGGCAACGTCATCAGCACCATCCAGACCAACACCAGCGCCGGCGTCCGCGACACGTGGCAGCAGCACACGCTGGATCTGACGCCCTACGAGAATCGCTGGGTCGAGTTGCGTTTCACACTCAACAACAATGGCAGCGCGCCCACCAGCCTGTTCGTCGACAACGTGGCGCTCAACGTGACGCCGCGCATGTTGAAGTTCTGGGCGCCCGAGTACAAGCAGCCCTACCAGACCTTCGTCCAGGCGCTGGCTGCCCGTTACAAGAACGACAGCCGCGTCGAGTTCATCGGCATCGGCACGGGTATCTGGGGCGAGACACGCGCCACCGACGAGGTGGACGACCCCGCGTCGCAGGCTGCGGGGCTAAACTCTGACCTGTGGATCAGTACGGTCAACGCCATCACCGACATGTACATCTCGGCGTTTAGTCAGGGCGGCTCGCTGACCAAGAGCGTGCTGCTGCAAATGGCGCCGTTCCAGTTTGTGCCGCGCGAGCGCAAGGAGTTCTCGACGTATGCTGCTGAGCATGGCGTTGGCCTGTCGCTCAATGGTCTCTTTGCCGACACCAACGTCGCCTTGGCCTGTGACCGGCCGGGATACGACTACAACTGCGCCGGTTCCTACGATCAGATCGTGCAGTTCAACAACCAGGTGCCCATCGGCTTCGAGACCTACGGCTATATGCTGCCCACCAAGACCGAGTTCTTGTGGGGGCTGCTCAACGGTATGGACAAAAAAGCCGATTACATCCGCATGTCCTCCTTTGACAACCTGGTGCTGCCGGGCGGCCAGCCCAACACCGACTACACCAATCTGATGAACTGGGCCAACCAGTGGATCGGCAAGGATCTGACCGATACGCCGTCGGTGTGGGTTGCCATGCGCGACCACCGTAACCCCTTCCGCTACGGCACTACCGGCGATGTCGAGTACACCAGCGAGTACCCGCAGGTCGGTAACTTCCAGTTCTGGCTCTACCAGCGGGACGACGCTCCCAACGCGCGCACCGTGCCTGAGACCAATCAGGCCACGGAAGGTGGCCAGCCGGTAGGGTTGGGCCTCTGTCCGGCCGGCGCTGCTGGCCCACCCGGCTATCCTTGTTTTGCCAACGCCTACAATTCCGCGCTGCCGGCCAACGCGCCAGAAGCCTGGGTGATCCGGCGCACCGATCAAAGCACGAACAACCCGCTGATGGCATTCTCCATCGACGACGGCTACGTATACGGGCTGAACAACCAGGTCGAGATCAAGGTGACCTACTGGAACCACGGCACGGACCGTTGGACGCTTAGCTATCTGGACAGCGCCGGCGTGCAGCAAAAGGCGATCCCCGTGGGCAGCGCTGATCCATGGGTGCAGAAGACCAACAGCGGCGCGTTCGTAACCACCAGCTTCGTCCTCACCGACACCCAGTTCTCCAACGGCATGGCCGGCGGCGTGGACTTCGTGCTGGACAGCCGCAGCGATACCGGCGCCAACGACGGCAACGAGTGGGTCCACTTCGTCGAAGTGAAGAAGCTGGGTGGCCCTGACCCTGAGCCGACACCAACCTTTACGCCTTCGACGACGCCCACCAACGGCCCAACGCGCACGCCGACCCCCACCTGGACGCCTTCGCAGACGCCGACCGCCACGTCCACCGCGACACAACTGGCGACTAACACGCCGACGGCGACCAATACGCCCACGGCAACAGCGACACGCACGCCAACTCCGACCGCCACCAACACGCCGACGCGCACGCCGACCGCGACCGCAACGGCCACGCGTACATCGACCCCGACCGCGACGGCCACCAACACGGCCACTCCGACGCGCACGCCGACGGCGACGCCCACCGCCACTCTGTCGCCCTACGGCGCGATCCAGGGGATCATCTTCCATGATGTCAACCAGGACGGCATCTACACCCTGGGCACCGACCTGGCGCTGGCCAACGGGCGCGTCGAACTCTACAATCCGGCGGGTACACTGATCGGTTTGCAGGTGACGACCAGCAACGGCCGCTATCTGTTCGACTTCCTGGCGCCCAATGCCGCCTACCGCGTCAAGGAGTTGGCCCCGGCAGGCTTTGCTGCCGCGACCAACAACGACGCCACCTACTTCGTAACTGCCGGCTATCCGGTGACGGTGGACTTCGCGCACCGGCCGCTGCGCTCGCTGTTCCTGCCGCTGGTCACCAAGGGATAGGACACGTTCGCCGGCCTGATCGAAAGGTTTGGCCGGCGACGGCAAAGACTCTGACCATCATCCGAGAATATACAAAAAGGAGTTGCAAGCACACCACGCTTGCAACTCCTTTTGCTTCGTCGCTCGTCCGAGATTCTACTGCACTACCGGCTCGTTGACCTCGACTGGCTTCGGCGGGGCAGACTTCTTGCCGCCTGCCCGCCGGCTGGTTCTGAATGTGACCGCTCTCGACCGTACTCTGGGGATGCGCAGGATCAGCAGCACAGCCAGGATGCCGGCCCAGATCAACGGCTGGCGGATGTCACTTTTCTGCACCCAGATGAAGTGGAACATCACCAGGATGCCGGCTGCGTAGATCCAGCGGTGCAGCTTTTTCCAGTTCTTCTTCATCCGCCGCTGCCAGCCCTTGGTCGATGTAATCGCCAGCGGCAGCAGGATCAGGAAGGCAGCGAAACCCACCAGCACATAACGCTTCTCCGACAGCTCCAGCAGGATCAACTGCAGATCGAACCCATAGTCCACGCCCACGTAGATGCTGAAATGCACCAGCGCGTAGAGAAAGGCGTACAGTCCCAGCGCCCGCCGCACCTTGATGGCCGGCGTGAAGCCGAAGACCGTATTGACCGGCGTGCAGGCCAGTGATGCCACCAGCAGGATCATCGCCGTCTTGCCGGTGCGCAGCGTGGCCGCCTGGATCGGGTTGTAAGTCAGGTTGCCGCGCAGCGCGTCGATGATCAAAATCACCAGCGGCAGCAACGCCACGATATGCACAAAGATCTGGAATTTTGTGAAGCGAAAGGTTGGTAGTCGAGTAGTCATATTGTTCTTGGAGGTGCTGGTTACCTCGAGCGAAACGTGAAGCATCGGGCAAAGAATGCACGGTTCACGTTTCACATCCTAATAATAGGCCGCCAGATTCATACCTTCGTACAGATACGCCACCTCGTCGCCATAGCCGTTGAAGGGCAGCGTCTCACGGCGCTTGGTCTCGCCGATGCGCCGCTCGGTGCGCTGCGACCAGCGCGGATGCTGCACCTCCGGGTTGACATTGGCATAGAAACCGTATTCGCGCGGCGCGGCAGCCATCCACAGCGATGTGGGCTGTTCCTCGACCAGATCGATCTTGACGATAGACTTGATGCTCTTGAAGCCGTATTTCCACGGCGTCACCAGCCGCAGCGGCGCGCCGTTCTGTGGGAGCAGATCCTTGCCATACAGTCCGGTCGCAATCAGCGCCAGCGGGTTCATCGCTTCGTCGATTCGCAGACCTTCAACGTATGGCCAGTCGAACCAGTTGCTGCGTTGGCCCGGCATTACCTCGGGATCCAGCAGCGTCTCGAAGCGCACATATTTCGCGTTGCTCTTCGGCTCGACCAGCTCCAGCAGCGTACTGAGCTGGAAACCGAGCCACGGGATGACCATCGACCAGCCTTCCACGCAGCGCAACCGATAGATGCGCTCTTCCTGGTCGAAGCGGCTGAGAATATCCTCGATGCTGAAGATGGCCGGATTGTTGACCAGACCACCTATCTCGACGGTCCACGGCCGGGTCGGGAAGTCAGTCGCCATGCCAGCAACCTTCTCCTTGTCGGTGGTAAACTCGTAGAAGTTGTTGAAGTTGGTGATCTCCTCGAACGTGTTGACGGGATCACCCAACTCATCGGTCATTGCGCCGCTGGCAGCAGGGGCCGCCGGGGCAATGGTACCCCCAGTCGTGGCCGCTGCCGGTGCGGCCGTCGGTTGAGCTACGGCTGGCGCGCAGGCAGCAACTGCCAGCCCGCCCAACGCTGCCAGACCGACGCCTTTCATGAACTTGCGCCGATCGTGATATACACTTTCCGGTGTGATCTCTGAACTTTTGATGGGTATCATTTTCTGTCTCCGCGTCAGGGATTCTTGCTTCTATAATCGTATTAAACCATGGGGTTCTGAAGTGACGCTTAACAGGGTATTACAGAAGCCTTACACCGTCTGTAAACCAGGTATCATGATTTCAATCTTCGGGCAGATCGAGAAAGCGTTCCAGGTCGCTGAACAGGCGCCGCACTTCGGATGGCACGATCTCGTGGCGCACCTCGCGGCCGTGCTGCTCGGACCGGATCAGTCCCGCCTCGCGCAGGATCTTGGCGTGAACGCTGACCGTGGGCCGCGAGATCTCCATGAAATCGGCGAGCTCGGTGTTCATCATGCCAAAGTGACGGATGAGTCGCAAAATGATGAGGCGCGTCGGATCGGCCAGCGCTTTGGTGCGACCGGCTACATCGTTGGCAAATGCGTGGAAGTTGTGATAAACCGCGCCCGGCTGGCTGAACGAAACCAGCACACGTCCCGGTTCAAGATCCCAAAGATCGATCAATCCAAACGGTTCGATCCAGAAGAAGACCTGTAGATCTCCCCTTTCCACGCTATCTCGCAGACCCTGCAACACCCGCAACGGATTCTGGGCCGGCAGCCAGGCCAGCGGCGGCGCCTCGCCGGCTGCTTCCAGCGCGCCCAACATCGCCAGCGCGTGACTCTCCAGTGTCTTGATGATGGGTTCGCGCGTCCTGCGCCATGGTTGGTAATTCTCGTAGAAGAAGCGGTCCAGCCAGTGCCAGAAGCGGCTGTGCAGCGTCCCGTCGCGCAAGAAGCGTGTGACCCGCAGAACCTCCTGCCGGTGCCGCTGCACACGGGCTGCAGCGCCGTCAATATCCAGTCTGATGCCGGCTTGCATCGCGACGGTGGCGCGTGCGGAAAGGTCCGCCAGGGCCTCCGCTGGTGACAGACCTGGATCCGGCGCCAGATTGAAGCGTGCTACCTGCTGCGACAGCTTTGCCAGCGCGCTTTCGGCGGTCAGCTCGCGCATGGCAAGCGTCGCGCGCCCGTAGTCGGCCTCATTCTTCGTTTCGGTGATGCCGGACAGAAATCCCAGTATCGACATCATGCCGGGCTGGCCCAGCAAGGTCTGCCAGTCGGCTAACCAATCCTCAGACAAGTTGTCGTACAGCAGCTGAAACTCGCCGCCTCCGGTGGGCACCGGAAATCCACTGCCGACACCACTCAATGCCACATCAAGTTCTGTGGCCATCGACTGGCCTACGATCCAGCCCGGTGAGATCGGTTGAGTTGGCATAGTGGTCATTCCTCAGAAAACTTGATCACCGAATACGTTATACCGGCCCGGTCGTGCCTGTGCCAGGGTTGCAAGGGCTGCGTGCAAACTCGTTGGAAGTCGCCAGCTAGCGACAACAACTGGCTTCAAGCGCACAGCGCAACTCTATATCGTCTCGGCGACTTCCGCCGTCTGGGCTTGCGGAGTGACAGTAACCGGCGCCGCTTTGCGAACTGTCCTGACAATATACACGACCAGCGCGAGGATCGCCAATGTCGCCAGCCCAAAAAACTGGGCGACAGTCAGGAAACCGGGCACCAGCAATGGGGTCAGCAGGATGCCAGCGATCTGACCTGCGACCGCGGTGGCCTGGAACATGCCACCCGCGCGTCCCAGCAGCGCCGCGGGAGTCAGGATCTGGATAAGTGTGGCGATCTGCACATGCATGATACCCATGCCGAGACCAGCCAGCAGGCAGCCGCCAGCCAGCACCACGGTCGCAAAGGCTGGATTGCCAACCCATGCACCCAGCGCAACGGCTATGGCAAGCAATGTCAGCAGCAGCAAACCAGTCACGACGTCCGCCCACAGGTTGCGCTCGCGCTTCGACATCATTAGCCCGGCCGCGCCGGCCACCGTGCCCAACCCAATCAGGCCGATCAGCAGGCCGAAGGTTGCCTCGCTGCCTTGCAAAATGTCGCGGGTGAAGATGGCCGACAAGACGTCGAACCCGATGATCGCCACCGTCGCCAGAAACGTGCTCAGGAAGATCAGACGCAGCCCAGGAACGGATCGCAGCAGCGCCATGAAACCAGCGCCTGCTTCCGGCTGCTGCGTTTCGTTTTCGCCGCCTGTGGTAGCCTGGCGATGAGGAGGAAGCGACGGCAGGCGAGTCAGGATCGCCGCTGACAGCGCGTAGGAGATGACATCGAAAACGATAACACTGTGCGGATTAAAAACAGCCAGCAGGGCGCCAGCGATGATCGGCGCAAACACCTTGATCAGACCGGCCAATTGCTGCAGGAACGCGTTGGCGCTGGTCAGATCCTCGCGCGCTACCAGGTCTGGCACTACGGACTGGCGGGCGGGCATCATGATCGTGTTGAAGACCGATTGCAACGCCAGCAGCAGGTAGATCAGCCAGATATTCTGGACGAAGATCAGGCCTGCCACCGCGACGCCTGCCAGCAGTTCTGAGGCAACCATCAAGCGCCGCCGGTCGAATCGGTCGATCAGGCTGCCCGCAACCGGGCTGAAGAGCAACATTGGCAGCAGCGATGCCAGTAGAATGCCGCTGCTCTGTGCTACATTACCATCGCCGCGAAAGATGATCAGCGAGAAAACAGCCAATCCGGTGATCCAACTTCCCAGGCCGCTGACCGACTCGGCGAACCCCAAAATGACGAGCGAGCGATTCTTGACGGTGTGCTTAAGCATAGGTGAACTCCTGATTATGATACGTAGTTAACTGACTACGTATCATAATGTAGCACATCACTACGCATTTGTCAAGAGGCAATTTTGTACGACCCCCGCTCACAGTCTATCCCGCCACGAAATGCACGAATTTGGATGTATTCAAGACCAGCAGGTCAGCCCCAATGAATGAAATTCACCATCTGAACACATACATGGCTCTCAGGGACTGCCGATCCAGCGGCTGTGGCCGCTTCGTGTGTTCAGCCGGGGCCTCGAAATCCCTGGGGCGGTTCTCACTCCGTCCCGACATCGGGCTGCGGGTTGCTGTCACGCTTTCCCGGCCAGACCAGCGCCACCAGCATCAGCGCCAGCCCGCCCATGATCGCTACATCGGCTACGTTGAAGACCCCCGTGTGCAGCGGACCGACGCCAAGCTGCATGAAATCCGCCACCCGCCCGTCGTTGACCAAACGGTCGATCAGGTTGCTGACGCCGCCGCCGATCACCAGCGCGATCGCAACGACCACCGCCATCGGTGTGTCTTCGGGCATCCGCAGCGCAAACGCCACCAGACCAATCAACAACGCGACTACAAACACCGTGAAGATCACGAAACGCGCTTCACTGGGAAGGTTTGCGCCCAGGCTGAGGAATGCGCCCGGATTCTCCGTGTACTCGATGCGCAGCGTACCGGACAGGAGCTCGCGCGCTGGCGCGCCAATCAGCCGTTGCCGGGCAACGACCTTGCTCCCCTGGTCAAGAATGATGCACAGCAGCGGGATCAGAATAAGTATAAGTTGGCGTTTGCTTCGTTCTGTCATCTCTTCGTGTTCAGTTAGCGGGATGGGCGACGATGGCGCGCCGCAACATCTCCAGCGTCGCCAGATATTGTGATGCGATGACGTCCCTGAGATTCATCGGTTTACTCAAGGACAGCGTTACCGTCGGCCGGCGAATGCATGGCAGCGCTCGCAAACGGCCCGCGCTGTTGTTTCCTGCACGAACGCAATGTCTGCCGAGCCGCCGGTCACGTGTCCCTGATGGCACTCAGTACATGTGGCTGCGCTGTCCGGCGCCAACTCCTGCCACTGCGGCAGAAAGGCGTGAAAGTGATTGTTGAAGTTCTTGTTGGCTGACACGTCGCTGTGGCATTTCAGACAGTGGTCGTCGCCAATGGGAATGGTAATGACGGCCGGATCGTGATAGTTCTTGGTCAGGTAGTGAACGAGGTCAGGCGCCGCGACACTGGAAATGGCCTGCAGACGGCCGGCAGTTCCGGGACCGCTGTGACACTGGATGCAATCGACCTGGCTGGCTGTGTGCGCCGATGCCAGATCGACCGGGTCGGCAAGCGATCGCTGGTAGAACTCGCTCTCCGGTTGGGTGTGGCAGGACGCGCAGAACGAATCGCGGTTCTCCACCTGCGTTGCTGCCGCCAGACTTCCGCCGGTCAGCAGAACGACAACCACCAGCAGGCCGCCGATGATTGCCATCCAGCGTACGATCCTGGACCGGTTGCCGGACTTGCCGGCTGGCTGTTTATTCTGCACGCTGGCCGGCCCCTGTCGTGACTTCGATCGCGATTTGGTCATGATCTGTCCTTCCTGAAAGTGCGATGCCGCCGGCGGGCAGGCTACAGGAATATGACAGGGAGGGTCTGGGTGGAGAACTGAGTGACCAGGCCAGGCAGGCCTTCGATGCAATCCTGTCGGATGTCAAATACCGTACGTTGCGCGCCATTTTACAACAAGCCCCCGGTGAAAACAAACGCACTGACCGGCACAAGACTCCTGTGCGGCTTGCTCACCCGGCTGGCCTGGCTGGCGCGCAGCGCCGTTCTTGGTCACGTCAGGGTCGCTGCTTTCAGGGGAATTGCCCCGTGGCCGCCGCTGCGGGAAAACTCGCAACGGTCGCGGATCGAGCAGAAGTCGCAGTTGGTCAGCCCTTCGACGCCCAGCGGCTGGCTGCCGCCGCCACAGACCAACGACAGCGACTTCATCGGCGTCATGACGAAGCCGGGGCTCAGGCTGACGCCGATGGCGCCCGCATCGACCAGCTTGAAGATGGCGCGCTGGTCGCGCACGCTCCAGGCCGATTCGCCTGGGGAGAGAAATGTGCTGGTGCGCCAGCCGCGCGCCGTAAACGTGGAGCAAAGCAGGTCGTACAGTTGTTGGCGTACCTGATCCACCGCCCAGGAGGCCAGCTCGTCCAGCACCAACGCCTGGAAGCGCTGCCCGGCCTCCTGCATCTGCTTCAGCCGCTCGTCCACCACCGAACCGACAGTGACCACCGCCACGGCTAGCGCCTCCGCGCCGCCGATCACCTCCACCACCGGACCGCCACCCAGCATCACGCCGCCGGCCAGCCGAATGCGGTCGTGCAGGAATTTTTCGATGGCGACGACGTCATAGCAGGCTGCCGGCGCCATCAACGAGGCTGCCTCGGCGAACACGCTTTCCACCTGGCCGCGTACGGCGGGCCGCGCCAGCAGGCGCGCAAACTGCTCGCCGCGAAAGCTGGCATACTCGTCGAGGTCGAAGTTCAAACGAAAGTCGTGGGTGATTTCCATAGCTGCTCAAGCATCCTGCAAAAAGCGCCGCGGTGACCGAGCGTGCGATCAGGTCAACCACAGAGGCACGGAGAGCACAGAGGGGCAGAGGATTGGGAGGTCAAACGGTGCCTCGAAGCCGGCACGGTCAGCCCACTCCGGGGTGCTTCGCGAAGACCGGCCGCAGCGGTGGTTTCTCTGTGTCCTCTGCGCCTCTGCGGTGAGCTTTTCCTAGCGGTAGACGCCGTACTCGCGGGTGAAGTCGAACATGGCCTTGACGTTTTCCGGTTTGGCCTCGTCCAGCATGACCGCCGCGTCCATGATGAATCCGCCGTCCTTGCCGGCCACGTCGATGGCCATCTTGCAGTATGCCTTGACGTCGTCAGGTGTGCCGGTCAGCAGCGTGCTGTTGGGCACGTTGCCCATCAGGCACACTGTGTCACCCAGCACCGCCTTGGCCTTGGCGATGTCGGTCTGGGCGATGTGGTAGATGGCCTTGCCTTTGGGAATGTCCACGATGTGCTCCAGCCGGCTTTCGATGTCAGCCTCCCAGTAGACCATCGGGATAATTCCCTTGTCGATCAACGCCACAATCCCCTCGCGCAGGAACGGCCAGTAGAACGTGTTGAACTGCTCGTCCGACATGAAGTTGCGCGTGCCCTTGTGCACCCAGATCCAGCACAGCGGCAGATCAGCACCGGCTGCGCCGGAGCCGTACTCGACGAAGATCTTGGTCGCGATTTCCATGGTCTGCAGCAGCTTGTCGGGGTGGCGGCGCATGTCGGCCAGGATGCCGCGCGTGCCGCGCAGCGTGTCGCCGATGATGTCGAAGGGCGGCCAGTCGAACGCTGCATACGCGACCGGGAAGCCGCGCGCCACGGTATCGGCGTTGTACTCGCCGATGGACGCCCACCACTCGTTGACCTGCTTGCCTGCCTCGACGGCGATGCGGAAGCTTTCCTGCATCTCCTCGCTGGCGAATGCGCCCAGCCCCATCCAGCCAGACCACATCATGCGTCGCTGGGTGGGGAAGCTGGCGAATGCTTCCAGACCGGCGAACGAGCGCGGCACCCACTTGGTCAGCATGAAGTCCGACGGGTCGTAGATGAACTCGTCGTACTCGTCGGCCGTCATATACTCGCCCTCGACGAACTGGTAGATGGTATTGTCGCCCAGGCCATGCCCCGGCCACTTGAACCACTTGAGGCCCAGTGTCTCCATCGGCTTGGCAGGGTAGGCCAGAATCGGCCCGAAGTCCGCGTCGGGCTGAAAATCGTCGGCGAACTTGCGGCAGGCGCGCCGGGCGGCCGCGTAGTCGTTCATCGCCTGCTTGAAGGTGACGCCGGAGTAGAGGTACGGGAAAAGCTGGTACGGTCCAAAGACGGGCACCTGGTCCGGTGTCCGCAACGCGACGACATCCTTGATGCGCTTGACGCGCTCGGCGTAGAGCTGCTCTGGCGCTTTGTTGTCGTTAGGTGTCATCTCACTTGCCTCCTGTCCAGCCCTGAGCCAGCTTGACGGCTGCCGTGGCGTCGGCGCCGTACGCGTCAGCGCCGATGTAGCTGCGCACGCTTTCGTCCATGATCGCGCCGCCGATCATGACGTGGACGCTGTCGCGCAGCCCGGCCTCGCTGATCGCGTCCACGGTCGCCTTCATCTGGTCGAAAGCCAGCGTCAGAAAGCCGCTCAACGCGACGACCTGCGGGCTGACCTCGCGGATCTTGCCGACGAACTCGGCGGCCGGCACGTCGACGCCGAGATCCACGACCTCGAAGCCGTTGACGTCCAGCATGAAGCCGACGATGTCCTTGCCGATGTCGTGGATGTCACCCTCCACCGTGCCGATGACCACGGTGCCCAGCTTGTTGCTGCCGGCTGTCTGGGATTGCAGCAGCGGCTTGACCCTGTCGCCGATGGCCGTCAGCATGTCGCCGGCGATCACCAGTTCGGGCAGGAAATACTCGCCCGCTTCATAGCGCTGACCGACGATGGTCATGGCTTCGCGGCAGGCGTCGAGGATCTCCTGTGGATCGACGTCCGCGGCCAGCATGGCCTCGGTCAGTTCCATCGCCTGGTCTTCTTCCATGTCGGCGATGGCCTGTACAAGTTGTTCTTTCATGAGGTGGCTGCTCCTTGTTGGATGGGGTCGGGAATGGCCCGGAGCGCCGGCTTGTGGAGTCTGATGGTTTGTTCGCCGATGATCTCCATTGATCGGGCGCTCCTGGGCAAAGGGGCCGGCCAGCAGGGCCGGTAGTGAGGTGGACGAAGAAAGGCAAAATCGCCAGACCTCAGTTTAGCGGTCCTCGCCGTTCGCCGCAATGATCTAGATCATGTTGCCCGATAGAATTCGCCGGTCTGATGCGCCCGGTTGTCATAATCCATGCACCACGGACCAGGGTTCCGCCTTCGCAGCAATGACACGATGTGCATTACGCTTGGGCGGACCTGCGTGCTACAATGCGTCGATCCTTACCGAACAGGAATGCAACGCCGCCTGAGCCTGTCGAAGGCGGCGGCGGGTAGGCACATCAATGGACCGACTTTTGCTGCACCGGAGTACAACCATGGACCTGACCGAATTTCGAAGCTTCACTGACGCGCTGGCAGCCAATCTGGCGGCTGACGCACGCGTCCTGGGACTTGTCGCCCTGGGATCGATGGCCGAAATAGACTACGCGCCCGACCGGTGGTCGGACCACGACTTCTTTGTGGTGACCAAGCCGGGCGCGCAGGAGGCGCTGCTGGCAGACCTGTCGTGGCTGCCTCATAGCGACCGGTTAGTCTACGTCGCGCCCGAGGGCAAGCACGGTTTCCGCGCCATCTTCGACGACGGCCACCTGGTGGAGCCGGTAGTGCTGGATTTGGATGAACTGGAGACGATGCGGATCATTCGCTACCGCATGTTGCTCGACCGCGCCGACATCGGCGAACGCGTGGCTGCCCTCGCGGCGCGCTCAGCCGTCGAGAGCCGGTCTGCCGACGACCGCGTCGACATCGGCATGTTCCTGGTCAACCTGGCGGTCGGCGCGGGACGCTACCGGCGCGGCGAGCGACTCAGCGGGCAGCTGTTCGTCAAGAGCTACGCGACCGAGCACCTGGTGCGCTTGCTGGCCCGCTATCTGACGCCGGAGCAGCCTGAGCTGATGGATACGCTGGCGCCGTCGCGCCGCTTCGAGTTGTTGTTCCCCGTGGTGGCTGCTGAACTGGACGAGATTGAAAACCTTCCCCCGGTGACTGGCGCACTCCGTCTGCTGGATCTGGCCGAGCGCGAGCTAGCCGGTCGGATGCCCGACTTTCCCGCGCGAGCGTTCGAGGCGGTCAGGCAGCGGGTGCTGCGGGCGGCTGTTTCCGACCTTGCCGGTCCAGCAGCCACCCCTTGAGCGGCTCGTCAACGCGGATCACGTCCTGCCACGTCCCGTCGCGCAGCAGTTCCTCGTAGCGCACGGAGACCACATCGTTCAGCCGCTCCGGTCGCAGGTCCGCCGGATAATCGCGATGCATGTGCAACGGGTAGTTGACCAAGGGCGGCAGTTCCAGCAGTTCGTCGGGACGCAGCGCCGCTAGTACCGTCCCCGCCAACACGGCTTGATGCACGAAGATCGCGTAACGCGCGTCCTGTTCGTAGAACGACCTGAACTCCGGCAGGCGATAGAGCCGGTCGAAGTCGTCCCGCCAGCGTTGCAACAGGCCGCGCCGGGGATCGACCACCAGCATTCCCGCGTTGAAATACGGTCGCAGCACACGGCGATCCACCGAGGCCGTCATGGGGAACACGTGCGCCGCCGGAACGTGGCAGCGTTCGTAGATCAGCGACCAGAACGGGTCGAGGGGCGCATCGGACGGGGAACCGATCACCGTGTGGTCCACCGGCCGGTAGCCGAGGGCCTTGTTCGGCGCAAGCAGCAGCGCGCTCGGCTCCTGCAGGAACAGCGCACCGCGGTCGGTCCAGACCAGAAGCGAGCTGTCCTGCACGGCCAGCCGCTCCGCCTCGGCCGCTGCGTAGACTTTGGCGGCGAAGGGAAAGTTCAGCGCGTCCGCATCGACCTTAAACCGGTGAACGTCTGCGTTCAGGCTGGCCAGTGCGGCCAGCGTCTCGTCCGAAATCGCGACCGACGCCGGCAACAGCGCCCGAACCTGGCTATCAGCCATTCGTCCACCGAACGCGCGCACGCTCTCTACCAGCAGCATTGCCTCGCGCTCGGCCTCACCGGCGGCAAAGGCGAACGCAAATGACACGTCAGGCATCGATTGCAATCTGTGCCCGTCCCGGCAGCCAATGAATCGCGGGGATGCTGACCAGCGCGACAAGAGCACTGATAGAGAACGCGGCTGTCAGCCCCAGACTGTCGCTCAACGCGCCGACCAGCCAGATGCCGCCGGCCTGCAGGAGGAAGGTGATGGCGAGGTAGGTGCCGTTGGCCAGCGCCCGGTTCTTGGGAAACTGGTCTTGCACCAGCGCCATGATCACCGGCTGCGGCGAGATGGACGCGAACCCCAGCAGCAGCAACAGCGGCACGGCCAGCCATTCCGGCCCGTACAGAAACGCGATCATCAGGAATGGGGCGAAGCTGAGCAACACCAACAATACCCGCCGCCGTCCCCAGCGGTCGCTCAACGTGCCGGTGGCCAGCGCACCGACAACCCCGGCAGCCTGCAGGATCGTCAACGCGCCGGCGGCCAGCCAGAGGCTCGCCTGCCGCTCGTCGTTCATGTAGATCGGCAGATAGGTGGTTAGCGCGGCGACCATCATGATGCGCCCGGCCAGCAGCCAGACCAGCACCGGGAACAGCCGGCGCGCTGCCGCCCAGAAGGTATCCATGGCCGAGACGCCCGGCGGTCGCGGCGTGGCCGCCACCGTGCGCAGCCGGACGTAGAGGATCGCCGACATGCCCCAGCCCAGGAACGCCAGTCGCCAGATGCCGTCTACACCGAACCAGGCGATGCCGGCAACCACCAGCATCGGCCCGATGGCACGGGCGAACTCGCCGCACGCCATGAAAATGCTCATCCCCTTGCCAACCTGCTGGCCCGAGACCTTGGCGACCATGGCCGGCGCGGGCGCGTGGAAGGCGGCGATGCTGATGCCGGCCACGAAGAGCATGATGGCCAGCGCTGCATAGGTTGACACCAGTCCGAGGCAACTGAAGATGGTCGCCGTGACCGCCGGCGCGAGGATGACGAAATAACGCACGCTCACCTTGTCAGCCAGGTAACCGATGAACGGATTGAGCAGGCTGGGTATCTGGGCGAAGATCGCCAGGCTGCCAGCCGCGGCGTAACCGATGCCCAACATGGACTGGATCAGCGGCAGCATCGGCGCCAGGAACGCGCTGAACGTGTCGTTGACCATATGCCCGGCGCCGATGGTCAGCACCTGCTCCGTCTGGAAGGCAGGATCGTTGGGCGTCGTTTCGATGATCGGTGGGTCGGCAGGAATTGCTGGGGTGGTCATGATGCGCCACAGTATACCGCGCACCCGACGAATGACACAAGCCACGCCGGTGTTCCAGTCGCAGCCGCGGGAAGCTACTCACCCGTCACGCTTCGCGCCGCGAAGGCGGGAATCCAGGTCTGCGAGGTGTGGATTCCCGCCTTCGCGGGAATGACACTACTCTGTAGGCTGAACTGTCGTGGCAGCCGCCCCAATTCTCGCAGTCTTCCAACGCGTTCTTCGAATTTCCTTCACAATCTGTTGGTACTATAGGGTCAAGCTGATCAAACAAGACGGTGAGACAAATGAGCGAAAGGCCCTGAAAGCAGCGGGTTGGTGGTCGCAGTGCGTACACGGAAAGACGTGCGCAGCTTGCAGAACGCAACACGCTCGGGACCTTCACAACACACAACAAGGAGTGACAAACCAATGGCATACGGAATGCACAAAGGAAGAGGATTTGGAATGGGTTGGCGCGGCGGCTTCGGCCGGCACGGCGCTGGCCGGTCGGAGATGGACGCGGAACTGGCGGCTGCGCTGGGCATCAGCGCCGAGGAACTGCGCGCGGCGCAGGATACCGCGGTCGCCAACATGATCGAGAAGGCAGTCGCGGAAGGCGAACTGGCGCCCAAGGAAGCCGAGCGGATGCAGACCGCCCGCAAGCTGCGCGGCTACGTCGATCCCATCGCGTTGATGGCGCAGGTGCTGGAAATGACGCCCGAGGACGTGCAGGCTGCGCTGGACGCAGGCCGGACCCCCTGGGATCTCGCAGCGGAAAAGAACCTGGACTTCGGCAGCGCCTGGCAAAAGCTGATGGCAGCCGGCAAGGCGACGCTGGATCAGGCTGTCGCGGATGGCGTCATCACCCGCGAACAGGCTGACGAGCTGTTCAGCCGCCGTGGCCGCGGCTTCTTCGGCAAGCGCGGCTTTGGCCCGGGCTCCATGCGCGGCTGTGGGCCCCGCCACGGACGCGGCGGCTGGGGTCGCGGCGATGACTACTTCGGCGGCCCGCCGGCCGTGATCTGAGCGAACGGTGACGCCCAGGCGCCGGGGACTTCCGATAGTCCCCGGCACCTCAACTCAGCGGCGCGGAGACGCAGAGGATCGTATCGTTTCGATATCCTTGCGTCTCTGCGTCTTTGCGTTATACTTCCTGCGCAATGACTGACTTGATTCTGGTAGTCGACGACGAACCGAAGATCACCAAGCTGGCGCGTGACTATCTCGAGCGCGGCGGATATCGTGTAGTCTCCGCCGGCGACGGCAAAACCGGTCTGGCCGCGTTTCGCCATGACCAGCCCGACCTGGTGGTGTTGGACCTCAACCTGCCGGGCATGGATGGTCTGGATGTTTGCCGCGCTATCCGCCGCGAGTCCGATGTACCCATCATCATGCTGACGGCCCGCGTCGAAGAGGTGGACCGGCTGATCGGGCTGGAGCTGGGCGCGGATGACTACATCACCAAGCCCTTTTCGCCGCGCGAGCTGGTGGCCCGCGTGCGCGCGGTCTTGCGCCGGGTGCGCGGCGGCGTGCAGTCGCCCAATCTCATCCAGGCCGGCGAGCTGGAGATCGACCTCAAGGGACACCGCGCGCTGCGCGACGGCGAGCCGATCCACCTGACGCGCATCGAGTTCGAACTGCTGACCACCCTCGCGCAACATGCGGGCCAAACCCTCAGCCGCGAGCAATTGCTGGAACGCATCCACGGCGACGCGGGCGTGGCTGGGTACGATCGCTCCATCGACGCCCACATTCGCAACCTGCGCCGCAAGATCGAGACCGACCCCACCGACCCGCGTATCATCCAGACCGTCTACGGTGTCGGCTACCGCTTCAGTGATGGCGGGTGAGAGATAAGCATGCAGCCGCCAGACCCGCACGACTCGCCCCGCGACGACCAGGAGCAGCCGTTCGCGCCGTGGATGCGCGGCGGACCACATCCACGGCGAAGCCGGGAGGACGCGCCCTGGATGCATTGGGACCGGATGCAGTGGCGAAACCGCGAAGACGCGCCGTGGATGCGCTGGGACCGGACGCAGTGGCAGGAACACAGGCGCCGGCGCGGCCGGCGGCTGTTTGTGCGGTTTGCTGCTATCTTCGGCGTGATTGCCCTGCTGATCTTCAGTGTCATGGCGCTGCTGGCCTGGCTGGCAAGCCAGCTTTTCGGCGGCGACGGCCAGGTAACTGCAGTGGTCTGGTTGATCAGTTGTGGACTGGTCATCGCCCTGCCGCTGATGGCGGCGACGGTGGCCGCTCGTGCCTTTCGCAGTATTGCCCGCCCGCTGGGCGACGTGATGGAGGCGGCGGACGCGGTGGCCGAGGGCGACCTGAGCGCGCGCGTGCCGGAGCGGGGCAGCCGCGAGTTTCGCCAGTTGGCCCAGTCCTTCAACCGCATGGCAAGCGAACTGGAGTTGTCCGACCAGCAACGGCGCAACCTGATGGCCGATGTGGCCCACGAACTGCGCACGCCGCTGCACATCATCCAGGGCAATCTGGAGGGTGTGCTGGACGGTGTCTACGAGCCGACCCAGGACCACGTTGAGGCAACGCTGGATGAGACGCGCCAGTTGTCGCGGTTGGTGGAGGATCTGCGCGTCCTGTCGCTGGCGGAGGCTGGCCATTTGCCGATGCAGATGGAGCCGGTAGACGTGGCGGAACTGCTGGAAGACGCGGCAACCAGCTTCAGCGGACAGGCCGAAGCGGCTGGCGTCCGGTTGGTGGTCGATGTGGCAGAGCCACGTGAGGATCTGTTGGTCACCGGCGATGCGGGCCGCCTGGATCAGGTCATCAGCAACCTGGTGACCAACGCGCTGCGCCACACGCCGCGCGACGGGTCGATCACCCTGCAAGCTGTGCCGCACCCCGAAAGCGTGCAGATCAGCGTCAGCGACACGGGCAACGGGATACCGCCGGAGGAACTTCCCCACATCTTCGATCGCTTCTGGTCGCGCGCTGAGGGCAGCGGCAGTGGGCTGGGACTGGCTATCGCACGCAGCCTGGTGCATGCGCACGGCGGGCGCATCCAGGCTTCCAGCGAGCCGGGCCACGGCACAACCATCATAATCCTCCTCCCCCATCGCCCCCCGGAAACTGTATGAAAAGCCAGCCAAACAGCCTTGGGAAGTCGACGATTCTACAGCCAGTGGTCATGCCTGCGGATGGAGTGCGGTCGTGATGAGCAGCCGTCGACTTCCGAAGTCTTCCAACAAGACTCTTCAAAAAGCTTCTAAGGTATCACATGTCTGATAAGCAGTTGAATTCCCCGGATCGGCCAGCCAACCGGCGCAACGTGTGGTTGGTGGGTGGCGCAGCCGCGCTGCTGCTGATCGTGACGGTTTGTTTTGTGGCGTTGGCGGCCGTGGCCGGCCTGGTCATTTTCCGGCGAAACGTGGCTGGCCCGCAGCCCGTTGTTGCCGTATCAGAGTTGGCGCTTCCCGCGCAGACGGATTCTTCTTTTGCCGGCCGGATTGCAGTCATCACGCCCGACAGCGGCCTGGTCACCGTCGCGCCCGACGGCAGCGACGTCCGCGATCTTGGCTCGCCGGGTGTGCGCTACCAGTTCCCTGCGTGGTCTGCCGGCGGCGCCGCGCTGGCTGTAGTGGCCAACGACGGTACGAAGGCGGCCGTTCAGGTGCTGGAGGACAGCGCGACTCCCCATGCAACCGAATTGTACGGCAACGCTATCAATCCGCCCTTCTATCTCTATTGGTCGCCCGACGACCGGCAGGTGAGCTTCCTGGCCAACGACCGGTCGGGCATTGCCCTGTGGCTGGCGCAGTCCGATGGCGCGCAGCCTGCCCACAAGCTTGCCGAGGGTCAGCCGTTCTACTGGGACTGGACGGCTGACAGCCAGCAGCTTCTCGTCCACATCGGCGGGCTGGGCGCCGAGTCGCGGCTGGGGTTCATGGACGGCGAAGGGAACCCGGTTGGCGACGATCTGGCAACGCCGGGGTTGTTCCAGGCGCCGGGCATCGCGCCGGACGGTCGTTACCTGGCCTTTTCGCAGGCCGACGGTGAGCAGTTTCAGGTTGCCGTTCAGGACATGGCCACCGGCGCGCAGTCGACCGTACGCCAGCTTGGCCTGGCAGCCATGAACTGGAGCCCGGCCGGCGACCAGTTGGCGTTCATCAGCCCGGCTCGCCGGCAGTTGACCTTTGTCGGGCCGTTGCAGGTCATCGACGCGGCGACGGGCGAGGTGCGCACGCTGGTCAACGACAGCGTGATTGCGTTCTTCTGGTCGCCGGATGGCGGCCGGATCGCAACGCTGACGCAGAACAGCGGACGCAACAATCCCGGCGCCGGTGTTGCGCCTGAACTTGTGGCTCTCGAACCGGCAGCCAGCCAGCAAGCTGCTGACGTGGTGCTCGATTTGTCGCTGGTCGATGTGGCCAGCGGGCAGACCCAGACCCTGGCATCGTTCCGTCCCAGCGATGTCTTTCTCGGCCAGTTCCTCCCCTATTTCGACCAGTACGCGCTCAGCCACCGCATTTGGTCGCCGGCCAGCGACGCGCTGGTGCTGCCCATGGTGGATGACCGCGGCGAGGCTGGAATCTACGTCGTGTCAATGTCCGGCGGCGCTCCCCTACGCATCAGTGACGGGGTAATGGCGTTCTGGAGTTTACACTAATCGGCATTCGGTTTGCCGGCTAGAAGACCCTACGAAAGGAGTTTGCAGCTTGAATGATAGCCGCTGTCGGCCATTGCGTTCTGTCTGCAGGCAGATGCACTCGCGTACCAAGTGCAGCCTTGAACTCAGCGATACCGCCAGCGAGATTGGCGCTAATCAACTCCTGCTCTTTGGCAGGATTGATTTGCATCCTCAACGACTCATCAAGATAGATCAGTGCCCTATCAAACGCGCGATGATATGTCGGTGACAGGCATAGCCCATTGCGAACGTCATCTGAACTGCCTTCTGCGCCTACTGGCAATATGTGCGCGGCTTCAACAAGACGCAGTTGCATCCGCGTCACTGCACAGCGGCGGTCGTATGCAAGCAAAATCTTGTGACGAAAGCTGGAGTCGCGCGACAATCGTGAAACCTCACTAACGACGCGACTTCGTTCAGGTGGTATCAAGGCCAGTTCCTCTCCAGAAACATCCTCCAAGGAGGACACTCTGGTTAGGAGATCAACCATCGTTGCGTTTGCTCCTTCTTGATGCAGTACTGCGGCGTTGATCGTGTAATTCAGTAGCTGATCCGGGCGAATTCCAATAGCGATCTCATCGTTTCCTTTGGTAATGAAAGAGAGGCCGTGTTGCAAGGCTTCATGCAACACCGTTATTGGAATCTGGATCGACGGCGATCGAGTGGAAAATGTCTGGTGCTTGTTGACGTCGAAACCGGCGAAACATCCAAGGTTTGGCTCGTATCCCAGCAACAGCGTCGGCCCCTGTGGATTCGTTTCCAGGGGTGGTCGCACTCCGGTGATCTGGATACGGAATTCATCCCTTGGTCTTGCAGCACCGCCTCCGTGGGTCAATGTCCAAATGAAAACCCACACCTCCATCGTGTTCGACTCATACTGAACAATCAACCGTCTGGGGTTGCGAGATGCGTTCGAAACAAGATGTGCAACCGCGTTGTTGTCATCAAAGGCGGCAATGAGCGCGGCAACAAGTGAAGATGGGTCAAGTTGTGGCATAGTTCCCCTGCCTGGCATCAATTGCTTTCAGAGTCAGTACTGTATGAATTCCGATTGTCGCTGCGGTCAAACAAACGGAGCTGGGGATCTGTCTGCTTCTGAGGTCTTGGCTCCGCTGCCTGAGTGGCAGATCTTGCAGGTCGCTTCCTGCCGCCATCCTGCGCCAGAGGCGTCGTGCCATCGACCCCATTCCAAAGAGAGGAAGAACTGGAGATTCGATACGATCCCGGATCGCTCGCCTGATCCAATGGTTCTTGATCAGATGCAAATCTTCCTCTAGCTCCTTCGATGTATTCCTCGACGATCTCGCAGCATATCCATCGGCGTTGTAAGCGTTCGCAGACTTCTCCCGTCACGCAGCTTCCACCAAATGGATCAAACACCAAATCGTTAACATCGGTCAACATCCGCACGAAATGTTCTGGCAGCCGGGCCGGAAAGCGCGCGGGGTGTGGCTTGATATCCCGCTCCCGACAGTACCTGAGATAGTGCGAATTGCTCTCTGTGTTTGGTATCGCTATTAGATTGGGTGGAATTGCGCCGCCGTTGTCGATGCGGAACTTCTCGCTTATATCGTGACCGCTGGGTCGGAGCTTGGCGTCATAGCCGTTCTCAAGCAAATCATGCATCGAGTCGCTGTAGGGAATGAGTACTCGCCGGTTGCTTGCCTTCGGCCATGGGGTCTTTGACAGCCAGAAAACGCAGTTAACTGCGTCCTTGACTCGAATCCTCCGGATATTAACCCACTCGGCCGGTGTCGGCAACTTAGATGGGTTCCACCAGTAGAATTCCTGAGCCAGGTGAAACTGTAGTTGCCGGCACAGCATGATAAGCAGTTCGAAATGATATAAACTACGAGTCGGTTGGCCGGGTATCCACGATCCCCCAATATCTATTACGAGAGAGCCGGTTGGTTTAAGTACGCGATAGAATTCCGTGGCGAAGTTCTTGAACCACTCGACATATTCATGCTCGGCGACATTGCCGTAATCCTTCTTCCTCAATAGCGCAAAAGGAGGACTGGTGAAGATCAGATCGACGGAGTTGTCAGCCAATTCATCCACCATAAACTCGATTGAGTCACGATGGACAATTTTGCCATAGGTAGTTGCAAAGTCACTCATGATGCCATTATAGATGTTTTGAGGTCCGTATGCAAACACTTGTGCTGTTTGGGGTAACTTGGCCTCTGATGGCTTACCAACTTCGGTGCATTTCACGCCAACACAGAATCTCGCCGCCGCTGGCCCACCTGCTCGATGTATGCCAGAGACTGGTGGCGGAAGTAGGTGTCGTAGAGGGTGGCGTAGTGGCCGCTTTGCGCCATCAGGCTGGCATGGCTGCCCTGCTCGATGATGTGCCCCTGATCGAGCACAATGATGCGGTCCACGGCGCGCACGGTGGAGAGGCGGTGCGCGATGACGATCGCGGTGCTGCGCGAGAGGATCAGGTCGATGGCCTGCTGGATCTGCTGCTCGGTGAACGGGTCGATGCTGGCGGTGGCCTCGTCGAGGATGAAGATGGCCGGCTCCTGCACCAGGACGCGCATCAACGCGACCAACTGGCGCTGTCCCATGCTCAGCCGCGCGCCGCGCTCGCCCACGTCGGTGTTGATCCCGTCTGACAGCGTGTCCAGCCACTCCCCGTCACCGATCTGGCGCGCCAGCGCGAGGATCTCTGCGTCGGTCGCGTCGGGCCGAGCGTAGCGAATGTTGTCGGCCACGGTGCCGTTGAACAGGAAAGGGGTCTGCGAGACGATGCCAAGCTGGCTGCGGTACCACTTGAGGTCCAGATCGCGGATGTCGTGGCCATCGACCAGCAGTTGCCCACTCTGGAACTCGTAGAAGCGCGCGATGAGCTTGCCCAGGCTGCTCTTGCCGGCGCCGGTGTGGCCGACCAGTGCAATGCTCTCGCCGGCAGCGATGGACAGGTTGAAGTCGCCCAGCACCTGCTCCTGCTCGGTGTAGCGGAAGTCCAAGTCGCGAAACTCGATCTCGCCGCGCAGCCGGCCGGGCTGCTGATCATCCGTCTGGTGCACGGTCGGTTCGGCGTCCACCAGGGCGAAGATGCGTTCGGAGGCCGACAGACCAGCCTGCACCTGGCTCCAGAAGGCTGAAAGTTGCGCCATGGGGAACCAGAAGCGGTCAACACTGGTGATAAAGAGATACCACGCGCCGATGGTGATCGCGCCGGCCGCGGCGGACAGCCCGCCGAAGTAGACCAGCATGGCTGTGCCGATGCCGCCAACCATGCTCAGCACCGGGAAGACGTTGGAGAGGATAAAGCCGCGCCGCAGGTTGATGTCGTAGGACTGGGTGTTGACCACCATGAACTCGCCGTAGATTGCCGCTTCCTGGCGGAAGTTCTTGGCGACGCTGATGCCGGTGATCGCTTCCTGGATGGCCGAATTGACCTCGGCGATGGCCCGGAAGCCGCTGCGGGTCGCCTTGCGCGCCAGGGTGCGCAGGCTGTAGGCCATCACGACGATCACCAGCGCGAAGATGATCAATGCGATGGTCAATTGCCAGGAGATGGTCCACAGGATCAGCGCGAGGATCGCCACCGACAGCATCTGGCTGACGATATCGGTGATCAGCACGACGACTTGCGAAAACTCCTGGGTGTCGGTGGTGATGCGGCTGATGATGCGCCCGGATCGATACTGGTCGAAGAACGACATGTCCTGGTTGATGACCGACTCGAACGCGTCCAGCCGCAGGTCGCTCATCACGGTCCCGGTCAGACGAACCAGCAGCCGGCGCCGTATCCAGTTTGCTCCCCAGATGAACAGGCCGGTGAACAGCGAGAGCAGCACCAGTCCCACCAGCAGCGCGGTAGAGGGGTTCTGGTCGAGCTGGTTGATCCCTTCGGCCACGATCAGCGGCTGCACGGCAGTGACGATGGCCAGCGCGACGATCAACACAACTGCCCACGTCAGTCGTCGCCGGTCGCGCGCGAAATAGACCCAGATCCTGCGCACAAGATCGCGGTCGCTATAGTTTCGGTCGTAGGCTTCGGTGTTCAGTCCGGAAAACATGGGTTAGGGTATCAGGTGGCAAGTGGCAGGTGGCAAGTGGTAAGTAGCAGGTTCCGGGACTTGCAACTTGCTACATGCCACTTGCAACTTCCTCATTCATAGCTCGCAAAGATGTTGCGATAGGCTTCGGATTGTTGCAGCAGGTCCTCGTGGGTGCCGATGGCAGCGATGCGGCCTTTTTTCAGCACCACGATCTGATCGGCCCAGCGAATCTGCGAAAGCCGGTGCGTGATCAAAATGGTGGTGCGCCCGCGGGACGCTTCCTCGATGGCGCGCTGGATGCGGTCCTCGGTAGCGCTGTCGATGGCGCTGGTCGAGTCGTCGAGGATCAATATCTGCGGGTCGGTCAGGAAGGCGCGTGCCAGGGCCAGCCGTTGCCGCTGGCCGCCGGAAAGCGTCACGCCGCGCTCGCCAATCTCGGTCTCGTAGCCGTCGCGGAAGTTCAGAATGAACTCATGCGCCTGCGCTTTGTGGGCAGCAGCCTCCACCTCGTCGCGGTCGGCGTCCTGGCAGCCAAAGGCGATGTTGTCAGAAACGCTGCGCGAGAAAAGGAAGATGTCCTGCTCGATGATGCTGATCTGGCGGCGCAGCGCGGCCAGATCCCAGTCGCGCACATCGACGCCGTCCACCAGCACGCGGCCCGAGTTGACGTCGTAGATGCGGTTGATCAGCTTGGCGACGGTGCTCTTGCCGGCGCCCGTCTGGCCGACGATGGCAATCGTCTGGCCGGGTTGGACGCTGAAGCTGACATTCTCCAGGGTCGGCATTCCCGCATAGGAGAAGGTGACGTTGTCGAAGACCAACGCGCCGCGCATCGGCTGATCATACCCACCCACGTTTTCGTCCAGCGCCGTCTTCTCATCGATGATCTCCAGCACGCGGCGCGCACTGGACAGCCCGGACGACACCTGGGAGTAGGCAAACTGGCCGACAAAGGTCGGGAAGCCGAACAACAGCATCAGTCCGTTGTACGTTACCACATCGCCGACGGAGATCTGGCCGCGCTCGTAGAGAAACAGGCTCAACGCCAGGGCGGCCGTCTGCACCAACCCCAACAGCAGCAGGTGGATAAACTTCGCCTCGATGTCACCCTGCCAGATGAATGCCGTGCGCCAGGTGGCCAGGGAGCGGCGGAATCGGTCGGTCTCACGCAGTTCCTGGGCCGCGCCCTTGACCGTCTCGATGCCATCGATGGCTTCGGCCAGGGTCGTGTTCATGTTGCCAAATTCTTCGCGCACCGACCGGGTCGCCGGGTTCAGCTCGCGCAGATAGCGCCACGTCTCTATGATGTAGAGCAGCAGGTAAGCGATCGGTGCCAGCACCAGCCAGGGATTGATGCGCGGCGCAGCGATCAGCGGCACGAGGAGGAAGCTGGCCGAGCCGACCACCAGGTTGAGGCCCGGATTGAACATCAGGTTCATCTCGCGGACGTCGTTGGTGGCGCGCGCCATCAGGTCGCCGGCCGGATGCGAGTCGTGGAACTGCATACTCTTGCCCATCAGGCTGCCATACATCTCGTCGCGCGTGTCCCGTTCCAGCCGCTGGCCGATCAACTCGGCCGAGAAGTTGCGCGCCACCTGTAGCAGGCCGCGCGTGATCTGCGTGATGGCAATCAGGAAGGCAGTGCGCAGCAGAAAGGTGGTGCTGCTGGGGTCGGCCAGCAGGGTGTCGAAGGCCTGGCCGGCCAGCACAGCCGGCGCGCCCGCCAGCAGCGCGTTCGCCAGCGCGCCAAAGAAGACCCCAAAAATCCAGATCCAGTTGCGGCGGATATGCGACCAAAGCCAGAGCAGCGGGCTGCGCCGGTCCGACTTCCAGGAACGTTGAACAGTGAATTCGGCAGTAGTCATAGGACGAGTGTACGAACGAAACGTAACCAGCGCATTTTACACCAGCGGATACAAATCGCACAGTGAGCAATGCTACGCGAACGAGTCATTTCGGCGCCATCGATTCCTCCATCCGGCCCGATCCGCCACGGCTACCGCCCAATGCGCGCGTGCAGATGGGCGGGATCGTCCAGTCAAAGGAGGACAGAGCAAGGAGACCCGCGGGAGGATTGACACGCTTCTGTCTGTGAACTACAATACGCCCACTACTCGCACATGCGAGCGCCAGGACTGACAGTCCTGACTCGTTTGGTGTGATGGTCCAGCCGTTTTGGCATCTACTTCTGTAGACCAGGACTGTCAGTCCTTGACCGAGCGAGTAGCACTGGAGCCGTGTTGAAAGTACTGACCTACAACGTCCATTTGTGGGAGGGGCGCGATGGACGCATGGATGTGGAACGCCTGGCGGCGATCATCGAGAGCACCGGTGCAGACGCGGTGGCGCTCAATGAGGTGCTGCAT
Source organism: Anaerolineales bacterium (assembly GCA_020634615.1). Lineage (GTDB taxonomy): Bacteria > Chloroflexota > Anaerolineae > JAAEKA01 > JAAEKA01 > JACKBK01. Next base: position 30,397 of record JACKBI010000005.1, read on the forward strand.
CCGGTCCATACCCACTACGGTCAGAGCACGCCGCTGCGCGACCTGGCCAACCTGCTGCGCATGGACTGGGCCTTCGGCGAGAGCAACCGCACGGTCCAATGCGCCGGCTGGTGGGGCCCGGTGGGCAACGCGGTGCTGAGCCGTTGCTCCATCACCGCTGACGCCAACCATTACCTGCCCAAGCTGCCGGGCACCCAGGGACGCAATATGCTCACCGCACACCTGGATGTCGCCCGCGACCACGCGTTCACGATTTACTCGACGCATCTCGATCACGCATTTGAAGGCACGCGCATGTGGCAGTTGCGCGGCGTGCTGACCGCCCTGCAAAGCAAGGCCGATGAGCCGCACGTGCTGATGGGCGACTTCAACACGCCCGGGCCGGTGGGGCCACGCAGCAAGCGCCTGACCCCGCCCGTTGTGCGCATGCTGAAAGGCAACGGCTACATCGACGCCTTCATGGCTGCCGGCGAGGGCGCTCACGCCACGTTTCCCTCGGTGGTTGACTTCCGAATCGACTACATCTTCGTGCCTGTCATCATGCAGCCCTACCTGGCGACCTGCAAGGTCATCAACGGGGCGCTGGTGGACCAGGCATCCGATCACCGGCCGCTGATGGCCGAGTTCAACTGGAGCTAGCGGGCGATGCTGCGTGTGCTGACCTACAATATCCATGGATGGCGCAACGCGTCCGGTGCGGTCGATGTGGCCGCGCTGGCGCGCATCATCCAGGCCAGCGGCGCAGATGTCGTGGCGCTCAACGAGGTCTTTCACCCGCTGGACACACCCGATGGCAGCAAAGCGGCGCTGGACGAATTGTCGGTGCTGTTGGCCATGCCGTATGCGTTCGGCGTCGCACTGATGCCGCAGTTCGCATTTGCACCGCTGGCCTCCTATGGCAATGCGCTGCTGTCGCGGCTGCCGATCCTGGCCCACGCCGGCCATCATCTGACGCCGGTGGCAGGCCACGAGCAGCGCGGTCTGCTGGAAGCGCGGCTGTTATTACCTGACGGCAAGACGACGCTGTCGGTATATGTGACCCATCTCGATCACAAAAGCGAGGCGGCGCGCTTGCAGCAGTTGGCGGCAGTATTTCAGTGGACGACCCGCGATCGGTCGCGTCCCCACCTGCTGCTGGGCGACTTCAATGCGCTGACAGCCGCCGACTTCCAGGACGACCAGGCCGCGCTGGAGCGCGTGCTGGCTGACGACAAACTGCGCAATCTGGCGGCTGACGGCATGGACGTTGTGGCCCGCTTGCAGCGCCGCGGCTATGTCGATGCCGCGGCCAGCCAGCCGGCCGCTGATGGCCCGCAGCCGACCTATCCCGCCCACGACCCGTTGACGCGCATCGACTACATCTGGGCATCGACACCGCTGGCGCCGTGTATTCGCACGTGCGGCGTTTGGCAGACCGACGAGACGGCGACAACGTCGGACCATCTGCCGGTGCTGGCGGAGATCGACCTGTAAGGCTGGAACAGCAGACTTCGGAAGTCGCCGCTTGTACGAATCCCTGGTCTGGGACGGATGGCGGACTTGCTGCTATGTGCCGGCGACTTCCGCAGTCTGAGGCTGGCGGTTGTGATCATACTTTACCGGAGGATACGATGAGTTTTGAGAACCCGTTGAAACGAGTTGAACGACTGCGACGCGTCAAGAACCGGCCAAACGACAACAAGGCTGGGCGTGTGCCGCCAGGCCAGTTCGTGACCGAAAAGTTCCCGGTATTGCACTATGGCAGCGTGCCAGCCATCGAGCTGGCGACCTGGGACTTTCGCGTCTTTGGCCTGGTGGAAACGCCGATCACGCTGACCTGGGACGAGTTCCGCGCGCTGCCTGAGACTACTCTGACCACAGACATCCATTGCGTGACCCGCTGGAGCAAGCTGGATACCACCTGGACCGGCGTGCGCTGGCGCGATTTCATCGAAGCGGTGGGTGTCAAGTTCTCGCTGGACGCCAGCCATCTGATGGCGCACTGCGAGAACAACTTCACCACCAACCTGCCGCTGGACATCCTGGACGACGAAGAGACGATGTTCGCCTGGGAATTCGAGGGCGAGCCGCTGACCGCCGAACATGGCTGGCCGCTGCGGCTGCTGGTGCCGAAGCGTTACTTCTGGAAGAGCGCTAAATGGATCCGCGGCATCGAGTTTATGGCGGGCGACCGGCCCGGTTTCTGGGAACGCAACGGCTACCATATGAACGGCGAGTACTGGCGCGAGGAGCGCTTCGGCTGGTAGAGGAGACACACAGCATGGCAAAAAGCAGTCGCAGGTCACGGGTTCGCAAGCAGTACCGCCTCGGCATCGATCTGGGCGGCACAAATGTCATGGCGCTGGTGGTCAACGAAAAGGATGAAATCATCGGCGAGGCCAAGAAGAAGACCAAGGCGGAGCTTGGCCCGCAAGGTGTCGTCGACCGGATCGTCGCCACCGCCGAGAGCGCCCTGAGCGCCGCTGAGGTCGATGTGAAGGCCGTCATCGCCGCCGGCGTCGGCGCGCCCGGTCCGGTCAACCTGGACACCGGTGTCGTGGTCGAAGCCCCGAATCTGCCTGGCTGGCAAGAGATACCGCTGGCCGCGATGCTGTCGGACAAGCTGGGTATGCCGGTGTTCGCCGACAACGACGTCAACCTGGGAACGCTGGGCGTACACCAGATGGGTGTCGGGCGCGGCACACAGCACATGGTGGGCATCTTCGTCGGCACCGGCGTGGGCGGCGGCTTGATCATCAACGGCCAGTTGCACCGCGGCTCGCGCTACTCCGCCGGCGAGATCGGCCACACCGTCATCGTGCCCAACGGCCCGATCTGCGGCTGCGGCAAGCGGGGCTGCCTGGAGGCGGTCGCCAGCCGCACCGCCATCGAGCGCGAGGTCAGCGCCGCCCTGGCAGCCGGCCATCCGTCGGTCCTGACCGAGCTACTGGGACCGGAGGGCAAGAACCGCCTGACCAGCGGTGTCATCAGGAGCGCGCTGGAGGCAGGCGATGCGCTGATGACCTCGGTCATGAGCCAGGTGCAGTACTACCTGGGATTGCTGACCGCCAATCTGGTCAACGTTCTCGACCCGGAGATGGTCGTCTTTGGCGGCGGCGTGGTCGAGGCGCTGGGCGACGACTTCCTCGAACCGGTCAGGACGACCGCGCGCATCTACTACTTGCAGCAGCGCGACGCCGACCGGGTGCAGATCGTGCCGGCCAAGCTGGGCGACTACGCCGGCGGCCTGGGCGGCGCGGCCCTGGCCCGCCAGATGACAAGCCGCAGACGCAGATGACCAGGCTTCCAAAGGACACCGCCACATGAAAGCCGTAGTAATGGCCGGAGGCGCGGGCTCCCGCCTGCGCCCGCTGACTGTCGGGCGCCCCAAACCGATGCTGCCGCTGGTGAACCAGGGCGTCCTGGGCCATATCCTGACGCTGCTCAGCGAGCATGGAATCACCGACGTGATCATGACGTTGCAATATATGGCCGCGACCATAGAGGACTATTACGGGGACGGCAGTGGCTATGGCGTGAACATCCGCTACGTCGTCGAAGACACCCCGCTGGGGACGGCCGGCAGCGTCGCCAACGCGCGCCAGTATCTCGATGAACCGTTTATCGTCATCAGCGGCGACGCTCTGACCAACTTCAACCTGCGCGAGATCATCTCTTACCACGAAGAGAAGCAGGCCGAAGCGACCATTGTCCTCTACCACGTCACTGAGCCGCTGGACTACGGGGTGATCGTAACAGATCAGGACGGCCGCATCACGCGTTTCCTGGAAAAGCCGAGCTGGGGCGAAGTGGCATCCGACACGGTCAACACGGGTATCTACGTGCTGGACCCGGCCGTGCTGGATCGCATTCCAGTCAACACTACCTACGACTGGGCCAGCCAGGTCTTTCCCCGGATGCTGGACAGCGGCGCTCCGCTTTACGGCTATGCCGCGCCCGGCTACTGGTGCGACATTGGCAACTTCTCGGAGTACCGGCGGGCAAACGCCGATCTGCTGCGCGGGCTGGTATTTCCCACATCCACGCTGGGAACCCACATCGGCGGCGATATCTGGGTCGGCAGGGACGTGGATATTGCACCTGATGCCCAGCTCTTCGGGCCGATCTATCTGGGCAACGAGGTACAAATCAAGGGCGGTGTGGTGATGCGTGGCCCCTCGGTGGTGCGTGACTATACGATTGTCGACAGTCGTGCCCGCATCGACCGCACCATCATCTGGCGCAACTGCTATATCGGCGAGGATGTCGAGCTGCGCGGCGCGATCGTCAGCCGCCAGTGCAGTCTGCGCGCCAAATCAGCGCTCTACGAAGGCGTTGTGGTGGGCGACAACAGCATTATTGGCGAAGGCGCTGTGCTGCACACCGGCGTCAAGCTGTGGCCTGGCAAGGAAGTTGACCCGGGCGCAATTGTCAAGAGCAGCATCATCTGGGGATCGCAGGGCCGGCGCGTGCTTTTTGGCCGCTACGGTGTCACCGGCGTGGTGAACGTCGACCTGACGCCGGAGTTTGCCGCGCGCCTGGGGGCGGCCTTCGGAGCCACCCTGCCGCGCGGTTCTGTGGTCACCATCAACCGCGACCAGAACGCCGGCTCGCGCATGCTCAAGCGGGCGGTTATCTCCGGGTTGCCCTCGGCCGGCGTGAATGTGACCGACCTGCAAACGGTTCCGATCCCGGTCGCGCGGCATTATACCGCCAACTCGCCCGCATCCGGTGGGGTTCATGTGCGTATTTCACCGTTCGATCAACGCGTGGTGGATATCCGCTTTTTTGGCAACGACGGCATGAATCTGAGCAAGCACGAGGAGCGGGACATCGAGCGGGTCTTCTTTCGCGAGGACTTCCGCCGTGCCTTTATGGACGGGATCGGCCAGATTTCCTACGCCAGCGACGCAATCTCACGCTACACAGCCGCATTTCTCGCGTCTGTCGATCAGGACGCGATCCGCGCGGCCGGCTTCAACGTGGTGGTCGATTACGCCTTCGCCTCCACGTCGCAGGTGCTGCCGGACATTCTGCAGATTCTGGGCGTCAACACCACGCCACTGGGCGCGCGTGTGGATCCCTCGTATATCTCGCTGGACGAAGAGGTCTTTCTGGCAGAGCGCCGCCGCCTGGGGGTGATCGTCAACGCACTGGGCAGCGATCTGGGTGTGCGGCTCGACGTGGGCGGGGAGAAGATGTTCCTGGCCGACCATACCGGCGGGTTGGTGCCGGAGGCTATCAGTTGCGCCGCGATGGTGGAACTTGCTCTGCGCACTTGGCCGGGCAGCACCGTGGCAGTTCCGGTCAACCAGTCGACGGTGCTGGAGCAAATTGCCCAGCGGCATGGCGGCAGGGTGATCCGCACCCCGGTGGATCCGGCGTCCATCATGCAAACAGCCAGCCAATCCGACGTGGTGCTGGCGGCCGATGGCACCGGCTTCTTCCTTTTCCCTCGTTTCCAGCCCGTGGCCGACAGCATGATGGCGGTGGTGATGCTGCTGCAATGGCTGGCGCAGCACGAGGTGCGTTTGCAGGATGTGGTAGCCAGCCTGCCGCCCATTCACACCGTCTCATCCACCGTCCACTGCGCCTGGGACAGCAAGGGCGCGGTCATGCGGCGTCTGCAAAGCCAGGCCAGCGACAGCAGCGTCCAGATGATCGACGGCATCAAGGTGTCGCTGGAGGACGAACGCTGGGTGTTGATCCGACCTGACCCGGACCGACCGCTGTTTCATGTGACCGCCGAAGCCGGCACCGACGAAGAAGCCGAAGATCTGTTGGCGGAGTACAGCACGCTGGTGGCCGAACTCGTCCAACTGCGTTCCCAGCCATAGGCTATGAACGACCGTATCGACCACGACAACACCCTGCGGACCACAAACCAGGTCTTCGAACAAATCTACCAACACGCATCGGTGCGCCGCTACCGGCCCGATCCGCTGCCGCGGGCTACGGTGGAAGCAATCGTTGCGGCCGGCCAGCGCAGCTCGACTTCGTCCAACCTGCAGATGTTCAGCGTCGTCGCCGTGACCGATCCTGACCGGCGCGCGCGGCTGGCAGAGCTCTGCGGCGCGCAGGCGCACATTGCCCAGGCGCCGGTTTTCCTGGCCTGGTGCGCCGACCTGTCACGGCTGGAGCGGGCCAGCGAGCTGCGCGGCTACACCCAGGTGAGCCAGTATACCGAGAATTTCCTGCTGGCCGCGGTGGACACCGCCATCGCGATGCAGACGGCGACGCTGGCCGCCGAGTCGCTGGGGCTGGGCATGTGTTACATCGGCGCGATCCGCAACCATCCTCTCCATGTGATCGAACTGCTGGAGTTGCCGCGGCTGGTGTTCCCCATCAGCGGCATGACGCTGGGCTGGCCGGACGGCGAACACAGGACGCGACCGCGGTTACCGCTCAATGCGGTGTTACACTGGGAACGTTACGATGCCAGTGACGAAGAGGCGCTCCTGAAGGTCTACGACCGGGTGATGGCCGAGACCGACATCTATGCCGGCCGGCAGGTGGCCGTGCCGGGAAAAGAGGGGGAGATGGAAGACTACGGCTGGAGCGAGCACTCCGCCCGGCGTGTTTCCGAGCCAAAGCGAGTCCACCTGCGCGCGGCGCTGGCGCAGCAGGGGTTTGTCTTGAAATGACGCATCAGGCCAACGTCAGCGCGACCCGGAACCCGAAGTAATCTTCCCCATCGTTCGCTACGCCCCTCAGACGCGCCGCGCTGCGGCATAGACCTGGCGGATCGTGCCAACATCCGCCGCGCAGGATCCGATCTGAACCTGCCTTGCCCATCCAGGCGCTGCCATCGCCCGGCGCGCCCGCGTAGCTGTCGTGCCAGGCGTCCGCGCACCACTCCCAGACGTTGCCGTGCATGTCGCTGAGACCGAACGCATTGGGCGGGAAGCTGCCCACCTCGGTTGTACAGTGCCGGTAGACGCCCGGCGGCTCTGATCGGAAGACATGCTCCCCGACGTAGTTCGCCAGGTCGGTGGTGAGTGTCGTTCCGTAGCTAAACGGCGCCGAACTCCCTGCCCGGCAAGCATATTCCCATTCCGCCTCGCTGGGCAGGCGATAGGCGCGCCCGGTCAGCCCGGCCAGCCGCCGGCAGAACTCACCGGCCCCATGCCACGAGACTCGATCCACCGGGTGTCTGGCCCCCGCGCAGCGATACGGTGGTGTCCAGGTCATCACCGCGGCCCATTGCTCCTGCGTAACCTGGAATCTGCCCAACAGGAAAGAGGGCACCCAAACGCTGTGCTGGGGTCGCTCGTCGTCAAAGGCGTTGCCGCCCAGCGCTCCCATCAGGAACCGGCCGGCGGGAATAATGACCATCTCCAGGGAAATACCGCCCAGATCCTCAACGATCTCTTCGGCCTCACACGGCTGGCGTTCGACAATCTCCCCGAACGCGTTGACAGTCACGGTTTCGAACGAATTGCGCTGAACGGCAGGTGCAGGGCTCCCACCGATTGGATCAACGGCGTGCTTTGCCATTAGCGCGTGTCCTTTCAACTCGCGGTTCCAGGGTTCAAGGCGATAATCGCATACCGCTCGTCCGTCACGTCCTTTCCCCACAGGTCGGGCTGATTGCTCAGAATCTCGACAGACACCGCACCAAAAGCGGCTGGCAGCGCCGCGACGATCTCCGCGGCGTGCAGACCGCTACCGGTGTTCCAGTACCCCTCGACGAGAACCAGCCGGCCCGCGGGCTTGAGCAGCGCAGCCCAGCGCGCGAGCACCTGCGCGGGCTTGGGAAACATCCACAGCAGATGCCGGCACACGATAGCGTCAAACGTCCGCGGGGAAAAGCGCGGATCGGCCGCGTCCATGACGTGAAAGTCGATGGACAACCCCGCGGCAAGCGCCTTGGCGCGCGCCTGCGCAATCATCGCTGGCGAAAGATCTATCCCGGTGACACGGTGTCCCTGCCCGGCCATGACCACGCTGAGCGATCCGGTGCCGCAGCCGGTATCGAGGATGGCGACGTCACGGTCCGGCAGCCAGCGGCTGAGTAGCGCCGTCCACGCGGCGCGCACCAGCGGAGAACGCAGCCCGTGATCCGGCTCCTGATCAAACGCCGCGGCGGCCAGATCCCAGGTGCGACGTGCATCGTCACGATTTTGCCCGTCGATAGATGAGGTGTTTTCAGTAGCAGAGGACATCAACGTGTAGCGCCAGGGCGGCGCTGACCGATAATCTTCAATGTGCTCAACATTCGTTGAACAGACGGACACGCGATGCGCGTGGTTCGACTCCGGTCACTTGTTACCGTTCGCCGCGCCAGGCAAGGTAATGGGGGAAGGACTGCACCAAACCGGGCGCCAGGCGGTCTGGTTCCTCGGCGATCATGCGCGTCGTTTCGGCCGGGGAGCAGAGGACGAGGCCGACGACCTCGCCGTCGGTGAATTGCATGCGCGCCATGCCGGCGGCGGTCAGGGTCGCCGCAAAAACCTGGGTGACGTGGCAGATGTGAACCGGCGGGTTTTGGCTGTCGGCTTCGCTGCGATGGTAGGGCTGGCCTACTGTGAACAGACCGGGCGGCTCAACCATGCCGGCCGCCGGGTTCAGATCGACCCCCAGTTCTTCGAGGGCCTCGCAGCCCATGGCCTGTTCCCAGCTCAGCCCGGCGCGCACGTGGCCGGTGACCGACAGGTCGATAAGACCGGGCCAGTCGACGCGCGGGCTGCGGACTTGCAGCACCAGCCAGCCCTGCGGCGAATGCAGCGCCAGGTGGACGGTGCGATGACAAAGTCCAAGCAAATGGCAAAGCCAGCGCGGCGCGGCAACGCCGGTGGAGTCGCCGGCACGGTCGACCAGATCGAAAGGCTCCTCGTGCTTTGCGCGCGGCTGCACCACCGGCCGCCAGCGCGCGGTGAGTGTATTGATCTGCGCTGCCGATAACATGGCGCTGTCCCGGGACAGCGCCATGTCGTATTGCAGACGATCGAGGTCGTCCGCTGGAAATCGTTGCGGCCAGGTGTTCAAAGAAATGCCTAGTGCAGAATCTTGCTCAGGAAGAGCCGCGTACGTTCTTGCTGAGGATTGTCGTAGAGGTCTTCCGGTGTCGTGTCCTCGACGATCTGGCCCTGATCCATGAAGATGAGCCGGTGGGCAGCTGCGCGCGCAAAGCCCATCTCGTGGGTGACGCACACCATGGTCATACCCGACTTGGCGAGATCGATCATCACTTCCAGCACTTCCTTGATCATCTCCGGGTCCAGCGCGCTGGTCGGCTCGTCGAAGAGCATGATCTTGGGGTTCATGGCCAGCGCGCGTGCGATGGCGACTCGCTGTTGCTGGCCGCCGGAAAGCTGGCCCGGATAGGCATCTGCCTTTTCAGGGATGCCGACCCGCTCCAGCAGTTGGCGCGCGACCTGCTCGCGCTCTTCCTTGGGACGCTTGCGAACGACCCGCTGCGCCAGGGTGATGTTCTCCAGCGCTGTCAGATGGGGGAAGAGATTGAACTGCTGGAACACCATGCCGATTTCGGCGCGCATCTTGTTGATGTTGGTTTCTTTGGCTTCCAGGTCCACACCTTCGACATAGACGTGACCGCCGGTTGGCTTCTCCAGATGGTTGATGCAGCGCAACAGGGTCGATTTGCCGGAGCCGCTGGGGCCGATGACCACGACCACCTGGCCAGACTCGACTTCAAGCGAAATGCCGCGCAGCGCTTGCACCTCACCGAAATATTTATACAGATCGGTAATGCGGATGATTGGCTCAGACACTGGACCGCCATCTCCTTTCGATCATGCGTACGATGATGATAAACAGCAGCGTCAACACGAGGTATAGAAACGCTGCTGAGTTGTAGCCTTCAAAGGCGCGAAAGGTGCGCGAAACGTAGAGTCGCGCCATTTGCAGGATCTCGGGCACTGCCACGACGCTGACCAGCGCTGAATCTTTGAGCATTGCCACCAGGTCGTTGGAGAGCGGCGGCACGACACGGCGGATGGCCTGCGGCAGGATGACGTGTTGCATGGCCTGGCCGTAGCCCATGCCCAGCGAGCGAGCGGCTTCCATCTGTCCCTTGGGGATCGACTCGATACCCGAGCGGTAGACCTCGGCCAGATAGGCGGCGTAGCCAAAGCCCAGGCCGATCAACGCGCCCTGCAGGCCGGTGATGGATTGGTTGCCGGTCGCATTGCGTAGAAAGGGAACGACCACGAAGCCGATCCAGATGATCAGCACCAGCATGGGGACGCCGCGCATCAACTCCACATACAGGGTGCTGAGGTGATACAGGATCGGATTGCGCGAAACGCGCATGATCCCCAGTACGAGGCCGAGGATCAGCGCAATCAGGTAGGCAATGACAGTCGTGTAGAGTGTCATCATCAAACCGTTGCGAACGTCGATCCCAAACGCGATCTCAGTCTTTGTGGGTGGGAAGGCGATGAAGCTCAGCGCGTTCCGGTAGGACGGATCGGAGATCATGTAGATGAAAGCGCCGATCAGGAACGTGATGATTATTACTGCCCACCAGGGGAACTCGCGCATTTGTTCCCCAAACGACCGTCGCGCCTTGATGGTCGTAGTGGACCCTCCTTCTGCTTCAGTCATGATGGCTCCTTCAGGGGAATAGGGGCGGGTGCCCCGGCGAACGATGATCTTAGTAAGCCGTTATCTGTTCTTCATGCGCGGGTCCAGGGCGTCGCGCAGCCCGTCACCCAGCAGATTGAAACCCAAGACGACCAGCATGATCGCGAGGCCGGGAAAGAACACCAGATGCGGCGCGCTGAAGACCTGATTGCGCTCCGCGCTGAGCATGGCGCCCCATTCAGGCGTGGGCGGTTGGGCGCCCAGCCCAAGGAAGGACAGCGCTGCCGCGTCCAGAATGGCAGTGCCGATGCCCAGCGTTGCCAGGACGATCAGCGGGGAGACGCCGTTGGGCATGATGTGGCGAAAGAGGATCGTGTTGTTAGGCACGCCGACCGAGCGCGCCGCCGTGACGTATTCCTCTTCCTTGGCCGAGAGCACCACCGAGCGCATGACACGCGCGTAGACCGGGATGGTAACGATCGCGATGGCCAGCATCGCGTTGGTCAACCCCGGTCCCAGCACGCTGACAATGGCAATCGCCAGCAGCAGCGACGGAAACGCCAACAGCACGTCAAGAAAGCGCATGGTGCCATCGTCAATCCAGCGCCCTGTATAGCCTGCGAGAGCGCCCAGGATGACGCCGATGCTCATGGCGACTAACACCGTGAAGAAACCAACCATCAATGAAATGCGCGATCCAAACACAACGCGACTGAACTCGTCGCGCACATTGCCGTCGATCCCCATCAGATGTTGTGGCTGATCCTTCGGACAGCCAAGCAGGTGGATGCAGGGCGGCTGCCGTTTCTTGACGCTTTCCTGACCGATCAGCACCTGATCAGGCTGATAGGGCGCGATCTGATTAGCGAAAATCGCAACCAGCATGATACCGCCGATGATGATCATGCCTAGAATCGCCGATCGCTGCCTGACAAAGGAACGCAGGGCTTGAATCCAGGGCGTTTCTTTGCGCCGTCGCAGATCGATCTCTGAGGGTTCGAAGTTATTGGATGTCGTCATGCAACTGTTGCAGGCTGGTCGATCAGTCGAGTCGAATGCGTGGATCGATGAAGCCGTAGGAGAGATCAACCAAGAGGTTGGCAAGCACATAGCCGAGGGCGATCACCAGTGTGAAACCCTGGATGATCGGGAAGTCTCGCGCGGTGATGGCTTCGAAAAGGGTGCGTCCAACGCCGGCCAGTCCGAAGATGGTCTCGGTAAGCACCGCCCCGCCAAAGATGACGCCAAGCTGCAGACCAATGATCGTAACAATCGGCAGCAGGCTGTTGCGGAAGGCATGGCCGCCGATAACAGATCGTTCGCGCAACCCTTTGGAACGGGCTGTCCGCACATAATCCTGATTCATCGTGTCCAACATGCTCGATCGCGTCATGCGAGCGATGATGGCCAGCGGAATGGTAGCCAGCGCCATGGCGGGCAGAATCAGATGCCGAATGCTGTCCTTTAGCACCTCGCCGTTGGCCGTGATGATCGAATTGAAAATGTAGAAGTTCGAGATAAACTGAAACAGGCGATGCTTGGCCGTGTCAGGGGTGAAAGCGAGGTGATAGACCTCGTAGAAGGGTGTTGCCACCAGTCCGGCCGTGAGACGTCCGGTGGGTGGCAGCCAGAAGGGGGTGCCTTTTAGAAGCAGCGCGAACACATAGGCCAGCAACAGTCCAAGCCAAAAGACCGGCATCGAAACACCGATGTTTGCGCCCACCATGGTGCCGACATCGATCGCCGAGTTGCGCTTCATGGCTGAGAGCACGCCCGCCGGGATGCCGATAATGACTGCCAGCAAGAGCGCGATCGCGCCCAGTTCCATGGTCACCGGCAGGCGTTCCACCAGGATTTCGCCGACCGACCGGTTGAAGCGAATCGAGTTGCCAAAATCTCCCGTGATGACATCGCGCATGTAGACGCCAAACTGCACAGGAATCGGTTGATCGAAACCTTTGTCGTGCATGAAGCGATCGCACGTCTCTTGAGTTGCCTTCTCGCCGAGCATCGCCTTGCACGGATCGCCAGGAATCATGCGCGCCAGGGCAAACGTCACGACCAGGATGCCAAAAAGCACCGGAATTGCGGATAGCGTGCGGCGAGTCAGGAATTTTGTCATGGGTCAAAGAAGATGTTGCGGATGGAACACAGGGGCACGGTCGATTGGGCCGTGCCCCTGTGTGTTGATCAAACGAGGGGAGCAGATGCCAGGGCTATTGCGCCGGGACGTTCATCAATCCCCAGAGGGTCGAGAAGTATTCGAATGCGCCGGTGTTGCCGACATGCGTCGGGCTGGAGGCATCCAGACCTGCCTGCCACGATGCCAGGACGTCCTTGGCGTCAAACGCCGATCCGTCGTGGAACGTCACGCCCTCGCGCAGCTTGCACGTCCACACTGTCAGGTCTTCGTTGGGATCACACGACGTCGCCAGCGCCGGCTGGGCCGCGGTGCCGTTGATCTCGTAGGCATACAGCGACTCGGTGACCTGCTCGCAGGCCCGCAGCGACTCGCCATCGGTCTCGTCGCCGCAGTACAGGCTGATCGGCTCGGCGTTCTGCATCCACACGAACTGGGCACGGTCGCCCGGCTTCATCGCCGCCATGTACTCGTTGCCCAGCGGGCTGGCCTGCGCACCCTCCACGTCGGCCAGATAGGCAAGGCCCGATCCACCGTGTGCGATGGGCACCATGGGCACCAGCTCGCGGATGGCATTGTTGGCATCGACATAGATCGCCTCGGACTCGGCCGGGTCGGCAATCTGACCACCCTTCTCCAGCAGATCGTAGATCTCTGGATGCGGATCGCCAAACTGTACATTGGCCCGCCCGAAGTGGTAGTCGAGGAAGTTGGTGATGTGCGGGTAGTCTGCGCCCCAGCCCAGCAGGTACAACCCGTCGAGGTCACCCGCCGACGACGCGGCGATGAACGCACCCGACTCCATCACTTCGATCGACGCATCGATGTTGAGGTTCTCCTTCAACTGCGCCTGGATGTCCTGCGCTACCAGACTGGGGTCGGGCAGGTAGGAGCGCGCCACGTCGCGATAGTAGATCTTGGTCGAGAAGCCGTCCGGGAACCCGGCATCGGCCAACAGCGCCTTGGCCTCTTCGACGTTGAAGTCGTACCAGTCGTCGCCGACGCAACCATTGGGGATGGCGCAGGGGGTGAAGTGGGAGGCGACTTCCGAACCGGCCGGATAGAAGGTGTCCACGATTCGCTGGCGGTCGATCCCCTTGGCGATGGCCTGGCGCACCTGGACGTTGTCCCACGGCGCAAAGGTGTCGGTCATGCCGACGTAGAAGACGTTCAGCGCCGGTCGCTCCAGCAACTGCAGGTTGCTGTCTGCTTCGACCGTCGCAAAGTCGTCAGGGCTCAGATTGTCGATTCCGTCCACGGTGCCGGACTGGAGTTCCAGCAAGCGGCCCGCGCCTTCAGTCAGCCAGCGGAACACGAGGGTGTCGGTCATGGCCGGCTCGCCCCAGTAATCGGCGTTCTTCTTGAAGACGATGCTGTCGCCGCGGTTCCAGCTGTCCAGCATGTAGGCGCCGGTGCCGATCGGGTGATCCAGCAGGTCGCCGGTGCCGCCGGTGCTCTCGATCCATTCGCTGGGCTGGATGCCGAAGGCGCTAAAGGCAACCTTCGACAGAAAGGCCGGGTCAGGCTTGCACAGATCGAACTCGACGGTCATGTCATCGACGGCGACCACCTTCTGCACGATCCCATCGAACCCGTCGCAACTCTCCAACCCGAACGACATCCCCTCCGCCATCGCTGCCCCGCTGTCGCCTTCGGCCGCGGCGGGCACGCCGAGCCAGGCGTTGTAGATCTGGTCGTACTCGCCCGAGGCGCGAATGGCTGCCAGACCTTCGTTGATGGCCTTCAGCACGTCCTGGCGATTCTTGTTGACGGCGATCCCGTAGAATTCATCGGTGAAAGGCTCGCCAAGAATGACGCCGCCGATCTCAGGATTGGCCTTGAGGATATCGGCCGACGTGGGGGCGTCGTTGATGATGGCATCGACGTCGCCGTTGCCCAGCGCCTGGAAGGCCAGGGTGACCTCGTCGTAGCGCACCACCTCGGCCTGGGTGTTTTCGCTGGACCAGATATCGCCGGTGGTGCCAAGCTGCACGCCGACCCGCTTGCCGGCCAGATCGTCCACCGATGTGATGTCGCTGCCCTTCTTTACCACCAGCACCTGGCCGGCGTTGAAGTAGGGGTCGCTGAAGTCAACCGCCTGCTTGCGCTCGTCGGTGATGGTCGCTGCGGATGCGACAGCGTCGAACTCGCCGCTGGACAGCGCCACGAAGATGCCGTCCCAACGGGTGTTGACGAACTCAACTTCGAAGCCGGCTGCCTTGGCAATGGCATTCATGATGTCGATGTCGAACCCGATGACGTTGCCGTTCTCGTCAACCGACTCGAAGGGCGGATATTCGGCGTTGGTGCCGACTTTGATGGTGCCGAGCTCGGCCATCGGCACGGCAGTAGGCTCGGCGGCTGCCGGTTCGGTGGCTGCTGGCGCCTGGGCAGGTGCTTCAGTCGCTGCCGGCGCCTCTGTGCCAGTCTGGCTGCTTGGGCAGGCGGTCAGAATCAGGGCAGCGATCATCAAAATCGCTACCAGTGTTAACAAGCGAAAATGCTTCATGTGCTCTCTTCTCCTGAGGTGTAGAATGTGGATAGATGGGATTTGCCCGATGTTGGCAAACATCCGCAGCAATCGATCAACGACTATTGAAGGGTGGGGCGCAGGCTAGCGACGGTGGTACCTTCGCGAGTGTGCAGAATTATATGGCCCTGTAGGGTGATTGTCAAGTGAATCGGGGCCGATTCTTCTCGCGCCGGTCACGAAGCTACTCGGAACAGACATGTGGAACAGATGTGTTCAATTTGGGTTGGGCACATTAGCAATTAGTGGCCAGCGTCGGTCGAGTAGCAAATTGAGGTAAGTCAAGTGGCATGAGGACATCAAACACCAGCGTATCGAGACCAGCGAGTTGTGCGCACGACCCCGCTGGTCTCGATACGCTGGCTGTTCAGTAAAACGACGGTCCCAGCTTGACCCGCTACTCGACCGACGCTGGCCAACCCATTTGAAATACGCCTGAATCAAAGAGGCACGGCAAAAGCCGTGCCTCTTTGATTCAGGCCAAGACTGAGAAAGCTGTCGTCAGGGCTATTGCGCCGGGACGTTCATCAATCCCCAGAGGGTCGAGAAGTATTCGAATGCGCCGGTGTTGCCGACATGCGTCGGGCTGGAGGCATCCAGACCTGCCTGCCACGATGCCAGGACGTCCTTGGCGTCAAACGCCGATCCGTCGTGGAACGTCACGCCCTCGCGCAGCTTGCACGTCCACACTGTCAGGTCTTCGTTGGGATCACACGACGTCGCCAGCGCCGGCTGGGCCGCGGTGCCGTTGATCTCGTAGGCATACAGCGACTCGGTGACCTGCTCGCAGGCCCGCAGCGACTCGCCATCGGTCTCGTCGCCGCAGTACAGGCTGATCGGCTCGGCGTTCTGCATCCACACGAACTGGGCACGGTCGCCCGGCTTCATCGCCGCCATGTACTCGTTGCCCAGCGGGCTGGCCTGCGCACCCTCCACGTCGGCCAGATAGGCAAGGCCCGATCCACCGTGTGCGATGGGCACCATGGGCACCAGCTCGCGGATGGCATTGTTGGCATCGACATAGATCGCCTCGGACTCGGCCGGGTCGGCAATCTGACCACCCTTCTCCAGCAGATCGTAGATCTCTGGATGCGGATCGCCAAACTGTACATTGGCCCGCCCGAAGTGGTAGTCGAGGAAGTTGGTGATGTGCGGGTAGTCTGCGCCCCAGCCCAGCAGGTACAACCCGTCGAGGTCACCCGCCGACGACGCGGCGATGAACGCACCCGACTCCATCACTTCGATCGACGCATCGATGTTGAGGTTCTCCTTCAACTGCGCCTGGATGTCCTGCGCTACCAGACTGGGGTCGGGCAGGTAGGAGCGCGCCACGTCGCGATAGTAGATCTTGGTCGAGAAGCCGTCCGGGAACCCGGCATCGGCCAACAGCGCCTTGGCCTCTTCGACGTTGAAGTCGTACCAGTCGTCGCCGACGCAACCATTGGGGATGGCGCAGGGGGTGAAGTGGGAGGCGACTTCCGAACCGGCCGGATAGAAGGTGTCCACGATTCGCTGGCGGTCGATCCCCTTGGCGATGGCCTGGCGCACCTGGACGTTGTCCCACGGCGCAAAGGTGTCGGTCATGCCGACGTAGAAGACGTTCAGCGCCGGTCGCTCCAGCAACTGCAGGTTGCTGTCTGCTTCGACCGTCGCAAAGTCGTCAGGGCTCAGATTGTCGATTCCGTCCACGGTGCCGGACTGGAGTTCCAGCAAGCGGCCCGCGCCTTCAGTCAGCCAGCGGAACACGAGGGTGTCGGTCATGGCCGGCTCGCCCCAGTAATCGGCGTTCTTCTTGAAGACGATGCTGTCGCCGCGGTTCCAGCTGTCCAGCATGTAGGCGCCGGTGCCGATCGGGTGATCCAGCAGGTCGCCGGTGCCGCCGGTGCTCTCGATCCATTCGCTGGGCTGGATGCCGAAGGCGCTAAAGGCAACCTTCGACAGAAAGGCCGGGTCAGGCTTGCACAGATCGAACTCGACGGTCATGTCATCGACGGCGACCACCTTCTGCACGATCCCATCGAACCCGTCGCAACTCTCCAACCCGAACGACATCCCCTCTGCCATCGCGGCATCATCCATCGGGGCCTCAGTTGGCTCCGCTTCAGCGACAGTGGCCTCGGGTGCGGCGGTCGGCTCAGGCGCCACGGTGGGCTGCTCGGGCGCCGCGGTTGGCTCAGCGACAGCCTCGGTGGTTGCCGGAGCTTGATCGCCGGTCTGCCCGCTGGGGCAGGCGGCAAGGACCATGGCAGCGACGATCAGAATCGCTGCCAACGTAAACAAACGGAATTGCTTCATCGACTTACTCCTCCTGGGGAAACAAAGTTTTGAGCGCACGCATTGCGGCCATGCGTCGCCCATTCAACAAAGGGAAACCGGGGACATCTAGGGCGCGGTGTAAAAACTGGATTGGAACCCGTGAGTGTCGCGATTATAGGGCGTGGCCCACGGTTTGTCAAGTGATTGGCGAAAAACTGCCTCAGGCACGCGCAACCAGGAAAGCCGTTGTGGCTTGCCAGGCTACCGGCCGGTTGAGCAATTCCAGACGGAAGAGGTTGCCCACTTGCGCCAGCTCCTCTTCGGTCAGGCGGCTGCGCAGATGATCGGCGTAGCTGGGGCGACCCTGGCCCGTCGCTGCGCTTGCCGTGAACCAGCGCGCCAGCACATCCGCGGTTACCTGCACCTCACTGCTCTCGTGCTCGATTTCAACCACGGCGTGCAGGCCAGCGGCGCTGAATGCCACCTGCAGGTCACCTTCGTTCCAGTTGACCATTGGGTCATCAGGCCGGCTGTAGATTGCTTCCTCGGCCTCGGTTACCCGCCCCGCCAGGTCTTTCCCCAGCGAGGCTAAGTCCACCAGTTTGTACAGCCGCTGGGTGCGGCTGGGCACAGTTTCAGCCAGGCTGATAACGCCCGTCGCTGACAGCAGGGAAGCGAACATTGCCGCCGCGGCGGCCTTGTCGGGGTAGCGAGTCAGCGCGTTACGCCCAACGATCGCGTCGAAGATCAGTGAATCAGAAGCCAAAGGTCGCAGGTTATTCGAAAGAAGGAGTGGCAGATCGGCAATGCCGCCCTCGATGACCGTCGGGCGCTCGATTTCGGGCAGGCGTTCGGCTTGCTGGCGCAACGCGTCGGCGTCCTGCCTGCTGCGGGCCAATGACACGACGCCGCCCTCCGGCGCGCGCCGCAAGACTTCCCAGGTCAACAGCCCGCTGCCGGCGTTCAGGTCCAACACCAGGTGGTGGCGCTGCACGCGCGCGGCGTCCAGCACCCGGTCACGCACGGCGGCCAGCCGCTGGCCGGCGCCGCTGACCGTGCGCTCCAGCCATTGGTCGCGGTTGCGCCCTGCCCGGTCGCCGGTGAAGGTTAGCACTTCTGGCGGGCCAACGCCTTCGCCTTCGATCATCGCGGCCAGTTGCGCTTCCCGGCGACGCACGACCTGCAAGCGGATCTCCTTTTCGTAGCCCTGATCGCCCGGTTTGTAGAACACCTTGCCCTGCATCGACTCGGGGAGGTATTGCTGTGCCACCCAGTGGTCGCGGTAGGCGTGCGGGTAGAGGTAACCCTCGCCGTGGCCGAAGCCCTCCTTGTCGCGGTTGGCGTCGCGCAGATGGGTCGGCACGTCGGCGTCCCGTTCCTGCTCGACAACCCCCAATGCGTCGAAGAAGCCCATCGACGAGTTGGATTTCGGCGCGGTGGCGAGGTAAAGCGTCGCCGTCGTCAGGTGGAAGCGGCCTTCCGGTAGTCCCACCCGGTCGAACGCCTCGGCAGCCGCGACGACTACCCGCAACGCGTTGGGATCGGCCAGCCCCACGTCCTCGCCGGCAAAGATCAACATGCGCCGGAACATGAAGCGCGGATCCTCGCCCGCATAGACCATCTTGGCCAGCCAGTAGAGCGCCGCGTCGGGGTCCGACCCGCGCAGCGACTTGATGTAGGCGCTGATGGTGTCGAAATGGTAGTCGCCCTCTTTGTCATACAACACTGCGCGCTGCTGGATGCTCTCCTCGGCGACGGCCAGCGTGACGCGGATGATGGGAAGGGTAAACGGTGATCCGTGATCGGTGATCGGTGTCTGATTACCGATTACTGATAACCGATCACCTTCCGGCTCCGTCGTCTCGACCGCCAGCTCCAGCGCGTTGAGCAGCGCGCGCGCGTCGCCGTTGGCCACGTTGACCAGATGCGCCAGTGCGTCGTCGTCGATTTGGACGTTGAGCTTGCCGTAGCCGCGTTCCGGGTCAGCCAGCGCCTGGCGAGCGATCCCGTAGAGGTCGTCCTCGGTCAGCGGCTTGAGCTGGAAGATGCGGCTGCGGCTGACCAGCGGGCGGTTGACGCTGAAATAGGGGTTCTCGGTGGTCGCGCCGATCAGCACCACCGTGCCGTTCTCTACGTGCGGCAACAAGGCGTCCTGCTGCGCCTTGTTGAAGCGATGCACCTCGTCCACGAAGAGGATGGTTTTGCGGCCATACAGGCCGCGCTGGCTCTCGGCTGCGTCGATGGATTCGCGAATGTCCTTGACGCCGGCCAGCACTGCGTTGAGCGCGATGAAATGGGCGCTGGTGGTGTTGGCGATGACGCGCGCCAGGGTGGTCTTGCCGGTGCCAGGTGGGCCATAGAAGATCACACTGCTGAGCTGGTCGGCCTGGATGGCGCGCCGCAACAGGCGTCCCGGTCCAACGATGTGGTCCTGGCCGATATACTCGTCCAGCGTGCGCGGCCGCATGCGCGCGGCCAGCGGCTGTTCGCTGGCGATCAGTTTCTGACGCTGATGATCAAAAAGGTCGGGGCTTGCCATGCATCTATTGTAGCACAAAACCAAGAGAGCCAGGGGATCAGGGGCGGCATCGGCAAAGGCCAAATAGCGCTTGGCGGCTGACCTCGTGGCTTTCCCCGAGCTTTCCCTGTCGAACTACGACCCGGAAATCGCTGACGCAGTAGCGATCACCTCCGACGACCACCGGCTCGCCGTTTTCCGGGCATTCGCGGACGAGACGCTATTCTTTTCCTCAGCCGCAGGCGGCAACTGTCGACTTTCGAAGCATCATTAACAGCGGCTAGCCGGCCTACCCAACAAACTCACCGATTGGAAGCGTAGTTATTTCCAGAATACCGTGTGGCCTTGTATAATTTCTCCCTGACTGCGGGTCACAGAGAATCGGAGCGCCTTCCTTAGTCTCGATGTTGACACGGTAAGCCGGGTCAACGGTGCCACCAACCACGTCAATCCCTCGACAGCACGGGATGCATCGCAGCGTGATTGTTCCACGGCAGCCAGAGACGCCCCCATCCACTCTGAACCTGTATCCTGGCAAGACATCGACACTTGACTGGGGCCTAGCGAGTCTCAGCTGCCCGGCTGTGCAGTTGACGCGTACCCGGTGATTGGTCGTGATTCAGGTCCACTGGTAACCAGACAGGAGCTTCTGACTGCATGTCTGCACAATCCTCTACCAAATCCAACACGGCTGTCACGGTATTAAAAGCGTCCTGGGTGCCGTTGATCATTATCGTCCTCGCCCAACTCCAGATGGGCGTCAACGTCAACGCCCTTCCCGTCTCCATGGGGCCAATTATCGACGACATCAACGCCCCGGCGACCTCGGTGGCGACGGCGCTGGTGCTTTACTCGCTGTTCGTGGCTGCCTTTGTCATGCTGGGCGCCAAGGTCGGCAAGATGTTCGGCGAGCGATTGGTCTTTCAGATCGCTGTGCTGGCACACGGCGCATCCATGGCCTTGATGGCTGTCAGCAACAGCACTGAGACGATGAACACGGCCCAGGCTATCGCGGGCATTGCGGCTGCTGCGCTGGTTCCCACGCTGGTGGTGTTGATTGCCGCCAACTACCGTGAGCGCCAGCAGGAGCAGGCGCTGGGCATTCTTGCCAGCATTCCGGCGGTCGCCAGTGGGCTGACCTTCGTCGTCGCCGGTTTCATCGCCACCCTCCTGAGCTGGCGCGTGTCCTTCGGGTTGATCACCGTGATTTCTGTTGCGGTCTTCATAATCAGTTTTCGCCTCAAGCCCATTCCCCGCACGCCCGGCATCCGCATCGATCTCGTCGGGGTCGTTCTGTCGGCGCTGGCCATTGCCTGCATCCTCTTTGGCTTCAACAACCTGAACACCTGGGGCCTGGTGCTGGCCAAAGCGGCGGCCCCAATCTCCCTGTTTGGCCTGTCGCCTGCGCCCTTTCTGATCGCGTTGGGCATCGTGTTTGGCCAGGCTTTCTTTGTCTGGTCGGAGAAACGGGTGGCCACCAAGAAGACGCCATTGCTGGCGATGGAAGTGCTCGACTCATCGGAGGAGCGGGCCGCAGTGATCATCTTCCTGGTCGCCGGTGCCCTGGGTTCGGTGATTTCTTTTCTCATCCCGCTCTACATTCAGATCGTTCAGGGACGCACGCCTCTTTTTACGTCGGTGGCTATCGTGCCTTATGCGCTGGCGGTAGCTGCCGCGGCCATTCTCTCGGTGCGGCTGTATGACCGGCTTACGCCGCGCCGGCTGGGGGTGATCTCCTTCAGCCTGGTGACGGTCGGTGCGGTTCTGCTGTCGTTTACTGTCAGCAATGAATGGGCGACGCCAGCCGTTATCCTGGGACTGATGATTGTCGGCCTCGGCGAAGGTACTATGCTGACCCTGCTGTTCAACGTCCTTGTCT
This sequence comes from Anaerolineales bacterium, assembly GCA_020634615.1. Classification (GTDB taxonomy): domain Bacteria; phylum Chloroflexota; class Anaerolineae; order JAAEKA01; family JAAEKA01; genus JACKBK01. The sequence continues at coordinate 52,247 of JACKBI010000005.1, forward strand.
CTGCCTCGCCCAAGCATCTGGCCGGCGATGTGGGCGCGCTGCGCGGCGTGGTGAACAACGTTTCCTCGGCTTTGGGCGCGGCCTTTTCCAGCGTCGTCGCGGTGGGTTTGTTGAGCGTGTTCATCATTTCGGCGTTTAACATCTCGGGTCTGCCGCAGTCGCTGCACTATGAGATAAACTTCGACAACATCGACTTCGTCAGCAACGACCAGCTCAGGTCCGTTCTCAGTCAAACGTCGGCCACACCGGCCGAAGTGAACGAAGCTGTGGTGCTCAACGCAGCCGCGCGGCTGCGCGCCCTGAAAGCCACCTTCTTGATCGTGGCGATCATCTCACTGCTGACGATCTTCCCGTCGCTGCGCTTGCCGGGCTACATCCCTGGCGAACTGGATATGGAAGAGTTGATCCATGACCACCCGTCGGGCTCGCCGGCTGTAAACACCTGAGTGGAACAATCGGGCTAAACTCAGCGCACATAGAAAGCAGGTGTTTGAATGTCCCGACGGCCAGTACGACTTCGGAAGTCGCCGCAGATCACAGAAAGACGCCGTTTCTCGTAGATGAGCAGCCTTGATCCTGTGCCGGCGACTTCCGAAGTCCGGACTGGTTATGAATGGAGAGCGATCTGATGACATTCGATAGCGATGCCGCGCGTGCCTTTTCCCGCGCCAACGGCGACCGATTCTTGCAAGAGTTGTTCGAAATGCTGCGCATTCCCAGCGTCAGCGCCGATCCCGCTTTTGCGGGCGATGTTAAGCAAATGGCCGCCTGGCTGGCTGAACACCTGGCCGCGCTGGGTCTGGACAAAGCCGCGGTCATGCCCACCGCGGGCCATCCGGTGGTCTACGGCGAGTGGTTGGGCGCGGGGCCGGACAAACCGACCGTGCTGGTCTACGGCCACTACGACGTGATGCCGGCCGTGATGGAGGACGGCTGGGATACGCCGCCTTTCGAGCCGGTGGTCAAGGACGGCAAGGTATACGCCCGCGGCGTGACCGACGATAAGGGCCAGTTGTTCATCCAGGTCAAGGCGCTGGAGTCCTGGCTCAACACCGCCGGGGCTGCGCCGGTGAACGTGAAGCTGCTGCTGGAAGGGGAGGAGGAGGTCTCCTCGCCCAACCTCGTGCCGTTCATCGTGGACCACATGGACCTGTTGCGGGCCGACGTGTGCGTCATCAGCGATTCATCCATGCGGGTCGTCGAAGAGCCGGCCATCACCCACAGCCTGCGCGGCATGGCTTACCTGGAGGTGTGGGTTAAAGGACCGAAGGAGGATCTGCACAGCGGCTTCTGGGGCGGCGCCACGTACAACCCCGCCCTGGCGCTGGCCGAGATCCTGTCGAAGCTCTACAACCCCGACAACACCATCGCCGTGCCCGGATTCTACGACGATGTCGTGCCGCTGAACGACGCCGAGCGGGAGATGATCGCCCGCAACCCGCTCACCGAGGAACAGTTCCGCGAGGCAACCGGCGTTCCCGGCCTCTGGGGCGACGAGCGTTTCACCATCCGAGAGCGCGTCTCGGCGCGGCCGACACTGGACATCAACGGCCTGTGGGGCGGCTATGCCGGGCCTGGGCCGAAGACTATTATTCCCGCCAAAGCAGGCGCCAAGCTTAGCTCGCGGCTGGTCGGCAACCAGGATCCGCACAAGATATTCCGCCTTATCAAGGACTACATCGAGTCCATCGCGCCGCCGTCGGTCTCGGTCGAGGTCAAGCTGCTGACCACTGGCAAGCCCGCGCTGATCCCGTTCGACCTGCCGGAGATGCAGGCCGCGGCCCGCGCCTACGAGCGGGGCTGGGGCCACATGCCGATCTTCACCCGCGGCGGCGGCAGCATCCCCGTGGTCGCCGAGCTGACCGACCGCATGGGCATCCCGGTGGTGATGATGGGCTACGGGCTGGACACCGACGGCCTGCACTCGCCCAACGAGCACTACAGCATCGAGATGTTCGAACGCGGCATCGAGACAGCCATTGTCTACCTGGAAGAACTGGCCGCGCTGCCGCGCGAATAAGACCCAGACTTCGGAAATCGCCGGCTTGTAATCGAGATGCTCTCGCATGTTGTTGCAACTTCCAGCGAATCACGGCGATTTCCGAAGTCTTTGTGGTTACATAGACTGAAGACCTTGTGTTGTTAGTGGGAAAGGACGTTGCCTGTGGACATTCAGGTGAAATCAGGTGATCTGCTGGCGCAGCCGTCTGAACTGGCAGTTTTAGGGGTTTTCGAGGATGAACCGTTGGCCGAGCCGGTCGCCAGCCTGTTGGAGGTGGCCGACTTTCGCGGCCGCGCCCAACAGACCCTGTTGCTTTATCCGCGCGGCGCGCTGGCTCCCCGCCGCCTGCTGCTGGTGGGCCTGGGCAAGCGGGACACCGCCGGCGCCGAACAGATCCGGCAGGCGGCCGCGCTGGCTGTGCAGCAAGCGCGATCGTTGCAGGTGGCGGCGGTGACGCTGGGCGTCGCAACCACGATGTCGCTGGCGCCGGAGTTGACCGGTCAGGCCTTTGCCGAGGGCTTCGAGTTGGGCGCGTACCGCTACTGGATCTATCGCACCGGTCTGTCCAGCGAACAGACCTTTGCGGTCGAGCGGGCTACGGTGTACACCACCGGCGAGCGGGCGCAACTGGTGCAGGCAGGCGTCGCCGAGGGCCAGATCATCGCCCGCGGCGTAAAGCTGGCGCGCGATCTGGTCAACGGGCCTGGCTACGCAGTCACCCCGGCTAAGCTGGGCGACGAGGCCGTCGCGCTGGGACAGCGGTTGGGACTGCGCGTCACGGTGCTCGACCAGGCGCAACTGGAAGAACAGGGCTTCGGCGGAATCCTGGCGGTCGGCAAAGGGTCAGCCAACGAGCCGCGCTTCATCGTCATGGAGCATGGCGAGTCTGCCGAGGGCAAGCCGACTGTCTGTCTTGTGGGCAAGGGGCTGACCTTCGACTCCGGCGGCCTGTCGCTGAAGCCGGCCGATGCCATGGAGACCATGAAGTCGGACATGGGCGGCGCGGCGGCGGTGTTCGGCGCGATGCAGGCGATCGCCGAACTGGATCTGCCGGTGCACGTCGTCGGGCTGGTATCTTCGGCCGAGAACATGCCCAGCAGCACTGCCTATCGCCCCGGCGACATCGTAAAGACGCTCAGTGGCAAGACCATCGAGGTGCTGAACACCGACGCCGAGGGACGGATCATCCTGTCCGATGCGCTTTTCTATGCCCAGCGCTACCAGCCAGCCGCGATCGTTGAACTGTCAACCCTGACCGGCGCGGTCATCATCGCTCTGGGTTCCCACGCCACCGGCATGATGGCCACCGAACAGGCGCTGGCCGACCGCATCAGGGAGGCCGGTGAGACCAGCGGTGAGCGTGTCTGGCAACTGCCGCTATGGGACGAGTACCGCGAGATGGTCAAGAGCGAGATCGCCGACCTGAAGAACCTGGCCGGACGTCCGGCCGGCTCGATCACGGCCGGCGCGTTTCTGGCTGCCTTCGTGGGCGATTATCCCTTCGTTCACCTGGACATCGCCGGCACAGCCTGGGCCGACAAGCCGGCTAAGTCTTACCATTCTCACGGCGGCACCGGTGTGGGAGTCCGTCTTCTAGTCGAATATGTAAAAGGTCTTTGATGTCGGATCAAACGGAGGTCAACATGGCTGCCGAAGCAGTTGCCAATAAGAAGCCGCCCGCAGACGGTCAATCCTCTTTCATGGACAAACTGCTGGATGCCGTCGAGCGGATAGGCAACAAAGTACCCCATCCAGTGCTGATGTTCTCGTATCTCATCGTCGGCGTCATCCTGTTGTCAGCCATCCTGGCGTTGCTGAATGTCAGTGTCACCGAAGAGATCGCCGTGCCCGTGCCGGTGTCGGCGACCCCCGACTTCTACGAGGATCTCGCTCAGTATACGCTGTCAGGGACCAGTAACCAGGATATCCATTTCGAGATCCAGGAACAAACCATACCCGTCAAAAGTCTCCTGAGCATCGACGGTATCCGCTTCTTGTTTACCTCCTTTGTTGTCAACTTCCAGGGATTTGGCGCGCTGGCCGTCACGCTTATTGCCATGATGGGCGCGGGCGCGGCAGAGGTCGCCGGACTGATGGCAGCGCTGATCCGCAAGCTGGTCAAGGTTGCGCCGCGCTCATTGATCGTCTACCTCATCGTCCTGGTCGGAGTCCTTTCCAGTGTTGCATCGGACGCTGGCTACCTGATCCTGATACCATTAGGTGCAGCGGCCTTCCTGGCCGTGGGACGGCATCCGGTCGCGGGCCTTGCGGCAGGCTTTGGTGGTGTCGCTGCGGCGTTCATGGCAAATCTGGTGCCGACGCCGACGGATGCCATGCTGTTCGAAATCACCAACGAAGCCATCGGGTTGGTCGGCGGCACGTCAATCTCGATCACTGCCGATTATTTCTTCCAGGCAGCGTCGGCCATTATGTTGACTGTGGTAATTGGGTTTGTCATCGTGCATGTCGTCGAGCCGCGCCTGGGCAAATATGACCCGGCGGATGCAGGCGAACCTGAACAGGCTGCTGCCGCTGACGAAGTCGACCCGGAGTTGGAGGCCCGCGGATTGCGCCGGGCCGGGCTGGCTTTCCTGGTCGTGATAGGCGTCGTCCTGCTTGCCACCCTGCCGCCAGGCGCGCCGCTGCGCGATCCTGAAACGGGGGCGATTATCGGCCAGACGCCCTTTATGAGCAGCATGCTGTTCATCGTAATGCTGTGTTTCTTCGTGCCCGGCGTGGCTTATGGATCGGCCATCGGCAAGTACAACAGCGCTAACGACGTAATCGCCGCTGTTGTCAAGACCTTTGCCGGCCTGGGCGGCCTGATCTTCATGTTGTTGATGATCAGCCAGTTCATCGCCTACTTCAACTACTCCAACATACCGAGCGTCATCGCTACTGCCCTGGCCGACTGGTTGGGACATGCCGGTATCCCGGCAATCCCGCTGCTGATCGGCTTCATCCTGGTAATCGTAGTGCTCGACTTTATCATACCGGGAACGCTGGCCAAGTGGGCGATCTTTGCACCCATCTTCGTCCCGCTTTTCATCCGGTTGGGCGTGCCGGCGCAGACCGTGTTTGCTGCTTACCGCGTTGGCGATTCTCCTGTCAATACACTGACCCCGCTGATGGTGTATTTCCCGGTGATCGTCATTTTCGCCCAGCGCTATCAGAAAAAGTCAGGTGTCGGGTCACTGGTGGCGTTGATGCTGCCGATCGCCGCGGTCGTTCTGGTCGCCTGGCTGGCCATGTTCATCCTGTGGTTCATCCTGGGCATACCGCTGGGTCCGGGATATCCGGTGAGAATCGGTTAATCGCGGAACGGGCGATTTCCCATCTGAGCCATGACCGAATTCCTGATGGTCCTGGCGATCGCGCTGCTTGCCTCGTTTCTGACCTGGCTGGGCGTGCCGATTGCCGAGAGATTCGACGTTTCACAGCGCATCGTCAGCGCCGCGCTTCAGTTCGCGGCCGGCATCATCACCGCGCTGGTCGCGTTCAGCCTGATGCCGCCGGCGGTGCGCGGCGGGCCGTATGGCTGGATCGTGCTGGCGTTTTTCATCGGCGGTGTGCTCTATGTGCTGCTGGAATACGGGTCGTCGCACGTGTTTTCCCGCGAGCCGGAGGTGGGAGCGGACGGTGCATCCTCGTTCGGCCTGTATATCGGTGTGCTGGCGGACCTGTTGATCGACGGCGTGGTGATCGGCATCGGATCGACGCTGACACTGACAACCGGCCTGCTGCTGGCGCTGGGGCTGGCTATCAGCACCGCGCCGCTGGCCTTTGTGACCATCTCGACGGCCAAGCGGCAGGGCATGGCGCGCAGCAGCCGCCGGCTCCTGGGGGTGCTGCTGGCGGCGTTCATGACCGTGGGCGCAGTCCTGGGCTACGTGGTGCTCAGGAACCAACCGTTGGAGATCCGCTTCATTCTGGCCGCTCTGGCATCGGGTTTCCTGATAACGACCGTCGTGCAGGGGATCATCCCTGAAGCCAACCGCGAGGGCGAACCCGGTTTCGCCGGTGTGCTGTACATTGGCGGCCTGTCGTTGTATGCCCTCATGTCGCTGGTATTGCAGTGAGCTTTTGAGTCACCTGATGTTGACCAGTATCGAGCGCTGTAACCAGGATTTGTCATGGCTGTCCCCACTATGATTGCCACCTCAGGTCCGGCGGCGCCTCCCCGCCCAACCCAGGCCCCACCGGCCTTTCACCTGCTGGCCAAACCCACCGGCGCGATCTGCAATCTGGACTGCGCCTACTGCTTTTTCCTGGACAAGGAGGTCTTCTACCCCGGCAGCACCTTCCGCATGGGCGAGCAGGTGCTGGAACAGTACATCCGCCAGCTTATCGAGTCACACCAGACGGAAAGCGTCAACATCGCCTGGCAGGGCGGCGAGCCGACGCTGATGGGGCTGGACTTCTACCGGCGCACCATGGAGCTGGTGGAGAAGTACCGGCGGCCGGGCATGACCTTCCTGCACACGATGCAAACCAACGGCACGCTGCTGGATGATGAATGGGCCACCTTCTTTGCCGAACACAACTTCCTGCTGGGCATCAGCATCGATGGGCCGCGGCCGCTGCACGACGTGTACCGCGTAGACAAGGGAGGCCAGCCAACCTTCGACAAGGTCATGCGCGGGTTGCGGCTTTTGCAAAAGCATGGTGTGGACTACAATGTGCTGACTACTGTCAACCGCGTCAACGGCGACTACCCGCTGGAAGTCTACCGTTTCCTGCGCGACGAAGTGGGCACGACCTGGATGCAGTTCATCCCCGTCGTGGAGCGCATCAACGCCGATGGCCTGACTCTCTTCCAGGAGGGGACGACCGTCTCCGATCGCTCGGTGCAGCCGGAGCAGTTTGGCCGCTTCCTGAGCACAATCTTTGACGAGTGGGTGCGTCGCGATGTAGGAACGATCTACGTGCAGACCTTCGAGGCGGCGCTGAGCAACTGGTTGGGTCTGGCCAATTCCGGCATGTGCGTCTTCAACGCCACCTGCGGCACGGGGCTGGCCATCGAGCACAACGGCGATCTGTATTCGTGCGATCACTTCGTGGAGCCTAACTATCTGCTGGGCAACATCCGGGACACGCACATGATCGAGCTGGTGGCCTCGCCGCAGCAGATCAAGTTCGGCCTTGACAAACGCGATACGCTGCCGCGTTTCTGCCGGGAGTGCGACGTGCGCTTCGCCTGTCATGGCGAGTGTCCCAAGAACCGGTTTATTCTGACGCCCGACGGCGAGCCGGGCCTCAACTACCTGTGCGCCGGCTTCAAGGACTTCTTTCATCACATCGACTTCCCCATGAAGCTGATGGCCGGCCTGATCCGGCGCCAGCGCGAGGCGCGGGAGGTGATGCAGATCATGGAACGAGCTTTTGCCGGCGTCGAGCGCAACGATCCCTGTCCTTGCGGCAGCGGCCGCAAGTTCAAGCAATGCCACGGCCGCCCGCAGCCGGCATCAAGTGCGAAGCCACTGCCTGCGCCGCAATCCCGGTCGGGCGCAGCAGCCGGGTAGATTGGTACATTGGTCACACCCTGTTACCAATCCACCACCTTACCAATCTACCAAACCACCAATCTATCAAGAAAGAAAGTACCATGCCCAACGGCAAACCCAACATCCTGGTCATCTGGGGCGATGACGTCGGCATCACCAACCTGAGCTGCTACAGCGACGGGTTGATGGGCTATCGCACGCCCAACATCGATCGCATCGCCAACGAGGGGATGCGTTTCACCGACTCCTACGGCCAGCAGAGTTGCACCGCAGGCCGCGCTGCGTTTCTCACCGGGCAGAACCCCTACCGCACCGGCCTGACCAAGGTCGGCATGCCCGGCTCGGATATTGGCCTGCAGGCCGAGGACGCGACCATTGCCGAACTGCTCAAGCCGCTGGGCTACGCCACTGGCCAGTTCGGCAAGAACCACTTCGGCGACAGGAACAAATACCTGCCCACCGCCCACGGCTTCGACGAGTTCTTCGGCAATCTCTATCACCTCAACGCCGAGGAAGAGCCGGAGAATGTCGACTACCCACCCGAAGCGGATTTCCCCAACTTCAAGAACATCTTCGGGCCGCGCGGCGTCCTGCATACCTGGGCGACGGAAGAGGATGACCCCACCGAGCATCCGCGCTGGGGCCGCGTCGGCAAGCAGCGCATCGAGGACACCGGCCCGCTGACCAAGAAACGCATGGAAACGTGCGACACCGAGTTCCTGGCCGCGGCCCAGGATTTCATCAAGCGCGCCCACGACGACGACCAGCCTTTCTTCGTCTGGTTCAACACGACGTGGATGCACTTCCGCGTCCACCCACCGGAGCACGTGCTGGGCCAGGCTGGCCGCTGGCAGTCCTTCTACCACGACGTAATGGTGGAGCACGACAAGCACGTGGGCCAGATGCTGGACCTGCTGGATGAGCTGGGCATCGCTGACGACACCATCGTCATGTACTCGACCGACAATGGCCCGCACATGAACACCTGGCCCGACGGCGCCATGACCCCCTTCCGCAACGAGAAGAACTCCAACTGGGAGGGCGCCTTCCGCGTGCCGGAGATGGTGCGCTGGCCCGGCAAGATCCCGGCCGGCGTGGTCTCCAACGAGATCATCAGCCACACTGACTGGCTGCCCACCCTGCTGGCCGCGGCCGGCGAGCCTGAGATCAGTGACAAGCTGAAGCAGGGGCACCAGGCAGGCGACAAGCACTTCAGGGTGCACATCGACGGCTACAACTTCCTGCCCCACTTCTCAGGCCAGACGGACAAAGGGCCGCGTCCGGGGATTATCTACTTCTCTGACGACGGCGACCTGGTCGGGCTGCGTTACGACAACTGGAAGTTCGTCTTCGCCGAGCAGCGCGTTCAAGGCACAGTCCAGATCTGGGCCGAACCGTTCGTCTTCCTGCGCGTCCCCAAGATCTTCAACCTGCGCACCGACCCCTTCGAGCGGGCAGATATCACGTCCAACACCTACTACGATTGGATGATCGACCGCGTCTACTTGACCTACGCTGCGCAGTACCTCGTGCGCGAGTTCCTGGCAACTTTCCAGGAGTTTCCGCCGCGTATGAAACCGGCCAGCTTCACGGTGGACGACATACTGAAGAAGATGGAACAGAGCTTCGACTACTAGCTTCTGAGGTGCCGGGCACCAACATACAACGAAAGGTTTTTGCAATGCGTACCATGACAAGACTTGGTATCTTTCTCGTGTTCATGCTGGTGCTGGCCGCGTGCCAGCCTGCCAGCATACCCATCGAAACACCGGCTGAGACGCCGGCCGAATCGCCAGAGCAACCGGCGGCCTCCATGATGGATCTGGCCGGCACAAGCTGGACGTTGAGCGCGCTGGACGGCAACCTGCCGCTGCCTGGCGTTCAGGTCACCCTGGAGTTCGGCGCTGACGGCACTGCGTCCGGCACGGACGGCTGCAACCGCTTCAGCACCACCTACACCCAGGACGGCGCCAGCCTCACCATCACCCAGCCGATGGCCTCGACCATGATGGCTTGCGAGGACGCGGTGATGACCCAGGCGTCGGCCTACATGGCAGCCTTGGCCGCCACCAACGGTTTTCTGGGCGGCGACCGGCAACTGGTGCTGACCGACGGCGATCAGTTCCTGGCGACCTTCGTGGCCGGCATCGCGGAAGCAGGTGAGGAAACGGACGGCGAGACGCCCGCAGCGCCCCCCGTGGCCGCCGGCCAGCTTGCCGGCACCAACTGGACGATGAGTGCGCTGGTTGGCACCATGCCGCTGGAAGGCACATCCGTCACGCTGGCCTTTGGCGCGGACGGATCGGTGTCGGGATCGGACGGCTGCAACAACTTCAGCACCACCTACACCGAGGACGGCTCCAGCCTGACCATCAACCAGCCGATGGCCTCGACCATGATGGCCTGCGAGGACGCGGTGATGGCCCAGGGCGCGGCGGTTATGGCAGCGCTGACCACAGCCACCGACTTCAGCATCGCCGAGGACCAACTGACGCTGAGCGCCGGCGGCGAGACGCTGGCGACCTTCACAGCCGTCTCATCCGACCTGACCGACACCGCCTGGGACGTGGTCAACTACAACAACGGCCGCGAGGCTGTGGTTGGTCTCCTGGAAGGAACAGAGATCACGGCCTACTTCGGCGCTGATGGGACGGTGACGGGCAACGCGAGTTGCAATCAGTACTTCGCCTCGTACGCGACCGACGGCGACACCATCACGATCGGCCAGCCGGGCAGTACGATGATGTTCTGCGGCGAGCCGGAAGGGGTGATGGACCAGGAGAGCGAGTACCTGGCGGCCCTGCAAAGCGCCGCGACCTACAGCATCAGTGGCGACATGTTGCAGATGCGCACAGCCGAGGACGCGCTGGCGATAGTGATGGTGCGGCGGGAGATCGTTGATCTGCCGGAGCCTGAGCCGGCGGTGCCGACGGGCGTGGTGACGGGCGCCCAGGCGCTCAATATCCGCAGCGGCCCGGGCACCAACTTCCCGGTGGTCGGTGTTGCTCGCAACGGCGACAGCGGCGAGATCATCGGCCGTAGCGCCGATGGAAACTGGTGGGTTGTGTCCGTTCCTTCGGCGCCCGGCGGCATGGGCTGGGTGTCGGCCAGTTTCGTGACTGCGACCGGCGCCGACGAAGTGCCAGTGATCGCGTCACCGCCTCCGCCGCCCACACCGACGCCGATGCCGGCGACGCCAACTCCCGCGCCCGCTCCGACAGCGACCCCGCTACCGCTGGCAACCCCCATCACCGAGATCGCATTCTGGTTGAACCAGACGACCATCGAGCAAGGGCAGTGTACGACGCTCAACTGGTCGGTTCAGAACGTCCAGGCAGTCTGGGTGTATCCCCAGGGCGAGATCTATAACCGCTTCCCGCGCACCGGCCAGGGCAACGAAGTCGTATGTCCTCCCAGCACCACGACCTATGAAATGCGGGTTCAGATGCGCGATGGCACGACGCAGATCCGCCAGGTGACACTCAATGTCAACCCGGCGCCCCCGCCGCCCGCGGTCAATCCGCTTTCGGGAACACGCTGGGATGTCGTCAACTACAACAACGGGCGCCAGGCAGTGTCCACTCTGGTCGACGGTACCAGCATCAATATGAACTTCGGTACGGATGGGCAGGTAACCGGAACTGCGGGCTGCAACAACTACTTCGCGTTCTATCAGGTGAACGGCAGTAACCTCACCATCGGCCAGCCTGGCTCTACATCCCGATTCTGCGTCGAACCGGAGGGAGTCATGGATCAGGAATCAGCGTTCCTGGCTGCGTTACATTCGGCAGCCACCTTCAACATCAACGGTAACATGTTGGAGATACGCACAGCCGGCGATGCGATCGCCGTCATCGCCTCACGCGCGCCATAGCTCGAAATCAGACCGGTCTGCCGGGAAGCACATCGCTTCCTGGCAGACCGGTAATACGTGGCGTCTTCAATTCCTCCCGGTTCGCTGGCTGCGATGCGTCAGGCGGTTGCAGCCGTTGATTTCTCCAGATAACGCAACAGTCCATCCACACACATATCCGACGGGACGATGATTTCGACCCGGTGGGCGTCGGCGGGGGTGAGACCGGCTATGACGGCTTGCTGGCTGACCCATTCGCGGTAGGCTGCGAGGATGTCGTCGCGCGTCGCTCCGGCCTGCCAGCTTGCGCGCACAAAGGCGGCCTGCGCTTCGAGTTGTTCTTCAGCGGCCTGCAGGTGCGTCAGCGTGTCGAGATCGCTGGGGCCGAAGTGGGTTGGCAGCAGCTGGTCAGGACGCACCTCGCGCAGCCGCGCCAGGCTGCTGTGCCAGGCGGGCAGGTCGATCTCCGGCGGCGGTGTCGGCGCGCGCATGACATTCAGGCGCGGCAAACGCACGGCCGTCACATCGCCGCTGAAACAGAGGCCGTCCAGCAGCCACGCCATGTGATGCCAGGCATGGCCGGGAGTGTCGACCGCACGGATGCGCAGCCCGGCCGCGTCGACGATGTCGCCGTCGTTGACCGCGCGCACCTGGTCAGCCGGAACAGGGATCGTCTCGCCCCAAAGCGCGTCCATGGCATCGCCGTAGATGCGGCCGGCGGAGCGCAGCAGCTTGGTCGGGTCGGCCAAATGGGGCGCGCCGATGTGGTGGACATGGACCGTCGCGCCGGTCTCGCGTGCCAGCCAGCCGGCCGCGCCCGCGTGGTCCAGGTGGATGTGGGTCACCAGAATGTCGCTGATGTCGTGCAGATCGATGTTCGCGTTTGCCAGGCCAGCCTTCAGGTTGTTGTAAGAGGAGGCGGGGCCCGTCTCGATCAGAGCGACGCCGCGCGGGCCGCGCAGGGCATAGCTGGCGATCACTTCGGGTGCGTCTTGCCAGTGCAGGTCGATGGTCGTGTATGTCATGGATATCCTCACAGGGTGCAGTTTGTTTCTGCTTCTGGCGGGATTATGCCATAATCGGAGGCGATTGGGGTAGCAGCCCAACGCTCGTCGCTCAAGAAGCCGCGCGAAAAGACATCGGAAGTCACCGGCTTCTGGTCACGAGCAGTCTGAAACGATCACGACCGGTCGTTCTGTTGACCCGGCGACTTCCGATGTCTGAGGGCAACACTGGCTAACCACCTGGAAGGTAGCATGACAACTTCACCGTATCTCTCCCCCGGCAAGCTGCCCCACGGCTTGCTGGACCAGCTTCTGCGGCGCTTTCCGCCTGGCGACCCGCGACTCATCGTCGGTCCACAGATGGGCGAGGATGCCGCGGTCATCGACTTCGGCAGCACCTATCTGGTCGCCAAGACCGACCCCATCACCTTCGCCGCGGACGAGATCGGCTGGTACGCGGTCAACGTCAACGCCAACGACATCGCTGTGATGGGCGCGACGCCGCGCTGGTTTCTGGCGACGATTCTGCTGCCGGAGAAGACCGCTACGGCCACGCTGGCCGAGGCGATCTACACCCAGATCGCGGGCGCCTGCGACGGGCTGGGCGTCGCGCTGGCCGGCGGGCACACCGAGATCACCGTCGGGTTGGAGCGTCCCATAGTGGCCGGTTTCATGCTGGGCGAGGTCGCTTCTGAGCGGCTGGTGCGCTCATCGGGCGTGCAACCGGGCGATGCGTTGATCCTGGCCGGCAGCATCCCGATCGAAGGTACGGCGCTGATCGCGCGTGAAAAGCAGGCCGAACTGCTGGCCAGAGGGATTGCGCCCGCGCTGGTGCGGCGGGCGCAGGACTTTCTGCACGATCCGGGCATCAGCGTGGTGCGCGCGGCGCGGCTGGCGGTTGAGACGGTCGCGGTGCACGCGATGCACGATCCCACCGAGGGCGGGTTGGCGACAGGAATCTGGGAGGTGGCGCAGACGTCGGGCGTCGGCGTGGAGATCGACCTGGACGCAGTGCCGGTGCGCGCTGAAAGCAAGGTTGTTTGCGACGCGTTCGGGCTGGACCCGCTGGGGACGATTGCGTCGGGTGCGCTGCTGCTGGCAGTTGCGTCCGGAGACGCAGCGCGCTTGCTTGCAGCGTTTGGAGACACAGGTCTTGCCGCGGCCGTCATCGGCCGAGCGACGGAGCGTGGCGCGGATCTGAAGGCAAAACGGGGCGGCCAGGAGGTGGCCTTTCCCCGCTTCGCGGTGGATGAAATCGCCAGATTGTTCGGCTAGGTGTTGGCAATAGAGGGCGACGAGATATGATATTGGGAGGTTTACGCCATGCTGGACGACCGCAGCACGCCTCCTCCGCCCGACTTCGTCTTCGAGGAAATTCTGGAGTTGCCGCAGCCTCCCGTGCAGTGAAGCTTGCGGCGCGCCTTGGGGCCGCGTTCCGTGAAGCGTGACAACTCGCCATTGTTATTCCGAACGAGTCCAGTCGAACGCCAGCGAGGAATCTCGTCACCTGGACGATGAGATTCCTCGCTGGCGTTTCGTTGCATCGGAGTAACTATTCAGCCTACACCAAACCAGTGAATGAAATTCACTGGCTGAAAGTACGAAGGCCCCTCAGGGCCTGGCCGACCGACTCCCAGCGGCTGAGGCCGCTTCGTGCTTTCAGCCGGGGGATTTCAATCCCTGGGCGGAGGCAGACTGAATAGTTACGCATCGGAGGTTGTGGGCCGACCTGCTCGGAATGACAAACGCGCTGCGTCGCGGGCGGCTCGCGGTTTGCATTTGAGACTGCGAACTCCGCTGATACGATCAGCGCCGTGTCGCGTTGGCGAGTCCGGGCAGCAGGTAGTCGCTGACGACCACCTCCCAGCTCATGCGCTTGCCGACTTCCTGGCCGGCCGTCAGCAGCGCCTGCATGTCAGCGGCATCCCTGGGGAGACGTTCCATGATCTGACGCGCGACGTAGGCGCTGTTGTAGCTCTCGATTTGGCTGCGCTGCGCCGTGCCGATATTCAACGCGTCCCAGGGGCTGAAGACCTGCCAACCGGGCGGCAGGCTGGTGTAGTTGGCAACGACGATGTTGCTGAAGTCGGCCAGTTCGACCTCCTCCCTTGTCTTCTCCAGCGCCCGCTGCGCGAACCCGATGCAGCCGCAGACGTTGCTGACGACGCATAACGCGCCAAAGCTCAACGGCTCGACCTGCGCGATGCCGAACGGCTCGTAGATGCTCTGGCCGAATTCCAGATCGGAGCCGCGGCGGATGTCCATGAACTCCATATCGGCCGGCATGCGGCCGCCACAGCGGTCCTGGCTCCAGCCAAACTGGTTGACCAGCACGATCTTCAGCGCACGCGATCCCCAGTTGAAGCCGGCGATGCTGTTGTAGAGCGACACTTCCAGATCCACCAGGTCGCCGTTGCCTGTGCGGTGATGCACCGGCCAGCCGTATTCCTCTTCCCAGCGCATCACATCCTCGGAGCGGCGGCCGGCCGGCAGCGTTGTGGTGAGCATGTACAGCACGGCCGTCTTGCCCTGCTCGGCCAGCAGCCAGTCCAGATGCTCGGCGACGCGGATGTCGCGCCACATGGCCTTGCTCAGCACCAGGCGGGTGACATGGGTGAAGACGTAGTCGGGCCGGTAGCCCAGCAGGTTCTCAGCGTAGCTTTGCAGGCGCGCCTTGCTGACCAGCTTTTCATCCAGCGAAAGCGGGAACGACGGCACACCGTTGTAGACCAGGTCGATGTTGGCGCCGCGGAACATGCCGCCCAGAAAGCGCAGCTCCTCCACCACCAGATCGCCCACGGCGAAGATGTTGTCACAGCGCAGCGTCTGCTTCAGCAGCGCGTGCTTGTAGAAGTCGTCGCGGCTGCCGAAGACGCTGTCCATGGTGGCGTTGTAATAGGGAGCAGTCCACATCGCGTTGTAGAAGCGGGTGTCGTGGCCACCATCGAACTCGACCACGTTGCGGGCGGTGGCCGTTTCGTGGGCGTAGAAGACCGTGCGCCAGTCCCACGGATCGGCAAGCTGCGCGGCGAAGGCCAGCGGCAGGCCCATCCACTCGTGCGCCAGGATGAAGCGGTTGTTGTCCTGCTTGCCTGGCGCGCCATCGCCCGGTCCCACGAGGCTGCGCAGCGCGGCATAGCTGGCTGGGGCGGAGCGGACGAAATCCTTGAACTCCGGGTCGTAGTCGAACTTGCCAGAGTCGATGCCGTAATGCTGCCAGAGGAAGTACTTGAAATCGTTGACCGGACCTTCCTTGGCGTGGATCGAGTCGATCAGGATCACTTCGTGTTCGGCGCGACCGAAAGTCCGTTTGCCGTAGAGCAGGGCGACGCCGTAGTCGCTTTCCACTGCACTGAGCACCGCTGTCAGCGCCGGTTCGGCCTTGTTGACACCGAACACCGGCGCGTGGATCACCGTCAACTTGTTGCGGGGCGACAGCAGGCGCTCAACGGTCATCGAGTCGTAGCGGTTGAACGTCCCAATCAGGACGGTGCGTTCCACCGACTGGTTATAATTGGTCGAGCCCAGCAGCCCATCGAGGACTGCACCGATGCCGCCGACCTTCAAGCCGGCTTCGTGGGTTGCGTGAACTACCAGATTTATCATGGCTGATCTTTCTCCAGTGAAAGTGGATGGTCAACTGAATGGAATGGGAGGATTGCGCGTCAAGCGAGGAAATTATAACATAGATTGTTGCGAAACGAGGATGTCTTACGACCGGGTCTGGACGCGGCACGCCCGCCGCTGCTACGACGACGGGCGTGCCTGAGACGAATGTAGGAGGAGAGACGCAGTCTTACACAGATGTAGTCTATTGGGGGCGCACGATGATTGAGGCGCCGTTGCTGTCGCCGTCTGGATCGTGGTTCTCCGGCGGAACATACAACATGGTTTCGGCCACGATGTTCTGCACCGCAAACGAAACGTCGCTTTGGATATACCACAGCGACGGGCTGGTGATCTGACACCGTCCCGTTTCACCGGTAATACAGGTCGCGACTTCGCCGCTGTTGCTCCAGACGCCGCTCACCTGGGCGAAGGAAACCGGTTCGTGACCCATGTCATGCACCTCGATCGCCACTGTTGCCTGCCAAAGAGCCCGGTTCAGCCACACGCCCGCGCCGTCCAGATCTGCCACGTGGATGGTGATTCCCAGCGGAACCTGGATCACCACGCTGGCGACGTTGGATGGATCAGATTGTCCGGCGTGATTAAAAGCGCGCACCTGGTATGCGTACTCGCCGGGCAACAGGTTGGTGTCATCGAATCCGGTTGTGTTGGCTGGCACGGCCATGATGCTCTGCCAGTTGATCTGATCGGTTGATCGGAAGACCTCGAACCCGTTCTCGTTGTTGGCGTGGTCAGCCCAGGCCAGGCAGACTGTGGTGTAGTACTGCACCGGCGCCTCGAGATCGGACGGGCTGGCTGGTGGTTGGGAGGAGCCTGGCATCTGATCAAACGCCGCGCCAACATCCAAGACGCCGCCGGTCACCGACAGCCCGGCCAGAGCAGGCGTCGGGCGGGCCGATTGCAGCAGCAGGCCGCGGACCTCCTGGTAAGTTTGCTCGGGATCGGCGCTCAGCAGCAGAGCGGCCGCGCCGGCCACGTGCGGCGACGCCATGGACGTACCGCTCATGGTGCCGTAGCCGCCTCCGGCCGTCGTGCTCAAGATGCTTACGCCCGGCGCGTGCAGATCGACGCTGAGAACACCGCGGTTCGAATCGCCGGCTGGCGTCTCGTTGGATCGTATCGAGCCGACGGAGATGATGTTGTCGAGGTTGAAAGAGGCCGGGTAGAGGGGGACGAGGTCAGTGTCGCGTCCGTTGTTGCCGGCGGCTGCCACATAGACATGGCCGATGGATTGCGCGTTCTGGATCATGGTGTAAAGCGGCGTCGAGAACGAATTCGTGCCCCAACTGTTGTTCGACACGCGCACGCCCTTGTCCACCGCGTAGCTCAAGGCATCCATCGCGCCGGACGTGAATCCACCGGTTGGTCCCATGAATTGCAGCACCATGATCTGGCAGTGCCAGAGCATGCCCACCACGCCGATGCCGTTGTTGCCCTCGGCGCAGATGGTGCCAGCGACGTGAGTGCCGTGGGTGCCGGCGTCCATCGGGTCGTTGTCGTGATAGTAGAAGTCGTAGCCGCGAATGTCGTCCACATAGCCGTTGCCGTCGTCGTCGATGCCGTTGCCGGCGATCTCGTCCGGGTTGATCCAGATGTTGTTCACCAGATCAGGGTGGTTGTAATCCGCGCCCATATCGATCACCGCGACGACCATGTCGACAGTTCCGGTGTGATGTTCCCAGGCCGAGGGAACGTTGGCGTTTGCCAGACCCCACATCTCGCCCAGTCGGGGGTCGTCAGTGATCATGTCCAGCGGTGTGATCCAGTAGTCGGGCTCGGCGTAGTTCACGGCCGGATCGTTTTCAAGAATCGCCTGCGCGGCCGGCACATCGATTCCGCCTTTGTTGTCCAGTTGCACTAACGTCACATCCGGAGCCAGCGCATATTCCTTGATGACCTCACCGTGGATCAAATCAAGCGCTTGTTGCCTTGCTGCGCTCGGTGTGGAAACCCGAAAACTGACGAACAGCCGGTTCGGCGCATACTCCGGGGTTGGCGCTGATTGAACCTGTAAAGCGCTGGCAAACGATGGTCGAACCAGTGTGACGATGATCAGAAGGCCAATGAAGAATCTCAGCCATGAACGAGCGTTCAGTCTTGTACGCATAGCGAATCGTAGTCTTGTGTTGATATCGGGAGTATGGACTTGCTTTGGGCGGCGATCCCACAAAGAGTATAGTGCGCGAAGAGGTCGTCTTCAATAGGAAATTGGTACGGGCCGACGAACATCGGGTGGCGCGGCAGTTGGACGATGGGGAGCACATTGGCTACAATGTGGCCTGCCAACCGTCACTCCCGGTTCAGGTGACCAGCAACGTACGACTCTGGTGACGATGCCTGGCGATTGTGACACCATTGATGGAACCGCCATCCTGTGCTGAACCATTCTTCTCGCAACACTGAGGGTCAAGCATGATAAGCAAGATCAACCACATAGCGATCGTCGTCGGCGACCTGGATGCCGCCTTGCAGGCGTATCATGACACACTGGGGCTGCCCATTGGCGAGCGCAAGGTCATGCCGCAACAGGAGGTGGAGATCGCCTTCCTGCCGACAGGTGACAGCCTCATCGAGCTGATCACACCCACCACTGAAGATTCTGGCGTTGCCAAATATCTGGCCAAACGTGGCGAGGGGTTGCACCACATCTGTCTGGAAGTTCCCGACATCGAGGCTGCCCTGGCGGAGATGTTGGCGCGCGGCGCGCAGTTGATCAACGAGGCGCCGGTTCAGGCTGCAGAAGGCCGCGCCTTCTTCCTGCATCCCAAAGGAACTCACGGCGTGCTAATCGAGCTGTTGGAGCCGTACCCGCAAGCAGATTCTGAATGAGGTAACTACATGCCTGGTATTGTAGACTGGTCCTTTATCATCACATTGGTCGTCATCCTGGCTGCGACGCTGGTCGGGTCGTATCTGCGTTCCTCGCGACGCGATCAGGTCTTGAAAGACTTTGACGGCTTCAACGTGACAGTTGAGAAAAAGGACAACCACATCATGTGGGGTGAGATGCACGCCTACAGCACCGGGTTTGAGCTGATCTATCGCTCCGACGTGCAGGATGATCATCACCTTGAGACCAGCTACATTCTCTATCGCGACGAGTTCCAGGAAATCCAGGCCATCTATCGCTATACACGCAACCTCAACGACGAATTGCGACGCAAGCGCGCCAGAGAGATGGAACGAGCCTTCCACCCCGGTATTCTGCGGCGTTTCAGGCGTTCCTTCCAGAACTTCATGAGCACCGCCACCGACTCGATGGGCGAGGTGCTGGGGCTGGTGATCGGGCAGACGCGCCGCCCGGCCAAGACAGTTATCACCGAGACCAGCCAGACCTATCTGACCGGCATCGGCAAGGATGTCATCGGGTATGTAGGCAACAACTACGACCCGCTGCTGGAGCGTTACGTCGGCATGCGCGTGGTGGCCGAGGTCGTGGAGGACGACTCGGTGCATGAGCATGTGGGCGTGCTGAAAGAGTATTCGGCTGACTTCATCGAATTGCTGGATGTTTATTATCCCTTGCCGCAGAAGGTGGACATCAAGGAAAGCATCGCGTCGCAATTGATTGACACGATCGAACTGCAAGTTGATGGCCACAGCGTCAAGATACTGAACCACGGCGAGCAGCCGGTACATGTGGAACGGGTTGTCGCCGCGGATGTGGAGAGGGAACTGAACGCCATTCTTGACTGCGGCGAGGAACTGACCCTCTTCATCGAAAGCGACGAAGAAGGCGCCGAGGTCTACATGCGCGTCGCGACGCGGCTGGATCTGATCGTGCCGCGCTCCCACACGCTGATTCGTCATCGTGCCGAACGCTACATGCCCGAGACGATCTTCGACGTGGGTCGCTCATTGGTGCGACGTGAGAGTGAGGAGAAGGAGATCGAGCGCTTGCAGCAGGCGCTTCGTTATTCCCCGGATGAAGCGATTTCAGCCGCCAAGCTGGGCGACCTACTGCTGCGCGAAGGCAAATATGCCGAGGCGCACGCCTGGCTGGTCAAGGCATTTGACAACAAACAGCGGCTGCCCGACGGCGGCACGCGCGTCTCGCAGAACATGCGCGTCGCTGAACGGTTCCTGGAGCAAATCAAGGCGCAGCGAATGCTTGACAGAGAAATGCGGCTGACGACACCGCAAAGTGCAACACGCAGCGATGTAGATGGAACGGGTGCCGGCATATGACTCAACCAACGCTTTTGCTGGCGATTGAGACATCCTGTGACGAAACCGCCGCGGCAGTGATTGCTGACGGCCGGACGATTCGTTCCAATGTCGTCGCCTCACAGATTGAGCTGCACCGCCGGTACGGCGGGGTCTTCCCTGAAGTGGCGTCGCGCCAGCACGTGCTGTCCATCATCCCGGTCATCGAGGATGCGATTCGCCAGGCCGGCGTGGATTGGGGTGATCTGGCTGCCGTAGCCGTCACGGAGGGACCTGGGCTGGCCGGCTCGCTGCTGATCGGTGTGAATGCTGCCAAGGGGGCGGCATTCAGCCGCGGTCTGCCGCTGATTGGTGTCAACCATCTGGAAGGTCACGTGTACTCCAACTGGCTGGCACAACGGGTGGGAGAGGAAGCGGTGGAAGAAGATAGACCGGACGCGGCCGGTTTTCCCGTGTTGATATTGATCGTGTCAGGTGGGCATACGGAACTGGTGTTGATGGAAGGCCACGGGCAATATCGTCGGTTGGGCGGCACGCTGGACGATGCGGCCGGTGAGGCATTCGACAAGGCCGCCCGTCTGTTGGGCTTGCCCTATCCCGGTGGTCCTGCCATGCAGCGGGCCGCTGATGGTGGCGATCCGGCGCGCTTCGACCTGCCGCGGGCCGTGATGAACAATCCCGACCACCGCTACAATTTCAGCTTCAGCGGGCTGAAGACAGCAGTGCTGCGGCTCATCCGCGAGCAGCAGACGCTTGTGGGTGAAGAAGACTGGCCGGCCGGCTATGCCGGGCAGGTTCTGCAACGCCGCGACGAGTCAGCCGACCAGCCAGACAGCAGATTGACACTGATTCGCGACATCGCCGCCAGCTTTCAGGCTGCCGTGGCTGATGCGCTGGTCAGCAAGACGATGCAGGCGGCGGCGGATTTCAACGTGCGCCATATTTGTGTCTGTGGTGGTGTGGCTGCCAACGGCGAACTGCGCCGCCAACTGGCCGCGCGGCTCGATATCCCCTACTCGATTCCCCCGATCTGGCTTTGCACCGATAACGCAGCCATGATCGGTGCGGCTGGTTACTACTCTTGGATCTCAGGTGTGCGCAGCGGGTGGGATCTGGATGTCAGGGCGCGCCTGCCGCTGGCATCGAGAGGCTGAAGCCGGTTGCCCGGCGGGAATTGTGCCTAGCTGGCATCTGATGACAACAGTTGAATCGCCGATCCGTCGCCTGGCAGCACGATGGTAATGCTGTGGCGTTCATCCGTGTTCAGACAGCGCACGAGAAACGAACCGCCCTCGTCGACGGGTACACTTCCAACCAGCCCCTGGCGCGAAAAGAGGCGCACCGCGGTCATCGTGTTGTCTGCATTACCTTCGTCGGGTCGTGTCAACTGCCCGTTGAGCCAACCGTCGTGGCATTCGATCTTCAGCTGGTCGCCGGTAACCGGATGCTCGACCGTACAAGCGTGCTCCTCATTCATCAGTCCGTGATTGCATTTGAATACATGGACCCGTGGAGGCGGTATGCTGAATACCGTGCGAATCCCGTTCAGAATCGACCGATAGGACTCCATTTCGTTGCGGCACGCTTCGCAGTCGTCCAAATGAGCTTGGGCAGCCTGCGATCCGCTGTTCAGCGCGCAAGACACTAACTCGTCCTGGCCCAGATGGTCGATAGTTTTGTCTGTCAATGTCATCAATTGAGAACCTCTAATTACGTTGAACGATGTTTCGCGGGTTTCCTGTCGTCAAAGTGCAGAAGAAAACGAAAACGCGCGTAATCAAACTTCCCAAGCAACGCGATCGGTATTTTCCGAAGCAGTATAACGCCAAATGGGGGAGTACAAACTTACAACGGAATGAAATTTGTCGGGGATAAGGAGTGGTGGTTACAAGGAGATTAGTTGAAGTAGAGCCGGCCGACTCTGTATCGAGCGCAAGACTAGTGTCTTTGCCTGAATCAGATCAGCCTGGCTGTGAAACAGGCCACTGAAATTGGCCAACAGCCACTCGTCCGAAGCGCCCTCCAGGATCGAGTGCTGGAAAACGGTGGTCAGCTTTTCGTCGTCGTCGAGTACGATCAACCGGACATAGTGGTTCAACAGAAACGGCGTCTTGCGCATCCGTCGCGCCAACCGGGTCCTTGTGATCTCGACTTCGTTCGGCGCAAAGGTCATCGGGTGTAAGCGGTACACCTCACGTGGTGGCAGACCTTCCAGAAAGTGGTCCTGGAAGACAATCCATTCATGTTCAGTGGCTACGATGTCGATCCACACGGCAGAAAGCAGAGTTTCCAGTGATTCCTGGCGTGTCAGGTGTTCCTCCAGGTCTTCAGCGCTGTCAGGAACCCGACGGATCACCTGTTCCAGATTGGCGGCTTCGCCTTCCGTGGAGGCTTCCACTACTTCCGGCGCGCGCCGTCTGGTCAGGTCAAGCGCGAAGTTGTTTACCAGACGGCGTAAGAAGGCCATGAGATGCGCCATCGTGTCGAAGGTGAATGCCTTGCCTGCGTCCGAGTGCATGAAACGCAACCACACTTCCTGAACAAATTCCTCCTCGGTGTAGGCGGCCCGGATCAACGCACCGTGTCTGCCGTGCATCCAACTTCGCACCCACTTCAGCAGATAGTGGTCCCCCAGAAACTCCTCGGTGCTGTAAAAGGTATAGATAAATGCCCAGGCGCCTTCATTACCAAGTTGCACGGCGCGCCGGAACAATTCGAGGCAGTAGGAATCGCTGTGTGCTTCACGCGTGCGCAGGTAACGCATTGTGTTTTCCTGGCAGCAGGCGATCAGACTGCTCAGTGGCAGCGTGGATAAGTCGGGCATAACAGATGAAGTTGTTTTACAGCGTGAACCGTCCGATTTCACGTCGCGCTTCGCGGTTGTTCCGCACTCCCTTGATGATTCACCAAAAGGAATCTCACTGTATCCAATTATACAACCAATTTGTTACCGCGTCTACCACTCTGCCAGGGTTTCTCGTGAGTTGCTCATCTGGCGTACCGACCGGGTCAGATTAGCGCGCCTGTTGAGTCGATACATGCCGCGAGGATGGTTTGCTGCGCAGTGTGAACGTGATTGGTGGCTGATTGAGGTGCCCGACATAACGACAAGATGCTCTCGAGATGCAAGGGCAACCCGGCAATATTGTCGTGTCGGTAAGTCTGGCGGAGCTGTTTCATTCGACTGGAAGTGGCACGAAGGCAAGTTGCTGCTGCCTGCCGTGCAGCCAGAACAGCAGTGCGACCGGGCATGGGGAGCATATCGCAATCAATAGTGCACGTGGCAACTCAAGTTAGTCGGTCGCCGTCTCTTCAACGGACTGGTTGTGCAGAAAGCGAAACAGGCTCTCCAGATTGGCAAACATGATAGTCTCGCCGGTTTGCGTGTGCTGTGCCGAGGCGCGCCAGAGCGATTCAGGCGCGCTGCGCCACATGCGAATCAGATAGGCCTGATAGTGATTTCGGTCTTGCGGCAGATCGATGGGTGTCGCCATTACTGGTTCCTTTGTGCCGGAAATTGGTGTCTTGTTCAATTGGCACGCCGAATCTTGTCTATCTGAATGGTCAGTTGGTCACATGACCGATCGCCGATCGTGACCACCTGACATCGCCAGTGCGAGCATAGGACCGCTGCGGCTGAGTATTATCAGGATAGCTGGCCGCGGCGCCCATTGTGGAAGTGGCGGCGCGGCTGGAAAGTCCATAAATTCCAGCCGCGCTACCTTTGTGATCTATTGCTGCGGCGCCGGCAGCCAGTCCAGGCACTCAGCCACCGCTATGATGTCCGCGACGTCGATGACACCGTCATCGTTCAGATCGTATATGGGGTCCCAACCTGGATCGCCCTCGGTCAGACCCCAGTGGCTGGTCACCAGACCGATGTCGATGATGTCCCTGTGGTTATCCTGGTTGACGTCCCTTGCGATACAGATTGCGACCGGGACAACCCCGCTGACCAGGACACTGACAGTCGCGACCACCACATTGCCCGCGCTGTCGCTGACAGTGTAGTCGAAGGTGTCCAGCAGACTCTCGCCGGGTAACAAGGCCGCCAGGACCGGCGAGAGCGTTGGGTCATAGCTCAAGCCGCCGTCAGGTGTGATGACCACGCTGGCGCCCAGCGAACTGGGATTGTCGAACGTGATCACGCTCAGCGGATCGCCGTCAAGGTCGCTGTCGTTGTCCAGCACACCCGGCGCGGCGACGGTGAGCTCCAGATCGGCTGTAGTGGTGTAGTTTTCGCCCGCCACCAGCGGCGGCCGATTGCTGATCAGCAGCGTGAACAGCCCTGTCGAGCTGACGTTGCCCGCCAGGTCGGTGGCCGTGATCTGGATCAGATACTCGCCCAACTGGTCCAGCAGCGGCGTGAAGCTCCAGTCGCCGCCGTCCAACTGCACCGGCTCGACGCGCAGGACGCCGTCGGGCGGGACCACCAGCGCCGTCATCAGCGCCACCCCGCCGCCGTCGCCCACCGTGCCGCTGTAGGTCTGGGTCTCTTCGGGCGTCAGGACGCTGCGGACGTTGGCTGGTACCGTCGTGGTGATCACCGGCGACACCGTGTCGACGATGAACGTGCGCACCAGCGGCGTCACAGAGCGGTTGCCCACCGCATCGAACCCGTGCAGCGACACCGTCTGCGAGATGCCGTCGCCGGCCAGCACGGAGTTGAAGTCATATTGCCACGTCACCGATGGCGCAGGTAAGGAGCTGTTGGCCGGCTCGCAGCCAGTCGTGTAGACGTCGTCGAGACAGACCGCCACGCGGCGCACCTCGTAGTCGTCCTCGGCCGCGCCGTTCCAGATCAGTTCGGCGCCGTTGATGAAGCCGTCGGCCAGGAAGTCGTCCACCGTCGCGTCCAGCGTCACCGTCGGCGGCGACGTGTCGACGATCAGGTGATGGACCGGGCTCCAGCCGCTCTGGTTGCCGTAGCGGTCAGTCGCGCGTGCCCGCAGATCGAAGCCGGTCAGGCCGGTCAGGTCGCCCGGCTGCCAGAGGCAGGACCAGGCGCTGTCCTCGGGGGTCGGATCGACACAGTTGACCGTCGTCACTGGGCCCGAAGGCAGCGGCGTGATCTCGATCTCGATGTCGGTCGCGCCGCTCTCGTCGGCGACGCTGCCCACGATGTAGTTCACGCCCGGATCGACGCATACGTCATCGGGTTGGTGATCAGCACGTCGGTGGGCGGCAGGCTGTCCACCGGGTGCAGCACCCACAGCCAGTCGAAGTCGCGTCCGTGCAGGTCGTCCGAGACGGCTGCGTTGATCTCAGCCGACTGGCCGTTGAAGCTGGTGTCCACCAGCGCGTCGATCTGCAGCGTGGTCGAGACGCCGGCCGCGACATCGCCCAGATCGATGACCTGGCTGGACGTGCCGTCGGCCAGCGCGCAAGGCGCCGCGCGTCGTGACCGCGATCTGGACGTTCTCGGCGACCTGGCTGCCGGCTGTTCTCATATTTGATCGTGTACGAGATGGTCTGGCCGTTGCCCACCGGCAGCGGATCCTCGGCCATCGGCAGCGGCAGGTCTGGCTGGCTATCCAGATTGGCGTCCAGCGGCGCGCCTGGCGTCAGCACATCGTAGAGGTTGTCGGCCAGATAGCCGGCCGTGAACCCGCCCGGCGTGCTGGTGATGCTGACCCGCAGATCATTCCTGATCGAGCGCCCGCTGTTGGGCAGCACGCCGCTGCCCAACGACGGGAACGCAGCGAACTGGGTCAGTCCGTAGGAGCGCAGATCGCGCCCACCGCTACCGGGCTGACGACGCGGGTCGTTGAGCGGGTTCTTGTTGGGTGCCGCCGCCCACAGGTTGAGGGCATCATCCTGCGACGCGACCGCCAGCAGCTTGAGCGACGACGAAGGCGTCAGGCCCAGCCAGCCGAAAGGCAGCAGCAGGTCGGTGTGCGGCGCATCGAAGTTGAAGTTGGGTGCGTTCAACACGCGATCCACCACCCACGAAGTGCCGTTCCATTGCAGCAGCGTGGCGGTGGCGTCGTCCTGCACCCAGACCAGCCAGTCCGGTGCGAAGCCGGCCGGGAACGCCAGCGCGCCGCCGGTCGCGAACGGATCGTAGAGCGCCGTTGCCCGCCGGCCGCCGTGTCGAGATAGACGAACAGATCGCCGTCGAAGTCCCAGTCGGCGCCCGTCCAGGTGACGGCCAGCCGGTTGGCGTTCCACGAGGTGTGCAGTTCCTGCAGCGCTGCGTTGTACTGATACTTGGCGAACTCACCATCGGATGAGATCAGCGAGGCGCGCGCTGGACAGCCAGGAGCGCACGCCCGGTTGGTCCACCAGATCAGGCGTCAGCGGCGAGTCGACGTAGACCGGACCGACCGTCTCGGTACGTTCGTTGCCGTAGAGGTCGCGGGCGATGACGTGAGCGTAGAGCACCACGGCTTCGCCAGGACCGAATTCGTTGACGCGCGGGTCGGCCGGATCGACGCTGGTGGCCGTACCGGGATCAGGTGTGACACCGTCGGTCCAGCTCACCAGGTATTCGCTCAGCCCGCCGCCATCGGTGCTGGCGGTCCACTCGACGATCATCGTCGGGTTGGTGGCGCTGACCGTCTCCCCGGCGCTCAGCGGCGTCACTGTGCCGCCGCCGTCGCGGAACGACAGGGTCGGCGTGAACACTGACGGCGGGACGAGATCGACGATCACGTCTTGAACGTCGGTCGCCGTCTGGCCGGCCGCGTCGGTGATGCGGGCGGTGACGGTGTAGGTGCCGCCGTCTGTGCCGCCGGTGGGCAGCCAGTCCAGCGACCACGTAGTGCTGTCGAAGAGCGCCGGTGTGAAGCCCGCGCCTGCGCCTGGCTCGACCTCGACCGTCGCGGCTGAGCCGGCGCCGGCCGGTCCGCTGAGCTGCACCCAGCCGGGCACGACGGCGTCAGTCGTGGTGATGACGGTGGTCGCGATGCGATGGACGGCGGCACCGTGCTGACGGTGACGGTCACCGGCGTCGTGTCGCTCTTGGACCAGGCCGTCCCAGTCCTCGGCGACGGTGTTGAGGACGTACGTGCCCGCCGCCGGCGGCGTCCAGTCCCAGCTCCAGGTGGTGTCGTTGAGCTGGCCGTCAGGCCAGTTGAAGGTGTGCACGGTCGCGCCGTCCACGCTGAGGGTCAGTTGTTTGAGATATCCGTCCGCGCTGGCTGCGCCCTCGAGCGTCGTTGCGCCCAGCGACGGGATCATGCTGCCGTTGGTGGGCGTCAGCACCAGCGAGTCGATGACGGTGGGCACGTATTCCAGCGGCGTGCCCGGCGGCACAGCAGGCAGCGGCGCGATGTTCGGCGCAATGCCGGCGTCCCAGTTTGTGTCAACCTGACCGGAAGCCACGGTGAAGGTGATGGTCCGTCCGGTGACCGGATCGGCGTCGCTGTCGAGGGCCGCGTCAGCGCCCTGGTTGGGAGCAGTGAAGACCCACCCGTCAGGCAGGGTGAAGCCCAGCGCATAGGTCCCCGGCTCGACGGTGAAGCTGTACAGGCCGGTCGGGCTGATGGTGGTGGTTGAGGTGATTTCGACCCCGACGTTGTCGTACAGGGTGACGCTCACCTCGCCAAAGCCCTGACTGCCGGGGTCCTGAACACCGTTGCTGTCTGAGTCTTCCCAGACGAAGTCGCCGATTACTGCCGGCGGCTCTGGCGTCGATGTGGGCGTGGCCGTCGGCGTGGGCGTAGCCGTCGGCGGTGGCAGCAGGTACACGCCGGCATCGCGGCTCATATCCACCTGCCCGGAGGTTACGGTGAACGCTTGCGACAAGCCGGTATCGACGTCAGCGTCGCTGTCCAGTTCGGGATCGCCGCCCTGGTTTTGCGGGCTGAAGCCGTAGTCAGCAGGGGTTATGAAGTTCACCACATAGGTCCCGGCAGGCACGCTGAAGCTGTAGATGCCGGTGAAACTGATGGTGGTCGTGAAACCGACCTCGATCCCGTTGTCGTCCAGCAGGGAGACGCCCACGCCGCTGATGCCGGGCTCGCCCGGATCCTGGATGCCGTCGGCGTTCAGGTCATCCCAGACCCGGTCGCCGATGGTGGCCGGTGGAACTGTCGCCGTCGGTGTCGCAGTCTCGGTCGCCGTGGCGGTCGGTGTTGCCGTCGGCGTGTCGGTCGGGGTTTCGGTAACGAAGACGGTCGCCGTCTCGGTTGGCGTTGCTGTTTCCGTCGACGTCGCGTCGCTGTCGGCGTCGGCGTGAACGTGTCGGTCGGCGTCGCCGTCGGCGTGTTGGTGGCCGTGGGCGTCGGCGTTGGCGCCAGGTAGAACCCGGCGTCCCAGCTCAGGTCGGTCTGGTTGACGGCCACGGTGAAGGTGATGGTGTTGCTGGAGAGCAGGTCGATGTCGCTGTCCAGGTTCAGGATCGACGCCCGCGTTCTGTGGGCTGACGAGATAGCCCGGCGGCGCCTCGATGCGCAGGAAGTAGGTGTCGGCCGGCACGACCAGACTGTATGCGCCGTTGGCGTCAGTGGTTGTATTGCCTGCCAACTGGTAGGCGTTGTCGAGAAGCAGCACCGGGACATCGGCCAGACCCGGCTCGCCGCCCTCCTGGACGCCGTTGGCGTTGAGGTCGTCCCAGACGAAGTCACCGATGATCGCCGGCACCACCGCAGTGGCGGTCGGTGTGGCCGTGCCGGTGGGCGTGGCCGTGGGCGTATCGGTCGGCGTATTCGTTGCCGTTGGCGTGTTGGTCGCGGTGGGTGTCGCGGTCGCGGTGTCGGTCGCGGTCGGCGTGACCGTCGGCGTGGCTGTGTCGGTGGCCGTGGGCACGAGAACCGGCGTGGCCGTTGCAGTCGGTGTTTCGGTTGGCGTTGGCGTATCGGTCGGTGTGGCTGTGAACGTCGGCGTCGCTGTTGGTGGCACGACAGGTCGTCGTGCTCGAAGGCGCCGATGTCGCAGATCGCCGTGCTGTCGCCGTCGCCGTCCAGCGGGCGGGCCACGTCGCGCTGGTCGGTTGTCTCGCAGGTGGACGGGCTGCCGGCGTCGATGGCCGGGCTGCCGTCCAGCAGCGCCTGGGTCAGCGTGCTGCCGCCGTTGTCGGCCAGGACATCCAGCAGTGGGTTGACCGGTGAGACGATGCTGCCGATCAGGTCGCCGGTGGTTGCGCTCCAGTTGCAGGTGTCTGCCTTGCCCACCAGATTGTAGCCGCCGGAGGTAATGCCGGCAGGCTGCGCCGTGCAGTCGGGAGCGTCGACGCCAAGCCCCGTGCTCAGGTCCTGGTTGTTAGCCAGCAGGCTGTTCTGGATGGTGGCGCCGGTGGTGTCTACCCAGAGGCCGCCGCCGTCGCCGATGTCGTCGCCGTCACTGTCGGCATTGTTGTTCGCGACGGTGACGTTGTTGAACAGCAGCGTGGTAACGAAGCTGGCAGCCATGCCGCCGCCGTCGCCAGCGGTGCTGTTGCCGGAGATCGTGCTGTTGCGCAGGTCCACACTGTCCATGCTGTCAACCCACAGCCCGCCGCCGTTGCCGGCTGCCGTGTTGCCCGAGACGGTCACCGCGCTGAGTTGCAAGTTGGGGAAGCTGCTGAGGGCAAGCCCGCCGCCGTCCCCGTCGCTGCTGTTGCCGGAGATCGTGCTGTTCTGGATGTCCAGCAGACAGCCTGAGCATTCGCCTGAGCCGGTGACGTAGATGCCGCCGCCGCCGGTGGGGACGGTGTTGCTGGTGACGGCGCTGTCGATGATGGTCAGGTTGCCGCCCGGGTACTCACTGCCAATGCCGCCGCCGTAGCCCGTGCCGAAGTTGCTGGCAGCGACGGTGTTGCTGAAGACCTCGACACTGGTCAGGGTCAGCGTGCCGTAGTTGAAGATGCCGCCGCCATACTGGGCATATTCGGCAAACGGGGCGCCGATGGTGTTGCTGTAGACAAGGCTGTTGGCTAGGGTCAGGATACCGCTGTTGGCGATGCCACCGCCATTGCTGTAGGGTGCGCGGTTGTTGAAGACCACCAGATCATCGCTGGTCACGGTGACGCCGCCTTCGATGAGGATGCCGCCGCCGCCGCTGTAGCCGTCGTCGTTGCCGTCAGCGATGGTCAGGCCAGTGATCTCAACCGTGCCGTTGTTGATATCGAACACGCGGCTGGCGTCGTTGCCGCTGATGGTCAGCATGTCGGAGCCGGGACCGGTGATGATCAGGTCGTCAGAGATGACGATCTGGCCGAGGGTCAGGGTGATGACGCCGGTGATCGGCGCGTCGGTGAGTGGCTGGAAGACGATGGTGTTCAGTCCTCCGCCGGCGTTGGCCGCGTTGATGGCCTCGCGCAGGGTGCAGTCGCCTACTGTACAGTTTCCGTCGTCGTGGTCGTCGACCCTGTCAACCACCAGCGGCCCTGTGATCGGCGTCGCTGTTGGCGTCGCGGTGGGAGTCGGCGTGAAGGTTGGCGTGTTGGTCGGCGTCGCCGTCTCGGTCGGTGTATTGGTCGGCGTCGGCGTTGGCGGCGGGACGTTGTACCCCAGATCGAGCGCGCCGGTGCTGAATTTCGGGAAAGCGCCGGTGCTGATCAACTGGTTCGGTGTGGAGCCAGGCGCAGCCACAGCCCGCCAGACGCCGAAGGCCTGTAGCCAGTAGACGTAGCCGCCCGCCGGATCGATCAGGGCGCCAAAGGGGTTGGCGCTGCCGGGATGGCCGCTGTCATCGGCGGTGTTGGCGATGGTTGCGACATTCTGGCCATCGAAGCCGGCGCGTCTGATGGCATTGGTGATGCCCTCCGACCAGTAGATCAACTCGGCCTGCGTGTCGAGGCTGATGCCCTGCACAGTGCCGGAGGTGATGCCGCTGACCACTTCCACCGGTGATGCGCCATTGGTATTGACGCGCCAGATGCCCTGCTGGTAG
The DNA here is from genome assembly GCA_020634615.1 of Anaerolineales bacterium. Classification (GTDB taxonomy): domain Bacteria; phylum Chloroflexota; class Anaerolineae; order JAAEKA01; family JAAEKA01; genus JACKBK01. Next base: position 83,222 of record JACKBI010000005.1, read on the forward strand.
GCGTAGTAGAGGTGCTGGCGCTCGATGTCCAACGCCAGGTTGCCGGCGTTGGTGACCAGCGTTGTGCGGTTCGTCCCGTCCAGGTTCATGCGCTCGATGGCCGGCGACGCGCCGCTGCGCAGGTAGAGCTTGCCGGCCAGCGGATCAACCACGACGTCGCGCGGGTATACCAGACCGCTGAGGATGGTGACCGCGCCGGTGCCGTCCAGGAAGGCGCGTCGCAGCAGGCCGGTCGGGTTGTTGGTGCCGTCCCCTTCGACCCAGTAGATCAGGCCGTTGATCTTGTCGGTGCTCAAGCCGCTGATGCCGATGGTGGAGCCGAGCAGCCCGCTCGCGCTGCCGACGTTCTCGGGATCCATGGCCGTGATGCTGCCGGCATGCGGTCCGGCGCCGTTGCTCCAGTAGACCTTCTTGATCTGACCGGCGGGCGTCGGGGTCGCATCGCTGCGCGTGGCGGTCGCCGTCGGCGTGAAGGTCGGCGTGCGGGTCGGTGTATGCGTTGCCGTCGCCGTCGCCGTCGAGGTATCGGTCGGCGTTGGTGTGAAGGTCGGCGTGTGGGTGGCGGTCGGCGTTGCGGTGGGCAATGGCCCGTAGCCGACGGCCGCGTTGCTGTTGATGACGGTACTGTCGGACGTGAAGGGCGCGACGCCGCTGCCATCCAGGTTGGCGCGGAAGACGCCGCCCAGGAACTCGGTCCAGTACATCTTGCCGCCGGCCACATCCAGCCGCAGGCCGGAGATCTCGGCCGAACGGGTGACCAGCGTTGCGACGTTCTGGCCATCCAGATCGGCCCGCTTGACCTGCTTCGACGAGCGCTGGGACCAGTAGATCTTCTCGCCCGCGGGGTCGATGGCTATACCCAGGATCGAGTCCCCGAGCCCGGTGACGATGTCCTGGCGATTGCTGCCGTCCAGGTTGACGCTGCGGATCGCGCCGAACTCGCTGTAGTACAGCTTGTCGCGTTCCACATCCAGTGCAACAGCGCCGACCTGCCCGCTCAGGTTGGAAAGCAGCGTGACCGGGTTCGAGCCGTCCAGGTTGGCGCGCGTGATGCCGCCGACGTAGTACTGGCCGTTCCAGACGTACTGGTAATAGAAGAGTTGGCTATTTACCGAGTCGACTGCCAGGCTGCCGGGGTAATAGAGGTCGGAGCGCAGCACGGTGACGCCGGAGCCGTCCTGGTTCATGCGCAGCAGCCGGCCGCCGCCGGCATTGTAGGGCGGTCTGAACTGCTCGACCCAGTAGATCTGGTCGGTCAGCGGATCGACGTCGACGCCGGTCGGGCTGGAATACTGGCCGAAGCCGCCATAGAGCTGGCGGCGGCCGCTGGCGTCATCGTAGACCGTCTCAAGGTCGTAGCTGGCATCGGACCAGTAGACGTACTTGGCGCGGCCGCTGGGGGTCGGCGTGACCGGCACGCGCGTGCTGGTCGCCGTCGGCGTGTGGGTGTGCGTCGGCGTAAAGGTCGGCGTGTGGGTGTTCGTCGCCGTAGCCGTATGGGTCGGTGTCGCCGTATCGGTCGGTGTATTCGTCGCCGTCGGCGTGTGGGTCGGCGTGTGAGTAGTTGTCGGTGTCGGCGTGTGAGTTGGCGTGTGGGTACTCGTCGGTGTCGGCGTGGGCGACACGTAGGCCAGGGCATCGTCGGCGCCGTAGGAGGCGTTGTCCGGCGCCAGCAGCTGCACGTTTGCCGGACCAGGCGGTAGATCCGCCCGCAGAACACCGCTGCCGGAACCGGCGCCGATCCAGTAGGCCTGATTGCCGGCAGTATCCACCGCGACGCCTAAGGCTTCCTGGCTGCCAGTGGCGACGACTTCTACGTTTTGTCCATTCAAGTCGGCGCGCGAGATGGAGTTATTTCTGGACCAGTATATCTTGCCCGACGGGCCGTCCACGAAGAGATCGCGGGCAGGTGAAATCGCAGGCGAAAACGTGGCAATGGTTTGTTGCCCATCGGCCGGACTGAAGCGAACAATGGTGTTGAAGGTGGTCCAGTAGAGCGCGCCGTACTCGCCATCGACGGCCAGGCTCGTGGGATTGTAATCGCCAAGTTGTGCCACAACGACCTGATTCCCGCCGTTGAGGTCGGATCTGATGATTCGAGTAGGGGTAGTACCCGCGCTCCAGTACATCACGCCGCGCAGCGGATCCAAAGCCAGAGCCTCGAGCTCGGCCCAGTAGGTGACTACAGGACCGGCGCCCGATCCGTCCAGGTTGGCGCGCATGATGCGCTTGTTCCGCCATTCCACCCAGTAGATCTTGTGGGCGATGGGGTCAACCTGGACCGCCCTGGGGAGCGAGTCGCGGTTGTAGTAGATGGTGCGCCGGTTTGTGCCATCCGTATCGATGGCCTGAATCGAATCGCGGCTGTTGGACCAGTAGATGCGCTTGACCTGGCTGGCGGGCGTCGCGGTGACGGGCAAACGGGTCGGCGTGGCTGTGGGCGTGTTAGTCGGCGTGTTGGTGGCCGTCGCCGTATTGGTCGGCGTGGGCGTGCTGGTTGCCGTATTGGTCGGTGTGGGTGTGACGACGTTGACCAGATTGAATGTCGTGTCGTTCAGCGTATAGAGGTCCGGCTGGCTGCCTTGCGCGCCGGCCCGGTTCTCCAACAACCCCAGCACGCCGGCGTTGGCCTGCACGTTCATGGTCACCACAACCGTCTCGCCGATGGCGACTTCATCCAGATTGCAGTCGACCGAGTTGCCGCCCTGGGGCGTGCAGGGATCGCCGCGGTTGGTGGTGGCTGACGAGAATGTGACACCGCTGGGCAGCGCGTCGGTCACGACAACGCCGCTGGCCAGCCCGGCGCCGAAGTTCTGGACCGCGACGTTGTAGGTGATCGCGCCTTGGGGCAGGTAAATGCTCGAGTTGGCCGTCTTGCTGACCGCCAGATCGGGCGTCGTGATGGGATCCTTCTCCACCAGGTAGAGAACCGCCCCTCGAACATCGCCGGGCAGGATGCTGACATCGCCGGTGGGTCCGGAAGAAGTCGCAAGGTACAGCCCGCCCGACGCCTTTCTGATGTAGACATAGCCGCGCGGGTCGGCGGCCACGGTAGGATAGTCGACCTCATACGTTGGTAGATAGCCGGTTTGGTAGTAATAGTACTGCAAGGCGTTCTGGCCGGTGTCCGGGTTCCATCGACTCACAAACCCCTTCTTGAGATACTGGAAGGTGCTATTTTGGCTGTATACGCTCCAATACAACAGCCCGTCGGTCGGCTCGACGAAGATATCGTTGATTCTGTCTGAGCAAGAACGGAATGCATACCCTGAGTCATAGCGAGTCAGAACGGTAGGGTTCTGCCCGTCCAAACCGGCATGCCACAGTGTGGCGCATACCCATCCGGAACCGTACGTTATCACCTTGTCAGACCAGTAGAGCTGGCCGCGCACCGGATCCACAGCGACGGCGCTAATCGTGTTGGAAGAGGTGTTATAGGGTGGGTTAATGTAAGGTGCATCATACAACGTCTCCACACCCGATCCGTCCAGGTTGGCCCGCTTGATCTGGGTCGGTTCGTTCCAGTAAAGCTTGCCGGCGGCGCTGTTAAGGGCCATGCGGCGGGGGGAGGTGAGTCCGGTGAGAACCGTCTCGATCGCCGTGCCATCCAGGTTGGCGCGCATGATCGTCGCGCCGGACACCCAGTACATCTTGGCGCGCGGGGTGTCGAACGCCAGCCCGCCGGTGGGATCGCTCACCGAGGCCGGCACCAGGATCTCAAGCTCCGAGCCGTCGAGCGGGTTAACGCGCACGATGCCGCGGTCGGTCGCTGCAACCAGGCGATAGGTGGGCGTTTGGCGAGCCACACAGTGGTCGTAGGTATCGCACACCCGCATCCAGCCGGTGTCGGCAGCTTGAATGCCGCTAACCGAGCAGGTGAGGTCGATGCGGTTCAGCCGCTGGGGTTCGCCGGGCCGGGTGAGCGTGTTATAGGTGCGCGTGACGGTCGGGTTCTGGCAGGGAAACTGCAGGTTGGCCTCGGTCAGGTTCAGGTCTTCGGCATAGCCGGTATAGGTGGTGCGGGCCGTGCTGCCTGCGCCGCTGTAGCTCACCGAGATGCTGACCCGCGGCGACGCAGTATCGATCTCACCCTGCCAATGGTTCCAGTCGATGCGCCCGTCGTTGCGGTTGCCCAGCGTGTCCGTGGCCGTCAGGTCGATCTCGTAGGGGCCCTCCAGTCCGGCGGGCACCTGCGTGCTCCACGCCGAGGTCAGGACGCCGGCGCCGGTCTGCGCTACCGTCACCGGGCCCCACGACCTGTAGAGGCCGTTGACCTCGGCCGGCGTCAGCGCGGCGGCGAAGACCTTCACTTCGTCCAGCAGACCCGTGAATTGGGTACCGGTGGCCTGCTCCGCCTTGCCCAGCAGCATGTCTGTGTCGCCCGCGTAGCCGGACGATGTCTTGATCCCGCTGGCCGCCAGCTTGCCGTCGATATAGAGCTTGTGGCCGCCAGGGCCGACCGTCTGCGCGACCATGTGCCACTGGTTGTCGTTGTAGGTCGCATCAGCCGAGCAGATGGTCTCGCGGCTGCCGTTGACCACGTCCGCGCAGACGTTGCCGCCGAGGAGGTAGATCTGGCGGTCGATGTTGTTTGTGGCGCCATTGCGCGTCGTCACGCCAAGCAGACCGCAGTTGGCGCAACTGGTCTTGAGCGAGGCCACGGTGGAATAGGCTGCCGGGTCGATGGCCAGGTCGTAGCTGCGCAGGGTCTGGTTGGAGGCGCCGGCAAACTGAACCGCCTTGCCGAAGTGGCCCGGCACGCCGGCCGCCGGGCAGGAGGCCGATGTACAGACCGTGGCGATGTTTTTGCCGGAGTCGTCGCGGAAACGCCGCGATCCGGTCGGGTCATCCAGGTAGAGCAGCAGCAAAGAATTGGCGTAGACGTCGGTCACAACTTCCGGCGTGAAGGAGATCTCGCCGCCGGCGATGCCGGTCTGGATTGTGTCCGTCTCGGAGATGACACCGCCGATGTCCAACGTGCGCGAGATCAGGAGGCCGGCCGACAGGTTGCTGGTCGGTATCTCGTTCAGGCTGATGGTGGGAGGGGTGGTGTCCAGGCTCAGCGGGCCGCCGGCATAGCTGGCGTCGGGTGTCTGGTTGCCTGCGTTGTCGACCGCGCGCACTTGCACCTGATACAATCCGGTCGGATTGCGCTTGCCCAGGTCGGGGAAGGCGTAGTCGATGGACCAGGCGACCATGTTGGTGCCGGTCGGCGTGAGGGTCGCATCCTGCCAGCCCGTGCCGTCAGGCGTCAGCGACACTTGCACGGTCTCCACACCGCTGACAGCCGCGCCGCTGCCGGGATCGGTGGCCGTGCCGCCCAGCGTAATGCTCCAGCGATTGTCGTCGTTCTTGCGGGCGGCGACGTTGCCGGTCGGGACATTGGCCGTCACCGTCGGCGTTTGGCCGTCCACGTAAAGCGTAAAGGTGCTGACAGTCGGCTGCACGTGGCCGACCGCGTCGGTGGCCTTTGTGCGAATTGTGTGGGGGCCTTCGCTGCCCGGCACCGCCCACTCCAGCGCCCAGGTGTAAGCAGCATTGCCGCGCGGCGGTACGCCGACGGAAGTCGCCACCTGCCAGGCGCCGTTGTCGATTTGCACCTCGACTTTGGTGATGTATGACGTGGGATCGCTGGCCGACCCGCCGAGGAGGATTGTGCGGCCGGCCGGCGCGAACTGCGTGCTGAGGCTGGACGTCGGATCGTCGGCGTCGATGATCATGTTCAGCGTCTGGGTCTCGTCAAAGGCGCCGATATTGGTTGAGCTGCCCGAGTAGACGGCCAATATGGAGCCGTTGGCGTGGGCGTCGATGGGCGCGGTCTGAGAGCCGCTGCCGGACGGCAGGGTGAACGGAATGCTGCGGGTAAACGAGGCATTGCGCCCCAGCACGATGGGCGAAGTCGCGACCGACCCGCCCAACGCTGCCGGGAAGGTGCTGACCAGGCTGCCGTTTAGCGTCAGATTGGCCGCGGGATCGTAGGCGGTCGGTGCGAAGTTGTTGCTGATGGTGCTGGTGTAGACCAGCGAGCTGCCGGGGGTAGTGACCCTGTCCTTGTCGCTGACTGAGAGGGCGATGGCCACCGGGCTTTCGGTCATGGCGCGCGGGTTTGTGCCGAGATTCTTCTCGACGCGGTCGTCCAGGCCGTCGTTGTCGGAGTCGCGCAGTCGCGGGTCGGTAGTTACCAGCGTGGAAAGGCCCGTGCCGTAGGTGAACTGCCAGCCATCCACTTCCACCTTGTCGGTCAGGCCATCGAGGTCCGTGTCGGCCCGGGTGGGGTCGGTGCCGAGAATCGCTTCCAGATCGTCGCTCAGGCCGTCGCCGTCGGTGTCGCCCGAGTTGGCGTTCGTCTGCATCCGTTGCTCGGCGCCGTCGGACAGGCCGTCGCCATCTGTGTCGTGGGTGGTGTCGTCGGGATCCAACCCGCCCGTGCCTGAGTTAGCAGCCACCAGGCCGTCGCCGTCGTGGTCCATCTGCGCCCCAAAGCTGGGAGACCAGTTCATATCGTAGAACTCGTCCAGCGTCGTCGGGAAGACGTCGAAATACAGGTTGTCGCCCAGCGGGGTCGTGCTGTTGCCTCTCAGCGTTGTGGTGTCGCAGTCGGCGGTCCAGCACTCGTAGCCTGCCACAGCATAGCTCATGTACAGGTTGAGAGGGATCCGCTGGTTGAGCCCTTTCACCAGCGGGAAGGTCGGGCTGGTGATGGTCTGGTTAGCATAACCGGTGTGGAAATTGATCGTGTTATATACCGGGAAGCCGTAGTACTTGCTGTCGAACTGACTGACACCTTGCCAGAGGCTTGACATAGCGTTTCTGGACACCTGGGGCACACTGAAGTCATCCCGCTGCAGCCAGTAGCTGAACGTGTTTGACCGCAAAGCAGTTTCGTTGAAGAGGTTGTCATAGTAGCCGATGGCGCCGCCGCCCGATCGCTTATGGTATAGAGTTGTCTTGGCCACGCCGACGTAGTAGACGCTGTTTCCTTCTATGAATCCATTGGCAGGCGATTGTAGCTTTGGATCCAGCGAAGTGAGTCTAACCAGGTCGCCTTCTCCGTTGCCGTCCTTGTGATCGAAGTTGACCGTCACACCGGTGCTGTAGATCAGCTTGGCCAGGGCGTCGGTGACCGATCCCACCAGGCTGAAACAAGCGCCTTCCACGCCTGCTTCGCACAGCAACTGATTGAGAAGGTCAACGAAGCCCAGTGCAGCCGTCAGGATAAAGCCGATCACCGTGAACGACAGGGCGAACATGATCAGGGTGACAATGGTTGTCGCGATGGTGCCGGCCAAGGCGGTGTTGAAGGCAGTGGTGCCGATCTTGACGCCGCCCGACAGCGCTTGATACATGAACACGCCAATGGGAACCCCAGCCGCGATGACCAGGCCAACGACATTAGCCACCTTGGTCATGCCAACGATCTCGGAACTGGCGCCCGCCACTTTCCCGAAGGCGGCGGTTCTGGAGAGGCTGGTCGCCCCCCTGATTTCATTGTAATAATCCGCTGCTGTTATCACAGGCGACAGGATAGCGCCGAAAGCCCCTACCGTGCCAAGGAAAATAGCCCCTGCCAGCTTCAGTGAGTTGTTGTCCGTTGCGTACCCGATGGCAAACAACGTGACGCCTGTGATGGCTAACACAATACCTGTCGCGTAAAGTCCAGCCATTCCTGTCCCCGCGGCATTTTTACCTGTATAGCCAAAAAGCGGGCCCACCTTGCGCTTGAGGTTTTCCAAAATGTTGACTGTGTTCAGGTCATCCAGAGTCTTGCTCGCGCTGTTCGTGTTCTTGAGAACACCAAGGTATGTGGTCACCGAGCGCGGGCTGACGGCGTAGGCCAGCACCAGTTGGTTGACGATCAGCAGGTTGGCCACCTTGCCAATCCCGCGGAGCCCGGTAGTAAGGTTTTGCAGGTCCTCGTCGCTTGTAAACTTGGTTGGATCGTTGACCACTACGTCACCAAACTGCACGGGCCGGTTCCAGCCGCGGAACAGCGACAGGAAGTAGATTTCAAGAACTGCCAGCTTGCCGGCCGCTACATTGGCGTCTTCGTCGGGCTCGACGCCGGCGTAGGACTGATCCCAGGCCGACCATGCCTCTTCGATGGACATGCTGTTCCATTGCCCGGCCACATCATCGTACTTGTACTTCGCCATGTTGAGCCCGGCGATGGTCTGCAGCGGCACACCGCCGTCGGCGCGAAAGTCCGCGGTCAGTGTGCGCCCGTTCCAGCTCACCGCCTGTCCTGTGCCCACCTGGGAGAGATTCATGGCGCGGAAACGCTCCTCGCGGGCAAAGAGGAGGGATGGCGTAATGGGGTTGCCAGTTGACCAGAACGGCGTGAAGGCCGCATCCAACACCGCGGGCGTGTCGGTGGTCGCCAGCTTGCCGAGAGCCTCGTCCCGCTGGCTGTAGGACTTGTTGACCACCCGCAGCACGTTGGGCAATCCCCAGCGTTGATCATTGGGAACATTGCTGTTTTGAGTGCGATCCAGTCGCTGTTCGATGGTCGGCGCGCTGACGCCACGCCCGCTGACAGTCAGGTCCGGCGTGCCCTCACCATAGCAGGTGCCGTCGATGGCGGTATCACAGTCTCGGGCAGACAGAAAGACGCCGTCAAGATCAACCGTCAGCGGCGTAAGCACGGTATCAAGCTCAGGCGGATTGGCGACGCTCTGGTCCTCGTAGATGATGGCGAACTCAGTGCCGCGATCCTCGCGGATGTTGAGCGCGGTCAACTCCCAGTCGTCGTAGTAGGTGTGCACCGGCTGAATCTCGTTGTGGGTATCGTAGTCCACACAGATGCCGCCTTCGAACTCGGCGCAAACATCCACCAGCATCTGAACCACCCAAACCAGCCGCACCTGTTGCGCGTTCCCCCAGGTTGCTCCCGGCTTGTAGAGCATCTTGCCGTAGAAGGCCACGCGCTCTTCGGTGTTGGGCTCGACGACCACATTGAGGGGCACGTAGACAACCTTGGGCGGGTAAGCGCCACCGCCAAGGGGGCGGACGGAAATGCCGCCGTATTCCTCCAAATCGGCATCACTGGGCAGATTGTTGTTGGAGCTGCTGACCTGGATCTCCAGCATCGGCGCCAGCTTGATGTCGCCGTTGTCGTCGGACATGTTGCAGACGTCTTGCCAGTTGTCGCCATTGGCGTTAGCCTGCTCCACACAGACGTCGAAGAAGGTTTGCGGATCGTCTACGCCGCGCTCATCGCGCTGGACCTGACCCTGTTTGTCGCCGCTTGGCCAATCCAGAACGTTGAAGGCGTACCAAAGGTGGTCCGGGTTGGTCGGTCGCACCTGAAATTCGACATAGGTCGGCGCGTTGGGCGTCAGGCCGTTGATGGTCAGGTTCATCGGTGTGCCGCGGCCAAAGATCTGGCTTTCCGGGCCAAAGGTCTGGCCGCCCGCCTTGAAGGGGGACTGGTCGACGGTGTTGGGCACCCCGTCGCCGTCGATATCACGGTCGGCGATATCGGGCGTGCCGTCGCCGTCGCTGTCAGGACAGTTGGGAGCGGTCAGGCACTTCTGGCCGTCGAGGATCGTATCGTCCAACGTGCTGGCCTTCTGCGGATCGCTGTAAAATAGCTGACCATTGTAGCCAACTACCTCCTGATGATCGGTCAAACCGTCGCCGTCGCTGTCCTCGTCGAACGGGCTCGTGCCCAGCAGCGTTTCCTGCGTGTCGGTCAGGCCGTCGCCGTCGCTGTCGGTCCCGTCATCGGGCGCGGACGCCAGCGGGGGCAATCCTTCGGTCTCGCGCGGGTCGGCCACCAGCGGGTTCGTCCCCAGCAACAGCTCGCGCGCATCGCTCAGGCCATCGCCGTCCTGATCGGCGCCGTTGTCGTTTTTCAGCAGTTCCAGGCTTTGCGCTGCCTGCAAGCTGTTGGCTTGCTGGTCTGCCTTGTAGGCCTCAAGAACATCGTTGATCCCGCTGGTAGACTGGTCTTCAGCCAGCGCCTGGGAGTCAAGGTAGTTGTCAAACCGCTGCCATTCCGCTGCCTGCAAAACGGGGGTAGCCACCGTCATCAGGATCACCGCCAGGCTGATGGCCGTGTAAAGCCGGCGCGAGCGGCTCTTGACCGCCAGCAACAGGGCCAGCGCCAGCACTGCCAGCAACAGGAACACCTGGCCCGCGGCCTGCGGCAAGCTGGCAACCACACCGGCGGCCAGGCCGCGTAGCGCTCCCGGCTGCAAAATAGTGATGTCCAGTGGCGACGAACTGGCGGCCAGCAACGCGCCAGCGTCGCCGTAGCTGAAGTTGACGGCGATCTCAGCTTTGGTGCGGTAGTCGGCGTCACCTGCCGCGGGCAGGTCGAGCTGGATCAACTGGCGCACCGGCAGCCCGCTGGCAGCCAGCCATAGCTCGCCGTCGCCGCTCATGTTGACGTACTGTGCCGGCAGGTCAAGGTTTGCGCCGCGCGGCAGGACGCCTTTAGCAGCCATCTCCTGCTGCATGCTGTCGCGCAAATACCGAGCGTAGCTCGGCCCGTCGATGTCAAATGTGTAGCGCGTTAGCCCACTTCCGCCCCCGGCAGCCGGGTTGGCAAGTTGAATGTTGGTGGCCGCCTCGAGAAAGGTCAGGAAGTCGCCGCCGGGCGCAAAGCCGCCGGTGAAGTTCTCCGTCTCTTGCCAGTCGCTCTCGCCCTGGCGTGTAAAGGCCTTCTCCCCTTCGACCTTGATCTGCGCCGCCGTGCTGGCATCCATGACGCTGCCGCCCTGTGACCAGAGCGCCAGTTGCAACGTCCGCGCGGCCAGATCGGTCTCGCCCTCAATGTAGACTCGCTGCGTCTTGCTGCTGCGGCCCACATTGCCGGCGGTCGCCAGCGGAATGATCTCCTGCGAGATGTCGGACGAGAATTGGTAGGCGCCCACGTTCTGCACCTGCCGGTAGGCGGTCATGACCGTGCTGCGCGCCTGATCGGGCGCGGCAAACACTCGCGAAAGCGAACTGCCTGTCATGGTTGCGAAAAGTGCGATGGCCGCCAAAGCCAGGGATGCCAGCAAGATAAGCGCGATCCAACGGACGCGATGAGGGCGACGGCTTGATTTGTTCACGAGGTGTCCTTCTTTCACCGGGAGAAGTTCCATCACAAAGATATTCAGGAAACAAAACAGGTTCATGGCATTGCGAAAAGAACCATCACCCAGTTTGTGTGTATTGCGCGCGCTCAACAAGCCGCATCGTGCTCGGTAGAAACGTCACAGTATCACATGACCGTTACCAAATCGTTTCCAGTTGGCACAATTTGCGCCTATTTTGTGTTATCTGGATATATTCTTGTCTACAATATGTTGTGCTTTTCTGATACTAACCGCAGTGTGTAATTCCAGCCAAAGGTATGGGGCTGCTCTTGTCAGACACACGTGCTGCTATTCGATCGCCAGCCCTGTGCCAAGACTCCATCCGTGCGCCACTTTTCCAATTTGACCCGCCTGTGCGACTGTGGCATACTCTGCGGGCAATCTCTGGAGGTATACTCGAATGATACTGAACATCGCAGCTTAAGGTCTCACCCTGCTTCCCGCGTGGGAAACCACCTGGCTGGCTTTGCATTGGCCGGCAGGACCGTGGCAGGGACCACGCGCCTGCTGTGACTGTTCCAGTCAATCGAACTTCGTCATCATCTACGCCGTAGGCGCGCTGCCTGCGGCGTTTTTTATTGCCTTCCGAGGTGCCTATGTTACAAGTACGCAATATCAGCAAATGGTTTGGCGACGTCAACGTCCTGAACCAGATCAGCTTCAATCTCAACCGCGGCCAACGGGCCGGGCTGGTTGGTCCCAACGGCTGTGGCAAATCGACCCTGCTGAAGATCATCGCCGGCGAGATGCAGCCCGACCAGGGGCGCGTGCAGCTCGCGCCGGCGTCGTTGCGGCTGGGCTACCTGCCGCAGGCGCTGGACCTGCCCGCCAAGGCGACCGTTGCCGACGTGCTGACCGCGGCGCAGGGCGAGCGGGTGGCGCTGGAAACTCGGCTGGAAGAGCTTGCCGAGGGCATCGCGACCGCATCGGGCGACGACCTGCCGGCTGCGCTGAATGCCTACGACCGCGCCCTGGCCGAGTTCGACGCGTTGGGCGGGTCCAGTCTGCACGCCGACGCGGACATCGTGCTGGCCGGCCTTGGCCTGGATGACGTCGACCAGAGCCGGCCCATCCATGCTCTCAGCGGCGGCCAGAAAACGCGGCTGGGGTTGGCGCGCCTGCTGCTGGCCCAGCCCGACCTGCTGGTGCTGGACGAGCCGACCAACCACCTGGACATCACCGCGCTGGCGTGGCTGGAGGACTATCTGGCGAGCTATGACGGCGCGATCCTCCTCGTTTCCCACGACCGCGCCTTTCTCGACCGCACTGTGACCAGTATCCTGGCGCTGGACGACACCGCACACACCTTGCGCGAGTTCCCTGGAAACTACACCGACTACGCGATGACGCTGGACCGCGAGCTGGAGAAGCAGTGGGCCACGTACAAAGAGCAGCAGGAGCGGGTCGCCCAGCTCACCGCCTCGATCCGCAAGCTGGCAGGCAAGGCCAAGAACATCGAGAACGAGACCATCCACTTCCACTACCGGCGCATCGCCCGCGAGCTGGCCCACCGCGCCGTCATCCAGCAGCGACGACTGGAGCGGATGATCGAAAGCGAGGATATGGTGGACAAGCCGGGCCAGACGTGGAAGATGAAGCTGGAGTTTCCCGACACGCCGCGCAGCGGCCAGGACGTGCTGACGATCAGCGACCTGTCGGTGGGTTACGGCGCGCGCACCGTGCTGCACGACGTCGATCTGCACCTGAGCTTCGGCGATCGGGTGGCGCTGATCGGCTCCAACGGCAGCGGCAAGACGACCTTGTTACGCTGTATCACCGGTGAGCTGCTGCCGTGGACGGGCGAGGTACGGCTGGGCCGCGGCGTGCGGCTGGGCTACATGGCGCAGGAGCAGGAGACGCTCGATCCGTCGGCCACGCCGCTGGCGTTGATCCGCGACGCTGCGCCGCTCAACGAGACGGAGGCAAGGAGTTTCCTGCACTACTTCCTGTTCGCCGGCGACGCTGTATTCACGCCGGTGGGACGGTTGAGCTACGGCGAGCGCAGCCGGCTGGCGCTGGCGTTGCTGGCCGTGCGCGGCTGCAACTTCCTGTTGCTGGACGAGCCTATCAACCACCTGGACATACCGTCACGCGAAAGCTTCGAGCGCGCCATGGCGCGTTTCGAGGGCACCGTGCTGGCGGTGGTCCACGACCGCTACTTCATCGAGCGGTTTGCCGAGACGCTGTGGTCGGTAGATGAAGGGGAGGTAATGGTGCTGGCGGCTTGAGCAAGTGACGCAGTAAGGAGATGGGCTGCAACCAGAAGTCCGACTTTTGCGCAAAAGTCGGACTTCTTTCTTGTCTTGTGTAGGGTGGCGACGCCAATGACTGACAATCCTGGAATATCACAGGACAGCACACAACGCGCAAGAGTTGCTACTGCGCCAAGTCAGGACTGTCAGCCGTTCCCAGTTTGCGCACAGCGTGTCACCAGTGTACAATGCCGCCCAGCCTTCTGGCAGCCGTGCGTACGGCCGCTTCCAATCCCTATTTGTTGTCCGAGGAGTCTCCATGAAACGCAAGACACTTCCGTTGATCGCGCTCGTCGTCGTGCTGATGATTATCAGCAGCGGCCTCACGCTGGCTGCCCCGGCAGCCCCGACCGCCGAATGGCAAAGCAAGGTCGATCCCTGGGTGCTGAACACCGCCCGCGCCGAAGGACAGACCGAATTCCTGGTCTTCATGGCCGATCAGGCCGACCTCAGCGCCGCCGACGCCCTGTCCACCAAGCTGGAAAAGGGCACCTATGTCTACGAAACCCTGAGCAGCAAGGCTGCCGAAACGCAGGGACCTGTGATTGATGCCCTGAAGGCACAGGGCGTCGAATACCGCTCCTACTGGGTTGCCAACATGATCTGGGTACGTGGTGGAATGGACACCGTCGAGGCCATAGCGCGTCGGGCTGACGTTGCCCGCGTCAATGCCAATCCCACCGTGCACATGGACGGCCCCGTGACCCAGGGCGCTGTTTCCGGCGCCGACTCACCCAGCGTCATTGAGTGGAACATCACCAAGGTCAACGCACCGCAGGTCTGGGCTGCCGGCTTCACCGGCCAGGGCGCAGTCGTCGGTGGCCAGGACACCGGCTACCAGTGGGATCATCCGGCGCTGAAGAACCAGTACCGCGGTTGGAATGGCAGTAGCGCAGATCACGATTACAGTTGGCATGATTCCATCCATTCCGGCGGCGGTGTCTGCGGTGCCGACTCCGCATTCCCCTGCGACGACCACGGCCATGGTACGCACACCATGGGCACCATGGTCGGTGACGATGGCGGCACCAACCAGATCGGTATGGCGCCCGGCGCGCGCTGGATCGGCTGCCGCAACATGAATCAGGGCAACGGAACCCCCACTACCTACAGCGAATGCTACCAGTGGTTTATCGCCCCGACCACCGTCGCAGGTACCAATCCTGACCCCGCTATGGCTCCGGATGTGATCAACAACTCCTGGGGCTGTCCGGTCAGCGAGGGCTGCACCGACCCCAACGTCATGCTCACCATCGTCGACAACGTGCGTGCGGCTGGCATCATGACCGTCCACAGCGCCGGCAACAGCGGCTCGGCGTGCAGCACGGTCAACGAACCGTCGGCGATCTACGACTCATCCTACTCGGTCGGCGCGACCAGCAGTACCGATGCCATTGCCAGCTTCAGCAGCCGCGGCCCCGTAACCGTGGATGGCAGCAACCGCCTCAAGCCCGACATCTCGGCACCGGGCGTCGGCATTCGCTCCAGCTACCCTGGCAGCACGTACGCCAGCGGCTGGAGTGGCACCAGCATGGCCGGCCCGCACGTCGCCGGACTTGTGGCGCTGCTGATCTCAGCACGCCCCGACTGGGCTGGCAACGTGGATCAACTCGAGAACACCATCAATTCAACCGCCATTGGCCTGACAACTGCGCAGCAATGTGGCACTGTTCCCGGTTCGCAGATCCCCAACAATACCTTTGGCTACGGTCGTATCGACGCCTTCGCCGCATACCAGGCGGCCGTGATCCCGACTGCCGTGTCGCTGAGCGACTTCTCCGGCAGTCCGGCAGCCATGCCTGCCAGTGCTCTGCCGATGCTGGCACTGCCGGCGGTCACAGGACTCGCGCTGGCCGGCGCCTATGTCGCCAGCAAGCGGCGCCGCAGCAGCTAGATAACACAAGGACTGCCGGTCTTTCCGAAAGACTGGCAGTCCTGAGAAGTGACCTCAAAGGCCGGCAGCACGCCGGCCTTTTTCTTGTACGCGAAGTTTCATTGCCTCCTGGCGTCCCCTTCCACACGCTTCCCACAGCCCTTCCACATCTTCTCCATACTCGCTTGCTATACTGCTAAGTAGATAAGCAAAACGCCTGCGGCGATGCAGGCGAGATCAAACAAGCAGATGTCACGGCGGAAAGCCGGACGCAATCTCGAGAGGTAACAAGATGAACACTAACTGGAAGCGTGTAGGATTGACGGCATCGGCGCTGGCAATGTCAGCAGTAACGGTTTTCGCAGGTGCAGCATTCGCACAGGGCAATGGCCCTGGCAATGCTAACACCCAAGGGTACGGAAATGCCCAGAGCTATGGTTCTGCCAACGCTGGTACGCCGGTCTACGGACAGGCGTACCAGTACGGCAACGGCAGCGGCAGTGTGGGAACCGGCTACGGCCTGGCAACCCGTGGCGCCTGGGGCGGGCCAGACAACTCGCTGACAGCGGTCGCCGCCGAGGTGATCGGTATCGAGCAGACCGATCTGGTGGCTGAGCTGACCGCCGGCGCCACCATCGCCGATGTGGCTGCCGAGTACAACGTGGATGCGCAGGCCATCATCGATGCCTACGTGCAGCCCCGCACCGACACGCTGGACGCCGCCCTGGCGGCCGCCCGGATCACGCAGGACCAGGCCGACGCGATGCTGGCCCAGATGGAAGCTCAGGTCAGCGATCAACTGACCGGGGCCTGGGAAGCCCAGGGCAACGGCTATGGCAACGGCACCTGTGACGGCACGTGCAGCGGCACCCCCGGACAGAGTGGGTCTGGACCGAACTGGGACGACGCTGATGGCGATGGCGCCTGTGACAACTACGGCACCATGCAGCAGCAGAACGCTCGTGGCAGCCGGGGTGGCGGAATGGGCGCCCGTGGCGGACGCGGATCGCTGTAATCGAACCAGGAGACCCAGGGGTACGGTCACGAGACCGCCCCAGCAAAGCGAGGCCGGCATTGCGCCGGCCTCGCTTTGCGTATACGCCATCCCGTCACTCCCGCGGAGGCGGGAGTCCAGAGCCTTGTCTGGTCGAGAAAGCAACATCTGCGCAACCACGTTCTGGATGCCCGCCTGCGCGGGCATGACGCGGCGCCGCAGCCAGATGCATCCACACTATCCCGTCACTCCCGCGGAGGCGGGAGTCCAGAGCCTTGTCTGGTCGAGAAAGCAGCATCTACGCGACCACGTTTTGGATGCCCGCCTGCGCGGGCATGACGGGCGAAGGGGCGCGCAGTATCAGCGACGAAAGATCCGCAGCAGCAGGTTCAGAACGAGCGTCAGCAGCACAGAAATGACGATCATGGACGCAAGCGGGATGAAAACGGTGACCGACTCACCCTGGATGCGGATGTTTCCCGGCAGCCTGGCCAGCCATGTCAACCCGCCGGCCCAGATAACAAGACCGATCACCACCAGCGCCACACCCATCAGAACCACCAGCAAACCGATCTGTTGGTTGCTCACGTCAGTCCTCCACGATCTCCAGCCCGGCTGCCATCAGGTAGCCGCGGGCACGCTCGGTGCGCGGGTACTGGTTGACCAGTCGCCAGAAGCTTGCGCCGTGGTTCGCCTCCAGCAGATGTGCCAGTTCGTGGACAAGTACATAGTCCAGCACGAATCCGGGCATCGTGGCAAGCCGGTGCGAAATACGAATCGTCCCCTGTCCGGGCGTGCAGCTTCCGAAGCGCGTGTTCTGGTTATCCACCCAACGCACCGATTGCCAGCGTAACTTGCCGTTGAAGTACTGGCGGTTCAACTCGCGGGCGCGCCGCTCAAGATCGGCGTCGCTGAGCGCCTGTTTGTCGCGGCGTCGCTGCCAGCGTTCCATCAGCTTCTGCACGACCGGCTCCAGCTCGGAGTCGCTCATGTGCGCCGGCGCCCGTACTTCGAATACCCCGTCAACCTCGCGTGCGCTGACGGTCTTGGCGCGCTTCCGGCTGCGAACAATCCTGGTTTCCATGGGCCTCAACGCTGGATGTAGAACAGCTCGGTCGTATACAGAAACTCGACGATGCCGTTCTCATTGTACCGGTCAAACGCTGCGCGCAGGCCGGTCATCAGTGGTTCGTAGTTGGGATGGCCCGGCAGCGGCGCGTAGGAGGAAGACATCAACCGGCCCGTCACGCCTGCCAGGTCGAACCGCTGCCGGTTGTCGAAGGTCACCCGTCCCACATCGCCACCGAAGACGCGTTGCAGCGCAGAGGGATCGACCTGTTTGTGGTTGACCGCGGCATAGTCGACCGCATACGTTTGCAGCAGGCGTTCGTATTCGCTCAGGAAGGGCGTCGTGTCTGTCTGGCGGTCATTCCAGACCAATGCAATCCAGCCGGCCGGCCGCAGAATACGCTCGAACTCGCGGCGCGTCAGGTCGTGATTGAACCAGTGAAACGCCTGGCCGGCCGTGACGAAGTCAACACTGGTATCCGCGAGAGTCGTTGCCTCTGCACGGGCAGACAGACTGGTGAAGTTCGGAAAGCCGATCAGCAGTTGCTCCGCCGCTGCCCGCATCTCCGCGTTTGGTTCCACACCGTAAACCTGGTTGCCATTCTCCAGGAACAGCCGGCTCAGCAAGCCAGTGCCCGAGCCGATGTCGGCGATCACAGATTGCGCCGACAGGCCGCATTCGCGGGTCAGAAAGGCAATCATCTCGCTGGGGTAGCTGGGTCGATAGCCCACGTAGTCAGCGACACGGCTGGAAAAGCGAGTGGTTGCATCAGATGCGACGGATGGTGTCATGGTCCCTTTTCTTTCCACGGCTTGCTTCAGCCCGCTTTGTGTTGCCAAACGAAACGACTCAACCGCAGCAGTGCGGCCAGTATACCAAACCGCCGCCGCGTTCGCCAAGTTGGGGCGGCAGCTGTTTTCGGTCCAGTTGACAGCCAGCACTGCCTGGTGTTACGATTCAGTCAGCAAACATTTCACGGGGATCGTCATTCAGACGCACAGACTGGCACCAAAGGAGGTGCACCATGCTACACATCGATCTTTCCGGCAATACGCTGGGAATCCAGACCATTAATCTCGTCATCGCCGCGGTGTTGGGCGGTCTGATCGGGCTGGAACGCGAAACGGGGCACCGGCCCGCCGGGCTGCGCACCAACATGCTGGTGGCAGTCGGGTCGGCGCTGTTCACCATGCTTTCGTTGCACGCGTTTCCCGGCATCGGCGACAAGGGGCGGGTGGCGGCCCAGATCGTCAGCGGCATCGGCTTTCTGGGCGCTGGCACGCTCTGGCGCTCGCAGGACGAAGTCAAGGGACTGACTACGGCGGCCGGGCTGTGGACCGTGGCGGCTATTGGCATGGCGGTCGGCGCAGGGCTGGGATTGCTGGCGTTGAGCGCTACCATCATCGTGCTGGTCATCCTGACGCTCATGATGCGTTTCGAAAAAACCTTCATGCGGATCACAACTGCGCGCGACAAGAGCGCCGGCAACGAAAGCAACAGCTAGCACAGGTCATGGGTGCCGTTCAGCCGGGCGTGGCAGACGTATCTCCGGCCGAATCGGCGCCTTCCTGGCTGGTTGAGAGCTCGCATGAAAAGTGTCATGGGCAGACCTCGGAAGTCGATGACTGATCGTCACGACTGCTCTCCCATTGCTCGAATGCGTTCTGGCCGTGGTTCGTAGACTTCCGAGGTCGGAGCGGATGCTTCTTCGAATAGTTACTGAAACCCGTTGAGGGAAAACGGGCCGAATTGACAGCGTTGCCGCGCGTTCGTATAATTCACCCTGTTGAAGAGCACGGCCATCGCATCTGATGACCGTCACCCAATCGACCAAGGTCACACCCAGTAACACATGAGCATAGCCGAGGAGATCAAGGACCGGCTCGACATTGTCGATGTTGTCTCCGCCTACGTGCCACTTCGCAAGGCCGGTCGGGTTTACAAGGCGTTGTGCCCGTTCCACCAGGAGAAGACGCCTTCGTTCGTGGTCTTCCCGGAGAGCGGCACATGGCGCTGCTTTGGCGCGTGCGGCACGGGAGGTGATCTCTTTGCGTTCGTCATGAAGCGGGAGAACCTGGATTTCCGCGAGGCGTTGGAACTGCTGGCGCCAAAAGCCGGCGTTAGTCTGGCGCCGCCTGACCAGGAAACCTCCGAGCGCGATCAATATCTCGACAAACTGCGTGAGATCAACCAGGCTGCGGCCCTGTTTTTTCACAGCCAGCTTCAGCAAAGCCCGGCCGGCGCAGTCGCCCGCGATTATCTCGACAAACGCGGGTTGGACAGCGCTATCATCGATAAATTCCAGCTTGGCTACGCGCCCGAAGCATGGGACGGCCTGCTGAGCTATCTGCGTCAGGCCGGACGCGGGTACGAGCTGGCAGATATTCTGGCGGCCGGGCTGATCATCGAGCGCGAGTACGAGGACACCGGGCGTGTCAGTCACTACGACCGGTTTCGCCAGCGTGTCATGGTGCCGATTCGCGATATACGCGGCCAGGTTATCGGCTTCGGCGCGCGCGCGTTGACGGGTGACCAGCAGCCCAAGTACCTTAATACTTCGCAGACTCCGCTGTTCGACAAGTCGAGCATCCTGTTTGGCCTCGACGCGGCCCGCCAGGCCATTCGGGCCAAGGGCAAGGCCATTATCGTCGAAGGTTACATGGACGTGCTGGCCTGTCACCAGTTCGGTGAGGGCAACGTGGTGGCCAGCATGGGGACAGCGTTGACGGAGCAGCAGCTTAAGCAACTGCGCCGTTACACCGACACCATCGTGTTGGCGCTGGATGCCGATACGGCCGGCCAGGCAGCCACGCTGCGCGGTATCTCTCAGGCTCGTGAGTCGTTGGACCGCGAGTGGATGCCCAGCCTTGATCCGCGCGGCATGTTGCGTTTCGAGGCACGTCTGGCAGCCGACTTGCGTATAATGACTCTGCCGGAAGGGCAGGATCCTGATGATGTCATGCGCAGCGACCCGGAGGACCATGGTCGAACGTGGCGATCCCTGGTGGACGCTGCGCAACCGGTTGTGGACTTCTATTTCGATCTCGTGCGCCAGACCGAGGATCTGAACTCGGCCCAGGGCAAGTCGGCGGCCGTGGACCAGTTGGCGCCACTGATACTGGAAGTTTCCAGCGAGATTCAGCGGGCACACTATGCGCAGCAGCTCGCCCGGCTGGTGCAAACGGATGAACGTACCATCGAGCGTGACCTGCTTCGCCGCGCTTCGCCGCAACGGGCTGTCAAGCGGCAACTGCCGCCAGATATCGACACGCCTCCCATCGAGGCCGACCCGGATCAGCCAGCGCCGGCCAGAACGCCAGCCCGCAAACCGAAGGCGTTGGGCAACAGCCATGCCATCCATCTGCTGGCGCTGCTGGTGCTCCAGCCGGGCATCTTTCCGCACCTCCAGTCCGAACTGGTCGAACTGGGCGTGGGCTCGCTGGATGAGGATGATTTCAGCCGGTCCGAGGAAAGGTCCGTCTGTGCAGCTCTGCTGGCAGGTCAACTGGACGTCGCAGACGAGTGGATCGACTCTGACCTGGCCTGGCAGATCGAACAATTGCGCGCCTATGGCCAGCGTTGGCCGGAACTTTCGCAGCAACAGCTTCTCAAGGATCTGGTCGATACGGTGCTGCGGCTGCGTATCGATAACCTGGAGACCCGCACTCGCGCGCTGCCTTCTCTGGCACAGGACGCAGAGTCCGAAGGCAACCAGGAAGATGCCATGATCTATCGCCAATTGCAAGGTGAGTTGAGCCAGCATCGCCGCAGCCTTGAACAGACCCTTAATATCCGTACTTACGCGGGCCGTCGCAAGATGACGCCAAGTCTCTGAGCGTATTGACGACCCGGAACCCATCAGCGTCTCGTTAAATAGATTGGACCTGTGTACCAACATTGAGCACCCTAGGATGACCAAATCCAAACAACGCGTTGTTACAGTGGACGAACTAGAAACAGTTCCGATGTCAGACGTCGCCAGCGTTGACGACGATGACCTGTCGGCTGATTTTGAACGTCCGACTCGCGTCCTGCCCGACGGCACCGTCGTCGAAATGGCGGAAGACGAGGATATAGAAGACGAGGAGGAGCAGGACGAGTCCGATGATCTCGACGCGCCTGTGCCGTCGATCCCGCGCGACGAAGAATTTGAACTTGAGGTC
Source organism: Anaerolineales bacterium (assembly GCA_020634615.1). GTDB lineage: Bacteria > Chloroflexota > Anaerolineae > JAAEKA01 > JAAEKA01 > JACKBK01. The sequence continues at coordinate 104,660 of JACKBI010000005.1, forward strand.
GAAGCGGAGGCCAATCGGCCGGTTGAAGAGTTCATTCAGGAGTTTTCCGACCCCGCCATCACCAGCGATCCGGTTCGCATGTATCTGCGCGAGATCGGACGCACCGCGCTGCTGACCGGCGAAGAAGAAGTAGAGTTGTCGCAGCGGATTCACTGGGGCAAGGATGCCGAGATCAGGTTAGCCGAGGAGCCAGACCTGGACGAGGGGACCCGGTACAATTTGGAGTTCCAGGTCCGCGATGGCCTGGCTGCCCAGCAGCGACTCACCAGCGCCAACCTGCGCCTGGTGGTCAGTGTCGCCAAGCGCTACATCGGTCGCGGTATGAGTTTTTCCGATCTGATCTCCGAAGGCAACATTGGCCTGCTGCGTGCGGTGCAGAAATTTGACCACGAGTTGGGTTTCAAGTTCAGCACCTACGCGACATGGTGGATTCGCCAGGCTATCAGTCGGGCCATTGCCGATCAGGCGCGCACCATTCGCATTCCTGTGCACATGGTTGAAAGTATCAACCGCCTGTCGCGCGTCCAGCGTCGTCTGGCGCAGGAACTGGGGCGCGATCCTTCGCCTGAGGAAATGGCGTTGGAACTGGACCTGATGGCGCCGGAGGACAAACGCGCCATCGAAGAGGCGATCCGCAACGAGCGGCCGCTGGACGCAGAGCTGGAACGCCGCTGGCAACGAGCGGCGCTCAAGGTCCAGCGCATCCACCGCGTGTCACAGGAACCGATGTCGCTGGACATGCCGGTCGGCCAGGAGGAAAACAGCTCGCTGGGCGACTTTATCGAGGATGACACGCTGCCCGGCCCGGCTGACGCTGCCAACCATCAGTTGCTGCGCGAGCAGATGCAGGACATTCTGGGCCAGTTGACGCAGCGTGAGCGCGAGGTGCTGGAAATGCGCTTCGGCCTGGCTGACGGCACCAGCCACACCCTGGAGGAAGTTGGCCAGCACTTCGGTGTTACCCGCGAGCGGATTCGCCAGATCGAGGCCAAAGCGTTGCGCAAGCTGCGCCATCCGATCCGCAGCCACAAGCTGCGCGATTACCTGGCCTGAATCTTGACAGTGATCAAGGTTGCGGTATAATTCACGGTGCCTTTGGGCAATAACACAATCCTGCGTAGCTCAATCGGCAGAGCAACCGGCTGTTAACCGGTTGGTTCCTAGTTCGAGTCTAGGCGCAGGAGCACGAAAGCGGTAGCGATGAGCTGCCGCTTTTCTATTCCCAACGCAACTGACGTTTGATTCGACCCGGCATGAAAAACGCCCCTGTGTGCAAAAACACAGGGGCGTTTTTCGTGTCGTTATGACTTCCTATCCAACTTTTGGCAGGTTCGCCAGCGATTGCTGGACCAACTCGGTGGGATATTCGTAGTCCACCAGGTTGCCCTGCAAATAGGCATCGTAGGAGGCGAGGTCGAAGTGGCCGTGGCCGCTGAGATTGAAGACGATGGTCTTGGTCTCGCCGCTTTCCTTGCAGGCCAGTGCTTCATCCAGCGCGCCCAGAATGGCATGGGCCGCTTCGGGGGCGGGCAGGATGCCTTCGGCGCGGGTGAAGCTCATGGCGGCGTCGAAGATCGCTCGCTGCTGGACGTTCTTCGCCTCGATCAGTCCGGCTTCTTTGAGCGCGCTGACCTGTGCGGCCATGCCGTGGTAGCGCAGCCCGCCGGCGTGGATCGGCGCCGGCACGAAGTCGTGGCCGAGGGTGTGCATCTTGACCAGCGGGGTCATCTGCGCGGTATCGCCGAAGTCGTAGGCGTAGACGCCGCGCGTCAGGCTGGGTGCGGCGGCCGGTTCGACGGCGACGACGCGGGTCTGCTTACCGTTGACGATGTTTTCGCGCACAAAGGGGAAAGCGAAGCCGCCAAAGTTGCTGCCGCCGCCTGTGCAGGCCACCACCACATCTGGCCAGTCGGCGTCGATCAGTTCCAACTGCTTGATGACCTCCTGGCCGATGACCGTTTGGTGCAGCAGGACGTGATTCAGCACGCTGCCCAGGCTGTAGCGGGTGTCGTCGCGCGAGACGGCTTCTTCCACCGCTTCACTGATAGCGATGCCCAGGCTGCCGCTGCTGTCCGGATCCTTGGCCAGAATCTGACGGCCAGCGTTGGTCTCGTTGCTTGGGCTGGGAACCACGGATGCGCCCCAAGTCTGCATAAGCAGCTTGCGGTAGGGCTTCTGGTCGTAGCTGATCCTGACCATGTAGACCTTGCATTCGATTCCGAACATCTGGCATGCAAAGCTCAGCGCGCTGCCCCACTGACCGGCGCCCGTCTCCGTGGTGATGCGGGTCACGCCCTCTTGTTTGTTGTAATAGGCTTGCGGCACGGCGGTGTTGGGCTTGTGGCTTCCGGCCGGACTGACGCCTTCGTATTTGTAATAGATCCTGGCCGGCGTGTCCAGCGCCTGTTCCCAGCGATGGGCGCGGTAGAGCGGGGTCGGTCGCCAGAGGGTGTAGATGTCGCGCACCTCGTCCGGTATTTCGATGTAGCGCTCGGTGCTGACTTCCTGCATGATCAACGCCATGGGGAAGAGCGGCGCCAGATCGGCCGGGCCGACCGGTTGGCCGGTACCCGGATGCAGCACAGGCGGCAGGTCAACGCCCGCGGCTGGCAGGTCAGCGTTGATATTATACCAGTGCGTTGGAATGTCGCGCTCGGAAAGGACGATTTTGGTCTGGGTCATGACGAATAATTACTCCTTGTGTTTGGTCAGGCCGGCGGCAGGTAGTCGCTGATCTGCTGCAGCAACTGATCTTTGGGACGGTAGCCAACGATGCGTTCCACCAGTTTGCCATCCTTGAACAGGATCAGGGTCGGGATGCTGCGGACGCCGTACGCCATCGAAGTGGAGGGATTCTCATCGACATCCAGTTTGGTGATCTTGAGACGTCCCTCGTATTCCGCGGCCAGTTCCTTCAGAATTGGGGCAATCATTTTGCACGGCGCGCACCACTCCGCCCAGAAATCGTTAAGGGTAGGGATACTCGATTCCAAAACCTCGCTCTCAAAGCTTTCATCGGTAACAACAACAGGTGTAGACATATTTGAACTCCTTACATCGTCAGTATCTTGGTGATGCTCGTCGCCGCGAAACGGCGGACTGGGAGAGCCACTTTGAACGCCATGATAGCCCCGCTACAGGAGTTTGTCAAAGGCATGTCGTCGATATGTGTTGCTTCGTTGTCTTGACAGTTCACGTGTGGTACAATGCTGCCGCAGATGAGGATTGTGAGCAATGATTTCAACTAACTGGTCGATCGTGGGGCATGAGTGGGCCGTCCAACTCTTGCAGAGCAGCCTGGACACTGGACGCCTGCCCCATGCATTGCTGATAGCGGGCGATTCTCAAGTCGGTAAGCGCACGTTGGCTCTCGCGCTGGCCTCGGCCATCAACTGCGGCCAGCCTGACCGGCCGTGTGGACGCTGCCGGTCGTGCAGCATGATCGCGCATGGCACGCATCCCGATGTGCGGCTGGTGGAAGCTGAAAGCGGTGAACGAAGCCGCGAGGGTGCGCTCAAAATCGAGCAGATACGCGACGTGCAGCGGTTTGCCTCGCTTGCGCCCATGGAATCGCCCTTCAAGGTGATCATCCTGCGCGAGTTCGAGCGGGCTACGCTGCCAGCCGCCAATGCGTTGCTCAAAACGCTCGAGGAGCCGCCGCCTCAGGTCCGGCTGGTGTTGACCAGCGCGCGCCCAGATTCTTTGCTGCCTACGATTGTTTCGCGCTGCCAGACGATTCAACTTCGTCCCTTGCCACTGGCGCAGATCAGAGAAGCGCTGGTGGAGCGCTGGCTGGCCAGCCAGCAGCAGGCCGATCTGCTGGCCCGCCTCAGCCAGGGACGCATTGGCTGGGCAATCCAGCGCCTGACCGACGGCGAAGTCTGGGAAGACCGGACGCGCCGCCTGGTCGAGGCGCGTCGCCTGCCGGGGCAGACAGCGGTCGATCGTCTTGCCTATGCCGAAGCGCTGAGTCGCAAAGCAAGCGACCTTCAGCCGACGTTGGCAGCGTGGACCAGTTGGTGGCGTGACGTTCTGCTGGTGCAGCATGGCTGTGCGGCTCATGTGACCAACATCGACCTGGTCACCGAGATTGACATGGCAGCCCGGCAATACAGTGCGGCCGAAGTCCGCAGATTTCTTGCCAGGCTGGAGCAGGCGCCGGAGCAGATCAACCGCAATGTCAACAGCCGTCTGTTGCTGGAGACTTTGCTGCTGCATCTGCCTGCTTCCGCCGGTCAATCCATTCATTCGTGAGTTGGACATTGAAACTCAGTCGTAAACACCGGGGTGGTTGCATGGCGCTCAAGTCAATGCAGAAGCCATCCAGCGCACCGGTCGTTCGTTCATATTTTCAGGAGGAATCATGCCCACCGTCATAGGTGTGAGCTTTCGACCTGTTACCAAGATCTATCACTTCGACCCGGGGTCCATGCTGGACCTTGAATCGGGTGAGTACGTGGTGGTCGAAACATCCCAGGGCCATGAGATCGGCCAGGTAGCGTGGACTGCGCGCGCTATGGGCCAGGATCGCGTTGGCGCCGATCTAAAGCCGGTGCTGCGTCGCGCCACGCCGGTTGATTTGGTGGAGCGCGACGTCAATCGTCGCCGCGAGCCAGAGGCGCTGGAGATCTGTCGTGAACGCGCTGAAGCGCACAAGCTGCCAATGAAGGTCGTCAGCGCGGAATATAGCTTCGACGGCAGCCGGCTGGTGGTGTCATTTACTTCCGAAGGCCGTGTCGACTTCCGCGATTTGGTGCGCGATCTGTCCAAATCGCTCAACGCGCGCATCGAAATGAAGCAGATAGGTGTGCGCGATCAGGCAAAAGTGCTGGATGGGGTAGGCAAGTGCGGCAAGCAACTGTGCTGTTCTTCGTGGCTGCGCGAGTTCAACCCGGTCACCATCAAGATGGCCAAGACGCAGAACTTGCCGCTCAATCCCCCTGAGATATCGGGCGTTTGTGGACGGCTGCTTTGCTGCCTTTCCTATGAGCAGGAAGTCTATGAGGATGGGCGCAAGAAGCTGCCCAAGGTCGGTGCGGTGGTCAAAACACCAGAGGGCGAGGGACGGGTACGCAGGGTGAATCCGCTGCGCGAGACCCTGACCGTCAAGCTGGCAGATGGCTCGACACAGGAGTTTGCCGCGGCCGATGTGGAAGGTCCAGCCACTGGCGGCAAACGGACTGGTTGTAGTTGTGCCATGAAGCGCGCGGCTGCATCCTCAGACGAAGGCGCAGCCGGTGACGCCGAACAGCCACCGGCGGAAGGCGATGCGCGCTCCCGCCGATCCCGCTCCCGTCGCCGCCAGCCGCCCAGCGATCAAACACAGTAGCCTTCAGGCAACGCACACCAGCGTTCGCAGTATTTCTCACTTCACCCTTACGCTACAATGAAAAACAGGCCGCCAGAGTCATTCTGGCGGCCTGTTGATTGTTACATTACAAGCCCTCGCGGGGAAACACAAGGCGGCTCGGAGCGTGCTTGTCAACGATTGCTGGGGGTGGCTTTGTCAGGTGATTGACCGCAGCGGAAATCGTGCGACAGACGCGCGCCTAACGTTTGATCACCGATATGCGCACCGCTGTGCGTTCCTGACCGTCAATGGCGACCTCAGTGAAGGAGGGGATGCAAACGATCTGGATCTCATCCATATCAAGGTATCCGTTGGCGATGGCGATTGCCTTGATTGCCTGATTTACAGCGCTGGCACCGATTGCCTGGACTTCCGCGTGACCATGATCGCGGATGACACCTGCGATTGCTCCTGCGACAGCTGTCGATCGACTGTTGGCCGAAACCTTGATTACCTCCATGGGTTGACTGGCTCCTGCGACGATGGGAAGTACTGGGTTTTGATAGGCTTTGTTCATTGGTAGACCAGTAGGAGTTGTGGTCAGGCTGGCGGTCATTGGTATACTCCAGTGTTTTGTTAGCGTTGCCAGATGCGAACGCACTCTGTCATATCATGACGTCAAGTTCAACGATAGGTTACGGTTGATTCGTGCATTTCTTGTAAAAAGCCGCAGATTGATGCTTTTGCCGGGTTATGGGAGGAATTCTGTGATGGTAGTGCGGGCAATTCAGGAATTAAAACGGCGAGTCGCAAACAAGATTGCGACTCGCCGAGACGAACCCTAACAGACCGATGCGTTACTTGGCGAAATCGACCGATCGAGTCTCGCGAATGACAGTGATCTTGATCTGGCCAGGATATTCCAAGGAGTCCTCGACCTTTTTGGCAATATCGCGCGAAAGCGCGATGGCCGCCAGATCGTCAACCACATCCGGCCGTACCACGATGCGAATTTCACGGCCGGCCTGGATGGCATAGGACTGTTCAACGCCGTCAAACGAGTTAGCCAGGTCCTCCAGCGCCGTAACACGCTTGAGATAGGTCTCCAGCGCCTCACGGCGTGCGCCAGGCCGTGCACCCGAGACTGCATCGGCGGCCTCGACGATCACCGCCTCCAGCGACTCCGGTTCGACTTCGTGGTGATGGCTGGCAATGACATTGACCACTTTGGCAGGCACACCAAAGCGGCGGGCGATGTCAGCACCTACCAGCGCATGCGGTCCTTCGACTTCGTGGGTGACGGCTTTGCCAAGGTCGTGCAACAGCCCGCCCAGCTTCGCTGTCCGGACATCCGCGCCGAGTTCGGCGGCTATGATGCCGGCCAGATGTGACGTCTCGACAGCGTGGAAGAGCTGGTTCTGGCCGTAGCTGGTGCGGAAGCGCAGCCGACCCAGCAACTTGATGATCTCCGGATGCAGACCTTGCAGGCCGGTGTCGTACAGGGCTTGTTCGCCCGCTTCCCACATCGATTGCTCGACTTCCTGCTGCGCCTTCTGTACTTCTTTCTCGACGCGCGCCGGGTGGATGCGTCCATCGACCACCAGCCGCGACAGCGTCAACCGAGCCACCTCGCGGCGCACCGGATCGAAGCTGGAAATGATCACCGCTTCAGGCGTGTCGTCCACCACCAGATCGACGCCCGTGGCAGCTTCAATCGCGCGGATGTTGCGTCCCTGGCGCCCGATGATGCGACCCTTCATCTCGTCACTGGGGATCGGCACCGACGAGACAGTGGTCTCAGCCACCTGATCCGAGGCCAGGCGCTGGATGGCCAGAGTGACGATCTTGCGTGCGCGCCGGTCGGCTTCGGCGTGTGCTTCGGCCTCCACCTCGCGGATGACGCGCGCCATGTCCTGGCGGGTGTCGTTGCGCACCGACTCGATCAGCAGTTGTTTGGCATCGTCGGCTGTCATCGCCGAAATGCGTTCCAGCTCCTGTTGCTTCTGCTCCTCCAGGTTTTCCAGGTTGCTTTGACGCTTGTCGAGGTTCTGCTGGCGTTTCTGGAGATTGCGGTCGCGGCTCTCGACCTCTTCCATACGCCGATCCAGGGCATCCTGTCGGCGCTGCAGGCGCTCCTCCTGTCGTCGCAGGTCCTTACGCTTTTCGTTGGCTTCGCGATCGAATTCCTCGCGAAGTCGAACGGACTCTTCCTTGGCGTTCAGCTCGATCTGTTGACGCTGTTGGGCTGACGCCTTCTCTGCTTCCTTGACGATTTCCTCGGCTTGCGCAGTGGCGGACTTGACCTTGAGGTTGTGCATCGATCGGTACACGTAGTAGCCGATAAGCGCACCGATGCCCAGTCCGATCAGCAGGCCAAGTAGCACCATCGCGATTGCTACTGGTTCCATGGTTGCTCCCTGTGGATGTCGCGAACGATCGAACGAGCCGCAGCCCGGCAGGCAAGTTTGCCATGCGCTGGGCCGCGAATGTCGGTTGAATCTGCTCGGTCGTTGGCACGTGCGACATCATGATATGTGAATGAATCTGGCTCATTGCCAGCTGTTGAATTCTTCTTGCGGGTTGTCATCTTGCTGTTGCTGCCACATCTGGTCGACCACTTTCCAGACGACGCTGTGAGCGAAACCGCGTCGCAACAGGTGGTTGCCAAGTTTTTGGCGAAAAGAACGCTCATCAAGGTGTTGTAACCGTCGTGCATACGCTTCAGCCGCGTGTTGGGCGCTGGCATCCTGGTCGATTTCGCTCAATACCTGAGCGATAATCTCCTGAGAGATACCCTTTTCGCGCAACTCGTTGCGCAGGGCGGCCGGCGAACGTGGTCTAAATCGCTCACGGTCGCTCACCCAGGCTTGAGCGAACTTGAGGTCGTCCAGATAGCCGTAGCCGGTCAGCCTTTCGACGATGATGGCGATCGCTTCCTGGGTTACCTCAAGCCGTTCCAGGTAACGATGAATCTCCATTACGCTGCGCGCCCGATGTGAGAGCAGAACCAGAGTGCGCTGGTAGGCGCGCTCCAGGTTATCTTGCTCCTTCAGTTCAGCCAACTCGCCATCCGTCAGCGTTTGACCGATTCTGAGCTGCGCCGCGACTGTGTCAGGTAAGCCGAAGGCGTAGGCGCCGTCAAGGTATACGCTGACTCGCTGGCGGTTCCTTCGCTGGAACTTCAATGCTGTGACGGTTCCGGTCACGATCCGATCTCTGCGCAGACTGCGTCTTGTCGAGTTGTTGCGTTAGGCAACAAGCCGAAAATAAACGAAAGCTGTGGCCATAGCGGCCACAGCTTGATTCCAGCGATCCGTTGCGGGTTTACCAAATGCTGCTGTGAAGAGCGCATTTGGCAGCGGTGTCGATGCTGTGCGGTCTGCGGTGGGACTTGGGTGCCACAAACAACTTGTCATCGATCGCTGCGAGACCAGCGAACACGTATTTTACCAACCAGGCGAGCAATGCCGCCAGACAAGGCTATCCGGGTGAGCCAGTATCCCGTTTGTTGTGGTCCGCAGTTGGACCAAATGATAGGCCAGTGCCACGCGTTTTCATTGTCTGATGATCGAACAGGGTATTGGCTTCCATGACCGGTGCAAGGGACGATAATGGGCACCTGCGGCTGTGGAAACACCTGAAACAGCCTGCTCGAGTCGGCAGTTCACGCCGAAGTCGTATGCTGGATTAGGTCGGGCTGTGGCCCGTTGTCGAGATCGAAACAGCTTCGATCTCACGATCCTTGTGGCAGCTGTGATGAGACGATCAGCTTGCCTGGGATGAACAGAAATGCGTGCGAGAGATATGGCCAACGAACGCTGTCAGGCGGTGGCAGCAACACGCTCTGCACGCGGCGGGAGGTTTGAGGCCTCCAGAATCTGATTTTCGATGACTATAAACAAGTCCTGGTTCTCTTGCAGGAAGATCTTGGCATTCTCACGGCCCTGACCCAGGCGGGTGTCGCCGAAGGAATAGAACGCGCCGCGCTTGGTGACGATCTCGTGTTCCACAGCGAGATCCAGCACATCACCGGAGCGGGAGATACCCTCGTTGTACATGATGTCGAATTCGGCCTGGCGGAAGGGCGGCGCTACCTTGTTCTTCTTGACCGTCACGCGGGTGCGGTTGCCGATGACTGCGCCCTGATGCTTGAGGCTTTCGATGCGACGCACGTCCAGCCGCACACTGGCGTAGAACTTGAGCGCCATGCCGCCGGTGGTGGTCTCCGGGTTGCCGAACATCACGCCGATCTTCTGGCGCAACTGGTTGGTGAAGATCATCGCCGTGTTGGACTGACTGATGGCGCCGGACAGCTTGCGCAGCGCCTGGCTCATCAGACGAGCCTGCAAGCCCATGTGGCTGTCGCCCATGTCGCCTTCGATCTCAGCGCGCGGCACCAGGGCGGCCACCGAGTCGACGACCACGACATCCATGGCACCGGAGCGGACCAGCGCCTCGGCGATTTCCAGCGCCTGTTCGCCGGTGTCGGGCTGCGAAACGTACAGATCATCGACATTGACGCCGATCTTGCTGGCGTAGTCGGGATCCAGCGCATGCTCGACGTCGACAAATGCACAGGTCCCGCCCATTCGCTGAGCCTCAGCGATGACGTGCAGGCAGATGGTGGTCTTGCCGGAGCTTTCGGGGCCGTAGATTTCGATGACGCGGCCGCGGGGGATGCCGCCGATGCCCAGTGCGAGATCGAGGGAGAGTGCGCCGGTAGGGATCGCCTCGACCTTCATGTTGGCCGCATCGCCCAGTTTCATGATGGCGCCTTCGCCAAAGCGCTTCTTCAACGATGTAATCGTCGTGTCCAGCGCCTGGGTGCGTCCGTTCGAGCTTTTTGCTTGGGCCATGAATGCGGTCTACCTTCTACTGTTAACAAATTGTAAGCAGTGCAAGTTTACATCATTCGCAATGAAAAAACAAATACTTTGTCAGGCATCCTGTGAAAACGGCTACATGACGCGAGATTAGGCGCCAGGATTGACGATGTTGTTAGGCAGACGGACGGACAAAGGGAGAAATACTGGCCCGACGCATCAGTCTTTCCATTCGGTGGCGCGGCAGTCACTGTGTGAGGCACGCTCCTGGCTGATCGATGCATCGCGTTGCACATGATGCAACATTTGCGACAACATGCAGCAAATGTAACTGAACATGATTCAAATCATACCGCAAGGCGTCAATGTCTGGTATTCTGGCGAAAGAATTGTGAAACATATTTCACAGGATTGCTGCGATGATCTCAGACCTGCTGACCACCAAAGAACTGCAAGATGTCCTACACGTTGACCGGACGACCATCTACCGGATGGCCGAGAGCGGACGCATTCCCGCGGTGAAGGTCGGCAATCAATGGCGCTTTCCGCGACAGCAAATCGAGCTCTGGCTGCAACGCAGCAATGGCACACCGGTTCGTGACGTCGAAGCGGCGCAAAACGGCGCCATGCAGATCGCAGACCTGCTGCCGCTGGAGTGTGTCCAGTTGATCCAGGACAGTTTCGCCGCTGCACTGGGTGTCATGATTCTGGTGACCGATCTGCAAGGCAATCTCATTACCAGCCCCAGCAACCCTTGTGGGCTCTACACGGCGGCCGAGACCTCCCCGGTAGCCCGCGAGCGCTGCTTGAGTCTGTGGATCGACCTGGCCAACAAGCCGTCGCTGGCGCCGCAGTTTCAAGAGAGTCATTTGGGTCTGATGTGCGCCCGCGGGTTGGTTCGGGTTGGCAGCGAGATCAAGGCGATGCTGGTGATGGGTGGAATCGCACCAGAGGGGTGGCCGCCCAGCGACGAAAAACTGGCTCGTATGTCGGAATACCTTGAACTGGACGATGACCTGCTGATGGCCCATCTGGACGAGGTACATCGTCTGGATGCCGAACAGCAGGCCAGGGTTCTCCCGTTCGTACAACGAATCGCTGATATTCTGTCGCATATCGCCGACGAGCGCAATCAACTCTTCACCCGGCTTCAGCGAATTGCTGAGATCACGAAACTGTAACCATTGCGAGGCATAACCGATGAAACGCATTGTAATTTTGGGCGCCGGTACTGCCGGCACGATTACCGCCAACAAGCTGGCGCAGGAACTGGACCTCAGCGAATGGAAGATAACCATCGTTGACCAGTCAGAACTGCACTATTACCAGCCCGGCTTTCTGTTCATCCCCTTTGGTATCTATGGCCGCAACGATGTCGTGCGCGCTCGTCGAGACTATCTGCCGCGCGATGTGGAGTTGATAGTTTCCGAGATCGAGCTGATTGAAGCCGACAAGAATCAGGTCAAAATCAAGAAGGATGGACGTATTCTGTCCTATGATTTCCTGGTTATTGCCACCGGCTCGCGGGTGGTTCCAGAAGAGACGCCCGGCCTGGCTGAGCATGAATGGCGGCGTTCGATTTTCGACTTCTACACGGTTGATGGCGCACTGGCGTTGCAGAAGTATTTGCGTACCTGGCAAGGCGGCCGGGTAGTGCTCAACGTCGCCGAAATGCCGATCAAGTGCCCGGTTGCTCCGCTGGAGTTTCTCTTCCTGGCCGATTGGTTCTTCCACGAGCATGGCATTCGCGATCGCGTTGAACTGACCCTGGCGACGCCGTTGCCAGGCGCGTTCACCAAGCCGCGCGCGTCGAGACTGCTGGGTGACATGCTGGATGAAAAGGGCATCAGCGTTGTTCCTGAGTTCAATATCATGGAGGTCGATCCCGACGGCAAGAAGATCTCCTCTTATGATGGTGTCGAGATCGACTACGACCTGCTGATTTCGGTGCCGGTCAACATGGGCGATACGCTGATCGGTCGTTCCGGCCTGGGCGACGAACTGAATTTCGTGCCGACGGAAAAGCACACACTCAAGGCGCGAGATTTCGATAACATCTTTGTACTAGGCGATGCCACCAATCTGCCCAGCTCAAAGGCCGGCAGCGTGGCTCACTTCCAGGGCGACGTGTTCATCGAGAACTTCATGCGCTATGTGGATGGCCTGCCGTTGCAGGAGACGTTCGACGGCCATGCCAACTGCTATATCGAATCTGGTTTTGGCAAGGGGTTCCTGATCGACTTCAATTATGATGTGGAGCCACTGCCGGGCAAGTTCCCACTCCCTGGTGTGGGACCGTTCTCGCTGCTGCAAGAGAGCCGCATGAATCACTGGGGCAAGATGCTGTTCCGCTGGATGTACTGGAACCTGCTGCTTAAGGGCAAGCCGCTTCCGATCACCGCACAGCTACAGATGGCCGGCAAGTGGAACTGAGTGCCGCCGGGAGAAATCGAGACATGGATCAAACACAGATACTGCTCGAACTGAACAACAAGCTGGATGCGTTGAGCGGGCAAGTGCAGGAGCTGACCGAGCACATGGAAGCTCAGCGGCGGCGGCAGCAGGAATGGGACGACCTGAAAACAGACCTGACGCCGGTGGCAATGGACCTGTTTCAGGTCGCTGTAGAGCAACTCAACGAAATCGAGCCGTACGTTCAACTGGAAGACCTGCTCTATCTCGTCAAGCGGCTGGCGCGCAACACCCGCAACATCGAGCAACTGCTCGATCAGGTTGAAAGTATTTCGGATCTGGCGCAGGATGCCGGCCCCATTGTCAACGATGCGTTTCTGGCCGCGGTTCAGCAGATGGATGCTATGGAGCGCAAAGGCTATTTTCGGCTGGCGAAAGAGGGCCAATACGTGCTTGACAACGTGGTCGCGGCTTTCGGTCCCGAGGATGTGCGCCAACTGGGCGATAACGTGGTGACGATTCTGATGACCATCAAGCAGATGACGCAGCCGGAGATCATGGCCATGGCGCAGAATCTGGCTGGTACCATGCGCAAGACGGAAGTTCAGCAGGAAGAGGTGCCCACATCGTTCTGGAGTATCTTCAAGCAGCTTCGCGATCCGCAAACGCGCCGCGGGCTGGCTCTTACTTTGGATATGTTGAAGGCTGTCGGTTCAGACCAGCCAGCCGCCAACGGATCAACGATCATCAATAGAAACTAGCCGTTGCTGCTTTACCAGACAACACGTTTTTCAAATCAATCAGGAGATATGACAATGGCAACCCGAGAAATCGCCGGCGCAACTGTTCAGGTGGACGACGAAGGCTTCATGACCAACCCTAACGAGTGGAACCGGGAAATCGCGGTCGAGATCGCTCACGAGGAAGGCATTCCGGATTTAAACTCCGAGCACTGGAAGGTAATCGACTTCTGCCGCAATACCGGCCAGGCCACCGGCAAGTCGCCCACACTACGCCAGATCACTAATGGCGCCGGCGTCACTACCAAGGAACTGTTTTCGCTTTTTCCAAAGGGTCCGGCCAAGAAGGTCGCGAAGATCTCCGGCCTCGGCAAGCCCGAAGGCTGCGTCTAGCACACAGCAGTTCGACCTTGCGGAAAGAGTCGAACTCCTGACCGCCGCCGTACTTCTTAGCAAACCAAGGAGACATTTTCAATGTCAGACGACAGACACATCGCGTTCATCTGTTCCAAGGGCAACCTGGACATGGCCTACCCCGCCCTGGTGATGGGCTGGGCGGCCCTGGGCAATGGGCTGGACGTTACCATCTTCTTCACGTTCTGGGGCTTGGACATCATCAACAAACACCGCATCGATCATCTGGAGGTTGCGCCAGTGGCCAACACCAGCATGAAGATGTCGATGATGGGTGTCAAGGATCCCAATCTTGGTATCCCCAACCTTCTCGGTGTCCTGCCAGGCATGACCGCATTTGCCACCAAGCTGATGCGCGACAAGATGGAAGAACTGGAAGTGCCGCCGGTCCGTGAATATCTACAGATGCTGGTCGATGCAGGCGCCAAGCTCTATGCCTGCAAGATGACCGTTGACATGAACAACCTGAGCAAGGATGACTTCGTTGATGGCGTGATCGATGTCGTGACTGCCGCCGATTTCATCGACATGACTGATGGCGCTCAGGTCATCTTTATCTAGCCCCTTCACTCCTCTTCCACCCTTCTTTAGCCTCGCCGGTCTGTCAAGATATCCCCGACCAGGCCGGCGAGGCCGTAGCTATTCAGGTTCCTGCCATGACACAGACGGCTAACGATCGGCATCTCGCAATAGATGACCAGTTGTGTCAAATGTGTGCGCGCTGTCTCGTCATGCGTTCCTGCCGCGGCATGGCCGTGCTGCGTTTCGACCGCGACGAGCCGCCGGTGATCGACGTCAGCCGCTGTATGAACTGCCAGGTGTGCATGGGCATGTGCCCATTTGGGGCAGTTATCTGGCGCTGGTGAGCAGAACTGCACGCGGGCAATGGCTGGCTGGCTGGCCAGCTAATGGGAGTCTCCCCAATTTCCAACTCTCAACTAGAAAAGCAATCAGGTCGCTGCCTCGACGAGCAGAAGCCACCAATTCACATCGCTTGACCCCTCGGCAGCGTATCAAGGGTAGGGCTTACCCCAGAAACGGCACATCCCAGACGCCCAGGCCGTCGATCAACAGCCAGGCGACGCCCAACGCGGTCACGGTGATAGTGATGTTGTCCATGTCGGCGCCTGACACCGCCTCGACGACAGTCGCAGAGATGGCGATCAATAGTACGGGGATGAACGCGCCGATCAGACTGATGTTAAGGACGCCAAGACCGATGAACAGCGCCAGGTAGGCATATGCAAGCACGAAACCGGTCAGCAGCATGGCGATGCTGCCGGCCCATGACTTGTTGGGGTTCAGCGGCAGCCGTGCGTGCCCGAAGCGTCGTCCAATCACGTCTGCTAACCCGTCACCGCCGCAGAGGATCATCAGGGCGACGATGCCCACCGGGGAATTTGTCCAGAAGAGCAGGGTGGTCAAAACGAAGACAACGCCATATTGCAGCGGGCCATAGAGCAGCTCGCGCCGGTTGCCGGAGCGGGACATGGCCTGCACGGCGTCTTCATCCTTCAGCACACCCAGCCCAATCAGTGCGAACTGAAGTGTGATGACGGCCGGCACCAGTGCAGCCAGCCAGCGGCTTTGGTTTTCTCCGCTGAAAAGCAGCCAGCAGAGCACAAAGATTGGACCGGTGCCAATGTGGATCAGTTTACGCGACAGATGACGTGAGACGATCTTGCGCCGAGCCAGGATATCCGTGAATCGCAGCCACAACAAGGCTGCCGCGAACGTGATAAACAGCGCAACGATGTCTTGCAGCCAGGGGGAAGGAAAGAAATGGATGACCGGCATGGATGGTAAACAGTTCCTTGGGGGCGGTGTGGAAGATCGGGGAGTCGCCGGTTGATGGTAGTCGTCAACGCAACTTCGTTCTCCACCGGTTTCTGAAAACTGGAGAGCTACGAAGAACAGCCGAGGCTTACAAGCCTCGGCTGTTCGATGATCAGCTAACAGGCTGTGGCCTCAAACGGTACCAGGTTGCACCGCTGAGGACCTAAGCCGGAGATGGCGCTGGATTCGGCGGGGTATTTGTCTGTGGTCCCCCGCTTCTGCTTTCCTCCCGACGCCGTTCCGGTGGACGGGTCGGCAAGGGCTGCGGTGTCGGCGGAGGAAGCACCTCTGCCGCGTTGTCCGAGTCCCAAAGGGCGTTGAACTCATCCGCCGTCAGAGTTTCGATCTCGATGAGCGTCTCGGCGACCAGCTTCAGCTTGTCAATGTTCTCCTGCAAGGACGTGCGCGCCTTTTGATAGGCGTGGTCCACGATGGCCTTGACCTCGCGGTCGATCTCTATCGCGATGGCTTCGCTGTAATCGCGCTGCTCCGACATCTCGCGTCCCAGAAAGACCATTTCTTGTTTACGCCCATAGACCATTGGGCCAAGGGTCTTGCTCATGCCGAAGCGAGTTACCATGCGGCGTGCGATCTGCGTGACGCGATCAAGGTCGTCGCGGGCGCCGTCGGTGATTTCGTCGAAGATCAGTTCTTCGGCAACCCGACCGCCCAATGCAACCGCAATGAAATCCTCGAACCATGGTTGCGTTACCAGGCCGCGATCTTCCTCCGGGAATGAGAGGACGTAGCCGGCTGCCTGGCCGCGCGGGATGATGCTGATCTTGTAGACTGGATCGGTGTTGGGCAACAACTTGCGAAGCGAGGCGTGTCCTGCCTCGTGGTAGGCTACGATCCGTTTCTCTTCAGCCGAGATCACACGGCTGTGGCGCTCGGGTCCACCCAGCGCGACACGTTCCACTGCTTCGGTCAGTTCAGCCTGACTGATGGTGCGCCGGTTGCGGCGGGCGGCCAGAATCGCAGATTCGTTGACCATATTCTCAATGTCAGCGCCTACGAAACCGGGTGTGCCGCGTGCTACGGCATCCAGATCGACCTCCTCGGCCAGTGGCTTGCCGCGCACGTGGATGTCCAGAATCGCTCGCCGTCCCTTGACATCGGGCTGATCCATAATGACACGGCGGTCGAAGCGGCCCGGCCGCAGCAGCGCCGGGTCAAGAATGTCAGGCCTGTTGGTGGCAGCCACGATGATCACGTTGGTGTCGGTGTCGAAGCCGTCCATCTCGACCAGGATCTGGTTCAGCGTCTGCTCGCGCTCGTCGTGCGAACCGCCCAGACCCGCACCGCGGTGCCGTCCGACAGCGTCGATCTCGTCGATGAAGACGATACAGGGCGAGTTGCGCTTGGCCTGCTCGAAGAGGTCGCGCACACGGCTTGCGCCGACGCCCACGAACATCTCGACGAATTCGGAGCCGGAGATGGAGAAGAAGGGCACGCCGGCCTCGCCGGAGACGGCCTTGGCCATCAGCGTCTTCCCGGTGCCGGGCGGGCCGACCAGCAGCACACCCTTGGGGATGCGCGCACCCAAGGCTGCGAACTTTTGCGGCTCCTTGAGGAATTCAACGATTTCTTGTAGCTCTTCCTTCGACTCTTCTGCGCCGGCCACATCGTCGAACGTGACCGTCGGTTTGTCGCCGGTGAACATCCTGGCCTTGCTCTTGCCGAAAGACATGGCCTGGCTGTTGGATCCTTGCGCCTGACGCATCAGGAAGAAGAAGAGACCACCAATGAACAGCAGCGGCAGAATGCTGGCCATGATACCGAGCCAACTACCCAGTTCCGCCGGTGGTTTGACTGTGATCTGAAGATCGGGATCGCCAAGCTGTTCCGGTGTTACGCCCAATCCCATCATGAGCTCGTTGAAAGACGCGTTGGCATCCTTTGTTGTCGAGTAGGTCTGACCGTCTTTCGTTTCGACGGTAACCGTCTCGCCATCGACATCAACTGAGGCAACTTTATTTTCTTGAATCCACTGAGCAACCTGGCTGGCGGTCGCCATATCCGGTTGCTTCTGCTGCGGGAACAGGCTGAAAAACAGCGCTGCTGCCGCAACAAGGATCAGTAGGTAAACAAAACCATTTCTTGTCCAGCCGGATCCCACTATGTTCCTCCGGTAAGGGTGCTTCCAGGAAAGTGACCCGGAGTTGCCAGACGCTTGGCTGTTAGCACAAGCGACAAGCACCGCGCACCCGTTGTTTGGTCAACCCGAGCGCATTGTTCGAGGCGCAGGGTGCCTGAGAAGTTACGAATTTCAGTATTCAATATGCCACGATTATACCAGATAAGATTCAAACATGCCAGCGTGTTGCATTACGATTCCTTGTCACCAGTCCCACGACTTGCCTGCGGACGGATACAAATGGACAGTCCCATACACAGCAGGCGCTGGAAACACGACGACCGGCAAGCGCATTGCCGGTCGTCGGTTCGAGTCGGGTCGCGGTGCAGTTATGCCAAAGCTAGTTGCAGCAATTCCTCGGCCATGTCTTCGTCAGGATCTTCCAATGCCGGTCGTGACCCGGTGACCTCGAATTTCAACCGCTGCTTGCCGGCCTCGTCGAGTTCCAGGGTTGCAGTGAGTGTGTCGCCTGGCTTGAAATCGCCGGCAAGCAGTCCTTCGCTCAAGCGGTCCTCCACAAGGTCGGTCACCACCCGGCGCAGCGGGCGGGCGCCGTAGTCGGGATCGTAACCCTCTTCGGCCAGGAACAGCTTGGCTTCCGGCGTCAGTTCCAGCGAGATCTCGTTCTCACTCAACTGGAGATAGACGCGCTTGAGTTCCAGATCCACGATGTGGGTCAGCTCGTCGCGGGTCAGGTGGCGGAACACCATGATGCCGTCGAGGCGATTGATGAATTCAGGGCGGAAGGCCTGCTTCAAGGCATCGGTAACGCGCTCGCGCATGCTTTCGTAGTCCTGCTCGCGCTTGACATCGTCGTCGTTGGTGAAGGCGAAGCCCAGCTTGCTGGCCCGCTTGATCAGGTTCGCACCGACGTTGGAGGTCAGGATCATGATGGCGTTGCGGAAGTCAACCCGGCGGCCCTTGGCATCGGACAGATGGCCGTCTTCCATGATCTGCAAGAGCATGTTCTGCGCCTCGGGGTGCGCCTTCTCGATCTCGTCCAGCAGTACGACGCAATAGGGGCGGCGGCGCACAGCTTCGGTAAGCTGGCCGCCTTCCTCGTAGCCTACATATCCGGGCGGGGCGCCTACCAGCCGGCTGACGTTGTGGCGCTCCATGAACTCGCTCATGTCGAGTTTGATGAGCGCCTCGTCACTGCCAAACAGGAACTCGGCCAGCGTCTTGGCCAGCAGTGTCTTGCCGACGCCCGTCGGTCCCAGCAGCATGAAGGTGCCGATGGGCCGCTTGGGATCCTTGAGGCCAGCCCGTGCACGGCGCACAGCCTTGGAGATCGCTTGCACCGCCTCGTTTTGTCCGACGACCCGCTCGTGAAGCGCCTTCTCCATCTGCAGAAGACGTTCACTCTCCTCGCCGGCGATGCGCCGGACGGGGACGCCCGTCCACATGGCCACCACCTCGGCTATGTCTTCAGCAGTGACGCGCGGTCGTTGCGCCAGTGCATCCCAGCCGCTGCGCATCTGGTCCATCTGGTGACGCAATTCGACCTCGCGATAGCGCAGGTCGATGGCTTCGTCGAATCGTTCTTCACTGATGGCGTCAGCCTTTTCCTTCTGCAAAACCTTGAGGTTTACGAAAGCCTCGCGCAGGCTGGCTGCTTCAGGTGACTTGTACATACGCACCCGGCTTGCTGCTTCGTCCACCAGGTCGATGGCCTTGTCGGGCAGGTAGCGGTCGGGCACGTAGCGGGCCGAGAGCGTGGCGGCAGCTTCCAGCGCCTCGTTGGTGATCTCCAGGCGGTGATGCTCCTCGTAGACAGGGCGCACCCCTTGCAGGATGGTAACGGTCTCTTCGATGGATGGTTCCTCGACCAGCACCGGCTGGAAGCGTCGCTCCAGTGATGCGTCGCCTTCGATGTAACGGCGATATTCGTCCAGCGTGGTCGCGCCGATGCACTGCACCTCGCCGCGCGCCAGGGCCGGCTTGAGGATGTTGGCGGCGTCTACCGCGCTGCCGGCTGATCCGGCGCCCACCAGCATGTGCACCTCGTCGATGAAGAGGATCGCGCCGCTGTCCTTGATCTCTTCGATGACCTTCTTGAGACGCTCCTCGAACTGGCCGCGGTACATGGTGCCTGCTACCAGTGAACCGACATCCAACATCAGCAGCCGCTTGTCCAGCAGCGACTCGGGGGCGTCGCCGGCAACGATGCGCTGGGCTAATCCTTCGACAATGGCCGTCTTGCCGACGCCCGGCTCGCCGATCAGCGCCGGGTTGTTCTTGGTGCGCCGCGAGAGGATCTGGATCACCCGCTCGATCTCCTTCTGGCGACCGATCACCGGGTCCAGCTTGCCTTCCTCGGCCTGCTGGGTCAGATCGAGCCCCAATTGGTCGATGAGAGGAGTCTTGCTTTCCTGGCGTTTCGTTTCCTGGTGCTGTTCACTTTCGAGCAGGCTGCGGGCGGTTTGTGTGCGCACCTTGTCCAGGCTGACGCCCAGGCTGCGCAGCACGTTGACTGCGATTCCTTCCCCTTCCCGCACCAGCCCCAGCAGCAGGTGTTCCGTGCCGATGTACTGGTGTCCCATCAAGCGCGCCTCTTCCACTGCCAGCTCAATGACCCGCTTGGTGCGCGGCGCGAGGGTGGGCTTGCCGTAGGGTGGGCGGTCGCCGCGGCCAACCGCCTTTTCGATCGCGCGGATGACCTGGATCGGCTCGACGCCGAGCTCTCGCAGTACCTTGACAGCTACTCCTTGATCTTCCTTGACCAGGCCAAGCAGCAGGTGTTCGGTGCCAATGTAGTTGTGATTCAGGCGTTGCGCTTCTTCCTGAGCCATCGTCAATACCTTGCGGGCTCGTTTTGAAAAGCGATCCAGCTTATCCGACATGTCACGACTCCTTAAATAGCGATACTGGCTTTACGCGGATGGCTTTGCAGGCTCATCGGCAACGATTGCACGATCCACCAAAAGACATTTGTTCATCATGCGAAGCGGCGAATTGCAAGAGGTTGACCGTCCAACCGGCGACTCGATTATAACACAGGTTAGGTGCGTGTGGGTAGTAGGTCGCGTTCCGTTGAGCAAAGAAAGGAGGCTGATGCCTTGTGCGTCAGCCTCCTTGGTAGTCAATATTCAACTGCCGGTCAATATATCATGAACGGGCACGAGCGACTTTAGTCGTTGAAATCGTCGGCATCAGCCCATGTTTCGTCGCTGTCGTCCTCGATGTCCTCGGCTCGCCAGTCGACCTCGGCGTAAGCTTCGTCCTCAACCCGCTTCAGGCTGAGTCCCATGCGCTTGCGGGCCGGATCGATGCGTACGATGCGCAGCTTCAACTCTTCGCCTTCCTTCACCACCTCGCGCGGATGCGTGACGCGGTGATTGGCCAACTCAGAGATATGGATCAGGCCTTCGAGGGAGCCATCTACCCTGGCGAAAGCACCGAAGTTAGCCAGCTTGGTGATCACGCCATCGACGATCTGGCCCACAGCGTATTTCTCGTGCACAACGCTCCAGGGCTCAGGGTTGAGGCGGCGCAGGCTTAAGCCGATGCGCTTGCGGTCGCGATCCACGTTCAGCACGTAGACCTCCACCACCTGTCCGGGCGACACAACCTCACTGGGATGGTTGACCCGTGACCAGGAAAGCTCGGAAAGGTGGATCAGGCCATCTGCACCACCAAGATCGACGAAAGCGCCGAACTTGGCAAGGCTGCTGATGCGGCCCTTGCGTACATCGCCCTTCTTGAGCTCGCTCATCAGCTCATCCTTGCGGCCGCGACGTCGCTCGCGCGATGCAAGCCGTTCGGACAGGATCAGCCGGTTGCGCTTGCGATCCATCTCGACAACCTTGAGCCACAGGTTTTCACCCACCAGAGCAGCCCAGCGGTTCTCTTCGTCCGTATCCGGTTCGACCTCAGGTTTTGAGACCAGTTGGGAAGCGGGCACGAAGCCGCGCACCTTGCCAACACGACAGATCACGCCGCCGCGGTTGTGGCCGATGACCTGGCTCTCGAAGACCTCGCCACTCTCCTGCAGGCGCTCAGCTTCACGCCAGTCGCGTTCCTGCTGTGCGCGCGCCAGTGAAAGTACGACGTTTCCATCGCGATCTTCCGGCCGCACCACATAGACGACTACCGAGTCACCGACCTCATAATTCTCGACGTACTCGCGACCATGGCGCTCCATCTCGCGCTGAAGGATGAAACCCTCAGATTTGGCGCCCACGTCAACCAGGATCTCAGACGATGAAATGCTGACAATGATCCCGTCGCGTGTTTCGCCCGACTTGAGCGGCTTAAATTCGAAGTCGTCGACAAGATCAGCCATGGTTGACATGGTCGCCTCGCCGGTTTCTTCGTTCATGATCTCGTAGACCTGTGCGGAGTCTTCGAGCATGACCGTGTTGCCGTCCGCGTCGATCACCGCGGCTTTGGAGGCCTCAACGACGACTGCATCACCATCTGCGTCGATCTCAGCTGCGACGATATCGTCCTCGATGGCAATGTCGCCGGCCTCGTCAACAGCCATAGTGACCGTTTCATCGACGATAGTCTCGCTGCCGTCCGGGCGAATGACGTCGGTCACCGTCTCATCGATCAGGGCTCCATTGCCGTCCCTGTCCATCAGTTCGGTGACAGTTTCATCGACTACGACCAGATTGCCGTCATCGTCCATGCTTGAGCTGACGATTTCATCGATTACAAGCGTGTCGCCTGCTTCATCGACGGCGGTCGTGATCGTCTCGTCGATGATGGTCTCGCTGCCGTCCGCGCGAATGATGTCGGTGATCGTCTCATCGACAACAACATCATTGCCGTACTCGTCAATGGCTTCGCTGACGGTTTCGTCGATGATGGCGACTTCGCCTTCACTTTCGACGATGCTCATGGTTTCGGCTGTCACGCCTTCAACCTGGTCGGTAGCCGTCTCTTCCATCTCAGTAGCTTCTTGACCCACTGCTTCGATTGCGGCTTCTACTTGATCTTCTGGCTCGGCGGTGGGTGTCTCTGCGACGACCGTCGAGTTCACCTGCTGGCTGGCTTCGTTGCCGGCATCTGCGATGGGCGCGTCAGATACCTGCTCCTCCGCCATTTGCGCTGTGTCCATGTGTTCCATTAGGCTTAATGATCTCTCCTCCTAAGGTGTCTGGGAAATTATACCGGAAATGCGTGCAAATAGCAAGCGGCCCGACGATGCTAATTGCAAATTCGTCGGACCGCACTAAAATGATGCAGTTTTGGTGCGAATCAGTCGCTAATCAGGGCTATAACCTCGATTTCGACCAGCGCCCCCAGCGGCAGTCCGGCAGCCTGGACCGTTGAGCGTGCGGGTGGCGTGACGCTGAATGCGCGGCCATAAATCGCGTTGACCTGAGCAAAGTCGGCCATGTCCGCCAGGAATATGGTAGTCTTGATGGCTTGATCTAGACTGGTGCCGGCCGCTTCCAGCACCGCACGGAGGTTGGCTAATACCTGTTCGACTTGCTTCTCGAGACCCTCGACCAACTTGCCGGTAGACGGGTCCAGTCCGATTTGACCGGCGGTGAACACGAGATTGCCGGCGCGGATAGCCTGTGAATACGGACCGACCGCGGCCGGCGCGTGGGGGGTGGCGATTACTTGGCGTGTCATGGAACAGAATCTCCTGCTGAAATTTCGTCTGGCCACCTGACAGTTCGATCCGTCACGCAGCGGACCCTTGCCGGTTGACTCGTCGCACTGTCAGGTGGCGAATAATCATTTGTCAGTTGCGCAGTTGGCCAGAGAGTAGCGTCGCGCATCCCGAGGCTGTACCTCTGTAACTCCTGTCGTTAACCCGTTGGGGTCGGGTGGCGTTCATTCGACGAAAATCTCGACCCGTTCGCTGTCGGTGGAATCTTCCACTTCGATCAACTTCCCGGTCGCGCCTGACCGAATGAGTTGGGTCAACTGGTCAATGTCGATTCCTTCCATCTCTGGCGCGAATCGGGCGCCCATTTTAAGGCCGACGTTGACCAGTCCCATGGGGATGTTGACGTTCACCTTGTGCTTGCCTGTTGTCATGTCAGTGACGCGGACGCGCAGCCAGCGCGCCGAGCCAGAGGACGGGGTGGTGTATGGGGCAGACAAGCGCGGCTGCTCGGCAGAACTCAATGCCTCCAGCAGGCGTGCGCCGTCCTCAGCCGAAATCTGGCCCTGTTCAATCATTTTCAGAATACGTAATCGTTCATCGGTTGTTGCCATCGAATCATCTCCTTTCAGGAGACATGCCGGCGCTAAGCACTCCTGGTCAATCAGGTTGCGGCTCGCGGCGGCGGAACATTGCGCCCATGGAATACGGACCGCCATCGCTGGCCGCGTCCCCGGCAAGCTCGGCAAAGCGCACCGCAAACTCGCCGTTTTCGTAAAACAACTCCCCGTCCGCATAGATGCGGCTGTCCTGGCGCAGATCGCACACCATGTCCCAGTGCAACCCTGACTCGTTGACGCCGCCGGTGCCGGGGATCGATTTGCCCAATGCCATGTGGCAAGTCCCCTTGATCTTCTCGTCGAATAGTGTGTTGCCCGTGAAACGGTCAATGGACGGGTTGGTGCCGATGGCAAACTCGCCCAGCCGGCGCGATCCCTCATCCAGGTTGAGCATTTCCAGCAGGAATGCCTCGCTCGACTCGGCGGAGGCCTCCACGACGCGACCGCTCTCGAAACGCAGTCGCACGCCGCGCACCTCATGCCCGCGGAAGACGGCTGGATAGGTGAACGAGACCCAGCCTTCGACCGAATCCTCCACCGGGCCTGTGAAGACCTCGCCGTCGGGGAAATTCACATGCCCATCGGCGCTCCACCAGGTGCGGCCGGCAACGCTGAGTCGCAGATCGATGTTTGGACCGACCACATGCAGCTGCTTCTTGCTGTTGACATAGCGAGCCACCTCTCCCTGCCAGCGGGTAAAGGCGCGCCAGTAGGTTACAGGATCGGCCGGATCGTCGGCCGGATCGACGAACGCTTTCGCGTCCTCAGGCAGTTGGTCCACCGTTGGCAGGCAGGCAGCGAACACGAAGTCAGCATACTCATCCAGCGACATCCGTGCATCTTGCGCGTAGCCTTGCGTCGGAAACAACGTGCCTACCCAGCGGTACGGATCATCCGGGTCGCCCAGCCGGCGCATGTTCATGTCGTTGACCGGCTTGTTGGCCTTGGAAAGCATGCTCATCCGCGTCGGATCGACCGTGGTCATGGTTTTTGTGTTCGTTTCGCCCATGACACCGATGGTGCAGTCGAACACTTTCAGCAACTCGACCGTCGTTGGTGACACGAACTGGACCTGTTCGTCGTTACCCTCCCGCAGCAGAATCTCGGCGGCGCGGTCGGAACGAAAGAGAAGCTCAGGCAGCGCGCCTGCCCGCAAAGCATAGCGATAGATCTCAACCATCAGCGGTTCAGCGGCCATCGGTCCCAGAATCCCGACTTTTTCGCCCGGCTGCAGTCGAGTCGAGTAGTTGACTAGCACGTTGGCAAGCTTGGCCAACCTTGGATCCTGCATAGTAATGTTCCTTCTGCTACCTGAAATCAGGCGTTCAGCTTGAGTCGCATCGATAAGTGGTTGCGGAAAATCTGGAAGCCGGCCTGCTGCAGCGCGTCGATCATCTCGCGGTGTTCACCCTGGTGCTCCACGCGGATTGGCCAGCGGGGAAACGCCAGCAGATGTTGCAGCGCGTGACCGACCAGCGGCCCTTCCAACTGGCCGCGGCTGGCTGGATGTACGGTGAATTCGATGCGGTGAGTGCCCTGCCAGCGGCTGGCAGAGACGGCCACAAATGCGCTGAAGCCATTGGCGCCGGGAACAGCCCAGCGGCGCATCTGGCTGGTACCCATCAGATCCTTGACCTTCTCGCCCAGCCGGCTCTCAAAGGTCTGCATGAACTGATGAGAGCGCACCGGCCGCCACCATTTTGCCAGGTCGGTGCGGCTGGCAGTCTCCAGCAGGTAGCGGGCTTGCCATTCGTCGTGATGAAAGGGCCGCAGTCCGGCTGGTGGCTGCACGGGTTCGATATCTTGTGGCAGGCGATTCATTGTCAGAACTGCATCTTCGGTCAATGGTTCGAAACCCAGCCGCTTGTACAAGCCCTTTGCCACATCGTTATCGGTGCGCACCTGCAAGACAGCCCAGCCGCCGCGCCGGTCATCGATCCGCTGCACGGCGGCTTCCACCAGCGCCCGACCGATGCCGCGTCCCTGATACGTCTTCGTGACCGCGACATTGGCGATCTGCCAGCGTGTGCCGTAGGGATCCAACCGCTGGATCGTGACGTTGCCAACCACCCGGTCGTCTTCCATCCACACGAATCCACCCAGAACATCTTCCAGGTAGGGATCCGAGCGGGCCATCAGACTCACCAGCGGCCCCATCCGCGACAGCATGCGCATGTCGCGCAGTGCAGCCAGCCCGCCCGACTCGAGTTCGCCGCTGAAAGCTTCTTCGATCAGGTCAGCTACCTGACCGAGGTCGCGGCGAGGATCGAGCGGACGAAGGCCGCGGGCTGGAGTTGTGTAATCGACCGCCAACTGGGTGCTCATGCCTGTGCCACCATGCTGCTGTTTCGTCTGCGATTGTATGAGCTTCGGGCGCCATGCCCGTCCGCTTGTCCACCAGGGACACACGACGGGCTTCAGTTTACCCTTGGGAAAACACAATCACGGAATTGAGCTATGATGGCACAGCTTGAGCGTTTTGACAAGTCAATTCCTCCGCAATCAGTCCGCGGCGGGTTAGGCTACCCTCCCAGGGCGTCCAGCAGTCGTTCCGCCTGGTCGGGGGTGATCTTGCCCTGCGCCACCATTTGCAGCACAGCCGTACGCTCGCGTATCAGCGCTTCCTGCTGTGATGACGGAGCGGCAGGAGAAGCAGCGGCCGGTTCGTACTGCACATCGACGTTCACCCGTGCGGTGCCGGCGCGTGCCTGCTCGCGGCTGAAGTTGTCCACCGCCTCACGCACCTCGGCGCCGACCTCCATCATCGCCCGCCGCACCTCTTCGCCCATGCTCTCGAAGTCGACCTCGGCCACCGCATTGCGTACTTGCTCGCTAACCTGCTGGCAGAGGCGTCCCAGATCGGCGCTGAAACGCATCCCGTTCTGGCGGCGGTCGAAACTGAAAGCGGCCCCTGGCCCGCCCGAATAACTGGTCTGATTGTCCTGACTGTTCATTGTGTGTCCTCCAAAATGGTAGATTGAGCTAGGTCCAAACATCGGACTATGATATCGACAGGATTTACAGGATTAACAAGATTTGGAACCAACTCACCACGACACAGGCTTCAATCCTGTAAATCCTGTAAATCCTGTCGAAAAACTCGGTCACTTACGCTGGTTCGAAACAAACGTCGTTTTAGCTTTGCAGCAAGGCAATCGCGTCGGCCGGCGTGATCTTGCCGGCGGCGAGGTCGTCCAGCACGGTCTGGCGTTGCACCACCGTGCGCTGGCGGGTTTCCGCGGGCGGCTCGTCGATCACGTCAAAGCCCAGCGCGCGGATCACGTCGTGCAGCCGGCCGCGCACGGTCGGGTACGAGATGTCCAGCTCGTCGCCGACCCAGTTCAGCTTGCCCTGGCAACGCACAAAGGTCTCGAGAAAACCGACCTGCTCCGGCGTCAGGCGGGCGAAGCGGTTCAGTTCGAACCGGCCTTCCAGCGCGCTGTCGCACGCCCGGCAGTGCAACTTGGTGACGGCCATCTCTTGCCCGCAGACGGGGCAACGGCCTGAGTACTTGTTCATAACGCCTCCTGATATTGCGGCTCACCGGCAGGTATGGGTGCAATGTCCTGCGCCGCGCTGCCGTGGCCGTTCTGTTCCACATTGACAATCACCGGTATGAAGAACCCGGCCACACCGATGACTCCGCACAACAGCGCGGCCGTCAGATACCACGCCTGCAAGCCGATCGAGTCGCTGACTGGGCCGGCGATGGCCAGACCGATGGGCGACGTGAGCGACACCAGGCTGGCCATCAGCATGAAGACACGTCCCTGCATGTCCGGGGCAACGGTGGCCTGCATGATCGCCATCAACGGCCCGTCGATCAGCGGCACGCCCACGCCCACAACCAGGATCGCCCCGATGGCCATCGCGAAAACCGTGGCCGGTGTCAGCCCCAGCGCCAGCAGCCCGCCCGACAGGATCAAAAGCCCACTAAGCAGGGTGTAAACCCGCCGCCGGAAGCCGCCCCAGACGCTCAGCAACAGTCCGCTCGCCACCACGCCGACGCCGAACACCGCCTCCAGCATGCCAAGCTGGGCTGCCTCGCCGCCGAAATACTGGTTGACCAGCAGCGGCAGCAGGGCGAAGGCCGGCGTCAGCGCGATTTTGATGATCATGGCCGCGCCGATCAGTGCCAGCAGGCCGGGCCAGCCGCGCACGTAGCGGACCGCCTCGCTCACGTCCGCCAGCAACGATGGACGGGGTGCGCCGGCAATGACGCTGCTAGACTGCGCTGGCTGCGGAATGCGCACGAAGAGCAGCGGCACCACGGCCAGCATCGCCGTGCCGACATCGAGCATCATGACGCCCGACAGCGGCATCAGCGACATGGCCAGCGCACCCAGCGGCGGACCGACGATATTCAGCGCGCCGTTCAGCGTCTGGTTCATGCCGGCCACCCGTGTCAGGTGCTGCTCCGGCACCATCAGCGTGGTCGAGGCCTGCATGGCCGGCCACTGGAAGGCGCCGCCCAGCGCGCGGATGAACATGATCAGGTAGACCTGCCAGATCTGGACGGCGTCGATCCAGAACATGTAGGCCAGCCAGAGCGAGGCCAGCGCCACCGCCCCGTCGGCCACGATCATCACCACACGCCGGTTCCAGCGGTCCACCAGCGCGCCGGCGAACGGCCCAAAGACGATCATCGGCAGCATCGCCACCAGCGTCGCCGTGGCCAGCACCGTGGCCGAGCCGGTTTGCTCGGTGAGATACCAGACCAGCGCGAACTGCACGATCTGGCTGCCGATCAGCGAAAACGTCTGGCCGGTCCAGATCGTAAAGAAGGGTGCTTTCCAGTTGGCGGGGATGACAGGTCTCTCGCTCATGTCAAGATATTAACACGAGAGTTGCATTTTGTCAATATGCAATTCTATTATATTTAACAGGAATGTTATTATATCAATCAAATGGAGATTTGAGCTGTATTTTGTTGAAAGCGGCTTCAATGTCTGCGAGGGCAGAGAAGTTCGACTTTTCCTCAGAAATCGAACTTCAGAAGGCGAGGAGGCGCGTAGGTGCAGTGGCGCGCAGGCCATCCACGAATGCTGTCGCACACGAATACACAAATGGTCAGCACGCGCAGCCTAATTCGTGTATTCGTGTTGCCGCAGGCATTCCTGGACGGCCCGGCACAAGAAACAGCCCGGACTGCGACTGTCAGTCCGGGCTGTTGTATTTCTGTTTGCGGTTCGTCTTGTTGACCGTCGCGGTCTACGCCTCGCGGTATTCGCCTTCGACGATGTCCTCGTCGCCGGGCGGCGGCGGAGGGGGCGGGGTGTCGCTGGCGCCGTTGCCGTCAGTGAAAGGCGCCTGCGGCTGCTCAGGCGCGGCCTGGTGCATCTGCGCGCCGATCTGCTGCCAGGCTTCCATCAGTTCGTCGGTGGCGCTGGTCATGCGTGCTGAATCCGATCCCTGCATGGCGGAGCGGACGGCTGCGATCTTGCCTTCCAGCGTGCTCTTGCCTTCGGCGCTGAGGTTCGGCGTGTCGGTGATGAACTTCTCGACCTGGAACACGGCGGTGTCGGCGTTGTTACGCGCCTCGACTTCCTCGCGACGTCGCTGATCCTCGGCGCGGTGCGCCTCGGCCTCGCGCACCATGCGATCGACCTCGTCCTTGGCCAGGCCGCTGGAGGCGGTGATGCGGATGCTCTGGGTGCGTCCGGTGGCCTTGTCCAGCGCGCTGACGTGCAGGATGCCGTCGGCGTCGATGTCGAAGGTGACCTCGATCTGCGGCATGCCGCGCGGCGCCGGTGGAATGCCGTCCAGAATGAAGTTGCCCAGCAGCTTGTTGTCGGCTGCCAGGGGCCGCTCGCCCTGCACGACCTTGATCTCGACGCTGGTCTGGTTGCTGGCCGCGGTCGAGAAGGTCTGGCTCTTGCGGGTCGGGATGGTGGTGTTGCGCTCGATTAGTGCGGTCGCAATGCCGCCCAGGGTCTCGATACCCAGGCTCAGCGGCGTCACGTCCAGCAGCAGCACATCCTTGACCTCGCCGCCCAGCACGCCGGCCTGGATGGCCGCGCCGATCGCAACGACCTCATCCGGGTTGACACCGCGGTGCGGCTCGCGGCCGAAGAACTTCTTGACTGCTTCCTGGACCGCCGGCATGCGGGTCTGCCCGCCGACCAGCACGACCTCGGCGATGTCGGCTGCTGACAGCCCGGCGTCTTCCAGCGCGCGCTGGCACGGGCCGATGGTGCGCTCGATGAGATCAGCGGTCAGTTGCTCCAGCTTGGCGCGTGAAAGCGTCATCTGCAGGTGCTTGGGGCCGCTGGCGTCGGCGGTGATGAATGGCAGATTGATCTCCGTCTGCATGACGGTGGACAGCTCGATCTTAGCCTTTTCCGCGGCTTCCTTCAGGCGCTGCAAGGCCATCCGGTCCTGGCGCAGGTCGATGCCCTGCTCCTTGCGGAACTCGTCGGCGATCCAGTTGATGACGCGCTGGTCGAAGTCGTCGCCGCCCAGGAAGGTGTCGCCGTTGGTGGACTTGACCTCGAAGACGCCGTCGCCCACGTCGAGCACGGAGATGTCGAACGTGCCGCCGCCCAGGTCGTAGACCGCGATGCGCTGGTCCACCTTCTTGTCGAGGCCGTAGGCCAGTGACGAGGCGGTCGGCTCGTTGATGATGCGCATGACTTCCAGCCCGGCGATGCGCCCGGCGTCCTTGGTGGCCTGCCGCTGGCTGTCGTTGAAGTAGGCCGGCACGGTGATGACGGCCTGGGTAACGGTCTCGCCCAGATACTGCTCGGCGTCGTGCTTGATCTTCTGCAGGATCATGGCTGACACCTCGGGCGGGGAGTAGTCTTTGCCGCCCATGACCACGGCCACATCGCCGTTGGGGCGGTCGACGATCTTGTAAGGCAGGATCTGCAGGGCGCGCTGCACCTCAGCGTCGCTGAACTTGCGCCCCATCAATCGCTTGACTGAAAAGATGGTGTTGTCCGGGTTGGTAACACCCTGGCGGCGCGCTACCTGTCCAACCAGCCGCTCGCCGCTCTTTGGATTGACCGCCACAACCGACGGAATCAGTCGCGACCCTTCCGACGAAGGGATAACTACTGGTTCGCCTTGTTCCATTACAGCCACGACCGAGTTGGTCGTGCCGAGGTCGATTCCGATAATCTTACCCATGAGTTGTTGACTCCTCTTTGTGAATTGCCTGTTGTTCAGCAAAATTGTTTGTTAATAGCGGCTACTGCGCCACCTTGACCATGGCGGGCCGCAGCACCTTGTCGTCCAGCATGTAGCCCTGTTGCAGGACTGCTACCACGGTGTCAGACTCGGCACCTTCTACTTCCTCGACCATGACTGCCTGGTGCAGGCTGGGATCAAAGGGCTGGCCCTCAGCTTCGATGACGGTGACGCCCTCGCGCAGCAGGGAGCCCTGCAGCTTGCGCAGAATCAGTGCAAAGCCGTTGACCCAGGTCGAATCGGTTTCGTCGGCGGGCACCAGTTGAAACGCCCGCTCAAAGTCGTCCACGATCGGTATGATACTGTTGAGCAGCCGCTCGCGCGCTGCCCGAACTTCGCTGTCGGCGCGCAACTCGGCCCGCCGGCGAGCGTTGGCGAACTCAGCAGCGGCCCGCAGATAGCGGTCTTCCCACTCGTCGCGGGCTTTGATGGCTTCCTTGATTTCAGTGACCAACTGCGTCACCACGTCGTCAGTGGCAGCGTCGATCGTCTCGTCATCCGTTTCCGGCGTTTCCTCTGCGGGAACTATCGTCTCATCTTCATCTGTCAGGTCATTTTCCTGATTTTCGGCCAACGGTTCGTCTTGTAATAGGTCTTCGTTGAATTGGTCTGTCATGATTTTCACTTGGTAATACGATTGCTTTGTTGTTTGGGTTTCGGTTAGCCTGCGGCCGCTAGGTGTACCATTCCTGTACCAGGCCACTCATCAGTTCCGCAACGTAGCGTACCAGGGGGATCGTGCGCGCGTAGTGCATTCGCACCGGTCCAACGATTCCCAGCACGCCGGTGATGCTGCGATCGACGCCGTAGCGCGACAGCACCAGGCTCAGGTCGCGCAGCGCGTCGTAGCGCCCATCGCCGCCGATCAGGATCTGCACGCCGTCGTTGCTGCGCACATTGTCGAAGATGCTGCCCAGCAGCGAAGCTTGCTCCAGCACATTGACCAACTGGTGCGCGTCCTCGGTGGTGGCGAACTCCGGCTGCAACAACACATGCGAGAGACCCTCGCGGAAAACCTGCTCGCTGACGGGGCTGTCCTCGCGTCCCATGGTGTCAATCACCAGATCCAGTACCAGCTGAGTCAGCGACGTCAACTCCAGCGACCCGGAGCCAATCTCACTGACAGTCAGGTTGGCCAGCAGATCGTTGAGCTGGTTGGAGGTCTGGCTCAGTTCATCCTGCGTCACTGCGAGATCAAGATTGATCATTTGTTGCTTGACGACACCGGCGTGCAGCACCAGCACCAGCAAAACCAGCCCGGGGCGCACCTCGACCAGTTGCATATGCTTGAAGCGGGCGCTTTCAACGCGCACCTGCGTCGCCAGCGCGCCCATCTGCGACGAGTGCGCCAACACCGCAGCAGCCAGTTGCGCCCACTGGTCCTTCTCGTAGCCTACCTGATGAAACAGATGCTGGATCATGCGCTGGTCCGTGGGCGCCAGCGGCTGGTCAGGTAACAGGTGCTGGACGAAGTAGCGATAGCCCTCTTCGGTGGGTACGCGGCCCGCGGAGGTATGCGGATGCGTCAGCAGGCCGGTTTCTTCCAGCGCCTTCATCTCGTTACGAATCGTGGCCGGGCTGACCTTCAGCCGGTACTCCTCGACGACTGTCTTGGAGCCCACCGGACTGCCGGAAGCGATATGCTCTTGTACGACGATTGCCAGGACGGCCTGGCGACGAGCGTTCATGTCGGGCATTTATTTCTCCGCTTTACAAGCTTTAGCACTCTCGACCTGAGAGTGCTAAAGCGAACGCAAGCATATTACCACGAACCCGCCGCGGAGTCAAACCGACTGACTTCAGCATCTGCCCCTTTCGCAATCCTGCGGTATACTTCTTATGGAAGGACAACGGGTCCTTTCTTTAGACGGATGTATTGCTGAGTAAGATGGTTCGAATGTGGCGCGGAACTTAGCCAGCGTCGGTCGAGTAGCGAGTCAAGCAGGAACCGTTGTTGAGCTGTGCCAGCAGCGTATCGAGACCAGTGAGCGGGTCGTATGTTAGTGCCGTTACTGGTCTCGATGCACTGGCGTTGTTGCCCTTCATGATCTGTGCCTTTCCTTAACCCGCTACTCAACCGACGCGGTGTTTTTCCACTGTCATATTGACCAATACACCTTCCGTTGATCGACGCTGTTCCGAGGATAGTTCGTTGAAACGTGACAAGCTCCTTCTGATTCTCATTCTGCTGCTGGCATTTGGCCTGCGCGTTTGGGGATTGGGCGACCGCAATCTGTGGTGGGACGAGGGATTTTCAGCCTGGATCGCTCAACAACCTGCCCTCCAGTTGATCGAGCGCACGGCCAGTGACGTCCATCCTCCCCTGTATTATCTCCTGTTACATCTTTGGCAGGGGGCCACCGGCGGGAATGAGTTCGCACTGCGATTCCTTTCTGTCGCGGCGGGCGTGCTCGGTGTGGCTTTCCTTTACAAGTTGGCGGCTGCCTTGGGTGATCGACGCGCCGGCTGGCTGGCGGGCTTCTTTCTGGCTATCTCGCCGTTTGCGGTCGTCTGGTCGCAGGAGATGCGGATGTACACATGGGCCGCTCTCTGGACCACGCTGGGACTCTGGGCGGCCTGGGGGCTGTGGCAGACCAGCCGCTGGCGCTATTGGGTGGTGTATGTGTTGGCCTGCGTTGCCGCCCTGTGGACACTTTACCTTACCGTGACTTTGTTGGTGATTACGAATGTGGCCTTTCTGGCCGCCTGGCAGCATCGCAGATGGAATCGCAGCTTGCTGTTGCGGTGGATTGCAGCGCAGGTTGCGGTCGTTGCTTTGTTCGTGCCCTGGCTGCTGTTCATGGTGCCGCGCGCGTATTTTGGCTGGTTTGCAGCCGAGTCGTTTTCACCTGTCTTCTTTCTGCAACTTTATGCGACGACGCTGGCGGCCGGCGTTTCCGAGAATCTGGAGCGCTTCTTGTTGCCGACGTTGGCAGTGATGGCGATTCTGGTGGCAGTTACCATCCCGCTCTGGCGGCGAAGTCGCGGCGGCGATCAACGCGCCGGTCTGGTAATGCTGCTGGCCGGCCTGATTCTGCCAGCCGCGCTGGTGTATCTGGGAGCGCTGCCCTTCGATCTGTTCTACTCGGTGCGTCTCGCACCGCGCTACTTCTTTCCGCTGGCGGTTTGTTTCTACAGCCTGCTGGCGCTGGGGCTGGCCGCTGAGGCGCAGCGACGCCGCTGGCTGGTTGCCGCTGCGACCGGCATCGTGACCGTAACGGCGCTGTTGGGGCTAATCGGCGTCCAGTCTGGTCACGTTCGCAGGGATCTTTACGACTCGCTGACAGGGATGCTGCAAGCCTATCGCCAGCCTGGCGACGCGGTCGTCCTGCACAGCGACAAGGACTGGCCGGTTTTCGCCGCTCAGTACGACGAGTCGTGGACGGGCGTCCCCAACGCGTGGCGGGTGGATGCGGACAGCGCAGCCGGCTTGCTGGAGCCCATCTGGGAGGCGTCCGAGGGCATCTGGCTGGTGATGACGCCGGAGGCTGCACAGACTGATCCGCAGGCGCAGGTGCGCGGTTGGCTGGAAACCCACGCGCTGGCCGCGCGTACCTGGGACTACGGCGATAACACGCTGGGCTTTTACGCGCGCACGGCGCAACGCCAGGAGAAACTGAACGAAACGGGACCGGCGTTCGCTGTGCCGCCGAAGGCCGCGATGGTCCCGCCCGCGGATGACCCACTGGACGCCGCCTGGTTGCCTCTCCGGCGTTACGCGTCCGGTGACACGATTCACCTGGCATTGTTCTGGCGCGCGCCGCCGGACGGCGACCTGCGGGTGATTTTGCACGGGCCCGTTGAGCGCGAGATCGCGGTGGCACCTGCGGATCTGCCTGACACGGGCGGCCGCCAGCAGGTCGATGTGCACCTGACGTCCGATCTGCCGCCAGGTCGTTATCAGGTGGCTGTGCAGACAGCCGGTGGCCAGGAACAGCCGGTCGGTAGCCTGGCCTTGATCCGGCCACCAACTGTTCGGGGCGCGTCTGCCGGCGAGATCGATCATCCGTTGGACTTGCGGCTCGGACCGTCGATCCGCCTGGTGGGCTATGATCTGGCGCAGCAGGACGTTGCGTCGGGTGAATCGTTGGACTTGACTCTGTACTGGCAGACCGACCAGCCGCTGACGGCGCGCTACAAAGTGTTTACCCATCTGCTGGGTGAGATCTACAATGCCAGCGCGGGCAACTTCATCTGGGGCCAGGTTGACAGCGAACCGGCCGGCGGGCAGGCGCCGACCACCGCGTGGACGCCGGGCGAGATCGTGGCCGACCGCTATACGATCCCCGTCGCTGTCGATGCTCCGTCGGGTCAATACACGCTGGAAATCGGCCTCTATGGACTGGTAAACGGCGAGCGGCTGACGGTGGTCGCGGCGGATGACCAGCCACTGGGCGACGCAGTCAAATTGTCCACGGTGACCGTGCGACCTGTAGGGGTGGACTGAGACTTACCCTGAATCGCAGCAGTCATGGTCGGTACATGTTCGCGCGATGCTGTTTGTCGTCAGTGCTTGTTCGTGATATGATAACTTTTCCTGCGGACAGATGAGATTGGGCTGTCAGAACAACATATTGGAGGACATGATGAAGAACCTGATGCGTATTGCGTTGCTGGTGCTGGTGATCGCTGCTTTGACCGCATGTGGCGGCAGTAGCGCTAATGAGCCGACCGCGGCTCCTGCCGCGCTTGAAGTTGCTACGGCAACTGAACAACCGACGGCTGCACCCGCCGCGCCGACGGCCACAGCCAAGCCGGCGCCAACAGAAGCCCCGACAGTAGCGCCCACTCCCACCGAAG
The DNA here is from genome assembly GCA_020634615.1 of Anaerolineales bacterium. GTDB lineage: Bacteria > Chloroflexota > Anaerolineae > JAAEKA01 > JAAEKA01 > JACKBK01. The sequence goes on from JACKBI010000005.1 coordinate 140,486, forward strand.
CGGCCGCGCCGACAGACACACCTGAGCCAACGGCCACGACCGAACCGACGCGTGCCCCAGCAGCAGCCAGCGGCATGTCCGGCGATTGCAGCAATCCCTTTTTCCCGGTCGTCGAAGGCGCGTCGTGGACGTATGACATGACCGGTACGGGCGCGTCCACGTACACGCGTACCATTACTGAGGTTCGCGACAACGGCTTCACGATGACCAATGCGACCGATGGCAGCGACACGCCATTGAGTATCGACTACGAATGCGGCGAAAATGGCCTGTCATCGGCGACGCTGGGCGGTCTGCCGGGCGCGGCCGGCGCTTTCAGCTTCAGCGTGACCAACTTCACTGGCACCAATTTCCCGCCGGCAGATCAATGGAAGACCGGCGCTACCTGGAACGCCAGCTACACCGTGGAGGGCGGCGGGACGATCCAGGATATCGAGGCCACCGCGACCGGCGATGTCGCGCTGACCTATGAAATCGTCGACCAGGAAAGCGTCACCGTGCCGGCCGGAACCTTCGATGCTTACAAGGTCAACTCAACCCTGACGCAGAAGTTGACGATGTCGATGAACGGCATGACCGTGCCGGTGGAGTTCACCATCAATAGCGTCGACTGGTACGCCAAGGATGTGGGCCAGGTCAAGTCCATGACCCTGGGCGACTTTGCCAACACGTCGGAGTTGGTGGCCTACAGCGGTCTGTAGCGAAGTTTGGCATTGCAGCGTCTGCAACACCGCTTTCATGTTGATACAATGAAAACACGGTTGACAAAACGCGCGGGCTAGCGTACAATCGACCCAAATCTGTCCAGCCAGGCCCTACATTCTTGACTCAGGGCAGCATTCAACGGGCATCCGGCAGATGGTTTGACCCCGGGAAAGGGGCTAGTCATGGCTCGTTTGCACACCACAGTTGAAAGCCTCTCCGTCATCGACGGCGTTCGGCAGTCTCGCACCATGAACGTGCGGGTCGTCGAACCGCTGCCTGCTACCGCGCAGGCAGTTGCTAAGGGCAACCTCTACGTGCTGATGGAACTCGGCGGCGAGACTCAGCCGACCCCGGCGCTCTTTCGCTTGTTATTGAACACAGTTCAGGGCGTTTACTACGACTCGGCTGGTGGAATCACCGGTGGAATCACCGAGGCGATTCTGGCCGCACACCAGGCTCTCGCCCAACACAACGCCGTTCATCCCAATGAAGCCCAACTCGGTGGTGTCAGCTGCGCGGTGTTGCGTGGCGAGGAACTTTATCTTGGCATCGGCGGGCCGGCCGTGGTCCTCGTACACACCGCAAATCGCGTCGACCAGTTTCCTGCCGAGTTGGGTGAGAATGTTATCCCGCTGGGCGACCGGGAAGCGCCGGCCATCGAACTGTTCCGTACCAGCATCGACCGAACGGGGTCAATCATCCAGCTTTCCAGCGAGTGGCTGGCGCGTGTTCCTGCTCCCAAGCTGGCCACAGCTGCTTTGGCGCCGGACATTATCTCCGGTGCTGAGTACCTGGAAGCGCTTGCTCCCTCGCGTTCGGTGCTCAGCGCGCTGTTGATCTCTATCGCGCCGGCCACGCCTGAGCAGTTGGCCGCTGCTGCGGCAGCAGCAAGCGCCGCCGCCGGTTATACATCTGAAGCGACCTCAAGGCCGGCCGAGCCGCCGCCGGTTGACGATGCGGTGATCGACGGTTCTGTTGAAGAGGGAGATGAGACGACTGAGGCTGAACCTGAGGCGGATGAGGAAACCGGCGACGCGGATGATGTGGCCGCTGCTGTTCCGGTAATTGCCACAGCGGCGACTGTCCCGACGTCCACCGTTGAAACTGAGGAGAAGGAACCAGCTGGTCGCCGTCGTTGGCCCTGGCTGCTGGCCTTGCTGATTCCGGTGCTGATTATCGCTGCGATCGCGATCGCTCTCTGGATGGATCAGCAGCGCACGCTGGCAGAATACCAGACACAACTACAAGGCGCCCAGGCGGCCTATGACGCTGCCAGCGCGGCCGACGTGCCTGAAGACACCGCACGCACGCAACTGGCTGAAGCAAAGGACCGCGCCAATGCTGCGCTGGCACTGGTGCCCGATGACGAAGCTGCTACTGGCTTGCTGACCGAGATTCAGGCCAGACTTGACACAGTCAACCATATTATTCCACTGTACAAGCTGGTGACCCTGCAACCGCTCGGTGGTGAAGGCAGCCAGCCGACCGGCCTGGTTGTCGAGGGGCCGCGCGTGTCTATCCTTGATCAGGGGACCGATCGTGTGACTCGCTACGGGCTCGATGAAATCAGCGGCTTGATTCCGGAGGCGTCTGACGGTGTGCTTGCCGAACGGGGACAGATCTTGCCCGACGGCCAGATCGTTGGCGAGCTGATTGACATGGCCTGGGCAGAGACCGGCGGCGACCGGCGTACCAGCAACCTGCTGATTTTGGACAGCAACCGCAACTTATTGCAGGTTGATAGCACGACCGGCCTGCAGCCGCTGGTGGTTGCCAACCGCGACCAGTGGCAGAACCCGACCGTCATCGCGAGCTACAACGGCAACTTCTATCTGTTGGACGCCGGCCAGGGCCGCATTTTGCGCTATCGACCAACGGCCGACGGATACAGCAATCCGCCCGACAATTATTTCGAGGGCGATGCCACGCTGGATCTGACGGGCGTCATCGACATGGCCATCGACGGCAACATCTGGCTGCTGTATCGGGATGGTACCGTGCAGACTTTCCTTGAGGGCAGGCAGGCGCCGTTTGTCTTGCAAGCGCCGCCTGACAGTCCGATCAACAATCCCCAGGCGTTGTACGTTGGTTCGGACGCGGGCACGTCGGAGTCGTTGTTCATCACGGATGCAGGTGGGGCGCGCATACTGGAATACGACAAGGAAGGCAACTACCTGCGCCAGTATCGCCCGGTGGATCAGGCCGATCTGGAGAAGTTACGTAAGATGACAGACGTGGAAGTCGATGAGATCGATGGCACGTTCTACATCCTGACCAGCGACGCCCTGTACAGCACCGACATCCCCCAGCCATCGTAGCGTTCCAGCCGCACCTCATCTGATGAGGTGCGGCTTCTTGTACCCGTTTCGCATAACCTGCCGGGCGATTGGGGCGTAACGCACAAATCGCCAAGGATTTGCCATCGCCTTGCCGCTGTGCTAGAATCCGCGGCATGCAAAATAAAGAAACAGCAAAGCGCGCCGCGGCCGATCAGCCGCAACTCACGGCCACGCGCTCGTTCCGCTCAGCGTTCCTGCTGGGCATTCTTCTTGTTACCTTCCTTGTAGCCGTCGGATCGGCGTCGCTGGCTGTCTATCAGTGGGCGCGCAGAACCGCATTGACGACTCCGCAAACCCAGAGTATCGTACCTGCTCTCGCTGTGTTGCCTTCCAGCGATACCGATCAGCCAGCTCAGGCTGTTGATGTTGTTCCCCTGATCCAGCCGCTGGCTGATGCAGAACCTGCAGCTGTTGCTGAGGAGCAGAGTGTCGCTCCGGTCGATGGCAAGACACCAGAGCGCATTACCTTCCTGTTACTGGGAGTCGATCAACGGCCCGATGACCCCAGCCCGCCACGCACTGACAACATCATCGTTCTGACTGTGGAACCTGAGTCGGGCAATGTGGGCATGGTTTCCGTGCCGCGTGACATGTTCGTTTCGCTTCCGGGTTTCGACTACAGCGGCAAGATCAATACCGCCTATCCCATCGGCGAGAGCAGCAAATACCCCGGCGGTGGCGGCGCACTGGTCAAGAAAACCGTCAGCGAACTGATCGGCTATCCCATTGACTACTATGTGAAGGTCAACTTCGACGGCTTCGTCAAGATCATCGATCTGATCGGCGGCATCGACGTCGTTGTTCCCAAGACCATTACCGACAACGAGTATCCGACCATCGATTATGGTGTCGAGACGTTTCACATCGAGGCCGGCCCGCAGCACCTGGACGGCGAGACAGCGCTGAAGTATGCACGAACCCGCCATGCCGACGACGATTTTCAGCGCGCCAAGCGGCAACAGCAAGTTCTGCTGGCCGTCAAGGACAAGCTGGTTGAGAACAAGCTGACCACCACGCTCCATTTGCTCGATCTGGTCCGGTTGCTGGGCGATACCGTCGAGCATGATATCCCGCCCATGGAACTGCCGGGGCTGGTGTCGCTGGCCAGCAAGATGCAGATCGGCGACATCAACCAGTTGGTGCTGGACACACGCTATGCCCAGATCGTCACCCATGACACATTGGGTTGGATATTGGTGCCAAATCGAGCCAAGATTCGCCCGGCGATGGATACGTTCTTCGCTGGAAAACCGACGGTAGACGAGATCAACGTCGAAGCGTTGGCCCAGCAGCAGGCCCGTCAGGAAGCTGAACTGGCCCGTCAGCAGGTGCGCAACGACTTCCAGTCGCAGGCCGAAACCCAGCGGCGTCAGCTCGCGGACGAGGGCGCACGGTTGGTCGTGCGCAATGGCACCGGCAATCCTGTTCTGGCTGCCCAGGCTGCCGACTGGCTGACTCGTGAGGGATTCAACGTCGTTAGCTATGGGCAAGCCGACCGAAGCGACTATCCGCGAACGGTGCTGGTCGAACACAGCGACAAACCCGTAACCATTGAAAGTCTGCGTACCATGTTTGCCATTGCTGCCGACAACCTGCAGCCGGAGGCAGACCCGCAATCCAATTCCGATCTGGAGCTGATCATCGGCAGCGATTTTTATTTGCTGGTGTCAAACTAACGGCCGTCAACCGTGTACACAAAGATACTCGTTCCTCTGGATGGCTCGCGGTTCGCCGAACAGGCCCTGCCCCATGCTATGAACATTGCGGCAGCCGGTGCGGTTGAGATCCACCTGTTGTCCGTCGCACCGCTGATGGACGATCAGGCGAGTTCGGTAGTGGATATGTATCCGGTGTATGTCTATCGCGACTACATGGTGGATCCCACCAGCGAAAGCGAACGTATCAAACTCGGGCTGCAAGATTATCTCGATCACGTAACGCGACGTATCAAGGCTGCCGGTCACGAAGTAGTAACTGCAATTCGCCTTGGTCAGCCCGCTGAAGAGATTATCTCCTACGCGAGCGAGAGCGGTTGCGAGGTGATAGTCATGTCGACCCATGGCCGGTCGGGCATCGGCCGTTGGGTTTACGGTAGTGTCGCTGATAAGGTACTGCGCGGTTCCGCGACACCGGTGTTGCTGGTGCGTGTCCAGGAGCAGGCTGAATAATCCCCGTTCATATTTGACCTCAGGAGGTGTCCCATGTCGAGATCAGTAATCATTTGGACCGCTGGAGGCCTTATTTTTGGCCTGTTGCTGGGAGCCCTGATCGGCTATACGGTGGGTGAAGGCACTATGTTCGCGTGGATGGCGATTACCGCCGTCGGCGGCACCCTTTTCTTCGGATTGTGGGGATATGCCAACGAGCAGAATCGCAACGTCCGTCACGCTGGCGACAAGCCAAAGAAGAACAAGAGTGGTGCATGAGCGCGCTCGAAGTGGCATAGCCCACCCGTCTTGCAGGACAGGTGGATGAGTTTTGTGTGCTCCCACTGGTTGCGAGCTATGGTTTTCCATCTCCTCGAATTGATTTAGCGATCGACGCGGTCCACACGGACCGCGTTGTTCAAATTTCAGCCACAACTGGTCTTCCATGACACAATCTGCTAACCCTTTGCCTGTTGCCGGAAGCGAGACCGGCCTGGAGATTCTGAAGGGTTTTGCTCGCGAACGGTCTTTGTTGGTCGCTTTGCGGCTGATGAACCAACATGTTGGCACGGCGTTCCAGATTACGCTGCCACGCTTTCAACCGGCCGTCTTCATCGGGCCAGAGTCCAACCGCCAGATATTGGTCAGCGGACGCCAGGACTTTACCTGGCGACCGGAGGGTGATCCCGTCTGCAAGCTCTTGCGTCAGGGCGTTCTCGTCACCGACGGGGAGTTTCACGACGAACTGCGCGCCTGGATGGACCCACCCCTGCAGCGCCGCAATGTAACCCCTCACATCCCCGCCTTCTGGCGCTACACAGATGACATCGCACGTCTCTGGCAGGACGGCCAGGAAGTTGATATGCTGGTGGAGATGCGCAAGGTCGCGCTGCTGATCCTGATGGGGACTCTGTTTGAAATCGAGTTCCTGCCGGAGCTTGAGCGGCTGTGGCAGCCCATTTTGCATCTGCTGGAGTACATTTCACCCGGCTTATGGATCTTCTGGGCCGGTATGCCGCGTCCTAAGTATCGCCATGCTATCAAAGCGGTAGACGAGTATCTGTATGGCATCATTCGCCAACGCAGACAGGAAATCGAGCAGTTTGGCCTGGAGCCGTCCACCGGGGACCTGTTGGGCCAGCTTGTTGCCCATGCCGGCATGAGCGATGATCTGATCCGCGACCAGTTGCTGACCATGCTCATCGCCGGCCATGACACCAGCACGGCGTTGCTTTCATGGGTCTTCTACCTGCTCGGAACGCATCCTGACGCCATGGCGCAGGTGCGCGCTGAGGTAGATTCGGTGCTCTCTAGCCGCGACGAGCCGCCCAGCTTGGATGAGATCACCCATCTGGCGTTCACCGACCAGGTCATCAAAGAGGCGCTGCGGCTCTATCCACCCATTCACGTCGGCAACCGCCGCGCCGACACTGACGTCACCGTGCAGGGTTACGACGTGCCAGAGGGAACCCGGGTCATGTACTCGATCTATCTCTCGCATCGCGACAAGAACCACTGGGATAACCCCACCGAATTCTGCCCGGCGCGCTTCGACCGCAGCAGCGAGGACAAGCAGCCGCCCTTTACCTACGTGCCCTTCGGCGGCGGACCGCGCAACTGTATCGGCGCAGCCTTTGCCCAGGTTGAGGCCAAGGTCGTCATCTCGCGCCTTCTGCAGAACTTCGACTTCGAGTTGCTCAACGGTGACGAGATCAAGCCACACATGGGCGCCACCCTGGAACCCAGGCCGGGCGTCATTATGCGCGTCAGACGGAGGGACTGAGGCGTGCCTCCCCTGCATGACTTACGGCGCAACGCGACGCTGACTTTTGCCGCGCCGCCACTGGCGCTTTGGGCGGACCAGCAGTATCGGTCTCTGCCCCGGCTGGACCCGTTTTCCCCGAACACCCCGCTGCCTTCCCTGTCGATCATCATCCCGGCCCGCGATGAGCAGGCCAACTTGTTGCGTCTTTTGCCGCGGCTCCAGCGGCTGCGCTACCCCGGTGAGCTTGAGATCATCGTCGCCGACGATGGGTCCAGCGACCTGACCGCACAGGTCGCGCGCGCCTATGGCGCAAAGGTGCTGCGCATCGCCTGCCTGCCGACCGGTTGGTATGGCAAACCGCATGGATGCCACGCCGCAGCGCAACTGGCTCTCGGCGACTGGCTGCTGATCATCGATGCCGACACCGATATCGATCCATATGGCCCGGCGCGCGCTGTCGCCCACGCTGAGCGCTGCGGGTTGGACGCGCTGACGGTGTTTCTGCGCCAGCAGTGCGGCAGTGCGGTGGACCAGTTGGCGCTGGCGGCCGCTCATGCCGGGCTGTTTGCCACCATACAGCCAACCAAGAATCTGCTCAACGGCCAGTTCATGATGTTTCGCCGCAGCACCTATTTCGATAGTGGTGGATTTGCGGCTGTGCGCCAGCACATGTTCGAGGACCTCGCGTTTGGGCATCACCTTGCCAGCCTGGGCTACGAAGTGCGCGCCTTTGATGGCGAGGACATCGGCAGTGTGCGTATGTACGATGACACGCGATCCTTGTGGCGAGGAATGGGACGTCTGGGCACAGAGACGTTTCGCTGGACCCGGTGGCGTTCATTCCCGACAGTGATTCTCGTGACGGCGCTGATGTCCCCCCTGGTGACACTGATTGGTGTGGTGTTGGGACAACTCGATCGACGCTGGCTGCCTGCGACCTGGCTGGCGGCAACTGCTGCCGGATTGCCCTGGTTGCAGCGCTTTGGCAATCCCGTCCTTGCGCCGGCCATTCCCTTCGGCGCGCTGTTCGTTCAACTGGCGGCTGTTTGGGGGCTTGTCAACAAGCTGCTGGGCCGCGGGCTGCTCTGGAAAGGGCGGCGGGTTTAGCCTGTTATCAGTCAACGGTGGCCGATTACTACCGATTACCGATTACTGATCACCGATCACCGACTACAGACTACCGACATGACCTACTTCGGTTTCCTCATTCGCTTTCTCGGCATTCCCATCGTCATTCTTGGAATCGTGACGTGGCTGGACTATCGCCGGGGTAAGCCGATTCCCGCCAACTTCCGCGCCTGGCCCGTCTGGGCCGGCATTCTGCTGCATGTCGTGGTTGCTGTGGTCTATACCACGCCCTGGGACAACTATCTGGTGGCCACCGGCGTCTGGTATTACGATCCCAAGCTGGTGACGGGCATCGTTCTTGGCTGGGTACCCATCGAGGAGTATACATTCTTCGTGGTACAGACCTTCATGGCCGGCCTGTGGATCGTCTTCCTGATGCGCCGGCTGCCGGTGGACCCCGATCCGCCGCCGTTGCAGCGCCACTGGCGGATCATCCCGGTGGTGTTACTTGGAATAATCTGGGCAGGCAGCGCCGTCTTGCTGGTCTCTGGCTGGCCGCCCGGCACCTATCTGGGCCTGACGCTGGTCTGGGCGCTGCCACCGATCATGCTTCAGTTCGGCTTTGGCGGCGACATTCTGCGCCGCTATGGCCGGTTGGTGTTGCTTTCGATCGTTTCGCTGACCCTTTACCTTAGCCTGGCTGACTTCCTGGCCATCGGATCGGGCACCTGGGAGATCAACCCGGCCAGGTCGCTGCATTGGTTGGTCGGTGGTGTGCTTCCCTTTGAAGAGATCGTCTTTTTTCTGGTGACCAACACGCTGGTCACGCTGGGCCTCGTGTTGGTTCTGGCGCAGGAAAGCCATCAGCGCTTCCATCAGATCGCGCAGTGGATCAAAAGCCGCGGACGCGCGCAGGCAGGTGAAAAAGCATGACCCCGCTGGTCACTGACCTGCTGTGGATCGCTTTCGCCTTCCTGTGCGGGTCATTGCCCCTCTCCTACTGGATTGGCAAGTTGTTCTTGCATACCGATATCCGCCAGTTTGGAGACGGCAACCCCGGCGCGGCCAACGTATTCGCAGCCGGCGGCCGGGCGCTGGGCTTCGCAGCGATTCTGGCAGACGGCTTCAAGGGGTTGATCCCCGTGGCGCTGGCCAACTTCCAGGGCGGCGTCGAGGGCTGGGCGCTGGTGGCCACCAGCCTTGCTCCGATCGTGGGACACGCTTATTCCCCATTTCTCCGTTTCAACGGCGGCAAAGCGCTGGCAGTCAGCTTCGGCGTCTGGACAGGGCTGACCACCTGGCAGGGCCCCATCGTGCTGGGCATCGCGTTCGCCGTCTGGCTGCTCGTGCTGAAGGTCGAGGGTTGGGCGATTGTCGCCGGGATGTTGACGCTGTTGGCGTTCTTCCTGCTGACCGGTGCGCCCTGGACCTGGCTGGCCGTCTGGGTTGGCAACTTCCTGATTTTCCTCCTGCGCCACAAGGCCGATTTCCGTCGCCGGCCTGATCTGCGGGCAGGAATCCTCGGTCGCTTCCTCGCCACAGTTTGATTCCTGCCCGCAGCGCAGCTCACCACAGTCTGCAGCAGAAGTACGTTAGCTAAGGTCAGTGGACTGACAAAGATTGTCCTTGGGTGGCATTGCCTGGTGACTGTTTGGGCCGAAATCGATATTCTCTTGGCTTGCCCTGCTTTGACCCGTCCCACCTTCTATGTTATCATCTTGAGGTTGGGCGCGAAGCTGTGCCCGCGGAGAAACGTATGACGAGACAAACCCGGGCAGCGGCCGTGATGCCGCTGTTGCTTATTGTTATGACAGCGCTATTGCTGGCCGGCTGCGGCGGTAGTCAGGGGCTCGCGCCGGTGTCCAGCCAGCCGCTGGTAGCCCGTACCAGGGTACCAGTTCTGTTCCATGATGCCGCGGAGACCACGTTTCTTCAGCCGGCTGAGCCGCTGACTGACGGTCCCGCTGCCAACCTGCACGGACTGTACGGTAGCAGCGGCGCCGGTGATACCTCGCTCGGCTTGTGCAGACTGGAGGGTGGCCAACTGCTTTGCCGCCAGTACGCGACTACAGGCCTGGACGCTGCTGGCCCGCTGCTGGTTGAGGCGTCTGGCGAGGTGAGCGGTTCCACCTTCTCGGTCGGCAACTGGCAGCCGCTGGACTGGGACGAAGCCGGGCAGCGCGCGGTCGCGCAGGCCGAACTGGAGACCAGGGCGGCTGAGCTGGCCAGCTATCAGTGGGACGCCATCGCCCGGCCCGATTACGCCGACTCTACCAAGTGGTTCAAAGGGGACGAGGCGCGTTTCTCGGCTCTGCCACTGGCGTTGTACGCCTACGACATGGCCGGCAAGCGCATTATCTGGCGGGCGCAGGGCTGGGAATTCCCGCAGCAGGAACACCTGGTGCATCGCTATCCGGTTGTCTACATCGTCACCGACCCGGCGGGCAAGAAACCGCCCGAAGTTTACGCGACCATCGAAGGCTACGTCGAAGAGTAGCGTTGACCGTTCGTAGTAGCGGCTTCAGCCGCCACTACGAACGGGTCAGCAGGAGCATCCCGTGGATTCCATGAACAAACGCGAGCGGCTTGAGGCGACGGTCGCCGGCGAGGCAGTTGACAGATCGGCTGTCGCCCTGTGGCGCCATTTTCCCGGCGACGACCAGCGCGCGGCAGACCTGGCCGCCGCGCACATCTGGTGGCAGCAGACCTACGATTTCGACCTGTTGAAAGTCACACCAGCCAGCTCGTATTGCACCCAGGACTGGGGAGTCGAGATCGAGTGGCGCGGCGGCGACGAAGGCACGAGCGCCTATCGCAACCACATCATTGACCGGCCCGAGGACTGGCTGGCATTGCCGGTGCTTGATCCCGGTCGCGGCAACCTGGCCATGGCGCGTGAGGCGGTTCGCCTGACCTGTGAAGCGCTTGGCCCCGACGTGCCGGTGATTATGACTGTCTTCAGCCCGCTGGCGCAGGCGCGCCATCTGGCAGGTCCGAATCTGCTGGCTCATCTGCGCGAACACCCGCAGGCCGTGTTGGCCGGTTTTGAGGTGGTCACGCAGAGCATCATTCGCTTCGTCGAGTCGCTGGCGGGCACCGGTGTCGCCGGCATCTACTACGCCGCACAGTGGGCCGACCCGCTGCATCTCAACCGCGAGGAATATAGCCGTTTTGGCAAGGCGTTCGATCTGCGCATTCTGGAAGCAGCCGGCGGCCATTGGTTCAACATGTTGCACGCCCACGGTCTCGGTGTCTACCTGGACATGTTCAGCGACTACCCGGTGCAAGCCGTCAACTGGCACGACCGCGAGGCCGGTCCCAGCCTGGCCGAGGCCGCCGCGATCCTGCCGCAAGCGCTTTCCGGCGGCCTGGACCGCTGGACCGTTCACCGCGGCACACCGGACGACGTGCGCCGCGAGGCAGCTGATGCCCTCGAACAGACCGGCGGCCGACGGCTCATCCTTTCCACCGGCTGCGTCACCATGACCAACTCGCCGTTGAGCAATCTGCGGGCGGTGGTAGATTGGTAGGTTGGTAGGTTGATGGATTGGTGAATTGGTGGAGAACTCCAGTTTCCATCTCAGCCTCTTCGCCGCCTTCCGATCACCGTTTACCGTTGACTGATTACCGATCACTGGCCACCGATTACCGATCCCCATGAAACCCTACCAATTCTGTCCCTACTGCGCCGCACCGCTGATCGTGCGTGAGGTCGCGGGCAGGGAGCGGCCGGCTTGCGACGCCTGCGGCTTCGTGCAGTTCCAGGATCCCAAGATGGCTGCCGCGGTCTTGTTGACCGAGGACAACAAGGTATTGCTGGTGCGTCGCGCGGTGTCGCCGCGCATTGGCTACTGGGCGCTGCCGGCCGGCTTTGTCGATCCCGGTGAGCTACCTGAAGAAACAGCCGTGCGCGAGGTGGCCGAAGAGACCGGCCTGGAGGTGGCGCTGGGCGGGTTCATGGGATTTGCACGCATCACTAACCCCGACAAGCCGGGCGTGCTGGTCTATTTCGGCGGTCATCCGGTGGGCGGTCAGTTGCAGGCCCAGGACGACGTCAGCGAGGCGCGCTGGTTCTCGCCGGCTGGCATCCCATGGGATGACCTGGCCTTTTCCTCGACTCGCATGATACTGGAAAGCTGGGCAAACGGCGCTGCAAGTGCGCCACAAAGCACGGGTGAAAACAACCATGTTTGAGACAACTCTGAACGCGATCCGTGTCGCCTACTCCGGCGAGCGGGCCAAGCGGCACATCGCCAACATCAGCCAACATCACCGCATCCAGGCCAGCCCTGGCTACCGCGCCGCGGCCGCCTATGTGCAGGCGCAACTGGACAACGCCGGGCTGATTACTGAAATGCTGAGCTACCCGGCCGACCACCAGACTACCTTCTGGACCATGGAGAGCTTCCAGGAATGGGCCTGCGCGCGGGCCACGCTTGACCTGCTGCAAGGCGAGCAAGCTGTCGATCGACTGTGTGACTTTGAAGCGGTGCCGATGTCCATCATCCAGCGCAGCGCGGCCGCACAGGGCGATTACGAGGTGGTTGTCCTGAAAGACGGCACGGAGCACGCCCATTACGACGGACTGGATGTGGCGGGCAAGCTGGTGCTGACCGACGGCGATCTGGGACGCGTTTACGACCTGGCGGTGCGGCGGCGCGGCGCGGCTGGCATCCTTTTCGACGGCATGGCGACCACCGCGCCCGGCCGCGGCCCGCTGGACCTGCCCGACGCGCGCCAGTACACCTCGTTTTGGTGGGGTGCGGACGAGCCGCGCTGCTTCGGTTTTGTCCTGACACCGCGCCAGGGCCGCCGGCTGCGCCAGAATCTGCCCGTGCGCGTGCGCGCCCAGGTGGTCAGCGCGTTCTACGACGGCGCGTTCGAAGTCGTGGCCGCGTTCATCCCCGGCCAAAGCGATGAGGAGGTGCTGGTGGTGTCGCATCTTTGCCACCCACAGCCTTCGGCCAACGACAACGCTTCCGGCGCGGCTGCAACCATCGAGATCGCCGCTACCCTGCAACGCCTGATCGACGACGGGACGCTGCCACCGCCCCGCCGCGGCATTCGCTTCCTGTGGATGCCGGAGATGACCGGTACCTATGCCTATTTGGCCAATAGCGAGGACCGACTGGCGCGCACCGTGGCCGCCGTCAACCTGGATATGGTCGGCCAGAACCAGGAGCGTTGCCATAGCGTGTTTAACATCGAGCAGCCGCCCGAGGCTATGGCCTCGTTTGCGCCGGTGCTTATGAAGCGGCTCTGGGACATGCTCAACGGCGATACAGGTGGGCACGGCACCTTCGAACTCAGCAGCGCCTCGGTGCGCCACGCAGTTACTTCATTCAGCGGCGGCAGCGACCATTATATTCTCTCCGATCCAACCGTCGGTGTGCCGACGCCGATGCTGATCCAGTGGCCCGACCGCTTCTACCATACCTCCGAGGACACCCTGGACAAGGTCGATCCAGACATGCTGGCGCGCATCGGAGGCCTGGCCGCGGCCTATGCCTACGTGATCGCGGGCGCAGATCAGCGAACCGCAACCTGGCTGGGCCACGAGATCGTGGCACGGCGGCAGTGCCGGCTGGTCTGGCGCACCCAGGCAGCGATTACCTCAGCGCTGGGGGCTGAGGATGCGACCGCATTGAGCCGGTTGCGTGACGGGTTGCGCGCGGCTGTCGATCATCGCATCGATTGCGACATGACGGCGCTGCAAAGCCTGGAACGACTCTGGCCGGACTGCGGTGAGCTGGTGGCTGAACTGAGCGCAGAGCTGCACGAGGCAGCGCGCCGCGAGCTGAGCCGGGCTGAGCACGTGTTCCGCAATCGCGCCAGATCATTGGGCAGCGACGACTTGTCGTCGCCTGCCGTCCAACCGCCGCCAGGCGGCCCGTTCGACAGCCTCATCCCGCAGCGCCAGTACCGCGGCCCGGTCGCCCTGCGCAGTCTGGAAGAAGGCGACGACCCGGCAAGCCGCGATGCCTTGTGGCAGGCCAGCCGCCTGGCTGGCAACCAGTGGTGGACTGCGCGCAGCCTGGCCGAATATTGGGCCGATGGCCAGCGCAACGTCGGCGAGATCATCGACAAGGTCTACCAGGAAACCGGCTATCGCTTCGATACCGAAATCACGAGTTATTTCGAGATTCTCGAAGCCAACGACCTGATCCGCTGGCGCGCGGGCGAGGAGTGAGTGGGTGACAAGGTGACCTAGTGACAAGGTGACACAGTGCGTGACCGGTCTACCGGTTCCGATTACTGTTCACTGGTTACTGATCACCGATCACCGGCACGAGACCATGAACTACATCGACCTGCATTGCCATACCACCGCTTCCGACGGACTGCTCTCACCGACACGGCTTGTCGAGTCTGCTGCCGAGGTGAGCCTGCAAACCATCGCAGTGACCGATCACGACTCGACCGAAGGGCTGGCGGAGGCCATCGAGGCTGGCGCGCGGCTGGGCATCGAGATCATCCCGGGCGTCGAACTGAGCTGTGATGTGCCCGCCGGCGAGCTGCATATGCTGGGCTACTTTATGGATTATCACGCGCCGGGCTTCCAGGCTGAGTTGCAGCGGCTGCGCGAGGGTCGGATCGGACGCGCCGAAGGCATGGCGCGCCGGCTGACCGATCTGGGTTACCCGGTGTCGTTCGAGCGCATCCAGGAACTGGCGGGCGACGGCGCCATCGGTCGGCCGCACGTTGCCCAGGCGCTGATCGAAGCGGGACACGTACGCAGCAAGGCGGAGGCCTTTGACCGTTTCATCGGGCGCACCGGCCCGGCCTACGTGGAACGCGCCAAGCTGTCCCCCGTGGAAGCCTGCCAGCTTATCCGCAGCGTCGGCGGCCTGCCGGTGTTCGCCCATCCGTTGATCGTGCTGATGAGCGGGCGGGCGCTGGAGCCGCTACCGGTGGACGAGTCCCTGCCGGACCTAGTGGCGGCCGGGCTGGCCGGGCTGGAGGTCTACTACCCGTACTACACACCGGTACACATCGACCGGCTGCTGGCGTTGGCGCGGCGCTACAATCTGCTGACCACCGGCGGGTCCGATTTTCACGGCGCCGGCAGCGCCGGCGCGCCGCTAGGTTCCATCTACGTGCCGCGCAAGTGTTTGACGGCGTTGCAGGACGCACGGCGAGTAAACAATGACCAGTAAACAGTTGGTAGAGGTCAGAAGACAGAAATCAGAGGTCACGTAGTCCCGTAGCGAAGTGGCGTGGAGAAGGTCAGCATGGGATCCCACTATCGCACTATCGCACTACCGAACTAGCACACTACCGAACTAACACACTACCAAACTATGCTACATTTCACCATCGAACTTGCTCACCGGGCCGGCGAGCTGCTGCGCCAGGGCCACGAGAACGGCGCGGCTCTTGTTCATACCAAGCAGAGCACTGTCGATCTGGTCACCGAGACCGATCTGGCGTCAGAGCGGCTGATCATTGATGCGCTGCGCCGCGAATACCCTGACCACGCCATCTACGGCGAAGAATCGGGTGATGTGCTGCCGTCCAGCGGTCCGGTCTGGGTCATCGATCCACTGGATGGCACTACTAACTTTGCCCATGGCTTCCCGGTTTTTTCCGTTTCTATCGCGCTGCTAGTGGACAGTCAGCCAGTGCTGGGCGTGATCCGTGATCCGCTGCGGGATGACTCGTTCTGGGCAGAGCGGGGCCAGGGCGCCTGGCGCAATGGTCAGCGGATGCAGGTCTCGAGTACGGCTGAGCTGGGCCGCAGCCTGCTGGCGACCGGGTTTGCCTACGACCGGGCCACCAATCCCGACAACAACCTGGCCGAGTTCAGCTATTTCATGCCCAAAACGCGCGGCGTGCGGCGTGCCGGATCGGCCGCGCTGGACATGGCCTGGGTTGCTTGCGGCTGGCTGGATGGCTACTGGGAACGCGGTATCAATGTCTGGGATGCCGCGGCGGCTGTGGTGATGATCCGCGAGGCCGGTGGACTTGCAATGAGCTACAGCGGACAACCCTGGCGGCCCGGCGACAGGAACATGCTGGCCAGCAACGGCGTCCAGACTATGCACGATGCTCTTGTGACCGGACTGCGCAGCGCGCGTGCCGGTCTGCCCAGCCTCACCTGACCACTCTGCACCATGTATCTGAAAGATCGCCCTACCCATCGCCGGCGCAAGGGGTCGCCGCTGCCCATTCTGTTGATCGGCCTCGCGGCGCTGCTGGCTGTCGGTTATATCGCCACCCAGCAGTATGATTTGCTGCGCAATCCCTTCGAAACGCCCACACCGGCGCCCAGCCCGACGCGCTCGACGCTGTCGATTCTGGACGAAGCGGCGGTGCTGCGGGAGCAAGGCAAGGTGTCAGAAGCCGCCGATGTGCTGGCTGAGGTGGCCGAGCGCGAGCCGGACAACGACGAGGTCTGGCGCGATATGGCGCGGCTGTTGGTCTTTGCCAGCCGCTACGGCGAAGCGGTCAGCGCCGCTCGTACTGCCGTGGAGATCAACGGCGATGATGCGCGCAACCAGGCGGCGCTAGCCTCCGCCCTGGATTGGAACGGGGACTACGACGAGTCCTACAGCCTGGCCCAGCTTGCTGTCGAGATGGACCCGGCGCTGCCCGAGGCGCATGCCACGCTGGCCGAGGTGCTGGCCGACCTGGGAAGCTGGCGGCAGGCGGTACAGGAGGCTGAGGCGGCGCTGGAGCTGGAACCGCGCAATTTCGATGCCATTCGGGTACTGGGCTACTCCTATGAGGTGCAAGGCAAGTACACCGAAGCGCTGGCGTATTACGAGCAGGCGGCCGCGCTGGAACCGAACCTCCCATTTATCTACCTGATCATGGGGCGCAATTACCGCGCACTGGAGAACTTCGAAGAGGCGATCGCCATGTTCCGCCGAGGGCTGACCGGTGCGCCGGATGATCCCTGGCTGCGCTTCGAGCTGGGCAAGACGTTGTTCCAGACAGGCGACCAGGAGCTTGGGCTGCGCGAGTTGCGCAAGGCGGTGGAGTTGAAGCCGGATATGCCAGATGCCTACCAGCAGCTTGGCGTCGGCTTGTACCTGCGCAGGTCGTACGAAGAAGCCATCGAAAACATGACCAAGGCCATCGACCTTGGTAACGAGTCGGCCATCAACTTCTACATCATCGGGAGATCCTACCTCAACATCGAGGAAGTTGACTGCGACAGCGCCGTGCCGTGGCTGCAGCGCGCGCTGCTGGCCGACCGGGATATGATCCCCGCCGACGACGCCGAGACCAGCATCCTGGAATGCGGCGGCGAGCTGCCCAAGGCGCCGTGAGTGTTGAGGCGTAGAAGCGGCTGTTTGCATGGGGGGCGTATAGTTGGTGTTGCCTGCCAGCTTGCATAGACACATTTGAATCATTTCTTTCGGGATTTGACCGTTTCGAAAAGCTGTTGTAAACTATCCCCGTTAGCACTCTCGCAACCTGAGTGCTAACGGTTTTTTGTGAGTAGTCTCGAAACAACAACACTTTTCACCATTACGGAGGTAAAGGAACCTATGAACCTCAAGCCGCTTGGAGATCGACTGCTGGTAAAGCCGATCGAGCAGGAAGAGAAGACCGCTTCTGGCATCATTTTGCCGGAGACCGCCAAGGAAAAGCCCCAGGAGGGCGAGGTCCTGGCCGTTGGCCCCGGTGGGCGCAAGGAAGACGGTAGCAGGATAGCGATGGATGTTGAAGTTGGCAATCGTGTGCTGTACGCGAAGTACGCCGGCACCGAGGTCAAGATGGATGGCGTCAAGTACCTCATCCTGCGCGAAAGCGATGTTCTGGCGATCGTCGGCTAGTCCGAGACAGAACTGTTAAGAGACACTTCTACTTCGTAAGAACAGACAAGGAGCACTGAAATGGCAAAGCAACTGGTGTTTGGCGACGAAGCTCGCCGTAACCTTAAGACCGGCGTTGATTCGCTGGCCAACGCGGTCAAGACCACCCTCGGACCCAAGGGCCGCAACGTCGCCCTGGACAAGAAGTGGGGCGCCCCCACCATCACGCATGACGGCGTCACCGTCGCCAAGGAAATCGAGCTGGAAGACCCCTATCAGAACATGGGCGCCCAGCTTCTCAAAGAAGCCGCCACCAAGACCAACGACATCGCTGGCGACGGCACCACCACCGCCACTGTCCTGGCGCAGATCATCGTCACCGAAGGCTTGAAGAATGTGGCCGCCGGCGCGAACCCGATGCTGCTCAAGCGCGGCATTGAAAAGGGCGTCGCTGCGTTGGCTGTCAACATTCGCAGCCAGGCCATCGACATCAACACCCGCGAAGAGATCGCCGCTGTGGCCGCTATCTCGGCCCAGGATCCCGAGATCGGCAGCCTGATCGCCGATGTTATGGAGAAGGTCGGCAAGGACGGCGTCATCACCGTCGAAGAGAGCAAGACCGGCCTCGCTTTCGAGACCGAGTTCGTCGAAGGTATGCAGTTCGACCGCGGCTACATCTCGCCTTATTTCATCTCCAACCCCGAGCGCATGGAAGCCGAGCTCGAGGATCCTTACATCCTTCTGACCGACAAGAAGATCTCGGCAGCCGCCGATATCGTCCCGGTTCTTGAGAAGTTGATCCAGCTTGGCCGGCGCGAGCTGGTGATCATCGCCGAGGATGTGGACAGCGAAGCACTGGCCACCCTGGTGCTCAACAAGCTGCGCGGCGTCTTCAACGTCCTGGCCATCAAGGCGCCTGGTTTCGGTGATCGCCGCAAGGCTATGCTGCAAGACATGGCGATTCTGACCGGCGCGCAGGTCATCACCGATGAGATGGGTCGCAAGCTGGAAACCACCACCATCAGTGACCTGGGCCGTTGCGACAAGATCGTCTCCACCAAGGACGACACCACCATCGTCGGCGGCGCCGGCGACGAGTCGCAGATCAAGGGCCGCATCGAGCAGATCAAGGTCGAAATCGAAAACAGCACCAGCGACTACGACAAGGAAAAGCTGCAGGAACGCCTGGCCAAGCTGGCCGGCGGCGTAGCGATCATCCGCGTCGGCGCGGCCACTGAGGTCGAGCTGAAGGAAAAGAAGCACCGTGTCGAGGACGCCCTGAGCGCCACCCGCGCGGCTGTTGAAGAGGGTATCGTGCCCGGCGGCGGCGTCGCTCTGGTGAATGCTGTCAGTGCGCTGGACGGCGCCGAGGATGGCGCTGAAGGCGACATCCTGACCGGTGTCCGCCTGCTGCGTCGTGCGCTCGAAGAGCCCATGCGCCAGATCGCTACTAACGCCGGCAAGGACGGCGGTGTGACGGTTGAGACCGTGCGCCGGCTCCAGAAGGAGCAGAACAACATGCGGCTGGGCTACGACGTGATCAGCGAGCAGTACCTGGATATGGTCACCGCTGGCATCATCGACCCGGCCAAGGTTACCCGCGGCGGCCTTGAGAACGCGGCCAGCATCGCGGCCATGATCCTGACCACCGAAGCCCTGATCACCGACATCCCTGAAGAGACCAAGGCTCCGCCGATGCCCGGCGGCGGCGGCATGGACTTCTAAGAAGCCGTTCAAAGGGCTTCTGAGCTTTCTGAGTTCGCAAAACAAAACAGAAAAAAGCCGCCTGGCATTGCCAGGCGGCTTTTTTGTATCAACCAGACAGGTGTAGTGCTCGCGGTGTAGCACTTGTGCACAGTGCTGTTTGGTCCGGGTTGGCCCCTGAAGTATAATGCACCCGAATGTTTGTTCGAGAGGCAATGACCGATGCTGGAACTAAACAAACTGACGAAACAGGTGGACAGCATGGCGGAGGCGCTGGCTGGACAGCGCGATCGCCAGCGCAAGGACATCGAAGCCGCCCGCGAACTGCTGCTGAAGCACGCACAAGTTACCGACGAACTGTGCAGCAAGATCGCGCGGGCCGGCGAGGTCGATGAGAGCTGGCGCGGCGCAGACCCACTGGGCGACGATCTCAACGAACGTTTTCAGACTCCGCTTACGGGCGAACCGGCCACGCTGGTAGCCAGCGACGGGTCGCAGATCTACCCTGACACGCACGCCATTGCTCTGTATTACCTGACCAACGTAGGCACAATTGTGCTGCGTCAGGGCAGCGGCGAAGCGCCGCTGGTCACCACCGAACCAATCCTGCGCATGGCTGAGGATGACCCGCTCGAAGAACAGGACCAGGATCGCGTCGATGCGGACGAAGTGAACCTGCGCCGTGACCTGCGGGAGGTCGAAGCGCTGGCCGCGCTGGCTCGCAGTGAACGCGAGAAGCTGAGCGGTGACATGGATCGCGTGGTGGTGGCGCTGGCCGACGGCCCGCTGCTGCCGTGGATGCCGCAGCGTCTGACCGACCGGGAGCAAACGCAGCATGTGAAGCAGTTCACCGCGCCTCTGGATGACATGCGCGCCAGCTATGCCGTGCCGCTGGGATACGTCGACCGGCCGCGCAGCGCCAACGTGTTGCGGCTCTTGCATCTGGCCGGCCTGCCGTACGACGCGATCACCAAGGAAAACTTGCGCAGAGGATCGAGCGAAAGACCGCTCAAGGGCCTCAGCGACGCCGGGCTGTTTCAGGACCTGCTGCCCGGCCAGCGCAGCGCGCTCTTCGCGGCAACCTCCGAGATCAACGCGAACTTCGACACCGCAGGCCATCGAATCTATTTCTGTTACATGAACGTTGCAACTGAAATGGGCGAAAAGCAGGCACGCATGGTGCGCATCGAGATGCCGGTGTGGATTGCGACCGATCCGGCGCGGCTGGAAGCAGCTTTGACAGCGGTATGGTCCGACTGTCGATTGCTGGGTTATCCGTACCTGCTGACACGGGCGCACGAGTTGGCGTTGGTTACCAGACAGGAAAAGGACACACTTGAACAGATGCTGCGCACCGGCATGATGCGGCTGGAAATGCGGGTCGAAGAGTCGCCGAAGGCGACGACCAAACGGGTAGTGGGTGGAAGGTGACAACTATGGAGAACGTACTAGAAGCGCGCGTCCTGGGACGCATCCTGCGTGCCAGCACAGCTAGTTTTACCGCAGGCTGCCGGACGCTGGAAGCGGATCTGCCGGTTTTCGGCTCCCTGGTGCAGGCTGAACGCAGCGACGGGTCGGCCATCTACGGCCTGATCCACGACGTGCGGGTGGACGACGACCCCTTCGTGCGCCAACTGATCGCGGCCGGCGACCTGACCGACGAGTACGTGGAAGACCAGCGCCAGCGTCGTCAGGTTCCGGTGGAAGTAGTAGTCCTAGTGGTGGGTGGGCGCGGGCGGGATGGTCGCATCTTTCATGTGCTGCCACCGCAGCCGCCCACGACTCTGAGCTGGGTCGCGGTTTCGTCCGCGGACGAAGTGCGCCAGTTCGGTCAACAGTTGACCTTCATGCGCACCGTACTGAACGCCGTTGAAGCGCCCGGTGACGAACTGCTGGCGGCCGCGCTGCGCCAGATCGCCGCCGTGCAGGGCAGCAGCGACCTCGCTAACGCCTACCTGGTGCGGGCCGGCCAGGAACTGGCCCGACTGTTGGGCCGCGATCCCATGCGCCTGGACAGCATTTTGCAGCGGATGCGCTGAGGAACTTCCATATAGTAGATGAATCAATTGCAGGAACAGTCAGACAATACATCGCAGAGCTGACCAAGAACGGCTTGCCGATTGATTTTGCGGTTGTGTTCGGGTCTCAGGCACGCGACCGCTCCACTTCACTAAGCGACATTGACCTCCTAGTAGTGTCGCCGAAGTTCGACCAAAACCGCTTTCGTCAGGATGTCGATCTTCTTTGGCGCGTTGCTGCCCGCACCGACAGTCGTATTGAACCGATTGCTGTCGGTGTGCAACAGTTCGAGGAAGATGACAGCAGCGCCATCGTAGAAATTGCCCGGCGCGAAGGTCAGAAAGTCTATCCTGCGTTGTGAACCGTCCGAAGGAAAACATTGGCAAATGTTCGACATGGTTGCTGTCGGCGTGAACTGTGAAATCGGAATTTGCATATGAATCAACATCGCTGTTTGCCCTATGAAAACTCATTGCTCGTACGCACGTATTTCTCGACCTACCTGGAGCTGTTAGTGGCTGCACACGAAAACGCAAGTAGTGATATTGAAGGACGCTTTGTCAAGGCTGCATTTTCCCCTGAGGCTCTTGAAAGGCGTCTCCAAAGGATAGAGCATCTAGGTCTGACCTCAAGGATACTTGCGGAAGTGGGCGAAATTGGAGACCCAGTAGAACTCGACAGACGTCTCACGGATGTGTGGGCAGAGTTGCGCACGCTGGACCAGCTACTCAGGGAGGGATACACCGACATCGAAAAGGTGACCACAACTGCCGATTTCATAGCTCGTCGTGATAGTCAGAAGACGGCGTTTCAGGTCACACATCTCCATAAGCTACTTGCGGTCGAAATCGAACGACGCAATCCTCCACATCTCCGAAACGAGTCAACCGTTGGGATGGTCGATAGTGTCCACGAGCGGCTTGATAGCCCTGCGGGACACTTATTCTGGAGCAGAGTTGAGGAGAAGAATGGAAAGTTCGCCCGATGGACAACAGGAGGATGGAGTAGACGCATAGTTCTTGTGACTAACGAAGTCGGTTTTCAGGACACTTTGCAACGTCACATTGGATGCCAGCAAATCCGTGCGAGTATACATGACCTTCCGGTGATTAACATCGAGCAGTTCTTGTGGCTTCCAGATGATGGAAATGGTGCTTGGTTTCATGTGGGCGCAGCCATTCGAGAAACATTGTGTTGGGCTGACTGGAAAGATGCACTGCCAAGTGATTACCTATCTGAAGTGGGCCAAAGTACGCTCCCAATTGAGAGAAGGCAAGTGGATATCGATAGTGATATTCCAAGTTGGCTCAAGGAGAGGAACTGAGGTTTTGAGTCAACTCCAACGGACTTCGCCATGAATGACCGATTCATCAACCCGATCACAGTGAGCTTTGAGCTACTGGAGCAGTACAAAGGCCTGGTACGCAGGAATCTGCGCAATGCCGGCCTGCAGGCAAGTGATGTCGACGAGATCATGTTTAGCCTTGATGTCGATCAGGGCTTGTTCCTGTCGCTCAACCGCAAGTATCAGACAGGCGACACATCCTTCCGGGAGTTCTGCGCCGCTCATGCGCTATCGCCTCACCTGTCGGATGCGCTAGGCTGGGCCGAGAAGCGCCACCTCTATATACACCAGGAGACCGCGATTCACTCGATCCTCGCCGGAATCGCGACTGTAGTTTCCACGGGCACTGGATCAGGTAAGACCGAGACTTTTCTCATTCCCATCCTCGACTACTGCTTGAAGCATCCAGGTCTGGGTGTCAAAGCGCTCATCATCTATCCCATGAACGCACTGGCCAACGACCAGATCCGGCGCATCGAGACAGCCGTGACCTATCTTGTACAGGAGGTATCCGGTCTGTCCCTGACATGCGGGCTCTTCACTGGGTCCACCTCGGAAGAGACGAGGAACGCCATCCGCCGCCAACCGCCAGATATCCTGATCACGAACTACGTGATGCTGGATTGGATGCTCATGCGCTCAAGCGATGGCCCGATCTTCGAAGCTTCCAGGGAGACGCTTCATTTCATTGTACTGGATGAGCTACATACCTATCGCGGCAACAAGGCAACGCATCTCAAGTACCTCTTGGCACGCCTCAAAGCTCGCCTAGGCCGTCAGCCTATTCAGATAGGGACCAGCGCTACATTGCGTTCACATGACGCTGTCGGTGCCGACTCGGAACGATTGAACAGGTACATCCGGTCTGTACTAGATGTGACGGAATACACCTTCGTTGCGCCTTGCTATGAGGTCGAGCCCGTCGATGCTCCTGAGAACGCCGTGTTACCCTTGCCCATTTCTGGTGAGCACCTGGGGTGGGCCATGGAAGTGGATATCGATGCCGGCCTGCGGAATCTAGGTTGCCTGCTGGGCCAATCCTACTCAACCTGGGATTTGGGAAGTGAGTCCATAGAGGGATCCCGACTCTATCAAGACCTACGCCATAACGCCTTTGTTCAGGCGGTTCGCCGATCGTTGAGCGACAACGGCGCGCAGAGCTTTACAGACCTGGCACGGCTGCTCCACACTCTGCTACCTAACACCTACCCTGCGAACGCAGTAGAGGATTTGGCAAAGGCTTACTTGAGCGCCATAGCTTTTGTCAACTGGCAGGCAGAAACGGCCGGTACTCCGCTGCTGGACTTTAGGGCCCATTTGTTTGTCAGGCAGGTGGGAGGCCATCTTAAGCGCTGTATCAAATGCCGGCGCTATCACTCTGGCAGCCAGGAGCACTGTCAAGACTGTGGTTTCCCCCTGTTCTACGTCTATCAGGGAGATGTACGTTACTGCATTGGCAAGGTGGCGGGCAACCGGCTCCACTGGGACCTGAGGCAGAGCTCTGACACCCACAAGAAAGCCTTCTACGTGCTGATTACGGTGGATCCGAACGAGGAGGATTCTGCAGATGGCCTTACCTTCCAAGATGCACTTCAGCTTGGTCGCCAGGAGATCGTGTTGAAGTACGATGTCTACGGCCAACTCCGACTGCAGCATCTGCCAGTACGAGACTACGCCGGCGTGACGGCCGATCTGATACCGCTTGTAGACTCTCGCCAGCCTAGTGAGTACCTGCATTGCATTGTCAAGAGCATTCTCGATTTCGAGCCACCGCGCCGCAAGCAGTTGCTGGCCTTCATTGATAACAGGGAACGCGCGGGTCGCTATGCAGCGGCTCTTCAGGACGAGTTTGCCAGCCAGTTTCTCTGGGAGTTCCTCAAGCTTTCCTATCCTGAAGGCAGAATCATGGATCCGATAGACGCACTTGAGCTATTCCACCGTTGTATACCTCCAAATGAAGAGTTATCTCCAGTTGAGCAGGGCCTCTTTGCAGAGATGGATCTTTGGTTCTGGCGTTCCATCAGCACGCCTCCGCGGTTGTATGTAAGCGGTCATGATGCCCTGGTGTTGAATAATCCAGATAGATTCGACGAGTTTGATCTGAAGTTGCTGGACATTTTCCTGGCTGAACGGGCCATCCTCAAGCCGGAGCTGGAGGAGCAGGCGCACAGTCAATACATCCGCTTCCGCAAGTATCTGGCTATGGATCGGATGGGCATTCACTTTGAAGATGGCCACGGATCGAAGCACGCTGGTTATGGCAGCATTTCACTAGCAGAGCAGGCTCAGGAATATCGGGACTTTGTCTTGGCGCACGGCGCATCGCGCATCCGGCAGGGCATCCAGGCCTTGGCTGAACGGGGCGTTGTCCGGCAGGCCGTCACGCCCGACGACAAGACTCACTACTACCTTGATCCGCACGAACTCCACCTCGAGGTACCTACTTCCGCCTTCCGCGGTTATGACCAGATCAAGGAACGGTTCCTGCTAACCAGCCAGGTACATAGCTCAGAAGTGAAAGATCAAGAACGCATCGATCGAGAGCACGCCTTCAAAGCAGGAACCCTCAATTGTCTGGTTGCCACGCCGACGCTGGAGATGGGTATCGACATCGGGCAGCTTCAGAACGTATTGATGATCGGTGCACCGCCGGTGCCATCCAACTATGCCCAGCGCGCTGGACGAGCTGGCCGTGGGCAGAAAGGCAACTTTGCCTTGTTGGTGACTTTCTGCCAAGAAGACAGCGATCATGACATGTACTTCTTCACCAGGCCCAAGCAGATGATCGATGGCGTGATAAGTCCACCGACGCTCAACCCTACCAACCTGGAAATCGTCAAAAAACACGCCAACGCTTGGGCGTTGGCAGGACATGTAGACAGTTTGGCTACCTTGCGGAGTTTCTGTACCGCCTTCGACGGCACTAGCCTTACCGAGCTCAACGCTATCCAACCGGTATTCCGCAGCATTCCGGTTGCATGGGATTATCTACGGAATGAGTTTGGCGGGCGGTTACAGCGGGAGGTGGCGCAGATCACAGGATATCCGCTCCGAACCCTCTACGCCAACGGCTTCCTGCCTGATTACTCCTTCCGGCGCGACCAGGTTCTTCTGGTCGAAGCTGAACAAGCGAAATTGGCCGCAGTGAGCGGCGAAAGCGCGTTAGCGGAATTCGCACTCTCAGAACGCGAACCCGAGCTGGCGTACACTGCGCTGGCGCCGGGAGAGGAGCTTTTTGTAGCAGGAGACGCCTACACGGTGACGCCTGCTGGTGAGTACCGCAAGATTGAGGTCAGTGAGACCGAGCCTGTCCGGAGTTACATTTGGCTGTCAGCTGAGAGGCAAGTTCGTCTCGCCCGAAAACACAAGGAATATCGCAAATATGACCGCCTTCTGCGGTTCTCCAATGATCAGCCCTACGTAGATAAGAGGAAAGTTCTGGACATCGCTTATCATCCGCTATGCCGGTTCGTGCTCCTCAATCGCGGTTTCTATGACCCCAGTGGCCTCAGGCGGTTTGAGGATGAACGGGGGAGTTTCTCTATAGGCTATGAGCTCTATCGCGAGGCTGTGCTTCTGCGCTTCGACAGCCTGGTTTGCCATTCCGAAACGCTCTACCTCAGCATCCTTTCTGCGCTGGAACGGACAATCAGCGATCGCTATCAACTGGACCACGGCGATATTGGGCTGCTCATCGGCGTGGAACCTGAGCCTGCAGACCCAGAAGATAGGCCGCATGTGTATGTGGCTATCTATGACAAGAGTGGCAACGGCAATGTCCCCCTGAGGAAAGTGTACGATCAATTCGACGAGGTTGTTGCTGAGAGCTATCATGCCATGCTGGCTTGTCAGGGCAGCGCCGGCAATCCGTGTGACAACGGCTGCTATCTCTGCTTGCGCAGTCCAGGAACTCGTCACTTCACGGCCAGCGTAGACAAGAAGAGCGCACTGATGTTCACCGGGTACCTTTTGGGCCACGGCCGTTTCGTGCCTTCCATCCCACCCTATCAGCCACCTGCTGTGCAGTCTGATCTCGTCCTGCGACTAAGTCAGGAAGGCAGCAGATTTACTGTGATCGGTCCGGGCGGCGTTTACAGCGCTGATGCGGGCGAGAACCAAAACAGCACGGTGTTCGATCTGCTGAATCGCGCTGCTCAGGCAGAGTATCGTGAGGGAATGCAGGGGCTGAAGCTAATCGCCAAAGGATATTGGGTTGATGCAATCAACCAAGGGCAGGTCAAAAAGGGCAGAGAGGCATTTGCTAGGCTTCAATTCAACCTTCTTCGCTTCCAGAGTGTTGTCGCCGAAAGCCCCAAGTTATGAGATGCCAACTGATCCAGACGACCCAAATCGCCGATCACAACAGAGGCGAGCGCGAAATGCTGGCATGGTTGAAAAACGTGCCGGAAGATTGCTACGTCTATCGAGAACTCCAGATTACTGAGACCCTTGAACGGCGCATGAAAGGCTACCAGAAGAAGAAACCTGACTTCGTCGTGGTCAGCCCCGCAGTTGGCTTGGTGTCGATTGAGGTCAAGGACTGGAACCTTGAATCGAACACGTACCAATGGCAAGACCAGTACAAGATTGTCAAGCGAGACCGTGACGGCAGCGAGACCCGGATCGACAACCCTACCGCGCAGGCCGAAGCCTACCGAAATGCCTTCATAGAGCTGATCTCCGACATCGGGGTGTTTGTCACCTCCATCGTTGCGTTCCCACGCGTGTCGAGGGTTGGCTTCCTGAACAAGCTTGAGAACGTGCATGTCTTGCGCAATCCTCAAACCAGATTCTACTTGGATCTCGATGCAACCCTGTTCAGGGATGACCTAGATGAGTTCGCAGCTCGACCAGAGGCTCTACTGCAGCGGATCGTCCAGAGACACCCTAAGTTCTTTCAAGCATCTGCCAAAGGTATCGAACGGGTACATGAGCGGCTAATGCCCAGTTCCTTCAGGATTGGCGACTTCACTGATCGGCAGCGGCACCGCAACCGCCTCAGAGTCCTTTCCGAGGAGCAACAAGCCTGGGTATTCGGTTTGGAAGGCCGCAAGAACTACCTCCTCGACGTCGCTGGCAGCGGCAAGACCAACGTGCTGATCTCGCGGGCGATTCACACGGTCAAGCAGGCCGGGCGGGCGGTTCCACCGAGGGTCTTGCTTACCACTTACAACCGCAACCTGGAGACCAACATCAAGCGCATCTTCGAGCACAAGATCGTTGACGATCCGGAAGGCGCGTATCTTCGGGACGCGATCGCTGTCCACTGCGTTCCTGCGCTCATGGAGCTAATCGTGATGTGCTATTACGGTCTCGCAAGCATCGCCAGCTACCAAGTGGCCGATGAGTCTCCAAAGGCATACGAAGACCGCCTCCGCAAAGATGTGCGCGACATTTTGGTAGCGGAGCCAGACGTGTTTCGCGCATATGATCATGTCTTCATCGACGAGATCCAGGATTTTGATGACCTGTTCCTGCAGGTAACGGCTCATCTCTGTCGATCGCGCAGATTCTTTTTTGTAGGCGACATCGGCCAGAAGATCTACGAGCGCGAGCACAACCTAGCACGTCTGGGGTTTCTCACCGAGCATGTGGAGTTGAAGAAGAGTTACAAGATGTATCGCACCCCGCGCTACATCGCAGAGCTTGCCACGACGTTCATTCTGAGTGACCCTGGATGCAGACGGGAGTTCAGCGAGCACGGCTACACGGAGACCTTCAAATACCCAAACAAACTGGCCCATGTCGCCGAGCTGAGTCGGTCGCCCCATCCTATCCAGGAAGTCGTGGCGCGGGTGAAGGACCTACTGGCTGGGCCGTGGACCGAAGAGAACATCATGATCATCACCTCGCAGGATCGGCTCTCTGAGCTGGAACAAGCGGTCACAGCATCAGGGATCCGGTGCTCGGTGGGCGAGACCGAGCAAGATCCCGCGTTGACGTTGGTCGACTTCATGAACGTCAAGGGTCTCGAAAAAGAGATGGTGTTTGTATTCGGTATCGAGGACCTATACCACCGCAGCTGCCCGGCTGCATTGTTCGACAGCGAGGACGACAGGCGGCGCAAAGAGCGTCTTTCGCGCCGAAAGGTGTATGTGGCATTGACGCGGTCGTTGGAAGAGCTGATGATCTACTACCAGGACCCGCAGAACCGTTTTGTGGCAGAGCTTCTCTGGATCAACCGCGATATCGTGAAACGGCGTCAAGGTGCTGGCCATGGCTTACAAGTTCCAGGATGAGCTGACCCAACGAGCCGAGCAGTTCATCGCTTCCTTGCGGCAAGCCGGGATCGATGGGGCGACACTCCCGAATTCCTTTCGGAATTATTCGGTCAAAGTCTCCATTCGCAAGGCTGGTCAGTTCTTCGGCAATGCAAACCTCTTCTACAGTCCCACAAAGGATCGATTCAGCCTCAAGACGCACGAGTTGAAAGATGCCTCCATCGTGCCCGACTTGGAACGAAGCTGGAACCAAATCGATTTTACCGACTCTACCGCCGACACGAAGCCCGTTGGCGTCGCGCCACATGGCCTTCAAGTGTACGTGGATGGCTCATTCATCGATGGCAAGATCGGCTATGCTTTCGTGGTTCTTCAGGATGGCGGAGTAGCCCATGAGCACTGTGGCCAGGTTCAGGACGACTGGCTGCTGGACATGCACCAGGTCGGCGGCGAGATCAAAGCAGTGTTGGAGGGCGTCGCCTGGTGCGCTGCGCGCGGCATTACGGCAGCGACCGTCTGCTACGACTATGCGGGCATCGAGCACTGGATCACCGGCCACTGGACCGCCGCCAAGCTGGCGACCAGGCGCTACGTCCAACTGGCGGCGGAATGGCCGGTCGCAGTTCGATGGCGCAAGGTGCAAAGCCACAGCGGCGACCGCTGGAACGACTACGTGGACAGGCTGGCCGGCCAGGGCGCGCGCCAGGATGCGGCGGCCCAGAATCCCACGGCCGTGATCCTGGAAAAGGCAAACCAGTTCGCCAGTCTCTTGCGGGGCCAGGGCGTCGCGTGCAGCGTCTCCGGGATCATGAACGGCCAGTACGTGCGTATCAGCTTCGGCGCCGCAATCGGCGCATTGGACATCTACAACAGCAAGAATCGGCCGTTGAACAAGCCCGACCTGCGCGGCTTCGCCGACGCCGGGGCTGCTGAGCGGCTGGAGCGGCAGTGGCAGGCTTTCCTGGCCGGTGACGCCCCGGCGCCTCCGGCGCCGGACGTGTTGGCCGAGGCAACCTACTACTGGCAGGTGCTGCAACCGTATCAGGGCCACGATTTCGACTTCGTCGAGCTGGCCGACGCGCTGGAGCGTGCATGCAGGATGCTGGACAGGCCGAATCCACTGGACGAGGCGGCGCGCTACGATTTTCCGGCCCTGCATGCTCTATTGGCTCGGCTGCAGAAGGAACAGCTATGAACGATTTAACCCAGATGAAACAGCAAGCTAGGGCTTTGCGCGAGCAGGAAAAGTACTCCGAGGCCGTTCAGATCTACCAGGTTCTCTGGTCCGAGCAGCGCGCCTCCTGCAATGAGTGGGATGGCTGGGGATATGCCCAATCGCTGCGCAAGCTCAATCGGTCGGCCGAGGCGCTAGACGTCTGCCGCGAGGTTCACAGGCTGAAGCCGGACTTTGTCCTTAACAGAAACCTCTATGCGTGGTGCATCTGGGATCTGTATATCGCCAGAGTGGACGACGAGCAGATCGCGGCCAACTCTTCTGAGTTCTTCCGCGCAGCATCGGCGATCCTTGATCTTGGTGAACCAGGCGACTACTCGCCTTTTGCAAGGACCTTGTTGCGCGTGGTCAAGTACTTGAAGGAACGGCCTGGATATCCAGCGCAACAGATCCTGGAGTGGACTGGCAAGGTCTCGCCGGATCAACTATCCCCGAAGGTTGGAATCGGAAGCGATGGCAAGGGCGGACAGATGGAATATGCCTCCGAGCGCGAACAATGGTACAGCGCCCGCTGCAAGGCCCTGCGAGAAGCTGAGCGATACCAGGAATGCATCGACCTGGCGACCGAAGCCCTTGAGGCCGTTCAGCGGTTCCACCATGACGACGACGTCTGGCTAAAATATCATCGGGCGCGGGCCATGTCTGGGCTGGGCGACAATGCGGCGGCCGTCGACGAGCTGCGGGCGCTCCTGCCGAGGAAGAAGGATTGGTTTGTCTACCGCGACATCGCGCAATGTCTCTACAATCTTGGCCAATTCGACGAGGCCCTGGCCAGCAGCCTGGATGCCGCCCTGGCGCCGCTGCCAGAGATCGAAAACAAGTGGCGGCTCTTTCTGTTGATGGGCTGGATCATCCGCGATCAGGGCAAGCTGGAGGACGCCAAGAGGCACGTTCTGCTAGCCGCGCGTGTACGACAGAAGCGGAGCGACTGGACGGGAACTCCAAAAGAGCTGGCGCAAACAATAGCGGAGTTGGGCGTCGATCTCAACAGCGGAATCTCAACAGACGACCTGCAGCAGGAGCTACAAAGGATCTGGCGGAGTGCAAAGTTCGCCGGCAGGCCAAGTGTACAGGGTATGATTAAGAACCTCTTGCAAGACAGAGACGCGGGATTCATACAAGGACAGGGCGGAGAAGACTACTACTTCAAATTCAAATCTTTCAAGGGCCCGCACCACATGCTGCAGCCCGGCCTGGCCGTTGTGTTCTACGTCGAAAAGAATCCGGATCCAAGCAAGCGGGATATCGCGGTCGAGATTCGGCCCGTCAACCGAAAGTAACCAGGTATGGACAAAGCGCTTCGCTCCCTGCTATACACTGCCGTCGTCCGCTGCTGCGCGCTGCTGGAGGAGGATCTGGGCCTCCAGCTTGAGGGCGCGTATGGTATGCACGGCGACGGCCGGGTGGAACTGCTCGCCGGCCTGACGCACCTGAACGTGGTAGGGCGCGCTACACTACCTTGAAACGACTAGAGATGATCGAAAGCAGGTCGTGGAACCGTGGGACGCAAAGTGAGTGAGAGACCACATATTGATCAGTCGCTTGTTGTGTTGACGCAGACCGAACACATCATGGACAAGCCATCGGCAAAACACATCTTCTGATGTTTGGAGCAAGGACGTGACAGATCCGAAAACTATCGCCAACGAAACTAATTTCAAGGAAGATTTCGACGCCGAGTTCGACGCGCTGCCCAGCGCCAGTGTCGAGAAGGGACTCACGCCGTTGCCCGTCACGCAGCGTCTGGGCAGGGTGATCTCCGGCTCGCTGTCGCGTGGGTTGGAGGTCCGCCTGGACAGACAGGTGACCACGGAAGAGCTGGCAGTCGGCAGCTATGTGGTGATCCGCGGCCAGCAGAAGCGCTTCTTCAGCATGATCACCGACGTGCAGCTTGGCGCGGCCAGCGACGATCTGCTGCTCAGCCCGCCTGACCTGAGCGATCCCTTCCTGCGTGAGGTGCATGTCGGCGTCAGCACCTTCGGCGTCGTTCACCTCACGCCGATGCTGGCGCTGGAAGACGGTCAGCCCAAGCCGGTCAAGACGGTGCCGGCTCATTTCAGCGAAGTGCGCCAGGCCAGCCAGGAGGAAGTCAGCGAGGTCTTCGGCGAGGAGGGCTACGACAAGGTGCGTGACACCCATTTCTTCCATGTCGGCAACCCGCTGGACATGGAAGATGTCAAGATCACGCTTGACCTGAAGCGGTTCGTCGAGCGTTCGTCCGGAGTGTTCGGCAAGAGCGGCACCGGCAAGACCTTCCTCAGCCGGCTGTTGCTGGCCGGCGTCATTCGTGAGCGGGTGGCCGTCAACCTGATCTTCGATATGCACAACGAATACGGCTGGGAGGGCAGCAGCGAGGGCGTCACGAAGCGCGTCAAGGGGTTGAAGCAGATCTTTCCCGACGGCCAGGTCAGCATCTTCACGCTGGACGACGAGTCCAGCAGGCGGCGCGGCTCCAATCCCGACTTCACGGTCGTCATCGGCTACGATCAGGTCGAACCGGACGACCTGGAGATGTTGCAGGACATCTTCAACCTCAGCGACGCGCAGATCGGCGCCATCTATGCGCTGCACCGGCGGCTGGGCAAAAGCTGGCTGGCGAACTTCCTCGATGACGACTGGATCGATAGCTGGGGTGATCCCGATGACGAGAACGACGGACCCGCCAATGGGCTGAAGGCGCTGGCGGACAGCCTGGGGCAGACCTACCAGACACTGGCCGCGTTACGTCGTCGCTTCGAGCGCTTCCGCCGCTACGGTTTCTTGTCAGCCAAGACGCACAGCGACGCGGTTGCCAGAATCTTCCAGTACATCGACGCCGGCACCAGCGTCGTACTGGAGTTCGGTCGTTACGGCAACATGCTCGATGCCTACATCTTTGTGGCTAACTTCCTGACCCGCCGGCTGCACCAGAAGTATGTCGAGAAGAAGGAGCGCGCCTTTGGCAATCAGGCCGAAGAACCGACGCCGCTGGTGATCACCATCGAAGAGGCGCACAAGTTCCTCGACCCGGCCATCGCCAGCAACACCATCTTCGGCACCATCGCCCGCGAGCTGCGCAAGTACAACGTCACACTCTTTATCGTCGACCAGCGCCCCAGCAAGATCGACCAGGAAGTCATGAGCCAGATCGGCACACGGGTGACTGCACTGCTGGACGAGGAGAACGACATCCGCGCCGTGCTAATGGGGGTCAGCGGGTCCGAAGGGTTGAAAGAGGTGTTGGCGCGGTTGGACACCCGCCAGCAGGCGTTGATCCTCGGTCACGCCGTGCCGATGCCGGTGGTGGTACAGACACGTGCCTACGATTTGGAATTCTACAAGGCAATGGGCTACCACGACGAGGCGGACCTGCCGCAGCGGCTGGCCAGCAACGTCGAGCGGATGCGCGGCAGCGCAGATTTCGAGGGGTTCGATTAATCGCTATCTGCCTGTCGCGGCAGGTGAGGAGCAATCTGGTCGATCAGGCGAACCAGGTCATCGGTCACGGTGTTTCACACTGTAATGTTTTCAGACCCGCAGGGCCTTTCGTTTTGCAGCCCGATCCGTTAACGGTCGGGCGCTACTTCTTGCCAGGGCGGGTCAATGGCGGAACGGTGCAACCGTCTCCGACAAGGTGATACTGGACAAGCCTGCGCCCTTCTTGTAGTAACCGACTCACAGCTCATTTGTCGTCGCGTGGTTCTCCTCCAACCAGCCGCGAAACCCATTCGGCGTGGCGAAGAAAGCGGGCGCAGTCGTGTCAGATGGTTCGTTCATCGCGCTGCTTACGCCACGTGATCGCGGAAATACGGCTGCCACCGTCCGCAACCCGCAATGAACGGCTGCATCAGCGCTCGCTCGGCTTGCACAGTGTGCATCAAATCGTGGCCGGCCCACTCGTTCACCAACTCTTCCAGCGACACGATGCCCAGTTCCTGGTGCACGGCCTGCTTCGACAGGTCAGACGGCTGCACGGTCTGCAGCAATTTCAGGCCCTCACTGCGCAGCCGGGCAAACTCGGCCGCCAGCGCCGCTGGACTCTGGTCGACCTCGGGTTTGGTTCCCTGGCTGTCAGGATCGAACGCGGGGAAGTCTTCCTCGTCCAACAGGAACTGCACGCGGGCAGCAAATACCCAGCGCTCGGTGTCCACCAGGTGCTGCAGGCAGTCGAGCGCCGACCACTCCCCTTGCGCCGCCGGCCTGGTCAGCAGGTCGGCCGGAACATGTTCAGTCAGACTGAGCCAGCGATCGGGGGTTGTGTTCAGAATAGCATCGGCATACTCAAGAATGTTGTTCATGACATATCTCCATTTTGTCGCCGCGCCAGTTTGCGCGCTTCTCGCTCTGCTCGAGCGTTGGCCACCGTTGCGTGTACATCCAGCGCCAGGACAGGCGCCTCAAAGTCACGCGCCAGCGCCGCCGTATCGATGCTGTAACGAAGGCCGGCCTCGTCGCGCCGCAGGTATCCGATGTCAACCAGATAGCGCCGTAGCGTCACGTGGTCCAGCGTTGTCGTCGCGTCGAACGATCCCAACCAGCCGGCAATCGCTGCGTTCATATCTGCTTCGCCGTAAGATGCTTGCCGCGCCAGGAAGAGGCTGAGCGCGCCCAGGAAGACTATGCGATCTTGCGGCTTGCGCGGGTAGTCAAAACTGCTGCCTGCCGCCAGCGTCTTGCTAATCGATGCCACGAACTGTTCCTGGCTGATCATATCCGATTCACCTGTCTTGATAATAGCTCGCTCGGGCCGGTCTCCGACCGAGGCTCGCTGTTTTTATCCATCGGGTGCCGGCCGGCCGGCGAAGTGGCTGCTTTGCTGTATCGCTGCCGGTATGACCAGCGGCTACTCTGCGACGGCCGCCGGCTGGCTGGCTGCCAGCCACGCTTCCAGCGCATGCTGGTGGCGTGTTTCCAGTTTCACCAGCGGACGGCGGGACGACAGCAGCCCCTGAGCCTCGTCGTAGGTCATGCCGTGGACCTTCATCAGATACGCGGCCAGGATGGTGGCCGACCTGCCGCGGCCCTTGGCGCAGTGCACCAGCACCGTGCGTCCCTGGGCCACCTGCTCGCTCATCCAGTCCACGCCCTGATCGATCAACGCTGCCGACGGCACTGTCACGTCCAGCGCCTTGAGTTGGACATAGCTGATGTCGTGCTTGCCATAGAAGTCCAGATCGTCTTCGCGCTCGGCGCGGATGTTGACCACCGCGTTGATGCTGTTGTCCAGCAGGAACTGGTAGTCGCGGTCATAGTCCGGCGCGCCGCCCAGCCACAGACCTTCGGCGATGCCAGCCTCGGGTGCAGGCGCAATCTGGCTGAACCAGTCATGGCCCTTGCCCTTTTCGTAGGTGAAGCGAATCGCCGGATAAAGCTTGTCAAATGCCCAATGGAACGGATTCATGCCGCCGTTGTCCCTCGTTTCGGTAGTAGAGGCCTGTCCGGGCCATTACATCGGATGCTATTGCTGCGGCCGGTCTGTGCCAAGCCTCACGGAGGGGCCGAGCGTGCCGTCCTCGTGTCATCCTCGAACCCGGAGATTATAACACCGCGCGCCGCGGGAATCCAATCGCAACCGGCTGTTCGGAGCCGCGACGTCCGTTTGACCTGCCCCGCGCGTTGGCCTATAATCGTGGCTGCATCGACGGGAGAAAGCCCGCCCGCATCGAACCAACCATGCCAGACCTCATCCTCTTCAACGGCAACCTTTGGACGCAGGACGCTGCCACACCGTCAGCGACGGCCGTCGCAATTCGCTGCGGCCGCTTTCTTGCCGTTGGCAGCGACGACGATATGCGCGCGCTGCGCACCAGCGGCACGCGGCTGATCGATCTCGGCGGCCGGCGCGTCCTGCCTGGTCTTACCGACGCCCATTTTCACTTCCGTGGTTGGGCCATGGCCCGGCGCAGGCTGCGACTGGCCGGCATGCCCTCCCTGGCAGCCGTCGTAGACTCCGTGGCAACCGTTGCGCAGACCACGCCGCCGGGACGATGGATCCGTGGTCAGGGCTGGAACGAAACCAACTGGCCCGAACGGCGATTCCCAACCCGTTTCGATCTCGATGCCGCTGCCCCGGATCTACCCGTGTATCTGGTGCGCAGCGATCTGCATCTGGCCGTGGCCAATTCCGTTGTGTTGCGGCTGGCGGGCATCGATGCCGCGACGTCCGACCCGCCGGCCGGGGTCATCGACCGTGACGCAGCCGGCCAGCCAACCGGCGTGCTGCGCGACGAGGCCATGAAACTGGTGGACGCCGTCATTCCTCACGCCAGCGAGGCCGAAGTCGATGCGGCCATGCGCGACGCCATCGCCGAAGCCCACCGCCTGGGATTGACCGGCATCCACGACTTCCGCTCGACCGGCATCAGTGAAGGACAGACGGCCTGGGCGACCTGGCAGCGGCTGTGGGCGCGCGGTGAGTTGAACCTGCGGCTGTGGAGTCACATCGCCGGAGACGCGCTGGATGGCGCCATCGACCTTGGCCTGCGCACCGGCTTCGGCGACGACCGGCTGCGCATGGGGGGCATCAAGCTGTTCTCCGACGGTTCGTTGGGCGCCCGCACGGCCTGGATGATGGACACGTATCTTGATGGCGGCGCCGGGCTGCCGATCGTGCCGATGGACGAGATCGCACGCAAGGTGGAACGGGCGCACATGGCCGGTATCTCAGTCGCGATCCACGCGATCGGCGACCGTGCGGTGCGTGAGCTGCTGGACGTCTTCACAGAGGTGCTGCCACGGGTGCGTGCCGCAACCGGTACACAGGCGCTAGCGCCGCATCGTATCGAGCACGTGCAGCACAGCCATCCTGAAGACCTGCGGCGGCTGGGCGAGCTGGGGCTGGTAGCCTCGGTGCAGGCGATTCATATGGAGGACGACATCGGTCTGGTGGAACGCGCCATCGGCCCGGAGCGCGCCCGCTGGACCTACGCCTTGCGCACGTTGTTGGATGGCGGTGCAGTGCTGGCGCTGGGGTCCGATTGCCCTGTGGCCAGCCCGAACCCGTTCGAAGGAATCCACGCCGCAGTGACGCGCCAGCGGCTGGACGGCCACCCGGCCGGCGGCTGGCACCCGGAGCAACGACTGACCGTGGCCGAGGCGGTGGCCGGCTACACAACCGGTCCTGCCCATGCCACCGGCCTGTCGGACCGCCAGGGCAGCATCACGCCCGGCAAGCTGGCTGATCTGGTGGTGTTGGACCGCGATATCTTTGCCGTGCCGCCCGCCGAGATCGCCAGCATTCGGCCTGCTATGACCGTGTTCGACGGCGAGGTCGTGTACGACGCCGGAGGAATCGAATGAGTCTGGACGATATGTCACGCAGAGCGAACGACCCGCGCTACATCTCAGGCATCTACAACTACTGCGACAGTTGGTGTGAGCGCTGCGCATTTACCGACCGTTGCCTGAACTTTGCCATGCGGATCGAGTTCGAGGAACTGGCGGAGGAGGCGCGCGCCGAACGGGAGGCGGAGGACTCGCTGGCTGAACTACTGGACCCGCTCGACATCATCGAGGAACTGGACAGCCCTGCGGATGCGAACGAGGATGCGCAGACGGCCGATCAGCACGATTGGGAGATGGACGAATTCATGGCCGAGGAAGAACGGATCAGCGAGCGGGCGTCGACCCATCCGCTGGTACAGGCCGCCGAAGCATACATCGGCATGGCCAACGACTGGTTCGAATTCGGACATGGGCAGGAGCGGCTGGCCAGCGGCCCGCACTATCTCATCAGCCCTGAACCCGCCGTCGAGGGCTTGGAAACGCAGTCTCAGGAAATCCGGGACGCGATCGATGTCATTCGTTGGTATCTCTTCTTCATTTCGGTCAAGTTGCAGCGCGCGTTGCGCGGTCTGGAAAGCGAAGCACGCGATCCCGATTTCGGGGATGACATGCCCAAAGACTCCGACGGCACCGCCAAGATCGCTCTGATTGCCATCGACCGCTCGACTGGCGCCTGGGCGACACTGATGAACGCCTACCCGGAGCGACGCACCACTACCTTGCCGATTCTGGCCCTGCTGGCGCGCCTGCGCCACGATCTCGAAGTTGAATTCCCAGCCGCCTGGGCGTTCATTCGCCCCGGTTTCGACGAAATCGACGACGCTCAGGACTGATTCGATTCCCTTCGTTGCCTTGTCACTGATTATGCACCCACCCATCCGCTTGCTGCACATTGCCGACATCCATATCGGCATGGAGAACTACGGCCGCCTGGACCCGCAAACTGGGATCAACGGACGCGTGATGGATTTTCTGCGCCGCTTGAACGACGCGGTAGCCTACGCGCTGGACAACGAGATCGACGTCGTCATCTTCGCCGGCGATGCCTATAAAACCCGCGATCCCAACCCGACCTACCAGCGTGAGTTCGCCCGGCGCATGAAGCGGCTGGCCGATGCGGGTATCCCGGTGGTCATGCTGGTGGGCAATCATGATCTTCCGGCCGTTGCCCAGCGGGCTACCAGCATCAGCATTTTCAGCACGCTGGACGTGCCCAATGTCATCGTCGGTGACCGTGAAAAGGTCTGGAAGATCACCTGCCGCCGCGGCCAGCCGTTGCAGGTCGCCACTGCGCCGTATCCACTGAAAAGCCGCCTGCTGGCCGACGATGACAACCGCGGCAAGTCCATTGCCGAGATCGACGGCCTGCTGCAATCGGCGCTGGTCGAAAACATCCGCGCCATGGCCGCTGAGGCGCGCCAGCAGCCTGACGTGCCTGCGGTGCTGACCGGCCATTTCAGCGTTCAGGAAGCCAGCCAGGGTTCCGAGCGCAATATCATGATCGGGCGGGATGTGGCCGTCCCGCGAAGCGCGCTGGCCGATCCCGTCTGGGATTACGTCGCGTTGGGCCACATCCACAAACACCAGAGCCTCAACCGCGACCTGCATCCGCCGGTCATCTACAGCGGCAGCATCGAACGGATCGACTTCGGCGAGGAGCACGAGCCCAAGGGTTGGGTGCTGGCAACGATCGAGCGCGGCAAAACCGACTGGCAGTTCGTGCCAAGCTACAAATTCCCTGCTCGTCCATTTGTCACCATCAAACTGGACGTGCGCGAGGAAGAGGGCGATCCGACGCCGGCGGTGCTGGCAGCCATCGAGCAACGCGATCTCGACACGGCAGTTGTGCGGCTGGTGCTGCGCCTGCGCGATGATCAGGAAACGCTGCTGCAGGAGCGTGAGGTGCTGCGTGCGCTTCAGCGCGCCTATTATGTGGCTGGCATCAACAAGGATGTGGAAAGACCCGAGCGGCAACGGCTGGGCGGGGTGTCCGTGGAAACGTTGTCGCCCCAGGAACTGCTGGCGCGTTACTTCGAGGTCAAAGGCGTACCAGGCGAGCGGGCGGCGGTATTGCTTGAGGTCGCCAAAGAAATCATGGCGGGACAGGAGTAATGCCTTATCCGGGCTTGCTCGACTGTTACTAGCGTGATAACATGGCCGTGAACGCACTCAGGACGCGTCTAGAATTAACTTCTGTGTTGGCTCGGTCAGGAGACCGGCCAAAGCGGGGACTAATTGATAGACGCGTCCTTAGTAGGTTGTGACAGAAAAGGAGTTTGAGATGATTGATCAGCAACTGTGGGTACGCGAACGTTTTCCTGTTCTTTATGAAGGGAACAAGCCGAAAGCTGTTCTGGTAGATGTCGAGTCGTTTGCCGTGATGGAAACGATGATGGACAACATTCTCAATCGCGAGGCAGAGCCAGAGGATGCAATTCTGGTGGCATCGGGTATTCTTAAGCAACTCGCTGATCAAACACAGGACGAGTTATCGTCAACAGATTGGGAGAAAGAGCTTGACGAGTTATAGGGTAGTCCTCACTTCGCCGTTCAAGTCATGCGTCCGGCAGTTGGGAAAGCGCTATCCGAATGTGAAGGATGATATCCGAGTCGCCATCAGCGCTCTGTTGCAGGAGCCGCGATTAGGGGTTGTCATTCCAGGAGGCTCTGGGATCCGCAAACTTCGAGTTCGCAACAGCGACGCGAGAAAGGGAAAGAGCTCCGGCTATCGCTTGCTCTATTTCGTTGATGAACACCCCAAACCGGCGATCCGCCTCGTATTCTTGTACTCAAAGTCTGATCGGGAAGATGTAACGCGCAAGGAGTTGCAGGAGTTGCTGTTGCAGATCAAAGAGGAGTTTGAAGGAAGTGAGTAGACTCGATGTGGGTTCAATGTCATCACGCAAATTGAGCCATACGACATGACCAACCCAACTCTCATGGCTGTCTTTGCCCACCCCGACGACGAGGCGTTCGGCACAGGCGGCACGTTGTCCCGCTACGCGGCCGAGGGTTGCGACGTGTTCGTGGTGACTGCCACGCGCGGCGAGGCCGGCCAGATCGCCGAGCCGGGCCTTGCCACGTCCGCCAACCTGCCTTATGTGCGCGAGCGCGAGTTGCGCTGTGCCTGCCAGCAGTACAGCGCGCGCCCCCCTTACTTTCTGGACTACCTGGATGGCCAGCTCACGGTGGTGCATCAGGGACAGGCGGTCGGCAAGCTGGTCAGGCTGATTCGCCAACTCAAGCCGGATGTGCTGATTACGTTCGGACCTGATGGCATCTACGGGCACTATGATCATATCGCCGTTCATCGTTGGGCGACCATCGCCTATGATCTGGCGGCCGAGCCTGACTATTTTCCCGACCTTGAGCCGAGCGAGCCGCACCGGATCAAGAAGCTCTATTACCGCGTTTCGTCGCAGGAAGGTCTGGACGCGCGCCGGCAAAACGGCCAGCGTCCCGCGGTGATGATGGACGGTGTGCCATTCCCATTCGTCGGCCTGCCGCTGGCTCAGATCACCACTGTGATCGACGTGGGCGATTTTGTGGACGCCAAGCTGGCCGGCATTCTCTGCCACGCGACGCAGATCGGGCGCAACAACCGATATGTGGAGACGCCGGACGAGGTGGTAAGCGATCCCTGGTTTCGCCAGGAGACGTTCTCGCTGGCACACACCACGCTGGCATGGCCTGTCGGTGTGGAAACGGACCTGTTCGCAGGTCTGCGGTAGACAACTCCCAAAATGACCTCCAGGTACTCGCCTTGACACGCCAGCGCGCGCCCAACAATACCTTGGGACAACTCAAACCAGATCGGGGATTGATCAGTTCTGATCTTATTGCCGGATTGACCTTCTCGGTCGTCAACGTGCCGCAAGCTATGGCGCATGCGCTGCTTGCGCTGGTCAGCAACCCTGTGATGGGTATCTATACGCTGATGGTTGCCGTGCCCGTCGGCGCGGTATTCACCAGTTCGGTGCTGATGAACGTCTCGACTACCGGTGCGCTTTCGGTAGCTACCGGTGAAGTCCTCGGTCCGCTTCCGGTCGCCTCCCGTACTGCGGCACTGGTCGCGCTGGTGTTTCTGGTCGGCCTGTTTCAGATACTGGCAGGCGTTTTCCGGCTGGGCTTTCTGGTGCGCTTCGTCTCGAATGCGGTCATGACCGGGTTTCTCAACGGCATTGCAGTGCTGATCATCGTCGGCCAGTTGGGGGCATTGACGGGATATTTCAGCCCTTACAGCAACAGGATTGCCCAGGCGCTGGACCTGTTTCTCCATCTGGATCAGGTGAACCGCTACACAACAGTCATCGGGTTGTTGACACTGGGGTTGATGGCATTGTTGCTGAGTTCGCGGCTGCGCAAGTTTGCATTCATCATAGCCATCGCGCTGGCGACGGTTCTGGTGACCGCACTGGGCTGGCAATCGGTCGAGACAGTCGGCGACATCGCCACCATCACTGCCAAACTGCCCGAGATCGCCGTCCCCGACGTCGCCCTGTTGTTGCAGATGCTGCTGCCCGCGTTCTCCATCGCAATCATCGGACTGATTCAGGGAGCGGGCGTCAGCCAGGGCTATCCAAACCCTGATGGCAAATATCCCAACATCTCGCGTGACTTTCTTGGCCAGGGCATTGCCAACCTGGCGACCAGCTTTGTGGGCGGCATCCCGGCCGGCGGGTCGATCTCCGGCACCGCGTTGATCATGAGTGCTGGCGCTCGCTCGCGCTGGACCAACATCAGCGTCGGGGTGTTCGTTGCCCTGATCGTCGCGCTGTTTGCGTCGCTGGTCAGCCTGGTGCCGATGTCGGCTCTGGCGGCGTTGCTGATCGTGGCCGGTTTCCAGGGCTTGCGCGTTCCGCAGGCGTTGACGGTCTGGAACACCAGCCGCGTGTCTGGCGTGGTAATGATCCTGACCTTTCTGGCGACTCTGGTCATGCCGCTGCAATACGCTGTGCTGGTAGGTGTCGCCTTCAGCATCCTGCTCTACGTGGCGCGCCAGTCCAACAGGGTGGTGTTGATACAGATTGTCCCCGTTCCGGGCGGTCTGCCCGAGGAACATCCAGCGCCGGAGAGCCTGCCCAGCAATAAGGTGACCATGCTCCAGATCTACGGCAGTCTGTTCTTCGCCGCCGCCAAGAGCCTGGAAGAGTTGCTGCCGGCAGTCGATGATACAACCCACGCCGTCGTGTTGATCGGGCTGCGCGGCCGCAATGAGATCGGCAGTACCTTTGTCAACGTGCTGGAACGTTACTCCAAAGACCTGCAAGCCCACAACAGCAAGCTGATGCTGGTGGGCGTCAGCCCCGAGGTGTATTCGCAGTTGGCGCGTTCTGGCTTGCGGGCGCAGATCGGCGACGAAAACATCTTTCCTGCGACCGCCCAGTTGGGCGCGGCAATGAATCGCGCGTTGGTTGTAGCAAATCAATGGCTCGACCAGCCGGCAGAAGTCGCGTTCGATCCTGGAAATCTATAACGGAACGTAAAAACTCTCGCTGGTTTTGCATCCAGCGAGAGTTTTTGCC
Organism: Anaerolineales bacterium; assembly: GCA_020634615.1. Taxonomy (GTDB): domain Bacteria; phylum Chloroflexota; class Anaerolineae; order JAAEKA01; family JAAEKA01; genus JACKBK01. The sequence goes on from JACKBI010000005.1 coordinate 183,585, forward strand.
TTCGCATTCACCCAAGTTGTTTGAAAAGTCACCCAATCGGCGACTTCCGAAGTCCACCAACGACGCCTTTCAAACAGTCTCCACGATCTGTCAGACAGCTTCTTGCTTCAGGGCCACCGCGTCGGCTGTCAGATCGTCGAACACAATCGCCCGGTCCTCAGGCGAGTCAAACGAGAGGAAGATCGTTGCATCTTCATACTTGGGCTTGGTGCGTCCGCCGCTGCGATATCCTCCCCACACATCCAGCGGGGAAGTCGTAGGTGGTATCTCCCGGCGCACCTGAATCTGCAGGGCCGGCCGCAGCGAACTGCCGAATTCAAGCTCGCCGGGGTCGATGCGCAATATTTCCTTGTGCTTGAAAAACATGTACCACATGCCAATCTCGTGGGCCGGCCATGAGCCAATCCCCAGGAAGCTGGCTGGCGGGCAGATGGCCATCACGGCATGTTCGCGGGTCTCGAAGCTGCGAAAATAGGCCAGCAACTCTGTGAAGTCCTGGGATCTGCCTTCCACCTCGAATCGGCCTGTAGCCCGCAGCTTGAGCATGTCAGCCGGGTTCATCATGGCTGCGTCCGGGCGACGGCGGGCTGGCTCACTCTCGGGTGCAAAGACCAGGTAAAAGCGACGGGATGCCACTGACCGGAGCAAGACCAGCACCACCAGCAACGTAGCGCAGACAATGACGCCCGCCGTGCCGCCCGGCAGCCAACGGATGGCAAACAGCCCTGCCAGAATGACTAGCGCAACCATGCCCCATCGATCCAGCGGTGCGCCCATCCAGTGGTGGCGGTTCATCTGATAGGTGATCCAATACAACCTGCCTGCGAGCTTCATAAGTGTTTGGCCTTGGTTACTTTACAGAATGGTGGAGCAATTCTAGCATCTTCGCAGCCATTTCACAAGTCATCCGCGGTTCCCTGGAACGGCGCCGCGTGTTATAATCGGGTCCGTCATGGTTATGAACGACGCTGATCTTCGCCGTCAGCTTGCTGACTGTCGCCGCTGCCAAAATGCTGGCTATCAAGTCGCCGCGCCGCCCATCGTCTCAGGCAGCGCGGCAGCCCGTTTGATGGTCATTGGGCAGGCGCCCGGCCGGGTCGAGAACGAGCGGACCGGACTGCCGTTCAGCGGGCCAGCCGGCAAGCGCTTGTTTCGCTGGCTGGCTGAAGCCGGCTGGGACGAAACTGAGTTTCGTACGATCAACTACATGACGGCTGTCACCAAGTGTTTCCCCGGCGCAAATGCCAACGGTCGCGGTGACCGATTGCCCAGCAAGGCCGAACAGGCGCTCTGCCGGCCGTGGTTGGAAACGGAACTGGCGCTGGTGCGGCCCGCAATGATCGTCCCGGTGGGTGGACTGGCCATCAGCTTGCTGCTCGGCTCGACGCTGCGGCTGGATCAGGTGATCGGTCGTGTAGTCGCCCGCCCGCAGGACGACGACCAGTTGACTTCGTGGGCGCAGACGCACCTGTCGCCACAGGCCCGACTCGTTCCGCTGCCACATCCATCCGGCGCGTCGCAGTGGTATAACCGGCCTGAAAACCAGGCGCTGGTGCGCGAGGCAATCGACCATCTGCGTGCGGATCGCCTGGCGCACTTGTAACCAGAACCGCGCCGCTACCATCCTGTTTACACCAAACAACTTCACCCTGAAAGGTAAATTTCATGCAAATCAACGTCAAGCAAGGCCAGCTTCAGCAAGAATCAACCGAACTGCTGGTCGTCAATCTCTTCGAAGGTGTCACGGAACCGGGCGGCGCGCTCAAGGCGGTGGATAACGCGCTAAGTGGGCTGGTGACGCAGCTGATCGCAGCCGGTGATGTGACTGGCAAGCTGGGCTCAACTCATCTGCTCTACACCAACGGCGCGCTGCCGGCGCGGCGTGTCCTCATCACCGGTCTCGGCAAGGAAGCAGAATTCTCTGTCAGTGTCGCACGTAAAGCGGCAGCCGCGGCCGCCAGGCGGGTGCGCGAACTGGGCGTCAGCGCGTATTCGACGGTGGTACATGGCGTGGGCCGCGGCGGGCTGAGCGTCATCAACGCTGCCGAGGCGCTGGCCGAAGGCTCGCTGCTGGGCGGCTACAAGTTTGCATCCTACAAGCGCGATGGCGATGACAAGAGTAGTCCGGAGATCAGCGAGCTGACGGTTCTGGAAGCCGATGCAGCTAAGCTGGATGACGTGCGCGCTGGTGTGACCGTCGGTCAGGCTGTCGGCGAAAACGCCAACTGGGCACGCGATCAGGTCAACGAGCCGGCCAACTATCTGACGCCGCGTGAGTTGGCGCGTCGGGTGCGCGAGCAGGCTGAGCGGGTCGGTTTGCAGGTTCAGGTGCTGGACGAGGCAGAAATGGCCGAACTGGGCGCCGGATCGTTTCTGGGCATCGCGCGCGGCAGCGACGAGGAAGGCCAGTTCATCGTCCTGGAGCACTATCCCAAGGATGTCGATCCGGCCAGCTTGCCGACCATTGTCTTCGTTGGCAAGGCGATCACCTTCGACACGGGCGGCATCAGTCTCAAGCCCGGCGAGAACATGTGGAAGATGAAGGACGACATGGGCGGCGGCGCGGCAACCGCTGGCGCGTTGCTGGCGGCTGCTCGTTTGAACCTGCCCGTGCACGCCGTTGGCCTGATCCCCGCCACCGAGAACATGCCGGGCGGCGACGCGATCAAGCCCAGTGACGTAGTGACGGCCATCAACGGCAAGACGATGGAGATCATCAGCACCGATGCGGAGGGACGCCAGGTGATGGCTGACGCGTTGTGCTACGCGCAGCGCTACAATCCCGATGCCGTGCTGGATATTGCGACCCTGACCGGCGCCATCGGCATTGCACTGGGGCCGGATCTGGCCGGTCTGTTCTGCGACGACGATGATCTGCGCGGCAGATTGCTGGCGGCCAGTGAGTTCATGGGCGAGCCCATGTGGCCGATGCCGGTTTGGAAGCCCTATCGCCGGCTGATCGACACCGACGTAGCCGACATGAAGAACACGGGTGGGCGCTATGGCGGCGCGATCACAGCGGCTATCTTCCTGCGTGAGTTCGCCGGCGAGCAGCCCTGGGCGCACCTCGACATCGCCAGCACCGCCTATCAGGAAGCCAACGACGCCTTCAGCGTTCGCGGCGGTACCGGCTTCGGTATGCGCACGCTGTTTGAGCTGTTGCGCGGCTACGCGGCCCAGTAAGCAGTAAACAGTCAACAGTAAACAGTGAGCAGAAGCCAGATCCGGTCTGTTCACTGTTTACTGTTCACCGGTCACTTTTTGCACCCTACACCCCAGCCCCCATGACCTCAACGTCCCCCCGTTCCTACCGCTACCGTTGGATTGTACTGCTGGCCTTCATGGCCGTGATCTTCGTCAACCAGCTTTTGTGGATCACCTTTGCGTCGATCACCGGTCCGGCGGCGAAATACTACGGGGTGACCGATCTGGCCATCGCCGCGCTGGCGCTGAGCTTTATGGTGGTCTACATCGTCGTTTCGGTCCCTGCCTCGTGGGTCATCGACACCTACGGCCTGCGCATCGGGGTCGGGACCGGGGCTGTGTTGACGGGTGTGTTCGGCTTGCTGCGCGGCTTTGCCGGTGACAACTACATCCTGGTGTTGATTGCGCAGATCGGCATAGCCGCGGGCCAGCCCTTTCTGCTGAATGCCATCACCACCGTCGCGGCGCGCTGGTTTCTGATCGAGGAGCGGGCGACCGCGTCTGGCCTGGGCACGCTGGCCATGTACGCCGGGCAGGTGACGGCGCTGGCATTGACGCCGTTCCTGGTGCTGGGGAGCAGCATTCCGACCATGCTGATCATCTATGGAGTCGTGGCAGCCATCGGCGCGCTGATCTTCCTGGTCTTCGCCAGAGAGCGACCGCCGACACCTGCCTCGGCGGCCGGGGCTGACGAGCGGGCGTTGGTGTTCGATGGTCTCAAACTGGCCCTGCGTCAACGTGACTTCCAGTTGACGCTGGTCGTCTTCTTCATCGGGTTGGGTGTGTTCAACGGGGTGGTGACGTGGGTCGAGGACATCGTACGGCCGCGGGGCTTCACGCCTGTGCAGGCCGGTCTGGTGGGTGCGTTGATGGTGGGCGCGGGTGTCGTCGGCGCGTTGATCTTGCCGGCGCTCTCCGACCGCAAGCGCAAGCGGGTGCCCTACATCGTGCTGGGATTGGTGATGGCGACCGTAGGATTGGCGGGACTCACGTTTGCTGACCAGTACGGCTGGCTGCTGGTCGCGGCCGCGGTCATGGGCTTCTTCCTGCTGGCGGCCGGGCCTATCGGCTTCCAGTACGGCGCTGAGGTTACCTATCCGGCGCCCGAGGGTACCACCAACGGCCTGTTGTTGATGATTGGCCAGGTGTCCGGCATTCTGTTCATCCTCGCCATGGACATCTTCAAAGCGCCGGTGACCGGCTCCATGACTTCCTCGCTGCTGGTTTTGATCGTGTTGATGGCTGTCGGCGCGTTGCTGTCGACCCGCTTGCGCGAATCGTCCATGTTCAGCAGGGGCAACGTCGAATAGAGGTTACGGTTCTGTAGTTCCTCGCTGACCGCCAGACGTGCCTGGTCTGACAGATGCAACGTCCCGGCGAACCCGGCAGCAGTGGGACGACAACGGTTGCTTCCTGCTCGGAAACTGGCATCGCCAGCTTGCACGCCGCAAACAAGACGCTGTGCAAGTTGCAACCTCACCACGACTTGAGGTGATTACTTTGTTGCCAGCGCGGGCCTATGCTACCATGGGCGAAACTGGGATTGACAGAGGCACGCAGATGGCTGGTCGAACGGCGCTGTCCGTCTTGCCGCCTGATTATGCGACGCCACTCGGCCATGCAAATTTGCTTTTCACTGAATGATCGGAGCGAACACATCGATGGATGTACGGGCGCACAACCGCGCGGCCTGGAACAAGGCCGTTGAACTCAAGGACCAGTGGACCATCCCGGTATCACCGCTGGAGATCGAAGCCGCGCGCCGCGGTGACTGGCGAATCATCCTGACGCCGACGCTGCCGGTGCCTAGAACATGGTTCCCCCAAGAGCTGCACGGCGCGGATGTGCTGTGCCTGGCGGCGGGCGGCGGGCAGCAGGGACCGATCCTGGCCGCGGCCGGTGCCACCGTCACCGTGTCCGACAACTCGCCCGCGCAGCTTGCCCAGGATCGCTTCGTCGCCGAGCGTGACGGGCTGACGATCCACACGCTGGAGGGGGATATGCGCGACCTGTCAGCGCTGGCCAGCAACAGCTTTGACCTGATCGTTCACCCGGTGTCCAATCTTTTCGTGCCCGAGGTACGCCCCGTCTGGCAAGAGGCATTTCGCGTCCTGCGTCCCGGCGGCAGCCTGCTGAGCGGCTTTTTGAATCCAATCACCTATATCTTCGACATCTATAAGGCTGACGACGAAGGGGTGTTGGAGGTGAAGTACTCGATCCCATTTTCCGACCTGACCAGCGTGTCTGACGAAGATCGCCAGAGACTGATCGACGACAACGCGCCGCTGGAGTTCGGCCATTCACTGGACGACCAGATCGGCGGTCAGATCGACGCGGGCTTTGTCATCACTGGCTTCTACGAGGATCGCTGGCCGGACTTCGTGCTGGACCGCTACATTGCCACGTTTATGGCGACGCGCGCCGTCAAGCCAGTCGCCTGACAAGCTGTTTGCACTGGGGTCGCCCGTTTTGCTGCTGACTTCGGCCCGTTGTACAATGATTTGCGTGCATGTGAAACCGGCTGGCAGGTAGCAAAAGCGCTGGTTTCACCGTTTTTTAGTCGCATCCAATGAGTCCACCAAGGCATCGATGCCCTACCAGCGAGCGCTCAGCGCGCGTTGGTGGGGGCTTTGTCTTTATGAAGGGAGGTTGCAATGCAGTACGCCAACTTGCTGGGTGAGCAGGCGCTTACCTTCGACGATGTATTGCTGGTTCCGGGCTTCGCTGAAGTGCTGCCCTCTGAAGTGAACCTGACCACACGACTGCACGAGAAGCTCGATCTGCGGATTCCGGTGCTTTCGGCGGCGATGGATACCGTCACCGAGGCGCGGCTGGCCATTGCTCTGGCGCGCCAGGGCGGCCTGGGTATCATCCACCGCAACCTCAGCCCCGAAGCGCAGGCTGGTGAGGTGGACAAGGTCAAGCGATCCGAGGCCGGCATGATCGTTGACCCGATCACCCTCAGTCCGAACGACACGCTGGCCGACGCCGAGCGCATCATGTCCCACTATCACATTTCGGGGCTGCCGGTCGTGGACGACGGCAAGCTAGTGGGCATCCTCACCAACCGCGACGTGCGTTTTGCCACCGACATGGACATCCCCGTTCGTTCGTTCATGACCTACGAACGGTTGATCACGGCCTCGGTTGGCACGTCGCTGGAAGAGGCCAAGGCAATTCTGCACCGATACCGCATCGAGAAGCTGCCGCTGATCGACGACGAAGGTAATCTGCGCGGACTGATCACCTACAAGGATATCCTCAAGAAGCTGGATTTCCCCAACGCGGCCACCGATGGCCGCGGCCGCCTGCTGGTGGGTGCGGCGGTGGGCGTCGGGCAGGAACTGGACGACCGCCTGGAGATGCTTCTGGATGTGGGTGTCGACGCGGTGGCGGTCGATACCGCCCATGGCCACTCGGCTGGCGTGCTGCTGGCCATCCGGCGCATCAAGATGATTGCGCCCGATCTGCCCGTGCTGGCCGGTAACGTGGTGACCGCTGAGGGCGTCGACGCCCTGGTGGATGCGGGCGCGGATGTGATCAAGATCGGCGTCGGCGCGGGGTCGATCTGCACCACACGCATCGTGGCAGGCTCCGGCGTGCCGCAGATCACCGCCGTCGCCGAATGCGCGGCTGCAGGAGCCGCCCGCGGGGTGCCGGTCATCGCCGATGGCGGCATCAAGTACTCCGGTGACATCGTCAAAGCGCTGGCGGCCGGCGCGAACGCTGTGATGCTGGGATCGTTGCTGGCCGGCCTGGAAGAGGCTCCCGGCGAACTGGTGATCTACGAAGGCCGTCGCTTCAAGGAATACCGCGGCATGGGTTCCATGGGCGCCATGAAAGGCCGTGCGGCTGATCGCTATGCCACAGCCCAGAGCAGCGGCGACCGCGCCGGCATGGTGGGCAAGTTGGTGCCGGAGGGCATCGAAGGCCAGGTGCCGTTCAAGGGCTCGTTGAGCGATTACGTCTACCAACTGATGGGCGGGCTGCGCTCGGGAATGGGCTATGTCGGCGCGGCTGATCTGGCTGAGCTGCGAGCGAAAGCACGTTTCACACGGATTACCGGAGCCGGCCTGCTGGAAAGTCATCCGCACAGCGTCCTGATCACCAAGGAAGCGCCAAACTACCAGGTCAATGGTCGCTAGCGCCCGTTTCCGGAGAAACAAACCATGATACACCTGCTGACTACTCTGATTCTGATCGGCCTTGCGTTGTTGCCAACATGGAGTGCTGTGCTGCCGGCGCCGTCCGGTGCAGCGGCGCAACCGCCGACCGCATCTGAAGCGCCCGTGATTCCCGCCACCATGCATCTGGTGAGCCAGCTTGGCGGCGATATCCATGCGGTTGCGACATCGACTCCCTACATCTATACCGGGAATGGGCCGCGTGTGACGATGTACTATGCCCTGCGGCCGGGACCGCCTTCGCAACTCCAGCAATCGGAGCCGCTGCCACAGGTGGTCGAAGATATCGCCGCCACAGCTACTGACGTGTTGTTTGTCGCCATCGGACAAGCTGGGTTGCAGATCATGTTTGCCGACTTACCCGATCTGTTGATGCTTGGTTCTGTGGATACACCGGGCACCGCGCTGGGCGTGGCGGCCACCAGCGGCTATGCTTACGTGGCCGACTCGGCCAGCGGCGTTCAGGTCGTCGACGCGCGAGACCTCAGTGCGCCCGTGTTGGTAGGCTCATTGGCGACCAGCGGCACGCCGGTCGATGTTGCTGCCCGAAATGGCCTCCTCTACATTGCTGATGGCATGGGCCTCAGCATCGCCAGCCTGGCAAATCCGGCCCAGCCAGTGCTGCTGGGCGCCGTGCAAACACCAGATTTCGCCCAGGGCGTCGTCGTCGTCGGCCACCTGGCCTACGTGGCTGACGGTACCAGCGGCCTGCAGATCGTAGATGTCACCGACCCAACGGCGCCTGTCATCGTGGGAGCGCTGGACACGCCGGGCATCGCGCACGGGATAGCGGCCTACGACAACGGGCTGGTGCTGTTGGCTGACGGCCTTGCCGGGTTGCGGGTGATCGACGCCAGCGATCCGGCGGCTCCGCAGGAACTCAGCCACCTGGAGTCGCCGGGTGAGGCCGTGGCAGTCGATTGGGCGCCGGGCCAGGCCTATCTGGCAAACACACAGTCTCTGGTTGCCTTCACTGTTGCCGACGCGACCCAGCCGACCGTGGAAGCTGTCATCGATCCGCTGGCGTACGCCGAGTCGCTGGCGGTGGTCGACGGCTACGCCTACGTGGCCGGTGGACTGGATGGCTTCCGCATCATCGATGTTCATAATCCCGTGCGGCCGACGCAGGTCGGAATCTCGCGGCCAGATGATTTCGTTGAACACGTGACGGTGCGTGGCGACACCGCATACCTCTCGGCGGCTACTGCCGGCGTACGCATCATGGATGTCAGCGATCGTGCTAACCCGACCGAGATCGGCTACTACGATTCGCCTGGCTGGGCGTCGGCGACTGATGTGGTCGGGGATCGTCTCTATCTGGCCGACCAGGTGGCCGGGCTGCGGATTGTCGACGTTTCAGATCCCACCAGTCCATTCGAACTGGGCCACCTGGTGATGCAGTGGAACGTCGAAGGGGTGGCTGTGCAGGGCAATTTCGCCTATGTCGCCGATGGTCCGGGTGGCCTGCGGGTTGTGGATGTTTCTGACCCGTCCAATCCTGTCGAGACCGGTTTCGTGCGGCTGCGCAAGTGGGCCATGGATGTCGCAGTGTCTGGCACGCTGGCCTATGTAGCCGATGGGCGCAATTCAGGCCTGCGTATCGTGGATATCAGCGACCCTGCCAACCCGATATTCGTCGGCGCGGCGTCCTCCCACGGTCTCGCGCTGGGTGTCGCGCTGGATGGGGCATACGCGTATCTGGCGGACGGTGTCTTGCGCGCGATCAACATCACAACGCCCACTGCTCCGTTCCAGACTGCCAGTCTTGACACGGCCGGCGATGCGTGGGACGTGGCGGTAGATGGCCTCGTTTACGTGGCCGACGGCCGCGGTGGGCTGGCGGTCGTGCTTGATCTGACCAGACATCCGTACGCTACCTTCGTGCCATTGGTGACCACAGGTCAATAGATCTGAATATCGCTTGATAACAGCTGGTCAGGAAGCGAGTATCGCAATGATCTATCGCGTGGAAGTGTCCACGAAGCCCGGCCTGCCTGATGCGCGGGGCGAGCGTTTGCTTGGCAACATATCGGGCGTCGATTCGCTGGCCGTAACCGATCTCTACTTTTTCAAGGGAGGGCTGGACGAAACGGATGTCATGCGCCTGGTCCATACGCTGTTGTATGACCCGGTGGTCGAACAGGTCCGCTGGTTTGCGCTGGACGACAGCCGGGCAGCGCCCGATCAGCCGGCCGGCGGCTGGTCGGTAGAAGTCACGCTGCTCCCAGGCGTTACCGATAGCGTGGCCGAAAGCCTGCTGGCAGCTGCCGAGGTCATCGGTGTGGCCGGGCTGGAGCAGGTTGCTACCGGCCAGCGCTACGACCTGACAGGCGAGCTGAGCGAGGAAACGCTGCGACGTATCGCTGCCAGCCTGCTGGCCAACGAGGTGATTCAGACCTGGACGATCAACGGGCGTGCATTGCCGCCCTTCGTGGTGCAGGCCGGGTCATCTGGTGGCCTGTGGGTAGAGACGATCCCCCTGACCGGCGTTTCGTCTGACCAATTACTCGCGATCAGCCTGGAGCGACGGCTTTCCCTCGATCTGGCCGAGATGCAGGCGATTCAGAATTACTACCGCCAGGAAAGCCGCGAGCCGACCGATGTCGAGCTGGAGACGCTGGCGCAGACGTGGTCCGAGCACTGCGTCCACAAGACCTTCCGCGCGCTGATCGACTACCGCGAGATCGACGCCGACGGCAACGTGCACGAGCAGCAGATCGACTCGCTGCTCAAGACCTACATCCGCGCGGCCACCGAGCGGGCCAACAAGCCCTGGGTGCGCTCGGCCTTCGTCGACAACGCCGGTATCGTCGTCTTCGACGACGCCTACGACCTGGCGTTCAAGGTTGAAACCCACAACCACCCGTCAGCGCTGGAGCCGTTCGGCGGCGCCAACACCGGTGTCGGCGGCGTCGTGCGCGACGTGATCGGTGTCAGCGCACGCCCGATTGCCAACACCGACATTCTGTGTTTTGGTCCTCAAGACCTGCCGCCCGATCAGCTTCCGGATGGCGTGCTGCATCCGCGGCGCATTCAAGGCGGCGTGGTCGCTGGCATCGAAGACTATGGCAACAAGATGGGCATTCCGACGGTCAACGGGGCGATCCTCTACGATCCGGGCTACACCGCCAACCCGCTGGTCTTCTGCGGCTGTCTGGGCATCCTGCCGCACGGTTCGCATCGCACCGAGCCGCAGGCCGGCGATCTGGTGGTGGTCATGGGCGGCCGCACCGGCCGCGACGGCCTGCGCGGCGCGACCTTCTCCAGCATGGAGATGGACCACCAGACGGGTGAGATCGCCGGAAGCGCGGTGCAGATCGGCCATCCGATCCACGAGAAGCAGACACTGGAAGCGATTCTCCGCGCGCGCGACGAAGGGATCTACAGCGCCATCACCGACTGCGGCGCGGGCGGTCTTTCCTCAGCCGTGGGCGAGATGGGCGCGACCCTGGGCGCAGAGGTGCACCTGGAGCGTGCGCCGCTGAAGTATCCCGGTCTGCGACCGTGGGAGATCTGGCTAAGCGAAGCGCAGGAGCGGATGGTGCTGGCCGTGCCGTCGGCCAACTGGCCGCGCCTGCAGGCGATCTGCGCCGGGCTGGATGTGACCGCGACGGCTCTCGGCACGTTCACCGGCGACGGGCGGCTGACGATTCGCCACGAGGGTGAGTTGGTCGGCGCACTGGACTGCCATTTTCTGCACGATGGAATTCCGCGGCGACGTTTGCAGGCGGAATGGCGAGCGAGCGTTGGGACGTGGGGTGTTGGGCGTGGGGTGTGGGGGGCGGAAGCTGGTCTTGATTTGACGGAGGCGTTGCTGGCGTTGTTGGCGGCGCCGGAGACGCGCAGCAAAGAGGACGTGGTGCGGCAATATGATCACGAGGTGCAAGGTGGCACAGTAGTCAAGCCCTTCACGGGTATACGCAATCAGGGTCCTGGCGACGCAGCCGTCATCGTCCCGCTTGACGCGCGCCTGACGTCTGCTGCATCAACCAGTGATCAATTCTCGAATTCACAAATTCACCATTCTTTCCTTCCCACCCGTGGCGTCGCCCTCTCCGTCGGCGTCAATCCCTTCTACTCCGATCTCGACCCGTATTGCATGGCCTGGGCTGCGGTGGACGAGGCCATACGCAACGTTGTCGCGGTCGGCGGCGACCCGGATCAGGTGTCGCTGCTCGACAATTTCGCCTGGGGCAACCCCAATCTGCCTGACCGGCTGGGCAGCCTGGTGCGCTGCGCGCAGGGCTGTTACGACGCTGCCGTCGCGTTCGGCGCGCCGTTTGTGTCTGGCAAGGACAGCCTGAACAATGAGTACACCGGCGTTGACGGCCAGAAGCATGCCATTCCGGGCACGCTGGTTGTTTCAGCGCTCAGCATCGTCCCGGATGTCAGCCGCACCGTCACGATGGATTTGAAGCAGGCGGGCAATCTGGTGTATGCGGTGGGGCTCACGCGCGGCGAGATGGGTGGTTCGAGTTTGACGAGGAACTACCCTCACCCCAACTCTCTCCCAAAGGGAGAGGGGGTCGCTGGGATGCCCCCTCTCCCCCTGGGAGAGGGTTGGGGTGAGGGTGCGCCGTCCGTAGATGCCTTGGCGCTGTACCGCGCGCTGCATCGGGCGAGCGGCGCGGGGCTGGTGCGCGCCTGCCATGACTGCTCCGAGGGCGGGCTGGCGGTAGCTGCGGCGGAAATGGCGCTGGCCGGTGGCCTGGGAGTCGAGCTGCGGCTGGCTGATGTGCCGCAGGTTGATGGGTTGAACGACACCGCAGTCGCCTTCTGCGAGTCGCTGGGCCGCTTCCTGGTCGAAGTGAAGCCGGGTGACGCGGCGGCGCTGCGGGAAAGCCTAAATGGCTTCGCAGCAGCGCCGGTGGGCCGTGTGCGCAATGACGACCGTATTCTGTTCCATGGGCTTGATGGCCAGCCTGTCATCGATACCCGCGCCAGCGCTGTCGAGACAGCCTGGCGCGGGCGTTAAGGTCGGGGATTCCCACAACGGGCTGCACAGTCCTCTGCAGATCATGGTTGGCAGCGCGCAGCGCGCCTCTGGATCAGCGCGCCAGACGTTTGCCCAGCATGCCAACTGCTGCCAGCATCATAACCAGACCTGCCAGCCCTGCCCAGATAGCTATAGACGGCGCGCTGGCTACATCGAAAGCTTGCAGCGTCACGGCGGTCGGCGTAACATACCGTGCGCTCACGGGGCCATGCAGCGTGGCTGCGCCATTGATGTCCACGTCCTCCAGCCAGTACCAGTATGTTTGCCCAGACACGACATCTGTATCAAACCACTCGTAGCTTGCGCCGTAGTTTGCGCCGGGCGCAACGGATGCCACGTATGCCAGCATGCTCTCGGGAGCAGCGCTGCTGCCGCGATAGAGATTGAAACCGGCGTTATTGAGCTCGCTCACCGTCTCCCAACTGACACGCATTGAGCTAGCCTGTGGCTGCGCCTCAAAGCTTGCCAGCGTGATCGCCAGGGGAGCGTCGGTGAACCCGTAGTCCAGTGTCCAGTCGAAGTCACCCGGGTTGGGAAGGTTGGTGGACTTCTGCGGCGGTGTGGTGATATTCGCCCTTTGTGTAACCGGCGGCAACTCTCCCAGATTGCAGGTGGGGCTCGGTGTTCCCGCTGTTTTCCAGGTGATGAACGCGTCGATGTCAGCATCCTGCGGATAGACCCGGGTCGAGTAAGCACCGGGTGCAAGCCCGTAGAAGTGATAGATCCCCCAGCTATCGGTGTCAGTCAGGCCAATGGGACTACCGCCGCTATCGAGCAATTCCACCGTGACGCACGGGATTCCCACCTCGTCGGGCCCGCCGTCGTCCTGCTGCCCGTTGTTGTTGACGTCGTACCATACCCAGTCGCCCAGAGCAACCTCACCTTCCAGATCGTCGTAGCCGAAATCGGCCTCTCGATGCTCCTCACCCGCCGCAAGGTTATAGGTGTATGGCTCGTTGTTGGTCGTCAACAGAAAACCGTTGGGAAAATGCGAGAGCAGGTCGAACTCGTTGACATCGATCACGTAGGTTCCAGCTTCCAGCTTGTCGAACAGGTAGAACCCGCTGGCGTTGGTGGTCGCGATGCGGAACAAGGTCAGCGTGTTGCCGACGACCTTCAGCAGCCGCACTCGAACACCGGCTAATCCGATCTCCGTGCCGTAGTCCTCATCCTGGTTCCGGTTATCGTCGTGCCAGACGTAATCGCCGATGCAGCCCAGCAAGGGCAATGACTGTGTCACTGAGGGCAGGCCTCCACTACCGGCAAGACTGATCACCATTTTGCGTACGCCACCCTGGTTTACGACAACCGTCTGGTAGCTGTTGTCGCCCAGTGTCAGGATCGGAACCGATTTCAGAAGCTGATTGCTGGCGTTGTAAACACGAACAGTCGCGGGAGCAGTCTCTTCGATATCCAGAATTTCCAGCGAGTCGATGAATGCGTCGGCATCGTAGGTGAAGGTGATGGTGCCTCCCTGGCCATCATCGTCTGGATCTGAGGGGTCATTGTCTTCGGAAATGATCAGTATCTTGCCCAGGGCTGTGGTGTTGGCGCCCGGCCCTGGGCCGCCGCCAGCGCCAATGCCTGGTCCGCCGTAAAACTGATTGGGAGTGCCGAGGTCGGGGTCGCCGCCCGTTGGCGCTGCGCTGTTGAAAACCATGGCCGGGTTTGGACCAGGGCTGTTCCCCACTGCCGAAACATGGATTCCCCACGCGGCCCATTCGTCGTCGATGATCTGGCCGGTAGCCAGTGGAACCCCAGCCGCATTGGTCTCGAAGTCGATTTTGGTCAGGCAAGGGGGAGGAACAGGCGGAGGCGCTTGCGCGCCAGTCGAAATGGGAAACATTCCTGCCACCATAACAATAGCAGCCAGGACGGGAACAACGCGAAACCCTGGCATTCTGAGCGCGTGTCTTTTTTGCGCCATAAGTAGTGTTCCTCCTCGAAATCTATGCTGTTGGCTTTACCAAATCGGTTGATTCTATTTAAGCATATGTTCCTATCGCTGTCAACGACTTTGTAAGGGTTCTGTCCATTATCGCGGACAGCCTAGTCGTCGTGGTACGCAATGTCAACTACTACATATAGTATTTCAGAAATCAATGTATACCATATAAGTAAATGCAAAATGCGATGCCTGTCGTACGACAGGCATCGCATTTGTAAGAAAAAGTCTTACAACGCTGCTGTTTCCTCGCCAGAATTGGCAGCTATTTGAAAGCCAGAGTCTTTGTCGTAGATCACTCTCAACGCGCCCGCAAGCGCAGCAGGAAATCGCGCCTTGGCGTCGATCAAGCCACTTAAGCGTCAGTCTGGCTTCAGTTCCTAGAGAGAGTCGGTAGGTACGTCTGGAACTGGGACTCGGCCGTAGCGGTCACCTGCAACGGGTTGAGGAAGTACTGGTTGTATGTCGCGCCCTGGTTGCCCTGTGCGGCCGGGATAAAGTACTGGCCGGTGGTAATGGTGAACAGCTTGCTGGTCGGGTTAGTGACCTCGAAGCCGGAGTCGCCGAAGGAGCGCTGATCGCCCGTGTCCTGGGGATCGACGGCCGAGTTGTCCTTGTAGTAGTGATGGCGAGTACCACCAAGCGATGTCAATGTCGCGACCTGGATGTTGGAGCCATTACCCACCGTAACCTGTCGCCACGCCTGGTTGAATGGCGTCGCTGTTACATTATCTGGCACACCGTCGATCGGTTTGCCGGCCGCATTGTTCTCGTCGTAGTAGGTGCCGGTGACGCCGTTGCCGAGATCCACCGAGGTGCGCACTTGTTCCAGCGACCCGGGCAGTGAGCGCAGATCGACGGGGAAGGTGGTGCTGGTGTACGACTGGTAGCTCACAGTGACAGTCCCACCTCGCTTCACCAGCGTGCGCACCACGCCATCCTTCAGCAACACAACGTTGTCCAGGGGAAAATCGTTCTCCGTCAGCTTGATCAGCACGATAAAGCGGTAGTCGATGCGCAGCTTGGTGCGGTCGAGGATATCGCCGCCGCCGAACATGCTCATGTAGTCCAGGCCGTTGTGCCCGCTGGCCGCCCAGCCCAGGGCATAGTTGGCCGTGCTGACGCGCAGATTGCCGGCGTTGTAGCTGACGTAGTCGGTGGGGTTGGTGACCGTGAGCGTGGTCGAGTGGACGATGTAGGCCCAGCCTTTGGACGCCGTGTTGAGGGGATCGGTCACCTGGACGCGATACCAGAGGCCGCTGACCGGAAGCGCATCGCCGATGGAACTGCTGGCCAGCATTCCGGTGTCGCCCGACATGAAGACTACCTCGTCGTTGCTGTCCATGACGCCATCTTCATTGGCAACATAGGCGCCCGTGGCGTCGCGTTCATCGATCTGGAAAGGGATCTGCTCCCATGCCGAGCCGGTCCAGCGGTAGACAAAGATGTCATTTACAGAGCGACCGGCGAAGACACCGGTCACGATAACTGGCTCGATCGTGCGATCCAGCGCGAGGTCGGGTGGCGACGGCTCGTCGGCCAAATTGCCTGCCAGCGCGGCGCTTGGCAGCAGCAATGCGCCGATTAGCGCGGCCGCCAGGAAAAGTTGTCGTATCATTTTCATACTTGCCTCCAGAAGACTACGAGTCTAAGCGATGATGTCAATCATCGCCTGACAGGGAAAACATGTTGCAACATGTTTTCAGAATGGCATCATCAGTATGCTTCGCATACTTTGAGTACCAGACACCGATTCCAATCGGTGGGTACGTTCTACGGTTGTTGCAGTTGGTCGAGCTGCCAGGGATCGCCGGACAAGGTCGCCAGATCAATTACGGCTGCCGAGCTGACCCAAGTGCGTTCGAAGGGAAAGCCGCCGGTCGTGCCTTTCACCGCCACCGAGACGCCGTAGTAGCCTTGCTGCCTTGGCAGCGACGCATCGAGATTCGCCGCATTCGCCGACTGGGTGGTGATATTCCCGGCGGCTGACGAGAGCTGGACCGTAAGCTGTTGGGCCACACTACCAGCCGGCCCGCTGGTCGCACGCAGGTGCAAGGTCTCGCCAGGCGACAGGACACGGTCAGGCAGTCCCTCCAGCCGGACGCTCAGCGGACTATCCAGGTCGGCGGTCAGCAGATAGCCGCCCGCGGTCTGACTGTCAACCCGCAGTTGCCAGCCACCCGCGCCAGGCTGCTGGACGGTGACTTGCTGCACGGCGGCCATCGGCGGCAAACCGTACGCGGTAGCAGGTGCAGTTGTGAAAGGATAGACCGTTCCATCCGGGCCGACCATGGCAGCGTCCAGCCCGGCGCCAACCGTGTACAGGCTGAAGCGCACCGAGCGAACCTGCGGCTCGACCGGTATCTCCTCATGCAACGGCGCTTGCAGCGACCCGCCGTGCACGATGCTGCTCAACATCAGCGGATTAACCGGCGCGGGCATGGCCGGGCGATATCCCTTGCCCAGCGATGGCAGGAACAGCGAGCGCTGATTGGCGGGCGCTGCCGGACTCTGCCCGTCAGGCGATGTGTTGGCCGCGTTGCCTTGCAGGACAGCCAGAATGTAAGGGAACGAGTTGCGCCCCATGTACATCTGCAGGTGGTTCCAGGGCTGTTGGAAGAGGACCGTGGCGTAGGGCAGATAGGTGCTGTTGACGGTCACAGCGCCGTCGTTGATGCCGCCGGTGGGCTGTGCTTCCAGCCACGCGCCGGTCAGTCCCAGCGCAGTTCCACCGTTGCGCCACTCCGTGCCGGCCGCCGAATAATAGTGGATGCTGTCGTCCACTGTGCTGACATCGGCGATGGAGCGGTAAAGCTGCATCGGCCCAGTGCGAATGCTCCAGGTGCCGTCGTCGCGGCGGCCCAGCAACCAGCCGAGGGCTGCTCCCTGCGGGCTCCACAGCAGGTCGGCCAGCAGGCTACCCTGGTGTGGGGTGCTCAGCGTAAAGACGTTGCGCACCCGGGCAGCGCCGCCGAACCACAGAATCGCTGACTGGCTGTCGATGCCGCCCTTTGAGTGCGCTACCAGGTCCACTTTTGCCACGCCGTAGTACTGGGTGATGGCCGCAAGCTGCTGCCCCAGCACGTAGCCGTTGTAGATCACGCTCTTGGCAGGCGTCCGCGCCACCGCGCAGTTAGCCGCGGCAGGATCGACGTTCAGGTTGACGAACGCCGTGCGGTAGCCTGCGTTGTAGGCGCGCTCGTAGCTGTCGTTGTCGAAATAGGGCGGCATGCGCAGCCACCAGTCGATGGCCAGCCCGCTATAGCCATGCACGAAGACAAGCACCGGGCTGTTCTGTCCGCCGGGCGGCACAGCGCCATAGAAAATGTTGTCGCGATAGCAGTTCCCCGTGGCAGGTAGCGGCTGCGGATCGGGCGGAGCGGCAAAAGCCGCGCCAGAGAAAACTGACATACCGGCCACCAGGAACAGGGCCAGTAGACCGCTCAGAGCCAGCTTAGTTACGAAGTTCTTAGACAAGGGTCTCGCCTCCACTATGGGCAGTTTGTAGTTGTTGGTGAATCTCAGCCACCCGCGCGCGGGTCAGGCTATAACGGAACATCAGCAGCGCCGCCGCGACGTACAGCACGGCCGGCAGCAAGGCGAACAGCATCGCCAGCCGCTCGCTGGTCTGGGCTGACTGGGCAACCTGTCCGGGAACCAGACCGGCAAAATTGTCGATCAACACACCGGTGACCAGCACCGCCACCGCGGTGGCCTCCTGCACGAAGAAGGAGTTGATGCCAAAGAAGGTGCCCGCTCGTTTTTTGCCGGTGCGCAATCTGTCCTCGTCGGTGACATCCGCCACCATCGACGCGGGAACAACCCATAGGGCGGCAGCAAAAAAGCCGCCCAGCGTATTGCCGATGATCAGCGGGATCACATTGCCCGTGCCCAAGAGATGGCCGGGCCCCACCAGCCAATAGGCCGCTGACATGATAAACGCCAGAATCAGCGTGTTGACAATGAAAAGCCGCTGCTTCTCGACCCGTTTGGAAACGCGTATCCAGACAAACGCACCCACCAGCGCGCCCACATAGAAGCTGAGCGTGAACAAGCTGAGCGCACGGCTGTCGGTGATTTGGGCGTAGTAGGTCAGGTAATGCACGGCCAGAGTTGCGTTGATGACGCTGGCAAGAAAGAAGATCGACGACGAAATGACCAGAACCAGAAAGGATTTGTCCTTCAGGGCCAGCAGCAGACCGGCGAAAAAGCCCAGCTTCTCATCATCGTCACTGGCCGGCTCCACCAATCGTGAGCGCTGGGATAGCGTGCCTGCCACGGCAATCAACCCCAGCACGGTGATGGCGATGCCCAGAGCGATGCCCATGGACCCATAGCCGGCCTGGTTGAATTTCGGATCGACGCCCGGCGTCACGTTCGGGAAGAAGACAACGAAAACCAGCCCGGCTACCATCAGCGTTCCAAACAGCGAGAGCGCCGCGCGGATGCCGGTAATGGATGTCCGCTCGTTGTAGTCGTTGCTCAACTCTGCGCCCAGCGCATGGTACGGCACCATGTACACCGAGTTGGAGGTTCGCAGCAGAATATTGGTCACCATCAACCACGCGAACAGCGCGCCCGCGGCCAGGCCAGCCGGCGGGCTAAAGATCAGGAAGAAGAAGACGCCCATGCTGACAGCGCCGACCACCATGAAGCTATGACGGCGTCCGAAGCGAATGTGGGCGCGGTCCGACCAATGACCGATCAGCGGGTCGATCACTGAATCCCAGATCAGCGTGATCGCTGTGGCAGCTCCGACCAGTGTACCTGGCAGCCCCAAAACCGAGGTATAGAAAAAGAGCAGCAGCAGGCCAAACGCGTAGGACTTGATTGAATTGCTGATCTCGCCAATGCCATACAACACCTTGGTGTGTAAAGGCAGCACGCCGGCGGCTGGCGCTGCCACGCTGTCAGATGCCAGTGGTATCGCTTCGGTCGTCATGGATCTCTCCTAGCGGTTGATCATAGGCAGGAAGATGCGGCGGACGACAGGCTGCGCCACCACCTCGACCCACGCGGTCGCGAACGCGTTGCGCGCCGGTTGCCCGGCGTCAGCTTCGACTCTCACTGTGTAGACTCCAGGGGCGACCAGCTCGCCTTGATTATCGCGCCCGTCCCATGATACTACCACGCTGCCGGCTTGTGTTCCGGTCCAGTTGCGCAGCAAGCGAACCTGGTCAACCTGCTGCGACGTTTCCGACGTACGCACCACGTCTACCCGATAGACACAAGGACGACTGACCGTGAAGCTGGCTGTGGTCTGCTGATCGCCGGCCGGATAAAAGATGGGCCTGTCCAGACGGGGATATTCCACCTGCGGCGGGAAAACCGGCAGGCTGAAGGCGCGCGGCGCCAGTGTGTCGCCGCGGATCTGCACGCTGTCGATGTCGGCAGGACCCAGTCCCAGCCGCGCGGCGTAGGTCAAATGCTGTGCCAGCGGCTGATCGATCTGCATCGCTTCCAGGCACACCCGGTCGACCGCGACAGAGTTGATGCCCGCGACCACGGTGTTCATACGCACGGGATTGCCGCTGAACGGGCCGTAGCCCTCCATGCCCCAGATGCCATCCACCACGGCGAAATCGATGGGCCGCGCCAGATTGATGTCAACAGTTGCCTGGTGCAGACCGCGGTAGTGCATTGCAAAGCGCCCGTTCTCCGTCGGCGGCTTGTAGGGAGCGACCGGCGGCAGGCCAAAGACGTTCTTGGTCGCCAGGGTCGCCAACGCCTCGGCGTGCGTTTTGAGCTTGGCGACGCTGATCAGGCAGGTGTCCGGGGCCATGACCAGGTCGGGCATGGTGATCTGCCGGTATGCGAGTCCGCCGGCAACGGTCGCCAGCTGCGACGGCTGGCTGTTCAAGTCGACCAGCGACACCCGGCCTGACCCGCCGTAGTCCTGCAGGAAATCGTAGCCGCAGGCCGAGAAGTTGTTGCCGCCGGGATAACCCTCGACGATCTTGACAGCGACCGCGCCAGCCGCCAGCGCCAGATCGACGACCGCGCGCACCACCTGCGGGTCGGTCGCGACGCCGGATTCTGCCGTCCCGGCGGCTACCAGATTCGGCTTGATGAGAACGGTGCGGCCGGCTACCAGTCCGGGTGACCAATCGGCGCAGGCACTGATGGCGCGCAACGCCGCTGCGTAGCCATCAGTGCTGCGGCCGACGCCGACGCGATAGGTCGTCGCCGGGCTTGCAGCGACTGGCCAGGGAACGGCGACAGCCAGCAGGCCGGCCGCACCCAGCTTAAGGAACTGCCGGCGGCTGGTCGCAAACGACCCTGACTTTCCAGATTCTCTACCGGTGTGGTCGCGATGGCGCATCAGTTGCTCCTGCTGTTGTCAAGACCTGTCGATCCTGACTGCGTCGCAATCATCAGCGAGCGCGAGTAGGTGCGCTCGAAGGAATAGCCGTCGCCCGTCTGGCCGGTGATTCGAACGGTTGCGCCGCGTACGCCGTTCAGACCATCCAGCCGGTAGTCAAGGGTTGCTCCTGTTGCCGACATTGCCTCACGTACGCGACCCGCATCAACCGTGGTCAATGTCACCTGGCTGACTTGCGAGCGGTCTTGCGCAGTAGAAGTTGCCTGACTGTCGTGCACAGCCGACTGCAAGTGAAGTGGTTGGTCGGCCGGGACCGCAGCGGTCGGGAAACCGTCCAGCGAGACCTGCAGGCTGCTGTCCAGCGTCGCCAGTGCATAGTAAGCGCCACCGCGCTGGCCGTCCAGCAGCAGTTGCCAGTCGCCCGGCTGCGGATTGGCTACATCCATCTGCCAGGCTGTGGCACCCTCGAACAGGACAGCACCCTCGGTTGAGACGGCCTGTAGTGGGTAGATCGCGCCGTCGGGCGCTTTCAGCCTGGCGGTCAGCGAGGGGTCCGAAACCAGCACGGTGAACACCACATCTTTCGCCTGCGGTTCGACCGGAAACGTCGCTGTCAGCGGGCCATCAATCAGCCCGCCGCGCGCAATCTGGTTCAGTGTGCCCGAAGCAGGTACGCTGCCTGCGGATGGAGCCGGGCTGGTCTCCCGCACCACCGGCTGCGACCCTGCGTTGGCCCCTGTCCCGCTCAAGGCGAGCGGCAGATATGTTGTGCGGATCTGCGCGTTTGTCGGGAAGACATAGAGATATTGTGTGGCTGAAACGGTTCCGGCGCCGTTGGCAACAGTGATCCTGACCGCTTTCCACCCGGGACGTTGCCAGCGGAGATTGCGCGTATCCCTGATGCCTCCGCTCACTTCCAAGGTGGCGAGGTCGGTTGCCTGCCAGGTGTAAGTGAGCGGTGTAGAGGCGAAGTCCGGTCCGGTAAGTGCTGTAAAGACATAGTCGCTGCCCACCACGCCGAAACTTGGGCCGGTGATGGTGACCGAAGTGGGCGCGTTTACTTCGACCGGCAAGTAGGGCAGAATGCGGCTAAAGGAATTTTGGCCCATGTACAGTTCGATATGCGTCCACGGCTCCAGGAATAGAGGGGTTGCGCCAGGCAGATACGTACTGGCGACCGTTACGACTGCATCGTTATCACCCCCGTCCGCTTGGTTCTGTAGCCAGTTGCCCGTAATCCGCAGGATCGGTACGCCCTGCACGTCCCAGAAGTTGCCGGCGCCGGAGTAATAGTTCACGCCGTCGTCCACGGTTAATGGATCGGTGGCGGCACGGAACTCCTGCATCACCGGCGTCTGCATGGCATAGGTAGCGTCGTCAAGCTGACCCAGCAGCCCCGCCAGCCAGGCGCCTTCGGGACTCCAAAGCTGATCGACCAGGATCGAGCCCTGATGCGGCGTTCCCATTGTGAACAGGCTGTGTACCTTACTGCGCGCGCCGGACCAGACAATGGCCGTCTGCGCATCGATGCCGCCTTTGGAATGAGCGATGATATCGACCTGGCTGACGCCGTAGTATTGTGTAATGGCGTCCAGTTGTTGCGCCAGCACCGCGCCGTTGACGTAGTTATCGTTGGCGGGTCGCCGCTCCACGCTGCAATCAGGTGGTGTGTTGTCATCGACGTTGAGGTTAACAAACGCGGTGCGGTAGCCGGCGCCGTAGGCGCGGGAGTACATTTCGTTGCGGCCAGCGTAGGTCTGATCGGTCCACCAGTCCAGCGCCAGTCCCGACAGTCCATGGACAAAAACCAGCACCGGGGCGTGACTGCCGCCCGGCGGCACGGCGCCGTAAAAGATGTTGTCAATGACGCAGTTACCCGTAGGTGGCAGCGCCTGAGGATCGGGCGGAAGAGCCTGTTTACTCACAGCAGCCCGCGCGGGCGTCACCATTGCAAGGCTACACGCAACCGTCGCCAGCATCACCAGGGCTCGCAAAATTCTCGTTCGCATCAGTTATTTCTGCGTCTCGTAGTTAAACTTATTCAGATAGGCAGCCATCGTACGGCTGACCTTGGGCCACCTGCGCTGCAACTCGTCAGCCAGCGGCACATCGCGCGCCTTGATGTAGCTGGCGTAATCGATGTCGGCATAGGTGTCAATCGACAAGGCCTGCATAATGCTGGCAACCGTCGTTCCTGGGTCGGTGCACAAGTCTTCGTATCGCACTGTAACACAGTCTGCGGCAGGAAGGCTGGCATGATTCTCCATGTAGTAGTCCGTGGCGCGTTGCACATGGCGGATCGCCCAGCGCAAGCCCAGGTCGAAGTGCGACGAAAACATGAACCGGGTCAGCGCCAAACGCACCGGCTGATGGAAGAGTGCATCGTACCAGTCGGCCACCAGCGCGACGTACTCGTTGCGGGCGCCGAGCAGCGAGTGCATGGTGGTCATCTGCGAGTTGATCACCTCTGGTGGGTAGCGGTGAATGAAGATGAACTTGCTGTCGGGAAACACCTGCTTGACATACAGAAAATTGCGAAAGTAATCCCACGGGTTCTTGAGCAGGATGGGCAACGTGTTGCCTGACGTCAACTGCAGTTTCTTGCACAGCGCCACCAGATCGGCCACGTTATCCTCGCGCAACTGCGGCCGCGAGCCGCCGTTTCGCAAAATAAAGCCATACTCTTCAGGCGTATCTGCGTCCACTGACACCCGGTCGAAGACCCGGTCCTGCATGCCGCGCTGGCGCAGATAGTTGTTCAGTTCCTCTTTAGACTCAGTTGTGCTGTGGTTGACATGATCATACAACAGCCGGTTGAAGCGCGCGATGTCGTAGACGGTGACGATGTTGAAGCAGCCGGTCGCGCCCAGTATCTTGTAGAGGATGGTCGTACCGCTGCGGTGATCTCCCATGACGAAGACAGGCCGAAACGTGACAGCGGTCAGGAGATCGCGGTACTGCGCGTCGAGATCGCTCCGGTCGAGCGTTGCTGTGGCTGTCATGACCCATGTCCGATCAGCAGCGCTTGCACTGAATACGCGGGAACCGTCAGCGTGAACGCCGGTCCGTCCACCGAATACGCGCGCCGTTGCAGCGCTACCTTGTCGGTCTGCTTCCAACTGTTGTTGTCTGAAGGACTGTTTCCCGTCACCGTCAGCAAAGTGCCCGGCCCGCCGACGTTGCCACTCAGGTTGACCTGCACGGAAACGGGTGACTTGCTGGCGTTGGTGACAATCAGGCTGAGCTGGTCGCCGCTCTCGGAGCGCAGCGCGGTCACATCCAGCGCCGGTACACCATTGGCGAACGTCGGCGAGCGATCAACTGCGACCTGCACTGCATTGGGCTGAAACGCCTCGGACCAGAGCTGTGCAACAGCCGCCGCGGCCGTTCCCATCACCTGCGGTTGGTTCTCCTGCCCGCGGAAGAGGAAGTAGCCCTCCCGGATGTCCGTCAGCCGGGGCCGCATGGTCGGCTTCGGGAACGGCGCGTACAACCCCAGGTGAATAGCGCCGGCTACATCGTCGCGCGATGCCAGCGTGTGTAACGTGCGCGAGGTGGCCAGTGCACCTTGCAGCGCGGTTCCTTTTGCCAGCGGTTTGACCCAGCCGCCGTAGACGTTCCACTCGGTGATCATGATGCGGCTCAGCCGCTGGCGCGCCGCATCAGAAGGCGCAAATGCCTTCACATCGTTCGCTGTTCGATCCAGCAGCGCTGTCAGCCCGTTGTCCATAGAAGTCATCATGAAATCGTAGTCCGTGCGCCGGTCATTCCAGCCGCCATACCAGTGAAAATAGAGATAGTCCAGCAGATCGCCCGCATCGCGGATCACAAGCTGGCTCCAGGTTAGCCCGTCAGCAGCCGCGACATCCTTAGTGGCTGTGCCTATCACCGCGGAGTCGCCGATCTGGAAGGGATTGACATAAGCCATGACTTCGATCGATGGATCACGTTCTTTCATCAGTGGCACGAAGGAACGAATCCGGTTGACGTATTCCTGCGCGGTCAGGCTGCCGATCTTGGATGCGGTGAAGTATGGCTCGTTGCCCAACTCCCAGTAGCGGATGCCGTAAGGCTGCGGGTGGCCGTTGTCGGCCCTCACCTGCGCCCAGTCCGTCCCGCCGCCGGGGTTGGAACCGTCAGCCGGTGCGTTCATATACTCGACCCAGTCGGCGGCTTCCTCGGCTGTGCCATTGACGATGTTGACCTGGATGGAACCGTCCACTGGCAGCCCTGTCGCCGTGCGATACTCCTCCAGCAACGCACCGTATTCGTCCGGACCGAACTCAAGGAAGCGAGGTGTATCGAAACTCGACTGCCGCGGTGTCGGATCCGTGCGCTTGCTGATCGGACCGATGACGTTTTTCCAGTGAAAGTCGTGGGTGATCACGCCGACGCCCGGATAGTGACCGAGAATTCCGGCGCCAAGGCTGGCGAAGGCAGACAATGCCGCCGGCTGTGTCGCCCCTGACTGGCTGTCCCGTGCGTAGGCCTGCCACGAATACCAGACAGCCTGTCCGAGCAACTGCCGTGTCACGTTTCGCTCAACTACCGAAGCATCGACACGCACCACAACGTTCTCCTCCGCCACCGGCGTCACCTTGCCCGAAGGCGCCGGGTCGACGCATCCTGCAACGGCAAGAGCGATGACAAACAGCGCGGCAAAGATGGCGACCCGGTGGCTAGGCAACCGCCACGCCATTGCTCTCGATTCGTTGCAACCGCTCCAGATCATCGCCTGTGTTGATGTTGACGTAGGTGCCGCCGATGTCGAAGTATCTGACCAGCCGGCCATCATCGACGGCGCACTGGATCAGATCGGGCAACTCCTTCTCGCCGCGCTTCTGGTTGATGGGCGTATACGGGATGTAGTTAAAGATCTCGTTTCTGAACACGCAGTTGCCTGTGCCCATCAGCGCGTTGATCGGATTGCGCGGCTTCTCGATCAACCGGAAGATGCGATGGTCGGCTTCGTTGTAGATAATCGCGTAGGTCTTGCTGATTTGCGACAGATCCGTCACCTCGACGACGCCACAGATCGCGAACACGTCCTGTTCATGAAAGCTAGTTATCAACGCCTCGTGCCGCGGTTCGAACAGAACCTCGTCGGCCAGGAAGATCATGAAGTCGGCGCCGTCGATTGTCTCCTGGCAACACTCGATGGCGTGCACCAGCCCTTTGCGCTCCCATTGGATCACATACTTTACCGGCGTGTTGCCATACTGGTTGCCGTAGTGGTTGATGATCGACTCGGCCCGGTAGCTGACGACGATGATGATCTCGCTGACGCCGGCCCGAACAGCGTTTTGCAGGCTGTACTCGATCAGCGGCTGGCCGCGGAACTCGTGCATACACTTGTTCTTGTCGTCCGTCACGCCTTCCAGGCGCGAGCCGCGGCCGCCCGCCAACACCAGCGCTTTGATGGGTCGTGCGTCGTTGCTCATAGCTGGAAACAATCCTGGTTGTCGCTGATCCACTCGATAAGACGCTCCACGCCTTCTTTGGGCGCCACCTTCGGCTGCCAGCCCAGCTCGGTCCTCGCCTTCGAGATGTCGCAGATGAAATACCAAAGGTCGCCCAGCCGCTTGTCCTTCAATGCGACCGCGGGCTGCTTGCCCAGGATGTCGCCAATCAGCTCGATGCACTCCTGGAGCGAGATCGAGTGCGCATGACCACCGCCGATGTTGTAGACGCCCGGCTTGCGCGTCTCATAGAAAGCGTGAAACGCCGCCACCGCGTCAGGCGCAAAGAGAATGTCGCGCACTTGCTTGCCGGTGCCAAACAGGGTGATGGGCCATCCCAACACCGAGCGGATCGCAAAGTTTGCGACCCAGCCATGATCCTCCCCGCCAAACTGCCGCGTGCCGTAGAGTCCCGTCAGACGGAACGAAGCCGCCTCGATGTTGTAGGTGTCTACGAACGACTGCAAGTAGATCTCACCCGTGCGCTTGGAGGCGTGCAGCGGCGTCACCAGTCCTCCCAGCAACGGGTGCGACTCATCGATCTCAGCCGGCGTGCGCAAATAGCGGGTGTCGCTTTCGATCAGAGTGTCGTTGATCGCATTGCCGTAGACGTGGATCGACGAGCAGTAGACCACCGGTACGCGCAGCTCTTTGGCGACCGCCAGCACGTTGTAGGTGCCCAGTACGTTGGTCGAAAAGTCGAGATCAGGATCCTCGATAGAGATTGTCATGGCTGGCTGGGCGGCAGTGTGGATGATGAAATCGCAACCGCGGGCGTTCTCCAGCAGATACTCAAAGTCGCGCACGTCGCCGCGCACCATCTCGACACCCAGGCCGGACAACAGGTTCCAGTTATAATCGCGCGCCTTGTCGCTGCCGTAGCCGGTCCGCTTCAGTTCATACTTGGTCATGTTGTCGTAGGAAACCACCTGGTCTCCCCGCTTGGCGTAGAACTCGCAGGTATGGGATCCAAGAAACCCACATCCACCTGTTACCAATACCCTCATAACGTTTCTCCTTAAGAATGCAACGAAAAAGTCCAGTCGCCCGCGTTGACAGTTCGTAGTAGCGACTTCAGTCGCCTCCGGAGGCGACTGAAGTCGCTACTACGAACCGGGCGACGATGCCAGTTGCTCCAGCAGCTCAGCCGCACGTGGCGGGCCACCTTGTCGTGCCAGCGCCGCACCCACCCGCCGCGCGTTTTCACGGTACGACGGGTCGCTCAACAGCAGATCAACCGCAGCGCGCAGGTTTTGTGGTGTGCAATCCTTGGGTGCAATGCGAACGCCCGCGCCGCATTCTGCCACTCGCTGCGCACTCTCCGGCAGATCCCAGCCGGTCGGGACCACGATCAATGGTACGCCGTGTGTCAGTGCGGTCAGCACCGTGCCTGCACCGCCGGTGGTGATGACGACGTCGGTGTGTGGAAACAGCGCCCCGTGCGACACAAAGCTCTCGACGCGGATGTTGCCGGCCAGCGGCCCCAGGTCCAGCGACGCGGGATCGCGCTGGTTGCCGGTGGTCATGATCACGTCGGCGTCCATATTGCCCAATCCTTGCGCAGCCGCGCTCAGCACCACCGGCTTGCGCAGATGAACCGTGCCTTCGGTGACATGCACGACCGGGCGGGCGCGTTCGGCCAGCGCAGCCAGCCAGTCCGGGACATCCTGCTGGCCGGAGCCGTGCCATAGACAGGGGCCGACGTATTGCACTTGCGGCGGCAGGTCGCGCCGGTCGTAGTCCAGCTCCGGCGCGCTGGCAACCATGTAGAGCGGCGTTTTGCCGGAGTATGCCGTCACCGTTTCAGTCAGCGGCGGCAGTCCATAGCGTGCCCGCATCCGGTTAGCGTCGGCGCGGAACCCGGACAGCACCCTGTCCTGCGCCAGCCGCTCCACCGTCGAGCGCAGCCTGGCGCCGCGACTGCGCGGCGCCGGCAAGCCGCGACCCCACGTTGGGGCGTCGGGACCCGGCAGCGGGCAGGCGATCAACACACAGAATACTGCGACCGGGATCGACACCAGATCCTTCAGAACCAGAATCGGACCGAAGAGGCTGATATCCGTCACCAGAACATCGGGTTGCCACTGGTCGATCGCTGCCTGCAAGTCGCTGACCTGCTGCGGCACTGTGGACAGAAACCAGTCGCTCATGGCCGCGCTGGTCTTGGTGAAATCCAGCGGCGACGCCCGCTTCACCGAGACGTTGCCGGCAAAGGACGCCTCGTCCCGGGCCAGCAGCGTCGCAGTGATGCGTTCGTCGACATCTTCAGCGTACGGGAAGTAGACGAACCCGGCCTGCTCGATGGCCGGGCGCGCCATGGAGCCACTATAGATTGCCACTTCATGGCCGCGCGC
This sequence comes from Anaerolineales bacterium, assembly GCA_020634615.1. Lineage (GTDB taxonomy): Bacteria > Chloroflexota > Anaerolineae > JAAEKA01 > JAAEKA01 > JACKBK01. Next base: position 212,049 of record JACKBI010000005.1, read on the forward strand.
CGTCAGCGCATGGCCGAGCGCGATATTCGGCGTACGATGGCCCGCGATGGGATAGCAGGCCAGCAGAAACCGTGCCAAGAGAGCGCTCCGGGTTCTACAGCGAATCGGCCGGCAGCGCGCCGGCCTTGATCAGCGTCAATTGGCGGGTCAGCCGGCTGAGCAGCGTTCCCAGATCCTCCGCTTCCCAGCTGGACAGCATCGTCTGGTCGGGCTGCTGCAACTCTTGCTGCAAGCTGTCCAGCGTTGCCAACGCGCCGGTGTAGTCGGAGGCTCGTGTGCTTGCCTGGGCCTGTGCCAGATCTGCCTGGATTGTCCCGGCCGCACTGTCTGACAGCCGGGAGCGAGCGGCGTAATCCGCCACATCGGCTGCAATTGCGTCGAAAGTGGCCGGTGGTTTCATGGAAGGCGCGGGCGCGACGTTGGAGTGCGCGACCTCGCCCTGGCTGCCATAGGCTTCGACGAAGTAGACGTACTGCTGGCCCGCCTCAGCGCTGGTGTCTTTGAAGAATGCGTCGGTTGTCACGCCTACCTCGGCTGGCTTGCCCCAGCCGGTCAGGTCAGTCTCCAGGCTGGGATACTGCTCGGTTGTGAGCGTCACCAGCGGCGCACGCATCACCCGGTAGCGCACCGCGCCGCCGGCCTGTTCCCAGGAAACCACCACACCATCAGCGGTGACGGCTGTCTCGACGTGACTGCGCCAGTTGGTAGTCATCCGCGGACCGTAAGCCGCGGTCTGTCCGCCAGATCTGCTGCCGCCACTGCCAACTACGGAAGGCATGAACAAGTGATGTTCTCGCGCCGCTTGCCAGATCTGCAGGCCGTAGTAATAGTTGGCCGCGCCAACGAAGAGGCCGTAGGGCGTAGCCTCCATCGACCGGACGCCGAAATTGAACTTGTCGCCGAAGCCCTGGGTCGTGACGGAGTAGAACTCGGTGGCATCCGGCATTCGCCACAGGTCGAAGCCCATCAGATCCCGCACGATTGGCTCGATTGTCGGGTCGTCCTTATAGACGGTCGAGCTGTCGAAGGTTCCTACGAACAAGTTGTCCTCGTAGGTCTCCAGCCGCCACATATGTCCGTTGAAGTCATTGCCAAAGCCGGCGGAGAACCCGCTGAGCGGATACTTCCAACCAGTCGGGGTTTCGCGCGGGTCACCGACCACTATGTCCCAGGTGTCGTCGGGGTTGATTCGAATCAGTTCAGCCGGCGTGCCACGGAACACGACCCCGTTTCCGCCTGCATACAGTCTGCCCCCGAACTCCTGCATCGACAGTATCTCATTGTTTGGCATATCGAGATAACCGCCGTTGTTGATGATTTGAGTATACGTGTATGGCGCCGAGCCACTGTTGTCGGTGCGGAACACCTTGTAACCGCTCAGGCTCTGGGAAGCCACATACAACTGGTTGTTATAGGCCGCTCCCGCCGATGCCAACATACCCCAAGCGCTGACAACGCCATAGGAGTCATCGCCCGTTGAGGGGTCATCAGACTCCAGCAGGACACCGCTGCCCTGCGCGAATCCACCGATCACATAGAGCCGGCCTTTGTCCACAAAGGGGTTGCGCAGGCTGCTCCAGGGAAAATCTCCCAGCCCGGTTCCGGGATTCTGCGGCACTGCTTCCCAGTTAACGCCGTCGGTAGTACGCAAGATGCGCGGCGGCGGCATGTCGCGCGCGCCGTCGAAGTTGATGAATTTAGCGGCCACGCCGGTCACATACAGCGCCTCAGTGCCGTCAGTCTCGGTGTAAACCGTCATACCCCGAAAGCCGATGTCGCGCGATGTGTATTTTCCACTGGGCAGCAGCACGTCGTTGGGCGATTGGTAGACCCGCTGCCAGATGTTGGTTACAGGCGACCAGCGCCAGATTTCGGCCTGCGCCGGAATATCTTCCGGGTCCTCCGGGCACTCGATATCCGGATCATCGGGCGGATAGACTACACTGCCGGGAAAGAGGTTGTGAAAAGACGCCGTCTCGGCGCAGTGCCAGGCACGATTGGTGCCGACGTAGAGATAGCCGTTCCACCACTGCATCGACCACGGCCAACTGTTCTGACGGTCGCCGAAACCCTGCGGCGCCATCGACACGAAGTCGTCTTCGCCTGGCGGATAGCCGGCCTGGGCCGACAACGGCAACATCAGCATCAACAGCAAGGCGGCCCCTACCAGCAGTCCACCCAACATCGCAAGACCCGATTTCTTCTTGATATCCATTCTGTATGACTCGTTCATGGTTCTACTTTCTTGGTGCAGCAAGGCGTCGCAGACGTCGCTGCTTACAAAGCGTCCTTGTTTAGTGCACCTGCCTGACAAAGAATGACACGGCGCTGTAGCTTGGCAAGCATGACTTGCAGATCGTCGACAATCGGCCACTCGGGCTGGCCAGGGGAAGCATCAGCCAGCTTGCTTGCCAACTGATCCAGTTGCTCCAGCGCGGCAGCCGCATCGCCCGATTGCAAGTGACGTTTTGCGGTGCCGACAAGTTCCTTGGAAACGCCCGCGTTCGCTGCCGGCAAACCGGCGATCCGGCCGGACAGGCTGTCAAAGGTAACAACTGGCGTAAGGAATGGAGCCGAGACTACGTTAGACGGCGTCGAAAGCGCGCCAGCGTCGTCTGCGGCCCGCACCAGATACTGGTAGCGCACGCCGGGCTGCGTGCCGCGGTCGATCCAGAACGGCTGGTCACACTGCGCAACCTCTTGATACTTGCCCGGCACCCAGAGTTCGTCGGGAACCGGCGGCACGTAGAGATCCGGCATGAAGAACAGAATCGTCTTCATGATGCGCATCATGCGCGTCATAAAGCTGTTGGACATCACCTGGTCGCGGATATTGTCGACCTCCGTCCGGTAAACGCGGTACCGGCCGGTCGCGCCGGGATCGTCCCACGAGAGAACTACCGAACCATCGACCGCCTCGGCTTCAAGACGTTGCGGTGCAGCCAGCGGCAGGCTGTCGATCAGTCCATCGGACTGCGCCGCGGCCAGCGAGACTCCCTGCCAAACCCGCAAGCCCTCCCATTTGTTGGCCGTTCCGACGAACAGGCCATGGGGCGTGCTGGCAAAGGATCGGACGCCGTTGGAATAGATGTCGCCGAAACCGTCTGTCGTGACCGGCGTGAAATGCCAGCCGTCGCTGGTTTCGAAGAGGTCGAAGCCGTAGTGTGGATGCAGATATGCGTCGGCGCCAGCCACCCGGCGAAAGTCGGTGGCCATATTCCAGGTGCCGATGTAGAGTCGCCCGTTGTACTCCTGCATACGCCAGATGTGCGCGTTGAGCCAGTTGCCGAAGCCGGTGTCCAGCCCGCTGAGAGGGTACTTCCAGCCGTCAGGCGTCTCGCGCGGCGCACCGCACACGAGATCCCATGTGTCGTCCGGATTGATGCGGATGATCTCTCCCGGCCGGTCGGTGCCGACAAACAGCCGGTCACGGAAGACGAACATGCTGATCACGCTGAACGACGGGTTCTTGGCGAACGCGCCCGGCTCGACCACTGTCGTGAACTGATACGGCGCGGGGCCGGTGGCGTCGGTCTTGCAAACAGAATAACCCTTCTTCGGATCGCGCAGTCCAACGTACAGGTAGCCGTTGTAGGTGACCATTTCGAACGCGCGCATATCTTTGGGGCTGATCTGCTGGAAGCTATCATTGCCGCGCGCCGGGTCAGCTGACTCGAGGATGATCCCCTCGCCGCGCACCGATCCGACGTGAACGAACAGACGGTTCTTGTAGACGACCAGTGTGCGGAAGGAGCACTTGTCCAACGTGCCCATGAACGTCCCGGGGTCCTGGGGCAGCGGTTCGAAGGTTTTTCCATCCACTGATCGCAAGATGCGCGGCGACGGTACTGGGCGGAAGATGAACCGGGCATTGACGCCGGAGACGTAAAGCGCCTCGGTGCCGTCAGGTTCGGTAAACTTGGTCATGTAGCGGTATCCGACCTCGCGTGCCGTCGACTTGCCCGATTTGCCGGGAATCGGCACATCTTTGGGCGACTGGTAGAGCCGTTCCCAGCTGTCGGTTTCCGGTGTCCAACTCCAGATTTCAGCCTGCAAAGGTAGTTCGGTCGGGTCCGGCGCGCATTCGGCGTCGGGGTCCTTAGGTGGATACTTGATGAACAGAGGAAAGGCTGAGTTCAGGCCGGCATGCTCGGCACAGTGCCAGGCGCGGTTGGTGCCGACATACAGCTTGTCTTTCCACCAGTACATGCTCCAGGCCCAGCTGTTTTGCCGGTCGCCAAATCCCTGCGGGGCCGCCTCTCGGAACAGCAGGTCATTGGCAACGCGCGGGGTGTCGTGCAGCGTTGATGGGGAAGGCGGTGGCGCGGTCGCAACCGCGGCTTCCGGTCGATCTGTCATACGAAATCTCCAAATTCTTTTCCAAACATGACTGCATAAGCCGGTCTGTGAGATGCTGCCCGACCTGTCGCGGCAGCGTCTTCGTAGACCGGCTGCTCGAAGGCGTCAGTTCCTACGCGGGAAGCTGATGCGGTCGAGTCTCGTTTATCTGGCCGGCGTGGTGATGCGCTTAACTACCTCACCGAAGTAGAAGCGCTCGAACAGTTCGCCGGGGATGTAGCGCCGCGCACTAATGACCAGCTTGGCGCGGGGGCCCACCACGTAGCGCCAGCGCGGCTTCGGCTCGCTGATGGCTCGGAAAACCGCGCCGGCTACATCCTCGACGGTGATCTTCGACGACTCCATCGCGTTGTAGAAGAGCGTCTGCGCCTGCTTGAACCACGCATAATACGGGCTGTCCGGGTTGGCAGCGTTTCTGCCTACGCCGGAGGCGGTGCCTCGTTGCCACGTCTCTGTCCTGGTGATGCCCGGCTCGATCAGACTGACGGTGACACCAAGCGGCTGTATTTCCTGCCGCAGCGACTCAGCGAAACCCTCCTGCGCAAAGCGGCAAGCGCTGTACGCGCTGCCTGATGGCGCCCCGATCTTGCCGGCCACCGACGAAATGATCACCACCCGGCCGCGCCTTGCCTGGCGCATGGCTGGTAAAACAGCGCGCGTCACTGCCAGCGCGCCGAAGAAATTGACGTTGAACAGATTGCGGATCTCGTCCTCTGCCAGATCCTCGAAGTAGCCGCGCAGCAGCACGCCGGCATTGTTGACAACAGCATAGATCGAGCCGCATTCCTCAAGGATTTTGTTTACAGCCGCGTCGATGGAGGACTGGTCGGTTACATCCATCTGCACCACCCGCAGGTCAGCGTTGCGTTTGGCCGCCATTGCCTCCAGTTTGGGACGCAGACTCATATCGCGCACGGTGCCGTACACCGTATATCCTTTTTCGCCCAGCATCAGGGCAATCTCCTGGCCAAATCCGGTTGAAATGCCAGTCACCAAGACGGTATCAGTCACAAACCATTCTCCTATGTTTGAGGGCCGGATGACAGTCCCGCTGGGATTGTCATCCTCCAGATAATCTACACGGCGGTGAACACCGCTGTGCGTGCGAAGTCGAGGTACGTTTCCTTGACGGATGTGAACCCTGCCCGGCGGAAGATGTCGTGCCACTCGGCACGGGTCGCCAGCCGCTGATTGGAGAGGCTGTGGAGCAGTTGGATCTCCATCACACCGCCTGGCTTCTGACGCAGCTCCTCCGGCGAGTGGCGGATCACCTCACACACATACAGCGGCACGCCGGGAAAGCGACTGCGATATTTGCGCAGCAACTCCAGCAAGCGCTGGTTGTCATCGCTCAAAAACTCATGCAGCGCATAGATGCAGGTCGTCGCGTCGATGTTGGCCACGTCTTGGAAGGAGCTTTCCATGGAAAACATGTCAGCTACCAGCAGACGGACACGATCTTGCAAACCGTGGCGCACCAACTCCTCGTTGCCTTCGGCGATAGCTTCGGGAGCGATATCGACGCCGTAGCCGGTGAAGCGCGGCTCGCTGGTGCACATGTTGATCAAAAACGCCGCGTCGCCGCAAGCCAGATCGAGGATGCGGGTGCGCCGGGCGTCCAGCAGCAGTTTGGTTACGACCGGGATGGCAAGCAGCTTGGCCGACAGCCCGCTACCAACGGCCACATATTTCGACCTGCGGTGCACATCTTTGCCGTAGACCATGTCGCGCCGCAGCAACGGCTCCAGGTTGGCAAAGATGTCAGCATAGGCGTACACCGACAGCAGCGCACCCTTCAAGATCTGATCGACCAGGCGACCCTTGTCGCTTAGCTTGTAGTTGCTGCCGTTCTTGTCGAGATACTCCAGTTCAAAGGCATAGTCACACAAAGCCTGTAGAACGGTCTCGTCCAGGTCTTCTCGCCTGGCAAACGCCGCCGCCGAAATTTCATTGCCGGCCGCCAACTCGTCGATGAACCCGATGTTGGTCAGGGCCACCAAGACCTGTGTCGCGTAGTGTCCGCGAATCGTGTCTGCATTCAACTCCTTGCTCTTGCGCAGCTTGGCCGACTGGCTGGCTCCGAGCATACTTACCGCACGAAACTGTGAGACCATGACGTCCCTCCCATTCTGAGATGACTGCTACGGGCAACCGCATTTTGCGGTTGCCCGGGTTATGATCGGTCCGCGGCAGTCACTCGCCGCATCGCCTCGCCAAAATAGAACCGCTCGAACAGCTCGCCTGGCAGGTAGCGGCGCAACGTAACGACGAGCCGCGCTCGCTTGCCAACGATATAACGCAATTGCGGTCTGCCATCGGTCAACGCTCGATAGATTGCATCAGCGACCTGATCGGGCGTCGTGGGCGATGTGCGCACCAACTCATCGGCTATCTCTTCCTGGCGCTCAAACCACGCAAGGTATGGGCTGGAGGGATCCTTCGCGCGGCGGGCGATCCCGCGGTGAACCGTCCAGCGCTCAGTGTTGATGATAGCCGGCTCGACGATGCTGACCTGAATACCCAACGGAATAACCTCCTGCATCAACGACTCTGCAAAACCCTCCAGTGCAAACTTGCTGGCGCAGTAGGCAGTCCTGCCCATTGATGCCACGCGTGCGCCGATGGAACTGACGAAGATCAGCCGGCCGAGGCCGGCCGCGCGCATGGTGGGCAACACCGCACGCGTGACGGTCATCGCGCCGATCAGGTTCACTTCAAAGACTCGTCTGATCTCATCATCGTCGCAGTCTTCGAAGTACCCCCGCAGACTGATGCCCGCGTTATGGACTACACCCAGCAGGGCGCCTGGAGCAGCCACGATGGCATCGATGGTTGCCTGTACAGACTCTTCGTCCGTCACGTCCATGATGGGCGTGTTCAAGGTGACGCCGCGCTGCGATGCTTCGCTTGCCACGCGGGCCTGCTGTTCTGCATCCAGAACGCTGGCGAAGACGGTAAAGCCACGTCCGGCCAGCGTAAGGGCCGTCTCGAGCCCCAAGCCGGTGCCGGCGCCGGTGATCAATACCTTATTTGTCATAGGATAGGAGCGGCTCCAGCGCGCGACCGTTGACTACAGCCCGGTCAGGGTTGCAGAAGTCATCGATATGGGCCGCCAGAATCTCCGGCTTCTCCAATGGGAAGAAGTGGCGCAGCCTGGTCGGTGGCAACAACACGGTTTCGTAGTTGGTGGCGTAATCACAGATCTCGTAGAAGGTGCCGAGGTAGGGCGATCCCTGCTCGTACATCAGCAGCTTGGGGTGCGGCACCGTGGCGATGTTTTCCAGGGTCAGCTCACCTACCACCTCGTAGTCCTCGACCAACGTCGTCGTGTCCAGCAACGCCTCGAACTTGTGTTGACGCCGCCGCGATTTTCCGGCTGACGGGCCGAACATGATCGGCACCTTGAGGCTTTGATGCAGCAAGTAGCGGTAATCGGTGCGGCTTTCCGGTGGAACCGGTTCGCCCGTATAGGTTTCAATCATCTCCGCCCAATAGGACCACCCGACCCAGCTTTCATCCTTGCGCGCCGCCACCAGTGCAGGCAGGCCCGCTTCGACCAGCACCAACCGATCGGCCCGTTCCGGGTAGCACATTGCAAAGTGCAACGACACATCAGCACCCATGCTGTGACCTGCCAGATGTGCCTTCTCTATTCCCAGTGCGTCCATCAGTCCGCGCACATCTTCCGCGATGTGACGCGTTGTGTAACCCGATTGCGGCATTCCGCTGCGGCCATGGCCGCGCATATCGAACGTCGTCAATCTGAACTTATCGCGCAGCAGTGGCACGACGTGCATGTGCCAGATGGCCAGGTTGCCGCCCAACCCATGCAACATGACGATGTCAGGTCCCTCTCCAACTGTCCAATAGTGCAGGTCAACGCCGTTGACTGACACATTACCCACGATTGCGTTCCTCCTCGCTGAGGCTATTCAACATAGCCCAGCTCTCTCATTCGAGCCATTAATACGGCCTCAGCTTCTTCGTCGTATATCACCTGGCCGGCCGACTTGGCCGGTTGAACCTTGCCAGCGTCGCCGCGTGTCACGACATCCACTGGCCGGTTTGCAAGGTATTCCGGTTCGTACAACCCTGTTGGCACATGTCCTTCCAGGTCATCACCCACCTGAATGCCAAGGCTGTGTAACAGAATCGGCGTCACATCCAACAGTGACATCTCCCCGATGGCAGCGCCCTGGCGAATTCCGGGGCCGGCCGCCATGAACACACCCAACGGTCGGTGGGTCCCAACCGGCTGCGGCCGCGGCGCCAGGATCGGATCGGCCGGCAGAATCGACACCAGTCCGCCGTCGCGCAAGGTCAGTGTCAGATCCGGCGCCAGCGCACCTGCCGGACCGTCGAAGGCATCCTCGCGAGTGGCAACGGCGGCGATGACCGGCTTACCATCCTCATCGACATAACTTAACAGCGCCTCGATCAGCTCAGCGCGGAAGGCCGCATAATCGGCAGCCGCCACGCCGCGTCCGTCATGTTGTTCGGCGCGCACGATGTGGATGCCGTTGCTGGTCGGCGTAGACACGTAGGCTTTGGTGCGATCCCAGTCCAGCCAGCGGCTGTGCCGGGACAGATGTCCCATTCCCAGGGTGTCCCCTTCGTTCAGTTCGTCGGACACATCCTGCGACCAGGCAAGATAGCCGGCTTGTTCCAGCCAGCTGTTGACATGAAACACTTCGGTAGTCGCTCCGAAGCCGTGATCCGAGACCATGACAACGGTCGCGTCGGGGCCAGCCTTCTCGACCAGCGCCGCCAGAATCGTGTCCAGTCGGCGGTAGTAGCCAATGCTTGCTTCACGGATCCGCGTTTCTTCCGCAGTCGGCTGCGCCGGCCAGAGCGCCGGGTCAAGAAAACGCCAGCACAGGTGTTGCACCTTGTCAGGGCCGTCCAGCAGAACGGCTGTCAGGTCGGTGGGGTCGTTGTCGCTCAGGTAGTTCAGTACTTCAAGCCAGCGCTCTTCGCGGCGGATATGCAGGCCGACCCACTCGACATACTCGTCTTCGTCACAACCCTCCGTCGCCCGGGCCTCCAACGCCATGTCCATGGCCAGCTCGCGCGGGTTGAAGTCAGGCAATTGCTTGAGCCGGTCGTACAAATCAGGCGGGTAGCATCCCAGCCGCAGTTGCCGCCACGGCATCCAACCGGCGATGACCGCACCGTCGATGGGCAGCGGGGGAAAATGAACCGGGAAATTGATGACGCTGGCACGCTGGCCTGCCCTGTTCACCAGCTCCGCGACGTGATCGACCTGGATGTCGCCCGACGTGGCCAGCCTGATTGTCGTGCTGCCCGGCCCGTCGGCCTGAAAGAAGTCGAAAATGCCGTGATGGCCTGGCGAGCGGCCGGTAAGCACCGTCGTCCATGCCGGCGGCGTCAGCGGCGGGGTTACACTGCGCAAGTCCGCGCGTACTCCCTGCTCGACAAATGACTTGAGAAACGGCATGACGCCCTGCTGCATAAACGGGTCCAGCAGCGTAAAGGTAGCGCCATCCAAACCAACCAATATAGTCTTCTTCGTCATGATCAGTTCACTGAGGTGGCAGCTTGCAGGCTCAGGGTGGTGAAATCTACCCACTCGTCGACTGTCACATCGTTGACCGAACGCTGTCCAATCTCGGTCAGCAACGTCGCAAAGGGAATCGGGCGGCCAAAACGTTCTTGCAGGGTATTGCCCAGAATGACGGCATCCAGGGACTGGAACCCCAAGTCTGTGAACAGCAACGTGTCGCCGGTGATTTCTTCACCGAAGTCCCAATCCTCTGCCAACTGTTCCAGGAGGCTTATCGTGGCTTCCCAAACGTCGTTTCTTGTAATCGTTTGTGTGTTGGTATTCATGCTCTTGTTTCGTATATGGGCGCAGCAGCGGACTGGTGCCTACTGCGCATTCTGGAGGCTATTGAGGACGCTGGCCAGTACATGGCCGTTCTCCAATGCCGTATAAGCCGCCACCTGCTCCCCGGTCAGGTTGGGAAACAGATCTGCCAGCGGGCCAGCCAGTGTCAGATAGACGTAGCCACTGCCGGCATCGATGCGATCCACGGTCACACTGTGGGGACCGGCGGCCAGGCCATAGCCCAGCGCTTTGCCCACAGCTTCCTTGGCACACCAGGCTCGCAATGCCCACGTAGCCGGTCGATCGCCTTCGACTTGCGCCAGCAGCGATTGTTCGTTCTGGCTGAATGCAACCCCGGCAAACGAAGACTCCAAACGTTTCACCGACTCCAGGTCGATGCCAATGCCGGGTAGTCCGCTGGTAGATGAGACAGGACCCGCCACCGCTACAGCAACCTCGCCGGTGTGGGCAATGCTCAGGACAACCGGTTGGTCAGCCGCCGCAACCAGGTCGCGAGATATATAAGGTTGACCCCGTTCGTCGCTCTTGATCTCGATGTCAGCAAGCTTGAGGGGGCGATCATACATCTCGAGGAACAGAATGGCCAATGCTTCCTTGGCGGCCACTCTGCCCAGCAGCCAGTCGATTCGCCGTTGATCCGCTCCGGTCATGGCGCGCCAGGCAGTGCGCTCAGCCGGCGCCAGTGCCAGATTGGCGATGACGCGTTCCCACAGGCGGTAATGCGCCTGGAGGAATGCCCGCGAATATCCGCTGATCCGCCGCGCCCGGTATCGGGTACTGCCCTGACTTCCGTTGAACGGCGCAGTCCACGGCTCGCTCAGCCGGTTCTGGTCGGGGTTGAGGATGAAGCGATACAAGGCGCGCGGGATGTCAAAGCGCTTGTCGTCCCACGCCTGTAACCGCATTCGCAACACACCGGACTGGTCAAGGATGTCGATGTCAGACGTCATCACCAGATTTTCCAGCAGCGTACTGCGGATCTGGCAAGTCACCCGTTCTCCCGGCGGTACGGCCGGGCCAAAGAAGGTCAGTTCCTTCAGTTGATAGGGAAACACCACAAAGCCGCGCTCCAGGGTCTCCATCGTCCAGAAACCGATCAACTGGCCGGCAGCGTCCAGGATCACCGGCTCCGCAATGAAGCCAGGCGAGTCGTTGTCGCGCAGGAAAGCGTCTGCGGGCAGCGCTTCCAGCGTGGCAACAAGACCGTCGTTGCCGATTTGCTCGATGGAGCGAACGGCACGAAAGGCCGGCCCATGGAACATTCCCTCGCTGTAGAGCGTTTCCGGTTGCCACCGTGATGGGCGCGCATCCTGCAATGTGAGCGGCGTCACCTTAGGCGGCACGGGATAGTCGGGTGCGAACAGCATTGTTCCCTCGGCCACCGGTGACAAGATGCTGATGTCTGTCGCTTCCTCACCGCGCGGCAGCAGGCGTGCGGCTACGTCGAACTCGAGACCGGCGGCGTCTTTGCGTCGCTTGGCGGTCAGGTGCAGCGTCGCCGCGCCTTCCTCCAGCAGAATCCAGCGGCTGGCGCGCAGATTGCGCATTCCGACCAACACCTGGCCAGGAGCCAGTTCCGCCGCGGCCTCTGCCAGAATCTCCATGGTGACCGTCAAAGGTACGATTGGCAGCGCCAGAAGATCAGGATCGTGCCGGGAGATGTCGCGCCCCAGCGTGTGATCTTTCATGAACAGATCTGTTGCGATGTCCAGTGTACAACGGGCTTCCAGGGTTTCGCCTGGAACAAAAGCATGCACATCGCGCACGAAAGGCAGACGGGGAGAGAGGGTGTCAACCTCTGCCGGCTGTGGCTGAAGCGGCCAGCCCGTTGGCATGCTGGGCATCGGGGTGGCCGTCAATTGAAAAAAATCCAGGATCGCTCTCAGCGTCTTCATCGATGAGACCTGCTCCATGGTATCGCCATCCACCAGACCAGTCTCCTGGTTGAACGCGCCCAGGATCTCGACCCGTTTGATGGAGTCGATCCCCAGATCGGCTTCCAGGTTTGCGTCCAGTGACAGCACTTCGACCGGATAGCCGGTCTTGTCGCTCACCAGGTTCAGGAGAATCTCCTGAAGGTGCTGTGGCTGGGTTGCGCTGGCATCGGGTAGCGTCCATGAAGGAACTACCGGAGTGGGTTCCGCAACCCGCGCGGCCAGAGATGGCTCTGGCGGCCCGGAAACGGGCGGCGCCATTGCCGGGAGGGGCTGGGGCAGTGGGGCCTGCACCGGGCGCACGCTCGGTTGAATGGGCGCCTGGATGCGTGTCTGAAGCTGTTGCGGCGCCGATGTGCCGGTCAGGAACTGCTGTAGGAGCGCCTCCTGGGTTTTGAGGAACTGGTCCATCAACTGCAAATGGCCTTGCATGATCGCGGTGCGGCCATCGACATAGGGAGGTGCCATCTGTATGTTGGCATCCGGCGGCGCGGTGTGGGACCGGAGTCCGCCACCATTGGAGATTGGGTGGTGTTGCATATCGGTCGTCTTCTCTTCCTTGTCTTGCTGAGGCGGCGTAGCAGTTGTCGACTCACGCGTGCCAAGTTGTTTGTTGCCGAAGGTCTCGGCGGTCTTTTTAGCCAGTTGGCTGTGTAACCGGCCGGCGGCTTCGGCTGAGATTTCCATCCCTGCCCAGCCAGAGGCCAGTTTCATACTGCCCGTTCGTTTCTTGCCAGCCAGCCTCCCTTGATCGGAGGCCAGATCCACGGCTTGCGGATGGCGTCGCTCGTAGAGGGCATCCAGATCTACCGGCACCCCTTGCGCGCACAAGAGTGCAACCAGGTGGTTGATCTGCATGACGCCGGACCGCTGTTGGATGTTGGCGGGCACGGCCAGATGTGGCTGGCCGCGCAGCGTGTCACCCACGAAAGATGTCAGATTGCCGCGTGCACCCACTTCTACGAATATCCGCACGCCGTCATCGTACATTGCCTGAATCGTCTCGCGGAAACGCACCCGACTGACCCAGTTTGCAATAGCCAGCGTCCGAATATCGTCCGCGCCATCGCCGAACGGCGCAGCAGTGACGCATGAATAGGTTGTCACGCTGGGCGCGGCCAACGGCAACTGCGTGTAGAAATCCTGGAAGAGCTGGCTGTACGGCTGGAACATCGGCGTATGATAGGCCCGATCGAACGGCAGACTTTCAAAAATCAGCCCGTCGGCTTTCATTGCCGCAGTCAGACCCGCCCGCGCCGTCTCGTCGCCTACCAGCACCGACTGGTGCGGGCAGTTGTCCATGCCCACGAACACCCGGCTGCCTGCCTTTTCAACCAGCGGAGCGACCTTGTCCAGACCCGCGCCAACAGCCAGCATGAACGCGCGCGGCGCTTTGGTGTCCTGCGCCACCTCTTCATACATCTGGTTGAGGTTGCGCAGATGGTGGCCCACAAACTCATCCTCGCCCACCGGGATCATGCCCGACGCCAGCAGCGCCGAGTACTCCCCAGTGCTATGGCCGACCATGGCATCCGGCTGTATGCCAAGTTTGCGCAGTAGTGCGTGGATGGCGGCGTTGCCGGTCAACACCGCCTCTACTGCGCCGTCGATCTCCCAGAGCTGCTGGGCTATGTCGGAGTGGCCTGTCTGCCCCGGTGCGGGGAAGATGAAGTCGCTGGGGACATAGCCGCGCGGGTGCCCGGCGAAGATGTGGTCGATGCGGTCGAATGCGGTGCGCACTTCCGGGAAATGCAGACACAGGTCGGCCAGCATGTTGGGATACTGGGACCCTTCGCCCGGGAATAGAAAGGCCAGCTTGCCCTCCGGGTGGAACGGATCGTCGAAGAAGTAGATGCCGCGCACGTCTTTGATGCGATGGGTCTTGGGTTTCTCCAGGCGTTCGATGGCCTGTACCAACTTGTCGCGTACGTCGGCTACCGAGGTTGCCACCAGCGCCAGCCGGCAGGGCTGATCGCCGGCCCGCTGGTTCACCGTCCAGGCCAGATCCAGCAGGCTGAACCCCGGCGCGGCCAGATCGGGCACGCTGTCCAGGTAGGCAACCAGCGCAGCGGCCGTCTTCAACAGTCCGTCGCGGTCAGCCGCAGCTACAATGACCACCTCGCTGTCCCAAAGATTCATGTGGCTCGGCTCACCGGCTGCGGCCTGTGGCTGCGCTTCTTCCAGCACCACATGGGCGTTGACGCCGCCGAAGCCGAAGGCGTTGACGCCGGCTCGCCGCGGTGTTTCGTCGCCCTGGATCCAGGGGCGCGTCTCGGAGTTCAGGTAGAAATTGGAACTTTCCAGACCCAGCTTGGGGTTCGGGTTCTCACAGTGAATCGTGGGCGGCAACACCTTATGGTGCAGCGCCAGCGCCGCCTTGATGATCCCGGCCACGCCGGCAGCCGGCATCGTGTGGCCGATCATCGACTTGACGGTGCCCAGCGCGCAGTGAGGCACCTGGCCTTGACGTTGGCCGAACACAGTGGTCAACGCCTCAATCTCGGTGGCATCGCCCACGAGGGTTCCCGTGCCGTGGGCCTCGATCAAGCCAACGGTTGCAGGATCTATGCCGGCGTTTTCATAGGCCATGCGCAGCGCCAGCACCTCACCCTCCAGCCGCGGCGTCAGCACACTCATGGCCCGGCCGTCGCTGGAAGATCCGACACCTTTGATGACCGCGTATATTCGATCGCCGTCGCGCAGGGCATCCTGCTCGCGTTTCAGCACCAACATGCCGATTCCCTCGGAGAGGATCGTGCCGTCGGCGCCTTCATCAAAGGGCCGTATCTGTTCCTGATGCGAGAGCGCGCCCAACTGTGAGAAGAGCGTCAGGATCGGAATCGGCGTGGTTACCTGTGCGCCGCCCACCAGCGCCAGGTCGTAGCGGCCCGTGAGCAAATCGCGCAGCGCAATCTCCACAGCAATCAGCGACGAGGCGCAGGCCGCGTCCACGGTGTAGGAGGGGCCCATCAGATCAAGGCGGTTGGCGATGCGGCCTGCGGCGATATTTGGCACCAGACCGGGCGCGGTGGCGGCGTCGAAGGGCGGCAGCTTGCGCTTCAACTCATCGCGCACCAAGCGCATCTCGTCGTCGCCGTATTCCGGGTGTAGCGACTGCAACACCTGCAACGTCTGGTCGACCACCAGACTGTGCTGCACCATGTTCAGGTTGCCGCGGTTGAGGTATGTCCCCTTGCCCAGAATCACCGCTGTGCGCCGCCGCTCTTCGTCGTTGCCCTTCAGGCGCTCCAGGTAACGGGCATCGGCCAGCGCGTCATAGGCCAGCTTGAGGCTCAGCCACTGGTCGGGTTCCCCGCCATCCAGTCCAATGGGCATGATCCCATAGTCCAGCGGATTGAATTCGGCCAGCGGGCCGAGAAATCCGCCCTTCTTGCAATAGACACGGTCGTTGGCGTCCGAATCCGGGTCATAAAAGATGTTCGAATCCCATGCTTCTGGCGGCGGGTCGGTCACAGCGTCCACTTTGTCGACGATGTTCTGCCAGAACGAATCCAGGTCCTTGGCGCCTGGAAACATGCAGGACATTCCGATGATTGCTACGCCTTGGCTGGTGGAAGAAGCTGCCTCGTCTTGTCGATGAAATTGTTGTGTCATATAAGCTCTGTCTTGCCACACGCGCTTTTGTGATTGATGGTTCTGTTAGCCTCCGCAGCAAAATGCAGTGACTCTGTGTTGAGACAATTTCAGCATCCAATGAAAGCTATCAGTCGCGCAGCTACTTACGTGCGGGGCCTTAGGTGCAGGTTAGGCCGAACGTTGCGAAAAGGGTGGGCATGAAAAAACAAGTTGGCTCGTTCTTTTCGATGCATCCAGCCTTGGGTAGCTGACGATGCTGTGGGGGTTACACTTACATTCAACGCAGCCAATCAACGGTTTTAGGCGCGTTTACCAGAGTTAGATACTAACAAACCAGGATTTTTTCTGATCTTGTGACCGATTTCGGGTTCAAGCTTACACGTGAAGGGTAACGTGATCCGGAGACCGGCCGAAACAACCAGGCTCTCGACGTTTAGCCGGCCGTAGAGGCTGCATGAGCCATGACCTGGTTATCTTCGCCGCAGATCAGTACTTCCACCTCGCCCTTACTACCGGCGCTGAGTTCCTCTACCAGCCGCTGGCAACCTACGTCGATAGGCACCAGACTGACACCGCGCTGTTGGAACTGCCGCCGCAGTTCATCGGAGACCATGCCCGCATCCCACGGTCCCCAGTTGATGGAGACAACATGGCCCGGCCAATCGCGGTCTAACAGCACGGCCAGCTTGTTTAGAACCTCATTTGCGGCTGCATAGTCACCCTGGCCGCGGTTGCCAAAGCGACCGCTGACGGATGAGAAGAAGACCAGAAACTTGAGCGAATCGGGCCGCAGCATGCGGCTAAGCACAAACGCGCTGTCCACTTTGGTGCTTAGCACCCGTCGCAACGAGTCCACCGTCTTGTCCTTGATCAGCTTGTCTTCCACCACACCCGCGCCGTGGATCACGCCATCAAGCCGGTCGAACCGGCCGTATATGCCATCGATCAACGCTCCGAAGGCTGCCTCATCGCGGACGTCCACCGGGTGATACTCCACCGTTGCACCGGTGCGCCGCAGACGCTCCATATTGACGCGTATTTCGCGCTCTCGCAGCAGGCGCTGATAAGCCGCCTCGACCTCCGAGAGGGCCGCTGGCTTGCCATCACTGCTCAGGCTACGCAGCAGCGCCGCTTTGATTTCACGCGCCGAGGTCAGATCTGCGGTTTCCCGCGCTTCGCGCTCGGGCGGCAGCGGCGAGCGGCCGGCCAGCACCACCGTGGGGCGATAGCGCTGAGCCAACTCCTGCACCACGCTGGCTGTGATGCCGCGCGCACCGCCCGTGACCAGGATCACCGATTTGTCGTCGAGGGCAGGCACGTTCGCCCGGTGCGAGTCAACGGGTGCGTAATCCGTGGCGATCATGGTGCGTATGCCGTCGCGATAGCCTACCTCGATCAGGCTGTCGGCCGCGCCTGTCTCAGCCAGCACTGCCTGCGCCAGAGCTGCGAGGTCGTCTGGTTGGCCGAAATCTACCACCTTCGTCCGCACGCCGGGCATCTCGTGAGCGGCGGTTTTGAGGAGCCCGGCGATGCTGGCCTGGGCAGGCGAGAAGCTGCGTCTCTGTCCGCCGCCCACTGCGAAATCACCGCCCATCTGTGTCGCAGCCAGCAGACATGATCCGCCTGCCGTAGCCGCGCTGACCAGATCGGCCTGCAATCCCTGCACCAGGTTGAAAAAGCTCAGTAAATTGTCCTCCACGGCTTGCTGCCAACCGTTGAGGTCCAACTGGTCGAAGGGAGTCGCCGGCTTGAGGGCTGCCAGATGCAACAGACTGCCGATTGCGCGGTGGTCTGCCCGGATAGTTGCCAGTAGCTGCATGACCGCGGCGTTGTCGGCCAGGGGCGCCGCATAATGCCAATCGCCAGCTCCTTTGGTGTGGCCGTTGCTCAACGTCGTTCCGTTTTCGGCTGACCCGTTGACATGGCTGGCCCGGTTTGTCGGGCTGTCGCTGACGATCACTGCATCGTAGCCTTGCGCGCGCAACATGTCGGCCACCACGTCGGCAATACCATAGGCATCCGCGGTGATCACAATCGCGCGGCCCGGCGCAAGGCCAGCCGTGGCCTCGATCACAGGAGCATCGGCAGCGCGCAGCGTGAAACGCATCACCGGCGATGGACCGGTCACCCGGCTCACGGCCGGACGCGATTTTCGCCTGACGACCACCACGGGTTCAGCCAAAGGGCGCTGCTTGTGCGCCTGATGTGCAGGCTGCTGATCGACTGGCGCAGCCGGTGCGATCGACTCGGAGAGGGTTGTTGGCGGCGCGTCGGCGAGATAGCTGCTCATCACGCTGGCCTGCATTTCCAGAAAGCGAGCCATCAGTTGCTGAGTCTGTTGCATCACCAGATCAGTCTCCGTGCCGGGGACAGCGTGCAGCGGCGCGAGCGGTTCTGCAAATGGCCTGGGCGGCACGGGTCGGACCGGCTGCGGTTGGGAAACCGGTTGGTCTGCCTGTGGCAGGGATGGCGCGGCCGGAGGCGTAAGGCTTCCGGTCAGTGAAACGCGTAGCGGCTGGACCACCGGATCGGGCAGCCCTTTCTGGACATCCAGCCAGCGGCGCGCGCGTCCGCCGTTCACCAGCCAGGTCGTGGGACCATAAGCGGACAGCGCCGGATCGGTGTACGCCGCGTTCAGGTTGATTTCATGTACGTCACGGCCTTCGTAGAGCACGCCAAGATCGATATCGACGCCGATAGCGATCACCTGCGCCAGCGCTCGCTGTGCCGCCAGCAGGCCATGTCCACCCGAATCCATTGCAACGGCCAGATGCGGACGATTGCCCAGAATCTGGTGTACCAATCCGGTCAGTACGCTGCGCGGTCCGGCCTCAATGAACAGGCGCGTGCCGGCCGCGTAGAGCGCCTCGATCTCCTGCGTAAAGCGCACGGGCTGGGCAAGCTGCAGCGACAGCACTCTGCGAATCTCTGCCGGATCGTCGGGATAGGGGCCCCCCAGTGTGTTGGAATAGACGCCAATCTGCGGCGGCTTGAACTCAATAGTCTCCAACAACGCTGCCAGCCGCTTCTGGGCCGGTTCAACCAGGGGCGAATGAAAGGCGCAGGCCACAGGGATTCGCTTGGCATTGATGCCTTGATGGACAAACCTTTCCACTGCCTGCTCGACCGCGGCGGTTGCGCCCGAGATTACCGTCTGGCGCGGCGAGTTGAGGTTAGCAATGGTCACATCGGGCAGGCCGCTCAGCATCTGTTCCACCGCGGTCTGGTCAGCGATCACAGCCGCCATCGCGCCGGAATCTGGCCCGGTGGCTTCATCCATAAACCGCCCGCGAGCCGCGGAAACCGTCTGAAGTGTATCGGCGTCGAACACGCCTGCTCGCCACAGCGCTACCAATTCGCCGTAGCTGTGGCCCGCCACAAAATCCGGCTCCAGGCCAGTCAGTGTCAGGAAGCGGCTCATGGCCGCGCCTGCCGCGCCGAGCGCAGGCTGGGCAACGCGGGTATCAGTCAATTCAGCTCGCTGCCGCCGGCTTGTTTTGTCGTCGTGGGCCGGAACCGGGAAGACGTACTCGCTGAGGGGGCGCGGCAATTGATCGGTCAGCAGCCCGTTGGCGAGTTCAAATGTCTCGGCCAGTTGCGGAAACTGCATCACCAGGTCTGCCAGCATGTCGGGATACTGCGATCCCTGACCCGGATAGAGGAAGGCAATCTTGCCCTCCTTGCCCAAAGGTTGGGCAGCAAAGTAAATGCCCTGCGGGTTGAGGATCAGCTCGGTGTCTGTCGCCAGCTCAGCGCGCGCCATGCCCAGCATTTGCTGCAAATCGATCAACGAGCTGGCGACCAGCGCAAGAGTCAATGAATCTGCCGGCTTGTCGACCTGCATACGACAATGAAGGGTATAGGCCAGGTCGCGCAGCGGCGGCTCGTTGCCCGCCTTTAGCCAGCTTGCCAGTTTGTCGATTTCTGCCAACAGACCGTCACGATCGGCGGCCCGCAGCACGAATATCTCCTCGGGCCAGTTGTGGCGGCTTGCCTTGTGAGGCAGGAAATCGTCCTGATATTCCTCCAGCGCAGCGTGGAAATTGGTCCCGCCGAAGCCAAAGGCACTGACCCCTGCCCGCAGCGCGCTGCGGGCATCGGGCCGTATCCACGGCCGCGGCGCGCTGTTGACGTAGATCGGACTGCCGTTGAGGCTGATGTCGGGATTGGGCGTGTCGACCAGCGTCGGGGGGAGCACCTTGTGATACAGCCCCAGCGCGACTTTGATCATGCCGGCCAGCCCGGCTGTGCTCTTGGTGTGGCCAATCATCGACTTGACCGAACCGACCCCGCAGGTTGGACGGTCCAGTCCCGTGTTTTGAAACAGCGTAGCCAGCGCTTCGGCCTCGACTTGATCGCCCAGCCTGGTGCCTGTGCCATGCGCCTCGATCAGTCCCAGGGTCGCCGGGTCGAAACGGGCCTGTCCGTAGGCTCGACGTAACGCCAGAAGCTGTCCCAGCGGTCGGGGCGCGGTCAGGCTGCGGTCGCGGCCGTCGCTGGATGCGCCCACTCCTTGAATCACGGCATAGATACGGTCGCCGTCGCGCTCGGCGTCTTCCAGCCGTTTCAGGATCACCACCGCCAGCCCTTCGCTGATGGCGATGCCGTCGGCTTCAACGTCGAAGGGGCGGCAGCGGCCGCGCGGCGAAAGCGCCTGAGTCTTGCTGAAAGCGAGGAAGCCGAAGGGACTCTGCACCGTGTCGGCGCCGCCCACAATGGCTACATCGGTGCGCTGGGTCTGCAAGTCCTTGATGGCGATGTCCAGCGCTGCCAGCGATGAACCGCACGCGGCGTCGACGACCAGATTGGGGCCGTTGAGGTCGAAGCGGTTGGCGATTCGGCCCGCCAGCACGTTGAGCAGGATGCCGGGGAACGAATCCTCAGTCCACTCCGGCAGGGCGTCATCCATGCGGTCGATGACCTCCTGCGAATCCGCCGACAGGAAATGCGGCAGGTAAGAGCGGACGCCATAGTTGAAACCAAGGTCGCCCAGGCCGCCGCCGACTGCCATGACCACCGAAGTGCGCTCGCGGGCGAAGGGGCGATTGAGATAGCCGGCGTCCTGCAATGCGGCCCGCACGACTTCCAGCATCAGCAATTGCATCGGCTCGATGGAGGGGATCGAGTTGGGCGGCATGCCGTAGTCCAGCGGGTTGAGCGGCACGTCGTCGATAAACCCGCCCCAACGCGAGTAGATCTTGTCGCGCGTGCTCTTGTCAGGATCGTAGTAGCGACGCCAGTCAAAGCGTTCGATAGGTATCTCGCTGATGGCATCGACCTTGTTAAGGATGTTCTCCCAGTAGGTCTGCAGGTCGCCGGCGCCGGGCAACACGGTCGAGATGCCAATGATTGCGATGCGGGCGGGCGGCGGATACTGCGCAGCGGCTGTCGCCGGCTGCTGCAACGTGGCCGCCAGGCTGGCCAGTCGCTGCGCACCGGCCAGCGACACCTCCTGGTGCAATTCCTCGACCGTACAGACCTGATCGCGCAGGCCAGCCACCTGGCCGATCATGTACATGCCTTGCTGATATTGCTCTTGCTCGTCCAGCGCTATATAGGTCGGTGCATCGGGCAGCTTGCCGGCGTTGGGATTGCGGTTGATCCCCTTGCTGGCCATGCGCAGGCGACCAATGTTCAGGTCTTCCAACTCCTGACGCAAGCGGTCGCCGTCGACGCCTTCCTGCAGCAGGCTGCGCTTGCGCTGAACAAATGCATCGACAAAAGGGGTCGGCAGGCAGCGGGTCATGTGGCCAATACCGGACTCTACCAGCACTGTTTGCCGGCTCGTCACGGCCTCCTGCTGGTAGCGGGCCGTAATTGCGCCTGAGCTCACCGCTTCGCTGGTAAACAGGTACGCGGTTCCCATGAGAACGCCCAGCCGCACACCGCGCGCAGCCAGCGGGCCAGCCAGACAGGCAACCATCGATGCCGACAGCGAGTCGTGAACGCCGCCGGCAAACAGGATATGGTAGTCATCGGGGTCGGCCTTGGAAGCGTCGAAATGGGCCAGCAGCGTGTCGATCATCTCGTTCCACAGCACGAAACTGGACCGCGGCCCGACGTGCCCACCACACTCGCGACCCTCAAAGATGAAGCGTTTTGCGCCGTCGTCGAGGAACAGCCGTAGCAGCGCAGGCGACGGCACGTGCAAATAGGTGGCGATGCCTTGCGCTTCCAGTGTCCTGGCCTGATCAGGTCGGCCGCCAGCGATGATGGCAAAGTTCGGGCGGATCGCGCTGATCGCTTCAAGCTGTTCCGCACGGATCGCGGCCGGCACGAAACCGAGAATGCCGACGCCCCAGGGGCGATCTCCCATCATGTCTTTCGTCTCTTGCAGCAGGGGAATCGCCTGTGTTTTGCGCATCAACGCCAGCGCCAGGAAGGGCAGTCCGCCCGCTTCGGCCACATCGAACGCAAACCGGGCCGTGTCGCTGACCCGCGTCATTGGTCCCTGAACGATGGGATAACGGGTACCGTGCGACTGGGCCAGTGGCGAGCCGGCGTCCAGCGGCTGGCGCGCTGTGGCCGAGTCGACATGGCTGGTCACGCTGTCGCGCAACGCCTGCAAAATACCGCCGACGGTAACAAAACGCTCGGCCAGCCCGCTGGCAAACGCGGCATCCTGACCCAAGGGCCAGGCGTACCGTTCCAGTGATCCCCAGCCGACGCGGCTCTCGACCGCTTCCAGCCAGGCTTGTTGGCGATTCTCAGCCGTTTCTGCGCCCAAAGCGGCCTCGGTTTCGCTCAATTCCCTGGTGGCGGAAGCATGTGGGCGACTGTAGACGCGCACAGCCTGTCCCAGCTCAGCGCCGAGGCTGACCGTCTCGCTGCCATCCATGGCCGCGACGGCATCTTTGACAGCCTGCGGCAGGCGCGATTCTTTGGCCAGCGCGAGCTGTGCGTCCAGCAGGACACCGGCAGCGCCGGCAGCGTAACAAGCCGCCACGGTATGTAGGCCAATGCCGCCATGGGCATAGACCGGCAGGGAAACCCCCTTCAGGCAGCGCTGCAACAGGACAAAAGTCGTCTCTTCGCCGACAAAGCCGCCGCTCTCGTGCCCTTTGGCCACGATACCGTCCACACCCATCGCCTCGCCCAGTTGCGCCAGGAAGACGTCGGTGACTTCCAGCAACACGCGCAGGCCGCTGTTGTGAGCGGCTTCCACCTGCTGGCGCAACGCGTCGCTGTCCACCTGGCCATGTGCGGAGAGGATGAGGAAGGTCAGCCCCGACAAGGAGCCATCCGCAAGCGTCGCCAGCAACTCTGCCTGGCGATAGCTGGCTTTGACGCCGTAGGATCCCTTGGCAAACCGCTCCAGCCGGTCCAAAGCCTGGCGCGCCGCGTCGAGGTCCGCTACGAGTTCAAGATCGAAGCAGCCCAGGCTTCCGGCACGAGTCGCTGCAATTGCAACCGCAGGCTCCAATCGCCCGGGCGGTGTAGCCACTATGATGTGAAAATCTTGTAACAAAGAATCTCCTCCTGCCACATTCCACTAACGCCAGGTAGCAAGGATTGAAAAAGGGAAAGCGTATGTGAACCTGGATGCGGGGCCAATGAAAAGCAAGGAATGCAAATGAAGCTGTCAGTCACTGTCTGGCAACTCTGACCATTCTCCCCGTGTTTTCGAAAAACCCACGCAGCATCCAGTCTAACACATAAACTTGACATCACGCAAGTAAGCCATCTCCTATCGTGCCTGTGACGTAGCGCCGGTTTGCCTCAGTTTGGTGAGGTTCGTTGCGCCTCTTCCAAATGCAGCGAGAGCCTCTCAGCCAGCTCTGTAACGCCCGGCTGGCTGAAGATGGAGCGGTGATTGCCAGGGATGATCTCGATCTCCATGCCGACCTCGGTCAACATCGCCCATTTCACCTGATGAGCACCTGTGTGCTTCGAGTTCGAGAACAGCGTGATCCTGCCGGGATACAAACTCGGCTGGTAGCGCAGCCGCGCCTCGAAATGGGCTGTCAGCGTCGCCTGGATGCGGCGAGTGACCGGGCTGTATTCATGACTGATTCTGCGCCGCCAGGGCATCTGCGCACGCGCCCGACGCGGTACACTGGCGCGAAGCTGGCGTCGTTGCAGCACATATACCAGTCGGCCAAAAGCGCGGTGGATGAACCAACGCGGCGCCGGGCGATTGCCTCGCAGCGAGGCAGGTGGATACCAGTATTGAATTGTCGCATTGGGCGGAACCATGGTATCCAACACAGCCAGCAACGCCACGTCGTGACCTGCGGCGCGCAACTGCTGGGCCATCTCGAAGGCGACAATGCCGCCGAAACCGATCCCGCCCAGTTGGTACGGACCTGTGGGCTGGATCTTCCGGACAGCGCGCACGTTAAAAGCGGCCATCTGTTCCACGCTGTTGTGGGGGGCCTGACCTGACACAAAACCGGCCGGCTGCAACCCGTAGCAGGGCTGCTGCGGGTCCAGGAGGCTGGCCAATTCCACCAGACTTAGCACCGTCCTGTCGATGTCCGGTGCGAGGAACAAAGGTAGACGCGATCCGTGAGGCTGGAGAGGAACGAGCGGATCTGCCACCACCCGGCTGCCAGCAGAACGTGCGAGTTTTGCCATCTGGGCTGTGGTCGGCGACTGAACAAGCGCCGCCAAAGGCAGCGCCTTGCCGGTGCGCCGCTCGATTTCAGCGAGCAGATAGGCATCGACCATGGGTGGCTCGTCGAGGTGCTGGACACGATCAGCCGCCGCCAGCTGAGTACCCAGCACGCTCTCACACGCCTTGGAAATCCGGTCTTCAAGCCCGTCCACCGGCGTGGCGATGGTTTGTTCCAGTTCATTGATGTGGACTACCGTCGAGCGGATCGCTGCATCCTTGTGCTTGCCGGCTGCCAGCGAGCGCACCAAGGGCCTGGCTGTGACCGGCATCATCGAACGCGCCAGCGCCTGCTCCATGCTCTGTGACAGCACCTGCGCCAGAACTCGCACATAGGGATCCTTGAACATGGTGAAGTGATTCCCGGGCACGATGTGGATATCGACAGCCTGCATCGTCAGCGCGGCCCAGTTGAGTTGGTGGCTGCCGGTATGACCGGCATTGGAAAAGAGTGTCAGCCGCCCTTCGTAGAGACGCGGCAGATAGAGTTCGTTGGCCTCGTAGTGCGCCCTGGCCGTGTTGCGGATATGCCGGCCTTCCGCGCTCAGAACGTTGGGGAACCGCAGCTCCGGCTGCATCTGCTTCAACGTATAAACGGCAAACGCGTCGGTGATGGTCAGCCGCTTCCACGTCAAATAGAGCTTTTGGGCCGAGCTGCGCGACATGCGACGCAGCGGACCTTGCATCGCTTCCTGGTCGCTGCCTGTCTGGTCGCGCAACCAGGGTGGCTTGGGCGGCTGCAACGTATCCAGTATCGCCAGCAACGCCACATGCTGCCCGCGGGCGCGCAGTTGCTGCGCCATCTCAAAGGCCACCAGTCCGCCAAAACAACGACCTCCCAGGAGATACGGGCCGGTTGGCTGGACTGTCATGATTTCGCTGATGTAGTGAGCCGCCATGTCCTCGACGCGCGACTGGGGCGGATGCCGGCCATCCATACCCAATGGCTCCAACCCATAGATCGGCTGATCCGGGTCCATGCTTTGCACCAACGAGCCAAAACTGAGCACCGTGCTCGCGCCCGGCGGCACCAGGAAGAGCGGCGTTCTGGCGCCCTGCGCCCGCAACGGAACCAGAGATGTCCAGGATTCCCGTCGAATGGGTGTGGTACCGACGGCCGTGCGAGTCTGGCTGGTTCCGTTGGACAGATAGGCTGCATCACTCGTGGCAGTAACGTGCACGGCGGAACCGTTGCCGTTGACGCGCATCTCTGGCATTTCGGCCAACTTGCCGGCCAGATTGGCCGCCAGTGCCTCCAGCGAGGGCGGTTCGAACACCTCACGCAACAACAACGCCACCGAAAGCTCCTCGTTACAGGCCCAGGTTACCTCCATCGCCATGATCGAATCCAGACCCAGCTCGACTATGCTCAGGTTGGCCGGTATTCGTTCTTCGCTGACGCGCAAGACGTGGGCGACCTTCTGCCGCAAGAAACCCACAAGGATTTCCTGCCACTGCCCGCGCGGCGCGGCCCGCAGACGATCGACAACAGGTTGATCTCCGGCAGCGACACCATTGACTCCATTACCTCGATCCAGTATCGCCAGCAACGGGGACGGACGGATCGCCTGATACAGGGCATCGAAGCGGTCCCAGTTGGCATCGATTACCGCAACCTGCGTCGGGCCGGCTGCCAGCACCCGCTCCAGTTGGACCAGTCCGTCGCTGATTGTCAGCGGCGCAATCCCCATGCGCGCGAAGCCATCCTCTCCGTTGCCGCGCTTGACCATTCCAACTTCGCCCCAGGGCCCCCAGTTGATGCTGTGGGTGGCCGCACCCCGGTAGTGGGCAAAGGTGTCAAGGAAATGGTTGGCAGCCGCATAGTGGCCGCCCAGACGCCAGCCCAGCAACGAGGACATGGAGGAGAACAGGACAAAGAAGTCCAGATCAAGTTTACCGGCCAGCCGGCTCAACTCCCACGTCCCGGCAACCTTGGGCCACAGGATGGTATGCAACGCGTCGAGGCTGATGTCAACCAGCGGACGATCTTCGAGAATACCGGCCGCGTGGATGATGCCGCGCAGCGGCGGCAGGGTAGCTGCGATATGCGCGAACGCCGCCGACATCTGCTCACGGTCCCCGACATCAGCAGCCAGGGGTGTCACGGCGACTCCGCGGCGCTCCAATGCCTGAACAGCAGCAATCCGCGGGTCGATGGCCGCACTGCCCGGCTGGCCGGAATCGGGAGTCAACGGCGTCCGGCCGAGCAAAACAAGCTGTGTCGCGCCCTGATCCGCCAGCCACTGCGCGACCTGCAAGCCCAGTTCTCCCAGGCCACCGGTGATGAGGTAGGTCGCGTCGGGCCGGATGCGGCCGGCAATAGCGTGATCGGAATTCGCGGCGCTGCGACGCAGGCGAGCCACAAGGAGTTGGCCATCGCGAAATGCGAACTGATCCTCGCCGGCCGGCTGACCGTGTGTCGCAGCCGCCAGCAGATTCCCGGCATCGGCGGGCGTCTCCTTCGGATCGAGGTCGATGAGGCCACCCCACCACTCCGGGTGTTCCAGCGCTATCACCCGGCCCAGTCCCCACAGCGGCGATTGCGCCAGCGCCCGCCCGGTCGGCGATGCACAGATGGGTTGAACGCCGCGCGTCACCAGCCAGAGATTCAGCCGGGCCCTGGTCTGTTCGGCTGCCAGCGCCTGGAGAAAATGCAGGACGCTGCCGCAGGCGACCGTCTGCGCATCTGTCAGCGTGCTGGCGTCGATTTCCGGCGACCCCGCGTCCAGGCTCCATAAATGCAGCACGCCATGTCGCGCCGCTGGCTCCTCCAGCAAGACGGCTTGAACCAACTGTTGGAAATGCTCCGGTTGGGCAGGATCGACGAAAAACTGGCCGTCAGCATCGCCGCTGTATCGATCCGCGGTCCAGACCAGCGTGCAGCGCCTGCCAGCCCCTTGCAAACGGGCTGCGGCGGCCTCGCCCACCCCGCCGCGGTCGGCAAAGATCACCCAATGTTGCGGCTCGCCCACCGGCAGATGTCCGGCGCCCGTCCCGTTGCTGTTGAGTTGTTTCGGCTGCCATTGCAACTCATACAGCAGGTCGGTGGTCGCTTTGGCCATGCCCGGCAGAGATCGGCTGTTCCCATCGTGAATGTTGACCGGCTGCGGAGCGGGCGTCAGACGAGGAATCTCCTTGCGCGCTGCTGGCCCGCCGGCTTCGATCCAGTACCGTTCACGCTGCCAGGGATAGGCGGGCAGGGAAACCAGCCGTGCGTGCGGTGCAGCCAGCGCGTCCCACGCCACGTCACGTCCGCCAGCGTAGAGCGCTGCCAGCGACTGGAGCAGCACGGTCCGGTCGTCCCGGTTGAGACGTAAGGAGGGCAACACCAAACCCTTCTGTCCGTCGTGCAGCATGTTCTGCATGATGGCCGGGGCCAGCACAGGATGCGGCCCGATTTCCAGGAATGTGTTGTACCCGGCCCGCAGCAGTTGCGTCATCGCCTGGGCAAACTGCACTGTTGAGCGAACATTGCTGGCCCAATAACCGGCGTCCAACTGGGGGCCCTCGACGAACTCACCGGTGACCGTTGAAACCAGCGGCAATGCAGCCGCGCGCGGCGCGACCCCGGCCACAGATGAAGCCATCTCTGCGAGATAGGGATCCATCTGCGGATTGTGCGAGGAAAAGTCCAGCGACAGGTACTGGCAGTGAATGCCCTGGCGTCGGAGGCTGTCGATCAACGTCTCCAGCGCGTTGGTTTCACCGGCCAGCACTACTGAATTGGGGCTGTTGACCACGGCAATGCCGACACGATCCTCGATCCCGGCGACAGCCAGCTCAGCCTCGTGCTGGCTGAACTCGACCACTGCCATCTTGCCCAGACCGCGCGCGTGTTCCATCAACCGGCCGCGATGATAGACAATGCGCAGCGCGTCAGGCAGCGTCAGTATGCCGGCTGTGACAGCCGCGGCGACCTCGCCCATGCTGTGGCCGACCACGGCGTCAGGCGAGATCCCCCAGGAACGCCACAGATCGACCAGTGCGACCTGCACGGCGAAGAGGACCGGCTGGGCAAAGGTGGTGTAGTCCAGCCGCGAGTCAGCCTCGCTGGCCGTCAACTCGCGCACAAGGCTCCAGCCTGCCAGCGGTTGCAGCAGCTCATCGCAGCGCTCGATAGTTCCACGGAAGACCGGCTCGCGGCTGAGAAGTCCGCGACCCATCGCCCACCAGTGCGACCCCTGACCACAAAACACGAAAGCCAGCCGGGCCGGTTGTTGGCGCGGACGTTCACCGTGGGCGAGACCGCTGGCGTTGCGTCCGGCCACGAAGGCGTCCAGTTTGGACGCGGCTTTCTCTGCCGTGTCGGCAACCACGGCCAGGCGGTAGTCATGGTGGCTGCGCCGCACGCCAGCGGTGTACGCAACATCGCTGAGTCGATCCGCAGGCAGCGAACGAAACCAGGCGCTATATGCCGCCGCCAGTGCGCGCAGTGCTTCCCCATCGGCAGCGGCGAGCGGGATGACCTGCGCCTCATGCGTCGTCACGCGTGGCGGCGTATGCGTCAACGGCGGCCCTTGAACGACCACGTGGGCGTTGGCGCCGCCAAAGCCAAACGCGCTGACACCGGCAATGGCTGATGCCGGCTCCACCGGCCAGTCCGTTAGCTCCTGCTGAACGCGCAGCGGCAGCCGGTCAAACGGGATCAGCGGATTGGGCTCGCGGAAGTGCAGACTCGCGGGCAACTGGCCGTAGCGGAGCGACAGCGCAACCTTGATCAGCCCCGCAATGCCCGCGGCGGCTTCAAGGTGACCGATGTTGCTCTTGACCGAGCCGATAACCGCGTGCTGCCCGGCCGGTCTGTCCTCGCCCAGCACCTCACCCAACGCTTGCGCCTCGATAGGGTCGCCGAGAGCGGTGCCGGTGCCGTGGGCCTCCACGTAATGCACAGCAGCCGGCGACACCCCGGCGTTACGATAGGCGCGGCGCAGCACATCGACCTGCGCCTGCGGATTGGGCGCGGTCAGGCCGTTGCTGCGGCCGTCCTGGTTGGTAGCGCTCCCCCGAATCACTGCGACAATCGGATCGCCGTCGGCTACGGCCTGCGAGAGCGGTTTGAGAAGAACGACACCGGCGCCCTCGCTGCGCACATAGCCGTCAGCCCGCGAGTCGAAAGGCTTGCAGCGGCCATCGGCAGCCATGAAACCCGCTTTGCTGAAATTGACAGTCATCGCCGGCGACAGCAGCAGATTGACTCCGGCCACCAGCGCCATGTCACACTCGCCCAGACGCAGGTTCTGGCAGGCCAGATGCACCGCCACCAGCGAGGAGGAACAGGCCGTATCCACCGCCAGGCTCGGGCCGCGCCAGTCGAAGAAATACGACAGACGATTGGCAGCGATGCTGAGCGCGCTGCCGGTGCCGGCATAGGCGTCGCTCAGGCCGGCGTCGCCCAGTTGCAACTGGCCGTAATCAAAGCTGGAGATGCCGACAAAGACACCGACACGTTCGCCAGCCAGCTTGGCAGGCACCTGTCCGGCGTCCTCCAGCGCCTCCCAGGCCACTTCCATCAGCAATCGCTGTTGCGGATCCATGCGAGCCGCTTCGCGCGGTGAGATGCCGAAAAAGGCCGCGTCGAACCGGTCGACCTGCTCCAGGAAACCGCCCCAGCGAGTGTTCATCTTGCCCGGAGCGGCCGGATTGGAGTCGTAGAAAGCCTCCTTGTCCCAGCGGCCGGCCGGAATCTCGCTGATTGCGTCGATGCCGTCGCGCAGCAAACGCCAGTACGCCGCCGGGCTGTCTGCGCCAGGAAAGCGCACGCCGAGGCCGATGATGGCAATCGGTTCCTGACCAGACGGGAAAGCAGAAATGCTGGCGGAACGCTCGACGACAGCCGGCTCCCTGCTTTCGCCGGACAGGTGGCGGGCAATCGCCTCGACAGTTGGAAACTCGTAGAACAGGGTCGGTGACAGCTCGCGCCCGAGCCAGTCGCCCAGTTCGCCGGTGATGGCGACCGCGGCCAGCGAGTCGAGACCGACCCGCTCCAGCGGCTCGCGGCTGTCGATCTCATTGCGCGGCACCTTGACCTGCGCGGCGATGTGAGTCAACAGCCAGTCGCTGATCGCGGATAACTCGCGCGCGCCGCTGACGGCCGCGCGGGTCGCGGCGTCGCGCATTTCGTCAGCAATGGGTTGCCGCGCCTCGGCCGGCTCGATCCACTGGCCCAGCACCGTCAATTCGCCGGCCAGGAACAGCGCGCGTGCGGCCCGCCGCTGGATCTTCCCACTGGATGTCTTGGGCGCCTGGCCTGGCATGACCAGCGTCACCGCGTAGAGTTGAAGCTCGTGTTCCGCGGCCACGGCTTCCCGGATCGCATCGATGACCACATGCGGATCGGTTTTGCGCTGCTCCCGCCGCAACTCGTAGAGAAGAGCAACGCGTTCGTCGCCGTCGACCTCCAGCGAAAACGCGGCCCCGCCGCCCGGTTCGAGCGCACCGTGGCTTTGCTCGCCAGTCAATTCAATGTCTTGCGGGTAGTGATTGCGGCCGCGCACGATGATCAAATCCTTGATGCGGCCGGTCACGAACAGACGCCCATCGTGAACGAAGCCCAGATCACCGGTGCGCAGAAATGGTCCCTCCCCCGTGTCAGAGAGAGTCGCGTTGAAGGTCTCCTCCGTTGCCGCCGGTCGCTTCCAGTAGCCTTTGGCCACACCTGGCCCGGCGATCCAGATCTCGCCGACTTGATCAGGCGCGCAGGAGGTCAGTGTGTCGGGATCGGCGATTTGCCAGCGAGTTTGCAGCGGTGACGACTGGTAGCCCACCAGCACGCGGGAGCCAGGCTGCTCGGGCGATGTTTCCACAACCGTGTGTGCCTCCAGCGCGGCCGTGTCCACGGCAAGGTCCACAACTTCGCTGGCTGCTGTAATGCCCGTGACTTGTAAAGTCGCCTCTGCAAGCCCGTAGCCAGGCGCGAACGTCTGCCAGCGGAAACCGCTGTCGGCAAAGGCTGCCGCGAAGCGATCCAGGGTGTCCCTGCGCACCGGCTCAGCGCCGTTGAGTGCAATACGCCAGGCGCTCAGATCCAGCGTTGCACGCTCTTCTGCCGTGATCTTTTCCAGGCACAGCTCGAAGGCAAAATTGGGCGCCGCGCTGTGGGTGCCACGGTAATGCGACAGCGCCTGAAGCCAGCGCAACGGCCTTTGAACAAAGGAAACCGGCGCCATCATGACACAGGGATAGCCGGCGAATATTGGCAGCAGAATACCGAACACGAGCCCCATGTCATGAAAGGGCGGCAGCCACGTCACCATGGTGCGCGGCCCCTCACCATTCCACCCGGCGTCCAGATCAGCCAGTGTGAAGTCCAGGTTGCCGTAGCTGACCATGACGCCTTTGGGCGTGGAGGTTGATCCGGAGGTGTATTGCAGATAGGCCAGATCATCGGGCTCGACCGGTAATTGCTGCCATCGGTCCGCTAATCCGTGATCCAGACGGGTTGTGTCGATCCAATCGAGCGCAGCCATGTCGGGGAGCTGTGCCAGCCGCTGCTCGATGTTGGACAGGATACGCGTGTCGGTGAGCGCGACCGCTGACTGGCTGTCCGCAACGATGGACTGGATGCGCGGCATGGGTCGCCGCGGCCGGGGCGGATAGGCGGGCACTGCAATAATGCCGGCGTAAAGGCAGCCGAAGAAGGCAGCCACGTAGTCCAGCCCCGGTGGATATAACAGCAAGGCCCGGCTGCCTGGCGCGTGACGACTTTGCAGGTGAGCCGCGATAACACGTGCCTTCTGGTCAAGCCCGGCATAGGTAAGGCGGCGTTCGTCCGTTTCACCGTCGGCGAGAAAGGCACAAGCAAGCTCGCCAGGCTGGTCAAATGCCCGCTTTTGAAGGATTTCGATCAATGGAAAAAACAAGGAACTGGACGCCTCCGGTGATTCGACAACTGGCCCGTTTGCAACATCCGCGGAAAACACGTTCTGGATCTATGACTCCCCGCCTCCGCAATACGTCGCGCCATGTTGTTGCCCCCCTCCGGAACGCCTTTACCTGGCAATTGGCCTGGAGGAGGCATTTTACCTATATAGTGTCGAACGTCAAGCCACCCTTCTTTCAAGCGTCACTGTCCAGTATTGGAGATAGGTGTCACAGCGAAGGTGGCTGGCGCACACGACAAGCCTGTCCCTCTGCACGACATCAACTGCGCAGACTGGTGGCGGAGGTTTGCAAAACAAAGCCAAAGGGCTACACTATGAGACGTCATCCGACATTCTGTGGCTCATCTTAGTCTTCACGCGTCCGAAAAACGTCCATCATGAAACCACGCATACTGATCCTGCACGCAACCGGCACCAATCGTGACCGGGAAGCCGCGCTGGCCTTCGAGCTGGCCGGCGGCGCACCTGAAATCATTCACGTCAACCAACTGGCCGGCGGCGAACGGCGCCTGGCAGACTTCCAGATGCTGGTGCTGCCAGGCGGCTTCAGCTACGGCGACGACCTGGGCGCGGGCAAGTTGTGGGCGGTAATGCTGAGGCACCAGCTTGGCGACCAGATCCAGGCGTTCGTGGCCGCTGGCCGGCCGGTTCTTGGTATTTGCAACGGCTTTCAGGTGCTGGTCAAGGCGGGACTGCTGCCGGAGCTTCCTGGTGAAGCAGGTGCACAGCAGGCAACGCTGACGCGCAACGACTCGGCGCGCTTCGAATGCCGCTGGGTGACGCTGAATCCGCAGCCGGCCAGCCCGTGCATCTGGACTGCTGGCCTCGACGAACCGATTTACTGCCCGGTGGCGCATGGCGAAGGCAAGTTCGTGGCGCGCGACGCGGCGACTCTGGCGGAGATCGAGCGCGCCGGGCTGGTGGCGTTGCGCTATGGACGGCAGGCGGAGGCGGCTGAAGCCGCTACCACGGACGGTACTGAGTATCCGTGGAATCCCAACGGGTCGCAGAACGACATTGCCGGCGTCTGCAATCCAGCCGGAACGATCCTGGGGCTGATGCCGCACCCGGAGGATCATATCCTGGCGCAGCAGCATCCGCGTGTCCACCGCGGCGAACAGGGAATGCTCGGTTTGCCGCTTTTTGCCAACGGCGTGCGTTACGCCGCCAGCATCTGAACCATCAGCGAGACGACGGAGAGAACACATGCTATCAAGCGAAGAGATCATTGCCGCCATTCCTCATGCACTGCTGCAAGCTGACGTGCCAGGTCTGGGACCTCGTAGCGAGGGCAAGGTACGCGACATCTACGTGCAGGGCAACCGGCGGATTCTCATCACCACCGACCGCGTCTCGGCGTTTGACCGGGTGCTGGGTGCGATCCCCTTCAAGGGGCAGGTGCTGAACCAACTGGCCGCCTGGTGGTTCGAGCAAACCAGCGACATCGTTGCTAACCACGTCCTCGCCGTGCCCGACCCGAACGTGACGATTGCCCGCGAGGCCGACGCGCTGCCGGTGGAGGTGATCGTGCGCGGTTACATCACCGGCGTGACATCGACCGCGCTGTGGACGCTGTACAACGCGGGCGTGGAGCGACCCTACGGACTGGAACTGCCGGCCGGGCTGCGCAAGAACGACCCGCTGCCCGAGCCGGTGATCACACCGACGACCAAGGCTACCGGCGGCGCGCACGACGAACGGCTGACCTCGGCGGAAGTGGTCGAGTACGGGCTGGTGGAGCCGGGCCTGTGGGACGAAATTCAACAGGCCGCGCTGGCAGTGTTCAAACGCGGCCAGCAGATCGCCCGCCGCGCCGGGCTGATTCTGGTCGACACGAAATACGAATTCGGCCTGATCGATGGCAAACCGGCACTGATCGACGAAGTTCACACGCCCGACTCCAGCCGCTACTGGATAGCTGATAGCTACGAGGCGGTACACGGCACAGACCGCGAGCCTGAAAACTTCGACAAGGAGTTTCTGCGTCTCTGGTTTGTCGGCCAGGGCTACCGCGGCGACGGCACGCCGCCGGCCATGTCGCCTGAGTTCATCGCCCAGGTAGGGGAGCGCTACATCGCCGCCTACGAACGGTTGACAGGCCAGGTCTTCGAGCCAGGCGAACAGCCGGTGGCCGCGCGAATTGCACGGATACTGGCAAGTTGAAGGCAGAATCTTCGAACGCGCCGACCACGGAATTCTCGCTTTCCGCTGCGACCCGCACCGATCTTGCCACACTGCGCCGATTCATGGCTGCGCTATACAGCCACGACGAGGTTGCGCCGGACGAGACCGCTTGGGCAGCTGCCATGGGTGACTTGCTTGACGACGAACGCCTGGGTCGCGCCTGGATGATCCGGGTAGATGGCCAGCCAGCAGGCTACATAGTAATCACGTTCGGCTACAGCCTGGAGTTCTACGGCCGGGACGCGTTCGTGGACGAACTGGTCATCGATGAGGCGTTCCAGGGGCAAGGCATCGGCCGCCAGGCACTGGAACAGATCGAGACATTATTGCGCTCGTCTGGCCTGCGCGCATTGCATCTGGAGGTCGAAGAAGATAACACCGCCGCCCGCCATCTGTACGAGTCACGCGGTTTTCGGTACCGCAAGCAGATGCACCTGATGAGCAAGCGGTTTGAGTAACAGGGTGCCAAGGGGCAGGTGGCAAGAAGCGTTCCTTGTCTCTTTCTCACCCCGTCACCCTGTCATCTAGAAAAGGAGACACCATGGCACTTGTCCCTATCATCATGGGTTCCAAATCAGATCTGAAACATGGCCAGGCCATTGCCGATGCCCTGGCCGATTTCGGCATCGAGAGCGAGATTCGTGTTGCATCAGCGCATAAAGCGCCACGCTTCGCGCTGGAAGTGTTGGCGGCCTACGAAGCCGATCCGCGCCCCAAAGTTTATGTTACCGTGGCGGGGCGCAGCAACGCCCTCAGCGGCCTCGTGGACGGCGCGGTGGGTGCGCCGGTTATTGCCTGCCCGCCCTACTCCGACCGCTTTGGCGGCGCAGACGTCTTTCCTCGCTGCGATGCCGTCTGGCATGCGCCGGCAGTAGGAACCGTCAGGCGCTGCTTTGGCTGCCAAAATTCAGTCTGGCCGAGCCGGCGCTGCCGAGCGGGTCGCCGCGCAGGAAGCAGCGATGACTATCATGATGACGATCGTTGCGCGACTCGTGGCGAAGTATCTTCCGTTGTTCGCGTTTCACGCCTTCAGGAAAAGCAACTTCAGCACACCTTCCGACGACGATCTGACCGGCCACGGCGTGCGTTCGGCACTACGCACGGCAGCGATGGGCGGACGTTCTTGCGCTCTACCTAACACCGCGGCCAGGAGAGCGCGGGCATCGCTACCTGCGATGGCTGGGCCGCCTACTCGCACAAGGGCATGGGATTGGTGCATCAGGTCTTCAACGAGGAAAACCTGAGTCCTTTGAAGGGGCATCTGGCTATCGGCCATAACCGCTACTCTACCACCGGCGGCAGCCACCTGCGCAATGCCCAACCCTACCTGATCGAGACAATGTACGGCCCGCTGGGCGTAGGTCACAACGGCAACCTCACTAATGCGTTGGAACTGCGGCGCACATTGCTGGAACGCGGCGTCGGACTGATTTCCTCCAGCGACAGTGAGGTGATCACGCAGATGCTGGCCGCGCCGCCGCCAGGCGCTGCGCCCGGCAAGCCCGATTGGGAAGCAAGGCTAACCAACTTCATCGACCTGGCTGAGGGCGCCTATTCACTGGTGATCCTGACGCGCGACGCTGTCTACGCCGTGCGCGACCCGCTGGGACTGCGCCCGCTGTGCATTGGTCGTATTCCTGCAAACGGCCACCCGGCCGGCTACGTCGTGGCGTCGGAGTCGTGCGCCCTGGGCACCATCGATGCTGACTACGTGCGCGAGGTGGAGCCGGGCGAGATTGTGCGACTGGACGCTGATGGCGTGCACAGTGTACGAACCGCTGACCAGCCGCCTGTCAGTCGGGCCTTTTGCATTTTCGAGTACGTCTATTTCGCCCGTCCCGACTCCGTCATCGAGAACCAGACCGTCCATCGGGTGCGTCAGCGGCTAGGCGAGGCGCTGGCACGCGAAGCGCCGGCCGATGCCGACATCGTGGTGGGCGTGCCCGACTCGGCGACGCCCGCGGCGATTGGCTATGCAATCGCGTCTGGCCTCACCTACACCGAAGGCCTGACCAAGAACCGCTACATCGGCCGCACTTTCATCCAGCCCGATGATCGCCTGCGGCGAGCCGGCGTGCATCTGAAGTACAACCCGCTGCGGGCTAACCTGGAGGGCAAGCGGGTTGTGTTGGTGGACGACAGTATCGTGCGCGGCACCACGGCCGGCCCGCTGGTGCGGCTCCTGCGCGAAGGCGGCGCGGCCGAAGTGCATGTGCGTGTCAGCTCGCCGCCAGTGCGCCATCCGTGTTTCATGGGGATTGACATGGCGCGCGGCGAGGAACTGATCGGCCACTCCCGCACCGTGGAGGAGATCTGCGAACACATCGGCGCCGACAGCCTGGCGTACCTCTCCCATGACGGCATGGTGCGGGCCGTTCAAGCTGGCATCGACGGCGCCAGCGGCCACTGCAGCGCCTGCTTCACCGGCAATTATCCCATCAAACTGGAAGAATATTGGACGTCCAAGGAAAAGCTGGTGTTCGAGGGAGTTTGGGGATAGGAAGAGGAAAAAAGGAAAGGATGGAATGAAGGGAAACGAAGAAAGTCACCAGCTCCGCCGGTTTTCCCTCATTTCCCTTCATTCCCTCGTTTCCCTCCACAGAAGGAGACCAGACTGTGGCAGAAAGTCATTCCCTGTTGGTCATCGGCAACGGCGGGCGGGAACATGCGCTGGCATGGAAGCTGGCCCAGTCGCCGCGCGTGGCGCGGGTGCTGGTTGCACCGGGCAACGGCGGCACTGCGCTGGCCGGCGGCAAGATCAGCAACGTCCCGGTTGCAGCCGATGACATCGCAACGCTGGTGCGGCTCGCGAATGACGAAAACATTGATCTGGTCGTTGTCGGGCCGGAAGCGCCGTTGGCCGCGGGCGCGGTCGATGCGTTCCAGGCCGCGGACATCCGCTGCTTCGGTCCCAGTCAGGCCGCCGCACAACTGGAGTCGTCCAAGGCGTTTTCCAAGGCGTTTATGCAACGCCACGATATCCCGACAGCCCGTTACGCGGTCTTTACCGATTTCGAACAGGCGCTTGCCTACACGCAGTCTGTAGACCACCCCGTAGTTATCAAGGCATCCGGTCTGGCGGCCGGCAAAGGGGTGCTGCTTCCGGAGACGGCGGACGAAGCTGAATCTGCGCTGCGCCAGATCATGACCGATCGGGCCTTCGGCGCGGCTGGCGATGAGGTAGTCATCGAAGAGCGGCTGGCGGGGCCGGAGGCGTCGTTGCTGGCTTTCAGCGATGGCCACAGCGTCGCGCTGATGCCGGCGGCGCAGGATCACAAGCGGGTTTTCGACGGCGACCTGGGACCCAACACCGGCGGAATGGGCGCCTACGCGCCGACGCCGGTCATGACATCCGAACTGCTGGAGAAGGCGCGGCGCAGCGTCTTGCAAGCCACGGTCGACGGGATGCGCGCCGAAGGCACGCCTTACGTCGGCATTCTCTACGCCGGGCTGATGCTGACGGGGTCCCGATACGGCGAGCACGCCCACTCGACCGGTGGGATCAAGGTGCTGGAATTCAACTGCCGCTTCGGCGACCCCGAGACACAGGTCATCCTCCGCTGCTGGCCAGCGACCGCTGGACCTGTTCGATGCCTGCCTGGACGGGACGCTGGATCAACTGGACGTTCGCTGGCGCGACGGCGCTGCTGCTACCGTGGTTACCGCGTCCGAGGGTTACCCCGGTCCGTACCCCAGGGGCTGTGAGATCACCGGTCTGGCTGAGGCCGAGTCATTGCCTGGTGTGGCAGTCTTCCACGCCGGCACCGCGCTGGCATCCGATGGCCGCGTGTTGACCGACGGCGGCCGCGTGCTGGCTGTCACTGCCACCGGCGATGATCTGGCTGCAGCGCTGGCGCGGGCATACAGCGGCGTCGAACAAATCCGATATCAGGGCATACATTTTCGCGGCGACATTGGCGCGAAAGCCTACTTCGACTAAAATAGACCCATGGCCGAAACGCTGACCAACCCCCACGATCGCTCACAGAGAATGATCTGCGCGCGGCCATGGAGAGACAGTGGCCAGAAGGAGTTGTGATCATGTCAACAATTGCCGAAAACTGGATCCAGCAAGGACTTCAGCAAGGACTTCAGCAAGGGATTGTCCAGGGACGTCGACAAGGCTTGCTGGATGCAATCAACCTTGGACTTAAGCTGCGGTTCGGCAGCGCGGGCTTGCGGTTGCTACCGGAGATTCGCAGGATCGACGACCTGGAGCTGCTGCGTGCCGTCTACGAAGGTATCGAGACCGTCGAAAGCCCGCAGGATCTACAGAGCATCTACCAGTAAGGCCATGGAGTCATCTGCCTACCTGGACGCGGGAGTTAACATCGCCTCTGGCGCACGGGCTGTCAAGTTGATGAGCGATGCGGTACGGGCGACGTACGGACCGGAAGTGCTACTGGGCATCGGCGCGTTCGGCGGGCTGTTCGACGCAGCTGCGCTGACCAGGCTGGACTCGCCGGTGCTGGTCGCCTCCACCGACGGCGTCGGCACCAAGACCAAGATCGCCAGCGCTGGGCCGCTACGACACCATCGGCCACGACATCGTCAACCACTGCGTCAACGATATCCTCGTCCAGGGCGCCGCCCGCTCTTCTTCCTCGACTACATTGCCAGCAGCAAGCTTGACCCGGAGATGGTCGCGGCGGTTGTCAGCGGCGCGGCGGCAGCTTGCCAGGCGTCCGGCTGTGCATTGCTTGGTGGCGAGACCGCCGAGATGCCCGGCGTCTACGCCGCCGGCGAGTTCGATCTGGTGGGAACAGTCGTCGGCGTGGTCGATCGCGGCTATCATCGATGGCAGCCGCATCCAGCCGGGCGATGTGGTGATTGGCCTGGCGTCATCGGGTCTGCACACCAACGGCTACTCGCTGGCGCGACGGGTTTTCGACGACTGGGATCTAAGTGCGGTCGTGCCTGAAATTGGCGAACCCCTGGGCGACGCGCTGCTCGCGCCACATCGCTGTTACCTGCCCGATGTTGAGCGGCTGCGGCAGGCCGGCCTGGACATCCGCGGGTTGGCGCACATTACCGGCGGCGGGCTGATCGACAATCCGCCGCGCATTTTGCCCGACGGGCTTGCGATGCATCTGCGCCGCGCAAGCTGGCCTGTACCGCCGCTGTTCCGCCTCATCCAGCAGACGGGACAGATCAGTGACGACGAAATGGCGCACGTCTTCAACCTTGGCCTGGGAATGCTGGTGGTGATGCCGGCTGAACAAGCCGCGGACGCGCTGGCGGAGGTGGGCGACGACGCCTGGCTGGTCGGCAAGATCACAGCGCAAGGCGACGGCCCGCGGGTGGTGTTGGCATGAAGCGACTGGTCGTCATGATCTCCGGCAGCGGCACCAACCTGCAGGCGCTGATCGATGCCTGTCAGATCGGCGCGCTTCATGCGCAGATCGTGGCCGTGTTCTCCAACCGGGCTGACGCCTACGGGCTGCAACGGGCTGGCGAGGCGGGCATTTCTACTGTCACGTTTCCACTCGCGCCTTACAAGCGGGCAGGTAGGCCGCGCAGCGACTATGACCACGACCTGGCCAGACTGGTAGCCGCGTTCGAACCGGACCTGATCGTCCTGGCCGGCTGGATGTTGATCCTCAGCCCCGTCTTTCTTTACCAGTTTCCGCACCGGGTGATCAATTTGCATCCGGCGCTGCCCGGCCAGTTCCCCGGCACGGACGCCATCGCGCGCGCCTATGCCGCCTTTCAACGGGGCGAAATTGACCACACCGGCGTGATGGTACACTGGGTGATTCCAGAAGTCGACGCCGGCGCAGTGATTGCCAGCGCGCTGGTCGAAATCACCCCGCAGGAGTCTCTCGACGATCTGGCGGGGCGCATCCACGACACCGAGCACCGGCTGATCGTGGAGGCAACCGCTCAAGCATTGCAACTTCGGGGAGAACAAGCCTGACTTGCAGTGGGTGAATAACGGGCCGGCTTTGCGAGAAAATCGCGAGCCGGCCCGTTGTAATCAGCCAGCCTGGAACGCCCCCGCCCCGCCGGCTGCTGCATGCCAAGGCACGTAGGCAAGCCCGAATGGATTGCTTCCTACCGTCACCGTCGCGGCATAGACCGGGGTAGGATCATGCTTGCTGGCGGTGTAGATCGTCACGACGTCGTTCATGCCTGAATGCGTTACATAGAGCTTGCTGCCATCCGGCGTCAGGGCAATGTTGTGAGGAACGTTGGCAGGCGTATCAACGCCCGCGCCGATGATGGTGTTGGTTTGAGTGTCAATGGCCCACAGACCATCGGTTCCGCCGCCGGGCAGGTTGGTCGTGTAGAACGTCTTGCCCTGGTTGGTCATGCC
Source organism: Anaerolineales bacterium (assembly GCA_020634615.1). Taxonomy (GTDB): domain Bacteria; phylum Chloroflexota; class Anaerolineae; order JAAEKA01; family JAAEKA01; genus JACKBK01. Next base: position 252,802 of record JACKBI010000005.1, read on the forward strand.
GGCGCCGTGAGCGCCAGGGATGCCCAACACGGTCGCCACATCCAGCGTGCGCCGATCCAGCACGCGAACCTCATTGCTTCCCTGGGCCGGCACGTACAGATAGTGATTGCGCAGCGTCAGCGACACGTGCGGATCCTTGCCAACCGGTGCTCGGTCAACTTCGGCGAAGGTGCGCTTGTCATACTTCACGACGTAATCATCGGGACCTGCGAATCCAACTATGGTTACATAGGCGAAGCGTGTGTCCAGTACAACATCGTGCGGCTTGCCGCCCATCGCGATCAGATCGGCATCGGCACGGTCGCTACAACCTCCAGCGTCATGGGATCAATGACGGTCGCGGTGTTATCGACATCGTTGTTGACCCAGAGTTGGTTGTTTTGGGGATCGATCCACATGTGGAACAGGCCCGCGCCGGTGTCAACTGTTGTTTCTACACTGAAGTCCTCGGGGCTGAAGACAACCACGCGACTGTTCGCACGATCGCCAACGAAGACACGTTTGGCGACATGGCTATATACAACATACATCGGTTCCGGCTGGGATGGACCGGCCGGCAGCGCTATCGTCGCGCTCAGATGGTCGGTGGCGACGTCGATGACGGAAATGGTGCCCGCGCCTCGGTTGGCTACCACAACGTTGCCGCTCGCGGGTCGAGCTTGAGAAGTACCTGCGGCAACTGCCGGGTCTACCGGCGCTGCCAGCGCAGTGCTGAAACTGAGAAGCGCTAACAGCACAACCAAAACAGCAAGTAATTTTCGTGAATTTCGCATCAGTAAGCCTCCTTGTGGATACGGTGCGACCACAGCGGTCCCATTGACCACTTTCTACGCCATCACCATACCCGGCAAACCTTACGGTAAGCTTGCGAGGCTCTTGCGATACCATTAACCCAGGATGAACAAGCAACTGATATTGCGTTACCCTTTATTTGAGAAGTTGGCATCTCCAGACACCTGCGCGTGCACCGCAGGTGCGGGTGTCTGGTCGCTTGTGAGCATGCGAATTCCACAAATCAAGATTGACGTGCACTGGCAGATTGGCGTCATTCCGTCCGCCTGCCCGCAACATAGGTTACGCTGATTGTCGATCAGCATCGTCGCCATCGACCACGAACAGGAAGTAGCCCGGCAACACATTGCCCGCGCCGCAATCTGCAGCGCACCGACGGCCGGTTGCGACTCAACCAGCGTGCTGCCGTTGACGTAGCACAGGCGCGGCTTCTGGCCGAACTTCTGGCGGTAGCGCTCGGACGCCTGCTGCAGCTTGTCCTCGAGACTGGTCTTCGGATCGTTGTCGAACCACATCCAGCCCGATTTTACCGAGGTAACCAGATCGCCTGCCATTTCAACTCCGCTTCGCGCGCACGGTAGCCGGCTGCATGGTCAGTCCGCCCAGCGCCGGTCTGCGCTGGCGGCGTGGCAATGGATAGCGGGGCGCGTCGGATCGGCTCAACCGCGGCAGCCAGTAGGTCAGCGGCCAGCTCTTCACCCGCCAGATGCCCCTGGCAGGCTCGAACGCCAGGACGAACACCCCGGCCTCGGTTCGTACACGGAACAGGCGCTGCGTCAGTTGCCGCTGCCTTGTCCAGCACTTCTCCACAGCCGCGACATCCAGTCGCCGGCCGCGCCAGCGGAAACTGGCCGGGAAATAGTCGTAGCGCGTCGCTACCATCTCGATCTTCTCACCATTCTTCGCAAACATCATGTCCTCCTGCTACTCGCTAATCATATCGATCACGCCGGTCGCCGGGTCTTCCAGCCAGCGGTCATCCTCGCCCACGACCTTGAAGCGGCGCGGCGGCTGGCCGGCGGCGTACAATCCATTGCTGCCAGGTACACCGGGCCACTGACCCTGCATTCCACCTGCCAGCCACGGGACGGCACCTGTCCCGGCTGCGACCCCGGGTTCACCACATAGATCTGCGGCGCAGGCGGCGGCGGTCGCAGTTCGTCGCGCCGCAGATGATAGCCTCGTCCCGCCGCCCTCTCGTCGCCGCCACCACCAGCAGACTGGTCGGGATGCTGGCCGCCACGCCAAACACCACACCTACCGCCACCGCCATGGCATCCGTGCTCATCCGCTGACCAATCACCACCGCCAGCGCCACAGCGGCCACCAAAACTGTCAGTCCAATTACTCGTCGCATCGTCGTTCCTCCTGGGAAGGGGAAAGGAGGGAAAGGAAGGAAGGAAAGAGGGAAACCGGAGGGTTCACTTCAGGTTTCCTGCTTTTCCCTTGTTTCCCTCATTTCCCTCCCCTCCGCCCGCAATCATCGCCTGTCCGCCGCCGCGCAGCGCTGCCACGGCGTTGCTCATGTCATCCTCCGCCGCATAGGCCGCCTGGAAACGCACCACATCGCCCCTGGCCACCAGCAGGAAGTCGCCCCGTCCCATCAGCTTCTCGGCGCCCGTCCCGGCAATGCCTGACGCCACCTTGGCATCCTCCGGGCTGGCCACCGACCCCACCAGCCGCACCGGGAAGTTGGCCTTCAACAGCCCGCTGACCACCTCGGCCGACGGCTTCTGCGTGCAGGCCACCAGATGGACACCTGCCTCCCGGCCGCGCTGCGCCAATCGCAGGAGCGACCGCTCCACCTCCTTGCCGCCGGTCACCAGCAGATCGGCCAGCTCGTCGATGCCCACCACCAGTTCCGGCGTCGAGACTTCGTCCCGGTCGCTGCTCCATCTCGCCCACCAGCCATTCCAGCGCCAGCGCGCCTTCGGCTGTGGTGGTCGCCACCCGCCCCAGCAGGTGCGGCAGACCGGCCAGCGGCCCGAAGCCGCGTCCTTTCGGATCGATCAGCACCAGCCGCAGCGCGTCCGGCCGGTTGAACAGCGCCAGCGACAGCAGGAACGACCTCGCCAGGGCGGTCTTGCCCGATCCGGTCGTCCCGGCCACCAGCACATGCACCACATCGGGGCTGCTCAACTTCACCAGCAGCGGCGTCCCTTCCTCGTCCACGCCCAGCACGGCGGTTCCCGGCGGCGTCTCGCCGGCCAGCCGCCGGCAGAGCGGCAGCAGCCGCACCGCTTCCGGATCGCCGCGCGGCACTTCGACCTGGATGGCGCCGTTCTGGCGGTAGACCCGCGTCGCCGGCACGCCCAGCGAGAGGGCGATCTCCTCCGACAGCCCTGACACCCGGTTGACTTTGGTGTCCAGCGAGGTCATGACCTGGAAGCGGATGAAGCGCGGCGTGACGGTGCCACCCCAGACCCGCCCCTGCACTTTGTGCGATGCCAGCACCGCTTCGATCCGATCTGCTTGCATTTCCAGTCGCCTGCGCATCTGCCGCCTCCTGACCGCAACACGGCATGCCGTGCTGGTCTGTTAGGGGGCGGCGCATTGACTTAGAGGAGAGGCTAGGCCAGCCGGCGAACGATTGCCACGACTTTGCCTTGTACCATTACCCGGGCTTCGTCTTCGACCCGGTCGGGGTAGCGCGGATTAGCCGCTTTCAGTCGAATGTTCCGCCCCTCCCGATAGTAACGTTTGAGCGTGGTTTCGCCGGCCTCCAGCAGCCATGCTGCCACCATGTCGCCATTGTTGGCTGTGTTCTGATGGCGCAGAATGACCAGGTCGCCGTCGAATACCGAATCGTCAATCATTGAGTCGCCCGACACTTGCAGTGCGAAGACGTTAGTAGGGTCGCCTACCAGATCGGTGGTCAGTTCCAGCATGTCTTCCAGGCCGTCGTGCGGGTTAATGGGATAGCCGGCGGCGATAATGCCCTTCAGCGGTACCTGTACTGTCTGGCCCAGGCGAAACGGCCAGCCATCGCTTGTGAACATCACCTGAAGCGAACGAGCTTTGCCCGGTTCCCGCTTGATGAAGCCCTTTTCTTCCAGCGAATTGAGCACACCGTTGATGCGGCATCCCTTGGATGTCAGCCCGATAGCCCGGCTGATTTCATCGTTGCTGGGACAAACGTAGCTCTGTCGCAGCCGTCGCGTTGCGAAATCCAGCGCTTGCCGCTCCAAATCTGTCATCGACTCCACCAGAATTTTCATGGCTCGTCCTCCTGTCATGTGTCAGCATCTAATCGTTGAGAAGTAAACTACAGAACCGATGTTCTAAGCAATAGTGTATCAGAACATCGGTTCTGTGTCAACTTAAAAGAATCAAAAGCAGGGCCATTCAGTGCTCGCGTGTTTGTCACGCTGAGCGAATAGCGGGACCAGTAACATCGTTCAACTTACTCAGCGAAGCGTCCTGCCACACGAGAAGGAGACTCTTCGCTGCCTTTTCGATTCGTGTTGGTTGCGTGTTTGTGGCGCTCAGAGTGACACTTTCGAGAAAAACTGAATTACCTTGAATCGAAAGAGCCTCCCAGCGTCGCCTTTGACGCTGAGAGGCTCTCTTGGTCTTAGTGCCAGTCACTTTCTACAAGTGACTGGCATTGTATGGCGGAACCTATTCCTGCCGTCGCCGTCGCAGGGCGTAGCCAGCGGCCATCGCCATGCTGAAGCCGGCAGCAGCCACCGCACCCAGCGGCAGGCCAGCCGGTGCAGGCATCTGGTCCGACCCGGCAGCCAGGTCGATCAGCGCCACGGCGGTCGGCGGCTGGACGGTCAGGGTCACCGGCACGACGACGAGGTCGGTTTCGTTGCCGGGGCCGGGATCGGGATCGTTGCTGGTCACGCACAGGTTGCCCGTGTAGATGCCCGGCGTTAGACCGGTCGAGTCGAAGGTCACGGTCAGGTCTGTACTCGTGCCGCCAGCGTTGGAGCCGTTGTAGGCGTCCAGTGACAGCCACGGGATGTCGGACAGCGCCGCGCAGGCTTCGCCGCCGCCGCCGATGGTGCCGCTCAGGCGGAACACCAGATCAGGATCGGTGCCAACGCCGCAGACCGCAGCACGCGGGCCCCAGGTTGTGCACGGGCTACCAAAGCCGCCGCCCGGGTTCTGCCAGGCCGACGCGCTGTTGGACTGCACGGTACGTTCCGTCCAACCCCACTGGCCGCCTACTGCAAAGGACATCACCGCTTGCACCGAGACCCAGTAGGTGCCCGCAGGCAGCACAGCCGGAACGGTCAGCGCGATGGTGAAGGTGCCGGCAGCGTCGGTCGGCACGAGGCCGAGTGCGCTGTAGACCAGTGTCCCCGGCAGTCCGGCAGCATCCTGGTAGAAGAAGACATTGACAGCCGGTGCGGGACCGGTGCCGTTGTAGTATGCACCGGGCACATAGACTTCGTCGATGGTCCAGGAGCCGTCGCCGGGCGGGATCACGAAGTCGTCAGCTGCCTGGTTGTCGTAGGCATCGTTGGCCGCTTCGAAGTCCTGGGACGTGATGCTGTTGATGCCGATGTTGTCGGTCTGGTCGTAGAGCACGACGTTGGGACCTTCGTAGGCCGTCACAGTACCGCTGGCCGCGCCGACCTTGGTGAGGGCGCTGTTGGGTGTCCGTGGGCTGCCGCCAGATTGTGCATCAACCATCTTGGCCATCGGACCGTTGACGTGAACCGACGCAGCCGTCGTATCTTCCTCGTCAATTATCCAGTCCAACATACCGCCGCCGGTGTTGCTGATGGTCAGCGTTTGCTGCAACTGGGTGTTGGCCGCCTGCGTACTGCTCATGCTCAGCGGATCGACGAAGATGTTCGGCGGCTCACCTTGTACGGTCACGGTGGCCGTGTCACTGGCGCTAACGCTTTCACCGGATCCAGCAGGAACCAGACACCACTCGTTAAGTGTGCCGGTGTCGGCACCGGCGTTGTCGCTGACGGTCAGCGTCCAGTCGCCGCTCAAGTCCTCGCCGTCAAAGGCTGCCAGCAGCGAAGAGCTGGCAGGATCGCCACCCTGGTAGTGGTCGCCGGCTACGTACGCCTGGGTTGGGTTGGCGCCGGTCGTGCAGTTGTTCTCGAAGGAGAGCGTTGCCTCGTCATCAACAGTGTTGTTGATGTCGTTACCGTTGCAGCCAACGGTTCCGGGAGGGGCGCCGGGCCGGTTGATCAACGTCACAATGGTGCCGGTGTCTACATGCTGCAACGTATATATCAGATCGCCAACCCAGGTGTGGGTAGTATTGATGTACACGTTCAGGTCGCTGATCGTGCCGTTGACAACGGCGTCGATGGAGTCGCTGATGCCGGTCGGGTTGTTGTCGGGAATGGGCACGTTCGGTGTGCTGCATATTTCCAATTCGCCGGCATTGTAGGCGGTCCAGGTGCCGGTGTTGACCGTGGTGACGTTGATGGTTGCCGTTTCGGTAACGAACACCGATGAACCGGGCGTCAGTGCATAGGGGAAGCCTGTGAAGAGGTTGCCCAGCTCGCTGTCGTCCAGGTCGTGCAGGTTCAGCGTCACGTCGCCGGTGTTCTCCACCGTGTAGCAGTAGGTCACGTCGGTGCCCGACGGCACGGTGATGTCGTCAGTGACAGCGCAGGTGTTGGGATCGAGACCCACCGTCTTGGTCAGCACGATCGCCGGGTTCAACATCTCCACAGTCACGGTTGCGACGTCAGTCGCCTCCGCCAAGGGATTACCTTCCTGCGGCGCCAGCTCGGCCGTCCAGGTGGCCGTGTTGACTGTTGTCACCGCGATGTTGGCGGTCTCGGTCACGAATACCGATGCGCCGGGGTCCAGTTGATAGAAGAAGTTGGTCAGCAGCGCGCCCAACTCGCTGTCGTTCAGGTTGTGCAGGTTGAACGGGACGTTGCCGGTGTTCTCCACCTCGTAGCAGTAGGTCACATCGGTGTTGGGCGCGACGGTGATCTCGTCGGTGGTCGCGCAGGTGTTGGGATCCAGTCCCACCGTCTTTGTCAGAACGAGAGCCGGATCGGGCAGATCGACGGTCACCGTGGCGGTGTCGCTGGCCTGTGCTGGCGACGGGCCGCCCTCGTTGACGTTGTAAGCGATCCAGGTAGCGGTGTTGACGGTCGTGTTGTTGATGTAGGCCGTCTGCGTGATAAACGCCGACGCGCCGGGCGTCAACAGGTAGGGGAAGCCGCTCAGGATGTTGCCCAGCTCGCTGTCGTTCAGGTCGTGGGTGTTGAAGCTGACGTTGCCGGTGTTAGTCACCTCGTAGCAGTAGGTGACCTCACCGCCGCCGTAGGGCAGGTTGATCTCATCGGTCGTCGCGCACGTGTTGGGGTCTGTGCCGACGGTCTTGTCCAGCGAGATGGACGGCTCCAGCACGGGCTGGCAGGCGGTCACCGCCACGTCGTCGATGGCCAGACCGGCGTAGTTGACCGAAGTATCGCTGTCCAGGTGGAACAGCATCTCGATGTTCTGGCCCAGATAGCTGCTGATGTCGGCGCTGTGGACGCCCCAGCCGGCGCTTTCCTGGATAGTGGTGGACGGGCTGCCGACCGAGTTGGTCATGGTCGCGTCCAGCCAGGTCCAGAGGTTGGTCGGGTTGGCGCCGCCCGCCTCGCGCACCCGCACCTCGGCGTGGTCATAGGTAGCATTTTCCATCTGATAGCGCTGCGACCAGTAGACCGTGGCCGGTCCCACCAGATCGGCGTTCGTCAGGTCGATGGCCGGCGACACCAGGTCCTGGTTGCTGCTGAAATCATAGGTGTTGTCGAGGTCGGTGGCCCAGCAGTTGACGCCGCTGGCGCAGGTGGTGATGGGCGGGAAAGCAGGTGTGCCCCACTCCCACTCGTCGGCGACGCCGCTGTGGGTATAGCCGCCATCGCTGGCCTCGAAGTCCTGGCTGTAGAGGGTGACCGATTCGTAGCCGGCCGGGCAGACTGGCGGCGGCGGCGGCTCGCAGATGGTGATGCTCCAGCCGGTCAGCGTGCCGCCGTTGGCGTTGGTAAGGTCATCGCGCAGATCCAGCGTCCACACGCCGCCGGCATCCTCGCCGTCGAACCAACTGAGGCGGTAGGCGAGTTCCGGTTCAAGCACCAGACCCTTGAGCACGGTGAACGCCGGCGGAATCGCAGCCTCGTCGTCAAAGGTGACATCCATCTGCGTTTGTCCGCCTGTGGCGGCGGCACCAATGTCGGTAAACAGGCCGTTGTCGTTGCCGGCCGGCGAGCGGAGCTGCGCATCGATATCCTGCATCACAGCAGCGTCCAGTTGGATGGAGACATCCAGATCGGCGATGCGCGGATTGCCCGGCACCGTGATCGTAGAACTGGTCAGGCCGGCGGCCGGTCCGATGGCCTGAGGGACATCGGTGCTGGTGTAGGTGGTGCAGTTGCCGGCCGCCTTGGGCAGGATGCTGACGCTCAGGATGTAGGTCGCGGTGGGACCTCCCGTCGCGGCTGTTGCCGAGTCGACAAAGGCGTAGTAGGTGCCTGCATTCTTCACCGTCATGAACAGCGCTTCCGAGTTAGGACTGGTGACGCTGGCATCGTCCACCACCAGGATCTGGTTGTCCGCGTCGCCAAACAGGGCAATCCCCAGGCGGCCGTTCCAGGTCGTGGCATCCCGTTCGGGGTCCAGATCCAGGCTCAAGTAAACGGTGTCGCCGGCGTTGGCCGAGAAGCTGAACCAGTCCTGCTCAGTGGCCACGGCCGGATTGCGCGCGCCGCTGACCCAGCCGGAAGCGGGCAGCGGGTTGGCGGTGGGCGGCGTGTCGTTGGGCTCGCTTTCAGGCACCGGCGAGCCGCTCTGGACCCGCAGGTGCAAGTGGTAGGGGCGAAGCTGGTTTGTAGCCGAGAAGTGGTTGACGGCCAGGTAATAGGTGCCGTCCGCCGGCAGGGTCGCGCCGGCGATGCTCGAAGACAGACTGCCAAAGGAGCCATCGTCGTCGTCGAACTCGATCACCGTTGTTCCGTCGCTGGCATAGAGGCGTAGTTGGCTGTCGCTGCTGGCGTTGGCCGAGAATGAGGTCATGGTGGCGGCATAGACCCGGTCGCCGGCGCTGCCGGTGAAGGAGAAGTAGTCCACATCGCCGTTGGGGTAGATGTTGCCCAGAATCGCCAGGTCGGTGCCGGGCAATGCGTTAGCCGTGCCGGCTGTGTTGTTGGGCTCGGTCTCGTTGAAGAAGTTCATGCCGTCGGGGACGAGCATACCGTCCAGCGGCGCGCCGGGCTGGCTGGCTTTGTCGCCCTGACTGGCGCCCTTGGTTTCGGCGGGCGGCGTGTAGGTCTGGATGGTGAAATCGCCCGACTGAGCCGGCGGCGCTTCCTGGGCGATGGCTGCCGCCGGAAGCATAGAGATGAGCAGGGCCAGAACGGCCAGGACGTACAGAAGTTGCTTGCGTTGCATTGAGTGGTGCTCCTAGCGTGGGGATGGTGAAGAAGCGAACCCTGGAGTCCGCGCCAGGCGCTCCGCGGGAGCGCATTGTCGTCTATGAGTGAATGATCACCTCCTGTCACCAGCACTTGCCAGGTACTCCCACAGGTCAATACGTTGAGCACCGAGATCGCCACCGCGGGCAGGCATCTCGCCACACCCAGAATATTTGGTTATTCTCAAGAATTAATGCAACGAGGAAAGAATTGTTTGAGGCAATCGCTGTCTGGCAGGTTGAGAAAAGGGGACGTCAGCCAAACACGTTAGATCGCTCAACACCTGGACACAATTTTATCTAGTATTTCCAGAACGTCAAACCGCAAAAGAGGGACAAGTCTGTCAACAAAAAAGCCTCCCAGCGTCGCCTTTGACGCTGAGAGGCTCTCTTGGTCTTAGTGCCAGTCACTTTCTACAAGTGACTGGCATTGTATGGCGGAACCTATTCCTGCCGTCGCCGTCGCAGGGCGTAGCCAGCGGCCATCGCCATGCTGAGGCCGGCAGCAGCCACTGCACCCATCGGCACACCGGCCGGCGCAGGCATCTGGTCGGAACCAGCAGCCAGGTCGGTCAGCGCCACCGCAGTCGGCGGCTGGACGGTCAGGGTTACCGGCACGATCACCAGGTCGGTTCCGTTGCCGGGGCCGGGATCGGGATCGTTGCTGGTGATGCACAGGTTGCCTGTGTACATGCCATCGGCGAGACCGGTCGAGTCGAAGGTTGCGGTCAGACCCGTGTTGGTGCCGCCGCCATTGGAGCCGTTGTAGGCATCCAGCGAGAGCCACGGGATGTCGGACAGCGCCGAGCAGGCTTCGCCGCCGCCGCCGATGGTGCCGCTCAGGCGGAACACCAGATCAGGATCGGTGCCAACGCCGCAGACCGCAGCACGCGGGCCCCAGGTTGTGCACGGGCTACCAAAGCCGCCGCCCGGGTTCTGCCAGGCCGACGCGCTGTTGGACTGCACGGTACGTTCCGTCCAACCCCACTGGCCGCCTACTGCAAAGGACATCACCGCTTGCACCGAGACCCAGTAGGTGCCCGCAGGCAGCACAGCCGGAACGGTCAGCGCGATGGTGAAGGTGCCGGCAGCGTCGGTCGGCACGAGGCCGAGTGCGGTGTAGACCAGTGTCCCCGGCAGTCCGGCAGCATCCTGGTAGAAGAAGACATTGACAGCCGGTGCGGGACCGGTGCCGTTGTAGTATGCACCGGGCACATAGACTTCGTCGATGGTCCAGGAGCCGTCGCCGGGCGGGATCACGAAGTCGTCAGCTGCCTGGTTGTCGTAGGCATCGTTGGCCGCTTCGAAGTCCTGGGACGTGATGCTGTTGATGCCGATGTTGTCGGTCTGGTCGTAGAGCACGACGTTGGGACCTTCGTAGGCCGTCACAGTGCCGCTGGCCGCGCCGACCTTGGTGAGGGCGCTGTTGGGTGTCTGAGCGCTGCCGCCAGACTGTGCAGCCACCATCGCGGCCATTGGGCCTTCGACCCGGGTGGGCAGCACGGTGCTTTCCTCGTCGATCATCCAGTTCAGCGTCCCGCCGCCGGTGTTGGCAACGGTCAGTGGCTGGTTGGTCGACGTGTTGGTCGCCTGCGTGCTCGCCAGGCTCAGCGGGTTGACGTCGATGTTGGGCGCTTCCTGACCTTCCACGGTCAGAGTGACCGGCACAACGACCAGATCGGTTCCGTTGCCGGGACCGGGGTCGGGATCGTCGCTGGTCACGCACAGGTTGCCCGTATACGTGCCATTGGGGAGGCCGGTCGAGTCGAAGGTTGCGGTCAGACCCGTGTTGGTGCCGCCGCCGTTGGAGCCGTTGTAGGCATCCAGCGAGAACCACGGGATGTCGGACAGCGCCGTGCAGGCATCTGGCGTCACGTCGGCGTCACCCGTCACGTTCATGACGATGTGCATGTTGGGGAAGCCGAGGGCTGCCGTGTCGGTCGGCTCGGGCACGCCGCAGTCGGCGGCCGCCAGATAGCTCGGCGCCGTCTGTCCATCAGCGTTGGAGCCGATGAAGAAGCTGTTGCCGTCGGTCTGGCCTTCGGGTGTGAACACCTCGACCACCAGCACCGAACCAGGGCCAGCCGTGCCGGCCACCGGCACGGACAGGATGGTCAGTGACTGATCGGTGACGCTGACACCAGCTGAGCCGATGGGGGTCAGATTGGCGAAGGTCAGCGGCAGAGCCGGGTTGGTCTTGATGTACAGGTTGACCACCACGGGCTGCGCACCGGTGGCTCCCAGCGCCTGCTCGATGCCGAACTCGACATCGGTCACATCCAGTCCATTGGGAAGTCCGAAGGCTGCCAGGTCGAACACCCGGATGTAGCTGTTGTCGGTGTGCAGGCCGCCGGCATTGCAGGAGACCGAGTTCAGCGCCGTGATGTTCTGCGTCGCCGAATGGGTGATGGTCACCTGGCCGTCGGGGGTTGCCGGCCGGCTGGGGGTCGCCGTCTGGCCGACGCCGGTTCCGGCGGCTGCCAGCACGTTGTCGCCGATGGTGACCGGCTGCGTGGCTGACTGGCCGGCTGCGCTGTTGTGATTGGCAGAAGGCTGCGAGGGCAGGATCAGGTCCGGTCCGGGCAGGTTCTCCTCGTCGATGGTCCAGTCCAGCGTGCCGCCGCCGGTGTTGGCAACGGTCAGCGGCTGGTTGGTCGACGTGTTGGTGGCCTGCGTGCTCTCCAGGCTCAACGGGCTGACGTCGATGTTGGGATCGTCGCCGCCGCTGGGCTGGCATGACTGTACGGTCACATCGTCCACGTCCCAACCGGGGTTGCTGACCGAGGTGTCCGAGCCCAGGCGCATGCGGAACTGGGCTGTTTGGCCAGCCAGGCTGCTGACATCGGCGATGGTGTTGATGTAGGAGGTCGTGCCGCACCAGGCTTGCAGGCCCGCCAGCGGGTTACCGAAGCTGCCGGAGACTGTGCCACGATAGGGGCCAACCAACAGATTGGCGTTGGGCACCTGCACCCAGGTCGCGCCGCCGTCGATGGAGGACTCGAGGATGCCGCCGTCGAAGCAGGCTGCCGCGCCGCTGGGCTCCAGGTTCGGCACATGCCAGAACTTCAGCGTCACCGGGTTCTGACCCGTCGGAATGGCGACGGCCGGCGATACCAGTCGCTGGTCGCTGACCGTGGCCGGGTCATTGGCGTGGAAGTGCGAGGCGCCGCTGTGCGGGTTGGTGGCTGCGATGGCCCAGGTGTTGCCCGTGCCGCTGCTGGTCCAGCCGCCAGCGCCGGATTCAAACCCATACTGGTAGAGGATGTTCGGCGTGCTTCCCACAGCGCAATCGCCCGGGGCAGCCACAGTTCGGAAGCTGAAGACGGTGGAATACGCGCTGGCGCCGCAGGTGTTGTCAGCCATCACACGCCAGTAGTAAAGCGTATTGGTGTTGAGCGGCGCCGCGGCTGTGTAGGTCGGATCGGTCAGGCCACTGGCCTGATCGACGATGTTGCTGAAGCCAGCGTCCGTGGCGATCTGGATGCTGTATGTTCCAGCCTGTGCAGGCACGTTCCAGGTGAATGTCGGCGGAACCGGCACGTTGCTTGCGCCGTTGGCAGGAGCGGTCAGTACAGGCTGGCCGGCTGCGGCGGTGAAGAGATTGAGCGTTACATCGCCAGTCTTGGGACCACTGGTCGACGCCGCTGAGACCGTGATATTCGAGCTGCCGGCCGAGGCTGCGCCGGTGTTGCCGATAGTCAGCGTGCTGGTACCCGCCGGCGTCACCGGATTGACGCTGAAGCTGGTGGTGGTTCCGGCCGGGTTGCCGCTGGCGGACAGCGTCACCGGGTCGGTGTAGCCCAACACTGAGCCGACGTCGACGGTGTAGGCCGCATCGCTGGGTGCGCAGACCGACAGGGTGTCGGGTGTCACGCTGAGGGTGTAGTCAGGCGCAAACGCCTGGGTGTCGAAGTAGACGTTGGGATCGGTGCCGTTCACTACCTGGCGGTCGTCGGACCACTGCACGAGAACGGTGCCGGCGGTCTGGACCTGCCCGTCGTAGTCGCCGTGGTAGCAGGTGGCCAGATTGGGATCGAGCACGACGCCCGAAGAACCGTCGGTGACGCGCACGCTGGCCTGCCAGGTTACGCCGCCGTCATCCGAAGCGCGCATGTAGTAGTCGAAAAGCAGGTTGTTAGCCGTGTCCAGACGCCGGTCGTACCAGGTCGAGACAATGCGACCACCGGGGCCGGCGCTGATGGTGGGGAAGAACTGGTCGGTGGTCGTACCGTCGTCGTTCAACAGCACTTCGGGACCCCAGGTCGCGCCGCTGTCGGTCGAACGGCGGTAGTAGACGTTGATCACGTCGCCGACGTTCAGACCGTCCGGGTCACGCACGTAGACCACGTGCAGGTCGCCGTTGGGGCTGACTGTGATCTGCGGCGACGGCAGGTAACGGATGTTGCCGTTGAGGGCCGGCCGGCCGCAGGAAGCGGTCGGAGTGGACGCGCGCGGATTGATGCCGCCGGTCAGGGGATTGGTGACCTGGCTGAAGCTGGCGCCGCCGTTGGTGGAGCGCACAACTTCGATGTCGATGGGTCCGGTGGAATACGGATTCCAGCGCACCCAGGCGACATAGACATCGCCGTTGGGAGCCACTGTCGGCCACGCGCCCTGCACGTCGATACCTGCCCCGCTCACGGCCACCGGAACGGACCAGGTAGTGGTGTTGTCGGAGAATGTCACATAGATGCGTGCGGTGGTGAAGTCGGTCCAGGCCATGTAGATACGGCCGTAGTGCGGGCTGGCCACGTTGTTGTCAACGGCAAACAATTCCTTGTCGTCGTTGGCGCTCGAGTGAGGGTTGCCGATGAAAGTGAAACTGTTGCAGTCGTCGTCGGAGCGCCAGAAACCGATGCCTGCGGTATGGAGCGTGCCGAGGTAAAACTTGCCATCGGACTTGCGCCAGATCAGGCCCGGATCGCCGAAGCTGTTGGCGCCCAACCCGCCGTGATCGGTGAAGGTTGCACCGCCGTCGGTCGAGGAGCTGAAGCCGGTGTAACCTACGCCCGCCGTGACGCCGCCGTAGGAGTCGTTGTAGGCCGAGCAGATGGTGCCGGTGTTTTCGTTGCGGGCAATGATGGTCTCGCTCTGGGTGCGGGAAGAACCGCTATCCAGTGCAGGGTTGTTGACCAGCACGTCCGTGCCGAAGTTCGGCGCGTAGTTGGCAGGTGCATCGGAAGTCACGCCGCCCAACTCGTTCGCCCGGCCGCAGGCCAGGAGCAGCTTGGTTTCGAACATGCCAGACATCGTCGCGCGCGCCTGGGCGTCGTCCAGCAGTGCACACGATGCATCGGGGGACTTGACAGTTTGCTGGCCGGCGGGTGGGGTGCCCGGTAGCGCCGCGGCAGTCGGTGATGGCGCCGCATTGGCGATCATTGGCGCCAGAAGCAGCGCGATTACCATTATCAATACAAACGCGGATGAACGTTTCATGCTAGGGATATGTCTCCTAATCAGGTGTGGTACCGAAGGCGAAGTAGCGACGCGGCCAGATAGCAAGGCAGGCGCCGGTACGATGAGAGTTGCCATGATCGATCCAGCAAGGTAGGGTCAGTTGAGGTCGATACACCTCCTTCTCAAAATTGATCAGGCTTCGTTGCGCGCAGATGCGGCGATGCCAAATCAATCGATGCGGTTGTCATCCAAGAAAGTAGACCATGACACAGGCTAGTCGAATTGTGGGCTGAAGCCCTGTCACGATCCCGGAGCGCCTTGACCCGTGGGGCCACTGGCTGGTAGCGAGGAAACCGACAGTTCTGCACTTGACTATCTGCAAGCGCCCGACAATTATAGTCCATACCCTGTCGCTGTCAAAACAACAAAAAGCCTCCCAGCGTCGCCGTTGACGTTGGGAGGCTCTCTTGTTCTCAGTGCCAGTCACTTTTGATAAGTGACTGGCACTGTATTGCGGAACCTATTCCTGCCGTCGCCGTCGCAGGGCGTAGCCAGCGGCCATCGCCATGCTCAGGCCAGCAGCAGCCACCGCACCCATCGGCACACCGGCCGGCGCAGGCATCTGGTCGGAACCAGCAGCCAGGTCGGTCAGCGCCACCGCGGTCGGCGGCTGGACAGTCAGGGTGACCGGCACGACCACAAGATCGGTTCCGTTGCCGGGGCCGGGATCGGGATCGTTGCTGGTGATGCACAGGTTGCCCGTGTACACGCCATCGGCGAGACCGGTCGAGTCGAAGGTTGCGGTCAGACCCGTGTTGGTGCCGCCGCCATTGGAGCCGTTGTAGGCATCCAGCGAGAACCACGGGATGTCGGACAGCGCCGTGCAGGCATCTGGCGTCACGTCGGCGTCACCCGTCACGTTCATGACGATGTGCATGTTGGGGAAGCCGAGGGCTGCCGTGTCGGTCGGCTCGGGCACGCCGCAGTCGGCGGCCGCCAGATAGCTCGGCGCCGTCTGTCCATCAGCGTTGGAGCCGATGAAGAAGCTGTTGCCGTCGGTCTGGCCTTCGGGTGTGAACACCTCGACCACCAGCACCGAACCAGGGCCAGCCGTGCCGGCCACCGGCACGGACAGGATGGTCAGTGACTGATCGGTGACGCTGACACCAGCTGAGCCGATGGGGGTCAGATTGGCGAAGGTCAGCGGCAGAGCCGGGTTGGTCTTGATGTACAGGTTGACCACCACGGGCTGCGCACCGGTGGCTCCCAGCGCCTGCTCGATGCCGAACTCGACATCGGTCACATCCAGTCCATTGGGAAGTCCGAAGGCTGCCAGGTCGAACACCCGGATGTAGCTGTTGTCGGTGTGCAGGCCGCCGGCATTGCAGGAGACCGAGTTCAGCGCCGTGATGTTCTGCGTCGCCGAATGGGTGATGGTCACCTGGCCGTCGGGGGTTGCCGGCCGGCTGGGGGTCGCCGTCTGGCCGACGCCGGTTCCGGCGGCTGCCAGCACGTTGTCGCCGATGGTGACCGGCTGCGTGGCTGACTGGCCGGCTGCGCTGTTGTGATTGGCAGAAGGCTGCGAGGGCAGGATCAGGTCCGGTCCGGGCAGGTTCTCCTCGTCGATGGTCCAGTCCAGCGTGCCGCCGCCGGTGTTGGCAACGGTCAGCGGCTGGTTGGTCGACGTGTTGGTGGCCTGCGTGCTCTCCAGGCTCAACGGGCTGACGTCGATGTTGGGCGCTTCCTGCCCTTCCACGGTCAGGGTCACTGGCACGATCACCTGATCGGTTCCGTTGCCGGGACCGGGGTCAGGATCGTTGCTGGCGACACACAGGTTACCCGTGTATACACCGTTTGCCAGGCCGGTCGAGTCGAAGGTCACGGTCAACATGGTGTCCGTGCCGCCAGCGTTGGAGCCGTTGTAGGCATCCAGCGACAGCCACGGGATGTCAGACGGCACTTCGCACGGCTCGCCGCCACCGCCGCCGCCCGCATCCAGCGACACGTCGTCCAAAGCGAAGTTGGTGGTATCAGTACCGAACACCTCGGAGTTGAACTCCAGCAAGTGTGCGCCGTCATCGGCGTATGCACTGACATCTACGGTAACCTGACGATAGCTCAGCGTACCGCACTCGGCCGCAACGCCAGTGGTTTCCCAGAGCTGCGTTCCGTCGATGTAGGCTCGCAGATAGTCGGACGGGTCGCCGGAGCAGACGCCGTTCATGACCCAGAAGGACAGGGTGGCAGGGCCGCCAGACGGGATGGTCACGCTCTGCGACACGTTGCCGTCCTCGTAGGCCGCGATGCCGCCGAACCATGACCACCAGTCGCCGGTCAGCGGGAAGGAGGTGCCGCCGCCGTCGCCACAACCCGCTAGATCACACAGCGGCGTGCCGAAGTTGGTCGACGATTCGTTCCAGAAGGGATTCGGTGTACCGGCTTCGAAACTGCCATCTGCCACCACTTCGGCGTTGGCCGCCTCCATGAGGCTGGTCAGTTCCTTGGCGCTGCGCTGAACCTGTTCAGGCGCACCCAGCTTGGCTGTGCTGCCCGCGCCTGCCGGCGGCGCCGCGTTTGGTGCAGTCTCTTCTTCGTCGATCACCCAGTCCAGCGTCCCGCCGCCGGTGTTGGCCACCGTCAGTTGCTGCTGGGTCTGGGTGTTGGTCGGCTGGGTGCTCTCCATGCTCAACGGGTTGACGTCGATGTTGGGATCTTCGCCGGAACTGTCGCCGGGGACCAGACACCACTCGTTGAGCGTGCCGGTGTCGCCGCTAGCGTTGTCACTGACAGTCAGCGTCCAGTCGCCTGCCAGGTCCTCGCCGTCGAAGACCGCCAGCGGGCTGTTGGGCTGGTAGGGATCGTCAGGAACATAGGCCGGATTGGCATTGGCGCAGTCGTTCTCGAACGTGAGGGTCGCTTCATCGTCGGCGTAGTTGTCGATGTTGTCGCCTGAGCAACCGAACGTGCCGGGAGGCACACCCGGCCGGTCAAACAGGACGGCGGTTGAGCCGGTATCGACGTGCTCCAGGGTCAGGATCAGGTCACCCACCCATGTGTGTGTGACGTTCATGTAGACATTCAGGTCGGCCAGCGAGCCGCCGGACGGCACGTTGATGGTCGTCGAGGCACCCACCGGGTCATTGTCGGGAATCGTCAATTCAGGCACCTGGCAGATTGGCTCGACCACAGCAGGTGCGCAGGACTGGACAAGCACATCGTCGACGTCCCAGCCAGGATGGCTGACCGAGCTGTCGGTGCCAAGACGGAGCCGGAACTGCACCGTCTGCCCGGCGTAGCCGGTGACATCTACGACTGAGTTCAGGTAGGCCTGCGGCCCCCACCACGCCTGCAAGCCGCCCAGCGGGTTGCCGAAGGAGGTCGACAGCGCCCCATCGTAGGGGTCGGTCAGGAGGTTGGCGTTGGGCACCTGGGTCCAGGTCGCTCCGCCGTCGCTGGTGACCTCGATGATGCCGCCGTCAAAGGTGGGTTCCATATCCTGGGCGTTCCAGAACTGGATGGTGACCGGATCCTGGCCGCTGGGCAGAACCACAGCCGGCGAGACCAGCCGCTGATCGGAGATTGAACTAATGTCGTCAGCGTGGAAATGCTGGCTGCCGCTGTGCGGGTTGGCGCCGGAGAGCGCCCAGGTGTCGGTACCTACGGCAGCGCTATGTGTAAAGCCGTCTGCGCCGGCCTCAAAGTCGGTTGAGTAGAGCACATTCGGCACAGTTCCGGCGGGGCATGAGCCTGGCGTAATGTTGACTACGGCCGTCGCCTGTGCCGAGGCCTGGCCGCCGCCATCGGGCACAGCTTCGTAGGCCGTCCAGGTGCCGACGTTGGTCGTCGGGGCATTGATCACCGTACTGATCGTCAAGCCGGCGTCAACCGTGCTGACGCTGTTGCCGGGGGTCAGGGAATAGCTGAAGCCGGTGAAGATCGTGCCCAGTTGATCGTCAGACAGGTCGTGCGTTTCGAGGGTCACGGTGCCGTTGTTGGTTACCGTGTAGCAGTAGTAGACCGTAGTGCCTGGTGCAACGCTGATGTTGCTGGTCGCCGCGCAGACGCCGGGCGTGGTGCCGACGGTCTTCCGCAGCGAAATCGACGGGCCGCCGCCTGCCGCTTGTCCTTCGATGACGAAGGGGAAGTCCTGGACCGCGCCGCTGCCGGTGTCAATCGCCGGAGCAAACGCGGCGCCGGCCAGGGACTGCATGCCGTTCGCGCCAGGCTTGGCAGTCTGGCCTACGAGCGTCACCGGCGGCGCCCAGGGACCGGACGCCAGCGTACCGCCGCTCGACCAGTCGAGCCAGTAGGTGCCGGCCGGCAGGGTCGTGTTGACTGTCACCACATCGGCCATGATCGGGCGATCGCTGGCCAGCAGACCGGTGTCGAGCGTGCGATAGATGTTGGACCAACTGCTGCCGGCCAGCCGGTTGGTGGTGGTGTCGCCAAAGACGACATTACCGACGCCGGGCACGCCGTCCCAGATGCGCAGGTTGACGTTGTTGATCGTCGAGGTGGTCGTCGACCCGGTCTGGTAAGCGAAGAAGGTGATGGTGCTGATGTTCCAGCCGCCGGCCGGGACGGTGAAGTCATCCGCCACCCGGTTGCCGCTGGCGATCTGGTGGCCGAAGCCGTAAGTGCTGTTGAGCACCGCCGTCTGCAGCGCGCTGGCGTCAGCGCCGCCGGCGCCGCCGGCGGGGTTGGTCACCAGCGGGCCGTTGTCGTAAAGAACCGCGTCAGGGTTGACGGGCGCAGCCGGGGCGGCCGGACCGGCGTCGGCGATCACTTTGAGGTCGTGTGCGCTGAGCGGGGCGTCGTTGCCGACCGTGTCGGCGGCGCTGGCGTTGGGTGCGGCGGGCTGAGCGGCTGCACCAACGGGTAGCATGGCCAAAACCATGACCAGTATCGCCACCAGATAAAGGACTTGCTTGCGTTGCATCTAAAATACTCCTTCAAGTGAAATCGTACGGGGGTGGACAGTGTCCCGGGAACGCAAAGCGAGACACCGCACTAAACTAGCCGAAATAGAAACGTTGCGACTCAGCGATGCAATGTTAGCTTAGAGTGGGGCCTCCTTTTCTGTTGTACAGGGCCGATATTGCCCACGAAACATCCCTGCCTTGACATCGCTGTCAGCTAGCATAGATGCATTGTTTCTGGGACCAATCGGTCTTCAATAATGCTGCCTGATATTGAGAGGTGAGCGATGCGGGTCTGACGCGGTCACGTCAAATGACCGGGCTGTCATCCGGGTAGAACTATCCAGACAAACGTCAAACACACAGCTGAGGTAACAAACCCATTGAACTGTGACAGGTTCGGGTAAACGGAACGGCAAGCGCTATTCTACCTACAAACAAGCATCTGTCAAGCGAACGAATAAATTCATCTGTATTTAAGGCAAGGCGAGCTGCTTGACATCCGTGCAAGTATTGCGCTGTTTTGTGCTACTGGTCGGGCCTACAGCGCTCGACCTATCCTGGTGAAAGGCAATTGACCGGCGCCACGCGACCCGTATCGATGCATGACGCGGGTTTCGCTGCGCGAACCCAAGGCAAAGCACCTTGAAGCCTACCTCTTTTCTGTGGTACAATTCACGTAGCGCCGCAAGGCCGCCATTTACAATGCCTGATAACCCAGACCTCCAGACTTCTACCCCCAGGAGTGCCGATCACGAACGCTCCGAGCGGCTCACCGCGATCTACCGGCGCGTGACCGAGCTGCGCTGGCCCATCGTCATCATCGTGGTCGGCGCGGCTGCGATCCATCAGGCGCTGCTGTTCACGTTGTTCCGCTTCCTGCCCCCTGGTCAGCAAGGGTGGGCCCAGCTCGCGCTCTACAGCCTGACAGGCGTGGCAGTGGTCTGGATCGGGCTGCGCCAGCTTGCCAAAGCCGCCGCCCGCCAGGAGGACGCGGAACAGGATCTGCACGACGCCTACGGCGAACTGGCGCTGGCGCACCGCCAGCTTCAGACGATCCACGAGGTTGGCCAGCGGGTCACAAACTCCGCCGATGTCCAGGATCTGCTGGAGATCGCGGCCCGTATTCCGGTGGAACTGTTGGGCGCGCGCGGCGCGTCGGTGGTCACGTTCGATGCTGAGCGGGAACACGGCGCGCTGGAGATGACTTACGGGTTGAGCCAGGCCGACGTCATTACCCTGCGTGAGGAGGTGGCGACCCGCTTCTCCGCGCAGCGCTGCACCAACTGCCAGCCGCTGACCGCGCACGTCAGCGACCACTGTCACCTACTGGAATCGCTGCAAGGCTCGTCTGGCGCGTCGCCGCTGGACCGCATCGTCTGTATGCCATTGGGCCGCGGCAACGAACGCACCGGGGTCGTGTCGGGCTATTTGGCGCCCGGCGTCAATCCGTCGCCGGAGCAGATTCACCTGGTCAGCATTCTGGCAACCGAGGTTACCACCGCCCTGGACTCGGCACGGCTGCGCGCTCGCCAGATGGCAACCCTGTACGCCGTTGACCGGGCAACCCAGGAGCGCAGAAGCCTCGACTCACTGCTGGCCAGTGTGCTGGAAACCACGGTCAGCGGCTGGAGCGTCGAAGCGGGCGCAATTTTGCTGCTGCGCGACGATACCTGGGACATCCGCGTGCACCGCGGGCTGGCAGACGAGCACGATGCGACCGGCATCGGCGGGCCGGCATTTGGATTGGCGTTGCGGCTGGCCGACCGCGCCTTGCGGACCGGCCAGCCTGTCCTGACGCAGGAACGGGCTGGCAACGATCCCTTTGCCTCGACCGCCGTCCTGCTGTTGCAGACTGAAGGCGAAACGTTGGGCGCGTTGTTCTTGGGCAGCAGGGAGCCGGGCACCTTCAAACCGGCGCAAATCGACATGATGAAAGCCATCGCGAGCCAGATTGCGCTGGCGGTGCGTAACGCGCAGCTGTACACGCAACTGCGCCAGACCGCGGTGATCGAGGAACGCTATCGCCTGTCGCGTGAGATGCACGACGGTGTCGCGCAGACGCTGGGCTATCTCGGAATGCAGGCTGAGCGCCTGGAGCGCATGGCGGCGCGCGGCGAGACCGACCGGCTGCCGGCTGAGCTGCAGGATCTGCACGAGGTGATCGCCAATGCCTATCTTGAGGTGCGCGAGACCATCGATGGCCTGCGGTTGACGGTGGACGGGCCGGGCGGCTTCGGTGAAGCGCTGGCCGCGCATATTGCTGACTTCACCCGTCGTACCGGCCTGCCGGTAGATTGCAGCGGCGCCGAAACATTGCCTGAGATGCCGCCAGAGGTGGCGCTGCACTTGCTGCGCATTGCCCAGGAGGCGCTGACCAACGTCCGCCGTCACGCCAACGCCAGCCATGCCTGGGTCGATCTCGCCCGCTACAACGGGACGCTGGAACTGACCGTGGCCGACGATGGTCGCGGGTTCGAAAACGACAGTCCCTTCGACCGGCAGCACGTCGGACTGGCCAGCATGCGCGAGCGGGTGCGTTCGCTGGACGGCCAGCTGACCGTCGCGTCCAGCCCGGGCCAGGGCACGCGGGTGACGGCGCGCGTGCCGCTTGCCCGCAACTAGCGCCCATGCTCCGCTCTTCCGCTCCTACTCCTACTCGTCCTCGTACTCTTCGGTTCGGGCTGATTTCGAGTACGAGTACGAGTAAGAGGACGAGGACGAGTAGAAGGTTGAGACAGGAACGCCATGACTGACACACCCATTCGTCTGCTGATCGTGGACGACCACAATCTGTTTCGTCAGGGGTTGACGCGCATTCTGGAGGACTACCCGCAGTTGAATGTGGTTGGGCAGGCGGCCGATGGTGGAGAGGCGCTAGCGATGGTTGATGCCTTGCAACCGGACGTGGTGCTGATGGATCTCAACATGCCGGTGCTATCCGGTCCGGACGCGACCCGTCGCCTGAGCGCGAGCCACCCCGCCACCCCGGTGATCATCCTGACGGTTTCCGAGCGCGACGCGGATTTGTTCGATGCCATCAAGGCCGGCGCACGCGGCTATTTGCTGAAGAACGTGGGAATGGCCGAATTGCTGGACGCTGTCCAGCGGGTACATGCCGGCGAGGCGATCATTGCGCCCGCCATGGCCGGCCATCTGCTGAACGAATTTCGCAAGGTAGCCGGGCCGGGGTCTGCAGAGACTCTCCCGGTCGAGGTGGATGACCTCAGCGAGCGTGAGGTGGAGGTGTTGCGGCTGGTGGCCCAGGGGTTGCCCAACCGCGAAATCGCCGACGCGCTCAGTCTCAGCGAGCACACCGTCAAGAGCCACCTGGCAAATATCCTCGCCAAGTTGCACCTACGCAGCCGCGCCCATGCCGCCGCGTACGCCGTGCAGGCTGGCCTGGTCAAGGACGTTCAGACAGGGCGGTAGAGCACCAGCCCCACAGTTCAGTGTGGGGATTCCCACGACCCGATAATCCTCGCCGGACGCGTAGATTTGTGCGTTTGCAGGCCCCGCATCTTGAAAGATGCGGCTGGCCCAGAGCCCCGCACCAGCCCCACAGTTCAGTGTGGGGATTCCCACGACCCGACAATCCTGGCCGGACGCGGAGATTTGTGCGCTTGCGGGCCCCCGCATCTTTCAAGATGCGGCTGGCCTAGCGCCGCACCAGCCCCACAGTTCAATGTGGGGGACAATCTTCTTCTCAGGTCAGCTACAGTGGGGGCAATCGCACAGCGACAGAGGTTGTCGTGTACCGATCTTCTCTGGCAGATTCGGTCCCAGCGCGACGTTCAACAGCGCAGCGACCTCGGGGTCGGCCAACTGGTAGAAGACGTTCAACCCCTCCTTGCTGTCTACAATCACGCCCGCCTCGCGCAACACCCGCAATTGCTGGGAGATATACGGCTGCGGCTTCCCCAGCACCGCTTCCAGATGACACACACACTCGGGGCTGCGCCGCAGAATGTCGAGTATCTGCAGGCGGACGGGGTGCCCCAGCAGCTTGAAGCGAACGGCCTGTTCCTCTAGTTGGCGATCGGTCATGGGTGGTTTCCTGTGGCAAGCAATGCAAGTTTCTGCATGATCTGCACATAGTATACCGCCAATTGGATCGTCGCGCTATGACCTGGATCATGGTGCAAAAATAACCATCAGGAAGAAATCAGGAAACATGATCTAGATCATAGCAGAGTCAGGCAAACAGGAGTAATATTGATCCATATGCAATTTCTTGAATATGCAATAATCTGCGGCACAACCTTCGATGACGACACGAGGTAATTATGACCCCACAACTGCTTGAAGCAAGAGTCGACAAGTTCATCTTCCGCGTCATGCCCGGCTACCTGTACAGCGAGGCCGGTGTCTGGGCGGCGACGGATGAGACGCAACAGATCGTCAGGCTGGGGCTGAGCGATTATCGCCAGCAGTCCAGCGGCGATGTGGCGTTCTTCAATGCGCCCGCCACCGGCCGCCGCGTCTCCCAGGGCGACGAACTGGCGTCCATCGAGACGGTCAAAGTCGATCTCGAAGTGCCCTCGCCGCTGACGGGCGAGATCGTCGCCGCCAACGAGGCTCTTGAAGATACGCCTGAACTCATCAACCAGGACCCATACGGCCGCGGCTGGCTGGTGGAGCTGCGACCGGATCAATGGCCGCCGGCCGGCCTGCTGGACGCTGCGCAGTACCTGACGGTGATGACTGCACAGGCCGAGGCGGAGGCAGCAGCATGACCGGCCAACCCGTTGAGAACGCGCCAATAAAAACAGTCGTCGTGCCGTGCAGCGGCATCGGCAAGACTTACGGCACCGTCACCCGCGAGGCGGCCTACATCGTGGTCGAGGAGCTGGCGCCGGAAACGACGCGCATCGTGCCGCTGTCGCTGCTGGTTCTGGGCGACGAGGACGCGCAGGCGGCGGTGCGCGGCGTGCCAGTGATCACCCTGGACGGCTGCAAGCTGGCCTGCGCCACCGTCAACGTCGGTGAGGCCGGTGGCCACGTCGCCCGCGAGTTCACCGTCCTCGACTGTTACCGGCGCAACAAACAGTGCAAACCGCAGGGAATCGCCGAACTGAACGAAGGCGGCCTGGCGCTGGCACGTGCGCTGGCCGAAGAAGTCATGCAAGCAGCGGGGGAGCTCATGGAAGCTGACGGGAGCTAACGGGGACTAACAGGAACGCCTCTGTGCGTGCCTGGTTTCCCTCCTTTCCTGTTTCCCTTCATTTCCCCCTTCCAAAAGGATCAACCATGCCAAGTTTACCCCAACGCAAAGTTGGAATCGTAGCCTGCTCCGGCGAAGAGATGGCCGAAGGCACTGTGACGCGCCTCGCGGCGCTCAAGGTGCTGGAGGACCTGCGCCCGGCTGAGACGGTTACCATCTGTCTGCCGCTATTTCTGGCGGGCGGCGAGGGCGACCGCGCCTTCGCGAAGTTCTACCCGACCATCGCCGTCGATGGCTGCGAGAAACGCTGCGCGGCCCGCGCCACGGAGCTATACAGCAACAAGCCAGCCGCCAGCCTGCTGGTCGATGACATCATCGCCGCGCGCGGGCTGGCACGACCACAGGGCATGCGCCGCCTGTCGGCCGATGCCGCGCCGCTGATCGACGCCCTGGCCGACGAGATCGCGGCCGAGGTAGATCGCCTGATGGACGCGCGCTGGAGCCGATCGGAGGGTGTCGTGCTGGAAGCGGAGGCCGACGCGAAGCCAGCCGTCAACTCGGCCGCTTGCGCGTGCGGCTCAGGCGTTCCCGTGACCACCGTTGAGATCGACGGGCGTGCCATCCAGATCATGGCGCTGGAGCCGATCATGGAGATGGCGTACGCTCAGAAACCCGGTTTCTTCGGAGAAACCGGGTTTCGGGAGCCACCCGCCCAGCTCATGAACACGGTGCGTCTCTACAACACTATTCCCGACGACCAGGAAGCTGTTTACGCCGAAGCGGTGCAGACTGCCTGGCAAGCCTACTGTGCGGAAAAGGAGTCGACCCGTGGCTGAGACCGCAACCTACACCACCGATGTATCGTGGAAAGGCGACCACTGGGGCCACATCGTTATGGGCAACGGCCCGCAGATGATGTTCTCCGCGCCGCCCGACGCCTACGGACACGCGGGCGTGCTGACGCCGGAGGACGCTTTCGTCGCCGCCGCCAACACCTGCGTGATGATGATGTTTCTCTGGGCCTGCGAGCGCTTCAAGATCGATCTGGTCAGCTACACCTGCCGCACCGACGGCGTGAAACAGATCGCGCTGGACCGCACCGAACTATTCACACATCTGCGCTTCTGGCCCGAGATCACCGTGCGCGCAAATGCCGGTGATGACCCTGCCGTCACGGAAAAACGCATCCGCCGCGCCTTGGTATCCGCGCAGAAGTACAGCCTGGTTGCGAACTCGGTCAAAAGCGAGATCGTCATCGAGCCGACGATCATAATAACCCCGTAGTTGGTGATCAGTAATCGGTTCGGATCACCGTTACCGATCACTGTTTACTGACCACTGATCACTGACCACCGACTCCCCAAGGAGACTATCCCATGACAATCGCCATCAAAGTCCTCGGCCCAGGCTGCGAGAACTGTGACAAGCTGGCGCATAACGCTCGCGAGGCTGTTACGCTACTCGGGGCCGATGCCACCATCGAGAAGGTGACCGACCGCGCCGAGTTCAGCCGGTATGGACTGCTATACACGCCCGGTCTCGTCATCAATGACAAGCTGGTCAGCGGCGGTCGCATCCCACCGGTGGCTGAAATCACATCGATGCTGGCCAACTCTGCCACCTGACCACAACGGATGTCGCCTTGCCAACTGCGCCGCTTCAGGGCATAATCGGCGCCGTGCAATCCATACCTAACTCCCCTGCTACCCCACCGGTTGCCAGATCGTTGAGCGGCGCGTCAGCGTTCGCAGCAGCGGTCTTCCAGCCGCTGACGTCGTCGCCTGCGCTTCGTTTGCCGTTTGCCAGCTGTCTCGTGCTGTTGGCGTTGGCCCTAAGCGGCTGCGGCAGCCAACAACCGATCCCGACGCCGACGCCTACCAAGACGCCGGCGCCGCTGTTGGCTGCTGTCGAGCCGTCAGCGACAGCGACCGCGACTGCGGCGCCGTCCGACACTCCTACCGCGACAGCCAGCCCAACCACCGCCCAGACTTCCACGCCCACGGCTACGGAGCCGCTTGCCACTAATACCCCACTGCCGCCGGCAACCGCGGTCCCGGAGGCGCCCACGGCTACACCGCAGCCCGCGCCGGCCGCCGTCGTCACGCCACTGCCCACAGCAACCAGTCCACTGCCCGCGGCAACGCTGCCGCCCCAACGCGGCGGTACATGGGATATGGAGGAGGGCTTCTACCCGTGGCCCAGCCCCTATGAGGGTTTCACGGCTTTTGTCGGCAATGGCTGGCAGCCTTTCGAAAAGGTCTACGAGGCCAGCGGTCCGCCGCGCCTCAACGAAAACAAACATGGACCCAACATCCACAGCGGCAACCGCTCACAGGAGATCAGCTTCGACTGGCGCAGCGGCGAGACCGGATTGTACCGCGTGGCCGAAACCATCCCGGGCCACCTCTTCACCGTCGAGGCCTGGGCCAAGTACGTGCCCAGCGAGAGCGGCCTCCAGCTTTATCTTGGCATCGACCCCACCGGCGGTGAGGGGTTTGAGGCTCCCAGCGTTGTCTGGTTTCCCTGGCGTGACATGACGCCCAATCAGTGGATATCGACCCAGGAGAGCGTGCGCGCGCAGGGGGATCGCACGACCATCTTCCTGCGCGCGGTGCATCCGCTCGGCGCCGGCGGTGGCCACAAGCCTGGCGGCAACACTATGTTCGACGACGTTAGCCTGGTCGATTTGGGACCCTAGCCTGCGCGGCCTGCGCTGGCGGAGATGCACCGTTGGAGGAACGTCGCTAACTCAGGTCAGGGAACTACGCCGCATCCTTATTCACCGGCCTGCAAATTAGCCAGATTGGCCTCAAGCCGGCCGCGCGTTGCAGTCAGTGACTGGTCGCACTCGCTGGCACGTGCGAAGGCGGCGTCAGCTTCAGCCGTCTCGCCGCGCGCCAGATGCGCTGTGCCCAGCGTGAATTGTGCCAGCGGCGACCGCGGTGTCAATGCCACGGCCCCGTCAGCCAGTTCCAGCGCGTTATCCAGCGCCGCCGCGGCGCCAGCGGCATCGCCCAGTTGCGCCAGCGCCAGGCTGCGCCGCACTTGCAACAGGACGTTGGTCAGCGCCACGTTTTCGGCCGGCAGCCCACCCATGTACTGGGGCACCAAGGGGAGCGCAGCGTCATATGCTGCTAGCGCGTCGGCTGCCTCGCCGGCGCGCAGCGCTACATCGCCCAGCCCGGCCTGCGCATCGACGTTGGCTGGAAAGGCGGCCAGCGCCTGGTCAAACTCGCCTCCCGCCGCGAAGAGCCGTTCCTGCAGGTATTCGATCTGGCCCAGCGCAAAGTGAACCAGCGAAGTTACCAGCCCTGGTGGTGCGCTGCCAGCTTCGAGTATCTGCTGGTACGTCTGCGCTGCGTCGTCCAGGCGTCCGCTGCGGAACAGGTAATCGGCCACGGCCAGGTGGGCAAACACGTCATCTTCCGGGGCCTGACCCAGTTCGGTGTACAAGGCCTCAGCGTCGGCGACACGGCCCTGGGCTTCGTAGAACGCCGCCAGCGAACCGCGATACGCGGGCGAGAGCGCGGCCGCGGCAGCCATCGACTGGACGGCTGTGCTGACGCTGCATTGACGGTAGGCTGCGCCGGCCAGCCCGGCCAGGGCTTCGGCGTTCTCCGGGTCGCCTTCCAGCGCCGCGCGGAAGGCCGCCTCTGCTTCGGCCAGCCGCCCTTGGCTGGCATACAGCCCGCCCAGCCGTACCCGCCAGCGCGGTTGGCTGCTGTCCAGCGCAACGGCCCGCTCGTACTGCGCGATGGCCTTGTCGATTTCGCCCTGCTGCTGGTAGACGCTGGCCAACTGCCCGCGGGTGAGCGCGCTGTCTGCCACAGCCAGCGACTGCTCGAAAGCATTGGCCGCTTCGGCCAGTTGACCCTGCTGGGCGTACGCGCCGCCCAGACCTTGCCAGGCCAGCCCATCGCCCGGATCGACCGCCAGCGCGGCCTGGTACTGATCGACCGCCGCGTCCATCTGGCCAAGCTGCATGCGGATCATGCCCAGCACCGTGCGCGTGCTGGCATCGTCTGCCAGCGCCAGCGCCGCCTCGTAGGCGTTGGCTGCGTCTTCCCATTGCTGCAAGCCAAAATAGATATCGCCCAGCAGCGACTGGTTGGCCGCGGACTGCGGTTCCAGGCTGACCAGCGACTGAGCGGCGGGAAGCGCGTCCTCGTTTTCTCCCAGGTGGAAAAGCGACAGGGCCAGCAAGCGCTGAGCCTCGACCATCTCCGGCTCAAACTCGACCGCCTTGCGCGCTGCCTCGACGGCACCGGCCAGGTCGTCCTGTTGATTGCGCAGGCTGCCCAAGACATACCAGGCATCGGCGTCGGTGGGATCCAGCGCCAGCGCGTCCTCATAGGCCGCAGCCGCGTTGGCGTAGTCATCCTGCTGGAAGTACAGCCCTCCCAGCAACAGGTGTGGCGCCGGATCGCAAGTTGACAGCCTGGCCGCTTGTTCCTGGGAGGCAATTGCACCGGCCAGATCGCCCTGCTCCGCCTGAATCAAGCCGGTCAGCAGCACTGGATTGGGATCTTGCGGCGTCAGACCGGCGGCCTGCCGGTATTCGGCGATGGCCTGGTCGGAATCGCCCTGCCAGTAGGATGCGTTGCCCAGACCGAGATGTGGCGCTCCCGCAGCCGGATTGAGAGAAGCTGCCGCCCGGTAGGCCGCTACGGCCTCCTGATACTGGCCAGCGCCGACGTAGGCGTCACCCAGAGCCAGTTGCGACTCGTAGGCGTCTGCCGGTTGGGACGCGAGGAAGGCCTGGTGCAGCGCAATAGCCTGCTGGCTGGCCTGCGCTGCCGCGGGCTCGTCGCCCAGCGCGCGGTAGGTCGATGCCAACAGTTGGTAGGTCAGGGGATCCTGGTCGTCGTGACTCAGCGCGTTCTGCAGGGACGCCAGCGCGTCTTCATAGCGGCCGGCTTGCTGGTAAAGGCTGCCCAGCAGGCGGTGGGCCAGCGCGCTGTCGGGTTGCAGCCGCACGGCAGCTTCCGCCTCTCCAATGGCCCGTTCTAACGAATCGGCCACGCTGCAGGCGCCGGCCGAGTAGATGGCAAGGTTGTAATGTGCCGCAAACAAGTCGGGATCGAGCTCGACCGCCTTTTCGAGGTCGGTCGCGGCCTGGTCGGTTCGGCCCAGCGCGTGCTCGACCATGGCACGCTGGAAAAGCACGCGCGCCACGCCCGCCGCGTCGCTGCCGCTGTCTGCAGCATGGGCCAGCGCTTTGTCGAAAAGGACCAGCGCGTCCTCGTTCTTGCCGTCAACGTACAGTCCCGTTGCCAGGATGGCCGATACCATGTAGGTCATCTGCTCCGGGCCATGCGCAGCGAACAAATCCAGGTCAGTGGTAGCCAGCGGGACACGGGTGAGATAGGTAACATCGCCGACGCGTGCCAAACTGGCTCCGTCGGCGGCTTCGGCTGCCGCCGGTCTCACGGCATTGAGCACAAGCTGTGACGCCGTTGCCGGCTGCTCGATCCGCGGCTGGCGCAGCAGTTCGACGTGCGGCGTGACGCCGAAATCATCATAGGCGCCCCAGATGACCATGCCGGCTTTGCGTTTGCGTCCGGCGGCTTGAGCAGCTTCGGCATCGCTGTAGGTTTCCAGACTGCGCTCGATGGTGACGGCATCGCCCACATCACGCAGTTCCGCCACC
This sequence comes from Anaerolineales bacterium, assembly GCA_020634615.1. Lineage (GTDB taxonomy): Bacteria > Chloroflexota > Anaerolineae > JAAEKA01 > JAAEKA01 > JACKBK01. Next base: position 283,116 of record JACKBI010000005.1, read on the forward strand.
AACGCCTCGCCGATCCGCCCGGCGAAATCGCCCTTGCGGGTCGCGTTGGAGCCGTCGAAATCGGCGATCAGCACCAGAAATCCCTGGGGCGGACGCAGCCAGGCATAGGCCGTGATCCCACCCCAGACCAATCCAACCAGAAGGATGACAGCCAGGAAGAGAGCTGCCCGCTTGCGCCGGCGTGGCTGGGAGGAGCGCACTGCCACGCCGCCCACCAGGATCGCGCCACTCACCAATAGAATGACAATGACGTAGGGAAGGAATTTGCCCAACACGGCTGCGGGTCGGGAGACCAGGTCGAAGGCGTCGGTCAACAGTTGCAGGCTGGCCAGCAAGATGCCGACGGCACCCATGGCCGCCGCCAATTGGCCGCGGCGCTCGTGGGGCGTTTCGCCGACGGGTGCGGAGTCCTGGCCGACCAACGGCGCGAAGACGCTGGCCACCTTCAGCAAACCGGTCAGAACTCGGTTGCCGCTTGCGGGTTCCTGCACGGCCGGCGGCTCGGCCGGCGACTGCTCTGTGTTTGTGATTGCTTCCTGTTCGGGCGCTGCCGGTTCGGCGCTTGCGTTGGGTTCCATAGGGAAGCCATCTCCGTGACAAGATTGTGCGAACAGCAATTCCGCAATGAAGGCGCGAAGTCTGGTTGGCGTCGCAGATCGGTTCAAACGGTAGTACGCATTATACACGATTCTGGCTTGGGACGCGTCTAGAAATAACTTCCGTGTTGGCTCGGTCAGGAGACCAGCCAAAGCGGCAACTAATTGATAGACGCGTCCTTTATGGGTACGGCTTGAGGATTCCTGCCATGGCTAGCCGCTGTAATGGCTGAATGGCGGTCCCCCATTTCCCGGAGGATGCAACAAAATGCCCGGCCAGATCATCGAACGACCGGGCCGGGCATTGTAGGGGGCTTAGCGGCTATCTTGCTATGGTTTGTCGCGCCAGCCCAGCATTACTACCGTCCCCATCAGCGCCAGACCTGCCAGACTCAGTGGCGCCAGCGGCGGTGGCGCGCTCCCACCCTCAGGGCGGAAGCCGTTGGCTCCAAACCCAGGCGGTGGTCCATCGTTGTCAGTGTCGCCGCCCTGCAGGCGGAGCGACACGTCTGCAACTGCACCACTGGCGCTGGTTGTCAGCGCGGGACGCTGGGCACGCTCGCCCTCTTCACCGCCCTCGTTGTGTTCGATAACGCCAATGATCCCGGTCACACTCAAGAGCAGGAAAAGTACGGCCACGACCCGCCGGAACTTCGGGCTGGCGACCAGACCGATCACGGCGAGGATCATTCCGATCAGGCTGGCAGCTACTGCTACCAACTGGATGCCGTCGGTGTGGTTGGTGATCAGCAACTCCGCCAGTAACACGGCGAATCCACCGAAAAGAAAGAGCATTATGAGAGTCCAGAAACGACGTTGAACAAACGATTGAATCGACTGCATACCAATTAACCTCCGAAGCGTGTTGTGATTTGTGTTGCGGCACAAGCTTGCCGTCTACAGTTGTGCATGATAGCACCAACCCGCAAGTCGCAGGTTAATCTTGAGTGTCAGACGCGTTAAGCGCGCGTTAAGACTTCCCGGTCTCAACATGGAATGCCCATGTCGTGAACCTCAAGAAATCAATGGCTGGATTCAGTTCTTGCCGGCTTGCACAGCAACCGGCAGTTCAATGGTGAAAGTTGTGCCGTGGCCGGGGATGCTGGCCACTTCGATGTGTCCGTCGTTTTGCTCGATCAGGGTGCGCACGATGGACAGTCCCAGCCCCGCACCGCTGCCCAGCGGAGTCCGGCTCGTCTGCCGGCTGTGGGCTTTGTCCACCCGGTAGAAACGGTCGAAGACACGCGGCAGGTCATCGGGGGGAATTCCCGCCCCGGTGTCGGAGACGGTAATCCGGCAACTGTCGCCAGCCTGCCGGCCCGCCAATTCGATCGTTCCGCCGGCCGGCGTGAACTTGATGGCGTTATCGACGAGGTTGATCAGCGCTGCTTCGATCTGATCGGTCCAGATCATGACCGTCGGCAGGTCGGCCGGTGCGTCGACGTGCAGCGTCAAGCCGGCGCTTTCGGCGCGCATTCGCAGGTCGTCGCCAACCAGTAGCAGCAGTGAGGCAAGAGGCACCAGTTCGCGCGGCGTTTCGTGTTCCGCCGCACCGCTTTCCAGCCGCGACAGGTCAAGCAACGTGGCCGCCAACCGTCCCAACCGGTCGGCCTCGCTGTCGATCTCGACAAGATAGCGCTTGGCGCGTGCTGTGTCGGTCACGCCGCCGCCCAGCAACGCTTCGCTGCGCAGCTTGATGTTGGTGACCGGCGTGCGTAGCTCGTGGCTGGCGTTGGCCACGAACTGGCGTTGCTGTTCCATGGTCGTCTGCACCTGTTGCGCCATGGAGTTGAACGCGCCGGCCAGTTCGCCGATTTCATCGGCCGATTCGACCGGTACCCGTCGGTCGAGATCGCCCCGGGCGATGGCCAGGGAGGCGTTCTCCAGCCCGCGTATGGGCCGCAACAGGCGCCTGCTCAACAGGACCGCCAGCAAACCGGCTACAACCATCGCCGCCAGCCCGGCCAGCGCGAAGCTGAGCAACGTGCCGCGCACGCGGTCGAGAGTCACCTGCAACGGTCGTGCAAGCTGAACGACCCCCAGCAGTTTCGTCCCTTGCTGGATCGGTGCGGCGGCGTGCAGGATCCGCTCTCCGCTGGTCGGGTCGCTGCGGATGTCGTGCCCGCCCAGCCCGGTCAACGCGGCCTGTACCTCAACCTGGACACGCTGATTGCTGATGGCGGTCGGCGGCCCGACGCTGTCCGCGATGACCCCGCCCTGGGGCGTCAAAATCGTAACCCGGGTGCCGGTGTCGGAGCCATACAGATCGGCGACCTGTTGCAGCCGGCCACTCTGTGGAATGACAATCACAGCGTGATTGTCGTCGTCCGAATGCCCGCTCGCCTCGTGCTGCTCTTCGTAGCTGGCAAACTTCTGGAATTCGGCGTTGAAACCGCTCAGCGGGTCCTCCAGGGCGTTGGCGACCAGGAATGCATCGACTTCCAGGGTGTCGGCGGCAGCGGTGATCTCGGCCTGGTAGACGACTCGCCCCAGCAATGCCAGCAGCAACAGCAATGCAACCAGAAAGACCGCACCGAAGCTCAGTACGATTCTGGCCTGCAGGCTGCGTTGCCAGGGCCAGCGTGCGCGGGGCGCCTCCTGCACAGCAGCGGGAACGTGGCCGCTAGTCATTGGGGTTCAGCTCGTCCGGCGACACCAGCCGGTAGCCGGCGCCGCGCACGGTGCGAATCAGCAGCGGCTGGCCGGGCGTCTCTTCCAGTTTCTCGCGCAGCCAGCGGATGTGCACATCCAGAGTCCGCGGGTCGCCGATCCAGCTTTCGCCCCAGACCTGATCCAGCAGATCGCCGCGCTGCACGACCGCGCCGTGCGCGTCCAGCAGCGCGATCAGCAGATCGTATTCGCGCTGTGACAGGGCTACGACTTCGTTGCGTCGGGACACCTGATGGCGGCGGCGATCGACTTCGAGCGGGCCAATCACGGCAACGTCACTATCAATCCGGGAACCGGGCGCGACGTTGCGCCGGTCGTAGTCGATCCGGCGCAACGTCGCCCGCACTCTTGCCAGTAGTTCACGGAAGCTGAACGGCTTGACGATGTAATCGTCCGCGCCCAGTTCCAGGCCCAGTACCCGATCCAGTTCTTCGCCGCGGGCCGTCAACATCAACACCGGGACTGTGCTGTCGCGCCGTAGCTCACGCAGCACCTCCCAGCCCTGAAGTTTTGGCATCATCACGTCGAGCAGGATCAGGTCGAAGGGCATTGTCTGCGCTTTGCGCAGCGCTTCTGCACCGTCAAACGCTGTCTCGACCGCGAAGCCCTCGCGGGTAAACTGATCCAGCAGCACATCAACGATCATCTCATCGTCGTCGGCCACCAGGAGTCGGGGCATGCTCATGGCTGCATTGTAGCCACAATCTCAGCGTCCCGCAATCACCGGACTGCGCTGCTTCTGGTCGCGTGCGAAAACCCGGTAGAGCGTCAGAAACAGCACCGAACCCGCTGTGGCTGTATAGAGTGCGATCAACCATGGCTGGCCCGACTCGCTGCCGATGAAAACTGAATGAATAAGGACAATCCAGAACCCAACAAAACTGACATAATGCAGCGTCCGCCAGCGCTTCTGCCCGATGCGTTTGCGCACGTAGAAGCTGGCCAGCAGCAACACCGAAAGCCACAGACCGATCTGGCCGGCGGCCACCATCAGCGGTTTGTAGGTTCCGGCAAAGGGCACCAGGACGGCGGTCAGCGGAAAACTCAAGTAGTGGTCGCCCATCAGAATCAGCCCGTGGAACAGCGCGAAGCCGATGGCCAAACTGCTGAGGAACTGATGCGCGTCCAGCAGAACCGGCGGTCTGAGGCGACCCTTGCCGATCCGGGAGCTAAGCAGCAGGCCCCAGGCCACTGAGCCCCACAGCAAGAGGTAGGCTACGACGCCCGCCGCGCGGCTGAGATACCAAAATGATTTCGTGTCGCCACCCAGGCCGGTCAAGCCGAAGCCGATGGCCAGCCCAGCCAGCGCCAGGCCCATACCGATCAGCGCGCCGTAGATGGAACCCCACCAGACATGCGCGCTGTCCAGGTCAACTGCGGCATGGGTCGCCGCTGATCTTTGTGTGAGAGGCGCGCTTCGTTCGGAACGGTCGCCCCGAGGGTGTGTCGTCATGCGATCTCCAACATTGTATAGATTGGCAGCGTGCCGACGCTGTGTTCCCGGCCGCGCCGGTCGATCAGCAAGCCGCGTAGGTCTCGTCGTTTCAGCCAACTGGCTCCTGCCTGTGTGCCCAGCATGAGCACCGTTTTGGCGGACACCTCGGCTTCTTCGGCTGTGTCGGCCAGCACGGTGACCGTATGCAGGTCGCTGTCACTGGGCTGGCCGGTGCGCGGGTCGATCAGGTGGTGCATGGTCTGGCCGTTGCGCTGCCAGCGCCGTCGCCCGATGCTGCTGGTAGCGACTGCGCCGCCGTTCAGTGCCAGTACGGCGCAGTCGCGTGTTTCGTCGAATGGATCCTGCACTGCCACCGGCCACGGCTCGCCGCCGGGCATACCGACCGCGCGGATGTCGCCGCCGGCATCCACCAGCACCGGTCCGTGTGTTGCCAGGCTGACCGCGACGCGATCCACCGTCCAACCCTTGGCAATGCCGCCGAGATCGATCCCGACTCCGGCCGGCAGCTCTACCTGTCCGACCGAGTCGTAGAAGCGGATCTGATGCCAGCCACAGGACGGCTTTGCAGACGGCCCCAGTGTGTCGCTACTGCTGTCGAGCAGCTCGAAGCTGCGGTCGTAACCGGCCGCTCGCAGCAGATCGAGCACCGTCGGGTCGAACAGGCCGAGAGTCTGACGGGCCGCCTCGACCGCCCGGTTGAGCGCGGTCCATAACAGCGGCGAGACGGTCTGCGGCCCCAGGCCGGCGGCGGCGTTGAGTCTGCTGAGCCCGGAGTCCGGTCTGAAGCGGCTCAGCTCGGCTTCGGCTTCTTCAAACCGCTGCATCGCGTGCTGCATTAGCCTGTCGACCTGTCTGGATGGGTTCCAGAGCCAGATGCCGACGTCGGTGTTCATTGCCCGGAAGTGAAACTCATGCAACATGATTGAAACCGTTCAGGAACCGCGGGTGCGCGTGATCGGTCGGCGAAAGGCTGGCCGCTGCGGCAGCGTGGGTACGCTGTTGAGCGATGAAGTCGAAGACCGGAAGGAACTGGTAGCCGGGGGATCCTGCCGGATCAGCAGTTCGCCCGACGGTTGACGTTCCACCACCAGCACCTGTGCTGCGGGTTGCTGTGCAACTGCCTGCTGGGCGGCATCGGCCTGGCCGAGCAAGGTGGTGCCGCCCACCACAGTTGCCAGACTGAGCGCCAGCAGTCCGCTTTTCCAGACCGCGCTGTTAGTTTTTGATTTGCGCCGGGGTGCAGGCTTCTGCATGGCGGTATTAGTCATTGTTAACTACTCCGTTATCACCGAACGTCAGCGTGTGTTCGCCACGTTCGTGCTCACCGCGTAGACCAAAAGCCGGTTGGGTCTGGGCACTCTGCAGCATCTCGATCTGGCCGTAGGCCTGCTGCAGCGCAGTGTATGCATCTCGCAGTTGCGCGTCGTAGGCGGCAATGACTGCGTCCTTGTTTGCCAGATCAGCGTTGGCCTGGTCGAGCGCTGCTTGTGCTTGCTGCAGCGCGATGTTGGTCCGCTCAAGCGAGTTGTCGGCGGGTTGCGGGGTCGCGACGTCCGCCGGCTGGATGGCGCCCGTATTGCCTGCGGCGTCTGCAGGAGTTGCTGCAAAGCGGTTGGCTATGAACAGGCCACCAACTGCGGTAGCAAGCAGGAAGACGGTCAGAAGCGCAGAAACTATGACTGCCTTGCGATGTACTTGTGTTTGCACGGTTAGTTCTCCTTCAGATCTGCTCAAGAATCGACCTGTATTGGTTGTATGGCCCCATAATAGCAGTTTTATGAAGGTTGCAGGTGAAATCAGCGTTGCGGTCGCGTTAAGACTGCGTTAAGCCCCCCATGCTAAAGCGAGTAAATCAGGTCGTCCACGAGTGTGAAACGTGATGCGTGATGCACGTTGCCCGGCTGCATGTCGGCAGATTACGCATTATTCCTCATGGCGCACATTCTCCGCTTCCTGCGCCAGCAGCGTTTCCTTGCGCTGGATGCCCCAGCGATAACCGCCCAGTCCGCCGTCCTCGCGTACGACCCGGTGACAGGGGATCACCAGCGCGGCCGGGTTGCTGGCGCAGGCATTGGCCACGGCGCGCGCAGCGGTAGGCTGGCCGATGGCAGTGGCGACATCGCTGTAGGAGCGCGTGCTGCCGTAGGGAATGGCCTGCAACGCCGTCCACACCTGGCGCTGAAACGCCGTAGCCTGGATGTCCAGCGGCAGGTCGAGATGCGGCCGGGCGCCGTCCAGATAATCTGCGATCGGCGCGACCCACTGCTGCAATCGGCGGTCGCCGCGCAGTCGCTTCGCCGCAGGAAACTCTTCCGCCAGGGTCGACTCCAGTTCCGTCTCGCTGTCGCCCAGGCGTACGGCGCAGATGCCGTTCGCGGTAGCCGCTACCAGCAGCTTGCCCAGCGGGCACGGCGTGATGGTGTAATCGATAGCCTCGTTCGCCCCGCCGCGACGAAACCGATCCGGTGTCATACCCAGATACGTGCCGGCCTCGCCGTAGGCGCTGCTGCTGGACCCGTAACCCGCGTCGTAGATGGCCTCGGTGGCGGTGTTGCCCGCTTTGAGCGCCGTCCGCAGCCGTTGTGATCGCTGCGCCGCGGCGTACTGCTTCGGCGTGACGCCGATGATGCGCTTGAACGTCCGTTGCAGATGGTACGGGCTGAGGTGGAAGCGTTCGGCCAGATCATCCAGCGTCGGCGGGTGCTCAGGGTTCTCGTCGATGTAGCGGCAAACCGCCTGCATCAGTGCCAGATTCGGCTCCGGGCGCTCCGCCTGGTCGGGATGGCAGCGCCGACACGGCCGGTAGCCGGCGTCTTCAGCCAGCGCCGGCCGGTCGAAGAACTGCACCACTTCGCGTCGCGGCCGGCGCGACGGGCACGATGGCCGGCAGTAGATGCCGGTGGAACCAACTGCGTAGACGAACATTCCGTCGAACTCACTGTCGCGTGCCAATACTGCCTGCCACTTTTCCTGCTCGTTCATCTTTTCGTTTCCTTTCACTATTGCGCTCGCATCAGAAACCGGGTTTTTGCCTCGCAGTCCAGAACCATAATGCCAGGTAATGCGCGTGCCACAGAGACACTTTTCATAAGGGAAAACCCGGTTTCTATTTCGCGGTCGTTTTCGATCTTGACGAAAGTATAGCACAGCAGGCAACGCCGTGATACCGGATTCTTGCGCTTCAAACTGTGCGGCCGTTGCCGGCCAGGCAGATCGCATGGTATACTCGCGCCGCCACAGTTTTTTCCACGGCCACGAGCCGGCTGCGGCCAGGCACCGGCTGCATTGGATGCGGAGCAACCCATGAGCATCACCATCGACCTTGTCAGCAGCGAAGCAGGCCGGCAGACGGTCCGGCACTTCTTCCTGGCGTTCTTTTACGATTTGTCGCGCTACGATCCCGGCATCGTGATCGTCGAGTCGGGGCTGCCGCACTACGTCCCGTCGGGCAACCCAGCGCCGCGAACATTCGACGAGTTTATCGAAAGCAACTTCTGGGTGCGCGGCGACTGCGTCCAGCACATCATTCGCGTGGACGGTCTGCCGGCCGGCTACGCCACCGTGTGCAGCGACTGCGACCACATCCCCCCGGAGATCGATTTCGAGTTGCTGGATTTCTATATCGCTCCCCCATACCGCGGCCAGGGAATCGGCCGGCAAGCGGCGCGGCTGGTGTTCGACGCTCACCGCGGCGCGTGGCAGGTTTTCGAACTGGCCACCAATGAGCCAGCCAAAGCGTTCTGGCACCGCGTCATTGACGAATACACCGGCGGCAGTTTCGAGAACCTGGACGGCGGCACGCAGCAACGATTCAGGAATTAACGCTCTCATCTCCCGCTCGTACTCTTACTCGTCCTCCTCCTCGTACTCGTCTCTGGAACCCGAAAGAGTACGAGGAGGAGTAGAAGTACGAGTAGGAGCCGGAAACAACGCATGAGCACCACCTTTGAGACGCCACCCAGCGCATCCATCAACCGCGTGCAGATCATCGATCTGCCTGGCCTGCCGCTGGAAGAAAGCGTGCGCGGGCTGCGCGGCGACGAGCTGATCTCCAGCCGCGCGCTGATGACGCTGGCTGCGCCGCATGCGGCCGCGTTGGGACTGGACACCGCCGACCTGCCGTCTGTTCTGCCGGATTTGACGCGTAGCAAGGCGCAGGCACGGCGTGACGCCGCGCTGATCGTTGGCCGCGCGCTCACCGGCGATGACCCGGCTGCCCGCGCCGCGGCGCAAGACATCGCCACGCGGCTGGGAGAGAACCTGGGCTGGCTGCTGATCGCCTTGCACCGCGGTGACGAGGCCAACCGACGCGTTCGCACTGACTGGCAAACCGCCGACTGGGAGAAGTGGGCAGCGATCCGCAGCGTTTGGTTGGGTGGCGGGTTATCGAGCGATGCACTGGGCCAGGCCATCGCGGTCAGCGCGCACCGTCTGTTGCGCGACCTGGGATACAACGACATCGACCTGCGCCGGTCGCCATACGGCGGCGTTATCGCGCTGGTTGGCGCAGCCCGTACGCTGCCACTTCTGCCAAACGAACAGCAGCAACGGGCCGTGCTGGGTTTCGACTTCGGCCACACGCTGGTCAAGCGCGCGTTGCTTCGCTACGCGGACGGCGCGCTGGTTGAAGTCGTTGGGCTGCCGTCGCTTCTGACAGAATGGTCGGAGATCTACCCAGTCGAGGAGGACGAGGCCGCGCTGGGCCGCAACGTACTGTGCTTCATAGCTGACATCATCGCGCAGACCGCCGCGCAACGGTCCGACATCGAACCGGTCGCGCTGGTCAGCGTGGCGGCCTACAAGCAGAAGGGCCGGCTGGTGGGCAACGGCCCGTACGCCAGCATCCACGCTGCTGAGGGCAACCGACCGGCCGCGGACATCCTCAGCCAGGCGGCCAGCCGCGCTGCCGGTCGAACCATCGCCGTCCACCCGATCCACGACGGCACCGCCGCGTCGCTGGCGCACGCCGGCGCGCCCAACAGCGCGGTCATCATGCTCGGCACCGCGCTGGGCGTCGGTTTCCCGCCTGTCAACCAGGATGGGCTGCGAGCTGTCCGGCTGGCATCGCGCTGAACACTCGCAAAAACCGGCGACAAAGAATCCCACCGAAGTTGTAACAGGAGCATGTTCGAATGCAGGAACTGACGATCGACACCATCCAGCAGAAACTGACAGCCGGCGAGTTGACGGTGCGGCAACTGGTCGAATATTACCTGGCGCGCATCGAGGCTATCGACCGGGCCGGGCCGCGGCTGAACGCGGTGATCGAGGTCAACCCGGACGCGCTGGCTATCGCCGACGCGCTAGACGCGGAGCGTGTGCTGGCTCGGTCTGGAGACCGGCCAGAGCGGGACAATGTCTTGGGACCGCTGCACGGCGTGCCGGTGCTGATCAAGGCCAACATCGACACAGCGGATCGGATGATCACCGACGCCGGGTCGCTGGCGCTGGCCGGGTCGATCGCGGCGCGCGACGCCCTGTTGGTCGAGCGGCTGCGGGCGGCCGGCGCGGTCATTCTGGGCAAAACCAACCTCAGCGAATGGGCCAACTTCCGCGGCAAAAACCCGGTCAGCGGCTGGAGCAGCCGTGGCGGGCTGACCCGCAACCCCTACGCGCTGGATCGCAGCGGCTGCGGCAGCAGCACCGGCTCGGCGGTCGCGGTGGCAGCCGATCTCTGCGTTGTCGCCGTAGGCACCGAAACCGACGGCTCCATCACCTGCCCGGCGTCGGTCAACGGGGTCGTGGGCATCAAGCCGACGGTCGGGCTGATCAGTCAGTCAGGCATCATCCCCATCGCCCACAGCCAGGACACGGCCGGCCCGATGGCGTGCACGGTGACCGACGCAGCGCTCCTGCTGGGCGTGCTCGCGGAGGAGGTAGTCGGTGATCCGTTATCGGCAATCGGTACGGAGACTGACGTGGAAAGACTGATTACCGAGCAACGTTTACCGATCACCGATTACCGTTCCTTCCTCGACAAAGACGGCCTGCGCGGCGCGCGCATCGGCGTGGCGCGGCAGTATTTCGGTGTCCAGCCGCGCGTCGATGTGGTGATGGAGGCCGCCCTGGATGTCATGCGGCGCGCCGGGGCGGAGCTGGTGGATCTGGTCGAACCGTTGCCCGATGAGGAGTTGGGCGAGCACGAGCGCACGGTGCTGCTCTACGAGTTCAAGGCTGACCTGAACGACTATCTGGCCGGGCTGGGCCCCGATGCGCCGGTCAAGTCGCTGGCGCAGGTTATCGCTTTCAACGAGACCAACCGCGAGCGGGTCATGCCCTATTTCGGCCAGGAGCGGATGCTGGACGCGCAGGTCAAGGGACCGCTGACCGACGAGGCGTACCTGACCGCGCTGGCGACGGCCAAGCGGTTGGCCGGGGCGGAGGGTATCGACAAGGCGCTGGCGGCGCAGAAGCTGGACGCGATCGCCGCACCGACCGTGGGTCCGGCGTGGCCGTATGATCCCGTCAACGGTGATTGCCACGAGGGTGTCAGTTGTACGTCCCCGGCCGCTGTGGCCGGCTATCCCCACATCACTGTGCCGGCGGGACATGTCTTCGGTTTGCCGGTCGGGCTATCGTTCTTCGCCGGCGCGTGGAGCGAAGGCACGTTGATTCGGATGGCCTATGCCTTCGAACAGGCCACGCTGGCGCGCCGTTCGCCGGAGTTTCCAGCTTCCGTTCGTCTCCCCGCGGGAACCTTCTAATGGAAATTTAGCTACGGTGGGAGAGACGCAGCGGGAACGGTGACTGCCCCGACCGTCTCCACGCATTACGCAATACGTATTACGTCTTACTTGTCCCCGATAGCTATCATCCAGCGAGCAATGCTCAAGCAGCTTTGCCGCGCGCGAACGACTTATTGCCTTCGCCGCGCTTGCTGACCTCTACCCAAAATGCGGTGGCTAACTCGTAGCCAATCACATGGTCATGACGGCTCATCTTGAGCCGCAGGGGACCCTTGAAGGGGGCACAACTTAGCAGGTGAAACTCCTGACCGGGGACGAGATCCAGGCCGGCGATGTAGCGCAGCTTGTCGTAGTCGTGGGTGCGCACGCGGCTGATAGTGCAGTCTGAACCTGACGGCACGTCGACCAGCGGCACGTCGCGCACCTGCGGCATGACGCCATCTTTCGACGGGATCGGTTCGCCGTGCGGGCAGCGGGAGGGATGCCCGGTCAAGTCGTCGATTCGATCTTCCAGTTCGTCGTTGATGCCGCGTTCGAACGTGTCGGCCAGCTCGTGGGCTGACGCCCAGTCGTATTGCATGACCCGCACCAGGAACACTTCGGTCAGGCGGTGACGGCGCAGGGCGGGCATGGCGATCCGTTCGCCACTCTCGGTCAGGCGCACGCCGCGGTACGGCTCGTGCACCAGGTAGCCACGTTCACTCAAGCGACGCACCATCTGAGAAATAGCCTGCGCCGAAGCACCGACATGTTCATTCAGCATCGAAACCGGCACCTGGTTGTGGTCTTGCTGCAGTCGGTATATTTCAGCGGCATAGCGCCGCATGGCTGGGCTGACATTCATCGAAAGCGTCTCGTTCCGGGTCGATCTTCAAGCAGCTTGCAAACTGCATCCAATTCAATTGATACTAATTTTCTCATAACTATCTAGATTATTCAGTATTGGCCCATTATACTATACGACACCAAAACCAGGGAAAACTTTCCCCGATTGTCGCACCAATTATCTCCAAGGAGTTACCTATATGGTCGCCCGTATTACCCTGCTAAGCCTGTTGTTGCTTGGCCTGCTGGCGGCGTGCGCTGCACCCGCCACGCCTGCAAACGCGCCTGCTGCCAGCTCCGCCGCCGATCTCAGCGGCGTCAAGTCCTACCTGCTGGACAAAGGCGCGGCGCTGAGCGCCAGCGCATCCGATCTGCAAACAGCCAGCGCCCGCTACTACGACCTGGCTCAGACCACTGGCTTCGACTACGCCACACTGGCGGCGGACCCCGCCCAGGCCGCGCAAACGTTGTCCGACGCCAAGACAGCCTGGCTGGCTGCCAGCCCGCTCTACGAACAGATGGAGGGCATCGTGGCCGGTGTTCCCTCACTGAGCGATTTCGACCTCATCCTTGACGCCGGCGCCTCTGGCGCGCAAGACCCCGAGAACGCTGCGCCCTACGACCTCACTCTGCCCGATGGGCGGGTGCTGGAGCGGCCAGGCAACGTCTTCGGCGTACTGGAAAGCGCCCTCTGGGGCACCGAGCCGGCCTTCAAAGGCGCCGATGCCGATCTTGACGCCAGCGGCACACAGGACTTCGGCGAGTCGCTGCCCGACGCCAACGTGCTGAAGGCCGCTGCCGACGCGCTGGTGGACTATTCAGCCCAGCTTCGCAGCGCCTCCCAGGACTGGCAGCCCAGCGAATCCGAGGCCTTCACCGCCCTGGTGGTGATGGTTCCGACGATGAACGAATATTTTAACTCGTGGAAGTCGTCGCGCTTCGTCAGCGGTGAGGAGGCAACGCAGCGCGATTTCGTCGCCATCTCACGTCTGGCTGACATGCAGGACATCCTGGCCAGCCTGCAGGTGGTCTACAGCGGCGTCAAGCCACTGGCCGAAAGCGTCAACGCCGACCAGGCCGCACAGATCGAAAACGGGCTGGCTGATCTGAAATCCTTCGTCGCCGGCGTCCACTCCCAGGAGCAGGGCGGCAAGCGCTTCAGCGCCGAGGAAGCCGACATTCTGGGCGCCGAAGCCCAAAACCGCGCCACCGCGCTGGCCGGCCAGATCTCCCAGGTCGCTGCCCAGTTGAACATTGAGATCGACGGATGAGCCGAGAGATGATGCGCAAGACAATTTATCGACACGTTGTGAGGCTTGCTCTGTGTATGGGCCTCATTCTGACGACAGCCCTGCCCACGCTGGCACAATCTGCTTCCCCGGCCGACTCCGCCGAACAGGTGCGGCGCGCCCTCGTCGACGCGCAGTTGGCCATGATCACCGACCCGGCCGGCGCGCGGGATACTGTCAGCACCGCCCAGGCCAACTATGCCGAAGCGTTGTCGCCGCAGTTGAGCGCGGCCGTGCCTGAGGCGAACGCTCGCATCGAGACGGCCTTTGCCGCGATGCTGGCCAGCGCTGAGGCTGCCGACTCAACAGGGTTCGCGGCCGCGCGTTCCCAGGCCTGGACGGCGATGCTTGAAGGCGGCTACCAGTCAGTTGAAGCGGCCCTGCAGAAGGGTGACGCCGCTGCGGCGCGCGCCTGGCTGGGCCTGCGTGAGTACCGCACTGCGAACCGCTACTCGCGCGCCGGCGCCGATGCGACACTGGCCGTGGAGCAGTTCGCGGCCGGAGAGCTGTCGGCCGCGGACGCAGCGTTGACGGTGCGCGCCGACCTCTACGACACCTACCAGGCGCGGCTGAGCGAGTCACTGCGTGATCTGGCCGATGCCGACGCCAACGGTTTCGCCGGCCGGCGGGCTGAACTGGCTGCGCTGGCCGCGGGCTACTTCGCGATCCTGGCGCCCGCCTACGCGGAACAGCGCGGCGCTGATGCGCTGGCGTCAGCCAGCAACACATTCGACAACCTGACGGCAGTTGCTTTGAGCGGCGACAGCCTGGCGCCGGCCCTCGATGCGGCGAACGGCGTGCTGGACGGCTTCCGCGCCGCGCCGCTGAGCCCGGCTGAGCAGGCCCGCCGTGCCGGGCAGTTGCTGCGTTTCGTCGGACTGATTTCCGTCGAATACGGCCGCGCCATCAGCGACGGCCGCGTCATCCACGACTTCGAGATACAGGAAGCGGTCACGTTCCATGAAGCGGCATACGCGGCCTTTTCCGATCTGAGCAGCCTGCTGCCGGCGGAAACGACCGCACAGGCCGCGGCGCTGTTCGACCAACTGAGCGCGCATCTCAGCGATGCCAGCCCGGCGGCCGCGGCCGAACCCAGCCAGTTTGAGCGGGAGACCAACGAACTGATGGATGTGTTGAAGGCCGGGATGCCGGAGACTTGGTTGGCCAGCAGCTCACAAGGCGACTTCGCGGTCATCGCTTCGCTGCTGGATCAGGTCGAATCGGCGGTTGCCAGCGGCGAGTATGACATGGCCGACTCGGCCCGCCTCGAAGCTTACGCCACGCTGGAGACCGGCCCGGAAGCGCGTCTGGTCATCGTAGCGCCGCAGTTGAAGCCGCCGCTCGAGGCGCAGTTCTGGAACGCGCAGGGCGAGCAGCCGGGGCTGGCACACCTGATCAGCAACCAGGCCAGCCTGAAGGAGGTGCAGGCTAGTCGCGCCCGGTTAGATGACCTGCTGGACCAGGCCGAACAGATCGTCGGGCAGGAGTCATCGCCGCTGGCCGTGGCGACGAACGCGGGACTGATCGTGTTTCGCGAAGGCATGGAGGCAGTCATTATTCTGGCTGCGTTGATGAGCAGCATGCGCCGCGCCGAAGAGCGCCGCTTCCGCAAGCCAATGTGGGCCGGCACCGGGCTGGCGCTGCTGGCGACAGCCGGCATCTGGGTGCTGGCCCACAGCGTCCTGCAGTCGCTGGCGCGCTACGGCGAAAAACTCGAGGCAGTCGTATCGCTGATCGCAGTTGCCGTGCTGCTGGTCATCATGAACTGGTTTCTGCACAAGATCTACTGGACGAGCTGGATCGCCTCGTTCCACAGCCGCAAGCGCCGGCTGCTGAGCGGCGAGGCGGGACTGATCCTGGGACTGGTGGCGCTGGGGTTTGCCAGCGTCTTCCGCGAAGGTTTCGAGACTGTGCTTTTCCTGCAGGCGCTGGTGCTGGAGGTTGGAACCACCGTGGTGTTGGTTGGCACGGCCGCAGGGCTGCTGCTGGTCATCCTGCTGGGCGTGCTGACCTTCAAGCTCCAGGTGCGTTTGCCCTACCGTACCATGCTCGTCGTCACCGGCGTGCTGATCGGGTTGGTGCTGCTCCAGATCACCGGCAAGACGGTTTACACCATGCAGGTGGTCGGCTGGATGCCCATCCACCCGATCCAGCAAATCACGCTGCCCTATTGGTTGGGTACGTGGTTTGGCATCTATCCAACCTGGGAAGGCCTGGCGTTGCAGTTCGCGGCCGCCGGGTTCGTGATAGGTAGCTACTTCCTGGCCGAACGGAGCCAGAAAAGCAAGCGGCAACGGCCAACGTCCAGCGCCCCCAGCGTGGCGTAAAGATCCAAAGGTGGCAACTTTGCCGCAAAGGTAACTATTCAGCCTATACCAACCCAGTGAATGAAATTCACTGGCTGAAAGTACGAAGGCCCCGCAGGGCCTGGCCGACCGACTCCCAGCGGCTGAGGCCGCTTCGTGCTTTCAGCCGGGGGATTTCAATCCCCGGGCGGAGGCAGACTGAATAGTTACTCGCAAAGTTGCCATCTTTGTTATTCCCACACGCCAACCTCCCGGAGGTTCCGAACCTTCGGGAGAATTCTCTGCTATCCCCCAAACGGGTGATTGGCCGTCGCTCATTCGGCTATCTGTAAAATCGCTCGCATACCCGATGACAAACGGCGGGGCGGCTGTTACAATGGTTCCGTCGCGCCAACTGCAGGCGCCCTGGTGTGATTCCCACCTCGACGAGCCAGCATCTTGTACCAAGCACGCGTCCTGATCATTTCTTCGCATCCATTGTTTCGAGACGGCATCATCCGCCTGCTGGGCGACGATGCCGAGGTGATCGCGGCAGCGGCAACCTGGCTCGAGGTCGAGGCGTTGGGCCTGGAGCGTGCGCCTGATGTTATCGTGGTGGACCACGAGCGGGCCGACCTGCAAGAGACCGACCTGACTCCCCTGCTCTGGCCAGACGCCGACGACCTGCGCGTGATCTACGTCACGCTGGCGGGCGACCGTATGACCGTTCACCAGCGCCGGCACGTCAGCGGTCCCAATGAAACTGACTTGTTGTGGGCAATTACAGGCGACCGAACCGTCGATCAATCATCCGCTCACCCCAATCATCCTAACGGAGAGTGAAACGAATGCAAAAGAGGAGCTACGGAAAACACTTCGTAATTGTGGCTGTGATTGTCCTTGTCACAGCGATCATCACCGTCGTCGGCCTCAGCCGGGTACGCTGGATGGCTGCACCGGCATCTGCCCAGGCGCGATCAGTCGACTCGCTGCTGGGAATCGAGCTGGTAGCCATCGGGTTCTTGTTCGCGCTGGTGATGGTCTTCATGCTCTACAGCCTGGTTGCTTTTCGCCAGCGCAAGGGTGAGGAGGAAGATGGCGACCATTTCGAGGGCAACACCAAGCTCGAAATCACCTGGACGGTCATCCCGCTTATCACCGTGCTGGTGTTGGCAGTGCTGGGCGCTCGCGGCCTGACCGAGGCGACAGCAGCCCGGGCCGATGAGATGACTGTCGAGGTCACCGCCTTCAGTTGGGGCTTCAAGTTTGCCTATCCTGAACAGGGGATCGAAGCCTCGCCGATCATGTATCTCCCTGTGGATCAGCACATCCTGCTCGACATGAACTCGGTGGACACAGATGTCATTCACGACTTCTGGGTGCCCGAATTCCGCGTCAAGCAGGACCTGGTGCCCGGCGTGCCGACCAAACTGCGCATAACTCCCAACAAGATCGGCAAGTATACCGTTCTCTGTGACGAATTGTGCGGTACCGGACACACCAACATGCAGGCGCCCATCGAGGTTGTCTCGGCCAGCGATTTCGACGCCTGGGTGGCCGCCCAACAGCCCTCCACCGATCCGGCAGAGATGGCCAGCCTGGGTGCTGAACTTGCCGCCAGCCAGGGCTGCGCCGCATGCCACAACATCACCGGTGATCCGGGTGGCATTGGACCAACGTGGAAGGGGCTGTTCGGTCACGAAGTGGAACTGTCGGACGGTTCGACTGTAACCGCTGACGATGCCTACATCGCAGAGTCTATCGCTAACCCGACAGCAAAGATCGTTGCAGGCTATCAGCCGATCATGCCGGCCAGCTACGGCCAGGTACTGACCGAACAACAGATCTCGTATCTCGTCGCTTACATCAAGAGCCTGCAATAGGCAGCTCAGGACGCCCGAGAAGTTGAGTTTCCTGACAGGGGCTTAACTTCTGAAACGGAAATTATCCTCGAGAGGAGAACACTTTATGAGGTTTTTCAAGACGGGTCTTGTCAAGGGCATCCTGGTCGGCCTCCTGTGGTGGCTGATCGGTTTCATGCTCGTGGAGGCGATCCGCGTGGTCATGGGGCTGCCCCCACAATGGAACACCAGCCTGCCCGCCGGGCCGGCCGTGCCCCAGGACACACTGAAATGGATCGTCTCCGGTGGTCTGGCAGCCTACGAGCCGGCCATGGTTGTGGCAGCCATCTTCTTTGTCATCGGCTTTATGCTCGGCGCCGGGACGATGAGCGACTGGCTGAAGTGGACGCGCGGCGTCGACACACCGATGCAGCACGGTCCCAAAGAAGGGCAGCCCAGCTGGTTCCGCTACCTGAGCGTGGACTACAGCCACAAGATCATCGGCGTGCAGTACGGCGTCACGGCAGTGATCCTGCTGATGTTCGCCGGCACGCTGGCGCTCATCTTCCGCGTCGAACTGGCCAAGCCCGAACTGCAGCTTACCCTTTTCAACGACAACCTGAACTGGTTCAACACGCTGGTCAGCGCCCACGGCATGATCATGATCGGCAGCATCCTGCTGGGCGTCGGCGCCATGTCCAACTACCTGGTGCCGCTGATGATCGGCGCCAACGACATGGCCTTCCCCCGATTGAACGCCTTCGCCTACTGGATCAACGTGCCCGGCGCGCTGCTGCTGGTAACTGCGATCTTCATCGGCGGTTGGAATACCGGCTGGACCGGCTATCCGCCCCTCAGCGCGCAAGCGCCTATCGGTGTCCAGTACTTCTTCATCGGCGTGTTCTTCCTGGGGCTTTCATCGATCCTGGGATCGCTGAACATCGTCGTCACAACGTTGACCATGCGGGCACGCGGCATGACCATGTTCCGCATGCCGATCTTCGTCTGGGCGGCCTTCTCGACAGCGCTGATCCAGTTGACGGCAACCCAGCTCATCGGCCTCTCGTTCCTGATGGTGGCCATGCAGCGTATCCTGGGGCTGGGCTTCTTCAACCCAGGCTTCCCCGACATTACCGCGCTGGCGCCGGCGCAGCTTTGGGAGGGCGGTGGCAACCCCATTCTCTTCCAGCACCTGTTCTGGTTCTACTCGCATCCGGCGGTTTACATCTTCATCCTGCCCGGTCTGGGGATCATCAGCGAGCTGCTGCCGGTGTTTTCCCGCAAGCCGCTCTTCGGCTACAAGTGGATCGCTCTGTCCAGCCTGTCCATCGCACTGGTCGGCTTCCTGGTCTGGGCGCACCACATGTTCGTGTCGGGCATGAACACCTATCTGCGTGTGCCTTTCATGCTCTCCACGTTGCTGGTGGCGGTTCCAACTGGCGTCAAGTTCTTCAGCTGGCTGGGCACGCTCTGGGGTGGACGCATCGAACTGAAGACGCCCATGCTTTTCGCTCTCGGCGCCATCTCGGTGTTTCTCATCGGCGGTCTCACCGGGCCGCCACTGGGAACGGTTACCACGGACCTGCAACTGCATGACACCTACTACGTGGTCGGGCACTTCCACGCCACGATGTTCGGCGGGTTTGTCTTCCCGTTCTTTGCAGCGCTCTACTACTGGTATCCAAAAGCCATCGGGCGCCAGTACAACGAGCGGCTGGGTGTGCTGCACTTCGCCCTGATGACCCCCGCCTTTTGGGTGATGTCGCTGGGCCAGATGCTGGCCGGCACGCGCGGCATGCGCCGCCGTGTGGCTGACTACGATCCTGCCTGGGGCATCGACGGTGTGCAGTTGGCGGTTACCATTGCAGCGTTCATCATCGCACTGTCGGTCGCGATCATGGTCATCAACATGATCGTCAGCGCCCGCCGCGCCCCCAAGGCTGCGGCCAACCCGTGGCGCTCGCGCGGTCTGGAGTGGCAGGTGCCTTCGCCCGTGCCGGAGCTCAGCTATGCGACCGCTCCCATCGTTGTCGGCGAGCCGTACGACTACGGATTGGCCGGATCAACCTACGTTCAGTTTGCGCCGCCGACACTTGCGCCTGTACATAGCGCAGGTGTGACCGGTGGGGACTGACGCACCATCTGGCTGATAAAGGAGACGTATTAAGCTATGGAAACCCCTCTTCTCGTATTCGTGCTTCTGCCGCTGGTGCTTGGCGGTGCGATACTGGTCGGCCTGTACATCCTTGCCAGCCTTATGCCCGGTGTGGCAAGGCAAGGCAAGGCGGCCGAGGTCACGACTGAGTCGGTGCCGGCACGCGGCCCGGAATATGTGCAGCGGCGCGCCCGGCGCAGCGCTGCCTATCGGCAGGGCCTACTGGTCTTCGCCGGTCTGGTGGTGCTGTCGATCATCGAATTCGTGCTGGCCTCGCTCGGCTCCACGGCCCTGATGTTCATCATGATCGTCTTCAAGGCGGCCTTGATCATGTATTTCTTTATGCATATCGCGTCGGTATGGCGCACAGAGGAGGCTCACTAGATGTCTGCAATCGCTGAATCCCCGCAGATCCAGGTCCGGCGCAACCGGATGGGTATGTGGCTGTTCTTCGTGTCCGAAGCCTTCCTGTTCGGCGGGTTGTTGATCAGCCGGTTCTTCCTGTGGGGCAACACCCGGCCGGAATTGCCGCAGGTCGTGCCGCTGGCCATCACCGGCACCCTGCTGCTGAGCAGCTTCTTCATGAACCGCGCGGAAACCGCCATCGCCAACGACGACCGCAAGACCTTCCAGCGCAGCCTGCTGATTACCGCCCTCCTGGGAGTGATCTTCTTCCTGGGCGTGATGATCTTCGAGTGGGGCTGGACGATCGAACCTGACGGGACCTTCCTGTTGGGCAATCACATCCACCCGACCAGCGGCGTCTATGGCGCGGTGCTCTACGGCATGACCGGGATGCACGCGCTGCACGTCGTCAGCGGCGTCGTGCTGATCCTGATCATCTGGAACCTTGGTCGCAAGGGCAAGTACTCGGCCGACGACCACTGGGGTGTCGAAGCCACTGCCATCTACTGGCATTACATCGACCTTATCTGGGTGTTCTTCTACCCCGCGCTGTACCTGATCGGCACCGCCGTGCCAGCCGGGCAT
This sequence comes from Anaerolineales bacterium, assembly GCA_020634615.1. Lineage (GTDB taxonomy): Bacteria > Chloroflexota > Anaerolineae > JAAEKA01 > JAAEKA01 > JACKBK01. Next base: position 303,909 of record JACKBI010000005.1, read on the forward strand.
TAGCCGGTAATCGGTGATCGGTGATCGGTAATCGGTAAACCGTATACAGTGGTCATTGATCACTGATTACCGATCACTGATTACCGATCACTCTTTACGGGTCACTGGTCACAGTATGACTCTCGCTCTGCTGACCTCCTGGGACTTTCGCCTGATCGTAATCATCGGTCTGGCGATCCCAGGGTTCTTTTATGTTCGCGGCTGGCGCTATCTGCGAACTGTCACGCGCTCCAGCCGCGACGCCAGTCGCGCCAACCCGCGCGCGGCCCTGGTGGCCGGTTGGAAGCCCTCCGCATATCTCGGTGGTCTGGTAGTAACCGGGTTCGCGCTGATGTCGCCGGTGGACGTGCTGGGCGGCCAGCTCTTCTTCATGCACATGATCCAGCACCTGCTGATGATCATGATCGCTGCGCCGCTGTTGCTGGTGGGCAACCCGTTTCCGGTGCTGGTGTGGGGCTTGCCGCGCCGCGGGCGGCAGATAGTCGGCGGCCTGCTGAGTGGCCAATCACGTTTCCGTCGCGTGATCACCAAGATCACCTCGCCTGGCATCGTCTGGCTGCTCTTCTTCACGGTCTACGTCGGCTGGCACGATCCCAACCTGTATGACCTGGCGCTGCGCAGCGAATTCGTCCACGATATCGAACATCTCACGTTCTTCTTTGCCAGTATGCTGTTCTGGTGGCATGTCACCGGCGTCGCGCCCCGTTTCCACCGCACTCTGTCCACCTTCCAGCGCCTGGCCTACGTGCTGTCGGTTATCCCCGCCAACATGATTCTCGGCGTGGTCATCGCCTTCGCCACCAAGCCGATCTACACCTACTACACCACCGTGCCGCGTCTCTGGGGATTGACAGTGGTCGAGGATCAGATGATCAGCGGGATGATCATGTGGATTCCAGGCAGCATGATGTACATTCTGGCTGCACTGGTGCTGGTCAGTCGCATCGTTCAAGGGGAAGCAGAGAAACCGGAAAATCCGGACGCGCCGTGGCTGGTTGACAACCTCATCTGATGAAAACAGCTTTCTTACCAAAGTATTTTGCTGCTCTGGTTCTTCTTTTGCTTGCGTTGCAGCCGGCCAGCGTCCTGGCCCACGGTGGCGGCACCGCGCAACTTGTCAAAGAACCGGCCGGGGCGTATGCTGTATATGTTTGGACCAATCCGGATCCGGTGCGCGTCGGCACGATGCACGTCACCGTCGCACTGGTGGAACCGGACAGCGATGAGCCGATCATGAACGCCGCTGTGCAAATCACCGCAACGCCGCAGACCGGCCAGCCGCTGGTCGCGGAGGCCACGCACAAGAACGCAACCGTCAAAAGCTACTACGAAGTCGACATGGAACTGACCGAAACCGGTCCTCTGCAGGTCGCCGTGGCCTATCAGGACGGCGATGCCGCCGGCAGCGCCGGGTTTACGGTCCAGGTCGAGCGTGCTGGCATGAATACGGCCGCAATCGGGCTCGGCGCGGCGTTGCTGGCCATCGGCGGCGGTGTGATTTGGATGCTGCTGGGACGCAAGAAGCGCCCCGCGGCAGGAGAACAGTAACATGGTGCGCACACTTTTCAGCCGGCGCTACATCGCGATGACGTTGCTCGTGTTGCTGGCTATGGCAGTGATGGTTCGGTTGGGGATCTGGCAACTCGACCGGCGTGAGCAGCGCCTGGCCCACAATGCGGACATCGTGGCAAAACTCAACGAAGCGCCGCTGTCGCTCAACGACGCCGCGGCCGGGCTGGTCACGATACCCGTCGAACGCGACGAAGTTCGCAACACCCGCGGCATCGCCACCGGCCACTTCGACTACGAACACCAACTCTTGCTGGTGCAGCAGATCTACCAGGACTCGCTGGGCAGCCGGCTGCTGACGCCCTTGATTCTGGACGGCTCCGACAAGGCGATCCTCGTCGACCGGGGCTGGATACCGGCCGAAGACTCCACGCCGGACCGCTGGGTGCAGTACGACACCGACACGGGCGAGGTTTCGATCGCCGGGTTTGTGCAACCGTCGCAGCGGATCGGCCGGCCGGCTGAGGTGGACACGAGCCAGCCAGCGCGCGTCGACTGGTACCAGGCCGATCTGCCGGCCATCGCCGCGCAGATGCCCTACGAGATACTGCCGGTCTACCTGCTGCAATCGCCCGACCCGGCAGGCAACATGGCGCCGCCTTTCCGCGAAGATCCTGAGATCGATCTCTCCGAAGGCCCGCACCTGGGGTACGCGATCCAGTGGTTCAGCTTCGCAATTGTGGCCGGCGTCATCTATCTGCGCATCGTATCACAGCGGGTGAAGAAAGCCGGAGCAGTGGCCAGCGAAGACGACGAGTCGAATCCGGTCCACGGCATTCAGCATGTCTAGGACGTCAGCCTGGTTGGCTGCTGCTCTCGCGGCGCTGGTTCTGCTGGTCGGCTGCGGCCAGCCATACACGTATCGCGGAACCGCGTACCCCGAGCCGCTGGCCACGCCGCAGTTCACGCTGACCAGCGAGAGCGGCGAGCCGATGCAGCTCAGCGACTTGCAGGACAAGGTCGTGCTGATCTTTTTCGGCTACACCACATGTCCCGATGTATGTCCGACGACTCTGGCCGAGGCGCGGACGATTCTGAACGACCTGGGCAGCGATGCGCAAGACGTGACGTTCCTCTTTGTAACTGTGGACCCGGCGCGGGACACGCCCGAAAAACTGGCTGCCTATACCGATGCCTTCCATCCCGGGATCATCGGCCTGACGGGTGAGCCCGACCAACTGGCGCCGGTCTACGACGAGTTCGGCGTACTTGCCGAGCGGGTTGAGGCGCCCGATTCGGCGCTGGGCTATCTGATGAACCACACCAGCCGCATGTTCCTGGTGGACCAGCAAGGCAATCTGCGTCTGAGCTACCGCTACGGCACGCCGCCGGAGGACATCGTGAACGATGTGAAGCACCTGCTGAAGACCTGACTTCGCAGGTGACCAGTAGTGACCGTTCAGGTTTCCGCTTTGGCCGGTCTCACGACCGAGCCAGCATCCGCAAATTGTTCATCGACGCGTCCAAAATGACCGTCGCTTTGAGAGACCAAAACCAGGTGTCGCTTTGGCCGGTCTCACGACCGAGCCAGCATCAAAAAAAATTGTTTATGGACGTGTCCAAAGTGACCGTCGCCTTGAAAGACCAGCATCATGCTCGCAAGAAAGACCGCAACACGAACTCTTATATTAACACTTCTGGCGCTCAGCCTCAGCCTGGCGCTGACCGGTTGCCAGCGCGCCAGCCAGCAGGGCAACAGCGCCCCGGCGTCCGGTGTCACCATGGACTTCACGATTGATCCCGATCCGGCGTTGGTCGGACAGACTCAAGCCATCGTCACGCTGACCGCCGCCGACGGCCAGCCCGTCACCGGCGCGACCGTGGCGCTCAAGGGTGACATGTCGCACGCGGGCATGCAGCCCGTTCTGGCCGACGCCGCCGAACAGGATCCGGGTGTATACCGCACTGAGTTCACCTGGACAATGGCCGGGGATTGGATCGTGACCGTGACCGCCAGCCTGGCGGACGGCACAACGGCCGAGCAGCAGTTCGATTTGAGTGTTACCCGCTAGACTGCCATGACCCGTACGTCTGCGTCCCTGCATCGACCAGCCCCCGCCTTTGATCTGCTGCGCGTGCCGGGTTTGGGGCGGCTGTTGCGTTGGCGCTGGGGACGGCTGGTCTTCCAGGCGCCGCTGGCTGTCATCGCCGCGGTCATGATCTACGATGGGTTGACCGGGCCGAAGCTCGCGCCGCAGAACCTGGCCACGGTGGCAACCTGGGTGCATTACCGGGGGCTGGTGGTGCTGGCGTTGCTGCTGGCCGGTAACTTGTTCTGCATGAGTTGCCCGTTTACCCTGCCGCGCACGCTGGCGCAGCGGCTTGCGAGACATGGCCGGCGCTGGCCCAGAGCGCTGCGCAACAAGTGGCTGGCTATCACGTTGTTCGTTGGCCTGCTCTTCCTGTACGAGGCGTTTGATCTGTGGGCCAGCCCGTGGCTGACTGCCTGGCTGATCGTCGCCTATTTCGTGGCTGCTTTCGTGTTCGAAGCGTTGTTTGCCGAATCGCCCTTCTGCAAGTATCTGTGTCCCATCGGCGCCTTCAACTTCGTCGGTTCGACCATTTCGCCGCTGCAGATCACCAGCCGCGACGCGGATGTCTGTCGCTCGTGCGTGGGCAAGGAATGCGTCAACGGCAGCGCGCAGGTTCTGGGATGCGGCACGGAGCTGTTTGTGCCGCAGATCCGCAGCAACCTGGACTGTGTGCTTTGTCTCGACTGTGCGCGCGCCTGTCCACACGATAATGTGGCGCTGGCAGCCCGCAAGCCGCTGAGCGAGTTAACCAACGCCGCCTGGCCCCGCCGCTGGGACGTGGCGTTGCTGGCGCTGGTGTTCACCTTCGCGGCGCTGGGCAATGCTTTCGGCATGGTGCCGCCGGTCTACGAGCTGGAAGCCGCGCTGGCCGGCTGGCTGGGCACGGACAACGAAGTCTTGATCCTGGCACTCATCTTCGGCGTTCTCTATGTGCTGGCGCCGGTGCTGGCCGGCGTGGGAGCGGCCTGGCTGAGCCGCGGGCTGGCTGGCGGTGAAAGAATCCGTGTCGTGCTGGGCCGCTATGCGCCGGCGGTGGTGCCGTTGGGTTTTGCGATTTGGTTTGCCCACTACTGGTTCCACTTTGCCAGCGGTGCGCTGACCATCATCCCGGTGCTGCAAAGCTTCATGATCGACCATGGCGTAGCGTTGCTGGGCAGCGCGCCGAACTGGCGACTCGGCGCGATCCTGCCGGCCAACGGGCTCTTCCTGCTGGAACTGGGATCGGTGCTGATCGGCTTTCTTGCCAGCCTTGCTGTTCTGCGCCAAATCGCTGATAATGCGCACAATGACAGCCGCATGGCGCGCCGCGCCATGACTCCCTGGCTGGTGCTGCTGGTGCTGGTTGCCGTGCTGGCAGTGACGCTGTTCACGCTGCCGATGGAGATGCGCGGCATGATGACCGGATAGATACGAAGTGCTAACGCAGAAGTTCAGGTCTGTTTGCCCTGTTGAACTCTATGGAGTAAGGAACTGATGAATCGAATGAGAACCAAGCGACTGGCTGCCGATACGGTGTCTTCGGGTATATCGCCCGACATGGCTGTCGCGGACAAGCCCGTTTCCAGCAGCGACGATACCAAGCCATCGTTTTTCCAGACCATGATGATCCTTTTCAAGGCGCGCGTGGTCAGTCTGCTGGTATTATCGGCGGTTGGCGGCGCATTTCTGGGCGCAGGTGGCTGGCCCGGATGGGACATTCTCGGCCTGACCATCCTGACTGGCTGGCTGGCAGCTTCGGGATCGTCCGCGCTGAACCAGTATCTTGAGCGCAAGTCGGACGCCCAGATGAACCGCACGCACCATCGCCCGCTGGTGGATGGCACGATCACCAACCCGAAATGGGTGCCATGGGTCGCGCTGGCAATGATCGTCGTGCCGGTGGTCTGGACCGCGACCTTCAACCCGGCGCTCTCCTTCTGGCTGGCTGCTGGCGCGTTCATCTACGTGGTCATTTACACCATCTGGCTCAAGCCGCGCACCCCGGTCAACATCGTCATTGGCGGGGCGGCCGGCAGCGCAGCGGTGCTGGCCGGCGCAGCCGCCGCGGGCATGTGGAACCAACCGGGCGCGATCGTGCTGGCTCTGCTGGTGTTCCTTTGGACGCCGACCCATTTCTGGAGCCTGGCCATCGTGTACCGCAACGACTATGCCAAGGGCGGCATCCCCATGCTGCCGGTGGTGATTCCGGCGCGCAAGGCAGCCTTCTGGGTGCTTCTGCATACCATGGGCACCGCGCTGGCTGCGGTCGTGTTGGCCCTCGACCCCGCGCTGGGACTGATCTATCTCGTCCCGGTGGCCCTTGTCACCATCGACATGCTGCTGCGCAACGTGCGCCTGACGCGCGTGCCGACCGGCAAGAACGCCCGCTCGCTGTTCATGGCGTCCAACTTCTATCTGATGATCGTGTTGGTCATGATCTGCGTCAACGCCGCGATCCAGATCTAGCATATGCCGTGGAGTTCGCATCCTTAGATGCGAACGGATCTCCGGCCGAACCCGACATCTGAGACGCCCATGCGTTGAGCGCACAACCATGGATGAAAATGGAACGGCACGGTCGGCCCCTCCGGGAGGCTTCGCGCAGACCGGCCAAAGCGTCTATTTTCAAGTCAGCCGCCAGGACGGGCTGCGCCCGACACCCCGCTGCTGCGGCCGGTCTCCGACCGTGCCGCTTCGATGAACCCGGCACGTGAGGATGCCTGACTTCCCGGTCGCGCAACGCGCACTTCCCACAAAACCAAATCGTGGCTACAATGGACTCCAGGTGATGACACGTTCCGCTGTCACACATGGAGTTCATCTTTTTAGCTGGAAGGAGCCCGGACCATGAGAGTCTTGAAGCAAATTGGCCGCGTGCTGGCCATCATCATCGCCGTGCTGGTCATCGTCCTCAGTGTTTCAGGAATCGCCGGTTCCTGGTACGTGAACAGCGTTCTCGCCAACGTGACCAACCAGGTATTTTCCGTCGTCAACACCGGCGCCGGCGTTGCGCAGACCGGCGTCAACCGCGCCGAGCAACTGGTGACGGATGGCCGCGCCGAGGTGCAGAACGCCTCGACCACCGTGACTTCGGTCGGCCAACACCTGGAGGAAAACAGCCCGGTGTTGACGGCGCTCAACGACCGGCTGACGCAGCGCCTTGGGCCGACGGTTGAGGCCATCCAGACGACGCTGGCCCCGGCGGTGGACGGTCTGAGAACCGTCAACCAGATCGTCACTGTGGCCAACTCGATTCCTTTCGTCCGGCAGGACTCGCCGCGTCTGGACAAGCTGGAAGAAGCCACCAACGGCCTGCTGCAACTTGTAGCTGACGCGCAGCAGTTCCAGACAACGCTGGCCCAGACGGTTGTGTCCGAGAAGAACCAGGTCACCAACGAGGCGGTCGGTGTGCTCACCGATCTGGCGACGCGCATTGACACCCGATTGGCCAACCTGGAGGCCACGCTGCAAGAGACGCAACAGGAGATCACCGCTTTCCAGAGCCGAATGGATGCCTTGAACGGCCGGCTGCTGACGATCTACAACCTCGCTACCCTGCTGCTTACCCTGTTGCTAATCTGGATCATCTACTCGCAGGTCGTGGTGATCCGCAGCCAATGGCGGGGCATTCGCACCTCCGGCGCGGACAGCAGCGCCGCTGCCCTCCCACCGGCCGAAGCGCCGGCCGCAGTCGCAAGCCCTGAGCCGCCGGCTGCCATCCCGGTCGAGTCGCTGCCGCCCAGCGAGCCGGCCGAGGCGCCTGCTGTTCCCTCAACGGACATCGGCGATGTCGAGCCTGCGGTCAAGGGTGTTGAGGACGACCAGTGACAAAGGCGTAAGCCTGCGATTGAGATCACCTGATCTGTGCTGCGCCAGTAACACGTATCGAGTAACTACTCAGATTACAAAGGGGCGTCATTCCCGCGACGGCGGGAATCCACTCCTCACCGACCTGGATTCCCGCCGTCGCGGCGTGAGGCGTGACGGGTGAGCAGTTACCGTACCGCGAGCCTGCGTGCCATCCAGTGAAGATGGTACGCAGGTTTTTCTTTTCGCCCGTGGGACCACATCTTGATCACCGGTGGTTACGTCCGATGCGCCACTCGCCAACTGCGGCAGAGCAGCAGCTTCCCATCTCCGTGCACCCGCCTTGATTGCCGCAATCGCCCCATCGCGTGGTAAAATATCCCGGCAGACGTTTCGCAATCGATCCCAGGAGCTACTCATGTCGCTTACCACCGCCGACGTCGAGCACATCGCCCATCTCGCCCGTCTGGAGTTGACGACAGACGAGATCGAGCAGTATCGCCGTCAGCTCTCCGACATTCTCGCACACTTCGACGTGCTCGCACAGGTCGATACCTCGGCCATCGCGCCGACCGCCAGCGTGCTGTCCCTGCGCAGCGTGATGCGCCGCGACGAAGTGCGGCCGGGCCTGTCCACCGAGGATGCGCTGGCCAACGCACCCGACAGCGCCGACGGCTTCTTCCGCGTGCCTGCCATCTTTGGAGACGACGCCAATGGCGGATGAACTGTACTCGCTGACGATCCACGAAGCGGCGGGCATGCTGCGCCGCGGCGAGCTGTCATCCGTCGCGCTGACCGAAGCTGTGCTCGACCGCGTCGTAGCGGTAGACAACGATGTCAAGGCGTACCTGGCGCTGACGCCGGAAGCAGCTCTGGCTGACGCCGCCGCGGCTGATGCCCTCTTCGCGGCCGCAGACGATCCGGCCCGCCTGCCCGCGCTGCTGGGCATTCCGCTTGCTGTCAAGGATGTGATCCTGGTCGAAGGGGTGCCGACCACCTGTGGCTCGCGCATTCTCGAGGATTTCATGCCGCCGTACGAGGCCACGGTCACCGCCAAGCTGCGGGCCGCGGGCGCTGTCATCCTGGGCAAAACCAACACCGACGAGTTCGCGATGGGCTCCTCCACCGAGAACTCTGCCTATTTCACCACCCATAACCCGTGGGATCTGAGCCGCGTGCCGGGTGGCTCCAGCGGCGGCAGCGCAGCCGCGGTGGCTGCCGGCGAATGCCTGGGCGCGTTGGGGTCGGACACCGGCGGCAGTGTGCGTCAGCCGGCCGGGCTGTGCGGCGTGGTCGGGCTGAAACCAACCTATGGCCGCGTCAGTCGCTACGGGTTGGTCGCTTTTGCGTCGAGTCTCGACCAGATCGGCCCGCTGGCCAGGGATGTCACCGACGCGGCGCTGCTGCTCAACACCATTGCCGGCTACGATCCGCGCGACTCGACCAGTATGAACGTGCCCGTGCCTGACTACCGCGCTGCGCTGACGGGTGATGTGCGCGGGCTGCGTGTCGGCGTGCCGCGCGAGTACTTCATCGACGGCATGCAGCCGCAGGTCGAACAGGCGGTGCGTGCCGCGATCGACACACTCGCGGCGCTGGGCGCCGAGGTCGTTGAGATCAGGCTGCCGAACACCGAGCACGCCCTGCCGGTTTACTACCTCATCGCCCCGGCCGAGGCCAGTGCGAACCTGGCCCGCTTCGATGGCGTGCGCTACGGCCTGCGCCATCCTGACGCCGAGACCATGTGGCAGGGGTACACCATGACCCGCGGTGCCGGCTTTGGGCCGGAGGTCAAGCGGCGCATCATGCTGGGCACCTATGCCCTCAGCGCCGGTTACTACGATGCGTATTACCTCAAGGCGCAGCAGGTGCGTACGCTGCTCAAGCAGGATTTCGATCAGGCCTTCCAGCAGGTGGACGTCATCGCTTGTCCCACCAGTCCGACCACCGCGTTCAAGATTGGCGAGAAGGCCGACGATCCGCTGAGCATGTATCTGGCCGATGTGTTCACCTTGTCGCTGAACCTGGCCGGCAACTGCGGGCTAAGCCTGCCGTGCGGCTTCGACGCGGCTGGCCTGCCCATTGGCCTGCAACTCATCGGCCCCGCTTTTGGCGAGGGAACCATCCTGCGCGCCGCGCACGCCTACGAGCAGGCCACCGACTGGCATTTGCAGCGGCCAATGCTCAACAATATGCCGGCCGATTGACACCTTGCATCCGTACTCGTTCTCGTACTCATCCGAATGCGACTTCGAGTAAGAGCAGGAGTACGAGGATGAGATAGAGATAGAAAAGGACAGTGTTTCGTGAAGCTTATTCTTCCCGTCGCCGGTTACGGCAAACGCATGCGGCCACACACCTGGTCGCGCCCCAAGGTATTGATCGATGTGGCCGGCAAGCCAATGCTGGGCCACGTGTTGGACCAGTACATCGACATCGGACTGGACGAAGTGATCTATATCACCGGCTGGCTGGGCGAGCAGATCAAACCTTACGTCGAGGCCAACTATCCGCAGTTCGGCGCGCAGTTCGTGGTGCAGGAAGAGCTGGTCGGTCAGAGCCATGCCATTTGGCTGGCGCGCGAACACATCAGCGGTCCCTGTTTTATCGTTTTCGCCGATACCATCACGCGCATCGACCTGCAAGCCATGGCTGCCAGCGATGCGGACGGCGTCCTGGGTGTATGGGAAGTTGACGATCCGCGCCGCTTCGGAATCGCCTTTACCCGGCCCGATGGCACTGTGGAACGTTGTGTCGAGAAACCTGCGACGGTTGACCACAAGCTGGCCATCATGGGCACCTATTTCGTCCGCGAGGGACGCGATCTGATCGCCGCCATCGAGGAGCAGATGGCACGCGATCAGATGCTGCAAGGCGAGTTCTTTCTGGCCGACGCGTTCAACCTGATGCTGGAGCGTGGCGCGCGCTTCACGACCCAGCGGATGGCCATCTGGCAGGACTGCGGCGTGCCGGACTTTCACCTGGAAACCAACCGCTGGTTGTTGACCAATGGCAGCGACAACAGCAGCACCACTGCGGCACGCCTGATCAACAGCACGGTCTTCCCACCGGTCCATCTGGCCGACGATGCTGTTATTGAAAACTCGACCGTCGGCCCATACGCGGTGGTGGAAACGGGCTGTACGGTCATCGACAGCAAGCTGACCGACACCATTGTCATGGCCAATACCAGAATCCGCGACAGCCACCTTTACCGTTCACTGGTCGGCGAGCGGACCACGGTGCAAGGCGTCGCCGGCAGCATCAGCATCAGTGATGACAGCACGGTCATACAATCATAGGAGCCAACTATGCCAAGCCGCATTTCGAAACGAGTAACCGCAGTGCCGCCGTCCGGCATTCGCAAGTTCTTCGACATCGCCGCCACCATGGATGACGTGATCAGTCTGGGCATCGGCGAGCCGGACTTTGTCACACCGGACGTGATCTTGCAAGCCGGTCTGGACAGCTTGCAGCGCGGCGAGACCCGCTACACTTCCAACTCAGGCACCATCGAGCTGCGCAACGCAATCAGCCAGAACATGGCGACGCTCTACGGTGTCACCTACAGCGCCGACAACGAGGTGCTGGTGACGGTCGGCGTCAGCGAGGCGCTCTACCTGGCGTTCACCGCGATCCTGGACCCGGGCGACGAGGTCATCGTGCCGGAGCCGTGCTTCGTCTCCTACACCGCTGAAGTCGTCTTTGCCGGCGGCGTGCCGGTGACGATCGCTACGAAGTTCGAGAACGACTTCCAGGTCACCGGCGCAGAGATCGAGGCTGCGATCACGCCGCGCACCAAGGCGCTGCTGATCGGCTATCCCAACAATCCGACCGGTGCGGTGTTGAGCCGCCAGCGGCTGGAGGAGATCGCCGCCATCGCGGAAAAGCATGATCTGATCGTCCTGTCTGACGAGATCTACGACCGGCTGGTCTATGGCAGTCACCAGCACGTCTGCTTTGCCAGCCTGCCGGGCATGAAAGAACGCACGATTCACCTCAGCGGCATGAGCAAAGACTACGCCATGACCGGCTGGCGTATTGGCTACGCCTGCGGGCCGGTCGATCTGATGGACGCGATGCGCAAGGTGCACCAGTTCACTATCATGTCAGCGCCAACCATGGGCCAGGCCGCCGCAGCGGTCGCATTGACCGATCAGCGCGCTGAAGAAGCACTGCAATCCATGCGCCAGAGCTACGATAGCCGCCGCCGGCTGATCGTGGACGGGCTGAACAGCATTGGACTGACCACCTTTGAACCGCAGGGCGCCTTTTACGCCTTCCCCAACGTCGAGATCAGCGGAATGGACGAAGACACCTTCGCCTGGACGCTGCTGGACGAGGAGAAGGTGGCCGTGGTGCCTGGCACCGCCTTCGGTGCAGCCGGCAAGGGCTTCGTCCGTTGCTCCTATGCCACCTCAACCGAGAAGTTGGAGCAGGCGCTGGAGCGGATGCAGCGGTTTGTCAGGAGACATGGCTAATTGGAGAGGAATGAACATGATGACCATGAACGTACAGGAACTGCTAGATCAGGTGGTAGCAGTGCTGCCGATCAGCCAGGATGAGGTGATCTACAAGGGGATCGCAGCCGGAGTTTCAGAACGGATTGTTGAGTTGAAACGGGCGAGCGGGCGGCTTCAGGCGAACTATGACAGTACAAGTCAGCTTGAGCAACTCATGGCAGCGCGCGGCGTTTCGCCTGACGATCACACGCTGTACACGGATTTGCTCGAGTGGCGCGCCATCGACGCTGAACTAATCGAGCTGTTTCACCTCCTTGAGATCATGTGATGGCGTGGCACAAATCGATACTGGACCGTTTGACGGATACAGGACTGTTTGCGCAGGTAGCGCTGGTAGGCGGCAAAGTACGTGCAACAATCGATGACACGCGCTTTTTGGACATCCATTTTGATCCGCGGACCAGGAGTTACTTGTATGCGCTTATCGATTTGACACTGCCTTATGCCGGTGACAAGCGTCTGTTTGGCTGGGATGATTATCCTCACGAGGGTGTCGAGGCGTTCAGACTGATCGCCAGTTATCCCCATCACTTCCAGTCTCGTTCAGCAAAAGGAGACTGGATATTCGAGGAGTCTCCTATGCGAGGTGACCTTCCCAGCGAAGTTTCCGTGGTGCTTCGAACTTTGCGCGAGCACCTTGGCTGATTTGAACGGATTGGGACAGGAGACTTTATGTCCGAACGTCGTTTCGTAGCTACCATCGATGAAAAACGTCGCTTGCAATTGCCCGAAGGCGTGGCATTGCACGCTGGCGATGTCGTCCACCTCTTGTGGGATGGCCGAACCTTACAGGTTTCCACCAGCAAGCCGAAGCGGTTGGATGACGCCTACGCCAAGGTGCAGCGGGATGCCAGCCGCGTGCTGGAAACCGACGAACTGGCGCGCCGCCTGGCAGAGGACGAGGAGCGTCGCCGGCGCAAGTTCGACGAACTGTTCGGCAGCGGGCCGCAGAGTGAATGAGGCCGCGCCGCACCCCACAGAGGTTTCGATGAGTTACTCCTATCTGGTGCTGGGAGCGGGGCGGCAGGGAACCGCTGCCGCCTACGACCTGTTGCGCTTCGGCGACGCCGCCTGCGTCACCGTGGCCGATGCTGATCTGGCGCGTGCAGAACGCGCAGCCGCACGCCTCGAACACCTGACCGGCTGTGACCGCGTCGTGGCGCGCCGGCTGGACGCCGGCGATCCGGCTGCCGTCCGGCAGGCCATGGCAGGCCAGGACGTAGCCCTCAGCGCCGTCCCCTACTATTTCAACCTGCCGCTGACGTTTGCCGCCATCGAGTCGGGTGTTTCGTTCTGTGATCTGGGCGGCAACACCGATATCGTTCGCCAGCAGCACGCACTGGACGCCGATGCATGGGAAGCCGGTGTGCGCATCGTGCCCGATTGTGGCATGGGGCCGGGGATGGGCAATACGCTGGCTGTGTACGCGATGGAACTGCTGGACCGCGCTGAACATGTTACAATCTACGATGCGGGCCTGCCGCAGCAGCCGGAGCCGCCCTGGAACTACCTGGCAACCTTCAACATCGAAGGGCTGATCAACGAGTATTACGACGGGATGACGGTCCTGCGCGACGGCGAGCTGGCGCATCTTCCCTGTTTCACCGAACTTGAGACGATCCATGTGCCAGGCGTTGGCTTTCTGGAGGCGTTCGTGCTGGCCGGCGGCGTTTCGACGGCGCCCTGGACATTCCATGGCCGGCTGGAAACCTACGAACTGAAGGTCTGCCGCTATCCTGGAACGTATGGCCAGCTCAAGGCTTTTTCCGACCTCGGCCTGTTTAATCCTGAACCGGTGCAGGTTGGCGGCTGTGCTGTCCGTCCGCGTGACCTGTTTCAGGCACTGTTCGAGCCGCAGGTGCGTCGCGAGGTGATGCGCGATGTCTGCCTGATCCGGGTACTGGCCCGCGGCATCAAAGATGGCCAGCCGGCAGTCGCACAGGTCGATCTGGTCGATTGGTACGACGAGACCACAGGCTTTACATCCATGGAGCGGACGACCGGCTGGCACGCGGCGATCGTCGCTGCGATGCTGGCGCGTGGCGAAACGCCCATCGGCGCCGTGCCGCTGGAGCTTGCCGTGCCCGGCGGACGGTTTGTCGAGGAAGCCCGCCGCCGCGGCTTCTCCATCACATCGCAGATCAGCTTCAATTGAACGGAATTGCAATGACTGCTAACTCAACCGTTGTCGCAACCGGGACCTACTTGGCCGTCATCGGCATGGAAGTCCACGCGCAGCTCCAGACCGCGTCCAAGATGTTCTGCTCGTGCAGCGCGGATTACTGGGAAGCAGCGCCCAACAGCCATGTCTGTCCCGTGTGTCTGGCCATGCCCGGCGTGCTGCCGGTCATCAACGAGCACGCCGTCGAGCAGACCGTGCGCAGCGGGCTGGCGCTCCATTGCCAGATCGCCCCGTTCAGCGTCTTCGCCCGCAAGAACTACAGCTACCCTGACCTGCCCAAGGGGTATCAAATCAGCCAGTACGAGTTGCCGCTCTGCCACGACGGCTTTCTGGTCATTGACGGCGACGACGGTCAGCCGCGGCGCATCGGCATCCGCCGGGCGCATCTGGAAGAAGACACCGGCAAGACGATTCATGCGGACGGGGTCAGCCTGGTGGATCTGAACCGGGCCGGCGTGCCGCTGATGGAGATCGTCACCGAATCGGACCTGCGCAGCGCCGACGAAGCCTATCGCTATCTGGTCAAGCTGCGTACGATCTTGCGTTACCTGGGCGTCAACTCGGGCGACATGGAAAAGGGCGCCATGCGTTGTGAGGTCAACCTGAGCCTGCGCACCGCCGAACAGGCCGCCCGCGGCGAATACGGCGTCAAGGTCGAGGTCAAGAACCTCAATTCGTTCAAGGCAGTACGCGACTCCATCGCCTACGAGGTGGCCCGCCAGACGGCGCTGCTTGATAGCGGCGGCACGGTACAGCAGGTGACCATGGGCTGGGACGAGGACCGGCGGCGCACGATAATGCAGCGCAGCAAGGAAAGCTCCGAGGACTACCGCTACTTCCCCGAGCCCGACCTGCCGCCGCTGGAGTTGAGCAGCCAGTGGATCGATGGGGTGCGCGCCTCGCTGCCGGAGTTGCCCGACGCCAAAGTCGAGCGTTTCACGGGTGAATACGCGATCAGCCGGCTGGACGCGGAGGCGTTGACGGCGGAGCGCAGCGTCGCGGAGTGGTTCGAGGACGCGGTTCATGCCTACTCCGGTCCGCCGCGCGAGGTGGCCAACTGGGTGACCGGCGAGCTGTTCGCGCTGCTCAACGCACAGGAAGGTGACATTACCGCGCTGGACCTGTCGCCCGACGACCTGGCCGCGCTGCTGACGCTGGTGGACACGGGCGTCATCAACCGCAACACCGGCAAGCGTGTGCTGGCCGAGATGATCAGCACCGGCCAGCCGCCAGAGGTTATCATTGACGCGCAAGGGCTGGCACAAGTCTCCGACGAGGCCGGTCTGGCGCAGATCGTCGACAGCGTGCTGGCTGCCAACCCGGATGCGGTCACCAAATATCACGACGGAAAGACCAGCCTGCTGGGCTGGTTCATGGGCCAGGTGATGAAAGAAACACGCGGCAAGGCCAACCCGGATGTGGTGCGCGGGTTGTTGGCTGAAAGGTTGGATCACCGTTAGCTCACCCATGCCGCTTGCTAACGCTGGAGGTCTTGTATTTCGACTACGTTCTCGTTTTTGGTCGCCATAGCAAAATAGGAGCGCAGGATGCCGGGAATTAGCCGGTTCTTTGGGATCGTGATTTACATGTATTACAATGATCATGCGCCTGCACACTTCCACGCAGTTTAAGGCGATTTTGAAGCCGTGTACACGATCGAAACACTTGAAGTCATGCGGGGAGATTTGCCACGTCGTGCCCATGCTTTAGTCGTGGAGTGGGCGGTGCTTCATCGGTATGAGTTGCGAGACAACTGGCGACGAGCGCGAGACATGAAGGCCCTGGAGCAAATCGAGCCATTGGATTGAAATGGGAGACTGAAGATGGAGACACTTGGCCCCTTGGTACGCGTCAAAAAGGTTCTGGCGTTACAGCCTTACATCGTTCGGGTGGAATTCGAAGATCGAACGGTGAAAGAAATCGATCTGGACAACTACCTGCGCGGCGGTGTGTTCGAAGCGATTCGTAACAGCCCCGCGAAGTTTGCAGAGGTCACGGTTGAAGGCGGCACAATCGCGTGGCCGAACGGCGCCGACATTGACCCGGATGTGTTGTATTACGATTTGGAGCCAGCCACGCTGACTGAGTCAGAACCGGCGTGAGAATAACAGTCCGGACAGAAGATAGTGACACTTGACCATCCTTCGCCCGTCTACACCATCGGCTACGGCGCGCGCAGCATTGAAGCGTTCCTTGACGTGCTGCGGGCGCACGAGATCGTCTACCTGGTGGACATCCGCTCGGCGCCCTATTCGCGCTTCAAGCCGGAGTTTTCCAAGGGCGCGCTGGAAGCTGAATTGACCCGGCAGGGCGTTCGCTACGTCTACATGGGCGACCAGTTAGGCGGACGACCGGACGACCCCGACTGCTACGTCGATGGCAAGGTGGACTACGAGCGGGTCAAGACCAAGGCGTTCTACCAGACCGGCATCGAGCGTCTCCAGAAGGCGCTGGCCAGAGGCGCGCGCTTTGCGATCATGTGCAGCGAAGGCAAGCCGGAGAACTGCCACCGCAGCAAGCTGATCGGCGAGTCGCTCCTCGCTCTAAACATTCCCGTGCTGCACATCGACGAGAACGATACGCTGGTGGATCAGGAAGCGGTGATTCTGCGGCTGACCGGCGGCCAGCTCAGCCTGTTCGGTGAGATGACTTTCACCTCACGCAAACGCTACGACGAGCCAGCCGCTGGCGGCGGGGACGGCTGGGAGGACGAGGATGACTGAGTTTGTCACCATCGGCGTCTACGGCTGGGACGCGCAGACGTTCTTCCGGGCGCTGCAAGACGCGCAGGTCGACACGTTGTGCGACATCCGGCGTCGGCGTGGCGTGCGCGGATCGGAGTATTCCTTCGCCAACAGCCAGCGGTTGCAGGCTAGTCTGGCGGAGCTGGGCATCGCCTACGCACACCGGCTGGATCTCGCGCCCGGCGACGCGACGCGCCAGGCGCAGTACGCGGTTGACGAGGCTAACAAGGTAGCCAAGCGCCAACGGGAGGCCCTTTCGCCGGAATTCATCGACGCGTATCAGCGCGAGTGCCTGGCCGGGTTCGACAGCCAGCAGTTCGTCGCCGATCTGGGCGATGCGCGCGTTGTCGCTTTGCTGTGCGTCGAGCGCGATGCGGCTGCCTGCCACCGGTCGCTGCTGGCAGACCAGTTGGCGCACGATCTGGATGCACCGGTGACGCATCTGCTTCCGTCAATGGCCAACGACTGACAGTCCTGGTCAACAAACGGAGGCGCTTACGCGATGAAGTCACACCACTTCACGACAAGGACTGTCAGTCGTACTTGATCATCGCCAGGGAAGGGACCGAATGAAGGTATTGATCGTCGCCAAAACCCGCCAGGGTGCCGGCGCATGTATCGGCGGCATCACTCTCGATGGCCGCAGTGTGCGCCTGATCGCCGCGGACGCGGCTACCAACGAGCGTCCTGGCCTGGAATACGAGGTCGGCGATGTCTGGGAGATCGACGGCGCGCCCCCCAAAGAACTTATCCCGCCGCACGTCGAGAACATTGTCGTCCGCGCGAAACGCCGGTTGGGGCCGATGAGCCGTCCGGACGTATTCATCGAGCGCCACATGCCGCCTTTGGCCGGTGGACCAGAACTGCTTTACGACGGATTGCTGCAAACGGGACGCAGCGGCGCGTTGTATGTCGCTGAAGCGGGCGGCATCCCCTCGCATAGCACCACCTTTTGGCAGCCTGACAAACCGCTGCGGCTGGTTACTGTCAGCAAGCGCCTGCGCTACAGTTACCCTGCGGGTGGCCGTGATCAATCTCTTGCGTTCGTTGGGTTTCAGGAGCCGCTGGATGTCATTCCGGCCGGCGCACTGGTGCGCGTCTCGCTGGCGCACTGGTGGGCGCGCCCCGAATTCCCGGACGATGAACGACGCTGCTACGTCCAGCTTTCCGGCTGGTATCTCGACGGCATCGCGGACAGACTGGCAGCGGCCGCCGCGACACCGGAGCCGCCTGCTCGCCTTCCTCCCGTTGTGCAAGCTCCACAAAACGGCCTGCCCGCAGCGGACGTGGATAGCGCCATGGCTGCCGCGCGTCGCACCCTCAAACAGGTTTTTGGCCACGACGACTTCTGGCCAAACCAGGCAGAAGTCATCGAGAACGTCCTGCGACGGCGCGACACATTGACGGTCATGCCCACTGGCGGCGGCAAGTCGGTCTGCTACCAGTTGCCCGCGCTGTTGTTCGATGGGCTGACGCTGGTCGTCTCACCGCTGATCGCGCTGATGCAGGACCAGGTGGACCAGCTGCGCGCGCTGGGCGTGGCGGCGGCGTTCCTCAACAGCACGCTGGATTACCGCGACTACACAGCAACCATGCAGCAGGCGCGGGACGGGCAGCTCAGCTTGTTGTACACGTCCCCCGAGACGCTGCTGCGACCGGAAACGCTGCGTCTGCTGGACGACAGCCGGCTGGCCAGCCTGGTGATCGACGAGGCGCATTGCATCTCCCAGTGGGGCCACGATTTTCGCCCGGAATACCGCCAGTTGCTGGACGTGCGCCGCCGCTACCGGGACGCGGTCTGCATCGCGCTGACGGCTACTGCGACGCCGCGAGTGCAGCGGGACATCCAGGAAAGCCTGGGGTTCGCCGATGCCGACGTGTTCGTGGCCAGCTTCAACCGGCGCAATCTGCAACTTGCCGTGCAGCCGCGCACGGGCGGCCTGAGCCAGGTGTTGACCTTCCTGCAAGACCACCGCGACCAGTCGGGAATCATCTATTGCAGCACGCGGGATCAGGTAGACAGCCTGGCGGCAGAGCTTGCCCAGCGCGGCTGGCCGGCCCTGCCTTACCATGCCGGACTGGACGACCGCACCCGGCAACAGAATCAGCAACGTTTCGTGCGCGAGGATGTGGCGATCATGGTGGCAACTATCGCCTTCGGCATGGGAATCAACAAGTCCAATGTGCGTTTCGTGCTACATTACAACCTGCCCAAGGACGTGGAGAGCTACTATCAGGAGATCGGGCGGGGAGGGCGCGACGGATTGCCGGCCGACTGCCTGCTGCTTTTCAGCCAGTCTGACGTGCGCACCATCATGTATTTCATCGGCGAGGGCGCGGCGCACGAACAGCCGGGCCGGACCGCGCGCTTGCAGGCCATGGTGCGCTACGGCCAGAACCGGCAGTGCCGCCGCGAACCGCTGCTGGCGTACTTCGGCGAGACCTTCCACGGGCCGTGCGACGCGTGCGACAACTGCCTGCGCCAGCCCGCGGCCGGCCAGCAACCTGGCGCCGGTCAGGTGGACGTGAGCGCACAGGCGCGCCTGCTGTTGGGCTGTGCACGCGACACCGGCCAGATGTTCGGCGCGACCCACCTGATCGACATCCTTTGCGGGTCGCAGAACCAGCGGGTGCTCAGCAAGCGCCACGACCGATTGCCGTTTTATGGCACGGGCAAGGAGACGCACAAGCGCGACTGGCGACGGCTGGCCAACGAATTCATCATTCAGGGGTTGCTGGAGCAGGACATGCAGCATGGCAGCCTGCGCATTACGCCCAAGGGACAGGCGGTGCTGGACGGCGAACAGGTTTTCGTGACGCAGGCCGAGGTGCCGATCCGCGTTGCCAAGCCGGGCGAGCTGATCCACGACGCGACGTTGTTCGAGCATCTGCGCACGCTGCGCCGCGGGATGGCCGACGAGGCCGGTGTGCCGCCCTACGTGATCTTCTCGGACCGTACGCTGGTGGAAATGGCGACCTGGTTTCCCCAGTCGCGCGCCAGTCTTCTGCAAGTCGACGGCGTAGGGCAGCACAAGCTGGAGCGCTACGGCGAGGCGTTTCTGGCGGTCATCCAGGCTTACTGCCAGGAAAACGGGCTGAAAGAGGGCGTCAAGGCCGGCAGCGCGGCGACTGCGGTCATGCCACGCAAAGCAGGTGGTCGCCGGTTCGAAGAAGTGGGCGAGCAGTATGTCGAGGGCCAGTCTATCGAGCGCCTCATGGCCTTTTACGGCGTGCAGCGCAGCACCATCATCAACCACCTGCGTACCTACGCCGAAGCCGGCAACGAACTGGACGTCCGGCGGCTGCGCGCCGACTCGCAACTGTCGCCCGAAGAGCAGGCGCGAGTCTTCGCCGCGCTGGCCGAACACGGCACCACCGCCCTGCGCCCGACCTACGACGCGCTGAACGAGACCGTCTCGTGGGAGGAACTGCACCTCCTGCGGCTGGTGT
>JACKBI010000006.1 GCA_020634615.1 Anaerolineales bacterium
GCGATGCGAGCGGTATCCGGGCATATCGCCTCCTTAGGCAAACAAGCAACTGGCCGGGCGGCGGGTGGCCAGCCCGGCCAGTCAAAAAGTCATAAGGTGTGGTGTGCATCGAGAAGTTTGACTTTTTCCGAAAAGTCGAACTTCTGCACTACCGCTTTGGCAGGTCTGTGTGCAGCCACCGAGCCAACACCGGGAAGTTGTCTATGGACGCGTCCAAAGTCGAACTGCTTCACGGCCTATTTCAGCGTCAGCAGGTACTGCACCAGCCCGTTCAACTCGGCCTCGGAGAGGGTCGTGCCGAACGTCTGCGGCATCAGGTTGGGCTGGCAGGGGCCGGCCGGGCACTGCGCCACGATGAACGCATTGGGATCGACGATCGACTGGTGGATATACTCTTCCGCAGTCAGCCCTGGTACTTCTTCGGGACCACGGGTTGCCACGCCGGCCAGGTTCGGGCCGATGATGCCCGCGCCGCCCGGTTCACCGTGACAGCCGGCGCAGCCGTTGGCCGCATAGACCGCCTTGCCGACCTCCACCGGATCGCCGCTGGTGTCGATGGCGGCCGGTGCGGTTGCGGTCGTTTCGCCGCCTCCGCCGGCCGCGACAGCTGTCGATTCCCAGTTCAGGATGTACGACGCGAGGTCGCCCACCTGGTCTGGGCGCAGCGGGCCGCCATATTCTTCACCCCAGGTCGGCATGACCGCAGCGTACTGGCCGCTGCCTACCGGCCGGCCGGAGGCGATGGTCAACTCGATGTAACTCTGCAGCGAACCGGAGTAGCCGACATCCTGCAGGCGGGTGGTGAAGAACGCTTCGCTGTTGAGCGCCGGCGCTACACCGGGGATGCCCTGGCCTTGCACGCCGTGACAACCGATGCAGTTGGTCTCGAACAGCTTGGCGCCGTTTTCAATCGAGCGGCCGGCGAAGCGGTCTTCGTAGTTGGACAGGCGGTCCAGTTCGCCATAGCCGGTGTAGACGACTGCCAGTGCTATCCCGAAGGCGACCACGATGCCAACAGTGATCTTCAATAAGGTGTTATTTCTCATGGAGATTACCTGGCGTATCCCGATTCTTCGTCGATGAAGAACGTCTTTTCAAAGGTCTGTTCGTCGCTGCCTTCAGGCTGCCAGAAGACTCTCATGGTGAGTTTCTTCAGGCCGTCCTGCCATTCCTCGATGATCATCTTGCCGTAGCCGTTGGGCAGGCCCTCGTCGAGGCCCTTTTCGTAGGCTTTGACATCTTCCACGACGATGTGCTGGGCGTATTCTTCCATCAGGCCCTGCATGGTGGGGTTGGCAGTGCTTTCGGCGTTGCCCGGCACGTCAACCCGCGTGTCCCATTCACCGAGCTGCAGCTGAGCCCAGTCCGTTTCCCGAACGGGACCAGCCTCCTCTTCCGGCAGCATCAGCTGCACGACCTCCTCCGCCGGCGGCGAGGCGACCTTGAAGAACGGCGTTCCCATCCAGGTCAGGATGACGAACACGCTCAAGCCAAGCATCCAGGCCGTGATGGCGAAACGCCGGTCTTTCGCTTTACGGCTCGGGTTGAAGTCGATGTAGGGCATGATGAACAGGAAGCCGAAGACGATGGTGGGAACGACCACCCCCATGATCGTCGGATCGCCCAGCTTCAGCAGGCCCTGGATCCACAGGAAGTACCACGGCGCTTTGGTGTGCAGCGGTGTTTTGTTGGGGTTGGCATGGTGCTCCAGCGGCGCGCCCGGGTAGACGTTCAACACGATCAGCGCCAGCAGGACAAAGGTGATCAGCAGCAGGAGCATCATCTCGTCGGTGAACACGTCGGGCAGGTAGTAGCGGCGCTTGTCAGCCGGCACCCGCTTGGCCGTGTCCTGTCCGACCTCTTCTTCCGACGACGGCAGCGAGATGCCGACGCGCACCACCTTGTAGTAGTGAATGAAGAAGACGAAGATCACCAGCAGCGGCACGAATAGCACGTGCAACAGGTAGAAGCGCAACAACCCGGCCGGGCCGATGGCTGGCGCGCCCAGGAGAATGAGCTGGGTCGTCTTGCCCAGGACCGGCGGCGGCGCCTTGTCGATCATGCTGCCGCCGATGGTCACCGCCCAGTAGGCCAACTGGTCCCAGGGTAGCAAATAGCCGCTGAAGCTCAGGAAAAGCGTCGCCAGCAGAAGCACGACACCCGTCAGCCAGGTGAACTGGCGCGGCTTTTTATACGACCCTGTTAAGTACGTACGCACCATGTGTAAGAAGACGACGATCACCATCCCTTCCGCGGTCAGGCGGTGGACGTCGCGTATCAGCTCGCCGAAGGGCACGTTGCTGAGGATGTTGAGCATGTCGCCGTAGGCCCGCTGGGGCGTCGGCGCGTAGTAGATCATCAGGAAGATGCCGGTCACCAGCTCGATGAAGAAGAAATAGGTGCTCAGCAAACCCAGCCGGAAGGTATGCGTCAGCTTGGTCACTGACTGGTGATAGTAGCTGGGTTTGATGTGGAACCAGAATGACTCGGAATGAACCGTCAGTCGCGGATTGGGACGCCGTGGATCGTCACCGCGTGCGAGCCCGCGCAGGTCATTCCAGTTCAACCCGGTGGTGAGCTTGGTGATGAAAACGTCTAACTGTCTCAGCAACCAGGAAATCACGCCTTCCTTGCGGATTTCGTGGGCAACGTTGTTGATTACACCCATACGATCCTGCTCCTTGCCAGACGGCTAGTGCGGTTGACCTTTGAGGATTTTGCTCGTGTCGACGATCACGTTCGCGTCCGGATTCTCGGCAGCCGGCAGTGGCTCGCCGCCCTCGGTGATGTCAGCGATCATCTGTCCGTTCTGTTCCAGGATTGCGTAGAACTGGTCCAGCGAACGTGGCGCCGGGCCTTCGATGTACTTGCCCGTCTTCTGGAACTTGGACCCATGGCACGGGCACTCGAAACGGAAGGTTTGATCCTTCCATTCGTATAGGCAACCCAGGTGCGTGCAGACGCGATACAGCGCTCGAAAGCCGCTGGCATCGTTGCTGGACCAGAACTTGCCGTCCAGGTTGGAAATGGGCGGGCCATCGACCGGCGGCAGGCTGGAGAAAGTTCCCAGGTCGAAAAGACCGCCGAACTCGCCGGCCTTGAAGCGCGGCACGGTGAAGAGAAATCCGGCAATGCCCGCTTCCACCAGCACCACGCCCAGCGCAGCGCCCCACGCGTAGTTCAGGAACTCGCGCCGGCTGACAGGCTCACCTTTGGGTTTGGCTGCCTTCTTCTCAGCCTTCTTCGCTTCCTTCTTCTGCCGGCCGGATGTGAGGTACTCGCCGCTGTCGCTTTGGAAGGTCTGGCCGGCAGCGGCGTCTTGTTGGCGCTGCTGTTCCTTGGTCTCTTGAAACTTCTGCTGTTCGGGGCTTAGCTCGTCGCCCGCTTCTGAAGACTTCGGGTTTGCCATAGGCTATCGGTCTCCTAACGCGTTAGTGGGGCCGTCATGGCTCATTCGATACGTACGGTCGCTACAGGAATGCTTGCTCACCAGTTAACGCGGATACAACTACGGGAAGATTGATCGTTCTGTTGGGGTGGAAAGGTAGGCGTGATTATAGCATGCGGGTATACCCTTGTCAAAAAGTTCACATTTCTCCCGGCGCACCGGGCATCTGTCGCCGCCGTTTGGCTTCTGACCGTCGTCGTTTCGCCTCCAGGCGCCGCTGGCGGGCCGCCAGACTGGGGCGGGTAGGCTTGCGCCGCTTGCTGGGCTTGAGCGCGCTGGCCAGCAGTTGCTGGAAGCGCGCGGTCACATCGGCCCGGTTGTCGAGCTGGCTGCGGCCGGCCTGGGAGGTCATGTGCAGCACGCCGTCGCTGTCCAGCCGGCCTGCCAGCCGGCTCTGCGCCAGCGCCCGCTGCGCCTCCGTCAGGCTGGGTGAGTTGGCCAGATCGAACAGCAGCTCCACCTTGGTTTCGGTGCGCTGGACGTGTTGGCCGCCCGGTCCGCTGCTGCGGGCAAAGCGATAGCTCAGCTCGCTGAGTGGAATCGCGACCTCTTCGTTGATGATCAGTACGTCTTCGCTCACAAGATCTCCCAACCTCCCGGAGGTGTTGACCCGCTCAAGGCGTTGTCGTGATCGGCACAGTTTCGGTCAACAGCAGCGTGCCCGTCAACGGTTGCGTGGTCGTTACCGTTCCGGTGACTGTGGGCGGCGGCATGAGCACCGGCGGCGGATCGACGCGTTCGATGCGCAGCGAGCGGGTCAATTCGCTGTAATCGGTGCAGGCCGGATCTGGAAACGCCAGTTGCCGGTTGCGGTAGAGCGACACCTCGTACAGCGCGCCGTCGTGGGTCAGCTGGCCGTCATCGCCGGGGTAGAGGGTCAGCCGGTCGTCGCCCCAGCGGATCGCCAGCGGCTGCACCTGGCGGCTGACGACACAGGGATTGCTGGGAACCGGCGCCGCGGGGCACTCACCGGCCGCGTTCGTCAGCTCGACATCCAGCGGGTCGTCGCGCAGGTCGGTGTTGGTCAGCCCCAGAAAGAGCAGCCCGGCGTCGTCGAAGACTTGCAGGCCATAGCTGCGGGCGTCAGGCAGGGGCGCGGGGACCGTGGCCGTTGCATTGGTCGGCGCCGGCGACAGCGAGCCGCGGGTGATGTCGGTCCACGCGACCAGCCGGTAGGTCTGGTCAACGACCAGCAGCGGCGGGTCGCCCTGGTAGTCCAGCGTCAGGGTAATGCCTTCAGCGGCCTCTGCCAGGATGTAGCGGCGGTGCGGTGCGCGCGCCGGATTGTCATCAACGCCCAGCACGCGCGCCTGGAACTCCACCACCTGTCCGGCGCGGTAGGCGGTCGTCAGCTCGCTCTCCGGCGGGTCCAGCGGCAGCAGGAGCCAGGTCTGCGGCGCGCCATCGCCGCGACACTGCTCGGGGAGATCGATCTGTTGGTCCGTCACAGAATCGGGCGAGCCGGGCTCCGGCGCCAGTTGCGGCACGCTGCAACTGGCCAGCGCAACCGAGATCACCAGGGTGGCCAGCAAAGCAAGGAAATGTCTGTTCATGTCAACTGATATTCGCTGATGGAGGGTCGTCACATTGCCTACGGTCTGCGCAACGCTCGGGCCGGTCTCCAGACCGTGCCCGCACCGTCCGACTTCGGAAGTCGACGGATCTGTAGCCAGAGGCGTTCCGACAATTGGAGGGCTGTCATGACGAGGTGTCATCGACTTCCGAAGTCTTCCAACGAGACGTTCCAGACAGCTTTCTGCAAGTGCTCGGGCCGGTCTCCAGACCGTGCCCGCGCCGAGGCAAATGCTCATTTCGACGATGAACATTTTACCACATCTATCACTGTTTTGGGCCTGCAGCGTGGAGAAGAACGTGGTCTACAGTATCCAGCCAACGACCTGTTCGAAGTTCAGCCGGCGACCTGTCTCCCATTCGGCCGCCAGCATCGCCGCATCCAGGCCAGCGCGCAGGTCGGCCAGGGTGCTCTCCCAGCGGGTAATCTCGACCGGGATCATGGGCAGGCCGGTGGCGTCTTGGATTGCCTCAGCGCAGCCAAGCAGTTGGGCGGCCAGCACGACGTTGCCCTGATCCAGTGTAATCCTCGCCAGCCGCTGCAGCAGCAACGGTCGCATTGGCTGGCACATGCGCAGGCGCATCATCGGCAAGGTGTCCCGGTAAAGCCGCAACGCTTCGTTGCGCAAACCCTCCGCCGCGGCCAGATCGGCCAGGACAAAGGATGTGGCCCCGATGCCCCACTGGTCGTGCCACTGTTTGTACATCGCCATCGCTTCGTCCAACGCCCGGCGAGCTGCGCTGTAGTCGCCCCGGCACATGGCGACCTGTCCCAGGATCCACAGTTGCCACGCGATATGCGTTTGAAACCCCAGCTCGCGGCTGATCTCCAGCGCCTGTTGCACCAGCGCGTACGCTTCGCCCCAGTCACCGGAACGGCAGGCCAGCTCAGCCAGGTCGCCCAGGGTTCGGTCGGTGCTGTGGCGCAGCCCTGTCTCCAGGGCCACGCGCCGGCTCTCCTCCAGCAGGTCACGGGCGCGCTGTGAGTCGCCCTGTTCGGTGGCGATCTCGCCCAGGATGCACAGGCTGAGCACGATGCGCCGCGCGTTGCCTGTGTCCTGGAAAATCTCCAGCGCTGCGGCGATGTTGACCGCAGCTCGCGTCCGGTCGCCCTCATGGAAGGCGATCCATCCCAGCCAGAAGAGCGACTCGCCTATGCCGCGGCGGTATCCCAGGCGTCTGCTGACCGTCAGGCTTTCCTCCTGATGCGGCCAGCGCCAGTCGCCGTCCCACTGATAGAAGTCGAGCCGCAGCAGCTGCACCAGCGCCCAGGCGCGGGCCGGTGTATCAGGTGCAGCCGCGGGCAGCGTCAGCGCCCGTTCGAGCCACTGGCGCGCCTCGTCGAAGCGGCCGCGCGTGATGAGGTAGTCGGCGAAGGTGCTGGCCATCCAGAGCGCCGCTTGCGCATCGCTGGCGATAGTCGTCGCGAGGGCTGCCCGCACGTTGTGCACCTCGTCGTCGAACCACTTGTACCACGTCAGCCGTTTCGGGCCATACAGCTCCTGGTCTGCCTCGCGCAGCATGTGCGCATAGTAGGCCAGATAGCGCGCGTGAGTTGATTCGCTTTCTCCCGACACCTCAAGCCGCTCCATGGCATATTCACGCACCGTCTCCAGCATGACATAGCGCGCTTCGCCGTGTTGCCCGGTCTCGCGCTGCAAGAGGCTTTTGTCCAGCAGCAAGGCGATACCGTCGAGGACGTGACCGGCGGCGCGCTCGTCGCCACACACCGTTTCGGCCGCTTCCAGCGTGCAACCACCGGCAAACACGGCCAGACGTGCGAAGAGGCTCTGTGTGCCCGGGGCGAGCAGGTCATAGCTCCAGCCGATGGCGCCGCGCAGGGTCTTTTGACGGGCCGTCACGTCGCGCAGGCCATCCACCGAGAGCATCCAGGGTCCGCTGAGGTGTGCCAGCAGTTCGGCGGGCGGCATCAACTTGACGCGCGCGGCCACCAGTTCGATGGCCAGCGGCAGACCGTCCAGCCGGCGGCACAGCTCAGCCACGGCGGCAGCGTTGCTGTCGGTGACGGCGAAGCTTGGCAGCACGGTCTGTGCACGGTCTGCGAACAGCTCGACGGCCGGATAGTTGAGGGCATCGGCGGCGGAGAGCGCGACGGTCGCGTCGATTGCCGCGGGCAGGTGCAACGGATGGACGGGGATCTGCCTTTCGCCGCGCACCCGCAGCGGCTGGCGGCTGGTGACCAGCATGGACAGCCATGGACAGCGCCGCAGCAGGTCGTCCAGCATTGGCGCCGAGTCGACGACGTGTTCGAGGTTATCCAGCACCAGCAGCAGGTGCTTGTTCTCCAGAAAACAGCGCAGTTGCACAACCGGTGGGTTCTGTCCGTTCAGCTGCAATCCCAGCGACTGGGCAACGGTCGTGGCTACCAGATCGGGATCGGAAATCGGTCCCAGGCGCACGAAGAAAACGCCGTGTTCGAACTGCTCCAGCACACTTTCGGCTACTGCCAGCGCCAAGCGCGTCTTGCCGACGCCCGGCGGCCCGATGAGTGTCACCAGTCGCGCGCCGTCGACCAGGCGGCTGCGAACGGCAGCAACATCCAGTTCACGGCCGATCAGCGGTGTGAGTTGTGCAGGCAGGCTATGGGGACGGCGCAGTTTGCGTTTGCGTGCGACGGGCGCGAACTGGCGGCCTGTGTCCAGTGCAAACTCGAGAATGTAGCGCTGGTCGGCGTCATCTACGCCAAGCGCCTGGGCCAACGACTCGACGAGTTGCGCAGAGGGACGCAGGTCGCCCGCTTCGATCTTGCGCAGCGTGACCTCGGCGCAACTGGCCTGCTGCGCCAGCTCGCGCTGAGTCAGCCCGCGCAGCTTGCGCTGGTCCCGCAGCCACTGGCCAAAAGGATTCGCCCGATCCGACATGCTCCCTCACTGTCGCTGAATTGAGAAGCCGAGCACCGTCATGGTTCCCGCACTGTCCATACAGTCCGTCCCGTCCGTGGTGCTCCGACCCAGCCTATTTTACCACAATTATATCGGTTTTGTATCGGTAAAATGCTTGCTTTGCGTCAATTTTGGTTGTTTACTTAAGGAACTTCGGCAACATGGCATGTTTGTTGTCGCCAATACCCATCTTCAGCCGCAAGGCATCTGCAAAGGAGTATCGCATGACCCGCTCGAAATCACGCAGTCTCGTATCATTGTTTGTTCTGATCATCGCGCTGGTGGCGCTGCCAGCCGCCGCGTCAGCCGCGCCGCCGCAGCCAACCCTTGGTGTGTACACCACCCGTGTTGGCAATCCGACCTGGAAGCCGGTTGACTTCCACCTGTTCTCAGCGCCGCTTGGCACGGCTGAAAGCGGTTACGCCGAATTCGGTCAGACGACGGAGGCTCTCCTGCCGCCACCACATCATCTGCCGCACGGTGACCTCGGTATCGGACCTGGCGCGCCGCACACTGGTTACGACACAGAAATGGCAGCCGGCGTGGCAGCGAATGGCTATCGCGAAACGGTGCGATTTCGTCCGCCGGAGTTTCGCAAGGGTATGGGCATATGGACGGCGTGGATGAACGTGCCGGATCCGGGAACGACCGGCTCCTCGCCGGACTTCACCTCAGGACCGATCATTCCCAACAGCCTCTTCCCAATCCACGTCACGGCTACTTCCACCCGCAACGGCGCGCCGTATTCCAACGTGTTTGAGGGTGACGTGCCCGCGCTTGATGACCAGCTCGACCCACCGTTCTACGTAGACGGCCACAGTCACTTCCCGTTCTTTCTGGCCGACAACGCCGATTTCGGCCCTCCTGGTACTCAGGTGAATGGAAGCTATCGGTGGGACGTTACGATGCGGGACAGTTGTGGCAACGGCTGGGATATCGAGGTCGATTTCCTTATCGGGGGATGGGGCAACCAATAAGAGTCACATGGTCGCTGTCAGTTGACAGCATTTGATGAAGGTCGAGCCCCTTCGGGTTTCCATGCGTTCACTGCGACTCGCGCCCCACAACGTCGCATCCATCGCAAGCGAGTCGTGGTGAACCACGAGAGACCCGAAGGGGCTGGCGGACACGTTGGTTGCAAGCAGGACTGATCCCCGCTCGCCAAAGGACTGACAGTCCTGCTCCTTGCTACAAGTCTCTCAGTACATCTGCACGTACGTTAACAGCCGAGCCAGGACTGTCAGTCCTGTCGTACGGCGGTCTTATCCATGACACTCATTCATTGGTCGGAGGAGAATCATGTTTCACAGGAAATGGGTCATCGGTTTTGTAATCGTGATGCTGGCGGTCCTCGCGCTGTCCGCCTGCCAGGCGCCGACGCCGGAAGTCCAGACAGTGGTGCAGACCGTCGTCGTTCAACAGACGGTGGTGCAGACCGTCGTCCAGCAGGTCGAGGCGACCGTCGAGACGGTCAAGGAGGTGGTAGTCACCGCGACGCCTGAGGCTGGCGAGAAGGTGACGCTCGACATCAACCTGAGCGAGGACCCGGCGACCATGGATCCGTCGCTGGTTTCCGATGTGAATTCGGCAGAAGTGGTGGACAACTTGTTTCTGGGCCTGACCAACATCGGCGCCGACGGCAGCGTCGAGCCGGAGCTGGCCACCGACTGGAGCGTCTCCGACGACCGGCTCACCTACACGTTCACCATGCGCGACGACGCCACCTGGGTGCGCTACACGCCGTCGGGCGGCATGGAGGAACTGGGGCCGGTCACCGCCTACGACGTGGTCTACGGCGTGCGCCGCACCTGTGACCCGCGTACGGGAGCGACCTACGCCTACATCGACTACATCATCGCCGGCTGCCAGGAACTGAACACCGCCGACCTGAACGGGCTGAGCGACGACGCGATGCAGGCGCTGGTGGACGCGGTCGGCGTCACCGCACCCGACAGCTACACCGTCCAGTTCACCGTGGATACGCCGGCTGCCTATTTCCCCGGCATCGCCGGCATGTGGGGCAACCGGCCGCAATACCGGGCCGCCATCGAGGAGCACGGCGAGCACTGGACCGATCCCGGCTACATGGTCAGCAACGGCCCCTACACGCTGGTGAGCTGGTTCCACGGCGACAACATGGTGCTGGAGAAGAACCCCTTCTGGTACGGCTGGGCCGACGCGACCGGCAACATCGAGCGCATCGAGATCGTCATGGTGCCGGAGGAGGCAACCGGTTTCGCGCTGTACGAGACCGGTGAGCTGGACACGGAGGGCATTCCCTACGCCGAGCGCGAGCGGGTCCAGAACGACCCAGAGTTGAGCCAGCAATACAGCCGCTATCCGCTCGCCTGCACCACCTATGTCGGCTTCACCGACTCCAAGCCGCCCATGGACAACGTTCTGGTGCGGCGGGCGCTGTCGGCCGCCATCGACCGCCAGAGCCTGATCGACAACATCACCCGGGACAACCGCATCCCGGCCAACGCGTTTGCCCCGGCTATGATCTTCGGCAACGCGGCCGGCGACACCGGGATCGCTCCCTGGACGCTGCCCGAAAGCATGGGCGGCTGGGGTTACGAGAAGGCGCTGGCGCAGGCCAGGGAATGGCTGGCCGAGGCAGGCTATCCCAATGGGGAGGGCTTTCCGACGATCAGTTATTTGCACGTCAAGGCCGAGAGCGCCAGCCAGATTGCCCAGGCTATCCAGGCTATGTGGAAGGAGGGACTGGGCATCGATATGCAGATCGAGACCCAGGAGGGCAATGTTGTGCTGAACACGCTGCAACCGACCACGCCCCTGACCGAGCGGCCGCACACCTGGTACATGGGCTGGTGCGCCGACTACGCCGACGAGAACAACTGGGTGCATGAAGTGTTCAACACGGACGAAGGAGCGAACTGGCTGAGCTGGGACGAAAGCGCCAATGCGCCGCTGGGGCCGGACGGCAAGAGCTTCAACCAACTGACCGAGGAAGCGCAACGTTCTGAGGATCCGGTCGAGCGCCAGGTGCTGTACCGGGCAGCCGAGAAGATCCTTGTGGATGACGCTGCAGGCTTTGCACCGCTCTACTATCCGGTGGGCAGCGTGGTTACCAAGCCGTACCTGCAGCGCACGTATCCTACTGTTGGCGGCAATGAATGGTACACGTGGGTACTTGATTGGGACGCCAAGCAGGAGGCGTTGGGTCGGTAGCCACCAACACTCAAGAAATTCAGGATGAACGAGTCGTACCTCTAGCCCAGATAGGGCTCGGCGCCTATCAATCGGCCCGGCAACTAGAACAGCCGAACCACCAGTGAAGTGGGTCTCTTGTCGTAGGGCTTGAGACCCTTCGCTGGCGGATTTCGGTAAAAAAATTGTGCGCTACATTCTGTTCATGGCGACGATTTTTCGCAAGCATCAGTTTCGCCAGTTAGCATTGCCGGCTCCTCGTCGTCAACGCTTTCAGGAGGATTGAGATCGCTTCCACTGCTGTCTCTTCGAACGTGCGGCGCTGGCCGTCCCAGTACGCGCGCTTTCGAACTCCACTTCATCAGAGGTGTGTTCTGATAAGTTCCACGTTTCGAGCATAGTCTGCGAGATGAATGGGAAAGTGGACGACCGTCGTCCCAGCCAGACTATCGACTGTACCGAGAATGTTGGCAGCAAGTTGATATCGATTCAAAGCAACGGCGAGAGTGGCTACGCCAATGAGATATTCCGACATCGAACTCCTGTTGTGGCTCCTGCCAGTTACCAAAAGCTGGCCTGAATACAGTATAATGCTTGGTGGTGCTCCCCAGTTGCAGTGGGCAAGATAGGCCAGAGATCGGAACACTGAATTAACATCTTCGTGATTTCCCAGTTCGGATTTCAATACCAGGGCTTCATCAAGGAATGCCTTTGCAGCAGTGAAGTCTTTCTGTCGTGTTGCTACTTCTCCCAAATCGATCAAACAGCCAGAGATGAATGGTTTGCCTTCCTGAATGCGCGCTTCGCCAGCGTTTGCTCCAGCATCAATCGCGCGGTAGTCAGGTCCCCGGCATTAAAAGCATTGATTTTGCCAACACGTACTTCGGCCAGGGAAAATGAAAACCGGTCTGCTGTGCGATTGAAACCG
Organism: Anaerolineales bacterium; assembly: GCA_020634615.1. Taxonomy (GTDB): domain Bacteria; phylum Chloroflexota; class Anaerolineae; order JAAEKA01; family JAAEKA01; genus JACKBK01. The sequence continues at coordinate 12,023 of JACKBI010000006.1, forward strand.
ACTCTTCAGCAAGCGTGCGCACATGCACGAGGTCTGTTCCACTGTATATCCTTTACAGTCAGCCATCAGTACCAGGGCGTATGCTGTGCCTCCTGGTTCGTTCAGCACGCGGTAAAGCGCGAGGGGAACGAGCGAAAGTGTTCAAGAGCCGTGCTCCATCCAGATTTTACCCAGGAAACTCGCCCTAGTCCCAGGAGCGCATCAGCCTCTCCTTTCCGGATATCCAATCGCCTTGACTAAGTTCAAGGCTTTGCTCTTCAAACCATTGTGCCTTGTCAAAGTCATCGTTCTGGATCATCAGTATTCCGGCTTCGAACAACAGCCTAGCCCTGGCGATTGTTTGATCCGATGCTCTAGCCAGATTCAAACCTCGTCGTTAAGGCGCGCCTTCCCGGAACGGACCTCGTTGACCATACCAATGCACCAGATGGGTAGTCAAAATCAGCGCTGCCTGTGTATCATGCTCGAAGGTCCATGAAAGAGCCTTGCGTGTGTTGTGGATCTCGTTGTCGATCAGTCGGTTCAACAGTGGTTTCCGGGGTTGATCTCTGTCTTGTCGGCTCGGTCGATGATATCCAAGAAGCAGCGGGCATGGCGCTCACGTAATGCAGTTTCTTCCTTTTTGACGACCAGCCGCTCCAAGGCGTACTCGCGCACAGTCTCCAGCATTACGTAGCGTTGTCCGCCATACATACCGTGTTTCTCGGCAAGCAGGTTCTTGTCCAGTAGCGAACCGATGCCGTCGAGAACCTGAGCGGAGGAGAAGGTGAGCGGGAGGGGGAGAGAGGGTGTCTCCGCACAGCAGTTCGGCCGCTTCCAGTGTGAAGCCGCCGACGAAGACGGACAAGTAGCATGAAAAGCGTCTGCTCGGCCGGCGAGAGCAGGTCGTAGCTCCAGCCGATGGCGCCGCGCAGGGTCTTCTGGCGGGCGGAGACGTCGCGCAGGCCGTCCGTTGACAGCAGCCACGGTCCGTGCAAAGCCGTTGAGTAGCTCGTTTGGCGGCAGCAGCTTGACGCGCGCCGCCACCAGTTCGATGGCCAGCGGCAGCCCGTCCAGCCGGCGGCACACAGCTCGGCCACGGCGGCCGCGTTGCCGTCATCCACCGCGAAGTCGGGCAGCACCGCCTCGGCGCGATCGGCGAACAGTTCAACTGCCGGGTAGCGCAGCATGTCCTCGGCTGTGGCGACGCTGCCGGCCGCGCGGATGCGGGAAGCGCCAGAGGCTGCACCGTCACCTGCCGTTCGCCGCGGACCCGCAAAGGTTGGCGGCTGGTTACCAGGACGTGCAGCCAGGGACAGCGGCGCAGCAGGTCGTCCACCAGCGGTGCGGCGGCGACGATCTGCTCGAAGTTGTCCAGCACCAGTAACAGGTGCTTCTCCTCCAGATATGCGCGCAGTTGCAGTTCAGGCGGGTTGGGTCCGCTCATCTGCAATCCCAGCGCCTGCGCGATGGCCGCGGCAACCTGGTCAGGGTCGCTGACCGGCGCCAGGCGGACGAAGAAGACGCCGTCGTCGAACTGATCCAACACGTCCTCGGCCGCGGCCAGGAGAGCCGCGTCTTGCCGACGCCGGGCGGCCCGACCAGCGTTACCAGCCGCGCGCCGTCGCTCAGCAGCCGTCGTCGCACCACGGTGATGTCATGTGCGCGGCCGATGAGCGGGGTGAGTTGGGCGGGGAGGTTGTTGGGGCGTTGGGGCTGTAGCAGTCGCGCGCTTTGGCCGTGAAGTCATCGTCAAGGCCGCGCGCCATGGCGATCAGCGCGGCAGGTCGGCATCGTCCACGCGCGGAGCGCCTGTGCGAGCGAGGTGACCAGCGGCGCGGACGGTTGCAGGTCGCCGCTTTCGATTTTGCGCAGCGTGACCTCTGCGCAGCCGGCCTGCTGCGCCAGCGCTTTCTGCGTCAGCCCCAGCGCCTTGCGTCGCTGCCTTAGCCAGTGGCCGAAGGTAGGTGTCATGCCCATTGCATATCTTCACTGAGATTGAGCCAAAGTTGCTCCATCGAGTTCTGGTGCTATGCCAGGTTCAAATTGCGGTGCGTTTATTTTACCACACTTATATCGCTTTTGTATCGGTTTGAGGTTGAAACAGAGCGAGCTTTGCGGTTTACTTGAAACAACAGTAATGCGGCGAAATGCGTGCAAGCGGTCGCCGACTACTCTTGTGGGCACGTCAATCCCTGGTTCATCCTCTGGAAGGAGATTTCTCATGAAGCGCTCGACAGTGGTGGTATTGTTCCTCGTAGTCATCTTGGCTAGCATGGGCCTCTCGACCGCGCAGCCGGTCAGGGCGGATTCTCAGGTTCAGGGCGTCTGGGTGTTCTCCGATGAGGTCAGCGCCTTGGCCAGCCGCGATGCGCTTGTCCAGCGCAGCGCGGCCAGCGGCGTGACCGACCTCTATCTCAGCGTCTATCATTCGCCCGCCAGCAGCGCCGGTCGTCTGATGTATGAGGACGGCGACATGGCTGACTTGATCGGCAAGGCGCACCTCAACGACCTTGCGGTCTGGGCAGCGTATGGGAACGTCGACTGGCCGGCCATCGGATGCAGCGAGGCGGCCTGGCCCTTGCAGCGCATGGCGGAGGTCGTCGCCTACAACGCAGCCAACCCGGCTGCGCAGTTCGACGGCGTGATTCTCGACGTCGAGCCGCCGGAGCCGCAAAGCGAGGCTGATTTTCAGAACCTGCTCGCCCTGTATCAATGCACCCGTGCCTTCCTGCCCGGCGACGTGAGGCTGGCCGTCGCGATCCGTTTCTACTGGGATACACCGGTGGCATATCCGGCGGGCGGGCCGGTCAAGCCGGTCTACCAGCACGTCGTCGATCTTGACCTCGACCAGATCGTGGTGATGGGCTACCGGGACTTCGCCGGCACGGCCAACTGCAACGAGGGCGATGGCTTGATCTGCCTCGACCAGGACGAGATCGCGTATGCGGACGCGGTTCTCAAGCCTGACCTGATCCTGGTGGGCCTCGAGACTTCGAACTGCTCGCCGGGCTGCGGGCCGGAGAAGGTGACCTTCTTTGAGGAAGGGCAGGCGGCAATGAACAGCGAGGCCCAGGCGGTCGCGGCCCACTTTGCCGCCAACCCCAGCTTCGGCGGGTTTGCCATCCATCGCTACAACGGCTCTTACCTGTCCGGTCTGCCTGCTTGGCCGGCCGAGAACCCACCGCCGCCGCAGGGCGTCGTCATCAGGCTGCTGGACAGCCAGGGCAACGGACTGGCCGGCGGCACGGCACAGTATTACGCCGGCGGCTGGCAGGCCCTCCCGGGCAGCACAGACGGCAGCGGACTCCTGGTCACCGATATTCCCGTGTCCAGCGGCAACCTGAGCTTTCGCATGACCTACGCCGGCGCGTCGCAGCAACTGGCGCAAAACGTTACCAGCGACCCGACCGTCACCTTCCAGACGACCAACGTCACCGTCGAACTGCGCGACAGCCACGGCAACCTGATCCCGGACGAGATGGGAACCGGCGCCGTGCAGTACTACGCGGGCGGCTGGCGTGACTTCGGCGTGACCGCGGGCGGGCAGGCCAGCAAGGAACTGCTGCCGCTGAGCTACAGCTTCGCCCTGACCTACGCCAACGCCCGCCAGCAGTTGAACGGCCAGGACGTTGGCTTCAAACCCGACCGTCACCTTCCAGACGACCAACGTGACCGTCGAACTGCGCGACAGCCACGGCAACCTGATCCCGGACGAGATGGGAACCGGCGCCGTGCAGTACTACGCCGGCGGCTGGCGCGACTTTGGCGTGACCGCGGGCGGGCAGGCCAGCAAGGAACTGCTGCCGCTGAGCTACAGCTTCGCGATGACCTGCGCCAACGCGCGCCAGAGTTGAACGGCCAGAACGTCGGTGCGAACCCGGTCGTCACCTTCCAGACGACCAACGTCACCGTCGAACTGCGCGACAGCCTTCGGCAACCTGATCCCGGATGAGGCGGGAACCGGCGCGGTGCAGTACTACGCCGGCGGCTGGCGCGACTTCGGCGTGACCTGCGGGCGGGCAGGCCAGCAAAGAGCTGCTGCCGCTGAGCTACAGCTTCGCGATGACCTACGCCAACGCCCGCCAGCAGTTGAACGGCCAGAACGTCGCGGCGAACCCGGTCGTCACCTTCCAGACGACCAACGTCACCGTCGAACTGCGCGACAGCGGCGCCAACCTGATCCCGGATGAGGCGGGAACCGGCGCGGTGCAGTACTACGCCGGCGGCTGGCGCGACTTCGGCGTCACTGCGGGCGGGCAGGCCAGCAAGGAGCTGCTGCCGCTGAGCTACAGCTTCGCCATGACCTACGCCAACGCCCGCCAGCAGTTGAACGGCCAGAACGTCGCGGCGAACGCCATCGTCACCTTCCAGACCGGGCAGGTTCATTCTGACAGCGGAACGGCCATCCAGTACTACGCCGGTGGCTGGCGCAGCTTCGTGCAGGACATGCAGCTTTTGCCTGCGTCGTACACATTCCGTTTTAGCGACGCAACTCCGAACCAGGCTTATCCCATCGCCCCGGGCGTCACGAACATGATCCACTAGCGAAGGGGACATCTCGCCCGACGCTCAGGCCGCGACACGTGATCCAGATTCAGTTCGCAGGAAGGAGCCATTCCGAATGAAACGCGCACTATTTTCCAGCATCTTTGCCGCCCTGGTCGTGCTCATCACAACCGCTTCGGTTAGCGCAGTCTCGCAATCGGCCGCGCCAACCGCGCCTGGCGACTGCCCTCCAGATACAATAACCAACATTCTCTATCAGACTGGGTTTGAGTCCGGTGCAGATGGATGGACCAGCGGCGGATTGCGCGATTCCTGGGCTATTGGCGGCGGCAACGCTCATGGCGGCAGTTCAAACTATCACGCCGTTGACCCACCCCAGATCTCCGACCAACGACTGGTCTCGCCACCCGTCGCGTTGCCCTCCGGCCAGAATCCGTCACGTTCCAGTTCTGGCACGTCCCAGCCCTCGAGCCCAACGGCCCTGGCGCCTGCTTTGATGGCGGCATCCTCGAAGTTTCGGTCAACGATGGCGTGAACTGGGTGCAGGTTCCACAACTCTCCCTGTTGGCAGGCCAATACCATGGCGTGGTTTCCAACGGGTATGCTAACCCTCTCGGTGGCCTGAATGCCTGGTGCGGTACGACCGGATATATGAACAGCATCGCCGATGTCAGCCAGTTTGCCGGACAGACTGTGCGGTTTGCTTTGCGCCTGGGAAGTGACACTTCAGCGGGCGATACCGGCTGGGATGTCGACGACGTGACTGTTCAGAGCTGCCAGCCCGCCAACATCGATGTCAGTCCGTTGAGCATGAGCAGCATGCAGGCGGCCAACACGACCACCAACCAAACCCTCACCGTCGCGAACACCGGCGGCGGCACGCTGAACTGGCAGATTGCCGAGGAACCCGTCGCCTTACCCGAAAATGCCGGTCAGCGTGTGCCGGCCCAACCGGCCGCAACGTGCGATAATCCAGCCGATGTGAGCTGGCTTTCGCTTAGCCCGGCCAGCGGCTCCAACGCCGGCGGCGCCAATACGCCGGTGACAGTTGCCATCGACTCGACGGGTCTGCCTGCTGGCATCTACACGGCCAATCTGTGTGTCACCAGCAACGACCCTGATCCTGGCCCGGGCAACGGCGCCGGACTGGTGGTAGTGCCAGTGCAGATGATGGTCGACCAGAGCTGTATCTCCGGGACAGTGTACGCCTACGACACAAGCCAACCTATGCCAGGCGCTCATGTCCAGGTGTGCAGTGCAACCGATTCTTGCAATGTCGCAGAAACCGATGCGTCTGGGCAGTATGCTGTATGCGGACTGGACGCTGGCGAATACGACATCCTGGCCTTTCCTGCGCCCAATCGGAACGTTCTGCCTGCCACGCTTGGGCCTGTCACCCTTCCTGCAAGCACCGTTGTTGGCGACCAGGATCTGATACTGGTTGCCCCCGCGGCGCCGCCCGCCGGAACTACGATCACCAACATTGGCATAGCAAGTAGCGGATTGCCAGTCGTGTACTGGGCCAGTGATTTGACCCTGACGACCCATGGTTGCACGGCTGGAACAGCCAGCTATGAGGTTGACCATGACGGCGGCATCGTTCGCAGCGGGACGATGGCAGAAGGTCCCGATGGTGTCTACACTGCCGTCATTCCGCAGCTTCAGCCGGTGCATGGCTACGCAACGATTACAATCACGCTAACATGTCCTGGCGGTGGTGTCACCACCATTTCATTTGGTATGTACATCGATCCCAGCGGTCATGTATTCACCACGGGCGGCGTGCCCATCGGCGGGGCGACGGTAACGCTATATCGCTCCGACGCATCCGGTGGCCCCTTTGCGCCGGTGCCCAACGGCAGTGGTCTCATGGCGCCGGAGAACCGTACCAATCCTGACACAACCGATGCCGCCGGCCGCTTCGGCTGGAATGTGCTTGCCGGCTATTACGTCGTGCGGGCTGAGGCGGCCGGATGTTACGCCCCGGGAACCCGGACCAGGCGTACGTGGAGAGCCCTGTGTTGCCCGTACCGCCTCCGGTCACCGATCTTGACCTGCGTCTGGAATGCCCCGCCCTGGGAGTAACGCTGGCCGATTTTGCAGCGTATCCAGGTGACAATGAGATCGTGATTGACTGGGAGACCGTCTCAGAGCTTGATCTTCAAGGCTTCGATCTCTGGCGCGGCACGTCGCCGGATGGCCCGACCGAACGCCTGAACGAGACGATGATTCCGGCGCAGGCTCCCGGCAGCAGCCAGGGCGCCAGCTATCGCTACGACGACACGGACGTGGAAATCGGCCAGACCTACTGGTATTGGCTGGATGACATTGACCTGAACGGCGTTCCAACGCGCCACGGTCCGGTCAGCGCAACGCTCAATCCGCCAACTGCGGTGAGCCTTGCATCGCTGGATGCTTCTCCAGTGAGCGCGCGAACGTTCTCGGTGGCGATCATCGCTTCGCTGGGTGGTCTGTTGGTCTCGGCCTTGTGGTTGCGAAAGACGGTAAGATTGCTGTCGGGATACCTCTTTCGTATGCTCGGTCTCCGACGGTTTACGCCAAGTGATCTGGCAGAGCGACCTTCGGCACTGCGTGCCTGCTGCGCCAACCTGGACCGGCAAAGCTGCGCTACAAATTCAACGAGGGTATTTTCCTGCTCCCGCCGCCGGTTTGTCACGCAGACTTCACCTTGCCTTCAACACCGAGAACTCCTTCCAGGAACGTGACCGCCTCTGTGATCACCTGTTCGATTGGCTGCTGCTTGGCCTTGCAACCACGCGGTGTCGAAACTGTTGCGTCCAGATGCGCTTGGGCCGCCTCGATCAGACGGTCGCAGTCAGCGCGATAGATCGGCCACATGCGGTAGTTCTCGTTGTCGGCGGCATCGGTGCGCGCCGAGCAGCGTGACGCCAACTCATGCTGGCCAAGCGTCAGAGCCCAAGCCAGCGAGACCAGGCCCCACGAACTCCATTCATCTCTGTCGACCGGTATCCCGGCAGACTTGCGCTTGCGATGGTACCACTGAATGGCGCTGTCGATATTGCCTTCTTCCTGGACCAATATCGCCCGATAGAGGTAGCAGCCGCACAGGTTGGGATCCTGGTCGTTCTCGAATCTCTTTGCGATCTGTAGCCACTGATCCAAAAATGTGTGGGCTGCGTCGAAATCCTTCTGGCTTGATCGCTGTAAGAGAAAGGCCGACAAGCGTTTCCAGGCTGATGTCATTCCTCGATTTCCCACTGTCGCTGCTCGATTTCCTACCATGCTTTGCTCGAAGCACGATCTCGCACGGTCGAAATCGCCATTTGCGTAGGCTATTTCGCCCAGCCTGGTCAATGGCCACGCAAACTCCAGATCTTCCCGTTGTGCGATGGTAATGCTTTCCTCGCCCAGCTCTTGTGCTCGAAGAAAGTCGCCTCGCACCAAGGCCACTTTTGTTAGGAAATAGAGAACCCACGAGATGCCTGCGGGCGATTTAAGTTCTCTGTAACAAGCGAGGGCTTGTTCCAGACGCTGATTGGCAACGGCAGAGTCTTGGAGCTGTGTTGAAAGCCATTCGCCCCCAGAAGCGCCAAGGCATTGGCTTTTCCTTGCTCATATTTCAGGACCGTGCTAATGGCCAGGCTCTCCTCAAACATGGACTGCGCTTTGTCAGCAATCATACCACCATATAGCATAGTGATACCTGCTTGATACATAGCACCCTGGCCCATGGAACGGTTGGATCTGAGGCTCCTGCGAGTGTAAGCGCCTCGTCAATTAAACGGATCGCCTCCGAATATGGACCCGCTGTACTATACCAGCTAGCAAGGTTCACGACCAACAGAAACAGCATCTGCTCATTGCGCTGTGCCGACCATGCAAGGGCTGCACGCATATTGTAGATTTCGTCATCAATCAGGCGAATTTGTTTCGATTGTACGGGGTTGAGATTCATTCGATCGATGTTCTCAACGAGTTGCAAGAAGCTGCTGGCGTGGCGGGCCCGAAGAGCGTCTTCTTCGCCGCTGCCAGCCAGTCTTTCCAGGCCGAACTCGCGTACCGTCTCCAGTATGGCGTAGCGCGTTTCACCGTATACCCCGGTTTCACGCTGCACGAGGTTCCTTTCCATAAGCAATGCGATGCCGTCGAGGACAGTCGCCGTCTGGTTTTTCTCGTCGTTCTCCTCTCCGCACACCATCTCAGCTGTCTGCAATGTGAAGCCGCCGGCGAAGACCGACAGACGGCGGAACAGCGTCTGCTCGTCCGGCGAGAGCAGGTCGTAGCTCCAGCCGATGGCGCCGCGCAGGGTCTTCTGGCGGGCGGAGACGTCGCGCAGGCCATCGGTAGACAACAGCCATGGTCCGTGCAGCCGCTGCAGCAGCTCGGCCGGCGGAAGCAGCTTGACGCGCGCCGCCACCAGTTCGATGGCCAGCGGCAGGCCGTCCAGCCGGCGGCACAGCTCGGCCACGGCCGCGGCATTGCCGTCGTCAACCGCGAAGTCGGGCAGCACTGCCTCGGCGCGGTCTGCGAACAGTTCAACAGATGGGTAGCGCAGCATGTCCTCGGCCGTCGTTACACTGCCAGCGGGAGCGGATGCGGGAAGTGTGAGAGGCTGTACCGTCACCTGTCGTTCGCCGCGCACCCGCAGCGGCTGGCGGCTGGTCACCAGTACGTGCAGCCAGGGACAGCGGCGCAACAGGTCATCCACCAGCGGCGCGGCGGCAACGATCTGCTCGAAGTTGTCCAGCACCAGCAGCAGGTGCTTCTCCTCAAGATACGCACGCAGTTGCAATTCCGGCGGGTTGGGGCCGCTCATCTGCAGCCCCAGCGCCTGGGCAATAGCACCAGCTACCTGATCGGGGTCGCTGACCGGCGCCAGGCGCACGAAGAACGCGCCGTCGTCGAATTGCTCCAGCGCGTCTCGCGCCACGGCCAGGGCAAGCCGTGTCTTGCCGACGCCCGGCGGACCGACCAGTGTGACCAATCGTGCGCCGTCGTTGATCAGCCGTCTGCGCACGGCGGTGATGTCGCGTGAACGGCCGATGAGGGGGGTGAGCTGGGCGGGGAGGTTGTTGGGGCGCTGTGGCCGCAGGAGTCGCGCCTTGGCCGTGAAGTCGTCCTCCAGACCGCGCGCCATGGCGATCAGCGCGGGCAGGTCGGCGTCGTCAATATCGAGGGCCTGGGCAAGGGACGCGACCAACTGCGCCGAGGGTTGCAGGTCGCCGCTTTCGATCTTGCGCAGGGTGACCTCGGCGCAGCCGGCCCCCTGCGCCAGCGCTTTCTGTGTCAGCCCCAGCGCCTTGCGCCGCCGCTTGAGCCATTGGCCGAAGTCGTCGGTTGTAGCCACTGTAGTCATTGCTCCCACTTAGCGTGCATCGCCAGACCCCAAAAGTGTGACCAAGTTCACGGTTTCTGAGTGACACGTTTCATAGCAGAAACCGCGATCATGCGCGATGATGTTCTTGCCCAACCGGTTCGATCATGCGGGGCCTGCAACGCCATATCTACATTCGCACCGCTCTGCATGTCGCCGCAATTGTCGCACCTATTGTATCACAACCTATCGGTATTGATATCGCAAATCGATTCCAAGAAGAGTACATATCCTCTTCAATGGTGGTGGTCTGAACGACGACTGGAGGTCCAGCAAGCTGGCTCCGGTCAAACCGAACGAAACGGGAGTTGAATCATGATGTCTGGCTTGCTTCTCAATCTGGCTTTGATCTGTGCTGTGTCTACGGCCGTTCCCACAGGCGCCAACCACGCGCCGCTGGCCGTTGACGACCACACCATCCTGCTGTTTCAGCCGGCGCCAGTCGTCGAGGTTCCGGTGCTGGCTAACGACACGGACTCTGACGGCGATCCGCTGAGCCTCGTCTCCTTGTCGGTGTCGCATGGCGGCCGGGCCGAGATCATCGACGGCGCGATCGTCCGGGTCTACCTTGACTGGTCGCAAGTCGGCGGCAGCGGGTTGGAGTACCTGGTGGCCGACGGGACCTATCTTGTCAGCGATGGCGCTGCCGTGCGCCAGGCGCGCTGGTCGGTCTGGTACTGGCCGGTCATGCAGCCCTAGCGGGTGGACCGGCTGGAGGCTTGCCCTGCAGGCAGTTGATTCGTTACGTCACGAAAAGGAGGAAACACGATGAACACTTTATTGATGGTTGTGGTCCTGGTTGTCAGCTTGATCCCGCTGCCCGCCAGAGAACGGTATCACGTCCCGATTGCCCGCGCCGACGATCGGGCGCTGGCGTATCAATTACCGTACGTCGATATCGACGTCGCTGAAAACGACTTCGGCCCGGGCAGGAACAGCCTGCATCTGGTTGCGGTGACGGCAGTTCCGGGCCAACAGGCCGAGATCATCGACGAGACAACAGTGCGGATACACATCGATTGGGCCGGCTACCTGGCCTACCCCGCCTCCTATGACCCTGTCATGGGCCGGGTTGCCTACGGAACCTACACCGTCAGCAACGGCTACGCCCGGTCGCAGGCGCGCTGGACGGTGTGGTACGTGCCCGATATGCGGGTTTGAAACACGATAAAGGAGGATAAGAAGATGTCTGCGATTCTTTTGGCAATCACGCTGGCATGGACCTGTGTCTTTCCACTGCCCCTGCCGCCCAACCGGGCGCCGGTGACGGGGGAGGACGCGGTTGTGGTGACCAGTTTCACGACTTTCCTTGAGATCCCGGTCACTGCCAACGACAGCGACCCAGAGGGGCAGCCGCTGCACGTGGCCGGCCTGGCGAACACCGTGCGCGGCCAGGCGGTGCTTCTGGACGGCGAGACGCTGGGCGTCTTCCCGGAGTTTCCTGTCGTGATCGATGCATTCGACATGAGCCCGGTCCTGATCGGCTCCGGCGACTATGTGATCAGCGACGGCAGCCGGGCCAGCGTTGGCCACTGGTCTGTGTACTACCAGCCGCTGCCGGTCTTCTTGTGAGCGGCAACCGGCTGGAGGTGGCGGCGCCCGCCCGCCGGCGAAATTGTGTGGGTGCATTCACACACGAGTTGGCGTGCAAGGGGGGGCGCCCCGCCCGCTCTGGCCGGTTCGCTCATTTTGAACCCACCCGAATTGGATCGTTTTTGTATGGGTTGCGGGGTTCGAATTGCCCGCCGGTGGCACGTGATTTTCGCGGTGATGGCGCATGGCTACTCTGATAATCAGGTGCCAGTCGCGTCACTGCGCATCCGGTGTCATAGCGCAGAAGTCCAAATCCAAGGGTTTGGCGCCTTGCCTCCAACTGCAAGAGACTCTCGTTGCAGCGCCAGGTCAATGGCCTGGTTGAGGGGCAACTGGCGTCCGGACGCAGCCGCGGCTTCGAAGGCAGCGGCGCCAAGCCGTTCACGGGCGGCAGCGAAGATCGGGTCATACACCCGCTGCGCCAGGTCGCTCATAGTCCAGTGGTGGGGCAGCGCATAATCCGATTCGATGGCGCCATACAAGCGTGCGGCGTTTTCCTCATCCCCGGTCATAGCGGCAAGGGCAGCCAGGCCGGCCAGACATGCGACTTGCTCGCCGCGCAATCTAAGATTCCTGGCAATCACCAGGGCTTCTTCAAGATGCATCTTTGCGTGGCGTGTGTCGCCCTCCTCAACCAGAATCCGTCCCAGAAAAGTCAGCGCGGTCAGGATGCCCCACTGCATGCTCATTGACCTCACAACCTGGAGCCACTCAGTGGCATGTTGCCTGGCCCTGGCGAGGTTACCCTCCGAATGCTCGAGGCCCGTGAGCGTGTACAGGGATGCGGCTACGTTCTGCGGCAGACCCTCCCGGCGTGCAATCATCAGGCTTTGCTCGAGATCCACACGCGCGGCCGCAAAACGTTCGCTACGGAGCTCCCAGTGTCCCAACAGCCAGTATGCCCAAGCGATGAAACACGGGTCGTTGACCTGCTCCGCGATTGGCATCAACTGATCCGCATAGCGCTTCATTTGCTCCACGTCGCCTCGGGTTCCATGCACCACCGCCAAACGATAGATCACGAGGCAGGACAGTTGTTGCAATGGCCGGGTGTCGCTCAACTGGCGCGCCATGTCAAGCGACGCTTCCATCAGCTCCACAGCGCGCTCGTTGTCTCCGGTGCTCCAGGACAGGTCACCGGCCAGGAACAGGGCGGAGGCGCGCAGCAAACCTGGCGGCCACGCGGACGTGTCATCCAGGATGCGCATGGCCCAGCCATAGGATTCATAGCGCCGAGGGCTGAACTGCGTGAACTCATCCAGCGCCTTCGCCAGCAAGATGGCCGATTCCGGACTCCTCGCAAGCGCAACGGTCATGGCGGCATGGAAATTGTCGTAGTCGGCCTCGAAGCGAGCGATCCAGGCCGGATTACCCTGGAAGACATGCGGCTCTCCCTCCAGCGCCAGGGCAAGAAAACATCCCAGATGCCTGTCCTGCAACGCTTCCCACTCGCCGGCCTCCTGCAGCCTCTCACGCCCGAACTGGCTTATCGTCTCCAGCAAGTCAAAGCGAGGCCCGCCGTCCAGACCTGTCTCGCGCTGAAGCAGGTTCTTGTCCAGCAAAGAGGCGATACCATCGAGGACCTGAATGGGTGAGAAGACGAGTGGGAGTGCGGGAGCGAGGGTGTCGCCGGACAGGAGTTCGGCCGCTTCCAGCGTGAAGCCGCCGACGAAGACAGACAGGTACGTGAACAGCGTCTGCTCGGCCGGCGAGAGCAGGTCGTAGCTCCAGCCGATGGCGCCGCGCAGGGTCTTCTGGCGGGCGGAGACGTCGCGCAGGCCGTCGGTGGAGAGCAGCCACGGCCCGTGCAACCGCCCGAGCAGCTCGGCCGGCGGCAGCAGCTTAACACGCGCTGCCACTAACTCGATGGCCAGCGGCAGGCCGTCCAGCCGGCGGCACAGCTCGGCCACCGCCGCCGCGTTGCCGTCGTCGACCGCGAAGTCGGGCAGCACCGCCTCGGCGCGGTCGGCGAACAACTCAACCGCCGGGTAGCGCAGCATGTCCTCGGCCGTCGCAACGCTGCCGGCCGGTGCGGATGCGGGCAGCGCCAGCGGCTGCACCGCCATCTGCCGTTCGCCGCGCACGTGTAAGGGCTGGCGGCTGGTGACCAGTACGTGCAGCCAGGGGCAGCGCCGCAGCAGGTCGTCCACGATCGGCGCGGCGGCCACGATCTGCTCGAAGTTGTCCAGCACCAGGAGCAAATGTTTCTCCTCCAGGTACGCACGCAGTTGCAGCTCGGGCGGGTTGGGTCCGCTCATCTGCATCCCCAGCGCCTGGGCGATAGCGCCAGCCACCTGGTCTGGGTCGGTGACCGGCGCCAGGCGCACGAAGAAGACGCCATCGTCGAACTGGTCCAGCACGTCCTCGGCCACGGCCAGCGAGAGCCGCGTCTTGCCGACGCCGGGCGGACCGACCAGCGTCACCAGCCGCGCGTCGTCGGCGAGGAGACGTCTGCGCACCGCGGTGATGTCGCTCTCGCGGCCGATGAGTGGCGTGAGCTGAGCGGGGAGGTTGTTGGGGCGCTGAGGGCGCAGCAGGCGCGTCCGGGCGGTGAGGCCGTCGCCGGTGCCGCGCGCCAGCGACACCAGGCCGGGCAGGTCGCGCGCGTCTATGCCGAGGGCCTGGGCCAGGGACGCGACCAGTGGCGCCGAGGGCTGCAGGTCGCCGGCCTCGATCTTGCGCAGCGTGATTTCAGCGCAGCCCGCCTTCAGCGCCAGCGCCTTCTGGGTCAGTCTCAGCGCCTTGCGCCGCTGCTTGAGCCAGTTGCCGAATGCTAGGTCGTTCGTCATACCCGGCGCGTCTCTCTCATGTCGATGTAGTGAGATATTCTATCACAATTGTATCGCTTTTGTATCGGTCGAAATCCTGAAGAAGAGGTGGCTTTGCCTTCGTGGCAACGATGCCACGATCAACGGTCAGGCTACGCTGATCGAGACACTCCGTCGTCATGGTGGGGTGTTCTTGTTCGCAAAAGTTTGACCGGTTTCCGCCTTCATTATCGATGTTGAGGTCCTCCACTGCGGCACTCTGCCCTGTTGCCGGCTAGTTCGCTGCCAGAAAAATGTGATCAGTTTCATACTATTTTAGTGAACTATTTCATAGCAAGAATTACGCAAATCTGCTATGATGCACCTATATCCAGCAAGCTGCTTCATATTTTGGGGCCAACATGTTATCCGCCTGGTAGTGTGGCGACTGCCAGTCGCCGGATGGGTCGTTTGTATTGTATCACATTGCTATCGGTTTTTGTATCGCATTTTTGTTTTTATTCGTGCACAAATCTTGTTTAATTGTAGATGTTTGGCCCCCTGGCCGGAGCCACCACAGGCTGACAATTCGTGATCACTTCAAGGAGGATACCATGAACAAGTTTCTGTCGATCATGTTCGCTGCGATGCTGCTGACAGTCGCGTTTCTGCCAGCTGCTGCCAGCCCGCCCGAGCCCGCCTACTACTCGGTGACTCAAAACGGTTCGTGCTGGTTACCCAACGCCAATCTCAAGCCGACCAACGTGCTGGGTGCCAAGCAGACGTTTGACTGGGTCGCTCCACTGCATCTTGAGGCTGTCTGCCAAGGCCAGCTTCCCAAGGATGCACCCCGGCCCAAGGAAACCGTCAAGGTCACGTATGAAACGACTGGCTTTGTGTGCGAGATTACCTACGGCAGGATGACCTACCGGACTGCCGAATATGGCGCAACAGTACATCCGGATGGCACCACCGAGATCGCCTGCCTGGTTTCCCTGGAATGACCGGCGCACGCAGCCTGCAGGCGCCGCTGCTGTCGAGACGATGCGTTTCGAATCACAACTGCTGACCTGCTGCTTCTCTCGTCCTTGCCGTGTCGCCCTAGCAGGGGGCGGGGAGACCGGCGAGGCTCCTGAGGGCAGAAAAAACGGGACGAGGAGCCGCTCATAACGGGCGGCTCCTCCGACAAGCTAACTGGAGGAACTGTAACATGTCTAACCTGCTTTTGGTCCTGATGATGACTTTGACGCTGGTTGCACCCTTTGCAGGGCCGCGCAACCGACCACCGATCGCCAACGATGACGAGCTGGTTCTGTTGTATCACCCGGTCCCGACCGTCGACATCCCGGTCCTGGAGAACGATACGGATCCCGACTCGGATCCCCTTGTTGTCACCTCACTGCCGATGATCGACGGCGGCAAGGCCGAGATCGTTGGTGGCAACGTGGTTCGCGTGTACCTTGACTGGTCTACGGGCGTCGGGTATCTGGGGGGTCTGGTGGCCCACGGAACGTATGTCGTAAGTGATGGCATTGCGCAGAGTAGGGCTTCCTGGTACGTCTGGTACTGGCCGGAAATACAACCTTAGGCTGCTGAATACGCGGCACATGGAGGACGCTGTATGTTCACCAAGCTACTTCTGGCATGTCTGACCTTGATGTCCATGCTGACTCCTCCTGGGCCGCGCAATCAGCCTCCGGTTGCAGTCGAAGACCAGTACTTTCTGTTGGACAACCCTCTTCAGGTTGTGGAAATACCGGTGCTGGCGAACGACTCTGATCCCGATGGCGATGTTCTAAAGGTGACGGCTTTGCCAGTGAGCGAAGGCGGAACTGCGCGGATACATGAGGACGGGACTGTGCAGGTCTACCTTGACTGGTCCGGCGACTATTCAGAACCGGAAGGCCTGGTTGCATTCGGCACCTACGTGGTCAGCGATGGTATGGCAGACAGCACATCTGTCTGGTCGGTCTGGTATTGGCCGATCATACCTTTGCAGACTGCCAGGGTGGCCGGAGAAAGGAACTAAAATGTCGACGATCATACTTGCTATCGCAATGACCTGGTTCGGTATCCTGTCCATTCCTGCACCGCGCAATCTACCGCCGGTGGCAGTGAACGACGAGGTCTTCGTCGGCGGGTACACCAACTATCTGGAAATACCCGTCTTCGCCAATGACTACGATCCTGAAGGGCAACCCATCGAAGTGATAGCCCTGGGTACTGTATATCTTGGCAAAGCTGAGCTTCTTGAAGGCGGTGCGGTCGGCGTCTCTCCGGTCTACCCAACGGATCGTGATCCCGATCACTACAAGCCCGTGCTGATTGCCCATGGCACATACATCATCAGCGATGGTCTGCTGACAAGCACAGGGCACTGGTACGTCTGGCACTAACGCCCCCGTGCAGACTGACCAACCGGCTACCAAAGCAAGCATCCTGACAGACGCAGGGATGCAGAGAGGTGAGGTCGCTTCTCTGTATCTCTGCATCTTTGCGTTGACACCTTGCGGCATTTGCCCGGTCAATGTAGAATCCTTGCAGCTTGGAACATCCCCGTTACATTTTCGCCGGGAGGCTGCTGTGTACGACCCGCTCACTTTGACCCTTTTACCCTGCACGCTGGCCATCTGCCGGCTGGATCCTGCGGCTGCACTGCCAGACTGGGCCGCCGCCGGCAGCTTCTATGCCGCCACGCGCACACCCGAGGAGTTGTCGATCGTCTGCGAACAGCACCTCGTCCACGCCGGTGTCGCCTGTCAACGCGATTGGCGTTGTTTGAAGGTGGCCGGTCCGCTGGATTTTGCGCTGACTGGCGTTCTGGCGCGGCTGGCTGCCCCGCTGGCTGACGCCGCCATTCCGGTCTTCGTCATTTCCACCTACGACACCGACTATCTGCTTGTGCAGGCAGCTCAGCTAGCAGTCGCCATCACAGTGTTGCGTACGGCCGGCCACACTGTGATATGATGCCAGGGATGTGATACAATAGGCGTCGCCGGATGCGCGCCTTGCGCATGCGCCGCAACGAACAGCGGGCGCCGTATCAGGGCTTCAACTGCGTAACACCTAGTTAATTGGAAAGGGTCAGTCAGCACCATGACCACATCGGAGCAAGTTGCCAGTAAGATAGACTTTTTGAGCAGCCTGGAGTTGTTTCAAGACCTGTCTGTCAAAGAAATCGAAGAGCTGGAGCACCTGATCACCATCACGACCGTCAGACGCGGCAAGGTGTTTTATCGCCCCGAGGAGACCGGTGAAGTGTTGTTCGTCTTGCAAGAAGGGCGAGTCCAGTTGTATCGCATCTCGCAGGAGGGCAAAAAATTGGTGATTGCGTCGCTGGGGCCAGGCTCGCTGTTTGGAGAGATGCCGCTCTTGGGCCAACAATTGCACAAGACGTTTGCCGAAGCGGCTGAAGATTGTGTGATCGGTATCATGAGCCGCAAGGATCTGGAACGCCTTTTCCTCAGCAAGCCGCAGGTGGCCATTCGCGTCCTGGACATGACGGGGCGGCGGCTGCGCGAGGTGGAAGATCGGTTGCGCGCGATGGCTTTCAAGGGCATACCGGCCCGGCTGTCGGCGTTGTTGCTCTTACTGGCTGAGCAAAACGACGGCATCGACGTTGTCGGCTACACGCATCAGGATCTGGCAGAGACGGCCGGTACATACCGCGAGACAGCGACTCAGGTCCTCAACGAGCTCAAAGCTCAGGGGTTAATCGATATCGGTCGTAAACGCATCACGATCCTGGATGTCGACGGGTTGCGCGCTATCGCCGACGAATAGCCCGTACTGGTTGTTCCGACCTGAGACGGAGATTGTGATTGCCTGCGCGAGCGTTTTTGTTTTGACAATTGATCACAGTCATTGTACAATTTTTACAACTGCTCAGGTTCAGGCTCCATTAGCTCCAGCCCATGCGCCAGGGCAAGCAGGTTCCACCAATGTTCATTTATTGCGCCGCGCCGGCTTGCGGCAACCCCGCTGCCCGTACGGTCGCTCCATGGTCGCCGCCGCTGCGTGACCTCGTACAGGAGGCTACTACTTCATGACACATGTGATCACCGATCTGTGCATTCGCGATGGCGCGTGCGTTGAGGTGTGTCCGGTTGAGTGCATCATCCCCGGCCAGCCAGAAAAAGAATGGCCGTGGTATTACATCGACCCTGACACCTGCATCGACTGCGGCGCGTGCATCCCGGAATGCCCTGTGGAGGCGATCTTCCCCGAGGCCGATGTTCCTAAGGAATACGGCAAGTCAGAGGCATTCAACGCCGATTTCTTCAAGAGCGGCCCCGGCTACGAAGCCTTGAACATGTAGCAGGCCGGCGCTTCGCCCAGGCATTTCCCGGATTCGATCCGGCGTCGATTGATTTCAGCCGAGAGACCGCGCTTTGCCGGCCCTCGCAATTTCACCTCATTTCAGGAGACTCCCATGACTCACATTATTACCGAACTCTGTTTGCGCGATGGCGCCTGCGTCGAAGTGTGTCCGGTCGAGTGCATCATCCCCGGCCAGCCCGAGAGCGAGTGGCCGTGGTATTTCATTGACCCCGATACCTGCATCGACTGCGGCGCGTGCGTGCCTGAGTGTCCGTTCGAGGCTATCTTCCCCGAGGAAGACGTGCCCGATGACTACGTCCTCAAGGCTGGCCAGGAATACGTGCCCTTCGACACCAAGGAACGCGTTACGGCTGATGGCGGCGAGGTCCGCGATCTGACCGCCGGTACCCAGCCGAACTACGATTTCTTCAGCGACGGGCCGGGCTACGACGCGCTGGACATGTAGCTCCAGTTGATCCGCCACACTCTGCCGGAGTTCTGGCGCGGATCATACCGAGATCCAAAGAGGGCCTCTGCTGCAAAGCGGAGGCTCTCTTCGTTGTCGCATCGCTGCTGCTCGCCATGACTGGCAGTTCATTCGCAGCCGATGTGGCATAATCACCGGCACTGTAATAACTGCCAGTTTTGCCAACACGGAATGGAAGAAACAAGATGACAACAGATTTTCGTATCGAAAAAGACTCACTGGGACCGGTACAGGTGCCAGCCGACGCACTCTACGGCGCACAGACCATGCGCGCGGTGGAGAACTTCCCCATCAGCGGCATCCCCTTCCCGCGCAGCTTCATACGTGCGCTGGGGCTGGTCAAGCTGGCCGCCGCGCAGGTCAACCAGGAACTGGGACACCTGGAGCCGCAACTGGCCGAGGCAATTGTCCAGGCGTCGCAGGAGGTGGCGGACGGTCGCTGGGATGGGGATTTCCCGATTGACATCTATCAGACCGGCTCCGGCACTTCGACCAACATGAACGCCAACGAGGTGATCAGCAACCGCGCCATCCAGATTCTGGGCGGTGAGGTCGGCTCCAAGTCGCCCGTACACCCCAACGACCACGTCAACATGGGCCAAAGCTCCAACGACGTGATCCCGACGGCCATCCACGTCGCAGCTTATCTCGAAGTGATCGAGGCGCTACTGCCCGCTCTGCATCACCTGCATGCTGCGCTGCTGGACAAGTCGGTTGCCTTCGATGATGCGTTGAAAACCGGCCGCACCCACCTGATGGATGCGATGCCGGTGCGGCTGGGCCAGGAGTTTGGCGGCTACGCAGCCCAGATCAAGGCCGGCATCGAGCGGGTCGAGGCCAGTCTGCCGCGGCTGGCGGAGCTGGCGTTGGGTGGCACTGCGGTCGGTACCGGCATCAACGCGCTGCCCGGTTTCGCTGCTGCGGTCGCAGTTCGCCTGTCCGAGATCACCGGCGCGCCCTTTCGCGAGGCAGACAACCACTTCGCCGCGCAGGCGTCCATGGATGCCTGCGTCGAACTCAGCGGCCAGCTTAAGGCCGTGGCTGTGTCGCTGATGAAAATCAGCAACGACCTTCGCTGGATGAACTCAGGTCCCATCGCCGGTCTGGGCGAAATCGTGCTGCCAGCTTTGCAGCCCGGCTCAAGCATCATGCCCGGCAAGATCAACCCGGTAATCCCGGAGGCGATGACCATGGTGTGCGCACAGGTCTTTGGCAACGACCAGGTCGTGACCATCGCCG
Source organism: Anaerolineales bacterium (assembly GCA_020634615.1). Taxonomy (GTDB): domain Bacteria; phylum Chloroflexota; class Anaerolineae; order JAAEKA01; family JAAEKA01; genus JACKBK01. Next base: position 32,253 of record JACKBI010000006.1, read on the forward strand.
GCCAATCGGGGACCTTCGAACTGAATGTCATGCTGCCCGTGCTGGCCCGCAACCTGCTGGAGTCCATCACCCTGCTGGCCAATGCCAGCCGCGTGCTGGCCGATCTGGCTATCGCCGGTCTGGTGGCCAACCGTGACAAGATGCTCTACCTGGTGGACAAGAACCCGATCCTGGTCACTGCCCTGAACCCGGTTATCGGCTACGACAAGGCCGCCCAGGCTGCCAAGAAAGCGTACGCCGAGGGCCGCACGGTCAAAGAGGTCGTGGTGGAACTGGGCTTCCTGGACGAAGCCGAGGCGACGCGGCTCCTGGACGCGCGGCCGATGACAGGCGACTGACCCCTCACCCCCAGCCCCTCTCCCACAGGGAGAGGGGAGCGCCGGAAATTTCCTCTCCCTCAGGGAGAGGGCTAGGGTGAGGGAAAGCCACCCTCAAACACAAACCACCACCAAGATGACCTCCCCTTCCTACGACTACACCCAGCGCGCCGGCGTCCTGCCCATCTCCTGGAACGACTTCCACGGGCTGTGCAAGGCGCTGGCGCTGGGCGTTCAGTCGTATCAGCCCCAAATCATTCTTGCGGTGGGGCGCGGCGGCTACTACCCCGGCACGCTGCTGGCGCACATGCTGCGCATCGACGTCTTCCCGGTGTACCTGACGCGGCGGGTAAACGATCAGGTCGTTCGCAACCACCCGCAGTGGATCGTCGAGCCGCCGTCTGCGGTCGCCGGCAAGCGCGTCCTGATCGTGGACGAGATCAGCAGCAGCGGCGCAACCGTGCGACTGGTGTGCGAGAAGGCGCTGGCACTTGCCGCGGCCGCGGCGCGCGTGGCGGTCCTTTACGCGCACAGTTGGGGTACCGAGATGCCCGACTACATCGGTCTGGTGTCCGACGCGTTGATTCTCAACCCGTGGGACCGGGAGGTGCTGACCGCGGATGGTTTCGCGATACACCCCGAATATCGCCATGCGCTGGAGGGACAAGGATTGGCGCCGGATGGATCGTATCTGGTCGATGCCCCGTCGTTCATCCTTGCCAAGGGATAATCCCCCGCACCTGTCATTCCCGCGAAAGCGGGAATCCACGCTTCACGGTCCTGGCGTCTCACCTGCGCGGGAATGACGGAATACGGGACGCAAACGATTGTTTGTCCTGAAGCAGGGATGTCGGCTCACCCGTGTCATTCCCGCGAAAGCGGGAATCCACTCTTCACGGTCCTGGATTCCCGCCTGCGCGGGAATGACGGAATACGGGCTTCAACTGGCGGCTCTGTCCACCCAACGCACGAACTGCCCGTGCTCGATCTCCCGTCCGGCGCTGCGGTCGAGCGTCACCATTCGCCCCGCCGTCAGATCGCCGCGGTGACCGGCCATCATGGCGCGCATCGTCTCCAGAATCGCGGTGAAGTCCGCCGACCTCGTGTACAGCGTCGCTACCACCAGCCGCGGCTGCTGGCTTAGCACTGACCGGCAGGCAGCACATAATTCCCCGTACAACTGCTCGAAACTCCATACTTCGCCGCCCGGCCCCCGGCCAAAGGCCGGCGGGTCCATGATGATCCCGTCGTAGCGCACGCCCCGTCGCTCCTCGCGCCGCAGATACTTCAGCGCATCCTCGACGATCCAGCGCACCGGCCTGTCCGCCAGCCCCGACAGCGCCTGGTTTTCCCGCGCCCGGACGACAGCACGCTTCGACGCGTCGACATGCGTGACACGCGCGCCTGCGCGTGCGGCCGCCAGCGTCGCCAGGCCGGTGTACCCGAACAGGTTGATCAGATGCAGCGGGCGACCCGCTGCAGCCACCTGCGTCTCGATCCAGTCCCATTGCAGCGCGTTTTCCGGGAACACGCCGACATGCCGCGACTCATCGACTTCGAGCTGGCACTGCAAACCGTGATAGTCGATAACCCAGCGACGGTCGAATGGATGCTGCACGACCCAGCGGCCGCCCTGCTCGCCTTGCTGGTAGACAGCATGCGCCGCTAGCCAGTCGCGCGCCGGTAAGGCTGGCTGCCAGGTCGCCTGCGCTTCCGGGCGCGCCAGCACCACCGGGCCGAAGCGTTCCATCTTCTGGCCGTCGCCGCTGTCCATCAGTTCGTAGTCGGTCCAGCCTTTGGCGGACAGAGCAGGTAGGTTCATGTCAGGAAGATGAGAGCCGTGCCGGTCAACGCGATCAGCGTGCCGATAATCGCGCGCGAGGTGACTCGTTCGCCAAAGAAGTAGCGGGACAGCGGGATCAGCATCACCGGCGACAGCGCCATCAGCGTCGCGGCGATGCCCACGGGCGCGTTTTGCACTGCGATCATCGAATTCCACACGCCGAGAAAGGGGCCGGTGAACGCGCCGCCGGCGATCAGAATCAGCGCGCGCCGGTCGCGCAGCGCGCCGATGGTAGCAGGACCCCGGCCGCGCAGCAGCGTGAAGAGCCAGATCGCTGCGGTTGCCACCACCATGCGGATCACTGTCGCCGACAGGGGCGGAAAGCCGCCTTCGAGCCCTTTCTTGGAAAGGAGCAAACCCAGCGCCTGGCCGGCCGCGCCGCCCAGCGCCAGCAGCACGCCGATGAGGTAGATGCGCCGGTTGTCGTCGCCGGCAAAGGCGATGCGACTGCGATTGCTGCGCCGCTCCGATACTACCCACGCAACACCGAACAGCGTCAAGGTCATGGCCAACAACTCGACAGCCGTCAGCACTTCCTTGAAAATAAGCCACGCCAGCACGGTACTCATGACCGGGACGGTGGTCATGACGACCTGCGAACGCCGCGGGCCAATCGACACATATGCCTGAAACAGGAAGGCATCGCCGATGGCCAGACCGACGATGCCTGACAGTCCGAGCCAGAACCAGGGTTCCTTGCCCGCTCCCACCGGCCACCACTGGCCCTGCAAGACCAGGTGGGCGATGGACAAGTAAAACACCGCCATCGCCAGCCGCGTCACGTTGACGACCGCAGAGCCAACGCGTTGCCCCGCGAAGGTGAACTGGATGCCGGTTATCGACCAGAGGATGGATGTGGCCAGCGCGGCCAGCTCACCGATGCCAGGCATAATGTGGGTCAGAAAGACAGGACGCGGACGAGCGCTGACTGCCGCGGATTGCTCATGAAACCGATCATGCTTCTGATCAATCCGCGTGTTCCGCGTTGATCTGCGTCCAGTTGCGGGGCTGCGGCGAGGCTGCTGGAATCGACGGTGTTATTCGCCGGCCGCGAACTGGGCGGCTTCTTCGATCCAGCGCTCCGGCTCGATCTTCTGCCAGTCGGCCGCGGCGGCGGCCGCACGCACGGTATCCGAATCGGACACGGCCAACTGCGCGTAGGTGTGCAGTCCCGCGGCGCGCAGGCGGCTCTGGAAGACCGGGCCGATGCCGTTGATGCGCGTCAGGTCATCGTTCTGCACCGGCTCAGCCGGCGCGATCGCCGGTTCTGCGGCTGGCGGCGCAGTCGTGACTTCCGCAGCCGCGGACTGGCGGGCGGCAGCCATCTGCGCACGGTAGCGGATCGCCTCGTCGCGCGCCTCGCGCAGGCGGCTCTGGTCCGCTACGTTTTCGCGCATCTTTGCCAGAATGAAACCAAGCACGACGCCGATGGTGAGTGTGAAAAGAAAACGAAACATGGGACGCTCCGGATTGGGGAATGATGAACGATAGACGGTGGCCGAACGGCGGGCTGCTGCCCATCGTCGCAGACCAGCCCGATTGTAGCATCTTCCTGACGGCCTGTGAAGAAATGGATCAGGCACCTCCATCGCGCGCGCGGTGGCGGCGGCGCATCAGGTCAAGGACGCGCGGCATGGCGTCGGTGTAGAGGCGGTACTGCGTGGATGAAACGGGGTAATCCCAGGCGCCGATGTGCGGCGCGAACTGGGCGCCGAAGCCTTCCTTGAAGCGCCAGACGCCCCACATGCTGTCGCTTTCGTGCAGTTTATCGGGCGCGCCCCATAGATCGTAGACGGTGCAGCCGGCCGCGCGCGCCAGCCGCATCGCCTCCCATTGCAACAGGTGGTTGGGCATCGCGGCCCGCTGGCGGTCACTGGATGCGCCGTACATGTACCACGTCCTGCGCCCGAAGCGGAAGAGGATCAGCCCCGCCACCGCGTTGCCCTCCACCTCGGCCAGCAGCAGGTCGGCGCACGGCGCATCGGCGGCTACTGGCTGCATGAAGGTGCGCCACGTTTCCTCGTAGTAGTCGAAGGGGCGGACTATGAACCCGTCGCGCCCGCCGGTCTCGCGGTAGAGCGCATAGAATGTTTGCAGGTCGGCAACGTCGCCGCGGCGAATGGTCACCCCGCGCCGCTCGGCCAGCCGGATGTTGTAGCGCCACTTCGGTTTCATGGCTGCCAGTAAAGCGTCTTCATCGGGCGTCAGGTTCAGCAGCGCAGTGTTGCGGAACTGGATCTGCTCGGCCGACCGCAGCCAGCCGCGGCGGCGCAGCGCAGCCTGCACGGCTTGACCGGACTGGCTGGCTGGCGCGACATCTGGGTCGATCTTGACGAAGATCGCCCGCTGCCGGCGCGCCTCCAGTTCGATCGCCGCCAGCACAGCATCGACCAGCGGCGCGTTCGACCAGTCCAGCAGCGGCCCCTTGGGCACATAGGCGACGCCCAGCGGCAGCCGGCTGCTGATGCGGCGTACCAGCAGGCTGGCCGCGGCGACTGGCGCGCCGCCGGATTCGCCGTTCCACAGCAGGCGACTGGGCTGCCAGCCGGTCTGGCGCTTGACCTCGCCCCATTGCCAGGTTTGCAACAGGTGCGGCTCGGGCAGGTTGAGCAGCGCTGGCGTCCAGCGCTCGCGGTCGTTGATGCGTTGCTGGATCATCGTCGTGCGTTGCCGCGCCCGTTAGCGGATCGCCCGTCGTAGTCGAGCCGCATTTCGACGACCCGGTCCAGCCGGAAGACCCGTTGATCGCCCGCTAACTGGCAGTAGGCCGACAGGTAGACCAACTCGCCGTCGCCGGTCACGTCCAGCGGCTCGACCCAGCGCTCGCTGATGCGCCCGTCCTGGCCGCGGTAGCGCAGCCAGAGCTGGCGGCTTTCGGCCAGCGCCAGTTCCAGATCGGGAGGCAACACCAGCGGCGCCGGCTCCGGCCACATCACGTTGCCGCCCTGCACATCCAGCAGATCGCCCAGGGTGACAAAATTTCGCCGGTTCAGGTCGGCCATCATCACTTCGAAAATGCGCAGTGTTGTCCATACGTCGCCCATCGCACGGTGTTCCTGATCGATGAGCACCCGCAGTGAGTGGGCCACGTCGGCCAGATTGTTGCGCCGGAAGTTGTACATGCGGCGGGCCAGCGTCAATGTGTCAACGGTGAAACCCATCCGCGGCGGCCAGCGCAACCGTCGCCACTCCCCTGCCAGGAAGCTCAGGTCGAAGGGCGCATTGTGGGCGACCAGCACGGTGTCCTCGGTCATCTCCCGCACGCGTTCGGCGATCTGCGAAAAGATCGGTTCGGTTTGCAGCCGCCAGTCCGTCAGCCCGTTGACAGCGGCTGCGCCGGGCGACATCGCCCGCTGCGGGTTGACCAGCGACTCGAAGGTGTCCAGCACACGTCCGCCGCGGTAGCGCAACATGGCGATCTCGCAGATGCGATGGCCGCTGACCGCGCTGAGACCGGTGGTCTCAACATCGACGACGGTGAAGGTAGTGTTGCCCAGGTATGCGCCAGGGGAGAGGTCAGACATGGAAGATTCTTTCGGTCTCGTGAGGTTGTGCAGGGTCGTGATGCGTGAAACGTGACCCGCTCGGGCCGGTCTCCGACCGTGCCCGTCTTGGTTGCGGCACGGTCGGAGACCGGCCCGAGCGACAGGAGGACTGGCAGTCCTTCTTACGGCACCGGCGTTGATCGCAGCGCAGCCAGATAGGCGGTGACGATCTGGATGTGTTCCTGAAGCAGCAATCTGCCGAAATCATACTGGCTGCGCGCTTCGGCCTGCTGCGCGCCATCGCCAATGTTTTCGACGGCGATGTGGCGGCCCTGGGCGATGGTGCGATAGCCTTTGAGCAGCGTCTCATGCGCCGGGATCATTTCGGGCGGCACGGTCAGGCCCTCCAGCGTCGTCACGATTCCATCCAGCCGTTCGGTGGAAAAATCAGGCGCGGCAGCAATGATCCCTGGCGTGGTGTAAGGCGCCACAGCCGCCAGGTATTCGGTCACTGCTGGCGGCGCCAGGTCAAGCGGCGATTCTTCAGCCGCCAGCGGCGTCGGCAGGTCGCTGAGATCAAAGGTTGGAAACGGCGAAGGCGCGGGCGTTGACGCCGGCGGCTGAGTAGCACATCCGGCCAGCAGAGCCAGGCAGAGCAGCAGGCCAAGAGTCCGCAGATATCTGCGCGACCTGGAATTCGCTCTCTGCAAGCCGCGGCGCGGCCGGGAATCGAGTCTGGATGAATGCATCAGGGAATTGCGCCGTTCCTGTCATGTTGCCGTCTGCGATCAACAGAACGGTGACGACTTGTCAGCAAGCCGGTGGTAGGCTAGAATATAGCACAGGTGTCAGGGCTGGTCAATGCAGCCGCTGAAACAAGGTGCCCGTCACCTCACCCCGTTCTGGTTTCGTTCCTCAACTCCCACCCCCGGAGGTGCTTATGAACGTTGTCGCTGTCGTCATGGCTGGCGGCGCCGGCACGCGGTTGACCGTGCTCTCAGAGAAGCGCGCCAAACCGTCCGTGCCCTTTGCCGGCAAATACCGCATTATCGACTTCACCCTCTCCAACTGTGTCAACTCCAACATCTTCAACATCGCCGTGTTGACGCAATACCGCCCGCATTCGCTCAACGAGCATATTGGCATCGGCAAGCCGTGGGACCTCGATCGTGCCAGTGGCGGCGTCCGGCTGTTGCAGCCCTATCAGGTCGGAGGCGGCACGCAGATCTGGTACCGCGGCACCGCTGACGCCGTGTTGCAGAACTACGACTACGTGCGTGAACTGCGCGCCGACCGGGTTGTGGTGTTGGGCGGAGACCACATCTACAAGATGGACTACGCTAAAATGCTGCGCTTCCACGACGACAACCGCGCCGATCTGACAGTGGCGGTCATGGAAGTGCCGCTGGAGGAGACCCACCGCTTCGGCATCATGTCGGTGGACGACGAGTCGCGCATCACCGCCTTCCACGAGAAGCCCAAGGATCGCGACAAGGGCACCCTGGCCTCCATGGGTATCTACATTTTCAACGCGGACATGCTGGAAAGCCGCCTGCTGGCCGGCTCGGAGCAATTCCCCGACCTCGACTTCGGCAAGCACGTCATCCCCAACATGATCGACGAGAACAACGTGTTCGCCTATCGTTTCGATGGCTACTGGGTGGACGTGGGTACCATCGACAGCTACTGGGCGACCAGCATGGAACTGCTGGATCCCGGCTCGCCGCTCAATCTCTACGATCGTTCGTGGCCGCTGTTGACTCGCAGCCAGGAGCGGCCGCCGGTCAAGCTCGGCCCGCAGGCCAAGGTTCACAACAGCCTGATGTGCAACGGTTGCGTGGTGCGCGGTCAGGTGGAGCGTTCGGTGCTCTCGCCGGGCGTCTATGTGTCGCCAGGTGCAGTCGTGCGCGACTCGGTGGTGATGAACGACACCTGGATCGGACCGGGCGCGGTGCTGGACAAGGTGGTGGTGGACAAGGAAGTTGTCGTCGGATCGGGCGCATTGGTCGGCTTCGGCAGCGATCACGATACGGTCAACAAGCTGGACCCCGACAAACTCTTTACCGGGATCACGGTCATCGGCAAGGGCGCTCACATCCCCGCCAACGTGCGTGTCGGACGCAACGTGCTGATCAACGCCGCGCGCGAGGAAGAAGACTTCGCCCCGTTCGGCGATCATGTAGCCAGCGGCGAAACGGTCTAGGAGGTAGCCATGCGTGTCTTAGCAATGATCCTGGCGGGCGGTTCCAGCCCGGCGTTGAGTATTCTGACGGCTGAGCGGGCCGAGCCGGCCATTCCCTTCGGCGGCAAGTACCGCATCATCGACTTTACCCTTTCAAATTGTGTCAACTCGCGTGTCTACAACGTGGCTCTGCTGACGCAGTACAAACCGCGCTCGCTGAACGACCACGTGCGCAACGGCAAGCCGTGGGATCTGGATCGGGCTGTCGGCGGTGTGCGTCTCCTCCAGCCGTATATCAGCGGCGAGGGCGAGATGGGTGCCTGGCAGCGCGGCACGGCCGACGCGGTGCGCTTCAACCTCGACTACGTGCTGGAGCAGAAGGTCGATACGATCCTGTTATTGGCCGGCGACCACATCTACAAGATGGACTATGGGCCGCTGCTGCGCTTCCACGAAGACACCAACGCGGATTGCACCGTCGCCGTCCGCACGGTCAGCCCGCACGAAACCCACCGCTTCGGCATGGTCAACGCCGACAGCGGCGGCCGTATCAGCGGATTTCAGGAGAAGCCGCGGCGTACCCTCAGCCGGCTGGCGTCCATGGGCATCTACGCTTTCAAGCGCGATGTGCTGCTGGACTGGATCACCGGCCAGGGTGCGGGTAACGTTGATTTCGGGCGCGACATCCTGCCCGGGATGCTCAAGGCCGGCATGCCGCTCTACGCCTATCGCTTCGACGGCTACTGGATGGACGCCGGCACGGTGCAGTCCTACTGGGAGGCCAACATGGCGCTGCTGGCCGAGACGCCGGCGCTGGACCTGTACGACCCCTCGTGGGTGATCCACACTCGCAGCGAGCAGCTTGCTCCGGCTTTCACCGGACCCGAGGCGCTGGTTGACGGCAGCCTGCTGTGTGACGGTTGCCAGGTCTTCGGCCGCGTGGAGCGTTCCATCATCGGCCCCGGCGCGGTGATCGAAGCGGGCGCCGAGGTGAGCGATTCCATCGTCATGAACGGCGCGGTCATCGGCGCCGGCGCGCGCATCGAGCGTTCCATCATCGACAAGCGCGTCCAGATCGGCGCGGACGCGGTCATTGGCGACGGCGAGGACAACACGCCCAACCGCGCGATGCCCAACAACCTCAACACCGGCATCACGCTGGTGGGCAAGGGCGCGCAGGTGCCGGCCGGGCTGCACGTCGGCCGCAACGTGGTCATTCGTCCGCGCATTCCCGCCAGCGCGCTGCCCGCCGATGTGGTGCCCAGCGGCGAGACGGTTTGACCGATGACAACTGGCGGATAGCTGGTAGCAGGTGGATGGTCGTTGGCAACCCGAAGGGTCGGGACGCCAACTAACCCGTGGATACGTCCCGTCGTATGATTGCATAGTCATGTCCTCCAATCGATACACTGTTGCCACCGATGCCGCCCGTGCTTTGGAAGCCGACCTGCGCCGCGCCGGGATACTGGACGTGCGCTTCGACGCAGCCAGTCGCGTGCTCTACAGCACCGATGCCAGCCTCTACCAGATCGAACCCATTGGGGTGGTTATTCCGCGCGATGCCGCCGAGATCGTCGCTGTGATCGAGGTCTGCGCCCGCCACGGCGCCCCCGTGCTGCCGCGCGGCGGAGGCACCAGCCTGGCCGGTCAGACTGTGGGCCACGCTGTGGTGCTGGATACCTCCCAACATCTGAACCGGGTGCTGGAAATCAACGCCGCGGAGAACTGGATCCGCTGCCAGCCGGGCCTGGTGCTGGATCACCTCAACGCAGCCGCGCGCCAGGTTGGTCGGATGCTTGGCCCCGACCCGGCCAGCGGCAGCCGGGCCACCATCGGCGGCACGGTGGGCAACAATGGCACGGGCGCGCACTCGATCCTCTACGGCATGGTTGCGGACAACGTCCTGGCCATGCGCGCGGTGTTGAACGACGGCAGCCAGGTCGTCTTCGATGACCGCTTCAACGCGACAGCCGCAACGCAGGGCGCGCGTGCGTCGGCCATCGCCGCCGGGCTGGACGGCATCCTCCACGTGTGGGGCGACGACATTCGCCGTGATTTTCCGCGCCATTGGCGCCGCGCCAGCGGCTACAACCTGGACCGGTTGCTGAATGCCGCCACGCCCAATCCCGCGCAGTTGATCGCCGGTTCAGAGGGCACATTGGCCTTTATGACCGAGATCACCTTGCGACTGGTTCCTCGTCCGCCCGGCACCGTGTTGGGAATCGTGCATTTCGATGACCTGGTCGCGGCGGCGGAGGCCACGCCCGCTATTCTCGAACTGAAGCCATCCGCGGTGGAGCTGATGGACAAGATGTTGCTGGATCTCTGCCGCAGGCAGCCGGAGTTTGCCCGCCGGCTGACCTTCGTGGCCGGCGACCCGGCCGGCGTGCTGGCAGTCGAGTTCTACGTGGCGAGCGAGGCCGAGGGGCGGGCCAGGCTGGACGCGTTGCGCGCCCAGTTGGCGCGCCAGGGTGTCCGCGGCGCAGTGGTGAATGTGTTCGATCCGGCCGGGCAGGCCAATGTCTGGGCGGTGCGCAAGGCCGGGTTGAGCCTGCTGCTGAGCAAGCGCGGCGACGTCAAACCGGCTGGGTTCATGGAAGATGTGGCCGTACCGCCGGAGCATCTGGCGGATTACGTGCGCGGCGTCCAGGGCATGTTTGCCGAATACCATGTCGAGGGCGCCTTCTACGCGCACGCCAGCGCGGGCTGTCTGCACATCCGCCCGCTGCTGAACCTGAAAACGGCGGCTGACATTGCGGTGATGGACGAGATGCAAAGCCGGCTGCTGGCGATGATCCAGCCGGTGGGCGGCGTGTTGAGCGGTGAGCACGGCGACGGCATCAAGCTGACGCATCTCAACCAGGCGCTGTTCGGACCGCGCGTTTCCGAGGCGTTTGCCCAGGTTAAGCTGCTGTTCGATCCTGACAATATGTTCAATCCAGGGAAGAAGGTGTTGGAAGAGGTGTTGGAGGAGGTGAGGAGAGAGGGGGAGAGGGGGAGAGAGGGGGAGAAGACGGAAACAAGGGAAAGGAGGGAAAAGAAGGGAATTGCGGAGAGCGGAGGTGTGGTGGTGCATGTAACTGACCCGGCGGAGTTGCGGTATGGGCCGGGGTATCGGACGGTGGAGTTCACGCCTTTGCTTGACTGGTCCGCGGATGGCGGGTTTGCCGGGGCGGTGGAGATGTGCAACGGGTCGGGCGACTGCCGCAAGCTGACCGGGGTGATGTGTCCCTCGTTTCATGCGACGCGCGAGGAGGAACACAGCACGCGCGGCCGCGCCAATTTGCTGCGCACCGCGCTGTCCGGCCAACTCGACGCCGACGCGTGGACCAGCGACGCCGTCCATGATGCGCTGGACCTCTGCCTTGGTTGCAAGGCGTGCAAGAACGAGTGCCCTTCGTCGGTGGATATGGCGAAAATCAAGACCGAGACGCTGGCGCAACGCTACGCGCGGTTGGGCACGCCGCTGGCTGCCCGGCTGTTCGGCCACATCCATACGCTGAATCAGTTGGCCGCGCCGGTCGCGCCGCTGGCGAATCTGGCGCTGGCTACGCCGCCCGGTCGCTGGGCAGTACAACGGGTCACCAATCTTGCCCCGCAGCGCAGCCTGCCCCCCTTCGCCCCACAACCTTTCACCACCTGGTTCGCCAAACACCTTGAGACTCGCACGCCCCACGCCCCACGTCCCACGCCCCAGCTGATTTTCCTCTATCCCGATACTTTCACCAATTTCAACTATCCGAAAATCGGGATAGCTGCGGTGCGCGTGCTGGAATCGGCTGGTTTCGAGGTGCAGCTTGCGCCGCAGGCCTGTTGTGGCCGGCCCATGCTGAGCCAGGGGTTGATCGAAGATGCGCGGCGGCAGGCGCGTCGCAACGTGGAAAACCTGTATCCGCTGGCCGCGCAGGGCTACCCGATTTTGATCTGCGAGCCAAGCTGCGCCAGCGCATTTCACGAGGAATACCGCGACCTGTTGCCCGGTGATGCGCGGGTTGATGTGGTCGCACAGCACGTGCACCTTATCGACGACTGGCTGGCGGGACAGATCGCGGCCGGGTTGCAGATCCCGCTGCGGCCGTTGAATCGCCCGCTGTTGTTCCACGGCCATTGTCACCAGAAGGCGTCGACTGGCGTGAATGGGTCGCTGGCCGCGCTGCGCGCCCTGCCCGATCAGTCGGTTGAGCTGATCGACGCCGGTTGTTGTGGCATGGCGGGCGCGTTCGGTTACACGGCTGACCACTACGCCGTCTCCGAGGCTGTGGCGCGTGACCGGCTCGTCCCGGCTATCGAGGCTGTGCCCGACGCGCTGATCTGCGCCGACGGCGCCAGTTGCCGCCAGCAGATCGAGCACTTCACCGGCCGCCCGGCGCTGCATGCCGTTGAGATTCTGGCCGCGGCGCTGGCGTAGAACCCACTGACGCGTTCGCTTGTTGACTTGAAAATAGACGCTTCGCACAGAGCGGCCTGAGCGGCGTAAGTATCTGCTCACAGTCTCGTCCCCTCTTTTCCCTTCTTTCCACCTTTTCCCTTCTTCCCTTCCCTCATTTTCATGACGCTGGTCATATGATCGCGCGCCGAACTGTGATAGCATGGGAATGCTATGAATCCCATTTCGGCCTTTTTCGTGCGCAATATCATCGCCGTCTTCTTCTTCTACGGGCTGGCGTTCTTTGCCATGGGACTGGCGCTGTTGCTGGCCAGCCGGCGCACTTCCCAGTTTACCTTTGCGCGCGCCATTATCCCGCTGGCGATTTTTGGCATTCTGCACGGCTTGCACGAGTGGATCGAGATGTACCAGAAGATCGCGACGCTGACCAGCGGCTATGTGCCGACGGAAGCGCACGAGGTGACGCGGCTGGCGTTCCTGGTAGGATCCTTTGCCATGCTGGCGGCTTTTGGTTTCACCCTGGTAAACCGGCCGCGCCAGAAGTGGACGCGCATCTGGTTGCCGGTGGCTGCCATGATCGGCATCTGGCTGGTTATCGTCCCCGCGGCGGCGCGGGTAACGCATGCCACGGCCGGGGAGACGGTGGCGCAGGCGGACGTCCTGTCACGCTACACGCTGGGCATTCCCGCCGCGCTGCTGGGTGCGTGGGCGCTAATGACCCAGCAGCGGACCTTCCGCGAGCACGAAATGCCCCAGTTTGGCCGCGATCTGATCTGGGCCACCACCGCGTTGCTGCTCTACGGTGTGGTTGGGCAGATTTTTGTGCGCAAGACCGCGCTCTTCCCTTCGACGGTAATCAACAGCGAACTGTTTCTGCAGTGGTTTGGTGTGCCGGTTCAGCTTTTCCGCGGCGTGATGGCTGCCGTCCTGGCGATCTTCATGATCCGCGCCCTCAACGCGTTCGATATTGAAAACGAGCGACGTCTGGAGACATCCAACCAGGCGAGGCTCGATGCGCAGGCCAATGCGCTGGAAACAGAGCGGCGCATCAGCCGTGAGCGCCAACGTCTCAACGCTGAGTTGCGCCAGACGGCCCGCGAGCTGGGCCTGATGCTGGAGCTATCCAACCTGCTGGCTCGACCGCTGGCATTGCAGGATCGGCTGGATGGCGTGTTGCAGCGATTGCTGCACTCCCTTGCCTTTACCAACGCCGGGCTGATTTTGCTGCGTTCGCGCAGCAGCGGCGAGATCGACGTGCGCGCGGCCGGCGGTTACGACCAGGCGCAGGACGGTCAGGCCGGGGATCTGCGGAGTGAGCGGAGGCAACAGGCTGAAGACCTGGGCCGACAGTGTGCGTTGCTGGGATCCGCGCTCTGCCTGCACGCGGACGGAGAGATTCTGGAGGTGCAGCTTCAACAGGCTAGCGAGGAAGCGCCCTGTCAACGGCATCCCAGCCCGATTGTGGTGGTTGCCGTGCCTTTGGTCAGTCGCGTCCAGGTCATCGGCAGCCTCGTCCTGGCGCAGTCCACTGGCAACCAGCAGCCTATGACGCTGGACGACATCGAACTGCTACTGGCTGTGGCGCAGCAGCTTGGTCTGTCCATTGAGAACGCACGGCTGGCCCAGGATGCGCAGGAACGGGAGCAGGTGCTGGCCGATCTGCTGCATCAGGTGGTCGAAGCGCAGGAGGCGGAGCGGCAGCGTATCGCCCGTGAACTGCACGATGCAACCGGCCAGGCATTGACAGCCATCGCGCTCGGGTTGCGAGGCATGGAGACGCAACTGGAGCGCGGCACATCTGACACAGCCATGTTGTCCTCGAATGTGCGCGAGATCAAATCCTTCAGCACTAACGCGCTGGGTGAACTGCGCCAGATCATTTCCGACCTGCGTCCGCCGATTCTGGACGACATGGGACTGGCCGCAGCATTGAAGTGGTACGTGCAAGGATTCGAAGGGCGGCGCGGCATCGCGGGCACCTTTGTTCTCGAAGGTGCGCCGTTGCGTCTGCCATCGGAGTTTGAAACCGTGTTGTTCCGCATCGCCCAGGAATCGTTGACCAACGTCGCCAAGCACGCCGAGGCGTCAGCGGTGACGGTTCTGCTGCGGTTCACGCCCGGGACGGTCAGCCTGCTGGTCGAGGATGACGGCAGGGGATTCGACGCAAATACCCGTGGATTGGGTGGCTGGGGCTTGCTGGGCATGCAGGAACGGGCATCGCTGCTGGGCGGGCAATGCAGGGTTGATTCAACGGCAGGCGAGGGAACCCGGGTCTGGACGACAGTCCCCTTGCCGGCCGAACTGCTGGAGATGAACTATGACACCAGTAAACCTGTTGTTGGTTGACGATCACGAGATCGTGCGTGCCGGGTTGCGCATGTTGTTCAGCGCCGAGCCGGATGTGCGAATCGTCGGCGAAGCGGCCAGCGGCCGCGAGGCCATCGAGCAGGTCGCCAAGCTCGCGCCGGACGTGGTGCTGATGGATGTGGCCATGCCCGACATGAACGGCATCGAGGCAACCAAGCGGATCAAGGAGATGTCGCCACAGGTTGCGGTGCTGGCACTGACGATGCACGAGGACGAGGAATATTTCTTCGAAATGCTCAGCGCAGGCGCGTCCGGTTACGTGCCGAAGCGGGCCGCGCCGGACGATCTGCTGTCCGCGATACGCGTTGTCAGCCACGGCGAGGTGTTCATCTATCCCAGCATGGCCCGGCTGCTGGTGAAAGACTTTCTGCGGCGGGCTGAGGACACCACGCCTCCCGACACGGAGCTGCTGACGCCGCGTGAACACGAAGTGCTGGCCTGCATCGCCGACGGCCAGACCAACCGCGAGATCGCTGAACAACTGGTGATCAGCGTCAAGACCGTCGATCGCCACCGTGAGAACATCATGCGCAAGCTCAACCTGCACAACCGGGTCGAGCTGGTGCGCTACGCCATCGAGAAGGGACTGATCCCGATTGGTTCGGACGGGTGATCAGTCATCAGTCAACGGAGCGAGAGACGCGACTATAGGGCAAATATGGGGTAATTACCCGATTGAATCTGAGGGCTGACCGTGGTACGCTGAAGTCATGGAAAGCCTGACAAACATCTGGTCAATTGCACTGCTCTTTAGCTTGCGTCTCGGAGTGCCGCTCCTCCTTACTCTGGTGCTCGGCTATTTGCTCAAGCGTCTGGATAGCCGCTGGCAAGCTGAAGCCAGGGAAGAACGCCGAGCCAGGGAAGCCACCGCTGCAACCAGGCAGGTGGCGGTCCCGAAGCCCATCGGGCAGCGCTCGCCCCAGTTCATGGTGGCGCTGGACTCGCCCGGTGCGATGCCATGCTGGATGGTCAAGGGCTGCACCGAAGCCATGCGGACCGCGTGTGCGGCGACGCATCAGCCCAACGTCCCTTGCTGGCAGGCGCGCACGGTGGCCGAAGGCCGGCTGCCTGCAGAGTGCAAGGGCTGCGACCAGCACATTCCGATGCCGTACGTATTGACCGAAACGAGGATGCTGCACTAGTGTCGCTGGAGACTTCGGAAGTCGCCGGTTGACCGGTTGAGCGACTCGATCCTGTTCAGCTACTCCTGAACGGACTCGGCGACTTCCGAAGTCTGAAAGACAAAATGAGGATGCTGCATTAGCGGACCAATGAATAGTCCCGCAAAGACCAGATGGAGTCGCCTCAGCCCGTGGATGGCGATCCTTCTGACGGCGCTGATCGGTATGGCGACCATTCTGCTCACGGCTCTTTTCCAGCCGGGAGCAGTTGTGGTTGCCGATAGCTCGTTGGGCGTCGCCGGCAGCGCCAACGGCACGTTCCAGGGGCCGCAGCACTGCGCCGAATGCCATCCTTCCGAGTTCTACTCCTGGGCGGGAACGACCCACGCGCAGGCCTCTTTCGATCCGATCTTCCAGTCCTATCTTCAGGGCGTAGAAAACCAGGGCGAGTGCTATGCCTGCCACACTACCGGGTACGACGCGCAGACCGGCCAGTTCGTCACCGCCGGCGTGACCTGCGAGTCGTGCCACGGGCCGTATCGTGCTGACCATCCCGGCCAGAGCATGGAAATCGCCACCGCGGACGAACTGTGCGGCACCTGTCACAAAAGTACGGTCGCCGAGTGGCGTACCAGCAACCACGGCCAGGCAGGCATCGCGTGTGTTGCGTGTCACGAAGTGCACACTCAGAAGATGCACATGCAAACCAACAGTGATGCCCTGTGTGCGGGCTGCCACGTGCGTGAGGCGCAGGATTCTTTCCATCAGACGCACCAGTCGGCGGCCGTCGGCTGCATCAGTTGTCACGTCGCCCGCCCCGCATTCGATGCCAGCGCAGCCGTCAGCGGCATGGCCAAGACCGGGCACTCCTTCGAGGCTGACCCGGGTGTTTGCGTAAACTGCCACGCTGAACTTCCGTAGAATTGTTGTCTTCCCCAATTTGAATCGCGCTTGCACAAGGGGCTGGGACGCGCTATAATCAGCCCGCTCCCTCTTGGCCGGGAATACCCCGCTTCCCGGTTCCGCGCTTACCTGCCTGCGAAAGGAGGATCTCCCGTGCTTTCGTGAGTTTGAGTAGACCCTCGCACAGGTCGCCCCTCGCATCTCCGCTTCGGTTCAGCCCACCTGTTTGGAGGAAAAGTCAACCATGAAACGGACATCGATAGCCTTGCTCATTGTCGTCGTGCTGCTGGCGCTAGTGAGCGCTTCACTGGTCAGCGCGACCCCGCTCTACCCACCCTCTGACGATGGCCCGACCGGCACGACCGTGCAGTCTGCGCCCGGTCCATTTTCGCCGTCGCCCTTCAACCCCGACGCAATACTTTGGGACAACGGGCCGCTGGTCAATAGCCCCGGCACCGGGCCTGGTGGTTCCGATGAAAGTATCGCCATGAATATCACCTACGGTTTGACCAGCCGTGGGTCAAATGTCAGTGCGCTGGCGAACGCCCGGATCGCCGACAACTTTACCGTTGCCGACAGCGGCGGGTGGAATATCACTGGGATCACGTTCTTCATCTACATGGGCGGCGGTCCGCCCACGACACCGTCGCCGTTCAGCGCGCTCAACTTCCAGATCTGGGATGGTCCCCCGGACGACCCGGGCAGCACTGTCGTGTACGGTGACACGTTCACGAATCGCATGTCCAGCACCTCCTGGGCCAATATGTACCGGCGACTGGAGTCTGAGCCGCAGGATACGAGTCGCCCCGTGTTTTTCCTGCAAGTCGCTGACAGTTTTACCTTGCCGGCCGGCGACTATTGGCTTGACTGGGAGGCAGATGGCGACCCGCTCTACAGCGGTCCCTGGCAGCCGCCGGTGACCATCGATGGCCAGACATCCACCGGCAATGCCAAGCAGTACTTTGGCGATGCGTGGCAGGAAGTGCTCGACGCGGGCCTGGGGACGCCATTGGGCGCTCCGTTCGTCATCGAGGGAACCGTAAATCCGCCGACCGCAGTTACTCTCAGTTCGCTGACAAGCGACAGCGGCAGCAATGCGCTGGCGATTTGGCTTGTGGTTCTGACGCTGGGCGTGGCAGCGTTCGCTGGTCTGGCCCTTGGTCGCAGACGTCTTGCCCGCTGATAGCTGCTGACTTCAGGGTGTGTTTGCAGTTGAGGTTCGTGGTTGGCCCGGTCAGGAGGCCGGCTAAAGCCGCAACTGACTCATCGAGACGCCCTTGGTCGCAATAAAACAGGGCCTCGACCGTGAATACCGGTCGAGGCCCTGTGTGTTTGTGACGAGCTCGCGTCTCGGCTCGAATGCGCCGCTTATTCTGAGCCGGCGTGGTGGGGCGGATCGTCTTCGATGATATTGAGCAGGCGCACCCCCAGGATCCATGCCAGCGCGGCGGCGGCCAGGATGCCTGCTGTGGTCAGCCACTCGATCAGGTGCGGGAAGTAGCTCGCGCCGGACGGCAGTAACTGCGCAAACATGGTGGCGTCGAAGCGGTTCATCAACACGCCCAACAGGATCAGCATCAGGGCGATGCCAGTGCGTTGCAGGCTCTTGCGGCCGGATACGAGGATCAGCACGGCCGGCAGGGCAACGAATACCAGCATCTCAGTCCACCAGAGGGCTGCGAACCGGGTTGGCGCCAGCGCCAGACCGATGTCACCAGACACGATCACTTCACCCAGTTTCAAGGCAAGGTAGCCCAGCCCCACAACAGCTGCGCCGCGTGCCAGCCCGAAGATGATCTTGGGCTGTACCGGCTTGCGCGCCAGCCGCGCGGCCAGCCAGTAGACGACGGCTGCCAGGCTCAGCCCGGCCATGATCGACGAGACCAGGAACATCAAGGGCAGCAGCGGCGTGTACCACAGTGCGTGCAACCGGTAGGGCATATTCAGGTACAACGTGCCCAGGGTCGACTGGTGCAGCGTGGAAAGTGTCACGCCCAGAATGGCAACCGGCAGCATGATGCGCTCCAACAGCCGCGGCAGCTTCTCGATCCGCTTCCAGCGCAGCTTTTCCACGATGAAGGGGCTTGTCTCGATGATCAGCACGGTGGTATAGAGCAGGACACACCAGCTGATCTCGAACAGCGGCGAGTGCGGGTTCCAGAAAAGGATGAAATTGTAGAAGCGATCCGGCCGGCCCAGGTCCAGCACCAGCAACAGCAGCACAGCGACGTAGCCTGCCAGCCCGGCCAGGATAGCGGGCCGCACGGCAGCGTGATACTCGTGGCGGCGCAGGATGTGCGCCACGGCTGCCATGGTGAACCCAACGCCGGCCAGCGCGATCAGGCCAAAGTCGAACCCGATCCAGATGCCCCAGGAATAGGAGTCGCTCAGGTTGGTCGTTGCACCCAGGCCCAGCACCAGCCGGACAACTCCGGCCACTGCTCCGACGACCACCATCATGGCCAGGAGCACCACAGCCATCCGCCGATCCAGCACCGGCACGGCGCTGGATGATCGTCGCTCGACGCCAATTTCAGCGGTCATGGGTCACCTCTTCTGCAACTACCTGCGGCTGGGCGAGAAACTCGCGTCGCTTCGCCAGCCAATAGACGCCGCTTGCCAGCGCTGCCACCGTCAAGCCAATCACCGGTGTCTTTTTCATCATCGCTTCCGCATAATGGGAGGGCGCCTGCGAGTCCAGCGTCGGCAGTCCCATGGCTGCAAATGGCACGCCGGAAAGGTAGAGGATGGACGTTCCGCCCGCCTCTGCCTCGCCGTAGACCTGCTCGATGTAGCGACCGGCGTTGGTGTCGATCTGGGCATGTGCCTGTGCCAGCAGATTGCTGCGGCGCCCGAAACGTAATGCTCCGGTGGGACAGCCGGCAACGCAGGCCGGCTGCTGCCCTTCTTCGAGGCGCGAGATGCAGAACTGGCACTTGTGGATCAGCCCCAGCGGGTTTTCCCAGTCGTAGGTAGGCACGCCGAAAGGACACGCATACTGGCAATAACGGCAGCCGATGCACTTCTTGTCGTTGTAGACCACCGGGCCGTCGGCCGATTTCGTGAGTGCGCCCACGGTACAGGCCGAGACGCAGGCCGGGTGCAGGCAATGCATGCACTGGCGCTTGATGGGCATCTGCTGCTCGATGCCGGCATCGCTGACGACCTGGCGCCGATCGACGAAGCTGTAGGCGTCGCTGTTCAGGCTGACGGGGACCGTGTCCGGTTCGGGGCGCTGATTGGCTTCTTTGCAAGCCAGCGCGCACGAGTCGCAACCGTTGCAGCGCGTCAGGTCCACCAGGACGCCCCATGAGTCGGCGGCGACGGGTTCGGAAGCGCGGACCGGTTCAACCGCGGTGGCTGCCAGGGCCGACGCTGCACCGACGCCAACACCCATCAGGAAACTGCGTCGGGAGATGACCTCGCTCATGACCGACTCCTTCCCAGCCGTTGCAGCATGAACCCGGCGATCAGCACGAACAGGATGCCTGCCATCCCGCCAACGCCGATGCCAAGTCCGAAGCTCAGGGCGGTGGCGCCTTGCAGCCACTGGCGATTGCCGGTTTCAGCAACCATCAACGCTGCGGCGGTCTCGGCTGACGCCTGGCTTGTCGAGGCGAAGGTTGGGTTCCAGTCAGTGTTGGCTGAGGTTCCGGTCGAATTGACCTGGAATGTATCGCTGTGACACGACTCGCAGACCGCGGTGTTCACCGAGAACTCGTGGCTGGGCGAGGGCATGGCGCCATCGACGGCGAGTGCAGTATCTGCGGGCGAGGTGTGACAATCAATGCAGGCAACTGTGGCCTGGGCGTGTGCAACATGCCCGCTGTCTTGCAGCCGCTCGCTGTGACATGACTCGC
Source organism: Anaerolineales bacterium (assembly GCA_020634615.1). Lineage (GTDB taxonomy): Bacteria > Chloroflexota > Anaerolineae > JAAEKA01 > JAAEKA01 > JACKBK01. The sequence goes on from JACKBI010000006.1 coordinate 52,718, forward strand.
ACAGCTTCTGGTCGTCCAGGCGCAGGTTCTGGGTGTGAGAGTTGTGACAGCCGATGCACTGCACGCCCGCCTGGCCGTGTGGTGTCGTCTGCCATTCGGCATGGGTGTCAACGTGGCAGTCGCTACAGATCGACGAGTCCACATCGAGCGGCATTTCACCGGACTCAGGGTGACCGGCGACCAATGGACCATGGCATGCTTCACAGGTCACGCCACTGGCGGACGCCAGCGGCATCGCCACGTCAAAGCTGGTGGTGTGACATGTCAGGCAGTCGCAGTTGGGGTCACTGGCGTTTTGACATGTCAGGCCTTCGTGCCCCTTGATCGCATTCATCGCCGAAGCATGGGGCGAATTCTGCCAGTTGCGCACTTCGTCCTGATGGCACAGGGCGCAGGTGTTGGGATCGACCGGCGACGGCTGGTCTGCCAAAGCGACTGGGGCGGCCAGGATAAACAGACCGACCGCCGCCAGCACGATCGCCCACCGTGCGATGCCGGTTGATAACTTGGGCTGCATGCCAGATAGCATGGCTTGCCTCCTTAATTTCTGAACGAGCCGTGTTACGGCTGCAGGTTTTGAACGCGCCGGGCCAGAGTAGCCAGCAGCAGGAACAGCAGGATCGGCACACCTAACCGCAGCACGGTCAGGATCAGCAGTGTGAGAAATTCCGAAGTCTCCATGGTGAACATAGGTTGCCTCTTTCTGTCTGCCAGGTAAGGCGTCCAGAGTGTCCTCGGCGGTTGAGCGGGATGTCCAACCGGTGAATTCATCAGGACGCTGACTAAATTTCTACTCTTAGTGTAGTTGTTTGTGAGGCGGTTTTCAATCGGGCATTCTCCCCAAGTTATGCTCAGTCGCCGGCGATGTGTTCGGCGTTTCCAGCGTGAGGTTATGGGGCAAATTCCCCATATCTCTTGAGGATTTTCCCCCAAACATGATCTATATCATTGGTATTTTTCGGAGAAATGTGTAGAATACTTACACGGGTCGCCACGCGACTTGGTTGTCGTCCAAACAGGCAGCAGAGTCGTCCCTCCGTTGGCAAGGTTTTTTGCAAACTGCCATGTCGCCACGTTGACCCAAACCCCATCGTCCCGAGCCAAACTGTCGTCAAACAACAGCACGGCTCCAATCGATCCACCATTGTTGGTGACAAGCGCAAGTGGAGAAGGAGATTTCAATGAAACGATTCCTCTTAGTTGCGGCGTTACTCCTGGTACTGGTATTGCTGGTTGCTTGCAGCCAGGATACGGTTCCACCTGCGCCGCAGCCAGAAGCAGCTCAGGTTGAGTGCCCTGAGTGTCAGGCGTGTGCCGACGCTCCGGTTTGTCCGGAAGTACAGGCTTGCCCAGAACCAGAGGTGTGCGCTGAACCGGTGGTTGCGGTGGTTCCATTTGAAGAGCAGTGGGCCAACTCACCACACAACGACATCACTGCTGAAGCGTTCAACCACTGGAACGAAGATGACCCAGCGCAGATTCCTGAGAGCTGCGCCAAGTGCCACAGCACCAGTGGATACGTTGATTTCCTGGGCGCAGATGGCAGCGAAGCCGGTGTCGTCAATGCACCGCATCCGATCGGCAGCACGGTAGAATGCTCAGCCTGCCACAACGACGCGACTATCCACAAGACCAGCGTGGTCTTCCCCTCGGGGATTGAGATCACCGATCTTGGCGATGAGTCCCGCTGTATGGAATGCCATCAAGGTCGTGAATCAAAGGTTAGCGTCGACGCCGCCATCGAGAAGGTCGGATTGACGGACAGCCCGGACGAAGTAAGCGCCGATCTTGGCTTCCGGAACATCCACTACTTCGCAGCGGCCGCGACCCAGTATGGCGCCCAGGCCGAGGGTGGCTACCAGTACGACGGCAATTCCTACGACATCAAGTTCTACCATGTCGATGGTTTCAACACCTGCAACACCTGCCATGATCCCCATACGCTGGAGATCAACATCGTGGCCTGCCAGACCTGCCATACCGACGTGAATACGGTCGAAGACTTCGCGAAGGTGCGCATGGCCGGCTCCGAAGCCGACTATGACGGCGATGGCAACGTCGAAGAGGGTGTGGTAGAGGAAATCGCGGGTGTCCAGGAGACCCTGTTCACCGCGATCCAGGCCTATGCCAGCGAAGTTGCCGGCACCCCCATCCTTTACAATCCGGCTGCCTATCCCTACTTCTTTGGCGACGCCAACGCCAATGGCCAGGTCGACGAGGATGAGAGCGGTTATGCTTCCTGGACGCCGCGTCTGCTGCGGGCTGCCTACAACTACCAGGTAGCCACCAAGGATCCCGGCAAGTTCGCCCACAACGGCAAGTACATCATTCAGTTGATGTACGACTCGATCGCTGACCTCAACACTGCAGTGACTGAGCCGGTAGACATGACTACAATGCACCGCATCGATCCCGGTCACTTCGCCGGTTCTGAGGAAGCTTTCCGCCACTGGGACGAGGAAGGCGCTGTGCCCAGCAGTTGTGCCAAGTGCCACTCGGCCGACGGTCTGCCGCAGTTGATCTCGGAAGGCGTCATCACGTCGCAGCCGGTGTCCAATGGCTTCAAGTGCACCACGTGCCACGCCAACATGGAAGACTTCTCCCGCATCGAGATCACCGATGTGACCTTCCCCAGCGGCGCCACTGTGAGCATGGATGATCCTGACAGCAATCTGTGCATCAGCTGCCACCAGGGTCGCGCCTCCACCATCGACATCGAGAAGGCCACTGCTGGTCTGGAAGAGGATGCCGTTCCGGAGAATGCCCTGCGCTTCACCAACGTCCACTACTTCGCTGCCGGTGCAACCAAGTTCGGCGGCGAGGTTCAGGGTGCGTATCAGAACCCCGAACTGTCCTACCTGGGCAAGTTCAATCACGTGCCTGGGTTCGACAACTGCACCGACTGCCACAACACGCATGAGCTGGAAGTGAAGACGGAAGCCTGCTTCACCTGCCATGCTGGTGTGGAGACGGTTCAGGATATCCGTGGTCCGCTGTCCACCGCCGACTATGATGGCGACGGCGACGTGACCGAGGGCATTGCCGGCGAGATCGCAACCTACAGTGACAAGCTGTACGCGGCGATGCAGGAATACGCAACCAGCGTCATCGGCAAGGCGATCATCTACAACCCCAACGCCTATCCGTACTTCTTCGAGGACACGGATGGCAATGGCGAGATCAACGGGGAAGAAGGCGCTTACACGGCCTGGACCCCGCGCTTGCTGAAGGCTGCTTACAACTACCAGTATGTCCAGAAGGATCCTGGCGCTTTTGCCCACAACGGCAAGTATGTAATCCAGTTCCTCTATGACAATCTGTCCAGCCTGAGCACCAAGGTTGATGTCGATATGGCGGGCATGATCCGGCCCGACGCACCGGCCGCTCAGTAATATCCTGGCTGCGTCGCAGCCCAGGTAAGTGACACAATCGAGACCGGGTACGCAAGTACCCGGTCTCTTGCGTTTCGAGCGCAGGACATGAAAATGTCGGCAAGTGCCCGCTAGCCGTGCTTTGTCCAGATTTTCCTAATGGTGCTATAATGTCTATGTTCCATGCTTTGACAGCGTCCCATCTTCATCCCATTCTATCGCCATTTTCCAGATACGAGGCCAGTGATGACTGATACCCCCTCTCCAGAGTTGTCCGAAGAGACTCTATCCCCCGTTGAAGCTACCCCACCCAAGCGACGAAGACGCCTTTGGCTGTGGATTCTGGGTGGCATTGGTGTTGTTGCTGTAATGTTTGCCTTCTTCATTGCTTCGGTGGAACTGCTGCATTACACCGAATCGGCAGCATTTTGTTCGGCGTGCCATGTGATGCACCCTGAGTTCACTGCCTATGAGAACTCACCCCATGCGCGTGCTGAGTGTGGCACCTGCCATATCGGTCCCGGCGCGATGGAGGCCTTCAAGGCAAAACTGGCCAATGTTCGCTATTTGTGGGTCTATCCTACAGGTCAGTACGAGAAGCCCATTCCCTCACCCATCCATAGCCTGCGTCCGGTCGAGGTGGTCTGCGAGCAGTGCCACTGGCCCGAAAAAGTCTACGATGATCGGTTGGTCGTTGTGTCAGACTACGCGGCGGACGAAGAAAACAGCCTGACTACCACCTCGTTACTGATGAAGACCGGCGGCGGTACGGAAGAGGCTGGCATGGGGCGTGGTATCCATTGGCACATCGAAAACCCGGTTTACTACATCGCTACTGACGAGAAACGCCAGGACATTCCGTGGGTGAAGGCGGAATACGACGGCAAGGTGACGGAATACATGTCCGTCAGCAATCCTCTGACACAGGAACAGATCGACAGCGCCGAGATTCGCAAGATGGACTGCGTCGACTGCCACAACCGGGCCAGCCACAACTTCCGTCGGCCCAATGATGCAATCGATGAGTCAATCTCTGCGGGTCTCATCGCCTCTGACCTGCCCTACATCAAGCAGACGGGCGTGGACGTTCTGGAGACTGTCTACGAGACTGAGGATGCTGCCGCTGCGGCTATTGCCGGTATCCCCGATTTCTACAAGGAAACGTACCCGGACGTCTATGCCGAGCGCCAGAGCGATATCGAACAAGCGACCACTGAATTACAGGCGATCTTCGACCGCACAACCTTCCCGTTCATGAACGTAACGTGGGAGTCTCACACCAACAACATTGGTCACAAGGATTTTCCAGGCTGCTTCCGCTGCCATGATGGCCAACACCTGAGCGAAGATAACGAAGCAATCCGGCTGGAGTGTAACATCTGCCATGCTATCCCGCAGGTGGCTCTGCCCGGCCAGCCCGCGCCGGTGATCAGCACCCTGCCGGCTGGCAATGAGCCAGAGTCGCACCACAGCACAACCTGGTTGGCTGAACACCGGTACCGGTTCGACGCAACCTGCACGGAATGTCATACGACCGACGATCCGGGCGGCACATCCAACACCAGTTTCTGCTCCAACAGCGCCTGCCACGGCACCGAGTGGAAATTCGCCGGGTTGAATGCTCCTGGCATCCGCGACCTGGTGGCGCCGCCTGCAGAGCCAGGCAACGGCACGCCGAATCCGATCCCGCATCCAATTGGCGCCGACACCGACTGCAAGGTGTGTCATGGTCCGGACGGCGTTCATCCGTTCCCTGCCGGGCATGAGAGCTTCGATGTGAGCATGTGTGTTCAATGTCATACGCCTACATCGACTACCGGAGAAACAGGCGACGCAGCGCAGCCAACCTCTGAAGCTACGGCGGCATCCGGTGATGTTGCACCGGCAGGTGGTCCGCCTGCGATTCCACACTCACTGGACGGCCGCGATAACTGCCTGGCGTGTCATGCTACGGGCGGCCTGAAGCCATACCCGGCCGATCACGAAGGACGGACAGTGGACCAGTGCCAGATGTGTCATATGCCCGCTGCGGCAGAATCGCCGACCACCGCGCCAGAAGCAACTGCTGCGCCAGACGCGACCACAGCACCTGAGGCAACTGCAACCTCCCAGGGGGCAACGCCTGAGGCGACCGCAACCACGGCTGCTCCGGCGTCGGGTGGCATTCCCGCCATTCCACATCCGCTGGAAGGCCGTGATGATTGTGTGCTGTGCCATGGTGAAGGCGGTGTCAAGCCCTATCCAGCCGATCACGTTGGCCGCACCAGCGACACGTGTCTTCAGTGCCACCAGCCGGTTGCCGCGGGTGACTCCAGCGCTACCGGCGGGGACACCGGCAGCACAGCCAGCGCTCCGGGCATCCCGCATGACATCACTGATCTTGAGAATCAGTGCCTTGCCTGCCACTACACCGGCAGCGTCAAGCCGTTCCCCAGCAATCACGAGGGGTATTCCAACGAGATGTGCCTCTCCTGTCACCAGCCGCAAAGCTAGCGGCTCACCATCTGAATTCAACAGCCGGGCACGCAAGTGCCCGGTTTTTGTTTGACGCATTCGCTGGCGATAAGTACAATTGTTCTATGGCAAAGATCAAAGTTCGCTACGTCTGTGAAAACTGCGGCAGCGCTCAACCCAAGTGGATGGGCAAATGCCCCGATTGCGGCGACTGGAACACCCTGGTGGAACGCCAGATCGTCACTGCGCCTTCCACCAGCGCGCGCACGGTCATGCCGCTGGAGTCTGGTGGCGCGCCGCAGCCCCTGCCCGCGATTTCCTCCGACGGGGTGGATCGCATTCCTGTTCAGGGCAGTGAACTGAGTCGCGTGCTGGGTGGTGGGATTGTACCCGGCTCTGTCATTCTGGTCAGCGGCGATCCGGGGATCGGCAAGAGCACCTTGCTGCTGCAACTGGCGGCCGACATGGCGCGCACCCAAGGCAATACGCTGTATGTCAGCGCAGAGGAAAGCGCACGCCAGCTAAAGATACGGGCCGGCCGGCTGGGCATCGAGGAGCCGAGTCTCTACGTCCACGCCGAGATACATCTGGAGAACATCCTGCACCATGCCGGCGAATTGTCGCCCGCGCTGATGGTGGTCGACTCGATCCAGGCCATCTTCTCTGACGCCTCCCAGTCGGCCGCCGGCAGCGTCAGCCAGGTGCGCGAGTGTGCGGCCCAGTTGTTGCGGCTGGCCAAGAGCCAGGGCATGCCCGTGTTCCTGGTGGGCCACGTGACCAAAGAGGGCTCGATTGCCGGCCCGCGCGTGTTGGAACACATGGTTGACACGGTGCTCTATCTGGAGGGCGAGCGCTTCCAGACCTATCGCTTGTTGCGCAGCGTCAAGAACCGTTTCGGCTCCACCGACGAGGTAGGTGTATTCGAGATGGTCGAGGCGGGGCTGCGCGAGGTAGCCAATCCGTCGGAGGCATTTCTGGCTGAGCGGTTGCCCAACGCATCCGGCTCTGCCATTGCGGTCACGATGGAGGGCACCCGGCCGTTGTTGGTGGAGGTGCAGGCGCTGGCATCCACGACCAGTTTCCCCCAGCCGCGGCGCACTGCCAACGGCGTGGACTTCAACCGGCTGCTGCTGCTGACGGCGGTCCTCAGCAAGCGGATGGGCTATCGTCTCAGTGACCAGGACTTGTTTGTCAATGTCGTAGGCGGGCTGCGCATCAGCGAGCCTGCGGCGGACCTGGCCGTTGCCGCGGCCATTGCCAGCAGTCTCAAGAACACGCCGGTGCCTGCCGATCTTGCGGTGGTCGGTGAGGTCGGCTTGAGCGGCGAGCTGCGCAGTGTCAGCCAGTTGCCGCGGCGGCTGAATGAGGCTGCCAAGCTGGGCTTCACGCGCTGTGTGGTGCCCAAGGGCCGCGGCAAGGCGATTGCCGCGCCGGAGGGCATGCAGGTGATCGGTGTGCGCACGTTGCAGCAGGCCCTGGAGGTCACGCTGGGTGGCGCCTGATAGCCGTGGTTCGTCAGTTTTCCTGTCCAGCGTTCCTGTGGCATAATTGCACGGACCGTTCGTTGTCGAACGAAATAACCGACAACCCCTGTGGCAGTATAGAACAACGGGGGCCACGAAATATTAGCAAGGAGACGACCAATGCCCTACACATACACGAATTCTAAGGGTAACACCTACGTCCTGCACAGCCAGATGACGACCCTCAAGGGCGGCCGCCAGCAGAAGATCTATTTCTTCGCTAAGGAAGCCAAGGAAGGTGCACTGGATGCAGTGCCCGATGGCTACGCAGTCTCGGAGAGCAAGAACGGACTCCCGGTACTGAAGAAGAAGGCCTAAGCTGTAGTCAACAAGTCCGCCTGGAACAGCATTAGCCGTTCCAGGCGGACTTTGATTCAATGGCCTGTCACTGAACGGCTTGCAAGGCCGGTCCGTGACGCGCCTTGTGGCTGGAAAACATGACTGAATTTGACGTAGCCGTGGCGTGGAACTGGCAACACGATGCCGGGTTCATCGGATATTTCCGGCAGGCTTGTGAAGCTCGCGGGTTGTCACTGTTTGAGATCACACCTGAGAATCTGCAGGCTGTTTCCGAGGCCCTGTCGGCGGGCCAGCTTTCGTTCCGGGCGTTCATGAACCGCGCTGCCGACACGGACGAAAGGTTTTTGAGTTTGGTGCGCTGGGCGCGCGAGCAGGGGGCGTTTCGGGTCAATCCACACGAACAGGAGTCCTACAGCGCTGACAAGGCGACCATGCACCTGGAGTTGATCACCGCTGGTCTGGACACACCGTATACCATCATCCTCGCGCCCTATGCCGAGCAGCCGCATTTGTCTGAGCTTGACCTGTCACCGCTGGGCGACAGTTTTGCGATCAAGCCAGCCCTGGGCGGCGGCGGGCAAGGGGTGGTGCTGGAAGCGACGAATCGCGATCAGGTACACGAAGCGCGGCAGCTTTTCCCCAATGACAAGTATCTGGTGCAGGCACACGTCGAGCCGAAGTTGCTGGAGGGCAGGCCAGCCTGGTTCCGGGTTATCTATTGCGTCGGGGAAATTTTTGTCAGTTGGTGGCCGCCAGAAACCCATGTTTACCACCCGGTGACCAAGGATGATGTGGTGCGCTACGGTCTGGGCGCGCTCTATGATATGGCTGTGCGCATCGGTGATGTGTGCCGCCTGCACTTGTTTTCCACCGAGATCGCACTGACCCGGGACGACCAGTTTCTGGCGGTGGACTACGTCAACGATCAGATTGACCTGCGGCTGCAATCGCAGGCAGTTGACGGCGTGCCGGATGCCATTGTCCAGGAAATAACCGACCGGCTGGCCGCACTGGTGGCCGGTGAACTGCAACATCAAACCAATCGGGAAGGACATCCTTCTGTGGCAAGCAACGAACTTCGAACCCGCGACCAGATCCCCGATCAGTATAAATGGAACCGTGAAAGCGTCTTTGCGACCGATGCAGACTGGGAAGCTGAGCTTGTGAGTCTGGGTGAAACGCTGGCGGCTGTCAGCGCGTACGCCGGCCGGCTGGCCGATGGCCCGGCGCTGTTGGCCGACGCGCTGGAGATGGTCCAGAGCGTGCGTCAGCGCCTTGGCGTCCTCTCCGTCTATGCCAGCATGGCCCACGCTGTGGACACCACCGACCAGGCTGCCGGCGCGCGCGTGGGTCAGGTACAGGGGTTGGCGGGCCAGGTGATGGCGGCCATCTCTTTCGTCAACCCCGAACTGCTGGCGATTGGCCGACAGACGCTGGATGCATGGATGGCGGAAGAGCCGCGGTTGGCAACTCTCGAACATTACGTCGATAATCTGTTCCGGCAACAAGAGCATGTGCGTACGACCGAGGTCGAGGCGTTGCTGGGAGCGACGGTGGAACCGTTCAGCGGCCTTTACAGCACGTTTTCAGCCCTCACCAACAGCGATATGCAGTTCAAGCCCGCGATTGCCAGCGATGGAAGCGAACTGCCTCTTTCCCAGAGCACCTACCTGGGCATCTTGCATCGCAATGATCGTGAGGCGCGGCGCAGCGCCTGGGAAAGCTACACCGACGGTTACCTCGCGTTCAGGAACACGTTGGCCAGCAACCTGCTGACGTCCGTTCGCTCGTCGGTGTTCACTGCACGCGCCAGACGCCAGCCCACTACGCTGGACAGCGTGCTATTCAACGACAACATCCCGACCAGCGTTTTCTACAATCTGATCGATACCTTCCGCCGCCACCTGCCAACCTGGCATCGCTACTGGCGGCTGCGCCGGCAGGCGCTGGGTGTGGACACGTTACATCCCTATGACATCTGGGCGCCGTTGGTGACCGATCCCCCCGAGATTCCGTTCGAGCAGGCGGTCGATTGGGTGTGTGCTGCGCTGGCGCCGCTGGGAGACGACTACGTGCAGGTACTGCGCCGCGGGAGCCTGGAGGAACGCTGGATCGATGTCTTTCCCAACAAGGGCAAGTCCAGCGGAGCGTTTTCGTCAGGCTCGCCCGGTACATTCCCCTTCATCATGATGAGCTACAGCGGCGAATCTGGCAGCATGGGCACGTTGGCGCACGAATTGGGACATTCCATGCATTCATGGCATGTCTGGCAGACGCAGCCGGTGCTCTACGGCGACTACACGCTCTTTGCCGCCGAGGTGGCATCCAACTTCCATCAGGCCATGCTCAGAGGCTATCTCTTCAACCAGAACCTGCCGCGCGATTTGCAGATCGCCATCATTGAGGAGGCGATGAGCAACTTCCACCGCTACTTCCTGGTCATGCCAACGCTGGCGCGCTTCGAGCTGGAGATTCACCAGCGGGTCGAGCAGGGGCGCGGCGCCACGGCGGACGAGATGATCGAGCTGCTGGCAGGTTATTTTGCCGAGGGCTACGGTGATGAGATGAGCCTCGACCGCGAGCGGGTCGGTATCGGATGGGCCACGTTCCCGCACCTCTACGAGGACTACTACGTGTTCCAGTACGCCACTGGGATATCGGGCGCCAACGCACTGGCCAGCCGGATACTGGCCGGAACGCCGGGCGCCGCCGACAACTATCGCCGTTTCCTGCGCGCCGGCAGTTCCATGTACGCTCTGGACTCGCTCAAGCTGGCTGGCGTCGATCTGACAACACCTGAACCGGTCGAAGAGACCTATCAGGTGTTGTCGGGGCTTCTCGATCGTCTGGAACAACTGTTGGAGACTGCGTAGACGTACTGCCCGGCAGTTGCGTCTCGCTGGAGACGGCAGGTGACTACCTCTCGCCTTAGCAGGCCGATCGGCGCTTTCACGCGTAACTTCAACGCCCACGAGCGGCGACTGGTCGTGCAAGTCGCAGTCATCGGGCTGGTGGTATGGGCAGTAACGTTTGCCCTCAAGACCGCGGTTCACTGGGTCTTCGACACGGTGATCGTTGGGGTCGAGGGTCTGCCGATTTTGGCGCTGATTCTCGTGCCGTTGACACTGGGCGCGCTGGGCACCACAGTCGTGGTGCTTTTTCGCTCCCGCACGATTCACTACCGTGACCGTGAGGGGATCATTCATCCGATCAACGATGTGGAAGGCGACGGCCTGGAGCGAGCCATCGCCCTCTATTTCGCATCGGAGCCGGCCATGGAGCAGGTGTTGCTGGGCAGGGCGGGCGTCGATGCGCGCTGGGATCTGCCGACTTTCAGCCTGGCTGCGCGCAAATTCCTGGCAACTCTGTTCACACTGGGCAGCGGCGGCAGCGGCGGTTTGGAAGCCAGCGTGACGCTGGTGGGAGAGAGTCTGGCCGCGGGTGTGTTCAAGCCGCGTCCCCAGTTCCACCTGCCGGCCAATGCGGGTTATCTCGATCGCTTGCGCCGCTGGTGGCGGCTGAACGACCCGGACGACCTGCAGACGGCTCAACTGGCCGGCATTGCTGCGGCGGTTGCGACGTTACTCGGAACGCCCTTCGCGGCCGCGTTTTTCGCTATCGAAGTCATGTATCGCCGCCGTCCCATCATCGAAAAGCTGCTATTTGCGCTGATTGCCGCGCTGATTGCCTATTTCATGACCAACCTGGTCACCGGCCACCCCCTGCTTTTCAGAGTCACCATCACGACGCGACCTGTCTTCACAGTGCGCTACTACGCGGTGCTGATCCTGATGGCAGTGATCATCTCCGTGATCAGTATTCTGTTCATTCGTCTGCGGGCCTGGAGCGAGCACTGGTTTTACCTCAAGATCCCCAACGTGTGGGTACGGCACGTTAGCGGCGCGCTGTTGACAGGAGTCGCGGCGCTCATTGCTGTGCAGTTGACCGGTCAGAATCTGGCGTTGGTGCTGGGCACCGGGGACAGCGCGATCGAGGCGGCTCTGTTGGGCAAGTTGACAGTGGGTGTTGCCCTGGTTGCGTTGGTCGGCAAGCTGGTGGCAACGCTGGCCACGATCACGTCGGGTGGTTCGGCCGGTCTGCTGATTCCATCTATCTACTTTGGAACGATGGTGGCCGCTGCCCTGGCTCCGATTACCGGCATCCCGGCGGCGATCCTGGTGGTGCCAGCCATGACAGCCAGCCTGGGTGCGCTTGTCAATGTGCCTTTGGCGGCCGTGCTGTTCACCGTCGAAGGGTTCGGTTCACAGTTTATGATCCCCGGGCTGGTAGTGCTGCTGGTCAGCATGTTGCTGGTCCACGATAACAACATCTACCGGACGCAGCGGGAGACCTACGATTCACGCCAGGTGTTGCCCGGCTACAGCGTGCGGCGCATTCCGGTGCCGCCTGAGTGGGCCGGCAAGACACTGGTGGATCTGCGGGTGCGCAACCGCTTCGATCTCAACGTCATTGGCATCATTGAGTCCTACCTGGAAGACGGCCAGATGCGCTACCAGGTGCGCTTCAATCCGCCGCTGGGCAAGCCGGTCGAGCTGGGCGACACCCTGATCGTGCTGGGCGAAGACGCTAAGCTGGATGCGCTGATGTCCAGCCCGGAAGTGACCCCTGCGCAAGATGGCGCCGCCAGCGGGGACGATGACGCCAGACACACGTACCTGCGGTAGGCGACTTCTTTTCTTCGGTTTTTTTGCCAGGAACAGGTTTCGCAACTCGACCGGCAGTGCAGTACTACGATCCCCAACTACGTGAGGCCCGCCATTTTCAAGTTCGATGCAATTGGTTTGCGCATTTTCCCGCTACGCGGGTAGAATCTCCCTGCTTCTTCATACGCCGACACGTCCGATTCCTTTGATCTGCTGTTATTCCCCACCGTGACCAATACTCCTTCTCCTTTGCCACCTGATCCGCACAACAGCCTGGAAACCGGTACGCCTGCGGTCGCGGGTCCGGTCGATGATCCGGGGCTGATGACTTCGCTGCGGCGGGTTCGCTGGGACAAGGTCGGATTGTTCATTGTCAGCCTGTTCCTGTTCGTGCTGGCCATCAATTTGATGAAGGAAGGGGCGCGCGAGCTGGCGCCGCTGGTGCGCGATGTGTTCGACGTAAATTCGCCGGCCAACGCGCTGGGCTTTGGCTGGCTCTTCGCGTACCTGGTGATGAGTGGGTCGCCGGTTGCCGCGTCGGCGCTGGCGTTCTTCTCCGCTGGCGTGATCAACCAGATCGAGACTTTCGCGATGATTACCGGCAGCCGCTTTGGCGCCAGTTTTATCGTCCTCTTCATCGGGTTCGTCTACGTTCTGCGTGGCCGCGACCGGTCTCAGGGGCTGAGCATGGGACTGCTTTCGCTGCTGGTGACTTTCTCGACCTACACAGTTGCACTGGTCATCGGCGTCTTCGTGCTCCAGTCGGGTACACTGGACTGGTTTCAGCCATCCTCCGGTGCGCTGCTGTCCTCGATCTTCGATCTGGTATTCGATCCGATCATTGGACTGCTGCTCTCTTTCCTGCCGCGTTGGAGTCTGTTTGTGGTGGGGCTGGGCATCATTCTGGTGAGTTTCAATCTCTTCGATCGCTGTTTGCCAGAGATGAGCATCAAGGAAAGCCAGGTCGGTCGGGTATCGCGCATGGTGTACAAGCCCTGGGTGATGTTCCTGCTTGGCTCTGGCGTCACCATGATCTCGATGTCGGTCAGTGTTTCGCTCAGCATCCTGGTGCCGCTGAGCAACCGCGGCTTTGTTCGCCGCGAAAACGTGATTCCCTATATCATGGGCGCCAACATTACAACCTTTATCGACACCTTGCTGGCCGCAGTTTTATTGAACAATCCCGATGCATTCACCGTGGTTCTGGTGGAGATGTTGTCGGTCGGATTCGTAAGCGCTTTGATACTGATCTTCTTCTTTAGCAACTATCAGCGGTGGATGCTGTCTGTCGTCAACTGGATCGTCGAGAGCAACCGCAATCTGGCCGTTTTCATGTTCACCATCTTCGCTATTCCCATCATTCTGCTATTGATCTGACAGGTACTGTACGATGAGAATTCTGATGACCACCGGCGGTTCTTCCCATTCCGACGCGGCCCTGCGATTTGGTTTGCAGGTCCTGCAGCCGACCATGGACGCGCCAACACTCCTGACCGTTGTCAAACGCCCGGAGGACCGGCCGCGCGGCCAGCAACTGCTGGAGCAAGCAGCACGCTTGTTTACCGATTCTCAGCCTGCTGTTAATCTGAAGGTGCGTGTCGGCCATGCGCCCGAAGAGATCGTCACAGAAGCAAAGGAAGGCGACTATGATCTGGTAATCGTCGGTGAGCGCCAGACCCACGGACTCATGACACGCGTGCTTGGTTCCACAGCGGTGCACGTCGTGGAGAACGCCCCCTGTTCCGTTATCATTGCGAAGGGCAAGATCGGGCAAATCCGCCGCATCCTGCTGTGTGACAGCGGCGGCCTGCAGCCGGATATCCTGACCCGCTTCACAATCAGCCTGGCAGAGCGCATCACCGGCGAGGAAAGTGTCACCGTGTTGCATGTGATGTCACAGATCACAGCCGCGTCCGGTGTTCCCGACGACCAGCTCAGAGCCGACGCCAACGAGTTGATCGAGGCGCGCGCTCCCGAAGGGGAATGGTTGGAGCGTGATCTGGCCTTGTTGGCCGTGCCGCAGATCCAACCGAGAGCCAAGGTGCGTCATGGCACGGTGATCGATGAGATACTGGATGAAGCGCAAGAGGGAGACTACGATCTGGTAGTGGTCGGCGCCCATCGTGACGCAGGCTGGCAGCGCTGGCTGCTGGAGGATATCACTCATAAGGTGATCACGCTGTTGGATCGGCCCGTGCTGGTCGTGCGCTGAACAATGATGAGTGCCACTCGTTTCAATCCGGCGATACTCATTTCAGACCCGCAACGGCGGGCGCGTATCCTGCCGATTCTTGATGCTGCCCTGGACGCGGTCGATCCTGGGGCGGCAGTTCAGCGCATGTTGACTCGCGAAGGGGACCTGTTGCGCATAGCCGGCAGGTTGTGGGACCTCCATACGTTTCAAAACGTCACTGTGCTGAGTTTTGGCAAGGCCGCAGTGACCATGACAGGCGCTCTGTGCGAGCTGCTGGGTGACCGCATCAGCGCAGGGATCGCGCTGACCAAGGTCGGACATGCAGCCGGCCGAGAGCAGTTGCCCGCCAGCATCGCCGTGTTAGAGGCTGGCCACCCGGTCCCCGATGAGGCTGGCGTCGCGGCCTCGCGGCGAATCGCCGAACTGGCCGAGCAGGCTGCCCATGATGATCTTGTCATTTGTCTCGTCTCCGGCGGGGGTTCAGCGCTGTTGACCTATCCGGCTCCCGGCTTGAGCCTGGCTGACTTGCAGGCAACCACCGAAGCGTTGCTGAGATGCGGCGCGACCATCGACCAGATCAACACGCTGCGCAAGCATCTGGAAGTGTTGAAAGGCGGCCAGTTGGCGCGGCTGGTCGCTCCGGCCAAACTGATCACGCTGGTCCTGTCGGACGTGGTCGGCAGCCCGCTGGATGTCATCGCCTCCGGGCCGACCGTGCCCGACCGTTCCACGTGGGCCGACGCGTCGCGGGTAGTTGAAAACCACAGCCTGACTGCCGTCTTGCCGCCGGCAGTTATCGACCGTCTGCGGGCTGGGCTGGCGGGCAAGATCCCCGATACGCCCAAGACCGGCGATCCGAGCTTTGCCGACAGTCGGACGGTTGTGGTAGCCGACAACGCTTTGGCAGCCGAGGCCGCTGCGGCAGCAGCGCAGCGTGGCGGGTTCAATTCGCAGGTGTTGACGACCTTCCTGGAAGGAGAAGCCAGGGAGGTTGCGCGGTTTGCGGTGGCATTGGCGAGAGAGGTGGCCGTTCACCAGCGGCCGCTGGCTCCGCCGGCCTGCCTGATCCTTGGAGGAGAGACGACGGTAACGATCCACGGCCAGGGCAAAGGTGGGCGGAATCAAGAGCTGGCGCTGGCCGCCGCATTGCAGTTGCAGTCCATCGCCCACGGCCAACGCGTGGTCATCGTCTCGCTGGCCACCGACGGCAGTGATGGTCCCACCGACGCGGCTGGCGGCATGGTCGACGCCGGGACGGTTGCGCGCGGGAGCGCTGCCGGCTTGCACGCCGCCGACCATCTCAGCAACAACGACGCGTATCCCTTTCTTGCCGCGACGGACGATCTATTACTTTGCGGTCCGACACAGACCAACGTCAACGACCTGATTTTTGTCTTTGTATTTTGAACCATGGCGGATGAGAACGTAGTCACGCGTGCTACGCAACGGCTCGAGGCGCTGTTCAACCGGGCTGACGGCGCGACCGGCGGATGGCTGGGCACGCTGCGCAGCGCATGGGATAATTTCACACGCGCGCGCGGTACGCAGGCGTCGGCAGCAGTCGCCTACTACGCGATGTTCTCACTTTTCCCCATGTTAATGGTGATGGTCGTCTTGTTGAGCTATCTGGTGGACGCCGCGACCGCGCAGCATCTGGTATTCACGCTCGCGACGCGGTTTCTTCCAAGCGATTCCGGTATCGCCTCGCTGGTCACCGACACGTTCGCCGGGATCTATTCCCAACGGGGTCCGGTGGGGTTGATCGGTCTGGTTGCTCTGTTGTGGTCGGCATCCGGTGTCTTCACCACATTGACGTTCAACATCGATCTCGCCTGGAGCAAGACACGTCTACCAAACGCGCTCAAGGCTCGCCTGATCGGACTGCTGCTGATACTGCTGTTGTTCGGGGCGCTGCTGCTGGCCCTTGTTCTTTCTACGGTGTCGGGCGCACTTGCAGCACTGCCGACTCTTTTTGCTTTTCTGGGCATCGATCCTGAGTTGGGGCGATTGGGGACGCTACGGGTGGTGTCGATCGCGGTGACGGTCGTTGTCTACACCGGCTTGTATCGCTTGATACCCAACCGCTACGTCCCCTGGCGCGCAGCTGTCGTGCCGGCGCTGCTGGCCGCGCTGGCCTCCCAGATCGTCAACGCCGGCTACTCATGGTATCTCAGCAGCGGCTTCTCGCGCTATGAGTTGCTTTATGGCCCCCTGACCACCATCATCGTGTTGATGTTCTGGTTTTACCTGACCGTGCTGATCATCCTCGTCGGTGCACATCTGGGTGCAGCCCTCGCCGGGCGCATGGACGGCAACGGTTCGTAGTAGCGGCTTCAGCCGCCTCCGGAGGCGGCTGATGAAAGTTAAGAAAATGAACCGGCAATTGCATCGTGACGCTCGCCGGAGGCTGAAAGCCGTCCGGCTACAACGTGAAAGGCCCTGCGGGCCTGGATTCCAGCCCCAGAAGGGGCTTCCACCTTGTAGCCCGATCCGTTTTACGGTCGGTCGGGCTGGGCGATTACCGGGTTAAAATCTTAACTTTCATCAGCCGCTACTACGAACCTAGTGCTAATTGACCGTTATCAACGCGCGCAGCTTCTCCAGCGTGGCCGGTCCGATCCCCTTGACCTCGGTGATTGCCTCGATTGTAGCAAATGGCCCGTTTGCGTCGCGGTAGGCGATGATCGCTTCAGCGGTCTTTGGTCCTATCCCCGGCAGCGTTTCCAGATCGACTGCCGAGGCCGTATTGATGTTGATGAGAGTGGACGCCGCGCTGTTGGTGGGCACGGCGCCGGTGATCTCGTCGGTGCTAGCCGGGATCCGGTCACTCCCAGACGCGGCAGGGGCATTGTCTTCCTCCCCTGTTTCGAGCACCACAACGCCAGCGCGCGCAGCCGCCGTCACCGAAGGCGCCGCAGTTGCACTGGGAGACGTGGTTGCGGTAGGTTCGGTGGTAGGTGTTGGTGTGGACGTGGGAGCGGGTGTTGCCGTCGCGGGCGGTGGCTGAACTGCGAAGGCAATCTGTTGCGGCCGGCCGCGCGCCAGTGTGAATCCACCCCAGACGACCGTCCAAAACAGCGTCGTGAGGATCACCGTCAAAGCCACCAGCTTGCCGCGCCCAGGCGGCTGTGGATCGGTTGTCCCTGCCATGGAATCCCTCCCGGCAATCATCTATTCGTTATGAACTGGCGGCGCCTCAGCTACGAATGCGAGATCCGCCAGCAATGTCTCGGGCGCCAGTTCTGGGCCAATCTGTCCGGTTACAGTGACTGTGTGCCGGTATTCATGTTGGGCGGCATAGCTACGGTCATCGATCTCAATATCCGACCAGGCGTCGGCGGCCAATGGCCGCGCGGCGACGAAACGAAAACGAGCGGCGCGGTCGATCACCAGTGACCAGACCACGTCGCCCTGCTCCAACCGGGCCGCGACTTCGCCCAGCGTCTCGCTGGTAATCGCTTCCCAGCCAGCCGCCCGCAGAGCGTCGTGCCACATGGCGAGAAGGCTGGCAGCCGGTTGAGTCTGTGGTGACATAGGTCGGAAAACTATCGTTGCCAATGTTGGCTGTGCCGTAGCCCGCCGCAGAGGTGAGAGTTACTTTGCCGCTGAAACAGGATAGCGCCGAAAAGTAACTCTCACCGGTGTTTGTTCAAAAGGATCAGGCGCTGTCGTCTGACGTGTCTGAGGTGTCTGACGGGATGACGCCGGTCAGGTTTTCCATCAGCGCGCTAAACGCACGCACGAACTCCAGCGGGAATGGGAAAATGATAGTTGAGTTCTTCTCGGCGGAGATCTCAACCAGTGTAGAGAGATAGCGCAACTGGAGGGCAATCGGTTCGTGGGCCATGGTGTGAGCCGCCTCACGCAGTTGCTGTGCCGCCTCAAACTCGCCCGAAGCGTGGATGATCTTGGCTCGCTTCTCGCGTTCCGCCTCGGCTTGCTTGGCCATAGAACGCTTCATGGTCTCGGGCAGCTCTACGTCCTTGACCTCGACGATGCCAACCTTGATGCCCCACGGCTCCGTGGCCTCGTCGATGATCTGCTGCAGCTTCTGGTTGATGCGCTCGCGGTGCGCCAGCAGCTCGTCCAGCTCGCTCTGGCCCAGCACGTTACGCAAGGTGGTCTGGGCGATGTTCCAGGTTGCTCGTCGGTAGTCCTCGACATTGACAACGGCTGACGACGGTTCCACGACCCGGAAATAAACGACCGCGTTGACCTTGACGGTGACGTTATCGCGGGTGATGGCTTCCTGAGACGGCACATCCATCGTGACTACTCGCAGGTCAACGCGCACCGCGCGATCGACAAATGGGATCAGGAAGATCAGTCCTGGTCCTTTGACCTTTTGCACGCGGCCCAGGCGAAAAATGACGGCTCGTTCATACTCCGGGATGATCTTGATCGCGGTCGAGATCAGGAAGAGCAGGATCGCGAGCACGATGACGAACGAGATGAGAGCGCTGAGGTCCATGCGAGTCTCCTTGGTTGAGTTCCGCAAGCGCGGAAGTAAGCAGCTTCAGTTACGCCATAGCTGGCGTTGGTATCATTATAGACGATATGTCCGGTGCGGACAAGCAACCGCGCAAGTGCCCAGGGTGATTTAGCTCTCGCGTATTTGTCACGCTGAGCGAGTATTAGGGACCAGCCCCAGCGCTCAACTTGCTCAGCGAAGCGTCTCGCCACAACTGAACATTCTGGAGCGTTTCTACGTCTAACGTCCTGTCATGAGCAATCAAAATCACCCACCTAACTCACAACCTTCTGCGCAGCCGCGCCGGCCGTTGCCGCCTCCGCCGCCGGGTTACGGTCAGCCGCCCGGCCGCAGTCAACCGCCGCGTGCGCCGCGGTCGGCTCGTGGTGGCGGCTGCGCCAACGGCGTGCTGGTCGGCATCTTTCTTTTTCTGATTGTCGCGCTGGCCGGTGTGGCTGTGTTTGCCCTGGGGTACACTGGCATCGCCACGGTATTGCCGCCGGCCAGCGAACTGATCACCCGCGCCAACCAGGGAACCAACACGCGCATCCTTGACCGCAACGGCGAGCTGTTGCAGGCGCCGCTGGCGCCCAACGACCCGTCGGCCGGCTTGCGCACACACGTCGCGCTGGCCGACATATCGCCGCACCTCATCGCCGCAACCATTGCCACCGAGGATGCCAATTTCTACAACCACCCCGGCGTCGATCCGGCCGGCTTGGCGCGCGCCATCTTTCGCGCAGTGCAGAACAGCGGCCCTGTCGTCGGCACCAGCACCATCAGCCAGCAGCTTGTCAAGCTGGTGTTCCTGTCACCGGAGCGCACCGTCACCCGCAAGATCAAGGAAGCGGTGCTGGCGGCCGAGATCACCCGCCGCTACGACAAGGACACGATCCTTGAGCTCTATCTCAACCAGATCAACTATGGCAACCTGGCTTACGGCGCAGAAGCTGCCGCCCGGCTCTATTTCAACAAGCCGGCTGCTGAGCTGACGCTGGCAGAAGCGGCCTTGCTGGCCGGTTTGCCACAGGCGCCTGCGACCTATGATCCGCTGCAGAATCCCGAGGGCGCCAAGAACCGCCAGGCCGACGTGTTGCGCCTGATGGTGGAACATGGGGCGATCAGCGCGGCGGAGGCCGATGCAGCCTGGGCCGAGCCATTGACCTACTACGGGCAAGGACTGGCTGATCTGCAACTGGCGCGTGCCCCCCACTTCGTTACCTATGTGCGCAGTCAGTTGGAGCAGTTGTACGGGCCGGAACTGCTCTACAACGGCGGCTTGCAGGTCTACACCAGCCTTGACAGCGGCTTGCAGGAGCAGGCCGAGCAGTTGGTCAGCCAGGGCGTCGCCGATCTGCACGGCCAGAACGTCAGCAACGGCGCGCTGGTTGCCATTGATCCGCGCACCGGCGAGATCGAGGCGCTGGTCGGGTCGGCCGACTTCTTCGACGCCGAGATCAGCGGGCAGGTCAACGTCGCTATCTCACCCCGCCAGCCCGGCTCAACCATGAAGCCCTTCACCTACCTGGCAACCTTCGAGCGCCCCGAAAACTGGTGGACGCCGGCCACGGTGATCGACGATGTGCGTACTGAGTTCGACGACGGGCCGGGGCGGCCGCCCTACGTGCCAAACAACTACGATGGCAAGGAGCACGGCCGCGTCAGCGTGCGCACCGCGTTGGCTAACTCCTATAACATCCCGGCTGTCAAGGCGCTGCAAAGTGTTGGCGTCGATGCATTGCTGCATGTGGCTGAGCGCTTCGGCATGACCACGCTGACCGAGCCCGGCCATCCGCTCTACGGCCTGTCGCTGACGCTGGGCGGCGGCGAGGTGACGTTGCTGGAGATGACCAGCGCCTACGGTGCGTTGGCCAACGGCGGTGTCGCAGCGCGGCCAACAACCATTCTGTGTGTCTTGGACGCAACGGGTTCGGTGCTGGAGCGGCTGGAAGTGCCTGACCTGCCGGCTGCCTGCCGCGATGCACCTGTCAACGCCAGCTCGCTGATCCAGCAGCCACAGCAGCAACGGGCCGCGTCGGCGCAACATGCCTATCTGCTGACAGACATTCTCAAGGACAACGAAGCGCGCACGCCGACTTTTGGCGCCAATTCGTCGCTGGTGCTGGATCGGCCCGCCGCCGTCAAGACCGGCACGACCAACGACGTGCGCGATATCTGGACTGTTGGCTACACGCCGCAACTGGTCACCGGTGTCTGGGTGGGCAACGCGGACGGCTCGCCGATGAACCCGCGGCTGTCAGGCATCGCCGGCGCGGGGCCGATCTGGAATCGTTTCATGCGGGCCGCCCTGGCCAGCCAGCCGAAGCTGGACTTCACAGTGCCTGACGGCATACAGCGGGTGGAAATCTGCACGGCCACCGGCGCAGCCGCCGACTCGTCGTGCCCACCAGAGCAGCGCCGAATGGAAATCTTCGCGGCCAACCAGTTGCCGGCCGGTGCGGCACCGGGCGTTACGCCGGTCGCTACCGCCGGCAACGCGGTCGTCGCGATCTACCAGCCTTACGACGGACAGATCGTCGAGGGTCTGGTGCGTATCATCGGCAGCGCAACGGTGGCCGACTTCGACCACTATCTGGTGGAATACGGTCAGTCCTTCACTCCTGGCGCCTGGGGCGTCGTAGCCGGGCCGGTCTACAGCCCGGTGGAGAACGGCGATCTGGCGCTGTGGGACACGACGACCTTGCCGGTGGATGGTCCACATCTGCTGCGGGTGGTGGCAGTCAACCACGCCGGGCAGCGATTCGAGTCTGTACCGGCACGCGTCACCGTCTCGCGTGCCATGCCCACACCGACGGCCACGCCGTTCGACACGCCGACGCCAACCGAAACGCCGGTTATACTGCCGACTGCAACTGCGACGGCAACTTTCCTGCCGTCCCCGACCAGCACTGCCACGCCCTTTGATGAGCCAACTGCGACGCCGACCTGGACGCCAGTACCAGCGGTCGAGCCGCCCACGCCAACACCGGCCCCGCTTCCCAGTCTGGTAGCAGCAATCGCCAGTCCGGCCGAGAACCAGGTGGTCAGTGGAATCGTAACCATCGAAGGCGCGGCAGCCGGGCCGGACTTCGCCAGCTACACGCTGTTATACTCGACCCCCGACGGTTACCGGCCCGTCCGCCCCGACCAGCCGGTGTACGATACGCCGGCGGTCGGTACGCTGAGCACCTGGAACACGAGCGCTCTACCTTCCGGCGTCTACACGCTGCTGCTGACCGTCAGCGGCGTTTCCGGCGCCGAAACCAGCGCGACGGTGACTGTGGTCGTTCAGAACTGAAGTCAACTTGCGATGATAACCTCTGAACTTTTGGAGGCATCTGTTACTGGCCGATTTTTTGAGAGACTCTTGCTAAACCCAACAAACTCGTTGACAATCCCTCCCCCCCTTATGATATGATTACAGCGTAGCACATCGCTTTCTCCGCGGTGGAAGCCTCCGAATCCCTGAAGGGAGGGAACCTATGATGGGACGTTATCTTCTCTTGGCAATACTGGCCGCAGTTGTATTGAGCGGATGTGGGCCGGAGACTCCCGAGCCTTCTGGTACAGGGCAGGCCATCGACACAGCTGCGCCCGCGACGGTATCCGCACCCACTGAATCGGCAGCGCTCTCTCCGGTGTCAGAACCGACTGTTGACGTTTCCCCGATCATCGCACCAATATTACCTACACCAACCGATGTTCTTGTACATCCTACGCCGACGCTTATTCCGACGCCGGATGTGAATGCACCCGGACCTGAACTGGATGGAATTGGCCTGGTAAACCCAAGACCGCTGTTGTTACCAGAAGGCATTGAAGGTTATGCGTTTGGCGTTATTACTTGGTCGCCGGACGGCAGCCAATTCTTGGGAAATGTCGTTGCTGACGAGGCTATTACCGTCGGAGACGCAGGCTATCCGGTCATGGATCTATATGTAGGGGAAGGTGACACAGGTGAGGTTAGTTTCCTACAGCATAACGCCGGCTGGCCGTCCTGGAGCCGGGATGGCCGTTCTATTTACTTTCTCAAAGGGCACGGGGATGGTCAGCAGGTCTACTACGATCTGTATCGGCAATCCGGTCTTATGGGGGAGGCAATGTTGCTTGCAGAGGATGTTGGTTTTGGAGGTCCAGACGCGGCGGTTGCAGAGGCGGTGGATGGCCGCCTTGTACTACGAGACCGAGGAGGCCAGGTAACAGTGTTGGACGGAGACTCGTTGATTCCGATCTGGTCCCTCGTAGGGAATGAAGAACCTTCACCCAACGAATCCGAGTTCTTCTCCCTAGCACCCGACGGTCACACTGTAGCTATCGGATCACTGAACGAACCCCTCTACATAGTTGACCTGGAAAACCTTCATCTCGTGGCCCAATTGGATACGATCATTTCCTCTTCCGACAACATCGGCTGGTCGATCGAAAGTGATCGGATTGCCTACACCACAAGCGAAGGGGTATTTGTTTACGACTTGCAACAAGGCTCTCAAGAAGTAATTGTCACGCGGCAGAATCTTGGCTACCCGGAGCAAGATGGTGCGGGCGGCTTTTCCCTACCGATCTGGTCAGTGAGTGGAGATATCTTGCTGTTTGTTTCTGGCACACCGGATTGGGCGTATGATGACACTGGTCATCGTTATTGGTACCTTTTTGCTGCCACGTCCGATAAATCCCAGGTAAAGGCATTGTCTCGTTCTGTTCCTGATGCCGTCGCACCGGATGGTTCGCGAGCCATAGTAAGCGAGTGGGATCCCGGTGGCCGGACCGAAATGAAGCTTTTGGTTGATGTCAATGGCGTTGTGCTCAGCGCACAGCCATGAACGAAAACGTGGCGGCTCGGTCGGAGACCGGCCGCAGCAAGGTCTATTCTCAACTCAGTACGGGTGTAAAATAAAATGAACGCCGGGTTGTAAGCCCGGCGTTCGCTGTTGCTGTTGAGGTATAACTTGGTCTACGGTAGGTATTGCAGCGGGTTGTAGTTCCGTCCGCCGGTGGAGACCTCGAAGTGCAGGTGCGGGCCGGTGGAGCGGCCGGTGGAACCGACTGCGCCGATCTGCTGGCCGCGCGCCACGTAGTCACCCTGCGATACGTCGATGCGACTGAGGTGCCCGTACAGCGTGACATAGCCGTCCGGGTGCCGGATCACGACGTAATTGCCGTAGCCGACGTTGCTCCAGCCTGCCACCGCCACAATGCCTTCATCACCTGCCACTGCGGTGGTGCCCAGAGGTGCGCCGATGTCGATGGCCGGGTGGTACGAGTAGTAGCCCTGTGTGATTCGACCGTAGGCGGGCCAGACGAAGTTGCTTGCGCGCCAGGGGGCGCTCGGAGCACGCGCCACGGCAGGCGCTTGCGGCGGCGTGCGGTCGCCGTCAGGCACGATGAGCAGACTGCCGGGCGTCAGTGATGCGTCGGCGCTGGCCAGATTGTTCGCCGGAAATGCGACGATCTTATCGACCTCGACCTTGTATTTCTTGGCGATGCTGTCGAGCGAGTCCTTATCCGTCACTGTGTGCAGTACACCGTCCACCGGCGGAATGCGCAGACTTTGTCCCACTTCCATGAAGAACGGCTGGCTGAGATCTTCCTGATTGGCCCAAATGATGGTGTTGGGGTTCAGATGAAACTGCTCGGCGATGGCGAGCACCGTGTCCTCAAGCTGCACGGTGTAGGTGATCACCCCTTCGCGTGGCCGGTCTGGTATCTGGGTAAAAGGCACCGGCGCGCGCAGCAGGGCGCCGCTCTCCAGTAGCGGGCTGCCGCCTACCGCCTCGCGGACAAAGATGGGCGCAGCTGTCTCGACAGCGTTTGCTTCCGGGACCGGCGCGGTTGTCAGAACGGGCGCCTCCCACGTGGGCAGGTTGATCTGGGTGAGGATAAGGACCAGCGCCGCGATAACCAGCAGCGCAGCATGGGACGCAATGCGCACCGGTGTGACGTTGTCCTGACGGAAGTTTTGCCACAAGCCCATAGCAAAATCGCCAATCGACGACAGTTTGTCGAGCAGGCTCGTTGCGGGCGGTATATTCGGTTCCTGATCCTGCCCCGTTGGTAGCTGGTCGGGTGACGGATTGGAGTCGATCGCTGTCTCGGTGATCGGAGTCTCTTCGCCGTCCAATCGCTCAGTTTTGGGCATGGATTACATCGACAGGTGCAGCGTGGAAAGAAACTCGTCGTTGGTACGAGTGCGGGAGAGGCGTTCGAGCAGCGGCTGCAGCGCATCCATGCCGCCGCCCAGGGCATCGATCATGCGACGCATGGTCCAGACCTTTTGCAGCGTGACATCTTCGATCAGCAGCTCCTCGCGGCGGGTGCCGGAACGCTCGATGTCGAATGCCGGGAAGACGCGCCGTTCAGCCAGGCGGCGGCTCAGGTGCAATTCCATGTTGCCGGTACCCTTGAACTCTTCATAGATCACATCGTCCATTCGGCTACCAGTATCGACCAGACAGGTGGCAATGATCGTCAGGCTGCCCCCTTCTTCGATGTTGCGGGCTGCGCCAAAGAAATGCTTGGGCGGGTAGAGGGCCGCCGGGTCGAGACCACCGGACAGTGTGCGCCCGCTGGGCGGCACCACCAGGTTGTAGGCCCGCGAGAGACGCGTAATCGAGTCCAGCAGGATCACCACATCGCGGCCGCCTTCCACCAGTCGCTTGGCACGTGCCAGCGCCATCTCGGCGACGCGCACGTGGCTCTGCACCGGATCGTCGAAGGTGGAACTGATGACCTCAGCCTCCACCGAGCGGTCCATGTCGGTGACTTCTTCCGGGCGCTCACCGATCAACACGACCATCAAATGCAGGTCAGCGTAGTTGTGGCTCATGCCGTTGGCGATCTGCTTCAACACCATCGTCTTGCCGGCCTTGGGCGGCGAGACGATCAAACCGCGCTGGCCGCGCCCGATGGGGGCGACCATGTCCAGCATGCGCGTGGCGAGAATGTTCGGCCTGGATGACAACATGATCTGCTCGTCGGGGAAGATAGGCGTCAGGCGCTCGAAGGCGGGACGCAGCTTGGCTTCCTCCGGGTCCAGCCCGTTGACGGTCTCGACCTTGAGCAGGCCGTAGTATTTCTCGGTGTCCTTCGGCGGGCGCACCTGGCCAATCACCAGATCGCCGGTGCGCAGGCCGAAGCGCCGGATCTGGCTCTGCGAGACGTACACATCTTCACGCCCGGGTAGCAGATGATCAGAGCGCAGGAAGCCGATGCCGTCCTGCACGATCTCCAGCACGCCGCCGCCGAAGATATACCCATGAGCCTCTGCATTGGCGCGCAGGAGGCGCATGATCAGATCGCCCTTTTTCAGGCGTGAATAGCCTGTAAGTCCTAGTTCACGGGCGATCTCCTGGAGTTCGTCCAGGTTCTTATTTTCGAGTTCGGAGATATTCACTTTCTGATGCTCCTGGCAATCTGAGCAGGGGACACAACCATGCCTCGCCATGCGTCGTGCCGAAGTCTTGGGCAACCCATGTGGTTCACCCAGTAAACTTTGCTCGATCCGCTCCGACAGATGCGGATAAGTTCTATTTCGTTGCGCGAACGATTAGAGATAATGAAAAGGTGGGAGACGCGTTTCAGCGTCGACTTGGACGTTTGAAAATTCCCTCGTCAGGAAATAAGACTGGCTGATAAAGACATTGAGTGTGATTGGCAATGCGGACAGTGGTCGTACAGCCCGATTTATTGACCGCTGAGGAAGGTACGGAGGAAACGCCTCTTGTTGGCAGGGATCGCCCAGGCACGTAAACCCCGAAGTCTCTGCCACAATCGCTGAGACACTCAGCCTGCCAGCGACTCCAGTCTGGCATTCGAGCAGGCGCATTATAGCACCGGACTAAGCGAGCGTCAAATCGAATTACATTGGTATAGCGGCGACATCTCATTGTGACAGGGGATGGCATCGTGTTACAATGGGCGACGGCAACTGTGATGCGCAATCTATTCCTGGCAACACTCTATCGGTTCATGTACCCTGTCGCACGTCTCTGGTGGACGGTGCGCGCGCCCGTGCGGATTGGCGTGCGTGGCATCGTCTTGGACAGCGCCGGACGTGTGCTGCTTGTGCGCCACTCGTATGGATCAGAAGGCTGGGGATTTTCCGGCGGTGGTCCCGGCCGGCACGAGCGGCTGGCCGACACAATCGTGCGCGAAGTGCGGGAAGAGACCGGTGTGCGTTGTCAGGTCGAGAAGCTGCTGGGCGTCTACGATAGCTTTCATGAAGGCAAAAGCGATCACGTTGCCCTCTTTGTTTGCCGCGCTGCCGAGGGATCGCAACCGCGGCCTGCCAGCCCTGAAATCGTCGCCTGCGGTTTTTACCCGCTGAACGACCTGCCGCCGCAGGCATCTCAGGGGACGCGGCGGCGGCTGGCCGAGTTGCAGGCGGGCGATCCCGCCCATTGGGGCATGTGGTAACGGCAGGAGCGCAACGTCAGTCGACGACGAAAGCAACCTTCACGGCTGCCCGGTATTCGACGATTTCATTGCCTTCGATTTTGGCCGTCCAGCCCACGATTTCCATACTGGTGATGCCGTGCAGGCTTTTGGACGCGCCGGACAGTGCGTTGCGCGCTGCGTCTTCCCAACTTTCCTGAGAATTACCAACCAGATCAATGATCTTTTCCACTGCCATATGCTTGTCTCCGGTATCAAAGTTTCTGTGTGAGAAGCCACTCATTCGGACTTTGAAAGTGGCCGAACTGTATCAAAACACGCTGATTTGCCGTCAGGACCTGCTTTGTCCCACTGTCCGACAAGTTCCTCAGTCTGGAATCGGACCAGTCCAACATGTTCTGGGAGAGAATCATACCATAGCTCCATGGGGTGGTCGAATCGCTGCTGCTACTCCCTGCCGCCGCAAGTTGGGCCAACGGCAAGCAGGTCAGGCGTAACATGCGTGTGGTGATGCTTTCCAAGGCGATCGTGGTCGGCGCCTACCAGCGTAAACTGGAGGAGCTGGCGTGTTTGCCGGGGATGGAACTGATCGCGATTGCGCCACCCTCCTGGCGGGACAGTCGCGGCGAGGTGCAGCTCGAACGGGTTTACACCGAGGGCTATCGACTGCTGGAACTGCCGGTGGCGCTGAACGGCCATTTTCACGCGCATTTCTACCCCGCGCTGCCGCGCACGTTGCAGCGCCTGCAGCCTGACCTCATCCACGTCGACGAGGAGCCATACAATCTGGCGTCGTGGCAGGCGTTCCGCTGGGCGGCTGCGCACCGCTGTCCCGCGCTGTTTTTCTCCTGGCAGAACTTGCTCCGGCAGTACCCGCCTCCTTTCAACTGGATCGAACGGACCAATTACAGCCGGGCTGCCTATGCCATTGTCGGCAACAAGGAAGGCGGCCAGGTGCTGCGCGCCAAAGGCTATTCCGGACCGATGAGCGTGTTGCCCCAGTTTGGTGTCGATCCTGATCTGTACCAGCCCGGCGTCGCGCCGTTGCTGGAGCGCCCGCCCGGCGCGCGTCTGGTAGTTGGCTACGCGGGCGGGCTGGTGCCGGAAAAGGGGGTTGACCTGCTGCTGCGCGCCGTCTGGCAATGCAATCAGCGGCTTGCCGCGGAGGGCGCGTCCGGCTGTCACTTGGTTATCGCCGGAACAGGTCCGGAACAGGTCGCGCTGGAGGACCTGGCGCGCCGTCTGGAGATTGTGGAGCAGGTGACGTTCCTTGGGAAGATTTCTTCGATCGCGATGCCCGCTGTCTACGCCAGCATGGATGTCCTGGCGCTCCCCAGTCGCACCACTGAAACATGGAAGGAGCAGTTCGGCCGCGTGCTGATCGAAGCAATGGCTTGCCGGGTACCCGTGGTTGGCTCGGACAGCGGCGAGATCCCCAACGTCATCGCTGACGCCGGGCTGGTCTTTCCGGAATATGACCCAGCGGCGCTGGCCGATCTGCTGATTGCCCTTGCGCAGCAGCCTGTCCTGCGCGAACACCTCGCGCAACGCGGCTACGAACGGGCCATTACCCACTTCACTCAGGCGCGCATCGCCAAGCAAACCTACGCCGTCTACCAGCAGGTTCTGCAGTCTGCCGGCAGTTGACTCGCGCTTGTCTCGAGCTGGCTGCGCGCGGTGGACGCTTCATTACCTCCCGGTTGTCACCGTTCGGGGGATGGGCGGCATCTCTTACAAAACTCTAACTTGACACTGTAGCAGACTAGTGATAAAATGCCTTATGACGCAATGCGTCATGGTACGTAGTGAATGACCATTGATGAGTCATCAAAACAAGGTTCAATTCCTCCGGCGGGCCAGACAGGCTCGTCTGAGTTAAGACAAGGAGAAACAACAATGACCGAAAATACCTTGACCAATCGGGTCCAGAACATAGTCGGAGATACTACCAGCACTATCGTCGAGTCGCCGCGTCGTCTGGTTGACGCCAGCCGGGGCGCACTGACTACTACCCGTGAGGAAGCAGACCAGCTTGTGGCGCGCGGTGAGAACTTGTTCGACAAGCTGGCCGAACGCGGTGCCGAGATCGAGACCGCACAGACCAACCGCATCTACCGCATTTGGCACGGCTGGGAATCACGAAGCCGCCAGCAGCTCCAGCGCGTCGAGCATGTCGCCGAGGAGCAGATGCAATTCGTTCTGCGCACCCTAAACATTCCCTCGATGACCGACATCAAGCGGCTCGACAAAGAGCTTGAGCGCCTCAACCGTAAGCTCGACGCTCAGTTGAAGGAAAAGCAGCTGGCTGCCATGCCGATTGCCAACTACGACGACCTGACCGCCAAAGAGATCATCGCTCAGCTCGATGGACTTGACGAGGCGGGTCTGAAATCCGTCGAGCAGTTCGAATCAGCTCACGGGCAGCGCAAGACCGTGCTGCGTGAGATCGAGCACCGGCTGTCTCCTGAAGTCGCTTAACCAAAACAAAACCAAAGTACTGTTGAACGGGACCGAGGCTACCTGCTTCGGTCCCGTTGTGTTTCCACCACATTTGTTTGGAGTGCGATTCTACCTGTGCTATACTTCAATTATGGGCCGCTAGCTCAATGGTAGAGCAAGGGACTTTTAATCCCTAGGTTACAGGTTCGAGCCCTGTGCGGCTCACTCGACAATGCAACAGCCCGCCGGCGATCGCCGGCGGGCTGTTGCATTGGGTGGACAGATCGGTTAGCGCTCGAATGCTGGCTGGCTTGCAGTCCGGCTTGAGCGGAAGTTGCTTGGTCCGAGTGGCGCCGCTCTCAGCGCGTGTATACGCCCTCGCGCAGGTTGCGGCGGACCTGCCACACCTCGCGCACCATGCGCACAGTGTCGTGTACCGGCCGCACCCGGCTGTCGGGATCGAAGTACCAGTTGATGGGGAGTTCAATCACCTTGTGACCGCGCGCCAGGGCGATGGCGACCGCCTCCACGTCGAACCCGAGGCCGTTCATGGTCTGGCGTTGGAAGACCTCGTCCGCGATGTCGCCGCGGAAACACTTGAAGCCGCATTGCGTGTCATGGAACTGGGGAATGGCAAGCCAGCGCACGATCTGGTTGAAGACTCGACCCATGAAATGGCGATAGATGGGTTCATTGTACCGGTGCGCGCCGGGCGCCTCGCGCGATGCCATGGCCACCGCATAGCTGTTCACCATGGGCGGCAGGAACTTGCTTACCTCTTCGATGGGCATTGACAGGTCAGCGTCGCACATGAAACGGTACAGACCGGTGGCTGCCAACATTCCCTTGCGCACTGCAGCCCCCTTGCCCTTTTCGCTGTGAAGCACCCGGACATACGGATGGTCGGCGGCGAAGCTTTCGGCCATTTCCGTCGTCCTGTCGGTGCTGCCGTTTTCGATCACCAGCACTTCGCCTTGATAGGATTGTTGCGTGAGAAAGGCGTCGATCTTGCGCAATGAAACCGGTAGCCGTCGCTCCTCATTGTACGCGGGGATAATGATCGACAGCAACGGCGGGGCTTGGGTTTCCTGGGTAGACATGAGAATCAACTGTTCTGGCGGGCTGTTATACCCGTTCGCTTTGTCACAACAAGCAAAAATTATAAGCTTCTAGAGGAGAATCACCAAACCAAGGCCAGCAGCCAGCAGGCCGCCAGCTACCGATGACACGAAATTCACCAGATCGTTGTTCAACCAGCCCCAGCCGCGCAGCGGTTCTGTCGCTGCGCCGCAGGTATGAATTCGTCGCTCAGTCTCCTTCTGGCAAGCCGCGCACCAATAGATGCCTTGCACCGTTGCTCCCAGCACGCTGTCCACCAGCGATCCGGCCAGTCCGGCCACAGCTGCGACGCCGATCAGCGGCAGGTCACTGAGCAGCAGGTTGCCGGTGGTGGCGACTGCCGCTGCCTGGATGAACAGGAACGCACAGATGCCAATAAATGCCGCCCCGGCCAGCGCGGCCAGCGTACCTGCCGTTGTGATACCACCTGACGTGCCCACCGTGACCCTGCGTCCATTGGTGATCAGTCGCGGCGCGTGCGACGCCAGCACACCCAGCTCTGTTGCCCACGTGTCGGCGTTGACCGTGGCCATGGCGCCGAAATAGGCCAACGCCAGGAATGCGTAGGTCGGGTTGCCGAGGCGCACCTCGCCGGGCAGATCGACCAGCAGGAAGGCGGCCACGGCCAGCAGAGCGCCAAAGCCGCCGTTGGCCAAGGTCTGGCCCAGATCGCGGCGCTCTCCTTTGGCGAACTTCTCAGCCAGGCCGGCCTTGTCGGAACTGCGCCAGTGGCTGAGCAGCGTGGAACTGACGAAGAATGCGATCAGTACCAAGCCCCACGTCCAGCCGCCGAAGCCGAAGATCAACGTGCCGGTGATGACAGCGCCCGCCACACCGCTGCGCGACAGCGAATTGCGCCGGTAGGCCAGCCAGCCGATAGCCGCGCTCAGCACCAGGCCGGCCAGCAATTGAGCGATTGGCACGGATCAGCCCCGCGTCACCGACAGCAGCGCCACCAGCGCGGCCAATTGTGCTGCGACAGCGCCACCAAACAGCAGCGCCGCAGCGATCCGATGCCGCCGGTGCACCACCAATCCCCACGCCCCATTGATCAGCCAGACTGCCAGCCCGAAGGCGGGGAAGATGAAGATCAGCCGCCGGTCCAGATTATCCCACAGCGGCAGCGCGTAGGGCAGGCCAGTGAAGCGGAAGATTGCCACACCCAGCAGCACCAGAAAACCGACAAACCCGGCCGCCAGCAGGCCCATCAGCACCGGATCCTGCCAAAGTGGCCAGCGTGCGATTGTCGGCCAGTGGCGCTGTTGGGTCGTAAGATGCGTCGGCCCCAGCTCATGCAACTCGTCCAGGGCGACCAGGAACCGGTCCGGGGCATCGGGCGAAATGCCGTAGCTGCGCTCAGCCGTCACCAGCAAGATCTGGTCTGCCAGCGGCTGCGACGCCAGGCTGTTGACGCGCCGTCCCTTCAACACCCGTCGCGTGCCAAGCTCGGGGCCGTAGCACAGCCAGCGCGCCAGCTTCGGCCAGCGCTGAACGAGCCGCTCGACCGCCCAGTCGGCCTCGCCGTTGGGCCCTTGCACTTCTGGTTCGTCCTGCTGCCAGATGGCCACCGCCTCGCCGCGGCGAATCTCCAAAATGTCGCCCAGCGGAATGGTCTGACGCACCGGCCCATAGACCACGGTGATCTCGTTGCGATCGATCCAGTAGGCCAGCGTAAAGCAAGCCCAGGCTCGCCACGCTACGTAGAGAAGAGGCAGCCACAGCAGGAGGCCCAGCACGAACAGGAAGAACGTCGAACCGGCCACCGGCTTGGCGAAGAACACGATCAGCAGCAGGAGGTTGAGCAGGAACAGCAAGCTGGCTGCCAGGGCCGCTCGTCTGCCTTCAAGAAAAGGCGCGGGTTTGAACGTCATGGGTGAGGAGGGCGGAATGTGTTGAACGTGAAGCGTGGTTGGTCGGCGGCTGTGTTGCGTGTTGCGAATTCAGAGAAAGCACGCCTGAACGATCTTCGCGTTTTACGCTTCAGTGTATACCGGCGTATTCCACGCCCGATATTTCTCGACCCTGCCCTTGACTACGTCGAAATAGAGATCACGGATCTGCGTGGTGATCGGGCCAATCTTGCCGCTGCCGACCGGGCGTCGATCCACCGTGGCGATGGCCGCGACCTGCACGCCGGTGCCACAGAAGAACAACTCGTCGCAGACATACAACTCGGTGCGGTCGATTTCCCGCTCCTCGGTCTCGATGCCCAACTCTGCCGCTGCCAGTTCCATGATGGTGCGCCGGGTGATCCCTTCCAGGATGTTCGAGGTGATCGCTGGAGTGACCAGTTTCCCGTTGCGCACCATGAACAGGTTCTCAGCGCTGCCTTCGGAAACGTGACCATGCTGGTCCAGCACGATGGCTTCGTCGTAGCCATCCATCAGCGCTTCCGACTTCACGAGCGCGGAGTTGACGTACGCGCCGGCGATCTTGCCGCGCGCCGGGATGGCGTTGTCGTCGACGCGCCGCCAGGTGGACACGCAGACATCTGCGCCCTCTTCCTTGTCGATATAGCGGCCAAAGGGTGTGGCGAAAATTGTTACCTCGTCGGTCATGCCGTGCAACTTCACGCCGATGCGCAGGTCGGCCTTGTATGCCAGCGGGCGAACGTAGGTATCCTCGCGGAACCCCTCACAGCGCAGCAGCTCAAGTATCGTGGCGCTCAGCTTCTCGGGGCTGTGGCTCACGTCCATGAGCAACAGCCGCGTCGAGGTCAGGAAACGAGCGATGTGTTCCTGCAGGCGGAAGATGTACAACTGCTCCTCCTCCTCGTTCCAATACGCCCGGATGCCGCCGAAACAAGCCGTGCCGTAGTGCATCGCGTGCGTCATCACGCTCACCTTGGCCTGGTCAATCGGTACAATCTTGCCTTCAAAAAACGCGTACTTGGTTTGCATGTAGTCCTCGCTCTCGCTGTTCGGTGCTCAGTAATCGGTAAACAGTAATCGGTAAACAGTGATCAGTAAACGGATGAAGCCGAGCCCAGTGAAACGTTTGTCACTGATCACTGATCACTGTTCACTGTTCACTGTTCACTGACTACTGTTCACTGCCAGCCACTGGCCCAGCTGCTGCATGAACTTCACGTCGGTCATGTCCATGCTCAGCGGCGTGACGGAGATGTAGCCGCGGGCGACCGCGCCGTAGTCGGTGCCGTCCTCGACGATTCCGGTGGGCGGTTCGCCGCCGATCCAGAAGTAGGGCCGGCCCTGCGGATCCTCGCGTTCGACCAGCACATCGCGGTAGACCCGCTGGCCCAGCCGCGTCACCAGCACACCCTTGACTTCGTCGCTGGGCAGCGGCGGCGCGTTGACATTCAGAAACGTGTTGGTGGGCAGGCCATCGGCCAGGATTCGACGCGCCAGACTGACCACTACGTCGGTTACCGCGCAGAAGTCCGACCACTCGCGCGCGTCCAGCGACACGGCGATGGACGGGATGCCGCCGACGACCGCCTCCATCGCGCCGGCTACGGTGCCGCTGTAGGTGATGTCGTGCCCCAGGTTGCCGCCCTGGTTGATGCCCGACACCACCAGGTCCGGCAGGTTCGGGATCGCGCCCAGCAGCGCCAGACCCACGCAGTCCGAAGGCGCGCCGTTGGTGGTGTAGGCCGGGCTGCCGTCGGCCAGCGTCACCCGGCTGATGCGCAGCGGCTTGTGCATCGTCTTGCTGTGGCCGGCCGCGCTCCAGTTGCGGTCGGGCGCGAAGACGGTGACGTCGCCCACCGCTGCCAGCGCCTGTTTCAGCGCCAGCAGGCCGGGCGAGGTGACGCCGTCGTCGTTGGTAATCAGAATTTGCGCAGGCATGTCGTGTTATAGAGTGTACGTGTTTCCGTTGACTGACCTGAAAACGTGAAACGTGAAACGTGATATCCCGCAGCGGCTTCACGTTTCACGCCTCACGTTTCACAGCGCTGGCGTCTCAACAAGTGCTCCCGTCGCGGTCCACGGCAGGAGACCACGCCATGATAGCACAAGGCAGGGGTCTCAGCAATTTGGCTGCCGTGCAGTCGAACCGGCGCGCTTGCCCGCGATTGACGCCGCCAGCACGCTGGTCATCAGTCCGGCGCACAGCAGGTAGAGCACGTCGAGACTCACGACCGGCAGCAGTGCATAGGCGACCAGCGGTCCCAGCGCGCTGCCCAGATCGGCCGCATTGGCCAGCCAGCCCAGGTTGCGACCCTGCATCCCCGGCGGCGACACGTCACCCACCAGCCCGCTGGAAACGGGACTGAGGATTGCCATCGACAGCGCGCTCAGCACACCGTTGACCAGCAGCGCCAGCAGGCTGCCTGCCACCAGCACCAGGAAACTCACCCCACCCAGCATGCCTCCCCAGTTCAGCATCCGCCACCGGCCGTGGATGTCCGACAGCCGGCCGGCTGTCGGCGCAGTCGCCAGCGAAAGCAGCGGCCGCAGCGCCAGCAGCAGCCCGGTCAACGTCGCCGCACCGATGGTGACTCCTGCCAGCGTCACCGTTGCGCCCAGTGTGTCCTCGACGAACAGGACCAGCGTGGCGGTGGCGACCCCGGCTACGCTGAAGCGCAACACCCCTTGCGCATAGAGCGCCGCCCAGCCGCCCGCGCCCAGATGCGGCTTCAAGTTTGACCAGCGCGGCAGCCGCCAACGCAGTCGATCTGCTGCGACAGCACTGGCCGGCCGCGTCTCGGGCAGGAAGAGCAGCGCCGCGAGCAACCCAATCGCGGAGATTGCCGTACCCGCCCACAGCGCCTCCCGGTAGCCCAGCTTGTCGGTCAGGTAGCCGCCGACGAAGAAGCTCAGCGCGCTGCCCAGAAAAAACCACGCTTGCGCGATACCCATCAGCCGGCCGCGCTGGCCCGGTCCTGCCACGTCCAGCGCGATGGTCTGCGCGCCGACCCACATCCCGCTCCAGGCCAGCCCCCACATCAACCGACCCAGCAGCAACACCCAGAAGCCGGGCGACAGGGCGTAAAGCGCGGTCGAAAGGACGCCGATTGCCGCGGCTGGCACGAAGATCCAGCGCCGCGGCCAGCGGTCATACGCCAGCCCGACCGGCGTGTTGATCAACAGACGCACCGCCCGGTTGACGCTGAGGATGATGCCCACGTTGACCAAGGCGATCCCGGCCTGCGCCGTGTGCGTCGGCAGCACGGTGTAGAGCGTCGCGTCGCCCAGCAGCGACAACGCCAGCGCCAGTCCCATCGGCGTCATCACGCGCCATTCGGGTCGGCGGGAACTGAGGGAAGCTGGCGGAACCTGGTTCGGCATGTCTTTTCTCGTGTGGACAGGTCGCCAGCGTCCAGCCAGCGACTGTCGCATGGTAACATGCAGCAACGGACTGGACAACTCCGCCGCAGGACTGGCAGTGCTGGCTTGCAGCATGGCAGCACGCAACGCACAGACAACCTCACGTCGAATCAGCGCTGCCAGTCCTCGGGCCGGATTGCGCGTCGCGTGCTTTTCGCCCCATTCAAGCTGTGGTACACTGGGAGTGTCATACTTCCGCAACGCGCGGGAATGGCCATGTCCACACCCACCACCTGCGACGTGCCATCCACGAATGCTGACGCACACGAATACACGAATTCCGATCCGCGCTGACAAGGTGATCGCGCAGCATCCCGTGGGCCCTGAGCCAGAGTTGACAAGGTGACAAGGTGACGGAGCGCCTACTCGGCCCGTTCCAGTTTTCTTCTTTTCTCACGTTTCCTTTCTTTCCCTCTTCCCTCTCGTAACCATGACTCCATCAGTTACCCTCTCCATCGACTCGCCCGACGCGACGCTGGCTAACGCTGGCGGCAAGGGCGTGAATCTCGTCAAAATGGCGCGGGCCGGGCTGCCGGTGCCGCCCGGTTTCATCGTCGCCACCGACGCGTATCGCCAGTTCGTTGCCGCCAACGATCTCCAGCCGTTCATCGTGATTGCGCTGGCCGACACCAACAGCGACGACCCGGTCGCGCTGGAAACTGCCTCGGCCGCGATCCGCGGCCGCTTTGCCGCCGCGCCCCTTCCGCCTGACCTGTCGACTGCCATCCTCGATGCCTACCGCGCTCTGACCACTGATGACCGATCACCGGTCACTGATCACCTTCCGGTCGCCGTCCGCTCCTCCGCCACCGCCGAGGACCTGCCCGACATGAGCTTCGCCGGCCAGCAGGACACGTTTCTCAACGTGGTGGGCGACGCGGCGCTGTTGAAGGCGGTGCGCGATTGCTGGAGCAGCCTGTGGACGGCGCGCGCGATTGCCTACCGCGCCAGGAACGGCATCGACCAGGCCAGCGTGGCGCTGGCGGTGGTGGTGCAGGCCATGGTCGAGAGCGAGGCGTCTGGCGTGCTCTTCACGGCCAATCCACTGACCGGCCGGCGCGGCGAGACTGTCATCGACGCGACGCTGGGGCTGGGCGAGGCGCTGGTCAGCGGGCAGGTGGAGCCGGACCAGTACGTTGTGGACAGCGTCGCCGGCCGGATCGTGGAGAGACGACTGGGCGCCAAGGCGCTGGCTATCCGTGGGCAGGCTGGCGGCGGCACGGTCACCGTCGAAAACGACGCGGCCGGCGTGCAGGCGCTGCCCGACGGGGCGATTCTGGAGCTGGCGCGGCTGGGCAAGCGAGTCGAACGCGATCTGTACGACGGCGCGCCGCAGGATATCGAGTGGGCGTGGGCCGGAGGGCGTCTCTACCTGCTGCAAGCGCGCGCCATCACTTCGCTCTACCCGCTGCCGGCCGGCCTGGCGGCGCGGCCGCTGCATGTGCTGTTCTCGGTCAACCACATGCAGGGGATGCTGGACCCCTTCACGCCGCTGGGGCAGGATTTCCTCATCGAAGCGTTTCTGGCCATCGGCCGGCTTGCGGGCAAGGATTTCACGGCGGCCAGCCAGCGCGATGTGCTGATCGCCGGCGGGCGCATCTATGCCGACATCACACCGGGGCTGCGCCACGATCTGGCGCGCCGGCTGGTGGTGCGCATTCCAGGGGTGATCGAACCGGGATCCGAGCAGGCGCTGTTCAGCGTGCTGGACGACCCCGATCTGCAGCCCGACCGCAGCGGCCTCAGCCCGGCTGCGCTGCGCACTCTGGCGCGACTCGCGTCGATCGTGGGACGCCGCGCTGTCCTGGCGATGCGCGACCCGGTCAGCCAGCGCGACGCGGTCGTGCGCGAGCTCGACTTGTTCATTGCAAATGCAACCCGGCGTGCGGCAGCGACCACAACGCTGGCACAGCGGCTGGCGCTGTGGCAAACGCTCTACGACGAATTCGCGTTCGGTCTCGCTTTGAAACTGCTGCCGCTGCTGGTGGCCGGCATGATGAGCTTCTACCAGTTGCGCCGTCTGGCCCGGCGCGAGCTGGGCAGCGATCTGCTGACGTTGGAGATAGCGCGCGGGCTGCCCCACAACGTCACCACCGAGATGGACCTGACGCTGTGGACCGTGGCGCAGGTGATCCGCGACGACCCGGCGTCGGCGGCGCGTTTCGGTGCGGAAGATGCTGCTGCGCTGGCTGAGGACTTCCGCGCCGGGCGGCTGCCGCTGCCTGCGCAGGTGGCTCTGACCGCGTTCATGGACCGTTACGGGATGCGCGGCCTGGCTGAGATCGATCTGGGGCGGCCGCGCTGGCGCGAGGACCCGGCGCATGTCATCGGCGTGCTGCAAAGCTACCTGGGCATCGACGATCCCCAGCAGGCGCCCGATGTCGTGTTTCGGCGGGGCGCGCGGGTGGCTGAGGCCGCCATCGAGGAGTTAGTGCAGGCGATGCCATCGGCGGCGGAAGCTGGCCTGGCGCGCTTGTTCGCCAGCCGGATGCGTGCGCTGGCCGGCATGCGCGAGACGCCCAAGTTCACCATCGTGCGCATGATGGGCGTGGTGCGGGCGATGCTGCTGCGCAGCGGCGAGGATCTGGTCGTTGCAGGTGTGCTCGCACGCCCGACGACATCTTCTTCCTTCATTTGGCGGAGCTGGAGACGCTGGCCGCGGCCGGGCTTGATGGGGTCGAAGTTTCAGCCGGCTCGGTCGGAGACCGGCCAAAGCGAGAAGTTGGAGACATGTCAATGCGTGAGGTTGGAGCGGACCGGCTAAAGCCTCGACACCGGGACACCGGGCAGTGGCGCGCGCTGGTGGCGGAGCGCCGGCAGGTCTATGGACGGGAGAAGTTGCGCCGGCAGATACCGCGGTTGATGCTCAGCGACGGACGGGCGTTCTACGAAGGGCTGGGCGCGCAGGTGGACAGCGAGGGCGCAATAAACGGCAGTCCGGTATCGCCCGGCGTGGTGGAAGGGATGGTGCGCGTCGTGCTCGACCCGCGCAACGCTCAGCTTGCCCTCGGCGAGATACTGGTCTGCCCTGGCACCGATCCCTCGTGGACGCCGCTCTTCCTGGCTGCGGGCGGGCTTGTGATGGAAGTGGGCGGGCTGATGACCCACGGCTCGGTGGTGGCGCGCGAGTACGGCATCCCAGCCGTGGTCGGTGTCAACGAGGCGACGACACGTCTCAAGACCGGCCAGCGCGTGCGGGTGGATGGGACGAGGGGGAGGATTGTGGTGCTGCCTTCGACAGGCTCAGGCAGCGCGGTGGTGATGGGGTGAAGCGGCGGACCGGTGACCGAGCGTGTCGAGGTCAATGCTGCCTTCGGCAAGCTCAGGCAGCGGGATGGTGACGGGGTGACAGGGTGCTCGCCATGTCCACTCGGGTTTCCCTACTTTCCTTCTTTTCCCTCTTTTCCTTCCTTCCCTATTTTCCCTTCTGCGCGTCGCTGATGGCTGCGGCAACGCGCTCGATCTCGTTGATCGTCAGCGAGGAGGACGACGGCAGGTAGAATCCGTCGCGGCAAAGACGTTCGGCAACGGGGAAACGCTGGCCTTTGAAGGTGTTCCAGTAGACCGGCTGGCAGTGCATGGGGATGAAAAACGTGCGGGTCTCGATGCCGTTATCGGCCAGCACGCTGCGCAACTGGTCGCGGTTCATGCCGAAAGAATCGCGTTCGACCATGATGCCGTACATCCAGAACACGTTCTTGGCCCACGGAGCTTCGGGCGGCGTGGTGATGCCGGGGATGTCGCGCAGCAGCGATGTGTAGTGCGCCGCGTTGCGGCGGCGGGCTGCCACCAGTTCGTTCAGACGCTCCACCTGCGCCAGGCCAACCGCGGCCTGCAGGTTGGTCATACGATAGTTGAAGCCGACGAATTTGTGCCAGAAGTGGCGCTCGCTGCTGAAAGCGTGGTCGCGCAGGTTCCAGGCCAGGCGGGCGATGTCCTGGTCGTTGGTGGTGATCATGCCGCCCTCGCCGGTGGTGAGGATCTTGTTGCCGTAGAAGCTGAAGGCCGCGGCTGCTCCCAGACCTCCCGTTCGCCTTCCCTTATACTCCGCGCCATGCGCTTCGGCGGCATCCTCGATAACAGTGATGCCATGGCGGCAGGCCAGCTCGTTGAGCGCGTCCATGTCCACCGGGTGGCCGTAGATGTGAACCGGGATGATGGCCTTGGTGCGCGGCGTGATCTTCCGCGCCACGTCCTCCACATCCATTTGCCAGAAGTCCAGCTCGTTGTCGACCAGCACCGGGGTCGCGCCGCAGTAAGTCACCGCGTTGATGGTGGCGATCATGGTGAACGCGGGGATGATCACTTCGTCGCCCGGTTCGAGACCAAGGGTCGCCAGCGCCAGGTGCAGCGCGACTGTGCCGTTGGCGCATGCGATGCCGTATTTGGCGCCACATTCCTCGGCGAAGCGGGCCTCGAAATCGCGAATGAAGCCACCGGCCGACGAGATCCAGTTGGTCTCGACCGCCTGCTGCACATATTTCAGTTCGTTGCCGTCCAGGGTCGGCTCGCAGACCGGAATGATGCTGCGCGCGCTGGGCCGG
Organism: Anaerolineales bacterium; assembly: GCA_020634615.1. Lineage (GTDB taxonomy): Bacteria > Chloroflexota > Anaerolineae > JAAEKA01 > JAAEKA01 > JACKBK01. The sequence continues at coordinate 93,479 of JACKBI010000006.1, forward strand.
TCGAAATCGGGGATCGGCCGGTAACTGATCCTGACCTCAGGATCCTTGGCCGGGATGATCTCCGCCAGGTCACCCATCTCTTCCAGGGTAAGCTCGTAGGGTTGGAGCATTGGTTTGGAACCTCGTTGTTTTCGGAGAGGTGATCGGTCATCAGTGAACAGTGGACAGTAACCAGTGATCAGAAATCGGCGATCGTGAGGCAGTTGCTACTGTCATCGTCGAGGAAATCGTTACTTGCACACTGGTGCGACCAATCGCGTTGGTCTCCAGCACCGATTACTGATGACTGATAACTGATCGCCCTTTTCTGACGCGCCAGGCTGCGGTGACATACTTACGCCCTTTGACCAGGTAGTCCAGCAGATTGGCGCCGGTTTTGCTGTCGCCGGCGGTGCGCGGTACGCAGATGTAGGGTACTTCTGTCACTTGAAAACCGTGTTTCTGGGCGCGGCCCAGCAGGTCGATGCAGTATTCGCCGTAGTCGCCGCGTAGCCGGATCTGCCGGAACAGTTCGGCGCGACCGGCAATGAACCCGCTGGTGTAGTCGTGGACGCTGCTGCCCAGCAGTGCCATCGCATAGTGGTTGATGATCCAGCTCAGGGTGCGCGCCATGACGCCGTGGGCCACGTCCGCGCCGCCTGGTATCCAGCGTGAGCCGACCGCCAGGTCTGCGCCGCCATGGACAGCATCCACCAGCCGCGACACATCCTCGGGCGGCATCGACAGGTCACAGTCCATCCAGGTCACCACCGTCGCGCCATGGACGTCGATCGCCTCATCGATGCCGCGCTGGAGGGCGCTGGTCAGTCCCGACTCATTGAGTCTGCGCACCAGAACCACCCGCTCGGGATTCTCCGCGGCCATCGCTTCTACGACCTGCCAGGTGCCGTCGGGCGAGTTGTCGTCAACGACCAGCACCTTATGCGGCGCAGCGTTGGCGTCCAGCAGGCGCCAGATGAGCGGACCGATGTTGTCGCGTTCGTTGTAAGTTGGCAGGACAGTGCAGACCAAAGAAGGTGTCATAGAATTCCGTGCAATAACAGCCGGCGTAGTATAACATAGCTGGCAGGGAAATCCGCGATTCGGGGAGCGCGACGCTGCTTGTGTCTCCTATTTTTGCTGTGGTACAATGTCAGCCGTCGATGGTCGGTATCTCCGCTTCCGTTCCAGTCCGTCGCCTTGTGCGAGGTGGAATACCAGATCAGTTGCGTCCTTACACTACCCGAAGGAGGGCATCATGTGTTGTTTCATAACCGTACTTCTGTTCATCGGTCCCCGCGCCGCGATCATCGTCTGGTATTTGCTGGAACCGATGAGGTTCAACGCGGCGATCAACAGCTTCTTGATGGGGTGCCTTGGCTTTATTTTCCTACCCTGGACGACGCTGGGCTGGCTGGTGGCTTTCAATGCGGTAACTGGCGTCTCAGGCTTTGGCTGGGTGATCGTCGGGCTGGGGTTGCTTGCCGACATAGCCACCTACTCCGGTGGTGGCTACGGCAACCGCAACCGCATCCGCCGCTAAATCAACTTCAACCGATTGGTTGATTCTATTCACGTCACTGGCAGGCCGCAATCAGCGCGCCTGTCAGTGTCGCGTTCCTCAAGCCGTTCAACCAGCGGAATTGCTGCCGCCTGCAGCTTGTGATAAACTCACGTCATTGCGCCGGCGATTTGGCCGGCGTACAAGTTTTTAGATTGCGAGCGACACAACATGCCCACGAACGGTTCACAGGCCGGCAGCAAAAAGGAGTTCCAGTATCGAACTCAATTCCCTCCTGATTTCGATGACGAGGGAGAGTCATCCGGCTATGTTGGATTCGAACATATCGTTGGCACGCTGATCTGGGCCAGCTCTCAGGCGTCGCTGAATCTCTTCGAAGCGAGCAACACCGTCGAGGCTGTCACGCTGGAGCGGCATTTTACGGTCAACAGCGCGCCTGACAACTGGCAACCGCCTGTGGATATCTGGGCGCAGATCAGCTTCAGTTGGCCGGTCGAGAATTCAACGCTCAGCCTCTATGGCGATGAAGCGCTGTGCGACCTGTATCACAGCGAGACGACCCACTGTCGCCACCAGCCGCTGACCGCGAATATTGTGACCGAACTCGAGATCGTTTACATGTTCTCGGAGCGACTGGTCAGCCACTTGGACAGCGATGAGGGCATCGAAAAGACCGCACGCCGCATCCGCCGCGTGTTCACCGACCTGGTGGACCACGAGAATATCATCGCGGTCGAAGCGACCGCTCTGTTCATCGACACCGGATTGAAGCTCTCCGGCATCCGCGCCGGGCATGTCTGGGTGTTGGAGGACGAGCTGACCGATCTGGCTGCGCTGCGCGAGTCGTTGGTGTCGATCTGCCATGAGGTGAGCATGGTGCTGCACAGCTTTGAGAAGACCTTTGCAACTCAAGGTGACGAGGCGTGACCGAAGCAGCGCTGCAGATCGAAGCAAGACCTGCGCAACTCTACGTTGCGCTGTACGACAAGTTACCCCATCCCGGCCTGGGTCCGGTGCAGGAATTCGCGCTGGACATCGGGATTTCCGCGACCGCGCCGATCGTGCTGACCGACGTGGTGTGGCGGGCGTTCGACCAGAATGACCACGTCTCGTTTGTGCGCCAGCGGCTGGGCGAGGAGGCGATGGATGAGTTGACCCGCGGCCAGTTCGGTGTCGCGCCGGGACTGGGGCTGGTGCTGCCGCGCTGCTATTTCCTTGAGCAGGGCGCTCAGCCGCTGAGCCGTCTGCGGATCAGCATTGCCGGGTTTGAAGCAGCAACGCGCATCGGTGTGTCAGCTTCTCTCGACGTGCCGCTGGTCTATCCGCAGCAGCGGGCCAAGATCCACCTGCCCTTTGCCGATGGGACGTGGTGGGCGATCACCGGCAACGACTGGAGTTCGTCGCACAAAGCCGATCCTGTGAGCTGGCCGTTTGCCTACGATTTCGTGCGGTTGGGACCGGATGGGCGCAGCTTTGCCGGCAACGGCCGCAGCAACGCTGACCATTACAGTTTTGGCCAGCCGGTAACAGCGCCCGCGGGCGGCAAGATTGTCTTTGTGCGTGATGACATGCCCGACCAGGCGCCCGGCCAGCCGCTGGAGGCCAGCGCAATCACCGGCGACTCTACCCGACTGGCCGGCAACGTGGTGGTAATCGGCCACGGCTACAGCGAGTTCAGCTATCTGGCGCACTTGCAGGCCGGCAGCGTCTCCGTGGAGGAGGGGCAGATGGTCAAGCGCGGCCAGCAGATCGCCCTTGTGGGCAACTCCGGACACTCGCCCGGCCCGCATCTGCATTATCACTTTCAAGACGGTCCCAGCCTGTTCGTGGACCGAGGCGTACCGGTACAATTCTACAACTTCCTGGCCGTCGGTGATCTGATCGACCACGCAACAATTCCGTCGCGTATGATCGTCAGCCCGGCCTGAATACATAACAAAGAACAGAGGAAATGATGGTATCAACCAACGGTTTGGACAACAGCATCGAGGAACTGGCGGAAGACGTCTTGCAGATGGAACTGACCGAGGAGGCCTTCGAAGAACTGGCGGCCTCTGAAGGCGCAATGATCGTAGAACTCGCTTACTGGAGCGCGTCCCTGGCTGACGAACTAGAAGAAACGACGCCGACTCCTGAAGAGCGCCAGGTGATCGATCTGGATATGTATCTGGACGACAACACGTTGCTGGAGCTTTACGGCGTCAGCCTGTTTCGAGCCGAGAGCGCAGATCCGATCACCGGGCTGGAAGCGCTGGAAGCTGCGCTGGTCGATCTGGCCGGCAGCGGCGGCGCGCTGTACGAAGTAGCCGAGACCGATGAGGGCGATCTGGCGCTGGTGTTTGCTGTGGAAGAGGAACTGCGGCTGATCCTGGTGGTCGGCGCATGGTCTGTCAGCGACTGGGATGAACTGCCGGAGGAGTAACCGGCGCGCCTGCACGGCGTGAATCGGAAATATCAAAACACCGCCGGACGATTTCGTCCGGCGGTGTTTTGATTCTGTCTACAGCCTTTGGGAGGTGGCTGGCGAGATTCCGCCAGAACGGACGAAGCCTTGCTACCTCCCGGAGGCTATCACGTCAACAGGATACAGGATTACTGAACAAAATCTATAAATAAGGTATACAATATATAGTCAGTTGGCAATCTGGCCAGCAAAAACACATCACACTACAAAACAGGAGAAACCATGAACACTAAGTCACGTTGGTGGCGCATACTGATCGTCTCGATCATGGCACTTGCGCTCATCATTCCGACCGTTGCCGGCGCACAGACCAGCAGCGGAATTGTCAGCCCGACCGATGGCCAGACGTTGAGCGGCACGGTGGATGTTACCGCTGTCTTCCCCGGCAGCCCGTACGTACGCTGGGATTTGTTCATCCTGCCCGGCGGCAATGACAGCGGCAGGATCTGGGTAGCCTCAGGCGAGGATGCCGGCGAGGCGACGCTCTCGCTGGACACCACCAAGTATCCTGACGGTGACCACGCCTTCAGCCTGCGCCTGGTCAAGGCCGACAGCAACTACGACGAGCAGATCGTTCCCTTCACCATCGACAACAGCGGCGCTGCGAGCTCTTCGAGCGAGTCGGCAAGCACAGCATCGACTCCTGACATCGTGGACACCGCCGTGGCGGCTGGCAGCTTTCCTACCCTGGTAGCGGCTGTCCAGGCTGCGGATCTGGTGGATGCGCTGAAGGGCGCTGGTCCGTTTACAGTGTTTGCGCCGACGGAAGAGGCGTTTGCAGCTTTGCCGGAAGGGACGCTGGACAGCCTGCTGGCTGACCCGGCCGCGCTGGCCAATATCCTGCTCTACCACGTCGTGTCGGGCAAGGTGATGGCAGCGGACGTAACCGACGGTCTGACAGCTGAGACGCTTCAAGGCAGCGACGTGACCTTCACCGTAGCCGATGGCAGCGTCAAGATCAATGACGCCAACATCGTGACCACCGACATCGAAGCTGGCAACGGCGTGATCCACGTCATCGACGCGGTCATTCTGCCGCCGGCCGGCTCCGAAACCGCTGCTGCGCCTGCAGCAGCTCCTGCGACGGCTCCTGCCACCACTGGCTTGATCAGCCCGACCGACGGCGCAACGCTGAGCGGTACGGTGGATGTCACTGCCGTTTTCCCTGGCAGCTCTTACGTGCGCTGGGACCTGTTCATCCTGCCTGGCGGCAATGACAGCGGCAAGATCTGGGTTGCCTCTGGCGAGGATGCTGGTGAAGCAACTTTGTCGCTGGACACCACCAATCTTCCCAACGGCGATCATGCCTTCAGTCTGCGCCTGGTCAAGGCCGACAGCAACTACGACGAGCAGATCGTCAACTTCACTATCGCCAACTAGTGAGGTTCGCCCTGGGGCGATACCTCCTGTTTGGACCTCCTTGTGGGTGTGAGGGGCGCCGTGGCGGCAACGCTGCGGCGTCTCTCACTTTTTGGACCTGGCAACCTCCCCAAACCTCAGGACAAGCGTAGCTGGCCGCCCTACTGCCCGCGTTGGTGGATTGGCTGGGCGGTGGTATCATGTGGCAGCAGGCTGCGTGCATCTTGCTGCCATTCTCGCTGCCGGCTAGCCAGGACTGTCAGTCCTCGATCCTCAGGAGGCCTCCGTTGCGTTCGAAAATTCTTGCTATTGTTCTTGTCGTTGTCGTTGCCTTCATAGCGGTCCTTGCCGTACTCAATCTCACAGCAAAGGCCGCTCCAGCTTGTCCGCCGTGCCTGCCCGATGCGCCGCGCCCGCTGGTCATTGCCCATCAGGGTGGTGAGGAAGTGTGGCCCAGCAACACCATGTACGCCTATGAACACGCGGTCGCGCTGGGCGTCGACATGTTGGAAATGGACCTGCACGCGACGGCTGATGGCAAGCTGGTGCTGATGCACGACGAAACAGTGGACCGCACCACTGACGGCACGGGCAAGATCGAGGAGATGACGCTGGCCGAGTTCAAGGCGCTGGATGGCGGCTACTACTGGACCGACGACGGCGGCCAGACATACCCGTTCCGCGGCCAGGGGATTTCCCCGGCCAGCCTGGATGAGGTGTTCAGCGCCTTTCCCGACACGCCGATGAACATCGAGATCAAGCTGGTCGAGTCGCAGCCGGTGGCCGAGCTGTTTTGTCAGGCGATTCGTGATTACGGCATGGAAGATAACGTGCTGGTGGCGTCCTTCCACCAGGATGCGATGGATCAGTTCCGCACGCTCTGCCCCGAGGTGACGACCTCACTGGCGCAGAACGAGGTCATCGACTTTTTTGTGCGCCACAAATTGATGCAAGGCGGCACGTATTCACCACCGGCCGGCGCGGTGCAGGTACCTGAAAAGCGCAGCGGGCTGACTGTTCTGACCAAGGGATTCGTCGAAGATGCGCATAGCCGCGGTATGGACGTGCATGCCTGGACCATCAACGACGTTGCCGACATGCAGCGCATGATCGACCTCGGCGTGGACGGCATCATCACCGACCGGCCCGATTTGTTGATGGAACTGCTGGGAAGATGAGTTGGGTCAGATCTGCTTCCAGACCTTGGCCAGACTTTCGCCGTAGACGCTGAGGTCCCACTCGTTGAAATAGCCGAAGGGGGTAATCCAGACTTCGTAGCCGGTGTCGCGCAGCCGCGTCGCCAGCTCGTCGGTCAGCTCCAGCGCGAAGTCCGGCGGTGCGTTGTCGCCGCCCAGGTGGGTGAAGGAATGCAGCACGATACGGCGCATCTCGCGCTTGTTGGCCAGCCATTTCAGGTGCTTCAGCGTCTGGCGAAAGACGCTGCTGCGGTTGTCCGCGTCGGCTGCCTCGATCTGGTAGAAGACCACCACCGCGTCCAGCACCTCCTGCTCGACCTGGACATCCTCGACATCGTCCAGCGTTTTGGAGAAGCTGCGCCACCAGAAGCGTTTGGCCTGGAAGGTCAGGAGTTTCATGGGCGTGGGGAGGGGAGTAGAGAAAAAGGAGGGAAAAAGAGGGAAAGGAAGGAAATCAGGGAACTATCGAATGCGTTCTGGTTTCCCTCCTTTCCTTCTTTTCCTTTCTTTCCCTTCTTATCGGCCTGTGACCTGCTCGAACACCCGCAGGAAGTTGAGGCCCAGCACCTTGCGGATCGTCGTTTCGCTGTGGCCGCGGGCCAGCATACCGGCAGTCAGGCTGGGGTAACAGGTGGCGTCTTCCAGGCCGCGGGGCATGGACGCACCGTCGAAGTCTGAGCCGATGGTGACGTGATCCGCTCCGGCCACGCCCACGAGGTAATCGATCTGGTCGAGGACGTTGTCGATGGTTGCATCGCCGGGCGGGTTGTGCAGGAAGGCGTTGACAAAGGTGACGCCGATCAACCCGCCGCCGGCCACGATAGCCTCGATCTGCGCGTCGGTCAGGTTGCGATAGTGGTCGAACAACGAGCGCGCATTGCTATGGGAGGCGATGATCGGCTGCTGGCTGACCTGCAACACGTCGCGCACGCCGGCCGCTGCCAGATGCGACACGTCGACGACGATGCCCAGCCGGTTGCATTCCTCCACCACCCGCACGCCGAATTCTGACAGCCCGCGCGCGTTGGGGCCCTCCATCACGCCGTCGGCAGCATCGTTGCGGAAGTTCCACGTCAGCCCCAGGTTGCGTACACCCAGCCGATAGAAGCAGCGCAGCGTCTCGATGCTGTCGCCCAGCGGTTCGGCGCCTTCCAGCCCCAGAATACCCGCGATCTTGCCCTCAGCCTTGGCGCGCCGGATGTCGGCGGCGCCGGTAGCCAGCAGAATTTCGTCGGGATGGCTCTCCACGGCCAGATGCAGCATGTCCAGCCGCTGCATGGCATGGCGGGTCGCGCTGCGGTGATATTCCTCCACCGGCACGAAGCAGGCGAAAAGCTGGGCAGTGACGCCGCCTTCACGCAGCCGCGGCAGGTCAACATGGCCCGTTGCGGAGCGTTCTGTCAACGTCCGCTTGCCTTCCAGAACGTCACCCAGGGTGTCGCAATGGGCGTCGATGACGATGGAGTCGAAATGCAGAGTGTGGGGATCCATGATGTCTCCTTGTTCGCAGGTCATTCGAAGCGTGCCAGCACACCAAGCACGTCCGGCCCGTATTCCTGGAGTTTCCAGGCTCCCATGGCTCCGGTGTTCGCCAACTCATCCAGGTCAGCGGGCGATTGGCGAGCGATAGACATCAATTGGTCGTTGGTGAGGACGACATCCGGGTCAACGCCGCGTTGCTGGGCGCGTTCGGTGCGCCATTTGCGCAGGGCATCGAAGCGCGCGGTCACCTTCGGATCGGGGCGGCCATTGCCGTTGCTGGTGCGCCTGTAGACGGGCGGCGGCGCATGCTTGCCCCGTTTGACAGCGCTGAGAATCCCCGATCCATAACGGCGGGCCACCGAGGGCGCGAGCGCTGACTTCTTGTCCAGTTCAGCCGGCGTGCTTGGCTGGGTGGTAGCGACGCGGGTCATGGCCCGGTTGTCGAAGATCTTGAAGGGCGGGCGATCCTCGCGGCTGGCTTGCTGGTCACGAAAAATGTACAGTTCGCGTAGTATCGCCAGTTCCTGGGGCGACAGATCGCGCGCGCCAGGAACGCTCCAGTAGCCTTCAGGATCGAACTCCTTGTTCTGATACTCCAGTTCAGACAGGCGGTTGAAGTTCTCCAGCGCCTCTTGCCAGCGACCGCGCTCGCGTAGCTCAGCTTCCTGTCGATCTTTGAGATCGTGCAGAAAGTAGGTGTCTAGCTGCGCGTAGGCCAGTTGCTGAGCGTCGAGCGGCCGCCTGCCCCAGTCGGTGCGCTGCATCTTTTTGTCCAGCGTGACGCCATGCAGGTTTTCCAGGATTGCCGCCAGGCCGGCATGCTGCCAGCCCAGGATGCGCGCGGCCAGCATCGTGTCATAGATGTTGGTAAAGGTGAAGCCGAAGTCGCGTTTCAACCCCAGAATGTCGTTTTCCGCCGCATGGAAGATCTTCTGGCAGGCGGGGTCAGCGAAGATTTCATCGAGGGGATCGACATCCGCAACCAGTGGGTCGATCAGGTAATCAGCTCCGGGGAGCGAGACCTGAATCAGGCAGATGCGCGGATAGTAGGCGAAGAGGCTATTGCTTTCGGTGTCGAACGCGATGGTTGACTCGGTGCGGGCGGCTGCCATGAACTGCTCCATGCCAGCCGCGGTAGTGATCAGAGTGGCTTGCCGGACCGATGGAAGCCCATACACAGTCACCCTGCCCGCCTGTTGCGTATCTTCGGAATTATTCATTGCGTTTTTGGTCAAACCAGGCAGACATGCGGCTATAGATAGCCGCGTCTGCGAAAATAGAGCAGCATGCCACCGGCGACCAGAATCATGAAGCCGATAACAATAAAGAAGCCGTAGACAGTGTCAGCCGCGGGCAACCATTCCAGGTTCATGCCGTAGATGCCGGAGATCAGCGTCAGCGGCAGCATGATCACACTGATGACGGTCAGCACCCGCATCACGTCGTTGATCCGGTAGGACGTGACCGAGTCGGAGGTCTCGCTCAACCCCTCGATGACCTCGCGGTAGTCCTCCAGGATGTCCCACGCGCGCGAGAAACCGTCAGCGATGTCGCCGAAATAGACGTCCAGTTCCTCCTGGATGAACGCGCGTTCCTTGCGTTCGAGGTTGCTGACGATGGCGATCTGCGGTTTGACTACGCGCCGCAGTGCGATGATGTCGCGCCGGATCAACGAGATCGACTGCACGATGCCGCGCATGTCGTTGGTGAACATCTGCTCTTCGACGTCGCGAATCTTGACATCCAGCTTACGCAGCATGGCGAAGTTGTGGTCCACCATACCGTCGAGAATCGAGTAGAGCAGGCGGCCCGCGCCGCGGCCCAGATGCTTCCCTCGGGCAATCCCATCATCATGACAGGCGGCAAACAGATTATCCAGCGGTTTAAGGCGTCCGTCGTGGATGGTGATCAAAAAACCAGCGCCAATAAAGAAATCGACCTCGCTGGAGCGAGTCATCTGGCGCGTGTCGTCAAACACGGGGAAGTGCATGACGATAAACAGGTAATCGTCATACTCGTCAATCTTGGGGCGTTCAATCTGGCTGAGAACGTCTTCCAGATCCAGCGGATGAAACGCGTAATGTTTGCGCAAATAGGCCACGTCTTCCGGCACGGGGTTGATAATGTTCACCCATGTCATGCGCTGGTAAGTAACGGCTGCAACGCTCATAAGGGTCTTTCTGCGCGTTCATACGTGTTTCGATCGGGAGGCTAGATGCCACAAATGCCGGGGTTGGACCTGGCTGGGTAGTCATGAGAGCCCGAATATTATGCCCGCGTTCCGAACAGATGTCAATTGACGCAGACGTTTGACTAATGCGATTCCTTGCGATACAATACACAAACAATCGAGCAGGCGCCAGGATGGCGCTCGTGGCAGTTTCGTCCCTGGTGGCCAGAGCGTCTACGTGGAGTCTGCGGTTCTTTCTTGAATCACAGACTCTTTTTTGTTGCTTGCCTGTCCCATTCGTGTCCCATTGCCGATTCTCCAGGCCAGGTCGCAAGTCGCAGCGCAGTGATGCGCGCCTCTGGCTTGCATAGCGATATCGGCGTCATCAACTCATCCAGGAGGTAGTACACCCTAATGTCAATGATGCATTTAACCCCGTTCGAGACCATTTCCGTATGGGTGGTCTTGGGCATTGCCCTGGTCGGCCTGGCATATGCCGTGTTCTTGCGCCGCCAGGTGCTGGCGCAACCAACCGGCACCCAGGCCATGATGGACGTTTGGGATGCGATCCGTACAGGGGCGGACGCGTATCTTGGACGGCAATTGCGCACGATCCTGCCGTTTATCGCTATTCTCACAGTCGCTCTTTTCCTGAGTGTCTACATCGTACCGCCAACGCTTGAGGCTCACGAGCGCTTTCCAACCCTGACAGATCAGCAATTGCAGGTCGTCATTGGGTTCGGGCGGGCGGGCGCATTCATCATGGGTGCGCTCTTCAGCCTGATCGTCGGTCAGGTCGGCATGCGCATGGCAGTGCAAGCGAATGTTCGTGTTGCACAGGCAGCCCGTAGCAGCTTCAACGGTGCGCTGCGTATTGCCTATCGCGCCGGCACCGTCACCGGAATGCTGACCGACGGCCTGGGTCTTTTTGGCGGCACCATAATCTTTATCATCTTTGGAGTGGCAGCGCCTGACGCCCTGCTGGGCTTCGGCTTTGGCGGCACGCTGTTGGCGCTCTTCATGCGAGTGGGGGGCGGCATCTACACCAAGGCTGCTGACGTGGGCGCCGATCTGGTGGGCAAGGTCGAGCAGGATCTGCCCGAAGACGACCCGCGCAACGCTGCAGTCATCGCCGACCTGGTGGGCGACAACGTCGGCGACTGCGCCGGCATGGCCGCTGACATCTTCGAAAGCTACGAAGTTACCATCGTTTCGGCCCTGATCCTGGGCCTGGCGCTGCGCAGCATGACGGGCCATAATGAGTGGCTGATCTATCCGCTGCTGGTGCGCGGCATCGGCGTTCTCTCGTCGATCTTTGGCACCTACATCGTCAAGAGCGAACCAGGTATGTCCGGCGATGCGATGTCGGCCATCTTCCGCGGCTTCCTTACCTCGGCGGCGATCTCAACCGTGCTGTTCGGCATCGTTGCCGTCGTCTACATGGGCAATGTCCCCGGCGGCTGGGTGCGGCCCTTCCTGGCCACAGCCGCCGGCGTGCTGCTGGCGATCGTCATCGATCGTCTGACCGAGCACTTCACCGGGACCGAAGGCGCGCCCGTCCTTGAGATCAAGCAAGCCCATGACACTGGCCCGGCGACTACCATTCTGGCTGGCCTTGGCGTCGGCATGGAGGCCGCGGTCTATGCCACGCTGGTCATCGCTGGCGCGATCACGGTCTCGATTCTGGTCTACAGTGGCGTGGGGCAAACACCGGCCGAAGAGTTCGCCTTCGTGCTCTACGGCATTGCCCTGACCGGCATCGGCATGTTGACGCTGACCGGTAACAACGTCGCGATGGACTCCTTTGGACCCATCGCCGACAACGCCAATGGTATCGGCGAAATGGCCGACCTCGAACCAGAAGCGCGCCAGATCATGGCTGACCTGGACGCAGTGGGTAACACCACCAAGGCTATCACCAAAGGGATTGCGATCGGCTCCGCTGTTATTGCCGCTGTGGCTCTGTTCGGTTCGTTCCTGACCGACGTCAGCCGCGTCGACGCGCAGGTACTGGCTCAAGGCATCCGCATTTCGCTCCCGATCGTGTTTGTCGGCTTCCTGATCGGCGGCACAGTCCCATGGCTCTTCTCCAGTCTGGCCATCAAGGCCGTGGCGCGCGCTGCCAGTGAGATTGTGCAGGAAGTGCGTCGCCAGTTCCGTGTCCCCGGCGTCATAGAAGGTACTGTCAAGCCCGACTATGCCCGCCCCGTGGCAATCACCACAGTTGCAGCGCAAAAGGAATTGGTAAACCTGGCCTGGCTCGCCGTTGCCGCACCGATCATCGTCGGTCTGGCGTTGGGCGTCGAGGCGTTGGGCGGTTTCTTGGCCGGCGTGATCCTCTCTGGCCAGCTTCTGGCGGTGTTCATGTCTGATGCAGGCGGCGCCTGGGACAACGCCAAGAAGATCATCGAGGACGAGCCGCGCGATCCTGCCCGCAACCTGGGCAAGGGGTCCGAGCGCCACAAGGCATCTGTCGTCGGCGACACCGTTGGCGATCCGCTGAAGGACACCGCCGGTCCAGCCCTGAACCCGATGATCAAGGTCATCAACCTGGTTGCCCTGATCATGGCTCCGGTCATCGTCGCTTACAGCTCCTACACTATCGCGATGCTGGTGATCGCTGCGATTCTGCTGGTGACTGTCTTCTTCGCCGTGCGCGCCAGCAAGCGCGGGCCGGCTCCCATCGTCGACCAACCTTTGTAGTTGCCTGAACAGGCATAATGACGGTCGGCCGGCTGGTGTGACCAGACTGAGAACTCGCCTGCCGGATCGTCAGTTCATGCGATCGACGGTCGGTGCAGCTACCGGGAGATCCTGGTAAGTGAAGAACATAACGGTGACCGGCGCCCGCGCAGCGCCGGTCACCGTAGTTGTGGGACTAAAATCATGCCAAGCGACCACTATGCCGCGACCCTGCCTTCAGCCATCTGCTACGATCCCTTCAACCTGCGTCACCACCAGCCCGGCCACCCGGAGAACCGTGAGCGGCTGCGCAGCACGTGGGATCTGCTGGGTCGTAGCGGCGCGCTGGAGCCGCTGGTGGATGTGCCGTGCACGCCGGCCAGCGATGAGCAATTGCTGCGGGTCCACTCGCGCAAGCATCTCGACACCGTCGCGCTGGCCGCGCAGCGGGGCGCGCATCTCGACGCCGACACCTATGTCGGTGCCGACTCGGAGCAAGCGGCGCGGCTGGCGGCCGGTGGGCTGTGTGGTGTGGTGGACGCGGTGCTGAACGGGCAGGCGCGCAACGGTTTCGCGCTGGTTCGCCCACCGGGCCACCACGCGACACCCGACCGCGGCATGGGGTTCTGCCTGTACAACAACGTAGCGGTGGCCACACGCGCCGCGCAGGCGGAGCACGACCTACAGCGCGTACTGATCGTCGATTTCGACGTTCACCATGGCAACGGTACGCAGGATGCCTTCTACGATGACGGGTCGGTGCTCTTCTTCAGTACGCACCAGTATCCGTTCTATCCCGGCACTGGCCACTGGCGCGACACCGGCCGCGGCGCAGGCAATGGCGCAACGATCAACGTGCCCTTCCCGGCTGGCGTAGGTGACACAGGCTACGCGCAAACCTTCGACGAGGTGCTCTGGCCGGCCGCGCGCCGCTTCGATCCGCAGGTGATCCTGGTCTCAGCCGGCTACGACGCGCACTGGAACGACCCGTTGGCCAACATGCAACTGACGATCCCCGGCTACGCCACGCTGGTCACAAAGCTGCTGGAGATGGCCGATGTCCTGTGCGGCGGCCGCATCGTCTTTGTGCTGGAGGGCGGTTACCATCTGGAGGTTCTCTCTCACGCCGTGCTGAACACCGTGCGCCAGCTCAGCGGCCAGTTGACCGAGGTCAGCGACCCGCTGGGGCCGTGCCCATGGGAGGAGCGCGACGCCGGCAACATCATCGCCCAGGCGCGCAACATCCACGGACTGGACTAACCGCGGTCGCGTTTTTGCACCAATCTGACGCCGTGCTACAATTCATCAGGACATTTGGTTACGGACAATGTCAATAGCACACAGCTGCTCAGGTGACAGGCACTTTCCAAAGTGCCTGTCACCTTGTTCAAGCCCGTGACTCAATTACCAAAGGAGAACTTTAGTGGAACGTACACTCGTTATTCTCAAGCCTGACGCTGTGCAGCGCGGTCTGATCGGCGCTATCCTCCAGCGTTTTGAACGACGCGGCCTGCGCATCGCCGGCATGAAGCTGTTGCAGGTCAGCGACTCGCTGGCTCGTCAGCACTATGCCGTGCATGAGGGCCGCCCCTTCTTCGACGGCCTGATCCAGTTCATCACCTCCGGCCCGGTGGTGGTTATGGCGCTGGAAGGCAAGGACGCCATTGCGGTCACCCGTACTACCGTGGGTGCGACTGCACCCGGCAAGGCGGCTCCCGGCACCATCCGCGCCGACTTCGGCATGGACATTGGCTTCAACCTCGTCCACGCCTCCGATGGCCCCGAGACCGCAGCGCAGGAGCTAGCCCTCTGGTTCGGCGCCGATGAGCTGGTCAACTACAGTCGCGTGATCGATCCCTGGATCTACGAGTAGATCGCAAAGCAAGACGTTCAACTTCTCGCAGAAGTTGAACGTCTCAAACAACAACGGGCGCAGAGAAAGTCTTCTCTGCGCCCGTTCTATTTCTTGTTGCGACGACGACTCTACTGGATCTTCACCACTACCGGGGCGTCTTTCCAGAGTTCTTCCAGGTTGTAGAACTGGCGTGTCGTCGGGTCGAAGACGTGCAGCACCACATCGGCGAAGTCCAGCAAGGTCCAGCCGGCTCCTTTGCCGCCCTCGGCCGGGTTCAGCGGGCGCGTGCCTCCGCGCTTCAGGTCCATTGCAACCGAGTCGACGATGGCGGCCGTCTGGCGGTCGCTTTCCGAGGTGCAGATCACGAAGTAATCGGCCAGCACTGAGATCTGGCGCAGATCCAACAGAGTGATGTTCGATGCCTGCTTGTCTTCGACCAGATCAATGATTTTGTGTGCTAATTCTGTGGAGGTCAGCGAAGCTGCTCCGGCCGCTCCAGCGGCCACAGTCTTTTGTTCTTGTACCGGTGTTGTCATGGGGCGATTCTAGCACAATCGCGGCGGATGCACAAGCAGCCGCTAGGAGAGGTCGCTGGTCGGCAGGCGCAGCAGGTGGTTGGCCAGCGCCGCTGCCATGCCAAACAGGGCAAACGCCACCACATAGCCGCGCGGCGGGGAGAGCGACGAATCGACCAGTCCATGCGCAGCCATAGCCACCAGGCTGCCGAAAAGCCCGATGGCAAGACTGTGCTGGCTGAGCCGACGTCCGCCTGCCAGCGCCGCGTCGGGAACCTGCCGGGTGGCTGCTACCAGGCTCGCGCCCAGTCCCAGACCCAATGCGATCAGCGCTACTGTGCCGCCGACGCCGAAGTCCACCGCTGTCTGGAGGTAAATGTTGTGGGCGTGGAAGAAATTGCCCTGGATGCCGGTGAAGAAGGGCGGGTAAAGACGCATTATCACCGGCTCGAACAACCCCGGGCCAACACCCGTCAGCCCTGTGTCGCGCAAGACGGCCAGCGCGCGTGACCACAACTCCAGCCGGCCGGGCAGGGTATTGATGGCCGTCTCCTCGTTCAACGGCGCCTGCATCAAACCGTTGACCAGCGCCGGGCCGCGCAGCACGAGCACGACAACTGTGACCGCCGCCACGACTGCGATCACGATCCACCAGCGGCGATAACGGAGCACCGGGGCGATCAGAAGCCCGGCCGCCAGCCCTGCCCACGCGCCGCGCGACTGAGTGAGGAAGAGCGCCAGGCCTGTCAGCAGCGCCACGGCGATTGCCGCGGCCCGCAGGCGCTGCTCACGGCTCCCGACAGCCAGCGCCAGGGCCGGCAGGAAGAGCGCCGCCATCAGCGCGCCCGCCAGGTTGGGGTGGAATCCTGCCAGCGGGTTGCTGGATGACAGCGACGGCAACGCGGCGTATATCTGGTCGGGTACGAAGGGCAGCTTGGAAGTGAACCAGCGGGTGCCGACCAGCACAGCAACACCGGCCAGCGCAGACGCAGCCAGGAAGAGCCACGGAAGCGCATCGGCCCAACGACTGCCAGCCAGCCCGGCCAGCCCGTAGAATATGCCGAAGCCCGCGATGATCTTGGTGATCGCCGGCCAGCTTGCGGCGGTGTCATGGCTGGCCCACAGTCCCACAGGCAGCAACAGCAAAGCCAGCACGTTGGGCCAGTCGACTGCCGTGGCCGGCAGGAAGGTGCGCGTGACGACCGCTCGCCAGACGAAGACGGCGACCAGCCCGATGAATGCCGCGGCTGCCAGCCAGGATGGCAGAATGCCGGTGAAGACCAGCGGGACAGAAAGGAGGGTGCACGCGATGAGAAACAAAAGCGCCAACCGATCCGAGCGGTCGGCGGTCGGCGCACTGAGGGGAGATGCCTGTATCATAGCAACCGGATTATAAGCTGCCGCGCAGCAACAGCCAAAACAAGGCCGGATGAAACACCTAACCGAGCGATGATCATTCAACCTGCGTGGCTTAAACCAAGGAGTCATTCCCGCGAAAGCGGGAATCCAGCGTTTGAGAGGAGTGGATTCCCGCCTTCGCGGGAATGACGAGGGCGATATTGTCGGTTACGACGAATAGCCATGAGACGTCCGGTGCGTCGTAGTGGGCGTGATTGTGCCCAGGCCGGGTTGACCGGGTCAGGAGACGATATCGGTCCGGTCGAGGTAGGTCAGGAGGTAGCGAGTCTGGCCGGCCGGCGCTTGCTCGTGGAAAGTCGTGAACTGGGTGCGTATCGTCAGGTCGATGGGAGCCGCGGCATCGACCAGGACGACTACACCTGCGCCCGTGTCGGCTTCAGCTGAGAGGCTGATGACGTTGCCGTCGAGCGTCAGATCACGCAGAGCCACCGGCGGTTCCAGGCGTAGCTCCCAGTTGACGCCGTTGTCGGACCAGTTGACGCCGATCACCGTTTCGATTAGCAGCGTTGCCAGCGCGGGCCAGTGCGCTGCCATTTCCTGCGCGCGGTCGATTTCAGCCGATTGCGCGGCAGCGCGGTCCATGAATGCACAGGCGGCTGCAAACGCCTCGTCGTCCAGCCCGTGTGCCCGCAGCGCCTGGATTTGCACCAGTGCGTCTCGAGCGGCCGGTAGGTCGCCGTCACGCCAGGACTGCCAGTAGGCCGCTACCCAGTGCGGGTATGCAGGCAGCACCGGCGTCGGTGGTTTTGGGGATGGTGCGAGGGTGGATTGCATGGATGGAGAAAGCTGGCTTGCGACAAACGGCGAGGCCCGGCGTCAGCCGGACCTCGCCGTCTTGCGTGTCGGGGAAGCTAGTTGCCGCTGAGTTGCCCGTCGAAGCGGATGTAGAATACCTGCGTCTTGTTGGAGCCGTCATCTCTGGCAGGCAGAATCACCAGCAGCGACTGTTGCTTGCCGTCGTCCCTGCCGTACAGGCACATGCCACCGCCGGCGCCGGCGGCGTCGACTCCACCGATGCAGCCGGGCTGGTCGTTCAGATTCCAGCCAGCCTCACTCATGCGTTCCTGCGTGTAGTAGCCTGTGACTTCGTCCGGCGCCATGTCGGTGGTATAGCCCACGACATCGAATTTTTCCAGATCCACATTGCTGTCTGAAGCGGATGCCTTCACCAGAGTCTGCATGACCAGCCGCAGCGGCAGCGGCAGTTTGATGTTGGCCTTTTCGGCTTGCGGCAGACCTGGTACGTCTGACCACAGATTGTTGACGTTACTGGTGCTTCCGCCGCCGCCGCAGCCCGCCAGAGCGGTTGTCAGCACGACAAGGAGCACAAGGAACAGTGATTTGCGAACCATTTGAACCTCCGGTTTTCTGTTGATCGATCGATGCAGTTCAGCCGACGGAGATGGCGCGTTCGACGCGACACTCTCCGGCAAGCAAACTGTGCTGGCGCATACACCTGCGCCACTCTGATAAACGATTACTCTGCCGGAATTCTGCACTAAAGCTGTCCTTTGCACAAGATTGTGACTGGTGACCGGTTCCAAATCCCAACCATTTGCGTTGAACGACATATACACGCATAATGCGCCCAGCTAATTTTACACATTCACCAGAAGAGTTCACTGCCGGTACTTTCCTCCGTCGTGCTACTCTGTGAAACCCGGAGGTAACCGAGCCGATGGCGACAAGGCCCATCATTCTTACCGTTGACGACGAACCGCAAGTGCTCAACGCGGTCGAGCGCGATTTGCGCCGCCACTATCGCAACGAATACCGCATCATCAAAGCTGGCTCCGGCGCTGAGGCGCTGGATGTGGCGCGCCAGCTTCTTCAGCGCGGCGACCCGCTGGCGCTGTTCCTGGCCGATCAGCGTATGCCACGCATGAGCGGAACCGAGTTCCTGACCGAAGCGATCAAGTTCTACCCCGACGCGCGCAAGGTGCTTCTCACCGCCTATGCCGATACCCAGGCTGCCATCGACAGTATTAACACCATTGGCCTCGACTACTACCTGATGAAACCGTGGGATCCACCGGAGCAAAATCTCTACCCGGTGCTGGACGATCTGCTCAGCGACTGGTGGCAGACCGCTCCGCCGCCCTACGATGGTATTCGCGTCGCTGGCACACTGTGGTCGCCGGCCAGCCACGACGTCAAGGACTTCCTGGCGCGCAACCGGATCCCCTATTTGTGGCAGGATATCGAGAGCGACGCCCAGGCGCGCGATCTGGTAGAGGCGGTGATGCACAAACAGCAGGATGTGGCTGCTGAGGGGCATCGGTTGCCGGTCGTATTTTTGCCGGGCGGCGAAGCTCTGGTGCAGCCCGACATGCGGTTGCTGGCGCAGAAAGTCGGACTTCAGACGCAGGCAACCCAGCCTTTCTACGATCTGATCATTGTCGGCGCCGGGCCGGCCGGGCTGGGAGCGGGCGTCTACGGCGCATCGGAAGGGCTGCGTACGCTGATGATCGACCGCGCGGCCACGGGTGGTCAGGCCGGCACCAGCTCGCGCATCGAGAATTACCTGGGCTTTCCCAAAGGACTGAGCGGCGCAGATCTGGCCCAGCGGGCCACCTTGCAGGCCACCCGCCTGGGGGCTGAGATTCTGACCGCTCAGGATGTGGAAAAGGTGCGGGTCGAAGACCCGTATCGCTATGTCACACTGAACGACGGCACTGAACTCGGCTGCAAGGCGCTGGTGATCGCGACCGGCGTGACCGTGCGCAAGCTGGCCGCGCCGGGGATTGACCCGCTGACCGGGGCCGGCATCTACTATGGCGCGGCGCTGACCGAAGCTGCCAACTATCGCGGCCAGCACGTCTACGTGGTCGGCGGCGCGAACTCAGCCGGTCAGGGCGCGATGTTCTTTTCCCGCTACGCCAGCCAGGTGACCATGCTCGTGCGCAGCGCGGGGCTGGAAGGCAGCATGTCGGCCTATCTGATCGACCAGATCAATGCTACGCCCAACATCGATGTGATGGTGCGTACGCAGGTTACCGAGGCCCACGGCAGTAACCGGCTGGAGTCATTGACCCTTTTCAACGGCGACACCAACGAGACTACTATCGTTCCGGCAGCTGCGCTGTTCCTGTTTATCGGCGCCGTGCCGCACAGCGAGATGGTGGCCGACGTGGTGGAAACCAACAGCGCCGGGTTTGTTCTGACCGGCCAGGATCTGTCGCACGACGGCCAGCGGCCGCAGGGATGGAAGCTGAAGCGCGACCCATATTTGCTGGAAACCAGCGTGCCGGGCATCTTCGCTGCCGGAGATGTTCGCCAGGGCGCGGTACGGCGCGTTGCCTCCGCAGTGGGTGAAGGCGCCATCGCTGTCAGTCTGGTGCACCAATACCTGAAGAGCGTGTAGGGCTGTCGACGGACGGCGGACAGCTGAAAGCTGATCGCCGCCTGTCTGCCGCCACTTGGAACGAGTAAACCATGTACGACTTTCTGCGTAAAGTACCCCTGTTTGCCGAGCTGCCGATTGAGGACCTCGATCGTATCTGCGAGATGGTGAAGGAGGTGCATCTGCCGGCCGGTGAAGAGTTGTTCGCTGAAGGCAGCCGCGCCGACAGCGCCTACATCATCGAGTCCGGCGAGCTGGAGATCATCAAGACGTCGCTCAACCGTCAGGTGCTGATGGCTGTGCGTCGCTCTGGCGACGTCATCGGCGAGATGGGGCTGTTGGAGGACTCGGCGCGCAGCGCCACCGTCCGTGCGCGCAGCGACAGCGTTCTCTATGCCATCGCCGCGGAGCAGTTCGACTACCTGCTCAAAACCAGTCCTACGGCGTCGCGTGTGCTGCTGGGAATCGTATTGGCGCGCTGGCGAGCCGGGCAGAACACCTTGCGTCAAAGCGAGAAGATGGCCCAGCTTGGCACGTTGACCGCTGGCGTCGCACACGAACTGAACAACCCGGCTGCGGCCGTCAAGCGCGGCGCAAGCCAGTTGGAAGAGACACAACTGGCCTACGGCGAGGCACAGGCGGGACTGGCGCAAGCTGGCCTGACGGTAGCGCAACGGGCCAGCCTGAACGAGCTGGCAAAGCAGGCGCGCGCGCTGGCTGAGCGACCTCTGGACATCGACGCGTTGACCAGGAGTGATCAGGAGTACGCGCTGGAAGAATGGCTGGAAAGTCACAACGTGGAGGACGGCTGGGAGCTGGCGCCCACGCTGGTCAATCTGGGTTATAGCGCCGACCAGTTGGCGGAGCTGGCGCGCCTGTTTGATGTCACGCAGTTGCCACCGGTTGTGACCTGGCTCGGTGCGACTTACAATGTCTACAGTCTGCTGGCCGAGGTGAGTCAGGGGGCCAGCCGCATCTCCGAGATCGTCAAGGCGCTCAAGTCATACGTTTACCTCGATCAGGCGCCGGTGCAGGCCGTGGATATCCAGGAAGGACTGGACAACACACTGCTCATCCTGCGCAGCAAGTTGAGCGGTATCGCGGTCCACCGCGAATACACACCCGACCTGCCCAAGATTGAGGGATTTGGCAGTGAGTTGAACCAGGTCTGGACCAACATTCTGGACAATGCCGCCGACGCGTTGGCGAATACGGCGATGCCTGAAATCATCATTCGCACGTCATACAATGCCGGTTGGGTCACCGTGCAGATCGAGGACAACGGTCCTGGCATACCACCGGAGGTTCAGAAGCGCATCTTCGATGCCTTCTTCACCACCAAGCCGCCGGGTCAGGGCACCGGACTGGGGTTGGACATCAGCTACAATATCGTTGTCAACAAGCATCGCGGCGAGATCAAGGTGTTTTCGCATCCCGGCTCCACCTGTTTCCAGGTCGAGTTGCCTGTCGATTTTGGGGCGGCCGTGAATGCCGGGCCGGCGGTCGCGTCCAACGACGACGATCATCTGCGTCACATCCTGATGACCGCCAAGACAGTCGCCGTCGTTGGCATCTCCAGTCGTCCTGATCGCCCGGGCTATTCCGTTCCTGCCTATCTTCAGTCCCACGGCTATCGCATCATCCCTGTTAATCCGGAACTGGAGGAAGTCCTCGGAGAGCGTGCCTATCCCGATCTGCTGTCAGTCCCGGAACCGGTGGATGTGGTTGAGGTGTTCCGCCGCGGCGGAGAGGTTATGTCCGTGGCAGAACAGGCCATCAAGATCGGCGCCAAAGTTGTCTGGATGCAGGAAGGCGTGGTCAACGAATCGGCAGCCAATCTGGCGCTGGCCGCTGGTTTGGACGTGGTGATGGACACGTGTATGCGCGCAACCCACAGACGCTTGATTGCCAACGCTCCTAAATGAGCAACGTCTTCTGGATGTTGATGCTGGCGCATCTCATCGCCGATTATCCCCTGCAACCTGACTGGATGGTGCGTGCCAAGCAGACATGGTCCGGACTGACGCTGCATGTCGGCGTGCATCTGGCGATGCTGCTCATCCTGGCCGGCACGGGGCGAGCGGTGCTTTGGCCGTTTCTGGTGGCATTGGCGGCCATGCACTTTGTAATCGACGCTTTCAAGAATTGGCTCGGACGTGTGCGACCGGATTGGGTCAGCGGGCCATACCTCCTCGATCAGTTGCTTCATCTGGTCTCACTGCTTGTCGTGGCAGCCTGGATCGTTGCCGTCGTTGGCTCGGATGCAGTTCCACATTACGGCACATGGATGATCTATGCGTGGGGATTGCTGGCGGCTACGTACGCCTGGTACATCACGGAGCGTATCCTGGTTCGGCGCAATACGTCATATCTGGTGGAGGTCAACCGTCAGCGTTGGACGCGTATAGCGGCGCGTGGACTGTGGCTGACGCTATTCCTGTTGCTGGGTGACGCGCTGAACAGTGCAGTCGTCAGAGCGGCTGTGGCTGCACCGCTGCCCTACCTCTCAGGTCAACACCGCAGCCGCGCGCTGGCGACGGACGTGATGGTCTCCCTGGTAACCGCGATCATAGTATTGGTGGCGCTGAGGCTGGCATGAGCAACGCACCCAAATTGGCGCGCATTCGGGTACCCAACTGGTATTACCGGCTCAAGTACACGGGGCAGATGGCTGAAAAACACTGTTCTCACGTTGAACAGATACAGGTGGTTGCATCTAACACAGACATTTGTCGCGACTGTGTCGCAACAGGCGACACATGGCCGGCCCTGCGCATGTGTCTGATCTGCGGCTACGTCGGCTGCTGCGACAAGTCCAGGAATCAACACACCCGCAAGCACTACCAGGCGACCGGCCATCCGCTGATCCTTTCGCTGCATCCGCGTGAAGCCTGGGTGTGGTGTTACGAGGACCGGGCTTTGCTGGACCTGGACTCGCCACAGTTCGCTGGAAGACTGGCTTGATAGTTTGAGAGATGGTGACTGTAACACTCCCGGCTGATTTGGTGGAGACCGCCTGGCTCGCAGAGCATCTGTACGACCCGCGGCTGCGCGTAGTAGACATGCGCTGGCGAGGCGACGGCTCTGGCCGGCGCCTCTACTATCAGGGACACATCCCCGGCGCGGTTCATCTTGACTGGCACAGCGACTTGAACGGCGGATCGGTCGATGACTTGCTGTTGCCGCCAGATCGGTTCGCCGCGTTGATGGCTGCCAACGGCATCGGCGACGACAGCGCCGTGGTCGCATATGCGGACACCGATCACAGCGGCGCGGCCCGGCTTTGGTGGGCGCTACACTATCACGGCCACGAGCAGGTTGCGGTGCTAAACGGCGGCATCGACAAGTGGCTGGCCGAGGGCCGGTCCCTGACAACCGCTGTGCCGCAGCCCGCGGCGGCCCGTTTCACGCCGCGCTTGCAGCCGCGCTGGCTGGCCACGGCAGATGAGATCGCTGCAACGCTGGAGAACCGCGCGGCGGGCGCGCAGTTGGTCGATACCCGCCCGCCGGAGCAATATGCAGGGCTGGCAGTCTGGTCGCCGCAAGGCAGCCGGTATCTGCCGCCAGGCCAGGCGTGGATCGAGGTAGACGGCGCTCGGCTGCGAGCCGGCCACATTCCCGGCGCGGTTCATCTGCATTCGGTCGACAACCTGGCCCCCGACTGGACCTACCGCAGTCCGCCGGATCTTGCGACGTTGGCCGCGCAGGCTGGACTACGCACTGACCGGCGCGTGATTCTTTATTGCGGAGTCGGTATTTCGGCCTCATTGGGCTTGTTTTCGTTGCATCTGGCTGGCTTCAACGACCTTGCTTTGTACGACGCATCGTGGCGCGAATGGGGTGCGGACCCGGATCGGCCTGTTGAAGTAATGGCTCAGCCAGCATAGTTTCGTCATTTCCGTGAAGGCGGGAATCCACTCAGGCGAGCGCTAGATTCCCGCCTCCGCGAGAACACCTGCACGTACACCGCAGGTGCAAGTGTGACCGGTAGGTAGTTATCTTTGGGAAGCGATTCATGATCTGTCCGAACTGTGACACGACCAATCCTGCGGGCGCAAAATTCTGCAACAACTGCGGCACACGATTGCCCGCAGGATGTCCCGCGTGTGGCACGATCAATCCGTCTGGCGCGAAGTTCTGCAACAACTGTGGCCGCAGCCTGACCGGCACCCCCAGTGATCCGCAAGTGTCGTCGGTGGAGCGTGAGCCGTCCGCGCTCGACCCGTACATACCTGACGAAGTGCAGGCGCGTCTGGGGCGCGCCCGCGCCCACAGCGGCGTCGAAGGCGAACGGCGGATCGTGACGATTCTGTTTTGCGACGTGAAAGGATCGACGGCTGCCGCGTCGACCCTCGACCCGGAGGAGTGGACCGAAATCATCAACGGAGCGTTCGAGTACATGATCCAGCCGGTCTATACGTATGACGGCACGGTCGCCCGGCTGACAGGCGACGGCATCCTGGCGTTTTTCGGCGCACCGGTGGCGCACGAGGACGACCCACAGCGGGCCGTGTTGGCCGGGCTGGCGATCATCGCCGGGGTGCAGCGTTACCGCGAATCGGTGCGCACTCGCTGGGGGATCGACTTCAGCGTCCGTGTCGGCATCAACACCGGACTGGTGGTGGTTGGCGCGGTTGGCTCGACCCAGCGCATGGAATACACCGCCATGGGCGATGCCATCAACATCGCCGCGCGCATGGAACAGACGGCCGATCCCAACACCGTTCGCATCGCGAGAGATACGTATCAACAGGTAGCGCAGCAGTTCGACGTCGAAGAACTGGGCAGGATCGCGATCCGTGGCAAGGAGGCGCCGGTCGAGGCGTATCGTGTGCTCGGACCGCGACCGGGCGCAATGCGACGGCGCCACATCTCGCGTGCCCAGACGCCGCTGATCGGCCGTGACTGGGAACTGCGCGCGCTGGAGCAAGCTGTCGTGCGGGTGCTGCAGGGTCAGGGCGGCATCGTTTGCGTAGTTGGCGAAGCGGGTATGGGCAAGAGCCGCCTGTTGCACGAAGCGGCCCAATTCTGGCGGCGCTCGACGGAGTCCGATCATTGGTACGTTACCGGCAGCCTTTCCTACGAGACCGGCGTGCCCTACGCCCAGTTTCAGCGTTTGCTGCGCCAGGGCGCCGGCGTTTCTCCCACCGACAGCGCCGAAGCTGTTCGCGGCAAGCTCTCTGTCTTCGTCGATGCATTTCCCGCAGACCAACAGCCGCAGGCGCGACAGGTCTTTGAACAGGTGTTGGGTGTGCCGCCGCTCAACGGCAACCACCCGCTGGAGGGTGAGCTGTTCAAGGAGGCGCTCTTTGCGACGATCCTGCATCTGTCGCGGGCCTGGGCAGCCGAGGGGCCGATGGTTCTGGTCCTGGACGATCTGCAGTGGACCGATCCCGCGTCCGTCGAGTTGCTGATTCACCTCTTCCAGTTGGCCGAACAGGCGGGCATTCTCTTCCTGTGTACCACCCGAATCGAACGGGAGGCGCCGGGCTGGCAAGTGACCGCCGTCGCGCGCCAGGAGTTCTCACGGCAATACACCGAGATCTGGCTGCACGCACTGTCGCAGAGTCACAGCGAGCAGTTGATGGAATCGCTGGCCGGGCCGGCGGGCTTGGCTGCGCCGTTGCGCGAACAGATCGTACGCAAGACCGAGGGCAATCCGCTCTTCGTCGAAGAGCTTGTGTTGTCGATCCTCGAAGAAAGCGGCGAAGCCGGGGGTGCCCACGGCGGCCAGCAGGCGGCCGATTCCGACGACGACATCGAGATACCCGATACCTTGCAGGCGCTGTTGCTGTCGCGGGTAGACCGGCTGGACGAAGACGCACGCTACGTTGTCCAGTTGGCATCGGTTATCGGGTACCAGTTCCACCGTAAGGTGTTGCGGGAGATCGTGGCATCGTCGCTGGACATCGACCGGCAGTTGGCGACACTCTTGCAGCACGAGCTGGTGCGCGAGATTGCGCCGGCGCCCGAACGCGTCCTGGCCTTCCGCCACGCCCTCATCCAGGATGCTGTCTACCAGTCGATCCTGCGCAGCCAGCGGCGTATCTTCCACCTGCGGGTGGCTGAAGCGCTGCAGGCCCTGTTTCCCGACCGGCAGACCGAGTTTGCCGCCTTGCTGGCGCACCATCTTGCCGAGGGCGGCGACACAGCGGCAGCGATTGCCTGCTACACAAAAGCCGGGGACACGGCCGCAGGTCTGTACGCCAACGCCGAGGCGGTGGCCCATTACAGCGAGGCGCTGAAGCTGGCGCGTGGCCACGAAACACCGCCGCAGGACATGCTGCATCTGTATCGCAGCCGCGGCCGGTCGCTGGACATGCTGGGTCGTCATGCTGAAGCCGCCGAGAACTATGAAATGCTGCAAGCGCTCGGCAAACAGTTGGGCGACCGTTCCATGGAACTGGCAGGGCTGGCCGGCAGGGCGGCTTTGTACGCGATCCCAACGGACATCCACGACCCCGCCCGCAGCCGTGAACTGGCCGAGCAGGCGCTGCCGCTGGCGCGTGAGGTTGGGGACCACGAGGCTGAGGCACGGCTGCTCTGGAACCTGTTGCTGGCCAGCAAGTTCGCCGGGACGCCCGGCGAGGCCATTGCCTTTGGTGAAGCGTCGCTGGCTATCGCGCGCCAGTACAACCTGCGCCAGCAGATGGCCTACACCCTCAACGATCTTGGCATCTTCGCCTATGTCGATGCTGGCAGAACGGACGATGCGCTGGCAACGCTGCGCCAGGCGCTGCCCTTGTGGATTGAACTGGGCAACCGGCCTATGCAGGCCGACAACCTGAGCGGTACGGCCATTATCCAGTTTATGAAGGGAGATTTTCGCCAGGCCAGCGCAACAGCGGATGAAGCCCTCTCCATCAGCCAGCAGATCGGAAACCTGTGGGGGCAATCATACAGCCAATGGACGGTGGGCGACGTGTTGTTCGAGCGCGGCCAATGGGGCGCGGCTCTTGACAGGATGCAGAATTGCATTGACCTGGCAACTCGCGCTGGTTTTACCGGCGCGGCCGTGGGGGTCGGTTCATCGAGGGCCTTTGTCTACGGCGTGATCGGCGCAGTGGAGGAAGCGTTGGTGCAGGTGCGCGCGGTTCGGCGGCTGGCCGAAGAGGGATTGTCCGGCTGGCTGGTTTGGCCATTGAGCGTCGAGGTGCAACTGTTACTCAAGACAGGGCGCGTCGATGAGGCAGCCGAGATCATGGGGCGCGTGGATGCCTTGTTTGCCAGCGGACGTGTTGGCAGCTATTTGCCCACCGTGGGACTCTCCGTGAACATGGCGCGCGGCCGGCTTGCGCTTGCCCAAGGTGATCTCCTGGCCAGCCAGTCTGCAGCCGCCACGCTGGCGGACTATATGAAACGGGCGTCCATTCGCGTATTCATGCCCGACAGCCACTTCTTGAGCGCAGAAACGCTGCTGCGCCTTGGCAAACCGGAACAGGCAGTCGAGCAATTCGTCAGGGCGATCGAAATTGCCCGCAGCATTGGCTCACGGCGCAGTCTGTGGCAGGGGCTGTCCGCCCTCAGCGCGATCGAGGACGACCTGGGGCTGGTTGACCAGGCAAGCGCGCACCGCAGCGAGGCCCGCGAACTGCACGCCTACATTATCGGGCACCTGCAAGACTCCGACCTGCGCGCTGTTTTCCTGGAGCAGTCTGGACCCTCGCGTAGCTCATAAGAAACACAATGAACTGTCCAACCTGCAACGCCGCCAATCCCAGTGGCGCCAGATTTTGCAACAACTGCGGCACGCGGCTGCCGACCGGCTGCCCCAACTGCGGGCACGTCAACCAGCCGGGTTCGAAGTTCTGCAACAACTGCGGCTTCAAGCTGGACGCCGCCGGCGCGCCGGCCGCTGATGTGTCGCCGGCCAGTCCTCTGGACCGCTACCTGCCGCCGGAGCTGCGTGCCAAGCTGGAAGCAGCCCGCAGCACGCGCGCCGGGGCGGATGAACGGCGTATCGTCACCATCCTGTTCTGCGACGTGAAGGGTTCCACCGCGGCCGCCAGCCAGCTCGATCCCGAAGAGTGGGCTGAGATCATCAACGGCGCGTTCGAACACATGATCGCGCCGATCTATCGCTACGAGGGTACGGTGGCGCGGCTGATGGGCGACGGCATTCTGGCCTTTTTCGGCGCACCGATTGCGCATGAAGACGACCCGCAACGGGCCGCGCTGGCCGGTCTGGAGATCGTTCAGGGGATCGCGGACTACTGCGTTCTGGTTCAGCGCCGCTGGGGGCTGCCGCTGGAAGTGCGCGTCGGCATCAACACCGGGCTGGTGCTCGTGGGCGAGGTCGGCTCCGACATGCGCACCGAGTACACGGCGCTGGGCGATGCCATCAACATCGCCGCCCGCATGGAGCAGACGGCCCAGCCCGGCACGGTGCAGGTCGCCGAGGACACCTGGCGGCTGGTCGCGCCCCTGTTCGAGTGGCAAGACCTGGGGACGCTGGACATCAAAGGCAAGGCGGAGCCGCTGCACACCTACCGCCCGCTGCGCCAGCGGGCGCGTCCGGGCCGGGTGCGCGGGCTCGAGTCGCACGGTATCGGCTCGCCGGTGGTGGGCAGAGCGCGGGAGATGGCGGCCCTGCGCCAGGCGCTGCATGCGCTGCAAGACGGCCGCGGCGGCGTGATCAGCCTGATCGGCGAGGCCGGGCTGGGCAAGAGCCGCATGCTTGCGGAGGTGCGCGAGTCGATCGCCGGCGAGAGGCTGCGCTGGCGCGAGGCGCGCAGCCTCTCGTACAGCACCGCGATGCCCCATTTTCTCAGCATCGAAGCCTTGCGCGCTCTGATCGATGCGCCGCCTGACGCCGACGGCGAGACCACCGGTCGGGCGCTGCGGGCAGCACTGGGCAGCGCAGGCAGCGATCACTACCCAACCCTGGCGCACCTGCTGGGCGTTCCACTGGACGAAGACGAGACGATGATGGTGCGCTTCCTGGACGGTCCGGCGCTGCTGGCCCGTTACGTCGAAGCCTGCCGCGCGCTGCTTGTGACCCTGACAGAGGAGATGCCGGTCGCGCTGGTCTTCGACGATCTGCACTGGGCTGATCCGTCCTCGGTGGAGCTGTGGCTGCAGGTGTTGTTGGTGGCGGTCGAGGCGCCCGTGCTTTTTCTCTTCGCCAGCCGCCCGGAGCGAGAGGCAGCCGGCTGGCGGCTCCTGGACCACGCCAGGGAGCTGCCCGGTCTGGGCGCGCTGGAGCTGCACCTGTCTCCCCTGACCGAGGCCGACAGCCTGCAGCTTGTCACCAACCTGCTTGAGATCGATGCGCTGCCCGAAGGGACACGGACCCGTATTCTGGCCAAAGCAGAGGGCAATCCGTTCTTCGTGGAAGAGGTGATTCGCATGCTGATCGACGAGGAACTGATCGTCCGTCGTGACGGGAACTGGACTGTCGCCCGCGAGATCGAGAGTCTTGACATCCCTGACACGCTGAACGGCGTGCTGGCCGCGCGCATCGACCGCCTGTCCGACGAGGCGCGCCACGTGCTGCAGATCGCCGCGGTCATCGGACGCCAGTTCTACACCAGGGTGCTTGAAAACGTGCTAACCGAGGAAGGGCTGGCATGAGCCTGGACATCGCCCTCACATCTCTGGAGCGGGCGCAGATCGTCCGTCTGCTTGGTCCCGCGTTGGAAGCCGATCTCGGCACAGCCTATCGCTTCAAGCATTCGCTCACGCAGGACGCGGCCTATCGCTCGCTGTCACGGCGACAGCGCCAGCACGTGCATCGTCAGGTGGCCAGGTGCTACGAGGAGCTTTTTGCCGGGCGCCTCGACGAACACGCGGCGGTTCTGGCGCACCACTACGGCGCGGCCGGCGACGACGACAAGTTTCTGGAGTTCAGCCAGCGGGCCGGGGATGCCGCGCTGCGCGTTTATGCCACATCCGAGGCTGTGGCGCATTACGAGCGGGCCATCGAGGCCGCGCTGGCGATGTCTCCCCCGCCCGGCGAGCAGTTGATTCACCTTTACAATCAGCGCGGCCGGGCGATGGAGTTGGCCTCGCGCCAAGACGAAGCGCTGGCCGGCTACGCAGAGATGGAACGGCAGGCACAGGCGCTTGGCCTGCACGCCATGGAGCTGGCCGCGATCATCTCCCAGGCGCTGCTGCGTTGCACCGCGACCGCGCTGTTCGACCCCGACGCGGGCTGGCTGTTGGTTGCCCAAGCATTGGAGCTGGCCGAGCGCCTGGGAGACCGGGCTGCGGAGGCCCGGATTCTCTGGGTGCGCTGCAACCTGAACCGGCTGTCGGGCAACCTCGACCCGGCGCTACAGGACGCTGAGGCGTCGCTGGCAATTGCCCGCGAGTTGGGGCTGCGCGAGCAGGTGGCTTACACGCTCAACGACATGGGCTATATCCTGCAGATGACGCGCGACCAGGCACGCGTCGTGGAGGTGAACAAAGAAGCGGCCGCATATTGGCGCGAGGCAGACAACCTGGCCATGCTGGCCGACAGCCTGGGCGGATCCGTGTGGAGCCAATACGCGCTGGGCAATCTCGACCAGGCGGTGGCTGCGTCCGACGAGGCCTACGCCATCAGTGTGCGCATCGGCAATGAGTGGGGCCAGTCTTTCAGCCGCATGCTGGTGGGGATGGTTCACCTGGATCTAGGCAACCTCGGCCAGGCGCTGGCCGCCATGGACACGTCGTTGGAGAAAGCAGAGGAGTCCGGGTTTTCCATCCCGCGTGCCATGGTGCCGCCGCAGAAAGCACTGTTGTTGACGCTGCTGGGTGACTACGCCGGAGCACGGGCCGTGCTGCGTCCTGTACTTACCGGGGAAGCCGGCGCCTTGCCCGAGTCGATGGAGTTCGCGTTTGCGGCCTACATCGAGATCCTGCTGGCCGAGGGCAACGTGGAGGAAGCCAGCGAGTGGCTGGCTTCGTTCGACATGGACAGCTACGAGCAGGCCAATCTGGGCTTCATCGTGATGGGCGTTGGCACCGTGATTCGCTATTTCCTTGCCACAGGTCAGGCGAAGCTGGCACTGGAAACCAGCGACTCGCACGTCGCCACATTGCGCGAGTTTGGCCTGCGGGCGGTATGGCCTGAAGGCTTGTTGCTGCAAGCGCGCGCCCTGGACGCGCTGGGGCGAACAGATGAGGCCGGTCGCAGCCTGGAGGAGGCGCGTCAGTCGGCCGAGACGCTGGGCAATCGGCGCGTCCTGTGGGAAATCCAGGCGGCGCTGGCAGAGCGTGCCAACGACCGCGACGAAGCGACGCGGCTGTGGCGGGAAGCTGACGCAGTCGTGGCCTATCTGGCCGACCGGGCGCCATCACCTGGGCTGCGTGCCAGCTTCCTGGTCCGCCCATCGGTGGAGCGCATCCGGTCGATGGCCGCGGCGGGGGATCCCACCCAATGATCGTGCAAACAGCGCTGGACCAGATGGTCAAGGCCCAGTTGTTGCGCCGGCAGAGCACAGCGGAGGACACAAACCTGGGCGCAGGCTATGTGTTCAAGCACGCGCTCACCCAGGAGGCAGCCTACCGCTCCCTGCCGCACCGCCAGCGCTCGGTCGTCCATCGCCGCGTGGCCGAGTGCTATGAGCAGCTTTTCGCCGAGCGGCTGGACGAGCACGCCGCCATGCTGGCGTACCATTTCGCCGAAGCAGGCGACCAAACCAGGGCGCTGAGCTACAGCCTGCGCGCGGGCGACCACGCCATGGCGGTCTATGCCGTTGCCGAAGCGCTGCTGTATTTCGACCGCGCGCTGGCGCTTGTGGTGGCGGGCTGTCCGGCGATTGAGGAACAGTTACTGCACCTGTTCGGCCGGCGCGGCCGCGCGCTGGAGTTGGAGTCGCGCTTCGAAGATGCCGATGACAACTACGCGTTGATGGAACGGTTTGCAGTTGACCGCTCGCAAGCCCGGCTCGAACTGGCCGCCGTGCTGGCACAGACGAAGCTGCGTTCGTTTGTCAATCAGCTCTTCGATCCGGTGGAAGGGAGGAAGCTGGCAGAGCGCGCCCTGGCGCTGGCCGAAACGCTGGGCGACCGCCGCAGCCAGGCCGAGATCTACTGGGACCTGATGAATCAGGCGCGCTTCAACGTCGGGCAGCAGGAGGAGGCCATCGCCGCGGGTGAACATGCCCTCGAGATCGCGCGCGCCATTGGCTGGCAGGAGCAGGTGGCGGCCATTCTCAACGACATCGCCGATGTATTCGCCGATTCGGGACGGTTCGACGAAGGCAACGCCGCGCTGGAGGAAGCGCGCACGCTGTGGAGGGATCTGGGCAATCAGCCGATGCTGGCCGACAACCTGAGCAACACCGGCGTCTGGCGAATCATGCAGGGCGATTTTCAGGGAGCGATTGTCTGCTTTGACGAGGCCCATGAGATCTCTACGCGCATCAAGAACGTCTGGGGGCAGGGCTACAGCCGCTCGGTTCGCGGCATTGCCTACTGGCAATTGGGCAGGTACGACCAGACCATCGAGGACTTCACGATCGGCTCTGCCCTGTCCGACGAGGCCGGGTTCTTGATCGGCCAGGTGTTGCCGCGCATCCAACTGGCATTTGTGTATCTGGAGTTGGGCTGCCCGCACCTGGGACTGGAGGTGATGCAGCGCCTGTCCCACTCCATCGCGACGCCCGTTCCCCAGTTCACACCCTCGTTGTCGGTTGTGTTAGCGGCCTTTCAGGAGATCAACGGGCTGGCGGCGGCGGCAGGTTTCCGAGGCAGCCCGGACGACGTCGATCCAATGCAGGGGTTCTGGGTCTTCAACTTCGCCAGCCTGAGTTGGATCGTGCGGCTGCTGCACACCGGCCGCCTGGAAGAAGCGGTGGCGATGTGTGCCCGCCACATCGATGTGATGCAGGGGTATAATATCGTCGCCTTTCAGACCGATGCCCGCCTGTTCGCCAGCCGGGCGCTGGTTCAACTCGGGCAACTCACCGAAGCGCGCGAGCAACTGAGCACCGCCCGAGCGCTGGCTGAAGGCGTTGGCCAGCGGCGCATCTTGTGGCAGGTCCTGCCGCTGCTGGCCGATCTCACGCCCGATACCAGCGCGGCCGAAGCGCTGCGGGCCGAAGCTGCCGCGATCATGGCCGACGTTCGCGACCAGTTGCCCACCGAGGAACTGCGCGCCGGCTTTCTGGCGCTGCCGGACGTTCGCCGCATTGGCCTGTTATGAAACAGTCGCCAGCGCAAAGAAGCCCCAACCGCCACGGCGGTTGGGGCTTCTTTGCGCTGGCAGCCAGCAACTCTGATGAGCGCCGGCTGTCTCGCAATCGGTCGGGAAAAGCTTATTTGACCTGCGCTTTGGCGCCGGCGGCTTCCAGAGCAGCCTTGGCTTCGGCGGCGGCTTCCTTGGAAACGCCCGAGATCACAGTCGCGGGAGCGCCTTCGACCAGTTCCTTGGCTTCCTTGAGGCCGAGGTTGGTGATCTTGCGCACTTCCTTGATGACGTTGATCTTGTTGTCGCCGATTTCGGCCAGTACTACATCGAACTCGGTCTGCTCTTCCACTTCTTCCACTGCCGCGGCGGCTGCGCCACCGGCTGGCATGGCAGCCATGGCCATCATAGGAGCAGCGGCGCTGACGCCCCACTCTTCCTGCAGTTCCTTGGCGAGCTGAGCAGCTTCGAGAAGACTCAGCGAGTTAAGCAGTTCTTTGACCTGTGCAATTTTATCAGACACGTGAAAATCCTCCTGGATGGTTGGTTTGTTTACAAGTTTGATTTGTCACTACGACTAACGCGCAGTGTTTTGGTTCAGGCGCTTGCTTGTGCGCCCTTGTCGGCATAGGACTGAATAGTGAGCGCCAGTTCGCGCAGCGGCGCCTGGAGCGTTCGGTAGAGCTCGTTGGCCGGGGCCTCGAGAGTTCGTACCAGTTCGCTGGCCGGTGCTTGCAGCATGCCCAACAGTTGGCTCAAGACATCCGAGCGACTCGGCAGGTTGCGCAGTTCTTTGGCGCCGTCGGCATTCAATATCTGGCCTTCCAGAATTGCGCCTTTGACGCTAAAGCTTTCGACGTCCTTGGCGGCATCGAAGAGCGCCTTGGCAGCAGCAGCCGTGTCATCGGGGAGAAACACCACCGCCGTCGGGCCGGTCAGATGCTCTTCCGGGATAGGCATGTTGGCGCGCTCCAGGGCGATTCGCATCAGCGTGTTCTTGACCACCATGATCGATGTGTCATGATCACGCATTTGCCCGCGCAATTTCTGGATCTGCTGCACGTTGGTGCCGCGATACTCGCTGAAGACGATCGCACGGCTTGTGCTCAACTGTTCGAGATAGGCCTCGATCAACTGTTCTTTCTTGGATTTGGTGATTGCCAAGCCATTCACCTCCTTTTCATAGATTTATGGACCGTTTCGAGATCAGACCAACAAAAAAGCCTTCGCTCCTGCGGGGCGAAGGCTCACAGACAAACGCTCCGGCATTGCCGTGGCGCTGTCAACGTCAATTGATTGCGCGATGCACCTTGCGGGCAGCACACAACTCAGTTGCGTCGATTGTCTCGAACCTGTCACCTCGGCAGGACAGCGATTAAGCCAAAATGGCGCCTGCTATCATTGGCAACGGTCTGAAAGACCAATGTTGTTAAAGAAGTTGTTGCGGATCAGGCGACCTTCAGGGCTGCAGCCTGGTTCGCATCTACACGGATGCCAGGCCCCATGGTCGACGTCATCGTGACCCGTTTGATGTAAATACCCTTGGCGCCGGTCGGCTTGGCGCGGACGACTGCATCCATCGCGGCGATCATGTTCGCCAGGAGCTGTTCCTGGGTGAAGCTTGCCTTGCCGATCGGCATGTGCAGATTGGCGGTCTTGTCGATTTTGAATTCGACACGGCCTTGACGGGCTTCGGAAATGACCCGACCCAGGTCGTCTTCCTCGACAATGGTGCCGGCCTTGGGGCTGGGCATCAGCCCGCGCGGTCCAAGCACACGACCGAGGCGACCGACTTTCTTCATCATGGAAGGTGTCGCAATTGCCATGTCGAAGTCAGTCCATCCGGCCTGGATCTTGTTGACGAGCTCGTCGCTGCCCACAAAATCTGCGCCAGCTTCTTCAGCAGCGCGTGCAGCGTCGCCTTCGGCGAAGACGAGAATACGTACTTCCTTGCCCGTGCCACTGGGCATCAGGACAACGCCGCGGATTTGCTGGTCGGCGTGGCGAGGATCGACGCCCATGCGCAAGTGCACCTCAACGGTCGAGTCGAACTTGGTGCTGGCCGTCTCACGAACCAGCCTGACTGCTTCATCAGGGGCGTAATTGATTGCCGGGTCGATCTTCGCCCGGGCTTCCAGATATTTCTTGCCGTGCTTTGCCATTGTTATCTCCTTGTGGTGCCAGCGGAACCAGACTGCCTGGTTCCTCCCACCAGCGCTTCTATGAGGGGCGCTAGTCTACGACGGTGATTCCCATGCTGCGAGCCGTGCCTTCGATCATCCGCATTGCGCCGTCAAGATCGATGGCGTTGAGGTCCACCATCTTCTGCTCGGCAATGCTGCGGATGTCGGCGCGCGTGACCTTGCCAACCTTGTCGCGATTGGCGACGGCGGAGCCTTTCGGCACACGGGCCGCTTTCTTCAGCAGGTCAGTAGCAGGCGGGGTCTTGAGGGCGAGCGTGAAGGACTTGTCCTGGTAGATGATGATCTCGACCGGGATAATGCTGCCCGCCATGTTGGCTGTCTTGGCGTTGTATTCCTTGCAGAAGCCCATGATGTTGACGCCGTGCTGACCCAGGGCAGGACCAACGGGGGGCGCCGGGTTTGCCTTGCCAGCCGGCAATTGCAACTTGACGATTGCTAGTACTTTCTTTGCCATTTTGAAAATTCCTCTGGTCTGTGATTGTAATCGATGATTACGCAGACAGCCTAAACTTTTTCCAGTTGCAGGAAGTCAACATCGACCGGTGTCTCACGATTGAAGAAGGAGACCATGACCCGCGCCCGGCCCTTGTCGGGATAGAGTTCTTGCACCACGCCGGTGAATTCGGCGAATGCGCCTTCGACGATGCGTACCTTCTGGCCGATCTTGAAGTCAACCTTGATCTTTGGTTCTTCCGACTCGAGCCGGCGGAGAATGCGCTTGACTTCCTCGTCCGGCAGCGGGGTTGGCTTGTTGCCCATGCCGACGAAGCCGGTCACATTGGGCGTGTTGCGAACCACATACCACGATTGCTCGTCCATGATCATCTGGACAAGCACGTAGCCGGGGAACACTCGTCGCTCAACTACCCGCCGCTGGCCATCCTTCAGTTCGATCTCTTCCTCAGTGGGAACGATGACCTGAAAGATCTTGCCCTGCATGTCCATGGACTCGATACGATGTTCAAGGTTCTTTTTGACCTTGTTCTCGTAGCCTGAGTAGCTGTGGACAACGTACCAGCGCGCTTCTTCGGGGATCTGCTGACCGTCCTCAGGGTTTTCGGTATTCAGTTCCTCGATCTCAACGACAGGCTGAGATTCTTTCTTGGGTGCTGTCTTGGCCACTGCTTTTCTCTATCGATCTGGCAACGCGAGGGCTGCCGCGCGTTTGTGCCGTGAGTTAACCTATCAGGCGCAGCATAATGCTGTCAAAGACCACGTCAAGGCCCCAGAGAAACAGCGACATCAGAAACGTGACAATCAAAACAATGGATGTCAGGTTGATGGCTTCTTCTCGTGTCGGCCAGGTGACCTTGCGCATTTCGGCGCGCGACTCACGGAGATATCTGGTCAGGCGATTTTCTTGCTTCTCGGTCTCGGCTTTAGTCACGCTAGTCATCTCTCTTAGGATGGAAGACACCGCTTCTGCGTCAGAGCGGTGTCTTGCCCGGATGGACTGCCCTGAAAGTAGGGCAGATCGTTCAGTGTTGGCAGGCGTGGCAGGACTTGAACCCGCAACCTACGGTTTTGGAGACCGTTGCTCTACCCGTTGAGCTACACGCCTGTGCAAGCGGCGCCGGCTGGCTGAACGCAGCCGGAACACGCCACGGGTTTATTTTGTCTCTCGATGCGGTGTGTGGCAACGGCAGCGCGGGCAATACTTTTTCAATTCAAGCCGGGCCTGGTCGTTGCGACGATTCTTTTGTGACGTGTAGTTGCGCTCTTTGCACTCGGTGCACGCCAGGGTAATTACAACACGAACTGCTTTTTTTGCCATGATGGTTTCTCTGTCTAATCAGGGGAGGTGAACGCCGGGTCGGGCGCCGCCTCCCCTGAATTGTTTAGCGCAATGCTAGATGATCGTCTATTCGATGATCGCGGTGACGACGCCAGCGCCGACGGTGCGGCCACCTTCGCGGATCGCAAAGCGGGAGCCAGCATCCAGCGCCATGGGAGTGATCAACTGCACTTCCATGTCCACCCGGTCGCCAGGCATCACCATCTCCACGCCGGCCGGCAGGATCACTGATCCCGTCACGTCCATCGTCCGAATGTAGAACTGCGGCCGGTAGCCCGCAAAGAATGGCGTATGTCGGCCACCCTCTTCTCGCTTCAGCACGTAGACCTCACCCCTGAACTTGGTGTGCGGCTTGATGCTGCCCGGCTTCGCCAATACCTGGCCTCGCTCCACATCCTCACGGTTCACGCCGCGCAGCAGACAACCGACGTTGTCGCCCGCCTCGCCCTTTTCCAGCGTCTTCTGGAACATTTCCACGCCGGTCACCACGCGCTTCACGGTCGGGCGGATACCGACGATCTCGATTTCCTCGCCCGTCTTCACCGTGCCGCGCTCGATGCGTCCCGTCACCACCGTGCCGCGTCCCTTGATCGAGAACACGTCTTCCACCGGCATCAGGAACGGCTTGTCCAGATCGCGCTGGGGCAGCGGAATGTACTCGTCCACCACCCGCATCAGTTCCCAGATGCAGGCGTACTCCGGCGCT
This sequence comes from Anaerolineales bacterium, assembly GCA_020634615.1. Lineage (GTDB taxonomy): Bacteria > Chloroflexota > Anaerolineae > JAAEKA01 > JAAEKA01 > JACKBK01. The sequence goes on from JACKBI010000006.1 coordinate 131,284, forward strand.
GCCGGGTCGGTGCTCGTCGATGTCAAGGCGTGCAGCGCACTGCCGCGCACGATCGGAATGTCGTCGCCAGGGAACCCGTAGCTGTCCAGCAACTCGCGCAGCTCCAGCTCCACCAGCTCCAGCAACTCCTCGTCTTCCATCATGTCGACTTTGTTCAGGAACACCACCATCGCCGGCACTTCCACCTGCCTCGCCAGCAACACGTGCTCGCGCGTCTGCGGCATCGGACCATCCGGCGCTGCTACCACCAGGATCGCACCGTCCATCTGCGCGGCTCCCGTGATCATGTTCTTGATGTAGTCCGCATGTCCCGGGCAGTCCACGTGGGCATAGTGACGATTCTCGGTCTCGTACTCGACGTGCGCAATCGCAATCGTGATGCCGCGTGCCTTTTCCTCCGGCGCATTGTCGATGCTGTCGAACGCCCGGAAGCTCGCACCACCCTTCAACGACAACGTCCGCGTGATCGCTGCCGTCAAAGTCGTTTTCCCATGGTCAATGTGACCAATTGTGCCTACGTTTACGTGCGGCTTGTTCCGCACAAATGTCTTCTTGGCCATGCTAACCTCCTGAGCTGCACAGTCGCGATTTGGCCGCCCTACCCGGGCGGCCACACGCACTCCCTTCGATATACGAAATCGCAGGTAGTGACTGAAGAGAGCCCACGATCGGACTTGAACCGATGACCCCGTTCTTACCAAGAACGTGCTCTACCGACTGAGCTACGCGGGCAATAACCGTGAACAAGGAATGATGAACGACGAATTCATCGAAGATTCAGAATTCATCATTCATCACTCATCGTTCCTGAGTGGGCAGGGGCGGATTCGAACCACCGAAGGCGTCTGCCAGCTGATTTACAGTCAGCCCCCTTTGGCCGCTTGGGTACCTGCCCTTGTTTTGTTGTTAACTTCTGCACCGGCGTCGGTCTTTTGAAAAGGCGACTTCTCTGGAGCCGACGGCCGGACTTGAACCGGCAACCGTCCGCTTACAAGGCGGAAGCTCTGCCGAATTGAGCTACGTCGGCTTGGTTGTGGATTATACCACACGCACATAGCCCAGCCAAACTAACGCTGCCAGCGGACTGCTGGCAGCAATGGGGGAGTATACGCAACTGATCGACGTTTGTCAAATAGTTCTCAAGGGGCGCGCGCCTCCAGTTCGATTTCAGGTGACCGGCCATCACTGACCAGAAACGGGTTGTTTGCCGGCGCGCCGCCGGGCAAGCCGTAGATGCGGTCCAGGATGGCTTTCTCTCGCTGTTCGATGCGCTGCAGGAACACCTCAACCCGGCGCAACGACTTCAGCGCGGCAAAACCGCGCTCCAGGAAGGCCTGCATATCGTACCATCCCAGCCGTTGAGCCGGCCCCCTTGCAAGCCGCAAGGTCGACGTGATAAATGGCAGGCGGCGCACCCGATCCAGATGGACGCCCAACTCAAGGATCAACTCGATCTGCCGGACGCGGACATCGTAGTTGTCGCATAGTCGATAGGCTTCTTCATACTGGTACTGGTCGAATCGGTCGGCGACCGCCAGCTCATTGCGCAGCTTTTCAGCCAATGCCAGGTCAAGCTGTTGAGTCAGTGTGTTGATCTCCAGCGCCATCGAGAGGGGCAGCAGTGTGGCTTCCGGCAGAAAACGGTTCATGAAGTCGTAGATGCGATGGCCGTCGTGGTCACGCTGGCTGAAATCGCGCGGTGCATAGATGTCCGACAGAAAGAACCCACATGCCTGGCTGAACTCCGGGTCGTTCAAGAGATCGGCATGTGTACGCGAGAGACGCAGCGACTGCCACGCACTCAGGTAGGCCATCAATGGCGACAATTGCTTGCCTTCCACCATTTCGTGGTGTGCCAGGCTGGCGCGCAGGTTGGACATCAAATTCCCGGCATCGCGCAGCCCGGGCAGAACCAGCGTTGGTGTTGTCTCTTTCTTTGGCGGAATGTCAGGTGGAAAACTCATCGACTTGCTCCGGTATTCTCTGCGACAGTATATCCCGAACTGCGCCACATATCAAGATGGTGGGCGACAAGCGCTGTGCATTTGAGAATTGGCGAACTGCAACTGGGGACCCTTTCGCGAATTCTACACCGCACGGTATAATCTCGGGGCATCGAATGAATCAGCGCATGTTCTGTATGAGGCGCTATGTTGAGGAGGTCTGCTGTGACTACTATCAGGATGCTTGTATTTGCCGCTGCGGCGGTCGCCATGATCGCATTGACGGGGCTGGTGGTTCCGCCTGCAGCACCTGCGGTGGCTGCCGCTGCTCCGATTCATCCGGCGGTGATTGCCAGCATGCAAGGAACCGGCGACGGCCGCGCAACTTTCTTCGTCCTGCTGGCTGAGCAGGCTGACTTATCGCCTGCCTATGCGATCACCGATTGGGGCGCACGCGGTCAGTGGGTTGTCGACGCCCTGCAAGCGGCGGCTGACAGTTCCCAAGCGCCGCTGCTGCGCGCGCTGGAATCGCCATCTGTCCGCGGCCATGTAGCCCAGGCGCGACCGTTCTGGATCGTGAACACGATTGCGGTGTATGGCGACAGACAGGCAGCAGATTTTCTTGCCCGCCAACCCGGTGTCGCGCAGATATTGCCCGAGGTAAAACTGGAATTGCCGGAAGTCCTGGTTGAAGAACCATCGGACTCGCCTGAGATGGTCGAGTGGAACATAGCCAAGATCAACGCCGATGATGTCTGGGCGCTGGGGTATACCGGCGCCGGCATGGTGGTTGCCAACCTGGACACGGGAGTCGACTACACCCACCCGGCATTGGTCTCCAAATACCGCGGCAATCTGGGGACGGGTGCCAGCGGGCCTTTCGATCACAACTACAACTGGTACGATCCCTACTGGAATACCACGTTTCCGCAAGCCTTGCCGTGGCAGGCTGGCGGGACGGTACCCAGCGGACACGGGACCCATGTCATGGGAACCATGGTCGGATCAGCCGGCGCCAATCAAATCGGCGTCGCTCCCGATGCCCAATGGATCGCAACTTTCGGCTGCTGTCCTGACAATGTGACCCTGCTGGCAGCCTTGCAATGGCACCTGGCTCCGACACGACTCGACGGATCCAGTCCGAACCCGGCGCTGCGCGCCCACGCGTTGCAGAACTCGTGGGGTGGGTCGGGCGGCAGCTCGATCTATGCTCAGGCCATGGCGGCTCTCAAGGCGTCGGGCATGTTCGTGTCTGCGTCGGCCGGCAACAACGGCCCGTCGTGCGGCACCCTGACCTCGCCGGGCGATCTCGGTTCGGTATTCAGCGTTGGTGGGACCCGCTCCGATGACATGATCTATGCCTACAGCTCGCGTGGCCCCAATCCGTTCAGCAGCCAGACAGGACCGGATCTGGTAGCGCCCGGCGTCGGTGTGCGTTCCTCGGTGCCAGGCGGATATTATCAGGAGTATACTGGCACCTCCATGGCCGGTCCCCACGTGGTTGGCGCAGTGGCGTTGCTCTGGCAGGCGAACCCGGCGCTGGTCGGTCAGGTGGACTACACGGCGGAGCTGCTGCGCCAGACATCCACGCCGTTTCCCGTGCAGGGCGAAAGCTGCGGCGGCTTGGACAGTGGCGCAGCGCGTCCCAACAATACGTCGGGCTGGGGGCAGCTTGATGTCCTGCGCGCCGTACAACTGGCCGGCAATGGTCAGAGCAAGGTCGTGGTGCAGGTACGCGATGGGGCGGCGCATCCACTGGCAAACGCGAACCTGACGTTGAGTCGCACGCTGCCTGGCATTGGCGAGGTGACCCTGAATGGCGCTACCGACAGCGCGGGCCGGTTTGAGTTTCTTGTCGCGCCAGGCCCGGCCATGATCCAGGCAACCCTGTTCGGTTATTCGTCGCCGAATCCGCTCAATGTGACAGTGGGTAGCGGCGGCAGCACGGTGACCATCACGCTTCAGCAATTGCCCAACCGGTCGGTCAGCGGTCTGGTTGTCGAGCAATTGCCTAACTGGTTGTTCCTCCCCAGTATTGTCGCCGGCGGACAAGGCGTGAAGTCGCCCCAGGGGATCATTAACATACACAAACCGGCGACGCTCAAGGGGCTGGATGCGCGCATCACAGTGGTGGGCACAGCGCTGCCACCGGTGACAACCGATTGCAACGGTGCGTTCTCGCTCACCCTGCCGGCCGGCGTGCATACGTTGCTGGTCGAGGCGACCGGCTACCGTTCACAGCACGTCACTCTGGATACGACCAGCGGTGTACAGCGCACGGTCTATCTGTCGCCGGTCTGGGATTACAGCGTCGCCGACAGCCGCAGCGGCGGCGTCTCGTTCCAGTGGATCGACGCCATGCCAGGCACGCGCTACGCTCTGGGCGACGAGTCATACCAGATGGTCACCCTGCCGGGCAGCGTTTCGCTTGACTATTATGGTCAGCAGTACAGCCAGTTCTTCATCGGCTCCAACGGTTTCGTAAGCTTCGGCCAACCCTACACCGGGCTCCAGGGCATCATTCCGTTCGAAGGCGCGCCCAACAATGCGATCTACGCCCTGGGAGATGATCTCAACCCGACGGCCGGCACCCCTGGCAATGACAACGGAATCTATGTGCGCACGGTGGGCAACAAGACCGTGGTGCAGTACAACCAGGTGGAACACTGGCCGGCCGGCGATCCGGAGACGTTTCAGGTGATCCTCGATACGGTCACCGACCAGATCACCCTGCAATACCAGCAGGTGAGTTCGCCCGACTTTACAACCGTTGGCGTCGAAAACGCTGCCGGCGACCGTGGCATCTCCTGGTCCTACGCCAACAGCGGCAACATTCAGCCTGGTTTGGCAGTACGATTCACCCCGGTGTATGGGCAGGCTGGCGTGAGCTGTCAATAGGGAAGTCTTTCCCTCACCCAGCCTCTCCCAAAGGGAGAGGGGCCAGAGCCAGATCCCCTCTCCTGCGGAAGGGGACCAGAGCCAGAACTCCTCTCCTGCGGAAGGGGGCCGGAGCCAGAACTCCTCTCCTGCGGAAGGGGGCCAGAGCCAGAACTCCTTTCCTGCGGGAGGAAGGCAGAGTCAGAACCCCCTCTCCTGCGGGAGAGGGGGCAGGGGGTGAGGGTGAATCCTCGCAAAACGCGTACCTACATCCTGAACACCCCGTACTGCGTCTCCGTCACCGGTGCGTTGAGACAGGCCGACAAGGCGAGGGCCAGTACCTGCCTCGTCTCGGCCGGGTCGAGGATGCCGTCATCCCACAGGCGGGCGGTGGAGTAGTAGGGGCTTCCCTCGCGCTCGTAGGTCTCAAGAATCGGTGCTTTGAAGGCTTCCTGCTCCTCCGGCGTCATCAGCGTCTGGCCGCGGCGGGCATTCTGGTCCTGCTTGACTGTCAGCAACACGTTGGCGGCCTGCTCGCCGCCCATGACACTGATGCGCGCATTCGGCCACATCCACAGGAAACGCGGCCCGTAGGCTCGCCCACACATGCCATAGTTGCCGGCGCCGAACGAGCCGCCGATGATCACTGTCAGCTTGGGCACGGCGGCGTTGGCGACGGCGTGCACCATCTTGGCGCCGTCTCGCGCGATGCCGCCGTGCTCGTACTGCTTGCCGACCATGAAGCCGGTGATATTTTGCAGGAAGAGCAGCGGGATGCGGCGCGCGGTGCATAGCTCGACGAAATGCGCGCCTTTCAGCGCCGACTCGCTGAACAGGATGCCGTTGTTGGCAACGATGCCTACCGGGTAACCCCAGATGCGGGCGAAGCCGGTCACCAGCGTCGTGCCGTAGCGTGCCTTGAACTCGCGGAAGCGGCTGCCGTCCACCAGGCGCGCGATGACCTCGCGCACGTCGTAGACCTCGCGAAAAGTTGTGGGGATCACGCCGTACAGTTCATCGGTGTCGTAGAGCGGTTCCTCCGGCTGGCGCAGATCCAGATCGACCTGTTTGCGCGTGTTGAGGGTCTCCACGATGCTGCGCACGATCTCCAGCGCGTGCTCGTCGTCCTGCGCGAAGTGGTCCGCGACGCCGGAGATACGGGTGTGGACGTCTGCGCCGCCCAACTCCTCGGCCGTCACTTCCTCGCCGGTGGCCGCTTTGACCAGCGGCGGCCCGCCCAGGAAGATGGTCCCCGTGCCCTTGACGATCACCGCCTCGTCGCTCATCGCTGGCACGTAGGCGCCACCGGCGGTACATGATCCCATCACCGCCGCGATCTGTGGGATGCCCAACGCGCTCATGGTGGCCTGGTTGTAGAAGATGCGTCCGAAGTCGTCTACGTCGGGGAAGACCTCGTCCTGCATCGGCAGGAAGGCGCCGCCCGAGTCGACCAGATAGATGCAGGGCAGCCGGTTCTCCAGCGCAATCTGCTGGGCGCGCAGGTGTTTCTTGACGGTCAGCGGGTAGTAGGTGCCGCCCTTGACCGTGGCGTCGTTGGCGACGATGAGACACTCGCGGCCCGCGACGCTGCCGATACCGGTGACGATGCCCGCGCCAGGCGCGTCGCCGTCGTATAGATCCCAGGCGGCCAGCGGCGAGAGCTCCAGGAAGGGCGAGCCGGGGTCCAGCAGCCGGTCGATGCGCTCGCGGACGAAGAGCTTACCCTGTTCCGCATGGCGCGCGTGGGCGCGTTCGTCGCCGCCCTGCCGCGCCAGCGCCAGTCGCGCGCGCAGTTGGTCCGCCAAGGCGCGGTTGTGGGCTGCGTTGACTTCAAACTGCAGGTCCGTGGGGTCAATGTGTGTGTCGAGGACTTCCACTGTCCGCGTCCTTTTCTTTGTAGCTATGTCTGGTCTGCGGGGGCGAGGATGGCGCAGGCGTTATCGTTTACGATGGGGAATCGGAAGGGGTGACACGGCGGGCAGCAAGCTCGTGGGCATGGCTTATGATCTCGGCAACCTGATCTGGCGTGACTGAGAGTTGACCGGTTTCTACGTTGACGTCGATTGCACCTGCCTGGCCTGCTGCTCCGATGCCGGGAAATGCCAGGACAAGTGGCACGCGCCAATAGAATTCCTCATCGACGATTAGTGATGGTGTGTCAGTTCGCAGCAGGTAGCTGATTTCATCAGCAGCAAACCGGCGCACCACCCGCTCGGCGGCTTGCGCAGAGTAGTTGAACTTCGCTGCAACCTGTGCGGTCGTAGGAGCGTCTTCAACTCGTATGGTCGCTATTGACCTGCTGCTCATCGCTCGTTTCCTTCAGGTCGTCTTTTCTAAACTTTCGCTGCCGGCATTATAGCACACTGCCCCCACACCGTCCACGCAACTGACCTCGTGTGCCGAAGATAAAACGCCTGCCCCGATCCCGGTTGGCTGGGGCAGGCGTTGAGCGCTAATGCGTAGCACGTGCTTCCGGCTTCGGCGTGGAGCGGCATTACGGCGCTACTGCGGGCGGCGTCTCGGCCTGTCCGCCGGAGTGCGGCGCGGACGGCTCGTTGGAGAATCCAAGCTGGCCGGCCTCCGCCGTCACGTTGAGGTAGATCGCGGCCAGGTCGCCCCAAACATCGCCGTTGCCTGCTGGTCGCAGCGCCTTGCCCTCGACGGTGAAATTACCCTCTTGTTGGAAGACGATGGTGGCGTGCATGGTGTGTTGTCCGCCGCCCGCGATGTCACCAGTCCACGTCAGGTCGCCGGTGGTAGCCGCCGCGCCGGCCGGCAGAATGATCTCCGCGGTCGTGCCGGGCGCATCATCAGCCGCGTTGACGACCAGCGTCACCTCAGCCGGTTCGTTCAGTCGCGGCAGCTTGGAGAGAATCAGTTGGACGGTAATAGGCGTGTTGGGGATGCCGGAGGTCGCCACAACGGGTGTCGGCGCGACGCTGCTCGCGACAGTCGGTTCAGCCGTTGGTGAGATCGCTGTCGGAGCGGCTGGCAAGGCAGCGCAGGCTGCCAGCGCCAGTCCAGCCGCCACCAGCAAGAACGGGGAAATCAGTTTTCGCAGTTGCATTGGCATATTTCCACGCCAACCCTTCGGACCTGACCGGCCACGATTGGCGCCGGCAGGCAGGATCCGAAGGATTGGCGAGCGGTATCGCGTTACTGAACCGCCCTCTTCAAGGCAGGATCGACTGGCAACTCAGGCGAGTTGGCCTCTGCCAGACAGTTCTCGCCCCAGACTGGCGTCACCTGCAAGAGGTCGAAGATACTAATCATGCCGTCGCCGTTGTAGTCGTAGGGCGGTCCCTGCTGCTGGCCCCACATGTTGGCGATCAGCGAAACATCTTCGATGCCTACACCGGCCGGCGCAGCGAAGTCGGGGCAGATCGGTCCCAGCGACGTAGCGAAGTTCAGTGCGCCGTAGTTCCCGCTGTTGTAGCTCAGGGCTTCGATGTGATAGGTCGTCCCGGCGTGCAGCGCGGTTGTTACCTCCGACTGCAGGGTAGTGTTGGCATCGTCGTTGCAGGCTTGCAACGTCAGCCCGCCGCGCGGGCCGGTCCACACTCCCAACACCGTGTCGAAGCTGCTGGTCAGCGTGCTGGCAGTCAACATGCGGTTGTAATCCGGCGTCAGCGAGTACCAGACGCTGTGTGCGCCCTGGCCGTTGAAGTATTGCCCGCAGGCGAACGACGGATCATCGCCGGCCGTGGTTGCGTTGGTTGTGTTTTCGTAGTTGCTGTAGGAAGTACCTGCGGCTGGCAGCGCATTATTGAAGTCGTCGTTGGGCGGCGGCAACAGGGTCATCGTCAAGTTGAGCAAGCCGCCGGCGCCGGCGCCGTACGCCATCGCTTCGATGCGGTAGGTTGTGCCGCCGTTGAGGGTGACATTTAGCGATGAGGTGTAGTTGCCGCCAGCGTCATCGTCGCAACCCTGGCTGGCGAGCGCGCCCCACGCGCCAGTCCAAACTGACAGGACGGTGTCGTGGTTGCTGCCGATCGTGTTGATGTTGTAGTTGCCGGTGATTGGCGGCGTGTAGGTGTACCAGACACTGCGCGATTGGCGCGGATACGCGGTGGACGCACAGGTGGTCGGCGGGTCGTTGCCCTGTGTCGTCGCGTTGATCGTGTTCAATCCGGTCACGTAGAACGGCACGCTGCCGATGCTCTGCGCGTTGTTGAAGTCGTCATTGAGAGGCCCGCCGCGGTAGTTGATCGTATTCTGATAGAGATCCATGATCGGCCCCCAGCTCACCGTGCTGTGGCCGCGCACCAGCCAGTGGTACCAGAAGTCGGCCATCACGTTGTCGTTGGCGTTGTACGATACGTCCCACAGGTTGACAAAGGTTCCGTCGCTGTAGGTGTCGTCGCCGTCGTTGTTGCTGTCGTAGATGTCCCACAGCGCGCCCGCGACGCGGCCTTCAGGCCAGTCGCCGTTGTCCCAGCCGGGCGTGCCCCAGGTCGGATATTCCAGGTCAAGGCTGGCGCCGCTGGGCCAGTAAAACGTCGGCGAGTTGTTGACAACCGATGTCAGGAACTCCGTCCAGCCTTCCGTCCAGCCGCAGCCGGCGCTGAGGGCCGCCTGGATCGTGTGCGGATTGCAGTTCGGATTGGGCGGCATGTAGTTGCCGTAGATGTTGTACATCACGTTGTGGCCGTACTCGTGTTTGGCGACCACGCCCAGCGGCGACAGCGGATCGACGCCCATCATGTGGACATTGCCGCCGGGGTTGTAGTAGGTGCCGTCGGTGCTGGAGAGCTTCCACTGCACGGTGGTCGGGCCGGCCACGCCGCCGCCGCCGTTGAACAGGATGTAGCGCCAGACGTCGTTGATGTCGCGCTGCGTCCAGTAGGCGCGCTCATAGCTGTCGTCGTTGAAAACGTACCAGGCGCCGATGTCATGTGTGCCATCAGCGAATACGACCACGCCCGTTTGAGCGCTGAACGTGTTGGCTATCGCGTTGGTGGTTCCCCAGTCGGGGTTGACCACGGCCAGTGTGTCAGGGTTCGGGTTGTAGTTCGACCAGGTGTGCACGATTGTACGCACGCCAACGCCGCCGGGGTTGGTCACCGGCCCGCAGGAGTAGGTGCCGCCCAGGTCGGTGAAGCAATACGCCAGGTGACCGTAGTTGTCGCCGCGCACCAGTTCCACCAGGAACTCCTCGGCGCCGGTGTAGACATCGTTGCGATCGAAATAGGACCAGTTGCCGGTGACGGTGAGGTTGCCGTCGGGCGTCTCGGCCGGCTGATCAGCCGTTGAGGGCTGGGGCAACGCGGCCGGCTGCACAGCAGCAACCGGTGCAGGCACCTGCGGCGCGCCCGGTTTGCTGTCAAGCGCCATTGCTTGCGGCGCTTGCGGCAGTTCTGCCGGCGGGATCGCCTCATGGGCCGGCGGCTGGATCAGCGGTGCATCAGCCGGCGGCAACTGCGACGTGGTGCCGACCAGTAGTTGACCGTCGCCTGCCTGCCGCAGTGCGCCCGAGTGGATGCGATCTTCGGGCGCTGACGGCGCAAAGCCCTCGCTGGTGGTGTCTTGTCCGACCGACAGGTAGAGCGCAGCCAGGTCGCCCCACGAATTCTTGTTGTCGATAGTGCGCAACGTGCGGCACAGCAAGGTCGTGTCGCCGCCTGCATCGAAGACAACCGTCGCGGCGACGGAAGTCGTTTCACCGGCCAGCAGATCTCCCTGCCAGACCAGCTCGCCGCTGGCGCGACGGGCATTGGCGGGCAGCTCGATCTGAGCTGTGGTGCCCGGCGCATCCTGGTCGGCGGTCACGCTGCAGGTGACCGTGACCGGTTGGCCGACCGGCGCCAGCTTGCTGATCGAAATCGCGGCGTGCAGCGGCGTCACCACGTCGCCTGCTGCTCCATAGCCGGTGACCGGGGTCTCGCCGGATGCGGCGCGAGCAACGGGCATCCCCGCGGGCAGGACGATTGCCGTCATGAGGCAGACGGCGAGCAGAGTGGCAAGCTTGCCACTGGTAACTACTCTTTTCATAGTGCACCTCTTCATGCAAAGAATGACCGATACGCAGCGAGACGTGAACCGTCCGCAAGGCGGTCCCTCGTTCCGTCGCATAAGAACCAACGTTGTTGAAAGGTCAATCTGGTCGTGGGTGGCTGGCTGTTCCCAGGGGACGGGACGGCATGAGACCAGACACCAGCATCGCGGCCAGGGGCGGCCCTGCAGTAATACCCTATGATAAACGAGGCCGCGCTAACTTTTCGCGCGTTGGCGCGGAGCAGTTTCTTGCAATTGCTGGCGAGTCAGGCGGTTTGCAACAAAAAGCCTCCCGGCGAACCATCGCCGGGAGGCTTCAGATGTCACGCAAGGCGACGGACTATGCGGCAGGCACCACCATGATTCCTGCCAGGTCGTCCAGTGCGGCCTGTTCCTGGGCGTCGATCTCTGACTTGTTGCCGAAGCCGAAGTGGCCGCCGGTCTTTGCCAGGGCAGCTGCCCGCGCGACGTCGAGCACCCACTTGGCGAAGCCGTCGGCGCCGGGAAGGGCAGCCACCACCGCCCAGCCATTGACCACGGTCTGTCTGACCTGAGCGATCATGGCCTTGGGATCCTGCGATTTCTCGTATTGCATCTCCAGGGTTTTGCCTTCGTCCTTGGACATGCCGAGAATGGCGGCCAGCAAGCTGTCCACCAGTTCGCCATAACCGCTCTCGCCACCCTTCTTTGCTTCGGAAGCCATGAACTGGCTGGCGGAGGTCAGTTCCTTGATCATGTCGAAACCACCGCCGCTGGAAGCAGCCACCAGGGTTGCAGCCGCGAGCGGAGTGTTGAAAACGAGCTTGAAGTCTTCTGCGGAAAGGTCTTGTTTGATATCCATGGGTATCTCTCCTAAGATTTGTTTTGCATATCCGAGATGGAATACGGGGTGTTCGATCAGGCTCGGATCGACCTGAACAGATTTTTGCACGCCGCGCCGCAAATCTGTTTGCGGCTGATATCCCGTATTGTATTCAGCAAGTCTAAAGGTCGCAAGACCTGGACGGCAAACCGCGGATCGCTAATACTGTCAAACGGAGGTTGAAATGAACAGAATGAAGCGCCTGGTGCGCGCGTTGGTGATTGTGATGGCGCTGGCGGTCAGCCTTGCCCTGTTGCCCATGCTGGGGTTGCCATATCAACCCTTGGAGGCCACGGCGGCGCGGCTGAACACGGTGCTCTATGACCAGCAGGTGCGAGTGTGGCTGCCGCTGGTGATGAAACACAGATAGGCGCTATTCTGGCGCAGCAACAGGCTGTCGGCGCAGGCCATCGCGCGGCGGCCTGTTGTGTTAGTTCCTTATTCGCCGATATCCTCGTTCCACAGCTCCGGTCGAGCGGCGATGAATTCCTCCATCAGTTGAACACAGGTCGGGTCGTCCAGAATCGTCACTTCGACCCCGCGCGAGCGTACGTAGTCCTCGGGCCCTTGAAAGGTCCTGTTTTCGCCGATGACGACTTTGGGGATCTTGTAGAGCAGCGCGGTGCCGCTGCACATGTCACAGGGCGAGAGGGTGGAGTAGAGCACGGCGCGCTGGTAGTCTTTGGCCGTCAACCGTCCGGCGTTCTCCAGCGCGTCCATCTCGGCGTGCAGGATCGCGCTGCCGCGCTGCACGCGCCGGTTGTGGCCGCGCCCCGCTATCTTGCCGTCGATCACCAGCACCGAGCCGATGGGGATGCCTCCCTCGGCCAACCCCAGCTTCGCTTCGTCGATAGCAGCTTGCATGAATTCGTCCATGAGATAATCTTCCTTTTTGGGCTACGAATTCCACGAATTGGGCGAATATGAATCGATTCGTGAAATTCGCGTAATTCGTGGCAAGAACTCATTCCCGCCTGTACGGTTTCAGGTATGCGCCCGGATAAGCGACGTTGCGGCCGGCGATTGCCAGCGCGGCGATGGTGACAAGGTAGGGCAGCGCCAGCAGCACCTCGTACGGCAGCGCGAAACCCAGCGTCTGCAAGCGCAGTTGCAGGGCAAAGACGCCGCCGAACAGCAGCGCGCCTAGCATGCCGCGCACGGGATCCCAGCGGGCGAAGATGACCAGCGCGATGCACACCCAGCCGCGGCCGGCGATGATGCCCGGCGAGAACGCGCCCAGCGACGCCAGCGACAGGAACGCGCCGCCGGACGCCATCAGCGCCGCGCCGATGGCAAGCGCGAGGTAGCGGGTGCGAAAGACGTTGATGCCGGCGGCGTCGGCCGCTTCCGGGTTCTCGCCCACCGAGCGCAGGTTAAGCCCGAAGTTGGTGCGGTAGAGCAGCCACCAGCCGACCGGCACCACCACCAGAAAGGCAACAAAGGTCAGCAGGTACTGCGTGAAGATCGGGCCGATGACCGGAGCGTCGCCGAAGGGCGTGAGCTGCGGAAACGGGTCGATGGACGGCAGGACGCTGCTCTCGCCGAAGACCAGCCGAAAGCCGAACAGCGACAGCGCGGTCGCCAGCAGGGTGATGCCCAGGCCGCTGACGTGTTGGTTCAACCCCAGCGTCACCGTCAGCAACCCCATCAGCAGCGCCATCAACAGGCCCGAAACTGTCGCAGCGCCCAGGCCGATCCACAGATAGCCGGCCATGCCGGCCGCTTCTGCCTTGGCAGCTGCGGCGAACCCCACGAACGCACCGAGGAACATGATCCCCTCGATGCCCAGGTTAAGGATGCCGGCGCGCTCGGTGATCACCTCGCCGACGGTGCCGAACACCAGCGGCGTCGCCACGCGCAGCGTCGCGGCGATCAGACCGACGAGGAAGGTGGTGGAGAGGAGGTCGTTCATGGTTGTCGCACCCAGCGAATCCGATAGCGCTGCAACAGTAGCATCGCCAGTGTCACCAGCAGCAGCGTCGCCAGGATGACGTCGCCCAGGTAGACGGGCACGCCCAGCGCGCGGCTGACGGACTGGCTGCCGGTGTCGATGACGCCGATGAACAGCGCGGCCAGGCCTGCGCCCCACGGGTTCAGCCCGCCCAGCGTCGCCACGATGATGCCGGTGTAGCCGTTGCCACCCGAGATGGCGTCGATCAGGTGGAAGTGGATGCCGGCCACCTCGCTGACGCCGGCCAGCCCGGCGATGCCGCCGCTGACCAGCGCCGAGATCAGCAGCGTCTGCTCGACCTTGATGCCGGCAAAGCGCGCCGCGTGCGGGCTCATCCCCACCGCGCGCATGCGCAGGCCGAAGGCGGTGCGGCTGAGCACGAACCACATGATGACGATGATGATGATGGCGAGGATGAAGCCGAGGTGCAGCCGGGAACGGGGGATCAGCTTCGGGAACATGGCGGACGCAGCGATCTCAGGCGATTGCGGCCACTGCGAGACGGGATCGCGCCATGGCCCGTTGAGCAGCGCGCTGACACCCAGCAATGCCACTGAGTTGAGCAGCAGCGTCGTCACCACCTCGTCGATGGCCAGCTTGACTCGCATCAGCGCCGGGATCAGCACCCAGGCCATGCCCGCCGCGAAGCCGCCGATAATCATCAGCGGCAGGGCGATCAGTGGCGATACGCCGTCCATCTGCAATCCGATGGCCGTCGCGGCGGTTGCGCCGGCCAGAAGCTGGCCCTCGGCGCCGATGTTCCAGAAACCGCCGACGAAGGCAAACGTCACCGCCGCGCCGGTCAGCAGCAGCGGCGTTGATTTGACCAGCACCTCGATGACGCTGACGCGGCTGGAAAGCGGCTCCACCAGGAAATAGTAGTAGGCCTGCAGCGGGTTGGCGTTGACCAGCAGCACCAGTGTTGTGGTGATGGCGAACGTCAACACAATCGCCAGCAGCGGAATGAGCGGCCGGAACCAGACAGGAGCCGGGTTACGTTCGAATTTCAGGCCCACTGGGGTGAGTCCTTTGCACCGGCCATCAACAGCCCCAGCCGCTCGGGATCGGCTTCGGTGCGCGGCAAGATACCCTGAATCTCGCCCTCGTAGATGACGGCGACGCGGTCGGAGAGTTCAAGGATCTCGTCCAGGTCTTCGGAGATCAGCAGGATCGCCGCGCCGCGCTGGCGTTGTTCCAGCAGTCGCGAGCGTACGTATTCGGTCGCGCCGATGTCCAGGCCGCGGGTGGGCTGCGAGACGATGATGACCTTGGGGTTGCGTTCCATTACCCGCGCCAGGATCACCTTTTGCATGTTGCCGCCCGACAGGGTACGGATGCGGTCGTCGGGCCTGGCCTTGATCTGGTATTCGGCGATCAGCTTTTCGGCGTGGGCGCGCATCTGCCGCCGGTTCAGCGAGCCGTTGCTGGTATATTCACCCAGGTGTTCCAGCGCCATGTTCTGCGCTACGGTCATCTCCGGGACGACGCTGGCGTGGCGGTCCTCCGGTATCCTGCCGACGCCTGCCTTCATGATCCGATCGGGATCAGCGCCGGAAACGTCCTGGCCGGCGACGGTGATCGTGCCGGTTGTGCAGAGGCGTGTGCCTTCCAGCACCTGAGCAAGCTCGCTCTGGCCATTGCCGGAAACGCCGGCTAATCCCATGATTTCACCGCCGTAGACATCCAGGGTGATGCCTTTCAGCGCCGGCAGACCTTTGTTGTCGACGGCGGTCACACCGTCCAGCCGCAGCACGGCCCGCGCGGCTGGTTGTGTGGATGAGGCCTCGTCCAGCGACGGCATGCCAAAGGTCGTTCGCCCCACCATCATCCTCGCCATTTCGGCAGGCGTGGTCTCGCTGGTCTGGACGGAACCGGCAAGCTGGCCGCCGCGCAGGACAGTCACGCGGTCGGTGATACTCATCACTTCGCGCAGTTTATGGCTGATGAACACCACCGACAGGCCGTCATCGCGCAGCCGGCGCAGGGCGTCGAACAGTTGCTCCACCTCCTGCGGCACCAGCACCGCCGTTGGCTCGTCCAGGATCAGCACGCGGGCATCGCGGTAGAGCGCCTTGAGAATCTCGACCCGCTGCCGTTCGCCTACTGACAGATCCTTGACCAATGCGCGCGGCTGGACATCTACGCCATAGCGTTCGGCTGCCTCGGACACGCGGCGGTGGGCATCCTCCAGCTTCAGGCGCACGCCCTGATTGTGGCCCAGCACCACGTTCTCGGTCACGGTCAACGGCGGCACCAGCGCGAAATGCTGCGTCACCATCCCGATCCGCAGCGCGATGGCATCTCTGGGCGAGCGGATCACGGCTGACTGGCCACCTACCGAGATGTCGCCCGCATCGGCGTGGTAAAGGCCGTAGAGAATGCGCATCAAAGTGGTCTTGCCTGCGCCGTTCTCGCCCAGCAACGCGTGGATCTGGCCGCGATCCAACGTGAAATCGACCCGGTCGTTGGCAACCAGCGACCCGAAGCGCTTCGTGATCCCGCGCATTTCGACGGCGGGAGGAGGGGTGGTCATAGTGGAATGTGCGTTGTCGTTGTCAGGGAAAAGAAGGAAAGGAAGGAAAGGAAGGAAAATGGAACGACTGTCGTCGGGTTTCCCTTCTTTACCCTCCTTTCCCGTCCTTCCTTTTCCTACTGCCCCGCTGACGATGCCGGCGGCGGCGACTCGGTGATGTCGACACGGAAGAGGCCGCTCTTGATCTCGTCTTCCTTGGCCTTGACCTGATCGACCAGTTCCTGGGTCAGGCCGCAAGTGACACCCATGTTGATGGGTGCGAGATCGGCGCCGCCCTTGGCTACCATACTGAAGTCCTTCAGGTCCTGAGCGGTATACGAGCCAGCGCTCACCTGGTTGACGATGTAGTCAACCGTGGGCTGCATGTTCCACACCGGGCCGCTGACCACAGACTCGGGCGCCAGGTCCTTCTGGTCGCTCATGTTGCCAAAGGAGCACAGACCGTTCTCGGCCGCGGCCTCGATGACGCCGAAGCGCTCGGCGAACAGCACGTCCGCGCCGGCGTCGATCTGGGCCAACGCGGCTTCCTTGGCAGCAGCCGGATCAAACCAGCTGTTGATGAAAGTCGTCTTGACATCGACCTCCGGGTTGATTGACTGCGCACCGGCGGTGAATGCATTGACGATCCGGTTCACTTCGGGCACCGGCAGACCGCCAACCACGCCGATCACGTTGCTCTTGGTCAGCCCGCCTGCCAGCATGCCGCTCAGGTAGGCCGGCTCGTGGATCCAGTTGTCGAAGACGGAGAAGTTCGGTTCAGCTGGTCCGCCGCCCGAGCCGAAGACGAACGCAATATCCGGGTAGTCCTTGGCGACACGGCGTACCGCCTCCTCGTTGCCGAAAGCGTCGCCGAAGATGACGGCCGGCTTGTTCTTTTCGGCGACCTCGCGCAACACGCGCTCCATGTCACCGGCGTAACCGATGTCGTCGGTGTAGGTGTAGTCGATGGTGCCATCCTCTTTGGCCTTGTTGAGCGCGGCGTGGATGACGCCATCCCATGGTTCCTCGATAGCCGTAGCATAAGCGCCGAACACGGCCAATTTGCCCGCTTCAGCAGGACCTGGCTGGGCTGCCGGTTCCACGGGCGCGGGCGTCGCGGGTGGAGCACAGGCAGCCAGCATGGCCGCCAGCACTAAAACCGCCAAAACGAGAACGATCTTGCGAGACATAGGTTGTTCCTCCTTGGGGTAATCAAATGTGCCGAACGAGCGATAGAAAGTTGCGAACCGAGTGTTGAAAAGGACGCTGGCCTGGAGGGCAGGCAAGGCTGGCAAGCTCTTACATAGCAAGAACTGCACTTGGCCAGAGGGAGTGATACGGCGAGGATCGCCGGTCTGGGAACGAATTCAGGCTACGCATCCGCGATGGGCACAATGGTAACTCAACATGATGCAATTGACAAATCAAATTTGAATTTCCGGCCAGAGGTCAACCCGTCCGATGCCCGGTTGCGACAATGGCTTGCGGCCTGGCGTCGTCACGTGCTACAATGCCCGCCCACTGATCGCCGACGACACAAGTTCAAGAGAGCAGAAATCGATGAACCATTCGCAGATTCGTATACTCGGTATTCCCATGGATCTGGGCCAGCAGCGCCGCGGCGTGGACATGGGGCCCAGCGCAGTGCGCTATGCCGGCCTCTACGAACGGCTGACTCGTCTCGGCTGCGAGGTGGAGGACGATGGCAATGTTCTGGTCCCGGGACGGGACGAGCGCACCGTCAAGGAGCGTCAGGAGACCGGAGCCGGCAGTGGCAACCTGCGTCACTTGCCAGAGGTCGTATCTGCTTGCCGGTCGATCTATGACGTTGCCAAAGCCTGCTCGACAACGCCGGAAGTTCCCATTTTCCTGGGCGGTGATCACTCAATTGCCATCGGCACGGTCGGCGGTACTGCCTGTGCCGGCCCGCTGGGGCTGATCTGGATCGACGCGCACGGCGACTTCAATCTGCCCGAAACGTCGCCGTCGGGCAACATTCATGGTATGCCGGTAGCTGCACTGGTTGGGAGGGGACATCCCGACCTGGTTGACCTGGGTCATTCCGGCCCGAAGCTGAAGCCACAGGAGATCGCGATGATCGGGATTCGCGATCTGGACGGCCAGGAGCGGCAAAACCTGGTAGCCAGCGGAATCCATGTCTACACCATGCGCGACGTGGACGAACTGGGTATGGCGACTGTCGCGCGCCGCGCGCTGAGCCATCTGAACCACCTGCCGCGTATCCACATCAGCCTGGACATGGACGCCATCGATCCCCTCACCGCGCCTGGTGTCGGCACACCGGTGCCTGGCGGCCTGAGTTACCGCGAGGCGCATCTGCTGATGGAAATCCTGACCGAGTCGTACAAAGTTGCCTCGGTAGATGTGGTCGAGATCAACCCTATCCTCGACGACGGCAACCGCACCGCCGAACTGGCCGTCGAACTCCTCGCCTCTCTCCTCGGCCAGCGCATTCTGTGAGCAGTTCGGTAGTTCGACAGTGCGGTAGTAAGGTAGTTCTTTGGTGCAGTAGCGCGTCTGCATTCGCTCTTGCCCCCTCTCCCTCAGGGAGAGGGCTGGGGTGAGGGTGATTTCCCCTATCGTGATCCACCTCCCTGCACCGCCACGCAGCATCTGCTAGACTGCGTAACCAGAGGTGACACCATGATGCACAAGAAACACTGGTTTCCGATCGTTCTGCTGGCGCTGTTTGTCCTGTCCGCGTGTGGCAGGCCGACGCCCGCGCCTACAGCGATCGCCATCGCGCCCACTGCCACATCCACAGCGACACCGCAACCCACCGCGACTGCGACACCCACTGCTACCGCGACCGCAACCAGCACGCCCACGTCTACTTCGACACCTTCGCCTGCGCCTACGGCAACCGCCACACCAACCGCTTCGCCATCGCCGACCCCGGATCCCTTTGCGGCATTCACCGTCGACGGGCTCACGGCGCGCAGCTACGGCGACGGCGAACTGCGCATCGAGCAAACGCTCAACGTGACTGACGCATTCACCCGGACTCTGGTCACCTTCCCCAGCGACGGGCTAACCATCTATGGTTTCATGGACGTGCCGCGCGGCGAGGGGCCGTTCCCGGTCGTGTTGGTGCTGCACGGCTATGTCGATCCGGCGACCTACAACACGTTGACCTACACCACGCGCTATGCCGATGCGCTGGCACGAGCCGGCTATCTGGTGATCCATCCCAACTTCCGCAATTGGCCCCCCTCCGACAATGGGCCGGAGGAATATCGCGTCGGCCAGGCTGTCGACGTGCTGAACCTCATTGGGCTGGTGAAGAAACAAGGCGGTCAACCCGGGCCGCTCCAGCAGGCGGATCCTGAACATCTGGGCATCTGGGGGCACAGCATGGGCGGCGGCATCAGCCAGCGCGTCATCACCGTCAGCGACGGCGTGGACGCGGCGGTGCTCTACGGCGCGATGAGCGGCGACGAGGCGTTGAACCACCAGCGCATCCTCTACTTTACCAACGGCGTGAGCGGCCTGTGGGACGAAGCGCCGCCCGACGACGTCTTGCAGCGCATTTCCCCAATCAACTATCTCGATCGCGTCACCGCGGCTGTTAGCATCCACCACGGCGACCAGGATGCTACCGTGCCGCCAGCGTGGTCAGACGACCTGTGCCAGCGGCTGCAAGCGCTTGCCAAGCCTGTGGAATGCTTCAGCTATCCCGGCCAGCCGCACACCTTCACAGGCGACGGCGACCAGCTTTTTATCCAACGCGTGCGGGAGTTTTTCGATCGCGAGTTGAAAGCTTCCTAAGGGCAAAGAAAACCGGAGAGGCGGCGCCGCCTCTCCGGTTTTCTTTGTAGCGTCCAGTTTCGCTCAGGCAGCCAGGGGACGCTGATGGCGGCTTGGCGTATCGGCCGGCGGTTGGCGAGTAAGTTGCACCGCAATTGTCAGCAGCAGCGCTGCTGTAATGAGCGCCGAACTCAGGCACCAGATGCACACCGCGTGAATGACGAACAGTTCCAGCAGTGTCAGATAGATCGAGAACAGTACGCCGCAGACCGTCACCAGCAGCAGCGCCCAACCGGTCCGGCGTTGCCACTTGCTGCTCGTCACAACGTGGGCGATCCACAGCCCCAGAATGGCCAGGTAGTTAGCGATTCCCAGCACTGCGACAGGAATGCCGATGATCCGGGCATAGTCGCTTGACTGGACCGCATTGCATTCGCCCACCGGTCCACAGACGGCTGCTGTCTGGGTGATTTCAACGTACGCCAGATAAGCGGCAACGGCCAGCCCCAGCAGCGCGAGAACGGGCACCAACGGCGAAGTGATCATCGCGCCCGCGTTCGCGTTGCTGTTGAACAACGCCTCGCGCGCTGAGTAGATCCGAAAAACGGTGTACCCGAGAACCAGCAGCATGCCGCCCAGGATAAGTGCGGCCAACCAGCCGCCGTCCGGCAATCCGGTCGCCGCACCTGCTCCGGCGGCAGGCAAGGAGTCCGCGGTGATCGTTACAACTTCAGGCGTGGCTGTCGCTGCTGGCACAGGCGTCGCCGTGGAAGCGACGGCGCCCTCCCGTGTGGGCGCCGGTGTTTCCGCAGGGGACTCCGTTTGTTGGTCCTGCTGGCCGGCCGCCAGAGCTTCCGCCAAACCGGGAATGTTGGGCCAGCCGATCCCGCCGTTTGCCAGACCGGAATCGATGAGTCCCGGCAGTTCCTGCGGAATCTGGACGCTGCCTATGAGCACTGTTTCGCCGATGATCAACCGCGGTACGCCGGACATCTCTTGTGGAATTTGAAACTGGTCGGTGGACGCGTTGTAGAGCGTTTGCCCGCCAGGCTGGGTGATGTCGATCCCGATGACCACGAAATCTTCGCCGTATTGGTCCATCAGCGGCAGAATTGTGTCGTTGATGACCGCGTGGCAATGGGGACAGGTGGGAGAGTAGAAAAGTACAGCCTTGACCGTCGCAGTGGAAGCAGGCTGGGCCAGAGCACTGGTGTGCTGTATCCCGGTAAGGATTGCAGCCAGTGCCAGCAGATACAAAACGCGGCGCATTGGGTCCTCCTTTAGGAAAGAACCAGGTCACATTCCAGTTCTGGCTGTGAATTATACCGCGCATCCCCGCATTGTGCAATCGATAACGAAGCTCTGACAAACATAGGGGTCGTCGTGCGATCTGGCCGCGACGCCCGCCAGGGTTGGCCTGTGAATCAGCGCGCGCCGGCGCTTTTGCCGGTCTCCGCCCAGCGGCTGACCAGCCTGACGCCTGCGCGATGGATCTGGCGAAACCCGGCGCCCTGGCTGACCGCGCGCAGCGTGGCGTCGATGTCCTGGACCAGCGCGCCCGACAGGATGTCCACACCATGGTCGAACAAAACCGGTGAGAGGGGCGTCGAGGGGCCGAGCAGCATCGTCAGTGCGACCGGATTGGCCAGCGCCATCAGCCCGGCGAAGGTGCCGTTGATCAGCGTGGTGGCGGTGACGGCGATGATGTCAGCTTGAGGCAGGATCTCGGCGGCGGCGCTGGCCGGCAGGTCGCCTGGCTGTGGCTGAAGCTCCAAAACCCAGAGCGCGCCGACCTGTTCGCGTAATTGTTCCACGAAGGGGAAGTGTCCGACCAGGGCGACTCGCTTGCCAACGCCGCGCTCAGCGATCACCTCCGCCGCGTTGAGGTCGGTCCACTGCTGGTCGGCTGCGGCCGCGGCCAGCAGCGCGTTCAATGTTGCAAAACCTACCGAAGTCTGGGTGAGGTTCCCCGTGTCCGGGCTTGCCCAGATCGCCAGCTCGCGCGCGCTGCGCTCGACCAGATGACCTGCATCGGGCATGGTGGGTGAGCCGTGGCCGCGTTCGCCGCGCAACGTGGCAGCCAGACCGCACCGGCGCGCCCCGGCGATTTCTACCACGACCGCAGTCCACGACAGGCCGATGCGCACGTCCAGCACCTTGCCATCGGGTATTGAAGCCAGTAGAGCCTCGCTGAGGTCAGATGGCATGGCCGCGCTCCTGTTTGTGAGGTTCTATTTCCCGAATACGTTCGATCAATCGCTGGCGTGCCTGTGGATCGGCGAAGTTCTGGTGCAGATAGTTCAGACAGGCTGCCACATCAGGATCGTCTGACAGCTCGAACCGTTGGTCAACCTCGACCAGGAAGCCTGCCTTGCTGAGATCGACCAAAATCGACCGCATCAAGCCCTCATCGCTCTGATACAAGCGCTCGCAAAGTTGCGGACCAGAGAGCTGTTTGCCGGGATGTTCAAGAAGCCACAGAAGCGTATACAGCTTGCACCAGGTGTCAACAGCGCCGCAACGGATGCAACTGCCCTGCACCAGGCGGAGCTCCTCAGTTGCTGCTGCGGAAGATTCATCGCCAGTCATGAGAATGTCTTTGCTGCACGGGTTGCTACGTTTCTCGGCCAGCATATTGCCGGCAACCTCAGTGTAGCATCGCGCTGCCGCCCTGTCAACGGCGCGGTTCGGAAGCAGGTCATCTCTTTCCTGGAAATTCGCCATGCCAATTGGCCATCGCAGATCCACAACAGGTCTTGACCTACTCAGCATGGCGAACGTGCTGGCGCTTACCGACGTAGCAGGCCAAGCGTGTCAAGTTCTGGGTGAAGACGTGCTATAATCGATAAATCAGATCTTTATACAGGTGCGTATGTTCTCGCTTCGACCACACAAACTATTGATCAGTGTCGTGATCATTTTCCTCTCGAGTGTCCTGCTGACGTCATGCGGGCAATCTGCGGGGCGGACGCCGACGCCTGAGCCGACTTTGGAACCACGAATGCCGGCCGCCACGCCAGTAAAGACAGATGAAAGCTGGCTGGTGCTCAGTAATCTGCCGGAGGATGCCACTCAGATCGAGAAAGGCGCGGAAATCTGGCGTCTGGTGTGTCAGGATTGTCATGGCGATGAGGGACAGGGACTGACAGAGGACTGGATTGCCAAGTGGGCTCCGGCTGATCAGAACTGCTGGCAGGCCAAATGCCATGCAGCGAACCACCCGCCGGAAGGGTTTGTGTTGCCCCGCTACGTACCGCCGCTGGTCGGCGCCACCGCGCTGGCGCGTTTTGAGACGGCGTCGGATTTGCAGGCGTACATGCGTGACAAGATGCCCTGGCATAAGCCGGGCAGTTTGCAGGATGGCGAGTATTGGGAACTGACAGCTTTTCTACTGAGCAAGAATGGCATCAGCCCGTTGCCGCCCGAACTCGACGCGCAGCAGGGTGCGGAAATTCTGTTGCATCAGGGGCAATAACAGCAATCACCGATCCCTACGCGCCGCAACTTGCTAGCTGTCCTTGAGAGATAGTAGCGTTTGTCGCTTACACGTGCGTCACGATCCGCTGGCCTTGCTCCACTTCCTGGGTCCAGCCAAGTCGTCGCAGACCTGCCTCCACAGCCTGCGGCACGGTTGCGAACCGTTCCACGCGACCCACTACAGGTTGTGCAATGTCCAGGTGGCCCAGAGTGTCTACCGGCGGACGAGCGACCACGACAGTGCAGTAGGATGTGGTGATTTCCTCGGCAGCGCGCTCGATGGCGCTCAGATCGCGGCGGCCCAACTCGCCGGCCGGCGCGAGATCGAGCACGATCCAGCGCGGGCTCAGTGTGCGGCGCATTGTGTGCAACTCAAGCCGCAGTGCCTCGCTCTGCACGCCGCCCACGACCCAATTGAATGGCACCACCACCACACTTTTGGCAACCTGTAGCGGCGGACCCAACAGATCGGTTGAGGTGGGATCAGGGCGCACTGCCTTGGACGCGAACCATGTGGCGGTGATCAGGCTGACGACCAGCGACGTCACGAAAAGCGCCTGGCTGATGATCGTGAAATCAAGCTCGAGCTTGTTTCTGACAACTATGATCGAAGCGATTGCCAGCGCCGCCAGACCGATGCCTGCGACCTGGCTGACAAAGATGCGCCGGCCCAGCACGTAGCCGGCTGATGGCGGGGTCAGTGGCAGGAGTACCCACAGTGCGATCCCGTACGCGCCCAGCAACGGACCCGCTGCGATCAGCATGAGTATCGCCAGCGTCAGTATCCCTATGGTCCACAGGGCCGGGCTGCGCGAGACATAGCGCAGATAGGGAAACAGCAGCAACGCAGCAACCGCCGGCGCGACAAACCAACCGGTCGGCGCTGCACTGAAGTAGATGGCAACTGCGAGCAACAGATCGATTACCAGAACAATGCGCGCCAGGATATTTGCTCGGCTGGCTACTACATAGCTTGAGTTCGACATAATTACTTTTCCAGGCTGTCCCAAAGCGATTGACAAACGATGGGGCGGAGTGTACCATATTTCCCGGCGCAGTTGCGAAAACCACTGCCGTGCGTTAAAGTGCAATCTTGAGGCCGGCGGAGAATCGTCGTCTTGACCTGCCGGTCGCCTCTGCCAACTGTCCGGTATCTTTTGCACTCGTATCCTGTTCATGACATCACCATCCTACTCGGCCGACGATTACGAGCGGCCCTCAGTTACTGTCGATACGATCCTCTTCGCACCGCTTGGCGGGATCTTGCATGTCCTGCTGATTCGCCGTCGCCGCTGGCCTTTCGAGGGCAGCTGGGCCATCCCAGGCGGGTTTGTGGAGATCGACGAGTCGCTTGAGGAAGCCGCCAGCCGTGAACTACATGAGGAGACCGGGCTGACCGGCGTGGTATTGCAGCAACTGCATGCCTTCGGTGATCCTGGCCGCGATCCGCGCACTCGGGTGATCACCATTTCATATTTCGGAGATGTGACTGAAGAACAAGCCCGTAGCATTCAGGCCGGCGACGACGCTGCCGACGCCCGCTGGTGGCCCGTGACCAGCCTGCCGCCGCTGGCATTCGATCACGCGCGCATCATCGAGTATGCTCTGTTGCAGCACGCTAATGACCGCTCAGGTCACGCGTAAGCCGGCCACCGACATCCAACTCCGCTGCTTTGCCAACCCCCTGTTGTCGGTCCCAGGTGATCACTGGGATCGGCGTTATCCGCGCCGTACTTGTCCCGCCCTGAATAGACATGCTCATTTGACGCGTGTGGATCGCTACGCTATAATTCCTCCGCAATTATTCAAACTTTGAATATCCATATTTTGGACACCTATGACTCGCCAATCCCGGTCCCCGCTTTCTTATGAATATGCCTTGCTGGGCTTTCTCAGCAGCAGGCCGATGCACGCCTACGAGATTCACCAGCGGCTGCGCAACGCCAGTGAACTGCGTTTGATCTGGACGGTCAAACAGGGTCAGCTTTATGCGCTTTTGGCAAGGATGGAAGAGGAGGGTTACATCGCCAGCACACTGGAACCGCAAGAGGGCAGGCCACCGCGCAAAATGCTTAGTCTGACCTGTGAAGGTGAGGCGGCGTTTGCGCGTTGGATGGTCGAGCCGGTGCGGCGGCCGCGGCAATTTCGACAGGAATTCCTGGCCAAGCTGTTCTTCGCCAGCAAGAGCGGGCCCGAGCCATTGCGAACGCTGATAAAGGGTCAGCGTGACGCTACCCGCCTGTTGCGGGATGATCTGCAACGCCAGGTGGAAGCCGTTCCCGGCGACCGACCGTACGAGCGCCAGGTCTACCGCTTGCGGGCTGTACAGACCGAGGCGCATCTGGAGTGGCTGGATGAATGCGAGCGGGCGCTGACCCCGGAAGCGGTAGTGAGTCGATGATGTGGACGCTGAAGCGAGGGTATCTGTTAGTGGCTATCCTGCTGCTGGCCGGCTGCTCGCTGCCAGGTCTGTCTGCCAACAGTGACGCTAAGAACAACGTAACGGTTTTTGCGGCGGCGTCGCTGACCGACCCGTTCCGCGATTTGGCCCTCCAATTTGAGGCTGACAACCCTGGCGTGGATGTGGTGTTCAATTTTGCCGGGTCGCAGCAACTGGCTCAACAGCTCGCGCAGGGCGCGGCGGTGGATCTGTTTGCTTCCGCCAACGAAGCTCAAATGCGAGCAGTGATCGATACGGGGCGCGTGACGGAGGGTAAGCAGCGCGTCTTTGGGGGCAACAAACTGGTGGTCGTTATGCCAGCGGAAAACCCGGCCGGGCTGTCAACATTGCAGGATCTGGCGAAACCGGACGTCAAGCTGGTGTTGGCGGCCAAGAATGTGCCCGTGGGTGATTATTCACTGGCGTTTCTGGAAAAGGCCAATTCGTCGCCCCAGTTTGCAGTTGGCTACGAAGAGGCGGTCCTGTCGAATGTGGTGTCGTATGAGGAAAATGTCAAGGCGGTTCTGAGCAAGGTGGTTCTGGGCGAAGCCGATGCAGGCATTGTTTACTCATCTGACATATCGCCGGATGTGGCAGGCCAGGTTGCGCGCATTTCCATACCGGACAGCCTGAACACGCTGGCTGCGTACCCCATTGCTCCAGTCAGCGACGCGCCGAACCTGGCGCTGGCACAGAAGTTTTTGGAGTTTGTACTGTCACCTGCTGGCCAGGCGGTGCTGGCTGGCCACGGTTTCATTCCGGTGGAGGAAATGGACTGACTATGGTTACGGCTTCAAACTCAACTGCAACCGCTGCCGCCGCAGTTCGCGTCGAGCGCAGATGGCGCCGTGCGCGCGAGGACGCACTTCTCGTGCTGCTCAGCGTGCCCCTTGTCCTCTTTCTCACCTTGCCACTGCTGGCCCTGGTTGTCCGCGCCGCGCCGGTTGACTTCCTGTCCAATCTGTTCGACGTCGAAGTGGCGCAGGCTATCTGGCTGAGCATGGCGACAACCACCACGACGCTACTGCTAACGCTGGTGCTGGGCGCTCCGGTAGCATACCTGTTGGCCCGGCGAAGGTTTCGCGGCCATGCTGCTCTGGACACGCTGATCGATCTGCCGATTGTTCTGCCTCCCCTGGTAGCCGGTATTGCGCTGTTGCTGGCCTTTGGCCGCCGCGGCCTGCTGGGTCAGCAACTCAGCATCCTGGGAGTCGACATCGCGTTTACCCAGGTGGCCGTAGTCATGGCGCAGCTTTTTGTGGCCGCGCCTTTCTTTGTCAAGGCGGCTACGGCTGGCTTCGCTAACGTTGACCGGGAGATTGAGTATGCCGCAGCGTTGGACGGCGCCAGCAGTTTTCAGGTCTTTCGTATGATCACCGTTCCGCTGAGCGGCGCGGCGTTGTTGGCCGGTGCGATCATGACATGGGCGCGTGCGCTGGGCGAATTCGGCGCGACCATTATCTTCGCCGGCAATTTCCCGGGACGCACTCAGACCATGCCGCTGGCCATTTACCTCGGATTTGAACTGAATCTGAACCGGGCGCTGACTCTGTCCGCTATTCTGTTGCTGACGTCGTTTCTGGTGTTGTTTGTCGTGAAGGTGCTGCTGCGACAGCGGTTGCAGGCATGGAGTCAGTGACGATCAAACATCGCTTGCGTTGAAAGGTTTGCCGTGCACGAAATGGCCGTGGCCGCGGTGGCTATGAAACTCGCCGCCGCGGTAAAGAATCTGTCCCCGGCTGATAGTCATGCGCACGCGGCCGCGAATTTCTCGCCCTTCATAAGGAGTATAGCCGGCGATATTGTGCATTTCACTTGCCTTGATGGTCCAACTCGATTTGGTGTCGTAGATCACGATATCAGCGTCGCTGCCGGGCAACAATGCACCTTTGCGCGGATACATGCCAAAGAGCCGCGCCGGGTTGCCTGACGCGAGCCGGGCGAGGTCGCTCCATGATATACGCCCGCTGGCAACACCCTCGGTAGCCAGCAAGGGCAAGGCTGTCTCGAGCCCGGGAATGCCGCCCGGCGTCTGCGTGAACGGTAACTTTGGGTGGCCATTGACCGAAGTCGCGTCGCGGATGGTGTCCAGAGCGCCGTTGGCATCGCGCAGGCGGCGCAGAGCGTCGGTTTCCAGGCGCCGCACAGTGTCGCGGGAAACACCCATGTTTCGGGCAACTTCGTTCCATTCCCGATGCCAGCCATCGCGCAGCCCTGCGCGCAATACCACCATCTCTTGTTCTTCGTCGCTCAGTACCGCCAGCGCCTCCTGCACCGCCGTTTCGCTCAACGGGTCAAGGCCATACTTCTGGGTCACAGTGTAGTCGCAATGGTCGGTGCCAACCGCGCTGACAGCACCACTGGCAACAAGATTCCATAGCCGCTCGTTTTCGCTGGCGGGGCGCAACGGCGGCTGCATGATCCCCCAAGCCGGGTTTGAACCGGAATAAAAGCTTTCGTCCAGTAGTAGATATTGCGGGCAGGTTTCCGCGAAGGCAATCTGTCCGTTGCCGCGCGCCGCTACCACGGCATCCACGGAGCGCGCTACCGAGCAGTGGACGATATACACCGGGCAATTCGCATCATTGGCCAGCAACAGCACGCGCTGAACGGCTTCAACTTCGGCCAGCCCGGGGCGTCCCTGTCCGTGGAATGCCAGCTCTGTCTTGCCGGCGGCAACAAATCGACTTGTGGCAGCTGATACCAGCGTGTCGTTTTCGCAGTGAATCATGACCAGAACGCCGTGACGGGCGGCGGCGCGGAACACGCGCAACAGGCTGTCATCGTCCTGGTAATAGTTGGGTCGATAGGTCGTGTAAACCTTTGCGGCCGGTGTGCCCAGTGTAGCCAGGTCCGCCATCCACTCGCCCAGCTCCGTGTCACTCTCGGGCAGCTCTGTCAGCATGACGTGCAAACCGAAGTCGATGTGCGCCATATCATCGATCTCGTCCAGCCGCGCTTGCACCGCCTCGCGCACGTTTTGGCCGGGGAACTGCGTGGCGAAGTCGATAACCGTGGTAACGCCGCCGCAGGCCGCTGTGCGCGTGCCAACTGCCCAGTCATCGGGAGTCTTGTAGATTCCCGTGTCGAGTTGGATGTGGGTATGCGGGTCCACGAGGCCGGGCAACACGACACAATCGCGGGCATCGATGACTTCCTCGCCAGGTAACGGGTCGAGGTCAATGCCAATGCTGTGGATTGTCTCGTCGAGAATCCGCAGGTCAGCAAAGATCTCGCCTGTAGGCGTGATCAGTCTTCCGTTTTGAATAAGCATTCGTTCAGGCACAAGGCTCTCCGTGACTTTCGTCCGTGGTCGTTCAGAAGTATCCGTTGGATCTCTATTTTATCTATCAATCAGTTCGCCGTCCATTGCGGCCAACACATTTGGCAACACCTGGCCGGCCGTTCCCTGGAGGAAAATGTGGGCGAGGTCGGTTAGCTCGCTGCGCTGTGGATTGACCTCGATGATGCGTGCCCGTCGGTTCCAGGCTTGATATGGCAGGCTGGCCGCGGGATGGACGACACCACTGGTGCCGATGATCAGCATTACGTCGCACGCCTCGCTCTCTAGAAAGGCGCGCTGGATCACGGTGCTATCCAATTGTTCGCCAAACCAGACAACATCGGGGCGAACAAGGGCATCACAGTCGGCTCGCGGACAGCGCGGCGGCGATTCGGTTTGCCCCGTCAGGTCGTCCATTGTTAGTCCGTTGTGGCCGCGCAGACATTTGAAGCGGCGGATACTGCCGTGCAGTTCCAGTACATCATGGCTGCCGGCGCTTTCATGCAGACCGTCCACATTTTGGGTAATGACCACGACACCGCGTATTCGCTGCTCCAGCTCTGCCACTGCCAGGTGGCCCGGGTGAGGATGCGCCTGTTCGATCAGCTGAAGGCGATACCGGTACCAGTCCCAAACCAGCTTGGGATTGGCACGGAACCCCTGCATTGTCGCCAATTGCTGCGGATCATAGGTCGCCCACAACCCGTCTTGTGCCTCGCGAAAAGTAGGAATACCGCTTTCTTTGCTCATTCCCGCGCCGGTCAGGATCACCAGTCGGCGGGCGTTGGCAAGCAGCGAAGCGGCCTGTCGAATCAAGTAGTCCATGATGCGTTGTCTCGCGGCTTAGCGCGGCAGCGGCTCATCGCGGATCATGGCGCGGCTGATGGCGTTATGGCGTTGGATCAGCGGCTCGATATCGAGGTCAACGATATGACTGTCCTGTACGCGTACCTTCCCGTTAACCACACTTAAGTCTACATTAACTGGTGTGCAGAAAACCAGTGCGGCCAGAGGATCGTGCAGGGCGCCTGTGAAGTCCAGCCGGTCCATCCGATAGCCGATGAAATCGGCCGCCATACCTGACGCGAGCGCTCCGATGTCGTCACGGCCAAGCACCGCTGCACCACCGATGGTTGCCAACTCCAGCGCTCCGTGCGCACTCATCGCTCCTGCATCGCCCTTGACGCGTTGTAGCAGCATTGCCTGGCGCGCTTCAGCCAGCAAGTGACTGGAGTCGTTGCTGGCTGAGCCGTCGACGCCCAGACCGACCGGAACGCCAGTGGCACGCCAGTCAACTACTGGTGCAATGCCGCTGGCCAACCGCATGTTGCTGCTGGGGCAATGGGCGACACCGGTGCCGGTACGTGCAAATAGATCGATCTCGTGTTTGCTCATGTGGACGCAGTGCGCATGCCAGACATCGCTTCCTGTCCAGCCCAGTGATTCGACATACTCTACTGGACGCTTGCCGAAGGTTTCCAGACAGAAGTGCTCTTCGTCCAGTGTTTCGGCCAGGTGGGTGTGCAGGCGGACGCCGTAGGCGCGCGCCATGGCAGCGCTTTCGCGCATCAAATCCGGGGTGACGCTGAAGGGAGAACAGGGGGCCAACGCGACCCGGACCATGCCATGGCGTTGCGGCTGATGGAAGGTCTCCACCGCTCGTTGGCAGTCTTTGAGTATTGCGTCTTCATCCTCAACCACGCTATCGGGTGGCAATCCACCCTGGCTTTCGCCCAGACTCATGGAGCCGCGGGTTGCATGGAAGCGGATGCCCAGTTCCTCCGCGGCTCTAATCTCATCATCGATGCGGCTGCCGTTCGGGTAGAGGTAGAGGTGGTCACTAGATGTGGTGCAGCCACTGAGCAGCAACTCGGCCAGGCCGACTTTCGCGGAAACAAATACAGCGTCAGCGTTCATCCGTGCCCAGATTGGGTACAATGTTGTCAGCCAACCAAACAGCCCGCTGTTCTGAGCCAGGCAACGAGTCAGGGTCTGATACAAGTGATGGTGTGTGTTGATCAGTCCAGGGAGCACGACCATACCGCTGGCATCGATGACGCGATCCGCATCGGCTGGTAGTTCGCTGGTTAGTCCCACCTTTTCGATAATGTTGTCGCGAACGAACAATGCGCCGTTGGAGATTTGCTCCCGGCCAGCGTTCATAGTGATCAGCAGGTGCGCGTTCTTAATCAGCAGGGTGCTCATGGTGTTCTCCAGAATCGTCGGAAATCGCTGTGAGTCGACACAGGAATATAGATTCAGTATACCAGATCAACCAGAGGCTGGCAATGGATGTAACAAGGTGTTTGATATTGAGTCGGGCCCATCAGCGCGCAGCTATCGGCGCGGATTCGACTTGTGTCGAATCGGACAATACCGCGGCGACTTGCAGATTTGACAGGTGTTTTGGCGTGTGCTATACTACCGCTCGTTAGGGAAGCAACTGCTTCCGCGCTTGAGAACACTAACAAGATAATCTAGGCCCATATTACAATCGATGAGAGGTCTGGAAGACCGCAGCCATAAGGCCGGCGGTCTTTTTGTCCCAAAAACGGGATTTTGCAGGTTCAAGCAAAAGCGACGACTTGCGGTTCTGTGAGCATCGATAGCGGGTTGACGAGGGTTCCGGCCACGGTCGTGAAAATTCGTGCAAAAATTCCTGAAATTGGGTCTTGACAAACGCCGCCGAATGTGATAGTATGACTCTTCGTGCGGACGGCACATTAACAATTAAAAAGTGATAGGAAGCCAAGTGTTTTGGGCTCAATGACCTAATACAGGTCAGTAAGTAAGTTTTTTTGCGGAGAGTTTGATCCTGGCTCAGGATGAACGCTGGCGGCGTGCCTAACACATGCAAGTCGAACGAACTCGATTCTTCGGATGAAGAGTTAGTGGCGCACGGGTGAGTAACACGTAGGTGACCTACCCCAGAGTGGGGGACAACTTCTCGAAAGAGGAGCTAATACCCCATATGCTCAGTCATTCGGTTGATTGAGTAAAGTTCCGGCGCTCTGGGAGGGGCCTGCGTCCGATTAGCTAGTTGGTGGGGTAATGGCCTACCAAGGCGATGATCGGTAGCTGGTCTGAGAGGACGATCAGCCACACTGGCACTGACACACGGGCCAGACTCCTACGGGAGGCAGCAGTGAGGAATATTGCGCAATGGGCGAAAGCCTGACGCAGCAACGCCGCGTGAAGGATGAAGGCCTTCGGGTCGTAAACTTCTTTTCTGGGAGAAGAGACAAGGACGGTATCCCAGGAATAAGTCTCGGCTAACTACGTGCCAGCAGCCGCGGTAATACGTAGGAGGCTAGCGTTATCCGGATTTATTGGGCGTAAAGCGCACGCAGGCGGTCGCGTAAGTCAGACGTGAAAGCTCCCGGCTCAACCGGGAGAGGTCGTTTGATACTGCGTGACTTGAGGTTGGGAGAGGGGAGTGGAATTCCCGGTGTAGTGGTGGAATGCGTAGATATCGGGAGGAACACCAGTGGCGAAAGCGACTCCCTGGCCCACACCTGACGCTCAGGTGCGAAAGCGTGGGTAGCGAACGGGATTAGATACCCCGGTAGTCCACGCCGTAAACGATGCGAACTAGGTGTTGGTAGTATTAAACCTATCAGTGCCGTAGCTAACGCGATAAGTTCGCCGCCTGGGGACTACGGCCGCAAGGCTAAAACTCAAAGGAATTGACGGGGGCCCGCACAAGCAGCGGAGCGTGTGGTTTAATTCGATGCGACGCGAAGAACCTTACCTGGGCTTGACATGGTCGTAGTAGTGAACCGAAAGGGGAACGAGCCTTCGGGCAGCGACTGCAGGTGCTGCATGGCTGTCGTCAGCTCGTGTCGTGAGATGTTGGGTTAAGTCCCGCAACGAGCGCAACCCTCGCTACTAGTTATACGTATCTAGTGGGACTGCCGGAGTCAAACCGGAGGAAGGTGGGGATGACGTCAAGTCAGCATGGCCTTTATGTCCAGGGCTACACACACGCTACAATGGCCGGTACAATGGGTTGCCAAGCCGCGAGGCGGAGCTAATCCCATCAAAGCCGGTCTCAGTTCGGATTGCAGGCTGCAACCCGCCTGCATGAAGTCGGAGTTGCTAGTAACCGCAGGTCAGCCATACTGCGGTGAATACGTTCCCGGGCCTTGTACACACCGCCCGTCACGTCATGGGAGCTGGCAACACCTGAAGCCGGTGCGCTAACCGCAAGGAAGCAGCTGTCTAAGGTGGGGCTGGTGACTGGGACGAAGTCGTAACAAGGTAGCTGTAGCGGAAGCTGCGGCTGGATCACCTCCTTTCTAGGGAGTTTTTACCTGCCGAGACTGGGTAATGCCAGTTGCCGGATGGTGAATTCCTTAGGTCAGAAACGGTTCAACCGAGAAGGTTGACCACCCCAATTCACGTCTTCCTATCACTTTTTAGTTGTTAATGTAGCCTAGGTTTCGGGCCTGTAGCTCAGCCGGTTAGAGCACTGTGCTGATAACGCAGGGGTCAGTGGTTCGAGTCCACTCAGGCCCACTGGTTGACCAATCTGGTCCGAACGTTAGTCTTGTAGTACACCATTCAATACATGATGACTTTGCTCACCCGCCAGACGTAAGGCGATCCAATGGTTTGAAAGCATGCGACGAAGGTCCAAACGACCCGGCGTAATGCTGGGTCGTTTTTGTCTCAATCGGGTTGACCATTGATGTGTGATCACCAGCAGGCTGGCGGTCACGGGTCAGCGGTCAAACGCTGAGAGTTGTTACTTTAACAACCGAATAGAATGTGTAGAACTTCAATTTCTGCCGTCTCGTGTAGAAAGCTACTAAGAGCGTACGGTGGATGCCTTGGCGCCAAGAGCCGATGAAGGGCGTGGACAACTGCGATAAGCCACGGGAAGTCGTTGTCAGACTTTGATCCGTGGATGCCCGAATGGGGAAACCCACCCAGGGGAATGCCTGGGTACTCTCTTGCTGAACACATAGGCTTGAGAGAGGGAACCGAGGGAACTGAAACATCTAAGTACCTCGAGGAAAAGAGATTATTCCCTGAGTAGTGGCGAGCGAAAGGGGAACAGCCTAAACCCGTGTTGCGTGATAGGTCGCAGCCGTTGCAACATGGGGGTTGTAAGACACAGCCGGAGCGACTGCGAAAGCTCCAAAGAGTTACAAATCCAATCTCTAGTTAAACAACACTGGAACGGTTGGGCATAGAGGGTGACACCCCCGTAGACGAAAGGGGTTGGACTCTTGCTGTGTTCTTGAGTACCGCGGAGCACGCTAATTCTGCGGGAATCTGGGAAGTCCACTTTCCAAGGCTAAATACTCTTGGCGACCGATAGTGAACCAGTACCGTGAGGGAAAGGTGAAAAGCACCCCAGCGCGGGGAGTGAAATAGAACCTGAAACCGTACGCTTACAAACAGTGGGAGCACTATGGCCTTCGGGCAAAGTGTGACCGCGTGCCTTTTGGAGAATGAGCCGGCGAGTTACTCTCTGTGGCAAGGTTAAGCCAGCAACAGGCGGAGCCGCAGCGAAAGCGAGTCTGAATAGGGCGTTCAGTCGCAGGGAGTAGACCCGAAACCAGGTGATCTATCCATGGCCAGGGTGAAGCGAGAGTAATGTCTCGTGGAGGCCCGAACTCACTAATGTTACAAAATTAGGGGATGAGCTGTGGATAGCGGTGAAATGCCAAACGAACCTGGAGATAGCTGGTTCTCCCCGAAATAGCTTTAGGGCTAGCGTCACGCGTTTAGTATCGGAGGTAGAGCACTGACTCGGCTAGGGGGCATGTCGCTTACCAAACCGTATCAAACTCCGAATGCCGATACTCCAGAGCGTGGCAGTCGGACTGCGAATGATGAGATCCGTAGTCGAGAGGGAAAGAGCCCAGACCGCCAGCTAAGGTCCTTAAGTCAAAGCTAAGTGGGAAAGGATGTGGAGTTACTTAGACACCCAGGAGGTTGGCTTAGAAGCAGCCACCCTTTAAAGAGTGCGTAATAGCTCACTGGTCTAGTGATTCTGCGCCGAAAATGTAACGGGGCTAAAGCTTTGCACCGAAGCTGCGGGTTTCGCCGTAAGGCGGAGCAGTAGGGGAGCGTTCTGTGGGAGATACAAGTCGGACCGTGAGGACCGGTTGCGGCCCACAGAAGTGAGAATGCCGGCATGAGTAGCGTAAGATGCGTGAGAAACGTATCCCCCGTATGTCTAAGGTTTCCGACGGAAGGTTAATCCGCGTCGGGTTAGTCGGGCCTAAGGCGAGGCCGAACGGCGTAGCCGATGGACAACAGGTTAATATTCCTGTACCACGTAGGGTTGTTTGAGCGATGGGGTGACGCAGAAGGGTAGGCCAGCCTGTTATTGGATTCAGGTTCCAAGCCTGTAGGTGTTGAGGATGGTAGGTAAATCCGCCGTCTGAGCCGAGAGGTGATGGGGAAGGCCCTAGGCCGTAAACTGGTTGAGCCCATGCTGCCGAGAAAAGCCTCTAGTTAGACCCGCGTGCCCGTACCGCAAACCGACACTGGTAGACGGGTAGAGAATACCAAGGGGATCGGGAGAACCCTCGTTAAGGAACTAGGCAAAATAGATCCGTAACTTCGGGAGAAGGATCGCCGCGGTAGGGTGAGATGACTAGCTTATCGAGCCCGAGGCGGCCGCAGTGAAATGGCCCTGCCGACTGTTTAACAAAATCACAGGTCTCTGCGAACTCGAAAGAGGACGTATAGGGGCTGACACCTGCCCAGTGCCGGAAGGTTAAAGGGAGAGGTTAGCGCAAGCGAAGCTTTGAACTGAAGCCCCGGTGAACGGCGGCCGTAACTATAACGGTCCTAAGGTAGCGAAATTCCTTGTCGGGTAAGTTCCGACCCGCACGAATGGTGTAACGAGTGGGGCACTGTCTCAACGAGGGACCCGGTGAAATTGAAGTAGCGGTGAAGATGCCGTTTACCCGCAGCAGGACAAAAAGACCCCGTGGAGCTTTACTGTAGCTTGGCATTGAGTTAGGGCTTGGCTTGTGTAGGATAGCTGGGAGACTGGGAAACTGGGGCGCTAGCCTCGGTGGAGTCGCCGTTGAAATACCAGCCTGGTTAAGTCTTGACCCTAACCTGAGTCCGTAATCCGGCTTGGGAACAGTGCCTGGTAGGCAGTTTGACTGGGGCGGTCGCCTCCTAAAAGGTACCGGAGGCGCGCAAAGGTTCCCTCAGGCTGAATGGAAACCAGCCATAGAGTGCAAACGCATAAGGGAGCTTGACTGCAAGACCAACAAGTCGAGCAGAGACGAAAGTCGGCGTTAGTGATCCCACGGTTCAGAGTGGAATGGCCGTGGCTTAACGGATAAAAGCTACCCCGGGGATAACAGGCTAGTCACGCCCAAGAGTCCATATCGACGGCGTGGCTCGGCACCTCGATGTCGGCTCGTCGCATCCTGGGGCTGAAGTAGGTCCCAAGGGTTGGGCTGTTCGCCCATTAAAGCGGTACGCGAGCTGGGTTCAGACCGTCGTGAGACAGGTCGGTCTCTATCCGCTGTGGGCGTAGGGGATTTGAGAGGAGCTGCTCCTAGTACGAGAGGACCGGAGTGGACAGACCTCTGGTGTGTCAGTTGTCGTGCCAACGGCATCGCTGAGTAGCTAAGTCTGGCAAGGATAACCGCTGAAAGCATCTAAGTGGGAAGCCTGCCTCAAGATTAGATCCCCCACCTCTTAATGAGGGTAAGTGCGCTGGAAGACTACCAGCTTGATAGGCGAGGCGTGTACGCGCAGTAATGCGTTTAGCGGACTCGTACTAATGCACGAGGGCTTTCTACGCGAGATGACAGCAATTGAAGTCACACATTCTATTCGGTCGTTAGAGTAACAGCTCTAATTAAATAGGTAAAAGCAGGCTCTTTTGGTAGCTTTAGCGGAGGAGGTACACCCAGTCCCATCCCGAACCTGGTAGTTAAGCCCTCCAGCCCCGATGGTAGTTGGGACGTAGGTCCCTGTGAGAGTAGGACGCCGCCAACAGAGCCTGTTTTTCATTGCTTTCTCACTCGACTGTTTGCGTCGCACCCTGGCTTATGCTAGAATGGTTGCGTAGCAGACAGTCGTTTTTCTATTCGGCGCCAGGATGATCCAGTGCCCCGGCACGGGTTTCCTGGCGATCTTATCGTTGCAACACGTTTCCTGATGTCAATCTTTCCTGATCAACTTTCTTCGGTACCGAGCCTGAATGTCGTAATCCTGGCAGCGGGCGACAGCACAAGAATGCGGTCGGACACACCCAAGGTATTGCACCCGCTGGGCGGCCGGCCGCTGATTGAATATAGCGTGCGGCTGGCCGACGCGCTGTCAACGACACCACCGGTTGTTGTCATTGGTCGCGGCGCTGAAGCGGTGCGTAGTCAACTCGGCACTCGAGCGCGCTATGTTGAGCAGCAGCAGCGGCTGGGCACCGGACATGCCGTTATGCAGGCCCGTGGATTATTGGCTGGTCAGGAAGGCACAGTCGCGGTCTTCTATGCCGATATGCCGCTTCTCACCGTTGACACCATGGGGCGGCTGCTCGATCTGCATGCTGGCGGGAGCGGTGTCCTGTCGATGTTAACCTTCGAAAGTGCCACGCCGCGCGGCTTTGGCCGCATCGTGCGCACGCCAGACGGTGAGGTCCAGGCCATCGTCGAAGAGGTCGATTGTACGCCTGAGCAGCGGCTTATCAGTGAACTGAACCCGGGACTCTATTGTTTCGACGCAGACTGGATCTGGGAGAACATCGACTCAATTCCCGTTAGTCCCAAGGGTGAGTACTATCTGACCGATCTGGTCGGGATAGCTGTGTCTCAGGGTCGTAAGGTGGCTGCGGTCAAGGTTGATGACGCCACTGAGATGCTGGGCATCAACACGCGCGAGCACCTTGCCGAGGCAGAAGCTGTGCTGCGCGGGCGCGTCAACCGCCGTCATATGCAGGCGGGCGTCACGTTGATTGACCCGCAAACGACCTACATCGACGATACCGTGTCAATCGACCGTGACACAGTCGTGTTTCCAGCTACACATTTGCGCGGAATGACGCGCATCGGCCAGGGTTGTCGAATTGGGCCAGACACAACGGTTGAAAACACATCCCTTGGCAGCGGTTGTCGCGTGACGTATTCGGTGTTGGAAGGCGCTTTGGTCGAGGACGGTGTGGAAATCGGCCCGTTCGCGCACTTGCGGAGCGGCGCACATCTTGCCAGCGGCGTACACATGGGCAACTTCGGCGAGGTGAAAAACTCGTATCTTGGGCCGGGCGTGAAGATGGGCCATTTCAGCTATATCGGCGATGCCCAGATCGGCAGTGAGGCAAATATAGGCGCCGGCACGATCACATGCAACTACGACGGGAGCCAAAAACACCCTACCGAGATTGGCGCCGGTGCTTTCATCGGCAGCGACACCATGTTGGTGGCGCCGGTGCGTATCGGCATGGGCGCTCGTACGGGTGCTGGCTCTGTGGTGACGCGCGACGTGCCGGACGGTGAGACGGCGGTCGGTGTGCCTGCTCGCCTGCGCGGCTTGGCGCATTCTGATATTGAGTAATCCGGTAAGCGTTCGAAGGAAGGAAGATCGGGAGTACACTCGTGGATCCTGACAGTTGGTTAGCCTGGTTAGGTTTATTGGTCGCAGTCCTGGTTATCGCATTTTCAAATGCCGGACGGGCATCTCTCGGGGGAGTGAGCAAAGCCAATGTGCGCAGACTGCGCGGGGAAGGTGCATCCAGAGCCGACGCGTTGCTGGCGCTGGTCGAAGACCCCGCACGATTCGTGCTGGCTCTCCAGATTCTTGACGTACTCGGCATCGTCGCTGCAATCGCTGCGATCGTTTGGTTGGCGCAGAACGCGGGGCTGATGTGGCGTTGGCAGATTTTGGTTCTGGTGCTGGTCGGTGGCCTGGTGATCGTCTGTGTGCAGGTCGTTTCCAGGGCCTGGGCGTTTCGTTCGGTGGATTCATCTGGCATTCGACTCGCCGGTGCTGTGCGCGTGGTTGCCCGCATCTTTTCGCCGCTGGTTATGGGATTGCGGACGCTGGCCGACCTGATCATGGGGCGCTCCGCTGATGATGTGAGTGCCGACAGCCTCTTCTTCTCTGAGGACCAGTTGCGCTTCCTCATTGATTCCAGCGAGGAGCCAGGCTTGATCGAGGAAGACGAAAAGAAGATGATTGCCAGCATCTTTCAGTTGGGCGAAACCCTGGTGCGCGAGTTGATGGTGCCGCGCATTGACTTG
The DNA here is from genome assembly GCA_020634615.1 of Anaerolineales bacterium. Taxonomy (GTDB): domain Bacteria; phylum Chloroflexota; class Anaerolineae; order JAAEKA01; family JAAEKA01; genus JACKBK01. Next base: position 170,611 of record JACKBI010000006.1, read on the forward strand.
GTCGCAGTGGAGGAGCAGACCTCACTGGAGGACGCCCTCGATGTCATCATCAAGGCCGGTCATTCGCGCATTCCCGTATATCGCGGCAATATCGATCACGTGCAGGGGCTCTTATACGCCAAAGACATGTTGCCGCCATTTCGCGACGGGCTGCACGATCTCTCGATTACCCAACTGATGCGGCCGGCGTATTTTGTGCCAGAGTCCAAGAAAGTGGATGATCTCCTGCGGGAGCTGCAAAAGCGCAAGGTACACATGGCTGTAATCGTCGATGAATATGGCGGCACGGCCGGTGCGGTTACTATCGAAGATCTGCTCGAAGAGATCGTCGGCGACATTCAGGACGAATATGACACCGAGACGCCGCTGGCGGTGCAGTTGGGCGAACGGGAGTTTGTGTTCGATGCACAGATACGTCTGGACGAGGTGAGCGAGATGCTCGATGTCGAGTTCGAGACCGAAGAAAGTGATACGCTGGGCGGTTTCATCTACAGCATCTTGGGCAGCATTCCTGTCGTTGGTAGCCGTGTCGAGTATGATGGCCTGAATCTCGAAGTGATTTCAGTGCAGGGACATCGTATTCTTCAGGTGAAAGTGTCGCAGCCCAAGCCCCGCAGCGAGCCTGTGGAAGAACCACACAAGAAGCGCGCTTCCCAGCCCGCGTCAACTACCACATGAATACAACCACTGTAGTGATGCCCAATAATGTCGATGATCTGCTGGCATTGGCCGCCGCGGCGCGCAACGGCGCATACGTCGCCTATTCAGGATTTGCCGTTGGCGCTGCGCTGCGTACCCGTTCAGGCAAGGTTTTCACCGGATGCAATATCGAAAACGCATCGTACGGGCTGACCGTTTGTGCGGAACGGGTCGCGATCTGGAAGGCGGTTTCTGAAGGGGAAACGGAGTTCGAGGCGCTCGTTGTGGTAACCAGCATCGGTGGCAGCCCGTGTGGCGCCTGCCGTCAGGTGATGGCCGAATTCGCTCTGGACATGCCGGTTGTCATCGCTGACCTGGAAAAGGTGCGTTCGGTCAGCACTGTGGCGGAATTGCTGCCGGGGGCGTTTCTGCCCTACGATTTGCTCGGCGCGCCGCGCTGAGTTCAGCGATGACAACCATGGAAGAGCGTCGCCAGCGCCTCTACCGCGCAGATGCAATTGTATTGAAACGGCGCGACCACGGTGAGGCCGACCGTCTGTTGACCGTCTTCTCCGCGCAGCACGGCAAACTGGTGTTGTTAGCCAAAGGGGTGCGCAAGACTCGCAGTCGCAAGGCTGGCCATGTCGAACTCTTTACCTACAGCACGATCCTGATTGCCAAGACTCGCACTTGGGATTTAGTGACGCAGGCTGAGACGGTCGAAACATACCTTGGGCTGCGTGATGATTTGTCGCGTACCGCTCAAGCTTACTACGTAGCGGAGCTGCTGGATAGCTTTACACAGGAAAGCGACTCCAATCCGCCCATGTTCCTCTTGTTGCGCGATACATTGAACCGGCTGGCGACAGTGCGCGACGAGTCGCTGGCGATTGCGGTGCGTTTCTACGAATTGCGGCTGCTGGGTCTGGCCGGCTACCAGCCTGAGCTGTTCCGCTGCATCGAGTGCGAAGACGAATTACAGCCGGTCACCAATTATTACAGCACGGCAGGCGGCGGCGTCCTCTGTCCCCGCCATGGCGAGGGGCAGATCGGCGCCGAACCGCTGAACCTGGCACTTTTCAAGACGCTGCGTTTCATGCAAACCCGGGACTGGGACACGGTCGAGCGCCTCAGCCTGAGTCCGGGGTTGCACACGGAGCTGGAACGGCTGCTGCAAGCGACCATGGTCTATCATCTTGAGCGCAGCCTGCGCAGCCCCGTCTTCATTCGTACCCTGCGCGAGCAGATGCTGGCGCATCAGAAGCCCGTAGCATGAGTTGGCTATGGTATCCAGATTCCCATGCGCTTGCGCGAGTTGCAGTAAACTGATGAACGACAGACAGCGGTCTGACATATTCTTTGGCAAGACAGGGTACCGCAGATGAGCCGGGTTGGTCGAACTATCATTGTCGTGACATTGATACTGCTGGCATCAGCTTGTAGCAGTACTGATTCCGGCAGCGCACCGATCACCGAGTCCGGCACGGTGACGCCGGCCGGTGTCGCCCAGTTCGACCCGGCAGGCGAGAACAGCTCCGTCTACAGTCCGCTGGTAATCCACACGGTAGGAACAGTGCAGCAAGTGACGCCCGACAGCGACCATATGGTTGAGTTGCTGGTTGCTAACGAGTCGCAGCAGGATGTGCCGGTGGTGTTCAAGCTGAAGCAAGCGGATGGTCAGCGCTGGCGCACCTCCCTGTGCGTTGGCGAGCAGTGTATTCTCGGCGATGGCAGCGATACTTCCGTGAGCGATCCTGTCGTGTTGCCCTCGATGTTCGAACAGCCGTTTCAGGCCCACATATTTGTTGATGCTGACGCCAAAGCTGGCCAGTCAACCACTCTCGAGCTGAGCGTTGAGCCGCAGGTCGCCGGCATGGCGCCGCAGCGAATCCTGATCAACGCCGAGGTGGCTCGCCAGTGATGCCCGAACAGCAATCTTGATGGTCGCCTGCTCGCGTGCGACCGGCATCCGGGGCTGTCGTACGCCTCAAACGCGTGCTTTTCCAGTCTCTTGACCACTTTCAACTTGTTGATCGCGGCAGGAGGCTTTCTTTGTGATCGGCAAGTTTGACACAAACGCCAATCGGCGTTAGCATTGCTGGACAAGGCAGAACGGCAATGAGAACACACTATCTTTGCAGCAAATCTGGCTCGGGTATCGGGCCGCACGGGCTTTTTGAAATCACGCCAGCCCGCTGCGGCCACAAGAGTATAGCACCCTGCCGGAGCTATTCACAGCTGTGGGCGCGTCTTTCGTTGCTCACCGTTTGATGCTGACGTACTTTCTCAACGATTTGATTACGAGCCGGCCAAGAATAAAGGCCGGTTTTCTTTTTACCTGCTACATGGCGACAGTTGCATTTCGAAGACTTCTGCGAAGCGCACCGTGAGTGACTGTCACCTGAACCGAGGAACACATCATGACAACTGAACGACCACCGTCCTTTCAAGAGATCATCATGCGCCTGGAGCGCTACTGGGCCGAGCACGGCTGTCTGATCTGGCAGCCCTACAGCGAGAAGGTCGGCGCGGGCACCATGAACCCGGCCACTGTACTGCGCGTGCTCGGTCCCGAACCGTGGAACGTCGCCTACGTCGAACCCAGCTACCGCGCCGATGACGGCCGCTACGGTGAGAATCCCAACCGTATGCAGATGCACACGCAGTATCAGGTCATTCTCAAGCCGGAGCCGGGCAATCCGCAAGAACTTTACCTGGCTAGCCTGGACGCGATCGGCATCGACCGCACGAAACATGACATCCGCTTTGTCGAAGACAACTGGGCCAGTCCGGCGCTTGGCGCCTGGGGGCTGGGCTGGGAAGTCTGGCTGGACGGCATGGAAATCACGCAGTTCACCTACTTCCAGCAGGCCGGCGGCATGACACTGGAACCGGTCAGCGTCGAATTGACCTACGGCCTGGAGCGCATCGCCATGTATCTGCAAGGTGTGCGCGAGGTCTGGCAGATCTCGTGGGACGGCCGGCGCACCTACGGCGACGTCTACCTGCAGCAGGAGATCGAGCATTGCACCTATAATTTTGAGGTTGCGGACGTCGAGCGCCTCAAGCAGATGTACAATCTCTACGAGGCCGAAGCCCAGAGCGCGCTCAGCCATCACCTGGTTGTTCCCGCCCATGACTACGTGCTGCGTTGTTCACAGACATTCAACCTGCTGGACGCGCGCGGCGCGATCGGCGTCACCGAGCGCGCCAGCTACTTTGGACGAATGCGCGATCTGGCCCGCCAGGTCAGCGATCTCTTCGCTCAACAGCGCATGCGCATGGAATACCCCTTCCTCGACGACTCCGATTCCGAGTCCCCAGCCCCGAGTCCCCAGCCCCCAGCCCCCACCGCCCACATTCGACTCCCCATTCCCGACTCCGACCTGCTGCTGGAGATCGGTTGCGAGGAACTGCCGGTGGATGACGTGGTTTCGGGCATTGATCAGCTTGGCAAGCTGGCTGCGGCGCTGCTGGCCGAGGCGCGGCTGGGCTACACTGACCTGCAGGCTACCGGCACGCCGCGGCGGCTGGTATTGCACGTCCAGAAGCTCGCGGGCATGCAAACCGATGACGAGTTGATCTTCCGCGGGCCGCCTGCCAGCCGCGCCTTCGACTCGGATGGGCAGCCAACTCCTGCCGCGATCGGGTTTGCGCGTAGCAAAGGGCTCAGCCCAGCCGATCTGGAGGTGCGTGATGCAGATGGTGGCACGTACGTCTTCGCGGTTCAGCGGGTCACGGGCAAGCCGGCTCAGGAGATTCTGCCTGAATTGCTGGTCAAGCTGACCAGTTCATTGCGTTTCGAGAAGACCATGCGCTGGGCGTCGGACGGGGTCGCCTTCAGCCGGCCGCTGCGCTGGTTTGTTGCCCTTCTGGGTGATCAGGTCGTGCCCTTCAGCTACGCGAACGCGTATAGCGGGCGGGTCAGCCGCGGGCTGCGCTCCCTGAATTCGCCCACGATCGATCTGGCGGACGCAGCTAGCTACTTCGACGTGATGGCACGGAACGGGATCGTGGTCGACCGCGAGGAGCGGCGCAAGCAGGTCTTGCAGCAGGTTACTGCCCTGGCAGCCAGCGTTGACGGGGTAATCCCTGACGAGACAGCGCTGGTGGACGAGGTGACCGACCTGGTAGAGCAGCCAGCAGCGATTCTGGGTGACTTCGAGGAGCGCTTTCTGGCCCTGCCGGTCGACGTTTTGACCACGGTCATGAAAAAGCACCAGCGCTATTTCCCGATCTACCGATCTGGCAGTCTCCTTCCCTACTTCATCACTGTCGCCAATGGCGATCCGCGTGACCCCGCCGTAGTACGCTCTGGCAATGAGGGTGTCATCCGGGCGCGCTATTCGGATGCAGCTTTCTTTGTAGAGCACGACCGCCGCCAGTCGCTGGCCGAGTTCACGCCCAAGCTGGCGACGCTGACGTTTCAGGAGCAGCTTGGCTCGATGCTCGACAAGGTGCACCGGCTGGAAACGTTGGCGCCAGCGCTGGCTGAGGAGCTTGGCTTGCCCGCCGAGGACCGCGTGGCCGTTGCCCGCGCGGCCGCGCTCTGCAAGTCCGATTTGGCGACCTCGATGGTGATCGAGATGACCTCACTCCAGGGGATCATGGGGCGTGAGTACGCGCTGGCCAGCGGCGAGTCGCCGGCGGTAGCGCAGGCCATCTTCGAGCACTACCTGCCGCGCAGCAGCGGCGACCGCCGGCCCGCGTCATTGCCGGGGCTGGTGCTGGGGTTGGCCAACCGGTTGGACAGCATTGCCGGCCTCTTCGCTGTCGGGTTGGACCCCAGCGGTTCGGCCGATCCCTTTGGGCTGCGACGCGACGCGCTGGGCATCGTGCAGAACCTGGCTGAGGCGGAAATCAGCTTCTCTGTCAGCAGGGGTCTGGCGCAGGCGGCTGCGCTGTTGCCAGTGCCTGTCAATGCCGAGGCTGTGGCGCGCGCCGATGCGTTCATCGCCGGCCGCTTGGAGAACTGGTTGCGCGACGAGGAGTATCCTTTTGATGTAGTGCAGGCTGTTTTGGCCGAACAGGGCGATGATCCTGCGGTGGCACGTCAAACAGCGGCCGCTTTGATCGAAGTCGTCGCTGCGCCCGACTGGCCGGCAGTGCTGACGGCCTACGCACGATGCAAGCGCATCGTGCGCAACCTCCCCGAACGTTACCCGTTGACAGCTAACGATGACCCGGAACCGGCGACCCAAGCGCTGCTGGCCGCCTGGCAGTCAATCGACTCGGCGAACGATGTCCCAGCGGTTGCAGCCGCGTTGCGGACGCTGGTCGCGCCCATCAACACCTTTTTCGACAAGGTGATGGTCATGGCCGAAGACGAAACCCTGCGCCGCGCGCGCCTGAGTCTCTTACAGGCCATCGCTGCCCTGCCCGACGGGACAGCGGACCTGTCGAAGTTGCAAGGGTTCTAGCGGCTCGTCGGCAGACTGAATGACAAGCGGGTCGATGAGGTGCTATCCTCGTCGGCCCGCTTTCTCTTGTTGCATGCCTCAATGGCAGCTCATTCACTCAACGTCAGGTGAAGCTCTTTTTTGATCTACTCCGGGATGAAGCGATACCCCTCACCGCGCTCGTTGTCGATGAAGCCAAGTGGCGGCTGCTCTTCTTTCAGGTGGTTGCGTAGCCGGCGGATCGCTTCCTGAACGCGGCGTTCTGACGTGCTGGCAGGCAGCTTCCATACCTCTTCCAGCAACTCTTGTGGGGAGACCACCCTGTCGCTGTTCTCGCGCAGATAGAGCAGCAAATCGCGTTCGATGCGCGGTAAGTGAGCAAAGCTGTCAATTGGGGCAGACTCGACAACAGGCAACGCCTGGCGCGCTGGGGCGCCATCACCGGTTTGATGGCGCAGGAAGTTGGCAAACAGCGGGGTGAACAACCGGTACATCCCATCCTCGTAGAGCACCGTGGCCTGATTGATAAACCAGTTCAGCGCTGGGTTGATCTCCGGATCCATTGCTTGCGGCGCAATCGGCGCATCGATGATCAGCTTCAGCAGTTTGTCCACCGCATTCGCTGGGATACGCTGCGGCGGGCTTTTTAGCGCCTTGGCCAGTGACTCGAAAAGCAGCCGGCCATGCTCTGCCAGTCGCAGCTCGATCAGCGGGAAATCTGTCATTTCCAGTGGCTGATCGCCGGGTACCATCTTTTGAATTTCCAGCAGCGTTTCTCGTAAGCGTGCCAACAGAAACGGATGCCGACCGGTGATTACCAGCAAAGGATCAAGCAGTTCATCACTCAGGAAAGGGAAGTCCTCTTGGTAAGCGGCGATCCATGCTTTTGCGGCTTCCTGCTCAAGTAGCCCGATGTAGAGCGGGCGTAGTACATTAAACAAGGGGGATGACGTCATTTCGACGTCGATATCGTTCAATGGCTGTTTTGAGCCAATGACCAGCGCCAGTTCGGTGGTTAGCGGACGCAGTTCGTTGAGTTGCGCCTGGCTCAGCCGTTTACCGACGATAATGCTGTCGAAGTTGTTCAGCAAAAGCACGATGCGGAATCCCTCCCGGCTGGCCGCTTGCGCCAACAACAGAAGCCGACGGCTGGCACTCTCTTCGCTGTTAACTTGTTTCCACTCGATATCAAAAGGCCTTTCGGCATGCAGTTTCGTTGCAAGCTGTTCAGCCAGGAAGCTGAGCAGGTTCTCGTTGGCCCGGGGCCAATTGCAGTCGATCAGCAGCACGATAATGCGTCCGTTATCCTGAAACTTGTCTTGCCGCCATGGGGCAACATCATGATCCAGCAGCGGGCCATCTTCGGCAACCAGCAAGTCCAGCATTCTGGTCTTGCCGCAGAACTTGGGTGCGACCAGCGCAAAATCCATCGGCTGCGTATCCAGAACGCCCTGCACTATTTCGCGCAACAACTTGTCGCGTCCGAAAAAAGGCTTCACAGTGGTGTCAGTCATTGGTGGCATCCTTTCGCATCAGGACGTCTGGTGCGTTGCACTTGATCCAGTCCCTAAACAGCAAGCTGGCGAATCTCCATGCTCCGGGGGTCGATTCGCTGAGACTTCCCTGTTCACACAGGCTTTGAAGGGTTCGTCGTACGTCAGCTTCATCAGCGCCGGACACCAGCGGAACCAGTTCGGCCAGAGCGACCGGTCGATTTGCAGCACCTGAGAGGCTGGCAATTGCCGCACAGATGGCGAATGCATGGCGACCGGCACCCAACACTGCATGGTCGAAGAGAGTTTCGTTGTAATCCATGAACTGTTGCGCCACGCTCTCGACATCATCCATCGTCACGTCCCGACGTGACAACGTGGCCATTCGCTGCACCATCGCGTGGCAATAGACCTGAACGATGAAGGGACTGGGGCCGGTGAGAAGAACTACCCGGTCCAATGCCTCTGGTGAATAGGTCAGGTAGTTGCGGGTCGGTCGCTCGATCAGGCTGCGAATATCTTTGTCGCTGAGCGGCTTGAGCAACAGCGATGTTCCTAACTCCAGCGCCTCCCAGCTTGGATCTTTTTCCTGCCCAGGTGGTGACTGTAGAACGGCTTCGTATGCGCGTTGCTGCACGACCATGACGTAGGCAACATTGAGGTGGGTAGATTGGAGGATACCTCGCCAGTGGTAAAAGAAATCAGCCGGCAGTGCGCCGCTGTGGTAGGCATCCATTGCGACACTGAACTCATCGATCAACAGCACCAAGCGGCGCGGCGCGCAAAATGTTTCAATGTAATGCAGATAGCTTGTAAACTGATTGGCTGGCGATTCTTCGAAAAGTTCGCGAACCGGGGCAGCAATTTCGCCCAGGTGACCTTCGCGCTGAAGATCGCGACTGATGGTGTGTGCCATGTTGTACAGGATGCCGCCATTGGCAAGTGAGCCAAAGAGCTGCAAGTCGATGTAGCATGGCAGGAACAGGTTGCGTTCGAGGTAGAAATCGCGCAGGTGCCACAGGATGGACGTCTTTCCGACCCGCTTCCTTCCCCTCAGATAAACGATGTTGTTGAGGCCATGCAGGGAAGCAGAGATCTGGGCCAAATCATCGACGCGGCCAAACAGCATTTCGCGCTCCTGAACTGGCTGGCGGCTGTACGGGTTGTGGACGAGAGGCGCGTCGGATCGGTTGAGTCGCTCCAATACGTAAAATGAAGGTTTCATCGAGCGCACCGCTTCTATTCGGTGCCCCGGTAAGCTTTCAAGATCATTCACAATTTGGCTGATCGCCTCTTCGCTGGCAGCCTCAATGGTGAAACTGACGTGCGCCGTGCCGCGATGGGACGTGGCGCTGACCTCGCGCAGCGTGACATCGGGATGTCTTTCGTACACTGGTTGCAGGGCGTGTCCCAGCAGCTCTGGTTCATCTACTGCGATGATATCCAGTTCGGCAAAGGTATTAAGTTGAGGACTCCATCGCCATCGCAATGGCAACGCCTGATCTCTCCGTTCCGGGGTCTTACAGTCGTCCCGGTGGACCGTGATTCCGCAAACCTCACTGCCTCTGAACCGGAGCCTGCCGTGGATATCTTCTCCCAGGCGTGGCCGGCAACACTGTCCAAGCCTGATCTGGCGAGGAAAAAGCTTGAGTGAGGAAGGCAATTCGACCTGGCGCACAATCTCATCGGAAAAAAGTGGATGCAATAGTTTATCCGGTGTGATGCTGCCGTTCGCGAACCCGGCAAGCAACATCTCGGGGGTCGTCATCGTCGTGCGACGTGCATATTGTATCAGTGCCTGTTCAACCCGGTGTTTAGGGAGCCGGAAACCGTAGTGTGTTTCCAGGGCATCCAGGCGGCTGTCCAGAGTGCGCTGGCCAGCATCGGAACTGCTACCGCGTCGTTTGAGGAAACGTTCGATGTGAAAGCGGGCTCGGCTGGTGCGCGCTGCGCCGAGCCAGGCACGGGTTGGGCCGGGTGCACCCACTTCCTGTTCCAACTCGATCAGATCCAAATGATGCAGCACGGTGGTGGGATTGACAACCTCGTTGTTGATGCGAAAACGTACACACTGATTAGCAACCTCGCTGTGTACCTGATACGCATAATCGACCACCGTGGCGCCCCGCTGGAACTCAAAAACCTGTCCCTGGGGGGAAAAAACACACAACGTGTCAGGCAAGGAACCGAGCGCGGCTGTGTTGAGCCGTGTGTAAGTATCCTCCCGCTGGTTCCACCATGCCTGTGGTAGTGACGCATCGAGTTGCTCGCGCATACAGATAGCGGCAATACCCCAGTTGTTGATCTCATCCATCTGCCTTGTCTGAATGTGGAAACTGACGCGCACCGTGCCGGCGCCATGAGGGACGATGACCGACGTGCGCAAGCAGCGATAGCCGTTGATCTTGCTGGCGCCGATGTAGTCATGGATTGCACCTTCGGCCGGGCGCCACTGGCGGTGAATCATGTAGAGTGCGCTGTAGCAATCGGCTTCGTCTGCAACCAGCAGATCCAGACTCAAACGATCCAGTGCACCTAATCGCTGGTCTCCCCGCGCTCCCGGCTGTTGCCGGCGGCGAAGCCGCGCGTCTGGCATGGCTAACGCCAGCGTTTGGGCAATCTCAAGCGATATGGCCTGGAACGTGCGTTCCGTATGCTCGGGGATATCCCAAATGTTTCTTGAAGACTCGTCGTCCTTCAGTTGGCTGACCAGCCAAATCTCAAGGGCCCTCCGGCGGTCCCACATACCCAGCATCCCCAGGAGGGGGAGTAGCACGTACTGAGCTTCGGCCAGATGTTCATGGCCTCGGGTAGCAGGAGACTCATCATTCGGACCGCAACGGTTCCAGTAATCCGCAGCTGCCAGAATGGCAAGACGCGGGTCATGGTACGCAGCCACGAAAAGAGCGGACAGTGCCTGAGAAAAGCGGGTTTCACGTCGCGCGTGGGCGGGTGATGACGCGCGTTGATTCTCCAGTGCGCAGATCTCGTCGGTCAACCGGGCGATATCGGGACCGAGCGTTTTTTCCACATCGGCATATTGCAACCGTCCGCTGGCAACCAATGGCTCCAGCAGCGCTGCGCAGATCATCTCCTCCGTGGCTCCCCATTGTGTCAGTATCGCAGCATTTCTGATCGCGCCAGGCTGTAGCCGGTCTGCATGATCGGCTGTGTTGAGGGCTTGATCGGCAGGAAATTGTTTTAGCAGCGTGTCGCAGCGATCGGCAAGATCAGGGGGGACCGGCATCGATTTCACCTGTATTAAAAAAGGTGTAGGAATCAGCGCTTGCACATCCCGTGTATTGACATGCACGGAATGTGTTGCTATACTGTGAATAGTGATGTGTATATTTGTGTAGTAGACACATCAATTATAGCGCAGATTGCAGCGGGACGCAAGGGGTTTTGCACAGCGATCAATGACGTTTTCACATCTGGACTACGGAGGTGACCCATGACGTTCAATTTCGCTCAGGCATTCGATCTGTTTGGAGCGGGCATGTTGGCGGTAGCCGGGCTGTTTGTCTGGTTTGCTGGCAGCATCGCACGGCGCCGCGATCAAACCGAAGATGGAGTCGGCGGTTGTATGCTGGCTCTGATAGTGCTGGCCTTCATGATTGGCTGTGTATTTCTCTTGTGGAAGGCGTTTGCCTGACCGCCTGGGGCAGATTCCGCCACACAAAGGCATCTGTTCAGCTCGAAACAGGAGACTGTGCGGCGCGGACTGTTCCGACAGGTCTACCTAGTCTTCGCGATGCGCCATGGGCGCGGAAACTATGGAGGGTTTACGAGATGCAACAGGAAATTCGTTGGTTGAAGCGGGTGCTGCTGGTCATGGGAATGGCGTGCGTGTTGACCATTTCCACCATGCCACCGTCCCGGACAGATGTGCACGGCGTTGGAGCGACGGCGATGGGGCCGCGGCAGGACTGTAAAGACACGGTTTGTGGATAAAGTGTCCGGCTGAGACGCTTCGATAGGGGCGTCTCAGCCGTCAGTTGTCTGCAGGCGCTGCCGCGCGTATCTCGCTCAGTTGAGTCTCGATGGAGCGAATCCAGGCCGGGTCAGCCGGGGTATCGCGCAAAATTGCCAGCGCCTTCTCGAATTGCTGCGCGGCCTCGCCGGTTTGACCTTGAGCGCGGTAGGTGCGGCCCATTTCTTCACGAACGTTCGCGACATCTTCCGGGAGCTCTAACTGGGCAAAGAGGTCGATGCTGGTCTTCATCGAGCGTTCCGACTCGACCCACATTCCCAACTCGCGGCATGCCATGCCGATGTTCAGGTAGATGGACGCCAGCCGCAATGTCTCCTGAACCTGCCGGAAGACCGGTTCGGCCGCACGATAATATTCCAGCGCCCGCTGTGGATCGCCCGCCTTCAGGTAAACATTGCCCAGATTCATGCGCGCGCTGGCAAGATGCACCGGATCCTCAACCTCCAGGAAGATTGCAATGGCCTCCTCGTAGCAGGCGATGGCTTGGGCGGTGTCACCCTTTTGCCGCAAGGCGGCTCCCAGGTTAGAGAGGCTCCAGGCCAGCATGCGCCGCTGGTCGCCGGGGCGCAGAATGGCAATGGAGGTGTTGAAACAGGTGGCGGCGTCCTCCCATGTTCTGGCATCCAGTGCCAGCGCGCCTTTGATGATGTAGCAATAGGCGCGTTCTGTGTCTTCTGGCTCCAGGAGTTCGAGCGTGTGGTCGACGAGGCTGCTGGCTTCGACCGGCTGCCGTTGAAGACGGGCGATCAGGGCCAGCCGGTTCAGCGCCCGTGCCTGGTTGCGGTTGTCTGCGCACGCGGCAAACTGGGCCGCGCTTAGCTCAAGCTGCTCGCGGGCGTCGGCGAAGCGGCTCTGTAACTCCAGTATCACCCCAAGGTGCCAGCGCAGTGCTGCTTCAGCGGAAATATCGTCCAGACGATGGCTTTGCTGCACGCCCTGTGACAGATAGGGGATCCAGTCGTCGCGGTGGCCAGCCTGTTCCATTCTGGGGGCCAATGCCAGCAGCAGCGCACGGGTTTCCGGCCAAATCTCTTCCAGGTCCAGAGCATAGCTCAGCGTGTGCAGCGCCTGATTTCGTTCGTCGGCCGCGGGAAGACCCTCGCCCGCTTCCAATCGACTGGCAGACCGGGCAACGCTGCGGACGATATGCGAGCGAAACAAATCTGAGTAGTCGGTTGGCAAGCTGGCGGTTTCCTGACTCATGTCCACCGTGCAATCTCGTGCAGGAACGTGCGGGTGAGGCTGTGAATGGTGTAGTGTTTCTGGTTGAAGGCGCCCCGGGCTTCCACCAGATTTCGAGCGACCAGCCGAGCCAGCGAGTCGCCGGTGACATCCACCGGCAGACCGCTGACATCTGCCACCTGCTCAAGGTCGCCTCCTTGTTCGGTGACCAGCGGCATTGCCAGAAAGACGCGCCTGTCTTCTTCTCCAAGGCTGTCCCAGGCGTTGCGGAACACGTAGGTATACAGGTTGAGGATGGGCTGTCCCCGGGCCGCTCGCAGTCTCCACAGCACATGGTCGAGGGTGTGTACATGCAACTGGCCGACGACCAGCCGCAACGCCAGCGGATTGCCGCCGACCGTGTCGAAAATCGGGATCAACTCTTCCTCTGGCGCGCCGGCCAGTGAAGTGATGTTTTGCTCGGCTGCCTCCTGGCGCACCAACTGAATGGCATGGTCCTTGCTCATCTCGCGCAACGGCAGGTGATATATCCCGGCTTGCCCCAGCAAGCCAGAGCGGCTGGTCAGCAGGAAATGGCTGGGATTGGCCAGCCGCCGCAGAATCGGCAGCAACGCTTCCACGTCGGCCACGGTCTCCAGGTTGTCAACGACGATCAGGTGAGCTGCACGCTTTAGCCGCCGCTCCAGCAACGCCAACCGCTCGTCGAAAGAAAGGGCTAGCGGCGCGGCTTCATCTTCCCAGAGCTGATCGAAGATCAACGTCGTGACTCCCTCGGCGTTGATCGAGGAAGGTCGCTCCTGGCGGATGCTGCCGCCAAGATTGAACGATTGCTGGCGCGCTGTCACCCAGGCAATGTCGGCAAAGGCTACTTTGGCAACCATGTCGCGCGCCAGCTTATCTGCCAGGCTGGACTTGCCGATGCCGCCGATTCCTTCAACAGCGACCACATGCGATCTGTCAGGCTGCAACAGGGCGCTGCTGAGTGTGGCCAGGTTTTCTTCAATGCCAACCAGGTTGGTGTATGCCAGGTCTTCCAGCCGCCGCTCCCAGCGCGTTCGATACGTGGATCGGAGCTGCGCTTCCTGCCGCTGGATGATTGTCGTCAGGCGTTCGATGGCTTCGCGTTGCTGCGCGAAGATCGTGCTTTCCGCCAGATGCAGTTGGCGGCTGACGAATCGCCCCGTCATACCGTCCCGAAAGCGCAGATGCAGCAGTTGGGCATCGTGTGGGTGGAGTTCCCCCAGCGCGGTTACCGTTGAGTCGAGTACCTGCCGGTGGGCCTCAAGCGGTGTGGCGCCGCGCGTTTGGGCGCGCTGGTAGAGCAGCAAGCTCTTCAAGTCACTCTCGTGCAGGCTTGTGTCTCGCCAGTGTTTCAGCGCACTGTGTACACTGCTGGTGGTTACCAACAATGCCGATGCGGATGTAGCGGAGGATCTGTCCACAGTAGGTTGAGGCTTTTGCTATGCGGTTGCCGGTTTGGCCTACAGCGATGCGTGGTTATGAGTCTGTCGCCGTGACGTGATAGATTCTCGGTAGAGATTCGGTAGTTCCCGCTCGTAGTTGAATAGATTCTGGGAAGCGGTTGTGTGGTATCTTTGGAAGGAACACTGGTTGCATTATAGCATTTGTTCGCTATGATCGGAAACGATCCGATCCCTCTGGTGTTGTGCGCAATTTGGGGGGATTGTGCAGCTCTGGTGACTTCGTCGCCCTGGCGTTCTGTACAATCTGGGGGGATTGTATAGGTTTGTGACGGCAGGGATCTTCAGGTGGAGCGGGATGCGTTGCGATGCAAGTTGCAATCAGTGTCCCTCTCCACCTGGAACAAAAAGCTATAGACGGCGTTTTGCGGGTTGATCAGCAAGCAAGTTTTGGCGCACGGCACAGATCTGCCACCGACCGCAAGACGTCGTTTTCGCGTCCATGACGCGCTGCGTTGTAGTTCGCCGCTCGACTGCGAGCGTGCTATAATCGTTCGGGTGACAGCCCCTGCGGAATGGTTATCCACCACTTTTCGAAAATAACTGTCACCTGTTGGCGAGCGACTGTCGCCTTCTGAAGACCACACCAGCAATCCACTGTTCAAGAGCTATCACATGTCTAATTCAATCTTTCTTGCTACGACCGACGTCTACAGCGGCAAGTCGCTGGTTTCGGTCGGGATTACCGAACTCATTCTGCGGCGCACTAACAAAGTCGGCGTCTTCCGCCCGGTCATCACGCGCGCGCCGGAGGAGGGACGTGACAAAAACATCGACCTGTTGCTGACGCATTTTCGCCTGCCGCTGGATTACGAGGAGACCTTTGCCTTTTCGCAGCGCGAGGCCGATGAACTGATCGCGCATGGCGGCTACGACACCTTTCTCGACCGCATCATCGAGAAATACAAGGCGTTGGAGCGCAAGTGCGACTTCATTCTGTGCATCGGTTCCGATCTGGAAGGGGACGGGTCGGTGTTCGAGTTCGACATCAACGCCGACGTGGCTCGCAATCTGGGCTGTCCCGTGCTGATCGTCACCAGCGGCGTGGGTCGTGACCCGGATGCCATCGCCAATACCGTGCGCAGCACCCACGATACCCTGCTGGAGCGGGGCAGCCACCTGCTGGGCGCGATTGTCAACCGCGCCGATCCGCCCGCCGTCAACGATATCCGCCTGGCGCTGCAAGAAGCGCTTCCGGAAAACAACCTGTTGCTGTCGGTGATTCCCGCCAATCTGGTGCTGAGCCGGCCCACGGTGGCTGAGATCGCCGAGCATCTGGACGCCGAGGTACTCTACGGCGGCACACATCTCGACAAACTGGCGTATCAATACCTGGTGATCGCGATGCAGGTCCACAATTTCCTGCTGCATTTGACTGAAAACTCGTTGCTGATCACGCCCGGTGACCGCAGCGATGTCATTCTCAGCGCGCTCCAGGCGCACCAGTCGAAACACTACCCGCAGATCGCAGGCATGGTACTGACCGGCGGTCTGAAGCCGGCGCCCGCTGTAGCACGCCTGCTGGACGGGTTGCCCGATCTGGTGCCGATCCTCAGCGTTGAGACGAATACCTTTGACACCGCGACGCGCATGGCGGCTGTGCGCTCCTATATCACCAGCGAAAACCGCGCCAAGATCGCGCTCAGCCTGGAACTGTTTGAGGAGTTTGTCGACACCCGTGCGCTGCTGTCGCAGGTGCTGGCCGTCCAGCCGCGCGGCATCACGCCCAAGATGTTCCTCTACAATCTGGTGCAGCAGGCCCGGTCAGACCGGAAGCACATCGTCCTGCCGGAGGGCAACGATGAGCGCATTCTGCGCGCGGCCGAGGTGCTGGCGAACCGCGATATCGTCGATCTGACGATCCTGGGCAACCCGACCGAAATATGGTCATCCATTCAGCGGCTGGGCTTGCAGATCGATCCCGGCCAGGTGCAGGTCGTCGAGCCGGCACATTCCCCCTGGTTCCAGGACTTCGCTGAGACGCTGGTTGAACTGCGCAAGCACAAGGGTGTCAACATGGATATGGCCACCGACCTGATGTGCGACGTGTCCTACTTCGGCACCATGATGGTTTACAAGGGGCTGGCCGACGGCATGGTATCGGGCGCGGCGCACACGACCCAGCACACCATCCGTCCCGCCTTGCAGTTCGTCAAGACCAAACCGGACGTGTCGGTGGTCTCGTCGGTCTTTTTCATGGCGCTGCCCGACAAGGTGCTGGTCTACGGCGACTGCGCAGTGGTGCCCAACCCGACGGCGCCGGAACTGGCCGCGATCGCGATCTCGTCAGCCGACACCGCCCGCGCCTTCGGCATCGATCCGCTGGTGGCGATGCTCTCCTACTCCACCGGCGAGTCCGGCCAGGGCGCGGACGTGGAGCGGGTACGCGAGGCGACTCTGCTGGCAAGGCAGCGCCGCCCCGATCTCAAGCTGGAAGGGCCGATGCAATATGACGCGGCTGTGGACCCGGAGACCGCGGCCAAGAAGCTGCCAGGGTCCGCGGTTGCCGGGCGGGCGACGGTCTTCATCTTCCCGGACCTCAACACCGGCAACAACACCTACAAGGCCGTGCAGCGCGAGACGGGCGCGATCGCCATCGGCCCGGTGCTGCAGGGGCTGAACAAGCCGGTCAACGACCTGAGCCGCGGCTGCACCGTGGATGACATCATCAACACGGTGGTCATCACTGCCATTCAGTCGCAACATGCGTAGGTTTGTCAGGATTGTTGTAACCCACTTGTAAGCCACGCAGTCGCCATCGTCAGCTATAATGTAAGCAAGAATCTTGCTGGCGAGGCAACTGACATGGCGCAACAATCTACGCAATTCGACAGTGGTTGGTTGGCTGACGAAGACCGGCTGGGCCGGCAGAGTTTGCTTCAACTGTTGCTGGGCCACGATGACAGCGACGGGTTGGTGGCGGAGCCGGCGGCCCTGGAAATTGCCCGCAGTGACCGGTTCCGACGCGAGCTGGCTGCAGCAGCGCAGGCCCGTCGGGTAATGCCCGAACGACGGCACCTGCGGCGCTAGATCAGTCTTCCCGGCATAGCGGTGCAGAACGAAAACCTACATCACAGACGATTCTCCCCATCGGGAGATCGTTCGCATAAGTGGCTGAAATACGGATGCCGGAGACCTTCCAAGGTCTCCGGCATCCTGCACTTGCGCTGGCTAACTGGGTTGCGGGAGGCGGGTGCTGTGGTATAATGCATGGCGTTCGTTTGATTCCGACAACACTAACACAGGATAGACCCAGAAATGTTTAAGAACTTCGTTAAGAAAACATTTGGCGACAGCAGCGACAAGGTAGTGAAGGGACTGCAACGTACGGTGGTCGCCATCAATGATCTCGAAAGCGAGATGATGTCCCTGCCCGATGAAGCGTTTGCTCAGCGCACGGCTGCCTTTCAGGCGCGACTGAGCGAGGCTTCGCAGGCCGGCAACACTGAGTTGGCTGACTTGCGCCGCGATTGGGAGCGGGAACAGGATACCACGACCCGCGCCCAGATGGCGCAGGCGATGCGCACCATGCAGCGTGAGATACGCGCTGAGGAAGAAGATATCCTGCAGGACATACTGCCTGAGGCATTTGCGCTGGTGCGGGAGGCCAGCCGGCGCACCACCGGAATGCGCCACTTCGATGTTCAGATGATCGGCGGCATGGTGCTGCACAAGGGCTGGATCGCCGAGATGAAGACCGGTGAAGGCAAGACCCTGGTCGCGACTTTGCCGCTTTACCTCAATGCGTTGACCGGGCGCGGCGTCCACCTCGTTACGCCCAACGACTACCTGTCCAAGGTCGGCGTGCAGTGGATGGGACCGATCTATCACCTACTCGGGCTGCGCACGTCCGTCATCCAGTCTACCGCAGGCGACCCCAACCGCGGCTCGTATATGTATGATCCCGATTTTCGCTCTGCTGATGATCGCTTCCAGCATCTGCGACCCGTTACCCGCCGCGACGCCTATCTGGCCGACATCACCTACGGCACCAACAACGAGTTTGGTTTCGACTACCTGCGCGACAACATGGTGCAAGACCTCAGCCAGCGTTCGCAGCGCGAGCTGTTCTTCGCCATCGTCGACGAGGTCGACAACATCCTCATCGACGAGGCGCGTACGCCGCTGATCATCTCCGGCCAGGCGCAGGAGTCCAGCGACTGGTACCGGCGTTTCGCTGAAATGATGCCGCGGCTGCGTCCCTCCACCAGCAAGGAAGAGGCCGACGGCGACTACGTGGTGGACGAAAAGGACAAGGTTGTCACCCTCACCGAGACCGGCATCGAGCGGATCCAGGACTGGCTGGGGATCAGCAATCTCTACTCGCCTGAGAACTTTGAGCTGTCGCCCTATATGGACAACGCCCTGCGCGCAGCGGTGCTGTTCAAGCGCGACCGCGATTACATCGTCCGCGATGATGAGGTGATCATCGTCGATGAGTTCACCGGCCGCCTGATGGAAGGCCGCCGCTATTCCGAAGGCTTGCACCAGGCCATCGAGGCCAAGGAAGGGGTGCGAGTGCAGCGCGAGTCGCTGACACTGGCGACCATCACCTTCCAGAACTACTTCCGCATGTATGCCAAGCTGGCCGGCATGACCGGTACGGCTGAGACGGAGAAGGAAGAGTTCGGCAAGATCTATGGGCTGGACGTGGTGGTCATTCCGACCAATGTCCCGGTGATCCGCGACGACCGGCCAGACTACGTCTATCGCACCGGGCGCGCCAAGTTCAACGCGGTGGTGGAAGAAATTGCTGATGCTTACCAGCGAGGACAGCCGGTCCTGGTTGGTACAGTTGCCATCGAGACCAGCGAGTTCCTGTCCACGCTTCTTCAGCGGCGAGGTGTTCCGCACAACGTCCTGAACGCCAAGAATCACGAGCGTGAGGCGCTTATCATTGCACAGGCTGGACGTTCAGGCGCGGTTACCATCGCCACTAACATGGCCGGTCGTGGTGTGGACATCCTGCTGGGTGGCAATCCCGAGGGCATTGCGCGCGATGCTGTGCGCCGCGCCGGCTACGATCTGGCTGACCTGGATCCGGACGTATGGGAGCAGGCGTTGGCCGAAGCCACCGCCGAGAGCGCCGCTGATCGCCTGCGAGTGCTGGAAGCCGGCGGGCTGCACGTGGTTGGCACCGAACGCCACGAAGCGCGTCGCATTGACAACCAGTTGCGTGGCCGCGCCGGTCGTCAGGGCGATCCTGGGTCGAGCCGCTTCTTTGTGGGGCTTGACGATGATCTGATGCGTCGTTTCGGCGGCGAGCGGGTGGCCGGGCTGATGCAGCGGATGGGCGTGGAAGACGACATGCCGCTGGAGCATGGCATGGTCAGCAAGTCGATCGAGAACGCGCAGGGCCGGGTCGAAGGATACAACTTCGATATTCGCAAGCACGTGCTGGAGTTCGACGATGTCGTCAACAAGCAGCGCGAGGTGATCTACGAGGAGCGGCGGCGGATTCTCAGTGAACCTACGCTGCGCGACAACGTGTTGCGGATGGTTGGCTCACAGATCGAGCGGCTGGTGCAGTCCTTCGCAGTCGCAGAGGAGCCGGAAGATCGCGATCTGGCCGGGCTGCATGGCGGGATGACTGCCATTTTCCCGCTGCCTGATTACATGACGGTCGAATCATGGCAGTCGCTGACGACGGTTCAGATCCAGGATCAGCTCGAAGAGCACGGCGAAGCCTACTACGATGCGCGTGCCCAGGCAAACGGCGCGGCCTTGCTGCGCCAGTTCGGCGACGAAGGACTGACGCTGGCCAACCTGAGCGAGCGGGGCGATCCTTTCAACGCGGTGGTATACAATCGTGTGCTGTCGCAGCTTGGCGGGACGATCGACGAAGCAACCGCACGCCTGCCTTTGCGCCAGCTGCCTGAGGAGACGTTACAGGCCGTGGCCGCTGGCGTCACCGAGGGTGCAGCCCTTTATCGCGACCGGCTGGTTATGGTGCGTGCCGTTGATGAACGTTGGGTGCGGCATTTGACCGACCTGGATGCGCTGCGCGAGGGTATCGGGCTGCGCGCCTTTGGTCAGATCCAGCCGCTGGTGGCATACAAGAAGGAAGCGCACGAGATGTACCAGGAGTTGCTGGGCTCGATCGAGAGCGACATCGTGCATGCCATCTTCAAGGTCGATGTGGTGCGCCAGCAGCAGCCGGTGCGCCGGGTCATGCAGACCAACCGCAGCGATAACGGTGCGGACCAGCAGACCGAGCGGCGCTCCAGCGCGGATATTGGCCGTAATGATCCATGCTGGTGCGGCAGCGGCAAGAAATACAAACACTGCCATATGCGTACCGATCTGGCTGGCACAACGTCGGCCAGGCAGCCAGTCACGGCTGGCAAAGGTGCGCAACCGGCGGCGACCAAGCGTCGCCGGTCGAAGAGATAGAACGATTTTTCCACACTGCCGGCAGATGCTGGCAGTGTGGAAAAAAGGGGTGGACATCAACGTCGATATGTTGTCGAGTTTCTTCCTGACATGAACCCGTCAATTACCTTGCCTCTGTTCGATCAGTCAGGCATGCCGGCCGAAGTAAGCGAGTCGGTATCCCTGCAATATCTGGAATCGCTCAGCCGCAAACTGAACAGCTCGCTGGAACTGAACACTGTAGTAGATGTTCTGGCGGAGGGGATGCGTGATCTGCTGGGCGCCGCACGCGGCGCCTTGTTTCTCCTGGACAATTCGAGTGGTCTGGTTACCTGCCAACGTGCCTGGGGAGTATCATCGGAGTACACCCGCAAGATCGAGGCGCAGTACCGCAGCCTGCCAGGCGGAGAGCTGCTCACTGAGCGTTTCATAATTGTCGAGGATGCCGCGGCCGATTCGCGTTATCTGGCGTTGTACGAGGATGTGAAGCGCGAAGGGCTGCGAGCCATGCTGCTGGTCGGCTTGAGATACCAGGACGAGGCGGCAGGCGCGCTGGCCGCCTATTTCGACACACCACGCCAGTTCTCACAAACGGAGCTGTATCTCGCTCAGACGCTGGCAAATCAAGCCATTGTTGCCATCAAGAACGCGCAGCTCTATCAGTCTGCCCAGCAACGAATGGCCGATCTGGAGGCGTTGCAGCATGTCAGCTTGCAGCTTGCCTCGTCGCTGGATCTCCAGGGCCTGATCGAAAGTATTATCGACAACATCTCCATTCTCATTCATCCCAGTGCGGCGCATCTGTTTCTTTATGACGAGCAGACTGGTGAGTTCACTTTGGGCGCGGCCAGGCGGGACACAGGAGTTCGCGAGCCAATTGTGGCCACCGTTCGCGCCAACGGTATCACTGCCCGCGCGGTGAAGCAACGCCAGCCGATTGTCATCAATGACGCGCCGAATCATCCGCTGTACGGCAAGAATGCGACTTTGTCGGTGCGCGACTGGGGAGTACAGGCGATTGCGGCCTTTCCACTCATTCGTCCTAGTGGCGTCATGGGTGTGTTCACTGTCAGCTACATACAGCCCTATGAGATCACCCCCTCCATTGTGCGAATTACCTCGCTGTTGGCTGACCAGGCTGCGGTTGCACTGGAAAACGCCCGGCTTTTTGCGATGGAAGCAGAACGACGCCGTCTGGCAGATGCCCTGCGCGGGCTGGCGTCGTCGGTTAGCTCCTCGCTGGATTTCGATCAGGCAGCATTGACGATTCTCGAACACTTGCAGCGAGCACTGGGCTTTGACAGCGCTTCGATATTTTCGTTCGCTCGTGATCGTTTCCGCATCGCCGCGTTCCTTCATCGTGATGGGCGCGAGGCGCCGCTTTTTGGGGAAATGGAGCGAAGCAAGCTGCCGGCCGCAGATCGCGTCGTGGAGACACGGCGGTCGATGTTGATCACGGAAACCAGGAGCAGTCCGTTTTGGAATCCGATTCCCGGACATGAGCGTATCCGATGCTGGATGGGCGTGCCGATGGTCTTTCAAGGCGAGATCGTTGGCATTGTCTGCGTCGATTCGGATCGCCCACGGACCTTCAACGACTCGCATATCGCGTTGGTGCAGGCGTTCGCCGACCAGGCGGCCACCGGTTTGGCCAACGCGCGTCTCTATGCCGCAGCGCAGCATCGGGCTGAAGAGATCGAACGGGTAAAAAACTTCAACGGCGATCTGTTGAACAGCATCGAAGCGGGCATTCTGCTGGAGACCGACGACGACCGGATCGAGTATGTCAATCCCCGTCTGTGTGAGATGGTCGGCTACGCAGTTGAAGACCTGGTGGGACAGCCCACAGATATTCTCCTTTCACCAGAGATGGGCCGTCTCGTGGACAGGGAGGCTGTGGGGCGGGCACGCGGCGAAAAGGGACGCTATGAGGTTTCGTTGCTTTGCAAAGATGGCGCCGAATTGCCGGTGCTGGTCAGCGCGACGCCAATGTACAGCGGCGGAATGTTCACGGGTACGCTCACGGCATTTACCGACATCACACAGCGCAAACGGACCGAGCAGACGTTGCTCGCGCTCAACAACGCGGCTGCCCAGGTGCGCTACGCCACCGACCCGCAGCAAGTGTTCGCCACTATCAGCGTTGAGCTTGGCAAACTTGGCTTGAGCATCGCTGTGTTTCGCCAAGATGGCGGTGATAACACCGTGCGACTGGACTACCATTCGGTTGCGCCGCACATGCGTCATTCGCAAGCTGGCACGATGATCACCAGAGCGCTGCTGGATGGGGTTGCGACGAAGTACTCCGAAGAACTTCTCAACATGATGTGGTGCGGCCAGGCTGTGTTTGTCACTGGCCCTGAGCATGTTGTCCTGACCGATCTTGTGGAGTCGAAGCTATCAACGCGTGTAACTAACGAAGTGTTTTCCCGTCTGCGGACTGTGCTGGTCCCTCTTATTCGCCAGCAGGAAGTGTTTGGTCTGCTGGCCGTGGTTGGTGAACAGCTTTCTAGCGACTCGGTGCCGGCAGTGCAGGCATTTGCCGATCAGGCGTCGGCTGCGCTTGACAATGCGTTCCTGTTGGCGGCCGAGCGTCGCTATCGTGAGCGGGCTGAACGTCTCAACAGCGCGGCGCGCTCGCTGAGCTATGCCAGCGATCCCGGCGGCGCACCTGAGCAGGTTCTGGATCTGTTGCACGATGTGCTGCCGTACGACAACAGTTGGTTGTTTCTGTTGGAGGATGGCGACCTGGTGCTGCGGGCCGCTAAGGGACCGGTGGCGACCGTAAATCTCGGCCAGCGAACAGAGCCGGGCGTCTCAGCGCCGCTTGACGGTCTGATCGCCGCCAACGGACCGTTGGTCATCAGCAACGCACGCGTGTCTGCAATGTGGCGCGAAAACCCTGTCCCCAACTACATCGAATCGTGGATCGGTGCGCCGCTGATTGCAGGTGGGCAGGTGATGGGCGCATTGGTTGCCGACAGCCTCACTCCGGGTTTCTATTGCGACGAGGATCTGTACACCGTAGCAGCCTTTGCTGATCTGGCTGCGGTGGCCATTCAGAAAGCGCGTCTTTACCACGAGACCCGCGTTGCCTATGAGGACCTGCGTGAGTTGGATCGACTGAAAGACGAGTTTGTGGCCAACGTTTCCCACGAGCTGCGCACGCCATTGACCTTTGTCAAGGGCTATGTCGAGTATTTGCTGGAAGGCTATGCGGGAGATCTCAGCCCTGATCAAAGGGAAGCGCTGGAGATTGTGCTCGATCGCAGCGACGCGGTGATTCATCTCGTCAACGACATTATCTCACTCAAACAGGCCGACATGGTCACCATTGTGCCGGAACTGGTTGACATCGCGCTCGTCGTTGCCGCCTGTGTGCAGGGAAGCCATGCCGCGGCAGAGCGCGCCGGCATCAGCGTCAACCAGCATACGGAACCTGATCTGCCCCTGGTCCTGGCTGATGCTCGGCGCTTGGAACAGGTTCTTGACAACCTGATCGGCAACGCCATCAAGTTCAGCGCCAGTGGCGGCAGCATTACAGCTTCTGTCACCCGAGAGGGGAATGACGCGGTACTGGTCGCCATCAGCGACACAGGCATAGGCATTCCCCTCGATCGGATCGACAAAATCTGGGAGCGCTTTTATCAGGTGGACAGCCATTGGACCCGCCAGCGTGCCGGGACCGGGCTTGGCCTGACGATCGCCAAGCAAATCGTGGAAGCGCACGGCGGCGAGATTCGCGTCGAGAGCATCCCTGGCGCGGGCAGCACGTTTTCTTTCACATTGCCGGTAGCCAGCGCGTCCGAGCCGCGCTAACCTCGCGGGAAATGCTGGTATCCTCGCCCCTTCTGTGGTATCATCGGTGCGACAAATCCCGCTGATTTTTCGTATAAGAGAATAGAGGAGATTCTAACCCATGGCAACACTGCTGGAAAAAGTCCAGATTCTTGTTTCTGCCAATCTGCATCAACTGGTCGATCAGGCGTTGCAGTCGAACTCAGTGGCAGTCTACAACTATTACATCCGCGAGATCGAAAACAACCTCGACAAGCTGGAAGATGCTGTCGCCACCGTCGGCGGCCAGGTCAAGACGATTCGCCGCAAGCGCGACGAATACCAGGCCCAGGCTGACCGGCTGGATCGCGACATCGATCTGCTGCTGTCTGATGGCAAGGACTCGCTGGCTGAAGCTGCGCAGAGCAAGCTCAACGCGACCCGCGCCACCGTCGAAGAGTACACCGTTCAACTGGCGCAACTTGAGCGCGAGTACGACAGCCTGCGCGACGCCAAGCTGAAGCTGGAAGCCAAGCTGGCCACTGTCAAACAGGAACGCGAACAGCTTCAGGCGTTGATGGATCTGGCCAAGGCCAAGGAAATCTCCAACAAGACCATGCGCAGTCTCGACGACCTGGCGGGCAGCCGGGACGAAGACGTGGCGCGCGTGGCAGAGGGCATTCGCCAGCGACTGGACAAAGCCTCGGCCGAGAGCGAAATGCTGGCATCCAGCCTTGACGCCCAGTTGGACGACGCTCTGGACCGCCGCGAGATCGACCAGCAGCTTATGGAGCGCAAGCGCCGCCTGGGTCTGGCCGAGGGGTAACCGGTAATCAGTGATCAGTGAACAGTAGCCAGTAATCGGTGATCAGTGATCGGTAAGCAGTGACCTCCGGTTTCTGACCTCTGACCTCTGACTTCTGGTCACCGATCACTGTTCGCGACAGGAGCGACAGTTAGATGAACCGAACGCGCGTGATTTTCATCGTCATTGTTGTGGCAGCTCTGGCAATCGTCGGGCTGGCTGCTCTGGCGCGCTTGCTCAGCGACCAGCCGTCATCGCCGCTCGTTGTTGATCAGCGCGGCCCGATCAACGTGCGCGTTTTGACGGCGCTGCCGGTCTATGACTGGGTCAACGAAGCCGCCAAGCAGTTCAACGCCGAAAACCATGAACTGGATGGCAACCCGATCCAGGTCGAGATCATCTCCATGGATGGCCTGTCGGCGCTGGGCAAGTTCGACCGCGACGAGTTCGGCGCGCTGCCGTCCGACGTCGATTTGGAGAACCTGACGCCTGAGCAGGAACGCGCGCTGGAGCGCTTTCCCACCGCGTGGATTCCTGACAGTCGTTACCTGCCTGAACTGGCCAACGTCGCCTACAAGGAGCGTCTTGGTCGCGACGTTTTCCTGACCGATGGCGAGTACCGCGCCCGACCCATCGCAATCAGCCTGTTTGCCTGGGGCGTCTACCAGAGCCGCGCCGAGGTGCTGAAAGAGCGCTTTGGCGATGTTGACTGGCAGGTGATCCATGACGCTGCGATTACCCGCGGTGGCTGGCCAGAGCTTGGCGGGCTGCCCGAATGGGGCTTCTTTAAGTTGGTGGTCCCCAATCCGCGCAAGAATGTCGGCGGGCTGGCTGCCATGGTGGCCGCGGCCGGTGAGTATTACGACTCAGTGGCCATTGGCACAGCTGAGGTGACCGACCCCGATTTCCAGCAGTGGCTGGGTGAGCTGATGAGCAGCACTACCGACTTGAGCGGTGGCAGCGCTTATACCGCCGAGGATTTCGCCCTGTTCGGCTACTCGGCCGGCGACGGCGGCCAGTTGCTGGAGTCGGATCTGCTCAACAACATGGAGGGTATCCAGACCCGCTGGGGCGAGCCACTGGACATCTTCTATCCGAAATACGTCACCTGGTTCGACTTCCCGTTCACCACCTGGATCGGGCCGGAGACCAGCGCAGCCGAGAAAAACGCGGCCCTGGAATTCCAGCGCTACCTGCTGTCGCCAGAGGTGCAGGCCAAAGCGGTCGCTTATGGTCTGCGACCGGCCAATTCCTCGGTGTCGGTGGACCAGCCCGACAGTCCGTTTACCCGCTGGGCGGATCAGGGCGTGGTGCCCATCGTATCGCGTACCGAGGCGATGCGCTCCCCGGACCGGGACGTTTTACTGGCGCTGTTGCGCTGGTTTGACCTGAATGTGGCCCAGTAGGGGGTACCCATGACCAGGAACAAATCCTCCGCCGGTCCTTGGGTCGTTGTTGCGACAGTTATCGTCGGCTTCTTCTGCATCTTCGGCTGCGTGTTTGCGCTGATTGTCCTCAACCGCGACAACTCAGGCGGCCCGGGCGGCGGTAATGTTGTGGTCCCCAATACAGACCCGACCAGCGCCACCCTGACCCTCGCCTATTCCCCCGAGAAGGCGGCGCTGATCGGGGAACTGGTTGACGGCTTCAATCAGCAGAAGCTGCGCACCGATGATCGCGAAACGATGCAGATCCAGTTGTTGGAACTGGCGCCTGACCTGATGGTCGAGGAAGCGCTGTCGGAAGCACCTCGCTTTCAAGCGTTGACGCCTGACTCCAGCCTGTGGCTGGATCAATTGGATCGGCGATGGGCGGCTCAGCAGCAACTCGAAGAGGGCGCCATTGCGCCGTCGGCGGTCGGCGAGTCGGTGCGCTACGCTGTCAGTCCGGTGGTCATCGCGATGTGGGATGATGTGGCGCGCAGCCTGGGCTGGCCCGATCAGCCCGTTGGCTGGGAGACGATCCAGCAGCGCGCTGCGGCCGATCCTGAGTTTCGCTGGAGCCATCCCAGCACCAGCCAGGCCAGCGGCCTGCTGGCTACGCTGGCCGAGTTCTACGCTGGAGCCGGCAAAACGCGCGGGCTGACAGTCGAGGACGCCACCGCGCAAAGTACCATCGACTACGTCGGCAACATCGAGCGCACGGTAAAGTTCTACGGCGAAGGGGAGACAGCGATTCTCGACCGCATCAAGGCCGAGGGACGCGATTTTCTCGACGCGTTCGTGGTGCAGGAACACCTCGTGGTTAACTACAACCGCGATGCCAGCGCTGGCGGTTCGCCCGAACTCGTAGCCGTCTACCCGGCCGAGGGCACGGCGTGGGCCGATCATCCCTTGGCGCTGTTAGAATCCAGCGACCTGACAAACAATCAGCGGGCGACCTTTCGTGCGTTTCGCGATTACGTGCAGTCGCCTGAGGCGCAGAAGGTGGTGCTGGAAGCCGGCTTCCGGCCCGCTGACCTTTCGCTGTCGTTGGATGGCAGCCCGGTATCGCTTGCCAACGGCGCCGATCCCAGCCAGCCGCAGACGACGTTACAGGTCCCTGGTCCGGCAGTTGTCGATGTGGTGCAGAATGTCTGGCAGTTCACCAAGCGCAAGGCCAACATCTATCTCGTTGTAGACACCAGCGGCAGCATGGAAGGCGAGAAGCTGGATGCCGCTCAGTCAGCGCTGCGCGAGTTCCTGAACCAGATCAAAGGTGACCAGGAGCAGGTCGGTCTGGTGGAGTTCAGCACCTACGTCAACAACATCGACCCGCTGGACACACTGGGCAACAATCGCGCTGATCTGGAGCGCAGCATCGACAACCTGGAAGCCACAGGCGACACCGCGCTGCTGGATGCGATCTCGGTAGCGTATGACCGCTTGCAGCAGGAAGGCGACCCGGAACGGATCAACGCGATCGTGGCGATGACCGATGGGCGTGAAAACGCCTCCTCCGTCACCCTGCTGCGCCTGCGCGAGACGATTCGTCGTGGCAACAACAGTGGTGTGCCGGTGCTGGTCTTTACCATCGCGTTCGGCGACGACGCTGATTACGACGTGCTGCAAACCATTGCCGATGCCAGCGGCGGCCAGATGCGCCAAGGTGACCTGGAGACGATCCGGCAATTGTATCGGCTTCTCAGTTCTTATTTCTAGAAGCTGTAGCCAGGTGCCCGTGCTAGTATATCGCCCGCTACGAGGCCAGCCGCAAGCGCTAACCACAGCGCTTCTGATTTGAATCGTCGTTATTCATGCCCCAAGATTCCATTCGTGATTCCATCGAGCGCAAGGCGCGCCGTGCCATCTTCGAGCACGCACTCTTCCGCGTCGAAAACGCCCTGATCCTTGCCGGCGCCATCCTGCTGGCATACTTTCTGCCCAACCCGGTACCGGCGCTGCTGCCATGGTGGAGTTGGTGGACGTGGATCGTGCTTGGTCTGCTCGCAGTGACAGCCATCGTCGTCAGCGCGCTGACCGACCAGGGCGAGCGCGAGAAAGCTGTTGAGCGTCTCTTCCAGGAGGAGTACAGCATCGGCGGCATCCGCGACAAGGTGCTCAAGGAAAAGCTCAAGCGGGCCGAGGAATACCACCAGCAGATCAAGGCCGCGGTAGCTGCGCAGCGCGATGGCGTCCTGAAAGATCGTCTGAAGCGCACCACCGGCGACATCTACGATTGGATCGGGCACATGGTGCGCCTGGCCCGCCGGCTTGACGCCTATCGCAACGATCCCATCATCCTCAACGACCGTGAGGCGCTGAAAGTGAGCATCCCAAACCTGCAACACCGTCTGACGGAGGACGGGGATGGGCGGGTTCTGGAGCAGGTCGAGACTACGCTGAACGACCAGCAGCGGCTGCAGAACAACATCAGCGAGTTGGACAACCGGATGCAGCGGGCGGATTTGCAACTCGACAGCTCGTTGGCCTCGCTGGGCACGGTGTACAGCCAGTTGCTGCTGATCGGCAGCAAGGATGTGGACGGTGGACAGGCCGAGCGGCTCCAGGCTGACATTTCGGACGAGGTCAACAGCTTGCAGGATGTGGTCGAGTCGATCAACGAGATCTACGACTACCAGACGTTCGGGCCGGGCAAGTGATCGGTGATCGGCATTCCCGGTGATCGGCATTCAATGCAAAGACGATCTCGGAAGCTGCTGCAACGCGCCGGACCGGCCACTTCCGAAGTCCAGAGTTGGGTTAGCCAATTACCCACTTCGCATTACGCACTACGTTTTACGTTTCACGGAGACTTTCGAACCATGCGCAAATGGTTGATCAGCCTGTTGTTGATCGTACTTGTATTGGCAGGTTGCCAGGGTAGTTCGCCCAAAGGCGAGGTGACCGTTTACGTTGCCGCGCCGCTGACCGGGTTTCAGGCCAACGGTGGGCAGACCGTGCTGGGCGGCGCCAAGCTTGCCGCGGCCAAACTGAACCAAAGCGGTGGGCTGCTGGGCTACGAAGTCAAGGTCGTGCCGCTGGACGACGAGTCGGACTCCGACGTCGCAATGGCGATGGCCGATGAGGTGGCTGCGGCGGTGGCCGGCGGCGAGCAGGTGCTGGGCGTCATTGGCCACTACAACAGTGGCCAGACGCTGGCGGCCATGGAAACCTACAAAGATCTGCCAATCATCGTCATCACGCCGACTGCGTCCGAGACATCCATCAGCCAGCGCGGCTATCGCAACTTCTTCCGCGTCAACGCCAGCGACGCAGTTCAGGCGCGCGTGGACGCCGGCTTCCTGGTCAATACCCTGGGTGCGCAGCGGGTGGCCGTCGTCAATAACGACACAGAATACGGCGTCGGGCTGGGGCGCGAGATCACGGCAGAGCTGCAAAAGCTGGGCGCTGAGGTGGTTCTGACCCGTCAGGTGACCGAGGGCCAGGAGCGCTATGACGCCGAAGTTGCCGCTATCCAGTCCGCCGCTCCCGACGCCATTTTCTACGCCGGCTACGAGATCGAGGCGCCTTATCTGCGGGTTGCGCTGGCGCAGGCCGGCGTGACGGCGCCGATGTTGGCCTCCGATGGCGCGTTCCTGTCTGCCACCATTGACGAGGCCGGGGGAGCAGCCGAAGGCATGTACGTCAGCGCGTTTGCACCAAGTCCGCAGACAGTGGCCGACAGCCAGTGGATCAAAGAGTATCAGGCGGTGGATTTCCGCAACCCCGACACTTACTCCATCAATGGCTACAGCGCGCTGATGGTGCTGGCTGAAGGCGTCAAAAAGGCCAATTCACTGGATGCGGGCAAAATAGGCAACGCCTTGCATGGCGCGACGGTGGACACGTTGGCGGGCAAACTGACCTACGACGCGCAGGGCGACCTCACCGACCCCACCGTCTACGTCTTCCAGGTCAAGGACAACGCATTCGTGCAGGTCAGCCCCTGATGCAGTTGACCAACGGCGACAAGGTCAACCTGCTGGCCGCGTATCACTTTTTCATCGGCGGAATCTTTGCGCTGCTGGCCATTGCCGCGTTGGTGGTGCCGCTGGCCGCGGTTGCATTGGGTGAAAGCGAGTTTCTGGCGCGGCTGCCAGGCTGGTTCCTCGGCTCCAGCTTGCTGATCGTCGCGGCGGTGCTGGGCGTCATCGCGTTGATCGATCTGGTGCTGGGATGGGGGCTGTGGCAGCTCAAAACCTGGGGAAGGACCGGAGCGATGATCTTCGCTGTCTTCAGTATCCCTTTCGTTCCCATCGGCACCATCGCTGGCGGCGTGATTCTCTACGTGCTGTTACAGGACGAGATCCGCGAGCTGTTCTGGGCGGCCAATCAGCCCCACGCGTTGTAACAACAATGAGCAACACCGATCAATTGACAGAGATCCGGGCGCGCTTTCTCGCCTGGTTCGCCAACCTTAGTGCGTCAGGCGTTGCCGGTGGCGAGAAGCCGTCCGGTGCGTCGCGGGACGACTTGGTCCTTTTGCTGGACAAAGGCCGCCCGGGCCAGCGTTGGCTTGCTGCTGAGGCGCTGGGCGAGACTGATCCGGGCCGCAACGGTGTAGCCGCGTTGACAGCGGCGCTTAGGAGCGACGATCCGATCCTGCGCGCTGAAGCGGGCAACGCGTTGGCCCATGTTGGCGGGCGTGCCGGACGCAGCGCGTTGCTGGAGTCCGCTGCGGACAGCGATCCAGTGGTGCAAGCTGCCGCGGCCGATGCGCTGGGAAGGATGCCGGCTGACGAGGCGACGGCAGCAGCGCTGCAGACCCTGCTGGACAGCCCGCTGGCCGCCGTTCGCCAGAGCGCCGCTGAGGCGCTGGCGCGCGCCGGTTGGCCGAGAGCCAGTCGATCCGCCGAACCTGTCGCCAGTCCAACGCCTCGTTTGCTGGCTCTGCTGGCCGACGATACAGATCCAATGGTGCGGCGAGCGGCCGCGCTGGCGTTGGGCAAGCTGGGCGATCCCGATGCACGGGACGCACTCCTCGCGCGACGGGATAATCCGGTCGAGGACCGGCGCGTGCGCGAGGCCGCCGCGCTGGCCGAGTCCCGTTTGCCGGTCCCGGCGCCGGTGGTAGTCGAGGCTGTCGTGCAGTCCCCTCCTGAAGCTTCTGAAGTGGATGAGAGCGAAGCGACTTCCGAGTCACCGAAAGGGTGATCCGGTACAGCCTGCGCCCGGCCTAGGTCAGATAATTCGCGAACCAATCGGCCACGTCATCCATCATCTCTCCGGTGACACTGTGGCCAACCCCGTCGTAGATCTTCATCTTTAGTCGCTCAGGCTGCTCTGCGTAGATCGGCAGCAGGTGTCGATATAGGCGCAGTGAGTATACCTTGGGCTGGTGAGTGTCCTGGTCGCCACACAGCATAAACAAGGGTCGGGGGTAGAAATCCAGCAGCTTGTGCATGGGATCGATGCTCTGCACGAAACGACTGTCCTGCTGGATGATCGGGCGCAGGGCGGCCAGTTGGTCCCGCCATTGGCTGTAGGTGGACGCCTCCAGCAGCGCATCATCCCAACGCTCGGCGAACGCTGGCAGGCCAATGATCGGCACAGCGGCTGCGATGCGCGGCTCGTTGGCTGCAGCATAAAACGTGCTGAACGCGCCCATGGAGATCCCCGTCACACCGCAGCGCTCGACGTTCACACGCTCATCCGCCTGGAAATGGTCAAGCAGTGTGCCCAGGTCGCGATAGGTTTCAACGACGATCTTGTGCATCAGCATGTAGCGGTCGAAGCCGGTTTCGACCGGATAGGAGCACTGTTGCGGATCGTCAAGCGCTTCGAAGGCGCCATCAGCCCGCTGGCCGTGGTGCGCCGCATCGAATGCGACCGCGAAGATGCCATGGCTTGCCAGGCGATAAGCCAGCTCCAGCCCGTGTTCCTTGCTACCACCGAAGCCATGCAGAACGAAAACCATCGGCGCACGCTGCGCGCGGTCAGGATACACTGCCAGCAGCGGAATGTTGGCGACGGTCGCGGTATCACAGATCAGTTTCATGGTGTGGCTCCGGTCAAGGCAGGGAAATGAGGTAAAGGTAGCGGGCGTGCGCGCCCGCGTCGATGGCTGCCAGCACGCCTTCTGCCTCACCCATTCGGTTGTCATAGAGGAACATGGTGTCCTCGGCTTCGAACTGCGGACGGAGTTCCAGCAGGACAGCGCGTTTCAACTGCGCGTGCCGATAGTCCGCCGCCGTGAAATCCATTGCACGATAATCCAGCCCGCGACGCTGCAAGGCGCGGGCCAGATCAGTGTTGTCGGGCGGCAAGGTCCCGCGATCGAATTGCTCGATCGGAACCACAGGGTTGGCCCCCTGGCTCCAGTATATGGCCAGGCGCCCCTTGGGGCGCAGCAGCATAGCCAGCGCGCTCAACGAGGTGTCGAGATCAACGAAGTACAGCGTGTCGATGGCAACTAATGCGTCGAAGCTGGCCGGTGCGAATGGTGGGCTGGCAATGTCGGCCGCGCGAAACGAAAGCCGGTCGGGACGTACTGCTGCCAGCCGTTGCGCCTGGCCGATGGCAGACGGGCTGATGTCGATGCCGGTGACATACGCGCCGGTGGTCTCGGCTATGTAGCCGGCCATGCCGCCGTTTCCGCAGCCGAGGTCGAGCACGTCGTCGTCGGGCTGGACCGCGAGCGCTTCGATCAGCGCCTGCAACTGCGCCATGTCGGCGAAGCCGTGCTGACCGAAGTTCCGTCCGAAGACGCGTCCGCAGAACTCAGCATAGGCGCGGCTGGTTGCAATCGCGCTGTAGAACCGTTCATAGAACGCTAGAGTCTCACTGACAGCCGCAGATGTGTCAATGGTCATGGTTCGCGAGGAGCGGCAGTCCTTTCGAGGACTGCCACTCCTGAACACCCACCTACATCGTCGTGACTGCCGTCGTCGATGCGCTGCCTCCCTGCTGCAGGCGGATCGAGCCCATGGTCACCCGTGCATTGACATTGATCTGGGGTGCTGCGCCGCGCAGGGCGGCCTCGTTCCAGAACGCCCCGTCCTTTTTCATGAAGCCGTCGCCGGTGTCCACGCTGCCCATCATGGCTTCGGCGCTCATTTTGACCGCGGTTTCGGGCGGCACTTCGATCTCTACCGACGACACGGCGGTGTTGATCTTGAGGGCTGCATCGCGGCGCAGTGCGCCTTCGAAGCCCAGCTCATAGCCCGCAGCTCCGCCTTCCAGCGTCATCTCGGCGAAGTTGGCGTTGGCCAGTCCTTCGAACTCCATGCTGGCCGCGCCGCCCACCACAGTCAACTGGTCCATCGCCTCCGGGTTGGGCGCGGAGAATTTGATTTCCTGCTTGCCCGCGCCATATTTGACCGTCATCTTGCGCAGCGGGATGCCGCCCAGTTCCATCTCGGCTTCGCTCGCGCCGCCCTCGATGGTCAGCATGAACGGCCGCGCCTTGCCCAGGAAGAGATCGAAGGTCGGCGGCTCGCGAAACGTGCCCCAGTTTTCCGGCCAGCCAAAAGACTGCGAGATACGAACTGTTCCCTCGGTCTGCTCGATGCGCAGCGGCACGGCGTTGGAGGGATCATCGTAGATGCCTGCCACCCATTGTGGGCCGTCGCCCGGCCGGATGTGCAGCTTGCAGGCGCCGATGGTCAGCCGCAGATGCAGCTCTCCGGCGTCAGGAAAGGCAATGTCGATGGGTGTCTGGTTGCTCATGGCGAATCTCCTTTGCTACGGCTGCCCGACGGCAGCCATCGTTTGCTGAACGGGCGCCTTTTCGGCGCGCCGCTTGATTTCCAACAACATCTTGCGGGTCATCACGAAACCGATCGGATCGGTGAACCACTCCCAGATCATCTTGAGCGCAAAGCTGCGCGGGGCATAGTCCAGATGGTTACGCGTGATCAGACGTGTTTTGCCGTCGGGTCGTTCCTGAAGGTAAAAGACCCACGAGTAATTTGTGTACTCGGTTTGGCCGGGGGTGGGCAGGTCGGGCACCTCGCCCGTCTTGAGATCGGCGCCGGCCAGCAACAGCCAGTGGCCGCGCTCCAACCCGACCACCCTGTGTACGGGATAGCCGGGAGGGCCGAGGCGCACGAGGTCGTCGACCTGCAGTTCCCATTCGGGCACGATTTGGTCGGCATTATGCATCTGGCAGCGGGCGACGTTTTCCAGCAACTCGTAGCTGTACATGCCGCCGCGCTCCTGGCCGATCTGCGCCAGCCACGGCCACACAGCCGCCGGCGACGAGTTGATGGTCACTGCCAGCGTCTGCGTCACCAGTGGCTGGGGCACGCGCTCGTCGCCTGGCAGCGTGCGGGTGGTTTCGTCTGCGGTGGTGTTCCAGTGTCGGTAGCGGCTGGCCAACAGCGGACGCAGGACCACCGTACCGACGACCATTGTCGCGCCGCCCGCGTTCTCAAGAATCTCTGTGAATGATGTCATGACTATGCTCCAATGCTTGCAAGCGCGCTAAGCGCGACTTTGGGGATTGCGACCTAAGCGCTGCGCCAGCCGGGCTGTCCAGGACTCGACTCGATTACCCGATCCCTTGCGTTCGATCAGTCGCAACGCTCCCAGCGCAAGGAATGGCGCCAGCCACCAGACCGTCAGTGCGGCCACCTCGCTGATCAATGCCAGCGGGATCGACAGGAGAAAGGGCAGCGGGCTGGCCAGGGCGATGATCATACGATTGTGGATGAAGATCTCGTCCAAATCCTGGTCCACCAGTCGATGCTGCCGGGTCGCATACCACCACAGCGCGGCCAGTGTAAGCCCGATGGCGGCCACTTCAGCCGCGTAGGCAATCACCCCGATTGGCAGGAAGTGATACTGGCCAAACAGGCTGGCAACGAAGGGCATCAACACGATAAACATCAAGAACAGCATGTTCAGGGCGACCAGGCGCCCATCGTAGCGCCGGATGTACCCGAAGTAACGGTGGTGCGACGACCAGTAGATGCCGATAACGACGAAGCTGATGACGAAACTGATGATGCGCGGCGTCAGTGCGTCGAGCTGCCGCGGCAACTCCTGTATAGCCAGCGCAGCCGGAATCTCAGGTATCTTCAGGTCGATGGCCAGCAGCGTAATCGCGATCGCCATCACGGCATCGCTGAAGAACAGCAACCGTTCCAGCCCGAGGCTGTCGTTGAAGTGCTGATCCATTGCAGACCTGGCTTCAGGCGGGTAGCGGCTGTAGCCGCGTGTTGTCGTCGCTGACCGGAGCCGTGGCGGTGCGGGCGCTCCAGAACAGCCAGGCTGTCACGACGCCGGTCAGAAAGTTCTGCAGGAATATCTCCGCGGCACTCGCCAGCAGCAGCGGCGCGGGCAAACTATCGATCTGCAAGGTCAGCGGCACGATTCCACCGACCCAGAACAGCGTCAACCCGGCGATGATCAAGACACGGCGGCGGGTCGTGCGCGCGGCCAGAATGAGCAGCACGATCGACAGAACCAGCAACGGTGCGCGCACCAGTTCTACCGCCAGGACTGTCCCGGCTGCCGGCGCAACAAGACCTCCGGCGTGGCTGGCATAGTACGGCTCCGTTACCAGGGTGTAGTTCAGCGCGCCGAACACAGCGTAGAAGACCAGGTAGCTCAGGCTGGCAAGCAGGAAGCGCCACACCCAACTGAGCCAGGAGCGGCGGCGCAGCGTTTCGAGGAACGCCGCCGTCTGGTCGCGCCTGGCAAACAGCAGCGCGATCAGACCGCCGGCAGCCAGTGCTGCGAGAAACTGTTGCGCTGCCAGCACCGGGATTGGGATCGGCACCAGATCTGGCGCAAAGTAGGCCCCTTCCAACGCGACAGCGCCGATGTTGCAGAATATGACGGCTGCCCAGATCAACACGTGTTGTCGCCGGGTTGCTGAGGTGCGCGCCGCCAGCGGCCCAAGGAAAATCCCCAGCAATATCCCGGCCACCAGCGTCCACAGCAGACTTGACGTAACGTTGCCGTTGGCCGGCGGTATCAGCCCAAGTGCGCCGAACAGGATACCGGCCAATATCATCGCGGTGATGTAGGCAACGCCCACGACGATGCCGCGCCAGAGAGTTCCAGAAACTGTTCGAACTATGTGCATCTCAGGCTCTCCTTGTCAACAAATGACGGGTTTCCAATCACCACGCGTTCCGTTCAGCCATGCGCAGACCGGCGGCCGCAGCGAACTGCACATGAGGTGTTAGCGTCGCCGTATCCAGCTTCCTAATAGGATCAGCGCGCCGATGCTGATCAGGATCACGGCGGGAACGTAGTTTGTCAGGCCAGGCAGCAAACCACTCAGGCCGAAGACCACTTCGAACAGCACCAGCAGGATAAGGAACAACGCCAGGCCGACAGCCGTCAGGCGGAGACCGCGCCGTGTCAACTCAGGTTGCCCTTTGACGAAACCATAGATCAGAAACCCGACGCCAATGGAGGTTGGAGCCACCAGCGCCCAGGCATAGGCCCAGCTTGCCCAGCGCCCGGTGCGGTCCTGATACAGGATCAGCAGACCGGCCATGGTCAGCATGCTTCCGAACACGACCAGCGTTTCGCCTCGTTGTCCACCGACAACCAGCGCCAGGACAAAGAGGAACAGTCCGAGAGCACTGATGAGATATGGCCCAAACTGCGAGATCTGCTGCCAGTCGAAGGCAAAGGCCTGCACGGCAAAGAAGAAGACGCCGATCAGCACCAGCAGCAAACCGAGGATTGGCGCGGCAGAGCGGTCCTCTCTGCGCGTGCGGCGGGAACGTGTGGGTTGAGTTGTCATGGTCCCTGCTCCTTCCAGCCGGGGTAGAGTGTTGTTATCCGCCCGAGACAGTGCCCGCGCCTGACTCGTCGATCCGACCCAGCTTCGGATTGCCCGTGTAGCGCACACCGGAAGCGCCACTCGCCTTGGCATCCAGTGTGCCTGACGCGTTGACGTTGATGCGGCTGGCGCCACTGGCATCCACGTCCGCGTCGGTGACGCTGAAGCCACTGAGGTCGGCTGTGCTGGCGCCCGACACTGTGGCGCGCAGTGCATCGCCGCTGCCAGTTATGCCCAGTGTGGATGCGCCTGAGACATCCGCCGTAAGGTCGCCCGTTTCCATGTCGCCGCGAACAGCGCTGGCGCCGGAGATGTTCATGCGCATGTTGTCGCCCGACTTGAAGCCGGTCACGTTGGCGCGGGTTGCGCCACTGGCGTCCAGTCGGGTGAGAGCAGGCATGGTGATGCGCACGCGCATGTCTGAATTGGTGGCAGCAGTGTTTGGATCGAGACCGATCTTAACAGTCTTGCCTTTCTGCTCGACCCGCAGATGCGGTACCAGGTTGTCGTCTACGGTGACCTCAACAAAATAGCTGTCGGACGCGGTGATCTCGGCCTGGAACGCGCTGCCGATCTCCAGACTGTCGAAATCAGTGAAGTTGAACGTTTGGGTCACGGGATTTCCGGAGCCTACCAGGGCGGTGAACGACGGCAGTCCGCCGCAGCCCGCCAGCACAAGGGATGCTGCGATCAGAAGGACCAGTAGTCGTGCGAACATGTGAGTTTCTCCTTGTGGATTGTGTTGCAAGAAATACGAAGGGGCGGCGTCAAACCGGCTGCGGTTCGCTCATTTGCGGCGACGGCTGGCGCGCCAGCGGTTTCATTCCAAACAGGACGCGCAACACGTTGTGGCGCCTGATCAGGAACTCGTACAAGACAAGACAGACCGACAGCGACATGAACGCGACGATGGCCCACGTCAGAAGATCGGGAAGCTGCCAGTTGCTGCCGATCACCCAGTAGCCGACGGTGAGTAGCACCGTCTGATGCATAATGTAGAACGGCAGCACCGCCTCGTTGGCGTAGGCCAGAAACGGGTTGGCGAAGCGCAGATGTTGGGCGGCAAAGCCCAAGATCATCATGATCCACAACCATGACATCAGCGCGTAGCCTGCAAACAGACCGGCGTACAACGTCGTGCCGAAGACGGGTTCGCCGTACTGCACGTAACAAGCCAACATGACGCCCGTTGCCACCAACGACAGCACCAGCGACAACCAGCGTAGCCGGCGCGCGTTGTCATACAGCCGCTCGTTGGACACAACCAGGAAGCCGTTGATGAAAATCAACATGTACGGTGCGATGGCCCAGTTGGCGAAGCTGCGTTGCCCGAACAAGCTGTTTGGATTGAGTGTGGCCAGCAGCAGCATTACCGGCACTGCCAGCAGATAGACGCCGCCCGTAAACGACAGCGCGCGACCGAGCCAGTCCAGCAGTCGCCAGCCCGATCCCTGACGCAGCCAGAGAAACAGCGGCAGGAGCACAAGACTGAAGACGAACAGCATCAGCAGATACCACAGATGCAGACCTTCCCAGGCGAAGTTGCCGCCAAAACCGTAGAAACCATCAAAGTAATGCGGGATGAACGCAATGAACGAACCACTGAACTCGTGGTGCGTGATGCGCTCCAGGTACACCTGCCAGGCTGCGTGGGAGAAGACGCCCACCAACAGGGGAACCATCAGCCGCAGGCTACGGTCTTGCAGGAACTCTGCGCCGCTGCGTTTTCCCAGCGCGTAGTACGTGCTGGCGCCGGAGATGACGAAGATCAGTGGCATAATCCAACTGGCGATGACCGCGGCCGGCAGATGGAGCACCGGATAGGTTGTCGGGTTCTTGACGTGCCAGTCATCGGGATCGAAGAAGCGCGCGCTGTGGAAGAAGAATACCGCCAGGATCGCCAGCACGCGCAGCCAATCCAGTTCGTAACGGCGGGTCTTTTGAGACAGAGTCGGCGCATTCATGGCCAGATCCTTGCGAAAGTTGATGGCAAGCAGGTACTTGCTGCTTGCACATCAGTATAGCATGCCCCATCACCCCCATGGTTGCGGTTCTGTCGCGCTTGTATCGCGAAGAAATTCAACCTGCAAGAGAGCGGATCAAAACACCTTTTCCCAGGCGAACCCCCTGTATGCCTCGGTGAACCCCAGACTGTCGTAGAGCCGGTTGGCGGGCGTCATGTCACCTGTGTCCACGGTAACGTCGACCGCGCCCAGCGCCCTCAGACGCAAGAGTCCTTCCTGCATCAGTGCCTTGGCCAGTCCCTTGCGCTGGTGGTCCGGATGGGTGCAGACCGGTTCGAAGATGCCGCGCCGGTTGGCGTCGTCGTAGGGGATACCAACGTAAGCGGCGAAAGCACCGTCGGGCGCAACCGCCACCAGATCCAGATTCTGGCGAAAGCTGGGCGCTAGCTGACAGAAGTTCTGGTATTCCAGGGCGTTGTGAAATGTCCGGCCAAAGGCCGCGTTCAGCAGGTCGGCGATGCGCTGGCAGTCGTCGCGATCGTTGATCTGCGTGGTGCGCAGAGTGTAGTCCGCGTGCAGTTCCGGCTCGGCCAGCGGCTGCGCGCCGAACCGCATGTGCCTGATCATGCCCCAGTACTCGGTCTGTTGAAAGCCGCGCTCGGTCAACAAACGTTGGCGCAGTGCATCGTATTCGTTGGCATAGATGTAGAGGTGCAGGTCGTCGCTGTCGCTCATGGGCCGGCGCAGGTGTGCCTCGGCCCAGTCGATCATCTCGCCTTCCAGATGGCGATAGTCGGGGTGGATGTTGAGATGCGCGTCGCTGCGGCCTTCGGGCAGAACGAAACCGACCAGCCGGCCGCCGCCGGTTTCCCAAAGCTGCGCCGGGCGCGCCAGCAGGCGGTTCTCCTCGCGGTTTTCGTTGTAAAAGCGCTTGCCGTCCA
Source organism: Anaerolineales bacterium (assembly GCA_020634615.1). Lineage (GTDB taxonomy): Bacteria > Chloroflexota > Anaerolineae > JAAEKA01 > JAAEKA01 > JACKBK01. The sequence goes on from JACKBI010000006.1 coordinate 210,823, forward strand.
GCCGGCGCATGTCCCAGTTCAGCCCAATCGGCGCGATTGGGACCGTCTCGATCAGCAAGCTGCGCATACGCCAGAAGTCCTGGTCGTCGCGCATCGGGCGGGAGGTGATAGCGCCATCGCCTGGAATTGTGGTTGTAGTCACGGGTGACTCCTTGTTATTGGCCGCTGTGCGAGCGCGGCCGCGTTCGTCGCCAGGTCTGGTTCACAGCCGGTTGTGTCTCGCGTTGCGTTGCTGCCTTTGCTGCCCTGCCGCTGACTACCATCCAGAACTTGACGGTGCCATGGACCAGATCGCCCAGCGATCCGATCAACGCAATGAGCATCATGTCGGGCACCATGACCATGGCGTAGTAGAATGTGAAGCCGCGCTGTAGCCAGTCCTCTGCAACCATGGAGATGACCATCAGGATCACTGCCGGTATGACGAAGTGCCTGGATACATCCCAGACCCGCCGTCCCGGTGGCATGGCAATGTAACGCTCCGGCCAGTTTCGCAGCTTGACGATTCCGGCAGCCTGAGTCCAGGCCACCACAATCAGTAACGCCAGCGCAACGTAGCCGAACAGCGTCATTGGCATCGACGCAACCTGGCGTACCGGCTCGCCCAGCATGATGTCCGCCACTGCGTTCTTGATGGCCGGAAAGGCCAGTAACTCGTACCCCAGGTGATTCTCGTTGATCTGAATCACCAGCCCCAGGTTCTGCTTCGGGAAGAACAGCGCCTCGTGTTTGAAAGCCTCGTTGGAGCCGCCATGATAGATAACTGGTTCGCCGTAGTAGCTGTCGATTTCCCAGCCCAGGCCATACGTCCGGTGTTCCGGCATCGGTCGCGGTGTGAACATCTTGCGCAGGCTGGCGGGCGAGATGATCTGCCCGTTCGCCGTCTGGCCGTTGTTCATGATCGCTGCCAGGTAGCGCGCCATGTCGTTGGCGCTGATCATCAGATAGCCCTCAGGCAAGCCGTAACGCGGAAACGGCTGATCAAAGGGTACGGGAAATCCGAACAGCGCCAGGTGACCCTGGGCGAGACCGGCTTGCGCTGCCTTCTCGGGATCGGCGAAGGCGTTCTCCAGGCCCAGCGGCTGGAAGATGTGCTCGGTCACATAATCGCCATACGATTGGCCGCTGGCCTGTTCGATCAGATAGCCCAGCGTGGCATAGCCGGGATTGAAGTAGTGCCAGGACTTTCCAGGGGCAGCAACAGGCGCAGCGTTCACAAGGTCGCGTACGGCATCCTCCAGCGTTGCATCGTCAGGCAAGGCGCGGTCGTCGTAGTTTTGGTCCGTCAGGCCGCTGGTGTGGCTGAGCAGGTGGCGTAGCGTGATCGTCTCAGTCGACTGCGGATCGGCGACCTGGAACCAGGGAATGTAGCGCTTCACCGGTGCATCCAGATCAAGCTTGCCTGCTTCCACCAACTGCATGACAGCCAGCGCAGTGAAGGTCTTGGTGGTCGATCCGATGACCATCGGCGTGTCTGGCGTCATCGGTTGACCGGGGCGGGCCGCGCCGTAGCCTTTGGCAAACACGATCTCGCCATCCTGCACGATGGCTACTGACATGCCCGACAGCCGGTGCTGCTTCATCGCGGCCTGAAGCTGTGCATCAATGGCGTCGAAGTCAATGGGACTCCCGGCCGCGGCAGCCGTGTCAGACGGCATCCCTTGAACCAGCAGCAGCACTGCCGTCAGAAAAATGCCGATTGTGACTATGCTTCTCATGACAGTACCTCCGGGGTCGGATGCATGGCCAGCGCCTCCCCCTTTGCTGTGCGTGCACGGGCGGGCGCGCGCACGTAGAAAGACGCCACGACACTGTAAATGACCCATCCTGTAATCACGGCCATCAGTAGTTTGCTGCCCAGGGTTGGCCACAAGTCAGGGAAGTTGTATGGCAGGAAGAGCGGCAGCGGCGAGTAGATGGTGTACCAGATGAACGCCAGCCACGCCAGCCACAGCAAACCGAAGAGCAGTGCGCTGCGTCGCAGCCGTGTAGCGCGTACGCGCCGACCCGTGTGAATCTGCCAGCCGCTGCGCATGGCGCTGAACAACAGGGCCAGTGCGAGGATGCCGGCCAGCGCAGCCGACGCGACGCCGATCACATCGAAGCGCGGGTCTGGGGGTTGCTCACTGTGCACAGCCGGGCCAAAGGTCGCATCCGACCACAGGCCGAGGATACTGATGTGCAGTGGCGCGGCGCGGCTGGAATTCGAAGCGACGACCAAGCCGGTGCGTCTGGTGGTGTCGAGGAAGTAGTACGCCGTCCAGCCGGTGTTGGCGCCCGAATGCGAGATAGCCGGCTCGCCAACGTCCCTGCCGATTCCATATCCCAGACCGTACCCGCCGTCTGTGGCGGGTTGCGCGTGGGTCATCTCTCGAACAGACTCCGGCTGCAGCACGCCGCGGCCAACGGGCTCGCCGTTGGGGCCCGGCACGGCTGCAACGAGAAAGCGTGCGAAGTCCTCCACAGTTGCAATCTCGCTGCCGATACCCTGCACGGCAAGCTGGCGCTTTTCAAGCGGCTGTATCTCATTGCCGTACGGCGTCGGCGCTCTGGCCGCCAGTTCCGGCGTCCACGCCCACCGGATGCTCACCGCGCCCAGCGGATCGGTGATCTCACGCTGCACGAACGATGCGAACGGTTCGCCGGTCACGTCCTCAAGCACCATCTGTGCCACGGTGTAGCCTGCGCCGGAGTACTTGAAGCCCGCACCTGGCTCAGCTACTAATTCGGCGCGGCCACTGGAGTAGTCGCCTGTTTCCAACGCCTCGGCCAGTCCTTCAAGGATGTGGCGCTCCTCCAGCACTCGTACGGGATCGGGCAGTTTGGCGCGCCGCGAGCTGTAGTCCACGTAACCATGGATGTTAAACCCGGCCGTGTGGCTGAGCAAGCGGCGCAACGTCACCTGGCTGGCGTCGTACCGGTCCGACGTGACCTGCCAGCGCTTCAGGTAGCTGTTGACGGGCGCATCCAGATCGACCTTGTCCTGCTCGACCAGTTTCATCACTGCCCAGGCAGTCAGCGCCTTGCCATTGGAACCGTGCTCGAGAAGCATGTCCGGCTGCATCGCGCGGCCGCTGCCGACATCCGCCATCCCGTACGCCTGCGTCCATACCACCTCGCCGTTCTCGATGTAGGACACCACAGACCCGGGCACGCCGTATTTCGCCAGCAAGTCGGGCATCCGCTCCTCCAGCAGCACGGAGAAAGGGTCACCGGCGCGCGCTCGTGACACGGAAGGGAGAGCGGCCGCGGCAGCCATTGCCGCCAGCAGCACCACTACCGCAGCGGTGCAGAACCGCAGTGCGCGCCGGGAAACGGAGGTCATACGGGTCATCCCTGGGCCGGGGCGATCAGCATCGTCTGCTGGCCGGCCGTTGCCGCGGCTTCGTTCTGCCGCCGGCGCAGCGACACGATGACCAGGATCGACAGCGCCAGCACCAGCGCGTTCCAGACCATGTAGTTGACGAGGCCGGGCGTCGTCAACACCCAGCCCAGGTCCCACGCGCTGATGACGCCGCCGGCGATACTCATCACGCCATTGAGGATCATCAGCACGGCCGTGGCGCGCTCGATGCGGTTGCGGTTGAACACTGGCGCCGCCAGCATGGTTGCGATGCCGAGAAAGGCGTAGCCCCACATCTCGATGGCCCAGCACAGCGACAGCGGATTGGCCAGCGAAAAGGTCGTGATGGCCGGGTCGAACTGCGGGCTGTAGGCGCGGGCCAGCGCGGGCACAAAAGTGGTCTGATTGATGTAGTTGAAGAAGATCAACGTGGCGAAGATAGCGGTGAAGACCACCGCGATCAGTGTTTGCGTCTTGAGGCGCTCCTCGGCGATCTGGTGCAGCGCGGTCATCAGCACCACGTAGCCGCTTACCAGCAGAAAGCCGCAGAAAAAGGGCAACGTCTGGATCGGATGGTAGTTCTGGACGTAAGCTGCCGGCCCCTGCCACGGCCCCGACGACTGGACGGCGGACACGAGGAGCAGGCCCAGTGGGCCGGAGAGCAGAATACCGGCGACTGTCAACGCAGCGCCGACGATCCCGGTTCGCAGGTTTCGGGCGGTAACAAGCGAGTCGTTCATGAGATCAGTTGGACCTTTCGAGAGATGATTAACCGACGTTCCAGAGAATTGAGCGTTCACAGCCGGAGAGTTGCCAGGATTTACAGGATTGGCAGGATTTGTCTGGTTCTACTGGATTCTGTGGTTGCAGGAGGTTGTCGTTGCAAAGGGCGCTCGCAGAGGCTTTCCATTTCGCTCCGCTCCGGGGTGCTACGCAAAGCTATCCGGCTACCCGCTCCGGGGCGCAAGCAGCGAGATGAAAGCCCGCTGGGCGACGGAATCCGCAGGCCCGAAGGGCCTTTCACGTCGTAGCCCGATCCGTTATACGGTCGGGCGGCCGCTTCTGCGTCCGGGTATTTCCAAATCCTGTAAATCCTGTTAATCCTGTCCAAACAGTATCTCCTGGTTCTTGCCGTACAGCCTAAGCAGAAGTCAGAGGCGCGATGGTTTCCAGCACGAGTCGGCTGATCGCCTGCTCTGCCGCTTCGGGATAGGAATACTGCCAGGCGGCGGCTGTTTGGAGGGCCAGCCAGCGGAACGTGTCCATCGTTGCCAGCAAAGCGCGCGCGATATCCTGGGCATCGTAGTGGGCAAAGCAGCCGCGCAGCTCGATCACGGCCCGTGGATCAGCCCATTCTTCCAGAAAGCGGCCGCGCATCCAGGTGTCCACGGCCGGGCCGCGCGTGGCCAGCGTGTGCCACTCCAGCAGCTGGTGCAGAAGCGCCTTGAGGCGTCCATCACATCCCGACTTGGCCCACCACAGCTCGCCCCGTCGCAGATGGCGGGCGGTCCAGAGCGTGTGATACCAGAAGTCGTGTACGGCGTTGAGATACTCATCCTGCGCGGGCTGTTGCAGCAGCGGTGTATGGGGCAGTGGCATACGGCTGACCTGGCCTAACAGCCCATCCTTGTCCACCAAAATGCGATAGCCGCGCCGCATTACGTCGGCCATGTCGCGCGGAATCCCGTTGGCGATAATGGCAGAAAGCCACGCGACCGGATTGAGCGCGAAGTCGACGTCCAGGCCGCCAGCGTAAAGCACGCGCCGCTCCCACGCTGCGCCGTCTGGCGTTCGTTCCACAAAATTCAGCCAGACCGGAGCTATCTGTTCGGCCCAACCGCCATGGGTCACGTAGGGTTCTACGTCAGCGACGAAGACCAGGATGTCCAGATCAGACCATTGATCAGCTGGGTGGTCGGTGCGGGCACGGGAACCAATGATCACCGCTGCCCGCAGATCTGGTTCATGCGTCGCCCAGGTCACGAAATTCTCTGTGAGTCGTTCATAGGTGGGCAGATCGTCATGCATGATTCGTTTCCCCGGAGAAGTAATCCGACTTTTGCGCCGTCACATACCAGTTGTGCGGCATATCTGGCATGGTGACGGGGATGACCGGGAGCACCCAGCGACCGTGGTTGGCATCGGGCGCGCCGGCCTGGGTCAGACCAGCTTGCCAGCCGCGCTCGGCCAGGAACGCCACCGGGTCATCCATCGTGCCGATCCAGGGCGCACCCGACTGGGCTTGCATCTCGATCCAGGCTTTGGTGATCGGCGAGGTCAGCATGGGACCGTTGATGATGTCGAAGCCCAGCCAGCTTCCCGGCGCAGCCAGCGTTGTCACCTCGTCCAGCAGACGCGTCACATCCTCGCTGGGCAGGTAGAACAAGAAACCTTCCAGCAGCCAGCAGGCGGGAACGTCCGCGCTAAACCCGGCCGCCAGCAACGCTTCTCGCCACGCACCGGTCAGGTTCACGCCGACGGTGTGGCGGGAGCAGATCGGTTGCGCGCCGGCTTCACCAAGGATCGCGTTCTTGTAGGCCAGGATGTCTTGACGGTCCAGTTCGAAACAGTAAGTCGCTGCCGGGAGATCCAGACGGAAGGCGCGTGTGTCCAGACCGGCCGCCAGCAGCACGAGCTGACGTACGCCTTCGTCGTGAACGATCCGCTGCACGAAGTCATCGAAGTAGCGGGTGCGCAGAACGATGGGCAGGATGCTTGCCGGTGGTCGCTGGGCAATCCAACCGGCGCCGATGTCACCGGCCAGGGCTTCTGCCCACGGGTCATTGAAGAGACGATCCAGGCCGGCGCTTTCCAGCGCGCGGACACTGGCCGTCCAGTAGGCGGTCGATTCCAGTTGATTGGTAGCTGTGCTCATTATCGTTCCTTTACCGTGAGTATCCCGTCCTCGCTGTTGCGCCATTCCCGCGGAGGTGGAAATCCACGCTTGACGAGCACGGGACTCCCGCGGAGGCGAGAGTGACGGTGAGTAACTATCTTCTTCCTCAGCTTCCGCCGCAGCAGAGGCTCTCAGCCCTGCCCGGCGCCAGCGTACCCTCGGCCACCATGCGTATGATGAAGTCCTGGTAGCTCTCGCCGTTCTGCGGAAAGTCCTGCTGCTCCATCAGCGCGACCAGAACGCGCGCCAGCACGTGCATGCCGCCGTCCTCCGTCCAGGTCCAGCGTTGCCCCAGTCCGAGACTTTCCTCGATGCGCTGCTCCAGCGCGCGCACCGAATCCTCGGCTACGTAGTCGGGCCAGTTGTTGTAGCCATATTTCGGGTCGCGCGCGGCGAACGCTTCGCTCAGGAACGGGTCCTCCTTGACAGCGTTGGCTGCCTCCCAGAAAGCCGGGTCGGTGTTGTTGAACGGGTTGTGCAGCAGCTCGTGGACCGTCGTGCGAACAACGCCGACGTCCGAATCTTCGGGTACTGTCGCCAGGCTGGTTCCGATCAGATGATGGCCGTAGGGCCAGAGAAAATGGATCAGGTAAATGGTGACCTGGTCGCTCGGCAGTCCGAATCCCAGGTGCTGTTCGATCACGGGTACTATGTTCCAGTCGCGCACCGCAGCATAGATGCGGTCGATTTCCTGTTGGATCTGGCTTTCATTGCCTCCCTGCCAGTATCCGGCGAAATCGGCGTCCTTGAGAAACTGGAAGACGACGCGCAGACTGGGCACTGTCTGCTCGAACATCTGCCAACCCTGGTCGCCATAGTAGACGTTGATCTCGACCAGACTGCGGTCGTAGTCTTGCAAAGCTTTGCGGATCAGATCGGGATCTGCGGTCAGGGCGAGCAAGTCATCCAGAGTTTCTGCGTTGCCTGCCAGGAAAAACGACATCAGGAAACCGGACAAATGCGCGTGCAGCGTCTGGTCGCGGAAGTTAGCCAGCGCTGCCAGTGCATCCTTTACCTCAGCTGTCATCAGCAGCTCGAAGTGGCGCAGGTCGGCCAGGTAGTGCCCTCGCGCCAGCGGGTCGCCGGTCAGCGCATTCAGGAATGCGATCGCTTCGAACGCCTCCGAGTCGCGGACGACCCAGTTGGTCTGCGTGTGGCGCGCCGTTGGCAGCGGCCGGATGGAGAGTCCGCAGCCGGCCAGCAGCATAGAGACCGCCAGCAGGCCGGCAATGGCTTTGTTCAACCGGCGAACTTTCGGTGATTTCAGGCGTCTCATTGGCGTCCCTCGCGGATAGCCTGACTGACATCGACGTTGACCTCGATGTCCTCGACGGTGAACACCGCCCACGGCTTGCCCTGGTCGAACCAGGTGACCGCGCCTGTCGCCGGTATTTGGTAGCCGCCGATATCCGTCCAGTTCGACGACTCGTTGATCCACAGCGTCTTGGCAGCGCTCTTCGAGTCTTTGTAACGCATCGATTCCAACAGGCGCAGCCGACCGCTTTCCGGGTCGAAATGGGCGACGAAGGTCTGCTCGCCATCGCCGAACGGCACGACCAGCAACGCCGTCTCGTCGTCCACTGCTTCCCAGCGCACGCGCGGATCGGTGACCCACAGCGAGGGCAGCCAGGCGTACTCGGCCCACAGGCTGAGGTTGGCGGCCTGATCGACCTGTGGGCCTTGGTCGCTCAGCCCCATGGGCAGCGACAGCCGGCTCATGCCGTCCAGGTAATGCTCGTTGCCCACACCAAACTTCTGGCCAAACCAGGTCATCTCGAAGTAGTGGCGGTAGTCCTGGCCGGCCTGATGGTAGAAGCGGAAGCGGGCCGGTATCTTCAGGCCGCCGACGGGCGACATGGTGGCGCGCCCGCTGATCACTGCCGAGTCGATCACGGGAACCTGGTCCCCGCCGTAGACCTGGCGGAAGTAGCGTTCGACCGGCGCCGGCAAGCCTGCGGGCAACTGAACGGTTTTCGGCGCGGGCGCTTCACTGCCGAAAGCCGGCAGCGGCTGTGGCTTGATTCGAAATCCCAGCCAGCCGAGGAACAACAAGGCGGCAACAACAGCGATAATGACGAGAATGATCTTCACAGCGTTCTCCATGGCGGTTTTCTCAATGAGCGTCCTTTGCGCACGACTCGCTCCGGTCTCGATACGGCTGGAGAAACCAGCCTACACGGCGACAGGCTCAGTGCGACGCTCGACCTGTGCTAGGCAGCAACAACCCAAGCAAGGAACAGATCGTCGCCGACAAAGCACTTCTGACTCTTGCACGGCGCAAAGCAATGGCGCGCCAGCAGCCCTTCCAGATAAGCGGGCCGATGCGAGAAGATCTCGAAGCCGCCCGTGGTGTGCCGCTCGTAACCCGACCGGTCAGCCGTCAGCGTCGTCGGGACACGCGTGCTGAAGGCGAACAGGCCGCCCTTCGCCAGAACACGCCGGGCCTCGGCAAAGATGGCTTGGAGGTCGGCGACGAAGTGCAGCACGCCGCAGCATACCAGGTGGTCAAATGCGCCGACTGGGTAGGGCCAGGGTTGCTGCCGGATGTCGTGTTGTTGCAGATAGACTGCCAGCCCTTTGTCGCAGCAGAGTGCGAGCATGGCCGGCGAGAAATCCATGCCGTAGATCGCCAACCCGGCTCTGGCAAAGAGCTGCGCTGACAGCCCCGTGCCGATGCCGGCGTCCAACAGCCGCTGACCGGGCTCGATGAACTCGTAGCACAGTCCGAACAGCACATCGGTGACGTGGCTGCCGTAGGCTTCGACCTGCTGGTCATAGTCGGCCGCATAGGCGTCGTGAGGGTTGGCGTTCATGGCTGGCTACACCTTGCGACCGGCAGACCAAGCCTCTGCGCCCTGGCTGTCGAGGTGACGGAAAAACGAAACGGTCAGGCCGGCTGCGAAGGCACCCATGATCACCCACGAACTGACCAGGCCTATGAACTGGCCGGGGTTGAAGGCGACGCCGGCGTTGACCTGGAAGACGGTTTGCGAAACCACGACGATGCCGATCAGCAGGCACAGGATCAGCAGCACCGGCGCGAGCAGGTAGCCTAACGGCGCGCGCCGCCGCAGCAGGACACCGGCCAGAATCGTCGCTGGGGTGATCACCGCCAGGTCGAACGCGTAGGTGAACACGGTGGTGTAGCTAGCCAGAACGGCTGGTGCGCTGCCCTGGATCATCGCCGGAATGATGTCGCTCAGCCAGATCAGGGCGGTGGCAATCCCGGCGAAAATCAGGAAGGCCGCCGTACCACGATGGTGCAGACGTGGCGAGACCCGCGCGGCCAGCGTCGGCAGGTCTATCACGGTGAATGCCAGCACGAAGGCGAACAAACTGGCCGAGAACGCCGCGGTGTAGATCAGGACCAGCGCGTTCCAGGCCGCCCCGAAAGTCAGCGAGGCGGAGTTGTACAGGAAATAGGACAGCGTGCCGGTCAGCAACAGCCCGCCTCGGAGCGAGCCACGGCGGTACCATGCGAGCGCGATCACCAGCAGTGGCAGAGCCACGAACAGCGTGGCAGCATCGGTGCCGCGGTTGCCGGCCGCTGCGATCACTGTATCCAGACGATAGATGCCGCGGCCGTAGATCTCGACGGTCTGGCCGCGCAGAGTCGAAAAGCTGAACGGACTGGCGGCATCTTGCCAGAACAGACCAAGCCCGGCATAGACCAGGGCCAGCACTGCAACCAGGCTGGCAAGAACGATCAGAGGACGGGAAACCTTCATGCCTTGACTCTCATGGAAGCGTCGGGAAAAGTTACTGGAACCACTGCATGTCGTTCCACATGGCTGGCCACGGCTGGCGCGGCTCGGTGCAAACGAACAGACCGGTATGGCTGGTTGACTCTTCGTTTTTCACGCCGTAGGTGCTAGACACCCGGCCGACCGTCTTGCAGTTTTGAAAGAAGCGTTGGGCGTACGGCAATTCAAAGCCAACGACGATCATGGTCTCAGGCTCCGGTTCACCGTAGCCGCGCGCCCACAGGCTGTTGGAGCCGCTGATGACCCGCGGCAAGCCAAGCGCCGGGCCGTAGAGATCCAGCGCGCCGGCCTCCCCGTAGTTGCCCGCCAGGATCACCGTGCCCGGTTTGGCGGTGTCCGGAATGTCTTGGTAGATACCGGCTACCTGCTCGGCCAGCTCCGGCCAGCCGATCATCTCACGCGCCTCGCCGTTGACGTCCGACGTAGTCGCCCACAGCGGCGAGCCAATCGGCACGATCGGTTTGACCAGAACCACGCCAAGCAGGGCTGCCACGGTCAGTAATCCCCAGGAAAATGCCCAGCCGGCGCGCCGGATGCGTTGCCTGCGACCGGTCAGCCAGCCTTCCCACCAGGCCGCGCCGGCCGCGATGAACACGGCATAGGCCGGCGCGATGTAGTAGCCGCGCCCGCGCGCCAGGAAGAGCAGCGCAAAGGTCACCAGAAACATCCAGCCCAGCGCACGGAAGCGCCGTCCTGCCGGCAGGATCAGACACCAGACCAGCCCGGCAATCCAAAGCGGCAGCATCAGCGGGTTGGAGGTGATGTAGAGTTGATCGCTCAGGAAGCTGTCGGCGCGCCCCCAGTCGATGTCACGCGCGTGGATCGCGCCCAGAAAGTCCAGCGAGATGAAGTCGTGCTGGATCTGCCAGACCAGATTGGGTAGATAGATCAACAGCGCCAGCGCGACGCCGCCCCACAGCCAGGGCGAGCGCAGCGCCTTGCGTGTGCGGGTCAGCAGCACGGCCACCACCAGCCCGGCTATGAAGAAGAGAATCGTGTACTTGGTCATCATTCCCAGGCCGGCAGCCGCGCCGACGCCCAGCCACCAGCGCGGATCGTCGGTTGCCAGCACCCGCACCACGAAGAAGGCCAGCAGTACCCAGAACAGGTAATCGAAGGACATGTACTGGATCATCGTGCCCGCGGTGAGCGCGGCCGGCGAGACCGCGACTGCCAGCGCGGCCAGAAGTTGCGCCGGGCGCTTGCCGCCGAAATCGCGCGCCATCAGCCCGATCAGTACGACGACGATGCCCTGTCCGATCGCAGAGATCACGCGCATGCCGCGCAACGACTGGCCGAAAAGTGCCAACCCGATGCGCGCGATGGCAGGCGTCACTGGCGGATAGGCCACGTAGCCCCAGTCGAGCTGGCGCGCGTTCATGATGATGTCGAGCTCGTCGCGGTGAAAACCGTACTGGCCGTTGGCCAGGATGTGCAGCAGCGCGACGGCGGCGCCGAGCAGTATCAGAACGGGGAGGTCGTTAGGCTGTCTCGGGCTGGGACGTGGGTTGGACACGAGGTTTCTTCTCCAACGTTTCGGCACGCTCTTTGATGCCGCGCATACATTTGCTCATCATCACGATGTCACCAAAATCATAGATCAGGTAGTAGATCACCCAGGGAAAGCTGAGATCGTAGCGCGTGCGCAGACGGGTCAGCAAGCGGGTGCCGCCATTGGCCGTCGGCTGGAGGAACCAGCCCCAGGTAGCGTTGCCCTTTCTGTCCCACCAGAGCATGAAATCCGGTGCGCGAAAGTCCTTGACCCACATGCCGTTCTTCTGGTCGGGCGTGAAGGGAACGAAATAGTCAGGCTCGATCTTTTGAAACTCGGGCAGGATCTCCCTGGAACTCGGGACGTTGCCATTGTCCAGCAAGTCGATGCTGTAAAAGCCGGCGCGCGCCGAGCCGATCTGGATCAGCCACGGCCAAACGTCATCCGGCACCGCATCGATGGTGATCGCGCGCGTGGCGACCATGTGCGGCTTCTGCACAATATCGTCGCCGGTCAACGTCTGCGACACTTCGGCTCCCGTCGCGCCCCAGGTTAGTTGCCGGGGACGGATCAGCAGGATATAGACGATGATTACCGCAAGCAGTGCGACGATCAGCAAGAGAACAGGCATGGTATTCTCACAGCTCCTTCCGAACGATTACACGGTTCATTCTGCTCGCTGGAGTTGCTTGCCCAAGGAAACGTGAGTTCCTAACCAGTCGGTGATGGTCGCGACCGTGTCCGGGTCCAACATGACATCCTCGGCGCTGTAGGTCGCCATCACCTCGGCAGGGGTGAGTTCTGCGCGTGGTCTCGGCTCGAATTTCAAAACATGGTTGGCATTCTCCACATAGTGGATGGTGATATTGTCGTGGCTCCGGGCGACCGTTTCAAAGAGTGGTCCATCCGTTTGCCAGTCAACCTGGATATCTTTCTTGCCCAAGACAATCAAGACCGGCACCTTTATCTCAGCCAACCTGGTGGCAGGATTGTACGTCCATAATTCTCTGGCAAACGGTTGATTGGCCGGTTGGGTGATTGCCATGATCAGTTGCTGTAATCCTTCGGGCAGACCTTCGTTCGCGGGCACCGGACGACCCGCAATGAACTCCTCAATGGCAGCGTCATATGCCGATAGCAGCGCATCACCGCCAGGAATGGCCGCCATTTGGGCAGCGATTTGACTGCGAGCCAGATCGCCTGCGGAGCGGGCGAACGCGGATGTCAGCACCATGCCGGCAAAAAGAAGGCCATCTCTCTGCGTTTGATAGTTGAGTGCATGAACACAGCCTTCGCTGTTGGTCAGCACGAAGACCTGGGCAGGATTCACGTCCTTACGGCTGGCAAGCAGACGAACCCCTCCGGCCAGTTCATCAACATGGCTTTGCATGCTGACCTTGCCCGCCATGCGCTGGGCATTTTCCGCGGCGTGCGGTCCCGAGGCCGATTTGTCGTAGCGCAAAGTGATGAAGCCACGTTCGGTTAACTCTCGGGCAAGTAAGCCGCCGCTGCCGTTGGTTCCCGGAAGCAGCGGGCTGTTCCAATTGCGATCGGTCGGGCCGCTCCCGGCCACAAAAATCACTGCAGGGACCGGACCATGACCGGCGGGAAGGGTGAGGGTTGCGCAAATCTCGATATCATCCACCGTCCACGATACGGGGAGTTCATCTGCAAGGCTCTTCGACGACATAAGGTTTCTCCGTTATGGGAATGGTTTCATGGCGAACCGATCATGACAATCTGTTCGCCATGTTGACGCTGCTGGCGATTGGCTAGGTTCTGGGCGGGTATTTTACCGGGAGGGAAGTCACCGAGATCCCGGAAGCGCCGGCAATGGTCCGGTTGCTTCGCATTGGACCCGTGCTACCACGACCAGATCCATCTCGCCAGACATACCCGCCGGCCGCATTTGGTGGTGTCCTCTACTTGATTTCCAGGGAGCTCATCATGGCATCCAACTGAGTCAAGTCTGGCGTGAACGTATCCGCCGCTTGTGAATTGAGCGAATTCGCCACATTTGCCAGGTAGGTTGGGAAGTCGCTGGTGAATTCCGCCGGTTCATTCCCGGTGACGGTTCCATCCGCCGGCAGGCTGGGATGGGTAACTGGCAGCACGGCGGCCACGTAATATTTCCCGTCGCCGGTCAGGCCCTGGTACGTGTAGATCAACTCGTAGTTGTTGATGGGCAGGATGCCCTGGTCGTACTCGGTCAAGTAGCGCAGACCCTGGCCGCTCTTGAAGTCCAGATATTGCAGGTGGGTATGCATCACCTGGGCAGCATTGAACAGCGGCAGGAAGGGCATATTGGGAACATCCTGGGGCGACTGGAGCAATGTTTCCAGCGAGGAGACAATCGTCCCCGCACCCTCGTTGACCGCTGTCAGGTCTTCTACCGGGTAGATGAAGATTTGCGGCTGCATGAGGTGGTTGCTGATGGGATAACCCTGCAATGTCACGCGGGTGTACTCGGGCAGCACTTCCCAGTACGGGGCATTATCGCTGGCTGATACAGCCGCAACCGTCTCGGATTGAAAACCGCTGGCCATGCTGCCCGTGTCCAATGTAAACTCTGGCGAGCTATCTGCGGTAGGAACGGCGGTGGCCGGTGGAGCCGTCGTCACGGCTGGCTCAGGCGTTGCCGCCGGCGCTGATGTTGCCGCGGAGTCAGGCTGCGCCGGCGTAGAGACAGCCGGGTAGCAGGCTGCCAGCAGAAGCGTGATCGCCAGGAGGGCGGTCAGCAACTGCGGAACAAAACCGAAATGCGTTTTGGTGAACATGGTTCATCTCCTGTGTGATGTAAGATCGCAGTAACTGGTCAGCAACGACTGACAGTCCTTGTCGTGCAACGGTGTGAGTGTGACGCATTCGCGCCTTCATCGGTTGACCAGAACTGTCAGTCGTGGTCCTGATTGGCGCCGGCTCAGCCGCCGGCCGCAATCGCGCCCAGCGCCATGAAGCTGAACACCAGCGCGTCCTGGCAGAAGTGAATGAACCACGGCCAGAAGAAGCCGCCGGTCTCCAGCATCGCCTTGTTCAGTATCCAGCCCAGCGCCGCGGCCATGATCACGCCGACGATCCCGTAGGGAACGCCGTAGAAGTGACCGACGCCGAACAGAACCGCCGTCAGCAGCATTGCCTGGCTGGGACCGATGGCCGGCTCCAGCGTTGCCAGCGGCGCAGCACGGTAGGTCATGTTTTCATTGAAAGCATTCGTCGCGGCCAGCAGGACCACAGCCGCCACCGTCAGCAGTGTCACGCTGCCGGGCGACACGTGCGGCAAGCCGCCGCCGATCACCAGAAAGACACCCAGTCCCAGACTGATGCAGAGCGCCGCCAGCGGGCCGAAGCGCCGGTAGGAGTAAGGTCGCGTGATGCCCAGCCAGCGGATCGGCGCGCCGGTTGCATCAAGTTGACCTTTGACCAGAAAGAACCCGTCCCGCCGGTAGCGCAGTAGCAAGAACGCCGCGATCACGGCCAGCGACACCGTCAGCCGCCGCAGTTGCTCGCCGAGCATTGAAAGCGCAAAGGGAGCATCCGCGGCAGCGAAGCGATTCTGCCATGGTTTCATGTTGGTCAGGCGCACTGAACCGAAGCTGGCCAGCAGGATCACCAGTAAGATCAGGAGGTAATCACGCAGCGGGCGAAGCGCTTGCCATGCCAGGCTGACCGCCGCCAGCACCAGCAACAGCCCGACCTTGCTCCAGAACAGCCAGCCGGGCACATTCCCGGTCAATTCACGCAGCAAGATGTCCGGCAAGTCCGAGATGAACAGCGTGACCACCCAGGCGAGCACCACCAGGGACGGCGACAGAGCCAACGGTTTGTTACGGGATTGTGACAGGTCCATCGTTTCTCCCGGGTCGCCGCCAGAGCGATTCTGCCGGTGCTGCCGCAGGCGCTTCGCTGAACGGCAAATCGACCTTGGCGTTCCAGACAGTCACTTCGGCTTCGATAATGTCGCACCCGCGCATGCGGGACACAGATATGCGATGATGGCCGTCGCGCACGAAATAGACATCGCCAACGCGGATCAGCGTCACCGGTGGCATCGCGATACCCTGCACCATGGCCACGAAGACGCTGATCCAGCGCTGCGCGAGCATGGGCTGCAAGGGAAGAAAGTCGCGGTCAAAATCGCGGCAACGGCCTTCACTGCCCACGATGTTGCGGATTGGGACGGTTTGCACACCCGCGTAATGCCGTTCGCTCATGCTGCAGTGTATTCGATTCAGATCCAGCAGATCACGCGGCCGGCGGAAGATCCGGGCCAGCAGTCGGCGAGATTGAGCGATTCGCCTGGCCCTGTCGAAGCGATCGCGCGCGGCCACTATCATGACTGCATCGCGGCCCCAACGATCGTCGCTCGGTCCGCCCCCTACCTGTGCATAGGGATCGACTTGGCGAAAGTTGAAGTCAAACATCACTGTCCCTTATTGGTTCGGACGGAAGGAGTCGCTGAACGGCTTGCACCAGTCGCTGTGTGCTAAACGGCTTGATCAGGTAGTCGTCGGCTTCTCTGCATGCCCACGCTTCGGTATCTGTCGTGCCGAAGCCGGTGATCAGAATGCGTCGAGCGTCCGGCTGGATGTCGGCCACGCGCTGCAACAGGTGCTGTCCATCGACGCCGGGTAGCTGCAAGTCGGAGATGACCAACGCCCAGCGAGTCTCGCCCAGCCGTTCCAGCGCCTCTTCGGCCGACCCGCACACGTAAGCATCGTAGCCTCGCAGTATGAGTGCCATGCGGATGCCGGAAGCGACATTTTCGTCGTCGTCTACAATCAGAATGCGCACGAGATCCTCGAATCCATGGCTTGTTATTTGCAACGGTTTGGAAGTTTTCCTGGGGCCTTCTGTTGCTGCAATCTGCAGTTGCTCGTCCAGGAAATCTTCATGCTCCCAGTCTAGCAGGTCGATTGCCACCGGAGCGTGCATTATTGTCGCGGTTTCATCGCGGGAACGTTGTGGCGCTGTCAATAGAAGAAACCGGGCTTGCTCGGCAAAGCCCGGTTTCTGAAACGCAACTCCAGTCCCATCCGCTCAGGGAGCGGCGGGGTGACGGAACGCACGCCTCTTGCGCGTGCCGGCCTGGCAGCTGCTCTGTTGTGTCCCGCCCGATACCAGCAAGGGGTTGCTACGTCTTTGCCAGGAAATAACCGCCGCCGCGCACGGTTTTGATGAACTGTGGATTCCCCGAATCGAGCTCGATTTTCTTGCGCAGGCGGAAGAGATGAGATCGCACCGTGCCGGCCGCTTCAGCTTCGCTCATATCATGACCCCAGGCCGCGTACACCAGTTGCCGGCATGTGCGCACCTGATCAGGGTGTCGCATCAGCTCCTGCAAGATATCCGCCTCGGCTTCGGTTAGCTCCGCCGAGCGCGGTTCCTCGGCATCAATTGTCACAGTGCGTTTGGCCACGTCCAATGCCAGCCCGCCAACGCTCAGCACTTTGTCGGGCTGGCTGGCCGCGGTAGCCTCAGCAGGCATCCGGTCCGGCGGCTGCAACACGGCCGTGACCTGGCTCATCAGCGCCATCACCTGTTGTTGGCGCAGTTGGCCGGCTCGTTCCTCCAGTGCCTTGTTCACCGCCGCCTTCAGGCTTTGAATCCCCACCGGCTTGAGCAGGTAATCGCTGGCGCCCCATTTGACCGCCGCAATTGCGCTGTCCAGCGTGGCGTGGCCGGTGAGGACGATAATCGCCAGGTCCGGTTGCACGCGACGTGCCCGCTCCATCACCTCGACCCCATCCATGGATGGCATGTTCATGTCCAGCAGCATCAGGTCGAACGTGCCGCGGCCCAGCAGGGCCAGCGCTTGCACACCCGACGCGGCCTCGTCCACCTGGTAACCGGTCATGCGCAGCGACCAGCACAGGCCTTCGCGCACCCGGTCCTCGTCGTCGACGACCAGGATGCGCGCTTCAGGTTTGACAGGGGAAGCCGGATTCATGCGATTTCTGATCCTTCCTCGTGCGCCTGCGCGCCTGCATACCCTTATGGATTGCGAAAACAAGCAGGAGCGGGCGAGCCGTCGCCGGCGGCGTTAGTCCGTTCCGGTCAGCGGCAGATGCACGGAAAAGACGACGCCCGCTTCATCGTCCCGATTGGACCCGGTGATGCACCCGCCGTACTCTTCGACCAGAGTCTGGCTGACTGCCAGACCAAGACCGGTGCCGTCGGTCTTGGTGGTGTAGAATGGCTCGAATAAGTGGGCCAGGTCTTTGTGGTCAATGGGCGGGCCGTCGTTGGCAACTGTGATACACGCGAAGTTGTCGTCGCGGACGGCGCGGATGTCGATCTGCCCGTCATGGTCGATGGCCTCCACGGCGTTGATGACCAGGTTAAGGAAGACCTGTACGATCTGGTCGGGCCCGACCGTGACCGTCAACCCCGGCTCCAGATCGGTGCTCACCCGGATCGAGTTGCGCTGAAGCTGCTTGCCAGCCAGGGCCAGTGTCTGGCGGATTATCTCATCCACCGCCACGGCGCGGCGCGGCGCCAGCGTCGGCCGCGAGAAATGCAGCACGCGCTGCACGATCTCGGTCAGCCGTTCCATCTCGCTGCGCACCACGCCCAGAAACTGGGCCTGCTGCTCCGGCGGCAGCGGGAAATCCATTACCAACTCGACGTGACTCTGGATGGCTTGCAAGGGGTTGTTGATTTCGTGCGCCAGCGCGGCTGCCATGCGACCCAATGCGGCCATTTTCTCGACTCGCACCATGTGCGCTTGCGACTCCTGCAATTGCCGGTACTGGCGCCGCTCTGTTTCCAGCAGGCGGGCGTTGTCGAGCGCGATGGCAGCGGTGCCGGCCATGCGCACGAACATCGCCAGGTCGTTGGGCCGGAACGCGTGGCTGGCCTGCTGGCTGGCCTCCAGAACGCCGATCACCGCACCGCGCACCACCAGCGGCGCTGCCAGCAGGGAACGAACCGCCATGCCGGCTCGTTCTTCGATGCCAGTGAAGAAGCGCGGCTCGCTCCTAGTGTCGTCGACGAGAACGCCCTGATAGGTCTCCACGGACTGGCCGGCAATGCTGGTGGCAACCGGCAGTTGCAGGCCGGACAACTGTTCCATGCCTTGGCTGGCTGCCACCACCGTCAACAGATCTTCGGCGTCCTCGTCGCGCAACAGCACCCAGACGCCATCGGCGCCCAGCAGCTTCTGGGTCGCCTCGATGACCCGTGAAAGCACGGCATCCGGCTCCAGTTGCGACGTGACGGCCTGGCCAGCCTGGGCCAGAGCTGCCATCTCACGGGCGCGACGCTGCCGTTCACCCAGCAACCGGGCGCTTTCCAGGGCGACGGTCGAATGCGCGGCGAACATCTCGGCCAGCCAGATGTCGTGGTCGGTGAAATCCCGCTGTTCACTGGCCAGGTCCAGCACGCCCAGCAAACCGTCCTTGCCGATCAACGGAACGGCCAGCAGATTGCGCAGCAGGGGACGCTGTTCCTGAAAAGACACGCGCTGGGCCCAACTGCTGTAGTTAGAGACTATCTGAGCATGAAGGCTTTCCATGACCTGCCAGGCCAGTCCCTGGCCGCGCGTAAGCCGAACGCCGATGAATTCGGTCAGGTAGTCGGTGGCAATCTCGCCGACCAGTTGGTCGCTGTCGGGGTCGTAGAGAAAGAACAGGCCGGCCTCGACGCCCATCAAGGCGATGGCCTGGTCTATAATCAGCTGCAGCAGTTCCGCCGTGTCCATCTGCGAGTTGAGGCGCAGGGAAATATCATGCAGCGTTTCTAACTCAGCCGAGCGGCGGCGGTAACGCGCTTCGTTCTCCCGCAGTTCGGACAGCACCTGCTCTCTGTCCGATTCGGCTTCCCATTTCTCAGTCACATCCAGCAGCGCGACATGGATCGCTGGTCTGCCCTGGTAGTCGAACATACTGGAGTAGATTTCCCAGTGACGCACGACTTCGTCCTTGCGGACGAAACGAAATCCGTAGTGGTGCGGAACTGTCTTGCCGGCCACGCGATCCTGGAAACGCGCCCAGACGAACGCCCGGTCGTCTGGATGGATCTGCTCAACCATGTCCTCAGCGCGCCAGTGCAGCAATTCCTCCCGACTGAAGCCGGTCATATCGGATGCCGTCTGGTTGGCAAAGACCAGCAGGCCGTTATGGAAGATCACCAACCCTTGCAGTGAGTGGTCAACCAGGTTGCGATACGCCTCCTCAGCGTGTACGCGCTTGGTGGCATCGCGGTTGCTGGCGCGCCGGCCCAGCCAGCGACCATCGGCCCCGTGGACCGGTTGGCAGACATGGTTGATCCAGCGCGTTTCGCCGGTGCGGGTGAGGATGCGATATTCCAGCGTCAGCGCATCAGGACGGTCAAATTCATGCTGCAGGTGGTGGGCAAACTTGGCGCGGTCGTCCGGGTGAACGACAGCCGTCAACATACCGGGGTCGGCCAGGAATGTCGCCGGCCGGTAGCCGGTGACGCGTTCGCAAGAAGGTGAGATATACAGCAGCTCGCGCTGGGGGCCGAGCCACATCTCCCAGTCGTAGGTGAAATCGGCAATCAGGCGAAACACATCCGCCTGGTCGATGGGAATCTGCTGGCCGTCGTTCGGGACGAGGAGGTTCATGGCACACAACAGACGCCGCTGGCAGTCGCCCTGCGGCTGGGCGTCGACGGCAGAGTCGCCGATGAAATGCACCACTCAATTATACGCGGAATCGTGCAAATATGCAGCAACGAGCACGCTGAGAAAGTGAGAACGCCGGCGATATTCTTTGCCATGCCTGTTGGTGGTAACATACTGGCCCAATGAACGTGCAGGCGGGGAGAAGCCAGGGACCAACCATTGCAATCAGGAGACCACCGTAAACAACCGCGGCCCGCAGTCAATCCGTCTGCGACGGGTTGTTTCCCCGGCCGCTGATCTCATTCGCCAGAATCCCCAGAATCAACGCCATCAGGATTGCGGCGCGCCAGCCGGTGTTGATCCATGGCAGGCCGTGAAACAATCCCATGGTGATCACCGCGACCCAGGGCGCCAGCCCTGAGGTCAGCCGTTGCCAGCCGCGCTTGCCCAGTCTGATCGCCGCCGCGAAGGGCGCGGCTGTCAACCACAGCCACAGCAAGCCGGCCAGCAGGCCAAGCTCCGCCGTGACCAGCAGCGGGACGTTGTGGACCAGACGGGCGGCCTGGTCAACGGTGCGCGCCGCCAAAAGATATCCTCCCATGCCCACGCCGGTTATCGGATGCTGGCCGATGAGTTGCACGGCAATGCCCCAGTCCCGCTCCCGCTCAAAAATCGACCGCGCCTCAATGCTCGTATCCAGGTCAATGAAGCGGGTCACCAGCAACGGTCCGTACACGGCCAGGAACAGCAGCGCCAACCCGCCCACCACCACGACAGCTGCAACGGCTGACCGGCGGCTCTTGCGCGACTTCGCGCTGGCCGGCGTTGCATTGACGGCCGGCCAGCGGCGCTCGCTCCACAGGCTCGCCAGCCATAACGCCAGACCAAGGCCGAAGGCCAGCCAGGCTGCGCGCGATGCCGTGGCAATCAATGCAGCCCCCCCCAGTCCGACAACTCCCAGCAGCGTCCAGCGCTGCCACCCGGCCACCCGCCGCGCGTCGCTCAGCAGGTACAACATCAACGGCGCCAGCAGGGCAGCCAGCAGGTTGGGATGCCCCGTCAGCCCGTAGGCGCGCAGCCAGCGCTGACCGTTGGTCATCAGCACACTGACGCCGCTGACGGCCGGATCCAGATCGAGTTCGCCCAGCATCGTCAAACCAAGATCCGATTGCCGCACGAACTGCGCGACTCCGACCAGCGACTGGATGACCACCACCGCGACCAGCGGCCATGTCAACGAGGGGTGTTCGTTGACCAGAAACAGGTAGGTCGCCCAGACCAGCGCCAGCGAGAGCAGTTGAAACGCCGTATCGCTGAAGCCCAGCGGCGGGAGCCGCGTCCCGGCTTCCAGCCAACTCCAGCCGATACTCACCAGTCCCAACAGGGTGAGTCCGGCCAGCGGCAGCGTGATTTGGCGCCATCCCCATTGCCAGCGCCGCCGCACAGTCGGCATCCGCAGTTCCAGCAAGCGCAACAGCGGCCATGAAATCGCCAGCAGCAGCGGGATTAAGGTCAGAATCCCCAGCACCATGGGCTGCTCATCGCCCCAGCGCGCGGCGCGCGCCGGCAGCAGCGCCGGCAGCCTGATCACCGGCAGCCAGGTGAACGGACCAACGCGCCAGTGCGCCGAATGCGTTGCCAGCGCGAGCACAAGAAACGCGGCGAAACTGGCGTGAGTTAGCCAGCGAAGCAACATGTGAATTTGGAGCGATCTGGATTTCGACATTTAGCGAGGGCCAGCACACAGACCCAGATAGAGCAGTTCTAGTTCGGCGACCGTTCGGTCCAGACCGAAGGACGACAGCACTCGCGCACGGCTTTCGCTGGCAACGCGTCCCCGCTCCTGCGGGTTCACGATCAGTGCGCTGATGGCCGTGGCCAGCGCGGTGGCATCGCCGGTCGGCGCAACGTGCGCGGCGTCCAACAGTTCGGGCAGCACGCCCACCGCAGTTCCAACGATGGGACAGCCACACGCCGCCGCCTCCAGAGTTACCAGACTCTGGCTCTCGTAACGCGACGTAAGGACGAACAGGTCAGCCGCCCGGTAGTAGTCTGGCAAGGCGTCGTGCGATACTTCGCCGTGGAATGTAACGCGGTCCGCAATGTCCAACTCGCCCGATTGTGTCAGCAAGGCTGCTTTCAGCGGGCCGGTGCCCACGATGTGCAAGTGTACCTCAGGATGAGCGTTTGCCACAATCGCCAGCGCGCGCAGCAGGGTCGCCTGGTCCTTGACCGGGGAGAGCGAGGCGACGTGGAGGACGTGGAAGTGGGGCGTGGGGCGTGGGGTGTCGGGTGTATTGCTCGTTGCGTAGGGGTTTGCGGTGGCGGCAGACTTGGTAGGGGTGAAGAGCGTAGTGTCTACACCCAGCGGCAGGACACGTAGCCGGTCGTCGGGCACGCGGGCGGCGGCGATCTGAGCCAGGTATCGCGAGCCGGCCGTGATAACCGCCGCGCTGCGCAATGCCCGGTCTGTCAACAGCCGGTTGGAGCGGCTGAGCTGGCCACCGTAACCGATGTCGCGCAGGCCCACCAATTCGCCGCCCAGGAGCGAGACCACAGCGGGTCTGCCCAGCAACCTGCCGGCCGTTGTGGCGACAAAGCCCGGCTCGTCTGCCCACAACCCGTGCAACAGATCAAAGGGCTGGCGGCGATGCTCACGGCGGATAGCTGCAACTGCTGTTTGTACGAGTCGTACCCGACTCAACCCGCCGCGAGTCGCCCAGCCGAAGGCGTGCACCGTTGCTCCGTCAAGATCATAGCTATCATGGCGGTGGGGATAGCGCAGCGTGAAGATGTGGACATCGTGGCGCCCGGCCAGCGCGCGAACGGTGTCCGTCAGCGCCGGGATGGCGAAGTTGGCTTCATCCGGTGACGCATAGCCTGGAGTAATCAGAGCAAGTCGCATGGCACCAAAGATCGAGGAAACGGACGCTTGTCGAGCGGGCAGCCTATCCATCATTCCCACGTCAGCGGGAATTTATCCGCCGCGGCGCGGGATACTCGCCTGCGCAGTAGTGACGAACGGAAAACTGCCGGTATATGCGATCCAAAGCACGGCCAGCGGCGCGACCTGACTGGCCAGCCGAAAGTAACTGGACAGGACGTGCTGGTAGTAGGGCTGAAAGGAGGAAAACAGGTAAATGGCGGCCATCAAGCAAAGATACAGTGCGGTTGCCAGCGGCAGGATACTGGCATTGGTACGCCAGGCTGCCCGGAGCTGAACAGCAGGTAAGGCCAGTGTACTCAATCCGAAGATCAATGCAACCGGCCAGATCAGCGCGAAATCGACCGACATCAGGTTTTCACGCACGATCTGCCAGATGGTGGTGATGCGACCGAGATTCGCCTGTAACGTCGCCGCGGTAAGCGGCAGGAACGCGCCCGCCGACGGACTGCCAGCGGTAACCAGCTTCCAGCCGGCAGCCACCACCAGGGCAGCGCATCCGCCGGCCAGTGCGGCCACCCAGCCTCGTCGCCCTCGCCAAGGCGGACAGATCACCACCGCAGCCAGCAGCAGCACGAGCGCAATGACAAGGCCGTCCTCCTTTGCCCATGGCATCAGCGCAAACGCGACGATCGCCAACAGCAGCGCGCCAGGCTGCCCATCGTCCAGCCAGGCGATCAGCATAACAGCCGCGGCCAGGGCAAGGGCTGCCAGTGCCCCATCGACGTATGCCAGTCCGCTGAGCGTGACCAACCAGGGGATCGACGCAGCCGCCGCGCCCGCCAGCAGCGCCCACACGCGGCCCCGGCTGCGGCGCAACACTGCGCCGTAGACCAGCCCCACCAGCGCGGCGAAGAAGAGCCACAGCACCAGCCCGGCCAGACGGTCATCCGCTGCACCCAGCCAGCGGTAGAGCCACGCCTGCAGCAGCGGTGTCAGCAACGGGTAGCCGGGCCGCGTCACCGCCCGGCTGGGGTCGGCGTAGACGGCTGGTGTGATGCCATTCCCCAGGAAAATCGTTCGGGCCCGCATTCCCCAACTCGTCCAACTGTCCCAGCCCGCCAGCGGCTGACCAATGGCCAGCACGCCGGCCAGCAGAAGCTGCACCCCGATGACAGCCACCAACACGCCCGCCACAACGGCCCGACGCCGGTTGATCGGCTGTTTCTCGCTGCTCGGGCCGGTCTGTGCGAAGCCTCCCGGAGGGGCCGACCGTGCCCGCCTGCTTTCGTCCACCGGTTCCCGATGCCGGCGCCATCCGGTCCATGCTCGCCAGGCGATCCAGCCCGCGGCCAATGCGGCTAGCATCCCTGCCGCCTGGCTTAAAGTCAGTCCCAGCCGGTCCAGCGACAGCAACGCCAGCGAGCACAGCCCGCTGCCCAGAATCCAGGTCAGCGCAAGCTTCTGGACGCCGGCGGGTGGTTGCCGGTTCAGCCGCGCGGCCAGCGCCAGCAAAGCATCGCCGATGGCCCAGATGACCAGCAGCGCACCGGCCAGTGGGAGTGGCCAGCCTCCCGTTGCCTGAAAAGACGCCAGTGGATGTCCGGACGGCGCGGGCTGGCCGGCGTCCAGTTGCACCAGTACGCCGTCTGAGCTTTCCAGCAGACGGCGACCGGGCAGATCCAGGTCGGCGTCTGCGGCGATCAGCACGTAGTCCGCACCGTGATCGGCGGCAGTTGACAGGACGTGGGCCGCGTCCAGCGGGGCGGAGATCCACCACTTCGACTCCCAGGTGTCGTCGGGCGGTGCGGGGGACTGCCACCACACGGGCCGCGGCGCCAGCACGTAGAGCGCCCGGTGGAAGGTGCGATATTCGTGGCCGCGCACGTCGTCCCCTGATGTCACCAGCAACACTGTTGCATCCGCCGGAACAGCCGCTTCGACCGCGCGCAACAAGTCGTAAGAAACGTCGGCGTATTGCAGCCGGTGTTGCGCGTCGGCGTCGGCCCACAGGCGGACGATGGGTAAAGCCGGCTGCACGAACATACGCCATTGATGCGGCAGTTGCGCCACACCTGCAAGCAAGATGACAACCAGCGCGGCCGCAGAAAGGATTCGCAGCGCAGTTGGTCGCCCTGCCGCCGTCCCGCTCATGGCGCGCTCCTGCGGTAAATTTCCATCAGCCCGTAGGTCGGATCGTCAACTTGCGCGTCGAGCGCGAAGCCCTGCGCCGTCATCCAGTCGAGGAAAGTCCCTGGATCGATGGCGCTGCTGTCGGATTCTGGGGCGGTAAGGAACGCGCGCATCTTCGGGTCGACCAGAATAACGTCCGGGTCGATAGCCGCCATTGCTTGGGACGCCGTCAGCGGCGGATCGTGGTAGGCCGGGTCGGTCAGAACGATGGGTACAAACCAACTGCGGTACGGAAAATCTTCCAGGCCGAACCAGAACTGATGCAGCCCCAGCACCGTGCTGCCGGTGGGGATGTGTTGGCGTACCTCTGCAATGTAAGACTGATAAGGTGTCGTCTCTCTGGCGCGATGCACATTTCTTGCCACCTGCGATGCACCTTCTGCAAGCATTGCACTGAACGTGACGGCCAGCGCCACACGGACAATTGCGCCGCGGCGTACGCCACGGGACCAGCGCCACAGTGCGACTGCCGCCCACGCGCAGGATAGAGCCCAGAGAGGCATAAAACTGATCAGGTAGTTTGCCAGTTTGGACGTGATCAGCAGGGCAAACAGGGCCGGCATCAGCAGCGCACCTGTCAACAGCACGCGCGCGTGGCGGTCATGGCGGGTCAGCGCGTCGCGCGCCAGCCCGATCCAGGCGGCAGGCAACAGGATAGCCGTCAGCCACAGGCCGGGACGCAGCCAGCCTCGGCCGGTGGCCACGCCTAGTTGATAGCGCTGCGCCTCGCTGCGCAGGTTGTCCAGATACCAGGCCGGGTTGAGCAGGTCGAAACGCGGCCCATACTCCTTCGTTTGACCGCGCCAGTCGGGCAGGTCGCCCAGCACATAAGCGCCGTACGCCAGCCAGGGAAGGACGAAACCGGCCACCAGCATCCCGAGCGCTCGCCACCCGTCGCGATTCCAGGCCACCAGAACCAGCAACACGACCAGGAAAAACACACCATAGAGATGGCTCAGCCCCGCCAGCGCGGCCAGCAGCCCGCTTGCACCATACCAAACGAGTCGCTTTTTGTGCATGGCGGTGATGTAGGCGTGCAGCGCGGCGAGCCCGAAGACAGGTACGACCATGTCATAGCGGGCAATGCGTGCGAAATCGAACAGCGGGATGCCAGTCTCCTGGAAGCGACCGGTTGCCAGCAGGCGCAGACCGAGCAACAAGGCCACAGCCAGCAGTCCAACGGTCGTGCCGAACAGCCGCTTGCCCAGCGCATACGTCAGGCAGAGGGTCAGCAGACCGAAGACGACCGTCTCCAGCCGCGCCTGAAACAGACCAGGTCCGGCGATGCGAAATACCAGGGCCAGCGCAGCCGGGTGGAGCGGCATGAAATCGTAATAGCGCTGGTCCATGTTATAATAGCCGGCGAACATATCGGAGCCAAAGACTCCCTCGGTTGCCAGCTTCCAGCCCGTGCTGGCCTGCCACGGTTCGTCCTCGTAGACCGGTGGCGTTATCGCGAGACCGTATAACGAAACCAGCCAGAAGCCAAGCAGCAGTATCGCGACAGCCATGCTGGCCCGCCGGCTATCCGTCACGGCGCTTGCCTCACTTCGAAGAGAGTCAGCGGCGACAGGTCGGCGACCGTGGTCAGGTCGGCGTGCTCCTGCAACCAGCGGTAGTTGTCTTCCGGCGGCATACCCGTCCACTGGGATGCCGCGTTTGCAACATCCAGCAGCAGGTAGAGCGGCTGCTTTGCATCCAGCAGTGCGCTCAAGCTGGCCTCGTCCTGATAAAACAGTTCGTAAGTTGTCCGGTCGGCGTAGTGCTGGAGCGTCAGGGTCAGACCGAAAGCAAGCAACTGCGCATCAGGCGGCGTCAGCTCCTCAACCTGCCGGATCAACGCCAGATCCCGGTCTTTGCGGTCCACGAAGCCGCGCGTCAGCGCCCAACCACCGCGTGCCATCAGCGCCATCCCGACGATCAAATATGCGGCCAACGCGACCAGCGCCAGTCTTCGCAGCTGCTGGCGTTCGATTCTTGCCAGCCAAAGGGCGACTGTTTGCACGCCGATGGCGACCAGAATCGCCAGCGGCGGCAGGTGCGCCAGGTTGAAACGGAAGTTTTGCCACGGTGCGCCGGCATGGAAGATGAAGATCGCGGCAGCCCAGCCGACCACCAACAGGAGCGGCGCGGCCGCTTTACGCCGCACCACTGCCCACAGTCCGGGGAGCAGCAAGGGCGCCAGCAACGGTGTGAAGTAGAATCGATTGGCCGGCGCCACTGCATACCAGAGCCCGTTGGGCCAGCGGTAGCTCAGCACGCCGTCAGCGGTAACGAATTGGCGGCGAAAGGCGTTGAGCGGGTTCCAGGAGTACACCTGTAGATCGACAGCGAAGGGAAGGTCGCTCGCGGCTCCTGTCAGCGAGCGAAGTTGTGGCACAAGCACGGGGGTCAGGACGATCAGCGCAACGGCCGCGGCGGCCAGACCGTGCCGAATTGCTGTACGCCACCCGCTGCGCGCCAGCAACAGAACCGCGTACATGGTGAAGGGAACGGCTACCAGTGCATACGCCCAACGGGTCATTATGGCGTAGGCAACTGCGCCGGCTGCCAGCATCAGCCAGACCGCCGATCGCGGCATTTCGCGCCGTCCGTAGCGCGCCAGCGCCCATGCGCCGGCCGTAACGGCCGCCAACGCGGTCGTGTCGGACATGACGACCACGCTAGACTGCCAAAGCTGCCCGGTCAGTGCGACCAGCAGGCCGGCCAGGAGTGGGATGGCGTGAAACGGGAAACGGGAAACGGGACTGGACCACTCGCGGTCCTTGCTCCACACTTCGTAGGCAAATAAGGCGGTGAAGATCGGGGTCAAGACCCCCGCGGCGAGGCTGACGAGCTGGCCCGCGCGTGGCGTCACGCCGACGATGAACGATGTGAGCGCGACCAGCAGCGGATAGCCAGGCGGCCAGGTGAACGGCGGCGGCAGGTGCAGCGCCAGCAAGGCCGAGCGCAGCGGACCAATGGCGTAGTCGTAGTAGGCGTAGGGATCCTGACCGTACAGTCCGTCAAAGCGGTTCCACGTCACGGCTGCAATCGCCAGTACTGGCAGTGCCAGAACAACAACCAACCACATGGGTGACGGCCTGCGAAGGGCAGGCGCTGCGTTGTTCGACGGTCTGTCTGGCTGATGTATGGTCGGCGCGCTTTTCATTTTGCGACTGGCGCCGTCTCAAGGGGTGGCGTGCCCTGGTTTCGCAGCCGGCGCCCCCAGACAACGTAGATGGCCAGCATCAACCACTGCGATGCGGCGCTGGCCGTCAGCGCGCCTGCCATGCCGATGCGCGGCAGGAGAGACACGCTTAATGCGAGGCTGGCGGCGATGCCGATGAGATTGACCGCCAGCACGACGATCTGGCGGTTGGCCCTGAAAAAGGAATAGATGATTGGCAGATAGAAGTAGCTTGGCAGCACCATCAGGCCGCCAAGCACCATCGCGGCAGGTGGGACTGCATACTGATAGAGATGGATCAACACGGCGTAAGCGAGCACAAGGCCTGGCACGACGATCGCGATTCCAAGCGCCAGCAGCCGGATAGACATACGGGCGATAGTGGTGGTATCCAACCGGTAGATCGTCTTGGCAAACGGCATCAATATGAACGCCGAAATCGACTGCAGATAGAGCATCAGGTTGATGAACACCTGATATTGGCCGACCTGGGTTGGCGGAAGATAGTAGTTGACCGCGTACAGATCTACCCGCGATTGCAGCAGGCCTGAGAACCCCAGCAGAAAGAAGAGCAACGCCACGCGAAAATAGGGCAGCCAAAACCGTCCAGCCCGGTGTGCCAGCACATGGCCGCGATAACGCAGCAGAAAAGCTGCGGCTTTGAGCCATGCCGTCAGTGCGAACCAAAAGACGAGGTTGCTGACAGTGAGATTTGGCCCCTGCCACATTACTGCGCCGACCAGCAGCGCGATTGCCGCCAGTTCGATAATAATCGAGTAGACGAAATCCTTGCGGTAGAGGATCAGGACGTCGTTGGCCTGATACAGCACCAGGCCGGCGCACCAGGCCAGCGCCAACCCCGCCAGCGCTGGCGACGGGGAGAGCATCACAACCACCGCGCCGACAGGAATCAGCAGCGCAAGTCGGGTAATCAGGCTGGTCTGCCATTCACGCGCGATGTGCGCCGGTGAGAAGCTGAAAGCGCGCAGCAGGTATTCCTTGTTGCCCCAACCGATGATGTGAGCGGCCAACTGGACGTAGATCATGACCGCGACGAACGCGCCCCACAGCTCCGTCGAGCCGCGTCGAACGACGAGCAGGGACACCAGCACGCCAAAGCCCGGCACGATCAGGCTGTTGACGGTGTTGGTGAGTACCGTAAGCGCGCGGCGTCGCAGCCGGGGTTGACGCAGGATCCGCAGGCGGTCGGCAACCATGTTGTCTTCAGGAAATGCGGTCGGGGTATTGGCTACAGGTCTGAACGGCGCGGCTGGCCGTCGTCGCCGTCTGCCAGCCAGATCGCGTAATAATAGCGGGGAGCGCTCGGCGCCAGTAATGACCGCGCGTTGGCGGCCAGCAGTTGGCGGTAGGTATAGAGATGGCAGCCTTGTGCTGCCAGAAGCGCCTTGTCATCGAAGTCGAGATAGCCTTTCATCGGCTTGAAGAAGTCAAAACCATGTTGCTGATATTGCTGGCGCAGCGCAGCCAGTCCGGCAATACGCTGGCTGGGATCGCGTAGGAATGCAAGCCCGGTAAGCAACATCAGACCGCCGGGCGCGACCTTGCGCTTGACATACTCGGCAAAAGCCGGCGGATCGGCGTAGAACTGCACGCAACGGTTGACGACGACCACATCGAACTGCATGTCCAGCACATCCAGGTCTTCCAGGTTCATCTGTACTGCCAGCCAGTTCGTATCGTAGAACTTCCTGGCTCGCAGTCCGTCGTACTCATCCACGAAGTAGTCGATGGCGGTGATCTGGTGGCCGCTGGCTGCCAGCCGGTTGCTGAGCCAGCCGTTCCAGGCGCCGAAATCCAGGATGCGTTGCCGGCCGCGTTTCGCCAGTAAGCGGCTGATCACGTCCAGATCGTAAGTTCGCAGCCGCCATTCATGGTTGCCGCGCACCGCCGGCGCATCCGGCAACAGTGGATAGACGGCGGGATCGACGAGGCGTTTGTCGTCGCCGGCTCTGATGGTGCTGAACGGGGGCAGAAAATCTGCCAGTCGCTGCGCCAGAACTGCGTCCACAAACTCCAGCACGCCGTCGCGTACCGCGAACTTATGGCCCGACGGACAGGCGATGCCAGCGGACTGTGGCCACGTGGCGTCGTCGATCTGAAAAGGCCGGCGGCAATCAGGGCAGAGAAGCTGCATGAAGCGTAGCGCACCAGAAACCGGGTTTCTTTGGAGAAACCCGGTTTCTAAAATCCCGTGGTCTCAGGCCGCTGGTAGGACATCACCTTGTGCAGTGCGCGCAGTTCCAGCGGGTGGTCGTAGAAGCCGAGCCGGTAGCGCCAGGCCGACGCTGCCCGCAGGGTTGTGCGTTTCAGGCTGCTCATGCCGGTGTCGGTGGTTGTGGGGTGATAGGCGTTCAGCACCCACTGGAAGTTGGTGATCTGGCGACGGATCGGGTCGTTGAGCCAGGGCATGGAGATGCTGCGGCGCTGGGAAAACTCTTGCCAGCTCGGATCGATCCAACCCTCCAGCGTTTCCGGGAACACGAAACCGGTCGACTTGGCTTGCTCGTACAGTTCTCCAGCCAGCGGCACCGGGGTGTACATGTACATGATGATCTCGGTGGCCGGGTTGACTTGCTTCACCGTGCGGATGAACTCGATGGTCTGGCGGGTGTCTTCGTCGGGATCGGGCGGATTGCCCAGCACGAAGCTCATCTCGGGCACGATGTTGTAAGCGGCCATCTTGCGCGCGATCTCCAGCGTCTTCTCGGTGCTGGCTTTGCCGCCCTTGTTCATACGCAGCAAGGTTGCGTTGGAACCCGACTCGGCGCCCAGGAAGACCATTTTCAGCCCGCTGTCGCGCATCAGCTCCCACGTGCGCTCGCTGTAATGCATCATGGTGTCGATGCGCGCCTCGCCCCACCAGCCGATCTGAAGACCGGCCGCGAGGATGCGCTCCGAGAACTCGGCCACCCGCGCTTCAGCGGTGAAGAAGTTATTGTCGTCGAACTCCACCGCGTTGATGCCCCAGCGATCGACGAACATCTCGACATCGTTGGCGACCCGCTCGGCTGAGTGAGCCAGCCAGCGGCCGTTGACCATGTTGACGACTGCGCAGAAGTTGCAGAAGAAGGGGCATCCATAGCTGCTGTGATGGGTCATGGTGCGGCTGCCCATGAATGTGCTGCGGATATAGCGCGGCACGTCGACGCGATGATAAGGCCAGCCGGGCAGCCGGTCGGGATGCGGGATGGGCGCCATAGAATTGCTGACCGGTGATCCTGGCTCGCCGGGTTCGAGGACAGGCGAATTGCCAATTGGGGATTGGTGAATTGGTGAATTGTTATCGGTCAGACCAACCACACCAATTCCAACTTCGCCCTCCCCAGTCCCCACGCCCCGAAACGCCAACCCTGGCAGCCCCGTCGGATCGTCGCCGCGGCGCAGGGCATCGATCAGGCCCTTGAAGATCACCTCGCCGTGGCCGCGCACGACGTAATCGACATAAGGCGCGTTGAGGCAGGCTTCCCAGTGCTGCGTTGGGAAATAGCCGCCCCAGATGATGGTCAGGTCCGGGTGGCGTGCCTTGATGGCTTTGCAGGTCGGTACGGCGTCGTTGAGTTGCGGGCCAGGCATTACGGTAACGGCCAGGATGTCGGCGCCTGTCTCGCGGATCGTACGGTCAAGCGCGTCCACCGGATCGCGCTCCAGGTTGCCGTCCAGGATCAGGTAGTCGTGTTCGCCTTCCAGCACGGCGCCGAGAGCCAGCAGTGACATTGGCAGGATCGGTTTGCGCTGGGCGTTACTGGGTGGATTGTAGAGTATCAGCATAGGTATCGTGAAGCGTGAAACGTGTAGCGTGTCAGGTTATTGGTGGAGTTGGCTCTTCAGATGTCAGTTTGTCTGTTGGCAGGCCGGTCAGCGAATTCGGTACAGCGTCAGCGTTTCGCCGGATATGGCGTGCCGGGCGGCAGGCTCGACTGTAAACTGTCGCCGGCGCAGCGGCTCCAGCCAGCCGGCTTCGTCGCCCACCGATGACAGCAGCAGCAACGCGACGCCGTCGCTCGTCAGATGCTCGCGCAGGCCGGCGGCGAAACGTTCATTGAGGCCCTGGGAGCGCAACGCCTGCTCGAAATTATTGCGTGCCGCGCCCGGGAAATAGGGCGGGTTGAAGACGATCACATCAAAGCGCTCGTTGGCCAGCGGCGTCCACAAATCGCCCTCGCGCACCTCGACCTTGCTTTCGACGCCGTTCAGCAGGGCGTTGATGCGGGCACAGCGCGCCGCTGCCGGATTGATGTCGGCTGCCATCACCCGGCCGGCCTGTTGCGCCGCAAACATCGACACCACACCTGTGCCGCAGCCCAGATCGAGCACCGAAGCACCGGGTGGGATCAACGGTGTGTCGGTCTGTGCTGAACGGACGATCTCCGTCGCCAGCCATTCACCGGTGAGAAACAGCACCGGGTTCAGCACCTCCGGCAGCACCAGGATCGGCTGGCCGCCCACCGTTTCCAACACGACATTGTTGTGCCGGTGGCGCTGGAAGAGCAGGAACTTGGCATGCAGCCAGACGTTCCAGCCGCGACGCTGCACGAGTTGCAGGGTAGTGGTCATGGTCATATCGAGAGACTTGGGAAGTAGCCGCTTTCTCCTGAAACTCGCCGTGACTGGCGAAAGCTGCCTTTACAGTCTCCGGCTACTTCCCAAGTCTGAATTTCGACTTTCCAATTGGCTTCGTAGGCGACTGTCACTTCTTCTCCAGTACCATCAGATAATGATCGTTCAGCCACGTCGCCGGCCAGATGGCGCCGATGCGCTCGTCCAGCTTTGCCAGCCGACTGAACAAACGGGGCAGGCGATCTACCAGGTGGCTGAGATACGATGGCGGCAGGATCGAGCCGATGCCGCGTAACCCGATCACATCGAAATCGTGGCTGAACTCGCGCGCCAGCGTCCGCGGCGAGGGATACCAGACAGGGATCGTCGCGCCATCGCCGACATGGGCCTCGACGCCACCGCGCAAGCGCCGAAAGGCCGCCCGCGGCTGGCCGTGTAACAGGTGCCAGCCGATCTCCCATGGACAGGTCGGCCCCATCACCACCAACACGACGACGCCGCCCGGCTGGATCCAGCGAGCCAGTGCCGCAGCCAGTGGACGCCGGTCAGCCAGGCAGTTCAGCGGGCCGAAGTTGGAGAAGGCGCCGGTGAACGGTGGACGGTGATCGGTAATCAGTGATCGGTGATCAGTCGCCGGCATGGCGGACAGATCGATGGCTGCGAAGTCGATCAGGTCGCTGACCCCGGCAGCCACCGCTTTGCGGCGGGCGACATGGAGCATCGACAGCGAGGCGTCGGTGGCGGTGACGTGGATGCCGCGTTTTGCCAACCAGACGGCGTCTTCACCGGTGCCGCAGCCCAACTCCAGCACCCGGTCGCCCGGCGCAAACGTGTCGCCCAGTACGCGCCATACCGCTTCACGCAGCCAGCGCGCCAACTGTGTTGCGGTAAAGTCGGCATCATAGGCCGCGGCGGCCGCATCGAAGGGGTGCGAAACGGGGCTGGTGGGAGCGAGAGTGCGATTCATCGCTACCACGCTTCCGTCGCGCGTTGTCCGGCGTCCCAGCCGCGGCCGGCGGGGTCGATGCCGGCGCCGGTGTCGCGTTGGTTCTGTGTGCGGCGCATGCCGCGACGGCCGCGCTGGGCGTTGACGGCAAGGCGCGCCATGCGCGCGAAGTCGCGCGAGCCGGCCTGGCGCAGCCGGTGCAGGGTCACTTCGCTGACCATCCAGCGGGTGGCGTGGTCGTAGAATTCGGCTGAGTAGCGGCCCTGCACGCCCAGATCGCGGTCGGTGCGCTGCTCCCAATGCAGCCCGGAGTACACGCGGTCATCCACCGCCTCGTGATATTTCGTACCCTTGATGGGATAGGCGACGGTGGTCAGGAACACGTCGGGGTTCGACTTCTTGAGGTGATCGACGGTGGCTTCGATGTCCGAAACATCTTCGCCGTCGTAGCCCAGCATGATGAACATGCCGACCTGGATGCCGCGCGCTTGCAGCAGTTTGGTCTTGGCTTGCACGTCGGCGATGTCCGCCTTGCGTTTCATGGCGTCCAGGATGCGCTGCGAGCCGCTTTCGGCGCCGATCCACAGCCGGTAGCAGCCCATCTCGGCCAGCGCGTCGGCCACCGCCTCGTCGATGCGGTCGGCGCGGCTGATACACTCGAAGGGGATACGCAGACCGCGCGCCTTCAATGCCGCGGCATATTGCAGAAACCAGCGACGGTTGATCGTAAACACGTCGTCGGCGTACCAAAGCTGGTCGGGCCGGTAGTGCTCAGCCAGCCAGGCCACCTCGTTGACAACGTCCTCGACGCTGCGTCGCCGGTGCGTTTCGCCGAAGACAGAGTGGCTGCACCAGGTGCAGGTGTACGGACAGCCGCGTGCCGTGATCAGCGACACCGAGCGGACGCCATGATGAGTGTGCCACGTCTCGAGATAGCGTTCCAGATCGATGGCCTCGCGGTCGGGCCAGGGTTGTGCGCCCAGGTTGGGAATCTGTGCCCGCGGGCCGGTGCGGACAATGCCACCGTCGTCATCACGGTAGACGATGCCGCGAATCTCCTGCAAGCCTCTCATGTCGTGCTGCGTGACGTGCGGGATCAGCTCTTCCAGCGTTAGTTCGCCTTCGCCTACGGCGACGATGTCAGCGCCCGCAGCCAGGTATTCCTCGGCGTAATGCGGCGGTTCTGGTCCGCCCAGCACGACACGACTGCCCAGCTCGCGGAACAGCGGCAGCATCTGCAAGACCCGCTGCTTGGTCATCAGGTTAGTATAGATGCCCACCAGCGGCGGCCGCACGGCGCGCATGTGCTGCTCGAAGGCGTCCCAGGAGTTGAAGGTCGTGTCGAAGACCTGGACGTCGAAGCCCTTGGCTTTCAG
Organism: Anaerolineales bacterium; assembly: GCA_020634615.1. Classification (GTDB taxonomy): domain Bacteria; phylum Chloroflexota; class Anaerolineae; order JAAEKA01; family JAAEKA01; genus JACKBK01. The sequence goes on from JACKBI010000006.1 coordinate 246,048, forward strand.
GTGCGAGCTGACGTAGAGCATCCCCAACGGTGGGTACGGCTTCATCACCTGCAGCTCGTGCGGATCTTCGTACAGGAAATAGCCGTGGGTCAGAAGGATGTCCATACGTTCCGTTTCAGTTTCGCGCCACTTCTCATACTCGTACTTATTCTCGTACTCGTACTCTCCGATTTCCAGAAGAGTACAAGTACGAGTATGAGTACGAGTACGAGTGAGAGACGGTCGGTTAAATATTGCCTGTGATCGAATCCGGCGCGATCTTGAAGATCACCCGCACCTGGCCAGGCTGGACCGTCCACGGCTTGCCGTCGTAGCGCTGCGACAGCGTATCGATGTGCTCTTCAGCGTCGTCGTGGGTGATCTCGGCCACATGGCCGCGGATGTCGAGATGGGTGTACGGCTCGTCTGGATCCATGATCGACAGCGCGACCCGGCCATCGCGACGCATGTTGCGGTCCTTGGCGCGGCCCTCGGCCGTGTTGACCAGGATGTAATCGCCGTCGAAATCGATCCACACCGGCGTCACTTGCGGGCTGCCGTCGGGCATGATTGTGGCCAGGTGGGCAAAGACGCGGCTGTTGAGAAAGTCGGTTTGTTTGTCTGAGAATGCAGTCATGATTTGTCCAGTCAGTTAGAAGCTGTTTGAGAAGTCGCCCGTTCCGACTTCGGAAGTCGCCGAGTTAACGAGAGTAGCCGCTCAACACCGTTACAGGCCAGTCGTGATAGTCAATCGGCGACTTCCGAAGTCTCTTCAAACAGTCAGTTAAGAAAGTTTAGGCAGCGGCTTCAGCCGGTCTACTACCCGCTTTTCTACCGGCGCGCGGTAGAAATCCTTGCGCACGCGCCAGCGGGCCACCGCTTGCAGCGGCCGGCGGCGCAGCGTCTCCGGTCCCCAGGCGAAACGGTTGTAGAATTTGAAGCGCTCGATCATCTCGTACTTTTCCGGCGTGACCCACGGTCCGGACGAGCCGACGAAATCGAAGTCGGCCCACTCGTCCAACGTTTGTGGCAGGCTGTAGCCCTGGCGCACCACCTCGTCGGTGATCTGTGAGCCCGGATAGGGTTTGAAGTAGAAGATCGGTGTCTCAAATTGCGGGCTCATGCTGCGTAGCCGCTTGACCAGTTCCATCGAAGCACGCACGCTTTCGTCGCTTTCACCCGGGAAACCGACGATGAATGGGAAGATCACGCCGACGCCGTGGCGTACGCACATCTCGGCGCTTCTGATGACATCCTCGACGCGGATGTCCTTTTTCATCCAGTCCATCATTTCCTGCGAACCGGATTCGACGCCGATCATCACCCGCCGCAGGCCGGAGCGGACACACAGTGCGAATGCGTCGTCGCTCAGACGGACACCCTGGTCGGCGCGCATGGTAGCCGTCCAGGTGAAGGTGGCGTTGGCGGCCGGTGCAGCGCCGTTGGTGGCCGGTGCAAAGCGACGCAGGAACTCCTCGGCCACGGCAACAACCCGGTCGCGGTAGGTGAAAAAGGTCTCGTCCTGAAAAGCCAGATCGTCGAAGCGGTAGCGCTGCCACAACGCCTCCGCTTCCTGGCCCATCCGCTCTGGCTCCAGTGCGGTCCAACGGCGCTTGAACACGAACGGGTCGGCGCAGAAGGCGCAGCGGAAGAAACAACCGGTGGATGAGATGTAGTCCAGTTGGCGCTCGCCCTTCAGCTTGTAATAGCGCTCGACCTCCATCAACCGGTAGTCGTGGGCGGGCAGCTCGTTCATGTCCGTCATCGCGCGCGCCATGTTACGCCATGGCGCGCCGTCGACGCGTTCCACAGTGCCGGCGACGCCCAGACCGGGGCCGTTCGGCTGCCAGTTGCCGGCGGCGAATCGCTCCACCAGTTCGACGAAAGTTGCTTCGCCCTGCCCCTGCACCGTGAAGTCCACGCTGGGCTCAACCAGCGTGTCGGTGGGGAACAGCGATGCGTGCCAGCCGCCCCAAACCACCGGCAGGGCGGGCCGGTGGGCCTTGGCAGCCCGGCAGACCTGCAGCGCGTCGCGGATCGGCGCGCCGGTCAACACGGTAACGCCAAGGCAAACCGCATCATCGAGCTCTGCCAAAACCGCCGCGACCGGATCCTTCTCCAGCCGCCCGTCGATGATGCGTACGTCATAGCGCGTTGGATCCAATGCTGATCCAATGGCCAGCAGCGCCAACGGCATAGTAAAGAAGACGGCTCGCGGGTTGTAGAGGACGACTTTAGTACGGGTCATGGCAATCGAGGGGGAAGAAGGGAAAGGCGGGAAAGGCGGGAAACCGGCATTCGTGACTGCTCTCGTCACATCGCTCCTTCGTCCATTTCATCCTTTCCTTTGTTTCCCTATTTTCCTTCTTTTCCCTTCTTCCTACTCCTGTGGCGTCGGTGTGGCGGCGGCTTGCTGGTTCATCGCGGGTGTCAGTGCATCCATGCCCTGGTGTGGCAGGTCTTCCAGCTGGCGCAGCTTGCGGCGCGCCAAAGGCAGCGTTGCGGCTTGATAGACCATCGCTCCGACTTGCCGCGGGCCGGGGCGCCGGCCGCCATTCTGGCCGGTCAGGTTGCTCCAGGTTTTGCGCGCCCGGTATTCCTTGTGCAGGACGGTGTGCAGATGGCGGTAGAACTCCGTAGCGAACGGCCCTTCGTAGAGCATGGCCAGGTCGCTGGAGTCCTGCCAGTTCTGTTTGGCGCCCAGCTCGTCGTACACCCGGTCGTAGAACTTGGTGCCGGGCAACGGGTACGAGACCGACATGCCGATGTCATCGGGCTGGCAGTCGCGCACCATCTGCAAGGTTTTCTCGATGTCGGCGCGCGTCTCGCCAGGATAGCCGAACTGCAGGAAGAAGGCCACCTTGATGCCCGCCGCGTGCAACCGCCGGCTGGCTTCGTAGATTTGCTCGACCTTCGTGCCCTTCTCCATGGCGTCCAGTATCTTCTGTGAACCGGATTCGGCGCCGACCCAGACGATCTGGCAGCCGGCTCGCCGCAGTGCGTCGATGTCACCGTCGCGCAGCAACAGATCGACGCGGCTGAGACACTTGAACGGCACGCGCGCATCCAGTCGCTCGATTTCGTCGGCAAAGCGGCGCATCCAGCCCGGCTTGAGGCCCATGATATCATCCACAAACCAGATGTGATCGGGGTGATAAGTGTCCTTGAGCCATTTCAACTCTGCCGCCACGCTTTCGGGGCTGCGGCTGTTGTAGCGCTGGCCCCAAATTGGTTTCGCACACCAGTTGCAGTGATAGGGACAGCCGCGCGTCGTCACCATGTTCATCGAATAGTAGCCGTGCCGTTCCAGCCAGGCGTGACGGTAAAGCTCGATGTCCACCAGATCCCAGGCCGGCCGCGGCAGGCTGTCCACCTCGCGGATCAGGGGGCGCGGTGCAGTAAACAGTAATCGGTGATCAGTGCTCAGTGGTTGGCCGTTGTCAGGAGTCTGGGCCGTTTCACTGTTCACTGCATTCTGATCACTGTTCACTGATAACTGATAACTGATAACTGATGACCGATCACCGGCCACGGCCAGCCCCAGGATCTCCTCCACCGGCTGCTGGCTGCGCCCCGTCAGGCTGTCCAGCAACTCGCCCAGAGTGATCTCGCCCTCGCCTTGCAGCACGAAGTCCACGTTTGCGTCGAAATAGAGCGGGGCGTGGTCGGTGGCGTCGGCGCCGCACAGAATGACCGTGCAGCCGCGTTCCTTGGCCATGCGCGTCATGGTGATAGCCGCCTCGCGCATTCGCAGCAGGCACATCTTGCTCAGGTAGTTGAAGTTGTCCTCGTAGAGCACTGCGAAACGCGGCTGATGCCGGTCCAGCGCTTCAGCCCAGCGCTCCTCAGAGTCGGCCAGCATCGCGTCGAACAGGGCCACGTCGTAGCCGCGCTCGCGCACATAGGCTGCCGCGTAAAGCGTGCCCAGCGGCGGGTAAGGCTGCATCGCCTCCCACAGTTTCGGGTCGAAGCGCAGATAATAGGACTGGCCGAACAAAACCTCAGCCATGGGTAGTCTCTCCCGTCAGATACGCGCCGGTGGGCACAGTCAGGCCATAGGGCGTCAACTTTTCCTGAAAGCGGCGTAGAATCCAGTTATCGTGGTGGTCGAAGTGTCCTTTGCAGACGTCCGCGGTGAACTCGACGCTACCGCCGCGTTGAGAGGCTTCGCGGTTCAACTGGCGCACCTTGCGTTGCATCTCGCGCTGATCGAAAGCAGCTCCCAGTCGCCCGCCAAAGAGCCACTCGGCCCCGCGTTTGATGCCCGACTCCAGCATGCCGAGCTGGATGATGCTGTTGTGCGCATTCAGTCCGGCGTGCAGCAACGCGGGCGGGTCATCAGCCTGCGGCAGGAAATCTTCGACCCATGCGTTCATAGCGCGCACGTTGCGATAGGTGGTCATGCCGTAGATCGGGACCATCTGGGCCACCTCACGCGCGCTGAAATAGTTGTGGTCATGGAACACAAGCTCGCGCTCGGAGACAAAGTAATTGGGGCACAGCTCGTCGCCACCCAGCCGCGCCAGACGCACAACTGCGATTACCAGCGCGCGGCATAGCCACAGTCGATCAGGCTCAGTGACCACGAAAACGTCGATGTCGTCCTTTGCCTCGGCATTGTTGACCGCCAGCGTGCCGGTGATGGCAACCATACGCACGAAGGGCAGCGTGGCGAGCCAGTGGCTGTAACGACGCGCACGTGCCCACTTGGCGCGGGCCACAGCTTCGCGTCGCTCGCGCAGCGGGATCAACTCCGCGCGGCCAGGAAGCGCGAAGTAATCTTTGCTGCGCACCAGCCAGCCGTCGGCCGCACCGGTTTCCAGTGCGCGTTGAACTTCCTCCGGCGCCGCGGGCACGGTCACATAGCGAACCACTTCATCCATAGTCAGCGGATAGTTGAAAATATCCGCGTAGAGGAAGGTCTCTAATATGGACTGTTCAAGACGGGACGAAGGCGCGGGACGGCGCCCATTGCCGGAAGCTAACGCAGCCGTGCTGGCAGCAGAAGACATTCCTCTTATTCACCTCAATCATTTATGGCTGGCGTTCACACAGATGACAGTCAATTCTATCAAACTCCTGTCGCCAAGCGGGAGGAGTTTGGAGTGATTCTAGCTTTGCGCGATTGTCTCCTCAGGTGACCATCACCTCAAGACACGCGTTCAAACAAACTGCTGTTCAATTCGGCTATGGCATTATAACGTCCCGCCAGATAAACGCAAATGGTGCGGGAAAAGCCGGGCTGACCAAACGATCTACGCAAAGAAACGGCTGATTGGATTGGGCGAAAGCATAAAATCATAAACTTGACCCGACACGAGCGTCCCCAAAAGCTGTGTCGGCCAACCAGGAAGTGAAAAACTCAGCGGCAGTGGATCACTAAGAGGCTGTTTGAAAAGACTTCGGAAGTCGCCGATTGACTGTCACGACTGGCCTATTACGATGTTGAGCGGCTACTTTTGTTAACTCGGCGACTTCCGAAGTCAGAACGGGCGACTTCTCAAACAGCTTCCAAGCAGCGCACCTGATGGGCCAATGTCATTTCCGAGAAAAGGCGGCCTGCCTGCTAGGTAGTGGCACCGTGCATCGATTCAGGCTCGGCAGGGAAGGCTGGACGGCGCAGCAGCCGCATGCCGTTCAGGGTTACCAGCAGCGACATGCCCACGTCTGCCAGCACCGCCATCCACATGGTTCCCGTGCCGGCCAGCACCAGGACGAACACGACAAACTTGACCAGCAGGCTGAACGCAACGTTGACTTTGACGGTGCGCATGGCGGCGCGGCTGAGGCGGATTGCGAAGGGCAGCGGCAGCAGGCTGTCGCGCATCAGCGTCACGTCTGCGGTCTCCATGGCCTGAGCAGTATTGCCGATGGCTATGCCCACTGTAGAAGCTGCCAGCGCAGGCGCATCGTTGATGCCGTCGCCCACCATAGCGATCTCGCCATAGCGCGCCTGCAAGGTTCGAACCGCGTCAACCTTGTCTTCGGGCAGGCAATTTGCCAGCGTCTCGCTGACGCCGACTTCGTCCGCCACGATCTGGGCGGTGGCCGCATTGTCGCCTGTCAGCATCACCAGATGGTGCAGGCCCATTCGTTTCAGTTCGGCAAGCGCCGCGCGGCTGCTGGGCCGCACTGTGTCGGCCGCGGCGATGTAGCCTTGATAGCTGTCGTTGCGGCTGACCAGCATGGTGCTGTAGCCCTGAGCATCCACCGCTGTCAGCGCATCGCAGTGCTCTGAGGGGTGGGGAATACTCTGATCAAAGAAACTGTGGCTGCCGATCGCGATCCGCTGGCCGCTTACCTCACCGGTGACTCCCCGGCCGGTCAGAGTGGCTACGCCGCTGGCAGCCGGGTAGAGGTCGCTGACACCGCGCACAGCCGCCTCATGCACCACCGCGCGTGCCAGCGGATGCTCAGCCCGGCGCTCCACCGCGCTGGCCAGCGCCAGCAGATCATCACAGTGGTCGCAAGCCACCTGGTCGGGCAGTATGCAGTCAACTGAACGGTAGGCGACCACCGAGGGAGCGCCGTTGGTCAGGGTGCCGGTCTTGTCAAAGGCGATCGCCTTGATCTTGGCCAGGTTCTCGACGTGCACTCCGCCCTTGAAGAGCACGCCGTTGCGCGCGCCGTTGCTGATCGCGCTGACCAGCGCGACGGGCGTGCTGATCACCAGTGCGCACGGGCAGGCCACTACCAGCAGCGTCAGCGCGCGGTAGAGCCAGCCTGCCGTCGGGTCGGCGGCGTCAACCAGAGGCAGGCCGTAAACCACTGTCGGAATCAGCGCCACCAGCGCGGCGATGACGATCACGGCCGGCGTGTAGTATTGCGAAAAACGGTCGATGAACCGCTGGGTCGGTGCCCGCTGCTCCTGCGCCTCTTCAACCATACGGATCATGCGGCTGATGGTGTTGTCCTCCGCCAGATGCGTAACCTCGATCTCCAGCGCCCCCTCACCGTTGATGCTGCTGGCGAAGACCTCAGCGCCAGCCTGCTTGTCGATGAGCCTGCTTTCGCCGGTAATGGGTGCCTGGTTGACGGCGGACGCGCCGCTGACCACCCGCCCATCCATGGGAATTCGTTCACCCGGCTTGACCAAAATACGGTCGCCCACGTTCAGAGCGCTGACGTTGACCAGTAGTTCAATGATCCGCCCGTCCTCCGGGACCAGGCAGATCGCCTCGGCGGGCTGGAGCGACATCAGGCTGCGGATCGAGCTGCGCGCGCGTTCGGCGGTGAAGCCCTCCAGCGCCTCGCCGATGACGAACAGGACCATCACGACCGCGGCCTCGGTATAAGCGCCGATGATCACCGCGCCGATGGCCGCGATGGACATCAGCACGCTGATATTCAGCTGCCGGGCAATGCGCAGAGAGCGCCAGGCGTTGCGCATCACCGAAGAGCCAGCCAGCAGCATGGCGGCGACAGACGCCAGATTGATCAGCGGACTGCTGACTCCCAAGCCGGGCAGCAACTCGTCGAATAGCAGGCCGGGCAGCAGCAGCAGGGTTGCCAACAGCGCGAGCTGTGTATCGCGCCGGCTGGTCATGTAGTGCAGAAAATTGTGCTGCACCGGCGGTTGCCGGCCCGGCTGCCCTGCCTGCGCGCCCGGTTCGATTTCGTCGATGCCGTAACCCAACTCCTCGACCCGGGCTACGATAGCCGCCGCAGGAGCCGCGCCGTTGACTCTGAGTGTCTCGCTGGTAAAATTGATCTCACACGCGTCGACGTCGGCGAGCCGCGCCACGCCGGTTTGAATGCTGGCCGCGCAATTGGCGCAGTCCATGCCGGTAACACGGAAGCGTCGTTCGGTTGTTTCATTTATGGCCAGCGTGTCGTTCATGCGGGTGATGATACCAGAAGTTGAGCGGGCTGTCTAGGAGGACGATTCCATACCCTGGCGCGAGAGATGCCAACTTTGGTGTGATTGTGTTGGCGAAGATCGGACTGTTGACGATATATGGGATGTTGTTGCTCGTGGCGGGACAGCCGTCGGCAATCGCCCAGGGCAGCAGCCTGTTTTCAGACAGCGGGCAGGTGATCGGGGACGAGACGGGCAACAGCGTGGCGCTGGGCGATCTGGACGGCGACGGCGATCCCGACGCGTTCGTGGCCCATCTGCCGGGCGCGCCCAACGAGGTGTGGTTCAACGGCGAGCAGGGCAACCCGGCCGGCGTATTCAGCAACAGCGGCCAGGCCATCGACAACGTCAACAGCGCCGACGTGACGCTGATCGACCTGAACGGCGACGGCGACCTGGACGCCTTCATCGCCACCGGCGACGGCGACGTGCGCAGTTGGTCGAACCTGATCTGGCTCAACGACGGGGACGGCTACGGGCAGGTGACCGGCCAGTGCCTGGGCGACAGCGAAACACGAGCGCTGGCGCTGGGCGATCTGGATGGCGACGGCGACCCGGACGCCTACGCGGCCAATATCGGGCCTGACAGGGTGTGGCTGAACGAGGTAGGGGAGGAATGCAGCTGCGTCACCGCATGGCTGCTGGGCGAGCCGGCGGCCGGCCTGCGCAACCTCACCGGCACGCTGGACACGTTCTATGCCCTGCGCGACCAGGTGCTGCCGCAGACGCGGCGCGGCCGGCATTTTGCCCGCGTCTACGACCGGCACAACGCCGCGGTCTTCAGCGCTCTGCTGGCCGATCCGGCGTTGCGTTCCGAAGCTGGAACGCTCTTGCAGACATGGCAGCCCAACCTCGAGTTGCTTGTGAGCGGCCAGGGCCAGAGCGCGACCATCACGTCCGTTCAGGTCCAGCGGCTGCGCAACTTCCTGAATCACCTCGGCGCGGCCGGCAACGCGGATCTGCAACAGATGATCGCCTTCGAGCTGGCACAACTGCCGCCGCTTTCCCGGTTCACAGGAATGACCATGGCCGAGGCGCAGCACATGGTGCTTGAGACACGCTATCGCTATTTGCCTGTGATGTGGCACCGCTGAACGAGCAGAGGCGCTCCGGCAACCATCAGTGGCGCCGGTGACTCTGCCTGTTCGTCCGGCTTGCGCAACATGCGCCATTGGAGGTATTCTATGGTTTGGATCCATCGGCAGCGAAACAATCCCATCAAATGAACTGCGAGGCACGCAAATGCAAAGTGACACTCTGACCTTTCTCGACAACCGCACCGGGAAATCCTACGAGTTTCCCATTACCGACGGCACAATCCGCGGCACCGGGCTGCGGCAGATCAGGGCCGGTGAGGATGATTTAGGGCTGAAAGCCTACGATCCCTCCTTTCTGAACACCGCCTCGTGCCGCAGCCAGATCACCTACATCGATGGTGACAAGGGTATTCTCCGCTACCGCGGCTATCCCATTGAGCAACTGGCCGAAAAATCTACCTTTTTGGAAGTTGCTTACCTGCTTTTGTACAACGAACTGCCCACGCAGGCACAGCTCGACAACTGGGTGAGCGATGTCAAGACCGAATTGATACTGCACGAAAGCATCCGTCAGTTCCTGGACGCCTTCCGCCACGACGCGCATCCCATGGGAATCCTGGTTGGGACTGTCGCCGCACTGTCCACGTTTTACCCCGATGCCTACAATGTTCACGATTTGCAGTCGATCAAACTACAGACCCGCCGGCTCGTGGCGAAGATGCCCACGCTGGCCGCTTTTGCCTATCGCCACTCCAAGGGTTTTCCCTATGTCTACCCGGACAACGAGTTGAGCTACACGGGCAACTTCCTGAACATGATGTTCCGGATGGATGAAGCGCCGTATCGGCCGGATCCAATCCTGGAGCGGGCGCTGGACATTCTCTTTATCTTGCACGCGGATCACGAACAAAACTGTTCCACCAGTACGATGCGGGTGGTTGGCAGCACCAATGCTGATCCCTACGCGGCGGTTGCTGCGGCCTCATCGGCCCTGTTCGGGCCGCTGCATGGCGGCGCCAACGAGGCTGTTCTGCGCATGTTGACGGAGATCGGCGATGTGTCCAACATACCTGAGTTCATGGACAGCGTTCGGCGCGGTGAGCGGCGGCTGATGGGCTTTGGCCACCGTGTCTACAAGAACTACGACCCGCGCGCCAGCATCATCAAGAAGGTCGCCTACGATGTTTTCGAGGTCACCGGTCGCAACCCGTTGCTCGACATTGCGATTGAGCTGGAAAACATCGCACTCAACGAAGACTATTTTGTCGAACGCAAACTCTATCCCAACGTCGATTTCTACAGCGGTGTCATCTACCAGGCCCTGCGGCTACCCACCAGCATGTTCACGGTGATGTTTGCCATTCCGCGGACTATCGGCTGGATTGCCCAGTGGCGCGAGTCGCTGGCCGACCCCGAGGAACGAATCTCGCGGCCCAGTGAGTTCTACGGCGGCCCTGGCATACGCGACTACGTGCCGGTCGAACAGCGTCAGCCGGCCGGCGAGTTGCCCATGAGACCCATGACGCCCGATGGCAGTCTGACGATCACGGATAACCGCACTGGCAAAAACTACGAAGTTCCCATAGCCGACGGCGCAATTCGATCGATCGATCTGCGCAAGATCAAGGTTGACGCCGACGACTTCGGTGTGATGAGCTATGATCCCGGGTTCCTGAATACCGCCTCGGCACGCAGCGCCATCACTGAGATCGACGGTGAAAAGGGAATTCTTCGCTACCGCGGCTATCCCATTGAGCAACTGGCGCAGCACTCCACCTATCTTGAAACCGCCTATCTCCTGATCTACGGCCAGTTGCCAACCAGCGACCAACTCGATCAATGGCTGTATGAGATCAACCACCACAATCTCGTCCACGAGAATATGTTGCGCTTTTTGAACGGTTTTCGCTACGACGCCGACCCGATCGGCATCCTCATCGGCGCTGTCTCTGCTCTCTCGACTTTCTATGCCGACGCTCGCGACGTCTCCAATCCCGCGTCGGTGGAACTGCAAACACGGCGGCTGATCGCCAAAATGCCGACGCTGGCCGCCTTTGCCTATCGCCACTCACTTGGCCTGCCATACGTCTATCCCGTGGACGACCATAGCTACACCACCGACTTTCTGCGCATGATGTTCAAGCTTACCGAGAAGCAATACCAGGCCGATCCGGTGCTGGAGCGGGCGCTGGACGTGCTGTTCATCGTGCACGCCGATCATGGACAATCGACCTCGGCCACCACCATGCGCATGGTGGGCAGCTCGCGGGCCGATCCCTTTGTCTCGGTCGCAGCCGCCATTGCCGCGCTGCGCGGGCCAAAACATGGCGGCGCCACCGAGCGGGTGCTGGAAATGCTGGACGAGATCGGCGACCCGAAGAACGTTGCGGCTTTCATCAAGAACGTCAAGCGGGAAAAGCGGCTGCTGATGGGCTTCGGCCATCGCGTCTACAAGACCTACGACCCGCGTGCCACCATCGTCAAGCAGCTTGCCCATGACGTGATCGCTGCTTCGAGCCAGTCGGCCCGCTTCGACGTCGCCATGGAACTGGAGCGGGTCGCGGTGCAGGATGAGTACTTCGCCCAGCACCGACTCTACCCCAACATCGATTTCTACACCGGCTGTATCTACAGCGCAATTGGCCTTCCAGCCAACATGTTCACCGTCATGTTTGCCATCCCGCGCGTGGCTGGTTGGATGGCCCAGTGGCGCGAACTGCTCCACGACTCGGAGCAGAAGATCGCCCGCCCGCGCCAGATCTACGACGGCGTCTGGCTGCGGGACTACGTCCCCATCGACCAGCGCGGCTAGTTTGCAGGGAATCCAGAGATGCCAACTTTTCCGAAAAGTTGGCATCTCTTCGCGTCCAGTTCTATTTCTTGTTGTCCAAAGCCCGTTCCTGTGTACAATGACCGCACCCGCAACAGCAAGGAATCAATCATCATGGAAACCCAGCAGGAACTTATCAGCCAGCAGATTCATCTCCTGGGCAACATGCTCGGCGAGGTACTCATCGAACAGGAGGGGCAGGCACTCTTCGACCGCGTCGAGGAGGTGCGCGCGCTGACCAAGGCCATGCGCCAGGGCGATGAGGCCGCCGAAGCGGCCTTGCAGCAGGTCGTAGAGGCGCTGTCGCTGGACGAGGCCTACGGGGTCGTGAAGGCATTTGCCTCCTACTTCCAGCTTGTCAACCTGGCCGAAGAGCAGGCGCGCGTGCGTGCGTTGCGCAACCGGGCGCGCGCCAATCACAGCGATGGCGACCCGATGCGCGAAACCATCTCGGCGGCCATCATGGATTTGCAGCGTCAAGGCGTCACCGCGGGCCAGGTTCAGCAGCTTCTTGACCGGCTGCTGGTCATGCCCGTCATCACCGCCCATCCCACCGAGGCCAAGCGCCGTACAGTCATGGTCAAGCTGGCGCGTATCGCCGGCAAGCTGCACGAGCTGGACACCGTCGCGCTGACCCCGGACGAGTGGACCGCCGCTATCGACCTCATCGCCGAGGAAATCGCGTCCCTCTGGCAGACCGATGAAACGCGCACCCACCAGCCGTCGGTGCTGGACGAAGTGCGCAACAGCCTCTACTACATCGAGCACACGCTTTTCGAACTGGCGCCGCAGTTGTACATCGAAATGCGGCGGGCGCTGGCAGAAGCCTACCCCGGGCACGACTTCAACCTCGCGCCGTTTGTACACATCGGCAGTTGGGTGGGCGGCGACCGCGACGGCAATCCCTTTGTCACGCTCGCGGTCACCGAGGAGACGTTGCGCACCCAGAAAGCACTGGCGCTGCGACTCTACCGCAGCGTCATCGACGCGATGTACGGCGTCCTCAGCACCTCGGAACGCTTCGGCGTATCGGACGAGCTGCGCGCCAGCCTGTCCGCCGACGCCGCGCTGTTTCCCGTCGAGGCGCAGCGCTTTGCTGCACGCTATCCCGGCCAGCCCTATCGCCAGAAGATGGCGTTTGTCTACCAGAAGCTGCTGGCAACCGAGGAAGGCAGCAGCCGGCCCTGGCGCGCCGACCGGCTGGCTCATCCGGTGGAATACGGCTCGGCCGGGCAGTTCTTGCAGGATCTGCGCCTGATGCAGGACAGCCTCGCTCAGCACCGCGGCGCGCGCATGGCGCGCGGCCGTCTACAGGACCTGATCACCCAGGTCGAAACTTTCGGTTTCCACCTGGCGACGCTGGACATCCGCCAGCATTCCGAGCGCCATGCCAGCGCCGTGGCCGAGTTGCTGGGCCGCTACGGCCTGGTGGCGTCCTACGGCGATCTCTCGGAACACCAGCGCCACGACCTGTTGACAGCCGAACTCTACAACCCGCGCCCGCTGACGCCCGCCCGCCTCGACTTCAGCCCAGCGACCAACGAGACGGTGGAATTGTTTCGCCTGATCCGGCGCGCACACGAGCGTCTCGGGCCGCGCGCCATCGACTCCTACATCATCAGCATGACCGCCGGCGCGAGCGATGTTTTGATCGTTCTGTTGCTGGCGCAGGACGCCGGCGTCGCCGACTCGCTTGACATTGTGCCGTTGTTTGAGACCGTCCGCGATTTGGAGAACGCCGGAGCGGTCATGGAGGCGCTGTTTACCAATCCTGTTTATCTGGCGCATCTGCGCGCTCGCGGCATGCGCCAGCAGGTAATGATCGGCTACAGCGATTCCAACAAGGACGGCGGGTTCCTGGCGGCCAACTGGGCGCTGCATCGCACGCAGCGTGCGCTGGTCACTGTTTGCAGACGGCACGGTGTCGCACTGACCCTCTTTCACGGGCGCGGCGGCACCATCGGGCGCGGCGGCGGCCCGACCAACGAGGCGATCCTGGCCCAGCCGTCCGGGTCGGTGCGCGGCAGCATCAAAATCACCGAGCAGGGAGAAGTCGTTGCCGACCGATTTGCCAACCCGCACATCGCCAACCGCTACCTGGGGCAGGTGTGCAACGCGGTGCTGCGCGCCGCCCACCGCTCCGATCAGGGCAGCGAGATACCGACTGCCTGGTCGCGTGCGCTGGATGAGCTGGCGAGCCGCGCCGAAATTGTTTACCGGCAACTGGTGCACGACAACCCGGCGCTGGTCGCGTATTTCCACGCCGCCACGCCCATTGCCGAGATCAGCCAGCTCAACATCGGCAGCCGACCTGCGCGGCGCAAGGCCGGCGCGCAAATCGCGGATCTACGCGCCATTCCGTGGGTCTTTGCCTGGACGCAGACGCGCGTCAACCTGCCCGGCTGGTTTGGCCTGGGAACAGCCTTCAGCCAGTGGGCCGGTGACCCGCTGGAGCCGGACGCCGACCGTGACCGTTGGACGCTGCTGGCGGAGATGTACCGCGACTGGGCCTTTTTCCGCACCACCATCGACAACGCGCAGATGTCGCTGCGCAAGGCGGATATGCATATCGCCCGACTCTACGCCGGTCTGGCCGACGAGGCGACGCGCCAAGATATCTTTCCGCGAATCAGCGCCGAGTATGAAATAACCGAGCGCGCGTTGCTGCACATCACCGGCCACGATCAGCTTCTGGACAACGAGCGGTGGCTGCAGACCGCGATCCGGCTGCGCAACCCCTACGTCGATCCCATGAACTACATCCAGGTCGCGTTGCTGCGCCGCCTGCGCCACACCGGCGATCCAGACGAAGCCGAGGCGCTGCGCAGCGTTATCCTGCTCAGCGTCAACGGTATCGCCGCCGGCCTGCGGAACACGGGCTGAGCCTTTCGAGAGATGCCAACTTTTCCGACTGGGAACCGTCCCGGAGGGAAAAGTTGGCATCTCTGCGCAGATCAAGCCGTGGAAAGGATTGAACTATGTCCGAACCGGATTATGCCGCTGAACTCGACGCGGTGTTGGCGGTCGTCGATCGCGAGACCAGGGCCTTCTGGGACAAGGACTTCGACGCGTGGTCTCACTGTTGGGCGCACGAAGCGTACACGCGGACGATGGGCTACTGGCCGTTGGGCGGCGTGTCGGTGGTCGAAGGATGGGACGCGCAAAGCGCGCTGATCCGGCGCATGATGGAGGATATCCCGGCGCCGAATCCAACCGCCGGACTGGTGCGCCGCGATAACATCAACGCGCGCATCTTCCGCGACGTGGCCTGGCTGACCTTCGACCAGTACGGGCTTGACACCGGCGATCCTACCTTCGACATGCCTGGCCTCAGCCGCGAGACGCGCATTCTGGAGCGCCATGGCGACCAGTGGAAACTCGTCTACGTTGGCTGGATGCTGGTTGGGGAAGAAGTGAAAAACCTGGGCTAAACCGCCGGTTTTTGGTTGACATCGTCCGTCCCAAATGTTAGGATGGTATCGATGAAGACGCCCATCCTCACCACGAAACTGCACATCCCGTCGCCGCCGCAGAGACTGGTGCCGCGGCCGCGGTTGCTGGAGAAGCTGGAGTCTGACCTGTGCTGCAAGCTGGCGCTTATCTGCGCACCGGCCGGATTCGGGAAATCTACGCTGGTGAGCGCCTGGGTGCAGGCTGCGCAACCGCGCCGGCATGTTGCCTGGCTCTCGCTGGATGGGAACGACAACGAGTTGACGCGCTTTCTGACGTATCTGGTTGTTGCGCTGCGAACCATCGAGGGCAACATCGGACGAGGCGTGCTGGGCTCTCTGGAAGCGTCGGGGGAGGAGAACGTCGAGGCCGTTCTGACCATCCTGCTGAATGAGATCGCGAAGCTCCCCGGAGAAGTGATCCTCGTCCTCGACGATTACCACGTCATCGAAGCGCCGCCGATTCACCAGGTTCTCGCGTTCGTCCTCGAACACGCGCCGCCGCAGTTGCATCTGGTCATTGCCACCCGTGAGGATCCGCCCTTGCCGCTGGCGCTCCTGCGTGCCCGGGGGCAGTTGGCCGAGCTGCGCGGCACGGACCTGCGCTTCACCACTGACGAGGCTGCCGAGTTTCTCAACCAGGCGATGGGGCTGGGACTTTCTGGGGAAGACATCGCGGCGCTGGAAAGCCGCACCGAGGGCTGGATTACGGGCCTGCAACTGGCCGCCATCTCGCTGCACGGTCGTAAGGATGCCACTACCTTCATCAAGTCCTTCACCGGCAGCCACCGGTTCGTGCTGGACTACCTGATCGAGGAGGTGTTGAACCAGCAGACTGCGGAGGTTCAGGCTTTCTTGCTCCAGACAGCAATACTCGACCGTCTGACAGGCTCCCTGTGCAACGCCCTCACCGGTCAGAACGACGGCCAGGCGACCTTGGAGATGCTGGAACACGCCAACCTCTTCATCGTTCCCCTGGATGAGGCGCGGCACTGGTATCGCTATCACCACCTCTTTGCCGAGCTGTTGCGCCAGCGCCTGCATGAAACCCCGCATGAGCGGGCGTCCGTCCTTCATCAGCGGGCCAGCGAGTGGTACGAACAAAACGGCTTCGCCGATGCATCAATAGAGCATGCCCTGTGCTCCGAGGATTTCGCGCAGGCGGCGCGGTTGATCGAGGAGCAGGTCGATGTTGTCTGGCAGCGCGGCGAACACGCCAGTCTGCGACGTTGGCTGGAGACGCTGCCGGTCGACGTGATCCACTCCAGGCCGCTGCTGTGTATTTTCCACGCCTGGTACCTATTTGTCAGCGGCCAGCAGGCGCTGGCTGACCGCTCGCTTCGCGTGGCCGAGCAGGCCCTTGGTCCACCCGCTGAGGACGTGTCCGGCGGTGCGAGGCACGAGCCAGACCGTCTGACCGGCGTGGACAGGAGGAAGATTCAAGGCCGGACGGCCGCGATCCGGGCTTTCATGGATTCCTACCGCGGCAACGTGCCGGGGATCATCCACCATGCACGCCGGGCGCTTGCATTCCTGCCCAAAACGGACACGACCTGGCTCAGCATGACGGCCATTGTCTGGGGCGATGCGCATGGCTTCGCTGGCGACATGCAGGCAGCCCACGAAGCGCGGGCGGAGGCGTTGAAGGTATGCCAGGAGGCGGGTGACCTCTACTTCATCATGCTGGCCAGCATGAAGGTGGCCATAACGGTGAGGGAGCAGGGCAGGCTGCACGAGACCCTGGCAATCTGCAGCCAACAAGTGCAGCTTGCCAGGGACTGCGGCCTGGCGCAGACGAGACTGATGGGTTTGTTTCTGACGATCCGTGGTGAGGTATTGGCCGAGTCTGGCGACCTGGAAGGAGCATTGCGAGAGGCGCAGCAGGGGATAGCGTTGGTCACAGGCGGCATCGACATGTCCATGGTCGGCTGGGGCCATCTCTGTCTGGCGCGAGTTTTGTTCTCCAAGGGGGATCTGGCTGGCGCGGACGCGGCGATTCGCAAGATGGAGAGCATCGCCAGAGAGTCCTTTGTGCCACCCTGGATCATTGGCCAGATGGCTGCCTGGCAAACGCGTTTGTGGCTCGTGGAACGCAAGCTGGAGGCGGCCGCACAGTGGATGCGCGACCGCGAGCAGGTGGTCGCGGTAACCCCGCAAACGGCGCAAGCTACAGGTTATTTCCCGCTTATCGAGCAGATCATGTTCGCCCGCGTTCTGATCGCTCAGGAGCGGCTGGGTGAGGCAACCGGGTTGCTGGAAGAACTGTACGCAACGGCGACAGTGCACGACCGGGTGACACGGGTGATCGAGATCCTGAATCTCCAGGCTCTGGCACTACAAGCCGCGAGCGAGACCGCCCAGGCAATGGCTGTTCTGGAACAATCGCTCGCCATGGCCGAGCCGCTAGGCTTCTTGCAGATTTTCATGGATGAAGGCCCACCGATGGCGATCCTCCTCTACCAGGCCCTCACGCGCGGCATCGCGCCAGAATACGTCCGCCGGCTGCTGGCAGCGTTCCCTGCGGTCGAAGCGAAGGAACCTGCGCGCTCGGAAACGCAGCCTTCAGACTCTGGGTTGATCGAGCCGTTGAGCGAGCGCGAGATCGAGGTGCTGCAATTGGTCGCGGCCGGGCTGACCAATCAGGAGATCGCTGGCAGACTCTTCCTGTCGCAACACACGGTCAAGGTCCACGCGCGCAACATCTACGGTAAACTTGGTGTCAAGAATCGCACTCAGGCGGCTGCCAGGGGCAAGGCATTGGGGATTCTATCCGATAGTTGACTGCTTGCAGCCCGGTGCAGGGCTGTTGCTTGCTCAACAGATGAGGACCGGTTCGCAGAAGCGGCCCGCTTTTTATTTCTGTCCCGGATACTCCTCCAAATACCTCCTTCGGGGTATGACACTAACCCCGTCTGACGGTTATGCTGTGGACGTGACAAGCTGCAAGCTCAATAGAAAGCGAGAGAATCATGTCCAGAAAAGAGCAACGGACCGCCAGAATCGTGGGAGCATTGTTTCTCATTGCGATGGTTGCGTCGCTGGTGGGCGCAGGTCTCATCGAGGCTGGTCTGGCTGCGCCCGACGTCTTGGCCAGCGCGCATGCCGACAGGACCAAGGTGGCATTGGGTGTGCTCCTCGAGCTGATCAACGCGGTGGCGGTCGTTGGCATCGCCGTCGGGATGTTTCCCCTCTTCAAGAAGGAAAACGAGGCGCTGGCGCTTGGCTACATTGCCTTGCGGATCATCGAGGCGGTGATCATCATTGCCGCGGTCATCAGCCCGCTGGCGCTGATAGCGTTGGGTCAGGCCAACTCGACAGCCGCCGCCGATGCTGCCTCGTTCCAAACCATGGGCGCGTCATTGGTGGCCGTGCGCGCCGTGCTGGTCGGCCAGTTGACTGGCATCTTCTTTGGTCTGGCTGCTCTGCTGTTCTACTACCTGCTGTACCAGTCACGAATCGTGCCGCGTTTCATCTCGATTTGGGGTTTGGTGGCGGTCGTGCTGGTGTTGGCGTGGAACATCTCGGAGCTTGTCGGCCTGGAGGTGAGCATCGGGATGATTCTGGTTCTTCCGATCATCCTCAATGAGATATTCCTGGGCATTTGGCTGATTGTGAAAGGGTTCGATCCGGCGCCAGCCGTTGCTGTACCCACCCAAACAGCCATGACAGGAGTCGGAGGTTGACATGAAAGCAATCGTGCAGAACAACTACGGCCCCTCCCGTAGGAAGGAGAACCGATCGTGAGCGAAATCCAGATCAGGCTTTCAGTGCTGTGGATATGCCTGATGTTGACTTACCTGTTGGGAGATGTGCTGCGAATATTCAGCGGCGACTTCCAGGCAGGTCAGATCGGGGGCATGCAGGTATCCCAGAACATGTACCTGGGAATGGCGGTACTGATGGTGATCCCGATCGTCATGGTCTACCTGTCGTTGACGCTGAACAGTCCTGTGATCCGCTGGGCAAACATCGTCGTCGCGGTCCTCTTCTTGGGGTTCAATCTCGTCGGCCTGCCTACCTACCCGTCTGCCTATGACAGGTTTCTGATCGTCGTTGGACTCGTGTTCAACGTGTTGACGATCTGGACTGCATGGAAATGGGTTTGAGCTCGACAATCATCAACTTCAGACTTACGACTGAGAGGAAACAAATGGTAGCTACTACTGAAAACCAACTAACCAAACAAGCTGTGGCAAAGGCGACTCCCAAAGTGGCCACCCGCCTGTTCTTTGTCGATCACTTGCGCGCGGCGCTGATCATCCTGGTGGTGCTGCACCATGTGGCGCTGGTCTATGGAGGCATTTCGCCGTTCTATTACCTGGAGCCGCCGATCGGCAACCTGGCGGCGTTCGTGGTGCCGATGATCTTCGTTCTGCTCAACCAGGCGTGGTTCATGGGAGCGCTCTTCCTCCTCGCCGGCTATTTCACGCCGGCGTCCTATGACCGCAAGGGGGCAGGATCCTTTATTAAGGGCCGGCTGATTCGCCTCGGCATTCCCCTCCTCGTGTGGTACTTCGTGCTGAACCCGATCTCGCAGATCGGCTTCTTCCTGATGCCGGCCAACCTGACCGGGAACACGACGGAGCTGAGCTGGCAGGTCTTCTGGCAGGCATATCCCAAACTCGTGGGTCTAGGGCCGATGTGGTTTGTCGCCCTGCTGCTGATCTTCTGCTTCGGCTATGTGGCGTGGCGGCAGATTACCAGGAACCGGGCGGCAGCGCATGAATCCTCGACGCCCCGGTACTGGCAGATCGGCGTGTTTATCCTGGCGCTGGCGCTGGCAAGCTATCTGGTGCGGATGGTCATCCCGCTGGGGCGGTCCGTGCTCGGGTTCCCGACTCTGGCCTATCTCCCGCAGTACCTCGGTTTCTTTATCCTCGGCACGGTCGCGTTCCGTCGTGACTGGCTCCGGAGGTTGCCCGGTTCTATGGGCGCCGTCGGCTTCATCGCTGCGCTGGTCGCGACGGCAGCTCTCTTCTCGGTTGCCTTTCTCAGCTTCTTGAAGGCGTTGGAGAGCGGAGCGGCGCAGTTTCCCCCGTTCGGGTTTGGGACGTGGCAGTCGGCTGTGTATGCCCTGTGGGACTCGATCTTCGCCGTCGGCATGGTCCTGGCCGCGATCACGTTCTTCCGCAGGTTTCTTGGCGGGCAAAGCAGCTTCGGCGGCTTCCTGTCGGACCAGAGCTACGCGGTCTACATCATTCACATCCCGATCATCGTTTTCCTTGCCTACGCGCTGAGAGGAGTTGCGCAGCCGCCCCTGTTCAAGTTCTCCGTGGCGTCCCTCATCGTGTTGACGATCTGTTTCGTCGCCGCCTGGGTTATCCGCAAGATACCCGGAGTGTCGAAGGTCATCTAGCCGACCATGTGGTTCACAGCGCGCGATGTCGGCTGCGGTCCCTCTGGTCGTTGCCCGTGATTCCCAACCGATTCAACCTTTTTCACAATGGAGGCAAAAGCAATGTCTGGTGAAGTGCAAACAAGCAAAACAACTGGTGTCAGCGGCCTGGTCTTTGTGGGCTGCCTGCTGATCGGACTTGCCGTCGGCATTCTGACAGGGGAGATGGCGGTCGTGCTTCTGGCCGCGCTGGGTTTCGGCTTTCTCGGCATGGCCATCGTGCGTCTGGCAACCGGGGCCTGGTGAGCAGGCTCAAGCGGCCGGCAAGACAGCCAATGGCCACCTGACAGCCGCAGAGACCTCGCCATGAAAGACCTCGAACACAAGCTCACACTGGACCGGCCGACGACCTACCAGATCAAGGTGCCGGGCGAGTTCGACCAGAGTTGGTCAGCGTGGTTCGGGGGGATGACAATCGCAGTTGCGGATAAGGGTGCGCCGGTCACCACTCTGACCGGCGTTCTCGACCAGGCCGCCCTGCAGAGTCTGTTGCGGCGGCTCTACTCCCTTGGACTGCCCTTGATCTCGGTTGTTTGTGTCGAATGCAGCGAGCAGGGCAGTTGCTGAGGATCTACTGATGAACCTCAAGAACGGAAGTCGGTAACTGGCTCAACACGCCCACCGGGAGATTTTGGCTCCCGGCTACCCACTCCGGGGCGCAAGCAGCCAGGTAGATGCCCTTTCCGGGCTGCGGAATCTCAGGCCCGCAGGGCCTTTCACCTGGTAGCCCGATCCGTTAACGGTCGGGCAGTCCCGTCATGGCAGACGGTCGGATCGTCTGAGAACTCAGTCCTCGAACAGATTGCGTTTGCTGAACGGCGCTGTCAGAAAGCGCAGATACAGACCGGCGCGCGAGACGTACTCCAGCGAAGCGCCATTTTTCTTGTTGTCCAGTACTTTCTTGACCAGCGCCGGTGCAACTTCGTCCAGCGGGCTGGCAATGATGTTGAAGATACGCTTGTTTTCTTCCAGTCTCGCCGGATCGTCTTTATACTGGTCCAGCACGAGATCGGTCAGCACCATACCCGGCTGGATGGTGCCGATCTGGACAAATGTGTCCTTCAGCTCCTCCGCCAGCGTTTTGCTGAGGAAGGTCACCGCTGACTTCGATGCGCCGTAGACACCGATCCCGGCGCGCACGCGGCCGTTGGAGCCGAACCCCTCAAAGTTGTAGATTTGTCCGCCCCCTTGCGCCAGCATGGCAGGCACGGCCACCCGGCAGCAGTTGATGACGCCGATCACATTGCTTTCGATGACCGAGCGCACGGTCTGGTCATCCAGTTCCCAGATCGGCAGTTGCGGGTGTCCCGTGCCGGCATTGTTGATCCAGATGTCGACGCGGCCGAAGCGGGCAACCGATTGCTGCCAGAGCGCCTCGACCTGCTCGGGAATCGTCACGTCGCAGAGGAAGCCGGCAACGCGCTCGCTGCCGTGGCTGGCGCTCAGCTCGGCCACGGCGTTGTCCAGCGGCTCCTGCCGCCTGCCGCTGATAACGACCCGACAGCCCTCGCTCAGGAACGCGTCGGCCATGGCCAAACCGATGCCTTTGGTGGATCCGGTAAGTACGATGCTTTTCATGTTTTTCTCCAGTGCGAAACACCCCAGATGGTGTCCTGCCTAAAATCCGACTTGGAGAACTCCAGATGTTTCACAAAATAAGTAACATAGCCCCTTGTGAGCGCCTCCGGGGAGACGGCACAAGGGGCTATGCTTAACAGATGAGAGGCGGGCAGAAGGCCCGATTCTAGTCGAAATGACCATCGAGAGGTGGCTGGTTCGCGCTTGCCAATCAGTTGCCGCTGTGGCCGGTCTGGGTGAATCCAACGAGCCAACACCGCGATGTCATGGATACCGTATCTCTAGTTTACCAGCGCGAATGTCAGGAACATGGATGACATACACACAATACAGATGCATAGCAGCACCAGGATGGCGATGACGATCCAGAACGTACGACTCGTTCCTGCGTTCTGAGCGGACGCTCCGCCGCCGAAGGGCGAGCATCCACCGGGCTCGGGTGTTGGGTCCGGCGGTGGTGGCGGAGGAGGAGGTGGTGGCGGCGGCGGCGGTGGCGGTGGCGGTGGCGGCGGACTGACCGTCCAACTGTTGGCCGCGATGATGTCGCCGCGGCCGCTCCCTTGCGTGTTGGCGTCAAGGCCCAGGTTGATGGCGGTTTCCATCAGCCGCTGCTTGATCTCTGCTGGTGGGCTGCCAGGATGGGCTTGCAAGAGCAGCGCGGCTGCGCCCGATGCGTGGGGCGTCGCCATGCTGGTGCCCGAGGCCGAGGTGTAGCGCGCGTCCACCGGCGAGCCCATGGAAGTGCCCTGCGCGCGCGCAGCGATGATCTGGTGGCCAGGGAAGCAGACATCCGGCTTGACGCGGCCATCGCTGGTCGGCCCGCGGGAGGAGAAGCTGGTCACGTGATCGTTGTCGTCGGTTGCGCCGACCGTGACGACGTTGTGCGCACAGCCCGGTGAGCCCACCGTGCGTGCATTCGGACCGGCATTACCAGCCGCGACACAGACCACTACACCCTGATTGACCGCCTCATCACACAGCGTGGACAGCGCGTCGCTGCCGTCGCAACTGACAGACGAACCGAGGGAGAGGTTGATCACCTGCGCGCCTGCCTGCACGGCCCACTCAACGCCGGCCATGACGTCGCTGGTCATGCCGCTGCCGTTGTCGGCCAGCACCTTGGCAACCAGCAGTGTAGCTTCGGGAGCGACGCCGATATAGCGGCCCGCCGAGGCCGCTCCGCTGCCCAGAATGGTGCTGGCAACGTGCGTGCCGTGGCCGTGGCCATCCCGCCCGGAGCCGGTGGGATTGGTGAAATCGCGTACGGCAAGGATGCGCGTGTCAAAGTCGGGATGATCCGGGTCGATTCCGGTATCGACGACGGCAACTTTGATGCCCTCGCCATCGAAACCCAGGTTCCACATCTGCGGCGCCCGTATCTTGGGCACCGAAACGTCGAGCATGGTGTGAACTGGCAAGTCCTCCCAGATCTGCACCACGGCGGGCGACTGCTGTAGCGCCATCAGCGCCTCCGGCGTGCCGGATACAACCTGGGCGGGTATCAAATCGAACTGCTGACCCAGTTGAAGGTTCGACTCGCCGGCTGCCAGCTCGTTGACCGCGGCCATTGCTCCGGCATCCGCATAGCGCACGATGACCTGAACGGGCTGATCGGCGGCCGCGGCTGCCACTGGTGACAAAGACATTTCGCTCATAAGGCCTCCTGGAAAGTCTGGGAATCGGGGTTTCTATCGACTATGAACGACGACGGGGAACCTTTTAGGTCACAACGCGTAGACGGGTCCGTCATCTTCGACCCGCTGAACCCACGATTGGTCTGCCAGTTCGAGTGCTGTTGCTCCGGTGCAAGTGACAGCGAAGGTCGGAACCAGCGTCAGCCGGCGGCGGACAGAGGCGCCAGCCGCTTCGATCTGCACCTGGCGCTGGTCGTCCGCGCGGTCAACCCGCACGAGGAGGTTGAAAGCCTCGTGCGGCTGGCTGCGAATGGCAATCACCAGATCAGCGTCGATTTTGGATGACGTCATGTCGGGGGTCCTCCCGGCCATTGTAACATGACGGTGAACATTGAGCAAGGGAAATAGCGATTTCGTCAGATGCCAAACGGCCCCAGATACTTGTCCGGCATCCACTCGCTGGGCGGCGTCACGACGTGACCGTTGCCGCCGGGATGCTGGCTGCGCAGATCGGCGATCTCCTGCTCCAGTTGCACCAGCCGGTCGCCAAAGGCGCGCAACGCTTCCGCCGTCGCGTCGGGCATGATGTTGTGTTGCAGGTCGCGGTCAGGATCGGCCGGCTGTTGCGATATGTCGCGATGGCGCACACGTCCCGGTACGCCAACCACCACCGACTCCGGCGGCGTATCCTTGACCACCACCGAATTTGCTCCGATGCGGCTGTGGTCACCGACCGTCACCGGTCCCAACACCTTCGCGCCCGCGCCGATGACAACGCCGTCGCCGATGGTCGGGTGCCGCTTGCCCTTCTCAATGCTGACGCCACCCAGCGTCACGCCGTGGTAGAGCGTCACGTTGGCGCCGATCTCGGCTGTTTCGCCGATCACCACGCCCATGCCGTGGTCAATGAAGAACCCGGGGCCGATGGTGGCGCCCGGGTGAATCTCGATGCCCGTCAGGAACCGGTTGACATGCGATACCCAGCGCGCCCACAACCGCCGATCATGAACCCATAGCCAGTGGGCCAGCTTGTGGAACCAGATCGCGTGCAGGCCCGGATAGGTCAGAAGCACCTCGGCTGTGCTGCGGGCTGCCGGGTCGCGCTTGAAAATGGATTGAATATCAGCGCGCAGATTGCGAAACATGAGTACCTCCGCACAAATATCGCCGCCATGGCAGCCGTTGAGGTGACAATCACTCCGAGCATCGCCCCGGTGATGTGGGACATTGATGGAAGTGACTGTCACCTGCACGTCTGGGCCGCAGCGACTAATCCAGGATGTCTGCGAATAGTGCGGTGCTGAGATAGCGTTCGCCCGACGATGGAATGATCGTGACGATGCGTTTGCCCGCGTTTTCGGGGCGGCGAGCCACCTGCAATGCAGCCCAGATCGCCGCGCCTGATGAGATGCCGACCAGAATGCCGTCGGTGACAGCAACCCGTCGCGCCGTACTCATCGCATCTTCGTTGCTGACTTTGACGATCTCGTCGATGATGCCGGTGTTGAGCACGCCCGGCACGAAGCCGGCGCCGATGCCCTGAATCTTGTGCGGGCCAGGCTGACCGCCGCTGAGCACCGGCGAGTCGGCCGGTTCTACTGCAACCGCGACGAAATCGGGATTGCGTGCCTTGATGACCTCGGCGACGCCGGTAATGGTGCCGCCGGTGCCGATGCCAGACACAAGAATGTCCACCTTGCCATCGGTGTCGCGCCAGATCTCTTCGGCGGTGGTGCGCCGGTGCACATCAGGATTGGCGGGGTTCTCGAACTGTTGCGGGATGAAATAGCGCGGATCGGCAGCGGCCATTTCATACGCGCGGTTGATGGCACCCTTCATGCCCTCCGTGCCGGGTGTCAGGATCAGCGCGGCGCCATAGGCGCGCAGCAGCTTGCGCCGCTCCAGGCTCATGGTGTCAGGCATCACCAGCGCGCAGCGATAGCCTTTGGCGGCCGCGACGAAGGCCAGACCGATACCAGTATTGCCGCTGGTCGGCTCGAGGATAATCGTATCCGGCCCAAGCTTGCCGGCTGCTTCGGCTGCTTCGATCATGCTCAGACCGATGCGATCTTTGACACTGCTGGCGGGGTTGAAGAACTCCAGTTTGAGCAGTATCTCTGCCACCGCGCCTTCCGCCTCGGCGAGCCGGTTGAGCCGTACCAGAGGCGTGTTACCAACCAGCTCGGTGATGTTGTTTGCGATATGTGTCATTGTCTATTTCCTTGCGGGTCGGCTCGCTGTCGGTGTCTCAGCTTTCTTGAGCTGCGCCAGCAAGCGGTCGGGTGTTGCCAGGCCGTGATTGACGGCCACCGGGTGGCCCTGGCGGTCGAGCACCACGGTGGTCGGCACGGTCATCACGTGATAGAAGTCGGCCAGCTCGTGCTGATCGACGGCGTCCAGTTTTACCAGGTTCATGTCCTGGCGGTGCGCCTGTACCTGTGCCAGGGCGGGCGCCTGTTGCAAGCGGCACTGTGCGCAGGTCGCAGTGGTGAAGTAGAGCACCGTGGGCTGACCGCCTGGGGTCAGCGCTGCCAGTTGCTCAGGCAGATGCACTCGCCCCAGCTGCTGAAGTTGATGTGCGGTGTACAGCCGCCATAACGCCACCCCCGCCAGCAGGGTCAACGCAAAGACGAGCAGGCCAATGGATCGTTCCAGCATCGCAGCTACGCTCCCTGTGTCGCCCGCCACCAGGGCAGGTCAGCATGAATACCGCGGCGGGCGAGCTGGTAATACATGAAGCAGCCCAGGCAGAACCCCAGGAACAGATTAACCGCGGCCAGCGCGACGACAATGCCAGTCAGCAGCCAGCCAAGCGGGCCCGCGCCGGCAAAAAGGGCCAGGCTGCTCAGGGTCAGGAAGAGTGCGCCAACGCCCTGCGCGAACAGGTGTGGCTTGGGATCGTCAGCTTTGGGCGCAGGTCGAACCACATGCAGCGGCTTCAGGACATGCTTGTAAAACAACTTGAAGAGGCCGGCGCGCGGCACAAGGGTGCCGACCCACATTACCACGCCGACGAAAACCACCAGCCACGGCTGGTTGAGCAGAAACGCCAGCGCCAGCAAGGCAATGATCGATGCCTGGTTGACCCGCAGGGCGCTGTAATCGACGACAGAAGACTGATTTGTCATGGTTGTTACCTCGTGTTGCATGCGATCGCGTCGCGGTTGTTGGGACCGGTTACGAACCGGACGATTACCTGCGCATTACACCGTCCCGATGATCGCCCACACCGGTTCGATTGCGACGATCGCGTCGCGGTCGAGTGTGCCGTAGAGGTGCGGGAAGACGCCATCGGGCGTCTCGTCAAAACGTAGCGGCGCGCTGAGCAACGATTCGTCGATCACCAGCACAGCCAGATCTGGCACATCAGGGTACAGATTGGCAGCCACCCACGCGACTTGCGCCGGTGTCGCGCTCAGGTGAATGAATCCTTCGTCCACCAAACTGGCGGCGAAATACGGCTCATCGGCCGGCTGGCTGTCGAAATCAGAACGTGAAATGAGGTGATAGAGCATAGGTCTTCCAGATGACAGGGTGACAAGGTGACTGGGTGACAAGGTGTACGTAGAAGGTGGCAGGTGGTCTGTAAGGAGGGCTTTCCCTCCTTTCCTTCCTTTCCCTCTCCGCTCTCCTCAGTCAAAAAGTCCCAGGCTGACATACTTCGCGCCGCCGTCGGGCAGCACGGTGACGACGACGCCATGATCCAGTTCGCGCGCGATCTGCAATGCACCTGTGACAGCCGCGCCAGCACTGAAACCGACGAACAGCCCGTGCTTGCGCGCCAGTTGGCGGGTCATCTCCCAGGCATCCTCGGCGTCAACCGGCAAGTGGCGGTCGGGCAGCCCTGGATCGTAGATGCCAGGCACCAGCGAGGTCGGCAGGTGCTTCAACCCCTCGATGACTTGCATCTCGTCGGACGGCTGCAAGGCCACCAACTGGATCGCCGGATTGTGCTGCTTCAGCCGTCGTCCCACACCGGTGAACGTGCCGGTGGTACCAAGGCCGGCCACGAAATGCGTTACCCGTCCACCGGTTTGGTGCAATATCTCAGGCCCGGTGGTGTCGAAGTGGGCGCGCCAGTTGCTTTCGTTGTTGTATTGGTCGGGATAGAAGTAGCGCTGCGGCTCGGCAGCCACGATTGAGCGTGCCAGCCGGATCGCTCCATCCGATCCTTCCAGCGGGTCGCTCTCGATGATCTGCGCACCGTAGGCACGCGCCAGTGCCTTGCGCTCGCGGGTCACGTTGGCCGGCATCACCAGGTGGACAGTGTAACCCTTAGCCGCGCCGATCATTGCGTAGCCAATGCCGGTATTGCCGCTGGTGGCGTCGAGGAGCGTGCGGCCGGGTGTCAACTGGCCGCTGCGCTCAGCGTCCTCGATGATCCGCAGCGCCGCGCGATCCTTGACTGAGCCGCCGGGGTTGAACCACTCCGCTTTGGCGAAAAGCTGCACATCGGACCGCCCTACCAGCCCGCTCAAGTCCAGCAGCGGCGTGTTGCCGATCTGTTCCAGGATCGAACCGGTTTGCTGAGCACGCTCCGGCGCGACGGCCCAAATCATGTTTTTGCTGCGGGTGAATATCGTTACAGTCATACTCGTCTCACAATCCCTGGTCGTAACCGTTCAGGCTGGGTCAGAGAAACCGGGTTTTTCGGTAGAAACGGCCAACATGGCCGCTAACATCGTGTCTGCAAGCCAAGAATCGTTGCTGCACGACAAAAACCCGGTTTCTGATCGGTCAGATAAATCGCTACGTCGACTCTGCGAAATTCGGATAATTCGTGTTATTCGCGGCAAGAGCCTTGCTCATTCGCGCGCCGGCATGCCGCAGAACTGCTCGTAATCGATCAGCTCGGTGACGCTGGGATGCTCACCGCACAGCGGGCAGGCGGGGTCGCGGCGGACGTTCAATGTGCGGAAGGTCATGTCCATCGCATCGAACATCAGCAGACGACCGATCAGCGGATCGCCCTTGCGCAGAACCAGCTTGATGGCCTCCACGGCCTGGATCGAGCCGACGATGCCCGGCAGCACGCCCAGCACGCCTGCCTCAGCGCAGCTAGGCACCTCGCCAGGCGGCGGCGGGTCGGGGTACAGGCAGCGATAGCACGGTCCCTGGACAATACCCTCTTCCGGCGAACCGGGGTGGTAGACCGTCACCTGGCCTTCGAACATGAAAATACTGCCATCCACCAGCGGTTTGCGCAGGAAGTGACAGGCGTCGTTGACCAGATAGCGGGTCGGGAAGTTGTCTGACCCGTTGAGGACGATGTCATAGTCGCGGATGATATCCAGCGCGTTGGCGCTAGTGATCGGCTCGCGGTAGGGCACGACCGTCACGTCGGGATTGAGGTCCTTGAGGCGCGCGACGGCCGACTCGACCTTGGGCTTGCCGATCCAGCTTTCGCTGTGCAGGATCTGGCGCTGCAAGTTGCTGAGGTCCACGTCGTCGAAATCGACGATGCCCAGCGTGCCGACGCCCGCGGCAGCCAGATACAGCGCGGCCGGCGAGCCAAGGCCGCCCGCGCCGATCAGCAGCACCCTGGCGGCCAGCAGCTCAAGCTGGCCCTCTTCGCCAACATCTGGCAGCAGCGTATGGCGGCTGTAGCGGACTTTCTGGTCGCCGGTCAGCATCTTCGGCACCTTGACGGGCAGGCCGGCGCTTTTCCAGCCGCCGAAGCCGCCAATCAGCGACTCGACATGCTCGTAGCCCATCTCCTTCACATTGCGGGCTGCCAGCACTGAGCGCACGCCACCGGCGCAATATAGGACGATAGGCGTCTCGCGGTCGAAGGCATACTGTTCGATGCGCAGCTCCAGAAAACCGCGCGGGATGAATACGGCGCCCGGCACATGCCCTTGCTCGAATTCGTCGCGCTCGCGGATGTCCACCACCAGCGGCTTGACGCCGTTGCGCAGCCGTTCGTTGAGCGCCTGGGGCGTAGTCTCGATGATCTGGCTCTTGGCCAGGGCTACCAACTGGTCACGATTCAGTGGAGTCATAACTGGCACCTCCTGCCTTAGCACCCGCCGGCCATGGCCGGGACGATGCTGACGCGGTCGCCGGCCGATACCGGGGTGTTTGCGCCCTGTAATGTGCGTATCTCATCGTCGTTCACGAAGACGTTGATGAAGCGTTTGATGTCGCCGTTTTGATCGAGCAGCCGCTCGCCCATGCCGGGATACGTATCGTCCAAATTGACGATGACTTGACCGACGGTGTCGCCGGAAATTTCCACCCTGGACTGGTTGGCTGTCAGGCGGCGCAAGGGGGTCGGAATGAGAACGGTAGTCATTGTGTTTTGACCTTTCTTTTGTATCGTCGCAATAGCGCGGGCCGCTGTGGCTGGTCTCCGACCGAGCCACCGGCGGTTCGGTCAGAGACCGGCCGCAGCGAATGGTTTCCAAACAAAAAGCTCATCGCCGGTGGATACACCGTGCAATGAGCCTGTCAGCAAGTTTCCTAGCAGGTGCGCTGAGGAGAGACTCCTCCAAGGCACCCTGTCGCTATGAAATTGTAGTCAATGATATGAACATCATTTCTGGCCGGTCTCACCGCACGCGCATCGAGAGGCGAGAGTCACCGGCAAGCATTGCCGGCACTCCCGCTAACGACAGGAGCAAGTGAGGCAGATGGACTTCAGAAATGATGTTGGCATACAAGTGTTACCTCTTGCAGAGGTGACGAGAGTTTACCTAATAAGCAGCCGCTTGTCAAGTAACCGCGAATACGCTTGCGCCCAGATGGTTGTCATCTGGAGAAGAAGCGATGGCGTTGTGGTACAATGCACATGCTGTCAGCACTATCTGTTTTCCAGTACTTCTCAGTTTACGTTCTTTGAGTCCGAGGTTTCCTGATGTCGCTTACCCGTCGAGTCGCACTTCTTTCCGTGGCGGCGAGCCTTGTTACGCTGCTGCTGAAGTTCGGCGCCTATTTTCTCACCAACTCCGTGGGTTTGCTCTCCGACGCTGCCGAGTCAGGCGTCAACCTGACCGCGGCGCTGATTGCGTTTGCCGCGATCACCATCGCTGACCGGCCCGCGGACGACAACCACTCATATGGCCACGACAAGGCCGAGTACTTTTCCAGCGGCGCCGAGGGCGCGCTGATCCTGGTGGCCGCAGTTACCATTCTGTACGCGGCTGGCCAGCGCATTTTCAATCCTGTACCCGTGGAAAATATCGGCATTGGTGCGTTGGTGGCCGGTATAGCATCCGCCATCAACTTCGGCGTGTCGCGTATCATGCTGCGGGTGTCAAAGCAGCACGACAGCATCGCGCTGGAGGCTGATGCCCATCACTTGATGACCGATGTCTGGACGTCTGTGGGTGTCATCGGCGGTGTGATTCTGGTGGGACTGACGGGCTGGGCACTGCTCGATCCGCTGTTGGCAATCGCCGTCGGAGTCAACATCATCTGGATGGGGGTCAAGCTGATTCGCCGCTCCACCCAGGGGTTGATGGATCAGTCGCTGCCGGCGCCGGAGGTCGAAGTCGTGCGCAAGGCTGTGGAAACGACGGCGGGAGCAGCGACGCCTTACCATGCGTTGCGGACGCGCAAGTCAGGCTCGCGGCGCTTCATCGACATGCATCTGTTGCTTCCGGGCCGCACTACCGTTCAAGAGTCGCACGACCTGGTGACTGAGATCGAGGCGTCAATTCAGGAGCAACTGGCCAACACCTTTATCACCATCCATGTTGAGCCGGTGGAAGACAACCTGTCCTGGGATGGTGACCAGATCGGGGGCGTAGCCAACGAAGTCAAGTGAGGACGCTCGGCTACGGGCTTCTGGATCACGGATGCGCGAAGATCGCGCAGTCGGAAGGCTACTGCGCCAGGTGGTCACGTCATCTGCCTTTCGTGTATTTCGCGGTCCTCCGCGCATCTGTGATCCAGAAGCCCTCTGCTTAACCTGTTTCGAACACACCCAATAGAAAACCGCCCTCTGTCGTTCGACAGAGGGCGGTTCTTTATGACTCAGAGGAAGGGTAAAGGCGGATATTTCTGACCTGCCTCAACCCGATCTGAGATTACATGCCGGTGGCTTCCATCTTGGCAGCCTCGTCGATGGACCAGTCGTACCACTCTTCGCCGGTCATACCCAGGTTATAGGTTCGGGTCAGGTATGGCTTGGCGACATTGACGGCCGTGTAGTAGTAGATCGGAGCGATAGCGGCGCCGTCATCACTCAGGATCTTCTCGGCAGCCTTGTAGAGGGTCTGGCGGGTGGCCGGATCCTGCTCTTGCTGGGCCGCGAGGGTCAACTCGTTGAAGCTCATGCCGTCAGGGCCAAGGGGTGCATTAGCGGTTTCTTCCCAACGCGGGTCGTTGTTGCCAGCGTCGGTGTTGAACACCTCGTATACCCAGTTGTTCTCATCGGCATAGTCAGCGCACCAGCCGAGGCGATAGACGTGCGGCGCCTCTTCGATGGGGGTGTCCTTGTCGATGGTGGTCAGATAGACGCGCCATTCCTGGTTCTCGACATTGACTTCGATGTTCAGAGCTTCCTTCCACATGGCCTGGACCGCCTGGGCGATCTGGGCATGGGCCTCAGAGGTGTTGTGCATGATGGTGATGGCCGGGAAGCCTTCGCCGTCAGGATAGCCGGCTTCAGCCAGCCATGCCTTGGCCTGCTCAACGGCCGCAGCATAGCCCGTGCCGCCCTGCTCTTCCGTCAGCGCCCACGGGGCGATGTCAGGATCCTCAGCAGCGTTGCCGAAGATCATGCTGGGGGCGAAGGTGTTGGCCGGGATCTGGCCGCCCTTGAGGACGTTTTCCACCATAGACTTGCGGTCGATGGCTGCCGAGAGAGCCTTGCGCACCAGGACGTTGTCTACTGGAGGCTTGGTGGTGACGAAGCCGTAGTAGTAGGTGCAGGCGGAAGGCGCAATGACCAATTCCTGGCTCAGCACGGGGTCGCTCTTGACGCGGTCCATGTCAGGCAGCGGAACGGTGGATGTATCGAGCTCGCCGGCCTCGTACATCGCGAACTCGGTAGAAGCCTCGCTGATGAAGAAGGTCTGGATGTGATCGATGTTGCCACGGGTGCCGTCTGCCCAGCCATACCAGAAGGGATTCTTCTCGAAGTCCATGCTGTCAGCGTGGAACCAGTTGGTCACAACATACGGTCCGTTGGTGACGATGTTGCCAGCTTCGGTCCAAGTCTCGCCGTGAGCTTCAATGGCTGCCTGGGGCTGCGGGTAGTTCACCCACATGCTGGCGATGGCCGGGAAGTAGGGGGCGGGGGTGTTGGTTTCGAATTGAACGGTGTAGCTATCGACTGCGGTAACGCCGATGCCATCCAGCAATGCCTGGACTTCTTCAGCGCTCAAAGTTGCAGTGTCGGCGGTGTTCAGATCCTGGCAGCCCTTGATGAGGTAATCGACATAGGCGTAGTCAGAGCCAGTCTCGGGGTTGCACGTGCGGCGCACACCGTAGACGATGTCGTCGGCAGTAACCGGTCCGACTTCGACAATGCCCTGGCTGGGCGTGTAGTTCACCCAGTTCACGTCGTCGCGCATGTTGAACGTCCAGGTCAAGCCATCGTCGGAAACGTTCCATTCGGTGGCCAGCTCCGGCTCAACGGAACCATCGGCGTTCAGGTTGGTCAGGCCGAGGAAGATGTTCTCGCTGATCTCGACGCCGACGCTTTCGGAAGTGAGGGCCGGGTCGACGGTCTTGGGCTCAGCGCTCAGATTGCGGCTCAAGGTCACAAGCTCACCGCCCTCGGGGGTGGGCGTCACTTCGACGACCTTTTCCTGGACGACTTCCTTGACGGTCTCAACGGTTTCCTTGACAGTCTGGACGACCGTTTCCTTGACGACCACTGTCTGAACAACGGTCTGAACTTCCGGTGTCGGGGCCGGGCAGGCTGCCAACACCATACTGGCAATGATCAACAGTCCAAAGATCACGCCCATTTTCTTGGAAAGCATGTGTTTCTCCTCCTGAAGAGAATCTGAGAATACGGAAAGTTATTTACAATCGATTGTGGCGCTGTCTTGGCGCCGGCTGGTGTTGATCAGCCGCCGTCAACTTGCACGTGGCTGCTCAACGCTTAAAAGGACCGCCTCACCTCCCTTCTGCAATATTTTGGGTGCTCAGCGCATTGCGCGAACACCCAGATCAACACTACACTACACCACCGAGAGATTGTTCGGGTTCAGAATACGCCAGATAAATTACACGAAATGGCAAAAATCTACAAATGTGAGTCGGCCACGGAGAATGAAAACCCTCCCGGAGACATGGCAGACACAATACGGGCCGCCATGTCTCCGGGAGGACGATGGATCACGATGGGATATCCTGCAACGTGATCGCTTGATTATTCACGCAATCGCGGATCGAACGCATCACGCAGGCCGTCGCCCAGGAAGTTGAAGGCCAGAATGGTGAGCGTGAGCGCAACGGCTGGCAACACCAGGATATGGGCATTGGAGCGCAGGTGCGGGTAACCGGTGGAGATCATGTTGCCCCAGCTTGGTCGCGGCGGATTAATGCCCAGGCCGATGAAACTGAGAAACGCTTCCAGCGCGATGTACCCGGGAATGGCCAGCGTCTCAGCCACGATGCACGGTCCCAGCACATTGGGCAGCAAGTGGCGGAAGATGATGCGGGTATCGCTGGAGCCCACCATGTGCGCGGCTTCGATGAACTCTTTCTTCTTGAAAGAGAGCACCTGTCCTCTTGTAAGCCGCGCCATCCCTAACCAGTTTAGGAAGCCCAGGGCGATGAACAGGAAGAACATGCCACCCATCGCATTGTCGATCGCGATCAGCGACGCCCATGGACTGCCTCCGATTGCCAGAGTCAGGGCTATCAGCATGCCTGCCAGGATCAGCGCAAAGACACCCAGACCGATAAGGAAGGCGCTGACCCCTAATCCGTAATACTTTCCGGCCAGAATACCGCCGATGATACACACAAGTGCTGCCGCCAGGATACCATAGACAAACCAGTGGGGGAACTCGAAATTCTGAACGTTGCCCAACTGACGCGCTTTGGCCTTGAAAAACACCTGCAAAAGGATGATAAATATCAATATAGGCATCGCGTAGAGAAAGTCCACGAGACGCATCATGATGTTGTCCAGCCGCTGGCTGCCGTAGCCAGCGATGAGGCCATACACCATGCCCAGGACCATGCTGACGAACGCGCCGACCAGACCAACCGCCAGCGACACCTGACCACCGTAGATGGTTCGACTCAGAATGTCGCGCCCCAGCTCATCCGCGCCAAACATGTACTTCGTTCCCGATGGCGCAACCGTGCCGCCAGGGCAGATGAAGGGGATAGGCAGATAGGAACAGGTCGCGGTATCGCTCAGGATCGTACGGTCATACTTGAAGGGCGCCACTGAATTCGCAAAGATCGACATCAAAGTCAAGACAATGATGTAGACTAGCGAAGCAATGGCCAGCCGATTCTTGATCAACTGGTTCCAGGCGTCGCCCCAGGGGCTGCGCTCGCGTCGCGCAGCCGCTAAATCGAGGGCAGAAGGGGTGTCGGTAGCAGCAGCCATTCAGAAGTCCTCCGTTTACTATTCGAGTCGGATGCGGGGGTCGAGAAAGGCATAGGCCAGATCGACGCCGAGGTTGGCGACCACAATGGCAACACCGTAAACCAGAGTGGTACCCATAACGATGGGATAGTCGCGATTGCCCACACTCTGGATAAAGTGCCTGCCCATGCCGGGAATGCCGAAGATCTGCTCGATGACGAACGTACCCGTCAGCACCGCAGCAAAGAGGGGCCCGATGATCGTCACTACCGGGATCAGACTGTTTTTCAAGGCGTGGCGCATGACCACGGCCCTTTCCTTCAGTCCCTTGGCGCGGGCGGTACGTATATAATCCTCACGGATCACCTGCAGCAGGCTGGCTCGGGTCAGGCGGGCAATGCCGGCCGAGGAGACCAGGCCGAGGGCAATCACGGGTAGAACGGCATGCTGGAAAAACACTGCATTGATGGGCGGCAAAATGCCCAGAAAGAAGGGTGGTTGCGCTCCCCAGCGGGCAGCCGGCAACACCCGCAGGTTGACGGCAAATATCCATATCAGCAGTGGCGCAAGCACAATGCTGTTGAGCGACACCCCCAGAATCGCAACCCCGGTGGCGGTGTAGTCGTAAACGGTGTTCTGTTTCAGTGCGGCGATGATTCCGGCGGGTATGCCGATCAAAAGCGCGAGACCCAGCGCCATCAGACCTAGCTGGAAGGAGACTGGCAGCGACTCTCCAATGATGTCATTGACCGTCCGGCCACGATAGCGGAACGACGGTCCCAGATCGCCCTGGAGCAAGTCAATCATATAATCGGCGAACTGCTTGGGCAGCGGGTCGTTGAGGTGATATTTGGCTTCAATATTCGCTACCACAGAGGCTGGCAGGCTCTTGTCACCCGCAAAGTCGAAGGGTCCGCCCGGTATCTGGCGAACCAGCACGAAGGTGAAGAGCGCAACCATGAACAGGACGGGGATGCTCCACAACAAACGACGAATTGCGTATTTGACCATTGGAAATCTCCCTGGAAATCATTCAGGATCAGGTCTGGGACTGATGTTGGTCGCTGACTTGCAGGCTACCATCGTGGTCCCACTTGCCGGCTGTAACGATTGGGTAGCTGTGCTACGCACAAATAACACTAACAGCTACACACTCGTCGCAGTCGCCAGGTTCAAAACAAGGTTTGATAGTCTCTTCCGGTGAAGGAACCGTCCCCCGATGCTTGCAAACATCGGGGGACGGTTGTCAGCTTGCCATATGGCTGCCGACCGGACTACATGCCGGTGGCTTCCATCTTAGCGGCTTCGTCGAGCACCCAGGTCTCGATCCGCTCGCCGCCCAGGTCGTAGTACGTGCGCTGGAGGTAAGGCTTGGTCACCTGCACACGGGTGTAGTAGTAGATCGGGGCGATTGCCGCGCCGTCTTCGTTGAGGATCTTCTCGGCAGCCTTGTAGAGGGCCGCACGAGCTGCAGGATCCTGCTCTGCCTGCGCTTCTTCGGTCAACTGGTTGAAGCTCTTGCCGTCGGGGCCAAGGGGCGCGTTCGCGGTTTCTTCCCAACGCGGGTCATCGTTGCCAGCGTTGGTGTTGAACACCTCATGCACCCAGTTGTTCTCATCCGGGTAGTCGGCGCACCAGCCCAGGCGATAGACGTGCGGCGCCTGTTCGATGGGGGTGTCCTTGTCGATGGTGGTCAGATAGACGCGCCATTCCTGGTTCTCGACATTGACATCGATATTCAGGGCTTCCTTCCACATGGCCTGGATCGCCTGGGCGATCTGGGCATGGGCCTCGGACGTGTTGTGCATGATGGTGATGGCCGGGAAGCCTTCGCCGTCAGGATAGCCGGCTTCAGCCAGCCATGCCTTGGCCTGCTCTACTGCCGCAGCATAGCCCGTGCCGCCCTGCTCTTCCGTCAGCGCCCACGGGGCGATGTCGGGATCCTCAGCAGCGTTGCCGAAGATCATGCTGGGGGCGAAGGTGTTGGCCGGGATCTGGCCGCCCTTGAGGACGTTCTCCACCAGCGAGCCGCGGTCGATGGCTGCCGAGAGGGCCTTGCGCACCAGGACGTTGTCTACTGGAGGCTTGGTGGTGACAAAGCCAAAGTAGTACTCGCAGGCACGCGGCACAATGACCAATTCCTGGCTCAGCACGGGGTCGCTCTTGGCGCGGTCCATGTCAGGCAGCGGCACCGCAGCGGTATCAAGCTCGCCCGACTCGTACATCGCGAACTCGGTCGAGGTCTCGGTGATCATGAACGCCTCAAGGCGGTCGATGTTACCGGGTGCGTCCGCCCAGCCATACCAGAAGGGGTTCTTCTCAAGCGCCAGGCTGTCGTTGTGGAACCAGCTAGCGAGATAGTAAGGTCCGTTGGTGACGATGTTGCCGGCCTCGGTCCATGCTATACCCTTTTCTTCGATGGTCGCCTGCGGCTGCGGGCGATTTACCCACATGCCGGCGATGGCCGGGAAGTAAGGGGCGGGGTTGTTGATCTCGAACTGGACGGTGTAGCTGTCAACAGCCGTGACACCCACGCCGTCCACCAGTGCCTGCACTTCTTCCGGGCTCAGCGCGGTAGTGTCGGCGGTGTTCAGATCCTGGCAGCCCTTGATGATGTAGTCAACATAGGCGTAGTCAGAGCCAGTCTCAGGGTTGCAGGTGCGGCGCACGCTGTAGACGACCTGATCAGCCGTGACGGGGCCGAGTTCGACCGCGCCGCCGCTGGGGGTGTAGGAGACCCAGGTTGCGTCGTCGCGCATGTTGAAGGTGTAGACCAGGCCATCGTCCGAAGCAGACCAATCGGTGGCCAACTCAGGTTCGACGTTACCTTCCTCATCGAAGCCGGTGAGGCCGAGGAACAGGTTTTCGATCACAAAGTTGGACGTGGTGTCGGAAGCCAGTGACGGGTCCAGTGTGGGGGGCTCGGCGGCCAGGTTATACTGTGCGACGACCTTCTGGCCGCCTTCGGGAGTGGGCGTTACTTCAACGAC
Source organism: Anaerolineales bacterium (assembly GCA_020634615.1). Taxonomy (GTDB): domain Bacteria; phylum Chloroflexota; class Anaerolineae; order JAAEKA01; family JAAEKA01; genus JACKBK01. Next base: position 284,301 of record JACKBI010000006.1, read on the forward strand.
CTTCTCCTGAACGACTTCCTTGACGGTCTCGACAGTTTCCTTGACGGTCTGAACAACCGTTTCCTTGACAACCACGGTCTGAACCACGGTCTGGACTTCAGGCGTCGGAGCCGGGCAGGCCGCCAACACCATGCTGGCAATGATCAACAGTCCGAAGATCACGCCCATTTTCTTACTTACCATGTTTCTCCTCCTAAAAGAGAGATAGTGTGATTGACAGATTTGCTAACCGGACACTCGTCACGGCGCTTCTGTCATTACGGAACCTTCGCAAATCTATGTGAGCTGCAAAGCTTGTCAAACTCTGAGGCAGTCACGACGTCTATGCACTCACGCTGGCTATGCCAGCAAGATTGCAAACACGACCGGGATCACCTCCTTTCATCTGTCAGATGGCTCAAATAGAATCAAGTGACAGGCACTTCTCGAAGACTCTTGTAGCAGAACGAAAGAGCCTGTCACTTAACGCTTGGATACTCAATTGGCCACCGCAACTTGTTCCTGCGCGGCGTATTGGCTGGGAACGGTCTCGTACAGCCAGCAAGCCACGAAGTGGCCACCGCCGGCGTCGCGGAACTCCGGTTCCTCTTCCTTACAAACGGCCATCACACGCGGGCAGCGCGTGCTGAAGTTGCAACCTTTGGGTGGATTGGCCGGGCTGGGAACATCCCCTTCGAGGATGATGCGCTTGCGCTGTGACTCGATGCGCGGGTCAGGGATAGGCACCGCGGACAGCAATGCCTGTGTGTAGGGGTGCATCGGAGTGTCGTACAGCTCCTTGCGGTCCGTCAGCTCGACGATCTTTCCCAAATACATGACTGCGATGCGGTCGGAGATATGACGCACCACCGACAGATCGTGGGCAATGAACAGATAGGTCAGACCGAACTGCGCCTGCAAGTCCTCCAGCAGGTTGATAACCTGTGCCTGGATCGATACGTCCAGCGCGGAGATTGGCTCGTCGCAGACGATGAATTCCGGGTTGACAGCCAGGGCGCGCGCCACGCCGATACGCTGGCGTTGGCCGCCGGAAAATTCATGGGGATAGCGGTTGATGAAATAGGGATTGAGTCCCACAACCTTGAGAAGTTCCTGCACCCGCTCCCGGCGCTCCGGCCCTTTGGCGATGTTGTGGACTTCCAGCGGTTCACCCACAATGCTGCCCACGGTCATGCGCGGGTTCAGCGAGGCGTAAGGATCCTGGAAGATCATCTGCATCCGCCGCCGTTGCTGGCGCAGATCCTCACCCTTCATCAGGGTAAGGTCAATATCTTCAAAGTAGACCTTGCCTGCCGTCGGACGATACAATTGCAGGATGGCACGGCCAGTGGTGGACTTGCCACAGCCAGACTCGCCAACCAACCCCAATGTCTCACCCCTCTGAACTGAGAAATTGAGACCATCGACGGCTTTGATGTGACCCTTGACTTTCTGGAACACGACACCCGACGTGATCGGGAAATACATCTTCAGTCCATCAACCCGGACCAGTGTCTCTCCGCTGCCGTTGTTGTTATCGGTCATGCTGCTACTCCCTTAACATCCACCCAGCAGGCAGCCCGATGGTTACGGCCCACTGTTTCTAACGGAGGATTCTCCTCGCGGCAGTGATCGATGCGGTAGTCGCAGCGTGCGTAAAAGGGGCAACCCTTTGGCAATTCAATCAGATCCGGCGGCAAGCCCTCGATGGAGATCAAGCGTTCCGGTCGGTCTGCGTCCAAACGAGGCAGAGATCCCAGCAACCCAAGCGTGTAAGGATGTCTTGGGTCGGCATACATCTCCCGAACGTCAGCCTCTTCGACGATAAAGCCGGCGTACATCACGATCACTCGCTCGGCAATGCCGGCAACCACGCCCAGATCGTGGGTGATCCAGATGATTGCCATACCGATCTCGTCCTTGAGCTTCTTGACCAAGTCGACGATCTGCGCCTGGATCGTAACGTCCAGCGCTGTCGTTGGCTCATCGGCGATCAGAAGTTGCGGGTTACACGAAAGGCCCATCGCGATCATTACACGCTGGCGCATACCACCCGAGAACTGGTGCGGGTAGTCGTCCAGGCGCGCCTCGGCAGTAGGAATACCCACCAGTTCCAGCAACTCGGCGCTGCGTTTGCGTGCCTGCTGCTTGTCCATGCCAAGGTGTAACTGCAGAGACTCGCCAATTTGCCGGCCCACCGTCAACACCGGGTTGAGTGACGTCATCGGGTCCTGAAATACGATCGCGATGCGATTGCCGCGCACTTGCCGAATCTCATCATCGTCGAGTTTGAGGAGGTCACGACCGTCGAACCACACCTCTCCTCCCACCACTTTGCCAGGAGGCGATGGAATCAGCCGGATCAGTGACATGACGCCGACACTTTTGCCGCAGCCACTTTCTCCGACGATTGCCAGTGTTTCACCTTCATCGACGGTATAGGATATCCCATTAACAGCGTTTACTACGCCGTCCTGAGTGAAGAACTGCGTACGCAGGCCTTTCACATCAAGCAATACTCCCATTCAAGCCTCCTGATAAACCGCTGAATAATCTCCAGTTTCAGTGCGCGTGCAGCATAAACGATAATTGCAGCAATGCCGCCCGGCCACGCGAAACCAGGCTCGGTCTCGTGACCTGGCCGATTCTAGGGCAATTGGGCGAAATGATATGTTGCGCACGAAGAGATATTGGATTCGAAGGGATACTTACAGAGCACGCCAGCCATTGCTTTCCTTGGTAGAACCGAAAGCAACGGCAGCAATCGACTGCCAGGATTGCGAATACGGGTGTCAGACTTGGCGTACTACTTGGGGCTTCTAGTAACAAGACTACGGGTCTCAAAGCAAAAAACCATGCTATGAGACACCCTGTCGGTAGTGCGTAATACTATCACAACCACAAAACGTTGTCAAACAATTCATTGTGGATAGTATTTCAAGGTTGGATCCAGCCCAGGATTGAACAAGGGCAGTAGCACCGGGTTGAAGCGGCTGCTGCTGGCAGGACGGGCCCGGAGAAGTTCGGCCATGTTCAGTGTGTCGCCTCGTGTAGGTAAATAAACAGGCGCTGACGGGGGGCTGGTGTGCACGAATTCCCGGTGTGGCATGTCATCCGGAACAAACAGAGGCAGCGATGGCGACTGAGTATACGCAACGACCTGCACTGCTTCAGGGGTAGGTTGCGTGACGATTTCGGCCGGCCGGCCGGGCGTCAACGTCGCTCCCAGCATGGCAATCACGATCATCGCTGCCGCGCCTTGAACGATCCCGTTGACAAGATGCTGGAACCGCAAGCTGGCAATGCCACGGCGTTTGGCAGGGCCGCCCCGCACCTGAGAACGCAGCACCGGCCAGCCGTCACCCGGCGGCGCAGACCGTGAGGCCCGTGCGCGCAGTGAACCGCGGATCACATCGTCGAAATCGTCATCTTGTGCGTCCGGAGGACGCCATTGCCGGGAAGACACTATGCTGCAGCCTCCGCCAACGCCCCTGCTTCACGCGTCAACCGCCTGCGCAGGATATTGCGCGCATAATGTAGGCGCGACTTGACCGTCCCCACTGGGCAGTCGAGGATATACGCGATTTCCTCGATACTGAACTCGCTCAGATAGAAGAGCGTAATGACTACCCGATGCGGCAAGCTCAAGCTGTCAATGGCCTCCTGGACCTCGTCGCGCGTGGCGGCGTTTTCAACATGTCGCTCCATGGATTGACTGGGAGTCGAGTGAAGCGCTTCGAACACCGAATCCTCAGGATTCGCTCGCCGCTTGCGCTTCGCTACATAATTATAGGCAAGATTCACCGTGACCCGATGGAGCCAGGGAGAGATGGGGGTCGAACCATCGATGCGGTCGATGTTGGCATGCAGGCGCAGGAAACAGTCTTGCAGAATATCCTCCGCCGCTCCCGCGTCGTTGGTAATCGACAGTGCCGCGCGGTAAACCTGGCTCTTGTACTTTTCGTACAAAGCCTCGAAAGCCCGCAGGTCACCTCTGCGAATTTGGGCAATCAGCTGTCCATCTTCGTGCACACTTGGCTCCCGGCGTCAGGGTTACTACACGATCTGCATCACTAACACAGATTATACCGCATCCAGGTTCATTTCGATGTATGATTTTCCGAAATGCATGGAAAAAATCAGCATGCCCGTTGTGTTGCCAATCCTACGGCCAGAACAACCTCACCCTGTCCTGCCGGTGAGACGCTGCAACAGGTCCGTGTACTGCCGGCCGATGACGTTGCGCCGGTATCCTTGCTCAGCTACGACTCTGCCGCGTTCACCCAGGCGGCGCGCGTTCGACGGGTCTGCCAGGACGGCTTCGATGCGGTCAGCCAGCGCCTGCGCATCGCCGGCCGGCACGACGAAACCAGTTTCGTCCTCCAGAACCATCTCGCTCACGCCGCCGACAGCTGTTGCCACCACAGGCCGACCGCCGGCCATCGCCTCGGCGATGACACAGGGCGACGTTTCCTGGCGGCTGCTCAGCGCCAGCATGGCGTGCGAGGCATATAAGTCCGCCAACTCAGGCTGGTTGACCAGCCCGACGAACGTGACACAGCCGTCCATGTCCAGATCGGCGATCGTCTGGCGTACTGTTTCCCCATAGGAGCCGGCCGGCAAGCGGCCGGCGATGTCCAGTCGTACGTCAGGGATGCGTCGCCGCACCAGCGCGATGGCCTGGATCATGGTCACAGGATCCTTGCGTTCGTTCATCCCTTCCACCATCAAGACGCTGTGCGGATCAGGCGTGCGCGGCGCCGCAGAGAAGAATACCTCGCCGATGGGAATGTTGATGCGGTGAAACCGGGCGTTGGTCCGGCGGCGATATTGATCGATGGCATAGTTGTTGATCGCTACGATGTCCTGCACATCCCGTACCATCAGCCAGTCTTGCCACAACGTGACCGCCATATCCAGCCGGTTTTGCCAGTGAAACGCGCGGAACTCCTGGCGTGGCATTCCGTGGATGGTGACGGCTGCCGGCAGCCCGCTGCGCACCGCCGCCAGACCATATTCCGACTCGTGGGCAGTGATCGCGTCGGGTCGAATCTCGTTGAGACGGGCTATCAATGCCGGTACGGCGTCAATCCGTCGGAATGGCTGGCGGCGGCGGCGCGGCAGTTCGATGGTGTGTACGAATAGCTGGCCGTTGTCGCGCACATGCACACGGGCTGCACCGTGATCAGCCGGTTTGTAGCGCACCACGTGTACCTCGACGCCCGTGTTGACTAGCCCCACTGCCAGGTTACGCCCTACCGACCACACGCCGCCGGCTGGCGCGATGTCGTCGTCGGGATAATGACACAGCAACGCGATACGCAGCTGTGGTCTCGATGGTTCGGTCATGGTTGCGTGGGTTCCGCTTCTTCCTGGACAGCCTGCAAAGCCGTATCAGCTGCTCCAACCAGAGCGAGACGGCTTGCGAAACCGGCTACAGGCTCTTGCGCTGATCCGAAATCGCCTTTTGGTACACGTTTATGGTCTGCGCGGTGACAACGTCCGGGTGGAAGCGTTGCCGTGCAGCTGCGCGGCCTGCCTGACCCATTGCCCGGTTCAATTCGCTCTCTGCCAGCACGCTGCGCAGACGCGCGGCCTGCTGGGCAGTGTCGTCCGGCGCGGTCACGTACCCGGTGACGCCATCCTCGACCAGAAAACGCACACCGCCGACGTTGCTGGCGATTACCGGCTTGCCGGCCGCCATCGCTTGCTCGATTGCAACCGGGGCCGTCTCCTGCCACGATAGAAGCGCCAGCGCGCGGCACCGGCTGTATTCTTCACGCAGCGCCGCTTCATCCAGCCAGCCCAGAAAATCTACAGCCTCAGCCAGCCCGTTCTGCTCGACAAATTGCCGGCACTGGCTGGCGTAGCCGGGCTCCGAGGTGGTCTCGCCAGCCAGTCGCAGGCGCGCTTCAGGCAGGTCCCGTTTTACCAGAGCGAATGCGTACAGCAAGCCAAGCGTGTTCTTGCGGTGGATGACCCGTGCCGCGCACAGGATCGTCGCCGTCTCCGCCAGATTGGGCAAATCAAAATAGGGTGTCGCGACCGGGTTCTCGACCAGATGCATGCGCGCACTGGTCAGATCGCGGTAGATATCAGCCACATAGGGGCTGATCGCGATCACGTCTCGTGCCCGGCGCAGACAGTGTCGCTCGTACCACGTTTCGTAGCGCCACGACATTTCCTCGCGCCAAGTGATGCCGCTGCGACGTTCGGTAGCCGCTTCCTGTTCGATGACGCCGTGGATGGTGATGATGGCCGGCAAGCCGCTGGCCAACGCGCCGTCGGCAAACGTGCCGGCGCTGTGGGCGTGGGCGATGTCAGGCGAAATCGCTCTCAGCGTTTTCGCCAGCAGACGGGCATTGACGCGGATGCCGGTCCAGCGGGGCAGCCGCCGCAGTCGCAGCCGGTGGACGGTGACCTCGTCCTGTTCGACGGTTGTGTCGGCATCGATCTCGCCGGCAAAGTCAAAAGTGACGACATGGACTTCGACGCCGGCGCGCCGTAGTCCATCCACCAGTTGCACGACGACCGCCTCCGGGCCGCCGCTCACCCGTTCAAGATTGCTTGAATAGGGGCCGAGCATCGCAACGCGCATCAGAACCTGCCCGCCAGCATCTCGTCATAGAACTCCTGCACGGCGGCAACCTGCGTCCTGACCTGATAATGTTGCTCGACCAGCCGCCTGCCTGCTGAACCGAGCCGAAGGCGCTCCTCCGGGCTTGCCAGCAGTTGATCCAGCGCTTGTGTCAGTGCGGCCACATCGCCCGGCGGTGTCAGCAGACCGGTTTCGCCGTTGCTGACAATCTCTGCGGCGCCGCCGGCCGCACTGGCGATCACCGGCACACGAGCCGCCATGCCTTCGATGATCACCCTGCCAAACGGTTCCGGCTGCACCGCGCTGTGCACCAGAATGTCCAGCGCGGCCATGACCTTTGGCACATCGCTGCGCGGGCCGCTGAAGTGAAGCCGCTCAGCCAGCCCGTACTGCTGCGCCTGGCGGCGCAACGAGTCTGCGTATGCCAGGCCGTCGCTCTGGTCTGGCGCGCCGACGACAATCCCGTGCAAGTTCGGATGTCGTGCACCAGCGCGCGCCAGCGCATCGATAAAGATGTGTTGGCCTTTCCATGAGGTGATGCGCCCCACTGACCCGACCAACGGCGCATCGGCTGGGATACCGAACTCAGCGCGCAGGGCGCCCGTGTCACCGGGATGATCGAATTCAGCCAGATCCACGGCATTGGGAATCACGCGCGACGGGAAAGATGATCCCAGTTCTTGCGTCTGTTGCCGGGCTACGGCCTGCGAAATGCAGATCAGTCCGGCCAGCCGCGGAGCCAGTAGCCAACGGTCCAGCGCGACGGGCGGATCGAAGGAGCGGCAGTGGCAAACGACGGGCCGGCCGGCCTGCCAGGCCGCGATGGCACCGGAACGCGTCAGCGACAGGTTGTCGTTGAGATGCACAATAGCAGGCCGGTAGCGGTCGATGACGGCAGTGATCGGTCCGACGACCGGCAATACGTCGCGACGGTAGCGCCGCAAGTCGCCGGCGAAGTGCCATGGACCGGCCAGCGGGCCGCGTCGCATCGTCCCGCCGACCCGGCTCTCTTGCACGCCGGCCAGCGCTCCGGCCGGTTGCGGCTGCCATTGCGGCGTCGCCACGCGTACAACTGCAATGCCAGCTTTGGCGAACCGGTCAAAGGGATTCTGCTCGGACAACACGATGATCGGTTCGTACTGAGCCGGATCGAGGCCATGGGCCAGGTGGAAGAGGCTCACCACCGAGCCGCCTGCGGCCGGCGCAAGATCGATGAACAGAACGCGTCTGGCGGTCACTGCGTGGTACCCTGTCCCGATCAGGACTAGGGCAGCGTGCGCCACAGCGCTGCGGCCGCCTGAATGTCGTCTATGTCGATGTGACCATTGGGAACCAGATCGGCGCGCGGGTTGTAGCCAACGCCCCAGGCGGATGTATTCCATGCCGCAGCGACCCGCTGAATGTCGACAACGTCGAAATCACCGTCGCAGTCCAGATCGCCGTCCATGCAGGTCTGAAGTCCGATCAACGCCAACGCGGGGTCGCCGCTCAGCGCGTGGCCGACAGCAGTGCGCTGGTTTTCGGGATACGGCAAGACGCCGTAGGAGCGTCCCCGGGCAACGGCCGCGGCGACGCCGGCCTGCGTGATCCCCTCGTGCATCGCCACGCTGACGAACTCCTTGAGCAGATACGTTTGCGGCGGCAGCGTGTCGAATGTGACCCCGGTGAAGCCGCCGATGGTTCCTTTGTCGCTGGTGCGCAGCAACACCTCATCGATGGCGTTGTAGCGCGCGTCGGCAAAGTAGCCATTGGTGCACGACGAAACCAACAGGAAGGGCAGCGCGGGCCCGTTGGTCAGCGGGTTCACCCAATCAGGATAGCTGCGGAAGAGTTGTTCGTGCGCCCAGGTGGTGAAGCTGCCATGGCCGGTGTAGTATAGCAGCACGTGCCCCTCGGAAATCTTGCTCTTTATGGCAGCGCGCGCATCGGCCAGAACTGTGTAATAGCCTGGGTCGGGCGGGCACACGTTGGTGCCCGGTACGCAATAGTAGACGCGGTCAACGTTGTAGCCGTCAGCCAGTTGCTGGATGGTATCGTCGGCGGCCATGAAGAACTGGGTTCCGTAGACGGGATTGTCGTTGTCCGGGTTGTCGCTTACCCAGAGGGTACTCATTGCTCGCTCTGGCGGGAAGTCGGCGGCGTAGTTAAGAATCTTGTCCACCACCACTTGGGCCTCGGCCGGCGAATTGACCGGGAGCCGGCTTACGATCATCTCACCCAGCAAGTCGTTGCCTTGAATGAACGCCATGGCATTGTCGGAGATCGATGTGCCGCCCCAGGCATCATAGCCGCCAAGATACGGCGGCACCAGGTTGGCATGGCCATAGAGGTTGAACTGGTAGTTGCGCGGGTCCACAGTGCCATCGCCAACCAGCAGCACAAAGGCCGGCGCGGGCCACTGGTAGTTGTCGTAGACGTAGGTCAGGTAGTCTTTGATGGCCTCTGCGGAGACTGATCCATCGGAGAAAGCGTCGTATATGTCCTGAATGTCCACCACTTTCACCGCGTAGCCATCGATGTTGGCACGTGCGTCGGCCAGCGGCTGGATGGAGGGCAGCAGGCTGGCGTGGCTGATGATCAGGTAGTCCACCTGCTGGTTCGTGTCGAGCAGACCGGGGTCAGTGTAAAGTTTGACGGCTTGCGGCGTGCGAACTGCGCTGTCGGGTGTCACGACGAAGCGGTCAGCAGCCGTGCTGGCTTGCTGCCAGGTCAGTGTGTAGGTGCCGCCAGTTGCCGTAGCGCTGACATTGGTCAGCAGCTTGGGAGCGGCCGGGTTGGCGACGTTGAGAATCCAGGGCGTGGCCGACGGCGCTCCGGTGATGCGGTAGCGCCATGTCCCGGCATCAGGGTTGTTGAACAAGGCGTCTGCCAGATAGACGCCATTGTAGGGGTAAGTCAGTTCCAGCCAGTCGAACCACACGGTCCAGTCATTGTTGCTCAGGCCTGCCGCGTTGATCGGCTCGACGAGGATGGTGTTGGTGCCGTTTACCAGCGCACCTGCCTGCAGCGTTTTTTGGCCGCTCAACACCTGCTGGTTGGTCCAGGTCATGTCCAGCGGTGGCTGGCCGTTCAACTGCAATCTGAGCGTGTAGTTGCCTGGCAACTGCTTGTCGCCGGCCAGCCAGACTGACGCGACGGGCGCGACCGCGGAAGCAGTGTTGACGTGCAGGTTGTCCAGCGTCACTGCCATGCTGGCATTGAGCCAGCTCCAATACCACTGATCGTAGGGAACGGGCTGTAGCCAGTTGGTGTACGGGCGCAGGCCGTGGTATTCCAGGTTTTGTTCGGCGTGCGCGGTGGTCAGCAATGTGTTGGCGAAGGCTGCACTGGCCGGTGCAACATTCTGTGTCACCATGCGCAGCCCGTTTGCGCCGCCCCAAGTCAGCCAGTAGATGTTGTTGTCGTCGCTGTGCGGCGCGCGGTTGCGCTGTGCGTAGAACAGGATGTAGTCGCCCGGATCGAACGCGCCGTTGGCCTGACCGGTCACAAAGACAGCCTGCTCGGCGCCTTCATCCAGCAGCTTCATGGTATAAGGATTGATGGTTGCGATTGTGGCTGCTGACAGTCCGCTGGCCAGCAGGTCGTTGTAGGTAACACGGTACAGCCCGTCGTGATTGGCGGTCACCTTGACCCAAGGACCGTCGAGCAGCGGCTGGCGTTCCTCGGCAGTCGGCGCGATCTGCCACTGAGCCGCCTGATAATAGTTGACGAATGTCGAACGGAATACCGGCGCGTAGAGTGGGTCGGCCGGCGCAGGCGTTGCGTTGCCAGACTGCTCGAAGCGCAACCTGACAGTCACGCTGTCGCTGACGCGCAGGCTGCCCTGAGCGGGGTTGATCTGGAAAGGACGCAGAGCGAGGCGCACGAAACGGACGCCGCGCAGCCAGCCCTCCTCGGTGATCTCAGCCGCGCGGGCCGGCTGCCAGGCGTCGCTCGCGTACGCAGCGCGGTTCACCGTCCAGCTACTCTGAAGAGCGTCGTCCACCAGTGTGACATCGGGCGCGGGCTGCAACGTGACGCCCGACACAACTGCCGCATCGCCGGTTTCCACACTTTCGACGATGACCTGCCCGGCAGGCGGCACAGCCAGCAATACGCTGCGTTCAGGCAGTTGTGGCGATCCTGCATCGCCCACCGGCCACCAGTTCTCGTCATCCAGCGCTATCTCCTGGAATGTCTGGCCGTCGCGCTGAACATTCTGAAGCCGATAGACTGGCGTGGAAACATGCAGCGTGAGCCCGTCATCCAGAGTTTCCAGGGTCAGCCCTTGTAACGTCGTCCCGGGAACTGTCGAACTGTCAGCAAGCGCGGGCGAGCCCGGCAGCAGGCCAAGCAAAACTATCATCAACGCGCCGAGGCGCGGCAGCATCTTTCGCAACATTCGATTCTCCTGCATTCAAGGTTTTTCCATTCAGAACGGCTGCTATTTTACCGTGGGCAGCCGGTGGAGTCCAATGTCGGGCCAGGAAAGCAGCGACGGGCTTTGACGGTGGATGGCCGCTGTGTTAAACTCGCGGCGGCTGGACAGGTTGAGGCCATCGAGCGCGACACCGGAGAATCGCAGAATCGTGAACGGTAATTTTGTGAATGAGTAATGCACGGAGCGAGATACAGATAGCACGCGTCAGTCGCCCGCGCTACCTCAATGTGCTGGTCTTTGTGGCCGGCTTCGTGACGTTGGGCGTGGAACTGAGCGCGGCGCGGCTGCTGGATCCCTGGTTTGGCAACTCAATTGTGGTGTGGGCGGGTCTGATCGGGTTGGTGCTGGCCTGCCTCAGTGTTGGCTACTGGCTGGGCGGGAGGATCGCGGACCGCCGGCCCGAGGCCGCGCTGTTGTATGCCATCACGCTGGTGGCTGCGCTGCTGGTCGCGTTGATCCCGGTGGCGTCGCGGCCGGTGTTGCAACGTGCGGCTCTCAGCTCGCTGAATCTAGAAAACTTCAGCGCCGGTTTGCTGATCGGCTCGGCCGTCGCAATTCTGCTGCTGTTCAGCCTGCCGATGCTGCTGTTGGGAATCGTCTCACCCTTTGCTATTCGCCTGGCCGTGTCAGACGTCAGCAGCAGCGGGCAGGTGGCTGGCCGGCTCTACGCGTTGAGCACGCTGGGCAGCCTGCTGGGCACATTCGTGCCGGTGTTGGTGCTGATCCCGGCCATCGGCACGCGGCTGACGTTTGAGCTGCTGGCCGGCACCCTGGTGTTGGTCGCGTTGATCGGCCTGTTTCTGGAGCGTGGCAAATCTGCGGCGCCGGCCGCGCTAGCCTTACCGCTGCTGCTGGGATTGACCTGGGTCAGCGCACAGGGCGCGGTCAAACCGGAAGCGGGTCTGCTGTACGAAGGCGAGTCGCTGTACAATTATTACCAGGTCGTCCAGCGCGGACCGGAGACGTGGCTGAAGCTCAACGAGGGGATCGGGTTGCACTCGGTGTATCATCCGCAGTCGGCGTTGAGCGAGGGGATCTGGGACTACTTTTTGGTGGCGCCCTTGTTCGGAGAGGGAAAAAAGGGAAAGGAGGGGAATGGAGGCGGAGACGTTGAGAGCATGTATCTGGTTGGGTTGGCGGGGGGGACGGTGGCGCAGCTTTACAGCGATGTCTACGGGCCCATCCCCATCGATGGGGCGGAACTGGATCCCGAGATCGTCGCAGCGGCGCGCGATTATTTTCATCTGGACGACTATCCCAACGTCAACGCGGTGGCTGCGGACGGCCGCAGTTGGCTGGCTGCTCAGCCGGCCGACCGCCGCTACTCCGTGATCGCCATCGACGCCTATCGCCCGCCTTACATCCCCTTCCAGCTTGCCACGGTGGAGTTCTTCGAGCTGGTGCGCGACCATCTGGCCGCGGACGGCGTGGTGGCGGTCAACGCGGCGCGCAGCCGCGACGACTATAGCCTGGTCAACGCACTGGCTGCGACCATGGGCCAGGTCTTTCCCTCGGTCTACGTGATCGACGAGTCGACTGAAGGCTGGAGCCTGGGCAACTCGCTGGTGGTGGCCACTATGCAGCCGACCACGTTGGATGGCTTCCTGGCCAACGCGGCGGCGTTGAACCCGGCAGCCCAGCCGCTGCTATCCGAAATGGCCGCCAAGGCCATAGTCACAGCCCGACCGGCCGACACCTCGGGCGCCGTCCTCACCGACGACAAGGCGCCCATCGAACAGATCATCCATGGGATTATGCTGCGTTATTTTTTGGGGGCGTGATCAGCGTCTTTCCACCAGCATCGGCATCCCGTTCTTTGATGCGATCGTGCCAGCCATAACAACCTGTGGCTGATGGCCTGGCGCCAGGCGGAGTTGGAAACGGGGAACCAGCATAGCCGCAATCACATGGGATTCCAGCAGAGAGAAGTTGTTACCGAGACAGATTCGCTTGCCCGCCGCGAAAGGGTGGAACGCGTACGGATGGCGGGCCGCCTCAGCCTCCGGCGTCCAGCGGTCCGGGTCGAAGCGCTCGGGATCGGGCCAGAAGTCAGGGTGACGATGGGTGGCGTAGGGAAACGGCATGACGCGTACGCCGCCCGGAATGAACACACCGTTTATCTCATCGTCCGCCACCACGTCGCGGGCATAGATGGGAGCCGCGGGATAGAGACGCAGCGTCTCCTTGATCACCTGCAGCGTGTAAGGCAGCTGCTTCAGGTCGGCTGTGGTCGGTTGACGGTCGCCGAGCACGCTGCTGAGCTCGTCCACCATGCGCCGCTCCACGTGCGGATTCTGGGAAAGCGCGTAGAACATGAAGGTCAGCGTGCGTGCGGTGGTTTCGTGGCCGGCGACGAAGATGGTGATCGACTCGTCGCGCAGCAGGCTGTCTGACATCGCCTCACCCGTGTCTACATCCCGGGTCAACATCATCTTGCTTAGCAAGTCGTCGGGCCATTGATCCTGCGGCAAGGACCGTCGCTGAGTCAGCAACATGCGAATGTAGGTATGCACCAGCTCGCGCGCTTTGAAATAGCGGCGGTTGGCAGGAGTGGGCATCCACCGCGGCAGTTTGATCGGGTTCGCTTGCCCGCTGGCCGTGTAACGGATCATCGTCTCGACCGCTGCCTTGGTCTCCAGCAGGTCATCGCTGGACTCTGTGCTGAACATGGTGTGCAGGATGACAGCCGCGGTCAGCAACATCATCTCGTCGCCTATCTCGATGGGCTGATCCTCCGCGCCCAACCCATGCCAGCGATCGATCATCGCCTGCGTGTCGGCGATGAACACCGGCAGATGCTGTTCGATGGCGCGCGGCGTGAAGAAGGGCGCCATCAGACGTCGCTGCCTGCGCCAGAGGTCGCCGCGGCTGGCCACCAACCCATCGCCCAAGAGCAGTTCGCGTACGCCGTCGTAGCTATCCAGCTTGTCGTAGTTGTCGCTGTTGCTGACGTTGACGTGGCGCACCGCATCCGGGTGCACCACCAGAAACATCTCCTGCGGCCCGAACTTCATATGCGCCAGGTCGCCGTAGTCCTGCCACGCGTCCATGAAGAAACGTAACTGGCCTTTCTTCTTCATCTGGCGGATCAATTCAGGAACACTGGGACTGTAGACGTTGTTGGTTTGCGGGTCGCTGGTATGGTTTGTCATGGGATATCTCCGATCGATTCACATTGTAGCTTCTTGAACAAAAGCCTGCAAGGAGGCAGAATCCAATTGCCGTACACGAAGGTTCTTTCGCCAGGTCCTCCCCCATATGGTACACTGCCGCCATGGAACGACGCATCAAGGAGCGCATCGAACAGGGCGTGCCGTATCTGACTATCGATCCGATGTCTCTGCTGCCATAGCATCCACGTAAGGATTTCGGAAGTCGCCACTCAGCGTTGAAACATCCATTCAGGTCCAAGCCAGCCACTATTCTCAACCAGCGATTTCCGAAATCTGCGCCACCGCACCGCTTCACAATCACACCGATTTTTCCCCGACCCGTATCCTTTCGGCCCCTCTCCCGTTTATTCCGGCGAGCATGGCCATGCAACCACGACTCACCGACGAACAAATCCTTGCTCTGGTGCCCCGTTGCCAGCGCGGTGAACCGGCAGCCGTCGAGGCGATCTACGACCTCTACAGCGACCGGCTCTACCGCTATCTGTTGACGCGGCTCGGCGATCCGGACGCGGCCGCCGACCTGACCACCGAGGTGTTCGTGCGAATGATCCAGCACATCGCCAGTTTCCGCCTGAGCCGCAAAGACCCGGCCAACGTCTTCAGCGGCTGGCTCTATCGCATCGCTGCCAATCTGGTCACCGACTACTATCGGTCGAGCAAGTGGCAACAGGTGGAACTGCCCGACGAGCTGGCGGCTCCGGTCAATGGACCGGACCCGTATCAACAGGCCGAGCGGCGCGAGACAGCCCAGCAACTGGGCGCGGCGCTCAACCAACTCAGCGAAGACCAGCGGCTGGTCATCATCGGCCGCTTTGCTGATGAGATGAGCACCGCCGAGGTCGCCGCCTGGCTGGGCAAAAGCGAAGGCGCGGTCAAATCGCTGCAACACCGGGCCTTGCGGACGCTGGGACGTCTGCTGGCTCCCGACACAAAGCGCGGGCCTGCTCCCACAGGAGAGCTGTCATGACCCTGGACGCCACCCTCCAGCGGTGTCTGCAACAGATCGAAGCTGGCGAGTCCATCGACGCCTGTCTGGCCCGTTACCCGGACCAGGCGGCTGAGCTGGCGCCCATGCTCGCTGCTGCTGTCCGGGTCCGTGCACAAGTCGGCGCGCGCCTCACCGAAACACAGCGTTTCCAGGCCAAAGCTGTCCTGCGCCAGACGCTGGCAGCACAGGCTAGCGCTACTCAAAGGAAGTCGCGCCCTGCCTGGACTCTGTCGCTGGGTGGTGTCCGGCGGCTGGCAGCGGTGGCAGCCATCGCGCTGCTGCTGGTAGTCGTGCTCAGCGTCGGTGTCGTGGCCAGCAGCGAGCCGGGCAACCCGGCTTACGCGGTGCGAGTGATCGCCGAACGCGCGCCGGCCCTCGTCAATCCCAACTCGGCGGCTCGTACCGCAGCCGAGTTGGCGGTGGCCGATCGCAGACTCGCCGATCTTCAGGCGCATCTGGAGCGGGCTGGCAGGCTGGAGCCAGCAGCCCTGCGGGCGCTGCTGGCCGGTGACGAGGCGGCGGCCCGGCAAGCCGTCCGCGCAGGACAGGTTGAGCGACTGCGGGTTGCCAGGCGCCTGGCAACCCATGCACGCCTGCTGCGCTCGCTGGCCGAGCGGGCCAGGGATCCACGGGCAGCGCAACTGCTCAACGATGCGTCACGGCGAACGCTGGCGCTGGCAGCCCGATTGCGGGCAGCGCCAGCCAGCCAATCGCCCGGCCTGCTGCTGCCCACCGATGACATGCCGGCATCCGGTCAGCCGTCGTCTGATGACACGGTAACAGCAACGTTACCCCAGACAACAGCGGCGGACCCGACTGCTACAACCATGCCAACCATGACGCCTACGCCGACCACAACATCGACGCCGACCGCAAGCCCAACTCCAACCGATGCGCAACCCCCCTCAGCGACGCAGACGGCCGGGAATACTTCTGCGCCCGACGCGATATCGCCGAAGCCGGTGGTTGAACCACCTCAAGTTGAGGCGACGGTTTCGCCACGCCCGCCCCGGCCGCGTCAGACGGCGTTTGCTCAAACAGCGACCGCGCGGGCTGAACACGTCCCAGCGCGGGCTGAAACAGCAACCGCTCGCGCCGAGACTGCAACCGAGCGAGCCAGCAGGACCCCCGGACCGCGCCAGACAGCCATGGCGTTGACAGCGACCGCGATGGTGCAAACGGCCACACCTGAGCCATCGGCCACATCGAGACCTGACCCGCCGGTCGCCACCGCAACCGGACAGGCCATCAAACCTGCGCAACCCCCGACGCGCGCGCCCGTCCCGCCGCCGCAGGACTTGTGGCGACCGCAACGACCGCGCTGAAGGACTGTGACCATATGAAACGAACAGTACTGTCAACGCTGGCGCTGCTTGGCTTCCTGCTGGCGCCGCTGGCTGGCAAGGCGGCAGCAGGCAACACCGATGCGCCGGTCGTGTGCAACGACGTGTTGATCAACGGCGGCTTCGAGAGCGGATCGGCCGGCTGGACACAATCCAGCGCCGGCGGGTTCGACCTGATCAGCCAGTACAACCCGCGCAGCGGCGCCTGGGGCGCTTATCTGGCCGGTTACGACAATGCGGATGACCGGCTGCGCCAGCCGCTTCCTCTGCCTGCCGGGACGATCTCGGCAACGCTGCGCCTCTGGTGGTCGCTGGAAACCGAGGAACCGGCGCTGGCCAACGACGACCTGACGGTCTCGCTGCTAAGCGCTGACGGCACAACACTGGCAGAACTTTGGATGGTGGACAACACTGCGCCGGCTGGCCAGTGGGCCGAAGCCGTGATCGACCTGACCGGGTATGCCGGGCAGGATGTGACACTGCAACTGCGCGCTACTACTAACGCTTACGATTTGACCGACTTCTACATGGACGACCTGAGTGTGCTGGTCTGTATCCCGGCCAGCCTGCCGCAGCGCAGCTACCTGCCGCTGGTGGTCCACAGCTAAACCAACAAGGAGAACCTCTCATGAATAGCAAGCAAAACCGCAGCCGCCTTCCCTGGCTGCTGATGATTCTGGCGCTGTTGACAGCCTTCGTGTTGCCTGCCAGCGCGGTCATTGCCGCCGAGGAGACTGCTGGCGTGCAGTTCAGCGGCGTTATCGACGCCATTGCGCCGGAGGCATGGACTGTCGCCGGCGAGACGCTGGCGATCACCGGTGACACGGTAGTCGTTATCACGACCGGCAACGCCGCTCCAGGCATGTGGGCCGAGGTGCGAGCCGTGCGCGAGGACGACGACACGTTGACCGCCCGTCGCATCAACGTCATGCCGCCAGAGATGCGGCTGCGCGGCGAAGCGACCTTCATCCCCGATGGCCGTGTGGGCGAATGGATCATCGGCGGCCAGCCCTTTCTGGTCGATGAAGATACGAGGATCAGTGACCGTGGCGGCCCGGTGATCGTCGGAGCCTGGCTCCAGGTGGCGGCTGTCGAGGAAGGCGGTGCGCTGAAAGCAGTACGCATCCGCGCAATCGAACCGCTGCCGCATGTAGAAGTGATGGGCGCGATGCAGGCTTTCGGCGATACCTCGTGGACCTTGAGCAGCATTGTGTTGGCCGCAGACGAAGACACGCTGGTGCAGGGTGAACCGCAGACCGGCTTGCTGGCCATGGCCGCAGCCGAACTGCAACCTGACAACTCGCTGCTGATGCTTCGGGTTCGGGTGATGTGGCAGGATCGCGGCGCAACGCATCCACCGGTGACGCTGACGGGACTGATTCAGCAGTTGCCGCCGCATGGTCTGACCGGCCGCTGGATGGTGGACGGGCAACAACTCGCCGTCAGTCGCAATACCTTGATTGATCAGCGCAACGGACTGGCGGTGGTGGGCGCCGAGGTACGCGTCGACGGCTGGCAAGATGGGGATGTGGTGGTTGCCCGGGAGATCATCGTGATCTCCAGCCCGGAACCGGGGCTGCAACGGGTGCATTTCACCGGCCCGATCCGGCGCTTGCCGGACAATGGATTGCTGGGTTTGTGGATGGTAGACGGTCGCCAGGTGCGCGTGACGGAGCAAACGCGCATCCAGGGGGAGCGCTTCGTCCGCATCGGCGCGATGGCGCAGGTGTGGGGACTGCGCAACGAAGAAGGCCAGATCGTGGCGGCTACTATCGAGGTGCATCCGCCCCGACCGGGTGATGTAATTATCACCCCCGCCGCGAAATAGGATGAGAACAGCATTTCATCGCTGAACGCGCGAAATAACAAGAGGCCCATCAGCCGTCAGGCTGATGGGCCTCTTGTGTATGTTGAACCTGGCTAGCTCAGCGCGTCGCACTGAAGCAGCCAGAGCTCGTGGTTGGTCTTAGAGCGCGACGACGTTGGTCGCCTGGGGTCCCTTGGGACCCTGCTCCACGGTGAACTCGACCTGCTCACCCTCGTTCAGGCTCTTGTAGCCAGTACCCTGAATCTCGGAGTGATGGACGAAGACGTCCTTGGAGCCGTTGGTGCGGGCGATGAAGCCGTAGCCCTTGGTTGCGTTGAACCACTTGACCGTTCCAGTTTCTCGTTCAGACACGTTGGTGTCCTCCTTCTTGTGTGTGCAGCAGCAGCGCCGCTGCGGGTGTTGATTATAGGTCGAAGTGGTTCTTGCAATACAACAAAGAAGCCACCGGCATAACGTCTGGTGGCTGGGTCTAGCGCAAACAGGAACGTATTTCTTCCTACGTTGGCAAGTATACAGGAAAGCGCAGGTTCTGTCAAATCGCGACCAGGGCTACTCAAAAGTCCCGTAATTGTCATGTTGAGCGGCTCGATAAGGTAACAAGCACGCTCACATTGCGCAGCGAAACATCTCGCGTACTCCAGGAAAGACCCTTCACTTGCCTTGGATGTATGCGCAAGTCATTCGTCAGATCCGTTCAGGGTGACTGGCACGAGCTTGATCTCGACTATTGAGAAGCGCTGAATCTCGACATTGAGCGAAGTTGCCGTGCGCTGCTGGCCGCAATTCGGCATGGTAAGATCCGTCGAGCTTCTCATTAACCGTCAGGAAAGCCGTGACTACACGTGATCACGGCGTCCGGAGCGACTGGTGGTGTCTGGTGAGAAGCCCGACGGGTCTCCACGTCAGCCGGACTGCTGTTCCTTGTTTTCGGGCACCAGGAATACAGGACAGTTGGTGTTGCGAATCACGCGGTCGGCTACGCTGCCGGCGAACAGGCGATCGATTTCGCCGCGGCGATGCGTTGCCAGCATCACCAGATCCGCCTGCTCGCTGCCGGCAACCTCGACGATGGTGGTGGCGGGTCGCGATCCAGTCACCAGTGGCCGTACGGTGACCCCTTCGCGGCCCAGCAGGCTGACGACAGCTTTCAAGTAACGCCAGGCGCTGATCTCTGCCTCGCGTCGCAGGTCCGTCACGGCGTCCTGCATGCTGCCATACATCTCGGGTTCAGGAACCTCGGGAACAGTCAACAACACAATCTCACCGTTGATTGCGTTGCCCAGGAGCTTGACAAAGGGCAGAATTCGCTCCGAAAAGCTCGTTCCATCCAGCGCAACAACGACTTTGTTCAGTTGAGGCGTCTGGCCTGGAGCCAGCTTCTCTGGTCGAATCAACAACACCGGACGTGTGGCAAACTGGACCACTGTATCAGCCGTGCTGCCCAGCAGCAGCCGCCCCATACCAGACAGACCACGGGTGCTCATGACCAGCATGTCCGCCTGGCTTTCCTGTATCAAGACGTTGATCGATTCCGCGACGGCGCCGGAGACAACGGTGTAGTCAGCTGACAGTCCAGCCATTTTCATGCGGCCGGCGATGGCGCTCAGATAGGCTTCTTTATTGACCTGGTCGGCAGAGAGGGTGTTATCGGTCGAACTGCTCTTTGAGACCGACCGCGGCCGGCCTTTCCCGGGCAGTACAGACACCAACAATATCGCTGCGCCGGTGGTGCGACCGATGGCCTCGGCCATTGGCAACGCTCGCTCTGCAAAGCCGGATCCGTCAAGTGTAACCATCACCTTGCGAATCTCTGCGGGCAAACCGCTCCAGGATATGGCGCTGGCAGGCAGCGGTTCCACCGTCGCCGGGTCAACCAGCATGGGTGCGGGAGCGCCTTCACCCGGAGGAATGCCGATGCCGTAGAACGCTTCTTCGCGCTTGCCCAGTTCCTCCATAGCGTGGCTCGGTTCGCCCAGTCTGCGTCGGAAATAGCTGAAGAAGATGAAGAGTCCCAGGATCAACGGAATGTACAGCCAGGCGCCTTCGGTGAAGCGTTCGGCAAAGATGATCAGTGTCGCGCCGGTTGTCAACAGCGCCGCCAGGATCACCCCGATGAGAATTGCCAGGCTGCTGCCTTTGAACTCGGCGCGCAGGAACCGGATAAGCCGCTTGGTCGTCGCCCAGCCTGTCATGCTCAACAGAATGAACACGCCTGCTGCATAGATGGAAAGATACGTCTCCTCTTTGGTTCCGAGGAAGATGAAGCAGAATACGACCACCGCGACTTCGATCCAGACCGGCCAATTTGCCACGTCGAACCGGTTACGTTGGCCCAGCACGGAAGGAATGTAATGGCGATCTTTCAGACCCAGCGCCAGGTTTTGCAGGCCCTGTGCGCTAGCGGCAGATGCAGACAGCAGCACGAGCACACTGACCAGCGTAGCAATCTGTGGCAACGGATTGGGCAGCAACTGGTCCATGGTCTGGGTAAAGACCGACACCTCGTGTGAAACGGAAACGTCGGACAACGCCAGAATTGCCGGACCGACGATCAGCATCGTCAGCGAGGTTGTCCCCATGATGATGACAAGGCTGCCAAATGCCTTGCGGCTCTTCTCTTCCGGCTTCCCTTCGTATGCTGCCACCAGATTGGCAAACACTTCGATACCGGTCATCAATGCCAGAATGCGGGCATAGCCGGCCAGTGTGAATTCAAATAGATACTCGGGTTTGAAGGCTGCCAGGTCGAGACGCGGAACCAGCGGCACTCCTTGTAACGACCCGCCAGGAATGTAACGCTCGACGATGGAGGCGATAATCATGGCCCACAGCAAGATGAGCACGCCCGCGGTTGCCGGGCCAAACACCCGTGCCGACACCTTTGGGCCGCGGTTGACCAGCCAGCCGGTCAGGACACTGAGCAAAATAGCGACAATCGTACGATATTGAATGCCAAAAAGCGCTGTATCATTGAGAACTGGAAAGCGGTCGGCAATGAAGGTTACCATGGCCGCCATGCTGACAAGAAACGTCAGCGTGTATTCGATGAACGTAATGGCGGCGTTGACCTTGACTGCCCAGCCGCCGAACTCCTCTTCGCTGAGGCCGCTGCCGCCGCTGCCGTCGGTCACCCAGCGCATCACCAGGCGATACATGGCCGAGACCGCAGCGACTGTCAGGACAACCAGCCAGATGCTGGCGCCGAACGTGACTGCGGCTACGCCTGCAACGACGATCAATTGCAGGAACGGTCCGAAGACGTACAGTGGTGAGGTAGCGGGATCACCTCCGCCTGCCAGGGCGCCTTCAAAGGAATTGGAAAGTTTTCTTGATACAGGTGCTGCCATTCGAGTTCTTTTCTGTTGAAAATGAGGCTGAGTTCTTGCCGCGATTCGAGCGTGAACGTGGAGACTTGTCACATTTGGAACAAGGCGGGGAATATTATAGACTACATCACCTATTGGGGCAATCTGCGAGTGCATCCGGTCTGGGACCGGGTATTCCGGTGGTTGTACCTTCCCGCCGAACTACCGCGCGAAAGTAGCATCATACGGCACTATGGACGTTTCCTCGTTTCTGCAGCAACTGACACGCCAACCATCCTACCAGGGGCAAATCGTGCATCTGGAGCAGATAGCGCGGCGCAGCGCGACCTATGGCAACTTGCGTGACAGCCTGCATCCCGCGCTGCAGGCTGCCTTGCGTTCCCAGGGAATCGACCGGCTGTTCACCCACCAGGCCGAGGCGGTCAACACGGCATTGTCTGGCCGCCATGTGGTAATAGTAACCGGAACGGCCAGTGGCAAGACGCTGTGTTACAACTTGCCGGTATTGGAAGCGATCCTCGAACGCCCCACCGCGCGCGCATTGTATCTTTTTCCGACCAAGGCGCTGGCGCAGGACCAGTTGCGGTCATTGGGCGAGTTGGGCTGTGCGATCGAAGGACAGCGCGGCCGGGGTGCTTCAGCGTTGCCGGTGACAGTGGGCACCTACGATGGCGACACCCCGCACAGCCGCCGCAGCCGGCTGCGGCAGAGCGGCCAGATCATCCTCACCAACCCGGACATGTTGCATCTGGGCGTCCTGCCCAACCACCCGATCTGGGGTAGCTTCTTTCGTAATCTGCGCTTCGTGGTCATCGACGAGGCGCACACCTATCGCGGCGTCTTTGGCTCGCAGGTCGCCTGTGTACTGCGGCGGCTGCGGCGAGTTTGTGCTTTGTACGGCGCTGAACCGCAGTTCATCGCTGCCAGCGCGACCATTGCCAATCCGGCACAGCACTTCGCTGCGCTGACTGGTGTCGAGGCGCAGGTGATCGACGTCGACGGCAGTCCGCAGGGCCCGCGCACCTTCGCCCTCTGGAATCCGCCCTTTATCGACCGCGCCCAAACCTCCCGCCGCAGCCCCAATGGCGAGGCCACCACCCTGTTCACCAGCCTGGTGCGCAACAACACCCGCACTATCGTTTTCACCCGCGCCCGCAAGGTGGCGGAACTGATTTTGCGCTACGCGCGGGAGGAGCTAGGGAAAGAAGGAAAACAAGGGAAGGGAGGGAAAAGAGGGAAACAGCCAGACGCGTCCTCCGATCTTCCCTCATTTCCCTCCTCCCCCTCTCTGTCTTCCCGCATCGCCGCTTACCGCGCCGGCTATACGCCGGAACAGCGGCGGCAGATCGAGCGCGACCTGTTCAGCGGCAAGCTGCTGGGTGTCACCGCGACCACTGCGCTGGAGTTGGGCATCGATGTGGGCGGGCTGGACGCGGCGGTGCTGCTGGGCTATCCCGGCACGATTGCCAGCCTGTGGCAGCAAGCCGGCCGCGCCGGCCGCGGCGATGCACCGTCGCTGGCCGTACTGATTGCGCTGAGCAATCCGTTGGATCAGTACTACATGCGCCATCCGGCTGAGCTTTTTGGCCGGCCCCACGAGCACGCGCTGATCGATCCCGACAACGTGTACGTGTTGCAGCGACACCTGCCCTGCGCTGCGCACGAAGCGCCGTTGGGCAACATTGCCGGACCGGGGCGATTCGACGATGAACAGCTTTTTGGCCCCGGCTTTGTGCAGGCCATGGTACAGCTGGAAGAGCAAGGCCGGCTTGTCTTTCAAGGCGACCGCTGGACTTTCGCGGGATCAGGATATCCGGCGGAGAAGGTCAATCTGCGCTCGGCCGGCGGCAGCCGCTTTGCCATTCTGGACGAATCTAACAACTACCGCACGCTGGAGGAGATCGAGAGCAGCACCGCCATGCAGCGGGTGCATCCCGGCGCGGTCTACCTGCATCAGGGAGAAAGCTACGTCGTCAGCCGCTTCGACAGCGAGATGGGATTCGCCGTCGCCCGCCCGGCCGAAGTGGATTACTACACCGAAGCGCGCGAGTGGAGTGATGTGCGCATCATGCGCTCGCTGGCCAGCCGGCCAATTCCCGGCGGCTACGCTTACTTTGGCCACGTCCGCACCACGTCGCAGGTGGTGGGATACCGAAAGCTGCGCCACTATAGCGAGGAAGTGTTGGGGGATGAACCGCTGGACATGCCTGCATCCACCTTCGAAACCGCCGCACTGTGGTGGGATCTGGCGCCAGAGATAGCCCAGGCCTGCGCGCGCCGTGGATTGGACTTTCTGGGCGGCATCCACGCGGCCGAGCACGCGGCCATCGGTATCCTGCCACTGTTCGCCATGTGCGACCGCTGGGACATCGGCGGGCTGAGCACGCCGCGCCACCCCGATACCGACGCACCGCAGATCTTTATCTACGACGGATTTCCCGGCGGGGTCGGCATTGCAGAGCAGGGATTCAGGGAACTGCCGGCGCTGTGGCAGGCGACGTACGACGTGGTAGCCAGGTGTCCGTGTGATGGTGGCTGCCCCAGTTGCATTCAGAGTCCCAAGTGCGGCAACAACAACGAGCCGCTGGACAAGGCCGCCGCGCAATTGATCTTGCAGATGCTGCTCCAGCGGTAGCTATCGCAGGACACACAGCTGGCCCAGCGAGTGGGTCAC
The DNA here is from genome assembly GCA_020634615.1 of Anaerolineales bacterium. Lineage (GTDB taxonomy): Bacteria > Chloroflexota > Anaerolineae > JAAEKA01 > JAAEKA01 > JACKBK01. The sequence continues at coordinate 308,630 of JACKBI010000006.1, forward strand.
GCCGACCAAATAGGATCCCGATTCGAGCCATTCCAGGGCAAACGGATTGGCCACACGAGACAGCGCGACAAACATGAAAGCCATGATCGCTACAAGGGTTGGCACGATCAGGCATAGGCGGTACAAAATTCCGGAACGTGAAAGGTCTTTCATCGAAGCAATTTCACACCATCGATATTGGGTATGCGTCTGCTAAATGTTTCCTTGTTAAGCGTACCCATTTTGAAATTGACAACAACCATAACGCGTGCTATAATTCCGAACAGTGTTCGGTTTTGGAATTGCTATGAAGAAACAATCGCCGCGAACCCGCCGCCACATCCGCACCCGCCAGGCCATTCTGGACGCCGCATTGAGCATCGTCCACGAAGACGGTCCCGACGGGCTTTCGATGCGCACGCTGGCTGACCGGATCGACTACAGTCCGGCCGGGCTGTACGAATACTTCGGCAGCAAAGAAGAGATCATCGCCGAGGTCTGCGACGAGGGACACCGGCGGTTGGCAGCCTACATGCTGGAGGTCGAGTCGTCATTGTCATCGACAGATTATCTGTACGGCATCGGGCTGGCCTACATCCGCTTTGCGCTGGAGAACCCTGACCACTTCCTGCTGATGTTCAGCTCGCCTCAGATGGCAGGCGACGCTCCCGAGGATGCGCTGCCGCAGGACTCTGAGTCGTCCTACGGCATCTTGCTGCATGGCATCGAGCGTGGCATCGACGCGGGCGCATTCCACGTCCGGCCTGGTTTCGGTCTGAGCGAAATGGGCTACGCTGCGTGGACGCTGGTGCATGGAATGGCCATGCTGCGCGTCACGGCATTGCGTGACGTTCCGCTGGACCTGGACGCTGCTGACCACCAGGCGCTCCTCAACTTCATGCGCGGCTTGCAGGCTGCGTGAACGCGGCCTGCTCTCTTTTTTTGTCTAAAATCACCGAACGGCGTTCGGAAACAGATCTTTCTTAGGAGTACGCAACTATGACAGACATCTTCAACGGACGATACACCGCCGACATCGAAGGCGACTTCGTGGTCTTCAACATCGGCATGCGCATCAACCGCGTGCGCGCCTGGCGGCAGTGGATGCCAGCCAGCCGCGCCATGCAGCCGATGCTTGAAGCGCTCTACAAACACCCCGAACTGGGCTTCCTCGGCGGACAGAGCTTTCTCTACTGGCGCGGCATTGCGCTGGTGCAGTATTGGCGCTCCTTCGAACACCTGGAACACTTCGCACGCGATCCTAAGCTGACTCATCTCAACGCCTGGAAGCAGTTCAACAAGGCGGTCGGTGGCGACGGCAGCGTTGGCATCTGGCACGAGACCTACCTGGTGCGGGCAGGCGAATACGAGAGCGTCTACGGCAACATGCCGCGTTTCGGCCTGGCAGCCGCCAGCAACCACATGCCGGCGGTAGGCGCACGCGCGACCGCTCGTCTGCGTCTCCAGCGCCGCAGTGAAATGAACGCTGCCGCGACACTGGCAACCCTTGATCCTGAAAGTTACCCGATCGGAGTCTCATCATGAACGCGACTATTTTGAACGGCGGGCTGGCCGGCGACCTGTTTGTGGATCGCTTGCAGGATTTGTTGCTGGCTGAGCTGGCAACGGCTGGCTATCAACCAGCCGCCTGGACGCTGCGCGAGGAGAAGATCTCCTACTGCCTGGGCTGCTTCGAGTGCTGGACAAAGACGCCGGGTCTATGTCGTATCGACGATGCGGGCCGGTTAGTGTCAGCCAGCGTCATCAATAGCCATCTGGTGATCTATCTCAGTCCGGTCACCTTCGGCGGCTATTCGTCGGAACTGAAAAAGGCCGTCGATCGCTCGATCTGCCTGCTGTCCCCTTTCTTTACCCATGTCGACGGTGAGGTGCACCACCAGCGGCGCTACGACCGCTATCCAGCTCTGTTGGGCGTCGGTATCCTGCCGCATCGGCACGTCGAGCAAGAGCAGATCTTCTCGACGCTCATCAGCCGCAACGCGATCAACATGCACTCGCCGCAGCACGCGTCAGTTGTCGTCACCCGCGATCTGGACGAGCCCGCGCTGCAAGCAGTGTTGCGCCCCGCTCTCTCGGTTCAGGAGGCCATCCACCCATGAACACACCACAAACCGCAACGCTGCTGATCGGCAGCGCAAAGCCGATCGGTGACAGCACGTCCGAGGCCCTGGGCGGCTATCTCATGCAGCGGCTGGCCGACTACGGCCTGACTGGCGAGACGCATCACGTGGCGCGGGCGATGCGCAGTGAGGCGCGTACCGCCGGACTGCTGGCCGCCGTCGATCGCAGCGATCTCTTCGTGCTGGCGTTTCCCTTGTACGTCGATAGCCTTCCGTATCTGACAGTTCAGGCATTGGAGCGCATCGCCGCGCATCGTCAGGCGCAGGAAAACGCGCGCCCGGTGCGCTTTGTCGCCATCGCCAACTGCGGCTTCCCCGAAGCGCATCACAACGACACCGCGTTGGCGATCTGTCGTCAGTTTGCCGCCGCGGCCGGCCTTGAATGGACAGGCGGGCTGTCAATGGGCGCCGGGACGCCTTTCGGCGGCAAGCCGCTGGAAGAAGCAGGCGGCATGGCACGCGGGGTGATCGCAGCGCTGGATTTGACCGCAACAGCGCTGGCCAAAGGTGACACCGTGCCTGATGAAGCGGTTGCCATCATGGCCAAGCCGTTCATGCCAATTCGGGGCTACACGTTGATGGGCGGCATGGGCTGGCGAATGGAGGGCTGGCGCAACGGGGTCTACCGTCAGTTGCGGGCGCGGCCATTTGCCAATCAATCGGACTGAACCAGCGGCAGTTCGACGCTGTCGCCGTCACCCTGGGCAAGGCGGAGACGCTGACCGGTTTCCAGCGCGTACAGACCAACCTGGAGCGAATAGCCGGCTGAATTAGCAGGTGCTGCCAGTGTCAGCAGGTGGTCGTCGGCGACGATCTCGCCTGCATCCCACCAGTGGGTCGGATAGCGTCCCCCCTGCGGCTGCGAGTCGAACTGCGCTACCGTGGCGCCGCTGGCGTCCAGCAGATGCACGAAAACCGTGTAGTCAGTTTCCATGGGCGCCAGCGCCTGCCAGTATAGAGTCAGTGGCGTTTCGCCTGTAGCGCTGGCCGGACCGATCTGGTAGCCGATCAACGCGAGCTTGTCTCCGAAGTTGACATCCAGCGGCGCGGTTGAGGGTGGCAACGTTGCGCCGGTTCCCGTCAGCTTGACGTGACCTGCCACCAGTTGGCTGATCGGCTGGCCGTTGGCGTCGCTGAGTGGGAGGTTCTCGCCTGTTTGCATGTCAAGCAGGCCCACGATTACCGGGTAGACGGCTGGCGCGTCTGCCTCTGGCCGCGTTGGCACGACTACTTCGTCGCAGAATGGCCGGCCCGGCTGCCATTGACTGGTCGGATAGCGCCCCAGGCCCGGCCAGGTGGTACGCTCACCGACCTTGCGGTTCTCCTCGCTCAATATCTGCACGAAAAACGCATAATCTTTCTCGGTCCTGCGCAACGGTTCCCAGCAAGTATTGACTGTGACTGCTTGGCCGGGCGCCAGTCGCTGTGGGGTTACTTCTACGGTCTGTAAGCGGGCCAGATCGGAAATTGTCGCTACCGCGTCGCCCGCGTCGCCCTGGCCGGCGGTTTTAAACATGACAGATGGTGGCACGTAGGCTGCATTGATCGCAGCCGGCGCGAGCAACGCCATGCAGGCCACGAACGCCCAACTGGCCGCCAGCAGACGCGGCGACCACTGCCTGAGACCGACGCAGATGAACACTGCCAGTGGCGCCAGCACGGGAAACAACAGCCGTCCCAAGGTGGCTGTCACGGTGATCGTCCACCAGAGGTAGGCAGCGGCCGAAATCAACACGTAGCCCGCCAGCGCCAGCCAGGCTGCTTCATCGCTCCGGGTTCGCCATCTGGTTGCGAGATAGGTTGCCAGGCCGGCGATTGCTACGACCTCAATCACCCGAACGACGACATACATCCAGCCTGGAAGCTGCACGTTGCCCCAGCCGAACGCGGCCCAAAAGCTGGTTGAAGTCCATTTCCACTGCTCCAGTAGATTCCAGCCCGTCAGCCCGCCCGTTCTGCCAAACGAGGCAATATGGACACCGATCCCCAGTGGGTCGTCGAAGAGAAGTGTGTTGCGCAAATACCACCAGCCGGCAATCACCAGCCACAAGCCCAGGCTTGCCGTCACGCCCATCACGATCATCCGCCGTGAGCGGCGCATCAAGCCCGTCACCATGGCCGTCCCCGCGCCGAAAAGGGGCAGCATCAGGGCGCTGGTCTTTGTCAGCGCCGCAAGACTGGCCAGCAGGCCAAAGACTCCCCAGAGCCGCCAGTCGTCGCCGCGTCGGAGGGCGTGGATCAGCGCGAGCAGCGCCAATCCCGTCAGCGATGCCACCAACGCATCGTTGCTGACCGAACTGGCGATGAACGTGTACTGCGGCAGGATGGCGATAAGGGCCGCGCTTATTAGTCCCAACATCGCCTGGCCGGTCAGCATCATTCCGATCCCGTAGGCCGCCAGTAAGGTCCCGACACCCAGGATGAGCGAAAGGCAGCGAAGCAGGTAAATGCCTCGCAGATCCAGCCGCCCAATGTCGTCAGGTGCGTGCAGAAAGCGATTCTTGTTGTCGGGAACGGTGCCCGGCGCGGGGTAGGCCCAGAACGGGTTGCTGCGCATCTCTGGCAGCACCGGCGGGGAACCGGTGGCCTTGAGCAGAAGCGCGCCGGCGGCGTAGAAGAGAGGCGGATGGCCGGCAATCTGGCTGGCAGGATTCTGCGCCGGATCCAGCACCAGCGGCGGCAACTGGCCGCGGGCCAACAGGAAGTAGGTGTACGCGCTGTGCCACTCTTCGTCCGGCTTCTCGTAGACAGGCGTCAACGCGAGATGCATTCCACCCACTAAGAGGTAGACGGCAACGATAATCGTCAGAGCAAACTCAGAGCGATGGAAGAGTTTCACGGTCCTGGCAATGAAGCCGCGGGAAGGACTGTTGGCATGGAACGCCGGCGCACCGGCCCGACATCAGAACTCCAGCGCCATCAGCAGCTCGTCGTAGAACACGCCGTCGTGTTGCAATGCCTTCGGCTCGACGCCGTAGACGCGAAAGCCGGCGTTCGTGTAACAACGAATGGCAGCGCCGTTAGTGGTCACCACGGCCAACTTGATCACCTTCAGATCGCGTTCCCTCGCCCAGGCGATGCACGCATGGATCAGCCGGGTGGCAGCGCCCTGCCCGCGGTTCTGCGGACGGACGTAGACGCCCGAGACGTTGGCAATGTGCTGCAGCTTGGTCTGCTCTTCGCGGTAGATGCCGGTCATGGCAGCGATCTGCAGGCCATCAGTTGCGATGTAGATCACGCCGTGGTCAACATTGCTGATTCGCTGCTCCCAGAAGGCTGGGCCGCGCTTGTGTTCTTTGGACGGGTCCGAGCTGAACACTTCGGGATGGCGCTGCAATGCATCCATGCGCAGGGCAAAAAGAGCAGGTACGTCAGCGACAACAGCCGCGCGTATCTGCAGTGATCCTTCTGGCGGATCGGGTAGGGCTTTGATGTAGCTGGTCATTTGGAGTATCGAAGTTTCCTGAGGTGGTCCCTGTCCCGTAGAGTCTGTTGTGTCTGCTTTCAGCGAGTGGCTGGTTGTGGTGTAGAATGCCCCACGTGACCACCGCTGGTGTATTATAGAGCAATGTGTCTCGGTGGTCAATTGCGATATTTTTCTCGACAGCAATCGTGCAAGCGGCAAGGCCGTGGCGGAGTCGGGTCTTTCTGACGAGCTGTCTTGGCAGAATGCGCTTGAAGACCCGCCTTCCTGGCATTAGGTACGAATGGAAACGTGAGGAAGTTATGCTACCAAAGACTGCGGATGTCGTCATCATCGGTGGCGGAGTGATGGGAGCCAGCGCTGCCTGGCACCTGGCCCTGCGCGGTTGCACCGATGTCGTTCTGCTGGAAAAAGGTCCGTTGCTCGGCATGGAAGCAACCGGCAAGTGCGCCGGCGGCATTCGCTACCAGTTCAGCACCGAGATCAACGTGCGCCTCTCGCAGCTCAGTCTGCCGATGTTGGAGCGTTTCCACGAGGAGTTGGGGCAGGACATCGACCTGCACTGGCCCGGCTATCTTTTTTTGCTGGACAACGAGGCTGACCTTGCGACCTTCCACCGCAACGTCGCCATGCAGAACCGGCTCGGCGTGCCGTCTGAGATCCTCTCGGCAGAGGTTGCCAGGTCGATGACGCCACTTCTGTACAGCGACGACATTATCGGCGCGGCCTGGCACGCGGGCGACGGGCTGGCTGATCCCAACGGCGTGGTACAAGGGTATGCGGCAGGTGCACGGCGCCGGGGAGCAAAGACTCTGACGGACGTGGAGGCGACAGGCATTCGCGTCGAAGCCGGCCAGATCGTTGCCGTAGAAACCAGCGCTGGCACCATCAGCACGCGGGAGGTGGTGAACGCCGCCGGACCGTGGGCCGGTAAGATTGCCGCGCTGGCCGGCGTGGATTTGCCCATTGTGCCGCTGCGCCGCCAGATCGCCGTGACGACCCCGCTGTCTGGCGTGCCTGTTGACTTTCCGTTCGTGATAGATTTCAGCCGCTCACTCTATTTTCACCGCGAGGGCGAGGGCATACTGACCGGCCAGTCCAATCCGCACGAGGTTCCCGGTTTCGACCAGTCGGTCGATCGCTCCTGGACCGAGCAGCATCTGGAGCTGGCGGCCTGGCGGTTTCCGCTGCTGGGGCAGGCCGGACTGCTGCGCGAGTGGGCGGGTCTGTATGAGGTGACGCCCGACGCGCATCCTGTGATCGACCGGCTGACCGACCCGGTCGGATTCACCATTATCGCCGGTTATAGCGGGCACGGATTCATGCACGGGCCCGCGGCGGGGCTGCTGGCGGCTGAGCTGATCCTTGACGGCGCCGCGCACAGTCTGGATATTCAGCAACTGCGCTTCAGTCGTTTCGCCGAAGGTGACCTCGTCCGCGAGCACAATGTGGTCTGACGCAGAATCAATAGCGCCGCTGCACAGGTCAGCGGCGCTGTTGATTTGTCTGCTTCGGATTGGCTACACGATACCGAGCAATCCCAAAAGCCAGAAGAGAATCCAGTAGACCACGCCGATGGCGATAGCTGCTATGATCGCTCCTGCAAAGCCGGCCACTTTCAGCCCGGCCACGAACCGATCGGCGACCAACAGGACGATGGCGGCCACAATCAAATAAACGATTGCGCCCAACAGACCACCACCGATGGTGATGCCCAACAGCCCTAATAGCCAATTGATGACTGCACCGACTACGGCGATAGCAATGGCGGCAATGATAGCACTGGCAAAACCGTCAACGGACAACCCGAGGTTGAACCGGCTGACGATCATTAGTACCACAGCTGCCACTACCAAGGCAATGACAAGCCCGAGAATAGTGCCTAACATTGAAAATACTCCTTCCACAAATTGATTGGGACCAGCCGGGACGATTTCCAGGCTGCCTGAATTATAACAGAAAATTTGGTCTGTGTCTATACGTTTTTTGAATTTGCTATAAAAGCACAAGTAGGCCTCAATAATCAGGCACGTCAGGTACTTTTTGCGTGTGGCAGTGCCCTGGCAGGGCATTGGAGCACTGCCATACCCGGCTCAATCGGTTGCCTTATCCAACATCTCCCTTTCCCGAAAGGAACGAAATCATGTTGCACGCTGTTCTCCAACACGCCCGTGATCATCAATCTCAGCACCTGGACACGTTGTTCGATTTCCTGCGCATCCCCAGTATTTCGACCCTTCCAGAGCACGAGCCGGACATACTGCAGGCCGCGCAGTGGCTCGTTTCCTATCTGTCTGAGATCGGCATGCAGCGGGCTGAGATCATGCCGACAGCCGGGCTGCCGGTCGTCTATGCCGAATGGCTGGACGCCGGACCGGACGCGCCGACGGTGCTCGTCTACGGTCACTATGATGTTCAGCCGGTGGACCCCGTCGAGGAATGGCAATCTCCACCCTTTGAGCCGACCGTCCGCGACGGCAACATCTATTGCCGCGGCGCCTCGGACGACAAAGGCCAGTCTTTCGCAGTTCTGGCCGCGGCAGATTCATACCTGCGCGCGACAGGTAGTCTGCCGCTGAACCTGAAGGTGCTGCTGGAAGCCGAGGAAGAGATCTCCAGCCCGAACCTGACGCCGTGGGTCCTGCAGCATCGGGCCATGCTGGCAGCTGATGCCGTTCTGATCTGCGATACCAGCATGCTGGACGAGACGACTCCGCTGATCATGACCGGCACGCGCGGCATGGCGTATATGCAGATCGACGTGCAGGGGCCGTCTGGCGATCTGCATTCCGGTGGGTATGGCGGCGCGGTGGACAACCCCTTTAATGTGCTGGTGCGGCTGCTGGCGCAGTTGCAGGACGGCGACACCCATCGCGTGTTGATACCAGGGTTCTACGACAAGGTGCAGGTCATCGATCCGGTAGAACTTGAGTCGATGCGACGCATTCCCTTCGACGATGATCGCGTTCGTGCGGACACCGGTGTGCCGGCCGCAGCCGGCGAGACGGGATACTCCATCATCGAGCGGCTGAGTATTCGTCCGACGCTTGACATCCATGGCATTCCAGGCGGCTTTACCGGCGCGGGGAAAAAGACGGTGATCCCGGCGCGGGCCTCGGCCAAGCTGAGCATGCGGCTGGTGCCCGATCAGAACCCGGAGGAAATCGCCTCGCTGTTTGAAAGCTATGTGCGCGCCATCTGCCCGCCAACGGTTGTTGTCACCGTGCACCGGTTGGGCATGGCGCGTCCCTCCGTGGTTGATTATCGCCACCCGGTCATTCAGGCAGCGGCGCGGGCGCTGGAAGAAAGCTTTTCAGTCGCGCCGCTTTATCTGCGCGGCGGCGGCACGCTGCCCATCGTTCCTGATTTCCAGGATATCCTGGGTGTGCCGGTGGTCATGGCCGGATTTGGTCTGCCCAACGACAACGCCCATGCTCCCAACGAAAAACTGGGGCTGCGGAATTTCCGTCTGGGCGTCGAAATGGTGATTCGCTATTTTGCCTTGTTAGGCCAGGACGTCAACCCGGATTCCGCGGGAATGTGACCGGATATGAGTGGCCTGGGCCACTTGCCGGCGTATGCAAGAGATCCAGGCCTTGCGCTACTGATGGGAGGACGGACGGGGAGAGGGCGCGGTTAGCGCGCCCAGATGCGACGGGAGGAAGGCCGCGGCTCACGAGGGGCTGCACTGCTGCGCTCCAGGACACGCTGCACCACCTGCATATCGTGTTGCGCGGCACGTATCGCTTCCAGGTCCGCCACGATCTGGCCGCGCGAAATCTGGATGTCATAGCGTGCCAGCGTCGCCTTGAAGTGTTCGTACTTGTCCGCCAGGTCAACCGTAACAGACCGGAAGCCGTGTTCCGCGATATGCACTCGGTCCTTGAGGTTCATGATGTTGGCGAAGAACATCATGGCATCGTCAGCCCGCGGCTCGATGAGGATGATGTCCACGTCGGGATGGCGTCGCTGGAGCTGCTTGATCTGGTATTTCAGCCCGGAGTGCAGCAGCACACGGGTCGCTTGGGCGCTGACGGCTTCCAGACCGCGTTCGCTGATCAGTTCGCCGCTTTGTCCGTTCTCGCGGGTGTCAATAGGCACCAGCGAATTGATGCACACCACCAGCTTCGCGCCATGCTCAATGGCCAGATCGAGGCTGGCGTTGCCGCGCGTGCCGCCGTCGATGTATTCCCGTCCGTTGATCTTCACCGGCTTATAGATGACGGGAACTGCGGAGGACGCGACTACCGCGTCTGATACCGGAATTTCCGGTGTCTCGCTCGAAAAGACCGTGCGATGGCCGTTGCCCAACTGGGTGGCAATGATGTACAGCTCTTTTTCCAGTTGATCGAAGCGATTGCTGCAACCGATGGAGTGGAGCGTTTCCTCGACCCAGTCCCCATACGGAGCCATATCGTAGATACCGGATGGCAGTGCCTCGCCTAACCCGCCAAACAGCATATCCAGCACAGACACCCGGCCGCGCCGCATCATGGCGCTGGCGCCCGTCGTTACCAGCCGGCGCGGCAAGCCCATGCCGCGCCGCAGCGTTTCGCGGGTGTTGAAGTTGAACAGGTGTTTCGCTTCGGGGAATCTGGCCAGGGGATGTGCGTCGCTGACCACGCGCATCAGATCGGTGGAGGAAACGCCGTTGGCAAGGAATGCAGCGACAAGCGCCCCTGCGCTTGTCCCAACATAGATGTCGAAGTCGTTGACGGTTCGGTTGACCAGCAGATCGTCGATGGCCCGCAGTGCGCCGATCTCGTAGACCGCTCCGCTGACACCGCCGCCAGCCAGCACCAGAGCTGTGCGGCCAACCGGGGACATTTCAAACGCTGACGGCATTTCAGTAGCGGTAGTCATTATTGGCTTGTTCGGACCTTTTTGCCGCCGGCCAGCGATCCAGGGGTGTCGCTCACGCCGATGCATCCTGGTCGCCAGCGGTCAAGTCATCGAGATCTGCCGGCTCTGCTGGCTCGTCGGCTTCGTCCGTTTGTAGAAGACCATCTAGCGCTGCGGTGAGTGTCTGAAGCTGTGACTGCAGACGGATAACATCGGCCCGTGAGGGGATGTTCAAACGGTGCAGGCCCGCCTCGATTCGTGTGTCAATGGCGTTGTAGTCCAGGATGGCCGGCATCCGGTCGCGGCTGAGTTCTTCGCGCAGTTTGCGTGCCTCGTCTTCCGCCAGTTCGCCGCGTTTGACCAATCCCTCAATCCGGCTGTCGATTTCGGATTCCAGCGTTCGCACCGCGCCCATCGACGCCTGAACGGAACGGCGCATGTAGTCGAAAGTATCACCACCGGCCCGGATCAGGTTGGCCAGCAGTGCGCTTGGCAGATAGCCGCTGTTCTTTTTCTCGCTCTCAAATATGATCTGTGACAGCGTGATGCCGGTCAGGTCTTCGCCGGTCTCATGGTCGCGCACTTCGACATCGTTTCCCTCCCGGATCAACTCTGAGATGCTTTCCAGCGTGATATAGCGCTTGGCTTCCGTGTCATAGAGTTTGCGGTTGGGGTAACGCTTGATTAGGATCGTGGCCATGGTGGGGTGCTCCTGCGGCAAGATTATAGCGCGCTGTGTCAAAAGTGTCCAATAAGTTTGCCCGATGCGCCTTGGTGACAAACCAAGAAGCGCCGACCGCGGGTGTTACCCGCACTGCCGGCGCTTGCTGTCATGAGGTTAGGCGAACGAGGTGCGAAAGCCGCACCAGAAGGGAAGCGCTAGTTCTGGCGCAGCGCGTCGACCTTCTCGGCAAGCTCGCTGACCTTGGCGCTCAGGAGTTCGATGTCACTCTTGCTGGGCACGTTGAGCCGCGCCAGGATGTTGTCGATCTGCTGATCCAGCATTGCCTCGGCACGCGACCACTGTCGGCTGGTTTGCTCCTGCACCTTTTCAGTCGCAACTTCGGCATTGCCGCGCCGGCGGGAGAGGACATCGCTGATCACCTTGCGGCCGTCCTGCTCCGCGATCTCGCCGCGCTCAACCAGCCGGGCGACAAACTCCTCGACCTCGTCAACCGACAGCGCAAACGCGCCGACGCCAGCCTGGAGCACCTTGCGCACCATGGCGACCATGGACACACTGGTTTCCGTGGCCTCAGCGGCAATTTCGTCGATCGCTTCATCGATAGTTGCAACGCCGTTCGTTCCGTTGGCGCCGTTGACTGCTTCGTTAATTTCCATCTCTAGCGTATTGGTTGTCATTTGGTTTTTTCTCCGTCGTACCTGCCAGGTCATAGTTCCAGCCACGGCCCGGTGTTTTGTTTTGACATGACGCATTGCGTCATCCCGGATTATAGCACACGGTCAATTGCGAGTCAAATCCTCATTTTTTGGTATTACTATTGCTGACCGTGCGGTGATCTCAGCATAATCTGTACCGGCAATTGTGCTCGTATCACCATCCTCGAAGGCCAGAACCACCATGAACAAATCGCTTGCAGTATTGCTGATCGTCGTTATTCTGCTGACATTCGCGGCTCCGGCAACGGGCGAAGCTGCCCAGATCGTCCCACCGGATCCCGGGTTGCCCGGACCGTTTCCTGTTGCCCAGGACGACTTTACGCTGCAAACGCTGGGCGCGACGATCTTCTATCCCGGGGCGAACGGGGTGGTCGCTGAAGGTGGCCCGTTTCCCGGCCTTGTGCTGGGCCACGGATTTGCCCGCTCGCGGGCGCAACATGTCAACAACGGGCTTTTCCTCGCCTCGCATGGCTTCATTGTCGTCACCGTAAACTTCCCCAATCCCCTCGCGCCTGACTTCGAGGCGTGGGCAGCCCAGATCAGCGCTGCGCTGGACTGGATGGACGTTCAGAATGCCGATCCACTATCCCCCTTCTTTGGCAAGATTGACGCAGATCGCTTTGGCGTGCTGGGGCACTCAGCCGGCGGCATGGCTGCCTGGGTAGCCGCCAGCCAGGACAGCCGCATCAAGGCCACGATGCCGCTGGACCCGGTGCCGGCGACCGGCGCAGACCTGACCGCCCTCGGCGCAGCCGTGACTAATCCTTCCGGCTGGACCGGTGCGCCCGGCAGCAGTTGTAACGCTAGTGCCAGCTACAACCAGTTCTATCCGCTGGTTCAAGCCAGCCACAAAGCCAAGTACATCGTCACCGATGCCACTCACTGCGACTTCGAAGATCCTACTAACGTTCTGTGTACCCTTGTCTGCGGCAACGCCAGCGAAGCGCGCCGCCAGATCTGGCGGCGCTACACCGTTTCCTGGCTGAACTACTACCTGAAAGGCGATACTGACTATTACTACTACATCATTGGCGCGGGTCTGGTCGATGACCTTGCGGCGGGAAGGCTAACCACTGCAACCGCTCTCAACACACAGCCGCGCAATGCGGGCGTGCAGGCGGCGACCAACGGCGGCGGCGCGGCTTTGTCGTGGCTGCCCTATCCTGTGACACCTGTCGCGGGCTACGATGTCTATCGTCGCCTCTTGCCCGATCCGACCCCTGTTCTGGTAGCCTCAGTCGGCGTAACCGGCGCGTTCACCGATACCGGCCTGCGGGCAGGGCAATACGAATATGCGCTGCTCAGCCGCGACACAGCCGGCAACCCGCACCAACCGCTGGCGCTGCCCGTGCTCGATGTACCGTGCTACGAATACGATGTTGCGCCGGCTGACTGCGACGGTCTGGTTGACGCGCTCGACATTCAGGCAGTCGCGCTGGCATGGCAAACCGTCCCCGGCCAGCCTGCCTACAATCCCCGCTACGATGTCGATGGCGATCAGGTGATCACAATTGTGGACGTGCAGATGGTTGCGGCTCAGTGGGGCTGGCCCTCAGCCGCGCAGCAGCCATAACACGCGGTCGTAGGACAGCGCGTAGTGAATAATCACTGCCAGTCCGAAAATGAGCGCGGCAGTGGAAGCCCCGGACGCGTTCAGCGCCCAGACAGCCGCGGCAAACAGCGCCAGTTCCAGCAGCAGGCGTAGCCAACCTGGCACGGCCACCGGTGCGCGCCCCGAAGCTGAGGCGTCACCCGGCACGCGAAACGTTCCCCACAGCACAGCCGCCAGCAGCGGTAATCCAACTGCCAGCAGCACGCGCAGCAGACCCGTGTGTTGCGTCCAGCCCCAGAAACCCACGGCCAGCAACGCGCCGATCTCCAGCAGGAAGCGAAATGCGAGATTTATCGGATTTTGTCCCATGATGCGTACTCCAGTGGATTGAAGTCGAACACCGGCCCGTCGAGACAGGTAAGCCAGCCCGCGCCCACCTCGCAACTGCCGCACAGGCCGATGCCGCAGCGCATGTGCGCCTCCCAGGAAAGCTGGAATGGCAGGCCGCGTGCGGCGCATACCGAAGCGACCGCCCGCAGCATCCCCGTTGGGCCGCACGCGTAGACAACCGTGTCAACGCTGCCTGCCAGCGCGATGACGGATGGAATTGCGTCGGTGGCCAGTCCTGCCATTCCGGCCGACCCGTCTTCGGTGGTTGTCCACAGCTTGACACCCATCCGCTTGACCGCTTCCGCCAGCAACAGATCCTCCGCCGTCCGTGCGCCAATGATCATCGAGACCGCATGTCCATCGGCCAGCAGCCGCTGCGCCAGGAATTTCAGCGGCGCAACGCCATAGCCGCCGCCGATCAGCAGCGCGTGGCTCGGCTGCGTCGGCAGGACATAACCACGCCCCAGCGGGCCACGCACCCACAGTCGTTCGCCTACGCGTAATTGCCCGATTTCGTGACTGAACGGGCCAACCGCAGCGATGGTCAGACTAACCGGGTCGTCGCCCGCCAGGCTGAAGGGTCGCTCGTCGCTACCCGGCAGCAATGCCATGACAAACTGACCGGGCGCAGCATCCAATGCGCCGTCCAGCACATAGGTCCGGGTGCGCGTATTCTCCTCACGAATCGCTTTGATCCGC
>JACKBI010000007.1 GCA_020634615.1 Anaerolineales bacterium
TGCCAGTTTAACCTGGAAGCGTTGGGCAGTCAAGGCATAGATCTATCGGCGCCGGACGATTGGTTGGGTTGTATCGCCAGCAACACGTAGTCCAGTATTGGCGAGATCACACGTCACAAATCAAGTGAATGTCTTCCGGCTCAAGCTCGAACAGCTCCGGATCTGGCTCTGACGTCACCCTGCATCCCCGCCGCAGGTAGAAGTTGATGGTGTTTTCCGAAGGCGTCGCCGAGATGTACATCTTTCCGGCGCCCCGTCTGCAGGCCTCGACCCGAGCCAGTTCGAACAGCCGCGTGCCCAATCCCTGGCCGCGGTAGCCGTTGCTGATGTGCAGAAACTTCAGTTGAAGCTGATCCTGCTGAGGCCCGATGAACTTGCTTTCCAGAACGGCGACACCTGCCAGCCTGTCGTCGTCGAACAGGCCACAGAACCAGCCTCCCTGGTCGAAGCAGTCGAGCAGAATCGGCGTGTAGATCTCCTCCTCACCTGGCGGCCAGCCGCGCGCATCGAAGTAATTTGGCCGCAACACCAGCACCCCGTCCTCCAGCCCGTAGACGTTCTCGATCACCTCGCTGCGATCGATGGTCCAGATGAGGGGGATTTCTTCACGGGAGAGCAGACGTGTCAACATTGCATATCTGTGCATTGTTGCTTCCCCCTGGCCGATCAGCCGACCATTCATCGTATTAGTGGTAATCGGCGCACGCGCACGCGGCCAGTTTGCACAGTGACGACTGCGCCAAACACGAGATCTTCCTCGGTCTGCGCACATACGACCTGTAATAGATTCGCCACGGGCTGAGCGCGCAAGCCCTCGATCCGAATACGGATCACCGAAGGCGAGGTTGCTCCTGAATGTGCCAGCAGGCTGTGAAAATCGGCGTCAAGTGTAACGACAACGCGATCTTCCGCCTGCGCGTATTTAATGATTTCGGCATCCTCGGCGGTGCTGTAGCCGATCTCCCCAACGTGCAGCGTGTCGATGCCGCCCTCACTCAGCATGGGCGCAGCAGATCGTGGTAAACCCTGGTCAAGCAGCAGTCGCATATGCAGGCAAGTCTATGATGCGATC
The DNA here is from genome assembly GCA_020634615.1 of Anaerolineales bacterium. Lineage (GTDB taxonomy): Bacteria > Chloroflexota > Anaerolineae > JAAEKA01 > JAAEKA01 > JACKBK01. The sequence continues at coordinate 1,073 of JACKBI010000007.1, forward strand.
ATCGATGGACGCCGCGGCGTATTCGAGCGCCTGACGAATGTCTTCCTCATCGAGTTCAGGGTACTCACGATGAAGTTCCAAGCGATCCGGGTAGAGCGCAACCAGTTCGATGACACGCCGCACAGTCAGTCGCATGTCGCGGATGCATGGCTGGCCGTTCATGCGCAAAGGATTGATGGTGATACGATCAAATTTCATGGGGATATCTCCTGCAGTGCATTCTACAACATTGGTTCAATGCTGCCAACCGCGATGTGCTGTAGACTTTCGTGTCATAGCAACGACCAACCGTGTGCATCGAAGTAGTCCAGTCGCAATGCCGGCGCCCCATCTTCCAGCGCGCGGATCGCCTCGCTGCGGTCGATGGTCCAGGGCTACGCTTTCAACACCGGTAACTCTTCAGGCGGTACCAGCACACGGATCGAACGAGCCTGGCCGGGAGTGCGTTCGATCCACCCACCTTCATCCAGGCGCAGGATCATGTCGTGGACGTTGGGCGGAGCGGTGCGGAAGTAGCGCTGCATGTCGGCTTCGCTGGGCGGACGGCCATTGATCGCCGTGTAGTTGTAGATGAAGGCGAGGTACTGCCCCTGTTTCGTCGTGAATTGACGAGCCGGTTGAGGAACACCCGGCTTCTCCAGATTCTCCGCCATCACGAAGCGCTTCACGATCCGCCCATCGTCGTCGCCTTCGATCTGCACGCGTTTGGCCGTGACCTTGAGCACCGTGGCAAGAACAGGATAGGCGTAATCGCCGCCGGGAATTCGTTTCCACCAAATCACCTCGTCGCCGGGCTGTAAGATATCATCTGGCTTATCAGTCATGTCTGACTCCTGCCGGCGCTGAAGATGCGCTACAACTCCCCGCGAAGCGTACGATTTAGCACTGACGGCAACAGCGCGTTCGGTTCAACCTGCGTCTTGGCTTGAACCATAGGATGATGAAGCGCCTGGCAAAGTGTGGCAAACAGGGTGATCACGTCGTTGGCGTCTTTGTGTTCACGTAGATGCCGGCCGGCAGGATGAGTATCCAGGACAGCCGCGCCAAGTCGGTGTTGATGAAGGAGAGGACGATGGAAATCAGGAAGACGACCACGGTGGACAGCACCGATATGAACTCGCGCTGTTTCCGCTGTTGGCTGATGTCAGGCTTGAGCAGGCGGTTGTCGTGTGTGATATACACCCACATCGCGGTGAAAAACAAGCTGACTACGACCATCGTCAACGCGTAGAAGATGGTGGCGCTGCGAGTGGAACTGACGCTGATCACCGAACTGGCGAAGGGGATGAACGCGATCGACATCAGCACCAGCAGGTTGAGCGACAGCAGGCGGTTGTCATAACGGTCAACCAGGCGAAACTTGCGGTGATGCGCCATCCAGAAGGAGCCGATCACCAGGAAGCTGATAATGTAGGCCAGATATTGATGCCAAAGGCCGACCAAAGCAGCCCACATTTCGAGGTCGCCATACTGGCCAGCCTCTTCAGGCAAACGAATCTCCAGCGCCAGCAACGTGATCGCGATGGCGAACACGGCGTCGCTGAAGAAGATCAGCCGCTCCAGCCCGATCTTGTCGGTGTAAAAGGTGGCCGAACGTTTCTGCTTGGTGTTGGTTTGTGCTGGCTTCTCGTTGGACATTTCATCAGTCATGGCTACCCTTTGGTCGGGTCACCCTTCAACTGGTTCAACGCCACGGCCTGATGCACGAATGCCGTGAAGGCTTCGACGTCGATTTGATCAACTGCGGTCAGCTTGACGTGCCGCATCTTGTCACCGCTGCCTTCCAGCAGCCCTTTCGGGTCATCGAGCTCAACGCCACGCCAAAAGCCGAAGTTCAGAGAATTCTTGAACGCCTTGAAATAGCATAACGGCCCGCCCGACTCAAAAACCGGCTGTGCCCACTTGATCGACTCGCGGGCGTCCGGCGCTGCAGCGTGAACGATGCTGCGCAAGCGCGTTGATGCTTCTCTTTGCCAGCCATCCAGTCCGGCGATATATGCATCGACGGTTTTCTCTTCCATGGTGCTAACCTCCGTGGCCCTGTGAATAGTCGTAGTAGCACGGAAATTATAGCCGAAGACGGTTGCGCAGCCAAAGCTGCTGCGTTGCACCTGGCACCCGTGACAAGCCCTCGATCTGCCAATCGCATTATCGACGGTCATGGGCCAGCCAAGGATCGCTGGCTACCTCCGCAGGATCGAGCCGCAGGAGGTTTGGGCAAGCCAGCGATCCTCGACCGCCGTTATTCAGCCCGCGACGGGACAACAGCGTGCCGTCGGAGCGACTCGCAAGATTATCCCGCAGGGGTCAGGCAGGATCTACCAACATCTCGCTGATAGAGTAGTGCGTCGAAACGCCGTTGCGGTCACTGCCCACGATCGAGGCTGCAAAACGAACAGCGTCGCCTATGATCGTTGCCGCCTGACAGGCTTGTTCCAAAGTGTGGGTAGCCATTGCTTGCATGCGGAGGCGAGCCTGCCCCAGCGGCACGGCCGGGTACTCGACCAGATTGGTCAGCACGCCGCGCTCGGCGATTATCTTGGCGGTGACGGCGGCAACCCGTTCCTCGCCGATCACGACCGGTGTTATGGGCGACGGCATTCCCAAACAGGAGATGCTCCGGCCAGCCAATGCCTTGCGCAATCCCTGCGCCACTCGGATCAGTTGCTCCCGCCGCGCATCACCTTCGGACGACCGGACGATTTCCAGAGCGCTGCTGACAACAGCGCACTGCACTGGCGACAACGCATTGGAGAAGATGTGCGGGCCTCCATAGAATTTCAGGTACTGCTTGATGGCCGGTGACTTGACGGCTACAAAGCCGCCGTTGGATGCAAAGGTCTTGGAGAAACTCCCCATGACCAGATCGACTTTGCCCAACATGTTTTGAAGGCCCAGCGCTCCCGTGCCACCAGGCCCCATCGCGCCGAAATCATGAGCTATGTCTACCAGCAACACAGCCTGATAGCGCCGGCAGATCTCCTGCATAACGGCGATGTCCGGCATGTCCGCATCCATCGAGAACAGCCCTTCCGTCACCACCAGGATCATGTTGCGATCGTCCTCGGAACGAATCCTGCGCAGGTGCTCCTCGATTGATTCGACGCAAAGGTGTTCCGTACGATGGACGTTTTTCGTAGCGGCGGCCGTGCCTTGGTGCAGGCAGGCATGTGCCAGCCGGTCTATCACGATGTGGTCGTAGGGACGGACCAGGCCGGCAATTGCACCGAACCCGGCTCCCCATCCGGTGGGAAAGAGCACGACTTCTGGCATATGCAGCGCGTCGCCGATCTCATGCTCCAACTGCAATGACAGGGTTGTGTTGCCAAGCAGGGTAGGTGATCCGGCGCTATGCGGCCCAAATCGCTCCAGGGCTTCGCTCGCGGCTTCAATGACCTTGGAATGGCCTGCCAGTCCCAGGTAATCCTGCGAGGCGAAGTTAATCCCACTGAAGGGAAGGCCGTTGTCCGAACGGATGTCGGTGATTGGACCGGGTTTGCGGCTGAGCGAGCGCGAATAGAACCACAAGCCACTTTCGCGTCGTGTGTCTTGCCAGTTGTAGAAGCCACTTGCCCGATCTTCCAGACTGGTACCCCGCGGTCGTTGAAAACTTGCGACGCTGTTAGCGAAGACTGTGAAGTCCTGATTGTCGCCCTCCAGCCTCTCTGTCTTTCCATTGATTGCCATAATCACTGTCCTCCTGATGTTGATAGTTCGTTGGTTGATCGCATGCAGGATCGTTCAACAGGCAATAAGGATGCCTAACATCGATGCAATCTGTCACGGCAGATTTTCGAATGAAATGATCTTGCCCATGGAGCCGTCAGCATGCTAGAAACGCGCCACCTGACCGGATCTGCCCTAAGGCGCGCGTTGGTTGACTAGCGTCTGAAGCTGTGCTATATTCCCGCCAATCATCGGTCAGAACGAGACGAACTGCGGGCGTGCCAACCAGAACGGGACAATGCGCGAAAACCAGGATTGGGTGCAGGAACTGAGAGGCGATCGCGGCTTGACAATCCAGGCGAGCGCTCACAAAGATTTGGCCAACTACCTGTACGTGGTGGCCTACAACTACCTGCGTCTGCGTCAGGCCGATCTGCGCGCGCTGGCTGATTTTGCAGCGGAAGAGCTGGCATCGCTGGCTCAGGATTTTGTTCAGGAGACACTGGAGAAGCTGGCGCGGCGCGACTTTGCACTGCTGACAACCTACAGCGGTGCCGGCAAGTTCACGTCGTGGACGGCTCAGATCGTTCGCAACCAGGCCGCCCAGGAACTGCGTAAGAGCTACTGGACCCGGCGCAATGCCCTGCCTGCCGGCAATGGCTCCGATGCAAACGAAGAAGATAGCGAGCTGACCCGACAGCAGGCTGTCGTCGATGAAGACAACGATCCGGCGCGTCGGGCACAACAGCAGCAGATAGCAGACCTGTTGCAGCGCTGTCTCGCCGGCTTGTCGGAGCGCTATCGGTTAGCCGTAGTGAATTGCCTGGGCGACGATGTTCCCGCCGAAGCTGTCGCCCGCACGCTAGACACAACTGCCAACGCTGTTTATCTGATTATCCAGCGCGCCAAACGCCAGTTGCGCCGCTGTCTGGAAAGCGCCGGCATCGACCGCAGCGTGCTGGCAGTGTTTGCATGATGCGTGCGTCAAGTGCCTGTCACTTGACGCACGACACGACAGAATACGCGCCACTTGCGCATCTCTGTCTACGAGGCCAACAAACGACGCTTATGACATTCCAAGCTCGGTCGATATTGCAGTCACTGCTCGATGAGACTGCCTTCCCCACAGCGGATTGCCGCGCCTGCCAGGATCTGTTATCAGCTTACGTCGATGCGGAGTTGAACGGCAGCGATGCGGCATCTGCATTTCCGACCGTTCATGAACACCTGGCTGGCTGCACAACCTGCGGTCCAATCTACGCTGAGTTAAAGGCGCTGCTCGCGTTGGAGCAATCGGAAGAGCTTGTCATGCCGCCGGTCGCTGCCACGTTCGATTTCAGCTACCTGCCCCAACCAGCAACCATGCCGGAGTCAGAACCGCAACCCAGCGGTCAGCCGTGGCGGCTTGATGCGTTGGGCCGGCTGATCATCCAGTTTTCGGCGGATCTGCTGCGCAGCCTGCAAGGGCCGTCATTGCAGCCGGGCTACCTGAAGGGCGATGCGTCACAGCCGTTGACCTATGCGCTGACCGGTACGGTCGCTGACCTCGATGTCCGCATCAGCGCCGAGCCGGCGCGCCGCAATCCCGACCGTTACGACGTGGAGGTTGATGTGGATATCCCCAGCCGCGGTGGCTGGCCGAATCTGGCCGGCAGCGTCGTGGTGTTGCTTGTGCAATCGGAGGAATTCGATCGGCAGGAGACCGACGCGTTCGGCAAGGCGCTGTTCGAGAACGTGCCAGCGGATGCGCTACCGGGTGTGGCCATCGTGGTCGAGCCGTAGATTTGCCGCAGCGGACGGCAACGGTTGAAACCGTCGCCTGATACAGCCAAAGCATGCTGAAGCAAGCTGCCAAATCCAGTTCCGCAGCCTGCTGAAAGCAGGCTTTCTGTACCAGACGCCGGATTATGAATCTTAAGAAATGGTTTCGGTAATAGTCCGGCGGGGCCCGCCCGACCGTAAAACGGATCGGGCTAAAAGGTGAAAGCCCTTTCAGGGCTAGGATCCAGGCCCGAAGGGCCTTCCACGTTGTAGCCGGATGGCCTTTGGCCTCCGGCGGGCGTGCCGAGCCTATTACCGACTTCTTTTCTTAACTTTCATCATCCGGCGGACGCATTTCCAACCAGCACAAATGGCGCCCAGTAGAACGGATCGGCATAGTCCAGGTTCAGGTTGCGTAAGAAGATCTGTGATCGATGCAGCGCCGTCGCCGGATGAACGCCGGAAGCCAGCTCGTAGTAAAACCTTTCCATCAGCAGGCGGGTCGAGCGCTCGTCCACCCGCCAGAGAGTGGCCACGACCGCCGGCGCGCCGGCTAGCATGAAGGCCCGTACCAGCCCCATCAACTCGTCACCACGGCGCACGGTGCTCAGCCCGCTCTCGCAGGCGCTGAGGGTCACCAGCTCGCAGCGCAACCGCAGGTTGTCCAGAACCTCCTGCGCTGTCAGTGTCTCGCCGGCGGCCAAGTGCAGCGACGAAGCCAGCGGCGTGTCGGGATCGAACTGGCCGTGACAGGAAATGTGCAGGTAACGGGCATCGGCGGCGCGCTGGAACAGCGCATCGCGCTTGCTCGCCGGACCGGTCAGCGCCTGCCCGCCCAGCGTGAAAGCAATGCCCTCCGCCTCTTCCTCGGCATGGCGCAGCCGGTTGGCGCCGTCGCTGTTGTAGCCGATGGCCAGGCAGGTCGTCGTGACGACACGTTCGGTTTCCAATACCCCCACGGGTCTGTCACGAAACAGCACGCTGGCGCTGGGTCCGTAGACCAGATCCGGCCCGCCGTCGTGCAGCAGTGTCTGGCCGTCTGCGTCTACCAGCGCCGCGAAGGGCACGTAGTGCAGTGGACCGTGCGGCACGATGACGACCCGTCGCTTGCCAGCCAACAGATGGCGCGCCGGTTCGATCAAGCGGCTGTGAAGCGCCCGACGGATAGCCAGTTGCAAGAAATGGCGCTCCACGGCTCCGGTCAGGCGTTGCGGCAGGACGTCAACCGGCGAAAACGCCAGGTCGAGGACCTCCACTGCGTCGCTGGTGACGGCGAACAACAGGATAACGGGCGGCGGCAGATAGAGCTTCAGCGAGTCCCTGAACGCCGCCTTGCGCGACGACCGGGCCTCCAGCACGCCGCAAGTAAAGTACTCCAGCAGCAGGTCGTCGGGCACGAGCCGCTGTTGCACCTGCGTAAGATCGATGCTGGCCGCCTCCACTTTGCGGACCAGCTCGGATGTACCGGCGTCGAGGCTGTCAAGAAACGCTCTGGCACGGGACTGTTCCACCAGGTCGAATGCCAGCCGCGGCTGCTGGAGTTGCACCGCCAGCAAGATGGCCTGGGCGTAGACGTTGGCCACAGTGACCGAAAAGCCGGTGCGCGCCTCAGCGGTAGTGATGCCCGAGCGGACAATTTCGACCAGTCGAACGGCCTCGACGGCGTATTCCAGCGCCTGTTCAACATCACCGGCCAGAGCTGCGACCGCCGCCAGCATCTGGACCGCCTCCAGCGAGCGAAAGTCATCGGCGCACTCGCGGTGGATGCGATAGGCCTCCCGCAAACACTCACTGGCGAGACCGTACGTGTCTGGTCCCATGCGGGCGTACACTTCGCCCAGATTGTTGTAGGAAATGCCGGTGCGACAGGTGAAGCCAGCTTCCTGACAGATGACGAGATGGCGCTGAAAGGCAGCAATGGCGTCGTCCCACTGGCCAGCCAGATTGTGCAGAATGCCTAGCGTAGTCATGGCCGACGCCTCGATGGCAGGGCGCTGGCGTGAGGCCGGATCCATGGTCGCCAGCACCGCCAGCGCTCGCTGGCAAGCTTCGACCCCGGGAGCCAGCACTGAATCGTCGTAGACACCGTGGCGGTAGCCGCTGTTGTAAGCGATGCCGACATTGATCCAGGCAGCGGCCAGGTCGAGGGGTTTGTCCAGACCTTCCAGCGCATCGACGGCCTGGCGGCTGAAATTCAGCGAGTCCTGCCAGCGGTCGAGATTGGAATAGGTAACGGCCAGCGCCAGGCTGGCGCGGCCGCGCAGCAAGCGGTCGTCAGCAGCGGCGTTGAACGCGGCGAGAAAAAACTGTTCACCGCGGCCCCAGTCGCGCTCGTATTCGTTGGCCAGGATGCCGTCGAAGAGATCACACCAGGGCGCGAAGCGCGGCTTGTCCACAGCACAGGCGCGCAGCCGGTCCAGGACAGCCTGGCTCTCACGCAAGCGATCCTGGTGCGTCCCCGAAGTAGCGTTGTAGGCGCGATAAAACGCCTCGATGAGTTCGTTGGTGCAAGGCGCGTCCGTCATGGGCGCATGATACTCTTGCTTGACCGTGTAGGCAAGCTATTTTAGCGAGGAGGAAGTTACCATGCCGAACGAAGGACCTTACGGCGGCAAGATTGAAGTCAGAGCAGATGGTACAGTTGTCTGGCAAGCAGCGGCGCGCCAGTTTCACATTACACAGAAGGCTGATGGTCAGCTTGAATATGCGATTCGGGGGATTGATAATGAACCCCCGGATTACAGCTCACTTGACGGCAAATGCATTTTGAAGGTACATCCACCAGAAGAGTCCAAGTCTAACATCAGTACCGGAGCCAAGGCTGCCATCCTTATCGTGTCCGGCTATGAAGAACCCGAACCGGAGGCCGACGCCGTGGTACTGGGCAAGTCCTACTTTGTGACAGGCGCCAGTTGGAATCAGGGTAGCCATTCTCAACATATCATGCCACCTTATGATGTTCACCTCCACTATAATGAGGACGATCTCATAACGGCCGGTACCAAGATCGGAGGCCCTATCGATGAGCATGAACTGAGTTTCTGCTACCAACATTGGATTTCTGTACGACGAGTTTGGAAATACTATCGACACAAGCCGTTTGTGCTGCTGCGACTGGACCGTGATAAAGTAGAAGAAATGATAAGATCAGCAACTTGGGGAGATAAGCAACTTGATGAGGATCGTGCGAAAATCTTGGTTAGTTGGTCTCGAACCTATCATCATTTGTCCATGTTCGGGATTCCGTCAAAGACCCTCGATGCCTTGAAGTTACCGGATGGAGAATGGAACGACGACGCCCCAGAGATTTGGTTGTCGCGCTGGAGGAGGATGACATGCGCGTTACCGACTAGGCCTGCGCATGAAACAACATGGATTGGGAGAGCGTCGCTTTCGAAGGTCCCTCCAGTGCCGGTTGATTTGGCGCATTCTCAAGCCGAATTTGAAGAACATGCAGCGGGCGAGCCAATTATGATTGAAGATCTTTCGAAAATGACTCTTGGCCAGATTACTAAATTGGTCGACGATGCTCTAGGTACACCCATCATTACGAATGACGATTTCTGTGCCTGGTCAACTGAGGATATCGACGCTGTCAACTGGGAGAATACGGAGACCAAAATCGAATCACCGATTAATGGCATTTACGTCACTGGAGAACGATGCAAGGAAACAACCGACCCACGCACCGTAATTGTCAGGAAAATAGAGCGACCAGGAACGTTTGCGCTGATGTACCATTGGAATTTGGACCAACATGAGGAACACAAGCGTTGCGATCAGTTGATGGAACAGAACGCTCCTTGTAGCGACCTGCAGACGCTTTCTCCATTCGAGTAGAGTGAGTGTGGATCATTGAGTATTTGAGTATGATCGACTGCCACTGTTGGTAACCGAATAATGGAGGCAAAAGAGCCCTTCGGACGCTCCAGCGAGCACTCCGAAGGGCTTTGTGATTCAAGTCCCCGGCACTTTCGGCAAGTGCCGGGGACTTCCTGGCTCCACTACTTCACACCCTCCAGCAACTTCTCCACCTGATACTCCGACTCATCCGCCGCGTCCAGCAGTTTCTGTACGACAGCGTAGCGTTCGGCTATCTGCTCGACGGCTTCATCCTCGGTCAGCGTCGCCAAACTGTCCACCACTGCCGGCAGCAACAGCCAGCCGCAGAGTTGCTCGTAGGCTTCCTTGTTGAAATACAGCACGCCGCCGTAGCGGTTGACACGGATGAACTGCTGCACCTCGCGCGAGCGCAGCAGCTTGCTGAGCACGGCCAACGGCGTTCGTTTGGCCGCGGTGTCTGCATCGAACCAACGCTCATTGGCTGTCAGCAGCTTGACGACTGCGACCGATTCATCGGCCGCGCCTGCGGTCGTTCCCATGTCGCGCAGCGCCGCGCCGATCAGCCGGCCTAATAACCACTCGTCTAGCCAACTGCGGCTCAACTCAAGCGCCTCGCCGTCGTCCGCGGCTGCTACGGCGCCCAGCCGGTGCACGAAGTGCCAGCTCAGCGCGGTCGCCCAGGCCGTTTCGCCGTCGCCTAAATGGGCGATGACGCTGGCCGCGGCATCCTCCAGCGCCGGCATTTGCTCGGCAAGAGCCGGCAGACGCAGCAGGATGTCGAGTTCGCCGCGGTTCTCAATTGCCAGCGCCTCGACATCGCACTCACCCTCGGTGAAGTCGGCCACAGCCTGCAACAGCGTCTCGTAGCGCTCTTGGGCGTCGTCCAGCAGCGCCAAAACGTCCGGGGACTCAAGGTCGGCCTCGACGATGATCTCGACGTCCAGTTCGATGACCTCATCGCCGTCCTCGTCCTCCGCGGTCATCTCCGCCACTTCCAGCGTAACCGGCATGGCGACGTCCACCAGCTCGGCCAGTGTTTCGGCGTTGATCAGCCGGCGGAACGGGTCCAGCACCGGCTGCAGGAAGATTTCTGCCAACGCTTCCTCGATGCTCGGCACGCCGCGGCCGGCCAGATAGCCCATCAGATGGCCATAGCGGCCATCAGCATCCTCGTGGACGACCTTGAAATCCAGGAAGACGTGGTACTTGAACGCACCCAGTTCGATGTACATCCCGTCGTTGTGCAGTTGCTGGCAGTTGCGAATGTACTCCAGGTTCGACGCCACGTCGCGGAAAATGACGTATGCTGCCGGATCGTTGGGCAGGCCCAGCCCGTGGACCAGATCGGCCTGGTCCAGATGCTTGTTGCCGTCGGCATCCTTGACTGCAAACGCTGCCGAGGTGCGGATCCAGCCGCGCGCGTCGGCCCACTTGTTGTGGAAGATCACCAGCGCGCGTTCGTCGCCGGAGCGGTTGGAATAGGCAAAGACATCCTCGTTAACCCCGCCATCCGCGCTGAAGAAATCGTAGAGGCGGAAGTTGTCAACCTCGGCGAAGAGATAGCGCTTGTGCAGCAACGGGAAAATCTCCCGCCGGTGGCGGTTCACCAGCCATTCGTTGGGCGTCTCGTCGTAGTAGGCCCGGCGGTATTCCATGCCGTACTTCTCGGTGAAGCCCTCGATCTGGCCGTGGCCAAACATCGGCAGGCCGGGCATGGTAGCCAGCATGGTGGCGACGCCGAAATACTTGTCGTCCTTGCCGAACTGTGCCACCGCCGTTTCCTCGTCGGGGTTGTTCATGAAATTGACGTAGCGCTTGAGTATCTCAGGGTCGAACTCCACCGTGTTCTTGATCACCGAGCGGTACTTGACGTTCTCTTCCTTCTTGAGCATGTGCATGAAGGCGCTGTTGTAGACGCGGTGCATGCCCAGCGTGCGCACAAAGTAGCCTTCCATCAGCCAGAACGCCTCGGCCAGCAACAATGTATCAGGCACCTCGGCTGCGACCCGGTCCACCACCTCGCGCCAGAACTCCTCCGGGAAGGCCGCGTCGAAATCGGCCTGGGTCAGGCCATACTCGGCGCGCGAGGAGATGTCGCCGCCGCTGCCCGGCTCGGGGAACCACAGCCGGTGGAAATGGCGCTTGGCCAGCGTCATGGCTGCGTCGAAGCGAATGATGGGGAACATCCTGGCGACGTGCAGAATCGTCTGGATCACAGACTCGCGCACCTCGGGGTTGAGGTAGTTGAGCTGCGCGGTGTCGTTCCAGGGCATGCTGGTGCCGTCGTTGCCGTGGTAGATATAGCGTGTGTCGCCCGTCCAGTGGTCACGTCGCTGGAAAACCACTGCCGCGTCGGTGCGGTCATAGTAGTGGTCCTCCAGATAGACGCCGACCCGTTCGTCCTGGCTCAGATTCGGACCGTTGAACGTATAGGAGGGAAAGGGACTGTAGGGCAACTGCACGAACCAGTCGGGGTGTTCGGTCACCCACTTGCCGTCGATACCCACGTGGTTGGGTACCATGTCGCTGGCCAGGCGGATGCCGCGCGCCCAGGCCCGGTCGCGCAGGTCCTTGTAGGCCAGCCAGCCGCCCAGATCGGCCGCGATCTCGTAGTCGTAGAGCGAGTAGGCCGACGCCACCGCCTCCGGGTTGCCCATCATCTGCTTGATGGTGCGCGAGGCTGTGCTGCGTTCCCACAGGCCGATCAACCACAGGCCGGTGAATCCACCCGAGGCCAGAAAATCCAGTTCCTCGTCAGGTATCTGGTTCAGATAGCGCAGGTCCTCGCCATACTTGCGCGAGAGCTGGTCCAGCCAGACGTAGGCGTTCTTGGCCATCATCACGACCTTGGGCATCCAGTCCAGGTCAGGACTGAAGCGCTCCGGTTCCACGGTCAGATGCGCAAAGTCGGGCGCTTGCGATGGGCCGGGGCCGAAGAAGACCGGCTTCTCCTCCTCGGCGATCAGATCCAGACCCGCCAGCAGGCGGAAGACGTTCTTGCCCAGGTAGGCAGGCCACTTCTGGCGAATAAACTCAAGCTGGCCCTCCAGCGAGTAGGGCGAGGCCTTGGCCGGCGCTTCCAGCATGTCGATCAGGCTGACGTTGCCCTCGCCGAAACCTGGCTGGCCGGCGAAGAACTGGCGCATTTCCTGGATCATCTGCTCGTAGGCTGTGTCCCGCTCCAGCGGCGTGTCGTCAAACAGCTCGCGGTACGGCTCGAAGGCCGGGTTGGTGTTGGACAGCCACAGCAGCAACATCTCTTCCAGTGCAACCTGCGAGTTGGGATCGCCGGCCGTGTCGCTGGCCAGGAACTGTGGCACGGTCACCTCGCCCTTGTAGACCGGCTTGGCGGGGAAATCGTCGACGAATTCAGTCAGCGTATCCTGTACCGGCGTCGTCTCCAGCGTCTCGTCGAGGTGCTCCAGCGCGTCGCGCAGCGCGCCCGGATTGGTCTGCTGGCGATAGGTCACGATCATCAGGTGCAGGATCTCGTGGATCAGCGCCATCGCGTTGATCTGGCCGGCTTTGACAGCCTGTTCGGGGTAGCGGACCAGATCGCGCCGTTCGTTCATCTGGTCGGCGAACTGACGGGCCGCGCGGAAGTTGGGGATTACCACCGTGCCGCGCAGCGAGAAGAGCGAATCGTCGAATTGATACGTGTCGCGCGCCTCGCGTGACACGTGGAACTCACGAATGAAGTTATCAGGTACGGTCCATCGTGGAGCGTTTGTCCCAGACATGGCGTGGTCCTCTATCTTGCGGAGAATGGTGGGTAGTTAGAAGTCGCTGTAGCTTACCATATAAGGACGGTCATCACAAGTCCATCGCTTTGTCGCCAACGATTCTCACGGCAGTGGCGCTGTGGGTATCCCGCCAGGGCGCTGATCATCGTCTACCACGGCATACAAACACTTGAGATACGCTCCTTCCGCAAAGCGCACCGGATGGTCCAGCGCGTGACCGGTGTGGGCGAACTCGTGCAACGGGCGGGCGACGCGGGCAGCGCCACGGCGGACGGCAGCGAAGAACTCCTGCTCGCTGACCCGGCTGGAGCATGAGGCGGTGACCAGTGTGCCGCCGGAGCGCAGCACGCCCAGCGCCAGTCGCGTCAGACGCTCGTAGGCCAGCAGCGCGCCCGGAATCGCGGCCTGCTGCTGTGCAAATGCCGGCGGATCAACCACCACCAGGTCGAAGCGCCGCCCTTCGCGCGCCAATCTTGCCAGCCCAGCAAACGCATCCTCGGCCAGGAATTCGCGCTGGACGGCCGCCACCGCCGCCGCGTCGTCGTTGAGCGCGAAATTGCGCCGGGCCGCATCCAGCGCGGGCGCGCTGATGTCCAGGCTGGCGACCAGCGGCGCGCCGCCGCGCGCCGCGTAGAGCGAAAAGCCGCCGGTGTAGGCGAAAACGTTGAGCGTTTCCTTGCCGGCGGCCAGCGTCTCGACCTGGGCACGGTTGTCGCGTTGATCGAGGAAGAAGCCGGTTTTCTGGCCGCGCAGCACATCGACCTCGAAGCGCAGGCCGTTCTCGCGGAACTGCAACGGGCCGGCCGGCTGTTCGCCCGCCAGCGTTGCGCCATCGACGATGCCGTGAGCAGCTACCTGCGACTGGACTGCCCGGCTCAGCCGCAGGACGATCCAGTCCGCGGCGGCCACGTCCACCAGTCCATCCAGCAGCGCCGGCAGGTGCGGCAGCCAGGCCGCGCTGTAGAGTTTCATCACCAGCACGCGGTCATAGCGGTCGATCACCAGCCCCGGCAGCCCGTCTCCTTCGCCGTGAACCAATCTGTAGCCGGTCGTTTCAGTCGATGCCAACGGCGCGCGCCGCTGGGCCGCATCTGCCAGCCGGTCGACGAAGAAGTCCCTGTCGATGGTTGCAGGCGAGCCATGTTGCAGCACCCGTACGCGGATCGGCGACGCCGGATCGTAGAGGCCGGCCGCGAGAAAACGGCGCCGGTCGTCGAAAATCACGGCCAGGTCGCCCGGCTGGCCGGCTGCGCTCTGCGAGACAATGGAGCGGTCGAACAGCCACGGGTGTCCCTGCCGCAACGCCTGCTGCGCCTGGCGGGTGACCCGCACCGCCAGCCGCCGTTCAGCCGGTGCAGGGAGAGTGGAGAGAATGTCCATGGGCTGGCATCATAGCACAAGGTTTCCCTGTGGTCTAGGAAGCCGTTGTCAATTACGGGCGGTCGCGCCAGCGCCACGGTCGAATTGCCAGCAAATTGATGACCGGCCCCTGCCGCTGGACGCGCGCGTGGACAGCCAGCAACGGCGAGTGCCGCCAGACCCGCCGGTAGGCCGCCACAATATCGGGCGCGACGATGACGTTCATCATGCCGTATTCGTCCTCCAGCGTGACGAACATGAAGCCCTTGGCGGTCGGCGGCGCCTGGATCACCGTCACCTGCCCTGCCACCCAGACCAGCGATCCCTCGCTACACTGCGCCAGCTCGCGGCTGCTCAACATGCCGGCTTTGCGTACAGCCTCGCGGTGAAACGTCATCACGTGCTGACCGGCTGACACGCCCATGACACGCAGTTCGCCCGCCATGGCTTCCAGCGGCGACAGCGACGGCAATTCGTCCGGTGCGGGCTCCGGCCTCTCCCCGGCCAGCAGCGTTTCCTCCTCGTAATGCAACAAGCCAAGCTGCCAAAGCAATCCCCGCCTTGCCTCTCCCCCTCTGTCCTCCGTCCTTTTCCCTCCTTTCCCTTCTCCCTCCCTCCCGACCTCGTCCAGCGTCCCCGCCATGATCAGATTTTCCACCAGCAGCCGCGGCAGCCGGGTGCGGCGGCAAAAGTCGAGGAGCGAGTCAAATGGCCGCGCCGCACGGGCAACCACGACACGCTCGGCTCCCGTTTCGCCCAACCCTTTGACCGTGGCCAGCCCGATGCGAATGCCCTTGCCTTCTGCCACGTAGCGCACAGCGCTGGCATTGACGTCAGCCGGCAGGATGGCGATTCCGTGGTGGCGGGCGTCGTTGACCAGTACCGCCGGGCTCCAGAATCCCATGGGTTGGTTGTTGAGCAGGGCTACGTAGAAGGGCACGGGATGGTAGCGTTTCAGCCAGGCCGACTGGTAGACGATGACGGCGAACGCGGCGGCGTGGCTCTTGGCAAAGGAGTAGCTGCCGAATGCTTCGAGCTGCTGAAATGCCTGCCCGGCCACCTCAGCCGCCACACCCCGCTCGACGGCCCCGGCTACAAAAACCTGACGCAGACGCGCCATCTCCGCACCGCCATCCTTGCGCCCCAACGCCCGGCGTAACAGTTCACCCTGCCCGCCGCTGAAGCCGGCCAGCGCCTGCGCCACTTTCAGCACCTGCTCCTGAAAGATGACCACACCCAGCGTGTCGCGCAGGGCCGGTTCCAGCGAGGGGTGCAGGTAGGTGACCGGCTCCTCGCCCAGCCGCCGCCGCAGATAGGGATGCACCATGCCTGCCTGGACCGGTCCGGGGCGAATCAGGCTGATTTCCACCACCAGATCGGCAAAGCTGCGCGGCTGCATTCGCGGCAGCAACTGCGCCTGTGCCCGTGACTCGACCTGAAACACGCCCACCGTGTCGGCCCGCGAAATCATCTCATACACCGCCGGATCATCAAATCCCAACCGGTCCAACTCAACTCTCCCTCTTCTCAACTCTCCCTCTCTCCCCCTCTCCCCCTCCCTTCCCTCTTCTCCCACCCATCCCGCCGTTTCTTCCAGCACCGACAGCATCCGCAACCCCAGCACGTCGATCTTGACGATACCGGCATCCTCCAGCGACTCCTTGTCCCACTGCACCACCGTGCGCGCCTCCATGCTGGCCGGTTCCAACGGCACGATCTCAGCCAGCGGCCGCCGGCTGACCACGAATCCGCCGTTGTGGATGCCCAGATGACGCGGCAGCCCCATGATCTCCTGGCACAGATGCAACAGCAATTGCCAGGTGCGACGGTCCAGTGGGGGGTGGGGCGTGGGGGGTAGGGTGTGGGGACTGGGAAGGGAAATTGGCGAGTGGTGATTGGTGGATGGTGAATTGCTAGTTATGGACCAACTGGCAGCACGATCATCGTTTCCTCTCCCTTCTTTGCCTCGTTTCCCTTTTTTTCCTTCCTCCTCCCCTCCCCACAACTCTCCCCACGCCTCCGCCAGTCCGCGGCGGTCGGCGGCATTGGCCAGCGCGTCGATGAGGTCAGGTGGAAAATCCAGCGCCTTGGCGACATCGCGCACGGCGCTGCGCTGGCGGTAGGTGACGAAGGTGCAGGCCATTGCAGCATGCTCGCGGCCGTAGCGGGCGTAGATGTACTGGATCACCTCCTCGCGCCGGTCGGCCTGGAAGTCGATATCGATGTCCGGGGTTGTGGGCCGTTCGCTGGAGAGAAAACGCTCGAAAACCAGATCGTGCGCCAGCGGATCGATGGGCGTGATCCCCAGCAGGTAGGCCACCAGCGAGTTGGCCGCCGAGCCGCGGCCCTGGCAGCGGATGCCTTGGTCGCGTGCGAAACGCATGATGTCCCAGACGATCAGGAAATAGTTGGTGAGGCTGAGTTGCCCAATGATTGCCATCTCGTGCTGTAGCATCCGCTGCACCCGCTCACCCGGATCTGAACCGTAGCGTTCTGTTAAAGCCGGTTTGCACAGCGCGTGCAGAAACTCTGCCTGTGAGACTGCCCCGGTTTGGAACTGTGGCAAGTCTTGCACGCCGCGGCGCATGGTGACGTTGCAGCGCTTGGCGATTTCAACCGTTCGTCGCAGCGCATCGGGCCGGTCTGCGAAAAGGCGCGCCATCTGGGCCGCGCTTTTCAGGTACGCCTCACTGTTGCCGCGGCGTTGCATCATGCTGGCGTCCAGAGTGGCATGGCTGCGGATTGCAGTCAGCACGTCGTGCAGCCGGTGACCGGCCCGCTCGGCGTAGTGGACGTTGTTGGTCGCCACCACCGGCGCGTCCATCCGCTCGGCCACCCACAGCAATCCCTGCACCAGCCGCTCGTCGCCCGGATGGAGTTGGCGCTGAAGCTCCACAAAAAAGCGGTCCTTGCCAAAGCAGGACTGCAAGTCCTGGGCAACCCGCAGTGCTCCATCTTTGTCCCCGGCCAGTAGATGCTGCGCGACAATGCCCTGCCGGCAGCCGGAGAGCGCGATCAGCCCGGCGCTGTGCTGCGCCAGATCATCCCACGTTGCGCTCGCCTCGCCCTTCTGGCAGCGCATCCGTGCAGCGGTGATGAGCTGGCTGAGATTGGCATAGCCGGCGTCGTTCTCGGCGAGGAGAGTCGCGTGAAAGTGAATCTGCCCCTCACCCCTGGCCCCTCTCCCCCCGGGGGAGAGGGGAATCGGACTTCGGACACCCTCTCCCTTTGGGAGAGGGTTGGGGTGAGGGTGAGACTCCCTCGTAAGCGTGACTCCTGAACGCGGAAGAATCCCCTCCACCGTCACCTCCGCCCCGAACACCGGCTTCACCCGCTTCGCGCGGCGCGCCAGAAAGCCACCGCACCATACAGCGCATCGTGATCGGTCAACGCCAGCGCGGGCATGTCGAGCGCGGCCGCGCGCGCCACCAGCGTCTCGGGCCGGGAGACGCCGTCCAGCAATGAGAAGCAGGAGTGGCAGTGAAGTTCGGTGTACAAGAAAGTTGCAAGTAGCAGGTGGCAAGTCGTAGGCTGTCGCTTGATCCGCGGTTTCCTATCCATCCGCGGTTATCAGGCGCCTAATCGTAGATCCGCTCCAGAAACCAGGCATCGGCCAGCAAGTCGCGATACAGAACGCACAGCAGCGCGCTGGCGGTTTCGATCTGGTAGTAGTGCCGCCAGATCTCGTCCCGCCACCACTCGTCATGGATAATCCACTGCTCGACGATGGTCTGCACTTGCTGCCGCTTGCGCTGCCAGCGAAACGCGACCGGCGTCTGGTCTATGGTTTCGACATCGACAGGTACGCCTTCAGGCCAGATTTGAGTCATGGAAGGTCGGGCTTGAGAAGTCAGAGGTCAGAACGCAGAAGTCCAGGAAAGCACCCGATTTCCATACCACCGGACTAACGAACCATCGCACTACCGAACTACCGCACCGTCACTCTGTCACGCCCGCCAGCGCGTCTTCACATACCGCCGCGCGGCCAGCCGATGATCAGGCGCCACCAGCACGCCGCGCTGAAAGCAGTCTGCGCCGTAGCGCGCCTCCAGCCGGCGCAGATGCGCCTCAGCCTCCTGCTCCTGTGGATTGTGCCACAGACTAAGTTGGTGCATCGACGGCGCGCTCAGGTCGCTCAACATCACAGTCAGCGCTTCGACCCGGTCACTGTAGTGCAGCGAGCGCAGCAGCGTCTCAGCCAGACGGCTGAGACGGCCAGCGTCAGCCGTAGCCTCGGCCAGCAGGCGTTCAGCTGTCAGGAAGGCGCCGTCAGCGCAGGTGACCTCCAGCGACAACCGGCCCGCGCGCAGAAATGTCGTATCCAGCCGGTCCGCCAGCCCGGTTACCAGCCGCGTCGCGGCCGTCACCAGCGTCTCCAGATTGTCCAGCGGCGGATCGAACTGCTGGTTTGCCGCTTCGCTGCGTTCGCTTTGGCCAGACGCCACCAGCCGGTCGTCCTGGCCGCGCGCCAGCCGGTGCGCCCGCTGCCCTTCCCAGCCAAACTGGGCCAGCACCGCGGCCGGCGGCAGCCGGGCAAACTCTCCCAGCCGGCGCAGGCCAAACAACTGCAAGCGCCGCTGAGTCTCACCGCCCACCGGCAGCAGCGAGACGGGAAAACCGCCCAGAAACATTCGCTCCGTGCCGGCCGTCAGGACAAGGATGCGGTTCAGGCCGATGCTCAACGAGGCGGCTTCGGCGCTGAACTTGTTGATCGCCACGCCGACCGTCGCCGCCAGGCGCAGTTCGCGAACGATGGACTCGCTCTGCCCCTGGCAGACCGTCATGGCTTCGGCGTCGCGCCCTTCCAGACCGCGCAGGTCGAGGTAGAGTCCGCCGGGTTGTGCCTGCTCCACCGCGGGCATCTGGCTGTTCAGCAACTGAAACAGCGAGGCCGCCGCCGACCGGTACAGATCGAGACGGGGCGGCAAAAAAGCTGCTTCCGGACAGAGATGCTCCGCCCGGCTCAGCGCCATGCCCGGCTGCACGCCCTCGGCCAATGCCTCGCGCGAGCAGTCCAGAACAGTCGTCGCGGCGCCAGCCAGACGCGCATCGTTCACGACAACCACCGGCTGTCCGGCCAGGTGCGGACGCTCGCGCCGCTCCATGGCTACCGGAAAGTGGGGGACAACCAGGTAGGCGACGCGACCGGCGCTACTCGCCCTGGACGTGGACGCCGTTGAAGGTGACACGAACGGTGGTCTCCTGGCCGGTCCGGCCCCAGCGGTTGCGCAGTACGGTGACCCGAGCTGTGTAGCCTGCAATGCGCGCGCCGTCCCGCCGCCACTTTTCACGTCGCACGGACAGCCGCAGCGCCGCTGTCTGGTTCAAGGCGAACCCGGGTGGGTAGTTGGCGGGCGAATCGACCTCGCCAAAGTAAGGTGTGGTCACAAAGACCAGTGCTGTCGGCTTGTCGTGCAGCGCATGGCGCAGGCGGCGCAGGATGGTCGCGGCTGCGTCGGGTGGCATCGCTTCGGTCAGCAACTCAGCCGTCGAGTCGAACACGATGAGACCAAACTTGCCGCCACTGGCGAGATTGCACGCCAGATCAAGCGCCTGGCCGGGACTGGACGGCGCGGCGATGGCCAAACGAGCCAGGCTGACATGGCAGGCAGCCGCATAGACCGGATCAAAGGTCTGCGCGAGGTCGATGTAAACGCAAGGGTAGCGGCTCTGCGCGTGGCCCAGAATGTGCAGAGCCAGCGTGCGCTTGCCCGAAGTTGGTTGGCCGATCAGTTCGGAAATGTGGCCCAGAGGCAGCCCGCCGATGGTGAGGATGGAGTCGAGAGCAGTGAGGCCAGTTGGCAGGCAGGGTACAGACGCTCGTGCGGCGGTGGGACGAACGCCTTTTTGCAAGGCCTGCTCGCCCCACTTGCTCTGGATCGCTTGCACGGCTGCCTCCAGGCGCTTTTTCTGATGACGTTTGCCCATCAGAAGCTCCTGGTAACAAATTTAATCAGAACGTATGTTCGGTGATTATATGTGCGGTTGCCGTATTGCGCAAAAGATCATCAGCGCGACAAAAAAACAGGACGCGGCCATGGCCGCGTCCTGTTTTTGATTCTTTGCTTACCGATCGTGTGGATTTAACCCACTACTGCGCCGCAAGTGCCGCAGAACTTGTCGCCGCTGCGCACCTTGGTACCGCACTGCGGGCAGAAGTTGACGGCGACGCCGCCGGCCGGCACGGGCTGGCGCGGCACTGTCTTGACCGGACCGTTGCCGTTGACGTGGCGCAGAGCGGCGATCTCAGCTTCCAGACTGTCGTTCAGGGCGGTATCTGCTTCAGCGGCTTGCAGTGCATCGATCTCCTTGAGCACCGTCACGGCTTGCGCCTTGAGCTGGGTATCGAAGATGTTGTAGTCCGTCTCCGAAACCTTGCCAACGTCATAGTCGAAGCGCAGCTCGCGGATCGCCTGATAGACTGCGTCCCGGCGGCCTTCCAACTCGACCAGTGGGTCGGTTACGGTGTCGAGATCTTCCCTGATCTCAACACTATCGGGGTCCTCGCGTTCGCGCAGCAACGGGAACGCGATAGCGGCGACGGCGATGCCGACCAGGGCAAGCGCGCCGATAATAATTACAGGTATCATGCGTTTCTATTCACCGATCACGCGGGCTGAATGCCACGCGGCACCCGGTCACGAACCTCGGACCGTTGCGTTTCCGTCTCGTGTGGCCAGAGCGCTGCCAGCGTGCCAAGGATCATCACGATGCCGCCGATCCACATCCAGCTCATCAACGGGTTGACGTAGGTTTTGAAGGACGCGCTCTGGCCCGTGCCTTCCCAGCCAGCCAGCACCACGTACAGATCCTCACGCAGCCCCATGCGGATCGAAATCTCGTTGGTGGGCTGATCGCGGCCGCCGATAGTGTTGTAGAAGTTCATGCCGGGCGAGATCTCGCCGACTTCCTTGCCGTTGCGCGAGACCAGCAGAATGGCTTCCACCTTGTCGAAGGTGGAACCGGGACTTTGCCGCATCCCTTGCAGCGTCAGCGTGTAATCCTCGATCTGCATCGATTCGCCGACCTGGAGGTTAGCCTGCGCTTCCGTCTGGTAGGCGTTGGCGCCGATAATGGCGACCATGATCAGGATGACACCGAAGTGCACGATGTAGCCGCCGTAACGGCGCTGGTTGCGGCGCAGCAACTGGTAGAGCGCAACCGGCCAGCTTTCGCCCTTGGTGCGCCCGCGCGCCTTCGCGCCGCGATAGAACTCCTGCAGCAGCCCGCCGACTACAAAACCGGCCACACCGAACGACAGCAGCGGGTAGATGCGGTGAATGCCAAGCGGATAGGCCAGCAGCATCGCGCCCAGCCCGGCCAGCAACGGGAAGGTGAAGTTCTTGCGCAGCGTCTCTGTGCTGGAACGTCGCCAGCTCAGCAGCGGCGCGCTGCCCATCAGGGCAATCAACAGCAGGAAGAGCGGGCCGGTCACCTTGTTGAACCAGGGCGCAGCGAAGGACATCTTCTCGACCGGCAGGAAGTTGCTGAACAGGTCGGAGATGATGGGGTAGAACGTGCCGAACAGCGTGACGCCGGCGATGCCCACGAAAAGCAGGTTATTGAACAGGAACGCCGACTCGCGGCTCAGCACGCTGTCAAGCTGGTTAGCGCTGCGCAGTTGCGGCAACCGCGTCCACAGCAAGGCCAGATAGCCAAACATGGTCAGCAGGATGAACGAGAAGAAGAGCGGGCCGATGTTCGACAGAGCGAACGCATGCACCGACTCGATGACCCCGCTGCGGGTAATGAACGTGCCGATGATGGTCAATTCGAAGGTCAGGAAGACCAGCGTCAGGTTCCACACCTTGAGCATGCCGCGCCGCTCCTGAATCATGATCGAGTGCAGGAAGGCGGTGGCAGTCAGCCATGGCAGGAAGCTGGCGTTCTCCACTGGGTCCCAGGCCCAGTAGCCGCCCCAGCCCAGCTCGACATATGCCCATTGCGACCCCATCAAGATGCCTGCGGTCAGGAACATCCACGGCACCAGCGTCCAGCGCCGAATTGACCTCACCCATTCGTTGCCCAACTGGCGCGTGACCAGCGCGGCCACGGCGAAAGAGAAGGGGATAATCATCCCGATCCAGCCCAGGTAGAGCATCACCGGATGGATGACCATCCAGTAGTTCTGCAAGAGGGGATTCAACCCAGAGCCATCGGTGATCTGCGCAGGCACTGCCCCGGCCGGCGCGAAGGTCGCTCCCAGCGTCGTGCCGTCAGGCATCAACCACAGCCGGTTGAAGGCGTTGGCGGCGAACAGCAGCACTGTCAGGAAGAACAGCAGCACGCCCAGCAGAACGGCGGTTACGTAGGGCCGCAGGATCGGCTGGCGCTTCCACTGTGAGAGCGTAACGGCGGTCGAGTAGCCTGCCAGGATCAACGTCCAGAAGAGCAGCGACCCGGCCTGACCGCCCCAAAGCGCCGCCAGGTTGAAGAACACCGACTGATCGTTGCTGACCACATTGGCCACGTACGCCAGACTGTAATCCCGGCGCTGCAGCGCAATGATCAGGATCAGAGCGGCCAGCGCGACGAAACCTGAAACCACGTAAAGTGCATTGCGGCCGGCTACAATCAGTGCAGGCCGCTTCTGCTGTGCGCCGATGAGATTGGCAGCGATACCAAATAAGGCAACCACAAAAGCTACAACCAGTGCTAACAAGCCCAGATCTGCCATGTTGCTCCTTTCGTCAAACAGTTCGCATTAAGTTAGATAGCGATTAGCTCTCGCTTTCAGCAAGGGCTTGCATAATCGCTACCGAAAGTTGATCCCGCGTCACCGCACCTACGAAAACCTCTGAGACCTCGCCGTTGCGATTGATCACGAAGGTCTCCGGCAGGCCCTGCACGCCGTAAGAGTTGTAGATGCGACCCTGGATGTCGTCGCCGTTGGGATAGGTAATGTCATAGCGATCGATCCATTCAAGATTGAGAGGCTTCTGGTCCAGATAATCGACGCCGAGGAAGACGACGTCATCGTCCTTGAAATCTTGCCAGGCTTGCTCAAGCTCGGGCGCCTCGCCTTTGCAGCTGACGCACCACGTCGCCCAGAAATTGACCACGACCACCTTGCCTTCAAGATCCGACAGCCGGTGTTGCTCGCCATCAAAAGATGTCAGGCTGAAATCGGGCGCTTTGCCGGCCTCCACACGGTCGTCGCCGGCAGTCAGCAGGCCATAGCCCAGCACGCCCGCGAACGCCAGCGCGACAATTAACACCAGGTACTTTCCGAAGCCACGTTTCTTCTCGGGAGGCGCCGAGGGAACATCCAGGTTGTTCGTCATTTCATTACATCTCCGTCAGACACTATTCCAGATCAGCGAGATCGGCCTCGACTCGGGCGAGATATTCATCGCCGGCGACCTTCTCGGCCTGTGTCGTCGGGGCAGCTACAGCGACCGCTGGCTCTGGTCGCCGAGACCAGCGCAAAACCATCAGCGTCACTGCTGCCGCCGCTACCAGGAACAGCGCAATTGGCAATACCCAGCCGCCTAGCAAATTCAGGCCCTCGCGCGGTGGCTCGCCCAGCACAACCGGCCCATACTGCGCGACAAATTCGTCCTTGATCTGTTGCTTTGGGACGCCTTCTGTCAGCTTCTCGCCGATCACCTGGCGCATCTGCTCGCAGGCTTGCAGTTCACAGGTATCAAGCCGGACGCCGTTACACAGCGGGCAATACAGTTCCTTGGCAACCGCGTTGATCTGTTCCAGCGTTGGCGGCTCCTGGGCGTGGAGATAACCCGGCAAGGCCAGCAAGGCCGTGCTAAGGATAACGAGCAGGATGATGCGAGTGGGCGACAGGAAGGATTTGAGGGTCATGTACACAATCACACGTTACGGGGTTCAGACGACGTTAATCGACATTTTTGAGCACCACGCAATTATACCACAACAATGAAGGTTTGCCAGTTCCAGACATCACGAACTGTACCCCGTCTATGCGAATTCACCCGACCATTCGAAATTTGACATAGGATAAAAATTGCAGTACAACCTAACATAAGTTAGCTGTCTGGTCATTGCTCGTTCCTAGTTGGTAACTATTCAAAGTCAATGGTAAGGATGAACGGTCGCACACATTATCTCCGGCCCGCAGCTTCAACAGACCGTCAGTCCTGACCGGGTAGTTGCCCCGGTTGTTTCATTAATGGAGGACTCAATGGTTTCCAAATCTCGTCTCAAGTTTATCATCATGGCGGTGTTGCTGGTCGCACTGTTGATACCTGTGCTGCCTGCAGCGGCCGCGCCGGACTATCAGGGTGGTGTACACGTTGTCCAGCGTGGCGAAAATCTCAGCACCATCGCCCAGAGCTACGGCATTAGTCAGGCCGCACTGGCTCAGGCCAATGGCATCAGCAATCCCAATCTGATCTACGTTGGTCAACGTCTCGTCATCCCCGGTGCGGGCAGCAGTGGCAATGCCGGTGGTGGGGCGGCAGCAAGCGGCGGCATTCACATCGTTCGCGCCGGTGAAAATCTCAGCAGCATCGCGGCCCAGTACGGGACTTCGACGGCTGCCCTGGCCAACGCCAACGCGATCAGCAATCCCAACCACATCTACGTGGGGCAACGTCTGATCCTTACCGCCAGCGGCGCCGGCAGCGTGCCTGCTCCCGCACCGGCGCCTGCGCCCAGTAATCCAGTGGTCTCCAGCCCCGGCAACGGCGGCGCCCGCTGGATCGATATCAATCTGAGCACCCAATCGCTGACAGCTTACGAAGGTAATACGCCGGTCTTCAACACACTTGTCAGTACCGGTTCAACTTTCCCGACACCGGTAGGAACCTATCACATCCAGTATAAGGTGCAGTCTCAGCGAATGACCGGGCCTGGCTACGATCTGCCAAACGTCCCCTGGGTGATGTACTTTACCAATCGCGGCCACGCCATCCATGGCGCGTACTGGCACAACAACTTCGGTCACCCCATGAGCCACGGCTGTGTCAACATGCGCCCTTCCGAGGCCCAGTGGCTGTACAACTTTACACCGAACGGCGCGACGGTCGTCGTCCACCTCTAGATATCCGCATAGCTTGCGGACGCGAAAACGCCTGGAACCCGGTTCCAGGCGTTTTCGCGTTCGCTGACGTTACGCTGCGACAAGTTTTCGCCGCTCGAATTGCCCATCGATTTTCAGCAAGTCGTTTAGCCCTTGCTCCAGCCCGACTTCGGGAGCATAGCCCAGCAGCCGGCGCGCCAGTGAAATATCGGCTACCAGGCGCGCCACGCCCGGCGACTGACTTTCGTTGTAGATGATCGACGGCGCGCGGCCGGCCACGCTGCCCACCACCCGCGCCAGATCCTGAATGCTGGTCTCCTGGCCTGAGCCGATGTTGATCACCTGACCGTCGACTTCTGGCACGCTGGCTGCAGCGGTCAAGGCCCGCACCACGTCGTCGATGTGGACGAAGTCGCGTGTCTGGCTGCCGTTGCCATGCACCACCAGTGACCCGCCCGTCAGCGCGCGGCGCAGAAACAGCGGCACCACCGGCGCGTGCGCCGGCGGGATTCGTTGGCCCGGCCCGTAGGCGTTGAACACGCGCAGCGCCACGGCATCGCAGTTGTACAGACGCCCCAGCATGAACAGATAGTGCTCGGCGGCGATCTTGGTGATCGCGTACGGGGACTTGGGGCTGGGTTGCATCGTTTCATGCACCGGCTGCCCCGGTTGATTGCCATAGACCGATGCGGACGATGTCAGCACCACTCGCGGTACACCGACATCGCGCACGGCCGTCAACAGCGCCACAGTCCCGCCCACGTTGACGTCGTTGTACTCCAGCGGATAGAGCACCGACTCCGGCACCGAGATGCGCGCCGCGAGATGGTAGACGCATTCCACGTCTTGCAGGAGCGTCCACAGGTTGGGCACGTTGCGCACATCGCCGCGCGAAAAGAGCACACGTGCATCGAGACGGGAGGGATCTCCGGCGCTCAGGTCATCCAGGACGCGGACGTGGTGACCGGTTCTGACGAGGTGGTTAGCCAGCGTCGTCCCGATGAATCCCGCGCCGCCCGTAATAAGAAATCGCATGGGCCGATTATAACACAGCGGGGCAGCCAGCACCAGCCGTCCGGTTGCTGGAGTGGCGTTACCAGACGCGGCGATGATTGATGAACCTCAAGAAATTAATACGGTAAGCAGTCGTGGCTCGTCATTCCCGCGTAGGCGGGAATCTACTCTTCACCGCGCTGGGTTCCCGCCTACGCGGGGACGACGGAATACCGAAATACATCCTGAACTTTCATCAATCGGGGGAACCCGCCAAGCCCCTCAGCGGCGAGGACATCGACGCAGTGTTGACGTATCTGCCGGCGAAGCCATGACTGATGAAGGTCAAAAATGAGAGTCGGCAATCCGCTCGACACGCCCACCGGAGGCCACCCACTCCGCTCCGCTGTGGGGTGCTTCGCAAGGCCATCCGGCTACAAGGTGGAAGCCCATTCAGGGCAGGAATCCAGGCTCGTAGAGCCTTTCACCTCGTAGCCCGATCCGTTTTACGGTCGGGCGGGACTCGCCAGGCTATCACCGGAATAGAATCTTAACTTTCATCAATTGATGGTAATGGCCGGTTAGAAACCGGGTTTTTCACTTGTGATCCTAAACCTGGCACACTCACAAACCGCTTGATGCCCACGATCGCTGGTTGCGAGAACAAAAGCCCGGCTTCTTTCGCTCCGCTTGCGCAGCGGCGTTGTTAGCTTTGAATGATTGCCCCCGAGCTAAAAGCACCGCCGTCCGTCTGGTGTGGCGGACGGCGGTGTTCTGTGTCGTCGGGGATTACTGCTGCGTGATCGAGTACTGGTACTGCGCCTTCTCGGTGGTCACCGGCGCCAGGGCGCTGATAGCCAGAATGGCACTGTTGCCGCGACGAATGTCGTTGACGGCCCAGCTTCCCTGCCCGTTGCCGTCCACCTCCAGGCGGGTGATCACCGGGTCGGCGCCGCTGTCCATCTCGATCAACTGCACCAGCCAGCGCTGGCGGATCGTGTTGTCGGTGCGTATCCAGCCCTCGCTGACCCAGTCGCCGTCGCTCTCAGCGTCATCTGTGTAGCCGATCTCAGGGATGCTGATGTCGTCCACGAAGAAGCCGGGGTAGTTGACCGCGTCGTCGGTGATGTACTGGAAGCGCACCAGCACTTCCTCGTTGCCGGCGAAGGGCGTCAGGTCGGCCGTTTGCTGGATCCACTGAGCGTTGCAGGCATCGCCCGCTTCCTGGCTGCTGGAGTCGCCTGAGCAGCCGGTCAACGCGGGGCCGAAGCTGTTGCCGTTGGGATTGTCCTCGGTGGTGTCCTGCGTGGTCAGCGGCGTCCAGGTCTCGCCGCCGTCGGTGGAAGCCATGACGTAGCCGTAGTCCCAGTCGTCCTCGATGTCGTACCAGGTCCAGAAGTTGAGCGTCGCGCTGTCCACGCTGCTCAGGTCGAAGGCGCGCGTCAGGCGGGCATCGGAGTCGTCGACGCGGTTGGCCCACCACATGTCCTCACCGCTGTGGGCGCTGGTGTTGGCCAGGCTGGCAGTCGTGGCGCCCTGGAAGTCGATGCGCACGTCGCCGCTGCCGGTCAGTTCGATGTAGTCGGTGGCGTACTGCGACACGTCGGTCTCGCGCTGCACGGGGTAGCGGCGATGGGTCGCGTCAATCGCCATCGGCTGGACGTCGTCGCGCTGGTAGCCATAGCGTCCATCGGCAAGGTCAGGATTGTCCAGGAAGTTGGCGATCACCCAGTCGGCGAACACGTCGTCGAAGGTGACGCCGGTGTTGTCCTTGGCCAGCGCCTCGTTGAACCCGTCGATGCCGTTGGCGTCGGAAGCCACCGCGTCCTGCGTCAACTGGTTGCCGAAGCGTTGCAGGAAGTACGACATGAACAGGTAGGCGTTGCCATAGTGTTCGGTGCGGCCGTTGGGGTCGTCACTCCAGGCGTTCAACTGCGTGTCGGGCAGGGCGCTGAAGGCGTAGTCAGCCCCGCCGCGGTCGTAGCCGTTCAGCTCCGAAGCCAGCTCGCTCATTCCCTCGTTGACCCAACTGGTCTCGTTCTTGTCCTGGTACCAGTGGATCATGTGCTGGAACTCATGCGCCAGCACGCCGTTGTAGAAGTCGGTGTCGGGCTTGGTGTTGTCGATGTTGATGTAGAACATCTCCCGCTCGTTGGAGAAGGGCTGCGCCTTGTTGCTGACCTCATCGGCGCCACTGAAATAGCCGGCAATGCTGTCGCCAAGCTGCTCGGAGTGCAGGATGTGCAGCCGCGGGTCGTTGTCCACGCCGGGACTCCATTCGCTGCCGAAGAAGTTGCGGTCGGTCGGGTAGGTCGCTTCGGCGAACTTGTCAGCCGCGGCCTTCAGAGCAACCGGGTCGTATTTCACGCCGTCTTCGACCCACATATACACCACGTCATTGACATAAGCCAGCGTCGCGTCGATCTGGAAATGCTCGTTGGTGTCGTCGTTGTTGATCCAGAACTTCTGGCGTTCGTTCAGCCGGTAGGTGGGCGTCGTGTCGTTGACGACCTCCGGGATTGGCCCGGTGCCGCGCAGTTCCTCTGCCAGCACCCGCAGGTTTCTGGCGGGGACGACAGCTTCCTGCAGTTGCATCTCGGTCAGGAAATCCTCGGCGGCCGGGGTGGGTGCGGCTGAGCTGCCGCCAGCCGCGATGGTAGGTCGCGGTGTGGCCGATGGGCGGGGCGCCCGCGGCGTCGCGGTGGCCACGAGAACCTCCACCGTCGCCACGTCGGGGAAGGTGAATTCAGGGCTGCTGCTGCTGGACGACGCCAGCAAGCCAAAGCCGAGGCCACCCGCACCAACCGCGAAAAGACAGCAGCAGCACAAGAGGATGGCTGCCACGCCGATGATCCACCAAATCGTGTTGTTCTGGTTGTTGTTCAATGTTACTTCTCCAAGTCTCAGTTACCCACCGACGTTCACGGTGACCGTACATTGTCCAAAGTTGCCGGTGGCGTCGACCGTCACCAGCCGCAGTTGATAGGCGCCGGCGGGCAAACCCGAGGGGTCCCATGTGCCCAACGGTCCATTGACGACCGGGTTATCGCGCCGCGCATAGAAGCTGAAATCGCCGGATGCCCCGGCCGGCTTGAACTCAATCTTGTAATACTGGAAAGAGCCAGTCTGGGCGGTGCCGACCACCTGCACCGGACCGTTGATCTGCTGGTTTGCACCTGGCTCGATAATAACCGCGCGCGCATCGGGGCAGTTGGCAGCCACAACCACCGGCGCTTGGGGGGTCGGCGTTTCCGGCGGCGGCTCTGTCACCACAGGCCGGGGAGTCGCCCGTGGCCGCGGCGTCGGCGTGATTGTCGGCGTCTCAGTGACGGTCGGCGTGGCTTCGGGTGTCGGTGTCGGCGTCGAGATCAGGAATACCGGTGTCGGCGTTGGGTCCGCCTCTGCGATAATCGGCTCGACGGCAGTCGTGAGATAGTTGCTGACAAAATAGGTCGCGCCCATAATGGCGATGAGCAGTAGCGCCCAACGCAGTGCACCGTGGGTTCGATTGGTTGCGGTCTCGCGTTCCAGCGAGAACGCGGCCTGGCGGCGCTCGCGGCGCGCAAGGATCGCGACTCGCAGCAGATAAAGCGCGGCAATCGCGCAGATCGCGTAAATAGCGGGCGCATATCTGCTGAGGATCTGTACTAGAACAGCCATGAAGGGACTGTGTTACTCCTAATGCGAAACAAATGCCCGAGCGGGTCGCCGGGCATTTGCCAGGATTTCTCAGGGTGTGTGCAACGTCTTCAGAGTCGCCGCTGGCTGGCGGTGGCCAGCCGATAACGTCTATGCATTTCTACGGTCGGACCTGGCAGCTTCCGAAGTCTTGCTTCCAGCGCACCCTGCTGATTATAGCACGTTTGCGTCAGGGTGGAAGTTCACAGGCGCGCCAGCACGCCGCAAATCAGGCTTGTCATACGCGGCACCAGCAAGGCGCCGGCTTCCAGCACTTCCTCGTGGCTCGCCTCGCCCTCGCCGTCGATGACATCGATGGCGACGTTGCTGATGCCGGAAACGCCCATGACACGCATTCCGCCGTGACGGGCGACGATAGCCTCCGGTACAGTAGACATGCCCACGGCGTCGCCGCCGATCATCCGCAGGAAGCGCACATCGGCCGGTGTCTCGAAGGTCGGCCCGGCCAGGCCGACGTAGACGCCTTGATGCAGCGGCAGCTTCTCTTCAGTGGCAACTGCCAGCGCGAGCTCACGCAATTCCCGATCGTAGGTTCTGGACATATCAAGAAAGCGGGGGCCAAGTTCGGGATCGTTGGGGCCGCGCAGCGGATTTTCGCCTGCCATGCCGACATAGTTGATGTGGTCGTTGATCAGCATCATGTCGCCGGTGTGATACTGCTTATTCAGCCCGCCGGCCGCATTGGTCAACATCAGAATCTCCACGCCCAGCTGCCGGAAGACGCGCACCGGCAAGGTGACCTGTTGCATGGAGTAGCCCTCGTAATAGTGAGCGCGGCCTTGCATCACGATCACCGGATTGCCCTTCAGATGTCCTATGACCAGCCGGCCCTGGTGGCCGGCAATGGTGGAGACCGGGAAATGGGGGATATCGCCATATCGGACGACAACCGCGTCTTCGACCTGATCGGCCAGCGGGTTCAGTCCCGACCCGAGCACCAGCGCAACACGCGGTTGCAGCGGGCTGAAGCCGCGAATGGCGGCCGCGGCCTCCTCGAAATGTTGGCGTGTGGGCGCGCTAGTCACAGTTAGGCCCTCGGATGCGCGACGTTATAGGCTTCGCGCAGGTGGTCCTGGGTGACTTGCGTGTAGACCTGGGTGGTGGAGATGTTGGCGTGGCCCAGCAGCTTTTGCACGTCGCGCAGCTTGGCACCGCCATGCAGCATGTGGGTGGCGAAGGAATGGCGCAGTGTGTGCGGCGTGACGTCCCCTTCGATGCCGACGGTATCCACGTATTGCTTGATGATCAGCCAAAGGCCTTGGCGGGTCAGCCGCTCACCGCGATGGTTCAGAAAGAGCGCCTTTTCCTCGCTGTTGCGCACCAGCACTGGCCGGCCGTTCTTCAGATACGCGTCGATGGTCAGCGCGGCCTGGTCGTAGACCGGCACAACCCGCTCGCGATCCCCTTTGCCGATGCAGTAGATGGTGCCAGTCTCCAGGTCCACATCTTCGATGTTCAGCGACACGACCTCGGAGACGCGCAGGCCGGTGGCGTAAAGCGTCTCCAGCAGGGCCGTATCACGCAGTCCCTTGGCCGAGTCGGATTTGGTGGGCTCGGCCAGCAGCCGCTCCACATCTTCAATCGAGATCGCCTTGGGCAGATGCTTCTTGACTTTGGGCGATTCCAGCTTCAACGTCGGATCGTCAGTGACCGAACCTTCCTCCTTAAGGAAGTGGAAGAAGGACTTGGTAGCAGCCACCTTGCGCGCCACGGTGGATGACGCATAGCCGCGCTCCTTCATGGCCAGCATGTAGTCGACGATGTGGTTCTTGTCGATCTGGTTCCACTCGGTGGGCGGCTCTTTCTTCTTTTGTGTGGAGTAGTCGCTCAGGAACTCAGCGAACTGGCCGAGGTCGTTGCGATAGGCGGCCAGGGTGTTTTCTGAGTATCCTCGTTCGGTGGCCACATAGTCCAGGAACTCATCGATCTGCTCTTGCATTGCAGAACTCCTCAAGGGGACAAAGCTGGCCTGAGCAATGTACGATGATCATGGGGTGCGGCGTCAGGAGGGCAACAAGCCAGGTGTTCAGGTGTTATGGTAATCTCGCGCTATTGTACCATGGCTTTCCATAATGCCAAAGTCGCGCAGGCGCGAAATCAGTTCGGTGAATGGAACTCACCGTCTGAACATACCAAGGCCCCTCAGGGCCTGCGGAACCAGCGCCTGAGGGCGCTTCGTGTGTTCAGTCAGGGAGTTCAATCCCTGACCGGACGGTGGCACGGTCGGAGACCGGCCACAGCAGGGGCGAAGTCGCTCTGGCCGGTCTCCGACCGTGCCAGTACCCTACACCTTCGCTCTGGCCGGTCTCCGACCGTGCCAGTACCCTACACCAGTCGCTCGCGGATCACTGCGCTGGAGTAGTCCATGATCGACACCACAATCGCAATCGCCCAGACCGCAACTGCCGCCTTCTCGTACTGCAACAGGTTGATCCATTGGATCAGCAGGAAGCCGATGCCGCCGCCGCCCACCAGACCGATCACCGTACTCATGCGCACGTTGATGTCCCAGCGGTAGAGTGTGAACGCGATGAACGGTGCGACGATCTGCGGCACGACGCCGTAGATGATGCGTTGGCCGCCGCTGGCGCCGGTGGCGGTGATCGCCTCCAGTGGCCCGTTCTCGATCCCCTCGATCTGTTCCGAGTACAACTTGCCTAGGGCGGCGATGGAATGGACCGTCAGCGCCAGTACCCCGGCAAACGGACCAATACCCACCCAGACCGCGAAGATGATGGCCCAGATCAGCGGCTCAATGGCGCGTGTCAGGTTCATGATGAAGCGCACGATGTAATAGATCACCGTTCCAACGCGCGTGCGGGTCATCAGATTGCGTGCGCCCAGGAAGCTGAATGGGATGGCAAAAACAATCGCGAAGATCGTCGCCATCAGCGCCAGCAGCACGGTTTGGATCATCTTCACAAAGACGACCTTGGTGGTTTCCGAGATCTGCATCGGTCCAAACTCGATCTCGTACTCCGCCTGGAGCCGGTGCGCCAGCCCTTCGGATTTGTAGGTGAAGTCGGCCGGTATCGTCAGGTCGGTGGTGAATTCGCCATTGACGTCGGTCAACACCACCGCCAGCCGGTCGCGGCGCGGATTATCCACTGCGGCCAGGCTTAGCGTTACCTGGGTGCGCGGCGGGTAGTTCAGGCCCTGGACGCCGATAGTCTCACCGCGTGCGGCGCACGTTTCGCTGATGATCATGTACCCAGCGGGGTTGGGAGGCGTCTGCGGCGGCGGGTTGTCGGTACAGGGGATCTGGATCAGCGAGGTGCTGGTGAAATCCTTGGTTTCCTTGGTGACGAATTCAGGATGCAGCAGCGAATTGAGCAACGGCTGCACGTCGTTGAAACCGGTGACGAGGTCCTTGAAGTTGATCTCGGTCACTTGCCAGCCAATGGCAAAAATGGCGATGCCGACAACGATCAGCACCCAGCGCAGCAGGGTGTGCCCAAACGAACGACGTGGCCGGTACTTGTTATAAAGGCTCATCGGATCTCGACCTCCACCGCTTCATCGCCGTAGATCTCCATGAAACGCGCCTCGTCGATCAGGGCAGGAGAACCATCGAACACGATCTCGCCGGCCTTCAGGGCAATGATGCGGTCGCCATACTCGCGTGCCAGGCTCAGGAAGTGCAGGGAACAGATGACCGTGATGCCATCCTTTTTGTTCAGGTCCTTGAGGTAGTCCATGATGGTGTGGCTGAGCGCCGGGTCCAGCGACGCGACCGGCTCGTCCGCCAGCATCATCTTGGGTTTTTGCATCATCGCGCGGGCGATGCCGACCCGCTGTTGCTGCCCGCCGCTGAGTGCGTCAGCACGGTTCCAGCCCTTTTCGGTGATGCCGACGCGCTTCAGATTGCGCATCGCCTCCTCCTTCACCTCCTCCGGCCACCAGTTGAGAAGCGCACGTATGCCGCCGCCGTAGCCCAGGTGGCCGGTGATGACATTGGTCAGCACGTTGAGTCGCTTCACCAGGTTGAAATGCTGGAAGATCATCCCGATCTCGCGCCGGTGGCGGCGAAGTTCGGTGTTCGAAGCGGTCGTGATGTTCTTGCCGTTCCAGATCACGTCGCCCGAGGTTGGCTCGACCAGCCGGTTGATGCAACGCAGCAGCGTGCTTTTGCCCGAGCCGCTCAAGCCAATCAGGACCAGGAACTGGCCGTCCGGTACTGTAAAAGAAATGTTCTTGAGCGCCTCGGTTCCGTCAGGGTAGGTCTTGCTCAAGTTGCGAATTTCAAGCATCGAACAACTCCGCTGTGATAGGGTAAAAGAAGATGTAGAGGATTGCGGCGGGACGTGCCAACACCAATCGGATGATACAACCGATTGGTGCATCGGGCAAGCCGGGCAGTCGTGTGGTTACTCAAACGCAATGCTAACACTTTATTAGCGGTGTTCTGACAGTGGTCGGGTATACTGAAATGAAAAAAGACTCGTAACTGCTCATGTGTGACTGGCCGTCTTGGCCCGGGTGAGCAGTTACAAGGACTCTAACTGAGAGGACGGGTCACATGAGACAAGACAAATTTACGCAGCGCGCCCAGGAAGCGCTGCTGGAGGCTCAGTCGCAGGCTGAAGCCTATAACCACGCGCAGATTGAGCCTGAACATTTGCTTCTGGCGTTGCTGGAGCAACCCGACGGCGTCGTGCCGCAGATTGTGCTTGGGCTTGGGCGCAACCCGCAGCAACTCGTTTCCCAGGTCAATGTTGCCCTCAACAACCGGTCGCGGGTCTACGGCGATTCCGTGCAGCCAGGCGTCAGCGGGGCGTTGCAGCGCGTGCTGCAGGCTGCCCAGAGCGAGGCTGACGGGATGCACGACGACTATGTCAGCGCCGAGCACCTGTTCCTGGCGTTGGCCGACAAAGCCGGCGATGGCGCACAAAAGCTGCTGGCCGCGGCCGGCATCAGCCGCGACGCGATCCTGCAAGCCCTGCAGAGCATCCGCGGCAGCCAGCGCGTCACCAGCCAGAACCCTGAAACCACCTACCAGGCGCTGACCAAATACGGGCGCGATCTGACCGAACTGGCGCGCAAGGGCAAACTCGACCCGGTCATCGGTCGCGACGAGGAGATCCGCCGCGTCATCCAGATCCTCAGCCGGCGCACCAAGAACAACCCGGTGTTGATCGGCGAGCCGGGTGTCGGCAAGACGGCCATCGCCGAGGGGCTGGCGCTGCGCATCGTGCGCGGCGACGTGCCCACCGGCCTGCAGGACAAGCGCATCGTCGCCCTGGATATGGGCAGCCTGGTGGCGGGCGCGAAGTTCCGCGGCGAGTTCGAGGAGCGGCTCAAAGCTGTGCTGAAGGAGGTCACCGAGAGCGACGGCCAGGTGATCCTCTTCATCGATGAGCTGCACACCGTGGTCGGCGCGGGCGCGGCCGAGGGATCACTGGACGCCGGCAACATGCTCAAGCCGCTGCTGGCGCGCGGAGAACTACACACCATCGGCGCAACCACGCTGGACGAGTACCGCAAGTACATCGAGAAGGATGCCGCCCTGGAGCGCCGCTTCCAGCCCGTGCTGATCGACGAGCCATCGGTCGAAGACACCATCAGCATTCTGCGCGGCCTCAAGGAGCGCTACGAAGTACACCATAACGTGCGCATCACCGACGCGGCCGTCATCGCCGCAGCCACACTGTCGCACCGCTACATCTCCGACCGCTTCCTGCCCGACAAAGCCATCGATCTGATCGATGAGGCAGCCAGCCGGCTGCGCATGGAGATCACCAGCGACCCGGCCGAACTGGACGAGATCAAGCGGCGCGTCATGCAGCTTGAGATCGAACGCGAGGCCTTGAAGCGCGAGAAGGACAAGGCCAGCAAGGAGCGCCTGGAGGTGCTCGAACGCGAGCTGGCCGATCTGGAGGAGCAGCGGCGCGCCCTGGAGACCCGTCTCGACGCCGAGCGTCAGGCCATCCAGCGCATCGCCCAGCTCAAGGACGAGATCGAGCGCACCCGTTTCGAGGTCGAGCAGGCCCAGCGTCAGCAGAACTGGCAGCAGGCCAGTGAGTTGCAATATGGCAAGCTACGCGGGCAAGAGGCGGAACTGGCGGCGGCCGAGTCGCAACTGGCCGAGATGCAGCAGATGGGCATGTTACTCAAGGAAGAGGTGGATGCTGAGGACATCGCCCAGATCGTGGCACGCTGGACCGGCATTCCTGTCAGCAAGCTGCTGGAGGGCGAGGTCGAGAAGCTGCTGCGCATGGAGGAAAACCTGCATCGCCGGGTCGTGGGCCAGGACGAGGCGATCCGCGCGGTGGCCAACGCCGTGCGCCGTGCGCGTGCCGGCCTGCAGGACCCCAACCGGCCCATCGGCAGCTTCATCTTCCTGGGGCCGACCGGCGTCGGCAAGACTGAGCTGGCGCGCGCGCTGGCCGAGTTCCTCTTCGACGACGAGCAGGCCATGGTGCGCATCGACATGAGCGAGTACCAGGAGCGGCACACCGTTAGCCGCCTGGTGGGCGCGCCGCCCGGCTACGTCGGCTACGAGGAGGGCGGGCAACTGACCGAGGCCGTGCGCCGCAAGCCCTACTCGGTGGTGCTGTTCGACGAGATCGAGAAGGCGCACCCCGAGGTCTTCAACACCCTGCTACAGGTGCTGGACGACGGCCGGCTGACCGACGGCCATGGCCGCACCGTGGACTTCAAGAACACGGTGGTGATCATGACCAGCAATGTGGGGAGCGAGGCGTGGCAGGTGGCAGGTAGCAGGTCGCAGGTGGCGGGTGAAGCTAGCGACGAGACGCGCCAGTATGTGATGGAGGTGCTGCGTTCGACGTTCCGGCCTGAGTTCCTGAACCGCATCGACGAGGTAGTGATCTTCCATCCGCTGACGCGCGAGCATCTGGGCGAGATCGTGGAGATCCAGCTTGGCCGGCTGCGCAACCTGTTGAGCGAGCGCAAGATCGACCTGCAACTGACCGACGCGGCGCGCACTCTGCTGGCCGACGCCGGCTACGACCCGGTCTACGGCGCGCGGCCGCTGAAGCGGGCCATCCAGCGGCTGGTGCAGGACCCGCTGGCGCTGGCCCTGCTGCGCGGCGACTTCGGCGAGGGCGACACCGTCGTGGCCGACGCACGCGGTGGCGAGATCGTCTTCCAGCGCGAGAGTGAAGGAGACGTCGTGGAAGGCCAGTTCAGGGAACTGTAACGCTTGGGAAGTAGATCAAAAACGGCAAGCCAGACCGGTAAAGGTCCTCGGTTTGCCGTTTTTTTGTCAGTTTGGAAGCGGATTATCAGGCGTTCCTGGTCGCCCAGGTCTTTTCCAGATACGCGAATTTGCGCTGAAACTCCTGTGGGTCATCCTTCAAACTCCGCTCTCCAATTTGGGGCAGTATCTCCTCGAAGCAGCGCTTGAGCGTTCGGAATTCGAGCCAACCGGCGTCAAGTAGCGCCAGGACGTCGGCAAAGTCTGCATCCCTGCCCCGCTCGATTTTACTCAGTGCAACGCTGTAGACATCGAAGTGATAGACGTCGAGGCTGCCAAAGCGGTCGATGAACTTGGCGCGGCCTTGGTAGCCTTCGGGCAAAGGGATGAGTCGCCAGGAGATGCCTCTTCTACGTTGATGGCCAGCTCATCCTTCAGGCTGCGCACGGCGCGGATGAACTCGCCGTGATCTCGATCGCCAACCTCGAACGCAAGATCAATATCGAGGGTTTGCGTGCGAAAGCCTTCGAAGACAAGCGTGGTCCCGCCAACCAGATAGACGCGACCCGGCTTGCGGTACTGCTGGCCCAACTGTTGCAGAAAGCGAATGATTCTTTGCCGGTCAACCGGCGGTCGCATGCTCATGAGGTGTCTCTGCTTTCAGTTGGGCGAAGAGCAAGCTCATCAAACTATCATAGGCAGACAATTGATCGAAAGGTTGGCGGGCGGCCAGGGTGTGCAGGCACAGTTTGCCATAATGAGCATTCACCGGCGGCAAGCCCAAACCTGCGGAATAGCGATCGGGAAGCAAGGAAACCTCTCCCAAGTAGAACCCCAGTCGGATCGACCACATTCTTTGCAGGCATGCAGCGGCTGTGTATTGGATGCGTAACTCGGTCTGTGCTGCCGGCGGCAGTTGCAGCGCGTCGAGTTGATCGGCCAGCTCGGGATGCAAGATGAACAGCGCAGCCAGCGCCGTGCGCAGGCGCGGCTGGTCACGGCTGGCGAGGCAGGTGATCAGCGCCAGGTCATCAACGGGTTTAGGTCCAGGCTGGGCGTCACTGGGCGCGAGGAAGCGCACACCGCGCGCGTGTAGCGCAGCCACCAGCGGCTCGTAATCGAACTGGCAAGAACTCATGTCACCGATTATAGCAGAGATGACAGGTTGCTCCAAGGCAATTCGCTCACCAGGTTGCTCGCCGCCTTCTGTCAGACCGTTGAGATGAGGGATCGAGTGGGGTACCTATGGCCGTGAACCGTCTGCCTCGTCAAGTCTAGACGCGTTCGAAAGGAACAACGCAAGCAGACCAAACACCAGCACTCCTACCCATCTCGCGTTGCCGGAAATCCGGCCATTAACCTGAAGTTTGAACCAGCGACCAGTTCGGCTGGCTCATGCACAATTGTACCATGTTCCACTGGCTCGTCCAGCAAGCGCGCTATTCACAGAGTCACAAAACCCGCAGGCGGTTATCCTGCGGGTTTGACTTGACGGCAAAAGTCCGAAGGCGCCGAGTCGTCAGTTCCAGAGCACCCGGCCGACGGCGTCTTTCCAGCCGACATATGACCGGTCGCGTTCGGCAGCGTCCATTGCCGGCTCGTAGCGCCGTTGTGGCCGCGGCAGCGCTGCGATTTCCTCTTGCGAAGACCATACGCCCACGGTGAGGCCCGCCAGGTAGGCTGTGCCCAACGCAGACACATTGCTCGCGAGGCTGCACTGGACCGGTACGCCCAAAATATCCGCCTGGAATTGCATCAGCGCCTGGTTACGGGTTGCGCCGCCATCTGCCAGCAGCACCTTCAGCGGCGTGCCGCTTTCGGCCTGCATGGTGTCAAACACGTCACGAATCTGGAAGGCGATGGACTCCTGAGTGGCCCGCGCCAACTGCGCCGCGGTTGTGCCGCGCGTCAGACCGCTGATCAGGCCGCGCGCCGAGTCGTTCCAGTAGGGCGCACCCAGACCTGCCAGCGCCGGGACAAAATAGACGCCGCCGGTGTCAGCAGCCTGGGCAGCCAGCGCCTCGATGTTTTCGGGTCCGCCCAGACCCAGCAGGTCGGCAAGCCATTGGATTGCCGCTCCGGTGACGTAGACATTGCCCTCCAGCGCGTAGGTCGCCTGCCGGTAGCCCCAGGCGATGCTGGAGGAGAGACCTTTTTGCGAGAAAATCCTGGTCGCGGTCGGCGTCATCAGCGAAGAGCCGGTACCGTAGGTAGCCTTGATCGCGCCGGGCTGGAACCCCGCGTGACCGTAGAGGGCGGCGTGAGAATCGCCGATCAACGCACCGATGGGCAGGCCGGCCGGGATGCCGGGCAGCGACGCCGTCTCGCCATAGAAAGCGCTGGACAGCCTGACTTCCGGCAGGGCGGCCAGCGGAATGTCGAAGATCGCCAGCAATTCGGGATCCCACCGCAGCGTTTGCAGGTTGAAGAGTTGCGTCCGCGATGCGTTGGTGACGTCGCACGCGTGGATCGCCCCACCTGTCAGATTCCACAACAGCCAGGCGTCCACCGTACCCAAGCAGATTTCACCCGCCTGTGCGCGTCGAAATCCATCGGGAATGTTGTCTAACAGCCAGCGCGCCTTGCCGGCCGAGAACATGGGGTCAACAGCCAGACCGGTCAAACGATAGATCGACTCTTCCAGCCCGCGCTGGCGTAACTCCGCGCAAAATGGTGCGCTGCGCTTGCACTGCCAGGTGATGCATGGGCCGAGTGGTTCACCGCTGGCGCGCTCCCACGCCAGCACCGATTCGCGCTGGTTGGTGATCGCGAGCGCGGCAACCTGTGATGCTGGTATGCCGTCCAGCACCTCCGCGGCGGCGCCCAGGGTGGCGCGCCATAGTTCGCCGGCCTCCTGTTCGACCCAGGCCGGCTGCGGATATGTGATGGAGACCGGACGAGAAGCCTCTTTGACGATGCTGCCCGCGCCGTTCACCAGGATGGCTTTGGCGTTGGTCGTGCCTTCGTCAAGCGCGAGGATGTACGGTTGGTCGGATACGCTCACCGTGCCTCCACCGCCAGGAGTTGACGAGCCGATGCCGCCAGGCCGTCGGGTGAGATGCCGTAATGGTTGAAAAGCTCTTTCTGCGAGCCGGTCACCATGTACTCGTCAGGAAAGCCGACGATCTTGAAGGGCAGGCTGGCGCCTCCTTGCATCAGCACGGACGCGCAGGCTTCGCCCAGCCCACCAAAGACGCTGTGTTCTTCAACCGTGATGATCGCGCGCGTCTCCCGCGCGGCTTGCAACACAGCTTCTTCGTCCAGCGGTTTGATGGTATGCATGCTCAGGACGCGACAGTCGATACCTTCCAGGGCCAACTGCTCGGCGGCCGCCAGGGCTACCGGCACCGTCTCGCCGCAGGCGATAAACGTGAGGTCCCCTCCGTCCTGGATCACGGCTGCTTTGCCGATAGTGAAGCTGCTATCCGCGCCATGCACGTGCCGCTGCGGCGCTTTGCCGAGACGCACGTAGACGGGGTGTGGCGTGTTGTGGATGGCCCTGATGGTCTCACGCGTTTCGAAATTGTCGGCCGGTGCGATGATGGTCAGGTTGTTGATGGCGCGCAGCACGGCGAAATCGTGCAGCGAGTGATGGGTGGCGCCCAGTGCGCCGTAGCTAACGCCCGCGCTGATGCCGATGATTCTGACCGGCTGGTCGGAATAGGCAACGTCGTTTTTGATCTGCTCCAGGCCGCGGGCAGTGAGAAAGCAGGCCGGCGATGCAGCGAAGACCTTCTTGCCCGCCGAGGCCAGACCTGCCGAGAAGCCTATCACGTTCTGCTCAGCAATGCCCAGCTCCACCAGTTGATCGGGAAGCGTTTCGCCATAGCCGGTCAGTTTGCCTGAGCCGCGCGAGTCGCTGGTTACAACCAGAACGTCGCGATCGGCGCACGCCAGCTCCAGCACGGTATCGGCGAAAACTTCCAGGTTTGCACGTCCAAGTTCCATGGGGACTCCATTCATTTTCACGCCCGTCATTCCCGCGGAGGCGGGAATCAACTCTTCTCAACGATGGATTCCCGCCTTCGCGGGAATGACGGGTGGGTGCAAGACACGCTAGGCGTGAACAGGGTAGCGTCGCTGTCCGGCTTCTGATGCCTGGGCTGTCAACTTTGCGCGGGCTTCGTCCAGTTCGCGCATCGCGGTCGCGTATTCCTCGTCGGTCGGTACCCGATGATGCCACTTCACGGAATTCTCCATGAAACTGACGCCCTTGCCCTTGACGGTGTTGGCGAGCACCAGATTCGGCTTGCCTGCCTCGAAAGGCACCCGGTTGAAGATATCCATCAGCGCCGCTGGATCGTTGCCATCCACCTCGCGCACTGCATAGCCAAAAGCCGCGAATTTCTCGTGCAGGGGTTCCAGCGGGGCCACCGTTTCGGTATTCCCGCTGATTTGCAGCCGGTTGCGATCGACGATCACCACCAGATTGTCAAGACGGTAATGCGATGCAGCCAGCGAGGCTTCCCAGTTGGATCCCTCGGCCAGTTCACCGTCTCCCAGTAGAGTGAACACGCGATAGCTGCGCCCGTCCAGTTTGGCGGCCAACGCCATACCGCCGGCGACGGCCAGGCCGTGACCCAGCGCGCCCGTGTTCTGTTCGATGCCTGGCACACTGCGGGTCGGGTGACCGACGAAATGGGATTGGTACTGGCAGAGTGTGTCCAGTTCTTCCTGCGGAAAGTACCCCTGGTCGGCGAGGACGGTGTACAACGCCTCGACACAGTGCCCTTTGCTCTGTACATAGCGGTCGCGATTTGGGTCAGCAAAGGTGGCAGGAGAGACCTGCATAACATTGTTGTAGAGGACGTTGAGAATGTCGATAGAGGAGAGGTCGCCGCCGGTGTGGCCGGCCCGAGCCTGCTTGATGATGCGCAGGATGGTCGCACGATATTCGATGGACTTTAGCTGTAACTCAAGGTCTGTAAGCATGGTGCGGTTCCTGGTCTGTGAAGACCGATAACACAAGTTGAATATTTATGCAGGAGTGCGTGTTTATGATTTTCAAGATAAAGTGTAACATCAAGGACATGATTTGTCAAGCACTTTCGGAAACTGGTTGATCCAGTCGCACGCGTATAGACCCTGATGCAAATGCCCTGGGAATTTAAGATTAACCCCTTGACACCAATTGGAATCCATGATACACTCGTGATTGAATATAATTTGAATTAAGAATAAATATTCAATCGTCATTCCTCGTTCGGCTTCAATCTTCTCATAGGACTCGCCCTGTGAAATCGCGAAAACTAATCCTGCTTCTAATAGTTGTTGGTGTGCTTGTGGTGGGCTATTTTGCTTGGCCATACGCTTTTACAGTTGTCCCCATCGAACAGGTAGAGCAACAGAAGATCAGCGAGGCGTTCGACGCTGTCAACTACGTCGATGGTATCTGGGACAGCAAGGTTCTTCCCACGATCGATGCCAAAGCTGTTAATTTGGCGGACGTCCTGACTGCGTTGCATCCCGACGCACAGGGAATCGCTGCCAAGGATGATTTGATCGATGTGGCGAACAAGTATGGGTTGATCACCGTTGGCGAGGCCCACGTTTACATCGTCAAGGGCGAGGCCAAGGTCATCTCGGTCGATACCTCGACCAGTCTGGGCGTGATGGAGATCCAGCCGGTCGGCTACGACGGCACGATCAAGGTGCTTGTCTATCTGGGGCCGCGCATTCCCAGCGATGAGACATCGGTGCGCGACGGTGTCGGCTTCATCAATTTCGGTGATTTCAAGGAACAGACCG
The DNA here is from genome assembly GCA_020634615.1 of Anaerolineales bacterium. Lineage (GTDB taxonomy): Bacteria > Chloroflexota > Anaerolineae > JAAEKA01 > JAAEKA01 > JACKBK01. The sequence goes on from JACKBI010000007.1 coordinate 44,043, forward strand.
AGTTTGGCAAGGTGGGTTCTGAGATCAACAAGCGCGTCATCAATCAGGCCTACACAGATGTAGACAAGGAGCAGCTCGTCGGCAAGACGATCGACTTTGTGGGTGCCATGACGATCCGCACGTTCAATCTTGTCAACATCGATCTCTCCAAGGTCACCATCGTTCCTGTCAAGATCGAAGTCAAAGGGTAGCGCCATGAGCGAAATGACTGCAGCGGCGCTATCAGCGGACGACAGCGCCGTGCCGGAACCAATCGTCCTGCGGGCTGAAAAAATCACCAAAGTGTTTCCCGGCACGGTCGCCCTCGACAGCGTCGATTTCAACGTCTACCGTGGCAAGGTCAACGTTCTGGTTGGCGAAAACGGCGCCGGCAAATCCACCCTGATGAAGATCCTGGCCGGTGTGGAACAGCCAACGTCGGGGCGCATCCTTCTGGAAGACAACGAAATCCATATCCGCAGCATCTCCGAAGCTGCCGCGCACGGTATCGGCATTATCTTCCAGGAGATGACCCTCTGTCCGAACTTGAGCGTGGTCGAGAACATCTACCTGGCACGCGAGGTAACCCAGCGCGGTCTGGTCATCGACAGGAAGACTCAGAAGCAGAAGGCCCGCGAGCTGTTGCACCGGTTGGAGCAGAACATCGACCCGGACAAACAGGTCAGCGATTTGCGCATCGGCCAGCAGCAGATTGTCGAGATCGCCAAGGCTTTGGCGCAGGACATTCGCGTTCTGATCATGGATGAACCTACGTCTGCCTTGAGCGAAAGCGAAGTCGAGGTGCTCTTCCGCGTCATCAACGATCTGAAGAGTCGCGGCGTCTCGATCATCTATATCTCGCACAAGCTGGACGAGCTGTTGCAGATCGGTGACTACGTGACGGTCTTGCGCGACGGGCGGCTGGTGGAAACCGCCCGCACCAACGACATCTCTGTCGCCTGGATCATCGAGAAGATGGTGGGCAGGAACCCGGCAGCACTGTTCTCACGCACCGAACATAACATTGGCGAAGTGCTGATGAAAGTGGAGGATATGACCCTGCCTCGCCCGGGCGGCGGCTATGTCGTCGACCACGTCTCCTTTGATCTGCACGCGGGTGAGATCCTCGGTCTTTACGGACTGATGGGCGCTGGGCGATCTGATCTGGTGGACTGTCTCGCCGGAGCTCGCCCGGAAGCTCGGGGCCAGACAACGCTCAACGGTCAGCCAGTGCGCGCCATCACCGTCCCCGAACGCATCAAGAGCGGGATTGTTCTTGTCCCGGAGGACCGCCAGCGCGAAGGGCTGGTGCAGAGCATGTCGGTCGCCGACAACATTCTCCTGGCCAGTCTGGACAGCTACTCCAATGGCTTGTTCCTCGTTTCCAGCAAGCAGAAAGAAGCCGTCAAGGGGATGGTAAAAAGCCTGTCCATTCGTGTGGCCAACGTTGGGCAATCGATTACCAGCCTCAGCGGCGGCAATCAGCAGAAGTGCGTGGTCGCCAAGGCCCTGCTGACATCCCCCAAGGTGCTGATGCTTGACGAACCGACGCGTGGGGTCGATGTGGGCGCAAAATCCGAGATTTTCGAGATCATCAGCCGCCTGGCCGAGCAGGGCTACGGTGTGATCTTTATCTCGACCGAATTGAAGGAAGTTCTGGCGATGTCAGACAGGATTCTGGTGATGTCGAAAGGCGCCATCACCGGCGAATTCAGCCGCGCGGAAGCTACCGAAGAGAAACTGGTCGCGGCATCGGCGATTGGTCACGGGCTGGCCGGCGCAGCCAATCAAAACGGAGAAGCGCAGATCAATGAGCACAACTAACGCCGTCCCGGTGCAGAAGTCACAACGCCTGACAAGGACGAACACCTTACAGTTTCTCTTGCGCGGCCGCGCTTTCATTGCTCTGATTTTGGTGGTCGGGTATTTCGCGATCACGTTGTGGCCGCAGTTTCTCAGCACTCAAAACATCGAGATCGTCTCGAAACACGTTGCCCAGAACGCTATTCTCGCCATCGGCATGACCTTTGTCATCCTGACAGGTGGCATCGATCTGTCGGTCGGGTCCATCGTCGGCCTGACTGCCATGATCGCCGGCTTGCTGATGAACAACGGTATCGCCATTCCCGCGCTGGGGGTTGTGGTTTACCCGCACACCTGGATGATTGTGGTCATTTCGATCGTTGCTGCTACGCTGATTGGCATGATCAACGGTCTGATTATCACGAGGTTCAACGTCGCTCCATTCATTGCCACGCTAGGTATGATGTACATCGCGCGTGGCCTGGCCGGGCTGCTTAACAACGGCGCCACCTTCGCCAACCTGGTGGGTCGTCCCGAACTTGGCAACACCGGGTTCGAAAAGCTCGGGGCCGGCGATTTTCTCGGCATTAACTATTCGATTTGGCTGATGCTGGTGTTCGCGTTGGTCGGCTGGTTCATTACGACTCGTACTCCTTTTGGTCGCCATGTGTTCGCGGTCGGCGGCAACGAGCGGTCTGCCGAGCTGTCTGGCGTCCGCATCAACCGCACCAAGACCATGGTCTACATGATCAGCGGCTTTTGCGCAGCATTCGTTGGCCTGATCATCGCCTCACAGTTGGTCGCCGCTCACCCCGCCACCGGCAACGCCTTTGAGTTGAATGCCATCGCCGCGGTTGTTCTCGGCGGCACTTCTCTGGCTGGCGGTCGCGGCAGCATCGGTGGCACCTTGATCGGCGCGTTCGTCATCGGCGTCCTGGGCGACGGCCTGGTGATGTCGAATGTCTCCTCGTTCTGGCAGATGGTAATCAAGGGCGGCGTGATTATCCTGGCAGTCATCATCGACCAGGTGCAGGCACGCATGCAGGCGCGCATTGCCCTGCAACAGCAACAAGAAACGAAATAGAGTCCCCTGTTCCAAGGAGGTCAGATCAAAGTAAGCAAACCGATCGTGAAAATCCGTCCAGCGAGTGTTACAGACACTCAGGACGCGTCTATTAATTAGTTACCGCTTTGGCCGGTCTCCTGACCGAGCCAACACAGAAGTCATTTCTAGACGCGTCCTCAGTTACTATCCAACCAACCTAAGGAGAAGACAATGTCTACCAAGAAGTCCCTGACCATGCTCAGCTTGATCCTCGTCCTGGCGATGTTGATCAGCGCATGCGGCTCCCCGGCCGCTACTCCGGCTCCTGCCGCCACTCAAGCACCGGCTGCCACCGAGGCACCTGCCGCGACCGAAGCTCCGGCGCCGCCTGCCGCTTCCGGTTCCAACATTATCTGCGTGATCGTGCCGCCGGTCGAGAACCCATTCTTCGGTGCGATGCAACAGATCGCGGCCGACAAGGCTGAGGAGCTGGGCTACACGACGTTGCGTCTGAACCACGGCGACGATGCCAACAAGCAGATGGAGCTGTTCGAGAGCTGTATCGCACAGAAGGCAGCCGCCATCATTCTGGACAACGCCGGCGCGGACGCCAGCGTGGCTGCGGTGCAGAAGGCCAAGGATGCGGGCATCCCGACCTTCCTGGTTGACCGCGAGATCACGGCCGAGGGCGTGGCCGCGGCGCAGATCGTGTCCAACAACTATCAGGGCGCGACGATTCTGGCCGAGTACTTCGCGCAGCAGATGGGCGAAGAGGGCGACTACGTCGAGCTGACCGGTCGCGACACCGACACCAATGCCCACGTCCGTTCACAGGGCTACCACGACGTGCTCGACCAACTGCCCAACATGAAGATGGTGGCGCAGCAGACGGCCAACTGGTCGCAGACCGAAGCGCTGACCGTGATGGAGTCGATCCTGCAGGCGAACCCGAACATCAAGGGCGTGATCGCCGGCAACGACACCATGGCGTTGGGCGCGCAGGCAGCGTTGATCGCCGCCGGTCGTCCCGATGTGATCGTGATGGGCTTCGACGGCAGCGACGATGCAATCCAGTCCATCGGCCAGGGCGAGCTCAAGGCGACCTCCCTGCAGCCGGTGGCCGAAATGGCGATCCAGGCCGCGATGCAGGCTGACCAGTTCATCAAGACTGGCAGCACCGGCAAGCCGGAGAAGCAGTCCATCGACATGGTTCTGCTGACCGCAGACAACTACTGCCAGTACAAGACCTTCGCTCCTACTGGCTCGACTGAAGCCTGCCCGCAGCCAGTTTCGGCTGCGCCTGCTGCCGCTTCCGGCTCCAATATGATCTGCGTGATCGTGCCGCCAGTCGAGAACCCGTTCTTTGGTGCGATGCAGGAAATCGCTGCTAACAAGGCTGAGGAGCTGGGCTACACGACGTTGCGTCTGAACCACGGCGACGATGCCAACAAGCAGATGGAGCTGTTCGAGAGCTGTATCGCACAGAAGGCAGCCGCCATCATTCTGGACAACGCCGGCGCGGACGCCAGCGTGGCTGCGGTGCAGAAGGCCAAGGATGCGGGCATCCCGACCTTCCTGGTTGACCGCGAGATCACGGCCGAGGGCGTGGCCGCGGCGCAGATCGTGTCCAACAACTATCAGGGCGCGACGATTCTGGCCGAGTACTTCGCGCAGCAGATGGGCGAAGAGGGCGACTACGTCGAGCTGACCGGTCGCGACACCGACACCAATGCCCACGTCCGTTCACAGGGCTACCACGACGTGCTCGACCAACTGCCCAACATGAAGATGGTGGCGCAGCAGACGGCCAACTGGTCGCAGACCGAAGCGCTGACCGTGATGGAGTCGATCCTGCAGGCGAACCCGAACATCAAGGGCGTGATCGCCGGCAACGACACCATGGCGTTGGGCGCGCAGGCAGCGTTGATCGCCGCCGGTCGTCCCGATGTGATCGTGATGGGCTTCGACGGCAGCGACGATGCAATCCAGTCCATCGGCCAGGGCGAGCTCAAGGCGACCTCCCTGCAGCCGGTGGCCGAAATGGCGATCCAGGCCGCGATGCAGGCTGACCAGTTCATCAAGACTGGCAGCACCGGCAAGCCGGAGAAGCAGTCCATCGACATGGTTCTGCTGACCGCAGACAACTACTGCCAGTACAAGACCTTCGCTCCTACTGGCTCGACTGAAGCCTGCCCGCAGCCGTAAGCGGGTAACATTCCGGCAGGGCGATGGATTTCCTTTCTGTCGCCCTGCCGGTTTTTTGTAATCTGATCGAGGGTGTGACCTGTGGCCAGGATAGTCGTCGTCGGCAGCTTCAACATGGATCTGGTTGTCCGATTGCCTGTCATTCCAAAGCCAGGCGAGACTCTCCTGGGTGGCGTGTTTGCCACCTATCCGGGCGGCAAGGGATCGAACCAGGCGGTCGCGGCTGCTCGCCTGGGCGGTGAAGTCACCATGATCGGCCGCGTTGGAGCCGATGCCTTTGGCGACCAACTGTTGGCAGCGGCGCGCGCCGAAGGCATCGACACACGTTTCGTCGGCGTCGATCCGCATACTGCGACCGGGGTCGCATTGATCCAGGTGGATGCGCAGGGGCAGAACAGCATCGCCGTTGCCTCCGGGGCCAACTTTACCCTGACAGCCGCCGATGTTGCCGATGCCTTTGCCCGGCTTGACCGAGTCGACATGTTGGTCATGCCGTTGGAAACGCCGCTGGAAACCATCGTGATCGCCGCCGAACTGGCGCGCAAGGCCGGTGCGCGCGTCGTGCTGAATCCCGCCCCGGCGCAACACCTTTCCCCCGAATTGCTCACAACCGTTGATGTGCTCGTCCCCAATGAGCACGAAGCTGCCTTCATGACCGGCATCGAAATCCAATCGCGGCGGCAGGACGCCCGCCGGGCCGCAGAGCAACTGCTGCGATCCGGGCCGGACAGCGTGATCATTACCATGGGCAGCGAGGGCGCGCTGATCGCCGAGCTAGCCGAGCCAGCCCCGATCTTCACGCAGGCTGCGGCGTTCTCGGTTGACGCGATCGACACCACTGCTGCCGGCGATGCCTTTGTCGGCGCGCTGGCTGTGATGCTGGGTGAAGGCCAGTCATTGACTGAGGCAGCCCGCTTTGCCAGCGCCGCCGCCGCCATCGCGGTCACGCGTGCCGGGGCACAGCCTTCGCTGCCTACGCGTGGCGAGGTCGAGGCTTTTCTGCGTCTCAGAACTTCCGCATAATCAGGAGCAAGCAAAATGAAGGAATTTACTCTCGGAGTGATTTTTGGCAACCGGGACTTCTTCCCGGACGAACTGATCACCGAAGCCCGCGCTGACATCCAGACCCTGTTTACCGAATTTGGCATTCGCGGCATCTGGCTGAGCGAGCAAGACTCCAAGCTCGGCTCGGTCGAGACCTATGCCGACGCCCGCAAGTGCGCCGACCTGTTCCAGATGCACCGCCGCGAGATCGACGGCATCCTTGTCTGCCTGCCCAACTTCGGCGACGAGAAGGCTGTGGCGGACACCTTGAAGCTGGCTGAGCTCAACGTGCCCGTGCTGGTCCAGGCCTATCCCGACGATCTGGACGGCTTCAACGTCGAGCGCCGGCGGGACGCCTTTTGCGGCAAAATCTCGGTCTGCAACAACCTGCGCCAGTACAGTTTCAGCTACTCGTTGACCGACGCGCATACCAGCCACCCACTGAGCGCCGGTTTCAAGCAGGATCTGCAGAACTTCATGGGTGTCTGCCGGGTGGTCAACGGCCTGCGTAACGCTCGCCTGGGAGCTGTCGGCGCGCGTCCCAACGCGTTCAATACCACACGCTACAGCGAGAAGTTGCTCCAGTCCGTCGGCATTTCGGTCCAGACCGTCGATCTGTCCGAGCTGCTGGGCTCGAGCAACCGGCTGAAGGATGACGACGCTGCGGTCAAGGAACGCCTGGAAGCGATTCTCGATTATCTGCCGTCAGGTGGCGTCCCGTCGCCATCCTTGCTGCGCATGGCGAAATTCGGCGTCGTGCTGACCCGCTGGATGGACGAACTCGACATCCAGGCCACCGCGTTGCAGTGCTGGAACTCGATCCAGAAGAACTACGGCATCAACGTCTGCACGCTGATGAGCATGATGAGCGAAAAGCTGATGCCGTCCGCTTGCGAGGTTGACATCACCGGCGTGGCATCGATGTATGCCTTGCAGCTTGCCACCAATGGGCCTGCCGCTCTGGTGGACTGGAACAACAACTACGCCGGCGACCCAAACAAGTGCGTGCTTTTCCACTGCGGCAACTTCGCCAAGTCCTTCTACAAGGAGGCGAGGATCGCTTACGCCGACATTCTGGCCACCACCCTGGGCCAGGAAAATACCTATGGCGCTATCGAGGGTCGCGTGCCCGCCGGCGCGATGAGCTTCGCACGTCTTTCCACCGATGACGTCAACGGTCGCATCACCGCCTACTGCGGCGACGGCGACTTCACGGACGATCCGCTGGATACCTTTGGCAGCCGCGCGGTCGTCCATGTGCCTGAGCTGCAAAAGCTCCTCAAGTACATCTGCCGCAACGGTTTCGAACACCACGCTGCCATGGCTGCCGCTCCTTCGGCTGCGATTCTGGCTGAGGCCTTCGAGACCTACTTCGGCTGGGATGTCTATCGCCATTGAGCCGGCGCCATGACGATTGGGGACTGCCTGGCCGGTCGCAGTGCGCGACGCTTGCCAGAAAGCCTGGCATCGTGTATTCTCCGGGACGGTCTCAATTGGGCGTGTTTCAAAACGATTGGTGAAGCGCCAAGAACGTCGCGCCGGTCGAGTAGCGGATTAAGGCCACGCGCATTTCATGAAGTGATCCAACGTCAGCGTATCGAGACCAAGCGGGTCATATGCACGACCCGCTTGGTCTCGATACGCTGGCACAGTCTTGCATCATGTAACAAGGGTTACCTCAATTCGCTACTCGACCGGCGCTGACAAACCAGATTCAAACACTCGTCTCAATTCTGTTCCATGGAGTGTCCCGATGTCCCGCACAGATGAATTACGCCTGATGACGAAAGTCGCCCGTCTGTACTACGTCGATCGTCTGCGCCAGACGGAAATCGCCGAACAGTTGGACATCTCGCAGGCGACGATCTCTCGTTTGCTTAAACGCGCGCAGGACGAACAGATCGTTCGCTTCAACATCAACGCGCCGATCGGTATCTATGCCGACCTCGAGAGCCAGTTGGAGTCGGTCTACGGCCTCAAGGAAGCTATCGTGGTCGAAAGCCTGCCCAACGAAAAGCAGATCATACGCGACCTCGGTTCGGCAGCCGCCTACTATCTGAACACGACGTTGAAGTCCAACGAGGCGATCGGAATCTCCTCCTGGAGCGAGACTTTGCTGGCAACCGTCAATGCCATGGCGCCGATAACCAGGCCTAACGGCGCGCAGGTGATCCAGATTCTGGGTGGAGTGGGCGACCCGACGGCCGAGAGCAATGCAGTTCACATCGTCAGCCGGCTGGCGATGCTGGTGCAGGGACAATCGATCCTGCTGCCAGTCCCAGCCGTCGTTGGCGCGCACGATACGCGCCAGTTGTACCTTCAAGACCCGTTTGTCTGCGACACTATCGACCGTTTTGACAGCATCACGCTGGCGCTGGTGGGAATCGGCAGCATCGAGCCCTCTGATCTGTTGGCATCCAGCGGCAACGTCTTTGCTGCGCAGGAACTGGAGTCGCTGCGCAGGTTGGGTGCGGTCGGGGACGTCTGTCTGCGCTTTTTCGACGCCGATGGCGCGCCCGTTCAAACGCCCCTCAACGATCGGGTCATCGGCATGGAACTCGACCAGTTGCGCCAGGTCAAGCGTTCGGTGGGGATTGCCGGCGGCGAGCGCAAGCTGGCTGCCATCCGTGGGGCAGCGCGCGGTGGCTACATCAACGTCCTCATCACCGATGCGCTGACCGCCCAGGCGTTGGTAGAATTGGAAGCCAACGCGCCGGTCTGATCTGTGCTGCCGGCGGCATCAACGACACTCGCTGGATCGCAAGGAAGTGGCGCTTGAGCGTTCAGAAGTCGAGCCAACCGGCCTCAAGTAGCGCCAGGACGTCGGCAAAGTCTGCATCCCTGCCCCGCTCGATCTTGCTCAGTGCAACATTTCTTCCACCCCATCTGCGCTGTGTGGACTAGCGGTTGGTATTAGTCTGTCTCAACACCCGTCGGTGGACCATCCAGCATCAGCAGTTCCTCGCCTGCCAGGTCGAAGTAGGTTGTCCCGGCGTTGTTGCCATTATCCATCTCACGCATTTGATCGTCGGGATCAACCGTCGAACGCAGCGCATAGGTCCCATCAGGCAGGCCGGTGATGTCGACGATCTGGCCGGGGGTGTTGTACTCATAGGTGTCGATCCACCCGGGCGAGATTCCCTGAATGATCTGATCGCACACCGTGTACGTCGGCTCAGGGTGGGCGTCGGGCCGGTCGCTGCGCGTTTCGTCCATCAGGCAGTAGCTGACCTTGTCGGTCACGGCCACAACCTCGTCGAGCTCGCCGTCCGCTGTCAAAGACCAGACTTCGTAGAGCGCGAAGTTCTCCACATGCCAGTGGTCGTGGGTGACGTGAAACTCGAACACGCCGGCCGGATGCTCGTCGTACGTGCCATCGACGTTGTAGACGTGTTGGGTGACCCTGGTGGTGGCTGTGCTGCGGTCCGACTCACCCAGCACCTTGAGCACGCCAGGCCCGGCGTTCAGGATCGAGTTGGAGAAACGGATCACGTGGTTGCCCTCGGGCCAGACCTGCACGAACATGTCGTACGGCGGTAGAGTTTGCAGGTCGGGCAGGAGCAGCGACGGATCGACCGTGGCCGTCGGTGTCGGGGCCGGCGTGGGCGTGTCAGTGGGCAGCGCGGTGGGTGTCTCACTGGGTGTGGGGCTGGACGCCATCGTGGCAATGGATACGGGCGCGGGAGGGTCGGCGACGGACGCGGGCGTGGTCGGAGGCGGGACGGTTGCCGCCGCGGTCGTTGCAGCCGGAGTCGCAGTAGCCGGTGGATCGTCCGTGCTTCCGGCCGAACACCCGGCCGCGACAACACACAAAATCAGGGAGAAGAACAGAACAAGATGAGGCATTCGAGTATAGTCCGTTTCTGCTGACGGTCGATGGGGCAGGCAAAGGCAAGCCTACCACACCATCCCGGCATTGACCGTAACGCGCTCCACAAACCACCTGTTCCTGGCGTGACAGGAACAGCCTGGCAGCGCGGCTGATCAAGCGAGGCGGAAATGAGGCAGTGTAATGTAGCGCACATGTAGCAAACGGGAATCCAACTCACAGCCAGTGGCAGGCATATGTTCTACAATCGTAGAACATATGTGCGCCGTTGCGGCGATCAATCCCCATGTATTGACAGAGCAAGGAGCAGTTCAGATGACAACCTATTCAGCACCCAAACCGGCCGGCACACCGACCTGGATCGATCTGGCGACGCCGGACCTGGACGCGGCGCGCGCCTTCTACAAGGCCGTGTTCGGCTGGGACTACAACATCGGCGGCCCTGAGTTCGGTGGCTACACGACGGCGCTGCTGGGCCAGCGCAACGCAGCCGGGATCGGCGGCAACACGTCGTCCGACGGCACGGTATTTCCGACAGCCTGGAGCGTGTACTTCGCGTCCCATGACATCGAAGCAGATGTCGCGCGCGCCGTCGAACTTGGAGCGCAACCGATGTTTCCGGCCATGGCAGTAGGCGAGTTCGGCCACATGGCGGGGCTGATCGATCCAGGCGGCGCCATGTTCTACTTCTGGCAGGCCGGCCAGCACATCGGCGCGGAGGTGATCGACGAGCCTGGTTCGGCGACCTGGTTCGAGCTGTTTGCGTCAAACGCCAAGCAGTCGCGTGACTTCTACGCCGCGCTGCTGGGCGCCACCGTCGAACCGATGCCCGGCGAGATGGAGTACTACGTGCTCAAGCACGGCGACGCCATGCTGGGCGGCATTGGCCAGATCGATCCTTCATGGGGTGACTTCAAGCCGCAGTGGATCGTCTACTTCGCCGTGGCCGACGCCGACGAAGCCGTTGCAGCGATCGTCAAGAACGGAGGCAAGGCGCTCAGCGGCGTGGACGACACGCCCTATGGCCGCATGGCTGCCGTAGCCGATCCCACGGGCGCCTACTTCAAGATCCTCCAGTTGCCGACGCGGTAGTGGTATAGCGGGGAACCGGTTAAAGTAGAAACGGCGATGGGCGCTCCATAGCACCCATCGCCGTTTCTGTTTACGCAAAACGCTCGTTATCCGCAGCCACCGCCGCTCTTGTCACGTTTGACCTGCAGCTTGACCTTGGGGGTGTAGTCCAGTTCCCACTCGTGCGGCAGCGGATCGGCGGCTTGGTAGCGGTCGCCCAGCGCGGCGGGGAAGCTGAAGCACAGCGAATCGTCGCCGGCCGGGGAGGACACCTGCACGATGTCGCCTTCATCTTTGCCGAAGGTGGCGATCCACTGATTGATGCCGCCTTCCAGGACGTAGGCATTGGGAATGCTTTCGGCGCTGAGCACCTTCCATGCCTCGGTGGCCGCCACTTCGTCGTTGCTGGCTAACACGAAGACGGTGTTAAGCGCCTGCTGCGCGTGCAGTTCCGGGATAATATCCTCGATCTGGGCCAGTGGCGTGTTTTTCGCGCCGCTGATGTGGAACTGGTTGAACTCCGCCTCAGGTCGCACATCCAGCACAACCACCTTCAGGGTGTCGTTGGCGATGCTGTCCAGCAGCTCGCCGGGGTTGATCTGCACCTCGCGATTGGCCAGCGCCGCGTCCTTCGTCGAGGCGATGCGGTCGTACTTCTCGGCGGTTGTTGGCGTACCGATGACGATGATGCTGACCGCGAAGGTGACCAGTCCGACAGCCGCGTAGCGTCGCCAGCTTGGTTCCTTTTGGAGGTCACGCTTGCCGTAGATGCGTTCGAGCTGCTCGGCCGCCCAGAACATGAACAGCGCGATCAGCACGATGCCCACGACGACCGCGCCCACCGGCAGGTTGAGCCAGTCGGGAATCGTCAGGCGGCCCATGTAGCCGGCGGTGTTCCACCACTGGTCGAAGTATTGCTCGGTTTCGCCGAAGGCGAAGATGCCGATCAGGACACCCAGCACGAAGAACAGGCCGTCAATCTTGCGCGTTGCCATGGCCACCAGCGACGTCCCGGGGCAGAAGCCGCCGATGATGAAGCCGACGCCCATGATCAGCCCGCCCAGGATGCCTGATCCCAGATAGGTCGGGTTGACCCAGACCAGGCTGAAATCGAGAATGCCGAGGCCGACGGCGATGAAGATCAGCACCATCGCGGTGACGATCGCGCCGAACATCACTTTGAGCACGGTCATGTCTTTGAGGTAGAACTGGGCCGCCAGCTTCTTCGAGTTGCCGAAGCCGGCGCTTTCCAGGACGAAGCCAAAAGCAACGCCGATCAGACCAAAGATCAAAAACATCACCGGCTTGCTGACAAGCGTTTCAAGCGGTAGGGGAAATGGCATGATCGTCTCCTAGTTCCACAGTCTGCGCACGAAGTAGGCCATCGCGTAGCCGCCGGCGAAGACGGCGAACATGAAGGCCCACGAGCCGACCGACAATACTGCGCCGCCGGAGAGCGCCTGGCCGGATGTGCAGCCGCGCGCCATGCGTGCGCCGTAGCCCATGATCGCGCCGCCCAGCAGCGCAGTTGCCCAGCGAGTATGCTTGCTGATGTGCGGGCCGCGGTTGGTCTCGACCTGTAGCCGGCCGCTGAACCATCCTGAGATGAAACCGCCGACAATGGTGCCCACGACCAGCGGGACGACCCAGTCATCCAGCGGGTTCAATGCGCCGCCGGCCATCTTGAGCAGGTAGGGGATGCGGTCCACGTGCTCCGGCGCGAAGATGTCCTGCACGAAGACGACGATGCGGTTCAGCCCGCCCGATGCGCCCAGCCCGTTGCCGGTGATAAAGAACGCCAGGAACAGGACGATGCCCAGCAATAACCCGCCCAGGTAGGGGTGAATGTACGGCCGCGTCGGGCGGTTGAAGACGCGGTCACGCCAGGTCTTGCGTGGTTGGTCGAGAGTTGTGGTCATACGCTATCTCCTTGCCAGGGAATCAATTTCCCTGGCTGAAGTTACGAAGCGGCCTCAGCCGCTGAGGGATCAGTTGTTCCGAGGCCCTGACGGGCCTTTGTCTTTTCAGCCGGTGAATTACATTCACTGGGTTGTATGTTCTTCATGCACCGGCACGTTTTCCCAGCCGGTTATCATGGCCCGGATATCGCCCTCCACCGACTCGCCGGTGGTGGTCAGGTAGACGTGGGCGACGACGAAAGTCGCCAGCAGCCAGGCGATCAGTGTGTGGAACGGCGCCAGGTAGGGCAGGCCGCCCATCATGGCAGCAATACCGGGCCACTGTTGCACACCCCACATCAACGCGCCGGTGATAATCTGGAACGGCAGCAGGACGTTCAGCAAGCCAAAGTAGCTGATCTGCTGCAATGGGTTGAGCTTCTGGCGATAGGTCTTGCTGAAGGGGTGTTGTCCGTCGTTGAAGATGCCGCTCAAGTAGAACTTCGCTTGCACAATTGCCTGGTCGAAGAAGCCCCGCGGCCGCGGCAGGAACTGGTGGATTTGTCCGCTGGTCAGGTGCCAGAACAGCGCCAATGCGGCGTTGGCAATCAGCACCACCGCCAGCGCGTTGTGCAGCGTCACCATGTGGCGGAACGAGAACATGCCGAACATGGCTGGCCGGTGGATCACCATCCCGGTCAGCAGCAACAGGATGATAGTGATGGTCTGCAGCCAGTGCCAGAACCGTTCGTATTTATCGTACATGTAGACCGGCTGGGTCGCAACCGGTTCCTTCGGATTGCGCCGGGCTGCCAACACACGCATGGTCGCGTGAACCGCAATGATCAGCAGCGTGGTCAGGAAAACCAGCGCGCCCAGCCAATCGATCAGGGTAACGCGGTTGTTGCCGAAGATGTAGATATCGTCGGCCTGCGGATCGGGCTGGTAGGTCAGTTTGCCAGCGTTCATGTCCAGCACACCGGTGGCTGCCACGTTGACATCCGCCACGAACTGCGGCAGCACGCCGCCCGGCACGCTCCCGGCCAGCACGATGGGCGCGACCAGGCTCGACTTGTCGGTGTGACAGGTCTGGCAGTCGCTGATCGCTTCCTTGCCGCGCACCACATCGTGGTTGATGCTGTAGGGCTGCACCTGGCCGTAGATGCGTGGGTTACCCAGCCCCAGCGCCGCAAGCTGCTCTGTCACGGCCTGCTTGCTGGCGTCGCCGTCGATCGTCAGCTCGTCTTCGGCCAGCACGCCGTCGCCGTTGCTGTCGAAGGCTGCGATGATCTCCGGCCGGTAGGCGCCGTTCTGCAGATAGGCTGTTTCCAGGTCGATCTGGCGCACGGGGCGAGTGTTGCCATTGGCGTCGTCGTAGATCCAGAACCAGGAGGTGATCAGGTTATAGGGCGCCAGCATCGACTGGCCGTCAACGTTGGTGCGCTGCATCAGCACCGGCTTGAAGCCGGTTACCAGATCTGTGACGGTGCTGTCGCCGTCGATGCCCCGGCAAACCGTGACCGGCGAGCCGTCCTGCTTGATCACCGTCCAGTCGCTGGACTGGATTGCCGGCGCGTGCAGTTCCGGCACGTGACACGTTTCGCAGGCGACCTCCTGCATGTGCCGTTCGGTGTAGGGCAGCCAGTCCTGATGCGTCGGGACGGCGTCGTGGCACGATTCGCAGCGGCGCATGGTGGCTTTGCTCTCCGGCGCCACGTCGAACTGTGCGCTCTGGCCGCGTGCCAGCGTGTGGTCGGGCCGCTCGATATATTCGCCGATCTCCAGCCGCCGCGGGTCGTAAAGCAGATTGGGCAGCTTGTCGTCCTGGCGCTCCTGATAGTGGATCGGGTTGTTGAGCGAGTAGTGGCAGTCGGTGCATTTCAGGCCGCGCTCAGCGTGGATGTCCCAGGCGTAGGTCAGCTTGCCTTTGTCGGCCAGGTTGAGACCCGATTCGCTGATCTTCTGGCCGGAAATCACCTGCCCGGTGGTGGCAGTCTGCGGATTGTCCAGATCGCAGGCTTCCAGCGTCAGCGGCGTCGCTCCGTCGTGCACCACCCCGTGACACTGGGCGCAGTTTTCGTTGGTGGGATCCTGGATACGCACGAATTCAGGCTTGAGTTCACCGGTCGCGTCGAAGGCATCAGCGTTCCACGCCCAGCCTTGATCTGTTGAATCTACGATGCCCGTACCCAGCAATGTTGCCGTAACCGCGTCGCCGAACTGGCCGGCTTGCAGCCGTTCGATGCGCGCCGCGTTGTTGGGCTCAACTGTGTGGCACAGCAGGCAGTTCATCTCCATGACGCCCGATTGCGACCAGTCCCACGGACTGGACTGTCCTGTGACCGGATCGAGGATGCTGGCCTCCGGGCCGCTCAACGTGCTGCTGAGCAGCGGTTGACCTTCGCGTGAGGTCATGGCCGGCCCGCCGCCGACGATGCGTGAGCCCACCGCCTCCAGCCATCCGGCAGTCGAAAGGTCAAGCCGTTCGTCGCCTGCCGGCGTCAGATAGCGGTAGGTCAATGGGTCGAACTGGCCGAACAGACCGGTGGATGTGTCCCAGGGCGTACCCGTCGCTGCCTGGCCGGCTTCGGTTATTCCGCTCAGACCCAGGTCGGCGTGGAAAGCGTGCGATGCGATGAAGGCGGTATCGTGGCAGGTGCCGCAGGTTTTGTCCAGTGATAGGGCCGCGTTGCTGGTCAGGACGTTTTCTCCGTCTGAGTCGAGCAATGCGAAGGTTGGGTGGACAGGGGACGTTTGTTCGACAGGCGCGGCACTGCGGGCGGCGATAGCGCTCTCAACCGACCAGACGCCCATACTAACGAAAGCCAGCAGCGTGATTGAGAGAAGCAGCCGCGCCCGGATTGACATGTTAGCCAGCCGAGACTTTGTGAATTGGTTCATGGTTTGAATCTCGTAGCGTCTGATTGCTGCCCAGGCAGGACTATCAGTCCTGGTCGTGCATCAGACATGCACCTGAAGCGTCAGTTACTTCGCCGCAATACCAGGACTGTCAGTCCTCTGCGTAGTTGCCGCGCTCGATAGGTCCCGTCCGCCCCACTCCATGGGGTCGCCGGGATAGCCGAGTGCTTGCCAGTCCAGCCGGCTGTTTTCGCCGTGGCAGTCGTTACATTGCAACGCGTTTTCCTTGGGCTGGACCATGTGGGTGGTCGGGTAGGCCATGCTCGTCTCGGTGAAGCCGAATTGTCCCGAGTAGTCCAGGCCGGCATCTTGCGCGCCCAGCACCAACGCCGATGGCCAGTCGAAGGTCGTCCAGAAGCCGCCCTCACCGGCCGTGCGCGGCGGGACCAGGATGTTGTTGACCGTGTCGTAGGGCTGGTTGGCGACGTGGATCTTGAACGGGAAGATCTTGGCGGTCGGGTCATCGATACTCCCGGCCGGGGTGACCATCTCCGTCGTCTGCGACGGATCGATGGTGTCGCCCAGCAGGTAACGATAGGCGTTGTTGCCGTTGAACCACATGTAGGTCGGCAGGATGTCCTTCTCGTATTCGAAAGAGCCCTTGATCTTGAGGTAAGTGTAGTGATCTTCCGGCAGGTCCTGTCCGGCAGTTGACCAGTCCCAGTAGGTCTTGGTCGGGTTCTTCAGCGCCATGGCCGGGACGTGACAGGTCTGGCAGGCGACGCTGTCGGTGTGCTGGTTGATGCGCTCGTCCTCGTGGACGGTTCCCTGGTGACAGTTTTCGCAGGCGACCTGTGCAACCGGGTCGATGGTGTAGTTGTCGGCCAGCAGCTTGCCCTTGATGACATGATCGTCTGTCTGGTGGCAGTCAGTGCAGAGGAAGTTGAGCCGGCCCATGTGAACGTCCAGGTTCTCCGAAGGGAAATAGAGGCTCTCGTCCAGGTCGCCGTGCTTGACGCCGTTGCCGCCGCCGCCGTCGAAATGGCACTTGCCGCATTCCTCGCGTGTCGGCGCCCGCACCGACTGAGCGGCGGCCAGCAGGTCAATGCCTTCAGCCGGCAGGCCGTAGTTGCCCTTGTTATAGACCGCCGCATCGGCATGGCAGGCCAGGCAGTCCACGTTGGTCTGCTCGGCGAAATCGAAGTTCTCGTCCGACCAGCCGTAACCGACGTGGCAAGTCATGCACTGCTTTTCATTGCCCTGCGAACTGATGCAGAAGTTGTTGATCTGATCCTTTTTGCCAATCGTCACCGGCTCATCGCGCCAGGGAACCGTGACCGGATCGCCTTCCCAGGTCCAGTGCGTGGTGTGCATGACTTGGTTGGCCGAGTCAGCGTGGCACTCGAGGCAGGCCGCGGTCACTTCCTGCCCGCTGTTGAACGGTCCCTGGATGATGTGGCTGTGGTCGGTGTGAATCGGCTGTGCGGGGACGTGCGACCATGGATCCGGGTCGCCATTCGTCACGGTGCCAGTGTTGGCCGACGCTGTACAGGCTGCCAGCACCAGAATCAGCGCAAATAAACTCAGTAGGGAGACATGCTTTCGTTGCATTCGATACTCCGGGTCAGTAAGCAGTGGTCAGTAGCCAGTAAACAGTGATCAGTTGTTCGCGGGTTTTCCGTTTACTGGTCACTGTTCACTGATTACTGGTCACTTGCCTGTGATGTCAGTCGTGCAATTTGTGCCAGGGTTTGTCGCGCCTGGTAGCTCTGATAGCCGATGCT
Organism: Anaerolineales bacterium; assembly: GCA_020634615.1. GTDB lineage: Bacteria > Chloroflexota > Anaerolineae > JAAEKA01 > JAAEKA01 > JACKBK01. The sequence goes on from JACKBI010000007.1 coordinate 61,560, forward strand.
GGAGATGGCGTTGGCGATGGTTTGCAGCAGGTTTGTGAGTTGGACGGCGCGTTCCTGGGATACAAGTTCGATAGAGTCCATTGCATCAGCCAGTCGCTCGCCGGAAACCCCAATTCGCTCGCCGGTTGCCATTGCATGGACACGGAATTCATCCGGGTCCGGGGGATCGATGAAAAACTGACCGGCGGTGACCATGCCGAACTTGTGTCCGCCAACCCCAACCGGAGCAGTGGCGTACTGAATACCAGCGTGGCAGACGTGGATCGCCGCCTCTTCCTCGTCCAGCAGGGCGATGGAACGCCACGACTCCTGGCAGGCTGCCATGCCTTCCGGGCGGCTGTGGACGATCTGGCAAAAGCTGCTGCAGCGGCTGCACGGCGCCAGCGGCTGTCCCTCGAGGTCGGTGATGAAGGCGGCGACGCCCACCAGTTCGGCAAACTGGTTCTGGATGGTCTGCAAGGTCGCGATGGGCACCAGATCGACCAGCGGCAGGCTATCCAGGTCTGATGATCCATTTTCGCTGCTGGCGGATCTGGCTGGCGTTTCACCTGATTGCGCCCGAAGCCAGGCGTCGATGGCATCGGACGAGAAGCGCCACTGGCCGCCCACGCGCATGGCCGGCAACTCACCGTCCTTGACCATCCGGTAGATGGTCACACGGTCGAGTTGCAGTTTTTCTTCAAGCTCGCGGGTGGTCAACAGTTTATCAGCCATTCTGACCTCGTGTGTTCCTGCTCAACGTTCGCATGGATGTTAAAACTTTTCACAAGCGCGATTTGTCTGTTTGATCATGCCTGGTGAATTCTGTTACAGAATAATCGACTTGGCAAAACTTGTCAAATTTTATAAAAACAAATAACAAGATAGTAGAAATGTTGGTCGCTAAACAACTGTGATACAGTATTGGCAAAATGGTCGGCCTCACGAATCGACTCCATTCCCACCGCTCTGGCCGGTCTCCAGACCGTGCCGGGCCAGGCCGCAGCCCGATCGAAATCAACGCACTGGACAGTCGCTACTTGACAGCCGGTAGCGCGCAGGCTATCATCGACCCATGCAACGAAAGCACCACAACCTGCACTCTCGCGTTACCTTGATGGTCTTCACTGCCCTGGCCCTCGTTCTGCTGGCTGGCTGTAATCAAAGTGACGAAACGCCCGCGCCGGCCAGTCCGACAGACACACCGGCGGCTGCAACGGCTCCTTCTCTGCCTGACGCCGCTGCCTCGCCGGAAGCAGTCGCCGCCGTGTCGGCTGAACCACCAACCGCGACGCCTGTGGACACCGCGACCAGCACGCCCTCACCCAGCGCCACACCGACCGAGACACCAGGGGCCACCGAAACGCCCACGGCCACCGCGACACCCACGCAGCCACCCAGCCAGGCGCTGGCCGAGGCGCGCCACCTGCACGACAACGGCGACTACGCTGGCGCGCGCCAGCTATTCGCTGAACTGATACAAGCCCAGCCTGATAGTCCTGAAGGCCAGGAGGCGCGCTGGCGGCTGGGACTGGCCTATCTCGAAGACGAGCAGCCCACCGAAGCGGTGGTCGCCCTGGAGCTTGCGCGCCAGCAAACGCCGCCCGCGGCGTTGCCGGTCGAGATCGACTTCTGGATTGGTCAGGCGCTGGGTGAGATCGGCAACCCGACCGGCGCGGTCGAGGCCTATCGCCGCTATCTTGCCAACGACGACACGCTGGCCGGCGAGGTCAACCTGCGCATCGGTCGCCACTTGCTGGAAGCCGGTGACAACGACGCAGCGATCACGGCTTTCGACCAGGCAGTGGCAACCGCTGCCGACAACTTCGTGCTCTTTGCCGCGCAGGAGGACCTGGCTGGCATCTATCACGACCGCGGCGACACGGCCGCGGCTGTTGCGCAACTGGATGCCATCGTGGGACGCAGTCAGTTTGCCCGCTACCGCGCTGAGTTGCAACAGCGGGCCGGCCAGTGGTTGGCGGACGCCGGTGACAGCACCGCCGCGCTGGACCGCTACCGCCGCGCGATTGCCGAAGAAGAGACCAGCCCCGGCGCGCTGAATGCGGCCAATGCGCTGGCTGCCGCCGGCCAACCGCTGGATGACTATACCTACGCCCGTATCCTGCTGGGCAACGGGCTGTATGCCGACGGCATCGCGACCATGTATCGCTATTTCGACGCCACGCCTGACCATCCGGCTGAGCCGCATCTGCAGGTTGCCGAGGCCTACTTCAGCCAACGGGAATACACCAGCGCGCTGGCCGAATGGCAAAACCTGCTCGACACGCATCCCGAGTACAGCAACCGCGCCGGGGTGCTGATCCGCATGGCCGTCGCCAACAGCCGGCTGGGCAACACAGCCACCGCCCGCTCGCTTTATAAGCAGGCCGGCACGCCGGCCGCGCTGCTGGAGGCGGCCCGTGTGTCGGAGCGTGAGGGCGATTGCCAGACGGCCGCGACAGAATACCTCGATCTGGCGCGGCTTTATCCCGCGGCCGCCGACGCGGGCGAGGCGCTCTACCGGGCCGGTGTCTGCCAGTACGAGCTGGGTCAGACCGAAGCTGCTGTGGACGCGTGGCAGCGGCTGGTGGATGGCTACCAGAGCAACACCTATGCACACGCGGGTCGATTCTGGGCCGGCAAGGGCGCGCTGGAACTGGGTGACGCCGCGCGGGCCGGCCAGCTTTGGCAAGGACTGGCGAATGAAGCGGCCGACAGCTACTACACCGCACGCGCGGCTGAAATCGCGGCGGGCAGTGATCAGTTAGCAGTGATCAGTGACCAGTGGAAGGCGATGGGGACCGCGAGCAGCAACGCTGCGGCGACCGATGATGAGCTTCAAAGCGACGCGGAGCAGTGGCTGACCAGTTGGGCAGCGCCAGGCAGCGATCCTGTCAGCCTGCGGCAACTGCCCGCGGAGGTGGCCGCCGACCCGCAGCTTGCCCGCGGCGAGGCCTATCTGCGCGCCGGGATGCGCGGCGAGGCGCTGCGCGAGCTGGATGAGCTGCGCGAGCGTTACAACGATTCACCATTGGCCCAGTACGCGCTGGCGCTTCACTTCCGCGATCTGGGGTTGTATCGTCACGCCACGCTGGCTGCGGTGCGTACGGGAGCGCTTAGCCCCGCCGGGCTGTTCGCCTCGCCGCTCTTCATCCAGCGCATGGCCTATCCGACCTACTTCTCCGACCTGGTTGAAGCTGAGGCTGCGGCCCGCGGCCTTGACCCGCTGCTGATCTATTCGCTGATTCGCCAGGAGAGCTTTTTCGAACGCGGCGCACGCTCCTTCGCCGCCGCCCAGGGGTTGACCCAGGTGATTCCCAGCACGGCTGAATGGATCGCAAACGCCATTGGCTGGCCGAACTTCCAGCCGGATGATATCTACAAGCCGTATATCAACGTCAAATTTGGCACCTATTACCTCTTTGCGGCGCTCGAGATGTTCGACGGTAACCCATATCCCGCACTGGTGGGCTACAATGCCGGGCCAGGCAACGCTCAATATTGGCTCGACCAGGCCGCCACCGACGACAACGATCTCTACGTTGAAGAGATCAGCATCAGCGAGCCGAAGCTCTACGTCCGGCGAGTCCTGGCACACCTGGCAAACTACCAGCGTCTCTACGGCAAGTAGGCGACATTATCCACGTAACGCCCTGATCGCCTTGTAGCACCTTTCTTGGAGCGCATAGCATGTCGAAACGAATCCTCCCCTGGGTCGCGATTGCCATGGCCGGCCTGCTGACTGCCTGCGGTGGCGCGGCCGAGCCGACACCTGCCCCCACCCTGGATCCAGAAATGGCACGCGGCAAGCGGGTGTTTGAGGCCAACTGCGGCGCCTGCCACAGCCTGGTGCCCGACACTGTTCTGGTTGGCCCGTCGCTGGCTGATATCAACACGCGCGCTGCTACCCTCGTCGACGGTCTCGATGCCCGCGCCTACATTTACACATCGATCATGCGCCCCGACGACTATCTGGTGGACGGCTTTCAGAATCTGATGCCCAGCACGCTGGCCAAATCGCTCAGCGGCGAGGACATTGACGCGGTTGTCGCGTATTTGCTGGCACAGTAATTGGCCAGGCGCACCCCTTCAAGCTATCGCGCTTCCCCCTGAATGGTTACTACCAGCCGGCGGCTGCCGCCATGGTCGCGGTGCTCACAGAGGTAGATGCCCTGCCACGTTCCCAGGGCCAGCCGGCCGGCGCTGATGGGCACGGTGACGCTGCTGCCCAGGATCGACGCCTTGATGTGCGAGGTCATGTCGTCCGGGCCTTCGTAGGTGTGACGGTAGTAGGGGGCGTCCTCGGGGACCAGAACGTTGAAGTGGCTCTCGAAGTCGGCGCGCACCGTGGGATCGGCGTTTTCGTTGATGGTCAACGAGGCCGAGGTGTGCTGGATGAAGATGTGCGCCAGGCCGACCGCGAATTGGCGCAGTTCTGGTACGTGCTCGATGATCTCGCGTGTGATGAGGTGAAAGCCGCGCTGCCGCGGGCTGAGGCGGATCTGCTTCTGTATCCAGGTCATGGGGAAGTTTCCAGGTTCTCAGGTGACAGGCACTTGGACGGGTGGGTCGGGTAGCTGTCCACGCGGAGGGCAGGCTGGTCTGCCCAGTGAAGTGCCAGTCACCGGTCGGGTTCCTCTGTCACGTCGCTCATGTCGTAGTCGCCCCATTTGCCGCTGAACGAAGCGGCGAACACCTCGGCATCGGTGCGTTGGGCAGCGTTCAGCGCCTTCTTCAAGACGGCTTCGCGCTGCTCGCGCACCTCCTCCAGGTCGCCGGTCTCAGCGCGGCTGACGCTGATGACCCGCACGCGACGGATGTCGCCCATGACGTAGGCAACCTCGCTGCCGGCCTGCAAGCCACGGATGGCTTGCGCCAGCGGCGTCGTCGCGGCCAACAGGCCGCGCGCCAGGTCGGCATATTTCTCGCGTACGATGTCAAATGCCATCGGCTCGCGTTCACCATGTTGGTCGATCAGCTCAACCTCGACGTGTGCGCCGATGCCGATGGTAAGAGGTGGCTGTTGGTCAGACATGATGTTGGTCGCGAAATGGCAGAAGCGGTATCTGTCGGTCTGGCATTGCCAGCTGAGGCCTGACCACGATTGTACCGGAAGGTCACCACTTGTGCGAATGACAGTGTACGCACTTTGGTCTGGAGCGCGGCGACGCCCGCCAGCCATCCCGGGAAGTAGGATTGGCTGCGGGCGTCAGAACTCAGGACATCACTGGGCACTCAAAGGACTCGACCTGAAGGACTGGTTTGTTGCAATCAATTCAGTCAAGACCACTGGCGGCACCCTTCGGCCCAATTGAAGTGCCCGGAATTCGTCAGTTCGCGTTGATGTGTGCAGTACAGTTAACTACCCCTTGGTTGGGATGATAGACGCAGCGATAGCCAGTCGCTACGTGAACCGGACTGCCGTCAGGTGCCGTCAACCATCCGTGTGCTGAGCCCCCAAAAGAATTGGTGTTGTCTGTCCCGTGTACGTTGACGACGCCAGTCGCCAGCGGTGTTATGTTGAGCATGTCATCGCATGTTAAGGGATTGGGTTGCGTAGTCCACGGGAACAGCGTCGCCTGCACGGGGCCTTGCATGTGATGCAGAATCCGTCGAACGCCATCGTGTTCCGGCAAGAATATCTCTTGCATCGAGATTACATCTACAGTGTAGGGATCGCCGGCGCAATAGGCTACAATGTCCAGCCCTTCGCAGATGGCGAGGCCGGTGTCGACGTCGTGTCCACACACAATCCCATAGGTTTCGTACGCATCTTGAAATCGGATGACGTAGGCACCGCCGTTGTCCGGTGGAGGATCGGCGTACGCGGGAACACCTGCCGCTAACAGAAGCAGCGACAGCAACACCAGCACTGATACGAATTTCATGAGCTTCCTCCTCGAAGTGTAGAGTTGTGAAAAGATAGACCGTGACCCTTCCCTTGCGATCACTTGGTCCGTAGACTGTCTTGAGCTTACCACGATTCGCTTTCCGGCGCTATGAAATACTTCACAAAAAGCAGTGAATTTGCCCACAGATTTGTCAGTTGAACGGCAAACCGGGATCATCGACATCAACGACGTGATCACCGTGACCGGCGAGTGGGGTAGGCCACACCAATGACATCCCCTTTTCCGATGCAAGCCTCTCCTGCTACAAGATTTCGCTGGGATTTCGGAGGGACTGCATTTTGAAACTGAAAGAGACCGGGCAGCATGCGGCGCCGCTCGGTCTATTTGTTGGTCGCTGATATCGCCGGCTGATCCGGCAGCCAGACGGCCGATCTTAGCTCTTGATCAGGGGTAGGAATACCTTCATCATGGTCGACTGCGGTGTCGCCGTTGCGGTCGGCGTGGCGGTCGATCCCGGTACTGAGGTTGGCGTCCGCGTTGGTGTCGCGGTCCGCGTCGGTGTCCATGTGGGTGTCGCCGTCCGCGTCGGTGTGGCCGTCGCCTGCGACGTGGAGGTAGCGGTCGGCGTCGGCACCTGGCCGGCGGTCTGGTCATTGCCCCAGAAGCCGCCGCGCAGGGTGTAGCCGCTGCCGGTCAGGTTGCCTGCATCCGGCTGGCCGACGGTGCCCTGCAAGGCGTAGCCGCTGCCTGAGCTGACGCCGCCGCCGCTGTCGCTGGTGTTCCAGGTCAGGTCGTAGCCGCCGCCCGACTGGGCCAGCGCTACGGCTGCGAAGGCGAACACCAGAAGCGGCGCAAGGAAGATGCGTAGTCGTTTCATACTGCCATTTGCAGTGTTGACGAGCAACGTAGTATTGGTCGTTCCGGGGCTGGGCGTGAAGAGGCCGAATCTGGGAGTGACGGTCCCGTTGCCGAGTTGGATGCCATCGTCGCTCGTCTCGCCAACCCACAGACCATCTCTTGCAGCGGAGGCTACGCCGAAGCCGTCAGCCCCAGTCGTGGCAACCAAGAAACCATTGTTGCTGGCAGAATTCACCCATACCCCAACGCCGCCAGTCTGGCCTACAGACAAGCCGTCGTTCGTGGTCGAGCCTACCCGCACGCCGGTGGTAGCCACGTCCACCTTGAACCCGATGTCTGCCGTGCCCACGCCGACACCGTTTCCACCAGCCGAGTTCACGAACAAGCCTGAACCTGTCACTGTTCCTACGCCAAAGCCGTTGGCTGCCGAGTCAACTCCCACGCCAGTTCCGGTCGCCGAGACCACTTGTACGCCTTGTCCCGCCGAGACCACTTGTACGCCTTGTCCCGCCGAGTTCACAAGGATGCCTTGATTGGTTGCCGAGTGTACTCGCACCCCGGTAGGCGCCGAGACCACCCGCACGCCGGTGTCAGACGCCGAGTCGACAAACATGCCGGTGCCCGTGGCGTTTTCTACGTAGACGCCTGTGCCCGCCGAACTCACCTTCACTCCCGTGCCAGCCGAGGGCACGTTCACGCCGTTGCCGCCCGGCGAGCTGACGGTGAGTCCGCTGCCGTTGCCGCTGTTGGTCAGGTTCAGGATGCCGGCAGACATGTTGCCGGTCACGCTCGCGCCCGGCCGCAGGCTCAGGGCGTAGGGTGCGGCAGTCAGCGATTGGCGCGGCTACAGCGTGGCGTAGCTTCCGCCGCCGGCGGGGCAGCGCACACGGATTTCCAGCCAGCGACCCTGGCCGTCGAAGGCGTTGGGACCGAAATCAAGCTCGGCCGAGAAGCGGCCTTCGCTGACGGCCAGCCCATAGCGTGACTCGAGTCCACCGATCTGCGAACCGCCGCCGGACGCGTTGTACAGGCGGAATTCGAAGTCACAACTGCCGTTGATGGCCGTGCCGTTCTTCTGCAGGTAGCCCTGGTAGGTAAAGGACGAGGACACGTCGGCGGCAGGCGCAACAGGCGCCTCAGGTGGGCCTTGCTGCGCAAGGGCGCGGCCGCTGAACATCGGGCTGGCAAAGCCGGCCAGCAGCATTGCTGTGGCCAAGATTACGGTTACTAGATACTTTCGGATCATCGGGGTGTTCTCCTGTCGTGCGTGGTAGAGTTGAGTTGGGTTCGATTCCGCGTCGTGCGGGTTGGCGCCATAGGTCTGCGGGAGGCAAAGCGCTGGCAGTCGGGTTGAGTTGTGATCGGTTCCTCCTTTTTTATGCAAGGCCACCGTTGACCGAATGGTTGGCTGGCTGACGTTGCTACCTCCAGCTCGAAACTAACTCTGGCATCAACTTGTAGCTCGCCTCTGCCAGATCCAGCCCGGATACGGTGAGCAGTTCCTGCCGGAACCAGCAATCAAAGGGGCGCTGCGACGTAGCCAGCGCATGCAACACGTGGTCGGGCGAAGCGGTTTCCATAAGGATGATGACCGTGGCAGCCGTCACCGTCTCATGAATCCAGATTCGTTCCTCGTCGATGCCCATCTGGCTGCGTGACACAGCATATGCGTCACCGCGCCCGGTGCTTATCTCCTGGACAAAGCGCCGGCAGATCTCCGTGCGTCCAGGCAGAATTGGGCTAACGAGGATGAGTTGCATGATGGTTCGCTCACAGTGTGTGTGCTCCTGGGTCGAAACTGCTTCCATTGAACTGTGGTGACGCGTGAAGAATAACAAACCAGCGTAACAAGAGCGTAACAGGATCAGGAAGAGGACGTGTAGGACGAGCATAGTGCGACCAATGCTGAGCTCCGGACGACTTTGGATGCGCCAACAGAAAAGAGGCCCGAGTGGTAACCTGTACCACTCGAGCCTCTTTATCTGTTGCTGACTACGCTACCCAGCTCGATAGCAAGCAGAGCAGTTGAAGCATCGAGCTCGGCGCGGGTCGGGATGGCCGAAGGTGGTTTCGATCATAACGGCGTCACCTTGCATCCTCGGTCGTACGTGCAGTTAGAAGCGGAAGACTTTCCTGGCCGGCCGTCTCTTCATCGCCCAGGAAGTGGCTAATGCCTTAGCAGTGTAAACCGAAACGGCGCGTCCAGAAGCGCGTCCAGAATGGCGGCCTCTGTTTGCGCTCGTGCGGTCACTTCAGCCGTATACCGGCGAGCCAGCCACTGCCGTCCGGCGAGGCGGGCATGGGCAAGACGCGTCTGGTTGAAGAGTTTCTTGGCTGGGCGGTGCTTCAGGGAGCTGATGTATTACGTGGCCGGGCCTTCGAAGCGGCCGGCCAACTGCCCTATCAGCCAATTGTGATGGCGTTGCGCGGGCGGCTGGAGCGCGAGAACGCACCGGAAGATCTGCTGGCCGATGTCTGGCTGGCCGAGTTGTCCCGGCTGCTGCCCGAACTGCTGGAGCGCTATCCCGATCTTAGCGAGGCGCTGGTGTCGGTGGGCAACGACCAGCCGCTGGCCGCTGCTCGTTTGTTTGAAGCGGTTGGCGATGCGCGTGCCGCAGACATCCTGGTCTCTGCTCACCGCCGGATGCAGAACCAGACGGCGACCATGGTTGATGAAGCCAGCCGTCAGGTCTTCTGGCACAACGGCCCGACCAATAGAGCTTTGTGGCGCGAAATTGCGAACGGAGAAGACTGGCCCCCGGTAGCGTATGCGCTGGACGTACCAGCGCGGCAGGCTTGAACAAAAATAACACGCCTCTGGTGCCAGACCAGAGGCGTGTTTGCTGTATCCCAGACAGGACTCGAACCTGTGACCTCTTCCTCCGCAGGGAAGCGCTCTAATCCACTGAGCTACTGGGACATGAAGGCGGGGAGGGAGGGATTTGAACCCTCGAGGGACTTTTAAGGCCCCTACCCACTTAGCAGGCGGGCGCACTAGACCGTACTATGCGACCTCCCCGTATTCGGTTATCAGTGACCGGTAATCGGTAACCAGTTAACGGAAGCCAGCTATGCTGCACAGACTGTTTACCGCATACTGCTAACTGACCAAGGCGGAGGGAGAGGGATTCGAACCCCCGGTGACATTGCTGCCACAGCTGTTTTCAAGACAGCCGCCATAGTCCACTCGGCCATCCCTCCGGGGCGCGTTACCTGTCCCTCAAGACCCTTGCATTGTAGCATAGGGCGCGTTTTCAGTCAAAGCACCAACCCATGTGTGCGCGGCGCATTCCCACTCGTACTCGTACTGTTCCTCTTACCTGAAACAAGTTGGTGAGCGGAACGAGTACGAGTAGGAGTACGAGTACGAGCACGAGGACGAGAGCAACTACCGGATCACATCCACGCCGCCCATGTATGGGCGAAGCACTTCCGGTACGGTGACGCTGCCATCTGGCTGTTGATAGGTCTCCAGAATTGCAATTACGACCCGCGGCAGAGCCAGCCCTGACCCGTTGAGCGTGTAGACATGGCGCGGCTTCGCGCCTTCTTCGGGGCGATAGCGGATGTTGGCACGACGCGCCTGGAAGTCGGTAAAGAGCGAGCATGAGCTGACCTCCAACCATTCCTGTACGCCTGGCGACCACAGTTCCAGGTCATATTTTGAGGCAGCCACGAAGCTCAGATCGCCGGTGCACATCTGCACCACCCGGTACGGAATGGCCAGCAGGCGGCAGATTTCCTCCGCGTCGGCCACCAGCGAGTCAAGCTCGGCCTCACCCTGTTCCGGCTCGACGAACTTCACCATCTCGACCTTGTCGAACTGATGGCCGCGCTTGATGCCGCGCACGTCACGTCCGGCCGACATGCGCTCGCGCCGGAAGCAAGGCGTGTAGGCTACGTGCTTGATCGGCAGGCTGCCGGCGGGCAGGATCTCGTCGCGGTACAGGTTGGTGACCGGCACCTCAGCCGTCGGGATCAGCCACAGGTCGTCCTCGATGTCACGGTACAGCGTTTCGGCGAATTTGGGCAGGCTGCCGGTGCCGAACAGGCACTGCTCGCGCACCACAAAAGGCACGTAGACCTCGTCGTAGCCCTGGCCGATGTGGACGTCCAGCATCCAGGTGATCAGCGCTCGTTGCAGGCGCGCGCCCAGCCCCTTCAACACGTAGAAGCGGCTGCCCGACAGCTTGACGCCGCGTTCAAAGTCGATAATGCCCAGCGCCTCGCCCAGCTCCCAGTGCGGCCGCGGTTCGAAATCGAAAGTGCGCGGCGTGCCTTCAGTGCGCACCACCACGTTTTCGCTGTCATCCTTGCCGACCGGTACGCTGGGCAGCGGCAGGTTGGGAATGCGGCTCATCGCGTCGAAAAGCTCCTCGTCGATAACGCGCAGGCGGTCGTCAAAGAGCTTGATCTGGTCGCCGACGCCGCTCATTTCCGCTTTCAGCGTTTCAGCTTCCTCGCGGTTACCTTCGCGCATGAGCTGGCCGATACGCTTGCTCTCCGTATTGCGGCGGGCCTTCAGATCCTCGACCTTCGTCAACAGATGGCGCCGCTCTTCGTCCAGCGCCAACACCCTGTCCACCGGCGCGTCGGCGTCCTGCAGCGCCGCCATCTGTTGCCTGACGAACTCAGGCTCTTCCCGAATCAGTTTGATGTCCAGCATATGTGCCTCCGCTGCCATATCATGCGAATCAAAACGCCCCACTCATCTCCAGGACGAGGGGGCGCTCGTGGTGCCACCTGGGTTTGCCGCAGCGTCGCCGCAGCCTCAGCGGGTCTCGTGACCCTGGCTCGTTAACGGGAGCCGCTCGCCCGATCATACTTGGCACACAGATCGTGCCGTTCCGTCCGGGGACTCAGGAGTGGATTTCGTCCGCCGCCGCTGTTGCCTCGCACCAACCGGCAACTCTCTGGCAGCCGTCCGGCAGACTACTCGTCTCCGTCAACGTCGTGCGTTTTCAGTTGGCGGGATTATAGCACGGCAGGAGGCGGAGGTCAAACGAAGGGAAAGGAAGGAAACAAGGGAAACAAGGGGAAACGAAGAAAACGAAGGAAAGGAAGGAAAGGAACCCCAGAGGGTTGCTTTCTGTGTTTCCGAAGACGCTCCGGTTTTTCCCTTCTTTCCCTCTTTTCCCTCCGTCCTTCTTTCAGTCGAACTCGATCTTCCGGCTGCGCATCGCGACGCTCTCAGCCAGCCCGATGCCGATCATCAACGTCAGCAGCGACGAGCCGCCGTAGCTGATAAACGGCAGCGTGATCCCGGTCACCGGCAGGATGCCCAGGTTCATGCCGATGCTGACGATGCCCTGGAACATGATCATGGCCGTGATGCCGATTACCAGATAGCGTCCGAAGTTGTCGCGCGCCTGATCGGCGATGTTCAGCAGGCGCAGCAGCAGAATCGCCAGCAGAATGATCAGGATCACTGCGCCGACGAACCCCAGTTCCTCGGCGATGACACTGAAGATGAAGTCGGCGTAGCGGACGCGCAGGAAGTGGAGCTGGCTCTGGCTGCCTTGGGCGAATCCCTTGCCCAGCAGCCCGCCGTTGCCAATGCTGATCAGCGCCTGGGCGACGTTGAAGCTGGCATCGGGATCGCTGGCCGGGTCGAGAAAGGTCAGGATACGCGACTGCATATACTCCTGCAGATTGTTCCAGACGATGGGCGCCATGAGTGCCGCGCTCACAACCGCCGCCGCGATGTAGGCCCAGGGCAGATCGGCGGCAAACAGCATCAGCGCGCCGACCACGATGAACACCGTGGCAGTCCCCAGGTCAGGCTGGAGGTAGATCAGCGCCACCGGCAGACCGATCAGCACCAGCGCCAGCACAACCCACTGCGGCCGGTGCATCTGGTCGTGGTGAGCGCTCAAGAACTGCGCGAAGACCAGGATGAACAGCACCTTGGCAATCTCAGCTGGCTGCACCAGCACCACGCCGGCGTCAAACCAGCCAGCCGTGCCGCCGCGCACCTGTCCCAGCAGCGCCACAGCCGCCAGACCTACCAGCATGAAAATCAGCATCGGCCACTGCAATGCGGTTAGCAGCCGGTAATCGAAAGCCGCCGCACCCATCAGCAGCAACAGCCCAATCAGGACATAGACCAACTGGCGGACCGGATAACTCTCATAGGTCGGCACATTGAGAGTCGCACTGTAGACCATGGCGATTCCGAAGAGCGCCAGAACCACCGTACACGCCAGCAATACAAAGTCAAAGCGGCGCAGATTAAAACGCATTATCCGCCTTCCCCCTGGGCAGGAGTAGTGGCGTCAGCCGGTGCAGGTGCCGTCACGGTCTCAACTGGCAGCGCAGGTTGATCCGCGCCCGGCTCAGCTGGCCCTGCGGGTTGATCCGCAGCCGGCTCGCCATCAACCGGATCGGCAGGCTGTGGCGGGTTCTTCAGTGCAAAATAGCCGCGCAGGATGTCCTGGGCAACCGGCAGTGCGGTCGCCGATCCCTCGCCGCCATTGTATACGAAGACTACCACGGCGATCTCCGGGTCTTCGAAGGGCGCGTAGGCTGTGATCCAGGCATGGGTTGGCAGGCGGTTGTTGGGCAACAGCTCGATATTCGGATCGAAAAACTCCGCCGTGCCAGTCTTGGCCGCGACGCTGACGCCTGGTACGGTAAGCGCCTTGGCGGTGCCGTTGGGATAGTTGACCGCGCCCCACATGCCGTCCTGCACCACCGCCACATAGTCGGGATCGACCGGCAGATCGCGGATCAATTCCGGCTTGAAATCGTCCACAACCTTGCCGTCAACATCCACGATCTGGCGCACGATCTGCGGTTTGTACAAGTGGCCGCCGTTGGCAATGGCTGCGGTCGCGTTGAGAACCTGGAGCGGCGTCGCCAGCATGGCGCCCTGGCCAATGGCCATGTTGTAGGTGTCACCGGCTGCCCAGGTCTCGGCGTAGGTCAGACGCTTCCAGCGCGGCGTCGGCACCAGTCCCGGATTCTCGCCCGGCAGGTCGATCCCGGTTACGTCGCCAAAACCGAACTGTTCCGCGTACTCGTCCATCTTGTCGATGCCGACCCCTTCGAACGTCTTGCGATAGCCGCCTGCCACTTGATACATGAACACGTCGCACGAAACGGCCAGCGCTTCGCGCACGTTGACCTGGTAGTGACCGGTGCCGTAGGCGTGTATCCAGCAATAAAACGGCTGGGCATAGCGCGGATCGTCGGGGAAGAAGCGATTATCGACGTAGATCATGCCATCGACCCGCCCATCAAAGCTGTCGCCCAGCCGGGTGCGTTCGTCGATGACACCTTCCTGGAGCGCCGCCGAAGCTGTCACAATCTTGAAGGTCGAGCCAGGTGGATAAAGGGCGCTGATGGCGTGGTTCAGCAGCGGCCGCTGCTCGTCGTTGATCAGCTCATTGTACTCGTCGGCGGTAATGCCATCGGCAAAGAGATTGTTGTCGTAGGTCGGCAGGCTTACCATACCCAGGATCTCGCCGGTGTGCGGATCCATCGCGATGGCGACACCGGTGTTAGCTTTGGCCTGGGTGAGGCCCTTTTTGAGCGCCTCTTCCATCAATGCCTGCAAGCGCGCGTCCAGCGTCAGCACCAGGTTATCTCCTGGCTCGCTGGGGAAGATGTCGCCGACGGTGCGAACCTCACGGCCATTGACATCGACTTCGATGTTGCGGCTGCCGTTCTGTCCCTTGAGCGCCTTTTCGAAGGTCAACTCGACGCCCGACAGGCCTACCTGATCGTCTGCGCGGTAGCCTTCAGCCTCGTAATCGTCGACATACTCCTGCGGAATCGGCCCCATGAACCCCAATACCTGCGAGGTCAGCGTGCCGCTCAGATACTCGCGCACCGGTTCGATCACCAACTCGACGCCGGGCAATTCGTAGGAGGCTTCAGCGATCGCGAACGCTGTCTCCTCGCTGACCGGCCCGGCGAAGACGACCGGACGGTAGGCCCCGCCCTGCAGGCCGGCGTTGACTTCTTCCATGGCCTGATCGACGGTCATCCGCTCGCGGAACTGGGGCGGCGGGCTGCTGCCCAGTTTTGGCGGGCCCGCCGTTGTCTCCTCCGTCTCATCGTCGGCAGCATGGACCGGCAAGTCACTTTCGCTGAGCTTGATCAGACCTTCCAGGCGTTTCAGCACGGCTTCAGCCTCCGCCTCGTCATCCGGCAGCGTGCCGGGGATGATGGCGATGTTGAAGCTGGGCCGGTTGCGCACCAATATATGGCCGTTGCGGTCGTAAATCACGCCGCGCTGACCGGTGGTTTCCACCAGCCGGAAACGGTTTTCGTTTGCGCGCAAGCGGAAGCCCTCGCCCTGGAGAAACTGAAGCTTCCAGAGTTGGGCCACCATGATGACAGCCACTGTCACGACCAGTACGCGCAGCAGCATGATTCGCAGGGAAGGGGGTAAGGGGCGACTAATCACAGACATTACTCCACAGGCAGGCGCTCTCGTCCAGTAATACGGCTCACCCAACTCAATAGCGGGAAAACAAGCAACATCAGCGCCATGTTATACAGTATTTCAGGCAACACCAGCCGGGTCAACGTATCGGGCAGCGAAACGGGGCGCTGGCCCAGCCAAAGCAGCGCCACGAAGATCAAATCCTGCGCCACCGTAGCCACTGCTACCATGACCAGCGCCAGAATCCAGTGGCTGCGGTAGATTGTACCACTGCCGAAGCCTGCGATGCCAGCGGCCGCCAGCAGGCCCAGTGTGTACGCACCAAACGGCCCACTGGATAATAAATCCAGCCATAGCCCGGCGATCAAGGCCCAGATCATCGCGCTGCGTGCGCCACGCAGCACGCCCCAGGCAACCACAATGACCAGCATCGGGTCGGGCGGCACGGGGGAGATGCCAAGGGCCGGGATCAGCGACACCTGCACCAGCGCCACCAGACCAAGGGCCAGGAAAAGCAGGTAAGGAGCCAAGTTGCCGGCCTATTCCACCGGGATCCGCAGCTCGTTCAGCGGCGTGAAGTTGGTGATGACGAGCACGGTCTCCAGCGTATCAAAGTCCACGGTTGTACGCACCACGCCACGTTGAAACATCTCGACGTCGTTCTGCAACACGTCGGTTATCTGGCCAACCGGGATACCGGCCGGGAAGTTGCCGCCCTCACCAGAGGTCACCACGATGTCGCCGGCGGTAATTCTCTGGTCTTGCGGCAAATAATCCATGATGGGTGACTGGCCGGCCCGACCGCGCAGAATGCCGCGCACGCGCGCGTTTTGCAGCATGGTGTTGACGCTGCTGTTGCTGTCGGTGATCAACAACACCCGCGAGGCGTTGGTGTATACATCGGTGACGCGACCCACCAGCCCGCGCTCGGTAACTACCGGCATGCCGCTTTTCATCCCGTGCGCGCTGCCGAGGTCGATGACGATGGACTGGATTGCGCTGTTTGGTTCGCTGCCGACGATCCGTCCAACGACCTGCGTGCCGCGGTAGTTGAAGGTCGAATTCGAGCGGGCGAATTGCAGCAGGCCGCGCAGTCGCGAGTTTTCGCTCTCCACCTCGTTCAGACGCAGGTTGTCAACGGTCAACTGGGCGACGATCTGCTCCAGCTCCAGATTGCGCTCGCGCAGAGTCGCCAGATCACCCACGCTGCCGGTGGCCTCGCGCACGCTGTTGCCGATAGTGCGCAAGGCTTCCTGGGCAGGCAGCGTAAACCGTGTCACCAGACCGCGCGGTCCATCGGCAAAGCGCGAACTGATCAGAACGACCGCGATAGCCACTACGGCGACTACAGCGAGCCATACCCAGCGGCGTTGCGAACGTCTTTGGCTGACCATGATTGCAGGCTAGTGGATTGTGCTGCCTCGTTGCATCGACGCGAGCACTTTGCGCAGCGTGGGCAGTTCTTCGAGGATTTTCTCAGCGCCGCGGGCCACGCTGGTCAGAGGATCGTCGGCAACACGCACAGTCATGCGCGTCTCGGCGGAGAGACGCGTGTCCAGGCCGCGCAGCAGCGCGCCGCCGCCGGCCAAATAGACGCCGCCTTGCATCAGATCGGCAATCAGTTCGGGCGGGGTTTCATCCACGGCGTCGCGCACGGTTTCAACGATGACGTTGACCGAGGGCGACAATGCTTCGCGCAGCTCGACGCTGGAAACATCGATTGCCTCAGGCAGGCCGGTGATCAGGTTGCGCCCGCGCAGCGTCACCGTCATCTCCTGCTCCAGCGGGTAGGCGGACCCGGCCGAGATCTTTGCCTCCTCCGCCATGCGCTCGCCGATCAACAGATTGTATTTCTGGCGCGCGTACTGGATGATGTCTTCGTCCATTTCGTCGCCGGCGACCCGGATCGAGCGCGCGACCACAATGCCGCCCAGCGCGATGACAGCCACTTCCGTAGTGCCGCCGCCGATGTCGACGATCATGCTGCCTCTGGCGTCGGTGACAATCAGGCCGGCGCCGATAGCCGCGGCCATTGGTTCTTCGACGAGGTACGCCTCGCGCGCGCCAGCGCTGACGGCCGCGTCATGCACCGCGCGCTTCTCAACCTCGGTGACGCCGCTGGGAATGCCCACCACCACCCGCGGGCGCGGGATGCTGAACACCATGCGCTCATGTACCTTGCGGATGAAGTAGTGCAGCATCTGCTCGGTGATGTCGAAGTCCGAGATCACGCCGTCGCGCAGCGGCCGGATAGCCACGATGTTGGCGGGCGTTCGGCCAACCATTTCCTTGGCTTCCGAGCCGATAGCCAATACTTTTTTAGTTTTCTTATCAATCGCGACTACAGATGGCTCGTTGATGACGATGCCTTTGCCGCGCACATTTACCAGGGTATTGGCCGTTCCCAGGTCGATGCCGATATCCAGTGAGAAGAGGCCGAGTAGCCAGTCAAGCGGTCGGAACACGCTGTCTGAGTCCTACCTTTGCTTAAAAAGTAAACAAGTCAGGTTGATTGGCCTGACCTGTGGATTGTGAAACGTATGCACAACTTGAGGCATTATACCATGTGTCAGCGAAATGGCGAAAGCAAGGGGGAAGGTGAACGAAATTGGCTATTCTGACTGCCCGGCCAGGTCTGCGAAGCCTGCTGTCATCCGATCTTCCAGCGGTCGGCGCTCAGCCTCTGATAGAAACGTCGAGCGCAGCGCGTTGAGCGACAGGTTACGCAGGTCGTCGCGAGTCAGAGTGAACGCGTCACTCAACTTCGCAAACTCCTGTGTCAGCGTCGTGTTAAACAACGGTGGGTCGTCGGAGTTTACCGTGACACTCAGCCCCATGCGCAGCAGGTGGATGAAGGGATGCTGGTCGATACTGCGGTAGACGTTCAGGCAAACGTTGCTGGTCGGGTTGACCTCCAGCGTGATCTGCCGGTCGTACAGCTCAGCCAGCAGATGCGGATCCTCGATGCTGCGCACACCGTGGCCGATGCGGTCGGCCTGCAGATCGCGCACCGCGCTCCAGACGCTCTCTGGTCCGGCGACTTCACCCGCGTGCGGCGCGGAACCCAGCCCGGTTGCCTTGACGCGCTCGAAATATGGTGCAAACGCAGCCGCGGGCGAGTTGACCTCGTTGCCGCCCAGTCCCAGCGCCACCACACCGCGGTCCGCCCAGTCCAGCACCAGTTGCGTCGTCACTTCGGCGACGGGCGGCTCCAGGTTGCGGTGGATGTCCAGGATCCAGCGAATCTCGACGCCAAAGTCGCGCCGCGCCCGCTGCCGTCCATCCTCCAGGCCGGCGATGATGTCCTCGGCGACCAGACCTTTGTCCTGAATGAGATGGGTATAGGGTGTGACCGTCGCCTCGCGGTAGAGGATGTTCTGGCGCGCCATGTCGGCTCCCAGTTCGTAGGCGATGGTCGAGAAATCGTCTGCACTGCGCAGGCAGCTCTGGATCTTGAGGTAGATTTCGACGAAGTGCGGGAAGTCGGAGAACTGATACCAGGTCTGCAATGCCTCTGGCGAGTCGGCCGGCAACGACACGCCATTTCGTTCGGCCAGCCGCAGCAGCGTGGTCGGCTCGATAGCTCCCTCGAGATGGATGTGCAACTCCGCCTTGGGCATTTGTTGGATGAAAGTGTGTAGTGACATAGGGATCCTGTCGGGATGGACAAAATGTCTGGCTGGCCGGTCTCCGACCATGCCGACATAGAGCTCGACGCTACCCGCAGGCGCCGTCCGCGCAAATGGCGTCGATCACCGGGCCAAGCTCCAGAATGGTATCGATGTGGTAGTCGGCGCGGTCGTCGGGGGCGCCATCGACCAGAACGGTCACCATCCCCAACGCCGCGGCCGGCTGCAGATTGCGCCCACTGTCTTCGATCATCACGCACTCGTCCGCGCTGGCATTCAGGAGGCGCAGGCAACCGGTGTATGCCGGCAGGTTGGGCTTGCTGACGTAGTCAACAGCCACTACATCGATGATCTGGCTGAAGTGACGACGAATGCCCAGTCGCTGCAAGACGCGCTCGGCGTGTGCACGGTCGGCATTGGTGAAGATCACCTTTTCCACCGGCAGGCTGGCAAGGAGGTCGTCCAGTGCTGGGTTAGGAGCGAGCATGTCCAGCGAGAAGTTGTGGACGAATGCGAGGTATTTGTCGGCATCGATCTGATGGTTGGCCAGCAGCCCTTGCAGCGATGTGCCGTAGTCGTGGTGATAGCGCCGCGCCAGGGTGTCGGCCTCGTCCATGGCCAGGCCAAGTGTTTCGACGATGTAGTGGCGGATTTGTCGGCCGATCTGCGCCATCACCCCCGCGCTTCGCTGATACAACGTGTCGTCCAGATCGAAAAGGAGGTAGCGGATGGGCATGGGGAGTGGCGGGTGGCGGGTGGCAGGTGGCAGGTTCGGAAATGTGCTGTCTGCCGGGGGCCGATTTTCGTACGTTACTTTGAGCAGGCAGAGTAGGTATTCACACGCCAACCGCCTATCTGCCACTTGCCACTTGCAACCTGCAACTCTCAGGAAGCCAGTTTGACCATCGCGCGGAAGACGCGATAGACGGTCAGGTAGTCTTCGTGCGCGTATTCCAGCGTGTAACCATCCAGCCGGCGGCTGCCGGGGATCAGGCTGGCATAGTCGGCCATCAGGCTGGATTTAAGCCGCACGCGCAACACAACCGGTCCTTCCAGCCGCATCGGGGCAACGGCGGCGCCCAGCGCCTCGTCGGCAGCCTGGCGGATCATGCTCTGCGTTTCCTCGGGATGCAGGCAGATGGCTGCCTGGTTACCTACGGCGCGCTTGACCGTGACGATCTTGACGTTCGCGCCAAGCAACGCGCGCGCTTCCTCGGTAGCTGCCTGGTCACCGGTCACCAAACCTACCGGGACTCCGTAATAGCCCGCCAGGGCCGCGTTGAGTCCGATCTCACCCACCGGCTTGCCGTTGAGCTCCACATGCGCGACGACCTTGCCGCTGTAGGTGTGGTCGAGGATGGCATGTTCGGTGCCGGCGCGCGCGTGATAGCCGACGAAGAAGACGACTCCAAATGTGTCATCCAGTCCCTCCATCATCCCGTAGGATTTTGGGGAACCGGATATGAGATCGGCCCAGGCGTCGAGGTCGTTGATGAGCAAGTTGCGCATGCTGCCATGCGAGTCGTTGACCACGACCTCGCTGGCGCCGCCGGCGCGGGCGCCAAGAATGGCCGCGTTTGCCTCCTCGGTCATGAGCTTGCATGCCAGGTCATAGCCCTGGCCGCCGGGACTGGTCTGCTCAGGGCTGACGATCCCTGAGACGCCTTCCAAATCGACTGAGATGTATACTTTCATGGTGGGACTTGTGGTGGGGCTGCTGCTGGTGTCTCTGTTAACTGCGCCGGTTGCGGGCTGGAACGTACTTTTTAGCTGTGTTGGATACCGTCGAAATCATAGCATACGGCATCAGGATTGACAAGACCAGAGAACCAGAGTTGGTTACAGACGACAACTGTTCACGCCGAGTCCTCCGCTGCAAGCAAGAATGAGCGTCTTTGTACGCGAGAACGGCGGGAGAAACGTCGGGACAATATGATCTATGCCATGGTTTTGTAGGGAAATCTATGCTACTGTTCTCTGCATAGATAGGTAAACATCTGTCCCGCTATCGGGGCATTCCAGGTAGAGCATCAACCTTTGGACGGGAAACCATGGAGGGTTTTCATGCACCTGCTCACTTCACACAAACGTTCTCAGAGTTGTGTTCTTCGCGCAGTGGCGGCTCTGACCATTCTGTTTTCCTCGTTGAGCTTGCCACCTACGCCACCACCACCTACACCTAAGATGCGCTGGGCGATCTGGTGCAGGTGACCGATGCCGCCAGCAACATCACCGGCATGACCTATGACCCGCTGGGGCGCAAGATGGCCATGACCGACCCCGACATGGGATCATGGAGCTATGGCTACGATGCGGTCGGCAACCTGACGTCGCAGCGCGATGGCCGCAACCAGTGGCTGTACTTCGAGTACGACGCCCTCAACCGGCTGGTCGCCAAGCGCCAGGACAGCGCCAACGGGACGCTGCTGGCCGAGTACCAATTCGACGCGACCGGCCAGAAGGGGTTGCTCTCGCGCAGCAAGGCATACACCGCCGAAGGCGTGGTTGAGATCAGCAACGTAACTTATGACGTCCGCGGACGTCTTACACAACAGAACTGGATTGTTCCTGGAACAGGTGGCGGCGCCTTCCGCCTGGACCACAGCTACAACGCGGCCGACCAGCCGGCGACGCTGCGCTACCCCGGTGGAACAGCCGGCCAGCAGGGCGAGCTGGTGACCACTGGCTACAACAACCTGGGCCAGTTGAACTCGGTGAGCGGCAGCGGCGTGTCATATGTGTCCAGCACCACCTACAACGCCCGCGGCCAGGTGACCGAGCAGCGGCTGGACACCGGCGCCAACGGATTGACCCGGCAATACGTCTACGACCAGAACACCATGCGGCTAACGACGCTGCGGGCCGGCGTGGCCAGCCCGTACACCAACCTGCAGAACCTGTCGTACACCTACGACGCGGTAGGCAATGTGGCCAGCATCGTCGACGGCGTCAACAGTTCACAGCGCCAGTGCTTCGGCTACGACGCCCTGGACCGGTTGACCAACGCCTTCACCGGCAACAGCGACTGCACTGCCTACACCACCGGCGGCACGGGACCGTACAACCACACCTACGTCTACGATGCGGTCGGCAACCTGACCAGCTACGCCGGCGCTACGTACACCTACGGCGACAGCAGCCACAAGCACGCCGTGACGAGCGCCTATGGCAACAGCTACGGCTACGACGGCAACGGAAACCAAACGACCCGGACCATTGCTGGGATAACATACACCTTCACCTTCGACTACGAAAACCGCCTGACCGAGGTGAAGCAGGGATACGACCAGCCTGGCGACCTTCCTCTACGACGCCGACGGCAACCGCGTCAAGGGCACCGTCAGCGGTGTGACGACGGTTTACATCGCCGGCATCTACGAATACCAGGGCGGCGCGACCACCAAGTACTACGAGGGTGGTGGGTTGAGGAGGACTGGCTACTCGACCAACAACGGCGTGTTTTACATGCTTAGCGACCATCTCAAGAGCACGTCGGCGCTGGTGGCGCGCAACGGTGTGTTGAACGTCAAGTATTTCTACTATCCGTATGGTGCGCGGCGCGGTGTGCCGTTCAACACGATTACCGCGAAACACTTCACGGGTCAGTATCACGAGACGAGTTTGCCTGGTGGGGAGGGGCTGAGTTTCTACAATGCACGTTGGTATGACCCTCGATTGGGACGGTTTCTGTCGGCGGACACGATCGTGCCCAATCCGTCGAATCCCCAGGATCTCAACCGGCTGGCCTACGTGCGGAATAACCCGCTGCGCTATGTCGATCCGAGTGGACACTACATTTTTGAGGAGGATCCTGGTACCCCCTACCACCCTCCAAAAACACCAAGTTCAGGACCTGCGAAGCCGAACAACAATCCCACTAGCAGGTCAGCATCTTCGGGTAGCTCAACCTCAACCCAATACCAAGTCTGGAAGAGTGGTTTGTCAGCGATATCGGATATCGGCTTGGCGCATGGGCGCAAAGATGTAGCTACTTATGAGATGCTTATTCGACAAGCTCCCGAAAGTTTGCAACTGATTGTAGCCGCTTCTATTGCCCATCAGGCGAGCGATCCGAAGGATCGACCTTTCGGAACTGATCTACTAGAAAAACTGTTCTATCGCAAACTGCGACCTGACGGTTCAGTTGGCATCGCACAGTTGAAACCTAGCGAACTCGATCGTTTTGGTTTGGGCGGAAGAGATCCCTTGGACCCAAATGTTGCTGTGTTGGGTATGACGGCGAAGCTTCTTGAGGCTGACGCTTACATATCTACAAAATCAGAGACGGTTTCGAACACTGATCGACTAATGTTGCTTGCACTGGTACAGAATACAGCTAGCCACCAGCAAATGATGACGGTTATCGACACCTTCTATAGCAGTGCCATTCAATCCTGGGACACTATGTTGGGAACCGAGTACGCGAAAGATCATTGGGTTGAGCAATCACGTCTGATCTTGCTACATATTGAATACCTGGTTGAGAACGGATGGACGCTGCCAATGGGTACTGACCTTGATTTTTGGAGAAGTAAGGCGTTCTGAGGAGGTTTATCTCAATGGACAAGAATCGTTTTTTCAAAACAGGTGTAGCAGTTGTGTTAGTGAGTATGTGTGTCCTGGTATTCTGCGCATCATGCTTCATCGTTGGCCTGTCTGTGAGTATTCTATGACGCGTTGCTCAACGCCCGTGGATCGGTGGCCGCAGTTCCGGACGAGGATGGCGATCCCGACATGTCCACGCGCGACCAAACGTTCGGTTATGGCGGCAACTACCTTCAGGATCTATGAGTGGCAAAGGAGTAGCTCTTTGCGAGGAAAGGAAATCGTGCAATGTTTATGTTGGAAACGAAGAATCAGGGATCGGCTCACAGAGACACCGGGCACCTATAATGCTAGCCCTTGTGGCGCTTATCGGAACTATCCTGTTGGTAATTGCTATCAGGTGTTATGTCAATCACCGCTGTTTGGCACATCGGATCCGTTTACCGAGGCCGACTTGGTCGGTCTTATCTGGATCCAAGCTTCAGTATGAGAACATTTGGGCGTACGACAGTCAAATCTCAGTCAGGTGGTCGACATGCACTTGGCACTGAGACGTTAACATTGCGATCTGATGAAACGTACACGCAGGTATTTGATGACCGTACTTCGGGAAACGTGAGAACTGCAGATGGAAAGTCCTGGTACCTTGACGAAACCAACATCATACATAGACTTGGGGGATGTGGCCTCAGCTTGGTCCTGAACTGTCTGCGATGTTCGAAAAGCAGAGGCTTGGCGGTGTTCAAACATTCAATGGAAGAGACCTGCAACTTGACGCAGGTGAGGCGTATCTCTGGGTGAATTCGCTGGGTGACGGCGTGCTTATAGAAATTTACCACCTTCCAACAGGAGATCGGCAGTCAGAAAGTAGTACGGTTTCATGGGAAGGTTCAAGTACAGCCTTGATGATTTTTAGGTTCTAGTGAAACTGTGGTCGAACACTGGGCAGTGCGGAGACAATGGCTATTCGCTACCCACAACAATGCTTCGAAACGGCCACGCAAACGATGATCTGAGGTGAAGCAGGATACAACGACCCTGGCGACATTTTTGTATGACGCCGACGGCAACCGGGTCAAGGGAACTGTGAGCGGGACCACGACGGTCTACATCGCCTGCATAGCGACCCAGTCACGGTGCAGGCTGGACTTTTCATGCAAACCAAAGACGCGTCTGCAACCATGCAACAGATGCAACAAACTGCCTCTTGACAACCGACTCGCGACTTCATATCATGAAGAAGTGAAGTCATATCTGAATGCATCGGAGGTCGCCAGGCTCCTGAACGTGGACCGTGCAACGGTTTCGCGCTGGATCAAGAAGGGCCTGATCGAGGGGGTAATGCGGCCCGAGGGGTCGCAGCAATACCGCATTCCGCTGACTTCATGCCAACAGTTCGTCAAGAACCATGAAAACCGTTAGCTTTTCCATCTTCAAATCGTTCAAGCGGTGCCATCACAATAACAAAGCGAGCCGGGTCCGCCCGGCTCGCTGAAAAACAACATCTCGCCGACTGTTATGCGTTCAGCGCCTCAATCAGCGCAGGGATAATCTCCTCTACTTCGCCGATGATGCCGTAATCGGCGTGCTTGAAGATGGGAGCGTCCGGGTTGTGGTTGATGGCGACAACACATCTGGCGCCTTCGGTTGCGCCGAAGTGCTGGAAGGTGCCGCGCACGCCGCAGGCGATGTACAGATCGGGCTTGACGATGTGTTTGGTCATGTCCACCATGTACTCGCTGTCGATCAGCCCCTCGTCTACCGCGCCGCGTGAGCCGGCCACGGCGATGCGTTTTTGCGGCATCTTGCGCGCGAACGCGGCCGCCAGCTCTTCGACCAGTGTCCACCCGCCATTGCGTACGCCGCGGCCGCCGGCGATGATGATGTCGGCCCGCTCCAGCGGCGTGTAGCTGTGAGGCGGTTCGACGGGGTTCAGCGGCGGCTGCGGCGTCCAGACTAACTCGACCGGGATCACTTCGCCGGAACGCCAGCTATCGCGGTAGGGGGTTGGGAAGGAGCCGGGAACCACGGTCGCCATCTGCGGATTGTGATGGCAGGCGACCACTTGGTATGCCTGGCCGCCATACATCGGCGTGGCGGCCAGCAAGCTGCGGTTATCCGGATCCAGCATGACATCGATGGCATGGGTCACCAGCGATGCGCCCATCTGCTGGGCAACCTGAGGCGCCAGCTTGCGCGACCCGGCTGCGCTGTTCCAGAGCACCATCTCAGGCATCTTTTCCTCGAAGAAACGCGCCAGGCTTGCGTGGGTCGGGTAGCCCTGACCGAGGTAGACGGCGTCTGCTCCGTATGCGATCAGATCCTGCCCCAGTTGATCGCTGGCCGTTTCTCCCAGCAGCAGGGCATGGACATAAGCGCCCAGACTGCCAGCAAGATCGCGCGCCTTGCCCACGAGTTGGTAGTCGCTTTCCTTGAGTTCGCCAGACCAGGCAAGGGCAACCACCCAAACGTTGCGATAGCCGTCTTGCTCTTCGACCGGCTCGCCCAGGAGTTGTTCAAGAAATGACAGATCCATAGTCATTCTCCATTGAAATCTAGTTGCTTGATATCTCGTCGCTCGCTGTGGCCGGTCAGAGACCGGCCACAGCCTTGAGAATTTCAGAGCACGCGGCGAGTGCGCAGGTTGGCCAACAGCGCGCTGGCGACTTCGGCCGGCGAACCGTCCAGCATGACCCCGGTTTCAGGCGCCGGTGGGACGCGCAGACGGCGGTCGGTGGTCGGCGCAGGCAGGCTGGCCAGGTCGATACCCAGCGACAGGCTGCTCCACGTTTCCACGTGCCGTGCCCGATAGGCGTTCATGATGGCAGCACCGTGGGGGTAGCGCGGGTGCTCGGGCGTCTCACGGATGGAGGCGACGACGGGCAGCGGGGCGGTGCTCTTGTAGTAGCAGTCCTCGATGTACTGCAAGCCAGAGACATGCCTGCCCTCAATGGTGAGTTGTTCGACATCCATCATGACTTGCCAGTCGCCCAGCTCAATTGCCAGGCGCGGCGCCAGCTCGCCACGTCCCGTGTCAACGGCCATGGCGCCTGTTAGGACCATTTCCACGCCGCGCAGCCGCTTGATCGCAGCGGCCAGCACTTTGGCCCGCCCGGCTCCGGTCGCCTTGACAAGCACCGGATCGCTCAGCATGATCGCCCGGTCTGCGCCCAGCGCCAGCGCCTCGCGCAGAATGTCTTCCGAGTCGCTGTTGCCAATGGTAAGCGCAATCAGCTCGGTGGAAGGATCGGTTTCCTTGAACCTCAATGCAGTGTCCAACGCCCAGCGGTCGGTCGGGTTGAGTATCTTGATCGCCTGCCGGTCGTCAATCGCCTGGCGGCTGCGGCTGACCTTGATGGTGGCAGGGTCCAGCACTTGTTTGATGCAGACAGCAATACGCATGTTGCCTCCTTGTCGGTCAGCCTTACGGCTCGATGAATACACCAGCGTCCCGCAGCAGCTCGCGGGCGATGATGATGCGCTGGATCTCGTTGGTGCCCTCGAAGATTTCAGCGATTCGGGCATCGCGGAAGGCGCGCTCCAGCGAATAGTCGCGGCTCAACCCCAGCGTGCCGTAGATCTCCATGGCATAACTGACGCATTTGCTGCAGATTTCGCTGCCCATCAGCTTGCAGACATAGGCTTCGCGGTTGAAGGGGCGATGGTTGTCCACCAGCCAGGCGGTGCGGTAGACCTGGCCGCGCAACATCTCGATCCACGAGAACATGTCGGCGATCATGAACTGGACCTGCTGCTGGTGCGCCACCGGTTTGCCGTACTTTTCGGCCAGCCGGGCGTATTCGATGACCTGCTCCAGCATCTTCTGAGCGCCGCCCAGCGACGCCGCGCCGACGGTGACCCGTCCCAGGTCCAGCGTCTTCATGAACGTGACGAAGCCCAGGCCTTCCTGGCCGATGATGTTGGCTGCCGGCACCTCGACCTCGTCGAAGATGATCTCCGAAGTAGCTGAAGCGCGGATGCCCAGCTTCTTTTCCACGGTGCCGACCTTGACGCCCATACCTTTTTCGGCCACGAACGCGGTTACGCCGCCGCGCGCGCCCAGAGCGGGATCGGTCACGGCCAGCACGGAAAAGAGGTCGGCAAAGGGGCCGTTGCTGATGTAGATCTTGTTGCCGCTGATCACCCAACTGCCGTTGGAGCGAATGGCGCGCGTCTTGATGGCGGCCGCGTCGGAGCCGGCGCCCGGTTCGGTCAGGCAGAACGCGCCGTACTTTTCGCCGGTTGCCAGCGGCGTCAGGTATTTTTCCTTGAGCGCGTGGGAACCGTCGACGTAGAGCGCCATGGCTGCGATGCCGATATGCGCGCCGACGATGGTTGCCAGCGAACTGTCCACGCGGCTGATCTCCTCCATCAGGATGACGTAGCCCAGCTCGCCTGCACCGCTGCCGCCGTACTCCTGCGGGAAGGGGATGCCGAACAGTCCAGCCTTGCCCGCCACCTCCATGGCTGCAAAGGGGACTTCCGCTTTCTCGTCGGCTTCCTCTGCGACGGGAGCAAACTCGTTCTCCATCACGTCGCGGATCATCTGCCGCAACAACTCGTACTCTTTCGGGAGTGTCAGGTCCATAGAAGTTACCTTCCTACGCCAGTTCAAGTCCGTGCGCAGCCAGAATGCTGCGCGCGATGGCGGTCTGTTGTGAACGATTGCCGCCTTCGATCCCCTCGATGGTGCGGCAGTCCCTGAAAACCCGTCCGATGGCGTAGTCCAGAATGTAACCGTAGCCGCCATGGGTTTGAATCATGCGGTTGGCGACCTGGTAGGCGACGCGGTTGGCCCACAGCTTGGCGATGGATGCCGCTTCGCCGTCCAGGTTGTTCTGATCGGCCAGCGACGCACAGCGGTAGATCTGGCTGCGCAGGGTTTCGACTTCCACGGCCGAGTCGGCGATGAACGCCTGGATGGCGCCCTTCTGCGCGATCTCCACGCCGAACTGCTTGCGTTCGATGGCGAAATTGACGCCCAATTCCAGGGCATGGTGTGCGCCGCCCAGCGCAATGGTGGCCATGGCAAGCCGCGAGAAGTTGTTGACACTGTCAAGAAGCTGCTGCGCCGCGCCTGGCTGTCCCAGCACCATGTCAGCGGCCACTTCCACGTTGTCCAGGTAGAGTGGATGCACCTGCACGCCGCGCATGCCAAGTGTCTTGTCGCGCGCCCCCAGCTTCAGGCCCGGGCTGTCGGCCGGCACCAGAAACGCAGTCGGTCCCTCTGGCGTTGCCGCGAGCACGACCAAGAGGCCGGCAATCGATGCGTTAGAGACCCACGCCTTGGCGCCGTTCAGTCGGTAGCCAGCGCCATCGGGGATGGCTCTGGTCTGGAGATCGGCCAGTCCGCTGCCGTCTGCTTCCGCAAACGCCCACGCGCCGATGACACTGCCCTCAGCTAGCGCGGGCAGCCAGGCTTCCTGCTGAGCCACGCTGCCATGCAGCCGGATCGCCTGGCCGGCCAGCCCGTTATGGACATGCAACACCATGGCCATGCTCATGCACGATTTTGCAACTTCCTCAAGCAGCAGGATGTAGCTGATCGCGTCCAGAGCCGCGCCGCCGTAGTCTTCCGGCAGCAGCGCGCCCAGGAAACCTTGCATCGCACTCTTGCGCAGCAGGGCGACCGGGATGGCTTCGTCGTTGTCCATATGCTCGGCCATCGGCTCGATTTCTTTGGCAACGAAGCCCGTGAACATGTCGCGGAACATCTGCTGTTCTTCAGTGAAGGAATAATCCATGTCGCCTCCTACACAATCTGGCAGCGGTCGGGCTATGCCACGTTTCACAGACGTAACATAGCCCCATGTGGGCGCTCAACGGAACAGGCACAAGGCGCTGACCTACAGAGCGACCCTGAAGTCGCTAATTGTCGGAGAATTGTGGCTTGCGCTTCTCCAGGAAGGCCATCACACCCTCGCGGGCGTCGTTGGTCTCGACCAGACTGGTGAAGCTGCTCATTTCCTGCGCCAGACCCTCACGCATGCTCATCTGTGCGCCGGCGTCGATGGACTCCAGCGCCGCGCCGATGGCCAGCGCGCCCATGCTGGCGATCTTCTTGGCCAGGCTCATGGCTTCGCGCACCACCGCGTTGGCGGGCACGACCTTGTTGACCAGATTGGCGCGGAAAGCGTCCTGCGCTGTGATCAGTTCGCCGGTCAGGATCATCTCGGTGGCCTTGGCGCGGCCGACGGCCTTGACCAGCCTCTGCGTACCGCCCCAGCCGGGGATGATGCCCAGCGTGATCTCGGGCAGGCCAAAGCGGGCATTGTCTGCCGCGATGCGCATGTGGCACGCCAGCGCGAGCTCCAGCCCGCCGCCGGCGGCCGCCGCGTTGACGGCCGCGATGACCGGCTTGCGGCTGGCTTCGATCTTGCCGAAGACCTGCTGGCCCTTCTCGATGAATGAATGGGCGGCAGTCGGGTCGGCGGCCAGTGCCTTGACTTCGTTCAGATCGGCGCCGGCCACGAAAGCATACTGGCCCGCGCCGGTGATGATGATCACCTTGACGTCAGGATTGGCGGTCGCCTCGTCGAAGGCACCCTCCAGGTCGCTCATGGTCGCTGCGTTGAACGCGTTCACCGGCGGGTGGTTCAACATGATCACCGCGACCCGGTCCTGAACTCCATACTTCACGTTCTGATACTCTGCCATGTTTGGTGTACTCCTTGCAATTTGTTAGTGATCCAAGACTTCGGAAATCGCCCGTACAGGGGAAATTGTGGTTCCACGCGGCGATCGGCCGTCGTGAAATCTGCGGCGATTTCCGAAGTCTGCAGCTGACCGGTCACGAAAGGAAATCAAGCATCTCTTCGGCGTATTCATGGAAGCCGCGGCCGGACGCCTTGCCCAGCTCGCCAGCCTCAACCTTGGCAACCAGCAGGTTGGCCGGGCGGAAACGCAGGCCGCCCCACGGCTCGGCCTCCATCCGCTGCAAGCCGGCCAGCACCACATCGAGGCCAAACTCATCCGCGATGCCCAGCGGGCCCATGCGCTCGCCGTCGTAGGACATGCCGGTGCCGGCGATCATCGCCATGTCGATGTCGGGGATCGATGCGATCTCCTCTTCGGCGATGCGGGCCGCTTCGTTGATCATGGGAAAGACCAGCCGCTCCACGGAAAACTCACCAACGGGGATGCCGCTGGCCTGGATCTGGGCGATCATTTCCTTCACTGGTTCGTCGGTCTGGTCCTCGTAGCCATAAAAGCCCGCGCCGCTCTTCTCGCCCAGGCGGCCGGCGTCCACCAGCATCTGCAGGATCTGCGGTGATGCGAAGCGTTCGCCATACTGGCTGGCCATGTAGACGCCGGCGTGCAGGCTGACATCCAGCCCCATGAAGTCCAGCAGCGTGAACGGTCCCATGGGCATGCCAAACTCGACCATTGCCTCGTCTATTGCTTCGGCCGGGGCGGCGCCTTCCTGCAACGTCTGCATCGCCTCGCCCAGATAGGGCGCCAGCAGGCGGTTGACCAGGAAGCCGGGGCATTCCTTGACGACCACCGGTATCTTACGCAGGTCCTGAGCGAACTGTACGACGGTTTGCACCGAGTCTTCGCTGGACGACGGGCTGCGCACCACCTCGACCAGTTTCATCACATGCGCCGGGCTGAAGAAGTGCATGCCGACGACCTTGCCGGGCCGGCTGGTGACCGAGCCCATCTCTTCGATGGAAAGCGCCGATGTGTTGGAAGCGAAGATGGCTCCCTCGTGGCAGACTGCATCCAGTTCCTTGAACACCGCTTGCTTGATCCGCATCACCTCGGGCACCGCCTCGATGACGATGTCGACATCCTCGAAATCGGCGTAGTCCAGGGTGAACTCGATCAGATCCATCTTATCGAGCAATTCGGCCTGGCTCATCTTGCCCTTGTCCACCCGGCCCTGGAAGATCTCGCGGATGTGGGCTTCGGCGTTGTCCAGCATGGTCTGGTCCACATCCTTGACCACCACCGGCAGCCCGCTGAAGCTGACTACCTGCGCGATCTCGGCGCCCATGAACCCCGCGCCGACGACGCCTGCCTTGAAAATATACATGTGATAACCTCTCTCTGCTTTCAAACAGTAGCCAGTAATCGGTGATCAGTGATCAGTAGTCGGACGGCCGGTTGCCTGTTTTCTGATCACTGACTACTGATGACTGATCACTGCCCGTTGCTCAGATTTTCCAGAATCATCGCGCCGCCCTGCCCGCCGCCGACGCACATGGTCACCAGGCCGTAGCGGTGGTGTTCCCGCTCCATCTCGCCCATGATCGTCACCGCCAGTTTGACCGCGGTGGCGCCGATGGGGTGGCCCAGGGCGATGCCGCCGCCCAGCGGGTTGACCTTGTCCCAGTTCCAGTTGTAGCCCTGGCGTTCCATCTCCATGCCGACCGCCATGGCCTGTGCGGCAAAGGCCTCGTTCAGTTCGATGACACCGATATCGTCGAAGCTGATGCCCGATTTGGCCAGCGCCTTGGGGATCGCAAAGGCCGGTCCGATGCCCATGTAGGCCGGATCGACGCCCGCGTAGGCGTAGCTGACGATGCGGGCACGTGGCTTCAATCCAAGCTCTGCCGCGCGCTCGGCGGTCGTGACGATGACAGCCGCGGCGGCATCGTTGAGCGGGCAGGAGTTGGCGGGCGTCACCGTGCCGCCCTTGCGGAACACGGCCGGGTAGAGCGCCGCCTTGCGGGTGCTGAGGGTTGGATTGACGCCCTCGTCCTGGGTGATCAGCTCGCGGGCCACTTCCTGACCGCCGACGCGCTTGACGATCTCGACCGCGACGATCTCATCCTTGAACTTGTCCATACGTTGGGCGCGGAAGGCTTTTTTGTGGCTGTTGACGGCGAACTCGTCTTGCTCCTCGCGGCTGATCTCGTAGCGTTCGGCCAGGTTCTCTGCCGTGGCGCCCATGATCAGCCCGCACACCGGGTCGGTCAGTCCGTCCCACAGCATGTCGGTGAACTCGCTGTGGCGCAGCTTGAGACCCCAGCGTGCGCCTTTGACGGCATACGGAACGTTGCTCAGGCTCTCGGTGCCGCCGGCCAGATAAAGGTCACCCTCCTCCGCGGCAATCGCGCGATAGGCGCTGACGATGGCCTCGAGGCCGCTGGCGCAGTTGCGATGCACGGTGTAACCCGGCACATGCTCCGGCACGCCAGACATCAACGCCACGACGCGGCCGATGTTGGCGGCCTCGGACGGCTGCGCAGCGCAACCCACCACGACATCATCAAAAAGGGCCGGATCAACCCCGGTTTGTTCGATCAAGGTCTTGAATGCCAGCGTGCCCAAATCAACGGCGGACTGGCTGCGAAGCGCGCCGCCATGTGTGCCGGTCGGTGTACGAACGCCACCTACTATCACGATGTCTTTCATCGACGAGTCTCCTTATGTCGGGGGTGAGTGGCGCTGCAAGGCCACATATTCATAGCAATGGGAGCAAGGCCGGCCCGGAGTTGGCGACAGGCGAGCAGCCGTCCAACCGACCCGTTTTGCCAGGCCAGGGTGTGTTTTCGGGGAAGATCTGCGGTGATCTTGAGCATTGGAAATCGTTGGGAAGGACCGGGCGGTCAGGTTCGAATTTTATGCCGCACTGCGTCAAAAAGATTGTACACGACTTGCCCGAATTCGCCAAAATGTTTATGGCCCAGTGCGTCATGGGTGGGGGCTGGGGCGTAGGGTGTAGGGAAAGGGGTCGAGGAGGGTGAAACATAGACGTTCGACTTCTTCGTGAAAGTCGAATGTCTAAAGCCAACAGCGCGTTTGGCCCAGTCCCTACGCCCCACACCCCACCCCCGACGCCCCAAATTCCCCAACGCGCCGCCGTGTGTTACAATGTCATTATGCCTATTCGTGTCCTGCCCCCGGAAGTTGCCAGCCGTATCGCCGCTGGCGAGGTCGTCGAACGACCGGCTTCCGCTGTCAAGGAACTGATTGAAAACAGCCTGGATGCAGGAGCTGTCGAGATTCGCATCGAGGTGCGGGAGGGTGGCCGCCGTTTGATCCGCGTCGTTGACGATGGCAGTGGTATCCCATCGGCTGAAGCGGCGCTGGCATTTGAGCGCCACGCAACCAGCAAGTTGACTTCCGCTGACGATCTGGAACACATCGGCACATTGGGATTTCGCGGCGAGGCGCTGGCCTCTATCGCGTCGGTAGCGCAGGTGACGTTGTTGACACGACACGCCGGCGAGTCCGTGGGCACCCAGATCCGCGTCGAAGGCGGGCACCTGATCAGTCAGGAGGCCAAAGGCGCGCCGCCGGGCACGGCCATCGTCGTCGAAAACCTTTTCTATAACGTGCCAGCACGCTTGAAATTTCTACGGCAGGCGGCCACCGAGGCCGGTCACATCGCAGCCCTGGTGCGAAATTTTGCACTGGCATTCCCGGAGCGCCGCTTCAGCCTGACCTCTGACGGCCGTTTGCTGTTTCGCTCCACCGGCAGCGGCCGGCTCGAGGATGTGCTGGTCAAGGTCTTTGGTCTGGAAAAGGCGCGCCAGATGGTGGCCATTGAGCATGGCGAGTCTAGCGGCGTGGTGCGCGTTACGGGTTACGTCAGCTTGCCGTCGCTCAACCGCTCGAACCGCAATCAGATCGATCTGTTTCTCAACCGCCGCCACATTCAGGATCGCACGCTGACCTTCGCTGTGACTGAAGCCTACCGCAACCGGCTGATGGTCGGTCGTTATCCCGTGGCCGTGGTGCTGATCGATCTCGACCCGACGTTGGTGGATGTTAACGTTCATCCGGCCAAGGCAGAGGTGCGCTTCCAGGACGAGCGCGCGGTGTTTCGCGCCGTACAGAAGGCAATCGTTGCCACGCTGACCGAGCATGCGCCGGCGCCGGAAATCCGGCCCGATGCGGTCACGTGGGCTGTGCCCGCCTGGGCGGAACGGCGACAATCATTGCTGGCCGCCGGCCAGGGATTGCAGCAGCAGATAGACCTGCCGCAGATGCCGTCCGTGCCGGACTGGTCGCCGTTGCCGCAACGCAGCGACAGTAGCACGCCAGTTGTTGAGTCGCCTGCCACAGCGACACTGCCCGTGCCTCCGCCGCTGGACGGCGACGATTGGCGCAACGCCAACTCCGATCCAGGCGTGCCAGACTCGAAGGCGATGGAACAGCAGGCCGCCGATATTCTGCCGATGCTGCGAGTGGTCGGTCAGATGGGTGCGACCTTTATCATTGCCGAAGGTCCGGAAGGCATGTATCTGGTCGACCAGCACGCTGCCCACGAGCGGATCCTTTTCGAGCAAATGATGGCGCAGCAGGCCGTCCAGCGCGTGCCGCAGCAGGCGCTGCTGGAACCAATCGTGTTCGAAGCGGGCACGGTCCATGGCGGGTTGCTGGCGGCATTCGCCGAGGAACTGACCGCCATCGGCTTCGGGCTGGAACCCTTTGGCAGCGACACGTGGTTGGTGCGCAGCGTGCCGGCGGTCTATGCACGGGTCGATCCGCGACTGGCATTGGAGGAGGTGCTGGAAGGCATCGCCGACGGCCGCGACCTCGTGGGCGACACCCGTGAGGCCGCGCTGACTGCTGTGATCTGCAAGCGCGCCGCCATCAAGGGTGGCCAGGTGCTGACGCTGGAAGAAATGCGGCAACTGGTGCATCAGCTGGAGACGTGTGAGAGTCCCGGCTCATGTCCCCACGGGCGTCCGACGATGTTGGTGTTGAGCACTGCGCAACTCGAACGCGAGTTTGGACGCCGCGGGTAATGTGTCGGGCAACGTGGCGTACCAAACCAACTGCCTTGCTCAATCCTTGAAAGCATACCAATACAGAGCTCGATCATTCCTCTGAACTCAACTACCATTACGTGGCTGACCGATGCAACCGCGCAGCGTCTCAGCCATAAACAACCAAAGGAGTAACCTAGTGACCGCAGCATCAAGACCCCGCCGTTCAGCGAACAGCGGATCGAACTGGCGACAGATCGTCGCCCAGTACCAAAACCCGGACGTGAGGCACAGCGTCGGTCAGATCCTGACCTCGCTGGTGCCATATTTTGCCCTGCTCGTTCTGATGTATTTCAGCCTGAGCGTCTCTTACTGGCTAACGCTGCTGCTGGCCATCCCGGCCGCCGGCTTCATGATGCGAATCTTCATCATCTTCCACGACTGTGGACATGGCTCGTTCTTCAAGAACCGCAAAGCCAACGACATCGTGGGTGCGATCACCGGCGTCATCACGTTTACGCCGTATTACCGCTGGCGGCACGCACATGCGATCCATCACGCTACCGCGGGCGACCTCGATCGTCGCGAGGCGGGTGACATCTGGACGATGACCGTCAACGAGTACCAGAATGCCTCGCCCGGCAAGCGGCTTGGCTACCGAATCTACCGTAACCCGCTGGTTATTTTCACCTTCGGCGCGTGGCTCAGCTTCATCGTCTTCCAGCGCTTTCCCGTCTCCGAGCGCAGCAGGCGCCAGGTGATGAGCATCCTCTGGACCGATCTCGCGTTGTTGGTCGTATTTGTCCTCGCCGCGGTTACCATCGGGCTGGGCAATTTCCTGCTGGTGCTGGTGCCGGTGATGATGCTGGGCACGTCGCTGGGCGTCTGGTTGTTTTACGTGCAACACCAGTTCGAGGGCGTCTACTGGGAGCATCATCAGGACTGGGACTATTCTAAAGCAGCGCTGGAGGGCAGTTCCTTCTACAAGTTGCCGCGTGTGCTGCAATGGTTCTCTGGCAACATCGGTTTCCACCACATCCATCATCTCAGCCCGCGCATTCCCAACTACAATCTGGAGAAGGCGTGGAAGGAGAACGAGTTGTTCCAGGTCGACCCAATCACGCTGCGTTCCAGCCTGAAGTCGATGACGTTCCGCCTGTGGGACGAGGAGAACAAGCAACTTGTCGGCTTCGGCTACCTGAAGACGCTACCGAAGAAGAAGGTCATGCCAGCGCCTGTACTGGAATAGCACTGGTTTGCATGAACCGCCACTTCGACATTCTTGCACCCTTTTACGACCGGGCGATTCCGCCGCCAGACCCTGACTGGTTGGCGGAGTTGCTGCGTCTGCCTGCAGACGGCTGGCTGCTGGATGCAGGCGGCGGCACCGGTCGGGTGTCAGCAGGCTTGCGCAGCCGCGTGGGCCGTCTGGTCATCACCGACCTGTCCGCACCGATGCTGGCCCAGGCGCAGGCCAAGCAGGTGGCCTGCGCGGTCCAGGCGCACGTCGAACGACTGCCCTTTGCTGATGGTCAGTTCGATCGCGTGGTCGTCGTTGACGCGTTGCATCACTTCGCCAATCAGACGCTGGCGGTGGGCGAACTGGCCAGGCTGCTCAAGCCGGGCGGTCGGCTGGTGATCGAAGAGCCGGATATCCTTCAGCCACGCGTCAAAATGATGGCGCTGGGCGAAAAGCTGGCTCTGATGGGAAGCCACTTCCACACGCCGCAGCACATCCAGCTGATGCTGATCGGCGCCGGATTGACGGCCGAAGTCGTCAGCGACGGCGGCGCCAGCGCGTGGATCGTGGGCGACAAACCGCATCTGGCGGCGTGAAATCGTTGCCAGGGTTTCACACGCAGTGCCAGCAACAGTTCGACATAATCTAGATAGCGTCCGTTAGCTGACACAGGGAGAACGACCGCCATGGCCAAGCAGACCGTGGGATACGTTGATCTTGAGTGGACTTGCCCCAACTGCGGTAACCGCAATCCGGGCACGACCATCAAGTGCGTGACTTGCGGCAATCCGCAGCCGGACACCGTCCAGTTCGAGACAGGCGCCAGCGGAGAGCTGCTGACTGACCAAGAGAAGATCGCCCGTGCACAAGCCGGTCCGGATATCGCCTGTCCGTATTGCGGCACGCGCAATCTGGCAACTGCCGAGCGCTGCAAGCAGTGCGGCGGTGAGCTGAAGGGCGGCGAGAAGCGCGAGGCTGGCCGCGTTGTGGGCGCTTACCGGCCCGGTGCTGCGCCGCCCATCGTGTGCGCGGCATGCGGCACCGAGAACCCCGCGACTGCGACAAAATGTAGCAACTGTGGCTCCCCACTGGGCAAACCTGTTGCTGAACCGGCGAGCAAGCCGGCCAGGCCGGCCGGCCGGTCGCTGCCCCGCTGGTTGATCCCGGCCGTCATCGGGTTGATCATCGTGCTGTGCGTCGGCTTCTTCGTCGCTCAGAGCACGCGTCGCAGCCAGGATGTGGCAGAGGTGCAAGGCGTACAGTGGCAGCGGCGCGTCCTGGTGCAAGCGTTGATTCCGGTGACTCGCACCGATTGGCTGGACCAGGTTCCGCAGGACGCCAATGTGAGCAAGTGCAATGGCCGGGTGCGCAGCGTCAGTCCCGACCCGGTTCCCAACTCCGTGGAAGTCTGCGGAACTCCGTATGTGGTGGACACCGGCACCGGGGTCGGCGAGGTCGTCAAGGACTGTGAATATCAGGTCAGCGATTCGTGGTGCGTCTATGAGACGCTGGATTGGGTAGCTATGCCGGCAGTGGTGGCCGAGGGCACCGATTACAACCCGCACTGGCCTGAAACGATCCTGGAGAATAATCAGAAGGAAGCCGGGCGTGAAGAGAGCTACTCGGTCATTCTGAGCGGCGACGGGGAAACGTATCGCGTGCCGGTGCGCAGTTTGGAGGAACTTCAGAAATACCAACCGGGCAGCCGCTGGCGGGTCGAAGTCAACGGCTTCGGCGGTGTGGTTGGCGTCGAGCCAGCCCAGTAGTCCCCGACGGCAGCAACGCAGTTGGCCGATACCCGTCCGTGCGCATGGCTACGCTGGTTTGGCCAGGTGCAGATCTGGCGCGTACGCCGAGCAGTATCCAGCTATGGGCATCCTCCGCCAGGCCCAGGTTTTCCAATCACTCTATGCAAACTATCTATCTGGCGCGTCACGCGTCCCCCGACTGGAACCGCAAAGACATTCCCTACCACCTCCCGCCTGGCCCGCCGCTGACACCGCAAGGCCGGCTGGAGGCGGCTGCGCTGGGGGCGTTTCTGCGGACTGCCAACATACGCACTATCGCCAGCAGCCCGCTGGAACGTTGCCACCACACGGCCCGGATCGTTGGCGACACGTTGAGCCTGCCGGTCGCAATCGACGATACGCTGACCGAGTGGCAGCCCGACGAGAGCAGCGGCGCGCTGGGCCGTCGAATGTGGCGCATCTTCCGCGATACATGGGAAGCGACCGTAGATCAGGGCCATCAAGCTGCTCTGTTGCTCACTCACGGCGGGCCGATCATGGAGTTGCTGCGCCGGCTGGGGATGAGTGACAAGGTCATCGAGCAGCACCGTGTGTATGATCATCGCAACCCGGTGCCGCCCGCGGGCGTCTGGCAGGTTAGCCGCGGGCACGACCACACGTCCTGGGAGTTGAGCCTGGTCTTCGTGCCGCAAGTGGCTTGAGTTACCGCTGAAGGAATTGCCCGGCTGGCTGGTCGACCGCCGGCGCGGTGACGCGATCTTCGACTATGTGACACCGGCCCTTGTATTCGCCCATGTGATCGACCCAATCCTACGGAGGAAGAGATGCAGATAGACAGCCAGGCATTGACGGCCGCATTTCAGAATACCGTCCTTTCTCTCCCCAATATCATCTCGGCGGTGGTGATCTTTGTGGTGATGCTGGTCGTGGCCGCGCTGGCCGCCAAGTTTGTCCAGCGTGCCAGCCAGCGCCGCGGTATACGCCTCGAAGCGACGCTTCTGCTCAGCCGGGCAACCCGCTGGATAATCATCGCCATCGGCATCGTCTGGGCGTTGCAGCAGGTCAATTTCAACGTGACCGGCTTCGTGGCCGCCCTGGGCATTCTCGCCTTTACCATCGGTTTTGCGTTGCAGGACATTTCCAAGAACTTCGTGGCCGGCATTCTGCTGCTCTGGCAGCAACCATTCAACATCGGCGACGTCATTTCAGTCGCCGGTTTTACCGGCAAGGTCAGCGATGTCTCCATTCGGGCCACCGAAATGCGCACCTTTGACGGGTTGCAGGTGCTCATCCCCAACTCCGAGGTTTACACCAGTCCCATCACCAACTTTACCAAGGCCAGCGTGCGCCGGCTTGCGTTGCGCATAGGCGTTTCCTATGGCACCGACCTCGACAAGGCAACACGCGTCGCTCTGGAAGCTATCAACACGCTGCCCGATGTGTTGGGCGACGACCTGGCGCCTTCCGTCGTTTTCGACAACTTCGGCGACAGTTCCATCGATTTTACCCTCTTCTACTGGATCGACACCGGCGCTACCCAATTTCAGGTCGCGCAGGACCAGGGGGTCAAGGTAGTCAAGGTTGCCTTCGACCGCGAGGGTATCGACATTCCCTTCCCCGTTCGAACCATGCTGATGGCCCAGTCCGTCCCCCAAAGCTAGTCGGTGGAGTGTTATTCCTGAGGCGCAGCCTTCCAGATGAAGGTGCGCAGCGGGCTGGCCGGGCTGACTGCCACAAACGTGGCCGTTTCCCCCACCGAGCGCACGTCGCGCGCCACTTGGACGCTCCATGTGAAGCGATTGGTGCGCCGCGATAGCCGTTGCACCCATTCCTCGGGCACGCGAAAACTGGTGCCGGTGGTCACTTCTGCCAACTGCTCCTGTGTCGGTGCATCGGGGACGACCCGCACGAAGTAGACTTCATTGGGATCCAGCGTGCCAACCGAAAGCCACTGAAGCAACACGCTGCCCCCTGTGATGGTGTGCTGATCCGGCGGGAAAAGCACCAGGGGCGCCGGCCAGCGCGGTCCTGGCGTTGACGTTGGCGTCGGCACCGGTGTTACCGTTGGTGGCTGAGAAAACTCAAGCGAAAGCGTGCCGGTCACCGTGCCGACAGGGACGATCAGTTGCTCGCCGGGCCGGATGATGGTGTCGGCGGATTCCAGCTTGTCGTTGGCGCGGACAACCGCCTCGACGGAGCTGCCCAGCCGTTTGGCGATCAGGTCGATGGTGTCACCGGCGCGCACGACCACCAGATAGATTGCGTTTTTGGGGGTAGGCGTCACGGTGGGCAGCGGCTTGCCATCGGCGCCAAGCTCTACCGGACCGGACGGAATGGTCAATTTCTGGTCGACGCGGATCAGGTCGCTGGACATTCCGTTGGCAGCCATCAGGTCAGTCACGCTGACGCCGAAGGCCAGGGCGATTTTCTCCACCGTGTCACCGCTGACCACTGTATAGATGACAGGAGTCGGCGTCGCGGTCGGCGTGAGATCATCCGTGGAGGTCAGTGCCGTGGTTCCGCTGATCTCAGCCGTCACGGTCAATGCAACGGTCGGCGTCACGGAGCCGGTTGGTATGGCTGCTGCTGCGGCCGGCGCAGTTGCTGCCGGCTGGTTGTCGCCCGGCTGGTCATTACCCGTGCTGCTGCGGGTCCACCACAGGAACGCGATGATCAGAACCACACCGACCAGCAAGAGGTCGCTGATCGGCAGGGTGGGACGCCGCTTCTTGGCCGGAACCAGACTGCCGCCGCACATGAAACAAGTCTCGGCGCGCTGCGCGACCCGTTCGCCGCAGTGGGGACAGTAGCGTATCGGGCGCAGATCGGGGGAGAGCTGTGGATCGTCTTGCATCGTTTATGTAGGACGGCTTCGCGAGCCGTCTGCCTTTGCTACCTTGCGGCGCGTTCGTGACCAGTCGAAGATCAACAATCCGGCGACAAGCGCCAGGCTGACTACCGAAATCCACGTCCCGGCATCGCGGTCCGGTGTCCCACCGTGGCGAATCGACACCCGGTGGTCGCCCGCAGGTACATCGACCGCGATCAGGCCATAGGGCGGTTCAGTCCTGTGTGCCGCCGGCTGACCATCCACCGTGGCGCGCCAGCCGGGAAAATCGTAGGTATAAAATAACACGGTTGACGGGCTATCCAGGTTCACCCGCGCGTCCACCGAGGATCCGCCGGTGCGCAATGTCTCGACCTCGCCGCTGCCTGCGATCAGCGCTACCTTCTGCAGCGGCTCACCGGCCAGATACTGGGGCAGCAGCGGCGATTCGGTAAATGGCTCTTGTACCGCGGCCGTGTGGCCGATCATGTCCGGGTACGCCAATTCGAAACGCATGATGGACTGGACGCTCTCGTCGATGGGCTGGATGTCTGTGTACTGCGGCACGGTAAAGGCCAGACTGGCCAGCACCACCACCAACCCCAGCACATGCGCTGCCGGAAACTGACTTCCTTCACCAGTTCCCAGCGTATTGCCTACCGCCGCGCCTGCCAGGATTGCCAGGAACAAACTGGCGGTGCTGAGCAGGCGCCATGGAAACTGGATCAACGCGGCCGGGCCGAAAGCGTCCCAGACCGGCCGGGCAAGCGGCATCATCAACAGCAGCACCGCCAGCAGGGCGACAACAAAGAAGGCCGTCTGGCCGCGCCTGTGGCTGGCTCGTCGCAGGCCGACCACCGCAGCCACCAGCGCCAGGACGACCCCCACAATTCCCAACTGGAAGCTCATGCCGTCGTTGGGGCCGGTGGGATCGTCGGAAAAGCCGAACCCCCAGAACGGGTCGACAAACTGGTTGGGCCAGACAAAATGCTTCTGGTACAGGTAGTTTTCTGCCACCCAGTCTTTCTGCTGGACGGCGCCCTGCTCAGCGGCCAGCGGCAGCAAAAAAATCGCTGCCAGCCCGATGGCCAGCAGACCGGCCGCTACAACCTGCGCGAAGCTTCCGATCACTTGCCGCCACGATTCTTGTTCCCTCCGCTGCCGGATGGTTTTGCGCACCAGGGCAAAGAGCAGATAGATCGCCAAAAGCGGCGTGAAAACCATCAGTGTGGCGCTATGTGTCAGGAAAAGCGCACCCAGTGCCAGGGCCGCCAGCGCAATGCGGCGCAAGCCACCCCATTCTACCACATCGTCGAAAGCCAGGATAACCCACGGAAACCACGCCATTGCAACGTATTCGGCAAACGCCGCACGCACGTAGAGAGTGAGCAGGTGATAGGGCGCGTAAACGTATACCAACCCGCCGACCAGGGCTGCACCGCGCCCGATGCCGTTGCGTCCCCACCAGCGGCGCAGCAGTGCGTACATGCCCCATCCGCCAAACAATGCGCTCAGCGCCATCACGATCTTGATCGACGCGGTGAAGCCGACACCCAGCAGGTGAAAGACTTCCGCCGCGAAATAGGCCAGCGGCGCGTAGACGACCCAGAACGGATAGCCGTAGCCCATCGCGTGGTCAGGGCTCCAACGGGGCCACAAAATGCCGTCGCGAATGCTGGCGTCGAACTCGATCAGATAGAAGACCGTGTGATCCGCGTCATGCGCGCGGAAGAAGAATCCCGGGCTCAGCAGCGCCGCCACGGCGAAGATGCTGAAAATCAGCAGCAGGATAAGTTCACGGTCGAAGTGGTTGCGGAGGCGGGTCATGGGTTAGGAGTTGCAGGTTGCCAGTGCCAGGTAGCAGGTGGCGGATAGGCGATGGCAGATGGCGGATTGATCCGCGGCTTCCTCTCGATTCGCGGTTCTCAGGATGTGGCCTCACGCATTGATCTACGCATCACGCGATCTTACGTTCCCCAGCGTTCGGCCACAATGTCGTGTGCGATCGCCCGCCAGCGGCCCCAGTAGCCACGCTCGCCGGGAATGGTGCGCAGGGCGTCAGCAATGGCGGGCAGCTCGCCCGGCTCTACTACACGCAACTCAGCGATCTCGCCGTAATCGGGGATCAGTTGGCCTGCCAGCTCGCTGACGTGGAAGACATAGGACGCGAAAGGCAGGTCGATCTCGCCGTAATGCATCCGGTACTCGATGACTGCCATGAAACGCTGCACCGTCACCTGGAGATTGGTCTCCTCGGCGATCTCGCGATGCAGGGCACGCAGCACCGGCTCGTCGTGGTTGA
This sequence comes from Anaerolineales bacterium, assembly GCA_020634615.1. Taxonomy (GTDB): domain Bacteria; phylum Chloroflexota; class Anaerolineae; order JAAEKA01; family JAAEKA01; genus JACKBK01. The sequence goes on from JACKBI010000007.1 coordinate 104,598, forward strand.
CGCCGCCGCTGAGGAGGCGAAAACTGGGTGGGTTGTAGTGGCCCTTGCGGTGCAGCAACACCTTGCCGCCGTCCATCTCCAGCGCCACCACCACCTCGCCGCGCCGGTCATCGGAGCGCACGAAGCGGGTCAGGAACAGATCCTGGCCCATCTCCAGGTCAACCGTGCGCCGCAACGGATCGCCGTAGCGCCGGGCGATGGCGGATACTTCGATTTCGTCTACCAGTGTAGTCATGGTCTGTGATCAGTATCCAGTAAACGGTGAACAGTAAACAGTCAGCAGTCAGAGATCAGAGGTCAGAGGCCAACAAGTCCGATACTGATTACCGTTTACTGGTCACTGGTTACTGGCTCGCGTCGCCAGACGCGGAAGGCCAGTCCCGCCAGCAGCACGGCTAGCAGCAGTAGCCAGCCGAACAGTGCGATCCAAAAGGCGGCCTTGCGCACGGGCGTGTCGTCGAAACGCAGCAGAATCACGTGCTCGCCTTGCGGCGCGGGCACCACGATGCGCGCCAGCGGGCCGTCCTCGCGCTCGATGGGCAGCTCGCCGACAATCGGCCCGTCCTCGCCGTCCAGCAAGTAGGCGCGCCAGCCAGGGAACCAGGCGACGTTGAACACCACCTTTTGATCGTCCCGGTTGGTCGTCACCCACAGCTTCTCAGATTCGCTGCCCAGCGCCAGACTCCACACTGCCAGCGTCTCGTCCTGCGGCATTTGCGTATAGTCTACTTTGCTGGTCACAGCCGCCGCCTGGCGTGCAATCGCGGCGTCGATCTCAGCTTTCGTGGCGTCGGGGGCCAGCGGCGGGTTGTCAGCCTGCGTGTACAACTCGGCCATGTCAGACCAAAGCGGCCGCTGCGACAGATCGACCCACTTCGGCGCCCCGGTCATCTCGTTGCTGCTCTGCTCGAAGCGCATCAGCCCGGCGTAGCTGACCGGGCCCTGCTGCGGCGTTGGCGGGATTGTCTGGACTTGCAGGAAGGCGTAGCTGCCCAGCACCAGCAGCGCCGCCAGCAGCACCGTTGAGAGATTCAGTGTTTCATTGCGGTCATCGTCCTCAGTGGAGTCGCTGTCCCTTTGCTTGGGCCGGTCTCTGACCGTGCCCGGTTTGCTCAGCAAAGCTGCGCTGCCGCTCAACACCGCCAACGGCAATGCGGCCAGCATCAGCCAGCGCCACGGGAACTGGGCAAAGCTGACAAACCCGATGTTGCGCCACGCCCAGACGGATACCGGCAGCATCAGGAAGATCGCCAGCAGCAGCCACAGCCAGAGGAACTTGAGCTCGCGCCGCCGGCCAGACCGGATTCGCCGCATCCCGATCAGCGCCAGGATCGACAGCACCACCGGCACCGCGCCCAGTTGGAAGCTCAGCGCGCCTTGAGCGATGTCATCCGGCCCCGGCTCGCTGATGCCGAATCCCCAGCCGGGCGCGAATAACTGGTGCGGGTAGACGAAATGCAACTCCGGGTTGTAATAGCCGCCGTACCACTGCTCCTGGTTGACCAACGACCCCTCGGCCAGGGCAGGCAGCCAGAAAAACGCGCTGATCAGCAGGCCCAACAGCAAACCCACCAGCGGCGCCGCGCTGACGCGGATCGTGTTGGCGATGAGCGGGAAGAAGGACTCTTTGGACCACTGGCGGATCGGCTGTTCCTCGTTCAGCCGGTTCAACAGCAGAATCAGCGCATAGATCGCCAGAAGCGGCGTGAAGATCAGCGCCACCAGGTTGCTGGTGAGCATCAAGCCGCCATAGGCCAGCGCGGTTCCTACGATCGGCCACAGGATCGACCGGCCACTGTTGAGCCGCGTCGACTCGAAAGCGCTGCGCACGCCCCACAGGATCAGTGGCAGCCAGATCAGCGCGACATACTCTGCCAGGCTGGCGCGCACGTAGACCTCCACCAGCCGGTACGGGATGAAGACGTAGGCCACCGCCGCCACCAGCGCCGCGTTGCGGCCCAGCCACGAACGGACGTAGCCATACATCGCCAGCCCCGATGCCAGGATCGCAATGGCGAACAGCATCTCCACCGCCTGCGGGTAGCCCATTCCCAGAAAGCGCACCAGCAACATCCCCAGGAAAGAGGTGAACGGCCCGTAGATCAGGAAGAACGGGTAGCCGTAGCCCCAGGAAAAGTCGGGCGCCCAGCGCGCCAGCCAGTCGCCGCCGCTGACAGCCCGGTTGTACTCGAAGATGAAGTAGACGTCGTGGCGGGCGTCGTGCGCGCCCCAGAAATAGCCCGGTTTGAGCAGCGGCGCCGCGGCAATTGCACACAGCAACAGCACCAACAGCCCATGCACCGGAAAGTGGAAGCGGCGCAGACGGTTCATGGGCTGGTCTCCGCAGCAGCCGGTGGATCGAGGTTTAGTATCACCTTATCGTCGCCGTTGACCGCCAGCCGCTCGCCGGTCTGCCAGTTGTACAGACCGATCCACATGCTTTTCACGTCGCTGATTGGGCGATCGCCCTCAGGCGTTAGCACGTAGTTGCCCGAGACGATGTCGCCGATCATCCAGGTCGTCATCGGATCAGCCTCGCCAGCGCGCTGTGGTTGCCCGTCCCACTGGGCAATCCGGTTGCCCAGCGCGTCGAAGCCGTGGATGAATACGTTGTAGTCGAAGTCAAGCGGCTGGAGGGGCTGGAAGTCGACGGTGATGGTGAGTGCGTTGCTGGCGAGGGCTTCATCCTCACCCCCAGCCCCTCTCCCTCCGAGGGAGAGGGGAGCCTCTGACCCCCTCTCCCCTTGGGAGAGGGTTGGGGTGAGGGGTGAGATGTCGGCGCGCAGCAGCGATACCTTGCCGCCGCCAAAATCTGTCGCGATCGTCAGGTCTGGCACGACCTGGGTAGTGCGCGGCGCGAGATAGTTGTAGCTGCCCAGCACCGCCAGCGCGACGATGGCCGCCCAGACTGGCAGCGCAGCAAGCCGGCGCTCAACATGCACTACCAGACCGGCCAGCAGTGCCAGCAATGGCCCTACCAGCCCCAGCAGATCAGACGGATAGACCAGCGGGCCGGCAAGCTGCGGGAAAATGCGCCACACCGGCCCCGCCAGTGTCGTCGTCATGAACACCAGCAACAGGCCAAAGATCGTGGCGTACAGAATTGCATACCACGACCCGGACCGGGCCGGCTTCGCGACCGGTTCCTCAGTAGAGTGCGTCGCCTGTCGTCGTGCGCTGAAGGCGAATGCCACCGTCAGCACCGCCAGCCCCAGCGCCACCAGGCCAAGCTGGAAAGACACGCTGTCCTTCCAGTCGGGCGTGCTGACCCCGAAACCCCAGGCCGGCGAAAGCAACTGGTACGGGTGGATGCTGTGCGCCAGGAAACTTTCGATATCCAGCGTGCTGAAAAACTGCTTTGCCCCGCTTCCTGCCCCGAAAAGCCAGATCAGATCGACCGCCCAGATACCGCCCACCAGCACTGCGATCATTGCAGTCAGTCGCGCGGCCCAGGTCCTCGGCGGCCACAGCGTCCAGATGATCAGGAACGGCAGCGATACCAGCCCCAGCGTTGGGTCAGCAAACACCAGCAGCGTCGCAATCATCACCACGAAGAATATGCGCGGTAACGGTGAGAATTCACCCTTGCCTTCCTGGTGGCTGGCAGTCTTTTCCAGCGTCAAGCGCGTCGACGTGATCCCGGCAAAGGCCCATGGCAGCAAGCCCAGGAACAACGCCGTCCCGAACGCTCCCACGACGTAGTTGTTGACCAGCAGCGGCGGCCAGAGCATGTAGATCACGCCGGCCAGCAAGCCGGCGCGTGCGGCCACCTCGCGTGAACTGCCCTCGTCCGCGCCGGCGATGTTCCGCGTCCACCAGAACATGCCCACACCGCCCAGCATCATGCTCAGCGCCATGATCGCCTTTAGCGCGCCGATGTCGCCCAGCAGCGGCCGCACCAGCCAAGCCAGCCAGAAGGCCAGCGGTCCCTGGCCCTGGAACAGGCCAGCCCCGGCCGTCAGCGGCGGCGCCCAGCGAATGAACTCCTTGGCCGAAGCCAGATCAGCCAGATTGAAAAGCGCTCGGAACCCCGTATTGAACTGAAAATAGCCCGGGTAGAGCAGCGGCGCCCAGGCAAAGAGGGAGAGCAGCAGCAACGCCAGCAGATAGATTGGCGCAACGCGCTTCCGGGGAGGCGTATCGGGCGCAATCGCAGAATCAACAGACCGGCGAGAGCGCCGGCCCGTTTCAGTGGTCACATGCGACATGCCGCGATTATAGCACAGGGGAATGGGGGAACCAAAGGCGAGGGATCAATACACCTCACCGTGGCAGCCGACGTTGACTAAGATGATCTCCTGCTCGCTCAGTTCCAGTTCCAGGGAGATGCAATATTGCAGCGTGACGGCGATTGCATGCAGCCCCACAAAGCGTCCCTCCTGTTTACGCTGTCGTTCGCAGCCAATCTTGCCGCGGGTCTAGTCAACACAGTTAGATCATCGTCCATCCGTCCTGTTTCTTGAGACCCCATGCTATGTTCAGAAACGTCTTGACGTGGAGACAGCATGGCCCAGAGGGGTAAGCAATGCCGAACTCACGACAATCGCGCTCGAACTGCTGGCGGTCAGAGTCGCCATCTCTGGCCCACGACGGCGCGGCTGCCTGATACACCTGCCAGGGGACGCCGCCCGCTACATCGGCTCGGGCGAGTGTGGTCAAGTGCGTGCAGAAAGGGCTGACCGTCGAGCGGGCCGTACCAGGATGCTGCGACGTTCGACGCGCGCCAGGCCCGCCACATCCAGCAGGCACAGCCCGACCTCGATGATCTCGCTGCTCTGGCCCCGCGGCGGATCGCCCTGCCAGCAGGTGGCTTCGACGTCGATGACGAGGATGTTGTCCAGTTTGCGGGCCAAGATGAAGTTCGTGTGGGCTGTCGAAGACTTAGGCTCCGTCCACCGTTCACTGCAGCGCATCAACCTGCCTGTGCTGGTGCAGATGCGGTGCTATCTGGTTGCGTTGGGCTGCATCCGCCTCGTAGACTGCTTGGCACGAAGTCGAGATGTTACGGGCAACTTGACATTTTGAGCGCACGCCAAGCCACGATTCACTGGAAGGGCTTGCGCTGGCAACACCTCAGTCATGACACCTTGGTCACGCAGCCTAGCCAGATCGATGAATTGAGACGTGGCGGTGAAGAGTATTGGAGCGGCGTTAAGGTTATCCAATTGGGCATTGGATTATCATGGGATCTTGTCCATATTGCTTTCCAGAGGAAAGGCCTTCCGGGCCGCACGCTAGCCCGGAAGGCGCGATTCCGAAACTGGCAATCTAGGGAGCTACCAGTAGTCTGCCGAGGGCAATCTGACTGTTCCATCTTTCTGCCATGTCACCTGCTAGCTCGCTGATGTTCACTGTTCCTGGCATGTCGGTCAGAACGGTCTCGATCTCGATGGGGTCGACAACAGTGCTCCCTTCCGCAGATACTCTTAGACGCTTCCAGACCTCCGAAGCATATTCTGGGGGCAGGGTGTTCAAAGTTGTCATGGAGTCATGAACACCGGCTTCGTAGTCTTCTGCAACCTGCTTGAGGAGATTGGTTTGCAATCCGACAGCTTCAGCATATTCATCAGCAGTGTGGGACTGCTTCTTGGCATACTCCGCCGCCCCAAGCGCGTCACCGTAAAAACCTTCATTGCCAAGAACGGTGATCAGCGCACTGAAACTAGCAAATGTAGGTTCATCCCAGAACCGTTCAACTGCTTCTGAGAGCATTTCGGGAACTGTGTTTGAGTGTTTCCCCCCACCACCGCCAACTCCTACTGGAGTAACAACAGGTGGTGCACCACCCCAGCCGACTGGAATCGACGTCGGATATGAGCAAACACCGAACAGTGTATGCCACCTACAGTGGCTCTTTTGGGGGTGAGACGGGTCTTTGCAGCAGGTCATTTTCTGCCTCCTATCAATTGAGTGTTTAAGTATGGTCATCATGTGGCAGGCACTATCGACATCCAAGTTCGATCATTTGATTTTGACCATATTGCCTCCTTCGATTCGAATCCTTCTCAAGACCACTTGGTTTTGACCGAAAATGCTCCGCCCAGAGATCGCACGCTTCATCGGTTTTTCCCATTTGTTGAGCGATCCTGGCCAGGTAATAGACGATCTCTTCGTGATAGTCCATTAACTCAGTGCGATCGGCCAGTTCCAGGAACCGCTGGGCTTTGTCAAATTCACCACGGCAGAAGGCCAGTATACCGCGATTCTTCGATAGCAAGAGACTGTGTCGTAACCGGTCTTTCGGATCATCGAGATTGGCAATCATCTCCTCGATGGCATCAAAAGTCTCCTCGGTCATGTTCCATTTGGTCGGATCATCTTTTCCCCACTCTCTCAAAACCACCGATAGTTGCTGGTAAAACGTGATATCGTGGGGATTAACTTCGATCAACCTGCGGGTCGCTTGTTCAGCACACTCAAACTGCTGCGCAATGAAGCAAGCGTTTTCGAGGTTTGTCTCGAAAGGCTCGAACACATTGGGCGACAGCGATACAGCAATTCTGAACTCCGATATTGCTTCTTCCAGCCGATCGCGTTCGAACAACGTTTTTCCAAGATTGTTGTGCGCCCAAGCGAATTGTGGATATCGATCAATAGCCAGCCGAAAGCTTGCCTCGGCATTATCATAGTCGCCCTGCTGAAAGAGTCGAAAGCCATCCTCATTGGCGAAATAGGTCTCACAGTCATCTGGAGCAGGTAGGTTAACCGACTCATAGATCTGGCTGCCTGGCGCCAGGAGATTGAGGCTCCAGAGTACTTTCAAGGCCAAGAAGTCCAGCCGTCGGCAATTCTCGACTCCGACATCTTTCTCTTGCATCAATTCGCGACCCGTCACTGCATTCCGAACACTAGCGATATAGGCCACCTGTGTGTCGTCGGCTGACTTCTCGCTGCGAACTTGCACGACATAATTCAAGTAGTTCCGACAGTGAGACGCTTGATTCTCGGTTATCACTCTCGTAATCATTTGGAGAACAGCTGCGTTGGATAGCCTTAGCGCAAAAAACGCCGCATCCCTATCGCTTACGTTCAGCGGGACCACCGCAATGTTCTGCAGCGCGTTGTCGGTATTGAATTGCAGCGCCCTACAATCACGTTCGACCTGAAAACTCTGTAAGCCGAATTGTAGCCACACAACAACAGTACTGATCACAGCCAGCCCGATGATTAGGCTGACTGGTTTTCGGGATGCAACCGCATGTGATAAGCGTTGAATGGCATAGCGGTCCGATCGCAGTACCACGAGAGCCACCACAACCGTGGCAAGCAGCAGCGCAGCGATAAACAAGATGGTTACCAGTTGAGCACTCCCCAATGTCCGGCTCGCACGCATGTAGGCAAAAAGCCAACTTAATAGCGCAGCGATCGTGAGCGTTCCAAAAATCAACTGGATGGTTCCGAACTTGTGCCATTCTGGATTGATCGCATTGCGACTGGTTTCCATCAACTCCAACAAGTCTACGCTGGCACCGAATTCCGTGGTTCCAGAGCCAGTCAGCCAAGCTATGGCCTCGGCCAACTCCTCCTTGTCCAGTAAGCCGCCTTCGCCGCGCCCCAGCCGCACCCACTCCTTAGCCTTTCCCTCCAATCGACGGCGCGTCAACTCAACCTCTTTGCGCTCGCGCAGCCAAACTTGCAGCCGCGGCCAACCGGTGATCAGTGCCTCGTGGGCGATGTCCACCCGGCGGTCGCCACCTTCTTCGCCGCTGGTAGTCAGAAGGCGGCTGGCAGTAAGGGTGGCCAGGGTCTGGTCGAACAGGTCGGGGTCATCGCCGCTGGCCCGCAGTTCATTTACGGTCTGCTGGCGACGGGTGTCGGCCCGGCCCTCGCCAAATTGGATCAGTCGCAGGAAAATGCGGCGAGCGATGGGCTGGGCTTCATCGGGCAGGTTGTTGTACATGGTGGTCGCCCGGCGGTCGATGGCAACCTGCAGGCCGCTGCGCCCGCCCTCGGCCATGGCTTTGTACGCGGCCAGCCCCAATTGCCGCCGCTCCACCCGCTGCCACAGCAGCACCAACGTCTCCTGCACTAGCGGCAGCACGCCGCTCTGCCCGGCAGCGTCGGCGATCAACTGCACGGCCAGCGCCTCGTCCACCGTCACACCTACCTGCGCGGCCGGCTCGACGATGGCCGCCCACAACTCGTCGTCGCCCAGCGGCGTCAGTTCCAGGCGGTTGGCCCGGATCGGCTGCCACAGGGAGGAGGCCATCAACTCAGGGTAGAAGTCAGCCCGCGCCGTCAGCAGGATGAACAGATTGGGCCGGCCGATCAGCCCTTGCAACGCCTCCAGAAATGCCTGGGCCTCTCCCGTCTCGGCCAGGGTGAAGGTCTCCTCGAACTGGTCGACGAAGAGCAGGGTGCGCTCGGTGATGGCCACGGACGAGAGGGTTGCGGGACTGCAACCCAGCTTTTCCGCCAGGGCTGCCATGGGATGCTGGCCCGGCCGCATGATCTGCACCGACCACTCGCCCGGCCCGAAGCGCTTCGATTTGCGCAGGGCGGGGATGACACCGGCGTAGATCAGCGACGACTTGCCGCTGCCCGACGGCCCCACCACGGTCAGGAAGGGATGCTGGCGCAGTCGCTCCACCGCTTCCCCGATCTCCTTGTCGCGACCAAAGAAGAACGCTTGCTGCGCCTCGCTGAAGGGCGTCATGCCGGGGTACGGGCAGTCGGGCGTGGGCAACACCTCGCGGATGTCGAACAGGCGGTTATCGGGCGAACGGCTGAAGAGGACCGGGATGGCCCATTCCTGACTGCCCGCCACGCTGAGGGCCACCCGTGCCTGGGTGAGGGCAGCATCCACCGGTCGACCGCCAGCCAGGGCAGTGTAGAAAGTACGCGCCAGCTCGATGGCACTGGTGTCGCTGATCTCGGCCTGCATGGCCACAGCCGCCGGCACCCCTTGCTGCACCATCATCTGGGCCACACCGGTAAAGACCGACTGCCCGGAGGCCAGCGCACCCTCACAGGCGTTGAGATAGGCCAGACGCATGGCGGGATGGTTGCGCAGCAGTGCAGCTAGTTGCCTGCCCTGCACCAACTGTGCACGGCCGCGCCCATCCTCCAGCGCCAGGCTGCCGGCCTGGCTGCTTTCATCGAAGACGCCGTGGCCAACGAAATGGAGGATGTGTACCGGTTCGCCCAGCAGCCGCTGCTGCAAGGCGCTGAGGCTGGGTGTGGTCAGCCGTTCCAGCACGAACTTGCCGTCGGCCGTCAGCCCGGCCAGCGCGTCCTGGATAACCTGCCATTCCCGCTCCATGTCCAGCGGCGGCAGACCGGCGGGGCTTGCGAGTACGGCCAACACCCGCAGGGGCGGCTCCACCAGCAGGGCCGAACGCGATCGGGGCAGCGACAGGTAGCGTACGACGGGCGACTGCTCACCCAGGCCGATGAAGTGGGCCAGGGTCGGGTCGTAGAGCGTCTCCCAGGGCAGGGCCGCCAGCTCCGCGGCGTCTTCCTCAAAGCGCAAACGCAGACGCAGCCCGGCGCCCTCATGGGTCACACTGCTCAGGCTGGCGGCCAGCAACGTCTGTACCTTGTCATGGAAGATGGCCTCGAAAAGGCGACGACCGACGTCGGTCAGGCTGGTCACCGAGCCTGAGTCATCCACCGCGCCGATTTGGCGGCTCACTCCCCGCACCACGCCAGAGCCGCCAAGCTGGGGCATTTCGCCCGGCGTGAACGGCAGATCGAAGACGACACTAGCCTCGCCCTCGGGCGCATCCACGACGAAGGCGCGATAGCGATCACCCGCGCGGGTGATGAGGAGATCGAAGTTGCGATAGTCGGTGATGGTCATGGGAAAATCGCGCCAAAAACTGTTGTCAGCCGCGTGGCAGCGGTGAGTGGCGGGAGGCCGTCACTGTAGGCGTCAATGACGATAGCAAAGTATTGAAAAAAGCTGTCCGATGATCGCATGTTCGTCTGATCTTGGCTCACTCTACGGTCCTTGTTGCCCAGTACCGCGCCTGGAAATGGGCAGTGTCTGCTTCTGCATTTAGACCTAACGCCCTGTAAAAAATCGTCAGATCTCGATAGGCACTCACATCGGTAGCGTCGAGCTTGACAGTCTGCTCCAACTCATGCGAAGCCTGCTCGATATCCCCTCGCTGAGCCAGGACAAGTCCCAAGCCATGATGATACCTAGCTACGTTGGGTGCCAGCTGGATCATGCGCCGGTATGTTTGTTCTGTCTTCTCCTGCTGCGACGGTTCAACGCTCTCCGATTGAGCATATAGATCGGCCAGCAAATGCCAAATCTCGGGGTCATCATCGGTGAGTTGATCCACGGCCAATAGCTGCACTTCGGCTGAACGGAAATCCCGTCGCTCGGTCTCAATAGCTGCTAACTGCACCCGATAGCGCAAGTCCATCGGCCAAAGCCGAATTGCTCGGATTGCATGCTCCCGGCGGACCTCCATGGCGAGCTGCTCATTCTGGGTCTCTCGGAAGGCCAAATCGGCCCGTACCAAACGTGCGGTTGATATACTCAACACGATGAAAGCCATGACCAAAATGGCTGCCAGTAAGAGCGTTGGTACTTCTCGCCGCACTCGGAAGCCCACCATGATCCTCTCATGATTTCGGCGCGAGCCGGCTTGCTGCTTCTCTGACAATGCGAACCCGGTGGCCAGGAGGAGCCAGAAAACGACCGCGGTCGTTGTCACCTCGAAGCTGAACTCCATGTCAACCAGGTGACCCGTCACTGCAGCAATGATGCCAAGCCATAGAAGCCGGGTTCTTGGTTCGATAGACGTGACCAGTCCTCGCCAGGCTACCCGCCCCCAGACCAAGCACATCACGGCGAAAGCGATCACGCCACAAAAACCCATGGTTATGGCCAAGTCGAGCCAGAGGTTGTGTGCGCGATCGACCACGACATCACGCCCTTGGTAGTAGACGAGCTGTGGTGGAAATACGCGCCAGAAGACGGGGTCCAGTCGCTCGGGGCCAAAACCTAACAGCGGACGATCCTTTACGAGCTTGGTGCTTGCCTGCCAAATGGCAATACGGGCCGCCGTTGAGCCGGAGTTGAGGTCGAACAGACTTTGCAGCCGTTGTTGGATGTCAGAACCAGACTTCGCAGCAGGTCCACCACGGGTGAGGCTGGTCGACAGCAACAGTATTGAAAGGAGTAGGCCACCAACCAAAAACCAGCGCTGCGCTCGTCCCCGCTTCACAGCCGGACGATTCGTGAGCAACCCGAGCAACAGTGCGACACACGCAGCAACAGCAAGGCCGATCCAGGCCGATCGAGCGAGGGTTAGGGTTAGAACAGCAAACTGCCCAATAAGCAAACTGCCCACCAGCAGCCGTCTTGACCGCTTGCGAACATCCTCGGCAAGCCAGAAAGCGGCCGTCAGTGGGATGACCAACACCAGATAAGATCCCAGAAAGTTGGACCGCCCCACAGTCGAAATCATGGACGAGTTGGCATGGACTTCCCACTGAAACGGGTCGAGTCCCACCCATTGCAATAGTCCATAAATCACCACGGCGCGCTTCCCCATACGAGAACTGACCATAGCCGGTTGAGACGGAACCCCGTGTTGAGACAGGTGACAGCTATCAGGAATAGCACCAGGTAGGCGCACTGCGTTAGGAAGCCCTGTTGGCGCGCATGGGATCCCCAGAAACTGACAAATCGATTGCTGGAGAAGACTGTCGCCAGGATAAGGGCACTTGCCATGCCCAGGAAAGGTAGTAACCAGGCGGGCGGTTTGCGCCAGCGTCTCTCTTGTGCTACCGCCGATGTGGCGGCTGACAGCGCCAGCGTTACCAATGCTGTCCCCGTCATCAAGCGCAGTAGCGCCGCCTTGGGCAACTCGAAGACGTTGAAACCCCAAGGATTGAAGCAGAGCGGCAGGAGCAAGGCAACCGTCAATGCGATTGCGGCGCCAACGCCGGTTGCCTGCTCATGGAGTTGTCGACCAGTTCGAGAGGCGCTCTCAGTGTCTGCGATCACCGCGAGACTGCCTCCAAGTCGTCAACATAGACAGCGCCACTGAATGCCTGATCGCTGGTGTAGCCGTCGAGTACCAGGGCGTAGAGTTTGATTGGATAAGCGATGCTCGTGGCTGTGTGACCAATGGGTTGGTTCGGCCAACCGAGGCTCGGATCCAGCAGGGCTTCCATGGCCTGCCAACCCTCGTGATTGATGCGACCAAATGAGAACTGCCAAAGCTGGTCATTTGCGTCCTGCACCCATGTGTTCAGGAAGTGGGTCGAGCCGTCGCCCAAGACCTGTAGCCGCAAAGCGGTGGGCCGGCCCGCAATCGCGATCGTGCGCCGAAAGACGATGTAGTTGTTGGCCTCGCCGTTCGGGAACTCATAACTGAACTTGCCAGCATAACGGCCGCTTTGCTTCTGGTCGGCCGACTGGGTGAATGTTCCCCAGGCTTCATCACCTCGTTGCCAGGCGCCGAAGCTTTCGAAGTCAGTCACCAGGCTGGCCTGGTTGGCGCTGGGGCTGGCGGGTGGGGCAGGGCTGGCGGGTGGGGCAGGGCTGGCGGGTGGGGCAGGGCTGGCAGGTGGGGCAGGGCTGGCAGGGTGGGGCAGGGCTGGCGGGGGCGGCCGAGGCAGTAGCGGGACTGGACGTGGACTGGCTCGGGGTCGAAGCGGCCGAAGTAGATGCGACATTTGGTCTGCCGGTCGTGGAGGGCTGGGAGGATGCACCTGTTGTTGAGATTGTCACGTATTGACCGGATACCCAGCCGGCGCCGGATGGCGGCCGGGATTGCGATTTGCACCCAGCCCGTGGCGACATCGCGACCCAGGATAGGATAAGTCTCTCCCCGACGGGCCTTCGCAACGACACCATAGGACGTGCCCGGTCCGCTGCGCACATTGAGGGATGCCGAGTTGATCGCCGCGATCTCCTGGCTGGCAGCAGGGACTTCGGAGCTGCCGCTATCAGCCGTACTGGTCTGGGCTGATCCGCCTGTAGCTTATGGCCTCCAGATCGTCGATGTAGACGCTGCCTTTTGAAGGCTTGATCGCTGGCATAGCCATCCAACACCAGGGCACTCAACCTGATTGGGAACACTGGCGCAGTGCTGCTACCATCGCTCACGGCCTGGTTAGGCCATCCCAGGCCCAGATCGAGTGGCGCCACCATCTCCTGCCAACCAGCATGGTTGATACGTCCGAAGGTGAATTGCCAGGTCTGCCCTCTGGCGTCTTGGACCCAAGCGTTGAGAAAATGAGTCGAGCCGTCGCCATAGACCTGGGCGCGCAGCGCATCGGGTTGGCCCACGATAGGCAGCGTGCGCAAAAAGACCACATAGTTGTTGGGCTCGTTGCTGGGAAAATCGTAGCTGAGCTTGGCGGCCGACTTGCCGCTCCTACGCTGCTCGCCAGATTGGGTAAAACTACCCCACGGTTCGTCGCCGCGACGCCATGGGCTCCACTGCTCGAAATCAGTGATCAACGTGGCCACCGCCACAGCAGGGGCCGCGGCGGGCGCTGGTTGCCTGCGCTGGCGCCCCCATCCGGGCGGGGAGTGCTAACAGCGGTGCCAGTGGCAGGTTGCTGCGGCTGTGCGGACGGGAGCGGGGCTTCGTAGACGACGGTACGCTGCCGGGCGCTGCCCGACGCGTAGTAGAGCTGCCCGCTTTCACTGCTGACCCAGGGCGACCTTCTTCCACCTTCCACAGGTCGTCGATGACGCTGGCGTTGAAGGGAATCGGCCAGCCTCCAGTTGTTGGATCCATATCTTACGAATACGCACTCGCTCGGCTGCTTCGCTGGTGTCTTGCGGTGATACTTGTGGCTCCAGCCTCTGAACGAAAAAGCGAAAATCCACGATGGCGCGCTGGAATTGCCTGTGAGCGCCTTGGCCAGGCCGCGCTTGTCGCGGGCATCAGCGTCATTCGGTAAGCGGCGCACGGCCTCGTCGCAATAGGTCAACACCTGGTTGGCTTTGTCGTATAGCGCACCGTACCAGCAGACCTCGGCGAAGGCGCGGCCGGGGAGGGTCAGCGCCATGGACGCCTCGGCCTCGATGATTGTATCTGTGGCCGTGTCAATGTCGCCGCGTTTGGCCGCAGCGGTGACCTGTCGGGCGGCTTCCGTGGTTGGATCGGATACCACTACCATCGGAGGCGAAACGTGGGAGGACTGGGATTCCGCACTCGCGGACAAAACTAGAAATCTGAGCTGAGATAATCCCAAGCATCTGCCGCTGAACATACGCATCCTGAGTGTAGTGACTGATGGCTGACTGGCTTCCGCTTGGTGCCGGGATCATATCCGGGCAATTTGGTACATACTCGTGCCCAGCCTCCAAAAATACACTCCATCTCGAAGGTGGCGCGAGCGCCATAACAACCAGTTTCCAGTTCCCGCATTGCACCCGCTCGTGGCTTCCATCCCAGTTCCGATGCTCGCTGTTTTCAGCCTGGTCGCACTGTTTAGCGCTGCATCTGATAGAACCTGAGCTAAGAAAAATCAATCGGCCACGGCGCATTTGTTTGCCACCGATTGTAGAAATACTGGACATTGTCACTGACCTGCTTGCTCCGCAAGGTATTTCCAGAGTCCGGCGCCATCGACTGGGTCAATCACGCCCACAAAGAGAATCGGGTGGTTCGTACGGAGCCAGACCTGGAGAAAGCTCAGAATGGAGTCGCCGCCAAAGCTGTGACCAACGAACACAAGCCCGGTGCCAGTGGGCAATTCGGCCAGATAACTCTGGATATCCTGAATGAAGTTATTTGTGCCGCGCATCATGTTGTTGCCGATATCGAACCCGTGTTCATGCCTGTTATAGAGGCTATTCCATGGGATTGATCGGTCGACGTAGGCATTTGACTGCAAGTTTCTAGCATCGAGGCCGGCAAATCGGATATCAACATCCGTTCCGTTCAGTGCCTCAAAGCCCATCGATCAATTTGGTGGCGCCGTTCATGCAGCAATCGCCATTGCCGTCCACCAGAAAGACCATTACCGTGGGGGGACCCCCAGTTTGCTGCAATGCTGGTTGCTCCATCACAGCGTGCGCCTTAGCCACATCTCCGTACACCTGACAAGGGCCCGGCAGTCAACGGACGATCAGAACTATGAAAGCGATCACAAGTCGACGTAAGTGGGACATGAAGACCTTCTCGTATAATAAGTGGTAGAGGCGATGCCAGCTCACCGCCTCCACTTTACAGATCTGGGATCTCTGGCATCCTGGGAGCTGGCCAAGGGAGGGCAGCGCCAAACCTCCTTGAATCTCTGTCCTATTCCAACACTGGCTACCTTGATGCCACACGGCCATCGTCTCAGCATCCGCAACATATAACTGCCTGCCAAGCTCTCCAATACTCTCCGGCGACCAAATCAAACCAGGCAAGACGATGGTTGGATCATAGGTTCCGGAAAGGCAGTTGTTAACTTTGGTGTCATTTGCCCAGTAGAGCGTGCGAGACTAACTGTTGATCATTTCAACGCTTTGACACTCGCTTGTACAGGAAAGACACAAATATTAACACTCGTTTATCGGAATCCATATGAAGAGAGTCTGATTCTTTCGATTTTCTCAAGGGATGGTGCATCGAATGGGTTGCGCCCCTCGCGAAGGTGGAGATGATCTCTCAACCACTCCGACGTTTTGCGGTGGCATGATGGGCATACCGTCAAGCCATCTCTGAAAATCCTCTGCAGCGCCAGCATAGTTGCCAGTCAGGGAACGAGCCAAGCCACGGCCACCCCGGAGATCAGGTGTATTGGACATCTCATCGACAGCCAGCTCGCAATTGTCAAGCACTTCTCGGGCAAATCCGGCCAGCGAGAGTTCCCAACATAGCTCGCTCCATAGACCATCATCCCGCAGGAGGTCAGTATAGCCATAAGTGCTGAATGCCTCACTGATCCTAACTAGCGCTGCCTGCATATCTCCACCCGACACACGTTTTTTTGCCTGTGCAAGGAAGTTCTTGGCCACCAAGTAACGAGCATAGCCTTGGGGATCAGCGAAATCAGCGTCAGGATTCAATTCCTTGGCTCTGCTGAGTAGCTCAATAACCTTCTCCAGTTCTGGCTCGTCCTGCATAGCGAGTGTGTAGCCCTCCGTAGACAGGGCTTCAGCAGCGATTACTCTGGCGATTTCGTCGGCAGTTTGATTGCCGTAACCGTTGCTTGCTACCACATCAGGATTGATCGCTCGAGACTCTTCGAATTGAAGGGCTGCGTCTTGGACATGGTCCGCTTTTGCCAGCTTTACCCGCCGTCCCACCACTGCTGTGCAACGGAGAGGTGGCCTGGCCAATTGGGACACGTGCGGTGATAGCGCTGCTGGTCGGGGAAGTGGGTCTGCCATTCTGTCCAGGATAGATTCCGACCGGCCAGATAGCATGCTTCCTCAATCAGCGCCTGCCAATCGAGATCCCAAAGCAGTACGCCGTTATCCGCACCGGCTGTAGCAAGCCAGGTACCTGAACGGCTAAAGGTAGAGTCCTTATCTCGTTTCCTTTCTCAAGCGATCCTGGCAGAGTGCGCAACCTCTCCTGTGGATTGTGCATGTCTAACAACTTGAGTACTCGCTCTTCTCCAGTCGAAAGCTGTGTGATTAGCGCCAGCCAACGTGAATCACTGCTGAACGCAACAGATGTAACTGGATCACCAATCGGGATCATTCTCGGGTCCTTAGAAGGGTCACGCATGTCCCAAAGGCCAATAGCGGCGTCTTGAGTCGGCCCTGCCAGCCAGCGTCCATCAGGGCTGAAGGCTGCTTTTCCGATGATTGGAAGCTCGTAGGACGGTTTCCCTCCGGCTACAGTCAAGTCCCTGAAATCCCACAAATATCCCGTACTGTCAGTCCCCAAGGGCGAACCAGCCAACCACTGATCATCATAACTAAACGCCATCGATGGCCAATCCAGATCATGATTCAAAGAGTTAAGAGGATCGCTCGTTGAATCAACGCCTGGTGCATCGGTGAGTTGTGTCGAGTTCTGCAAAGCCTAACGCAATCAAGGAATCCTTGTGGTTGATCGCGAGTGACTTAATGTCTCCACCACTATTCTGATCAGTGATCTCCCAAGAATTTGTGGGCTTTGGATCTGAACCAACAGTGTCCATTTGCCAGAGCGCTATCGTGTCGCCGCTTCCAGTCGCCAGCCATTTCCCATCAGTGCTGAAGCTGACACCCCCTATCCGGTCCGTGAATCCTCCCAGAGAGAGGCTGAAAAAGCCAGGCACCAACATATTCCAGAGCTTGACCGTCACGTCAGTACTTCCTGTCGCCAGCCAATTGCCACCAGGGCTGAAATCAGCCGTGGTTACTTGCCCAGTATGGCCTGACAGCAATTTTGGCCATGCCGCCAGTTGGTTCATGTTCCACAAACGTACATGTTCTGGATCAGACGTGACCAGCCAGTGATCGCCAGGAACGAATACCGCGGAGGAGATGTTTTGAGACATTGCTTGTGGCAGTAGTTCATGTGCTCTTTTCAACTGGGGATTTTGCCCTAGCAAACCACTATACCTAATAACCTGAGATTTCCTGTGGCAGGGGGTCATCAGGGCTGAATTCAAAATCAACGTCCGTAGCCGCCGCGGCGAATGTATTCACGTACTGGGGCAGAATCACCCATCTGCCAAAGTTCTGCGGAATTAACCCACCCAGTGCCGTCCACCCACGAAGAGAGGTTGAGCAACAGCCACCGTCCGTCATTACTAAATCGCGCGGTCACTACATCAGCGCTCAGGTCCCAAATAGGTTGATTTGCATCGCACAAATCTGTCAACTGCGTTGGTTGACCCTCAATGCGCCGTGTTCCTAAGAACCACTGACCATTTGGACTTACCGCCAATTGGTCCCCCAAAGGGTTTCGATTTCGTTCTAATCTCCAGATAGTGTTCCAAGGCTGAATGATCCGGTGACAAGCAGTTGGTTTGAACTGGACTTGCGCTGCCGAGATACCCATCCAGCAGCACCATCGTACCGTCAGGCCTAAATGCAAGCTCTTGCAAAGAACCAACAGAAAGTGCTGGCCACTCTTGATACGAATCAGTTGGCCTTTCCATATCCCACTCATACACCTTCATCAGTTGCGTCTTCAGATCATGAGAATAGACATTCACGCCGAATAGACGCTTTCCATCTTCGCTCAGATAAAGGTCTGGTGCCTGTCCTTTCATAGGTCGACCGACAGGACGGGCCAACGCGTCTATCAACGCCTGATCAGCCGCGGCTACGTGGAGCCGCTGCGTTGGCTCAGGTTCTACAACGTTCCTGGCAAATGGTGCAGTATCAGTTGCAGATACAGGTTCGGAGATGGATAAGTAGGGCTGAGTTATGGTCATCGCTTCAACTGCCATCAGTAGTGCGAGACTAACGTCCGAGTCCAGAGCCGTCTGAGATCGCACTGCAAGCTCACGGGCCTGCGCCACAGCGGCGTTTCTTTCGGCTTCGACGCGACGTGCCTCAGCCGTTTGTTCCGCCTTCACGGCGTTGTCTCTCTGCACGTTGGCTACTTGTCGCTGGACATTTGCGAAAACCGTCAGCCCGAAGAGGACCACAATGACCGCCGAAGCGATGTAAACCGTCCGCTGCCAATACTTTGCCCGCTCGCGCACACTGGCCTGCACAAACGAAAACTCAGCCTCGTTGAGCCATCTGGTGTCGCTCGGCGCCGTCGTGTCAGGAAATAGCACTTGCTTTCCCCAACGAATGCGCCCTGCCAGCCCACTTTGCTTGCCCTTAGTCGGCCAGAGCGTCTCCTCTACCTGCGGCAGGCGAGGATCGTCATCCCACAGGAGGCCGGATTTCGCATCGGGCGGAGCGTCCTGCCATTCTCTGGCCGACTGCCAGAGTCGGCGCTGCAAGGGCAGATACTCCTCAGCCTCCTTCTTCCAGGCCAGCAGATTGTCCCACGCCAGCACCAGGGCATCGTGTGCCGGCTCGACATAGGGATCGGGGTTACCGTCGCCATTCAGATTATCACGGTCATGCACCAACAGCCTGGCGTCTACCAGTCGGTCAATCACCGTCTTGCTCAGGTCGTTTTCCAGGTAGTCGAGTTCGCGCTCTGACACCCGGCGCCGGGCCAACTCGCTGCCTTCCACTGACACCATACGCAGCATGGCCCGTTGCATAGCGGTCCTATGAGCTTCATCGGGCAAACGGCCATACTCCTCGGTGGCCCGATGGCGCAGCGACCCCACTACTCCACCCAAAGCCCCGTAGTCCGCACCAGTCAGGGACCGGTCATCCCGGTCACTCTGTACATACTTCACGTACAACTCGCTCAAGGTGAAGGAGAGCAGGGGCAGCGCGCCCGGCGTCTGGATCACCTCGTCGATCAGCTTGTCCACTAAGTCCGGTGGATCGAAGTACAGTACCTGCGCCGAAGCCGGCCTCTCGATCACCTGCCGCAAGTCGTCGTGACTCATGGGCGGCACGACATAAGAAAAGGAGGAATTGATGCCGTCGTTTGCAGACTGTGGCTTGGGCGCTTTGTCTGACGCCTTGTCATCTTTGAACAGGGTTGTGTCCGCAAACAGCGGCTCGAAATCACCGCGCAAGGTAATGATCAGGCGAAACACATCGGGCTGCCCCTGGATGGCCGCTGCCAGCAAGCGCAGAAAATACTGGTGTTCATCGTCTCGGCAAAGCGTGACCATCTCCTCGAACTGGTCGATGGTCAGTACCAGCCGTTGGCCGGGATGGACTACAGCCCAACGGGCGACGAACTGCGACAACGCGTCGGCACCGTGCGCCAGACTCACTGCATCTTCGCCCGGTTCGACGCGCAACAGCGCTGCTAAGGATTGCACCGGTTGGTCGCCAGGGCGCATCGGGGGAAGGACGTGATAGGATTGGTATCCGACATCACCTCCACAACGTGCGGCTTCGGGACTTCGTGCAGTCTGCAATCGTGGCAACACCCCCGCCTTCACCAGGCTCGACTTTCCCGTCCCCGACGCGCCAAGCACGGCTACGAAGGGCAGTTGATCCACAAGGTCCACTAACCGCGTGATCTCGTCTTCACGTCCGAAAAAGATCTGACTGTGCTTCTGATCGTACGATTTCAGGCCGCGATAGGGGTTAGCGTCGGCGGTCAAGTCTGGCGCTGGCGGCAGGTTAAGTGGGTGGCCAGGGGCCAGGAAGATGAACTCCCCCTTGCGGTGCTTGTTCAGCGGCCATAGGCCGGGTGTTTGCTCGTGATTGGCCTGCACTTCGGCCTGCACCTCCACCTGCTCGCGCAAGAAAAGGTACAGCTCGGTAGCGGTGATGACGCCATCACCTTTGCCCTTGGGGATCAGATCGGCCTCCCCTTTCTCCAGCGCGTCGAACAAAGCAAGCGCGAATGGAGAATGCTTGCGGTGGTCGGCCTCGCGCCGGCCCAGTACGTCGCCGCCCAACACGTCCAGCGCCTTCTGGTCGTACGCCGCGGAGTGAGCACTTGCCAGGCTGGGGAGAGCAGGTAGCGGTCGTAGCGCTCCTTATGAATTACGTCGGGTAGTGCGCCGATTTGGCGAGTGGCGGACCAACGGAACGCGCCGGCAAAACAGCAGTCGAGGATGGCCAGCATATGACGACAGGGCAGTTCCGTCAGCCAGGCATGCAGGTCGGTCATGGGCAGCATGCTGGCCGAGTCGTCAGGTCGGGCGTCTTGAGGCACCAGATAGCCGCGCGGGCCGTCGTCGCCGTCTAGCGCCACGCCGTGGCCGGCAAAGTAGACCAGCAGGCGGTCGTTTTCGCCCAGCCGGACTGATAACTCCTCAGTGAAGAGCGCGCGTATTCGCTCCAAAGTGACCGGTTGGCCGATCGCTGGCTCGGTCAGCAGGAGCGTTTCGTAGCCATGCGCGTCTTGCAGCAGTTCGGCCAGTCGCGTGGCATCGTTGACGGCGGTTGTCAGTCGCGGGATGCCGGTGTCGTAAGCGTCGATTCCGATGATGATTGCCAGCGAGTGGGCGAAGTTGGTCATGGGTGGGACGTTCCCTTTATCGAACAAAAACCCGCCAGATTTCCCGCTACACACGACGGTTCGTGGTGAGGGCGATTATTGCACAAATGCGGTTTCAGAGTCAAAGCGCGATTCAACTCGCACCATTGAAAGTCTACACGACCTCTATTGCCTCCGCCGGCCGCACTATGGTGCTGGCGATTTCCACCGTCGTCAATCAACGTAAACGTCGTCGCTCTCGGCCTCGGCGCCATAGCTGCGGGTGTGGACACGGGCCATCAGGCGGTTGAGGCTGTTGAGGTTGCGCAGGATGTTGCGCATCGTCGGCGCAAACGTGACCGGCAGCTCGTCCTGCTGCATCAGCGTGGCGTCGGCCTCGTCGGTGCTGACGATCAGCTTGAGCGTGTCTCGCATCTGCATCGTTAACGCCCTGCTGCCACAGCTTGTCAAGGTACTGATCGAAGACGGTCGGGATGGTCATTGTTCAGCGCCGATGGTCTCCAACCAGAACTGCCCAAACGCCTCCTGGCCCGGCTCCAGCCAGACGCCGCCGCGATGCAGCAGGCCGGTGTAGATGCTGTAGCCTTCGGTCAGGTCCAGCAACATGTAGAAGAGACGCTGGTCAGATTTGTTGCGCAGCCGGATCTGCACGCGCGGCTTGCGCCAGCCGTCCTCCAACTGCTCGTACTCGTAGCGCACACCTGAGGCTGTGTCCAGCAGTTCCAGTTCGCCATCCGCTGCCGCTCGCGGAAGATATCCAGACTGATCGCATCGCGCGGCAGTTGCGTGGCGGGGTTGGTCAGGCGGGCGGCGGTGACCCAGCGGGCGATGTGCTCCAGCCGGTAGGCAACCACCAACGCGCTCTCAGCGTCCAGGCCGTCTGTGTCCACGGCCAGTTTTGGGCTTCGGTGGCGCGGCGGATGCGGTAGCGGCCGGCCTCGGCGTCTGCCAGCAGGCGGTACTCGGCCGCAGCCAGGTCGCTCTCACGCACCAGCAGGGATGGCGCGCCTGGCCCGTTGATGCTGGCTAACGCCTGGCGGACGAAGTTCAGCGCGGCTGGATCGCCCTCGAAGGCCACGCTGAGCGGCGGCAGCAGCGTGCTGGTCACCACGGCCTTGTAAGTCGTCCGGGTGTCCAGCGGCGCACGGTCGATGCGCACCGGCAACACCGCGCTCTGACCCGGCTTTAGACCTGTGTCACACTGGCCTGGCCGGCGGCGTGTTTTCCAGACTGCGCAGGCTGGCAGGATCAGCGTCGAAGGGAAGAAGGCCAGTTGCGTCGACTCGCCACCTGCAGCCGGCTGCGGGATGCCGTGGATCGCGCCGGCGTCAATGATCCAGCCCAGATCTCTGTCTTTGCTCAGCGTAAACGTCGCGGGAACGGCTGGGATGGCCCCGCCCAGGAAGGGCTGATCGAGATCGGCCGGCTCGCTGGCCTCCAGCTGTGGATGCTGGTCACCTACGCGCTGCTGCACCAGGGCGTTGACGCGCTTGAACAGGTCGCGGTAGCTCAGCGGCGCGCCAGACTGCTGCAACGTGTCTTGCAGGTAGTAGGAGAACGCGCCGCGGCGCTCCAGACCGGCGGGGCCCGGGAAGACGGTCTCTTTCGCAGTTTGCTCTGGACGGCAGGCGGCCAGCAGAATGTGCCGTCCCGACGCGATGGCTGCCCAGGGCATGGCTGGGCCGGCGGCGCTTGTTTGCTGCTCTTGCAGCCCGGCCACCGGCGGCGGCGTCACGATGTAGCTGGTGATGGGCCGGGTGCGCGTGTCGGCCTTCTCCTGACGGATGGTGACGTCCTCGGCGTCGCGCGTGCCGGAGCCGGAGTGACAGCAGTCGAGGATCACCGCGAAGTGCGGGCCGTTGGCCGCCACCTCGGAGATGAGCTGGGCCAGTTCCTTGTCAGCCAGATCCCAGCCGCCGGATGCACGGCTGTCGTGGCAGACCAGCGTCTCATTCAGGTGGTCCGGCTCGAAGTCCCAGAATTCGGGCGGCGCGTTCTCCTGCGACCCGTGGCCGGCGTAGCAGAAGAGCGCCACGTCACCGGGGCCGGCCTGGCTGAGATGGCTGCGCCAGGCGTCGATGATCCCCTGGCGGGTGGCCTGCGCGTTGGCTAGTAGCAGCGGGTAGAAACGGTCGCTGCCGCCGGCCACACGCGCCGCCAGCAGATCGTGCAGGCGCGTCACGTCATTGACGCAGCCCCTGAGCGAGTTGACCCCGCCAAGGTAATCGTCGATGCCAACAAAGAGTGCGTAGATGGTGCGTGGCATGGTGGTTGAGCCTTTCATTGTGGACACAGGACTGGCAGTCCCTCGGAGAACTGCCAGTCCTGACGGATCTCGATCTCGCGACTAAGCCAGGCTCAGCAGGGTTGTGTTTCCAGTAGCCTGCGCCATCCAGCCTTCTTCTGCGCCGATGCGTACCTTCCACCAGACGAAGCCGTTGGTCTGCTGCGACTCGCCCAGGATGGTGACAGCGGTTGCGGGATCCACCAAGCGCGCGACTGTTCCATTCGGCGACTGCCGGAGGTTGACGTCTTTAGTGGTGAAGACAGTCTGGCCGGCTTTGAATGTGGGCAACGCCGGCGTCTTGCCGTTGGACGGCGCGACGGGCTGTTGCGGCGACGGTGACAGCCCGCCAGCTTGCTCAGCCAGCCTGCCAGCCTTGTCACGATAGGTGCGGAACAGCTCATCCCAGTCGTCGTGAAACAGGCCGCGATCCATGCCGCTGTTCCTGTCGCCGTCGCCGTTGTCAAACTGGGTAGCCAGGAAACCCCACTGCATATAGCCCTGCGCGCCGCGCTCGAACCAGGCTTTCATGTCGTCGCCTATGGCAGCGCCGCGCCGGCCGCTCTTGTCAGCATCGATGCCGGCCTCTTCGACAATGAACGGTTTGCCTACCTCAGCGGCCAACTGGCTGTCGTCGTTCTTGTGGATCTTCTGCCCCTTGCGCGGGTCGTGTTCGCCTGGTTGTTCGCCAGGCAGGTGCCGGTTGTATGCATGTACAGTCAGGAAATCGATGTCAGGCGAGCTATAGAGCTCGCGTTGCAGATCTGGGCGAGGTTCCATATGCACATGCTGCGTGCTGATCATCCCGGTGGTGACCATGTGGTTGTGGTCGAGATCGCGGATGTGCCTGGCCACCTTGTGGTTGAATCTTTTGAATTCCTCAGCTTGGTTGTCTAGTTTGAGCTCGTTGCCGATCTCCCAGGCAAAGATATTGGGATGGCCGGCAAAGCGCCCGACAAGATGGTCAAGCAGCCGCTGGTAGTTCACAATGTACTCGCCCTTGAACCATTGCTCGTTGATGAGAGTAAGGCCGTCCCCGTGTGCGGTGTAGAAGCCATCGTCGCCCTGAGGATGAAACGGCGTGTTTTCATACAGGTCGGTGAGGGCGGCGATCACGTACATTTCCTTGTCGTGGCAAGTTTTAAGGACTTTCTCCAGGCGGTCGCCTACAACCTCCGGCGGCACATGCTTGCAGGCAGCAAAAACCCGCACCACACGGGCGCCCATCTCGTGGGCAAACTGAAGCTGGGTGTCGATGTCCGATGGCTGGCTGGCGCCTAGAACATTCTGGTCATGGTGCTTCCACTCGTCCCCACCGTAGTGTAACAGGCCGCGTAAGTTCACGCCTACGAACACGAACGCCTTGTCGTTCAGGAAGAAGCGCGGTACGCCTGCCTTGTCACGCTTTACTTCGACAAATCCTGCCGCGCGCTCAACGGGCGCCGGTTCCAGTTCGATCCCAACGGTCAATTCACCGTCCTGGCCGATTTCGATCTCCCGCGTCGTAGGTAGATACTGGTCGGCTTCCACAAGCAAGCGATACATGCCGGCTGGCAAACCCTCCCAACGGCACGTCCCGTTGACGCCAGTGTAAGCTGCCAGATAGAACGTGTCGACGCCGAGCGTCCGTGGCAACCGGTAGCTGGTTCCGGGTTGCAGGCGGCTGTTTTGGTTGCCAAATCCTGGGTATTGATCGGGGAACTGCGCCGCAAACTGATCCCAACTTAGTCCGATTACCTTGCCGCGCACCTGCTGCTGCCAGCATTCCCAGAGATTGCCCGCAAACCCAGTCAGTTCGCGGTCCCAGGCAACCAGCGGCGCAACGTTGGCAGGCAGGCAGTTCTCCGGCAGGAAGTAAAGCCGGCCAGCTTCGAACATGCCGCCGGTTTCGTGCAGCGACGGGTTGTGGACCAGGACCTGCTCGCGGAACTCCTGCCAGGTAATGCCAGCCACATCCTGTGCGACGTGCTTCTGCCAGCAGTTCCAGCGGTTGCCGCTGTAGTCGCTGACCTCACGCGTCCAGGTGATGGCGTCGGCCAGCGCCAATGCGGCGTTGGGATGACCGGCGAGACTGCCAGCGTCGCCGGTCAAACGCACCAGCGCCGCTGACAGCGGCAGATCGAAGGTGGTTACTCGTACGTTCAATGTGCTCATCGTTTCCTCCTGTTGCTATTGCGCCAATCGCTCGGCGACCCAATCCATGATCCTGATGGGATTGCCGTTGTTGTCGTCGCCGGTCAGGCGAAACGACTTCCATTTGTCGGTCCACCCGACCTGATAGAGGCAGGCGCCCAGCACCGCGGCGTCTTGCAACATCAGATCGTTGTACCACTGCAATGAGGTCCAGTAGTCCTCCTGCGTCTGCGGCTCGACCTCGGTCAGCCAGCCGACGTCGCCGGCGCCGTCGCCGCTGTGCAGGTGTGCGCGGGCCAGACCGGCCTCGGTGATGACGGCCTTGAAGCGGTCGCCATGAACGGCGCGGATGCCCTGCAGGATGGCCGGAAAGAGGCCGGCGTCGGTCTTGGTCGGGCGGTCGGTCAACTGCACTGACATGGCGGGCCAGCCGTACTCGTGAAAGCCGAGGTAGGTGTATTCCTTCAACGTCTCCGGGTAGAGATCGAGGTACTGCTGGGCGGTCTTGAAGTTGCCCGCGCCGAAGTTGAAGGCCATTGCCTCGACGCCAGGGACGTGCTCGCGCAGCCGGCGGCGGAAGGCGACCTGCATCAGGTCGTAGCGGCGATGCTTCTCGCGGTTTTCCTTGCGCCATTCATCGGTCTGCTGCGACACACCGTCCCACGACGGGCCTTCGATGGGCTCATTGAGGCTCATCCAGGCATCCACCAGAAGCCGCCCGCTTGGGTTGTCTGGGAAGCGCTTCTGCACGAAGCTGCGATCCTTCTCGAAGATCTTGTCGGCCAGCCGCCGGCCGGCTGCTTCCGGATCCGGGTTGTTGAGAAACGCGCCCTGCTCGCCGCTATCCATCCCCAGGCGACCGATGACGAAGGTGTTGGGCGAGCGCCAGTCACGCATCTGAGTTAGCAACATGTCGTCCTTCGACTCCATGTGGATCAGCGCCACTGGCGGCTTGATGCGCTCCATCAGGCTCCACAGGCCGTGCTGATCCTGCGAGACGTGCAGGTAGAAACCGAGTTTGTTGGTCATGAGGTGCTCCTTCGAATTGCCAGCTGATGAAGCGGTGTCGGGGCAGCTGCTGGCCGGACACCGCTTGCTTCTCTAATTGATGCTAAATCTGACGGTGATCTGTCGCCGGGGCGGCCGGGCAACCATCCACGAATGGTCCACGAATACACGGATCGATCGTCGTCGCCATTCGCGCATTCGTGGATGGCTCTTGCCCCGCAGACTCAACCGCCGATGCCCAGGTGCGCAATGACGCGGTCGAGTTTTTCTTCGATGCGCTGCAGTTGATCCGTCACCGCGCCGCCAGGCTCACCACCGCCAGGCTCACCGCCGCCGGGCTCGCCGCCGGTCCGCTCGCGGAACACCAGGTCGTAGCAGACGTGCCGGCCGCCCGGCAGGCCCAGCCCGCCGATGACATCGCTGATGACGCTGCCGTTCTGGTCGCCGATGTAGATCGCCAGCGGACCCGGCTGGGCCGAGGGGCCGAAGCCGCCCGGGTTGTACTTGTTGGTAATCATGTGCTGGTAGGGAATGTTTGGATTGCCGGGCAGCAGCTTGTTCTCGAAGCCGCGGGGGAACTGCCACCCCTCCCACGGCCACGCCAGGTAGCAATTGACCCGGGCCTGGATGTTGTCCTTGTCCAGCACCTGGACCGTGGCGACGATGTTGTTCTGCGAGGCCGCTTCGTCAACCAGCGTGGCGCGGATCAGTTCATACTTTGCCTCCGGCGCCGGCAGGTATTCCAGCCGCACGCCGGTCGTCTTGCCGCCGACTTCAGCGTAGCCGCGACAGTTCTCTGCACGTGGGTCGTTCATCAATGGTCTCCTTCTGTTAGTAGATGGATTTGTAGCGTGGATTGCACGGAATCCAGGATGCTTCTTGATCGGTGTAGTTGGCGCCAGAGTTGGCGCGTTACTGCTGTAACAGCGCCTCCAGCGTTGCCTCGTCGAAGATAGCGCTCACGGGTTCATCGGCGCGCAGCCGTTGCACCCACTCGCGGCGCTGTTCGACCTGGTACGAATCGTATCCGCTTGCGACGAAGACCTCGAAGTCCTCGATCGCGCCGTCCTTGTTGCCGCTCAGCGCGCGGGGCCACGCCGCGGATATCATGGCGCAGTGTCAGGTAGTACGGGGCGGTCGTATCAGCGGTATCGACCAGTTCCTCGCAGATCGTTATCACTCGATCAGCGCTGCCGCGCAATGCTCCGTACACCGCTCCGTGCCAGCAAAGTGCGTTCAACGCATCAACAGTGAACGCCACATTCTGCCGGTCGTACCCCAGGCGTACAGATCGAGCGCCTGGTCGATGGCGTTGTTGCGAGCCAGATTGGTCAGTGTCTGCGACGCCACGTCGTCCAGGTTCGACGCGCTGGCTGCATCCGTCAGCCTGGCCGTCAGCGTGTCTTCGCCGCTGTCGGCGACGTTCTGGGGCAAGAGCAGGTATTCCCCGTCCTGCGGCAGGATCGCAGCCAACGATGCGCCGTCCCCGCTGGAAGCCAGCACTGTGCCTTCAGACGTAACCAGTTGCAGGTAGCCGGCGCCGTCGAACCCGGTGTCTACGATGTCGATGGTGAGCGCCTGGCCGGCCTCTCCGTTCACCGTCCAGGCGCGGTCAGGGAGGATGCTTGCCGATGAACCGTCAGTGGGCAGCGGCTCGGGCGCCAACTCAGCGACGGCGAGACTGAACGCTCCACTGCCGCCGTACTTATCCGCCTGAACCAGGAAGCTCGGACTGACAGGCAGCACAAGTGTCAGCAGCGAGTTGTAACCTGCCCCGCCGTCGTCGTCGTAGCCAATCTGCTGCCCATCGCCATCGAAGAGCCGCAGGATCGTGTCAAGGCCGGAGCCCTCCTCTGCCAGGTTGATCTGAACGATCTGGCCCGGTGCAGCATTCAGGGTCCAGAGCGTGTCCCCACCGGTGGTAGACTGCACGGTTCGTCCAACCAACAGCTCGGTGGTACGATTGGAGCGACGCAGTTGGTAGGGTTTTTGGGCATCCAGGTCTTCCACCCGCACAAAGTACGATCCGTCGTCGCGTAGAATGTAGCTGGGAATGCGCGCGCTGCCCGTCGTACCGTCGCTGGCAGCATAGGCCAGCGATTCGCCGCGGCTGGAAAGCGGCGACAGAGCCGACAGGGCAGCCGTGTCGCTGGTGACCAAGCTGGCGCTGATGATCTGGCCGGCGCGGCCTTCGAGCGTCCAGATAGCGTCAGCGGCCGGAGTGGAGTCCTCGGATTCGCCGAGTTTCAGCGAGCGCGGCTCCAACAGGTTCAGCGTGACCGAGAACGTCCCGCTGGCATTCCCCAGGTTAGCGGTCACCCGATACAGGTCATCAGCAGGCAAGACTCGAGGATCGATTCGTCCGCGTCCATAATCTTCGCCGACCGTAGACCTATCGCTCGCTCACGCGGGTCAGCGCTATATACAGGTCAGATCCATCACCGGAGATTGCCATGTCCAACGAAACGATCTGGCCCGCCTTGCCGTCGAAGAGCCAGGGGCCGTCAGCAGACGATTCCTGAAGTCGCCGTTTGGCCAAACTCCAGCTTCGGTAGGTCTCGCACGTCGAGCGTCAAACGATAGGCGCCCTCGCCGCTATACGCCTGTGGGAGAATCCGATATAAACCGTTATCGGGTAGCACGAAGTCCGAGATCAATGAATTGTGGCCTCCACCAGACTCGTCGTCGCTCGTGAAGTACCCATCCGATCCGTTCAGATACAGACGGGGATCGAGGTCACCACCGGTGGCGTCCATTCTGATTGTGACGGCCTGGCCTTGCTCGCCGAGGAAGTAAAGCGTATCTTGGTTCCTTTTGACGATACCGTTGATTTCATCACCTGGCTCAAGCCCAACGGATGGAAGCTCACCCGGCCATTGCGCCTTGTTTTGGCGCAACCAGTCCAGGTCGCTCATCATAGTGCTCATATCTAGAGAGTTCGGATCGTCCAAATCTGCCGTAAGCTTCGCTTGTCGCCGCCCGACTTCCTCAGCCGTCTCAAGGCTAAATCCCTCTCTGCCAGCCTCGATCAACTGTTTCGCTGCCATCTCAAGACATTTCCTGGCATCCTCGTCATAGGCCGGCAAGTTCCTTGCGTAGTGCTCCAGCGCCTGATCGCCCAGAATTGCAACGGCTCTTGTGATCCTGTCGAGATCAAGTTGCGGTTCGACCGGGAGGCCGGCAGCTTCTTCAAGCAACTTCATACCCTCATCCCACTGTTCAGCCGTACAGTCGTTGATGAGTGTCTCCGCTTCCTTGATCTTGGCCTCAGCGAAAGATATATCCAGAGGATACTTACAGATTCGAGCAGACTTGTATTCGTCCTGCTGATCAGGAAACGCTCGCTGCCATTCGTCAAAGCTCAGATTGCGTCCGGCCCGAGCGCAGGCAAGCTCCAACCATTGTTGTGGACTCATAGTCCAGCGCAGGATTCTATCTGGCTCAAGAGCGACAAGCATTTGCTGATGCGAATCATAGGCGAGGTCCAATATGGCAGTAGAACCGAGATTGAACGTCGCCACTTGTTCTGCCGTCTTCAAGGTCCACATCCCAATCTCATCAGGCGCGCTGATCGAGATCGAGAGCCATTCGTCGCCCACGAAAGCGATCTCATCGAAGCGGGTTTCCTTGTCGTATTCCTCGTTATCTCCGGGCTCAGATTCGTGTTCCACAGTGCCATCTTCCAAGTTCCACACCCTGACCAGTCCTTGGCTTCCCCAGAGCCGCCAGGTACTTGCCCGAAACGTTGAAGGCAAGATCTGTCAGATCGCGCACTTCGTCACCCTCCAGCGGCACAACCGAGCCTGATACCAGGCTGCGAATTTCGATCTTATCCGTTTCCAAGCCGACCGCGATCTTATCAGTCTCGTTGGGCGCAAAGGCAAGCGCACGAACCGGTTGTGAATAGCTGATGATCTGCGTGTGCGTGAGACGCTCACTCTCCGATACCGACCATACCTGCATATTGCAATCTGTTAACCTCGCTCTCGAGATAGCGCTGGATACTGTGCCGGTGGACGGCTGCAATGCCTTCACCGTGGGCGTGGTCCCAGGCTTTGCCTGCGAAGTTGGCACTGCTGTTGGCACTGCTTGAGAACCAGGCGCATCCTCACGCGGCGTGCAGCCTGCAACAGCGAGAAGGTCGTCCGACGGAGCAACTGCCAAGGCAGTGACACTCATGCCAACCGTAAACGACACTGGCCAACGGTTCGACCCAATCTCGCTCAGGAAGATCTGACCGTTGGCATCGGCTGCCGCCAGCCAGCGATCGTCCGGACTGACCGCCTGCAACGTCAAATCGTCGGGCTGGAACAGCGGCTGCGTCACAACGAACTCCGATGTTTGGGCCAGATCCCAGCGAAACAACGCCTCGCCATATTCGTCGGAAGAAACCAATCGACCGGACGTCATGGGATCGAAGGCCAGATCCCACACGCCAGCGTTGTGGCCATGGAGCTCCAGTGGGGGTTGCCCCCACGCGTCGTCGCTGCCGTAGACCCGCAATACACTGTCCTTCCAACCCACCGCCAGTTGCTGGCCGTCGGGGCTGAACGCCAACTCCCACGCTTGCGAATTGTCATAGCTGCGATCGTCTAGCACACGGCTGGTAGGTGGATCGGCCGTGACGTCCCAAAGCCTGACCGTTCCATCGCCGCTGCCGGACGCCAGGGTTGTTCCATCAGGGCTGAAGACGACGTCGTTGACCCAGGCTTCGTGCCCTTCCAGCGTCTGTGAGACCGGCGCGGCGCTGCCGATATCGTCCCAAAGCGAGAATCAGGCCATCTTTGCCAGCGGAGGCAAGGCGTTGACCCTGTGGATCGAAAGCAACCGCATAGACCCAATCCGCGTGGCGGCCCGGCAGCGTGTGGCTGATCGGCGCAGACCCGGAAAGGTCCCAGAGAGCCACCGTGCCGTCTTCCTGTCCGGCGGCCAACAGATTACCATCAGGGCTGAATGCAAGCGACCATATGGACGGTTGATTGCTTGCCAGCACGGTTGCTTGAGGAACATTGGGATCCTCGAGATCCCACAACACAAGATCGTGCGCTCGCTTGGTCGGATTGTCCTGGTCGCCGCTGGCCGACGCCAAGCGCGACCGTACAGGGTCGAAGACAAGACTTGGTTCCCCCTTGCTCCCATTGGCGACGGCGTCGTCACTGATCAAGGTCCCCGCTGCATTGTCCCACAGCCATATGCGACCGGCTTTGTCACCAAGAGCCAACAGCGCGCCATCCTGACTAAAGGCGAGGCTTCTCAAGTTTGTCGCCCCCTCCAGATCGAGCAGATCATGGGGAACATACGGAGTGAACTCTCCGGTCCCGTCACGATAGCCATCGTCCAGCGCGTCCACACGATAGCCATCGTCCAGCGCGTCCAGTAGCGCCCGGTTTGCCGCAAGCGTGTTTGTGGCAGAAATTGCAGCGCGGGCAAGTAAGAGACCATCTTCCACCTGAGCTGCATTAACTGAACGGTCCGCCAACGTCAGCGATCGATTCTCGTCGCGTGCGGCGATTGCTGCCCGTTCATTGGTATTGGCGCGATTCCTCTCGTCCTTCAGTCGATCGCCGGAGATCACCAACGCGTCGTTCTGCTGCAAGACTTTATCTCGTTCGGTTCTCAAATCAGCGTTTGCCGTACTTAACTCCGCGTTCGCCTTGTCCAGCATCAATGCCTGTCCAACAGCGATGAGAAACAGCAATCCGGTTACACCAGCCAGCACCGCCAGCGCCACGCGCTGGCGTCGGAGTTGTCCGGCCGTCCGGTTGGCTTCTTCGGCTTTGATGCGTTCGGCGTTAAGCGCGGCTTCCTGGTCGCGCGCCGCCTGCGCGGTCTTTGACGCGTCCAGGTAATCCATCACGACCGGCTCGAACTGCTGGCCGGCTGTATCCGCCAGCACGGTCTTCAGGTTCAGATCGGCCAACAGCAGCCCCGCGTTGCGGGTTTCCGGGCTGTCACCCGACTCGTGCCAGGAATAGGCCGCGTCGATCCACGGTTGCTCAAGCCGGCGCTGCTGCTTCCATTCCAGATTGGAACTGCGGACCGGCTCCACGAAGCGATCGTGGATCAACTCGAACCAGGTGTCGCCTGACCGGGTTTCCGAACGCACCAGGAAGTGAAGCTGCAGCTTCCTGACGACGGCGTTTGGCAACGTGCCGGTTGTCTCGTCGCCCTGACGCATCAACCCGCGCGTGCCGGCCTCGGTGATCAGCTCATCTTCAAACCAGGAGCGCAGTTGCCGCTCGCCGACATCGCCCGCGATCGACGCCTCTTGCAGCTCACGCAGCGTGTCCTGGAGCGTGTCATCGTAGAACTTCTCCAGCGCCTGGTTGACGTCGCCGGCCATCGCCAGGTCCTCGAAGGTGATCTCGACCGGCTTCTTGCCCATGTCGCTGGCCTGCCACAGCGGCGCATTAGCTGTCAGCGTCTGCCACAGTTGGTAGCAAACGACCTGTAACTGGACCGGCTCAACATACTGGCCCTTGATGGTTGTCTCTTGTCCCGGCACCCGCACCTGCAGCAGATCGTCCACCAGTTTCTCGGCGACCCCGGCCGCGAAGGGCCTTCCGCCAAGCTCGGCCGGCCTGCGCACGGCGTCCAGCGCCGCAGCTTCGCCCATGCGCTCCATGAAGAACGTGGCGTGCAGCCGGTTGAACATCAACGGCTTGTACGGGTCCAGCGCAGCGACGTAGTCCTCGCGCAACGTCATCAGCACCCACAGATTGGGATCGTCCAGCAGCGCCTGGTTGAGCTGTGTAAAGAACGCGGTCCGCTCCTGCCAGCGGCCGGGATGCGCCGTGACAATCTCCTCGAACTGGTCCAGAATCAGCACGTAGGGCGTCGGCGTCGCAGGCTGCTCCGGCTCCGGTTCGTCGTCGGTGTCCGATTCAAAGATAAACGTCGTGCCGTCTTCGCTGCTCAGGCCGGCCAGGAATTCCTTCAAGGACAGGCTGGCAAAGCGAGTTGGGTCGCCGGCGTGCTTGTCCAGCAGGCTGGTCATCAGGTTGAACAGGAAGATGTTGTCAACAGCCTGCACGGTGGACGGCAGGTCGCCGCTGACGCGCGCCACCGGCAAGACGGCGTAGCCGTTCTTCTGCAGGCTGGGAATCAACCGGGCGTTGATCAGCGAGCTCTTGCCGGCGCCGGACTGGGCGTAGAACAGCAGCAGCCGCTCGGACATGACGCGCGCCGACAGATCGCGCGCCTCGCGCTCGCGGCCAAAGAAGAGGCGCCCTTGTTCACGACGAAAAGTGCGCGGGCCGATATACGGATTGCCGGAGATCTTAGGGCCAGATGTCATGGCTGCATCCTCGTCTACAGGGCCGGTTTCAGCACCCGGCGAATAAATCCCGGAACGTCGTCTTCCCAGTAGACCTCGTCGAAACGGGCGTCCCGGCGCAGATAGCTCTCCAGATACTGCTTCTCCTGCACACTGGGTATCAGTTGCAGGCAGCAGTACCTTAGATACTTTTTCTTGGTGGTCTCGGGCATCATCTCCATCAGTCCCCAGAACAGAAACCGAAAACTCCACGACGCCAGGCTGAAGCCAATCAACAGCAACGCCGAGGAACTCAGCGCGCCCCTGACGACGCCGTGCACCGGATCGACGCCCTGGTCCTTGCCGCGGCCCTGCGAGACAGCCATCAGGAAGGTCAGATAGTCGTCCTCGGTCAACACCAGCGAGTCGGGATACTCATCGACGCCATACAGATGAAAGACCAGCGGCTTATGGGCGCACGGCACGTAGACGCCATCCCGTTTGTTGTCTTCGCATTCCGGTTCGTTGTCCGACCAGCCGGCGTTGTTGAACACCGAGGGCGCCTTGTCGAGCCCCGTATGCCAGCGGCACATCTCACTACGGGGATACTTGCCGCTGTTTTGCAGCGCCATCTCGATGAACGTAAACGGGCTGGTCGTCACATAGATAGGCAGTGCCAGGTTTGAGAGGATCTGCAAGGGGTCGTCAGGATCCTTCGACAGCAGCGGATAATGCAGGCGGCGGGCAAAGATCGACGTGGTCAGACCTTCCGCCTCAGCCAGCACCTCCTCGATCTCGCCGGGACTGGTTCCATTGGCGCGCGCCATCTCCAGCACATATCCGGCCACCTGGTCCAGATAGTCCTGCTTCAGCTTCTGGTCCTTCCAGCCCTGCGTCAGGCTCTGGTACAAGGCAATCTTGTGTACTGCGTTGCTGTCCGCCAGGGGGTAGCCGACTTCCTTGGCATAAGCGGCCACAATCGCGCTGTTGCCGCCCAGCACCAGGTCGTTTAGCACTTCGCCGCTGATCATCGGCACCAGGTTGCCCTGGCGGATCAGCTTGCTGAGGCTGTAGCTTTCAGCCTGCGTTTCGCTCGAAACCATACTCTTGATCTTAACCATCTTGCTTCACCTCCACTGCAACCCGGAAGCCGCGCCAGGTCGGTCTGCTTTCCGGCACATGGCACCGACTGCGCGCGCTGCAACGCACCTCATCCGGCTTCGACTTGAACGAACCGCCCCGATGCGCCATCAGGGCGCCGGTCGGCAGCGACGCACCATCCACGATCTCGCGCCCACCCTCTGGTCGATAGGGGTAGGGCTGCCAGAGCGAGCGCGCCCACTCCTGCACGTTGCCCATCAGGTCCTCGACGCCATAAGCGCTGGCGCCGTCGGGTGAGCCGCCGATACCGGCGTCGTTCCGTTGCTTGCGACATTGCAGCGCTGCCCGTCCCAACCGCCTGGCCAGGGAAATTGTCGCTTTGTTCTGGCCGTCTGCCCTGTTCACCTGTTTGCATCTCCCGTCCCCAGCTCGCCGCCTTCTCCCACTCCGCCTCGCTGGGCAGCCGGTAGCGCCGGCCGGTGACCTCGCTCAGCCAGCGGCAATAGCAGTAGGCCATCGCGTCGCACCAGGTCACCCCGGTGACAGGATGGCGCTCCTCGCCGCGAAAGGGCGAGTTGCCGTCCCAGCGCATCTCGGGATTGGCGGATCGTTTTGCCTCTCGCAAAAACACCTCGTACTCACAGTTCATCACCGGATACCTTCCGATGCGGTAATCGGGCAGAAACACCTCGCGCTGCGGCGTTTCGTGCTCCGGGATGCCTTCGCCGTGATCGCTGCCCATCAGGAACGTGCCGCCTTCGATCAGGATCGTCTCCGGCTCCCAGGGCTGGCGCTCGATGACCGGGCGGGCGTCCCCGGTGGGCATCTCGATCAGCCGGTTGTCGTCGGAGCGACTGAAGAGCACCGGCGTTCCCCACTCCAGCGGCCCGCCTGCTTCCATGACAGCCTTCCGCGCCTCGCTCAGCGCTGCGTCGATGGGGTAGCCGTCGGCCAGCGCGCTGTAGAACTCGCGACTCAGGGCGATCGCGGCCGGGTCGCTGATGGGGAACTGCATGGCCAGCACGGCCGGCACGCAGCGCTGCACCAATCCCTGCGCCACGCCGGCAAAGGAGTCGCTGCGCCCACTGACCGCGCCCTCGCAGGCGTTGAGGAAGACCAGCCGCAATGTCCGGCTGTCCTGCAGCAGTTCGGCCATCTCCTTCGCTGTGACCACCTTGGGGCCGCCGTTTTCGTCTTCGAAGACCAACCCACCCAACTCCAGCGAGTCGTCGAAGAAGCCGTGGCCGACGAAATGCAGCACATTGACCTGCCCGCGCAGCGCCTTGCGCAGCCGCGCCGGTGTTGGGTTCTCGAGCTGCTTGAGCCGCAGCAAGCCGCGCTCCTCCAACGGACTGGTGACCTCGCGCAGGCGCTGCCACTCCTTATCCACCTCCAGCCGGGTCACGTCCTTGGGATTGGAGAGCACCGCCAATACATGCAGCGGCGGGCGCACCGGCGTCAGCGCCTCGCCGCAGCCCACCTCCAGGTAGCGCACCAGCGGCGTCAGGCTGGAGCGGGCCAGAAAGTCCCCCCTGGGTGTTGCAAGATACTCCCACGGCAGGTCGGCCAGCGCCGGCAGGCAGGGATCGATCTGGATACGAATGCGCAGCCCGGTCTTGCTTTTCTCTGCGATGGCCTGATTTTCGGCCAGCTTCAGTCCCACCGCGCCGTCAAACACGGCAGCAAAAAGACTCCGGCCCAGCGCCTCCACATCGGGCCTCTCGCCACTCGCTTGCTGGCTGCCATAGTTGCGGCTGGCGCCCATTCCCTCCCACAGGATGTTGGCAACCTCTTCCTGGCTGAACGGCAACACAAAATCTATGTTGGCATTGCCGGCCGGCGAGCGCTGCACCTTGGCGCGATAGATGCCTTCTTGCGGCCCGTAGCCGATGAACAGGTCGAAGTTCTCGTATGCGATGTCGGAGTCCATTGTTTACCTTGTAAGGCTGCCAGTATTGGTTGCGATCCACGCAATTAGCGGTTGATCAGCTCAATTGTTGGTGATGCGCACCCCAATGCGTTTCTGTCACATAGTCGGTTGTAATATTGATGAACGCTGTGCGAACCCGGTTTTGCTCGAATTGCCACCAACTTACCACCTCAAGTCTATCAGCGGTTATCAATTGCCTATCACCCTCCGTCGTATCGCCGCCGCTGCCAGTAATCATCACGAGGTGGCACCCCACTTTCCTCTGTGGCAACGATCGCGCCGGTGGGCTATTGCCATCGCGCACCATCCAGGAACTTTCTGGCTGCCATTCGATCGCCCCCGACTTGTCAGTGCAATGGTGGCTGGCCGTCAAAGCATACTTCACTGGCGTCGATAAGACGTCGATATCAGGTGAAGTTTGCGTTGGATTCACGTTCTTGCGGACAGTCCTCTCGCCTCGTCACCCCCACTGCCTACTCCCTGAATGTGCGGAACCATCACCCGCAGGTAGCCGACCTTGCCGCTGCCCAGATGGGTGCTGCCCAGCGCCTGGCCCAGGTCGCCGCCAGCGGTCTGCCATGGTAATCCGTTCCGCTCTTACAGCGATCTTGCCAACTGGCGGGCGAACTCGAAGACTTCCTCGCCGGGTGGGTAGATCTCAACCCTGGTCGATAACACCTGCACCGCATCAATGTCGTCGTCGGCTGCCACGATGCGTGCATTAGTCGCCTGTATTTGTTGGACAAACTGGCGTAGCCGCGGGTCGTCTTCGTAGATCGCCAGACAGCGCAGCGCCGCCGGGATGACCAGGCAGCGCGCCTGGCTGGCGTAGCGCAGCGCCTCGTCCAGTCGAAGATCAACACCCAGCACCAGCCCATGCGCGCCGGCAATCTGCTGGCCGTGCAGCCCAACGACCTGCACCCGCAGCCCGGCATTGCGCAGTTCGCTGACGAACACGCTGGCGGCAGGTTCATCGAAGTTGGTGGCCCATAGAATAAATACCATTGGCGGCTCGCTGGTTCAGCACTGCCAGAACAGGACAAAATGCGAGCAGTGGCAGCGCAAGTCACTGACAGAAATGATAACGCCTGAAACCTATCAGCGATTATCAAACTCCTATCATCCTGTCGGACATCTTTGGCAGTTATGCGCGCTTTGCATTTAGACAATTTTATGTTACTCTATCCCACGACTCCTTATTGAACGTCCCGAAAGTCCCCAGCGCCAGAGTTTTGTCAGGATCGGACCCGCCCTTTTTCGGGTTCACGGTTTCAGGGAAAACAAATGGATATCAGTGAGAACAACCTGTCATCCGACGCGCTGCGTGACGATGTGGCCGCGGCGTTGTCGCAGTGGAGCAAGGGCGGCGCTGCCAGTCCACTCGGTTATCTGCGCCTGGTGCACAAGGCGCGCCAGGAGACCGGCGCCGGTGAGGTGCGCGCCGCCAACCAGGTGCTGTTGATGGGGGTCGATGCACTGGAGCGGGAGAGCGCGGAGCAGGCCAAGCTGCTGCGATGGCGGTATCTGGACGGATTGACGATGCTGCACGTCGCCAATCGCCTCAATCGCTCTGAGCCGGCCTGCTATCGTTTGCAGCGCCAGGCCATCGAACGGTTGGCCGAGATACTGCTGGCCAGCGAGCAGCAACTGCGAGATACCCAGGCCGCGCTGGCCGTCGAAAAGCTGGGCGTGCCGCCCTATGAGAGTCTTTTTGGCGTCGACAGCTTCGTTGACCGGTTGCTTGACATGCTGGCCGTCGCCGAAGCGCCCTGGCTTGTACTGCTCGAGGGCATCGGCGGTATCGGCAAGACCAGCCTGGCCGATGCGCTGCTGCGCCGGGCCATTGGCGCCGGCGCGTTTGCGGGTTTCGGCTGGGTGACTGCCCGCCGTCAGATCCTGCGCCTCAGCGGCGCCATGAAGACCGTCGCGACGCCAACCCTCACCACCGATGAATTGATCGAGTGCCTGGCAAAGCAGCTTATGCCGGACACGCCGCTGCCTCTGCCCTTCAGAGTGGATACAACTCTTCCTCTCCTGCGCGGCCGGCTCAATGCTCGTCCCCACCTGATCGTAGTAGATAACCTGGAAACCGTGATCGACCTGGAGACGCTTCTGCCGACATTGCGTTTGCTGGCGAAACCAAGCAAGTTTGTGCTGACCTCCCGCAGCAGTCTGCAGGACGAAGCCAGCATCTACCATTTTCCAGTGCCAGAGCTATCCCAGCACCACGCCATGCAGCTCCTGCGTCACG
The DNA here is from genome assembly GCA_020634615.1 of Anaerolineales bacterium. Taxonomy (GTDB): domain Bacteria; phylum Chloroflexota; class Anaerolineae; order JAAEKA01; family JAAEKA01; genus JACKBK01. The sequence continues at coordinate 143,460 of JACKBI010000007.1, forward strand.
AAGCCCGGTCGCGCAACGCCCATTTGCTGGCGGCGGCCAGCGATGAGGATTTGCGCAGCATCACGGCGACTGTAGGTGGCAATCCGCTGGCGCTGCGGCTGGTGGTCGGTCAGACGCTGATCCACGACCTGCCAGCCATTCTGGACTCCCTGCGCGCTGCCCGCGGCCAGGCCATCCAACAGCTCTACAGCTATATCTACAGACAGGCATGGGAGGGACTGAACGAGACTGCCCAACGCGCCTTGCTGGCTATGCCGCTGATGCCGCCGCCGGGACGCGACGCCGCCTTCCTCAGCCGAGTCAGCGGTCTGGCGCTGTCGGACGTGCAGAACGCCCTCAGCATGCTGGTGAATCTGAACCTGGTCGATCGCGGCGGCGATCTGCAAAGCAGTTGCTATTCGATCCATCCCCTGACCCGTACTTTTCTGCTGGAGCAAGTCGCGAAATGGCACTAGGCGCTCCCCTCGATGCTCCCTCGCTCTTCCTGTCCTACATTGTCAACACTGCCCGGGCCGCGCTGGAGCAGATCGAGGCAACAGGCGCAGCCTTGCCGGCAGATGAAGACCGCGACCTGGCATTACATTCGCTGGACTATGCGCTGAAATTGCCTGACGCCTGGTCCGTGACTGGCAGCCTGCTGACCGCGCTTGCGCCGAAGATGGAGCGCGCCGGTTATCGCCACGATTGGATTGCCTACCTGGACGCCGGCATCGACGCCAGCCAGCAGTGCGGCGATCAGGCGACCGAAGCCGAGCTGCGCCTACAAAAAGGGATCCTCCACCAGTTGCTGGCCGAATACCATGAAGCCGATGGCGAATACTTACTCAGCGAGGCCGGGTTTGCTGCCCTGCCAGATCAGCGCGCGCTGGCGCGTGTGCTCAATCGCCGCGCCTTTGTGGCGCGCCGGCAGGGTCGTCACGCGGATGCAGAACGTCTGGCCGCGTCAGCCATGGCGCTGTTGGCTGCTGATGACGCGGAACTGGGCTACACCTATCAGGTTCTGGGAACCATCGCCTATGACCGGATGCAATGGCAGGAGGCGGCGCGCTGTTTTCGGCTTTCGCTGGACCTGCTGCGGCAAGGCGACGATCGGCGCTTGCAGGGCTGGGCGCATTCCAACCTGGGATTGGCGCTCTGGCAGACGGGCGATCTCGTCGGCGCGGAGGCGCAATTGTTGCAGGCCATCGATCTGTTTGCCCTGATCGGCGACCCGATCCATCAATCGGTGGCGCGCATGAATCTCGGCAATGTCCTGGTGGCGCGGGGTGAGTTGGAGCAGGCGCTGCTGGTCTATGGCGAGGCTGAGGCGGTCTTTCGCAAGGCGCACGACATCGAGCGGCTGGCCTCGGTCAACAACAACATCGGCAAGGTCTGTCGTGATCTCGGCCGGCCCGCTGAGGCGTTGCCTTTTTGCCGCCAGGCTGTCAGCTACTATCAGCAAACCCGCCAGCCGGCTGAACTGGTCATCGCCAGCGAAAGCCTGGGCGAGACTCTCCTGGCGCTGGAAGACTGGTCCGGCGCAGCAGAGACGTTTCTGACAGCGCTGGACAGGCTTCCAACGGTGGAAAACGAAGATTGGCGGGCCGAAACTGCCGAACGGATCAACGGCTACCTGCAACAGATCGACCAGCAGGCGGGGACTCTTTCGTCAGCCGATTAGCCGCAGGTGCTGCCGGTGCAACTGCTGGCAGGCGCGCTGTCCAGATTAGCCGCCATGACACTCGCGCCGGGGGATCGATCCGGCAGCGTAGCGCCAGGTGCCAGCAGGCTGGCAACCAGCAACAGCGCCATCGCAGACAACTTCAGATTATGGAACCAGTGGACTTTCATGCGACTTCCTCCTTGAAACGCTACAGAGTTGGCGAGGTAAGGGATCTTGCTGTCGCAGCCGTTCACTTGCTTGCCCCGCTCAACCAGCTTGGGTGTTGATGTTGAGCATTGATGCGTAACGGGTCGACAATCTGTCGCGACTGTCGAAAACGCCGGGTGGGGTCGAAATGGAGGAGGTTCTTGCAAGTTTCCGGGGTCTGGATCGGGGACAAATCGTTCATGTTGCGAATATTGTTGTTTCCCTCAACTTCACAGCGCGCCCGCCTTGTCCGTGACTTGCCACCCAACGCGCCATCCGTATAATCTTGTGTCATGCGAGAATCCTCTTATCCCCTGGTTTCAGTTGAGGACGCGCTGGCCGGCGTGTTGAGCCGTGTCGCGCCGATGCAGGTCCGCGAGTTGCCGTTGCAGGAGGCGTTGGGTCTGGTTCTGGCGGAGGATGTCCACGCCGCTCTCGACCTGCCTTCGTTCCGCGCCGCCGTGGTCGACGGGTTCGCCCTGAGGGCGGCCGATGGCAGCGCGGCGCGGCGTCTGGTCGGCGAACAGATGGCCGGCGCGCCGCTTGATCTGGACGTCGACGCGGGCACGGCCGTGCGCATCACTACAGGCGCGCCCGTGCCGCCCGGAGCGGATGTCGTCATCAAGGTCGAGTTGTCGGACGAGGAGTCGGGCTGGGTGACACCGCACCAGGGCGAGACGCTGATGGCGGGCCAGAACATTCGGCCGGTCGGGTCGGACATCGCGGCTGGCGAACTGGTGCTGCGCGCCGGTCAGATGTTAGGACCCGCGGAGCTTGGCATGCTGGCATCGCTGGGCCGGTCGCATGCACCGGTGCATCGACGTCCGCTGGTCGGCGTGTTTTCGACGGGAGACGAACTGGCGGACTTTGGGCAGGTGCTGGGGCCGGGCCAGATCTACGACAGCAACCGGGCGACTTTGCTGGCCGCGGTGGCCCAGGCCGGCGGCCAGCCTCTGGATCTCGGCATTTTGCGCGATCAGCCGGGCGAACTGGAGCGCGGCCTGGCGCGTGGGCTGGCGCAGGCCGACGTGCTGGTGACTTCGGGCGGTGTCAGCATGGGCGAGCTGGATCTGCTCAAGCCATTGCTGGAACGTTGGGGAGCGGTGCATTTTGGCCGGGTGCGCATGAAGCCGGGCAAGCCGCTGACCTTTGCCACGTTGCCGGCGCGCGGTGCAGACGGCGAGATCGCCGCCGGCCAGCCGGCCCGGCCTGTCTTTGCCCTGCCCGGCAATCCTGTCTCGTCGCTGGTGACTTTTCAGTTGTTTGTGCGGCCGGCCATCCGTCGCATGCTGGGTATCGGGCATGCCGGTCTGCCGTTTCTGGAAGTGACACTGGGCCACAGCTTTCGACTCGACCCGGAGCGCGCCGAATTTCACCGGGTCACTCTCACGCGTGAAGATGGGCAGATCGTGGCGCGTTCTACGGGCAGCCAGGCATCCAGCCGTCTGCTGTCGGCCGCTGGCGCCGACGGGCTGCTGGTACTGGAGCAGGCCGACGGTCTGTTGCCAGCCGGCTCGCGGCGGCCGGTCTTGCTGCTAAACGACAACTGGCTGGCTACACCGGAGGATGACAGGAGTGGATGACAAGCTGACACATCTCGACGACAGCGGTGCGGCGCGCATGGTGGACGTGGGCGCGAAGGACGAGAGCGAACGGGTGGCGGTGGCGCGCGGCGAGGTGCACATGTCGCCCGCGACGTTGGTTGCCATCCGCGCCGGGGACCTTCCCAAGGGTGACGTGCTTGGCACAGCGCGCATCGCCGGCATCATGGCTGCCAAGCGGACACCTGAGATCATCCCGCTCTGTCACCCGTTGCTGCTGAGCCAGGTGGCGGTCGATCTCGAACTTGACGAGGCGGGCAGTCGGGTTGTCATAACGGCAACCGTGCGCTGCCGCGGCAAGACGGGTGTCGAGATGGAGGCGTTGACCGCGGTTTCAGCCGCGGCGCTGACAGTCTATGACATGGCCAAGGCGATGGAGAAGGGCATGACGATCACGGGTATCCGGCTGCTGGAGAAGCGGGGAGGGAAGAGCGGCCCGTGGAGAGCAGGAGAGCGGGAGAGGGGGCGAGAAGGGAAATGAGGGAACGGATGGAAATCAGGGCAAACGGAACTGCTGACGTTTCACGATACGCCATAGGCAGTACGCGATACGCCATACGAATTACGCAATACGCAACCTGCAACCTGCAACCTGCAACTCCGTATCATGACTGACACAATCACAGTTCAGGTCAGGTTTTTCGCATCGGTGCGGCAGGCGGTGGGTGAGGGCCGGGTGGTGCGCAATTTGCCAGACGGCGCGACGGTGGCCGATTTACTGGCTGCGCTGGCAGTTGATTACCCGCGGCTGCCGACCGCCAGCGGGACCATCTACGCCGCGCTGAACAAGGCGTATGTGCGCGAGGACGCTGTGTTGCATGACGGTGACGAGGTGGCGTTCTTTCCACCGGTGAGCGGAGGGCAGGATCGCAGGCTTTTCGAGATCACCGTTGAGCCGTTGTCGCTGGATGATGTGGCGAGCCGGGTGGCGTCGCCCGGTCACGGCGCGATCACAGTGTTCGCCGGCATGGTGCGCGGCGAGACGGATCTCGATTCGCCCTTTGCGGCCGCGCCGCCTGAGGTGACGCCTGCAGACGGCGGTACGCGGCTGGTCACCGATTTTCTGGAATATGAGGCCTACGCGGAGATGGCCGAACCGATGCTGGCCGCGCTGGGCGACGAAATCCGGGCGCGCTGGCCGCAGATCAGCGCAGTCAGCATCCTGCACCGGGTCGGGCGTATCGAGGTCGGCGAGGCCAGCGTGGTGATTGCCGTCGCTGCGGCCCATCGCAAGGGAACGTTTGACGCGTGCAGCTTCGCGATTGAGCGGCTGAAAGCGGTTGTGCCGATCTGGAAAAAAGAGGTCGGCAGCGACGGCCAGTGGTGGGTCGAGGGGCCGCGGGAAGCCAACGATGCGGCGCCTGTGGGCGATTTCTTTGACCCTCTTTGAGTTGACAACCGTTTGGGGGCCGTGGTATAATCCCGCTCGTTACGGCGCACTACCTTAACATTCAAAAAGGTTTGACAGGTTGGAGATCCGTCGCTGGCGGCCCGGTTTATCCGTGCGGCCAGAGGAACTTCCCGACTCCCGCTCGTGCTTTACAGCACGGGAAGGTTGCCTCACGAAACAGCAAGTGAGGGCGGCAGGCTGGCAACAGCCTGGCGACTACAACCGCAACAGAAAGCACACCCGGCGATGCGTCGTCAGACGAGCGTCAGGGCTGAAACGGTGGGGTAAGAGCCCACCAGCGGTGGCAGCGATGTCATCGGCTGGGCGAGCGTGCAACTGGGAGCAAGGCGAGTGGGCCGGGCCTCTTCGAGGTTTGGTCTCGTCGCAGCGGCGACGGCGAGGCTGGGCAACACCCAGCAAGCCAGGAGCAGCCTCAGGCGTCAGCCTGAGAGACAGATGACGGGTTTAACAGAATCGGGAGTACATCCAGCCTGTTTTTAGTCCGCCGTCCACACATGCCGACGTGGCGGAATTGGCAGACGCTGCAGACTTAGGATCTGTTGCCCCTAGGGCGTGGAGGTTCGAGTCCTCTCGTCGGCACTGTCCACAGTTGGCAGACAGTCGGGGCCCGTGGCCTAGTGGGAAGGCGCCTCCTTTGCACGGAGGAGATCGTCGGTTCGAATCCGACCGGGTCCACCTGGCGATCATCGTGCAGAGGAAATTGGTTCGGTTGATTGCATTTTGCGGGCGTAGTTCAGTGGTAGAACGTCTCCTTGCCAAGGAGAAGGTCGTGAGTTCGAATCTCATCGCCCGCTCTCGACAGATGGCTGATGGCAGAACGCAGACAGTACAATGACGTGCGGTCAGCGGCGTGCCATTAGCCATCTGCTTTTGCCGAGATAGCTCAGTTGGTAGAGCACGCGACTGAAAATTGCGGTGTCCCCAGTTCAAGTCTGGGTCTCGGCACCAAGTTCGACATCGATCGGGGATCGTCTAATGGCAGGACCGGGGACTTTGAATCCTCTAATCGTGGTTCGAATCCACGTCCCCGAGCTGAATTTGGACGATTGTGCCAAATGCGATCAGGAGACTCGACGAAAGTCGTAGTCTCCTTTTTGTTTTTTGGAACGTGATCAGGGGACTCTTTCGCCAAGGCGATTAGAGGACTCGTTGCGGAGTCCTTTGATTGCCTCTTGCCAAAGGAGGGCCAAAATGGCTCGTTTGTCCGCCAAGTCCCACAAGGGATTGACCTGTACTCTAAACTATCGTGCCGGACAGTCATAGATGTAGAATAGGACTACAGTCAAACATCAATCTGTGAGGTGCATCATGAGCATGAACGATGAAGCGAAGATCGTCAACCAGCGTCTCGCTGCCAGTGTTACTGGGCAGGCGTTTCATTGAATTCTGTGAAGAACACTTCCACGATCGGGCTGTACTTCACGAGATCATCCACCGAATCGACCTGATCTCTGTACCACTGGGTAGCAGGCGCGCTCATCAGGTATCCCCGGTCTTCGGGGTCAACGATTTCGACTGCCCGCGCGGGAAGTTCGATTTGCACTGACTCCTTGAGGCAGAACAGGAACTCCGGGTTAGCTCTCAAGTTGGCTAACCAGTCACGCGCCGCTCGTGGACCTTTGTCGCCACTTGCACTGGGCGTTCCACAGATAATGGTTCGCCCGTCCACGGTGTGGAACCAGATCTCGGTCCTCCGTGGAAGTCCTGTCCTGGCGCCTGTGGTAATAATGTCAATGGTTCGGTCGTTGATTAGCGCCTTGCTGATTCGGTCATTCATTTGGTATCGGAACTTTCGGTAGAACCAGTGGGGTAAGCTGCTGATGGTGTTTCCACGGCTCATTATTACGGTGTTTGAATGTTTTGCAAGTTTGTCCATCGCGCCTTTCGTGGATGTGTAAACCGCGCGAATCTGCGTTTGTGGCGAACAACTCTTGACGAAAACCGTCTGCCGCGTATAATAAAGCCGCCAGCAAACGAATTGTCTGGCCCGTCCAACACGGCGGCGAGTCTCGTGCCACGGTCTGAGTGAGTAGCAACTGTGTAGATTACGAAATTATGGTGACCATAGCTCAATCGGCGGAGCACCTGGTTGTGGCCCAGGAGGTTGTGGGTTCGAGCCCCATTGGTCACCCCTACACGCTTTTCGTGCGCCCGGAACTTGTTTCCGGGCGTTTTGTTTTCGCAGGCCCGTGGTGTTTTCGAACAGGGAGGGTAGAACAGGGTGTCATCAGTTCTGGTCCTTAATGCAACGTATGAACCGTTGAGCATTGTCTCGATTCGACGTGCGGTGGTGCTGCTGCTCAAGGAAAAGGCGGAGGTTCTGGAAGCAGCCGAAAACGCCTTGCGTGCGCAAGATGTTGCCATTCCTGTTCCGCTGGTGATCCGCATGGTGTATTACGTGCGGATCCCGCACAGCACGATGCTTCCCCTTTCGCGGCGCACTGTCATGGCGCGCGACCAGTATACCTGCCAATACTGTGGTGCAACTCCAATTCGCGCCGAACTGACCATCGACCACATCATGCCGCGCAGCCGCGGCGGGGTGACCGACTGGGACAACGTCGTGGTGGCGTGCCGGTCGTGCAATCAGAAGAAGGGCAACCGCACGCCAAGAGAGGCGCAGATGCAGATCATGCGACCGCCACAGCGGCCGCGCTATGTTGCGCTGGCGTTTCTGGGAGAATCCACCCATCGCGAGGTGTGGAGCAAGTATTTGTACTGAGGACGCGACGCGGCGAAGGTCAGGGATTCGAAATCTCTGGCTGAAAGTACAAAGCGGCCACAGCCGCTGGGGAAGCGGTCGGCCAGGCCGTGTGGGGCCTTCGTGTGTTCAGACGGTGAATTCATTCGCTGTTACACGGTTCACCGAAGCTGGCCCAGGACGCACAGAGAGGCTGCCGTAAAGCAGCCTCTCTGCGTTTGCGCCGTAGCAATTACCGACTGTTACCTGGTGATGCTACGGCGCTGAGCGTACAACTATGTTCCATGAGCATCACCTCCTGTCGTTAGGATAGCTTGGGAGGGGGAGACGTTGCCGTCTCAACCGGCACGATTATTGCATACAAGCCAGCTTCTGTCAAGCGAGCAATCGTCTATTTCCTGCTTGCCGCCAAAATTCGTCTCGCTGAACGCTCCGGAGTGGACGCGGTCGCATGGATCAGATTCGTACCTCGACCAGTTTGTCCAATGCGATACCGGCCTGATCCACCCGACAGCGCCAGGCGTAGACCTCCACGCCGGACCGTGACGCGTCCTGCAGCGCCGCGGCAAAGGCGGGATGCGCCGTGGGGTGCGGCGTAAACGCGGTGACGTCAGGACGCTGGACGACGAAAACAACGGCCACACGGTCTCCGTGCTGCTCGCGCAACGCCATCAACTCGTGCAGGTGTCGCAGGCCACGTTCGGTCGGCGCGTCGGGGAACTGGGCCGTGCCGTCCTCCACCAGCGTCACCGATTTTGTCTCTACCCAGCAGCGACGGTCGGCGTCCGCGCCACTGCCGTCGCTCAACAGAAAGTCCAGCCGGCTGTTGCCGACCACTACTTCGGGCGTCACCGTCCCGTAACCTGCAAGCTGCGGCACGGAGTTGCTGGCCAGCGCTTCGGCCAGCAACTTGTTGGGCAGCCGAGCATCGATGGAAACCAGCACGCCGGCATGGGCAACCATCACCAGATCGCTGGCCGTCTTGCGCTCGCTGCGGTCATGCCTGCGGATCCAGACCGCTGCCCCCGGTGTCAACAGCTCGCCCAGGCGCCCAGAGTTGGGAACATGCGCCGAAATCAACTCGCCGTCACGAAGTACCCAGGCGCGGAAGCGGTTGTCGCGGCGGACAAAGCTGGCCTGCTGCAGCCGACCGGGCCAGTTCATGGCTGTGGCGTGCCGGCGTGCAGCGCTTCCTGCTGCGCCAGCACCTGGTCCAGCTCGACCGCGCTGGTGAGGCCACTGACAAGGTGCATGAAGTCCTTCAGGCTGGGACTCAGCTCGCGCAGGCGCTCCAGCTTTGGTCCGATAGGATCGGTTGCGGCGGCGCCGGTGGCATAGCTGCCGTGAAAGGCGAAATAGGCCTGGTTCAGCACCCGCAGACGATAGCCATTCTCCACGAACAACTGGCGGCGCGCCTCCATATATTGCTCGGCTTCGTCCACCAAACCGGCAGCCAGCATCTCATCGACCGTAACGCGCGTGGCGTGCATCTCGCTGCCGAAATCAAACTTGTCCGGGTCAGCGGGCGCGGCAGCGGTTGCTTGGTTTGCTGACGGGGGCGGGGGCGGTACCAGGTCGGGATAGTAGGTTTGCAGCAGCAGCTGCCCCATCTCGTCGCCTGCGATGGACGCTACGGTCTCGTTGATGGTGATCGCGTCACCGCCTTGCAGGAAGGACCAGCCCAGCGGACGGAACGCGAGGTAGGTGTGTATCCACTCATGGGCAATCGTTTCTGCGGTCCATGGCAGGCCGTAGCGGTCAACCACCATGGTTGGGAAAACGCCGTACCCGCCGATGCCGGTGACGTAGGCCGACAGGTTGTCCTGCTCCTCGACCGTGCGCTCCAGTTGATCGCGACCGGCTGTGTCGAGGTCTGCCAGCAGATCTACCGAACGCAGCCGCTGAATGCGGTCGCGCGGTGAGACCACCAGCAGTTGCGGAGGCTCGGTGAAACGCATCTGCGGCGGCGGCCATACGGCGCCTGCCGTTTCCAACCCCTCTCGTTGGACGATCTGGCTGAGCTGTCCTTGCAGGATTGCCTCAACGGTGCTGGCTTGCTCGTCAAGCTGGCTGCGGATCGTGGCCAACTCGGCTCGCTGGCCGGCTGTGGCAGCGTCCGGTGATGTCGTCGCCGGATCGCTGAAGATGAGTTCGATCTCACTTTCAAGCTGGCCGGCACGCTGTGCAGCGGTGATGTAGTCGCGCACCAACGTGTCTGCTTCTTGCGGCGACAGACCCGCGGCCGGGTTGCGCAGCAGGTCGCCGACTTTGCCGGTCAGTGCATCGATCTCCCATCGCACCAGGTCAAAGCGCACCCCGGTGGTCAGTTGGTCCAGGCTGGCAGTCAGTGGATCTCGCTGCGGCGCGGCGCTGGCGCCCAACGATGCCAGCCCCGCCAGAACCGCCACGACCAGGACCACGTAAGCGAATCGCGCACGCGTGCTGCGTCGCGGCCTGGCCGACGTTGATTGACCACTGCCTGCACCTGCAATCGGATTAGTGGGAGGAGATACCTGTGTCATTGACGCCAGAATACAGCAGCCCTGAGCGGGATGCTGTGCTCAGGGCTGCAATTGTCGTGTTTGTAGCGGGAATTTGCGCCAGCTAATGTTGAACCGCTGCGCGGCGGTTCACTTGTCATGGTGTCACGGGTGGCCGCGGCACGATTTTGCGGAGGGTGCCAGCCGCAGCTGCCAGGTGGCGGTGTCAGCGAGCTTGCTGCTAGCTTGCGCCAGCGCCAGCTCGATTCCTCCAGTCCAGGGAGCGTTGATACAGCAGCTCGAAATTCTCGTACAGTCGCGGATCCAGCGTATCGCGCATCCCGGGGATGATCGCGCCCGCGGTTTCCCAAAGCTGTTCGATGCCACCAAAGAGATCGAAAAACACCTCTTCGCGCACCAGGTTGTGCTTAACCAGCACACCGAACAACTCCATGACGCCGCACGCATCGTTGAAGCGCTGCCAGCCCATGCTTCCCATGGGGTGCTGCCTGTCAAACGATTCGTAATCGGGCGCGTTGAGCTCAGTCAAGACCCACGCTTGCGCCTCACGAATCCGCGGCGACGTGGCCATCTCGTACAGCTTGAGTAGCGTGCCGACCTCGTCGCACTCCCGGCTCACTGGCGAACCTCAGTCAACCAGCTGCCAGCGATCGATGAAATGTCGCTGGACCACGATCTCGCGCCTGTCGTCTGACAGTATCAACGCGGCGCCAAGGTCAGACCACCCGACGCTGCCCACAATAGTTTCGCCATTGCGCAGTTCGATGCTGATGGACTGCTGTGACTCGCGAGCGTTGACCAACACCTCGCTCAACGCCTTGCGCGTCCAGGGGGAGCGCTTGATCAGATCTTCGGCAGGCACGCCAAAGTATTCGGCCAGTTTGGTCAGCTCTTCTTCGTCGCCGACCTCGCGATAGCGTTGCTCAAGCTGCCGGTACATTCCCGCCGTGATGCCAGTCGCCTCCTGGATATCGTGCGGCGTCGGGCCCCCCTTGACCGCTCGCAGATAACGGACGTAATCTCCGGTGCTCATGCGATCTCGCTTTCCTCGGTGCCATTGACCGGCGCGGCAACTGAAGCCGGAGCCTGGTAATAGGCGATGGCCAGTTTCTGTACGGTGGTCTCCTGGCCGTCGCCGTCCGCGACAGTCAACGCATACGGGCTGAAGCCGACCAAGGTTCCCTGCATTGTCTCGCCGTTGAACAGCGTTACATTCAAGGGACGCTTTTCCAGTTGTACCTTGGTCAGGTAGAGCAACTCATGCTCGTCCACCGACTCGGGCAGGTAGGGGCGCTGGCGCTTGCCCTTGGGCTTCTCCGGCTTGCGCTCCGACAACATGGTTTGGCAAGTGGTCAGCAGTTCGGCAGCTTCCTTGCGGTTCAACATGCTCAGCGGCTTGCCGGCCAGGCGCAACAACTCGTCACCCGACATCTCCAGGCGTACCAGCAATGTCTTCAGATGTTCGATCTGCGACGCTCGTGCGGGTGATACCTGGGGGCGCCGCTTTGGGCCACCCGACTTCTTGGGCGGGCGGTCAGTGCGGCCGCGGCTCGGCGGACGGGAGGACGGACGTTGCTGGTAGTCGCCGCCCGACCGTGGCGCATAGCCTGACTGACGGTTTGGGTCGTTGCTGTAGCCACCCTGCCGGGGCTGGTCCGAACCATAGGCGGGACGCGAGGAGTAGTTGCTGTAACGCGGCGCATAGCCAGCTCCCCGATCATATCCACCAAAGTTGTCGTAGCGCTGCTGTCCCTGGCCTGAGTCATAGGACGGCGGCGGGGCTTGACGGCTGGGACCGCGCGGTGGCGGATCCGACAACTCCTTGATCTCAGATGGATCAATCTCCAGAGCGGCGGCCAGTCGTTCCATATCCGACGCGGAGATCGCGCGTTCGCCCAATTCGTATGCCTTGATGAGGCCAGGGTGAATCTCCGCACGGCGTGCCAGTTCATCGATAGTCATTCGTTTTTGGCGGCGTATCTGCCACAGGTCTAGAGCCATGAGTACATCCTCACGTGTATAGGGTATGACCTGGTCATTCAGGTCAGGTTCTCCGAGATTTCCTCCAAAGGTTCACCGTTAACGGGCGTCTCTTCTTCGGTTTGATTGGTTTCGCTGTCGTCCATCAACGGCGGGAGATCGTCCAGCGACTGAAGCCCAAAGTGTTGCAGGAAGTCAAAGGTTGTGTGGTAATGGAATGGCCGGCCGGCCTGTTCCAGTCGTTCCCCTTGTTCCACCAGACCCCGGTGCAGCAACGTGCGTAAAACGCCGTCGCTGTTGACGCCGCGCCATTCATCGATCTGGGCACGGGTCACGGGCTGCCGGTAAGCAATTATTGCCAGAGTTTCCAACGCGGCGGGGGAGAGCTTGACAACCAGATCCAGACCAAGGAAGCGCTCTATGTACGGCGCCGCCTCGGGCGATGAGACCAGCTGAACGCGGTCGCGTGCGCGCTGAACCTGCACACCACGGTCGTGCTGCAAGTCTGCCAAATGGGCGAGAGCTTCCTCGATGCGCTCCAGCGGCTCCTCCAGCGCGTCTGCCAGCGCGGTAAGCTGCACCGGATCCGGCGCAACAAAAAGCAAGCTTTCCACCAGTCCAGCAAGCTGGCCAAGCGGAATGCGGGAGGATGCGCCCGCGGCTAAGTCCACCATTTCTTCCATGGTATAGTATTGCACGACGCGGTCAGTCTGGACCGAAGTCGCCTGCACTAACTCGTTGCTCCACCAAGGCAGCGTCGCGCGCTACCCGATCCCTTCAACTGATAATTGCCTCAAAATAGCTACCGCTACCCCAAACTGCGCCGAACAGTATCGCTGACGACCCAGCCCAACTCTGCAAGGTCGTTCGAGGGAAAGACACAATCCCAAGTCTGGGTATGAAATTCGGAAGCGGCAAATGCAATCCGGCTACGTGTGACCATTATAAGCGCATTGCCCATCAAAATCAAGTACTGGTTACGACGATGTCGCAATGCGCATATAATGGCCGCCCCGGTCAACTGTCAAGGAAGAACAGCTTGCGCATGTCTTCCTCAGTCGCGGTGCCATCTTCCAATCGCTGGCGCAGCTTCTGGGCCTCCATTTCGGGTGACCCTGTGACGGGGCGGAAGCCGAAGAGGCCCTCCTTCGGCGCCGGCAACGCGTCGGGCAGATCCGGTACGCGACCATAGACGAGGTCGACTACCGCGTCGATGACGTCGCTGTTCTTTGGCAGGTCGCGGTGGACTTCCTGAACGTAATACATCTCCGCGCCGGGCAGGCGAGCAGACCAGAGCGGCACGGTAGCGTCACCCGAGTCGGCCCCCGTCTTTTCGCGGATGATGTTGAGGCGCGGATGCTCGTCGCGGTCGAAGACCCGCTCGACATCGATGATCGTATCCATGTGGCAGCCGGCGATCTGTATCGTCGGCACCGGGTGATCATCGCCGGCCAGCAGCTCATGCAACTGCCTGCCGCCGTCCAGAAAGTCCTGGCGAACCGAGGACATATGCCAGTCCCCCGCCTTGTAGACGTCGAAGTTGAGCGGGTAATGGCGGTCTTTGGGGAAGAGATCGGGCGGCGCTGGCAGCAGTTGGAAGGCTCCGGGGAAGGTCGAAAGCATGCGGCGCATGTCGTTGTTGCTGTTGAGCGCGCTGGCAATGGCCATCAACCGATTGCCGTTGAAGATGTCTGACACGGCGCCGGCAGCGCCGAAGTGTGGCGTGCCCAGCGTGATTACCCGCTTGACGCGTTGGCGCGCCCGAGGTCGGTTGCCGTTGACATAGGCACGCGCCACCAGCCCGCCCATGCTGTGACCCACCAGGGTAAACTGCATGCTGTCGTCGCCATCGGCCCAGGTCTCGATGGACTCGGCCAGGTAATTGGCGTTATGTTCGATGCGCAGCCGCCAATCGTACGGGAATTCGAACAGCAGCGCCTCGCGCCGCAGGGTGACCGCCATCTTGAGGTAAGTCATCTTCTCCAGACTGAAAGGTACGGCCCGCACCATCGGGCTGCCGTCGGACGTGCCCTCCTGGTTGAGATCAAGATAGCGGCTCTTCCCATCCAGAATCAACTTGGGGTTCAGCCACAGCAGGCTGGTCTCGCCGAGAATGCTCGTCAGCAGCGATCCCATCAGCCCGGGCAATAACACCACCGCCTCGCGCGGGCCGGCCGGCGCTCGTCTGGTTTCAACATCACGGATGGCGTTGACTTCGTCGCTGCCGAGAAGCTGATCGGCGCTTGTTTCGCTTTCTCCCGCCTGAAGCTCAGCTTCGATTTCTGCCAGTGACATGGTCGACCAGCGGGTTAGCAATCCTGTAGTGTCCATGGGTGTAGTCTCCTCCGGGTTCTGTTTCGTCGGTTGATCGCGGCGAGATGGCCATTGTCTCGCAGTCCGATTATCGCGGCCAAAGTGGCGTCATTTGCGAACTGAGTCTATAATTCTGGTAATTGCTCAGGCACGGCATAAGAAACCGGGTTTTTGTCGTGCAAACCGGGATCATATTTCCAAGGGAGGCGCGTGCCCCAGCAAAAGCGTTTTCCGATTGGAAACCTGGTTTCTATCCCAAGGCCTAATGGCTACTACTTCCCGCAGATAGTTCGAGTTGCAGCGAAAGGCAAATTCCAGTGTCAGTCTTGGAATCATTGAACGGTGACTACAGCCCGTTTCTGGCGGCGGATATCGAGGTGATCAGCCGGCCCGATAGCGAGCTGCGCAGCCAGGTGACCTCGGCATTGTTGCGGCGTGGCCATCGTGCCGGCTTCGTCCCGCTGCCAGTTGCGCCGTCGCGCGAACTGGACCGCTTCGACCTGCTGGTGCTGGAACCTGACCCCGGCGATCCTGATGCCTTGCGCATTTGCAGCACCATTCGTGACTTCACGCGGGTGCCGCTGCTGGTCATCGTGCCGCTCACCTCGCGCAGCCGCGGCATCCAGGCGCTTGATCTTGGGGCCGACAGCTTCATGCTTGCGCCGTTCGACCGTCGCGAGTTGCTGGCTCGCTGTGAGGCGCTCATCCGCCGCTACCGCCAGTGGTGACAACGTTCTATGCCAGTGGCGGTAGCAGCCCGCTTGCCCGCCGGTAATCGCGAAACCTCGCCAGACGCTCCAAATCTATTTCAGCAACAGCATAGCCGGCCGCACCCTCCTGGATCACCCGCTGCATGGCAGGCAAATCGGGCTGCGCACTGGGGTCGGTGAGCGACGCCACGCCGCCACAGCGGAAGGGCGCCTCCGCCGTTACCGCGTGGTCGCTGACGGCAACAGCGATCACGTTCTCCTGCGCGCGTGTCATTGCCATGGTGTGCCAGAGCATGCGCGCGTAGGCCGGGTCCGACTCGGGGCGTATGGTGGTCTGCGCCGGCACGCAGAGGACATCGATTCTGGCAGCGATCTCGCGCACTTGCTCCGGAAACCAAAGATCAGCGCAGATCAGCACGCCACAGCGCACCCCTTCCACATCGACGACCAGCGAGTCGCGTCCCGGGACAACGTGGCGCTTTATTTCGTAGCCGAACAGCCGCCGCTTTTGATAGCTGCCCAGTTCACAGCCGTCGCGGTCGAGAACTAGAGCGGTGTTGACACGCGCTTGTGCGTCTGCATCCCAACGTTCAATGGAGCCTGCTATCAGATTGACTTGGTAGCGGCGCGCCAGGTCTTTGGCGAAACGGCAGGCTGCATCCCACTGAATCGTCTCGCCTTCCTCGTCCATGGCGCTGTTGAAATGTTCGGGCAGCAGCGCCAGATCAGGCGCATGCTGCTGGCAAATTGCGGCAAGCTCACGGTCGATCCGTTCAAACGTCCGGTCAGGTTCCATCCAGACCGTTGCCGGCTGGATGGTGCAGATTGTAATGGTCGCGTTTCTGGCGTTCATTGTGGTGTTGGCCGCTGGCAGAAGTGCGACGGCCCGCGCGTGGCTGGATTATACCCGCGCCTGCCCGGCAGGACAACCTGTCTGAATTGCAGTTGCCAGGATTTCAGCGGTTGACGACTTACATCCGCTGTGGCATAATCGGGACGCCAAACAGTGAACGCGCGATTCCGCAGACAGGCAGGCGACATCATGGCCGACTCGGCAGACTACTGGTCAAGCAAAGACGATACGAACACCTGGGCCACCGCAATGACGCTCTTTCAGGAGGGCTACGAGTTGCAGACACAGGGCCTTTGGGCTGAGGCCATGGCTTGCTACCGCAACTCTATCCGGCTCCACCCCACCGCCGAGGCGCATACGTTTCTGGGTTGGGTTTACAGCTTTTTGAAGCTGTACGATGACGCCATCGCCGAATGCCGGCGCGCCATCGCCATCGACCCCGAGTTTGGCAACCCCTACAATGACATCGGTGCGTACCTGATGGAACTGGGACGGGACGACGAGGCCATCATTTGGTTTCATCAGGCGCTGCGTGTCAATCGCTACGATGCCCGTTGCTACCCCATGTTCAATCTTGGACGGATCCACGAACGCCGCGGCGAGTGGCGCCAGGCCATCGACTGGTACCGCAAGGCGCAGCGCGAAAACCCCGGCTACGAAATGGCGCGTCTGGCCCGCATCGGGCTGCAAGCGCGCATGAACTAGCGCACCTCAACTTGTCCCAGTACCACCGCTTCCCCGGGCCGCCTCAGGTCAGGCAGGCTGGCGTCGTACATCCCCACCTCAAAGCGATAACTTCCAGGCGCCAGATCTGCTGGCAGCGTCAAAGTGTGCTGATCTACAATGATCTCGCCGGCCAGCCAGCCATTGGTTGGACGCTGACCTTGCAGCGGCAGGTGGTCGTCCTGCGCGACCACGCTCCCGGCCGCGTCCAGCAGATGGACGAACGCGGTGTAGGACGCTTCCGAAGGGCCCTCCGCCCGCCACACCACCGTCACAGGCAGCGTTGTTCCGGGCGATACCGTGTCAGTCACTGTTGAGATGCCAACCAGGCTGATCCCGTCACCGACGGCTTGATTTGCCGCAAACTGCACCGGCGGCGCGACGAACAGGTGCTCCGTCGCCAGCATCTTGACGTGCAGCGACTGGGTGTCGCCGGCAAACGCTTCGGGGTTATCGGGTGTGCTCAGTCCGAGGCGCAGCATCCAGTCGCCCGGTTGGGCATCCGCCGGCGCCGGCACGGCCAACTGGCTGCGCACCGGCGCGTTCGGTTGCCAGCGGCTGGTGGGGTAGTCGTCGCCAGCTACCGGCTTGGTGCCCCAGGCTTGCGGCTGGCCGGCCGGGTCGAGCCACTCCCAGCGAATGGCGTAGTCAGCACGCGCCTCATCCCGCGCTTGCCACCACAGATCCGCGTTCAGCAGCGTGCCGGGGGAAGCGGTCCCGCTGTCAGAATTGACCTGCAACAATTCGATGCCTGGCGCGGCTATCAGCGGCGATGCCGACGCGCTGGTCACGGACGCCGGTGTCAGATTGTCAACGTGCAGCGGGACGGTGGTCCAGCGGCCGGTCGGCGCGCCGGCCGTGTCCAGCAGATCCAGCGGCTCGACCGCGCCTTCGCCGTCCTGTGCGTATACGCCAAGACGCAGGGCGTAGCTACCCGGCGGCGTGCCTGGCGAGGGGGCGACATCCACCCGGCTGAGGACGGTCTCGCCGGGCTGCCAGCGAAAAGTTGGGTAATCGTACGCGCTGAGACGTCGGTCCTGCGGCGCGCTCCAGGCATCGCTGTAATCGTCGAACAGCGTTGCGGTGAACTTCAAGTCGTCGCTGAGCGGCTGCTCGGCCTGCCAGAAGAGGTAAAGCGGGCAGGGCAGGCCATCGCTTCGCGGCTGGCAGGCCGGCTGGCTGTAGCCCAGCAAGCTGACCTGTCCGCCGAAGTCCGCATCCAGCGAAACGTCAGGGGTCAACGTGTCCGGAAGGGGCGTCCCCGGTTCAAGCAAAAAGTGGCGCACCTGGTCGAGACCCCAGAAGCTGGGCTGGCCGGGCTGCTCCACTCCGGCCCGTTCCAGCAGGAATCCGGTCACGCCGGTTGGGTCGACCACATCTTCCTGCCACTGCACCAGCCACGCACCGCGCTTGCCGGCCAGTCCGTCAGCCAGCGCCGCCGCCGCGCTCGAACCGTCCAGTACTGCATTGACGTCCAGAATTTCCAGTTCCGGCAATCGCACCGGTTCAATGTCGGGCGCGTAATAGCGCCAGGCAGGCGCAGCGTGGCCGCTGACCAGCACCACCGACTCGTCGGGTTGAATACGTGAGCGGATGTAGGCCGCCGCGCCGCGCCAGTCGTCCTTGGTGAACGCCGGGTCAGTGTACCAGTTGCGCAGCGCAAAAGTCGAGATCAGCAGCAGCGCCAGGATGCCAACGCCCGCTGCAATCCGCCAGAGCGTGGCCGCCAGGGTTGTACGCGGCCGGCTGAAGGGCAGTGCCAGCCCGCCGGCCAGCAGCAACACCAGCGCGGGCGATGCCAGCATCAGGTAGCGCGGGTTGAACTTCGGTGTGCGATAGGACAGCGCGAGAATGGCAGCGATGGGGATTAAGAGGTAGAGGAGCACGAAAAGCACCGCTGAACGCCGAACGCGAAACACCACCGGTGCTTCGCCGCCCGTTTGGCGCCGGCTCTCCTCCGATCGCCGATCTCTGGCCACCACCACAAGCAACGCAGCCAGGCACGCCAGTGCAATAATCCCCACCACCCATGCCAGCGGAATCGCCTGCCCTTCCAGCACCGTTTCGCCAGTCGTGAAGCTGATGGCGATGTGACGCAGCGCCTCGTTCAGCTTCAGCGTGCCCTGCCAGTAGCTGCTGTCAACGCCGAAGCGGCGCAGCGCGTTCGGCAGCCAGGGCAGATAGGCCAGCCCGACTACCAGTGTGACGGCCACACCTTCCGCCAGGAGGCGCACCGTTTGCGGTCCGCGGTGAACCAGCACGACGATCAGGAAGTAGATGGCGAACGCGAGCAGCAGAAAGGCGGCGAAGTAGTGGGTATAGAGCAGCGCGATGGCTGCCGCGGCGAAGGCGATCCACCAACACAGCCGCGTTTTCGGGTAGCCATTTTGGGCTGGCGCGGCCGCGAGGACACGTAACACCGCATATCCGGCCAGCATTCCCAGTGCGGTCAGCAGCGTATACATGCGCGCTTCCTGGCTGTAATACACCCAGAGGGGCTGGACGGCGGCCATCAGCGCGGCTAGCAGCCCGGCCGACGAGCCAAACAACCGCTTGCCCAGCACGAAGGCCAGAGCGATCATCAGCACGCCGAATAACGCCGACGGCAGGCGCAGCGCTGCCTCGCTGAGGCCGGCGCCCTGTGTCCAGCCGGCGACAAGGACGTAGTAGAGCGGCGGCTGGATGTCGTCAGCGGTCCAGCGGGCCAGCTCGCCGACACCCTGCTGGACCACCTGGGCGGTGACGGATTCGTCGTACCACAGAGACTGGCCATCCAGCTTGTAGACGCGCAAGAAGAACCCCAGCAGCACGATGGCAGCCAGAGTGAGGGCGTAAACAAGTGGACGCTGTGGCCGGTGCATGAGGTTCTGGGTTACTGGCTGGTGCAACTGTCCGGGATGATGGCGCAGGTCAGGTCGGGCGACGGCGCTGCGGTCGGGTCGACGGCCAGCCGGCCGACGGTGGCTGCGTCTCCTTCCAACTCGCCGGCGTCCGTCATGTGCGCCAGCCGCTCCAGCGTTTCCCAGTAGTACCAGCCGACGACGATGCTGTAGTGGTCCGGTGGGAGGTCAGCCGGCAGCGGGATGCGGTGCGCGCTGATGACCGGCTCGCCGGCCTGCCACTGGCTGGTGACGTACTGGCCGAAGTGGGTCGGTGGCCCGTCGGCCTGGGCGACCTTGCCCCCGTGCGAATCGACGATGTGTACGAACATGTTGTAATCGCGCGGCGCCGGCCCATCGCTTTGCCATTGCAGCACGATGGGGACGTCCTGCCCCGGTGCGATGCGATCGGGAGCCTGGATGCCTGTCAGTTGGACGTTCCAGCCATCGCCGCTGAACAGCTCGTCAGCAGGCTCGAGGAGTGGCTGTTCGGTTGCTGGCGTCAGTTCATTATGGTCACGTTCCCATATGCCAGCCAGCGCGAGACTGTTGTTGTCGATGACAGGAACGTTGCCTGCAGCGTTGACCGACCAGCGCGCGCCGCTCTCCCAGGTGTCACCCTGGAATGCGCCCGCGCCCAGCGCCCATTCTTTCGGCAGACTCCACGGCAGCTTGTGGGTGACAATTGTCTCGCCAACCGGCCACTCGGACGGCGCGTACCAGATCGGCTGGATCAGCGGCCGCATCTCGCTGCTGTCAACTGTTTCTCCATCGGGAGTCACAAAGGCGGCGTAAAGCTGCAAGTCAGCCGGCAGCGGTTCCAGCGCCTGCCAATACAGCCGCACGCCGGTTTGACGCCATTCTGTGTTGTCGATGATGTCATAGCCGACCAGCCGGAGCTTCCCGCCGAAGGTGATGTCGGTCGGATACTGTGGCTGACCGTCCGCCTGGGCAAAGGAGAAAAACTCGGCCGGGAACGTCGTCACCGGCGTTTCATTGCTGGCGGGATCCAGCCGGTGCAGCAGCAGGTAGCCGTCCGCGCCGTCCTGCACGGTCCAGTTGCCGGATGCCAGCAATTCATCAACGGTATTGCGCATCTCCTGCGGATGCACCGCCCAGCCGCTCTGTGCGGCCACGTCCAACAGGACGTACTGGCTGTCGGCGACCACCGGGAACTGATAGATAGACTGGCGGTGGCTCAGATGCGGGTGCAGCGCCGGCATGACGGACAGCGGCGCATCGACCGGTATCTGTGCCTCAAAGCGCGCCAGCAACCGGTCGTGCGCCGTCGGGCTGGCCCAGTAGTACTGAAAATAGTGGCCGATGGGGGTGAAGCCGAAAGCGATCTGACAGCCGATGCTCCAGACCAGCAGATACGCTATCAGAAAGACCAATCTGCGGTGCGCCCGCCAGATACGGTGATTGTGCAGACCGACGGACGCTAATCTTCCCAGCGAGCGGAGCCGTTGCGCACCGACGATGGCTGCAACGGCGGCATAGGCCGCCAGCGGCGCGGAGTAGTGCAGCAGGCCGCTGTACTGGAATGGAAACGCGCTCAGCAAGTTTGCCAAAAGCAACGGCGCGGCCAGCAGCAGGATTTCCGGGGCGGCCAGCGAGAGGAATCCAAACGGCGCCAGCAGGACAAACAGATAGCGCAGCCGCAGCGGTTCAGCGACGATTTGCAGAACCAGCCCGGGCCGTGTGAAGATGCTGACCACCACATCGTTGAAACTGCTGCCCAGCGCGCCGTAGCGTGCAACGTACGGCGATTCTCCCAGCCCATAGGTCTGCGCGGCATAGGCCGGAATGATGACGAAGGTCGACATGTAGAACCAGGCGAGGCTGGCTGCCACTACCACGCTGCCCAGCAGAATCGGCCATACAACGGCGGGCCGTGACGCCTCGCCGCTCTTGCGGCTGCGCCACCAGGCCAAGCCACCGATCGCCATGGCGTAGAAGCCGAGCATGGTTGCCAGCAGCGCAGTGCCTTCCTGTACGCCGGCCACCAGCAGCGCCGTCAGTGCGAACCAGCCCCAGCGCCGCCGCTGCGCCGCCAGTAGTGCAACCAGCACCAGCGGTGTTGCCAGCGGCAATGCGTGAAACTCAGCTACATTGGCTGCCTGCATCGCCGGGTAGAGCAGGTAGGCAGCGGAAAAAGCCAGCGCGGCGGCCGCGGTCCAGTTGGGCGAGACCGATCCAACGGCGGCGGAGTCTTGCGGTTGTGTCGCCGTGCGTCCATTGCGTTTCGGGCGGCGGCGCAGCCGGTCCAGTGCGATCTCATAGACCGGCCACGCGCCGATGGCCAGCAACACAGATTGCAGAACCAGTAGCGCGCGCACGTCGTCCCAGACCTTGAATACAAGCGAAACCGGCGCGAAGATCGGCTCTACGTGGTCGGTGAGTCTTGTCAGTGTCTGCTCGCCGCGCGTCTCCTGCACGAAACGACCCTGGCTGGTGTTCCAGATGGCCTGATCGATCTGCCCGAGATCGGATTTGTGGGTGCGGTGGGCTTCGTGTAGACGGATCGAGACCGCGGAGAAATAGAGCGCGCTGACGAGGATCATCGTCCAGAGCACGGCAATGGCCCAGCGTCCCGGCTTGGAAGCTGGTACTTGGACAGGCGCGGTTGGGGTCATGTCAGCGCTCTACCGGCTGGCCGACACGTGATATCAACATGAGGCAGGAGATGCAACATAGCGCTATTCTACCGCAGACGCCGTCGCTTAGCGAACGGACCGGTCGTCCATCAGTTCGCCGATAGTGCCCAGCGGCACGCGGCCGGCTGCATCGGTGAGTACAGAATCCGTTGCCCAGAAGTAGGACTGCGTGTCAGGTCGCCAGAGCCCGACGCGGATTTCCAGATCGCCGGCCGCTGCTGGAAGCGCAACGACATCGATCAAGGTTACCGCCTGATCCGTATTCTGGTGCCAGAAACTGTTCTCGCCTAGGACATGATCGGCCTGGGCGACGGTATTGCCGGCCGCGTCGGTGATGTGAACATACAGCGTCGGAGGATCTGTCATATCGAAACCTGCCGGCAGTTGCCAGGTGGTCACCAACGTCTCACCGGCTGGACTTTGCACAATGCCGGCTGTTTCCAGCCTGGCTTGCTGGCCGTTGTCGTCGACCAGGGTGGCAATCGGCGTAGCAGGCAACGTGTTTTGCGGGCTTTCCAGGCTGGCGGTGAGATTCAGGACACACAGCTCGCTGCACGGCTCCGATCCGGCCGTGGTCGCGCCTGACGCGGACCGGCTGAATGCCAGCTGGTGCTGTCCGGCCGCCAGGTCGAGCGTTGTCTCGAATGCATCGACTGTCTTGAAAAGGGCCGTCACCTGTAACTCGCTGGCTGAGCCGTCCAGCAGAAGTTGGACATCGCCCGCGTTCTCGCCATCCAGTTGGCCGCGAACCAGCCAGCGGCCGGCGATGGGTGCATCCAGCGTCACTGTAACCGGCGTGGCGGCGTCTGGCAACACGGCACGCGCCTGCGATTGGCGATGCAGAAATGGCTCAGAAAACGCGGGGCCGAAGCGCAGCGCAGCGCTGTCGATGGCTGAAGTCGAACCACGCTGGATCCACCGCGGCGGCGATACATCGAAGCGCAGGGTGTCCTCATCGCTGAAGGCTGGCGGTCCCAATCCCTGGCTGAGCAGCAGGCCAGCCGACTCGAAATAGCCGGGGTTATCCTCGTCACGATGCAGTACGACGTAGCTGATGCCTTGCTCTGCCAGCAGATCGCGGGCATACCGGACGTCCTCAGGCCAGTTGCCGGCCAATACATCTGGCGCTGCGGGCCATGCCACCAGGTCTTGCCAGCGGCCGGCGAAGTAGGCATCCCAGTCCTGGTGAAAGAAGCGGCTGACGAATGGCATGGTCTGTTCGGGGACCTGGAGCCGCTCCGGACGACGGCCCAGATAACCAGAAACCAATGGTTTATTGTGCCATGTCTGGTAGGCCATCGCCCAGGAGGTGCGATCCTGGAACATCTCGCCGGCGGGCAGATCCAGCACCGCTCCCTGTCCGCCGTCCGCAGCAATGGCGTCATAGGCGGGTGGCGGCGCGGCCTGGTTTACCGGCCAGGGAAACTCCACCGTCATGTTGACCAGCAACAATGCAGAGCCGGCGACCAGCAGCGGTCGCCACGCCCAATGCGGCCGGCGCATCATCAGTTGTTTGACCAGCGCCAGCGCCAGCAGCGTGCCGGCCAGGAGGGCCGTCAAGCCGATGCGAGCCGGCGCGCGGAAGGCAAAAGAGCCAGGCAGCAGCATGAACAGCCGATAGGGCATCCAGTTGACTACGGTCTCCAGATTCAGCCGCAGGACCGGTCCAAAAGAGAGCAGCAGGGCGGTGACGAACAAGATCCGCCAGAAACCGTCGCCACTCACCGGCAGCCTGCGCCGGAACAGCGCGACTATGGCCAGCGCCAGTGGAACGAGGCCGAAGAAGAGCGCCGTCTCCACCAGGTAGCCCTCGGTAAATTCAGCGTATGTCGCGGCCAGCGGGGCTTGCCACAGTGGGTTGTGGCGGGGCGGCAGCAGCCACGACAGCACGTCAGCCGTGTAGATGTTGACTGACGCGGCCGCTTCGCGCGCTGCTTGCTGCACGTCCGGCGCGGCTGTCAGCAGGCTGATGTAGAAGGGCGCCACAATCACCAGCGCGGTCAGCGAGGCGATGGCCGCAGCACGCCAGACGGCGGGACGGCCAAGCGCCGGCCGACGCCACAACACGGCATACCATCCAGCCGCGATCGCGACTGGCAGCAGGAAATAGGCGACGTAGTAGGGGGAAGACAGAGCGACCAACGCGGTCGTCACACCGGCTGCCACGGCTCGCCGCAGCGTAGGTTTTCGCCAGCAGTTGAGAGCGGTCACCAGGGCTAACGGCAGCCACTGAATCGTGGCAAGGCTGAGGTGGTGCAGGCTGCGCATCGCATGATAGGCGCTGAAGCTGTAGATGAGTCCGGCGATGAAGGCGAGATCACGGCGTCTCAGCACCTGCCAGCCCAGCAGATACATTCCGTAGCCGGCCAGCACGAACGTGCTCATGATCAGTAGATTGTAGGCCAGCACCGGGCCGAAGCTGGCGACCAGGGGGACCGCAGTCAGTTCGTTGACCGGGCTTTGCCAGGTGGCGGGAACGTCGTTCAGGGGGAAGTAGATCAGGTTCGTGGTCAGCGGAGACTGGCGCAGGTCGAGAATGGCGTGCTTCACCCACCACAACTGCCACACGAACCAGGGCGCGTCACCCCTGCCAGGTATGTCGGTGGTCAGCCGCAAGATCAGCGGGTAGGTGACTACAGCCGTGATGACACTGTAGGCAGCGAGGACCAGTGCGTGCTGTCGCAGTCTCGGGCGCATGATGGAAGGACCAATGGGGATGGCTGGCAGCGGTGCTCTACGTTTCCCCGTAGAGCGACAAGGTCTGTGCCAGCACTGACGGCCAGGAGAAGTGGTCGTGTGCGAACTGGTAGCCAGCGTCTCCCAGCTCGGTTGCCCGCGATGGGTCGTTGAGCAAGTTGTGGATGGCAACTGCAAGCGCGCCTGGATCGCGCTGTTGGACCAGCAGTCCGGTGACGTTGTCCTGAACGATGTCCGCGATCCCGCCGACACTGGTTGCCACCACAGGTTTGCGGTAGCGCATGGCTTCCAGCGACACCATGCCCAGCATTTCGGTGTCGCCGGTGTCATCAACGATGGCCGGCAGTACAAAGATTTGGCACGTCTTGTAGTAATCCTGCAAAGCTTCGTCTGAGATGCGCCCGGTCAGCGTGACTCGCTCGCTCAGGCCAAGCGCACGGATCAGCGCCTCCAGTCGTGGTCGTTCAGGCCCCTCACCGACGATTACCAGATGCGCATCGGCGTGGCCAGCGGCTGCCAGCAGTGGCATCGCCTCGACGAGGTACGCCTGTCCTTTGCGGGCGATCAACCGGCCCACGGTGAGGATCAGTCCCGGCTCTGCCGGCCATGAGCCATCGTCGGCGGGCAGCGAAATGCCGTATGGAATGAGGCGGGCCTGCGCTCCGGTGCTGGCAGCCAGCTCGCGCGCGGTGTATGACGAGATGGCGGCAACGTCGGCGCATGACTGGACGAAAGCGCGCAGGAAGGGGCGTACAAAGCTGAATCGCTGGCTCATGACCAGATCCGCGCCGTAGAAGGTGGTAACCAGCCGACCGCCGCCAGCCAGCCGGGCGACCCAGCCCAGCAGGCCTTGCGGCACCGGCCAATGGACATGGATGACGTCGAAGCCGCCATCTCGACCTACCTGCCAGGCGGCCAGCATGCCCGCCAGCAGATATGACGGCAGCAGCAGCAGGTAGAGCGGGTTTTGCCGGATCTTGTTGGGCGCCCCTTCTTCGTGCGTCAGTGTTTCCCAACGTGCCGGCGCGTAGCGAAAGCGATGAACCGTCATGTCGAAGATTCTCTGGCTGCGCAGACCAGCATAGGACGGCGCCAGAATTTCGATCTCCCATCCCTGGCCGCGCAGCAGGCTCAACAAATCCACCAGCCAGGGGGAGTGCGGGTCGCCAGGCCAGCGAGGAAAGTTGGTGGTGACGATGAGGGCTTTCTTCAACGGGAATTGTGTCCAGTCCGTTCAGAGGTGTATAATCCGACACGCTGGAGGAGGCCCGTAGTGGGCGTGGCGCCTGCGCGCAGGTCATCCCAGCGATGCATTTTCAGCCGTCAACACTCTATCCTATCCACAAGTTGGTGTCAAGAACAGATATGGCACAGACCCACCGCCCTAAACAACCGCGGGTATTGGTGATCGGTCTGGACGGGGCGACCTTTCGCCTGATCCATCCGATGATTGCCGCTGGACAGTTGCCCAATCTGGCCAGCCTGATGGCCGATGGCGTCGCGGGCGAACTGCGATCCACGATTCAGCCGTCTTCCGAGCAGGCATGGTCAGCGTTTCTTACCGGTCAAAACAACGGCAAGCACGGCGTCTATGGCTTCCAGCAGCGCCGTCCGGGTACCTACCAGTTTGGCTACGTCAACGCTGCATCGTTGCGCGCGCCGTCGCTTTGGCACATCCTCAGCGAGCGTGAGCGCGACGTGATCGTCATGAACGTTCCCATGACCTACCCGCCGGAGCCGGTGCGCGGCGTTCTGGTGGGCGGGTTGCTGACGCCCGGCCCGCAGAGCCAGTTCACCTACCCCGACGGCATCTACAACGAGCTGGTGCGCGAGTGTGGTGGATACATGATCGATGTGGACACCGAGCGCGGCCGGCTGGAGGATGATCAACTGTTGCAACTGGCCGAAGATGGGGTGCGTATGATCCAACTGCGCGCCAACGCTGCGTTGTATCTGGCGCGCACGCGACCGTGGGACTTCTTCATGGTCGTCTTCGGCGCGAGCGACCGGCTTGCGCACAAGTTTTGGAAGTACTGGGATGTCAATCACCCGCTGCATGACCCCCAGGCTGCGCAGCGGTTTGGCGACGTGCTGCCGCGCATCTACCGCGAACTGGATGCCGCGGTTGGTCAACTGGTGGATGCGCTGCGCGATGATCAGACGACCGTGTTCATCGTGTCAGACCACGGCTTCGGGCCGATGGAAAAGGCTGTCTACCTGAATCGTTGGCTGACGCAGCGCGGCTACCTTGCCCTGCGTGCCGGCTCCGGGTTGAGCCCCGGGCAGCAGGCCAACGCGGCCATGCGCGGCGCGCTGCGGCGAGCGGTACGCTATCTCGACACACCGCTGGTTTCCAGCGCGAAAAATTGGGCTTTCGAGCGTTTTCCTGATCTGAAGGGATCGCTGTACTCTTCGATGGCCTTTTCGCAGGTCGACTGGCCGCGCACGCGCGCTTATGCGCTGGGCACCATGGGCAACATCTACTTCAACCGCCGCGGGCGTGAGCCGGAAGGGATCGTCGCGCCGGGCGCGGAGGCGGATGCGCTGGCCGAGCAGTTGATGGGCGAGTTGCAGACGCTGCTCGATCCGGCGACTGGCCAGCCGGTGTTTCACGAGATTCACCGCGGTCGCGATCTCTATCATGGTCCGGCGCTGGCTGATGGGCCCGATGTGGTCGGTGTCAAGACCAGTTCGTACCACGTGGTCACGGCAGACTGGCAGGGCGGCGATGAAATCGTGGTTCCGCTGGGTGGCGCGTTGCACTTTGCATCTGACCAGTCGGGGCAGCACGAACTGGCGGGCATTTTAATGGCCGCCGGACCGGATGTGCCGCGCGGGCAGCCCGTGACAGGTGCAAACCTGGTCGACATGGCGGCGACGATTCTGTATGCGATGGATGAACCGATACCGGCATCGATGGACAGCCGATTGATCGACGGGGTGTTTGCGGCCGATGCACTGCTTAAACGCCCGGCGCAGTTTGTGGATGAGGAGGCTATGCGGACACGCCAGTCCAGCGACGTCAGCTACAACGCCGTTGAAGAGGCGCGGCTGGAAGAGCATCTGGCCAGCCTGGGGTACCTCGATTGAAACTCTTGCGGCGGCGGCGCAAACTGCTGCAAGCGCTGGCGGTGTTGATCGTCCTGGGTTTCTGGGCGCAGACGCTGGCCAGCAACTGGCAGGAGCTTTCGAACTTTTCGTGGCAGGTGAGCTGGCCGTGGCTGCTGGCTTCGCTGGCGCTGCTGGTGGTCCAGATCATCTTGCTCGCGACGATCTGGTGGCGGGCGTTGTGGTTGATGGGGGCGCCTGTTGGCTGGCGGCTGGGTGTGTCACTGTGGTTGAAAACGCAGCTTGCGCGCTACGTGCCGGGCGGCATCTGGGACATTGCCGGGCGGTTGGTGCTGGGGCGCGAAGAGGGGATCAGCGTGCGGGCGATGTCAGCCAGCATCGTGCTGGAGATGGTGATGCAGATCATGAGCGCGACGATCTTTCTCCTGGTGGCGTTGCTGACGCGTGCAAATGTTGAGGCCAGCGTCTATGTGCCACTGGCCGCGCTGCTGTTACTGGTGTCCGTTGTGGTGTTGCTGCCGCCGGTGTTTCGCAGGCTGGTCAACTGGGGGTTGCGGGTGCTGAAGCGGGAGCCGCTGGATATTCAGGCCACGTATGGCGACATGCTTGTGCTATTTGGGGCGCGATTGCTGGGCCACTTGATGCTGGGCGTGGGGTTCGTGTTGTTTGCCCGTGGTGTGACGGCTGTGAGCTGGCAGCAGGCGCCGGCAATGATTGCATCCTACGTGGGCGCGTGGTTGATCGGTCTGCTGGCGTTTGTTGTGCCGATGGGGATCGGCGTGCGCGAGGGTGTGCTGGCGCTGCTGCTGCAGAACCGGTTTCCCTTTGGTGTGATCGGTGTGATGGCGCTGGGCTACCGGACGTGGATATTGATTCGGGATCTGATCGCGGCGTTGATCGGCGTCTGGCTGGGCAAGGGGCTGGTGTCGCCTCCTGAACCGGATGCTGGCGTGGCGATGTCTAGCAACGTGTCGATCGAAGGGTGATGCCGGTTGCTCGGTACTGGCTCGGTCAGGAGACCGGCCAGAGCGGGGGGTGACACTGGATGCTCACTCCTCGCGCAGCGATTTGATCTCCTGCTCCAGCTCCGCCAGTCGGTCGCCCTGGCTGACGATCAGTTCCGTTACGAAACCAACCAGAATCATTAGCAGGCCAGCGATCAATAGCAGGCCCGCGCCGATGAAAAGCGGCCTTCGCTGCGCGCCCCTGACAAGCCATAGGCCGATGAGGTACAGGAATGTGGCGGCCGAAACCAGCAGCGCCAGCAGACCAAGGCCGCCGAAGAAACGCATGGGCGCGTTGCTGAACGTCAGCAGAAACCATACTACAAGCACATCCAACAGGGAGACCGGGATGCGGCTGAACCCGTACTTCGACCGGCCCGCCTGGCGCTGATACCAGTTGGTGGGTACCTCGCCGATGCGGAAGCCCTGATAAGCAGCAATGTGCAACAGGAAGCGGTGCCAGTCGGAGCGCAGCGGCGGCAGCGATTCGATTACCTCGCGGCGGAAGGCCTTGATCCAGTTCATGTCGTGGACGTCGATCTTGAACAGCCAGCGCGACACGATATTGTAGATGCCAGAGGCGAACACCTTGCCGTCGTTGCGTCCCTGCCGCCAGCCTGCCACCACGTCGTAGCCCTCGTTCAGCTTGTCGAGCAGCTTGGGAATATCCTCTTCCGGGTCAGATTCCAGGTCAGCGGGCAAGAAGATGATCACATCGCCGCGGACGTGGCGAAAACCGGTCCGCAGCGCGGCAGTCAAGCCAAGATTGCGCCGGTGGGTGAACAGCCTCAGGAATGGATAGTCAGCCTGTAAACCGCGCGCCAGGTCGCCGGTGCCGTCGGTGGAGCCATCGTCGATAAGCACGAGTTCGCCGGAGAAACCGCGTTGCTCGAGCGATTGCATGGCAGTCGCGACCTTGGCGAGCAGCGTTGGAATGTTGTCGACCTCGTTGCGCGCCGGGATCAGCACTGAAACCAGGGGGCGGGCATCGGACGTTTTGCTTGGCGCAGGCGGCTGTGAGCCTGAAAGTTGGCTGGCAGAGTTCATCGGACGGGGATCAAATACGGTCAGAATTGGGTGGACAACGGTGTTGGTTGTGGATTGCGTCAGCGCCGCATCGGACCAGGAAGCCGGCTAGCCGACCAGCTTGCGCAGCGTGTTCACCACGTAGTCCTGTTGAGCCTCGGTCATTTCGGGATACAGAGGTAGCGAGAGAACGGTGTCGGCAGCGGCTTCCGTGACCGGGAACGATCCGCTTGCCAGATTCATGCTGCGCAACGCAGGCTGAAGATGCAACGGGACTGGATAGTGGACTCCCGCTTCAATACCGGCCGAACGCAGCTCCTCTATGATTGCATCGCGCTGGGGCGTCCGTACGACGTACAGGTGATACACGCTCTCAGTTCCGTTGTCAGCGGCAGGCAGCACGAGATCGGTGCCTGCCAGCATGTCGTTGTAGCGGGCGGCCAACTGACGGCGTCTGATGTTGTTGTGGTCGAGATGTGGCAGCTTGGCTGACAGGACCGCAGCGTGCAGCGCGTCCAGCCGGTGGCCGAAGCCTACTTCCTGATGGAGATACTTCGACGACCTGCCATGGTCGCGCAGGCTGCGGATTCGTTCGGCCAAAGCTTCGTCATTGGTCACCACTGCGCCGGCGTCGCCCAGAGCGCCGAGGTTCTTGCTGGGAAAGAAGCTGAAGCAGCCCGCTACGCCCATGCTGCCGGTGCGCTGTCCATGGTAGCGCGCTCCGTGGGCCTGCGCGGCGTCTTCGATCAACGCCAGACCATGGTTTTTGGCAAGCGTGCGCAGCCCACCAAGCTCAGCCGGCCGGCCGTATAGATGCACAGGCAGGATCGCCCGGCTGCGCGGCGACACGACTTGCTGCACAGCGGCTGGGTCAAGGTTGTACGTATCAGGGTCGATGTCTGCAAATACCACTGAGGCGCCGGTCTGGATGATAGCTTCGGCAGTCGCAAAAAAGGTGAACGGCGTCGTGATCACTTCGTCGCCCGGACCGATATCCAGCGCGCGCAGTGTCAATTCAATGGCGGCAGTTCCCGACGCTACGCCGACTGCATAGCGACAGTCACAATAGGAAGCAAATTCGGCTTCGAAGCGCTGAACTTCAGGTCCGCCTATGAAACGGCTGCTGGCGAGGACACGCGCGATAGCGGTGTTGATTTCTGTCTGCATTGCCTGATGCTGTGCAGAGAGATCGACAAGCGGAACGGTGACATCTTGAGGAGACAGTTTCATAAGTATTAGCCCTGAGCGCCCATGATATGCTGCGGGCGATGTTCGGGCAAATTCCTCCCAACATGCGCACGCAAAAATGAAAGGGTCGGACCTGTTGTTGCGGTCCGACCCTTCTGTCTTACATGATCCTGGCTAACCAGGTTAGGATGGATTGCTCTGTATCTTGAATGTTTTGCGCACGGATGGCCGAGTTCGTGAAGATCGGTGCCGTTGCAGTTCGGTCAGCGCGCGCCTGGCATCGTCAAGTGTGATTCGGTTGCGCTTGGCTGCCAGCATCTGGTTGACGGCTTCCATACAATGCTGTTGTATAAGATACGGTTTGCCGCGCGAGTGGAGGGCGATGTATGAGACCACTTCGGGATCCACCTGGTAGATTCCTCTAACCGGCTCCAGAATCAGATCGTGGGCTGCCTGGTCGCTGAGTGGACCGAGTTCAAATTCGTTGAACAGGTTGTACCACGGACTTTCCATACGTTCCCAGGTCTTGCTAATGTTGACGCCTGCCACAACTGCGCCAAGACTGTGTGCATAGGTGCGCATGAAGATACGGCGAAGCTGTTGCTGCGTCACTGGTTGGTACGTATTCATGACATCCATTTCGTCCAGTATGAGTACCACGCGCACAGCCTTGCTTGTGGTCTCAGCCAGCATTGCGAGAACGACGTCCAGGTCGCGGGCAAACTCGCGATGATCATAGGTTGCCCAGCCAACCTGGTGGTAACGCAGTGGCGCCATAGCCGGCATCATCGCCTGATGGCTGGCAAGAGATTTGATCAGCTCTTCCATCATGACGCTGAACAATTCCTCATCCACCGTTCCTTCCAGATCCACGTAGACGGGCAGGAACATCACTTCGGTGTCGTTCGCAGTTCGAAGGTGCTCCATCAGATGCAGAAGCAGGCTGGTTTTGCCAATGCGACGTTCGCCGTGGATCATGATGCTGTTCTCATGCAGCGTGTCTACGATGCGTTCCAGGATCTCGCGACGGCCAAAGAACATTTCTTGGGTTGCAACGGGTTCGCCAGATACATACGGGTTGAAACGGCGTCGCAGCGCGGCGCGGCGCCGTTTGCGCTGGTGAATGCTGAGCAGTGCTATTCCGGTCAGTCCGGCAACTGCCGTAACCGTGGTGACCGCGATCGTGGATGCCAGTCCGGCAGCCACCCGCCCAACTCCCGGTAACACGACCGATGGCGATACATTCAGACCGACTCGTTGGATGTCTGATGTGTTGAGACTGCCATCTACCGCCTGGATTTCCAGCGTGTATCGTCCGGGGTGCAACGGATCGAGGGTCCAGTGTTCATCTGATTTGGTCATCCAGCCGGAAGCCAGCTCGGGAATCCGCAGGCGGTAGTCCAGCTCGCTGGCCGGCGTTGCCAGGTCAGAGCCTTCGACCGCGATGCCGAGAGGTGTTTGCGAAAGAAGCGGGATTGCGCCGCCAGCCGGTGCTTTGCCGTTCACAGAGACGATCCGCACTTCAGGCGGCATATTTTCAGGTTGGTGGCGAAGTACGGCTGTTTGCGTTCCGATCCACACCACATCGGCTCCCTCGCGTGCTAACACGTGTACCTCGTTGTCGCTTAGCCCCTGGTCGCGAGTGTACAAACGCTGCATCATGCTGGCAACGTCGATTTTGATAAGGCCCGCTCCTGTACCCACCCAGAGATGGCCATCGTCTGGCGCAAGCAATGCATAGATCGGGTTTCCAACCTTGTCGAACACAACCCACCGTCCGGCAATGCTGTCCAGGGCATACACGTCGCCAGACTCTGTACCTGCCCAGACAGTGTATTTCGCGTTGCTGCCGGTGGATGCAGCGATACTGAGCACCCTGACGTTTTGTGGGCCGCCCGGCAGTTGACTGGTCCACTGGTCTGTGCCACTGTTGAGCAAGTTGATGCCTGTGCTGGTGCCAACCCAGATGTTGCCTGCGGGATCTTCGATGATAGCGTTTTGGCTGACGATATTGTCGGCGAGACCATCTTCAATCGTGAAGTGGGTCCAACTGCCGCCCTGACCATTCCACGCTGGCTTGAAGTGGTGAACACCGTTGTAGGTACCAAACCACAGTGATCCGTCGCTGCCAGTCAGTGAGGCTCGGATAACACTGGACCCCAGAGTCTCGCTGCCAAACTGCTGCCACTCAGGTGCTCGACCTACAGCCGGAGCCAGCAAATCTGCCACGTTCGTCCGTACTATGCCCTGCCGCGCAGTGCCAATCCAGACCGAGTCGTAGCGGTCTACGAGCACTGAGCGGATCATGTTTTCGGGCAGTCCACCCGTTTCCGTGGTGATGTGATGGACTGTGTCACCGGCAATCACCATGATACCCATGTTGTCGCTGGCGAACCAGAGTCGCCCCAGATCGTCTTCATAGATTGAAGTCGCGGCCTCGAACTCGGGTTGTTCGGGAGTGGCCAGCGTCCACCACGAACGGGTGTCCAGGCGGCTGATTCCCGCAATGGTCGCCAGCCAGGCGGCTCCGGTGGAATCCATCGCAATGCTGGCAACAGCGTCTGCCGCCAGTCCGTCGCGCGCTGTCAACGTGCGCCAATTCTTGCCACCCCAGAAGACAGACAGACCATCCGGATTGAACAGACTGACGCCGCTGCCGTTGGTACCAATCCAGAGGGTGCCGTCACTGTCACTATGAAGGGCAAGAATGTTGTCTGATGCAACTCCCTCTGCAGATTGGCCCGGTTGTGGCATACCGAAGTGCCGCCAGTGATCGGTGCGGCTCCACAGCCCCTGACCTGCTGTTCCAACCCACAGGGTCTCCGTCCATCTACCGCGCGCTGGCGCCACTGTCAGTGCCTGGATGCGATTGTTGAAAGGCTTGTCGTCAATGGCGACGATCTGGTTTGTTTGAGGGTCGATTCGGTGTAGTGCGTCGCCCCCAGCCCATACCCGGCCATCGCTTCCTTCCGCCAGCGCAAGTACTCTGGCGGTCGCGCCGCCAGGCTGATTTAGGGGAGTGTGAGTCCACGACGTACCATCATAAGTGGCGACTCCAGTGTCGTCTGCGGCCCACAGTTGGCCATCCACTGTGACAAGGAGGGCATAGATCGGACCTGGTAACTGGTCGGCAATTGTGGCGTGCCACTGGTCGTCGCTGGGGGATCGCTTTAGCTGTGCCAGCCCCTGGTCGCCCCCCGCCCAGATTTGACCATCGGTCGTCTGCGCGATGGCGCGGATCGCTCCTGCGGGCAGACCATCATTTGCCCGCAGCGACTGCCAACGACCATCGAAGCGGTCTATGCCGTTGTTCGTGCCTACCCAAATCACTTGCTCGTTATCCACGAAGATGGTGTTGACGTTGTTTGAGGTCAGGCCATCAACGTATGTTGTCCATTGGGGCTCTCCTGGCCGGAGCTGGGACGTTGAAATCCATCGGGATGATACCGGCGAAATACTGAATAGGACTGCTGCCATGGCGCAACTCATAAGTGCAGGGCCAGATACTCTCGCAACAGACTTCAAGTGCCGAAGTGGTGAATTTTGGTAGTATACGTCGTAATAACGTGGGTTGAGGAAGTTGGGATGTTGCATAATTTCGACGATTCCTCGATGCATTTTATCGGAACTACTCAGGTTAAAATGTCATGAATTTTGGCGCCAAATCGACTGTTTCCTATTGCAAATCGACATTTATTGCGCTATCATTGGATCATGTCTGGCAATCAAGGGTTCGCTCAGACAGATAAAAAACGTTTTCACTGGACATAATATACCATAACTTGACGAATAAATCAAGCCTATGTAAAGTAGCCGCGGGTTTGGCACAGTAACGACCGCTCTTAGTGGGTTTTCCCATGGGTCGGTCAAGCTCGTATCTACCCGTGCAGGTGCTTCAGGGAGGAGCACATGATGCGCAAGTCACGATTCACCGTTGCTCTCGTCATTGCATTCGTGTTTGCCGTGGTTGTCATACCGGACAGCGGCGATGCATCTACCCTCTACCAAGGTACTACATCATATGTCGTTCGGAGCGGAGACAATCTTTCCAGTATCGCAAGCCGCTTCGGTTCGTCGGTGAGCGCCATTGTTCAGGCCAATGGTCTGGCTTCTACCGTGATTCGGCCAGGCCAAAGTCTGGTGATTCCCCTCGTGTCAGGATCTATTGCTTCCAGCCCCGGATCTTCAAGTAGTTCAAGCAATAGCACCTATTCGGGAGGCACGCACATCGTTCGCAGTGGCGAAAGCCTTTGGTCAATTGCCAACCGTTACGGTGTGTCGACGAATACCCTGCGAGTGCTCAACGGGCTTTCCGGCGATGTCATTTTGCCCGGCCAGATGTTGTTGATTCCTGCGTCAAGCAACGGAACCGCAGCTTCCAGCGCTCTACCCTCTGGCACTTCGCAAAATTCTTCGGGCGGGTCAACTTGTGGAGGTAGTTACACTGTCCAGCCTGGCGACACCTTGTCTTCGATCGCAGCACGCTGTGGTACGACAGTCTACGGACTCCGGGTTAGCAACGGAATCTCTGGTTCGGCGATTTTCCGCGGACAGACGCTGCAAGTTCCATCCGGCTACTCTCCGGCAGCTCCGAGAACGGTTGTGCCTTCTTTGTCTACACCAGGCGTAGCCCCGCGTTCGACCCCGGTCCCAGCCGTGTCAGCCGGCGAGCCCCTAGAATTGCCATTCCCAACTCCGATCCCTCCGTTTCCGCCGCTTTCCTATCCGGCGCCGGGTTCATGAAAAGTTACGCCGGCGCCAGGGAGGCGCCGGCGTATTTCGTTCCAGAGGTGTGACGCAGGAAGATCTCCCAATCTTCAGCAGTCACTGTGCGCTTTCGATCCCCCAACCTGGTTGTCGGTTGGTCGTGACAACCCAGCGGTAATCAGCGAAGCTTTTCTAACATCTCAGTTTTGCTGGCGTTCCAGTCGCAGCCAATCTACTTGAGCCGCGACATTCGGTTCTCGCCATCCTGCGCCGATTCCGACGGCCGCAGCCTGCAAGCCATCAACGTCTTCCGTGACTACCGGCGGAGTGGTCTCTTCCATGGCGACGATGGCTGCCTGTGCCCAGCGAAACTTGCCACGCATGTCGGTCAGCCCCAGGGCACTCAACGTCTGAGCTGCCTGTTCACTGAGTTGATCGCTGGCCGTATCCTTGATGGCAACGGCCAGTAGCTGGCCCGGCTTGACCTGTTGCAAGAACCGAACCAGTCCATCGGAAGCCGTTGGATCGCTGTGAGTGTCGAAGCTGTCAACAGCGAGAACTTCACCAGTTGTGCTATCAACAATGGCCAGATTGTAGCCGCGTTGATTCGGTGAAATGTCGCGTCCGTTCAGCCAGATGTGCGCGTAGTTGCCCGCCTCCAGTCCGGCGCTTTCGACCAGCAGGTTGACCGTCGGTTCAGAGGCGCCGACCAATGATTCTGTCGGGAAGGTCCTGTCGAATCTGAGAACGAGTTCATTGATCCCCTGGCTGAGCGCGTCTGGCGGCAGGTCGAATCGCAGTTTGCTCCATTCGGTCGGCAGCGGCTGTGCTGCTGTTGCCACACCGTTTATCACCAGCCGCAGTGTTTGATCAGGACCTGCAGCCGCGGCAGCAAGTGTTGCAGCGTACGAGCCGGGCGCAAGAGACGGGGTGAACATCACTGTTTCGCGTCGCTGTGCCCACGCGGTTTGAACGTTCACTTGATTGAACCCTTGACCGCTCCACCCTTCACCCCGCGCCAGCGAGTTCGTGGCAGGCGTGATCAGCAGCTCGCTGGCTGGCGGCTCGTTTTCAACACGGTACAGTGCGTGTTCGCCGTCTTCATCCACCAGCGTTACCGGCAGGAACTGCTCGACGAACTGCGTGAACTCGAGCGGTACGTGATCGCGGTGGACAACGATGAAACGAACATTCAGCGCCTGCAAGACATCTCTGGCGTCAGCCGCAGCCCTCCCAAGCAACGAGTCGTCACCCGGATGAACGGTTCCCGCGTCCAGCGCTGCCAGCTCATCGGCCATTTGTGCGACGATATGCGGATGCGCCTCATCGACGTTGCCCAGAATTGTAAGCGGGCCGATCAGCGGGGCATCCAGGAAGTAGCGGAACTTGAATTCAGGATTGCGCGACGTATTGCCACCCAGGATCGGCTTGCCGTGGCTGGTCTGCCACCATTGTTCCGACATGATGACCAGATCCTGTTTGCCAAACGTGCTAAAGCCGTTGCGCCAGCCTGCTGGGAGGTCGAGGACGGCAAAGTCGCCTGGCTCAGCAGCGATCACATCGTAGATCGCCGGCGTTTGCATGTCGGCCAGTGGGAGCGGCGCAGAGAGGTTTTCGAAGACTAGAATCGCCGCCAGCGCAGCGGTACCGATCAGCGCGGCGCGGCGGGGAAGCTGGCTGGCACGCGGGCGCATTGCCAGCTTGCTCAATATCCAGCCACTGCCCAGCGCGACCAGCGGCGCTATTGAGACAAGCAACATCACGCTGAAGCGGCTGGGATAGCGGTTGCCTTTCAGGAACGGCACATTTTGCAGAAGGCGAAACGGTCCGGGAATTCCGGTGTCGTCTCCCATCCAACGCACAGACGGGCCCAGCGTCAGCAGGAAGAAGACGACCGCTGCTGTCACCCAGAACCACGTGTCACGCCGCCGCCGATGTGTCCACACGCCTGCGATTGCCAGGCCGAGTCCCAGAATGCCCAGCGTCAGGTGCTGTCCCTTGTTGACCTGCCACTGTGAGCCGTCTGCATGCAGAGCTGAATCGTCCGACGCGGCGACGATTATATTGCCCAGCAACGGGTGCAGTTGCGTTGGCAAGGCATAGCCAGCCAGGTCGGCAGAAAACACGTCGGCGAACCCCTCACCTTCGACCAAAAAGTCGCCTTCGGCACGCATGTCGGGCAGCATGTTGGCCAGAACAGGTGTCAGGCCAACGCCAAACACGATTGCTATGACTACCAGGTTGCGTAATAGTCGCAAAGAGTCTTGCTTACGTTGCCGGACTGCATCTTGGCTGGCAGGCCAAATGAGTTGTAGCACGCGCCAGATTGCCACCAGCGCGACAAAGATGCCCAGAAACGCTGCGTAGGTCAACTCAGCGTAGGCTTGCAGGAGGATGAAAATCGCGGCCAGCAATGGCTCGCGCAGGCGCGCATCGGACCGCACGCTGCGCAGCGTGTAGAGCACAGCGAAAGGAATCCACTGCGAGCTGGCGATATTGAACTGGCCCAACGAGGCATAGAACAGCTTGCTCGACGAAAACGCATAAAGCAGTCCACCCAGAAACGCGGCGCCATCCATGAACTGCCGCTGCTTGGCGCTTCTGGTGTCGCCCAGCGACCGCAGCACCTCCAGGCAGAGCAGATATGCACCGTAACCGCTGAGGACGAAGGAACTGAGCAGCAGCAGATTGGAGGCGATCACCACGCTGAACGCAGTCTGCAGGGGAATAGAGAGCAGGCCATTCCAAATCGTCAACGTGTAGAAAGCCAGGTTGATTCCGATGGGATAGAACATCCACTGGCTGTCGAATGGATTGATCTGGCGGTCGATGAGGCTGTGCTTGAGCCACCACAAGTTCCAGGCCAGCGCGGGGTCATCGATGCCGTCCCCCGGTACGTGAGTTGTAAAGCGAAACAGCAGCGGCAGCGTCAGCAGCAGGCTCAACAGGACATAGATTGCCAGCACTGTGACGTGGCGGCGGAAGCGGCTTGGCTGGGCGGGCATGGAGGTTTTATACCACCGCCGGGCCGTTTTGACAAAGCATCCCGGATTCGGCTTTACGTTTTTCGGTTCATGCGGTAAAATTGCAGCAACCTGCCAGTTTCCAGAAAGAACCAACTGTTGAGTCTCTCTCCCTCCTACCAGGCTGCCCTGGATTACATTTACAACTACGTGGACTACGAGCGGCGGCGCAGCGTGGCCTACACTGAAGTCGCCTGGGACGTAGATCGGACGCGTCGCGTGCTGGCAGCGCTGGGCAATCCTCACCAGCGCTATCGCATTGTGCATGTGGCAGGCAGCAAGGGCAAGGGATCGACTGCGGCAGGTATCGAATCGATCCTGCGGGCGGCCGGGCTGCGTACAGGCTTCTTCACGTCGCCACACCTGCACACCTTCCGTGAACGCATCCGGGTCGACGGGGCGTTGATCGGGCGCTCTGATGTAGTTGCCCTTTTGGAGCAGTGCAAGCCGGCCATCGAAAGCGTTCCCGGGATCACCACGTTCGAGATCATGACGGTGTTGGCGATGATGTACTTCGCGGCGCGGCGGGTTCAGTGGGCCGTTCTGGAGGTTGGCCTGGGCGGCCGGCTCGACAGCACCAACGTGGTGGTTCCAGAGGCG
Organism: Anaerolineales bacterium; assembly: GCA_020634615.1. Classification (GTDB taxonomy): domain Bacteria; phylum Chloroflexota; class Anaerolineae; order JAAEKA01; family JAAEKA01; genus JACKBK01. The sequence continues at coordinate 182,952 of JACKBI010000007.1, forward strand.
AGCGTGATCACCCGTATCAGCCTGGAGCACACGGCGTTGCTTGGCAACACGCTGGATGCGATCGCACGCGAGAAGGCAGGCATCATCAAGCCGGGCGTGCCGGTCGTCGTCGCGCCGCAGGCTGGCGAGGCGCTGGCAGCTATCACAGAAACTGCGGTTGACCGGCGAGCGCCCGTTATTTTGGTCGGGAGCGATTGGACCTGGGAACTGGCGTCAAGCAGTTTCGCAGGTCAAGTGTTCTCGGTCCATCACAATCCGCCCGCTTCGCGGCCTGAAAACAACGGCACCGCTGGTGGGCACGCAAGCCAACAAGGGATCTTTGATCTGACTACGCCGCTCCTTGGTGAGTATCAACTGGCGAACCAGACCACAGCGGTTGCCGTTTCAACTGAACTGGCACGTCAGGGTGTGTCTATTGATGACGATGCGGTTCGCCGCGGTTTGGCTGCTGTCTACTGGCCGGGCCGGCTGGAAGTGTTGAGGGCGGGAAATGCCGGCGACGCCGGAGTTGTCGTCGACTCTGCGCACACTGTCGACTCTGTCCACTTGCTTTGCGATGCCATTGCCGAGTTCTTCCCGGGCCGGCGCATGTCAGTCATTCTGGGTATCTCCAGCGACAAGGATGCCAGCGCGATACTCTCGGCCTTTGCGGCGCGCGGCGCTGCGCTTTTCCTGACGAGATCCCGCCATCCGCGCGCGATGGATCCGGACGAACTTGCCGATTTGACCGTCGGCTTGATGGACGAGGTCGATGTGGCGATCTGTCAGTCGGTTCAGGCAGCACTTGTCGACGCACTGCGCGACGCGGACAGTCAAACCGTCGTGTGCGTTACAGGGTCGCTGTTCGTGGCTGCTGAGGGCCGCGAGGCGTGGCTTGCGTTGAACCCTGGTGCATTTCCTGCTGGCGACTGGGCCTACGAAGCAGAACCGACGGCGTCCGAGTGGCAGGTCAGCCAGGTGCCAAATGCGAATAGCTTCAGGCCCTTTCCGGGTTCTCCAGGAAATAGTATCTCCCGGCCCGAAGCAATAGTTCCAGGCGGCTTGGAAGACGGGCGGACCACATGACGAATTCAGCCACCGGCGGCGGAATCGCCTGGATCGACACGCTGGCCCGTGTTTCAGATCTCTCAGATAGCACGCATGACGACAACGACGCGCCGGCGCTCTATCCGGTTCTGCAACTGCGCTCGGACCTGGTGTTTCCGCGCATGGTGGCGCCATTGATGGTGGGGCGGGAAGCATCGTTGATTGCCATCGAGGTTGCGATGGATCAGGATCACGTGTTGGTTGCCATTGGCCAGCGTGATCCCTCTGACGACGAGCCATCGCTGGAAGATTTCTACCAGGTCGGCACTGAGGTAAAGATATTGCGCCAGTTGCGAATGCCGGATGGGTCTACGAGCATCCTGGTGCAGGGTCGCGAACGGGTCAAAATTCTGCAACTGGTGGATGAAGGACCGTTTCTGAGCGCTGTAGTTGAGACAATCCGCGAACCCTCGATCGGTTCTGATTCAACCGGCGGCGCTGAACCGCTGATGCGTGCAGCGCTCAAAATGTTCGAGCGCTGCGTCGCGCTCAGTCCTGCTTTGGGCGACGAAGCATATGTTGCCGCCTTGAATGCCAGCGATCCCGGCTGGCTGGCCGATTTGATCGCGTCGACGTTGACAGCCGATCTGGCAGCGCGGCAGGAGATTCTCGAAGTCTTTGACCCGCTGGAGCGGTTGCAGCGGGTAACAGTTTTGTTGGGACGCGAGCTTGACCTCCTGGAACTTGAAGGCCAGATTCAGGCGCGGGTGCAGGAAGAACTGGACAAGTCGCAGCGCGAGTATTTCCTGCGGGAGCAGTTACGCGCGATTCAGCGTGAGCTTGGCGAAACCGACGAGCAAGGGCGTGAGGTGGCTGACCTGCGGCATAAGTTGCAGCTCGCCAATCTGCCACCCGTGGCGCGTGCCAAAGCCGAGGACGAATTGCGCCGGCTGGCAGTCATGCCACCGTTTGCGCCTGAGATAAGCATGGTGCGCACCTATCTCGACTGGTTGATTGACCTGCCGTGGAGCCAGGCGACCGAAGACAATATGGACCTGCGGCACGCTGCGCAGGTTCTGGCTGAGAACCATTTCGGCCTGCCAGAGGCCAAAGATCGAATCCTGGAGCACATTGCAGTACGGAAGCTGGCGCGCGACAAGATGCGAACGCCGATTCTTTGTCTGGTCGGGCCGCCAGGAACAGGCAAGACGTCCATGGGACGGTCGGTGGCTCAGGCGCTGGGGCGTAAATTCGTGCGCGTCAGCGTGGGTGGCGTGCGCGATGAGGCTGAAATTCGCGGCCACCGGCGCACCTACGTGGGGTCAATGCCGGGCCGGATTATCCAGGCCATGCGCACTGCGGGCACCATGAACCCGGTAGTGATGCTGGACGAGGTGGACAAGTTGGGGCAAGATGTGCGCGGTGACCCGTCGGCGGCGCTGCTGGAAGTGCTGGATCCTGAGCAGAACCACGAGTTTTTCGACCACTACCTTGACGTAGCTTACGATCTCAGCCAGGTGTTTTTTGTAACCACAGCCAACCTGCTGGACTATATTCCCAGCCCGCTGGTCGATCGCATGGAGGTTATTCGCTTTCCTGGCTACCTTGAAGAGGAAAAGCTGGAGATCGCCCGCCAGTTTCTGGTGCCGCGCCAGCTTGAGCAGACCGGGTTAACGAACCATCGCCTCGCTTTTCCTGACGCGACGCTGAAGACCATTATCCGCGAGTATACTTATGAGGCCGGGCTGCGCCATTTCGAGCGCCAGCTTGCCAAGATCTGCCGTAAGGTTGCGCGGCGGGTGGCAGAAGGCGGGGACGCGCCTGTCCGAATTACGGCTGCTCGTTTGCCGAAATACCTCGGACCGCCGGATTATGAGTTTGGCCTGCAAGAGGGCGGCGACAGCATCGGTGTCGCGACCGGCCTTGCCTGGACGGAAGCAGGAGGCGATCTGGTGCATGTTGAGGTAACGCTGATGGTTGGTAAGGGCAACCTGCTACTCACCGGACAGCTTGGCGAGATTATGCAAGAGTCAGGGCAGGCTGCTCTTAGCTTTGCACGGTCGCACGCGCAGGAACTGGGCATCGATCCCGAAGAATTCGACGATCTGGATATCCATATCCATTTGCCGGAAGGCGCTATTCCCAAGGATGGCCCCAGCGCAGGGATTACCATGGCAACCGCGCTCATCTCTGCGCTGACGGGACGGGCCGTCCGCCGTGACGTGGCTATGACCGGCGAAATCACCCTGCGCGGCCGCGTGTTGGCAGTGGGCGGCCTCAAGGAAAAGATCATTGCCGCCCATCGAGCCGGCATCAAGATCGTCCTCTTCCCGAAGAAGAACGAGAAGAGTCTGGTGGAGCTGCCGGCACGGGCACGGCGCGGCCTGGAGCTGGTACCGGTCGAGGATATGAACGACGTGTTGGCGCGCGTGCTGCTGCCTGCCAGCGCTGACGAGGAGGTTCCGCGTGCTCGTCGGCGCCGGCCAAGATCTGCGGATGAGACTGCTGGCGAGGAGGACTCATGACAGCGACAACCAAGCAAGCGCGACCCGACTTACCAGGTGAACTGCGTACCGCACTGAGTCGACGATGGCCGCTGGTGGTGACCCTGATGCTCGCTGCTATGCTGGCTTCGTCCTGCGGCATCTTCAACAGATCCAGCACCTCCGCATCGACCGACTTTCTTGTGCAGACCTTGCCGGACGATTGGACGCCGATGACCGAACCCGCCGAGGTCAACGGCTTCCAGCAGGTCAGCATCGACGACGACGAAGCTAAGGAGTATCTGCTGTTTTTCTACTACGACTCCCAGGTCGGAGCCACCAACGGGCCCATCGGCGGCATCATCTACGACGGCCAGGATGACACCGCCATCTACGATCCCAATACGGTGATTCCCATGCCGATGCAGCCGCTGGCCTTTTTCGTGCCCTATCGCTTGCTGCCTGACTGGACGGCAGGCAAGGGGCAGGGCTATCTGGGCGACGAGAGCGTCACCTGGGAGGTTACGCCTGAAGACCAGAATTCAGGATTTGAAGCCGAGCTAGTCGTCCAGGGGATCGGGGCCAACGGCGCCACCACCCGTCTGTCGCTGTTTCGCTGGCTCGGACCCAAGAACGGTTACGGTGTGACTTACTTCCAGGGCAGCTACTCGATCACGATGCCCGACTGGACGGCCGGCGAGGGACAGCGGATCGACAAGGTTGTTACATTAGAGGCGTTCAACGACCGCAGCAAGTTGTGCAGCCAGACTGACTGGACGCGCCAAAGCACGTCCGCACAGTTCACCGCAACGCCGTCGAATGTCACGTTCTGTCTGGGCGCAATCCCCGCGCAGCCGACGTATCCCGAAGAAGTCGTGTTGGCCTGGCTGAAAGAGCAGAATTCTGAGTTCGCCCTGACACAAGACTCGCAGGATCAGTTGTTGCTGGTGGTTCCGAACCCGCCTCAGCAGATCGTGTCGCTCATCTATCCCGGCACGGCGACCGTCTCCGGTACGGGCAACACCACCATGTCCACGATGACGGTGGAGTCGACCATTGTGCAAGACGGCGTCCAGCGGGTTGTCAAATGGCATCTGCGGGAGGTCATGGCGGCCGAGGGTGGCGGGACGACTCGCTGGCGCATCGAGCTGGCGGAGTGAGCACGCCGAGGAAGCATTCATGGATTTCTTAACCTCCTCTGTCTATCAGACGACTCCTGACCAGGTGGCAGGCTGGCTGGCCGACGGCCAGAGCAACACGCTGGCATTCCTGCCCGACAGCGCCAGCCCGCGCAAGATGGCTGAGACACTGGTTGCCCTGGCCAATACCCATGGTGGCGCACTTCTCATTGGCGTTGCTGCAGGTGGGCAACCCGGCGGATTGCTTTCAGCACAGGCAACCGAGAACCAGGCAGTGGCGGCGGCGCTGATGGCTGAGCCGCCACTGGTCCTTCCATTGCCAGAACTGATCCAGATCGACGGCAAGGATGTTTGTGTGGTGCACGTTCCGGCAGGGTTGTCGCAGGTTTACAGCTTGAAAGGGCAGTACTGGTTGCGAGACGACCGCGAAAATCGTACCATGAGCACTGCCGAATTGCGTATGGTTCTTGTTGCTCGGGGCGAGGCGCATTTTGAGTCCAGTATTGTCCCGGGAGGCCAGCGCACTGACCTCGACGACTCCCTTGTGGTGGCCTATTTGGAACGGCTGGCCGGCCTGACGGCCACATCAACTTCAGAGGCATTGCTGACCCGCGGCTGTGTCAAAGCGACCCCGCAGGGCGAGTTTGTACCGACGTATGCCGGGATGCTTCTTTTCGGACGCTTGCCGCAACAGTTTCTTCCCGCAGCTGAGATCGTGGCGGTGCGTTATGCCGGGCCAACCATGGGTGACGAATTCGTTCGTGAGGATATCCATGGGACGCTGGCGGAGCAAATCAGGCGCGCCGAAACTTTCATCGCGACCAACATGCGCCGGGGAATGCGCATTCGAGGCTTCGCACGCGAGGAGGTGGCCGAATATCCGCTGGCCGTCGCGCGTGAGGCGGTGGTCAACGCGGTCGCACACCGCGACTACAGCGTGCGCGGCGATGGCATCAGGTTGTTGATGTTCAGCGACCGAATGGAGATCTACAGCCCCGGCCGGCTGCCCGGGCATGTCACGCTGGAAAACCTGGTCAGTGAACGGTTCAGCCGCAACGAGGTGATCGTGCAGGTGCTCAGCGACCTGGGTTTCATCGAGCGGCTGGGCTACGGCATCGACCGAATGATCGCCGCGATGCAGGAGGCCGACCTGCCCGCGCCGCGCTTCGAGGAGACGGCGGCTGGTTTTCGTGTAACCATGTTCGGCCACGGCGCGAATCTGGTCAGCGCGTCGGCTGAGACCCAGCGTTGGGGCAACCTGCTGCTGAACCCGCGCCAGGAGCAGGCGCTGGCTTTCCTGACGCAGAACGGGCGGATCACCAATCGTGACATCCAGCAGCTTAGCCCCGATGTCAGCCCGGAAACGATCCGCCGTGACCTGTCAGACCTTGTGGACCAGGGGCTTCTCATCAAAATCGGGGAAAAGCGCGCCACGTACTACATTCTGAGGTGACTTGGAGGGGGCGGGGGCGTTTGGAGCACGGAGGCGCGAAGGCGCGCGATGGGGCGCGAAGTTGGAGGCGCGATCTTGCGTGTGTTCTTCGCATATTCTTCGATCTGCCCACGGTTCGCTGCTCTTCGGGCTTCGCTATGCTCGATGCGTACATGATATCCGGAACGCGCAGGCCAGTTCTCTTGCCTCGCGCTTCGTGCGCTTCGCGGTGCTTCGCATTTTCGTGCTCCAGACGCTCATTCCAATACCGCTCAAGATACGTGGTTTGCTATCCGAAGCGGTGATTTCCCTCTTTTCCTTCCTTTCCCTCCTTTCCCACAATATCCCACACATATCCCACATTTTCACACATTTTGTTGCTTAAGGTGACCTTATTGACATATTTTATGGCAAGTGTTATACTTAGTTCGACATAATAAATGATTACTGTCAACATGAACTGCATTATGGATACTTACACAAATCAAGTCAATCAACTACCGGCTCCGGTTCGCAGTCGTCTATTGGGTGATGTGAATCTGGCCGAACCAGGTCTGGCGCATACAGTGGCCGCCCGGATGTTGGACGCGTCCGGTTATCGCACGCGCAAGCATTTCCAGTCGCCCGATGCGATTGACGGCCTTGCACGAGCGGCAACCGAAGCGCTGGTGGCAACAATCGTTGCGCTGGGCGGTGACCAGGAACGTATGGCGCTCTACCTGGATCTGTTGGAGCGCTGGCTGGATCAGGAAGCGGTAGTTGGTGAGCTATCTCAAGTGATCGATCCACGCTTCGACAGCGAGTTGGACCTGGCGATGTTGGCGCAGGAATTCGTGGCCATGGGAGAAGCACCCGCTCTTCCTGAAAATCAGTCGCTCATGGAAGCTTCCATCGCGCGCTTCGTTTCTGAGTTTCACGACGCGATGACCCGCGAGTCTGCATTCAGCGCGTCGATGACACCTCAGTTGATCGCTAAATTGGCTGCGCGCGCCAACGCACGTGTGACCAGTCTGAGTGACTTTGGCACCCTGCCTGCGTCGTTGCTCCGCAACGTCGCAGGCGATAGCGATTTCAGCGCAGCTGTACCCCTATCAGTTTCTGATCACAGCGCGCTGGCCCAAGGCGGGCTGGCCATTTCCGGTACGGTGCTGGGCCATGTCGTCCAGGTGTATCAAAGCGCGCCCGGTCCCGCCAGACTGGCCCATGAGGAAGTTGAGCGTACGCTTGTAGCCTATCTGCGTTGGGTTCGCAACGCCTACGACAAGGCCCGTTTGTACGGCCTGGAGAGCGCGCCGGTCGCCAGGCCGGCAGCCGTACAGAAGCTGTCAGATGTATTCATTCCCGTGTCGTTACGTCGCCACTGGCCGCCGACGCGTCGTGAAGCTGAACATGCCTTGATGGGTCTCAGCGGGCTGGACGCGCTGGTGGCATGGCATAATCTGATGCAGTCCAGGGAGCGCCTCGGATCGACGGTTGAGTTTAGGAACGCGTTGGAGTTGTCTGACCGGCTGGCAATTGTCGGTCCGGCAGGCACCGGCAAGAGCACGATACTGGCTTTTCTTGCAGCAGCGCTGGCCAATTTTGGACTGACCGGCATGCCGCCAAACTTCGCATTGTCTGATGACGAACCGCTGATCCCCGTGCTGGTGCCGTTGCGCTATTATCGAGATTATCTGGAGCGCATCCAAAAGTCAACGTCGTTATCTGATCCTTGGGTCGGAACATTGGCTGGGTTCATTCCGTGGTACCTGCGTCGAAGAAATCCGGCGTTGGAACTCTCACAGGATTTCTTTGATCGTATTCTCACCGGCGGTGGCTGTCTACTGATGATCGACGGACTGGACGAAATTGCCAACCGTGAGCAGCGCGGTCAAATTCGTCAAGAGGTCGAAAACCTTGTCCACGATATCTATCCTGGCAATCGTATGATCGTCACTGCCCGCGAAGCTGGCTACCGTGATGAAGCAGTCTTTGGCGATGACTTTCTGCGGCTGGATGTCCAGCCAATGGACGACGCGCAGATTTCTCTGCTGGTAGAAAACTGGTGCGAACGATTGTTTCCAGAAAGTGTAGAAGAAAACCGGGACAAACTGGTCTATGCTATTGGACAGATCAACGCATTGCGCAACGAGCAGAACCTCCCACCCTTGGTCAGCACGCCCTTGATGACCACAATGGTGATCAGCATCCAGTGGGGCGAGACTGAACTGCCGCGCGAGCGCGCTCGTTTGTATGAAGCCTGTGTGCGGGCGATCATCCAGGCTCAATACATCCCAGACGACCCCGCCCGCCAGCAGTTGATCAACTGGGGCGGTCCCTGGGAAGCGCAACGCGACTGGCTCAGCGAGTTGGCACTGGCAATGCACAAAGGCGGTCGCGGCAGCGCCGCGATCCGTGAAGAACAAGTTCGCTCGATCCTTGCGACATCGCTGGATGGTAAGGAAGTAGACGCCTTTCTGAAGGCGGTGCGCTATCGCGGTGGACTCTACGAAGAGCGCGCTGAGTTCTTCCAGTTCGTTCATCTCACCTTTCAGGAGTTCCTGGCGGCGCGGTTACTGGCAAAGCAGCGCAAGGCGGGCCGCACTGCGGTCAAGAAATTCATCTCTGACAGTTGGTGGCGCGAAGTCCTTCTGCTGACCTACGGCTATCTGCAGATGGACTATCCGCCAGAAGCCGTAGAGTTCATTAGCTGGCTGTCCAGTCTGCGCGGATCTGATGAGATCCGTATGGCCGGCGCTGAGATTGCGGGCGCGGCTTTGATGGAGATGGAACGACCCGACAGCAGACAACGGCTGGTGCAGGCCAATCGCCTGGTACGGCTGCTGTCCAATCCGGACATCTCCGTGCCGTCGCATCTTCGTGCTTTGGCTGGCCGGACGTTATCGCTATTGGGCGATCCGCGACCTGGTGTCGGTCTTGACGCGTCCGGGGTGCCCGACATCGTTTGGTGTCCGGTGGACGTCAACGATCCAGGGGATGTTGCGCGACTCAGTGACAAGTTGGACAGCGAGTTCTCGATCAGCAAGTATCCAGTTACTGTGGCCCAATTTCGGGCGTTTGTGCAAGATGGTGGCTATACTGAGGCGTGGAAAGCCTGTTGGACGGATGAAGGCTGGGATTGGAAGGCCGGCAGCGACGGGCCATACGTGTTGCACGACAACTACGGCTACGCCAACCATCCGATGGTAATGGTTACGTTTCATGAGGCTGCAGCATTCTGCAAATGGCTCAGCATCAAACGCGGTGAAGACATCGGGTTGCCTACTCAGACGCAATGGGAACTGGCCGCTACCGGTGGCGGCCGCCGTGCGTTTCCGTGGGGCGACGGTCAGCCTACAATTGATCACGCCAACTGGTCGAATAGCGAGATTGCGTCAACCACGGCCGTAGGGATCTTCCCTGCGGGCATGACCGCGGGCGGAGTCGCTGACATGCCTGGCAATGTCTGGGAATGGTGCGATATCTGCCAAGCGATTCCGGCCGGGCAGCAAGCTGAATCCCGAAACTCCGCTGACAACACACGCGCTGTGCTCGGCGGCTCTTACATGGATACTACGGACACAATGCGATCCGGTCACCGGCTGATGAGTTCGCCAAGTTACCGTGATCTGGACTGCGGCTTTCGGATCGTCAGAAGCTGATACAGAACTTCCGACGCCTGGATGTGAGATTAACCAACAATGAACCACAACACTGAAATCTCATCTGTTCGTTACTTTGACCTGCGTTTGGACAGAACCGAACATGGTGCGACGGCAACTGTGATCAACTCGCCTGCCGGCCAATCCACTTCACCGGTAGCTGTCAACTCTTTGTTTGAACTGACCAATTTGCAAGTTACCCAGTTGACAGCGGAAGATCAGATTGGGCTGGGGATCACGCTGTGGCAAAGCCTCTTTGGCCCACCGGAAATTGCCGAACTTTGGCGCGCGAGCCATGCTGCAGGTAGTCCATATCTGCGATTGACTATTGGCGACCCCGAATTGGCGAGTTTGCCGTGGGAGCTCATGTACGATACGCGAACCGACAAGTTTGTGGCGTTGGATGGACAGGCGGCGCTGATTCGCTTTCTGCCGTTGCCTATTGGCATTGTCGCTTCACCGGTTGAGTTGCCGCTACGCATACTGTTTACTGGCTCATCGCCTGCTGGTTTGCAGCGCATCGACGTGGACAAGGAACGGAAGTTGCTGGCAGATGCGCTGCCAAAACAGGCCTTGACGCTGCTTGGCAGCCAGGAATCGGTCACGCTGAGTCGACTGGCAGCTGATTTGATGGCGGGCGCGGTCGTCTGGCACTTCGCCGGTCATGGTACGGAGCAAGCTTTGATCCTGGATGACGGTGCTGGCAATCCGGTGACCGTCGATGCATTCACCCTCGGTATGTTGCTGACAGGCTCCGGTGTGCGCGTGGCGTTGGTCAATTCCTGTCGCACTGGCGCTGGCGGCGCGGTCGTATCCAGCGTGGCTGGGGCGCTGCTGCGGGCTGGCATTCCCTCAGTAGTGGCGATGCAGTCGGAGATCACTGACGAGGCCGCATTCGCCTTCTGCAAATCGTTCTATCAAGCAATTGCACTGGGGCGTTCCGTGGAGCAGGCAACCACCTCCGCTCGTCGCGCTGTGTATGGTCTTGGTAAGGTGGGTGGCACTGGCTGGTGGATGCCGGCCCTGTTCTCGCGTAATGATATCCCCTTGGTTTTGGTTAACGCGGCCACTGTGGAAGAAGCTACCTTCAATAGGAGGCAGGCTGCCTCAAGTCATACGCAAGCCAGCGGCGGCAGTGCAATCAGCCAGGGTGGCGTGGCCATTAGCGGCACCGTTGGCGGTAGCGTAGTCACAGTATCATCCTCGAAATCGTAATCAATTCGGTGGGGAAAATCGACGGCGGGGTTGTTGTTCAGGCAGGCGCCTGTATGGTATCATAGCGCACGTTTGCAAGTTGCCATTGCATGGTTCGCTTGCTCGAATAGGACACTGATGTGCAGGGAATCTTCTGGCAAGCTTGATGGCTTCGCTTGACTTCTAGCTCTGTCCCTGCAATTCGGGAAATGATTCGATTCGGAATATGAGCGACAGCAGTCAAACTGACGTTTACCTCCGCTGACCCAATATAGAGGAGATCTTTCATGGGTTTCACGCTTGATACTTCGCACATTCGTTCCCTGTTTCCTTCGCTCCGCCAGGAGGTTGATGGCATTCCCGCTGTGTTTCTTGACAATCCCGGCGGCACGCAGGTTTCGCAGGGCGTCATCGACGCAATGAGTAATTATCTCGCGCGGCACAATGCCAACCGCGGCGGTGCATTTTGGACCGCTCGTTGTAGCGACGAAATCATTGATGAGGCGCATCAGGCGATGGCTGATCTGCTCAATGCAGCATCGCCCGACGAAATCGTTTTCGGTCCCAACATGACCACGCTGACATTCTCCGTTAGCCGGGCAATCGGGCGCCAGATTGGTCCAGGTGATGAGATCATTGTTACTCGTCTTGATCACGACGCGAATATCACCCCGTGGGTAATGATGGCCGAAGACCGCGGTGCTACGGTGCGCTGGGTGGACTTCGATCCTGAAACGTACATGCTGGACTTGCCCGGGTTGCGCAACCTGATCAACGAGCGCACGCGCGTCGTCGCCGTCGGCTACGCTTCAAACGCTGTCGGCACTATTAACGATGTCAAGTCGGTCTGCGGCTGGGCACGCGACGCTGGCGCCCTTTCGTTTGTCGATGCAGTGCAATACGTGCCGCACGGCCCGGTGGACGTTCAGGATCTCGGATGCGATATGCTGGCGTGTTCAGCATATAAGTTCTTCGGACCACACATGGGTATCCTGTATGGCCGCTATGACCTGTTGGATCGATTGCAGGCCTACAAGGTAAGGCCAGCCAAAAATGTCCCGCCAGGTAAGTTCGAAACGGGCACGCAAAGTCATGAGGGCATCGCCGGTACGCTGGCATCAGTCGAGTATCTGGCGGAAGTTGGCCGACGCTATGGTGGTCAGTATAGAGCAGGGTTCGATCAATTTGACGGCCGCAAATTGGATCTACGATCTGGCATGACAGCTATTGAACAGCACGAACTTCAATTGAGCGCGGCGGTTCTCGATGAACTTGAAACGATCCCAGACATCGAGATTCACGGCATCACCGATCGCGATTGCCTCGATCAGCGGGTTCCCACGATATCGTTCACCTGGCCTGGCCGGCACCCGCGGGCGATCGCAGAGGCATTAGGCAATCAAGGTATTTTCGTTTGGGACGGTAACTACTATGCTTTGGCGGTGACCGAACGGTTGGGGCTGGAAGATAAAGGGGGCATGGTTCGCATTGGTGCGGTGCACTATAATACATTGGATGAGATTGGACGGCTGGGCGTCGCATTGCGCAACCTTATATGACAGGTATACACTCTATGAAGCGCACACATCACAACGTCATTCCGCAACTGCGCACGCTGGACATCACCGGTTTCTCGCACCAGGGCCGGCCGGCTTTGCTGTTACGCGATCCGCTGCGTCTTGGCGAAAATCACGTCGTATTGCCGCGTGAGCTTGCTCCGGCCTTGTCGCTGATGGACGGGACCAATGATCTGTCCGGGATGCGCGCCGAATTGATGGTGCACTACGGCGTCAATGTTCCCGTCGACGTTTTGCAGCAACTGGTCGATGTACTCGACGGCAACTACCTTCTCAAGAACGAGCGCTCCTTTGATGCCACAGAGCGCGCTCGACGCGCCTATCGCTCTGCGCCTTTTCGGCCCCCAATGATGGCCGGACAATCTTATCCGGCTGAACCGGATCGGCTGGCGCGCCACTTGGACGGGTACCTGGCATCCGTCAACGGGGCAGGTCCAGCAAGTGCCGCCGGCAGGGGCGTGATCAGTCCGCACATCGACTACCCGCGCGGCGGCGCGGTCTACGCGGCTGTCTGGAAGCGCGCCGCGGAGATGGCGCGTGCCGCCGATCTGGTGATCCTGCTGGGCACCGATCACTACAGCACCGGCGACCGTATCACGCTGACCCGCCAGAGCTATGCGACCCCGTACGGCGTTCTGCCGACCGATGTGGCGCTGGTGGATGCACTGGCCGGCGCGATCGGTGAGCAGGCCGCCTTTGCCGGCGAGCTGCGCCACCGTGGCGAGCACTCGCTGGAACTGGTCGCGACCTGGCTGCACCACATGCGCGGCGGGCAACCGGTGACAATGATACCGATCTTGACCGGCTCTTTCATGGATTTTGTCATGGGTCGTGGTGATCCGGCTAGTGACCCGCAGCTTGCTGGTTTTCTGGCAACCCTGGACCAGGTTATCGCGGGCCGCAACGTGCTTGTCGTAGCTTCTGGAGATCTGGCACATGTCGGGCCGGCTTTTGGCGGAGCGGCTGTTGATTCGGCTGGCCGGCAGCGGATCGCCGATGCCGACGATGAGTTAGCGACCGAACTGGCGGCTGGCCGCGCCGACGGCTTTTTCGCCGCTATCAAGCGAGTGCGTGACGGCAACAACGTCTGTGGCGTTTCGCCGTTCTACCTGATGCTCAGGCTGCTGGGCAGCGTCGAAGGACAGCGCGTCGCATACGATCAATGCGCTGCGGATGCCGAAAACGCGTCGCTGGTGTCGATCTGTGGTATGGTGTTCGGTTAGCCTGCCAGCCCACAAACCTCTTTACGGAGTTACCTGACATGCCCTACCGATCCATCGTTGAGAGTGAGATTCCGGTCGTCGCCGGGATTCAGGCGCGTGCCTTTCGCGGCGAAGCGGCGCGCTACGAAGAGTCCTATGGCGGCGGCGGCCGCATGGACTGGCGCGAATTGCGTCTGTTCGATGACGATGCTGGCCGGCCGGTAGCCGCACTCTCTCTCCTTTCGCGGCGAATGAGCCTGAACGGCGGAGAACTGGATGCTGGTCTGGTGGCCAGCGTGGCTGTGCCGCCAGAGCATCGCCGCCGCGGCTACGGGCGCCGCATGATGCAGGGCTTGCTGGAGGAATTGCACGGCCAGCGGACCCCGGTCTCCCTGCTTTTTCCGTTTTCCACCGCCTGGTATCGCGGCCTGGGCTACGGCGTGGCCAACTACAACTGGCATTTGGACCTGCCGATACGGTTGATGCCCGATTTCGCGGAGCGGTTGGCAGTGCGGCGGGCCACTGCCGAGGATGGGCCGGCTATCCGCGTTTGCTACGAAGCTGCCCGGCGCATACCCGACAACAATGGCTGGCTGGCGCGCGGCGATTGGGAATGGCAAAAGCGGCTTTGGGAGAAGCAAGACCTGGAGTGGCTGTTATTCGAAGCGGACGGCGAGGTCGAGGGCTATCTGGTCTACACGCTGACCTGGGGGCAGTCCGAAGCCTTCACCGAGGTCAAGGAATGGGTCTGGACCAGCTCGCGCGCCTGGCAAGGGTTGGCCGGCGCGCTGGGCAGCCTGGGCGACCAGGCGCGCACCGTGGTCTACAACACGGCTCGCCACGATCCGTTGCTGCACGCGCTGAGCGAACCCTACGACTGGAACCGTCCCCCGGTTGCCTTCGTGTTCTTCCAGGCCGCCAAACTGGTATCCGGCTTCATGTTGCGCGTCGTGCATTTGCAAGAAGCATTGAGCAAGCGTCGCTACCCTGCTCACGTCAACGCCGATTTCTGGCTGGAGATCAATGACCCGCAACTCGCCGCCAACTGCCAGCCGGTGTATCTTGCAGTTCGGGAAGGTAACGGCAACGTTGCTCCGGCTTCCGCAATACGCAACACGCAATACGCAATCCGCACCAACATCTCCACCTTCAGCGAACTCTACGCCGGTCTCCTCAGCGCCCAGCAGGCGCGCACCATGGGCCGTCTGGAGGGGGATGACGCGGCCTGCGCAGCCCTCAGCGCGGCTTTTGCCGCCGCGCCGCTCCACATGTGGCCGGCCGACTGGTTCTGATCTGCAACCGATCCGCAGGAATCGAGAAGGGCGAGCCAATTGGCTCGCCCTTCTCGATTCCTGCGTACGGCGCGCTGTCTTGCAACCTGCCTACAGCTTTGCCTTGCGCAGCCGCAGCGAGTTGGTGACGACGAAGACCGAACTGAATGCCATCGCGGCCGCGGCGATCATCGGATTGAGGCGGTATTGCGGTCCAAGGATCGGCACCAGCACGCCGGCGGCAATGGGGATCGCCAGCACGTTGTAGAAAAACGCCCAGAAGAGGTTCTGGCGGATGCCGCGCATGGTCAGGCGGCTGAGCTTGATGGCCTGCGGCACGCTGCGCAGGTCGCCACGCATCAACACGATGTCGGCGGTTTCGATGGCGACGTCGGTGCCGGTGCCGATGGCCATGCCGATGTCAGCAAGCGCCAGCGCCGGCGCGTCGTTGACGCCATCCCCAACCATCGCGACCAGTGGGGTATGGGGTCTGGGGTGACCGCTGACGTCTGACGTCTGACTTTCTGACCTCTGAAGCCTTCGGATTTCGGCCGATTTTTCGCCCGGCAGCACTTCGGCCACCACGCGGTCGACGCCGACCTCGCGGCCGATGGCGTCAGCCGTGCGCTGGTTGTCGCCGGTCAGCATGACGACTTCGATGCCCATCGCGTGCATTTGTTCGATTGCTTCGCGCGATGTCGGCTTGACCGTGTCGGCGACGGCGATGACGCCCTGCGCTTCACCATCCACCGCGACCAGCATCGCGGTCTTGGCCTCACCTTGCAATCGTGTCACTTCGCTTCCCAGGCCGTTGAGGTGGATCTGGCGCTGGTCGAACAGCCGGGCAGTGCCGACGACCACCTCGTGGCCGTCAACGCGGGCGACAATGCCGCCGCCAGCGATGGCCTCGAAGGAGAGCGGTTCGGTGATCGCCAGCCCTTGCGCTTTGGCAGCATCGACAATCGCCTGCCCCAGCGGATGCTCCGAAACGCTCTCGGCGGAGGCGGCAAGGCGCAGAAGGTAATTGGTGATCGGTGATCCGTGATCGGTAGATTGGTGGCTGGTAGATTGGTAGTTGGTAGATTGGTAATCTGTAATCGACGACATTTCGCCGTTGACATCCGTTGACTGATCACCGTTTACCGATAACCGATCACCGATCACAATGTCCGTCATCTGCGGCTTGCCCAGCGTGATGGTGCCGGTCTTGTCCAGCACCACTGTGCCCAGCTTGGCGGACGTTTCCAGCACCTCGGCGTTCTTGACCAGGATGCCATGCTCCGCGCCCAGGCCGGTGCCGGCCATGACTGCGGTCGGCGTCGCCAGTCCTAATGCGCAGGGACAGGAGATCAGCAACACCGACACGGCGAACATCATCGCTACGGTGAAGCCGACGCCGCCGACCACGTACCAGACCAGGAAGGTCAGCGCGGCCAGGATCAGCACCGCCGGCACAAAGACTGCCGCGACCCGGTCGGCCAGCCGCTGGATCGGCGCCTTGGAGCCTTGCGCTTCCTGCACCATGCGCACGATCTGCGCCAGTGCGGTGTCACGACCGACCTTGGTGGCGCGGAAGCGGAAGCTGCCCGACCGGTTGATGGTCGCGCCGATCACAGGATCGCCCGGCGCCTTCTCCACTGGCAGGCTTTCGCCGGTGACCATGCTCTCGTCCACGGCTGACTGCCCGCTGAGCACCACCCCGTCCACTGGAATCTTCTCGCCGGGGCGGACGATCACCACGTCGTTGACCTCGACCGCATCGATTGGTACCTCGATCTCGTCGCCCTGCCGGACGATGCGCGCGGTTCGGGCCTGGAGGCTGAGCAGCTTGCGGATCGAGTCGCCAGCCTGGGTCTTGGCCTTGGCTTCCAGGTACTTACCGACCATGATCAGCGTGACGATCGCGGCTGCCGACTCGAAGTACAGATGCTCATCCAGCCCCAGGACCAGCACGATGGTGCTGAAAATGAACGCCGTCAGCGAACCAATCGCGACCAGCGTGTCCATGTTGGCGGTGTGCGCTTTGGTGGCGGCCTTCCAGGCGCTGCTGAGGAACGGCCAGCCGACCCAGAATTGCACGGGGATGGTCAGGGCGAACAAGAGCCAGCCACGGGCCGCGAAGTGCGGGATCAGCCCGAAGTCATGGCCCATGCTCAACACCATGATGATGCTGGTCAACACGATGCCAACGGTCAGCCGCCGCTTGCGGTCGTTGAGATCGGCCGTGCGCGCCTTCATCTCGGCGTCTTCGGCCGTCT
Organism: Anaerolineales bacterium; assembly: GCA_020634615.1. Classification (GTDB taxonomy): domain Bacteria; phylum Chloroflexota; class Anaerolineae; order JAAEKA01; family JAAEKA01; genus JACKBK01. The sequence continues at coordinate 200,175 of JACKBI010000007.1, forward strand.
CGCCCTCGCCTGCCTCCGCCTCGATCACCTTGTAGCCGACGTCGCTGACCTTGCGCTTCATGTCGCCCAGGCTGACAGCCGTCGGCAGGTAGCGAACATGCGCCGACTCGCTGGCATAGCTCACCGACACGTCCAGCACCCCATCCATCCGCTTGAGGTTGCGCTCGATGGTCATCGCGCAGTTGGTGCAGGTCATGCCGGCGATGGGCAGGTCAATGGTTGCCTCAGTCACGCCGTAGCCCACGTCCTCGATAGCTTTGGTCAGCTCGGCCGGCTTGATGACTGCCGGGTCGTAGATGACTTCAGCGCGCTCGTTGGCGTAGTTGACGTTGGCTTCAAGGACGCCATCCTTGCGGTTGAGGTTGCGCGAAATCGTGTTGGCGCAGTTGGTGCAGGTCATCCCGGTGACGGGGACGCTGAGGCGTTTGGTTGTTGTCATGGTAGTTTGTGATCAGTAGCCGGTGATCAGCAACCGGTGATCGGTAATCAGTGACCGGAATTCTGGTGTCCGTTTGCTGATTACCGATTACCGATCACTGGTCACCGGAATAACTGGCGAATACTTCGGTGTTGCCGTTCTTGTCGAATGCAATGACCTGGTACGGCTCGGCTGCGACGCCGGGCACTTCCATACCGGGTGAGCCGACTGGCATGCCGGGCACGGCCAAGCCGAGGACATCAGCAGGCCGCTCAGCCAGCAGACGGTTGACGTCTTCCACGGGCACGTGGCCCTCGATGATATAGCCATCGACGATGGCTGTGTGGCATCCCTGGAGTTGCGCTGGAACCTGGCTCAGTACCTTTTGACCTTCGGAGCTGTCGAGCTCCTTGGCCGTGACGGTAAAGCCGTTCTCTTCCATGTACGTCATCCAGTCGCCACAGCAGCCTCAGGTGGGTGAGCGGTAGACTGTGACCTCCGGCGTCGCCGGCTGGGCTGCGCTGTCGGGCGCTGCCGCCGTGCCGGCCGGTCCAGCCGGGGCAACGCAGGCTGCCAGCAACAGCCCTGCCAGCAGCAGAAGGGGTATGAATCGTCGCATTGACTGAGACTCCTTCCGAGTCAGGGTCAGGGGGTAATCGGTAAACGGTGATCGGTACTCAGTAACCAGATTCGGAACCGGGTACTGATTACCGTTCACTGGTTACGCGTTTGACGCAGGGTAGCCGATTTCTGCCAGCATGCTGGTCACAGCCGGCAACACGCTATCGCTGGTGACATCGACCATGACGGCCTTGCTCTGCTCGTTGGCCTTGACGGATTGCACGCCGTCAACATCCTTGAGCTCGCGCTCGATGGTCGCAACACAGTGGCCGCATGAGATGTTCGGAACGGTGTAGGTTTTGGTGGTCATTGTAGCTCCTCTTGGTTTCGTAGTGCGATAGTTTGCTGGTTTGATAGTTGGATAGCCCGACAGTGGTACAGCGAGATAGCTCTTGGTGGGGAACAGAGTTGTGCGCAGTGGACCGGTGATCATGACCGGCAGTACAGTGGCAATACGCCCAGATACGAGTAGACTAACGCATTACCGTCACTAACGCACTGCCGAACTAACACACTACCGAACCATTTCACTAAACACGCCGACGATTTCGCCGATCATGCGCTCGCGCTCGTCCACATCGGAGCCACGGATGGCCGTCGTAACGCAGGTGTTGAGGTGGTTCTCCAGCACCAGCGCGCTGACCCCTTCCAGCGCCTTCTGGACGGCGTGCACCTGACGCATCACGTCGATGCAGTAGGTGTCGTCGTCCACCATGCGCTGAATGCCGCGCACGTGGCCTTCGATGCTCTTCAGCCGGTTGAGTACTTGTCGCTTTTGTTCGTCTTGCATCATCTTCGTGTTCCTTGCGGTTTACCCCACCCCCCTGGGGGAGGGGTACTCAGAGTGTATCATATAGATCATCCGAACGTCAAGTATGCGTTGATGCATTTCGGTTTGACGGGGTGCAAGCGACAAGTGCGTCCGGGGTCAGCGCGTGGCGCGGATTCGGAGTATCCTGATCCGCGACTTCCTCCCAATCAGCGGTTCTGGTCGCCGGAGAACCGCGAATCAAGAAGAAGCGCGGATTCGGAAAACCCCGAATCCGCGCCTTCCTCTCGATCAGCGGTTCTTGTCCCGGCATCTCTGGCGGGTTACTTGACCGGCTGGGCGCTGCCTCTTTGCTTGCGTAAGATCATGCCTGCTAGCAACGCCAGCCCCGGCGCGGCCAATGCCAGCAAGGCCACGACAGGCAGGGTTCCGCCGTTTTCGGCCTGCAAACCGGTCAGTTCCACTGCCGTTGGCGGGCCAGAGGAGACGTCCAGTTTGGCTACGTAGGCATCCCCGAAACCGTTGAAGTCGGGATCGAACGCGCCCGCTGTGGTGGGGAAGTCGTCGGAAGAGGTTTGGCCGGTCACGAAAGCATTGCCGGCGCCGTCCAGGGCGATGCCGTGGCCGTATTCCGCACTGGCGCCGCCCAGGTAAGTCCCATACTCCAGCTCGCTGCCGGACGCGTTCAGCCTGGCTACAACGGCGTCGTAGCTGCCATTGTAGCTGGTGTCGAAGGCGCCTGGCGTGATCGGGAAGTCAATGGAATACGTAGAGGCAGTCACATAGGCGCGGCCCGTCGCGTCCAGGGCAAGGTTGCCGTAGGATTCGCTGCTGCTGCCGCCCAGGTAGGTGGAGTAACCAAGCCCGCTGCCGGAGGCGTTCAGTTTTGCCACGAAGGCGTCGCTGGAGCCACCCAGGCTGGTGTCGAAGGCGCCTGGGGTGGTCGGGAAGTCGCTGGAGCCGGTAATGCCCATCACGAAAGCGTTGCCCGTCCCATCCACGGCGATACCGTTTCCTTCCTCCCAGCTGGCGCCGCCCAGGAACGTGGAGTAAACCAACGCGCTGCCGGTCGCGTTCAGCTTGGCAGCGAAGCCGTCGGTGTCGCCGTCAAAGCTTGTGTCGAAGGCGCCGGGCGTGGTGGGGAAGTCGCTGGACCAGGTATATCCAGTCACGTAGGCGTTGCCCGCTCCGTCGATGGCGATGGCAAAGCAGTGGTCTTCGACGCTGCCTCCCAGATAGGTCGCATAGTCAAGGTCGCTGCCGGCCGGGTTCAGCTTGGCCACGAAACCCTTGTCAGCGGCGAAAACGTTGGTGGGGTCGAAGGCGCCCGGCGTGGTGGGAAAGTCGGTGGATTGCGCTCTGCCCGACACGTAGGCCGCACCCGTCCCGTCCACAGCAATGCCGTAGCCGAAATCGCTGAGGCTGCCACCCAGGAAGGTGGAGTAGACCAGCGCGCTGCCGGCTGCATTCAGCTTGGTAACGTAAGCGTCCCAGCCAGGGCTGTGAGTAGTGTCGAAAGCGCCCGGTGTGGTGGGGAAGTCGCTGGACCAGGTATAACCGGTCACGAAGGCATTGCCCGACCCATCCACTGCAATGTCGGGGCCGTAGTCATCGTCGTTTCCGCCGAGGAAGGTGGCATAGACCAGCGCGCTGCCGGCCGCATTCAGTTTGGCCACAAAAAGATCGTTGTCGCCGTTGTAGCTGGGATCGAAGGCGCCCGGTGTGACTGGGAAGTCGCTGGCTCGCGTGAAACCTACAACGTAGGCGTTAGCATCTCCATCCAGGGCAATGTTTTGGCTGCCGCTGTAGTTACTGCCGCCCAGAAAGGTGCTGTAAAGAAGGTCGGCGGGGTCGTCGTCTGGCGCGCGGGGAGTCGCCTCGGCCGCGGCAAAGGGTGCGCTGACCTGGAATGCCGCTACGCCCGTGGATTGAACCTGCGCGCCGCCGGCCGGCTGCCCGGCCACCTGCAACAGAGGCAACCGTACCTCGCCCGCGCCAGTGGCCACCAGCAGGGCGTCTCCCTCCAGCGCAGCAGCCTCAGCGCCCTCCACCAGCAGGGCAACCGCGCTCAGATCCGCGCCCGGATCGGCCGTCAGCCGCCAGCCGCTGTCGCCGATCTCCAGGTCGATACCGGGATAGAGATCGACGTAGCGCACGCCGCCCCAGACCGGGACGTCAGCCCGCCACTGGGATGGGTCGCCGAGGAAGTAGCTCACTGTGGCGCTGGACGGGGCGAACGGCTCGATGCGCACGTCCGGGCTGCTGCCGGGGAAGGTGAGCTTCAAGGCGGTCAGAGGAGAGGGAGTGATGGGGTGAGAGGGGGATGGAGAGAAAACGTTCTCGTCTCCCGCTCTCCCGCTCTCCCACTCTCCTCCTCCAACCACCAGCCAAATCGCGTCTGCGGCCAGCCAGGTCGTTGCGGCGCCCAGGGGCGATCCCCAGGCCTGGAAGCGGGGAGCCTGTCCCGAGCTTGTCGAAGGGGGCCACTGGCCGGCGTTCTCGACCAGTAACAGCGGGCTTCCGGCTGCCGCGGCAGCCACGTCAGCTTTCGGCGCAGATGGCCCGGCCTGGGCTGCGCCAGGCGCCATAAGCGCGAGAACAAGAAGGAGGGCAAAGAACAAGACAATAGGTCGCACGAATGATCCTTTCTGGGGGTCACGAAGGAGGGATGGACGTTAGCGCTGGGCGGGCGATGCGGCTCGCGGTTGCTCGACTGCCGACTGCCCCGCCCGGCGGCAGCGCAATTGTAACCGGTTCTGGCTTCCGCGCAAATCGACCCTGTAGCCGACTTCCGCTGGCTGCGGGATCCAGTCGTGTCGTGGCTGGCGGGCACTGAGCACGTTCTGGCCAGGCCGCTGCTATCGGTTTCGCAGCAACAGCGGCAGCCAGCCGCCGTGCGCGCTGGCTACTATGACAGGTTGAAACCGAGGCGTGGTCCACGAGCCGTCGGTGGTTCGATGCGCATATATGACGAGTTGGTGGTCGCCCGCAGGCACAGCGAAGGTGTTCCATGAAAAGGTCCAACCGGAGGGCGCGAAGCGGACGCCATACTGAGCAGCAACGTCCGGGCGCGTGATTCCGTAAGCTGCGTTGCCGACAAGCGCGCCGGCGCCATAAGGGCCGTCCAGGTAGATGGAGACCTTGTCGATTCCAGTCCCCCCTGGGCTGGCCAGGTCGACGGCGAACCCGGAAACAGTGACGATGCCGCTGACGACGGCGCTTGCCGCGGGCCGTTCGATGGGTGCGACGACCATGGAAACATACGGCGAGAGATCCATCTTGACAACATACACATCCACCCAGATGTCGTGGCTCGTGTCATATGCGCCGGGGGTGACCGGGAAGTTGTGGGATCGGGTTTCCCCTGCGATGAACACTCTGCCAGACTCGCTGATTGCCAGGGTTCGACCGGTATCTTCTGCGTTGCCGCCGAGGAAGGACGCATACTCCAGCGCCTCGCCGGATGCGTTCAGTATGACCACGAAAGCGTCGAACCCGTCGTTGTAGCTGGTGTCAAATGCCCAGGGCGTTGTGGGAAAGTCGAGGGAATTTGTGGTTCCCACCACATAAGCATCGCCCGCGGTATTCAGCAAGATGTCATCGCCGACATCCACTCTGTTGCCCCCCAGAAAGACGCCGTAGTCCAGGTTGCTGCCGGTAGGATCCAGCTTGACCACGAACGCATCGGTCGTACCGCCATTGTGTACTTCGCCGATGGAGCCTGGCGTGGTGGGGAAATCCCTCGACTCGCTATCTCCGGTCACGTAGGCAGCAAAGTCGTCATCAACGGCAATGGCAGCACCGGAGTCGCTCTGGTCGCCACCCAGATACGTGGAATACACCAAGTCACTGCCGGTTGGGTTGAGCTTGGACACGAACGCATCGGCGCGGCCATTAAAGCTTCGGTCGAAAGCGTCCGCCGTAGTGGGAAAGTCGCTGGATAAGGTGTACCCCGTCACATACGAATTACCGAGTGAATCGACGGCAATATCGGCGCCATGACCTCCTTCGCTGCCACCAAGATACGTGGAGTACTCCAATGCAGTGCCAGATTGGTTTAGCTTCGCCACAAATACGTCTACGATGCCAGCGTGGACCGTAGAGAAAGCGCCGGGTGTGGTGGGAAAATCACCAGACCAGGTGTAGCCCGTAACGTACACATTGCCGGTATCGTCCAACGCGACTGCAACGCCCTCATCTGCGGCGCTGCCCCCCAAGAACGTTGAGTACTCCAGAGTGCTCCCGTCCGAACTCAACCGGGCTATGAACGTGTCGAAAGAAGACGGGCTGTTGTGGCTTGTGTCAAACGCTCCTGGCGTCGTGGGAAAGTCAAAGGACACAGTTCTGCCTACCACCGTCGCCCTGCCTGACTCATCCACTGAGATGTCGCTGCTCCACTCGTAGTCCCATCCTCCCAGGAAGGTCGCGTAAACCATTGCATCGCCGTTTGGAGTGAACTTCGCAACGAACACCTCATCATCACCGTTATTGCTTGGGTCAAAAGCGCCGGGCGTACTTGGAAAATCATAGGAGTGCGTGGTTCCTGTGACGTAGGCGTGTTCCGTGTCGTCAGCAGCGATTGCTGAAGGCCATTCAAGGCTCTCGCCTCCAAGGAAGGTGCCATACAACACGTCGCTCGGGTCATCTTCAGGCTCGGCAGCTCGCGGCAACGGCTGGCCCGCAGGCGCGGTCAGCAGCAGTGACTGTCCATCGCCGCGCGCGACTGACACCCGGTACGAAAATGCTGCGGCTGGTAAGGCGATCGACCATTGCCCACTGTCCGCGCTCAGTCGCAACTCGTGGCTTTCGATCCGGGAGTACGCTGCTCCCTCAACCAGCAGCCGAACTTGACCGGTCGCCGCGCCAGGTGTCGCCTCAAAACGCCAGTCACCTTTGCCGCCACCGATCACCAGGTCGACGCCGGGATAGAGGTCCGCGTAGCGCACGCCACCCCAAACCGGCACATCAGAATGCCACTTCTCTGGGTCGTTGCCCATGAAGTAGCTGACCGTGGTGGTCAGCGGGTCGAACGGCTCGATGCGCACGTCCGGGTTGCTGCCGGGGAAGGTGAGCTTCAAAGCAATTTGGGGAGAGGGAGGGAGTGGGCGAGAGGGGGAGGGGGAGAAGCTTTCCTTGTCTCCCGTGCTCCAACTCTCTCGCTCTCCCCCTCCAGCCACCAGCCAGATCGCGTCCTCGGCCAGCCAGGTCGTGCCGGTACCCAGGGGCGAGCCCCAGACCTGGAAGCGGTGAGCCTGCCCTGAGCTTGTCGAAGGGGGCCACTGGCCGGCGTTTTCGATGAAAAGCGCAGATCGCGCGTTCGCCTCCGGTGCAGGAGACGTCTGTGCTGTAGCTGGCTGGGCAGAGCGAATGCCTGGAGCCAGGAGCATGAGGCTGAGCACCAAACTGAGCATCAATCGTTGTTTGAACATGTGGCCGTCCCTCCGAAATTGCCAGTGTTGTTCGAGCGTGGCAACTCAAGAGACCTGCGGGCACGCGCTGTCGTTGCCAACAGCTCGCCCCGCGGGTGGCCGACGTTGCCAAATTCGCGACCGTTGTCCGAAGTGTAGCACAAGTTCGGTCGCGCGAGTAAACGCCGACAGGACTGCACGGGATTGTTCACTGGGCCGATTACCGGTGCAGGACCAGCGGCAGATAACGCGTGTAAGTGACGTGCGTCGCCGTGGCAGCCGCTGTTATCGGGGACATCATTCAATTTGGCGACAGAGCCTTGGTATTCCACCGTGTGGATGCTATAATGGCTATACAGACCAAATCCAGTAGGAGATGATCAGCCACAACTATGTCATTTGTAGAAGCTGTTCGTAAGGCTTCTGGAGAGCGGATCCTTTATCTTCCACATGCTCTCGACGCCATGAACTCGCCGGCCGACCTATCACTTCTGACGAGGTACGACAGGCTGTATTCCGGGGTCAGATGATTGAGGACTATCCTGAGGATGTTCGTGGTCATAGCTGCCTGATCCTTGGTCGCGGCAATCATGATCGTCCGATTCATGTCGTATGTTCGCCAAAGGATGGTTATCTGGCTATCATCACTGTGTATGTGCATGACGAGCGCCGTTGGGCATCTGATTGGAAAACGCGCAAGGCGCGAGATTGACGGAGGCTTTGCATGTACTGTCTGAATTGCCAGGGCGAGCTGAAACCTGGAAAGACCAGCTACACCATCAACCGGAACGGCTACCATCTGATTATCGACGATGTGCCTGCCTTGGTTTGTGAACAGTGTCAGGAACCACTGTTCACGGAGGAGGCAGTGCAGCTTGTCCAGCAGATGATTCGCAGCCTCGATGCACGTCGCGCGGAACTGACCCTCATTCCAGTGGCAGTCTGATACAATTCGCCTCACAATCAGGACTGGCGGTTGTCTTCAAGGAAGAGGACCGCCAGTCCTGCGCGTTCCGCGACGGACGATCAGCGGCAGATAACGCGTGTAGAACCGCGGATAGAAAGGAAGCCGCGGATCGGAAGGCTCTGAATCGGCGTCTTCCTCCCAATCCGCGGTTCTTCTCCGCGGCACAATCTGGTGACCACTTACCGATGCAGGATCAGCGGCAGATAACGTGTGTAAGTAGCCCGCGTTGCTGTGGCAGTTGCTGTCGCAGTGGGTGTGCCGGTCGCTGTTTGCGAAGCTGTCGCGGTAGGCGTGCCGGTGGGTGTTCGCGAGGGAGTCGCGGTGGTCGAGGCAGTGGCGGTAGGCGTCCGGGTGGGGGTTGACGACGCGGTTGCCGTCGCTGTGCGCGTGGAAGTCGGCGTGGGAGTAGCCGTCGCGGTCGGCGTGTTGGTTGGCAGCGGCGGCTGGCTGCACAGACGGCCTGGCCCCTGCCAGTCGGGGACGCCGGCGCGCCAGGCCTGGAAGACCGGGTCGTCCGGTTCGCACAGGCTGGTGTCCGTGAAGTGGCCGCTCCACAGGTGGTTGAGATTGGTCATGCTGGCCGGCAGTGGGCCGGTTAGTGGATTGTGCTCGACATAAAATCCGGCCAACTGCGTCAGGTCGCCCAGCGCGGCCGGCAGCGGCCCGCTGAACTGATTGTGCTCCAGATGCAAGGCTTGCAAGCGGCGCAGGTTAGTCAGTTCGTCAGGCAGCGCGCCTGTCAGCTCGTTGCTGGACAGCGACAGTTGCGTCAGCCGGTCCAGCGCGCCCACGCTGGCCGGCAGCGCGCCGCTGAGCTGATTGTAGCCCAGCCAGAGGTGCTCCAGGTTGGGCAGATCAGCCAGCCAGCCGGGAAGCGGTCCCGAAAGATCGTTGGACGACAGGAAGAGACGTTGCAAGCGCGTCATGCTGCGTATCTGCGCTGGCAGCGGTCCGCTGAGCGCGTTGGCCTCCAGCTCCAGCGCGTGGAGGTTGCGCAGGTTTGCCAGCGACGTCGGCAGCGGACCGTGCAACGCGTTTTGGCGCAGGTTCAGCACACGGAGATTGTTCAGATTGCCCAGGCTGGCGGGCAGTGGGTCAGGGATGCGGTTGAATTGCAGGTCCAGCGTTTGCAGGTTGCGCAGGTCGCCAATCGTTGCCGGCAGCGGCAGGCTGAGTTGCTTGTTGGCCAGGTTGAGACCGGTCACGGCGCAGCGCGTCCCGCTGGGGAACGCGAGAACCTCCGCGTAGTTGTCGAGGCCCGACAGCCCGTAAGTCGTCAGAAGTGAGTTGACCGCGGCTTCGTCGCCGGCGTAGCTGCACGTGTTGAAATCGACCCGCAGCGCGACCTGCCCATCCTCCAGCGGCGCGCGGCTGGCAAGCTCGACGGTGTAGGTCTGCCCAGCCTGCACGGTGACGTTGAGGCGGGATGTGTCTGACCAGTACGCGCCGTCATCGTTGCAGCCGCGCGCTTGCAGGTTGCCGCGGCTGCCTTGCCAGATCGCCACCACCGTGTCGTCGTGGCTGCCGACCGTGTCCAGCGTCAGCATCCCGTCGGACGGCGCCGTCAGCCGGTACCAGAGCGTTCGCTGGTTTACCCCGTCGCCGCACTGCATATCCGGATCATCCGCTGCCACAGTTGCGCCGCTGGCATCGACCAGCGCGTCGAAAGGAATGCCGCCGATGGCTGTCGCCGCATCGTAGTCGTCGTTGGATGGAGGGGGAGAGAGGGTGACAGGGAGATTGGGAGAGTGGGAGACAGCGGGAACAGTCGTGTTCGCATCGTCGGCATTCTCTTTCCCTGCTTTCCTTCCTTTCCCTTCCTCCTCTTCATTCCCCGTCCGCAACACTTCCACAAAGCTGAAATACTCGTTGCCATCGCCGCGGCTGCGCAGGCGAAAGTCGTAGCCGTCGAGCTGGCTGGCGAACTGCGCGTCGGGCAGAACGAAGGTCGTCTCCAGCCATTCACGGCTGTTGGTCTTCTGCACCACCCCGGCGCTCTTGAAGTTGTCGCCGGTTGCGTCGTATTGTAGCTCCCAGGTGTCGGTTCCATTGTCGTAATACAACACCGACACCGTGACCGGCACTGCGCCGGACCCGTCGATGAAGGCATCATCCACGTCGAAGTACATATCAGGGTTGCCGCTGGCTGCATCGGTGCGGCGGGCGTAGCGGCCCCATGGATGCGGACCGACATACCATGCTGGCACGCTGTGTCCGCCGGGGGCGTTGTCGTCCTGGCGCAGCCAGAAATCGAAGTTGCCCCATTGCGGATACCAGCGCGGCGGGTCGGCCGGGTTGGGCGGCAGCGGATCGCGCAGCGCCACCCAGACGCCCGGCGTGGTCGCGACGGTGACATCGGTGTAACGGTCGGCCAGCCGCAGCGCCCACTGGCGATAGGGATCGTCGGTCGCGATGGTCGCTTTCCCCAGCAGCAGGTAGCTGGGATGCTTGTTCAGCCCGTTCAGCAGGCTCCAGATCAGGTCGCTGGCCTCGGGGTGATACGACGACTCGCCCTCCCAGCCCACGGGAACCTGTCCGGCGTATTGCAGCATCGGGTCGTACTGGCCGGTGCGGCAGACGTCGGGATGAATCGTGGCCGTGTTGGAGCGCACCACCTGGTCGTCGTGATCGGTCACCAGCCGGTTGTGTTTCAGCCCGATGCCCAGACTGGCAGCGTAATCGGTGATATCTCGTCGTTCCTTGCGGTAGAGATACCAGGGCGCGTATTGCAGCACCATCGGTGTGTCTTGCCAGGCGCGCTGGTGGATGTCGGTGATGCGATTGACAGTCTGCGTCCACAGGTCGGAAGTCAGCCCCGCCGCTTGCAGGCAGGCGTCCACCTCGTCGTCCGACTCGGCCGGCATGGTCTCGCCGTAGATGCCGGCAGCGATTTCGATCAGGGCGACGCGCGGGTCGTTGCCGTAGCGCGCCGCGATTGCCTGCATGAACGACTCGTAGGCGCTCTGGAACGCAGCGGTCCAGTACATCGGGATGTCTTCGGTGTGCGAGCCGCTGTAGTCCGTCCAGCTGCATGTGACGTAGCCGTTGCCGGCCGGCCACTCCCCTTGCGCGTTGTTGAACCATTGCGGAACCTGGTTGCCGCCGCAGCAATTGCCCTCGTAGGCCGTGAACGAAAGGGCAACGGTTTTGCCCAGCGCAGCTTCGCTGGCCAGCCACTGGTCCACGTCCTCCCAGTAATACTGGCCCGGCCCGCGGCCTTCGATGCTGCGCCAGCTGAACGCCATGTGTCCGCCGGTCAGCCACGGGTAAAGGTCGGGGTCCAGGTGCGGCCAGTCGAAGAAGGTGTAGATGCCCGCGTTTGGGAAGCTCTGGTAGCTCGTCGAGGGCGGCGGCTGCCAGGCGGGGCAATTGGTGTCCGGTTGCGAGCCGGCTGCTTCCGGTGTACTGGCAGGCTGAGGCTGGCTGGCCGGCGCGCCCGCTTCATGGGCAACGCTGCCCGCATTGGCCAGTGAAGATGCCAGTAGCGCCGCTATGATTAGGGCAAATGCCGCAGCCAGTTGTATGAGATGAATGGCGCGCAACGAGTCAGGCCTCCGTAGAATATTGGGAATCCATTGTACCGTATAGCGCGCAGAGGCGCCAGAGCATGGCTGGTTCTCGCAACACAGTTCACAAATTGAAACATCCTTGACATTCTCCAACCCGTGTGATAGAATTCGCAACCGTTCCGGAGGAAGCTTCCCAACGGCGGGCGCAGACCTTCGGCTGACGCCCGGGGCGCTTCGTCCGGCGCCCTGCTGCTCTTTCCATCCCTCTAGAGCGGAGCCTGCTGTGCCAATTGAGTATCTCCCAATCCTGATCCTGATCGTCGTTGCTGCCATTTTTGCAGTGATTGCTTTGGCTGTGCCTGCCGTCTTTGGCCCGCGCCGCGCCACCAAGGCACGCCTGGAGCCTTATGAATCCGGCATGTTGCCGTATACCGATGCGCGGCGGCGGTTTCCAGTGCAGTATTACGTCATTGCTGTGCTTTTTATCCTGTTCGACATTGAGGTGATCTTCCTCTATCCCTGGGCTGTGATCCTGCGCCAGCTCAAGCTGTTCGGCCTGATCGAAATGGGCATCTTCTTGCTGATACTTCTGGTCGGCTTTGCCTACGCCTGGCGCAAAGATGCGTTGGAATGGTGATTTGGTAGACAGGTAAACAAGTAGACAGGTAAGCAAGTAGACAGGTAAACGAGTAGACAAGTCAACAGGTAGACAAGGTAGCAGGCGACAGGATGATTGGCAGGCTGGCAATGAGACCACTAAGACGCTTCTGTCAGCAATCTGCCATCTGCATCTTGCCACCTGCAACTTCTGAGGTGTGATGTATGGGTCTTGAGAATAAGTTGGGCGACGACGGTGTAGTAGTAACCTCGTTGGAATCTATGGTCAACTGGAGCCGGGCCAACTCGGTGTGGCCCCTGCTGTTTGGTCTTGCCTGCTGCGCCATCGAAATGATTACCACCGGCACGGCGCGCCATGACATCGCTCGCTTTGGTTCGGAATTGTTTCGCGCCTCACCCCGCCAGGCCGATCTGATGATTGTGTCGGGGCGGGTGAGCAACAAGATGGCGCCGGTGGTCAGCCGTCTCTACGAGCAGATGGCGGAACCGAAGTGGGTGATCGCGATGGGCATCTGCGCCAGCGCCGGCGGTCCGTTCAACAACTACGCCATCGTGCAGGGTGTGGACAAGATCATTCCAGTCGATGTCTACGTCCCTGGCTGCCCGCCGCGCCCGGAGGCGCTGTTGCAGGGACTGATGCTTTTGCAGAAGAAGATCAAGGGCGAGACCTTCAGCCAGTATGATATTGAACTGATGGAAGCCGCCAAAAGCCGGTCGATGGGATGACCGAGCCGGACAAAGAGGAGTGTGGACGATGCAGGCAGTGGCGTATTCGCAGGTAAAAGGTAGATGGGTTGAACTGATGGACCGGGTCGCTGATGATCGTACCCCCGTAGTGATCACTCGAGATGAGGCGCCGTCTGTCGTTTTGATGTCGCTTGAGGAGTACGAGTCGTTTGAGGAAACGGCATATTTGCTGCGTAGCCCGAAAAATGCCCGACGCCTGCTGGAGAGCATCGCTGAACTGGAGCAAGGAGGCGGTCAGGCGCGGGAGCTGGCAGAATGATCTATCAGTTCTCGGCGAATGCCTGGGACGATTACCTTTATTGGCAAGAGACAGATCGCAAAATGATGAGGCGAATCAACCGGCTTATTAAAGATGCTGCGAGGTCGCCCTCGGAAGGTATTGGCAAGCCAGAACCCTTGAGGCATAACCTGGCAGGTTGGTGGAGCCGGCGTATCGATGAGGAACATCGGATGGTTTATCGAGTCAATGATGATGTACTTGAGATTGCCCAGTTGCGACACCACTATGAATGAGGATCTTCAATGACCAACGGTACACCGGCGACGGTGGCAGAGCCTTTGGACACAACTGAATTCCGCGACGTCGAAGCACAGCTCAAGCAGCGCTTTCCGGCTGCCGTGCTGGACGTTGAGCGCGCGTACGGCGAGATTGACTTTACTGTACAGGCCGGCGATCTTCTCCAGGTAGCCGGATTTCTGCGCGACCAACCGGGACTGGAGTTCGTGCATCTGGCCGACGTGACGGCAATCGACCGCAGCGAATTGCCCAGCCGCCAGCGCAATCACGCTGGTGACGAGGCGCGCTTCGCCGGTATCTACCATTTGTATTCCATCGCGGGGCGTCGCCGCGTTCGCTTGACTGTGCCGGCCGAAGGGCCTGACGACAAGCCGACCGTGCCCAGTCTGTACCCACTGTGGAAGTCAACATTCTGCATGGAGCGTGAGGCGTTCGATCTGGTGGGCCTTCGCTTTTCCGGTCACCCCGATCTGCGGCGCATCATGATGCCGTGGGATTGGGTCGGCCATCCACTGCGCAAAGACCAGCCGCTGGGCGGCGAAGAAGTGCCGTTCAGCATGACCTGGAACGATCCTGACTTCGCCACGCTGGGCACACAGACACTCAACCCGGATGCGGTTCAGGCGCCGCTCCCAAAGGGTGTTGACACGACCAAACATATGGTCCTCAACATGGGGCCGCAGCATCCCGCCACCCATGGCGTGTTGCGCATTGCGCTGGAACTGGACGGCGAGCGGATCGTCAGCGCACACCCGGACACCGGTTATCTGCACAGCGGTTTCGAGAAGCAGGCCGAAAACGTTCGTTACAAGGACTTCGTGCCTTACACCGACCGGATGGACTACACCTCAGCCATGTGCAACAACCTGGGGTATTCCCTCGCCGTTGAGAAACTGATGGGGGTGGAAATTCCACCGCGCGCCCAGGCAATTCGCGTGGTGGTGGCAGAGTTGCAGCGCATCGCCGCCCATCTGGTCTGGCTGGCGACGCACATCCTCGATGTCAGCGGCACCGGCATGAGCTTGCTGATGTACGCCTTCCGCGAACGCGAGATGATTCTCGACATGTTCGAGATGATCTCCGGCGCGCGCCTCACCTATTCCTATGTTCGCATCGGCGGCGTCTGGAAGGATGCCCCGGCGGCATTCGTCGCCAGAGTCCAGGAGTTCTGCGAGCTTTTCCCGGAGCGCATCGACCAGTACGAGCGCATGTTGACCGACAGCGTGATCTTCCGCAAGCGCGTCGAGGGCATCGGCAAATTGAGCCAGGCTGACGCTCTCAGCCTTGGCTGCACCGGTCCGTTGCTGCGCGGCAGCGGCGTGGCCTACGACTTGCGCAAGCTGGCGCCTTACAGTGGCTACGACCGCTACGATTTCGAGGTTCCGACGGCCACCGAGGGCGACTCGTTGGCCCGCTACCTGGTGCGCATCCGCGAGATGCGCCAAAGCATCCGCATCATCGAACAGGCGCTGGAAGATGTGAAGGCCACAACAGGCCAGCCGCACAAGACTGCTGACCGCAAGGTCGCCTTGCCGCCGCGTTCCGAACTGGACACCAGCATGGAAGCGCTGATTCATCATTTCAAGCTGGTGACTGAAGGATTCAAACCAGAACCGGGCGAGGTTTACTTTGGCCACGAGAACCCCAAGGGCGAGCTGGGCTTCTACATCCGTTCCGACGGCAGCGCACATCCTTACCGATTGCATGTGCGCGGCCCGAGTTTTGTCAATATCTTCGCCACCGACCACATGTCGCGCGGCCACCTGATCTCCGACCTGGTGACCATCATTGGCTCCATCGACATCGTGTTGGGCGAGGTGGACCGCTAATGCTGACTGACGCAACCCGCAACACAATCCGTGAATTGATGGCCCGCTATCCACAGGCGCGCTCGGCGCTGGGACCTGCGCTGGAGGCAGCGCAGCAGCAGCTTGGCTATTTGCCCGACGAGGCGATGGCCGAAGTGGCTGCCATCTTCGACCTGGAACCGATGGAAGTCCAGGCGTTTGTTGGTTTTTACCACATGCTGCACCAGTGGCCGGTTGGGCAGTACCACGTTGAGGTTTGCACCAACGTGCCCTGTATGCTGCGCGGGGCGGGCAAGTGCGGTGAACAGCTCAAGGAAAAGCTGGGCCTGGAGTATGGCCAGACGACGCCCGACGGCATGTTTACGCTGGGCGAAATGGAGTGCCTTGGCTCCTGTGGCACCGCACCGATGGTTTCGGTGACCAGGGCGCAGTCCGACTGGTCACGCTACTACGAGGAACTCAATACCCCGGAGCGCGTCGACGCGATGCTGGCTGAGCTGCGCAGCCTGGCCAGCGTTCCCGCGGATCAGCTTCCCAGCGCCGGTCGGGTCGTTCCTGGCGTCGACGAAGTGGCGCGTCCCTATCACCACAGCCACCATCCCGACACCAACAACATTCTGGCGCGCATCGACAAGCCGGACAGCCATACGCTGGCCAGCTACGAAGCCGATGGCGGCTACGCATTGGCTCGGCAGATTCTCGCCAAAGAGGGTGGCAAGACGCCGCTGGAAGTTCTGGAGACGGTCAAGGCAGCCGGACTGCGCGGTCGAGGCGGCGCAGGCTTTCCTACCGGCATGAAGTGGGGTTTCCTCCCGGCTGGCTCCTACCCGCGCTATCTGGTGGTCAACGCCGACGAGAGCGAACCGGGCACCTTCAAGGACCGGCTGATCATCGAGTACGACCCACACCAGCTTATCGAAGGCATTATTCTGGCCTGCTATGCGACCGAGGCCAGCCACGCGTTCATCTATATCCGCGGCGAGTATTTCTTCGGTGCGCAGCGCCTTGAAGACGCTGTGGCGGAAGCTCGCGCCAAGGGCTATATCGGCAAGGGCATTTTCGGATCGGCCAAGGATCTGGAGATCACAGTCCACCGCGGCGCGGGCGCCTACATCTGCGGCGAAGAGACGGCACTGCTGACCTCGCTGGAAGGCTACCGCGGTCATCCGCGACTCAAGCCGCCTTTCCCGGCGGTCGAAGGTCTGTATCGCAAGCCGACCATTGTCAACAACGTCGAGACCATCACGCAGGTCGTGTCCATTGTTCGCAACGGCGCCGACTGGTACAAACAGTGGGGTTCGGAGAAGTCACCCGGTTTTGCGCTCTACTGCCTCAGCGGGCAGGTCAAGAAACCGGGCGTCTACGAGCTCCCGTACAACACGACGCTGCGCGAGTTGATCTACGACTACGCTGGCGGCACTATCGACGACCGGCCCATCAAGTCGGTGATCCCGGGCGGACTGTCGATGCCACATGTTGCGGTGGACAAGCTGGACACGCCCATGACCTTCGAGGACATCGTTGCGGCCGGCTCCTCGCTGGGATCGTGCGGCATCATCGTGATCTGCGAAGGCGAGAGCATCGTCGAAGTCGCGCGCCGCACCATGGGCTTCTACCGCGAGGAGAGCTGCGGCAAGTGTACCCCCTGCCGCGAGGGCGGCGGCTGGATCGAGAAGATCCTGGAGCGCATCGAGCGCGGCGAAGGCCAGTCCAGCGACCTCGACCTGATCGATCGCCTCACCTGGCCTATCGAACGTCAGAGCTTCTGCCCCTTTGGCGCAGCCTCGGTCTGGGGCGTGCGCAGCATGATCAAGCTCTACCGCGACGATTTCGAGGCCTACATCGAGCAGACCAATCCGACTCACAAAGAGCCGGAGTTGCCGGTGCGACCGATTTATCGGCCGGATACAGGTGACGTGGCGCCGAAGGTTCGGGTGTAGCGACCTAGCAAAACACTTCGTGAGGCTGGATCTTGATGCGACAAAGTGAACTGAGTTACAGGGTGTTGTTGACTAAGAAGCTGTTTGAAAAGTCGCCCGTTCAGACTTCGGAAGTCGCCGAGTCAACAAGAGTAGCCTGTCAAAACCGTCGTAGGCCAGTCGTGACAGTCAGTCGGCGACTTCCGAAGTCTTTTCAAACAGCTTCTAAGGAAATGGAAGGTGGCTATACGGTCACGGTTCCAACCCTTCCGGGATGCGTCACTTATGGTGACACCGTGGACGAGGCCATAAGTATGGCACGTGAAGCGATTGACCTCTATCTGGAAAGTCTTGAAGCGCATGGCGAACCGATTCCTGATGAGCGTAGGACGCTTGAGTATACTTTGACCGTTTCCAGCCATGCCTAGCTTCCCGTCGTTGACCCAGAAGCAGCTAATCCGCATTCTGGAGTGAAGAAGCTTCGTGTTGGATCGTATCAAGGGTAGCCATCATATTCTCATTCATCCCGAAACACGGCGGCGCGCTGTGGTTCCTTTTCACAAAAAGGATTTGCCAAAGGGAACAGTCGCTGCAATCCTTCGGCAGGCCGGAATTGACAGAGACGATCTTGATGACTTGTTGTAATCTCAATTTGAAACGGCTTGACAACCAATGCCTGATCTCGTAACCATCACCATCGACGAAGTCGAATACAAAGTACCTGCCGGCTCGCTGTTGACCGATGCGGCCAAAGCGGCGGCGGACATTGACATACCGGTCTTCTGTTCCCATCCCAAGCTGGAACCGCTGGGCGCATGCCGCATGTGTCTCGTTGAGCAGGACGTGCGCGGTCGCTGGATGATCGTCCCGGCCTGTACGACGCGTGTCGGCGACGGCATGAAATTCCGCTATGCCAGCGAAGCAGCAACGCAGGCGCGCGAGGATACCCTCGAATTCATTCTCATCAACCACCCGCTGGATTGCCCGATTTGTGACAAGGGCGGCGAGTGTCCGTTGCAGGATCAGACCCTCAAGCATGGTCCCGGAGAGTCCGAGTTCGAGGAGATCAAGACTCACAAGGAAAAGCGCTACCCCATCAGCGACCTGATCATGCTCGACCAGGAACGCTGCATCGTTTGCTGGCGCTGTATTCGCTACCTCGAAGAATGGGAGGACAAGCCGCAACTCGGCCTCTTCCACCGCGGCGGCGAGACGGTCATTGACTTCTTTCCTGAGCAGCCGGTGGACGCCAAGACCAGCGGCAACATCATCGATCTGTGCCCGGTGGGCGCGCTGACCAACCGCGTCAGCCGCTTCCGCTACCGACCGTGGGAGCTGAAGCGCACCAAGTCGATCTGCACCCATTGCTCGCAGGGCTGCAACGTGCGGCTCGATGCCCGTCTGCATCAGCTTCGCCGTATCGTGGCGCGCGAGAACATGGCCGTCAATGACGAGTGGATCTGCGACAAGGGCCGCTTCTTCCACGGTTTCGTCGATCATGCCGAGCGGCTGACCACGCCACTGGTGCGCGACGCGGACACCGGTGAACTGCGTGAGGCGGGCTGGGACGAGGCATTGGGTATCGTTGCCGAACGGCTGTCATCCATTGCCGATGTCCATGGACCCGGCGCGGTCGGCGCGATCGGATCGGCCAAGCTGAGCAACGAAGCGGCCTACTTGCTGCAAAAGTTGATGCGCAGCCTTGTGGGCAGCAACAACGTGGATCACAAAGGCGGCGCAGCTGTGCTGGCCGATCCACGCGGGCTGTCGAACATCCGCGATGTCGAGAACGCCGATGTCATCGTGCTGATGGGCGTCGATCTGGCCGAGGAGCAGCCGGTGCTGGATCTGTTCGTGCGCCGCGCAGTCCGTCGGAACGGCGCCAAACTCGTCATTATCCATCCGCGGCGGATCGAGGATACGCGCTACGGCGGGCCGTACGTGGCCTACAAGCCAGGTGAAGAGTTGTCGGCGCTGGACGGGCTCAGCCGCGCGCTGCTGAAGCAGAAGCCGGTGGCCGAGCGGGCTGGCAAGCTGGGCGGTCTGCCAGAGTTGACCGAATACCTGAGCGGCGGGCAGATCAGCCAGGAGGTCGCTGAAGCGGCTCGCCTGCTGGCCGGCGCATTGCGGCCCATCGTTCTGTACGGTCCGGCGGTAGTCAGCGGGCCGGGCGGTGAGGCCAACCGTGCTGCGCTGATGAACGCGGCGCTTCTGGCCGGCTGTGGAGACCGCACTTTCTACATTGCGCCCGAGGCCAACAGTGTCGGCGTGCGTGACGTTGGGCTGTTGCCGAATCGACTTCCCGGACACCTGGATCTGAGCGATGCTTCCAGCCGGGAACAGATGCAACGAATCTGGGGCAGCAAAACGCCGGCCGACGCAGGTCTTTCCTACGACCAGATGCTGGCCGCGGCTGCCGAGGGCCGGCTGAAGGCGCTTTATCTGGTGGCCAGCGACCCGGCTGCGGATGGGCCAGCCGGTGCGGCTGCTGTGGCCGGTGCCGATTTCCTGGTGGTGCAGGATATGTTCCTGACCGCCAGCGCACAGCAAGCTGACGTCGTG
Organism: Anaerolineales bacterium; assembly: GCA_020634615.1. Classification (GTDB taxonomy): domain Bacteria; phylum Chloroflexota; class Anaerolineae; order JAAEKA01; family JAAEKA01; genus JACKBK01. The sequence goes on from JACKBI010000007.1 coordinate 220,038, forward strand.
CTGCCCGCGGTGAGCTGGGCCGAGACCGATGGCACGTTCACCAATCTTGAGCGGCGAGTGCAGCGGGCGCCCAAGGCGCTGGCCAATCCGCACAGCAAGGCTGCCGCGGACTGGTCGATCCTCTTGCATCTGGCGCGCGCCTGGCCTGTTTCCACCGATGAACAGCCGGCCAAGGCCGGCAAATCTCGTCGCGACGGCTCACAGAAGGGCAAGCGCGAAAGAGCCGACACGCCCAAGCAGTGGAAGTACGCCAGCGTTCAGGAAGTCCTGGAGGAGATTGGCAGGGCCTTCCCGGCTTACGCTGCGACCGACTGGGCCAGCCTGGGCGAGCACGGTAGGCAGTGGGCCGCGGACAGTGTGCCGCCGGTTGCCCGACGGTTGGCGGTTCCGGCCAGGCCGGCGCGGGCGTGGCTGGACGACTTCCCCTTTGCCCTGGTGACGGGACGGCTGCTGTTCGATGACAGCACGTTGATGACGAAGACCCGGCCTGCGTCCGCGGTTGCCACCGTCAGCATCAACCCGGGCGACGCTGCTGCGGCGGACGTCCAGGCGGGCGAGGCTGTGTTGGTGGCATCGCCTGCGGGCCAGCTTGAACTGACCGTGCGGATCGATGATGCCGTGCTGCCGGGCACCCTGTGGATACCTTACTCGCAGGCCGATGCGCCGGTCGAAACGCTGCTATCCGCTGCGGGTGACGGTGTTGGCACGCCCGTGCGGCTGATGTCGCTTCAGACAGTTTCGGAAAAGGCTGGTTGAGATGGACTGGGTGAACTCGATACTCTCACCTCTGGTCAAGAGTTTGGTGCTCATTCTCCTGCTGCTGACCGGGTTTGCGTACCTGACCTATTACGAGCGCAAGCTGCTGGCGCGTTTCCAGGTGCGTTATGGCCCGAACCGGGCTGGCCCGCTGGGCCTGTTGCAGCCGATTGCCGATGCATTCAAGGCGATCTTCAAGGAAGAGGTGATCCCGCGGCACGTCGATAAGTGGGTCTACATCGCCGCGCCGGCGCTGGCGTTGATTCCTGCGCTGATCGCGTTTGCGGTGATTCCCATCGGTCCCAGCATGACGGTCGCCGGCTATACCATCAATTTCTATATCGCCAACGTCAACATCGGGTTTCTGTACATTCTGGCTGTTGCCAGTATCGGGACCTACGGCGTGGTGCTGGCTGGCTGGAGCAGCAACAACAACTATTCGATCATTGGCGCGCTGCGCACATCGGCGCAGATGATCAGCTACGAGCTGCCGATGGGGATCATCCTGGTGGCGATTGTGCTGACGACGACACTGGCGACCGGCGTCGGGTCGCTGAGCCTGGTCGATCTGGTGACCACGCCCCGGCCATGGTGGTTGTGGATCTGGCTGTGGCTGGCTTTTCCGATCTTCTTCATCACCATGCTGGCGGAGACGAATCGCAGCCCCTTCGACCTGCCGGAGACTGAGAACGAGCTGGTAGCCGGTTTCCAGACCGAATACGGCGGCATGAAGTTCGCGCTGTTCTTCATGGCCGAGTACATCCATATGATCACGGCCAGCGCAATCATGGTAACGGTGTTCTTCGGCGGCTGGCAAGGCCCGTTCGTCGACCAGTTCCCGCTGCTGGGCGTCGGCTATTTCGTCATCAAGGTTGTCCTGATCCTCTTCCTGTTCATCTGGGTGCGGGCCAGCGTGCCGCGGGTGCGCTACGACCAGTTGATGCAGTTTTGCTGGAAGATCATGTTCCCGCTTTCGCTGGTTTATCTGGCGGTGACGGCGGTGTTTGTGGCGCTGAGTTGAGTGAGACTGGAGGCGGATGACGCGTTCGCTATCGACGTGTCGCAGCTGGCTCGGTCAGGAGACCAGCCAGAGCGGAGCAAATCGCGTCTCACGTTTTTTGAACTGAAATGAATGACCATTCTGCGGAGATGAAACCTTAGATGTCAAAAGCAGGTGATTTTGTAAAGGGCGCCGGTCAGATCGCTGGCGCCATGGGTGTGACTCTGAAGCACCTGACCAAGAAGCCGCTGACTGTGGAATACCCCGACGAGCCGGCTGCGGTCTTCCCGCGCTATCGGGGACGCCACATGCTGCGCCGCTATGATGCTGCGCCCGGCGCGGAATTGGGGCTTGAGCGTTGCATCGGCTGCTGCCTGTGTGAGGCGGCCTGTCCTACGGGTGCGATTCTGGTGGAGGCGGCTGAGAACGACCCGGCCGACCCGCATTCGCCCGGCGAGCGCTATGCCAAGACCTACGAGGTCAACCTGCTGCGCTGCGTCTTCTGCGGCGACTGCGAGGAGGCCTGCCCGACCGAGGCCGTCGTGCTGACCCAGGCCTTTCCTGTGCCCGAACAGGACCGCCGCAGCTTCATCCTGGTCAAAGACCAACTGCTGGAGCCGCCCGAGTCCAACATCGTCATCCGGCCGGAGCAGTGATCGGTGACCGGTGATCGGTGAACAGTAAACAGTGAACAGTACCCAGTAGCCAGCAGCCGCAAAGACATCCCGTCATTAGCGTACTACCAATTTACCGACCTACCAATCTACCAATTTACCAATCTACCGAACTGACGCACTACCGAACTACCGAACTAACATGCAACTTTTCCTGTTTTTAGCCCTTGCCATCGTTGCCATTGCTGCCGCCATAGGTGTGCTGGTAAGCAAGAACGCGGTCTACAGCGCGCTGGCATTGCTGGTAAATTTCGCCGTGCTGGCGGTGATGTACATCATGCTGCACGCGCAGTTCGTGGCGGTCGTGCAGGTCATCGTCTATGCCGGTGCGATCGTCGTGCTGTTCCTGTTCGTCATCATGCTCATTGGCACCGAAACAAGCTTGCTTGCTGCACGCGGCCGGTCGCGGCAAATCACCACGATCATTGCCCTGGTGGCCGGTGTTGCCTTTTTGATCAGCGCTGCCTACGTTGCCGTGGCTGGCACCGTGTCGGCAGATCAAGGTCGGGTGCCTGGCGACGGCGCGGTCCAGGCTATCGGCGAGGCATTGTTTACGCAGTACTTGCTGCCTTTTGAGTTGGCGTCGGTACTATTACTGGTGGCGATGATCGGTGCGGTGGTGCTGGCGCGAAAGCAGAAAAGCGACGAAGTGTGACCTTCCTATGGACCAAGTCCCTACTACCTATTATCTGATCCTGTCTGCCATCATCTTCACCATTGGCGCGGTCGGCGTGCTGGTGCGACGCAACATGTTGGTTATCTTCATGTGTGTCGAGATGATGCTCAACGCCGTCAACTTGACGTTGATCGCGCTGGCATTGCAGTTCGGCCAGCTCACCGGCCAGATCTTTGCCTTTATGGTCATGGCTGTGGCAGCCGCTGAGGTGGCTATCGGCCTGGCGATCGTCATAGCTGTGGTGCGTCATCGTGACACCACCAACGTCGATGACATCAACCTTCTGCGAGGCTGATGCCTGTGGTCAGTTATCGGTAATCAGTAGGCAGTAAACAAACCTGCGCCCGTGCCTGAAAACCCTGACATCTGAAACCGACACTCTGGTCTCTGACCCCTGACTGCTGACCTCTGACTTCTGTTCACTGATTACCGATCACTGATTACCGCTTCGGAGCATTCATGCTGAATTACGCCTGGCTAATCTTCGTCCCGCCATTGATCGCGCTGCTGATCAACATCTTCCTGGGTCGGCGCCTGGGGAGAACGATCTCCGGCTGGCTTGGCGCGCTGGCGGTGGGTCTCTCTTTCGTGGTGGCGGTGGGTCTCTACTTGTCCCTCTATGGCTTGCCCGTCGAGGAGCGCAGCGTCACTGTGGTGCTCTGGGACTGGATTACCATCGGTTCGTTTCATCCACAGATCGCGCTGCTGATCGACCCGCTTTCGGTGCTGATGGCGCTGGTGGTCACCGGCGTCGGTTTCCTGATCCACATCTACTCCGTCCAGTACATGAAGGAAGACGACGAGCACCACGACCTCGACGTGCGGCGTTACGTCCGCTACTTCGTCTACGTCAATTTCTTCATCGTCGCGATGCTGATCCTGGTGCTGGCCAACAACTTCGTCATGCTCTACATGGGCTGGGAGGGGGTCGGTCTGGCCAGCTTCCTGCTGATCAGCTTCTGGTTCTACAAGCCGTCCGCCCGCGACGCCGGCAAGAAGGCATTCCTGGTCAACCGCATCGGCGACTTCGGCATGGCGCTGGCGATCTTTCTGATCTTTGTCTCGGTTGGCGCAGTGGCCGGAAGTTTGGCCTACAAGGATGTGTTTGCCGCAGTGGCCGCGAACCCGGCGCTGCTGGCCGGTGTGGCCGGCGCGATCACACTGCTGCTGTTGCTGGCAGCCACAGGCAAATCAGCACAGATACCGCTCTGGGTCTGGCTGCCCGACGCGATGGAGGGCCCGACTCCCGTCAGCGCGTTGATCCACGCTGCGACCATGGTCACCGCCGGCGTCTATCTGATCGTGCGCACCAGCCCGCTGTTCGAGCTGGCCGGCAACACGCTGACCCTGGTGGCATGGATCGGTGGCCTGACAGCGTTGATGGGCGCGACTATCGCCCTGACCAAAACCGACCTGAAGCGTATACTGGCCTACTCAACGATTTCGCAGCTTGGCTATATGTTCCTGGCGGTTGGATCGGGCGCGTACGCCGCGGGCATGTTCCACCTGACCACCCACGCACTGTTCAAGGCGTGCCTCTTCCTGGGCGCAGGTAGCGTCATGCACGCGATGCACGGCGAGCTGGACATCAACAAGATGGGCGGGCTGCGCCACAAGATGCGCAGCACCTACTGGACCTTCCTGATCGCCGCGGCGACGTTGGCCGGTTTCCCGATTGTGACCGGCGGCTTCTGGAGCAAGGACGCGGTCCTGATCGGCGCGGCGGCCAACGGCGAGTGGATACTATACGTCATCGGCCTCTTCACCGCGCTGTTGACCGCCATCTACAGCTTCAAAATGGTGTTCGTGGTCTTCTGGGGCAAGCCGCGCGACCAAAGACTGTACGACCAAGCGCATGAGTCGCCTCGCCTGATGACCTGGCCGCTGTGGATACTGGCCATCCTGTCGATTGTTGTCAGCTACCTCTTCTTGCCGGAGTTCCTGCCAAAGGTTGGTGGATTGCTGGCTGGCTGGTTGGAACCGGCAGTCGCGCACGGCGCCGAGGAAGCGCATATCACCGTCGGGCTGGAGATTGCCTTGCTGGTGGCCTCGATCATCGTGTCGTTGACCGGTACCTATCTGGCCTATCGCTTCTATGTGCAAAAGCCGGAGAGCGTGGTCAGCCTGCGCGAGCGGTTGAGCTTCTTCCACAAGCTGGCCGACAACGGCTACTATTTCGATGCTGCCTACGACTGGTTGCGCAACGGCCTGTGGGTGATCGCTCGCTGGCTGTCTGAGACGTTCGACGCCGGCATCATCGACCGGGCCGTCAACGGTATTGCCAGAGGCACCGGCGCGGTAGGCGCCTGGACGGCTCGCCTGCAAACCGGTCTGGTCGGCACCTACGCGTTGACGCTTTTCGTTGGCTTGGTCGTCGTGCTGGGCTACTTCCTCCTCACGGCGCTTCTGAAATGACGATCCAAACTATGGACATTCCCTGGCTTTCGATTATCGTCTTCCTCCCGCTGCTGGGCAGTTTGTTGTTGCTGCTGCTGCGCGGCGAGAAGCTGCTCAAATCGACCGCGATCGTGGTCAGTCTGCTGACCTTTGCCGTGTCGCTGGTGCTCTTCTTCACCTGGACGGCCGGCGAGGCAGGCATGCAGTTTCAGGAGATCATTCCCTGGTACCCGGAGCTCGGCATCAACTACCACGTTGGGGTCGACGGTGTCAGCCTGGTGCTGGTGCTGCTGACGACCTTCCTCATGCCGCTGGTGCTGCTCTTCTCCTGGGAGGGCGTCCATGACAAGCTCAAGGCCTATCTGGTCCTCATGCTGCTGCTGGAGACGGCCATGCTGGGCGTCTTCGTGGCGCTGGATCTGGTACTGTTCTTTGTCTTCTTCGAGGCCAGCCTGATCCCGATGTACTTCCTGGTCGGGCGCTGGGGCGGCCCGCGGCGCATCTACGCCGCGCTGAAGTTCTTCATCTTCACCGCCTTCGGCAGCGCATTCCTGCTGGCCGGTATTATCGCTCTGGGCTTCCTCTACAAGGAGCAGACAGGACAGCTTTCCTTTGACCTGCTGAAGCTGACCGAGGTAGGCGTGCCGTTGGGCGCACAGACCTGGCTGTTCTTCGCCTTCGCCCTGGCGTTCGCTATCAAGGTGCCGATCTTCCCGTTCCACACCTGGCTGCCCGACGCACACGTGGAAGCGCCCACAGGCGGCTCGGTCATCCTGGCCGGCGTGCTGCTGAAGATGGGCACCTATGGCTTCGTGCGCTTCTCGCTGCCGCTTTTCCCCGAGCCGACGATGAAGTACGCACCGATCTTCATTGTGCTGGCCATCGTCGGCATACTCTACGGCGCGCTGGTGGCGCTGGCGCAGAAGGATCTCAAGAAGCTGGTCGCCTACTCGTCGGTAGCGCACCTCGGTTTCGTGATGTTGGGTATCTTCACGCTGGAGCTGCAAGGGCTGTCAGGCGCCGTCTTGCAGATGGTCAACCACGGTCTGAGCACCGGCGCATTGTTCCTGCTGGTCGGCTTCATCTACGAGCGGCGCCATACCCGCATGCTGGACGACTTCGGCGGGCTGTGGAAGATCATGCCCATCTTCGCCGCTTTTGCGCTGATTACCTTCATGTCCAGCGCCGGGCTGCCGGGGCTGAACGGCTTCGTCGGCGAGTTCACCATTCTGACGGGCGCGATGAAATACGGCCCGGCGGCGGCAATCTTCGGCACGCTGGGCATCATTCTGGCCGCCTGGTACCTGCTCTGGGCGTTTACCAAGACCTTCTACGGCAAGCTGGACAACCCGGCCAACCAGCAGCTCAAGGATCTCAACCTGCGCGAGATCGTGATCATGGTCCCGCTGGTGCTGATGTTCCTGGTGGTTGGCCTCTTCCCCAACCTTTTCCTTGATAAGATCAATCCCTCGACCGAAGCGCTCCTGATCCAGGTCAAAGGCTCAGCGGCGGTAACGCAGGACGCCGGCAACCTGGCTCCCGCTACTGCGCAGGTAGAGGTGAGGTAGCGACCTATGACGCTTCCGCAAGTCAACTTTCTTGCAATTCTTCCGCAGATCATCGTCACAGCGACTGCGTTACTTGTGCTGATCGTCGACGCCGTCGATCGCCGCGGCGCTTTCAGCCGGCGCGCCCTCTCGTGGCTGAGCCTGATCGGCCTGCTGGCCGCCGGGGCAGCAGTTGTCTGGCTGGTAATGCAAGGCGGCCGGCAGAGTTTCCAGGACATGGCCGTCTCCGACGGCTACTCCCTGGCATTCTCGGCCATCATCCTCCTGGCAGCCGCGATGGGTGTGCTGCTGGCCAAGGACACAGTCGACCAGTTCACCAGGATGCCGGGCGCATATTATGCCCTGCTGCTGCTGGCGGTGGTCGGCATGATGACCATGGCCTCGGCAACCGATCTGATCGTGGTCTTCCTGTCGCTGGAGATCCTGTCGCTGGCGCTCTACGTGCTGGTGGGTTTCAACCTGCGCGAACCGCGCAGCGCCGAGGGATCGTTGAAGTACTTCCTGCTGGGCGCGTTCGCGTCAGGCTTCTTCCTGTACGGCGCTGCCCTGCTCTACGGCGCGAGCGGCTCGACCAATCTCGCACAGATCGGTCAGGCGATGGGCGCGGGCGGCAATGAGATCTATCTTTACGCCGGCACCGCGCTGTTAGTGGTCGGGTTTGGCTTCAAGGTCGCCATGGTGCCCTTCCACATGTGGACACCGGACGCGTATCAAGGGGCGCCAACGCCTGTCACCGGTTTCATGTCGGTAGCCACCAAGACGGCCGTCTTCGCGGCGTTCATGCGGGTCTTCATGCAGGCGCTGCCCGCGACGCAGGAAACCTGGGGCTGGGCGCTGGCCATATTGGCCGCGTTGACCATGACGCTGGGCAACCTGGCCGCGCTGCGCCAGACCAGCCTCAAGCGTATGTTGGCCTATTCCAGCATCGCCCACGCCGGCTATGCGCTGGTGGGGCTGGTGCCAGGTTCAGCAGCCGGCGCTGTCGCGGTTCTTTTCTACATGCTTTCTTACGCGCTGATGAACCTGGGTGCGTTCGCTGTGCTGGTGGCGTTGGAGCGGCGCGGTGAAAACGACATCCTGCGCGGCGACATGCACGGTCTGTCCGACCGCCGGCCCGGTCTGGCGGCCGCGATGGCGATCTTCATGTTTGCGCTGGCAGGCATTCCGCCCTTCGTCGGTTTCTTCGCCAAGTTCTTCATCTTCAGCGCCGCAGCCGAGGCCGGTTGGATCGGTCTGGTCGTCATCGGCGTGATCAACAGCGTCATTTCCGCGTTCTACTATCTGTCGGTGGTGGTGGCGATGTATTTCCGTTCTGAGAAAGAAGCTGCCCCGGCCGCGCCCGTCAAGGCACGCAAGTCGAAGGACAAAGCGGCTCCTGCACCGGCGACCCCATCCGCTCCTGTGCCGCAGGCGCCTGCTCTGGCAACGTCACAGAACGCGATCCGGTTGGCTGTCGTGCTGGCCGCCATCGGCACGGTCGCGGTGGGTCTTTATCCCGCGCCGTGGACAGCATACATCACGCAGGCGGTGCAATCGGTGTTCGGCGGGTAGATCTCTGGATCACGAAGACTCGAAGGGGCGCGAAGATACGAAGCGCGAAGACACGAAGCCGGAACGTATTCTGTAAGGGTGTCGCCCTCTTTCTTCTTCGCTATCTTCGCTCATCGCAAACCTCACGGTTCTTCGTTGCTCGTTAGAAACTGTTTGAGAAGTCGCCCGTTCAGACTTCGGAAGTCGCCGAGTCAACTGTAGGCCAGTCGTGACAGTCAATCGGCGACTTCCGAAGTCTTTTCAAACTCATTCTTCGCGGCCTTCGTGCATCTTCGCGCCTTCGTGATCCGGCGCTTCTGTGATCCAGCGTCTTCGTGGCCAGCCTCCCGCGAGAAAGAATTGGACTTACCTGTATGAATTCAAAACCAACACGCTTGCTCCTGATCTCCGGCATTGCGCTGGGGATCATCTTTCTGTTCGCGGCTGTTGCTGCCGCGTGGACGCCAGTCTCGACCACCACAGTTCAGAGCCCGGTGACGCAGGCTGACCTGCCGCCGCGCTCGTCCGTCTCGTGGATGCCCACGCCGGTGGCCGACGACCCGCTGGTGCACATGCCGGGCACGCAACCCTTCGGCGCGTTGCTGGATGATGCCATCACGTGCACGGAGAGTTGTCACGGCAACTTCGATCAGGCCGTCGAGCCGAGTTTCCTCTGGAAGGGCTCCATGATGGGGCAGTCGGCGCGCGACTTCATCTTCTGGACCGCCATGACGGTCGCCGGCCAGGATTCCATCTGGGCCATCGGTTCGCCCAACGCGGTCGACATCTGCGAGCGCTGCCACTTTCCCAAGGGATGGGTTGAAGGACGTTCAGACCCGCCCAACGCGTCGGCCATGACCGGCGGCGACTTCGACGGCGTTTCCTGCGACGTTTGCCACCGCATGGTCGATCCCTTCTTCGAGGACACCTATGCCGGCACTCGCGACGGGGACGACTGGCAGGGCTACTGGGACGAGGCAAACAACACTGGCCCCGGCAGCGGCACGCCTTCCCAGGAAGGCGCCGATGCCACGCGCAGCGAAGACCGCTTGGTTGTTCAAGAGTTGTCCTATTTCAACGGCAACGCTTTTTATGACGAAGACACCTTTAAGCCGCTCGAAGCGGGCTATATCGAGAACGGCGGCGGGCAGATCGTCCTCAGCCCGGCGTCGCACAAGCGCGCTTCCTTCGCCGATACGCCCGAGTACCACGCGCGCCTCTACAGCCGCTACCACAAGAGCAAGTATTTCTGCGGGTCATGCCATGACGTGTCGAACCCGGTGCTGGCCAATCTGGCCTATGCCGGCACGCCGCCCGGCGACGGCACCACGGTGCTGCCCACGGAAGAGCTGCCTGCATCCAACTATTTCCACGTCGAGCGCACTTTCTCCGAGTTCATGCTGTCGGCTTATGCACAGGATGGCGGCGCGGCGGGGATTGGGCCGTTTGCGCCCGGCAACTTCCCGACCTCGCGGCCGGGCGACAACATTGCGACCTGCCAGGACTGCCACATGCGCGACGCTGCCGGCTACGCAGCAAGACCGAACCTTCCCGGCGTCGTCTACCGCACCGGTGACCCCAACACTACCGGCAGCACCGAGCACGTTGCCAGCGGGCAGCCCACCCATGATCTGACCGGCGGCAACATGTGGGTGCCTTGGGTGCTGGCCAGCGCGGTGACCGGTTCACCCAACTACGACGCTACCAACGCAGCGTTGCTGAACCAGGGCGCGGGCGTGTTGACGCTCGACCTGACGCAGGGGTTGGGGCTGAACGATGGGGCGCTGCTGGCGGCCGTGGACCGCGCCGAACAGAATCTGCATGACGCAGCGGCTATCAACAGCCTGGAGTACGATTCTGGCACCGGCGCGCTGTCGTTCCGCATTCAAAACCAGACCGGTCACAAGTTGATCAGCGGCTACCCGGAGGGCCGGCGCATGTTTGTCACCGTCAAGTTCTACGACGCGGGCGACAACCTGATCGGTGAGATCAACCCCTACGACCCGACCGTCGGGACGCTCAAGGGGTTGCCCGGTTCGCCCAGCAGCCCGCCCCTGGGCGCAGGCGAATCCTATGTTGACGAACTGGTCTATGAGATGAATGCTCGCAGCACGCTGACCGGCGAGGACAAGTCCTTCCACTTCGCGCTGGCCGACGGCCGTTACAAGGACAACCGCATTCCGCCACAGGGCTTCGACATCGCCAACGCCGGCGAACGGCTGGCCGAGCCGGTCTGGCAGGGCGTCAATGCGCCGGATTACTTCAGCGCGGCGGAATATGCCGGCGGCTACGACCATATCAGCCTGCTGGCTGTGCCCGGCGCCGACCGCGTCGAAGTCGATCTCTATTACCAGACCACCAGCCGCGAGTACATGGAGTTCCTGCGCGATGAGATCAGCGGTACGGGCGACACGCTGCCCGATCCCAACCCGGGCACACCGGAGAACGAAGCCTACATCATCCAGACCGACCCGTTCTTCGACCAGCTTCGGGCCTGGGGGCCGACCCTCTGGCAGCTTTGGGAGCACAACAAGGACGTTCCCGGCGCCGCTCCGGTACTGATGACCACAGCCAGCTTCGATGTGATCGGCGCCTGCCATTACGCCGACGTGCAGCCCAACGCCGATCATGGCAACCCGTCTGCCTGCGACGGCGACGTGGACGTGGCCGACATCCAGCGCATCGCCGGCTGCTGGAACCAGCCCATCGGGGCGGCCTGTCCCACAGCGCTCGACATAAACCAGAGCGGCGACCTGACTGTGCTCGACATAACTTTGGCAGCCGAGGAATGGGGCTGGCCGGAATGACGTAAGAAAGATGCCAACTTTTCCGAAAAGTTGGCATCTTTGACAGGGAGAGAAGGACGATGAGCATCGAGGCGGGCCTGGCGATATTTGTGATCTTGTTGGCCCTGTATGGCGGCATCGGCATTTTGCTTGGCCGCTGGTCGATTACCATGCCGATGGTGTTCGTCGTCATCGGTGTGCTGCTGGGGCCGTATGGATCCAATCTGCTGCCGATCAGGGCCGGCGATGAAGCTGTTCGCTCGTTGACGGAAGTCACGCTGGCGATGTTGCTGTTTGCAGACGCGTCGACCATTGATTTCAGCCGTCTGCGCCATGACGCCTTCTTGCCGTTGCGGCTGCTTGGTATCGGATTGCCGCTGACGATCGCGGCTGGCGCGTTGGTGGCGTTCGTCTTGTTCCCTTCCCAGGGATTGGGCTTTGCCTTGCTGGTAGCTGCCATTCTTGCACCGACCGACGCGGCGCTGGGCATGGCGCTCTTCTCCAACCCCAACGTGCCGGTGCGGGTCCGGCGCGCGCTGAATGTCGAGAGCGGATTGAACGACGGCATTGCCACCCCGTTCGTAACGCTGTTCATCGCCCTGGCAGTTGCCGAAGAAAGCGCGACCGTATCAAGTGGTTGGCTGGTGAATGCAGTCAGCGAGATCGTCGTAGCCGTGCTGGTCGGCATCGCGATTGGCGTGGTCGGCGGGAAACTGCTTTCGTACGCCTTCCGGCGCAAGTGGACCTATGGAGTGCCCTTGCAGTTTGCCGTCCTGGCGCTGGCGCTCAGCGCGTATCTTGTCTCTGTCGCGCTGGGTGGGAACGGCTTTGTAGCTGCTTTTGTCGCCGGGATTGCCTTTGGCGCCGCGACGCGGCACCAGTTAGCCGAGAGCGCCGACTATACTGAAACCACCGGCACGCTGCTGTCGTTGTTTGTGTGGACAATTTTCGGCGCGATCTTCATTGTGCCGGCCGCGCTGACATCCATTGACTGGCGTATCATCGGGTACGCAATTCTGAGTTTGACGGTGATTCGGATGCTGCCGGTGGCTGCCAGCCTGGTGGGTTTGCACTTCCGACGTGACACCGTGGGGGTGATGGGCTGGTTCGGACCGCGCGGGCTGGCCTCGGTGATCTTTGGCATTCTGGCGTTTGATGCCCTGGCAGGGGCGGACAAGGAAGCCAGCCTGCTGGCGGCCGTCGTCACATGGACGATCTTGTTGAGCGTCCTGGCCCACGGCCTGTCCGCTCAGCCGCTCTCCAAGTGGTATGCAAAGCGGTTGCAAACCGCACCCCCTACCTCGCCCGAGTTGATCGACGTGCCCGAGGTTCAAGTGCGCAAGGATGTCCTGGTCAGCAGGTCCCATTCAGCAAGTTAACGCGAAAGATGCCAACTTTTCCGCAAAGTTGGCATCTTTTTGATTGCGCATGTTTACTGTCAGTTGGTATCGATGTTCGCGACTGCGGTCATTCCCCAGCGCAGTCCATCCAGCCCGTCGTCGCCGCTCAACTCGATCAGCACGTCGTAGACCACGTCGCCCAGGTGATCTCCGGCCTCCAGGCTGATCTCGCGTACGGTCCCACTGAACTCGCGGCCCGGCAGGGCATCCAGAGTCACCGCGACCTGTTGGTCGACAGCGACGCGCGCAATGTCCAATTCCGTGAGGTCGTCGGTGCGCACGAAGAAGCGGCTCAGATCGGCCAGCGTGACAACCGGTACGCCCGGTGCAAGCTGGTCGCCGACCTTGAGACGGACATCGGTCGCGGTGCCAGCGAACGGCGCCCGCAGCTCCCGATCCGCGAGTCCGCGTGTGGCCTGATCCAGCGCGGCCTGCGCTGAGGCCACGTCAGCCTCCGCGGCTGCGATTGTCTCAGGACGTGCGCCAGCTTCCAGCAGATTGAGTTGGGCAACGGCGCGGTTGATTTCGGCCTGCGCCGCGGTGATGTCGGAGGAGCGGGCCGGCGCGTTCAGTAGGTCGATCTGGGCCTGAGCCTGCTCCACCTGGCGGCGGGCGATGGCTATGTCGGCGGCAGTCGCGCCGCGTGACAGCTCGTCGAGACGGGCCTGCGCAGCCTGGCGTGCGTTGGTGGCCTGCTGCAGTTGCAGGGACTGGGGCAGCTCGCCGACGTTGGCCTGGAGGGCAACCCGGTCATAGGCAGCCTGCGCCTGGGCGACGGCTGCGTCAGCGTTGGCCAGATCGGCGCGCGCCGCGATGAGCAGATCTTCGCTGGCGCCTTCCTGCACCTTCTGCAAGCTGGCCTGGGCGATGCCCAGCGCTGCGGTGGCCGGTGCAATTTCCTCGGGGCGCGGGCCCTGTTGGATGCGTTCAAGTTGCGCCTTGGCGCCTTCGATGGCAGTCTGGGCAACTTCGATCTCCTGCGTGCGCGGACCAGCCTGCAGCTCAGCCAGATGCGCCTTGGCGCGGCTCAGCCCGGCTTCAGCCTGTGCGAGCGCAGCTTTCTGATAAACGCTGTCCAGCCGCGCCAGAATCTGCCCTTCCTCGACCATATCGCCTTCTGCTACCAGTACCTCTTCGACGGTGCCGGCAACGGAGTATGCAATCTCATTCCAGTGCGCCGGTTCCAGAGTGCCCTCGGCGATGATGTCTCCGCTGGTGCGCGGCGCGCTGGCCACCGTTGGGGCGGCAACGGGCGCTGCTGTGGCTGCCGGATCCTGACCCGGCAAGGCTGCGTTGCAGCCGGCCAGTGCCACCAGGCTGATCAATGCGATACCTGCGAAAGTTCTTTGCTTTGAAATCATTTTTCTCCGATAATCTCGTTTTCTTGTTGAGTGGTGATGTTTCCGAAAGAGATGCCAATTTTTCCGAAAAGTTGGCATCTCTGGCTTACTCGTACGCCAGCACCTCGCGGATGGTCAGGCGGGATGCGTTGCGGGCGGGCAGTATACTGGCGACGACTGACAGCACGATCACCACGCCCAGCCAAATCAGCATGCCGGTGGGGGTGATGACCAGCGGCATGTCGGTCTTGATCATCGCCTGGCCGATGATGCGCAGCAGCACGAAGCTGATGGGGAAGGAGAGCACCACGGCCGCGGCCCAGCTGATCAGGCCGATCATCATGCCCTCGACCACCACCGATTTGATGATCTCGAAGTCCACCGCGCCGATAGCGCGCAAGACGCCGATCTCGCGCGTTCGCTCCAGTACGTTCATGCCCATGGTGCCGGTCAGTCCGATGCTGCCGACCAACGCGGTCAACAGCGCCATGGTCAGCAGAAAGATGACGAGGATGTTGATGGCCTGTCCCTGTTGCTGGCGCGAGACCAGGCCAGCCTCGACGTTGCTCACCTTGTAGCCGCGCTGGCGCAGATATTGGTCCAGCGCCTTGCTGATCTGATCCTGGCGCGCCATGGTCTCAGCGTCGGCAACGACCTTGAAGGTCGAGGCCTGGCCGAAGGTGCCGGTCAGACGTGAGATCGTCTCGTCGTTGGCATAGCCCAGCGAATCGCCCAGCATATCGGTGAAGCGGAAAATACCGACTACCGGCCACTCCTCCGCCCGATTGCCGTTGATTTCGACCCGCAACGTGTCGCCCGGTTTCAGATCGGGATAGTTGGTCCTGATCGAGTCGGATACGACCAGCACCTTGTCGTCTTCAGGAAGCAGCCAGCGGCCGGCTATCATGTCAGCTTTCAGCAGGGTGGAGCCGGCAGGAGGCGCCTGCAGGATCAGGTTGGCGACCTCGTTGTCCGCATCGTCCACGATCTTGGCCATGGTCTGGCCCCAGCCTTCCACCGATTTCACACCCGGCACCTGATACGCGTCTTGCTCGACCTGGCTGATGCGGTAGGGATGCTGGAACGAAATCGTCACGTCAGCCATGAAGTGCTGGCCCAACATGTCCATGAAACCGCCCAGCGAGCCGCGGACGTTGAACACCGCGATGAAGATCGCTCCCGCGATGATGAGGGTAAACAAGGTCAGCGCCAGGCGGCCTTTGCGGCGGAAGGTGTTGCGGATGGAAAGGATCAGCGGTCGGGAAAGAAAGGTAAACCAGATGCCAAGCTGATCCAGCAGGCCGGTCTTGCTCGATCGCTCTTCGGGGCTGTCGTCGCTGATGGCGCGCCGCACCGTGGTTTTTGCACCCTGGTTGACCGGGAAGTAGCCGGCTACCAGCGGAACCGCCAGGCCGACGACTACCTGCACGATGATCACCGAAGGAACTATGCGATAACCCTGTAGCTGGAAGCTCATCATGCTGCTGGTGAAACCGGCCAGCGCGTAGCCCGCCGCCATACCCAGCGGCACAGCGATGATCAGTGCGATCAACCCATAGAGAATGATCAGCGCGATATACATGACGGATATCTGCCGGCTGCGGGCGCCGACCAATTTCATCACGCCGATCTGCCGGCGGTGCTGGCTGAGCAGCGCGTTCAGCGTGTTGAAGATCAGCGAGCCGCTCAACAGCATGACCAGGACGCCCAGAGCGGCCAGCACACCCATCATCGCCAGGACGGTTGAGGCCATGGGGTGTTCGGTCGTCAGATTGGTCTTGGTGCGCACAACCGTATGGCCGGTGCGTTCCAGCCGATCTTCGACCACGGTTGCCAGTGCTTTGATCGACTCCTCATCGGTCCCGTTTTCAGCTCGCACAAAGAGATGATTGTATCCCGGCTGACCGCCCAGCCAGTCCGCTGTGTCATAGGTGACATAGCCGCGCGGCGGCGCGGTGAAATCTCCCGCGGCTGACTGGTCACCCACGACACCCACCACCGGCAGCGTTCGCACAGTGCCGTCGGACAAGCGCACTTGCGCCTGGTCGCCCACTGTCAGCCCGGTTGGGTTCATCATGTCGTTGCGCACGACCAACTCACGGTGCGCGGGTGCGGTAGCTCCCAGCTCGGGCGTCAGCAGGTTGATCTGCGAGTCGGCGGGGTCTTTCACGGCGACAATGTCCAGCGGCAGCCAGTTGATGCCATCGCTGCTGGAGCGCGCGGAAATGAACTCGCGACCCTGCGCGTCGGCTACGCCGGGCAAGCCTTTGATGGCCGTCACGATCTTGTCGTCGAAAGGCGTGGTGATGATCTCGATGTTGGAGGGCTGGCTGGCGGCGTAGCTGATCTGCATGTCCTGGCTCAGCACGACATAGGTGGTCATGATCGCACCGATGGCGAATACGCCCACCGCGATGGAAGCCACCACCAGCACCGTCCGCGTCTTGTCAGCCCACAGATCAGCCAGCACCTTCTGCCAGCTTGGGCGCATGATGTTGAGCTTCATCGCACGGCCTCCACGTGATCACGTGCCAGGTTTTCTTGCATGCGTGCGGCGGCCACGTCACGCAGCAGCGCTGCGGTTGCCGGCGAATCTTGCATGAGGGCGTGGAATTCTTCGCGCGAAAGAAGGCCGAGTTCGACCGGGGTTTGTCCGGCGCGCACGGTTGCCATGGCGGTGGATGCGCCCAGCAGTTCGACCTCGCCGAAGAACTGGTTGCCCGACAGGCGCGCGATCGGCTGGGTGGGATGTCCGTCCATCACCTCGGCCTGGCCGCTGCCGATCATGAAGAAATGGTTGACCGGCTCGCCCCGGCGGATGATTGCCTCGCCCGGACTGTAGCGCTGCCGTTTGATCTGGTGCGTGGCGTGCAGCATCTGTGCATGATCCAATGATGGCAGCGTCCCGGCCACGATGGGATCGATAATCTCGCCGTCGGCGATGATAACGGTGCGGTCGGTACGGCTGGTCAACGAAGGATCATGGGTGACGATCAGGATCGTCTTTCCCTGGGCTGCCAGCTCGCGAAAGACGCGGATAACCACGTCGGCTGAGCGCGAGTCGAGGTTGCCGGTCGGTTCGTCGGCGACGATGATGGGCGGGTCGGTCGCCAGTGAGCGTGCGATGGCCGCGGCCTGCTGCTGGCCGTTGGAGACGTTGGCCGGCAGGTCGTAGGCGTGCTCCTCCAGGCCAACCATTTTCAGAAGCGCCATGGCGCGCGCCGGTCGATCCGCATAGGAATAGACGTTGCAGTAGTCCATGGGCAGGATCGTGTTTTCCAGCAGCGACAGGGTGGGCAGCAACTGGAAGAACTGAAAGACGATGCCCACGTTGTGGCCGCGCCAGAGTGCACGCTTGCTCTCCGACATGTTGTAGATGTCCTTACCACCAATGCGTACTTCGCCGGATGTTGGATGGTCGATGCCGGTCAGCATGTTGAGCAGGGTTGACTTGCCGCTGCCCGACTTGCCCACCAGCGCCACAAACTGTCCGTATCCGATCTCCAGGTCTATACCGCGCAGGGCCGTAAAGCTGCCGGCCGCGTTGACATAGGTCTTGACGACGTTTTTCAGTTCGATGGCCGGCTGGGAAAGGTCATGCCGGACGTTGGTGGCGACGTTGGAGAGCAGCGTTTCACCATGGGCGCCATCGGGCATCGTCAGGTCGATGTGCTCCTCTGGTTTGTCATTGGGTGCCGTCTCGACCAACTCATCCACCAGTTCGCCGTCGGAGATGATCAGCCGGCGTGAAAAGCGGGTGGCCAGTTCCATGTCATGGGTAACCATCACCACCGTCGTGCCGTTTTCCACCAGCCGGGCGAATATCGCAAAGATGGCGTCGGCAGTCGCTGTATCCAGGCTGCCGGTCGGTTCATCGGCCACAATGATGGCGGGGTTGTTGATCAAGGCGCGTGCAATGGCAACCCGCTGCTTCTGGCCGCCCGAGATGTGCGCCGGCAGCTTATAGGCGTGATCGATCAGTCCGACGATGTCCAGCAGTTCCAGCGCTCGTTTCTGGCTGACACCGGGCTGGAAGGTTCCCGCGAACTCCTGCGGCATCATGATGTTGCTGACGAGATTGAGCTGCGGCATCAGCTCGAAGGACTGGTAGACGATCCCCATGTTGCTGCCCCGCCAGGCCGCCAACTGGTCCTGGTTCATCTCACCGATTGACAGGGTGCCATCTGTGCCGTTCTTTCGTCCGTTGTCTGGCGGGAAAAACAGAATCTTGCCTGACGTAAGCCGGCTGACGCCGGAGATCAGAT
Organism: Anaerolineales bacterium; assembly: GCA_020634615.1. Lineage (GTDB taxonomy): Bacteria > Chloroflexota > Anaerolineae > JAAEKA01 > JAAEKA01 > JACKBK01. The sequence continues at coordinate 238,430 of JACKBI010000007.1, forward strand.
TGAGCAGTGTGGTTTTGCCCGCGCCCGACTTGCCGACGATCCCCAGAAACTCGCCGCGCCCGATATCAAGGCTGACGCGGTTAACGGCGGTGAAGCTACCCGCGCCGGTCTTGTATGTTTTGACCACGTCGCGCATCTGGATAATGGTCGATGCGGTGGGGGAGGGGTCGCCAGACCATGCCTTCAGACCTGTGCCATTGGTGGTGACTGCGTGCTTCATCGGTTGCGTATGCCTTCAAACAGTGTATTCATGATCAATTCAACGTCGTCCCGCAGGCTCTCGCTGACCGGTTCGATCTGCCGCCGTACTGCCAGAGAGAGTATCATACCCGTCAGTACGATGCTGACACGATGGGCGTCAAGTCGCCCGATCTCGCCGGCCGCAATTCCCTCGTCGAGAACGGTTTCGAAGAGGGCGGGTATTTGCCATTGCGCGTCGATAAGCAGCCGCTGGCGCTCATCCGGTTCAAATGCCATCACGTCGCGGCGCAGCGCCTGCAGTTCGCTCTGCGATTCCAGCACGATTCCGGCGTAGGCTTCTGTCATCTCTGTCAGGCGTTGGCGGCAGGAAGTGGCAGCCTCGCCCGCCAGGCGCAGTTGCTGGATGACCAGAGCGATGTGTCCTTTGAATACCTCGATGAACAGGTTTTCCTTGCTGCCGAAATGGTGGTAGAGCGCCGCGTTTGACAAACCACAGGCCTGAACGATCTCGCGAACGGAGACGCCATGATAGCCACGCGCGAAGAACATCTGGCGCGCCTGCTCCAGAATACACTGTCGTCCTCGTGGTGGGTTGTCACTCATTGCGGTAGAACCTGCCCGTTGGGGCCTTGAACGTTCGGTGATGCCTTGGTCACTGAACGTTCGTTCAGTAACGACGCTAATGCTAACACGTGCAACCGATCAGGTATAGTTGCATAGCTCACAATCGGGCTGTTGAAACGAGAATGGGGATCGCGTGCGCCAGGCTACCGGTGCACCCGCAGTGCAAGTTCCTGCCTCGGCCGCTCGCCTGTGTCTGCACGCCTGATGGCCTGACTGGGTCGTTACCAACCTGTCTTGGTGTCAGGTTGAGTGGTCCCGGTATCCCGACCAGGCACAGTGGGCAATCTGTAGCTCGATCGGGATACCGGGCAGGGGACACGCTAGCTGCGGGTCAGCGTCACAGTCTGCTGGCGGATGCGGTAGCTACCAGCCTTGTCGAGGATCTGGCCAACAAATTGCTGCGGCACATCGACCAGTGTATGGTCTTCCTGGATGCGGATCGCGCCGATGCTGCGGCCGGGGATGTCGGCGTGGTAAGCGATGGTGCCGACGACATCGTTCGGGCGGATGCCTTGGGCGCGACCGGCGCTCAACGTCAGGCGGACCATGCCTTCTTCGTGGGAACCACGCGCGTCACCGTTTTGCTGGCGTCCGTAGGTTCGCTCGCGCCGCGGTGCGCTGTCGCGTTCGCGTCGCGGGCGGTCCGGGCGGTCATCGTATTCGCGCCGCGGACGGTCGTTGTGGCGCGTGGCCGCGGGCCGTGACTGGTTGACTTCACGTATTTCGGCGATGGGGCGCTGCTTTTCCTCAGATCGTCCCATCTTCAGCGCGACGGCGGCGATGTCCAGCGGGTCATGGCCGGCTTCCACCAACTCAACGACGATTTCCTTTTCGCGGCGGCAACGGCCGCGGCGCAGCCAGACCAGCAGCTTCTCCTGCAACAGAGCCTCGCGCCGTGCCTCGATTTCCGCGACGGTTGGCAGGTCGGCCCGGGTGATGGATTGTCGGGTAAAGCGCTCGATCCTGAGAAGGCGCCAGTTCTCATCAGGCGTCACCAGCGAGATCGCGACGCCGGTCTTGCCAGCGCGTCCGGTGCGGCCGATGCGATGCACGTAGGCTTCGGTCTGCAGCGGCAGATCGTAGTTGAAGACGTGCGAAATGTCGTCGATATCCAGGCCGCGGGCCGCGACATCGGTCGCCACCAGGACGGTGGTCTGGCCGCGGCGGAAGCGTTGCATGACCTGCTCGCGGGCGTCCTGGCTCAGGTCGCCGTTGAGCGACTCGGCGGGGAAGCCGCGAACGGTCAGCTCGCTAGCCAGCTCGCCGGTGCTGGCGCGTGTGCGGGTGAAGATCAACGCGCTGGTGATGTCTTCCATCTCGAAAATGCGGGTCAGGGCCGCCAGCTTGTCGCTGGGATGGACCAGATAGCTGCGCTGCTCGATGGCGGCCACCGTGCGTTCCCTGGGTCCCACCGACACGACCTGCGGGTTGAACATGTACTTGTCGGCCAACTGGCGGATCTCAGTCGGCATGGTGGCCGAGAAGAGCGCCGTCTGGCGGGTTGTGGGGGTCTCGGCCAGAATTGCCTCGATATCTTCGATGAAGCCCATGCTCAGCATTTCGTCGGCTTCGTCCAATACCACGGTGCGCAGTTCGCTCAAATCCAGCGCGCGCTGGCCGATCAGGTCCAGCAGGCGGCCGGGCGTACCGACCACAACGTCCACGCCTTTGGAAAGGCGGCGTTTCTGCCGGTCGTAAGGCTGCCCGCCGTAGATCGCCAGAACGCGCAGGCCCATAACGTGGCCGAAATCATGAAATGCACGAGCGACCTGAATCGCCAGCTCGCGGGTTGGCGTAACGACCAAACTCTGGATGGAACCCGAGCCGGGTTGCATGATTTGCAGGATTGGGAGGGCGAAAGCAGCGGTTTTGCCGGTGCCGGTCTGCGCCTGACCGATGACGTCTTGCACGGTCAGCATCAGGGGGATGATCGCAGCCTGAATGGGGGTAGGTTCAGTGTAGCCAAGTTCGGCTACGGCCTGCGCCAGTTCTGGACGCAGATCGTCGAAGGTAAATTCGGTTGTCATAAGGCTCCTGTTTTATCGACGGGACTAAGCCGCCGTTTTGCAGAACGGGACATGCCCGCCACTGCCGGTATTGGATGAGATTGCTGCGCTGTCGCAAGATCCTCGCGGAGCTTGCCCCTATTTGCGTGCCAACAGCTGGCTCATCCCCGGAGTGGAGCCTCCTGTTGCAACAAAACACCCGACCCACAGCGGCCGGGCGAACCAACGGTACTATTACATATCGGTTCTGGGTCACAAAACGATCCCCATCAGGGGACCGCCTCGGACAGTCTATCATAACAGGTGCATTGGTGCAAACTTCGATTAGCGGTGCATCACCAGCGGCAGGAAAGCGGCCGGCTGACATGCCGCGCCGCCAAGGAACGTCACTGACGCGGGCGCGGTCCAGTCGCCAGGGAAGCGGTGATTGGGAAACGCGCCCCCCGAACCAGGCGGCTGCTCCGAGCGGGCGCGCACGCGATACTGGATTGTCTGTGGACCGAGGCATGGATCGACGACGTAGGTGGCTTGACCGGCTGGCCTGCCGGTTTGCCAGTCGATCCAGCCAGCCTGTCCAGCTTTTCGGATCTGCACGTCGTATTGCATCTCGTAGGTGCCGCCCGGTATGGCGGCGATGTCGGGGCTTTGGCTGCCTGACCAGCGAACCGTCACTGCGCTGCCAGGCACGCTGGCAGGCAGATCAACGAACCAGGCCAGCGGCGCGCGCACCAGGCTGATCGCGTCGGCGAAGGCGTGCGCGCCGTGCCAGCGGTAGGGACTGCGGACCCGAACGAAGAGAGTCACATGGTCGCTCTGGGCTGTGGCGGCCAGGTAGAGGTTGGCCCAGCGGCTTTCGGTGAAATTGCGGCGATCCTCGATCCAGGTCACGCTGGCAGCGGTGGGATCGGCGCCGCCGGTGGGATCAATGCCCAACATTTTGGCGATGTAATAGCCGGCCGGGCAGTCGTTGGGGATTGCGCTGCCGCCGCATAAGCTGACCAGCCAGCCGCTCAGGCTGTACGCGGTTCCGGGCGTTACAGCGATTCGCTGGTAGATCACGGCGTCGAACGGTTTGCCCGGCTCGGGCGGCGTCTCAATATCCTCAGACAGGAAAACCAGGCTGTCCAGGCCTTCCAGCCGCTCGACAAAGCCGTCGTTGCCGCACTGACCGGTGAACTTGATGCGTGCGCTGTTCAGCTCCGGGTGGCCGTAGACAAGTGTTGCTGTCCAGCCATTAGGAACCCGCCCAGTGATGCCTGATTGCGCACTGTAGCCGGTTGCGCACTCGAAGCTCGGGTTGGCAATCGGGGGAGGCGGCAGTTCAGGCGTGGACCAGGCGGCAGCGTGCTGGGTGAACGGGAAGAGCAGCGATGCGGTAATGATGAGGGCGAGCAGTGTAGGGATGCGGTGTTTCATGAGAAGAAGACGGGCGGTTATTCGGAGTCGGGCGATCTGGTTGCAAAACTTGGATCACCAGCAAGGGCGCAATCAGAAATGACATTGGACTCCGCTGGCAACGTCCCTGGATTCTAGTCAGTACCAGGATGTTATCCAAATTCGCACGGTAAAGCACCGATACCACGTCGATCTTGATTTGTCGAGTTCGCATGGACACATGCGGTCCCGGCATCAGTCAGCGTCCACTCAGCGTGACAGGTTTGTGATTTTCAACAGCTCTGAGGACCCCGCAACAAAAGGATTGTGGTCATAAATCAGCGATTTTTGCGCGAAAACGCTTGACATCCAAAACGTTTTGGGCTAGAATGTGGTAACCCCAAAACGTTTTGGAAACTTGGATTAGGCTCACTGACGACCCATGCCCGCTCGCTTGAAAGATATTGCTGCTGAGTTAGACCTGTCGGTCACCACGGTATCGCGTGCGCTGGCGGGCTACAGCGATGTGTCGCCGCAGACCCGTGCCCGCGTATTGGCCACCGCCAAGGCTATGGGCTACGTGCCGGACGCGACCGCTCGCCGCTTGCAAAAACAGCGCGCCAACGTGATCGGTTTCATTGTGCCAACATTCGGTCCGCGATTTTCTGATCCGTTTTTCAGCGAGTTGCTTGCAGGTATCGGCAACGAAGCCGCCCGCCGCAGCTACGATGTCCTGATCTCCACGGTGGCGCCCGGGCCGGCCGAGACAGACACCTACCGTCGGTTCATCATGAGCCGCAGTGTCGATGGCATGATCGTGGTTCGTACACGATCTGACGACGCACGAATCGCTTTGATGCTGGAGAACGAGTTTCCTTTCGTTTCCTTTGGACGCTCCGCCAACTACTCAGACTTTCCTTGGGTGGATACGGATGGCATGGCCGGCATACGTGCAGCCGTGGACCATTTGGTATCGCTGGGACATCGCAATATCGGGTACCTGCGCGGCCCGCAAGAATTGATGTTCAGTGTCCTGCGCTGGCAAGCCTTTGTTCGGGCGATGGCCGAAAACAACCTCGAAATCAATCCAGAATGGATTTTCCATGGTGATCTTTCCCAGGGAGGCGGGCGAACGGCAGCCAATCAGTTGCTGGACTTGTCGAATCGGCCCAGCGCCCTCCTGGTTGGCAACGATCTGATGGCTATGGGTGCAATGACGGCTGTTCAGCAGCGCAATCTGGTGGTTGGACAGGATCTCTCGATCATCGGTTTCGATGACATCGGTCCCGCCGAGCACACCCACCCCCCGCTCACCACAATCCGCCAACCGATTTACTACATCGCAACCCAAGTTACGTCCATGCTTATTCAACTGCTCGAAGACGAGACCTTACAGCAGCCACAACAGCTGCTGACCCCAGAATTGGTGCTGCGCGGTTCCACAGGGCCTGCGCCAGCAATACCGGATCTGACCTAGATCCAGTTGGTTTTCAATCGATGCGGCGCCGTCGCCGAAGGAGGTTGTTATTGACAAGAACCATGGAACCGCGAAACTCCCAGTGCCGCGCGCCATTGGCGCTAACCGGTCGGTGTTCACCAACCGATTCTCACTCACACCACCCTGGAGGAAAGTAATGACCCGCAAACCACTTTACCTGCTTCTGACATTGCTGCTATTGGCAAGCTTTGTGATTGGCGCATGCAGCGCGCCTGCGGCAGCTCCGACGACGGCGCCAGCCGCCGCGCCTGATGCCGCCCCAGCCGATACTGCAACCGAAGCTCCGGCTGCAGCAGCCGACACCGCGCCGGTGGCCGGCAAGTCGATCATGTTCTGGAGTACCGAGACGCAGCCCGAGCGTGTTGCCAGAACCCGCGAAATCCTCGATGCCTTCACCGCCAAGACCGGCATCAACGTCGAAATCGTTCCGGTGGACGAGGGACAGTTGCCGCAGTTGCTGACAGCTTCCGCGGCTGCCAATACCCTGCCCGACGTCATGTTCTTCCCGCTGGACTATGCCATTGGCTGGGCCGACCAGGGAATTCTGGACTATGAGATCGCCAAGGAAGTGATCGACAGCCTCGATCCCTCGACCTTCGGCGCAGGCAGTCTTGACATGGTGGCCTACAAGGACGGCTATGCAGCAGTTCCCACCGACGGCTGGGGCCAGCTGTTGATCTATCGCACCGACCTCTTCGAAAAGGCCGGGCTGGACAAGCCTGACAGCTACGACAAGATCATGGCCGCGGCGGAAGCGCTCAACGATCCGGCCAACAACATGTTTGGCATCACGGCTGCCAACGATGTTGCTGTCTTCACGCAGCAAACCTTTGAACACATCGCGCTGGCCAACAACTGCCAACTGGTGGATGATTCCGGCGCGGTAACGCTGAATTCACCCGAATGTCAGGCCGCCATCAAGTTCTACACTGACCTGGAGAACAACTACTCGCCGGCCGGCCAGCAGGACGTAGCCAGCACCCGGGCGACCTACTTTGCAGGACAGGCAGGCATGATTATCTGGTCCCCGTTCATTCTTGATGAGATGTGCGGGCTGCGCGACAACGCCTTCCCCACATGTCCGGAATGCGCGGACGATCCGGCATACCTGGCCAAGAACAGCGGCTTTGCGCCCACCTTCGTCGGGCCTGACAACACCGAGCCGGCGCAGTATGGCCAGTTCAGCAATATGGGCATCACCGCCACAGCAGACAAGGAGGCCGCCAGGGCGTTCCTGGACTTCTGGTTCAACGAGGGATACCTCGACTGGTTGTCGGTGTCACCTGAAGGCAAGCTGCCCATGCGCGCCGGTACGCCTGAAGAACCGACCAAGTTCATCGATGGCTGGAAACTCCTTGAGACCGGTGTGGACCGCAAGGCGCCGCTGGGCGAGTGCTATGGCGATGAGGTAATCAACACCATTATCGAGGGCGTGGCGGGCATGGATCGCTGGGGCTTCAAGCAGGGGCAGGGCGCGTTGGTGCAGGCTGTCTACCAGGCGCTTCCAGTGCCAAGAATTCTCAACGACGTGCTCAACGGCAGCAGTACCGTGGAACAGGGCGCTGAAGAGATGCAGACTGAAGTCGAAGCTCTGCAGTCGTCTCTCGAATAAGATCCGCTTCGCGCGTGTCACCGCGGCAAAGCAGCACGTGAGATTGCCGCGGTGACACGTGATGACGCAATGGAACTAAACTCAGCACTCCAAGAGACTGCGTAATTCAGTCCTCTAGCTGAGCCGGTTGCAGAAACTCGAACGTGGCTGGCCGCAGCGTGTTTCACGCACGGAACACGCTGCGGCCAGCGCCGATGCGACAGCGCGTTACCCCTCACCGTCCGGTTCCAGGAGCAAGCCATGACTACATCAACCGGAAGCCAACCCGTGAAAGGCAGGAGCAGGACTCTGGCGCAGCAGGAACAGCGCCAGGCCTACAGACTGCTCGCCATTCCGATCCTGATTCTGATCATTCTGATTCTGTTTCCCTTTGTCTGGAACATCGTACTGAGTTTTCAGGAGCTGCGGCTGATCGATCTGGGGGATCTGAGCCTCCGAAATCTGACCTTCACGCTGGACAACTACGCCAAAGTTCTGGGCGCACGCGGATTTGGCGAGCTGCTGAGAACCACGGTAATCTACGCGGTGTTCGGCACCATTCTCCCCATCGTGCTGGGCCTGATCGCCGCCTTGCTGGCCCGCGAGCCATTTCGCGGACGCCAGCTTTTCCGCGGCGTGCTTTTGTTTCCCTACATCGCCCCGATCGTTGCCGTCACTCTGGTCTGGAAGACTATGCTGAACGCGCAGTTTGGCATCATCAACGTTTGGCTGCAGAACATTTTTGGCATGCAGCCGATCTCCTTTCTCAGTACCCGCTCCTTGCCCATTGAGTTTCTGGGACTGGAGTTCAAATGGCCAGTTGCGCTCACCATGGTCATTCTGTTTCAGGGCTGGCGCTACTTTCCCTTTGCATTCCTGTTCTACCTTGCCCGCCTGCAGGCGCTGCCAGAAGACCTGTATGAAGCAGGCAAGATCGATGGCGCGACGCTGACACAGCGTTTCTTCAGGATCACGCTGCCCCAGCTGGGCGCAGTGACGGCCGCGCTGGTCCTGTTGCGTTTCATCTGGACATTCAACAAGTTCGATGACATCTTCCTGCTGACCGGCGGCGCCGCGGGCACCAATGTCATCACCGTCCAGATCTACAACTATCTCTTTGGCCTGTCCAACGTCGGCGCAGCTTCGGCGCTATCCATCGTGCTGGCGGGAATTCTGGCGGTCCTGCTGTTCGTCTATTTCCGCTGGTTCTACATCGAGGAGGGGTAAACCATGACACGCGAATCTTGGGAGATGCTCATCTTCGGTCGAATCCTGCGCTGGATCGGGATCGTGTTCTTCTTCGTGATCTGCGCTTTCCCCTTGTACTACATGATCATGTTGTCCTTCAAGGACGTGCAGGTGTTGTTGACCAACCCGGCCAATCTCCTGCCCGACTTGAGTACCGTCTGGCCGCCAAAGACATATCTGGATGTTCTCAAGCCTGTCAGCCAGGGCGGCCAGGGCTTTATGGTATTTATCAAGAACAGCTTTTTGGTCGCGGTAGTGACGACCGCCATCACCATGGTCGTCTGCATCCTGGCAGCCTACGCGTCAACCCGCCTCAAGTTCCGCGGTAAGGGCGCGGTCAACTGGGGACTGATCCTGGTCTACATGGTGCCTGCTATCGTGCTGGCAATCCCGCTGTTTGTCATGTACAGCCAGTTGGGCATGCGCACGACGGTTCCCAAGCGGCTGACTGCGTTGATCATCGTCTATCTCAGTTCCACCCTGCCGGTGGCCATCTACATGCTGCGCGGCTACTTCACGACGATCCCGGTGGACATGGAAGAGGCGGCGATGATCGACGGCTGCTCGCGTCTCCAAACGATCTGGAAGATCGTCCTGCCGCTTTCGGTGCCCGCCATTGCCGCCGCCGGCCTCTACGTCTTTATGATTGCCTGGAACGAATACCTCTACGCGCTGCTCTTCTTGCTGGACAACCCCAAATCGTGGACGCTCTCCCTGGGTGTCAATCAGTTGGATAGCCAGGAGGTGCCCAGGACGATGCTGATGGCTGGTTCGGTGATCATCACCTTGCCTGTAGTCGTTCTCTTCATCGTCTTCGAGCGCTATCTTGTTGGAGGATTGACGGCCGGTGGTGTGAAGGGATAGGCCAGCGATGAATGTTGGTTTCCTCTCGACGCGGCTGGCCGGCACTGACGGCGTATCGCTGGAGACAGCCAAGCTGGCAGCGATCTGCAGCCGGCTTGGCCACTCCGTCAGCTACTGCGCCGGGGAACTGGACGCCGATGGTCCGCCCGGCATGCTGGTTCCGGAGATGCACTTCACGCATCCCGAGGCGCGCTGGATCCATGACCACAGCTTCGGCGTCGTTGACCCGGCGCCAGACCTGCTTTCGCGCATCGCCAGTATGGCCGACACTCTGCGCCACGCTATCGCAACGTACATCAATGACTTTGCCATCGACGTGCTGGTACCGGAAAACGCACTTTCCATTCCCATGCACGTGCCGCTGGGGATGGCGCTGACCGACGTCATCGCTGAGAGTGGCCTGGCCGTCATCAACCACAACCACGACTTCTACTGGGAGCGGGAGCGTTTTCAGGTCAACTGCATCGGCGAAGTTCTTAGCACAGCGTTCCCGCCAAATCTGCCATCGGTGCAACACGTGGTGATCAATTCGTTGGCTCAGGATGCGCTGCGCGCTCGTCTCGGTGTCGAAGCCACGCTGCTGGCGAACATCTTCGACTTCGCCAGCGCTGCACCGGCCCTGACCCCGTTCAACCACGATCTGCGAACCGCTTTGGGCCTGAGCGATCAGCATTTGCTGATTCTGCAACCAACGCGAGTCGTCCCTCGCAAAGGTATCGAACTGGCTATCGAGCTTGTGCGGCGCCTGCGGGAGCCAGCCATCCGGACTCGCTTGCTTGGCAAGGAAGCGGTGCTGCTGTTGACTCACCACGCCGGCGACGAGGGGTTGGACTACTTGCAGCAGCTTCGTCAGCAGGCTGCCGAGGCCGGTGTCCCGCTGCTCTACGCGGCAGACCGTTTTGCACCTGTTGCCGGGGAGCGCGCCGGACAAAAGGTGTACTCGCTGTGGGATGCCTATGTCCACGCCGATTTCGTGACTTATCCCAGTCTGGTGGAGGGATTCGGCAACGCGTTGATCGAGACTCTCTACTTCCGCCTGCCCGCGTTGGTCAACCGCTACGATGTCTACAAGGCCGACATTGGCCCCAAGGGCTTCGATCTGGTGGAGATCGATGTGAAGGGGGATCCGCGTGCCTTTGCTGCTATCGACAACGCCACCGTTGACGCCGTGGTAGAGGGTATCATGGATCCGGTCACGCGCCGGCGAGCGGTGGAACACAACTATGCGCTGGCCCGCCAGCATTACTCGTTCGAGGCCGCAACGCCGATTGTTGCGATGCTGTTAGCGCGGGCGCAGCGAGATATCAACCGCGGCCAGGAGGACGCGATCGACCTGCCAGTCTGACACAATCAGCCACTATGAGCGATCCTGCCCGCAATCTGAGCAACTATTCACCGGACATTTTCCTGCGCGGCGCAGGCGTAACGATGTACTGTACATGAGTGGTTGCCAAGCCGAAAGGACCATCGTTCATGATGTCGCCCGAAATTCGAATTCGACAGCTGCTGGCGTTCCTGTACGGGGAGCAAGGGGGAGACCATGCCTGGCATCAGTTGCAGCCGACGTTGGCTGCGTTTTGCGATCAACATCCAGAGCTGGCCAATGGGACTCGCCAGCCAGGGCAGTTTCTTGATCAGCGCGATGCCATTCTGATCACCTACGGCGATCAGTTTCGTGAGCCTGGCCGGCCGCCGCTGCGCAGCTTGCTCACCTTCCTGGACACTTATCTGGGAGACGCCGTCAATGGCGTCCATATCCTGCCCTTTTTTCCCTATTCCTCAGATGATGGCTTCTCGGTGATCGATTATCTGGTCGTCGATCCGGCGTTGGGAACCTGGGACGATGTCAAAGCGATCGGCAGCGGCTATAAGTTGATGTTCGACGCGGTGGTCAACCATGTCTCGCGTGAAAGCGCCTGGTTCCAGGCGTTCCTGCGCGCAGAAAAGCCGTTCGACGATTATTTCATCACGGCCGACCCAGCCCAGGATCTCTCCGAGGTGGTGCGCCCTCGCGCGCTGCCGCTGTTGACGCCGGTCGAAACGGCGAACGGGCTGCAACACGTCTGGACAACCTTCAGCGAGGATCAGATCGATCTTAACTTTGCCAATGTGGATGTGTTGATGCGTGTCACCGGAGTGTTGCTGGCCTACGTCGCCGCCGGCGCAGATTTGATTCGGCTGGATGCCATCGCGTTTCTGTGGAAGGAGGTCGGGACAACCTGCCTGCACCTTCCGCAAACCCATGCGGTGGTCAAGCTATGGCGCGCGGTGCTGGATTTGGTCGCCCCCAACGTGATTTTGATCACCGAAACCAATGTGCCCCACATGGACAACATCAGCTACTTCGGTTCGGTGCTGCCTGAAGCTCGCTATACGGACGAAGCGCAGATGGTCTACAACTTCTCCCTCGGTCCGGTGGTGTTGCACACGTTGCGCAGCGGCGATGCCACGATGTTGTCGGATTGGGTGGCATCGCAGGAGCCGCCGCCGTCCGGTTCGGCCTTCTTCAATTTCATTGCGTCGCACGATGGCATCGGGATGCGTCCCGCCGAGAATCTGCTTACGCCGCAAGAGGTGCAGGCACTGGTGGATCAAACCGTGGCCCACCGCGGCCGCGTCAGCTATCGGGCCAATGCCGATGGATCCAGCAGCGTCTATGAACTGAACATCACGCTCTATGATTTCCTCAACGATCCGGCAGCGGCAAAACCGGAGCTGGACATTGCCCGCTTCCTCGCGTCACAGGCGATATTGCTTTCGCTGGCAGGTGTCCCCGGCATCTACGTCCACAGCCTGTTTGGTTCCCGCAACTGCGAAGCCTGCGTTGCCGAAACGGGACGGGCACGCTCCATCAACCGCGAAAAGTTCGACCTTGCCAGCCTGTCACAGCGGCTGGATGACGCGTCATGCCACGAAGGACAGGTGTTCGCCGGGGTGCGGCGCATGCTGGCGCTGCGCAAGACGCAACCAGCTTTCCACCCAGCTGCTCAGCAGCGTGTCCTCTCACTGCATCGCTCCGTGTTTGCTTTGGAGCGCACGCCATTGTCAGGCGGGGAACCGCTGATCTGTCTGGTGAGTACAACCGATCAGCCGCTAAAACTTACTGTGGATTTCGCAACGCACGGGGTGAAAGCAGGCTCAGTTTGGCGCGATCTCATCTCGGAGGATGTTCTGCACGGGGCGACGGGCGAGTCACATGTTTCGCTGAACCCATACATGGTCCGCTGGCTGGTTCCTTCACGTCGCTGACGGGCCGCGGCCGTCGCGAGGTTGTTCGCTGTTGAAGCGCACAGTGCGTCTTGGGCAGGCGTCATGCCATGCCTCATCGGCGAAGGTGGGTATGGCCCGCGTATCTTTGGAGAAGTTACAGCGCGCCGGTTATGCCTTGGCCAGCACGATTTCGATACCGAGTTTGGTGATGTCCAGCCGCGTGCTGGCCGGTAAGGCGTTGTCGGTGATGACCTTGTGGACGATGCTGATGGGGGCGACCTGAACCACCGACTCCTGCTCGAACTTGGTGTGGTCGGCCAGCAGAATGACCTCGCGAGCAGCGCGGATCATGGTCTGCTTGACGTTCACCTCAGCAAGATTGGTATGTGACAGGCCGAAGTCGAGTGAGACGCCGCTGACCGCCAGAAACAGCTTATCGGCGCGAAGCTCGCGCAGAACGATCTCGGTCGTGGGGCCGGTCAGGGTTTGGCTTTCCCGGCGCAGCAAGCCTCCGGTTGAGATGAGGGCGATGCCGGGCTCGCCGCGCAGCGTTTCGAACACGTCCATCGAATTGGTGATCACGGTGATGTCGCGCTTGCCGATCAACGCCTCGGCGAGGTAGGTGGTCGCCTCGCCGCTGTCGATCAGAACGACGTCGCCCGGATTGATCAGACTGCTGGCCTCGCCGGCGATGCTTCGTTTGCGCAAGACCATCTCATCCCGCAGGTTGGCCGCCGCGTCGGCAATGTCGAGTTCGATTCCCAGATCACTGGCGTACGTGTGCATCGCGCATTGAAGATTCTGATACCACTCGTGCTGGCTGAACGGTACCAGGAAGCCAATTCTGGCAGGCAGGTCGGCCCCAAGATGGTCCGAACGATGAATGGGGAGGGAAAGCTCACGCGGCGTGTCCGGGCCGCTCGGTTTCAACTGCCAGCCCGCTTCGCCTTGCTCATAGACGTTTTGCAGGTTGTCTGCCGTCAGCACCATGTGCGGGGTCACCAGCTGAGAAGGCATTTCAATGCCGCCGTAGGCAGCAATGGCAGCCTCAACGCAGGTTGGTCCGACGATCTCCGGGAACATCGCCAGACCGGCCTTGAGATACTCATTGCGGCTCAGTTCGTCGATCAGTGTGGTGCCCTCAAGGCCGAAAGTGACCACCAGGACGCTCTCCCGATCGATGCCAAGCTCGCTGCACGCTTGAATGGCGCCGCTGACCACCGTGTCGTTGACGCCGAAGATGACATTGATCTCCGGGTTAACCTGAATTGCATCGGCAGTTAATTGGTATGCCGAGCGCCAATCGGCCTGCGTGTTGAGCGACAGTGTTATCTGCGTGTCCGCAACTGTCTCGCGCAGGCCGGCTGCGAAGCCGTTGCTGCGTTCCTGCGTGTTGCTCAAATGGTAACTCAGGTCCAGCACCCGCGCTTGGCCTGCGAAATGTTGCAGCACATATCGTCCTGCCCATTGGCCCAGTGAGCGGCTGGCCGCGTAGTTGTCGACCGCGATCAGCGTCTTGGCGCCTGGCATTGCCAGCGATTCTGCCACAATTGGTACCTGATGCTTTTCGGCTCGTTCGAGCAGGATTGCATCGCTTCGCGGACTCAGGGAGATGGCGATCAACACGTCAACCTGCTCGATCAGCGAGCTGTCCGGCGCCGTTGCAGAGCCTGTAAGCCCAGACGTGGCCGACCGCGATGGGTGATCGAGTCGGGGAGTGAGCGGCGCGGCTCCGCCGTAGGTACGCAGCAGCCGCTGCTCATCATGCAGACGTTGGAGATCCCGCCGAATCGTGACTTCCGATATCGCAAATATCCGGCTGAGCTCCTTGACCGAAAGGAAACCACGCTTGTGAACAAGCGCCACGATTTCTTCAAGGCGGGTGATAGCTGGCATTGATCCGATCCTCTGGTTTCGAAGTCGAAAGTAGTAACCTGATTATAGCGCAATAAATGGGCCATGTCAATCCAAAATTGCAGTCATTGTTTCGAGTATGGTCATTTTGTATTGACAGCGGCTGGGATTCGTGTTAAGATGACGTAGTCTCAGTATCGATCTTTTCGCATCCTCAGTTCGAGAACTCTATGTCCAGAATCACAGTTGATTTGACGGGCAAAGTCGCATTCATCACCGGTGGGGGCAGTGGAATCGGCCGCGGTTTCGGCCTGCAAATGGCTGCGTGCGGCGCAGCTGTTATCGTAACCGACCTGAATGGCCAGGCGGCGGATCGAGTTGCCGCGGAGATCGTGGCTGCTGGCGGCCAGGCTCTCGCGCTGCCGGTCGATGTTGCCGACGCGGCGGCGTTGGACGTTGCGGTCGCGGCTGGCATCGCTCGCTTTGGCCAGATCGATTTTCTCTTCGCCAACGCTGGCGTTCTGGGACCGGCCGACTATTTGGACATCACGCCGGATGACTGGGATCTGGTGATGGATGTCAACATCAAAGGTGTTGCGTTGACCTGCCGGGCGGTGGCGACGCACATGATGGAGCGCAAACAGGGACGCATCCTGATGACAGCATCGTACAACGGCGTCCGCGCCGGCGCGCATGTCATCCCCTACCGGGTCAGCAAGGCTGCCGTATTGATGTATACCCGGTGTCTGGCCATGGTGATGGCGCCGTATGGTGTCACGGTCAACGCCATTTGCCCCGGCGTGACGCTCACACCGATGCAACTCAGTTATGCCGAAGAGACGGCCGCCGAACAGGGAATCACACGCGATGCCTATCTGGCCGACCGCGCTGCGCGCATTCCCATGGGGCAGTTCACCGAGATCGACGATCTGACCGGGCTGGCCCAGTTCCTGGTTTCTGACAGCGCGCGCCTGATTACAGGCCAGGCCATCGCCCCTGATGGCGGTGTGATGACTTCTTCCTGAATCACGTGGAATATCGTATGACGACTATCTATCAATACGCAGGTCTGGCCAACACGCGGACGCCTGGCTACGGCGTCGAGGAATGCGCGGCGCGCATCCACCACCTGGCATACGCCGAGGAACGTCTGATGTTCCTGCAGGCGGCTCATATCATCAGTGTACCGGAGCGGGACGTCAAGGTCCTGCTGGCAAGGTTGCAATACGAGGACGCGCAGCACACCGACATGCTCAGGAGCCGACTGTCGGAGCTGCGGGTTTCGAAGAAGAGGGCCGCCAGCGCGCCTGACACGTCGCTGGCGGTGCTCTTCGATGAAGCAATTCACGCAGCCAACACCACCGAGCTGCTGGCGTCGCTGGTGCGGGTCATCAAGCCGGCGCTGCTGGCTGCATATCACGACTACCTGGCAACGACCAACGATCTGGCCGACTATCCGACCGTCCGGCTGCTGAAGACGATCATCGCCGAAGAAGCCGAGGCGCTGCGCTTGCTGCAAGCTGCCTACGATGATGTGGTCAATTCTGCGGAGCGACGGGCAGCGGCAGACGCCTGGGTTGACCATTTGCAGCAGCTGCTGAACGCGGCTGGCGGGATCGATGGCAGCGGACCTGTCAGTTCTGAAGCGGTCGCACTGCAGCGCGCTAACGAACCATACGTGATCCCCCGCGAGCTTACACGAGATGATGCATTCCCGCGCGTCTGGGATTTCTACCATGTCGCCAATGAACAGATCAGCGCCCGGCTGGGGCAGATGATCTCTACCCGGCTCAGCGAGGTCACCGTGGCCGAGGGACTGGCCCTGGTGCTGTGTGAAACGCCCGACCAGCCGTGGGCGTTCTACGTCGATCTGGCGCGCCATCTGTGGGATGAGATGCGCCACTCGCTCTTTGGCGAGGCGGCAGCCGAGGATCTCTTGGGTGACCGCTCGGCCATGCCAGTGCGCGATTTCGAGGCCAGTTACCTGTTCGAGATGACGCCATTGGAGCTCTATGCCCTGATAGGCATCGGGGTCGAAGCGGCCTTGATGAAATATCCACCCGGCAAGCGCGAGGAGTATGAGTTTTGTCGCGATATGGCCGGCTACCCGTTGATGCGCACCTTCCAGGATTTCGACTGGGCCGACGAGGTGCTTCACGTCAACATTGCCCGTCGCCAGCTCAAGGAATGGCACCACGGCGATCAAGCCGAGCTTGTAGCACTGGCCCAGCAGGGGCTGGATTTCAGAGCCTCCGTGCGCAATCTGCACCCGCAGTCGCCGCTGCCTGATCTGGGCGACCGTGTAGTCAAGCGGACAGGTTGATAGTAGGCGCTTCAGCGCCGTTCTGAGGCGCTGAAGCGCCTACTACCAACGTTACTAACGATTTAACAGACCAACCATGCCGACTTACAGCCACCGCGAGCGTGTCCTAACAGCGTTCAACCATCACGAACCGGACCGCGTGCCGCTGGATCTGATGGGCAACGCCACCATGCTGCTGGACGAGACCTACGTGCGGCTGCGCGATCATCTGGGGCTGGCGCCGATCCCACCGGTGCGCTCAGGAACCACGGCCAACTTCTACGACGAGCGTATCCTGGAGCATTTCGACATAGATTTTCGTCGACTGTTCCTGCCCAAGAACCCGGCGTCCAGCAGCACCGTGCAGGACGATGGAACCATCATTGATCCGTGGGGTGTGGGCTATCAAAAAGCCGGCCTCTACGTCAACATCGTTCACAATCCGCTGCACGGCGCCACCACCGTGCGCGAAGTGGAGGCCCACAACTGGCCGAGCCCGCTTGACCTGTATACCACCGACGGGCTGGCGGCTACGGCCCGTCAAATGTACGAAGAAACGGACTATGCGCTGGTCGCGCGCAATCCGATCACCTATGGTTTCCTGGACCGCGCCTGCCAGATCATGGATATGGCGGAGTTCATGATGGCGCTGGCGCTCTACCCGGATGTGGCGCAGGCGATCATCGCGCACCTGTTGGAGATCTATAAGGGAATCTACGGCATGTTTCTGGATGCCGTCGGACCCTACGTGCAGATGGTGGAGATCGGTGACGATCTGGGCACCAACAAAAGCCTGCTGATCTCGCCGCGGATGTATCGCAAATTCATCAAGCCGGCCGAGCTGGAACTCTACGCCTTGATCCACCAGAAGGCCCCCCATGCCGCGCTCTTTCGCCATACCGACGGCGCTGTGTTCGACGTTATCCCTGATTTGCTGGAAGTTGGCGTAAACGTGCTGAACCCGGTGCAGACATCGACGGCCGGCATGGACGCCCGCCGCTTGAAGGATGCCTATGGCGCCGATCTGACGTTTCACGGCGCGGTCGAAGGCCTGGACGATAACCCAACGGTCGATTCCGTGGTCGCCATGGTCAGGGATCGCATCGACAGCCTTGCGCCGGGCGGCGGATATGTGCTGGCCTCCTGCAACCACATGATCGACGTCAGTCCCGAGATCATCATCGCCATGTTTGAAACGGCCCGCGAGTACGGGCAGTACACCTAAGGGAACGAGGTTACCAAATGCCAGAACAACGAAGTTCGGGGCCGAAAGTCGGCCTGGTCACCTTCACCGACGGCCGCGATTCCTTTTTTGATCTGCCGCGCGAGACCTATCTGCGCGAGCTGCATCAGGAGTTGAGCGCTTTCCTGACTGCCAACGGCTGCCAGGTGGTTGATCCGATGGCCAGCTTGCGGCCCGATCGTGACGGCTGGTTTGGCGTCCGCCGTTACGGAGATGCTGCCTACTGCGCCCGCTATTTGCAGGCCGAAGGCGCGGAGTGCATGGTCCTGTGCTCGCACTTCTGGACCCCGCCCATGGTGGTGATCGACCTGGTGCGCGAGGCTGATCTGCCTACGATGCTTTACACCGTGGATGACCCCACCTTGCCCGGCACCGTCAGCATCAGCGCGATCGGCGCCAGCCTGCTGGAGTCGGGTGTCAACCAGCACGCGGTACAACATGAACGTCTGCGGGGACAGCCGGAGCGCATGTTGGCGTGGAGCCGTGGCGTGTCGGCGGTGGCGCGGATGCGCAAGAGCGCTGTCATGCTCTGGGGCGGTAGCTATGCCCTGCACATGGAACACCTGCAGGACGACATCCCCGCGCTGAAGCGCCTGATGATCCGCGACATTCTCAACGAGGGTGAATATGCCCTGATTCGCCGGGCGGAAAACATTCTGGACAGCGCACCGGATCGCGTGCAACACTTCCTCGACTGGCTTATCGACAACGGCGCGACCATCATTTACGACGACATCAGCGCCAGCCCGCGCAATTTCCAGGTGCAGATTGCCTACTACCTCGCCGCGCGAGACCGCCTGAAGGAACTGGACAGTGAGAACATTCTGGGCGTGTCGGTACGTTGCCAGCCGACCTTATCGGTCGAGTACGGTATTGTCGGCTGTACCTTGCCCGCGTTTCTTCCCTTTGGCGCGGACGACCTTGGACCGAAGGCAATCATTTCGACAGTCTGCGAAGGCGACATCAAGGGGTTGATGACTTCCGTGCTGTTACAGCAGATCAAACCCGATGTCGGTCCGATCTTCGGCGACCTGAAATACGTCGGCGAGGACTTCTTTGCCATCTCCAACTGTGGCGCCGCGTCGGTCTGGTGGGCCGGCAAGAGCAACGACCCCAAAATATCGCTGCCCAACGTCACGATCCAGGCCAACGTAGACGGGTTCACCGGCGCCGCGGTCGGTTTCATGGGCCAGGCGGGACCGGTGACCACTGCGCGTCTCGGCCGCGTCAAGGGCAAGTACGTCATGCATCTGGGTGTGGGCGAGTCGGTGGAAGTGACAGGCGCGGTGCGGGACAAGGTGCTGGGGTTCTTTGGCAACATGTGGCCCAACGTCATGGTCAAGCTGGGCACCGATCCCGATCTGCTCTTCCGTATCGCTGCCTCCAATCATCCCATCGCGACCGACGGCGACGTATCGGCTGAAGTCACTTACGCATGCCGCCAGATGGGAATCCCCATCGTGCGTCTTGACTCCAACGAGTCGATGCGCGAACATCTGGACGCCCTGGCCTCGATGAACTGACACCGTCGCTGTGCTGTGCTGGCTTAGGCCGGCCACAGCATTCAGCGATCAGGCAAATACCCAGGAGACGATGATGCCTCCGGCCTACCGAAACCACCAATGCCGGCTTGCGGAATACACCTTCCAGGGACAGCGCGTGCTGTTCCTGGAAAATGAGTTCCTGCGCGTCGGCGTTCTGGTGGACAAAGGGGCGGACATCTTCCAGTTCCTCCATAAACCGACCGATACCGAGTTCATGCTGCACACGCCGCGCGGCATTCGCCCGCCCGCCGTGCAGAGCGTCGCTTCGAGCTGGGGATCATTTCTCGACTATTACGAGGGCGGCTGGCAGGAGATCCTGCCCAACGGCGGTCCCGCCTGCACGTACAAGGGGATCGAATTCGGGTTGCACGGCGAAGTTTCCACCGTTCCCTGGGATTGCGCCATCGACGTCGATACGCCCGACATCGTGCGGGTCACGCTGTCGGTGCGGCCGTTCCGCACGCCTTTTTTCCTGCAACGTAGCATGACCCTGCGACAGGGTGAGTCAAACCTCCTGATCGAGGAAACCCTGAGCAACGAAGGTCGGGAGCCGATGCAGTACATGTGGGGCCATCATCCGGCGTTTGGTGCGCCGTTCCTGGGGCCGGAGTGCCACGTCGATCTTCCCGGCGATGTGTTGACGGTCGAGACTTTCGCCGGTGCGGCCGGCACCCGTCTGCACGGCGGCCACCGCCACCGCTGGCCCATGGTTACCGAACGCGAGGTCGCTGCGCTGGACTTCAGCCGTCCCGATCCATCGGGTACTGGCCACGAAGACCTGGGGTACGTAGTCGATCTGCCCGAAGGCTGGTACGCGCTGACCAACCAGAAAACGCAAGTCGGTTTTGCGCTCACCTGGTCGCTGGAGACTTTCCCATATCTGTGGGTCTGGCGGCAGTTCAACCAGAGCAACGGCTATCCGTGGTACGGCCAGGTCTATACGTTGGCGCTGGAACCGTGGACCAGCTACCCGTCAGCCGGGCTGCTGGCCGCGATCGCCAATGGCACAGCCGCAACCATTGAACCGGGCGAGAGTCGTCATGCCTGGCTGCGCGCGGTCGCCTATGAGGGTTTGACAACGGTTTCAGGTGTTTCACCGGCGGGCGTGGTGACCGGCAATGTCTAGCCGCTGGCAGCAGTACCGCCGGGCCGCAGCGCCGTTGCCGGCCGAAACGCTGGTGTGGCCATTTGGCGGACGCGGGCTGGACCATGTCGGCGTGCGCGGCCGGCCTGTTTCTGAGCCGTTGCCGCGTTGCGCTGACGACGAGATTCTTGTGCGCGTCGACGCACTGGGACTGTGCGCGTCGGATGCCAAGATGGTCCGCATGGGCAGCGACTATCCGCTCTTCTTCGACCGAGACTTTGCGGCTGAACCCGCCCGTCTCGGCCATGAGGCAGCGCTGACCGTCGTATCTGTCGGCGAACAGTGGCGGGCCCAGTTCTATCCCGGTCTGCGGCTGGGCATCCAGCCCGACGTGTACCTGAATGGCCAGCGGGCGATCTTTGGCGTCAACATACCGGGCGCGATGACGCAATACCTGACGCTCGGTCGCGATGTGTTGGCCAGCGATCACGGCAGTTGCGTCTTCCCGGTCTTGTCAGGCGTCAGCTACGCCGAAATCGCGCTGCTGGAACCGTGGGCGTGCGTGGATGTCGCCTACAGCGCCACGGCGCGCCGGCTGGAGCCGAAAGCAGGCGGTTTGCTGTGGATCAAAGGCGAGCCGGGCGACGACACCTGGTACGAAATGTCACGACCACTGGACAGCGGCACTGTTGTGTTGAGTGACGTACCGGCCAGCCTGGCGGCATGGGTGCATGGCCAGCCGGTGCGGGTTATCGAATGCAGCGGCCCGGCAGCCCTGGCGGAGCTTGAGCAGCTTTCGGGTGGGCAAGGCGCGGATGACATCATCCTTCTGAACCCGGCTGAAGCAACCTCCGTCTCGATAGCTGTTGAAGCTCTGGCGGCCCGCGGCGCGCTGGTGCTGGTCAGCGATGACCGGTTGCACGAGCCAGTGGACGTGGACATCAGCAAGCTGCACTACCAGCACCTGGCGCTGCTTGGCTGCACCGGTCCCGACATCGCCGAAGCCTACGGTGTGCGGCGCAACCGCAGCGACCTGCGTCCCGGCGGCGTGCTGTGGATCATGGGCGCGGGCGGCGCGATGGGACGGATGCATATCCAGCGGGCCTTGCAGATAACCGATGGGCCGCGTGCCATCATCGCCACCAACCGCGGCGTGGACCGCCTGCAAACCCTCATCGCCGACTATGCCGGCCTGGCCGAAAGCAGCGGACGGGAGCTGGTCGCCTTCAGCCCAACCGCGGAACCTGGCCGGCTGTCCGACGAAGTCAATCGGCTGACCGGCGGGCGCGGCTGTGACGACGTGGTTGTCGTCGTTCCCAGCGCCGCGGCAGTTGGCGACGCCGTGCCGTTCCTGGCCGACGATGGCCTGCTGATGGTCTTTGCCGGTGTGCCGGCTGGCAATCGCGTGGCATTGCCGCTCGATCGCGCAGCGCGGCGTGGCGCGCAGTTTACCGGGACCAGCGGGTCCACTGTCGCCGACCAATTGCGGGTGCTGGAGAAGATCCAGGACGGCGCGCTGACGGCGGCACAGACCGTGGCGGCGGTCGGCGGCATGCGGGCAATGAAAGACGGCCTGCAAGCGGTCATCGAGCAACGCTATCCGGGCAAGGTCATGATCTATCCCCAATTGGTGGATTTACCGCTGTTGAGCTTGCCGGAACTGGAGCTTGCGCTGCCGGATGTCTACAGCGAGCTTGCTGCCGGACCGCTCTGGACTGCACGGGCAGAGCAGGTTCTGATCGAACACTACTGGACGCCGTAGGAAGTCGCAAGATGTCACAAACCTGTTTGATCGGTGTTGATCTGGGAACCAGTGTGGTGAAGACCTCGCTGTTCGACAGCGAAGGCCACGTGCTGGCCGACGCGACGCGCGCGACGCGCTTGAGCCAGCCAATGCCGGGCCGGGCAGAACAGCAAGGCGACGATTTCTACGCTGCTGCGCTGGCCACGCTGCAAGAGGTAGTCGAAAAAGCCGCAGTCACTCCGGCATCGGTGGCTGCCATCACTTTCGACGGCCAGATGGCCGGCGCGATCGGCATCGATCGCGACTGGAACGCGTTGACGCCCTGGTATCCCTCGGCGCTGGACAACCGCTACGTGCCCTACATCGCCGACATGGAGGCGCGCGCCGGCGACCGGTTGGTGGCGCTCAATGGCTCACTGCCCTTCATGGCGCCGCGCATGTTGTGGTGGCAGGACCAGTATCCCGACCTGTACCGGCAAATCCACAAAGTGCTGATGCTGGCCAACTACGTGGCCGGACGGCTGGCGGATCTGCCGGCCGACGATGCGTTCATCGATCCGTCCTACCTGACCTGGATCGGTGTCAGCGATACGGCCCGTCGCAGTTGGTCAGAAGAACTGGCCGACGTCTGCGGCATCCCCTTGGCAAAGCTGCCGCGCATCGTTCCTTCCACCACGGTGATTGGGTACCTGTCAGCTGAAGCGGCCGCGGCTTGCGGCCTGGTGCAGGGTATTCCGCTGGTGGCCGGCGCCGGCGACCAGGTAGCCGGTTGTCTTGGCGCGGGGCTGGTGCGCGCCGGGCAGTTGGTGGATGTGGCCGGCACGTTTCCGGTGTTGGCTACCTGCCTGGATGCCTACTTTTCCGACACGCGCCACGCCATGTTGCAGCCGCTGGCCGGCCCGCTGGGCGAAGACCACTGGTATCCGATGATGTACATCAGCGGCGGCGGGCTGACCCATCGCTGGTACCGCGACCAGTTTGCCGTCGACGAACTCCGGCAAGCTGAAGCCGCCGGTGTCTCCGCCTATCAACTGCTGGACGCGCAGGCGGCCAAAGTTCCACCGGGTGCCGAGGGGCTGCTGTTCATCCCGCATCTGGTAGGCCGCACCTGCCCCAACGACCCGGATGTGCGCGGCGCGTGGATAGGGTTCACCTGGACGCACCAGCGACCGCATTTCTACCGGGCGATTCTGGAGTCAATCGCCTATGACTACGCCCAGGCTCTGGATGTCGTGCGCGAGTACATCCCTGACGCCCAGTTCAACGAGGTGCGGGTCATCGGCGGCGGCGCTTCCAGCGATCTCTGGAACCAGATCAAGGCCGATGTTATGGGCGTGCCGTATGTGCGACTCCAGCGCGAGGACATCGCCGCGCTGGGCTGTGCGATCATGGGCGGCCACGCGGTTGGCATTTATCCTGACATGGCTGCGACCGCCAGCCAGTTCGCCAGGACCACCAGCCGCACTGAGCCGCGCCCGGCCTACCATCGCCACTATCAGGATTACGTCGCCGTCTACCGGCAGGCATTCGATCAACTTGGCGGTCTCTACAAGAATCTCACACCGCTCAGTGAGAAGCCATTTGCGGACTGACGTCCGCAGAAAGGAGGCGCTCCAAAGGCCAGTCGTTTCTTGACCGCTTAGCGTGTCAACCTTTCCCAACTTTCGTCGAATTTGAAACCTTTCACCAACACGAGGAGAAGCCCGATGAATCTCAAACGCTACCTGCCAGTCGTTGCACTGGCGCTGATCATGGTCTTGGTAATTTCTGCCTGTGCTGCGCCCGCCGCCGCGCCGGCTACCACCGATGCTCCCGCGGCTGCACCGACGACCGAAGCGGCCGCGCCTGCCGAGGCGCCGGCCGCCAGCGACAAACCGGTCATCGCCGGCGTAGTCTTCCAGAGTGATACCTTCATGCAGACCGTCCAGAATGGTCTCCAGGCTGCGGCCGACGAGGCCGGGGTCGATCTGATTCTTGGCAACACCGAGAACGACCTGGCCAAGGAAAGCAGCATGATCGACGACTACATCACCCGCGGGGTGGATGCCATCGTCATCACGCCGATCTCAGCCGACGGCTCGCTGGCTGCGCTGAAGAAGGCCAAGGAAGCCGGCATCACCATCATCTGCTTCAACACCTGCGTCAACGAGGATGGCATCGCGAGTGCGTTCCTGGTGACCAAGAACGAGGACCTGGGCAGCACCACCGGTGCAGGCGCGGTCAAGTTCATCGAGGATCAGCTGGGCGGCAAGGCTGTCATCGGCATCCTCAACTGCGACCAGTTCGAGGGCTGCCCGCCGCGCAAGGAAGGCTTTGAGGCGGCAGTTTCGGCGCTGCCTGGTGTCGAGATCGTGGCGGACCAGGCGGGTTGGATCGCCGACGACGCCCTGCCGGTGTCCGAGGCGATGCTGGAAGCCAATCCGACGATCAACCTGCTGTGGGCGGCGAACGAAGGCGGCACCGTGGCTCATGCGCTGGCGGTCCAGTCGGCCGGGCTGGCGGGCAAGGTCTTCGTCTTCGGCACCGACATGAACAACCAGATGGCGCAGATGCTGCAAGCCGATGACAACATTCTCCAGGGTGTCACCGGCCAGGCGCCGTACCAGATGGGCTATGATGCGCTGAACACCACGCTCGCTGCGCTGGCCGGTGAAGAAGTCGCCGCCCAGCAGAACACGCCGACCATCTACTTCGGCCGCGGCGACGACGAGATGATCAACCGCTTCGTTGACACCGAGGGCAACGCGGTTTTCGATGTGTCGGCGTCCGACACGGGCGCGTCCGGCGAGATGCCGGCGATGAGCGGCGAAGGACTGACGGTGGCCGGTGTTGTCTTCCAGAGCGACACCTTCATGCAGACTGTCCAGAACGGTATGCAGGCAGCGGCAGACGAGGCTGGTTCCGATCTGATTCTTGGCAACACCGAGAACGACCTGGCCAAGGAAAGCAGCATGATCGACGACTACATCACCCGTGGGGTGGATGCCATCGTCATCACGCCGATCTCAGCCGACGGCTCGCTGGCTGCGCTGAAGAAGGCCAAGGAAGCCGGCATCACCATCATCTGCTTCAACACCTGCGTCAACGAAGATGGCATCGCCAGCGCGTTCCTGGTGACCAAGAACGAGGACCTGGGCAGCACCACCGGTGCAGGCGCGGTCAAGTTCATCGAGGATCAGCTGGGCGGCAAGGCTGTCATCGGCATCCTCAACTGCGACCAGTTCGAGGGCTGCCCGCCGCGCAAGGAAGGCTTTGAGGCGGCAGTTTCGGCGCTGCCTGGTGTCGAGATCGTGGCGGACCAGGCGGGTTGGATCGCCGACGACGCCCTGCCGGTGTCCGAGGCGATGCTGGAAGCCAATCCGACGATCAACCTGCTGTGGGCGGCGAACGAAGGCGGCACCGTGGCTCATGCGCTGGCAGTTCAGTCAGCTGGACTGGCGGGCAAGGTCTTCGTCTTCGGTACCGACATGAACAACCAGATGGCGCAGATGCTGCAAGCCGATGACAACATCCTGCAAGGTGTCACCGGTCAGGCGCCCTTCCAGATGGGCTACGATGCGTTCATGACGATGCTCAAGGTCATGGGCGGCGAGACGGTTGAGCCGGTCATCAACACGCCGACCATCTACTTTGGCCGCGGCGACGACGAGATGATCAACCGCTTCGTCGACACTGAGGGCAACGCCGTTTTCGACATCCAGTAACCAGTTCCTGCATGGTGACAGTCACTGCGGTCACGGCGGCCTGACAATTGGTCTGCCGCGCAGTGACTGTCGCCTTTGG
This sequence comes from Anaerolineales bacterium, assembly GCA_020634615.1. GTDB lineage: Bacteria > Chloroflexota > Anaerolineae > JAAEKA01 > JAAEKA01 > JACKBK01. The sequence continues at coordinate 264,600 of JACKBI010000007.1, forward strand.
TTGTAAGGCTCCCGGAGGGCCGGCATGACTGCAAAGCCTGCCGCCGGGAGCCAGCTACCACAGAAAGTGCTCATATGACAGTAGTACTGCAAGCAAGCCACCTGATGAAGCAGTATCCTGGCGTCAAGGCGCTGGATGACGTGGATTTCAGTCTGAATTCCGGTGAGGTACGTGCTTTGCTGGGCAAGAATGGGGCGGGCAAGTCGACACTGGTCAAGATTCTGAGCGGCGCGGTGACACCGGACCAGGGCAGCATCGCGGTCGATGGCCGGGAAGTGACCATCAAATCGCCGCAAGACTCGTTTGCGCAGGGCATCAGTACGGTCTATCAGGAAATGAGCCTGGTGCCGGGCCTTACGGTGGCCGAGAACATTCTGTTGGGGCGCTGGCCGTTGAGCAAGCGTTTCGGCGTTTCCTTCATCGCCAGAAAAGAGATCGTGCAGCAGGCAGCCGAGGCGCTCAGCCAACTGGAGGTCGATATCGATCTGAACCAGCTGGCATCGCGGCTGAACGTGGCCCAGCAGCAGTTGGTTGAAATTGCCAAAGCCATATCCTTCGACCCGCGGGTAATGATTCTCGACGAACCATCCAGCGCTCTGCCGTCGGAAGAGGTGGATACGTTGCATCGGGTGGTCCGCCGGCTGGCCGAGCAGGGAAGGGCGATCATCTACGTCACCCACCGGCTGCAGGAGATCCCCAAAGTCGCAGACAGTGTCACAGTTCTGCGTGATGGTCGGACCATCGGCACGATCCCGGTGCAGGAGGCCACGCCCGAGCGCATCACCCAGATGATGATCGGCAGTGACTGGAAACGGACCGAGTGGCAGCGGGATGCAGAGCTGGGACCGGTCAGGCTGTCGGTTCGCAACCTGAACAGCAAGGGGTTGCTGCGCGATGTCTCGCTGGAGTTGCGGGGCGGCGAGGTGCTGGGGCTGGCCGGGCTGCTTGGTTCAGGCCGCACGGAATTGCTGCGGGCCATCTTTGGCCTCGATCCCATCGACAGCGGCGAGATTCTGGTCGATGGCACGCCACAGTTGAAGCCGAACCCGATCAGCATGAAAGCCACCGGCATCGGGTTGACCCCGGAGGACAGGAAGAAACAGGGGCTGGTGCTGGTGTTTCCCGTGGAAGACAACCTGACGCTTGCCAGCCTGCATCGCGTCAGTTCGATGGGTGTGCTCAATCCGGGCAAGGAAAAAGTGCTGGCCGAGACAATGGTTGATAACCTGGCTATCAAGACAGCCAGGCTGGACGTCAAAACCAGAACATTGAGCGGTGGCAATCAGCAGAAAGTTGTCATTGGCAACTGGCTGAATACGCTGCCGCAGGTGCTGATGATGGACGAGCCGACGCGCGGCATCGACATCCAGGCCAAAGAACAGATATTTGCACTCGTTCGCGACCTGGCCCGTCAGGGACTGGCCGTACTCTTTGTGTCATCGGAGATCGAAGAGGTGCTCGATGTGGCGGATCGCATTCTGGTCATGAACCAGGGGCGGATCACCCACAGCCGGCAACACGATGAAGTCGACCTCGAACAGCTGATGGCTCTGGTAATGGAGGAATACACCGAATGACAAGCGCAGTTCAAAGCAGTTCACCTACCCTCAGGGACAGGACCAGCGACTTGCTGGCGCGCTCCGGCCTGCTGATTGCTCTGTTGCTGCTGTTTCTGGCCCTGGCGTTGTTTGCGCCGAACTTTCTCACCTCGCGCAACCTGCTGAATGTGCTGCGTGCGGTGGCCTTCAACGGCATCATCGCCTGCGGCATGACATTCATGATCATCGCCGGCGACATCGATGTCAGCGTCGGTTCGGCAGTTGCCTGGGCATCAGCCTTGCTGGGCGTGCTGGCCATTCAGCACGGCTGGCCGCTGGGGCTGGCAGTGATCTTTGTGCTGGTGCAGGGCGCGCTGATCCACGCCGGAGCCGGCTACATTCGTGTTCGCTGGGCCGTGCCTGCCTTTGTGGTGACGCTGGCGCTGTTCATGGCGCTGCGCGGCGCGGCCCGCCTGATCACCAATGCGTTTCCCATCACGCCGTTCCCCGACTCGTTCAATTTCTGGGGCGGCGGGTACATCTTTGGCATCATTCCCGTCCCGGTTGTGATCATGCTGGCGGTCTTCGTGCTGTTTCATTTCATCAGCGTGCGCACGGTCTATGGCCGCTCGGTCTATGCGGTCGGCGGCAATGAAGAGTCGGCGCGGTTGTCGGGCATCAGCGTCTGGCGGACGCGTATCACGACCTTTGCGCTGCTGGGCTTCCTGTCGGCATTCAGTGGCATCATCCTGTCCTCCAGAATCATGTCCGGCTCGTCCAACATTGCGGTCGGTCTTGAGTTTGACGTGATCGCGGCCGTAATCATCGGTGGCACCAGCCTGGCGGGCGGCGAGGGCACGATCTTCGGCACCTTCCTGGGGGTGCTGTTCATCGGCCTGCTCAGCAACGGCATGGTGTTGATGGGGATCAACCCATTTGCCCAGGAAGTGATCCGCGGGCTGATCATCCTGGTGGCGGTGTTGATCAGCGTGGCGCGCACCAGGAAATAGCAAGACCCACAGAGATTGACCGTGCCCGGCTTGAAAACAGAAGCGCCTGGAGCTATTGCGCCGCAGCGCTGCTTGCTCGCTTAATACATCTGCAGCGGCAAGGCGCCTTGTTCGTCGAGCAACAGTCCCCAGGTTTCGTCTGCTCCGATGGTGATCTGGTCGGTGACGCTGCTGCCGTCCACGGTCGTCGTTACGTCGTATGTGCCGGGATCGAGGTCGAGTGTAGGTGCATCATCGGGCGAGTCCATGCCCGCGCCGGGAGCGATCTCAATCGTCTGGCCGTCGATAGCCACGGTCATGTCGCTATCAGTGAAGTTGACGAAGTAAAGTCGCGACTGGCCGGCCGCCGGCAGAATGCCGGCAGCTTCAGCACCGGCAGGATCTCGCTTGCTCATGACGACGGTGGTTTCATCGCCTGCCTGCAAGGTTACCACCAACTCGCCGTCAGGCCCGCTGAACTGCAACGTTGCGTCGGTGTCGGTTCCCTCGGAGTCGTCCAGCGTCCAGCCGCGGCTGGCAAGCTCGATCTGGAAGAACTCCAGCAGGGCGCCCATGCTCGATGGCGACGTGAGGTTCACAGTTGTCAGGAATTCGCCGCCTTCGTAGCTGTAGCCGGTGTGATCGTCGGGCAAGGGAAGCCCTTCCTCTTCTTCGACACCCAACTCGCCAGTCTCGTTGGTCGATCCCAGAGCATTGTTGGTGAACTCGATTTCCACCTCGGTGCCGTCAAACCCTTCGAATGCGAAGAAGCTGATGGTGACGTCGCCGTTGCTGAAGCTGCATGACACCGATGTGTATTCTGCAACGTCATCCAGACAACTGGTGTTCAGGCCCATCTCTTCATAGGTTGGACGGTAAAATTCTGCCACTTCGGTCAGCGTGAGCTGGGTGGTAAAACTCAATGTTTCGCCCGAGATGTTGACGTCCGTCGCGTCAGGTGGTGTCGGCCAATCGGCAATTGTTGCGCCGGAGCTTTCGCCGGTGGCGTCTCCTCCAGAACTGTCAGCGACGGTTATGCCAGTTAACGATGGCGCTCCCCTGAGATCGACTGTCGCCTGGCTGGTGCTGTCTGAGCTGATGAGCGTCAGCGAGATGTTTTCGCCGTCTCGTTCGAACTCGGCATAGGAAAATGTATCACTTTCCAGCGAGAGGTCGGTCTGCTCTTCCCACCCGTCGTTTGGCAGAGCATCACGATAGAACGACATCAAAGTCGCGACATCGGAAGGACTGGTGAACGTGATCTCTTCGAATTCATAGGCCGTGTCCTCTGCGTCATCCGGCAGGGGAACGTCGGGCAGAGTCGAAGTTTCGCCCATATCGGTGACCGGCGTGTCTGTCGGGACAGGCGTTGCGGTCGGAGGTACGGGTGTCGCGGTGGCCGGCACCGGTGTGGATGTCGCTGGAACGATCTCCGTGGCCGTCGGCTGCGGCGCGCTGGTCTCGGTAGGGGCCGCCGTGGGTTCGCTCTTGCCGCCACAGGCGGTCAGCGCTCCCAGCAGAAAGATCGATGATGCCGCCAATGCAAACCATTTTGAACTTGTGGGACGCATCGTGTACTCCTTGGAAAGAAAAAAGGACCGAGCTGATGGTCAGCATCGCGGCCCAATAGGATATATGATTGGTCAAAAGGAGGATTGTTCAATAGCCGCGCAATCCTAACATGACATTGAACGGATGTCAAGCGTTTTTTTGTGCGGCGATTCGCAGCAAACAAAAAACCGGCGATAGTTCGCCGGTTCCTCGATTTGGCTGGGGAGCAGGGACTCGAACCCCAACTTACTGATCCAGAGTCAGCTGTCCTGCCTATTAGACGACTCCCCAGTGCCCAGCTATTTTACACGGCTTGGGCCTGCGCGCCAAATTTTCGCAGTTCCTGCTGGATTGGACACGTTCCGGACGGGCTAGCCCCTACTGCGACAACATGTCGGAATTGACGAAGTGGGCAGTCCGTGTTATAAAGTAATGTATTGTCGAAGCACGGTCTGTCGATCGTTTTCCAGTGGTCGGGAGACCGTCTTCGCGATAAGCACGTAATAAAGCGGAAGCTATTCGGACCACACACAAGGAGGCAATATCAAATGTTCCGCACAAAATTGTTTCGGATGGTACTCGTAGTGACCATCCTGGCTGCGCTCTTGGCCGTGCCTATGGCTGCAGGCGCGCAGATGGAAAACGGGCTGACGGTCGCGGAAGGGGCAGTCCTGAGCGGCACGGCCGACATCACCGGCTACGCGGCAGGTGACAACTTCAAGCGATGGGACCTGCACCTGTTCCCCGGCGGCGACGACAGCGCCAAGACGTGGGTCGCCAGCGGCACGGATCAGGGTGATATCAGCGTATCTCTGGATACGACTCAGTATGCTGACGGCGACTACACCTTGAGCTTGCGGGTAGTGGACGCAACCACCGGTAACTACACCGAGTACCTGGTGCCCGTCACTTTCGCTAATGAAGGCGCCGCCGCCGAGACCGCTCCTGCCGAAGCAGCAGTGGATGCTTCGACTGCGATGACTGACACCGTTGCCATGACTGACACCGTCGAAGCCGCTGCCGCTCCTGTTGCAGAGACTGCTGCGTCGGTCAACGGCTTTGCGGATGATAGCATTGCGGCCAGCGGCATGGTCACCGTGACCGGTTATGCCGATACTGCCGGTTTCGTCAAGTGGCAGTTGGACGTGTTGCCCGCCGGCGTTGCTGACGATGCAATCTTCCTGGCCACCGGTGACGAGGCTGGCGCGTTCAGCTATGAGCTGGACAGCACCCTCTATCCTGACGGCGATCATCAGCTTCGGCTGCGTGTTGTCAACAACACCGGCAACTACGACGAGTACTTCGCTGATGTGACCATCAACAACAGTGGCGCAGCTGCGGCTGAGACGGTTGCGGTCGAGGCCAGCGCGCCTGTGACCGAGACCGCCACCACTACCGCCACAGTTGAGGCGCCTGCCGCCGCCGCACCGGCTGCAGCAGAGACAGCCATGACCAACGGCCTCAACGTTGAAGAAGGCGCAGTTGTCAGTGGTACTGTGGACCTCACCGGTTACGCTGCTGCACCGAACTTCGCGAAGTGGGACCTCTTCGTCCTGCCTGGCGGAGACGACAGCGCCAAGATCTGGCTGGACAGCGGCACGGATCAGGGTGAGTTCACCGTTACGGTTGACACCACCCAGTTCCCTGACGGTGACCACGTCCTCAGCCTGCGGGTAGTAGATGCCACCACCGGCAACTACTCCGAGTATCTGGTGCCCTTCACCATCGCCAATACCGAAGCTGCACCGGCCGCCTAAGGCCCATCCTGAAGTAGAATATACACCCCCGGGACCGTTTGTCCTGGGGGTGTATTGATTCAATCAAAGCCCGCACGATCCCGGGTGCGTTGACAATCTTGTCGGCCAGGGATAAAATGGGCATGAGGTTGGCACGGTGATCAGACGTATGGGCTAAAGGCCAATCATACGCTTTATGTATGTAGCCCGAGCAAGTCGGGTTGGAAACGAGACTATCTTGACAGATTCAACCAACTCGGCCGGCGAGAAGCCGGTCGATTCCTTTTTCGATGTCGCATTGGAGCAGTTGAGCGAACCAATGCGGGATGCGGCGGCACGCGCCGACTGGGCCGCATTAATGCCCGTGCAGGCGCGCGCCATTCCGTACCTGCTTGCCGATCAGGACGTCATGATCCAGGCGCGCACGGGCAGCGGCAAGACGGGCGCATTCCTGCTGCCCATGGTGGAGCGACTGGACCCGAAACGCGACGTGTGCCAGGCGCTGATCATGGTGCCGACCCGCGAACTGGCGCGCCAGGTCGGGCGTGAGGCCGAGATCCTGTGTGGTCCGGCGGGGCTGCGATCCGTCGTGGTCTACGGTGGCGTCGCCTATGGCCCGCAGGTTGATGCTCTGAAGCACGGCAGTCACATCGTCGTCGGTACACCTGGCCGGGTGCTGGACCATCTGATCAAGCGGACGTTCACGCTGGACGGGCTGCGGATGCTGATCTTCGACGAGGCTGACCGGATGTTGTCGATGGGTTTCTATCCCGACATGGTGCAGGTACAGAGTTTCTTGCCATCGCGGCGGGTGCATACCAGCATGTTCTCGGCGACCTTCCCCAGCTACGTGATGGCGACTGCCAACCGGTTCATGTCGCAGCCGCAGTTCCTGTCGCTGAGCGCTGACCACATCCACGTGACCGACACCGAGCACGTTTTCTACACCGTGCCGGGGATGGACAAGGACCGCTCGCTGGTGCGGCTGATCGAGATCGAAAACCCGGCGTCGGCCATCATCTTCTGCAACACCAAGGTCAGGGTGAGCTACGTCGCCGCCGTTTTGCAGCGTTTCGGTTACGACGCCGATGAGCTGAGCTCCGATCTGTCGCAGAAGGACCGCGAGCGGGTGCTGGAGCGGGTGCGCAAGGGCACGCTGCGCTTCCTGGTGGCGACCGATGTGGCCGCGCGCGGGTTGGACATCCCCGATCTGTCGCACGTCATCCAGTACGAGCCGCCCGATGATCTTGAGGCCTACATCCACCGCGCCGGTCGCACCGGGCGGGCCGGCGCGACTGGCGTCGCGATCTCGCTGGTCAACCCCGGCGAGCGGGCGGCGCTGAAGCGCATCTCCAAACGCTATAGCATCGAAATGGAAGAGCTAGAGCTGCCCTCCGACGAGGATGTGGCCGAGGTGGTGGGTGAGCGGGTCACGGTGCTGCTGGAAGCGCGGTTGCGAGAGCGCGACAAGCTGCAAACCGAGCGCAGCCGGCGATTTGTGGCGCTGGGCCGCAGCCTGGCTGAAAACGAGGATGAACTGCCTATCATAGCGATGTTGCTGGACGATTATTACCAGCAAATGCTCCATTCCCCTGTGCCGCAGCCGGGCGACGAGCCGGCCAGCTACCAACCGCCACCCAGAGAGCAACCCAGCGACCGAAGTAAGCGACGCTCCGGCGGTCGTAGTCGGCGCCGCTAATCGAACGGGTGGAACTGTCAGCGAGGTCTGGGCAATGCAACCGGACCTCGTTTCGCGTCGTTGGTTCAGATCGCGGGCCAGCGCGTTACCGGACGATCATCGGCAGGTAGATGGCATGAACTGCAGGCGAGCTGGTCGGGGTAGCTGTTGGCGTCGGTGTCACCGTCGGCGTCTGCGTCGCTGTGGGGGTTGCTGTCGCTCCCTGGACAACTTCAAACGCGCCGATGTCGCAGTGCGCGCCCTGGGGACGGGATACGCCGCGCTGGTCGAGGTTGTTGACTGGCGCGGCCGCGCAGATGGCGTCGATGGCCGTGTCGATGGCTGCGCTGCCTGCGCCGAGCGCCATAGTCAGGGTGTGGCCACCGTTGTTCTGCAAGGGACCAAGTACCGGGTTGGCTACGACGCCGGGGCAGGTGGCGTCGGGAAAGCTGAGGTTGCCGCCGCCATCTGTGACGGCGTTGCCTTCGCAGTTTCCGCTGCCCTGGCTGTTGGCGACGATCGTGTTTTTGAGCGTCATGCTGTTACCATTGTTGTAAATCGTGCCGCCGAGGGAAGAACTGTTCCCAGAAAGTGTGCTGTTGATGATTACTAACACCCGGTTGTAACCGTTCCAGATAGCGCCGCCGCCGCCTTGGGCGCTGTTGTCAGCGAACGTGCTATTGCTGATGGTCACAGCGTTGAAGCTGCTGTTTGAGATGGCGCCACCGAAGCCGGGGGTGGTGTTGCCGGAGAAGGTGCTGTTGCGCACGGTTAGCGCGGTGTAATATGCGTTGTAGAGTCCACCGCCACCGCCGTCGGCGCTGTTGCCGGTGAACATACAGTCACTGACGGTCACCGTGCCGAGGTTGGAGATGGCGCCACCGACGCTGCCCGCGCTATTGTCAGAGAAGGTACTGTCGCTGACAGTCACTGTGCCGCCATCGTTGTAGATTCCGCCGCCGTCACCGGCGTTTCCGTTTGCAATAGTCAACACATTCAGGTTGAGTGCGATACCCGGGTTCACGTAAAACACACCGACTGTATGGTTGCCGCTAATCGTGACACTTCGGCCACTCCCATCGATGGTCGCATTGGCTGCAATCGCGATAGTTGCCGCCAACGTGATTGTACCGTTGCAAGCGAACGTTACGCTGCCGCCGCCCGCCAACGCTGTTCGCAGGTGCGCTTCGTCGCATACGCTGACGACCCCGCCTGCGTGTGCAGGTGATGGCGTTGTGGTGAGCGCCAGCATGAATAGTAACGTTATCAGGTGTTTCGGGCGCATGGCTGGTCTCTTTTCTTGTGATGAATCTCAAACATCTGCCAGAGGCGGGACATCTTTGCTGCCCAGGCTGCTGCGCCGATCGATCTTGCCCGTGTCGGTCGTCGCGAAGGTTGGGATGTATATCACCCGTCTGGGCGCTTCGTACAGGTCGAGGTTCGCCGCGAGCGCGGACTGCAGGGTTGTCTGATCGCCGGCATCCATTGGCTCACCCTCGATCACCAGTGTCACAGCTTCGCCCAGACGTTTGTCTGGCAGACCGGCCACGAAATAGCGCCGTTCCGCCAGTCCCAGCGCGCGCCAGATTGACCCGACCGCTGCTTCGACTTTCTCGATCTGGACCTTGACTCCGCCCGTGTTGATGACGTTGTCCCAGCGGCCCAGCCAGCGGAAGGTGGGTGGTGGGGACTGGGGACTGGGGGCTGGCGGCTGGGGAGCGGAGAGCTTGACGAGGTCGTTGGTTTGCAGCCACTGGTTGAGGGTCATAGGGGCTTTGATGCGCAGGCAGCCGCGCGGGTCGATGTCGATTTCGACGCCGGGGAGTGGATGAAAATCGGTGGACGCGTTGGGACTGTTGAGCCGGCGCAGGGCGATGTGGGTGGCGGTCTCGGTCATGCCGTAGGTGTGGTAGACTGGCGCAGACAGCGTCTGGATGCGTTCCTCCAGCGCGGCGTTGACCGGCGCGCCGCCGACCAGGATGGTATGCATTGCGTTGAGGCGTTCATGATACGTCCGTGGGCCGTCCAGCAGCGTCTGAAGTTGCAGCGGCACCAGCGCGGTGAAATCGAATTGCGTATCGATTGCCAGATTGCTCAAGGGATCGCTGGCCGGCTCGACTACTGTAATGGACAGTCCCAGCACCAGCCCGCGCACGAGCATCATCTGTCCGGCAATGTAGCGCACCGGCAGGCAGACAAGCGCGCTCATGCCGGCCAGTAAGTCAAGCGCTTCGCCCGTGGCCAGCGCACTGGCAAGCATCTGCTCCCGGCGCAACACGATCGGTTTCGGATCACCGGTGGAGCCAGATGTGCTGATCACAAATTGCTCAACACCGGCCAGCCAGTCGCGGCAGAATGCCAGCGCGGACCGCTCGTTATCTGTATCTCCCAGCGTGGTGATGTCCGCGGGAAGCGTTCGCAGATCGTTGCCCGTGTACGTTCGTGGTCCGATGGTCAGTGTTGCGTTCATGCGGTGTTTCGATGGTAGCGACAGAACCGTTATTGCGGATCCCTACCCTCACCTCAGTCCTCTCCCAGAGGGAGAGGAGGCCGGACATGGGAGCTGGAAGGGAACGGGTCCAATTCGGATCTGATCCCCTCTCCCTCAGGGAGAGGGCCAGGGTGAGGGTGAAAACGTCGTGTGCCGCTATTCCTTTTGCGCGGTCGTGTGCCAGATCGTGCTGAAGTCCCAGCGCACCGCTTCAACCACCAGCAACCCGCACCCGGAAAGCCTCAGCGGCGATGGCACGTTATTGACGAACAACTGGCCTGTACCCAGTCCGTGTGTCCTCTCAACGTCCCGCGCGCTCGTCCATTGGGCGATCGCGTTCAGCCCAACGTTGGACTCCAACAGCGAGTTGATCCACCACTGGACGCCCAATTGCTGGGCTTCGGCGATCCAGGTTTCGCAGGCTGCCAGGCCGCCCAGCAGCGACGGCTTCAGGATGACATGCTGTGGGCGAATGGTGCGCAACAGCGTAGCCCGCCGGTCGGCAGTGGACGCCGCGATCAACTCCTCGTCCAGCGCGATTGGGACGGGCGATGCGGCGCACAGGGCAGCCATTTCCTGCCAGCGATCGGCGGGAAGCGGCTGCTCCACGAACAGCGGATCAATCGCTGCCAGTTGCTCCAAACGCTCCAGCGCCTCGTCCACGCTGCGCCACGCACCGTTGGCATCCAGACGGAGCTCGACAATCGCGGCCGGATGCTGGCGACGAAACGCGACCAGCATCCCCATCTCCTCATCGAACGCCAGACTGCCGATCTTCAGCTTGATCGCTGTACAGCCCAGCGCGATTTTCTGTTCGATCTGCGCAGCCATGCCTGCCGGGCTGTCCATCCAGATCAGTCCGTGGGTCGGGAGGATCGCCTTGCCGCGGCTGAATGGCGTGTCAAACAACTGTTGTCTGCCGCCGTTGTCCAGATCGCGTAGCGCCGTCTCCAGCCCGAACGCCACGCTCGGCAGCTCGCTGAGGTCGACGGTCGCCGGATCGGCACCGGCATTGATCTGCTCACAGACATCTGCAATCAGAGTGTCGTAGTTGGGGCGATCATCGCGGCTAAGCCCGGGCATGATGCCACATTCGCCCCAGCCAACGACGCCATCGCTTTCTGCGCGCAGGAAGACGACCTGGCGGGTTTCGAAAACGCCCCGCGATGTGGTCGCAGGGCGCTTGAACCGCAGCATGAACGGCAGTGCGTCAATTCGCAGCATGTGTGTCGTCAGCCCCGTCAATGCTTGCAGAAGCGGCTTGCTTGCGACCTCTGCAAAGGGCGTACCTGAGCATCGCTGTCAGGGAAACTTCGGGAAGCGGTCCCAGTCCGGGTCGCGCTTCTCGATAAACGCGTTGCGGCCTTCCTGAGCTTCCTCGCTGAGGTAGTAGAGCAGCGTTGCGTTGCCTGCCAGTTCCTGGATGCCTGCTTGCCCATCCAACTCAGCGTTGAAAGACGACTTGAGCATGCGAATCGCCAGCGGGCTTTTGATCATGATCTTGCGGCACCATTCGATGGTTGTCGCCTCAAGCTGATCCAGCGGCACCACCGTGTTGACCAGCCCCATTTGCAGCGCTTCCTGGGCGTCGTATTGGTCGCACAGGAACCAGATCTCGCGTGCCTTTTTCTGGCCGACGATGCGTGCCAGATAGGAGGCGCCGAAGCCGCCGTCGAAGCTGCCGACTTTGGGGCCGGTCTGGCCGAAGCGTGCATTGTCGGCCGCGATGGTCAGGTCGCAGACGACGTGCAGCACGTGGCCGCCGCCGATGGCATAGCCGGCCACCATCGCGATGACTGCCTTGGGAATCGACCGGATCATCTTTTGCAGGTCGAGCACGTTGAGGCGCGGCACCTTGTCCGTGCCCACATAGCCGCCGACGCCGCGCACGCTCTGGTCGCCGCCGCTGCAGAAGGCAAGGTCACCCGCCCCGGTAAAGACGATCACCTTGATGCGCGGATCCTCGCGGCAAATGACCATCGCGTCGATCATCTCCTGCACAGTCAGCGGCGTGAACGCGTTGCGCTTCTCCGGCCGGTTGATGGTGATTTTGGCAATGCCGTCGTAGTGCTGAAAGAGGATTTCTTCGTACTCTTTGATGGTCGTCCAGGTCACACTTTCGGACATAGTAGTCTCCTTTCGCTACCTCAAAATGTTGGTTTCTGTGTTGGCAGGTCACCAGACTGGGCGCGTTCTGCACCCCAAGCACCGCTGCATTATGTGGCCGCTGGCATTGCAGCGCCAATTGACGCAACCAGCCGCTTGAACTGGTTGAACACCTCGGTGTTGACCGCCATGCTGGTCTCGATTTCAAGAATTGCTGACCGCTTACCGGGTTGGAAAAACCCGGACAGCGCGGCAGCAAGGCTTTCGTTGTCGCCCGCGTGCAGGTAATCCAGCCCGTGATCGGCGGCAGTGCGCCGGGCAGTTAGCGGCTGGGGTGTCAGGAAATAGGTCTGATGCAGCGCGGGCGGCAGCCGGTTAGGCCCGTCGATGATGTCGAAAATGCCGCCGCCGTGGTTGTTCAGCAGCACGATGCGCAGGTTGGCGGGCAGGTGTGAGTGCCACAGACCGTTGCGGTCGTAGAAGAACCCCAGGTCGCCGGTGATCAGCGTCGTCATGCGGCCACTGGCAATGGCGGCACCGACCGCGGTGCTGACCGCGCCGTCGATGCCGCTGACGCCGCGGTTGCCGTAGACTCCTCCTGGCGTCGCATGCGGCGCGGGGCCGAGCAGGTTCGCATAGCGGATCGGCATGCTGTTGCCCAGTTGCAGGACGCTGCCGGCCGGCAGGCGTTGCATGACCTGCCAGCAAGCCCTGAATTCACCAAACGGCGCGGCGTCCAGGAAGTGGGAGATCGATTCGGTTGTTTCCTGCTCCAGAGCGCGCCAGGCATCCGCATACCCGGCTGCGGATGGGGCAGGTGGAATGCGCCGGGCAAGGTCAGCGAAGAAGCTGGCCGGCTCGGCCGGCAACACGTATGTCAGGTTTTGGTAGGTGTCGGGCGCCGGTCCAGCGGGCTGGATGCGCCAATGCGCCTCTGAGTGCGCGGCTCGCAGGAACTGCTTGATGTACTTTGACGTCACCGGGCCGCCAAAGCTGATGATCAGGTCAGGTTGCAGCGCATCCAACACGGTCTCGCTCTGTGTGCCCAGCAGCGCATCCGCGTGAATGAGGTCTGTGCCCATGGGAAACAGGTTAGCCGTGATGTCGGCGATCACCGCAACGTCGCCCCGTTGCGACAGCGCTTTGAGGGCGGCTTGCAGCGATGGGTCGGGCCGATGTAAGCCGGCCACCACTAACTTTCGTCTGGCTGCTTGCCACTGGGTCAGCAGCGATTCCCAGCTTTCTGCGGCAAGCCCGGGACGTGCCGCCAGCCGTTGTATCTGTCGCCGGCTGCCTTCGTCCGCTTCACGCCAGGAACTGGCGACTGCTGCCTCATTGGCTGCCGGATACAGCGGCTCGCGCAGCGGCACGTTGATGTGTACGGGGCCGGGAACAGGCTGTGTGCAGCGCGCAAGCGCTTCATCCAGCAAGCGCAGCGCGTGCCATCGGGCATCGGCGTGGACGATGTCGGCGGGGAAAGAATAGCTGGCTTGCAGATGCGGTTCGTATAGCCGATCCTGGTGGATCGCCTGGTTGTCTTGCTGGTCGATCCATTCCGGGGGCCGGTCGGCGGTGAGGATCAGCAGCGGCACCTGCTGGTAGAACGCCTCGGTTACCGCAGGTGCATAGTTCAACGCGGCGGTGCCCGAGGTGCAGATCAGCACAGTAGGCACGCCGCTTTGCTGGGCAATGCCCAGGGCGATGTAGCCGGCTGACCGCTCATCGTAAACGACCTGACATTGGATGTTTTGGTTGGCAGCGAATGCGGCAGTAAGGGGAGCCGAGCGTGATCCGGGCGAGATGACCGCGTGGGTCAGCCCGTGTTGGACGCAATGATGCGCAACTTGTTCAAGCAGAGTTTGGCGGAGAGCGGTATCGCTGGCCGGCATTCGAGCACGCGGTTCAGGCGGCGATCAGGAGGTCACAGTCGCTGGCTGAGAGTGAGTGGGAACCATCCCGGAGGGACTGTCGGCTGGCAAATCGTGGGTAGTCCGAAGGACCCGCAGCAACGTTTCAGCTTTTAGCTGCGTTTCGCGCCATTCATCCTGGGGGTTGGAGACGGCTGTGATTCCACCACCCACGTACAGGCTGGCGCTGGTGTTGCGAAGCTGCATGCAGCGCAAGTTGACGTAAAGTCGCGTCTGGTGCGAGATGTTGACCGGACCGAGGAAGCCGCTATAGAAGCTGCGGTCGTAGTTTTCGTTGGCAAGGATGAAGGCCAGCGCCTTGTCCTTCGGCATGCCGCACACCGCAGATGTGGGGTGCAGGCTGGTCAGCATCAGTGCAGCCAGGTCTTGCAGAGCGGGGCGGGGCAGCGCCACATCAAAGCGGGTTTGCAGGTGGACGACGTTGCCGGCTTGCACGGTTTCCGGACCGGTCTCGCGTACAGTATCAATGCCGGCGTCCTGGAAGAACGTACGGATATAGCTGCTGACCAACGCCTGTTCTTCGATCTCTTTGTCGGCCCAGCGGATGGACTTCAGGTTGTCGTCCAGTGGAGCAGCCTGGGTGCCGGCCAGTGCCATGGTGCTCAAACCCTCGGTATCCACCGATAGGAGCAACTCCGGGCTGGCTCCAATCCAGGTGCCAACCGCTGGGATCGCCACCAGCGAAACGAATGCCCGCGGGTAGCTGGCGCAGAGGTGTTCAAAGGTTGCCACAGGGTCAAACGCAGCTGGCAGCGGCGTTTCTGTCATCCGCGAGACGACAATCTTTTCGATACTGCTGGTGGAAATAAACTCGATGGCCGAGCGTACCAAGCGTTCGTAGTCGTCCTGCGTGATCGATTGCCCCGGATACGTTGCGTCAGCGGGTGGATACCACGCGTGATCGGAAGCCTGGCTGGGTGAATGGCAGTCGGCCAGGAAACGATCCAGCGTCTGCCGCTGGCCGTTCCAGTTCTCGCGGTAGAGCCTGAGGCCATCGGGCGCCAGGTGCACGTCGCCACGGATGCACAGTGCTGACTGGTTGTCAGCATTGACAAAGGGCGCGACGATGAAAGAAGGTTGATCGGAGGCAAAATTGATAGGCGCGCTGCGGGCGAACCCAGAAAGATCGACCACAGCCTGCGTTGCCGCCTCGCCAGGCGCGCGCCAAACAGCTACTGCCAGGTTGTTAGCAATAGCTGCATCATAAAACGAGTCAACGGTGACTTCGTCGCCGGAGGGTTGTGTCCAGATCATAAAAGCGGGTTGGAAACAAATATTGTGAAATTCGTCGTTATAGTAAGGCTACTTGATGTTTCAGGCAAATACTGTCATGGCGCTCCCGAATTTCAGACTTCGCAGGGTCGGGACAGCCTGCCAGGTTGCGCCGTTGCTCGTTAGGATCTGAGCGTCTGACATGCTGCCTGAATATCAGAGCGTCCTGAGGTAGCGAAAGCTCATCCATACCGCGATGGTCAGAGCGCCGAGAAGCACGATCGCACACAGGGAGCTGTAGCTGTTGACTGAGATGTCCGGGATGAAGTAGAACGCCCCTGCAGCGACGACAGTCAACACGCCACAGCCCAGCAGCCATTTTCCGGCATAGGCGTTGGCTGGATACCAGATGTCGGGGTTCTCCACCGTCTTGCGCACTTTGAAGCCGTAGATCCAGTTTGGCTTGACCCGACCGCGGATCATGGGAATCGACAAGGCTACCAACAGAAGGCCGCTGGCTACGTAGAGCGCCAGCAGTATTTGCAGATCGGTCATGGTGGTGACCTGGCCTAGCTGCCCAAATCATCCAGTAGATCGCCCAGCTCCTGTTCCCACAGATCATCCAGCGGCGCAAAGGATTCCTCGGCAAATCCCTCCGACAGACGCCGCATCTGGTCTTTGACGTGCAGGTCGGGGTTCTTGCGGTCGAACTCCTCGATCCGGTCGTGCATGGATGCCTTGAGTTGCGAGCTGCGCGCCTCCAGATCGCTGATGTCGACGTCGGTGCCCAGCATATGGTTCAGGCGACGCATCACCTCGTGCCACGCCGCATAGTCGTTGTCGATGCGCACCCCTTGCACGTTGGGCGAAAGCGGCGCGAAATCATAAGCAGGCACGAAGGCGTACAGATCGATGAACTCGATGCCGCGCCGTCCCGCCTGGTAGACGAGATAGGTCCCGATGGTGGAACCGCCCTCGTAGTTTGACATTTTGACAGACAGGTCGGCTAACTCATCCTTGATTTCCGGCAGGCTGTAGACAGCGTGGATCTCACGGTCGCGATCGTAGGGCATCGCACCGTATACGCCGCCCAGCGCCACGATTCGCCGCACGCCCAATTCTTGCGCCGCGTCCAGGAACGCATCGGCATACAGTCGCGGGTTGACGTGCGGCTCCTCGCCCAGGAAGATGACCAGTCCGCGTCGCCCTTCGCTCCAGTAATAGTAGTTGTTGTCCCGACCCTCCAGCGCGATTGGCATGCCCTCCTTGAGTTTGATGTCGGGGCGCAGGAAGTGGTGCGTGCCGGGAACCTGGAAAAAGTAGCACTCGTCAACATTCAATTGGCCCAGCGGAGTCGCATCCAGGTGTTTGATCAGATAGGTGGGCAGACCAGAGGAGATGTTGCCCGCGTCTGCCCACTGGTTCCAGCCGGCCAGCAGGTAAATCTCGTCGGCCATCGGCCGGTCCCAGAATTCTACGTGCTCATTCATTTCAAAGTTCTCCTGAAACTACAAAGGCTACCAAGGACTGCAAGTCTCTTCAGCGCAGTATCTTCACTTGACCGGCGTCGCCGGCCGCTGGTCGATCTGCGAAAGCGCCCTTGCCTTTTGCCACGATGATACTACGAACAATACGATTAGAATGGCTGCGATGATGCCGACCAGTCCGTCGTAGATCGTGAATGTGCCGAAAGAAAGGGCGATCTTTGGTGCGCCAAAGAAAAACATCAGTGCATTCAGGATAACGATGATGACCCGCAACTCGGTGGGACCGAACTTGGCGTATGAAATCTGGAAAACACCATCGACAAACGTGCGCACGTAGACGAACACCGACATAAGCAGGTAACCAATAAGTGCAAGCGCGGCCACGTTGAAGCTGACATACGGCGACAGGCCAAGGCCGAGGACGATCAGCATCTCATTGAACGCGTCCACCGTGTGGTCGATGAAAAAGCCGTACTTCGGGCGCTGGATGTTGCGGTAGCGCGCCAGCGTGCCGTCAAGGCTGTCGCCGTACCAGTTGATCAGCAGGCCGATGCTGGCCAGCCAGAGAAATGCCGGGTTATTTCCGCTCAATGCATAGCTGATGAAGATCATGAACGCGCCGAACGTGCCAATTCCCGTCAGGATGTCTGGCGTCATCCAGGCGGGGGAGTGGGCCGCCAGCCAGCGTAGCGCTGGGCGCTCCAGCGGCCCGAGCAAGATGTCGTTGACGCGCTGGTGGTCCTTGGGTGTGGTCATATGATGGCTCCTTGAGGTGGATTGCGCAGATGGGGGCGACGGACAGTGCCTAGGATGCTTGCATTCTAGCATCGGGGGTGAGTTTCGGCAAGGTGATTGCCGTTCTCGAATTCTTGCTGCCTTCCGAACTGTTCTGCGAATTTTCTTCACAATTGGCTGGTATTCTTCGCTTATGTTGCCGGTTTGCTTTGACCCCTGGCTGTCGATCGTGCCCGCAACTCAACGAGTTGCGGGTGAATGGAAGGCGTCTTACATGCGAAGTCTTTTGGTATGCTTTATATTTAACCGTCCTTAATTGTAAAGAATGCTTAAGGAGTTGCGTATGATAACAAGCGTACCAGAGAAAATCAATTTCACTGAAGTCATGACGGAATGGACGAATCTGTTCATGCGTCGGTCGATGGGCGACTTCCACAACTTTATGCGGAACTGGGGATTGTCCATGCCGCAGGTGTCCACGCTCTTTCGGTTGCACTACCGTGGCGGCTGTGGTGTGTCGGACATTGCCCAGCAGTTATATGTTTCCAATGCCGCTGCCAGCCAAATGGTGGACCGATTGGAGCAACAAGGGCTTGTTGAGCGTGTCCATCATCCAGCCGATCGTCGCGTGCGGATGGTGCAGTTAACGGAGCAAGGGCATTCCCTGGTGAAGAAAGGCCTTGAAGTCCGGATCGGCTGGATTTCGGACCTGACCCACATGCTTTCACCTGACCAACAAGAAACAATAGTCGTTGCCTTCGCTGCCCTGACAGAGGCTGCCCGGCAAATGGAAACTGATACTCACGGAAGAGAGGAGTAACTACATTGCAGGCTTCAATGTCTACATCGCGCCGGGGTCGATCCAAAGAACCCGGTCAGAAAGGCTCGCTGGGGCGGGCCATTCGTTATCTTTCGAGCTACAGGTTCAAGGCGCTTGTGCCGTATATCTTCCTGTTCTTCGCGACGCTGGCACAGTTAGCAGTGCCCAAGCTGGTCGGGAACATCATCGACGCGATCACAGGAGGCGTCATCGCCGAGAACGTGGTGCCCAATCTCGACAAGATTCCCGCTGCCATCCAGCCGCGGTTGTTCGAGCAGCTTGGGTACACCGAAGCGCAGTTGATGAACCTGTACAACAATGCCGAGCAAATGCTGATCACAGCCGGCATCGCGATCATCATCTTTGCCACCGTGCGCGGCTTCTTCGCGTTCGGGCAGGCGTTCACGGCTGAGCGCAACTCGCAGAGCGTTGCCTTTGACATGCGCAACGACCTGTTTTCCAAGATCTCCAAGCTGTCGTTCTCCTACCACGATCGCAATCAGACCGGCCAATTGATGGTGCGCGCCACCGACGACGTGGAGAAGGTGCGGCTGTTTATCGGTCAGGGTCTGTTGCAGGCCATCGGTGCGCTCTTCCTCCTGGTGGGCACGCTAATCATCCTGTTCAGCACCAACGTCAAGCTGACACTGGTCGTGCTGCCGATCCTGCCGCTGGCGCTGATTGCGTTCATGGTCTTTGGTCGCATCAGCCAGCCGTTGTTTGTCAAGGTACAGCAGAAGCTGTCGGCGCTCAACACTGTCCTGCAGGAAAACCTGGCCGGCATCAAAGTCATCAAGGCCTTCACCAGAGAGAAATCCGAGCAGAAGAAGTTCGACGCTGCTGCCGACACCCTGATGGCGCAGCAGGTCACGGTCGCCCGAACCTTCAGCTTCCTGTTTCCTATCGTGTTCTTGATCGCCAACATCGGCCAGGCGCTGGTGCTCTACTTCGGCGGCCGGCAGATCATCGAAGGCACGCTGACCCTGGGCCAGTACCAGGAGTTCAGCATCTATCTGATCTTCATCTTCCTGCCGCTGGCGCAGCTCGGCATCATCATCACGCAGATGTCGCAGGCGTCGGCCTCAGCCAACCGTGTCTTTGAGATCCTTGACGCGGAAAACGAAGTGACCAACGCGCCCGACGCGGTGACGTTGCCGTCGGTGCAAGGCCGAGTTGCGTTTGAGAACGTGACTTTCCGCTACTTCAGCGGCGGCGACCCGGTGCTGTCTGATGTCAGCTTCGAGGCTGAGCCGGGCCAGACCGTTGCCCTGCTGGGCGCGACCGGTTCCGGCAAAACCACGATCATCAACCTGATCCCGCGCTTCTATGACCCGTCCGAGGGCAAGGTGCTGATCGATGGGCACGACATCCGTGAAGTGCAACTGGAATCGCTGCGCTCGCAGATCGGCATTGTTCTGCAGGAGACGACCCTGTTCACCGGCACGATCCGTGACAACATCGCCTTTGGTAAGCCCGATGCGACGCAAGATGAAGTCGTTGCCGCCGCGCAGGCTGCGGCTGCCCACGACTTCATCGTGTCCTTCCCTGCCGGCTACGACACGCCGGTCGGTGAGCGCGGCGCGACGCTGAGCGGTGGCCAGAAGCAACGCCTCGCGATTGCCCGTGCACTGCTCCTCAATCCGCAACTGCTGATCCTGGACGACTCGACCAGCGCGGTAGACCTGGAAACCGAATACCACATTCAGAAGGCCCTCGACCTGCTGATGAAGGGGCGCACCAGCTTCGTCATCGCGCAGCGCATCAGCACGGTCATCAACGCCGACCAGATCCTGGTACTGGAAAAAGGTCGTGTTGTGGCCCGCGGCAAGCACGCCGATCTGATGGAAACCAGCGCAGTCTATGCTGAGATCTACAATTCACAGCTCGTCAGCGATGTCGAGATCGAGCCCGAAGAAGCCACAATGCTGGACTTCGGATGAGCCGTCGCGGCTGGAAATAATACAGGAGAACTCAAATGTTTGGACCTGGTGGAATGTCCCGGCTCATGGGCCAGGACAGTATGAAACCGACGAGTGTGCGACAAACGCTGCGGCGCATGGGTGGTTACTTCAAGCCGTTCTGGTTGCCCCTTCTGGTTGTCGGCATCTTGTTGATCGCGTCGACCTGGACGCAGGTCAAGGTGCCGGAACTGATCGGCGCGACCGTTGACTGTTACCTGGCGCCCGTTAACCTGGCAACGACCGGCGATACGCCGGCTGAGGCGCTTTCTTCGCTTGCTCCCAGCGCATCCCAGACGCGCGAAAGCCGCTGCACGCTGGAAAGTGACCCCTCCAAGCTGACGCCGTCACAGCGTCTGGCCGGGCTGGGGCGGATGGTGTTGTTGATTCTGGGATTGTACGTGTTCACGTCTGTCGCAACGGGTTTTCAGTTCTACCTGATGACCTGGTCTGGGCAGCATGTGTTGCGTAACTTGCGCGTCCAACTCTTTGGGCACATGCACGATTTGTCGATGAGCTACTACACGGAGCATGAGGCCGGCGACCTCATGAGCCGCATCACCAATGACACCGAAGCAATCGGTCAGGCCATCAACTTTGCGCTGTTGCAGGTGGTGAGCGGCATTCTGTTGCTGCTGTGGATCGCCTACAACATGCTGAAGTTGAGCGTCCCGTACGCGTTGCTGAGCATGGTGGTGGTACCCATCATGCTGTTGGTAACGGTCTGGCTCTCCGGGCAGGCGCGCAAGGCCTTCCGGGCGGCGCGCGAGGACCTCGGCAACGTCAACGCTGAGCTGCAGGAAAGCATCTCATCGGTGCGCGAGGTTCAGGCTTTCAGCCGCGAGGACGAGAACATCCAGAACTTCATGGTCACCAACGCAGCCAACCGCGATGCCAATGTCAAGGCGGTCAGCTACACCGCGGCGCTGGCTCCGGCCCTTGAGGCGCTCGGCTATGCTGCGCTGGCCCTGGTGGCCGGCATCGGCGGCCTCGTGCTGCTGCGCAACCAGACCCTGTTTGGCACGACCATCTCCATCGGTCTGGTGATCACGTTCATCACCTACGTGCAGCGTTTCAACCAGCCGGTGCAGCAGATCGCGGTGCTGTGGACCAATATCCAGAACGCCATCGCCGGCATGGAACGTATCTTCGTCCTGATGGATGAGGCGCCGGCTGTCGTCGAGGCGCCCAACGCCATAGAACTGCCCCTGGTGCAAGGTGAAGTGGTCTTCAAGGACGTGTTCGCCGAGTACAAGAAGGGCGAGTCGGTGCTCAACGGCATCAACTTCAGCGTCGAACCGGGCCAGACCTTCGCCATCGTCGGGCCAACGGGCGCGGGCAAGACCACCATCATCAACCTGCTGCCGCGCTTCTACGATGTGACGGCCGGTTCGGTCACCATCGACGGCTACGACGTGCGCGACGTGACCGCTGAATCGCTGCGCAGCCAGATCGGTATCGTGCTCCAGGACACTTTCTTGTTCAGCACCACCGTCATGGAGAACATCCGCTTCGGCCGTCCCGATGCGACCGACGAGGAAGTGATCGAAGCCGCCAAGCTGGCGCGCGTCGATACCTTTGTCGACCGGCTGCCTGATGGCTACCAGACGGTGCTGGGCGAACGCGGCAGCGGCCTCAGCCAGGGTCAGCGCCAGCTGATCGCCATCGCACGCGCTGCGCTGGGCGACCCGCGGATCCTGATCCTGGACGAGGCAACGTCCAGCGTCGATACGCGCACCGAACGACTCATCCAGGCGGCGCTGAACGACCTGCTCAAGAACCGCACCAGCTTCGTCATTGCCCACCGGCTCAGCACCATCCGCAACGCCGATCAGGTGCTGGTGCTGGACCAGGGCAAGATCGTGGAACGCGGCCGCCACGAGGAACTGCTGGCAGAGCGCGGCTTCTACTACAACCTGTACATGAGCCAGTTCCGCCGCCGCTCCGAAGTCGAGCAAGCCAGCCCGCAACCGGGCGGCAATGGCACCTTCAGCGCTGGCGCGCTGGCGCCTGCCTGAGCCCATACGGCTTCATAAATCAACAGCCGCCTGGCATATTTGCCAGGCGGCTGTTCTTATGGCGGATGGCCCCGTCGTCGTCTCCGGGGCTTTGGCCGTTGTTGGTGGTGGATCCCCGCTTTCGCGGGGATGACGGCCTTCGCGGGGATGACGGCCTTCGGGGGATGACGGTCTTAGCGGGGCGCTGAATCCAAGCTATTCGTTCGCTGGCTCGTCGAAGTCGCGGACGTCGGCGCCTTTCAGGCGCGAGAGGATGTCGATGGCCGCGGTTCCGCCCTGGCCGGCGGAGATGATGGCCTGGCTGCGGCCGGTGCGCGTGGCGCGGCCGACGACGTACAGGCCGTCGATCCCGGCGCGATAGTTTCGGTCCACGGTCACGCCGTCCTCGTTCATGGCCAGCCCCAGCGCCTTGGCCAGCCTGGCCGACTTTCCTTCGGCGATCACGACGTAGTCTGCCTCGTGCGTGTTGCCATCCGCAGCCGTAACGCGAAACGTCTCGCCGTCCTTGTGAACCGCGGTCGCCTCACCGCTCAGCAGGGTGGCTCCCTTGTCCCGGACCTGCCGACGCGCGATCTCCTGGAACTCAGTCCCGCCGATGACCGGAATGCCCAGGTAGTTGTGCAGCTCGGCGTAATGCATGGCGGTGTTGTCCTGCCCGAAGACGGTCGTCTCGACGCCGTTCTTGGCCAGGAACAGCGCGGCGCTCAACCCAGCCGGCCCGTCCCCGATAACGATTGCTTTGGTCATGGTTCGCTCCTTCGCCTCGTGATTTGTTGCCACTCCTTCGTCATTCCCGGTTAGGCGAGAATCCAGCGTCCGCCAGATTGGATTCCCGCCGGCGCGGGAATGACGAGGGAATGGTTGTTGTGCTGGGTTCTATTTTCGCGGACCTGGGTTGCTGTTTCTATAAGGTCGCTACCTGTTTCGCCGCCACAGCCGTCCCGGATTTGCTGGTTCGGGATGTCCGAGTTAAAATTAAACCGACCGGTCGGTTTTGTATCTATCACGGCCATACACCATGCAACAACGCAGCGAAGAAACCCGCGAGCGCATCCTTTCCTCCGCCCTGGCTTGTTTTGCCGAGGCTGGCTACGACGCGACCGGCGTCGCGGCCATCTGCCAGCGCGCCGGCGTCAGCAAAGGCGCCTTCTACCATCACTTTGCCAGCAAGCAGGCGCTTTTCCTGGCGTTGCTCGACGAGTGGCTGGATGCCATCGACGGGCAGATGGCTACGACGCGCACCACCGCGGCCAGTGTGCCGGAGGGTTTGACGAGCATGGCCAGCATGTTCGGACAGGTCTTTCGCGATGCCTCCGGCAAGCTGCCGATGATGCTCCAGTTCTGGACCCAGGCAGCCAAGGATCCGCTGATCTGGGAGGCCACCATGGCGCCATTTCGCCGCTACCACGATCTGTTTGCTGGCATCATCGCTGCCGGTGTCGCTGAAGGATCGTTGGCGACAACGGACCCTCCGGCGGCGGCGCGCGCGATCGTTGCGCTCTCGGTCGGCATGCTGCTGCAGGGCGTGCTGGACCCGGATGCAACCGATTGGGCGCAGGCGGCCGATGACGGGGTTCGACTACTGTTGGCAGGCTTGCTCAGGAGAGATACATGAAGGTTCTGCTTACCGGCGCTTTTGGCAATATTGGCACAAGCGCCTTGCCCGAATTGGTGGCCCAAGGCCACACAGTTCGTTGCCTGGACGTACCCACCGCGGTGAACAAGCGCAAGGCAGCCCGCCTTGCGCAGCAGACTGAGGTGGTTTGGGGCGATTTGCGCCGTCACGATGACGCAGTGGCGGCGCTGCGCGGCCAGGATGCCGTGGTGCATCTGGCGTTCGTTATCCCGCGCCTGTCAGCCACCGGCATCAACAGCGAGGATCAACCAGAGTTCGCGCGCGACGTCAACGTCGGCGGCACGCTGAACCTGCTCGCGGCCATGAAAGCCTGCCCGCGGCCGCCCCATCTGCTCTTTACCTCGTCGTTGCACGTCTACGGCAGGACAAGCCATCTGCCGCCGCCGCGGACGGTGGTCGACCCGGTACAGCCGGTGGAACACTACGCCCGCCAAAAGGTTATCTGCGAGGAGATGATCAAGGCGTCGGGCCTGGACTGGACGATCTTTCGTCTGGGGGCGTCGATGCCGATCCGGCTGATTCTGGACCCCGGTGTCTTCGACGTGCCGCTGGCCAATCGGATGGAATATGTCCACAGCCGCGATGTGGCCACGGCCATCGCTAATGCCCTCCGGTCTGATCGGGTGCAGGGAAAGACGTGGCTGATCGGTGGCGGTCCCCGCTGCCAGTACACCTATCGCGAGATCGCCGAGCGGGTGCTGGATGCCTTCGGTGTCGGAATGCTGCCCGATGAGGCGTTCACGACCGTGCCCTTCAGCACCGACTGGCTCGACACCGGTGAAAGCCAGCGCGTCTTGCAATTTCAGCAGCGCACCTTGCAGGACTACGTCAACGATGTCCGTTCAGCGCTGGGTGCGAAGCGGTCAGTTGTGCAACTCCTGCGGCCCGTGATCCGTCGCCGGCTGCTGGCCGTGTCGCCATACTACCATCAACAGCAAATCGATCAGCCGGCCCAAGCGTTGGCAGTGCAACGCTCGGCCAACTAAACTTGGCATCTGGCCAGATAGCCTGCAACGGCTTGCCGACGCGTGCAGTCAAGCACACGCCTGGACCGGCCAGATGCCAACTTCCTTCTCGAATCTACTCCAGCTCGCTGGTCATGATGAACTGCGGCTTCATGTGGAACTTGCGGTAGTGCGGGCGGTATCGCTCCGTGTTGTAGAACTTCTCCACGTCCACCACCTTCTTTTGATTGGTCACCACCTCGATCGGTACGTCGTCGTAGCGACCGTTCTTGAGCACTACCAGCCGGCCGTGCATGCCGCCCATGATCAGATCCAGGGCCAGGTTGCCGTAGGCCATGGGCACGATCGAGTCGGTGGCATCGGGATCGCCGCCGCGCACCAGGTAGCCGAGACGCTGGTTGATAGTGTTGATCTTCTGCCCACCATTGAACTTGGGAGAGCGGGACGTCAACTCCTGCGATACCAGGTCGCCGATGCCGCCCAGCTTCTTGTGGCCATAGGCGTCGGTGGTTTCGCTCTGGAAGACCATCTCGCCGCCAGAGAACATCGCGCCTTCCGAAACCAGCAGGATGGAGTACTTCGACGGGTTGCGGTGCCGGTCCGCCGCCAGCAGTTCCGTCAACAGCTCCATGTCGAACTTGACCTCGGGGATGACGCAGCGGTTGGCCGCGCCGGCCATGGTCGGCAGCATGGCCGTGAACCCGGCATAGCGGCCGAAGACCTCCAGCACCAGGAAGCGCTCGTGCGAGCCGGCCGACGTGCGCAGCGTGTTGGTCAACGCGATGGTGCGCGAGACGCAGGTGCTGAAGCCGATGCAGTAGTCGGTGCCCGGCACGTCGTTGTCCATGGTTTTGGGAATGCCCACCACCTTGAAGCCCTTTTTGGCCAGATGCACGCCGTAGCTCAGCGTGTCGTCGCCGCCGATGGGGATCAGGTAATCGACGCCCAGCCACTCCAGGTTCTTGAGCACCTCCGGGGTCATGTCGTTGACTTCGTTGGGGTATTCCTCTTTCAAGTGCGGCGGCACTTCCGATGCTTTCATCGCGCTGGGGCGGGTGCGCGAGGTGTGCAGGAACGTGCCGCCGGTGCGCCCGGCCCGGTTGACGATCTCTTCGCTCAGGTAGATGTAATTCTCGTGGTTGTCGTAATCTTTCTCTCGCACCGTTTCGGTGATGCCCTTCCAGCCGCGGCGCAGGCCAATGACCTGGTAGCCCTCGCGCAGCGCGCGAATCGTTACCGCACGGATTGCAGGGTTGAGTCCGGGCACATCGCCGCCTCCGGTCAGGATGCCGATGGTGCCTCTGTAGTTGGTTGCCATAGTAATTCCTCCGAACAATGTATTATCGCCTGCGGTTGGCGCACGCAAACGCGCGCCGGCCGCAATAGAAATCTTACCAGCATCCGCCGCTATCGCCAATTGGACGGGCTGGACGCTTTTTTCCCTCGTGAGGATAGCACAGCTTGAATCGTGTTGCAATGATCTGCGTCATGTCTGGACGACTAACTTCCCGCAGGTTCCAGGAGTGGATTGGTGATCTGGCTGTTCAGCCGTACAATGAGCTGACACGATCTTCCCGGTCCCCGCCTCAGTCCATGAATCCCACCCAACTTGTTCTCGTTGCCCTCATCGCCTTCGCGGCTGCGTTCATTCAGAGCGTCGTGGGGTTTGGTTCGGCGCTGCTCGGTATGCCGCTGCTGGTGGCGGTGGTTGGCATCCAGATCGCCTCGCCACTGGTCGCGATGCTGGGTGTCGTCCTTGAGATGGTGCTGATCCTGCGTTACCGCGAGCACCTGCATGTGGGGATAGTGGGGAAACTGGTGGCGGCCGCCGCGCTGGGCATACCGCTGGGCATCTACGCGGTCAAGAATGTCGACCAGCGCATCGTTTTGGGTATTCTGGCCGTCGTCCTGGTGAGTTACGGCGTCTACGGCTTGTCAAAGTTCAGCTTGCCGACGCTGGAGGGCAATGGCTGGACCTACGGGCTTGGGTTCATCGCCGGGATTTTGGGTGGCGCGTATAACACAGCCGGCCCGCCGGTGATTATCTATGGCCACGCTCGCCGCTGGCCGGCAACGGAGTTCAAGGGCAACCTGCAAGGCTTCTTTCTGCCAGTCAGCATCTTTGTCGTCATCGGCCATTTTCTCGCCCGCACCGTGACGCCGGTTGTCTGGCAATGTGTCGCAATCAGTGTGCTGCCGATGTTTTTGGGGATCTTGCTGGGCGGGCTGGCCGAGCGACGCATCGACGCCGAACGTTTCCGCAAGCTGGTATTGGTCCTGCTGATCGTGCTGGGGGCGAGCCTGGTGCTGTAATCGGTGAACGGTAATCGGTAAACGGTAGCCGGAATCGGCCTCCGAACACACAATACGCAAGACGATTGCCGGCCGCTCGATTTCTAGACCCTCGGCGACGGAAACGCCCTGTCCAGCAGTTCAATCGTGTGCAGCATCGGCAACGGCTTGCCCAGGCGGCGCAGATGCAGGTCGATCTGCGTCAGGCAGCCGATGTTGCCGGTGACCAGCAGATCAGCACCGCTGGCCAGCACGTTGCGCGCCTTCTGCTCCCCCAGCCGCGCGGCCAGCTCCGGCTGCTGAATGTTGTACGTCCCCGCGGATCCGCAGCACAGCTCGCCGTCCGCTATCTCCACCAGCGTCAGGTTGGGGATGCGGCGCAGCAGGTCGCGCGGCTGCGCACGGACGCCCTGCGCGTTGGCCAGATGGCAGGCGTCATGGTAGGCCACAGTCACTGGCTGGGACAGCGGCGATGGTTCCTCGATCAGGCCAAGCTGCGCCAGGAAGACGCTGACGTCCATTGCCTTGGCCGCAAAGCTGATCGCCGCATCCTCGTCCGCGGTGCCCTTGAAAAGCAGCGGGTATTCGTGCATGCCTGATCCGCAGCCGGCCGCATTGGTGATCACCGCGTCTACGTCGTTGGGGAAGGCGCGCAGATTGTTCCCCGCCAGTTTCATCGCCTGAGCCGCCTCGCCCATATGCATGGAAAGTGCGCCGCAACACCCCTGGCCGGTTGGAATGACCACTTCGACACCCTGACGGCTGAGCACCCGCAACGTCGCCCGGTTGATCTGCGGCGCCAGCGCCTGCTGCACGCAGCCGGCCAGCAAGGCGACCCGCGCCCGCCGCGGCCCGCTGGCCGGCACAACGGGCGGCAACGTCACGGCCGCTGGCAGGCTGTCGGGCAGCAGCGTCAGCATCGAAGTCATGCTCTGCGGCAGGATGCCAGCCATTGCCTGGCCCAGCCTGCCGGCAGTGGCCGCGGCGCGGAAGCGATCGGGGTAGGGGAGCGTCTCTTTGAGCAGAATGCGCTGGATGCGGCTGCCTGCCGGCGGTTTGTGGTCGTCTGAGTTCACCACATGGGCGCGGAACGAGGTGATCAGGTCGCCGTAGGGCACGCCCGACGGGCAGGCCGGCACGCAGCCGACGCAGCCCAGACAGCGGTCGATATAGGGCAGCGCGTCGGCCAGCGGCAGGTTGCCCTCCAAAGTTTCTTTCATCAGGTAGATGCGACCGCGCGGCGAGTCCATCTCCTCGCCCAGCAAGCGGTAGGTAGGGCAGGCGGGCAGGCAAAAGCCGCAATGGACACAGGCCTGCACGGCGTCGGCCATGACCTGGCCCTGTGGGCCGAGCGTTTCGACTGGAATGGCGTGCTGCATGGAAGACCTCGAAAATCGGGCGTTGCTGAACGATGACTTCGGGAACGGCTGGTGACGGCGTGGCTGGTGGCTATTCTACCACAAGCCGCGGCGTTGCGCATTTCAACACTGACCTGCTGTCGTTTCCCAGCATCACGCGAAGATGTTACAATCATCGCCAACTCTGGCCGGTTTGCGGACACGGAGTACAAGACTAAAGTGGCTTCACGCTGGCACTGCACTGGCAGAACCGGCTGAAGCAGGAGAATATCACATGCAGATCGTTACCGATAGTGGGACTGACGTTAGCCTGACCGCTGAACAGAAAGCCGAGTTGGGCATCCACATCGTTCCGCTCGTCGTGACTCTCGGGGCAGAAAGCTACCGCGAGGGGATCGATATTGAGCCGGGTGAGTTCTACCGGCGTCTGGCAGCTACCGATAGCTTGCCTGTAACGTCTCAGCCGCCGCCAGGGGACTTCGCGTCTACCTACCGGCGCTTGGCAGCTACCGACCCGGACATCCTGTCCATTCACATGACCTCAGGTCTGAGTGGCACGTTTAACGCCGCGCAAGCCGGCGCGAACCTGGCGCCAGAAGCCAACGTCACGCTGGTCGACACCAAGACGTTGTCTGCCGCGGCCGGCTGGCAGGTGGAAGCCGCGGCGCGCGCCGCCAGGGCCGGCTGGTCCAAGGAGCAGATCCTTGCATTGCTGGCGAGAATCGGCAAGGCCAGCGACTCCATGTATACGCTGGATGAGCTGAAGTACCTGATCCACGGCGGCCGCATCAGCCACATGAAAGGGCTGATTGCATCGATTTTGAACCTCAAACCGATGATCGGTGTCGAGAAAGTAAACGGCACCTATGTCCAGCTCGGCCAGACGCGCACTTTCAAAAAGGCGGTCAAGGGATTGGTCGATCTGATCACCAGCCAGCATTCACCCGGCAGCGCGCTGCACGTCCAGGTGCTCCATGCCTTCAATCCGGAGGGCGCCGCTGCACTGCGCGAACAGGTCGACCGTCTGTTTGATTGCACGTGGTCGCCGATCGGGCCGATGTCTCTGGTGCTGGGCGCACACACCGGTCCCAGCATGGTGGGCGTCGCCTTTGCGTCGCAGACTGTGTTCGCGGATGTGCCGTAACAACTGACGTAGTTGCGTTCAGAAAGAAGATCAGGATCGTCTGTGGAGCTTATTGCCAAATGTAGGACGCGACCGGTCGCGTCCTACATTTGGACGCGTTTATCAGTTAGTTACCGCTTTGCCCGGTCTCCTGACCGAGGTAACACAGAAGTTGTTTCTAGACGCGTCCCTAATTTGCGGCGCCTGTGGCAAACAGGCCGGCTGCGCGCCGATTCTGGTCGACGATTATTGTTCCGCAAGCCCACATGTTGGAGGTAACCATGCAAAAACGTTTGTCGATCTTGCCGTTAGTAGTGATCCTGTCACTCATGTTGGGAACAGGCCTGGCTCTGGCTGCACCGGAGTTAGCCGCGCCTGGTCAACCTGAAACTATGCTCTACGTCAACGCCGCCACCGGCAACGATGGCTTCAACTGTCTGTCGCCGGCCTCGCCGTGTAAAACGCTGGCTGGCGCTGTCGACAAGGCTGTTGACAACGACACGATCAACATGGCGGCAGGTACCTATCCCACCAACGACACCCAGATCGACAAGCCGCTGACGGTGGTCGGCGCAGGGCAAGGGAGCACGTTTCTTGACGCTGGATCAACCAGCCGCGTGCTTTACATCACGGGAGCGACGACGATTTCCGATCTGACGATACGAAACGGGCGCATCAATGTCACCTCCGGCGGCCTGTTCGACATGAGCGGCGGCGGTATCTTCAGCAGTTCATCCTTGACGCTGCGTAACACGACCCTATCCAATAACAGCGTCACCGGCAGCGGAGGCGGTATCTTCCACCTCGGCAACTTGACGGTGGAGGACAGCCAGATCGTCGACAACAGCGCCGATGGCAACGGCGGCGCGATCTATAGCTATTCCAGCGGCACATTGACCGTCAGCCGCACACTGATCGAAGGCAATCAGTCGGACAACGCCGGCGGCGCGATTGATGTTGCTCGTCCCACGACCCTCACCGATGTGACCCTGCGCGGCAACAGCGCCGGCACCTTCGGCGGCGCGCTGAACGTTTTCCAGACGCTGCAAATGGATCGTGTCACTGTGGAGGGCAACAATGCGGACACCGGCGCGGCAATCTTTGCCCAGTTCGGTGCTATCAGCATGACCAACTCGACGGTCAGCGGCAACACGGCCGGCAACAACTACGGCGGGATCGCTGCCTTCGGCGCAGTCAACGTTGAAGTGCGCAACAGCACCATTGCTTACAATGATCGCACCAACTCAGCCGGCGTCGGCTTCAACGGATTAGTCAGCAGCGGCGCAACGGTCACAGTGGTCAGCAGCATCATCGCCAACAACAGCGAGAAGAACTGCACCGGCACGAACGCCAACTGGACTTCGCAGGGTTACAACCTGTCCAGTGACACGACTTGCGCGTTCGTCCAGGCCAGTGATCTGCAGCCCATCGATCCGCTGTTCGCGCCGCTGGCCAACTACGGCGGCGCTACGCCGACTCATGCATTGCTGCCCGGCAGCCCGGCCATCGATACGGGAAGCAACGGTCAGTGCCCGGCCACCGATCAGCGGCTGGTCGACCGACCCTTCGACGGCGATGGCAACGGCGTGGCCGTATGCGACCGTGGCGCGTTCGAAGCTCGCGGCCAGATTGTGATCTCCGACCGGACGGTCACCGAGGGCAACGCCGGCACCACCAATGCTGTGTTCAATGTGACTCTTTCGCCGCCGGCCACCGGCCCGGTTTCGCTGAACTATGCCACCGTCGCCGGTACGGCCACAGCGGGCAGCGACTTCAATGCAACCTCTGGCGTGTTGAACTGGAGCGCGGGCCAGGCGGCCAAGACCATCACTGTCCAGGTGATCGGCGACACGCTGGACGAGTCAGATGAGACGTTCACGGTGCAACTGAGTGGTGCGTCCGGCGCCGACATCATCGACGGGTCGGGTGCCGGTTTGATCCTTGATGACGACGGCGTGTCGAGTCTGGTGGTGGACGACCAGACGGTGTTGGAGGGCAACAGCGGTACGCGCGATGCCGTGTTCACAGTGACGCTTTCTCCGGCCAGCCCGCAGCAGGTGACCGTGAACTACGCGACGGCCAACGGCACGGCAACCGCCGGCGTCGACTTCGATGCAGCCAGCGGATCGCTGGTGTTCGCACCCGGCCAGACGGTGAAGACAGTCGCGGTCCACGTACGCGGTGACACGATCGACGAGGGCGTCGAGGAGACCTTCACGCTGGCGCTGTCCAACCCGCAGAACGCCAACATCGCCGACGGTTCGGGTGCCGGTGTCATCACCGACGACGACTCGGCCATTCTCAGCTTAGCTGGCCAGCCCTCGGTCCTGGAAGGCAACTCTGGGTTGCGGCCGGCCAACTTCACGGTCAGTCTGTCGCTGGCAACCTCCTTCGCCGTCACGGTCGATTATCACACCGGTGCAGTGGTGGGATCAGGTCACGCCACGCCCGACGTGGACTTCGTCTCGGCCAACGGCACTCTAACTTTCCAACCCGGCCAGACGCTGAAGACCGTTGCGGTCAACGTCATCGGCGACGTGGTGGTCGAGACGGATGAGGATTTCTTCCTGGAGATCAGCAATGGCACGGTCGCCACAGCCGGCAGCCACGCAACCGGTGTGATCCTTAACGACGATCTGGGCAGCCGCTTCATCTACGTGCCGCTGGTGCTGCGCTGAAAACGCGTGGTCCGGCGATCTGCGCTATCACGAGCAGAGTGCGCTGGATGCGTTGGACCTGCTCAAGGGGCTACGTCTTACATCATACCAGTTGATCAAGGATCTGCCTGAAGCGGTCTGGTCGAACACGGTCAGGCATATTGAGAACGCCGTCATGACCATGGACGACTGGCTGGACATCTATGAGCGCCATATCCCCGACCACATCGCTCAGATGCAGGCAATCTGCGACGACTGGGTTCGAACGACCGCTTGGCAAAGGAACGACCTGTGATTCTCGAAGCCGCATACCTGAACGTAATCGCTGGCCAGGAAGACGAGTTTGAGCGGGCTTTTGGTGGCGCAAAAGAGATCATTGCTTCGATGTCCGGATTTGTCGCGCTGGAGTTGCAACGCTGTATCGAAGCCCCGGGTCGCTATCTATTGCTTGTGCAGTGGTTGACTCTTGAAGACCACACAGTTGGCTTTCGAACGTCGCCCGAATACCAGCACTGGAAGGCGCTGTTGCATCATTTCTACGATCCGTTCCCGACTGTTGAACACTATGAAATGGTCTACACTGCCTGAGTACATAGCCTGCGCGACGTGTCGAGCTTTGACTGTGTGGTCGGACGAACTGGACACCCACGCCGAGCCCTGGAAGTTGTAAGGAGCTAGGCGGATTTGACAATGCTTGGCAAAGTCGGGCGAAATTTCGTATAATGTCAGGCAGGAAACGGTGATTTCAGAGGAGCCGCTGGGCTGAAGGAGATTAGCTGACACATGGCTTTCGAAGACGATTATCTGGACGTGCTGCAAAACGTCGAGGCGGCCATCGTCGGTGTCTATCGCACCCGCCCGGAACTGGTTGACTACGACGTCGATGTCGTGCTGGCGGCTCTGGTGAAAGGCTATCAGGCCGAGCAGCGGCAACGCGAGAAGCCAGCGTTGCGCTTGACTGAGCTTCGGCAGGAACTGTATGATGCGGTCGGAGCGATGTGTGAGTGGCGGCTGGGACGTACGGAGTTCATAGACCCGAAGACCGACCAGCCCATGCCGGGGCCGCCACAGTTGACGATTGACGAGATCCTGGCGTGCCTCAAGCGCATTCGCACCTCTGTGAAGCGCTGGACAAAAGACGGCGGGCGACAGGGCTACCTGACGTTCATCGACAAGTTCATCGTCTAAGATGCGCCTTGTAACACCGTCACCTGAATCACCAGCAGTTCACGCCGGCAGCCATCGACGATGTTATCGCGCGCGGCAAGCGGCGGGATTGGGCCGAGTTGCGCAGGGCATTGCTAGCGGATCCCACGGTGCTAGACAAGGTGCTGCGCGCTTGTCAGGCGCACATTTCCGATCCCTATGCCCAGCGTTACCATTTCTGGAAACAACATGCCGAACGACATCTTTGAAGACGAGGCATTGCTGTTGTAAACCAGAACACTTTGCTTTATAATTGAACCAAGGCTCCCATGAGTTTACGATTCCAGTGGAACGCTCAGAAAGCGGTCAGGAACGAGAGGAAACACCGTGTTACGTTCGCTGAAGCCGCAACCGTATTTCGAGATCCGCTAGCCGAAATCTTTGATGACGAAGAACACTCCGAAGAGGAATACCGAGAGATCATAATTGGTCGCTCGGACCGACTTCGTCTTATTGTCGTATCGTTCACAGAACGCGGTGATGTGATTCGAATTATCAGTGCCCGCAAGGCAGACCGAGAAGAATGTGAGGACTATGAAAACGCAAACCGATGAGGAAATGAAAGAAGCAGACGAACTGCGCGAGCATTATAGCTTTGACTACAGTAAAGCCAAGCCCAATCGATTCGCAAGCCGCTTTAGCGAGGAAGCTATTGTGGTTGTGCTTGACCCGGATGTAGCGGCGGTGTTTACAACCTCGGAAGCCGCG
The DNA here is from genome assembly GCA_020634615.1 of Anaerolineales bacterium. GTDB lineage: Bacteria > Chloroflexota > Anaerolineae > JAAEKA01 > JAAEKA01 > JACKBK01. The sequence continues at coordinate 298,792 of JACKBI010000007.1, forward strand.
AATCAAGCATTGCGAAGTCTGATAGCCGCATAGCACAGGTCAGGGTTGTGGTGCGAGGTTTTGTTTAGCATGGTTTCATGGCTGACCCGACTTATTGCTGGATTGAAGCCTGTTGCAAGTAGAATGCCCGTCGCCGGTTTGGAGACCTGCTAAAGAAGAACAGCACGGATACTTGCTCCGACTTGTGCTAGCGCGTCATGATTGTTGGCCTGGCAGGTATCGGAACGGATGTGTCTGGGCTATGGCGTCTGCCCTGGTGTCGCAGGTCTGTGTCTCGGGCGAAGGGATCTTGCCGTCATAGACTTGGATTGGGTCGCCGTCGGCTTCATCTCACCTACATTTTCATAGGAGTTGTGCTCCAAACGATCAGGTTCTCCTGGTTAATTGGGATAATCATGCCTACGGAAGGCCTAGGGAAGGAACATGGCAACAAGGTTAGTCAGTGTCACGTGCCCAGTTTGCGATGGCGGCGGAAGAGCAATTGCAGATCTGATTACTTGTGGTAATTGCAACGGAAGGGGCACAGTACAAGAAGAAATCGTCATTCGTGAACGTCGTGATACAGGCGATGCAGGGGGCGGCTGTGTTATTGCGTTGCTGATATTCGCTGTTGTATCGGTGTTGGTGCTTGCTTACGCAGTTTTGAGAGCATTTCTAGAACTGCTATTGACGCAAGAAGGTAGGTCAAAGCTGGGAAAGCTGGCGCTTTTCGTCATACTAGCACTTGTAGTTGTTGGAATTGCGAAGCTGGCCATAGATCCCGAACATACGTTGGCTGACCTTGGATTGGTGAGTCACACTTCGATTTGGTATGATGCAACGTTTCACGAGATCATACCGAGACCCTACAATTTTGCGTTATTGTTGCTTTCTTTAATCCCATTTGCGGTGCTATGTTGGGGACAAACCAACCATCGATGGCTTACGGAATCGTTTCAATGCATTGGATCTTCTGTCAAGTATGTTTGATAGCCTCGGGCAAGGCTGGAACCTTCTAGCGGGTATTTTTGACTTCTAGCAATATCTGTTGGCGAGGGTGCTGCTGTGCGCCAAATTAGGCTGCTTGGTCCTGCGAGCGATTGAAGGCACAATCTCGGGTTTGAGAAGTTGGAGTTGTGACCAAAAAAATGCTACCCTAATCTGATAGTCTGCCGATGTGTCGCGACGGGTAGAAAACAATTGGGATTGGCGATCTGTCGATCCGCTACATGATGCGGTTCTTTACTTATCGACTTCCTCCTCCCGCAACTGCCGCCGCAGGATCTTGCCGATCATGCTCTTGGGCAGCTCTGAGCGGAACTCCACTTCGGACGGCACTTTGTAGGCGACCAGATGCTCGCGGAAGTAGGCCTTGAACTCGTCGGTGGTGGCCGTCTCACCCTCCTTGAGCACGATGAAGACTTTGATGCGCTCCCCCTTGCGTTCGTCGGGGATGCCGACGCAGATGCCTTCCATTACCTTGGGATGCAACGCGATCAGTTCGTCGATCTCGCGCGGGAAGACGTTGAAGCCGCCGACGATGATCAGCTCCTTCTTGCGGTCGGTGATGTAGAAGTAGCCGTCCTCGTCCATGTGGCCGATGTCGCCGGTGAACAGCCAGCCGTCTTTGATGGTCTCAGCCGTGTCGTCGGGTCGATTGAAGTACCCCAGCATCAGCGTCGGGCTGCGCAGGACGATCTCACCCGTCTCGCCCGGCGGCAAATCCGTTGTCCCGTCCAGCGACACGATCTTGCAGTCCACATCGGGGAAGGGCAGGCCGATGCTGCCCAGCTTGTGCTGCCCGTGGAACGGGTTGGCCATGATCCCGGTCACCGATTCGGTCAGCCCGTAGCCCTCGATCAGGCGCGCGCCGGACCGCTGCTCGAACTCGTCCTTGATCCCCTTGGTCAGCGGCGCGGCGCCGACGAAGATACCCTTGACGCTGCGCAGATCGTATTTGTCCACATCGGGCACGTTGGAGAAGGCCACGAACATGGTCGGCACGCCGATGAAGAAGGTCGGCTTGAACTTCTGCACCGCCTCGAGCACCGCCTTGGCCTGGAAGCGCGGCATCAGCACCGTCTCCGCGCCGGCCAGAAAGACCGCGTTCATGGTGACGCTCATGCCCAGTCCGTGGAACAGCGGCAGCACGGCCAGCATGCGCCCCTCGGCGTCCAGATTGACCCAGGCCTGCAACTGGTGGGCGTTGGCGACCAGCGCGTAGTGCGACAACATGATCCCCTTGGCGACGCCGGTGGTGCCGCCGCTGTAGATCAACACCGCCATGTCGTCGGGGTCTACCGGCTCGGCCTGCCAGCCGGCCGGCAGCGGCTGCTTCAGCAGGTCGGTCAGGTTGACCAGCGGCGCGGCCTTGCCGGCCTTGATTTCGCCGCGCTCCTTCAGCCCTGAGGCGAGACCCATGGGGAAGGGCAGGAAATCGGCCAGCCGCGCGTAGATCACCCGCTTGACCGTCGTCTGCGGCAGCAGGCCGGCCACCTTCTCCAGGAACATGGGGATCGTGACTACCGTTTCGGCGCCCGAGTCGCTGAGGTGGAAGGTCAGCTCGCGCTCGGTGTAGAGCGGGTTGAGCGGCACGATCACCGCGCCCGCCTTGAGGATGCCGTAGTAGGCGATGATGAACTGGGGCGAGTTGGGTAATAACAGCGCCACCCGGTCGCCTTTCGTCACGCCCTGCCCTTGCAGCGCAGCCGCGAAATGGTCCGACGCGTCTTTGAGCGACCGGTAGCTGTAGCCTTTGCCAAAGAAGGTGGCGCAGCGCGTTGTGGGCGTGCGCTCTGCCGCGTCGTCCAGCAGCCGGTAGAGTGGGATGTGCGGGTAGTCGAGATGCTGCGGCACATTGGCATCGTAGTGCTGAAGCCAGGGCTGATTGGTGTTAAATGGGGGCATGGTCTTTGTTCCTTTGTTCCCTATGAGAATCGTACCTTCTCACCAAGGCGGCGCCGCTGTGGCCGGTCTCCGACCGAGCCACCAGTGGACTCGGTCGGAGACCGGCCACAGCCACGGAAAATTGAGAAGCTGTTTGAAACGGTCGGCCATTCAGACTTCGGAAGTTGCCGGGTCAACACGAGGGACTTGTTCAAGCTGTTACGGGCCAGTTGTGACGAACAATCGGCGACTTCCGAAGTCTCATCAAACAACCTCAGAGAAGCTACAACTGGACGAATTCAGAAAAAGTCGGTCAACTGCCGGCCGCCGGCGCCTCTTGCTGCACCACATGCACCGTTTGCTGCGGGAACGGGATGGTGATGCCCTCCTGGTCGAAGCGCAGCTTGACCTGCTCGCGCAGATCGTTTTGCACGTTCCAGTAGTCTTCGGAGGCAACGGCGGCGCGCACGCTCAGGTTCACGCTGTTGTCGCCCAGCTCGGCGACCAGAACTTGCAGCGGCGGATCGGCGAGGATGCGCGGGTCAGCTGCTGCCACTTCCTGGATCAAGCGCCGCGCCTGGGCGATGTCGTCCTCGTAGCCGATGCCAAAGACCAGATCGGTGCGCAGCACATGCTTCTTGGTGTAGTTGACAATGCCGCTCTGCTGGATCTCCCCGTTGGGCAGGACGACGACCTTGTTGTCCCAGCGCACCAGCACGGTGGAGAAAAGCTGGATCTCCTCGACCACCGCCGTGATGCCCCTGGTTTCGATCAGGTCGCCGACCTGAAACGGCTTGAACAGCAGGAAGTTGACGGCCGCGGCCAGATCGCGCAGCGACTGCTGCAAGGCCAGCCCCAGCAGCAGCAGCACGACGGCTGCAACGGCCAGCACCGAGGTCGCCGGCACCCCGAGGACGATCAAGGCGACCATCAAGGTCACAATCCACACGCCGTAATAGGTCAGCGTGGTGAACAGCGACTCCATCGACGGCGTCAGGGTGACGCGCTTCAACGAATGCGCCAGCCAAATGCGACTACGGCGGGCCAGCCATCGGCCGGCGATCATAACCAGCAGCGCGGCGCCAATATGCAGCGCGGCGCCCAACACGTCCCTCAAGATAGTTTCAGGTAGTACGATCTCCATACCGATTCGGCGTCATCCTTTCATTATGTGCGGCGTGCTATGCGTAGCCGCGTTGTCGCGCTTCGTCCAGAATGGCGGCGGTCGCGGTGGCGCCGACGCGTGTCACGCCCAGCTCGCGCACGCGCAGCAGGTCGTCCAGCGTGCGCACGCCGCCGGCTGCCTTGATCTGCACCCATGGTGCGCAATGGCGGCGCATCAGCGCCAAATCGTAGTCGGTCGCGCCGGCGTAGTTGTACGAGCCGTCGGGCTGCTTGACGAACCCGTAGCCGGTGGAGGTCTTGGCGAACGCCACGCCCAGCTCGCTGCATGTGCGGCAAAGCTGGATCTTGACGCGGTCGTCGGACAGGTAGTCGTTCTCGAAGATCACCTTGAGCAGCCCGCCCGCGCTGGTTGCCAGGTCGTTGAGCAGTCGGATCTCGTCACTGACGTAGTCCCAGTCCTCGCCCAGCACCTTGCCGATGTTGACAACCATGTCCAGCTCACGCGCGCCGTCGTTGATTGCCAGCTCGGCTTCTTGCAGCTTGACCGCCGTTCTGCTGTTGCCGTGCGGAAAACCGACCACCGTGCCGACAGCGACATCCGAACCGAGCAGTTCCTGGCAGGCCAGCGTCACGGCGTAGGGCTTGATGCACACCGACGCGACATCGTAATGGCGTGCAAGATCGCAACCCGCAAGCAGGTCGGCCTCGGTCATTGTCGGATGCAACAGCGAGTGGTCGATCATTTTTGCGAGGGAGTGGAGGGGTGGGGGCATGGTTTGTTAGTGCGTTAGTGCGTTAGTTGGGAACCGCGGATCGGGAGAAAGGCGCGGATTGGTGCCGCAATCTGCTATCAGCTATCGGCCATCAGCCACCTGCAACGTGCCACTTGCCGCCTGCCACTCTTACCGTCGAAACAGGCCGAGCTGGATCAGGATGCCGACGGCGATCAGCAGGATCAGCGCGACGCTGAAGAGCGTGGGCGAGAGTGGAAACATGCCGCCGAATCCGGTCATCACCACGTACGCGCCGATGATGGCTGACAGGATGATCAGGCCGAGGTTGAACAGCTTGTAGAGCAGAAACGCGCCGACTGCACCGCCGACGATGAAGACAGCCACGGCCATCCAGGTCTCAGTGAGCAGGTTGCTGGTCATTCCGCCCAGCAGCAGGTTCAACGCTACACCGCCGGCCAGGAAACCGACCAGCCCGATCAGCGCCCTCTGGAAGACGACTAACAACAGCGCGCCGCCGAATGCCAGCGCAAAAGCGATAATCAGGCCCGTTGTCTCCGGTTCGTTGGGCAAAAACAAGTCTGCCAGATACAGCCCGGCGACGAACCCCATGGTCGCGGCCAGCAGCCAGTACAGCTTGCGACCCGCGAACAGCAGCGCGCTGCCCAACACCAGTTCAATCAGTGAAAGCACAAGTCTCCTCAGTTCCTAACTCTGCTGCAGCCGGCCATCGACCACTCCGCTGCGGCCGGCCCATTAGCCTCTCCGCCGTGGCCGGTCCACTAACCTCTCCGCTGTGGCCGGTCTCCGACCGAGCCACCCGCTGTCCGTCACACTGCTCTTGCCGGTCTCCGACCGAGCCACTTCAGTTCGCCTGGATCGCTTCGACCGGCAGCTCATAGCGCCGTGACGGCACCGTACCCAGCTTGTCCGGCCAGTGACCTGTCAGCGCCTGCACAATGCGCCCGACGTGGACGTGGGTGTTCTCGACGAAAAGCGAGTACTTCTCCTGTCGCTGGCCGGCTGCCGCTGTTCCGGCCACATACAGGCCCGGTACATCGGTCTCCATGGTCGCAGGGTCATAGCAAGGTGTCCGGCTGTCGCCCTGTAAAGTCACACCAGCGCGCTCGAACAATGTCATGTCGTGGCGAAAGCCGGTCAGCAGCAGCACGAAATCAGCCGGCTGCTCCAACACCTCACCCGCTGGCCGGCTGTGTGCGTCGATCCGTTGCAGCCTGACCAGCTCCGGCGTGATCGCTACAGGAACGGTACTCGGCAAGAATTTGATCGTGCCCAACTCGATCTGTGTTTCCAGGTCGGGCAATATCCAGTGTTTGACAATGCGCGGGTCGAATTCCGCGCGCCGGTAGCTCAGAGTCACGTCCGCGCCGGCGCGCCAGCAACGCAATGCCGTCTCAGCCGCTGAATTACGCCCGCCTACCACCAGCAATCGCTGGCGAAAGAAGTCATGCACATCGTGAAAATAGTGGCTGACATGCGGCAAATCCTCGCCAGGAATGTCCAGGTAGTTTGGTGCGTCCATGTCGCCCGACGCCAAAACGACGGTGCGGCAGTGCACCTCACGCCGGCCGCCGCGCGGCTCGGTGGTGACCACGAAGCCGTTGCCCATGCGCCTGATATCTGTCACCGGCTCATAGGCGTTGATTTGCAGGTCGAGCTGCTCGGCCACGCTGCGCAGATAGACGAGATACTCCTCGCCGGTGGTGCGCCCCTGGGTAGCATTCTGGATCGGAATGCCGGCAATCTCGATACGCTCGGTGGTGCTGAAAAAGGTCGTGTCGCGCGGCCACCAGGAGATGGTATGGCCCAGTTGGCGCGCGTCGAACTGCACATAATCGACGCCGGCGCGCTTGAGACAAGCCGCCAGTTCCAGCCCGATGGGCCCCGCGCCGACGATCACTACGTCGGTTGAGACGGAAATGTTGCTTTGGTTCATTGTCCGTTCAAATCCAGCGCCACGAAAGTCTCGCTATCACTCTTGGGTAACACCTTGCGGTGTTTTCGTTTGTGCTCGACCGACGTGCCGAAGTTGATCAACAATCCGAACTCAGAGTCAGTGGCGGTGAGATAGTTCACCAGTTGCACCTCGTGCTGCGGAATCAGCTTGCTATCGGCTTTGATCTCGACGATCACACGTCCTTCAACAAGCAAATCCGCGTAGTACTCGCCCACAACCTTCCCGGCATAGGTGACGCTGATCGGCGCCTGCGGCTGCACATGGAATCCGGCGTTCTCGAGCTCGATGCGCAGCGCATTCTCATGGACCTTCTCCAGGAAGCCGTAGCCCAGCGCATTGTGTACCGCAAACGCGCAGCCGATGATCTTGAACGTAAGACTCGCATCTTCCATGGCATGTTTTCCTTGTAACTGCGGGAAACCGGATCGGAGGTTTTTGACAGGATTTACAGAATTTACAGGATTTTTGGCTATCTTTGAGGCCGTGAGATGCTCCGCAGCGCCTGGATTAGTGAAGATGTTGTTGGCTTTCGCAATGAAACCGCTGCAGAACTCAACGAATTGCCAATCCTGTTAATCCTGTAAATCCTGTCAAAAATGTCCTAAATCGGCGGATCGGGCGGCTGGAGCCTGTTGAAAATCCAGACGTAGGCGATAGGCACAATGGCGAGGATACCGGTCACCATCGCCGCCAAAACACCCAGCGGACCGAGGCTTAGCAGCGCATCGCTGCCACCGACCGACGACAGCACCACCATCAGCAGGCTGACGAACAGCGCCAGGACCGCCAGCGCGCCTAGCACCAGCGACAGGTTCCTCGCCGGGCGGAACGCCGCCTGTCGCCGCCCGTACGCGTTGCCCGTCTGCCCGTGGATCAACACCGCGTGCAGCACGCCCGTTTCGTCCGCGTAGTAGGTCGTGAAGACCGGCAGCAACAACTGGGTCCAGTGCTGGCCGGAGAACTGCGGTGTCCAGTCGAACTCGCGCAGGTGGTCGGCCCGGCACGCCTGGCGGCACTCCTCGACTGCCCGCAGACGCAGCCCGGGCACTGCATCGTTCCAGGCGTCGCCGGCAGCGCGGTTGGGCATTCGTATCAGTGCGCCGTCCAGCGACAGCGCATCGACCGCTTCTGCCTGCGTGTGGTCGAAATCGCCCAGCCGTTGGCGAACGGCCGCATCCTCCTCCATGGCTGGCGCGTCGACGTTCTCGTAATGGCGCGCCAGCCGGCCGGCCCGCGGTTCCCAGCGCACCCGCTGTTCCCGGATCTGCTGCGACTGCCATTGCTTCGAGCTTTCGTCGAACTGATCCTGGTGGCTGACCACCTGGTAATCGAAACCGGCCTCGGCGCGCCAGCCGGCCTCGGCGTCACAGTCTACCAGCCAGCGCGGCAGATAGAGGCGCTGCTTGCGGCTGTGCAGATTCTCGGCGGTCAGGTCGCGCGGCCGGAAGAAAAATCCACTGCTGAAGCGCTGCAAGCCGCGGCTGAGATCCGCATCGGGCACGCTGAAAGGCGCCACCAATTCGACCGCGGCAGTCATCCCGGTCACATCGCTGTCCACCGGTGTCAGTTCGGTCTGCAGGCAGTGCGGGCAGATCGGCAGCGACCCGGTGGACGGAAGCCGGTACCGCCAGTCGCAGTGCTCACAAACAGCGGTGGTCGTGGCAGTTTCAGTCATCGTCCAGCTTCGCGGCGGTTGCCAGGATGGTGAGCGCTGCTGCAATGCCGATGACCGCAATCGCGACCGCCAGACACGCGACGGTCGACGCCTGGTCGGTGATCTGGCTCAGCCCCAGCACAGCGAAAACATAGAGCAGCGGGCCGGCAGCCAGCAATACGGCTACAACCGCTCCCACTCGCCGCCAATCGGCCGGCCGCTGGCCGGCAATCGAACCGGTCTGCCCGTTGACAACGATCTGGTAGGGCTTGTTGTTGTGCTGGTATGCCGCCAGGTAGAAGGGCAGCAGCAGATAGCGCCATTCCTCGTCAGCAAAATCAACCGACAACGTGAAGTTGCGCAGTTTCTTTGCGTCTTTTGGCTCCAGCGCCTGCTTGCGGGCCGCCTTCATAGTGCGCTCGCGGATCTCGTGGCGCGCCGTTTCCCAGGCCGGGTCAAGCTGCACATCGTAGGCCTGGGCGTGGATTCCAGCCAGGTAGGAGGGCGCATACTCAGCCATGTCCGCCAGCTTGAAATCCCAGATTTGCGCCAGCAGCCCTGGCGTGATGCGCGTCGTGCCGCTTATCAGATGGTTGTCAACGCGCTGCGTGACCTGGCCGTTCTTCCAGCGCCATTTGATGTTGTCGTCGTTCTGGTAACCAACCTCGGCGCGCCAGGCGCCGTTAGCGGCGAAGTCAAACGACCACGCCGGCAGGTAGATGGCGACGAACTCGGCCCGACTGGCGGCGTTGTTCAGGCCGCGCGGCGTCATCCAACTGCTGCCCAGCCAGCCGCGGGCGATGTCGCGCACCGCGTCCAGCTCGAGCTGCATCGGCACCAGGAAGCGCGGGCGCAACTCATCTTGCGGCGCCTGGCGTTGCACGACGTTGTTGGAGGCGCAGAAGGGGCATGTATGCGAGAGCGACTCGGCGGGCAGGCTGGTGCGCGCGCCGCAGTTCTGGCAGACCAGCTCCTTGCGCTCCACGCCCCAGCCGCGCGCGGCCCGCTCCACTACTTCGACAGTGAACTCAAAGCCCTCGGCGCGCTCGCCTACCGGGGGCGGCGCGGGTGCAGCATGGTAGCCGCAATAGGTGCAGACCAGCCCGCCGTCGGCGATGCTGTAGGCGGTGTTCGCACCGCAGCGCGGGCACTTGAATGCCACGATTTCGCGGTGTGGTTCAATCTTTGGCGCGGGTTTGAAAACCTCGATACCCGGCACGGCGGACTCGACAGGGGCATAGTCTGGCGGGGGGACAATCTGGTTCATGGGACGTTCGGGGGCATTATACCGCAGCCCGCGGCAGATGGGTAGTGCCCATGACTGCCAGTCCTCTCTTACCCAAGCTCCGCCCAGTCGCTGGCGATGAACCAGGCGGTGCCATACTGGTCGGCTCGCCAGCGGCCCTGGACGCGCATGGGAAGCCACGGCCGCGGATTGGGTCGCGACTCGTCGCCGATGGCGATGACGTAGGTCTGGCCGTCCGCCAGAAAGAAGCCTTTGCCTCCGGTCCAGCCCGGCAGCCGATATCCCAGCACAGTGACCATCCGACCCATATTCTCCGCTAGCTCATCCAGCTCGACGCGCTCGGCCGGCAACTCGTCCAGCGCGTCCAGCGGCGTCACGCTGACCGGCCAGCCCAGCAGATGCATCTCCCAGGCCAGTCGCTGAGCGGCCGTGTCTGGAACAATCGGGCCGGTGTCGAAGTTGAAACTGCCTTGCAGCACGCTGCCGGCCCGGCGCACGTCGTCAAGCTGTGCCAGCATCTCCGCCCGCGACGCACCTAGTCCGTCCAGTGCGCCGCATTGCACCAGATGCAACGCCTCTTTGACCTGCAACTCCACCCGGTTCAGCAGGTCGCGCAGGCTGCGGAATGGCCGCTTGCGCCGCTCGCTGAGAATCGCCCGCACCGCCGTCCGCCGCAGATCACGCACCTGGGAGAGGCCCATCCAGAGGGAGGCGGAGGAAGGGAAAGTAGGGTTCTCGGATTCTTCGAGTTCCTCGAGTTCCCTTGGTTTCCATGTTTCCCTGTTTTCCTTCTTTTCCCTCTCTCTCCCTTTCTCTCCCATCTCCAGCGTAAACTTGCGCCCGCTGTGGTTGACGTGCGGTGGGTGGACGGGGATGCCAAGGCGCTGGGCTTCGGCCATGTAGACTGCCGGGTGGTGGTAGCCGCCGAAATTGGCCAGGCGGGCGGCAAAGAAAGGAGCCGGGTAATGGACACGCATGTAGGTCGACTCGTAGCTGACAGCGGCGTAGGCGGTGGCGTGGCCCTGGTTGAAACCGTAGCCGGCGAAGGGCAGCACCTGTTCCCACAATGTATCGGCCTGCTGCTGCGTGAAGCCGGGACCGCCGGGCGCCGGCCGCATGCAGCCGGCTGTGAAGACGCTCTGCATCGCCGCCATCTCGTCGCGTCCGAAGTGGCTCATGCCGCGCCGCAGATGATCGGCCTGTTCCCAACTCAGTCCGGCAATCTCGGTCGCGATGCGCAAGATCTGCTCCTGGAAAATCAACACACCCTTGGTGCGACCAAGGATCGGTTCCAACGCCGGGTGCAGGTAGGTCACCGGGGCCTCGCCGCGGTAACGCAGCACGAACTGGCGCGCCATGCCGCCCAGCGCCGGACCGGGCTTGAAAAACGCATTGGCCACCGCCAGGTCTTTGATGGAGCGCGCCCTCAGCTGGCGCAGCGTGCGTTGCGCGCCCGAAGAGTCGCACTGGAACACGCCGATGGTGTCGCCCCGTTCCAGCGCTGCTGCCGTGGCCGGGTCGTCAGGGGGGATGTCTTCGAGGCGGAAGTCGGCGTCCAGATGGCGGCGCACCAACTCTGCCGAGTCGGCCAGCACCGTCAGCGCGCGGATGCCCAGCAGGTCGATCTTGGGCAGCCCGATGGCCTCCACGTCGCGGTGATCATATTGCGAGATCAGAAAGCCCTTGGCGGTCCACTGCACCGGCGTGACGTCGGTCAACGGGCCGGGTGTGATGATCACTGCGCCGGGGTGCACGCTGAGGTGGTCGGGTTGACCCACCAGCGCGCGCGCATCCAGAAGCACCTGGCGTTCGACCGGATCGCTCAGCGTGGCAGCCACGTCTGCCAGGGTCGTTGTCGAGCGGCGTTTTGGATCGGGGTGCCAGCGGCTGGGTGCTAGCCTGGCCAGCCGGCCGGCCGCTTCCTCGCTCAACCCGAAAGCCTTGGCCGTCGCACGCACCGCCGATTTGGGACGCATGGTGCTGATGGTGGCCACCAGCGCGACATGCTCCTCGCCGTAGGTGTCGCGTACATAGGCCAGCACGCGGTCGCGCCGGCGACTGCAAAAGTCCAGGTCGATATCGGGCGGGTTGCGCCGCGCCGGGTTCAGGAAACGCTCGAACAACAGATCGTGCTCCAGCGGATCAACCGTGGTGATTTCAATGCAATAGGCAACCAGCGAGTTGGCGACGCTGCCGCGGGTGCTGACCGGGATGCTGTTTTCGCGCGCATAGCGCACGACATCGGCCACCAGCAAAAAGAGGGGAGAGAAGCCGTGGTGGGCGATGGCTGTCAGCTCGCGTTGCAGGCGCGCTTGCGGCGCGGCGCCGGGATCCTGGCCAAAGCGCCGTTGCAGACCCGCTGTGGCTGCCTCGGCAAGCGCTGTGTCTGGGGTGTTACCCGGTTTCAGCTTCAGCGCCGGCCAGATCGGCCGTCCGTCAGGAATGGCCGGCTGGCAGGCAGCAGCGATGTCCGCGGCTGCTTGCAGCGCCTCAGGCGTGGCAGCGAAGCGCGCCGCGACCTCGTCCGGCTTGAGCCAGTGGAGGTCGATGGCGGCGTCGCCGCCGTCGGCAAGCACGCGCCGCGGCGTCTCGTCCAGGTGGCAGTTCTGGTCGATGGCAGCCAGCAGCTTGAGGCGCGTTCGGTCCTGGCGCGCCAACGTATAGACCGGCTGCACGGCAACCGCGGGTATGCCAAATCGTTGACCGATGGCGGCGATTTCAGCGGCGATTGTCTGATCTTCCGGCCGGTGGACTTCCAGCGCGAGCCAGGTTTGCTGGTCATACAGCCCGGCGAGCAGACCGGCATGGCGCACGGCCGCGCCCCGGTTGTCTGCTCTGAGATGGCGTTCAATCCAGCCGCGCCGCCCGCCTGACAGACAGATCAGGCCATCGCGATGCGCCTTGAGCGTGTCCCAGTCCAGCCCGCGTGTCGAGCGTTCGACGCGGTCGGGATGCGCCTGGATTGCAGACGAAAGCCGGCAGAGTGAGCGGTAGCCCACGGGTCCGGTCGCCAGCAGCACGAGCAGGCCCGCGCCCAGCCCATCGCCCGCATCCAGCTCGCTCAGCGGCGCGACGCCAACCGTCATCCCCAGGATTGGACGGATGCCAGCCGCGCGGCAGGCCCGGTCGAAAACCACTGCGCCGTAGAGCGCATCGCGGTCGGTCAATGCCAGTGAGGTCAGCCCGTCGGCGCTGGCCTGTTGTGCCAGTTCAGCCGGCGATGCAGTCGCGCCCAGCAGCGAGAAATGGGAATGGACGTGAAGATGGGTGAAGCCAGGTGGATACGGCGGCGCAGTCATGGATCGATTGTACCGCGGGTGGCTGTCGTCACCCAATTGGCTGCGCGCACTGCCGGAAGAACCGGCGGAGTTGACAGATCGCCGCGCCCACAGTATCATGCGCCCAATCGAACAAGCACCGACTCGTCGCCGCCGGACACCGTTCCGGCGGTGCCGTTGTAACCCGGAGACAACCAGTGCTGCGCAAACTATGGGATCGCTGGATGGTTCTTGCCCGCAAGATCGGCAAGTTCCAGTCGCGCATCCTGCTGACCTTCTTCTATTTCGTCATCGTCCTGCCTTTTGGCTTGGCCGTGCGACTGTTTGCCGATCCCCTGCACATCCGCCGGCATCGTCCGGCCGACACAGCCTGGCTTCCGCGTGAGACACACGACGTGGAACTGGCAGACGCCCGGCGCCAGGCCTGACATGTGATGCGAAGGACTGTCGGTCCTCGCTACTTGATTCGGAGACATCCGTTTGTACATCCTCGGTATTTCCTGTTTTTATCACGACTCGGCTGCCGTGCTGCTGGCCGATGGGGATCTGGTGGCCGCGGCGCAGGAGGAGCGCTTCAGCCGCAAAAAGAACGATTATCGTTACCCCGAGCTGGCCGTCGAGTTTTGCCTGCAAGAGGCGGGTATCACGGCTGAGGAGTTGGACTACGTGGTCTTCTACGAGAAGCCGCTGCCCAAGTTCGAACGCATTTTGATGTCCACTCTCGGTACTTTTCCGCGTTCGTGGAAGGTATTTCGCGAGGCGATGGTCGCCTGGTTCGATGAGAAGCTGTGGGTCAAGAGCATTTTGCAGGAGAAGACAGGCGTGGAGGCGGAGAAGGTGCTGTTTGTCGAGCATCATCTGAGCCATGCCGCCAGCGCGTTCTTCTGTTCACCTTATGAGGAAGCTGCGGTGTTGACCATCGATGGCGTCGGCGAGTGGACAACCACTTCGCTGGGGCGCGCCAGGGGTTCCTGGAGCGACGGCAGCTTGAACCGCATCGACCTGACCAGCGAGATGCGGTTTCCCCACTCGCTGGGCCTGCTGTACTCCGCCTTCACCGCCTGGCTTGGTTTTCAGGTCAACGAAGGCGAGTACAAGGTCATGGGTATGGCGCCCTATGGCCGGCCGCTGTACATGGACCGGCTGGAGAAGCTGGTAGACAGCTATCCCGACGGCAGCTTCCGGCTGAACATGGATTATTTCAGCTACCACTACTCGCCAGAGCGGACCTACAACGACAAGTTCGTCGGCCTGTGGGGCAAGCCGCGCACCCATGACGCCGAGTTTTTCTGTGAAACTACGGGGCATGACCTGACCGGTCGCGAAGAGCAAGCCAAGACCAACCAGTACTATGCCGATGTGGCTGCCACCATTCAGCGATTCACCGAAGAAAACCTGTTGAGGATGGTCAACCACCTGCACCAGGAGACGGGGCTGGACCGGCTGGTGATGGCGGGCGGTGTTGGGCTGAACTCGGTTGCCAACGGGCGCATCATGCGCGAGTCGCCTTTCACGGGTGTCTACATCCAGCCGGCTGCGGGCGATGCAGGAGGCGCGCTGGGCGCGGCGCTGTACGCCTATCACGTGCTGTTGAATCAGCCGCGGCGTTTCGTCATGGAACACGCCTACTATGGCCAAAGCTACAGCGAAAGCGAATGCCGCGAGTTTCTGACGGCCAACAATATCCCGTTTGAGTACTTCGATGACGAGGCTGCGCTGGTGGACGCCGTCAGCGACGCGCTGGTGGACGGCCAGGTCATCGGCCTCTTCCAGGGGCGCTTCGAGTGGGGGCCGCGCGCGTTGGGTAACCGTTCGATCATGGCTGACCCGCGGCGCGCGGAAATGAAGGAGATTGTCAACGTCAAGATCAAATTCCGCGAGCCATTCCGTCCCTTTGCGCCGGTGATCCTCGAAGAGCGGGCCGCGGACTATTTCGACTTGCAGCAGGCTGACGGGCAGTACCCGCCGCGCTTCATGCTGATGGTCAGCGACGTGCTGGAAAGCCGCCAGGGCGAGATACCGGCTGTCTCGCACATGGGCACCGGTCGCCTCCAAACCGTGCGCCGCGAGTGGAACCCGCGCTATTACGACATCATCCATGCGTTTGGTGAGAAGACTGGCACGCCGGTGCTGATGAATACCTCGTTTAACCTGCGTGGCGAGCCTATCGTCACCACGCCCGCCAACGCTTTCCATACTTTCAGCGTCAGCGACATCGACGTGCTGGTGCTGGAACGTTTTATCGTTCGCAAGCCTACGGCCGACTGAGAGGCGGGGACGCCATCTATGGCGCGGGAAACAAAGCTCTTGCAAACGTCTTTCGTTGCGCTGGGCGTCGTTGCAGCGTTCGGCGTGCTGGCGGCGGAGCTGCTGGCGCGGGCTGAACCCGGACTGCTGCCGGTTGCGGTGCAAGCGATGACAGGTCGCCGCGCCGTACCACGGGACCGGTTTTATCACGACTGGCACGCGACGCAGGTTCCCGACCCCGCCCTCGGTTTTCGCCACCGGCCTCTTCTGGACGTGCTGCTGACCGGCCACCCCGATTTCGGTTACCAATTGCGCACCAACAGCCGCGGTTTGCGCACGCCAGTTGAGGACGATCCGGTGGACGTGGTTGCGCTGGGCGACAGCTTTACGTTCGGTTACGGCGTGGACGAGCGGGTGGCATGGCCGGCGCAACTGGCCCGGCTGAGCGGGCTCACCGTGGCTAATCTCGGTGTCAGCGGTTTTGGACCTGGCAGCGAACTGGCCATGCTGCGCGCCGAAGGGCTGCGGCTCCAACCCCGGCGCGTGCTGTGGCAGTTTTTCGCCAACGACCTGCTGGATGCCGCCAGCTTTGCAGGGTGGCAATCCGGCGGGCAGGGCGATTTTCTTGCCTGGGAACGGGAGCGAACTTTGCCGGAAGGTGACCCGCCTGCGCCGATCCGGTTGTCGCTGCGCGGGCTGCTGCACCGGCACTTCGTGAGCTACGAGCTGGCGAAATGGGCGACACGGCAGGGTGTCTACGGTCCGACACGGCGTCCGGCACGCTGGGTGGACGTGGATGGTGGATCGATGTTGCTCGACATAACGCAACCGTCTGCGTGGGCCGACCGGTCCGATCCTCACGTCCGGCAAGGCATGGCGTTGACTGCTGAGGCGCTGGCGGGTGCGAGAGATATCGCACATGACGCCGGGGCCGAATTGCTGGTCGTTGTTGCTCCGACCAAGGAAGCTGTCTACTGGCAGGGCACAGCCGGTGAACGGGAAGTGATTGAACGCAACGACAAGTGGGTGGCTCAGGTGTGCGCGGCGCTTGCCATTCCCTGCCTGCTGCTGTTGCCGGTCTTTGCAAGCGCCGCGCGGCGGGGCGGCCCACTCTATTTTAGCCAGGATATTCACTGGAACCCGGCCGGCCATCGTCTGGCGGCCGAAACGATTGCTAGATTCTTTGGAGAAAGTCTGCCATGATTCCACGTCTGCTTCGTGCTCGCTGGGCGGGTGCAATTCTATTGACATTCATCGCCTGCGCAACTGTTTTGCTGCTGCCGGCTGACAGCAGCGCCAGCAACGCGACCAATCCTGCTGACTGGCCACAAATCGGTCTGACTTTGGTCGCCCAGGGTATCTACAACCCGTCGGCCATCGCTTACGCGCCTGATGGCAGCGGACGTCTGTTCATTGCCGCTACCAATGGCCGTATCTGGTTTATCAGATCCAACGACTCGACGCCCCACCAGTTTGTCAACATCAACGAGCAGTACCAGGGGCGGCGGCTGTTTGGGCTCGCGTTTTCGCCCAATTACGCCAGCGACGGCAGCTTCTACGTGCATTATCTGGACGGCCCTACTTCGCAGGTGGTGGTGGCGCGCTACTTCGTGTCACCTGAAGACCCTGATGTGGCCAACCCGTCCAGCCACCAGGAAGTGCTGCGGGTGCCACAAACCGCCTTCCTCCACAGCGGTGGGCAACTGGCCTTCGGTCCGGACGGCTACCTGTACATCGCCGTAGGCGACGGAGATTTCGACAACGACCCGGAGAACGATGCTCAGAACACGGGCAACATGCTGGGTTCGATCTTGCGCATCGATGTATCGCAGCCGCCGCAAGCTGCCGATCGGGTGTCTGCGCCGTTAGCGGGTACGTTGTCCACCGTGGCCTACCTGCCGCTGGTTGGCCACAGCCGCGGGTTCACGTACAATGTGCCGGCCAGCAATCCCTTTGTCGGGATGCCGGGCCGCGCGCCGGAGATCTGGGCCTATGGGCTTCGCAATCCGTGGCGGTTTTCTTTCGACCGGCTGACCGGCGACTTGTACATTGCCGATGTCGGCCAGAGCCGGCGTGAGGAGATCAACTTTCAGTTGGCGGCCAGCGTCGGCGGCCAGAACTATGGCTGGCGGGTCATGGAGGGTACTCTGTGTTTCGATCCGGCGAACTGCGATCCCGGCCCCTACGTCCCGCCGGTGGCTGAGTATGGCCACAGCGCTGGCAACTGTGCAGTCATCGGTGGAGAGGTGTACCGTGGCGCAGCCTACCCGATGCTACAGGGCATCTATGTCTATGGCGACCACTGTACGGGACGCATCTGGGGACTGCGACGGACCGGACTGGTGTGGCAGACGCAAGAGTTGGCGGTCACCGGCTTTCGACTGTCAGACATCGGCGACGATGCTGACGGCAACATCTACGTGACAGATTTCGACAACGGGCAGATCTACAAGGTAGTAGCGCAGTGAGGCGGGCGAAAATTACTCAGGCCGCCGGGTATTCGGTATAATCGGGTCGTCGTCGCAATGACGGTTGACAATGTAGGCGATTTCGAGCCGGGAGAAAGATTGCATGAAGACAACAAAGAAAGTCAGCTCGCGGATGGGTGTGGTCAACGAATTGTTTGGCTTCCTCTGGGCGCGCAAGCTGTGGTGGCTGATTCCGATGGTGATGGTCCTGGTCGTGTTTGGTTTGCTGCTGGTATTTGCCCAGGCCTCAGGGATCGCGCCGTTCATCTATACACTGTTTTAGGGAGTCGCGGGGTACCAACGCAGCCCGCATTGTCTGCCCCGTTGCCGCAGAGGCGGGGATAGTTTGTTATCGCCGACTCTTGTCAACTTGACATCATGTTCCGGGAGGATCAAGCGCGATGAAACATACTGGCTTATCAGGAAGAACGGGAATTGCAGCGGTGCTTTCAACCTTGGTGCTACTGTTCTTGACGACGCTGTTGGCTGCTGCCAGCGGGCCAGTTGACTGGCCGGAGATCGACTTTGTCCGTTTGCACCTGGGCGTGAATCAAATGACACAGGTGACCAATGCCGGAGACGGCAGCGGTCGCCTGTTTCTTGTCCGGCAGACGGGTACGATCTGGATCGTGCAGGATGGCCAGGTGTTGGCAGAGCCATTTTTGGACATCGAGGACCGCGTGAATTGCTGCGGTGAGCGTGGTCTGCTGGGGATGGCCTTCGCACCGGATTTCGCCCATAATGGCCGGTTCTATGTCTACTACTCCTCGCTGAGCGCCGAGAATGTGGTAGAGCGCCATTTCCTCAGCGAAACTGATCCGAACAAGGCAGACCCTGATCGCAGCCAACGAATTCTGGCGACGCCCGATAACGTCGCGGCACATAATGGCGGACAACTGGCGTTTGGACCGGACGGCTACATGTACATCGGAATAGGCGAAGACGGGCTGGGCACCAATGCGCAAAACCCAGCCGATCTGCGCGGCAAGCTGCTGCGCATTCAGGTTGAGCCGGTGTACCCGGCTATCGCGCCGGAGACGTTACACCGGACCTTCCTGCCGTCCGTTCCTCAGCAAAGTAGTGCTCCATTCGTGTACGCTATTCCGCCAACCAATCCGTTTGTGCAGACAGGCGGCTACCGGCCCGAAATCTGGGCGCTGGGGCTGCGCAATCCATGGCGATTCTCGTTCGATTCGCAGACCGGCGACCTGTATCTCGGCGACGTGGGCGACCGGACCTATGAAGAAGTGAATTACGAACCGGCCGGCAGTCCTGGTGGACGTAATTATGGCTGGCCGGTTATGGAGGGCATGCATTGTCACACTAATCCCTCGTGTAACACCGATGGCATGACCTTGCCCGTGTGGGAGTACATGCATACGGATGGCAAGTGCGCCATCATCGGCGGCGTGGTGTATCGCGGCGATGAGATTCCCGATTTGGTGGGCACTTATCTCTACGGCGATTTTTGTACCGGCAAGGTGTATGGCTTGCGATCAAGCCAGGATGTCTGGGAGAGCGCCGAGTTGTATGACGCTGACTACGGCTTTAGTTCATTCGGTTACGGCGAGGATCGGAATGTTTACATGACCGAGTACGCCTCGCGGCAGGTTCGTCAGCTCGTGCCGGCAAACCGTTGAAGTGGTAATCTGCCATCCAATTTTTGGCATCTGCCTGCGTTGTGTTACAATGCACACAATTGGTTCACAACATATTCCGCGGACCAAGGCTTCGTAGTCAGCCCCAGCAGTTGAATGATCGGATTACCTGCTGCAATGGTGCAGAAATATCCAACCGTATCGTTGGTCAACCGAAATATGGCACGCGCTGGACAGACTTTTTACGTTTTGTCGCGACGGTGGTATAATCGCCACGCTTGTGCCAGTTTCCTCAATAAGTCGCACCTGACAGGCCTTCGGTTTCACGTCCAATGTCTTGAACCGGCCTGCGCAACCCTCGGAGGCAGCTTATGATTCAAGAAAACTTTCAGTTTGTCCTGATTCTCGCGGTCGTCGCGTTTATCTTTCCCTTCGTTGGTGTCGCTGTTGCCTGGCTGTTACGCCCCAAGAAGCCCAACAAGCTGAAGACTACGACTTACGAATGCGGTGTCGAAACGGTTGGTGATACCTGGAGCCAGTTCAAAGCTCAGTATTACCTCTTTGCGCTGATCTTCGTGATCTTCGACGTCGAAGCGGTGTTTCTATTCCCCTGGGCGGTAGCCTATAACCAGCTTACCCTTTACGCGCTCGTCGAGGCGTTTGTGTTCGTGGGAATCCTTTTCATGGGATTGATCTATGCCTGGCGCGTCAATGCGCTGGAGTGGCAGTAGAGGTAACTTCTGACGGCTGTTTTGGAGTAAATGTTCATGCAACAGTTACTGGAACTTATAAAAGACCCATCGCAA
>JACKBI010000008.1 GCA_020634615.1 Anaerolineales bacterium
TTTCAGCTTCCTGTTGGGGGACATGCATCCGCACGTGCTGGGGCTGCCTTTCGTCTTGCTGGCCATCGGCATCGCCCTCGCGCTCTTGTTGGGCAAGAAGGAAAGCGGCAAACCCGGTTTCGCCAGCCACCTCTCGCTGGGCTGGGTCGGTTTCGCGTTGACGGCGCTTTGCCTGGGCGGGCTGGCCTTCCTCAACACGTGGGATTTTCCCATCTACCTGTTCCTGGTCGCAGCAGCGCTGGCCGTGCGCATGGCGTGGGACCGGCGCGGCCTGAGCTGGGGCGTGATCGGGCGCGCCGCGCTGACGGGAATCGCTCTCGGTGCGGTTGGCATCGTGCTGTATCTGCCTTTCTACGCGGGTTTCCAGTCGCAGGCCGGCGGTATCCTGCCCAATTTCCTTTTCCCGACAAGGCTGGCGCAGTTCTTCGTGATGTTCGGTCCCTTGCTGGCGGCGCTGGTCTTCTTTTTGCTGGCGCTTTCCGGTCGCACCAGCCGCGGTGCGCGCTTCTGGCGGCGTTTTGGCGGCTTCTTCCTTCTCGCCGTGCTGTTGCCGGTCCTGTTCCTTGTCCTGCTGATTGCACTGGGTGTCGTGACCGGCGCGGGGCAGGAATTCATGCGGCGGCTGATGGAGTTGCCGATCGTTCAGCAGCAGGTGGGTGGGTTAAGCGTGCTGGATCTGGTGGCGGCCGTCGCCCAACGACGGGTCGTGACGCCGTGGGCGTTCCTGGCACTGGCCGGCCTGCTGGCATGGGTTGGCGCGCTGCTGGCCCGGCGGGTTACTGCGTCTGACGAGGCCGGGGATGAACCCACATCGGCCTTTTCGCCGCCGGTCGCGTTTGCCCTGTTGATGGCGCTGACCGCCCTTTTGCTGACCTTCAGCGTGGAGTTTGTCTACCTGCGTGACACCTTTGGCACGCGGATGAATACTGTCTTCAAGTTTTACTTCCAGGCCTGGGTGCTGCTGGCGTTGATCGCAGCCTTTGGTGTGATCTACATCGCGCGCTACGGCGGGCGCGTGGTGCGCTGGGTTGGGCTGCCGCTGGTGACGTTACTGGTCGTGGCAGGCATGTTCTACCCGGTCTTTGCAACCTACACGCGCGCTGAGAAGTTCCAGAGCCAGCCGACGCTGGACGGCACCGCGTATCTCGACCAGCAGCAGCCGGGCGATGCGGGCGCTATCACATGGTTGCGCGCTAATGTGCCGGGAACCGCGACTGTGTTGGAAGCATCGGGTGGCTCGTACAGTTATGTCGGTCGCATCGCCGCTCAGACGGGGCTGCCGACTCTGCTGGGCTGGGACGGCCATGAGCTGCAATGGCGAGGCGACACCGTTGAGCAGGACAAGCGCCGCCCTGACATCGAGCGCATCTACCGCGGCGCGCCGGTTGCTGAGTTGCAGGCGATTTTGGACAAGTGGAACATCGACTACGTGGTGGTCGGCCAGCAAGAGCGCGCCACTTATGGCGTCACGCCACAGGCTGAGGCGCGCTTGGCCGAGGCCATGCATCTGGTGTATGATGCCGATGGCGTGCGTATCTACCAGCGCAATGACTGACGTATGACTTATCAGGCGAGTGTGACGACATCCAATCAAACCGGCTCAGCGACGGGCCGTATTCTGGCCTGGCTAACGGTGGAGCGGCTGGCGTGGCTGGTGATCGGGTTTGCGGCGGCAGTCTTGCGACTGCTGGGATTGGGTTTTCGCCCGCTGGACGCGGTTGAGGCGCAACAGGCTGTGGCAGCCCTGGGCGCAGCTGGCCTGCCCGGTCCGGGCGTAAGCCCGCTGCTGCTGAGCTTGCACCGGTTCAGCTTCGGCTTGTTCCAGTCCGGCGAAGGGCTGGCGCGTATCTGGCCGGCGCTGGCAGGCATTGCTTTGGTTGTGCTGGTCTTTGAACTGCGCGGCGAACTGGGGCGGATCGGCGCCATGGGAGCAGCAACGTTGCTCGCCATCTCACCGCTGTTGGTCTTTTGGAGCCGCAGCGCGACCGGTGAAAGCTTCAGCCTGCTGGCGGCTATGGTCCTGATCGTCGCACTCACTCGGGCGCGGCGCCGCGCCCCGTGGATAATCTGGGGCGCGGTCGGGTTGGGATTGCTGGTGCTCTCTTCTGTGGCAGGTTACAGCGTCCTGGTTCTGATCGCACCGATGGCTGTGCTGGCGCTGGCAGGCAGGTCGACTGCGATTGACAACTCCGGCAGCGCCGGGTCGCAGTGGCTGATCGGTCTGCTGGTGTTCGTGGGAGTTGTCGCTCTTGGCGCGACGGCGATGTTCTTCAATCCGGGCGGGTTCGCGGCGGTGGCAGATCTGCCGGCGGCGTGGCTGCGCTCATTTGCCAGCCCCGCCGGATATTCGCCGTTCTGGCTGTTGGCACAGGTGACGCTGGGTGAACTGCTCGCGCTGGGAGCCGGGGTCGCCGGGCTGGTGATCGGCCTGCGGCGGCGGGACTGGTTCGCGCAGGCATTGGGGTTGTGGCTTGTGCTGGCGCTGGTGCTGTTGGTTGTGCGCAGCGGGCGTTCACCGGGTGATGCAGCCTTGCTGGTGCTGCCGCTGGCCTTGCTGGCCGGCCTTGCGGTCGAGGCATTTGTGGCCCAGTTGAGCTTTGCCGGCGAGCGCGCCGAGGCGGCAGTCCTGTTGGCGGCGTGTCTGGTGGTGCTTGGTGCGGCTGCGATCTGGCTGGCAGACTATGTGCGGTCGCTGGATGGGACAGCGAATACAGTGTTTCTTTTCAGTGCCGCCGCGGCGCTGGTTGTGTTGGTGGCGATTCTGGTGGCGTATTTCGTCGTCTTTGGCGCTCGCGTCACCTGGCAGGTGGCCGTGTTGGTCGCCGCTATTGCGCTAGGCCTGTTGACGCTGCGTATGACAGCCATGACCAGCCACAACCATGATCCGCTGCGCTGGGGATCTGTCGCCAGCACACGCGGCGCGAGCGACGGCGCTAATCTCACCGCATTTTTGGAGCAACTGGCCGCGCAGCGCGGCACGGACCTGCGCGATTTGCCGGTGACTCTGGTGGCCGCACCAGGGACCGAGCCGTCGCCGCTGTTGCGCTGGCTCGTACGCGATGCAGCCACGCACGATGCCGCGGGCGCGGCCGACGTGGACGCAGGCGGTGTATTGATCAGCCTGGCTGACGATCCGCCCCCGGCCGGCAGCGATGGCGCCGCGCCGCTGGTGGGTCGCAGCTTCCGCATCGCCGAAGAGTGGACACCGGCCGGTCTGCGCGGCGAACCGCTGTGGAAGTGGCTGCTTTACGGCCTGTTCGATACGCCGGCCAGCCAGCAGCGCGCCGTCGTCTGGTTGCCGGCAACAAGCAACTAGGTCACGCAGCGGAGTGGCGCTGCGTGTGGACAGGATTGTCCGGTCGATGACCGGGCCCACGATTTTATGGCGGCGCGCCGGTCGAGCCGCAACATGCCGAGACATTCATGACTGACATTATCGATGTGATTCCACCTGAACAAGAACCGACTGTGGCGGAGACCCAGGACCAACCGAGCTGGCTGGACCGCTCGCTGGTCAGCCTGACGACCTGGAACTGGGAAAAAGCGGCCTGGACAGCGCTGCTGATCGTGGCGCTGGTCATCCGTGTCGTCGCGCTGAACAACCGCACCGCCAGCCACGATGAGAGCGAACACGCCTGGTTCGCGTACAACCTTTTCACCGGTGCTGGTTACCAGCACAGCCCGGTCTACCACGGCCCGTTCGCCTATCATGTCCTGGCGTTGTTCTACCTGCTCTTCGGCGTCAGTGATGTAACGGCGCGCCTGCCAACGGCGCTATTCGGAGTCGGCATCGTCTGGCTGATCTGGTTCATGCGACCGTGGATCGGGCGCTTTGGCGCGTTCTTCGCAGCGCTGATGGTGACGATTTCGCCGGCCCTGCTGCACTACGCCCGCCATACTCGTCACGACACCTTTGAAATCTTCTTTGCTGTTCTGCTCCTGATCGCCGTGTTTCGTTATCTGGCTGACAACGAACGTTCCGCGCACTGGTTGTATATCGGTGCGGCCGCGCTGTCGTTCATGCTGGCCATCAAGGAGGTCGCGTTCATCGATGGGGCGGTGCTGGGTCTGTTCCTGGTGCTGGTCATCCTGTACCGCTGGCAGGGCTGGCGGCTGAAGCGCGACTATCCCGACGAGGAGCGCGAGGCGCCGCTTGCGTCTACCAGCCGCAGCGACTGGCTTGTGCTGGTTGGCGGTATTGTTCTCTCCATGGTCGGTGTCGCTGTTTTCCGCCTGTTGGGACTGGCAGACGCCGGTGCTGATGCGCTCAACACCGGAATCAAGCTGGCGGTATTGATCGCTCCCCCGCTGATTGCGATCGTCATGGCCGGGCTGTATGTGCGGCGCCGGGAGAACGATGAAATCCAGCCTGCCTTTGGCGTGGCAACGGATGCAGTCGTGCTTCTGGCGACACTGATCTTGCCATGGCTCAGCCCTTTCTTGATCAAGGCGCTGGGCTACGATCCACTGAACTACACTACCGGCATCATGGCGTCGTTTTCAGTCGTGGCAGCACTGGTGGGCGTGGCGGCGGTGGTCGGTTTGTTATGGAACGCCCGCCGCTGGCTGGTGGCCGCGGCGATCTTCACCGGCATTTTCGTGGTCTTCTTCACCACGTTCTTTACAAACGGGCAGGGCGTTGCAACCGGTGTCGTGGGCTCGCTAGGCCACTGGTTGTCGCAGCAGGAGGTGGCTCGCGGCGGCCAGCCGTGGTATTACTACCTCCTGGTGACGCCGCTCTATGAGTTCCTGCCGCTGTTGCTGAGCATTCCGGTGCTTTTCCGGGCTTTTGTGCAGCGCAATCGGGTGTCCATCGTCCTGCTGATTGCAACGTTGGTGTCCATCGGTTTGTGGCTTGGTCTGGGCGTGTTGCGCGGCGAGGGCGGCACGGAAAGCTCGCTGGTCAACGACGGGCTGCGGGCAATAGCGTTGATGTTGATCTTCCTCACCGCAGCCTGGGGCGGGCTCAACGCCCATGCACGCCGCGGCCAGTATTTCGTCGCGTTCCTACCCTTCCTGATCCTTTTCAACTGGATTGCGTATACCATTGCCGGTGAGAAAATGCCGTGGCTGGTGACGCACATCAGCTTACCGATGTGTATTGCCGGTGGCTACTGGCTGGGGACGGTGGTCGAACGAGTCGAGTGGCGAACGGCCTGGCGACGGGGCGCGCTATGGGCCGGCCTGTTGACGGTGGTGTTCATCGCTGCGCTGATGGGCGTGTTGCGCAGCCAGCCGTTCCAGGATCGCTCGCTGGCCGGGTTGAGCAACACCAGCCAGTGGCTGGCGGCGCTGGTAGTAGGCGGCGTGACGATTTTCCTGCTGGCAAAGCTGGCAGGCAGGCTGGGAACGCGCACGCTGCTGCGGATCTCAGGGTTGACAGTGGTGCTGTTGCTGGGACTGTGGACCGTGCGCACCAGCTACGCGCTCAGCTTTATCAACCAGAACTACGTCAATGAGTATCTCTTCTACGCGCACGCCTCGCCCGATCCGCTGATGGACATGCGTGAGATCGAGGACATCAGCCGGCGTACCGTGGGCGACAAGCAACTGCGCATTGCCTACGACGACGATGCCTCGTGGCCGTTCAACTGGTATCTGTCGACGTGGCCCAATGCGGCCTATTTCGGCGCAACTCCCAGCCGAGAGGCATTTGCCGATGCGCCGGTCGCCCTGGTGGGCAGCAAAAATCTGGATCAGGCGCGTCCCTATCTGGCGCGCGACTATTACGAGTTCGACCGCCGGCTGATCTGGTGGCCCAACGAAGACTACAAGAACGTTACCTGGGACAAGATCAAGCTGGGGATCACCGACCCGACGAAGCGGCGCGAGTTTCTGGATGTGGTTCTGTGGCGCAAGTTCACGACGCCGATGAGCCAGTGGCCGCTGGTGCATCGCTACAGCTTGTTCGTGCGCAAGGACGTAGCCAACGAGCTGTGGGACTTCGGCGCCGAGCCTGCCGCGTTTGCGCCCATCGTCGATCCCTACGAGCAGGGCATGCGTGAGGTCGCCGCGAGTCAAATCATTGGCTTTGGCCAGGGCGTGTCGGACGGACAACTGAACACACCGCGCAACATGGCTGTGGCCGCCGACGGAACGATCTATGTCGCCGACAGCGGCAATCACCGCATTCAGGCGTTTGCGGCCGATGGCACGCCGCTGCGCTCGTGGGGCACGTCGTGCGAACTCTACACGGACGGCCAGCCGGGCTGTGTGGATCCGGACGGCAGCGGGCCGCTGCAGGTTGGTGACGGCCAGATGCGTGAGCCGTGGGGCATCGCCATCGGGCCGGACGGCAACATCTATGTCGCCGATACATGGAACCATCGTGTCATCGTCTTCGATCCGGACGGAAACTTCGTGCGCAAATGGGGCACGTTCGTGACGACTAACGGCGAGGCGGTGGGCGGTGAAGGCGGGTTCTGGGGGCCGCGCGCGATTGCGTTCGACGCGGTCGGCAATCTGTACGTCACCGATACGGGTAACAAGCGCGTGCAGGTTTTCGACTCTGACGGTGGGTTCCTGGGTCAGTATGGCGGCGGCGGTGTGGTGCCAGGCCGCTTTGACGAACCGGTGGGACTGGCACTGTTGCCGAACGCCGCCGGCGCGCCGGGCGGCACGCTGTTCGTGGCCGACACCTGGAACCGTCGCGTACAGGTCTTCGACGTCACCTTCACCGATAATCTGTCCGGCGGCGGTGGAGCCGGCCGGCCGGAGTTCACCTTCGTGCGCGAATGGCCCATTGAGGGCTGGTCCAGCCAGAGCGTGGTCAACAAGCCGTATCTGGCGGTGGACACTGAGGGCTATGTCTACGTGACCGACCCCGAGCTGTGGCGGGTGCTGGTGTTCGACCAGGAAGGCAACTTCAAGGCGACCTTCGGCGTCTTCGGCAACGACAACCAGAGCTTCGCCCTGCCCAACGGCGTTGCCATTGGACCGGACAACCAGGTATACGTAGCTGACGCCGACAATCATCGGGTGATGGTCTTCCCGGCGGTGCGCTAGGAGGGAGCAGCCTGGGAAGTGGGTAGATTGGTAGATTGGTAGGTTGGGGGCTGGCAGAGCGGCTGGCGGGGTCGTTCTGTCGTGTAACCCGTAGGGTCGTTGCGCGGCTGGTCGGCCGGTGTTATAATCAGCTAGCTGATACGCGCCAGTGCAGCCGCCTTGGTGCTAATGAGTATAGCGCTGCAGATGGGATTTCAAGCTGACGGCAGAGAGCACAGTTTGGCGGCCATGTTCGGTTATTCCGGCGCAGGAGGTTATAAATGGGTGCCAACGTCAGGAGGTCATTACAGTGCGCAGTTGGTTATGCAGTGGTAATCGTTGCCATGGCCGGATGTGCCATTCCTGTGGTGACAAATGAGCCGTCAGATGGCATACCAACCACGGCGGAGGTGTCCACTATTCCATCCGCCACCGCGTTGCTTGCTCCGTCACCGGACACATCGCGAACTTCTCGGCCGCCGAACCTTGCGAAACCTTCTGATCGGGACGACTCCAGAACCTTTGAAGAACTTCTGGACAGCGCCTACAAGCACCGCTCGCAGCGAGATCTGGCAGGCGCATTGACAGAACTTGCACTGGCCGAAGAAATGATACAGGATAGGTCGCCATCAAATGAGGAGTACATAGACCTGCTCTTGATGAAGGCGGACACATATGCGATGTTTGAGCGGCTGGACGAAGCTGAAGAGGCGTTGCTGAAAGCTACATTTATTCCGGACGAGCATATTGACCTGATAGCAGACTCAACAAAGCCGTTGTCTGAGGATGACTTTCTTGAGATCGCTGATAGCATCCACCAACTTGCCTCCCAGACTGACCTGCCAGGATATCACGTTGCGTTGTCACTGATCTACAACATACTTGGTGACCGCGAGAGTTTAGCGCGTGAACAACAGGCGGCGATGGATGTTTCGGTCGATAAGGACGTTACCCTGGCGATTGCCATGGGATTGTATAAGGTGCGTGGGCGCAAGCTCGAAGTACACGCTGCTTTGGCCGAGCAAATACTTCGATCTGCAAATGCAACGGAAGATTGGGTAGGACAGTATCAACTTGCTGCACAATACTATTTTGCAGGCTGGTTTTCCGAGTCGCAGGAGATAGTCGACCGCTATCTGGCCTTGCTCGATCCCGCTGATGATGAAGAACCGTACCTGAATTTCCTTGCACTGAAGATGAATATCGAGATGGGTCTTGGTCACTACGAGGCCATGAAAGAATACGAAGCCAAGATCCTGGCAATCGACCCCAACGCATTCGACGAGTTTTCCCAGTAGGGAACTGTCCAGAAATAACGCGGTGATTTTTTTGCGGCACAGAGGTGTTTCCTAAAGGGATATCAGTGCCACAGATAGAGGAGGTGTGTTATGACAGTTGACACCAATGTATTAGCCAGGCAGATCTACGAGCAAGCGCGCCAGCTTCCACCGGAGAGCCTGACCGATCTGGCAAAATATGTAGAGTTTCTACAGTTCAAGGTCGGTGACAGGTTGGCGGATGAGCCCAGCCTCCCCGATGGGCTACGGGTCGTGAACCTGCGCGGCCTGTTCAAGGGCTATGATTTCTCGCCTGAATTGCTCGCAGAAGCCAGGCGTGAGATGTGGTCAAGCCTTGAAGAGGAAATCGCATGAGACAGTACGTCACGGATACGCAGTGTTTGCTGTGGTATCTGGCTGACGATCGGCGTTTGCCGCGAGCCCCTGGCCGGATATTCAATGCGGCCGACAACGGCAGCGCTCAGATCCTGGTGCCCACCATAGTGTTGGTAGAGTCAATCTTCCTGGCACAGAGACGACGAGTGGGATCGGATACTCTGGCGCGGATGCTGGAATTGCGAGAGGACCTGGACGACGGCATTGCCGTTGTACCTCTCGATATGGCAATTGTGCGGACGGTGATGGATTTCGGCCCGGCCGCAGTTCCTGAACTGGCTGACCGCGTCATCGCTGCCACTGCCCGCTCGCTGGGCTTGCCCCTCCTCACCGTCGATCACGCCATTGCTGCCAGCGGGCTGGTCGAAGTGATCTCCTAGAACTCTCGCCCAGTCCCAGTCTCCTGATGACCGATATCTGGAAAACCGCCCTCTCATGCGTCCTACAATTCAGGTTTTTCCCCCTGGTCTGATCGAGCGCATCGTCGATGAGGCGGTGCGCGTGCTGGCCACGGTCGGTATGGAGCTTTATGGCGCGCGCTTGCGGGAGCGGATGCTGGAAGCGGGTTTGGTGCTGGACAGCTCCGGGCAGCGTGTTCTCTTTCCAGAACAGATAACCCGGCGGGCTCTGGCAGACGCGCCATCATCCATCACCCTGCACGACCGGGATGGGCAGCCGCACGCGACCCTGGCAGACGATCGGGTCCACTTCGTCCCCGGTTCCAGCGGGCTGAACGTCTTCGACCGCGCGACCGGCCAATTGCGGCCGGCGCGGACACCAGACTTCGTTGACTATGTGCGGCTGGCTGACGGGCTGGAGCACATCGCCTATCTCGCGACCGCGTTTTCGACCGACGATGTGCCTGTGCCGATCGCCGACGCGTGGCGGCTTTACCTCTGTCTGACCAACAGCCGCCGTCCGGTAGTTTCGGGCGCGTTCACCGAACACGGCGTCCTGCGGATGGCCGAGATGATGGCGCTGTTCCGCCGTGACCGGGCCGACCTGCAGGCGCGCCCGTTCAGCATCTTCACCATCACCGCGTCGGGCAATTTCCGCTACAGCGAAGACTCCTGCCAGAATCTGTTGGACTGTGTCGAGTGGGGCATTCCGGTTGAAATCGTGCCGGTGACGTTGATGGGGTTGGTCGCACCGGTGACGCTGGTTGGCGCGGCGGTGTTTCACACCGTGGATGTACTGGCCGGCATTGTCATGGCGCAACTGGTGCGGCCGGGCGCGCCGGTGCTGTTCGGTGGCGCGCCGGCTGCCTTCCACATGCGCGAGACCACGTCGCCGATGACCGCTGTCGAGGCGATGCGGCTGGATCTGGCGTATGCCGCCATCGGCAAGCACCTTGGGCTGCCGACTCAGACTTATCTCGGTATGAGCGAGAACCGCTCGCTGGATGCGCAGGCCGGCGCGGAGAGCTTCGGCGGCGCGATGCTGGCTGCCCTGGCCGGCATCAACTCGGTGTCAGGGCCAGGGATGCTGGACTACACCTCAGCGTTCAGCCTGGCCAAGCTGGTGCTGGACAATGAGCTGTGCGGGCAGGCGCTGCAACTGGTGCGCGACACCGGACCAGTGGACGACCTGCCCATCGACGAGTTGCTCGCCGCGCAACTGGACGAGGGCAACCTGCTGACGGCCGGGCATACGCTGGACCATTGGCGTGACTGGCTGTATTTGCCGGGACCAGTTTACGACCGGATGGGCTGGGACGCCTGGACCAAAGCCGGCAGCAAATCGCTGACAGAACGCGCCGGCGGCGAGGTGGATCAGCGGCTGGCAGCCTGGCAACCGCTGGAAACCGATCCGGCTGTTGACCGGGAACTGCGCAGATTGCTTGCCGGCGCGGACGGCCATCTGCTGCCTCGTGTCCCTGCGCCGCGTGCAGCGTCTTCGTCTGCTCCAGCAGCCGGCCGATCGCGCCGCCGTCGTTAGGGCTACTCCTTAGCTCGTGAGCGCGTACTGGCACGTTGCCTCTATACCCGCTTTCATCCTGCATAGTCTAGAAAGAAATCGTCTATGGCGACCTATCAACAACCGCAAGCCCGGCAGTCGCTGGGCAGGATCGGCCAGCCGATGCCGCTTCAAGAACTGGCGACGTACCGCTGGGATGCAATCGTCGTCGGCGCGGGCCACAACGGGCTGACCTGCGCTGCATATCTTGCCAGAGCTGGAAAACGTGTGCTGGTGCTGGAGAGCCGCGAGCGGGTCGGCGGCGCTTGCACGTTGGAGGAACCCTGGCCGGGCTACACGGTTTCGCCGTGCGCCTATCTCTGCGGCTTGTTGCACCCGCTGGTGATGGAGGAGTTGAACCTGGCTGCCTACGGCTTCGACTGGCGTCCGGCGGCTGCCGGCATGTTTGTTCCTTTCGAAGATGGCTCCAGCATCCAGCTCGAAGAGGATGACAACGTCAGCGAGGACGAGGTGCGCCGCTTCGCTCCCCAGGATCTGGCCGGTTGGCACGCGATGGGTGACGTGATGCGGCGTGCCCGCGACGGTGTGCGCCCGGTGGGCGACGGCGACCTGTGGCTGGCACCACCACCCAGCCGCGACCAGATCGAGGACCGGTTAAAAGGCGACGCCGAAGCGATTGGCCTGTTGTTCGAGTGGTCGATGGTCGAATATGTCGAGCGCTACCTGACCGATGAACGCCTGCAAATGGCCTATCTGGGACAGGGCGTTATCGGAACAAATGCCAGCCCCTTTGAGAAGGGAACCGCATCGATCAACTTCCATCATTCGTCAGGCCGGCAGGGCGGAACGCCCGGCATGTGGGGGTATGTCATCGGCGGTCTGGGCAGGGTGTCGTTCATCCTGGCGGACATCGCGCGCGATCTTGGTGTCGTCATCGCGACCGATGCGCCGGTTGCGCGCATATTGCCCGGCGAAGGGGTCGAGTTGCTGGGCGGCGACCGGATCAGCGCGCCGGTAGTGGTCAGCAACGCCGATCCGCGCGTCGCACTGCGACTGCTGGGCGACGATGTCGATCCTGGCTGGCGTACACAGGTCGAGGCGGTTCCAATGGTGGGGGCGACCATGAAGGTCAGCGCAGCGCTGTCAGAACTGCCCAACTTCAAGGCCCGGCCAGGCACCGACGAACGCCATCACCGCGGCCAGATCAACACCCCGCTGACCAAGGCGGAATGGCAGTCGGCATTCGACACGGCGCGCGCCGGCAAATTGCCGCCGCGGTTGTGGACCGAGCTCTACTTCCAAACCGCCTATGACCCCAGCGTTGCGCCAGCCGGCCGGCACCTGATGAGCGTCTTCTCGCAGTACGTGCCGCACACGTTCGCCGAGGGCGACTGGGACAGCAACCGCGCCGAGGCCGGGCGCATTGCACTGGAAAGCATTGGTCGCTTCTGTTCGAATCTGCCCGACGCAGTGGTCCACCACGAGGTGCTCGGTCCGCCAGACATCGAACAGCGGGTGGGGTTAACCGGCGGCCAGATCTTTCAGGGCGAGATCCTGCCGCAGTACATGTGGGACAAGCGGCTGAGCTACAAGACGCCCATGGATGGCGTGTACCTCTGTGGCGCAGCCACGCATCCCGGCGGCAGCGTGATCGCCGTCAACGGAAGGAATGCGGCAATGGCGATTCTCGCCGCGAATTGATTGGTGGGGCATGAATGGCGGCGTTGATTCACCTGCAAACCGGCGATTCTGCCCACCGCCATTCATGCCCCTACGGAGGTAACGGTGCTCTACATAAAAAACACAACTCTGTATTCGCCGCGCGAACGGCTTGATAACGCGGCGGTGCTGGTGGACGGCGGTCGTATCGTTGCTGTCGGATACGCGGCTGCCGTTGCTTGTCCGCCCGGCGCGCAGGTGCTCGATGCGGATGGGCTGCTGTTGACGCCCGGTTTCATCGATATGCAGTTCAACGGCGGTTTCGGGGACGACTTCACGGCCGACCCGACGACGATCTGGCAGGTGGCCGCCGGGCTGCCGCGCTGGGGCGTGACTGCGTTCTTGCCGACCGTCATCACCTCGCCACTGGAGCGGATCGCGCAGGCGCAGCAGGTCGTGCTGAGCGAACCGGCCGGCTTTCGCGGCGCGACGCCGCTGGGACTGCACGTCGAAGGGCCGTTTCTCAATCCGCAGAAAAAGGGCGCCCACAACCCGGCCTACCTGCAACTGCCGGCGCTGGAGGCGGTGGCCGGCTGGTCACCGCAGACTGGTGTCCGTCTGGTGACGCTGGCGCCGGAGTTGCCGGGCGCGCTGCCTGTCATCGAAGCGCTGGCAGCACGCGGTGTACTGGTCAGCGCGGGCCACTCCACGGCGACTTTCGACGAGGCAACTATGGCGTTCGATGCCGGCGCGCGCTATGGTACGCATCTGTTCAACGCGATGCCGACGATGCACCACCGCGAACCGGGTCTGCCGGGCGCGCTCCTGACCGACCCGCGCCCGGTGGTCGGGTTCATCGCCGACGGTGTCCATACCCATCCATCGGTGATCAGTTTGGTCTGGCAGGCGCTGGGACCGGAGCGGCTGAATCTCGTCACCGACGCCATGGCAGCGCTGGGAATGGGGCCGGGCAAGCACTTGCTGGGCGACTTCGAGGTGACGGTTGACGCCACCAGCGCGCGCCTGGCCGATGGGACGCTGGCCGGCAGCATCCTTTCGCTGGACCAGGCGCTGCGCAACCTGATCCGCCTGACCGGCTGCACGCTGGCCGATGCGCTGGCGACGGTCACCACGACACCGGCTCGGTCGCTGGGCCTGGATCATGAACGGGGCCAGATCGCGCCTGGTTATGTGGCAGATCTGGTGCTGCTGTCGCCCGAACTTGAGGTGCGCGGTACGGTCGTTCGCGGCGAGTTAGTGTATACTGCGGAATAGCCCAGTGGGTAAGACGATTACGCGTTTCGCATTATTGACATCACGAGCCTCCGTTGCCCAATGATCGACCTCAAGACCACCAGACTTTACCAGGAAATCCACCAGCAGCCGGAAGTTTTGACGCGTTTGCTGCACGAGGAGCGGGATACAGCATCGGCATTGGCAGTTGAGATCAGACGGCGCGGCATCGACCATGTCTTTATCGCGGCGCGCGGCACCAGTGACAATGCAGCCCGCTACGCTCAGTACCTGTTCGGCGCGGTCAACGGGCTGCCGGTTGGTCTGGCCACGCCCAGCCTGTTCTCGATTTACCAGCGGCCGCCCCGGTTCGGCAATGCGCTGGTGATGGGTATCAGCCAGAGCGGCAAAAGCCCCGACATTGTCTCGGTGCTGGCGGAGGCGAAGCGACAGGGAGCGTTGACGGCGACTATCAGCAATTTCCCCGATTCTGATCTGGGCCGGGCGGCTGATTTCGTCATCGAACTACATGCCGGCGAGGAGAAGTCGGTGGCGGCCACCAAAACCTACACCAGCGAGTTGGCGGCCATCGCGTTGCTGAGCAGCAAGCTGAGCGGCGACAGCGCGATGACTGTCGCGCTGGAACGGGTTCCTGACTTTGTCGCCCAGGCGCTGACTGCGTCCAGCGACCTCGATTGCGTCGCCGAACGCTATCGCTACATGACGGCCTGCGTGGTGATCGGTCGCGGCTTCAACTATTGCACGGCCTTTGAGATGGCGCTCAAGATGAAGGAATTGACCTATACCTCGGTGGAGCCGTACAGCAGCGCCGATTTTCTGCACGGTCCGCTGGCGCTGGTTGCCGAAGGCTTTCCCGTGTTCGCCATCGCGCCGTCGGGTATGATGCTGGCTGACATGCAAAGTTTCATGGACACAGCCAGGCAACGGGGCGCCGAACTGATTGTGATCAGCGACGACCGGGACGCGCTGGCCGCGGCGCGCGTGCCGCTGAGCTTGCCGGCCGGTGTGCCGGAATGGGCGTCACCGATGGTCGCCATCGTCCCCGGCCAACTATTCGCGATGCATCTTGCCCTGGCAAGAGACTTTGATCCCGATCGGCCGCGGGCGCTGCACAAGGTGACGGAGACGTTATGACAGCGACATTGTTTCGAGTTTTCGAGCCCGTCGATCAGTCTGTCCTTGCGCGACTGTTGGGCGAGACTTTCGCAGTTGTCGAGGAGGCGGGTCAATCGCACGACACGACCTATCTCGATACCTTCGACTGGCGACTGTTCAATCGATCCAGTGCGCTCTTGCTTTCTGAGAATACGCTGACGCTGGCACCGCTGGTCGGCAGCAACGAGACTCTCCAGATCGATGTGGATCGGCGACCGGTGTTCTCGTGGGATTTGCCGGCGGGGCCGTTCCGCAAGCAGGTGGAAGGCATGTTGGAAATGCGCGCCTTGCTGGTGCGTGCCCAGGCGAAAACGCTGACGACCGTTTTTCGTGCCCTCAACGACGACCAGAAGACCGTCTGCCGTGTGGCGGTTGATGCAGTCACCCTTGAGACAGGCAGCGATACCGCGGAGACGTTCATTCGTCTGTTGCCGCTGCGTGGTTACGACCGGGATGCCGCAGAGATCGCTGATCTGCTTTCGGCTAGCGGGGCGATCGAGCTGGCTTCGGGCGATCTCTATTTCGCCGTGATGGCGGCGGCCGGCCAGCAGCCGGGCGGGTATCAACCCAAACCGGTGGTGCCACTGGATCCGACCATGCGCGCAGATGCGGCGATGAAAGCGCTGCTGCGGGCCGAGCTGGAGGTCATCCAGATCAACGAGCCGTACCTTGTGCAGGACATTGACACCGAGTTCCTTCACGACTACCGGGTGGCGTTGCGCCGGGCGCGCTCGGCGCTGGCAGAGGTGAAGGGTGTCTTCCCGGCTGACACCACCAGGCGGTTGCGCACCGACTTGCAGGTCGCCAATCAGTTTTCCAACGAATTGCGTGATCTGGATGTCTACCTGCTGTCTGAGGAGCGCTATCGGGCCATGCTACCGAGCCAGTTGCGCGATGGTATTGCACCGTTGTTCGACCATCTGCGTGCCAGACGGGCGGCTGCGCTGGTCGAGATGGTCGAAGCGCTGGCTTCGTCGGAGTATCGCCGGGTCATGGCGGACTGGGCGGCATTTCTGGACGAGCCGCTCCCCAGCCGCGCCGCGTCACGCATTGGCAGCCGTCCGGTGCTGGAGGTCGCCAGCCGGCGGATCTACAAACAGGTGCGCCAGGTGCTGAAGGACGGCCGGGCAATCACTGCCGAGTCGCCCGACGAGATGCTGCACGCGCTGCGCATCGAGTGCAAGAAGCTGCGCTATCTGATGGAACTGTTCTCCGGCCTGTACGAGCCGAAGGAAATCAACGGGCTGATCAAGCAACTGCGCACCTTGCAGGGCAACCTGGGCGACTTCAACGACCTCAGCGTGCAAGAAGCCTATCTGATGCGCACAGCGGCTGAGATGGCGACCCGCCGCCA
Organism: Anaerolineales bacterium; assembly: GCA_020634615.1. Taxonomy (GTDB): domain Bacteria; phylum Chloroflexota; class Anaerolineae; order JAAEKA01; family JAAEKA01; genus JACKBK01. The sequence continues at coordinate 15,997 of JACKBI010000008.1, forward strand.
GCCGACGCCTGACACGTTGATGGCAATCGGCGCGCTGGTAGCTGCGCTGGACGCGGAGCGTGCAGTCGTTCGCGGCGCGTTTGGCGACACCTTCGATGCCTTTGCCGCGAGCGAAAACCGTGAGCGGTTCAAGCTGGCGTTTGGCAGCTCCAGAGACGCTTTTTGAGAAGCCGTCCGTTCAAACTTCGGAAGTCACCGGGTCGACAAAGGCGGTCAATCACTGCCGTTGCTGGCTGGTCCTGACGAGCAGTCGGCGACTTCCGAAGTCTTGCAGATGGAGGCCCGCAGGAAGGAGACAACGTGTGCAAGTAATCGCGCTCTACAGCAACAAGGGCGGCGTCGGCAAGACCGCCTCGGCCGTGAACCTGGCCTATCTCGCGGCGCAGTCAGGCTACCGCACGCTGCTGTGCGATCTGGATCCGCAAAGCTCGGCGACGTTCTATTTTCGCGTCAAGCCGAAGCTGAAGAAGCAAGCCCGCGGCCTGACCAATCCGGGCAAGGCCATCGACGCCAGCATCAAGGGCACGGACTACGAAAACCTCGACCTGCTGCCGGCTGATTTCAGCCACCGCAACCTGGACCTGACCTTTAACGACGCCAAGAATTCCAAGGACCGGCTACGGCGGGTATTGCGTCCGCTGCGACGCGACTATGATCTGGTCTTTCTCGACAGCCCGCCGACCATCAACATTCTGGCCGAGAACATCTTTCGCGCGGCCGATCACTTGCTGGTTCCCTTGATTCCGACCACGCTTTCGGTGCGTACCTTCGAGCAGTTGCAAGCTTTTCTGAAGGAAAACCGCTACAAAACCCGTATGTTGCACAGCTTCTTGTCAATGGTCGACCGGCGCAAGAAGTTGCAGCGCGAAGCGGAGATCGAAATACGCAATCGTTTTGACAATGTGTTGACAGCATCGATTCCCTATCTGTCATTGGTCGAGCAGATGGGGATCATGCGCGAACCGGTTCCGGTGTACGCACCGCGCAGTACGGCAGCGCGCGGCTACGTTGCTCTTTGGGCAGAGGTACGCGCAATCATCGACGGCGACCGATAATATTCTACATCATCTTTTCAATCAAGGAGCTCAATCTATGGCATCACTCAGGCCCTTTTTTTCTGACGGCGTGGAAGCCGGCATGACCGGACACTTGAAGGCCAAGGAAGTCGTCTGGATCACCGTCGGCACCGGTGTGTTGAAAGTCCTGACGGACTACGAAGTGGCGCTGGATAGCCATGTCGACTTGAAGTTTTACGAGGGTGATCTGAACATTCACGTAACACTGCTGGATGAGGATGCGGCGGCAAAAGCTGGCCCGGCGCGGGTCCAGCTCAACGCTCACGTCGATGAAGCCGGCAGCTACGAAGTGGATGGCCACGAGTTGGTACTTAAGGCAATTATGGGCGATAAGCAGCAGAAGATCACGCTGTCGCGTACCAGCAAGAATCAAACCGAGGCCAGGCTGGAAGGTTCCAGAAGCCTCACTGTTCATATAGTCCCAGACTGATTCCGGCGAGAGGCAGTTTAGAAACCGGGTCATTTCCTGTGATCACAAACTTGGCATCTTTCACAAGCCACGTTGGTCCATGATCGTTGGTTGTGACAGCAAAAACCCGGTTTCTTGCGCTCTGAATAGAGACATCAAAACAAAGGAAAACGGCAATGACCGAAACACCAGTTCGACCTGTAGCGTTAATCATCCTCGATGGTTTGGGCATTCGCGAGATGAGAGAGGCTAACGCGGTGGCGCTGGCCGAGACGCCGAACTATGACCGCTGGAACGCCATGCACGAGCGCTGCGTGCTGGATGCGTCAGGTCTGGCGGTTGGTCTGCCTGAGGGGCAGATGGGCAACTCGGAGGTGGGGCACCTCAATCTCGGCGCGGGTCGCATCATCTACCAGGATTTCACCCGCATCAATCTGGCCATCGAGGACGGTTCACTGGCGAGGAACCAGGTGCTGGCTGACGCGATGACTGCCGTCAAGGCGCGCGGCGGCAAGCTACATCTGATTGGCCTCTTCAGCGACGGCGGCGTCCACAGCCACGTCAATCACTTAAACGCGCTCATCGACATCGCCAACAGCGCTGATATTGCGCCGGTGCTGCATCTGATCACCGACGGCCGCGACACGCCGCCTGAGAGCGGTATCGGTTTTGCACGCGACCTGGAAGCGCGCTTGCAGCACAGTCGGGCCACCGTCGCGTCCGTCAGCGGTCGCTACTACACCATGGATCGCGACAAGCGCTGGCAGCGCACCGTGCTGGGCTACAACGTCATCGCACTGCACCAGGGCGTGGACGGGCGGACGGCAGCCACAGCCAGCGAAGCGCTGGCGCGCGCCTACGCCGACGGCGTCACCGACGAGTTCGTGCTGCCGGTAGCCATCGACGTTGGCGATCAGGATGTGCTGATCAAGCCGGGCGACTGTCTGCTCTTTTTCAACTTCCGCGCCGACCGCGCCCGCCAGCTTGCCTACGCCTTTGCCTTCCCGGATTTCGATGGTTTCGAGCGGGCATACATTCCCGATCTTGACCTGCTGACGATGACCAACTACGACGTCAACCTGCCGGCCAAGGTAATCTTCCCGGAGGTGGACATTGTCAATCCGCTGGCTGAGGTGCTGAGCAAGGCCGGGCTGGGCCAGTTCCACTCAGCCGAGACGGAGAAGTATCCTCACGTGACCTACTTCTTCAACGGCGGGCGGGAAGCGATCTTCGATGGCGAGGCGCGCCATCTGGAGCCGTCGCCCAAGGTCGCTACCTACGACCTTCAGCCAGAGATGAGCGCCTACCCGCTGACAGAGGCGGTACTGGCGCGTATTCGCGAGCATGACGACGCCTTTATCCTGCTGAACTTCGCCAACCCGGACATGGTCGGCCACACCGGCGTGCTGGAAGCCGCCATTGCCGCCGTGGAGACCGTGGATGAGTGCGCGGGGCGGGTGGTGGAAGCGATCATCGCCAAGGGCGGCGTCGCCATCGTGACGGCCGATCACGGCAACTGCGAGCGGATGCGCGACCTGCTGACCGGCGAGCCGCACACCTACCATACCACGCAGCCGGTGGCCTGTTTCGTGCTGGGCGACGGCTACTACGCTCTGCGTCCACGCGGCATCCTGGCCGATGTCGCGCCGACTGTGCTGGATCTGCTGGGCATTCCCCAGCCGGCCGAAATGACCGGCAAGAGCATGATCGACGGTGTGAAGCACGCTTCTGGCTGAAATCGGGTGTTTGCGAGAATCAAAGAGACCGGCGTCCTGCACGCCGGTCTCTTTGATTGCAGTGCCAGTTCTGGCAGGCCCGTTTCAGGCTGGAACGGCGAAGACCTCGGCAAACGAGTGCGATTCAGGAATCGGCAAGCCATCTTCGCGCATTCCCTGGAGGTGCATCTCAATCGCCTCGTACATGTTGCGAGCGGTTAGATCGTATGTAACCCCTGTTGCAACGCATCCGGGCAGGTCTGGGGAGTACGCTGAGTAGTTGCTTGTGGCTTTTTCTATTACAATCAAGAATCTGTGCATCTCTAGGTTCTCTCCTCGTTATCATCTCTGCGGAGCTGTGCTTGCTTTAAAATGCTGTTGAGTGTACCGGACGCGAGGTCGTCATTGGGGTGCCCTGCGATAGTGACCCGTCCTCGCTTGAAGTCGTGCTTGAACTGTCGATGACTACCCTTGGTGGCTACCAGGTACCACCCGTCCTGTTCGATCAGCTTGATGATTTGCCGAACCTTCATTGGACTGGATTGTATCCTCGTCTTTGGCTACAGAGTCAGAACCATTCTACCTGTTGACGCGGGCAATTGCAAGTCGATTCGAGACGATTCAAGCCTTGGCTGAGACAAGACTTCGGAAGTCGCTGAATCGAGCAGAGGCGGCACTCTTTGCACCAGTCCACTGATCTAGCACAACCGGCGACTTCCGAAGTCTGATGGTGGCGGGGTTCACATCGAGATCGACCCTTTGCGAAAGTCGGTCTTTCCGAGGATCGCGTTGACCAGCACGGGGGTTCCGCCAGATGCCAGCTTGCGGGCCTGGCCCAACGTCTCGGCGGCCAGCTCAGGATCATCCAGGCGCAGCCCGGCCGCGCCGAAGCCCTCCGCGACCCGGTGGTAGTCGGTGTGCGCGAGGACGGTCGCCACATCGTCGCCGAAGATGTCGGTTTGCTCGCGGGCAATCTGTGCCCAACTGGCGTCGTTGCCGACCAGCGCGGTCACTGGGACGCCGTGGCGCACGAAGGTGTCGAACTCGCTCAGGCTGTAGCCGGCTGACCCATCGCCGTAGATGATCCACACGTCGGCGTCAGGCCGCGCCAGTTTCGCTCCCAGCGCAAAGCCTGCGCCGACCCCCAGTGTGCCGAAGGGGCCGGGATCGAGCCAGCTCAGCGGGCCGGGCGGTTGGAGGATGTAGGACGCGGTGCCGACAAAGTCGCCGCCGTCGGCCACCAGAATCGTCTTGTCGCCAATCAGCCCGTCCAGTTCTGTGAACAAGTGCAGCGGGTTGACGTTGTCAGTCTGATTGTGCGCCTGCTGGCTGATCTCGGCGTTGCGCAGGGCGTCACGGCTGCGCAGTGTGTCCAGCCAGCCTGCCCAGCGGCTGGAGTCAAGCCGCTGTAGCGCCAACTGGCGTAGGAACAGCCCAGGATCGCCCAGCGCGCCGATGTCCGGCTTGCGGTTCTTGTTGAGATCGTCGCGGCTGCGATTGACAGATACGTAAACTGCGCTGCCGCGGATGTGGTTGCCGTAGTCCAGCCGGAAGTCGCAGGGCACGCCGGCCAGAAGCACGAAATCGGCTTCCTTGAGGGCCTCGCGTCGTTTGTGGCGCATCTGCAACGGGTGGTCGCGGCCAAGCAGCCCGCGCGCCATGCCTGACAGGTAAACCGGCGCGCCGATGGCGTTGAGCGCCGCGATTACTGCGTCGATCTCGTCGGGAACCAGCGTTGCCTGGCTGCCGACCAGAATAACCGGACGTTGCGCCTGCCGCAGCCGCTCGCCGGCTTTCTGCACCTTGACCGGATCGGGGACCTGGGGAGAAACCCGGATGGCCGGCCCGGCGCCGCGCAGGTTGGCGCCTGCAAACAGCTGGTCCACATGCCGCCGCAGGTACCAGTTGACCGCCTTCTGGCGCATCGATTTCCCCTGGCGGGCCGCGCCATACATTTCGCGCACCATGGCCTCGTCGTAGAGCAGATCGACCGGCGTCTCCACGAAGACGGGGCCGGGCGCGCCGGTCTGCGCCTGGCGGAAGGCCTCCTCCAGCGCGGGAACCAGGTCCTTGACGCGTCGTACGGCCACCGACCACTTGACAACCGAGGTGAAGAGCGACATCTGGTCGATGTCCTGGAGCGCGCCGCGGCCCTTGAGCGCGGTGGGCGCCGCGCCGCCGATCAGCACGACGGGCGACTGCGCCATCTGCGCGTTCTTGATGGCCGTCAGCGTGTTGGTGACGCCGGGGCCGGCCGTCACCGCAGCGACGCCGGGCCGGCCGGTCAGCCGCGCGGTCGCGTCAGCCGCAAAGACCGCGGTGGCCTCGTGGCGCGTGTCCACGATCTGGATGCCGCGCGCTTTGGCAGCCACCAAAATGGGTGAGATGTGCCCGCCGACCAGGGTAAAGAGACGTTCGACGCCCTGCGCTTGCAGGACGCTGGCTACAAGTTCGCCGCCGTTCATGAGGTCCTCGATTTATTGTGAAGGAAGTTGACGCACAGATCGGAGTTAAGTAGAATTCGACCGTTCATGCAGTATTGATAGAGCATGACGTTCCGCATCTTACCACACGTTTCTTTCGGCATGAAACGTCGTGTAAGATATTTTTGGTCAGAGGCTTGGTTTGCCTCGGAGCACAGTTATGGAATTCTTTTATCACTGGTCGATACTAATTCTGTGGGTTTGCTTTGGTGGATACTGGGCTTATTCAGGTCTGCAAGCCCGCCAAACACAACGCGCTGAAGCCAGAACTTCACGTCTCACACACCTGGGATTAGTGGTGCTCGCTATTGTGCTGATTGGATTTGGTGGTTTTGGCATTGGTCTGCTGACGCGGAGAATCCTGCCCCAATCAGGAACGGTTCAAATTATTGGAATAGCGATCGCTGCCTTGGGATTGCTCTTTGCTGTTTGGGCGCGGGTACACTTGGGGCCCAACTGGAGTGGAACGATTACTATCAAGACTGATCACGATCTCATCCGAACTGGTCCTTACGCCTTGGTACGTCATCCAATATATACAGGATTGTTGGTTGGAATAGTCGGGACTGCAATTGTATCAGGCGAGCTGCGTGGGGTTTTGGCAGTTATCTTGATCTTCATCGCCTATTTCAGAAAGATTCACATCGAAGAGACTTGGCTGGTTGGGCAGTTTGGAACAGAATATTCGGAGTATCAAAAGGAAGTTAGGGCACTCATTCCATTTCTAGTGTGATGACGAACATCGACAGAGGATCGCGTGACGGGAGGGTACTTCGCCCCAATTACGTATGTCAATCTCCATGCAGTTGACGCAATATGCAAAGTGCAGGTCACACCACGACCTGCACTTTTTGTGTTTCTGTTGACCTTCGGAATCTCACGTGCTAGAATCGCCTCACTCAATACGCGGTGCAGAATCGCGACCGGCCCGGTGCAACGAGACAACGGCAACTGCTCGAGCAAGGGGGTGTGGAATAACGGTTGACCTTTTCAGCCTGCAATGTTACACTTGATTTCGTGCGGCGGCTTTAGCCGCGAAACGAGCGTCATTGGATTTTTTGCTCTTCCGTAACAGACGGAGCAGGAGAAGAGAATTATGGAACTCACATTGAATGAAGTACAAGCCAAATCTCTCCTGAAAGAGATTGTGCTGGAGCTGGTCCAGGAAAGGCGCGACTGGTTTTCCGAAATCATGGTAGAGGCATTGGAAGAAATCGGGTTGGCGAATGCCATCCAAGAGGGCCGGCAAGACGAGTTTGTAGATGAAGAGCAGATTATGGCAATACTCGAGGGGCAAGCGTGAAGATCGCCTTCGAAGCCAGCTTCGCGCGGGACCTGAAACGCGTCCGTGACAAACAGTTGCTGCAGGGGGTGCAACAAGTCATTGAAGGTGTCAAAGAAGCCGCCATGATTGACACGGTGGCGGGGGTAAAGAAGATGCAGGGGTATGATACGTTTTATCGTCTACGCCTGGGCGACTATCGTATCGGCATAGAGGTAGTAGACGACCGTGTGATCTTTGTGCGGATCTTGCCTCGCAAGGACATTTATCGATATTTCCCGTGAACTCGCCATCCTCCCCTAGCCAGCAAGCCTTTTACGAACATGTGTGGAGTCTGGTCCGCCAGGCGCGCGCAGCAGAGTGGTTACAATTGCCATCGAATGACCGCTCCGATCGTTGTCTTCCTCAGCCGTAGATCTAGAAGGAGCAAAGACCATGACACATCAATTCGAACTGCGCGAGCGCCAATCCCAACCGACGCTGGTTATCCGTACCCGCTCCGCTGTGCAAGACATGCCACAGGTGTTGGGGCAAGCGTGGGGCGCCATCATGCATTACGCTGGGCAGAAGGGTCTCCAACCGTCCGGTCCGCCGTTTGTGGCCTACCACAACATGGACATGCAGGACCTGGATCTGGAGATCGGTTTCCCTTTCGCAAAGAAACTGGATGGGGCGGGCGAGGTTCTTGCCGGCGAGATTCCTGGTGGCAAGGCGGCAGGATGTCTTCATGTCGGACCCTACGACCAGTTGCGCGCCGCGTACAAAGCGCTCGGGAAGTGGATGGAGGCAAATGGCTACACGCCTGCCGGCGTGGCGTATGAGTCCTATCTGAATGACCCGCAGACCACACCGCCAGAAGCGCTACAGACCGACATATTCTTTCCGCTGTTGTAATGGAATGCGCCGCGGAGTCGTTGCTTCTTAGCGATTCTGTGGCTGTAACCGGGTGTGATTCAACTCACGGTTGGGCAGCAAGGGTGTCTTTGATTGGGGCAGCCGGGGTTACTCCGGCGCAAGTGAACTTGGGCGATGTTGTCGATTATTGATCTTGGTGTGTGATCCGTAGTGGATCTATGTCTACGCCACTTCTAGCCACCAAACTGTTTGTCCCTCCGCCTCGCTACAAAACCGTCCTCCGCCCCTGCCTGATCGAGCGGCTGAACGATGGTCTCGCTGCGGGCCGCAAATTGACACTTGTCTCTGCCCCTCCGGGGTTTGGGAAAACCACGTTGGTCAGCGAATGGGTTGCAGGTTGCGGGCGACCCATTGCCTGGCTGTCGTTGGACGAAGGCGATAATGACTCCACCCGCTTTCTGAGTTATCTTGTCACGGCCGTGCAGACGCTTGCCCTGAGCCAGGGAGAAGGGATTGCGCCGACGGTTGGTGCAGGCATGTTGGCGGCGCTCCAATCTTCCCAGCCACCATCCATCGAATCGATCCTAACAACTCTGCTCAATGAAATCGCCGCCATCTCCGGCAATTTCGTCCTTGTCCTGGACGACTACCACGCGATTGTCTCCAAATCAGTTGACCAGATCCTTACCTTTCTGATCGAGCACCTGCCGCCACAGATGCACCTGGTCATCGCCACCCGCGAGGACCCGTCTCTGCCGCTGGCGCGTTTGCGTGCTCGCGGCCAGTTGACCGAACTGCGCGCTGCTGACTTGCGTTTTACCTCCTCCGAAGCTGCCGATTTCCTCAATCAGGTGATGGAGCTAAACCTATCAGCGGAAGAGATCACGGCACTGGAAACCCGTACCGAGGGCTGGGTTGCCGGCCTGCAACTGGCTGCGATTTCCATGCGAGGACATCCAGACCCTGCCAGCTTCATCCAATCCTTCACCGGCAGCCATCATTTCGTGCTGGACTATCTGGTTGAAGAAGTCCTGGCGCAGCAACCCGAGACTGTCCAGACTTTCTTGTTGCGCACATCCATCCTCGACCGCATGTGTGGCTCTCTTTGCGCCGCCGTTCTATTCGAGGCCACTGCTTCCGGGCAGAAAACCCTGGAATATCTCGAACATGCCAACCTCTTCATCGTCCCCCTGGACGACGAGCGGCGTTGGTACCGCTATCACCATCTCTTTGCCGAATTGCTGCGGCAGCGGTTGCAGCAGAGTGACAACGTGGCCGACTACCACATCCGTGCCAGCGAATGGTATGAAAACAATGACCTGATGCTTGAGGCTTTTCACCATGCGGCTGCGGCCAATGACATCGAGCGCGCCGTGCGTCTGATGGAAAGCAACGCGATGCCTCTGCACCTTCCTGGCGCGGCAACGGTGATACTGAAGTGGCTGGAGTCGCTGCCAACGGCCGTGCTGAATGCCCAACCAGCGTTGTGGTGGAAGCAGGCTGCGCTGCTACTGATCATTGGCCAAGGCCAGATAACGGGAGTGGAAGAGAAACTCCAGGCGACTGAAGCAGCTTTGGCTGCTACAACCTTGCCGGGCGCCGAGCCGGACGACGAGACTCGAAACCTGATTGGAAAAATTGCCGTCGCCAGATCTCTCTTGGCACAAACGCAGCACCAGGCAGAAACCAGCCTGGTTCAGGCACGCCGCGCCCTGGAGTATCTGCACCCCAGTAACCTGCCATATCGTTCTACAGCAACCCAATCGCTAGGGTTTGCCTATTATCTTCAGGGAGACCGAATGGAGGCCGGCCGGGCCTATACAGAAGCTCTGTCACTTGCCCATGCGGCTGGTGATGTTTCCGACGCTTTCATGGCTACAACCCGTTTGGGGCAGATACAGGAATCAGGAAACCAGCTTTACGTGGCGGCTGAGACTTATCAGCGTGCTCTGCAACTGATTGGTGATTATCCGCCTCCCAATTCCCCTGTAGCGTATCTGGGCTTGGCCCGGATCCACTATGAATGGAACGATTTGGACGTGGCTGAGCAATACGGGGAGAAGAGCTTGCGCCTGGCGCGGCAGTATGATCAAGTCATTGACAGGTTAATTCTGAGCGAGTTGTTCCTGGCTCGTCTGAAATTGACCCGGGGAGATGCAGTCGGCGCAGCAGATATTTTATCGCAGGCGGAACAAACGGCGCGTCAAAAGAATTTCACCCAGCGTCTGGCGGATATTGTCGCAGCCCAAGCATTTATCCTACTTCGCCAGAGCAACATTGTTGCAGCCGTTCAGCTGACACATCGATATGACCTTCCGCTCATGCTGGGGCAATATGACCTCCCGCTCATGCGGGCACGTGTGCTCCTCGCCCAGGGCGACCCATCTGCGGCGTTGGCAGTGCTGGAACCATTGCACCAGCAAGCGGAAGCAAAAGGATGGGCAGATGAACGACTCAAGGCAATGGTGCTACAGATGGTCGCTCTGCGCGCGCATGGGGAAAAGGACAAGGCTGTGCGTCTGCTGGGCGAGGCCCTGGCGCTGGCCGAACCGGGCGGCTTCATCCGTCTCTTTGTGGACGAGGGGCTGCCAATGGCCAGGCTATTGTCCGAAGCAGCTACTCGTGGGATATCGCCGGACTATATCGGCCGGTTGCAGGCCGTATTTGATGCCGAGAAGCGGAAAAACGAAGACAAACCTGATCTGCCGCCTCCCTCGCCTGCCCTGCCACTGATCGAGCCATTGAGCCAACGCGAGTTAGAAATACTTAAGCTGATTGCCCAGGGACTCTCGAACCGAGAGATCGGCGGTCGGCTATTCCTCGCCCTTGATACGGTCAAAGGGCACAATCGCAGAATCTTCGACAAACTGCAAGTGCAAAGCCGCACTGAAGCCGTAGCCCGCGCCCGCGAGCTGAGTTTGTTGTAACTGCAACTGTTCGTATTCCTCAAGACCCTCCCTTTCAACAATTCTAGAACAACACCTCCAGCCAACACCAAAGTGTCTATACAGGGACACCGGGGTGTTGGTATATTGAATATGCCTTGAGCAAGCGGTTCAGGCGGTAAGAATCGGTCACAACAGGTACAAGGTAATGCCAAACAATCCTGACCCAACAACTGATTCAAGTCATCCCATGGTCTACCAGATCAGGATCAAGGGACATCTGGGTCACGACTGGACAGACTGGTTTGGCGGCTTGTCCATCACGCTGGAATGTGACGGCAATACGCTGCTGACCGGCCCGGTGATCGATCAGTCCGCGCTGCACGGCTTGCTGAAAAGAGTGCGTGACCTGGGCATGCCATTGCTCTCGGTCTGCCCTGTCGATCCTAAACCTCCGACAACGCCCGGGACAGGTCAGGCAGAGGCTTCAGCGGTCGAATCATAAACAGGCGTAGGCGGCTTGTTTACGCCAAATTCAATCCCAACAAGGAGATACGAAATGAAGTCGACTCGAAAGATTGCCGTGATAACAGGCGTGATTTTCATCATTGCCACCGTCGCATCTCTTTTGGCTGCGGCGCTCACACCTGTTCTGACTGGTATGGACTACCTACCTCGGTTCTCCGCACATACGAATCAGGTGGCCGCAGGAGCGCTGCTCTATATCATCACCGCCTTTACCAGCGCCGGCATAGCCATCGCGATGTATCCGGTCACGAAGGAGCGAAATGCAGGTCTGGCCCTTGGATCTGTTGTCTTCAGGGCCCTGGAGGCGGTCTTTTACCTGGTCGGCGTCATGTGCCTGCTGTCCCTGAGGACACTCGGCCAGCAGCTCACAACAGCGGGCGCTCCTGATCGTGCCTCGCTTCAGGCTATTGGCGATTCGTTGGTGAGCGTTCACGACCAGGCCGCGCTGGTGGCGGTGTTCGCTTTCTGCGTCGGTGCGTTTATGTACTACACCCTGTTCTTCCAGTCACGGCTCATTCCCCGCTGGCTGTCAGGCTTCGGCATCGTCGCGATCATCCTGATGATGGCGGCGTGCGTGCTGTCCTTGCTCAGCGGTAACCGTATTACCAGCTACATTCCCCTGGCGTTTCCCATTTTTCTGCAGGAAATGGTTCTGGCTGTATGGCTGATCGTCAGAGGATTCAATCCGTCTGAAAGTGCTTCGATATCCAGGAAGACGAACGATCTGTTGAGCGCAGCATAGATAGGGTTGTGGGGTTTTTGAGAGGGCTGAAGTTCCTCCCTAAAACCATCCCTCTATCCACATTACATTTTCATTGCAACAGTTGAAGTGATCTGCCTGCTGAGCATTATCTGGTTCACATGGAAATGACCCAGCCCTGAAGGGTAGCCCGGCAGATCTGCCAGATGCCAAATAGTGAAGCTCATCCATATGGTTAGAAAAGGAGAGAAGTGATGAAGAATTTACAGAAGATGGGCGGCATTGCCGCACTGATCGGGGCAGCGACAAACCTCTTTGCCCTTGTGGTTTTTGTGACCTTACTGGAACCAAAAGGCTACGGTTCCGACGACCCAGGTCAGATCGTGGCTTTTCTTGCGGACAATCAGGTTATCATGCGCGCATGGTACATAGTTATCTATTTGGTCTTCGGCGTGAGTCTGATTTTCCTGTCACTGGCGCTCAATGAGCGGTTGAGGGCTGGCTCACCTGTGCTGGTACAGGCAGTGACCACCATCGGACTGATCTGGGCCGTCCTGGTCATTGTGATGGGCACACTCTCGATCAACAACTTGAACACAGTCGTCAAATTCTATGGCGAAAATCCGGCTCAAGCTACAACGGTCTGGCTGACGCTCGACTCTGTGGAAACCGGTTTGGGCGGAGGAGGAGGGGAAACGATAGTTAGCGCCTTATGGTTTCTACTGCTAAGTTGGACAGCCTTGCACGCAAGGGAACTTCCCAAGGTGTTGAACTACCTTGGCATGGTGGTCGGTGTAGCAGGCATCCTCTCGGTTGTCCTGGCCTTGCCTGCCCTGACGGCTGTTTATGGATTGGGTCTCATCATCTGGTTAGTTTGGCTGGGGATGTTCATGCTGCGCCGGAGCACAGTCACGGCAGCGTAAAAACCCGCCACAGAACAACAGCCTTACCTGGCAGCCGCCTACCTGATCGGAATGGCGCTCTTTCTCGTCGTTCTCGACTACCCCAGCATCACCGACCCGGCCCAGAAGGTGGCCCTGCTCGTCGAGAAACAGATGGTCATCTTTGCGACCAATCTACTCCAACAACGCGAAGTTGTTCATGGACGCATCTTTACGGTTGGGGTTCTTCGTCGCCAGCAGCGTCGCTGCGTTCCAGACTGCGCAAGTGCGGGAAGAGCAACACATCGCGGATGGTCGCGCTGTCGGTGAAGAGCATGGCCAACCGGTCGATGCCGGTGCCGAAGCCGCCGTTGGGCGGCATGCCATAGCTCATGGCCAGCAGGTAGTCCTCGTCCATGGGATGGCGCTCTTCGTCCTCGGCGCCGTACAACTGCTGCATCCACTCCATGCGCTCGCGCTGGTCCAGCGGATCGTTGAGTTCGCTGAAGGCGTTGCCCATCTCCATGCCGGCGATGAAATACTCGAAGCGCTCCACCGAGGTAGGATCGTCGGGCGTCTTCTTGGCCAACGGGCTGATCTCGATGGGGTAGTCCAGCACGAAAGTTGGCTGGATCAAATTCGGTTCGACGTAGTTGCTGAGCAGCGAGTCGATCAACCGGCCGCGGTTGCTGGTCGTCTCGGGGTGATGCCCCTTCGCGCGCATCGCGTCGGCCAGTTCTGCCGCGGTCGGGTACTGGGCGTAGTCGAGATCAGCGTATTCGATGATCGCGTCGCGCAGCGTGACGCGCCGCCATGGCGGCGCGAGATCGATCTCATGGCCGCGGTAGGTGATCAACGTCCCGCCGGTCAGCCGGCGCGCGATGTGTGCCAGCATGTCCTCGACCCGGCGCATCACGTCGTGGTAGTCGGCGTAGGCTTCGTACCACTCCAACTGCGTAAACTCGGGGTTGTGCTTGAAGCTTATCCCCTCGTTGCGGAAGTCGCGGCCGATCTCATAGACCTTTTCCAGCCCGCCCACCAGCAAGCGCTTCAGATACAGTTCGAAGCTGATGCGCAGGAACAGATCCTGCTTGAGCTGGTTGTGGTAGGTGGTAAAGGGACGCGCCGCTGCGCCGCCGTAGATCGGCTGCAGGACCGGCGTCTCAACCTCGATGAAACCGGCGCCGTCGAGATACTCCCGGATCGCCTGCACCATGCGCGCCCGGGCAACGAAGACCTCACGCACCTCGGGATTGATCATTAAATCGACATAACGGCGGCGATAGCGGGTCTCAACGTCCTTGACGCCGTGCCATTTGTCGGGCATCGGCTCCAGGCTTTTCGACAGCAGTTGCATGGACTGCGCGTTGACCGAGATCTCGCCGGTCCTGGTACGCATCATCTCGCCGCAGACCGCGATGAAATCGCCCAGGTCCAGCAAGCGCTTGAAGAGTTCGAAGGTTTCCTCGCCGACCGTGTCACGGCGCACGAAGACTTGCAGGTGTGCGCTGCCGTCGTCGATGTGGGCGAAACCGACCTTGCCCATCAAGCGGCGGCTCATCATGCGGCCGGCCACGCAGACGCTGACCGGCAGGGCATCGTCGCCGTCCGACTCGGACGCGACGAATGCCGCGATGGCTTCTGTAGCCGTGTGGGTGCGCGGCTGCTGCAGGCGGGCCGGGTAGGGTTCAATGCCCGCGCTGCGCAACTCGTCTAGTTTTGCCAGCCTTGCGGCATCGCGTTCCGAGCGTTCTTCTGTCATGGTTGGTTTCTGGACCTTCCTGTCGTGCCCGGGGAGGCGGGAACCCGGGACCGTGAAGCGTCGATTCACGCCTTTGCGGGAATGACGAGCCACATTGGTTTACTGAATTTACCTGCTTACGTTTCGCAAATCGGCGTTTGGTGTTTGAAAGCTTGCGAAAGCAAGCTCACGGGATAAAGCAAACGCGACTCTGTAAGAGTCGCGTTCTCAGTCGTTGAGTCTAGGTGCGACACCGTCACTCGATGGCGACGATCTCGAACTCCAGTGTGCCGCCCGGCGTCTCAACGCTGATGTGATCGCCGACCTTCTTGTTCATCAGCGAGCGGCCCATGGGCGACTCGTTGGAGATGCGACCGTTGGTAGGATTGGCCTCGGCGGATCCGACCAGCAGGTAGGTCTCCCTGTCCGGGTAACCGACTTCCTGGATGGTAACCGACCGGCCCAGACCGACCTGGCCTTCCGGCGTATCGCCGTTTTGGATCACCACAGCGAACTTGATCTTTTGCTCAAGCTCCATGATGCGCCCTTCGAGGAAGGCCTGTTGGTTCTTGGCCTCGTCGTAGCCGGCATTCTCTGAGATATCGCCGTCTGACTTCGCGTCGCCGATGCGCTGTGCAACCTCGGCGCGCCCCGTAGTGCGCAGATGTTCCAACTCGTCCTGGAGCAGGCGCAGACCTTCTTCGGTGATAGGAATTGATTTGTTTTTGCCGTTCGCCATGTTTTGATTCGAGCCTTGATTGTAATCGATTGTTTGATGGGTGAAGCTTCGCTTGGCCTATCCAACAAAGCCCGGCACCCTTGTGCGGGGTGCCGGGACTGATTGCAGTTAAGATGGAAGGCTTCCGAGAAGCGATTATACCTCAACCCGACGTAAATGCAAACTGTTCAGGAAGCGTGTGTCGCAACCCACAGCCTTTCGGCCAGACGGCCGGTCCCGGTCTCGTGTGCTGTGAGCCGTGCGAACCAGTCCAGCGCGCCGTCAACGTCGCTTTGCATGACGGCGCCGTCGGTGCCGAAAAGAACCGCAAGCTGGGTGGCATAGGCAGTCACTGCCGCGATCTTGCGGTCCAGATCCTCCCTGCTGAGTGCAACCGGTTTCGCCTGCCAACCCGCCGGTGGCGCAATGTGATCCAGCGCCGCTGGCAGTCCGGACGGGTCGCGCACGACGTATGGGTAATCCTCGTAAAATAGGATCGCGTACCCGGCATCGCGCAGCAGCATCGCCGCCCGCTGGACGACCTGATGATCGACGTGCCTGCCGACCGCCAGCGGCGCGTAGAGTATGGACTGGTCCGCAGGCGGCGCCAGCGCGGCAAAGACAGCAGCCAGCTCCTTGACCAACTCGTCGTCTGCCGGGTCTACCGGGCCGAACAGCGCCTCTTCACTGTCATAGAGCCAGCGGCCATCCGGTTCCTCGCGGCGATAGATACAATCCAGATAGCCGCCCGGCCGCGGCTGCGCGCCGAGGATTGCCAGCGCCTGCCGCTCTTCCGTCACACGTTGCGCGATCAGGTCGGCGGTCGCGCCTGGCCGGGCGTGGATGGCACGTGCGAACGGTGACAGGGTCGCCATATCCGGCCGGCCGCCAAAAACTGTGGCTATCTCCACCAGGTCGCCGGCCGCGGCCCGCTGCGCGATCAATCCGCCGCATGACAGCGCGGCGTCGTCGTAGTGTGGGGAGAGGATGATGTGCTGCATGGCTGGTCGGGGCAGAGTATACCGCAGCCGCCGCGGGCTGAACAAATGTGTCACGCTGTGCGTGAAAATGTTCGGAGAGGGCGAGTACCGCAAGACCGATTACTCTGTTCTGTTGCACCGAGGAGGATTGCTATGAGACTACGACTTCTGACCTTGCTGGCGTTGGCGGCTATGCTGCTCGCGCCCGGAGCTTCCTTTGCCCAGGGAGCGTTTGTATCGCCCGTTCCACCCATGCCGCCCGCTTTTGACACCCCGCCGCCGCCTGATCCCGGCGTATTGCTGATCGCTCCTGGACCAGTCACTCTCGACCTCTACCGGGTCACGGCTGACATCAAAGACCAGGTGGCGACCACACACGTCGAGCAGACGTTCTCAAACCCTGGCGACAGGCCGGTCGAGGCCACGTATTTCTTCCCGATTCCACAGGACGCTGCGATCACCGAGTTCAACATGGTGGTCGATGGGCAGGTCGTCGAGGGCCAGTTGATGGGCAAAGAGCAGGCGCGCGCGATCTACGAGGATATCGTGCGCCAACAGCGTGATCCCGCCCTGCTGGAATATGTGGGCCGCGACCTGTTCCAGGCGCGCATCTTCCCGATCCCGCCCGGCGGCCAGCGCACCATCGAGCTGACTTACAGCCAGGTGCTGCCCAAGGAAAACAGCCTAGTGCGCTATACCTATCCGCTGCGTGTGTATCCGCTGCTACAGGTTGGCCGGCGTCCCGAATACGTCCAACCTATCGGCCAGCTTGCCATCCGCGCTGACATCGAGGCCACCAGCCCGATCAAGGCGATCTATTCCCCGACCCATTCTATTGCGGTCACGCGCGACGGTGAGTTCAAGGCGGTCGCCGGCTACGAGGGATCCAACGTCATTCCAACCAGCGATTTCGACTTGTTCTACAGCGTGGATGAAGGTGAGATCGGCCTGAGCCTGCTGAGCTACAAGCCGGCCGGCGAGGACGGCTACTTCCTGCTGCTGGCTGCACCCAACGTGGATGTGAATCCCGAAGAGGTTGTGGCGCGTGATGTGATCCTGGTGTTGGACACCAGCGGCTCCATGGACGGCGCCAAGATCCAGCAGGCCAGGCAAGCAGCGCTCTATGTGCTCGACCGGCTGAACCCCGACGACCGCTTCAATATCGTCACCTTCAGCACGGGGGTTCGCCAGTTCGACCGCGGACCGCAGCCGCTCAGCCGGCTGGGCGACGCGCGCGCGTTTGTCAACGACCTGACCGCGGCCGGCGGTACCGACATCAATCGCGCACTGCTGGAAGCGGTCGCCCAGGTCGATCCCGATCGGCCGGCGGTGATCATCTTCCTGACCGACGGTCTGCCGACCGAGGGTGAGGTCAACCCGGAACGGATCGTCGAAAACGTGCGCCAGAACGCGCCCGACAACGCTCAGGTGTTCAGCTTCGGCGTCGGCTACGATGTCAACACGGTGCTGCTGGATACCGTCAGCCAGGAGAACAGCGGCGTCAGCGCCTACGTGCAGCCGGGCCAGGCCATCGACGAGATCGTGTCTGGTTTCTACGCCAAGGTCGCGACGCCGGTGCTGAGCGATCTGTCTCTGGACACCGGTAGCGTTTTCGTGGAGGACAGCTTCCCCTATCCGCTGCCTGACCTGTTCGCCGGCAGCCAGTTGGTGCTGGCAGGCCGTTACCGCGACGGCGGTCCGGCTGTCGTGACGCTGACAGGTGATGTCAATGGCAACCCGCGCGAGTTCCGCTACGACGACCTGACCTTCCGCAGCGAGGGTGGCGACGCGTTCATCGCCCGGCTCTGGGCGACGCGCAAGGTCGGCTACCTGCTCAACGAGATCCGTCTGCGCGGCGCGAACCAGGAACTGGTCGATGAAGTGGTGCGGCTGGCCAGCAAGTACGGCATCGCCACACCCTACACCTCCTTCTTCGTGCCCGAACCGACCTTCGTTGGCGGGCAAGGCGGGCAGGCGCCTGTGCCGATGGCGACCGTGGTGCTGCAGGCAATGGAAGCGCCGAAGCTGGTGGAACAGGCTGCCGATGCCATGATGGCCGCCCCGGCTGCGCCAGCTGCGGGAGCCGCTGCCGTACAGGAGAGCGTGGCGCGGCAGTCGCTGAGTTCTGCCGACCGGGCGACTGCGGGCGACTTTGCAGCCGGGCTACGCTATGCAGACGACAAGACCTTCGTCAATCGCGGCGGCGCCTGGGTGGATACCGCCTTCACCGCCGACCAGCCGCAGCAGGAGATCGCCTTCGGCAGCGCTGCCTACTTCGATCTGCTGACCCAACACCCGGACTGGCGGGACTACTTCGCTGTCAGCCCGAACCTGATCGTCGTTCTCGACGGCACGGCTTACGTCATCGCAGACAGCGGCGAAACGATGGCCGAGCCGCCAGTCGCTCCGACGACTGCCAGCCAGCCGGTCACTGCGACCGTGGCCGCGCCGTCGCCGGCCGAGGCTGCTGTGTCACCTGTGCCTGCCGATGTGACACCCGCGCCGTTGCCGACGGACGCTGTCGCCGCCGCACCGCCGCCCGCACAGCCTGACCAGCAAGCGCCGCTCTGCACTGGTCCTGCGTTCGCCATCGGTCTGGTCGGCGTTACAGGCGTACTCGCGCGCCGTCGCCGGCATCGGTAGTCGAAATCGATCCCTCCGGCTGTAGGATAGGGCCTTGTGCCCGTTCGGGGATCGCCCGGATGGCACGAGACCCTGTCTCCCGGCGCCTCTTCCCGAATCATCGCGAGAAGAGGCGTTGTGATATTGGAGAATCCCCGGAACGCCCACAAGGGGCTATCCTACAATCGGAGTCGGAGCCGGTGAGCGGCGTGTCGCGCTGCGGGCGTTCTCATAGTGGCAATGGATTCATGTGACCACTCCAGGGCCAATCTTCTGCACGCGCCACCACGCCCTTGCGGACTGGGTTGTCCAGAATGTACTGGGCGATCGCGAGCAGGCTTTCCTCGGTGCGAACGATGTGGTCCCAACAGCCGCGCTGCCATAGTTTGCCTTGCCATCCGACCGCCCAGCTTTGATTGGTTGAACTGCCCTTGAAGCGATTCGCAAATGTTAAGACGGAAACGCCGTCCTGAGTCGGACGCACCAGGTAGTGGAGGTGGTCAAGCATCAGGCAGTAGGTGTAGACCGAGCAGTGATACCGTTCTTGTAGTGCCCGCAATTCGTCGACCACCAGTTGGTTGAGGTCGGGGCGGACGAAGGCTTGCCTTCGATTGAAAGTACAGACGGTTATGAAGACAATGTGATCCGTAGATGCGTAGAATGCGGGGTCCAACCGTTGGTTTTTTGGTGGGTTGTAGGGCTTGTTCCACGGCATCCTGTTGTCTCCTTCGTTTCACGTTGCGGCATAGGTTGTTATGATCCTGGGGAATCCCCGGAACGCTCACGAGGGGCTATCCTGCAGTAGGAGCGCGTCGTCCTCGTGATTGTAGGATAGTGCTCGTTCCAGGATTCGCGGTGGTGGGTGAACCCCGGAACGCCCACGAGGGGCTATCCTACAGCCGGAGGCAAGCCGAGCTGCGCGAGTCGTTCGTCAGAGGGATTGCCGGTCGCGGCGTCCCAGCCGCGCTCGGCGTAGTATTCGGCCATCAGGCGCGGCATGTCGGGGAGGTTGCCGGCTGCGCTGCCGCTTGGTCGGGGCTGCGTTGCCAGCCGTTCGGGCAGCGTATCCTCCGCGGCGGTGATGCCGTAGCGCGCGTTGATCAGCCGCTTGAGGTTGAAGATGCGTTCGCCGGTTTCGAACACGTCGGATGCCGTCCACGACCAGCCCAGCGCGTTGTTGACCAGATCGACCACTACCTGCGGGCCAGCCAGTCCCTTGATAATGAACTTGCACAGGCCCAGCGGATTGAATGCGCTCATGAAGTCCTGGTAGTGGACGGCCATCCTGCCGCTGTCGCTGTCGTCGAGCCGGGCCTGCCAGTGGTCCGCACCCGGACGGAAAACCAGGCCGGGCGTCTCGACGCCGTAGCCTTCCCAGTAGCTGATGGCTTCCATGTGGCACGCGCCGCGGTTAGCTGTGGCGTAGTTCGGTCCCATGCTGACGAAGGCGCGCGGGTCGTGGTATGGTAGTTCCAGCCCCTTGACGTGCAGCGCCATGTCGGCCGCAGCGGGACCGAAGTGCGCCACCATCCGCATTACGCCTTGGGCCATCAATTCGCCCAGTCCCTCGCGGCGAGCGATTTTGTGGACGCAGGCCACGATTGTCTCGGCGTTGGCCCATCTCAGGTCGAGGCCGTCCCGCTCGTCGTCGTTCAGCAGGCCGCGCTCGGCTGCCTCGAACGCGCAGGCGATGCTGGCCGAGGTCGAGATGGTGTCGAGACCATAGTCGTTGCACAGCATGTTTATGTGGCTGATGCTGTTGAGGTCGCTGTTGAGCAGCAAACCGCCGAAGCCGCCCAGCGTCTCGTACTCCGGGCCGTGGCCGCGCGTGCCGGTGTAGGGGCCGTCGTCGATGGTGACGGTCTTGCCGCAGCCGATGGGGCAGGCGAAGCAGAAGGTGTGGCGCTCGAAGATCGTCTCGGCGATGCGCTGCCCGCTGATGTCGCCTGCCTTGTCCCAACTGCCGCCGCGCCAGTTGCTCAGCGGCAGGTCGCCGTATTTTTCGGTGCCCGGCACGCCGCCGGCCGTGCCCAGCATGGTCAGCCCCATCGCGCCGTCCTTGATGATCGCGTTGGACGCCTTGACCGCATCGCGGAACCCTTTGGCATCGTGGTAGGCTGGTCGCTCTTTGCCGCGGACGGCGATGGCTTTGAGATTCTTACTGCCCATCACCGCGCCCATGCCAGTGCGTCCCGCCGTGCGCGCGTGCTCGATGCCGCCCTGCATCACGCCGGCGTAACGGACCAGCCGCTCGCCGGCCACGCCGATGCAAGCCGTTTGCGTCCTTGGATCGGTCTCGGCACGGATCGCGTCGAAGACGTGGTAGTGGTTGTGACCCCAGAGACGGTTGGCGTCGCGCAGTTCGACCGCGCCGGTGGTCCCGTCGATCCAGAGGTAGACCGGCTGCTCGGCGCGGCCGGTGATCACCACACCGTCGTAGCCCGCGAAACGCAGTTCGGCGCCCCAGTGGCCGCCCATGTTGCTTTCGCCCCAGATGCCTGTCAGCGGCGAGCGGGCGCACCATGAACTGCGGCAGCCGGTGGGTGCAAAGGTGCCGCTGAGCAGTCCGTTGAAAACATACAGCGGGCTGGCGGGATCGTCCCAGGCGCGGGCCGGCTGCATCTCGTCGTAGAAGAGTTTGGCTGCGTAGCCACTGCCAATCAAAAAGGCACGCACATCGTCGTCGTCGATGGCGTGCTCAGAGACTGTTTCTGTGGTGAGGTCGATGCGAAGATATTTTCCGGCGTAGACAAGAGGCATGACGGTTACTCCGTTGCAACTCAGAGAAGAGATCTGTGTCTGGTCACCTGGAGTTTACCGCAAGAAACCGGTTTCTACAAGGAAAGCCCCCTTAGTCGTGGTAGTCGAACGCGGGATCGAACGCGTGCGAAACCTGCGGCAGGGACGCGGTCCGGTCACCGAAAAACCAGGGCGCAGTGGCGTTGCGGCGGGCATCCAGGAGTGGATCGATGCGCAGCAAATCCTGAAACAGTCGCAGCCACGTCACCGACAGATAGCCGTTGGCGACTGCCCAGGCATCTGTGCCGGGGACGTGTCCGGTGCCGTTGCCTTGATAGATACGGTGTAGCTGCAAGCTGTCGGTGCCAGCGATTTCGATCTGATAGGCGTTGGCGCATGACCAGGCGCTCAGCGTCGTGACCTTGACGCCGCCCAACTGGGCCAGCGGCAGGTTGGGCACGTTGAGGTTGATGACTGCCGGGTCTGCCAGCAGTCTGCCTGCGAATTCCAGCAGCGCGTCGGCAAGGCATGCCGCGGCGGTCTCGAAGTGGCGCACGCCATTGCTGCCGTTATCCAGCGAGACCGCGATGGCAGGCTTGCCCATCAGTCGGGCAGTAATCGCTGCACCGACGGTACCGGAATAGAACACGTCGCGCCCGACGTTCAGCCCGGCGTTGATGCCACTGACCACCAGGTCGATGGACTGCATGCTCAACGCGCCGCTGAGGCCAACCTGCGCGCAGGCGGCTGGCGTCCCGTCAACTGAGAACGCAGTCACGCGTTCCTGAAGATCGTTGGATACGGTAAAGGGAGCAAACCCCAGTTCGCTAGCCGGTGGAAGCGCCGCTCCGTAGCCGCTCCAGTTGGTGCTCGGCGCGACCACCAGCACGGATCCCAGCGGCGCCAGCGCCCGGGCCGCTGCCCACAGCCCCGGTGCGGTGATACCGTCGTCGTTTGTCAGCAGGATGTTCATTCAGTCTGGTCACCTCGATGTCTGTTAGTTGGCGACGGAACGCCTGGCCGCCAGGCACCTCTGTTCGAAGGTGCCTGCCCAAGGGTTCGGTCTCATTCTCACGTCACCATCCTAACCCATCAAGGTTAAGGCCTGAATAACAACCTGGCAAAGAGTCGTAAACGTTTGGGTTGTTCCCGCCAGTTCCGACGGTCCGTCGCAACTGTCTTGAAAATAGCTCGCTCAGGCCGGTCTCCGACCGAGACCCGCTGTTTTCATCCATCGGGATGCCGGCAGGCCGGCGAGGTGGCTGGTTTGAAAGCAACGTCGATCGACTTCCGAAGTCTTGCGCGGACGCCTTTTCAAACGGTCTCTTACTGGGGCAGCGCACTGCAGATGAACCTGGCCAGTTCAGCTTTCAACTTAAGCAGCGACGGCCGGTGGGCGTACATCATGTGGCCGGCCTCGTAGAAACTGGTGGTGACATTGCCGCGCAGGCTTGGATCGAGACCGAGATGTTTGACCGTGTAGTCGGCCGCGTAGTATGGGGTAGCGAGATCGAACAGACCGTTGGCTACGTGCACCTTGAGGTACGGGTTCATCGACATCGCCTTGCGCAGCGTTTCGGCGACGTTGACGAAACGGTTTTCGTGGTCGTCGAAGCTCCAGGTCTTGTAGAGGCCGGTCAGGATTTCGTAGGGCAGGTCGCTCTCGAAGCCCAGTTCGCGGCGGACGTAGTCGTTGAAGGTCGCGCTGTACGGTCCGTGTACGGCGGCGTAGCTGGGGTCGAACTCGAACTGCTCGCCGGCCGCGTCGCGGTCGATGCCGGTGTAGCGGCTGTCCAGCCGGCCGGTGGTGCGCCGCTGGTCGCGCAGCAACTCCTTGGTGAAGCGCATGATCTCGATGCGCAGGTTGCTCCGCTCGACATAATCTTGCGCCAAACTGGTGTAGCGCGCCAGCAGGCCGGCGATCTCGCCGTGCAGTTTCGCCGGGAGCGCGTCGCCTTGCAGCAGCGCCAGCGCGTACGCGCCCACCGCGAAGGTCTCAACTTCCGCCAGGAACTCGCGTAGCGGCCGGCTTTGCAGCTCGTCAACCAGCATGCCATGATACCAGGCAGTGGCAGCAAAGGCGGGCAGGTAGAGAATATGCGGCAGGTCGTTGCCCGGCAGAAACTCCAGTGTCTGGAAGTCGAGCACGATGGACACCAGCATGATGCCGTTGAGGAACATGCCGTGCCGCTCCTGCAGGTAACCTGACAGCCCGGCCGCGCGTGTCGTCCCGTAGCTCTCGCCGATCAGAAACTTTGGCGATGTCCAGCGTCCGTAACGGCTTGCATACAGGCGGATGAAGTCGCCCACCGACTCGATATCCTTCTTGAAGTTGTGGAATTCCTGTGCCTTTTCCCCGGGTACGGGCCGGCTGAAGCCGGTGCTGACCGGGTCGATGAACACCAGGTCGGTGACATCCAGCAGCGACGCGTCGTTTTCCACCAGTTTGTACGGCGGTGACGGCGCCCATCCGTCCTGCTCCAGCCAGACCCGTTTCGGCCCAAGCAACCCCATGTGCAGCCAGACCGACGACGAGCCGGGGCCGCCGTTGAACGAGAAAGTAACCGGCCGGTTGGCCGGGTCAGCAACGTCGTCGCGGGTGTAAGCGATGAAGAAGATGGTAGCCCGCGGCTTCTCGCCTTCAGCTTTGCCTTCGTCGTCGCCTTTCATCACGGCTTCTTCCTTGAGCACCACCGTGCCGCAGGTGACGGTGTACGCGATCTCCTGGCCGTCGATGGTGATGGTGTGGTGGGTGGTGATGAGGGTGTCCTGGGGAATGGGTTTGGCGTCATTTGTGTCGTGGGAGGTTGGCATGAGTTGGAGTCCTTGTGGACGAGGTTGTGTGTTCGAGTGCATCGACCCCTCACCCCAGCCCTCTCCCCTTGGGAGAGGGAGCCAGAGCAGAGGACGTCGCTGCCGCTTCCGGTCCCCTCTTCCTTAGGGAGAGGGCTAGGGTGAGGGTGAATCTTCACAACCGCAGTATACCCATCCCTGCCCTACCCGCCAACAGTGCTTCACCGCCTGACCGCGCCCAGTTTCCCCGCCAACTGCGCCATGCTTTCCAGATTGTGCAGCGGCAGCATCTCGTCGACGTGCGGCAGGATGGTCTGGATGCCGCGCACCAGCGGTTGATACGACGGGCTGCCGGCCAGCGGGTTGAGCCAGATCAGCCGGTGGACGTTGCGCCGCAGCCGGCGTATCTCCACGCCCAGCACATCCTGATCACCGCGGTCCCAGCCATCGCTGATGATCAGCGCCACCGCACCGTGGCCTGACACGCGCCGCGACCAGCGATAGTTGAAGCTGCGCAGCGACTCGCCGATCCGCGTGCCGCCCGACCAGTCCAGCACCAGCTCGGACGCACGCGCGACGGCCGTGTCCAGGTCGCCGTCGCGCAGCGCCGGTGTGATCCGGGTCAGCCGCGTTCCGAAGACGAAGGTCTCGATTCTGGCCGTACCGTGGACCAGGCTGTGCATCAGGTACAGAAACAGGCGTGAGTAGCGCGCCATGGAGCCGCTGACATCGCAGATCACCACCAGCGGCCGCGGCTTGTGCTTGCGCCGCCTGCGTGGCAGTTCCACGATCTCGCCGCCGCGGCGAATGCTGCGCTGGATGGCGCGCGGCAGGTCGAGGTTGGCAGCTTGCTTGCTGGTGCGCACCAGCCGCCGGGTCGGACGCCTGTCCATGCGCCACAGCAGGCTTTGCATCACGGCCCGCGCCGCGGCCACCTCGTCGTCGCTGAACTCGCCAAAGTCCTTCTGGCGCAGCAGTTCGCTGGCGCTGTAGGTCGGGGTGATGGCGGGGTCGCTCTCGTCGCCGGACGGCGCATCGTCGTCCAGCAGCAGCGATCGACCGGCCGCGGCGCGCTCGCTGGAAGGTGCGCCCGGCAGCTTGTTCGATGGCTGCTGTTGGCGCACACCCATCTCGGCCAGCAGCCCGGCTCGTCCCAGCCAAAACAGCTCGAACAACTGGTCGAAAAGAGCAAAGTCATCGGGGCTGCGCACCAGCAAGGCGCGCAGCGCGTAGTAGAAATCCTCCCGGCGCGAGATGTCGATGGTGGTTATGGCTAGAGCCACGTCGCTGAGCTGCTGCGCGTTGATGGCGAGGCCGGCGGCGCGCAGCGAGCGGCCGAACTGCACCAGCCGGCGCGTGCTATATCCCCCGGGTTGCTGCTCAGGCGCGCTCATGGGCTGCCGCGGCCAGCCGGCGGGCCAGTTGGCTGTGCGCCAGTTGCACGTCGTCCTGGTACTTGAGCACCACGCCCAGGGTGTCGCGGATGGCCTGCTCATCCAGCGCCTGGGAATCCATGGCCTGCAGCGCGGCGGCCCAGTCCAGCGTCTCGGCGACGCCCGGCGGCTTGTAGAGGTCGGCCCGGCGCAGCTCTTGCACCGCGGCGACGATCTGGCGGCTGAGCGTGGCCTGAATGCCAGGCTGCTTGAGACGGACGATGCGCAATTCGGTGTCGAAGTCGGGGTAGTCGATCCAGTGGTAGAGGCAGCGGCGCTTGAGGGCGTCATGCACCTCGCGCGTGCGGTTGGAGGTGATGATCACCACCGGCGGCTCGGCCGCGCGGATCGTGCCGATCTCCGGGATGGTGATCTGGTAGTCGGAGAGGATCTCCAACAGAAAGCTCTCGAACTCGTCGTCAGCCCGGTCGATCTCGTCGATCAGCAGCACGGGGGGGCGCGGGTCGTCATGCTCAATGGCCTGCAAGAGCGGGCGCGCCTCCAAAAACTCACGGCTGTAAAGACCGCGTTCCATTTCGGCCCGCGTTGCGCCGCTGGATTCGAGGATGCGCAGGTGCAGGATCTGGCGCGAGTAGGCCCACTCGTAGACAGCGTGATGCACGTCCAGCCCCTCGTAGCATTGTAGGCGGATCAGCCGCGCGCCCAGCATGGCACTGAGCACCTTGGCGACCTCGGTCTTGCCGACGCCTGGCTCGCCTTCCAGGAAGAGCGGCTTGCGCAGCCGGTTGGCCAGGAAAATAACCGTCGCCAGCCCGCGCTCGGCTACGTAATCGTGTTCCAGCAGCGCTGCTTGTAAAGTTCCAATCGATTCGAACATGTGGGTTCTTGTATGGGAAAGGGGACGAGAAGTTCAACTTTGCCGAAAAAGTTGAACTTCAGAAGTTAGCCCCGGTTGTTGCGGAGCTGGACGATCTCCGCCAGGATGGAAAGGGCAATCTCGCCGGTGGACTGGCCGCCCAGCGGCAGGCCAATCGGCGCATGCAAGCGGTTCAGCGTTTCCTCGCTCATGCCGGCCGCGACGAGACGGTCGCGCCGTTTCTGTGCCGTGCGCCGGCTGCCCAGCGCGCCGACGTAGGCCGCTCGCGATGGCAGCGCAGCTTGCAACGCCGGGTCATCGATCTTGGGATCGTGGGTCAGCACCACGACGTAAGCGCGTTCGTCCAGCGCCAGGTCGGGCAGGACCTCATCCGGCCAGCCGTTGATGATCTGGCCGGCATTGGGAAAGCGTTCGTGCGAGGCGAATGCTTGGCGCGGGTCCACCAGCACCGTCTCGAACGACAGCGCGCGCGCCAGATCGATCAGCGGCTCGGCGATGTTGACGCCGCCGACGATGATCAGCCGCGGTGGGCTGGGATGAACCTCCACGAAGACAGGTTCCCCGTCCACGTCAATGACTCCGCTGCGATCCCGGGCTACCATGGTTCGAACCGCATCGACAAGGGGAGTCGCGGTCCCTGTTGTGTTCGTGTCAGCCAGCACGATCAACTGCTTGGGCGATGGCACGCTGTCGTGCAGGGGAGACACCACTGCCAGCGACCGGTTGGCGCGCAAGCCATCAGCCAGGGCCGGGAAGATCGGTTGCCAGACGCTGAACGGCTCGACCCAGACGCGGATCGTGCCGCCGCAGGCCAGCCCCACCTCCCACGCTTCCTCGTCGGCCACCCCGTAGGTCAGCAGCGCGGGCTGGCCGGTCCTGATGGCCTTCTCGCACTGCTTCAACACCGCGCCTTCGACGCAGCCCGCGCTGACCGAGCCGGCAAAGCGGCCATCGGCTGTTGCGACCAGCTTCGATCCCACCGGCCGTGGGGCCGATCCCCAGGTGTCAACAACTGTGGCGACGGCCATTGCTTGACCGGCGTCATGCCAGGTCTGGGTTTGTTGCAGTACGTCTTTCATGATTTGTGCGTCCTTTGTTGGACGGCATTATATCACAGAAGGGGGATGAACGAACCGTTCAGCATTACACAGCAACAGTCTCTCAAAGGTCAAGCTCACGCTCGTCACCCTGAACGAGTCTGACGGACAAGCCCGCACAAGCATCCAACGCTAGTGAAGGGTCTCGCCTTGCACGTGCCGCGAGATGCTTCATTGGCGCTGGGTGCACTGAAGCTCGTGGCGTGTCAGCCAAGGTGCGTTTGCTAATCACGCTGGCTGCCAGACCCATTCAGCATGACAGGCGAAGAATGCTTTCGGAACCCGACCGGGCAACCCATGGTGAGAACACCGCGGTCGTTCATGCCCCTACAACGGCGCGCGTCGTTATGGTATGATGACCTTGTCGTCCGTCACCATGCGGGCACGAACCGAGCAATGCGCGGCTGCGTCGCCGCCGGCTGCCTTGCCTTCAGGGGTGGCAAAGCCGGCTTGCAGCGCGGCTACGTCGTCGAACCAGAACTCGGAGATGACGTCGAAGGGCGTGTCCGAGTCTTCCTGGACGCAGCTCATGTGGTAGCGGCGCATGCCTGGTATCTTCTTGCCCAGCTCGGGGTGCTCGTTGAAGGCCCAGTTGCGGAACTCTTCCAGCGTCATGTCGTCGCGGCGTTTCATGAGGGAAATTACTTTGATCATTGGGGATACCTTTCGTGGATGTTGGTTAGGTGGCTCGGTCAGGAGACCGGCCACAGCGAGGAAGCGGGGGACGTCTGGACCACGAAGTCACGAGGTCACACGAAGAACACGAAGCACGAAGTGCGCGAAGTCGAATCACACGAAGATCGGGTGACGAGATCGCCTGGAACCGGAGCCTCCCGGCTTCGCGACCCTTCGCACTCTGACGTCATTGCGACCGCCGCGTTCCGTGATCTTCGCGGCCTTCGTGACCCTTCGCGCCTTCGTGATCCAGATCACCCTCAGCCTTTCGCCTCCAGCGCGCGCAACACCTTCTCCGGCGTCACCGGCAGGTCGTTGATGCGCACGCCGACGGCGTTGTAGATGGCGTTGACGATGGCGGGAATCGGTGAGTTGGCGGTCATCTCGCCAACGCCTTTGACGCCGTAGGGTCCGTTGGCGCTGGGATACTCCAGCACCACGCTTTCGATCACCGGCAGCTCAGCCGGGCCGGGTAGCACGTAGTCGGAGAAGCCCGTCGGCGCGTAGTCCGTGGCCGGGTAGTAGGGCGCGGTCGTCTCGTAGAGCGCGTGCGCCATGCCCATGAACGCGCCGCCCACGATCTGCCCTTTGACCAGCCCAGGGTTGACCTGGCGGCCGACCTCGTAGGCGCTGCGCAGGCTGAGCACGGTTACCACGCCGGTCTCGGTATCCACCTCGACCTCGGCGACCGTGCAGGCGTGCGCCTCGGTGCTGTCGGGGTCCATCTTGCCGGTGTCGGGATCGACCGGGCTTTTGGGCTTCATGAACATGCCGCGGCCTGAGATGGTGCGCGCGTACTTGAAGTGCGCCGCCAGCGCGACGTCGATCACCGAGACGGCGCGGTCGGGCGATCCCTTGACACGGATCATCCCTTGGCCGTCGGTTTCCAGGTCGTCGGCGCTGGCCTCCAGTTCATCGGCGGCCACTTCCATCATTACTTTCTTGGCTTCCTCAGCAGCCTGCATGACCGCGTTGCCGACGCGGTGGGTGGCGCGGCTGGCGAAGGTGCCCATGCAATGCGGGCCGGTGTCGGTGTCGGCGGTGTCCACCAACACCGTGTCGAAGGGCACGCCCAGCGTCTCCGCGCCAATCTGTGCGATGACGGTTTTCAAGCCTTGGCCGAGGTCGGTGCTGGAGAGGCTGATGACGAAGTTGCCGGTGGTGGTGGCGTGGATCAGCGCCTGGGAGGGGTCGCCGCCCAGGTTCATCCCGGTCGGATAGTTGACGGCTGCCATGCCGGTGCCGCGTTTCTTAGCCATGCTGCGCCTCCTTGTCCCATGAACTCATCGCCTTCAGGTTGGCCGGCAGATCGTGGCCGGTCATCTCCGCCGCGGCCTGCATCACTTCGATCAGGGTCGCGTCCTCGACTTCCTTCTGGTGCGGGCGCATGTCGCCGTTGCGGTAGGCGTTGAGGAAACGTATCTCCCACGGGTCCATGCCCACCAACTCGGCGATCCTGTCCATCTGCACCTCGACTGCGAAGGAGGCCGGGGTGACGCCGAAGCCGCGCATCGCGCTGCTGGGCTGGCGGTTGGTGTAGACGCAGTGGGCGTCGATGTGGACGTTGGGGATGTTGTACGGGCCCGACAGGTTGGCGGCGTGCTTGGTGACCGCATAGGGCGAGTGGCGGTTGTACGCGCCGGCGTCGTGGTAGCTGATCACCTGGCGGGCGATGATGCGGCCATCCTTCATCACGCCGTCCTTGTAGTAGAGCCGCCAGGCGGCGCGCGTCGACGAGATGCGCATCTCCTCCTGGCGGGTGTAGCGGTACTTGACCGGCCGGCCGGTCTTCATGGCAGCCAGGATCGCGATCGGCTCGACGATGACGTCCACCTTGCCGCCGAAGCCGCCGCCCACCGTCCCGCCGACGAAGTGCAGATTTTGGAAGGGCGCCTGCAGGATCAGCGCGCTGTTGTCCAGCGAGAAGAAGAGCGCCTGCGTGTTGGTGTAGACGGTGTAGCGGCCGTTGGGCTCCGGGCGCACGATGCAGCCGGTGGTCTCGGTCGGCGCGTGCTCGATGGGGCTGGTCGTGTAGCGTTCCTCGACGATGTAGTCGGCCTGATCGAAGCCGCGTTGGACGTCGCCGTAGCGCACCTTGCGGAAGGCGTTGCTCTGGCCGTGCTCGTAGTCGTAGACGAAGTAGTTAGTGCCCCACGGCTTGAGGATCGGCGCGCCCGGTTTCAGCGCCTCTTCGACGTCGAAGACGGCCGGCAGCTCCTCCAGGTCGAGGCGTACCTTGTCGGCGGCCTCGGTGGCCGCCGCTTCGCTCTCCGCGAGGATGGCCGCGATCTGCTCGCCCTGCCAGAGCACCTTGTCCTGGGCCAGCACCGGTTCATCGTCCGGGCCGACGCCGATCAGGCAGAGAATGGTGTAGATGTTCTTGGGCACGTCTTTCCAGGTCAGCGCGCGCACGAAGCCGGGTACCTTCTCGGCCTCGGAGAAGTCGATGCCGCGGATGATGCCGTGGTGGATCGGGCTGCGCACCATCTTGAGATAGAGCGTGTCGGGAAAGGAGATGTCGTCGATGTAGACCGTCTTGCCGGTGACGTGGCCGAGGCCATCGCGGCGCGGCACAGACTGGCCGACAACGTTCAGTTCCTGGGCGGTCATCTGTGTGCCTCCTTTCCATTGCTTGCTGCCATACGTCCGGCAGCGTCTTGAATCGCCTCGATGATCGGTTCATAGGCGGTGCAGCGGCAGTAGTTGCCCGCCAGCGCGTCGATGATGTCGTCGCGCAGCGGCTCGGGGTTGCTGTCCAGCAGCGCCTTGCCCACCAGGATCATGCCCGATGTGCAGTAGCCGCACTGGGCCGCGTAGTTGTCGACGAAGGCTTGCTGCAGGGGATGCAGCCCGTCGCGCGGGGTCAGCCCTTCCAGCGTCACCACGTCCTGGCCGGCGATGTCCTCGGCGGGCAGCAAGCAGGACATCATCGGCTGGCCGTCCACCAGCACGGTGCAACTGCCGCAGCCGCCCTGCTTGCAGCCGCTCTTGGTGGCGGTGTAGCCAAGCTGCTCGCGCAGCACCGTCTGCACGGTGGTCAGCGGCTTGACCATCACCTCGGTCAGGCGGCCGTTGAGGGTGAACTCCACAATTCTAGATGCCATCGCTCGCCTCCTTTGCGACGATCTGGGCCAGCGCGCGCCGCACCATCACCGGGATCATCTTGCGGCGATACCAGGCGCTGGCCACCGCGTCGTCCATCGGATCGCTGGCCTCGGCCGCCAGCTCACCGGCGTGGGCGATGGCTGCCTCGTCCAGCACGGAGCCGATCAGTCGCGACTCGGCGCGCCGGGCGCGGAACGGGTGTGGTCCGACGCCGTTGAGCGCCAGCCGCGCGTCGCTGACCCGCTGGCCGTCCAGCGTGATGAGCGCGGCGACCGTGACGATGGACGGGGTATTTGTCTCGCGGCGGGCGAACTTGAGATAGGCTGTCTGGCCGGCAGGCACCGGCACGCGGATCTCGCTCACCAACTCGCCCGGCTGCACAACGGTGGTCATGAAGCCGGTGTAGAAGTCGTTGAGCGGCACGACCCGCTGGCCGGCTGCGCTGGTCAGCACAACCTGCGCGTCCAGCGCCAGCAGCGCGACGGCGAAGTCACCGGAGGGCGGCGGCGCAAACAGGTTGCCGCCCACGGTTGCCATGTTACGAATCGCCCAGCCGCCGACGTTGTGGGCAGCCTTCTGCAGGAGCGGGATCTCGTCCCAGGTCAGCATCCGGGAGAGGGTGACGGTCGCGCCGATGGCGTGGTGGCCGTTGCTGCGGCTGATGCTGTCGAGGCCGGCGCGCCGCAGCCCCATGACCCGCTCGGGGAAGCTGATCCCATCGTTGATCAATGGCATAGCGATGGTGCCGCCGGCCATGACCAGCAGGGACGGGCCGTGTTCGGCCAGCAGGCCGACCGCTTCGTCCACGGATTTCGGCAGGTAGTATGCCTGGGTGGTCACATTGATACCTCCTTGAGACAGATAGTTGGCACAGGCGACTTGACAGACTTCGGAAGTCGCCGCGGGTTGCATGATGGCGCTTTGTCAGGGCACCAGCGGCCCGCGTTGCGACCGGCGACTTCCGAAGTCTCCTCAGTCCTCAACCAGTGCAAAGAAGCGGGCCGGTGAACCTTCTGCGCCGCGGATCTTGATAAACGGCGCGAAGAACTGCACGCGGCGGTCGGTGGGAAGCTGCGAAAGGTTGGTCATCTGCTGCATCAGGATCGCCCCGTTTTCCAGGATGACCTTGTGGATGATGAAGTCCTCGGACGTGAAATCGGGCAGGCGGGCGCAGTATTCGCTGAAGCAGTCGAAACCGATGGCGCGTGCACCGTTGTCAACCAGCCACTGGGCAGCTTCGGGCGTACACCAGGGCGAGTCGAGGTAATAGGTCGGCCAGTTGCCCCACTGCTTTTCGGTCCAGTCGGTGCGCACCAGCACGATGTCGCCCGCTTGCAGGTCAGGCAGGCGTGACGCCACATCCTCGACGGTGATGGCGTGGTTCGGCCCGACGTGGCTCAGATCCACCACCCGCGCCAGCCCGAAGACCCGTTCCAGCGGCACATCCACCGCCGTCTCGCCGTCGGCCTGCACGTGCTTCGTAAAGTCCACGTGTGACCCGGTGTGCAGCAGCATTTCGATCTTGCTGGCCTGCCAGAAGCCGGGGCCGCGGTGAAAGGACGTCAGTTTGAGCTGGAGGTTGACCGACGGAGGGCTGAGCGTATCCTCGCCAATAGGGACTGAAAGATCGACAATGCGCATCCATACCTCCTTTGCCAGGGATTGGCGGGGCTGGCGGGCTGGACGGAGCCAGTTGCCGCGGCTCGCTCTGCTTGCAGGTCGCGGTTCAGGGTGTCCAGTCCCTGGTTGATGAGCGTCTTGGCGACGCCTTCCACGAAGCGCGGGCTCATCCGTGCCAGCGCGCCGCTGAGAATGCCCTGCGCCTCGTAGGTCAGCAGGGTCTGGCCGTCGTTGTCTGCCAGGCAGAAGCTGGCTGTGCCGCTGACCCGGCCGGTCGGTCCGGTGACGTCGCCCTGGAAGCGGCAGCGCTCCGGCTCCTCACGCTCCAGAACCCGCACCGTCGTCTCGTACGCGCCGCTGATGGCCGACAGCCACATCATGAACGTGCCGTGGTACTCGTCCGGCGACACCTGCTCCAGCCGCTGGCAGCCGGGGATCAGACTGGCCAGCTCCGCCGGGTCAAAGATGTGCGGCCAAGCCTCAACGCGGGTGGCATCAAGCGTATACGAGCCGCTGACTTTCATAGCAACAATCCACAGAAGCTCGACTTTCCGGCAAAGTCCAGCTTCTAAACCGACGCTCGTCTGAAACCGGGAGGAACCAAATCGACAGGATTTACAGGATTAACCGGATTGAAGCAGTCCCAAAATCCGGTTAATCCTGTAAATCCTGTCCATGATTGGTCACGAACGGTTGATCGCAAATGAACATTTGGATGCGCCCTAGCGCACGTTGTGCAGCGTGGCGAGCTTGTCGATCTCGACCTCGACCTGGTCGCCCGGGTGCAGGAAGATCTGCGGGTCGCGGAAGACGCCAACGCCGGCCGGCGTGCCGGTCAGCACGACATCGCCCGGCAGCAGCGTCGCCGTTTGGCTGATGAAGCTCAGGATCTGCGGCACCTTGAAGACCAGTTCAGCAGTGTTAGAGTCCTGCAACAGGTGGCCGTTGACCCGGCAGCGAATCGCCAGGCTGTGCGGGTCGCCGATCTCATCCGCGGTCACCAGCGCCGGTCCCAGCGGGCAGAAGGTGTCGAAGGACTTGCCGCGGATCCACTGGCCGTCGCCGAACTGCACATCGCGCGCGCTGACGTCGTTGGCGATGGTGTAGCCGGCGATGTAGTCGTACGCGTCCTCGACCGGCACGTTGTGCGCCCGCTTGCCGATGACAAAGGCCAGCTCCGCCTCGTAGTCCACCTGCTGGCTGGTTCCGGCCGGCCAGGTGATCGCGTCGCCGTAGCCGATCAGCGCCGTCGGGAACTTGCTGAACAGGATCAGGTTCTTGGGCAGGTCGATGTTTTGCTCGCGGCAGTGGTCGGCGTAGTTCAGCCCGCAGCAGACGATTTTGCTGGGGTCGGGCACCGGCGGCGCCAGGCTGACCGCTTCCAGCGGGTGCGAAACTGGCACCAGCACCTCGATTCCTTGCACTTCCAGCCAGTTCAGCGTCTTCGCGGCTACTTGCATAGCTGTGTCGCCGGCTTCCAGCAACGCACGCATCGTGGTTGGAAAGGCAGGCTGCTGCGTGTCATGGACAGCCTCGAAAAACGCGGCAACCGCGCGCGGCAGATCGATGGCGCGTCCTTTAGCAATCGCGCCCAAAATGGGTTTCTCTTCAACGCTGAAGGTGATCAGTTTCATGGGATGAAGTCCTTGGCAGGAGGCGTCAGTTCCGATCCGCGAGGTCCTGCAAATCGGCGGTTTTTCCGAGGCTCCGTTCGACGTGGTCGAGGTGGTCCAGCATCGCCTGCGCCGCAGCGTCGGGGTCATGCGCCTTGATGGCGGCCACGATCGCGCGGTGGTCGGTCACAGTGCGGTCGCGCACGCTCTGGCTGGCGCCGGTGCGGCTGCGGCTGGCCAGTCCCATGCGGCTCATGCTGGCCATGACCCGCTTCAGAAGGGGTTGCCGGTGGCCTCGGCCATCAGCTCGTGCATGGCCAGGTCGATCTGCAGGAAGGCCACCGCGTCGCCGGCATTCGACCGACTGGTTGAACATCGCTTCCAACGCGGCGGTCTGGGCATCGCTGGCCGCGCTGGCGCAGCCAGACCCGGCAATGCCGACTTCCAGGATGCGGCGCACCTCGAACAGGTGGTGGATCGTCGAGTCGTCCAGCGAGATGACGAAGTCCAGGTGCTCCACCAGCAGGTCCGGCTCCAGCGAGGTGACGTAGGTGCCATCGCCCTGGCGTATCTCGACGACGTTCATCATCGAAGCGCGCAATGCCTCGCGCAGGGACGGCCGGCTGACCTGCATGGTCGCGGCCAGCTCGCGTTCAGGCGGCAGCTTGTCGCCCGGCTTGAGCTGCTTTTCCTGGATCAGTGAGAGGAGGCGGGCCGAGATCTCTTCGGCGATGGCGCTCTTTCGGACAGGTTCGAAGGTAGCCACGGGAGCATTCTCTGTGAGGTAAATTGGTCAGACCACCTGACCAATTGTGATTATACGCGAAGGCGGTGGCTGTCAAAAAGGGGGTCACTGTCATGCTGAACGGATCGAGCGGCCAACGGTGTTAGCAACTGCACCATGTCTGACACGCACCAGGCTTTAGCGCACATAACGTTAGTGAAGCATCTCTTCTTCGCATGAGACGCGAGACGCTTCACTGGCGATTCGTTCAAGTCGAGTTGTGCGCCAGACCCATTCAGCGTGACAACACGATGGAAGTTACCGAACGGTGAGATTGTCGATATTCAAGTCCAGCAGTACGACACCCGTGGCGGCGAGGCGCGGATTGGCCGCCACCAGCGTGGCTGAGGTGATCTCGTCGCGCAGGGTGGTCAACTGGGCGCGCGACGGTTGCATGCCCACCAATATCTGTTCCAGCGCGCCGGTGATGGCGGTGTGCACATGCGCGATCTGGGTTTCCAGGTTACCGACAGCGGCCAGCAGTTCCAAGCTGCGCACCTGGGGCATGGCGTTGCCGGCCGCGTGAACCTGACCACAGTCCAGCTCGACCGGCGTGGCGGTCTGCCATACGATCCAGATTGGGAAGTCATTGCTCTGCCGGTCGCCGTTGGTTTTTCGTTCCATAGCGTTGTTTTCGATCTCCTCAACCGTTTTGTCCAGCTCTGGCCGGTCTCAGACCGAGTCAGCGTCGAGGCACACCCATGCAGGCTGGCTCGGTCTGGAGACCGGCCAGAGCTGGGGGGCGTTTACAAAACACCCGTGGCGCGCAGTTTCTCGATGGCCGCTCCGTCGTAGCCCAGCTCAGCCAGCACCTGCTCCGTGTGTTCACCCAGCCGCGGCGGGGGCAGCCGGTAGCTGACCGGCGTGTCGGACAGGAAGCCGGGGAATGCCAGCGACTTGACCAGCCCGGCCACCGGATGCTCCATCTGCACGATCATGCGCCGCGCCTGGACGTGCGGATCGGTCAGTGCTTCGTCTACCGCGTTGATCGGGCCGCAAGGGATGCCGGCCGCTTCCAGCAGAGGCAGCCATTCTGCGCGTCGCGCTGGCGCATCACCGCTTCAAGCTGCGGCAGCAAGGGTCGGGCGGTTGGCGTTGCGGTCGCTGTTGGTGGCATAGCGCGGATCGGTCATCAGCGTCGTTTCGGCGTCGATAAGGCGACAATAGGCGCGCCACAGCTTTTCGCTGCCGACGCCGACGATGATCCACTTGTCGTCGGCGGTCTTGAAGGGCTGGTAGGGCGTGATCGACGGGTGCAGGCTGCCGAGCTTGGGCGGCTTCTCGCCGGTCGCGAAGTAGTTGCCAGCGATGTAGCTGAGCCAGGTAAGCTGGCTGTCCAGCAGGCTGGTGTCGATGGCCTGGCCGCGGCCGGTCCGTTCACGCGCATACAGCGCGCCCAGCACGCTGATCAGCCCGAACAGCCCGGCGGTGATGTCGGCGATGGCCACCGGGTAGCGCAGGGGCGGCTGACCCTCCTCGCCGGTCAGGTCCATGGTGCCGGACATAGCCTGCGCCACCACGTCGTAGCCGCTGCGATCGGCGTACGGGCCGGTGCGTCCAAAGCCGGTGATGCTGAGGTGGATCAGCCGCGGGTTGCGCGCCAGACACGCCTCGGCCGACAGGCCGTACTTCTCCAGCGACGCCTGCGCGGCAGGTTGTTGATAAACACGTCCGCGCCGTCGATCAGTTGCTGAAAGACCCTCAAACCGTCGGTTTCGTGTAATCAATGGCTACGCTGCGCTTGTTGCGGTTGACCGACAGGAAGTAGGCGCTTTCGCCGTCGATGAAGGGCGGGCCATAGCCGCGGCTCATGTCGCCGCTGCCGGGCCGCTCGATCTTGATGACGTCCGCGCCCATGTCGCCGAGATACATGCTGCACGTCGGGCCGGCCAGCGCCTGGGTGAGGTCGATGACTCTGATGTTGTCGAGGATAGCGTTTTGGTTCATGGGTGGCTCGGAAGGGACATGAGGGAAAGAAGGGAAACCGGATGGCAGGGTGACAGGGTGACAGGGTGACTGGATAATGTGCGTTCCACACCCTACGCGCTACGCCCCACACCCTTTTCCCGGCGAGCGTCGGAGATGGAGCGTGCCGGGCCGCCGCGCAGTACGTTGATGATCTCGGCCATGATGCAGACGGCGATTTCGGCGGGGGTGCGGGCGCCGATGGCGAGTCCGATGGGGGCGTAGACGCGGTCGAATTTCCCGGCGGGATGCCTTGCTCGACGGTCAGCAGGTCGAACACAGTGCGCACGCGCCGCTGGCTGCCGATCATGCCGATGTAGGCCAGCGGTTCGTCGAGGATCTCCAGCAGGCAGTCGATGTCGTACTGGTGGCCGCGGGTGACGAGGACGACGCACGTGTCGTTGTCCATGCGGCCCGCAGCGACCCAATCGCGCATGGTTTCGCGTAGCGGTTGTTCAGAACTTCATCCGCGTCGGGGAAGCGCCGGCGGTTGGCGAACTGCGGCCGGTCGTCCAGCACGGTGACCGTGAAATCGCACAGCTTGCCCAGCCGCGCCAGTGGCACGGCGATGTGGCCCGCGCCGACAATCACCAGCTCCGGCGGTCGCTGTTGCACTTCTACGAAGAGGGCGACCGTTCCGGCTGCCGTTGGGTAGGTCAATGTCTTGTGGTTGCGGCCAGCATCTCCGCGCCCACCGCCGCGCGTTCCAGCTCACCCAATCCAAGCTCGCCCAGCGGTTCGTCATCCAGCCAGACCAGCGCGTGGCGACCGATCGCGGTCTCGTCCGGGCTGGCGGTGACTGTAACCAGCGCGACCGGACGGCGGGCTTCGATGGATGCGGTCAGCGTTGCCAGTAGGGGCATGAATGGCGGCATCGGTGAACGGTCATTTGCGAATATTTGCTGCCGGGCCATTCATGCCCCTACGCCATACCGTACAGTGCCGGCGTCCACCGTTCGACAAACACATCCATGATCCCACCGCAGATGCCCAGGCTTTGCATGGTCGGATCCTCGGTGAGATCGACGCGGACGGTGGTGGGCTGACCGGTCTGGATGACGTCAGCCAGCACAGATGACGTCAGCCTCGCCGCAGCCGCCGCCGACCGTGCCGATGTGCTGGCCCAGCGGGTGAATGATCATCTTCGCGCCGACTTCGCGCGGCACGCTGCCGCGTACGTCGACGATGGTTGCGACGGCCACCGAATCGCCCGCGGCCAGCAGTTGGTTGAGCTTGTGGTAAAACGTCTCCACGGCTGCCCTCAGTTCTCCAGTTCGCCGGCCAGAATGCCATAGAGGGGAAGATCCTCGAAGACGTCGGCCTTGCGGGTGTGTTCGCGCAGGGTGCCTTCGTAGCGCATGCCGGCTTTGGCCATCACGCGGCCCGAAGCGGGATTGCGCGCCAGGTGATGGGCGAAGACGCGGTGCAGACCCATCGTCGCGAAGCTGAAACGGATCAGCGCACGAGCGGCCTCGGTGCAATAGCCGTTGCCCCAGTAGGGCTTGCCGATCCAGTAGCCCATCTCGCCGTGGCTGTTTTGCTGGCTGACGCCCAGGACGCTGATGGCGCCCACCAATTCGCCGGTGCTGCGCAGGGTGATCGCGCAGATTACGCCCAGCCCGCTCTGCCAGCGCTCCTGATGCGTGTTGATCCACGACTCGGCCGCACCGTCGGGGTAAGGATGCGGAATGTTCAGCGTTGTGTCGGCGATGGCCGGGTCGCCTGCCAGCCGCTGCACATCAGCCGCGTCCTCCATAGCAAACGGACGCAGTACCAGCCGTTCCGTTTCGATCGTCGGTTGTTTGGTTTGACCGTTCATTGTTCACCGTCTGCTGATCACCGATCACTGGTCACTGGTTACCAGATTATAGCACGTTGCCGCGCAGGATTGGAAGTTCATGTCTTTGCAAAGCGTTGGGGCGGTGCTACAATTCAGGCTGAGAATGTCCCATGGCAAATCCTGCACGACCCGCACTCATCATCAATGCTGACGATCTGGGCTATTCGCCCGGCGTCAATACGGCCATTGCCGATCTCTATCAGGCCGGACTGGTCACCAGCACCAGCCTGATCGTGAACCTGCCGCACAGCGAGGCCGGCGCGGCCATTGCCCGGCGACTGCCTGGACTGTCGGTCGGCGTGCATCTCAACCTCAGCAAGGGGAGCCGCTGTTGCCAGCGGACCAGGTGCCCAGCCTGGTGGACGAAGCTGGCAGGTTCTGGGAGACAGCCATGCTGTACCGCCACGCGCTGACCGGCCAGATCAATTGGTACGAGGCCGCGGCTGAAATGGAGGCGCAGGTCGAATGGGCCATCGGGAGCGGTCTGCATCTCGACAACCTGGACTCGCACGTGCATTTCCATGTCCTGCCGGCGGCGCGACGTCTGATCACCGAGCTGGGTCAGCGCTACCACGTGCAGGCCTGGCGATCGCCCAAGGTGCTTTCGACGCTGACACCTCATTTGACGTGGACCGATCTGCTCAACCGGTGGTCCGGCGCTGGTCCTATGATTGCGCCACAGTACTTGCTCTCGATGCACCAGTGGGGTGAACGCATGCTGGAAGACCAGCGGCTGCGGGCAGTGCTGACCAGGCCTGGTACGGTCACCGAACTGGTGGTGCATCCGGGTTACGCTCCCGATCCAGAGCTGCCTGTGCCAGACCAGCTTCCTCCTGAGCGACGGCATGCCGAGGTAGACCTGCTTCGCAGCGCGGCCTTCCGTAGTTGGCTGGATGACACCGGTCTCGCGTTGATCAGTTTCGCCTCGCTTCATTACGTTGCGGCGTAGGGTTGTCGCAGCCAGCACTGACAGTCATTTCGCGGAAAGTGGACGATGGCGACAATTGCCGGCAGGACTGTCAGTCCTTGGGTTGAATGGCCCAAAACACGATTTTTTTCTTGACCTGCCTCTGCAAATCGTGTATGATGCCGCTGCTTTTGGGGGTGGATGTGTCCCGGTGGGCGCCCCGGTCTTCAAAATCGGTGGTGGGTGCCACAGAGGCAGCCACGGTGGGTTCGACTCCCATCCACTCCCGCCTTCTTTTCAATCGCTCTGGGATTGGAACTTCCCGATCCGCTTCGTAAACGCTTACGCGCCCCGCGCGGCTGGTGTAGTTAACTGCAATGAGTGACCCTGTCCAGTTTCTCGTCGAAGAAGAACCGCCGCGCTTTTTGCGCGCACAGGCGCTGCCCTATCCCGAACTTAAACGCGTCTGGGTGCGGGTTGAATTGACTCCCTTCTCCAGCCGTCCCGGGCCGGAACTGGAGATGGCCGTGCTCGATCGAGACGGCCAGGAGGTTGCCGCCATGGCCATGGTGGATGTCCAGCACACCTATGTGTCGTTGACCATGCACCTCAAGCGTCCGGTTCCGGGAGAACCGTACCTTCTGCTGCTGCGGCTGACCCGCGACGATACCTTGCTCGATCAGCGCGCCGTACCTT
The DNA here is from genome assembly GCA_020634615.1 of Anaerolineales bacterium. Lineage (GTDB taxonomy): Bacteria > Chloroflexota > Anaerolineae > JAAEKA01 > JAAEKA01 > JACKBK01. The sequence goes on from JACKBI010000008.1 coordinate 56,977, forward strand.
TCGATCTGGTGTTTGTCGAACGCGACGAAGCCAAGGCCGAGGCCGAGGCCCTGACCTGGACCGAACGCGCCGTGCCAATTGGCGCGCTGCCGGATGATCTTACCCTTGCCCGCATCAACGGAGCCGAGTGATCCATGTCCCCATCGCCTGTCCTGACTGCGATTCAAGCCTACAACGACCTGTGTACCCCGCAGATGGCTGCTGACACCTGGGGCGTCCTGGAAGCCGGCATGCGCGCCGGCAATCTGACTTTTGGCGAGCGGTTGTTGTGCACAGTGCTGCGCCCGCAGTTCGTTTCGGTGGAGGGGTGGGAGCACGCCTCCCGGGTCAGCAGCACGCTGGTCAAGGCTTTCGACAAAGCGTACCTCGCCATGCTGGGCAATCGGGCTTTGCGCTCACAGATCTGGTTGACGCCCGACGAGGAGACATTGATCAGCTACGAGGCCGGTCTGCGGCTGCCGGTGCCTATCGGCCGGCTGGATTGCAGCTTCGTGCTGTCTACCAGCGGTGAGGGCCGGACGCTGCCCGACATACATCTCCTGGAATACAATGCCGAAAGCCCGGCCGCGGTGGCCTACGAGGACGGGCTGGCCGAGCTGTTTTTTCAGACGCCGTTGATGCGCGCGTTCCAGTGGCGATTCCCGGTCAGGCCACTGTGGGCACGTCCGGCAGCGCTCCAGACCACACTGCGCATTTACCGCGACTGGGGTGGGCGTGACTTGCCGACCATCGCTATCGTTGACTGGCCCAGTGTGCCGACCTATTCTGAGTTCGTTCTGTTTCAGGAATACTTTGCCCGCCATGGGATCAACGCGATCATTGTCGATCCGCACGACATGGACTATCGCGATGGCGTGTTGTACGCTTCCGGCACACCGGTGGATTTCGTCTACAAACGGGTGTTGACGCACGAGTTGCTGGAGGAGTTTGGCGTCGAACATCCGGTGATCTATGCTGTGCGCGACCGGGCGGTGTGCATGATGAACCGTTTTTCGTGCAAGTTCCTGCACAAGAAGGCCAGCCTGGCGGTTCTCAGCGACGAGCGCAACGCTCACCTGTTTACTGCCGAAGAGCTCAAGACCATTCATGCCCACATCCCGTGGACGCGGCGGGTCGAGGAGCGCAAGACGTTGCTCGACGGCGAGACGGTCGATCTCATCCCCTTCATCCATGCCAACAAGCATCGTCTGGTGTTGAAGCCCAATGACGCCTACGGCGGCCGCGGCGTCATTCTTGGATGGGACGTTAGCGATGACGACTGGCAGCACGCGATCGAGGTTGCGTTGGTCGAGCCGCACGTGGTACAGCTTGCCGTGGCGTTGGGGCGGGAAGACTTTCCGGCCGTCCAGGACGATGGCTCGGTGGAAATCGAGTCGCGGTTGGTCGATCTTGACCCGTTTATGTTCGACGGCAGTTATGCCGGCGGCTGTCTGACGCGCCTTTCGCGCGGCGGCCTGCTGAATGTGACTGCCGGCGGCGGCACCACCGTGCCCACCATGGTTGTCGCGGTCTAGCGTGTTGTCAATCGTGACCCGTTTATGCAGCAGCGGGACTTGTTCTCGCAAAGAAGCCCGCAAGGACCTATGCTGCGTGCGGTACAGTTCGCTCAAGCTAATCACGCCAGGATGGAGGCGCACATGAGCAACCGGCCAAGCCTGAAGATCGGTGTCGAGGAAGAGTACCAGATTATCAATCCGGAGACCCGCGGTCTCGAGTATGTCATCACCCGCTCCAGCAAGGGTGAGGAACCGGTGCTGCGCGGGCATGACAGCGAGGCGCCGCTCAACGAGACGCTGGCCAGCCTTACCCGCAGCCTTGCATCGCCGGTGCTGGGCAACATCTCCGCGGTACGCGACGCATTGCTGGAACAGCGCATCGTCGTCTGTCGCACGGCTCAGGATCTCGGCCTGGCAGTCGCAGCAGCCGGCGCACATCCCTTCGCATCCTGGCGGCAGGCTGGCGTGCCAATGCCGGGTCGATTCGTCGGTTTGTCGGACGAGTTGCGAGGCGTCGCCGAACGGCTGCTGGTTTTCGGAATGCATGTTCATATCGGCATCGAGGATCGCGATTTTGCCATCGACTGCATGAACATCGTGCGCTACGTTCTGCCGCACATCCTGACGCTTTCAACCAGCTCGCCGTTTTGGATGGGACGCGATACGGGCCTGCAATCCTATCGCTGTGTCGTGCAGGAGAACCTGCCCCGCAGCGGCATTCCACAGCGCTTCGACTCCTATGCAGAGTTTCAGCACTACGTGGACGTGCTGACCCGTACCAATTGCATCCGCAGTGTCACCGACATCTGGTGGGATGTCCGCCCGCATCCGGTCTACCCGTCGCTGGAGATTCGCATCCTCGACATGACGCCGCGGGTAGAGGACGCAGTCGCGATCATTGCCGTCGTGCAGGCAGTGGTGGCCTGGCTCTATGACCTGCGGTCGAAAAACGTCAGCTTCCGGCTCTACCAGACCAGCCTGATCGAGGAGAACAAATGGCGCGCCGAGCGCTATGGGTTGAATGGCAAGATGATCGATTTCGGTAAGGAAGAGCAACTGCCGGCGCGCTTTCTGGTGCGCGAGTTGCTGCGGCTGATTGATCCCTATGTTGACGAATTGGGCAGCCGCCGCGAGATCAACCATATTTACACCATTGTCGAGCATGGCACCAGCGCCGACCGCCAGCGGGTCGCATATCGGGAACATGGCGGCGATTCCAATCGCGAAGAGGCCCTGCGGGCCGTTGTCGATCACCTGATCCAAGAGACCATGATCTGTGTGGAGTGAGGAAGCTGTATGAAAAACCCATCCCTGACAATCGGCGTGGAAGAAGAATATCAGATCATCGACCCGGAGACCCGCGAGCTGCGCTCGTTCATCACCCAGTTCATGGAGTCCAAGGGCGGCGCAGTTGAGGTCGTCAAAGGGGAGCTCAAGACTGGCGAGGTCAAGCCAGAGCTGCACGCGTCCATGGTGGAACTGGGTACGCCGGTCTGCCACACCTCGAAGGAGGTAAAAGAGGCCCTCTTCGAGCAGCGGGCGCACATCAGCCGGCTGGCAGCGGAACGCGGCTTGCAGATCGCCGCCGCATCTACTCACCCTTTCTCGCACTGGCTCGGCCAGGAAATTTCGCCCTACGAGCGCTATTACAAGACGGTCCAGGACCACCAGATCATCGCGCAGCGGATGCTGATCTTCGGCATGCACGTTCATATCGGTATCGAAGACCGCGACATGGCCATCGACTGCATGAACGTCGTCCGCTACATGCTGCCGCATTTGCTGGCCCTCACCACCAGTTCGCCCTTCTGGTCCGGCCGGATCACCGGTTTGAAGTCCTATCGCTCGATCCTGTTTGAGGAACTGCCGCGCACCGGGCTGCCGGAAGAATTTAGCTCCTGGGCCGCGTTTGACCGCTTTGTCCAGCGCCTGATCAACACCGGCTGCATAGCGGACGGCTCCAAGATCTGGTGGGACGTGCGGCCCCACTATGCCTTCCCGACGCTGGAGTTCCGCGTTCCCGACATCTGCACGCGTGCCGAGGAAGCAGTCGCCGTCGCTTCCTTGATCCAGGCGGTGGTGGCATGGCTGTGCGACCTGCGCAAACGAAATCTCACCTTCCGCACGTACCGGCCGGACATGATCTACGAGAACAAATGGCGTGCGCTGCGCCACGGGCTGGACGGACGCATGATCGATTTCGGCAAGGAAGAGGAGGCCTCAACCAAAAGCCTGGTGCGCGAGCTGCTGCTGCTGGTGGATGAACAGATCGACGAACTGGGCAGCCGCGAAGAGATCGAGGTCATCTACAGCATTCTGGAGCACGGCACCAGCGCTGACCGGCAGTTACGCGTCTTCCACGAAAACGGCGGCGAGGCTAACAAAGAACAGGCACTGTGCGCGGTGGTGGACCATCTGGTGCGCGAAACCACAGAAGGTATCTCAGCGTGATTGCAAGCGGACGGTGACTGGGTGACCAAGGCTTCCCGAAAGTATCTGTCAACACATGGTTTCCTTACGTTCGCCAGAAATCGGCTGGCTGCCAAACCAGTCGATTTTTCATGACACCTATGCCTACCTCCGACTATCATAACCACGCCCGCTGGCCGCTGCCGCAGGGTGTGGTGGATCTCTTCTACGAGGACGCTGCTGAGAAGCGCCATCTTGAGCACTCCTTGCGCAGGTTGTTCACCTCGTGGAGCTACGACGAACTCATTCCGCCGACCTTCGAGTATGCCGACACGCTGGCGTCCGAGGCCGGCACGCAGATCGCCGAGGAGATGTACCGCTTCACCGACCGTGATGGCCGCACCCTGGCGTTGCGTCCCGATCTGACCGTGCCCACGGCGCGCGTCGTCGGCACGCGACTCTACGACCAGCCCATGCCGCTGCGCCTCTTCTATGTCGGCCCGGTCTTTCGTTATGAACGTCCGCAGGCCGGCCGTCAGCGCGAGTTTACCCAGGCCGGCATTGAGCTGGTCGGAGCCGGCACCCCGGCCGCCGACGCTGAAGCGCTGGCGCTGATTGTCGAAGCGTTGCGGCTGGCCGGCTTGCAGCAGTTCCAGATTGTTCTGGGTCAGATGGCCTTTTTTCGCGGCTTGCTGCAGGAGATCGAAGCTTCTGCGGAGCAAGTGGCGCAGTTGCAGAGCGCGATCGACCGTCAGAACCCGCAGGACCTGACAGCCGCGCTGGACGACATCGCTGCGGCCGGTGACGTTCGGAGGGCGCTCGCCAGCCTTCCTGATCTGCATGGCGGCATCGAGGTCGTTGACCGTGCCCGTGACGTCGCCATGAACGAAACCATGGCCAGCGCGCTGGAATGGCTTGCTGCGGTCTACCCGTGGCTGGAAGCATTCGGCGTCACGCAGTTGGTCTCGTTCGACCTGGGCGAAACGCGCGGCATGCAGTATTACACCGGCATCACGTTCAAGGGGTATACCGCAGGCCTGGGGTTTGCCATCTGTTCGGGCGGCCGGTACGACGATCTGGTGGGCCATTTTGGCCCGCAGCAACCGGCGGTCGGCTGCGCGCTGTGGCTCGATCGCATTCTGCTGGCCCGCCAGCGGCAGCAGGGTCGCAGCCAGCTTTCGCCCGCCTCGGTGCTGGTGGCTGCCGATGGCTGTCCTGCCCTGGCGGCCCTGATGTCAGCGTGGCGCAGTCGCGGACTGCGGGTCGAACTGGATCTCGCAGCGTCGTCGCCTGCTGCGTTGCGCGAACGTGCAGCGCAGCGCAGCATCGTGCGTATTGTGCGCTGTCTCGGTGGGGATTTGGTTGCTTTGGAAGCAGAAGGCGCAGTGCGTGAGTTGTCGCTGGACGCACTGGCGCGCGAGGCAGACCTATGGAGCGTCTAGACCACGCGGGCGCTCAGCTTCAGGTCGAGGACGAGCTGGTCATTGCTCTGCCCAAGGGCCGTTTGTCTGATGATGCGCTGGCGCTGCTGGAGCAAGCCGGATACGGGTTGGCGGCGGGCAACGGTGACAGGCAACTGGTGTTGCGCTCGGTGGCCGAGCATGTGCGCTACGTGCTGGCCAAGCCTGCCGATGTGCCCGTCTATGTGGAATACGGGGCAGCGGATCTCGGTATCGCGGGGCTGGATGTGGTGCGCGAAACCCAGCGAGATGTGTTGGAGCCGCTGTTGCTGCCGTTCGGATATTGCCGGCTGTCGGTGGCCGCACCGGCTGCGCGCAGCGACCGCCCGCTGCGTCTGGAGCCGAACCCGCGCGTCGCCACCAAGTTTCCTCGGCTGACCGAGGCGTTCTTCCGTCGTCGCGGTGTCAGCGCAGAGATCATCGAACTCAGCGGGTCGGTTGAACTGGCGCCGCTGGTCAATCTGGCCGATCTGGTCGTCGATCTCGTGCAGTCGGGCGAGACGCTGCGCGCCAACGGGTTGGTCGAGATGCGCACAATTCTTGACAGCCAGGCCGTGTTGCTGGCCAACCGCGCCGCCTGGCGGCTGAAAGCTGATACCGTGGCGCGCTTCGTCGCGCGGCTGCGTCAAATCTTGGAGAGTTAACATGCCTCAGTACGAAGTACGTATCGCGCAGAACAGCGAGATCAAACCGGTGATGAATCTGCTGGTGAAGGAACGCAGTCGGTTTCCCAGTTTTGCGCGGCTGATGAACAGTCCGTGGCGGCGGATTCTTTACCAGAAGTGGGTGACGCCGCGCTATCTGCGCACTTCGGCCAACACCTTCGTCATGTTGCAGGATGGCGAGCTGGCAGGCTACGCCGTGGCAGAGCAGAGCGGCGATGCGTTTCATCTGGCCGATTTCGTCGTGACTGATGGTTACGACCGTCGGGCGCTGCTGGCGATCCTGTTTCGTAAAGTGGAGCAGTTGGCGATCGACAGAAGCTATCGCTACCTGCGCGCCTCGCCCTGGGAGGCTGACGATGAGACGATGGCAACCTTCGACGAGGCCGGGTTTCATCTGCTCGACTATTATCTGTGGGCGTTTGGTGGCGTGATAACCGGCGTCGAGCCGCCCGCGGCTGTCAACCTTCGACCGCTCAACAACAGAGAGCACGGCGAACTGCGCACCAAGTTTCTTGTGATGGAACTGGACGCCTCAGACAATCCGGGCCGGGAGGTGATTGACGCGATCTTCCTGCGCCGCCGGCTGCCACCGTTCAAGGCCTACGCGATTGAACTGACCGGACCGGAGGGCGACACCGTGGACATCGGTTACCTGTCGCCGCGGCCCAACGAACGCGATGACGGTGTGCTGTCGCTGGTGATCAGTCTGGATCCTGCCTATTGGGGAAGCGAGCTCGAAACACAGACCATGGGCGGGTTCCTGAGCGAGGTGGGACAGGGCAACCCGCAGCCGGCGCGCATACTGGTCAGTACCAACGCGCACGCCGATCGCATCGAAGAAGCAATGGCCGGCTATGATCTGGTCCGCGAGATGGATATGCGACCGGTGCTTTACAAAATCCTCGCCCCGGCTAATCCACCAGCGGAATAGCAAACGATACCGTGAACCCGTTGCCTTCGCCCGGGCTTTCCGCCCAGACGCGCCCGTGGTGGGCAACGATGATCTCGCGTACCAGGGCCAGGCCGATCCCCATGCCGCCGAAGCGCCGGGTCACGCCTGCTTCGGCCTGATAGAACCTCTCGAACAACTGCGGAAGCTTGTCAGGTGAGACGCCAATCCCCTGGTCGGTGACCGAGAAAACGGCCTCTGATTCACCACGCCTGACGGAGATCGTGACTGTCCCCCCTTGCGGACTGAACTTGCGCGCGTTGTCCAGCAAGTTCTGCATGACTTCGCTGAGGAAATCCCAACTCCCCATGATCACAACCGGGGCGCCGGCGCCGATGATCTCGAGTCGCAGTCCGGCTCGTTCCAGAATTGGCCCCCAGATCGACGCTTGCGCCTCAAGCCATTGATCGACAAGCATCAGTTCCAGTTCGATACGATCGGTCTCGATCGACTGGAATGTCAGCAGTTGATTGACCAGGCTGGCGAGGTGCTCTGTCTGGTCTGCAATGATGTTGAGCATTTCGACAGCCGGTTCGGGCAGGGATGCTTGCTCGATGAGCAACTCAGAGTATCCGCTGATCAGCGTCAGCGGAGTCCGCAGTTCGTGCGATACGTTCTGCAATATCTGCTCGCGGACAAGCAGCGCGCTGCGCAGTTGACCATACAAATCAGCGTTAGCCAATGCGATTCCCAGGTGTTCGGTGAGGGTGGACAGTACGGTCGTGTCAGCAGCATCCAGCGTGACGCCGTTCTTGTTTGGCACGACCAGCACGTGGCGAATTATTCCGCCGACAGCGATGGGGAAGACGGCCAAATCATTGGTTTCGTTGTAGGCGCCCGTGGCGGCGGCGCCAGGCGCCGTGGGACCGCTGGCAGCTCGTCCATGCTGCGCAGACAGTTCCGGACGCGCTACGGACCAGGTTACCGGCGGCACCCTGTAACCGGCGGCATTTGCGGCATCGGCAGGCTGTACTTGTAGCACACTGGCTGTTCGGTCGATCTCGAACACCGCGACATTCTGGTATCCAAGAATCGACTGCAGCGAGGAGAGGGTACGGTCGACAATTTCCTGAGAATTCTCTCCCAGCGCGCTGATTTCACTGACCACCTGGTTTAGCAGGAGCAACTGGTTGGTTCGCCGTTCCAGCGTCCGTGTCCGTTCATCGACCAGTTGCTGCAAGTGCTGCTGATAGCGGCGGTTCTCTTCAGCCAGGCGGGCGCGCTCCCGCTGGAGGCTGGAATGTTCGGCTGCGCGCGCAATGATCCGTAGCAACGATTCCTGCGGCACCGGTTTCACCAGGTAGTCATAAGCCGCCAATCGCAACGCCTCTACGGCGGTGCTCACCTCAGGAACCCCTGTGATCAGGACGACTGAAATCGCATGGTCGTGTCGTCGTGTCCACGCCAGCAGGTCGATGCCCTCCGAGGCGGTCGTCATGCGAATGTCGGTCAGCAGGACGTCGATGGGCATGTCGGCCAGCGTTGTTCTTGCCGCTTCGGCTGAGCTCAATGCGATTACCTGGTGCCCTGCGTCTTCCAGCCAGACACTGTACAGCTCGCGAACCAGCGATTCATCGTCGACAACTATGACTCTTGCCATGATTCCTTTCTGCCTGTGACAGGATCAACCACAGGTCCGGTTGTTTCGTTCGATCCGGCGGCGGGGAGGGCCAGTGTTACCTGGCAGCTATCCGGCAGCGGATCGACGGTAATGGCGCCGCGGTGCCGGCGCACAACGCCCTGAACCTGCGCCAGCATGACGTCTCGCCCGTTGGATACACCGATGATCGGGAGGTCGTGCTGCAAGGCGTGCATTTGTTCGGGCGATGCAAGCCAGCCGCGACCACCGGTGATTTCGATGGCAACCCAGTGTCCTGACGTGTTGGCAGCGCGGCGCGGATCTCTTTCGGAATCGATGTTGCGGTTGGCGACGCGGACGGAGACCGGTACATCTGGCGGCAGCGTCCCGGCCGCATCCACAACCAGCGTTGTAAGTGTCTCCAACAGTCGCACGGCGTCGCCATTGATCGACCAGACCGGCTCGCTTGCTGCGATGGAAAGCGCTACCGAACGTTGGATGATGGACTCCCAGCGCCCGGCGGCCCTGGTAATCAGTTCCTCCAGGTCAATAGGGCGCGGGTTGATCGGCACCTCGCGGCTGTACTCGACGATGAGCCGGATCAGATCTGCACCGCGCCGGCCTTCATGTGCCATCAGTTCCAAACGGTGGCGCGCGTTTGCAGGAATGTCGGGGTTCTTGCTTAGCAGATCAGCAAAGCCGATGATGCCCTGCAAAATGTTGTTGAAATCGTGGGCGATTCCACTGGCCATCGCGCCGATGGTTGCCAGTCGTTCCTGAGCCTGGCGTGTCGCTCGCAGCTCGCGTTCCGCGGTGACGTCAGCAACCGAGATGACAACACCGCCGGTGTCGGGGCCGCTGCCGATCCTGTTGGCGCTGACGGCGAAGATGCGATGTGCTTCACCGAGAGCTGATACTTCCCGCCACCCCAATTCAGCATTTCCTTCCAGATACCACTCGATCGGTCGTCCGCAGATCTGGTCAACTGTCAGCGCCTTCGCGCGGCCGGTCAGCGCGGGCACGAGATCAGAGAAGGTGGTGTTCGTGAGGACAATGCCGTAATGGGCATCGAGAAGGACAATGCCATCGGTCACAGTATCGATGACCTGCCTGAGCCGCGCTGCCTGCAGTCCTATCTGGGTGTTAAGCTGGCGCGTCACTTCGTACAGCCGCGCGTTTTCCAGTGCAATGGCCGCGGGCGCGGCGAAGGTTTCGGCGAGCCTTGCATGTTTGTCAGTGTAGAATCCCGGCTCTTTTTTGTCCAGGGTCAGGATACCGATGGTCCGTCCCCCGAATACCAGCGGCACACCCATCCACGAACGAATGTAGTCTGATTCTTGCGCCGCCGCGCCGAATTCGCTGTGAACCGCCAGCACATCGGCTGCAATGAGCGGCCGTTGATTTTCGTAGACAGCTCTGTTTGGCAATCTGGCGTCGTCAATGCTGAATGAAAGCCCGACTCGCTGGTGCGGTTCCTCGAAACCCTGACCCGCGATAACCACTGATCGATTGCCTTCCTGGCGTTGGACAGAAGCACTGTCATAAGGCACTACCCTCTGCAATTCCGAAAGGACGCGTTCGAGCACTTCCCGCAAATTGAGGGTGGAACTCATGACCTGTCCAACTGCCTGCAAGGTTTCTGCCTGTTGCCGCGCCAGAGTTTCTGATGTCAGGAGACGTGCATTGGACAGGAAGCGCGCCAGTTGTTGCGTTGCCAGCTCCGCCCGTTCTCGTTCGACCGCCGTGATCACATGTTTGGTGGCAAACCCGAGCATCACCGTTCCCAGGACCTTTTTCTGTGCGATCATTGGCACGGCCATGCCAGATGCAATCGGAAGCGCGCGAATGATGTCCTGATAGACCGGCGGCAAGGTCGGGACGTCGTTGAAGATCAACGTGTGCTGCTCGATGAGTAGCCTGTCCATGAGCGGTCCGCGCGTTGGGGCGGGGACGGCCAAAGTGGAAAGCACACGTCGGACGTGGGGAGTGGCGGCGGCGGCCGTAGTCATGTTTGTCGCGTCATCTGTCAACAGGATGAGACAATGGTCGGCGTGGATTACCTTCGCCAATTGTTCCACGGTGGCATTCAGCAGAGTATCTTCGTCGGCTGCCTCCAACCCGGAAGCACTCAGGCGCGACATCAGTGCCCAAAAACGCTCGCTTTCGACGCGTTCCTGCGCGCTCTGCAATCGCTCGAACGCCGCGCCCAGCAGGCTGCCGGCCACTTGCAACGCGTCCAGCTCGATCTCCGACCAGTCACGGCTCACCTGGCTGTCAGCAAAGCCGATCGCGCCCCACCACTGACCGGCCACAAACACTGGAACTGCAACAAAGGACTGTACCAGCAACAGTCGCAGTACCTTCCTGAACGGCGGCGACGCACGGTCGATTCTGCCCGTGACGGTCTCGCCCGCCCGCAGGCGTTCCCGCCAGATTGCGGTGGAACTGGCGAAGTATGGCACGCCGCGCAGGCCGGGAATCGGCAGGAGCCGCTGGCCGCCGGGAATTACCCATTCGTAGCGCAGCGCGGCGACTGCGTTGCCGGCTGGATCTGTCTGGTCCTGAAAAACGTAAACCCGCTCCACGCCCGTTGCCTGACCGAGACGCTCCAACACTGCATCGATGGTCGTGTTCCAGTCATCGGAACGCAAAAACTGCTGGCCGGCAAAAGCGATCGCACTCAGGATCGCGCTGCGGCGCAGAATCGAGCTTTCTGGAGATGTGTTCACAGGGGAAATGGGAGACGGTTCCATTCAGCTTCTCAGGTCAGACTCAGTGGTTCCCTCCGACTGGAGTTTTCTAGTTACTTGTGGCAATAGTAACACAGGTCAGGTTGTTTGACAACGTGGACAACGCGATGGCAAGCGGAGGATGCGGCCGGCGGCTTTGACAGGCGCGCTGCCTGCGCATATACTGCCAGCAGAGATACAAACACCGGTGACAACATGCTGATCTTTCCCGCAATTGACCTGCGACGAGGCCGCTGTGTGCGCTTGCGCCAGGGCGATCCGACCGCGGAGACCGTCTTCTCCGATGACCCGGTCGCGATGGCGCGCCACTGGGCGCAGGCCGGCGCGCGCTGGTTGCACATCGTCAACCTCGATGGCGCGATCGGTGATCAGGGGCCGGACGCGCCAAATCTGCGTCAGTTGGCCGACATACGCCGGGCCGTTGGTATACCGATACAATTTGGCGGTGGGCTGCGGACGGTCGACGACATCCAGCAGGCACTGGCGTTGGGCGCGGCCCGGGTCGTGCTTGGTACGGCGCTGGTCGAACAGCCGCACATGCTGGCCGACGCATTGGCGCGCTTCGGAGCGGATCGCATCGTCGCCGGTCTGGATGCACGCGACGGCAAGCTGGCAACCCGCGGCTGGCAGACGTCCACCGATCTCGACGTGGGCGCTGTCGGGCTGCGTCTGCGCCAAGCTGGCGTGCTGCGAGCAGTCTACACGGATATCGGTCGTGACGGCATGCTGGCCGGCGTTGATGCGGCGGGCACGGTAAGCCTTGCGAAGCGGACCGGTTTGCGGGTCATTGCCAGCGGCGGTGTACGCGACCTCGATGATATTCGACGTCTCATGCAGCTTGCCGCACCGGGTGTGGAAGGCGTCATCGTCGGCCAGGCGCTATACACCGGCGGGCTGGATCTGGCCGCGGCGCTGGCGCTGGCCGACCGGGTGGAGGCGTAGATGCTGGCGCGCCGCATCATTCCCTGTCTGGACATCAAGGACGGACGGGTTGTCAAAGGTGTCAGTTTTGTCAACCTGCGCGATGCCGGCGATCCTGTCGAACAGGCGCAGGTTTACGACGCCGAAGGCGCTGACGAGCTGGTGTTTCTCGACATAACGGCAAGCCACGAGCGGCGCGATATCGTGCTGGACATGGTGCGTGCGGTGGCGGACAATGTCTTCATCCCGTTCACCGTTGGCGGCGGTGTGCGGACCGTGGAGGACATGCGTGCACTTTTGTTGGCAGGCGCTGACAAGACCAGCGTCAACTCGGCCGCCGTGCGCGATCCGCAGTTGGTGGCACGCGGTGCACGCGAGTTTGGCAGCCAATGCATCGTTGTTGCCATCGACGCGCGACGCCGTTCAGCCGGCGGCTGGGAGGTGTTTGTCAACGGTGGGCGCATTCCCACCGGCCTGGACGCGGTGGATTGGGCGCGGCAAGTCGTTGATCTCGGCGCGGGCGAACTGCTGGTGACCAGCATGGACGCCGACGGCACGCAGGCCGGTTACGACGTCGAGTTGACTCGAGCGATCGCCGATGCCGTGGCTGCGCCGGTTATCGCATCCGGCGGCGCGGGCACACTGGAGCATTTCTACCAGGCATTAACAGCAGGTCGGGCGGACGCGGTGCTGGCTGCGTCGCTCTTCCATTTCCGCCAGCTTGGCATCGGCGAGTTGAAGGCGTTTCTGGCCGGGCGCGGCATTCCGGTGCGCGCGCCGGCGATGGTCAATCAGGAGGCACCATGACAATCATCGACGAACTCAACTGGAACGACCAGGGCTTGCTGCCGGCCATTGTGCAGGACAGCGACACGGACCGGGTGCTGATGTTGGCCTGGGTAAACGAGGCTGCGCTGCGCCAGACATTTCTCACAGGCGAGGTGCATTTCTGGAGCCGCAGCCGCGGCGAGCTTTGGCACAAGGGCGCTACTTCCGGCAACACCATGGTGCTGACCGACGCGCACTACGATTGCGACCGCGACGCCCTGTTGTTGCGAGTGGTGCCACGGGGACCGGCCTGCCACACCGGCAGCACCAGTTGCTTCTTCAACCCGTTGACCTTCAATGACGTGATCGATTCGGATGGCTCGCGGCGGGCCGGCGAGCCGCTTTTCCAGTGGTCCGAAGAAGCCGCGCAAGGGGAGGATAGCTGACCACAATGAGTGACGCATTGAATACACTGTGGGCGATCATCGAGCAGCGCAAGTCCGATCGGCCGGCCGGCTCGTACACCGTGCAACTGCTGGAAACCGGCCAGCTTGAGATCATGAAGAAGATCGGCGAGGAATCGGTCGAGGTGATTCTGGCGGCCGCGAGCGAAGGCGATGAGCGGCTGCTTTATGAGATGGCTGACCTGTTCTATCACAATCTTGTCTTGCTGGCGGCGCGCGACATGCAATTCAGTGACCTTGAGGCGGAACTGGTCCGCCGTTTCAAATGAAACCCAGGCGACTCTTGCATCGCCCGATGGACGGGACGCGTCTCAAAACGCCGTGGCGTATTGGCGTGCTGCTGGCCGCCGTGGTGCTGGTCGCAGTAGCGGCTGGATGCCAGTCGCGGCCGGTAACCGGTCCATCGACGACGGCCAGCGAAGCGCCCGGCGGTTTTACGATTTTCGCCACTGCCACACCGACTGCGCTGCCTTCAAGCACGCCAACGGCAACCCCGACGGAGACACCCCTCCCGACGGCAACTCCGTTGCCAACCGCGACGCCGTTGGCTGCCAGCGCGGCCGGCCGTGCACCGATTGGCCGGGTGGTGTTTGGCGTGACGCGCGACGGCGCGGCGGCTGAGCAGCTTTGGCTGCTGGATGAGACCGGCGAGACGGCCATTTTGGCCGATTCTGTCGTGCCCGGTGGCTGGGAGTGCAGTGTAGCGCAACAGGGGAACTGCGCGTTGATTACCACCGATGGCTACCTGCTGGCTGCCAATCCCATCAGCGGGACAACGGTGCTGCTGGACCAACTGGCCGCGAGCGATGTGGCAACGTCCACTTTGTCTGACACAGTAGCTTCGGGACTGCCGCTGGCGCTTTCGTCCGACGGCAGGTCGTTGGCAGTCGCACATGCCAACAGGCTGGATCTGTACGACCTGACCAACCCTGCCTTGCAGGCAAGCATAGCCGTGACCGGCGTCAGCGAGCTGGTTTGGTCGCCCGACGGTGGGATGTTGGCGCTGGTCTACCCGGTCAGGAACGAGAGCGCGCTGGCGCTCTGGGATGGCACTGGGAACAAGCTAAAGGTCATCGCCCAGATGGAAAGCGTGCAGCATACCGCCTGGTCGCCCGACAGCGAAAAGATTGCGTTCGACGCATACCAGTCGCCGGCGACGCCTTCCAGCCAGGGAGATCGGAAAGACGTGTTTGTGGTCTTCCTGCGCAGCGGCGAAATCGCCAATTTTAGCGAGGTCTACCAGCGCAATCTCGGTGTGGCGGCAGCCGACCGGATCGCGGCGTGGTCACCGCAGTGGCAATCGGCTGACGTAGTGCGATACGTGCGCGGCGCGCCTGATGCGCCGGATACCTATGCGTTGATGAGCCATCCGGTGCGTTCACTGAAAGCAACTCAACTTTGGTTGGTTGACGACGAGGGGTTGCTGGGCATCGTCCGGTCGCCTGACGGCACGCTGGATGCGCGCGTCGTCCCCATGGATGACCGCATGGTGGTGCAGATCAGCCCGGTCGCCAGCCGCGAGTGGACCGATCTGCCGGGTGCGTACGATCGACTGGATGCACTTGCCTGGGCGCCACTGGCCGGCGATGAGGAAGCGAGCCGCTATCTGTTGCTGGTGCAAGATCAGGCCATGCTGGCGGTGGATGTCGAGAGCGGCGCGATCCAGGGACTGGCGCTGGCCTGTCCGCAGTGCCGCATCGCCGAAGCGGCCTGGTTGCCGTGACGTGATGTCTGGCACGGTCGGGAGACCGGCCTGAGCAGAGCGCACGGGTCAGGAGACCGGCTGGAGTGGTGACTGCCGGCACGGTCGGGAGACCGGCCAGAGCGGCGTGCTCGGTCAGCAGTCTGGCCGGAACCGCAGGTGTTGGTATGTTTGTACCAGCGTGAATGCTAATATTCGATTGGTTCAGAGCGAACTGTGAAGAAGGGACAACAGTTATGGCAGTAACAGCCGTTGTAGGCGCGCAATGGGGCGACGAAGGCAAAGGGCGGGTAATTGATTACCTCGCGCAGCAGGCCAATATGGTGATCCGGTTTCAGGGCGGTGACAACGCCGGTCACACAGTAGTGAACGATTTCGGCATCTTTCGCCTGCATCTGATCCCTTCTGGCATTTTCAACTCCGAAACACAGAATATCATCGGCACAGGCACCGTCGTCAACCCGGACAGCCTGTTGCGTGAGATGGCCGAAGTCGAGAAAGCCGGCATCCGTCTGGACAATCTCTGGCTGTCGGAGCGCGCCAACATCGTCATGCCCTATCACGTCCAGCTCGACGGCTTGCAGGAAAGCGCACGCGGCGGCTCGGCCATCGGCACGACCAAGCGCGGCATCGGACCCGCCTATGCTGACAAGGCCGCTCGCTGGGGTGTGCGCCTGGGGGACTTACGCCACCCGGAATGGCTGCGCGAGCGGTTGGAGCAGGTCGTGCCGCGCAAGAGCGTCCAGTTGGAGCGTTACGGCGAACCGCCGTTGCGGGTGGATGACGTGTATGCGCAGTGCATGGATTGGCGAGCCAGGCTGGGCCACCGGATCATCGACGCAGTGCCGATGACCCGCGAGGCGGTCGAGGCAGGCCGTCAGGTGTTGCTCGAGGGCCAGCTGGGCGTGATGCGCGACCTGGACTGGGGCATTTACCCCTACGTCACCAGTTCCAACCCGACAGCGGCTTATTCCGGCGCAGGGGCCGGGATCCCCGCGGCCTACATCACGCGCATCGTTGGGGTCGTCAAGGCCTATTCCACCTGCGTCGGTGCAGGCCCGTTCCCCGTAGAGCTGCTGGACGAGACCGGCAACAAGCTGCGCGAAGTCGGTGACGAATATGGCGCGACCACAGGCCGCCCGCGCCGCGTCGGCTGGTTCGACGGCGTGGCCATCGATTACGCGGCCTGGCTGAACGGTTTCACCGACCTCGCAATCACCAAAATGGACGTGCTGGACAAGATGCCGGAGCTCAAAATCTGCATCGGTTATCGGCTGGGCAACGAAGTATTGACGCGTATGCCTGATACGGCGGAACTGGAGATGGCGACACCAGTCTACGAGACCTGGCCGGGTTGGATGCAACCGACCACCGGTTGTCGCTCATGGGACGAGTTGCCGGCGGCGGCGCAACGCTATCTGCTGCGCATCCAGGAATTGGCCGGCGTGCGCATTTCGTGGGTCTCCGTCGGTCCCGAACGCGACGAGATGTTCGAGGTCGAGTAGTCCTTCGTCCCGCTACTCGTCCTCCTGCTCGTACTCCTACTCGTCCTCGTACTCCTACTCGTCCGGGTATATCGAGTACGATTACGAGGATGAGTACGAGTAAGAGATTGAAGACGAGATTGAGTTCGTTCACATGAACTATTCACATGACACCTACCTTTCCCCACTGACCTGGCGTTACGGCAGCGACGACATGCGGCGCATCTGGTCGGAGCATCACAAGCGGCAGCTCCTGCGCCGTTTTTGGGTCTCTCTCGCCACAGCGCAGCATGAGATCGGTCTGGTCAGTGCGGAACAGGTAGCCGACCTCGTGGCGCACCAGGACGACATCGATCTGGCGCGGGCCGCCGCTATTGAGGCCGAGATTCGCCACGATTTGATGGCCGAGATACGCACTTTCGCCGAGCAATGCCCGGTGGGAGGTGGCATCATCCATCTCGGCGCAACCAGCATGGACGCGTTGGACAACGTCGATGCACTGCGTTTGCGCCAGTCTGCGGACCTGCTGCTGAGCCGGCTTGCTGTGCTGCTGGCCGAACTGGCTGGCAGGATCGAGCAGTATGCCACGCTGTCAACCATGGCGTTCACCCATCTGCAACCGGCCGAGCCGACCACAGTGGGCTACCGGCTGGCGCAGTATGGCTATGACCTGCTGGTGGACTGGCAGGAACTTGCCCGCGTGCGCGACGGCATCCGCGGCAAGGGATTGCGCGGCGCTGTCGGCACGTCAGCATCGTACGCGCAGTTGACAGGCGGGATGACCACATCAGCGGCGGAACTCGAAGCACGGGTGCTGGATTTGCTGGATCTGGAGGCGCATCCGGCGGGCACGCAGGTCTACCCGCGCAAACAGGACTGGCTGGTGGTGAACGCGCTGGCAGGCATCGGCCAGTCGCTCTATCGTTTCGCCTTCGACCTGCGACTGTTGCAGGCGCCGACCATCGGTGAGTGGAGCGAACCGTTCGGCGCGAAACAGGTCGGCAGCAGCGCGATGCCGTTCAAGCGCAACCCCATCGACGCTGAGAACATCGACAGCCTGGCGCGGCAACTGGCCGCGCTGCCGCGGGTTGCCTGGGACAACGCGGCTCACAGCCTGCTGGAGCGCACACTGGATGATTCGGCCAACCGGCGCATGTTCCTCCCCGAAGCCTTTCTACTGACGGATGAGTTGGTCAGCCGCGCCACGCGGGTCATACGTGGTCTGGTGGTGCGCGACGAAGTGGTGGCGCGCAATATGGCAACCTACGGTGTCTTCGCAGCCACCGAACGCCTGCTGATGGAAGCGGTCAAGGCCGGCGGCGACCGCCAGGAACTGCACGAAGTGATCCGCGAACAGAGCCTGCTGGCGTGGGATGCGTTGCGCCGCGGCGCAGCCAATCCGCTGGCCGAACTGCTGTGCCGCGACCCGCGCATCACGCGCTGGCTGCCGGTCGAGCGCGCGGCCGAGCTGCTGGATGCCAGCGACTATGTCGGCGACGCGCCGGCGAGGGCTGCGACAATTGCTGGTCTCCTGCGGGACGCGGCAGCGTCGTTCGGTCAGCCGGACGCTGAGAATTGAATAAAAGGGCCGATAACCAGCCTGAGAATGGAAGATCACCTTTGACTGCTGTGCAACACGCTACGCTTGTTCTGGAAGACGGGACAACCCTGACCGGTCAGCCATTCGGCGCGCCTGCTGACGCTGTTTTCGAGCTGGTGTTCAATACCAGCATGACCGGTTACCAGGAGATTCTGACCGACCCGTCCTACCGCGGGCAGGCGGTTTTGTTCACCGCTTCGCACGTCGGCAACGTTGGCATCAACCCTGAGGACTACGAATCGACGGCGCCGCAGGTGTCGGCGGTGGCGGTGCGTGCGCTGAGCCCGGACGTATCCAATTGGCGCGCGACGGCGCCGCTGTCGGAGTGGCTGGCGATGCATGGTGTGCCGGGAATCAGCGGCGTGGACACACGCTACCTGACGCGCACCTTGCGTGATGCAGGGACGATGAAAGCCGCGTTGTCTACCCGCGGCACAAGCGCGGACGAGTTGCTGGCAGCGGCGCGCGCCTGGCCTGGCCTTGACGGCCGCGACATGGTGCGTGAAGTCACCTGCCCGGAGCCGTTTCACTGGACCGGCGACGCTGCTGACCACTGGATCACCGGCGCGAACCGCGCGGACGGTCTTAAACATGTCGTCCTTTATGACTTCGGGGCGAAACGCAATATCCTGCGCCATCTGTCGGCCGCAGGGATGCGCGTCACCGTGGTTCCGGCGGATACGCCGGCCGCGGACGTGTTGGCCATGCAGCCCGCCGGCGTCATGCTGTCCAACGGACCGGGCGATCCGGCCGGCCTGCCCTATGCCGTGGACGCCGTGCAGCAGTTGATCGATGCGGACATGCCGCTTTTCGGCATTTGCCTGGGACATCAGCTCATTGGGCGGGCTCTGGGCGGGACCACCAGTCGGCTGAAGTTCGGCCACCACGCCGGAAACCACCCCGTGCAGGACGTGCGCACCGGCAGGGTTGCGATCACGGCACAGAACCACAACTACCAGGTGGACATCGCCAGCCTGGACGCCGACGCGGTCGAGATCACGCATCTCAGCCTGAACGACGGCTCGCTGGAGGGGATGCGGCTGCGCAACCGGCCGGTGTTTAGTGTCCAGTATCACCCTGAGGCTGCACCCGGACCGCACGACTCGCACGACCTCTTCGGTGAGTTTCTGACACTTTTAGGCGGGCACGCGATGGCGTGAACCTGATCAGGTCAGACACGGAGCAGCGAAGGGCGCGACGACGCGACACGGCCTGCCGGCAGCCCTTCGCTTTTTCATGCCTGCTGATCGCAGATCGATTCGACCTGACCAAAGGAAACCAATGACTGAATGCATCTTCTGCGCCATTGTTGACAATCGCGCTCCCGGAAGCGTCTTTTACGAGGATGACGCCTGTGTCGCCTTTATGGACATTGGGCCGGTCAATCCCGGCCACGCGTTGATTGTGCCGCGTACCCACGCGGCCGGTCTGGCCGATTTGTCCGAAGTGGATGGCATGCATCTCTTCAGGATCGCACAGCGCACGGCTGCCGCGATTCGCGACACGGACATCGCCTGTGAAGGGATTAACCTGTTTCTGGCCGACGGCGAAGCCGCTTTTCAGGAAGTCTTTCACGTTCACTTGCACGTCATCCCGCGCTTCCGCGGCGACAAATTCAAGATCAGCGCCGACTGGTCGAATCGCCCACCGCGCCGCGAGCTGGATGCGCTGGCCGCCGCAATTTCTGATGCGTACGAACATCTCTGGTTGGCCGACGAATAGCCGAAAAGCAGCATTGCGAGCAAACTGATGCCAAAACGCGACGACATAAGTTCCATTCTTATTCCCGGTTCTGGTCCTATCGTCATCGGCCAGGCAGCCGAATTCGACTACTCCGGCACCCAGGCCGTCAAGGCGCTGCGGCGGGAAGGTTACCGGGTCATCCTGGTCAACTCCAACCCGGCGACCATCATGACCGACCCGGATCTGGCCGACGTGACCTACATCGAGCCGTTGACGCCTGAGGTGTTGGAGGCGATCATTGCACAGGAGCGGCCCGATGCGCTCCTGCCGACCGTCGGCGGTCAGACCGCGCTCAATCTCGCTCTGGCGTTGAGCGAGAACGGCGCGCTGGAACGCCACGGTGTCACGCTGATCGGCGCGTCGATCCGGTCCATCCGCGCGGCCGAGGATCGACGCGATTTCCGTGACACGATGCTGGCGGCCGGCATTCCGATCCCTGCCGGTGGTCCGGTCCATTCGCTGGCAGAAGCCGAGGCGTTGGCCGAGATGGCAGGCTATCCGTTGCTGGTGCGGGCCAGCTTCGCGCTGGGCGGCAGCGGGGCGTCGTGGGTGCAGGACCCTGCCGGGCTGCCTGAGGCTGTGCGCGCCGCAATCGCCGAGTCGCCCATCCGCCAGGCGTGGATCGAGCAGTCGGTGGCCGGGTGGAAGGAATACGAGCTGGAGGTGATGCGCGACGGCGCGGGCAATTTCGTGGTCGTCTGTAGCATCGAAAACCTCGATCCCATGGGCGTGCATACCGGCGACAGCATCACTATCGCGCCGGCGCAGACGCTGACCGACCGCGAGTATCAGGTGCTGCGCGACTTGGCACGGCAGGTGATGGAGGCTGTGGGCGTGGCGACCGGCGGCGCGAACGTCCAGTTCGCCGTCGATCCGCGCAGCGGGCAAGTGGTCGTCATCGAGATGAACCCGCGGGTCAGCCGCTCCTCGGCGCTGGCCAGCAAGGCCACGGGCTTTCCCATCGCCAAGATCGCCGCGCTGGTGGCCGCCGGCTATACGCTGGATGAGATCACTAACGACATCACCGGCGTTACGCGCGTCGCGTTCGAGCCGTCGTTGGACTATGTAGTGGTCAAGATCCCGCGTTGGGCCTTCGAGAAGTTCCCCGGCGTCGATGTGGAATTGGGACCGCAGATGAAGTCGGTGGGAGAGGTGATGGCGCTGGGGCGAACGTTCCCGGAGGCGTTGAACAAGGCGGTGCAGTCGTTGGAAATTGGCGTTGATGCGCTGGATGGGACGGGGAGTGGAGAGGGAAGGAAGGGAAAGGACGGAAATGAGGGCAACCCGGAGTTTGTCGAGGGGTTGCGGCGGCCGGCGGCCGGGCGATTGTTCGCGCTGTACAGGGCGATCCGTGCCGGTGTAGCCGTCGACGAGTTGGCGTCTGTGACTGGGGTGGACCCATGGTTTCTCGGGCAGTTGGTCGAGATCGCAGCGCTGGAGCAAGAACTGATGCGCTGGTCACCGGAACTGATTGCTGAGGCGACGCCGGATTTTGCACGCCTGCTGCGGGCGGCCAAGCAGATGGGATTCGCCGATGCGCATGTCGCGCGGCTGCTGGTGAAGACTCACCCTCACCCCAGCCCTCTCCCTCAGGGAGAGGGGGTCGGATTCGGAGAACTCCCCTCTGCCACTGGCAGATGGGCTGGCAGTCAGACGCTCCCCTCTCCCACTGGGGAATGGGCTGGCAGTCAGATGCTCCCCTCTCCCTCTGTGGAATGGGCTGGCGGTCAGATGCTCCCCTCTCCCTCAGGGAGAGGGGCTGGGGGTGAGGGTGAGATTCGCGCCCTACGCCACCAGCTCGCTATCCTGCCCACCTTCCAGCGCGTCGATACGTGCGCGGCGGAATTTGAAGCACAGACGCCGTACCTCTACAGCGCCTATGAACATGCTGACGAAGCGCGACCCACCGACCGGCGCAAGATATTGATTCTCGGCAGCGGGCCGAACCGTATTGGCCAGGGCGTTGAGTTCGATTACTGCTGCTGCCAGGCGGCTTTTGCCTTGAGCGCAATGGACTTCGAGACCATCATGCTCAACTGCAACCCGGAGACGGTCTCTACCGACTACGATACTGCTGACCGGCTCTACTTCGAGCCGCTGACGTTGGAGCATGTGCTCAATGTCGTGGAACGGGAGCGGCCGGAGGGTGTCATTGTCCAGTTCGGCGGGCAGACGCCGCTCAACCTGGCGGAAGGGCTGGCAGCCGCCGGCGTTCCGATCCTGGGCACAGCGCCACAATCGATCTGGCTGGCCGAGGATCGTGAGCGCTTCGCCGCGCTGCTGGACAAGCTTGATATCCCGCAGCCCGAAAACGCGATCGTGCGCTCGCTGGATGAGGCGCGCATCGCCGCGGAGCGCATCGGCTATCCCGTGCTTGTGCGGCCCAGCTTCGTCCTGGGTGGCCGCGCCATGGCCATTGTCGGCCACGAAAGCCAGCTTGCGGGCTTTGTCGAACAAGCGCTGCTGGCTGCGCCCGGCCAGCCGCTGCTGGTGGATCAGTTCATGGAAGACGCCTACGAGATCGACGTCGATGCGTTGTGCGACGGGGAGCGGGTGGTCATCGGCGCGATTATGCAGCATATCGAGGAAGCGGGCGTGCACAGCGGCGACTCGGCCTGCGTGCTGCCGCCGTACAAGGTCAGCGCCTATCACCTGGACTTCGTGCGCGACTACACCCGGCGACTGGGGCTGGCGCTGGAGGTGCGCGGACTGATGAACGTGCAGTTTGCCATCAAGGACGACATCGTCTACGTACTGGAAGTCAACCCGCGCGCCTCGCGGACGGTGCCTTTTGCCAGCAAGGCGACCGGGCTGCCCCTGGCGCGGCTGGCCGCGCAGATCATGGCCGGCAAGACGCTGGCGGAACTGGGTGTTCTGGAAGAGCCGGCGGTGGATGGCTTCTTCGTCAAGGAGGCCGTGTTGCCGTTCAAGAAGATGCCCGGGGCGGACGCGATCCTCGGGCCGGAGATGCGCAGCACGGGCGAGGTGATGGGGCACGCGGCGCGCTTCGGTCACGCATTTGCCAAGGCGCAGCTAGCGGCCGGGATGGGGCTGCCGCTGGGCGGTGCGGCGTTGATCAGCGTCAACGACTACGACAAGGGAGCGGCGCTCAAGATCGCCCGCGATCTGTACCGCATGGGTTTCAGCCTGTACGCCACCGATGGAACGGCCGCGTATCTCGCGCGGACCGGTCTGCCGGTCGAGCCGGTCAACAAGGTCAAGCAAGGTTCGCCGCACGTGGTGGACCTGATTCGCGACGGCCGGGTTGGTCTGGTGGTGAATACGCCGCTGGGCCAGCAGGCACGCGAGGAAGGTTCGACGATTCGCATTGCGGCGACGCAGATGGATGTGCCGCTGCTGACGACGCTT
The DNA here is from genome assembly GCA_020634615.1 of Anaerolineales bacterium. Lineage (GTDB taxonomy): Bacteria > Chloroflexota > Anaerolineae > JAAEKA01 > JAAEKA01 > JACKBK01. The sequence goes on from JACKBI010000008.1 coordinate 80,336, forward strand.
TCAGCTGCTGCCGCCGCTGTGGCTGCCATCCGCGCGCTGCGGGCCAAGGATTTCAAGTATCGCAGCCTACAGGATCATTACCGCACGGCCGGGCAAAGATAGCACATCACCGGCAAGCCAATCAGTCCGTAAAAAAGAGCGGGACGCATTCATTGTTGCGTCCCGCTCTGACTTTCAAGCCTGGTTAGCGCCTAGTTCATGCGCACAACCTGACCGCCGCCCGCGTAATCCGGGAAGATGCTGTTCAGCGTCAAATAGACAGTACCGTTGCTGTCAACGGCCACGCCGCCGGGATACGGCAAGTTCCTCGCCAGTACAGTTGTCTCGCCGGTATTGGGATTGACCTTGTACAGGCGACCGTCGCATGCTCCGCCGCTTTCACAGGCCGCCAGGTCCTGGGCAATTGAAACGGCATACAAGCTGCCATCTGGTCCGCTGGCCATGCCTACGATGGTAGTCAGGCCATCGGCAACCACCTGCATGTAACCGTTGGGCCAAACCTGATAGATCTTGGCGCCGCCCGTCGGGAAGGGGAAGCCAGTCAACTGCGAAGCATAGACGGTGTTGCCCGGGCCTTGAACGACAGATGTTGGCACGGCCTGCATCGGAATCTGTGCGCCGGGCGGAAGACCAAGGAACGGAGGAGCCGGCACCAGTGTGTCCGGGAAGACAGCGAGGGTGGACACATGGCCGTTGTTGTTGATTTTCAGCAGGTCATTGCCGCCTGCGTCCGCTACGATGCGATTGCGACCCTGGACTGCCAACACACCGTAGGGGTTGGTGTCAATTTCGCCACCGTCCGGGTTGTTCGATGCCTCGTAGTCGTAGATATCGGCCTGAACATTCCAGTACCCGGCCGGATTCATACGCATCAGGGTGCCAAACCAGTTTCCAATCGGGTCGACCGCCGCCAGATCGTCCGGGCTGAGACCAAACCCGAGACCGACCGTTACAAAGAAAGCATCGCGAGGTTTCCAGGTGATGTCGGCCGGACCGCTCGAGCCGAACCCGCTCGAGTCAGCCCATGATGGCAGCCCGGTTGCGATGCGTTCCTGAACGCCATTCTCGATGCGCGTGACCGAACCGCTGTCGCCCACACAGGCTTCAAAGCCGGGGAAGATCTCGGCGCAATTGCTTGGATCGCCATAGCCGCTCTCGGCAACATAAATACCGCCATCCGGCCCGATGGTTATGCCGCGGCCGTTGTTCAGGCCGGTAGCGATAACCTGCATTCCTTCTGGAACCTGAGAAACAGCCTGTGCCCCTCGATGGGTTCGATAGTAGTTCGCTGCACGAACAAAGGGGTCGTTATTACTGTTTGTAGGTGCCGTTGGTCCAGCGAAGACGCCGGGTACTGCGCCAAGCAACAGTACGAGCGCCATTGCCAGCGATACAACTACATGAAGACGAACACGATTCATTTGGTAATCCTCCTAAAGGTTGGAAACGGTGACGCAGCTCTAGCGCTGCTTCAAAACAAGATGTTCTGATCGTATCAGACAGACGTTCCGAAATCGTTACGAAAAGGTCGTAAAATCAGTTTGCTGACAATTCGCTGTCAGTCACTCCTTTCTATGCAGTTTTGGCGATAATTGGCTCCATAGTGATAAACGCAAGCGGCAGCAGTTTGGCGCGTGCCGGGCCGATGAAATTGCGCTGCCAGACGGTTGGATTGACATCCCGCTGGCGCTATGGTACATTGCCGCGGCACGAAGCTCGTGCAACAGTTCGTGACTGTCACGATGGAGGACCCGTTCATGACAACCTGGAATCTACCAAGCACAACAACTTCGCCGTCCGCCCGCTTCCGACTGATGGCTGTCGACCTGGACAGCATCGTTACGCCGGCGGGCGTACTCAACCCGCTCGATGCAGGCGCGCTGCGGGCAGCTCACGCGGTGGGAGTCAAGGTGGTGCTGGCGTCGGCGCTCTCGCCGCAGGCCATCCATCGCTATTGGGCGCAGCTTGGGCTGGGCGCCCCGGTGATCGCCTTCGATGGCGCCCTGATCTATGATTTTCCGACGCAAAAAGCGCAGCTCGACCAGCCGCTTGATCGCGACGCGCTGGCACAGCTGCTTCAGCATGTCCGGCGGATAGCACCGAAAGCACCGATCGTCCTGGAGCGCGCCGACACGTGGACCGCCAACCGGATTGGTTCCCAGGTTCGCTCTGCCATCCAGCAGACGGGACTGTGGCCACAGATTTCCGCTGATCTCAGCGCCTATCTCGATCGGCCGGTATATCGCGCAACAGTCGAAGCATCCGGGACGATACTCGACGCGTTGCAGGCTGAGCTGCCCGCGGCAGGGCTGGCCAGCAGCCGTTCGACGGATCCCGGTATCCTGACATTGCGGTCGTCTACGGCAAGCCGGGAGTGGGCATTGTCTGCTCTGGCGGGCCTGCAGGATGTGTCGCTGGACGAGGTTGTGGCGATCAGCGGTGGCAGCAGTGACGGCGCACGACTCGACGCTGGCGCGCTGGCTCTGTTGATGACCAACGCAGTCGCGGGCGCTGGCCTGCTGGCCAGCGAGCCGTCTTCCGAGGCTACCTATGGCGACGGCGGTGACCTGCCGGACGAGTTGACACCCGAGGGGAGTGACGACCTGTGGCCAACCATCGAGCGCTGATCAGCGTTTCTGACAAAACCGGCCTGGAAGAATTTGCGCGCGGGCTGCGCGCGCTGGGCTGGAATCTGATCGCGAGCGGAGGCACGGCCAGGGCGTTGCGTGCGGCCGGTCTGGAGGTCGCCGATGTCAGCGACGTGACCGGTTTCCCTGAGATCCTCGGCGGGCGGGTCAAGACGCTTCATCCGGCCGTCCACGGCGGGATTCTCGCGCGGCGGACACCCGAGCATCTGGCGGAGTTGGAAGCGCACGACCTGGCGCCCATCGATCTGGTGGTGTGCAACCTCTACCCGTTTCAAAGGACCGTGGCCGACCCGGCTGTGAGCGAGGCGGATGCCGTCGAGCAGATCGACATCGGCGGGGTGACGCTGCTGCGCGCTGCGGCCAAGAACTTCGAGAGCGTCATCGTGCTGTGCGATCCCGGCGACTATGCCGCGGCGCTGGATGACCTGCGAGCAGGCGGACCGGACCAGGATACCCGCCGCCGTCTGGCGCTGAAGGCGTTCCAGCACACCGCCAGCTACGACGCGGCCATCGCCGGCTGGCTGGCCGGCGTGGCTGAGCCGCTCAACCCCTTCCCTGATACCCTCAACCTCTCCTACAGCCGCGTCGACACCCTGCGCTACGGCGAGAACCCGCATCAGGCCGCCGCGCTTTATCGACCGGCCGGCCAGGGCGCTGCTTTCGCGCAACTGGGCGGCAAGGAGATGAGCTACAACAACTGGCTGGACATGGACGGCGCCTGGGGGCTGGCGCAGGAGTTCGACGCGCCGACGGTCTGCATCATCAAGCACACCAACCCGTGCGGCGTTGCCAGCGCGGCGACGCTGGCCGAGGCGTGGCCCCATGCGTTGGCGTCCGACCCGGTATCAGCCTTCGGCAGCATTGTGGCCGTCAACCGCACCGCTGATCTGGCGCTGGCCGAGGCCATGGCCGACCTGTTCGTCGAGGTCGTCATCGCGCCTGACTATGACGCCGACGCACTGGCGCGCTTCCAGCGCAAGAAGAATTTGCGTATTCTGCGTTCCGACGCGCTGGCAGCCTCCGGTCTGGCGCTGCGCACCATCGAGGGTGGTTTATTGGCCCAGACGCCCGATGCGCAAATCGAGCCGGCCGCCGCGTGGCAGGTGGTGACCATGCGCCAGCCATCCCCGGCTGAACTTGCCAGCCTTGATTTCGCCTGGCGGGTCGCCAAGCACACCAAGTCCAACGCGATTGTGTACACCGATGGCCAGATGACGGTCGGCGTCGGCGCGGGGCAGATGAGCCGGGTCGACTCGGTGCACCTGGCCGGGCGGCGCGCCGGTGAGCGTGCCCGCGGCGCGGTCATGGCGTCGGACGCCTTCTTCCCCTTCGCCGACGGCATTGAGGCCGCCGCGGATTACGGCATCAGCGCTGTGGTGCAGCCGGGCGGCTCCGTGCGCGATGACGACGTCATCGCCGCCTGCAATCGCCTGGGGCTGGCAATGTGCTTTACAGATCATCGGCATTTCAGGCATTGATGGTGTAGACCTCGCTGCGGGCTGGTGGATCGCCGATCTGCGCAGGATGCAAGGCAGCCAAGCGTAGTGTCAGCCAGGCGTAGAACGGGGCGGCCGCGCTCCGACGAATGAGCGGGTGTGTTTGAGATAGGTTGAGAGCCTTCAGCAGGTTCTCAACCTATCTTTTGTTTCCAACAGGTTTGAATCGCCACACAACCCTCGATTCGGGATTCGCACACTGCGTCTTCGTGTGCTACATTGGGCTTTCTATTTTTCCAATTGGAAGTGATTCGCCAAACTGAGTTTTGGTCGAAAGGTGGAGGTCAGTATGAATATCAAGCTCCGGTTCCGCAAGCTCTTCTCAAGAGCTGCAGTCGTCCTAGTTCTTGCCTCCCTGATATCGGGATTCGGGCAGTCGCTGCCGGCGTCTGCTCAGGGCGTCCCGCCGGTTTCCGCGAACATCCGGGGAGTTCCCAGCCAGTCAAGCGGCTGGATCGTGGGCCGCTCCGTGAGGAACGACACGTCGCCGGCGTTGCGCAATATCACGCCGCACCCGGTGAAACCCAAGGAAGGGGAAGAGGAAGAGGCCAATCTCAACCCGCCCGTTCCCTCCAGCCACCGGGACATGCCTGACCCTGTCGTGCAACGTACCCTTAGCCCCAACGCCATGCCTGCGCCAATCCTGAACTTCGACGGCATTCCCTTTCCCGGCGTCGCATGCAACTGCGCGCCGCCCGACACCAATGGGGAAGTCGGCGCCACCCAGTATGTCCAAATGGTCAACGAGGGTATCCAGGTTTTCAACAAGACAACTGGCGCTTCGGTGTTGGGACCGGTAGGCATCAGCACGCTTTGGAGTGGCTTTGGCGGCGTCTGCGAAACTGCCGGCAGCGGCGACCCGGTTGTGATCTACGACCAGATCGCCAATCGCTGGGTGGTCACTCAGTTTGCCGGAGCGAGCATCCCGACCGATGAGTGTATCGCAGTCTCGACGACCAGCGACGCGACTGGCACATGGCACCGCTACGATTTCCATCTGGGAAGCAACTTCTACGACTATCCAAAGTTGAGCGTCTGGCCCGATGCCTACTATATGGGTATGAACGTCTTCAACGCCGCCGGCACGGCCTTTCTGGGCCATCAACCTTACGGCTTTGATCGCAGCGCCATGCTCGCGGGCAATCCGGCCACCTTCGTCAGCCCTGGCCTGCAGTCCACTGCACTAGGCTCCATGCTACCCGGCGACCTGGATGGTTCGATTCTGCCTCCCGCCGGCGCGCCCAATCCCTGGCTCAGCACCGATGGCGCCACCTGGCCGATCTATCGTTTCCACGCCGATTTCGCAACCCCTGCCAACAGCACCTGGACCCTGGGCGGCAACCTGGTGCCTGCAGGCTACACGGAATTGTGCACGTCCACGAGCAATTGTGTGCCGCAGCTCGGCACAACCAGTCGTCTCGATGGGCTGGGCGACCGGCCGATGTTCCGGCTTGCCTACCGGCGCTTTGCCGACGGCCACGAGGCCCTGGTCGGCAACCGCTCGGTCAGTTCCAGCAGCGTGGCGGGCATCCGCTGGTGGGAGATCACCAACGCGACCAGTGGCGTGCCTTCGTTTGTCCAGCAAAGCACCTATCAGCCCGACACTACCTGGCGCTGGATGGGCAGCGCTGCCATGGACACCGAGGGCAACCTGGCGCTCGGCTTCAGCGCCTCCAGCAGCACCATCAACCCGCAACTCCGCTATGCCGGCCGGCTGGCGACCGACCCGTTGAACACACTTGCGCAGGGCGAGGCGATCCTGTTCGCCGGCACAGGCAGCCAAACCGGGTCAGGCAATCGCTGGGGCGACTACAGTGACATGACAATCGATCCGGTGGACGACTGTACCTTCTGGTACACCAACGAATATTATTCCACTACCAGCAGCTTCAATTGGCGGACGCGTATCGGCAACTTCAAATTCCCCGGTTGCAGTCTCGCGCCTGATTTCACTCTCAGCGCCGCGCCGGCCGGCCAGAACGTCTGCGTGGGCAGCGACGCTGCCTATACGATCGGTGTGGTTAGTGGAGGCGGGTTTAACAGCGCGGTGACGCTCAGCGCCTCTGGCAATCCTGGCACGGCCGCTTTTGTGCCCAACCCGGTGACGCCGCCGGCCAACGGCTCGGCCAACAGCGCGCTGACCATCAGCGGTGCGGGGGCCGGCAGCTACAGCTTCAACGTCAATGGCGTGAGCGGTGCGAACAACCACTCGACGCCGCTGACCCTGATGGTCGCTTCCGGGCCTCCCGGCGCTCCCGCGCTCACTTCCCCGACCAACAACGCGGCCAATGTCCCGGTGATACCGACCTTAACCTGGAGTGCCGGTACGGAAGCCAGCACCTACAACGTCCAGGTCGCCACCGACGTAGCGTTCACTAACATCGTCGCCTCAGCCAGCGGGCTTACCGGCCTGACGTGGACTTCCAATGTCACACTGAACACCAGCGTGATCTATTACTGGCGCGTTCAGTCGGTCAACGCCTGCGGCGGCGGTCCAACTGAAGGTGTTGACGCTTTCTCACCAGTCTTCACATTCCGTACCGTGGCCGCACCGGGCGACTGTGGAGTAGGCACCTCCCCCAACGTTCTTTACCAGACCGGGTTTGAGTCGGGCGCGGGCGGCTGGACGCACAGCGCGGCTACCGGCACTGACACCTGGGTGCTCTCCAGCGCCAACGTGCATGGCGGCAGCCAGGCCTTCCACGCCGATGACATCGCTGCGGTCTCCGATCAGCGTCTTGTCTCGCCGGCCTTCATTCTGCCCTCCGGCCAAAACCCGATCACCTTCAAGTTCTGGAACTACCAGAACATGGAGACCCGCACGGGCGGTTGCTACGATGGCGGCATCATCGAGGTGTCCAGCGATGGCGGCAGCACCTGGACCCAGGTTCCCATCGCCAACCTGCTGACCGACCCCTACGATGGGCCGATTTCGGCCAGCTTCGGCAATCCGCTGGCCAACCTGAACGCCTGGTGCGGCAACAATCCGCAGCCTTACCTGAACTCGATCGTGGACATCAGCGCATATGCCGGGCAGACGGTGCAGTTCCGCCTGCGGCTGGGCACGGACAGCTCGGTCAGCCGCCCCGGCTGGGACATCGATGATGTCGTCGTCCAGAGCTGCCAGCTACCGTTGGCAGTCACTCTGGCGAGCTTCACGGCAGTTGAGCGGGCAGGGCATGTGTCGGTGAACTGGGAGACGGTCAGCGAGCTGAACAACGGCGGCTTCAACCTCTATCGCAGCACGACGCCGGACGCGGTCGGCAATTTGCTGACCTATGTGCCATCACAAGGTCCGGGTTCGGCCCAGGGCTATGTTTACAACTACGACGACGCCGACGTGCGGGCCGGCCAGACCTACTGGTACTGGCTGGAGGACATCGACTTCAGCGGTGCGACGACGCAGCACGGCCCGGTCAGCGTGACGGTGGGAGCTGCCGATAGCGACGCGCTTCGCTGAGTTGGATGCGACGCAGCAGGGTGTAGCACCGGTCAGACTTCGGAAGTCGCCGAAGCGCCTTGGGCTTATCGCCTAACGCCAAGAAGGCGCAGGTCACGGGACGGGCGACTTCCGAAGTCTTGCAGTGAACAATCACGCTAACCTTAAAAAATGCGCGACGCTTGACGATTTCTGCACAAATCGGATTGACAATTGTTCGGCGGGCTGATATACTCCCCGCACGCTCGAATTGAAGCGCATGTAGTGCAATCGTGGCAACCTATGACAATCTCTGGCCTGGTCCTTATTAGCCTCCTTGTTATCGAGCTCCTGGTTATTATCCGGGAGCCCGCCCCCGTTGGGAGGCTGTTGAGGAGCAAGGCATAGACGCCACGCACCAGCTAACAGACGAAACCCCTCCCAAACCGGGAGGGGTTTTTTTGTCGGCTGCAAAAACGATGGACGGCGCGCTTGGTGGGCCACCGTCCGCGGTCCTGTGACGGGCCACCCGACGCGATGACGCCTCAGCAATTTGGTTTCTGCCTTTCCCTTGAGAGGAGGGCGGGCCTTGCTGAGGCTTTTTGTTAGGATCAATCCCGACCTGCCGGCCGGGACAACCAAGTCCTCGGAAAAGGAGTACAAGCGCTATGGAGCGAACAGGTGCACAGATAGTTTGGGAGACCATTGTCAGGGAAGGAATTGACACCGTATTCGGCTATCCGGGCGGCGCAATCCTGCCGACGTATGACGCCATGCCGGCCTACCCGGTGCGGCACATTCTGGTGCGCCACGAGCAGGCTGCAGCGCATATGGCCGAAGGTTGGGCGCGGGTCACCGGCAAAGTCGGCGTTTGCATCGCCACCAGTGGCCCGGGCGCAACTAACTTGGTCACCGGTCTGGCCAATGCGATGATGGATTCGATCCCGATCGTCGCCATCACCGGTCAGGTTGCCACCAATCTGCTGGGCAACGATGCGTTTCAGGAGACCGACGTCACCGGTGTCACTTTGCCGATTACCAAGTATAACTACCTGGTGACCGACATCAAGGACCTGCCGGAGGCTATGGCCGAGGCGTTCTACATTGCCCGCACTGGCCGGCCCGGCCCGGTTCTGGTGGACATCTGCAAGGATGTGCAGAATGCCAGCATCGACTGGGTATATCCGGAGACCTTGCATCGACCCGGTCTGCACAAGGCGCCGCGACCCGAGCCCAACGCCGTGGTTGCCGCAGCTGACCTGATCAACGCGGCCCGCCGCCCGGTGATCATTGCCGGACATGGCGTCAGCATGGGACACGCCGAAAGCGAGCTGCTTGAACTGGTAGAGCGGGCCAACATCCCGGTGGTTTCGACGCTGCTGGGGCTGGGCAGCATGCCGGAGACGCACCCGCTGGCCATGGGGATGGGCGGGATGCACGGTGAAGCCGCCACGAACCACGCGATTCAGGAGTGCGACGTGTTGATCGCCATTGGTATGCGCTTCGACGACCGCGTCACCGGCCGCCTTGACCAGTTCGCGCCCAACGCCAAGGTCATTCATTACGAGATGGACCCGTCAGAGGTGGGCAAGAACGTCAAGCCCACGGTCGCGGTGCTGGGCGACTGCCGCGTAACGCTGGCAGCTACCTTGCAGCACATCCAGCCCAACAACCACGCCGAATGGCTGGCCACCATCCAGAACTGGCAGTCCACCACCCGTGAGGTGGACATCGCCAACGCTGAGGTGGACGAGCTGATCCCGCCCTTCGTCATGCGCCAGCTTTGGCATTCGACCAAGGGCAACGTCACGGTGGTCACCGACGTCGGCCAGCATCAGATGTGGGAAGCGCAGTATTTCACCCACACCAAGCCGGGCCAACTGATTACCAGCGGCGGGCTGGGCACCATGGGCTTCGGCGTGCCGGCTGCCATGGGCGCGGCGCTGGGCAATCCCGGCCACGTCGTTTGGGCCATCGTCGGCGACGGCGGCTTCCAGCAGACATTGCAGGAGCTGGCGACGATTGTTCAGGACAAGATACCGGTCAAGATCGGCATCATCAACAACGGCTTCCTGGGCATGGTGCGCCAGTGGCAGCAGTTCTTCTACGAGAAGCGCTACGCCGGTACGCCGATGCTCAGTCCCGACTACATGAAACTGGCCGACGCCTATGGCATTCCCTCGCTGCGCGTCACCACAAATGATCAGGTGGCCGACGCCTTCCGCCAGGCCAACGAACACGATGGTCCCTTCCTGGTGGAGTTCCGTGTCAAGGAAGAGGTCAACGTCTACCCGATGGTCGCCCCCGGCGCCGCCATTGGCCAGATGATCCGCCGTCCCGGCCCTGCGGTGGTGCAGGGACCGTCCGGCGTGCAGCCGAGCTGGTGACCGGTAAACGGTAATCAGTAAACGGTAATCGGTAAGCAGTACGGAACCGATCACCGATTACCGACTAGCGATCACCGGTCTCAAGGCAGAAGAGGAACTTATGAAACATACAGTAGTAGCATGGATGGAAGACCGGCCCGGTGTGCTGACCCGGGTGACGAGCCTGTTTCGCAGGCGCGGCTTCAATATTGAGAGCCTGGCGGTGGGTCACAGCGAGACCGAAGGCATCAGCCGCATGACTTTCGTCGTCTCCGGCGACGAGCGCATGGTCGATCAGGCCGTCAAGCAGTTGGAAAAGCAGGTTGACGTAACGCGTGTCGAGGATGTCACCAACCAGCCGGCAGTTGTGCGTGAGCTGGCGCTGGTCAAGGTGCGCACCGACGCCCAGACGCGCGCCGAGGTGATGCAGATCGTGGACATCTACCGCGCCCAGATCGTGGACGTCGCGCTGGACTCGCTGGTCATTCAGGCCATCGGCACCGAAGATCGCGTGGACAGCCTGGTCGAGCTGCTGAGCGCCTTTGGCGTGGTCGAGATGGTGCGCACCGGCCGTGTCGCGATGACCCGTGGCCGCGCACAGCGCGGCTTGAATGGTCAACCGACCTCCGCCGCAGTCAAGGCCAACGGCCGCAAAATGGGAATCTAGGGCATTGGTAGATTGGTAGATCGGTAGATTGGGACGTGCTGACGATCCCACCAGTCTACCAACTTACCAGTCTACCAATCTACCAATCTACCAATCTACCAACCAGAGGACTAATGGCAACTATTTACTACGACAAGGACGCCGATCTCGGTCGGCTGGCAGGACGCAAGGTGGCCGTGATTGGTTACGGCAGCCAGGGCCACGCGCATGCGCTCAATCTGCGCGACAGCGGCGTGGACGTGCGGGTCGGTCTGTATCCCGACTCGAAGAGCTGGGCCAAGGCTGAAGCGGCCGGGCTGACAGTCAAGAGCGTTGATCAGGCCGCGGCTGAGGCCGATATCATCATGATGGTCATCCCCGACCAGACCCAGGCGAGGGTCTACAAGGCCAGCATCGAGGCGAATCTGGCACCCGGCAAAACCCTGATGTTCGCCCACGGGTTCAACATTCGCTTCGGCCAGATCGTGCCGCCGGCGGGCGTTGATGTCAGCATGATTGCACCCAAGGCGCCCGGCCATCGCGTGCGCGAGGTCTATCAGGACGGGCAGGGCACGCCGGCATTGGTGGCTGTCTACCAGGATGCCAGCGGGCATGCCCTGGAAGATGCGCTGGCCTACGGCGCAGGCATCGGCAGCGGCCGCGCCGGTCTGCTGCTGACGACTTTTGCCGAGGAGACCGAGACCGATCTGTTTGGCGAGCAGGCGGTGCTGTGCGGCGGCGTCAGCGAGCTGGTCAAGGCGGCTTTCACCACGCTGGTCGACGCCGGCTACCAGCCACAGGTCGCCTATTTCGAGTGCATGCACGAACTGAAGCTGATCGTCGATCTGTTCTACCGCGGCGGCCTGAGCTACATGCGTTACTCGGTCAGCGATACGGCCGAGCATGGCGACTACTACAGTGGCCAGAAGGTCATCACCGACGCCACGCGCGAGGCGATGCGCGGCATCCTGGCCGACATTCAGTCGGGCGCATACGCCGAAGAGTGGCTGGATGAAAACGAAAAGGGCCGTCCCTGGTTCAATGCGGCCCGCGAGCGCGAGCGCAACCAGCCCATCGAACAGGTCGGCCGCGAGCTGCGATCCATGATGCCGTGGCTGGACCCTGTGGTCGTGGAAGATTAGCCAGGGACTGTTTGAAAAGCGCGGTTCGTCGACTTCCGAAGTCTGATCGATGCCTTTTCAAACTGTTTCTTCGACGTGACGCGTGAAACGTGAAGCACGGAAAAACTTCACGTTTCACGCCCCGGGCCAATGGCCAATAAAGGAGTGTACCCATGGAACCCGACGTTCCAGTTAACGTTGAACGCGATGTTGTCCTGATATTCGACACCACCCTGCGGGATGGCGAGCAGTCGCCGGGCGCGACCCTTAACGTGCAGGAGAAGCTCGACATCGCCCGTCAGCTTGCCCGCCTTGGTGTTGACATCATGGAAGCCGGATTTCCGGCGGCGTCGCCCGGCGACCTTGAAGGTGTCAAGCTCATCGCTGATACCGTGGGCCGTGAGCCGCGCGTCGACAAGTTCGGTCACGCCGCGCCGCCGCCGGTCATCTGCGGGCTGGCGCGAGCCAGCAAGGGCGACATCGACAAGGCGTGGGAGGCGGTGAAAGGAGCGGACCGGCCGCGCATCCACACCTTCCTGGCAACGTCGGCTGTTCATATGGAGTACAAGCTCAAGATGACCCCGGACGAGGTGCTGGCGCGGGTGTCCGAAATGGTCGCCTATGCCCGCAGCCTGTGCCCGGACGTCGAATTCAGCCCCGAGGACGCCGGCCGCAGCGATCCGCGCTTCCTGTACAAGGTGCTGGCAGCGGCCATCGAGGCCGGCGCGACCACGCTGAATATCCCGGACACGGTGGGTTACACGGTGCCCGAAGAATACGGCAAGCTGATCCGCGACATCCGCGAGAACACGCCGGGCGCCAAGAACGTGGTGATCTCGTGCCACTGCCACGACGATCTGGGTCTGGCCACGGCCAACACGCTGGCTGGTGTGGAGAACGGCGCGCGCCAGGTCGAGGTGACCATCAACGGCATTGGCGAGCGGGCCGGCAACACCAGCCTGGAAGAGGTGACCATGGCTCTCTACACGCGCAGCCAGGTCTACGAGTTGGACACCAATATCATTACGCAGGAGATCCACCGCAGCAGCGACATGGTGAGCCGCTACACTGGCATGGTGGTTCAGCCCAACAAGGCCATTGTGGGCGCCAACGCGTTTGCGCACGAGGCGGGTATCCACCAGGACGGCATGCTCAAGAACAAGCGCACCTACGAAATCATGGACGCTGGGACCATCGGTCTAAGCCAGAGCAAGCTGGTGCTGGGCAAGCATTCCGGCCGCCACGCCTTCCGGGTCAAGCTGGAAGGCATGGGGTACCAACTCGCCGACGATGCCGTGGACGACGTGTTCAAGCGTTTCAAGGAGCTGGCGGACAAGAAAAAGGTGGTGACCGACAGCGATCTGGAAGCACTGATCGGCGACGAACTGTACAAGCCGCCGGAGACCTGGCGCATCGAGGACATTCAGGTACAGTGCGGCACGACGCTCATTCCCACCGCCGTGGTGCGCCTGCGCAACGTCGAGACCGATGACGTTGTCACCGACGCCGGCTTCGGCACCGGTCCGGTCGATGCTGTGTATCAGGGCATCAACCGCATCGTGGGTACGCAAAGCAGGCTGGTAGAGTTCGTGATCCAGGCCATCGACGAAGGACTGGACGCAGTTGGCGACGTGACGATCCGCATCGAGGCGTGTGAACCGATCGGCACCGTGGAGCGGGTGCACGGCGGCCGCGGTCGTCGCATTTTCTCCGGACGCAGCATTGACACCGACATCGTCGTGGCCAGCGCCAAGGCCTACATGCAGGCACTCAACAAGCTGATGGCCGCGCGCGAGGAAACCGAGTCGGTGCTGGCGGTGTCGTTGTAGGCGATGCTATCAGCTGGGCCGCCGCCGGTTTGTGAAAGTTAAGAATTGAAACTGGTATTCGCCGTCGTTCCCGCGAAGGCGGGAACCCAGAACCGCGAAGGATAGATTCCCGCCTTCGCGGGAATGACCGGCCGCAGCGGCTTACCGAATCAATCTCTTGAGGTTCATCAACCGGCGGCAGGCCAGGAGCACCAGATGACCGAAACTTTGGAACCATATCTTCAATACGAGCCAGAGGCGTTTCCGGGCAACCAGCCCGGACCGCTTTACGATCCTTCCTTCGAACACGACGCGTGCGGGGTTGGATACGTGGCGCAGCGCCATGGGCAGCGCAGCCATCAGGTCCTTCAGCTTGCCCTGGAGGCGCTGTGCAACCACGCCCATCGCGGGGCCGTGGCGGCCGACGGTCGCTCCGGAGACGGTGCTGGCGTGCTTACCCAGATTCCGCATGCACTCATGGCGCGTGAACTGGCCAAGATCGGCGCGCGCGCGCCTGCGCCCGGCGATCTCGCGGTCGGCATGTTGTTCATGCCGCTGCGCAATCTGGTGCATCGCGATCGAAGCGCCGAGCTGTTCCAACAGGCTGCGCGTGAGTTCGGGCTGGAGTTTCTCGGTTGGCGCGAAGTTCCTGTCAATCTGGAGGCGCTGGGGGCGTGGGCGCTGGGGCTGCGACCTTACATCACCCAGGCATTCATTGGCCGGCCGCCGGCTTTGGCTGCCGGCGGCAGTTTTGAGCGAGCGCTTTATCTGACGCGCAAGCGGGCCACGCAACTGGCCTGGGCCGAGGGGATCAGCAACTTCTACATCGCCTCGCTTTCGTCGAAGACCATCGTCTACAAAGGACTGTTCGTCGGACCACAGCTGGCGCGCTTTTACCCGGATCTGACCGACCCTGATTTCAGCACAGCGCTGGCGGTCTTTCATCAGCGCTACAGCACCAATACGTTCCCGACCTGGGAGCGGGCGCAGCCCTTCCGCCTGCTTTGTCACAATGGTGAGATCAATACCCTGCGTGGCAATGTCAACTGGATGCATGCGCGCGAAGCTGATCTGGTTCGATCCGCACGTCCCTTTTTCGGCGAGGCCGCCAACACACTCTTGCCGGTGATTTCGGAGCGCGGCAGCGATTCGGCTATGCTGGACAATGCGCTGGATGTACTGATGCAGGCCGGCCGCGATATCCGCCACGCGCTGTTGATGCTGGCGCCACGCGCCTGGCAGCATGATCCTGAGCTGCCGGCCGATCAGCGCGCCTTCTTCCGCTACCACTCCTGTTTGCAGGAGCCGTGGGATGGTCCGGCCGCCCTGGCGTTCAGCGACGGCGTGATCGTGGGCAGCGCGCTGGACCGCAACGGCCTGCGCCCGTCGCGTTGGCTGATGACCGACGATGGACTGGTGATCACCTCTTCCGAGGCCGGGTCAGTACACATCGACGAGGCGCGCATTGTGGCCAGGGGACGCCTGGGACCGGGCGGGATGCTGGCAGTTGACACCTCGAATGGCGAAGTACTGAGCGACCGGCAAGTCGCCGAACGTCTGGCTGCTGAACAGCCCTATGAGAGCTGGCTCAACCAGAATTTGGTCGCCCTAGATGAACTGGTGTTGCAGGGTGGTTCGTCAGCGTCGCACTCCACCCGCTCGGCGCCCGGTCGATCGGCAGCCGGTGCGGGTGTTGCGACCGATCTCAGCGCGTTGCAGGTCGCCTTTGGCTACAACCGCGAGGAACTGGTGGTGCTTTTTCGCCCGATGTGGCAGCAAGGTGTCGAGGCCATCGGGTCCATGGGCGACGACACGCCGGTGGCCGCGCTGTCCGCGTTGCCGCGCCCACTGTTCCACTATTTCTACCAGCGTTTCGCCGAGGTCACCAATCCACCGATTGATCCGCTGCGCGAGGCGCAGGTCATGTCGTTGACGCAGCTTGCAGGGCGGCGGGCCAGCATCTTCGGACGCGGACCGGAAGCGGCGCGCCTGCTGGAACTGGCCAGCCCGGTGCTGACCAACGAGCATGTGGCCGTGCTGCGCGAGCTGCGCCGGACTATTGCGCCGGACAAAGCGGAGGATCTTCGGGTAGTCACTTTGCACACGACCTGGCCGGCGGCTGAGGGTGTCGGCGGCTTGGAAGCGGCTGTCGAGCGGTTGTGTACCGATGCAATCGCGGCAGTGCGCGGCGGCGCGAGCCTGTTGATTCTATCTGACCGCGGCGTGGATAACAGCCGCACCCTGGTGCCGTCACTGCTGGCAACTGCGACCGTGCACCAGGCGCTGATCAATGCAGGCGTCCGCAGCCATGCCAGTTTGATCGTGGAAACGGGCGAGGCGCGCGACGTACACCACCTTGCGACGTTGGTCGGCTATGGCGCCAGCGCGGTCAATCCCTGGCTGGCTTTGCAGACCGTGGCCGATGAGGTCGAGTCGGCGGGGCGGCACGGCGAGGGCGTGACGGTCGAACGGGCAGTGGAGAACTATTGCAAGGCATTGGAGAAGGGCCTGCTCAAAGTGATGTCGAAGATGGGCATTGCCACCGTAGACAGCTACTGCGGCGCGCAGATCTTCGACGCGCTGGGGTTGGATGACGGTCTGGTCAGGCGCTACTTCCCGGGCACGCCTGCCCGGCTGGGCGGCATTGGCCTGACCCAGATCGCCGAGATGGTGCTTGCCTGGCATGCAGCCGCCTTCCCGCAGCAGACCAACGGAAGCGGGAAAGTCAGTCTGGACAGTCACGGACTGTTCAAGTTCAAGCGCGGCGGCGAATTCCATAGCTACAATCCCGATGTGGTGAAGGCGTTGCATGATGTGGTGGGCATCGGGAAGGAAACGAGGGAGACGAGGGAAACTAAGGAAAAGACGGAAACGATGGAAAGGAGGGTCCCTGAACTAGCTGGCCCTTCTACAACCCAGTCCCCAATCCCCAGCCCTCAGTCCCCTCTTTCTGACGCCTACCAGCATTACTCTGAACTCATCGAAAGGCGGCCGGCCTCTGCGTTGCGCGACCTGCTGGACTTTGCGCCGCGCCGCGAGCCGATTCCCGTGGACGAAGTCGAGCCAGTGGAGGAGATACTCAAACGCTTCTCTACGGCGGCGATGTCCCACGGCGCGCTGAGCGGTGTCACCCATGCGACGCTGGCGGTTGCCATGAACCGGCTGGGCGGGATGTCCAACAGCGGCGAGGGTGGCGAGGCAGAAGAGCGTTACAGCGATGAGCGCAACAGCAAGATCAAGCAGGTGGCGTCGGGACGTTTCGGCGTCACGCCGGCCTACCTGATGTCGGCTGAAGAGCTGCAGATCAAGATGGCGCAGGGCTCGAAGCCGGGTGAGGGCGGCCAGTTGCCCGGCCACAAGGTCAGCGCCGAGATCGCCCGGCTGCGCCACAGCACGCCGGGTGTTGCGTTGATCTCACCGCCACCGCACCACGACATCTACAGCATCGAAGACCTGGCGCAGTTGATTTACGACTTGAAGCAGGTCAATCCGGCTGCGGTTGTCTCCGTGAAGCTGGTGGCCGAGGCGGGTGTCGGCACGGTGGCGGCCGGCGTCGTCAAGGGCCATGCCGATCTGATCCACCTGAGCGGCAACAACGGCGGCACCGGCGCATCGCCGCTGAGCAGCATCAAACATGCCGGCGGCCCGTGGGAACTGGGGCTGGCAGAGACGCAGCATACCCTGCTGACCAACGGGCTGCGCAGCCGCGTGCGGGTGCGGGTCGACGGCGGTTTTCAGAACGGTCGTGATGTGGTGATGGGTGCCCTGCTGGGCGCCGATGAATTCTCGTTCGGTACGGCGGCGCTGGTGGCCGTTGGCTGCAAGATGGCGCGATCCTGTCACACCAACACGTGTCCGGTGGGTGTCGCAACCCAGCGACTCGACCTGATCGAGAAGTTCCCGGGTCAGCCGGAGCACCTGATGATCTTCATGCTGCAAGTCGCGGAAGAAGTTCGCCAGATCCTGGCGCGACTGGGCTACAGGTCGCTCAACGAAATCATCGGCCACGCCGAGCTGCTCCAGCAGACGGTCACCGGTGCCGAGGCCAGTTTCATCGAGCTGTTGCCGCTGCTGTGGGTGCCGGACACCGGCCAGCCGCGCCGTAACGTCGAGGCGCGCAATGTGCTGCCCGGCGGCGCGGATCTGGGCGAACGACTGGCGACTGAGGCCATGGCTGAGCTGGACGGCGACGGCGCTCCGGTGCGGCTGCGCTACGCGATCAGCAACACCGACCGGACGGTGGGCGCGCGGCTGTCAGGCCTGCTGGCGCAGCGTTACGGCAACGATGGGTTGCCGGCGGACAGCATCGTGGTGGAATTCGAAGGCACGGCCGGGCAGAGCTTTGGTGCTTTTGTCTGCCCCGGCGTCCATTTACACCTGACGGGCCAGGCTAACGACTACGTTGGCAAAGGGCTTGGCGGCGGTGAGATCGTGCTGCGGCCGCAGGCTGCGGTGCGCTACGTCTGGCACGAGAACGTCATCCTTGGCAACACGGCCTTGTATGGCGCGACCGGTGGACAGTTGTTCGCGGCGGGCCGGGCCGGCGAGCGCTTTGCGGTGCGCAACAGCGGCGCGCAGGCGGTGGTCGAGGGCGTCGGCGACCACGGCTGCGAGTATATGACCGGCGGCGTGGCGGTGATTCTGGGCGACACGGGGCGCAATTTCGGCGCCGGCATGACCGGCGGTCTGGCCTACGTCTACGACCCTGCGGATCGCTTCCCTGGCCGCTACAATCCGCAACTGATCACTTTGCGCCGCGTGACCGGTGTGGACCAGGCGCGGCAACTGCGCAGTCTGGTGCGCCGCCACTTCCAACTGACCGGCAGCCCGCGGGCCAAAGCGATCCTGGACGGTTGGGAGGAAGAGCTGGACAACTTCTGGCTGGTTCTGCCCAAGGAGGCTGTGGCCACCATCGAGGCGGTCAACGAGGGCGCTGGTAAAGATGAAGAAGTTGCAAGTGGCAAGTTGCAGGTTGCAAGCGGCAGATAGCAGGTTGCAGGTGACAGTCTGATCCGCGGCTTCCTCCTGATCCGCGGTTCTGTGGTAGCAAGGATACAACTGGCAGGCACTCGATGCCTGTAGAAATCTGGAGTTGGACTCACGCAATGAATAACGGACTGCCAAGAACGCTTTTTGAGAAGGTCTGGGACGCGCACGTAGTCGTGCAGGATGCCGGTGCGCCGGCGGTCTTGTACGTCGACACGCATCTGGTGCACGAGGTCACGTCGCCGCAGGCGTTCGCCACGCTGCGCGAGCGCGGTTTGCCTGTGCGGCGGCCGGATCGCACCTTTGCGACCATGGACCATGCGATCCCGACGCGAAATGTCGACATAACGTTGTGGCCCAGCGACGCCGCGACCCAGGTGCGCACGCTGCGCGAAAACTGCGAGGACTTCGGCGTCACGCTGTTCGACATCGACGGTCCGGTCCAGGGTATCGTCCACGTGGTGGGGCCGGAGATGGGCATCACCCAGCCGGGCACCACCATCGTCTGCGGTGACAGCCACACCAGCACCCACGGGGCGTTCGGCGCGCTGGCCTTCGGCATCGGTACCAGCGAGGTCGGCCACGTGCTGGCAACCCAGTGCCTGCTGCAAGACCGTCCCAAGACCTTCGCCATCAACGTGGACGGTGAACTGGGTCGCGGCGTGAGCGCCAAGGATGTGATCCTGGCGATCATTGCGCAGAATGGCGCGGCCGGCGGGCGCGGCCATGTCTTTGAGTATCGCGGCAGCGCGATCCGCAAGATGAGCATGGCGAACCGGATGACGATCTGCAATATGAGCATCGAAGGCGGCGCGCGCGCTGGCATGATCGCTCCCGACGAGACGACTTTCGACTACCTGCGCGGCCGGCCCTATGCGCCGCAGGGCGAGGAATGGGACAGGGCGGTGGCGTATTGGCGAACGCTGCGCAGCGACGACGGCGCGCGATTCGACCGCGAGCTGACGCTGGACGCCAATGCATTGCAGCCGATGGTCACCTACGGCACCAATCCGGGGCAGGGCATGGCAATCACCGGTCGCGTCCCCACGGTCGATGACCTCGACGATCCGGCCGAGCGCCGCAGCCTGCTCGGCGCGCTGGAATACATGGGGCTGCGCCAGGGACAGCCGATGGCTGGCCTGCCCGTGGACATCGTCTTCATCGGATCCTGCACCAACAGCCGCGTCGAGGATCTGCGCGAGGCAGCTGCCATCGTGCGCGGCAAGCACGTGGCCGACGACGTGTGGGCCATCGTGGTGCCGGGGTCGAAAGCGGTCAAGGCGCAGGCCGAGGCTGAGGGACTGGACCGCATCTTCTCTGAGGCCGGTTTTGAGTGGCGCGGCGCGGGTTGCAGTATGTGCCTGGCCATGAACGACGACAAGGCCGGCGCCGGCAAGTATGTCGCCAGCACCAGCAACCGCAATTTTCAGGGACGACAGGGTCCCGGCGCGCGCAGTCTGCTGATGAGCCCAATCATGGCCGCCGCGGCGGCGGTCAACGGGCGGGTTGTGGACGTGCGGGAGATGCTATAGCTGTGGAACCAAAGACGTGACGCGGCATACGCAATGCGTGCCTGCAGAGTGCGTTTCACGCTCCGTGCTTCAAGGAAATACTATGCAATCATTTACACAACTTACTGCCACCGCCGTTCCGCTGCGAGCGGAGAACGTTGACACTGACCAAATCATTCCGGCACGCTTCCTGACGGCCGTTACCAAAGACGGTATGGGCGAGGGCTGTTTTGCCGCCTGGCGCTTCGGGGCGGACGGCGCGCTCGATCCTGATTTTGTCCTGAACAAGGAATGCCACGAAGGCGCCGAGATCTTGATCGCCGGCCGCAATTTCGGCAGCGGTTCCAGCCGCGAACATGCCGTTTGGGCGCTGACGGATTACGGTTTTCGCACCGTGATCTCACCCGGGTTTGCTGACATCTTTCACAATAACTCGCTCAAGAACGGCCTGCTGATCGTGACACTGCCGGAGGAAACCGTCCAGATGCTGCTGGATTTGGTCGAGGAGCAGCCCGACACGCGCATCACTGTGGATTTGGAAGCGCAGCGGGTCAGTCTGCCGGACGGCCAGCAGGTCAGTTTCCCCATTGACCCGTATCGCAAGCTCTGCCTTCTGCAGGGCGTGGATGATCTCGGCTACCTGCTCTCAAAATCGGCGGACATCGCAGCCTTTGAAGCGGCAATGCAACCAGCCTGAACCGGCTGTCATGGAAAGGAACGCAGGATGATTCTGATTGCACACAAATCGCAAGCGGCCGACCAGGAGGCCAGGCCACGTTTCTGGATCGACGCACGCGAGGAAGCTGCGCTGACCGTCCACGTCTACGAGCAGTACGATTCAGAGCAGCATGCGACCGGCAGCAGCCAGCGCACCGATGCTGCGCCGGAACTGACGACGTGCTACAACGACAGCCATGAGTAGCCAGCCCCTGCGCATTGCGCTCCTGCCCGGCGATGGAATCGGCCCGGAGGTCACCGCTGAAGCCGTTAACGTGCTGAATGCAGTCGGCCAGCGCTTCGGTCACAGCTTTGAATTTGGCACCGGCCTGATCGGTGGTTGTGCCATCGACGAGACCGGCACAGCCCTGCCGCCTGACACCGTTGATCTGTGCCGCGCGAGCGACGCAGTGTTGTTGGGAGCAGTGGGCGGGCCGAAGTGGGACAACCCGACAGCGGCGGTGCGTCCGGAGCAGGGGCTGCTGGGGATCCGCAAGGCGCTGGGACTGTTCGCCAATTTGCGGCCGGTGAAACTGGCGCCCGCGTTGCTGGAAGCCTCGACGCTGAAACCGGAGGTGCTGGCTGGCGTTGATTTGTTGGTCGTGCGCGAACTGACCGGCGGCATCTACTTTGGGCCGCGCCAGGAGGCGACTGCGGACGACCCGACCGCGTTCGATACCATGCTCTATACGCAGCCGGAGATTGAACAGGTGACCCGTTTGGCAGCCGCAGCGGCCCGGGGGCGCAGCGGCCGGCTGGCGTCAGTCGACAAAGCCAACGTGCTGGCAAGCTCGCGGCTCTGGCGTCGTGTCGTGACAGAGGTCGTCCGGGCGGAATTCCCCGATGTCGAATTGGAGCACGTCCTGGTCGACGCGATGGCGATGCATCTGATCCGCCGGCCATCGGCCTACGACGTGGTGCTGGCTGAGAACCTGTTCGGTGACATCCTGACCGACGAGGCCAGCATGCTGGCCGGCAGCATGGGTTTGCTGCCCAGCGCCAGCCTTGGCACGGACCTGAATGGTCACGGCCATCCGCGCGGGCTGTACGAGCCGATCCACGGTTCGGCGCCCGACATTGCAGGCAAGGGCGTGGCGAACCCACTGGCCGCGATTCTCAGCGCGGCCATGCTGCTGCGTCATTCGCTGGGTATGGAGAACGAGGCACAAGCGGTCGAGCGAGCGGTAGAGTCTGTGCTGGCAGACGGCCTGCGGACGGGCGATATCGCCTGGGGCGCGAAGGAGATCCTGGGAACGGTGGAGATGGGCGCAGCGGTCGTAAGTCGACTGACCGCCATCAACTGATTGGCAAATGCCTGATCAAATCACGATATTCAGCAAGTTCACTACCCTGCCAGATCAGTTCCAACTCGTCAATTATGGCTCCCATCGATAGACGCATGTTTATGACAAAGATCCCTGGGCAATGCCGACCACTGGCGAGGTGGTCTCGCAGATGAACAGGCATGGACGAGCGGTTGTTGGTGACGAGGATAAAACCTCGCTCCTCGCACCAGACGAGGATATCAGGGTCTAGCGTGCTCTTGTCAGGTGCGCCTGGGTCGCCAATGCACCAAACGATTATCTCAGGCCGGCGACGCTGTAGACCGTGCTTGTAGTGCGGGTTGACGTGTTCATCGAGGAGGTACTTGATCTGACTCACCGATCTGATACTCCTCTTTTGGTTCAGCAAGCGCGGCGGCGAGGCCACGTTCGCGCACTACGGCAGCGGCATTGTCACCGTACATTGCCTTGAGTTTGCGAAAGCGGAGTACGATGGGGTCAGGGTTGTCCTCTTGTTCTTTTCGCATCCGCTCGCTATATTCAATCCAGTCCGTCATGTACTGATGCACAGCCTCTTTGTTGTGCAAGTAATACAGGATCGTCGCATAGACCTGCTCGAGGTTGATGGACCAGAAGCGGGCGTCAATTTCCTCAGGCGTTTGCGCACGGTGGATGAACTCGTACAGCACCGACTCGATGCCGATGCGGCTGCCTTTGATGCGAATGTCGTTGGGTGCAAGAAAGTCGAAATAGTCTTCAAGTTGCATGGCTGGTTCCTCCAGCCGCATTATAACCCAAATGTCCCGGTGAAATCAACAGAAATGCTTAGTATTACAACTGAAACACAACCTATGGTGACCACGGGTGCGTCAGGCAATAGCGCCGCCTTGCGCACCCGCTCTATCGGGACGGTCAGCGCGAGTGCCTGATCACAACATCGTTGCTTTTTCGATGCAAGCTGACCCGATACACAATCTGACAGTCCCGATGGAGGACAAACCTATGACTAGCAAGATGACAACACCGCCCATGTGGCTTTACGATACGACCTTGCGCGATGGCACGCAAGGCGAAGGGATCAATTTTTCGTGCGAGGACAAGCTGCGAATCGCGCGCAAGCTGGACGACCTGGGCATTCATTACATCGAAGGCGGCTGGCCCGGCTCGAATCCCAAGGACATTGAGTTCTTCCAGCGCGCCCAGGGCGAGCTGCAACTGCGCCAGGCGCGCGTGGCTGCCTTTGGCAGCACGTGCCGCGCCGGCGTCGATCCGGCCGATGATCCGCAGATCCAGCTTCTGGTGGACGCCGGCACGCCGGTCATCACCATCTTTGGCAAGACGTGGGATCTGCACGTTACCGAGGTGTTGCGGACGACGTTGGAAGAGAATCTGCGCATGATCGGCGATAGCGTGGCCTATCTGAAACAGCACTGCGACGAGTTCGTCTATGACGCCGAGCACTTCTTCGACGGCTACAAGGCAAATCCTGAATATGCCCTGGCCACGCTCAAGGCAGCCGCGGACAACGGCGCGGACGCCCTGGTGTTGTGCGACACCAACGGCGGCGCGCTGTACTGGGATGTCGGCCATGCCGTGCAGGATGTCCGCCTGTATCTGAACGCGATCGGCTACCGCGGTGTGCTCGGCATTCACACGCACAACGATGGCGACGTGGGCGTTGCCAACGCGTTGGAGGGGATACGTCAAGGGTGTACGCATGTGCAGGGGACCATCAACGGCTATGGCGAGCGTTGCGGAAACAGCAACCTGACCAGCATCATCGCCAATCTTAAACTCAAGATGGGCGTCGATTGCATAACCGATGCCGAACTGGCCAACCTCAGCAGCACGGCGCATTTTGTGGCCGAACTGGCCAACGTCAAACTGTCGGCGCACACCCCCTTCCTGGGATATTCGGCTTTCGCGCACAAGGGAGGCACCCACGTCAACGCGGTGGTCAAGCTGGAACAGAGCTACCAGCATATCGATCCGACGCTGGTGGGCAACCAGAAACGGGTGGTGGTCAGTGAACTCAGCGGCAAGGATAACATCGCTGTCAAGCGGGACGAGTATGGTCTGAACGGGATCAATCGCGAGCAGGAACGCGCCGTGTTACAGCAGATCAAGGAACTGGAGAACCACGGCTATTCCTTCGAAGCCTCGGAAGCTTCGGTTGATCTGCTGCTGCGCCGTGCTCAGCCCGGTTACAAGAAACCTTTTGAGCTGATCGACTTCACCACGGCCGTTGACAATCGCCGCGGGCGCGGCCTCTTTTCCGAAGCTACGGTCAAGGTTGATATCGAAGGACATGTCTTTCATGAGGTAGCGGAGGGCAACGGACCGGTCAACGCGCTCAACCTGGCGCTGCGCAAGGCGCTGGAGCGCTTCTATCCCAATCTGCGAACGGTGCATCTGGCCGATTACAAGGTGCGCATTTTGGATACCCATCGGGCTACCGCTGCCACTACGCGGGTGCTGATCGACTTCAGCGACGGCATCGACACCTGGAGCACCGTTGGCGCCAGCGCCAACATCATCGAAGCCAGTTGGCAGGCCCTGTCCGATGGGCTGGAATACGCGCTGACCGGCTTGAACCGGAACAGCGGCGTTGTGGTACAATCGGAGCCGCCCGAACTGGCAGAGCGTGCTACGTGACAGCGGGACGCTCATCGAAAGGTCATTGAGGCTTCAGCGAACACTCAGGCGATCGTCATGCGAAGCCCGCCCGACCGTAAAACGGATCGGGCTACGAAATGGAAGACCCTGCGGGCCTGTATCCCAGCCCTGATAGATCTTACACTTTGTAGCCGGATGGCCTTGGCCTCCGGCGGGCCTCTTGAAACACGACAAACTCAACCCTGGAGGTATTTGTGATCCAACCAACCAACGGCAGAAACGGCAGCGGCGCACCGCGTGCCATGCGGTCCGATACCATCAAGCGTGGCATCGAGCGGTCGCCGCACCGGTCCTTGCTCAAGGCCACCGGTGTCACCGACGCCGACATGGACAAGCCCTTTATCGCCATCGCCAACTCCTACGTGGACATTGTGCCCGGTCACGTGCATCTGCAAGCCTTCGGCGAAGTGGTGCGCCAGGCGGTGCGCGAAGCTGGCGGGGTGCCCTTCATGTTCAACACCATCGGTGTGGACGACGGCATCGCGATGGGCCACTTTGGCATGAAGTACAGCCTGCCCAGTCGTGAGATCATTGCCGACTCGGTGGAGACGATGATCGCCGCCCATTGTTTCGACGGCATGATCTGCATCCCCAACTGCGACAAAATCACTCCCGGTATGTTGATGGGCGCGATGCGGGTTGATGTGCCGACCATTTTTGTCAGCGGCGGCCCCATGCGTGCCGGCGTGACGGCCAGCGGCAAGGTGGTGGACCTGATCTCCGTCTTTGAGGGCGTGGGCGCTTATCAGAGCGGTACGATCACAGCGGAGGAATTGAAGCAGATCGAGGATGTTGCCTGCCCGACCTGCGGCTCATGTTCCGGTATGTTCACCGCCAACTCGATGAACTGCCTGTGTGAAGCGCTTGGCATGGCGCTGCCGGGCAACGGCACCATCCTGGCGGTCGATCCGCGGCGCGAGGAACTGGCCCGCGCGGCTGCCCGCCAGCTTATGACCCTGGTGGCGATGGACCTGACGCCGCGCCAGATCGTCACGGCAGCGGCTCTGGACAATGCCATGGCGCTGGACGTGGCCATGGGTGGCAGCACCAACACGGTCTTGCATACACTGGCCATCGCCCATGAGGCGGGAGTTGATTATCCGCTGAGCCGTGTCAACGAGGTCAGCCGGCGCACGCCGAATCTGTGCAAGGTCAGCCCGTCGAGCCATTACCATGTGGAGGATGTGGACGCGGCCGGCGGCGTCAGTGCGATTCTGGCGGAGCTTGCTCAGAAGCCCGGCGCGCTGAATCTGGACGCACTCACGGTCACCGGTCAGACGCTGGGCGAAAACATCGCTGCCTCGCGTTCACTGGATGTCGAGTGTATTCGCACCCTGGATAATCCCTACAGCGCCGATGGCGGCCTGGCCATCCTGTTTGGCAACCTGGCGCCCGAAGGCGGCGTCGTGAAAGCAGCCGGCGTGCTGCCGGCCATGATGCAACACACCGGCCCGGCGGTCATCTACGAAAGCCAGGAAGAGGCCGTGGATGGCATTCGTGCCGGCGAAGTCAAGGCCGGCGATGTGGTGGTGATCCGCTACGAGGGTCCGAAAGGCGGGCCGGGCATGCAAGAGATGCTTGCACCGACGTCCTACCTGATGGGTCAGGGGCTTGGCAGCACGGTTGCGCTGATTACCGACGGCAGGTTTAGCGGCGGCACGCGCGGTTCATGTGTCGGCCACGTCTCACCCGAGGCAGCGGCCGGTGGGCCGATAGCGCTTATCGAGCCGGGCGACATGATCACTGTTGACATCCCCGCTCGCAGTTTGCACCTGCACGTCAGCGAGGAAGAATTGGCGCGGCGGCGCAGCGTTTGGCAGCCACTAGTGCGGCCCGGCTTGCCCAGCTATCTGCAGCGCTATGCAAAGCTGGTAACCAGCGGCAGCCAGGGTGCAGTGCTGGCGTGGTAACTGAGATGCACACAGCGGCGTTTTTTGACATGGATCGCACGCTGTTGAGCGACAGCTCAACCCTGTTGTGGATCCGGTACATGCGTGAGCGCGGCGAGCTACCGCTGAACTACATCCTGCGCTTTG
This sequence comes from Anaerolineales bacterium, assembly GCA_020634615.1. Classification (GTDB taxonomy): domain Bacteria; phylum Chloroflexota; class Anaerolineae; order JAAEKA01; family JAAEKA01; genus JACKBK01. The sequence continues at coordinate 107,048 of JACKBI010000008.1, forward strand.
TGGGCGCGATGGTGCGCTACCAGTTGGGTCAACTGGACATGGTGGAGATGACGCGCCGCCTGGCTAAGGACCTGGCAGGTGAATCCGAGGCGCAGCGGGCAATGTCAACGCGGCGCTGGGTGGCTGAACAGGTGGTCAACTTCGTCGCGCCCGAGGCGCAACGCTGGCTGGACGCACATCGCAAGCGCGGCCACCGCGTCGCCATGATCACCGCATCGCCTGCGTACACGGCCACGGCGCTGGCGGAGTTCCTGGAGATACCGGATGAGGATGTGATGGCGACCCGTTTCGAGGTCCGCAACGGCCGCTTTACCGGCTTGATGCTGGAGCCGATGGTGATTGGTCCTGGCAAGCTGGCCGCCGCACAGGCGTATGCTGCACGGCACGACATCGATCTTGGCGCAAGCTTCTTTTACACTGACAGTATTGCCGACCTGGCATTGCTGGAGCAGGTGGGGCACCCGGTGGCGGTCAATCCCGACCGGCCGCTGCTGAAAGTGGCAGAAGAACGCGGCTGGGACATCGTTCGGTTCTATTAGTCTCCGAGGAACGCTGCTGGTCTTCACAGGAATGACGAAGAGTGAAGGCTAATTGGCCGTCCGTCGACGCTCAGCTGAGACCATGCACTATGTGCACAACCATGGCTACTGCGATTGCGCGGAAGGCAGATATTGCCAGTGGCAGGCGTTTGCTGCGCCGGGCGTCGGCAGGTAGTGGAAGCTCCAGGTTCCATCGACGAGGGGACACAGGCCAAATGAGACGTCGGTTGTCTGTGGGCCAAACTCGAGTGTACTGACCGGTGTGACACCGTCGGGGGCGAACAACCCGACGGCCTCCCCGTCGGCGCTGAGTTTGAAATTGGTGTGGAACGGTCCCTGGGTGCCGTCGTCGTCGGCCCAGAAGATGGCCGCTTCGCCAGCAGCAAGAGTGGTTCCATTGGGAATGCGATACTTGGTGGGCGTGTTGAGCTTGTCGGTCAGATAATATCCGCCCAGGTTGATTGGCTCCTGTGTCAGATTCGTTACCTCGATCCAGTCAGGGAATTCACCTGGTTCGTCCGGATCCTCGATGGTTGTCTCGTTGTCGGCCATGAACTCGCTGATGGTAACCGGTGGGGGAAGAAAACCAACGGTGTAGTGGTGGGTCAGCACAGGTGCTGCGACCGGGTGGTAGGACACTCTGGCGTGATCATCCGTGCCGGTGATGTAGTACCTGACGACTGTGCCGGATGGCGTTGCCGGAATTTGCCCCGCGTACAATCCATCATTGCGTGCACCGTCGTCGTGGTGCCCGTCATCGTACATCGGGACGGTGACGGATGTCTGGCCGACGATGTATGTAAGCTCGGCGTTGACGACCTGCCCGTCATCAACAAGCCTGGCGCGGACAGTGACGTCATTGCCGGTTTGTGGATAGTCAGGTTGGTGTGAAACGTTTGAGATCACCGGTGCGGGCAGGCGATTCGGCTGACCGGGCGAGGGGTGGGTGAATGGTTCGGCAGCGCCGCTCTGGTCAGGAAAGCGCGCCATTGAGACGTCGATCGGCAATGGCGGGAAGGCAAATGTGTCCAGACGAGTGACGCCGTCAGCTGCTGTCAGCAAGAGCTGGCCTCCGTTGCCATAAAGCGCGAAGTTCACGTGATCGTGCCCCTGCTGCGGTTCGTTGTCAGCCCAGATGACCAACCCGCTAAGGGCTGGTACCATCGTGCCGTCTGCGAAGCGAAACCGTTTCGGAACGGCAGCGCTGTCACTGATGTACATGCCACCCAAGTCGACCGGTTCGACGCCCGCGTTGAAGATCTCAAACCATGGTTCTGCCTCACCGTCGGCAGGGTCGATCAGTGTGCTGACATTGCGCGGCATGGCTTCATTGATGGCGAGGTAAGTGTCGCGAGCCGGCACGTACGCAGGCACGGCGTTGCGCAGATAATCGATGCGCCTGTTTACGCGGATCTGGATGTTATTGAGGTCTAGCAAGACAGCGTCGTTGTCCTCGCGGTGGGTTTTCCAGATGTCACGCTCCAGGTCGAACCATGCCTCCGCCCGGATTTGTGCCAGCCGGTTCGCCATGGCTGCCGATGAGAACGCGCCATCGATCAACTCCAGGATACGATCGCCGTAGTAACGCCGGTACTGAGGCACCTCCAGCATGCGCGTCAGCAAGACATTGACTTGTGTGCCGTAAGCCGGGTTGCTTGCCGTGCCGTAGTCCAGTGCGAGATTACCATCGCGGAAGGTCACATCGTTGTCCCACGGCAGTGTCTGCCACTTCCCACCAGCTGTGGACGAGATCAAGAGATACTGGTGAGTAGCGTCCAAATCGTTGGTGAACGTCGTGACTGCCTGGTAGTTGAGGAACTCCGCAACGTCGAGCACGTCTGCTATCGCTGCTGCAAACTCGTCGTCGGGTGTACGGTTGACGACCGCAGCGAAGTTGTACAGATCCTCCGTGTTGCGACCAGCAAGGACTTCGTTGCTGCAGCTCGGTTCGGTATCCAATCCATCGAGGCACTTGAACACATCTCCAAACGGATCACGGCCAGTTCGACGCAGGAATTCGGCGTCGGGATTCTCAACTTGAGTGAACATCCCGATGAAGCGCCCGTTCAGGTCGACGTCAACAAAACTGGCGGCGAGCGGTCGGACGCCCGCGTCTGCAAACAAACCATAGACCAATTTGTCGCGGATGCTGGCGGGATCATATCCTTCGCCGTTCAACAGCAGCGTCTGCTGGCCCGAATAAGCAAACGGTTCTCTGGACTCAAGTTTCCACGATTTCTTGTTGGAGTACTGGGTGGAGCGACCACGATATTCAGCTTCGACGGAGTAAGTTTGGCCCCCTTGCTCCAGGACTGCCGGAACTTCGACATTGGCGACTGGGTCGATGTTAAGCGCCATCAGATCGTCCGGAGCGATGGTCATCCGAAACACAGGCAACGACGTTGCGCCGTAGTCGAGTACCGTCGCACATTGCCCCGGACTTTGTGCGCTTTCGTTGCCAAACACATCGACACTGCTGATTCGATAGCAGCCCATTGCACTGATGGCCAGCTCTCGGTCGAAGTAGCGGTTCACAGGTGTGGGCGTCGCAGTGATTCGCACGTACGGGCCGGCGATGCTGTTTGACCGGTATACGTGATAGCCGGCGACATCGTCTTCCGCGCCGGCTGGCCAATGAAGCAGGGTCTCTCCATATCCACCGACCAGTTTCACGGGTGATGGTGCGGCAGGCGGCTGGGTGTCCGGGGCTCGTCGCGAAACCCGGATCGCGTTGACCAGCGTCTCGCCTGTCCCGGCTACCAGCGTGAGATTAAGCTGCCGGTCCTGGACATCGACTGCGAAGCGTATGCGCATTGCATAGTCGTGCTGTACCAGCGAATATAGGTCGAGGTTCGAGACCTTTGGCTGGTTCTCGGCGCGTACGCTGAATACACGCAAACCTGGTCCATGAATGCGAACCTCGGCCAGATTCAGTTCAACCAGATAGGTGCCGTTTACCACGTCAAAGCGGTATTCCTGCACCCCTGAGCGTCCGGTACGATAGAGCCTGTCGTCGGTGGTATTGTTGATGTCTTCCCATTGGGCATTACTGGTCACTGCTGTTCCGCCGATGTAGCCAACTCCGGCGTAGCTGGAATATGGGTGATCCTCGATGTATTGCTGGCCGTTCGCTAAGGTGATGGCTGGCCCGCCGCTATTGATGCCGATGGGTACGGTAACGGGGTGAAAGCCGGGTTTCGCGACGAGGGGTAAGTATAAGCGAAATTCGGAGGCGTTGGTGCCAGTTGTTTGAGCTGATACACAACCAGGGTCGGTTTCAGGGTTGCATTCGGCATTATTCAGCACAGAAATTTCGGCAGCAGGCATTTGCGTCATTTCCTGCGAACATTCAGTAGCATCGGCTGTGGTGGACATGCACGGTTGTGCCGAGGTTGGTTCAGCGCCTTGCAGCCACAGACTTAGGACAATCGCAATAATGGTTGAAACTTGTGCTATTCTCATTGGTTATTCCCTCCCGCTGGTTTTCACCCGTTAGCATGCAGGTTTGAAAAAAAGAGCGCTGATCCGGTTGCTTGTCCGGTCAGCGCTCTTGGCGATCCTCTATGAGGTCTTCCACGTAGTATACGTGTAGCTAAACACGTTGGGGTTGCGCGGCGGCGGCTCCGCCGGTCGCGGTGCTCGCGTCCAGGCTGCTACCGGTTGTCCGGCGTCGAGGTTCGGCGGCGCGCTGCTTCCCTGAGTCGGCTTGCCGCGGCTCTCGGACCGGTTACGAGACTGAGACGGGCGGCGCCTGCGGCGACGAACCACCTTGGTCTGTTCACGCTGTGGATTCGGTTGATCTGGTTTAGCGGACGAAGTCTGTTTAGGCATGGAAGCTTTCTACAGGTAGTCGCGCAGCTGTCGGCTGCGGCTCGGGTGGCGCAATCTGGCCAGCGCTTCTTGCTCAATCTGGCGAATTCGCTCGCGGGTTAATCCGAACATCTCGCCCACTTCCTGCAGTGTGTAGGTGTGGCCGTCCAGCAACCCGTAGCGCAAGCGCAAGATACGCTCCTCACGCGGCTGCAACGTGTCCAGCAGGTCGTCGAGCTTCGAGCGCAGCAACGCCTGTTCGGCGCGCTCGGAAGGCTCCGGGCTGTCATCGTCCTCGATGAACTGACCCAGTGTGCTCTCTTCCTCTTCACCGACCGGCTGTTCCAGCGAAAGGGGACGCACTGCTGTGCGCAGGTAACGGTGGACGCGCTCGGCAGGCAGGTCCAGGGCCTCTGCCAGTTCTTCCGGCGTCGGCTCGCGACCCAGCGTCTGTTCCATTTCCTGGCTTGTGCGGCGCAGCTTGAGCAGTTTCTCGCTCATGTGGACTGGCAGACGGATAGTGCGTCCCTGATCGGATACGGCGCGGCTCACCGCCTGGCGAATCCACCAGGTTGCATAGGTGCTGAATTTGTAGCCGCGGTCAGGATCGAACTTATCCACTGCCCGCATGAGACCCAGATTGCCCTCCTGGATCAGATCCAGGAACGGTACACCGTGACCGATGTAGCGTTTGGCAACGCTGATGACCAACCGGCTGTTGGACTCGATCATGCGCCGGCGGGCCTGCTGGCCAAGTTCAGCGGCAGCCTCAAGATCGGCGCGCTCGACCGGGGTCTGGAATGCACCGCGGGCCAGCTTGCGGCCGGCAGCCTTGCCAGACACGACTCGACCGGCAAGTAACTTCTCTTCATCGGCCGTGAGGAGCGGGTGTGCGCCCATCTGCCGGAAATAGAGATCCACCGCATCGCGCGCCAAAGCAAGGTCGTCCTCGTCCTTGGCCGAGATCACCCGGCTTGGCGGCAACTCCACTTCTTCATCCGCGTCTTCTGATTGGTCCTGCACCGGAATATCCAGCTCACGGAGCTTGGAGAAGAGATCCTCCAAAACGTCCAATCTTTCTTCTATTTCGGGAAGCGCCTCGAGAATCTCGTCGTAGGTAATAAAGCCTTGGCGTGATGCTCGCTCCAGCAACTCTGCCAGGGACTCCGTTGCTTCGGCGCCTTCCACTACAATGATTTCTTCCATAGTCTCCTGATTGTCGTTCCAGTATACCGCCAGCAGCTATTCTGCCGTTCTTTGCCGAGTTCGTGCCGATGGCCTGGAGCCCTTTGGAATATTAGCACATTTGATGCACTGCCGTGTGTGAGGAAGAATCCTCAGTCGCTCCGGATTTATCTGAGCGCCGCAATATTCACACGTTCCATAGGCGCCGGCTGAATCTCGCTCAAGCGCCCGTTCAAAGTCATCAATGCGCCGCAATAACACACTTCGTCGGGCAAGGTTCATTTCCCAGGTGATGATCGCCGGGCTGCCTTCACCGATTTCAAAATCTGGCTTATGTTGCAACTGACGGTCCAAGTCGGCAAGCTGTCTTCTGGCTTGCAGTAATTCGGCCCGCAAGACTTCCTGTGCATCCTTGGACATAGGCGTACTCCTCACCCGAAAGGGCAAACAATTGACAGTGCTGACTTGGTCGGGAATGAGGCGGCACTGCTTTGTGCCTTTACGAAAGGCGCAGCCTGCCTCGGGGATGAGGATTGGCTGCGCTTGTTTCCTGGTTCATGGTGGCCTTGTAACCTTTCGCTTGGTCCCTGATGGCCGTATCCATTTCAGAGCCTTGCTTTTGTTGTCACAAGCAGTCCACCAGTCAAGTTCAGTATAGCATGGAAAAACGGCCATGTCAACACGATTCTTGACCAATTGTGGCATTTATCCCATAATATGAAGTCGGTAATTGTCCGCGCGGCAACGCTGCTTTTGACAGCATTTTTGCACGAGGGTATAATTGCTCCCAGACATTATTCAGGAGTTGGATCCGGGCATTCTATGTATATGCCGCGCCGGCGTTTGTGCCGTCAGCGGCATACTTATTGGAGAGGGTCCAAGTCGCTTCAGGAGGACTTTCCCGTGACTTCAGGTGACGTTGAAATGGCTGTCGAGACTTCCGTGGTCGAGGAGACAGCAGAGACTAAGGGCGCCCAGGTTGAAGCAAGTGCTGCAAAACCTGCGCCGAAACAAAAGAAAAAGGTCCGTGTCCTACCACGCGCAAGAGTCGTTAAGGTCCTTAGCGTGGGGATGGAAGTCTCGGGCACAGTAAAACGGGTTTCAGAATTCGGCGCGTTTGTGGACATTGGCGCGGGCAGGGATGGTCTTCTGCATATTTCCGAGCTTTCCACCTCGCGGGTGAACAAGGTTACTGACGTTGTTCAGGAAGGCCAGGAGATCACGGTCTGGATCAAAGAACTGGACCGCGAACGCAATCGCATCAGCCTCACGATGATTGCTCCCGGCACCAAGACGATTCGCGATCTGGAAACAGGTGAGCTCGTCACTGGCACCGTCACCCGGCTGACCAATTATGGCGCTTTCGTCGACATTGGCCTGGAGCGTGATGCGATGCTGCATGTCAAGGAGATGGGCGACGGCTACGTGGCCAAGCCAGAAGATGTTGTCAAACTGGGCGAAGTCATCGAAGCGCGTATCAGTGGTGTTGATCCACGCCGCGGCAGGATCGATCTGAGTCTCAAGGGATTGCGGCCATCTGCTGCCGAAGAAGAGAACCAGACCGAGGTCTATCTTGAACCGGCCTCAGTGGAACTGGAAGATGAAATCGCTCCGACCTCCATGGAAATGGCGTTTCGGATGGCTTTGAGCGAGGAAGACCTGGAGTATGAAATGGAGAAGGCCTCTCGCAAGAGCGGGCGTCGCCGTCGCAACAACTACCGCGATCAGCAAGACGACATCGTCTCACGGACATTGCGATACAACAATTGACGTGAACGCGATTGCCCTGAACAGTCCTTCTCACCAATGATACCTGTCCATTAATGTAAAGCTCCGGCCATCAACCGGAGCTTTGTTGTAGGCGGCATCTATGAAGCGACTCGTTGTACTTTGCACAGTTGTTTTCGTCGCAGCGCTGCTGGTTGGCGTGCTTGCCAGTCAGTTGTTCTCTATGCAATCCTTGCGCGCCGCCGTTCCGCAGACGGCCCAGGCTGAGTCCACGCCCCAGGCGCCGCTTGTCTCGTTCGAGGGCGTGGTGCGGCAGGGGAGCGCCACGGTTCCGTCGTCCTGGGTTGTGGGAGCTTACAGCTTTCAAGTTGTTCCAGGAACAGAGATTAGCGCCAACGGCGTGCCCATTCAACCGGGTGTCTGGGCGCGTGTTGAAGCCGAGAAGCCGGAAGGGCAGCCACTACAGGCCACTGTTATTGAATTGCAGCAGGCTCCCGATGGCGACATCTTTGACCGTATCGTCGCGATCGACAACGATACAGGCATCTGGCAGGTCGGTGATACGGACGTTGTAGTCAGCCAGGCGACGACTGTACAGGGAACCCCGTCCGTTGGTGCGCTGGTCAACGTAAATGGCCGCTGGAGTCTGGATGGTCTGGCGGCTGGTACGATCGTTGTTGACTCATCGGCTGAACCGGTCATGTACCTTGGCACCATTGTCCAGCAGCAAGCTGGCCAGTGGTTGGTCGATGATGTGGTGGTTGATCTGAGCGACTCTCCACCTATCGTTGGCGACCCGGAGATCGGTGCGCAGGTAGAAGTAGTCGGCACTGAAACAGGCCCGCGCCATCTGAAGGCGCAGTCGATCAGGGTTTCGTCCGGGACTGCTCAGTTCCAGCAGCGCAACGGTTGGTTGGTATCAGTCAATGGCGACACTTTCCCCTATTTGTGGCGCGTCAATCTGCTGGATGGATCCGGGTTGTCGCCGGCCTATGTTGCCGTTTTTGAAAACACTGTAGTGGACGAGACGGCAGGAGCCGCAGGCTATCGCAGTTGGCTCGACATCCAGGCCGACTACTCTGGCAACGGATATTATCGAGCCCGTCGGATAGTGGTCCTGGCTCACCCGCCAAAACAGACAGTTACCGGTATCGTAGAAGAAATGCCAGCGGCCGGCACGCTGGGCCAGTGGCGCGTTTCCGGTCATCGGGTCGAGGTGACAGGCGACACCGCACTCATCGGCGCACCCCAGATGGGCAGCCTGGTAACTGTGCTTGGCACGCCCGACTACAGCAACAAACTTACGGCGGAAAGCATTCAGGCTTTGGGGCAATAGCGCGGCGGATCACTTCGGATCCTACAGGTCGCGCGCCATGTAAAATTCGCCAGTCTCAAATCCGTGCTGGCGGTAGTACTCGCGTGTTCCGATGGATGCAATCACTGCCAGCCGCTTGAAGCCAGCCTGCCGCGATTCATCGGCAGCGTCGTTGAGCAGGCGCTGACCGATGCCGCGGTGTTGCGCCTCGCCGTCGCTCGCACCGCCGATAGGCAGCGATGGACCGTAGACGTGCAGTTGGCGGATGACGGCGCATCCGCGAAGTTCTGGCGGTGATTCCACAGTTTCTGGCCGACTGGGCAGATGCAGCCGCACGAAGCCGGCCAACCGGTGTTGCCGTGTTTCCATCGACAGGAACACCTCTTGGCCGCCTCCTGCCGGGTAGCGCAGCGCTTCCAACTTGAGGCTCCGCAGGGTCACCTCCTCACCGCGCACTTCCCGGCAGCGGATGCACTGGCAGACGCGGCCACTCTCGCGCAGCTTTTGCTTGGCCATCTCACGCAGGTTGGCGAATTGGTTGCCGACTACTACGTAGGTGGCGGGGATGTCGCGGATGACCCGATCCAGCCGGCAATAACGTGGTGTGGCAGCCTTGCAGTCGGCCACCAGGTCCACCAGGGTTTCGTGGTCATAGGGCTGGTAGCCGCCCTGCTGCCAGACGGTATACAACTCAGTGCCCGCGATCAGCGAGCACGGGTAGAGCTTCAACTCGTCGGGTCGCATGTCCGGGTCGGTCCAGAGCCTCAGGTAGTCCTGGCGATCGCTTTTCGGTGTCGCCCCCAGCAGATTGGGCATCCAGTGCATCAGCAGCTTGAAACCGGCCGCACGCAGCAGCCGGCTGGCGCGGCGGGCGGCTGCCATATCGTGCCCACGGCGGTTGATCTCCAGAATGTGATCGTCCAGACTTTGGATGCCTATCTGCACCCGCGTGACGCCAAGTTTGCGCAGGTGGATCGCCTCGTCCAGCGTGACCCAATCGGGTCGCGTCTCGACCGTCATGCCGACACAGCGCACCGCCGCGCGCTCATTGACGGTCTGCGCTTCGGCCAGGGAGGTGCTGGTGCTGCCGTTCATGGCGTCCAGGCAGCGCTGCACGAACCATTCCTGATAGCTGCGCGGGTAGGCGGACCAGGTCGCGCCCAGGATGATCAACTCGATCTTCTGTGCCGGATGCCCGGTGTTGCGCAGCGCGGTGATACGGCTGGCAGTCTGCTCAAAGGGATCGAAGTCATGGCGCAGCGCCCGTTGTGCGCCCGGTTCCCAGGAGAGATAGCTCTTGGGCATTTCCGGGTCGTTCGGGCAAAAGATGCACTTGCCGGGACATCCGGCCGGTTTGGTCAACACAGCCACCGGCGCGACACCCGACTGCGTGCGCACCGGCTTCATCTGCAAGCGGCGCAGCGTGTCACGGTCGAAGGTCAGCGTGCCCGCGTCGCACAATGCCTGGTAGCCGCGCACCAGCTCGCTCTTGCTGAAAAATCCCTGACCGTCGCGCGGAAACTGGCGCAGAATGTGGCGTAACGCCCGCTGGTCAAGGTTCGGTTCGGCGCGAACCGCCGCGATGATTCCACGCAGCTGCACTTCGTGGCGCGCCAGGTCAATCGGATCGTACTTCCATGCGTCGCTGGCATGGCGGTGATCGGGTGCGGGCGGCAGGTGAGCGAATCGGTCTCGGTTACCCATTGAATATGAATCAAACAATCCTTGATAAGCTGCTAGCTGTCAATCAGATCTTCTATACAGAATTGGCCCGGCCGTTTGCCGACAGCCGGAGTACGCGCCAGACTGGTCTGCAGCAGGTAGTGCGAAGCCTGAACGGCGTCCGGTCGCTGCTGGATGTTGGCTGTGGCAACGGCCGATTGGCGCAGGCAGTGGACGAAGCGGGTATCTCGCTGCGTTACACCGGCGTTGATGCCAGCGACGCGCTGCTGGCCATTGCTGCTCAGAACGCCGGTGCACTGTCGAATGTGACGGCAACGTTCTTGCAAGTCGACATAAGCCGGGACGATTGGGCCTCAAAGGTGCCGGCTTCGGACTATGAAGCGATCGCCCTGCTGGCTGTGCTGCATCACATTCCCGGTTGGGAACGGCGGGTCGCGTTGCTGAGGGCACTGCGTGGCCTGCTGGCGGCTGACGGGATGATTATCGTCTCGGTCTGGCAATTCCTCAACGAAGAACGGTTGCGGCGCAAGATTGTGCCCTGGCAAGAGGTCGGTTTGCACGAAAGCGATCTGGAACCGGGTGACTATCTTTTGGACTGGCACCGCGGCGGCTCAGGTCTGCGCTACTGCCACCTGGTGGATGAATCGGAACTCAGCGCCTTGGCTGGCGCCGCCGGTCTGGCTGTGAGCGACCTCTTCTATGCGGATGGCGCCGGTGAAAACCTCAACCTCTTTGCTGTGCTGAGCGTGCCATAGGCGATGGTTCTGCCAAGACCCGCCAGGGGTGCCTAACGACCGCGCAGCAGCATTGGCAAAAACAGTCTGCGCATCCCCGTCGACCCGGTCACGGTTACGTTCCCAGCCACGGTTGTCCATGGCAAGATGTTGGCGTCAGCGTCGGTAACCTGAACTTGCGTCAGATCGATCGACGTGACACCTGGCGCGGCAGCTTGGAACTGGATCGTTGCCAGATTGCCAGCACCGGACGGTCCGTTGATGCTGCCGTAGCTGTAGGCGCCGAACACCGGTTGGAGTAAACTAACAGGGTTCTCCAGTCGCAGTTCGGAGGTAGTACGTCCCGTGCTGCCCAAAAAGGGGGTGAGTGCCATCCAGGCCGGTTCGGTACTCAGAATGCTCTGGTTGAATGCAACACCAAACTCAAACGCGCCCATGTTGGTTGCCTGCTCGGCCCTGACTGTGACCAGAAACGTCTGGCCAGCGGGCACCGGCTGGCTGGGGCCGATGATCGTCAGAATAATTGGGACGTCGGGCGCGGCCTGGCCGGCGATGGATCCGCTTGTCAGAAGCAGGACAATAGCGACTGCCAGCGAGCTTGCGATTCTCGCCAGGTTTCCTCGAAGTGGTTGGGCTTTCATAGTTTCCTCAATTGTACCGCAGTTTCAGCAGCAGCATAGCACATTGGCCAGCTTTCGCCAATCCCGCGTGTCTGCCAGTTGAACGCCCGCGCCGTAGGAGAAGCGTAGGACGCGCGGCAAGCAATCTTCTGACAAGCGCGCTATAATGCACACCGTAATCACCTGTTCGGAACTTAAATCCTGTTTGTTCGGCGCGATCATGGCAGAAACGGGCCCGGATCCACGTTCAAGTATTTAGATGCCCTTCGTCTATCTTGGTGGAGTTGATACTTTCGCGGTGGCCACGATGAATTCGATACAAGTCTTATTGTTTGGCAAGTTTCAGATTCTTTACAGTGGGGCAGAGCTCGCAGGCATTGAAGGCCGCAAGACCCAGGAACTCCTGGCATACCTTCTCGTCTACAGAAGTCGCGCCCATGCGCGCGAGGTTCTGGCAGAGACGCTATGGGGCGAGTCGCAGCGTTCCCAGACCCGCAAATACCTGCGACAGGCACTTTGGCAGGTGCAAACTGCGCTGGAACCGTGCATAGCCGATGACCATACCGAGCCGCTGGTAGCTGATCCGGACTGGGTTCAATTCAACCCCGTGTCATCGCTCTGGCTGGATGTGGCGCAGTTCGAAGAAGCCTATGGTCGCTGTCAGGGCATGGCCGGCGCCGAACTGGACACGGCGTGCGTGACCGGTCTGAGCCGGGCGGTCCAGCTTTATCGGGGCGACCTGCTGGAAGGCTGCTACCAGGATTGGTGCATCTTCGAACGGGAGCGCCTGCAGAACATGTATCTTGCGATGCTGGACAAGCTGATCGACTGGTGCCTGGCGCACGATGAATGTGAGGTCGGCCTTGGTTATGCTGAGCAGATACTGCGCTATGACCGCGCCCGCGAGCGCACGCATCGCCGGATGATGCGGCTTTACTATCTGGCTGGTGATCGCACGTCAGCACTGAGGCAGTATGCCAAGCTTGAGCGTGCATTGCGAGAAGAACTCAACGTCAAGCCGTCGCAACGATCGGTACTCCTGAGAGACCAGATACGGGCTGACGCCGTCGACGGTGGCCCACATTCTGGCGGTTCTGCGACCCGGTTTGAGCCGGGCCAGCGCGTCCCGGGACAGCCGTGTACCGACCCTCGTTCGCATCTGCGCCACCTGCACGAGTCGTTGACTTCGATGCAGCGTCAGATCCGCCTGGAACTGGAGGCTATTGAACTGGCGCTGACAGAGACGTGAGTTAATTCTTCTGCCATCCGTAACGCGCCCGCCCTCCGCGGCGGGCGTTTGCGCGCCACCGCCGGTCACACCCTTGCTGCTCGCGGTTCCCCCTGTTTCCCACCCTAACTTCAGTATTCCTGACCTGATAGACGCCTCCACGTACGCCAAAAAGACGGCGCCGGACCGGCCGACTGCTATACTGCCTTAGAGTTTATCGCGGCGATCTTGCGGCTGCGAGGCACGAACCGGTCGCGTTCATTTCGAGAACGGCCGCCTGGAAGCGAGCATTGACTGGATCATGGATCCATACGAGTCCCACTCGTTCATTGTCAAGATATGGCTGGAAGAGTCGGTTGAGGAAGCCGACGAAGCAGCATGGCGTGGTCACATTACCCATGTTCCAAGCCAGGAAAGGCGCTACCTCAACACCCTTGACGATATTATTGATTTTGTTGGGCCCTATCTTGAGCGACTCGGCGTCAAACCCGGCGCCTATCATCGCACCCGATTGAAGCCGTCCCGACCTAACCCGGACTGAGCGACCTCTAGACCCCATGGCCGACTACCGAGCACTTGCCGCAGTCAGCGAAGCCGTCCTGGCCTTGCTGCGAAGCAATTATCAGCCTGAAGACTTCAACAACGAGCTGGACTTCAGAGTGTTTCTGGCGCGTGATTTTGGCTCCTCTTCCTTGCAGTCTGGCGTCAGCCTTTTTTTGTACCGTGTGATGCCCAATGGCACCTACCGCTCGCCGACCGGCCGGCTGACGGATGATGGCCGGCGCTACCGCAACCAGTTGGCGGTGGACATGCATTTTATCCTCAGCGCCTGGGGCCGCGAAGCCAGCCTGCAACACACCATCGCTGGCTGGATGATGCGGGTCATGGAGGATTCGCCGGTGCTGCCGGCCGGCCTGCTCAACAGCGTTATTCCCGACGCCTTTCAACCCGACGAGTCGGTGGAATTGACGCTTGCCGATCTCAGCAACGAGGACTTGTTGCACGTCTGGGAAACCCTGGTGCAGAACGTCTACCAGCTTTCGGTGCCCTATGTCGCGCGCAACATTCGCATCGAGTCACGCTTGCTGCTGACAACAGGCCAGCCGGTCCAGCAGCGCACCTTTGATTACACCAGCGCGTCAGGGATCTAGCCCGTCATGTCATCCGGCTTCGAGCGCCAAACCATTTTCACGCCGCTGGGTATCCGCTTCTGGGATCCCGCGACTGACGCCCAGATCGGGGACAACCTGCGCGTGCGCGCCTGGCCTGACGGAGCGACCGAACCGGTGCGCGATGCCTTCCGCACAGGCTCAGGTATTTACGCGTTTCAGGGGTTGCCCGGATTGCGCGATGTGGAGTATCCGTCGGATGATGGCAGTGCCAGCCCGCCGGTCTTGCAACGCTTTGTCGTGTCGGTAGAAGATCGCCAGCGGCGATTTCTGCCTGTTGTCATGCGCATCGACGCGCCGTTCCGCGGCATCTATCCCACCGCCGGCGCAGCCAGCCCGCCCGATGACAGCTTGCCTGGTTTCTATCTGTTCTCGGCGCCCTCACGGCCGGCGACGGCATTATCCGCCGTGCGGGCTGACCTGGTGCGCCAGTCCACCGGCCAGCCGGCGGCCTACGCCGTGCTCGAACTGGACGTCGAAGGCAGCGGCACGTGGCACGGCATCGCTGATGAGCGAGGCTGTGTAGTTGTTATGTTTCCCGTGCCACCTTTTCAGGCGACGCTGGGCAGTTCACCGCCCGGTCCGCAGGCGCCGCCCCAGGAGCAACAATGGCAGGTGACCGCGAGGGTTCTGTATGACCCGGCCAATCTGGAGACACCAGCGGGCGCTGCCTTGCCAGACCTACGCAGTATTCTGACGCAGGCGGCCGGCGCAGTATGGCCCGCGGCCGCCGGCCTGCCGGCTGCTGATCTGAGCGCTACCCTGAATTTTGGCCAGGACCTGATTCTGCAAACCACCGGTCTGGACGAAACCAGGTTGTTGATCGACACAGGCGCCGTTCTCCCGTAGACGCGTCCGTCTGCACAGCAAGAAGCTGAGCCAGATCGGTGAGGCTCAGCTTCGTACACGAGGCGCGGCGACTGCCAGCCTGCAAGGAAAACCCATGCCAAAGGGTCTGCCTTCAATCGAAGAGCACAGCGTCTTCCCGCAACCGTCGGGACTTTTCCGGGATCCACTTTAGGAGGTCGAACTATGCCAGAGTACCTTGCCCCAGGAGTGTACATCGAAGAGGTCAGTTTTCGCGCCAAGTCAATCGAGGGGGTCAGCACCAGCACTGCTGGCTTCGTTGGTCCGGCGCGTTACGGGCCGACAAGTGGGGAGCCAGAGTTGCTGACCAGTTTCGCCGATTTTGAGCGAATCTACGGTGGCCTGGATCCGCTCGAATACGGCGGCGCCAGCGTGCCCAATTACCTGGCACACGGCGTGCGCGCCTTCTTTGAGGAAGGCGGCCGGCGACTCTACGTGTCGCGGGTCGAAGCCGGTGACGGTGTCGCCGCCAGCACGGACAACCAGGACATCGACTCGCCGCCACCCGATCAGATCGACATAACCGCGCGCTTCCCAGGACGGGCCGGCAACATGCGCGTCACCTTCCTGCCGCGTGTCAGCGACAATTTGCTGACCAGCGACCCGGTGACCAGCACCGCGACCATCAAGCGCATCCAGCAGCATGACACCGTGCTGGTCATGGACACCGCCAGCCCGCCGACGGCAGTGCTGTATGATGTCGTGCGCGATGGCGACGACCTGGCTTTGCAGCAGCCGGGCGGCTCCATCGACCCAATCAGCAGCTTTGACCCGGACACGCAGGAAGTGCGCCTGCTGACGGTCGACGTAGCGATTGAGCGACCGATCACGCGGCCAAAGCGACCCAAAGAGCGCTATACCCTGCCTGAAGTGCTGGAAGGTTTCAGCTTTCATCCCAACCACGGCAACTCGCTGACGGCCTACTTCGACACCGCTCCCGCATCGCGACGGCTGGCGCTGTATGTCCCCTTCGCCATTGAGCCGGCTACCAACGCGCTGGACACCGGCGCTGAGATGGCAGAAGCGCTGCTCGGCACCGACGTACTGGAAGCGGTCGTCAGCACCAGCAGCACGGCTGAGGAGCGCCAACGTGTCTACCGGTTGGACGGCGGCACCGATGGCACGCTGCCCGGCGCGAGCGACTACGCCGGCGATTCGACCACTACGTCTAAGACCGGTCTGGCAGCCCTGGAGGACTTGGAGGACATCAGCATCGTTGCGGCTCCCGGCTATTCTCAGGGCTACAGCAACGGCAACATCCTGCGGGTGGCCGGCATACAGGCTTATCTGATCGCCCATTGCGAGCGGATGCGCTACCGGGTTGCAGTGCTGGACTCGCCGGATGATCAGACAGTGGGTGGCGTGCGCGCCTTCCGCGGCCAGGTCGATTCGACCCATGGCGCGATGTATTACCCGTGGGTCAAGGTGGTGGACCCGGTGACCGAAGACGAGTTGCTTCTGCCCCCCAGCGGCTTCGTGTCGGGCATCTATGCCCGCAACGATGTGGAAAAGGGTGTGCACAAGGCGCCGGCCAACGAGGTCGTGCGCATGGCAGTTGGCTTCGAATTTCTGCTCAACAAGGCGCAGCAGGACGTGCTCAACCCTGAGGGCGTCAACTGTTTCCGCTTCTTCGAAGGGCGCGGCTACCGGCTCTGGGGAGCGCGCACGATCAGCTCCGATCCCGAATGGAAGTACGTCAACGTGCGCCGCTACTTTGCCTATCTGGAGCGATCGCTGGAACGCGGCACACAGTGGATCGTGTTCGAAAACAACAGCGAACCGCTGTGGGCCAACGTGCGGCGGACGGTGGAAGACTTCCTGTTCAACGAGTGGAAGTCGGGTCATCTGATGGGCGACAAGCCACAGGAAGCGTACTTTGTGCGCTGCGACCGCTCCACCATGACGCAAAACGACATCGACAACGGCCGGCTGATCTGCCTGATCGGCGTGGCGCCAGTGCGTCCGGCCGAGTTCGTGATCTTCCGCATCGGCCAGTGGACGGCGGATCGGCGCGGCTAGCGGACGGTAAGCAGTAATCGGTATTCGGAAAGCAGTTTCACGCTGGTTTTCCGCAATACGCATTATGCAGTACGCAATAGCTGACTTGCCGCACAACATCGTGTGAGGAGAGTAACCCATGGCTGAATTTCGAGAGCGCCCTTACGGCCAGTTCAACTTCCTGGTCGACCTCGGCACTGGCGACACGGCCAGCGCGCAGGCCGGTTTCCAGGAGGTCAGCGGGCTGGGCATGGAGATCACCGTTGCGGAGTATCGCAACGGCAACGAAAAGGACAACGCGCCGCGCAAGATGACCGGCATGTACAAGGTGCCTGACATCACGCTCAAGCGTGGTGTCATCGGCGCCCTGGATCTGTATGAGTGGCTGGACCAGGTGCGAGCCGGTTCGCAAGCCTCTCTGCGCACCATCACCGTCCAGCTCCAGAACGAGGACCACACCAGCGTGGTGATGGAGTGGAAGCTGACCAATGCCCGCCCGACCAAATACACGGGACCGTCGCTCAACGGCAAGGGCACCGATGTCGCGGTCGAGGAACTGGTGTTGGCCTGCGAGCGGATTGACCTGGCGTGAGACAGTAATCAGTAAATGGTGAACAGTAATCGGAAACGATCGCTGCGCGTTGTGGCCGACCCATCTCTGGCAACTGATCACTGATCACTGATCACTGATCACCGTCAACCGTTCACTGTAACCCGACATGAACACCACCACCCTCCCACGCCTCCCCGGCGTCTACTTCCTTCCACCGACGCAGCCGGCAACGCTGGCGCTGCCCCGGCTGGACGTGGCCGCGTTTGTCGGCTTTGCCCAGCGCGGGCCGCTGCATACGCCGGTCGCTGTCGAGGATGTGGACACCTATCGCGCGGTCTTCGGCGGCGACGTGCTGCTGGCGCGCGATGACGAGGCTGTGGTGGCGTCTGCCCGGACTGTGCGCGCACATCTGCCCGCTGCGGTGGCGGCTTTTTTCAAGAATGGTGGACGGCGTTGCTTCGTGGTGCGGGTGGCCGGCGAGACCGCATCGACGGCCCGGCTGCGCGTGCCAGGCCTGGTAGGTATCGACAACGCCGGCGAGCCGCGGCTGGGATGGCTGCATGCCGGCTCGCCGGGAACATGGGCGGAGCAGCTTCGGCTGGCCAGCCGGCTGCGCCTGACTGCAATGCCTGCGAACGCCTTTGCGCTGCAGGACGATGGCAGCCTGCTCTGGAAGACGGGTAGCGCGCCACAGGCCATCCAGACCGGCGACCTGTTGCGGCTGGCTTTCGCGGACGGCCAGCAGTGGCTCTTCCCGGTGACCGGTCAACTGGCCTCCGCTGATCCGGAAACAGCGACGACCGTTACACTCTTTGCGACTCTGGCCTACGCCGTTCAGACCGAACTGGCAGCGCCGGGCAGCCACGAGGTAACCGCCGTCGCCCGGCTCACGCTGGATGGAACCGAAACGCTGGCAGCATCTGGCGATCTCTCGTCGGACAGCAGTGGGCTCGTTCTTCAGTTGTCAGGCGACGACGCTGGCCTTGTCCAGTCGGGTGACGTGCTGCGGCTTACCCTGGCGGGCGGCGAAGGCGTCCTGTTTCCGGTGACCGGCGTTCAGTCGCTGGGTGAGATCGGATCTCCGCCGGACGCACTGGTGGAACTTCGGGCGGCCAGCCTGCTGGCGTTGCCCGGGCAGGTTCTGCCAGCTGCTGGTCTGCCGGCGCTCATCCAGATTGACCGGTTGCGCTTCGATCAGCTCCTTTGGCTGGACAAGCAGCGGCTGCCAGCCGTCGAGGAGGTCGCGTTCAACGGAGGACACCCGCGGTACTGGGGCGAGGTAGCGCTGGCCGAGTCGAGTTTGCTGCGCAGCACACGTGCCAACGGCGACGGTACCGAAGCTGCCGAAATCGCACGGCTGTACCGCGAGTTGCAGTCGGAACGGCGCAGCGAGCCGGGCCAGGCCACGGGAATCCCGACCGAGCGCAGCGGCGACCTGACTGCGCAGGCGCTGGCCGGCCTGCTGGCGCCGGTCGATGAGGCGCTGGCCAGCCTGACGTGGCTGCCGGTAGGAATGCTGGCGATCATCAGCGACGCGGATGCGGTTGGCGTCGCTGTCGAGGAACAAGGCGCGGACGGTCTGGAGAGTTTCGCCAGCCGCTTGTTCGTCGATACGACACTGGTGCCCAACCCGGCGATCCAGCCGCGGTCGGGCAGCGGGTTGGAGGCCGACGCCTTCACCCGTTACTACGTCCAGAATCGGCGGCTGCACGGTGTCCACAGCCTGTTGTTCCTGCCTGAGGTGTCGATCATCGCTGTGCCGGATGCAATACACCGACCCTGGACGGATGAGGTCGCGCCGCCCGATCTACCGCCGCCAGAGCCGCCCACCGAGCCCAAGGACTGGGCTGACTTCCAGTGTTGTCCGGTGCCGGACGATCAACCGGGTGGCGTTGAAGAGCAGGTCGCAGACGATTCGGCTGCAACTGGACTGCCGCTGCTTGTTTCCACAGCGTCGTATGACAGCCAGCAGTTGCTGGACATTCAGCACGCGCTGGTCAACATCTGCCAGGCGCGGCGTGACCTGGTGACCGTGCTGGCGCTGCCCGGTCATTTCGAGAAGCGGCAGTGCATCGAATGGCAGGAGGCGCTGCGGCAACGGCTGGGACTGCCGCGGCAACGCAGCGTGTTCACCGAGGTTTCTGACTTCGTGGACCTGAGCTATGTCGCCGTCTATCACCCCTGGTTGATGGTGGCCGACGACGCAGTGACAGGCGATGCACCGGTCCTGCGCGTTGTTCCGCCCGACGGTGCGATCTGCGGCGTGATTGCAGCACGTGAGCGCCAGCGCCAGGTGTGGGTTGCGCCGGCCAACGTGCCGCTCCAAGGTGTGCTCGACCTGACACCGCAGTTTTCTCTCGATGACTGGGCGGATCTTTTCGCCGACCAGTTCAACCTGATCCGCCGCGAGCCGCGTGACTTTCGTGCCATGAGTGCGCACACGTTGAGCGAGGAACGGCAACTCTTGCAGCTTTCGGTGCGCCGCTTGATGATCCTGCTGCGCAAGGTTGCGTTGGAACGCGGCATGGTCTGGACCTTCGAAAACAACGATGAGCGGCTGCGCGATGGCGTGCGCTCGACACTGGAGGCGCTGCTGCGGTTTATGTTTGAGCGCGGCGCGTTTGCCGGCCGCACGCCACAGCAGGCTTTCCGCGTGGTCACCGATGGCAGCGTCAACAGCCGCCAGAGCATCGACCAGGGTCGTTTCATCGCGCAGGTTCAGGTCGCGCCGTCGGAGCCCATGGAGTTCATCACCGTGTTGTTGAGTCGGGCCAGCGACGGCGTCCTGGTAGTGGCTGAGGCATAGCTGATCATGGCCAACGAACGACCTTTCCTAGCATTTCGCTTCGACGTGCAGATCAACGTGCCCTCTGTGCTGGGGCTGACCAATCCGCTGTGCGATGCCGCGTTTGCCGAGTGTGACGGGCTGGAGATGACCATGGAGCCGAAGACACATCGCGAGGGCGGCAACAACACCCAGCAGATTCATCTCGTCGGGCCGGTCAGCTACGGCACTTTATCCCTGAAACGCGGCATGACCGGCAACATCGACCTCTGGAAATGGTTCGTCATGTCTGTCAGCGGTGACACCCGCAGCGCACGCGGCGAGGCGGTGATTGTCATGCGCGACGGCGAGGGCACGGAACAGGTGCGCTTCAAGGTGCACGACTGTCTGCCGCTCAAGATGAAGGCGCCGGGCCTGAATGCCAAGGACGGCATGTTGGCCATCGAGGAGATGCAGTTGGCCTATAGCTTCTTCGAGATCGAAGAGCCGCAGCCGCCTTTCGGTCTTTCAGCCGGCGTCGGTATCTCGGCTGGCGTGGGCGTATCCGCCGGCGCGGGCTTCTCGGCTTCTGCGTCGGCCTCGGCGTCGTTCGGGTTCGGATAAGGGACGATAATGACCAGCAGCAACATCACCAGAGCCGAGCTCGTCGAGATCAAGGAGTTTTCTGCCAGTACGAAATCTCTGAGCCAGGCCGAGTCGGAGCACAAGGTCGAGGTTCAGTTTAACCCACAGAGTCTGAAGCTGAGTCTCTCGAACCAGAATACCGGCGGCGACCAGCCGGGCGGTGCCAGCAAGCAGTTCGTCGGCAGTGGATCGTCCAAGTTGTCGTTGGAACTTCTGTTCGACACCAGCGCGACCGGTAAAGATGTGCGCGCGGAGACGGAGAAGGTCGCCTATTTCGTCATGGCCAAGCCGCAGGACAACCCGGACGAAAAGCGCAAGCCGCCCAATGTCCGCTTCCAGTGGGGCAGCTTCATCTTCGAGGGCAACATCGACACGATGGACGAGACGCTGGACTACTTTTCCGAAGAGGGTGTTCCACTGCGGGCCAGCGTTGCACTGAGCTTGAGCCGCGATAACATCGTTTTTCTGTTCGGCAACGCCTCCAGTGGCGGCGCCGGCAACAACACCGGCGCAACGTCGCCGTTGGATGCGGCCAGGCCGGGTGACAGCATCGCCAGCATGGCGGCTCGCATCGGAGCCAGCGCCGACTGGAAGGCGATCGCCAGCGCCAACGACATCGACGACCCGTTGCGGCTGGAGGCGGGCGCACGGATCAACCTGAACGCGAAGGCGTCGGCGTCGGTCAAGTTTGGGTGAGCAACGCGAGGACTGACAGTGCTGATGGCTGCACGAGTTGGTCAACGCGTCGAGAGCTGCTTGAATTGCGATTAGCACTGTCAGTCCTGAGGTAGACCATGCCCGTTATCATCAACGAAACCGAGATCGTTGTCGAGCCGCCCCCGGCGCCGGCGCCATCGATGCCTACTGCTGCATTGCCCGGCGCGCAGGTGACGCCAGAGGAGATCATGCGGGTCGTCCAGCGCCAAAGCGACCGGGTCGCGCGGGTTTGGGCCGATTGACCGAGTTGCAGTAGCCGAATTCATTCGAACGCCGGAACTGCAAAGCTTACTGATGAAAGTAACGAATTGTGTCTGGTAGTCGCCGTCGTTCCCGTTGAGGCGGGAACCCAGGCCCGCGAAGAGTAGATTCCCGCCTCCGCGGGAACGACGAGCCAAGGCGGCTTGCCGAATCAACTCCCTGAGGTTTATGGACAAGCTGCGGAGTTGGAATGTGATGAGCTTGCTTTAGCATGCTTCGGCATGTCAGACCGGGAATTATGAAAGTTAAGAAGATAAATCGGCAATAGTATCGTGACGCCCGCCGGAGGCTACCCACTCCGCTCCGCTACGGGGTGCTACGCAAAGCCGTCCGGCTACAACGTGAAAGGCCCTGCGGGCCTGGATTCCAGCCCTGGAAGGGCTTCCACCTTGCTGCTCGCGCCCCGGAGTGGGTAGCCCGATCCGTTTTACGGTCGGGCGGGCTTCGCCAGGCTATTGCCGGAATAAGATCTTAACTTTCATCATTCACGGCGGTTTGTGCCCACAGAACTGGATCCTTATCGATGCCACCAAACAGCAGTACACAGCGCACCTATTACGCGTCTCAGCCCTCCATCAAGATCGATGGCCGGGATCAGCGCGGCTTGAGTGAGGGGCTGTTGCTGTCGCTGCTGATCGAGGAGACGACGCTTGGTTTATTTCGTTGCGAATTGCGTTTCGCCAACTGGGGACCGCGCGGCGACCAGGTCGATTTTCTGCTCTTCGACGGGCAAACCGTGGACTTTGGTAAGGAGATTGAGATCGAGTTAGGGCCGCCGGGCAGCACACGCCGGGTGTTCAAGGGTCGCATCAGCGGCCTGGAAGCGCAGTTCCCCAAGGACCGCCCGCCGGAGTTGACCGTGCTGGCCGAGGACCGTTTTCAGGACATGCGCATGGAGCGTCGCACGCGAACGTTCGAAGACAGCAGCGACTCCGACGCCATGAACGAGATCATCTCGCAGCACGGCCTGACCGCCGACATTGACGTGGACGGGCCAAATCACCGGGTGCTGACCCAGGTAAACCAGAGCGATCTGGCCTTCCTGCGCGAGCGGGCTGCTGCGGTCGATGCCGAGCTGTGGATCGATGACCGCACGGTTCATGTGCAGGCCCGCACCCGGCGCGACGCAGGCTCGGTTACGCTGACCTACGGCGCGGAACTGCTTGAGTTCACAGTACTCGCCGACCTGGCGCATCAGCGCAGCAAGCTCAAGGTCAGCGGTTGGGACGTGGCCGGCAAAGAAGCGGTCGATGTGGAAGCTGGCGAAAGCGCCGTCACCGGTGAGCTGCAAAGCCAGCGCAGCGGCGGATCCGTGTTGGACCGAGCGCTGGCGGAACGCACTGAACGTGTTGGCTTAGCCACGCCGCTGTCGCAGGCGGAAGCGCAGGCACTGGCCGATGCCGGTTATCGCCGCCGGGCAAGGCGATTTGTCACCGGCGCGGGTGTGTCCGATGGCAACCCCGCCATCCAGGTTGGTAGCGCCCTGGAGTTGCGCGGCATTGGCCCGCTGTTCGAAGGCAACTACTACGTAACGCTGGTGCGCCACACTCATGACACACGCTACGGCTACCGCACCACCTTTGAGGTGGAGCGGCCAGGAATTGGAGGCTAGTTCCTCCGGGATGGTTCCCTAATGGACATTTTCGATCAGGGCGAGCGCGCTGTGGAGCGCAACCGGCTCTACGGCGTCTACCCGGCCCTGGTAGCGGATATCAATGACCCCGACGGGCAGGGTCGCGTCAAGGTGCGGCTGCCGTGGTTGCCCGACGACGGTGGCGGTTTCAGTGTCTGGGCGCGGCTGGCGACGCTGATGGCCGGAGCGAACCGCGGCACCTGGTTCATACCCGACGTAGACGACGAGGTGCTGGTGGCGTTTGAAGGCGGCGATCCGCGGCGGCCCTATGTGGTGGGTGCGCTGTGGAACGGCCAGGATACACCGCCCGAGACGATGGACGGCGCGGGCAACAATTTCATCAAGTCCATCACCTCCCGCAACGGCGTCAAGATCACGCTGGATGACAACGACGGTCAGGAAAAGATGATCCTGGAGACGCCCGGAGGCCAGAAGCTGACGCTACAGGATGGACCCGGCAAGGTCGAGATCGTAGATAGCAACGGCAACTCTGTCACCCTTGACAGCGGCGGCATCAGCGTCGTGGCATCGGTCAAGGTGTCGGTGCGGGCCAGCACCGTCGAGGTCAACGCATCGATGGTCACCGTCAACGCCGCGATGTCGAAGTTCAGCGGCGTGGTCCAGTGTGACACGCTGATCAGCAACTCTGTCATCAGCGCAACTTACTCGCCAGGCGCGGGCAATATTTGGTAATCGGTGAACGGTGAACAGTAAACCCTGAACAGAGCCGGAAGCGATCACCATACCACGCTCACCAATCTACCAAACCACCAGTCTACCAATCTACCAATCTACCAAACCACCAGTCTACCAATTCACCACTTTCCGATCACCGATTACCGTTTACTGATTACCGACCCATGACCGAACACTTCGAGTGGCTCAAACCCCAGCCCTTGTGGCAGGAAGATGGACTGGACTACCGCCAGCCAGAGTTCTTCCAGCCACACCTGTTCGGCTACAACTCGGACGCGTTTGTGGACGAGTTCATGGCTGCCGCGCAGGCTGGCAATGGCGCGCTGGCCGGCAGCCTGGTGCCACCCAACGAGGACGGGGCGCCACTCAAGCTGTTCCAGCCGATCCACGGCAGCTTCTACGTGGTCAGCGGGTCACTCTGCTGCATTGAACCGGGCTTTCCGCAGCGCCAGGTCAGCTTGCCCGATGGCGAGAGCACCTTTTTCGTGCTGCGCAAGGTCATCGGCGGCGCTGAGTACGGGTGGGCGGCGGCCAGCGTTACGGCGGCCGGCTGGCAACCGGTGGGCAACGGCGGCAAGGCACTGCTGGACGGCGAAGAGCGGTTGCCGCTCTACCAGACGGCGCCCAGAGACGGCCGCACGCTGCTGTTCGGTTACATCCCGGCTTCAAGCAAGGATACCTATAACGTCGGGCCGGCTGTGCTGGCTCAACTGACCGGCGACCCGGAGAGCAGCTTCACCGACCCGCGGGCCGATGAACTTCAGTCACGCTTTATCGATCAGGTGACCGTGCTGGTGGGGATGCCGACCACGCGGCCGGTTGGCGGTACCACCTCCCAGGTACGGCGCGATATGTCGGTGTTTACGCTGTTGGACCTGTGGGAGCTGTTCAATCGTCCTGATGTGCTGCCCGATGTCGCCATCGCGTTGCGTGACAACCCCAACGCGAGCTTCAGCGGCGAGAAGGCGGCGCAGAAGACGGCGTTGATGAACTTCCTCAAGGGCGCCCAGTGGACGGCCAGCCGCACGCTGGCCAGCGCGATCGGTCAGGTTGCCAATAAGCAGGCGCAACTCGACGAGAGCGAATCTGATCCGGGCGCGCTGGGATTTGGCAACAGCTACCGGTTGGATGCGGTGCTGTTCAGCGGACCAACCCTGCGGAGCCGCTTCGAAGCAGCTCTATCATCCGCGACCCGCCCACCGCTGGAGTTGCCAAAGATCGAACCGGGTGGCGCGGCCACCTACATCGTTCGCTGCGTCTACGAGCGTCCCCAATGCGATCCTGTGCAGTGGGTCATCAGCCGCCCGTCTGAGGTGTTCAGGTTTGCAGCGTTCTTCGACAAGGATGCGCCGGCGCGTCAGATCAAGATCCCGTTGCCAACCAACGTCAGTTTGTCGGATATGCGCAAGTTCAAAAAGGGCGTCACGTTCATGATCTCCGAGCCGATGCAGCGCAAGATCAACATGCTGCCCGCGGACACCTCGAAGGTCATCACCGACCCGGGACAGATTGGTCCTGAGCTGACCGGCGGATTTGCGTTCATCTGCTCGTTTTCCATTGAAATTATCTTCATCGTAGCGTTCTTTCTGTTGCTGATGTTTGTGATCATCCTGAACTTCGTATTCTGGTGGATCCTGTTCTTCCGCATCTGCCTGCCCGTGCCTAAGAAGATACTCGCCGGATTGAGCGGATCGTGACCGGTGAACAGTAATCAGTGACCAGTGACCAGTAAGCTTTAGACAACAAATTGCCGAACCGCTTCTGGTTACGCATTACGCATCACGCATCCCACCTTACGTTTCACGAGTTACTAGCAATGGCGACACGCAAAACCAACATCTTCGGACAAGGCCTCGGTTTCCCGCCGCGCGTCGGCGGCGATGGCCGGCTGTATTGGTCGGTCGGTGAGCAGAACGTGCGCGAGTCTCTGCGCATCATCCTGCTGACCGAGCCGGGCGAACGGCTGATGCGCGAGACCTTTGGCTGCGGGCTGCGCCGCTTTCTGTTCGAACCAAACACCGTGACCACCCGCCAGTTGATCAAGGAACGCATCATCGAAGCCGTTGGTCGCTGGGAGCCGCGGGTCGCGCTGCAAGAGGTCACCGTTGAAGGGACGACTGATGACCCGCGGTTGGTCGCCATTACCATTCAGTACCGCCTGATCGCCACGCAAAGCGTTGAGCGGTTGAGCCTCAGCCTGCAATTGGAGGGCTAACCCCATGCCACTGGAACTGCCCGTCCTGGACGATCGCAACTACGAGCAATTGCTGGACGATGCCAAGCGTCGCATTCCCTCGCACACGCCGGAGTGGACAAACTTCGACGTCGAGAGCGACCCTGGCATTACGCTGGTGCAACTGTTCGCGTTCTTGACCGATTCGCTGCTCTACCGTGCCAACCGCATTCCGGAGCGCAACCGGCTGAAATTCCTGCAACTGCTTGGCGTTCCATTGCAGGCCGCTGCGGCCGCCGAGGGCATCGTGGCGATCCGCAACGAACGCGGTCCCGTCCAAGCGTTGTCGTTGAAGCCCGGCGTTGCGGTCATGGCAGGCAACGTCCGTTTTCTGACACGCAACGGCCTGACCGTGCTGCCGGTCGAAGGGCAGGTCTACTACAAGCGGCCCATCGACGCCGACAGTCCGCGGCACGCGGAGCTGACGCTTCAGTTCGACGCCGTACGCCAGGCGCGCCTGGCTCAGGCGGCGGCCACCGGCGCGTCCACACCAGAGATCGACCTGCGCTTCTACGAGACCATGTCGCTCAAGCTGCCCACGGCTAGCGAGCCAAACCCGCTTTTCGATCTGGTCAACGACACGCTGGACGGCGCGGTATATGTCGCCCTGCTGGCGCCCAAGAATGTCGCGCTGGACGCCGTGCGCGAGGCCATTGCTAACAAGACGCTGTCGATTGGCGTCGTGCCGGCGCTGGCCGACGATGCACCGCCGTTGCTGCCGCAAGTGCGCAGCGCGCAGCGGCTGCCGGTGCCCGCGCTGGTCTACGAGATGCCCGATGTCAGTGCCACGTCATCGGCGCGCTACTCGCGCTTGCGTGTCATCCAGGAGCCGGATGTACTCAGTCAGGTTGGTGTGGTGCAGTTGGAGCTGCCGGGTGCGACGAGTTTGACGACCTGGGAGTTTGGCGAGCCACTGGACGAAGGATCGGGCGACTATCCCCCGCGGCTGGAAGATGAGAAGATCAAAGCGCGGCTGCTGACCTGGATACGCATCAAAGTGGCCGCGCCGGCCACTACCGGGGTTCAGTCGCCACCGGTGATCGCCCGGCTGAGCTGGCTGGGCATCAACGCTGCCCAGGTTCGCCAGTCGGTCAGTGTAGTGAACGAGCAGCTTGGCAGCGGAACGGGCGAGCCGGATCAGTCTGTCAAGCTGGCCAATACACCGGTCATCGTCGACTCCATGCGCCTGGAGACGCAGAACGACGACAGCACCTGGCAGCTCTGGCGGCTGACCGACGACCTGCTCGCGGCTGACGGGAACGATCTGGTGTACGCGCTGGATCCCGAGGCAGGGGAGATACGATTCGGCGACGGGTTGCGCGGCGCGCGCCCTGCGGCGGGCCAGCGTATCCGCGCCGGTTACGAATACGGCGGCGGCGTGGCTGGCAACGTGGCGGTGGGCGCCATCAACGCGGCGCCCGATCCGCGCTTGCAAGGCGGCTACAAGGTCGAGAACCCGGTGCCGACCTGGGGCGGCGACGAAGGCGAGACCACGGCAGAGGGCGAGCGCAACATTCCGCTCTACCTGCGCCATCGCGATCGCCTGGTGACCGCTCAGGATTTCAAGGATGTCGCGGCGCGCACCCCCGGTGTAGACGTGGGGCGCGTCGAGGTGCTGCCGCTCTTCAAACCGGCGCGCAGCGAGAGCAGCCCCGGTGTAGTGACCTTGATGGTTGTGCCGGAATACGATGCGGTGCGGCCACGCTGGCCGGTGCCCGATCGTCTTTTCCTGCAGACCGTCTGTGATTATCTCGATCCACGCCGCCTGATCACCACCGAGGTCTACGTGCGCGGCCCCGAGTATCTTGACGTGTACCTGACCGTTGGGCTGCGGGTGCGCGAGGGATATTTCCGGGATGTGGTGATCCAGGATGTGCGCACACGGCTGGAGGAGTACCTGTCGGCGCTGGCGCCGGGAGGGCCTGACGCGACCGGCTGGCCGCTGAGCCGCCGGCTGATGAAGAAGGATCTGGAGGCCGCCGTCACGCGTGTTGCCGGTGTCGAATACGTGCAGTCGATGCAGATGGGCGTCGGTTCAGCTGCTGACATCGACGCGCGCGATCTGACCGGTCTGCAACTGCCGCGGCTGGCCAAGCTGGGCGTGCGCGAGGGCGAGGCCGAATCGCTGGCCGGGCTGTTGGGCGAAACGACCCCTGGCGGTCCGGCGGTGGAAGTGCTGCCGGTGCCGGTGAGCAGGACGAAGTGTTGAGTGGTAGATTGGGAAACTGAAAATTGGTGAATGGTGAATTGGTTATCTGGCTAACGCAATACGCAATACGCAACACGGCTTACCAAACTACCAATCCACCAATCTACTGATCGACCCTGACAGGAATAGTATCGATTAACGATGGACGTCAACGGAACCCGTTTCCACCTAATTCATGGCCAGGCTGACTGGCGGCGCTGCCTGGAACCTGGCAGCGCCGACGGCTGGGCAGATATTGCCTGGGACGATCGCACTGCTGCGCTGACGCTGCGACCCTTGCTGTCAATCTTCCCGCGCGGCCGGCGTGACAACCCGCTGCCGGTCGAGGCACGCCGGGGCGCGGCTGTGGACAGGTTCGGCAATGTCTGGTGGATCAGCCAGGACCGTCAGCGCATCTACTGGCAGCCAACCGGCGACGTGCGGCCGTCGGTGTATTGGCAGGTGCCGGTCGAGCCTGCCGCGCCGCCGTCCGATGAGTTCGGCCCGGCAGCGCCGCTGACGCCGCAAAGCGTCGAATTGGCCGGCATGGTCGTGACTGAGCATCACTATCTCGTCGTCGGAGACCTCACGTCCCGCAGCTTGCTGATCTTTGATTTGCATGCCGGCGGCGAGCCGTCGCAGTTGCGCTTTCCGGCCAGCGTGCCGTTTGTGCCTTTCGACATGGCAGTTGCGCCCGAAGGCGGATTCTGGGTGCTGGACCGTGCCAACCGTGTCTACTGGGGCTTCGACCGCAGCTTCCAGGTCGTGACCGAGACGGCGATGCTGGATGTGCTCGAGGCGACCGAGCTGGCGACCTTCAGGCCCGTCGGCGGCAACACCGTGCTCAGGCCGGGCCGCCAGTTCCCGCACGGTTTTCCGCTGGACGACGCCGTCGATCCTATCGCGATCGAAGGGCTGCCCGACGGCACCGTGCTGATTCTTGACAGCCCGGTCGGCGTCGAGGTGTCTTCGCTCTTGCAGTACGAACTCAGCGAGTTGCTGGCGGGACCGATGCCGCTGGAAGAAGCGCTGGGCAACGAAGAGTGGGTGCGGCTGGCTGCCCACGACATGACGTTCAATCCGGCTGACAATACGCTATACGTGGTGCAGCGCGACGGCAACCAGGCCATGGCCTGGTTACTGCGGCTGGATGAATCGCCGCCGGACATCGAATTGCAGGCGAGCTACCTGCCGATGCATTACCACGGCGGGCGGGCGCTGCTGGCAACTGCCGGCAAGCTGTTGTATGACGTGACCGCTGCCGGCGCGCTGCCGGTCGGCGCAGATCTGGATGGATCCGTGCGCTGGGCAACGTTGTACGCCGTGGATCAGCCGAAATACGCCCGTGACGCGACGCTGGACACACCGGTACTGGACGGAAAGACGCGCAACTGTGTCTGGCACAGGGTGCTGCTGGACGCCTGCCTGCCGGCTGATACGGAGGTGCGCGTCTGGACCCGGGCCCACAACGATCTGGACCTGCTGGCCACGGTTGCCTATGCGCCGGAGCCCGACCTCGTGCTGCGTCGCAACGATGGCGAACTGCCATTCTACCGGCCGATGCTGCTGCACAAGGCCGCGGACAACGGTGAGGACCTGGATGCACTGGATGACACCGGTGTTTGGGAACTGTTGATTCAGAACACGCGCGGTCGATATGCGCAGGTGCGGCTCGAGTTGGCTGGCAACGGTCGCGTTACGCCCCATCTGGAGACGTTGCGGGTCTATTACCCGCGCTTCTCATACTCCGAGCGCTATCTGCCGAACATCTACCACGATCCGGGCGACGCCGATGCAGCCTCTTTCCTGGAGCGCATGCTGGCCAACATGGAGGGCTTCTACAGCGAGATCGAAGGCAAAATGCGCGATGTCAGCATGCTGTTTGACGCCCGCAGCGCGCCGGGTGATACGCTGGACTGGCTGGCAGGCTGGTATGGATTGCTGGTCGATCCGCTGTGGGCTGATATCCAGGCGCGCCGGGTGGCCGGCTCGGTAGGCGGCTCGGTCGGAGACCGGCCGCAGCAGTGGTCCGGGTGGATGTCGTACAGTCCGCACTATGACCGCCGCCGGCTGTTCATCCGTTACGCGCGCAAGCTCTATCAGCGCCGCGGCACGCTGGACGGCATCCGATTCGCGCTGCTATTGCTGCTCGATCCCTGTCTGGAGATCCTGCTGGAACGTTTCAAGCAGGCTGCGTTGAACCCGGCCCATCCGCTGCACGGCGATCTGGATCGGCTCGGCATCGCCCATCCCACGCCGGTGACCGGTGAGCAGGTTCTGGAGGACATGTTGTACGAATACGTGCTGGCCCAGCCGTCACAGGTGCGCATCATCGAGCGCTTCATGACCCGTGGCGGCCGTGAGCTGGTGGCTGGCGATCCGACTGCCGGTGCGACTGGTGTGCGCGCGTTTGAAGACGATGCGCATCGTTTCTCCGTGCTGGCACCACAGGACATGTCGCCCGAAGAAGAGGCGATGGTCAGCCGTATTATCAATCTGGAGAAGCCGGCCCATACGGCGTTCGAACTGCGCCGATTCTGGGACGCGTTTCGCATCGGTGAGATCAGGCTGGGTTTGGATACTGTCGTTGGACCGGCAAGCCGCTTTGCGCCGGTGATCCTGGGACAGCACTACCTGGCCGATGGGTATCTTGTTCCGCCACATCCGATGGATGTTCATGAGCGCCTTGTCATTGACCGCGACCCGCTGCGGTGACTGGGTCATCGGTAACCAGTAAACGGTAATCGGTTATCAGACCTCAGTCACACACCTACCGATCACCGATCACCGGTTACCGATCACCGTCCCGCCAAGGAGAGACCTATGAGAGATTGCATAACGACCCCGGCTGATTGCACGCCGCTGCCGCCCAACAAGCGGGTCAACTACACCTTTGGCATGGTGCTCGGCGAGCAAGACTTTCGTCAGGAGCAGGAGCACTTCGAGTGGAAGCATCGCATCAGCAACCTGCTCCTGCACGGCTACGGCACGGTCTGCGGATTGCAGGTGACCGCCCGGCCGCTGGACGACGGCTCCGATACGGAGATCTACGTCACCAGCGGCTACGCTATCAGCCCGCGCGGCAACTGGATCTGGGTGGACCACGACCAGTGTGCACGCATCGGCGCATGGTTACAGCGGCACAGCAGTGACCTGCCCGGTTTTGCCGGCCCAGGATCATATACCGCCTACGTCAGCCTTTGCTACGACGAGTGTCTGGTGGATCTGGTGCCGGTGGCAGGCCGCGCTTGCGCTTCAGACGAGGATACCCGCGCTCCGTCGCGTGTGCTGGAGACATTCCGCACCGAGTTCTCGTGGACCGCGCCTGACCAGGCTGCCGAAGATCAAACGAGGGCCTTCGGCGATCTCCTCCAGCGCATCGAGATCATCCCGGAGACCGGCTCACCGCCCGATCCCGACGACAGCGCCTATCTGATCGATCTGGTGCGCAACCTGGGGCTGGACGAATCGCCGCCCTCCATGTCGCCACCGGAAGACAGCATCGGTCTCTATGCGTCGACGCTGTGCGAGACCATGCGCGAGGCGCTGGCCGTCTGGGTGACCGAGGTCTGTCCGCGTTTTGAAGGACGCAGCGACTGCGTGCTGCTGGCTGCCATTCACTTCGACGTCGACGCGGCCGGTGGGCTGGTCGTTGACAGCGTCGAAATCGACGGCGGCAACCGGCCCGTACTGGTTTCCGACCGGCTCAAGCAGGAACTGTTCTGCCTCCTCGGCGGGCAGGGCGGCATGGCAGGCTTGAGCGGGCCGGCCGGTCCCACCGGCCCGGCTGGTCCAACAGGGCCGACAGGTCCACAGGGCGACGCGGGTGCGACTGGTCCGGCGGGGCCCACCGGACCACAAGGCGCGACGGGCGCCACGGGGCCAACCGGGCCATCCGGCGCCGGCGTTCCCGGCCCGACGGGTCCAACCGGCCCCACCGGCCCGGCAGGTGCCGCCGGACCAACCGGCCCAGCGGGCGCCAACGGCAATACCGGACCTGCCGGCCCAACCGGACCGCGCGGCGCAACGGGGCCGACCGGTCCACAGGGGCCAGCCGGCACAGCCAGCGCGGACACCGGGCGGTTCGAGTTTCCAGCCCTCGGCCAGAACATCACCATCTTCTCAGATTCAGAAGATCTGCCGAATGGGCCGGCCCCGATCACTGTGGCTGTCGAGTTCATGGACACCCAAAGCGGGCCTGTTAGCAGCGACTTCCCGCCGCCGAATGTGCCGCAGCAGCGCGAGTGGCCTAACGTCTCGCTGACCGTGTATTACGTGGACGACGGTAGGCGCTTCCGCGTGGCAGCCACCAATCTGTCGGCTGTTCAAATCACCCAGATGGTCGTTCGTTGGTGGCGGCTGGACGTGTAGGCTGTGACCAGTGAGCACGCAAACCTGACTATGACTGTATCAATTGCGTTGATCGTCAAAGACGAAGAGAAGACACTGGGTCCCTGCCTGGCCAGTCTGGCCGGTGCGGTGGACGAGATCGTGGTCGTGGACACCGGCTCGACCGACGCTACCAAAGCCGTGGCGAGCCGGTACACCGACCGTATCTTCGACTTTGCCTGGTGTGACGACTTCTCGGCGGCCCGCCAGAATGCCTTCGGCCATGCCACCGGCGATTGGGTTGGCTGGGTCGATGCCGACGATGTGGTTGCCGGCGCTGAGAAAATCCGCGAACTGGCCGCCGCTGTGCCTTCCGATGTGGGCGCGATCTGGTGGCGCTATGCCATGGATTTTGACCCGGCCGGCCAGCCGCAGTGCCAGTTCTGGCGCGAACGGTTGGTGCGCAACGATGGCTCGTGGCGCTGGCAGGGGCGCATTCACGAGGTGCTGGTGACTGATCGTTCATGGCAGACCGTGCGCCAGCCCGAGGTCTGGGTTGAGCACTATAGCCCGCCGGGTCGTGACCAACGCCGCTTGCAGCGCAATATCGCCCTGATGCAAGCCGAACTGGCAGAGACCGGCGACCGCCCCGATCCGCGGTTGCTCTTCTATCTTGGCCGTGATCTGCATAGCGCCGGTCGGACCGAGGAGGCGCTGGCAACCTACGAGCGTTACCTGCGACTGTCAACGTGGGACGACGAGCGTTACCTGGCTCAGACGGCAGTGGCTGCAATGCTGCGCACACTGGGACGTTTCGACGACGCGATCGACGCCGATCTGCAGGCGATCAAGCTCAAGCCGCGCTGGCCCGATGCGTACTTTGGCCTGGCGCAGACCAGCTACTTCGAGGGCAAGTGGGCGGACGTGGTGCACTGGTGTGACATCGCTCGCAGCTTGCCTGCGCCCGAAACGGATCACATCCTCAACCTGGCAGCCTACCAGCATCAGTGGATCATCTACTACACCAACGCGCTCTACCACCTCAGCCGCCCGGTCGAGGCGCTGAACTGGACTGAGCGGGCGCTGTCTATGCAGCCAGACGATCCGTGGCACCGGCAGAACGCGGCGTTCTTTGCAGAGTTGGTCGAGACAGGTAATCAGTGATCAGTAGACAGTAGTCAGTAAACGGTAACCAGTAGATGATGTAGAGCGGTGTGGAGACCGATCACTGATCACCGATTACTGATCACCGTTGAGCGGTCACCGGACTGGAGAGAGACTATGACCCTTGAACTGCTTGAACCGATGCTGCACGGCGGCATTCGCAATACACACTTTTTCAACGGCCGGCTGCTGACCGCCGGTGACTTGCGTGCTGAACAGCAGGCCAACCGCCAGCAGCACCAACAGCTTGGGCTGGCGGTTGGCGCGGGCGTGGTCGAGGGCTATGACGTGCGGCAGGCGCCTTCGAGCACCGGTGCGAAACCGGTGTTGCGTGTCTCCAAGGGACTGGCGGTGACACGCAAGGGCGCCGTGTTGGCACTGCCTGAAGACGTGGATGTGGCGTTGGTGCGGCAGCCCAGAACTGCCCTGCTGAGCGGCGATGCGGGCCTGTTCGCCGTTTGCCGTCCCGAAGCGACGACGCCGACAGCCACCGTTGCCGAGGGCGTCTACGTGTTTGTCGTTTCGCCGGCGTCCGGGTTCGCCGAGCACGCACCGGTGGTCGGTTTCAACGGCAACGGCGTGGCGTCTGACTGCGACCACAGCTACGCCGTGGAGGGGGTGCGATTTGCACTGGTGGGTCTGGATCTTGCTCAGATCAACTTTGTCAATGCGACTATTCGCGATGAGCTGGTGCAACTGCTGACACAGACCAGTCCGGCCAGCCGCGCCCGGCTGCGCAACGGGCTGGCGCATCTGTGTTTTGGAACGCAGGAAGCTGCCGGTTTCGCAGTTGACCCGTTCAGACTGCCATCCGGCCAGTCGCCGCTGACCAGCCATGGATTGATCGACTGGATGCGCAGCCGCGGCGACTTGACGGAATGCGATGTGCCGCTGGCGCTGCTGCTCTGGACGACGACGGGCGTGCAGTTCGTAGATCTCTGGTCGGTGCGCCGCAAGCCCTTGACACCGCCTGTGTCGGCTGTCTGGCCGTTGCAAAGCGGCATGCGCCGTCCGGCAGAAGGCGAAGCGGCGTTCCTCCAGTTTCAGGCCCAGATTGCAGACATGATCGGCTCGGGCGCGTTTGGCGCGACATTGACCCAACTGCACGCGCTGGACCTGTTTCGCTACCTGCCGGCTGCCGGACTGGTTCCGCTGGCCACCAACCGGTATCAGGGTTTCGAACTGGCCGATTTCTTCGCCGGTATGGAAGTGCCCAGCCCGGTGCACATCACTGGCGACGAGCTGGCCGCGCTGCTGCGCATGGCGCACAACTTTCCACCGATTGATCTGGGGCGCGCTCAGCAGGAGCTGGTCTGGACCTACTATGTACGTGAAAACATGGAGGGCATCGCTGCCGCCGGGTCAACGATTCCGCCGCAACCCTATGTTGTGTTCAGCAGCGGCCACATGCCCTATGTCGGCCAGGCACGCTACAGCCTGGATCACTGGGACTTTGCCAATTACGCCTGATCGCCAGACGAGGCTACCAAAGACCGAACCGTATCGCAGGAGGTTTGACCATGGCACAGAAACTTGCCAATTTTACAACCGGAGAGAGACTCACCAATCCCAGTGTGTTGGAGATGTTGAGCAACGCATTCGCGACCATCAATCCCGGCTTGTCCCGCCCGGGCGATTTCACAATCAACCCCGGCCTGGGTGTCTTTCCCGGCGACTTTACGCTGCCGGGTGATGTTCGGCCTGGGGGAGGTACGGTGACGCCAACAGCGCCGGACAACCCGACGGTTCTGCCGCGGGTGCGTCCCGGCGACGTCATCACCGCCGACATGATGAACATGGTCCTGGAGATGCTGGAAACGTTGGCTGCCGGGC
The DNA here is from genome assembly GCA_020634615.1 of Anaerolineales bacterium. Classification (GTDB taxonomy): domain Bacteria; phylum Chloroflexota; class Anaerolineae; order JAAEKA01; family JAAEKA01; genus JACKBK01. The sequence goes on from JACKBI010000008.1 coordinate 142,940, forward strand.
TGGCGAGCCAGGCCGCGATGTTCGGGCCGGATGTGGCGGCGCTACGCCTGGGCAGCATGGCTCAGGATACCCATACACTCGTTGCGCTGGGCGCCGGTTTCGACGCCAACGGCGGGGTTTTCCTGGATGGGCAATCGTTGCTGGCCGGCCAGCCGACACGCGGCATCAACCTTGCGATTCTGGACGCCGAGTTGAACCTGAAATACCGGCGGGCCTACGATACCTTCGCGTTCAGTGCGCAGGCCGAGCTGCTGGCTTCCGATCTACAGCAGCGCACCGAGCAGAACGATATTGTCATCGGTATGACCTCGGACGCCTTCTCTTCTCAGCTTACCAGCGGCGCGCGCGCTGCATTGGCATCAGTGGGCGCTGAAGCGCTGGGCCGGGCCAGCCAGGCCCGCGATGGCGCCGCCTTCATTGGCGTCGTGCCCAACAACCAGACCCGCGTCAGCTTCAATTATCTGACTTCTGCATTGCCTGCCGATCAATCGGGCACCGGCGGCGCGCGGCTGACTGCACCGCCCTTTGCCTGGGGCCTCTACAGCCGCACGCTGCAGCGTTTTCTGCTGGGTGGAGCGTCGGGCAACATGGCCGTCGCAGGGACGTCTACCGGCGGCGGCGGGCAAGTCACCGGCGGCAGTGTGGTCGTGCCGCTGGATCCGGGTTTCGGTCTGTCGCTGCCGCGTGAGGTGCTCGGTGGTCAGTCGGTGTCGATCATTCGTGGTATCGGCGACCGGCGTTCCAATGCGCTGAACGATGCCGGCGTCACCAACCTGGCCTTGCTGGCTGAAGCGCAGCCGGAAGTAATTGCCGCAGCCACCGGCGTCGGTGTTTCATCGGCCACGACCTGGATCAATCAGGCCCAGTCCTTGCTGCGCGGCTGATGACAGCATTCGGCGCGACCACCATCGCCCGAGCGCGGATTACGGGCGTGCACAGCGCCGACCGCGCGCTGGCGACCCGGCTGGCCGTCGCGGGAATGCTGGCAGGCGCTGATCTGCGACCGGCCGGGCTGCCTCCGGCCGCAGTGCTCATCGTCAACCGGTTGGCGCTGCCGCTGGATCGCCGGCTGCCAGTGCGTCCGGGTGGACGGCTGGACCCAGTCTGGGAACGGGCAGCGCGCGCGGCTGTGGACGACCTGTACCGCAGTGCTGCGCGGCCGCTGGACGACGCGGTGCCGCCAGGCTGTCCGGCAGTGCTGTTCAGAGACGAGGCTGAACTGCTGGCTTGCCTGGCGCTGGACATCAGCCGGGGACGGGCGGCAGAACGGTGGTGGTGGCAGGCGTATGCCGGGCGCTGGGGCAGCCTCACGCCGGCCAAGATAGCGCCGCTATTGGCAGACTCGCCTCGATCCGCGCCCGCGGCTCTGCAGATTCTGGCTGATCGCGGCGTGGTAACCGATGTCCTGCGGCGTATCTCGTCGCCGGAGGCCAGGACGTTGCTGCGAGTGATCTGCGAGGCGTTCGATGCGCCTCAGCCCAACCTGTCGGCATCTCCTGTGGCCGGGCGACACTCCGGACGACCGTCTTCGCCGGTGGATACATCCACCGGCGAAGACGGCTGGGTCATAGCACCGTGGAGCCGGTACGTGCCGTCCGAGGTGACATTCCACGGTTTGACGCCAGAGAGCGCCTGCCTGCTGGGCGTCGCGCTGACCCTGGCCCATTCGCCGTCAGTCGCCCAAAGTACGGCGTTCACCACCGCTGTCGAGCGCTGGTGGCAGGCTGAAACGGACGTTCATCGTGACGTCGGCGCATTGGAACAGCCTGGCACCTTGCGGCCGGAGTCTGTCGACTCGGGCGAGACTATGGTTATCCGGGAGCGCCAGTCGTCCCTGGCTGCGCAAGACTCAGTGGCCGTTCTCACAGACGACGCGGTCCGTCAATCCGCTGACCGTGAGAGACCTGGATCGCCAAAATCGGAGACCCTGCTACCTGTTGGCGAAGGCGGATCTCTGTTACCGCCAGACTCGCAACGAGCGGAACAGGAGCAGGCAGATCGCGACGGCCCGACCGCTCTGGATCCGCCGGTCGAAGGCACTCAAGCATCCGTGCTTAACCTGGAGACGGCAGAATGGCTGGACGGCGTGGCCACGGAACTGGGCGGCGTGCTTTTCCTGATCAACCTGATGCAGCGCCTCGACTTGCCCAACTGTTTCGAGCGGGATTGGCAGCTTGCCAGCCAGATCGGACCGTGGGGCACGCTGGAGCTGCTGGCGAGAGGCTTGCTTGCCTCAGAGTTGCCAACTTTTCCGAGAGTTGGCAACTCTGATCTGCGCACCGACCCGCTCTGGTCAGCGCTGGCAGGCATCGATGGGCGGCGTGCGGGCGAACTGCCCGGCGGCGCAATCAGGCTTCCCGCCGTCTTGCGTGTGCCGGCGACCTGGGCGCAATGGCTGAATACGGATCCCGCGGAGCAAGTAGTCGATTTGGCTCAACTCACGCCGCTGGCAGGTGGGCTACTGGACGGCGTCGGCCACCACCTGCGCGTCTGGTTGGCCGCTGTCCTGCCGCTGCTTCGTGCGATGCTTTCCAATGCGCTGGGCGAAGGCTTCGATCCGCTGTCCGACCTGTTGTTGCGCCGCGGTCAGCTTTACGTAACGTCGAGCCATGTCGATCTCGTCATGCCGCTGGGCAGCGTTGCGATGCCGGTTCGTGTAGCCGGTTTGGATTTCGATCCCGGCTGGTTGCCTGCCTTTGGCCGGGTCGTCCAGTTTCATTACGAGTAGAGTCGCGGCAGGGCTGACAGCCCTGACCGGCAAGGATCGCATTCATGACAAACAGCGCCTTCGACCATTTGCCACGGACGGCTCGCAGCCACTTCCTGCTGCTGATGTATGCGGCTGTCTATCGGCTGCTGTACACCGTGCATATGTTGGACAGCGGGGTGCAGGACGGGACAACGGTCCACGGCGAATTCCCGTTCCTCGGCGGCTATTTCGACGAGATGCTGCGTTTCATGCCGGGCGAAATCACATGGGAGGCGGGATGGCAGTGGTGGCGGGACGAATTGGCGCGCTGGGAGGGCGATCAGCGTGATCTGCCGTTGTTGCGGCTTCCCGCGATTACAGGAAGCGGTACGTCTGAAGCGGGTGGGCTGAGTCTGGACGGTCGACTGGCGCTGTTGCTGGTTGGTCTTGTGGAGGAAGACTCGCGCTTCGGCACGGTGTTCGTTCGTGTGCAGCAGCCATTGACTGGCCGGCGGCCAACCGTCGAACTCGTGGGACAAGTGATTCGCGGCGCCGACGAGAACGGGTTGGACGACAAGAGTGTCTGTACCGGCCTGCTGGCCCTGGGTGTTGTGGAGGCGGTCAATCCGGATGCGGCGCGCGCTGAGTGGGCGCTGCGTGTCCCGCCCGAGGTGTGGGACGCGATCCGCGGCGACCCGCCCGGCCTGCAAGCCGGCTGGACCTATCACGCGCCAGAGCAATTTCCGACTGCTACGCAACTGCTGTTGCCGGATCATTTTGTCCGGCGGCTGGCGCAAGCGCCGGGCGTCCTGTCATCCGGGAAAGCCAACACCCTGGTCGTGCGCGGTACGGCCGGCGCGGACCGCGTCCGGGTGCTGGGTTCGGTTGCCAGGGCTCTGGGGCGAGCCATTATCTCCGTGGATGGCGCCGTTCTGGCCGAGCGTCCGCTGCGTTCGCTGGGACCGGTCTGCACCATGACCAGAGCGATGCCGGTTGTCTCCTATGACCTCGGGCCGGGCGAGACAGCCAGCCTGCCTGAGTTGGCCGGCTATGACGGTCCGCTGGGCGTCATTCTTGGCATGGAAGGTGGGCTTCAAGGCAAACGCGCCGAATCAGCCTTGTCCCTGACCATGCCGCCCCTCAAAGCTGAACAGCGGCTGCGCTGCTGGCTCGATGGGCTGGGTGGTCCGTCGCCCGACCTGCCTGAGATCGCCGAACGATTCCATCTGCCAGACGGCCATATCCGGCGCGCGGCTGCGACTGCCACCGCCTACGCCGCTCTGGATGGCCGCACGCAGGTCACGCTGGCTGACGCGCAGGAAGCATGCCGCGCGTTGAACCGGCAACTGCTGGACACGCTGGCGACGCATCTGGACGGCGACGGTCTTTCCTGGGATATGCTGGTGGTCAGCGATGGTGTGGTCGACCGTCTGGGCGAGCTGGAACGGCGCTGCCGCTACCGCGAGCGGCTGCCGGAGCGGCTTGGCCCGGCCTTTGGTTCCGGCAGCAACCTGGGTGTGCGTGCACTGCTGACCGGCCCCAGCGGCACCGGCAAGACGCTGGCCGCCCGCATTCTGGCTGCCGAACTTGGCATGGATCTCTACCGCGTCGATCTGGCCGCGGTCGTCAACAAATATATCGGCGAGACCGAGAAGAATCTGCACCGGGTGTTGTCCACTGCCGAGGATCTGGATGTGGTGCTGTTGCTGGACGAGGGCGATGCGCTGCTGGGCACGCGGACTGAGGTCCGCTCCTCCAATGATCGCTACGCTAACCTGGAGACGAACTATCTGCTGCAGCGGCTGGAAAACTATCAGGGTATCGTCCTGATCACCACCAACGCCGGCGAGAACATCGACAGCGCGTTTCAACGGCGAATGGACGTGGTCGTCAACTTCGTGACCCCGCAGGCAGAGGAGCGCTGGCACATCTGGCAGTTGCACCTGCCCGAGGCGCACTCGGTCGATCAGTCCGTGTTGGAGCGAATTGCAGTGCGTTGTGCCATGACCGGCGGACAGATCCGCAACGCGGCACAGTTGGCGACACTGCTGGCGCTGGACAGCCGTGCGGGTGTTGTTAGCGAGGCGCACCTGGAGCAGGCGGTGCACAGCGAATATCGCAAGGCAGGCGCGACATCCCCGCTGCAGCCGCGTCAGAACGGCCACCGCGCCGGTCGTCGTAACGGCATGGCGGCAATGGTGGACGCGCTGAGCTGAGGGTTGTAGCCTGCACCTAACTAATGGATGCTAGTCATGAACAGGCGGCACGCAGGACGGAAGAGCATGGAGCGGCGGACGTCGCCAGGCGCGGCACCGGCCCAACCGCAAGCTTCTATGAACAGCAGCCAGCCCGCGGGCACGAGTACCGGCGGGCTGCTGACCGCGCGTGTCGCTCCTTTTCTGACCCTGCCCGTCCAGCCGAAGCTGCAAGTCGGCTCTGTGGATGATCCACTGGAACGCGAGGCCGACATGACAGCCGACCGTGTGATGGCCGGCGTGCCTGTATCCGGTCCATTGTCGCGCATCGCGCCGCCGGCAAACGGTCACCTGATCCGGCGTGATGCGCCCGCCGCGCAGCCGGTCAGCGAGGAGGAACGGCGTGAATTCGAAGCGATGCGCGCTGATTTCTTTCGCGCTGCCGGCGAGCGTATGAGCGAAGACATTCTTGGGTCGGCTGGCTTTGCCGAAGGGCCTGGTGGAACGCATGCCCGGCCTACAAACCCGGACGAGGCGTTGCGCGTGACCACGCGCTGGGGCGTGACCCGCGACATTCTGATCGCAGGCGTGCCGAACCTGAGCGCGTCTATCCAGGGCAGGGTCGCCGCCGGTTCTCACGGCTCGGACACGCTGGCTGCGCGTCAGCAGTCGTTGATCGACGCGATGACCTCAGCCGGCCAACAGGCTTATCAGGACGCCATCGCGCGCGTTCGCGGTGAGCCGTTCTGGCGCAACCACCTTGACACGACCACCATCTTCATCTTCCCCGACCTCAGCGGAGCGAACCGCTATGCCGGTTACACCCAGGAGGGTACAGAGCGAAGTCCCGACGGCACGATCAGCAAAGCCTTTGTGATCCACATCAGCAAGGATGCGCTGGAGGCCGGCAACCTCGACAGCGTGGTCGCCAACCTGATCCACGAATTGAGTCACACGCTGGATGTCGGCAACGTCATCGCGCCGTCCCTCGATCCGTTTCTGAACGAGCTGGCAGAGCTGCTGGCCGATCATCCCGATATCCAGGCGCTGCGCCAGGGAGCAGCGGACGCCGATGAGGCGCGCCAGACGCATGTCAAACGCATCAAGCAGATCTTGTACGAGCACACCGGATATGGCGAAAAGGAAGTGTTTGCCCATCTGCAACAGTTGACCCACCAGCCGTCAGTCACCGTGGATGGTACACAGGTGAGCGGCAGCCGCTACATCCTGTCCACAGTGGAAGGATATGTACGCGCGTTGCAGCGCATCGGCATCCGTCCGCGCACGCTGAGCAATATCCTCGATGCTTTGGGGCGGCGCACGGACATACTATACGACCGGCGAATCGCCGCCACGCCGCAAGGTTCGACCGCCCGCCAGCGCCTGGTGCGCGAGAAGGAGCTTGCCCGCCTGACGTTGAGCGTGGCGCGTGATCTTGCCCAGGAAGAGCTGGATGCGACGGTGCAACCGAAGCTGGAGCCGGGAGCCGCCGGTGACGCCAGTCTGCAACGGTCGGTGGCCGGTACGGTGGCCGGCGGACCGGCCCCGGCTGCCGTGCATGCCGTCCTTCGCGCACCCGGCCGGCCACTGGATGCAGGCGCGCGCACAGTGGCGGAACTCAGCTTCGGGCGCGATTTCGGCCACGTACGTGTCCACACAGACGCAGCCGCCGCGCGTTCGGCCGAGCAGATTCGGGCGCGTGCCTACACCTCTGGCCCGCACATCGCCTTTGCGTCGGGCCAGTATGCACCGCATACACCGGCCGGGCTGCGTCTCTTGTCGCACGAGCTAAGCCATGTTGTGCAGCAAACGGGCCAGCCCGGCGGCAGCCCAGTGGCGCGCTGGCCGTGGGATGAGCCGGTAACGTTGAAAAAAGTGCTGTCACCGGCGGCGGTGCAGCGCAATGCCCATCGGGAGCTTTTAAAGCAGATCAACGGCTATCCGATGAAGGACATGTTGGCTACGTTTGCAGCCATGGCGTCGGCCGGGACGCTGGACGGTATGATCGCCGATATCGACGCAGCCGAGGGTGTCGACCGGCCGCGGCTGAAGATTGCCATGGACGCCGCCAGGATCAAAGGACGCGGCACGCCTGCCACCGAGGCCGAGATCAGCGATCTGAAAACCAGGATGGCTGCCCGCGAGCTGCCGGCTGATCAACAAGCTGAGGTGTTGAGTTTCCTCGGCGCCGGTACCCAACCCGCAGCCGTGCCTGCCGCCACGGAAGCTGCCAGCACAACACCGGCAGCCGCAGCTGCGCCGCAGACCTCGTTCAAGACCAGCTCCTACGCTCTGTCCAAGACGCCGGTGACCGTCGTGAAAGAGAACAAGGACGAGGGTCTGAAGGAGATCAGGGAGGCGCCAGCCGATTACGCCGCACGTATCCTGGTCATGGCCGGCCTGGACAGCGCGACGTGGTTCAGCAGCTTCACTTCCATCAAGTTCCTGGGCCAGTCGGTCGCCAACATCCACACCGACCTGGCGACACACCTGAAAGCCGTCGAAGCCAGGTTTGCCGAGAGCCACGGCGGGCCATCCAAGGATCCGGCGGTGGCCGGCACTGCTTTGGGGTTGAACCAAGGCATTGGCGGCGCCCGTGAGGCGCCGACAGGGACGGCATTTTCTATGCACCTGTTCGGGCTGGCCATTGATGTCAACTACACGTCGAACCCATGGGTCGGGGCCAGCGCCAACAAGGTGTTTGCCAATGCGGGTTGGCTGGCGGTCGGCAAGAAGCTGCAATACAGCGGCGGCATGAGCTATGACCAGTTGAGCGAATTGGACAAGGCAGTTGAAACATATTTCGGCTATCTCGACAACATCGAAGCCTTGGGCGCGCGGCTGGCAGCGATTGAGGATGCGTCGAATCCATGGAAGGGTAAGTCGGCCGAAGCCGCTGCCAAGCAAATCCAGCAGGATCTTGATACTGCGGCAACGAAATGGGAGCGCACCGGCGCCAAGGATGTGATCAAGAAGGGCGGGTTCCTTAGCTTGCCCAAGGATTTCGTCGACGGTATCGGCTTGAGTTGGGGCGCTTCATACGGCGACATCATGCACTTTGACATGCGCAACAAGGGGAGTGGTCGCAAAATCCAGTCTGCCATCGGTGCTTACAAAAAGAAGAAACAGGAAGAGGCAAAAACTGAGTGAGATCTGCTTGCAGAACGGTTCGTATGAGTACAAGATTTAGGTTTGCTGTGATAACCTGAAGAGGATACATCTATGGCGCATAGACTGATACGCTTTCGCCGGGGAAGAGGAACTAGCGATACTTCGGACGATACCGCAAGAGAGACGCGCCCGGCCATTGCCGCTGATGCTGGCAATGGCTTGTTGAACCGTGCCGGACCGGTGCAGCGGCTGGGGCCTCCCATACAGGCCAAGCTGGAAGTTGGTGCAGCCAACGACCCGCTGGAGCAGGAAGCCGATGCCACGGCTGATCGAGTCGCTGGGTCCGGGAGCGCAGCGGACGTGTTGCGATCGGCCACGGGCGCTGGCGCGAGCACGGCGCCCGGCGGCGTTGCGCCGGACAGCGTCCACAGCACCTTGCAATCCGCCGGTCGGTCGCCGGACGTCTCGACGCGCGCGTTCGCCGAGGCCCACTTCGGTCGTGACTTCGGCGATGTGCGCATTCACACCGATGGCGCGGCCGCCCAATCGGCGCAGGAGATCCACGCCCGCGCCTATACCAGTGGTCGCGACATCGTTTTCGGCCCCGGACAGTACGCGCCGCACACCGAGGCTGGCCAACGCCTGCTGGCTCATGAGCTCACCCATGTCGCCCAGCAGGAGGCCGGGCGCGCCGGGTCGGTCCAGCGCGACGTGATCAACATGCCTGCCGAGACGATTACGAGTACCCGCAACCCCGTGGAGCGGGCCGTGCCGGGGCTGGGCAACTTGCAAGGGCAGGGTGTGACCGGCAGCGGTCCGACGCTGGCGCACGGCCAGCAGTCGATCACCCAGAACGCGCCAACTCCCACCGACGTGCTGCCCTTTCGCGGCGGCGGCTGGGACGGCGATACCATCTTGACGCGGCTGGGACAGTACGACACGGTGGCCGGGACCGACAGCGACGCGATCCGCTGCGTACAGGCAGTAGCCATGGCGAGCCGCATCACCCGGGGACCGTCGGCGGTGACCAGCTTCCTCCGTTCGATGATTCTGGAAGGGATGATGTCGCGCACGCTGGGCCAGCGCGAGCGCACTGCCAAGGACGTGCTGGAATACGTGATTGCCCGCATCGAGGACCAGCGGGCCACCTACGGCGACCTGAGCTGGGCGCAGGAAGCGCTACACGACCTGTTTTACAACGACGTCAACGGCACGCCGGCAGGCGATATCACCAGTCAGATGGTTCCCAGTCTCGACCTGGAGACCAGCCTGAAACGCATGGATGTCTGGTGCGACAACCCGGCCCAGGTCATCGCCGAGGTCAATAAGTTGCAGTCAGGCGAGCAACTGCTGGTCAACACCTGGCAGGTAGTCTTCAACGTCGCCTTCGACGATCTGAGCGAGCAGGGCATCGAAGTTGCCGAGGGTGACAGCATCGTGGTCGAGGTCAACGGCCGGCGCGTGCGCATCCGCCGCATCAACACCGACCGGCGACCGCCGCATACTGCCATCGACGCCATCGTCCGCGATCGGCAGCTTGGCCATCAATTGCTGGTCTTCAAGGACGGCGCGACGGGCAGACTGCGACTGTATGAACCGGAAGTCACCACCAGCGGCCAACATCTGGAGACGCTGGCGCAAGATGGCAGCAATTTCGTTCGATATTTCAACGATCAGCCGGCCTTCGGCATCTACCAGTACATTCAGATTCTGGGCAAGCTGACACCCAGTTCGCTCAGCACGCTGACCACGACACCCTGATGAGCGACCACAGCCAGCGGCTTGCGCGCAAGCCGGCGACTACCACCACCGGAAGACCGATGACAGGCGCCACCCATGCATCTGCTGATCCGGTTGCCGCGTCTCCGATTGCAACGCATGGCGCGCTCTATCATGCCCGCCCGGCGCTGACCCTCGGACCACCCGGACAGAACACCTTGACGATAAGTACGCCCGGCGACCCAATTGAGCGGGAGGCCGAGCGCGTAGCAGGTCAGGTGACGGCAGCAGCGATCGGCGGCGCGGGTCCGGTGTCTGGCAGCGTCCCCAAACAGCTTGCTGCGATGCCAGCCGGTGTCGTCGCTCGCGACGAGAAAACTGCCGCCGAGCCTGCAACAACCGACAAAAAGGACTCAGAAACCGGTTTCGGGTCGCCGGCTGCGCCCTGGCTGGTGCTCAAGCCATTGATACTACAACTGCCGTCGCGCTGGAAAGCAGCCGCCAACAAGTCGGCCGGCGAACTGAGCCTCGACGACCAGGAACTGTATGGCAACTTCACCGGCGCGCTGCAAAACCTGCTCTATGCCGGCATGCTGACGCAGATGTCGTCGTACAAACCTGATTTCAGCAAGGGGCTGGAGGCCGCCGAATCGCTCTCCGGCGTCACTGACACCTATCTGAAGCTGGCATCCTTTGCGTTTCAGAAGGACATCGAGAAATACCTTGGCAAGGAAGCCAAGCCGGTGATCATGCAGAATATCGGCTGGATGGTGATGTACGGATTGTTCCTGCAAGGCGGGCTGGTCGGGTTCAACGCCGCGCTGGAGAAAGATCTCAACTTCACCACTATCATCGGACCGGCGGTCAAGTCATTCACCGAGGCGCCGCAAGGCTTTGCCCGCCCGCTGCAGCGACCCAATGTGCTTGATCCGCGCTGGGGCAGCTATCCCTTTTATACCGCGCCCAGCGGCCTGGAAGCGGGCGTCAGCGGGCGGGAAGACGCTGCCAAGCCCTACACCTTCAACCTCAAGTTGGGCGTCAACGTGGCCTCGCTGGCCGACCTTTACCCCGAAAAGGAGGAGGACAAGAAGAAATACAAAGGCTTTGAGTTGTATCCCTATCTGAGCTTCAGCCACTCCTGGGAAAAGGAAGGAGCGAAGCCGCCCGATTTCAGAAATATCTGGCTGGCCGGCATGTTTTTCGGCGGCGACGGCGTGTATACGATCGTGGAAGGTGGCCAGAAAGACAAGGCTGACGACACAATCGCCGAGACTTACCTGCGTACCGGGCTGGTCTTCCGCAACCTCGGCGCGCTGCAATTGGGCCAGTTGACCAGCGAATACAGCCTGCGCCCGGGCGGCGACCTGCGGACGCGACTAAACGCCGCCAGCAGCATCAAACTGGTGGACACCAAAACCTGGCAGGCGACCCTCGGCATGGGCATCGGCGGGTTGCTGCCCAGCGCTGCCCAGCCGGGCGCGCTGGATCTCAGCGGCGAGGCTGGGCTGGCCTACAAAACCTACCGGCCAGGCGTCAAGGAGCCGTTCAAGAGCGGCGTCAGCGCCGGGACGACCTGGCGCAACCAGGATCCGTTCGATCCCACGTCAGGGCGTTTGCTCAGTGTGGGCGGCAAGCTGACGGTGTTGGACATGTTGTTCTTGTCGGTCGAGTATCACCAGGCCAGCGGCGGGACGGAGACGCCGGGCGCGCCGTCCTTGCCGGGACAGGATTTCCGGTTCATGCTTGGTTTCGGTCCGGGTATTTTCCGCTGGAAGTAGCACTTTGCGCGACCAATCATGACTGAAACCACGGCGCGGGTAGCTGCCAAGCCCACCACGACCACCCATGACGTTGCCGCGACGCGGCGGGCGAAACCTGCTCCCGCGCCTGCACAGGCGATTGGCGCATCGGTCGGGTTGCTGCATAACGGCGGTCCGGCGCTGCTGCTGGGCGGGCTGGTTCAGACCAAGGTTGTCATCGGGGCGCCCAACGATCCGTTCGAGCAGGAAGCTGACCGTGTTGCGGATGATGTGGTCGCCGGGCAAGCCATCAAATCGGTGTCCCGCCTGCCTGCGGGCGGTCTGGGCAGCGTTTCACAGCGCCAGCCGGCCGGCGACGAGGAGGAACCGGCGCAAACCCTGTCTGTTCAGCGGGACGCGGAGGATGGAGAGGAAGAACCGACGCAAACGTTGCCGGTTCAGCGTCTACCGGCGAGTGACCTGGACGAGGAACCGGCGCAGATGTTCGCTGTTCAGCGAGACGAGACGGACGTGGAGGAAGAAGCGCCGGTCCAGCCGAGCTCCAACGGTTTCGGCGGCCCGACTATGCGCGCCGCGGCCGCGCACGCGATCCGGGGTAAAGGAGCCGGGGAGCCGTTAAGGCCGCCCGTACGCGGCGCTCTGGAGCGCGGGATGGGGGTTGATTTGGGCAGCGTGCGTGTCCATGCGTCGGCCAGCGCGAACAGCGCGGCCGAGTCGCTCAACGCGCGTGCCTTTACCCATCGCAACCACATCTGGCTGGGCGCAGGCGAGTCCCAGACCGATCTGAAGCTCCTGGCTCACGAGACGACCCACGTTTTGCAGCAGGATGGCGTCGTGCGCCGCAAGGCGGCGGTGAATCCTTCGCGTCCAGAAGATGACTTGTTGCCATCAGCGGCGGGGAAAGCGCCGGATTCGCGCCCATCTGCCAGTCCGTCCGGTACCGCGGTTCAGGTGGATGCCACACAGACAACCGGAGCCGCGCCGTCGGCTGCTCCGCCAGCGGCTGTTGATGCGGCATCTCCGACCGGGACCGCGGAGGAGCCTCGGGCCACTTCCGGTGGCACATTCACCGAAAAGAGCAGTGGCCAACATGTGGACTCGGCGGTCCCAGTCGAGGAACAGCCTGGAGAAGCTGGTCAACCTGCCGCGACGGATGCTCAAACCGGACCGGGCAAAAAGCCCGCTGCCGCCGGTCAGCCCCAAGCAGGGGCAGGCGCCCAGGGGGAGGAAGTGCAGCAGCACTCGCCCACCACTCCTGCCGAGGATCCGGCCTTCCAGAAGACTCTTGGCAAGATCAAGAAGACGCGCAAGGCCGAGGCGGCCCACGGGCCTCCGCGGGACAAGGAGGGTGAAGTAACTGCCGCGGCTGTGTTGCCGGTCGAGGAGCAGAAGACACGCAACGCGCGCAGTGATCATCTGACGGCGATGAAGGCGACGGCCGAAGCGACCGAGTCGAAAGAGCAATCCAAGCCCACCTTTTCCGCCGAGGCTTTCAAGGCGATGCTCAAGGGGAATCTTGCCAAGATCGAGCAGACTTTGCCCCAGAGTGAGGAAGCCGCCAAGGAGTTCAAGCGTGAAAAGCCGCTGGAAGGGGTCAAGCAGGACATCGGCGGTCAGGTGGCGGCTGAAAACGCCAAGGTCACCGGGCCGATGGCCAGCCAGGTCAAGCAGGATGCACCGCCCAGTACAAAACGGGTCGAGGAACCTCACAAGCTCGTGGAAGAGAAGCCCGGTGACAAGCCGAAGCCCATCAGCGCATCGGCCGCGGCTGTCAAGCCCAGGCTCGATTCTGAGGTCTCCATGGCGCGCGAGAGCCAGTCGCTGGACGACAAGATGGCCCAGGAGGGCATCACCGAGGACCAACTGGCCCAGTCCAACGAACCGACGTTCGTCGAAGCCCTGGATACCAAGCGGCAGGCTCAGCAGGAAGCCGCTGACGCTCCGGGCCGTTATCGCGAGAAGGAGGAGAAAATCCTGGCGCGCGCCCAGCAACGCGCCCGGTCAGCCGGCGCAGCGGGTTTTGACGATATGCACACCAGTCGTAGCGGCGCGTTCACCGATGTATTCTCGAAGCAGTCCACCACCAAGACTGCTGACGAAGCCGAACAGACCAGGATTCTCGGCGAGTTGGATCGCATCTATAACGCAACCAAAACTGACGTTGACACGATCCTGAACGACCTTTCCAGCAATGTGGACAGCACATTCGAAACCGAGGCGGGCGAGGCCAAGAAGACCTTTGAGACGCAGGTCGAAGACAAGCTGGACGACATCTACGGTATCACCGTTATCGATGACTGGCTGTTCGGCGAAGACACGGAAGCCATCGAGAAGGTGTTCCGCGATGAAAAAGACCGTTTCCTCGCGGCTATGGACCGGACGCTGGACAAGATCGCCGAGATGATCGCCAGCCAGCTCAACGCAGCGATCGACCGTATCAAACTTGGGCGCAAAGATGCCGACGACTTCTACAATGGCTTGAGCACAGAACAACAACGGCTGGCCAAGGAAGCCATGGAGGTCTACACGGCCAAGTATGACACGCTGGAGGAGACTGTTCAGGCCAAGCAGGAGGAACTGGCGCAGACGCTGGCTCAGTCGTACAAGGACAATGTGGACGCGCTGCGCGAGTCCTTCGACAAGATCAAGGAGGAAGTCAGCCGCGGCTGGATCGGCAAGGCCATCGATTTCATCGTGGATGTGGCGACGGCGATCAAGAAGCTGGGTGAACTGCTGCTGTCGATCATCTCGCGCGTGGCCAACATCATCAGCGATATTCTGGCGCACCCGATACGTTTCCTGGAAAACCTGGCATCGGGTGTCGTCGCCGGCTTCAGGAAATTCGTCAGCAACCTGGACACCTACTTGATATCGGGTTTCTTCGATTGGCTGCGCGGCAGTGTCGGCGGGGCTGCCATTGAAATACCGGACAGCTTCGATCCCCAAGGGCTGTTCAACCTGGTGACGCAGGTGCTCGGGCTGAACTATCAGACGTTCCGCGATCTGGCGGTCGAGAAGTTTGGCGAGCCGACAGTCGCGGTTCTGGAAAAAGGCGCTGAACTGGCGGAGGGCGGACTGGAGCTGTTCCGCATCGCCCAGAAGGATGGGCTGGGCGCGCTGTGGACCCACATCAAGGAAATGATCGCCAGCAACGTCAGCGAAATCTTCGAGCAAGTCAAGGAGACGATTCTCTACCAGACTATCGAGAAGGTGCTGGCCTTTGTGGGTTCCCTGTTTACGCCGGTGGGCGCGTTCATCAAAGCTGTGCAGACGCTGTACCGCGGCCTGCGCTTCCTGGTGGACAACATCGACCGGATCGCTGAGCTGGTCGATGCATTTCTGTCTTCGCTGGAACTGGCGGTGCAGGGCAATGTGGCAGCGATCACCGACAAGGTTGTGTTGGCCTTGCGCAGCTTCATCGTCGTCGCCATCGACTTCCTGGCAAAGCTGGTCGGCCTGGGCAACTTGGGTGAGAAGGTCCGCAAGATACTCAACTACGTGCGCCAACCGATCATCCGCGCCATGAAGTGGCTACTGAACAAGGTCAGCCCGCTGGTCAACCGCATCAAGAAGGGCGTCAAGGCAGTGGCTGGCAAGGGCAAGGCAGCCGTGGAACGTCTCCTGGGGTGGTGGGGTGTTCGCCAGCCTTTCAAGCAAGGCGGCAAACCGCACACGCTGTACTTTAAGGGTTCAGGCAAGAGTTCTGTGCTGGTGATGCATAGCAAGCAGGAGCAAGTCGTGAGCGACTGGCTGGTCGCCCGGCGCGAGGCTGCCACCCCGCCGATGCGGCCGTTCGTCGAAGAGGCGCTGGTTGCATACGCTCGGTTCAACCTCGCCCGCGACAACCTGGAGGCATTGCGCACGGAGCTTGAAGCGCTCCCCGCGCCCGCTCAGCAGGCCCGGCGCCCTGAATACGAAACTGTCTATCGGATCTTTTCGGCGTCGCTGCGTGATCTTGGCCGGACGTTCTCCGCGCTTCCGGTGGATGCAGAACCGGAACGCATCGTGTTGCATCTTTCGCGCTTCAAGCAGCGGGCGCTCTACCAACAGCATGCGCGCAGCGGCAGGCTTCAACACAGCCTGCAACGACCCCAGCGCCAAACCAATCAGCTGGAGAGCTGGCGGAGGCATGCACGGACCGAAATGACCATGGAGTGGATGGACTATGGACGGCGTCTGGGGCTGCCGGACAACCGGATCCTTGTACCCGACTGGGACCGCAATGGCGCCAGAACGCCGATGCAGGTTGACCATCGCATTGAGTGGCAGGTTCGCCCCCTAGGTGACGAGCGTTCTCTCGACGAACCATGGAATTACGAGCTGCTGGATGCCCAGTCCAACAGGGTTTCCGGCGCTTCCATCGACCGTGAGATTCGGGCCGAGCGACAGCGCATCGCGACCGAAACGGGTGATCACAGCTGGCTGGCGCGTGACATGACCTTCACTAGCGTCGAGGGTGGTGGCAATTCAGGCCGGCGTTGGTCTTTGGAAGACATTGCCAACGGCGAGCACCTGAAAGTCTATGCCAGGCGCTACGGCGCGCCTGCTTCCTCCGGAGCGCTGCCGTCGGCTGAGAAGCTAGCCGCCGCGCAGAACGACGGCTCGCAGGCTGCATCGGGCTTGCAGGACCGCGCTGGGATCGAAGTCGGACTGCGTTCGCTTGTAAGACGATATCCTGCCCAGGCCAGTCAAATTCGCGCAGTGGTGGCATTGCGACTGAATGAGCGCAGTTGGAATGACGTCCGATCGGAGCTGGGCATCTCTGCTGCCGAGTTGAAGCGACTGCGCGAGCTGCTGAGCAGCGCCGGAGTTCGTCTATAGAAAACTTGCAAGGAGTTCATGGCACCATGAGCACCGGGACCCATTCCTACGGTTCAGAACCTGGCGGGCAAGCACGTTCGCTGCCCCTTGCCAGTTGCATCATGCCGACGCGCAACCGGCGGCGCTTCGTGCCGCTGGCGCTGGCGTATTTTGCACGCCAGGATTACGAGCCGCGCGAGCTGATCGTCCTGGATGACGGCGACGACCCGGTAGCCGAACTGATGCCGGACGATCCGCGTGTTCGCTACGTCCGGCTCGACCGGCGGCAGACTGTAGGCGCGAAACGCAACATGGGATGCCGGCTGGCGAAGGGCGACGTAATCGTGCACTGGGACGACGACGACTGGATGGCCGACTGGCGGCTGACGTATCAGGTGGCGCAGTTGCGGGAGAAAGACGCAGATCTGTGCGGTCTGGATCGGCTGTTGTTCCTCGATGCCCGGCGCGGACAGGCGTGGCAATATGTGTATCCGCGCGCGGCGAAGTCGAACCCCCGTTCCGGCCAACTGGCGCGAGAGGAGCAGAGCAGAGGCGCGAAGTGGCTGGCCGGCGGGACGTTCTGCTACCGGCGGGAGCTGTGGCAGCGTAATCCGTTCCCGGAACTTGATGTGGGCGAAGATAACCGATTCGTGTGGAGCCGGGAGGCGAAGCGGTTGCTGGCATTGCCGGACAACTCGTTCTACGTCGCCATGATCCACGACGGCAACACCAGCCCCAAACGCACGTCCGGCAGCCGCTGGCAGGCGCATCCGGTCGAGCCGTTGCGCAAGATGCTGGGCAAGGATTGGGCAAGGTATGCCGGGGAGATTGGGGACGGGGTGGAAATGAGGGAAAGGAAGGAAAAGAAGGAAAGGAGGGAAAATAGGCAGGTAAGGGTAACATCGGAAACAGGCACTGGTCGGGCCGGCCACGCTACGAGATCACTGATCACCGATCACCGGTCACCGGCTACTGATCCCTCTCAGGCCGTCACCGTCTCCTTGCCGTACTATGACTGCCGGCGCTACCTGTTACGGGCCGTGGACAGCATCCTGAACCAGACGCACACGAACCTGACGCTGGTGGTGGTCAACGATGGCGACCGGCGCGCGCCATGGGATTTGCTGGCACACATCGATGACCCGCGACTGGTGCGGTATGATCTGGGCGTCAATCGCGGCCGGTATTTCGTCGACGCCGTGATCCTGGCCGCGACACCCGACCCGTATCTGCTCATTCAGGACGCCGATGACTGGAGCGAGCCGGCGCGGATTGCGTTGTTACTCGAAAGATGGCAACTCTCGAAGAGTTGCCATCTTTGCGGCGCGATTTCGTCAAGCCGGCTGTGGCGGGAGGGCAGTCGCGCCGGCCGCGTGCTGACCTACCCGGGGCTGCGCCGGCCGCTGTCCGACCGTTTCGAATTTCGTTCCGACCACCACGGGCTATTCAGTACCGAAGCGCTGCGTCAGGTCGGCGGCAACTATGGCGGCTTCCGCATCGGCTACGACACGCTACTGGTCAACCTGCTGGGCATGGTGGGCGAGGTCGCGCACGTCGAGCGCCCGCTGTACAATCGCCAGGTGCGCGCCAATTCGCTGACCACGAGCCAGTCCACCGGAATGCGATCGGCAAAACGGCGTCAGGTGCGCAACGAGCTGGCAACGATCTACGCGGCTGCGCTGAAGCGGTATCGCGCCCGCCAGCGGGACGACGATGGTGGGGTTGCGCTGGCTGCTGCCATTCGTGAGCTGACACAATCCCGCGTCAGCGACCGGGAGCGCGCCGAGATCGCCAGCCACGCGGCTCGGCTGCGCGAGCTGATCCTGGCAAGCCAGATGCAGCGATCAGCGACTGGCGTGCTGGCCGGTGAGCCGGACCATCCAGGTGACGCAGGCCGGCAGCTTGAGGCGCAGTTGCGCCAGTTGCTGCACGATCCGCGGCTGGGTTGGAATTCGTGGACGGTCACGCCGGCCATGGCGCAGCGCCTGATTACCGCCCTTTGCCAGGGCCGGCCGCAGCGCATTCTGGAGGCGGGCAGTGGGCTGTCAACGGCGCTGCTGGCGCGCTATGCCGAGCTGACAGGCGCGGAGGTGGTGACGCTGGAGCATGAGCCGCGCTATTTTCGCCAGACGGCCGCTCTGCTTGACCAGCTCGGCCTGCGCCGGTCGCTGGATCTGCGGCTGGCCTCGCTGGGTGCGGTGCGGCGCAACGGCTACGGCCCGAAACAGTGGTATCGCCCGTTGCCCGACGGCGAGTTCGATTTCGTCTTCGTTGACGGACCGCCGAAACGCATTGGCCGCGAGGGAACGCTGTTTGCGTTGCACGATCATGTAGCCGGCGGCGGCGAGTTGTGGTTGCACGACGGTCATCGTCAGCACGAGAAGGAGTGTCTCGCCGTCTGGCAACGTGAGTTCAGCTTTGAAGCAAGCCTGGTTGACGCCGACAAGGGCGCCTGGATCCTGCGCAATATCACTGCGCTGGCTCAGGATTACGGCGGCAGGGAGCGCTGAAGTCAATGTCCTATTGGCAGGAGCGACAAACGATGCGTTACTATGCCCAGGTGCTGGCGTTTGCCCGCCGCTACGAGCCGGAGGGCGGCAGCGTCATCGATGTCGGCGGGCGCGATTGCGAGTACATCCAGTGGTTTGACTGGTTCGAACGCAAGGTGGTCATCGACCTCAAGCCGCCGCCAGCCAGTCCCGGCGTTGAAACGTTGGCGGGCAATTTCCTGGAATTTCAGCCGGGAGTATGCTTCGATCTGGTGGTCTGTTTGCAGGTGCTGGAACATCTGCAAGAGCCGGCAGAGTTCTGTCGCAAGCTTCTGCAAACCGGCCGGACGGTGATCGTTTCAGTGCCCTATCGCTGGCCGCGCGGACTGTGCAAGTACCATGTGCAGGATCCGGTGGACGAGATCAAGCTGCACGGTTGGGCCGGCCGGTCACCGCGCGACAGCGCGATCGTCCGCGACGGCAACCGCGAGCGGCTGGTAGCTGTGTTCGCTATGTAGGATCCAAGTTTTTGTTCGGGTGACAACAGAAGGCGCGATACGAAATGTTGGGCGGGAATGTGGTATATTCTGTGCAAAGGTAACTGCTCGGCTCAGGACTTCGGAAGTCGCCGGTATCGCAACGAAGCCGCTTATCCACGGGAAACAGCGCCTTAGATTTGTTGCGGCGACTTCCGAAGTTTCATTGCGCGAACCGGCTCAATAGGTACGTCCAAAGGAGATTTCTATGCCATCATCGATCTGGGACCGTGAGATTCAATCAGCGTTGGAGGCGGCGCGGCCGGACGGCGAAACTCGCGCTGCATCCCGTCGTGCGCCGTTTGCTTCGCCGGCGGACTGGCGGGATCAGTGGATCTATTTCGCGCTGGTGGACCGGTTCAACAACCCGGCTGCACCTCCGCAGCACTCGTGGGATGGCGCGCACAACGCCTTTCAGGGCGGCACGCTCAACGGTCTTCGCGACCAGTTGGACTACCTGCATGATCTGGGCGTGGGCGCGATCTGGCTTTCGCCGGTGTTGAAGAACTGCCAGTACCAGGAAAGCTATCACGGCTACGGCATCCAGGATTTCGTCGCCATCGATCCGCGTCTGGCGTCCGACCCTGAAGCCGCGCGCCAGGATCCTGCGCTGGTCGAACGCGAGCTACGTGCCCTGGTGGACGCTGCCCACGCCCGCGGTATCTACGTCATCTTTGACATCGTGCTGAACCACGCCGGTGACGTGTTCGAATACGTCCTGCCCGACGGCCGCGGCGATGGGATGGCTCCCTGGCGTGACCAGGAGTACCCAATCCGTTGGCGGGATGTTGACGGCCGCGGCCGCGCCGACTGGAGTGACGCGCCGGACAATCCACCGGCCGACGCGGCGCTCTGGCCCGAGGAACTGCGCCGCAATGATTTCATGCGCCGGCGCGGCAACGCATTTGATCGGCCGCCGTCCGAACAGGAGATCGGCGGCGACTTCTTCAGCCTCAAGGAGTTCGACACCGAACTCCAGGAATTCAGCGAGGAGCGCGGCCTGCACCGGCCCGTGTGGACAGCTCTGATCCGCGCCTACCAATACCTGATTGCAAAATACGACGTCGATGGCTTTCGCATCGATACACTCAAATATATCGAGCCCGGTTTTGCCCAGGTGTTTGGCAACGCTATCCGGGAATACGCCCTCAGCCTGGGGAAAAAGAACTTCTTTACCTTCGGCGAGGTATATGACAGCGAGGAAAAGATCGCTCATTTCATCGGCCGCAACGCTCTGGATGCGGGCGATCTGACGGGCGTTGACGCGGCGTTGGACTTCCCGTTGTTCTTCCAGTTGCCGGCGGTTATCAAGGGCATGCGGCCTCCGCAGGCTGTCGCCAATGTTTTCGAACAACGCAAGCAGATTCTGCGCGGCTTGATCAGCTCCCACGGTGAGATCGGCCGCTACTTCGTCACCTTTCTGGACAACCACGACCAGGGCCAGCGCTTCTATTACAGCGCTCCCGCCAATCCTCATGCCTACGATGGCCAATTGACGATGGCCGTTGCCTGTTTGTTTGCCCTGCAGGGCGTCCCTTGCCTGTATTACGGCACAGAACAGGGGTTGCACGGCAGCGGCAACTCACCGGAGGCGGTGCGCGAGGCGCTGTGGGGCGCTCCCAACGCGTTCGACCGCGGCCATCCTTTCTACCAGGCCGTGCGTCAGGTTGCGGCGGTGCGGGCTGGGCAGCCGGCCCTGCGCTATGGCCGGCAATATTTCCGCCCCATCTCTGGCAACGGCGCGCAGTTCGGCATGTCAGCGTTCACGCCGGGCGTCCTGGCGTTCTCGCGCATCCTGGATGACGCCGAAATCGTTGTGGTGGCCAACACCGATCCGCAGGCCGGCTGGCAGGGACAGGTTCTCGTCGATCTCGCGTTGAATCCGCCGATGGCAACCTACCGGGTTCTGTTCAGCAACCGGCGCAGTGCGGCAGACGTGCAGGTCGGACCGGTGCAGCACAAGGCCGCGGACATGGTCGAGATCCATCACGCGGATGGCGGCGTCAGCGCCGGGCCAGCCCGCGCGCTTCCCGTCACACTGTGGCCAAGCGAAGTCGTGATCCTGCGCAGGCTATAAGATGACGACCCCACTCTGGCGACTTTTGGTGACCCCACCGGCCGGCGGCGCGTGGAATATGGCCGTGGACGAGGCTATTGCAGTGCACGCCGGCCGCGGCGACGTTCCGCCGACCTTGCGTTTCTACCAGTGGCAGCCGGCCTGTGTCTCGCTGGGACGCCACCAGCCGCTGGCTGACATTGACATGGCGCGCTGTGCGGCGCTGGGTTACGACCTGGTGCGCCGTCCCACCGGCGGCCGGGCGATCCTCCACACCGACGAACTTACATATTCGGTGGCCGGTCCGCAGGACGATCCCGCACTGGCCGGCGCCGTGCTGGACAGTTACCTGCGCCTGAGTCAGGGCTTGCTGGCCGGGTTGGAACGGCTCGGTTTGCGCGTAGCCAAAGCGCCGCCGACCAACCGCGCCACAGCCGATGCCGGGCCGGTCTGTTTCGAAGTGCCCAGCGCCTACGAGATTGTGGCCGGCGGCAGGAAGCTGGTGGGCAGCGCACAGAGCCGCCGCAAGGGCTGGGTCTTGCAGCATGGCACACTTCCGTTGATGGGCGATATCACGCGGCTGGTGGATACGCTGGCGCTGGATGATGAAGCGCAGCGGGCGCATTTGCGGGAAGATCTGGCGGACCGGGCGACGACCGTGGAAGCGGTGCTGGGCCGGCACGTTGGTTTCGACGAAGCGGCGGTCGCGTTGCGCGCCGGCTTCGAGGACACACTAGGTATTCGACTGGAAGAGGGTCATTTGACCGATGGGGAACTGGCCGTCGCGGCTGAATTGGAGCGAGAAGTTTACGCGGCCAGCGACTGGACCAGTAAGTTCTAAGGTCACGTCGCTGCGCTGATCGAATTCAAACGTTCAGACCGGCGTTGGCGTAATAGCGCCGCAGGCATTCTCCCAGCGAGCGAGCATAGCGTTGCAGATTTGGGTCACCGGGCGGGCTAAGCTGAATGGCTGCGTGCAGCGATGCAATCGCTTCCTCCAGGTCGTGCGCCTGGCCGGTCAGGTCGTAGCGCATGGTGAGGGCGTTGGCCAGTTGGCTCAGCCTGTCCGGGAGCATCGCTGAGTCGGACGTTGTGCGCTGGGCCGCCAGCCGCTGCGTATTGATCCCATCATCCAGATCGCGGGGATCAGCGGCCATCCGATAGCGCGTCAGCAGGCTGTCTGCCTGGCCGCTCAGTACTTCAGCCGACGAACGTGCGACCAGCGACATCGTCTGGCGCGCTTCGGCGTATCGTTCTATCGCTTCGTCGAGATCTGCTGGTTGCCCGGTCAGCTTTGAACGGGCAGCCAGACCATGGGCAAGGTTGGCTGCTGCCGCTGCTTTTCGTCCCGGCGGGGCTTGGAGCCAGCACGCACGGTAGGCTTCGACGGCGGCGTCAAGGTCGGCGTTCGCGGTGGCGGGCGACGCGATTGCGTGCGTGTGCAGGGCGTGGCCGAGCTGTGTGAGACAGATCAGGAGGATCGGCGGGTCTTCCTGGCTGAGCGCCACTCCGCTGCGCCACAGGTCGATGGCCTCCTCGAGGTCGGACAGGTCGCCGGTTAGTTCGAAGGAGCGACCCAGAATCAGCGCGGCTGATCTGGCGACAGCAAGGCGAAACGAAGATGCGGCCCTGGCAAAACCGGGATGCCGGATAAGGCTATGCCACAGGCTTGCGGCTTCCGCCAGATCTTCGGGCTGTTCCATCGCTCCGAACAGCGCCTGCAATGCCAGCGCGCGTTGCAGCGTATCGGCCAATTCCAGTGGAACGTCGCTGAACTGTTCCGTGGAAAGAGCATCGTTGCCGGTCAGGTCCGCGTCTGCCGCCTCACGAAACACCTGCTCGATTCCCCGATCACGCGCAGCCATCAGCAGTGGGAGATAATCCTCCAGCGTCAGCGCCACCGCTTCGTGGCCTTGCTGCCTGGCCGCCGCCGCCAGCTCCAGAATCAATGCGCTGGCGAGGTCGCCCAGCAGGGTCGGATTGTCGGTGACCAGCTGTTGCACGCTTCCCCAGTCTTGCGCGTTGGCAAGCTGCTCGATCTGCGGCAGTAATTCCAGCTCTTTGGGCGTCTGAGACAGCGACCCCAAAAGACGGGAGACGATGCTCATGGCCGGCCTAGCTCTTGCCGCGCGCCATCTGCTGGAGTTCGTATAGTTTATTGAGCGCCTCCAGCGGGCTGAGGGCATTGATATCGAGCTTCTTGAGAGTCTCTTCCACGGGGCTGAGTCCGCCGAACAACGTCAGTTGCACAGCCTGCGCCGGGCCGGCTGACATGCTCGCCGGCTCGCTGCCTTGTGTCTCCAGTTCTTCGAGAATCTCTTCAGCGCGATGAATGATGGGGCGGGGCAGGCCGGCCAGTTGCGCGACATGGATGCCATAGGATCGATCGGCCGCGCCGGGAATGATGCGATGGAGGAAGACCACGTTGTCTCCCTCCTCAGCCACCGCCACGTTGTAATTGACCACGTGCGGCAGCCGCTCGGCCAGCTCGGTCAGCTCATGGTAGTGGGTGGCAAAGAGGGTTCGGGCGCGCAGCCGGGGATGGTTATGGATGTATTCGATGACTGCCCAGGCGATACTCAGCCCGTCGTAGGTGCTGGTGCCGCGGCCCAGCTCGTCGAAAATGATCAGGCTGCGCGACGTGGCGTGGTGCAGAATGTTGGCTGCCTCCACCATTTCGACCATGAAGGTGCTCTGGCCGGCGTGGATTTCGTCCTGTGCCCCGATGCGGGTGAAGATTCGATCCACCAGCCCGATGTGCGCCTGCTCGGCCGGCACGAAGGAGCCGATCTGCGCCATGAGCGTGACCAGGGCAACTTGACGTAAAAAGGTGCTCTTGCCGCTCATGTTGGGGCCGGTGATGATCAAGATGGCCTCATCAGGAGACAGGATGGCGTCGTTGGCCTGGAAAAACTCATCGCGCAGCGTGCGTTCTACCACCGGATGGCGGCCGGCGACGATCTCCAGCACACCGTCGCTGGCCAGCTCGGGGCGAATATAGCGATGGTTGGTGGCGACTTCGGAGAGGCTGGTCAGCACGTCCAGTTCCGCCAGCCCATCGGCCAGCTTCAATAGCCGGCCGGCCGCCGCTCCAACCTGCCCAACGACCTGGGAGAAGATCTGGCTTTCCAACTCCTGCTGCCGCTCCTCGGCGTTGAGTATCAAGCTTTCGTACTCTTTCAGGTCCGGTGTAATGTAACGTTCGGCGTTGACCAACGTCTGCTTGCGAATGTACTCCTCAGGCACGGCCGCGCTGTTGGCCTTGGTGATCTCGATGTAATAGCCGAACACCTTGTTGAAGCCGACCTTCAGCGACTTGATGCCGGTGCGCTCGCGTTCGCTGCGTTCCAGGCCGGCGACCCATTTCTTGGCATCTTTCGCGGCCACGGCGATGCCGTCCAGCTCAGCTGAGTAGCCTTTTCGTATCACCCCGCCCTTGTCCAGCGTCGCCGGCGGATCGGGCGCAATGGCCGCGGCCAACAGGTCGTGCAGGTCACTGCAATCGGGCAAGGGTGACTGGGTGAGCGAAGGAGGAGTCGTCTCTCCCTCTCCCTCACTCCCTCTCTCCCGCTCCCTGTCTCTCACTTGCAGCGAAATACGCTCGATCTCCGGCATCAGCTCCAGCGCGTGGCGGATGCCAACCAGATCCTGCGGGCGCGCGATGCCTTGGGCTGCACGGTTGGTACAGCGCTCCAGGTCGCCCACCTGGCGCAGCAGTTGGCGCAACTCGGTGCGCGCGGGGGTGTGGTTGTACCAGACTTCGACCGCATCCAGCCGCGCGTTCAGTCGTGCAACGTCCAGCAGCGGCTGGTTGAGCCAGCGGCGCAGTAGTCGGCTGCCCATGGGCGTGCGCGTTTCATCCAGCACGCTGAGCAGGGAACCCCGTTTGTCGCCGCTGCGGATGGTCTGCGTCAGCTCCAAATTGCGCCGGGTTGCCTCGTCCAGCGTCATGAACTCGGCCGTGCTGTAGGTGCGCAAACCGGTGAAATGCGGCAGGGCGCTGCGCTGTGTCTGCTTCAAGTACTGCACCAGCCCACCGGCCGCGCGCACGGCCTGCGGCAGATGTTCGCAGCCAAATGCTGCCAGCGACTCGACGTCGAACTGGTCCAACAGCGTGCGTCGTGCAGTTTCCAGCTCGAACTGCCAGGCGGGCACGGAAGAGAGGGGAAATGAGGGAAAGGAAGGAAATGAGGGAAACTCCGAAGAAGTTGCTGTCGCGTCCTCCGGTTTCCCTCCTTTCCCTCTTTTCCCTCCTTTACCTTCTTCTCTGATGAGTACTTCCGCCGGCTGTAGCCGCGCCAGTTCTTCCTGCAAAATGCGCAGCGCTTCCGGTCCGCTGATCTGGGTTGTGGCGAACTCGCCGGTGGTGATGTCGGCGTAGGCGAGACCGACGTCACCCGGATGTGCTGGGTCGGGGTGTTCTGTGACAATGGCGGCCAGGTAGTTGTTGCGTCCCTCGTCCAGCATGGCGGGTTCAACAACCGTGCCGGCGGTGATGACGCGGCGGACGGCCCGGTCGACCAGCTTCTCACCGGGCGGCGGCTTGTTGCCGTCCTGCTCGGCGATGGCAACTTTGTAGCCCGCGTTGACCAGCTTGGCGATATGTGGCTCGACGCTATGGTAAGGCACGCCGGCCAGCGGCACGCGCTGGTCGTTGCCCACCGGCCGCGAGGTCAGCACGACATCGCAGACCTGCGCCACGATCTCGGCATCGTGGTCAAAGGTCTCGTAGAAGTCGCCCAGCCGGAAAAAGAGTATCGTGTCGGGGAACTGTTTCTTGATCGCCAGATATTGGCGACGCATGGGTGTCGTCATGGGTTTCCGTCTAGACTCGTCCTCGTACTCTTACTCGTCCTCGTACTCGGTTCCGAGGTTCGAGGCTGACGAGTAGGAGAGGATCAGCCGCTATTCGGGCGTCTTGGCAAAGCCGTTGGGATCGGCGTAGAGCGTGTAAGCCAGCCAGGTTGGGTTGGCGGGATCCATCGCGCGCAGATGGGCGCGCGCGCCGTGGAACGCTTCGCCGATGGTTGCCCCGCTCCACAGCTTGTCATAAAACGTGATGGCAAATTCAGCCGCCAGATTGTCGTTGACCTCCCACATGCCGCCGACGAACGCGCTTGCGCCTTTGCTTACAAAGCGCTGCGCCCAACCGCCCAGGCCGCGGATATTGCGACCGATTTGCCCGGCATAACAGGCATTGAGGAAGACCAGCGGTTTGCTCTGGATGACGCCTCGTTCGTAGGGGCCGGTGATGTCGTTGGGCGCAAAGATTTCGCCATCTTTCAGCTGCAAAGGCGATTCGTCTGCGTTGTCGGCGTCGAAGTTGCCGTGGCACGAAAAGTGGTACAGATTGCCGGCTTTGGCGCCCAGTGCATCCAGTACTTCGGCAACGGATTCCAGCGGGAGCTGCGACGGGCGGTGCAAACGATCAGGCACCGTGGTCTCGAAGTAGTCGATCTCGCGTTTCACCGCCGCCAGATTGCTTGGCGGCGCGACGATCCTGGCGTCATTGATCTCCACGAAATCGGGGATGCCACGCCCGGCCAGCCAGCGGCTCAACTTGAACTCAGCACAAAGGAAGTCGTCGTTCACCAGGACGTCGCCAGTGGCCAGGTCAGCCTGGTATGGCTTCAGGATCTCCCAGGGGATCCACGGTTCGTCGGAGGTGATCAGCAGGTTGTTGATCACGCCATCCTTGTGCAGCTTGCTGATGCGTCCGGCATACTCGCGCTTCAACTCGTCGGAGAAGATCTGGTCGTAGAGATCCTGGCCAATGCGCTCGAGGGCAGCTTTGAAGTCGGCAGTTTGTTCGTCGGTGCGGTTCGAAACGCCCTTGCGTGCCAGCTTGTTCAGGCGGTTGATAGTGGTCTGCAGGAACAGCCGCGGCTCTTCGTCCAGTTGCACCGAGCCCACGTTTTGCCAGTGGTAGCCCACCGATCCCTTGGGCGAGTGCAGCATGTACATCAGTTGCGTCTTGTTGGCGCCCAGCGTGACGCGCAGTTCCAGGTCCACCGGCTCGGCCTCGTAGGTTCGCAGCTCGCTGATGTTGAGCGTCGTCTCGCTCACGATCTCTTTCGGCTGCTGCGACGGCCGGTCGATCAGCTCGGTGAAGAACGAGGCGTGGCCCAGAATGCGTCCCCGGTGTACAAAGTCCAGCACGACGCGCTTCTGTCCGGCCAGAACACCTTCTCTGGGCGTCAGCAGGAACACGGCCGGCTGGGTATCCTTGCCCTTGTAGACGATCAGCGTGCGCGTCGCGTCGCCGGTGGCTTCGTCGAAATCTTCGGCCTGGCACACCACTTCGATCAGTTCCGGTTCGTCCGGACTTTCGAACCTGACATCGAGCTGTTCGACCGCGCGCGACTCCTTGGGGATGTCGATGGTCAGACGGACGATCAAGGGAACTTCGCTCTGGAACGTGGAGACCTGGCCGGGGAAGCGGAGATCGGTGAAATAGGCCATGGTATCGGTCGTCGCTCCGTCGTCTGCCATGGCCAGCGGCGGTGTTGCGCCGCCGTTGGCAGCAACGATCCCGCCGATGTCGAAAGCGAAATCTGGCGGAGCTGACTCGACCGCGCGACCGAGTGTGGCGAGCCCGGGGCTATTATTCGCAGTGGACAAGACGCGATCCCATGGTGATGACCCGTCGCCGCGGCGCACCACGGCCGGCAGTTTTGCGGCCAGCGCCGGGTTGCTGGCAATGGCGTCCAGCAAGCGTTCGCCGGCTTGTGTGCGCTGTTCATCGGTGGCTGACTGTTCCATGTCGGCCACGAAACTGTAAACAATCTCGCTGGCGATGTCTTGTTGGCGGGTTGAGAGTTTGTCCCAGTTTTGGTTGATGGCTTCCAGCAGGCCAAGCGCCTGGCTCGCTATGTCGGATTCCTTGGGAGCGGCAACAGAAGTATCTGCTGAGGTGCTGGCGACGGAGATCGGGGGAGTGGCTGGCGCCGACGGCTCGACCGTCAACAGCGCCGCACGCTTTGCCAGATCGCGGGCATCGGCTGAACTGACAAACAGGACACCGCCGCGCGAACGCGGCCCGCGCGCCCGGTCGAGGATCGCTTGCACCGAAGTGGGCAGTGGCGATACTTTGTCCAGTGTGTAGAGAAAGTCGCTCAGCGCGGTGCCGCGGGCGATGTCCCCTTCGGCGTCGTCCAGCTGAGCTTGCAGGGTTGTCAATGCGGCGCTGAGCGGCGCGCGCGATGGGTCATCAAGAGACGGCCAGAGGCGTTCAAGCTCAGCCAGAAGCGCATTGAAAGTCTCGCGAACGTTGCGGAAGGAGTAATCGGCATCGATGGGTGGCATGGTTTTCTCCGCGTTGGGGTGGGTAGGGTTGCTAACGTTGCCGACTGGGAACCGTCCCGGGGGAAACGTTGGCAACTCTGTTTGGCTCCGAGGTGACAGTCATCTGAGTCGAATCTATGTCTTTCTCGTCATCACAAAGCTCAGGGCTGTGCCGGCCGCGACGCCAACGCCGCTGCCCAGCAGTTTGAAGTCGCCGGTCGCCGACAACTCGACGCTGAACTGGATCTGGTCGAGCTGGAACATGCCGGTTTCGGTCTTCAGCTCGTTGACGCCAAATGCCTCATCCAGGCTTTCCATGAACTCGGTGAACTTGTCGCGCAGGGTATCCACGCTGAGCTGGTTGGTCACCTTGCTGATGGTGGATGGACCGCCGCGCGTCCCTTCTTCCTCTTCTGTCGTTACGACAGTGATGATACCGCCATGGCTCATTGGTGACTCCAGTCTTTACACGCTTTCGTAGACGGTTTTCAGATAAGTCAGCCAGCCGGCACTGGCGAAGTCGATCTCTTCATAGAGAGGCGATGGCATGTCGTAGGGCACATAGATGGAAATGCCGGTGGCCTTGTCCTTCTTGCTGCCGGTGGCAGCATTGACCTGAACCGGTCCATCGGGCGCTTGCAGATAATCGCGTAGCGCCTGGCCGCCCGCAACCACATCCGTCGCCGCGCCGTCATAGCGATCCAGAATACCCTTTGTCAGCACCAGCAGGTCAAGGTATTCCTGATCTTCGAAGGTGCGCCGGTTTTCGCGTACTGCTTTGGTGTATGCCAGTTGCAGACTGTCGTCGGTGGGATAAGCGGTGTTGAGCGCCGCCGCGAAATCGGACACCAGGCGACGCGTCTCGGCCATGTCACCCAGCTTGACGGCGGACAGGGTGGTGTTCTTGCTGAAGTAGAAGCGCTCGTATTCTTCCACGATGATTGTGGCGAATTCGGCCGGGCTAGCCGAGGGGTTGGCGTTCAGTCGCTGCAGGATCTCGCTGTACGGCCAGCCATCGATCGGCTCCACCTCCTGCGATGAAACCAGCAGGTCGGCGAACTGGCGTACCTGGTATTGCACTTCCAGCATGGCCATCAGACAGGCATCCATGCCGATCAATGCCAGCCGGCGCAGCGCACCTTCGTTGCCGGTGGCCATGATTTCGTTCAGCCGGGCCTGATCGGCGAAGATCGCGACGGCGTCCGATTCGTCCTGCGCGAACATGGCGACCTTCAGCGCCTGGCTCATCTCGGCGTTGGTCAGAAAGTCCATGGATGTGTCGTCGCAGAGTATGGCACGCGCTTCCTCGTCACCCTCGTCGTCGGCAAGAAGCTTGACCGTGGCCGCGGTGCTTCTGAACATGGCGGCATTTTCCCGGCGGCCGCGACCGCCCGACCGCACGGTGCGGGACAGGCCGCGCACGGTGGCATAGATGTCGTCGTCTTTCCAGCCCAACCCATGGTTCCACAGAACCACCATGGTATGTTTGGCCGGGCAGCGCGTCATGCCCCAGACGATGAAACGGGCCAGCTCGGCTGGGTCGCCGGTGTTGCTCTCGGCGATCGTCTCGACGATGTTTTCCTGTGCGGTCTTGCCTTTGTGGATTTCGAGGCGATAGGTGCCGTCTGCGCCGGATGTGTCGAATTGTGCCAGCACTGCGACCTGATCGGTGGTGCCAACGACCTCGACTTCGGCGATATCGTCATAGCCGGCGCTGGTCATTTCGGCCATCAGCGCATAGGCGCCGTGCTTGGTCTCAAAGACCTTGCCGTTGTCACCTGCCATGTAAAGCAAAATAGTCCAGTCTCGTTCGGGCTGCATGGGTGGTTCCTCTTGGGTGGGCTTTTGGGGGGCGGGCTGCGGCGTAGGCGGCTGCATCGTGCGGCTGCCACGAAACCACGCCTGAATCTGGTCGAGCCAGCTGCGACTGGATTGGGACATGATGGCCTCCGATTTGATTTGTGGCCCGTAGTAGGCGCTTCAGCGCCCCGGAACGGCGCTGAAGCACCTACTACGAACGGAGAGAATTGTCACAATGATGAACGAAACTTGATCGGGGAATACGTCGTCCCTAGAGCGTGAAATAGCTGGCAATCGGCTCGGTAAAGTCGGCTGGCCGGTATTCACCCGTCTGCCGGTCGAGCCGGTAGTCGCCAGCATAGTCGTTGCGTGCGATCCGCTCCAGCATTGCCAGCAGCCGGTTCACGTCGTCACGGTTGTTGTAGCAGCCAAAACTCATGCGCACCATCCCCGGCATGTTGGACTTGTCGCCCTCCAGAAGTTGCGTGCGCCAGGTGGATGCGGCCTCGTCGTCCAGGTTCAGCAGGTGTACGACGTAGGGATGGGCACAGAAGCAGCCGCTGCGCACACCGATGCCGCCCTCGTAGCCCAGGATCGCTGCCAGCTTGAAATGCGAGACTCCTGCCAGGTTGAAGGGGATCACGCCGACCTTCTCGTGCAGCCTGGCCGGATTGCTCTCGCCATAGATGGTGACGCCGGGAATTGCCAGCAGCCGCTCCGTGGCATAGGCCAGCAGTTCCTGTTCGTGCGCCGCAACCTGATCCATGCCGATGGCCATCAGCGCCTTGGCCGCAGCGGCCATCGCGACTGCGCCCACCACGTTGGGGCTGCCCGCCTCGTCACGATCCGGCATCCCCGCCCAGTGCACCTCGTCCAGCGTGACCACATCCACGGTGCCGCCGCCAGGATATTCTGGCGCGCCTTGCATGAATATGGCCTTGGGCCCGATCAATGCACCGGTGCCAAAGGGCGCGTACATCTTGTGGGCCGAGATCGTCACAAAGTCCAGGTGCTCGGGGTCGCCGTCAGGTTTCATGTCCACCTGGCGATGTGGGGCAAGCTGGGCAGCGTCGACCAGAATCTGCGCGCCGGCCGCGTGCGCCTTGCGCGCCAGGCGGTGGATAGGCTGCAAGAAACCGCTGACATTGGACGCGCCGGTCACGGTCACCAGCGCGATGTTGCCGGCATGCTGCGCCAACAGCCGGTCGAAATCGTCCTCATCGAGCCGGCCATCGGGCAGCGCACGCACATGCTCCACGGGGAAACGGGCACGCCACGGCAGGTCGTTGGAGTGGTGCTCCAGTTGTGTGGTGATCACCACCGATCCCGGCTTGGCGGGCAGGCGGAACGACAGCTTGTTGATGGCTTCGGTGGTGTTCTTGCCAAAGATGACCGTGTTGGTATGCGGGTTTGCTCCGACGAACTCGGCGATGATTTCGTGGGCCTGGTCGTAGGCCAGCGTGCTGAGGCGTGACTTGAATCCGGTGCCGCGGTGTACGCTCGAATAGTAGGGCATGAAGCGATCGACCGCGTCCAGAACGTCGGTCAGCGCGGGCGTGCTGGCGGCGTTGTCCAGGTTGACATAGGTTGCCAGGCTGCCGTCCAGCAGCGGCACACGCTCGTCGATGCCGACGATGCGCGTGCGGAGGTCGTAGGGTGATGGGGTGATGTGGGTCATGGGTCGGGATGTGTTCGTGTGGTAGAAACGTGATGCGTGACGGTAGTGCGCCAGTACTACAGCTAGACTTTGCTGGTACGGCGCCTGAGCAATGATTGATGAATCTTAAGAAATGGTTTCGGTAATAGTCCGGCGGGGCCCGCCCGACCGTAAAACGGATCGGGCTACAAGGTGAAAGCCCTTTCAGGGCTAGGATCCAGGCCCGAAGGGCCTTCCACATTGTAGCTGGATGGCCTTGCGAAGCACCCCGTAGCAGAGCGGAGTGGGTGGCCCCCGGCGGGCGTGCCGAGCCTATTACCGACTTCTTTTCTTAGTTTTCATAAATCATCGCCTGACAGGAAAAACATGTTGAAACATGTTGCCGGAGTGGTGTTTCCAGTATGCTTCAGCGTACTTTTTGCGCAGCATACCAGACGCCGATTTCAACCGGCGGGTACTAATCGACAGACGCGTCAAGAGACGTGAACGGCAGCGCCACGACTTCGGCCATAATCGCTGCACCGGCGCTTTGCACGATGACTTCCGTGCCGGGTTCATGGTTCGGCCGGTGAAGGTATGCCAGCGCGATGGGTTGGTCCAGCGCAATGCTCTGTACGGCGCTGCTGACCCAGCCGACCTTGCGCCCATCGACCATCACTGCGGCGCCCGGCACGGCCAGCGCGCTGAGCCGCAGCCCCACGAGGTAGTTGGCCACCTTGTCATAGGTGATCTGACGGGCGATGATCTCCTGGCCGGTGTAGCAGCCCTTGAAGTCGTTGCAGAAGCGCCGCAGCCCGGCTTCCAGCGGGCTGACCTGTTCGTTGAGGTCGATGCCGGCCGCGGGTGCGCCGGCCTCCATGCGCAACACGTGGAAAGCGTCATCGCTGATCGCGACCGCACCGGCCGCCTGCAACTCGCTGCGTACCGCTTCGGCCTGCGGGGCGGGCGCGAAGACTGTCAGCGCGTCACCGCCGACGCCTTCGATCCGCTGGACAGTGCATAGCTGCCCGGCCAGCGTGACTTCACGCCAGTCGAACAGCGCCATGTCGCTCAGGTCGCCCGCTCCAGCGCCCGTCAGCACAGCCGCCGCGGCCGGGCCATAGAGCCCAAACTGCGCGAGCGCTCCACCGCGACCCGCCAGGCTGACCTTGTCGCTGAAAAATATCTGCGAGCGCAGGGTCATGAACACCGTCGGTCCCTGGTCCGCGCCGGTGATCAACAGCAGGCCATCGCGGTGAATCTGGACCGTCAGCACGGCGATAATGCGTGCGGTCGGCGAGGTGAGGATCGTCACCGTTCCCTGGCCGGGGGACAGTCGCATTTCGTTGGTAGAAAGGCGCTGCATGAATGCGATGCGGTCCTCTCCGGCCAGCCAGATGCGTCCGTGGCTGCTCTCGTCGCGCAGCGCGGCGCCGTTTCGTCCCGCCGCATAGCCCGCCAAAAAACGGTCTTCGGTGGCAATCGTCGCTTGCAAGGGGTATGTCTCCATCATGGGTACGGATCGTCAGCAGCCAGTGGAGACCTCGCAAGTAGCTCTTGCGGCATACCGAGCCGGTTCCTGCGATGGAAACCTGGTCGAGCTGCAACGTCAGCAACTTGCGTAGTTCTCGCTTGTGGCTTTTCAGACCATGTTGTACCACGAGACAGCGATTCGGACAACTCGCCGGAGCAAAAACGGCGACGAATAGGCTGATCTCGATGAACCTGGCGCACACCAACGGCGTGTAATCTGCGTCTCGCAAGCAAGACGCCGGCTTGGTTTCCGGTCCCGTTGCACGTCCCTGACCAGCCCACGGCGTTGATTGCACACAGCCTTTGAAGCTATGCTATAATCCGCGCCAGCGGCGCGTGCAGCGCCGTGTTTCTCGCCCGGTGCGATGCAACATCCGTCCCGCGGGCCATCTGGCCTGCGTTCTTGCTTACGCAGATAATCTACCATCACCTTAGTCGAGGAGGCAACACAATGCGACTATTCCTACGAAGCCTGCTGGTCCTCACGTTGATTCTGGCGGCAGTCCCAATCGTGCAGGCAAGCACTCCGGTCAACGCACCGGACGCACCGCTTGACGATGAGATCATCCTGATGTCGAACGACGGCAGGATCATCGTGCGCGATCCGTACACCCCGCCCGGCATCCGCCCGGTAACCTGGGAATCCCCGGGCACCGGCTTTACCAATGTCATCACCGGTGATTTCAACGGCGATACTGCTGCCGAGGTCGTCGGTCTGCGATACAACGAGGCTGTTGTCTTTTCGCCGGTCGTCTTGCCTGGCTCAGCCGACTTGAGCCGGACGTTTACGGCCTCGTCCGGCCAATTCTGGACTCAGGGCGTTACTGGCGACGTCGACGGTGACGGCCGCGATGAATTGGTCCTGATTCAGACAACCAACGAGCCGACCCTGGCGATTCGGTTGTACGCCTATGATTGGCAGGCGGCCACAGGCTGGACGCAGACCTACACTGCCGGTTACGGTGCTCCCTGGCAGGCGATCTCTATGGGCGACGTTGACGGCGATGGCAAGGATGAGTTCGTGGGCGTCCGTAACCCCAGTGGTCAATTGCCGCAGATAATCGTTTTCAAGCCTAGCAACAACTGGCAGCAGCAGGTACGTTTCGACGCGAATTTCCCCTGGATCACCGTCGCGGTCGGCAACACCAACAACGACGCGAACGGCCGAGACGAGATGGTTACCACACGCAGCGAGGTAGTCACTAACGTCTGGTCGATGGGCGTTTTTCGCTATACAGGCAGTTCAACGAACCTGGATACAGTAGCGAGCGCCAAGTTCTACCCCTATTTTCAGGATATCGCCCTGGGCGATGTTAATAATTCAGGCGTTGACACGATCTTCCTTCTGCGGCCCGGAATTTTCAACGGTTCTCCGACGGTCGCGCTCTTCAACGTGTTCTATGGAACTGGCGCGTTCACTCAGTTCAATGAGCTCGCGAACCAGACGCGCTACCAGACGATTCATACCGGCGACCTGGACGGCGACACGCGCGCCGAGCTGGTCGTCATGGCGTCGAACAGTTATTTGATCTACAACGACCCCGCCACCAGCACGAACTTCTCGGATACGCCCGGCAACTACAGCGGCACCACCAACTTCGCTATCGCCAATTTGGATGGTCCTGGCATTCCCACCGGTCCCTCGCTGAACGTCAGCCCGACCACGCTTACCTGGAACGTGCAGGCCGGTCAGGTCACCAGCCAGCAGGTGCAGATCACGAACACGGGAACGGGCACGCTCAACTGGACCGCGGCTGTGACTGCGGGCGGCAACTGGCTTAGCATCAATCCGAGCGGCGGTACCGCGCCCAGCGCCATGGGGCTCACCGGCAGCGCTACCAGCCTCCAGCCCGGCGTCTACACAGGCAAGGTGCGCGTGACCGGCACCGGCAGCGTGTACAACAGCCCCATTGACATCAACGTTACAATGACGGTCACTGCGCCGGCATTCTCGGTAGAGCCGGGCTCGGTGTCGTGGTATTACCGGCCGGGCTCGTCGCCTGGCCAGCGGAACGTCATCGTCAAGGGGCCGTCGATCAACTGGCACGCCGGCGCGGTGCCAACCAGCATGGTCCCGGAGATCGAGGCAGCCATCGCTGCCGGTACGCCGATGCGCATCGAGAACGGTCGCCTGCTGATTGGCGATCAACCGGCGCCTGAGGATGTGCCCATCGTGGACTGGATCGACATCAATCCATCCACTGGCACGGCTACGCAGAGCGGCACTACGGTCCAGCTCAATCTGGTGACCAACGCGGTCGACTACGGCTTGAGCAGCGCTGCCATCGTTTTCGTCGCTGATCAGGTGGCCTCACCGCCGGCCGTCGTCGTACGTGCCAGCGTGCTGCGCAGCCTGCCGGATCAGAGCGACCTGACGTTTATGCCGCTGGTGCAACTGCGCTAGCGTAGCCAACTTACACAGAGTTGCCAACTGTTCTGAAAAGTTGGCAACTCTGGCCGAGAATCAAAAGCCCCCGGCAACGCGCCGGGGGCTTTGTTGTTGTGTACTTGTGTTTTATCCGACCAAACTGCGGAACCGCGTCGAGTTGATCAGATTCGCAGCCATTTCGGGGTGTAGCTGAGGGATGACGACCGCGTTGACGAGGTACCCGCTGTTCTCAATTGCTGTGCAACCGGCGTCCAGCGCAGCCTCGATGTCGCTCACGTGGCCGGCGAAGAAAAGCAAGCCCTTGCCGCCCAGCCCGTCGGCCAGACGCAACTCCAGCAGCGTGACTTGCGCAGCCTTCAACCCGGCATCAGCAGCCTGGATGGCCGCGGCGACGCTGCTGGTCTCCACGATCCCCAGCGCCTCGTCGATCGATGGTTGGCGCGCCGCCGCGATGGCTGCCGGTACATCGGGATGCACGCCCGGCAAAAAAACGTGGTCAAGCACGGCTGCGCTGCCTGTTGCCAGCCCGGCTGCCAGCGCCTCCTGCACCGGAGCGACGTCACCCGTCACCAGCACCAGGAACTTGCCGGGATGCACTGTGCCCGCGATGATGTGCGCGACCGGCGCGCTCTTAACCATCGCGTCGCCGGCCTGGATTCCGGTGGCGATACTGTCGAACTCAATGAGAGCGAGAGCGGGATCGGGCATTTTGGTGATCGGTAATCAGTAATCGGTGAACAGTGGTCAGTGATCAGAGGTCAGCGGGCTTGGTTCGACAAGAGGTTCTGCTCGATGGTTGTTCCACTGATAACTGACAACTGATCGCTGGTAAACTGCAAGCCGGCCTTCTACACTATCCTGAAATGGTCCACCAGCGTGCAACGGCGGATGCGGCTGAAGGTCAGTGCAGAGGTCAACCCTTCGCCGGTGGGGCTGGCGATGCTGAAGCTGGTGAAGCCTTCGCCGCCGTAGCCGAGACCGGCCAGATTTGGTCCGTTCTTTACGAAGATCGAACAGTCGATCTCCCTGGCCATGCGGCTGAGCTTGTCGATGTTGCGGCTCCACATGCTGGCCGTGTGGCCGAAACCGTGCTCAGCCTCCACCGCCAGATCGATGCCCTCGTCGCACGACTGCACCCGCACCAGCGGCATGACCGGCATCAGTTGCTCGGTCCAGACCAGCGGATGCTCCAGCGGCACCTCGACCAGCGCCAGCCGCACTTCCTTGCCTGCCGAAATGCCGATCTCGCGCAGGATGTCGCCGGCGTACTTGCCGACCCATTGCTTGTCCGTGACCCCGGGCTTGCGCGGCGCGCCCATCTCCTTGAAAATGACCCGCTCCAGCGCGCGCAGCCGGTGTGACGGCACTTCAACCGCACCGTTGGCCAGCATCGCAGCCTTGAGCCGGTCCGCTACGCTGTCGACGACGAAGATCTCCTTCTCGTCGGTGCAGATGACGTTGTTGTCGAAGCCGCCGCCGAAGGTGATGTCGCGGCCGGCCTTGTCGATGTCGGCTGTCTCGTCCACCACCACCGGCGGGTTGCCCGGCCCGGCACAGACGGCTCGCTTGCCGCTGCTCATGGCTTCTTTGACAACTCCAGGGCCGCCGGTGACCATCAACAGCCGGATGCCGGGGTGGCGCATCAGCTCCTGTGCGCTGGCGATGGTTGGCTCGGCGATGGCGGTCAGCAGGTTGGCCGGTCCGCCCGCGCCGACAACGGCGCGGTTGATGAGCTGGATCTGGTAGGAGCAGGTGCGCTTGGCGCCGGGATGGACGTTGAAAACCACCGCGTTGCCGGCCGAGAGCATGCTGATGCTGTTGTTGATGATCGTGGATGTCGGGTTGGTGACCGGCGTGATGGCGCCGATAACCCCGTAGGGCGCGCGTTCCACCAGGCTCAGGCCGTGGTCGCCTGTCCAGGCCAGCGGCTGTAATGCCTCGGGGCCGGGCGTCTTTCGGGCCGTCAGCAGGTTTTTCTGGTACTTGTCCTCAGGTCGACCCAGGCCGGTCTCCTCGTGCGCCATACGGGCCAGAGAGTCGGCTTCGGTCAGCATGGCAGCGCGGATCGCAGCAACGATTTCGTAGCGTTTTTCCAGCGTCATGCCGCCGAGGGCTACAAAGGCAGCGCGCGCGGCGCGCACCGCATCGTCGATGGTGGTGAAGATGCCGTCCCGCCCGGCTGCGGCCGGTGCGACTGCACTTCGTCCGGCCCTCCCGACATGGGAGAGGTGTGGCGCGGCAGCAGGCGTGGGGTGGCCAGCGGACGGCTGGCCGCCTTGGGCAGCTTCTCTCAGCACCCGTTGCACGATGGCGTCGATACGTGTCTTGTCAAGGGTTTCGGTCATGAGGTTCTCTGCGATCCGAAATCAGTAATTGCAACCAGGGTTCAGGATGTTTTCTGGCAGTCGAACAGGCTAAAGCGCTTGCCGAATGACTCCAGCAGCGTGCAGGAATTCCTGGCCGCGCTTTCCATCCGGGGGTACCAGCTCTGGTCGCCATTGTCGGTGACGACTATCCGTACTGCGTGGCTGGTGATCATGTTCGTCAACTCCGCCTCGCGTTCAGCGGTGTAGTTGACCGGCAACAGGTACTGCCAGCGGGTTGGCGGTTGACGATCGCTCAGGAAATAGATTTGCGGCGAGTCTGAAACCACCAGGATCGGTTCGCCCGGCTGTGTCACCCGCGCAACCGCGGCCGCGGCCTGGTCTTGCATGCGCACCAGGTCGCCGGTGTAGGCCAGGTATCTGGGCCAGCGCGGCAGATCGATAAGCGCCAGCGCCACAACGGCAAGGATCACCACGACCAGCGCCAGCGTCCCCGCGGCAGTGCGCGTGTTTGGCGACTGAGACACCTTGCCCACCAGCCATTGCCAGCCTCCCGCTAATCCCGCGCCTGCCAGGATCGTCGCCGGTGGCAGTGCCTGCAGGACATAGTGGCCGTACGTGCGGTGGACCAGTGGCAGCAGACCGGTGAACAGCGTAAGCCAGAGCAGCGCGGCCGCGTCGGGCTGGTTCACCCTGCGCAGCCGCGGCCGGGCAAAGATCAATGTCAGCAGAACGCCCAGCCAAAGCAGTGGAAACGCCCGCAGGTTGACGAAGTTGCCGGTCAGCAGCATGCGCGGATGGAGCCGCGGGTAGTTGGTCAGGTTGACCCAGACCGCGTCGCGCCACAGGTCGTCCAGTGCCCCATGGGCGGCGAAATAGGCGACCACCACCGCTATCGGCAGGGCACATCCGGCCAGCAACAGCAGCCAGCGGCGCAAGGCGCCGCGCCAGTCCTCGCGTTGCATCCATGCCCAGGCCGCGAAGGCCGCCAGTGTGAACACACCCGTCTGTTTGAAAAGTGCCGCCAGCCCGACCCACAGGCCGGCCACGAACCATGTCCACGTTGCCGGCCTCCCTTTGTGCCACAGGAGCACCGCCAGCGCGGCCGCAATACAAAACGCAACCCAGGCCTCGGTGGTCAGGTGCGGGCCGGAAAACGCGGCGCTGCCATAAAGCATCAACAGCCCGGCCAGCGCGCCGGCCAGCCAGTTCCAGTGACGCCGCGCGATCCAGGCGACAATGCCTGCGCAGGCAATCTGTCCGGCTAGCTGAACCAGCTGGACAACCAGCAGCGAGCGTCCACTGAGCGCCAGGATCAGCGCGTACAGGGCATAGATGCCCGGCGTTTTGTGGTCGAACAGCGCCTGATAGGGCAGCTTGCCGGCCAGCCAGCCGTCCGCTATCGTGAGAAACGCGCCGGCGTCGTTGCTCACCGGCGTCAAAAACGTGCTGGCCGTCACCAGCACCAGACACGCCACAAGCGCGAGAATCAGCAGTAGTTTCAAAGTTCAGAGTGGGTTACAGCACCAAAGGCTGATCAGGCGTCCCGCCGCTGGCGCGCGGCAATTACGACTCACCATCCTTTTGATAGCGAACCTCACCATCGACTTCCCATGTGTCAACGATGGCCATGATCACCGCGTCACAGGGTCGCTTGTCGGTAACAGTTGTCTGGCGCGCCGATGACCCGGTCGCATAGAGTACCGTTTCGCCCACGCCTGAGCCGACCGCGTCCACGGCTACCACGTAGCTGTTCGTGTCCTTGCCATCCACTGTCATCTGGCGAACGACCATGAAGCGCAGACCGTCGAGTTTTTCGTCCTTCTGCGTCGCTACAATCGTACCGACAACCTTGCCTATTAACACGGGACTACCTCTGTGAGTTTTGGGTTCATGGGCTGGAATGAGTGCTGCGGTCCGCACGCTGGACGGCCAATCCGCGCTGGCCACTGGTGGGGTATCAGAGTCTCGTCCCGGGCCTCAAGATTCCAGACTGGCCGCAAAGGCTTGCAGTCGCGCTTCCGCGTTCTGCGTGACCGGGGCGCCATGGCCGCAGCAGATGACCTGGACGCCCTTGATCTCGGCCAGCCTGCGGATCGAATCCCTGGCGACATCTTTGTGCGGCGTTGCCATGGCAACCGGCATGTGAAGCTTGCCATCACGGCTGCCGAACGCGTCCCCGACGATCAGGATGCCCCGTTCCGGTTGGTGCAGCGCGATCAGCCCTGCCGTGTGGCCGGGTGAGTGGACGACTTGAAAGCCATCCGGGAGCATCTGTTTGTCAAGCACCAGTTCATCGACCTTTTTGACCGGCCTGTAACCCATGAAGCGCTCAGTGACCATCGCCATCAGCGGCACATAGACCCGCGCCACCGGGCCGTAGCCCATGTCGCGCGCCTGGCGGCCCTCTATGATGTCCTTCTCCACCGCGTGACAGATCACACGCGCGCCGGTGGCCGCTTGCACCTCCGCCAGGCCGCCGATGTGATCGATGTCGCCATGGGTGATGATGATCCGGTCCAGGCGTTCGATGCCCAGCGTGCCGGCAAACGCCAGAATCTTCGCGGCGTCTTTCGGCATCCCGGCGTCGATCAGCGTCAGCCCACCGTCGGGGCGTTCCCAAACGTAGACGTTGACGACCGCTCCCATACCGTCGACCAGATGCAGTCCTGGCACGATCTGCATTGCGCTACAGCTCTTTCAGCCCGAAGCGGTCGCGGAACAAGCCGATGGCGCGTTCGATCTCTGCTTTCGCGACCTCAGCCGGTTCCCAACCGAGCGGCTTGGTGCGCTGGCCCTCGAGGTCCTTGTAGACCTCAAAAAAGTGAGCTACTTCGTGCAGGAAGTGGCTGGGAATATCAGACAGATCCTGATAGCCGTCGAACAGCGGGTCGGTAGCCGGCACTGCCAGAACCTTGTCATCACGCTGGCCACGGTCCAGCATGCGGAAAATGCCGACCGGCCGCGCCTGGATGATGCAGCCCGGGAAGGTCGGTTCATTCATCATCACCAGAATGTCCAACGGATCGCCGTCGTCGTAGAAGGTCTGAGGAATAAGACCATAGTCGCCGGGATAGTGCAGCGACGAATACAACACGCGATCGAGGAAGATCACGCCGTTGGCCTTCTGGTACTCATATTTGTTGCGCGAACCCTTTGGAATCTCCACAATTGCGTAGACGGTATCGGGAACCTTGGGGCCGGAGCGCAGCTCGCGCCACATATTCTGCATAGCAGTTATTCCTCTTCCTGACGGCCCAGCGGCAAGATCTTGTCGACGTTCTCGTGCGGCCGCGGGATGACGTGAACCGACACGACCTCGCCGACCTTTTCTGCGCCGCGCACGCCCGCCTCGACAGCCGCCTTGACCGCTGCCACGTCGCCGCGAACGATGGCGGTCACATAGCCGCCGCCGATCTTTTCGTAGGCCACCAGCTCGACGCGTGCGGCCTTCACCATGGCATCGGATGCCTCGACCATTGCGGCAAAGCCGCGTGTTTCAATCATGCCCAGTGCTTCTGCCATTGGGAACGTTCCTTTCTGTGGACGGATAGACGGAATTATTGGTCAAAATCAAGGGAAAGCATGCAAAGGAGGGAAACCAGAGAATTCAGTCAACTCCAGGAAAATTCGGGGTCGGGGATTACCCTCGTGTCCCTTCTTTCCTCCGTTTCCCATTCCTGTCGCTCAGTCTGCCGCGCCGCCGGGATCACGTCCTGAGACGCCTTCCAGTGCGGCGATGGCTGCGCCGTAGCCGGCCATGATGTCCTGTTCGTCGCCGCCCAGGTAGACGCGGCCGAAGGCGCCAAAGGCCGTCACTTCCAGGATGTTGATCTGGGCCCGCTTCTCGGCTTCATTGGCGGCCAGAGCAGCGTAGCCGGCCGGCTCGACCTCGAGAACATACATGGTCTGCCCTGCCAGCAGCATGTGCCCGTGGCGCATGCGGTTGACAAGCTGTACCTGGTGCGGATCGATATTGCGGATGATCTGGCTGGAGAGGACGCGCGGCTTCATGCGGTCCGTCTCGTGCAGATCCAACGCCTCGAGAATCGCCTCGCCGGCCGCGCGCGTCTCGGCCTGTGAACTGGAGTGAACCTCCAGCAGGCCGTAGCGGCGTTCGACGATCTGCATCCCCGGGCGTACGCTGGTCGCCTTCAGCGCCACGTCGGTGACACGGTTGACTTCGATGCCTGGCGAGATCTCGATCCACAGCGAGGCATCGTTGGGCAGCGGCAAAAAGCCGCGGGCCACCGTGCCCAGAAACGCCGCGTGTTGCGGCTGCAAGCTGTCAAGAAATACGTAGGAACGCAGGTCTACACTCACGCTTTGTTTCCTTTCCCGGCTGTAGCAGCGACCGGTAACCTATAAGACTGTTTGAAAAGCGTCGTGGGTAGTCTTCGAAAGTCGAAGACTACCCGTCACGGACGCTCGCCAACTGTTGGAAAGCCCTCTGGCAATTCGTTGGTCGACTTCTGACGTCTGGTTGAATGACTTTACAATCAGCCGCTAAAAATGCCGCATGCGCGCCCGCGGATGGTTCTGCCCTTCGCGCAGCTCATTTACGTCCAACCCGACCGCAGCAGCCAGAATGACTGCGCTTTCGAAGTCTTCGGGAGAAAGCTGCGCCAGGCGCGCACGCTGTTCGTTGGTAATCTTGCGACCCACGACCACGCGGTCAGGTTCTGTCAGCAGTCGATCGCGGCACGGCTCACACTGCATTGCATGTCCCAGCAGGATGGCCAGGTCGCTGGTTCGGTCAGAACTCATGCACAGTCCTCTCTAGCTGCCCGTGGCTTCGCGGACGATCTTGATCCCGGCGCTGGCGCCCAGGCGCGTCGCGCCGGCGGCGATCATCGCCTTGGCGTCCTCAGCGGAGCGGATGCCGCCGGCCGCCTTGACACCGATGCCAGGACCGACCACCGCGCGCATCAGCGCCACATCGGCAGCCGTCGCGCCGCCGGAGGCGAAACCGGTCGATGTTTTGACATAATCAGCACCGGCAGCTTGAGCGATGGCGCAGCTCTCGACCTTTTCTTCGTCGGTCAGCAGCGCC
This sequence comes from Anaerolineales bacterium, assembly GCA_020634615.1. Lineage (GTDB taxonomy): Bacteria > Chloroflexota > Anaerolineae > JAAEKA01 > JAAEKA01 > JACKBK01. Next base: position 186,314 of record JACKBI010000008.1, read on the forward strand.
GCTTCAATGATCACTTTTACACTGGCCTGGCGGGCGTGGGCAGCCTGCACGACAGCGGCCACATCGCGCATGACAAGCTGGTAGTCCTTCGACTTCAGCGCGCCGATGTTCTGCACCATGTCGATTTCACTTGCGCCCGCGGCGATAGCACGCTCGGTCTCGAAGGCCTTGACTTCAGGCATGGTTGCACCCAACGGGAAGCCGACTACGGTGCAAACCTTGACGCCGGAGCCGCGCAGCAGCTCAGCCGACAACGCCACCCAGGCCGGGTTGACGCAGACAGTGGCAAAATGGTTGTCGCGCGCCTCGGCGCACAGCGTGCGAATCTGCTGCTCGGTGCCGTCAGGTTTCAACAGCGTGTGGTCGATCATCCCGGCCAGATCGGCGGCAACCCGCGGCGTGCCCAGGCGCGCGCTCAAGCGATCCGCGCCAGCCTGCACCACATCGCGGCAGCGGTCGGGGCAGTTGCCTGCGCACTGGCCTTCGCACGTCGCGCCGCATCCGCTGCACGTCGCGCCGTTCACCGGGTACGCCGCCATCACCTCGCGGGTGATGAGGTCAACCAGTTGATCGAAAGAATAGTTGCTTGCTGTCATGAAACTGAGAATCCGTCGCAAGTGAACCACAAATCGAGAGAAACGCGCTGATCAGGCTGGCGCGCTACTTCCGCAAATAGCGTCCTTCGATCTGCGTAATCTTTTCCACACGCCGGGCGTGCCGGTCGGGACCGAAGGGCGTTTCCAGCCAGACCTTGACGATCTGCTGGGCCAGATTGGGGCCGATCAGACCGGCGCCCAGCGTCAGCACGTTGGCGTGGTTATGTTCGCGGCTGTTGGCGGCCGACGCCAGGTCGTAGCACAGCGCGGCGCGCACGCCCGGCACCTTGTTGGCGACCATGCACGAGCCGATGCCCGCTCCGTCTACCATGATACCCCAGCGCGCCCGGCCATCGGCGACCAGACGGGCAACAGCGTAGGCATAATCGGGATAGTCAACACTGTCAGTGCTGAACGTGCCGCAGTCGACGACCTGCCAGCCAAGCCCGGCAATGACCGGTTTGAGCTGTTCCTTGAGGGCGTATCCGCCGTGGTCGGCACCGATCGCAACGGTTTTCTCGGCTGGACCGGAAGGCTGCGGCGTCTTTACGCCGGTCGCCAACGTCACGTTGCGTTCCAGCGCCAGATCACGCGCCAGCGGCGTGATGACTGCGCTGGGTGGCAAGACTACCGTGCTGCCCGGAGCGGCTTGGGCGATCTGCTGGGCATCCACGATCTGCCGCCGCTGCGCGACAGGTTGCTCGCGCTGGACCGTCGGCAACTCAGCCGCGCCAAGCAGCCGTTCGAGAGATTGCCGCACCAGGCGGCGCACCTGGTCTTCGCTGGGTGGCAGAGTCATGGATCAGCCGGCGTCCGGGGGGCCGTGTTTGATGAGGCCCCACTCGTCCGGGGGCCAGTACGACAGCACGACACGGCCGATGATCAGGTCGCGCGGCAGGGTTCCCCAACTGTGCGAGTCGCTGGAATTTGGCCGGTTGTCGCCCAGAACGAATATGTCATCTGGGCCAAGGGTCACGGCGCCTGAGTTGTAGCCAGCTTCGTTGGTGTGGTAGTCAATACCCAGCAACTCGCCGTTGATGTATACCTGGCCGTTGATAATTTCCACGGTCTCGCCCGGCAGGCCGATGACCCGTTTGATGAAGTCACGGCTGGGATCGCGCGGGTAGCGGAAGACGATCACGTCGCCGCGTTCGAGGTCGCCAAGCTTGTAGGCCAGCTTGTTGATCAGCAGGAACTGGCCGTCATGGAAGTTTGGTTCCATGCTCATCCCTTCGACGCGGAAGTTCTGCACCACGGTGCGGATGAGCAGGAAGATGACCAGTGTCAGGATGATCGTTTCAGCGATCTCGCGCAGCGCGCCCTTCCAGTTTGACTGGCTGGCGGCCGGTTCGATGCTGGGTGCGACGACGGCGGGATCGGTCGATGGCTCTTCGACCACGTCAGGAGGATTGTAGGTTGTCTCAGCAGTTTGGGAAGGCAGGTTATCCAATATGGCCTCTTACAGGAAAATAGCTGAGGCATTATAGCATCCTCAACAGCGACAAGCAAGTAACCCGGGTGCTTCGGGTGTGTTTGACAGTGTCTGGCAAGCGTGTTACATTATACACATTCAACTCTTCGCACCAGTCGCGGTGTTTCGGCGCCCACAGAAGAAGTGCGGGCTGGCCGCCGAATCAACGCTCTGGTTTGCATCTAGTAAATCAGCCAGGAGATACGGGCAATGGACTATCCCGAAGTCGTGATTGTCGGGGCGGCGCGAACGCCGATCGGGAAGTTTCAAGGCGCAATGAGCACGGTCTCAGCGCCTGAATTGGGCGCGACTGCCATCCGGGCAGCAGTCGCGCGTGCTGGCATCGAGCCGGCGTCCATCGACGAGGTGTTGATGGGCAACGTCGTCTCGGCCGGCGAAGGGCAAGCGCCGGCTCGCCAGGCAGCCATCGGCGCCGGTTTGCCCGTCACCGTCGGTGCATCGACGGTCAACAAGATCTGCGGCTCAGGTCTGAAAACCGTGATGCTGGCTGCCCAGGCCATCCGGTCAGGTGACGGCGAGGTTTTCGTCGCCGGCGGCATGGAGAGCATGAACCAGATCCCCTATTACTTGCTCAACGGGCGTTTTGGTTACCGCATGGGCAACGCTGATCTGGTCGACGGCATGATTCACGACGGTTTGTGGTGCGCGTTCGAGAAGCACCACATGGGCAACTCGGCCGAGTGGATCGCTCGCGAATACGGGGTTACTCGCCAGGCGCAGGACGAGTTTTCGCTGGAAAGCCATCGGCGCGCCGTTGCCGCGATGGATGAAGGCCGCTTTGCCGCCGAGATCGCACCGGTCGAAATCGCGCAGCGCAAAGGCCCGGCCCTGGTGATTGACACTGACGAAACCCCGCGGCGCGACACGACGCTGGAGGCGCTGGCTCGATTGCGACCGGCTTTCGAGGCGGGTGGCACCGTGACCGCCGGCAATGCCCCGCCCATCAGCGATGGCGGCGCAGCTGTAGTCGTCATGAACGGAGAGCGGGCGCGCGCAACGGGCGTCAAACCGCTGGCCAGGGTCACCGGCTACGCTCAAGCAGCGGTCAAGCCGCTGGAGCTGTTCACCGCGCCGATCTTCGCCGTGCGTCGCCTGCTGGAAAGGCTTGACGTTGGCATCGATTATTTCGATTTGATCGAGGTCAACGAGGCGTTCGCTTCGCAAACTATCGCCGACGGCCGCGCGCTGGGCATGGACTGGGCCAAGGTCAACGTCAACGGCGGCGCGATTGCCATGGGGCACCCGATCGGCTGCTCCGGCTCGCGCGTCCTGGTGACCCTTCTCTATGCCTTGCAGCAGCGAGGGCTGCGAACCGGCCTGGCGACCTTGTGCCTTGGCGGCGGCGAGGCCGTGGCGCTCAGCGTTGAGATGCTGCATTGAAATAGCAACTTACCGCTCGGGCCGGTCTCCGACCGTGCCCGTTGTTTTCATCTATCGGCGTGCCAGGTCCGTCCCAGCCGGGTGCCGTGCTTGAGACTATTTCAACAGATCCGTACTGCTCACAATTTGCCTTTAACGTCTACCGACATCATCCCATTTACCCAGGAGGCCCCTATGGCAGCGAAAGCCACAACTGAATCTGCGCCCGCCAACGCTCAGGAAATCGCCCGTATCCGCGACATCCTGCTGGGACCGCACATTCGCGAGTACGACCAGCGTTTTCAGCAGACGGCACGCGACATCGAACGCTTGCGCATGGACATTGAGAAGCTCACCGAGCAGTTGCATGAGCAGGCCGAAACGCAGGTTCGCAATCTCGATCAGCAGGTGCAGCGCCTGCAAAACGACCTGTCTGAGCACGATCAGCGGGCCTCGACGCGCATGTCTGAGGAAAGCAGCCGCGTCGACGGTCGCCTGGCTGAGCTGAACGGCAAGCTGGATGCGCAAAGCGCCAGTCACAGCGACCGTCTCAAGCAGGAAGCGGAGCGCCTCGATCGCAGCATCTCCTCGCTGGACAGCAGCACCACCAAGAAGTTGCAGAGCCTGCAGAAGGAAATGCGCCAGTCCGACGATGATCTGCGTAAGGAGTTGCGCGATCTGGTCGATCGCCTGACCGACGAGAAGACCGATCGCCGTTCGCTGGGGCAAATGCTGATCGAGATCGGCAACCAGCTTTCCAGCGCCGGTACTGCGGTGGGCCTCGACGATCTCCTGGCTGGTTTGGGGAACAGTTCCAAGTAACCACATGCCTGTGCCGGCCGATTCCAACACAGGCGAGCCAACAACGCCAGCGACGCCCGAGCCTGTTGACGCGCCGGAAAACGCCTCGTTTCAGCATTACGACGAGTTGCGCAGCCTGCTGCTGGGCAAAGAACAGGTCGAGCTAGGCTCCCTGCGCGTCGAAGTCACCGATCTGCGCGACACCCTCGGCGATCAGGATGCGATGGCGGCGATCATCGCTCCCTCGCTGGACGAGGCGCTGCGCAACAAGATCAACCAGAACAAGGAAGAGATGGTCGAGGTGCTCTACCCGATCATCGGCTCCACGGTGGTGCGGGCAGTCACCGAGGCGGTCCAGGATCTGGCGCGCACGGTCGACTCGCGGGTGCGCACGTCGATCTCCCCGGCCGAGGTGATGCGCCGGATGCGCGCCCAGGCAAGCGGTGTGTCCTCCTCTGATCTGGCCCTGCGCGATGCCTTGCCTTTCTTGGTCGAGGAGATGTTTCTCGTCCATCGCGACACCGGCCTGCTGCTGCGCCATGTCAGCGCCGATGGGCAGGCAACTCCCGACCGTGACCTCGTCAGCGGCATGCTGACGGCGATCCGCGATTTCGCCTCCGACGCCTTCGGTCGCGGCCAGCAGGGTCAACTGGATACCATTGAGTACGGGGGGCGCCGCATTCTCATCGAAGCCGCGCAGCACATCTATCTGGCTGTGGTGGGGGAAGGAATCGAGCCGGCCGGTTTTCGCGCCGACATGCGCGGTGTTGTGATCGATGTGGAGAACCGGTATCGCCTGTTCCTGCGCGAATACAACGGCGACGCTGCGCCGTTTGCCAGCGTCGATCCTATGCTTTCCGGGCTGGCGGCGCAGTCAACCGGACGGACAAGCGCCGGGCTGGCGCGCGGCCAGAAACGAATTCTGGCAGGCGCCGGCGCGCTGCTGGTCCTGTGCGTGCTCGCGTCCTGTCTGGGAGGCTGGCTGCTGGTTCGCAGTTTGGACCGTCGCAGCCCGCAGCTTCCTTCCTTCATCATCATCGTCGCACCAACAGCGTCACCGCTGCCCACGGCCACGCCGACAGCAACTGCAACCCGCACGCCGACAGCAACCGCCACCGCTACGGCGACACCTACTGCCACGCCCACACCGTCGCCGACCCCGACGCCCACAGTGACACCAACGGCTACCCGCGCCGGCCTGGTGGACAACGTACGCTTGAACGTGCGCAGCGGCCCTGGTCTTGAATTCCCTGTCATCCTGACCGTGGCGCCGGATTACCAGTTTACCATTCTCGCAACCAGCGCGGACGGCGGCTGGCTGAACGTCTGCTGCACCGCGGACGGCAGCGACGGCTGGGTGTCAGCGCTCTATATTCTGGAAAACGCTCTGCCTGTGACGCCCTGACGTAACCCATACCCCTGAACTTTGGTCCTCGCCGCGACTGCGTTACAATAGCCAGGCCCGTGCGCTCCCCTGAAATGCGCACGTTACTGTTGCAGGCAGATGGAAGTCAGAGCCACCGGGCCAATCATGGAAACACTAAGCAAGAAAATCTGTATGCTGGGTGACTTCGCAGTCGGCAAGACCAGCCTGGTGCGGCGCTTCGTGTACGACATGTTCGACGATAGCTACATCAGCACCATTGGTGTCAAGGTCAGCCGCAAGCCGCTGGTCGTGGTCAGCGACGATCGGGCTGTGGACCTGACGATGATGCTGTGGGACCTGGCAGGTAGCGAGGAATTCAGCCAGATGCGCAGCGCCTATCTGCGCGGCGCCGCCGGCGCGCTGCTGGTCTATGACCTGACCCGACCCGAAACGCTTGCCAGTCTGGGTGATTACTCGCACCAGGTGCGCCAGACAACTGCCGACGCGGCCTTCGTCGTTGTGGCCAACAAGGTCGATCTGGTCCCCGGTTCAGATAACGGCGTCGAGACCGGTGCCGCGATCCTCGACGGGAAAGCGCTGGCCGACACTCTGGGTGCTGCCTTTGTTACCACCAGCGCGCTTAGCGGCTTGAACGTGGAAGATGCCTTTCGCCAACTCGGCCAGCGCGTGGTGCGCTAGAGCGATCGCGACGATGGATCCGATCGTTGCGGCCTCATTGCTGGCCAATCGGCGGGTTGCCTGGGTGGTGGCGGACTGCTCATTCACCGTTACGGCGGTCGTCGATCCGGATGGGCTGCTCAGCCCGTCCGGCGCCCGGATTGACGTGTCACTGCTGGACGCCGTGCCGGAACTGATCGGCAGCGAGGCCGACCTGGACGCAGTGTTTGCCGGGCAAATCAACCGGCTGGAATTGCAGTTTGTCGAACGGGAGGACCGGCTGGGCGTGCCCATCTATCTGCGACTCGTGGTCGTGGCTGCTGATCGACCACCGAACGCCACTGCCCTGTATTGCGTCTTCGAGGATGTGTCCGAGCTTGGCGTCAGCCGGCAGCGGTTGATGCAAAGCCGCAACGAGCTGCTGCTGGCACAGCGAAGCCTTGCAGAAACAGTGGCCGACCTGAAGGCGAGCAACGGTGAATTACGCCGGCTGACCGATATGAAGTCCGTCTTCTTGTCCGTGGCTGCTCACGAGTTGCGTACGCCCTTGGCAGTTATCTCCAGCTACGCTGATCTGCTGGCCCAGGGGCTGGTGGGCGACCTCGAAAGTCGCCAGTTGCAGAGCGTCGAGGTCATCCACGATGGCGCCCAGCGGCTGCTGCAGATCACCGACAATTTGCTGGACATGACGCGCATTGAGGCCGGGCGGCTGGAGTTGGTCTTGCAGGTGCTGGATGCCGGCGAGCTGATCGCATCCATTGTGGACGAACAGCGGCCGCTCTTTCAGCAGTCCGGCCAGCGTCTCTCAATTGCGCTGCAACCAGGGTTGTCGAACGCGCTGATGGACGAATTGCGGGCAACGCAAATTGTCGTCAATTTGCTCAGCAACGCACGCAAATACACGCCAGCGGGTGGTTCGGTGGATGTTGTCCTCAGCCAGGCAGCCGACCCAAGCGAGCTGTTGCTGACCGTCAGCGATACGGGCGTTGGCATTGCGCCGGAAGACCAACCGGAAATTGGCACCTGGCTGTTCCGGGCCAAGTCGGCCAACCAGATCAACGCCAAGGGCGTTGGCCTCGGCCTCAACATCACCCGTTCACTGGTGGAGTTACATGGCGGTCGCTTCTGGTTCGAGAGCACACCGGGCCAGGGCAGCGCGTTCCATGTGACCTTTCTCGCGGCTGATCCCGAACCTGTCGAGGACTGACCATGCCATTGGCGCCTATTCGGGGGCATGATCTGTGGTACGAGGATAGCGGACGCGGGCCGCGGGTGACGTTGTTGCATCACGCGACCGCCAGCAGCCGCAACTGGCGACACATCGTCCCTGCGCTGGACCAGCGTTTTCAGACACTTGTCTATGACCGACCCGGCTTTGGACGCTCCTCGTGGCAGGATGATTGGCCGTTGGACTATCTGGATCGAGATGTGGACGACTTGCTGGCCCTCCTGGACGCGCTGTCCGTCGATCGGACGGCGTTGATCGGCCACAGCGACGGCGCGGCCATCGCGCTGCTGTTTGCGGCCCGCCATCCGCAGCGGGTGCGCTGTGTCATCGCCGAAGCGCCGCACGTCACCGTGGAGACGCCCCGCTGCCCTGAGGCCGTGCAGGCGTTTACTGCCCAGGTCGAGGATTCTCCCGCATTGCAGGCTGCACTGGCGCGCGATCACGGCGATCGCTGGCTGGCGGTGCTACAGCGCTGGCAGCGGCGCTGGCTCGATCCAGCCTTCTGGACCTGGGACGTCAGCGACGAGTTGGCCGGTGTCGCCTGTCCCGTGCTGGTGATCCACGGCGCCGAAGATCCCTACTTTTCGCTGGCGCACTCTGAATCGATCGCCGGCAGCGTGGCGAACGGTCAGTTGCACGTTGTTCCCAACGCCGCGCACGTCCCGCACAACGAGGCCCGCGCATTGTTTATCGACCTGGCACTGTCCTTTCTTGAATACTGTGACCCATGAGACTGACCACCACCGACGGTATTTCGATCCATATCCGGCGACAGGGCGCAGGCCCCGAGCCGATCCTGTTCGTGCATGGCAGCTTCGCCAGCAGCCGCTGGTGGATGCCGGCCACAGCGCTGCTGCCGCCCGCGGCCTTTACCACCTATCTGGTTGACCTGCGCGGCTGCGGCGACAGCGACCGGCCGGCTGACCCAGCCGGCTACTCGGTTGAGCGGCAGGCGCACGACATCGCGGCTGTGGTGGATGGATTGGGATTGACTGGCCTGCACCTGGTCGGCCATTCGCTGGGTGCAGCCATTGCGCTGACCTATGCCGCCGACCACGCACATCGACTACGCTCGCTGACGCTTGTCAGCACGCCGTCGCCCGAGGGCACGCCGACACCTTCCGCGGGCTATGACCTTCTCGCGCGCATGCGCGATGATCGCGGGTTGCTGGCCCAGGCCCTGGCAGCGGTCATGCCCGCCCGCCCGCCTGATCCCTTGTTCCAGCAGCTTGTCACAGACGCGGCCAACCAGGCGCCGGCCGCGTTCACTGCGTCCGCCCAGGCGCTGGAAAACTGGCGACTGGCGCGCGAGGCGCGGGCGCGATTGCGTCTGCCGGTGCTGCTGATGTGGGGCGAGCGGGACCAGTATGTCGAGCGCTCGGTGCAGAACCAGTTGCTGTTGTCGATCCCCGGCGCGAACAACCTGGAGGTGTTTCAAGGGTGTGGGCACAGCCCGATGCTGGAGCGTACCGAAGGCTTCGTCCAGGCGCTGCTGGAGTTCATCGGCCAGGACTTCGAGACCTATGCGGCCTTGCGTGATATGGGGGAATAGGGAGCGGGACTATGGACGAGCGCCTGATTATCGTGGACACTTGGTCACGGTTAAAGGCTGCGTTCCCTTGAGTTGCAGCAGCCTCGCGGCAGCCAGTGCCTTGGGCGCCTGTCCACAGATCAGATACGAGCGGAGACTATGACAAGAGTTGTGGTGGTGTTTTTGGATGGTGTCGGGTTGGGCAGCGACGATCCCGCGGTCAACCCGCTGGCGACGGCGGAGATGCCGGCGCTCATTGATGTGCTCGGTGGGGTGCGGCCACTCGGTTCGGCAGGGCGTATCTCGGGGACGCTGGCCAGCCTTGTGCCCACGGATGCGTCGCTGGGCGTGCCCGGCAAGCCGCAGAGCGCCAGCGGTCAGGCGGCGCTGGTGACCGGTCGCAACGTCCCGGAAATGATCGGTGAACACTACGGACCGCGGCCCAACCAGCCGATCCGCGCCATCCTGGAGGGCGAGACGCTGTTCTCGCGGGCATTGGCCGGGGGCGCTTCAGTGGCCTTCGCCAACGCCTATCCCCAGGGCTATTTTGACGCCGTCAACCGCGGCAAGCGGCTGCATGGCGCCATTCCCCACGCGGTGCAGGCGGCTGGCATCCGGTTGCGCACCGCCGACGATCTGCGGATCGAGCACGCGCTCAGCGTCGACCTGACCAATGCCGGCTGGCGCAATGGCATGGGGTACGGCGACATGCCGCAATGGACGGCGTTCCATGCCGGGCAGGTGCTGGCTGGACTTTCTGCGACGCACGACTTGATATTCTTTGATAACTGGGCGACCGACGTGGTAGGCCATCACAACGACATGGCTGAAGCATTGACGCTGTTGGCGGATCTGGACCAGTTCCTCCAGGGGTTGCTGGCAGCGGTCGATCTCGAACGGACACTGATTGTCATAACCAGCGATCACGGCAACCTTGAGGACATCAGCGTGCGCGGCCACACGTTGAACCCGGTGGCAACGGTGGTCATCGGCGCCGGGCAGCAGGCAGTGGCCGACCAGATAAACAGCCTGACTGACATCACACCTGCACTGCTGGCGCAGTTGCAACTATGAGCGGAGAGATGCCAACTTTCCGATAAGTTGGCACCTTTGGCGACACCCCCACTTCTATCAAGTCAGGCACCCGGCCGGTCGGATCCGGCACTCCGGTCAATGAAAATGAGCGGGACTCGGTCGGAGACCGGCCCAAGCGAGAGCACCCTAACTTCAGATCCGTCAGAGGGATATTGTGAACACAGAGATCGAGACGTATCGTACACTGCTGCGCGAGAAGTACGAGGAGTTGGACCTCATTCTGGACGGCCTGCCGGACGAGGCGTTGCTTTGGCAGCCGTTCGTTGAAAGCCCCTGGCGCGGTCCGGCCAATTCGCTGGGCTTCATCGTGGCGCACGCTGTCTCGTCCACGGTTTACCTGCTGCGGCGCGCTGAGTGGGTTCTTGGGCGTCGGGAATGGCGGGATGTGGAGGGAGACGAAGGAGCCGACGAATTCGGTCCGGACAACTACCATGTCGCCTACTTGCGGGAACGTGTCTGGCGCACGCACGGGATAGCGGATGCGTTGCTGACCGCGTTCGTGCCGCCAGACCTTGACGCCACATGGACGCACCCGACCGAATCAGGGCGGGCGTTCCACGTGCGCTATGACATCGTGCACGCCATCGAACACCTCAGCGAGCACATCGGTCAGGCGCAGCTAACCCGGCAACTATGGGCGTTAGGGTCAGCGTGAGCGGAGTTGATCGGCGGTATTGCGCCAGTCGATGACTGCGTAGGCTGTATCCAGTTCGGCGGCCACCTCGGCGGCAACGTCGTTGGCCGAGCCGGCTCGCTCACCTGCGTCTTCCCAGTGGTAGCCATCGGTATATGCATCGCTGCCGGTGATGCCGGCCGCCATAGCAGCATTGTCGATTGCCTCTTGAAAGCGGATCGGTAGCGCCAGGGAAACGCGGTCGCGGCCGTCGCGTACGCGCACCTGAGCGGGGATGTCGTGCCAGTAGAGCACCTGGACTTGCGGCATGGCTGGGGATCCTTTCAACCTCGTGTGTGATGAGCGCCAATTGTAGCACGCCAGTGGGCGGGCTGCAATCTGAACAGCGCCAATCCGCGGGTTGCCCTGCATGAATCACCCCGCAACTTTCGGTTTCATCCGTCCTGTGGCACAATGCCACCATGTCCTCCGACGACAATCCCCTGAGCAAACGTGAACAGGAAATACTCACGCTGGTGGCGCGCGGCCTGACAAACCAGGAAATCGCGCGCGATCTGGTGATCAGCCACAACACTGTCAAAGTGCACCTGCGTAACATTTTCGCCAAACTGGAGGTCGTCTCGCGCACCGAGGCGATCGTCAAGGCCGCGCAGGCTGGCTGGATCGACGTGGCGGGCATCGAGGAGCAGACGACGGAAGAAGCTGTGCCTGCGCCGCTCTTGCCGGCGCTTCCATCATTGGCGCGCTGGCAACGCGTCTGGTTTTTCCTGGCTGCTGCGCTGGTGCTGTTGGCGCTGGCGACGCCCAATCTTCTGACGCGGCTCCAGGCACAGGCGCCGGAAAACGATCTGTCCGACGCAGGCCGGGCGCAGACTGGTGACGTGCAGCGGGTTGCGACCAGTCGCTGGAACAGCCTGGCCGCGCTGCCGTTCGCCCGCAGCCGGCTGGCGTTGGGGGCGTTGGGTGATGTGCTGTATGCCATCGGTGGTGAGGGTGTTGACGGCCTCGCGGACGCGGTCGATGTCTACGATCCTGCGACCAACGGCTGGCTGCCGCGGGCGCCCCTGCCGGCGGCGGTCGCCAATGTTCAGGCGGTTGCGATCGATGGTCGGCTCTACGTTCCCGGCGGGACGACTGCGGACGGCGCGACCAGCGCCGAACTGCGTGTCTATGACCCGACAGCCGATGCGTGGCAGCAGGCTGGGGCCATGCCCGCGCCACGGTCCGGCTATGCGCTGGCTACGCTCGGTGGCAAGGCGTATCTTTTTGGCGGCTGGGACGGCGCCGCCTACAGCGACCGCGTTTGGGAATACGATCCGGCGGGCGATGTGTGGCGTGAGGTGTCACCGCTGCCGCGCGCTGTTGGTTTCGCGGGCGCGGCGGCATTCAACGATCGCATCCTGGTGGTCGGCGGGTTTGACGGATCGTCGGAGTTCGCCGACTGCGCTGCCTACTATCCGGTGGATGATCGCTGGGAGACCTGCGCGCCGATGATCTTGCCGCGGGCCGGTCTCGGTCTGGCGGTGGATGGCACGTCGGTCTATGCCATCGGCGGCGGCTGGCAACGCGCCGCTGGTTTCAACGAGCGCTACGATACGCTGACCAACACCTGGTCGTCCATTCCGTCGCCGATCCCCGGCCAGTGGATCACTCCCGGAGTCGCCAGCCGCGGCTCGCTGATCTACGCGGTCGGCGGCTGGAGCGGCGGCTATCTTGATCTCAATGAGGCATTTCAGAGCACTTTTCGGGCGTTCCTGCCGCTGGGCGTGAGCGGGCAAAGAAATCAATAGAATGATCGAAAGAAGGGATTTGGATCGATGGTCAACATCGACATAACAAGAACGGTAGATTTTCTGGAGGGGTTGCTCAACGTACCGAGCCCGACCGGAGACACGGCTGCGGCTGTGGAATATGTTCGTGAACGATTGGCCGATTTGCCGCTGACGTTGCGTTTGACGATGAAAGGCTCGCTGGTGGCCACGGTGGAAGGCGAGAGCAGCAGCCAGCCGCGGGCGTTGACGGCGCATGTGGACACCTTGGGGGCGATGGTCAAAGAAATCAAGTGCAACGGCCGCTTGCAGCTTGTGGCGCTGGGCGGGCTGCAATGGAACTCGGTCGAGGGCGAGGGACTGACGATCAGCGCTGCCAGCGGCCAGCGCTACCGCGGCTCGTTGCTGCCAAACGGTGCGTCAGCGCATGCCCTGCGGCCTGATGACCGGGGCGCGACGCGTGATGATGCCAGCATGGAAGTGCGCATCGATGCGATCACCGGCAGTCGCGCCGAAACCGAGGCATTGGGTATTCGGGTTGGCGATTTTGTGGCCTTCGATCCGCGTGTCGAGCTGTCAGAAAACGGCTTTGTTCGCTCACGCTTTCTCGATGACAAGGTGAGCGTGGCCTGTATCTACGGCGCGCTGTGTGCACTGGCAGACGCCGGACTGAGGCCCGCGCAACGCACCACGGTGCTGATCAGCACGTACGAAGAGGTTGGCCACGGCGCCGCCAGCGGCTTGCCGTCCGATCTGGCGGAACTGGTGGCTGTTGACATGGCGGTTGTCGCCCCCGGCAACACGTCGCATGAACAGGCGGTAACCGTTTGCGCCAGGGATGCCGGTGGACCGTATGATCTCGCACTTCGCCGTCGACTGGAGGCGCTGGCTGAGGCCGAAGGGCTGCGCTGGTGTACCGATGTTTATCTGTACTACCGTTCCGATGGCGAGGCATACTGGAACGCTGGCGGCGACGTGCGCGTCGGCCTGATCGGGCCGGGCGTCGATGCGTCGCACCACTACGAGCGGACGCACGTCGATGGGATCGAAAACACGGCGCGCCTGATTGCTGCCTATTTGCTGAGCTGAGCGTCATTACACGTTTCACGTTTCGCGATACCACCCATTAAGGAGAATCCTCATGTCCGATCTACAGACGCAGTTCGAAACCGCAGCCGCGGACGCGCAAAAGCTCGCCAAGCGGCCCGATGACCAGACCCTACTCAAGGTCTACGCTCTCTACAAACAAGCCACGGTGGGGGATGTCCAGGGCAAGCGTCCCGGCTTTACCGACATGGCCGGCCGGTTCAAGTACGATGCCTGGGCCAAGGTGAAGGGCATGTCCCAGGAGGACGCCATGCAAGCGTACATCGACATGGTCGAGGCGATGAAGACCAAATACGGCTATACCGGTTGAGCAACTGGTGTTGGCAGACGGTCTCGGGATAGCCTGTTAGCACCGCAGTCGGCGTAAGACGCGGGCTGCGGTTGTCATCGAGAGACCAGTACTTTAGCTCAAGGAGTAGTCGATGACAATCTCAGGGTTTCCCGATCTGAACGGCGCGGACTGGCAGCCGACGCGCGACAGCATGAAGCAGTACGCACGCGTGGTTGGCAAAGTTCGTCGGGCGCTGGCGCCGCCGGAAAAGCACTGGTTCCACACTGCGCTGCGCGTGGCAGCAGTTGGGGCAACGACCGGCCCGATTCCCGGCATCGATAGCAGCGTCGAGCTGGTGCTGGATTTCGTGAACCACGCGCTGCAGGTTGTCACCAGCACCGGCCAGACGCGGTCAATACCATTGCGCGGCCAGCCGGTGGCTGTTTTCCACCGGCAGACTCTGGACGCGCTGGCCGGTCTGGGCATCGAGGCCGCTGTTGACCCGGATCAGTTCAGCGACGACAGCCAGTTGACCTACGTTCCGCAGCAGGCGCGGCGGTTGTGGACAGCTTTCTCGCTGGTCAACCTGACGCTGGCGCGCTTCAAGGGCAGTCTGCGCGAGGAGACTGGGCCGCTGGTGCTCTGGCCGCACAATTTTGACCTGGCATTTCTCTGGTTCTCCGGCCGCAAAGTCCCCAATCAGGATCTCGCCAACCCTGAGTACGCCGACGAGCAGATGAACTTCGGCTTCGAGCCGGGCGATGCCGGCATCCCCGAACCGTATTTCTATGTCACCGCGTATCCGATGCCGGACGGGCTTGCCGGGTCACCCTTGCCGGCGGGCGCGACCTGGCAGACCGAGGGATGGACGGGGGCACTTCTGCGCTATGTGGAGTTGTTGAAATACGACGACCCAGCAGGACATTTGCTGGCGTTTCTGATCGCAGCGCACCGGGCAGGCAGCAAGCAAATGACCGGCTGAAACGCCATAAAAAGATTGACAGTCCTTCCTGAAGGCGCTACAATCAACTCGTCCAAGATGCCCCCGTAGCTCAGTGGAACAGAGCACTGGACTTCTAATCCAATGGTCGCAGGTTCGAGTCCTGCCGGGGGTGCACAAAAGCCGGAGATCCGCACAGGTCTCCGGCTTTTTTCGTGGCTAGCGCTGGCTGTTACTGGCGTTCGGATCAGAATTCGGAAGTGGCCGGGAGGGTCAACTGGGCGACTCCTGAACGTCAGAAGCGAGTTCTGAGGTAGTTCGGCCACTTCCGAATTCGTTGGTACGCATCTACAAGTTAGCGCTGCAGGACGAAGAAGTAGAACAGCACGATTCCGATGAGGGTGGAGATGGCCAGGACGACCTTGAAGATTGGCTTCTTTGTCTTGTGGCGGAAGATGAACATCCCCAGCCAGCCACCGATGAACCCGCCGATGAGGGCCAGCACGTGTAACTCAAGCTCCGGCACGCGCCAGTTGTTGAGCTTGGCCTGCGTCTTGTCGATGCCGTAGAGCAGGAAGAGCGAGATCGACCAGGCGATCAGCCAGTCGATGTACCAGTTGAGTTGGAGCAGAAGCATGAGCGCCGCAAAGATGACGACGCCGAGGATGATTGCTCCGATTGCGTAGCCGCGGTTGCGGGGATCGGATCGTTTTGCCATAGGGCCCTTCCTTGGTTGGAATTACTCACTCATCATTGCCGCGAAAGTGGGAAACCACACTCCCACCAACCTGGATTGCCGCCTTCGCGGCAATGACGATGCGCTGTAGCGGAACGCTACGATTTCGCCGAGATCGGTTTCTTGTCGGCCCAGACAAGCTCGGCCAGGCGCCGTCCGGTGGGCGTGGCAGCCAGGCCGCCCTGGGCTGTTTCCTTGAAACGTTCATCCATGCGCCGGCCGATCTGCGCCATCGCGTCGATCACCTCGTCGGCGGGGATGACGCTCTCTACACCGGCCATTGCGAGATCGACGGCGATGAAGCATTGCGCGGCGCCGGCTGCGTTGCGCTTGACGCAGGGTACCTCCACCAGTCCGGCCACTGGATCACACACCAGGCCCAGCATGTTTTTGAAGGTGATCGCCACAGCCTGCGCTGATTGATGGGGTGTGCCACCCAGCAGTTCGACCGCCGCCGCCGCCGCCATGGCGGCGGCGCTGCCGGTCTCGGCCTGGCAGCCGCCGGCCGCACCGGAGACGCTGGCGCGGCGCATGATCACCATGCCGACGCCGCTGGCTGTGAAGAGCGCGTTGACCAGATCAGCATCGCTGAAGCCGCGCGCTTCTTGCAGAGTCAACAGCACGGCAGGCAGAATGCCTGCCGATCCGGCCGTGGGCGTCGCGACGATGCAGCCCATGCCCGCGTTGACCTCGTTGACAGCCATGGCGCGCGCCACGGCGCGGCTGAGGATGGGGCCGGTCAGCGGTTCGTGGCCATCCTCGCCCAACCAGTTCCAGAAGCGGTACGCGCTGCCGCCGCTGATGCCGCTGATCGACATCACCGGTTCGGCAATCCCCTGCGCCGCGGCCCGCTGCATAATCTCCAGCCGGCGGCCCATGCGGCTGAGCAAGTGCTCGCGCGGCTTGCCGCTGTTGGCTATTTCAGCCGCGATGACAATCTCATAAAGCGGCTGGCCGGTCGCGCCGGCTTCGTTTACCATTTGAGCAATCGAATCGAACATGATGGTTACGTCTCCGTTACCCGTTGGTGTAATAGCTGGGACGGGTGATACAATCTGACCCGCCGGATCATAATCCACTGCGGCAGTATTAGTCAAGCTGGTCGCGGTTGGGGCCGTCGATCAATAATCACATGGTTCGACACAGAGGAGGTTCGCAGATGGGGACGTACGGCTATGACCCCGCCCGCCAGCATTTTGCACGCTCGGATCCGCTTGAACGTTTGTGTTCGGGCTTATGGTGCTGGTGGATAGTCAAGGAGTCGTATCAGGATAGCACCGTAGCGCTACGATTTACCAACCAGTCGTCAGGTAAGTGCGTTTGAGGAAGATGCAATTTTCGCGCTGCTGTGAGGTCAGACCTGTACCCATGAAAGCTATGCGATTTCTGCGTTCAATTGTTATTCGGATAGATCGTAACGCTTTTCGTAACGATAAGTGGACGATTTGATGCTATTCTGTGGCCAAGGAGATATGCCATGACAGCAACAATTCAAGCAACACGACCAGGCATGACTGCTGCAACCCGTGAAATTACCGGCCCGGCCGGTGCGCCGCTGGTCGGTAACACCTTACAGCTCCAGCGCGACCCGCTGGGTTTCATCATGCGCGTCGCAACCGAATACGGCGATGTGGCGCGCTACCGGCTGGGCAACGTCACCTTTAACCAGGTAAGTCACCCCGACGGTGCACAGCGCATTCTGCAAGAGAACCACCACAACTACATCAAGGGCGACATGTTCGACATTCTGCGTCAACTGGCCGGCGACGGCCTGTTTACAAGTGAGGGCGATTTGTGGCTCCGCCAGCGGCGATTGATGCAGCCGGCCTTTCATCGCCGCCGCATCGCCGGCTTCGGCGAGGTGATGACCGGTCGCACCCTGGACATGCTGGCCCGTTGGGATCAGCGCGCCGACACCAGCCAGCCGTTGAATGTCGCCGAGGAGATGACCGCCCTGACGATGGCCATCATCAGCGAGACCATGTTTGGTGCCCATCTAGACACCGATACCCACGCTGTCAGCGAGGCAATCACGCTGCTGCTGGCCGACATCAATTTCCGCTTTCAGTTGCCCTTCTACCCATCGTTGCGCTGGCCAACGCTGCGCAACCGGCGTACGCTGGCCGCCATGCGTACCGTCGACGACGTGGTGCTGGGCATCATCGAACAGCGCCGCCGCAGCGGCGAGCAGCGGGATGATCTGCTGGGCATGCTGATGGAGATGGTTGACGAGGAGACCGGCCAGGGGATGAGCGACAAGCAACTGCGCGATGAGGTAGTTACAATTTTCGTCGCCGGCCACGAGACGACCGCGGTAGCGCTGACGTGGGCGTTCTACCTGTTGTCACAGAACCTGGGGGCAGAGGCTGAGCTACACGCCGAACTGGATCAGGTGTTGGCTGGTCGCGCGCCCGGCGCGGCTGATGTGCCCAATCTGCGCTACACACGCATGATCATCGACGAGACGCTGCGGCTCTACCCGCCGGCGTGGATCACCAACCGCGAGGCGGTGGCCGAGGACGTGGTGTGTGGCTACCGCATTCCGGCCGGCGCAGTGGTGGCGGTCAGTCCGTACGTGATCCACCACTCGGCAGCATGGTGGCCCGACCCGGATCGCTTCGACCCGCAGCGCTTCGATCCGGACACGCCCCATGACAGGCCGCGTTTCGCCTACATGCCGTTCGGCGGCGGACCGCACCAATGCATCGGCAACACCTTTGCGTTGATGGAGGCGATGCTGCTCCTGGCAACGGTGGCGCAGCGCTACAGGCTGTTGCTGGCGCCGGGTGCGGTCGTCAAACCGCAACCGCAAACAACGCTGCGGCCGGCTGGTGGTCTGCCGATGCTGCTCCAATCGCGAACCGAAAGTCAAGGGTAGTCGGATATGACTGTGACGAAGCGGGAAAACAGGACTGGGGTGTTGGCCTGGCTGCTGGCGGGGCTGGTCGCTATAGTGACATTGGTCCAGGTGCCATTGACTTTACAGCAATCGCCGCCGGCAACTCTCGGTGCCCTGGCGGGTACTATTGCCTGGGGCGTGGCAATCCCATGGACGTATGCTTTTCTGGCGGCGCTGATCATCAACCGCCAGCCTGGCAACCGGGTTGGCTGGCTGCTGTTGCTGGTCGGGCTTTCAGGTGTCATTCCGACAACGGCGATTCTTGGCATGATGCCAGAGCCAGTGAGGATCACGCCCGGCGTGTGGCTGCTGACTTCAGTGGACAACTGGTCCTGGGTTCCGCTTATCTTCGCGATCTTCCTGATCCCGCTGAACTTCCCTACCGGGCGGCCACCCACCCCGCGCTGGCGCTGGGTGAACTGGCTGGCGGTGGCCATGGCTGTGTTTTTTATCGTTCTGATTTCCCTAGTCTCTACCACCGGTCCTGCCGACGAATCCTGGAGGTTGGCTAACCCGATCGGTTTCATTCCCGTGGAATGGGTCAATGGGCCGTTTTTGATCGTCTGGGGGATTGGACTGGTGACGGTGGTCGGGGCCAGTGTAGCGTCGCTGTTCGTGCGCTTCCGCAGAGGCTCGCGGGTTGAGCGGGAGCAAATCAAGTGGCTGCTCTACGCAGGTGCATTCCTGCTGGTGGTGTACCCCGTGACATTCTTCCTCGTGCCACCTGGAGCCACCAGCGATGCCTGGGGCAATCTGTTGCTTACTGTTGCCATCCTCGCACTGCCCGTCGCCATCGCCATCGCCATTCTGCGCTATCGGCTCTACGATATTGACGTCATCATTCGCAAGACATTGGTCTATGCCGCGTTGACGGTGTTGCTGGGCCTGGTGTACTTCGGCAGCGTGATCCTGTTGCAGCGAGTGCTGGGCACGCTGACAGGCATCGAACGGTCCCCGCTGGCGGTTGTAGTCTCGACGCTGATCATCGCGGCGCTGTTCACCCCTTTGCGGCGGCGCATCCAGGACTGGATCGATCGCCGTTTCTTCCGCAAGAAGTACGACGCCCAGCAGGTACTGGCCCAGTTCGCGTTGACGGCGCGCGACGAAACCGACCTGGATGCGCTGACCGCGGAATTGGTTCGTGTGGTGCAGGAGACGATGCAGCCGGAGCAGGTGAGTATATGGCTGCGCAAATGAGCGTCGCCGGCCAACGGCTGAAAAGCGAGGACCCGCCAGGTCCCGGAGCAGAGCGCGCCGACAGCCGCTGGAGCCGCTTGCTGATTGCGGTGCTTGCAGTGTTGATCGCGTATGTCATCGCTTGTTACGTCCTGGTACTGACGAGCATCCCGGCCTATTACCGCAACATCGTCAGCCTGTCCGTGCCGACGTCATACATAGGCGGAGAAGTCGCCGCTAATAACGTCATGGTGGCTACCGAGGCCGCAGCGCGCGGTATGTCGTTGTCAACCTACGCGATCTACAGTGTCACCGTAAATCTTCTCGTTGCCGCCGGTTTTGTTCTGGCCGGTCTGCTTATCCTCTCCAAGGCGCAGCAGGAATGGTTTCGTTGGTTCACCGCCTTCATGCTGCTGTTCTTTCCTCTCGGGACGCTGGAATGGGTGCTGCTGGTGGCGGGAATCAACCAGGCTTTCTACCAACTGGGTGGACTTCTGTGGCCTGCCTTTCTGATCTTTCTCTACCTGTTTCCCAATGGCCGCGCGGTGCCCCGCTGGTCGCGCTGGCCGATGGCAGTCATCGTCGGCGTGCATTTCTTGGTTCAGGCAACAGGGTTTGCCAGCTACTACGTGGAATTCTCGGCTGATTTGTTGCAGACAGTCAGTTCCCTGTTCGTCGTCGTGTTGATCGGCTTTGCATTCATTCTATTCTGTCAGGTCTATCGCTATCGGTATGTGTCCACCGCGGTTGAGCGCGCGCAGATCAAGTGGTTCGTTGCGACTCTGGCACTGATCGTCGTCTTCTCGGTAGCAGACACGCTGATCTCCGGACAGGTTCTTCAATCGCGCCCCGGCTTTTCGGCAGATCTGGACAACATCTCCAACCTGTTGATCCCTGCATCCATCACGATTGCCATTCTGCGTTACCGGCTGTGGGATATCGACGTCATTATCCGCAAGACGTTGATCTACACCACGCTGACCGCGATGCTGGCATTGGTCTACTTCGGAGCGGTGGTGTTGCTACAGCAGGTGTTTGGCTCGTTGACAGGTGCTGATAAATCGCCGCTGGCAATTGTGATCTCGACCCTGGTCATTGCCGCCCTGTTCACGCCGCTGCGCCGGCGCATCCAGGACTGGATCGACCGCCGCTTCTTCCGCAGGAAGTACGACGCCCAGCAGGTGCTGGCGCAGTTCGCGTTGACGGCGCGCGACGAAACCGACCTGGATGCGTTGACCGCGGAACTGGTCCGTGTGGTGCAGGAGACGATGCAACCGGAGAGTGTGAGTGTGTGGCTCGTGGACGACGAAGACGCGAAATAGCGTGAAGGCACGAAGCGCCCACGAGGTGTTCGTGATCTTCGCGTTTCTTCGTGATTTCGTGGTCCAGCGGTCTGCACTGCGCGCGACGAGACCGACTTCGACGCGCTGATCGCGGATTGGTGCCAACGCCCCAGCAGACCGGCATTATGGTTCTGCAACTGCACGAGACGCCCGTGCTCGACCCGGATTCCTTGCTGACGATAGAATGTCAGCTTGGGCGCACTTGGTAGGAGAGGACCCGCCAGCATGCCAGATGGAGTTATCACCAGCATCGACCAGGTCACGTCGGCGTGGCTCACGTCAGTTCTTGCCGAAAGCGGTGCGTTGACGCACGGCGCAGTGGCGTCGTTCGAGGTGGATGCCGGCCAGGGGAACTGGTCAACCAACGCCAAACTGATTGTGATCTACACAGAGGACGCGCAGGGGGCGCTTCCCCGGCGGCTGTTCCTGAAGATGGTCAGTACGGACCAGCAAGACGAGTCCTTTGACGAGTCGGAGTTCACCTATTACAGCCGCGATTACGTGGATGTGGTTGACGCGCCGCTGCTGCGCTGCTACGACGCGGCCTACTCAGGGCAGCTGAAGCGGTACCACATCCTGCTGGACGATGTGTCGGAAACCCACACGACGGCAGGGGAGAAAGCGCCGACGCTGGGGTATGGTCTGGCATTGGCGGAAGGGTTTGCCGTTCTGCATGCCCGCTGGTGGGGCGGCGAACGGCTGGCCGAAGCGGGAGCGTCCATGCACAGCGCCAGCCACATTCAAAGGTACGCGGCCATCGCTGAGCCAGGCGTCGCTCACATCGTCGGACGCTTCGCCGGCCAACTGGAACTGCATTGGCCGGATGCCATGCGCGAACTGTACGCCAGGCATCCGCAAGCCATGATTGCGCGCACCGCAGGCAGCAACGGTTTCACACTGATCCACGGCGACCCCAACGAACACAACATCCTTGTGCCGCGTCTGGGCGATCGCCCGGTTTACCTGATCGACCGCCAACCGTTCGACTGGAGTTTGACCGTCTGGCTGGGGATCTACGACCTGACCTACGCCATGGTGCTGGACTGGCCGACCGAGACGCGACGGCAATGCGAGATGCCCGTCCTGCAGCGCTATCATGCCACGCTGATCGAAAACGGTGTGCGCGATTACTCGTGGGAGCAATTGTTCGACGACTACAGGCTGTGCGTGCCGATGTGCGTCTACGTTGCGACCGAGTTTTGCCGCGGCGGCATCAACGAGCGCTGGATTGACACGTGGCTGACGATGCTTAAGCGAGCGCTGACGGCCTGCGATGATCTGGACTGTCACGCGATGTGGAAGTACGACACAGGATGCGGCGTAAACGAGAACTGAGGAGGCACACGATGGAAGCAGGAAATGAGCCAACAAGCGAGCGAGAGATGAAGATGAGTTTCAGTTTTGACCGCGCGGGGTTGCGACTGGAATACAGCCTGATCGGGGTAGTGGTCCATCTCGATGGTTGTGCGACAGCAGGAGCGCCAGGCAGCCCTGCGCTGCCGAGCCAGACAGCGCGCGTCGTGCTGCCACCGCATACCCGCCTGGCTGAGGCGCGAGCGGAAGCGAGCGACGTGGTGCTACTCAACAGCGAAATCTTGCCTATCGCACCGCTGCAGCCGCTGCGGGCCGCCGCGAGCGACAAGCAGGAGAATGCTGAGACACCTCCATACAACCGGCCAGAAGAAGAACAGCGAGACTACCCACACGAAATCCGTGATCCGCGTCAGGACGATGCGTCGAAGAGCGAACGCTTTCCAACCCCTGCCTTCGTGCCTGCAAACACCGATCTGTATGCCGAGGCAACCGATCGCCCTGCAGGCCGACTGCTGGCTGCGGTCGACGAGGGGCTGAACCAGATAGCAACGATCCAGCTTAATCCGGTCCGGTTGAACGCTGACGGGCTACTGGAATTCAGCCCGCGCATCGATGTCACGCTGACACTCGAGCCGGTGGGAAACAGCGATGATCGCCGCGTTCCGGCCACGATTCACTCGCGCGGGCAGGCGATGCGCCAGATCGCCCTGACGCGCCTTACTGTCGTCAATCCTGACCAGGTGATAGACTACTCTGATCTGTTTCCAATCTTTCCCATCCATGCGGATTACCTGATAGTTGCCGACAACCAGACGTGGAATTCGGAGACAATTGCTCCGACCGGCTCCGCGGGCGGCGACCTGGTGGCCAGCTTTGAACGGTTGGCTGCATGGAAGCGCCAGCGCGGGCTCAAGGCGCGGGTGGTGACCATCAGTGACATTGTAGCCGGACGATACGGCAACTTTCGGTCCGGCAGCCGCGACCTGCAAGAGGTGATCCGTCGCTTCTTGCAGATGGCTCAAGATGCCTGGGGGGTGGCTTGGGTCTTGTTAGGTGGTGATACGTCCATCGTGCCGGTGCGGCGGGTTGCTGGTGGCCGGGAGGGCAATATCAACCTTCAGGCATCCAATCCGCCACCCGATAACACCTCTTTCTGGACGGGCAGCTACCTGCGCATGCACGTCGTCAACCCGGGAACATGGTGGGGTGCTGCCACGACGAACCTCCTGGTGCGACCTGACACGGGGATGTTGATTCCCTATGACGCCACGGGCGCCTCCAATTCAACGACGCGCGGCTGGTATTTCACCACCAATAACACCTATAGCACGCGCAGTGCCATGCCCACTGAGTTTGTGCGCGTTAATGGCCCCGCCGGACAGGTCAATGCCAACTTGCAGTTCCTCTACGAGTGGAACACGATCCCGACCGATCTGTACTACTCCAGTCTGGTGGGACCGCAATACAACCAGCCAGGCCGGCATGATTGGGACCTGACCAACAACGGCGTCTACGGCCAGCACTTCGCCGGCCTGGAGCTGGATGGCATCAACTACACGCCGACGGTCAGCTTGGGGCGAGCGCCGGTGCGCAACGTGGCTGAGGCCGACACCTTCGTCGCTAAGGTCATCGCGTATGAGAAATATCAACGGCCCGACGGTACCACACTGGATCAGGACTGGACGAAACGCGTCGTGATGGTCTCGGAAAACTGGGGTGGACGACTGTGGATCGGCTCGTCGTCGAACAACCCACCAGATAACAACAGCTACCACCATTCCGCGGGCCAGGGTTACAGTCTGATCAAGCTGGCGGACACTCCCGACTGGAATTGGTCGCTGTTGGCTTACGTGGCTGAAGGTGACGTGCGTCTAATGCCCTATCGAACGGATGCGGCCACGGCTGGCCGCGGCTGGTACTTTGCTTTCAGCGAGACCGACCTGTCGCCGCGCATCCTTCTCATTCCCTTGCCGGGCGGCGGTTTGATGCCGCTGCCAGTTCCGTCACAGTGGATCGTAGTCTATGGTCCGCCAGATGAAGTGGCGCCGGTTGGTTACATCTTCAACAACCTTCAACTCGACGGCTCCCTGGCCGATCAGGAAGCGCTGCGCCGGCAACTGCAACACGAGATGGCTGGCTTCAGCCGGTTGCGCCGGCTTTACGAGGACATCCAGGACATGACGCCTTCGCAGGTTGGCGCCGGACCGGTCGAACTGATCACGACTGCCGGTCTGCGCGACGCACTGAACGACGGCCCGCACATTGTCAGTTTGTCGGGGCATGGCAGTGGTTGGGGGTGTTGCAAGCTGGACCAAACAGTCGCGGACAGTCTCAGCAACGGCTACCATACGTTCATCGCCTACGCCGATTCCTGCCTGACCAACCAGTTCGACGGCGATGCCATGAGCGAGCACTTAGTGCGCAATGCTAACGGCGGCGCTGTAGCCTATGTTGGCAATAGCCGCTTTTCATGGATCGGCGCAGGCGACGACATCCAGCGCCGTTTCTTCCATCAATGGGCGACCTTGGCCGGCCACGCGCACCTGGGCCTGCTGTTCGACACACGCTCTGAACTGGTCGATAGTTTCTATTGGGCCGATGGCCGCTGGTCAGTGCTCAGCCTTAACCTGATGGGAGACCCGGAGATGCCGCTGTGGTGGAACGAGCCGTTCCACTTCCGCGTCCCGGAGGTCTATCATTTCGACCGGCTGCGGCTGCTGCTCGACCCTCCAAATCCGCCCGACCCACCTTATCGCATTGACTTGCCCTATAGCAGGATTTGGGGCCTGACCACGGTTCATCTGCGCCAGGGCGGACGCGAACAGGTAGCGCTGGCCAATCCGGCTGGCTGGTCCGAGATGTCATTGGCGGATTTTGAACCGGGCACGGCCACGCTGACCGTCACGCGGCCCGGTCATCAACCGGTGGTGCAGGAAGTCCAGATCAAGAAGTCTCCTGTTCCAAGGGCCGACAAGCGGCCGTGGCTGTTTGCCCTGGTGCTCTTTCTGCTTGGCTTGCTAGCCGGCTGGGCGCTGCGCGATACGCTGGGCGGGCAGCAAAAGACGCGGCAAATCGGATAAGGTGGACCTCAAGTTATGAAAACGACCGGGAGCCTGGAACAGGGTCCCGGTCGTTGCGTCGCGGCCACAATCGATGACGGTCATGACATTCCTGTTGGCTGCGTTAGCACCACCAATGGCGCTGACAGTTGGGGAGATCCGCAGATTTACCCGATCAACGCAGATTTTGCGAAATCAGATATAATTGGCAGGTTCGTAACGATTTTCGTAACGATTTCGGAACGCAGCGGAAGTAGAATGGTGACATATGACACTCAACATATCGCGGTGGCGCAAGAAGAACAAGACAAATAGTGACGCGGCGGTCGATAGCCAGGATGTAGTGCCTGTTGCTGTGGTCGAGCCAGCGACGCAGGTCATCACTGTCGATGTAGACATAACGCCTACGGATCCACTGTTGGCTTATCTCCAGAGTTCAGCCAACCCGGTGGAGTTGGCACGGCTGAACATGCAGTCACCGGCGCTGGATGAGCTGCGCGCAGCGGGTGTGACGGTGATCGTGCCGCTGGTGAGCCAGGGCGAACTGATCGGCATTATCAACCTGGGATCGCGGCTCAGCGAGCAGGAGTTCAGCACCGACGACCGCAAGCTGCTCAATGATCTGTCAACCCAGGCCGCGCCGGCGGTGCGGGTCGCACAGCTGGTGCGCCAGCAGCAGATCGAAGCACGCGACCGGGAGCGCATGGAGCAGGAGCTGCGCGTCGCACGGCTTATCCAACAGACCTTGCTGCCCAAGCAACTGCCGCAACTCCCAGGCTACAACGTGGCTGCCTATTATCAGCCGGCCCGCCAGGTGGGTGGTGACTTCTACGATTTCCACTACTTCGACGATGGTCGAATCGGGCTGGTGGTGGGCGACGTGACTGACAAAGGCGTGCCAGCGGCACTGGTGATGGCGACCACGCGTACCATGCTGCGATCTGCAGCTGAGCGGCTGGAGTCGCCCGGCGCAGTGCTGGAGCGCGTTAACGAGCTGCTGGTCGAGGACATCCCGCCCAAGATGTTTGTCACCTGTCTCTACGCGCTGCTGGATCCAAAGACCGGTCGGCTCCAATTTGCCAACGCCGGACATGACCTGCCCTATGTGCGCACCGCTGACGGTGTTTACGAGATGCGGGCGACCGGCATGCCGCTGGGTTTGCTGGGCGGCATGGGCTACGAGGAACGTGAGATCACGCTGAATCCAGGCGATACGGTGTTGTTCTACAGCGACGGCATCGCCGAGGCGCACAGTCCCACCGGCGACATGTTCGGGTTCCCGCGGATGCACGCCCTGATGGAAGCCTACTCCGCTGAAGACCAACTGGTGCAGTTCGTCCTGGATCAACTGGGTGAGTTCACCGGTCCAGGCTGGGAGCAGGAAGATGACGTGACCATGGTGACGCTGGAAGTGCTGCGCAAGGCGCTCGTGGGCGTCCACAGTGACGACCCGGCCTGGACTGTGTTGGCCGAGTTCGACGTTCCCAGCGAAGTGGGCAACGAACGGATTGCCATGAATCGGGTGGCTGAGGTTGCCGCTCAAACATCGCTGACTGCCGATCGGCTCGAGCGCCTGAAGACAGCCGTTGCCGAGGCTACCATGAACGCGATGGAGCATGGCAACAAATACCGCGCCGATGTACCGGTGCGCGTTCGTGTGTGCCAGTCGGCCGATGTCCTGTCGGTCACCATCACTGATCACGGCGGCGGACAGTTCGTGCGCGAGGCGGAGACGCCTGATATCGATGCCAAGCTGGCGGGGCTGCAATCGCCGCGCGGCTGGGGCCTGTTCTTGATCCAGAACATGGTAGACGAATTGAATGTGACCAGCGACGACCTGCATCACACGGTCGAGCTGATCATGAACCTATAGTAGGAGTCCACAATGGCTTCAGGATTTCGTGAATTTCAGGCATCGGTTCGACGGCAGGATGGGACAGCCATCGTCGAGTTGAGTGGCGTCATGGACGGATCGGCAGAGCAGCTGTTGAACAGCGCCTACGCCGAGGCGACATCGTCACCACCGGAACGGCTGCTGCTCAACTTCGCCGATGTCGATTACATCAACAGCACCGGCATCGCCCTCATCGTGAGCATCCTTGCCCAGGCGCGCAAGGCGCATATGCCGTTGATCACTGCCGGTCTCAGCGAGCACTACCAGGAGATTTTCCGTATCACGCGGCTCGCCGATTTCATGAGTATTTACCCGGACGAGGCAGCTGCGCTCGCCGCAGCTTAACAAGGAGACAACCCTATGCCAACTGCAAATATCGCGACTACCGTCCGCCGGGTTAACGGCGCCTGCGTCATCGATATCGTCGGAGAAGTCAACGCGGCGGCGGACGATGCGCTCTCAACCGCCTTCAATGAAGCCAGCCAGGGCGGCGTCAAGGTGATCGTCATGAACTTCACCGATCTGCAATACATGAACAGCTCCGGCATCGGTGTGCTGGTAACATTGTTGATCCGTGCCCAGCGCAACAAGCAGAAGCTCAATGCCTACGGTCTCAGCGACCATTACAAGCAGATCTTCGAACTGACCCGCCTGAACGAAGCCATCGGCATCTACGACAGCGAGGCGGAGGCGGTTGCGGCGTGACAGGGTGACAGGGTGACAAGGTGACAGGGTGACAGGGTGAGCGGAGCACGAGGCGTGCTTCCATCCAGCGGAGTTCGCATCCTGACTTGAAAATAGAGCCGCTCCGGCCGGTCTCCGACCGTGCCGCCTCGATTTTCATCCATGGTTGTGCGAACAACGCATGGACGTCTCTGATGCGAACGGTTCCGACCTCCGTTTCCCTTGTTTCCCTCTTTTCCCTCCTTTCCCTCCTTTTCGACCACGAGGTATCAACCATGACTGAAGAACCAACTCAACAAACGAACCGAGATGACGCCTGGGCGAAGCCGGTTGACAAGTTGACCGTCGGGGACGCGCGGGCTGGGGCGATGAACCTCAATGTGGACGGGCGCGGCTTGACCGGGCCGCTGCAAGGCTTCGGCCAGCTCTGGCAGAAGACGTACCGCATCCGGCTGGACGGCGCCGAAGCGTCGGTCCAGGATGTGGTGGCCTACTGGAAAGCCAACCTGCCAACCCTGATGCCTGACGACAGCCGCTTCTACCCCAGCCTGACCGGCGTCAAGCCGGGCGAGGTGCTGCTGATCAACGCCACGTTGCCGGGGATGCCGGGCGGCATGCCTGTGTCCACCGGTGTGCTGATCCTCTACGCCGACGATGAGGCGTTTTCCGTGATGACGCCTGACGGCCATCCCGAATCGGGCTTCAACACCTTCAGCGCTTACGACGAGGACGGCACGACCGTTGCCCAGATCCAATCTCTGGCGCGCGCCAACGACCCGGTCTACGAGTTCGGCTTCCGCTTCATGGGCGGCGGCGCGCAGCAGGAACGCATCTGGCGCCATGTGCTGACCGGACTGGCCAGTCACTATGGCGTGACCGCCGAAGTCGATGTCAAGAAGGTCTGTGTCGACAACCGCCTCCAGTGGAACCGTGCCTCCAACGTGCGTCACAATGCCGTGATTCGCACCACGCTCAACGCGCCGGTGCGGGCGGCCCGGCGGCTGTTCGGTCGCGCATGACCAGACAATACGATGCCATCGTCATTGGCTCGGGACCCAACGGGCTGGCGGCGGCCATTACCCTCGCTCAGGCCGGCTGTTCCGTGCTGGTCATCGAGGGCAAGGAAACCATCGGCGGCGGGCTGCGCTCCGCCGAACTCACCCTCCCCGGCTTCATTCACGACCCCTGTTCCGCAGTCCATCCGCTGGGCATGGGGTCACCCTTTTTCCGCGGTCTGCCGCTGGAGCGTTTTGGCTTGCGCTGGATACAGCCCGCCGCGCCGCTGGCCCATCCGTTGGGCAGCGGGGAAGCAGACGCCGTGTTGGTCGAACGGTCGCTGGATGCTACCGCGGCCCGGCTGGGCGTCGACGCAGGGCGTTACCGGCTGTTGATGGAGCCGCTGGTGGAGAACTGGGCAGGTTTGCTGGGCGACCTGCTGGGGCCGCTGAGCGTGCCGCGCCATCCGCTGCTGTATGCCCGCTTTGGCGCGACGGCCATCCTGCCGGCGACCGGTCTTGCGCGTAGTCTATTCAAGGCTGAGCGCGCGCGGGCGCTGTTTGCCGGTCTCGCGAGCCACTCGATCATGCCGCTGGAGAGACCGCTGAGCGCCGCGTTTGGCCTGACGCTGGGGCTGCTGGCGCACGGCGTCGGCTGGCCGATCCCCGAGGGCGGCAGCCAGCGCGTCACCGATGCGTTGGTGGGCTACTTCCAGTCGCTGGGCGGTGATCTGGTGACCGGTTGGATGGTAAAGGGTCTGAATGAACTGCCAAAGGCCAGCGCGTATTTGTTTGACATAACCCCGCGGCAGCTCCTGCAAATCACCGGCGATCGGTTGCCCGCCGGCTACCAGCGTCAACTGAGCCGCTTTCGTTACGGCCCCGGCGTGTTCAAGGTCGATCTTGCGCTGGATGGTCCCATCCCGTGGGCTGATTCAAACTGCGCGCTGGCGGGCACGGTGCATCTGGGCGGGACGCTGGACGAGATCGCCGCGGGGGAAAGGGCGGTCTGGCGCGGGGAACATCCCGAAAGACCATTCGTCCTGCTGGCACAGCAAAGCCTTTTCGACGCCAGCCGCGCGCCGGCCGGCAAGCATACCGTCTGGGCCTACTGCCACGTGCCCAACGGCTCGCCGGTGGACATGACCGACCGCATCGAGGCGCAGATCGAGCGTTTCGCACCCGGCTTCCGTGAGCACATCCTGGCGCGTCACACCCGCAGTGCGGTTCAGCTTGAACAGTACAACCCCAACTACATCGGCGGCGACATCAACGCCGGCGTGCAGGATCTGCGCCAGCAGTTCACGCGCCCGGCCATTCGTCCCGTTCCCTACACCACGCCCGACCCACAGATATTCCTCTGTTCGTCATCGACGCCACCTGGGGGTGGTGTCCACGGCATGTGCGGCTACCACGCCGCGCAAGCTGCGTTGCGCCGCGTCCGCTAGGCGGTTTGGAAGGCACGGCGCGCGATCACGAAGACGCGAAAGTTCGCGAAAATCGCGAAGCGCGAAGGTCGCGAAGCACGAAGAGTGCGTCCGTTGCGGCGTGCCGCGCCAAAAAGCGTCACGTGAACAACGCACCCATGTAGCGTAGCGCACTTCCGACTTCGCGTTCTTCCCGCTTCGCTGCCTTCGTGTCTTCGTGGTCCCGCGCCGTGCGTTTGGTCTTTCGGCATGGAAGTGGTAGCATACAGCACGTCAGGTTTTAGTGCATAAAGAGGGACACTGCCGAGGTAAGAATCGGTCCGTCAGCGCTCTCAGTCTGTGAGGAGATAACCCATGCCAAATACCCACCCCTTGCGAAAGTCCGCGCGCGGCTACCTCGCGCTTGTCATCATTCTCGCGTTCGCATTCGTACTCAACGCGTGTGCCGCACCACCACCCGCCGGCAGTCCGGCTTCTGAGCCAGCGGCAGCCGATGCCACCGGCGCGCCTGCCCCAGCGCAACCGGCTGCGTCGAGTACCTTGCGGGTCGCCATGGAAGCGCCGGTGCAGCTCGATCCCGCCTTCGCTTCGTCGGACAGCGAGATCGCCATTCTCAACGCCGTCTACGATTACCTGGTCGATGTGGACGAGAACAATCGCTTGCAGCCGCGGCTGGCCAGCTCGGTGGTCGCCAGCGAAGACGGTCTCTCGTATACTGTTGAGCTTCAGCCGAACGCCACTTTCCATGACGGTTCGCCGGTCACGGCCGCCGATGTGATCTACACCTTCAACCGGCTGCGCGACCCGGAGGCCGGTCTGCCGACTGCTGACCTGTACAGCAACATCGTCGACATTGCCGCGCCGGAGGGCAGCGATCCGGCTACCGGCACGACGGTGGTCTTCACCCTGCAGGCGCCCGATCCCTTCTTCCAGTATAACCTCAGCGACAACCATGCGCTGATCGTCAAAGCCGGCACGGAAGATCCCACCGCGGACTTCAACGGCAGCGGCCCGTTCAAGGTGGTCAACTACAGCCCAGAGGATCGCATGGAACTGGTGGCCAACGATGCGTATTTCATCGACGGCAAGCCGGGCGTCGACAATCTGGAGTTCATCTTCTTCGCCGATCAGACGGCCGCGGTGGATGCGTTGAAAGGCGGTCAGGTGGACCTGAACATGCGTATGGCGACGCCGCTCTACCTGTCGCTGCAGGGTGAGCCGGGCATTGTCACGTCGTCGATCCCCACCAACGGCTTCGATCTGGTGCGGCTGCGCGCCGACCGCGAGCCGGGCAACGACCCGCGTGTCATCGAGGCGTTCAAGCTGGCCACCGATCGCCAGGCGATCTTCGACACCGTGACCCTGGGGCTGGGAGCGGTCGGCAATGATAGCCCAATCGGTCCGCTCTACGCCGACTACTACAGCACCGATGCAGTCGCGCCGGCGCGCGATGTGGCTAAGGCGCGCGAGCTGCTGGCCGCTGCAGGCTATGCGGACGGGCTGTCGCTGGATCTGTACGTGCCCGAGTCCGGCGACCGCGTCGCGCTGGCCGAAGTCTTGCAGCAGCAATGGCAGGAAGCCGGCATCAATGTCGATATCAAATCGGTCCCCGAAAGCGTCTATTACGGCAGCGACAACCCCGACCAGAACTGGCTGGGCGCGACCCTCGGCATCACCGGCTGGGGCTCGCGGCCCTACCCGCAGTTCTACCTGGACGTGATGCTGGTCTGCGACGCCAAGTGGAACGAGTCGCATTTCTGCGATGAGGAGTTCGACCAGTTGGCCACCATGGCCGGGACAACGCTGGACGAGCAGGAGCGAATGGAGGCCTACAAGGACATCCAGCACATCCTGATCGAGCGCGGTCCGATCATCGTGCCCTACTTCTTCGCCCAGCTTGGCGCCATCAGCGACCGGTTCGAGAACTTCAACATGAAGGCCTTCGCCGGCCGCACCGATCTGGCAGCTATCACGCCGGCGCAGTGACGCGGAGAGCGGATGGCATGGTGACAAGGTGACAGGGTGACAGGACGACATACGATTGGGCCGGTCTTCGACCGTGCCCGCCATGTCACCGATTTGGACCGCGGTGCTTCGCGGTCGAATAACGTCTAGCAACCAATCAAGTACGTCCGAATTACATGGCTGGTAACACAACAGGAGGCGGGTCACAGCCCGCCTCCCTTGCTACGCACGAACGGCGCGCGCTGCCTGCGGTCTTCACCCGCTGGTGGCACGCGCTGCGCGAACTGTACGCGCGCCCGTCGTCGGCGCTGGGGACAACGCTGGTGCTGGTGTTCCTCGCGATGGCCCTTTTCGGCCCGTTGATCGCGCCCTATAGCGCCACCGAGCAGATCTCAGGAGCGGCGCGCCAGGCGCCGTCCGTGCAGCACCTCTTCGGCACCGACCACCTGGGGCGGGACGTGTTCAGCCGGGTGGTGCTGGGCGCGCGTGACATCCTGGCGCTGGCCGGGCTGGGCACGCTGTTCGCGGTGGTCATCGGCACCTTGATCGGACTGTTCAGCGCCTACCGCGGCGGCCTGACTGACGAGGTGACTTTTCGTTTTTTCGACAGCCTGCTGGCCCTTCCAGCGCTGCTGCTGGCGCTGCTGGTGCTGGGTGTAGTCGGTCCCTCGCGCAACAGCGTCCTGGTCGTGCTGGTCATCGTCTACGTCCCCATCGTGGCGCGGGTGGTGCGCAGCGTGGTGCTGTCCACCAAGCAAAAGGGCTACGTTGAAGCTGCACGGCTGCAGGGCGAAAGCACCGCATCGATCGTTCGTCGCGACATTTTTCCGTCGGTCACGCCGGCGTTGACGGTAGAAGCCGGGCTGCGGTTCTCCTACGCGATCTTCCTCGTCGCGTCGCTGGGGTTTCTGGGTGTCGGCGTCCAGCCGCCCAATCCCGACTGGGGACTGATGGTCAGCCAGGCTCGTCCGTATGTGTCACTGACGCCGTGGGCGCTATACTTCCCCGCGGCGGCCATCGCTTTGCTGGTCATCGGTGTCAATCTGGCTGCCGACGGATTGAAGCGTGTCATGCTGCCTGGCAGGGAGGTCTAGGTGTCTGACGAGCCGCATCGGGCGCTGGAAGTCGAAGGTCTCACGGTCACCTACCGCCGCGGCCAGGGTTCGCTGGATGCGGTGCGCAACGTCAGCCTGCGCATCGCCGAGGGACAGGCCTACGGGTTGGTGGGCGAGAGCGGATCGGGCAAGAGCACGCTGGCGCTGGCGATCATGCAATATCTGCCGGAAAACGGGTTGATCAGCGGGGGAGCCATTCGGCTGGCAGGCCAGGAGTTGGCGACCTTGCCAGGCGAACAGATGCGGCAGGTCTGGCGGGAACAGATCAAGTTGGTGCCGCAAGATCCCGGGTCGTCGCTCAACCCGTCCTTGCGGATCGGTGACCAACTCGACGAGGCGCTGAGCGACGGCGGTGAGACGCGCGGTGGGGTACGCGAACGGTCGCTGGAGCAACTGCGGCAGGTCCACATAGCCGATCCTGAGCGCGTTGCAGCCAGCTATCCACACCAGCTTAGCGGCGGGATGCAACAGCGGGTCCTGATAGCGATGGCACTGGCCGGCCAGCCCAGCCTGCTGATCCTGGATGAGCCAACCACCAACCTCGACGTAACCACCGAAGCTGCCATTCTCGACCTGGTGTGCGAACTTGTCCAGTCGCATCAAACGGCCATGCTGTACGTGTCCCACAACCTGGCTGTCGTGGCAGCCGTCTGCGACCGCATAGCGGTGCTGTATGCCGGCGAGCTGGTGGAGGACCTGACGCCGGAGCAGTTGCGCAGCCAGCCGCTGCATCCATACACCGTGGGATTGCTGGACAGCTTGCCGCGGGTCGGCCAGCGGGCGGGCGTCGATCCGCTGCTGCCCATCGCCGGCAACATGCCGCGGCTCGATGAAGTGCCTGCCGGCTGCGTCTTTGCGCCGCGCTGCCCTATTGCGCTGCAACTCTGCCATGAGCTGCGGCCCGACCTTGAAGCGACCCAGCAAGGTAGTCTTGTGCGCTGCCATCGCTGGCGCGAGATTCAGGCGGGCGCCGTGGATCTGCGCGCCGCGCGTCCGGCGAATGTGACCGCACCAGACGAATCCCTGAGCGGCAAGATTGCGCTGGAAACGAAGGACCTGGTCAAGCATTTCCCCGTGCGGCGCTCACTGCGGGAGGCGCTGCGTCGCACGCCGCCGCGGTCTGTTCATGCCGTCGATGACGTGTCGTTGCAGGTTGGCCAGCGCCGCACTTTGGGGCTGGTGGGTGAGAGCGGCAGCGGCAAGACGACCACCGCTCGCTGTATCGTCGGGCTGGTGGAGCGCACGGGCGGCGAGGTGTCGCTGTTCGATATTGCGCTGGCTCCGGGGCTGGATGGGCGGGACGCGGCTGTACTGCACCGCTTGCAGATGGTTTTCCAAAACCCCGAGGAGGCGCTGAACCCGCATCGCACGGTAGGTGACGTGTTGCAGCGCTCGCTGGAACGCATGAGGGGGCTTGGCAAAACTGAGGCGCGCCAGCAGGCCGGTCGTTTGTTGGAGGCGGTGCGTCTCCCGCCCTCCTATCTCGACCACACGCCCGGCCAGCTCAGCGGGGGCGAGAAGCAACGGGTCGCTATCGCCCGCGCCTTTGCCTCCAACCCTGACGTGTTGATCCTGGACGAATCGGTGTCAGCGCTGGATGTGTCAGTGCAGGCGTCGATCCTCAATCTGCTGACCGATCTGCAAAGCGAGCAAGGCAGCGCCTATCTGTTCATCTCACATGATCTGGCCGCGGTCTCATATCTGGCCGACGACATCGCCGTGATGTATCTGGGACAGGTGGTTGAGATCGGGCCGACTGAGCAGGTCCTGCAGCCGCCGTTTCATCCATACACGGAAGCACTGTTGTCGGCCGTGCCGCGCATCGACGCTGCTGCGGGGATCGAGCGTATCCTGCTTAGCGGAGACTTGCCCAGCGCGGTCGATCCGCCGGGCGGGTGCCGGTTCCACACCCGCTGTCCGCGCCTGCTGGGAGAAATCTGCCGCACGCAGGCGCCGCCCTGGCAGCAAGCCGCGCCCGGCCACCGCTATCGCTGCCACATCGCGCCCAATGAGTTGGCGGCAATGCAGTCGCCAGCCTTCAGAGACCACATCACTACTGTGTCACCCTGAGCGGCTCGATCATGCAATCAACACTGACACACAACATCAGCGAAGGGTCGCGCCCCGCATGGGCCGCGAGATTCTTCGCTGGAATCGGCTTGCAGATGCACGGTTCGCCACCATCGCTCTGGACTTGCAATGTCAATTGGCTTCGCAAAGTCGCTCAGAATGACAACGTAGCACCAGGCGAACAAAACGGCTGGCAGCGGCGTGAGAATAGTGCACGGCCAACCGGGGCAGCCAGCCGATGAGTCGCTACATTGCCCGCCGGCTGTTGTTCCTGCTGCTGACGTTGCTGCTGACGTCGATGATCATCTTCGTCGTGACGCAGTGGCTGCCTGGCGACGTGGCGCGTGTGATCCTGGGACGCGAGGCCAGCGAGCCGGCTTTGGCTGCGTTGCGCGCCGAGCTTGGCCTTGACCAGCCGCTGCCGCTGCAATACGTCTCGTGGCTGGGACGTTTCCTGACCGGCGATTGGGGTACGTCCTACAGCACCGGGGAACCGGTACGGGCGTTGGTGCTGGAGCGGGCTGGCAATTCGATGATGCTGGCGGGACTGACGCTTCTGATCGCCGTGCCGTTGTCGCTGTTGCTGGGCGTGGTGGCCGGGCTCAAGGCCGACAAGCCGCTGGATGCCACCATCAGTATCGGCTCGCTGGCAGTGGTCGGGCTGCCTGAATTCGTGACCGGCCTGATCCTGATCGAGGTGTTCGCGTTCCGGCTGCATCTGTTCCCGGCCAATTCCTCGATCCGGCCCGGCACAGGCTTCTTTGAGGCGCTGCCACAGCTCGTGCTGCCGGCATTGACGGCAACTTTCGTGTTGCTGGCCTACGTGACCCGGCTGACACGCGCCGGCGTGGTCGAGGAGATGCGTCAGGGCTACGTGCGCACGGCGACGCTCAAAGGGTTGCCGCGGCGCACGGTGGTCGGCCGGCACGTGCTGCGTAACGCGTTGCTGCCGACCATTACCGTGCTTGCCATCAGCTTTGGCTGGCTGATCGGCGG
Organism: Anaerolineales bacterium; assembly: GCA_020634615.1. GTDB lineage: Bacteria > Chloroflexota > Anaerolineae > JAAEKA01 > JAAEKA01 > JACKBK01. Next base: position 222,854 of record JACKBI010000008.1, read on the forward strand.
CCTGATTGTCATCGAGAACGTCTTTAACTACCCGGGACTGGGCCGGCTGATGACCTTCGCTATCGACCGCCGCGACTTGCCGCTGATGCAGGCCATTACCCTGATCACCGTGCTGGCGTTCGCGCTGGCGAACCTGGGCGCTGACCTCTTGTATGCTGGCTTGAACCCGCGCATTCGGCTGGAATGACAACATACACCGACGGAGATCTTCATGAGCAACAACGAGAACAATGAGTCAGGTGGACGCTATTATCTCTGGATGGCAGTATTTGCCGTGGTGTTTTTTGTATCTGCCGGGATTGTCCTGCTGGTGTGGGGAAACACGGCACGCGGCATGAGTGCCGGTGTGTTGGACGATCCGCGGCTGGTGGTCGGGATCACGTTGGTCACCGCTGCCACATCGCTGGTTGGTTTCGTGTCCACTACCTGGCTTGCGTGGCGCAAGGAGAGCCGTGACTCGGCGTCGTACAAGCTGCAAGTCGAGCGGCAGCAACTGGAGATCGAGCGTCTGCGACTCGAGCTGGAAAAGGAGCGGGGGAAGGGAAGTGGGAATTAGCCGAGCCGCCGTTTGATGGCGACGAAGAAGCTACGCTGGTAAACCGCGAAGCTTGGATGCCCGCCGGCGAGGGGAATGACGGAATCAACGGTTGCTAAAGGAAGCTTTGGCGAACAGGGTCATGGACCTGCAAGCTCCAACAGCAATCTGCCCTGGCTGCTACGCTCGGCCATCCAGCCCTCATCAGCCGCAAAGCGGACTTGCCACCAGCGCAACCCATCCAGGTCCACCGGGCCGCCGGTGATGGTTCCTGGAGCGCCTGCTGACACCGTTCGCAACGTGTCGCCAGCCGGTTTGTTTTGATAGCCAGGGGTGCGCCGCAGGTTGACACCACCATCATACGCAATCGTCACAGGATCTCCGTTCGCAAACGATTGGCCCTCGGGCCGGCTGGCCTGGACGCTTACAGCCGCCGGTGCGACCGGTGTCCACGACGGACCTGACTTGAACTCATCGAGATTGCCGCCTGTCAGCACGGCCATCAGTGTCACCAGGCTGCACATAGCGAGGGCCGCGAAGGTGATCAGCGCCCAGGGCAGCGGGCGTTTCGTTGGCTTGGCAGGTGGCGGTGTGGCGTTCATGCCAGCAATTATAGCCCGCGCGGATGGGCGCTGCAAGCAGCGAGTTGGGGCGCGTTGACGGGCGTGTTATAATCCCTCTCTGCCAAAGATACCCTTACTATAAAACGAGGTTCACCATGCTTATCGCTGTGATGTCGGACGTTCATGACAACGTCTGGAACCTGGCTGACGCGCTGGAGAAGATCCGCGCGGCCGGCGCATCCGCTTTGATTTTCTGCGGCGACTTCTGCGCGCCGTTCACGTTGCTGCAGATCGGCCAGGGATTCGCCGGGGCGGTGCATTGCGTGTTTGGCAACAACGATGGCGATCCGCGGCTGCTGATGCGCAACGCTGCTGCTGCTGGCAATGTGACCATCCACGGCCAGTATGCCGAGCTGGAGCTGGGCGGGCGGCGCATTGCCGTCAACCACTATCCGGAAATCGCGCGCCGGCTGGTCCAATCGGGGCAGTTCGACCTGGTGTGCTACGGCCACGATCATCAGGCGTTGGTGGAGTTGGTAGGCGACTCCGTATTGGCCAACCCCGGCGAGATCATGGGGCGTTTCGGCAGGCCGACTTTCGGCCTCTACGACTGCGACGCGCACCGGTTCTCGCACATCGATGTGCGTCATTACCCGGCAACGGCCGGCGCGTAGACAGGAGACAGCATGAAAGTTGGCGGCATGACCAACCCGCAGCGCGATGTGTTGGATGAGATCAGGCAGGTGGCTGCGGACGGGTTCGACTTCGTGGATCTTACGCTGGAAGCGCCGAAAGCCGAGCCGCAGCAGATCAATGCAGCCGCGGTTCGGCGGGCGCTGGAAGACCACGGCCTGGGGATTGTTTGCCACGCGGCGCCGTATTTGCCGGTCAACAACCCGTCGGCTGCTGTCCGGCGAGCTGCACTGGATGAGCTTTTGCGCTGCCTCGACATGGCTGCCGAACTGGGCGCCGGGCTGCTGACCACTCATTACGCGGGCTATCCGGGTTTCTGGCCTGAGGCGGCCGGTTATGAGCTGTACGGGCAGTTGTATCAGCGGTTGTGCGGCGAAGGCGCCAGGCGAGGCGTCAAGGTCGCCATGGAAAACCAACCTGGCAACACGCACCAACTCAAGGCTTATCGCGAGATATTTGCGCGCTCTCCCGACCTGTATCTATTGCTGGACATCGGCCATGCCAACATCAATGTACAACGCAATCTGGCGCGCGAGTATCTGTTCGCGCTGGCCGATCGGCTGGCGCATGTGCATGTGTCCGACAACGACGGCGCGGCGGATCAGCATTTGCCGCTGGGGACGCCGTCAAAGCGGGGCGTGAGTTGGCGTAAGGTAGTGGCGGATTTGAAGTCGTTCGGCTACGACGGGACGGTCACCATCGAGGTATTCTCCACGGACCGCGGCTACCGGCGGGACAGTTTGGCGCGTTGGAAAGCCTGGTGGAACGGGAAATAGCACCAAACATCGGGTATATTTCGTGTAGTCGCAACACTATGCATACAACTCTTAAGTTCTAACAATTACCAAGCAGGTTACGCTATGCGAATCGTTTGGTGGGCGGCTATGCTGAGCTGATGTGTATCGGCTTGGGTAGTTGAGCAAAAAGGCTGGAAGTCGGTCGCTTGCTCAAGGATTTACCGCGGAACGGTGACGCAGCAGTAGCAGCGGGGCAGTGGCGACAAGAATCAGCCCGAGGGCGAGCAAAATTGGGCCTGCGCCAAGCGGCGTGGGGTGACCGTAGATAACTTCCAATGGGGATCGCAATTTCATAAAGCTTGTCAGGGGGAGGGCAATGCTGAGAAGCGCAAGCAGCGCAGTCAGACCGGCACCGAAAAGGAGAGGCAAACGTCGCAACAGGGGATAGGACAGTATGGCCGCCAGGACGCAAACAACAATCGCAGCGGTCTGTTTGACGAATTCAGGCGTGGCGAGCAGCGCGGGTGTCCAGGCTGGCGGCAGCATCGATAGCCCAACCGGGATGGCGAGGAGGTTGATGATCCAACGCAATGGGGGCCAGAGCCGTAATTCGCTGCGGTGCGCCAGCAGACTCATGCTGAGACTGACGGCAATCAGTGGCAGAAGAAAGACCTCGCGGGTCAGGTGAATCTCGCCGCTGCGGACCTCAGCGATGAACTTGACATATTCTGCGAGATCGATTCCCGGGACGCGCAGCCCGGCCGAAGCCGCCCAGACCCAGGCGCCCCAATAGCCCAGTGCAGTCAAGAGCCAGCCAGCCAACAAAAGGGCAGCGGGGATGTATGGACGGATCCGCTCAGCCATTCAGCACCTGGTGGTAGGTACGCCACAGTGTCTCGGCCGACCGTCTCCAGGTGAAGCGCGCCGCGTGGTGCAATCCACGCTCGCGCAGCACTCCGCGCAGGGGCTGGTCTTCGATGAGTCTTTGAAGGGCTACTGCCAGTTGGTTCACGTCCAGGGCATCGACGAGTAGTGCTGAGTCGCCGCCCGCTTCAGGCAGCGATGAATTGTTTGCACAGACAACTGGTGTACCGCAAGCCAGCGCTTCCAGTACCGGAATACCGTAACCTTCGTATAGCGATGGAAAGGCAAAAACATCGGCAGCGGAGTAAAGCGCAGGCAAATCAGCGTCGGCGACAAAACCGGCAAGCACAATATCTTCTCGCGATGGCGACCGATCGATCGTGCTGTAGATTTCGTCGGTTAGCCAGCCCTTTCCACCGGCAATGACGAGGCGATGGGGTAGGGGGGTGGTTTGACGAAGGATCGTCCAGGCCCGGATGAGGGCAGGCCAGTTCTTGCGTGGTTCCAGTGTGCCGACACCAAGCACAAATGGCTTGCTGCCGATGTTATATCGATCGCGGACGCGTCGAAGCTCGTCAGGGTCATCCACCGGCGCGAATCGGGCATCGACGCCGGGTGTCACAACGGTTACTTTGTCATGGGGGGTACGCAGCAGCCGGACGAGATCGTCCTTGGTTGCCTGGCTGTCGGCAAGAATATGATCGGCTCGCGCGACGGAACGTGGCACGACACCCGCAAGGTAGCTGCGCAGGCTCGCGTCGGCGCATTGAGGCACGGTCAGAAAGCTGAGGTCGTGAACTGTCAGGAGGGTACGCGCTTTGCGGACAGGCGGGAGGACGAAATCGCTGGCGTGATACAGGTCGTGGCTGCCGGCAAACAGTTCTACCGGCAGCGGCATTCGTGCACGATGCCAGCCAATTGTCAGCCAGCGGTTTGGCACCGGGATGACCCGCAATGACATGCCTGCGGGCGGCTGGGGAAGTGGCCCGTCACTGCGACCGAACACCAGCAAGGTCGTTGTCGAATCGCCGGTCAGCGGCGCCAGTGCACTGACCAGTTCACGGGTGTGGCGGCCGATGCCCGCGCCCTGGTGAACCGCCGGCGTGTAATCTATGACGAGGCGCACGTTGAGCTATTCGATCCCCTTGTAGGTCCAGACGCGGTTTGCGCCGTAGTTCCAGAAAAGCACAACGCCGATCGCGATGACCTTGGCGGAGAGGTAGGCAAAAGGATCCTGGATCACGCCAGAGAAGATCGGATGCAGACCCAGCACAATCACCTCGTTGATCGCCAGACCGATCAGGTTAACAACGGTGAACTGGACAAGCTGGCTGGCAATCGGCCGGTTGCGACTCTCTGGAAAGGTCCAGAAGCGGTTCAGGGTGAAGTTGTTGACGACCGCCAGGCTGAACCCCAGCGCTACTGCCAGCGTCAACGGCAGCCCCAGAATCTCCCTCGAGATCGTAAGCACGGTCAGATCGACCACCATACCGATGGCGCCGACGATCGCGAACTTGATAAATCTTGTCAGCTCGGTCTGGTTGAGACCAGTTCGAGCCGATAGTCGCCGGATGAACCGGTTTTGTAACGACATGGAAATTTCAGGGCTCGCTGCCGGAGGCATTCGCACAATCACTCCTGGTGAGGATTTCGTTATCTTTCATCTGATCTGGGTCGAGGACCGCCACCAGCCCAAGCATCAGCGCCAGGACCAGGTAAATGTGCTGAACCCAAAGGTTGTCAAAGACATTGTGTATCGTCGCGTGCACGAGACTGCCGAGGACGCCCGCGCCCACGGCGGCGACAAATCGCTTGTTGCTTGCGGTACCACGTAGCGCTTGCCAGATGCTTGCGAACCAGAGCACCAGATAGCTCAACAGTCCAAGCAAACCCGACTCGCCGGCCACGTTCAGATAGACGTTGTGAGCGTGGCCGAGGGCATCCTGCCAGCGAGGCAGGCGGTAGGCCTCATAAGCCACTGCGTAGTTGCCCGGACCAACGCCGAGCCAGGGGTGGTCAGTCCACATGTTGATGGCTGCTTGCCAATGTGCGAGACGTTCGACCACCGAGAAACTGGCGTCGGTCACCTCGGCGCGCGTTACGTCGACAATGCCGAGGTAGCTGCCCAGGTCGCCAATGCGGGCAGTGATGGACGGCGGCAGAAGATCCGCCAGACCGAATACCACCACAACTGCGGCAACTGCGACAGCGGCCAGGATCAGCACCGGTGCTGCTCGGCGGGCATGGGCCAGAAGCACCACCACCAGCGCAGCTGCCAGTCCCAGCCAGGCGCCGCGGCTCCAGCTCACCAACACACCCAGACAGATGATCAGTGCGGCCAGCGGCAAAGCAGCTTGTTGCCAGCGGCGTGGTGCAACATCGATTATCAGCCTGCTTTGCGGGCGACGGGATGCACGTGACGCGGTCCACGCCCAGATTGCCAGGCTCGCGGCCAGCGGCGCGGCCAACCCAAGATACCCGGCAAATGGGTTCGGCTGGCGAAATGTGCCGTATGCCCGCAGGAAACGGCCCATCAACACGAACTCGTCTGGCCCGGACTGCGTGGCAAACTGGTACAGGCCAAAGGCAGCCTGGCTAATCGCCGCCAACAGCAAACCCGCCACCAGCCAGCCGGCCCGTTCAGCAGGCAACGCTGCCACCACAACCAAATACAGGGCCAGTACCTGAATCCACTTCAGCAGTTCAGGCAGCCCTTCGCGGTAGCTGGCAGCGCCCAGCAGCGCAACAGCCTGGATAGCTGCAAACAACACCAACGGCACCAGCAGCGGCAGGCGGGGCACGACGATACTGTGCCGTACGACTCCGTGCGCCAGCCAGGCTGCCAGCGTAAGGGCCAGCAGCAGATCAGACCCGTCCAGCGCCGCGCCACCGATGGAAAGCGGCCAGGCCGATGCCCAGGGAATCGCAATTGCCAGTGCCACGATGCCAATCCATGGCCTGATCAGCACCGCCAGCGCAATAGCGACAGCAGCCAGAAGCACCACGCTTGCCGCCACAGGCAGGAAGGTGACCATGACCACACTGACGAGCAGCAGCCCCACCAGGAACAACGGAGCGGGAAGAGTCTGGATCGACGGCAGTCTAGCAGTCAGATTGGTTCGCGGAAAGTGCTGCATCCGTATCTTTCAGCCAATGAGTGACGGGCCAAACGGTTTTGTACCACCGTTGGAACACTTTGTCAAAACCGACGTCCTGCAGGTAGTTCGATGTCTTACACGTTGTAGGGGTTGAGATTTTTGCGGTTTTCAAGCACGTGGTATAATGCGCCGCATCCAGCCAGCGGGCTGGCGCAATCAACTTACTGAGGATACCATGGCCAAGAAAAAGAAGTCGCGAACCCCAAACGTTCCTGCAAGCACGACACAGACCACCAGTTCTTCAGCGCCAAAAAAGACCAGCAAGTCGGCAAGCGCACGTAAGAAAGACCGGACGACGACCTATCTGTTAATTGCGGGAGCCGCGATTGCAGTCGCGGTTATTGCGTTGATCGTTGTGCAGAATCGCAGCACGGCCAAGGTGTCGGTGCCTCCGGTTGCGGCAGCAGCGGCCGCTGATGCGATCAACGACCGAAACACGCAAGGTCCCGCTGATGCACCTGTGACCGTGACGGTCTTTTCGGACTTTGAATGCCCGGCCTGCAAGAGCTTCGCCACCGGCGCCGAGAAGCAGATGGTCGATGAGTACGTCAACACGGGCAAAGTACATTTCGTTTACAAGCATTTTCCGCTGCCACAACACAACCCTAGCGCCACTCAGGGCGCCCTCGCCGCCGAATGCGCCGCCGACCAGGGCCAGTTCTGGCCAATGCACGATTACCTCTTCCAGGAGGCCGGCAAGGCTGGCACCAGCACCTTTACGCTGAGCCGCTTGCGCGCTATGTCGGACGCGCTTGGCATGGACACAGCAACATTCAGCAAATGTGTCAGCCAGTCGGAGTACGCGCAGCAGGTGCGTGAGGACATCCAGGAAGGTCAGCGATTGGGTGTCAATGCGACGCCGACGATCTATGTCAACGGCCAGAAGGTCGATAACTCCTATCCGCTGATCAAGGCCAAGATCGACGAAGCGCTGGCTCAGCAAGGGTAGCCATGGGCAATTCCCGACCCTGGATTTCCAGGTTGCAACTGATTTTCACGATTGCAGGTATTGGCATTGCCGGTTACCTGACCTACGTTAAGCTCTTTGCGATCCAGCCTTACTGTGCAGGCGTTGGTAATTGCGAGGCGGTCCAGACCAGTGTATATGCTGAGCTGCTCGGTGTACCGGTCGCCATTTGGGGCTTGTTGACTTACATCGCCCTGCTGGCTTTGTGGCTCCTGAAGCGCTCGAACTGGCGCGATCTTGGCCACCTGGGAGGCATGGCGACCTTTCTAGTAACCATGGTAGGCGTGATCTTCTCTGCCTATCTGACCTATCTTGAGCTGTTCGTGATCCACGCCATCTGTCCGTGGTGTGTGGCCTCGGCGATTGTGATGACCGTGCTGTTTGTCCTTTCAATTGTCGAAATGTTCTTCTCCGGAGAACCGGACGCGGAGCCAGAGCCGGCCTGATTGTGCGGTTGTGGTCTTCAAAAAGACGCGAAGAGCGGCGGATTGCACCATGCAATCCGCCGCTCTTCGCGTGACGAAATGGTTGGCCTGCTCAGGTCGTCATGTACTTGCCCAGAATCAGCTCCAGTTGTTGCCGCGCCTCCGCTGGCCACAGGTCGGGATGTGTCGTAATTCCATCCTTCAGCGCATCACGCTGCGGGCTGGGGCCGGCCTCGGCCAACATGCCGACTGCACGGCGCACCGCTTCGCGGGCTGTCTGGGTGTTTTTGTTGAGCATGCGGATAATCGCTTCCACAGTCACCGGTCCTTCGCCCTCGTGCCACACGTCGTAGTCGGTAACGTGCGCCATGACCGCATAGCTCATCTCCGCCTCACGCGCAAGAAACGCCTCAGGCACCGTGGTCATGCCCACAACGGAGATGCCAAGTTGGCGGAAGATTCGACTCTCCGCCTTGGTGCTGAAGCGCGGTCCTTCGATGGTGACGTAAGTGCCGCCAAAGTGGGCCCGTGTGCCCGTTTGCTGCACGGCACGGTAGCACACTTCTGAGGTGTATTCGCAGAACGGATTCGCCACCGACACGTGAATGACGACGCCTTGGGTACCAACCGCCGGGTCATCGAAATACGACAGCGGGCGCAGGCGCGTTCGGTCGTAAAGCTGGTCAGGCACCACGAAGTCGCCAGGGTGGATCTGCTCCTGCAAGCTGCCACAGGCACTGACTGCTATCAGATACTCCACGCCCAGCTTCTTGAAACCCCAAATGTTGGCGCGCGAGTTGAGTTGCGTCGGACTGATGCGATGGCCGCGTCCGTGCCGGCTTAGAAACGCGACGCGCTGGCCATCCATCGTGCCGATGATGTACGAGTCTGAAGGGGCGCCGAACGGAGTGTCGAGCGTAATTTCTTCGACGTCCTTCAATGCACTGAGTTCGTACACGCCTGTGCCACCCAGCACACCAATTCGAACAGGTTCCATATCAGCTTCCTTTCTCTCAGTCCTGCTACCAGAAGCCGGTTTCAGATCGGTATCCGGCTGATTCAGCCGCGCGGGCCGTCGCGGCCACAATCTCACTCTGCAGGCAGCCGTTGCTGGCCACCAGTCCCTGGCGTTGCCGAACGTCCGGCTTGTTGTACTGGAGTGGATGACCCCAGCTATCACTGATTGCGCCGCCGGCCGCCCGCAGGATAGCCTCGGGCGCGCAGGTGTCCCATTCCTTCAGGCCCGGCGACGGATGGATGTAGAGGTCGCAGATTGCCGTCGCCAGCAGACCAACTTTCAGCCCAACACTGCCGCTGGGGCGGTCCTGGGTGATGCCAAGTTCCTGACACACCGCGCTGACCAGTGGATCGCGATGGGACCGGCTGGCAACCAGCCTCATGTCAGCCGCTTGATCGATTTCCGAGACGGCCAGCGGAGCAGCTACACCATGGGTGATCACTTCGGCCAGCGCACCCGGTACACCGCGGTACAACACGTCCGCGACAGGCTGGTAGACCACGCCCAGGACCGGTGCACCGTCGATCGCCAGCCCAACCATCACGGCAAACTCACCGATCTTGCCGATGAATTCCTTGGTGCCATCCAGCGGGTCAATGATCCAGACCCGGCTGCGATCCAGGCGATAGGTGTTGTCAGCCGACTCTTCAGCCAGAATGCCATCGTCGGGGAATGCAGCGCGCAAGCCGGAAACCAGATAAGCATTCGCCGCGTGGTCAGCCGCCGTTACCGGGTCGTTGACGCCCTTCCATGTCACCTCGACGCCGTTCTCGTAGAAGGAACGAACCAGCGCTCCCGCCTCGCGGACCAGCCGCTCGACCAGCGGCAACTCGTTTTCGACCAGATCCTGATACTGCAAAGTGATTACTCCAATCTTGCTGCAAAAACATGGGGCTGACCGTTTAGAGTCAGCCCCATCCAGGTGGAGATGGCGGGAATTGAACCCGCGTCCGAAACATTCGAGCGAGAATATACTACAAGCTTAGTCACTGATTGTGTCTTGGCTCTCCGACCCACCAGCGACAGCAGGTACCTGGAGAGGAAGTCGATGACCAGACGCATCTGGCTCTTTTGCCGGGCTTATCGACGTCAGCCTGGCAGCATCTCTAACAGTTTATGGCAGCTTGCTCACAGCCTGCGAGACACACTGTGAGGGCCGCCTCGACCCGTGGGCCGAGGGGGTGGCTATCTTCGCTTAGGCAGCGAGGGCGAAAGCCGCATTGCTGCGGGGGGCGAAGGTGAAAGCCTTAGTGTTGTTAGCACTTGTTGTTTTGCGCCTTTTTACGAGGTGGACGCACCTCGGCCTGCAATTCTCGGTCAGCCTGCCCCGTCGAAGCCGATCATCCCCTGGTACGTAAAATTATACCACAGAGGCACGGCAAGTCAAAGCCAAGTGCATCGATTTGGCACTGCGAACTCAGTGATACATTTCCTTCAGCGCGCGCCGCATCTCGCGGTCGTGGTCGTGCTTGGCGATGCTGTCGCGCTTGTCGTACAGTTTCTTGCCGCGCGCCAGGCCAAGCTGAACCTTGGCCCGGCCGTTGCGCAGATGGATCTGGAGAGGAATGAGCGTCCAGCCCTTCTCCTGGATCTTGCCGTGCAATCGCAGTATCTCGCGGCGGTGCATCAGCAGCTTGCGCTCGCGGCGCGGCTCGTGATTCTCGCGATTCCCGTGGCTGTAGGGCGACACGTGCGCGCCAATCAGCCAGACTTCGCCGCCGCGGATCATGGCAAAGCTGTCTTGCAGGTTGACCCGACCGGCGCGGATCGACTTGATCTCCGTGCCCGTCAGGACGATGCCTGCTTCGAACGTTTCTTCAATGATGTAGTCGTGCCGCGCCTTGCGATTCGACGCCACGACTTTGACGTCTGATTTTTCTTTCATGGCCCTACTGGCTGGGCTGATCAAGACCCTGCAGGTACTTGACCGCTTCCAGCAATTGAACGTCATCAGTTGTTCCGCTGTCTTCGGCCGCCGGCTCGACCTCGATATCTGGCTCCAGCCCCTCTCCGTGAATAAGGCGGTCGTTGGGCGTATACCAGCGTGCTGTGGTTACGCTCAACATCGAGCCGTCGCTCAGTTGATGGGGAACCTGAACGGATCCCTTGCCGAATGTGGTCGTGCCTAACAGCACGCCGCGACCGGAATCCTGCACCGCACCGGCCAGGATTTCAGATGCGCTTGCGCTGCCTTCGTTGACCAGAACGACCAGCGGAATGTCAAACGCCCGTCCCTTGCCGGATGCATCATAGACTTGCTCTTCGCCGTCCTTGAAGCGCTCGATCAGGATCGGACCGTCCGGAACGAACTCGCTGGAGATATCCACTGCACTGCGCAGCAGGCCGCCAGGGTTGCCGCGCAGGTCGAGCACCAGGCCAACCGGGTTCTGTGCCAGCATTTCATCCAACGCCGCACGCACCTGTGCCACGGCCGGCGTGCTGAACTCGCCAAGTCGCAGGTAGGCGATGCCGTCGTCGCGCAGTTCGTATTCGACTACCGGGATGGAGATCGTATCACGCGTCACGACTACGTCACGCGCCTCCTGCTCCGGTGACTTGATTCCCAGCGTTACGTCCGATCCCTTCGGGCCGCGAATCAGGCTAATGGCATCCGATAATGCCATTTCGGTCACGTCCTCACCGTTTACGGTCAGGATGACATCGTCGCGACGAATGCCCGCATTCCAGGCCGGCTGGCCCTCGAAAGGTTCCACGATGCGCACTCCGCCGCCCTCCGCCTCAGCCACGCGAGCACCGATCCCCTCAAAGGAGCCGCTGAGACCCTCGTTGAAGAAGCGTGCCTGCTCCGGATCGCGAAGGAATGTATAGTCATCGTCGAGGCGGAACATGACGCCGTTGATCGCTCCGTAGCTGAGCCGGTCAACGGCTGGAATCGTCCCGTAATCCTCTTTCAGGATGTCGAGAACTGCCGAGATTACTTCGTCGGCGGTAGCCTCGCGGTCGAGTTCGGTGTCCGTTTCGCGTTCAGCAGCACGCAGCATGCCGGTCACCAAGCCGCCCACCATCTCTGGCGTGTCAGGAAGGTCGCCGTAGTAGTCGTCCTCCAACGCGCTCCAGGCTTCCCAGAGCAGATCGAATTCAGGCGGCACATCTTCGCCCTGGTTCAAAAAGGGCAGGGCGCTAGCTGCAGCCGGAGCCGGTGTCGCGTCAGGGCGTACAAGTGCGCTGGCCGCAACAGGAGCACTGGAGGCGTACTGCGGCGCAGTGACGCGTCCGGTGCCAAAGCCGGTGCCAAACCCGGCGAGAAAGGTCATTCCACCAAGCAATATGACGACAGCGATAATGGCAATCCACTGCCAGGCCAACAATCGTTTCGAGTTGTTCATCACGTTCCTCTGCTAATTCTCCGTAACATTCGGCGTGTTGCCAGTACAAAGCCTGCGATATCGCTGCGACCTGCCACACCGGTCTTAGTTCTGAGCCACATTGCCTGTCAATAGTTTGATCGCCTCGGCCAGCGGCGCATCGATGTCATCCTGGTGCGGCGATTCAATATTCGGCGACAGGCCAACTCCGTTGATCTCATGCCCGTTGGGCGTTTGCCAGCGCGCCACGGTGACATGTACCGATGAGCCATCGCTCAGGTCGCGGATCAGTTGCACCGAGCCTTTGCCGTAGGTCTTTTCTCCAATGAGCTGCGCACGGCCGCGGTCTTGCAGCGCGCCGGCGACGATTTCTGCTGCGCTGGCTGTCGCCCCGTCCACCAACACGGCGGTCGGCCAGTTCGGCGCTCGCTGTGCGGCCTCGACGCGGTAGGTCTCGCGGCTGCCGTCGTTCTTGCGTTCAAACAGCACGACGCCGTCGTTCAAAAAGCGGCTGGCCACGTCGATGGATGACTGCAGCAGCCCGCCGCCGTTGTGGCGCAGGTCGAGCACCAGGAACGAAATATCCTTGGCGTTCAGGTCAGCAATGGCGCTGTCCAACTCGTCAGCGGTACGTTCGGTGAACTGGCGGATCGCGATGTAGCCAACTTTCGGTGACTCTTCCAGTACACGCCATTCGACCGACGGCGTTTCAACCCGCTCGCGCACGACCGAGACGGTCACCAGATCAGCGGCGTCGCCGCGCCGCAGTTGAAGCTCGACTGGCTCGCCGATTGGCCCGCGTATCATGTCCAGCACCTGATCCTGGCTGAGTTCGGTGGTGATCTCGGTTCCGTTGATAGCCACCAGGATGTCGCCCTCCAGGATTCCCGCTGTCTCAGCCGCACGACCCGGCATCGGCTTTAACACGATGTTCCCTTGATCGTCGGTGGAGACCCAGGCGCCGATCCCGCCGAACTCACCACTCAGGTTTTCCTTTTCCCGCTGACGTGGCTGCGGCTCGACGAAATACGTGTACGGGTCATCGTAGGACTGCGCCAGTCCCTGGATGGCGGCATAGGTGCGCTGTTGGTTGGCCGGTTGGTCACCAAAGAAATCGCGTTGCAAGATGCGCCATGCTTCCCAGAAGACACCGAACTCGGTCGGTTGCGCGTCGTTTCCGATGGCCAGCTCAGCCAGCGGGTTGTCGGGCGTATCACCTGCGACTCGACTTGTGAGCCAATGTGTGCCGAATCCCGCCATGAACACAATTGCCAGGGTGGCGATAACCAGAAATGTCAGTCCAAGGCTGCGCAGTCTATCCACGTCAGTTTTTGCTCTCGTCGGTTGCTTTGTTGTGTCAGGCAAGAAGATATTGTATCACAGCCGCGGAAGTGGATACAAACGGCGTACACCGCTCATGGAAGTATATTCTCGATGGCACGAACGGGCAGTGGGCGGCCATCCGATTGCCTGAGCCGCACCAGTTGAACAGGCTGTCTTCGTGTAGCGGTTTAGTCGAGAAACGGGGAAGGGGACAGGGACGAGTCGAGGATGGAGAAAGTTAACCGGTCAACCGTATCAGGCGCAGTGGAGCAAGATACCGCGTGAGCTGGCGGCGTTATTACAGCCCAGGAGAACAATATACTTACAGCAGGCGATCAGCGACCAGTCAGCGAATCGAGCCAGTGAAGGCTCAGCGGGATCCGCGCTATGTCAAGACAAGACAGGCGTATGGTCAGCACTGCAAGGAAGTTACCATAACAATCATAGTGTGTACATCAATATCTGCGGCTTTCCGCCCACCTTGGCCACTTCTGGCAACGTTGCCAGGTTGCAGGAGCTATGAGCACAGACGAAATCTGCTGTCCCTCTGTATTCCGGCGCAGGAATTCTGCCTGAAATATAACTTTCTAGAGAAGCACTGCCACGTCAATGCGCTGCTGCGGGCTGCAATTTCCCGCCTGACACCATCCCTTCACGCACTTCCCCACTGCATAATAACTTGAATGTTGTTTTATGTTAACCTCGTCGCTTGTAGACGCCATACACGAAGTCGTTAGAACTGGACTCAGCCCGGGTTATTGCTCTTCCAACTCACGGAACTTTGCTGCCAGATGCGGTGGCAGCTTGCCGCGGATCAGCACGCCGTCAGACGTGTGTTTCTCCGACTGGATCAGGCCGTGGACGTGCCACTGGTTGACCAACTCGCCTTGATCGTACGGTATCAACGCCTCGACGGTGACCAGGTTCCGGTTCATGACCGCTTCTACCCGGCTCAGCAGCTCTTCGATGCCCTGTCCCGTCGCGGCTGAGACAGCAACGGCGTCTTTGAACTCCGCTCCCAGGTCGGCTGCGACTTCGTCCGCATCAGGTAGCAGGTCCACTTTGTTCAGCGCTGTAATGATCGGCCGATCGGTGACGCCGAGATCCCGCAGCACCTCCCCGACCGTGCTGGCCTGCTGCATTGCATTGTCGTGCGTTATGTCAACGACATGGACCAGTAGATCGGACTCGGCGATCTCCTCCAGCGTGGCGCGGAAGGCTGCTACCAGCGTCGTCGGCAGCTTCTGGATGAAGCCCACCGTGTCAGTTACCAAGACCTCTCGCCCGCCAGGCAGCTTAACCCGTCGCGTCGTCGGATCCAGCGTCGCAAAGAGCATGTCCGCCGTCAGCACGTCGGCGTCCTTGCCCTCAGGACCGGCCAGCCGCGTCAGCGCGTTGAGCAGCGTGCTCTTGCCGGCGTTGGTATAACCGACCAGCGAGACCGTGCTGAGCGACGCTGTTTTTCGCTTCTGACGGTGACGCTGGCGATGGGCGCGAACTTCCTCCAACTCGCGCTTCAAATGCGCGATGCGGCGGTTGATCTCGCGGCGGTCGACTTCGAGTTGCGTCTCACCGGGACCGCGCAACCCTACGCCGCCAGAACCGCCGCGTGCCGTGCCGCCACCGGCCTGCCGGGCCAGGTGTGTCCAGGCCCGGGTCAAGCGCGGCAGGCGGTATTCGTACTGCGCCAGCTCAACCTGCAGCGCGCCCTCGCGGGTGTGCGCATGCTTGGCGAAGATGTCGAGGATCAGTGCGGTGCGGTCGAGCACCTTAATGTCCTCGTTCTTGACGGCTTTTTCGATCTCGCGCTGCTGGCGCGGGCTGAGTTCCTCGTCGAAGAGGATCGCGGTCGCGTTGTTCTCGGCCAGCAGATCCAGCACCTCCGCCAGCTTGCCGGAACCGATCAGGGTCGCCGAATTGGGTGTGCTGATGCGCTGAAATGTTTCCCCGACCACCCGCACGCCCGCCGTTTCGGCCAGTTGTTCCAACTCGGCCAGCGAATCGAGCACGTCAAACGATCCCGGATCGGATTTGAACTCGATGCCAACCAGGATAGCGGTTTCTTCAGGCAAGTCGGGATAGAAGTAGCGGTCGTCGGTCAAAGCGTCGGTTCCCGGTGAAGTTGTACCGTTCTCATGCGGGCCAGGGCTTCCTGCAGCTTGCCGGTTTCCTGCCCGATGCTGATGCGCACGTAGCCCGCACCGCTGGGACCGTAGGCGTCGCCAGGTGTGATGCTGACGCCGGTTTCCAACAGTATCTTGTCGGCGAAGCCCTTGGACGTGTAGCCTTCCGGCACCTTGGCCCAGACGTAAAGACTGGCCTGCGGGGTGTCAGCTTGCAGGCCCATGCCGCGGACCGTTTCCAAGACAAGGTCGCGGCGGTGCTGGTATGCCAGGTTGCGCTCCTGCATCCACGATGTGTCGCCGGTGAGACCTGCCGTCGCGGCGTCTTGAATAGCACGGAAGATGCCGCTGTCGATGTTGCTCTTGGTCTGCAGCAACGCCTTGACGGCCACTGAGTTGCCGACGGCCATGCCGACGCGCCAGCCCGCCATGTGGTGGCTCTTGCTCAGCGAGTTGAACTCCAGCACCACATCCTTGGCACCCTTTACCGACAGGACACTGGGCGCCTCGTAGCCGTCGAAACAGACGTCGGCATAGGGCAGGTCTGAACAGAGCAGGATTTCGTAGCGGCGGCAGAAGTCGACCGCCTCTTCATAGAAGCTGAACGGCGCAGCCGCCCCGGTCGGATTGTTAGGATAGGAAATCCACATCAGTCGCGCTTTGCGCGCTACGTCTTCGGGGATCGCTTGCAGATCGGGCAGCCAGCCGAGCCGCTGCTCCAGGGCGACGAAGTAGACGTCAGCATCGGCCAGCTTGGCGCCCATCTGATAGGTTGGATAGCCCGGGTCGGGAACGATGGCAAGATCGCCGGGGTCGAGCCAGGCCAGCGCGATGTTTGCCAGGCCCTCTTTGGAACCGATCAGCGGCAGAACTTCGCTGGCCGCATCCAACGTGACGCCGAAACGGGATTGGTAGTAGTCTACAATGGCTTTCTTCAGCTCGGGGCGACCGCCGTAGCCGGCGTATCCGTGGTTCTTCGGGTTGCGCGCCGACTCTTCGAGAGCGTCGATGATGAATGCGGGCGGCGGCTCGTCCGGTTCGCCGATGTCGAGACGGATGATGTCCAGCCCTTCAGCTGCCAGCTTGTTCAGCCGCGCGCCATGCGCGGCAAAGACGTACATGGGTACGTTTTCCAGTCGTTTTGCAGGTCGCATATCAGTTCATTTTCTCCATGTGTGATTTGGTGGATTGTGCGTTTAGTTTGGCAGTAAGGCAAGCAGCAACTGGTACTACTGCCCCTGTTTTTCAAGATACACCTCCAGCACCCGCCCCACTCGTTCGAGGCTGCCGGAGGAAAGTTTGTCGGGCGTGTCGCCCGTAGTTCGCAGGTAGGAGTAGTCCGAGTCAACGATGGCTGAAGTCGGTAAGCCGAGATCCGCAAACAGTTGCACGCTGCTGTCAGGCGCCGCCGATGTTTCGGGAACAAACCAACGAGCGTATCCCAATTGTTCAGCCACTGCCCAAAGATCAGCCGCTACCTGCGGGTCGCCATTGGGCAGGATCGTGAAGCGCTGATCCGCGTCGCCTGCCAGATCGACAAGGATGACAGCCTTGACGTTGTCAGGCAGTGCTTGCGCCAACGCGCTTGCACCCGAGTCGGCTTCCTGGACGCTGCCATCAACTGACGCCGGCGTGTACTTGCCATCCAGAAAGGCGAGCCACACCTGCCCGTTCAGTGCGTCCTTGTCCAACGATCTGGCCAACTCCAACAGGATGGCGGGGCCGCTGGCGCCATCATTTGCGCCGGGTGACGGCGTCAGCCGATTGGCCTCGTCGGGATCCAGATCAGAAACCGGCGCAGTATCATAGTGAGCCGCCACCACGATGATATCACCGTTGCCGCTGCGGGCGATAATGTTGGTGTGTTGCAGGTCCTCTACCGTGAAAGATTGCTGTTGCAGTCCCCAGGCGCTCTGGCGCAACTGGCCAATCATCTGACCGACGGCCGCCAGATGACCGTCCGATCCGACCACTCGCGGCCCGGCGTCCACCAGATCCGTCGCTATTCTGGCCGCTAACTGACCGTCGAACGTGTCTCGTTGAGGCTGCGGTGTTGCTGCGACAGTTCCCGGTTGTTCCGCCCTGGGAGGCGCGGTCGGCGTGGTGGTCGGCGTCTCGGTCGGAACAACGGCGACTGCCTTGTAGACACCGCGGGCTGTCGTTGCGATCCACGCGATGGCCGCGACGAAAATCAACAGCAGCAGCAGCTCCAGCCAGTTGTTGCGCAGTCGTTGGCCAAGACCAGGCCGGGTTTCTTCCATTTGGCTTATTCCTCGTTGCGGTTGCGGAAGATCATTTTGATTGGCGTGCCCTCGAAGGGGTGAAAGGCCCTGATTTGGTTTTCCAGAAAACGCTGGTAGGTGAAATGGACGAGTTCAGCATCGTTGACGAAAAACACAAACGTTGGCGGTGCAACTTTGGCCTGCGTGGCATAGTAGAAACGCAGTTGCCGGCCGGTCTTGCTGGGCTGTCTGTGGCGCACAACGGCGTCCTGAACGATGCGATTGACGTCAGATGTCGGAATTCGTACGTTGCGCTCTTCCTGGACATGGCGGGCAATGGGGATCACCTTCTGTACACGCTGGCGGGTCAACGCCGAAATGAAGAGCAGCGGCGCAAAATCCATGAATTTCAGCTCGGAGCGGACACGTTGAGTGAACTCATGCATCGTATGAGTGTCTTTTTCGACCAGGTCCCATTTGTTGACCACCACCATGATGCCCTTCAGTTCATCCAGCGCATAGCTGGCGACGTGGGCATCCTGTGCAGTCACGCCCTGGACGGCGTCGATCACTAGCAGAACGACATCGGATCGCTGGATGGCGCGCATGGCGCGCATCACGCTGTATTTTTCGATCCCCTGTTCGACCCGGCCGCGCCGTCGAACACCTGCCGTGTCGATCAGCACGACCTCCTCCCCTTCCCACATCAACCGCGTGTCGATGGCATCACGAGTTGTGCCGGCGATGTCGCTTACGATAGCCCGTTCCTGACCGAGCAATGCGTTGAGTAGCGACGACTTGCCAACGTTGGGGCGCCCAATGATCGCCAGCTTGAGAGTATCGTCGTCATCCTCGTCTTCGGGTGTCACCGGCAGGTTTTCTAACACTGCGTCCAGCAGGTCGCCTACGCCGGCGCCGTGGATAGCGGAGATCGGGAACGGCTCTCCCAGCCCGAGTTCGTAGAATTCGACCGCCGCCAGACGTCGCGCCTGGTTGTCCGCCTTGTTAGCCGCCAGGATCACCGGCTTCTGGCTGCGGCGCAGCACATCAGCGACATCCTCGTCACCGCCGGTTACGCCCTCCCTGGCATCCACCAGAAAGATGACCGCGTCGGCCTCCGCGATGGCAATCTTCGCCTGCTCAACAATCTCTCGTCGGAACTGGCGCGAAGCCGTGCTCAGCGGATCCGGCCCAACGCCGGCTTCGGTGTCACTGGTGAGGTCGATGCCGCCGGTGTCAACCAGCGTGAACGGCACCGCTGTCCACTCGGCATCCGCGTACAGCCGGTCACGCGTCGTGCCGGGAAGGTCTTCGACGATGGCCAGCCGATGGCCGGCTATTCGATTAAACAGCGTGGACTTACCCACGTTTGGTCGCCCTACCAGAGCGACAATTGGCGTTGCCATGTTTTTTTCTGATTCCTGTCGCGATGTGCGACCCTACGATACACCGCCCGCGGCGCATCAATGTTCAACTAGACAGAAAACCTGTCACGCGATTCGCATAGCGTAGTTTGGTTTGTTTGTGTGAAAAATGAGGTTGAAAGGTGTAGTATATCGACTACACGAAACGGATATGTTATCAGCCATGACAGGACCTACGCGTTGCCCAAGATCTCGGTTGCGGCAAGCCTACCAGCCGGCGACAGTATTCTCCAGTGCCCCGATGCCGGTCACTTCAACCACAACCCTGTCCCCCGCTGCCAGAGGGGACACACCACTGGGTGTGCCGGTAAGCACCACGTCTCCTGGCTCCAGCGTCATGAAGGCCGTGATGTATACAAGTAAGCTCGGGACATCGAACACCATAATACGGGTCGAAGCCTGCTGCCTGACAGTGTCATTGACGCGACAGGTAACGAGTTGGTTCTGCCAGTCCAGGTCAGTTTCGATCCACGGTCCCAGTGGGCAAAACGTGTCAAAGCCTTTGGCCCGACTCCACTGGCCGTCCCGGCGCTGTAAATCGCGCGCCGTTACATCGTTGGCAGCGGTGAAACCGAGAACACAGTCTATGGCTGTATCGCGCGTCAGATTGCGCGCCCGCTGCCCGATGACCACAGCGAGTTCAGCCTCGTGCTCGACTCGCTGCGACAGCGGGTTAAGCACGATCGCCTCGCCCGGCCCAAGCAAGGAACTGGGCGGCTTGAGAAAGATCAGCGGTTCCTGAGGAACCTCAGCGCCATGCTCGGCAGCATGTTCGGCATAGTTGCGGCCGACGCAGACGATTTTGCTCGGCTGACAGGGCGCCAACAACCGGACAGCGGACAGGGGAATCGACGCGCCGGACCGCAGTCGGTCGGTCATCGCAGGCGACGCCGGCAAACTTGCCAGTGGCGTCACATCGTCGCCCTCGATCAATCCATAGATTTCGCCCCCATCTTGCAGTGCGACACGCGCTATTCGCATCAGAACAACCTTTCCCGATGATCGCGAGCTGGCACACCGCCAGCCCGAAGTGCTCGCAGCCATGAACCCATGACCCAAAGCGAAATTGGCAGCTACGACAACTGCCAGATGCCGTTGACCTCAACCATCTCAGCGCCGCAGTGTGAACAGCGCAGACCGGCCTCCTGCACCACCATAGCGGCCTGCGTGCAGCGGCTGCATCGAGTCATCTCGGGCCAGTCACCCTGCGCGATTGCGGCCGGTGCGGGATCCTTAACCGCCAGCACCCGGTCGTAATCGACCTGCCATGGCGTGATGCTGACATAGGAACACCCGTGCTTGCGCAGCAGATCCGCCAGTTGCTCACGACCATAGCGCCTGCCGGGAAACAGATACGACTGCCAGCCAACCCGATTGGTCATAACCAGCAACCCAGCCGGTCGGGTCACACGAACCAACTCGACGATCACAGCCAGCGGTGCTGGCATGAACTCCAACGCTTCCAGACATGAGACTATTGCGAAAGCGTTGTCGACAAAGGGCAGCGTTGCAGCATCATGTTGCAAAAACACCACTTGCCCCTCGGCCGCAATGTTTTCCAGGTTTTGACGCGCCTGCGCCAACATGGGCCGCGAGCTGTCAAGACAGACAAATCGGGTATCGCGCCCATCGGACTGGAGGACGGCCTGCACAAAACGGCCCGTTCCCGTCGCAACGTCGAGAATCCAGACGGGCTGAGACGACTCCTCGGCCCGCTCCGCCAGAAAGCGCGCCACGGGCTCGCCGACGAAATGTCGCTCGTAGCGCTCGTCGTACTCCTTCACCCGATCATAGCGGCTGGCGTAGCGGTCGTACAGCCTCGTGACGACCCGCGGCCCCAGGTATGCGCCTTCAGTGGAAACCAACAGCCAGTAGAGGGCAACAGCCACCGTCGCGGCAAGAGCCAGCACCGCCAGCACCCAACCGGCGGGCGGCATCAACCAATCCCAAAGCCAAGCGCCAGCGAACTGCACGCCACTGCGCCCAGCCACCATGCCTGCGACGCGCCCAGCCGGCTGCTGGTGCGGCCACTTTGAGCCAACAGCGGCGGCACAGTCAGCAGCAGCGTGACGACCGCAGCCATCGGCAGATTGGCGACAACCAGGACACCGCAGATAACCGCTGTGCCCAAAGCGCCAAGCAGCAGGCTGGCAATACCAGGATCACGGCCAGCCCCGGTCACACTGGCAACCGCCAGGAAGACGTAACCGCCTGCCAGCCCCAACAGCCAGAGGCCGCGCGGCTGGTCCGGCCACGCCGCCACCGTCAAGATGCCCAGCGCAAAAGGTAGTCCAGCAACCACCAACGCGCGCATCCATGCCCAAAGATCTTGGAGATCCGCGCGGATGGCCGCCGAACCGACCAGCACGATTGCTACGGCAGCCGTGGTGAGTAGCAGTGCAGTTGTTCCGAGCAAGTAGGCCACCAGCGCCGCGAGTCCAAGGAGCGGTAGGCCAATGCGAACAAGCTGCCCCAGCACGCCCGGTTTCTGCCAGCCAACCATGCGACCAAGAGGACTGAGTGGCGTCACGTAGGGCAGCGCAGGCCGCCGCGTCGTAAAGGCGTCCGGCAAGCCGCGGGTTGCTGTCAACTGCGTCCACAGCCCGCCCCATAGCATTCCGGCCAACACCAGCCCAAGTGCCAGCGTCACCCAGGAGACCAAACTGCGCGTCAGACCACCGGCGGCAGCCAGTCCCGCGATAAAGAACCAGCCGCCTGACAACCGCCAGGGTGAGCCAGCCAGCCACGCTTGTAAGGCCAGAAACGAGGTTTGCTCAACCTGTTCCGGCGTCGAAACCACGACCGCCGAGGGATGTTCGCTACTCACAACGGGGGAGATTATACCACAACACCTGACGGGCGGTGCAAGTGATGCTGGTAGCAACACGGGCCGGCAAGCTTAAGCTTGCCGGCCCGTGTTGCGTCACTGGTCAGGGGAGGTCGGTGTGGCCCGCAACGACAATCGATCGGGGTTGCGCCCCGCTTTCGGTTTGCGTCACTCAATGACTTCGCTGTCCTCACCCGGCGCCACGGCCGTCGACTGACCGGCAGGCAAGGCGGGAGCGGCGGCAAGCGGCATAGCGGCCAACGGCAACGGTGGATAAGGTCGCGTGCCGAAACGGGTCAAAGCGACTGCACCGACACCGAAGCTGGCCACCAGTGCGCCATAGATGAAATCGACGCAGGGGATGATCCCCACCAGGAAATACACCCCGACCACCAACAGCGTGCCAACCGTCGCCTCCAGCACCGTCGTCGTGCGGCTTAGGTTCAGCAACGCCAGCAACTTGTGGCCGACCCACCAGCCGGTTACAACCCAGGCAAGCACCGCGGCAGCTGCCAGCAGCAGCGCTAACGCCAGCGCCAGCGGTATGAGACAGATGGTGATGGCAGTGATGCCGACCAGCGCCACACCCACGACCCAGGTCAGCGCGCCGACGGCCAGGGCCATAAAGGGTGTCTTTTCGCCCGCCCGTCCCATGCGCTCGATGCCACTCGGCCAGATCAACGAAATGACCAGTGCCAACGCTCCCAGCGCGACGGTCATGACCACGGCTCTCAGCAATGCCAGGAATGCCGCCACCAGCAGATTGCCAGGCGCAACATTGGGAGCACCCGGCACGGGGACTTCAGGAGAGAACATCCGAGGGATGAACCTGCGCTGCCAAAGCCCGGGAAGGTCAAAACTACCGCCCTCCCTGACACTGCCCCGAACCCGTGCGCCAGGAGCGGTGTCGAGCGAACCCCCAAAGCGCACTATGTCGCCGCTGACTGTCGCCGTCGATGCCAGGTCCACCGAACCACCAAAGACCACGACATCACCGCCGATCGCGCCCCGTACATCCAGCGAGCCACCCATGACAAGCACGTCGCCCCGAACCAGTCCGTTCTCTTCAATCGTTGCGCTGCCGCCGAAAATCGCCAGGTCGCCCGGCAGCACATCGCCAGACTCCACCGTGTAGGAGCCACCAAACACCACTTTGTCGCCACCATCAGCCTGCGCAAACGCTGGAACCACGGCGACCGAAACCAGAATCATCACCAACAACAGCGCAGCCGCCAGCCTGAAGAGTTTCATCTCCCGTTCCTTCCGGTTTCACCGACTGCAACGCCAGGCTGTGCCCGATTGCCCCAGAAGACCAGCCTGAGCCAAAGCACCATGAGCGCCGCCAATACGCACAGCGCCAGCACCAACGCCCCGGGACCCGGCATCGTCAAGAGGCTGTCACGAGCGGCCGTCACGCTGCTGATGACAACGGCCACGACCCGACTGCCAAAGCCAAGATATTCGGCGACCTGCCAGCGAACTGCCGGACTGACGGTCAGCCCGACAAGGACAGTGATGGCGACGCTCAATACCATGACCGTCCAGATGGATACCGTGCCACCGACCAACACCAGCCCGCCCAGCATCCGCTCCTTGCGCCGCTGCTCGTGCTGCACCAGATCATCGACCCGAAACGTGAATCCCTGAGCGGGACCAGCGAACGGCTCGAACCACAGCACGTCGGAGATGCGTTGCCACTTCAGCCAGCGCGCGCGGCACGGCTCGCAGGCCGCCAGATGCTGATCGAACGCCTCCTGGTCGGCATCAGCCAGCAGCCCGTCCAGCGCCAGCGACATCCTTTCGCTGAAAATCTCGTGTTCATTCATGTTGTCTGGAAGTTCGTTCATCGCTCTGTTCCTCTAAGCCGCCAGCCCTGCGGATCGAACCAGCGAACTGAGCCGTCCAGCCGGTTGTTGCGCCGGCTTTGCCGCCGGTTTCGTCTTCTTGGCCGCTGCGGCAGACTGCTCTTCCAGCAACGCGGCCAGTTGCAGCCGCGCCCGGTGCAGTCGTGTCTTGACTGCCGGCTCTGATAGCTCCAGCACCTCGGCAATTTCCTTGTATGACAAGTCGTGCCAGTAGCGCAGAATCAACGGTGCGCGGTATTCCGGCGCCAGGTGCTGCAACATGGAGCGCACTTCTTCAGCGCGCTCCGAGCGCAGCGCCGCATCGTCGGGCTGCTCGTCGTCGCTGGAAAGCCAGGCCACCGCCGGGTTGTCCTCAACCGACAGCCAGACGAAGCGCCGCCGCCGCAACTGGTCAATACAGTAATGCGAGGCGATCGACAATATCCAGTTGCTGAATTTGCGGTCAGGCTGATAGGTGCCAAGCCGCTTGTAAGCGCGCAAGAACGCCTCCTGCGCCGCATCTTCAGCCTCCTGCGCGTTGCCCAGCATCCGATAGGTCAAGTTATAGACCGGTATCTGATAGGCCTGAACGAGCTTGCTGAATGCGTTGCGGTCGCCGCGCCGTGCTGATTCAATCCAACGTAGTTCTTCGTTTTCGGTATTGCTCACTCGATGCTCCAAAGGGACGCCCAAATGCAGCCATGGTCAACGCACAGGTGCCGGGCACTAGGACTCGCACCTGTGACGGTTCTCGTGCCGGGCTACACGTCCAATATACCGGTGCAAACTGCCCGGCACCTGGACACCGCTTGCATTCTACCATACGGTTATGGTGGCGGGAAGGTTTCAACCGGGCTTTGACTTTTTTCGATGCGGCGGGTAAGCTACGAACGTGTCCATTGATTAGCTGCCGTTCTGGCCCGGTCGGAGACCGGCCAGAGGGAGATAGTCTCTTCGAATCCGCGGTAGACACACGCAATACGTCCCCATCAGGAGCCCCATTGAACGATCACTACTACATCGCCGTCGAAGGTCCCATCGGCGTCGGCAAGACCACGCTGGCGCGCATTTTGCAGGAGGAATTGCACGGCCAGGTGCTGTTCGAGGTCTTCGAAGAGAACCCATTTCTGGGTGACTTTTATGCCGATCGCGCCCGCTATGCGTTTCAGACACAAATCTTTTTCTTGCTGAGCCGCTACCGCCAGCAGCACGAGACGGTGGCACGGTTGCTGGCGCGCGGACCGCTGTTCGCCGACTACCTGTTTGCCAAGGATCGCCTCTTTGCCCAGCTCAATCTGGCGGGTGATGAGCTGGCCGTCTATGAACATGTCCATGCTGCGCTGGGCGAGCAGGTGATCGCCCCGGGCCTGGTGATCCACCTGCGCGCCACCACCGATGTGCTGATGAACCGCATTGCCGTACGCGACCGGCCCTACGAGCGCACCATGTCGCGCCAGTACATCGATGACCTGCGCGTGGCATACGAGCGGTTCTTTGCCGATTACAGCCAGGGACCGGTGCTGAATATCGATACCACCGATCTCAACTTCGTGGCCGACGCGGATGACAGGCGCCATCTGATCAGCCTGGTGCGCAGCGCACTGCAAAGCGGATCCTACCAACAGTCGTTGCCCACGATCTCACCTTCCCTGCCGGCAAGCGGCGCGCCGGTCATGGCGGATCCCTCCCCCCGCCGTCTCAGCGATTTTCAGGAGCTGCACCGCAGCGGTGAGGGAGAGGATCTGGAAGCGGACCTGTTTCTGGACTATTTGGGTCTCACAGAGCAGGTCGGCGCGCTGGGCAGCCAGCTGAAACGACTGTGGATTCCCCGCATCGGCACAAGCGTGGCAACATCCGATGGCCGGGCTGATTTCCGCACACAGGCGCGAGCCGCGTTGCGCGACGAGCTGACCGATGCATTTTCTTCGCTGCTCAAGATTGCCAATGACGCCGGTATCGACCTCGAATCGGCCTATGTCGACCGGCTGGACCTTGAATCGACCGGCCCCGGGCCAACTGTCGGCGGTGGAGCAAGCAAATGATCAACAAACGATTTATAGCCATTGCAGGCAACGTGGGGGTCGGCAAGTCGACGTTGACGGATCTGCTCAGCCAGCGCCTGGGTTGGATGCCCTTCCCGGAAGCAGTGGACGAAAACCCCTACCTCGCCGACTTCTACGTCGACATGCCCCGCTGGAGTTTCCATTCGCAGATCTATTTCCTAAGCCGGCGGCTGCGTCATCACCGCCAACTGCTGGACCACCCCACCTCAGTCGTGCAGGACCGCAGTGTCTATGAGGATGCTGAGATCTTCGCGCGAAATCTGTACACCCAGGGCGCAATGGACCAGCGCGATTACGACAGCTACCGCGAGTTGTACGAAGTTCTGACGTTGTTCCTCCCACCGCCCGATCTGGTAGTTTACCTGAAAGCGTCGGTGGACACATTATTATGTCGAATTAAGGGTCGCGGACGCGACTACGAGCGCGACATTTCGCCGGTCTACCTGGAGCAGCTCAATGCACTGTACGACGGGTGGATCGAACGTTTCGATCTGTGTCCCGTGCTGACGATCCCCGCCGATCACCTCAATTTCGTCGAAGAGCCCCAGCACCTCGACTTAATCATCGACAAGATCCTCGACAAGCTGAGCGGCAAAGAAGTGGTGGTTCTGGAGTAGACACCGCTGCTTCCCCGTCCCGAAGCAAACAAAAACGCCCCTTGCAGGTATTCCTGAAAACCTGCAAGGGGCGTTATGTCAATCGATAACTGTTACTGGCAAAGGCGTTCTTCAGCGTTGGTCTGCGTCAACGGGGCGCGCGTCCAGATGTGATCCAGCGCATCCCCGATTGCCGGCAAGTCAGGCAGTTGGACCATGCCGCCCTGCGGCGTCACCCAGTCGTCCACCAGGGGATAGCGCAACACCATACCAAACAGGTTTTCCATCTTGAACCCGGCAGCCCAGCGCGCCAACGCTGCGATGTCGCCCGGTCCGATATCAGTGTCCACCGTGTCTCGCAGCGCGGCATAAAGCGCCGGCACGCGCGGCAGCAAGTTGGCATCCAATGCACGGCGGCGAATCGCAAGCAACACACGTTGCTGGCGCCGCGCCCGGTCGAAATCACTGGTGCTCTTGCGCGAACGTGCATAGTAGAGCGCCTGGCGGCCGTCCATGTGGTAATCGCCAGCCGTCAGCGTGTAGACGCCGAAATAGCCGGGGAACTTCTCATCGTACAGATCGCAGTCTACGGTAACATCCACTCCGCCCAGTGCGTCGACGATTTCCTCGAAACCCTCGATATCCACCCGCACATAGTTGTGGATGGGAATACCGAAGTTCTTTTCGATCGTGGAGATCAACAGCGTCAGCCCACCACCCGGCTGCCGTTCTTCACCAAAGCCATACGCCGTGTTGATACGGCTATAGCCGATGCCGGGAATAGGCAGGTAAACGTCACGGGGAATGCTGATCAGCGCGGCACGCCCGTTGGCCTGGTCAAGCGACAGGATCATGATGGTGTCGGTGCGACCGTAGTTGGCCAGCGCGCGCTGATCCATGCCCAGCAGCAGGATATTGTGCGTTTGCTGCAACGGACGCAAGGTGCCGTCCTGTTCGGGCTGTGCCAACACCGGCGCAACCGGCCCGGCGTCAACACCGGCGCTGGCTGTGCGCGTCACCGGCAGCGCGACGGCGGGTTCTGGAACGACCGTTGGTTCCTCCGTCGGTGTCGCTTCCGGGTCGCCAAGCTGCACAAAATTGAAGTCGGTAGACTGCTCAACTATCGGCGTGGATGACATCGGCGCAGGCTCGCCCACCGCTGCAACTGCCTGCTCGAGCGCCAACGGCACGCGGGTGACAATCACCTGCGGCCCGGCCGCCGGCGCGGTCATGCAGCCCGTTGCAACAATTAGTACGATGAGAAGAATGCTGAAGAGACGAAGAAATCGCTGGTTCATGAACTACTCGTTGAGATCAGATTGTAGCGCTGTAGCATAGTCTCTTGCCGGTGTTCAGCAGAGAATTATCTAGAATCCATAGTGAAGTCGTTATGCGAAACCCGTTGCTTGAGTTGGCTAAAGAGCGTCGCCGCTTGCGAAAAGTGCCAACGATACTGTGCTGCACCGTCCCAGAATTCTTCCAGACCGCGCCGCCCGGACTGTTCATACGCGACGGCCTGAAGCAACAGGTCGATCCGGTCGGCATCGCGTGCCAATCGTGCCTCCTCGCTGCCGGCATCCTCGAAATCTTGCCAAAGAGCCAACCAGTCGGCTGCGAATGGCAGACCTTCCAGCATGTCACGCAGAGCTCGACCTTCCGCCTGCGCCTTGACGCCGGGACCAAAGTACTGCTGCGCCGGCCAGGGCAGATCGCCTGTCACGGCCTCGGCCAGATCGTGCAGCAAACAGATTGACAGCAACCGGCCGCGATCGATAGATACTTCGACCAGTTCAGCCAGCAGGAGCGCCACCAGAGCAACTCCAGCCGTGTGGGCGGCAACGCTTTCCACTTCGCCCGGCGCAACACCACGCACCAGCCATCCCGACCGTGGCGTGCGTTTGAGGGCCGGTATCTGCATCGCCAGACGAACGACAGCCTGCGGATCGACCACGGAAACGCGGTTGGTAGGATCCTCCGGCATCAGGCACCGTCTGCGGACTTTGCACCGGAAGCAGTCATCAACCTTAGCCGCAGTTCGTTGAGCGCTCCGTTGCCAGACCAACGCCGCGCCAGCTCGTCGACGCCGCCGACGTCGATGCGCTTGACGGTCAGCGCGTCGCCGAGCCCCACCGCGACAAACGTCTCGCCGCGATATGCGCCATACGGTCCGGCAGCCGTATCATTGGTCCCGCAAACCGCCAGCGTCACCACATCGTCACCGGGCGCCGCCAGTTGTACCTGCTCCGCGACCCAGCGCGCACCGGCCTCCGACACAACCTCACCCGGACCACCCGGTGCAAGATCAGCCGTCGACTCGATAACCCTGGTCCACATCAGGATGTCCTGGCTGTCAGGCAAGCCGCAGAAGCGTTCAGCCAGCTCGCCACCGGTGTTCGTTTCCACCAGCGCCAGCGTCAGACCGCGCGCCTGCAGCAGATCCGCAACTGCTGCTTCAAAGAGCTGATCGCCCTCGCCATAGACAGCGAAGCCCAGCCGCCGTCGCACTTCGTCAGCAACCTCGTCAGCCATCGCCTTTGCATTGTCCGCTGATCCGGCGCGGGCGGTAACGCGCACATCCACCTGGCCGAAATGAGCTGCCAGCCCGACCGTCGGATTGCTGAGGTGCATCAGATCGTCGATACGCTGGTCGATGAGGCTCTCGCCCAGCCCGACAGTGCGCAACGTGCGAGTGCTCAGGAAGACCCGGTCGGCGCCCAGCCGCTCCGCCAGCATCGGCTCCACAGAATTCTGCATCAGGTGCATCATCTCGCGCGGCACACCAGGCAGGCAGATCAGCAGCGCCGGGCCAGTTCCGTTGCGCGCCACTTCGACGGCAAAACCAGGTGCGGTTCCCACCGGATTGTAGATTGGGATCGCGCCAGCTGGCAGGTATGCCTGGCGGCGATTGTTGTCCTGCACCGTCCTGCCCCAGCGAGCGAAGATCGTCTCGATGTGTTCCAGGCAGCTTTGGTCCAGCACCAACTCGCGATCGCAGGCCAGCGCAGCCGCGTCCCGGGTCACGTCATCGACCGTTGGCCCTAACCCGCCCGACACAAGGATCACGTCGGAACGCCCCAGACCCTGCCGCATGACCGCAGCGATGCGTTCAAGATTGTCGCCCACCGTGGTCTTGTAATACAGGTTGACGCCCAGATCCTTCAGCCGGCGTGCCATCCACGCGGCGTTGGTATCGACGATCTCGCCGAGCAAAATCTCGGTTCCTGTTGTGATGAGTTCAGCGTTCATGACAGCGCTACAGCATCAGCTGGGCCTGCGACCTGATCTGGCGCAGACGCTGGGCGACCTCGTCGCCGCCTTCGCTCTGCACCTGAGCAATCAGTTCTTCAAGAGCGTCGATAAACTCCTGGGTGATGACCTCGCGGTTGTCGCTCAGGATCTTGCGCGTGCCGCCGGGGTATTCCGCCGTCAGAAGCTCGTTGAGCAACGCCACCTCCGGCGCCGAGTTGATATTCAGCAGTTCGATAGCGGAATCCCAAACCTCCTGCAGCCGCCGGACTGCAGCGCCTGCCCCACGCGACTTCGCATCTTCCAGGTTCGCTCCGACCACCGACAGGAACGTCTGATCGATGTACTGAGCGTGCTCCATGACGGCGCGCTGGACGTCGTCGGCAGCCAGGATCTCACCAAGGACCTGGGTGTACTGCTGGATGGCAGCCTGCTGCATTTGGTCATAGCGATCCAACGTTGTCAGCAGACGTTCGCGCAAGCCGGTCAGCCGCTCGGCCTCGGCTGCATTGCCGGCTGCTTGAGCAGCGTCAATGCGTCGGGTCAGCGCCTCGAAGAAACTGTAGTCGACCAGCCGGCGTGCTGCGAGTACCAATGCCTCAGCGACGCGTGGATCGTCCGCGGCGACGATCATGTTCAGCAGGTCTTCGCGGGAGGTCTCAGGCGTGAGCTTTGCCACAGCGGCTCGCTGGCGTTTCACGCCTTCACCCCAGGTTGTCAACTCGATCAGTTGCTCGCGCAACTCAACCATCTCCTGGGCGGCTTCGACATCACCGCCGGAAGCCGCCGATTCGGTCACCATGTTCAGCAGGCTGAAGAACTGGTCGTCGAAATCGGCGTCGCTCTCTTTGGCCAGCAGGCGCAGGCCTTCAGGATCCTGCAGCGCAACCAGGCCCTGCTCGATCAGTTGCAACTGGCGACGCTGCTTGTCCATCATTTCGCGGGTGACACCCTCGAACTCCAGGATCGCCTCCAGCATGCTCTGGTAGGTGAGGAACTGCTTGGGAGTAAGCATGTAGCCGCGGCGATCTTCCTGCGGCAGCCCATCCATCAGCCGCCTGCTGAGGTCGCCGATCACCTTCTGCTGCTCCTTGACCGCAATCTGTTCGGGGACATAGACGCCCAGGAACTGATGCTCAGGGTCATGGTAAAGCAGCGGCGTGGTCAGCGCACCACCGGCGCCGCAACGCGGGCATGACGCTACGTTGAGCTGGCCCGCCAGCAGCACGTTTTTCAACACCGGGTCCTGACCAACGTCGACAATGGTGAACAGTTGCGCCGGGAAGGGTGTGTTGCAGTTGGGGCAGTTGACGCCGATCACCTGCGGCGGGAAGTGCAACTGGACCTGGCCGCGGCCTGCCTGTGGCTGCGGAGCAGCAGCCTCTTCTGCGGGTGGCGGAGTTGCGGGTACAGCTTGCGGCTTTTCACTCTCCGGCTGGCGCGCCGGTGAATACCCTTTAGGAGTAAGAATTGTCACGGGAAAACCTTTCTTGCGTTTTGTCGTTGTATCGAGTCAAACTTCGGAAGTCGCTATGGAATGGCATCAGCCCGCTTTTCGACCGACCGGAAATCGCGTTCAACCGACGACTTCCGACGTCTTGGGTTCGATTGTCACCAAACAAGCAACTATTGTACACCAAGTCGCACGGCCTGCCGAAACCTGCGGCTACGGACCTGCTATCTCGGCGAGGACGCGCGTGCCGCGGCCTTCCAGCAGCTGGCCGGCGAACACCGTGGTCCCGGCATACACCGCGACCGCGTAGACGATGGCCGCCACGCCACCGGGGATCAGTGTGCGCAACACCAGTCCGCTGGCAGCGAAGGCAACGACGACCGGTATGATCAGCAGGCCCATGCCGCCCAGGACAGCGAAGACCGAAATCACGCTGGTACGCGAGTCGTTGGAGGCAGCCCGTCCCTTTTCCAGGTCAACCTTATAGGGCAGCAGCACGGCGGTGAAGTTGCACACCGACAGCGTGAGCAACTGGATCAGCATGGCTGCTCCCAACGCTGCCAGCGGCGCCAGCGGATCGCGCGACACGATGGCGACCAGCAGGCCAGCACCAAAGGACATAGCAGCCACCAGCGCGGTCAGCAGCATGTTGTGACTGACCAGCAGCCAGCGGGCGGGCACAGGCGAAAGCAGGACCGTGCCAAGACCCGGATTATCCAGAATACCGAAGACGTTGTGACCATAGCTGAGCGTGACGGTGGTCACGGCGGTGAACCCCAGCAGTGCAGCAATGCCGGAAGCCGGGCCAGGCATGGTGCTGCTGAAGAAAACGGCCATGATGCCAAGAATGACCGGGCCAATGGCCATGCGGATGGTGTAGGGATTGCGTTTGAAGCCGCGCCAGTCCGCGGCCAGGAACGCCCACAGGGCCTGCGACGACGCAAGCGCGACGAATGGCAACTTTGGACCGGCCGGCTTCAGCGCCTTATTGCTCGACTGCCCCTTGCTCTGAACGCGCACCAACTCACCGAAGTAGAGCTTGCTGACCATGGTGCGGTGGGCAAAGTAGCCAAGAACCACGAAGACTGCCAGCAGAGCCGTCCAGGCTGCCCACTGGTCGTAACGGCCCACCGCAGCCGCGCCGGTTGCCCGCCCAAGCCACCCGCCGGGCTGCCAGATCAGGAAACGCGATATGCGCAGATTCCAGATGAAGGAGTTCAAGTCGCCGAAGGAACTGGCGAAGTTCTCGAAATCGGTGCTGGATGTTGCGTTCGGAATCACGAAACGGGTCTGGACGTAAAACTGTCCTCCGACGATGAACAGGACGGGGATCAGCGCCACCAGAATGCCAATCGCTCGCAGCCGGCGGTCCTCCGCGATCAGGTCGAACACATCGTCGATCAACGACTTCAGCACCAGCAGCATGGCCAGGAAGAGTGTCGCAGCGATAAGCGTCGGCAGGATGCCAGGGATGCTGCGGATGGTGCCGGCGCTAACCGAGATAAGGAACGGAATGATGGCCAGGAAACCGACGCTGAAGAGATTGACCACCAGGCTGCCCAACACCAGCCCGTTGAGACTGATAGGGAACGAAAACAGCTTGGGCATCGAGAACGGCTCGACCAGTTGCGTGTTGGAAGCCGGCGTCAACAGCCACATCATGATAATGAAAGACATGATGACCGTGACCACCTCGGACGCAGGCCCCGGCGCCAGACTGCGATAGATCCAGATCAGCAACGCGTTGAAGATGATCAGTCCGGGAACCAAAAGCAGGATCAGCAGCGCATAGCCCAGAATACGCAACACATCCTGCTTTTGCCCGCTGCGAAAACTGCTGACGGTCAGCCGCCATTGCAGCCACACCAGGTTCTTGATTTCGGTCCAGATCGTCATCCGCATCGGTTCACGCTCCCGACGTCAGCCAGCTCATATCCTGTTCGGCCAGTTCGGCGTTGACCAGATCCAGGAACACATCTTCCAGGCTCGCATCTCCGTCGCTGGCAGCCTGCTGGCGCAGCATATCCAGCGTACCGGTCGCCACCAGGTGGCCCTTGTTGATGACAGCCACGATGTCGGCCATGCGCTCCACCAGTTCCATGATGTGCGTCGAGAAAAAGACCGTGACGCCGCGCCGGTCGACCATCTGCCGCAACAGGTCCTTGATGACCCGCGACGACACCGCGTCGACGCCCTCAAAGGGCTCGTCCAGGAACAGGATCTCAGGACGGTGCAGCAGCGCCCCGGCCAGTGCCAGCTTCTTCTTCATGCCATGGGAGTAGTCCACCGAGGGATTGTCCGACCGGTCGGCGAGGTCAAGGGTTTCCAGGAGTTGCTGGCGACGGGAGGTGATGTCGGCCGCGTCCAGGCCGCGCAGGCGTCCCACCAGCTCTAAATACTCGTTGGCAGTCAGCCGCTCGTACAGGTTGAGGTTTTCAGGAACAACGCCGATACGTCGCTTGACTTCGATGGATTGCGCCAGGATGTCATGCCCGGCAACTGTCGCGGTGCCTTCAGTCGGCTTGAGCAGGCCGGTGAGCATCTTCAGCGTGGTACTCTTGCCGGCGCCGTTAGGCCCAAGAAACCCAAACACGACGCCGCGCGGCACATCCATGGTGAGTTGATCCACCGCTCGTACACCTGGCGCGCGACCGTACACCTTGCTCAACCCTGTCGTTCGGATCGCGAGATCATCCATCGTCGGCCACTCCCTTGTCAGCGCTGCGCAGACGCCACTCCGGTTCGAGAACGCTCATGTAGAGCATATCCAGCCAGCGGCCATGCCGCCATTCAGCATCACGGAAGCGTCCTTCATGCTGAAACCCGAGCCCTTCATAGACATGAATCGCGCGCGCGTTCTCGGCGAAAACACGCAGGTAGATGCGATGGAGATTGAGATAATCAAAGCCGTAGTCAATAACCAGCCTCATCGCTTCGCTGCCAATGCCCCGTCCCCAATACGTCTTGTCGCCAACGAAGATGCCGATCTCGGCACGGCGATGCACATGGTCGAGGTTGATCAGTCCGCACCCACCGACATAACGACCGTCGACCTCGATCGCGAAGTTGACGACGTTGTTGTCGTGACGCATGCGCTCATACCATTCCTCTTCATCTTGCAGGGAGAAAGGCGCAAGCTGGCCGAAATAAGTCAGCACGTCGGGGTCATTGAGGTATTGCACTGCCAGTGGCAGATCATCGCGTTCGATGGCGCGCAGGCGCACCTGGTGTCCTTGGAGTATCATGGCTTACATTATACCGACGTTTTCATGCTTTTGCCCAAAACGTGGGCTTGACAGCGCGCGCGCTGTGCTGTATATTACGTCTACTGCCTCGCTATGGTTGCACGGATTGACTGCTCAGGCCGGTCTCCCGACCGTGCCCGCATCGACGAGCGCACCTGCTCCAGACAGGAGCCGCCTCGCTATGGTTGAACGGGTTGACAGCTTGCGGCTTTTTGTCCGCCGAAACGCCCACCAGGGCGATTCCAAATCCGAAGGATGTTCGTCTCGTCCAAGGTTTTACTCATGAAACATTCCCATCGATTTCTGGTTACACTGATGCTGCTGGTCCTGTTTACAGTGGCCGCACTTCCGGCCAGCGCCGCGCCGCTGGCGCAGAGCGAGACTGTTTACTCGGTCAAGGCAGGCGACACACTGACGCAGATCGCCCTGCGCTACGGCGTCAGCCAGCAGGCGCTGATGGACGCCAATGGCATCGTCAATCCGTCGCTGATCGTGGTCGGCCAACGGCTGGTGATCCCCGGCGACGCGGTGACGCCAGTAGCCGAGGAAGCGCCGCCCAGCGAGCCGGCGGAACCCACGATCCACGTAGTCAGTCCTGGCGAGACGCTGTCAGGGATCGCCGCAAAGTACGGCGTATCAGCCGGCGCGCTGGCCTACGCCAACAACATTGACAACCCGTCCATGATCCGCAGCGGTCAGCGCCTTACCATCCCTGAGAGCACCGCAACTGCCCCGGCGTCGCAAGCTGACACTTCCGCGGTCGCGCCGGCCACCGTCCAGGCCAACACCGAATACGTGGTTGGAAGCGGCGACACGCTGGCAGACATCGCCCAGCAATATGACACAACCGTGGCCGCCATAGCGGCCGCCAACGGCATCACCAACCCGTCCCAGATTTTCCAGGGCCAGCGCCTGATCATTCCCGCCGTCAGCGCGCCGACAACCCGACCCGCGCCACAGGGCAACCTGAGCGTGACAGTAAGCATCAACCAGCAGCGCTGCAAAGTATACCAGGGAGAGGAAGTGTTGTACAACTGGCCTTGTTCTACCGGACGGGCAGGCTCCGGCACCAAGACCGGTACCTTCTACGTGCAGAGCAAGATCCGTGAGGCCTGGGGATCGCGCTGGGGTTTCTACATGCCCTACTGGCTGGGCATTTATTGGGCCGGCGGCAGCGAGAACGGTATCCACGGCCTGCCCTATGCGCCGGGCGGCTACCCCATCTGGGCTAACTCGGTCGGCACGCCGGTGACTTTCGGCTGCGTTCTGCTGGGCGCAAACGAGTCGGCGACCCTGTGGGACATGGCATACATCGGGATGCCGGTGACTATTTCATACTGAGGTTCGCTTCTTCAGTAGCTTCGCCAAAACAAAGCGGCGCACCCTTTCACAGGTGCGCCGTTTTCGATTTACAAAACTGGCTCCGCGTCATCCGGAGCGACCAGCTCTTTGCCGGTCAGCGCCATGAAGACGTCCTCCAGGGTGACTTCCTTGCCGCTGCCGTTGGCGACACGCGCTTTCAGCTCAGCCGGCGTGCCCCTTGCAACAACCTTGCCGTCGTGCACAACTGCGACGTGATCGCACAAGGCGTCGGCCTCATACATGTCATGCGTCGTCAGCAGGATCGTCGCGTCATGGGTATCGCGCAGTTCCTCGATGAAGGTCTGTACCTCGAACTTGGAACGCGGGTCCAGCCCTGTGGTCGGCTCGTCCAGCAGAAGCAGGACGGGCGATGTCAACAGTGCGCGGGCGATGGCAATCTTCTGTTGCTGACCGCGTGAGAGATCCTCGATGGGCTGCTTGTAGGTGCGGGCCGGTAGATCCAACCGCTCCAGAATGCGCTTTGCTTCCGGAGCAGCATCAGCCGGCGACATGCCATACAGGCGGGCGGCATACATCAGGTTCTCCATGGGCGATAGCTTCTTGAAAAAGCTTGCCTCCACTGACACGCGGTTGATCAGGCGCTTGACCGCCATCTCATCCTTTTCGACGTCGTAGCCAAAGATCTTGACCTCACCGCTGTCGGGCAGCAACAGGGTGCTGACGCAGCGGATCAGCGTCGATTTGCCCGATCCGTTGGGACCCAGCACACCGAAGATCTCGCCGCGGGCGATGGTCATGCTGATGTTGTCAACCGCGACGACCACGCCAGACTCGGCAGGTTTGCCCTCTTTGCCATTGGGCTGGGATGCGGTTTGGCCGTTGCGTCGCAACCGGCTGGACCACGAGCGCCGCTGTTTCTCCTTGCCAAACGTCTTGCTGACGCCCTGCACAGAGAGAGCAATCGCCGGGTCGGGGTATGGGCTGGCTGCAATGATGGACGGCAGGGTGCCGTTGCTACGGCCAAGATCAGGTGGTTTGATGCTCATTGTTCTACTCCTTCTGCCCCGACTTCGTACACTTGTTTGACAAATAAAAAGCCGCGGGCTTGCTGATGTGCAGTCACCCACGGCCTGGTGCAAAAATAAAAACGGCCGTGGGCTGGTCAGAGACGCCCACGGCCGTTGACATTACGTCAAGCGAACGATCAAAGGGCGCGTCTCACCATCGAATCGAATACGGGACCACCTTTCCATGCTGGCGAACGGTGGCTGGTGATGGGAACAATCACGAAAGTTCCTGTGTCAAACACGCTCTTGACCTCCTTCATAAGATGAAACGCCACAAAGTGACGCAAGCACCAGTGTATCATAGGCACAGGCCAGTGTCAACTGGGATTCGCGGCGAATTTTGCAAATCAGCGCGAATTGCGCGCTTGTGATTCAGACAGCTGTTTGAAAAGGTGTTCGCACAGACTTCAGAAGTCGACGAACCTATAGCCAGAGGGTATTTCAGCCGCTCGTGGGTCGTCGTG
The DNA here is from genome assembly GCA_020634615.1 of Anaerolineales bacterium. Lineage (GTDB taxonomy): Bacteria > Chloroflexota > Anaerolineae > JAAEKA01 > JAAEKA01 > JACKBK01. Next base: position 260,360 of record JACKBI010000008.1, read on the forward strand.
ATGAGCAGTCGTCAACTTCCGAAGTCTTCCAACGCGACTCTTCAAACAACTCGGGGATGCATTACGCGGGTGACGGATGAACTGCAGAGCCAGTCTCGGCACTGCACCGATTTTTGAGATCGGCTTGAAAAGGTATTGACTTGGCACCTGCCATCTGCTATGATCGAAGCAGTGCACAACCTCCCCGTCTGCCAGAACGTTTGCCACCTCCGTTCATCCGATGGCCTTGAGCCGCGGATCGACGTGAGCAGGTCATGCGCTTGACGAATCTGCCGCCCGACAAAGGGAATACAAATACCGATGACCACCAACTACGAATTGTTCCTTTCCGCGATCAGAACCGGTGACGATGAACGAACTGAAGACGCAGTGCAGGCCCTGTGGCGCAACGGCGATGGCTCGCTGGCAAGTCTGCTCGATCTTGCCGTCATTGACGACGACGACCTCCGCTGGTGGGCTGTACGAGCGTTAGCGGTCGCGGCAGAAGAACACCAACAACACCGGGCGGCCGCCATGCCGGCTCTCACCAGGGCCTTGAGCGATACTGACGACTCGATACGCTGCCTGGCGGCTCTCTCGCTAGGCCAACTGAAAGCAGCCAGCGCCATACCAGCGCTCCTGGTGCTGCTGACCGATCCCAGCGGCTGGGTCCGTGGCGCAGCCGCCGACGGTCTGGCGTTGATGGGTGAGGCTGCCGTCCCGGCGTTGGGCAGCGCACTGCACGACGACCAGGAAGGCGTGCGGGTGCGCGCCGCCTACGCCCTCTACCGAATCCGCAGCATGTCCTCGGCCCGCTGGCTGTTCCCTGCCCTCAACGATCCCAACCCCATTGTCCACACCTATGTCTACGAAACGTTGGACGAGATGGGCCTTCTCAACACAGTTTTGGTGCAATAATTGATTTTGGTGGGGGTGATCAGTCTTGCCGCCCGAAGCGGATGGCGGCAAACCTGGTCGCGCCGGCTCAATTCGGCGCCGGCACTTCGTTTCGAAAAGTCGGCGCCAACATCTGATCAACTGGCGCGAACTGGTCGGTCAAGGTAATCGCGGGACCTTCCGCCAGCAGCGCTGCCAGTTCATCGGCATCCAGCAGTTGGCGCGCCAGCAGCGCCTGTCCATCGCCCGCATCAATGCCTGCCAGCCGGTCGATGTCCAGCGGTTCGTCGGCGCCGATGAGCACAAACGTACTGCGCGGACTGCTGCGCCATGCGTCAATAGTGGGCGCGGCGTAGACATAGGGGAAAGTCTGTTGGAGGGTGGCGACAAAGGCGCGCACGAAATCACCGCGCGGTCCATCGATGATGTTGACCATATACATGCCGCCGGGCGCCAGCCAGCGCGCCACCAGGTCATTGAACTCGCGCGTCGTCAGGTGATAGGGCACGGAGTAGTCGTTGAACGCGTCGCCCATAATTAGATCGAACGGTTGCTCAGGCGGCTCGCGCAGCACCATGCGCGCATCCTCATTGCGCGTCACGATGCCGCTGTCAGCCGGCACGCCCAGCAAGTCATAGGCGACACGCGTCACGCCCGGATCGATCTCGATCACCTCCAACTCGCTGTCAGGATACGTCGCATCCATATATTTGGGGAACGTATACCCACCCCCGCCGATAAAGAGCGCCCGTAGATTTGGCTTGTCGGCAGCGCGATAGGCCGTCGCCTCGGCATACATTCGCTCGTAGCCATAGACCAGTTTCGTTGGGTCATCCATCGACGTGAAACTGTGCACCAGCCTGTCCAGCACCAGCACGCGCACTGTTTCACCGTCGCGCTCCTCCTCGCGCACCTTGATGCAGAAATAGTTGGTCTCCAGGCTGCACGTGCCGCGCGTCCACCCCATCTGCGAAGCCAGCCCCAGCCCGCCGACCACGATCACCGTAGCCATGACCAGCGCTGCCCGCTGGCGTGGCACGAGAAACAGCACGCCCATTGCGATCAGGGTCAACCCGACGCCCCAGACAATGGCATGGGTGCCGAAACGCGAGATGAGCACGAAACCGGTGGCAAACGTGCCTACGATGCTGCCCAGTGTGCCGGCAGCAGAAATCTTACCCACCGTCGCGCCAGTCGTCGCCAGATCGTACACTGCCAGCTTGGCGACCACCGGTGAAATCCCGCCAAGAATTGCACTGGGAACGAAGAACAGCGCAGTTACCAGAACCAAAATCTGCACGATGACATAATCGGTCGGCAGGCGCACACCGAGCGTGTTCACTGTCAACACAATGAAACTGGTCAGGCCTGCCAGCAGAAAGAGCAGCCCAAGCAGCCGCGGCGAGGGCCACCGGTCGGCCAGCCGGCCCCCCGCGTAGTTGCCCAGGCTGATGCCTGCCAGTACCACGCCGATGATGGTCGTCCACGTATAGAGCGACACGCCGACATACGGCGCTACGATCCGCCCCGCGACCAATTCCAGGATCATGATGCAGGCGCTGCTGACAAAGACGATCGCGTATGGCTGCCACGTCCAACGCCGCGCGCGCGTCTCCACTGCGTCGCGTGTAACCGCCGAGTTGGAACTGCCTTCCGGCAGCGTCGCCTCCCCATTGAGATATTCAGACAAGGGTAGTATCCTTTCTCTGGTAGCACATTATGTAATGCTGTGTGCGCGCCGCGATTGTTGCGCGACACTCGTCGGGAACAGCCCCGACCTTACGCAACCACCAGAACGATACGATTGCTCGCCGGATCGCTCACCGCAAGCCCGCCAACTGACCGCTCAAATGCAATCCCAGCCCCCTCCAGTCGCCTCGCCACTGCCTCCAGCGCGTCGCCGGTCGGCAAACGAATCTCATAATCGCGCAGTCCGGCGCTGCCAGGCGGCGCAGGCGGTGCCCCCACGCCTGCCCAGGTGTTGAGACCGATGTGGTGATGATACCCGCCGGCAGACACAAATAACGCGCTGGGACCGTAGCGCTGCACCAGGTCAAATCCCAGCACATCGCAGTAGAACACCTGGGCAGCCGCAATATCGGCAACGTGCAGGTGGATGTGGCCCATGGTGGTCCCAGCCGGCATCGCCAGCCACGGGCTCGCGTCGCCATCAACCAGCGCCAGCAGGCCGTGCGCGTCCAGCGGGTCGGCAACCATCTGCAACTGGCCGTTGCGCACCGGCCACTCCGCGCGCGGCCGGTCGCGGTAGACTTCGATGCCGTTGCCATCCGGATCGCCCAGATAGATCGCCTCGCTAACGCCGTGGTCCGCCCAGCCTTGCAGCGACCCGCGAGACTCAACCACATGCCGCAGCCAGCGCGCCAGTTCAACGCGATCCGGCACCAGCACGGCGAAATGGTAAAGCCCTGTGGCGTGCTGCGGCTTCGGCGGCGCACCGCGCACCTCGACCAGCTCAAGCAGCGGCGCGCCATCCGCACCACCCACCTGGACGCGACCGTCGCCTCCGGCCACTTGATGTAAGCCCAGGACATCAGCATAAAAGCGCAGGGAGCGCGCCATGTCAGCCACGGTCAGGCTGACCGTACCAACGTGCGTCGCGGGCGGGATAGAAACTAACTGGCTCATGTCAAGAATCTCCTGATTGACTGCCGGATGCTGGCCACCGAAGTGCAATTCCGGGATTCGAGTATATCCGCGGTGTGCTCCGCGTCAAGTGCCGGACACAATCCGCCGCATCTTCGGGCATTTTGGCGTTTGACAGCGAATTCTAACTCCGAAGGTAACCCATGAACGGTCACCATCCCGCTGGCCAACGGCGCGGGCACATTGCAATGGCGGAACCGGGGAAGTCCAACGGCAGCGCGCTGAACGAAGCAGACCCATCCACCGGCCTGACGCCTGTGATGGTATCGCTGCGCTAGCGACATGAGCAGCCAACTTTTCGACTGGGAGCCGTCCCGGACGAAAAGATGGCCAGTTTGGTCGTTTCTTGACCGAAACCGCAATTGTCCTTCGTTTAACAAAGTCTTAGGCACCTGCATTAACGGGTGGACCACATTTCATGAGGAGTATCGATGAAACGTCGAACAATCGTCAGCTTGCTGACTCTAGTGTTTGCCTTGCAGACCGTCTTGTTAGGGGTTGCAACTTCGCTTGCAGAAGCGGTATCCTATCGCATTGCTGCGCTGACATGCAGAGTTACCAACATGTCGGACTGGGCATCATCCCGGAGGGAAAAGCTGGCAACTCTTCCCGTCAAATTTCAAGGAGCATTGAATTGAACTACAAACTAACTACTCTTTTCTTCGCTGAAGTTATCGCGTTAGCATTCGTGCTGCCGGTCGCGGCTTCGCCGCTGAGCGCGCCGTGCATAGCAGGCGCTACCTACAACTCCGAATGCGATGTTGACCACAACGGAGTCATCAACGTCCTCGATATCCAGCTTGCCGCCGGCCACTGGAACCAGAGCGGTTCGTATCCCGTGGATGCTTACTGGACCCTGATCGGTAACGCCGGCACTGCACCCGCAACCAGCTACATAGGTACCGTCGACAACCAGCCACTGCAACTGCGCGTCAACAACAGCCGCGCACTACTTATCCAGCCTAGCAGCAACGGTAGCCACAACCTGATCGGCGGCTACAGCGGCAACGCCATGACAACCGGCGTCTACGGCGGCACGATCGGCGGCGGCGGCGGCCCGTCCGGCACAGCCAACCAGGTAACCGACAACTTCGGCACCGTGAGCGGGGGCCGCCAGAACGTCGCCGGCAACAACGATGCAAACGTCGAGAATCAGGACTTCGCTACGGTGAGCGGCGGCAGCGGAAATACGGCATCGATGTCAGGCGCCACCGTTGGCGGTGGCGTCATCAACAACGCCACCGGCGGCGACGCAACCGTGGCTGGCGGCTTCAACAACACGGCTTCCGGGGTAGAGGCCATGGTCGGAGGTGGGAGCGACAATACTGCGGCTGGCGCGACCAGTTTCGCAGCGGGCCATCGCGCCAAGGCGCTCAACAACGGCACGTTCGTCTGGGCCGATTCCCAGGAGGACGATTTCTCATCGACAACATATGATACGTTCAACGTGCGCGCCCGCAACGGCACGCTGCTCCTTGGCAACAACGCCAACTTCGGCGCCGTGATAAAGAACGAAGGTATCGGCGACGGATTGCGAGCGATTACGTACTCTTCCCAGGGTACCTCCTGGGCAGCCGTGTATGCCGCCGGGCTCGGCACCAGCCCAGGCCTGTATGCCAGTAGCTTCGGAACCTATTCCGCCTACTTCGCCAGCCGCATCTCGGTGGTCGGCGGCTGCACCGGCTGTACGCTAATGTATATTGCCGTCAACACGGGCGACAAGGCGTTGCAACCGGGTGAGCTGGTTGCGGCCAACGGCGTGGGCGAGACGCTTGCGGGATCGACCGATCCCGTGCTGCGCGTCAGCCAATCGGGCGCAGACGCAACGGGCGTTGTGGGCGTTGTCTATAGCCGGGTAAATGTCACGTCGAGCGAACGCGACGGCGAGGTCCTGGCAGACGTTCAGAAAGCCGATGGCGCGGTCCAACCCGGTGAGTATCTGTTGATCGTCGTGCAGGGTCTGGCACAGGTCAGGCTGGCCGACAACGAATCGGTCGTACCTGGCCAACGACTGAAGGCCAGCGACATCGCCGGCCAGGCGCGCGCGCTGCGCACAGTCGAAGTCAACGGCGTGACGCTGGACGAGGGGGGCGCGGTGGTCGGCACGCTGCTGGATGCGCCCGACACCGCAACCGGTCTCGCGCCGGTGATGGTGACATTGCGCTAAAGACCAGAGTTGTCATCTTTGCCGCAAAGATGACAACTTTTTTGAACACACTTCCAAGGAGACTTTTTTCCAACCACGAAGACCGTTGCAAGCCTTTGTTTGGCCATTCTGGTGGCATTCGCCGCCATCGTTCCTCTTTCCGTCTTTACCCAGACTGAAACGCCGGTCAGCGACAACGCGGTCGTGGCCCGCAACATCATCGGGCTGAAAGCCAGCGGTTCAGGCAAACTGGCCAACTGCTCCTACGGCGTGACCATGCCCAACGCCAATGACTCGACCAGCGGCGGCAGCGGCTGGTCGCTGACCGGTACAGCATCACGATGGACGAAGGCGGCGCGGTGGTCGGTACGCTGCTGGATCGCGGCGCGTCTACGTCAAAATCTCGTTCAACCGAGTTAACGGCAGTGGTTTTCTCTGTTCTTGCAAGCACTGGAGGATTCCGATGAGACGAGAGCTGTTGATTTGCCTGATGGTGATAACTCTCGCCGGTCTGGCCATCGTGCCGGTCTCGGCGGCACCGAATGCTGCGCCCTGCACGCCAGGCGCGGCCTACAATCCGGCCTGTGATGTTGACCAAGATGGCGACGTGGACATTGTCGATGTGCAGCTCGCGGCCGGTCACTGGAACCAATCTGGCACGTTCACCAGCGGCGGCTGGGACCTGACCGGCAACGCCGGCACAACACCCGGCACCAACTTCGTCGGCACGACCGACAACGTCGCGCTGGAGCTGCGCGCCAACGGCCAACGGGCGCTGCGCCTGGAGCCGGGGGCCGACCGGCCCAACATCCTCGCCGGCAGCTACGCCAACGCAGTCACGAACGGCGTCCGATCGGCCACCATCGCCGGCGGCGGCAGCAACACACTGCCCAACCTGGTGACCGACGAGTACGGCACGGTGAGCGGCGGCTATGGCAACAGGGCCGGGGATGGCGCGGGCACCGTCAGCGATCGCGCCTTTGCCACGGTGGGTGGCGGCGGCGGAAACGTTGCCAGCGGCTGGAAATCCACCATCGCCGGCGGTTGGTATAACATCGCCAGCGGCGAAGAATCCTTCGTCGGCGGCGGACAGGTCAATGAAGGCAGCGGGATTTATTCCACGGTTGCGGGCGGCTTTAGCAACCTCGCCAGCGGCAGCTATGCCACGGTAGCGGGCGGCAACAACAACCGGGCAGCCGGCGCCGCGGCTTTCGTCGGCGGAGGCGAGGACAACTGGACTACCACCTACGGCGTTGTGTCCGGCGGTCAAAGCAATACAGCCAACGCCTATGGTGTCGTGCCCGGCGGAAGATCGAACTTCGCATCGGGCAATTTCAGCTTCGCAGCCGGCAGGCGCGCCAAAGCCTACTTCGACGGTAGCTTCGTCTGGGCAGACAGCACCGACGCCGACTTCGCTACAGCAGCGGCGAACCAGTTCATCGTACGCGCCAGCGGCGGTGTGGGACTGGGAACCGGCAGCCCGGCCAACCAGTTGCACGTCGCCGAGAGCATCAACGCCGATGCGTCGCCCGGCAACCACGTGACGCAGATCCAGAACACCTCCACCGGTAACAGCGGCGATGTGCTGGCGCTGAAGATCGGCTATACCGGCAACCCGCTGGACAGCAACAACTTCATCACATTCTTCAAAGGCAATGACCTCAGCGTCGGCTCGATCGAGGGCAACGGCAGCGGCGGCGTGGTGATGGCAGGCCCGGGCAACGAGATTGCGCTCTGGCTGCCGAAGCTCAACCCCGCCGAAACGATGGCGCCCGGTGACATCGTTGGCATGGTCGATGGCAAGGTGACACTGGACACGACCGGCGTCTCGCAGGTTCTGGTCGTGGCGGCGAACGCGATGCTGGCGGGAAATGATCCGGGCCGGAACGAGCGGGACGGCTACGTCGCGGTAACGATACTTGGACTGGCGCAGGCACGGGTTACAGGACCAGTGCACGCCGGCGACCTGATTCTGCCAGCAGGCCGGGCCGACGGCGCAGGCATTGCGGTCCCGCCTGATGTGCTCCAGTCGCAGCAGGCTGGGCTGATCGCCGGACAGGTCTGGTCCGCGGATAGCGTGGCGGGCGAGCGGCTGGTCACCGTCGCGGTCGGAATGGACGACGCTGGGCCGATTCTGCAGAGCCTGCTGGCCCAGTATAAGCAGCAGGAAACGCGCATCGCCGAGCTTGAGGCGCGTCTGGGAGCACTGGAACTGGCCGTCGGGACCACCGGCAACTAACCCATAGAAACGAGCTACACTCAATGAATCGAAAGTCTGCACTTGTAGGTTGTTTGCTGGCGTGCGCATTTTTGCTGGCCGCGTGCGCCCCGGTCGTCACCAGCGGCCCGCCGCTGACAATCCAGTCTGACCAGCCTGTGGTGATGGCAGTGGGCGACAGCGTGCAGATCGACGGCGGCACGCTGACGTTCTCCTCGGTGCTCGAAGACTCGCGCTGTCCGAGCCAGGTAAGCTGCGCGTGGATCGGCCGGGCGGTGCTGCAGTTCTATCTCGACACTCCGGATGGCCAGCGGCACGGTTTCCAACTGAGCACGATCCACAGTCCGGCCAAGACGACGCAAGCTGTTCAGTCTGGCCACATGTTCGACCTGGACGACATTGAGCCGTATCCGGAAACACCCGATCGCAAGATACCGCAGCGCGATTACCGCGCGACCGTGTCCGTCTCGCCGCTGGCGACAGCCGATTGCCCGCTGCGCGATAATGATCCAAACGGCTACCTGACGCTGATTTGCCGCCACGTGGTCGAAAGCGGCATCAACGTTGAGCCGGCCAACCCGACGGACTACACAATCAAGGACAGCCAGGAAAGCACGCAGAATGGTCGCCCCGTGGTGATGCTCTTTCTCAACTGCTGCGGCATGGGCGACAGGGCCGTGATCGATACCGAGACCGGCGAGGTGTTGTCGTTTGATGCAGGCGACTTCTGAGGGGCCGCTTGAAGCGTCGCAGGAAGTATCGCAGGGCCTGGCTGAACGGCCGAACGAAGACGACTGTGGCATAATGCGGCATATCACTCTGTGAAGGAAAACCGTATGTCGTCTTCAATTGTCCTTGCCCTGTCCATCTTCCTCGCCGCCTTGTCCGGTATGCCGACGACGCCTGTTGCACAAGCGCCGGCAGCTCCAGCGACGACTTTCACCGTCAACAGCACAGACGACGCCGACGATGGCGCGTGCAACGCGGCTCATTGCTCGCTGCGCGAAGCAATCAACGCTGCCAATGCGACCGCCGGTGCAGACAGCATCGTTTTCAACATCCCCGGCAGCGGCGTGAGAAAGATTCTGCCAACCAGCCCGTTGCCGGCGCTCACTGGACAGATCAACCTGGATGGGCTGACGCAGCCCGGCGCGACTTGCGCGGCCTGGCCGCCTACGTTGTTGATCGAATTGCAGGGCATCAATGCAGGCGGCGTCTTCGATATTGGCCTGAACATGGCGACCCATGACAGCACGGTGCGCGGGCTGGTGGTCAACGGCTGGACGGGCGGCGGCATCAGCCTGCTGGGCAGCGACAACACCATCGCATGCTCCTTCATAGGAACCGACCACAGCGGAACATTCGATGTGCCTAATTTCATCGGCGTTTCCATCGTCCATGCCAACGGCAATCTTGTCGGCGGCGCAGCGGGCACGGGCAACCTGATCTCGGGCAACGCCTCGGATGGCGTACGGCTGATCGGTGTGGCAGCCAGCAACAACACCATCGCCGGCAATGTGATCGGTGCGTCCGCCAGCGGCGGGCCGTTGGGCAACGGCGGAAACGGCGTGCTGATCACGGAGGGCAGCGGCAATCAGATCGGCGGTGCGTCAGCGGGTGACGCCAACACGCTGGCCTACAACAACGGCGCCGGCGTCATGATCCTCTCCGGGACAGGCAATCGAATGCAGCGAAACTCGATTCACGACAACGGCGGGCTGGGTATCGATCTTGACGGCGATGGGGTGACACCCAACGACCCGCAGGATCCCGACACAGGCGCGAACCTGTTGCAGAACTTCCCTGCCCTGACCGGCGCCACGGTGGCCGGCGGTGTCAGTGTGGCGGGCAGCATCAACAGCACCCCCAACACCGAGTTGATCATCGCCGTCTACGGCAACTCAACGTGCGACGCGTCGGGCTACGGCGAGGGAGCCAGCTACATCGGCGCGATCGACCTCACGACTGCGGCCAACGGCAACGCCACCTTTTCCACCACCTTCCCCGCGGCAGCAGACGGCTTCTGGCTGACCGCCAGCTCGACCGACCCGGCCGGCAACACGTCGGAGTTCGGCCCCTGCCGCGCACTGAGTTGTTATCTTGACTTCAACGGCAACGGCCGGGTGGACACACAGGACATCATGCAAGTGGCCGCACGCTGGAACAACCCAGGCGCGTACAACGCGATCTACGACATCGCGCCCCCGTTTGGCAGCCCCATCGATACGCTGGACATCAACGCAGTCGCCCGTGAATGGGGAGCAATCTGTCCGTAACGCGGTGGAGTTGCCGACTTTTCGCAGGGTTTCAGAGTTGCCAACTTTTCGGACTGGGAACCGCCCCGGAGGGGAAAGTTGGCAACTCTTTACATTCACGGCTCAGGCAGGCAGATCTCTCCCCAGCGCGCGGCGATGATAACCACGTCTGACGTATCCAGCACGCTGTCGCCGTTGAGATCGAAGCGCGGATCCCAGCCGTGTGATGTTATCGTATCGCCCCAGTGTGGCAGCAGCAGGCCGATATCGGCGATGGTCACCTCTGCGCTGCCGTCAAAATCCAACTGCGCACAGGTCGGCTCGACCACGCCAATCGGCGGCGGCGGCGCCATCTCCATGGCGCGGCAGCCATCGGTGAAACATGCATGCATGTTGAACAGCCAGTACGACAGCAGCGCCAAATCGTTGGGCGGCGTGTTGTCAATCTGGTTCTCAAGTTCATACGGGTCGTTGACCAGGTCATACAGCTCGCGTTCGCCGGTGTCGTACTCGATATACTTCTGCGTCGCCGTCCGCAGCCCGGTGTAAAAGAGCGGGACACTCTCGAAGCGCGATTGATCGAACGGGTCGGGCGGCTCACCCAACGGATCACGCTGCAAGCGATGATCGCCAACGTACTGCTCAAACAGGAAGGCCTGCCGCCACTCTTCGGGCGCGGGCGGCGTGGCTCCCAACAGCGGCATGAGTGAGCGGCCGTCCATGTAGTCGGGTCTGGGGATGCCGGCGATCTCGGCAAACGTTGGTCCCAGGTCCACCAGCCCGGCAAGCTCCGTCCTCGTGACGCCGGCAGGCACCCCGGGACCGCGCACGAACATAGGCACACGTATGTCCTCTTCATAGCCCAGATACTTGCCCGGCAGCAGCCGGTGCTGGCCCATATGATAGCCGTTGTCGCTGGAGAAAATGATGTACGTGTTGTCAAGCTGGCCGACATCATCCAGGGTCTGCACGAGACTGGCGATGAACTCGTCCACGGCCTGCATGGACTGCAACCACTTGCGATACGACTCGTCGATCAACTGGATATCATCGTCGTTTAACAACGGCAGGCTGGCGATGCCTTGCGGTTTGTCGCTGACGTCGGCCTCGTTGAAGGAAGGGGTACGCGGCGCGATGGTGTCGGTGAAGAGTGTGCTGTGGCGCGGCGCGGGTGTCGACGGCGCGTGCGGCGAAAACGTTGAGAAATAGACAAAAAAAGGCTGGCCGATGGCAACTGTGCGGGTGATGAAATTCTGCGCTTTGGCGCTCAGTACATCCTGCAGGTAGTCCTCGGGATCGCTGCCATAGGATACCAGGGTTCCGTTGTCGTTGAGTGTGTAGTTGAACTGATCGTAGCCTGGCCGCGTGGGAGCCGGCGCGACCCACTCGCTCCATCCCGGCGGGATGTAGGTCAGCCCGCTGTCGGCGGGATAGCGGTTGAGGTACTTGCCAAAGAGTACGGTGCGGTAGCCGGCGCCTTGCAGCCGCGTCGCCATGGTGTCGTTTTCCAGACCCAGATCGCGGAAAGACTCGAAGCCGCCTTCGGGCGGTCCGTTGGTGAGAACGCCGGTATTGTGGACATATTGGCCGCGCAACATCGATGCACGCGATGGGCAGCAGATCGAGGCGTTGACGAAGAAGTTGGGCAGCGTGACGCCCTGGTCGGCCACCAGCGCCTGCAAGTTGGGCATGGTAGTGACGGTGCCCAGATCGAGATCCAGATCGTCGGCGAAGATCAGGACAATGTTTGGCGGCGCGGGCGACTCGGCGACCGGAGCGGCCGCGTTGTTTGCCAAGGGAAACACCGCAAGGGGCGACGCGAGCAGCATAGCCAGAATCCCGGCCAGCAGCGCTATTCTCTGTAACACAGTCAGATGTGCCATCGATAATCCTCCACTATTCACACAGTAATTGCGCGTCGAAATGGGCTGGAAAGGAGGGGCTTGCGCACGGATGATGCCATTATACCCACGAGTGTCTACCCGCACAATGCCGCATTGGCCCGCGCTGGCCGCTCCGAATGCGTCAACGGTTTGCCAATCCGCCAAATCGCGTTACAATCGCGCGTGTTTTGTTGCCTGATTGCGAGTGACTTACCCGCTGATATTTCTCTACCTGTCCAGATGTAAGCAACTCCGGCGCAGGCGCGACCCGTCACACCTTTCCCGAGGAGGAAACCATGAACGATACGTCCCACACGCAGCGCAAGCGCAGCTTGCCAGCCGTTGCCTGGCTACTGATTGGCCTGCTGGCTGGCGCGCTGGCCATGACCGCCTGGCAGGCACGCGCGGCCGGCTCCGGCTACGACCCGCAGCTCGACGTCAACCATGACGGCGTGATCAACACGCTGGACATTCAGGAAACCGCAAGCGCCTGGGACACCAGCGGCGATCCGACGCTGGTCAACCTGGTGACGCGCGGCTACTACCAGACCAGCGCGACGGTTCCCGGAAACCAGGCATTGACTGCCTGCACGGCCGGCTACCACATGGCCAACATGGCTGAGATTCAGAACACCAGCGCGCTGCGTTACGCCAAGGAGGTGCCGGGCGCGGTCACGGCGCAGGACAGCGGCAATGGCCCACCCTTCTCCATCACCGGCTGGATACGCACTGGCGTCTCGTCCAATACCAGCACGCAGGTAGGCGCGGGCAACTGCGCGCTGTGGACTTCCAACTCGGCTGCCAACAACGGCACAACGGTGGCGCTCAACCCCAACTGGCTCCTGGCCGGCAGCAACCTCAGCCCATGGGACGGGTTGACGGCAACGTGCAGCACGCCAAAGCGGGTCTGGTGCGTGCAGGATTGACGGGCAGCGGGTCGTGGGCGCAGCGCTGGAAGCGCCCAAGGATGGCATGGTCTGGGTGCTGGTGAACCCGCAGTAGCGCCTTCGATCTGCAAACAACGGAAGCCGGCGCGGGACCCAAACCGCGCCGGCTTCCGTTTAACTATGAGATCGTTGCGTACGATCCCATGTCCAGTTTCGGTTTTCGGAGGGCATAAATGAAGCCCAAGGTCTTTGCTTTGGCTCTGGTCGTTCTTCTCACCATCGTCGCGGTTATGCCCGTTGCAGCCATACCGCTCTTCGGTCCGTGCGCGCCCGGCGCAGCCTATGATCCCGCCTGTGACGCCAACCAGGACGGGCACATCAACATCACAGACATCCAACTGGCCGCCGGCCACTGGAACCAGACCGGCACGTTCACCAGCGACAACAACCACATCCACCTGGGCCAGACCTGGACCGGCAGCAACAATCCGCTGGTCATCGGCGGCACGTTCAACCAGGCGCCCGACTATGCGGGGCTCGTAGGCAGCAACATTGACGGCAACGGCATCACCGGCCGGTCGGCCAGTGACACAGCCAGCGGCGTGTACGGTGAAAACACCGCTGGCGGCTACGGTGTGGCCGGTCGCACCAGCGGTACGTATCAGACAGCCGGCGTCTATGGCGTAAGCACTAGCACCTTTGGCGGGAACTATGGTGTCTACGGGCAAATCAACGACTACGCGGGATATGGCGTTTACGGCAATAACGACAGTAACTTCGCCGGCTATGGAGTTTTTGGCAACGGTGCTACCGGCGTGGCCGGTTACTCACCTATCGCAAATGGCTATGGCGTGCAAGGGACTGCCACAGGCACTGGCGAGGGCGTGCGCGGCCAGAATTTCGCGTCCGGAAATGGGGTTGATGGATATAGCGTGTCCGCGCACGGCGTGCTTGCAGCAAGTGCTGGTGCCGGCATCAACGGCTCGGCGCTGTACGCTCATGCCGAGGCGAACAATGGCATCGCCATTGTCGCCGAAGCCGGCAGTAGCAGCGATAGCGCTGTTGTGATCGGCAACAGCGGCTCAGGCAATTTCGTCGTCGGGCTGAACGGCGGCAATCCGCAGTTTCGTGTCAACACGGCAGGCCGTGGCTACTTCAACGGCGGGACGCAGACCGGCGGTGCGGACGTGGCCGAGTTCATCCCCGCGCCGGCCAACCTGGAACCAGGCGATGTGATCGAGATCGATCCTGAGCACGCGGGCAGTTTTCGGCTGGCCGCGACGCCCGGCAGCACCGCCGTCGCCGGCGTCATCTCTACGGAGCCAGGCGTGTCTCTCGACGGCGGCAGCACGGCCGGACCAGAGAACAACGGCCCGCAGCTCGCGCTGGTTGGCCGGGTGCCAGTCAAGGTGACCGCGCAGGGCGGCCCGATCCAACCCGGCGACTTGCTGGTCGCCTCGTCTCTGCCCGGTCACGCGATGCGCGGTCCCGCGAACCCGGCCCCGGGCACGGTGATCGGCAAGGCGCTGGAACCGCTGGCCAGCGGAACCGGCGTGATCCAGATGCTGGTGATGCTGCGTTGACGCCCGCGAGGCGTGCGTGAGGCGTGCATGAGAAAGTTGGCAACTCTGCGGCAGAGTTGCCAACTTTGTTTGACGAGGCGCCGAGGACTTGCGTTACGTCCCCGGTACCTGCGCGTTTCATGGCGCGGCCCGGTGCATGCTAGAATAGCTGCTGTCGACCCTCCGCATATACGATCACCGCAACAATGCCCATGACCTTACCACATACTGCTGACCTCGTCATCATTGGCGCTGGAGCTATCGGCTGCAGCACCGCCTGGCACCTCGCGCAGGCCGGCATCACGAACATTGTGGTCGTTGAGATGGGGCAGGTGGGCAGCGGCTCGTCCAGCAAGTCAGCCAGCATGCTCAGCCTGCAATTCGGCCGCGACGAGACGATGGCCCGTTTGGCGCAGCACGCCTACGTCCGTTATATGCGCTTCGAGGAGGAGATCGGCGTCCCCATCGACTTCCGCCCCATCGGCTGGCTCAACCTCGCGACCGCGGCCGAGGCTGACGCTCTGCGCCCCGAAGCGGCCATGCTCCAGTCGTTGGGGATCAACACCGAGCTGCTGGCGCCGGACGAGATCAAGCGCCGCTACCCGCTGCTCAATGTCGACGACATCATTGTCGGAACCTATGGCCCCGACGATGGGCCATTCGACCCGCACATGATACTGTGGGGTTATGTCAAACGAGCCAGCCAGCACGGCGTGCGATTTTTGCAGGGCGTCAAGGCTACCGGCATCACCCAGCGCGGCGGGCGGGTCACAGCGGTCGAGACCGACGCGGGAACCATCGCCACGCCGCTGGTGATCAACGCCGCCGGTCCGTGGGCAATCGAGGTCGGACGGTGGGCGGGCCTCGACATTCCCATCCTCAACTCGGCGCGCAGCATTCTGGTAACTGCCCCGCTGGCTGCTGTGCCTGCCGATCACCCGTTCGTCGAGGACCTGTCGGTCGAGTGGTACTTCCGCCCCGAGATCGACGGCGTGTTGATGGGCATGGGCAAACGCCCAGCGCCGGACCTCAACACCGCCACGCCGCCCGCTATGATCGACGCCATGATCGACGCCGCTGTTCATCGGGTCCCGGTGCTGGCGCAGGCTGAGTTACTGACGGCCTGGACCGGCATCCGCCCGCTGACGGCTGATGGCTATCCCATCGTCGGCGCCGCGCCAGGCATCGACGGCATACTGCTGAACTGCGGCTGGGGCGGCGTGGGCATCATCATGGCGCCCATAGCCGGGCAGTTGCTGGCGGATCTTGTCACCAGCGGCAGATCGGATCTGGTTGACGTGGGGCGATTCTCGCTGAGCCGATTCGACACCCATTGACTTGATGATCACTAACGATTTTCGCCAACCTCGCTCCACTGACTATAATCTCCTGTTGTCACGCTTCGTCCGTTACGGAGGCTGACAGCAGGAGATTTCATTTGTCAACGCACTGGACCGCCAAGCCATTTTCGCATCGTGTCACCCTCCCACCGCGCGCGGGCGCGGTTCTGGCCGCTGCTTCTTTGATGTTGCTGGCAAGCTGCTCAGCCTTGCAGCCGGAACCGACGGCGACGCCGCTGCCGACGGCTACGGAAACCGCAACGGCCACGCTGACGCCGACGCTAACACAGACATCGACGCCGACCGCGACAGCAACCAATACAGCGACGGCCACTGCGACGCCCGTACCCACGGACACGCCGACGGCAACTCCGACCGCCACGGCAACCGCCACCGCTACCGCGACTCTCACGACCACCCAGTCCAGTCTGGCCGCCAACGTCCTGGTGACATCGACGCCCATCGTGCCGGGCGGGCCGTGGCCGACGCCCGACGTTTCGCAGGCCAGTGACCACTACTGGCTGGGCCGGCCGACCGGCCCGGGCACCACGCAATGGGCCAGCCCGTTCTACCCCTACGCCAGCACCGGCCAGGGCGCCTATCTGGTGCATCACGGTGCGGACATTGCCAACCCGCTGGGCACGCCGCTCTACGCACCGGCCGACGGCACCGTGGTCTTCGCCGGCCCCGACGATCAGGTCGCGGTGGGACCGACCACCAACTTCTTTGGAATTCCAGTGGTCATCGAGCTGGACCGGCGCTACCGCGACCAGCCGGTCTACGTGCTGCTGGGTCACATGTCCAGCACCACCGTCACGCCTGGCCAGCACGTGCAACGCGGCCAGCAGGTGGGCGCGGTCGGCAGCACCGGCATCGCGCTGGGTCCCCACGTGCACGTTGAGGTGCGCATCGGCGTCAATGACTACGACCACACGGTGAACCCCGAATTCTGGCTGGAGCCGTTGGCGGGTCACGGCACGGTGGCCGGCCGCGTGCTGACCGCCGACGGACGCCATCTGCCCGAGGTGCCGCTGCTGTTCTATCCCGGCCCGAACTTCAACTCCCCGCGCTACTACGCCTATACCTATATCGACGGTCTGGGGCTGATCAACCCCGACGAGCAGTGGGGCGAGAACTTCCTGCTGTCCGACCTGCCGGCCGGCGACTACCTGGTGGAAGCCACGGTCAACGGCAAGGTGTACCGCCAGAACGTCACGGTCCAGGCGGGCAAGACCTCCTGGGTGGAGATCCGTACGGAAGATTGAGCGTCGCTCTGGAATGCCCGCTCGTTCCGACCCGTGCCGAAAGTCCTGCCGAAACCTCCCCGCTACTGCGAACCACCAAACCAGCGCGCTTGCAGCGCTGCCAATGTTCCGTCCTCCTGGAGCGCCTGCAGTGCCTCATCGACCTGCGCCTGCAAGATTGGCGTTTTGCGCGGCATCACCAAGACGTAAGGATCGGACACGATAGGCTCCTCGACCAACCGCAACTGGCCCGAGCCGGGGAACTGCAAGGCGCTGATGCGATCAACCAGCGCGGCATCGGCATCACCATCAGCGACAACCTGCAGGGCTTGCTGGGCGGTTTCCTGTGGCAGGATTATCACGTCGGGAGACTCGCGGCGCAGCGCACGCGCCTGCAGATCACCCTCCGATCCCCACTCCACCGCCACGCGCATTCCCGACAGATCGTCGAGACTGTTCAGTTCAGGCCGGTCGGGCGCAGCCACCAGCATCAGCCCGGCCTCGAAATAGGGCCGCGAAAACGCCACGTTCTGGCTGAACTGCGGCTGGTAGGGCAACGCCGAGAGCGCGGTATCGACGCTGCCTGCCCAGACCGCGTCTACCAGCCCATCGAAGCCGACCCCTTCGATGCTGGCCTCCACACCCCAGCGCGCGGCGATAGCCCGGGCCAGATCGACGTCGTAACCCACCGGCCGGCCTTCCGGGTCCAATGACTCAAAGGGCGGGAAGCTGGGATCCATCGCGACCCGCCAGACACCCGTTTGCTCGATGTTCTCCCAGAAATGGTCGCGGGGCAGCGCCACAGTCCGCCACAAAATCAACACCAGTGCCAGCAACAGAACAGTGCCGCCGACCACCAGGAGCCACTGTTTGCGCTTCAACTCGACGCGCATGTCAGTCGCTCCCTCCCGGTCCGCTAAGTTCCTCGCCACGACTGTATCGCTGTACTTCCTCGTAGATCGGTTTCGGCTGGAAATCAGGCGTCACAAAGGTGAAATAGTCCTGGTAGGTGCGCACACTGGCGGGATAGCGAAACGCCCAGAACGCCAGCACTTCGGCCCACGGCCACTCGTTCAACACCTTGTCATAGGCGCGCACGGTGTATTCGATTCGCTGGGCGGGCCGTACGGCGCGCGTCCAGCGCGGATGGTCGTTCCAGCCCGCCTCGGTGATAAAGACCGGCTTGTCGCCGTCGCCGTTGGCAACCATCAGATCGCGCACAAGCTCGGTTCGGGCAAAGTTGATGGCGTCAGGCGCGGCCGGCTCGTCAGGTGGAAACTTGCCGCCGTAGGCATGCACGGCCAGCGCGTCGAAATATGGCGCGGCGCCGGCGTCATACATGGCCTGCAGGAAGTCCAGGTCGTCCATGCCCCACTCGCTGCCGGGCGGCGCCAGCGTGGGCGCCAACGCGCCACCCAGCACCTGCACGTCGGGGTTGGCTTCCTTGGCCCGCGTGTAGGCGACGCGCAGCATCTCGGTATATGCCAGCGGATCGACCGGCCGGAATCCCCATTCCAGACTGAGATTCGGCTCGTTCCAGATGACGATCGTATCGACCTCGTCGCGGTAACGCTGCACGAATTCGTAGACATAGTTGCCGAAGTCGGCGTAGTGTTCTTCGTCGAGGTACAGCGGGGTTGTGTCGTCAGGACGCGCCCACTGCGGCACATAGCCCAGCCGTGCGATGACCTTCAGCCCCTGCGCGGCTGCGTGACGAATGACCATGTCACTGTGATCCCACTTGCCTTCGCCCGGCCGGTTTGGCTCGACATATGCCCAGGGAAAGAACTCCACGATCCAATTGGCGCCCATCTCGCGCACCATCTCCAGCGTGCGCTTGACCTTCCACTCCTCCACTTCATCGGTCAGCCGCGTGTGTACGCCCATCTTGGGGTTGATTGACTGGACAGTCTGCTGCGGACCAACGCTGACGCGCGAGCCTGATTGCACGACGACTACGATTAGGATCCCCGCGGCAAGCAGCAACAGAAGAAGAACCAGGCCAACGCTGCGCGCTGAAGGTCGAGACTGAGACATGGGATCGATTATACCACGAAGCGGACCTGACCACGGGTCCAGGACCCACTTGCAGCAGCCGGTGCGGTCAGCGGGCAGAGCAAGGCGGCGTCACACAGAGACATCCGGTCAAACAGACTCGAAGAGATGAGGACAGACTGGCGTCTGTCCTCGGGTCCAAATGACGAAACGATGCAATTGGGGCTGGTTCCCATAATTCTTTTAACGCCACGTGTCGCCTCGTAGCGCAGAAATCACCAGCCCCTGTGAATATTGTAACAGAAATTCATGGTCTCGTAAAGGGGTTGCACAGAAATCGCCCCAGGTCGTTTTCCGGTCAGTCCAGCCCCCACGTGCGCGGCGTGGTCAACTCCAGGCTATTGCCCGCGGGGTCTCGAAAATAGAGGGAGAATCCGCCACCCGGCCACGTCACCTCAGTTTCGACAGGGATGCCGTGCTCAGCGAGCTGGCGACGCCACGCGTCGATCTGGTCGTCGGCCATGGCGAACGCCAGGTGGCCGGGACCGTGAGCGCCGTGGGCAGGCGCACTGCCTGCTCCCTTGGCTGTTTCATCGGGGTTGAACAGCAGCAGGACGCTTGCCCCGCAGCGATAAAAGAGGTGACGACCTTCCACGCTGGCGAACGGCTGCAAGCCCAGCACTTCGTTATAAAAGCGCGCGGCCGCGTCCAGATCATCGACGTAGAGGCAGGTTTCGACAATACGGTTGGCTTCCATCGGATATCTCGCTATGGGGGTTGTGGAGCGCACTGTGAATGGCTTGACGGCCAACACCGGGCGATGATACACTCACCTTCGTCACGCCATTGTACCAGTCTGCCAGAACCACGCCAAAGTTGCAGTCCATGCGCTCCATCACTGACTACCCGCCACCGACCTTGCGTTGCCAAAGCTGCAACGCCCAGCACGCCATCGATTCCCCGATTTGGAGATGTCCGTGCGGTGGCCTGCTGGATGTGGAAATGCCGCCCGTTTTTCCCCTGGACCAGCTGACTGAACGGCCCGCCAGCCTGTGGCGCTATCGAGAAACGCTGCCGCTCCGGCCAACGACGCAAGCGGTCAGCCTGGGCGAGAGCATGACACCGTTGCTGCCGGTTTCAGCCGGTGGACGGCAGGTATTTCTCAAAATCGACCACTTGCTGCCAACCGGCTCTTTCAAGGATCGCGGCGCCGCAGTTATGCTCACAAAATTGCGCGAAGTGGGCGTAACTTCTGCGGTCGAAGATTCGTCGGGTAATGCAGGAGCTGCGATTGCGGCTTATGCAGCAGCGGCCGGCGTGTCGATGTCGATCTACGTGCCGGCCAGCGCTCCCCCGGCCAAGGTTGCACAGATTCGGATGTATGGCGCGCGGCTGGTATCGGTTCCGGGCAGCCGAGAGCTCACGACGGCGGCAGCGCTGGCCGAAGCACAGCAAAGCTACTACGCCAGTCACGTCTGGAATCCGTTCTTCCTCGAAGGTACCAAGACAGCCGCCTTCGAAATCTGGGAACAGCTTGGACGGAAGGTTCCCGCCCTTGTCGTCACGCCCGTGGGCCACGGAACGATGCTGCTGGGTCTGTTCAACGGGTTCCGTCATTTGTTGCGCGCCGGTATCACTGCCAGGTTGCCGCAGATTATCGGCGTGCAGACGGCCAATTGCGCTCCACTGGCGGCTGCCTGGAGCAGCAAGCAGCAGACCCTGCCAGAGATCGTAGCGGGCGACACCATAGCCGATGGCATCGCCATTGCCCGCCCGCCGCGCTGGCAGCAGATCGTGGCAGCGGTAGCTGAAAGCAGCGGTCAAATCACCTCTGTGACCGATGAGGCGATCAGGCGAGCGCTCGGGAGCTGGTCGGCGCGCGGCATTGCCGTTGAGCCGACGGCAGCCAGCGCCCTGGCCTTTCTTGATCAATGGCTTGCAACCAAAAACGCGTCGTCTGCTGAAACTGTTGTCGTCTTATTGACAGGATCCGCGCTGAAGACATCGGCGAAGATTTCGAATTGAACTTGACGAAAAAAACACGCTCAGGTATACTGCTTGTACACATAATCCAGTTGTCATTGTCCTGAGGGTTGGTTAGACTGCTGCCAATGCTCCCGCACAAAAGGTTCGTCCCCAACATGATTAGGTCCGTCCCGGGAAGTAGCTTGTTCTCCCGGCACATTCGTCCTTCCTGCACCTTTTCTGCCGCCAGTCCTCTTCTCCACCGCTCGCTGGATCCGTCGCATTGGCCGCTCACGGCCTTCACTGTTCAATCTGATACAACGGCTGTTTCCATGGCGCTATGGACGCGTCACAAACTATTTGCACATAGGAGGTGCTAACCATGCGGTTCTTTAGGGTACTTGCTCTGATGTTGATTGCATCCTTGTTGGTGAGTGCGTGCGGCGCTGCGACCGCGCCAACTGTCGATGAAGAGACGGATCAGGGTCAGCGATTCCTGATTTCGCTGCCCAGAATGGTCGTCGACATCGACGATGCCGGCCAGGCTTCCATCGGTGGATTGAGCATCGACGCAGTGAACAGTCTGATGCCCGGCCTCGCGCTGCCTGATCTGGCAGTGAACCCGTTCTACGTTGACTGGATGCGCAACACCAACATCCAGCACATGGAGCTGGTCAGCGGCGACAGTGGTGTGTTTGTGTTTATCAATGGCGAGCCGCTTCCATACCTCGGTTGGGACGGTGAGGCGCTCAGCAATCTGGCCATCGTAACCGGCGTGACCGGACTGCCCTACGGCGAGTTGATCGGAAAGCTGGTGCCAATCATTCAGCGCACAGGCCTCGACATCGCCGTTAAGTTCCCGATGCAGGACGGCGCCGAGGAGATCGCACTGCGCGACACCAGCGTCCCCATCGAAGCCCCGGCCGCGGCTGAGGAAGAGCCGGCGACGTTCATTACCCGTATCGATGTCAAGTACGACGAGAATGGCATCCCCTCCATGGCAGGCATCAGCAGCCGTGACCTGGCTTCAGCAGCCGGTCTGTATCTGCCGGTCGAATTGACCCCGGACACTCTGGCGCAGCTCAAGGCCGCTGGCGTAAGCGAAATGCGGCTTGTCACCGGCAACAACGGCGTCTTCATCACCATCAACGGCCAGCCGCTGCCGCACATCGCGTGGAACAATGCCATTCTGGGCAACACGGCTGACATGTATCAGCAGATGAACCCGGACAGCCCGTACATTGCGCTGGCCAAGCTATTCCTGCCGGAACTCGACAACCTGGATATCGATCTTCGCTTGCTGTTCCCGCAGTAATCATGGGCCGTTGGCCATCAGAAAGGAGCAACCAGGGTGAAAAGTCGTTACAGCGGACTACGTACAATCGGAACCCTCGCGCTCATCCTGGCCTGGGTCGTCCTGATCCTGGGCATCGTCGTTGGTGTCGCCACCTGGCTGGGCCTCAATGCCGTTCAGAGCATGCTGAACGGGTTCGACCTGAGCGTTCGTCTGGGGCCACTCCCAATCCTGGGCGTACTGCCTGGTTTGCTGTGGGGCATCCTGGGTTTCCTGGTGTACTACGCCATTGGCAAAACCCTGCACTTGCTGGTGGATGTCGACGAACGAACCATCCAGCTTAGCGCAGCAGCGGCTCAGCCGGCTGCCGCCGAGGATGCAGGCGAAGTGTCTGGAGAAATGAAGCGCCAGGCCAAGTTGATCGCCGCAAACCTCGAAGCCACGCAAGACATCCAGCGTCAACTGGCGGCCATTGAAACCAAGATGGGCTTCACCCCGTCAACTGCAATCGCCGCAGGCGCCGTGGTTGCCGCCGCTGATTCGGCGGCCGACGCAGCCAGCGATGCAAGTGCAGACGCGTCGGAGGCCGCTGCGGACGCCAAAGCAGCCGCTGCAGATGCCACGGAAGCTACGGACGCCGCCAGCTAGAAAGCGTCGGAAGTTCGCATTCGGATCAAGTTAATCAAGGCCCCTGGTCCGGTGACCGGGGGCCTTTGTCTGGTCGTTTTTTTGACGCTCGCTCAAATCACTTTGACTTGCGCATTCAATCGCCCTCTGGTAGAATGCGCACGCAGCGCGAGCCGGATGGTCCCTACACACGGCGCAGATCTTCGGCAAATTTATCGTCAACGACGGACGCCGTGCGACAGACCCGACCTCATGGAGTTGGGCTGTTTTTAGGTATGGCGTCCCCACGGCAACAGGCATCAAGATTCACATGACTCGCACCAAGACCCTGGCAGTTCTCACCGGCGGCGGCGACGTTCCCGGTTTGAACCCGTGCATCAAACAGGTTGTCAACCGCGCCCACGAGCATGGCTGGCGGGTGATCGGCTTCCGCCGCGGCTGGGCTGGCCCGCTCAACTTCAATGTGGACGATCCCGACGGCAACGATAAGTGGGTGGTGGACCTGGACGACCAGGTCGTGCGCACCATTGACCGCACCGGCGGAACGTTCCTGCATACCAGCCGAACCCAGCCCAGCAATATGCGCGGCCCCAATGTGCCGGCCTTTCTGCGCAGTGAAGATGAAGATTACGGCGATCCCGGCCAGAGTTATGATCTGACCGCGCATGTCATGCAAACGCTTGATCACCTGGGCGTTGATGTTCTGATCCCCATCGGCGGCGACGACACACTGGGCTATGGCGCACGAATCCATAAAGAAGGGTACCCGGTCGTCTCCATCCCCAAGACGATGGACAACGACGTGTTCGGCACCGACTTCTGCATCGGCTTCAGCACAGCCATCACGCGCTCGGTGGATCTGATCTCCGCACTGCGCACCCCTGCCGGTTCTCACGAGCGCATCGCCGTGGTCGAGCTGTTTGGTCGCAACTCCGGTGAGACCTCGCTCATCGCCTCCTACCTCGCCTATGCCGACCGGGCAATCATCTCGGAAGTTCCCTTTGACCCGGACAAGCTGGCGGGGCTGGTGACACGGGACAAATTGAGCAACCCCAGCAACTATGCGGTCGTGACGATCTCCGAAGGGGCGCGCCTGATCGACGGCGACGTGATCGAGTACGGCGAGACTGACGCCTATGGTCACCGCAAGTTGGGCGGCGTCGGCCAAATCACCGCAGATCTCATCAAGCGGCTGACCGGCCAGAATGTCCTTTACCAGCAGTTGGGCTACATGATGCGTTCAGGCGCGCCCGATGCGCTGGATCGCCTGGTGGCCGCCAACTACGGCGCGCTGGCGGTTGATCTGGCGGTGCGCGGCATCACAGGGCGAATGGTCGCCCTGCGCGAGGGACGCTACACGCACGTGGCCGCCGATATGCCCCAACGCGGCGTTAAGCGGGTCGACGTAGACGAGTTCTACGATATCGAAGGTTACAAACCCAAGGTTGCCCACGTTCAGGGCAAACCGATGTTCTTGTACTAGCCAGGAGCACTCATGCGCAAGTATAACGGAAAGCAAATTGGACTAATCGTTGGCAGCCTTGTGGTCGCCTTTGTGATCAACTGGCTGCTGTGGTATCTGTTCATGAAACACCCGGAAGAGATCAACGCGGCCTACCAGGCGCTGCTGACAATCTGTCTCGGAACCGCATTTATTGTCGCCGGCGACAAGTTATTCAAGACTGAAATCTTCCGCTAGGCTTGCATGGCCGGCGAAATACTCCTTTATACCCTCGCCTATCTGTTGATCTTCTTTGGTCTGATAGGCAGCGTCTTGCCGCTGCTGCCCGGGCCGT
>JACKBI010000009.1 GCA_020634615.1 Anaerolineales bacterium
TCGATACGCTGACGGCAAGGTTCAACGACGGTTGCAGCTTGACCCACTACTCGACCGGCGCTGATTTGCCGGTAAAACGGGTCACTCGTGCTCGCGGGTGTCGGCATATTGTTTGGCCCACAGCGCTAGCAGAGCCAGCGCGCTGCCCACCAGCGTGATCACCGCCGCGCCCCACGGACGTAGCTCCCGCTGCAGGATATCCGCACCAGGCACCAGCCCCAAGGCGTACAACAGATAGGCGACCAATCCGCCGATGGCAACAGTCAGGACAACCTGCATCGATGTGCTGGGCGCCGAAACGCTGGCGCGGTACAGCAACAGGCCGACCGCCGCCGCGAGGAGGATTGCCAGCAAAGACACGCTGAACGCGCCGCCATCAACACGGCGCGGCGGCAGGGGCGGAATGGCTGTTGGTTCCGGTGTTGGCTCCGGAGTAGCCTGGGGCGTTGCCGAGGGTGACGGGGTATAAGTCGGCGTCGGGGTTTCGGTGGGAAGGGGCGACGGGGTGACGGTCGGTGTCGCGACGAGCACCTCCGCTTCACCGCCCGCCAGGTCCACGATGTTCAGCAGCAGGCTGAGCGAGCCTTGTGCCTGCCCGCTTTGTACCTGCACTTCGTAGTCGCCAGGCCGTTCCAACGTCACCAGCGACTCGGCGAATCCGTCGGTGGTGCTTGCCTCGCCCAGCGGCAGCTCGAATGGGTCGTTGCGCTGCTTGAGTTTGAAGGTTGCCATGGTGCCGTCAGGCACGATACGTCCGTTGCCGTCGTAGATCGGACCGGCCACCACCCGCAACGTGTCGCCAACCTTGGCGGTGAAGGTGTTGCTGCCCATCTCGACGCGCACATCTGGCACGCGAATTTCGATGGACTGGTTGGCCGCCGGGCGCAGTTTGTCGGCCAGCGAATAGTTGATGCCGGTCACGTTGACCGGCGGCGCGCCCGGTGGGGTAAACTCCCGGAACAGCGCGCGGGTGGCAGCTTCCACAAACGGCTCGGTTTTTCCGTACACGCCGAAGTACGCCGTCAGCTTGGCGATATCGGTCGCATCCAGGAAGTAGGGCGCATTGAAAGCAAACGCGATGATCCGTTTTTTCTCGCGGCCGGCCGGCCGCTCGGTCAGAAACTCGCGCAGCGCGCTGGCGCCTGGCACAGCCGGATCGTTGTCCAGTGTAGCGAAGACGATCCAGTTGGCCTCATCGATCAGTCGGTCGATCTCCTCACCTGCTACGGCGGTCGGTTGCCCTGCCAGGTGCGCGCTGAGCTCCTGGGATGACAGGCTGGCGAGATTGTCCGGCGAAACCTGTCCAGTCGCGCCTGGCCCGTAGAGACGCAGAATGCTCTGTTCAAGGGCTGTCGGGTCGATCAATGGAAACGAGGGACAGTCTTCGGCGTTGCATTCCTGTCCCAGCCGCGCGTCGGTGACCAGCAACACCTTGTCATCCAGCCCGGGGCCGGTGGGCATCCGCTGGCCCAGCTCGGCCGGGCTGGGGCTCAGCAGTGTCAGGCCGTCACGCGCGATCTGCGCGACCACGGCTTGCTGTTTGCCGATCTCGCCGGCCACTGCATCCCCCTGAACCAGGGTGTTGACGAGGTCAAGTTCCGGGTTCAACCGTGCTTTCAATGTCAAGATGCGCAGCACGGCTGCGTCGACCCGGCGGCGGAAGTCGGCATCCGCCCCGTACTTCTCGCGGAAAAAGAGTACCGTATCTTCAATGTTGGCCAGCTCGGTGTCCGGGTTGTCGTCCAGGCTGAAACGCGACAGCCATAGCAGGTCATTGCCGGCCAGCAGCGCCTCCTGGGCAATGCGCTTGTACGGGAAGCTCTGCAGCGTCGGATCGTAGTAGCGGCGGATGGCGGGCGCTCCCAGCTCGTCGCTCATGACCAGTCCCTGCATGGCGCGCCATTCGGCGAAGGCCGGCCCGTTCAGCAGATCCTCGCCCAGTTGCGGGGCCAGGCTGATAGGCGGCACTCCTTCGCCGCTGCCCTGCAAGCCCGCGTAGCGCACGTGGGTGCTGAGCAACGCATCGGTGACCGCGGAGGCCTGGGCATCGGTGACCGCGGCTGTGTTGATCAGGTCGCCCAACGTGCCAGGGCGAGCGGCCGCGGCGAAGGGCTGAAGATCGACCATCGTCAGTTCTTCGGCGGTCTTCTGGATCGTCGGGACTTCAGTTTCAGGGATGCGGTCGGCGCTGCCCTGGCCGGGGAAATGGCGCGAGACCACCGTCACCTGGCCGTCGGAACCGGCATGGACGCCGCCGATGAACGCCTTGCCCAGCCGGCCAACCCAGTAGGGACTGCCGCCGAATGAGCGCACGCCCAGGCTGGTCTGTGGGTCGGGCCGCGGCGCATCCAGGACATCCAGCGCCGGCCCCAGCAGCATGTTGATGCCGCTCAGCGCCAGCTCCTCGCCTACGATCCGGCCGGCCGCCGCTGCATCGACCGGGTTCCAGGTCGCACCCAGCGCCATGTTGCTGGGCAGTGGTGTGTAGCCGCTGCGCAGCTCGCTGTTGGGATAGCCGTCGCCCTCTTGTTGCACACCGATCAGCAGCGGCAATGTCACGCCGCGACCCTCCGGCAGTGGCAGCGGGCGGATGTCGGTGGTGGTTGGGTTGAGCGCCGCCGCGGCCGGCAGGTTGCCGTCGAATGCCAGCGCCTGCAAGCGGTTGGTCATGCTGATGACTTGTTGCGGTGTGTTGGCCGGCAAGCTATCGGCGTTCAGGTTGCGGAAGTTGCCGTTGGCGCTGTCCAGCACCACGCCGCCGATGCGATAGTCACGGATCAGCTCGGAGATTGCCGAGTCGGGCGAGGGGTCGTTGCCGTCGAAGGAGACGATGAAAAGCTGGCCGATGCGGTCGGCTACCGACATCGCGTCGAAGATGGCCTGCACGTCGACGGTGTTTTCCTGGGCGTAGCTGCCGGCGGGCAGGAAGGTTGTGAACAACACTGCCAACACGGAAATCAGGAGCAGCGCTTGTTTACGTAATGTGGGCGGGGAAGGGTCTCGATGCTGCGTCATTGGTCAGCAAGTATACCGTCCTGACCGTCGCGCGTCAAGGCCAGCTGCATCGACCGGCGTTTCTGGTATGCTCACGATTGGCGCGGCTTTTGCTGTAGCGTATAATGTCGAGCCGGACAAACATCGGAGATGTTTGCTCTGTCAATCAATCAGTTTATGGGTCGAAGACCGGCGCAGTGGAATGCTGCGGCTGTGCCACAGGAGATGAGCAATTGAGTATTTCGAAACGTGCCGGTCGACCGCGCGCCCGCTGGCTGGTGCTGCTGCTGGCTGCGCTGCTGTTGGTAAGCTGTGGCGGTGGTGATGAATACGCGGCTGACTATGATCAACCGGCCGCCGATCAACAGAGCTTGGATCAGCAGAGCGTGGACGACGAGTCTGACTGGTACTACGCCGAGACGCCTGAGGATTGCTTCGAGGGCGAGGAGTTCGACCCGGTCGACGAGCTTTGCTATCTGGTCGTAGAATGCGACGAATCGGGCGATTGTGGCGACGAAAGCCCGGGATTCGTGCAGGAATTCTTCGGCTTGCTGGATGAGGTCGCCTGGGGTGTGTCAGGCGGTGGATTCGAGGATGCCGGGGAGTTGCAGGAAAACACCATCGTCACCTATCGCGTGGACGGCAACCAGATCGTGGATCCCGAACTGGCAGAGGTGTCCGATGATCTGCTGGACTTTCAGGACGACACGGAAACGCAGCAGGCGCTGTGGACCTACTTCTCCCAGCTTATTCCACCCGATCAGCGCACATTTCTGACCCAGTATGTGGTATTTACCGATGGACCCGACGAGACGCTGGCCTTCGTCACCGCGGACACCGAGGATCCAACCAAGTGGATCCTGGCCGTTGATATCGCCGACGGCGGCGATATTCAGGATCTGACCTTCACGCTGGTTCATGAGTTTGCCCATCTGCTGACACTGAACAGCCAGCAGGTGCCGGCTGACTATGAACTGGCCGCTGATCCTGAAAACGAGGACCTGTTTTACGAAGCCGCGGCAGCCTGTCCCACCTACTTTCCCGGCGAGGGGTGCAGCGAACCGAACTCGTACATCAACGCGTTCTTCGAGCGATTCTGGGCTGACATCGACGCGGAGTGGCAGGAAGTCGACCAGTTGCAATACGAGGATCAGGATGAATACACGGCTGCCCTCGATCAATTCTATGCCAATCACCAAGACGAGTTTGTATCCGACTACGCGGCAACCAACCCGGGAGAGGATATCGCCGAATCGTTCGCTACTTTCGTCCTGAAACCTGCGCCCAGCGGCGACACCATCGCTGATGAGAAGGTTGCCTTTTTCTACGATTATCCTGAACTGGTCAAGCTGCGCGCGGAGATCAGCGGTCGGTTGGTTTCGCGGCTGCGCCGCAATTAATCAGGGCGAAATCGGAGACGGCGGCACGGTTGGGAGCAGCGATTCGACAGGATTTGCCGCGCCTTCGTAGGTCTGGCCCTCTACCGTGCCGTCTCGGTTGATAGTGATGACCACGAACTGCACGGCCTGGCTGGGTTCGTCCACGATGCGCAGGGTCACCCGCTCCAGATAGGGTGGAAGTGGAACGGGCGTTGGAGTTGTTCCAGGCGGTATCGTCGGGACGATCTCGTCGGGCGATGGGACCAGCGAATAGGCGTTTGCAGGGATCAGCGCCGGATCGACCTCCGGCGGGCTAGGCGGCAGGTTCTTGGCAATACGTTGAGTGTCGTAAGCCATGTTGCCCAGGTAAATGCCTCCGCTGTTGAACGAAGCGGTCTTGTCAGCGAACTCCGCGAGAGCGCCGTTTGGCATAGACATGGTGCTGCCGCAGCCGGTTTGGCTGCCTGGCGTTCGTTGCAGCACTTTCAGCACCCACGGACCTTCATGCTCCCCCTGGTCGGTCGCCACTTTGTCGAACTCGATCTGCATGTACTGGCCGTCCTCGATACAGCCGGGGAACACCAGCACGCCCGTGCTGGCGTTCTGCCATGAGGTCAACGGGACTGCCCGCCCCTGCCGCGGAGGCGACGACGGATCGGTTCGCAACACGGGGGCGACGGGCACCACTTCCGCCAGGCCGTTAGCGTCTGTATCGGACACCAACGTATACACGAAGTAGAGGTTGTCTGGATCGACGGCGATGTCGTGCCAGGCAAACGCAACGCCGCTGGAGACCACCTGGGTCTCGCCGGTGGGCGCCCACGGCATGATATCCACGGTGATTGGCACAGCCATCTGACTGCCGCGACAGGTGACGGCGCGACCACCTCGGTTTGGCGCCAGAGCTTTGACATCCGCTCACCAGTCGCGGGCGATCGATATGACCAGACCCAGGACATGCTGCCGTTGGTGCGAACAGGGCGACGAACGCATCCGCTGGAGTTATTGTATTCCCTGCGTTAGCGAATGTCAATGAGACTCCACGCCGCCGGTACGGAACGTTTGCCACGTGTGATATTGCGGCGATCAGCATGGCCAGCCGCGGCTTGTGCGCTTTACCGGTGGGCGGATCGGTAGTATACTTGCCCCGGCAGCTTTTGCATCTGGCCACGCTTCCCGAATGTTGGACAAACGCGGCGCGTGCGGCTATAATATGGCCGAACCGATGTTCTAAAAGCGGCCAGAGCAAATCACGAGACCAGGCATTTTATGACCGAATTCAAGCTAGTTTCTGACTTCCAACCGATGGGCGACCAGCCGGAAGCCATCCGGCAGTTGCTGGACGGGGTCGGCAAGGGATTCAAGCACCAAACCTTGCTGGGAGCCACGGGCACGGGAAAAACTTTCGTCATGGCCAGCCTGATTGAATCCCTACAGCGTCCCACGCTGGTTATGGCGCACAACAAGACGCTGGCGGCGCAGCTCTATGCTGAGTTCCGCGAGTTCTTCCCCAGCAACGCGGTCGAGTACTTCGTCAGCTACTACGACTATTACCAGCCGGAAGCCTACATCCCGCGCACCGACACCTACATCGAGAAGGACGCCGGTATCAACGAGGAGATCGACCGGCTGCGGCTAGCGGCCACCGCGTCGCTGTTCAGCCGCCGCGATGTGGTGATCGTCGCGTCGGTGTCGGCGATCTACGGGCTGGGCAGCCCCAAGGACTACGGCCGCGAGGTGGTGCATCTGCGGCTGGGCGATCAGGTGCGCCGCAACCAGTTGCTGCGCCAGTTGGTGGACATCTACTACGAGCGCAACGACCAGATCTTGCAGCGCGGCCGGTTCCGGGTACGCGGCGACACACTGGAAGTGCAGCCGGCCTATGGCGAGACTGCCTACCGTATCGAGCTGTTCGGCGAGGACGTGGAGCGCATCAGCGAGATCGACACGCTGACCGGCGAGGTGTTGCAAGAGGTCAGCGAGATCAACGTCTTCCCGGCCAAGCATTTCGTGACGCCGACTGACCAGCTGGCTGAGGCGATCCAGGAGATCGAGACCGAGCTGGAAGAGCGCATCGCCTGGTTCAAGGAAAACGACATGTATCTCGAGGCGCAGCGCATCGAGCAGCGCACCCGCTACGACATGGAGATGCTGCGCGAGACCGGCTACTGCTCCGGCATCGAGAACTACAGTCGGCCACTTGCCCGGCGTTTACCTGGGTCACAGCCGTGGACGCTGTTGGATTACTTCCCGCCCGACTGGCTGTGCATCATCGACGAGAGCCACATGACGCTGCCGCAGATCCGCGGCATGTACAACGGCGACCGGGTGCGCAAGCAGGTGCTGGTCGATTTCGGCTTCCGCCTGCCGCTGGCCATGGACAACCGGCCGCTGCGTTTCGAAGAGTTCGACGCGATGCTCAACCAGGCGATCTACACCAGCGCCACGCCCGGCCCCTACGAGCGCGAGGTGTCGTCGCAGATCGTCGATCAGGTGATCCGGCCCACCGGTTTGCTGGACCCGGTGGTGGAGATTCGTCCCATCGCCGGCCAGGTGGACGATCTGGTCAAGGAGATCAATGGGCGACTGCGCAACGGCCAGCGGGTGCTGGTCACCACGCTGACTAAACGCATGGCCGAGGATCTGGCTGACTATCTGGCCGAGCTCAACATCCGCGTCCACTATCTGCACAGCGACATCAACACGCTGGAGCGGATCGAGATATTGCGCGATCTGCGGCTGGGCGTGTACGATGTGGTCGTCGGCATCAACCTGCTGCGCGAGGGGCTGGACCTGCCCGAGGTCAGCCTGGTGGCAGTGCTGGACGCCGACAAGGAAGGCTTTCTCCGTTCCGAGCAGGCGCTTGTCCAGACGATAGGACGTGCAGCGCGCCACGTCGAGGGCAAGGCGATCCTCTACGCCGACAAGATCACCGACAGCATGCGGCGCGCACTGGAGGAGACCGAACGACGGCGCGTCAAGCAGCAACTTTACAACGAGACCCACGGCATCGAGCCACGCAGCATCATCAAGAGCGTGCGCGACCTGACGCAGCGGCTGCAATTGGCAGTGGGCGAGGAGAAGGTCGCCTACGAGGTCGAGGGGCACGAGCCAGGCGGCGTGCCGACGTTGACTGCGCTGCCACGTGGTGAGCGGCTGCGCATGATCCGCGACCTGGAAAAAGAGATGCACCGCGCGGCTGAGGAGCTGCACTTCGAAGAGGCCGCGATCCTGCGCGACCAGATCATCGAGTTGCGCCGCAGCTTGCAGGATGAAAGCGACCTGCCGGCATGGAAGAAGGATTCGCTGGTGGAGATCGAAGAGTCGGTCAGTTACCAGATCAGCCGCGATCCGGCGTGAGATGCCAACGGATCGGCGATCCAGAAGGAAAGACGACATGAATGTGCAACTATTCTCGGCAGTCTTGCTCAGAGACGGCGAGTATTATGTAGCTGAGTGCCCGGAAGTCGGAACCGTGAGTCAAGGCCGTACGGTTGAAGAAGCAATTGCTAACCTGAGAGAGGCCACAGAACTGTATCTGGAGGAATTTCCACTTTCTGGAAGATCGAGGCCGATGCTGACTACCTTCGAGGTGGCAGTGCATGCCTAGATTGCCTCGCGTATCAGGCCGTCAGGCCATACGTGCGTTGGAACGGCTGGGATTTGAACAAGTCCGGCAACGAGGTAGCCACGTCGTACTTCGCAGGAAGAGCACAGATGGCGACGATGGTTGCGTCATTCCCCTGCACGACGAATTGGCAGTAGGAACGTTGCGGGCGATTCTGCGTCCAGCCGGGGTAACGCCGGATGAATTTGTTGAAAACCTCTAGATTCCACCGTGAAAGCAACGGAGTTCCTCATGTGGCCCAATAATCCCGTACTCTACGAAATCAACACCTGGGTCTGGCTGGCCGAGCTGGGTCGGCGGGCAGGTGAACGCATCACCCTGGCCAATGTGCCGGAGGACGAACTGGACCGGCTGGCCGGCTATGGCTTCGACGGTCTGTGGCTGATGGGCGTCTGGCAGCGCAGCCCCGGCGGACGGCAGGTGGCAGTGGACCATCCCGGCTTGCAGGGCGAGTTTCGCAAGGCGCTGCCCGACTTCAGCGACCTGGATGTGGTCGGATCGCCCTATTCAGTCTACGACTACCGCGTTGATGAAGCGCTGGGCGGCGACGAGGGATTGATGGCGTTTCGCCACCGGCTGCGCGAGCGCGGACTGTGGCTGATGCTGGACTTCGTCCCCAACCATCTGGCCATCGACCACCCATGGCGCGCTGAACATCCCGAACGGCTGCTGCAAGGCAGCTCGGAAAGCCTCATCCGCCAGCCGGCCAACTATTTCGAGACCACCGAGAATGGCCAGTGGCGCGTCTTTGCGCACGGCCGCGATCCGTCATTCGGCGGCTGGACCGACACGGTGCAGGTCGATTACCGCACGCCCGTGGCGCGCCGCGCGATGGCTGATATCCTGCTCGACATCGCCGAACGCTGCGACGGCGTGCGCTGCGACATGGCGATGCTGGTGGCGCAGGACACGTTCCTGCGGACGTGGGGCGGCGCCTTCGATCCGCCGCGCGCCGAGTTCTGGCCAGCAGCGATCACCGACCTGCGGGCACGGCATCCCGGCTTTGTCACGCTGGCCGAGGTCTACTGGGATCTCGAGTGGGACTTGCAACAGCAGGGATTTGACTACACGTATGACAAGCGGCTCTACGACCGGTTGGAAGAAGGCGACGCCTTGCAGGTGCGATGGCACCTGACCGCGGATGTGTCGTATCAGCAGCATCTGGCGCGTTTCATCGAGAACCACGACGAGCGCCGCGCCGCCGAGTCGCTGGGCGTCGAACGCAGCAAGGCGGCGGCTGTGGTTGCTCTGACACTGCCTGGCCTGCGTCTGATCCACGAGGGCCAGCCACAGGGCAGGAAGGTGAAGCTGCCTGTGCAATTGGGGCGGCGACCAGAGGAGCCGGCAGTAGCCGGTCTGGAAAACTTCTACCGCGCCCTGCTGGCCGAGCTGCGTCACCCGGTCTATCACGACGGCCAGTGGCTGCTGCTGGAGGCACGTAGCAAGGAAGACGCGCCAGAACTTCACCGCGGTCTGGCAGCTCACCAATGGCGACTGGGGAGCGAATTTCGGGTAGTCGTCAGCAACCTGACGGGGCAACGGACGCAGGGATTCGTCTCGCTGGTGCTGCCGCTGGCCGGCGCAGCGTGGACGCTGATCGAAGTCTTCAGCGGCGATGTCTATGAGCGCGATGGCGACGACATGACCGCCCGCGGGCTGTTTGTGGACCTGCCGGCGTATGGCAGCCAGATATTCAGTTTCGCACGGGACTAACATGCGGGCAATGGTGTTGGCAAGCGCCGATTCGTCGGTGCAGGATCATTTGGCGTTGCAGGAACTGCCTGCGCCGCAAGCGGCTGCGGGCCAGGTGCGCTTGCGCGTCCACGCTTGTGGCGTCTGCCACACGGACCTGCACATCGTCGAGGGCGACCTGACCTTGCCGCGGCTGCCGCTGGTACCCGGCCACCAGATCGTGGGTGTGGTCGATCAGGTCGGCGCGGGCGTGACGCGTTTTCGTGCCGGTGACCGGGCCGGACTGCCGTGGCTGCGCAGCGCGTGCGGAGAGTGTCGTTACTGTCGTGCTGGCCAGGAAAACCTGTGCGAGCGCATCGAATTCAACGGTTTTCACGCGGACGGCGGATTTGCGGAGTATGTTGTCGCCCCGGCTGCGTATACGTATCACCTGCCGGCCGGCTTCGACGATGCGCGGGCCGCGCCGCTGTTGTGCGCCGGTGTCATCGGCTACCGGGCATTGCGGCTGAGCGAGATCAAGCCGGGCGGTCGGCTGGGACTCTACGGGTTCGGCGCGTCGGCGCACGTCAGCATTCAGGTGGCGCGGCACTGGGGCTGCGAGGTCTATGTGTTCACCAGGAGCGAGGAGCACCGGGCGCACGCCCGCTCGTTGGGCGCCGTCTGGGCGGGCGACGCGCGGGATGACGCGCCGGAGCTGCTGGACAGCGCGGTGATCTTCGCACCGGCCGGCTGGATTGTGCTGGAAGCGTTGCGGGCGCTGCGACCGGGCGGAACCGTGGCCTGCGCCGGCATCCACATGAGCGACATTCCGCAGATGCCCTACGATCTGCTGTATGGCGAGCGGACACTGCGCACCGTGGCCAACAGCACGCGGCAGGATGTCGAGGAACTGCTGCAACTGGCGGCTGAGATACCGATCCACAGCGATGTCGAGATCCATCCGCTGGAGGCTGCCAACGAGGCGCTGGCGCGCGTGAAACACAGCGACGTGCGCGGCGCGGCCGTGTTGCAGGTGGTGTGAATGTGGCGAGCGTCATTCATCTGGCAGCTTGCAGGCACGTCGCACTGCGTCCGGTGCACAGATAGGCGCCGGTCATCGTGACGGTCACCTTTGCGTCTTCGTTGCTGGTTCTGTTGCTGCTTACTTGGGCCGCGCTGCTGGTTGGCGGCTTGCTGATCGACTTCGGCGGGCGGACGGCGCGCAACCGGCTTCCGCTGGCAGCGCGCATGGCCACGTCGGCGATGCTGACGGCGGCGGCGCTCGTCTGGTGGCTGGGCGCAACGCGCGGCACCGCGCTGGCCGGCTATGGCCTGCTGATCTTCGCGGGCATGACGCTGGGCTTTCTCGGTGACCTGGTGATGGCGAAGGTGATTCGCACCCCCAACCGGGTGATCTTCGGAATGCTGGCTTTTGGCGGCGGCCATCTGTGTTACATCGCGGCGTTTCTCGGCCTCGGCCGTGCGCTGGCCAAGCAGTCGGGCGCGCCGCTCGCGCCGCTCGTCGCGATTTGGGCTGTGTACGCGGCAGCCAGCGCGCTGTTGTGGTATACTCTCATTCGCCAGCCGGCCAGAGGCAGGGCGTTGAACATCGGCACGCTGGTGTACGCGGTGTTGATTGGCGCGATGGCCGGCTCGGCCATGTGGCTGGCGACGGCACAGCCTGGCCTGCTGCCGCTGGCGCTGGGCGGTTTGTTGTTCATTGCGTCGGATATGTTCGTCGGCAGCGAACTGATGCGCGGCACGTCGTTCCGTTCCATCGGCGACGTGATCTGGACCACCTACACGGTGGCGCAATTCCTGATCGTATACTCGACGGCAATCGTTCTTCAGATCGTTTAGCTGGCGCCCCTGCTCGAATTCATGGTTCAAGAGTGTTTCGAAATGCCTGAGATCCGTCAAAACATGGCGACCAAGCAGTGGGTGATCATCTCCACTGAGCGGGCGCGGAGGCCAGAAGAGTTTATCGACCTGTCGCATCGTCCGGTGCATGAGAGCCTGCCTGCCTACGATCCGGATTGTCCGTTCTGTCCCGGCAACGAAGAAGGCCCGGACATGGAAGTGCTGCGGCTGCCGCAAGGTGCGGATGATTGGCAGGTGCGGGTCGTCAAGAACAAGTATCCGGCGTTGACGCAGGATGGCGAGCGGGTACGTCAGTTTGACGGCGTCAACCGCTCCATATCGGGCGTCGGCTATCACGAGGTGGTTGTCGAGTCCCGTTTGCACAACACGACGCCCGCGTTGCTGGAAGTGGAGCAACTCAATATTGTGCTGATGGCGTTCCAAACCCGCGGCGTCGTGATGTCGCTGGACGACCGCATCGAGCATGTGATCTACTTCAAGAACCACGGACCGCGGGCCGGCACATCGTTGCTGCACCCCCACAGTCAGATCATCGGCCTGCCGGTAGTGCCGTACAATGTGCGGGGCCGAGACGAGGAAGCCCGGCGATTTTTCGACGACACCGGGGCTTGCGTCTACTGTGCTATGCTGGCCGATGAGCTGAAGGAGCGCAGCCGCTTGATCAGTGAAAACGACGACTTTGTAGCGTTCCAGCCTTATGCGGCTCTGTCGCCATTTCATACATGGATCATGCCGCGTGAACATCATCCCAGCTTTCTCATGGTGTCACCCGTGTCGATCCGGCGGCTGGCAGAGATCTGCAGGGACATTCTGCGCCGCTTTCATTTTGGTCTCAACGATCCTGACTACAACATCGTGCTGCGGTCGGCGCCGGTCAAGGCGTGGTATGCCGATCACCTGCACTGGTACGTGTCAGTGATTCCTCGGGTCACTCAGACGGCCGGCTTTGAGTTGGGCAGCGGGATGTATATCAACACCGCGTTGCCCGAACATAGCGCCGCGTTCCTGCGCTCGATACAGGTTTAGGACGCGTCTCAAATTTGTTGCTGCTTTGGCCGGTCTCCAGACCGAGCCAACACTGGGAAGTTATTTGTAGGCGCGTTCGTAGCGAACAGACTCCCTATCACTGGTTCCGGCTTTTCGACGACAACGACATCGATCCCTGCCGGAACGGAGGTTAGCTGGTGGAAATCGGAAAGATCAAGCAGGTTGATATTCAAGACGAGATGCAGGTGGCGTATCTCGACTACGCTATGAGCGTTATCGTGGCGCGCGCGCTGCCCGATGTACGCGACGGGCTGAAGCCGGTCCATCGCCGCATCCTGTATGCGATGCAGGACATGGGGCTCACCAGCAACAAGCCGCACAAAAAGTCGGCGCGTATCGTCGGCGAGGTGCTGGGCAAGTACCACCCGCACGGCGACACCGCGGTCTACGACGCGATGGTGCGTATGGCGCAGGACTTCAGCCTGCGCTACGTGCTGGTGGATGGGCAAGGCAACTTCGGCTCCATCGACGGCGACAACCCGGCTGCCATGCGCTACACCGAGGCGCGCCTGCACTCGCTGGCCGACTCGCTGATGACCGACCTGCACAAGGAGACAGTCGATTTCAGCCCCAACTTCGACGACTCGCTGCTGGAACCCAGCGTGCTGCCGGCTGCTTTGCCCAACCTGCTGGTCAACGGCGCCAGCGGCATTGCCGTGGGTATGACCACCAATGTCCCACCGCACAACCTCAACGAGGTGTGTGACGCGCTGGCATTCGTGCTGGATAATTACGACCGTGTGGATGAACTGACGGTGGAAGACCTGACCGTCTACATCAAAGGGCCCGATTTCCCGACCGGCGGCATTCTCTATCGTTACAACGGCGACGAGGACATGGTCATCAAGGCCTACGCATCGGGGCGCGGCCACTTCCGCGTCCAGGCGCGCGCCCACATCGAGGAGATGAGCCGCAACCGCAACCGCATCGTGGTGACGGAACTGCCTTACCAGCTCAACAAGACCAATCTCATCGAGCGTATCGCTGATCTGGCGCGCGATGGCAAGCTGGAGGGAGTCACAGACCTGCGCGACGAGTCCGACCGCACGGGCATGCGTATCGTCATCGAGATCAGCCGCACCGCGGACCCGCGTGCCGTCCTGACCGATCTTTACAAGCTGACACCTATGCAGCAGACCTTCGGCATGATCATGCTGGCTCTGGTGGACGGCGAGCCGCGTATGCTGAGCCTGAAGCGCGTCTTGCAGCACTACATCGAACACCGGCGTGAGGTGATCCGCCGCCGCAGCGAGTACGACTTGCGCCGCGCCCGCGAACGCGCTCACATCCTGGAAGGGTTGCTCAAGGCGCTGGACATCCTGGATGAGGTGATCCAGACGATTCGCCGCTCGCAGACCACCGAAACGGCGCGCACCAATCTGATTCGCAACTTCAAGTTTTCCGAGATACAGGCGCAGGCAATCCTCGACATGCCGCTCAAGCGGCTGGCCGCGTTGGAGCGCAAGCGCCTGCAGGACGAGTACAACGAACTGCTGACCCTCATCGCCTACCTTGAGGATCTGCTCGAAAACCCGCCCAAGATTTTGGGCGTCATCAAGGACGAACTGTTGGCGCTCAAACAGCAGTACGGCGACGCGCGCCGGACACGTATCGTGGAAAGCGGCGCGACGCGCGAAAGCCTGACTGTGCGCGATATGCTGGCCGACGAGCCGGTCATGGTGGCGCTGACGCGCGATGGCATGCTGCTGCGCGAGTCGATCGTTGACCGCCGCCGCGGCAAGCTGCCTTCCAAGGTAGACGACAAGGCTCCCATCGCCATTGACTCCGGGAGCACCCACGATGAGCTGTTCATCTTTGCCAGCGACGGCCGATTTGCGCGCGTCCCGGTGCATTTGCTGGCCGAAGGCGCCGCGACTCATGTCGCCGAACTGGGCGTATTCCGTCGAACCGATCGCTTTGTCACCGTGCTGGCCCTGTCGCGCAGCGACGACGAGGACAACGAGGAATTTCTGGTGCTCGCGACCCGCGATGGACGTGTCAAGCGCGTTGCGCTGGGAGATGCCTGGTCAGCCATCGGTGTGACAACTGCGATGAACGTTGAAGACGGCGACGAGTTGATCGGTGCGTCCATCAGTGACGGCAAGGCGGAGGTGGTGCTGATCAGCAAGCTGGGCCAGGCGATTCGCTTCGTTGAAGCGGACGTGCGTCCCATGGGCCTGCCCGCGGCCGGCGTGTGGGGCATGAAGCTTAGCCCAGGCGATGAAGTGGTGAGTCTGGATATCACCCGTCCCGGCGGCGAACTGGTGATCGCCACCACCTCGGGTTACTTCAAACGTACCACCCTTGACGAGTATCCCATCAAGGGGCGACACGGCGCTGGCGTGGCTGCGATCAGGCTCACCCAGCAGAGCGGCGCGGTGGCCGATGCCCGGGTCGCGACCGCGTCGGACGAGTTTTTCAGCGCCAGTCGTCGCGGCGTGTTGCGTAAGTTGGACTACGGGGAGATACCGGCTGCCAAGCGCGCCACGACCGGCAAACGGTTGATCCAGCCTGCTCAGTCGGACAGCATTGCCACGATTCTACACCTGACCGGTAGTCGTTCGCGCAGCCGCCGCGGCGCCGGGTCGCCGCCGCCCGACAAGGTCGCTCCCGCGGTTGATCTGAAGCCGGTAGTCGCCGCGACGCCACCCAGGAGCAGTGCGCCTGCCGCGCGCGTGACCGGAACTGCCACTGCCGGCAAGACACCGGCGGCCAGCCGCAGGAAGGCTGCTTCCAAGCCGGCGGCAGCCAAAACGACTGCTGCCCGCAGCCGTTCAACTGCCAAGTCCAAGCCGGCCTCAGACAGCGCTGCCGCGGACAAGTCAGCCGCAGCGAAGCCCGATCCCGCGCCGGAGATCATCATCAAGAAGTCGCCCTCTGGCAAGACGCGCCGCGTGCGAACAACGCCACGGACGGCCAATGTCACAACGCGCAAGCCAGCTGCATCGAAATCCAGCAAGGGCCAGGACGCCGTGCAGCCGTCGCTGTTCGACGACCCGAAGAAGAAGCAGGGGAAGTAATCGCGAGAAGTTCGACTTTATGGGAAAAGTCGAACTTCTTGTAGGGCGGGTGGGATTCGAACCCACACGGGCTTAGCCCTTCGGTTTTTAAGACCGATGCGTCTGCCATTCCGCCACCGCCCCAAGTGGTTTGTCACCATAACGTCTGGTAAATAGATGGCCTATAGCTCACAAGCTATAGGCCATTCGTTCAGAGGCGACGGCCGGATTCGAACCGGCGATCAGGGTTTTGCAGACCCTTGCCTTAGCCACTTGGCCACGTCGCCTTGACACTGTGCATTGTATCCAGCCGCAGAGGACTTGTCAAAGTCATCGCCAGGGCGGTCTTGGCGTGATCGTTGTCAGGACCGCCCTGGCGATACGGCGATCCTGACAACGACGTGGCGTTAGCGCCTATTGCGCCAGTTTGGTGACGTCGATGATGCCGCTGCCGAGGTAGTCGCTGGGGCCGCCTGCAGGGTCGACACCGGTCGGCAGAGTTGCCAGCACATCGGCCGGTTTCATGCCGCTGTCCAGCATCAGCGCGGCCGTGCCGCTGACCAGCGGTGCGGCGAACGACGTGCCGACCCAGTAAACGTACTGGAAGCCCGGCTTGCCAGTCGTCTCGTCCATGCCATAGGCGAAGCCGATCACGCAATCGTTCTCGTTGCCCGACTCACACCAGTAGGCGTCGCTCGCATCGAGCCGTCCGGGGACCACACACGTCGCCACTTCGCCCGGCGAAAGCGAAATTGCCTTGCCCGCTTCCATGGTCGTTGTGGTAAGGTTGACCCCATTGCCGCCGGGCGCAGCCACCATGCCCTGATTGGAATAGCAGCCGCGCGTTTGTTCATACGTGCTGCCAACTACGCTGAGGACCGAAGGATCGCTGGCAGGAATTTCGGGACCTCTGGGCGACTCGCCGGGAGTCACCATGTCCCACGAGTCATTGCCCGCGGCGGCTACGACGACCGCACCCTGGTCGTTCAGCCTCTGTACCATGGCCTGCAACGAGGTGACTGACTCCGGCAGCGCATAGGTGCACTCTGGCTCGTTGCCCGGGCAGGCGTTGTCCGGCCGGTGAACACCCAGGCTGAGGTTGACAACCGTGCCGGCCAACGATTCCTCGAACGACGCGCCTGGATGACTCAGCTCTGTGCTCGTTTTCTCCAGACCGCGCAGGATGGTCATCAGATCGCCGCAGCCATCGTTTTCCAGCACCCGCATCAGGTGGATCTTGCTCTGTGGCGCCACGGCGTGCGCCAGGCTCGCTACGAATAGTCCATGGCTGCTGATGTCCTGGACGATTTCCTTGCCGCTGTAGCGATCCAGCCCCGGACAGGCGTCGTAGTCCTGGACCGGGATGTCGGTGATGGTCATGTCGGGTGAGCCCACGCCGGCCGCGCGCGTCGGGTTGCCCATGCGCCGCTCCAGGGCGAAGTCGCCTTCGGGCAGCGGCGAGGTGTCGAGGATGACAATCTGTGCACCTTTGCCCAGGTCTTCCCGTACTTGTCGCTCACCATTCGTCAGCAGGTTGATGCCTGCATCGCCGAACGCCCATTGCTTCATGAACGCAGTGGAGTCGCCGGCTACGCCCAGTCCACCGCCAGGCAGCGTGTGAGCCCAGCGTCCGTTCTGTGTCCACGGGCTGCCGCCGCCCTGCCA
Organism: Anaerolineales bacterium; assembly: GCA_020634615.1. GTDB lineage: Bacteria > Chloroflexota > Anaerolineae > JAAEKA01 > JAAEKA01 > JACKBK01. The sequence goes on from JACKBI010000009.1 coordinate 17,265, forward strand.
GCCGGCCGGGCTGAAGAAGTAATTCGGGTCGGCTGCTACATCCAGTTCCGGGTGGGCGCTGGCGAACTGATTGAACAGGCAGGTAACCTCTTCCACCGGACGGTCGTCGAGGATGTACATGAGTTGGATCGCCCGTCCCTCGCCCAGTGAAATGGCCTCTTTCTCGTCAACGCGCAACTTGAGGTCGAATGCCTGGCTGATCTCCTGGAGCTGGTCGGGCTGGCCAGTGAGCACGACCTGATTTTCGACGTAGATCAGTCCTTCCAGCGGGGAGACGACCATCTGCGCCGGTTCTTCACCGGACTGGGATGCGCTGGCGCTGGGTTCAGGTATTTCGGCCTGCTTTTCCTTGCCGCGGATGCTGTAGTCCCTGCAAAAGGCGGCAATCTCCTCGATGCCGCCAGTCGGCGGCGTTACTGCGGTAGGTTGCGGGACGACAGTTGCACTGGATGGCGGCGTGTCAGTCGCGCTGGCCGGCGGTGGCGTCGGTGCTACAGGCATGACGCACGAGGCTGCCAGCGCGGCCAGCAGCAGGACGGTCATCAACAGGAATGCGGGACGGGTATGCGAGTGATTCATTTCTCCTCCTCAATGTTTACTCCAGACTTGGGATGTTGTGGTCCGATCAGGAAGCAAGTTGTTTTGCACGCCAATTGGTGGCTCGGTACCTTCTCAAGTTCTTCCGGGTTACTTGTCAGATCGATCCGCCGTCGCCGACCAGAAAGAACGGCGCCCAGAAATAGGGATGCGTGTAGGCGTCGGCCGGCAGCTCGGGCGCAATCTGGCCGCGGATGAACTGCAACTGCGCCTGTCGCAGTGCGTCACCCTTGGTTGCACCGCGCGTCAGGTGCTGGTAGAACGCAGTCATTAGCTCAGCAGTCGAGCGGTCCTCCACTGACCATTGGCTCAGTACTAGCGATGACGCGCCTGCGGCGAAAAAGGCGCGCATCAGGCCCAACAATTCGTCGCCGCCGCCCACCACATGTTGCCCGGTTTGGCAGGCACTCAGCGTCACCAGCGACGCGTTCAGCCGCAAGCTGAAGATGTCCAGCGTCGTGAGCCAACCCTTAGCCAGCGCGAGGCCGGAGAAGAGCGGGTTGTCGGGGCGAAAGTCGCCGTGTACCGCCATGTGCAGCACGCGCTTGTTCGATGCGCTGGCACGCAGCGCGTCCGGTGTGGCGTCTTCTTCCAGAAACAGGTCGCCGCTGCAGAGTTCGGCCACCTGTTGCGCCTCATCCACAGCGTGTGGTAACCGGCCGCCGAAGGAGTTGCCCAACGCCAGCACGCCGCTGCCGGTGCGCGGTTGGTCGCAACAGAAGCGCAGCAGACTGGCCACCGGTAGTCGCGACAGTTCGAATCGCTCCACCAGATAGCGTTCGCCGTCGAACAGCGCCTGGAATGGCAGGTAATGCAGTGCGCCGTGGGGCACCACAACCAGGCGTTGAAAGCCTATCAGTTGTTGAACAACAGGTGCGATCAGCTGATTGTACAACTGGTTGAGTATGCCGAGCGCGTTGCCGGCCAGGCCGGGGATCTGGGCGATCTGGCTGGCGGGCACGGTGGCAAAATTGAGTTGCAGCCGCCGCAGGCTGCGGCGCACGCTGTTCTCGGTCAGGCTCAGTCGGGTCGCGGTCACCGTGCTTTTCGTGACGACGAACGCGACAATGTCAGCATCGGTGACGAAATATTCCAGCACAGCGGTCTTGTCGTCCAGCGAGGACTGGAACGGTTCGGTGTGCACCTGCCAAAGGGTCACGTCGCGGGCGTAATCGGCGTTGCGCACCAGCAGCTTATGCCAGAGCTGCGTCATTCGTCCTTCCAACGCCACGACATCGCCGCTCAGCGGCTGGGGAGCGTCGCCGACCGTCCATGCGTTGCGGGTCTGGTCTGCGCTGCCTTGCCAGCGACGATAGAGCCGGTCGCGCTGCTCGCGCAGCTGCTCCAGTTCGGCGACGATACCCGCGTCGCCTGGCTTGCGGGCAGTCAGTCCCAGGTCGAGTTTGAAGGCCAGCATGTCAACCAGCGCACGGGATTTGGCGCGTTCGGCGTATTCCAGTCCGCGGCCCGGATCGTTCAGCTCCAGGCTGAGGCGCAGCGCGTGCTGGTAGAGCGACTGTTTGTCCTCCAGAAAGCCGGCCCGGTGTTCGACCATGGCGCGGCCGCGCAGTTGTTCCAACGCCTGAATGGCCAACTCGTAGTGTTGGCGCGCTTCCTGCCGGTTTTCCTGTGCTTCGGCGTCGGCGGCCAGGATGGCGTGCGATTGGTGGGCCAGTTCGGCCAGATGCTGCTGGTCAGCTGTTGTCAGAGCCTGGCGCGCCAGGGTGCGCGCCAGCGCGTGCTGGTTCAGCGCCAACGCTGCGCGGGCGGCTACCAGCGCGGCCTGTGCCTGTTGCACCGGCAGCTTGCGTTGCTCGAATTCCTCGACGCATTGCATCGCCAGCGCCAGACTTTCGCTGGGCTGGCCCTGCACCTCCAGCAAGGCAGCACGCTCGATATCGACCCGGTTGATCCAGACGACGTTTCCTTCCGCCTCGAAAAGGGCGCGGGCGTCATTCAGGGCTTGAAACGCCAGGTCGATTCGCCGCAAACCGATTTGTGCAACGGCTTCATTGAGCCATGTCTCGGCAACTTCGCGCTGGCGGCCCACCTGCCGGCAGAATCCGCGCACATCGCGGCATTTTTCCAGCGCGTCGTCGAATCGCCGCAATTGCAGCAGGCAGTAACTGGTGACGAGATCAGTTTCGATGGCGTCCACCGGCCGTCCGTCGGCGAGGAAAGTGTCGCGGGCCTGGTCGAGCAGAGCGAGCGCCTCGTTGAAGCGTCCCAGCATGACATAGGTTGCGGCCAGATTCTGCTGAACGTGGCCGGTTTCCGCCTGCTGGTTGGTACGCTCCAGCAGCTTGAGGGCGTGCTTGTTGGCCGCGATGGACGCCTGAAACCGTCCCAGGTTGCGCAGGACGATGGCGCGGTCCTGTTCGACCAGCGGCAACAGCCGTTCGCCTTCGGCGCCGAGGCGCAGGCAGAGGGCGCGTGTTTGCTCGAACTCGGCCAGGGCGCGCTCGTCGTCCCGCTGCCGTCCGTGAACGACAGCCAGGTTCATGGAAAGATTGGCCAGCGCCCGCCACTGTTGGTGCGCTTCAAGGATCGGACGCGCCTGGTTGCCGGCTGCCAGCGCTTCTTCGTACTGCCCAAGCATAGCCAGCGCGAAGATCTTGCCGACGGCCGAGCCGGCCTGTTCGGCGCTGCGCCCGTGACGGTCATAAAGCGCAGCCGCCTGATCGTAGACCTCTACTGCGCGCGCGTACTGGCCCAGCCCGCCAAGCGCCAGCGCGTTTGCTTCGGCCAATAACCCCAACGCCTGGTTGCATTCATCATGCCGCAGAAGCCCCAGATGCTGCAAGAGATAGGCCATATCCAGTGACCGCCGTACGTCGGCGCGCAAAAACCGGTCAGCCTGATCCTTGAGATAGCCGGCGACCTGGTCATCAAGCGCCGGCCGGCTGGCTTCCAGCCAGGCTTTCTGAGTGTCGAGATCTGGCACTGTCGCCAGTTTCTCGATCAGCTCCTGGGAAGTCATCGGTGTGCTCAGCGTGCGATCCGTAATCAAGTGACCGAAAGCGTCTGAATGTGGATTTCGACGTTTGTCCCCGACAGAATGAGTTCGTATTCCCCAGGCTTCAAGCGCAACAGCTCGAAGTTGCCGTAGACGTCGACCTGCGTGGTCGCGATGCGTTGTCCGCCGCTCCAGATCTCAACCAATGTGCCGGCCACGGCAGGTCCGATCAGCAGTCCGGTGAGAGCGTATCGGTCAGGCCGGTCCAGGTCCCCGTCGATCTCGATGACGGCGCGGTATTCGCCGGCTTCGTAGGTCAGCGGCCCTTCTGCGCCGCCGCGCACTGCGGCAAATGACGGCGTCATGGCTGGCTGGCCGAGGCCGCTCAGACCGCTGACCAGGCGCGCGATGAACACCTGAACCCGGTCCATTGCCGGCTGAATGCGCTGCGACTCGAACGTCGGATCAGGTTGCGCCATGAAGGCATCCAACTGGCGCAGTTCGGCCGAACAATGCGGACACGTTGCAAGGTGGGTTTCGATCAGGGTGGTTTCGACGGCGGAAAGCAAGCCGATGCTGTATTCACCGAGTTGGATGGAAGGAGGGCAGGCGGCCCGGAAAAGCGACGCGTTCAAAGCAGAGTTGGTCTGGCGAAGTTGGCAGAGCGCGGCAGCACAATCGCCGCACTCATCAATGTGTCGAACAAGCGCGGGGTCGGCCTCGCCGTCCAGAACCATCATCAGGGCGCCGTCAGGGAAATGGGTGATAAACTCGCATGCCATGAATGTGTTACTCCTTCTGCCACTATGAACGTTCAAAGCCGCACAATTCAGGCAGCAAATGCGAGGAAACTTACCAGTTCGTGATCACGTCGCAACCGCTCCAGCACGTTCTGCTTGGTTCGGTACACGTCTTTGATATCATCGAACATCTCTGGCTGCGTTTCCATCAGTTCGGCCGGTTTCATGCCCATGACAAAGGAGGCGTAGATGACAGTCCGCTCCTTTTCGCTGTTGAGCCGCTCCTCGATGAGACGCCAGAACTGGCTGCGGTCGACGCGGGCTACGGTGTCGGTTTCAAGGTCGCCCGGCGCCGGGGCTACCCGCATCTCCTCCGAGTCAGATCCCTCTTCGATCAACGACAGCTCGCGGCCGCGATTGAAATCAACGATTGCGCTGTTGCTGCACATTTTGAGGTAGCGCAACAGCGATTTGAGGTTGTCAAAGCGGCTGAACTTGGCCGGTGTGACCGCATGCCAGAGCTTCTCGAAGGTCCGGTTGACGAAGTATTGCGTGTCCTCACCGGTGGTCGGGAAGGCCGGGTGCCGCTCGATCCAACCGGCTACCAATGGCAAGTACTGGTTGAACAGGCAGGTATGCGCTTCCTGGTCGGCATCGACAATGGCTCGCCGGAACAGTTCATAGCAATAACGCGGGTCGTACTCCAGACGTTTGAAGAACCGGTGAGTCTCTTCGCTACAGCGATGGGCGATACCGGCCAGCGTCAGGGACGTGATTTCTGCTGGGTCAATCATGGGGATGCTTGGGCTCGGTTGAGAAGGAAGAAGGGTTGACAGCGTTATTATACGACTTCCGGGACAGGATGCAAGGAAGCCGCCAATTCTGATCGATTAAGCCTCCCTTAAGGTCGAATTCATATAGGCTTGAGAAATGCCTGTTATTATACTTCGTGAAGGTGGCGCATTATTCGTGACCAGTCCAGGTGCCTGGGTTGGCTTTGTCCGACCTGAATCTATGGTATGGAAACGTTGGAGGATCGTGTTATGCGTGTTTCAGTAAGAATGATAGTCTTATTTGTATTGGCAGGAGTGTTGGTTGGCGCGGCGTTTGCCACTGTGTTCGGGGATAATCTCGGTACATTGCACATTCAGGATGCGCGGGCAAGTACGGCAACAGCCACGGACATAAGCGCGCCCGCGGTGCCGGCTGCGGCGGCCAAGCCCTCGGCACAACCGACAAACGCTGCGGCGCTTCAGACAGGGGATGGGGACGCGTTGGTGGCTGCTGAAGAGCAGGTGCTGGGCAGCATCTACGACAACGTGCTGCCGTCGGTGGTCCATATCCAGGTGGCTCAGGGCCAGGGGTCCGGGTTTGTCTGGGATAACCAGGGGCATATCGTCACCAACAACCACGTCGTCGAAGGTACGTCACAGGTCATGGTGAGTTTCGCTGACGGCGACCGGGCCATCGGCACCGTGCTGGGCACCGATCCCGAGTCTGACCTGGCGGTGGTAGAGGTGGATGTCCCGGCCGCCAACCTCAAACCGGTGACTTTGGGCGACAGTGACAAACTGAGCGTTGGACAACTGGCGGTGGCGTTGGGCAATCCCTTCGGTCTGGATAACACGATGACCGCCGGCATTATCAGCGCCCTTGGACGCAACATCAACAGCGGAAACAGTCAGTTTTCGATCCCGCGGGTCATCCAGACTGATGCCCCCATCAATCCTGGCAACTCAGGCGGTCCGCTGCTCGATCGCTCTGGCGAAGTCATCGGCATCAACACCCAGATCGTCAGCAACAGTGGCAGCAACTCCGGCATCGGGTTCTCTGTGCCCATCAACATCGCCAAACGGGTCGTTCCTGCGCTGATCAAAGATGGCAACTTCTCGTATTCGTGGCTGGGTGTGGCCGGTCAAACGGTATTGCCAGATCTTGTGGACGCTCTGAATCTGCCGGCGGAGACGCACGGTGTGTTGATCAGTTCGGTCGCCGATGGAGGTCCAGCCGCGCTGGCCGGGCTGCGCGGTGGAACACGCATCACGCAGGTTGAGGGGCTATCGGTGCCGGTCGGAGGCGACGTCGTTATCAGCATCAACGGCACGGAGATCAGCAGCATGGACGATCTGATGGCCTACCTGACCGTCAAGACCAGCCCTGGCGACACCGTGACGCTGGATATCATCCGCAACAACGGACGCCAGTCGCAGGTCAACGTTACCCTGCAAGCGCGACCGTAGGGGCGGAGGGTGATCGGTAAACGGTAAACGGTCGGAGGTCAGAGGTCAGAGATCAGCAATCGGAACACTGATCACCGATCACCGATTACTGATTACCGATCACCGATCACCGATAACTGATCACCGATCACCGTCGCCAGGGCGTGCTTTGACAGAAGCGGTGCAAGGCGTATACTGACGTGGCTGCAGAGCATTGTGCTCGCAGCCACGTTTTTGTTTTGAAAGGCGCATTGTCATGCTTCAAAACCTGGCGCAGCTCTGGCAGGCTGTCCTGTTGGGCATTGTCGAGGGTCTCACCGAGTTTCTCCCGATCTCATCTACCGGTCATCTGATTATCTTTTCCGACCTGCTCAAGTTTGAGGGCAGTCTGGGCGGCACTTTTGAGATATTCATCCAGCTCGGTGCGGTGCTGGCAGTGGTCTTCTATTATCGCAACGACCTGTGGCAGCAGGTCCGTACCGTGCCACACAACCCGACGGTCCAGCGGTTCTGGCTCAACATCCTGATCGGTTTCCTGCCGGCCGCGTTGATCGGTGTGCTGTTGCACGACTGGATCAAGGAAGTGCTTTTCAACCCCGCTGTGGTTGCGTCTGCGCTGCTGCTGGGCGGCGTGATTATCCTGCTGGTCGAGCGACGCGATCATTCGGTTGGCACGTCTTCGGTCTATTCGGTCTCGCCACGCCAGGCACTGGGCGTCGGATTGGCACAGATTCTCGCCCTCATTCCAGGCGCATCACGCTCAGCCTCCACCATTATCGGCGGCTTGCTATCTGGCCTTGACCGTCCTACTGCTACCAGTTTCTCATTCTATCTGGCGATTCCCACCCTGGGGGCTGCGACGGTATACGATCTGGCGACCAACCTCGATCAGGTGTCGAGCAACGATGCGCTTAACCTGCTGGTCGGCACGGTGGTGTCGTTTGTAGTTTCGTTGCTGGTGATCCGCTGGCTGTTGCGTTACATCTCCAACCACGACTTCAAGATCTTCGGCTTCTACCGGATCGTGGTCGGGCTGGTGGTGATCGCGTGGTTCTATCTGATCTCCTGACCGAGACTAAAGCCGCAGCACCTCCAGCAACTGGGGCAGCACACTGCCGATGTCGCCGCGCACTGTCACGTCCGCCAGCGTGTCGACGGAGGTTGGCTGGCGATTGATGATCGCAAGGCGACTGCCGCGCCGCCGGGCCAGGTGCGGCAGGTCGCTGGCCGGTTCAACCTCCAGCGACGTTCCGATGGCCACCATCAGGTCGCAGCGCAACGCTGCCTCCTGCGCCCGGCGCAGGCTTTCATAGGGCAGTGGTTCGCCAAACAAGATCGCGTTTGGCTTGAGCAGGTTGCCGCAGTCTGCACAGCGCAACACCTCGCCGCGTTCCACTCTTTCCCAAAGGGTGTCGCTGGGCGTTTCCTCAGCACAGCCCAGGCAGCGCGCTGAGCGAATGTCGCCATGCAACTCCACCACCGCGCTCGATCCCGCCTGTTGGTGCAATCCATCGATGTTTTGTGTGATCAGCAGATCCAGCTTGCCGGCCCGTTCCAGCGCGGCCAGTGCGTGATGGGCGGCGTTGGGGCGGGCAGCACGGATGGCGCGCGCCACCGGCATGAACCAGCGGTAAAAACGTTCGGGATTGTCGTGAAAGCCCCAGATCGATGCCACTTCCATGGGGTCGAAGGTGTTCCAGAGCCCGGAGAACGGGCTGCGAAAATCGGGAATGCCTGAGGGCGTGCTGACGCCGGCTCCTGTCAGGACGACGACCGAGCTGGCGGAGCGGATGAGGTCTGCAACTCTGCGGATAGAAGGATCAGCCATGGCGCACATTGCCCATACAGCGGTGAGAACGGATTTACTGTACCACAATGGCAGGCCGGCAGCAAAATCACCCGCCCACTTCTGTACTATCCGCTGAAGCGTTGGCTTCGCACTCAGGTCCGGTCGTAGCGCCTGCCTTTGACACCACAGGTCGAAGGGAGTATTATATCGCCAGTACCCTGATGGGTTCTTGCATCGTTGCCAAGTTTCATTCCCCTCATTCTGGAAAGGCGACCACCGACATGCTTACGGCCTGGCTACGAAAGACCTTTCGCGGTGTGCTGGAGGCGGTAGCCCGCTTCTTCAATCGGCTGGGTGTTTCGCCCAATCAACTGACCCTCATCGGACTGATATTGCAGGGGATCGTGGCGGCGGTGATCGCGGCCGGCTATTTGCAGCTTGCCGGCATCCTTCTGATTTTCTTTTCCATCTTCGACGCGTTTGACGGAACGCTGGCGCGCATGACGGGGCAGGTCAGCCGCTTCGGCGCGTTCTTCGATGCCACCATCGACCGCTACGCAGAATCCATCGTTCTGTTCGGGCTGTTGGTGTACTACAGCGGACAGCCCGACTCGACCACACAAACGCTGCTGATCTACGTTGCCATTGTGGGATCCCTGCTGGTCAGCTATACCCGCGCCAAGGCCGAGAGTCTGGGCATCCCCTGCAAAGAGGGAATCCTGACGCGCGCCGAGCGGGTCGTGTTGCTGGTCATCGGCTTGCTGCTGGGAACCTGGCAGCCGATCGCGGCTTTGCCTGACGCGTTGACGGTGGTGCTTTGGCTGCTGGCGATCCTCAGCAATGTTACCGCGATTCAGCGGGTGCTGGCAGTGCGCAAGACCGTGCGCGAGCAGGACGCTCTGCCGGATCAGCCCGCCTGAATCTGGAATTGGCGACGTTCACCAGGTACATCTCGTAGGATGCAAGCTGCGAGACACCAATTGTGGGGCAATCTTGCAAAAAGCCGTTACTTTACGCGGATACTATCGTCATAGAGGGTAATGAGGGTGTCTAACTGGACAACCGAGTCGGAGAACCAGATTCTCCAACTTGCAAAAGCCTACGACGTCACTGCACTAGCTGCGCTTTACGACCGTTACGAAGCTAAGATCTACAGCTACATCTACCATCGAGTAGGCAATCAGTCAGTGGCCCAAGATCTGACGTCGCAGGTTTTTCTGCGCGTCCTCGAATCCATCCAGCTCGAACGTGCCTGGGAGACGTCGTTTTCTGGATGGCTTTATCGTATTGCACATAACCTGGTCATCGACTACTATCGCCGCAGGGGACGCACCACCCAGGTTTCGTTGGATGATATGTCAGAAATTCATTCCAAAACCGAAAGCCCGGAGAGCGCGGCTGAGCGAGCCATGACCGGTGAGCGTCTGCGGACAGCCATCAACCATTTGACCGAAGAACAGGCGCAGGTGGTCACGCTGCGCTTCCTGGAGGGTTTGAGCATCGTCGAGGTTGCCGACAGCATGGGCAAAACCGAGGGTGCTATCAAGGCGCTGCAATATCGCGCCGTTTCGTCGTTGCGGCGCATTATGGAGGTTCACGCTTAGGTATGGCAGAGATCGAAGCCATCTTCGACGCCTGTCTTCTGAAATTGGAGACTGGCGCAACAATCGAAGAGAGCTTGCAAGGGTACGCAGCTGAGCAGGCGGAGATCGCTCCTCTCCTGCAAGTTGCGGCTGCCTTGCGATCTTTGGCCGTCCCTGTTCCCGCGCGCACCGAACAGACGCGACAAGCAACGCGCTCAGCCTTCCTGGCAGCGGCCGTCGCAGTTCGCGACACCGTGCCGGTTCCCGGCGAAGACGCCCTTGAGGAAAGCCTGACCATGCTGGCCGCCGGCGCATCGACCGATGACTGCGCCGCGGCCTTTCCAAAGCAGGCTACGGAACTCCGTTCATCGCTCGACATTGTACAGGCGCTGCAACTGGCGGCTGAACCAGCCCCGCAGCGCGATGCGGCCCAGATTGCCAGGGAGCGACAGGCGTTTCTGGCGGTTGCCCGCGAGCAGGCGCGCGAGCAGCGCAAAGCGCGCGGGTTGGCTGCGACTCTGGCCGCCTGGTCGGCGCTGTTCCGGCAGCCTGCCTGGCGTGCTGTGGCGGTGGTCTTCCTGTTGCTGGTGACGTTCTTCGGTCTCGGCGGCACCGCACTGACACTGGCATCCGATGCGCTGCCGGGCGATCCGCTCTACCCGGTGAAACTGGTTGCCGAACGGGCGCAAGTGGCGATCACGCTGGATGAGGGACGCCGTGCGCAATTGCAGGTCGCCATTGACCAGCGCCGCCGCGAAGAAGCTGCGGCGGTGGTTGGCGCGGGCCGCCAGATCGAGGTCAAGTTCCCCGGCATCATCGAGTCGATGGTGGACGGCGTGTGGATGATCAGTGGGATGGACGTGCCGATCTTCGTACCTGGCGACGCCGAGGTCGTCGGTATGCCGGCAGCGGGGCGGCAGGTGCTAGTGACCGGTTACTCCGACGGCCAGGGAAGGCTGATCGTGCGTCAGGTGATCGTCTTTGGCGGTGATGGTGATGGCGCGTCGCCGACACCCACCGCGACGCTGACTGCAACACCGGCGCGTGCGGTCGCGCCTCCGGTGCGTCCTCCTGACACGGCCACTGCCAGGCCGCAACCGACTGACACGTCCGTGTTGCGACCGACTGTTACCGCCGTTCTGTCGTCGACACCGACCTTGACGGCTACTGAAACATTGACGCCTTCCCTGACAGCCACGCCTACGGCGACGTCATCGGGAACACCTACGGTTTCGCCCACGCCTTCTGCCACACTGGCTCCTTATCCGGGCACACGGTCCGGTCTCATCGACGAGAAACACCCCAACTGGTGGCTGGTCAACGGCTTCCGTATCCTGTTGACGCCTGAAACGTTGATCGACGAGTCGCTCGGACCGGCAGATGTCGGCGCGCTGGTTGTGATTGAGGGCATCGAGCTGCCGGATCCACCTGCATTCCAGGCGGTGCTGATCACAGTGATGCGATCCACCGTCGAGACACGGCAATGGACCGATAGAATCCAATCCATCTCGGGCAGCATTTGGGTGGTTGGCAACACCGCTGTTGATGTCTCCGGTGCGTCCATCAGCGGCACGCCTGGTGTTGGCAAAGTAGCTTCGGTAAGCGCCCGCCGCAGCGCGGACGAGATGTGGCACGCGACGAACGTCAGTATCGAGGATGAGGTTGAGCCCGTGCCGATTTTCGGTACCATCACTTCAATCTCAGGCAACATATGGGGTGTTGGTGGTTACTCCGTCAACGTTGCTGGCGCGACCATTACCGGTCTGCCACCTGCCGTCGGGTTGTACGCGAGTATCGAGGCCGTCGAAGAAAATGGACAGCTCAGAGCTATTACCGTGGACGTATCGGCTCCATTCGCGACTGATACGCCGACGGTCACGCCCACCGGAACTCCTGGCGCGCCGACGGCGACACCCACGGGCACCGTTGGGCAGCCGACTGCCACGCCAACCGGGACTATCGGTGTGCCTACCGAGACACCTACTGGTGCGCCGACCGCGACACCCACCGGGACTCCGGGCGCGCCTACAGAAACGCCGACGGGCACACCTGCCGAGCCAACGCCGACACCAACCAATACGCCCGCAGAACCGACAGTGACACCGACTGCGCCGCCGACTTCCACGCCGACGGATGAACCGCCGATCCCCACCAACACGCCGTCGAATCCAACGGCCACAGCCACAGCGATCCCGACCTCCCCTCCCATCTCCACTCCCACGCCGACCGCCGTGCAGCCGCCTCCGACTGCGACCTACACACCTGTTCCCACACTGCCATTTACGCCGCCGCCACCGCCAACCTTTGAAGCGCCTTGGGCTGGTTGATGCCAGCCCGAACGCTGGAGCTTACAACTTAAGTTCGATGCAATGAAGTTCCTGAGCTTGATAGCCCTCCTCATGTTCCAGATGTTGGCGACATCTGTGGGCTCTGCCGCGCCCCCTGCTGCTGGTGTCCTGACGGAGCCGGTCGCCGCAACGGTGCGTTTTACAGGCCCGATCAACAGCGCTGGCCCGATGCGTTGGGTTGTAGCCGGCCGACCGGTGATCGTGGACAGCCACACCAAGATCGTCGCATCTGATGGTGTTCCGGCGCCCGGCATGGCTGCCAACGTCATTGCCCAGTGGCAGCCCGGTGAGGAATTGCACGCGACGGTGCTTGAAGCGCGCCAGGCGCCCTATCCGCTGTCCGGTGGGGCTCGTTTTGTCAGCGGGTTCATCGATCAGATCCTGACCGACCGCTGGGTGATCAATGGTGAGTCGATTGTCATCGAACGGGGAACGCTGGTGGTGGGCGAGCCAGTGGTAGGTGCGTTTGCTGTGGCCCGGATCGTCGCGGAGCCGGCTGCACGCGTCATCGTGGTTGCGCCGGCCGGCGAGTTACCGTCGTTTCTGGGCGGTGAGATATCAGCGCTGTTGTCCGGCGGTTGGATGGTTCAGATCAGCGGCGACGCCTGGTTCGTGCAGGTGCCGGCCAGCGCCTATGTCGAAGGGCAGCCGGTCGTTGGCGCTCACGTGGACCTGATGGTGCTGGAGGGGCAGAACGGTACGCCCCGCGCGCTCTATGCGTCGGTTTCCGAGCCGCTGGCCGGGGCGACATATTTGAGCGGCCGGTTGTTGGCAAAGATCGTCGGAACGCAGCCGGAGCAATGGCTGCTGCTGCGCGACGGTGAGGGTGAGTCCCTGGTGAGCGAGACCATTGTGGTCGATCGGCAGACCGTGCTTATCGATGAGGGCTACGGGCCGGCGCAGGAGGGGGCGTGGTTGGAACTGTCAGCGACGCCGTCGCCAACCGGCAACTGGATCGCTCAGCACATTCTGGTAGCCGCCGGCCCGCTGGATTTCATCGAAGGCGAGATCGAAAGCGTGGGGGCATTGTCTGGCGGCATCGTGCGAGTGGCCGGGCAGGATGTGATCGTGGATGCCGGGTCGCAGCTCGATGGGCGGCCGCGCGTTGGTCGTTACGCGCTGGTGTATGGATCGCGCCACGCCTCCAGCACCCTCTGGGCCGCGCACTTTGACGTCCGTTATCGCTTCAGTGGAACACTGATTGACCGAATTTTCCATGATCAAGTGGAAACGTGGGTGATTTTGACTCAATCTGCCGATTCAACCATTGACACATCCCCGCAGGCTCGAGTATACTTGCTTGTAGATCACTCGACTCAGGTTAGCCCCGAGCTGTTGAACGCATCCGCGGGCGTCGCCGTTGCGGTACAGGCCCGTGCTGCCGTTGGCGGCTGGGTGGGTGACTGGATCGAGGCAGTGCAAAACTGACGGCAAGTTCGAACGCCGCCACCACACAACATTCGCTGGCAGTGAAACAACAGACAACCGTCCGGGCCGCCACCCACATTATCGCCGTGCCGGAAACCAGACAGCCGCTCCTTTTGAGCTGGCTGTTGTTGTGCATGGTTGCACTGGCCGGCTTGATCAGCGGCCTGACCGTCGGTGGCATCAGACCCGTACGCCATGATCTGTCTTCTCCTCCAGTCTCGCAACTCGCCCTTGACTTCGTATTTCGTTTGATTTCTGCCAGCCAGCCTGAGAGTGATTTGCTTCCCGTCCTCGTGCCAGACTCAGCCGATGTCCGGCCTTTCATCGCACCCACCGTTGCAGGGAGTGTTACCCGAATGTCCGAACCTGTCCCCACTGATCCCAGTGCCGAGCAACAAATGCTCGTTCCAGGCTGGTCGCAGCCGCGCAATTTATCAAATTCTCCGGCCCGAGTGACAAATCCGGTGCTGCTGGCCGGCGCCGGCGATCAGTTGCACGCGCTGTGGGAGGAGAACAACCGCATTTACCATTCATTTCGGCGGAATGGAGTCTGGTCCAATCCCAGTTCAATGGTGACAGGGTTTCAGCCTGCAGCAAGTATGACAGCCGATGGTTCGGTGCACCTCGTCTTCAGCAGCCAGTACTTCGGTCGCTACCGGGTGTTTCATGTGATCTGGAACGGTAGTTACTGGTCGCTGCCGAAGCTGGTTTCCAAGACCAGCGGCATCGCCACGTCGCCGACAGTGGCTGTCGACAAAGCGGGTCTTGTGCATGCAAGCTGGGCCGACACAGCGCCTGGTTTCTCGATCATCTACCATGGTTGGTTCGATTCAACCTGGCTCAACGAGCCGATCCAGAATGCGCGCGGCGACATTCCGGTGTTAGTGGCAGACGCCAAGCAGGACAAGCTCTATCTGGCTTACCAGGCGGCCAGTCTTTCCGGGGCCAAGCGGGAGATCTACTTCGCCCAAGGGCATGTCTATGACTGGCCCGCGCCGGAAAATGTCTCACTCACGCCCGATACGGAGTCAATGAACGCTGCACTGGCCATTGACGGCGAGAGCAAGCTTCATCTGGTGTGGCAGGAAGTGATCGGCAACAAGTCGCGGGTGCGCTACCGGTTTGGACGCCAGTCCAACTGGTCACCGGCGCAGGATATTTCGGATCCTGCCCAGGACGCACATTACGGCACGGTCGCCGTGACCCAGTCCAGCCAGGTCAGCGTCGTCTGGCAGCAGGGGCCATCGCTCATCTACCGCAAGCGTTTCACGGGCGCTGACGCGTGGGATCCAGAGCAAGTGCTGGTGAGCAACAGCAATGGCTTGGGTGATCCGGTGCTGGCGGGCTCGCAAAACGGCGAGATCAACCTGGGCTGGACCGGTTGGCTGAACACCAGCGAGCGCGATCTGTTCCTCAGTCAACGTGAGCCATTGTTGCGGCCTAAGATGTTTATTCCCAGCGTTGTAACGGGGCGTTAGCAGTAAAGCGAGGGTGGGAGAGGCGTCAGAGCGGTCTTGGAGACTGTTAGGCAAGTGTCGTGGGTAGACGTCGCAAGCGGGTGGCTGCTCACCAGGCTCGTCGACTTCCAGAGGCTGACTGGCCCGTTTGCGCGCGCAAGTGCTCCACCAGAACCGGATCGACGAGCGCATCACTACGCAATCGTTCTTCGAGGTTTTCTACGCTCGCCCAGGCTTCTAGCGCCGCACGGGTTTTCGCGTCCCATGCGCCCGTGGGTGTCCCGGTAAAAAAGCCAACAGCCTGCAAGAGCCGCTGCAATTCGTTTGCCAGCGCTTCTGTGATGACAAGGCAGTCGCCGGTCGCGGTTTTTTCGAACAACAGGCGATGGATAGCCAGGATGCGAGCCAGTTCATCGATAGGCTGTGGGTGATCGTCCACTCGCAGATCGATGTACCGGTCGTTGTTGCCGCCGTAACCACCACCGGCGCGGACGATCAGCAGGGCGGCTGACTGCTGGCCGCGGCTGTCGCCGCCGCGTGCCTGGCCTGCGGCCAGGACGGATACCAGACGCTCGGCCAGCGGACCTGTGCCCGCAACGAAGGCCTCCGCCATGGCAACCACCGTGTCCTCGCCGGTCAGAATGTTGCCCTGACAGGCGAAATTTGGTCCGGCGATGCCACCGGCCCAGGCAAAGCAGGCATCCCCGGTATATGTGGCCGAGCCGCCATTGGCGTCAACGATGCCGACCTGGCGATGCTCCCGCTGTGGATCGGCACTGATCAGCTGCTGCAAGGTTCTCTCAGCCGGCAGACCGGAGGCCAGCAATGCCAGCCCATCGGGACCGTAGGTGAAGTTTGCGTTCGCCTGGGTGGCAATGGCGCCCGCGCCGGCTTGCGCCCACGGCACGATACTGCCGACGGCCAGGAATTTGCTCTGGGTGGCGACGCCAAGATCGCCGTTGAGGGGATCACGGGCGGCAATGGAGAATGTGGCTACGAGGGGGTGTTCGGTCAGGAGGCGCGCCATGGCAGTGGTCCGTGTCAGGCCGAAACTACCGAGTTGTCGCTGTCGTACACGTTGGGAATGTAGTCATCGGCGTGCCAGTCGTTGTGCCAGGTTGTGCCATCGACGAGGTAGCGAAACTGGTAGTCGCGGCCGCGCTCCAACTCCAACTGGTGCGTCCACAGGCCGCGACGTTTGTCCAGAGTCATCGGCGTGTCGGTCTCACTCCAGTCGTTGAAGTCGCCCACCAGATGCACGGTCTTGGCGCGCACGGCTGCGGCGTATTCGAAGGTTATGAGCGTCTTGTTCGTGGACGGGACGATTTCTTTCTTGATCATCGCCACGCTACTTTAGCATAGACGCAACCTGCTGACAAACCGGAGCGGAGCGAAACTTGAGTCGAGGGCTGAGTAGTCGCTCTTACTTGACGAAAGCCCTCCGGCAACGTAGAATGAAATCGTCCTACCTTGCCTGATGAACGAGGAAAACCCCAATGTTTGAAACGCTTACTGATAAATTGCAGCGCGTCTTTGATGGATTGGCCAGCCGCGGTCGGTTGTCTGAGGCTGACGTGGATGTTGCCATGCGCGAGGTCCGTCTGGCGCTGCTCGAAGCCGACGTCAACTACAAGGTCGTCAAGGATTTCGTGGCGCGCGTCAAGGAGCGGGCCATCGGCGCCGAGGTGATGAAGAGCCTGACGCCCGCTCAGCAGGTTGTCAAGATCGTCAACGAGGAACTGATCGAGGTGCTGGGCGAGCCGGCCAAACTGGATCTGTCCGGCCCGACGCCGCACGTCATCATGATGGTCGGTCTGCAAGGTTCCGGCAAGACGACGACCTCGGCCAAGCTGGCGTTGACGCTGCGCAAGAGCAACCAGCGGCCGCTGCTGGTCGCCGCGGACACTTACCGACCCGCCGCGATCCACCAGCTCGAAGTGCTGGGCAAGTCGTTGGATATTCCCGTCCACAGTGAGGGCGACAAAGTGCCGCCGCCGGTGATTTGCGCCAACGCAGTCAAGCGCGCCCGCGAGTCCGCCTACACGGTAGTCATTTTGGACACCGCCGGCCGCTTGCAGGTCAACGAAGAGATGATGGCCGAGCTGGACGAGATCAAGGCGCGCACCAAGCCGCAAGAGATCCTGCTGGTGGCCGACTCCATGACCGGCCAGCAAGCTGTCAACGTCGCCCAGACCTTCAACGACCGTCTGGGCGTGACCGGCCTGATCCTGACCAAGGTGGATGGCGATGCGCGCGGCGGCGCGGCGATTTCCATGCGCGAGGTAACCGGCGTTCCGATCAAGTATCTGGGCGTCGGTGAGAAGACAGACGCGCTGGAGGTGTTCCACCCAGACCGCATGGCCAGCCGCATTCTGGGCATGGGCGACATGCTCAGCCTCATCGAGCGTGCCCAGTCGACTATGGACCAGGAAAAGTCGATGTCGGCAGCCAAGCGCATGATGAAGGGTGAGTTCGACCTGGACGATTTCATGCAGCAGATGCAGCAGGTGCGCAAGATGGGGCCGCTGAGTCAGATCATGGACATGATTCCCGGCTTCCGCGGCGTGACAAAAGACCTGTCTCCGGACGTGACTGACACGCAGATGCGACGCATCGAGGCCATAATCAGCTCAATGACGCTGGATGAACGCCGTCATCCCGAGAACATGAACGCCAGTCGCAAGCGGCGTGTGGCGCGCGGTTCCGGCACCGAGGTGCAAGACATCAACGAGTTGCTGTCGCAGTTCAAGCAGATCAAGCGCATGATGAAGCAGATGTCGGACACAGGCGGCAAGCGGCGCGGCAAGTTCCCCGGGTTTCCGGGTCTCATGGGATAGTTGACTGAATGCAATAGCCCGGCCAGCATTGGCGGCCCAGGCGCGGCGAGCGCCAGGCCGCCGCAGTTGACGAACGAACTGTGCTTTCTGCAAGTCAATGGCCCGGGCAGAGACATCTGAGTAAAGTGTGATGAGTGCGATTCCGATATCAGTACTGAACAAATTTTACGAAAAGGACAGCCTGCGCAACACAGAGAATGGCTTCGAGGTGTTATTTCGCAATCGTCTGGCGCCGACGACGCTGATTGGTGTGGGGCCGCTGAGTATCGACGGCGCGCAGTTTTCCGGCCAGCAGCTGATTGTCCAGGTTGAACGTCCGCGGGAAGGTCACTCCCGTCCTCCCACACCGATAGTGCGCAACGCCAAGGAGATTGAGGAAGGGAAATCGGTGCCCTTCGGCGTCAACGCGACTGCCCGGATCGTGGTGCATGGCCAGCAACTCCATCCCGGTCCCTATCGTGTGGCGCTGGCTCTTTGCACCAAGGAAGTCGGTGACATCGTCGTCACTGCGGATGACGAGATCGTGGCTGACCAGGCAGATGACGCAAACCTATGAACCCGATATCGTGACAGCGGTCGAGGGCCGAATATCCACACCCTGCCAGCTTGCATCTGACAGGCTGATGCTGTCGCCATGCGCGGCAACATCACTCCGCGCAGACTTCATTCCTCTTGAAAGGTAGCCAATCATGGCAGATCAGTTGCGCCGTACAGCGCTTTACGATGAACATCTGAAACTCAACGGGCGCATCGTGCCATTTGCAGGCTGGGAACTGCCAGTACAGTACGATCACCTTGGACCGACAGTGGAGCATAACGCTGTACGCTCGGCGGCCGGGTTGTTCGACATTGACCACATGGGGCAGGTTGACGTGCGGGGGCCGGATGCGCTTGCGTTCTTGCAGTACATTCAGGTGGGCGACATGAGCGATTTGCCCGTGCGGGGCGCGCGCTATAGCCTGATGTGCTATGGAGATGGCGGCGTCGTCGATGACATCTTTGTCTACCGGTTGGCCGAAGAGCGCTGGTGGGTGGTGATCAATGCATCCAATCGCGCTAAGGATGTGACCTGGATGCAGGCGCATGCCGCCGGATTCGACGTAACGCTGGATGACATCTCCGACGCGACCTACATGCTGGCGCTGCAAGGACCAAAGGCGCAGGAAATCCTGCAGCGGCTCACGCCGGCTGACCTCGACGCGATGCCGTTCCACTCCTGTCTCGAAACCGAGGTGGCGGGCATTTCGACACTGCTGGGCGCAACCGGCTACACCGGCGAGTACGGTTACGAACTCTTCTTCCCGGTGGAGCAGGCGGCGGCCATGTGGAATGCCTTGTTGGCCGAGGGCCAGGCGGATGGTCTGCTACCGTGCGGGCTGGCGGCGCGCGACTCGCTGCGCTTCGAACCGTGTCTGCCCCTGTATGGTCATGAAATTGAGCAGGACATCGATCCCATCAGCGCGCGGCTGGGCTGGGCTGTCAGTTTTTCCAAGGGCGACTTCGTCGGTCGCGACGCTTTGCTCAAGCTCAAGCTGGAAGGCACCAGTCACTTGCTCGTCGGTTTCGAGATGGTAGACAAGGCCGTTCCGCGCGGCGGTTATTCGGTAGCACTGGATGGTGAGGTGGTGGGCGAGGTGACGACGGGCATGAAGTCGCCTACGACGGGCCGTTTTGTCGGGCTGGCCTATGTGCCGGCTGACCATGCCAAGCTGGGCAGCGCGATCGACATTGTCATTCGCGACCAGCCGAAACGGGCTGTGGTGGTCAGGCGTCCGTTTTATCTTGCGGCCTACCGCCGTTGAGGATACGTGAAAAAAGACTGGCAGTCCTTCCGAGGACTGCCAGTCTTGGTGGCAACTGAAGCCGGTCTGGTGTGCGCCAGGCCGGTGTTTTTTTGTTGGTGTGTCTCAAAGAAGTTGAGGGAGATCTCAGGACCAAAGTTGGTTTTGGAAGCAGTCAGTAGATCGTACTGAACGAGTTATGGAAGTTAAAAAAGAACCGGCAATTGTATCGTGACGCCCGCCGGAGGCTGAAAGCCGTCCGGCTACAATGTGAAAGACCCTGCGGGCCTGGATTCCAGCCCTGGAAGGGCTTCCACCTTGTAGCCCGATCCGTTTTACGGTCGGGCGGGCCTCGCCAGGCTATTACCTGAATACAATCTTAACTTTCATAACTCGTTTCCTACGCGCCATTCTCTTGTTCAAGCAGGCCATCGAATTCATCTAACTTGGCCTTTAAGTCGGCGGTCGCCTTTTCCTGCGCCTCGATCAGCCGCTTCAGTTCAGCAATCTTGGCCTTCGGGTCGTTGCTGTCCGCCTCGTCAGCCTCTTCTTTTGCTTCCTCCGCCGCGGACGGCGCGAGAAACAAATTGGCAAGAAAACCGCTCAAAGTACCGAACAGACCCACGCCGGCTGTCATCACAAAGATGCCCACGACCCGGCCGGCATTGGAGACGGGATACTGGTCGCCATAGCCCACCGTAGTAATGGTCACATAGGCCCACCAGATGGCATCGGAAGCCGATGTGATGTTGGCATTGGGCGCGCTACTTTCAGCGGCCAGGACGGACAATGAGCCAAACTCCAGCACGCACAGCACCAGAAAGAAAACCGTGTAGAGGGCGTTCTCGGCGCGGTGTGTGATGAACTCCCGCCAAAGGTCCTTCGCACCGAATTCGAGAATCAGGCGGATGACCCGCCACAGCCGAAACAGACGGAAAATCTTGACCCTGGGAAACGGCAGACTGGATATCAAGTCCGCCCATCCAAACTTGCGAAAGAAGTAGGTCGACTTGCTTTCGGTTGTGAAGAAGCGGTAGAAGAAGTCGAACAGAAAGATCGGCAACAAGATTGCGTTGATGATACCGACCACATACCGCAGGTTCACATCATTCTTGAGGATGAACAGCGCGATCAGGTTGAAGATCGAAAGAACTGAGAGCGCGCCGATAAATAGCTCGTACCCAATGGGCTTGAGCTCGCGATTTTTTTTGGCCGCTGGTGCCACAGCTGTCGCTGATGTCATGGACACATGCCTCCTGGATCAGGCTGAATCGATGGTTTATTTCGCGCCAGTGCGCTTGGCCGCTGGCCTGCGGTCATAGGAAAACGTGCCCCGGCGCAGCCGTGTCGTGCCGTCGTGCAATATGAACGTGTAGGCTGAGCCCGGTTGGAAGGGCCGCGCCAACGCGTAGCCGATGGCGGCCGCCAAGAGCAGCGGCAAGAGGATGCGATAGTCGTTGACCATTTCGTAGATCATCATGGCGCCGAACAGCGGGGCGTGGAACGTGCCGGCCAGCATGGCTGCCGTACATACCATGGCAAAGGCGGTTGGCGACAAGCCCAGACTGGGAAACGCCACGGTGACGATCTCGCCGTAGACCGCGCCCAGTGACGAGCCGATCAGCAGCGCTGGCCCGATGGTCCCGCCGACGAACCCGGCGCCGAGGCTCTGCGGCGTCAGAACGATCGTGGCAAGGCCCAACACTGCCAGCAGCCCCAGCGGGAAGCGGACGCCGGCGAAGATCGCCTGCATCTGGACCAGGCCAGTACCAGTGACCGCCGGCAGCCAGATCGCGATGACGCCAATTATCAGGCCCATGCAGGCCGTCTTGGCCCAAAACGGCAACGGCATGCGATCCCAAAAGGCCTTGGATCTTGGCAGCATGTTGACGTAGGCAATGGCCGCCAGCGCGGCTACCACTGCGACGCCCGCATAGAGCAGCAGGGTGGCGTTTGGCCGCAGGTCGCCGAGAGCGACGCTATACTGCGGCGGAGCGCCGCCCAGAAACTGGATGGTCAGCGAGGCCGTCGCCACCGCAATCATGGTTGGCACCACAAAGACCGCACCGCCGAAACCGCCCAGCACCACTTCCAGCGCAAAGAAGACGGCCGCGAGCTGAGCGAAGTAGGTGGTCGCAATGCCCGCGCCAACACCGGCAACGACCAGCGAGCGAACAAACAGACCAGGTTGGCGAAAACGCGTGCCTAACCAGGATGCCAGGTGGCCGCCGATCATCGAGGTTGGCCCGTCAGCGCCCACTGGCACACCCATACCGATGCTTATCGCCGCTGCGATCACAAACGCGAGGCCGGTGCGTTTCTCAAGCTGACCGTCGTGTTCGATCACACCGTCGATGATGTGCGCGACACCCGGCACGCGGGTGGGGCGATGGAAGAAGTGCATGATCAGTGCGACGAGGATGCCGCCGCCTGCCAGCGTCACCGGGATCATCCAGTCGCCCGCCGATTGCAGGTTTATGGTCACTGCCCTCACCACGCCGATGGCCTGGTTGAACAGCCACACGGCGACCGCTGTCAGCAGGCCAAGCACTGCTGCTCCCACGTACAGCCAGATGCGCTCGCGGCCCCGCAGTTGGATCTCGACGCCTGATTCGGCAACCTCTCTTGTCTGTTCCACCTGGTCCGCTTTGCTGATCAAGTCAATTTGATTCAAGGTGATGCGTCCGGCTCTGGAGAAAGCCCCAACGACCTTCCTTGTGACTCCGGGGCATTCTAGCATTGGTATCTTTGGTTGCCAAACGGATTGCTACACCCGTTTCAGCGGAGAAATAAACCGGCGCTTCTCAGGGCATGGAGACCCTGAGAAGCGCCGATGGGGATGCTTAGGCGGCGGCTGCGATGCTACTGAACAACCGGCGACCCGGCAGGGCAGGCTCCGTAGTAGAACCAGCCTGCGCCCGTCTTGGAGCAGGTTGCTTGCACCGGCTCCTGGTTACAGGCAAGCTGCATACACTGAAGCTGGCCGGGGGTGCAGTTGCCCCAGACCTGGATCGTCGGCTCGGAGTCGATCGAACCCATGTTAGGCGCATCCCACTGGCCGTCGGACACATAGCAAGCCGACTGCGGTTCGTTGTTCTGAATGCACGACGTGTAATTGCCGTATTCGGTAGTCACGCTGGTGGCCGAGGTTGGGCAGGAGCACTCCCACCATGGATCGCAGGATGGGGTTGGCGTGGGTCCTGTGGCCGTCGGCTGCGGTGTGACGTTTGGCATCGGCGTCGGCAACGGCGTGTAGATGTAGCCGCCGCCCGGCTGCTGATAAGCCCAGTTGAGATACACGTAGGCCGTGTCCGTGTACTGGCGATACTGCACCACCAGGTTGTGGGTGCCCTGGTTGAGCGATACAGATACCTGCACCGGCTTGCCCGACATTCCCGCGCCCATGGTGTTGATGTAGGTCACGCCGTCGATTTGCAGCGAAACCTCGTCGTCGGCCAGCGCCCGGAAGGTGTAGGTTCCGGTGTAGTAGAAGTTGACCGAACTGGTCATGGTGGCTGTCCAGTTGGTGGACGGCATCCCGGGGCCGGGTGGCACTGTGCCCCAGTTGAAGTCGATGTACGTGTCGGCCTGTGCCATGGCTGGCGTGCCCGACCAGCTTGTATTGGCGTAGTAGTTGATGTTCCAGACGTTGCCGTTCTGTGCCATCAGAGGCTGGCCGGTCACGACCAGAAGAGCTATGACAACGACCGCCAGAATCAAAGTCTTGTGTTTCATAATGTTGTCTCCTCGTCGCGGCTAGGGCTGCAGCACGGTTGGCTGGGCCTTGGCGTCCTCTGTGATCGTAAGCACGGCATCGACGCTGGTCGTGGGATCGAGCCTGCCGACCCAGACCAGGTAGCGTCCCTCGGCCGGCTGTTCCAGAGTAACCGTCGGGTTAAGGTTGTCCGCGCCGGCGGTGTCGTCGCTACAGGTCACACTGCCATCCGGTCCAAGCACAAACAGTGTCGTGTCCTGGTCAGCTTCGACGAACAAGGTTAGCCCATCGGCCTCGCCGGTCCAGTCGAAGGCATAGTTCGGGGCCAGTGACACCAGACCGCCGCACAGAGCATCGTCGTTCTTTTGCAACTCTGGCGCGGGCAGGTCGCCGTCCGCGGTCACATCTACCGTGGCAGCATCGCCGCCGGCCTCCAGTGCATCGGGTGACTCGACAGCCGCTGCAGCGTCCTCGAGATTCTGGGCCGCCCGGAGGAATCGATCGCGCAGCGGCAACACCTCAGGTACAGTATTACGTTTCACCAGCGACGCCAGAGCAAGCTTGCTTGCATTCATGTCATCGCGGGTCGTGAACACCAGGAAGCCGGCCGCCAGTCCGCGCGGGACGCTGTTGCCGACCCAAACGTTGTATGTGCCCGTTACCGGCTGGGTGATTGCCACGGTGGGGTCCAGCAGCAGGCTGCTGGTATCGTCGTTGCACAGGTAGTCGCCGTCAGGTGTCTGCACGACCAGGGTCGTGTCGTTGTCGCTGTAGAAGAAGACCTTCATCATGTCTGCCTCGCCCTGATAGTCGGCTGTGACCACCGGAGCGTCGGAGATGTAACCCTGGCACGCCTCGGATAGGGTGCTGGCCGTGACGGGGCCGCCCGCTTGCACGCTGACCAGGAACGGGTCCAGCGGGAAGCCGGCTTCAGGGCTGATGGTGATAAACGCGCCGCCGGCCGCGTTGTCCGCGGGCGCATCTGCGGTTTCAGTCGCGGCAGGCGTCGCCTGGGCGTTTTGCCGGGAGGCGAACTGGCTGGCCGTCGTGACGGTGACTGCCGACAGAATCAGCAGCGCCGCCAGCGCCAGCGCCAGCAATAGCGCGCGACGGGTGGATTTTGGTTGTTTCATAGTCGTCGATCCTTTCTGACTGCGAGGCCGGTAGGTGTCGGTCCGGCCGCACATGGGTTGAATTGTTATGAGATCGGGCCATTGGCCAGATCAGCGAATGGCATTTCGAGCAACGGATGTAACTGTTCAGGCTACATAGGACTGACAGTCCTGGTCTTGTGACCAAGTGAGTGGCGCGTCCGTTGAAGCTCTGGTGATTGACAAGGACTGTCGGTCCTGGCTGAATAGTCACCAACAGCCTACAGTTGGGCGCTGTCCTGCGCTTGCTCGCCGTGGTTGTGGTGCTGGTCGGAATGTTCGTGATGAACGTCGGTTCGCCGGTGGTGGCTATCTTTGACCATTTTGGTACCCCAGGCGCGCAGTCCCAGGAAGATGCCCAGGGCAGCGATTGGCAGAGCGATCCCGGCGCCGTACTGGAGAACCGTATCAGGCGTTCCCAGGAAGACGCGGCTCATGAAGTTGACGGCCAACACCACCACCGTCACGCCTATCAGGTTGGTTTCCAGGTCTTCGGTGCTGTCAATCCTCAACCAGCCGGGGAACTTCACATCGGTGATGAAGAGTTGGTACAGACCAACCGCGGTGATGAACAGCACGGTGCCGACCAGGAATGTATGGACGTATTCTACCACCTCCACGATCAGCAGGTTGCGGTCCAGCGGAGGCATTTCTCCTGCGAGAATCTCGATCGCTGTGTGAACCAACTCCAGCAGCATCCGGATCAATCCGATGCCGCCGAAGACGAAGAAGATCGCAGACGCCAGGACAAGCCCGATTACCGGAATGATGATCAAATATCGGGTACCCGTCAGGATTCGTTGCATGGCTCTGGCGTCTCCTCAACACCAAGTACGTTTCAGGATACGTTCTGACGCGACCGGCTACAGGCTGGGAAGCTGCTCGACTTCGTGCTTCGCCAGCTTGAGATGGACCGCTACTTCGCCGATGCGATCGACCTGCCCGACCGGCACAGCGATTTCCTTCTTGCCGAACAGATGCCCTTCCTTCAGCACGACGTGGGTGATCTGCCCCGATTCCGGCGTGATGACCAACTCGTCGAGCTGGCCTACCTGGTGATCAGTGGCATAGACGGGGATGCCGTGCCGCGTCGCCAGCTCGTTGTCAGGGATCGCTTCCACGTCGACATAGGCCGGGCCGCCGCTGGTCATGCTGAAGTCAGTGGCCGACAGCCCGCTCTGAAATTCTGCATATGCCAGCCCTTCGGCGTTAGGCAGCCCGATGCCCTGATCCTCGGCGATCTCTGTCTCCAAGAATGGCGCCAGGTGGGAGAGTCCGTCTTTGCTACAGTTCAGCGAGATCCCGTGAGCAGTGTCGTCGGCGATCAGATCCAGCGGCGCCAGATACTCCCGGTGGCCATGGCCCTTGATGTCGATCACGAGGTGGGACATGGTCCATCGCACCGGGTCAAGGACTGCCGCCACAACTTGCCCGCCTGCGCCATCGGTACACTGCACGTCTCCATTCAGGGGAATGTTCATAGGTCGATGCTCCTTAAAGAGTTGTTCTCGCCCGCGACTTCCGAACTTGCCGGGGCACTCGTGCAGCCGGTTGCGTCTGGAGACTGGCTGGTAACGCCAGCAGGTGACTTCGGAAGTCCGGAGCGACCGATCAGCTTCCCGAAGTATACTCGATGATCGCTTGACCGGTAGAATCCTTGATCGTCAGCGTGCTGCCCTTGATGTTATAGGTGCTGCTGTTCTCCAGCAGATAGAGATACTCGCTTTCCTGCTGGTTAACTACTTCTGTGCAGGTCATCATCGTCGAGGAGGGCGAGTCAATGGTCAGGTTGCTGCCGCTGGCTGTGTAGTTAGCGGTGTAGTTATTGCAGCCGCCGGAACCCGTCAGCTTGCCGTCCGTGCCAAAGGTCCCGGTCATCGGGACGCTGGGATCGACGTTAACGCCAGAGAGCGCTGTGACCGTCCATGTGGCACCGGTCAGCGATGCTGTGCTGGCGCCGCACGCGCTGATCAGGGCAACCATGATCAGCAAGATAAGAACTGTTCGTTTCATGGGAAGATTCTCCTTTAGGTGAAATAGAGGCAGCAACTGAGCTGTTGCTTGACGACTGTGCTGCCGGCAGCCGTGGTTTGAGACAGGCAGTGTGTCTGCCTGGCAGCTTTTGGCCAAGGTGCATGAGATTGGCGCAGAGTATCCAACCCGGGTTATCTGCTGCTGTGCAGCAGGATGTATACGCTGATCAGCAACACCCACAATGGGAAGACCATGACCGACCAGGTAAAGAGTCCCAGACTGAACATAAGAAACACCGCCAGCGCCAGGCCGAGAAATGACATCCAACGCGGCAGGATTCCTGTACGCAATGCAAGCGTCGACGTTGAGATCATAAAGACGCCTGCCATTTTCATTGCGTAGACGTTCATGATCTCAAAGGTGATGATGCGACCGAAGGTGTACAGGCCGTTTTTTAGCAACGCATCCGGTGTCGCTCCGTACATGTGCAAGATGCCGCCGGCAACTGCGGCTGAGGCAAAGAGCATGGCCAGGAACAGCAAGCCGCTGCCAAGAAAAACTGTGGCAAAAAGCCGGTCTTCGCGTTCTCCGATGCGGTCGCGTATCACGCCAATAAACCAGAGAAATGCAATGCCTGCAAACGGCAGCAACTGAAGCGCCAGTGTGACCGGTTTCCAGCTCGTTGCAAGCCAGTCCCCGGCGGCGACTGGATCATCAGGCACTGAGATGCGGATCAACCCCAGGGCGCTGATGAGCAGCACGGCAAACACGATGCCGGCAATGGCTGCGGCGCGCTGGGTCGTAAAGGGGGAGTTGGCCAGGCTCTTGTCCTGCATCTCAGGCTCCTGCAAGCATATTGATCGCGCTGCCGGCAATTCCGGTCAACGTGACCAGCGATACCGTAGACTGTAGTAACATAATCATCTTCGCCCGCCTTGTCAAAGGCGGCGTATCCGTGGGACCAAATGCAAAACTGGTGGTAAAGGCCAGGAAAAGGTAATCCGAATATTTGGGCGTCCACTCGTCATAATGTGGCAGCTCGCCGGCGCGCTGTGGGAACAGAAAGTCCCATGCCTCGTCCTCACGCGGCACCTCCTCCACACCGGGCGGATCGACGATCCAGTACCAGATCGAGAAGATCAGGATGTTTGAGATCGCCATCAGGACCACATCCAACAGCAAGACCCTGACGACCTGCGGCGTCAGGCCAAACAGGACGGTGATCAGCGATGCCAGGTTCATGAACAAGCCCAAGGTCAAGAAACCATTGACGACTATGATGGCCTTGAAAAGCGCGCGCCTGCGGTTCAGCAGCCACAGGATCACCAGCAACATGGCCAGCAGCGCCCGCAGCACCAACCCTCCCTCTGGCAGCCCTGTTGAGTCCAATTTCTGGACAAACTTGGCCAGCGCGCCGTATGTCGTGCTGTAGGAAATCGTGCTCTGCACCATCAAAATGCCAAGCATGACCAGAACGACCATGGAAAGGGACAGTGTACGCTTGCGGAAGAACTGTGTCATTCATCCTTACCTGCTCTTACAAGCTGTGTGAAAAGTCGCCCGTTCAGTCTTCGGAAGTCGCCGAGTCAAAATAAGGGGTCTGTCAAAACCGTTGAAGGCCAGTCGTGACAGTCGTTCGGCGACTTCCGAAGACTTTTCAAACAGTCTCTTAAAATAGCTGCTCACCGCTCGGGCCGGTCTCCGACCGAGACCCGCTGTTTTCATCCATCGGGATGTCGGCAGGTCGTCGAGGCGCCTGTCTTGGAGGTAGCTCGCTCGGGCTGGTCTCCGACCGAGGCCCGCTGTTTTCATCCATCGGGGTGCTGGCAGGCCGGCGAGGTGGCTGTCTTGAATTACGTGTGTAACTACAACCAAACAGAGCGCAGCTCAACGACATCTTGCTTCAACTGCACAATCACGTCGTTGCTGCTGGTTGTGCTCGCCTTTATACCACAGGTCGCTTGTATAACAAACCGTTACTCACGTCCGTCGTGACGTACTGACTCCGAATCACACAACAGTTGCTCGGCGAGGGCGCCCACCTTCGTCGAGCAACTGTTGTGTGAGGTCTATTCCGTGGCGACTTGAAGTGACGGCTATTCGTCCTGTCACTCCAAGTCGCCACCTGCTCAGGCAGGCACGGTTTTCATCTCCGCATCCTCGCCCGATTCGGTTGGGGGGGCGGTGGGGACGGTGGTCTCTTCATAGGCCGGCCGATCGCTGTAGAAGGCGGAAGCGAACAGCGTCAGAAACAGCGGGATTAGCGTAACCGGCAACCACGCGACCATGTCGCCATCGTAGCCGGTATAACCGCCCAAGGTGTAAATCGCCACCAGGACGGTCGCAATTATGCCGATGATGACCATCCAGGCGATACCTCTGTCTCGCATCATGTTAAAGTATTTGTTTCCGTCTCCCTGGTGCTTAGACGTCTGGTCATCGCTTTCAGTTGAGGCGGCTGGTATCGTGATGCTTCGCTTCCTTGGGAGCACCTTGTCGGGACAATCCCTGTAGATCAATCTGGCGGCAATGAGCATCGTGATGATCACGACGACGGCGAAGAAAATCCCTGACATCGCCATCTGGAAGATGCCGCTCAAAATGTGACCCGATGCACATCCACCGGCCATGCGGGCGCCGAACAGCACCATGAAGCTACCGATGGACACGCCTATCGCTCGTCTGATCTGTGAATCACCAAACCGATTGGCCCACGTAGGCGGGAGTACTCTCCTGAACGCCGTGTAGCGCTTGGAAATCAGCAGCGCCGAGAAGAAGGCGCCCAAGTACGTCCCAACGTCGGAAAACGGTTCCCATCCGATGGTCTGCTGCACATTCTGTGAATATGCATTGTTCGGTGTCATATATGACACGAGCCAGGAATATGTGGTCGACTCGCCGAAGATCTGGTGCAGTATGATGCCCGCTACGATGAACAAACCAACCGCGATGGCAACAACTACAAGCACCGGTCCAAAGGTGTTTGGTTCTGACGAGAGTGCACGTACGAACTTCTCGGCCTTGCCACCTTTTCTGGCGATCGAACCTTCGAGGAGATAGGTGACATTGTCATCGCGGCGCTCCTTCAAAACCGGATTGTCCTCGTCGTGCCCGAGTTTGCCGCGCAGTTGAGCCCGAATACACACATGTTTAGAACCAGCATATCTCGGGGTAAACCACGCAATGACTATCAGTAAGGCGGCAAACGGAATCGCCAGGAGGAAAAGATTGATCGGAGTGCTTTCTGCAATCGTCTTCCCGGTGATCAAAATCTCGCCGTAGTTGTTCGTGTTGACCAACCACTGGCCGACGGCCGTGGCTGAGAGCAATGTCCACGCCAGGGCCCCTACGATTCCGGCCGGCACAGCATAGAGCGCATCGCGGCGACCCTCTCCCAATGCCATCCACTCAGACCCGGGGAAGTAGCCAGAGATGGCCATGCCGGTGCCAAAGAGGATTCCGCCGAGCAGGATGCCCCAGATGTACATATTCTTCAAACCAAAATGCATGTCCACGCCCAGCGCGTATAGCCCATATAACGTCAGAACTGCGACGGCGCCGCCCACCGTCACACAGCCGATGAAGAGGCGATCCTTCCAACGTGCCAGGCGAATAATTGATTCAGGATTGGCGATGCCCCACAACTCAGCTGCGGCGCCAATCCCGAAGCCGATCAAGAGCCCAATCCATTGGGGAGCAGTGATAGAAATGTCAAACATGATGGTACCTCCGATACCGCATTTGATGAGTGATTAAGCCGATGCTTGCTGCAGTGCTGCGACCTGTTGGGCTGGTCAGCCGCCGGTGCATCGGGAGCCGCTGCGCCGGACTTTGCAGACTGCACTTGTTTGTTCTTTGCCCAGAATGGTTCTCCTTGAGTTGGTGATGGGTATGAGATGGATCGTGTACAACTTAAGAGTTATGGCCTTACTGGCACCTTGCTCGATTGGATCGCTCGCCGTCGCCTATGCTTGGTCGCAATTCGCGCCTCGGATGTCAGACGAACCGCCCACAGTGTTTTCATCCTGACTCTGTTGTCCATCAAACTTGGCGACCGCGACTCGACCGTACTCGGCCAGCAAGAATGTCACGAGGGCCTCTACGCTGGGAAAGGAACGACGACTGCCGGTGGCTGAGCGATCGATGGTGGCAATCCAGGTCACCTCATCGTCACTCCGAACCAACCAAAGACGAAGCAGATACGAGGCATATGTCGTGCGTGGCTCCACTTGTCGCTTGCCTTCCTTTCGACTATAATATTATGAGAAGCGCATCACAATATTATCACAACCGCGCGTCGAGTGCTGGAAAAGAGCTTGTAACAGCGCCTCTGTTTGCGGCAGTCGCTGAGGTGCTGCCGGCGCGTTTCAGGAGCACAGCGTGGCTCATCTTTCGTTTTCCTTGTTCGGTGGTTTCACAGTCGCATTGGATGGGCAGTTAGTCACGGCCTTCGGCACAAACAAGGCGCGTGCGCTGCTCGCCTACCTTGCTGTCGAGGCGGCGCGACCTCACCGGCGCGCATCCCTTGCGAACATGTTCTGGCCTGAGTCGTCCCAACAGAAAGCTACGCACAACCTCAGCCAGACCTTGCTGCGGCTGCGTTGTGCGCTGGGCGAGAACGACGTAGACAGCGCAACCCGCCCACCCTTTTTATTGGCTATCGGCCAGGACATCCAGTTCAACGCCGAAAGCGACTACCAGCTCGATGTCGCCGACTTTCTGTCGCTGATCGACTCCTACCGCCAGCACAAGCACACCCAAACCGATGGATGCTGCGTATGTATGGGGTGGCTGAAACAGGCTGCCGACTTATATCGCGGCGATCTGCTCGCGGGTTTCGCTGTGCGCGATAGCGTGCCATTCGATGAATGGCACGTTGTGCAGCAGGAAGCGTTGCACAACCGGGGCCTTGAAGTGCTGGGCGTGCTCGCAGACTACCATGAACGACGCGGCGAGTTGGCGCAGATGCTTGAGTACGCGCGCCGCTTGATCGCGCTCGAGCCGTGGCACGAGCGAGCCCACATCCAGGTCATGTCCGCCTTGGCGCAGAGTGGCGAAGAAGCGGCCGCGCTCGAACAGTATGCAGCTTTCAGCCGGATCCTGGCGCAGGAATTCGGCATCAAGGCGTCGCCAGAAGCCACCGGGCTGTATGAAAAGATACGCAGGCGACGCGCGCATAGCCGGACCGAGCAGCCGGCGGTTGATACGGCGCCGCCCGCGCTTGACGAGCGTCGCCAGGTGACAGCCCTGCTCGTTCGTTGGCTTGCACCAAACATCGATGATCCTGAAGAGATGCTGGATGGGTTGGCGAGTTTCGCAGAAACAGTCACACAGGTTAGCGAGCGCCATGGTGGGTGGCTCCAACCACATCCGGGCACCGACTTTCTGGTCTACTTCGGCTATCCGATGGCCCAGGAGGACGCAGCCCGCCGTGCTGTCAGGGCGGCGCTGGCCTTGATTGCTGCGTGCCGCGATCAGGTTCGCATTGGCATCCACACGGGCATGATGGTGAGCCATGGCGCTGAGTTGGTGGGCAACGTCCCTGATCTGGCGGGTGACTGCCAGCGATTAGCCGAGCCGGGCTGGGTGGTGATAACGGCTGATACGGAGCGCCTTGTGCGTCGCTGGTTTGTATGCCAGCCGATTGATCTGGGGGGCTCGGACACGACGAGCGCGATCTATCGGGTGCCCAGTGAGCACCCCGGCCAAAAGCCTTTCGATTGGCTCGATCAGAGGCGACCCACGCCCATGGTCGGGCGTGAGGAGGAACTGCGACAGCTAGCAGCCTGCCTGGATCGAGTGAAGGCAGGACAGGGCCAGGTCGTCACCGTGTGTGGTGAACCGGGGATTGGCAAAACGCGCCTAACATACGCGTTCAGGCAGATGTGCGCCTGGCCGGCCACGTGGCTGGAGAGTCACTGTTCACCCCTTTTTCAGAACACAAGTCACTATCCAATCACGGACCTGCTGGAGCAGTTTCTGGGCTGTAAAGACGACGACGATGCCCCGACCAGGCGGGCCAAACTTGAGGAGGCACTCGTCCGAAATGACCTGGCGTCGCCGCTCATGGTCCGATTGCTCTCCCTGGCGCTCAATCTGCCGGATGATACTTCCCCGTCCCGACCCATTACCGAGGACCTGCGCGAGCGCATGCGCGAGGCATGCCTGGCGTTGCTGCAACGAGAGGCGGCTCGACAGCCAGTGATGCTATTGATCGAAGACCTGCACTGGGCCGACCCGACGACGATCACGTGGCTAAGCCGCTCCCTGGACGCGTTGATCGGGATCCGTTGCGTGCTGTGGCTCACCTGGCGACCGGACTTCGTCGCGCCCTGGCTGCCGCAGCCGCACGAGCTAAAGCTCTCCCTCGGACCGCTCAATCCGCAGCAGGCTGCTGATCTGGCAAGCGCTGTCGATGACCATCACAACTTGCCCGAAGAGCTTCGCCGGCGCATCGTCAAGCAAGCCGATGGGATCCCCCTCTATCTGGAAGAACTCACCCGCATGTTCCTCGACGGCACAGCCCGGGAGATGATCACGACGCATCATGGCGTGCCTCTGCCTGCCACCCTGCGCGACTCGCTCATGGCGCGCCTTGACCGAACGGGCTCGGCCAGGGAGACGGCGCAGTGGGCCGCAGTACTGGGTCGTGAGTTCCAGTACCCGGTGCTGCGCGCTGTAGCGCCATTTGCCGAATCGCGCCTGCAAAGCGATCTCGCGACACTTGTTGAGGCGGGCCTGGTTAACCATCTGGTCGAGCCAATGGCCTATACTTTCAAGCATGCGCTGATCCAGGACGCGGCCTACAGTTCGCTGCTCAAGTCCACGTTGCGCGACATCCACCGGCGCATTGCTGAGACGCTAACCGCCTGTTTTCCTGTCATCACAGAGATGCAACCCGAGATCCTGGCACAGCACTATAGCCAGGCGGAACTCTTTACCCAGGCAGCGGATTGTTGGCTACGTGCGGGCGAACGCGCCATAGCGCAAGGAACACCCCAGGAGGCGCGTACTTTCTTCAATCATGCCTTGGCCGCGATCGCGCCGGATGATTGCGAACGGCGCTGGCGTGGTCTGCAAGGCAGACAGACGGTGTTCGATCTTTTGGAGGATCGCGCGGCACAGCGCGCGGATATTGAGGCTCTGTTGGCGCTGGCGAGGACCTGCAACGACGATGTGCGGCTGGCGGAAGCGTTTCTGACGTACGCTGATTATGCTTATCGCGTAGAGGATTATCAGCGGATGCTGGACGCCAGCGAGGCGGCCATCGCGGCAGCGACTTGCTCCGGAGATCGGTTGTTGGAAGCGCGGGGACTGTCGGCAGAAGTGGTCGCATTGGCTCGCCTCGAGCGTTGGGAGGCAGCGCGCCCAATCGTCAATGCAATACTCGCTATCCTGCCAGAGATCACCGATGAGATAGTGCAAACCAATTTCCTGTCCGGACTCGCGCACTACCACTCCGATGTGGGCGACATATCCTACGCTCTGCAGCTTACCCGGCGCGCTATCGATGTGGCTCGCCGCACAGGCGATCTCGCCCTTGAGAGCCGGCAGGCGATGAGTGCTGGCTTCGACTACGCCCGCTTGGGGTGCTATGCCGATGCACGCGCCATGTATGAACGCGGTATGGCCCTGGCCGAGACGCTGGGCGCCCAGTTCCTGCAGACCAACCTCCGGTACGACCTCTCCTACGTATTGTGGTGCTCAGGAGACCGCGACGGCGCACGGTTTTTGGGAGAGAGCGCCTTGCAGGAACTGAGGGCAACGGGCTACCGCCCGCTTGCAGTGGCAACGTGCCTGGCTTATCTGGGGATGATTCTGGAAGATATGGCAGACTACAGCGTCGCCGCGGATTACTTGGCCGAAAGTCGGATCCTGGCTAATCAAGGCGGTCTGCACGCATCGGCGATAGAAGCGCAGGCAGTGGAAGCGCGCTGCTTGCTGGCACTCGGGCGGGAAGCGGAGGCGCGGCAAGCAGCGGCTGAAGTCTGGGCACATTTGCGCGCCCATGGAACCGTGGCAATCGACTTTCCTTCGCGGGTGTACGCCTGTATAGCGGATGTCGTCGCGGCAATCGGTCTGCCTGGACTAACCGCCCAGGAAGTGATCGAAGCAGGTTACTCCGAACTGATGCGACAGGCCGACCTCATCTGTGACCCGCTTTTGCGACGGTCTTTCCTTGAAAATGAAGTTAGCAACCAGGACTTGATCGCTCGCTGCAAGAGCCTAAATAACAGTCCAACATTAAGGACGCGTCAACCCGATCTTGGCTCGGTCAGGAGACCGGCCAAAGCAGCAACTAATTTTTAGGCGTGTCCTAACTTCACGCTCTGGCCGGTCTCAGACCGTGCCATCCCGCCAGTTATTTACGCATAGTTTCTGAAGTCGTGGGCAATGAAGCCGCAAGAGGTTTCAGCCCCATTGCCGCCGGCCGGCCAGCGATCGAACGGGACCATCGGGTAGCCTCCCCCACGCCGGTTCTCCGCGGCGCTTGCCGAAACCCTGTTAGGCCACTTGGTCAATAAAAAAAGCTCCCTCTCCCGCGACCACGGCCGAAAACCGGATGGCGAGAGAGGAAGCTCACAGTCTCTGGGAGCGTTGGGACTTAGCCGGCGACGCCAGCAGCGACAGCCTGGACGGCGTTGTGCTGGTGCAGGGCTACCTGAGCATCCAGATGCGCTGGCATGAGGTCGAAGACGACTTTCTTTACCGTGCCGTTGAAGGCGTAGGGCGCTTTTTCCTCGTAGTCGAGATCGACCACACCGCCGTTGTCACGACCGATGTCCATGCCGGCATAGGAGGTGAAGGCGATGGGCACCGTCTTGTCCAGGCGGCCTTCGCCGATCTGCTTGTCGTTGGCCCAGAGCGTCACCTTGCCACCCGAGCCCGGCATGGGCGCATCTGCCTCGAACAGCATCTTGACCGCGACATCACCCGCCGGCAGCTTCTCGCTGGAGGTTTGCCTGTAGAACTCGACGCCCAAGAGCGAGTAGGTGTGGCGCAGCCGGCCCTCGCCGTCGACCCACAGCGAGTACCCGCCGGTGAAGTCGGAGTTGGCCACGATGACGCCCTCCGCGCCACCTTCCGGCACGTTGAGATCAGCTTCGATGGCATACGACCGTCCCTGAACGCGCGGAGTCATGCCGCGCTGGACGTTCTGCACGTTGCCCATGAAGCTGAAGCGGGTCACCGTCGGCAGCGGCGGCAGGATGCCGTACATGACCGACACGCCGGCCATCAGCGGCAGCACGCGGTTGCGCTCGGCTTCTTCCCACCACAGCGCTTGCAGTTCAGCGACCTTGTCCGGGTGCTGGGCCGCGATGTTGTGGGCCTGGGAGAAGTCCTTGGTCAGGTCATACAGTTCCCAGCCTACATCGCGGTCCGGGTCCCAGTCAGCTTCGGGGCCGAACTGGGCCAGCGTCTTGGGGGACAGGTCCCACGGGATGCGGTCCGGGCGGGAAGCCGCCCACCAGCCGTCCTTGTACATCGCGCGGCAGCCGAACATCTCGAAGTACTGCACCGTGTGATGCTCCGGCGCGGCCCCGTCGTCGAAGGAGAACAGGAAGCTGGTGCCATCCATCGGCTCCTGCGGGATGCCGTCGACCATGGTCGGTTCGGGGATGCCGACCGCTTCGAGAATCGTCGGGCCGATGTCGATCACATGGGTGAACTGGGCGCGCGGGGTCTTGTCCGGCTTGATGCGATTGGGCCAGGCGATCGCCATGGGGTCACGCGTGCCGCCCAGGTGGCTGGCCGTCTGCTTGCCCCACTGGAAGGGGGTGTTCATCGCGTGCGCCCAGGCTGCCGCGAAGTGCGGCGCGGTGTGTTCGCTGCCCAGCGCCTCGATGCCGCCATATTGCTCGATCAGCGCCAACTGCTGATCGGCGTCCAGCACGATGCCGTTGAGGAAGGTCATCTCGTTGAAGGAGCCGGTGGTGGTGCCTTCCATGCTGGCGCCGTTGTCGCCCCAGATGTAGATGATCAACGTGTTGTCGAGATCACCCAGCCCTTCGATGGAGTCCAGCAGGCGTCCCACGTTCCAGTCGGCGTTCTCGGAGAAACCGGCGAACACTTCCATCTGGCGCGCGTACAGCTTCTTTTCACTGTCGCTGAGCGTGTCCCAGGCCGGGAAGAGGTCGGGCCGCGGGGTGAGCTCGGCGTCCTGCGGGATGATTCCCAGCTTCTTCTGGCGCGCGAAGGTCTCTTCGCGCAGCTTGTCCCAGCCCTGGTCGAACTTGCCCTTGTACTTGTCGGCCCATTCGCTGGACACATGGTGCGGCGCATGGCTGCAACCGGTGGAGTAGTACAGCATCCACGGTTTGTGAGCGTCCTGCGCCCGCACCCCGTGCAGCCATTCGATGGCCTTGTCGGTGATGTCGTCGGGGAAGTAATACGGCTCGCCGTCCTTGCCCTCAGGCACGCCCATCGTCCAGTCGTCCAGCGTGATGATCGGGTCGTACTGGCCGGCAGCGCCGCTGAGGAAGCCCCACCAGTGGTCGAAGCCCCACGATTTGGGCCAGTGGTCGAACGGGCCGGCCGGACCTTGCACGTTGTCGGGCGTGAGGTGCCATTTGCCGAAGCCGGCGGTGACGTAGCCATTTTCCTTGAGGATGCGCGGAAAGGCGGTGCAACTGCGCGGCCTGGCGGCGGTGTAGCCGGGGAAGGGGCCGGGGTACTCAGCGATGGAGCCGAAGCCGACCCGGTGCTGGTTGCGCCCGGTCAGCATCGCGGCGCGCGTCGGCGAGCAGACCGACGTCACATGCAGCCGGTTGTAGGCAAGTCCTGCCTCCTGCACACGCGTGAACGCGTCTGTCTCGATCGGGCCGCCAAAGGAGCTGGGTCCGCCGAAGCCGGCGTCATCGATGATGACCAGCAGCACGTTGGGCGCGCCATCCGGCGCTTTGGGGCCAGGGATCATCGTCCAGTCAGGGACAGAATCGTGCATGGTGCGCCCGATCGTGCCGCCGAAGGTGCGGTCGGGGATCGGAAGTTCGGTGCGGTCGGGCACGAACTTCTGGAGCGCTTCCACCAGCGCACCCTCCAGGCCCTTGTCGTCGATGACCGCTATCGACTTGGCAAGGGCGCTGCCCAGCGCCCGCTGGGCAGCCAGACGATCTGTTTCGGGAACGACCGCGAGCATGGCAGCCATGCCCGGCCTGAGCCGCGCGCCAAGCCCGGCTGGCATGCGGCTCATCAGGTCCCCGTCGCTGTGGTCGATTCTGACCTGTCCGCTGGCATCCTTTTCCATGAGGATGATGCCCTCGGTTCTGATTTGCTGATCTGCGACGGCCTGCGAAAATCTAGCGAAATCGGCCTGCGCTGCTTCCAGCGACAGGTAACCTGTCAGGAAGGCGATGTTGTTTTCTTGAGTCACTGTTTTCTCCTTGTGCACAGATCTCATGAACTATCGTGATCACGATGGCCTCAGGCTAGCTAGGCTTTGCCGTTGGTCAGGTGCGCAGTTTGTTTGAACGTACTTGCTTGCGAAGATGCGTGTCAGCCGGCTGCCGGCAATGTTGCTTCTGCGCGGTTTCGATGAAACTATCTTAACCGCGTTCCGGCAACGTCCATAATTCTTCAACCTGGCAACTTTGTCGTGACAGCGCCAGCGCGCTCATTCGAGTCGGCCAGGTCGTCTGGCTAGCTGTGGTTGAAACTGCCGGCCTCCTCCTCAGTCAGCGGGGAGGTCACAGGATGTCTGTCGAAGTGGGCCACCGCCACCTTGTAGTCATCCATCAACAGGCTGGCCAGATCGCGGCTGAAGCCGTGGCGGACCAGGATACGCTGCACGACCATATCCTGCCGGTTGGCAGGCATGGTGTACGCCGGCACCAGCCAGCCGCGCACCCGCAGCCGGTCGGCCAGATCGAACAGCGTGAAATCGTGCTCCACGTCTTCTGTGAGCTTCCAGGCCAGCGCTGGAATGCCCAGCTTCGGGTCGCCGTTGTACAGGATCTCGAACGGTCCCAGTTTGGCGATCTCTTCGGCCAGGTACATGGCCGTCTCGTAGCAGGCCATCTGAATCTTGCGGTAGCCATCCCGTCCCAGCCGCAGGAAGTTGTAGTACTGGGCCACGATCTGGCCGCCGGGCCGCGAGAAGTTCAGGGCGAAGGTCGGCATGTTGCCGCCCAGGTAGTTGACGTTGAAGATCAGGTCCTTGGGCAGGTCTTCCACGTCGCGCCAGACTATCCAGCCCACGCCCAGCGGCGCCAGACCGAACTTGTGGCCCGATGTGTTGATCGACTTGACCCGCGGCAGCCGGAAATCCCATACCAGTTCGGGCGCAGTGAACGGCGCCAGAAAGCCGCCGCTGGCGCCGTCGACGTGGATGGGGATGTTCAAGCCGGTCTCGGCTTCAAGCTTGTCCAGCGCATCGCTGACATCCTTGACCGGCTCGTACTGCCCGGTGAAAGTCACGCCCAGGGTCGGCACCACGCCGATGGTGTTCTCGTCGACGCGCTGGAGCACTTCTGCGGGGGTCATGAGCAGGCGGTCGCCCTCCATGGGGATCTCGCGCAGCTCCACGTCCCAGTAGCGGGCGAACTTGTGCCAGCAGATCTGCACCGGGCCGGTGATCATGTTGGGTTTGTCGGTAGGCTTGCCGGCAGCTTTGCGCCGCGCTCGCCAGTTCCACAGCAGCGCCATGCCGCCCAGCATGGCAGCCTCGCTGGAGCCTGTCGTCGATGTGCCCAGGGTGTTAGCTGCATCGGGCGAGTTCCACAGATCGGCCAGAATATGCACGCAGCGCGCTTCCAACTCGGCGGTCTGCGGATACTCGTCTTTGTCGATCATGTTCTTGTCGACGGTCAGATCCATGATCCTGTGGACCTCAGGCTCGAGCCAGGTCTGGCAGAACGTGGCCAGATTCTGGCGCGAGTTGCCATCCAGCATCAGCTCGTCGGCCACCACCTGATAGGCATGGCGGGGATCATGTTCCTTTTCGGGGATCCTGTACTTGGGCATCGACACCGACAGGTCAGTTGAGGCAAAAACCTCATCGAGAAGCTCTTCTCGAACGGTTGCTCGTGCATGCAGCATCTGTGACCTCCTTGTGCTATAGTAAGTTCCACTTCGTTTACGTGTTCAGATAGAGCTGCACCGCCATCACTGAGAAGATCCAGAAGACACTCTGTACCGACGGGCCGAAAGCGCAGAAGAGAACCAGGACGGTTAGGACGCGTCTATCAACTCGATACCGCTTTGGCCGGTCTCCTGACCGAGCCAACACAGAAGTGATTTCTAGACGCATCCGTAACTATTCAGCCTTAGACTTCGGAAGTCGCCGGTTCTACGTAACAACTAGCCCAACGCGGTGAGAGATGCTTCCACTTTGCTGCGGCGACTTCCGAAGTCTGGCGCTCCGTGATAGCCTGAATAGTTACACGCATCCTTAGGTTGATGTCCTGGACGATCAACTCCTTGCTGCCAGCAACCGCAAATGCCTCAACACCGCAAAATGCGATCAGGGTCGAGAGCCAGTAGACGACCAGATTGTCAGCGCCGGTGAAGACTGCGCTGATTGCCAATGACTGTGTCGCTATGGATGCATCAGCTCCTGAACTTGTTGAAGTCAATTCCGAAACTGCTATTCTATGGCCGGACCCCCGTTGACGAACAACATGCGCTGCTCGCCGCCGGCTGTTTCCAGCGCCAGGTTGCCGGCGCCGTCAGGGCCACCCGCCGCCACTTCGCCCAGCAGTTGCAGATACATGCTGTTCAACGAGCCATCGGGGCAGGCCATCATGGTCGTCGCGCCGATGGTGATCGAGAAGCCGGCTTCCTGGGAATAGGTGCCGCTGAAGCTGTTGCAGTCGGCCATGCCGCTCAATGTCCCGTCGTCGCGGAAGACGATGGTGTAGTCCTGCGGATTGGGGACAGCAGTCGTCTCGCCGGTTGTCTTGTTGGAGACGTTGGTCCACTGCCAGTTGATATTTGTGATCGAGTTGGGGGAGGCAGCGGGCGGTGGCACGGGCGTCGCCGGCGGGAAGCAGGCTGCACTGACAAGGAGCACGAGGCTCAGGACTGTCAGCAGAAGGATGGTGGAAGTTCGCTTGTTCATTGGTTACCTCATTATTGGGTTAGTGTGCCGCCCAGCGCGGTCAGTTTGTCCGACACAGCAGTTGCTTTGGAAGCGTTGGTAACGATTCCTACGGCTGCTTTGCCGTTGTCCAATTCGCCGGCGAGCCTGGCCTGCTCTTCTTTGGACAGCCCCAGGCCCTTGCGGAAGAAGGCGCCGATGATGGCGCCGCCGATCGCGCCGCCGATGATCGTGATGCCGCCGGAAAGGATGCCAGCCACAACACCGATGACGGCGCCCGTCCGCGTCTTGCGCTTGCCCACCTTATAGGATTTGACCTTGCCGTCCTCTTCCTTGACCAGCACCGCGACCGCGTCGAGCTTGACCTTTTTGTGGCGCTTGCTCCACTTCTTGATTGCTTCGGCGGCGCTGTCAGCGGCGAATTCGCTCTCAAACAGAGCGAGAACCAGTTGTTTGTCTGCCATGGTTGACTCTCTTCAACGCGTTGCACGGTCGCCTTTGATGGCGGGTGTTCGGCCGAGCCGGCGACGGGATGGCGTTCGGCCGTGTCCTCACGTCATGCCGGCTTGCCGGCAGGTTGGGCCGACCCGCTGCGCCTGCTCAGCAGCTTGGCGGTCGGTAGCAGGATCAGCAGCATCAGAATAGCCGCCACCAGCACGAACGATAGTGTGTCGCTGCCGGAGAAGTTTTGCACGCTGACCAGAATAGCGGCCGAGAGGTTGCGCAGCGGCGTAGCCAGACCCATCGTGCCGCGAATTGCCGGATCACGCCCGCCCAGCAGCAGGCCGATTGCCAACGACGCAGCGATGAACAACAGCAGGGCCAGCAGGCCGTTGGAGCCGATCAGATTCAGGATGTTGGAGACGTTCAGTCCCAATGCCACCACCAGCAGGATGAGGACTGAGATGCTGGAGACCTTGTTCATCAGTGGCCCCCAGTGAGCCGCGACGTCCGTGGAGTGCGATCGCAGCAGCAGGCCGATAGCCAGCGGGATCAGCATCAACACGATCAGCGACTTGGCGATATCCCAGCCGCGGATCGATGCGTCGGGCACCAGCAGGGGCAGGACGATGGGCAGGTAGAAGATGGTTACTACCATCAGCAGCACCATCAGCCCGACGCCGAAGGCGATGCTGCCCTTGGCGCCTTGCACCAATTTGGGCAGGAACGGCGCGCCGGCCGACAGCGACAGGACGATCAGTCCGGTCTGTAGCGACTGCTCCAGCGGGATCACCAGAATGATCACATAGGCTACCAGCGGCACCAGCACGAAGTTGGCCAGCAGCGCCAGCGCCACCAGCCGCCCGTTCTTCAGTGGCTCGATGATCTGGCCCATGGTCAGGCTCATTCCCATCGCCAGCATGCTGGTAACGATGAAGAGCAAACCCGAGATGCCGGCAATAGCCCCAAATAACTCGGCGGCTGTCATAGAAACGACCTTTCTGGCAGACAAGCTGGATAGCGGCCCACGAGCGGCCGCTATCCACACGAAACTGTTTAGGCTGGACGACTAGCGGCGGTCGCGGCGATCATCGCGGCGGTCACGGCGGTGCGCGCCGGCCACCGATACCGGCGAGAGCGGTCGGCCGATCACGTCGATAAAGAGCGAGCTGGGGCCACCCTCGGCCGGCATCTCACCGTCCAGGATCGTAACCCTGTACGTGAGCGTGTGGCCTTCCAACACCGGGTCCATCAGCTCCACCACCACATCGCTGACCATGTCAGGGTGGAAGATGGAAAGCACCGCGTTGGGCGGGTTGGAGGCGAAGCTGTCCTCGCCCTGGTCCCACGACTCGACGAACTCATGCGAGCTGATGTGCCCGGTGACGCGGTCCGGCCTGTCCGAGAAAAACAGGGTCGTCGGCGCCAGCGTTTGCAGCGTGAGAATGTCGTCGTCGTAGCTCATGGCGTGCGCTGTCTGGACGTATAGCGCCTCGATTTCTTCGGGGCGAGCAATACTTTTCGTGTCATACGTTTCACTGGTCATTGTGTGTCTCCTTGGGTGTTGTATGTATTTTGCCCGCTCTCATTTGGCTGGCAAACGAGATTGCGGGTGATTACCGGTGGCAGGTGTTGATTAGATCAGCATGGTGCTGCCCGTCGCGTCGCGCGCATGGTCACGGCCCGCGACTGGCAGACGCCCAACGACATTCGACCGGCTACGGGCGTAGTCCTGATCTGGCGCTCATGTATGCTGCTCACTGATTCTTCTTGATGGCAAGACATTCTACCGACAATAGCGGCAGGCCCAGATCATAAAGCGTGTTAAGCACACCGGAGAGCGCTGCCTGATCCTGGAATTCACCGGTGAGCACTGTCACGGGCGTTTCTTTGGGCCGGCTCTGGATATGGATGGCCACACCGTTCATGCGATCGGACCAGCTTTCGTCCAGAAAGCCTTGGATACGAATCCTGTATGCTGCTGCTGAGTCGACCGTCAATCCCTGACGAGAGTACATCGCGATGCCTTTGATTTAGAGCGGTGATAGGTGCAGCGAGGCGGCCATGCGCTCCGCTGATCTGTGAACACAGCGCGTTTTCGCGCGTAATCGTATGCTATCACAGGCAAAGATGGAAAGACAGGCCTGAAAGTATGTAAAAAAGTTGCAACTATTCTGCCAGGACCGACAGTCCTTGTCAATACCCGGAGCTTCAACTGGCGCGACCCGCACTTCGTCACAAGACCAGACCTGTCAGTCCTCCGGCGCCTGAGTAGTAGCAAAAAGTTGCAGGGATGA
The DNA here is from genome assembly GCA_020634615.1 of Anaerolineales bacterium. Classification (GTDB taxonomy): domain Bacteria; phylum Chloroflexota; class Anaerolineae; order JAAEKA01; family JAAEKA01; genus JACKBK01. The sequence goes on from JACKBI010000009.1 coordinate 60,616, forward strand.
CCGTTAACAAGAAATTCGGGGAGAGGAAGGGGATCAGCCGCGCAGCAGAATATCCTGCATACGGGCGACCTCGATGGCCTCGTTGCGGCTGTGGACACCCAGCTTTTGGTAGATGTTGGCAGCGTGTCGCTTGACGGTGCGGTCGGAGATGAAGAGACGATTGGCGATTTCTTTTGCGCTCAGGCGCCCGGCCAGCAATTCCAGCACCTCCATCTCGCGGGCTGTCAGCGGTTCCGCGAGGGAAGCCTGGTCCTGCGGTATGACGGCCTGGGGGGTGCTGCGATAGGCGTCGTGGTTGATCGCAGGCAGCAATGTACGACGGATGTAGCTGAGAGCAATACCCTGTTGCGCCAGCTTTTCCAGCAAGTGCGCCATCGGCGAACCCATATCGGCAAAGACTCTGATGAAACTCCTCGGCTGGGCCAGTACCACTGCCCGCTCCAGCGCCTGCAGCGCCGCAGGCATGTCGTCCGCGGCTGCCCGCTCCAGCGCACGCAGCGCCAGGACCTCGATGGTGAACCACGTGTTGTGGGTAGAGGTCACGAACTTTTCGATGCGCTGGATGTTTTCAGCGGCCAGGGGCAGGTCGGATGGGTTGCCGGTATGGACCAGCACCCGCGCCGCCGTCAACTGGGGCGCGTAGGAGAATGCCATGATTCTGAGCGGAATCATTGGACCGAGTGTGGCAGACCATTGGATGGCTGAGTCAAAGTCACCGCGCATGGCTGCCAGTTCGGCCGAGAACGCCCGCAAGATCGGGATCAGGGCATCGCTACCTGTCTCGCGCAGGAAGTCAAACGCGCGTTCGACCGTGGCCTGTGCTTCGTCAGTCTGGCCCCTGGCTTGATGGACCAATGCCAGGATCGTTGCGCACTGCACAACTGTAATTGGATGGCATGCGTAACGCAACTCCATCACCCGCAGGGCGTGACGCTCGGCCGATTCCAGCTCGTTGCGCTGATAGCGCGCGCTGGCGGCAAAATAGTGTTCCCATCCCATCGTCTCGTGCTGGCCACCAGTCGCGCTCGACCGCTGCGTCTCCCGGGCAGTTTGCAGCAATCCAGTCAGGTCGCCGGCTATCCACTGAACGAATGCCAAGCCGCCTGCATTTCGTACCCGCGGCCGGCTACTGTGCGTTTCATCCTCTTCGCAAGCCATCGCTGAGATATCGTAGGCCTTCGTCAGGTCGCCAGCCATTTGCCAGGCCAGGGTTAAGTGCAACCAGGCTTCAGAGCGCGCCAAATACCAATCCTTCGGCATGACTTGTAAGGCGTGGCTTGTCAGTGCGATCACTGACTGTGGATCTTCGGCGGCAAAGGTTTTCTCCAGACTGCGAAGCGTGTCCAGTTCGCCCTGCAATTGTGCGAAGCGAGTTTCGTCATCCGCAGACTGCTCATCGATCAGTGTTTGGGCCCGATCGATCAGTTCGAGAACAGTGCGTGAGTTGGAGCGTCCCAGTTCTGCGATCCAGGCTTCGGCCAGCAGCAGTTCGGGATGTGCATTGACGGTCCCGGGTGGCAACAGCTGCAGCCAGTGCTCCAGAACCGGTCGTTGTTCGGTGTTCAACAGATGATGGCGGTGCCCGGCAATCAACAACACTGCCAGGTGGATGTCATGGGCTGCCAGCGCGTGGCGCAGCGCTTCCTCAAGCAACTGTCGTTGGGACAGCCAGTTGCTGGCATTGATGTGCAACGTGCTTATCTCTTCAGGTGAGAGCTTTTGCTGCATTCGGTGGATGAGGAACTCGCGAAACAGGTGGTGATAGCGAAACCAATGGCCTTGCTCGTCCAAAGCGACGATGAAGAGGTTGTTCGCCTCCAGCCATTCCAGATGGCTTTGTCCCTGACCGCCGCCGGCCGGCTGAACGACCGCGTCGCAGAGCGCTCCGCACATGGCATCGAGCACTGATGTCTTGATCAGGAACATTTCGATTTCTGGCGGGACACGTTCGAGCACCTCGTCCATGAGGTAGTCGATGACGTAGCGATTCAGTGCGTGCGAATCACCATCGTTCGCAGACACTTCGACGCCGTAACGAAGCGTCAGTGCCGTCAGTCGCAGGCCGGCCGCCCAGCCCTCTGTCCGATTCTCAAGAATGTCCAGTGTCTGCTTGGTGAGCGGTTCGCCAGTGGCCTGGCTGATGAATGCTGCCGTTTCGTCTCTGGAGAAGCGCAGCTCCTGGCCACGTATTTCGACCATCAGACCGCTGGCGCGCAATTTGCTCAGTGCCAGTGGCGGGTCCTGGCGTGTGATTATGATCAGGTGCAAACATTGGGGAGGAAAGCGCAGCAGCGATCGCAGCAGGTCGTAGATCTGGTGGTCGTGTATCAGGTGAAGGTCATCCAGCACGAGAATGAACTCGTCCTCAATCGCTTGCAGCTCACCGATCAGAGTGTCGCCAATTGCCTTCATCTCAGGCAGATTTGGGCCGGCGAGCATCATCTCAGTACGCCGCAGCGCGGTGGGATGCTGTAATTGGATCGCATTGATGAAATAGCGGAGAAACAGGCGCAGATCGTTGTCGTTCTCGTCCAATGAAACCCAGAGGCTGGGCCGGGACACTGACTGGAGCCAGGAACTGACCAGCGTCGTCTTGCCGTAACCGGCCGGTGCAGAAATCAACGTGAACGGGCGCTGAAGGCCCATGTCAAGCGTGACGTACAGACGCGGACGTGCGATCAGGTCTTTGCTGATCACAGGCTTGTTTAGCTTTGTTCGCAGCAGGATTTGAGCTGCGCCACTGTTGCTGATATCGAACACGCTGTCTTCCCTCGGAGAACGTAGGGCTGGATCCGACCGGTAGGATGTCAACTGGATTATACCTATAAAAGTGCAGCCGTGGCAATCGGCGCCCATCGCCGTTCACGGATTGGCGCTTCCCCTTCTTGCCGCGACTGGCGGATTCGGTCGGTCGCACCCCTTTACGTATAATGTAAAACGGCCTTTACTTTTTGCCTCATAAGCCGAAAACGAGGGAAATGTATGGCGAAAAGAGGAGGATTTGGCGATCAACGCTAGACTCGACACGCTGAACGTGATATGATAGGCGACCGAAATGGTACCTTTACCCATTTACGTCCGATAACCGGCAATTGCACGGCTGTAGCGCCAGTATCAGCGCCTCAAATTGCTATCTACATACTGATTTACACCTTTTTGGCGCTGCCCATAGCTCGTCAACTATTGTACACTGGTTACTGTTATGGCCGGAACGGTAGATTTACGGAAAGAGCTTCGTTTTGAGGTAACCATGTTACGGAACTTCACTGGTAGTCGATTGGGGTGGGATGCGCTCGCGTTTCCCGTCTCCGCGATAAAGCGGTTGACCAATTGCGCTGTGTCAGGTCCGCAAACAATTCGTCGCCGCGCGCGGTTCGACACGCGCTATCTGCCGTCGCGCCCGTTTCGTACGTTCATGTTTCGGGCTGACGCTCTGCGGATTGCATCGTTGTTTGCAGAGTCTCCGCTGGGCGTGTGCATTTCCGCAACAGATGGCGCAATTCTGGCGAGTAATCCGGCCCTCGCGGCGATGACCGGGCTAACGGATGCCGAACTAAGGCAAACCAACGCAGCTCAACTTTGTGACCTCGCCGAACTGATCAGCGGTATCACCGGGCAAGATGCTGTCACAGCAGATGTGTCGTTCGCGGGCCAGGACGGAGCGATTACCTACGCCAGTTTGAACGTCAGCCCGGTTGGCGGCCTCCAAAATGGCGGGCTTCTCTGGTTGTTTGAAAACACGACCCACAAGGTTTTGGCGGGCGAGGCGCTACGGCAGGCCAACACGACGTTGACGCTGCGCCATCGCATCGCTGAGGGGCTGCGCACTGTGATGGCCGCGTTGAACTCCAGCCAACCCCTTGAGCATGTTCTGACCATGATCGCGGCCGATGCCAGGGATATGCTGGGTGCATCGTGCGTGGCAGTATGCAGTGTGGATGGCGAGGCTGATTGTCTGGTGGTGCGCGGTGGGTCTGGCAATCCTGAAATGCTGGACCGCCTGGTCGCGGACAGCATGCCGCCGGCCCTGCTGGATGAGGCCATCCGGGGTAGCCGGCCGGTGGTCGTCGGTGGCGACAACAACCTGTATGAGACGGGCAGCAACTCGGCGGAGTCTGCAACCGAGCAGCAAGCGGTTCTCTTTGTGCCAATCGTGGTAGATGGGGCTCGCTTTCGCGGCGGCATGCTGCTGCAATTCACCGACCGGCCAACGGTCGTCGAGGTCGATGCTGAACTTTCGATGTTGTTCGCCGGCAAGGTCGTGATCGCCGTCGAGAACGCGCAATTGCAGGCGTCGGCCCAGGAGATTGCCACCACCAACGAACGCAACCGGGTGGCGCGCGAGCTGCACGATTCCGTTACCCAGTCGCTGTACGGGATTGTTCTCAACTCCGATGCGACACTCCTGGCGCTGGCAGCGGGCAATGTTGACAAGGCGGAACTACGTCTGCGCCAGCTCAAAGAGATCGCTCGTGAGGCCATGACTGAAACCCGCCTGCTGATCTACCAGCTTCGGCCCTCTATTCTGGAAGAGCAGGGCCTTGCCGGGGCGCTGCGCGAGCGGCTGGAGGCGGTCGAGGTACGTTCGGGCCTTGAAGCTACGTTGCAGATCGACGACGACATTGACCTGCCGCCCGATACCGAGGCTGAGCTGTTCAGAATGATCCTGGAAGGGCTGAACAACATCATCAAGCATGCGCGCGCCAAACATGTGCAGTTGCAGGTGACAGCTCGATCCGGCTGTTGTCGGGTAGTCCTCACCGATGATGGCAGCGGGTTCGATGTTACCACGTCTGCCCGCTACGGCGGCTACGGTCTCAGGACCATCGAAGAGCGCCTGCATCAGATGGGCGGCACGCTTTTGATCACCAGCGAACCGGGAGCAGGCACGCAAGTCATGATGGAGATACCGCTGTGACCGACCGTCCGATTCGACTCGTGATCATCGACGACCATCGTATTGTGCGCGAGGGCATTCAGGCGCTGATGGAGGACGTGCCTGATATCACCGTCGTCGGCTCTGCCGCCGATGGCTGCACCGGCGTTGAATTGGCTATGCAGCTCCAACCTGATGTGGTCCTGATGGACCTTGTTATGCCCTGCATGGATGGCGTCGAGGCGACCCGTCACCTGGCGAATGTGCATCCAGACATGCGCATTCTGGTGCTTACCAGTTTTATCACGCAGGACAAGGTTTTTCCTGCTATCAAGGCCGGTGCATCCGGTTACCTCTTGAAGGACACCGGTTCCACTGAGTTGATCGAAGGGATTCGCCAGGCCTATCGCGGGGAGACCACGCTGGATCCCAAGATCGCTGGCATGGTGATGGCTGAGATCAGCCATCCGGCGTTGCATGACCGGTTGGGACCCGATTCTCTCACCGACCGGGAGATCGAGGTATTGCGTCTTGTGGCTCAAGGGATGAGCAACAAAGAGATTGCAGACCAGCTTGGGATTTCGCCCGAGACCTCGCGGACCCACGTCAATCGCATCATCAGCAAATTACACGTCGCCAGCCGCGTGCAGGCGACTCTCTACGCACTGCGCAACGGAATCGTGAGTCTCGACCAGCCGGATTGACGACATACTCCTTTTGGAATACGGGGAATTGCCCATTTCGGGGATGACAGACGCGGGGAAGTTTGTTAGAATGTGTTGCCACTGGACTCTGCGTAAGGCAGCCATCTTGGTGCGCATTGAACGATAGTATTGTGAATACTAGAGGAGCAAGTGCATGGAACTTCTGGGAGCATTGATCGGTGTAGGCGTTCTGGCCGCGGCGCCCTCGGTGCCGGTAGTACGGTCGGTGGTCAAGGCGGCGCTCAAGGGTGGCCTGGCAGTTGCCGGCGCGACTGTGGCCGTCGCCGAAGTTGTCAGCCATCAAGCCGGTGATTTGGCAAGCCATATTCGTTCGGAACACGCCAGCGAAATCATCGTCGAGGGCGAAACAGCGATGCCAGAAGAACCTGCGGCGGAGACATCGCAGACTGCCGCGGGCGCCGCAGCGGCACCGTCGGTCGTCCGGCCGGCGGCCAAGATGGCCGTCAAGAGCAGCATGGTCCTGGCAGACGCGGCCAAAAACGTTGCCGGTGTCGCCGGTGCAGCCGTCGTAGCTGGCAAGCAGAAGTTTGCCGGTGGCAAGATGGCTGAAACCGGCGATGAGGATGCAGCGGCGGACGCACCGATTGTGACCGGCGAAGCGACGACCGGGCACATGGTTGCTGATGACGCACCGGAAGCCGCTGATGACCTGCTGCTTATCCAGGGTGTGGGCCCGAAGACCGCCGTTCTTTTGAACAACGCCGGGATTACCACCTTTGCGCAACTGGCAGCGACGCCTGTCGAGCAGCTACAAGCCATTCTCAATGAGGCAGGCCCGCGCTACCGGGTCATCGACCCGACTTCCTGGCCAGTCCACGCGCAGCAGTTGCTCGACGCCCCCGAGCCCGAACCAGTCGCCTTTGATGACACCGATCTGCTGCCAATTCTCGGCATCGGGCCAAAAACGGCCGGCGTCTTGAAGGCTGCGGGCATCGGCACGATTTCGCAACTGGCCGCGTCCTCTGTCGAACAGTTGCAGACCATCCTTGACGAGGCCGGGTCGCGCTATCGCGTTATCGATCCGGCTACATGGCCGGAGCAGGCACAGGCCTTGCTGGCTGACGCCGGGCAAGGGTAGTCGTTCAACCCGGGTCGTGACTGGATCGGCCAGATCGGCGGCGGTTGACTGGGAAAAGCCCAGAAGCGGGAAAAGTCACCGATCATCAGACAAGATTTTGACAGCCCAATGAGACCAAGCCGGTCGTGCAGATGGCGATCCGCTTGGTCTCCCTATGCTGACCATAGTCCGCCACATGGCATCTTTGCTCGGATAGACTGCCAGCGAACCGATGTTCGCGAAGCAAGCTTTTCGCACACGTAAACCAAAACAAGGAGACAGTAATATGGAATTCCTCGCAGTACTCGCCGGAGTAGTGGTCGTTGCTGCATCACCCCTGGTGCCCGGCCTGCGGCCCGCCGCCAAGAAGGTCGTCGCCAGCGGCGTTGCCGTTGTTGACAAAACCAAGACCGTGGCCGCCGTTGCCGGCGAGCAGTGGATGGATCTGGTCGCCGAAGCCAAGGCTGAGCGAACCGCCGAAGCCGAAGCCCGCGCTGCCGCTGTAGAAACCATCGAGATCACTATTCCCGAAGAATAGTCGCCGTACGCTGGCTGTCGTTGCCAACCGGCGACTTCCCAAGTCTTCCCGCCAGCCTCACCAAGACCTAACGCCATGAACGTCACTTGCCAGGTCGCCCACGCGGCCACCGGACGGATACGCCTGCAGGTTGCCAGCATCGCTACGCAGCCTGACATCGGCCAGTTTCTGGTCGGGTTCTTTCTGCGCGTCCACGGGGTCACCGGCGTCCAAATCCGCCCGGCGACCGGCAGCGTTGTCATCACCTTCGATCCTGCGCTTTGTACGCAAGAGACGATTCTCAACGCCTTGCGCAGCCGGGTGGTGCAGCGGCCGGCGCTGACAGGTGAGACGAGCGAGGCGCCCGAAACCGGCAGCGCGATCTCCTATCCCTATCTCGAAAGCGAAGTCGTTCACACAACCATCGGCCGCGTTCGCATCGAGGCGCCGGTCATCGGCCAACGCGATGACCTGGCCGGCGTCCTGGCCTACTTCCTGCGCCAGCAGGGCGGCGTGCAGCACGTGCGTCTCAGCCCCTTCTCCGAGAGCATCATCGTCCAGTACGATCCGGCTGTCTGGGATGCGCCCTCCTTGCTGACCATGGTGCGGGCCTACGATCCCGACGAAACCGACATCGAACGCTGGCAGGTTGCCCGGGCGGCCGAGCCGGACACCGACGAGAGCGAGGACGCTGCCGCCCGCTCACGCCGGGAGGTGGCGTTGGCCGGTTCCGCTCTGGCGCTGACGGTGTTGGGCGGACCGCTGATGACGCCGGTGGCGCTGGGGCTGCTGCTCGCCAGCAGTGGGTCGATCTATCGCAAGGCTTTCAAGTCGCTGTTCCAGGAGCACGAGCTTACGATCGACGCGCTGGACGCGACCGCCATCACGTTGCTGGCCGCGACGGGGGTCGTCTGGCAGGCGGCGCTGCTCAACGTGCTGCTCTCCAGCGGCGACTGGATTCGCGCCAGCACGCAGGAGCGGGCGCGTAAGGCGTTGAGCGATGTGCTGGATTACATGTCAGACCTGGCCTGGGTCGAGCGCGACGGCCAGATCGTCTCCATCCCCGCCAGGGATGTGGTCATCGGCGAGACGATCTTCGTCTTTCCCGGCGAGCGGATTCCGGTGGACGGGATCGTCCTCAACGGCAAGGCGCTGGTCGACCAGCATGCGCTGACCGGCGAGTCGATGCCGGTGGAGAAGACGGTCAACGCCGAGGTCTTCGCGGCCACCGTGGTCAGCGAAGGCGAGTTGCAGGTGCGCGCCACCCGCGTTGGTGAGGACACGCAGGTCGCCCAGATCGTCGAACTTGTGCAGAACGCCCCGGTCTTCGACACGCGCGCACAGGATTACGCCGAGCGCTGGGCCAACCGGCTGGTGCCCTACAGTTTCTTGGGCGCGGGCATCATGGCGCTGATGGGCAACTTCACCCAGGCCATCACGCTGCTGGTGATCGACTATGCAGCCGGCTTCCGGGTGTCAGCCCCCACGGCCATCATGAGCACCATCACCAGGGCGGCGCGCCAGGGCATTCTGATCCGCGGCGGGCGCCATGTCGAGCAACTGGCTGAAGTCGATGCACTGGTGTTCGACAAGACCGGCACGCTCACGGTCGGCTGTCCCGACGTGGTTGATGCCTTCTCGCTCAGCCCGGCGTACAGCATCGACGAAGTCATGGCGCTGGCTGCGGCCGCTGAAAGCTTCCTGACGCATCCCGTGGCTGAGGCGGTCGTCAAGGCGGCCAGCGATCGCGGATTGGAAATTCCACAACGGACCGATTTCGAATACCAGATCGGCCAGGGCGTCCTGGCCAGCGTCGATGACCGGCAGATTCTGGTAGGCAGCCGCCGTTTCCTGGAGGCGCAGGGCGTTATATTTGACTGCGTTGCGCAGGAAAGTCTGGACCAGATCGAGGCGCGCGCGGCGTCGCCGCTGTGCATCGCCGTCGACGGCGCGCTGGTCGGCCTGCTGGGCCTGGCTGATCCGATCCGTCCGGAGGCCGCCTGGGTGATCAAGACCCTGCGAGAGCGCGGCGTCAAGGAAATCGTCATGCTGACCGGCGACCGGGGGCCGGTGGCCGCAGCTGTCGCGCAGCAGCTTGGAATCGACCGCTTCGTGGCCGAGGTCTTCCCCGGCGACAAGCTGGAAGCGGTTCGCCAGCTACAGGAGCAGGGTTACACCGTCGCCGTCGTCGGCGATGGCATCAACGACTCGCCGGCGCTGGCTCAGGCCGATGTCGGGATCGCCGTCAACGGCGGTACGGCGCTGGCGCAGGAGACGGCCGACGTCGTCATCTTGCAGGGCGACCTGCACAAACTGATCGACGCGATCACAATTGCCCGCCAGGGTGTTGGCTTGATTCGCCAGAACTGGAGCATCATCCGCGTGCCGAACACCATCGGGCTGGGGCTGGCCTTTATGGGGCTGCTCAACCCGGTGGGCGCGTCGCTGATCAGCGACGGTGCGGCTTTGGTCGCCGGCGCCAATTCATTGCGGCCGCTGATGTCTCCTGGCGAGAGCGATCCAGTCAAACCTGGCCGGAAGGGAATGAGTTCATGACGACCGCCAACACAGCGGTGGCCGGCTACACCAACGGCGCGACGGTTGCTGATGCGACCGCTGCCGGTGAGCAAAGCCAGTTCTACAAATCGGCAGTGCGATTTACGCGCTTGTACGCCATGTTTTCGCCTACCATGGTCGCGCTGCTGCTGGCGAAGAAGACCCGCTACGGACGTTTTATCCCACTGCCCGACGCGCTGCCCGATGGTTTCAAGCTGGGCAAGTGGAGTTTCAACGGAACATCCGCGGCCGACGGGGATCAGACAGAAGCCGGCGCTGCCGGTGCGGCGAAGGTGAATACCGCCGCGGGCAAGCCTGTGCACGTCAACGGATCAGCCCCGAAGTCTGCAACCGCGTCGCATGTGGCCTCCAGACCTGGCGTCAACAGGTCCGCCAAAGCCGGCGCGCCTCGCCGGGTCAAGGTGCGCGCGGTGGAATACGAGGTGGTTCACCACGTCGCCGGGCGGGTTCGCATTCGCATCCCGCGTTTGGCGCACGATGATCGCTTTGGCCAGCGGCTGGTCAGCGAGACCATGGAATTGCCGGGCGTTACACGGGCGCGGGTCAGCCAATCCTCGCGGTCGCTGGTGGTCGAGTATCGCTCGCAGTTGAACGGCATCAACGACGCGATCCTGCCGCAGGTAGTCGAGTGCATTCGCAGCGCGGCCGAAGCGGACATAACGCAGTCCGTTGCGTCAACGTCTGAACCGGGGCGCGCGCCGACAACCGCGCTGGCGCCAGCGGTTGAACCCGTGCCGGCCAGGCGAATTAACGTCGTGGGCCGTATGACTTTTCCGGTGCTTGGCCTCGGCATGAGCGCCGGACTTCTGGCCGGGTTGGCCCTGCCGGTCTGGCTGGTCGGCGGGACCGTATTGGTGGCGACAGTGCCAACTTTTCGCCGCATGGTCCAGGGTATCCGCGACGAGAAGCGGCTGACGGTGGAAGTTCTTGACGCCACCACCGTTGTCTTGCTGGTATCACAAGCCAGCTTCCTGGCGCCGGCGTTTATTACCGCTGTCATCGAAGGATCAGAACTTGCCAGAGATTGGACGGCGCGCTCCAGCAGGCGGGCCACCATGGAACTGATGCTGTCGATGGAGCACAAGGCGACGGTCGAACGCGCCGGCGAGCAAAGGCAGCGTTCCTGGGATGAGATCGAAGTCGGCGATGTCTTGCTGCTCTACCCGGGCGATCAGATTCCGGTCGACGGCCTGGTGCTGGAAGGCAAGGCGCTGGTGGACCAGCATCGCAACACCGGCGATTCGCTGCCCGTGCTGCGCGAGACGGGCGATACGGTCCATGCCGCATCGCTGCTGCTGGACGGCCACCTGCGCATCGAGGCGCAGCGGACCGGCCACGAGACGCAAGCGGGCCAGGCTGTGGCGCTCCTCAATACCGCACCCGATGTGGATACACGCGTCAGCAACTATGGGCGCAAGGTCGGCAACTGGGCTGTGGTGCCGACGCTACTGGTGGGCGGCGCTGTCTATGCCAGCTCGGGCAGCATCGCAAGAACCACCGGCATTGTCAGCATGGACCTGGGCACGGGGATGCGCGTGTCCGCGCCAATCGCTGTTCTGGTCGCGCAGAAGCAGGCCGCGCGGCGCGGTATCCTGATCCGCAGCGGCCGCGCGCTGGAGAAGCTGGCAGGGGTCAATGTTGTGATCTTCGACAAGACCGCGACCTTAACCTCCGGCCGGGCGACGGTGTTGCACGTCCAGCCGCTGGATGGCGTGCTGGACGCACACGATGTGCTGGCGCTGGCCTCCTCGGCCGAACAATCGATGAACCACCCCATCGGCGAGGCGATTGTTCGTTTCGCCCAGGGACAGGATATTGCCCAGCGTCCGGTCACATCATGGGACTACGTTGCCGGTCTTGGCGTCGAGGCTGAGATCGACGGTCACGTGGTGCGGGTTGGCAACAGCCAGCTGATGCTGCACGGCGGGATCGATGTGTCCGTTATGCCCGCCAACGGTCTCGACCCGCATCTGGCGACTGCCACGCGGGTCTATGTCAGCCGTGACGACCAGTTGGCAGGTGCGATCTATTGCGCGGATCCGCTGCGCCCGGAAAGCGCCGAGGTCATCGATAGCCTGCAAGCCACCGGCCATGAGGCAATGGTGCTGAGCGGCGACAGCCCGCGGGTTACCGCAGCGCTGGCTGCCAGGCTGGGGCTGGACGGCGAACTGGTCTATGGCGGCTTGCTGCCGCAGGACAAGGCGGCGGCTGTCGAGTCCCTGCAAGCCAGCGGGCGTACCGTGGCGGTGGTGGGCGATGGCGTCAACGACGCAGCCGCGATGATGCAAGCGGATGTATCGATTGCATTGGGCTGCGCCAGCGATCTGGCGCGTGAAACCGCCGATATTGTGCTTGTCAACGATGACCTGCGCGACCTGCTGGCGGCCATCGAGATTGCCCGCCATGCCATGCAGGTGATTCAACAGAACAAGGCCATGGTCGTGATTCCCAACCTCGGCGGCATTACCTATGCCGCGCTGACGGTGATGAATCCCGCGACCGGTGTAATCATCAACAACGGCTCCGCTTTGGCAGCGGCGCTAAACAGCCTGCGACCGTTCCGAGGAACGGGCAGCACGGACTCCGTAAAACAGTAGAGGTTCGACACTATGACTGCTTCATCGACGGCAAAAACGACTGGCGGCACAAGAAAAGCGATCAAGTCCGGGCTGAAGGTCTTCAATCGACCGGCCCGAATGCGCAAGCAGCCACGCACCAAAAACGGGGTCTCGCCGGCTGTGCCGACCGTCAACGGCACTATCGGAACGGTTGTCTCGGTGGGCGACGACGCTACGACCCGGGTCCAGTTCGAGATCAAGCACTGGGTCAAGGGTCGCCTGCGCATCGTGATCCCGCGCTTGTCCGTCGACCCGGAGTATAAGGAACGGCTTCAGTATCGCATTTCGGCGACGAATTCAGCCTTTACGGTGCGCGTAAGCCCGGCGGCGCAATCGCTGGTCATCGAGTACGACCCGGATGAGCACAAGCCGGACGAGATGCTGGAGAGCATTGTCATCTGCATCCGCGACGCTGCGCAGCCGACGATGGCCATCGAGAAGATGCCGCAGGAAAGCGACGAGTCCGAGTTCAAGATCAACTACCGCAAGCGGCTGGGGCTGCCGGCGGTCGCCCTGGTAATGGGCGTCGGCTCGCTGACCGGCATCATGTTCCCGCCGCTGCTGATCGGCGGCGTGATCATCGCCGCAGCGATTCCTTCCTATATGCGGGCCTGGGAAGGCATACGCCACGAACGCAAACTGAACGTGGACTTCCTGGACTCGACGGCTATTACGCTGTTGACCATCACCGGGTCTTTCTTCCCGCCGGTGCTGATGATCGGTCTCATCGAGACGGGTGAGATCATCCGCGACCTGACCGCACGGCGCACCGCGCGCGCCAACCTCGACCTGCTGGACGCGCTGGGCAAGACAGCGCGCGTCGAACGGGACGGAGTCGAGATCGAGGTGTCGCTGGATGAGGTCCAGGAGGGCGATGTGGTGGTCGTCTATCCTGGCGACCAGATTCCGGTGGACGGAACGGTGCTGACCGGCATCGGCCTGATCGACCAGCAGAAGCTGACCGGCGAGTCGATCCCGGTGGTGCGCGAGGCGGGACAGGATGTTCTGGCGGCAACGCTGGTAGTTGATGGCTCGATGCGTATCGAGACGCGGCGAACGGGCGAGAACACGCGCGCCGGTGTCGTGGTCGGGCTGATGAAAGCGGCGCCGATCCACGATACACGCATGGAAGACTATGCCAAGAAGGTGGGCGACCGGGTCGTCATTCCTACCCTGGCACTGGGTGCGGCGGTGACGGTGGCGTCGGGCGGTATCCTGACGCGCGGCGTCAGCGTGATCACCATGGACATCGGTACCGGTGTGCGCGTCTCCGTGCCGACAGCCATCCTCTCAACGCTGACGTATGCCGCACGCCAGGGAATTTTGATCCGCAGCGGCCGGGCCATCGAGCAACTGGCCAAGGTGGACACGATCGTCTTCGACAAGACCGGCACGTTGACCCAAGGCAACGCCGGCGTGGTGGGAATCTTTACCACCACTCGTACCACGTTGAGCGGCGAGGATATCCTGCGGCTGGCGGCCAGCGCGGAGCAAGGTCTGACGCATCCGGTGGCCGAGGCGATCACCCGCCATGCCCGCGAACGCGAGGTTGTTCTGGTGGAGTGCGAGGAATGGGAGTATCGCGTCGGCCAGGGCGTGGCGGCCACTATCGATGGCCGTGTCGTCTACGTGGGCAGCCACCGCATGATGGGCATTCTGGGCTACGACATCAACGAGCTGCTGGATGTCAATCCTGAGATCGAGGCCAGCGCGGCCTCGCAGGTCTATGTGGCTGACGACGAGGGGCTGTTGGGCGTCATTCTCTATCGCGACCCAGCCCGCCCGGAGAGCGTCGAGGTGATCCGCAAGTTGATCGAGATGGGCATCACCCCCTACATGCTGAGCGGCGACATGAAGAAGGTGGCCGACGCAGTAGCTGCCGAACTGGGTATCAAGCCGGAGCATGTCTTCGCCGAGGCCTTCCCTGAGCGCAAGGTGGAGGTGGTCAAGGAACTGCAGGAAAGCGGCAAGACCATCGGATTCGTTGGCGACGGCATCAACGACTCGGCGGCTCTGGCCCACGCCAGCGTCTCCGTCTCCTTTGCCGGGGCCACCGACATGGCGCGCGAGACCGCCGAAATCGTGCTGATGGACGACGATCTCTCCGGTCTGATCAAGGCCATTGAAGCCGCGCGCACGGCCATGCGCACAGTGAATCAGAACGTTGGCATCGTGGTGATCCCCAACGCGACCGGTATGTTGCTGGCGACGCTGATGCCATTGAGCCCGGTGATCGCGGTGGTCATCAACAACGGTGCGGCCATCGTCGCCGAGATGAACGGCTTCCGCCCCATGCTTGGCCCGGCGGGCGTGCGGGGATGGCTGGCTCGGCGGCGCGGACCTGTGGCCTTGCCGGCCGAGGTGCGGGCGGCAGCGATGCTGCCGGAACCTGCGGTTGCTGCAACCAATGGCCACAGCCATGAAATCGACCACGCCGTTGCCGAGACGCATTCCAATGGTGTCAGCAACGGCACCAGCGGCGGTCATACCGGCTTTGTAAATGGCGCGGTCGTCGTGCCGGCTCATGAGACTAACGGCCACGATGGCCACGCTGTCAGCGCCTCATCGCCGGTGACCGAGGGCGCGTAAGGCCGATGACTTCGGAAGTCGCCGGTTCGACTACATTCCTGGTAGCGAGCGAACCGGTCGCCTGTACGGTGTCTCGGCGACTTCCACGGTCTGAGCGCCGCGACTTGACTGGCTGCTACGCGGAGATGATTCGATGACGCTCATGACATTGGCTGATCTTGTTGCCGAGCAGGCGGTGGCGCTGGTCATCGGCGCCGCGACTGTGGTTGTTGCCCCCAAGGCAGGGCCACGGCTGGCGGAACTAGGTGGTGACCTGAGCGAGCGAACGCGGGCTGCGGTCGCAGCCCGCGGCGGCATCCACAAATCGATTGCAGGTGGTGTACAGCGGCTTGGTCAGCGCCGCAACGAAGAGATCGATGAGCCTGCGACGCCGGTCCACGTCGACATCGACCCGACCAGCCTGCTGGCAGGTCTCTCCAGCGCAAATGTCGTGTCCTATGCGCCGGGCCGGGTGCGCCTGCGTTTGCACCAGATCGTCGGCCAGGCGGAGCTTGCCGGGCAGACGGCGGCTTCGCTGGCGGCCATCGACGGTGTCGTGGAAGTGCATGCCAGACCGACGACTGGCAGCGTGGTCGTCCGGTTCGACCCAGTCCGCTATCCGTCGCTGGAGTCGCTGCTGGATGGTATTGCAACATTAGCCGGCGGGTCCCAGGGATTCGAAATCCCTGGCTGAACGCACGAAGCGCCCGCAGGTGCTGGAGATATCGGGTTCCAGGCCCTAAGGGGCCTTTGCAGGTTCAGACGGTGAATTTCATTCACTGTCGCTGCGGTGGTACTTGAGGAGTCAATCGAGTGAAGAGTACGACGAAAAGCCGGCCGGTCTGTAGTTATAACTTCAAAATACCCAGCGACCCGGTAGCGATCATCGATATGGTGCGGCCCATGATCGTGGATGCCGGCGGCATCGTTACCGGAGAGAACACGAATCTGCTGTTCTCGATTCCAACGGTTGTCGGGCAGTTTGACGGCGCGTGCAAGGTGCTGGAGCCGACGGTCGTCAACCTTACGGTCACCAACAAGCCAGAGATCGTGTCGTGCAAGATGATCCAGAAGCAGTTGACGGTCTATATCACCGAGGCTGTCAAGATGTACAACAAGCAATCCAAAACGTCATTAGCGAGCAACGGAGCGGCGGACACAGATACGGTTGCAGAAGGAGAGACAGGCGATGGATGAGACAGTGACACATGACGAACCGGAGATCGTTGCGGACGAAACGAAGCCGGTCGAGGAAGAGCTTGCAGCATTTGGTATAGTCAAGAGCACGACAAGCGGCCGGATTCGATTGCAGCTAAAGCCTGATTTTCGCACACCTGAGGCCATGGCAAAGATCAAGGCGCAGTTGGAGACGAACCCGCAGGTTCAGGAAGTGACCACCAACGTGCGCACCGGCAGCATCATCGTCAAGTACTCGTCGCAACACTCGGGTCACAGCTTGTTGTGGAAGGCGATCCAGGAAGCCGAGTTGGTTGGTGATGCGGCGTTCGATCTGCCTGAAGATGAGGAGGGCGAGCAAGAAGGTGGCGGTGGTGGCGGCGGAACCTATGGCAAGCTCGACCAGCAAGCCGCTGATTTGATGGTCAAGGTTGACCAGGCGATCTTCCGGCGCAGCGGGGGCAAGATCCATACGCGGGGCCGCGTGTTCCCGCTGGCGATTGCCGGATTGGGCGTTGCGCAGATGGCGATCTATGGCATCTCGCTGGAAATGCTGCCTGGCCCGTTGCTGATCTGGCTCGCCCACGACATCCACCGCAGGTTCGGCCAGGAGCACGCGGAGGCGGAGGAAGCGGTAGAGGAGCAGCTCATTGAGGCGCGGAAGAACGCCCAGGTAGGAGCCTCTCCGGTCACTGACGCACCGTCTGCAATGATCGGCGGCGCGGCGCCTGCGCCCGCTTAGGGTCGCCAGGAGACTTTTTTTCGCCCCACCGATTGATGTCGGTGTCTGGCACTTAGAAGCTGTTTGAAAAGACTTCGGAAGTCGCCGACTGACTGTCACGACTGGCCTACGACGGTTTTGACAGGCTACTCTTGTTGACTCGGCGACTTCCGAAGTCTGAACGGGCGACTTTTCAAACAGTCTCTTAGAGTATGCTCATTAACCTTAAGAAACTAATCCGGTAAGTAGGCGTGACTCGTCATTCCCGCGTAGGCGGGAATCAACTCTTCAACGTCCTCGGTTCTCGCCTGCGCGGAACGACGGAATACCGAAATCAATTCTTAAGGTTCATCAATCATCGCACGCACAAGGTCGATCCTATGGACTCGCATGAAGCTTCGAACAAGAGAGCAATCTACGCATCGCTGGCGGGCAACATTGGCATTGCGTTGTCCAAATTCGTGGCGGCCGCGTTTACTGGCAGTTCCGCGATGCTGTCGGAAGCGATCCACTCGTTGGTGGACACGTCCAACCAGATCTTGCTCTTGCTGGGACTGCGCGAATCGAAGACACCCGCCGATGACGAGTATCCCTATGGCCGCGGCAAGGCCGTCTACTTCTGGGGCCTGATCGCGATCTTCGTCTTTACGTTGGGCGGTGTCTACTCGGTTTACCAGGGCGTCGAACACATCGTCCGTCCCGAACCGATCGAAAACGCCTTCCTGAGCTACGGCGTCCTCGGCTTCGCGTTCGTGCTGGAGGCCATGGCCTGGCGGGTCGGTGTCAAGGAATTCCAGGAGACCAAAGACGACGCCAGCTACATCGACGCGGTGCGCAACGCCAAGGATCCGTCGATTGCCATCCTGATCTTCGAAAATTCAGCCGACATGATCGGCATCATCGTAGCGTTTTTCGGCATCCTGCTCACCCAGCTTACCGGGATTCTCTATTTCGACGGGTTCGCCTCGATCATCATCGGCATCATCCTGCTGGCCGCTGCGCTGTGGCTGGCGCATGAAACCAAGAGCCTGCTGATCGGTGAGGGCGCTGACCAGAAGGTCCTTCAAGGCATCCGTGGATTGGTGGTAGCCCAGACGCAAGTCAGAAGCATCGACGAGATCACTACCCTGCACATGGGACCGGAGTACGTGCTGGTCAATATGCGGGTGCGGTTCGACGATGGCGCTCCGGCTTCCGAGATCGAGCAGATAACCGATTATCTTGAAGAGCAGATACGCGATCTGTCGCCCATGATCAAGCGTGTCTATGTCAAAGCTACGCTTCGTTCCAGAGGAATCGAGCAGCCCGTCCGCTTGCTCAATCATCCTGCGGATGGCTTCAAGTAAGGAGGCCCGTGGCGACTCATGGCGTATCTCTTCAGACCAAAGGTTCGCTGGCTGGTCGCCCTCGTACTGGGAATTGTCACCTTCGCCGCACTATCCAGGGCTATTGACCTGGATTCATCCATCCTGGCGGCGTGGGATGTTGCGGCAGGCTCCTGGCTGGCGTTGACTGCCGCGGTCATGGCTCGATCCAACGCCGTCGAGACGCTGACTGAATCGCAGCAGGCGGAGCCCAGCAGCCTGACCATGCTGGTGGTGGCGATTGCAACGTCGCTGATCGCGCTTTGGGGAGCCGTTGTGCTGGCTTCCCGAACCGGCGATCGGACGACTGTGGAACAGCTCGTGCACGTTGCTATCGGTGTCCTGGCAGTATTGTTGGCGTGGCTGATGGTGCACACGCAGTTCGCCCTGCACTATGCACGGATTTACTACGACGAGGTCACTGCTACCATCACGAATGCCAGCAGCAGCCCCGGCGCTTATGCGCCGTTTCGCAAAGGTCTGGCGTTTCCGGACGCAGAAATCGTTGACTATTGGGATTTCATCTATTACTCGTTCACCATCGCCATGTGTTACCAGACTTCGGATGTCACGGTGACGACGCCAGGAATGCGACGGTTGACGATCTCCCATTCAGTCATCGCGTTTCTGTTTGTGACCGTTCAGATCGCCTTTCTGGTCAATGTGCTCGGCGGTCTGTGGCAATGACATCCCGGCCAGCGAATGCAGCACCCGACGCTGCGACGACGGATTACGACCTGAACACGATGAAGGTGCGGTCCCAAAGGCACCAACCGACACACAGAAAATTCGAGACGAATTCTGAACATCCAGGAGGAAAACTATGACGGCAACATCTGAAGCAACGGTAGCAGACGGATTGGGGTCTGCGCTTGTTTCCTATCCGGCTGACATCGCCAGCTCGCTGGCGGACAGCACCAAGAAGGTCCATGGCAAGCTCATGGGCAACATCGAGTGGTACTTCGAACATTGGGTCGATATCTACGAAGAGATCAAGGCCGAAAATCAGGACAAGCTCGGCAGCTTCAGCCTGGCCGACGTCATGGGCGCGCTGCCTAACGCCAAGGTTGCATCGGATATCGCCGGCCGGGTCCGGCTGCGCGTGCCGCTGCTCAAGGGCCAGGACGCTCTGTGCGCGCAGTGCGCCGACATGCTGGGCGCGGTTCCGGGGATCGATCAGGTCCATGTCAGCCCCATAACCGGCAGCGTGCTGGCGTTTTACGACACCGACGAGTTTTCCTCGTTGTCCGACCTGCTGGATTCGCTGCGCGGCTAGTATCTGGCTGGCAGATCTGGTAACCAATCAGCTGCACCGCTACGTCACTCCGCAGAGGCGGGAGACTCGTGTTCGTGAAGAGTGTGACACTGACGCAGCGGTGGGCAGTTGCCGAATCGATAGTGTATGGAGACGAGTATGACCGGAGTTCCTCAGAATATCGACGATGACAGGATTGGCCAGGAAAACTCCGCGCTTGAATTGCAGCCTCGTTCCCGCTCGCGCCGCCGCTTTGCTGTTGGCGCCATCAAGCGAGCGCAGGATCAGTTGGAGCGCGCTTCGCAGGTGACAGCCAGCGCCCGGGGCACGCTCAAGCAGATCGGCAAAGCTGTTGACCCGCGTGAGATCGCCGGCGGCTTCGCCGGCTTGACCGCCGGCGAGGCCGCCGGTGGCGCAGTGGGCGGCACGGCAGGCGCAGTGGTGGCCGGGCCGCCTGGCGCGGTCCTCGGTGCTGAGATCGGCGCTTTTACGGCCGGGATGCTCGGCATGAAGCTGGGAATGGAAGCGGTCGAAGACCTGGTGGAGGCGGGCGAAGCCCGGCGGGAAACAGCGCAGGCTGATCCGTCCGAGCCAGCGCCTGTCAACCGCGGCAAGCATCTGGGTGGCAAGGTCAAGGAGCGGACCGGGGAGATCGTCGGTCTCGCGTCGGGCGCCACCATCGGGCTGGTGGTGGCCGGCCCTGCCGGCGGCCTGATCGGGGCCGTGGTCGGTGAGTCGGTCGGCGGGCGTGTCAAAGACGGGCTGAGCAGGGTAATCGGTGAAAAAGAGGAACCCGAGCAGATCGACTCGCCGGAAACACCCGAAACGGTGGCAGAGCAGGAAAGCGTTGCCCAGCGGCTGGACCGCTTCGGCCGCAACACGGTCGGCGAAGCTGCTACGGTTCTTGTCACCGGCAGCGTCGGCGCGTTTTTCGGCGCGACCGGCATGACGGTGGGACACGGGATCGGGCGTGTCGTCAGCAAGCGTGTCGATTGGGTCAAGCTGGCCCGCGCCGATGACTCGCAGCCAGATGCGAAGTTGCCAGGCGGGCAGGATGCGGCGGAAGCTGGCGCAGATATTGTCGATGTGGAACACCGGCTGTTGGAAGCGCTGGATGACGATGAAGTTCAGCTCTGAAATCACCATCAACCGGCCGCGGCAACAGGTCGTGGCGTTGATCACCGATTCCGGCAACACGGCCAAATGGCAGCCGGGCGTCAAAAGTATCGAGCTGCTTTCCGGTGAAAAGGACCAACTGGGCGCGCGGTCACGGGTGATGTTTGAGTTCAATGGCCTGCAACTTGAGGTCATTGAAACCGTTATCGAGCGCAGCCCGCCAGAGCGGTTTGCATCATCGTTTGAGACGCGCGGTGTCAGAAATACGGTCGTGAACCGCTTCTATGAAACGGCTCCCGGCCAGACGCGCTGGATCATGGACAACGCGTTTGATTTCAACCGTGCCATGTCGGTCGTGGCGTTCCTGATCCGCAGCGTAATTTCGAAACAAACGGCCCAGTCGATGAAACAGTTCAAGGCGTTTGCTGAAAGCAACTGAGTCGAGTTGGAGTTCTGTCAGGCAGGTGTCGCATGAGAATTGTATCATACCGGCGTCCCGTGGTTGTCAGGTCGTGGCCGGCTTTCCTGGTGGCAGGTTTGGCGTTGGCCGCGCCGCGGCTGGCAGTCTTGTTCTGGTGGCTGGTTGATCCCGCCCGCTGGCAGTTTGCTTTCAGGGGCCATGTCGTTCTGCCGCTGGCCGGTGTACTGGTTTTCCCATGGACAACCTTGATGGCATTGTTGATCGCCGCGCCCGATCAGTTGAGTGATCAGCATTGGATCTGGCTCGGCGTCGCCCTGCTGCTGGATCTTCTCATGTATGATCGGGACATCTGGCGCATGGCCCGCGAGCCAGAGGCGATCCAACCGGCCAAATCCAATTCGGGACGTATGACGTCGCCACCAATTGAGTAGCACAGCATTTTGGGGCCTGGACAATCGAATCGTGTGTGCTTTGCAATTGACAATCCGTCGACCAAGGAGTCTGCCATGCTTGATGCAATCGCGTTAGGCGCTGTTGCGCAATCTGCTCTGCTGTTGAGTGGAATTCTCGTCTTCTATTTGGTGTTGCAATCCAAGGTGCTTGGCGCCTTAGGGGGCTTCGGCGCCGGCGCATTGTTGGTTGCGATCATGACGGATCTGGTTCCTGAAGAACAGGCCACCATGAGTCCCGCAGAGGTTGGGCTGTGGCTGCTGGTTGGCTGCGCCGTTTTCATTCTGGCCAATCGCTTCGTCCAATCCAAATTCGGGGGAGAAGAAGGCGGCAACGCGATGGGTATTGTGGTCGGCGCGATCGTCGACGGCGTCCCGGAGTCGCTTATCTTCGGCATCCAGCTTGCCACCGGCGTTCCGATTAGTTTGCAATTCCTGGGTGCGGTCTGGATATCCAACCTGCCGCAGTCGTTTGTTCCCTCTGCCGATCTGGCAAAAGCCGGCTGGAGCAAGAGCAGGCTGGCTATGATGTGGGGCGGTGTGGTGATTGCTTGTGGCGTGGCGGCCGGTCTGGGATACTTTCTTGCCCTCAACATCTCCGGCGTCAACGGGGCGCGCATGGCGGGCATTGCTGCCGGCGGGCTGTTGGCCATGTTGACCAACGCCTTCATCCCGTTCGCCTACGAACGAGGCGGCGAATGGGCGGGCATCGGTCTGGTGATCGGGTTCGTGCTGTCGCTGGTGGCGTAGCGCGGCGGTGGCCTTCGGCAGGCTCAGGCCACGGCGTAGTAGGCGCTGAAGCGCCTGCTACGAATCCTTCCAATCAAAGTCTGTGTGGTTCAGGGGGTGGGGGCGGCGAGAATACCCAGAGACGACGCTGATGCGACGGCCTGCCGCCGGTTGTTGACGCCGAGCTTTTGGTAGATGTTGGCCGTGTGGCGTTTGACCGTCCGTTCGGAGATGAACAAGTCGTTGGCAATCTCCTTGGCAGTCAACCGTTTCGCCAACTGCTCAAGTATCTCCAGCTCGCGGTTGGTCAATGGCTCAATAAGGGCTGTCTGGTTGGCGATTCGTGGCGTGGCGCGGATGAGGTTGCGGCCAGCAATGTCAGCCGGAGAGAAGACATCCAGTATCTTGTTGACGAAATCCGAGTCGCCATCCGTTATTCTGAGGCAGTTCAGCAGGTTGGCCATTTGCGGACCGAGGTCCACGAAAACACGCTGCAGGCCGCCAGGCTCTGCCAGTGCCAACGCCTGCTTGAGCAGCGACAATGCCTCGCTTCTGTTGCCCTTGGCGTCTTCCAGCAGGGCCTGCAATGCTAAAGTTTCGATTCCCCAGCGCTTGTTGTTCGACTTGTCGACATGATTGCGCAGACGACCAAGCAGATCGTCTGCTTCCCGCAGGTTTTGCGGTGTTTGCTGGCTCACAAGGATCTTTACCAACGTGAACTCTGAGGCATGGAAGAACAACAGCGGCACTGAGGGCGCCTTGCGAGGCGCAGCAGCGACCCAATGCCGTGTTTCAGCCTGGCGTCCTTGCTTTAGTGCAAGCCACGCCCGAAACGCGTCCGTGTCTCGGATCACGCGCGCGTTGTTCCGTTCAAATGCGAATGCTGCCAGCTCGTCGATCAACTCGCACGCCCGGTCGAACTCTCCCCGGACGACGTAGATGGACGCCAGCCCAAAGGCGCTTTGCGAATACGACGCCATGTGTGAGACGTAGGGCGTGTTCGTCACCGCAAGAAAATCAGTTTCCGCTGCTGCCAGATCGTTAACCTGATAGGCGCCGAATCCACGGAACGCGTGTCCCCAGCTGAGGGTCTCTGTCATGCCTCGCTCGATGGCGACTTCAATCATATGCGTGGCGACCTGGTGTAGTTTTGGCAGGTCGCCCATGACCCATTGCAGAATACAAAACCCTAATAGCAGGCGCCCCGGGAAGGAGTCGCCGTGTACCGCGTCCTCTTTCATGCCCTCATCGAGGATTTCGCGGCAGCGGGTCATCTCACCATTTGCCAGAAACCCGCCGGCATAGTACATCCAGGCCAGCGAGCGAACGTTGGAAGCTTCCATCGGCAAGACGTCCAAGGCCCGTTTAGCAGTCGACGAGACCAGCTCGCCGTCCTCCAGCTCAAAAAAGGTCAACATGTTTCGTAATGTATTGGCTTCGGCCCGCAGAAATTGCGCGTCGCTCGCTGCTACGTTCGTGTCGATCAGAGCATCGATACGGTCGAGAAGCGCGGGCAGGTCAGATAAGCGCCACAGACGTTGCAATATCCATGCTTCCAGCAACAGGAGTTCAGGTTGTTCATTGACCAGTCGCCATGGCAACAGACGCAGCCAGCGGTCGATCTGCTGCCAACGTTCCTGGTTCATGGCGTCGTGGCGATAGGAAACGATGACGCGAACCGCTGCCGCCTCATCGCGGGCTGCCAGTGCGTGGGAAACACTGTCTTCTACATAGCCGTTCGCAGCGTACCACGCGCTGGCGCGCCGGTGAATTGCGGCGATTTCGTCACGGCCGTACTGCCGCTCCAGCCGGTTTTGCAGCATTAGCCGGAAGAGATGATGGTAGCGGTACCAATGGCGTTGGCCGTCCAGCGCAATGATAAACAGATTAGCTTTCTCGAGCCACTCCAGATAGGCCTGTCCGTCGCAGACCTCATCGCCCAGAGTTGTAACAGCCTCGCCAAGTTCGCCGCATAACCGATCCAGAATGGATGTCTTGAGCAGAAAATCCTGGAGTTCCCGGGACTGGCGAGAAAGCACTTCGTCCAGAAGGTAATCCATGATGTGCCGTTCGCTGGCTTCAAAGTTGGCAACAAACTCGCCCGAATCGGTCGCGTGTTTGAGGTTGAGGACGGCCAGATGCAGACCGGTAATCCACCCTTCGGTCTTATCAGTAAGCGAGGCGGCTATCTCTTGACTGAAAGGGCGGTTTGTACTCCGCTCCAGATATTCACGGGTCTCCTCGTTCGAGAAACGCAGGTCCTGCCGGCGGATCTCCGTTAGCTGGCCGCGCGCGCGCAAGGTGGTCAGCGGCAGCGCCGGGTCGCTGCGGGTCGCCAGGACCAACTGCATAGTTTGTGGGGGATGGCGCAGAAGCTCGGTCAACAATGCGTTGACTTCCTGGCCGGCAATCAGGTGATAGTCGTCCAGCACCAGCACCAATCTCATGTCGGCTGCCATGAGTGGGTGACCGCGCAGTCCCTCGATCTCGTTGATCAGCGTGCTCAATAGTATCTGTGTGGCCGGTTTTTCGATGGCCTCCAGCAAGGCCAGCGTATTCTCACAGGCATCAGGGAAGACTGTGCGAATCGCAGCGATGAAGTACGCGAGGAAAACGCCAAGGTCGCTGTCGTCCTCGTCCAGTGAAATCCACGCGCTTGGACAGGGACATGAATGCAACCAGTCGGTCAGCAACGTCGTCTTGCCTGATCCGGCTGGAGCCATAACGAGCGCTAACGGCAGATCACGCCCGCTGTCAAGCAGATCGAGCAGGCGCTGGCGCCTGAC
The DNA here is from genome assembly GCA_020634615.1 of Anaerolineales bacterium. GTDB lineage: Bacteria > Chloroflexota > Anaerolineae > JAAEKA01 > JAAEKA01 > JACKBK01. Next base: position 85,571 of record JACKBI010000009.1, read on the forward strand.
CACCGTATCCTTGAGCGCGGGGCGGTAGAGCTTTGTCGGTATGAGGTTGTGGGCGTGATGAAGGGATTTGGTTGTTTCCACCATCGATGGCTGCTCGTATTCGGGTCACACAGTCAACTTCTCTGGGATGACACGTATTATAGTGTAGTGTGCGAAATGCGACAAGCAGCGTACTTGGATAACGCAGGAAACACAGGGATCGGGTCAGGCGGTTTCAGAAGGCAGGAGGCCCAGATCGATCGTTGCCCTGGCGGCAAGTCGGAATGTTCGTTCAGGTCATCAAGATCGCTCAGCAGGCAGACGATGATATCCTGCACGGACGGGAGCTGCGGCGCCTGGATGAGAGCCAGCGTGTTGGCGCCCGCGTGCGGAAAGATGGTGCGGATAGCGGCCACGAAATAGTTCAGGAAACCCGCCAGGTCGCTATCGCGTTCGTCCAGCGAAAGCCATGCGCTTGGTCGCGCAACTCCCTTGAGCCACTCGACCAGCAGCGTTGTCTTGCCAAAGCCGGCCGGCGCCGACACAAGCGTAAGCGGCCGGTCGAGATCGTCGTCCAGCCGCGCGCACAGGCGTGGACGTGGCAACAGGTCACCGGGCACGAGCGGCCGCTTGAGCTTGGTGCGAATCAGGAAGGAAGGTTCGGTTGCGACTGGCATTGCCTGATCGTGCTTCTCAGAAGCTGTTTGAAAAGTCGCCCGTTCAGACTTCGGAAGTCGCCGAGTCAACAAGAGTAGCCTGTCAAAACCGTTGTAGGCCAGTCGTGACAGTCAGTCGGCGACTTCCGAAGTCTTTTCAAACAGCTTCTCAGTCTTTTCCGTAGTGTCACTCCCGCGGAGGTGGGAGTCTTGTTGCTCGTGAAGGGTGGATTCCCGCCTGGGCGGCGCCAGGCGTCAGGGATGAGCAGTTACGTCTGATTTACGCGCATTCAAAACGGGTTGAGCATGGTCCAGCTTGTGCGTATTTGTATGCTGGGTCGTGACGCAACAGCCAGCGTCGCCATAATAACACAGGTTGCCGACAATCAGACAATCAACCGACGAATGTGTGTTTACATCCTTTTTGCATCCTTTTGTACCTGTCAGATTTTGCGCACTCTGTATACTATAGATATAGTCATCGCTGTGGGTTCACCGTTTTATCGCGTGCTCGGCTCGCCTAGCATGGTAAATCGGTTTTGTCTGCACGAAAGTCAAATCACCAACATCAACCTAAGGAGAAATTTCCATGAGCAAAAAGACACCGGCCGCCATCGTCGTAGCGGCATTCGACAACGAAGCGGCAGCACAGGCGGCCTTGGGCCAGGTTAAGGCTGCGAAGAAGGAAATCGGCCTGCGCGACGCAGCGATCGTCTATCGCGATGGCGACAAGATCAAGGTCAAGGAAACCAAGGACATGGGTGGCGGCAAGGGCGCGGTCATTGGCGGCGTGATTGCCGGCATCGCGACCGGCGGTCTGGCGATCCTGGGCGGCGCGCTGATCGGCGGTCTGATCGCCAAGGGCCACGATGCCAACCTGCCCGACAAGGAAATGAAGGCTCTGCTCGCTGCTCTGCCCGAAGGTTCCAATGCCGTTCTGGCCGTGGTCGACGAGGCCTCCAGCCAGGCAGCGGTTGACATGCTCAGCAGCGCTGGCGCCACCGCCACCACCATCAACCTGGATGCCGAGACCGCTGCCCGCCTGGGCGCCGCCCCGGTCGTGGCCGACGAAGCGCCTGCCGAAGAGGTCGCAACTGAAGAGGCCCCGGCAGCCGAAGAGACAGATGCGCCGGCAGCCGAAGAGACTGAAGACGAAGCCCCGGCAGCCGAGTAACAGATAGGGAAGATCTGGGCGCACAGGCAACAGCCCGCCCGCCCGACAGTCACATCTGTAACCGCAATGGTAAGCAAACGACATGGGTGCCGAAGTATTAGTCTTCGACGCCCGTGTCGCGTATAATTCTATATGTCGCTGTTCAATGGGGCAGCAGCAAACGAAATACACCTATGAGAGGAGTACGTCACAATGGCAGGAAAATCCAAGCGGGTTTCCGTAAGCAAGAACAAGTTGGCCGACAATGCAGCCGAGGTTGAAATCACCGGTTTCGATACTGAGCTCGAAGGCGACATGAATGTCGAAGAAGGGCTTGAGGAACTGGAGTTGGCGGACGACGTCGCACGAGTTGGCGTCGGCGCGGCCATGGCTGGCGCCAGCAACCTGACGCGCGCCGAGGACCTGATGGTCGTGGCTGAGCGCATGGAGCGCCTGAGCGGCGTGGTGGCGGCTGCTGGTGCGGTCGACTTCGTCCAAGGCGCGAACATCCTGGCAGCGTCCGAGGATATCGAGGTGCAGGGCGATCTGGTCGCCCTGCTGGGCGAGGAAGACCTGGAATTCGGCATGGGCATCGGCTCGATCAGTGGGCAGTTGGGTGTGGCTGCCGAGATCTCCGCAATGCGCGATATGCCAGTGATGGCGGACTTCCTGTACGACAAGAGCAACGAATTGCGTGAGATGGCCGTGGATGCAATCATCAAGTTCGCTGCTACACATGCACTGGCCCGGTCCATCGCTGCCACAGGCGCCCAGGTCGGCGGCTACGGCGCGGATGAGATGATCGAGGGCCTCACCCGCATGGCCGTGGCAGATGCCGTGGCCGAGCGCAGCGATGATCTGGCTATGGCCGGCGTTGGCTACGCGGTTGCCGGTATCGTCGATTTGGAGGTCGCCGAAGAGGCCGGCGATGTGGCACGTGAGTTGGTGGCCGAAGGCGTGGCAGATGTCGCCGTTGGTTCCATGGAAATCGGCGCCGGGGAAACCCTGCTAGACGTCGGCGAAGTCATGGCTGAGAAGGCCCAGTAAGACCATAACAGGCTTAGCGGAGCGCAGCGCGGCTGCGAGTCGGCATACAAGTCTGACGATGAATTGAAAGCGAGGTGTTGCGCGATCACGCGCCGCGCCTCGCTTTTGTTTTGGTGCTCCACGAAAGGCGACTTGGCCACCTGTGACGGGTTGGGCGCACGTCGTCTGGACCACGAAGCCGCGACAGGTCACGAAGATCGCGAAAGCGGAAAGGTGTTGTATCGACCAGTCGCGGTACGCGCACTTCGCGCACTTCGCGCCTTCTCGCTTCTTCGTTCCTTCGCGGTCCAGACTCCACCGCTTCATTCACCAGGGAAAACTTCAACGAATAGTTGGACTTCTGTCATGCCCGATGGTATTATTCACCTGTGGGATAGTCCACTTTCTGGCTGAACGAACAGCATCAACCACAATCAAAGGAGATTCGTTAATGGCATACAAATTCGACGCAACGGTACGTTATGCTCAGTCGCACGATTGGGCGCGCCTTGAGGGAGATCTGGTGGTGTGCGGCATCAGCGATTATGCCCAGCACGCCTTATCCGATGTAGTGTTCATTGAGCTGCCCAGTGTGGGTGATACGGTGGCGCAGGGGGACATCTACAGCACGGTCGAGTCCGTCAAGGCGGCCGAGCAGGTCTACGCGCCGGTCAGCGGCGAGATCGTCGCGGTCAACGACGACCTGGAAGCCAACCCGGAGCTGATCAACGAGGATCCCTACGGCGCGGCGTGGATCATCAAGGTCAAGCCGTCCGATGCGGGCGAGCTCGACGCACTGATGGACGCGGCGGCCTACGAATCACTCCTGGCCGAACACGAGTAGCAGAGGAGGCTTCAATGCCGTTTATTGCCAATACCGATGCGGATCGGGCAGAGATGCTGGCAGCCGTGGGCCTGGAGCGCATCGAGGACCTGTTCCGCGACGTGCCTGAGCAGCACCGCTACGCCACGCTGGACCTGCCTGAGCCGCTGAGCGAGCTGGAGGTCATGCGCGAGGTAACTGCGCTGGCCGGTGAGAACGACCATCTGGGCGAGCTGGCCAGCTTTCTTGGCGCAGGCGCCTACCGCCACTTCATCCCCTCAGTGGTCGATTTCCTTGCCGGCCGGTCGGAGTTCTACTCGGCCTACACCCCCTACCAACCTGAGGTCAGCCAGGGCACGCTTCAGGCGATCTTCGAATATCAAAGCATGATCAGCGCCCTGACTGGCATGGACGCTGCCAACGCCAGCCACTACGACGGCGCCACCGCGACCGCCGAGGCTGTCATCATGGCGCTCAACTCGGTCAAGGGGCCGCGCAAGCGGGTCGTCCTGTCGCCGGCGCTCAACCCGCAGTATCGCGAAGTGGTTCACACCTACACGCAGGGAATGGGGCTGGACATCGTCGGCGGTGATCTGGAAGACCACGATTTTCACACCCTGCTGGAACTGGTAGACAAGGACACCGCTTGCGTCGTCGTGCAGAACCCCGACTTCCTGGGACAACTGCACAGCTCGGCGGAGATGCAGGATCTGGCCGACGCAGTGCACGCGGCCGGCGCGCTGTTGGCTGTGTCTGTGGACCCGTTGAGCCTCGGGTTGTTTACACCACCCGGCGAGTACGGCGTGGACATCGTCATGGGCGAAGGCCAGAGCCTTGGCAACGGCCTCAATTTCGGCGGGCCATATCTAGGCTTCTTTGCCATGCGCAGCGCGGATGTGCGCAAGTCAGCCGGCCGCATTGCCGGCGAGACGGTGGACGTGGACGGGCAGACTGGCTACGTGCTGACCCTCAGCACGCGCGAGCAGCACATCCGCCGCGGTCGCGCCACCAGCAACATCTGCACCAACCAGGCGCTGATGGCGCTGCGGGCCTGCATCTACCTGGCAGCCATGGGCAAGCACGGGTTGAAGTCGGTGGCCGAACAATGCTACCACAAAGCGCAATACGCTGCCACGCTCATTTCCATGATCCCCGGCTATCAGATCGTCGGCAAGAAGCCGTTTTTCAAGGAATTCGTGGTGCGCTGCCCTGTGCCAGTTTCGGTTGTCAAGGACTTCCTGCTGCTGGAATGGGGCATTGTGGCGGGCTACGATCTGACCGAGGATTATCCCGAACTGGGCGAATGCCTGTTGATCTGTGTCACTGAGATGAACACCCGCCAGGAGATCGATGATCTGGCGGAGGCGCTGGCCGCAGTGGCCGAAATGGCCGAAGAGATGGAACTGGAACTGGAGGAGTTGCGATGATCGAGCCAACTGTCTACGACCTGTCGTCGCCCGGACGCCACGGCCCGCAGCTTCCGGTTCTGGATGTCCCGGTGGCGCCGCTGCCCGATGGCTATTTGCGCACCGATCTTCCGTTGCCGGAGTTGAGCGAGCTGGACACCGTGCGCCATTTCGTCCGCCTGAGCCAGCGCAACATGGGCATCGATACCAACTTCTATCCGCTGGGGTCGTGCACCATGAAGTACAACCCCAAGGTCAACGAGAAGGCTGCCAGCCTGCCTGGCTTTGTTGAACTGCATCCGCTGCAGGATCCCGAGATGACGCAAGGCGCCATGCAGCTGCTGCTGGAATTGCAGGTCTATCTGGCGGAAATCAGCGGCTTTGCAGCGGTGACTTTGCAGCCGGCCGCCGGCGCCCACGGAGAGCTGACCGGTGTACTGATCATGCGCAAGTACCAGCTTGACCGTGGCGAGACGCAGCGCACCAAGATCCTGGTACCCGACTCTGCTCACGGCACCAACCCGGCCACGACGACCATGTCGGGACTAACCGTCGTCGAACTGCCCTCAGACGACCGCGGCAACCTGGACCTGGAGGCGCTGAAAGCCAATCTGGACGACACCGTGGTCGGCCTGATGCTGACCAATCCCAACACGCTGGGGTTGTTCGAGGAGCACATCCTGGAGATCACGCAGTTGGTGCACGAGGCGGGCGGCCTGGTCTACGGCGACGGCGCGAACATGAACGCCATCGTTGGCGTGGTCAAGCCGGCCGATCTGGGCATCGACGTGATGCACTTCAACCTGCACAAGACCTTCAGCACGCCGCATGGCGGCGGCGGGCCGGGTGCGGGGCCTGTTGGTGTGGTGGAGAAGCTGGCACGTTTCCTGCCTGGCCCCGTGGTCACCGTCGAGCACGTCAACGCCGACTCCGACGACGAGTTCGAGCGCAACAACTTCAGCGAGGACGGCGACGACTTCCGCCTGGTCTGGACCATGCCGTCCAAATCGATCGGACGCGTGCGCGCCTACTACGGCAACTTCGGCGTGCTGGTGCGGGCCTACACCTACATTCGCATGCATGGCGCGCCGGGGCTGCGCCGCATCGCCGAGAACGCGGTGCTCAACGCGAACTACCTCAAGGTGCGCTTGCAGAACGAGGCGTCATACCCTGTCGCCTTTGGTGATCGCATCTGCATGCATGAGTTCGTCGCCCAGGGGATTCTGGAGGGCGCGCCCGATATCCACACCATGGATATCGCCAAGCGGCTGATGGACTACGGCTTCCATCCGCCGACAGTCTACTTCCCGCTGATTGTGCGCGAGGCGCTGATGATCGAGCCGACCGAGACCGAGAGCAAGGCAACGCTGGACGCCTTCGCCGACGCCATGATCCAGATCGCGCGCGAGGCACGCGAAGAGCCGCAACTGCTCAAGGACGCGCCGCACAACGCGCCGGTCAAACGGCTGGACGAAGTGCGCGCCGCTCGTCAGATGATTCTCTGTCGCTGCTGATCTGCTCGTGCTCCTACTCGTACTCGATTCTCTGTACTTGCGAAGAACAAGGCAAGAGAACGAGGACGAGTAGGAGTACGAAGTCACATGCGCATTGACAGGCGCGGGCGCATGTGATATGCTCGCATCATCAGGACTTGCCAGTTCGTCTCGCTGGAAGCAAGGAGGAGCGCACTGTGAACGACCTTCACGTCAAGGACTGGATGACCCGGCGGGTCATCACCGTCGATCCCCGGACGTCCCTGCCAGACGCGCATAAGTTGATGCGCACCAACAACATCCGCCGGTTGCCTGTGGTAGAACGCGGCAGGTTGGTCGGCATCGTCACCCGCAGCGACATTCGCGAGGCCTCACCGTCCGAGGCCACGACTCTCAGTATCTGGGAGATGCACTACCAGCTTTCCAAGCTGTCGGTGGGTGTCATCATGACCAAGGACCCCTACACGGTTACGCCCGACACCACCATCAAGGATGCCGCCAAGCTGATGTACACCTACAAGTTCGGTGGCCTGCCGGTGGTCAACGATGCGGGCGAACTGCAAGGGATCATGACCGAGTCGGACATCTTCCGCATTCTCATTGCCTGGTTTGACGAGCAGGAAGGGGGAAATTAGCCGCTGAGTCTTACTATGAGAGGCTGTTTGGCAAGTGGTTCACTCAGACTTCGGAAGTCGAGGAACCTTGTGTCAGAGGAGATTCCAGCAGTGGAAGGCTGTCGTGACGACCAGTCATCGACTTCCGAAGTCTTCCATTGAGACGTTTCAAACAGCTTCAGGCGACACACAGGCTGGCCACCTGAAGCAATTCCCACCTCGTATTCTGTTGAACATTTCTTAATCGGGAGCTAAAACCTATGGACTTTAACTTGATGTTTGGTCGCGCGTTGCGGGCAGCCAGGCTCGATGTGACGCTTTACAACGAAGTTGAGGCCGATGCCAGTCTCAATCGTGAAGCACTATATGTCGTAATCATTGTCTCAGTGCTTTCTGGCATCGGATCCTTCCTTTCACTCTTGTTTTCGGGGTCCATTATCGGTGCCTTGCTAAGTCTGATTGTTGGCATAGCATTTGGCATCTTGGCCTACTACCTGTTTTGCTATGTGGCTCACTGGGTAGGAACGAGCATGTTCAAAGGCCAGGGCGATGTGGGTGAGGTCCTGCGAACCGTTGGCTATGCGAGCGGTGTGCGGGCGATTGGCCTGTTGGCGTTCATTCCCTGCATCGGATGGCTCATCGGACTCGCTGGCCTTGTCTGGTGGATCGCAGCCAGTGTCGTTGCTCTGCGAGAAGCGCTTGACATTGACACCGGCAATGCCATCGTGACAGCCGTCATCGGCGGCGTGATTGTGGTAGCCATTTACGCTGCCATAGCGGCAGTTATGGCAATCCTTGGATTTGGTGTAGCCAGCCTTGGCGGCTTGCTGAACTGACTTTGCCGGTCTTTGCCAGTATCCGGCGGTGCGGCGTCAAGCGCTGCATCGCCGGTTTTGTTTGGCACACCCGCCTAGACGAATTTTGCCTATCGGTGGTAAAATGCGGGCGTCGGTTCGTTCCAATTCCCCTTTTCGTAGTCCTGAGTTTGGAGTCATGCGACAAGGCCTCGTTCGTCTCATCCTGCTGGTCATAGTTCTGCTGGTGATTTTCGGCGTCTATCGTCTGTTGACGGTTGAACCGATCGAAGCCGGTGTGTTTTTCGATCCCGCCAGCAAACCGCTGGTGTTTCTCAATCCTGGCGCGACGACCGATGACGCCGCCGCGACACTGGCTGCCTTCGCCGGAACGCAGCGCACCGGCGCAGCCGGGTTCTTTGCGCCGGTCAGTCTGAATTCTGATGGCCAGTTGACATTCGTGTCTGACGGCGAAGGCGCCAGCCAGGCTGTCAACCTGCCGGCGTTGTTGGAAGCCTTCCCGGACGTTCGTTTCGTCGTCGAGTTGACCGAGCCGAGTTTGCAGTCCCTGGCAGCGTTGCTCCAGGCTGTCGACAGCCAGAATGCGCGCGACCGGGTGCTGGCGGTGGTGGATGATCAGCAACTGGTCGATACGCTGCGCGGGCAAGCGCCCGATCTGGCGACGGCTATGACCGCCGCCGAAACGGATTCGTTTCTGCTGACCAGCCGGCTGCGATTGACCCCCTTCTACCGGCCCGTCGCACCGGCACTGTTGCTGCCGGCCGACCAGTTCAGCCAACCAATAGCCACTGCGGCGCACAGCAGCGGCGTTTCTGTGTTCGTAGTCTCGCCCGGCGACAGCGCTGCAGTGCAACGTTTGATCGACCAGGGTGCGGATGGTGTGGTAGCGCAATAATCCTGGCTGGCCGCGCTGCTGCGGCCGCGCTCTTGGAGGAAGAAGATGTTCGTTCGTGATTTCATGACCCGTGAGTTGATTGCAGCCCGGACAGACGACCCGGCCGGCGCGACTTTGCAGCGGATGCGTGAGGAAGGGCTGCGACGGATGCCGGTGCTGGATAGTGACGGCAAGCTGGCCGGCATGATCAGCGACCGGCGGCTTTTGCAGGCGCTGGCCGTGCCGACGCGCCGCGGCGAGTTTCGCCGCTCGGTCGAGAAGCCGCCGCCGCTGACGGTCGGTGACCTGATGAACCGCAACGTGGTGACGACCGCACCTGACGTGCCGCTGGAGAGCGCGGCCGCGATGATGGTGTTCAACCGCATCGGTTCGGTGGTGGTGATGGATGAGGGCGAGGCGGTCGGCATCATCACAGAGACCGACATGTTTCGAATCTTCCTGCGGCTGCTGGGCGGCGAGGAGCGCGGCGTCCGGGTCACCCTGCGCGCGCCAGCCTTCCGCGGTATTCAGGCCGACATCCTGACCGACATCGCCCGCGCCGGCGGCCATTTGATCAGTCTCGGCAACCTGACCGACGACGAGAGTGTCTTGATGGCGTTCAAGGTGCTGGACCTGACCCCCGAGGATGTGGAGGCAATTCTGGACGAACTGCCAGTGGACGATCTCGACATTCGGGAGGTGTAGCCGTGGCAGATATTGGCCAGCCGTGGCTTGGCAAGCGAGTGGACGTACTCGACAAGGGATGGATCGAGCTACAGGACGTGATGGGCGACGACAACGCGATTGTCTCGGCCGCGCGCGCCTCGTTTTTGGGCGAAAGCAAGGGCGCGGCGCAGGACAAGAAGCTGCTGTTCTACCTCCTGCGTCATCGTCACACCACCCCCTTCGAGATGGTCGAGTTCAAGTTCCGCGTGCGTGCGCCGGTGGTCGTCTGGTGGCAGTGGGCGCGCCATCGGACCTGGAATTTCAACGCGCAGAGTGGACGGTATACCCCCTTTCAGGACGAGGACTTCTATCTCGTGCCGCCTGACGCCTGGCGGCTACAGTCGGCTGACAACAAGCAGGCCAGCGAAGGGTTTCTGGAGGACGGCGGCTGGCTGACCCAGGCACTGGAGCGGCACTACGAGGAGGGTTATCGTCTCTACCGGCAGGCGCTGGAAGCGGGGATTGCGCGTGAGCAGGCGCGACTCTTCCTGGCAGGCTTCGGCGTCTACTACACCTGGGTCGCCAAGATCGACGCCCACAATCTGATGCGCTTCCTCAGCCTGCGCATGGCCAACGACGCGCAACTGGAGATCCGCGAGTACGCCTGGGCCATCTACGAGCACTTCTTCAAGCCGGCCCTGCCGTGGACGGCCGAAGCATTCGAGCAGTTTGTGCTGGCTCCTGCTGGTGTGGTGAAGGCCGGCGGGTAGGGACCACGAAGACGCAAAGATACACGAAGTCACGAAGGGAGCGGCCGCTAGATAGTGGGGCCGCTCCCTTCGAGTTTTTCGTGCTTCGTGCCTTCGCGCTATTCCGTGCATTCGTGGTCCAAACCCCGCGCCGCCTCACGTATCGAAGGTAATCGTTGCTTCCCAGCCCGCGGCGGTTTGTTCGACCGCGAGGTTGTAATACGTCACTGCTTTGACGTGCGACAGCGGGCCGCGGCCGCGATGGCCGCTGGCACTGGCAGCCAGCTGAAAGCTCTGCGCTGCGGCGTCTTCGGTGATCTCGATGGAAAAGCGGGTATACACGACGTCGGCCGTTTCGGACTGATACAGCAACTCGCTGAGCCAGGCGATCAGCAGCGCCTCCAGATCGGGCGCCTCGCAGTCGATTGCGTTTATCACCGGCGCGTTGGCGTCGAGGTCAGCCCCTTGCAACTCGAACATCGCCTCTGCCGCGTGCTCGAACAGCGCCGCCAGCGAGTCACCCCAGACGCGCACCGTCCAATCCGCGGTGTGCTCCAGTTCCTGGTAGAAGCGGGTCACGGGCCGTCTTGCAACAAACCGCGCGCGGCCTCTACGTCGCGGGCGATCTGTTCGCGCAGCGCGTCGACGCTGGGAAAGCGCATTTCAGGCCGCAGGCGGGCGACGAATTCCAGGATCAGATGCTGCCCGTACAGGTCGCCCTGGAAGTCCAGCAGGTGCGTCTCGACGGTGCGCTGGCCGTTGTCGAAGCTGGGCCGGACGCCGATGTTGGTGACGCTGGCGTGGCGCTGGCCGTCCACCGTGGCCCAGGTAGCGTAGACGCCGTTGGCCGGAACTAAGCGATCGGCCGGTACGTCGAGGTTGGCGGTCGGAAAGCCGATGGTGCGGCCGCGATGGGCACCGTCCACGACTTCGCCGTCCACTTCGTACAGCCGGCCAAGCTGCTCGGCTGCCCCTTCCACGTCACCCGCCAGCAGGTCGTTGCGGATACGCCCGCTGCGCACTTCGCCGTCGCCGAGAAGGTGCGGATCGATAGTGTGGACCGTGTAGCCGTCGGTCGCACCGAACGCGCGCAGCGCCTCGACGTTGCCCTCGCGGTTGCGGCCCAGCGCGAAGTCCGGTCCCACCCAGAGCGATTCCAGGTCCAGTGAGGCATGCAACTGCGCCATGAACTCGCGGGCAGGTGTGGCTGCCGTCGCGCGTGAAAACGGGTAGACAATGGCAAAGTCCAGCCCAAGCTGCTCGAACACCGCCAGCCGCTGGTCGACAGTGGTCAGGTAGCGGTGGTCAGGATTGGGTCGCAGCACCGCAGCCGGGTGTGGATGAAAGGTCAGCACGCCAGCCTGCCGGCCGGCGGCGCGGGCATCGGCAATCAACGCGCGGATGAGCGCCTGGTGGCCCAGGTGAACGCCGTCAAAGTTGCCGATGGTCAGGTTGCTGGGGGACGTGAACGGTGGATCGGGCAGGTCGTGGTAGGTTTGCATAAATGATCAATCTAAATAAGTATGAAGAGATTATACCACGGGCGATTCTGTCACGAAAACCACACGCTTGCCTGCAACCAGGGTTTCTCAAAAGTCCACAATTGTCATGTTGAGCGGCTCGATTAGCCAACAGATACGTTCGCACTGCGCAGCGAAACATCTCGCTTAGTCAAGAAGAGACGCTTCGCTGGCTATTTCCGTCCGACATGGACGCGATTGTGACCCGCTCAGCGTGACAAAATCGCGACTTATGAGAAGCGCTGCGCCTGCAACCAGGGCTTCTCGGTAACTCGACCTTGAGCCTGTCCTGTGGTCTCATCTGTACAATCCCCCGATTTAATGTCCATCGGCAAACGCGAAGAAGTTCGACGTTTCTGAAACATCGAACTTCTCAGCGTACCGGATCGCAAAGCTGCGGTTGGTTGGGTGTCAGATCCCCAGATAGGCGGCTTGCACCGATGCGTCGTTCTCGACCTCGCGCGACGGGCCGTGGGTTGCCGTCTTGCCCTCGCTCAAGACGTAGGCATAGTCGCTGACCTTCAGCGCCATGCGCACGTTCTGTTCGACCAACATGATCGTCAGACCCTCGTTGCGCAGCCGGCGCAATGACTGGAACAGATCCAGCGTCAGCACGGGCGCCAGGCCCAACGACAGCTCGTCGATCATCAGGATCTCCGGCTCGCCCATGATGCCGCGCGCGACGGCCAGCATTTGCTGCTCGCCGCCGCTCATGGTGCCCGATTTCTGGGTTGCCCGCTCTTTCAGCCGCGGGAAGATGGTGTAGACCTTTTCGAGGTTTTGCGCGGCCTTGGCGCGTGCCCGTTTGGGCGTCGCGCCCATCTCCAGGTTCTCCTGCACGGTCATTTCGGTGAACAGCTGGCGGCCCTCGGGCACCATGACCATGCCCAGTTCCGCCTTCTGGTAGCTGGGCAGCTTGCTGACGTCCTGGCCGTCGAAGAAGACCTGTCCCTGCCAGGGCTTGATCTGGCCGACCACGGTGCGCAGCAGCGTTGTCTTGCCGACCCCGTTGGAGCCGACCAGCGCGGTCAGCTGGCCTCTTTCGACCGTCAACGATGCGCCCCAGAGGATCTGCAGCTCGCCGTAGCCTGATGTCACGTCGCGTACTTCCAGGAGCGCCATGTTATCCTCTCTCCTCTTCCAGCAGCCGCTCGGCCAGGTCCGGGTCGCCCAGGTAAGCCTCGATGACTTCCTGGTTGCCCTGCACCTCGGCTGGCGTGCCTTCGGCGATCAACGTCCCGTAGTTCAGGACGATGACGCGGTCTGACACATTCATCACCGCGTGCATGATGTGCTCGATCATGATGATCGTGATGCCCTGCTCGCGGATCTTGCGGATCGTGTCGACCATGCCGGTAACTTCGGTGGGATTCAGCCCGGCCAGCACCTCGTCCAGCAACAGCAGATAGGGCTGAGCTGCCAGCGCGCGCGCCATCTCCAGCCGTTTCTTTTGGGCTACGTTGAGGCTGTTGGCCAGCAGGCCGGCCCGCTTGTCCAGTCCCACAAACGCCAGCACCTCGTCGGCGACCTCCGTCGCCTGGCCGAGTCCCATGTTCTTGCGGCCGAAGCACGCGCCCACCATGACATTCTCACGCACCGTCAGTTCGTTGAGCGGGCGCACGATCTGGTGGGTGCGCGCCAGACCCAGATCGGCTACTTTGTAGGTCGGCAGCCCGTTGAGTTGCTGGCCGCGGAAGATCACGCTGCCTTTTGTCAACGGGTAGATGCCGTTGATGCAGTTGAACAGGGTTGTCTTGCCGGCGCCGTTGGGGCCGATCAATCCCAGAATCTGGCCCTCCTCCAGGTCGAAGCTGACGTCGTTGACGGCTGTCAGACCGCCGAAGACCTTGGTGACGTTTTTGACTTCCAGAATCATTCCAGCCACCTCCGTAGTCGGGTAGATCTTGAGCGCAGCCAGCCGATGAAGCCGACCGGGATGAACAGTACGATGATCAGCAACAACAAACCGGCCACAGCCAGCTGGATGTCTTTGATCTTCAAGCCAAAGAGCGCCAGATCGCTGGTCAACAGCGTGGTGCGCAGCAGCTGATAGCCGCCCGCACCCAGGATCGGGCCGAGCACGGTGCCCTGGCCGCCCAGCATGACCATCACCAGCAACTCGATGGAGCGGTTGAGGTTGAAGGCTGCCGCCGGCTCGATGTTGCTGGCCTTGAAGAAGAACAGCACGCCCAGAATGCCGGGGAACAGCGCCGATATCACGTAGGCCCAGGTCTTGGCGCGCGGCGCCACGACGCCCATCACCTCGGCGGCGTCTTCGTCCTCGCGGATCGCCATCAGTCCGAGGCCGAACTTGGACTTCTTGACTATGTAGCTGGTCAGCACAACCATCAGGGTCAGCACCGCGGTCGCCCAGTATACAGTCCACTGCGCCTGGGCTGCGCCGCCGTAGCTGGCGTAGATGCCGAAGTTGAGCACCATGCCGTTCGGCCCGCCCAGCGCCGGGATGTTGATGACCAGCGCCTTCATGGCCTCGTTGATGCCGATGGTTGCCAGGGCGAAGTATGCGCCGCGCAGCCGCAGAATCGCCAGTCCCAGCCCAAGGGCCAGCAGAGCGGCCGCCGCGCCGCCCAGCAGCGACGCCGGCAGCAGGTTCCAGCCCAGTTGGTAGATGGCAAAGAAGCCGATGTAGCCGCCGAAGCCGAAGAAGACGATGTGTCCGAAGCTGACGTAGCCGGTGTAGCCCAGCAGGATGTTCAGGCTCGACGCCAGGCCCACGAAAAGCAGGACCGTATACCACGCCTCGCGGCGGGCCGCACCGCCGGTTGCGCCGTAGATCATTGCGGCGATAATCGCTACCAGAATGACCACCAGGCCCGGTGTCAGCAGCCGGCCCATCATGCCGCTCCGAAATCGGCTGGGCGCCGGAGCAGCGGAGGTATTGGGCGGCTGAAGGCCAGAGTTGTTCTGTGCGCTCATTGCTTCGCTCCAAACAGTCCTTGCGGCCGGACCAGCAAGATCAGGATGAACAACACGAACTCGATGAACGGCACCCAGGTAACCTTGGTGAACACCGGGACCAGGCCCTCGATCAGGCCCAGGATGATGCCGCCCAGCAGCGCGCCGATGGGGTTGCCCAGCCCGCCAAGCACCACGATCACGAAGCTCTTCAGCTCAAACGCGCCGCCCGACAGGATTGTGAACGGCAAGGCCATGGCGATCAGGCCGCCGGCGACGGCTGCCAGCGCTGTGCCGATGCCGAAGCTCATCGCCAGCACCCGGGTGGACGGGATGCCCACCAGGCCGGCCGAGGTGCGATTGTTGGCCACGGCCCGGATGTACTTGCCGGGGCGGGTGCGATAGAGGAACAGGTAAAGCAGCCCGGTGACCATCAGCGCCAGAATGGCTGAGCTGAGGCGCGTTCCCGGCACGGTGATCGGACCGATCACCACGGTTCCCAGGCTATAGTTGACGTTGCGAAAGGAGGTCGAAAAGACGGCCGTTCCGATCCCGATGATCATCATATTCACCGAGAAGGTCGATAGCAGGCTGGAGAGATGCGGGGCGTCGATGACACGATGAACTGCGCCGGCGTAGATGATCATTCCCAGCAACATGCCGAGCACCGCTACGATGATCAGGCCGACGAAAGGGTTGAGACCCAGCACTGTGTAACACAGATAGACCCCGAACATACCCAAGGCCATAATTGGCCCGTGAGCCAGGTTGATGACGTTCATCACGCCGAATATCAACGTGAGGCCCATCGCTGCCAGGCCATAGACCACCCCAATCAACATCCCGTCCGTCACGGATACGATTAACTGATCGAACATGAACGAGTCCTCCGGAGACGGTGTGATACGAATTGCCAGTGGTTTCAACTGGCAACCGGCGTGGAGGCAGCGTTGCGCACCAGGATGGTCCGCAAGCTGCGAGACACAGAGGAGGTCGGGCTAAAGGCGACAAGCCCGACCTCCCCAGTCAATCTAGCGGGTGATCAGATCAGCAGTAGCACCTTCGGCGGGCCAGACAACCTGCTTGACCAGGTTGCCGTCGCCGTCTTTTTGCCACTGCACGAAGACCATGTCGTGGCCAACCTGCAACCCATGGGCTTCGGCGCTGGTATCGAATTTGAGATGACCGTAGAAAGTGAGAAGGTCCATTGAATCAAGCGCTGCCTTGACAGCTGCGCTGTCCAATGATCCTGCCTGCTTGATGGCTTCGCCCAACATCATGCCGGCGACATAGCCCCCAGCTGCGTGATAAGAAGGCTCATCATTGTAGGCGGCCTGGTAGTCGCTGACAAACGTATCGCCTGTGGGACCGACCCAGGTGAGGCCGGCTGATGACGCTGCCGCTTCCGTGAATTTGGCCAGCGGTTCCCACTGGCTGGGACCCACAACGCCCACTGCCGCATCGCCCAGATCGGCGAAGGTGGGCTCAGGCGGCGCTACCAACAGCGCCATGTAGGGTACGTCAACGCCCTTCTCGGCCAACTGGCGGGCGAAGGTGCTGCCGTCCTGGAAGTGTCCACCGCCAAGGATCGCGTCGGGCGCAGATTGCTCGATCTTGTTGATGAACGGGGCGAAGTCGGTGGTCGCCGAGTCGTAGCCCTCGAACAGTACGATTTCGTATCCCAGGCTTTCGGCGTAGGCCTTGACCGCGTCAGCAACGCCGGTGGAGAACTTGTCGTTTTCATGTACGACGGCCAGTTTCTTGACGTCCGGCGCCTTGGCTTTTAGCATGTCCACCGCGCCGGTGAGGTACTTGCTGGCCGGCGTGTAGACCTGGTAGATCCCTGTGTAGCCTTGCGTGTAATTGGCATCGTCGGCTGCGCCGGTGGTGATCATCACCTTCTCATACTGCTCGGCGATGGGGGAAGCCGTGGAGGTGAGGCCGCTGGAGTACGGGCTGATCAGAAAGTCTGCGCCGTCCGTGGTGGCCAGCTTGGTGTACAACTCCTGCACGCGGTCGCCGTTGGACTCGTCGTCGTATGACTTGGAGGCAAACGTTACTACCGTGCCGTCGGCCAGCTTGATGCCGCCAGCGTCGTTGACTTCCTTCATCCATTGATTGAGGCCGTTGACCTGGCGAGTCGATTCGACGTTGTACTTGCCGGTCTGCGACGCTGTGTACCCGATCAACACTTCCCTGGCAGAGGCTGCCTGTTCCGAACCGCCGCTGTCGGTCTGGGTCGTGGTGTCACCACCGCTGGATGCCGGTGAGGCAGGTCCGCCTGCACACGCCGCCAACATTGCCATGATCAGCAGAGCTGAAGCGAGTAGAGCCAGTCGTTTCATGAGGTTTCACTCCTTTGTGAGTATTGAGCCGAACGGACGACTTGAGGGGATTGGTTGGTAGCTGTACCCAAAAAGTGCCCTATTATAACATGGGTTGTCAACACCGAATATGACCTATGTCATAAGCATTAGTGATAAGTCGGCCGGTACACACGGGAATCGCTATGCTGGGAAAAGAAAACCGGCCGGTTCCACATTCGGAATCGACCGGTTCTATACCTGTTGCGCTCACTGCGAACGGCTGTTGTGCAGTTGATTGGGTGCAGCAGTGCTTAGTCGAGCTGATACGGCTCGGCCAGCAGCGCGTCGATGACCCGTTCAGTTTGGGCGTAACCGCCTTCGCCGATGTGCGTGTAACGAATCTGGCCCTGCTTGTCGATCAGATAGATAGTTGGCCAGTAGCGGTTATTGTATGCCCGCCAGGTCAGCCGCTCGTTGTCGATGGCAACCGGGTACGGCACATCGAGCCGCACCAGCGCCTCCTTGACGTTGTCCAGATCACTTTCGTAATTGAATTCGGGCATGTGGTTGCCGATGACGACCAATCCTGCGTCCGCGTACTTTTGGTGCCATTCCCTCAACGAGGGAATCGTATGGATGCAATTAATTCAGCCAAAGGTCCACATATCCAGCAACACCACATTGCCGCGCAGATCGGCCAGCCGCAGCGGCTCGCTGTTCAACCAAACCTCGTTGCGCAGCTCAGGCGCGGGACCGAGGCTTGGCAAGCCATCCAGCACCCATTGCTGTTCATCGGTCGGTCCCGCCGGTTCAGCAACAGCGCCCTCAGCAACAGTCTGCGGTTGCGCAGCGGGAACCACCTTCTCCGGCGCTTCGACCGCCAGCGGAGCGGTCTCAACGGGTTGCTCCTTGGCCGGCGCTGGCTTCGTATTGGTTGGCAGTGGCGCGACCGTCGCTGCTGCGGCAGTCGGCGCTGGCGCAGTCTCAACCACGACCTTCGCGCCTTGCGCCACGCCGGGCGACGCAGTCTCCGTCGATTGCGGTGTCGCACATGCGGTGGCGGCTAACAGCAAAGACAGCAAGCCAACGATAACGCCGGCAAACTTCCTGATCATTCAACGACCTCCATAGTCTTTTTGGAGCGGGCAGGCGAGCAATGCTTGCCAGCCATCCGTCTGTCCATTACAATAGAACCACGCAATTATTAAGCAACTCTTACAGCACAGGCCACTTAAGGATGTCGTAAGAAACGGCTGATAGCATCCGGGTATGAAAAGAAATGCAAAACAGCCACCTCGCCGGCCTGCCGGCACCCCGATGGATGAAAGCAGCGGGCCTCGGTCGGAGACCGGCCCGAGCGAGCCATTATCAGGACAGGAGCAAACACTTGAGCGGGCAGCACATTCTGGTTGTTGACGACGAACCCAGCATTCGCGAGGTGGTGAGTCTCTATCTGCGGCGGGCCGGTTACACGGTAACAATGGCCGGTGACGGCAAGGTGGCGCTGGAGGAGCTTACCCGACAGCCGTTCGACCTGGTGGTGCTGGACCTGATGCTTCCACACGTGGACGGTCTGGAGATCACGCGGCGGCTGCGCGGCGCTGATGAGACGCCGATCATCATGTTAACCGCCCGCAGCGAGGAGACTGACCGCATCCTTGGTCTGGAACTGGGCGCCGACGACTACGTGACCAAACCGTTCAGTCCACAGGAGCTGGTCAGCCGTGTGCGCGCTGTCTTGCGCCGTACCCAGCGGGCTGCGCAGGTCGCCGGTGAGCGGCCACTGGTCTTCGACAACCTGACAGTCGATCCGCAGAAGCGGCTGGCATTCGTGCACGAGGAAGAGATCACACTCACCGCACGCGAGTTCGATCTGCTGTGGACGTTGGCCCGCCATCCGCGCCAGGTGTTCAACCGCGATCAGTTGCTCGACCTGGTGTGGGGAATCTCCGAGTATATCGACGCCAGCACCGTGACGGTGCACGTCCGCCGGCTGCGCGAGAAGATCGAACCAGACCCCTCCAACCCGCGCTACATCCAGACGGTGTGGGGCGTGGGTTACAAGTTTGAACCGTAACCTGGTCCGCGGAAGCTGCTGAAAATGACCCAAACACTGACTGCATCTCCGCCTGAAGCGCGCCGGCTGCCGCTGCGCTTTCTCGGCGGTGTCCTCCTTGCCCTCGGGCTGGCCATCATGGCGTTTGTGCTGCTCATGCGCCCGCCCAGCGAAGAGATCCGCGCCATGGCGCTCTTCCTGTCGATCACGGCGCTGGTCTCGGTGGCCGCCGGCTACGGCGCCTATCGCCTGGGATGGATCAGCCGCTCGCCGCGGCTGGTCTGGTCGCTGCTGGCCGGCTACATCCTGGCGACCCTGCTGACGTTTCTCAACGTCGGCTTTTCGGCGCGATTGATGTTCGCCAGTCCGCATGACCTGACGCTGGCGGCCGTGCTATTGCTCTTCGCTGGCGGCATCGCGGTCGCGCTGGGGTACTTCATCTCCTCCACCCTGACGGAGCGCATCGGGCGGGTGGCATCGGCGGCCGCGGCCGTGGCCGAAGGTGACCTGAGTGTCAGGATTCCGGTATCCGGCAACGACGAGATTGCCGATCTGTCGCGGGCCTTCAACGAGATGGCCGGCCGGCTCCAGGAGGCGGACCGCAAGCAGCGCGAGCTGGAGCAGCTACGCCGTGACCTCGTCGCCTGGGCCGGTCACGATCTGCGCACGCCGCTGGCCTCGACGCGGGTGATGATCGACGCGCTGGCCGACGGGCTGGTGGACGATCCGGCGACCGCCAGCCGCTACCTCCAGACCTCGCAGCGTGATATCAAGACTCTCTCGCTGCTGATCGATGACCTGTTCAACCTGGCGCAGATGGACGCCGGCGGGCTGAAGCTGGAGCGCCGCCCGACCGCGATTTCCGACCTGATCTCCGACACACTGGAGTCGTTCGCGGCATTGGCGGCCCAGCGGGATGTAACTCTTGGCGGTCAGGTCGAGACCGGTATTGATCCGGTCCTGGGTGACGGGCAACAGATCGCGCGCGTGTTGTCCAACCTCGTCAGCAATGCCCTGCGGCATACGCCGTCCGGCGGTGAGGTGCAGGTGTCGGCGACTCGCGCCGGCCAGTGGGTCACCGTTCAGGTGGCCGACAGCGGCGAAGGGATTGCGGCCGTCGATCTGCCGCATGTCTTCGACCGCTTCTACCGCGGCGAGAAATCGCGCAGCCGCGCTACCGGCGGCTCCGGTCTGGGTCTCGCCATTGCACACAGCATCGTCGAGGCGCACGGTGGGCGCATTTGGGTGGAGAGTGAGCAGGGCCATGGCGCCTGCTTCTTCTTTACCCTGCCCGCCAGCGCCTGATATCCTGAGCCGGACCCCGCCGAGCCCACTCTGGCCGGTCTGTGCGAAGTCTCCCGGAGAGGTAGACCGAGCCAGGAAACTACGAAAGCAGCCTCAATGAAAATCATTATCTTCTCCGACTTGCACGCCAACTGGGAGGCGCTGTCAGCGCTGCAGCGCGTCGAAAGCCAGCCGGATGCCGTGCTGTTCATGGGCGATATTGTCAACTTCGGCCCGGATCCCAAGCGCTGTCTGGACTGGGTACGCGCCAACGCAACCGCGGTGGTGCGCGGCAACCATGACCACGGCGTTGCCTTCGGGGGCGAACTGGGCGTCAATCCGGGATTGCTGGTCGAGTATCGCGCTATGCGTGACTTCACCCAGACCGTGTTGCCTGCCGAAGACCGCGCCTGGCTGGGCGATCTACCGCTGAACCACAACGTCGAGCTAGACGGCGCGCGCTTTCATCTCGTCCACGCGATGCCCAGCGATCCGTTGGCGCGGCGGCTGTCGCTGGTCAGCGCGCGCCAGGAAGAGTTGGAAGCGGAAGTGGCACAGCTTTCACCGCGGCCCGACGTGCTGTTGGTGGGGCACACCCATCTGCCCGGCATGCGCAAGGTCGGCGAGACGATCATCGTCAACCCCGGCAGCCTGGGCCAGCCGCGCAACGGCATCCCCGACGCGACCTACGCTGTCTGGCGCGATGGCGACCTGCAGATCCACCACCTGCACTACGACCACGACGCGACCCAGCGCAAGCTGATGATGCTGCCCGTGGACCCGGACGTGGTGGACCGGCTACAGGAGATATTGGAGACGGGCAGCGCTTGAGCGGGATTGACAGCTCTCCGGAACTTGCGTAGAATGGAAGCATGATGCAACAAGATGCTTCACTTGACACCTCGTTCTGGAACATCGCTGCTCAGATTGGGGTGGTTCCTTATCTTTTCAGTTTCTTCAAGATTCATTTCTGTGAGGCAGTGGAACGTGAGATTGTTACGACCGATCCTAACGAAACACCCTTGGTCTTCCCACAAGCAATGCTGTTCACGGTCTTCAAAGAAGATGGTCGGTTGCATCAGACTGAACCAAACACCCCGGAACCAAAGTTTGGAGTTGGTGAAGCACATGCGATCTCATTAGCTCGTGAGCGATCATGGATACTCTTGATCAACGATTATCGACCGCTCCGGTTTGCCCAAACTTTAGGAGTTCGATGCGTGTCAGTACCCGGTTTCTGCGTCTTACTTTACGCTACGCAAAGAATCACGTTAGCTGCTGCGCGAGGCTATCTGCGACGACTGGCAACTACGACCAGTCCGCGATTGATCCGGCAAGCGGAGGCGTCGGTTGACCAGATTGCAATAGAGCGAGGTGAACTGCTATGACTGTAAGAATGGTTACTAAATCTGTGCGCTTTCTTCCAGAAGAGTCTGAGGAACTGGCAAACTTGAGCAAAGCAAGCTCCCTTTCGGAATCTGCCCTGATGAAGGAATTGATTCTAGAGGGTATTCGACTTAAGAAGCTTGAGCTTGCCATCCATGCGTACATGGAACGAAAGACCGACCTGCGAGGCGGCGCGGTAATGGCCGGGATCTCTTTCAATCGTTTTCTGCGAGAGATACAGGCGCGCAACATCGTTGTTTTGGAGAACGAGGATTTTCTCGGCGAGCTAGCCTTTCTTGCAGAAACATTTGACAGCCAATCCTTGCGCGCGGCGGTAGAACGCGTCCGCACCAGCGACCAGGAAGATCGATGACGCAACACCTCATCCTTTTCGAGTAACATAGAGGCGCCCCATCGGATTTCAGACAAGATCGCCATTGCGCTTGGCTTGAACCAGGTTCCGTCGCACCACCTCGGCGATCGTCAACCCGTGGCGTTCACTGAGCTGGTCGTCGATCATCTGGAGTTGTTTGCGCGGATTGAAGAACGCCTCGGCCCAGCCGTAGCCGGCGCAGGCGGTGTCGGCGATATAGTTGCCGTCGGCGTCGGTTCCCCACCACTCGCGGTATTGTTCCTCCAGATCGGGGCGGATGTGGAAGCCCGGCTGCGGGTAGTGCGCCGAGTAGTAGTAGTCGGGCGGCAACGCGTTGAGCAGCGTCTCGAAGACGTGGACACGGATGCGGAAGCGCGTCGGGGCGTACAGCGCCAGGCGCGCCAGCCCGCGCAACGTTGCGAAAGGCGCCACGATCTCGATCTGGTCGATGTTGTCGAAGCGGCGGCCGACATGGCCCAGCACGCCCAGCATCACGATGCCGCTGGCGATGCTGTCGCCCACGATGGCCAGCCGCTTGCCTTCCCGCTGGCGCGGCGAGATGTCCTGATCCTTGAGAATCGTTGTCTCGACCCGGCGATGGTAGCGCGGCACGCTGGGGTCGAACACGTGATGCGAGTCGAGGATTGCCTCGTCGCAGTAATAGCCGGCGATGCCGTACAGCGCCTCGGCCATCTGGAACTTGGCGCCCTCGCGCAGCACCGGCAGGACTACCACTTCGTCCTGGGAACCGGCGGCGACGGCAGCCCGGAAGGGCGGCGACGACATCGCGTCTCGGATGGCCGATCCCACCAGATTGGTTCGCGGCGCGCCCAGGATGATCTGACCCGGCAACGCCAGTTGCGCCGGCGCGGGAGAAGGCATCGGCAAGTCCAGCAGTTCGAACAAGTGCGACTGCACCGGCATCTGGTGCAGATACATGAATCCGGCCGTGGCGGGGCTATGGGTGAGCACCAGATCCAGTTGCTGGCCGCTCTGCAGTGATAACCGCCCGCTGCGGCAGACGGTGTCGCCTGTCTCGATGTTGGCGGGGCAATCGTCCAGCGTTAGCTCGCCCAGAATGCGTCCGTGGGCGTCGTCGGCATAATCGATGGGGTGGGTAAACATAGAGTCCTCATCACCGTTCGCTTCAAAAGTGGTTGTCTTTTATGTTGTAGGTTCCAGCAGCAGCGCCTGCGCGGCCGGCCCGCCGTCGCGCTGGAGCATGCGCAGCAGCGCCTCCAACTCGACTGCGGTATGTTTCGTGGCTGCGGCCATGGCATACGGGAAGAGCGGGCCGCGGCCCGGATGGTCCAGGTTCATGGATTCGTGGTCGTCGGGCGGCGTCAAATGGCGGGCGTGCCAGCCGCCATAGACCGGAACGCGGCACGCCAGAAAGTGAACCACACTGGCATTGCCCGAAAAGAGGCCGGTCACCCCCAGTGGATTCGGGCAAATGTCGATCTGTTCGGGAGTCGTCCGCTCGAAGCCGCCATGCTGCGCCACCCACAGCGCCGTCCAGTTGGAATGTGCGTAAAAATCCTGGCGCGCGTGCGTGAGCCGGCCAAAGGCATCCAGCGCGCCTGCCCGGTCACCGCGCGTCAGCAACAATCTGACTGCCAGCCGGCGTTGCTGGCTGATGTAGGCCTGGGCGTCACGCAACGCGCCGCCGTCAAAATGATACTCAGGATGCAGCACCAGCGCTTGCAAGCGGTCCTGGCTGAGATTGGCACGGATGATGCGGCGGAAGTCGGATTTGCTGAAGCGGTCACCGATGGCCGCGCGCATGATCTGAACGTGGTATCTGGCCTGCATGATGGTAAGTATCGCCGCCTAACGTTCGGAGCAGGTCGCCTGATAGGGGAGGTCGCCCATGTAATGCTGCCACTCTTCCTCGGTGAGATCGCGGTTGGCGATACGGCATGCACGATCTTCCCACTTTTGGGCGATCACCGGTCCCAGCTGCCACAAGGAAATGGTGCCCGTATTGGCGAAGTTCGCAATTGCGACCTCGCTGCCATCAGGGCTGAGGGCAAATCGCTCGGTTTCCATGTCGCCGTGCAGCGGCGGCGCCAGCGGCTCACGGGTCGCCACATCCCACACTATGATGGCGCCACTGCCGTCGGACGACACCAGCGTCTGGCCGTTGTCAGCCGGGTTGAATGCGACAAACCAAACACCGGCTTCGTGCCCCGTCAACGGTTCGCCCAGCGGTTGCATTGTTTCAACATCCCAGAGCCGCACGGTTTCGTCGATGCTGCCGGTCGCCACAGTCTTGCCATCGGGACTGAACGCCAGGGTCGTAACCCAGGCAGCATGGCCGGTTGGCACCATGCCAAGCGGTTCGCCGGTCGCTGCATCCCAGAAGCGCAGGGTTGCGTCTGCTCCGGTGCTGGCCAGCAGCTTGCCGTCAGGCGAGAAGGCGACGGCCATGGTCCAGCCCTCATGGCCCGTCAACGGCTGACCCCTGGGCTCCATGCTGGCAACATCCCACAGATTGATAATCCCATCGAATCCAACCGATGCCAGCGTTTGTCCATCCGGGCTGAAGGCAAAGTTGAGAATGGCGTCGTCGTGGGCTTTGATAGCCGGTGCAAGCTGCTGGCCGGTATTGGCATCCCAGAAGACCGTATCACCACCAGCGCTGCCCGACACCAGTAGCTTGCCATCGGGCGAGTAGTTGACGGCGATAACCGAGTTTGCATGACCTTTCATGGGCTCGCCAACGGGCTTGCCAGTCACGAGATCCCAGCGCCGCACCGATCCATCGAAACTGCCTGATGCCAGCGTATGGCCATCTGGGCTGAAATCCAGCGCCCGCACGGTGTTTTCATGCCCCATCAGTTGGCGGAACAAATTCATGTCCCAAACCAGGATGGTGCCGTCGGCATCGCCGGAGATCAGCCGCTGGCCGTCAGGTGTAAATCGCAAGACCCGTACCCAGTTGCCGTGACCCATATCCGGAACGGCGAGCCGCGTGCCGGTAGCCACATCCCACAGGAATATCTTGCCGTCGGTGCCACCAGTAGCCAGAATCTTGCCATCCGGGGAGAAGGCGACCGCCAACGCGCGTCCCTCGTGTCCTTCCAACGGCGGATGCAACGGTTGGCCCGTCTTGAGGTCCCACAATATCACTTGGCTATCGAACGACGCCGAGGCAAGCAGGCTGCCATCGGGGCTGAACTGCATTTGATGAATGAAGGCGGAATGTCCGAGCAACGGAGGCGACACCTCTTCGCCAGTCGCGAGATCCTGGACGATTATCCCGGTATCCAGCTTGCCAGCCACCTCGTTGCCGGCCAGACTGATCGCCATTCCCTTGCGGCTGGTCAACGGCAGCAGCCCATCCGTCACTTCCTGCTGTGTGGTCAGATCCCAAAGCCGGCTGGTGCCATCGTCAGAAATGCTGCGCAGCGTCTGCCCATCCTCGCTGAACGCCAGGGCATTGACAGGCTGGGTGTGTCCGACCATCTCGCCCAGCGAGGTTCCCGATGCGACATCCCAGAGATGCACGATACCCGTGGAATCACCGGAGGCCAACACGTGGTCATCCGGACTGAAGGCCAACGAGATAGTATTGACGCCCGGCTCACCGGGCAGTTCCGCAAGCGTGCGCTCCTCCGTCAGATCCCAAAGCGTTATCGCGCCATCATCCGTACCTGAAGCCATGATCTGGCCGTCGCTGCTGAGAACCATCGCGAAGACAGCAGCTTTATGGCCGTACAGGTGCGTTTCAATCAGCGGACTCACGTTGAGGTTCAGCAACAGATCGTGTCTGTCCTCGGGCGTACTGCGACGCAGCGCTTCATCGTTGAGCAGCATGGCCAGGTCCAACTGGGTGTCGGTCAGATTGATGGCCTGTGCTGCAAGTTGGCGAGACAGCGCGTGTTCCGCCTGCTGGGAAGCCACTCGTTGCAAGCTCCAGGCCGCCAGGCCGCCTAAGAGCGCCAGCACCGTCACCACTGCCAGCCCAGCGACCAGCCAGCGCAGACGGCGGTTGGAACGCGCCTCAAATTCGAAGCGCTGGTGTTCCAACTCAGTCAAGGTCTGTGCCTGCTGGAGCTCGCGCTCCTGGCGCGCGTTCTTCTCCGCCTGTTCCTGATCTCGCTGCGTCTGGCTGGCTGCGACGAATTCGGCCACATCAGGACCGGACTCACTGGGCTTGTTTGTTGTCCAATCCAGCGCTTCAGCCAGCGGTGCGCCGCGCAATAACGCACCCGGGTCGCGCCCGGTTCTCACCCACTGCGCGGCAGCCAGGCGGGTACGCTGGTGCCAAAGATAGAACGCACGGTCCGTGTCGATCCAATCGCGCAACAGACCCCAGCGTTGAATCAGTGCCTCATGGGCGATCTCGGCCACCTCCTGACCGCTCGAATCGCGGTCGGTAACCACCAGTCGGGCGTCGGCCAGTCGTTGCACCGTGGCCCAGTCTGCGGCGCTGAGATGCCCTCGTGTGATTGGCCGGCGCGTGTCTTCCCTGTCCACGCCGGGGCGTACCATCTGTGTCAACACTCTGCGGACCGCCTGTTTGTCCTCGTCCGCGAGCGTCGCGTAGAGGTCGTCGGCATAGCGGGTCAGAGCGCCTTCGACCCCGCCGATAGCGTCGTAATCCTGGTGGGTAAGCTGCCGGTTTCGCTGGTGGTCCCAGAGCTGCATCAGGCAGAATTGAAGCAACGGCAGCCGCCCGGCTTCGCCGCCAACGTCGCCCAGCAGCCGGGCCACCAGGCCATCCTGGAACTCCACGCCCTGTGCGCGGGCCGGCTGCACGATAGCCGTTTCGAGTTCTGCGTCATTCATGGGGCCGAGGATGACCGTGCTTCCCTGGAGCGCATCCGCCATGGGACGATGTGACAGCAACTGCCCCATGAAGTCCGCCCGAAGGGTAACCAGCACGCGCAACCAGTCTGCCGGTTCTGTCGAGTTGCCATTTGCCGACAGGACATCCAGAAACGCGGCTTGTTCCGCCGCATCCTGACAGAGGGTGAATAGCTCTTCGAACTGATCGCAGACGATAAGGACCCGCCGGCTGCCAATGAGCAATGTTTGCTCGAACAGGGCGCGTAGTGACACCCGTCCCTTGCGCAGTTCCTCGCTCAGCTCATCACAGCATGGCAACTCAGATACGGTGACCGGTCCGGCGGTGGACAGCGCCTGGGCCAGTCCGGCTTCCAGTGATCGCAGGGGAGACGGGCCGGGCCGCACCTGGCAGATCAACCAGGGTGGTTGCACGTCGGTTGCCGCGCCACCCGACGAGGCGCGATGCGAGTCCTCGATGAGCTGGTGGAGCAGTCCGGCGTGGATCAACGACGTCTTGCCGCTGCCGGAAGGCCCGACCACACCTACCGTTGCGCTGCGGTTCAATACATCAACCAGATACGACGAAATGACGTCGCGTCCATAATAGTCGGCGGCGTCACCGACCAGAAACGGCTTGAGCCCCTTGTATGGATTTTCCAGCAGGTTGGCAGCCATGGCGACCTGGCGGTTCAGCCCGCCGGCCTGGAGCTCCTCGTAGAGCGCGGTTGTCTCCTCATCCGGTTCGACGCCCAGCTCGCTTCGCAGGATCTGGCGGCAGGCTTCGTATTGCGCCAGCGCCGCCGGACGTTGCCCCGCGGCTGCCAGCACGGTCATCAGTTGCCGATAGGCCGCCTCGCGCAGGTTGTCGATGTCGATTTGCTGGCGGGCGTAGCGCTCTGCGTTGCGAAGGTCGCCAGCGACAATGTGGTGGTGGGTGAGGGTATTCAGTGCCAGCAGCGCCTGCTGCTCGTAATGTTGCGCTCGCTGCGTTTGCCACGCATCAAATTCTGGCGCGTCCGGCAGTGACATGCCGGCCAGAAAGGGACCGCGATACAGCTCGGCTGCCTGGCGCAGGCGTTCGATGCACGCGGCGCAATGAGCCATCGACCGATGTTGGTGGGCTGCCGCGGTGGTCAACAGCCGATCGAACTCAAGCACATCGATGAAGGCTAACTCCGGATCTGCGGTGAAAGACGCTTCATGCCAGTTTGTGGTCAACAGCGGGGTCTGACTGTCAGCCGAAGTCAGCGGAGCCAGCAGGATGCGCAGGTTGGTCAGCGCCGAACTGAGACTGCGTCGGGCCGAGCGCTCGTTGTAGCCGCCCCAAAAAAGACTGGCCAGCGATTCGCGCCGGTGCACACGATCCGACTCGGCGGCGAGATATGCCAGCAATGCGCGGCTCTTGTCCGAGCGATACCCCACCAACGACATATCGTCGAGGTATGTTTGGAATGCGCCCAGCAATTGTAGTCTGAGTTGCGGCATGTGCTTTGTCCGGCTGTCAAATTGGCACGGGTTCGTGCCTAATTGAGGAAGGTGAGGCAAGAATTTTTGGATTCATGCAACTTGACCTGACTGACACCCCGATTCGTTGCAGTTTCGTTGCAAGTTCGTGGTAAGGTGGCAGTGATCCGGTTGCTAGGCGAGTGTCGCCATAGACTTGGAAGCAATAATCGAGGAGCTTCAAAAGACATTTGACCGTTTACGCGCGTGTTTGCGCGTATCCTGCCAAGGATATTATGCAATTACGTGGTTGTAACGCCAAATGCGGGCCCTCCATTTGCTGTTGGGAACCGCAACTGCGGAGCACTTGTCTATTGAGCGTCAGCAGCGGCCGCCGCTTTGCCAAGGGGGAGACTTGGGCAAGAAGGCGATACTAGGCTGCGTAAAGGGGTATTGGCCGCTCTGAGGTTTTTGGGGGGCTGGCGATCTCGCCCCAACCGGATCAAAGATATAGACTGCGCTGGGTGCATGGGGGGAGGCACCCAGCGCAGTCTTGTTTTTGCCTTCGATTGCCGCCTCACGCGTGAGACCGCCGAATCAGTTGGCTGTCAGCATCGACAGTTGGCCGAAGTCGTCGGGGCTGAGGGCGTCAAAAACGGCAGCCGGGATGTTCTGGGGAATGTATGCGCTCAGGCCTTGCTCCTGGCTAAGCGGGAAGTCGGCCGGCAGGGCAACGTCGATGATGCGTGTGTGCGTCGTGCTGTTGGCCGGTGCGCCGCCGAAACGCCACTGCTCGGCTGTGGGATTGACATCGCGGACGCGCCAGACGCCGCTGGCCGGGTATCCTTCTTGCCCCATGACTACACCAAGATACTGCCAACTGTCGGAGGTCAACTCATCCACAGAGATTCCCAGAGCGTCTGCAATTGCTGTTTTTGGCACGCGCACGGTGATGCGCCGCTGGTCCTCGTCGGTGGTGATGTTCAGCGTCGAGGCGTCGCCGGTTTGCCGCGGCCCGGTCTCGCCTTCGCCGGGCGGCAGGAAAAGGCCCGGTGTCCAGCCTTCGGCCCAGAGCGCCACATCCCAGCCCTGACCATCGACCAACGATGCGTTGCGGCCGGGCAGCAGCTTGCGTTCGCCGCCCTCGACAGCGTCGATATACACATCCAGCGCGTGAATTCCCATGCCGTTGGGCGCACCCCAGGAATTGTTGAGCGGACCGGCAAAGCCAAAGCGGAAGATCAGGTTCTTGTCGTCTTCTGATACTGCGAATTCAGTCAGGTCGTAAGCTTTTGCACCGAAAACGCTGTCGGTTGGATAGGTGTAGGTGCCGGGGCCATGGTCGTCGCCCTCAGGGTCGGCGATCGCGATGATGGGGCGGCTCAGGCCGACGTCAGGGACGATCAGCGCGGCCGGTCCGGTGGCGGGTGTCGTTTGGATGTCGCGCTGCTCGCCTTCGCTGATGACGGCGCGCATGGTCAGTTTGTCGCCTGCGTCTGGTTTGCCGATCAGCGAGTAAGGTAGCGCCAGCTCCAGTGTGGAGCCATCGACCGCAGCAGACAACTCGCCTTCTACCGGCTGATACGCGCCACCAGCGTCCACGGTGTAGAATGTAGCCGTGGCCGCGCCGTCCGCGATGGCGACCTCGACCAGGGCATTGGCGGGGAAGCCCAGCAGCGTGGCGTCGTTCCCGTTCAGCACCGAGGTGCGGCTGAATGGCTGTTCATCGCCGCCGCCCGTTTTGGCCAGATAGAAGCCGACGCGCGTGTCAGGGCCGACATCGGCCCAAGCGCGCCGGCCATCGATGCGCAGAAAGATGCTGTCAGCGCCGAATCCATACCAAAGCTGGTCGATAACCTGGTTGGGGTTGGCCTGAACGCCTCCTTCTTCGGTGTAGTAGCCGCCCTTATCCCACTCGCCGTCAGCGATGAGGCCGTCGATGGTGGGTGAAATGACGCCGGTCGCGCCGGCGGCCGGTGGTTGAGCTGTCTGTGGGATCACCGGCACCTTGAGGAAGGTGGGGACGGGATCGCCGATGATGTCGTAGACTCGCGCCAGGGTGTTTCGGAACTGGGCATCGAAGCTGCCATCGTCGCCACTGTTCTGGTCGGCGCCATACCACCAGAACCAGTCGCTGCCCTCCGCGGTGTAGATCTGTTCCATTGCTGCTGCCAGCGTGGCCGGATCGAGCCGGTTCTTGCGCGCTTCGACAAACCGGCGCACCTCGCCCAGATAATCCCAGGCGCGGTTCTCTTCGGTTTCGCCGATCCAGGTCAGGTAATCCGGGCTGACCCAACTGCCGGCCCACAGACTGTCGAGCGCCGGCTGGTCGGGAAACTGCTCGATGAACGCGCTGGGGGTGATGGTCTGGATGGTGCCCGCGGCGGCTTCTTCTTCCAGCAGCCGATAGACCTCGTTGAGGAACTCCTTGCCGTCGTTGTCGTAGTTCTCCCAGGCATTCTCGCCGTCGAGGATGACGCTGACGAGGTGCGGCCCCTGGCTCGGTCGGAGACCGTCCACCGCTTGATCATTGAGCTGCTGGCGGATGGCCAGGAGGCGATCCACAAAATCGCGTGCCGCTTCCTTGCCGGGCGTGCCGCTGTAGGTGAAGCCGACCTTGTCGCTCAACACCTTGTCGCGGAAAACAGTGTAAACCTGGTTATTCGGCGTGCTGGCGATATAGGGACGATAAAGCGCATCCGCGTCCAGGACGGTTTCCTCCGCGTTGCGGGCGAAGCCGGACTGGCCCAGGCTCCTGGCCAGTACTTCCTCGTCGGTCGCCATCCACTGGATGCCGGCGTTGCCGACCATGTTGACGATCTGCTGCGCGACTGCCCCCTCGGCCGGCCACATGCCCGCGGGTGGTTGGCCGAAGGTATCGCTGTAGAACTGCACGCCGCGGTTGACCTGTTCGATCGCATCCAGCGGGTAGCTGAAGCGCTGCGGCAACTCAATGTCGGGAACGGCCTGCGTAGCCAGGTCGGTGTCGAAGAGCAGCGGCAGGATCGGATGGTAGAAAGGTGTGGTAGTGATCTCGATGCGCCCCTCGTCCTGCAATCGCTTGTGGAGCGGGATCACCTCGGCCACCAGCCGGGCGTGCTCGGCCAGCACAGTACCCTTGTCTTCCTCGGTGAAGTTGCTGCCTTTGGCAACCAGAGCAGCCAGCGGTTCCTCCGCCAGCCAGTCCGGGTCGGTCCAGGCGAGGTTAAACAGCACCTGCAGGTCAAGCCAGGTCTGTGTATCCCACGAGTCGCGGTTGGCGCGGTCGTCGGCGATCTCCTGATAGCGCGGGAAGCGGGCGATGATCTTGGGATTGGCGTCGAAAAAGCGACTTTCGATGAACTGTTTCTGCTCACTGGTCAGTTCAGCTGCCGGGATTTCGGTGTAGACCTGGTAGAGATCCTTGGCGCCGCTCTGCAGATCCTGAAGCTGGCGCAGCAGAGACGGTGTCAGGTTGAAGGTCGCCTTGACGTCAGGGTACTGCTCCAGAATTGCCGCCATATCGACATAATCTTTGGCGGCGTGCAGACGAACCCAGGGTTTCTCGTAGACGCCGGTTTCGGGGTCCTTGAAATAGACCGGCTGGTGCTGATGCCACATCAGGTTGAGGTAGAGCGGCTCGGCAGGGGCAGGGGCAACCGGTGTTTCGGTCGAAGGTGTGGTTGCTGTGGGTTGCGGCGCCGCGGTTGCCTCGGGCGCGGCAGTTGCCGGGGGTGCAGCAGCTGTGGTGGTTGGTTCAGGCGCCGGCTCTGGTTGGTTGCAGGCGGTTACCAGTGCTGAAGTGGCAAGTAGAATCAGGAGCAGTGTTCGGCGAACGGTCATCGTGCCTCCACGGGGAGAAGAATTGGGCGTGCTAAAATCAGTAGATGAAGTGATCAACAGTCGCGCTATTGTAGCACCACGCCGCATATTCAGCCAGACTTTTCTTGTCTTTCCCGGCAGTTGCCAGGTTGCTGCCGGGCTGGCAGTCCTCAAAAGTGGTTGACATACCGGTCACCGTGCGAGGAAGGTGACTGGGGAACCTGTGGTCAACACGGAAACCAAGTCATCAGTGCGGGTTTTGTTTGACAATTCGATTCGTGATTGCTATAATGCCCACGTTGTTATAATTCCTTAGCGCGAAGTCCAGGCTTTTCGATCCCACGCGTCTGGATAAGCGATCTCGGAGCAGTTTGTCCCTATCAATACGATGTTGGCGCTCAGTGCAGAGCCACGGGCGGCAGCACCTCACTTCCAATTTCAGGTTATCGTGATTAATCCGGCGTTGCCGGTTGATCCTGCCCTTCGTGGGCAGTGCTGATCCGCGAGGATCGGCAATACAAATGTACGGTTCTAAGGAGGAGAACTATGAACCGAAGAACAATGTTTGTGTTCGTGTCTTTGCTCGTGATGATGTCGATGCTGCTGGCAGCCTGTGGCGGTGGTGCTGAGCCGACCGCTGCTCCAGCACCAACTGAACCACCGGCGGCTGCCGCGGCCCCAACTGATACACCTATGCCTGAGCCGACCGCCACCCCTGTTCCTGTTGTCGAAGAGCCGACAGCGGTCATGACTGAGACAGAGGCTATGACCGAAACCGTGGCCATGACTGATACGGCGGCGGAAGAAGCACCGACCGAGGTACCTTTTGTCAGCACCTGCACCGGCGACGCACCCTCGCTGTTGATCTGGGCGGACGATCAGCGGTCGGCTTCGCTGATTTCGCTCAAGGACCAGGTACTGGCTGAGACCGGCGTTTGCCTGGACGTTCAGGAAATCCCGTTTGGCGACATCCGCACCAAGATCAGCCTGGCTGGTCCTGCCGGTGAAGGCCCCGACATCTTCGTCGGCGCACATGACTGGCTGGGCGAGCTCTATGCCAACGGCGTCGTGGCTCCCGTTGACCTGGGCGCCAAGGCCTCTGACTTCGATCCCGTCGCTGTTCAGGCGTTCACCTACGAGGGGCAACTGTACGGACTGCCCAACGCCGTCGAGAGTGTCGCCTTCATCTGCAACCCTGACCTGATCGACACTGCGCCGGCCAGCTATGATGACGTGCGCGCGATGTCGGAAGCAGCCAAGGCTGATGGCACGCTGACCCAGTTCTTTGCGGAAATCCGCGAGGATCCCTATCACCAGGAGCCGATTCAGACAGCCTTCGGTGGTTACATCTTCGGCCAGAACGATGATGGCACCTACAATGCTTGTGACGTTGGTCTCGACAGTGAAGGCGCGATCGCTTATCTCACCTGGGTCGACCAGATGGTCAAGGACGGCCTGCTGAGCGGCGACGTCGACTGGGAAACTGCCCATGTGCTCTATGAGACCGGCGCGGCTGCCTGCATCATCACCGGACCGTGGGCGCTGGATCGCTTCCAGACCGCCGGCATCCCGTATGCGTTCTACCCCTTCCCGACCCAGGACGGCAATCAAGCATCGCCGTTTGTCGGCGTCCAAGGTTTCATGATCAACTCGTTCAGTGACAACAAGGTTCTGGCTCAGAGCTTCCTGACAGATTATGTTGCCACCCAGGACGTGATGGAAACCTTCTATGCGACCGGCAATCGCCCGCCAGCCTTTCTGCCGGCACGCGGCGTGATGGATGACGACGCTAAGGCCTTTGCTGAAGCCGCCGCCACCGGTCACCCGATGCCTGCCATCCCGGCGATGAATGCCGTGTGGAGTGCTTGGGGCGACGCGATCAAGACAGTGTTCCTTCAGTCAGCAACCCCTGAAGAGGCAGCAGCCAGCGCAGCTGCTCAGGTGCGCGAGGCAGCAGCCTGCCAATAAGGAGTAAACCATGGCTGTCAAGACAGCCGGGGAAACGGGAGGCCGCAAGGCCTCCCGTTTTTCCGAAGAAGGCGGTTCAACGCTTGGCCTGATCCTGAAGTATGTGTTCCTGGCCCTGGTTGTAGGTTTTCTGACATTCAGCGGCTGGCAGCTCCTTCAGGACGGTTCCTATCCGTTCGCAGCAACGTTCTTCATCACTGCGTTGTTTATCACCTTGGTCTATGTCCGGCGCACTACGGTGCCCCTTCGCTGGATTGCGCCTGGCCTGATCTTCCTGATCCTCTTCCAAATCTACCCGGTTGTTTTTACGGTCTATACGGCCTTCACCAACTACTCGACAGGCCGCAACGTCGAGAAGCAAGTCGCTATCAAATCCATCGAGAACCAAACCTACGTGCCCGAGGGAGCGCCGACGCTCAACTGGACTCCCCTCCAGGCTGATGATGGCACAGCGGCGATCTGGGTAATCGATCCGGCGACAGGCGAAGCCCATCTGGCCATTCCCGATCAGGAATGGATACCCGCTGCGGATGTTCCAGGGCTTGTGCTTGGCCCGGACGGCGTCCCAACCAGTCTGGACGGGTACACTGTCCAGGCCAACAACCAGCGGTTTTTGTTTGTGTCGGCCAACCAGGGCGTGACTTTCGGCACCGAAGAAGCGGGCGCTCAGGTCACCAGCAGCGTCGAAGCCAGGGAGACGAAACAGAAGTACGTCTACGATCCGGCGCAGGACGCCATGGTTGATCAACAGACCGGGAAGGTGTACGTCAACCAGGAAGGTGTCTTCACTGCAGACGACGGCTCGATCGTCACCCCGGGCTTCCCGGTGGTTGTCGGCGTGTCGAACTTTACCAAGATCCTGACGGATCCCAACTTCCGCGGACCCTTCGCCCGCATCTTCATCTGGACGTTCGTCTGGGCCGTACTGAGCGTGCTGGAGACCTTTGTCCTGGGCATGTTCCTGGCGCTCACCATGAACAGCCCGAATATCCCCATGCAGCGGCTCTTGCGGGTGCTGCTGATTCTGCCGTATGCCATTCCGCCGTTCATCACCGTCAAGGTCTGGGTTGGCCTGCTCAACCCGATTCTGGGAATGATCGGCAGCCAGTGGAATCCCGGCTGGTTCACCAGTCCCTTCTGGTCCAAGGTGGGTATCCTGATGGTGAACCTGTGGCTGGGCTACCCCTACATGTTCCTGATCATCCTGGGCGCGCTGCAGAGCATTCCCCAGGATATGTATGAGGCCGCCAAGGTGGACGGCGCAGGACCGCTCTATCAGTTCCGGCGGCTGACGCTGCCGCTGCTGCTGGTCTCCATCGGGCCGTTGTTGATCGGTTCCTTTGCGTTCAACTTCAACAACTTTGCGATCATCGACCTGTACAATCAGGGCGGACCACCAATGCCAGGTGCGGGTGTGGCAGGTTTTACCGACATCCTGATCAGCTACACCTATAAGATCGCGTTCGGAGGCACGCGCGGCAACGATTACGGCCTGGCGGCCGCGGTCTCGATCATCATCTTCATCATCGTGGGCGCGGTCACGATCTTCAACTTCCGCTACACGGGTCAACTGGAGGAGGTTTCCGAAAATGTCTAGCGCTCCTGTCATACCCAGTGGTACTGTCAGAAAATCACCCGGCATGACGATGAAGCGGCGACGGCGGCTGGACACGACCTGGCGGCTAATCGTTGCGTTTCTCTTCATTGCCTATGCGCTGTTCCCCATTCTGTATGTGATCGGGACCTCACTCAACCCCAGCGGCAGCTTGCAGTCCTCGCAGATCTTCCCGAGCAATCCGACGCTGGCCAACTACCAGAAGCTGTTGACCAGCCAACAGAATCCGTTTCTGAAGTGGATGCTCAACTCGTTGCTTGTGTCTACGACAACGGCGATCATCACCGTGGCGCTGTGTGCGGTCGCAGCCTACTCCTTCTCGCGCTTCCGCTGGAGAAGTCGTAAACGTCTCTTGCAGGGTCTGCTGCTGTCCCAGGTGTTCCCTAACGTGCTGGCCATGGTAGCGCTGTACCTGATCCTGCAGCAGATCGGGCGCTACTATCCGGCGTTTGGTCTGAACACCCTGGGCGGTCTGATTCTGATCTACCTTGGCGGCGCGATCGGCTTCAACACCTGGTTGATGAAGGGCTTTTTCGACACCGTGCCGCGCGACCTGGATGAATCGGCCATGCTGGATGGTGCGTCGGCCTGGCAGACCTTCTACACCATCATCCTGCCGCTGGTGCGTCCCGTGCTGGCTGTGATCTTCATGCTCAGCTTCATCGGCACCTACGGCGACTACCTGCTGGCCAAAGTCATGCTTTCCAACACGGAGAAGTACACTGTCGCGGTAGGCTTGAGTTTGTTCATCGGCCAGCAGTTCGGTCAGCGCTGGGGCGAGTTTGCCGCCGGCGCCGTCATCGCCGCCATCCCGACGCTGATCCTGTTCTACATCTCGCAGAGTCAGCTACAGGGCGGTCTGACATCGGGCGCTATCAAGGGATAACGCATTCGTGACTCAAGCTGACAAGAGCCAGGCGCGCCTGGCTCTTGTTGATTCAGCAGTCCCGGTCGCCAGTGAATGAAATTCACCGGCTGAAACTACAAAGACCCCTCAGGGCCTGCCGATCCAGCGCCTGAGGGCGCTTCGTGCTTTCAGGCAGACAATTCGATTGTCTGAACACCTGAACTTCACACAGCTGGAGGGCAACACATCATGCCTTACTGGCGTCTGTTCTATCATTTCGTTTGGACAACCAAGAACCGTGAGTCGCTGTTGACACCAGAAGTTGAAAGCCTGGTGTATCGTTGCATCTATTCCGAAGCCAAGAAAATGTACGCGCCATTGTGTGTGGTGGGCGGCATCGAGGATCACGCGCATGTGCTGGTGGCTTTCCGTCCAGCTGTTTCGCCAGCAAACTTCGTGCAGCAGCTAAAGGGCAGTAGTTCG
The DNA here is from genome assembly GCA_020634615.1 of Anaerolineales bacterium. GTDB lineage: Bacteria > Chloroflexota > Anaerolineae > JAAEKA01 > JAAEKA01 > JACKBK01. The sequence goes on from JACKBI010000009.1 coordinate 122,617, forward strand.
CACCTGGTTACCAGTGTGTTCAAGCAGCCGTTCGAGTGGCAGGAAGGCTACGGCGTATTCTCCGTGTCGGAAGGGAACGTTGAGCGGGTGATCGAGTACATACGTCATCAGAAGGAGCATCATGCACGAAACACGTTGGTCGAAGAATGGGAACATGTTCATCACTGGAATGTTGGCCCGAGTGAAGAGTACTGTCGTCAGCTCTTCGGTACTCCAGATTGATCCCCGGCGATTTCCGTTCAGCCAGTGAATCGAATTCACCGGCTGAAAACACGAAGCGCCCTCAGGCGCTGGATCGGCAAGCCCTGTGGGGCTTTTGTGTGTTCAGCCAGTGAATTCGATTCACTGGCCTATGCTATGCTTCGTAAGGACTTTATCCCATGAACGACACCCCCGCAGTCATGCAAGACTTCGTCTTTGGCGCACTGGAAAGCGACGCCAATACGCTGGATGCGCAGCGCCGCCAATGGTCTGGTCTGCGGCATATGCACGCTATCCAGCCACTGGATCCGCTGCCCGGCCAGCCTGTCACCCTCACTGTCACGGCGGGGCGGGACGTTGCCGTCGACCGCGTCACCGCTTACGTGACGACAGACGGCAGCGTGCCGGTTGGCAGTCGGGGTCGGGCCACGACCGGTTTCGCTGTCGAGCTGCACCGCGTCGAGACCATCTGGCAGCCGGTCTACTGGGACTACGCGGAAATCTGGCAGGGCGTCATTCCTGCTCAGCCGGAAGGCGCTTTTGTTCGCTACATCATCGAGGGCTGGCACTCAGCTCTCCCCTCCGCTTCCGATCTCCCCTCTCCCAGCGGGAGAGGGGCCGGGGGAGAGGGCGAGTCACTCTGGAGCAACGAGCTGCGCATCGACGGCACTTCCGAAGACAGAACCCTCTACGGCTTCTCCGTCGACCGTTTCGCGACCCCCGCCTGGGCGCAAGAGGCCATCGTCTACCAGATCTTCGTCGACCGCTTTGCGGCCGTGGAAAGTCGCTGGCTGGAGCCGGAGGAGATGGAAGAGTTTCACGGCGGCACGTTGCGCGGCGTCATCGACCACCTGGACTACATAGCCGCGCTTGGCGTCACCACGATCTGGCTGACTCCCATTTTCACGACCAGCAGCTATCACGGCTACGACACGGTCGACTTTCTCGAGATCGATCCGCGGTTTGGAACCAAGGCTGATCTGGCCGAACTGGTGCAGGGCGCCCACGCACGCGGCCTGCGGATCCTGCTCGACTTCGTGGCCAACCACAGCAGTGACCAGTTCGCGCCTTTCCAGGAGGCGCTGCACGACCGTGACAGCATCTATCGCCAGTGGTATTCCTTCGGTCCGCAGTACGACCATGGCTATCGCTGCTTCTTTACCGCTGCCAGCATGCCGCAGTTCAACCATGACAACCCCGGCGCGCGCGCCTATCTGCTGGACGCGGCTCGCTACTGGCTGCGTGAGTTCGCTATCGACGGCTACCGGCTTGACTACGCAGCCGGTCCCAGCCATGACTTCTGGAGCGCATTCGGTCGCGCCTGCAAGGAAGTGAACCCGGACTGCTGGCTTTTTGGCGAGGTGACCCGTGGCAGTGACTGGCTGCGCACCTACAGTGGACGGCTGGACGGCTGTCTCGATTTCAGCTTCGTGCGCCACATCCGCCAACTGTGTGTACCGGACGCGGCAACCGAGGCGCTGGGCGGCTTTGTAGCGTTTCTGGAGCGGACGCAGCGCTTCTTTCCGGCCAGTTACACCCGTCTGGCATTTATCGACAACCACGACATGAACCGGCTACTGTGGTCGGTAGGTGGTGATCAAACCTTGCTACGCCTGGCCGCCGGGCTGCTGCTGGCCTTTGGCTCGTCCCCCATCCTGTACTATGGCACCGAGGTCGGGCTTGGCCAGCCGCGTGGCAAAGGGCATTACCGCGAGGAAGCGCGCCATCCCATGCTGTGGGGCAATGCGCAGGACCGTGAACTGCTGGCTTGGTTCCGCAAGCAGATTACCTTCCGCCGCGCGCATCCAGCCCTGGCATACGGCGCGGTGACAACCCATCTGCTCGACGATGAGAGCGGTCTATGGCTGGCGGAGCGAATCTGGGAGAATGATGCGGTGCTGGTTGCTGTCAACAACGGGCTGCAAACGCAGCGCATCTCGTTGCCCACAGGATCCTTTGTAGATGCCAGCGGGCGGCAGATGAGCGGGGAGATCGAGCTAGCGCCGCGCAGCATTGTGATGCTGGCGCAGGTGATTATCCGTTCGTAGTAGCGACTTCAGTCGCTTCCGGCGCTCCCGGAGCGACTGAAGTCGCCACTACGAGCCTGCCGCGCTCGATGATTTGCCTAAAACCCCAGTCGATCGAGGATGTTTTGCATGAAGCCGCCGCCCGGTGAGGTCGGCCGGACGCCGCCGTTGTAGGTGATTTCGTATGCGCGGTCCGATGACAAGCGGAAGAAGGTTTGCTGTGTGCCATCGGGCCAGTCCACCGTGACGGTCTGTGGATGTGACTCGCCCAGCCCGAAGTTCAACGTCAACGACTCGCCGCTGCCGACGCTGGAGCCGTTGTGGACATCCTGCATCTGAACGCGGCCGTCGCTGGCGGTGACGGTCACGCGTGTACCCACCGCGTCGCGGTTGACCGGTCCGCCGCCCACCAGTTTCAACGCCAGCCAGTTGTTGCCACTCAGCTCGGCGGCCTGGTTGTGAAACAGGTGGTAGCCGCGGTCGTAGTTGCCCACCACCAGATCGACCCAGCCGTCGTTGTCGTAGTCAGCCGCGGCCACGCCAACGCTGGGACCGGGATCGTCAGCGCCGCTGGCCCGTCCGATGTCAGCAAATGTACCGTCGCCCTGGTTGCGGAAAAGGGGATTAAATGCCGACACGCCGTCGCGCATCGTCGCTACGTACAGGTCACGCAGGCCGTCGTTGTCATAGTCCAGCGATGTCGCTCCCCAGGCCACCGTTCGTGCGTCCATCGCCACACCTGCCTCGGCTGCGACGTTTTCGAAAGGCCCGCTTCCCTGTTTCTGCAACATGACTGCTCGCCCGGCGTTGGTGAAAAACAGGTCAAGCCAGCCGTCGCCGTTCCAGTCGTCGGCCGCGATTCCCATACCCATGACCCGGGTATCCGCGCCTTGTTCGGCTGACACCTCGGTGAAACACCAGCCGCCAGCACAGCCTGGCCCGTCGTTGCGGAAGAGCTTGTTGCCGGGCGGCAGGATGAACTCGTCGTTCACGAGATAGATGTCCTGGTCGCCGTCGTTGTCGAAATCCAGCCAGCGGGCCACGAAGCCACCGCCGTACGTTTGGCCGTCCAGCAGGTCGGTGACGTCGCTGAACGTGCCGTCGCCGTTGTTGTGGTACAGCCGGTCTGGCTCGCCGCTGACGCCGGCGGTGCGCGCACAGCGCGGCACGCAGCCCCAGTTCGCGACGTAGAGATCCAGCCAGCCGTCGTTGTCGTAGTCGGCCCACGAGGCGGTCTTGCTGGCAAAACTGTCGCTGACGCCCGCCGCCGCGGTCACGTCGCTGAAGCCGCCGCCCTGATTGTTGTGCAGCAGCACGTCGTTCTCTCGCCCCAGCACCAGCAAGTCAGGCCAGCCATCGTTGTCATAGTCAGCAAAGCTCGCACCGCCGCTGTAGTGGTCGGGCAGAGCAACCTGCTGGTTCAACGGCGAGACGCTGAAGGTACCGTCGCCGTTGTTGTGGTAGAGCGTGTTAGGACCGATGCTGTTGGTCACATACAGGTCCAGCCAGCCATCGCCATCCACGTCTGCCCACGCCTGGCCGGTTACCTGATAGCCTTCGGTGTGGCGGGCTGTGATGCCAGCCTGATCCGAAACGTGCGCAAAGGCGGTTGACTGCTGCGCATTGTCTCCGACCGGCAGGCCGCTGGGCACGCTGGCCGGCACGATCTCCTCCAGCGTTGCAGCCCGCGGATCGGTGAGTGCATCGAGGAAGGCAAGGATCTGCGCGACCTGGCCGTCGCTCAGCCCAACCGGTGCAGCGAAAAGCGGGTCCAGTCGCTGGGCAATCTCCGCGTCGATGGCCGGGTTACGTCGCGTTTCTGCCTGTACTTCCACCGGCGAGAGATCGTAGTCAAAGGAGGCAAAGGATTGCAGCGGGTCGGCCATGTGCCGGACCGCATCTTCCAGCGTGGCGAAGGCGCCGTTGTGCATCCATGGCCCGGTGAGAGCCACGTTGCGCAGCGGCGGCGTGCGAAACGCGAAGCGGTCGTCAGGATTGCCCGTCTCTCGCGCCCGCCCCAGATCGATGTACGGGTTCTGCCGTCCTTTGCCGGGACCAAGCTGCGGCACGGCTGCGTTATGGAACTCCTGGTCGGTCAGCAGGTTGCCACTGTGGCAGCGCGCACAGCCCGCATCGCCATAAAAAAGCAGCGCGCCATGTTGGGCGTCGGTCGAAAGGGCGCTGTCGTCCCCAGCCAGAAAGCGATCCCATGGACTGTCCAGCAGAGTGAACGCGTCGATCTCGAAGGCGGCGATGGCGTTGGCAGCGTGTTGAAAACCGATCTCGTCCGCCGGTACGTCAGGGTATGCTTGCGCAAACAGCTCACGATATTCTGGCACCGCCTGCAAGCGGTCGGTCAGTCGCTGCCAGACGGTTGCCAGGTCCTTTTCGCCGGTGGCCGCCAGCTCGTTGACCTGGCCGAACACATCCACATCTTTGGGGTCGCCGCGCATCTCGGCGCGTGCAGTCACCGGGAACATTGCCTGCGCGGCCAGCACGCTGTCAAGCCCCGTGGGCAGAGCCTGGGTAAATTCGTGCGGATGGGTAAACCCGTCGTTGTAGTTTCCGACTACTCGTCCATCCCAGAACATGCTGTGCCATTCAGGCGAGCCGCGATTGAACACATCCGGTGCGTTGCGTGCGATCAACATGCGCATCGCGCCGCGCATCCGGTCGGGTGCTTCGCCGAAACCGCCCGTTCCGATGGACAGCGGCAGACCGTCTCCAGTTCCATGCAGCGGCAGATGGCAGGTAGCACAGGAGATGTCGCGATTGCCGCTCAGCAGCTTGTCGAAATAGAGCGCCTTGCCAAGCTCGACCTTGGCGGGATCAGGTGTCGGACCGGGATCGAGGGGGGTGATGCCATGGTCTGCCAGCATCAGGCGCAACGTGCTGTCCAGTGCTTCGCCGGGGGGCTGCTGCGCAGGCGCGGACGGAGCCAGGCTGATGGCGCCAACGCCCAGCATGACGGTGATCAGCGCAACGGCGGTGATGATCGCGAAGGATAATCGGTTGTTCATGGCGAATCTCTGCTCGGCAGGCGCCTTCTGTAGGGTTCGGCGGCATTATAGCACTGGCAGGCTTGCAACTCAAACCGTGCATTTGCTGAAGTCTGATGGTGTGTAAGACTTGGGAATCTGGCGTACTGAAGCCTCGGCGCCAGTCGCGTATACTTTGGACGGTAAGAGTTGAATGGTTGGAACCTCCTTGAGGATTGTGGACGAACGTGGGTGAATGGGTTAGAGACCGCCTCGCAAGAGGCGGTCTCTGCGCGTCTGAGGGCCGCGCGAACTTCGCTGGCGGAGGTCGTGGTATCTGAATATACTATTGGCTGGACTTGGAACCGGCCACTGGTCGTTGCTGGAGATCGTGGAGAATGGCGGCCTGGAAAAGCTGCCATGCAAGTCAAATGCGAGGCGCATGTGGCACGAGAGTACCCTGAACATCCCATGGTCGGTGTCGCGGCGGTCGTGCTGCGCGGCGAAGACGTTCTGCTTGTCCAGCGAGGCCGTGAACCCGCGAAAGGGACCTGGGGACTGCCCGGCGGGCTGCTTGAATTGGGCGAATCGGTGAAAGATGGCGTGCGCCGTGAAGTGCTGGAGGAGTGCGGTGTGATCGTGGACATTGGGCCACTGGTCGCGGTGTTCGAGCCGCTGGAGCGGGACGGCGACGGGCGCGTGCGCTTCCACTTCGTGGTGCTGGATTACCTGGCCAGCTACGTCAGCGGCGACGTGCAGCATGGAGACGACGCGGCCGATGCGCGCTGGGTCAGCCTCGATTCGCTGGATCTACTGCCGATGCTGGACGTGACCCGGGATGTAATCTACCAGGCGGCGGCGAAACGGACGGATACTCACGGCGCCCACGAACGGAATCAGGGATAATTGCGTTCAACATCCATGGAAAGGATTGTCCATGTTCAACACCATAGAAGACGTCAAAGCGGCGCTGACCGCACAAGAATACATCGCCTCCGACGAGATTGCCACGGTCCTCTTTCTGGCGCAGAAGCTCGGCAAACCGATCCTGGCTGAGGGACCTGCCGGCGTCGGCAAGACGGAATTGGGCAAGGCGTGGGCTGCTGCGGTTGGGCAGGAGCTGATCCGCATGCAGTGCTACGAGGGGCTGGACGAAACAAAGGCGCTTTACGAGTGGGAATACGCCAAGCAGATGCTCTACACGCAACTGCTGCGCGACAAGCTGTCGCAGGTGCTGGCCGATTCGCAGTCGCTGACCGAGGCGGCTGATCGCCTGGCTTCCGAAGAGGACGTGTTCTTCTCGGAACGATTCCTGCTGGCGCGTCCCCTGCTGAAGGCTGTGCGCAGTGAGCAGCCGGTGGTGCTGTTGATCGACGAGATCGACCGCACCGACCCGGAGTTCGAGGCATTCCTGCTGGAAGTGCTCAGCGACTTTCAGGTCAGCATTCCCGAACTGGGCACGTTGCAAGCCCGCCATGTACCCGGCGTGATCCTCACTTCCAACAACACCCGCGAGTTGAGCGAGGCCTTGAAGCGCCGCTGCCTGTACCTGTACATCGATTACCCCGACGCTGAAGCCGAGCTGCAGATCGTGCGTCTCAAGGTGCCCGATCTGGCGCCGAAGCTGGCGAAGGATGCCGTTGCGCTGGTGCAGCGACTGCGCGAGCTCGACATGAAGAAGCGGCCCAGCATCAGCGAGACGCTGGACTGGGCCAAGGCGCTGGTGATGCTCAACGCAGACAGCCTGGACGCCGTGACCATTGAAAACACCCTGACCGTGCTGCTGAAGCATGAGGCGGACATTCTGCGCGCCCGCCGCGCACTTTCCTCGGGCCGCTTGGGAAATGACGAGTCTGGCGGGCGTTCGGGCATGGTCTACCGCGGGCTGAATTGAACCGGTAACCGGTAACCGCTAATCGGAAGCATGCGGATGCAGGTTACGTTTCACGCAAGCTGCTGATTGCAACAAGAGAAACTCCCATGGAACAACGCATCATCGACTTCATCGCCGGGCTGCGAGCCGCGGGCGTGCGCATTTCCATCGCCGAGAGCGCCGACGCGTTCCGCGCGGTCGGGTTGCTGGGCGCGCAGGATCGCGACCGATTCCGCGTCAGCCTGCGGACGACTCTGGTCAAGGAGCCGGAAGATGTGCCGACCTTTGAGCAACTCTTTCCGCTCTACTTCGGCAACGACAGCCCGCCGCCCATGGCCAGCGCATCCGACGAACTCAGTCCCGATGAGATGGACATGCTGGCCGAGGCGATTCGCCAGTTCACCGGCAAGCTGCGCGACATGATGGAGCGGCTGTTGAATGGTGAACAGCTATCGCGCGAGGAACTGGAGCAGCTTGGCCAGCTTGTCGGCCTGCAACGCGCCGACCATCCCGCACTAAGCCAGTGGATGGCGCAGCGCATGATGCGCGCGCTCGGCGTGCCCAAGGTGCGCGATGCGCTGGAAGACCTTTGGGAGATGCTCAACAAGCTGGGCATGAACCGCCAGACGTTGGATCGATTGCAGGACCTGGTGCAGGGCAACATGGATGCGCTGGAGGAACAGTTGGAGCGCTTCGCGGGAGCCAGCATTGCCCGCAATCTGACGCAGGAAGCGCGGCCGGAAGCCGGACCTGACCTGATGAACCGTCCGTTTCGTCACCTGACCGACGCCGAGGCTGAAGAGTTGCGCAAGCAGATGCGTCGCCTCGCGGCCCAGTTGCGCAGCCGGCTGGCTCTGCGCCAGAAGCGCGGCAAGACGGGTGTGCTGGATGCCAAGGCGACCATCCGCGCCAGTCTGCGCTACGGCGGCGTGCCGCTGGAGTTGCGCCACAAACAGCGTCGCCTCAAGCCAAAGCTGGCGCTGATCTGCGATGTCAGCACGTCGATGCGCCACTGTGCCGAGTTCATGTTGACCTTGATCTACGACCTGCAGGACCAAGTGGGACGGGCGCGCAGCTTCGCGTTTATCGGCGACATGGAAGAGATCAGCGGCCCCTTTTCTGAACTGCCGACACAGCGGGCTGTCGAACAGGTGCTGACGCAATTGCCGCCCGGCTACTACAGCACCGACCTTGGGAACAGCCTGGACACCTTCAGCAAGCGTTTTATGGATGCCATCGATCACCGCACCACAGTGATCGTGCTGGGCGACGGGCGAAACAACTACAACGACCCGCGCACCGACCTGCTGGAGGAGATCAAGCGGCGCTCCCGGCGCATCATCTGGCTCAACCCCGAGCCGCCCACCATGTGGGGTACCGGCGACAGCGACATGATCCGCTACCTGCCCATCGTCGACAGCGTCTTCGAAGCGGGCAATCTTGCCCAGCTCAGCTATGCTGTGGACCGGTTGCTGACGTCGTAGTGTCGTTTTTTCGGTTTGTCCCCGAACGGAAACTGTTGAGCCTTCACTGTTGCGTCACTCCCGCGAAGGCGGGAGTCTAGCGCCTGTGAAGTCGTGGATTCCCGCCTTCGCGGGAATGACGGGTGAGCAGTTACCTCGAACGCAGAAATCCCCGATCACGCTGCCATGCAACCGACCCGATTCATCAGCGAACCGATTGCGGTTCAGTTCGACAAGCTCCCTGAACTGAAGAAGAAGCCAGACGTCCCCGACCGTTTCGAGTGGCGCGGTGAGATGTATTACGTGGTTGAGCTGCTGAGCGAATGGCGGGACTACTCGCGCCGCGGCCGTATGGCCGTCAACATGCGGCCCGAGCACGCCGAGGTGGCCGCCAGCCGCGGTTCCTGGGGTGTAGGACGGATCTACTTCCGTGTGCGGACTGAGGGTGATCGCGTCTTTGACATCTATTACGACCGCGCGCCGCGCAATGCAGACGACCGGGCGGGGTCATGGATCCTGTTCCGTGAGATGAGCGAGGAACCTTAGTGGTTGTGGAAGACTTCGGAAGTCGACAACTACTCGTCACGATAGCCTTTCATCTGCTGGAATGCCCTCTGGCTGCAGGTTCGTCGACTTCCGAAGTCTGAGTGACCCCCTTTTCAAACAGTCTCCTGGCATCGCTGCTAGCAGGCGTGTAGGTGGTGAGAGTAAGCCCCTACGATTGGCGCGCGTGCCACAGCCGTCTCAGCGTATCCTCCAGCCGCTCGCCCAGAGCGGCGCCGCGCGCGGTCGTCACATCGTCTTCGTTCTCGAACACTGCATAGGGGATACGCACGTTGTTGACCGTGACGAACTGCGGATCATCTGCCGTGAACGCATCCCAGTCGCTGTCGCGGTAGAGCCGTGCCATCTTCTCATCGGGCAGGGCGTGCTCCAGAATGCTGTCAGGGCGGTCAGGATTGAACCGGCGGCGGTTCTTGCGCAGCGATTCTTCCCAACTGACGTTGATGTACAGTATCGCGCCGCGGCGCAGCATCTCGGCGGGAAAATGCGGAAAAGCAGCCTGCCAGCCGCCATGCTGCGCACCGCGGGCGAACTCCACAATGGTGGTACGCGATGCGTGGTAGTCGGCAGATTCGCGCAGCAGCTTGCTGTAGTCCAGCGCCATACGTTCGATCAGCAGGTGCCAGAAATAGTCATGCAGGAAGTAGCCGTCAGCGTCGGAGTGCAGTCGCGGTTTGCCCATCCCTGCCAGGAGCGCATCCTCTTCGAACCACGTCCATAGCATGGGGAAGTCATCGATCTCGTCGAACGCGCCGATGTGGAAGCGTTGCCTGCGCTCCGCTTCATCGCTGTGTTTCAGATAGTCAATGATCTCGCTCTTGCCCGCAGCCGGGCGCGCGATCAGAAACAGGATGTCAAAAGTGTCGTTTGTCATTTCGGTCATGCTCACAGGTGAAAATCGGGTTGTACGGCGAACGTGGTGCGGTTTGGTATTACCGCCATAAAGGTCGCCGCCGCAATTCCTGTATTCGTGACGCGCCAGCATTCGTGGACGGCCACAACCTTCGCGTCCAACTGTAATGCAGGATGCCGTTCAAGGCAAGTAGCGGCCGGGGCATTTGGCGTCCACCGTCACTGTTGGTAGAATGCTGGACAGACTACCAAAGGAGAGAACACAACATGAGTGTAGCCGGTTTTGAGCTTGTCGAAGAAAGACACATCCCCGAAATCAACTCACTGGCCCGCCGCTATCGTCACATCAAAACCGGCGCGCGCCTGCTGTCAATCGAAAACGACGACGAAAACAAACTGTTTTGCATTGCTTTCGCCACGCCGCCTGAGGACTCCACCGGCCTGCCGCACATTCTGGAGCACTCGGTCCTCTGCGGCTCCGAGACCTACCCGGTCAAGGAGCCGTTCAAAGAACTGCGCAAAGGCTCGCTGAACACCTTTCTCAACGCGTTCACCGGCCCCGACCGCACCATGTACCCGGTGGCTAGCCAAAATCGCCAGGACTTCTACAATCTCGTCAGCGTCTATCTCGACGCCGTTTTCAAGCCATTCCTAACGCGCGAGACGCTGCAAAACCAGGGGTGGCACTATGAGACCGACGGCCCCGACGCGCCGTTGACCTACAAAGGTGTCGTCTTCAACGAGATGAAAGGCGTCTATTCCTCGCCCGACAGCTTGATTGGCCGCTTCACCCAGCAGTCGCTCTTCCCCGACACCATCTACAGCCTCGATTCCGGCGGCGATCCCGCGGTCATCCCTGACCTGACCTACGAGCAGTTCCGCAGCTTCCACCGGCGCACCTACCATCCCTCCAACGCCACGATCATCTTCTACGGCGACGATCACTCGGACGAGCGGTTGCAGATGGTGGATGCGTATCTGAGCGAATTCGAACCTGGCTCGGCCGCGCCAGAGGTTGTCATCCAGCCGCGGCTGTCTGAAACGCGCCGCTTCCTGCATGGGTACGATGCCGGGCCCGCCGGCGAAGCCAATGGAACGGCGGGCAGCAACGGCGGCGATCCGAAACGCAGCTACGTGACCATCAACTGGCTGCTCAATGAGGTCACCGATGTAGACACGACGCTCGCTCTGCAGGTGTTGTCGCACGCGCTGGTTGGTACCCAGGCATCGCCGTTGCGCAAGGCGCTGATCGACTCCGGTCTCGGCGACGACTTGACCGGTGGCGGCTATGGTCCGCACTACCGCCAGGCCATTTTTTCCACCGGGCTGAAGGGCATTGCTGCCGGCGACGCCGATAAAGTGGAGGCGCTTGTGCTGGACACGCTGGCAGCGCTGGCCGCGGGCGGCATCGATCCCGACATGCTGGCAGCGTCGCTGAACACGGTCGAGTTCCAACTGCGCGAAGCCAACACCGGTCCGTTTCCGCGCGGCCTGATGTATGCCATGAGCGCGATACAGCTCTGGCAGCACGGCGGCGACCCGCTGGACGGGCTGGAATTCGAGGAGCAACTGAGCAGCGTCAAGCAACACCTGGCCGACAACCCCCGCTACTTCGAGTCGCTGATCGAGACGCATCTGCTGAACAACAGCCACCGCACTGTGGTGCTCCTGCAGCCCGACCCAACCGCGCGCGAGCAGGCTGAGGCAGCCGAGCGCGCCCGGCTGGACGGTGCCCGTGCCGCGATGAACGAGGCAGAGGTCGAAGAGGTGCTGGCGACCATGCAACGGCTCAAGGCGGAGCAGGATCGTCCCGACTCGCCCGCGGCCGTGGCTGCCATCCCGACGCTGACGCTGGCCGACCTGGAGCGCGCGGTGCGGCGCATCCCGATTGCCACCAGCGAAATCGCCGGCGTGCCCGTGCTGACCCATGACATCTTCACCAACGGCATCGTCTACCTGGACCTGGCGTTTGACCTGCGCCGCTTGGAGCAGCACCTGCTGCCCTACGGCGAGCTGTTCGGCCGCCTGTTGCTGGGCATGGGCACCGAAAGCGAGGATTTCGTCAAACTGTCGCAGCGCATCGGACGCGAGACCGGCGGTATCGGTCGCTCCCTGCACGCCGTGACTACCTTCGCCGGCCAGCCTTCGACGCGTCTCGTCCTGCGCGGCAAGGCAACGCTGGACAAAAGCCAGGCACTGCTGGACATCCTGCGCGATGTGCTGCTGACGACTCGTCTGGACAATCAGGCCCGCTTCCGCCAGATCGTGCTGGAGGAAAAAGCCGGTCAGGAGGCCAGCCTGATCCCGGCCGGCCATCGGGTCGTGCTGGGCCGCCTGCGCGCCCGCTACAACGTCGCCGACTGGGTGGCGGAGCAGGCCGGCGGGATCGACTACCTGCGCTTCCTGCGCAGCCTGGCGGCGCGCATCGACAGCGACTGGGCTGGCGTGCTGGCCGATCTGGAGGCGGTGCGCGCCGCTCTGATCAGCCGAGCCGGGCTATTGTGCAATGTGACGCTGCCTGCCGACGAGGACGGGTTGCCTGCATTCCTGCCACAACTGGCCGGGCTGATAGAGACGCTGCCGACGGGTGCTGGCGAACTGGCGGTCTGGCAGCCCGCGCAGCCTGTCGCCCCCGAAGGGCTGACGATCCCGGCGCAGGTCAACTACGTCGGCAAGGCGGCCAGCCTCTACGACCTGGGCTACAAGCTGAACGGGGCGGCCTTTGTGACGGTTAAGTTCCTCGACAATACGTGGATGTGGGACCGGGTCCGGGTGCAGGGCGGCGCGTATGGCGGGTTCCTGGTCTTCGACAACCTGTCGGGCGTGCTGACATACGTGTCCTACCGCGACCCGAACCTGCTGAACACGCTGAAAACCTACGACGCGACGGCCAGCTATCTGCGCGAGGCGCCGCTGACGCAGAGCGATGTGGATAAAATCATCATTGGCGTGATCGGGCAACTGGACAGCTACCAACTGCCGGACGCCAAGGGGTTCACGTCCATGGTTCGCCATCTGACCGGCTACGACGACGACCTGCGCCAGCGGCTGCGGGACGAGGTGCTGGCGACCACTGTGGCGGACGTACGATCCTTCGCCGGTCTGCTGGACGAGGTGGCGCGTGCCGGTTCGGTAGCGGTGCTTGGATCAGCGCAGGCCATCGCCGCCGCCAACGACAGCCTCGATCCGCAACTGGTTGTGACGCCGGTGCTGTAATCTCCTACTCGTACTTGTACTCCTACTTGTACTCGTCCGGTTCTCTGCTCGATCTTTCGGAAAATTACGAGTACGAGGAAGAGTAGGAGTACGAGGAATAGAGAATCGAGGTTATGCTATGCCAACACTCAAACGCATCGGCGGCGGAGCGCTGATCATCATCTCCATCGCCAGCCTGCTGTTCAGCCTGGCGGCGCTGGCGGGGGTCTGGATCGTGCGCAAGCCGATCGCTGACACGATGACGGCCGGCCTGGCGCTGGCGTCGGATACGCTGGAGGTCACCGGCTACACGCTGGGCGTCGTCGACGACGGCCTGGCATCCGCCGGCGACCTGGTGGCCAGCACGCAGCGCACCGTCGACTCGCTGGCGACGACGCTGGACAGCACCACACCGGCGCTGCAAACGGTCGGCGATCTGGTCGGCACGGGCGTACCGGCGGCGTTGACGGCCGCCAACGCGACCATCCGCACCGCGCAGAAGAGCGCCGAAACCGTGGACGGCGTGCTGACCATCCTGTCGCAGTTGCCGCTGCTGAACATCGCCTACAGCCCCGAGGTGCCGCTGTCACAGGCGCTGAACGACATCAGCGTCAGCCTGGAGAGCCTGCCGGCCGGGTTGGAGCAGCTGGGCGAGCAGGTGACCGAGTCGGTCAGCAACCTGCCAACCCTGGCCAGCGCGACCCGTGACCTGGGCGCGGCGGTGGGTGACGTCAACACGACCCTGAACGACTCGCGGCTGGCCGTTCAGGAATACCAGGCGCTGGTGCTGCGCTACAAAGCGGTCGTCGATTTTGTGCGGGACGCGACCCCGATTATCACGTTCATCTTCCCGTTGCTGCTTTCGCTGCTGATCTTCTGGATCATGGTCGTGCAGGTATCGACCGCCAGACGGGGATGGGAGTGGCTGCGCGGCGAGCCAGTGCCCGTGGCGCCGGCCACCGCCATGCCTCCTCTGGAAGCCTTGCCTCCGGCCGGCCAGCCCGACGCTGCCCAGATTGCAGCGCCGGTGGAGCGAACCGTTTAACGAAAATCAGCCCGCGGCGTATAATAGCCGGCGGAGCACTTGGGCGCCTCACGCGGTGCCAGCCACTCTCACAAGTTGGAAAAGGAGACCCCAACCATGCAACACAAACTCTCTGCCTTGATCGCAGTGTTGATTCTTGCCTTGCTGGCTGCAGCCTGCGCGACGGCGCCTGCCACAGCGCCGACAACCGAGCCGGTCGCGGCCACTGAAGCATCGGCCGACCAGCCTGCCGCGGTTGAGCCGACAGAGCCCGCTGCCCAACCTGTCGCCACCGACGGCGCCTTGCCTGACCTGGGCGGACGAACCGTCGTCGCGGTGACCGGCAACGACTACGTGCCGCTGAACTACATCGACCCCCAGACCGGCGAGGCTGTTGGCTGGGAATATGACGCAATCAACGAGGCCTGTCGCCGCTTGAACTGCGTCGTTGACTGGCAGGTGACCGCCTGGGACACCATGATCTCCGCCATTCGCGAAGGCCAGTTCGATATCGGCATGGACGGCATCACCATCAACGACGAGCGCAAACAACAGGTCGACTTTTCCGATCCGTATATGGTGTCGCAGCAGTTCATGCTGGTGCGCGCCGAGGAGGATCGCTTCACGAATTCGGCCGAATTCGCAGCTGATCCCGATCTGCTGATCGGCTCACAGGCCGGCACCACCAACTTCTATACCGGTGTCTACGAAGTGCTGGACGGCGACGAAGCGAATCCGCGGATCAAGCTGTTCGAAACCTTCGGCGCGGCCGTGCAAGCGCTGCTCAACGGCGATGTGGACATGGTGCTGATGGATGCGGCATCGACGCGCGGCTACATCGGCGCGAACCCCAACGAACTGAAGACCATAGGCGAGCCGCTGGGCACCGAAGAGTTCGGCTTCATCTTCACACCGGGCAGCGACCTGACGGCGCCGTTCAATGCAGCCATTGCCGACATGAAAAAGGACGGCTATCTGGGGTATCTCAACTACCGTTGGTTCTTTGTCACCAACCCGGCCGGCGATGACATCTACGACACGTTGCCCGACCTCGGTGGGCGTGAGATCGTCGCAGTTACTGAAAACGCCTACACTCCGCTGAACTTCGTCGATCCCAAGACAGGCGAGGCGGTGGGCTGGGAATACGACGCCGTCAACGAGATCTGCCAGCGCATCAACTGCACCGTCAACTGGAACGTTACCGCTTGGGATACCATGATTTCAGCCGTGCGCGAGGGCCAGTTCGACATCGGCATGGACGGCATCACCATCACCGACGAACGCAACGAACAGGTCGATTTCTCCGATCCCTACCTGCGCTCTGAGCAATTCATGCTGGTGCGGGCCGATGAGGATCGTTTCGACACCGCCGAGGCCTTCGCGGCCGACCCTGAACTGCTGATTGGCTCGCAGGCAGGTACGACCAACTTCTACGCAGCTGTCTACAACGTACTGGACGGCGACGAAGCCAACCCGCGCATCAAGCTGTTCGACACCTTCGGCGCTTCGGTGCAGGCGCTGCTGAACGGCGACGTGGACATGGTGCTGACCGACGCCGCTTCCAGCAAAGGCTATATCGGCGCCAACCCCGACAAACTCAAGGTCGTCGGCGGGCCGCTGGCCAGCGAAGACTTCGGCTTCATCTTCACGCCGGGCAGCGATCTGGTAGCGCCCGTCAACGCCGCCATCGCTTCGATGGAAGAAGACGGTTTTCTGGATCACCTGAACACCAAGTGGTTCTTCGTTTATCAACCGGGACAGTAAGCTTGTAGTAGGCGATTTATCGCCGTCGCGCTCACAGAACGGCGATAAATCGCCTACTACGAACCTGGCGCGACTTGACAGATGGAACAGCAGGACTGGCAGCGCTTCGCGCGAAGCGCTGCCAGTCCTGCTGCATAAGGAAATGGACCAATGAGCAACGCTGACCACTGTCGGCTGAGCCCGTCGAAGCCGACGGCGCGCTTGCATAAGGAGAACGACCAATGAGCGACGCTGACCTGCAAGCCAGCACTGTGCCGGTGATTCCCAATGGCCGGGCGGGGACGCGCGGCATGGCCCGCGTGCCATTCTGGCTGATCGCGGCGATGATCCTTGGCCTTGTTTTCCTGGCCTTTATGCTCACCGACGCAGATTACCGCGTGATTCTGGCGGCGGTTTCGAAGGGCATCGGCGTGACCATCCGCGTCTCGCTCATTGCCTACGCCATCGCGTTGGTTTTTGGGTTGATCATCGGTCTTGGACGCGTGTCCAGCCATCGGATAATCAACGAGATCGCCACGTTTTACGTCGAGATCGTGCGCGGCGTGCCGATGCTGGTGCTGCTCTATTACATCGTCTTTGCCGGCGCGCCCGGGCTGATCAGCGCGATCAACTGGATCGGGACGGGGATGCGCAACGCGGGCATCGTGCCTGGCCTCGGCGACAGCCTGGCGAACATGAATGTGCGCAACATCGACTTCACCATCCGGGTCATTCTGGCGTTGTGCATCGGCTACAGCGCGTTCCTGGCTGAGATCTTCCGCGGCGGCATCCAGTCCATCGAGCGCGGCCAGATGGAGGCTGCCCGCTCGCTGGGCATGAGCTATCCCCAGGCCATGCGCCACGTCATTCTGCCGCAGGCCATTCGCCGGGTGCTGCCCCCCCTGGGCAACGACTTTATCGCGATGCTGAAGGACTCGTCGCTGGTGTCGGTGATGGGCGTGGCCGACATCACCTATCAGGGCAAGGTCTATTCTGCCAGTACCTTCCAGTTCTTCGAGACCTACAACGTGGTGGGGTATCTCTATCTGGTGATGACCATCAGCCTCGCCCTGCTGCTGCGTTACCTGGAGCGCCGCATGCCGCAGCACAGCGGCGCGTCGCACTGACGCGTCGGATGGAAGGTCACAAACCACCGCCAAACACTGTCCACGCGATGAACGCGCCGTAGGCGGCGACCAGCACCCAGCCTTCCTTGCGGCTCAACAGCTTGCCGGTAAACAGGAAGACAAAGAGCAACACGACGGTGAACCCCAGGATCAGCGCTGACGACCAGAGGTCCTCAGTGCCGATGAAGATCTTTTCCTTCAACAGAACCAGCGCCAGCAGCCACGGCAAACCAAGTCCCACCAGAATGTCGAAGATGTTGGAACCCACCGCATTGGCAATGGCCATCGAGCCGCGTCCCTGGCGCGCCACGATGACCGACGCGAACAGGTCGGGTACCGACGTTCCGGCCGCCAGCAACGTCAGCGCGACGATCACGGGCGGAATGTGCAGCGCGTCTGCAAACACGACTGCCATCTCCACCAGCACGTAGCTGATCAGACCGATCAGCGCGATGGACACGAAAAACGCCCGGATGTAGCTCTTGCGTGCATCCCCGGTTAGCAGTCCGATCACGCGGGCAACGAAGGCAGTGATGCGGAAGTAGATGCCTGATCGTGTCTCCTCCTCGTGGATTTCGGCCTCGACCAGATCCACCAGGTGGTCCTCTTCCTGGACCATGTTGTTCCAGCGGATCAGTATCAGCAAATAGATTGCATACAGGCCAAGGAAGCCCAGCGTTTCGGGCAGACTCACTGTGCCGTCGGAGATCGCGAACAGCAGCAGGATAATACACGCCACGTACATAGTCATGTCGCGTACTGCCGATGGCCAAGAAACTTTCGCCGGGCGAACGATGGCCGACGCACCGGTGATGATCAGGATGTTGAACACAGCCGATCCCACGATGGTGCCGATACCGACGTCGCTGTGAGCGCCGCCGGCGGTGAAAAGCGCCAGCAACGCGATGGCCAGCTCAGGCGCCGAAGACCCCATTGCCATCAACGACGCGCCCGCCACGGTGGACGGCAGATTGAGGCGTTTTGAGATCTGATCCAGGCTGACGATGAAGTACTCGTCAGTGATGATGGCCAACAGATAGATGGCCACGACCATCACAAGAAAGCTGCCAAGGGCTACCATTATAGGGGGCCTCGTTTCGAGAAAAAGAGGTGCCGGAGAATTTCACAACTCCCCGGCACTTGAATCAGCCGCGCAGTTCCGCGTTCAGCGTCTGGCCCAGCCGGGCAATGATACGTTTGCGTACCTTTTCGACGTCCGAGTCCTTGAGCGTCTTATCGTCGGCCTGGAATGTGAGATTGTAGGCCAGGCTCTTCTTGCCGGCCGCGACTTGCTTGCCGCGGTAGATATCGAACAGGCGCACCTCGCGCAGCAGGCTGCCGCCCGACTGGCGGATCATTCCCTCGACCTGCTCAGCCAGTACCCCCTCGTCCACCACCACTGCCAGGTCTTCCTTGATGGCGGGGAAGTTGGAGATCGGCTGCATGGCAGGGCGATAGCTGACGGCGGCCACCAGCGGCGCCAGTCGCAACTCCGCGACGCACACACGCTGATCTGGCAAGTCGAAGGCCCGCCGCACGGCCGGATGTACCTCACCCAGCACGCCCAGTTCGTTCTTACCGATCAGGACGCGCGCCGCGCGCACGCCGAAGGTCGGGTGGACGGTGGCCTCGAAACGGATATCAGCCAGCAGCCCCAACCGCGCCAGCAGCTCTTCCACCACGCCTTTCACATCGAAGAAGTCCAGCATCTGGTCGTCCTGTTTCATCCAGCTATGCGACTCACGCGCACCTGTCAGCCCGATGCTGACCAGTTCTGGCTCAGCTGGCAGCAGCTCACCTGCAACCGGCCAGTAGACCTTGCCGATCTCGAACAGCGCCACCCGATCGAAAGTGCGGGCGTTCTTTGCCAGCGCGGCCAACATGTTGCCCAGCAAGGTGGAGCGCAACCGGTCCGCCGCCGGAGTGAGCGGGTTTTCCAGTTGCACCAGATTCTCCGGGTCGAGGATAACCGGCAGTTGCAGCGTGTCCACGCTGCTACCGGCCGGATCGTAGACCGGCACGCCCTGGGCGGCCAGCAGTTTGCGATGTACCTCCTGCCCGATCAGCCGGTAGCCGATGATGTCCTGCAGGCCTGCCCCGCTCAGCAGATCGCGCACCCGTTCCTTGCCTTCCAGCGTCCAGTTGCGCCACTGGGGCGGCAACGCATCGTCCATCAGCGTGGTCGGTATCTGGTCGTAGCCGATAATGCGAACGATCTCCTCCAGCAGATCGGCCGGAATCGCCGCATCCAACCGGAACCACGGCACGGTCACCCGTAGGGGCGCGGTCTCCGCGCCCGTCGCGGTCTCCGCGCCCGTCGCGTTCCCCGAACCCACCGCGGTCTCCGCGCCCGCAACGTTCACCTCTTCAACACCGAACTCCAGCCGGCGCAGGATGGCGCTGATCTGCGCCGCCGGCACGTCCATGCCCAGGATGCGCTTCACCTCGGCCGGCGTGAGGTCGATCACAACGCTGTGCTGCTCGGTCGGATAGCAGTCTTCTATGCCCGCGGCCACCTCGCCGCCCGCCAGCTCGACCATCAGCCGGGCGCAGCGCATCCCTGCCGGTACCGGCATTTCAGCCGAGATGCCCTTGCTGAAGCGCGCAGTGGCCTCGCTGGGCAGTCGCAACGTCTGTGAGGTGCGCCGGTTGTTGATGAAATCAAAGCTGGCAGCCTCCAGCAGCACGTTGCGGGTCCGGTCGTTAACTTCCGTCTCAAGCCCGCCCATGACCCCGCCTACAGCCACCGTGCCCAGCGTGTCGCTGATCATCAGCATGTCGTTGGTCAGTTGGCGCTCGACTCCGTCCAGCGTGGTCATCTTCTCGCCGTCATGGGCGCGCCGCATGATGATAGTCGGAAGCACTGGCTCGGTCGCAGACCGGCCAGAGCTTGGTTGCCCCGCGCGCTGCGCTCGTTCCACCAACAAGTCATAGTCGAACGCATGCGTCGGCTGGCCCCATTCCAGCATCGTGTAGTTGGTGGCGTCCACGATGTTGCTGATGGGGCGCACGCCGGCCTTGCGCAGGCGGTCCTTGATCCAGCCGGGCGACCCGCTGATTTCCACATCGCGGATCAGAATCGCCGTATAGCGGTAGCAGAGATCGGGGTCATCGATCACGATGTTGACGAATGGCTGCGCGGGCGGCTGCGGACGCGGCATGTCCTCCGGTCGGACGATGCCCGCCAGCGCGGCCAGTTCCGGCTGCGGCCGCTTCAGCGGCCTGTCATAGAGCGCCGCCACCTCTCTCGCCACGCCGATGATATTCAGGTTGCGCGCCAGGTTGGGCGTCAGGTCCATGGAGAAAACGGCGTCACCCATGTAGTCAGCCAGCGGCATGCCCACCGGTGCGTTGGGTGGCAGGATGATGATGCCTTCGTGCTCCTCGCTGATGCCTAGCTCCTTCGCAGAACAGGCCATGCCTTCCGACTGGATGCCGCGGATCTTGCCCGCCTTGAGCGTCATCGTCTTGTACGAGTCGGCGTATGGGTCCACCAGCCGCGCGCCGATAGTGGCGAAGGCGATCTTGACCATCGTATCGCCCGGTTGCAGGTTAGGCGCACCGGTGATGATGGTCATCGGCTTATCGCCGCCGTACTCGACGGTGGCCAGCAGCAGCCGGTCGGCGTTGGGGTGACGTTCGGTCTTTAGGATCTCGCCGACGAAAAGCGTGTCAAGTCCCCACGGCAGGCCATCCTCCTCGCCCATGCGGTCGGCGGGCACGTGGTAGGCGGCGGACGGGTTGAGACCGACCCAGCGAATGTGTTCTACTTCCAGACCAGCCAGCGTCAGCCGCTCGGCCAGTTCTACCGGGTCGAGATCGAATACATCGACGAAATCGTTAAGCCAGGATAGGGGTACTTTGATTGCTGTCATTTGTAGGTCTCCGCGTTGTGAGTGACAAGGTGACAAGGTGAGGGGGTGACAAGGTGACGAAAGACAAAAGGATGTACAAACCGTTTGCGTTACCCTGTCACCCTGTCACCTTGTCACCCAGTCATCCGCTTATCCGAACTGCTCCAGGAAGCGCAGATCGTTCCCGAAGAAGTAGCGAATGTCGGAAATGCCGCTCTTGAGCATGGTGATGCGTTCCGGACCCATGCCGAAGGCGAAGCCGGACCATTCAGCCGGGTCATAGCCGCCGTTGCGCAGCACCGTGGGATGCACCATGCCGGCGCCCATGATCTCCAGCCAGCCGGTGTACTTACAGACGGCGCAGCCCGTGCCGCCGCACAGGATGCAATCGACATCCGCTTCGACGCTGGGCTCGGTGAAGGGGAAATGCGAGCAGCGGAAGCGCAGCTTGCGTCCCGCCCCGTAGAGTTGGTTGGCGAATTCCACGATGACGCCCTTCAGGTCGGCCATGGTGACATTGCGGCCGATGGCCAGCCCTTCCACCTGGTGGAACATCATCTCGGCGCGGGCGCTGACCTGCTCGTAGCGGTAGCACATGCCCGGCAAAATGACGCGGATCGGCTTGTTCGGTCCCAGTTCCTTCATCGCGTGGATCTGGCCCGGGCTGGTGTGGGTGCGCATGATCACACCGGGCGTGGTGGTATAAAACGTGTCCCACATGTCGCGCGCCGGGTGGCCGGGCGGCATGTTGAGCAACTCGAAGTTGTATTCGTCGGTCTCGACATCGCGGCTGGTGTAGACCTGGAATCCCATGGTCGCGAAGATATCGGCGATCTCTCGTAAGGTCTGGTTGCTGGGATGCACGCCGCCCAACTGCGGCCGGCGGCCGGGCAACGTCACATCAACGCCTTCCGCTGCCATCTCCGCGGCCAGCGACTCCTGCACCAGCGCCTGCTGACGCGCGTCGAAGGCGTCGGTCAGTTCGCCTTTCAGCGCGTTGGCGGCCTGACCGTAGGCTGGTCGCTCCTCGAACGGCACCTGCCCGATGTTGCGCATCAGGTTGGTGACCGTGCCCTTGCGACCGAGGTACTCAATGCGCCACTCCTCCAGCGCGTCCGCATCGCTGGCCGCCTGCAAGCCGGCCAGTGCCTGGTCTCGCAGCTTTCTCAGTTCTTCGTTCATGCTGTCCTCTTTTGTTGGCTGTTCGTAGTAGGCGCTTCAGCGCCGTTCTGTTTCAACACGGCGCTGATGGAGGTTAAGAAAATAAATCGGCAATTGTATCGGGACGCCCGCCGGAGGCTGAAAGCCGTCCGGCTACAACGTGAAAGGCCCTGCGGGCCTGGATTCCAGCCCTGAAAGGGCTTCCACCTTGTAGCCCGATCCGTTATACGGTCGGGCGGGCCTCGCCAGGCTAGTATCGGAATAAAATCTTAACTTTCATAAGCGCCTACTACGAACCCTTGTGACAAAACAAGAAAAACGCCCACGTCTCTCCAGGGACGAGACGTGGGCATCACAGTTCGCGGTACCACCCTGTTTCCTCGTGCGTACGCAGCGAGGCACTTTGGCCGACAGCGGCGATCAACTCGCCGGGATCGGTTGCCCGTGTAACGGTGGGCGGCCGGAGCGGACTAGACTCAGTGACCTGTGATCAGTGGTCAGTTACCAGAACCTGACAATGCGACTTGCTGTCCGGTTACTGATTACTGGTTACTGATAACCGATTACCGATTTCACCCGTCGGCTCGGGAGCGAACTTCGGTGAGCTTTCACTTGGCCGGGCTTGCAGCGATCTCACGACCGCCCGACCTCTCTGGCAGCTTCCCTTCACCTACTTTTCTCCGTCACAGCCTTTGCTTGGGTTGTTCAATTGTGGCGCGATTATGCCGCAGCGGTGCGGATTTGTCAAAAGGCAGATTACTCCGGCTCTTCCTCCTCGTCAGCAGGTGGTGTTTCGACGGGTGACAGGTAGGAGCGCCAATCATCGTCGGGGGTGGAGACCGTACGTAGCGGCAGACCGTTGGTGTCATCGGCCTTGGTCATGACAAACTCGCCGTTGTAGAAGCCGCCTTCCTGCACGATCAGGCGGCCGGCGGTTACAGTTGCTTCCACCTGGCCGGTAGGCGTGATCTTGAACACATCCTGGCAGACAACCTCGCCTTCCAGATCACCGGCGACTGTCACGTTGCGCGCTGTGACTTTGGCCTTGATGCGGGCGCCCTGCTCAACTGTCAAGGTGCCTTCGCACTGGATTTCACCCTCTGCCTGGCCTTCTACTTTCAGATTCTGCTGGGTCTTGTATAAACCATCGAAGTGGGAGTCGCGATCGACCAGGCTCTCGCCGGTCGTTTGCTCAGCCGTCGGGGCAGTTGCAGCCATCAGGAGTGTCTCCTTTCACGGGTCATTGTGAATCGGCAGTTGACCGTGGAACCTTCCTCCACGACCAGCACCTGGGTATTGATCTGCCCAGCTACGCTGCCGCCCGGCATCACGCGAAACTGGTGTTGGCAGACAGCCTCTCCATCAAAGATCCCGGCAACGATCACGTCGTTGGCCAGCACGTGTCCTGTGACGCTGGCTTCTTTCTCGACCATGATGGTTTCGAGTGCTTCCATGTCGCCGTCGAAGGATCCCTCGATCAGCACGTTGCCATCGGAGTGCAGCGTGCCCTGGATGCGCGTGTTGCGATCCAGCACTGCTGCCGATTCGCGTGTCTGATCGAATGCAGGCGCTGGCAGCGATGAAACGGGTACGGGTGGGACGGGTGTGACTGGACTGTCGGACTGTTGCGGCTCAGGCAGCGGCGTTGGCTTCATTGGGAGGTCAGTCGTGGAAAGCACTCGCCGGCTCGATGTCACCGTTTGCTGCGGCTGATCGCTTTCCCGCTTGAAAATGCTCATACATGCCACCTCCTTGTGGTTTGTGTGGGGCTGCGACAAACACCCGACCAGCATACCACAAGCCGATGGCCTGCGCCTTGCGTTTCCCCGGTGATTCCCCGATGATTAGACTACAAGAGGTTTCGTCGTTGCTCGGTGACGACGCAGAATCTGTTTGAAAAGCCTCTCGATCAGGCTGAGAAACTGTTGGAAAAAGCATTCAATCAGACTGCGGAAGTCGACGAACCTGTAGCCAGAGGGCATTCCAGCAGTCGGTGGGTGGTCGTGACGCGTGGCCGTCGACTTCCGCAGTCTTTGCACACTGACTGTCAGGAATCAATCCCGATCAGCAGCGCGCCGGCTGTCAATTGCAGCAGCGCTTGCTGCATGGCTTCCGAGCGTGATTCGGGCAAACGCACCCGCAGTGAAACGTCGGCCGCAAATTCCTGGTCGACGATTTGAGCCTCGAAATCCGGCAGCAGATGCTGCACCTGGGCCAGAAAGCTGTACTCCACGATCAGCGACAGATCGACCATTGGTCGATGTTCGGCCAGCGGCAGCGACTCCAGCGCCAGCTTGACACCGCCGCCGTAGGCCCGCACCAGTCCGCCTCTGCCCAGCAGGGTGCCGCCGAAGTAGCGCGTCACCACCACAGCGATGTCGCCCACGCCGCAATGTTCCAGCACCGTGAACATCGGCTTGCCGGCTGTGCCGTGCGGCTCGCCGTCGTCGCTGTAGCCTACCTGGCCGGTGGCGCCCGGCGGACCCACCAGATAGGCCCAGCAGTTGTGCGAGGCGTCGGTAAATTCAGCCCGGCGCGCGGCAACGAAGTCGCGCGCCGCATCCACTGATGGCGTATACGCCACGGTTGTTATGAAGCGACTTCGATTGATCTCCTCCTCCACCCGGTGCTGGCCGGCGGGGATCGGATAGCGGTCGGTTACTTGCCCCAATAGGCGTCAGCCTCTTCCTCAAGCTCGACCAGGCGTGTGTAGTAGTCGGAAAACTCTTTCAGATGGGCCCAGGCGATCTTGCCAGTTAGGATGGGATCGTCGTTGGTGACGTTGGTTTCGGGGTCGTGGGATCCGTGCTCCATCTCAACATTGAGACCCATCTGAAACTGCTCGACATCAAACTGTTGCCAGGTGATGCCCAGAGCATCGCCGATGCGGCGGGCTTCGTCGAGGGAAAACTGCATCTTTGCGGTCATGGGGGTATCCTCTTTTTTGTCAGGAAAATGCTGCTTTTGGCCGGCTGCTTGAGATCGCGGATGACGCGACGCTCAATAGCCCAGTCGGGCGATCTGTTCTTCGCCCATCCCGAAGTGGTGGGCGATCTCGTGAACAACCGTGCGGCGGACCTGCACGGCAATGGCTTCCGGGGTCTGGTAATAGCTTGTCAGCGGGCCGCGGAAGATGGTGATCCGGTCGGGCGCGACCATGCCGTAGAAGCTGGATCGCTGCGTCAATGGCACCCCTTGATAGAGTCCAAACAGCGTCGAGCCGGGTGGCACACGGGAGGACGACAACTGGTCGCGGCTGGGCCAATCCTGGACGGTCACGGCGACGTTGTCCATTCGATTCAAAATCTCTGGCGGCAATGTCTCCAGGGCATCGGCCACCAGGTCTTCGAATTCGTCACGGGTTAACATAGCTGGATTATACCCCCGGCGCGGTCTGGCGAGAAATGGATGGGATCGATACCAGTCGAGCGCACAAGCCTGTCGCAAGACTGGCGATATGGTCAAAGGTGGCTATAATATCTGTCTGACGAGCAGTATTTGCTCAGTACGATTGACATAGGAGAACAAACTCAATGGGAAACAAAAAGGTTCGTGTTGCAATCATCGGTGTTGGCAACTGCGCAGCAGCGTTGGTTCAGGGCGTGCAGTACTACAAGGACGCCGCGGATGACGCCGAAATCCCCGGCCTGATGCATGCCACGCTGGGCGGCTATCATGTGCGCGACATCGAGTTCGTCGCCGCGTTCGACGTGGTCGAGGGCAAGGTCGGCAAGGACCTCAGCGAGGCTATCTGGGCGCATCCGAACAACACCATCAAGTTCGCCGATGTGCCGTTCCTGAATGTGCCTGTGTCGCGCGGCATGACCCATGACGGCCTGGGCAAATACGTCAGCACCGTGGTCACCAAGGCCGAAGGCCCCACCGACGACGTCATCGGCATTCTGCGCGATACCAAGGCTGATGTCATCATCAATTTCATGCCCGTTGGCTCGGAGATGGCCACCAAGTGGTACGTCGAGCAGGCCATCGAAGCCGGCTGCGGTTTCGTCAACGGCATCCCGGTGTTCATCGCCAGCTCGCCCTACTGGTCGAAGCGCTTCCGCGACGCCGGTCTGCCCATCGTCGGCGACGACGTCAAGAGCCAGGTCGGCGCGACCATTACCCACCGCGTGCTGACCAACCTGTTCAAGGATCGCAGCGTCCATCTGGACCGCACCTATCAGCTCAACTTCGGCGGCAACATGGACTTCTACAACATGTTGGAGCGCGACCGGCTGGAGAGCAAGAAGATCTCCAAGACCCAGGCGGTCACCAGCCAGCTGCCCTACGAT
Organism: Anaerolineales bacterium; assembly: GCA_020634615.1. Lineage (GTDB taxonomy): Bacteria > Chloroflexota > Anaerolineae > JAAEKA01 > JAAEKA01 > JACKBK01. Next base: position 148,971 of record JACKBI010000009.1, read on the forward strand.
CTGGGTCCCGGCAACGTGCATGTCGGTCCCAGCGACTACGTGCCGTGGCTGACCGACCGCAAGTGGTGCCACATCCGCATGGAAGGCCGCGCTTTCGGCGACGTGCCCCTGCAGATGGAAGTCAAGCTGGAAGTGTGGGACTCGCCCAACTCGGCCGGCGTGATCATCGACGCGCTGCGCTGCGTCAAGCTGGCCATGGATCGCGGCCTCAGCGGCCCAATTGTCCCGGCGTCTGCCTACTTCATGAAGTCTCCGCCGCAGCAGTTCACCGACGACGTCGCGCGCCGGATGGTCGAGGAGTTCATCGCCACTGACAGCGCCGAGCAGCCCAGCCTGGACGAGCAGCTCGAGGAGATCGTCAGCTAGGCGAAACCCGCCAGTTCGACACTGAGAATCCAGCGGGGCCGCGGCGTTTTGATGCCGCGGCCCCGCTTTTGTTTGCGCTAGACCTGCCGATCGATCCATTTTTTCGGGTTAGCCAAAGGGATCAGGTTCCAACACGGCGGCCTTGAAGCCGGGCAGCTCGTAGTACTTTGGCAGCGACAGCAGGTTGTTGTCAGTCCGGTCGTCGGCCGGTGTCGTGAGATATGACCAGTGCGAGCCGGGCGGCGAGACGACACTGACCGGCGTATGGCTGCCATCACCGTTGAGCACGTAGAACGCCTTCGTGCCGTCCAGAATCATGCTGCACGCTTCCGAGCGGCGCATCCACCACGACTGGCCGTTGACCACTCCGCCCACGTTCGCGATGTAGTACGATTTGCGGTCGCGACTGAAGCCGCGCGTGATGCCCTGGATCTGTATATCGTGCGCTGCCGGCAGTTGCGGCTCCAGGGCTCGCCAGCGAACCTTGGCCTTGATGAGGGAATGCAGGTTGTAGCCAAAGTTGCCTGCTTCGGGCAGCGCAGGGTTGTCGAACATGCCGTCGGTGAAGTCCAAAACGAAGTCGCTTTCAGCGATGAGCTGGCTGGCGGTGGCCAGGTGAAACGCCTTGCCCATCACGTCATCCTTGTCGATGCCGGCCCAGATCAACTCGCTGAGATTCATGGCGTTGCGCATCGCCTGCGAGACAACGTCCGACGCGCCATCGGTGATGGTCTGCTTGACCGCGTCGAAGCGCGCGCGCATCTCGTCCTCGATCGCCCTGTCACGTGCCGCGCCGCCGTCGACACGCCCCTGGACTGCCTGGTTAAACTGGATCAAATCGATGCCAGTCACAAAGGCCTCCAGCGTGTTGGCGACGAAGTTGTTGAGCGCCTGGTGCCCCGCTTCGGCCGCGTGGTCGGCGACGTTATCTTCCTCCAGCAACACCGCGGCAAAACCAACCGCGCCCGGCACTTCGGTTGTGTTGCCCTGAGCATCGGTGAGCGTGATCGGTTTGAGCGTTGTCTCCCACGTGCCGACGTTGGCCGGTATCTTGATCTTGGCGCCCGGTCCGACGCCGTTGGTGCCCAGGCAGCCGTGGCTGCCCTGGCTGAAGAAGAAGTCAGGCGTCCAACTGAAGCGAGTGAGCATCTGCTTCATGGTGGACCCATCGAACTTGAAGCCAATGACCCACATGTACGGCTCAGAATCGCCTTCGTCCGCGCCGTGATAGCAAAAAAGGCGCCACAGTTTCACTCTGATCGGTATCTCATCCATTGTTCGTCTCCCAAACATCTCTGACATATCAGCCCACACAGGGCTATTGACCGAATCAAGCCGGCGAGTCTTTCGTCACTGCCATGGAACGCGTGGCTCTGATCACGCAGTCAGCCGGCCAGTGCGATAGTCTCCATAGAAGCTTGAACGTAAGTTCCGCCGGATTTCGCCGCGTTCCCCGGTAAGATTGTCGAGATGGTGTATCAGTCTTCAAGCGAGGAGTTTCGCATGTGAGCAAGTATACCTGTACACCCGTGCCTGTGGCGTCGTAGTTAGGTTAATCCAATTCAAGCATACCCTTGTCAATTCCGGCGGGGTTTGCTACAATGTACCCAACGTGAACGCGTTGATCGGATCAACAACGGGAGAATTTGGGCAATGGCTCTTCAGGAACAATTCGTAGTCGATTCAAATGGTAAAAAAACGGGCGTCATTCTTCCTCTCAAACAGTACGAGAAATTGATGGAGGATCTCCATGATCTGGCGGTCGTCGCAGAGCGCCGCGCCGAAGTGCCGATTAGCCTCGCAGAGATGAGAAGCCGGCTCGAGAAAGATGGCATCCTTTAGCGTCATCTTCAAGCCTTCGGTCGAGAAAGACCTGCGCGCATTGCCGCCGTCTGTGATTGCACGCGTCCTCACGCGTATCGAAGCGCTGCGGGATGAACCGTTTCCGCGGCAGTCAATCAAGTTGGCCGGGGCGGAACAGCTGTACAGGCTGCGTATTGGAGCCTATCGCGTCATCTACAGCGTGGACAAGGATGCTCGGCAGGTAGTTGTGCATCATGTGCGGCATCGACGAGATGTGTACCGCAAACTGTAGATACCAGCATTGAGTGTAGGTGTCTGTTGGCACTAAACGCGCACACCTGTGGTAGCGTGCGGCACGGTCTGGGCGAGCAAGTCGATGAGATAGTCAGCTAGGTCGTTTGCGCAAGTCCGACATTAAGAATCCAAAGGGGCCGCGGCATCGAAATGCCGCGGCCCCGTTGGTTATTGTGCGGGATCGGTCGTACCGGTTGTCTGCGGGCCACTCAAATGGTGTGGACTCTACCCTTCTTTCACACCATCGATCGGCAACTTGACCTCAAAACACGTGCTACCTGGCTGCGAGCGCACCTCGATGGTGCCGCCGTGCTTGTCGACGATGATGTGGTGGCTGATGTTGAGGCCGAGACCAGTGCCTGAACCGGGCGCTTTGGTGGTGAAGAAGGGATCGAAGACGTGCGGCTGGACGGACGGCGGGATGCCTGGGCCGTTGTCCTCGATCTCGACCACCACCAGGCCATCCTCCTGGCGCGTTCTGACGACCAGCTCGCCCTGCCCATCCATCGCGTCGATGGCGTTGTCGATCAGGTTGGTCCAGACCTGGTTCAGTTCGCTGCCATAGGCCTCTATACGCGGCAAGTTCTCGGCGTATTCGCGCCGGACGGTGATTCCCGCCCGCAGCTTGCTGCGCAACATCACCAGGGTGTTCTCCAGCCCCTGGTTGACATCCACCGCCTGCACGGGCGCCTGGTCCATGAAGGTGTACATCTTCAGCGCTCCCACCAGCTCGGCGATGCGGCCCGCGCCCTGGCCCACCTCCTCCAGCAGGCTGTAGACGTTGTAGGTCGCCGCCAGCCAGGCCAGCACAGCGGGCAGTTGCGGGCGGTCGAACCCTTCGGCCAACGCTGTCAGGGCGTCGTCGTCGTAGCCCAGGTTGACCAGCGTCGGTGCGACCTCCCAGGCGTCGTCCAGCCCGGCCGCTTCCAGCCAGGTTTCCACGGCGTATTCCAGGTCACTTTGCGCCAGCGCGCTGGATTGCTCGAACTGCCGGGCGCGCGCCTGTGCCTGCTTGCCAAGTTCCAGCAGCCGCGCACGCTGCGGGTCGCTGAAAGTTAGCTGGTTGCGCCGGTCGTTGGCGTCCTGCAACGCCTCCACCGCCAGCCGCAGTTGGTCCGCGCCCCGTTTCGCGGCCGCGGCCGGATTGTTGAGCTCGTGGGCCATGCCCGCGCTCAACCGGCCCAGCGTCGCCAGTTTCTCGCTCTGCCGCAGCATGATCTCCTGTTGGAGGTAGGACCGCTCCAGGTCGCGCAGCCGCTTGCGCTGCAGGCTGGTTTGCAGCCGCGCTCGCAACACGATGGGGTTGAACGGCTTGGGCAGGTAATCCACCGCGCCCATTTCGATGCAGCGCACCACGCTGTCGATCTCGTCGACCGCCGAGATCACGATGACGGGGATGTCGCGCAGCGCGCCGTCGCCGATCATCCGCTCCAGCACCCCGTAGCCGTCCAGCTCCGGCATCACAATGTCCAGCAACACCACGTCGAACGGGGCAGCCTTCAACTTCGCCAGCGCTTCGACTCCGTCGCCGGCCACGTCCACCGTATGGCCCTGCTGCTCCAGGATGCGCGCCAGCTTCATGCGGTTCATCGGATAGTCGTCGACGACCAGCACGCGTCCCACTTCGCCGTTCTTCTGCTCCGGTTCAACTGTCATGGTCGTCATCCCTCGGCTTGAAATTGTGGGCGAGCGCTTCCTGGCGCACGTCCTCCAGCGCTGTCTGCACCAATGGGTAAACCGCTTCGGCCCGCGCCATCAGCTCAGCGGCCCCGTCCAGCGCCCCGTCGCGGCCCATGGCTTCCAGTTCAGCGCAGATCTGCGACAGCTCCCATGCGCCCACGTCAGCGCTGCCGGACTTGAGCGTGTGGGCGGACATCCGTACCGCGCCGGCATCACCGGCCTCCAGGCCGCTTTTCAGCTTCTCCAGCAGCGTGGCGCTGGTTGTCAGGTAGCTCTCCAGCATCTGCGCCAGAAAGTCGAAATCCTCGCCGGTCATGTCGAACAAGGCCTCCAGCGCGCCGCGATCCAAAATCTCCTGCTGCGAGCCTCTCTGGGAACCGGTATCGTCCTGCTGGGCTTCGTCTGCAGCCGCTTCATCAGCCGAGGCTGCTGGTTCGTGGTGGTCGTGCAGGCCGTGCCGGTCGTCGTCGGGCACCGGTGCCCGACGCAAGGCGGCAACCAACGCGTTGACCCGGATCGGCTTGCTGACGTAGTCGTTCATGCCCGCGGCCAGGCACATCTCGCGGTCGCCCTGCATCGCGTTGGCTGTCATCGCCACGATATAGACCGGCCGGTGGGCGCCGCCAACCTCCTGCGCCCGAATGTGCCGCGTGGCTTCCAGACCGTCCATCTCCGGCATCTGCACATCCATCAACACCACGTCGTAGTGCTGGCGTTCCAGCGCCGCCAGGACTTCCAGCCCATTGCCGGCCACATCGGCGCGGTAGCCCAGGCGGTCCAGGATGCGCAGCGCCAGCATCTGGTTGGTCGGGTGATCCTCAGCCAGCAGGATGTGCAGCGGCCATTTTTCACCAATGGTCGCGTCGAACTGTTCAGTGCCGGCCGCGCCCGCGCGGTCGATATGTATGACCTGCCCGGAGAAGATGCCGGCCAGCGCGTCGAAGAGCTGCGAAGGCTTGATCGGCTTCATGATCGACGCGGCCAGCCCCAGCCGCTGCATGTCGGCGTCCGCCACGGGATCGCCCATCGACGTCAGGATCGCCAGAGGCAGGTCGGCAGCGGTGCGCGTGCGCCGGATCGCGGCCGCCAGCATCAGGCCGTCCATGTCCGGCATCTGCATGTCCAACACAGCGACATCGAACGGCACGCCCTCCTCCACCCAACGCAGCGCTTCAGCAGGATCGGCGGTCTCCTGCGGCTGCATGCCCCACGACTGCGCCTGCAAGCTGAGGATGCGGCGGTTGGTGGCGTTGTCGTCAACGATCAGGATGCGCTTGTCCTGCACCAGCGATTGCGCCTGCTGGCGGTCGGCGCGCGGCGGGGCCGGCGCTGCCGCAGCCTGGATGGTGAAGTGGAAAGTGGTGCCCTGGCCCGGCACGCCGCTGCTTTCGACCCACATCTTGCCGCCCATCAACTCAGCCAGTCGCTTGCTGATGGCCAGCCCCAGGCCGGTGCCGCCGTAGCGCCGGGTCGTGGATGCGTCCACCTGGCTGAAGGACTGGAAGAGGCGGTCGGTCTTGTCGGGAGGAATGCCGATGCCCGTGTCGCGCACCGTGAAATGCAGTTCGTGGCGGCCGCCAGCGTCGCTCTGGCCGGCAGCCTGGTCGCCATCGCCGATGGTGGGCAGCGGCTGGCTGCTGACGGAGAGCACCACCTCGCCTACCTCGGTGAACTTGATGGCGTTGCTGAGCAGGTTGACCAGGATCTGGCGCAGACGAGTCACGTCGCCCACGATGGCCTCCGGCGTGTCTTCGGCCACCATGTAGGCCAGATCCAGCCCTTTCTGCGCGGCTTTGCCTGATATCAGATCCAGGCTGCTCTCCAGGCACTCGCGCAGGACAAAGGGTTTCTGCTCCAGCTCCAGCTTGTCGGCCTCGATTTTCGAGAAGTCCAGAATATCGTTGATGATGGTCAGCAGGGCGTCGCTGCTGTTGCGGATGATCTCGGTGAACTCGCGCTGCTCAGCCGTCAGGCCCGTGTCCAGCAGCAGGCTGGTCATGCCGATCACCGCGTTCATGGGCGTGCGGATCTCGTGGCTCATGTTGGCCAGAAAGGCGCTCTTGGCCTCAGTAGCCTCTTCTGCGACACGCCTGGCCTGCTCCGAGATCTTGCGCTCCTCCCGCAGCAGATGCACGGCCTCGGTGCGTTGGGACACAAAATAGGCCAGCAACACAAAGGCTACCAGCGAGACGGCGGTGATATTGACCACGAACAGCGCCGTGATCACCCCCGGTGCCAGATTGCTGCCGGTATTGACAAACGGCTGGATCAACCCGCTGACTGCCAGCAGCACGAAGTAGCCTGCGAACCACAGCGCCGCTCGCCGCACTTCGAGCACCAGCAGCGCGCCCAGCGGCGTCACCAGCGACCACAGAATGACGGCGCTGCCGTTGACGAATCCACCCAGCGAGACCATCAGCACGAACGGAATCAGCAGCAGCAACAGCAACTGGTTGAAGCGCAGAATCTTGTAGCGGTAGAAGGCAAATCGGAAAACGATAGCGTTGAGGACCGTCAGCAGCGTGTAGATCCAGGGGCTGATGACCGAGGCGGGCGGGCCACCGAGCACCAGATACATCGCGCCCCAGATGACCCCCGCCACAGCGGTAAGCCCGGCAATCGCGGCCATGATCCGCTTGTTCAGACGCTGATCGGCGTCATCGCCTTCGTCGTCGACGAGTCGTTGGCCGCGAAGCACCAGCGACCGAAACCACGGCTGTTCCGCCATCGGATTTACCTCCACGAACTGACAAGACTCGTGGCTGGCAGCATGACAGCACGAGTCGCAGGGTCTGGACATCTGCCGAATAGGGCGCGGATTATACCCCAACACAGATTTGGGTGCTAGCCGGATGCAAGCGGCAGGGTAATGGATCTCCCGGGTTTGTGTTTATCTGAATCGGTCGACCACTTTGCTTGCACTACGCAGTACGCCAATGAGCGATTGACACGGGGATCGACATAAAGTGTGAGTTATTTCACACCAAACTTGTGAAGTATTTCATAGCGCCAGACGGCGTTCTTTGTTATACTGGGAACTAATGGCGCTGGGACCGCCATCGTCCCAATAGGCACCCATATTCCTGAAGGGAGGAACTTCTCATGAAGGTGCTAGGTCGCATTACACTCGCATTGGTGTTGATTGCTCTCACAGCGCTGCCGGTGATGGCGCAGGCTACGGTGGTGCACGAGCAGGGCCAAGAAAATTACGAGTATAATGGCTCGTTCTTGTGCCTCGACGAGGAACCGTGGGTCGATCACGCGTGGGTCGACGGACCTAGGCGCTGGGTTTCCCACATTACCTTAGATAGCGCTGGTGGCTTTAACATGAACTATCACGAGACATTCCAGTTCTCCGGGGTGAGTGACATCACAGGCTATCGCTACGCCGGCCACTGGGTCAAGAACGAGCATCAGAGCGGACGCGTTGGCGAAGTATACAACTGGGTGTGGCCCGTCGTCGTTCGCAACCTGGATACTCATGAAGTCGCCGTCAGCGACTTCCAAATGCATGTGACTGTCAATGCAAATGGAGTAGTGACCGTTGACCGTTCTGATTTTGCAGTTCGCTGTCCAGGTCAGTAACTTCTGAGTTGGCGATTTTCCATCAAGATCTGGCAGGGCATCTTCCAAACAACTTCGCCACCCCGCCAGGTCTTTTCGCGTCTGCTCGCTGGCCTACCGCCCGTCAATCCAAACCGTCTCCCCGTCGCTGGTAAAACTCACCGTCCCCTCCAGATCCGTGCGGTGGAAGTTCGCCTCGCCGACCAGTTCGACCCACGCATCCTGCACCGCGCCTGAGAGTTGGCGGAAGCGGTCGTCGCTTTGCACGAAGACGACCGCCTGCTGCGCCTGCACCGCGTCCAGCAGCGGCTGGCTGAAGCTGGCCTGGCGGCTGCCGTCGGGCCGTTTGACGACCGTCGATCGGACGACTTGGCAGCCCACTCATACGGCGACGACCAGCGTATCAAAACGTTCTGGCGAGACGGATAACCCATCCTCCTCTAGAGCCGCAATGTAGCCGCGGATCGCCTCGCTGATATTAGTGACCGCGTCTTCTCTGGAGTTTCCTTGACTGATGCAGCCGGGCAATGTCGGACATTCAGCGACCCAATAGCCGTCCTCACCAGGGTAAATGATTACCTGTCTCATCGGTCTACCTCACATCTGAATCACAAGTCGTGTTACTGCGGTGCGAAAATTATACCACGCATTGTAGTTGATGGCCGAGCTACTACGGCTAGATCATTCGCGGGAAAACACGACGTTTGTCAATTCGCATTGCCTCCGCTACAATGTCTTCCACCGCGTACGCCCAGGTTACGCACGACAACCGAACATCCATACCAATCGTTGCCAGGTGATGAAATGAGATTAGCTACCATCACAATTCCAGACGTCAAGGTGCAGCTATCGGTCGAACAATTGATAGCTGCTGCGCGTCAATTGGAGCCAGTGGAGAGGGCGGAACTTGCCAAGGCATTGACCGACGATGACCTTGATATCGAGCTAGCTCAACTGATTGCTGAACTGTACGGGCAACCTCCAGTTGACGAAATCTCTGACGATGATATCTTGGCTGAAGTAAGTGCTGTGCGCCAACACCGCTCGTGATTTTTCATGCTGCGCATTGTCGTTGATACCAATATCTGGATACGTGTCTTGTTGCGCGGTCGTATCACGTTGCCCGTTATGAATGCCTGGCAGGACAATCAGTTTCAGTTGATTACCAGCCAGGCCCTGCTCGACGAGTTCGATGCGGTCTCTCAACGTCCCCGATTGAGTAAGCATATCGATCCGCTACAAGCCGAAAAACTGCGCCGCCAGATGCGTTCGCGCGCTGAGACTGTGGAGCTAACAACTATCCCGCCTCGCTGCCGCGACCCCAAAGACCATCCGGTTTTGGCAACAGCTATCGATGGCAGGGCAAATGCAATCCTAACCGGTGACGACGATTTGCGTGCTGACGACGACCTCCGCCGTGCCATGGCCGATTATGGCGTTCAGCTTTGGGGTGTTCAAGGATTGCTTGACGCGCTCGAAAGCGATTAACAAGTGCATCGTTCCCATCAGTAGCTCTTGACAGACTGCTTCCTTGAATAGAGCTGACAAGGCATCCTCTTTGTCAACGCCACCGACCTGGTTTTTCTCGCCCTTGCAAGACAATCTACGGCCCGTCAATCCAGACGGTCTTCCCATCGCTGGTGAAACTCACCGTCCCCTCCAAATCCGTGCGGTGGAAGTTCTCTGCTCCCACGACTTCGACCCACGCATCCTGCACCGCGCCTGACAACTGGCGGAAGCGGTCGTCGCTTTGCACGAAGACGACCGCGTGATGTGCTTCCACGGCCTCCAGCAGTGGCTGGCTGAAGCTGGCCTGGCGGCCGCCATCGGGCAGCTTGACGACCGTGGAGCGCAGGTCGATGCCGCTGGCGGCCAGCGCATCCTGCACGTCGTCGCTGGCGTCGCCGGTCAGCAGGAAGCTGGTGTCGCCCCAGCTCAACCGCAGCACCAGCGAGTTGGCATCCAGATCGGGCTCTCCGTCGCCGGTCAGCGTCGGGTCGGGGCCGGGATGCAGCACGTCCAGCGCGATTCCGTTGCCCAGCAGTACACGCGTGCCCGCCTCGGCGCGCGTCACCGGTATCTGCTGGCGCTGCAATAACCGCAGCCAGCTTTCGTAGGCCGTCGAAGGATAGGGGAAGGGCGCCTGCAAGACCTGGTCGATCTGGTAGCGCTCCGGTAGGCCGACCAGACCGCCGACCCGTTCGTCGCCGGGATGGGTCAGCACCACCAGTTCCAGCTTGCGGTCGTAGAAGGGCATATGCCTGCCCAGCGCGCCCAGCAGCGCCGTGGGGCTGTAGCCGCCGTCGATCAGCACTTGCTGGCCGTCGGGCGTCTCGATCAGCACCGCCTCGCCGCGCTCGGAGTCGAGGAAATGGACGTGCAACTTGCCGTCCGGCTGGGTGCGCAGCGAGACGAACAGCAGCCCGCCCACCACCAACAACGCGGCGGCCGAGAGCGTCGTCGCGGTCGATGAGGTGAGCGCCTGGCGCACCTTGCCGAGGACCGGTGTGTTGGATCGCAGCGTCAGCACGATACCGCCCAACGCTAGGTAAAACACCCACAGCCCGGCACGGCCCAGATCGACGTTGACCGAGGCGAAAGGCAGCGGCGCGAGCGCCTCTACCACGGCGACAGTCCAGTGCAGCGCCAGGAACGGGATCGTCATGGCGGCCTGCGCGGCCAGCCAAAGCGCGTTCAGCGACTCGCCGATCAGCCCCAGGATCGTGCCCAGGCCGCCCCAGATCATGACATACGGCTGGACCGGCAGCACCAGCAGGTTGGTCAGCGGCGAGACGACCGAGACACGCCCGAAGTAGAACGCGATCAGCGGCAGGGTCAGGATCGTCGCGGCCAGCGTCACGATCAGCGCGTCGTTGAGGAAGCCGGTCGCGGTGCGCGCCACGCTCGACGGCAGGCGCGCGTTGACCCTGGCCTCGAACCACTGCGTCATCGGCGTCGCAAACATCACCAGACTCAGCGTGGCGATGAAACTCAGCTCGAAGCCGACATCCCATAGCGTCAACGGGTTGAGCAGCGTCATCAGGAATCCGGCCACGAAGAGCGAAACCGCGGCCGTGCTGCGTCGGTTGAGGTAGACCGCCAGCGCCACCAGCACCCCCATGATCGCCGCGCGCACCACCGCGGCATCCGCGCCGACCAGCAGCGTGTAGAGGATGATGCCGCCGATCACCGGCCAGAAGGCGCGCTTGCCGCCAATCAGCCGCGCAAAGATGGCCGTCAGCAGCCCGGCGACGATCGTGATGTTGAATCCCGAGATCACGATGATGTGACTGACGCCGGTGCGGTTGAACATGTCGTAGAGCGCCGGATCGATGCCAGTTTCCACGCCCAGCAGGATGCCGGTCAACAACCCCGACTCCGGCTCCGGCAGCAGGCGGGCGATGACAGCCTGGGCATGGTCGCGAAAGCGATAGAGCGCCTCCCAGAACCGATGGCCGTAGCCGTGGCCCAGCACAGTGACTTGCGGCTGCTGCACCAGGGTGTGGACACCTTGCCGCGCCAGGTATTCCCTGTAGTCGAAATCCTCGAAGACCGGCGCATCTTCCAGCCGGCCGTGCACCGCGATGCGATCGCCATAGCGCAGTCCCAGCGCGCGGTCTACAGTCAGCAGCGCGTCGCCATCCACCGGCAGTGGGTCGCCCTGGTTGGCCAGTGTCAGGCTTTCAGCCCGCAGGCGAATACGCACCCGGGTGTCGCGCGCTTCGGGCGGTTTCACCACCACGCCGGTGACCGTCGTCCAGGTGGGGTTGTCGAGCGAACCGTTGTGAAAGGCCAGATCGGTGGGGGAGAAGCAAGGCAGGAAGGGGGAAAGCTGAAAGCGCAGCGCTCCCAGCAGGAGCAGGAGGATCGCCGCCGCTGGCAATCGCCAGCGCGGCCGGTTGCGGCTCAGGATCAGCGCCAGCGCCGGCAGCGCGAGCAACCCGGCCCAGACCAGCGGCCCCGGCGCGTCGCAACTCACCACGCCCAGCGACCAGGCCCAGCGCGCCAGCCAGATTCCCGTTGCCCACGCGATGATCAACCAGACAAGGGTCATTTCGCCTTGCCATCCCACCGTCAGTTACAAAAATCGGAGTCTTCGACGGACCGCCCGGCCAGCCCGCGCCGCGCACGAAAAATGCGCCGCCGGGCGTCATTATACTCAGGCGCGATGGGGCGTCAAGCAGTGGGCGCGTTCAAGAGCGCAAGCGCCGAGCGCATTTCATGATGTGATCCAAGGTCAGTGTAACGAGACCAGGCGGGTCATGCACACGCCCGCCTGGTCTCGTTACACTGGCGGTGCAGTTCAAAGGCGATTTCAGTTTGAGTCGCTACTCGACCGGCGCTGATCAACCAGGTTCAAACATACCCAAGCGAAATGGCGGTCTTCTTACTGGTCATGCGGCGAGATTCATGGCAGAATAGAGACAGACAACGGCAGTCGTGGGTACCGCATGGGTCAGGAGGACGTTTTCCCAAGTCGCGTTTGGCGCGCCACCGTCACCACGGTGGCCGGTGCAGCACGACCAGTCAACGTCCGTTTATGACAGCCCGATGGAAAACATCCGCTCCAGGTCGAAATTGGAGAACACTTTGAACGCCAGCAGCGTCTCAGTTTCTGCGATGTGATCGATTTCCATGATCTCGCGAGTGACCAGATCGGCGATCCGTTCGTTGGTGGATGTCCGAAGCACTGCCACCAGGTCGTGACGACCCGCCACAGAGAACACTTCGGTCACGCCATCCAGGCTGACGAGGTGCTCGGCGACATGATTGACGTGGCCGCGGTCGACGTTGATCAGAACGATTGCATTGACCATATTAATTTCGCTCCTTTGCCGGCGCCCAGACGAACGACAGTTCGCCGCAAGCCGGTTTTCTTATGACATCGTAGCTCGGCAGCTGGTGTTTCAATCTGCCGTGCCGGTTGCACTGCCTGGTGAGTTTACCGCAGCGCGATCGAGGTGTCAACACAGCAACGCTGCGACATGACGTCAACGTTGCGGAGAGTAAGACATGACCAACCCGTTTCTTAGCTATCGCATCCGGTGCAGCCAGTCGAACATCGCTGGCGTGGCGCGGCTGTTGATTGTGATATCCTTGCTGTTTGTGGCTGCCGGCCCGGTGGCTGCTGATCCTCTCATCGAACCGGCGACGCTCAAACCGGCCGCGGTTCCAGCTGACGGCGCCTTCGCGCCCGGCCAGGTGCTGGTCCAGTGGGCTGGCACCGGCGACGCGCGCGCGGCTGCCGAATTGCTGGACCAGAACGGCTGGCACATTGCCCGATCCATCGACGAGATCGACACGGCTGTCATACGCGTCCCGGCTGGCACGGAGTTGGCCGCGGTTGACCTGCTGCGCGCCGATCCGCTGGTCAAGAGCGCCGAACCGGACTTCCTGGCCTTTGCGTTGGGGGAGACTGTGCAGACCGCGCTCAGCGCGGAGGGCATTCAGCCCAACGACCGCTACTGGGCCGATCAGTGGTGGACACGGCGGATGCAGGCGCCCAAGGCATGGCAGTTGACCAGCGGCGCCTCCAGTGTTTTGGTTGCGGTGATCGACTCTGGCATCGATCTGTCACACCCCGAGTTTGCCGGCCGGCTGGAACCGGGTTACGACTACGTGGACCTGGACGGTGTGCCGCAGGATGCCTACGGCCACGGCACCCACACCGCCGGCATCATCGCGGCCAGCGGCGGCAATGCGCTGGGCGTTGCCGGTCTGTCGTGGTCCACACGCATCCTGCCGCTGCGGGTGTTGGACGCCAACGGGCTGGGACGGGTCAGCGATGTCGCGTCGGCTGTCGTGCAGGCTTCAACGCGCGGCAGCGCTGTAATCAACCTCAGCCTGGCGTTGTCCGCGCCTTCCAGCACGCTGTACAATGCGATCGTGCTGGCGCAAAACAGCGGCGCGCTGGTGGTTGGCGCCACCGGCAACGACACGCTGCCCGGCCAGCCGCTGGCGCCGGTGCGCTACCCGGCCGCCTACTCCGAGGTGCTGGCCGTGGCTTCGACTACCCATTGGGAAAACTGGGCGAGCTACAGCAACGGCGGGTCACAGGTCGATGTGGCAGCGCCCGGCGGCGAGAGCAGCGATCCGATCCTCAGCACCAGTCTGGGCGGCGGCTATGCCTACCTCTACGGCACCTCTATGGCTACGGCCCAGGTGTCGGGCGTCGCGGCGCTGTTGCGCGCCTATGCGCCGCAACTCAGCAACAACGCGGTCAAGGATGTCTTGCGCAACACGGCGGACAAGGTCGGGTCGTACGCGTACGTCAATGGGCGCAACGATCGTCTGGGATATGGCCGCGTCAACGCCAACGCTGCGCTGCGCTGGACTCTCTCGCCACGCCTGACGATCGTTCCCATCGAGCCAACCTTGCTGGCGCAGGCAGCGGGCAGCGGAGTCTCCACCAACGTCGTGTTGTCCAATGACAGCGCCCAGCCGCTGCGCTGGCAGGTGATCAGTACGTCGCCTGCGTGGCTCACCGCTTCGCCCGGCAGCGGCCAGGATCTGACGTTCCGCGCCACTACAACACTGCGCATCGGCATGTCCAGCGTGCCGTCGGCTGGCCTTTACAACGCGTCAGTCCAACTGCGGGCCACCGATCCCTCCAATCAGCAGAGCACGACTTTCGTTTCGGTACGCGTTATCGTAGCGCCTCAGGTTCACAGCGTCTTCCTGCCAACCGCGGGAGCCGGTCAGTTGGCGCCGCAGTGGATCAATACGTCAGGCGGCCTTGGGTTGGGGCTGGGCGATGATGGCTCGCAAGCCGCGCCGTTGCCTTTCGAGTTTCCCTTCTACGGTCGCACCTACGGCCAGGTTTGGGTTAACGCCAACGGCTTCCTGAGCTTTGGCGAGGGTTATCAGGGTAACGAGTACGCGCAGAACCATTGCCTGCCAAGCATCGTGAGTCCCAACGGCGCCATTTTCGCGCTGTGGGACGATCTGGATCCGAGCCAGGGCGGTCAGGTGCGCTATACGCTGATCGGCAGCAGCCAGTTTGTGGCCGAATGGCGGGACGTGCCAACGAAATCCAACGGCAGACTCAACAGCTTTCAGATCGTCCTCTGGGCTGACGGGACGGTGCGCGTCACGTATGCCGATGTCGGTGATCCTGCCGGCAGCACCGTGGGCCTTGAAAGCTGGGATGCCAGCATCGCCCTGCCCGTCGCCTGCAACGGGACCGGCCGTGTGCCGCAGCCCGGCCAGACGCGCTATTACAACACTGCGCTCCCCTGATACCGTGACGTTCAGCTTCGGCGAAAAAGCTGAACGTCTGCGGGCTGCCGAGTTTCGCAATCCAGAAGCCCGACTTTGCCGAAAAAGTCGGGCTTCTCCCAAATATCTGATTTCGCCTGAAAGCCTTTCTTGTGCGCATTGTCATCACCGCAGACCTCCATTACCGGCCATCGCAGCGCGAGACGTATCTGGCATTCGCGCGCTGGGTCGAGTCGCAGCAGCCGGATTGCTTCATCGTCGCTGGCGACATCGGCCATCCCCTGCGTCTCTTTGAGCGGGCGCTGCAACTGTTTGACCGGTTGGTTTGCCCGAGGCTGTTGCTGGCTGGCAACCATGATGTGTATCGTGGGGAGCATGACAGCCGCATCCTGTGGGAGACTCTGTTGCCGCAGGCGACGCGCGACGCGGGTTTCGTCTGGCTGGAGGATACGGTGGTGCGGTTGGGCACAGTCGGCATCGCCGGCAGCATGGCGTGGTATGACTACTCGTCGCGGTCGGGGCATGTGCCACAGGGAGAAGCCGAACTGCGACTGCTGAAGGCCGTTGTCAATCACGATGCCGATTTCATCGACTGGCCGTGGAGCGATGTCGCCATGGCGCGTTTTCTGGCGCGACGTTTCGCCACGCGGCTGGACAGCCTTGCAAGCGATCCGACAGTCGACCAGATCCTCGCGGTTACCCATATGCCCATCTTTCCCGAATGTGTCCCGGAGTATCCGTCCAGCGAGATCTGGAGCCTGCTGCGCGCCTACATGGGCAACTTCACCGTCGGCGAGCAGGTGCGCAGCACACCCAAGGTGAGGCACGTTGTCAGCGGGCACATCCACCGCCGCGGCCGTTGGACTGTCGCCGGAATCGATGGACCTGTCAACGTGCAACTGATCGGCAGCGAGGCCGGCGCGCCACGCGCGGTGACTCTCGATTTGTGACCGGTCTGCTTGCTCCTCAGGCGGACTTTGTGGCATAATTCTCCCAACCGCTTCATTCATATCCTGATCAGGAGATCCACCCATGACAAACCAAACGGCAGCGCTGCCATTCGACCGACGCCAGTTGTTCGCCCGGCTGGCAGTTGCGCGCGCCCAGTTCATGATCCAACTCGTTGGGTTAGATGAGGATATGCTCACAAAAGGTGCTGTGTTTGAAGACTGGTCGCCGGCCGATCTGCTGGGCCACGTGCAAGCGTGGGATATGACCTACGCGCAGCGCTTCACCATGGCCCTGGCCGGCCGCGACGCAGAGATTCCAGGCGTCGACATGGAAACACTGGCGGAGCATAATGAGACCTTGCGACGCGAGCGGCGAAGCTGGACCACCGAACAACTTGTCAGCGCGACTACCGATGCCCGCAGCCAGGTTATCGATCTGCTGGGCCGCTTTTCAGACGCTGATCTCCAGCGCCAATTGCAGCTGACTTGGGGCAGCCCGACCGTGGCGGCCTGGGTGGAGCGTCTTCGCCAGCATGACGCCGATCACGCAATCGATATCGAAACATGGCAGAAGGCCCAGGAGATCCGGGCGTCCATCGGACCGAAGGCGATCCTGCTGGCATCGCTGGATGCCTCGCGCGCCGCTCTGATGGCGGCCGTCGATCTGGTCCCGCCGGACCAGCGCACCACCCGGCTGGTCCTCGGCGACTGGACGTTGAAAGACGTGCTCGGCCATGTGGTGGACTGGGAATGGTGGATCGCCGACGCGCTGCGTTATATCAGCGTCGGCCAGGCGCCGCAGGTCGAGTCATACGAAACCATCGAGTCTTGGAACCAGCAGCACGCCGCGGCGCGCAAGACCGAATCGTGGGGCGCGGTCTGGTCCGACTTCCGAGCAGCCCGCGACGCATTGATGGCTGCGCTGGCAGGTATTTCGCAGGATGCGCTGGCAGTGCGCCATCCCGCCCCGGACGCCGAGAGTCGCAGCGCGTATGGCTGGGCGTATATCGCGTTGGAACACGATCTTGAGCACGCGCATGGATTGCTGACCGGCGGCAATGCAGACGAGTAAGTGTACGAGTATGAGGACGAGAAGGAGGAGCTATGTTGCTTGAAGGCCAGCAGATCGCGTTTCTAGTTGGACCCGGGTTTGAGGATTTGGAGTTTTGGGCCGTTTATATGCGGTTGATCGAGGAAGGCGCGCGGGTCACGACAGTCGGCGTCAAGGCGGGCGAGCGTCACGCCAGCAAGAGCGGCGGTCTCTTCGCCACAGCCGATGTCGCTGCATCGGCCGTTTCGCCCGACCAGTTCGACGCCATTGTCGTGCCCGGCGGCTGGGCGCCTGACAAGATTCGTCGCTACGAGGCGATCACCGGACTGGTGAAGGGAATCTGCGATCAGGGCAAGATCGTCGGCATGATCTGCCACGCCGGACTGGTGGGCATTTCGGCCAGGATTGTCGCCGGCAGCCGCGCCACCGGATCACTGGGCATCAAAGACGATCTGGTCAACGCCGGCGCCATCTGGGTGGACGAGCCCGCTTTCCGTGACGGCAACCTCGTCTGGGGCCGCGTCGTCGAGGACATTCCCGCGTTCAACCGCGAGCTGGTGAAGGCGCTGGCAGCGAAACCGTGAAGCGCAACCGCCAGACGACCCAGCTTAGGAGTCAGACTTTTGCCACGTATTACACTAATTTGACGAATTCCTTGTGCCCTTGTTCGTGAAATTCGTCCAATTCGTGGCAGATTCTGGCTGAACCACGTACCCTCTGTCGCGTTTCATCGCGCATTCATTCCTCGCAGAAAGTGCAGCACCATGGTAGGTATCGTTCTCGTTTCCCACAGCGCTGAGTTGGCAGCCGCGGTCAAGGCGCTGGCTGAGCAGCAGACCCAGGGTCGCGCCGCGATCGCCGCGGTCGGCGGCACCGGCGATCCAGAGCATCCTTTCGGCACCGATGCGATGGCGATTCTCGACGCCATCCAGTCGGTCTACCACGACGACGGCGTGCTGGTGCTGATGGACTTAGGCAGCGCGCTGATGAGCGCCGAGATGGCGCTGGAGTTCATGGATCCTGACCAGGCAGATCGTGTCCGGCTGTGCGCCGCTCCTTTCATCGAGGGCGCGATGGCGGCATCGGTGCAGGCTTCCATTGGCGCGAGCCTGGACGCTGTTGCGTTGGAAGCGATGGACGCGCTGGGGCCGAAGCGCGAAAGCCTGGGTGCCGCAGCCGAACTTCCCGTTGCCACGCCCGTCGAGGCAACGGGTGACGAGAGCGTTGCCGCGGTCAGCGAGGTCGTGACGCTGGTCAACCATGCCGGCCTGCATTTTGGGCCGGCCGTGCTGTTCGTCCAGACGGCAGCCGGCTATCGGGCTGACATCACGGCCAGGAACGTGACCACCGGCGCGGGACCGGCCGACGTAAAACGCTTCAACCAGGTGCTGGCGCTGGGTGCGGAAGAGGGCCACGATGTGCAGATCAGCGCCAGCGGCGTCGACGCGCAAGCCGCCCTGGCGGCGTTGGTGACGCTGGCAAGGGCCGGGTTTGGCGAGACCGAACCGGCTGCCGCACCTGACCTGTCGGTTGGGACTCCGGTGGAAAGCGCCGGCCGCGGCCGGCTGGTGGTGACCGGGCTGCCTGCTTCGCCCGGCGTGGCTGTGGGCACTGCGGTGATCCTCGGTCAAACGCAGCAGGCGGTCGAACGCCGGACGGTGGACGATCCCGCGGCCGAGTGGGCGCGCTGCCAGGACGCGATCAGCCTGGCCCGCGGCGAGTTGCTGGAACTGGCAGGGCGGATGGCGCGCGAACTGGGCGAGCAGCAGGCGCGCATTTTCCAGGCCCACGCGCTGGTGTTGGATGACCCTGATCTGCAAGCGGCGCTGCAAGATGCCATTTTCCAGCAGCGACTCAACGCTGAAGCGGCTGTTGCGGATGTCTTCGAGGCCCAGGCGACTGCCTACGAAGGGATGGCGGGTCAGCGCTTCCAGGAGCGCGCCGCCGACCTGCGCGATGTGGCCGGACGCATCCAGCGCGTGCTGCGCGGCGACCAGGCTGCCACCATCGATCTGCCGGACGAAGCCATTATCGTCGCCGACGACCTGGCGCCGTCGCAGACCGCGGCGCTGGACCGTGACAAAGTGGTCGGTTTCTGCACCGCGCTGGGCGGGCCGACGGCGCACACCGCGATCCTGGCGCGCAGCATGGGCATTCCCGCGGTGGTTGGCGTTGGTGTCGAGGGACTGGCGCTGTTGGCCAACGGCATGCAACTGGCCATCGACGGCGCGGCCGGCGCAGTCATCGTCGATCCGGACGAGGCGACAGTTGCCGCGTTCCGTGTGCAGCGGGCCGATGACCTGGCCGCGCGGCAGGCCGCCTTTGCCTCCGCGCAGGCCGAGGCGCGCACGGCAGATGGCCGCCGCGTCGAAGTAGTCGCCAATCTGGCCACCGCCGCCGAAGCCGAAAGCGCGCTGCAAGCCGGCGCTGAAGGCGTTGGATTGCTACGGACTGAGTTTCTTTTTCAGGATCGGCTCGCGCCGCCTACTGAGGAAGAACAGTACCAGGTCTACCGGGCGGTGGCCGAAGCGATGGCCGGTCGGCCGGTGGTCATCCGCACGCTGGATATCGGCGGCGACAAGCCCGCGCCGTACCTGCAACTGCCAGCGGAGGCAAACCCGTTTCTTGGCTGGCGCGCCATCCGCATCTCGCTGGCCATGCCTGACTTCTTCAAGGCGCAGCTTCGGGCGATTCTGCGGGCGGCGCTGCACGGCAAGCTGCACATCATGTTTCCGATGATCGCCACCTGTGAGGAGGTGGGACAGGCGCGTGCGTTGCTGGTGGATGCAGCCGCAGAGCTGCGCGCCGCCGGCGTTCCCCATGCCGACTCGATCTCCACCGGCATCATGGTCGAGATACCCAGCGCCGCCATGATCGCCGACAAGCTCGCGCCGCTGGTGGACTTCTTCAGCATCGGCACCAATGACCTGACGCAGTACACCTTCGCCGCCGACCGCGGCAACGCGAAAGTGGCAGGCATTGGCGATCCGCTGCATCCGGCCGTGCTGCGCCAGATCGCCCGAGTGATCGATGCGGCTCATGCGGACGGCAAGTGGGTCGGGCTGTGTGGCGAATTGGCCGGCCGGCCGGAGGGCATCCCCGTGCTGCTTGGCCTCGGCCTCGACGAATTCAGCATGTCAGCGACGGCTGTGCCGGCTGCCAAGGCGCTGCTGGCACAGCTTACCACGACCGACACGCAGCTTCTCGCGCGCCGCGTGCTGGATCTCCCCGACGCCGCGGCGGTCAAAGCTGAGGTGAAGCGATTTGTCGATGGGTTGTCGTGACGCGCGAGGGCTTGCGGGAAGCGCACAGCGCGGTTAGAATGAGATTGCGTTTGAGATTTCATGCCTCAATTGATTGAGAGTGGACATATGCCATCACAGACCATGACACTTACAGTACCAGAATACGTGTTTGATCAACTGGCTGCCCAAGCGCAAATGGCTGGCCAACCAGTTGGTGTGATCGCATCGCAAATGCTGGCTCGCGCTGTTTCACCTCCGGTGGAAGAGAGTCTACCACCAGCACTACGGGCTGAATTGGAAGCGATGACCTTACTATCGGATGTCTCTGTCCTGCAAATCGCACGGAGCCGGATGAACGAGGACAAGGTTGCTCTGTATGATGTGCTTCTCGATCGCAATCAGGACGGCACGCTAACAATGGAAGGACGCGAGTTGCTCCGCGGTTTGCGAGAGGAAGCCGATGCACTGATGCTGCGCAAAGCACACGCCTACGCACTCTTGAAAAGCCGCGGACACCGTCTGGCAGTAAAAGACCTCGGAAGTCGCCGATTGATTGTCATGACTGGCCAGTAACGGTTTTGACAGGCTATTCCTGTTGACTCGGCGACTTCCGAAGTCTGAACGCGCGACTGCGACTCGCCAAGTCCCGCACGACAATTTCCTTGCTATTTGTCTCATCGACTGGTTCAATCGAGTTGGTAGACTAAGCAGATCCAACTTGAGTCGGACCCTATTCATGACTTCGCTTCCCCTGGATCCCATCCACACCCAGGAAATCGCACTGCGCAACGCCTACGGCGAAGGCGACGCAGAACGCTGCGCGGTGCATCACCTGAACCTGGCCAATCAGTTGGAACATGCCGGCGGCGACCTGAAGACCTTGCTGGCGCACCGGCTGGCTGGCGGCGTGATTTTGTTTCAGGCTGACTCGCCGCTGTTGACCGACGCGCTGGTCAATCTGGCCATGAGCTTTGTCCGCGCCGCACCGCGCCAGCCACCGCTGCCGCGTGAGTTCGATGACCTGTGCACGCGCGTCGAAGCGGTCGACGGTGTGCAATTTCGAGCGCTGGTTGCTGCATTCCATGCCGAGGGCGCGGCCGATGGCGATGAGGCGATGCACGCGGTGGCCGGCATCGCGCGCAGCATGGCCGGCTGACCAGTCCTTTCCCCCATGAAACCATTCGCGCACTGGGCGATCCACAAACAGCAGAAGATACGCATTGCCACCCGCCGCGGCGCTGAAATCTATGGCGAACTGGTTGATCTGGACGGCCTCGCCAGGCCATTTGTCTACGACCAAAAACGCCAGCGATTGACTATCGGCGAGCCCGGAGCTGAGCGGGTTTTACTGCTGGACGACTACGGGTTCGAACAAGAGGATGCCCCGTCGCGCGGCGCGAACTGATCGAAACGCCTGCCGCAGAAAGCCATTGTCACCAACCATGCCGACCGTTACCCTCAAACCCGGGCGGGAAAAACCTGTCCATAACCACCACCCCTGGATCTTCTCCGGCGCCATCAAGGAAATCGACGCCGACGCGCCCAACGGCGAGGTCGTCGATGTGCAGAGCGCTGACGGCATCTGGCTGGCGCGCGGCTACCTGAACCGCCGCTCGCAGATCCAGGTCCGGCTGCTGACGTGGGACCAGAACGAGCCGATCGACGCGGCGTTCTGGCGCAGGCGATTGCAGCGAGCGCTGGCCGGACGCGCCAGCCTGGCAGCTGATCCCGCGACCGACAGCTATCGCCTGGTCTACGCCGAGAGCGACGGTCTGCCCGGTCTGATCGTAGATCGCTATGGCGACTGGCTGGTCATGCAGTGCCTGACGCTGGGCATTGAGCGCGTCAAGCCGCTGCTGGTCGAACTGCTGACCGAGCTGTGCGCGCCGGCTGGCATCGTCGAGCGCTCCGATGTGGACGTGCGCAACAAGGAGGGATTGTCGCCCGCGGCCGGCCTGTTGACCGGCGTCCTGCCGCCCGACGATCTGGTCGAGGTGCGCGAAAACGGGTTCCGCTTTCTGGTCGATCTGCCCGCCGGGCAGAAGACCGGCCACTACCTGGACCAGCGCGAGAACCGCCGGCGGACTGCGGCCTATTGCGCGGGCGCTGAGGTGCTCAACGCGTTCAGCTACACCGGCTCCTTTGCGGTCTATGCGCTGGCCGCCGGCGCGCGCTACGTCACCGATGTCGATACGTCGCTGGAGGCTTTGCAGCTTTGCGAGCGCAATCTGGCGCTAAATGGCTTCGACCCCGATGCGCAGGCCGAGGGCGTGGCCGGCGACGTGTTTCAGGTGCTGCGCGACTGGCGCGCCAGCGGGCGGCAGTTCGATGTGGTCATCCTGGACCCGCCCAAGTTTGCCCAGTCGCAGGGCCAGATCGACCGGGCGGCGCGCGCCTACAAGGACATCAACATGCAGGCGATGCATCTGCTGCGGCCGGGCGGCGTGTTGGTCACCTTCTCCTGCTCCGGGCTGGTGTCGCCCGACCTGTTCCAGAAGATCGTTTTCGGCGCGTCGGTGGACGCTGAGCGGGACGTGCAGGTGGTCGAGCGGCTCAGCCAGGGCGGCGATCACCCGCTGCTGCTGAGCTTTCCTGAAGGTGAATACCTGAAGGGGCTGATCTGCAGGGTGTGGTAGCGATTTGCTGGCCGGCCGATTTCGAGCTATCCTACGGCGTTGTCATGAAAAACAAATCCGTTCTTGAGGACTGCAATGATCGAACGACGTAAACCCCTGATGATTTTGGGCGTGCTGGCGCTCAGCTTGCTGCTTGCTGCCTGCGGCGGCGATGAACCGTTGCCGACCGCGACGCCGACCAAGACAGCCATTCCCGTGGCGACCAATACGCCGGTTGCCACCGCGACGCCCCTTCCACCGACCGCGACGCCCACCGATACGGTCATACCGACGGACACGCCCACAGCGACGCCGGAAGGTACGCCGACTCCGACCTTGACACCAACGCCGGTGGCGTTCCTGTCGCCCACCGAGGACGACGTCAACACGCGTAAGGGACCCGGGACGGATTACGGCAAGGTCGGCATGGTGACGCAGGCCGACAATCTGGGCGTGTATGGCAAAAGCGCCGACGGCAAGTGGTACAAGATCTGCTGTGTCAACGGCGGCGAGGCGTGGATCAGCAGCCAGTTTGCCAAGCTGAGCGGCGACACGGCCGCGATCGCGATCGTTGGCCCGCCGGCGCTGACTGATGAAACACGGGCAGATGCGGTAGCTGCCGCAGGCGGTGGCGGCGGTGGCGGCGGTGGCATACCCGGTCGCGTTTCCATCGGCAACGTCGTTCCCGCCGTGGACAACCCGCCGCCCGGCAAGTATTTCGGATTGTGCGGCTTGCGCGTCAACCGACCGGTGCGTGAAGTCGCGCCGCAGCGTCCCGTCCTGACCGGCAGCACCAATCCGCTGACCGGCCAGCCCATTGACCCGGCACGGCTGCAGGAGCGCATCTTTGTGGCGCGCTATGGCAACGAACCGGCCGTCAACGACTACTTCGGCATCGGCGCGCCCGATCTGGTGTTCGAAGAATTGATGGACAACCTCAACACAACCCGTTTCACCACGGTCTGGCTGGGCGGCGACGCACCGCAGATCGGCCCGCTGCGCTCCTTCCGCAGCACGACCATCCAGGTGGCGCAGATGTTCGATGCGCCGATGGCCAGCAGCGGCGCAGTTGGCCCCAATCAGGTCTTTGCCTACCAGGCCGGTATCGAGGATCTGGACGAACGCTGCTCCTCCGGTCCCTATTTCAACAACCCGCGTGGCGGCGGCTATCAGAACCGCGTGCTGACCAGCAGCGCCAACTTGCGCGCTTTCATGGCCAACAACGGTCTGGACAAGGGCGTTACAGTGCGGCCGTTTACGTTCAGCGACACGCCGCCGGCGGGCGGCCAGCCGGCCAATCGTGTCGTGATTCCTTACCCCAACCGCGGTTTCTATGAGGTCGAGTGGCGTTACGATCCGGGCACGGGCCGCTATGCCCGCTTCTCCGGGTCGCAGCGCAATCCGCTGGTCGATGGCAACAACGGCCAGCAGGTCACCGCGGCCAACGTCGTCATCATGGATGTGCAGCACGACCTGACCGACCTGGTGGAGGACATTGTCAACAGCTACAGCGTGCGCACCTACATCGTCGGCAAGGAAGGCGACGCAACCATCGTGCGTGATGGCGTTGCAATTCAGGGACGCTGGCGCGTGACCGACAAGTTCAATGGTCTGGAGCTGGTCGACGCGGCCGGCAATCCGATCCCACTCAAGCCGGGCAACACCTGGTTCCAGGTCGTGCCGCCCAGCCTTGATGTGACGATCGTGGGGTAGCGACAACCACCTTCCAGCGCTGAGGCAAGAACCAAACCGCCAGGCGTTGCATGCGTCTGGCGGTTTTCTGTTGACCTGGGTCTTTGGCCTGAGTTTGTGCTCTCTGGTATAATCCTAGCCATGTTTTCATGTACAGGAACTTGCACGTTGGAGCGACGGGTGCTGCCGTGGATCGCTTTGCTGGTCGCCGTCGCTCTGACAGTGCCCGCTTTGTTGCCCAAACAGACCGACGCACAAGGCCAGCGGCTGGTGCTGGCCTTTTACTACACCTGGTTCGACGAGAACACCTGGACGCCTGCCAAGGTGCCCGATTTTCCCGCCGAGACCTACGTTAGCCGCGATTCCGGTGCGATGGACCGTCAGATCGCGCAGGCGCAAGGCGCGGGCATCGACGCATTCGTCGTCAGTTGGTACGGCCCGTGGGGTGGCGCCAACAACCAGACCGAGAGCAACTTCGCGCGGATGCTGGACGTGGCTGCCGGGCGCGGCTTCAAGCTGGCGCTGGATGTAGAGGCCACCAGCCCCTTCGTCGGCGGCACGGGCAGCATGGTGGAGATGCTGCGCCACGCGCTCAGCGTTCATGCCAACCATCCAGCCTATCTGCGGGTGGACGGCAAGCCGGTGCTCTTTTTTTGGCGCGAGCAGCGCTGGAGTCCCGCCGCCTGGCAGTCGATCCGCGACCAGGTGGATCCGAATCACGACAGCATCTGGATCGCCGAGGGCATCGACATGAGTTACCAGTCGGTGTTCGACGGCCATCATCTCTACTCGGTGACCTGGAACCCGCCCAGCGACGTCGGCGCCACCGCCAGCAAGTTCAGCCGCTGGGTTAACGACGCCCGCGACCGCTACGGCAGTTACCGCTACTGGGTGGCAACCGCTATGCCGGGTTACAACGATACCCGCACCGGCCGCGGCAACGCGTTCGTCAAGGACCGCGAGGGTGGCGCTTACTACGCGCGCACCTGGGAAGCGGCCATTGCCAGCAATCCGGACTGGGTGATCGTCAACTCCTGGAACGAGTGGCCAGAGGGAACCTACATCGAACCCAGCCAGGCCTACGGCGACCAGTATCTGGGGCTGACGGCTGAATGGGCCGGCCGCTTCAAGAGCGGCGCTCCGATTGCGTACACCGCTCCGGCTGCACCTGCGGCTGCGCCGCCGGCTGCTCCTCGCCCAACACCCACACCGCTGCCAACGCCTGACTATGCCGCGGTTCAGGTCCAGGCTGAGGTGCTGAACGTTCGCAGCCGGCCTTCAGTTGGCGCATATCTCGTCGGTCAGGCCGACGGCGGCAGCGTCATGCGTGCGACGGCCAAGCTGGCCGACGAGAGCTGGTGGCAGGTCTGCTGCGTTGATGGCAGCGAAGCGTGGGTCAGCGGCGACTGGGTGCAGCCGATCGGGCCAGCGACCGATCTGGGAGAGTTACCGGTGGTTGCCCCGTTGTTGACAACCAGGCCAGCCGCGCTGACCGACCGGCTGGAATAGCTGGCAGCCGTTGCCAGCCCTTCATGTCCGACCGATCGACCGTTTACCAAGGAGGAATCGCCGTGTCGCCTAATCCGTCATCCCTTTACGACGATGTTGCTGATGTTTTGATCAGTCAGGAGGCCATCCAGCAGCGCGTCGCTGAGCTCGGCCAGCAGATCACGCTGGATTTCGCGGGGTCGGAGGTATTGATGATCGCCGTCCTCAAGGGAGCGCTGCTCTTCCTGGCTGACCTTGTGCGCAACGTCAATTTGCCGGTCGCCATGGACTTTCTGGCTGTCAGCAGTTATGGCGCGGGCACCAGCAGCAGCGGCGTCGTGCGCATTCTCAAGGATCTTGACGAACCCATCGAGGGCCGCAACGTGGTTATCGTCGAGGACATCGTCGACTCGGGCCGGACGCTGGACTATCTTCTGCGCATGTTGCGCCAGCGTCATCCGGCCACGCTGCACGTCTGCACGCTGCTGGACAAACGCGAGCGGCGCGAGATCAATGTTCCCATCGATTACGTGGGGTTCGAAGTTCCCGATGAGTTCGTCGTCGGCTACGGATTGGATTTCGCCGAGTATTACCGGCAACTGCCCTTCATCGGCGTGCTGAAACCGGAGATCTACCAGTAGCGGAGCCGCACTGGATCGCCATGAAAACAAGTAGCGGACGCGGTAATCTGGTACTGGGCAGGGCCGGCAGAATGCCAGGCATGGTGTTGCTTGTCTTGGGTCTGTCGCTTCTCCTGCTGCCGCGCACAGCGCTGGCTGCCCCCGATCCGCCGATCCGCCATGCGGTTCAGCCCGGTGAAACGGTAGCTGCCATTGCCGCGCAATATGGCAGTACCGTGCCCGCGGTCGTGGCTGCCAATCTCCTGGCTGATCCTGACCAGATCGCTGCCGGCACGGTGCTTCTGGTGCCGCCGGCCGATTATCCGCTGGTCCCGGTCGATGTACGGCCGGGCGACACGCTCGCCTCGCTGGCACGTCGCTATGGCACAAAAGCTGCTGAGCTGATGGCGATCAATGAACTCGAGTCACCGGTTCGTCTGATCCCCGGCCAGGATCTGCTGGTTCCCGCGCCGGCCGGTGGACGGTCGCTCGCGTTGCCGCCGGGACCGGTCGTGCGCCTCACTACCTCGCCTGACCCGCTGGAGCAGGGCGAAACGGCCGGCGTGCGGGTCTGGCTCGACTCTGCCGAGCCGGTGAGTCTTACCATCGCGATGGATCAGCAAGTCGTCCCGCTGCGCCAGGCCACCGATGGCAGTTGGTGGGGGCTGCTGGCTATCGCTGCGCTGGCTGAGCCGGGCTACTGGCCGCTTGATCTGCGCTGGGTGAATCCTGCCAGCGGACAGGAAACAACATTTACCTGGCCGGTGCAGGTGGTCGACGGCGGCTACCCGACCTACGACATCGAGCTGCCGCCCGGCAAGGGTGATTTGCTGGCGCCTGACCTGGTGCAGGCTGAACTGGAGCGGCTGATGGCCCTTTGGAAAGCAGATGAAACACAGCCGGTCTGGCGCGGTCGCTTCATCCGCCCCATCAGCGAAGACTACCTCACCAGCGCGCCCTACGGCCAGCGGCGCTCCTACAACGGCGGGCCGGTCAGCGGCTACCACACCGGCCAGGACTTCGCTGCACCCGAGGGCGTGCCTGTGCTGGCGCCGGCCAGCGGCACAGTGGTACTGGCCGAGCCGCTGGATGTGCGCGGCAACGCGGTCGTGATCGACCACGGCGCGGGCGTGTTCACCGGCTATTGGCATCTGTCACAGATCGACGTGCAGGCTGGCCAGCAAGTGAAACCGGGCGACCAGTTGGGGCTGGTGGGAACCACCGGTCTCAGCACCGGCAATCACCTGCATTGGGAAATGCGCGTCCACGGCATCGCGGTCGATCCATTGCAGTGGACGGGCAAGGTTTTTCCCTGACCCCAGTTCGTAGTAGGCGCTTCAGCGCCGTAGATGGAACGGCGCTGAAGCGCCCACTACGAACGAACGTCGTCGCACGACACCGGAGTCACCCATGAACAGTCGCAGGCGGCAGAAGCAAATCGAGCGCATTGGTGTCCTGACAGCGGGTGGTGACTGTCCCGGTCTGAATGCTGTCATTCGGGCTGTCGTTAAGTCAGCAATCGCTGTCCACGGGTGGGATGTGATTGGCATCAAAGATGGCTTCGAGGGGCTGATCACTGACAATCCGCGATCTACCATCCCGCTAACCCTTCATTCGGTGCACGGCATTTTGGCCCGTGGGGGCACTATTCTCGGCGCTGCCAGCCGAACCAATCCATTTCTCTATACCAAGCGCCTCAAGGGCGACCGGATCCTCATCGACGTCACGCCGCGGGTCATGGAGCGTATTGATGAGCTGGGGCTGAACGCAATCGTAGTTATCGGCGGCGACGGCACCATGCGCATCGCACGCGAACTACACGATATGGGCGCGCCGCTGGTGGGTGTTCCCAAGACCATCGACAACGACGTAGACGGCACGGAGTATAGTTTCGGCTTCGACACCGCGGTCAACATCGCGACTGAAGCCATCGATCGCCTGCGCACCACCGCCGAAAGCCACCATCGCGTGATGATCGTCGAGGTCATGGGGCGCAAGGCGGGCTGGATCGCGCTGCACGCCGGCGTGGGCGGCGGCGCGGATGTGGTGCTGATCCCGGAGCAGCCTTTCGACGTGACTGTGGTCCGTGAGCGTCTGGAGCGTTGCTTCGAGGATGTGCAACACTCGGCTATCATCGTGGTTGCCGAGGGCGCGCGGCCGAAGGACGGCCAGGAGATCTATCGGGCGGGGATCGCCGGCCAGGAGACGCCCCGTTTGGGCGGCATCGGTTTCTATCTGGCCGAGCGCCTGATGGCCGAACAGGAGAGCCTTCCCGAGGATGCCGGCTACGAAATCCGGGCGACGGTGCTGGGCCATGTCCAGCGTGGCGGTACGCCCAGCGGCGCGGATCGTGTACTGGCCACCCGTTTCGGCGCGGCTGCGGTGCGGCTCATCGCTGAGGGGAGAACCGGTCGCATGGTGGCGCTGCGAGGCGAATATCTGACCGACCTGCCGCTCTCCCGTGTGGCGCGAATGCCGCGCACCGTCCCGCTGGACAGCGACATCGTGCAGACGGCCCGCGAACTGGGGATATCGCTGGGATAAGACGAGCGAACCTCACGAATGAGAATCAAAATGCCGGCGCAGTTCAACTGCACCGGCATTTTCTTAGTTTTGCGTTGTTTGTCTATCGGCAGGGATTGACCGGGAAGGTCAACTCGCCATGGGTTTCGAACGTGCTGTTTTGGGAAGCGACGCCAACGATGTCAAAGACGATGATGTCTCCGCCGCCGCCTTTGCGCACTTCGGTGTGAGCCGGTCCACGAGCTACCAGCGTGCCGCCGATTTCCTCGTAGTATGTGCCTTCAACGTTCATCACCGGCTGGTCTCGGTCGCAGATGACCCGGCCGCTGGTTGCATTGATGACACCACGCTTCAGCGTGACATCGCTGACTCTATGGATTTGAATTGTGCCGGCGGCGCTGCCATCATCCAGGACCGTCAAGTCGGCGGCGAAGCGGGTGTTTGAAGAGACATATTGCCATTCAACCTTGGTGTAACCCATGGTGATAGACTCCATTGCGTTGGCAGAAAGCGACTGGCCAAACATGCTGGCGATCATGACTCCTGCAACTGCTGCGATCTTTACAAACTTTGCGAACTTCATGGTTGGTTTCTCCTTTTGAAACGGTTTGTACGTTGTCACTGTTGTGACATGTTTATTATGACACGGAACCTACGCTGCTGATGTCTCACGGATGCGGTGTTGTGCATCACCTTGACGCGTTAGTTTCTGCGCCGAGTTTGCGCTGTGTGCGCTGGATTTGGCGCGCAGCACCTGCCAGACAATGCGCGGGTGAAAGAGGGTCGTGGGCGGCTGTAGCATGTTCTGTACCTGGGCAAACGCCTGCGCGACCTCGCCGTTGTCGACCATGGCCGCCAGAACCCGGTCGAAGTAACGTTGCACCATCCGGGTGACCGGATCGGTCTTGTGACCGGCCGCGGCGCAGGGCCATTGCAGGTCCTGGCCGGTAGCCAACTGCCATGGGCCGGCGTTGACCTTGGCCAGTTGCTTCTGGAAGCGGCTGGCAAGACCTGCCCGGCCGTCAGCGCTCTGGGTGCGCAGGCATTCATCCAACGTCAACGCACCTAGCGCTGCGACGGTCATTCCCTGGCCGTAGACCGGGTTCAGTGCGTAGACCGAGTCGCCCAGCGCCAGTACGCCCTCCAGGTAGCGCGGCAGCTTCTCGTAGTGGCGCAGCCGGTTGGCGGCCCGCCGGTAGCCGTAGGGTTCGGTCAGCGGCTCGGCGGCAGCAATCGCGTCGTGGAAGCCGGGGACCGGCAGGCTGCGGGCATAGGCCAGGAAACCTGCTTCATCGGTCGGCGGCTGGTCGCCGTTCAGGCCGATCAGCGTTACCAGCATGCGATCTCCTTCAATCGGGATCAGGATGCAGCCGCGGCTGTGGTCAGGCGCCATGGGCATGTTGTACAAGACCTTCCAGGGAAGTGCGTTGTGCGGGCGGCGATAGACGCGAGTGGTGTAGCTGGTCTGCGAGTCGACGGTGGTTTCAGCCGGCGGCTGGTAGCCCAGCGCTTCCAGCCATGCCGGCAGCTTCGAGCCGCGTCCGCTGGCGTCCACCACCAGATCGGCTGCCAGTTCCTGCTCGGCCTGGCCGTGCTTGCTCCGCTCTTGCAGGCGGATGCCGGTGACGCGCCGGTTGGCCTCGTCGGTACACAGCCCGGTCACGTCCCGTCCCGTAAGGAAACGGACCTGCGGCATCTGGCGCAGACGGCTGTAGATCGCGTTCTCCAGCAACGGCCGGCTGCTGCCGGTGATCTCCAGATCGGCCTCGAAGGGCTTGACCCTGGCGCCGCCGATATAGAGAGTCAGGTCGCGACCCATGTTCGTGGGGATCGCTCCCTGCGCCCACAACGCTTCGGTCATGCCAGGGAAGAGGTCCTCCATGATTTGCTGGCCGCGTACCAGCAGGCCGTGGGCATGGCGGGCATGCGGGGCGCCCTTGCGGAAGGCCGGCCCGTCAGGTAGTTCATCGCGCTCGATGACCGTGACCTGGGCGAAGTGATTGGTCAGGACACGGGCGGTCAACATGCCGGCGATGCTGCCGCCGATGACGATGGCGTGGCCGGTCTGGTTGCTGTTCATCTCTTGCTGAAACATGGGTAATCTCCTTTGGTTGTGGGTGTGTTGGGTTTCGTACTGCCTTGATGCTCCTATTGTCGCACGAACCGGCGTTCCTGATGTCTCACGGATTGCACGTCATGCATCAAGCTCCCGCTGGCGCAGGGGATGCTGTCGGGTTTGCCACGCGAAAATGCGATGCCTCATGAGCATCGCATCTTCTGCAAAGTGGGTTGGTCAGCATCTATCGGCAGGGAGCCGATGGGAAGGTGATCTCGCCGATTGCCTCGAACGAGGTGGTCGTGGCGGCTGCATCGATGATGTCGAAGTCTCCC
Source organism: Anaerolineales bacterium (assembly GCA_020634615.1). Lineage (GTDB taxonomy): Bacteria > Chloroflexota > Anaerolineae > JAAEKA01 > JAAEKA01 > JACKBK01. The sequence continues at coordinate 180,471 of JACKBI010000009.1, forward strand.
ATGATCACACCGCCGCCGCCGCCTGCGGGCCGGCTACGGACCTCGGCACGGGCCGGGCCATCGACCCGTATCGTGCCGTTGACCATTTCGGTGTAGGCGCCGTCGATGAAGACCACCGGCTGACCGTCCTCACAGACCACCATGCTGTGCGAGGCGCTGAAGGTGCCGCGCTTCAGCGTGACGTCGCCTGCCTTGTGGAGACGAATGACCCCGCTGGCCTCGCCTTCCGGCGTTCCGGTCAGGTCGGCGAACACCGTCGTCTGTGGGTCGATCCGCTGATGATCGACCTCGATCTTTGTGAAATTGACTGCGAGCGTTTCTATCTGGGCGGATGCCGGCTGAGCTAGCGTGCTGGCCATCATGACTCCCGCGACTACTGCCAACTTGACGAATGTTGCAAACTTCATTTGTTTTGTTCTCCCTTTGAACAGTGTGGTTGGTTTGTTCCGACAGGTCTATTGTGACACGGTTTCTATGCGGCGACTGCCTCACGAATCGGCAGGTGTGCATCACGCTCGGCGGCGGCTTCCTGCATGATGGTCGCCAGCAGCACGTATGCTGACGTCCACGCCTGGCGCACCTCGTCGTTGAAGGCGGGGCCGAACAGCTCGGCCAGCGTGCCCAGCAGCGCATCGCCGACGGTGGTGTAGTGGTGCGTCTGGACGCCGTAGCCGGCGTGACGCTGTCCCAGGCGCTGCACTGCGGTAACAATGGTTTCCGGCTTGTTCAGGCCGCGCACAGCCAGTGCCAGGACGGTCATCAGTTTCTGGCCTTGCTGTTTCATGTCGCCGTGAAACATCGGGCGCAATGTCGGGTCCAGCTCGAAGAGCCGGGTGTAGAAGCGGTCGGCCAGCTCGTCGGCCATCGGTGCGGCCATGTCGAAGGTGCGCTGTACAATCTCGATCTGCTGCTTGTTCATCGGTAGTCCTCCTGTGGTTGCTACGGTTGTGTCCGGCACATTCATCTGTGTAACCATAGAATACTACCGGATTGAGGTCGCGGATGTCTCACGGATCGGAACATTTGCATCACGCTTGGTCCAGTTGGGGCGCGTTTGATGATCACCAAACATCTGAAGACGGCAACGAGCAGGACGCGCCCGCCGGAAGTTGCATCCTCCCGGCTACCAAGTGAAAGAGCCACTGGGGCCTTGGAATCCCAGCCCTGAAAGGGCTTCCACCTCGTAGCCCGATCCGTTTACGGTCGGGCGATCCTCCTGTCTGCGCCTTTCCGCATGGCGGGACAAAAGAAGAAGTCCGACTTCTTTCGGGAAGTCGGACTTCGTTAACTGGTCAGCGTGGTGTGGTCAGTGGGCGGAGTTCCCCGGATCGATGCGTAGCGAGGACATGTAGCCGTAGAAGAGGTCACCGCCATCGCGGCCGATCTCGAAGACCGTCGGGCCGGTCGAGAAGCGCACCCGGCCACCCGCGGTGGGCATGTTCTGCATTTGTGGACCAACCCGGAAGCTTGCATCGCACGGGCCGCCCCAAATGCAGGTGTACTGATAGGTGTACGGTTGCCAGGTGTTGATGGTGACGCCGGGGAAGGTTGCCTGCAGCAGGCCGGCGTTGTTCCACAACTCTTGTTGCGGCGTGACTGCGAAGGTGCTGGTGAAGTCGATCTTGTACGACGCGTCAGGGTGTGTGAACATGGGGGCTATCGTGTTGGCTGTGCTCTTGACCCGGGTGCGCAGCAAGATGCTGCCGTAGTTGTCGACCGGCTCAACGGTGAGCTTGTGGTTGTTGAGGACGACCGCGGCCAGATCGAGGTAGCACTCCAGATAGCCGCCGTCGAACACGGCATCGCCAGCACTCAGCGACACGCTGCCCATCGGGCGACACCCAACCGTCGCAGTCGATGTTTCATCGACCGACACCAGATTGCCGTTCTTCCACGGTCCGACCTTGATAGTCAGCACGCCGTTGAAGTCGTGTTCAAAATCGAAGTCCAGCGACCACAGATAGCCGTACTCTGCATCCGCCGCGGCAGGGGTTGCCGTTGCCAGGGAAGTGGTCATGCCCAAAACCAGGGTGATCGCCAGTAGAATTCTCCAAACCAGTTTCATTTCAATTCTCCTTGCTCAGTGATTGTCAGTGATTGTTTCGACACACACAGTATAAAACGCAAACAGGTTGTGGAATGCATCACGTCGCGGGTGTTTTGCATCACGCCGCGCAATAGATCCGACTTCCGAAGTCGCCGGTTGCGAGAATTCGAGGCTGATGCGCGCGGCGATGTACCTGCAACGGATCGGCGACTTCGGAAGTCGGAGGCTGAGCAATTCTTGCTTCCTCACATCAGTTCCTCGGTGCGGCGGACTTCTTCGGCTATGTTGAGGCGCTGGAACAGTTCCAACGCCTGCGCAAAGGCGGCGTCAGCGCTGGCCTGCTGTTGTGTTGCCACGTAGACTTCACCCAGCGCGCGCCAGGCGAAGGCCAATAGATAGGTGTCGTCGTTGGTCTCCGCCATCTGGCGGCAGTGATCGTAGGAGAGCCAGGAACGCTCCCAGTCGCCGCGCTGTTTGTAGACTGTGCCCAGCGTGTAGAGCGCGTAGGGATGGCTGTGCGGCTCCTCCTGTGCCAACACCAGCTCGGCGTAGCGCTGCGCGGGTTCCAGATTGCCCAGCTCGGCATGCGCCTCAGCAAGGTTCGACGCGTTCTGGGCGGTGCGGAATGGGTTGCCCATGGCTTCAAAGAAGCGCATGGCCTGTTCGGCCGGGGCCAACGCTTCCGCGAACTGGCCGGTCTGGATGTACGCGCTGGCCAGGTTGCTGCGCACGTACTCCCGGTTGACGCGGTCGCCGACGCGTTCGTAGAAGTCGATGGCCTGCTCGAAATGTGGCAGCGCTTCGGCCATAACGCCATGACGCCCTGCCAGCATCGCCAGATAGTGATGGCTCTGCGCCATACCGGCCGGATAATCCGCTTCCTCAGCGGTGGCCAGTGCGCTGATGTAGTGCGCGCGAGCAGTCTCGTAGTCGCCGCGCTGATCGTGCACCACGCCCAGCATGGTTTCGGCATGGAAGCGGGCCAGATTCGCCTCTTTCCAGGCTTGCTGCATCTCCCGCTGGCGCAGATGGGTCAGGCTGCGTTGTACGTGCAGCTGTGCGCCCTGGCGCAGCAACTGGGTGACCGTGTCCAGCCCGGCCTGGTAGGTGTCCAGGGCGGCGTCTGATTGCCCTTGAGCATCTTGCGCATGGCCAAGACGCAGCATGGCCTCCGGTGTGGCCGGGTCGCCGCGTGTCCATTCGATGGATGACAGTTCGTCGATGACGCGTGCTGGCTCGCCGATCAGCTCATGCAGTTCACTGCGCAACAGCAGGAGCTCCTTGCGGCGTTCGGACGTCAGACGGCGTTGTGAAATCTGTGAGAAGATTGCCAGCGCGGCGCCTGCCTGGCCTCGGTTGATCTCGTTGCTGCGCTGCGGATACCACAGCTCGACGGCGGCTTCCGGCTGGCCAGCAGCGTAGAGGTGGAACGCTGCCGCGGTATACTCGCCGCGTTCGGCGCGGATCTGAGCAGCCTGTCCGTGCAATTCCTCTTGCGTTTCCACAGGCAGCTCGGCGTAGACGACCTCGGCCAGGGCCGGCAGCAGCGTAACACCGCCCTGTTCATCGCTCTGCACCAGCCGCCGGCTGATCAGTTGTGCCAGTGCGTCCGCCGTGTCAGGGTCTTCCAGCCACGCATCGGCCGGCGCCGACGAGCGGAAGACGGACAGTGCCTGCAAGACCTGCCGTTCTCCTGGCGGCAGGCGGCGTTCCAGGCGCAGCCAAAGTGGCAGCAGCGCCTGAAAGCGCGGCAGTTGGTCGAGCACGACCGCCAGCGACTCGCCGCCGGCGCGGTAGAGTGCGATGCAAAGCTCCGCCAGACGCGGGTTGCCGGCGGTATAGGCGTGAAGCTGCTCCGTTTCCCGGGTTGAATGTGCGACTTGGAGGGAGGTCAGCCAGTCGTCGAATTGCGCGACGGTAAGCCCATCCAGACGATAGATTGCATCGCTCTCCCAATAGATGCGCTGACCGATCATCAGCAGGGCGGTGTGGCCGCGCAGACTGTCAAGGAATTCGAGGATCTGGACGTGATTCGGTTTCGCCTGGTCCTGAGTCAGAGGACGCAGGAAATCAAGTTCGTCGAAACAGAGCAGTGGGCGATGCCTGAGGCTGGCCAGATCGGCCAGCGCCAAGCCCAAAGCCAGTCCGCTGTCCTTGATGCGTCCACCATCAGCCACCAGTTGGTGCCATAGCGCTGATGCCCCCTGGCCATGGAGAAAGTAGCCAAGGGCAAAGAGCAGGCTTTCCAGTTGGTCGTTGAAGGTTGGGCGGAAGGTATACCAGAAGACGGCGGGCGAGATCCAATCGTCCGCCAACGTCGCAGCCAGCGAGGTTTTGCCGACTCCACCCGGGCCGGTGAGGCCAACCGATTTGCGCGCTTTCAGGTCGTTCAGCGCTTGCTGCTGAATCTGCTCGCGGCCGATCAGGGCGGGCGGGGCGATGGGCTGCTCCGGGCGGACGGCGGGGCGCAGTTGTTGCAGCAGCAGCGCACCCAGACGACCGATCGCGTTGCGCAGGTGGCGATCGTGCGTCGGACGTGAGATGTGCAGGATGTCGTGATAGATCTCGGCCTGGTTGCGCGGCACGGGCCGGTAGCGCTGACCCAGGTAGTTGAGCTCCAGAATCAGGCAGTCATAGCGCCCGCCCTGCTCCTCCTCGCTCAATGCTTCGTTCAGCATGATCTGGCCATCGTCTGGTAGCGGGCCGCCCCACATGGTCACAAGGCAGCGGCCGATCGCCGCGCAGAGTGCCATGCCTCGCACCAGCGCAGTCGGTTCGGCGCCGCGCAATGCGTCCCCGAGGAAATAGGGTGCGGCCAGAGGCGATTGACTGCCCAAAACCTCCGGCTTAGCGATCAGCTCCAACGCCTGTTTCAAATGGTCCGTGAAGGAAATGCTGCGAGTGGTCCGTACCTTGGCTGCCATCGGGTCTCATTTCTGGGCTCTCGGAGGACAAGGAACCGGGTTGCTGTCCCTGTGTACAGCAATCTCGGCAGGTTACATTGTATCACTGATACGGCATTTGGTTCCAGATCAAAGATTGCTCAGTTACTGTTCAGTCGGGACGCCGCTCGCTGGTCGTTCTCCTGCATAAAAAACGAGCACCAACGGGTGTTGGTGCTCGCAGTATAACTGGCGCAACTGGTTCAGTCTTCGTCTTCTTCGTCGCGGCGATCGGAGAGGATTTCCGGCTCGCCCGTGTCTTCCTCTTCTTCCAATTCCTCAGTGGTAGCGCTGCGCGGGATGCTGAGGCTGATCAGCGCTTCGTCGCTCAAGTCACCATACAGTTCGACGCCTGGCGGCAGCTTCAGATCCGTGGCGTGGATCCGGTCGTGGATGTGGACAAGGCCGGAAATGTCGACTTCGATGAACGACGGCAGGCTGTCAGGCAGGCACTCGATCTCGACCGAGTCAACGTTCTGCAAGAGAATGGCGCCCTCTTCTACGGCCGGCGACTCGCCGACCAGATGCAGCGCGACTGCCATGCGGATCTTCTGTCCAACTGAGACGCGCACGAAATCGATGTGCAAGACCTCACGGCGCACCGGATGGCGCTGGACCTCGCGGATCAGCACGCGCGTCTTGGCGAATTTCTCACCTTCCAGATTGACCAGGTGAGAGGCGCCGCCGCGCGCCAGCAGACGATCCAACTCTCGGCTTTCGATCTGCACAGTCTGCGGTGCAATCTCTGCGCCATACACCACTGCCGGTGTGAAACCCTCGGCGCGCAGCTTTCCGGGCTTGACGCCGTTTGCATCACGCATGGCTACTTGAAGAGAATATTCTTCCATAATGCTTTGTCCTTTCAATCCGCCGGCTCGACGCAGTCAATTCCTCGGCGATAATACTTTGTTTTCAGCGCGGTTGGCCCGCTCCCATGCTCGACCGGGTGCGGGCCACTGGAGGCATTCTAGCCGAAGTCGGGTGATTCGTCAAAACGCGGAGCGTTGTGGTAGGATTCTTGCCCCATGAAGAGGTATCTTGCCGCCTTGCTGCTTGGCTTGATTCTGCTGGCGGCATCCGCTGTGGTTTGGGCGTTTGTCGGGCAGGTCAGCTTCGGGCGTGACTCCACGCAGCTGGCTGTGACTCGAATTCCAGGTCCCCTCGGTGTCAACGTAGCTCTTGAGACTCTCAGTTCCAGCGACCGGGAGGCAACGCTGGACGCCATCGCCGCGGCCGGTTTTGGGTGGATTCGCCAGCGGTTCGACTGGAACGCGATCGAGGCGCAGCCTGGTGACAGCAACTGGCAGACCTGGGACGCAATCGTGGATGGCGCGGCTGCACGCGGTTTGGAGGTCGTCGCCGTGCTGGATGGGGCGCCTGCCTGGGCCAGGTTGCCCGAAGATACAGCCAATCCGCTGGCGCCACCCGCCCGTCGCGCCGATTTCGGCAATTTCGCCGCCGCAGTTGCACAGCGTTACGGCGACCGGCTACGCTTCTATCAGATCTGGGACGAACCGAATATCGCGCCGCACTGGGGCAGCCGTTTCGTCGATGCGGCTGACTACGCCGGGCTGCTGCGCGAGGCGACTGTCCAGGTGCGTGGTGTCGACTCCGATGCGGTGATCGTGGCTGCCGCGCTGGCGCCCAACGTCGAGGCCGGCGGGCTGAACCAGAGCGACCTCGCGTTTCTGAGCGATCTTTACCAGGCAGGTGGCGCATCATGGTTCGATCTGGCCGCGGCCCAGCCGTACGGCTTCGACCTGTCACCGGACGACCCGCCTGATCCAGCGCGTCTCAACTTCCGCCGCGCTGAACTGCTGCGGCAGGTCATGGTCGACAATGGCGACGCCGGCAGCCGGTTGTTGATGGCGGCTTATGGCTGGCACGCGACCGCGTCTGGTGATCCCACTGTCAGTCCATGGAAGAGTGTGTCGCCGGAACGACAGGCGCAGTGGGCCACGGAGGCGGCAGACTGGGCCAGACGCAACTGGCCGTGGAGTGCAGGTATGGCATGGGCATGGTGGCAGCCGCCGCAGCCGGCGAGTGACCCGCACTGGGGGTTTGCCCTCGAAACTGCGGCGGGCGATTCTGGCCAGGCACAGGCCAGCTTGCAGCAGTGGAACCTCGCGACTCACCCGTTGGGAACCGGCATCTGGGCACCGGACGATCCCGCGGTCAGTGAAACAGGCGGCTGGCGGCTGACCGGCCAGGCTGCCGACCCGCCCCATGGGGCCGCGGGCGATGACAACGCGCTGGTGGTGCCGTTTGAAGGTACCGGGCTGGCGGTTCAAATCCAGCGCGGCCCGTTCTGGGGCTATCTCGACGCCACGGTCGATGGACAGCCTGCCAACGCCTTGCCCCGCGACGGCGATCGCGCGATTCTGGTCCTGCACGACCCGCTGGGCGACCAGGAGTTGGTCACGATTGCCGACGGATTGACCGACGGCGCGCATCAGGTCGAGCTGCGTGCAACGGGCGGCTGGGAGCAATGGCCGCTGTTGGGTTTCGTCGTGTCCAACGAGACGGCGCGACGTTGGCCCGTGCCACTGGGCTGGATTCTGGGCATCGCCGGCCTGTTGCTGTCTGGTGTTGGCGTAGCCGGACTGGCGCGCCGGGATCAGGACTTGACTGTGAGCGCAAGCCGCCAGTCGTTGTTCGGCGGCCTGGACGGGATACCGGTGGCAGGTCGCTACGCCGCGCTGCTGGTTGTGTGGGTTGGCGTGGTTGTCCTGACAGGCTGGCTGCAACTGGTCGCCCTTGGCCTGCTGTTTCTCCTGTTTATCGCATTTCCGGAGACGGGGCTGTTCAGTCTGGCAGCTTCTGCGCCGCTCTTTCTGCGCTCCGTCTCACTGCTGGGCAGGCAGGTCAACCCGGCCGAGATGATCGTCTGGTTGCTGGCGGGGGCACTGGTGGTGCGCTTGCTGGCAGACATACTGCTGCGGCGCTGGCGCGGCCAGTCGCTGACGATGAAGTTCAACGTCCGCGGGCTGGACTGGCCGGTGCTCGCGCTATTGATGGTGGCCGCGCTGTCGTTGATCGCCGCACAGAATTTCGGCGTGGCAGCGCGCGAGTTTCGCACGGTGATCGTGGCAGGGGTGCTGGCCTACGCGGCGGTGCGGGTTGTTCCGGCGCGCGCGGATGGACGCTTCGATCCGTGGCCGGTGGTCTGGGGCATCGGTGTTGGCGCGACAGTTGTCGCTGTCTGGGGTATCACCCAGGCGGTCAGCGGTGTTGGCCTGATCGACGCCGAGGGCGTGTGGCGGGTGCGCGGACCGTATGGCTCACCCAACAATCTGGCGTTGTATGTAGCGCACGCGCTGCCCATCATGCTGGCAGTAGCTGCGTTCGGTGAGCGTCGCCGCGAGCGGGTGCTGGCCGGCGCGTTTAGTCTGGTCCTGACTGCCGGCCTGCTGCTGACGTTCAGCAAGGGCGGTTTGTTGCTGGGTGTGCCGGCTGCGGTGTTGTTCATCGGCTTTGTGGCCGGTGGACGCTGGCGCTGGATCGCGCTGGGCGCGGCGGTGGTTGGCCTCCTGGCGTTGGTCCCGTTTTTCGCCACGGAACGGTTTGCCAGTTTGTTTGATCTGCAAGGCGGCACCAGTTTCTTTCGTTTGCAGCTCTGGCAAGGCACGTGGAACATGATCAAGGACCACCCGTGGCAAGGCGTAGGACTGGACAATTTCCTCTACGCGTACCGCACGACCTACGTTCTGCCGGCCGCCTGGCAGGAGATCAACCTGAGCCACCCGCACAACGTGGTGCTGGACTTCTGGACGCGGCTGGGTATTCCTGGGCTGGCGGTTGGCGTGTGGCTGTTCGTGGCGGCTTTTCGCAGCGGCTGGCGGTCCCTTGGACAACTGCATGGCAATAGCCGCGCGATCGTGCTCGGTCTGCTGGCCTCGCTGGTCGCCACTCTGGCCCATGGGTTGATCGACAACTCGCTGTTCCTGATGGATCTGATGCTGCTGTTCATGCTGACGCTGGGCTTGCTGCAGCAGATGGAAAGAAGGGAAAAGAGGGAAAGGGAGGGAAATTAGGGAAACTCCGAGGGTAGATGGAGTGTCACGTATTGCTTATCTGCTTCCAGACCCTTCCTTTCCCGTCTTTCCCTCATTTCCTTCTTTTCCCTTCCGCTCCCTTCCCTAACAAAGGAGTCGTACTCATGCGTATTCTCGTAACCGGCGGCGCCGGCTTTATCGGCTCGCATCTATGTGATCGGCTGCTGTCTGAAGGCCACACGGTTATCGCGATGGACAATCTGATCACCGGCAGTACCGACAACATCGCCCATCTGGCCGGCAATCGTCGTTTCTTGTTTGTCGAACATGACGTGACCAACTACATCTATGTCGAGGGACACGTGGACGCGGTGTTGCATTTCGCGTCGCCTGCCAGCCCGGTGGATTATCTCAACTACCCAATCCAGACGTTGAAAGTCGGCGCGCTGGGAACGCACAAGGCGCTGGGGCTGGCCAAGGCCAAGAATGCCCGCTTCCTGCTGGCATCCACGTCGGAGGTCTACGGCGATCCGCTGATCCACCCACAGCCGGAGGAGTACTGGGGCAACGTCAATCCAGTCGGGCCACGCGGCGTCTACGACGAGGCCAAGCGCTTCGCCGAGGCGATGACCATGGCCTATCATCGCTATCACGGGCTGGAGACGCGCATCGTGCGTATCTTCAACACCTACGGGCCGCGGATGCGCATCAACGACGGGCGGGTGGTGCCGAATTTCATTTTCCAGGCGCTGCATGGCCAGCCGCTGACGATCTACGGGCAGGGGGAGCAGACGCGCAGCTTTTGCTATGTCAGCGACCTCGTCGAAGGAGCCTTGCGGCTGCTGAACTCAGACGAAAATGACCCGACCAACATCGGCAACCCTACGGAGATGACGATCCTGGAGTTCGCAACGCTGGTCAACGAAATCACCGGCAATGCGGGCGGAATCGTCTTCAAGCCGCTGCCGGAGGATGACCCGAAGCAGCGCAAACCAGACATCAGCAAGGCGCGCGCCTTGCTGGATTGGGAGCCGACCGTAGCGTTGCGAGAGGGGCTGGTGGCGACGATCGCTGACTATCGCCGCCGGCTCAAGTTGGACTGACCGATGAAACGGCGACAGCGTGCAGCCGTCTGGGGCTGGAAGCAGGGGCTGGCGATCTGGATGACGCGGTTCAAGCGTCCGTTTTCGCGGGTGGTAATGGGGTTGCGCCCCAGCTTGCCGTGGCAACCATTGGGGTTTGCGTCGCTGGAGGAATATGCCCAGTGGCTGCCGCACCATGTGCGCTGGGTGCCCGACCCGTTGGGCGGTGTGGTGGACTTCTTCCCCAGCCTGGGTTACATGGCCTGGCAACTGTTCACCAAGGGGGAGTTCGAGGACGACTGCGACGGCTTGGCGTTCTTCTCAGCCGCAAACGTGGAGCCGTTTTGTGACCGGCCCGAGGACCGCTATCTGGTGACGGTGCTGATCAATCCATTCGAAATGGGACTGGCCAACGCGGCGCATGTGATGCTGTTCTTCAAGCACCAGGGGAAGTGGCGTGTGATCAGCAATCAGTCGCTTTTTGATCAGCGTTGGGACACATTTCTCGACGCCCTGACGGGGAATCCCTATGTCGGTGGACGAACGGTGCTGTGGACGGTGATTCAGGATCTGCGCTTCCGCAATCTGTGGAAAGGGAAACCGGGGGAGGAGGACAGCAGGCCCGCGTTTCTGAAGTAAAGTCGCGGGTTATTGGGGCATTGTCGGCAAGGCAACACGGAAGGTTGCGCCGCGGTCAATGCCTTCGCTGTCAGCCGTTACCCAACCGCCGTAACTTTCCGCCAGTTCCTTGACCAGCGCGAGGCCCAGCCCGGCGCCGCCATAACGCCGCCGGCGCGAGCCATCCACCTGGAAGAACCGGTCAAATACGTGGGACACCATCTCCGGGGGAATGCCGATGCCGGTGTCGCGAACCTGAATCACGGCAATGGCGCCGTCCATGTCAAGTTGGACATGCACTTTTCCACCGGCCGGGGTGAACTTGACAGCATTACCAATCAGGTTCTCGACAATGCGACGCACATGGTCAGGATTGGCAAAGACGACGGGTCGAGCGTCAGTTTTTTGAATATCCGATATCAGCACGACGCCGGCGCTGGAGGCAAGCACCTGAAAGTCCAGCAGGCTGGTGTTCAACAGTTCCACCAGGGCAACGGGTTGGTTGGTTGCCTTTGACGTGTTGACATCCATGATCGCCATGATGTCGTCGACGAGGACAGTCAGCGAATTGGAATAGCGCAGAATGACGTCGATCGCGTCGATCTGGTCGGTATCGAGTGTACCAAGCTGGTTGGAAGACAACAGCTCGGCATAGCCGCGAATCATGGTCAGCGGCGTGCGCAGCTCGTGCGAGATGTTCTGCATGAACTGGTCTTTGAGTTGTTCCAGTTCTTTCAGTTGTTCGTAGGCGGCGGCCAGTTCGTCAGCGCGCCTGCGGGCGTCTGCGTAGAGATTGGCATTCTGGATGGCATTGGCAAGCTGGTCGGTGACGATCTGAAAACCGGCAACGTTCAAAGACGAAAATGCGCCGAGCTCAGCACTTTGCACCGTAAGTGCGCCAAGGACCCGCTCGCCAGTTATCAGTGGCAGGGCAAGTTCCGATTCGGAGCCAGTTATCCACGAGCTGTCTGGTTCTTCTGTGGATTGGGACGGACGGCTTGCGAGGATGTTTTGCAAACCAGCAATGCTGCGACCCACCGTGGAATTGCCGCGTGTTGCCAGGCGATGTTCTTTTGGACGGGTAGCTTCTCCCACCGGCCCGGAGAACGCCTTCAGATAAGCATACTCGCCAGAAGCGTCGGTGAGATAGATACCAACATAGTCGAGTCGATAACGTTCGCAGATCAACTCGACGGCCGTATTCAGGAGAACGTCCAACTCAAGTGTGGAAACGGTGGCGCGGGCAACCTCGGCTGCGGTCTCGAGTTGAACGTTATATTGGTGGAGAGTTTGTTGTAGCGCCGAACGAATGCGCTCTTGTTCTTCCAGAATACTTGCTTCCCGAGCTCGGAAATACCCCAAAACCACCAACTGATGAAACTTGTTGACCTGTTCTAGAAAGCCGACTAATGATTCCCCAGATAGGTACGAAATACCGAATCGACGCAGCACTTCACCCGTCTCAAGTGCTGCCTGATCGTTAACCCCAGCTCGAGAAAGATAGGCCCCGTGATCTTCCGCATCCGAAAGTATTGGGTCCTGAAAAAAACGAAGTAACGCGTTTGCCTGGACTGAAGCAACATTCCTGACGTCTGACGGGCGTAGGTATGCTCGACTATCGAACAACGCCTCTCGCAGATTTCTCTGGAGAAGCGCCACCAATTCATCCGCATGCGCAGCTAGTTCTTCAAAGGGTTTCAATACAACTTCGCCTTACATCGATGAATACCCAGACTCGTCAACGCAGCGCTGCTTAAGTGGTTCGTTTAATTGGAAATGCATCATTTCACCAGATATGCGCCGTATCCCGCTCCCGCCGTACCAAACATAGTAATATCAAGTTCCGACATGTCACTAGAATCGAGTCCATGCCACTCAAGAAGCGGTACGAGACCTGGTTCGTCCACGCGCCACGGTTTCAGGAGTTCCACGTATTCTTCCAGAGAACGAACGAATGCAGGTGTTCCCATTTTTGCATACGTATCCAGGATTTCGACCCCTGCAGGGTTATCTTTGTTCAATCCTGCCCCTTGTAGGTTAAAGGCCCAGCATCCCTCGGCACTTGTCCATTCATAGAGATATTGCGCAGCGTGATCAATCTCGTCGTCGGTCAAGAACAGTCCTACTCCCCAGTACACAATAGCGACGTCTCGTCTGCCACCGATGATCTCAAGTACCTCGGGGCGATTCAGAAATTCTTCAGGACGTCGCGCATCGGCTTCAAAGAAGTGCACGTTCGGAGTGTCTCCCAAAATCTCTCGGGCATATTGAACTACTACTGGATCATAGTCCGAATAGATGACAGTCGTGCCCTCAGGCACAACAACATGAAGATTGTCCTGGGTGGGCAAGCCGGAGGCGAAATCGATGATAACATTGTAACCCCGAACCGTGGTTAGCTCGTGAGCAACATCTTTGAGGCACCAACGTTGCAGGCGCACGAACTTCGTGACAAATGGGGCGAGACTCCTGATGTATTCAGCCGCTTGCCGATCCACCTCAAAGTTGTGGTGCCCGCCAAGCAAGTAGTCATAGATTCGTCCGGCGCTGGGAGTCGTGGCGTCGACGATGGAGTCTTTGGATCGGGTCATGAGTGCTCCTTGGGCATGAAGTGCCTGCAAAAGTGAGGGGATTGTAACATATCGCCGCTGTGACAACAAAGCTCACCAGTACTGCGCAAATGAAATCTAGCTGATTCGCGCTACCTGATAACGTCGCGATAGCCGGGCTTCTTTTGGTTTGGTTCGGGTTGCAGTATAATCGGTCTGAACTAAAGCAACAATACGGGACGATCGGGCTGTTAGGGCGGTGGTGCCTTGCCAAAGATACTCCCGATTTTATTCCAACAATACTCGACTGTCAACTGAGGAAAATGGTCCAGAAAGCAGACCTGTCGGTGATGGCCGTGCGGCGAGTTGGCCAAACGCCTGGCACCTTGACGATATCTCATGGAAATTAATCGAATTCGCAATTTCTGCATCGTGGCGCACATCGACCACGGGAAGAGCACTCTGGCCGACCGATTGCTGCAGGTTACCGGTACCATCTCCGATCGGGAGATGAAGGAACAGGTGCTGGATGACATGGATCTGGAACGGGAGAAAGGCGTCACCATCAAGGCGTCTGCCGTGCGCATGGTATACACCGCCAGCGATGGCGAGACCTACGAATATAACCTGATCGACACACCTGGCCATGTCGATTTTTCCTACGAAGTCAGCCGTGCCTTGCAGGCCTGCGAAGGCGCCGTGCTGGTTGTCGACGCGTCTCAGGGCATCGAGGCGCAGACACTGGCCAACCTGTATCTGGCCATGGAAGCTGATCTTGAGATCATTCCGATCATCAACAAGATCGATCTGATCTCGGCGCAGCCGGACGAGGTCGCTCAGGAGATCGAGGACCTGATGGGCGTGGCGGCTGAGGATGTGGTGCGCGTGTCGGCCAAGGAGGGCACCAACGTCGCCGCGGTGCTGGAAGCGGTCGCGAAGCATGTGCCGCCGCCGCGTGGCAACCTCCACCAGCCACTGCGCGCGCTGATCTTCGACAGCCACTACGACGCGTACAAAGGCGTGATTGCCTACGTGCGGGTGGTGGACGGCTCCATCGAGCCGAACCGCACGCTGCGGCTGATGTCCACGGGTATCCGTGCCGATCCGCTGGAAACCGGCGTCTTTGCGCCGCGTATGCGGCCGGTGGAAAAGCTGACAGCCGGCGAGGTAGGTTACGTCGCCACCGGCCTCAAGACCGTGCGCGATCTGGCTGTGGGCGACACGCTGACCTGGGACGATGAACCGGCTGACAAGCCGCTGCCAGGCTATCGACCCATGAAGCCCATGGTGTTTGCCGGGCTTTATCCCACCGAGAGCGAGGATTACAACCTGTTGCGCGACGCGCTGGAAAAGCTGCAACTCAACGACGCCTCGCTGATCTACCAACCTGAAACCAGCCAGGCGCTGGGCTTTGGCTTCCGCTGCGGTTTCCTGGGACTGTTTCACATGGAGATCATCCAGGAGCGGCTGGAGCGCGAGTACGACCTCGATATCATCTTCACTGCTCCCAGCGTCGAGTATCAGGTGACGCTGACCGATGGCACAGAGCTGGTCATCGATAGCCCTGCCGACCTGCCCGACCCCAGCCGCATCGAGGAGATCCGCGAGCCGTGGGTGCGCATCGAGGTGTTCACCCCCACCGAGTTCATCGGTGCGATTATGGACATGGCGACGCGGCGGCGCGGCGAGTTCATCGCGCAGGACTACCTGGACCAGCGCCGCGTGCTGCTGAGCTACAAGATTCCCCTCAGCGAGATCCTGACCGAGTTCTTCAACGAACTGAAGGCGCGCACGCGCGGCTATGCCAGCCTGGACTACCACTTCGACGAATACCGGCCGGCCGACATGGTGCGGCTGGATGTGCTGGTCAACGAGATGCCGGTGGACGCGCTGAGCATCATCGTGCACCGCGAGGATGCCTATCGCAAGGGCCAGCGGCTGGTCAGCAAGATGAAGGATGTCATCCCGCGCCAGATGTTCCTGGTGCCGGTGCAGGCCGCGGTGGGCAACAAGATCATCAGCCGCGCCAACGTCAAGGCGATGCGCAAGGACGTCACCGCCAAGTGCTACGGCGGCGACATCACCCGCAAGCGCAAGCTGCTGGAGAAGCAGAAAAAGGGCAAGCGGCGCATGAAGATGGTCGGCAGCGTCGAGATTCCCCAGGAAGCCTTCCTCACCGTGTTGCAACTGGACGATGACGACTAACGTGGCCGCACGACTTCGGAAGTCGCCGGGTTAGCTGAAGGAGTTTCTCTTGACCTACGGAAGATGCCCGCCAGGAGCGATCAGCGACTTCCGCAGTCTGGAGCATAACTGATGGGCAACGAAGCTGTGCGCCTGGGCGAGGTGCTGCGCCGCCACGACCTGCGTCTCAAAAAGGGCCTCGGTCAGAATTTTCTGGCCGATCCTGTGCATCTTGACCGCATCGTGGCCGCCGCCGAACTGACGTCTGACGACGTGGTGCTGGAGATCGGGCCGGGTGTCGGCACATTGACAGTGCGGCTGGCTCAGCGGGCCGGCCGTGTCGTCGCCGTGGAACTGGATGCCGCATTATTACCGGTGCTGGCGGAAATGTTGGCTGGCCAGTCCAACGTCAGCGTGGTACAAGGGGATATCCTGCAATTCGACCCGGCAGTGCTGGTTGGTGAGCAATCCTACAAGGTCGTCGCGAACCTGCCCTACTACATCACCTCGGCAGCGATACGCCACCTGTTGACTGCCACGCGGCCGCCTGAATTGGTCGTGCTGACCATTCAGCGTGAGGTCGCCCAGCGCATTGTTGCCCATCCCCCGGACATGAGCCTGCTAGCTGTCAGCGTACAGTACTATGCCCGACCGGAACTGGTGGCCCGCATCCCGGCCGGCGCGTTCTATCCCCCGCCCAAAGTCGATTCGGCGATCATTCGTCTGCGCCGCTGGGAGACGCCACCGGTGGAGGTGTCCTCAGACGACCAGTTTTTCGCGGTCGTGAAAGCCGGCTTCGGGCAGCGTCGCAAGCAGTTGCGCAACTCGCTGGGCAGCGGGCTGAGCATCGGCGGCGATGCGGCGGACCACCTCCTGGCTGCAGCGGGTGTCGATCCCACGCGCCGCGCCGAGACGTTGACGCTGGACGAGTGGGCGGCGATTACTCGGGCGAGGCAAACCACGATTGGTTCGTAGTAGGCGCTTCAGCGCCGTTCGGGGCTCTGAAGCGCCTACTACGTAACGATATGACGGCAATCAAAGGAGACTGCCATGAATTTTCAATTGACCGACGAACAGGCTGGCCTGCGCCGGCTTGTTCGAGACTTCGTCGACAAAGAGATCAAACCGATTGCCGCGCATACTGATGAGAGCGGCGAATTTCCATGGGACACGCTGCGCAAGCTGGGTGGGTTGGGGCTGCTGGGGCTGAATATCCCGGAAGCTTACGGCGGCGCCGGTGCGGATCATTTGAGTGCGGCGATTCTGATCGAGGAGATCGGGCGCGGCTGTGGCTCCACCGGGCTGATTGTGGCAGCGCACCTGGGGTTGGCGTGTGGGCCGCTGAACGCGTTTGGCAATGAAGCGCAGAAGCAGCGTTTCCTGGAACCGCTGGCCAGCGGCCGCGCGATTGGCTGTCTGGCGCTGACGGAACCGGGCGCCGGGTCGGATCTCGCCGGCGGCGTGCGCACTTTCGCCGAGTTGCGAGGTGGTGAATGGGTCATCAACGGTAGCAAGATGTGGCTGACCAACGGCGCTGAGGCTGAGACGGCCATTCTGCTTTGTCGCACCGACCGTACAGGTGGCAGCCGCAGCTTGAGCCAGATCATCGCACCCACCAATACGCCGGGCATCACCTTTGGCAAGCCGGAGCGTAAGATGGGACTCAACGGCAGCCACACCTATGCGGTCAGTCTGGAAGACGTGCGGGTGCCCGCGGAGAACTTGCTGGGAGAGGAAGGATGTGGGTTGCAGCAAACGCTGGAGGTTTTGGACGGCGGGCGGATCGGCATCGGTGCGCTGAGTGTCGGGTTGGCGCAAGCGGCCTACGAGGCGGCCATGAGCTACGCACAGGAACGCATCACGTTTGGCGCCCCGTTGACGCGGCATCAAGCGATTCAGTTCAAGATCGCCGACATGGCGACGCAGATCGACGCGGCGCGTTTGCTGGTTTGGCGGGCGGCCTGGCTGCGCGATCAGGGCCAGCCTTATACGCTGGAAGCCGCTCAGGCCAAGCTGTTTGCAACGGAGATGGCGGAGAAAGTGTGCTACGAGGCGATCCAGATCCACGGCGGCTATGGCTATAGCCGCGACTATCCGGTGGAGCGGATCTATCGCGACAACCGGCTGATGGCTATCGGCGAGGGCACCAGCGAGATCCAGCGGCTGGTGATTGCGCGCCGGGTGCTGGGTTTGTAGAC
Source organism: Anaerolineales bacterium (assembly GCA_020634615.1). Classification (GTDB taxonomy): domain Bacteria; phylum Chloroflexota; class Anaerolineae; order JAAEKA01; family JAAEKA01; genus JACKBK01. The sequence goes on from JACKBI010000009.1 coordinate 198,086, forward strand.
CGCGGATGGTTGTGACTACGTGTCGGGCTCTCCAGGCGGCGCATCAGCGCCGTCATTAGCGACCGGTTGCGCTGCTGTCAGATGTTCGACGCGGGCTGTCAGCCTTTCCAGCTTGTTCATCAGCGCTTCGTAATCAGCGTGGGAAATCCCAGGATCAGACGGCTGGTCGATGCTTGATTGTGGTCTCAGGAACCAATGGGCGAAGTAGCTGGTCAGCACTGTGAACAAGCCTACCCCCGCCACCATGACCAGGACAGCGATCAGTCGCCCGGCGGTTGTGACAGGATACTGGTCACCGTAGCCAACGGTTGCCACGGTCACCAAGGCCCACCAGATGGCGTCATTGGCATCGACGATGTTGGCGCTGGTTGACTTTGCTTCGGCGCCGAGTATCAACGTGCTGCCAAGTTCCAGCACGATAATGACAAAGAATATGGCAATGAGCAGGGTACTCTGTGCCCGGCGCATGACGACCACCTTGCCCATTGCCTCAATATCTTGGCGCTGGAGGTTCCTCAACATCCGATAGCTTGTTGCCAGACGCACAAGAATGATAAAGGGGATCGGCAGGCTTCCAAGCAGAATGAGCCAGAAGCCGATCTGGTGTTCCAAGACGCGGTGTCTGCGGAACCGCACCAGTCGCCGTACCGCATCCGCAATCAGTACAAGACTGATGAGCAGGAAGAAAACGATGATTACGGATCGTTGCGGTTCCTCAAGCAGGACGATCAGCAGCGAGTTGACGATCTGTAGCAGCGCCAAGCCGATGATAAAGAACTGGTAGTTGGTGTCAACGATCAGTTCCTCTTCTTCGGACTGGAATCTGTCGCCGTTGGGGTCGGGTGTTAGCATTGCGGTTGCCATCAAGCCTCCTTGTTTGCCGGCAAGAGTTAGTCTGGCCCATTGTAGCGTCGCGGGCGGGTCAGAGCAAGTCAATGCACCAGGCCGTCCCGAACCGGAGCTGTGCCTGATGGCTAATCGAGCCGCTCAACATGACAGTTACGGGATTTCTGAGAAGCCCTAGCGCGCCCGTCCGCTGGCTTGATTTTTGCGGTCGTAGGGGGTATACTTCACGCCAGTTCAATGCGAGGTACCTGAAGACATGCCAATCTATGAATATCAGTGCGACAGTTGCGGCGTTCACTTTGAGCGCCGACAATCTTTTTCAGACAACAGCACACCTAGCTGCCCCAACGGCCACGCCGCAGTTCACCGCATCTATAGCGTGCCCGGCGTTGTCTTCAAGGGGTCAGGCTGGTACGTGAATGACAGCCGCAAGTCTGGCGCGAAGAGCAACTCAGACTAGACAGTACCAAGCGCGTAGTTTCGGGTTCGTAGTAGCGACTTCAGTCGCTCTGGGCCCGCCAGAAGCGACTGAGGTCGCTACTACAAACTGTCACTGACGCAAAAGAGGCCCCATCGCGATGGGGCCTCTTTTGCGTTCCAGTCCGCGAGAGTCGCGGCTTGTGTTGCCGGGGAGCGTATCAATCGTCCACGTTGCCAGCCGGCTCCTGTGCATCCTCATCGCTCTCCACAAGGCGGCCATCAGCAACGCGATAACAGCGCGCCGCCGAGCGAAACAGCGGGGTGAAATCGTTCCAGTCGGTCGTGGTGACAACAGCCTGCTCGACGCCTTGCAGCGCCTCCAGTAACATGCTGCGCCGGCTGCTGTCCAGTTCGGACATCACGTCGTCCAGCAGCAACAAGGGCGGCGCGCCCAAGGTCCGCTGCATGATGGCCACCTCGGCCAGCTTGACAGCCAGAGCGGCTGTGCGCTGCTGGCCGCGGCTGCCAAAGGTGCGCAGGTTGCGCCCCTGGGCGACGAAACCGATGTCGTCACGGTGTGGCCCGACCAGCGACATGCCGGCCGCGACCTCCCTGCTCCGCCCGCGCGCCAGTTCCTTCTGAAACACCGCCGCGATCTCCTGCTGATCGTGGGTCATGAAGACCTGCGCCGATTCGGCGAACCAGCCGTCATCGTCGGTGTATGCAGGTTCTGCGCCGTTGCCCTGATCGTTGGACAGCCCGTCGACGCTGGCAAGGTATTGAACGTGCAGTCGTTCTCGGCCCTCGGTCAGCGCCTGCTGGCGCAAGTTGGCTTCGGCTTCCAGATCAGCCAGAAAAGCTGCCCGGCGGGCCATCAGCACGCTCCCATGATCCACCAGCTGCTCGTCCCAGAAGGCCAACTGCTCGCGGCTGCCTCCTCGTTCGCGCAGCGACTTGAGCAGCGCGTTTCTCTGTTGCAGCACCTTGTTGTAGGCGCTGAGCGAGCGGCAATATTCCCCGGACATCTGACACAGCGCGATGTCCATGTAGCGTCTGCGAACGCTCGGCGAGCCGGAAATCAGCTCGATGTCCTGCGGCAGAAATAGGACGGTCGGCATCTGGCCGACCAGATCGATGGCGCGCTTGTTGACGCCGTTGATCCGGACTTCTTTGCGCAGTTGCGGGCTGCCCGAGGCGCTGGCGCCGATCTGCATCAACGTGATTTCGACCCGCTGCTTGCGATTGGCGAAATTCAGATCCGCGACCAGCCGCGAAAAGGGCAGCGGCTCGTCCCACGCCAGCCAGTTGACCAGTTCCCGCTCCGCCGATGCCAGCAACGAACGCGAGGTCGAGAGAAACGCCATCGCCTCCAGGAAACTGGTCTTGCCCTGCGCGTTCTCGCCTTGCAACAGAGTGATACCGGGCGAGAGGTCGATCTCCAGCCGGCTGTAGTTGCGGAAGTTGGTCAGCGAAAGATGTGCCAGGTACACGTGAAAAATGTGGTGTGACTAAAACCGCCAGGCGTTCAAGACCTGGCGGTTCGGGGAATCGGAGCAGCGACGAATCAGCGGTTGAGGTGCATGGGCATGACGACGCACGTAAACTCGTCCGGACCGACACCAACGGGGCGAACTACGCCCGGCGCACTGGCTCTCGTCGTTTCCAGCGTGATCTGCGGGTGATCCACCACGTTGAGCAGGTCGATCACATAACGCCCGTTGAAGGCGATTTCCGCTTCCGGTCCTTCGACTGCTACGTCAAGATTCGCCAGGTTGTCGCCCGACTCGGACGACTGCGATGTCATGGTAAGCATGCCGGGAGCCCCGTTGGCGCCGGGCGCGATCTGGAAGCGCACCATGTTGTTGCTATCGCGCGAGAAAAGCGTGGCCAGTTTCAGCGCCCGCAGCAGCGGCTGGGTGTCAATGACCGTCCGGGTGGCATGGGCCTTGGGAATAATCGCTTCGTAGCTGGGGAAGTTCGCGTCGATCAGTTGCGTCACCAGCGCAACGTCGGGCATGGAGAACAACACCTGGTTGCGCTCCTCGATGACGCTGACGGTGACGGTCTGCTCGCCGTCGGATGGCAGCAGGCCGATGATGCGGCTGACTTCCTGCAACGCCCGTGCCGGGATGATAACCTGCACCGGCGCTCCGGTATCTTTTCCAAGATCCACACTGCGCACGGACAGGCGGAACCCGTCAGTGGCGGCCATGGTCAACCGACCCTTTTCGAGACGCGTGCTGACGCCGGTCAATGTGGGGCGGCTCTCGTCGGTTGCGGCAGCAAACACCACCTGGTTGATCATCTGGCGAAACGCGGCTGCGTCCATCACAGCGACATGGTCATCCGAAGCGTTCGGGAAGATCGGAAACTCCGCGGCGTCGATCCCTTTGAGGTTGGTGTCGTAGCGCGCACACTTGAGATTCAGCATCTGTGTGCGTACGACATAATCCATGTCGATGCGTTCGGCCGGCAGTTGGCTGACGAAGTCGCTGAGCAGGCGCGCCGGAATCGTGACCGCGCCATCGTCTTCCACCATCGCACCGATCCAGCAGGTGATTCCGATTTCGAGGTTGGTTGCGGCCAGCCGCAGACGCCCCTCATCGGTCGCCAGCAGAATGTTGCCCAACACGGGCATGGTGCTGCGAGGCATGACAGCCCGGCCAACTATCGACATGCCCCGGCTCAGGTTCTCTTGCAAACAGGATACGCGCACGGAACGACCTCCAACTAGGATTGAAACCAATGGGATTATAGCGAAAGATGAAGCGGGTCAAGTATACCATTGCTCTGAAATTTCTGCCAGAAGTGAATCGCAATGTCCGGCGCGGCTGGTCGGGTCTTGGGAATCCCCACACTGAACTGTGGGGCTGGTGCGGCGCTCTGATTCAGCGACATCTTTCAAGGTGTGGGGCCGCCACAAGCGCACGTCCCCGCGTTGAGCGAGGCTGGTCGGGTTGTGGGAATCCCCACACTGAACTGTGGGGCTGGTGACGCGCTCCGGTCCAACCCTTCCTGGGTAACTCTCTTGTCGATTCCCCCTCCCCAGAGTACAATAGGCCCGCTATGAAGACGGCCCTGGTGCATGACTGGCTCAACCAGATGGGCGGCGCGGAAAACGTGCTGGAAGCGATGGTGGACATGTTTCCCGGTTCGCCGGTTTACACCAGCATGTACGGCCCCGATCTGATGCCCGCCAGCTATCGTTCCTGGGATATCCGCACCAGCTACATGCAGCGGCTGCCAGGCGTGACGACGCATCATCAGGCCTATTTGCCATTCTACCCGAAGGCCTTCGAAGGGTTTGATTTCAGTGGCTACGATCTGGTGTTGAGCAATAAGTCTGGCTTTTGTCACGGTGTGATCACGCCGCCGGAGACGCTACACATCTGCTATTGCCTGACGCCGACCCGCTTCCTGTGGATGTACGATGCATACCGGCAGCGCGAGGGGCTGGGCCAGGTGACCAATCGTGCGCTGCAGCCGGTGCTCGCAAGGTTGCGTCGCTGGGATCGGATGGCCGCCGACCGGGTCGATCAATTCATTGCCATCAGCACAGAGATTCAGACGCGTATCAAGCGCTACTACGGTCACGACAGCGTGGTCATCTACCCACCGGTAGATGTGGAGCGATTTACGCCTTCGAGCCGCCAGCCGGGCGACTATTACCTGGCCGGCGGGCGGCTGATCCCGTACAAACGGGTCGATCTGGCAGTGCAGGCGTTCAACGAACTCGACCGACCGCTGCTGATCTACGGTGACGGACGCGATCGGGAAAGCCTGCAAGCGCTGGCCGGGCCGAACGTCACGCTGCTGGGACGTGTCTCGCCAGAGCGTTTGATCGACCTCTACCAGCATTGCCGCGCGTTCGTCTTTCCTGGCCTGGAAGACTTCGGCATTGCGCCGCTGGAAGCACAGGCCGCCGGCCGGCCGGTGATCGCCTTTGGCGGCGGCGGCGCGCTGGATACGATCATCGACGGCGAAACGGGCGTGCTGTTTGACGAGCAGACCGTGGAATCGCTGATTGCAGCGGTACTGCGTTGCGAGGCTACGCAATTCCGTCCGGCGGCATGCCGGCGCAACGCCGAGCGTTTCTCGCTGGACCGTTTCCGGCGTGAGCTGATGAACTTCGTAGAAACCACATACGTGGAACACCGAGAGAACTGATGGAACTACGACAATATTGGGCGGTGATCCGTCGCTGGTGGTGGATTCCCGTACTGACCGTGGCGCTGGTGGCCGTGCTGACGCTGGTCATGCAGCGGCCCTGGCAGGCTCGCTCGTCCGCTTACGTGACGTCGCTGAGCTTCAGCGTCGGCGTGCAGCCCGTGAATCCGGGTGACGGCGAGGAGAACTACTACACCGCGCTGGCCAGCGAGTACCTGATCGACGACTTGTCCGAGGTGGTGCGCGGCAGCGAGTTTGCGACGGCGGTCAGCGACCGTCTGGCGAGCCAGGGTATCGCCGTGCCGCCCGGCGCGCTGCAGGGATCGACGCAAGCTGGCAAGCTGCACCGCATCCTCAACGTCGGCATCACCTGGGGTAACCCGGACGAGTTGACAGCCATCGGCGATGCGGTCGCGGCCACGCTGGAGGAGTCTGCTCCTGATTTCATGCCGCGCTTGTTTGCTCAGAACGGCGCCGCCTATCTGGTCAACCGTGGCGGCGTCGCAGAGATTGGCCCCAGCCTGCGCGACCGGCTGGAGCTGCCAATGCGCCTTCTCATCGCCCTGGCCGCCGGCATCGGACTGGCGTTCCTGGCTGAATATTTGGACAACCGGGTGCGCAGCCGTGAAGATGTCGAAGAGCTGGGGCTGACGGTGGTGGGCGAGATCCCGAAGCAGTAGACGGTTCATCGTTCCCTGTTTACTGTCTCTCGTGGTACAATGCCCGTTGCTTAACCAAATGGAGAGTGTGTGATGGAGATTCGTGACTACCTGAACATCTTGCGCAAACGCGGCTGGATTATCATTGCGGTGGCTCTGCTGGCTGCCGGCGCTGCGTTTGCTATCAGCAGGGTCCAGACGCCGACGTATAAGGCTGTAGCGCAGGTGAGCGTGGTGCCAGCGCGCCCGGACCTGGGGCTGGGCATGACCGCCAAGGATCTGCTACGCAACTTCGCCGTCAACATCAAGACCCACAAGACCGCACGCCAGGTGATCGATCGCGCTCAGCTTGACATGTCAACTTACGACCTGCTTTCGAAGGTCGAGGTCAACCCGGTGGGCGACCAGTTCATGATTGAGATTTCGGCTGAGGATCAGGAGCCCGAGGTTGCCAAGTCAATCTCGCTGGCATTTGCTAACGAGTTTGTAGACGAACGCAACGCCTATTACCAACAGCAGGATAAGGCGGACCGCATCGAAGTCAAGCTGGTGGATGACCTGATCGACGCGCCGCTGTTCAAGCCGAAACCGGTACTCAATGCTGTCGCCGGGCTGGTGCTGGGCGTGTTGCTGGGGCTGCTGCTGGTCTTCGGGCTGGAGTGGTTGGAGGCCGACATTCTGCGCACTCCCGAATCGGTGGAGCGCACGCTGGGCTTGCCCGTCATGGGCGCGATTCCGGCTGATGGTGGCGCACCGACCCGCGCCAGCAAACGCGGCGTCAAGCCGTCCGCAACGCCGCAGACCATCCAGCCGTAAGGACGAAATCATGAGTCAGGGTAATTCCATCGCCAATACGTTTGACGCGAATCTGTGGATTATCAAGCGCCAGACGGATGGCTTGAGCAATGCTGACAGCCTGATGCAGCCGACATTCCGTGCCAATTGCCTGAACTGGGTACTGGGCCACATCGTCGTTGGCCGCAACCGGGCGCTGGTTTTGCTTGGACTTGAGCCAGTCTGGGGCGACGCGGAGCGCGCGATCTATGAAACTGGTTCCACCCCGCTGCTGGATGCGCAAAATGCCGTTCCGCTGGAGCGTCTGTTGGCGCTACTTGAGCTGGCCCAGGAGCGGTTGGCGGAGAAACTGGCTGCAGCCAGCGACGTCTCCTTACAGGCTGTTGTTTATTTCCGTGGTCGTGACCAAGGACTGGGTGAGGCCATTGCGGGCCTTGCCTGGCACGAGACCTATCACACCGGCCAGACCGAGCTACTGCGCCAGTTGACCGGCGTAGACGACAAAGTGATTTAACCCGACCGAGAGAAAAACCACATGGTAAACCAACTTGTCACATTGAGCGACCCTCGCTCACCGGCGGCCGAAGCGTATCGCTCGCTGTATATCAACCTTTCCTTTTCGGGCCAGGAGCGTCCGATCCGGTCGCTGCTGGTCGTATCGCCCGGCCCTGACGAAGGCAAATCGGTGACGTTGGCCAATCTGGCGGTGGTGGCCGCACAGATGGGGCAGCAGGTGGTGCTGGTGGATTGCGACCTGCGCCAGCCCCAGCAGCACGAGTTGTTCAGTCTGCGCAACGACGCCGGCGTTGCCACAGTCATCGCGGCAAAAGGGGAGGCTGCCAGCGCGCTGCAAGCTGTCGCCGATGTGCCCGGCCTCAAGGTGATGACCAGCGGCCCGGTGCCGGTCAGCCCGACACAGGTGCTGGCCTCGCGCAGCATGGAGACGCTGCTGAACGCGCTGGTCGAGAGCGCCGATCTGGTGCTGGTCGACGCGCCGCCTGTCGTGGCTGTCTCCGACGCCTCGGTGATGGCGACCAAGGTCGATGGCGTGCTGCTGGTGCTCAAAGCTGGCCAGACCAAGCGCGATTATGCGCGCCAGGCGAAGGAGACGCTGGAAAAGGTGAATGCGCATGTCATCGGCGCGGTGCTGAACAACGTGGCCGCAGATGCCGGCATGCAGGGATATTACAAGTAGCGGTTGCCAAAGAAAACAGACGAGGACAAAGAGCTATTATGAAGGGTTTGATATTGAGCGGCGGCAAGGGATCGCGCCTGTATCCGCTGACCTACACCAACGCCAAGCAGTTGGTGCCGGTGGCCAACAAACCGGTGCTGTACCGGGTGATCGAGGCGATTCGCGACGCGGGCATTACCGACATCGGGATCGTGGTTGGGGTGGACGACAACGCCCGCCAGGTGCGCGAGGCGGTGGGGCGTGGTGGCCGCTGGGGCGTCAACGTGACGTTCATATCCCAGGAAGCGCCGCTGGGACTGGCGCACGCGGTCAAAATCAGCCAGGATTTTCTGGGCGACGATCGCTTTGTTATGTTTCTGGGCGACAACGTAATCCAGGGCGGAATCAGCGACCTGATCCGCCAGTTTGAGCACAGCGCCTGGAACAGCCAGATCGTATTGACGCGCGTTGAGCGGCCTGAACAATACGGTGTGGCCGAGGTAGACGAAGACGGCGCGATCGTCCGCCTGGTGGAAAAGCCCAAGGAACCGGCCAGCGATCTGGCGCTCGTCGGGATCTACATGTTCGACCGCCACATCTTCGAAGCGGTGCATGCCATCAAACCGTCCTGGCGCGGCGAACTGGAGATCACCGATGCGATTCAGTGGTTGGTAGACAACGGCTACGCGGTACATCCATATGTCCACCGCGGCTGGTGGATCGACACCGGCGCGCCGATCGACATGCTGGCTGCCAATGACAAGGTGCTGGAGGAGTTGGATCACAAGATTCAGGGCTTCGTGGACAAAGACTCGCGCGTCACCGACAACGTCACCGTCGAGTCTGATGCGGAGATCATCAACAGCGTCATTCGCGGGCCGGCCATCATCGGTGAAGGCACGCGCGTCATCAATTCCTACGTCGGGCCGTTCACTTCGATTTACCACCATTGCCTGGTCGAGGATAGCGAGATCGAGCATTGCATCGTGCTGGAATACTCCCGGATTGTGGATTTGCCGGTGCGCGTCGCCGACAGCCTGATCGGACGCAACGTTGAAATTGGCCGGTCTCCCTACAAGCCCAAAGCCTACAAGCTGACCCTGGGAGACCACAGCAAGGTAGGCATCCTGTAGAGGGGCCACCTTGCCAACCTCACTACCTGCTCTGGCCGCGGGGATATTGCGCAGCGATCAACTTTGGCACGTCCGCTCGGACGCCGTCCGCTTTGAAGCTGCCGGACTCACCCCGGCCTATACTCTCGAAGCCGCGCTGTCTGTCGAAGCGCAGGCGGATCGCGCCGCACACCTGGTGGCCGAACTTGCCAGGAAACTGGGACGTTTGCCGGAGGCGTTCGCCTGGTGGCCGGTCTTTGAGCCTGGCCCTTACTTCGACCTCTACTCATCCCAGATTCACAGTTTCTGCCGCGTGGAGGAGTTGCAGTCGGTGGTGCGGGTGCGCATCTATGCTGATCTGCTGCTGCCAGCTTTCCGTCGCGCCGAAGCTTTTTTCATCGAGACCTTCCTGCCGGCGTATCACGCAGCTGCCGGCCTCGCCCCCGACGATGCGTTTTCCCGCAACCTGGCCGACCATGCCATTCCGGGAATGATCGAACTGCTGCGCGATGCCGAGTTGGCTGTGGCGGGAACGCTGGCGCGTCTTGAAGATCAACTCGACGTGCTGGCCTTGCTGGGCGGGCTGGAAGAGCGCATCCAACATCGCCCGCCGCCGGGCTCGCGTCTGGCGCCACGGCTGCCATTGGACCTGCAGCGAATGCCGCGCGAGATGCCGACGTTGACACTGGATGCCATGTTCAATGGACCGGAACGACGTCCTTTCGGTCGTGATGCCTGGCTCCACTTTCAGCAGGCGCAAGGGGTGCGCCAGAGCTGGCCAAACAACGATTGAGGACAGGAGTAGTTTTACCCATGCAGAACATCATGGTCACCGGTGGAGCCGGTTTTATCGGTTCCAACTTCGTTCGCTACATGCTGAACCGTTATCCTGACTACCGAATCCTGGTCTACGACAAGCTAACCTATGCTGGCAACCTGGATAATCTGCTGGACGTGCAGGACAACGCGCGCTACGCGTTCGTCCGTGGCGACATCTGCGATGCGGCCACGGTTGACGAGGCGCTGCGCGAGCACGCGATCGACACCATCGTCAATTTCGCGGCTGCCACGCACGTCGACCGGTCGCTGATGGAGCCGGATGAGTTTCTCAAGACCGACGTGACTGGCACCTATGTCCTGCTTGAGGCGGCGCGTACGCACGGGATCGAACGCTATCACCAGATCAGCACCGACGAAGTGTACGGCCAGATCCTGGAGGGCCGGTCAAGCGAGGACTACAAATTGCACACGCGCAGCCCATACTCGGCCAGCAAGGCGGCCGGCGATCTGATGTGCATCGCTTACTTCACCAGTTTCGGCGTGCCTGTGACCATCACCCGCGGCTCGAACAACGTCGGGCCTTACCAGTACCCGGAGAAGGTGGTCCCGCTGTTTGCAACCAATGCAATCGACGACAAGCCACTGCCGATCTATGGCGATGGCCGGCAGATGCGTGACTACCAGTACGTTCTCGACCACTGCGAAGGAATCGATGTCGTGCTGCACCGCGGCGAACTGGGCGAGGTTTACAACGTTGGCACGGGGACGGAGATGCACAACATCGACATGGCGCATTTGATCCTCGACACGCTGGGCAAGCCGCGCAGTTTGATCCAGCCCGTGCAGGATCGTCCGGGCCATGACCGACGCTATGCGTTGGACGTACGCAAGCTGGAGGCGCTGGGCTGGGAAAGTCGTTTCTCCTGTGCTGATGCCATCGAGCGCACGGCGCTCTGGTACGCCGAAAACCAGGGCTGGTGGCGCAAGATCAAAAGCGGCCAGCGCTACCAAGAGTATTACCGCCAGCAGTACCAGGGACGCGAGGTAGTGGCCAAGGGTTGAGCCCGCGGCCTGTTTTTTGCACCAAAAAGGAAAAAGGAATGCATTCAGAATTGGAAAAAGAATTAGCTGATGAGATTGGATTGCAGGAACCGCCGATCCATCAGTTTACACGTCCGTTTCAGGAGTTCTTCAAGGTTGAGGCGTCCAGCGGCATCATCCTGATGGCAGCGACGGCTGTCGCTCTGCTTCTGGCGAATTCTCCCTGGGCGGCAGAATACTTCCATCTGCTGGAAACTTACATCACCATCGCGTTTGGTCAGTTCGACGTGTCGTTGAGCCTGTTGCACTGGATCAACGACGGGCTGATGGCGATCTTCTTCTTTCTGGTTGGCCTGGAAATCAAGCGCGAGATACTGATCGGAGAGCTATCTTCGCCGCGCAAAGCTGCGTTGCCCATCGCCGCAGCCATCGGTGGTATGTTGTTACCCGCGCTCATCTTTGTGGCCTTCAACTTTGGCGGCACGGGCGCGGCCGGCTGGGGCATTCCGATGGCCACCGATATTGCATTTGCGCTGGGCGTGCTGGCGCTTCTGGGCAGCCGGGCGCCGGCCTCACTCAAGATATTCCTGACGGCGTTGGCCATCGTCGATGACCTCGGAGCGGTGCTGGTCATCGCAGTTTTCTATACCGATCAGATTGCTTGGGCATGGCTAGCCATTGGAATACTCATCTTCCTGGGGATGCTTTTGCTGAACAGGCTCGGTGTCCGCGCTCCTATGGCATACGGTCTCGCAGGCATCGTGCTCTGGTTCGCGTTTCTGGAGTCTGGCGTGCATGCCACTATCGCCGGCGTGCTGGCGGCTATGACCATTCCCGCGACTGCGCGCATCAATACCCGGGAGTTCGTCAACTGGGGCCGGCGGGCGCTGGACGAATTTGAGGCGTGCTGCGACGCGGATGCTGAGAACAATCCACAACCCACCACCACCGAACAGCGCGGCTTGCTGCAGGCACTGGAAACAGCCATTCACCACGTCGAAGCGCCCCTGCAGCGGCTTGAACATTCACTGGAACAACCAGTGGCCTACGTGATCATGCCGATCTTCGCGGTGGCCAACGCGGGCGTACCGTTCGTTGGCAGCCTGATCGACACCCTGCTCAGCCCTGTGGGGTTAGGTATCATCTTTGGCCTGGTGGTTGGCAAGCAGCTCGGTATCATGTTCTTTTCCTGGGCCGCCGTGCGAGCGGGCGTGGCCGATCTGCCGGAAGGCGTGAGCTGGCGGCATATCTGGGGAGCGAGCTGGCTGGCCGGCATCGGCTTCACCATGGCGTTGTTCATTGACAGCCTGGCGTTTGACGGCGAACCGGCACTGCTGAACTCAGCCAAGGTTGCCATCCTGGTTGCGTCGCTGATCTCGGGCGTGGTTGGCTATCTGATTCTGCGAACCACTGCGCCGGTCGACGAGATGTCAACAGGCCCTGCGGGCGCCGTCCAGGCGCCTGCCCAGGGCTAGACCAACCGCTGGCTCCGCCCAGCCTGCGTACTCGCTTTCGAAAGCGAGCCCGGCAACCTCACGAAGGTCGTCGGGCTCGCTTTTTGTTTGCGCAAACTGCTGGCCAGTCATGGGTGTCCCGACACCTGTAACTCTGGAGTTCGAATCCTCAGAGTCGAACCAGGCGCTGCTGTGGCCGGTCTCGGACCAAGCCAGTTCCGAGTCTCTGGCCGCGCCTTCAACCAATCAGTAGCTGTTCTTCAGGATAGGTGATCGGCTGCGGTGCGGACTGGCGGGCCAACGCGACCACGATGGTCAACGCACCCAGCCGTCCCCAGAACATCATCGCCATTATGATCAGTTTGCCTACCAGGTTCAGCTCGGTCATTGGCTTGGTGGAAAGGCCCGTGGTGGCAAAGGCTGACACCGTGCTGAAGAGCGCGTCATCCAGTGTAATCGACTGTGACACCAGCATCAGCCAGGTTGCGCCGCCCACGACGAACACCGAGATCGTCAACACGGTGATCGCCCGCCGCACTGTTTCCTGGCTCAATGCCCGCCTCTGAACCAGCGGCTGCTCGAGCCCGCGCGCGTAGGCCCACATGGTGATGACCAGTACGGCCAGCGTGCCGGTGGTGATGCCGCCGCCCATGGAGGCAGGGGCCGTGCCGACCAGCATCAGCGTGGTGATCACCCACTGGCTGGCGGGATGCATCGCCCCCAGATCCTCCCAGGGCGTGAACCCGGCCGTGCGGGCTGAGATCGACTGAAACAGCGAGTGGCCCAGCGCGTCATACCACGGCAGCCCGGCAAACAGCCCGCCCTTGCTGGCTTCGGCTGCCGCGATCCCGACGGTGCCTAACACGATCAGGCTGGCCGACGCAATCAACGTCACCCGCGTCTGAAGCGACCAGCGCCGGCGCCGAAAGAGCAGATCAGCCCAAACGGGGATGCCAAGCCCGCCGGCCACAATCAGCGCGCCCATGATGCTCAGCGAGACCAGATCGGAGGGAATGTTGACGAAATCGGGGGTTCCGATGAAGAGGTCAAACCCGGCGTTGCAGAAGGCGGATACGGCATGGAAGAGGCCGTAGAAGAAGGCCTGGCCATCACCCAGCAGGCTGCGCCAGTGCAGCCAGAGGGCCAGCGCGCCGATGCCTTCGATCACCAGCACACCGAGAAGCGCCCCGCCCATGGTTTTGACGATGGCTCGCGGCAGTTGCAATCCCATGGAATTCTGCAACGCCAGCCGGTCGGCCAGACCGATCTTGCGCCCCAGCAACCACTGCATCGAGACCGCCAGCACCATAAACCCGACGCCGCCAAGCTGAATCAGCACCAGCAGGACAACCTGTCCAAACAAGGTAAGGTCGCGCGCCGGTGTGATCACCGAGAGACCGGTCACGCTGACGGCTGAGGTGGCGGTGAAGGCGGCCTGTCCCAGCGACAGGTGCCCGGTACTGGCCACACCCGGCAGCAGGAGCAATAGCGTACCGATCAAAACCAACGCCCCCAACCCCACCACCAGCCGCAAGGCCGACGGCGCCGCATAGGTCAACCGCCGCTGTCGCCGGTTCCACCAGGCCAGAATCGCCGACTGCCAGTCGCTCATTCCAGGTGGCCCAGCCGTTCGATCTGCTCGTTAGCGCCCACCAGGGCGATGCGGTCATCGGCTTCAAAGACGTAGTCGGCCGGCGGGGAGATGATGACGTGGTTGTCCTTCTCGATCGCGACCACCGACACGCCGAAGTTCTGCCGCAGGTTGCATTCGCTGAGCTTCTTGCCAACAAAGGAGGCGGGCGCCTTCATCTCGGTGATGTTGTAGCGGTTTCCCATCGCAATCTGATCGACGAACAGCGGCATGGTCAGGGTTTGCGCCAGCCGGCGGGCCGACTCCTGTTCCGGCAGGAGCACCTCATTCGCGCCGATGGCCAGCAACACCGTGCACTGCCTCTCATTCATGGCCTTGCAAATGATCCGCTTCGCGCCCAGACTTTTCAGCGCCAGCGTGGTCATCAGGTTGCTCTCGAAGCTCGAACCGATGGCGACCACCACCACATCGAAGGCGCCGATATCCAGGGCACGCAGGGCGTCCTCGTCGGTCGAGTCCATGGCCACCACCTGGGTCAGCTCATCGGCCAGGCTCTGCACCAGAGCGCGGTCGCGGTCGATGGCCAGAACGGTGCAGCCGCGCTGCACCAACTGGCGGGCAAGGTTGGACCCGAAGCGCCCCAGACCGATGACTGCAAACTCATTTCGCCGATTTTTTCGCGCCATTGGGACCTCACGGTATGTGTCGAAACAAGGAGGACAAAGGAAGTTCGCGGCGGCCAATCCGCGCGGCTCCAATTCTACACAGGCCGGCCAGAGGAAGCAAACACTCGTTTGCCCGGTTGGGTATGAGTCGGTTATACTGTCCCCCACTCTACCGACAATCAGCGCACGCCGCAGTGCTTGTTCCCGGCGTCGGAGCCGCATTCATGCCCACCGAAAGTAACACTCCCACGATAGCCATCACGTTGAACGGTCAGACCGTGCACGCGCCTGCCGGCAGCACCATCCTGGATGCAGCCCGCCGGGCCGGGGTGGACATCCCCACGATTTGCTATCACCCCAACCTGACCGCCAACGCTGTCTGCCGCCTTTGCACGGTTGAGGTGGTGGGCAGCCGCACTTTGCAGCCTGCCTGTGTCGTTCCGGCGCGGCAGGACATGATTGTCAACACCGAGACCGAGCGAGTCAATGCTGCGCGCCGGGTGATTCTGGAGCTGCTGGCGTCTACGGTGGACCTGCACGAAGCGCCGGAGATTCAGGACTACATGGTGCGTTTCGGCGTCGACGCGGCACGCTTCGCGGGCGGCGAGCAGCGCGAGTTCCCGGTGATGGACGACAACCCATTCTACGTGCGTGACTACAGCCAGTGCGTCATGTGCTGGCGATGCATCCAGGTCTGTGCCGAGGATGTGCAGTTTACCTTTGCGCTGACCTGGGGTGGCCGCGGAATTGACAGCCACGTGGCAACCTTTTTCGCGGAGGATATGCCCGACACGTCGTGCGTCTTCTGCGGCAACTGCGTGGGCGTCTGCCCGACCGGTGCGCTGAAGGGCAAGGTCGAGTTTGATCTGGAGCAGGAAAGATAGCACCGCAGAGACGCAGAGAACGCAGAGGCTTCACATTCTTGTTTCTGATCTCTGCGACCTCGGCGTCTCCGCGGTGAACACGAGGTAAGGCGATGAAGGCTGACAAGGTTGTGCGATCGACGTGTCCGTTCTGTGGGGTGGGATGCCAGTTGCTGCTCAGCGTCCGGGATGAGCGCATCTTTCGCGTCGAAGCACCTTTCGACGCAGCGCCTAACTTCGGGCGGCTGTGTGTCAAGGGGCGTTTTGGTGCGGATTTCGTGGTGCATCCCAGCCGCCTGACCGCGCCGCTGATCCGCCGTGAGCGGCAGCAGCCGGGAAAGCGCACTGCAGCAACCGGCCCAGACGACTGGCGCGAAGCGACCTGGGATGAGGCGCTGGACGTAGTCGCCGAGCGGCTGCTGGATCTGTGCGCCCGTTATGGCCCTGACAGCATCACGGCCAACGCCTGCGCCAAGGCGACCAACGAAGATAACTACCTGCTGCAAAAGTTCCTGCGCCAGATCATCGGCACCAACAACATCGACCACTGCGCACGACTCTGCCACGCCGGCAGCGTCTCCGGTCTGCAACTGGCCATCGGCTCCAGCGCGATGAGCAACTCCATCGCCGAGATGGAACACCTGGAGTGCTTCATTGTCATCGGCAGCAACACCGCCGAGACCCACCCTGTCATCGCCACCTTCCTTAAGCAGGCTGTCCACCAAAACGGCGCGACGCTGATTGTGGTCGATCCCCGCCAGACCGAGATGACCCGGCACGCCGACCTGTGGCTGCGTCATCAGCCCGGCACCGACACCGCGCTCTTCAACGCGATGGCGCATGTGATCGTCAAGGAAGACCTGTACAACCGCGCCTTTGTGGCCGCACGCACCGAGGGATTCTCCCAGTATGTCGAGAGTTTGGAGGACAAGACGCCGGAGTGGGCCGAGGCTATCACCGGTGTGCCGGCCGATGACATCCGCCGCGCAGCCCGCTCCTATGCAACTGCCGGCGCGGCCGCAATGTACTGGGGAATGGGTATCAGCCAGAGCACCCACGGCACCGACAACACCCTGACTCTGACCAACCTGGCGCTGATGTGTGGCCATCTGGGACGGCCCGGCACCGGCCTCAATCCGTTGCGTGGCCAGAACAACGTCCAGGGTTGCTCCGACGCTGGCGGCTTGCCTAACGTCTATACTGCCTATCAGCCGGTGGACGACGACGACGTTCGCCATAAATTCGAGGAGACCTGGCTGGCGCCGCTGCCCGGCAAGCCAGGCCTGACCGTTACCGAAATGGTGGATGGCATTCTCACGGGGCAGGTCCGGGGCTGGTATGTCATGGGCGAAAACCCGTTGATGAGCGAGCCGAACCTGCGCCATGCCCAGCACGCGGTCGAGCAGCTTGAGTTTTTCGTCGCTCAAGACATCTTCTTCAACGAGACCAACGTCTATGCCGACGTGATCCTGCCGGCCGCCAGCTTTGCCGAGAAGGACGGCACGTTTACCAACTCCGACCGCCGCGTGCAGCGATGCCGCGCCGCCGTCCCGTCGCCCGGCATCGCCCGCCCCGACTGGGAGATCATCAGCGACCTCGCGCGCCGCTGTGTAGGACGACTTGGAAAGTCGCCCAGCGCGCATTTCACCCAGAACGCTGACCATCTCATCGAGCAGTGGTCATACGCGCACGCGAGCGATGTCTGGGAGGAAATGCGCGCGCTGACGCCCGACTTTTACGGCATCACCTACGAACGGCTGGAGCGGGAGGGTGGCGTCCACTGGCCGTGTCCGACGCCGGAGCATCCCGGCACGCCGTACCTCTTTGCCGAGGAGTTTCCCAGCGGCCGTGGCAAGTTTTGGCCAGTGGATTACGGCAGCGACAGCGAGCAGCCCGACGAAGACTACCCGTTCATTCTGAGCACGGGGCGGGTACTCTACCACTGGCACGGCGGCACTATGACTCGAGTCAGTGCGCTGGATGCGATCTGGCCGGAGTGTACAGTGGAGATGCACCCCAACGACGCTGCCCGGCTGGGGTTGGAGACCGGCGATTGGGTGGAACTTAGCAGCCGCCGCGGCGCCATCACGGCCCGCCTGCTGGTCACCGGCCGCTCGCCTGAGGGGACGATCTTCATACCATTCCACTTTGCGGAGGCCGCGGCGAACGTCCTGACCGACAACCGGGTGGACGAACGCGCCAAGATTCCCGATTACAAAGTATGCGGCGTGCGCATCGCCCGCTCGACAGCTCCCGCCGGCCGCGCCGGTGCCGACACGTTGCTGACAGATCGCGGCACCATCAAGGACCCGGTTGTTGCGTAGGACGCACCAGTGGAGAGACCTATGCCAGCCAAAGATGTCTCCAAGCCTGCCAGCGACACGTTTGGTCAGTTGGAACGGGCAATAGAAATGCTGCGGGAGCTTCGCCTAAGCAAAGACTTCCCTGTAGCGTATCACGCGATTTTGGACGACTGCATGGGCGAACTGGATAGCGCGCGCTCCGGCTTTGGAGCACCGCCCTCCCAAGACGTGGCGGACGTCCTGCTCCAGCGCGAGCAAGAGTTCAGGGCGCTGGTAGAGAATGCGTCCGACATGATTGTTCGCTTTGATCGTGACCATCGCTACCTCTACGTCAACCCCATTATCGAGGAGGTTACCGGGGCGCCAGCGGAACTATTTCTCGGCAAGACGAATTACGAATTGGGGGTTCCGTCGGACCTGTCGGATCTTTGGCAGAGAGAGTTGGACCGGGTCGTGGAGACCGGAAAGCAGGGGCAGTTTCGCTTCGACGGCCATACGGCCGAAGGGGAACGATACTACCGACCACGTTACTAACGGCACGGCCGAGATTCAGTCCCGCACCACTGCTGCCGCCAAGGAAGCGCAAAAAGCAGCCAATGAAACGCAAAAAGGCGTCCAGAAAGCTCAAAAACACGCCAAGAAGGCCGTGGCTGAGTTGGCCTGAACTATCGTGAGTGCTCCGACCGGGCCGCGACCCGCCACAGGAAAGTGCCTATGCCTTACGATTCAACACGCTAGCTTCCCGACAGCGTGAAGGACAACCTGCCTGAACATGCTCAACATATCTACCAGCAGGCTTTCAACAGCGCGTGGGAACAATATGCAGACCCGGAGGATCGCCGCGATGGCGACACGCGGGAAGAAACTGCCCACCAGGTAGCCTGGGCTGCAGTCAAGAAAAAGTACGAGAAAGACCCAAACAGCGGCGAGTGGGTAGTGAAGAAGTAAAATATCCCACTCAGGCGAGAAGGCGAGACTGATCCCAGTCTCGCCTTCTCGCGTTCACGGCTCATTCCGATCAGAATCCACCTTTCCGCACACCTGAGCGATTTTTCTCTGGCCGCAGCGGTTTGGCGAGATTGCGTTCTTGGCTATAATCTGGTCTCACAAATGGTTTCGCAGTGTTCTACTTGATTGTGCAGCACCGAGGCGCCGGGATACAGGGAGATAGCGCCGTCAACAAATCTATCGGGTTCAGGTGACCGTGCCCCGCGCTCTCGCCTGTTTCTGCTACAATCGCCACATCTGTTGTGCCAGCTTCTCAAAGGAAACACGACATGAGCAGCATTCGCCGATTGCGTATTTCACCTAACGTCTTCCGCAATACCCGCTCGTCTGCAGCAGGCGCCATGTCGCGCCGCGAATTCCTGCAGCTGACGGGCTCACTGGCAGCCGGCGCAGTGCTGGCCAGTTGCGCATCGCCCACCGCGTTGCGTGGTCCCGGTCCGCATGGCAGCCAGACCGTTCAGCTTGTCTATTCCGACTGGCAGACCGACTGGTTTGCCGGCATGGCTCAGGAGATGCTGGAGCAGTTTCATAGCGCCAATCCCTCCATCCAGGTATTTTTCACCCCTGATCCTGACAATTTGGGCGATGAAATGATGGCCGACTTCCAGCAGGGAACCGCGCCTGATGTGCTTAACGGCTGCTGCGATTTCTTCCCCGTCTGGGCGCAGAAGGGGTATCTACTCGATCTGCGCCCCTATGTGCAGGCCGACCTCGACAAGGGCATCATCGATGACTGGTCGAAGGCGCAGTACGAGGCCTTCTTCACGCGGGACGGGACGCAGTTCGCGCTGCCCAAGTATCACGGCGCGCTGGCGCTCTACTACAACAAGGACATCTTCGACCGCGCCGGTGTGGACTACCCGGACGATTCGTGGAACCACGGCGATTATCTGCAAGCCATGCAGCAGTTGACCGCGGGGCAGAGTAAGTTTGGCGATGCGCCGAACTGGGCCAGTATGTTTGACATAAGTTGGGAACGGATTCAGGTGCATGTCAACGGGTGGGGCGGCAACTTCGTTGATCCGTCCGATCCCATGCACAGCCTGATGGGCAATCAGGAAGCGCTGGACGCCATGCAGTGGCTGCGTGACCGGATCTGGGTAGATGGCACCATGGCCAGCCCGCTGGATGTGCAGAACCTCGAAACCCGTCACGCGTTCATCCAGCAGCGGATCGCCATGGTGGAAGACGGGTCATGGGCGCTGAAAGACATTTTGGAGAACGCGCCTTTCCGCGTTGGTGTCGCAGCCCTTCCTGCCGGGCCAAAACGCAGAGCAACCCTCGCGACTACCGATGGCTTTGCGATTTTTGCCGGCACCCAGTACCCGGAAGCAGCCTGGGACTTGCTCAAGTTCCTGGTCAGTCGCGATTACGGGCGGGCGATGTCCCGGGCACATCTTCTTCAACCGGCCCGCGCTTCGCTGGTCGATGAGTGGATTGCTGACATCCGCCAGGAGTACCCCGAACAGGCTAAGGATCTCGACGTTGGGGCGTTCGCTCAGGGCCATTTGCAGGGCTACTCAGTCGTTGCCGAGGTATTTCCCAACATGTCAGACGCCAGAAAGCTGGCCCAGGCAGCCTGGGAACAGATCTATATTCTGGGCCAGGCGTCGGTCGACATAATGACCGGCGTATCGACTGAGATTGAAGCGGCTCAACAGAGCGAAGCCTAACTGGAGCATCCGGGAACCACGATTATCATGCGGTCACGATTCGAGTGGAAACGATGGCGCAGCCGCGTCGTGCTCGGCATCATGGTGCTGACACTGTTGATTCTGGCCGCTGTGTCGCTGTATACTTATGACGCATATCAGGAAGCCACCGGCAAGCTCGCGCTGGAAACCAACCGCCAACTGACCTACGTCAGCGCGGCCCGGCTGCGCAACGAGCTAACCCGCTTCAGCGAAGAACTCGACAACCTCGTCAGATCGCGGCAGTTATATGGCGGCCTGACTGCCGATCAGGAGCAAGAACTGCGAAACGCCCGCCACCGCCTCACTATCTTCGATGGCGGTGTGGTATTGTTGGACAATTTTGGCCATGTTCGTTTGTCCGAGCCAGCGCGGCCGGAAATCCAAAACGCCGACTGGTCGGACCGCGACTTCTTTCACGAGCTGTTGGGATCGTCGCGTGAATATTATTCAGACGTCACAACCGATGGTCCCGACGGCGCATCAGTCGCGGTGATCAGCGTTCCTGTACTGGGTGAAAACGGGGAGTTTGTAGGCGTGCTGGCCGGCATGTTCCGGCTGGGCGAGTCACGCATCAGTTCGCTTTATGCCAGCATCGTCCGCCTGCGAATCGGGCAGAGCGGCAACACCTACGTGTTGGATCGGGAAGGCAACATTCTGTACGACTCCAGCTACACTCGCATCGGCCAAACGCTGGAGATGCCGTCGCTGGACAAAACCGAGCTGCAGGGAGATGCCGTGCGCACCACCGACCCGGATGGCAACGACATCATCGCCTCCTTCGCTCCGATTCCAGGCACCGGATGGACGCTGGTCACCGAGGATGAGTGGGCAACCGCGACGCAGGCAACGCAGCGCTACGCCAACTCGCTGGTAATCCTGTTGGTACTGGGGACGGTGCTGCCTGCGCTGGGCGTCGCGCTTCTGATCCGCACCCAAAACACCGAAATGTTGGAACGGGAACGCGGCGCTCACGAACAGCGCGTCGCCTGGCTGATCCAGGAACGCCTGTTGCCGCAAGGCTCACCCATGATACCTGACTGGAACCTGGATGTCTTCTACAAGCCGCATCCTTCGTCGGGCGGCGACTTCTACGATTTCTTCCTGCTGCCCGATGGCGCGTTGGCGCTGATGCTGGGACATGCCAACACCAAGGGACTGGAGTCGGCGCACGTCATCGACACGGTGCTGGTGGCGCTGCGCAGCGCGGCTAAGCTGAACCTGCCTCCAGGCAAGGCCCTGACTCACGCCAACGCGCTGATCTGTCCTGAACTGCTCGGTGAAACCTGCGTTTCTGCCATCTACGCGCTGCTGAACCCGACGACAGGCCAGCTGGCCTTCGCGACGGCTGACTCGACCCCGCCCTGGTTCAGCGGACGCGATGTGGGGGATGGCATGTCCGTTGCCGGCACGTCGTTGGGTCTTGATATCCGCAGCGAATACAGCCAGCGCACCGTCACGATCCAGCCGGGCGAATGCGCGTTGATCTACAGCGCCGGTTTGTTCAAAGCGCGCAAACCAGATGGCGCATTGTTCGATCTCGCGTCGTTGAACGCTATCGTCACTGAGCCGGGCCGCGACGGAGAGGGAATCGTGGAGGCGCTTACTACCCAGCTCAAGAGCTACACCGGCACCAAAGGCTTGCCGCCTGAGGACGTGACGGTGATCATCGTGCAGCGCCACAAGGACGTGGTGCCGGCCAGCAGCTCGCACCGGGCAATCCGTTCCGGCAGTCGCGCGCTGAAAACTGCCGACTTCGGCGTGGACTGAGGTCAACTCCATGGTTGCAACTGCTGCAGTGAGACGAGTCGACCGCCTGGAACGTTTGAGCCGGCTTAGCACCGTTGTGGTCGCCGCGCTCACCGTCCTGTGTGCATTTGCCGCGCCGCTGCTGGCCCTGCGCTGGGCCGATCTGCCATTCCCCGGCTTTCTGGTCGAACAAACCCTGGTTGTCAATGATATCTCCGGTGAAGGTTGGGCCGGCCATTTGCAGGGCATCGATTATCCCCAGCAAGTGACACGAGTCGACGGGTTCTCAGTCAGCACGTCGGAGCAGTTCGAGGCAGCCATTGCCCGCTCCAGCATCGGTGAGAACGCATCCTTCTTCACGCGCCTGCCTGGCGGCGACATCAGTTTGTACCCGGCGGTGACGACCATGCCGTTTCCCACCCGCAGCCTGGTGCGTCTCTTCTGGGTCCCCTATCTGGTGGGCGTGGCATATCTGGCAATCGGCGGATGGATCTACCGTGTCAAGGGCAAGTCACGACCGGGGCGCGCGCTGGCCTTCTTCTGCTACGCGGCTGCGCTGACGTGTATCCTCTTTTTCGACGCGTCCAGTTCTCATGTCGCACCGGGTTTGTGGGTCGCAGCTTTCGCGATGCTGGGCGGCACATTGATCAGCCTGAGCCTGCGCTTTCCCCAGGAATCGAAACATGTCGAGCTGCGGCCCTGGCTGCTGGCGGTTCCCTATGGCATTTCGCTTGTCCTGGCGGCGTGGGGAATTACGGCGATGAACAGCCTCAACCCTTGGGCCTACATTCCCAGTCGCTATGCAATCTACCTCTACACGGTATCGGGTGTGTTTGGCTTCCTTGGGACCATGTTCTACCGGGCGCGCAGCGGTGATACTGCGACTACCCGCCGACAGGCGCGCATCGTTCTGCTGGGCAGCGCCCTTGCGTTTGCGCCGATCACGTTTTGGTTTGTCGCCACGGTGTTCAACCCCAGGTTCAGCTTTGACATTGCTCTGTTGCTGCCGCCGCTGATCATTTTCCCGCTTTCGGTTGCACTGGCCATCTTCCGCTACCGCCTGCTGGAAGTCGACTCTATCGTCAACCGTACCATTATCTACGGTCTGGTGACGGCGATTCTGGCTGGCGCGATCAGTGTCACCATGGGCTTGCTGCAGAAGTTCTTCCTGGCCACCACCGGCGAGGACAGCAACCTGGCGGCCGTGATCACGACGCTGATCGTGGTGTCTACCTTTGAACCGATCAAGGCCTGGGTGCGCGGCCTGGTGGATCGGACGTTGAAAGAACCACCCGACACAACCAAAGATCTGCGCACCTTCGGCCAGGAGGTGCACGCGTTCCTGACGGTCAGCAGCGCCGAACAGGTTGCCCAGCGGCTGCTGGATGAGACGGCACGCGGCCTGCGCGCGCCATCAGGCGCGCTGAGCATGGTCACCAACGGCAAACTCACCCCGATTTACACAGTCGGCGACTGGCGCGGCGCGGCGTGGATGGCGGTGCCTCTGGAGTGGCAGGGCCAGCGCTTTGGCATGATCGCGCTGGGACAGCGTCCAAACGAACCCTATAGCCGGCGTGAATGCGATCTGCTGGAGCAGGTTGCAACCCAGGTAGCCGGCGCCGTCTATATGGCGCATACCTACCATCCGGTCAGCGACCCCCTTACTCCCCTGCCCGGCTATTAGCCCGCTGCCAGCGTATGGAGCGTCAACACGGGAAACTCGATGCGCTCCGTGCCGTGGATTTCCATTCCCTCGGCGCAGTGAACCAGGATACCGCGTTGATATTCGACCGGCGTCAGCGGTATGAGAGCGTGCGTGATCTCGGTCAGGCAGGCCACGCCTTCGTTCAATTGATTGCGCGCTAAGGCTAATGCGCAGGCATCGAACCTGTCCAACAACTCCCCGTCCACACCTTCCATCTGCTCGACGCGTTTGCGCAATGCGATCATGGCCTGGGCCAGCGCAGTGCCGGGTTCACGACGCGCCTGGCGCAACATCTGAATGAAGTGTGCCTCGTCGCCGACGATGCGCGCGGCCGCCAATGCCAGTTCGGCCCGCGCCGTGCGATTGCGTGCCGTCGCGAGCAGCGATAGGATAGGAGGCAGGGCATTATCGACCTTCATCTGGCCCAGCGTTGACGCGTAGGCCAGTTGCAGCCCGGGATCTGCCTCCTCTTGCAGCCGCGCCAACAGTTCCGGGATCGCGTCCCGGTCGTTGAGAACGCCCAGCGAACGGCTGCTGTGCGCCTGGACCGAGCGATAGCGTGACTCCAGACCCCGCTCCAGCGCGGGGCGCGCAGAAGCATCACCCATCCGTCCCAGCGCCCAGGCCGCGACAGTGCTGAGGGCCGGTTCTGGTCCCTCCATTACCCCTGCCAGCGCTTCCACCAGCCGCGGCTCGAAACCGACGCGCGCCATCGCGATGATCGCCTCGAAGCGCACGCTGAAGCGCGGATCCTCCAATGCTTCCAGCAGTTCCTCGGTCGTCAGCGGGCTGTGGGCGCTGCCCAGCCGTTCGGTGTTGCGCACGACCGCCTCTTCATCGCCGGCCCGGCTGTAACGGATCACCGCCTCGATGGCCAGAAATGGGTTGCCGCGCAGGAAGAGTCCCGGAAACTGGCTGAAGCGCACCGTGCTGTCGTCGTTCAGCCTGCGAATCACAAAGGCTGCGACGATGGGAAGTATCAGTCCAATCAGCAGCAGCGGCAGGAACGGGTTGCTCAGCGGCTGGCCGCCCAGTTGCAGCCCGCGGGTTGCATCGACCATGCGACCGCCGAGGAGCTGGCTCATGCCGCCGACGATGCCAATCCAGGCGAAATAAAGCGCCAGATAATCGTTCTTCTTCTTGGGCGGCACGACGTCGTTGTAGAGCAGGCGGGCCGAACCAACGTTCCAGCCCACGTCGGCCACGCCCTGCGCGAGCGAGATCCCCATGGCAATCGTCAGGCTCAACGGAGAATGGCGCGGCATCAGCAGCCAGCCGATGGGCAACACGGCTCGCAGAAACACACCAGACAGTGCCACCGGCTTGCTGCCATAGCGATCGGCAGCCCATCCCCACAAGAAACTGGACAAAAGCGCGCCAGCCAGAACCGCACCTTGCAAGCCAACCACATCGGAACTGGTGAGGCCGACCTCCTCTTGCATGAAGAGCGGCAGGAATGAGGCCAGCGGGACCGTGGCCGCGATCATCAGGCCAACCCCGAGCAGGTAGCGCTTCAGCGTCGGATCCTGCAAGCCGGCGCGCAGGTCGCGCCGGGGCGGCGGCGCGCCTCGAGCGCTCTTCTGCGGCGCGCCGCCGGGGATGAACGCGGCGAATCCCACCGCGATCATGCCGCAGATGACGCCCACCCCGATGATGACATCATAGCCCAGCAGGCCGCTGGTACGCGCCAGGACGGCGCTGGCCAGAGAAATCGCCAGAAACCCCGTCAGCGTTGAGGCAAGATTGTTCGTCGCGGTGTACTTGCCGCGCACCGAGTTGGGCACGTATTCCTGCGTCCATGGAAAGCTGGCGGTGACGCCAATCGCTCGCAGCACCGCGAACACGCCGACGATTACCGTCACGAAGACCAGCGCGGCATCGGTGCCGTAGCGCATTACCACCACAGGGGTCAGCAGCAGGAACGCTGTCACAACATGGCGGATGGAGAAAAAGGTGATGTAGGTCCGCTTGTAGCCAAAGCGGGCCACCGCCGGCGCCACCACCAGCGCCAGCAGCCCGGCAAATGGCAGCAACGAAAGCACGAACCCGATCTGGCTGGTGCTCAACCCAAGCTCGTTGAGAAACAGCACGAACACCGAGCCGAAGAATGTAAGCTGCACGAAAATTGCCAGCGCGGCGTTGGAGGCAATGGCCCAGGGCAGCTTGTGTAGTTTCTCGACGGTGGTGGGTTCGTGAGTCATGGCGGGTTCATTTTACGCCAGACACTTGCCTGCGCCAACTGGCAAAGCGAATGGAACCGGGCTTCGGCAGGCTCAGCCCTCGGTTGCTTGGCGACGCAGTGTCCTTCGGATGCAGCGCAGCCTGAGCTTGCCGATAGAACAAGGCGCAGCCTGGGCTTGTCGATAGAATAGGGCGCAGCCTGAGCTTGTCGAAGGCAGAATCTTGACCATCTCATCCATCTCGTCTATAATTGGACACAAACATAGACAAAACTTTGTCACTCAAGGAGATTGAGCTTTGAAAACGTGGATGAAAGTCCTCATCGCAGTAGTTGCGGTGTTTGCGATCGCGGTCGTAGCTTTCGTGATCTGGGGCAGCACGCCGCTGGGTCCGATGCCGGAAGCGCTGGCCGCGCTGGAGTCCGATGCCAACGTCGCGGTTGCGACCGATCCCTGGCTGTCGTTCACGCCGACCCAGGGCGCGCAAAACACCGGACTGATTTTTTACCCCGGCGGCCGGGTCGATCCAAGGTCGTACGCACCGATGGCGCGTGCCATCGCTGAGGCCGGCTATCCGGTGGTAATCGTGCCGATGCCGCTCAATCTGGCCGTTTTTGGCGTCAACCGCGCGGCCGATGTCATTGCAGCCCATCCTGAGGTGGAGCACTGGGTCATCGGCGGCCATTCGCTGGGCGGCAGTATGGCTGCCAGTTTCACCCGCAACAACCCTGACCTCATCGACGGGCTGTTCCTGGTGGCATCCTATCCTGCCAGCAGCGATGATCTGTCGGGCTTCGACGATCTGACGACGTACTCTGTCTCGGCCACCAATGACGGACTGGCGACGCCCGACAAGATCGACGCTTCCCGCCCGCTTCTGCCTGCTGACACGATCTGGGTGCCAATTGAGGGTGGCAACCACGCGCAGTTCGGCTACTACGGCGATCAACCGGGCGATGGACAGGCGACCATCAGCCGTGAGGAGCAGCAGCGCCAGACGGTCGAAGCCGCCCTTCAGATGTTGAGCACCGTCAGCGCCGGTTCGTAAGGTGCCTTCCATGCTGGCGTGAAAAGCTATTCAATACCTTGACAGCCGTGGACTGGCATGATAGACTCAGTGACCTGCACCGTTTCCGGCCACTATCCGATCATGCAGGGCAAATTGGTCGTCCAGTAGACTATCTGCCGGTTGCCACTGAAGAGGAGCGACACCACTGTGAACACAGTCAGAGTTTCGCTCCTCTTCGCTTTTTCATTGGTTGTGGCTCAGCCGACACTACCCAGAATGAGGAGCTATCCATGCGCAGAGCCGGGAAAATCGTCCTGAGTGTTTTCAGTGTGTTGTTGCTCGCCGCGCTTATCGTGCCGTTGATCATCCCTATCCCTCCGCTGGAGGACACGGTGCCGCCGCGCGAGTTGGCCGACCCCGACAGCCAGTTTGTTGAGATCGACGATCTTGATGTCCACTACAAGGAAATGGGCGAGGGCGATCCCACGCTCATGCTGCTGCACGGTTTTGCCGCCAGCACCTTTTCCTGGCGCGAAGTGATGGAGCCGCTGGCAGAAACACAGCGCGTCGTCGCCTTCGACCGGCCCGCCTTTGGGCTGACCGAACGACCCATGCCGGGTGCGTGGGAGGGCCAGAATCCGTACGGCGCGGACGCAGCGGCTGATCTGACCATTGGATTGATGGACGAGTTAGGTATTGACCAGTCCGTCCTGGTTGGCAACTCGGCCGGTGGCACGGTCGCGCTCTACACAGCGCTGCGTTACCCTGAACGAGTCAAGGCTTTGGTCCTTGTTGATCCTGCAATCTACTCTGGCGGCGGCTCGTCAGGCTGGCTGCGGTCGATCCTGACCAGTCCACAGGGGCGTCGCCTGGGTCCGCTCTTCGCACGTGCGATCCAGGGCTGGGGCTACGAATTCGGCAAGTCAGCCTGGCATGACCCCGCCAAGTTCACCGACGAAATCTGGGCCGGATTTTCCAAGCCGCTCCAGGCCGAGAACTGGGATCGTGCACTCTGGGAATTCACCCAGGCCAGCCGGCCGCTGGGGTTGCCCGAACGCCTCGACGAGTTGTCGGTCCCGGTGCTGGTCATCACCGGCGACGACGACCGCATCATTCCCACTGAGCAGAGCGTCCGATTGGCAGGTGAGATCCCGAACGCCGAGCTTGTAGTGATCCCCAACTGTGGTCACGTGCCACAGGAAGAGTGTCCACAGGCATTTCTGGCGGCAGTTCATGATTTCCTCTCGAACCTGGAGTGACCAACTAACCTGAACAAGATTGGAGTTTGACCTACTTTACAAAGGCGGGAGGATAAGGTAGTATAGGTTGTGTCGAGGTTTTGACAACAAACTGTTTACCTAAAGGAGAGAACAATGAAAACCCGCTGGTCCGTCGTACCCTTGTTGCTGATTTTCGTACTGGTTGTGAGCGCTTGCGCCACACCAGCCGCCCAGAACACCGCCACCGAGGCCACCACCGCTCCGGTGGAACAACCAACTGCCGCCGAACCCGAAGCCCCGGCCGAAACCGAAATGGCTAAGGATATTGTTGATACCGCGATTGCCGCCGGCAGCTTCAACACCCTGGTGGCCGCCGTTCAGGCCGCTGGTCTGGAAGATGCGCTGCGCGGCGACGGTCCGCTGACCGTCTTCGCTCCCACGGACGAGGCGTTCGCGGCCCTGCCCGAAGGCACTGTCGAAAGTTTGTTGGCCGACCCAGAAGCATTGAGCGCTATCTTGCTCTACCACGTGATCGATGGTAAGGTAATGGCTGAAAGCGTGACCGATGGCCTCGAAGCCAGCACGCTGCAAGGCTCGGCTGTGAAGTTCTCCATCGTCGATGGCAAGCCGATGATCAACGACGCCAACATCGTTGCCACCGACATCGAAGCATCCAACGGCGTGATCCATGTCATCGATGCGGTCATCCTGCCGCCCGCTGACGCTGCGATGGACGACGGCGCGATGGCTGACGACGCCATGACCAAGGACATCGTTGACACGGCCATTGCTGCTGGCAGCTTTAACACCCTGGTGGCCGCCGTTCAGGCCGCTGGTCTGGAAGACGCACTGCGCGGCGACGGCCCGCTGACTGTCTTCGCTCCCACCGACGAGGCGTTCGCCGCACTGCCGGAAGGCACTGTCGAGAGCCTGCTGGCCGATCCCGAAGCGCTGGCCGACATTCTGCTTTACCATGTCGTATCAGGCAAGCTGATGGCCTCGGATGTTGTGGAGCGCGGGTTCATCACCACGCTGCTGGAGCGCCCGTTGGCGGTCACTGCGGTGGGTGACACGGTCACGATCAATAACGCCGCCAATGTCGTCACGGCTGATATCGAGGCCTCCAACGGCGTGATCCATGTGATTGATGCCGTGTTGATCCCGGCCAACAACTAACAAAAAAAGGCAGACTGCGAGCGTCGTGAGCGATCCGGAATTCCGGATCGCTCACGACCGGTAAAGAGACATTTCCAACGAAATCAGTTTACTGGCATCGATTCTGAAGCGAGACATTTCCATGACACACTATCCGCCCGCCGGCGAGGCTACCGACTTTTCGCTGGTCAACACCACAGGTCAGCAGATCAAGCTGTCTGATTACAGAAACAAGAAGAACGTAGTCCTGGTCTTCAATCGGGGCTTCACTTGACCATACTGCCGCAAGCATATGGCGCAGTTGCGTCAAGATTACGCCCAGTTTGCTGAACGCGACACCGAAGTCGTCGTGGTTGGACCTGAGGATCAGACAGCGTTTGCAAAGTATTGGCAGAAAGAAGATCTCCCATTCGTGGGCCTGGCAGACCCTGATCACACAGTTGCAGATCAGTACGGTCAGCAGGTCAAGTTGCTCAAGTTCGGCCGCATGCCGGCGCTGATGGTGATCGACATGCAGGGGCAGATCAGATTCAAGCACTACGCCAGTTCCATGAGCGACATCGTTGCTAACAGCGAGTTGTTCGATGTGCTGGATGCCGTAAATGACGAAATCATCAATCCAGTCTGAAAAAAGGGATCTCATGCAAGACAAAACTGCATTGGTAACCGGGGCGACCTCTGGCATTGGACGGGTAACCGCCCTGGAGCTTGCCCGCAAGGGAGCGACCGTAATCGTGGTCGGCCGCAACGAATCCAAGGCGCGCGAGGTCGTAAGCGCGATCCAGAACGAAACCGGCAACGAGCGCGTTTCCTATCTGCTGGCCGACCTCTCGTCTGTCAGCGCGACGAAAGCGCTTTCTGAGGAGTTTCACCGCAAGTTCGACCGTCTGGATGTGCTGGTGAATAATGCCGGCGCGATTTTCATGACGCGTGGCGAGACAGTGGATGGCTTCGAAAACACCTTTGCGCTGAATCACCTGGTGGGATATTTCTACCTCACCAACCTGCTGCTGGACACCATCGTCGCCAGCGCGCCGGCCCGGATCGTCAGCGTTTCGTCGGGAGCGCACTCATTCGGCGGCATGAACTTCGATGACCTGCAGGGCAAGGAAAAATACAGCGGCTGGCGCGCTTACGGTCAGTCCAAGCTGGCCAACCTGCTGTTCACCTATGAGCTGGCGCGCCGGCTGGAAGGCACGGGCGTCACCGCCAACGCCCTGCACCCCGGCTTCGTAGCCAGCAATTTCGGTCGCACCAACAACAGCGAGAGCACGCTCCAGCGTATTGGGCTGCGGATGTCACAGGTCATGGCTGTCAGCGAAGAAAAGGGCGCGGCGACCAGCATCTATCTGGCCACATCGCCGGAGGTCGAAGGCGTGACCGGAAAGTACTTCCAGAACTGCAAGCCGAAAGATAGCTCCAAAGCCAGCTACAGCCAGGCCGACCAGGCCCGACTCTGGCAGGTCAGTGAACAGCTCTTGCAGATCAATGCTACGGTGCCTCCCGTGAAAAGCGCAAGCAGCACCGCCGCGCCAGTTCTGGAAACGGCGATCGCGTAGTGTGAACACGGCCCGCCCGCGACCAGTGGAGATGTCAGCAATGAGGACCAAAACCGTGGCAATGTTGATGGCGGCAATGCTGCTGGTGGCAACCGCCACTGCGGCGTTGGCCCACCGGCCCTACTTCGAAGAGTCTGACATTGTGGGCAGCATGCCGTGGGAGATCGACGATCCGACGGTCTCGACGGTGATCTACGCGACGCTGGACTCACGTGCCGACGCGGACTATTACACTTTCGCAGGCGAGGCTGGCCAGCGTATTCTGCTGGAGATCACAATTCCCCAGATCGCGGGCCAGGAACTGTTTGCGCCATCGCTGGCGCTGGTCGGACCGGGACTGCCGGCCGGGCAGCTTCCGCTGCGTGTGGCAACAGCAGATAACCTCGGCGTCGTCGAGATCGCACCGCCAACCGGCGCTGCCGAGACCTTCTACGAGCCGTTCAGCCGCACCTCCTACTGGGAGCGCCAATCTGAGCGGGTCACCCTTCCAGCCGATGGGCAATACACCGTCGCGATTTGGCATCCGCGCGGTGAGGTCGGCCGCTATGGGTTTGTGATCGGCGACAAGGAACGGCTGGGTGGCGACCTGCTGGGACTGGCCGGCAAGCTGCGCAGCTACTGGACTCCCGTGCCTGAACCTGATGAACCGCTCCTCCAGGAAGTCAACCTGACGGGCATGACGCGGCTGCCGGAGGCCAAGCCGGCCGGCTGGCGTTACAGCACGTCATGCGCGGAGGAATAGGCGCTCACTGCCACCGCTGGAGACGAAGCCTGGTGGGACAAGAAATAACAGAAGCGGCAGCCTCTTTGGAGGACTGCCGCTTCTGTTTTCTGCAACGAACACACGACGTGTGATCCTGCCAGTCACCGCTGGCATCAGGCGACGTGCAGGCCGCGCCGCATGCTGTCAGCATACTCTAGCCGCCGGCGATGGCTCCAACGACCAGAAACGGTTCCGTACCTGCGGCGACCGCGTCTGGCAGCAGCGCATCCGGTGAGTCGTGCGACAAGTCTTCCTGGCAGGCAAAGAAACGCACAAAGGGACGGCGCTGCTGCGTGACCTGATCACGTATCGTGCCGCGCAGCATGGGATAGCGAGCCTCCAGTGCGTCGAGCACTGAGCGCTGCGTCACCGGCCCGCTGACCTCGATAGTCACCTCTGCACCGCTGCCTGCCAGCCTGCGCAGATGGGTGGGGAGACGTACGCGGATCATGACAGCGTCTGTACTTCCACCGACAGCACGGCCGGCAGGTCATGCACGACTGCTGACCAGTTGTCGCCTGCATCCGCCGAGGCATACACCTGCCCGCCGGTAGTGCCGAAGTAGACACCACATGAGTCCAGCTTGTCGATAGCCATCGCGTCGCGCAACACGTTGACGTAGCAGTCGCGTTGCGGCAGACCCTTTGTGAGTGCTTCCCATTCGTTGCCGCCCGTCCGGCTGCGGTAGACGGCCAGCTTGCCATCCAGCGGGTAATGCTCCGAGTCGCTCTTGATTGGCACCACGTAGACGGTGTCTGGCTCGTGCGCGTGAACATCTACCACGAAGCCGAAGTCGGTCGGCAGATTGCCGCTGATTTCGTACCACGAGTCGCCGGCGTTGTCGCTGCGCATCACATCCCAGTGCTTCTGCATGAAGAGCACGTTGGGGCGCGCCGGATGCAAGGCGACGTGGTGTACGCAGTGGCCGACTTCCGCGTCCGGGTCGGGAATGTACTCGGACTTCAGTCCGCGGTTGATGGGCAGCCAGCTCGCGCCGGCATCGTCGCTGCGGAAAGCGCCCGCAGCCGAGATAGCGATGTAGATCCGCGCCGGGTTGCTGGGGTCGAGCAGGATCGTGTGCAGACACATGCCGCCCGCGCCCGGTTGCCAGTTGGGACCGGTGCCGTGCTGGCGCAGCCCGGCCAATTCGGTCCACGACATTCCGCCGTCGGTCGAGCGGAACAGGGCCGCATCTTCCACGCCGGCGTATACAGTGTCCACGTCGGTCAGCGAGGGTTCGAAGTGCCAGACGCGCCTGAAGTCCCACGGATGGGGAGTGCCGTCGTACCACTGATGTGTGCCTGGGATACCCTCGTAAAGGAACTCGTTGCTCACCGGCGACCACGTCTTGCCGCCGTCGTCTGAGCGGTGAACCACCTGGCCGAACCAGTCGCTGCACTGCGATGCGTACAGCCGGTCCGGGTTCAGCGGCGATCCCTTCATGTGGAAAATCTCAAGGCCGGGAAAGTGCGGCCCGCTGACCTCCCACTTGTCACGTTTGCCATCCGAGGTCAAAACGAACGCGCCCTTGCGCGTGCCAACCAATACCCTAACTGAAGTCATGTCGTCCTCCTGTGTGCGATCCTGCAAAATACTTATCTGCCAGATTGGCCAGTATGATTATAGAACATTTATTCTGACACGCCAAATTCGACAGAATGCCGCACGAACCCGGTGCATTCATCGCACCAGTCGCGCTCATTGCTGCCAGTTGAGTACCGTGCCTCCCTGTCCCAACAGCACGCTGCCGGGAAATACGCGCAGCCGCCACGGATCCAGCCGGATCACCGCAAACTCCTCAGCCAGTGGTTTGTCCCATCCGGGGACAATGGCGGGATCATAGCCCACCGGTTCGGGACCGTTGAGGAACAGGTTCCAGACCACGATGCGAGTCGCGTCGTCGAACAGCAGGGCGGCGCGGCATTCGGCCGCGCAGGTATCATGGCTTGGCGTCCAGTAGTTCACGGACATATAGGGGTGGGTCGCCAGATGAGCGCGTTTGACCGGCGTTGGCCGCGTGGCGATCCAGCCGACCAGCGAGGCGCCATCCCATTGCCAGATAGGATGCAAAATTCGCGAACGCGGCCGCTCTTCAGCATCGACGGTCGCCGCGGTGCACCACACGATGCGGTGCGCCATCTCCACAAACGCCGGTGCGGTTTGGTTCAGATCGTTCACGGTTATGTACCTCTTGGCCAAATTCACGGAAGCTCGACTGTCTGCAAACAGTCGAGCTTCAGATTACTCGGGATCGTTGTTGTCCTGGCCGACGCGCTCCTTGAGCCAGGCCTCCATGAAGCCGTCCAGACCGCCGTCCAGCACACTCTGTGGGTTGCCGACCTCGTAGTCGGTGCGCAGGTCCTTGACCATCTGGTAGGGCTGAAGGACGTATGAGCGAATCTGGTTGCCCCATCCCATCTCGATGTGCTTGCCTTTCAGGCGGGCATTATGCTCTTCCCGCTTGGCAAGCTCAGCGTCATAAAG
Organism: Anaerolineales bacterium; assembly: GCA_020634615.1. Lineage (GTDB taxonomy): Bacteria > Chloroflexota > Anaerolineae > JAAEKA01 > JAAEKA01 > JACKBK01. The sequence goes on from JACKBI010000009.1 coordinate 232,479, forward strand.
CTTGCCGCGCAGCACGCGCATGGCCGATTGGCGATTTTGCGATTGGCTGCGTTCGTTCTGGCACTGCACCACGATGCCACTGGGGATATGGGTCAGCCGAACCGCGGTCGAGTTCTTTTGCATGTGCTGGCCGCCGGCGCTGCCGGCGCGGAACACATCCATCCGAACATCGTCGGGGTTGATCTCGATGTCGATGTCATCATCCAGCAGCGGCAGCACCTCCACCAGCGCAAACGAGGTGTGCCGGCGCGCAGACGAGTCGAAGGGACTGATGCGGACCAACCGATGCACACCGCGTTCGGAGTTTAGGTAGCCGTACGCCCACGCGCCATCGATCTCCATCGTGACGCTTTTGACCCCGGCCTCTTCGCCGTCGGTGCGGTCAGTCAGTTCGGCATTGTAGCCGCGGCGCTCAGCCCAGCGGAAATACATACGCATCAGCATTTCCGCCCAGTCCTGCGCTTCGGTCCCGCCTGCGCCGGCATGGATGCTTAGGATCGCTCCGTCGCGGTCGTGTGGACCGCTCAGCGCCAACAGGAACTCGCGCCGGTCCAGCTCAGCTGCAATCCGTTCGGCGTCTCTGGCGATTCCATCGGCGATGCCGGTGTCTTCTTCTTCCGCGGCCAGCTCCAGCAGCTCCAGGTTATCCTGCACCTGCAAGGCCAGGTCATCCCAGACGGACACCGTCTCGCGCAACTCCGACAGGGTGCGCATAATCTCCTGCGCGCCCTGCGGGTCGTCCCAGATCGATGGGTCGGCGGCTTTCGCCTCAAGTTCTTCTAGCTGCGCCTGCTTTGCCGGGATGTCAAAGACGCCCCCTGAGCAAGTCAATGCGCTCGCTCAACTCTTCTAACTGTATGCGGATGTCTTCCATGGTTTTATCCTCACGATACTTTTGTGCTGCTTACGCAAACAACGAATCGACGAATATTTTGGGATCGAACGGCGCGATGTCGGTCATCCGCTCGCCGGTGCCGACGAAACGTACCGGCACGCCCAGTTCCTGGGCAATGGCGAAAACGATTCCACCTTTGGCCGTGCCGTCCAGCTTGGTCAGGATGACACCGGTCACCTTGACTGCTTCCTTGAAATGGCGCGCCTGGCTCAGCGCATTCTGGCCCGTGGATGCGTCGAGAATCAGGAAGGTCTCGTGGGGCGCCTTGTGCACTTGCCGTGACGCCACGTTGCGCACCTTCTCCAGCTCCTTCATCAGGTTGAACTTAGTGTGCAGCCGGCCAGCGGTGTCGATGATCAGCAGGTCCGCCTTGCGCGTTTCCTGGCAGGCGCGAATGGCATCGAAGACGACCGCGCCGGGGTCCGCGCCCTGTCCCTGTGCGATCACATCCACGCCGACCCGCTCGCCCCAGATCTGGAGCTGGTGCACGGCTGCCGCGCGGAAGGTGTCGGCGGCGGCCAGCACAACTTTGCGTCCGTGGTCTTTGTAGAGTTTGGCCAGCTTGGCAATGCTGGTCGTCTTGCCTGATCCGTTGACGCCGACCACCAGGACGACGGTCAGCAGCCGCGGCTCGTCGATCTCCATCGCATCGCTGCCGCCCAGCATAGCCAGCATCTCCTGCTTCAGCACCGCTTGCGCGTCGGCGGGCCGCTTGATGCCCTCCTTCGAGACGCGTTGCTGGACACGCGCCACCAGCACCTCGGTTGTTTCAATGCCGACATCGCCCATAATGAGCGTCTCTTCCAATTCATCCCAGGTTTGCTCAGTGATCTCATTGGCCTGGAAGATGTTGCCGAGGCGGCCAAACATGCCGCCGCGGGTCTTCTCCAGGCTGTCGTGGATCCGCTGCTCGTCGGCCTGTTGCTCTTCTGTTGATCGACGAAATAGTCTTAGCGCCACTCTTTTTCTCCTCAAGTGAGCTAGGTTGATCCCAGGACATAGAAACGTGCGCCGGACAGCGCACGTTGGCAAGGGATCGATTGTGCTCCGCCGGAATTATACGCGAACTCATGCGTTTTGCTAAATCGACCGCGCCGGTCCGCACACGAAGCCGACACAGCGATTGGGGCTTTGGCGGCCCTGTGCTATAATCGAATCGCTATTCACATTTCGCTGGACGACTTCCCTCTGCACGAGTAGCTGCCTGTTCAGAGGGAAGTTGGTCAGGCCATGGAGGTTTGTCCTGGTGACCAACGACCCATTTGCTCCGGCAGCCAATCCGCTGCTGGACGCGACCCACCGTTTTGAAATATTCACCGGCATTTCGTTTCGAGACAAGACCCTGTTGCAGCGTGCCCTTACCCATCGTTCCTACGTCAACGAGTCGCGCGTTTTTTTGCAGGCTGACAACGAACGTTTGGAATTCCTGGGGGATGCCGTCATCGATTTCGTGATCGGTGAACATCTGTATCACCGCTTTCCGGAAATGCGTGAGGGCAATCTGACCAACCTGCGTGCGGCGCTGGTGCGCGAGGAGACGCTGGCTGAATTCGCCCGCGAGATCGATCTGGGCAACTTCATCCAGTTGGGCCGCGGCGAGGCAGAGAGCGGCGGACGTGAGCGCCCGGCCACTCTCTGCGCCGTTTTCGAAGCAGTTGTTGGCGCACTCTTCCTCGACCAGGGCGTGCGGGCTGTCAAACAGTTGATGTTCCCCTTGGTCGAGCCGGTGTTGCCGGACCTGGTGGAGGCCGCTGCGGCTAAAGATGCCAAGAGCCGGCTCCAGGAGTGGAGTCAGAGCGAATTCCGCGAGACGCCCCGCTACCACACCATCGCCGCATCAGGTCCCGACCACGACAAAACCTTCACTGTTCAGGTCTACATCGGTGATTCGGTCTGGGGTATCGGTGAGGGCCATTCCAAGCAACTTGCTTCACAGGTTGCCGCTGCCATGGCCCTCGAACATATCGACCGCTACATAGCTTCGGGCATTGTTCCAGTCCCGCAACTTGAACTGTCCGATGTTGACTTCGATGACCAGTAATTTGTTTGGCGAGACACCGGCGCGTCCACTGTTGATCACGGGCGCAGCCGGTTTTATCGGTCACGAAGTGGCGCGGCGTGCGGCCATGGCGAATTTTGCTCCGGTTTTGGCGACGTGGCACCTGGCCCAACCGGCGCCGCTGGAGGGCGTCGTCGCACATCGCCTTGACATCACCGACGAAGATGCTGTGAGCGCGCTCCTGCAGCAACTGCGACCGGCAGCCGTGATCCATGCGGCCTACCGCAAGAGCGGACGGGGCGCCGAAGCCATCACCGCAACGGGCGCAGGTTTTGTGGCGCGCGCGGTGGCTGCCATCGGCGCCAGGCTGGTGCACATCTCCACCGATATGGTGCTGGACGGCGAACACCCTCCCTACGACGAAAGTGCGTTGCCCGCGCCGGTTCACGACTATGGTCGCGCCAAGGCGGCCGCGGAAGCGCTGGTGCGCACATACGCGCCCGCTGCCGCCATCGTGCGGACGTCGCTCGTCTGCCGGCTCGATCCACCGGATCCGGCCACGAAGTGGGTCGTGGATAGTTTGCGTGAGGGCCAGGCCATCACGCTCTACACCGACGAAGTGCGCTCTCCTGTCTGGCTGGACGACCTGGCGGATGCGCTGCTGGAGCTGGCAGCCAACGATTTCAGCGGCGTGCTCAACGTCAGCGGACCGCAGGCGTTGAGCCGCTACGAGATGGGATTACGTCTGGCCCATTGCCTTGGGTTGAACCCGGCCAGCATCAGTCCCGGGTTGAGCAGTCAGGGCGCAATTCGCCGACCGCGCAACCTGACCCTTGACACAAGTCTGGCGCGACGAATTCTGCGCACGCGGCTGCGCAGCTTTGATGAGGGGCTGGCAGAGTGAACGACGACCTGTCCGAACGTCCCTTCCGCGATGAGCCTGTCCTTGTGTCAACGGACGGGCCGGGCGAGCTGGAGATGCCAACCGACGAGTCATGGGACGAAATCGGGGAGGACGCGCCAGACAGTGCGACGGTGCTGGACGACTGGATCATCTTTCCCGTCATCGCGCTGGGCGTGCTGATCACCACCGCGTTTCCAGTTTTTCTGCAGCAGCAGCTTTGCCTGCCGGTTCTCAATACGTTGGTCATCTTCCCGCTCTTTGTCTGGGCGCTGCGCACCGGTCGCTCGCGGCGTGCGCTGACGATGACGCTGTTCTGGGCGTTCTGCCTGGCCGCGGCGATGCTGGTGCTGGGCATCCTGCTCAGCGAACGAGCCAGCGGCGCGGTGCAGGGAGTCGTGGAATACCGCAGCCAGTTCATCCGCTGGATGGCTGACGCCACGCCGGTGACGGCCGCGCCGGCGCTCGACTGGCTCAACCAACTCAAGGAACTGTTGATCTTCGCTGTCGCGACCATCGTCACAGCAGGTCTCGGCGGACTGTTTCTGCTGACAATGGCCATCAACATCGTCAGCGTCAACGCCGGCAGCCTGATCAGCGAGGCCACCCGGCCGGTGCAGACGCTCCTGTTCAGTTGGCCGGTCTGGAACATCGTCCGGCTGGTGGGCCTCGTGCTGCTGGCCGTTGCGCTGGCCGAGCCGCTGGCCACCGGCCAGTTGCGCCGCGATGCGCTGGTCGACTGGTTCCACAGCCGTCGCCGCCTGCTGCTCTACGGCGTGCTCACCCTGCTGGTTGCCGCGCTGCTGCAGCTTGTGCTGTCGTCCCTTTATCGGTCCGTGCTGGAAAGCGGCCTCGGACTGCGATAGAAAATGAAAGAAACGCAGGTGACAGTCACTTTCGGAAAGTGACTGTCACCTGACCGCTGGCTCGGGCCGGTCTTTGCTTGCACCCCGGAAGGGGCCGACCGAGCCAGCGTCGATATTCACCAACCAATGCGACTTAAACATCTCGAACTACAAGGCTACAAAACCTTTGCCGCCCGGACAGACTTCGCCTTCAAGGGCGGTCTCACCGCGATCATCGGCCCCAACGGCAGCGGCAAGTCCAACGTCGCTGATGCCATCCAGTGGGTGCTGGGCGAACAGAGTTTCGGCCGTCTGCGCGCCAAGCGCAGTGAAGACATGATCTTCACCGGCTCCAACGAGCGCGCCCGCATGGGCATGGCCCAGGCCAGCCTGACACTGGACAACTACGACGGCTGGCTGCCGCTGGACTACGGCGAGGTCGTCATTACCCGCCGCGCCTACCGCTCCGGTGAAAACGAGTATTACCTCAATGGCACCCGTGTGCGCCTGCGCGACGTGTCCGACCTGCTGGCGCAGTCCGGTCTTTCCAAGCGCACCTACACCGTCATCGGCCAGGGGTTGATCGACCAGGCGTTGTCGCTTAAGCCAGACGAACGGCGCGCGCTGATCGAGGAAGCGGCCGGTATCACCGGTCACCAGGCCAAGCGCGAGACGGCGCTGCGCGAGCTGGCCGAGACGCGCCACAACCTGGAGCGGGTGCAGGACATCCTGGGTGAGATCGAGCCGCGGCTGCGCTACCTCAAGGTGCAGGCCCGCCGCGCCGAGGAACGCATGCAGGTTCAGGCCGACCTCGACACCCAGTTGCGCATCTGGTACGGCTTTCGCTGGCACGGCGCGCTGGAGGAACTCTACAGCGCCCGCCAGCACGCGCAGGCAGCGCAAACCACCGTCCAGGCGCGCCAGGAAGCCTTGCAGCATCTGGATGAGCAGGACACGGCACTGCGCGAGCGACACAGCGCATTGCGCAATCAGCTGGGCGACTGGCACCGCGAAAGCAGCGCTCTCCACCGTCAGGCCGAAGGTGCGCAGCGCGAGCTGGCTGTCGGCAGCGAGCGCATCCGCCAGCTCGAGGCGCGCCAGAGCGACCTGGCCCAGGAACTGGAGCCGCTGCGCGAGCGGCTGCAAACCCAGGTCGAGCAGGTCAACAGCGCCCGTGCCACTGTCGAAGCCGGCCGTGGCGAGATGCAAACGCTGGCGGCCAGCATCCGCGAGGCGCAGACCAGTTTGGACAAGACCGAAGCCGAGCGCCAGCGCCACGAACGCGAAATCAATGCCCATAACCGCCTCCTCGCACAACTGCAAGCCGAGTCTGCCGGACACGAGCGCCGGCTGGTGGAGCAGGAAAGCCGCGGGCACAGCATGGGCGAGGAACATGAGCGGCTCGAAAACGAGCTGGCTGCGGCCGTCAACAGCAAGGCCGAGCTGGCTCCGCAGGTCGCCGCTCACCAGCGCCGCATCGCCGAGTTGGAGGCAGCCGGCCAGGCCCGCGCCGACCACCGTGAGGCAGTCCGCACAGCCATTGAGCAGACAGAATCCGAGTTGGCGCGCGCCGGCGAGCGCATCGCCGGTCTGCGCCGCCAGGCCGATCGCCTGCACGACCAGCTTGAACTGTTCCAGCGGTTGAAGGATGAGGGTGAAGGCTTCAGCGGCGGGACCCGTTCCGTGTTGCGCGCGTTGAGCAGCGAGCGCACCGATCTGACTGGCATCATCGGCGCGGTGGCCGACCAGTTGCAGGTGCCGGCCGAGCTGGAGCTGGCTATCGAGACTGCGCTGGGTGGCAGGCTGCAAGACGTGATCGTCGAGCGCTGGCAGGACGCCGAGCGCGCCATCGACTGGCTCAAGCGCTCGCAGGGCGGGCGGGCCACCTTCCTGCCGCTGGAGACTCTGCGCCCCAGCCAGCCGGTCAAGACGCCCTCGGGTCCCGGTGTCGTCGGACTGGCTTCTGACCTGGTCGGTTCAGAACCGCGCTTGCGGCCTGTAGTCGAGTACCTGTTGGGCCGGGTTGTCGTGACCCGCGACCTGCCAACGGCCCGCCGCGTGCTGGACTCCTACCGCGAGCGCCCGACTGTGGTGACGCTGGAAGGGGACATCGTGCGGCCGGGTGGCAGCGTCAGCGGCGGGAGCCAGTCGGCCCGGCGTGATCAGGGCGTTCTGGCGCGTGAGCGCGCGCTGCGCGAACTGCCCGAACAGATCGAGGCCGCCCGCAGCAAGCTGGCTGACGAGGAAAAAGCCCGCGATGGTCTGCGCCAGCGCTTGCAGGAACAGCGCCAGACACAGGCCGAGGTCGATGGCGAATTGGCTGCGCTGGCCCGTGAACAGCAGGGCGAACGCTCGGCGCTGGCCGGACTGCAAGGCCGCGGCTCGGCGCTGGATCAACAGATCGAACAGCGCCAGCGCCGGCTGGACGCGGCCAGGCGCGAACAAGCCAATTTGGCCGATGCGGCCGAGCAGGGACGGCACCGTCTGGCGGCGCTGGCAACTGAGATCGAGCGGATCCAACAGAGCGTTGCCGCCATCCAGACAGCGCTGGCCGGGCTGGCAACGCAGGAATTGACCGCCGAACTGATGGAACGGCGCACCGCGGCCAGCGTCGTCGCAGCCCGCTTTGCCAGCCATGAAACGATGCTGCAAAACCAGCAGCGGGCGCTCAACCAGCTTCAGCAGGAGATCGCCGAGAAGGAGACCCGCTTGGCGGCGCTGGCGCAGGAACGTGCTGACTTGTCGGCCCGCATCGAGAGCCTGCGCGCCGCGGATCACGAGCTGTTGGCCGACATCAGCCGCTTCAGTCGCCTCATTGAGCCGGCTGAGCAGGAACTGGCAACACTTGAGGCTGAGCGGCAGGCGCTGATCAGCGAGATGGCTGAACATCGCAAGCAGCTTCAGTTCGAAGAGCAGACCAACCACACCCGCGCGCTGGCGTTGCAGCGTGCCCAGGACGAGGTCGAGCATCTGCGCCACGAAATCGAACACGACGTGGGGCTGGTGGAACTGGAGGCCGACGACGGCGCCCCCAGCCAGTCGCCGCTGCCGCTGCGCCCGGTGATCGACCGGCTGCCGGTGGTGGAGATGATGCCGGACGGCATCGAGGACGATGTGCGCCGGCTGCGCGGCCAGTACAGCCGACTGGGAAGCGTCAACCCCAATGCGCCGGAGGAATACGCGTTGGCGCAGGAGCGGTTCGAGTTCCTCACCAGCCAGTCGGAAGACCTGAACACTGCCGCCGCCACGCTGGAAAAGGTGATCGAAGAGCTGGACGAGGTGATGCAGCGCGAGTTCATGGTGACCTTCCGGGCGGTGGCGCGCGAGTTTCGCGACCAGTTTACCCGGCTCTTCGGCGGCGGAACGGCTCAGCTCAAGCTCACCGAGCCGGACAACGCGATGCAAAGCGGCATCGATATTATCGCCCGCCCGCCCGGCAAGCGCGTGCAGGCCTTGCCGCTGCTGAGCGGCGGCGAGCGCAGCCTGACCGCCGCTGCGCTGATCCTGAGTATCCTCAAGGTCAGCCCGCCGCCTTTCTGCATTCTGGACGAAGTGGACGCGGCGCTGGACGAGGCCAACGTAGATCGGTTCCGCGCCGCGCTGCGCGAGGCGGCACAGGACACGCAGTTCATCGTCATTACCCACAACCGCGGCACCATCGAAGCTGCCGACACGATCTACGGCATCTCCATGGGCAGTGACAGCACGTCGCAGGCGTTGTCGCTGCATCTGGAAGATTTCGATGGCCGGCGCGAGCTGGTGGCGGATTAAGCCCAATCACGAATACGCTTTCCCGTCATTCCCGCGGAGGCGGGAATCCAGCATACGTTAATCTGTATTCCCGCCTCCGCGGGAATGACGAACCTGTGCGGTATCGCTGTTTGAGAGTCATTCGCTTGTGACCCGCCACTCGACCGACGCTCGCTACCTGGTTGCCGTTCGCTGGCTGAAGCTGGCGGCTGTGCTGACGCTCTGGGCGCTGAGCTTCGTGCTCAACGAAGTGGCCCTGGACTTCGTGACGCCGACCACGGTGGCGGCCGGACGCTGGGTGGTTACCGCAACGTTGGCGCTGGCACTGCTGGCGCATCGTCGCCAGACCGGAGAGTTTCGCAGGGCGCTGCGGGTCGATTTTCGCGGCTTCGCGCTGCTTTCGTTGGTCGGTGTCACCTTGCTCTACGGGTTGCAGATCGTGGGCCAGTCGCGAACTACGGCGATCAACGCCGGATTGCTGGCCAACACGGTGCCGGTGTTCACTGCGCTGCTGGCGGTGACGACCCTGCACCAGCGAATCCGGCCGGTAGGTTGGTTGGGCATCGCGGTGGCATTGGTCGGAGCGTGGATCGTGAGTTCCGGCGGCCTACGGCTGGATGTGACCACCAGCAGCGCGCTGGGCGACCTGCTGGTGTTGTTGTCGGCGCTGGCAGCCGCGCTCTATTTTGTGCTGGGAGCACGCCTGCTGCGCGGCTATCCGCCCCTGGTCGTGACGGCGGCAGCGGCGACGCTGGGTGCCGCAACGCTGGCGATCCTGGCGGTGGTCGCCGGTGGTGAAAACCATTGGACCTGGCAAGCGGTGGTGGCTATTGTGGCGCTGGGTGTAGGGCCGGGTCTGCTTTCGAACCTGTGGTGGTGGGAGACGGTGACGTGGCTGGACGCCAGCCGGGCTGCGCTCTACGTCTACCTGATCCCGCTGATCACGATGGTCTTTGCTGTGGTGTTGCTGGGCGAGACCATTGGTCTGGCGCAACTGGCCGGCGCAGCACTGCTGCTGGGCGGTGTATGGCTGGCGGAACGCGGCCAGGCGCCCACGTAGAACGATTCTCCAAATCGTTGCACGCGCTTACGCTGCCAAGCGACTCACTTGTAGTTCCGAGAGTAGCGGACGATTTTGGGAAATCGTCCTACGTTAGCACGGCGGCGCGCTGTGTTGGTGAAGGCAGCGGACGATTTTTCATAATCGCCCAACATTTTCAAGGAGCCTCGATGACCTGTCCCAACTGTAATCATGAGATCGAAGAAGGGCTGGACCTGTGTCCGATGTGCGGGCAGGCGCTGTGTCCCGACTGCGGCGCGGCCATGGACGACAATGCCACGGTATGTGGCAACTGCGGCGCGGAATTTGACCTGACCTGCCCGCGTTGCCAGGAGTCCGTAGGCGCGGATGACGAGGTTTGCCCGCATTGTGGTCTGGAGTTTGTCTTCCCCTGTCCGCACTGCGGCGAGGAGATGGACCTGGGCGACGATGTCTGCCCACATTGTGGCAAAGCGATTTGCCCCGAATGTGGTTTTGGCGTGGACGACGACGCGACCGAATGCCCGCGCTGCCATACGCGCTTCGAGCTGTTCTGTCCGAACTGCCAGGCCCCTCTGGTGGCCGGCGCGGAATCCTGTTCCGAATGCGGCCAGCGCTTTGAACTGCCATGCCCTCACTGCGGCGAACCGTTCGAGCTGGGCGCGCATCACTGCCCGCATTGTAGCCGCGATCTGTGTCCCGTCTGCGGCGGCGGTCTGGCAGAGGACGACATCGAATGTCCAAACTGCGGGGCGGTCTTCGGATTTGTTTGCCCCATGTGCGCCGCTGAAGTATCACCCGGCGACACCTCGTGCGGCAACTGCGGAACAGAGCTGGACCCGCGCATGTTTGCCCTGGAGGGTGGGCCGTCGATTGTGCACCTGGCTGCTGCCCCGCTGCTGCCAGGCGCGAAGGCGGCCAGCAAGTCAGCTGCCAAGCCACCGGTTGTCAGGCCGCTGGTGAAAGTTGAGCGGCCGCCGGAAACCATCACATGTCCGCGCTGCCAGTCCGAGGTGCAGGTCCTCGACGGCGTCTGCGCAAGCTGTGGTCAGATGGTCTGTCCGCGCTGCGCGACCGCACTGGACGACGAGGCCGAGATCTGTGACAACTGCGGGCTCACGCTGTTTTTCTACTGCCCGCAATGCGGTTTCGAGCTGCTGACAGCGGCTACAGCTTGCCCGGACTGCGGACGAACGTTTATGCGCGCCTGTCCGGACTGCGGTGCGGACGTCTATGGCGATGCGCTGAACTGCGACAACTGCGGACGAGCGCTGCACATCGAGGGCCGCGACGTGGCGGTGATGATGGATGTGGCAGGCGTGGTGCCGGTGGTGGTGTGTCCCGAATGCAGCACCAAGTTCCCGCGCAAAGACGGTGTCTGTCCAGAGTGCCAGACACGCGTCTGTATGCAGTGCGGAATGGTGCTGGGGAGGGACGAGTCGCACTGCCCGCGCTGCGGCGCCGAAGGCCCACCGATCCCGACTTTTCCGTGCCCGGTGTGCAAGACCGATCTGGAGGTCGGCAGCGGTGAGTGCGAGAGCTGTGGCGCGACGCTATGTCCTGAATGCGGCGGCGTGGTGGACGAGGACGCGGCAGAGTGCTTCCGTTGCGGCGCGAAGATCGGGCTGTATTGCCCCAACTGCGGCGTGGAAGTAGCTGACGAGGACGAGGTGTGCGCCGCCTGCGGGCTGGTGTTTGAGGACGCCTAGTGGCAGCCAAGAAGGAAGCCCTGGCAACGCTCCCATTCGCCAGCCAGGAGGATTGGCGTGCTTGGCTGGCTGCCAACCATGCCACTTCAGCAGGCGTCTGGCTGCAACTGGCGAAAGTGGACACGGGCGTGCCGTCTGTGACTTATGCGGAGGCGCTGGAGGTTGCGCTGTGCTATGGCTGGATCGATGGGCAGAAACGAGGGCTCGACGATGTGTGGTGGCTACAGAAGTTTACACCGCGCGGGCCGCGCAGTATCTGGTCAAAGATCAATCGCGCCAAGGCCGAGCAACTGATCGCGAGCGGCGCCATGCAGCCGGCCGGGCTGGCAGCCGTGGAGCAGGCTATGAGCAACGGCCAGTGGGAGGCAGCCTACGACTCGCAGGCAGCAGCCGGTGTGCCGGATGATTTGCAGGCAGCGCTGGAGCAGAACCCGGACGCGCTGGCGTTTTTCGCGACGCTGAACAGCCGCAACCGCTTCGCCATTCTGCACCGCGTCCAGACTGCTAAGAAGCCTGAGACGCGCGCCAGGCGCATCGCTCAGTTTGTCGAAATGCTGGAAAACGGGGAGAAAATCTACCCATAAGCAGTGGTTCTTTGATGGCGATTTCTGTCCCTGCTGAGGCAGGCCGATCCTCGCCATGAAGGTTCAAGGCGGGGAAGCCCTCTCGCTCAACGCATTGATCTTTCGCGGATACGAGGTGCTACTCAGTTACCTGCCTTGCGGCGCGCGCGCAGAACGGATTTTCGCGGGCTGAACGAACGCCAATGGCAGGGCCAAGAATCAGCAGATATTTGACAGTGCCATGAGCGACGTATACAATCCCTTGGTTAAGCAGCCAGGTGATGTCGCACAGAAACAGTTTCAGGCGCGTCGCTGCATGAACCCCGAGCCAGCCACCATGTCAACGACACCTTCCGCCACCGCGATTGAGCAGCGCAACAGTCACTTCCAGGCTGAGCGTCCGCTGCACCGCGTAGTATTTCAGCCGGCCGGTCGGCAGGGTGACGTGCCTGAAGGGACCAGCCTGCTGGACGCGGCGCGCACGCTTGGTGTACAGATCGAGTCGATCTGTGGCGGCAAGCAGACCTGTGGCAAGTGTCAGGTCAGCATCGAATCGGGCCATTTCAGCCGTCTGGGCATCGAGTCCTCCCCGGACCATGTGACACCGGAGTCTGAACGCGAGGCCCGCTATCGCCTTGAGAAGGGGTTGATGCCCGGCTGCCGGCAAAGCTGCGCCGCCCTGGTGCTGGGGGATGTCCTGGTTACCGTGCCGGAGGAGAGCCGTACTCACAAACAGGTGGTACGCAAGGCAGCCAGCCAGCGGGTGTTCGAAATCGACCCGGCTATGCGGCTCTGCTATGTCGAATTGCCCACTGCGACCATGGAAGACGAACGGAGCGACTGGGCGCGGCTGGCCGACGAACTGGCAGCGCGCTTTGACCTGGACCGCGCTGCGCTGGCTATCGACCCGATGATTCTGCCTGCGGTGCAGCCTGCGTTGCACGCCGGACGGACGCGCACCTCTGAAGGCGAGATTCTGCACGCGGTGACCGCGACTGTTTGGCACGACCGGCAGGTGGTCCGGCTGCAACCCGGTTACCATGAGGAACTGTACGGCGTCGCGGTGGACATCGGCACGACAACCATCGCCGCCCATCTGGCCGAGTTGCGCAGTGGCCGTATCCTGGCCACCGCCAGCCGCATGAACCCGCAGATCACCTACGGCGAGGACCTGATGTCGCGCGTCTCCTATGTCATGGAGCACAAGGACGGGCTGGCTACGCTGCGCGGCGCGGTCATCGACGCGCTCAACGGGCTGGTGACCGACGCGACGGCCGAAGTCGCTCTGACGCCTGGCGATGTTGTGGAGATGGTCGTGGTGGGCAACACCATCATGCATCACATTTTTCTGGGTATCGACCCGGTGGAGCTGGGTGGTGCTCCTTTCGCCACGACCATCAAGGACGCGCTGGATATCAAGGCCCGTGATCTGGGCCTGCGCGTGGCCCCCGGTGCGAACGTCCATGTGCCGCCGGTCGAAGCCGGCCACGTCGGCGCCGACAACGTAGCCGCCATCATCGCCGAGGAGCCCCATCACCGCGATGACATCACCCTGTTGATCGACGTCGGCACCAACGGTGAGATCGTGCTGGGCAATCGCCAGCAGCTGCTGGCCGCCTCTTCCCCGACCGGGCCAGCCTTCGAGGGCGCGCAGGTACTGCACGGAATGCGCGCCGCGCCCGGCGCCATCGAGCGGGTACGCATCGATCCGGCGACGCTGGACGTGCAGTTCAAGGTTATTGGGCGTGAGGACTGGGTGGCCTCAGAGGTCAGGGGTCAGAGGTCAGCGGACAGCAACGGTACATTGTCCGCCCGCGAGGCCAGGGAACTGCGTCAGCGGCAGCGGGCCGAGGAGCAGGCTGAGGTGAAAGCGGCCGGCATCTGTGGCTCCGGCATCATCGAAGCCATCGCTGAGCTGTTTCTGGCCGGACTGGTCGATGGCAGCGGCCGCTTTGTGGACTCAGCGCCGACGTCCCGACTGCGGTTCGAGGGCGCGAAGGGCTACTTCGTGCTGGCCTGGCCGCACGAAACGTCCACCGGGCGCGAGATCGTCGTCCACAGCGACGACATCCGCGCGATCCAGCTTGCCAAGGCGGCCTTATACGCCGGCGCGAAGTTGCTGATGCGCCACTACGAATTGAAGGCCGTGGACCGCATCGTGCTGGCCGGCGCATTCGGCTCTTACATTGATCCCCAGCACGCGATGGTGCTGGGGCTGATCCCGGACTGTGATCTGGCGCAGGTAACAGCGGTAGGCAATGCGGCCGGCGACGGCGCGCTGATCCTGCTGCTCAACCAGGAGAAGCGGCGCGAGGCGGAGCAGGTGGCGCGCGCCGCGCAACACATCCAGACGGCCACCGACCCGCATTTTCAGGACGAATTCGTGGCGGCGATCCACATCCCACACAAGACAGATGCATTTCCGCATCTTGAATCGATCCTGCGCGCCGCGGCAGCGCAGCGCGTCGTGCCGTCGCCGTCAGAAAACGGCAGCAGCGCCGCCCGTGCGCGCACCGAACGCCGCGAACGACGCGCACAAAAGAACCTTAGTTCGTAGTAGGCGCTTCAGCGCCGTTCTGCCCGCGATGGCGCTGAAGCGCCTACTACAAACCAACAGAGAGAGAAAAGTATGACAGACAACGGCTTTGACGCTTTACCAGCTGAACTGCAAGACCTGTATCTTGGAATGCAGGACGACCTGTACGACGGACTGAAGGATGAGGTCGTCGCGGCCACCAACGCGGCACTGAACGAGTGGCAGCAGACGCCGGGCGAGATCCTGGCGCGCGGCCTGGTGGCCGGCATGGACGTCGTCGGCGAGGACTTCCGCGACGGCATCCTGTTCGTGCCAGAGGTGCTGATGGCCGCCAAGGCGATGAAAGGCGCGATGGAGATCCTGCGCCCGCTGCTGACCGATGCCAAGGATGTCCAGCGTCAGGGCACGGTCGTTATCGGCACCGTCAAGGGCGATATCCACGACATCGGCAAGAATCTGGTGGGCATGATGCTGGAAGGCGCGGGCTTCGAGGTCGTTAACCTGGGCATCAACGTCGACGCGGACCAGTTCATCGCCGCCCTGCGCGAGCACAACGCCGAGATCCTGGGCATGTCCGCGCTGCTGACGACTACTATGCCTTACATGCGCGTGGTGATCAATCGCCTGATCGAGGAAGGCATGCGCGGCGACGTCAACGTCATCGTTGGCGGCGCGCCGCTGACTGAGGCCTTCGCCGAGGACATCGGCGCCGATCGCTACTGCGAAGACGCCGCTGTCGCCGTCGATACCGCCAAGGCGTTGATGCAGATCAGGCGGGGCGGGTGAGGGGATGACAAGGTGACAGGGTGACAAGGTGACCAATTGTTGGTAGCACGTTGCAGGCTGCAAGCAGTCCCCAGGCCCCACACCCGACCCCCCACGCCCCAGAAGAGGAGAAACCATGACTGACCGTCTACTCGAAATGCTGCAAAGCAAGCCGCTGGTGATGGGCGACGGCGCAATGGGTACCATGCTGCAGCAGGCCGGCCTGACCGACGGCGGCGCGCCGGAACTGTGGAACGTCAAGCGGCCCGACGTGGTGCGCGCCATCTACCAGGGTTACGCCGACGCGGGCAGCGATTACATCACCACTAACAGTTTCGGCGGCACCAGCTACCGGCTCAAGCTGCACAAGCTGCAGGATCAGGTCTTTGAACTGAACCGGGCGGCCGCGGCGCTGGCGCGTGAGGTGGCCGGCGCGGACCGGCTGGTGGCCGGGTCGGTCGGACCGACGGGCGAATTGATGGAACCGCTGGGAACGCTGACCATCGCTGAAGCGCGTGCCGGCTTCGCCGATCAGGTCGCGGGGCTGGCTGCCGGCGGCGCGGATTTCATCCTGATCGAGACCATGAGCTCGCTGGACGAAGTGCAGGCGGCAGTCGAAGGCGCGCGGCAGGCATGCGATCTGCCGGTGGTGGTGACTATGACCTTCGACACCAACTTTCGCACCATGATGGGCGTGACGCCTGCGCAAGCGGTGCAGACTTTGAGCGAATGGGGCATTGCTGTCATCGGCGCCAACTGCGGCAACGGCCCAGCCGAGATCGAGCGTATCATGTGGGAGATGGCGCAGGCACGGCCCGAAGGCGTGGTGTTGATGGCGCAATCCAATGCAGGGCTACCCCGCTGGCTGGACGGCGAGATATCCTACGACGGCACGCCCGAGGTCATGGCCGAATACGCGCAGCGGATGCGCGCGCTGGGCGTGCAGGTCATCGGCGCATGCTGCGGCAGCACGCCGGACCACCTGAGCGCGATGCGAGCCGCGCTGGATGGCCCGCCCATGACCGGTTACGAGCCGCACTTCGAACAAAAGCAGACGGAAACTACTGCTGAACGACGCTCGGCGCGCCGCGCACTGCGTGAGCAAGCCTGATGAGGCCAGGAGCCTGAAATTCTTGACGAGTCAACAGTCGGCAATGCAACCACGCGATAGAAGTATTATTTGGCGAATGCTGCTGCTGGTGGTGTGTCTGCTGGCCGGCCTGGTGCTGGTCAACGCAGCCCTTTCGCTGTTCGATGTCTGGAAGCTGGATACGGGTGCCCCGGTTCCCACCCCGTGGAGCGGCCTTTTCGACGCCGGTCGCGCCTCGCAGCGCTCTGACACGCTGGCCCTGTTGGGCACGGCACTGCTGGGCGGCGCAGGCCTGGCGTGCCTGATATTCTTCCTGGAGCGATCGATCAAAGGTGTGATCGGCTGGTCTCAGGACAGATTGCGCAAGTAGGTCGCCATGCCGGGCAGCAACGGAGCTTTCGACTGGCGCTACACACGCTGGCAGCGCGGTATACCCGCTCCCGTCGATGGCGTGATAATCCACGAGGAGCAGGTGCGCATTCACGTCAACGGCATCGAACTGGTGTCGTTCATGTGCACGCCCAAGGATTTGGATCTGCTGGCGCTGGGCTTCTTGCGCTCCGAGGGCATCATTGAGGACATCGCCGACGTGCGCCTGCTACACACCTGCCCTAGCGAGACCTGTATCGAGGTGTGGCTGCGCGATGCCGAGCCTGTGCTGCCCCAGCGGGCTATTGTCACATCGGGCTGCGGTGGTGGCGTGACTTTTGACGACCTCAGCCAGCGCGTGCCGCCCGTCGAATCGCTGGTGACGCTGACTGCCCAGCAAGTGAACGACAGCATGCGCCAGTTGGTGGATGCCGCCACGCTCTACAGGTTGACGCGCGGCGTACACACGTCCGCACTGAGCGATGGCACGCAGATCATTGCACAGGCCGAGGATGTAGGCCGGCACAATACCATCGACAAGCTGTGGGGCTACTGCCTGCAGCACGACATCGCTACAGCTGACCGGATCTTGCTGGCCACGGGCCGCATCAGCTCGGAGATGCTCAACAAGGCCGCCAAAATGCGTGTGCCAATTGTTGCCAGCCGGACGTCGCCCACCAGTCTCAGCGTGCAACTGGCGCGTGAGTGGAATATCACGCTGATCGGTTACGTGCGCGGCGACAGTTTCAACGTCTATGCCGCAGGCGACCGTGTCCTGCCAACCAGTTCTCTGGAATAACCATGACCGACTTCCCGAATCGACATCAGTTGTTCGAAGAACTGATCAACGCCCGCCAGGAGTTGAATCGTTCTTTGTTGTATCTGACCAGCGAAGAAACGCGCCAGCCTGGCATCCACGCACAGTGGTGTGTGCGCGATGTGATGAGCCATGTGACGGGCCGCGAGGCGGCTTTTTTCGCCGCCGTGCGCAATCTCGCTAACGACGGCGACCCCTGCTTCCCCGATCCGCTGGACGAGCGTCAGTTCAATCTGGCAGCCATCGAGCGCCGCAATGATTTCTCCATGGCTGAGGTGATGGACGAACTGGACAGCCTGCGCCAGCAGATCATGAAATATCTGCGCAAGCTGCCCAACCAGGCTCTGTTTGGCGCCTACGAAGTGCGCGCCAGCGGGGAATGGCAGAGCATTGCCGATGTGCTGAACGCCACCATTGCCCACGACCGAGTGCACGCGGATGGCATCTGGCAGTGGCGCGCCGCGGCCGGTTTGCTGCATTGGGACCAGTTTCGCCACCAGATCGCGCGCGAGCGGCATGAGTTTCTCAACGCGATCGGCGGTATGCACGAAAGCGAGATGATCTCGATCGAAACCTGCGGCTATTGGACCGTACGCGATTTGATGGCGCATGTGCTGAGCTGGGACGAAGAGATCTATCGCACGGTCAAGCACTGGACGGGCGACCGGTCCTGGCAGGACGGCGCGCTCTACGACGACGAATGGAACGAGCGCGAAGTGACTCAGCGAGCCAAGCTCGACGTTATTGATCTGGCCGACGGGTTGGCAACCTGGCACCGCCGTATTTTGCAGTTCTGCGATTTGCAGGCGCCGGCCGCTTTGGTGGCAGCTGCCCGTGCTCCCTGGGGCGAGCCGATGTCGATGCTCAGTTTGCTCTACGAAATGGCGGCGCACGACGCGGTCCACCGCGCCGATATCGAAGCCATGCGCGGTGCAAAGCCACGCGGCCGGTCACGCTGACAGGCTTTTTTGCTCGCAAGCAGCAACGCCGGAAGCACAGTGCTCCCGGCGTTTATGTTTCTTGCTGGTTCAGAGTTTCGCCATCGGGACCTGCCGGATGATCTTTGACGAACAGCCAAGAGTAGTTGTCGTGCACACGCCAGGATTCGAATTTGCAGGTGTTTCTTTGTTGTGCTATTATTGCCGTAACGTCGTCCGCTATTAGTGGTTTAGTTGTTTTGGGGTACGATCCGTGGCCAGACTGGATGTTCGCCTGCTGGGCGAGCCGTCCATCCAGTGGGATGGGCACCCTTGGGAGATAGCGCGCCGCCAGGCGCGAGCGTTGCTATTCAGGCTGGCGGCTGACACTTCCCCCGTTCCACGAAGCCAACTGACCTTCCTCTTCTGGCCCGATGCGCCCGACACCACCTCCCGTCGCAACCTCACCCAACGTCTCAGCCTACTGCGCCGCGACCTGCCCGACCCATCGCTGCTCCAGACCACTGCCACCCACGTTCACCTGGATCGGGAGCAGGTCTGCGTCGATGTTGTGCGCTTCCGTCAACTCTTGAGCGAGACCGGCGCGAGGCAGGTCGCGAGCCTTGTCGAAGCTGTCGATCTCTACAGCGATTCCTTCCTGGTCGGCTTTTCCCTCCCCAACGCGCCTGAATTCGACCAGTGGGTGCACGCCCAGCGCAGCGACCTGCAAGGACTGCTGCTGGACGCGCTGGCCGACCTCGTCAATCACCACGCTGAAACCGGCAACATCCCAGCCGCGGTCGCCGCCGCCCGGCACGCGCTGAGCATCGACCCGCTGGACGAGGCCATGCACCGCCGGCTGATCCGCCTCTACACCGCCGCCGGCGACCGCGCGGCAGCCCTGCAACAGTTCGAGACCTGCGCTGCCATCCTGGAGCGCGAGCTGGGGGTCGATCCTTTGCCCGAGACGGTGGCTGCCTACCAGGCCGCGCTGGCAGGCAGCGTCGACGCGCCGGAGCCGCCTGCCCAGCGGCTAGCCTGGAAGACCCAGCCCAGCCTGCACGTCCCCTTCACAGGCCGCGAGGACGCGCTGGCCGACTTGGCGCGCGCCTATCGCCGCGCCCAATCGGGCCAGGGCGGCGTCGTCCTGGTATCCGGCGAGGCCGGCATGGGCAAGACGCGCCTGGTGCAGGAGTTCGCCGGCAGGCTGCCTGACAACGGTCTGGTGCTGGTGGGCAGCAGCCAGCGCGAGTCGCTGGCCGCGCCCTACGGATCGCTGGTGGAGGCGTTGCGCAGCGGGCTGGAGGAGGCGGCGCAGACCCTTTCCGGCCAGGGACGGCGCGCCCGGCTGGCCGACCTGCTGCCGGGTGGCATCGCGCCCATCTGGCTCAGCGAGGCATCGCGCCTCCTGCCCGAGCTGCGCGCCCTGGCGCCCAATCTGCCCCAACCCATCGAGATCAGCGACCCCGACGCGGCCCGCGCCCGCCTCTTCGAGGCGCTGCACAGGCTGCTAACTGCGCTGCCCGCGCCGCGCCAGACCACCCTCCTCGTCCTGGACGACCTGCACTGGGCCGACGAGGCCACGGTAGGCTGGCTGTCCTACCTGGCGAGCAAGCTGCGCCGCAGCCGGCTGCTGGTGGTGGCAGCCTTGCGACCGGGCGATGTCGCCGGTCTGGACGACCTGCGCGCCACCCTGAGCCGGCGCCAGGCGCTGCACGAGATGGCGCTGGCCGGCTGGGACCGGGCCACTGTGCAGCAGGTACTCGAACGCCTGCCCCGACTGACCGGCGAGGACGCTGCTGGTATGGCTGTACGCCTCCACAACACGACCGGCGGCAATCCCTTCTTTGTGCTTTCCATCCTGCAGGAGATGGTCGAGGGCGGGTCAGAGAAGGGCGACGACAAGCTGCCGGTGCCGGGCCAGGTTCGGGAGGTACTGGAACGGCGCGTGCAAGGCCTGCAGCCGGCGGCGCGCCAGGTGCTGGAGGCAGGCGCGGTGCTGGGCGCTCGCCACGACTTCGCCCTGTTGCAGGCCATCTCCGGCCGCGACGGCCTGGAGACCGCCGACGGGCTGGACGAGTTGGTTGCCCGCCAGATGCTGGACCCGCTGCCGGCCGGCTTCCAGTTCCACCACGACCTGATCCGTGCGACCGCCTACGACCGCATGAGCAGTTGGCGCAGACGATTGCTCCACAGCCGTGCCGCCGACGCCCTGGAAGAACGGCTGGCGGCCGTCAAGGCTGGTACGAAGCCCGGCGTGGACGAGATCGAGTTTCAGGAGATCGATCTGGTGCGCCTGCTGGCGGAGCAACACATTGAGGCCGCGCAAGAGGAGCGTGCAGTTTCATATCTGTTCCAGGCCGGGCAGTACGCTGACAGTGCTTATGCCAACGAAGAAGCAGTGAATTACTTCAACCGAGCATTGGCATTCGTCTCAGATGATGACCGCGAAACACAATGGGAGCTACTAAGTGCCTTGGAGATAGTCAACCAGCGACTGGGAGACTGGGAGATTGCGAGATCAAATGCCGACCAGATGCTGCCTCTAGCTGAAGCTTTGCAAGACTCAGGAAAGATTTCCATCGTACTTCAGCGACTGGCTTTCTGGTATGAACTAACAGGCAGCTACGAAGAGGCTGAAAGGGCCATACAAGGCTCTATCGTAAACGCTCAAGATGCGAACGACGTATTGCTTGAAGCGCGGGCGCGCGGCTTGTGGGGGAAAATCCTATGGCGTCAGGATCGTATCGATGCCGGCGTGGAGCAACGGCAACAACAACTTGCATTGGCTCATCAGCTGAGCGACAGGCACTTCGAGGCTCTGGCTCTATTTCAACTCGGCTCTGTGATTGGTGCCACCGGAGATGGTGTCCAAGCTGAACAACTCACCAAACAGGCGTTGGCACTGACGGAGGAGATCGGCGATCGATTCCAAACCATTAGTATGTATGAGCAATTGGTCGTGTGGGCTTTTTCCCGCGGCGATTATGACGTCACAGAAAGACTCCTGGAAAAGACAGAATCCTTGACACTGGAGTTTGGTGTGGGTACCAACAAGTGGTTTGTGCAGGATTTTCGCGCCGGCGTGGCGGAAGTGAAGGGTGACCTTGTACGAGCCGAGAAGCTGTATCGTTTGGCTTTGAGCGAGTTGCGGAAACTTGGTATACAGGCAATGATTGGAATAACACTCGCTGACATTGGTTACTTGCAAGCGAAACAAGGACGTTTCAAAGAATCGCTGGACTTGCTTGGACAGTCAGCAACCGTATTGGAAAGTATCTCGGCGAAACAGCAAACACCTCTTGTAACTGAAGCTCGCTATGCTGCCTGCCTAATGATGATGGGCGACACTACAGCCGCGTTGGAAAGAATTGAGCCAGTCCTGGAATTCCTTGCAAGGGACCAACGCTTATATTTTGAACATGCTCTGGAAATCCCAGCCATCTGTATCCAGGTGTTGGCAGCTAATAGTGATGCACGCCTTGATTCGCTGGTTGCCAAGCAGCATGCTCGAATGCAAAAGATTGCAAACAGCTTCAATGATGCTGAACAACGTCGCATGTTTCTGGAAAATGTGCCCTGGCACCGGGAAATCACCGCCGCATGGGAGGCACTTCAGGATCGCAAGAGCCAACAATACCGGCGCACGTCTATCTATGATGAACCATCTGAAGCTATCGCATTCAGATAGCTGTCGGTAGAGTGCAGAGAAGCCTCGCGACTAAAGGTATCGGGTCAGTCTGGTGACCAAGGAGTGCCTATGAGAATCTTGCCGACTTGTCGTATCAACAGTTTTGAAGAGGAGGAACGTCCCATGTCCACCCGAAACTCACCTTTGATCGTTCTGATCGCCATTCTTCTCGTGGCCGCATGTGTTGCGCCACCTCCAGCGGTGGTGGAACAGGCACAGAACACCGCGTCAATTAGTTCAGATGAACCAACAGAGCCAGTAACCCTCAACTTGAACCTCGGCAGTGAGCCGCTGACCGCCGACCCGGGATTGGCCATCGACGGAACGTCCGCTGAGTTGATCGAGCAGATGTTTGCCGGTCTCACGGACTATGCAACGGACTCGACCGCGGTGGTACCAGAACTGGCAACCGACTGGTCGGTGAGCGATGATGGTCACACCTGGACTTACCACATGCGAGACGACGTGCCCTGGGTTCGATGGGATCCCGAAACTCAGTCCGTGGTGCAGGAAACAGACATCTCAGGCAACGTTCGTATGGTAAACGCACACGATGTGGTCTACGGAGTAAAACGCACGCTGGACCCAAGAACGAGTTCTCAATACGCCTACGTACTCTACTCCATTGCCGGGGCAGTTGACCTCAACACAGCAGAGGCGGTGACACAAGAATTGCTGGATGGAGTCGCCGTACATGCGTCGGATGATTTCACCGTGGAATTCACGTTGGAAAGCCCTGCCGCTTATTTCCCCAGCATCGCCAGCCTCTGGGTCGCGCGCCCAGCGCCGCAATGGGCGATCGAGACGCACGGCGAGCAGTGGACACAACCAGGGAACATGGTCAGCAACGGTCCATTCGTCATGACCGAGTGGAACCATGAGGACTCCATTTCACTGGTACGCAATCCATTCTGGCCGGGCTGGAAAGAGCCTGGCAGTGGGAATATCGACCGCATCGAATACGTAATGGTGCCGGATAATCTGACCGCGTTGGCTCTTTACGATACAGATCATTTGGATCAGAAATACATCCAGCCCACAGATTTTGGAAACATGGCTGATGATCCCGGCCGCAAGGCAGAAATGGTAGTTCAACCTGTGTTGACTACCACCTATGTTGGCTTCACTACCAACAAACCACCGGTGAATGATCCATTGGTGCGTAAGGCGCTGTCGGCGGCGATTGACCGTCAGAGTATCGTCAACGACCTTCGCAGCGGCATGGGCATCCCCGCCAATGCCTTCGCACCGCCAGGTATTTTCGGCAGCGTAGCTCAAGACCCGGAAATCGGCAGGTGGCTTGTAGATTATGCACAGGGCCAGGAGCTTGCACGTCAATGGATGGCTGAAGCAGGATATCCAAACGGCAAGGGCTTGGTGATAGAGTTGTCACATACGGACTTCGAGTACATGTCAACTCTCGGCCAGGCGATTCAGGCCATGTGGAAAGACACGTTTCCTGAAGCAGATATCCGCATCGAACCCTTGGAAGTTGGTGTGTTCTTTCAGTCTCTGAACCCCGGAGCGCCGGTCGAAGACGCCCCCATGGTTTGGATTACAGCCTGGGCGGCTGACTATGCCGATGAAAACAACTGGGTGCATGAAGTCTTCAGCGCTGATGAAGGCATCAACTGGCCGCGCGCCGTTCCCAGCCAGTTCGAAGAGTTGACCAAACAGGCCCAAACCGAAAACGATCCGGCGAAACGGGAATCGCTTTACCGTGAAGCTGAGCGGTTACTGGTGGAAGAGGAAGCGCGTATTGCCCCGCTCTATTTCGTCACCGGCGCACGGCTTGATAAGCCGTGGCTCGCGATGAGGAGCAAGCTGCTAGGACTGCCCCAGATGGACACCTGGTCCATCGACTGGGAAGCCAAACAGGCTGCGTTGGGCCAGTAACGGTCAAACGTTCTAAAGACCCGTTTCAGGAGCAACAAAACGCTCACCCGGTTGGGTGGGCGTTTTTGATTCAGGTGCGGTTGAGCGTTGCCCGTCTTGCTGAGGCTGACGTATTGTTTACACCCGCGCGCTGTTTGTAAACAGTTTGTAAGCACCTCCCTGCTATCCTGTGGCCAGTCGATCCGGATCCGCAATCACAAATTTCAGGAGGTGCTGAGTGAAACGAAAGTTATTGTCCGCAGGGCTGCTGCTGGCGGTCCTGCTCACCGCCCTGGTCGCACCCACATCAGCGGACGGCCGCAACCTGCCGCCGGTGGCTGAGCCAGACTTCGCGCTGACGTCCCCCTATGACCCGGTGTCCATCGCCAACGTCCTTGCCAACGACTGGGATCCCAACGGGGATGAGATCGTCCTTGTCGGAATTCGCGCAACCGAGTACGGGACCGCCCTCATGAAACCCGAGGCCGGCCTGGTTTACTTCGCGTTTGCCAAAGACGCACCCAAGGACGCCGTGGGGATCGTGGTCTACGAGATCCGCGACAGCTACGGTGCATCGGCCCAGGGCGTGCTGACCATCTATCAACCGACGTGGTGCTGTTCTGCCTAGCACCGCCCAACCTATCTACCACGCACAGGAGGTACAACATGAAACGCCAAATCGTCTCTGCGGGACTGCTGCTGCTGGTCCTGCTCACTCTGATCGCCGGCCCGGCTGGCGCCCAGGAACGGAACCATCCGCCCGTGGCGGTGCCGGACTACGCCAATCTCGCCGAACCCTTCACCTATGTGGTCGTTGATGTGGTTGCCAACGACTACGACCTCGACGGCGACGCCATCCTCGTAACCGGGCTGCTCGACGTCGACGGCGGACAGGCCTGGCTGGGGAAGAAGTCCGGGACCATCGTGTTCCGCTGGGTCAACGAAACAACCGGTCATCCGCCAGCCACGGTACACTACCTGTTGGAAGACAAGCACGGCGCCTCGTCCGTCGGCACGTTGACGGTCTACAACTTCCCGACGTGCGACGAAGCCTGCCAATAAGCTGTCGTGCTACGCCCTTGGGGTGAAGCGGAAACAGCACGGAATGGCCGGCGCAGGGTGGCCGTTGGCGAGCCATTTTGCGTCGGCTGTTGCCAGACCGGAACAAATCCCTATGCGCGCTAACAAGGACAGCCAGTCCACCATCGTTCCCAGGCCCCTGCAGCCGAGCTACCACTCCTTCCTGCTGCGGTTGTGGCTGGAGTGCAACGGAACGTGGCGCGGCGAGATGGTGCATTTCCAGACCGACCAGCAGCACCCCGACCAGCCAGCCGACGGATTGATCGAAACCCTGCACGACATCATCAAAGTGGATAGCAAGGAAGCGCCGACTGACAGCTTGGAAGAGAAGACCGACTCGCTATGACTACACTGCGCATCACCCTGCTTGGCAATCTCACCGTGGCCCACGCGGGCCTGCCTGCCACGCCGCAACCCACCCGCATCGTGCAGGCGCTGCTGGCCTATCTGGTGCTCCATCGGGACCGCGCCCATCCGCGCGAGGTGGTGGCCGGCCTGTTCTGGGGCGATTCCACCGAACGGCACGCGCGCAATGCGCTGAGCACCGCTCTGTGGCGACTGCGGCGGGTTCTTGAGCCGGACGGCGTCCCCAAGGGCGCCTACCTGCTGGCCAACGGCTCCGACGAGATTGCCTTCAACCGCGCCAGCGATCACTGGCTGGATGTCGCCGAACTCGAGCAGCAGGCAAGTCGTGCGCTCGCGAGACCGGTCCTGTCCCTGGAGCAACCTGATCTTGAGGCTCTTGAGCAGACGCTAGTTCTATACACCGGCGATCTGTTGCCCGCCATCTACGACGACTGGGTGCTGGTAGAGCGGGAGCGGCTGCGACGTATCTATCTCAACAGCCTGGCGCACTTGATGCGCGGCCGTGAGTACCGAGAGGAGTACAGCCAGGCGTTGTCCGCGGCGCGCCGTATCCTCGACCTCGATCCGCTGCGGGAGGAGATCCACCGTGCCGTGATGCGGCTGCACGCAGCCCAGGGACAGCGTGCGCTGGCGGTGCGCCAGTACGAGCGCTGCCGGCAGGTGCTCGAGCAGGAGTTAGGTGTGTCGCCGATGCCTGAGACCCAGGCGCTGCTGGCAAAGATCGTGAGATCGCCAGGTCGTCAGCCTGCGAGCGACAACGCACCGGTGGAAACACCATACGCCTACGCCATAGCTGAACTGCAGCAAGCGCGCCGGGAATTTGCCCAGGCCCAGCAACGGCTGCAACGCGCTATCAGTTTGGTCGAAAACTTATCGTCGTCTCGCGATCTCGCAACAACAAGAACCCCCACCAGTAACTATTCAGGCGATCACGGAGCGCCAGACTTCGGAAGTCGCCGCAGCAAGGTGGAAGCATCTCTCACCGCGTTGGGCTAGTTGTTACGCAGAACCGGCGACTTCCGAAGTCTAAGGCTGAATAGTTACTTCCACCAATATGTAGCGATCAGCCACTTGTGATGCTTGTGTGCGACTTGTGTGCGAGTGCCGTGATCGGGACATGGTACAGTTTTATAGCCGTTTGAGAACCATTTTCGAAGTTCAAGGAGGATTTGCCAAATGAGAAAGCTAATTCAATCTGTGGTGATCGCAAGCATGCTGATCCTGCTCATCGTCGTCCCTGCGGCTGCCCAGCCGCCTGACCCGGTTGACATCTGGCCCTACCCGAATCCAGATCCTGCGAGCGGCGGCGTCTGGACTGTGCCCGAGAACTATCCGGTGCGTCTCATCTGGGCCTGGGCTGCCAAGACCAAAGGGCTGGTACGGGTGTTCCAGAACGCTTCCAGCCATAGCTACCAGATCATCGACACCGACACCGGCGACGTGGTCTATGAGGTCCTCCCTGGGGTTGGCGACTCCCTCTGGGGCGCGCCGGTCCTGGTTGATCCGGCCGACTGGGGCTGGGACTGTCACGGGGGAAGAGTGTGGTTTACCTGGTGGGAGTTCACGTTTCCGGACGGATTGCCTGAAGGCAACTATGCGCTGGAGATCACCGAGACCTTTAGCCACCCGGTGAACGATGGCTATCACACTTGTTCGGATCTCGTGACAGGACAACAACTTGCGGGCCCGCCCAGCCTCTACCCGGCAGGAACGTCCACCTGGGGCGTGTCGGTCGAGTCAGTGGCCGCACCGTAGGCTATCACTTCACCACCGCCGGGCCCGGGTCGGTAGAACCCGGGCCCGGCACGGGAGCTGTCGCTGATGACCGCCGATTTCGAGGACCAAACCTACGTGTTCATCGTACGTATCTGGGCCGAGCATCGAGAGATCAAGAACGCCAAGCCAGAGTGGCGCGGTGCAGTTGAACCAGTATCGTCGACGGACAAGCTATATTTCACGGACATTGACGAGCTGACTGAATTCATCATGAGCGTGACGGGTGCTCATAGACTGAGGCAAAGGCCACCTTTCCCAAGTGAGATCAAGTCGTTTGGAAAGCCGTAGCCCAACCCACAGGGACTCCTGTCGACCATCGCCTCAGTCTCCATTCCTGTCGAATTGCCTAAACCCGCAAGCAGCACACACTACATGGTCCCGGAAGGAGGATTGATCGTGAACTACAAGGGAAATCTGAGGGTGTTGGTTATACTCGTAGCGCTGGTGAGCCTGTTTCTGCCTGGAGAGCGTAGCCTGGCTCAGGATCTGGGCTTTTCCCAGGTGACCACAGATGCCAGCCGGCCGCACCAGGTTCAAGCAAGTACCCCAACAAGTTACGTGTTGGAGCTGGTCAACCCCTCGCCCGAGCCAATGGAGGTCAGTCTGGCGATAACGGCCTCCACCGCTTGGACCGCCGAGCTGTTCTTCGCTGATGAGTTGTTCCGTCCTACTTCCACGGGCTTTCCGCAAGCCACAGTAGAATTAGCAGCGCAAGAAAGCCGCTACCTGGTGGCCTACCTGACAGCACCGGCCGGGCTGTCGGAAGGTGAGGTGGGTGCTGCGCATGTGACCGCCAACGGCCAGACCGTCGACTTGAAGGCCGCTGTTCGCAACGTGCCCAAGGTGTTCTTTGTGTCAATGGACGGTTGCGGAGGCGGATACCTGTATATCGACCGCAATGGGCAATGGGACACTGGCACCTACGAACCCCTGATGCCACGAACCAGAGACTTCCTGGAACAATCTGCCTTCTTCCCCAACGCATTCGGTCTCTTGCCATCCATCACCGACCCCAATCACATGAGTGTGGTCAGCGGTTCCTGGCCAGGAACACTGGGCGTAGCCAACGTATTCCATCACTTCGCCGGCATCGACCCGACCGGAGAGCCAGTCTTCCTAGCGCCGAGCAAGGACCTGTTGCGATGGGGTGATGACGGTGCCTCGATCCAGACGGTCTACGATGTGCTGCCGGCCGGCAACCCAGACGTATACAATGCTTTTCTGTCCGGAAAGGAACTCACCGGTCACCTACTGGACGACGGCAACGATACAATGGACACCATCGCCGGTGGAATCTGGCACCCCTACTACCTGCAAGATCCGCAGCTTCGCAAGATTGGAGATCCGCCGAGCGACCCAGATGCGGCAACGGATCGGGACGGCACCAACCTGTTCCCGTCAAGCCAGGCAAAGATGTACCAGAGCGCGGGCCTCCGGGACCTGAACGCCCATCCTTCCAAGTACCCGTCCGATCGCTGGGTGATGGACAGCGCGTTGCGCATCCTCTTCGCAGAGGACCCTGACTTGTTCTACATAAACATGGGTGACTGTGACGACGGTGAGCATTACTTGGGGGCCGCCGATCGCCCGCCAGAATGGACCGACCTGGGTACGCCCGAAGTGCTATGGGACGACGCGAACCTGTACAATCCCCGAGTCAACCGCGGAGCGGTTCTTGACATCGTGTTCGAGGCGGACTACCTGTTTGGCCGATTCCTCGACGCCCTGGATCTCAAGCAGACGGCTGACCAGAGTGTGGTCAGCCTGTTATCCGACCACGGGCAGGTGACCTTGATGGACGATTCTTTGATCGACATGGGAGACGTCCTGACAGACTTAGGCATAAGCCAGGACGATGTCGAGATGATTACCGCCTCGGGATCTATTGGTTATCTGTACCTAACCGATTCATCCCTGGCGGCGGCGGTCGCTTCTCAGCTTGCCGATTACACGCTCGTTCATCCACTAAACCAGGCGACCGTACATCCCTTCGTCGTGCTCGACCGTGATGAAATGGACAGTGGAATCGATGACGTCTATGGTCCGCTGGTGGAGGATGGCGTAGCTGGCAATCGCAGAGGAGAACTATATAGCGCCTGGAACATCGATCATCCTGTGCATGACACTTCCAAGGTGCGCTGGCCAGACCTTTGGGTGTTCACTCTGTTTCGCTTCAACATTATCCATCAGAGCAGCCCTGAGATCGGTGGAGCATTGGGAACGTTCCATTTCACAGCCAGTCACGGCTCTCCTGAGAGCTCCTGGGTCCAACTTGCCATGCGCGGACCCGGTTTGGCGGTTGGAGTGCACCAGGAACGAGTTAGCCTGGCCGACGTGGCCCCCACGTTGTACGCTCTTCTCGGCTTTTCGGAACCGGCCAACGTCGACGGTGAAGCGATACTCTCCGCACTACGCTAAGGGACGAAGGCGGGAGCGGTCGGCAGAGGTTCTCGCGGCTGACCTGTCTTAGGACCACGACTGCCCAGGAGACGATCCGAATGGACGCCTGCCTCCATCCGAAAAAATGACGACAAGCCAGTGCAATGTAATCTTCGACATGGCAGGTCGCATCGAGAAGTTGCCGCGCTACGCACGCGATTCACCCCGGGTCGTGGTCTGGAGTTTCCCTTAGCGTGGGGCGGGCTGATTGACCAGGGCTTCCAGGTCCTATGGAACCTCACCCGCGTCACGTCCATCGGTTACCACGTCAGATTGTTCCCTGACTTCAACTGACAGATTCTCGTTATCAGCGGGTGACAACTCCGCCACCGGCGCTGAACCAGGCAGTTCGCTGCTGATGCGGAGAGCATCAGCCACGGTTAGCCCGCGGCTGTAGACAACGCCCAGTCCCGGACCGGCGGCGGCGACAGGCATCGCGCTGCGGATGGGCGGTTCGTCCTCTTCCCACGAAGCGCGCAGCGCGGCGTAGTCCCACTCGGCGGTGATCAACCCCTCGGTGCTGTCGGTGCCCATCTCGACCAGTACGCCGTTGTGACGCGGGGTCATGCTGATCGGCGCGGCCAGCAGCGAGCGCCCGAAGTAAGGCTGTTCGTCAGCCGGCGTGAAGGGGTTGTAGCCGACGGCAAAGCTCATCGCGCCGAATAGCTGGTTGTCCTCGACGCGCGACAGCAACCCCTGCCGCTGGCGGGCGTACATCACCGGTTTGGTCGTCGCGCTCAGGCCGATCAGCGCCTCGGCGCCGGCGTAGGCCAGCGCGCGGCCCGCCTCGGGGTAGAGCATGTCGTAGCCCAGCAGAATACCCAGCCGGCCAACAGGCGTCTGAATCGCCTGCCAGCCGCGGCCGGCTTCCACCAGCGGGTTCTCGTCGCGGCGCAGTGTGACCGCGGCCTGCGCGCCCAGCTCCTGCCCGTCCGGTCCAAACACCAGCGCGATGTGACGGATCGCGCCATCTTCGTCCTGCAAATACGCGCTGCCGGCGACAACGGTCATCCCATGGTGGCGGGCGATGGCGGAAAACAGGGAGGTGACCGCCTCGCGCACGTCGTCCGGCCGCTGGATCAACGCGCCTTCCAGCGACTTGCCGAAGTCCGCGCCCAGCACGCCGGCGGCTCCACCGGCCAGTTTGGCCTGCGCGCGCGTCCAGAAGGAGGCGTTGGCGCGGCGGGCCTGGTCGGCCTGGCGCAGCAGGCCGCTGCGCGTGCCGGTGGTCACCAGCGCGGCCGCCATCAAGCCGCTGTACTGGGGGAAGATCAGCAGGCGGGTGCGTTTGGTCTGCGCCAGGCGGGCAAAGCGCAGCAAGTGTTCCTCCAGTTCCTCGCGGGCCTGGGGCAGTCGAATCCGCAGTTGGACGCAGCCGACGACGATTTCTTGCATGGAGTCCTTCACGCACGAGGCGTTGACGAAACTAACCAGCGGTCACGATGTGTCACTCCCGCGCAGGCGGAAATCAAACTTGCGATCTTCACCAGCACTGACAGGATGACCGTCACTCCCGCGTAGGCGGGAGTCATTCGCCCGTGAAACGTGGATTCCCGCCTACGCGGGAATGACCGCACGAACGTCTCATGAAAGCGGCAGCAGTGCTTCTCCAGCCGACGCCAGCCGGAGCAGCGTTCGCTCGCGGCCGAGGATGGCCAGCGTCTCGAACAACGGCGGCGACACTGCGGCGGCGGTAACTGCAACGCGCACGATGGCCAGCAACTGGCGCACTTTAAGACCCAGCGTGACGGCCAGCTCGCGCAGACAGGTTTCGATGGAATCGTGGCCCCACTCAGCCAGCACAGACAAGGCGTCTGACGTTGCCGCCAGCGCCGCCAGCGACTGCGCGGCGGTCATCTTGTCGCCGATCAGTGCAGCGGGTTCGGGGTAGGTGATCGGGCCGTCAACGAAGAAGAAACTGAGCATGGGCGCAGCTTCGGTCAGCGTCTTGATCCGCTCCTTGATCAGGGGCACGGCCGGCCGCAGTTCCGGTCGCGCGGCCATCTCGGTCTCGCTCAATCCCACGCCCTGCGCGACGAAGGGGATCAGCCGGTGGTACAGATCGTCATCGTCCAGTTGGCGGATGTACATGCCGTCGAGCCAGACCAGCTTGTCATAAGGGAAGGCGGCCGGCGAAGGATTGATGCTGTCGATGCTGAAGGCCGCGATGGCGTCTTCCGGCGTGAACACCTCACGGCTGCCGTCGATGCTCCAGCCGATGTTGGAAAGGAAGTTGAACATCGCTTCGGGCAGGTAGCCGTCGGCGATGTAGTCGCGCAGGTGGACGGGGACGCTGCTGCCATCAGGCGCCACGGCGTGGCGTTTGCTCATCTTGCCCTTGCCGTTGGGGTTCAGAATGACCGGCAGATGCGCCCAGACCGGCGGCTCCCAGCCGAACGCTGCGTAGAGCAGCACGCCCAGCGGCGCGCTGGGCAGCCATTCATCGCTGCGCATGATGTGGCTGATCTCCATCAGGTGATCATCCACCACCGCCGCCAGGTGATAGGTCGGCCAGCCGTCGGACTTGAGCAGCACGGTGTCCTGCAACAGGCTGTGCTCGACGGTGATCTCGCCGCGGACGGCGTCGTGGAAGGTGGTCTGCCCGTCGATCGGGTCGATGGCGAAGCGCACGACGAACGGGTCGCCAGCGGCCTCGCGTTCGGCCCGCTGCTCGGCGGTGAGATAGCGGCAGTGGCGGTCGTAGCCCGACTGCTCTTTGCGCGCGACCTGTTCCTCGCGTAGTGACGCGAGCCGCTCGGCGCTGCAATAGCAGCGATAGGCGTGCCCGTTGTCGATCAGCCAGTCGGCCCACTGCGTGTAGATCGGCAGCCGCTCGCTCTGGAAATAGGGACCGTACTCGCCACCGACCTCGGGGCCTTCGTCCCACTGCAAGCCCAGCCAGCGCAGCCCCGCCAGAATGTCATGCATCGAGTCATCGACGTAGCGCTTGCGATCGGTGTCTTCGATGCGCAGGATGAAGCGGCCGCCATGCCCGCGGGCAAAGAGCCAGTTGAACAGCGCCGAACGCGCCGAACCGATGTGCAGGTAGCCGGTCGGGCTGGGCGCGAAACGGACGCGCACGGGACGATCAATCATGAAATGGTGTCTCCTTGCAGTCACCGAATGATGAAAGCTAAGATCTTGTTCCGGTATTAGCCAGGCGAGGCCCGCCCGACCGTAAAACGGATCGGGCTACAAGGTGAAAGCCCTTTCAGGGCTAGGATCCAGGCCCGAAGGGCCTTCGACGTAGTAGCCGGATGGCCTTGCGAAGCACCCCGTAGCAGAGCGGAGTGGGTGGCCTCCAGCGGGCGTGCCGAGCCTATTACCGGCTTCTTTTCTAAAGCTTCATAATTCGGCGCCTTACAGATCAAAGCATGCAAAGGCAAGCTCAATCGCTATGGCATAGCTTGCTTCAGCATGCTCTAGCCGGATTATCAGCCTGACGGTTGCAACCTCAGGCGATCCTCACCTGGTCAATGCGTCGTGCAGCGCCTTCAGTTGCACCAAAGCAGCAGCTTCGCGGCTGCGAGCTTCCACGGTGCCGCCGGCTGCCAACAGGCAGTGGCGCAGGTCGATGGCCAGATCGGCCGGGAAGTCGGGCGCCTGGGCAAGACGCTCGCCCACCAGTTGATCGGTCAGCACGGCGACGCCCAGCCAGACGACTGCACGTCCGCCCTTGGGCTGTGACAGTGCAATCGACAAACCAGCCTCGTGCAACAGGATCGCTGCTTGCAGCAGGTCGCTGTCCAGCGGTGCATCCGGGCCGAGCAGCGGGCTGGCCAGCTCCAGCAACTCCACCATCGTCCGCAGTGCAGCGCCAGGCCGGTTGGGTGGCGCTTGCGTCAACGCGGTGACGAAATCGGTGTCGCCGTAGAAGCTCTCCACCAGCCAGCGCAAGGGTTGGCTGGTGATCCGGCCGGCGGCTGCGTTCAGCAGTTCCAGCGCTTCGGCGGCTTCCTGGCCGGGCATAGCCAGCAACTGGTCGATGTCGACCTCGTCGTCTTCGGCCGGCTGGATGGCCTCAACGCGCAGGCGGATGCGGTCCTGGTAGAGCGTGGCGCGCCCGGTGACACGGGCCGCGTCGCCGGGGTTCAGCCAACTGGCGGCGTCGGCTGCGCCTTCCCAGAGGCGAGCGTCGATCTGACCCGTACGGTCGGCCAACGTCAGCAACAGGTAGTGCCCCTTGGACCCATCGCGGTAGGGCGCCAGACGCAGATCGACGACGCGAAAGATGTCGTCCAGCGTGTCGTCAGGCTTGATGTCAGCAGCAAAGACGCGTTTCATGCTCTCGTGTCTCTTGCTCGTACTCGTACTCTTCCTCGTACTCCTACTCGTCTGGCCCTGGAGCTTTCGGAAGAGTACGAGCAGGAGGACGAGTACAAGTACGAGTAGGAATGAACTACCGCTGCTGCTGCACGCGCGCCCAGGTGTCCTTCAGCGTTACGGTGCGGTTGAACACGGGGCTGTCGGGCGTGCTGTCAGGATCGACGCAGAAGTAGCCCATGCGCTCGAACTGGAAACGCTGGCCGGGCGTGGCGGCCTGGATGCTGGGCTCCAGCTTGCAGCCGTTGAGAACGTGCAGCGAGTCGGGATTGAGAAGGTCGAGAAAGGACTTGCCCTCAGGCGGATCGTTGGGATTGGCGTCGGTGAACAGTTGATCGTAAACCCGCACTTCGGCGTCCACCGCGTGGCGGGCGGACACCCAATGTAAAGTGGCCTTTACCTTGCGGCCGTCAGGCGCATCGCCGCCGCGCGTGGCCGGGTCATAGGTGCAATGCAGCTCCACCACGTTGCCGGCGTCGTCCTTGACCACGTCCACGCAGGTGATGAAGTAGGCGTAGCGCAGCCGCACCTCGCGGCCGGGCGCCATACGGAAGAACTTCTTGGGCGGGTCCTCCATGAAGTCCTCCTGCTCGATGTACAGCTCGCGGCTGAAGGGCACCTTGCGCGAACCGGCGCTCTCATCCTCAGGATTGTTGATGGCGAACAGTTCCTCGCTCTGGCCCTCGGGGTAGTTGGTGATCACCACCTTCAGCGGGTTCAGCACGCCCATGACGCGCGGCGCGCGCAGGTTCAGGTCCTGGCGCACGCAATACTCCAGCAGGGCGATGTCCACCACGCTGTCGTTCTTGGCGATGCCGATGCGCTCGGTGAAATCGCGGATCGCTTCGGACGTGTAGCCGCGGCGGCGCAGCCCGGAGATGGTCGGCATTCGCGGATCGTCCCAGCCGTGCACGTGTCCCTCGTTGACCAGCAGCAGCAGCTTGCGCTTGCTCATCACCGTGTAGGTCAGCTTGAGACGGGCGAACTCGATCTGCTGCGGGTGGTAGATGCCCAGCTGCTCCACAAACCAGTCGTAGAGCGGTCGGTGATCCTCGAACTCCAGCGTACAGATCGAATGCGTGATGCCCTCGATGGAGTCGCTCTGGCCGTGCGCCCAGTCGTACATCGGGTAGATGCACCATTTGTCGCCAGTGCGGTGGTGCGTGGCGTGCAGGATGCGGTAGAGGACGGGGTCGCGCATGTTGATGTTGCCCGACGCCATGTCGCCCTTGGCGCGCAACACACGCGAACCATCGGGAAACTCGCCTTCCTTCATCCGCTTGAAGAGGTCCAGGTTCTCCTCGATCGAGCGGTTGCGATACGGGCTTTCCTTGCCCGGTTCGGTCAGCGTGCCGCGGTACTCGCGAATCTCTTCCGCACTGAGGTCGTCCACATACGCCTGGCCCTGCTCGATCAGCTGCAGTGCCCAGGCGTACAACTGGTCGAAATAGTCGGAAGCAAAGAAGAGCCGATCCTCCCAGTCCGCGCCCAGCCAGCGGGCGTCCTCGATGATCGACTGGACGTACTCCTCTTCCTCCTTGGTGGGATTGGTGTCGTCGAAGCGCAGGTTGAACTTGCCGCCGAAGTCGCGCGCGATGCCATAGTTCAGGTTGATGGACTTGGCGTGGCCGATGTGCAGATAGCCGTTCGGTTCCGGGGGAAAGCGGGTCTGCACGCGTCCACCGAAGCGACCGCTTTCGTTATCCTCGATGATCATTCGGCGGATAAAGTCGGTCGGGCTGGGGCTGTCAGTCGTCATGGATCGATCCTTTGTTTGAGTGTCAATGAATTGCGCGGCCGCATGAAGCGCGACCGCATGGCCGCCATTCTAACACAGGTGTGGTAAGTCCGCCAGAGTTTGGGGGTGGGGCGTGGGGAGTAGGGGCTGGGGACTGGTGGGAGTAACTTGGCTGCGATAGCGGTTGCCGGAGTCCAGGCTGTTGCCAACTGCCCACGGTCATTCATCTCTCGCGTATTTGTCACGCTGAGCGAACAGTGGGGCCCAGCAACGGCGTTCAACGCACTCAGCGAAGCGTCCCACCATACGAGGAGGAGACTCTTCGCTGGCTTTTCGATTCGTGCTGGTTGCGTCTTTGATGCGCTCAGAGTGACACTTCGGTGGAAAACGGAATGACCCTGCCAACATCCTACACAATGGCCTTGATCGCCGCGGCTTGTGGTATAATTCGCAGTCGATGAAACCTGGAAATCGAGCGTTCTGTTTGGCGCTGACGCTGGCGCTTTTCACGACGGCGGCGTGTGGCGGCCAGGTGACGACGCGTCCCACGGTGACGCCGCTGCCCAGCCAAACACCGACCGCAACCATCGCCCCGCCGACCGTCATCCCAACGGCGACGCCCGACACCTATACGCCGCCACCCACGGCCACGCCAACCGTCACGCCCACGCCGGTCATCTATCGCATCCAGGCGGGCGAGAACCTGAACATCATCGCGTCCCGGTTCGGCGTCCCGCACGATCTGTTGCGCGACATCAACGGCATCGAGGATGAACGCGCTTTGCAGGTCGGCCAGCTCCTGCTCATCCCGGTCGGCGGCTGGGACGGTCCCATCGAGCCGACGGCCACGGTCACGCCGACGCCGGCGCCGGTGGCCGTCGAAAACGTCTATTTTCATCCCAGCCCGCTGGGCGAACTGACGATTCTGGGCGAGGTGAGCAATCTCAGCCAACAGGATCTGGAGCGCGTGCAGGTGCGCATCACGCTGTTCGACGGGGCTGACCGGCTGCTGGGCAGCGATACCACCTTTACCGCGCTGGACGTGCTGCCGCCCGAAGGGAGGTCGCCTTTCGTGATCTTCTTCCCCGACGCACCCGACGAGTATGCAACCTATCAGGCCGAGGTCATTTCAGCCGCGCCTGCGTACACGGGGACGCTGTACCGTTCGCTGGAGGTGACGGAGGTGGCCGAGGAACAAACGGCAGCCGGCCTGCTGAAGCTGGCCGGTCGGGTGCGCAACGTGGGCGACGTCGAGGCGCTGGCGACATTGCTGACCGTGACTGCCTATGACCAACAAGGCCGTGTGGTCGGCATGCGCACCATTGCCCCGGACCCGGACCGCATCGCCCTGGGCGGCGGCGAGGCACAGTTTGCAGTCGACTTGCTGGCCGCCGCGCCGGTGGTCACCTATACAATACAGACCGAAGCCCGACGAGCCGCGCCGGGTTGATTCTAGATGAAATGGTATCAATGATGGCAAGCAACACCACCATACCCCGCCGCGTCCGGTTCCTCCAGTCCCTGGCGCACCTCATTCTCTGGCTTTTCACCCGTTTCGAAGTTCACGGCGCGGAGAAGATCCCCGAAAGCGGTCCGACGATTCTGACCATGAACCACCTGCATTTCCTCGACCCGGTGATCGGCATCTCCATTGTCAACCGGCACTCGAAGATGTTCACCGCTGACAAGTGGGAAACGCGGCCGGTGATCGGAAACATGATCGTATGGAGCCAGCAGGCCATCTTCGTCGCGCGCGGCGAGGTGGATCGCAAGGCGCTGGCCAAGGCGATCGAGGCGCTCAAGGAGGGCTTGCTGCTGGGCGTGGCGCCGGAAGGCACGCGCAGCAAGACCGGCACCCTGCAAAAAGGCCACGAAGGGGTCGCCTATCTCGCGTCGCGCACGGGGGCGGTCATCGTGCCGGCTGTGGCGTACGGGCAGGAAAAGGCGATACGCAGCCTGCTGCGGCTGCGCCGTGGCCGCATCGTCGTCAACATCGGCGAGCCGTATGTGTTGCCGGGAACGCCCAACAAAGCGAAGACCGAGGAGCTGGGGCGCTACACCGACCAGATCATGATGCGCATGGCCGTCCTGTTGCCGCCGGAGTACCAGGGGTATTACCGCGAACGCGTGGCAGCGCTGGACGCGGCGGATGACCCCATGATAGCCTGATACTGCACCAGTCACCTTTGGGTAACAACAAGAGATGGCATCTTTGCCCGAAGATGCCATCTCTTTTCATACCAGCCAGACGCGAGAGGCCGGACTTTTTCGGTGAAGTCCGGCCTCTCGCGTCTTCAATCCCCGTGTCGGGATAGCGCAGCACCCCGACGAGGAAGCCGGAGCAGGAGCAGGTTGAGGGGGATTACCAGGTAGGGGCGGGGTTACCCCGCCCCTACTCGTTCCTACTGCTTCTCATACGGCACGCCGTCGGCGGCCGGCGGGGTGGTCTTGCCGATGACACCGGCCAGCACGATCATGGTCAGCACGTAGGGCAACATGCCGATGAACTGGTAGGGGATGCCGGTCTCCAGGATCTGCAACTTGATCTGCAACGCGTCGGCGAAACCGAAGAGCAGCGCCCCGAAGAACGCGCCGATGGGGTTCCAGTTGCCGAAGATCATAGCCGCCAGCGCGATGAACCCCTTGCCGCCCGTCATCAGATCGTCGAAGCTGCCCACCGTTTCCAGGCTGAACCAGGCGCCGGCCAGCCCGGCAATCGCGCCGCCCGCGATCACTGCCAGATAGCGCGCCCGGATGACGTTGATGCCCAGCGTGTCGGCCGCGCGCGGGTGCTCGCCCACTGCCCGGTGTCGCAGACCCCACTTGGTGCGGAACAGATAGAACTGGATCACAAACACCAGGATCAACATTGTGTAGACGATGGGCTGGTGGCGGAAGAGCACCGGCCCCAGTACCGGGATGTCGGAAAGCACTGGAATCGGGATCGGCGAGTAGACGCTGGGAGCGCCGAACGGGTTGTCGAGCAGAAAGCTACGCCGCGTGAAGCCGGTGATGCCCACTGCCAGGATGTTGATCACGGTACCGCTGATGATCTGATCGACCTTGAAGGAGATCGATAGCACCGCGTGCAGCGCAGCCATCAGCATGCCTGCCAGAATCGCCACCACCAGTCCGGCCGTCGAATTTTGCAGGTAGAGCGAGGCGGTGAAGCCAAGGCCCGCGCCTACCAGCATCATCCCCTCGATACCGATGTTGACCACACCGGCACGTTCGCACAGGATGCCGGCCAGCGCACCCAGCGCAATCGGCGTTGCCAGGCGAATCCCGTCGGCCAGCATGCTGACCACGTCGGTGCGTTTGCCTGTTGCCGCATAGATCAGCACAGCCGCCAGCAGCAGGCCAAAGACCAGCATCAGCACCAGGTTCTCGTAACGCTTGGCGACCTGAGGCGGCAGCAGGAACGGCACCACGCCGGTGATCAGCAGCAGAATGCCAACCAGCAGCATGCTGTTGCGGCTGGGGATCGGCACGCCCTGCTTCAGCCCCGTTTGCACCGCTTCGGGCAGACGATCCATGATGGAGGCTTCGATCTGGCCGAAGCGGAACTTCGAGACCGCCTCGGGGTCCAGCGCAGTCATCGCCAGGTAGACCAGAAGCACGCCGAAAATCAGATAGACCACGCCGAACCAGCGCGAGCGGGTCATGAATTTGCTGGGGATTGCCGTGGAAGCTGTTGTTGTTGCAGATGTCATGTCTATTCCTCCAGTGCGCCTAGCTGCCCCAGCCGCGCGATACGACGACCTGCTTGACACCCACCACCCGCAGGCGATAGATGAAGCGGACGATTTGCGGCGCAGCCACGAACAGGATGACAAACGCCTGGACAATATCGATCAGGTCGCGGCTGATGCCGGCCCGTACCTGCATCAACCCGGCCCCGTTGCGCAGCCCGCCCCACAGAAAGGCAGCGGGCAGGATGGCGATGGGGTTGGATTTGGCCAGCAGCGCCACCGCGATGGAGTCGAAGCCGGAGCCGGATGTAAAGGCCGCCGGCAGGTAGCCGTTGAGGCCGATCACCTCGCCGCCGCCGGCCAGACCGGAGAGGACGCCGCCGATAGCCATGGCCAGTACGATGTTGCGCCCCACCTTCATGCCGGCGTAGCGCGATGCGCCGTGGCTCGCGCCCACCGTGCGCATCTGGAAGCCCCAGGTCGTCTTGTACATCAGCCACCAGATGACGGCTACCGCGGCGATGGCAATCCAGAAGCCGAAATGCAGCCGGCTGTTCGACACCCAGATCGGCAGCGTCGCGCTTTCCAGCACATAGGGGGTGCGATCCAGGCTGGCTGTCGGGTCGCGGAAGACATTCTTGACCAGATAGTCGACCGTCTTGACCGCGATGTAGTTCATCATGATCGTGTTGATGACTTCGTGAGCGCCGAAGCGGGCCTTGAGAAAGCCAGGAATGGCGCCCCAGATCCCGCCGCCCAGCATCGCCGCGCCGACGGTCAGCGGCAGATGGATTAGCAGCGGCAAGCCTTCAAAGGAAGAACCGACCACCGCGGCCGCCATCGCGCCGACGTAGAACTGACCCTCGGCGCCGATGTTGAACAGGCCGGTCATGAAGCCGACTGCAACGGCCAGACCCATCAGCACGAAGGGTGTCATCGCCACCAGCGTCTCGGCAAAACGGGCCTTGTCGCCGATCATTCCCTCGTACAACCCCTGATAGGCGGCAATCGGGTCGGAGCCGGTCACCAGGATCAGGAAGTAGCCGATGATCAGGGCTGTGTTCACCGCCAGCAGAATGGTGATGATGTCACCGACGCTGCCCACGATGGTCGGGCGGCTGCGCGACACCAGCAAGAAATAGGCGACGCCCACCAATGCGCTCACTGCCCAGACCGCAATCCAGATCGGCGCCACGTCCAGTCCGGTGAAGACCGGCAGGCCCAACCAGGAGGCGAAGCGAGCGAAGAACCACAATATTGAGAAGATCAGGTCGCCTGGTGGCCAGACGGCGAACTGTTTCGCCGCCGGTATCATAAAGATGATGCCGGTGATGACTGGCAGGGCCAGGAACCCCACCAACCACAGCCCTCGTGACCCACGCTTGATCTCGCCCGGGTCGCGGCTAACCAGATCGCCCAAAGCCGCGATCCAGATCGCCCAGAGGATTAGTCCTGCTAGAAAGAGAATAAGCTGGCTGGCGGGCATAAAATATCTCCGTGGATTTCCGTCATTCCCGCGGAGGCGGGAATCTACGCTTCACGACACTGGATTCCCGCCTCCGCGGGAATGACGGGTAAGCACTTGTCGCAGAGGCTCAACCCTACGCAACGGTTGGGAAAGCCTCGCTGGAAGACTTCGGAAGTCGACGGACCGATAGCCAGTGGACATTCCAGCAGTTGGAGAGTTGTCGTGACGAGCTAGCGTCGACTTCCGAAGTCTGATTGGGTGACTTCTCAAACAGTATGTTGCGAAACAGCGGAATCTCTACTGGTTCGGATGGACGCCCGCCATCAACAGGCCCAGCGTAGCGCGTTCGGCAGTCTCGGCGTCGAGCGTCGCCATGATCTCGCCGTGATACATCACCGCTATGCGATCCGACAGGCTCATGATTTCATCCAATTCAGCCGACACCAGCAGCACTGCAACGCCCTGATCGCGCTGCTCGATGATCCGCTGGTGGATAAATTCGATGGAGCCAACGTCGACGCCGCGTGTTGGCTGCGACGCGATCAGCAGCTTGATGGGACGCGACAGCTCGCGCGCCACCACCAACTTTTGCTGGTTGCCGCCGGAGAGGCTGCCGCCCGAGGTGTGGATGCTGGGTGTGCGGATGTCGAACTCTTCGACAAGGGTCGTCGCGTTGTCGTCGATGGCCTTGTCCTGCATCACGACGCCGCGCGCAAAGGGCGGTTGATAGTAGGTCACCAGTGCCAGGTTCTGGGCGACGGAATACGAGGTGACCATGCCGAACTCATGGCGGTCCTCGGGAATGTGTGCCACGCCTTGCTCGGTGACGGTGCGCGGCGTCGTGTTGGTCACGTCCTGGCCACCGATGATCACCTGGCCTGACAGCGACGGTCGCAGCCCGGTCAACACTTCCACCAGTTCGGTCTGGCCGTTGCCCTGCACGCCGGCGATCCCCAGAACCTCGCCTTCCTGCACTGCAAAATTGACACCCCGCAGCACGATCTGTTCCCGTTCGTCGAGCGCCTGGAGGTTGCGCACTTCCAGCACCGGCTTGCCCGGCTCCGCCTCGTCTTTGGAGACCCGCAGGATGACCTCGCGGCCTACCATCATTGCCGCCAGCGACGCTTCGGTGGCCTCTGCCGGTGTCGTCGTCCCCACCACCCGGCCGTTGCGCAGCACGGTGATGTGGTCGGCGACCGCAAAGACCTCCTTGAGCTTGTGGGTAATGAAAATGATCGACTTGCCTTCGGCCACCAGTGATCGCATGGCGCGGAAGAGTTCCTCGATCTCCTGCGGCGTCAGCACCGCCGTCGGCTCGTCGAGGATCAGAATGTCGGCATGGCGATAAAGCGCCTTGATGATTTCCACCCGCTGCTGCAAACCCACTGGCAGATCGGCTACCAGCGCATCGGGATCAACCTCGAATCCGTACTGCGCAGACAACTCGTTGATGCGCCGCCTGGCGCGCTTGGGATCGAGAAACGCCCCCGCCTTGGTGACTTCCTGGCCCAGCGTGATGTTCTCCGCGACGGTCATCACCGGGATGAGCATGAAGTGCTGGTGCACCATGCCGATGCCGTTGGCGATCGCGTCCGAGGGACTGTGGATGGTGACGTCCTTGCCGTCCAGATAGGTCTTGCCCTCGTCCGGCGTGTAGAGACCGTAGAGGATGTTCATCAGCGTGCTTTTGCCCGCGCCGTTTTCACCCAGCAGCGCGTGAATCTCACCCTTGCGAAGCTGGAAATCCACCTGATCGTTGGCAAGCACGCCGGGAAAGCGCTTGGTGACGCCCTGCATTTCAAGGGCAAGTCCGGTCGTCGCGGCGTTCACTTGGGACACTGGCATAGGGCGACCTCGATCGTTTGATGTCTGATTGCGGGATGGGACGAGAGGTGACGGTTACTGTTGTGGTCTCGACTAGTCGGGCAGAATGCGATGAAAGTGACTGTTCCCTGTTGGGTTGCGCTGTCTGTCGAGAGGACTGGAAATTCGGATCGAACGACCGGAGGCAACAGGTTGCTGGCTCGTCAACGCTGATTTGATCCAACGTCGCATCGCCCCGCTGCTCGGTCGAATTGAACGGTACCCAAGTGACAAAACGGGGAGCGTCGCAATGACGCTCCCCGTTCGTGAACTTGGAAAGGTTACTGAAGCTGGTCGCCGGTGATTGGATCGACGCCGGTGTCCATGTCGCCGCTGGCGAGCATCTGGAAGACTTCAGCCAGCTTGGCCTGAACGTCTGCAGATACGCTGCTCTCGGCATCGTGGAAAGCCGCCAGTCCGACGCCGTCGTTGGCAGCATCGAACAGCGCGGTTCCGCTCTGGAACGTGCCGGTCGCCGCAGTGGTGATGGCGTTGTAGACGGCGTTGTCGACGCGCTTCATGGCGCTGCTGACGATCATGTCAGCGCCGTCGGTGGTGCCGCCGCCAAAGGTGGTGAAGTACTCGTCCTGATCAACGCCGATGACCCAGACGCCGTCCTGGGCTGCGCCCAGAATGCCGCCGGAGCCGGTCGGGCCACCAGCACCGAAGATCACATCCGCGCCTTCAGCGACCTGACTCAACGCAGCGGTCTTGCCGCGCGCCGGGTCAGTGAAGCTGTCGATGTAGACGCCGATGGTGTCGCAGTCGGGGCAGGCATACTTGACGCCGTTCTCGTAGCCGTTGCGGTACTTCTTGACAGGTGGGATTTCCATGCCGGCTACGATACCGACCGTCTTGCTCTCAGTCAGCAGACCGGCCAGCACGCCAGCCAGGAAGCCGGCCTGGTCTTCGCGGAAGACGATGCCCTGGAGGTTGTCCGGGTAGGTCTCGTAGGCGTTGTCGACGATCGCGAACTCGATGTCCGGGTACTTCTCGGCCATGGCCGCAGTGGTCTCGCCCATCATGAAGCCCACGGTTACGATCATGTCGTAGCCTTCCTGGGCGAACTGCTCGACGTTCTTCTCGTAGTCAGTCGGCTGTGCGGTTTCGATGAAGGAGGTCTCCAGACCCAGCTCATCGGCTGCCCGGATCATGCCCTCATAGGCGTACTGGTTGAACGTGCCGTCATCCACCTTGCCGACGTCGGTCACCAAACCAACCTTGATCGGTGTGACTCCAGCAGGAGTCTCGGCCATCGCTGACGGACCAGCGTAGGAGCCAGGCGCAGGAACTTCTGCGTCGATCACATCGCCGGAAACGCCGTCAACGCCGGTGGTCAGCTCGCCGCTGGCCAGCTTGGCCTTGATGTCGTCCAACGAAGCGACTACGTCGTCCGGGATCGCGCTTTCGGCATCGTGGAACGGGGCCAGACCGACGCCATCGTTGCTGGCCTCGTAGAGAGCCGTGCCGCCGGTGAAGCTGCCGCGCACCAGGCTCTGGATCGAGTTGTAGACCGCGTTGTCGACGCGCTTCATGGCGCTGCTGAGCAGCTTGTCAGCACCGTCGGTCGTGCCGCCGCCGAAGGTGGTGAAGTACTCGTCCTGGTCGACGCCGATGACCCAGGCGCCGTCCTGGGCTGCGCCCAGAATGCCGCCGGAGCCGGTGGGGCCGCCAGCGCCGAAGATCACATCCGCGCCTTCAGCGATCTGGCTCAGCGCAGCGGTCTTGCCGCGCGCCGGGTCGGTGAAGCTGTCGATGTAAACGCCTACGGTGTCGCAATCTGCACAGACATACTTCGCGCCGATCTCGTAGCCGTTGCGGTACTTCTTGACGGGCGGGATCTCCATGCCGGCCACGATACCGACGGTCTGGCTCTCGCTGATCATACCGGCCAGTGCGCCTGCCAGGAAGCCGGCCTGGTCCTCGCGGAAGACAAGGCCCTGCAGGTTGTCAGGATAGGTCTCGTAAGCGTTGTCCACGATGGCGAACTTGATGTCCGGGTACTTCTCGGCCATCTTCTGCGTCGTTTCGCCCATCATGAAGCCCACGGTCACGATCATGTCGTAGCCTTCCTGGGCGAATTGCTCGACGTTCTTTTCGTAGTCTGTCGGCTGGGCAGTCTCGATGAAGGATACGTCGAGGCCGTAGGTTTCGGCGGCCCGCTGCAAGCCCTCATAGGCATACTGGTTGAAGGTGCCATCGTCAACCTTGCCGACGTCGGTTACCAGACCGACGCGGTAGGGAGCGCTGACACCCTTCCAGTTCTGCAGGTCCACGATGCCAATGGCGGTCGCAGCCGTACGGATCGGGTCGAAGAAGGAATCGTC
Organism: Anaerolineales bacterium; assembly: GCA_020634615.1. Lineage (GTDB taxonomy): Bacteria > Chloroflexota > Anaerolineae > JAAEKA01 > JAAEKA01 > JACKBK01. The sequence continues at coordinate 277,312 of JACKBI010000009.1, forward strand.
GGCCTCGGCCACGCCTTCCCACTCGTAGATGGTGTAGATGGCTTCCTTGCCGGCGTCGGTGGAGACGATGTCCAGCAGCGCCTGCTTGTAGGCGTCGACAACATCGGCCGGAACGTCAGGACCGGCGGTGATGGTGTCGTTGGGGATGTCGTCGGTCAGGGCGATGACCTTGGTTTTGGTCTTGATGTCAGGGAAGTCGTTCTCGAGGCTGTTGCGCACGTCCACGTAGGTAGCTGCTGCGTCGGCGCGGCCATTGTAGACTGCCAGCGCTGCGGAGTTGTGCGAACCGGCGAAGAAGCTCTCACTCAACTCGACACCGTTCTTTTCCAGCAGCGCAGTCGGATAGAGATAGCCGGAGGTGCTGGCCGGGTCGGTGAAGGCAAAGCTCTTGCCGTTCAGATCTTCGATACTTTCGATGCCGGAGTCGGCGCCGACGATGATCTGGCCGTTGTAGAACTGGCTGCCGAAGCGCACCGAAGTCACCATGAGCTGGGCGTCGGGGCACTTGTCTTTGGCGATGACGTAGCTCAGCGGGGCGAGCCAGACGATATCCGCCTTGCCGGCGCACATGGCCTCGATGGCCGCGGCGTAGCTGGTGGCCACTGAGGAGTCGACGTAGATGCCCTTCTCGGCCATCAGTGCGTCGAGTTCATCGGCTCCCGACAAAATCTGCTCGGTCTCGCCTGACGGGACGAAGACCTGGATCAAGGGGTTTTCTTCGGTTCCCTTGGCGGCGCCGGCCGGGGCGGCCGTCGGTTCAGCAGCTGCTTCGGTCGGGGCCACGGCGGCGGGCGCCTCGGTGGCTGTTGCCTGGGCAGCCGGTTCGGGTGCTGTCGTAGGCTCTGGTGTGGCTTCCTTTGATCCGCAGGCCGCAAGCACCATTGAGAAAACCAGCAGCAGTGCCAACAAAGCATACAGTCGCTTGTGCATAGTGAGTTTCTCCTCCTGAGAGATTGAAAAATGGTACCAACTTAATGGTCAGTATCGACTTGGCGATTCGGGGGTTGATCGGATACGGGCGTGCAGGGTTGCATGCGGAGGTTGAAAGATACCCTGTCGCTATGGCTGTGGCAAGACAACCCGGTTTGCTACAGCAATACCTGGGCAAAGATCGCTACGGTGCGACTACCTCCTTTGTGTTATGCCTGGAGTGAAGCACAGCAGAACGCCGCGCACAGCTTGTGAAAGCATGGCTGATTATAGCGCATCCTTTGCATGGAAGCAAGCCGGAACCCGATGTTCCAACAGTGCGAACCTTCAAACTGCCTGCCGTTTGCCGCGCGCCGGTGGGGTTTGCAGGAACTCGCTGATGACCGCACCGATGTGCGACTGCGGCGGTACGTAAGGAAGGAACTCACGCTGTCCGGCCAGCTCAATCGCCTGCGGCAGATCAGCCAGATCACGGCACCACAGCAGATGGCCGGCAGCCTCCATGGCCTGCAGGATCTGATCCTGATGGCGGTCGTAGCGGTCGTGGTTGGAGACACCGACCAGCGGAATACGCCGGTGCAGCACTTCGGTGACAGTGCCCAGCCCGCCATGCGTTACGACTACATCGGCTGCTTCGTAACAGGTGTCGAGGTCAGGCGCGAAGCGAAACCACTGCGCGTGAACCGGCTCCACCAGGCCGCGTCCAATCTGGATGACAACTTCATGGCCAGCTGCCGCCAGTTGATCAGCTGCGCGCACAAGATCATCGAACTCGGTAGTGCCAACCGTGACAAAAATCATGTGTCAACTCAGAGGACGGGAAAAGAAGGTTGCAAGATACGGGCAAGAAGCGGTTTGCAGGGACTTCGGAAGTCGCCGGTTGACTCAGAAGGCCGTCTGAACTTGCAAATCAGCCCAACATCGGAATTACACCAATCTGCCTGCATAGACCGCACGCGGATAGCGCGCCGTCAACTGCGGCCACTGCACGATGAACAGATCGGCGAGGCGGTAGACCATGCGCCCGCTGGCGCTCAGGCCGTTGACGCGCGACGCACTCTCGACATAGATCACGCGCGCGCCCATTGCTTTGCCAATCACCGCCGCGGGCACGGCAATCGCCGGCCCGTTGGCCAGCACTGCGTCGGGGCGCACCCGGCGGATGATAGGCCAGAGCTGCGCCAGGCTGCCTGCTGTCTGCCATGCCGATACAGGCAGCGAGTCGGTCTCGCCGCCCACCTTGTTGCGCGGCCGGCCAATCCGCCAGACCGGTCCCGGCACGCGGATCTTGCGTTCCGACAGCGTATCCTCGGCCGCGATCAGATAATGGTATTCGCAAGCTGTGCCCAGCTCGTCCAACAGGCGGAGCATCTGGCGGGTGTGCCCGCCCTCGCCCAACACAACAAGAATTCGCATCGCTTTCCTGCTCTTACTCCTACTCCTACTCTTACTCGTTCTCGTACTCTCCGGCGGAAATTTGAGTACGAGTACGAGGACGAGGACGAGTAGGAGCCGGAACGTCCCTTATCGCCTTCTCCGTCGAGTGGCCGGCTCGACGTCCTGCGATCCGCCGCTGCCCGGCTCCGACCAAAGGAACTCCGTCCGGCCCAACACATCGGTCGGGTCGTCGCCGTTTACATCGACACTGCCGCTTTCTCCATCCGCGGACACAGCCGCGTCGGCGTCCAGCAGGCCGTACAGGCGCGCCACGCTGCGCCGGTGCTTCGACCATGTGTAGCGCTCGACTGACAGCCGCGCGTTGCTGGCCAGGCTTTCCGCCAGAAAGGGCCGCTTCAGCACACGCATCGTGGCCTCGGCCATGCGAGCCGCGTCGTCGGGCCGCACCAGCAGCCCGTCCACGCCGTCGTGCAACAACTCGGGAATGCCGCCGACATCGGTGCTCACGATCACGGTGCCGCTGGCAGCGGCCGTCAGCAACTGTTGTGGCAGGTTGTCCTCCCGGGCGGTAAACCAGAGGATACTGGCCTCGCGCAGCAGCTCTTCGCGCTGCCACGATGCCAACTCGGCGCGATAGGCAACTGCGCCGGCGATCTCGAGATCCGTGGCAGCTCTGGCAGTTACCTGCGCCAGCGATCCTTGCCCGACCATCATCAGCCGTGCTTCCGGCGCCAATTTGCGCAGGGCCGCCAGCGACCGCAGCGCCATCACCGGGTTGGCGTTCTCCTCCAGGTCGCCGATCCACAGGATCAGCACCGGCCATTCGGTTCGCGCCAGCACCGGGAAATGCTCCAGGCTGATCAGGTTGGGCACGACGCGCGCCTGCTGTCCGAACCGGCCGACGATTTCCTTGAGATAGTCTGTGGTGACCATCACGGCATCGGCCCGGCTCAGCAACGGCAGCACCCGGCGCCATGACCTGCGCAAAAACTCGCCGCTCTCGCCACCGGAAAGACTGACTACGACGCGCCGGCGATAGAGCCGGCCGATCAGCAGGGCCAGCATGACCGGCAGCCAGAACCCCCAACCGCTGACGGCGAACACATGGAGGATGTCGCTGCGCGGCGCCGCGGCCAGCAACCGCCAGGCCACCAGCACGATCTGTGCCAGCGGCAGCAGGTGGATTCCGATCAGCGGCAGGCGGCGCACGGCGCGCACGTCGGTGTTGACCCGCCGCACCCAGGCGCCTTCGCCCTGCAATGCCTGGCAAAACATCTCCACCTGTCCACTCAGCTCGCCTGCGCGCGGCGGAAACGGGCCGACAACGCAGACCCGCTTGCCTTGAAAGTTCGCACCCTGTTCAGCTATTGCCATAACAGACCGCATTGTACCATCGGCCACGCGCGGGCACAATCCAGACGGCCCAGCGGGTTCGACCTGTCCACGCTGCGCGGGGCGGATTCGCACCGTCATTCCGCGGAGGTGACACGCACCACGTCATGCCCGCGGAGGCGGGCATCCAGCACCCTCGTAACGAGGAAGTTCTTTCTCTGAAACTGGACAGGATTAACAGGATTGACAGGATTTCACACTTGTTCGTGAGGACAGATCTGATCCTGTTGATCCTGTAAATCCTGTCAAAACTTCTCGCTGGACTCCCGCCTACGCGGGAGTGACGGATACGTCGGACAGGCGGCGGGCGACGGCGGCGGCGTGGGCGGTGAGGCCCTCGGCTCTTGCCAGCGTTTCAGCCGCCGAGCCGATGGCTTGCAACGCGGTCTCGTTCAGCCCAATGACACTGACGATCTTGACGAAGTCCAGCACGTTGAGCGGGCTGGCGAAGCGCGCCGTGCCGCCGGTGGGCATGGTGTGGCTGGGACCGGCCACATAGTCGCCCAGCACCTCGAAGCTGCGCTCGCCCAGAAACACGCCGCCAGCGTTGCGCACCTGCCCTAGATGGCTCCACGGGTCGCGCACCAGCAGGCAGAGGTGTTCCGGCGCATAGACGTTGGCCAGCTCGAAGGCCTGCGCCAGGCTCTCGGTGACGACGATGCCGCTGTTGTTGGCCAGCGCGCCCTGGATGATCTCGGCCCGCTCCAGTTCCTCCAATTGCGACAGGGCCGCGGCCTGCACCAGCGTCGCCAGCCGCTTGCTGGGAGTCAGCAGAATCGCCGAGGCCAGCACGTCGTGCTCGGCTTGCGCCAGCAGATCAGCAGCGGCCAGTTGTGGATCGGCGCTGTCGT